>NZ_CP192031.1:0-5755000 GCF_050942455.1 Micromonospora sp. CA-263727
GTGGCCGGTACGACCGACCTTGCCGCGGTGTGGACGGCGACCACGGACGAACTCGCCGACGAGATCATTTCCGCGCAACAGCGGGCATACCTGCGGCTCACCCGACTACGGGCCATCGTCGAGGACACCGCCCTGCTGTCGGTGCCGGACGCCTTCACCCGGGACGTGATCGAGTCACGGTTGCGACCGGCCATCACCGAGGCGCTCACCCGCCGGCTGGGCCGGCCGATCCAGGTCGCGGTGACCGTCCGCGCACCGGAGGACGGCCGCGGCCCGGGCACGGTCTACCACAGCGCGCCGAATGCGGGTACCGGTGAGCACGACGGCAACCCGGTCGCCTTCGACGGTCTGGCGGCGAGCCCGGACCCGGCCACCGACGCCGGCCGGCAGCAGTTCCCGCTCATACCCGAGCAGCCGCACCCGGGCCGGTTCGACCGGCCCGCCCCGGACGCGCCGCCGGCCGACGGCGGGCCCCGCACGGGCCCACCCGTCGCCGATGGTCAGGAGACCCTCTTCGGCACCGCGTTCGTCGAGCCGCCGGCCGACCGGTCGCCGGAGGCAAGCCGGCGGCCGGCCGATCGACTCGGCTTCACCGAGCACCCCAGGCCCCTGGATCCACCGCCCGGCGGCCCGCGTGGCTTCGGCACCCGGTTCGGCGAGGAGTCCGGCGTCTCCCCCCGGGACCAGCACGTCATCCGGGCCCTGCCGACCGACGGCGGCACCGACAGCGGGCCGGGCCGCAGTGGCGCGGATCACCGCCCCCGGGACGACCGGCGGCTGCCGACGGGCGCGGACAGCGGCGGTAACCGGCTCAACCCGAAGTACATGTTCGAGACGTTCGTCATCGGCTCGTCGAACCGATTTGCACACGCCGCCTCCGTGGCGGTGGCCGAATCGCCGGCGAAGGCGTACAACCCGCTGTTCATCTACGGCAGTTCCGGGCTGGGCAAGACCCACCTGCTGCACGCCATCGGGCACTACGCCACCACGCTGGGCAACGCCCGCTCGGTCCGGTACGTCTCGACCGAGGAGTTCACCAACGACTTCATCAACTCGCTGCGGGACGACAAGACCAGCGCGTTCCAGCGCCGCTACCGCGACGTCGACATCCTGCTGATCGACGACATCCAGTTCCTGGAGAACCGCGAGCGGACCCAGGAGGAGTTCTTCCACACCTTCAACACGCTGCACAACGCCAACAAGCAGATCGTGATCACCTCGGACCGCTCGCCGAAACAGCTGGCCACGCTGGAGGACCGGCTGCGGACCCGGTTCGAGTGGGGCCTGCTCGCCGACATCCAGCCGCCGGACCTGGAGACCCGGATCGCGATCCTCCAGAAGAAGGCCGCCCAGGAGCGGCTGTACGCCCCGCCGGACGTGCTGGAGTTCATCGCCTCCCGGGTGTCGAACTCGATCCGGGAACTGGAGGGAGCGCTGATCCGGGTCACCGCCTTCGCCAGCCTGACCCGCTCGAACGTGGAGCTGTCGCTGGCCGAGGAGGTGCTGCGGGACTTCATCCCGGACGGCGCCGGTCCGGAGATCACCGCCGACCAGATCATGGTCTCCACGGCCGACTACTTCGGGGTGAGCCTGGAGGATCTGCGCGGGCACTCCCGCTCCCGGGTGCTGGTCAACGCCCGCCAGGTCGCCATGTACCTGTGTCGCGAGCTGACCGACCTGTCGCTGCCCCGGATCGGCCAGGCGTTCGGCGGCCGGGACCACACCACCGTGATGCACGCCGACCGCAAGATCCGTCAACAGATGGCCGAGCGGCGTTCGCTCTACAACCAGATCGCCGAGCTGACCAACCGGATCAAGCAGAACACCTGAGCGCCACCACCTCGACGCCATCATCGAGCGCCCGGACGGAGCACCGGCCGGGCTTTTCCGTGCCCGACGGTTGACTCTCGACGAGGTCCAGACCACAGCATCGAAGGCGTGACCGCTTCGGCCCACGCTCGTTGTCCACAGCTCGTTGTCCACCGGCGGTGGAAAACCACGCTCCGTCTGCACCCAGTTACCCACAGCCTGTGGAGAAACCCTGGGGACAACGCTGTGGATGCCTGGGGACGGCTGGGGACAACCGGGCGCTCTGTCCACCGGCGACGGTCCGCCTGTGGGCGACCTGTTGAAGGTTCTGGGGATTACGGGGTCCCGAGCCCCCGCGTCAATCCACAGGACTGGGGAGAAAGTCGGTGGATTACCGGTGGACAACCGGTGGACGACGGTGGACAACCCGGTGCCCGGGGGCCGCCTGTGGACCGAGAGCCGGGTTGTACCCCTGGTTCTCCACAGCAAAACCACCGGTGGATAACCTCCTGACCAGCCCGGACACGGGTTCTCCACAGTTTGCACAGGTGCGATGAAGACGATGAGTTATCTCTTCTAAAAGAACGAAAACCAATCATCACCGTTGGACTTCCTGTGGATCGGCCGACTGCTGTCGGGAAGACCCGTCAGCAGCGACACGATCCACGGGGTCGGGCGCACAGCCGATACCCTCGCGCCCTAAGGTGCGATGGGTACCCGCACGCCAGGCGGGTCGGTGGGCAGCGTCCGGCATGAGAGAGTTGACGACGTCGACGTCGACGCGGAGGCATTAATGAAGTTCCGAGTGGAGCGCGACGCGCTCGCCGAGGCCGTGGCCTGGACCGCGAAGAGTCTGCCCAACCGGCCGTCCGTGCCGGTGCTGGCCGGCGTGATGCTTCGCGTCACCGAAGGCAGCCTGCAGGTTTCCGGCTTCGACTACGAAGTCTCCAGCCAGGTGACCGTGGAGGTGCAGGGCGACGCCGACGGCGCCGCGCTGGTCTCCGGGCGCCTGCTCGCCGAGATCACCAAGGCGCTGCCGGCCAAGCCGGTCGACATCGCCGCGGTGGGTGCACACCTCGAACTGGTCTGCGGCAGCGCCCGGTTCACCCTGCCCACCATGCCGGTGGAGGACTACCCGACCCTGCCCGACATGCCGGAGAGCGCCGGCACCATCGACGCGGCCGCGTTCGCCGCCGCGGTGGCCCAGGTGGCGATCGCCGCCAGCCGGGACGAGACGCTGCCGATGATGACCGGCGTACGCGTCGAACTCTCCGGCAGCACCGTGGCCATGCTCGCCACCGACCGCTACCGGCTGGCACTGCGTGAGATGGAGTGGAACCCGGACGACCCGGAGATCAGCATCAACGCGCTGGTGCCGGCCCGGACGCTCAACGACACCGCCAAGACCCTCGGCCCGATCGGCGGCCAGGTCACCCTGGCCCTGTCCCAGGCCTCGGCCGGCGAAGGAATGATCGGTTTCTCCGGCGGCACCCGGCGGACCACCAGCCGACTGCTCGACGGCGCCAACTACCCGCCGGTGCGGTCGCTCTTCCCGGCCAGCCACAACGCGGACGCCCGGGTGGCCGTCAGCACCCTCATCGAGGTGGTCAAGCGGGTCGCCCTGGTCGCCGAGCGGACCACGCCGGTGCTGCTCAGCTTCAGCGCCGACGGCCTGGTCGTCGAGGCCGGTGGCACCGAGGAGGCGCGGGCCAGCGAGGCCATGGAGGCCACCTTCACCGGTGAACCGCTCACCATCGGCTTCAACCCGCAGTACCTCATCGACGGGCTGGCCAACCTCGGGGCCCAGTTCGCCGTGTTGCAGTTCGTAGACGCCTTCAAGCCGGCGGTGATTTCCCCCGCCGGTGAGGATGGCGAGCTGATCCCTGGGTACCGGTACCTCATCATGCCGATCCGCGTCTCCCGCTGAGATTGGCAGAGCACACCCGCACCCACGAAAGGTAAGAAACGAGATGCAGCTCGGCCTGGTAGGACTCGGCCGGATGGGCGGCAACATGCGCGAGCGGTTGCGCACCGCCGGTCACGAGGTGGTCGGTTTGGACCACAACGCGGAGCTGAGCGACGTCGCGAGCGTGGCCGAGCTGGCCGACAAGCTGGATGCGCCGCGAGCGGTCTGGGTGATGGTGCCCGCCACCGTCACCGACCAGACCATCGACGAGCTGGCCGAGGCGCTCGGCGAGGGCGACCTGATCATCGACGGCGGCAACTCGCGGTTCAGCGACGACGCCCCCCGGGCCGTCCGGCTCAACGAGCGCGGCATCGGGTACATGGACGTGGGGGTGTCCGGCGGGGTCTGGGGCCGGCAGAACGGCTACGGCCTGATGGTCGGCGGCGCCAAAGAGCACGTCGAACGGCTCATGCCGATCTTCGACGCGCTCAAGCCCGACGGCGAGTTCGGCTTCGTGCACGCCGGTCCGGTCGGTGCCGGCCACTACGCCAAGATGGTGCACAACGGCATCGAGTACGGCCTCATGCACGCCTACGCGGAGGGCTACGAGTTGATGGCCGCCTCCGAACTGGTGACCAACGTGCCGGGTGTGATCAAGTCCTGGCGGGAGGGCACCGTGGTCCGCTCCTGGCTGCTGGACCTGCTCGACCGGGCGCTCGACGAGGATCCGGAGCTGAACCAGCTCAGCGACTACACCGAGGACACCGGCGAGGGCCGCTGGACGGTGGACGAGGCGGTCCGGCTCGCCGTACCGCTCAACGTCATCACCGCCTCGCTGTTCGCCCGGTTCGCCTCCCGGCAGGACGACTCGCCGGCGCTCAAGGCCGTCTCCGCGCTGCGCCAGCAGTTCGGCGGGCACACCGTCCGCAAGCGCTGACCGGCACCCGCCCCGTGTACGTCCGCCGGCTCGAACTGGTCGACTTCCGCTCGTACGAGCGGGTCGGCGTCGACCTCGAACCGGGGCCGAACGTCCTGATCGGCGCCAACGGCGTCGGCAAGACCAACCTGGTCGAGGCGTTGGGCTACGTGGCGACGCTGGACTCGCACCGGGTCGCCACGGACGCGCCGCTGGTGCGGATGGGCGCCGGCGCGGCGGTGATCCGGTGCGCGGTGGCGCACGAGGGGCGGGAACTGCTGGTCGAACTGGAGATCGTTCCCGGCAAGGCGAACCGGGCGAGACTCGGCCGTTCCCCGGCCCGCCGCGCCCGGGATGTACTCGGCGCGCTGCGGTTGGTGCTCTTCGCCCCGGAGGACCTCGAACTCATCCGGGGCGACCCGGCCGAGCGCCGGCGCTACCTCGACGACCTGCTGGTGCTGCGCCAGCCCCGGTACGCGGGCGTCCGCGCCGACTACGACCGGGTGGTCAAACAACGCAACGCGCTGCTGCGCACCGCGTACCTGGCCCGCAAGACCGGCGGATCCCGGGGCGGGGACCTGTCCACCCTGGCCGTCTGGGACACCCACCTGGCCCGGCACGGCGCCGAACTGCTCGCCGGCCGGTTGGAGCTGGTCACCGCGCTGACCCCACATGTGGCCAAGGCGTACGACGCGGTGGCTGCCGGGCGCGGTGCGGCCGGCATCGCGTACCGGCCGTCGGTCGAGCTGGTCGAGCCCACCACGGACCGGGAGATCCTCGCGGCGGTGCTCGCCGCGGCGCTGGAGGAGTCCCGCGCCGCCGAGATCGAGCGGGGCACCACGCTGGTCGGTCCGCACCGCGACGACCTGACGCTCAGCCTCGGCCCACTGCCGGCCAAGGGGTACGCCAGCCACGGCGAGTCCTGGTCCTACGCGCTCGCCCTCCGGCTGGCCGGCTACGACCTGCTCCGCAGCGACGGCATCGAACCCGTGCTGGTGCTCGACGACGTCTTCGCCGAGTTGGACGCCGGACGCCGGGACCGGCTGGCCGAACTGGTCGGCGGGGCGAGTCAGCTGCTGGTGACCTGTGCGGTCGCCGACGACGTGCCGGCTGCCCTGGGCGGCACCCGCTACGAGGTGGCCGAGGGGACGGTGAGCCGTGTCGGATGAGCCGCAGCGGCCGGGCCGCACCGGTGAGGGGCCGCTGCCGGACCGCGCCGGTGAACCGGCCGGGCAACCGGGCCGCCCGGCCTCGCCCGCCGGCGCGGAGACCCCGGTGGCCGGCGGTCCGGACGGGGTTTCGGGGCCGCAACTCGCACGTGCGGTGCTGGACGCGGCGAAGGCCCGGCGGGAAACGGCCGGGCGCAACCGCAGGCGCGGCGCGACCGGTGGGGCTGATGGCGAGCGCCGGCTGCGCGGCTACTCCGGCCCGGGGCCGGACCCGCGCGACCCGCAGCCGCTCGGCAAGGTGCTGGAGCGGCTGGTCAAAGCGCGCGGTTGGCAGCAGCCAGCCGCCGAGGCCACGGTGTTCGGCGCCTGGGAGCGGGTCGTCGGACCGGAGGTGGCCCAGCACAGCCGGCCGGTGAAGCTGGAGAACGGCGAACTGACCGTGGAGGCCCGGTCCACCGCCTGGGCGACCCAGTTGCGACTGCTCGCCGGCTCGCTGTTGCAGCAGATCGGCCGTGAGGTTGGCCACAACGTGGTGCGCAAGCTGCACATCCACGGCCCGGCGGCCCCCTCGTGGTCCCGGGGCCCGCGCCGGGTACGCGGCCGCGGGCCCCGGGACACCTACGGCTGAGCCGGCCGGCTCCCGCTGCCGGCTCCGGGTGCACCTGTGGTCGTCGGAGTAACCACAGATGCACCCAGAGCGTGGGCGGTTACGAGTGGGGTGCCCGACGTGGGGCGGCCGACTCGGCGTAGACGGCGAAACCACGATCGGCGCAGCGCCGGTAGAACGCGGCGACCACACTCAGCTCGGCGCAGGTGAAGGTCCACTGCGGCGCGGCACCACTGTCGTCCCGCAGCGCGTCGAGCCGGCTGTCCAGCCAGCGCAGCTGCTGCTCGGCCAGGCGGCCGTCGGCGAGCAGCGAGCGCAGCACCTCGCCGACCGACTCGAAGGTGACCGCCTCCCCGTGCGGGCGGTGCGCGGCGACGAAGCGCTCGATGCCGCCGGCGATCCAGGTGCACCCGTCGGGGTCGATCACCGGGTCCTCGTCCTCGGCGGCGGACTCGGTGGCGTAGAGCACACCATCCAGCCCGAGGATCAGATCCACCACCTCGGTGTACGCGGTGGCCCGGACTGTGCCTGTCTTCGCGATCAGCTCGGCGAGCGCGGCGGTCGGTGCCGAGATTCCCGGCACGTCCACGATGTCGCCGAAGTCGACGAACTCGGCCGGTGCGACCGGGTCGTAGAAGCGGCCGGTCCGCGGCCACTGGACCGCGACGTTGTCCAGCCCCATCTGGTGTCACCTCTCAACGGGCGCGGTTCGAGTCGATCGGGTCTGATCGTCCGGTTCTCGCCGTGAAAGATCAAGGCCGGCCCGCCAACCCGACGGACGGGACCAACCGGTGGGCCGGTCCCGCCGGACACCGTACGGCGGGACGGCGTCGCCGTCACGCGACGGATCCGGTGATCATGCCCTGGCGTGTAGGGGGAGTCGCAGACAGCGCGGTTCGGGCCGCTACGTAGATCTCAGCCGCCGCGAAGGGGTGCCGAGTGGTGGTTCTATCGCCCGCGCACAGTAAGATTGGTGTGAGACGAAGGCCCGGTGCGGAGTGACGGGTCACGGGTCCGGTGCGGGCCCGCGATCATCCGTCCGACTCGGGTCGAGCCGATCGCGATCCGCGGGCATCCGCGGCGACCGGCGCGTTCGACCCGTACTCCGGAAATGTCCCCGGTGCTGGTCCGCGTGCCGACGTCGCGTCCTGTCCGCCGAACCCGCGCCCGACCGTACCTCACGGTGCGCACGGCGCGAGAAAGTGGCCGAGGGTGGCAGCGCAGGACAATCAGCAGTACGGCGCCGAATCGATCACCGTCCTCGAAGGGCTGGAGGCGGTCCGCAAGCGGCCCGGCATGTACATCGGCTCGACCGGCGAGCGCGGCCTGCACCACCTGGTGTGGGAGGTCGTCGACAACGCGGTGGACGAGGCGCTGGCCGGTCACTGCGACACGATCAACGTGGTGCTGCTCGCCGACGGTGGTGTCCGGGTCACCGACAACGGCCGGGGTTTCCCGGTCGACCTGCATCCCAAGCTCAAGAAGCCGGGCGTCGAGGTGGCGTTGACGGTGCTGCACGCGGGCGGAAAGTTCGACGGCAAGGCGTACGCGGTCTCCGGCGGCCTGCACGGCGTCGGTGTCTCGGTCGTCAACGCCCTCTCCACCAAGATGGCGGTGGAGATCCACAAGGACGGCTTCGTCTGGCGGCAGCAGTACGACCACTCCAAGCCGACCCCGCTGGAGAAGGGCGAGTCGACCGAGAGCACCGGTTCGGCGGTCGCCTTCTGGCCCGACCCGGACGTCTTCGAGACCGTCGACTTCGACTTCCAGACCATCTACCGCCGCCTACAGGAGATGGCCTTCCTCAACCGGGGTCTCACCATCCGCCTGCTCGACGAGCGGGTCCGGGATGGTGAGGAGGGCAAGACCCGCGAGGTCACGTTCTGCTACGCGGGTGGCATCGCCGACTTCGTCCGCCACCTCAACGCCTCGAAGACGCCGATCCACAAGACGGTGGTCGAGTTCGGCGCCGAGGAGGAGGGCATGTCGGTCGAGATCGCCATGCAGTGGAACGAGTCGTACGGCGAGTCGGTCTACACCTTCGCCAACACCATCAACACCCATGAGGGCGGCACCCACGAGGAGGGCTTCCGGGCCGCGCTGACCAGCGTGGTGAACCGGTACGGGGCGGACAAGAAGCTGCTCAAGGGCGACGAGAAGCTCTCCGGCGAGGACATCCGCGAGGGACTTGCCTCGATCATCTCGGTCAAGCTGGCGAATCCGCAGTTCGAGGGGCAGACCAAGACCAAGCTGGGCAACACTCCGGTCAAGAGCTTCGTGCAGCGGGTCTGCAACGAGTGGCTGGTCGACTGGCTGGACCGGAACCCGGCCGAGGCGAAGATCATCATCACCAAGGCGTCCCAGGCCGCCCGGGCCCGGATCGCCGCCCAGCAGGCGCGCAAGCTGGCCCGACGCAAGTCGCTGCTGGAGTCCGGCTCGATGCCGGGGAAGCTGGCCGACTGCCAGTCCACCGACCCGCGCGAGTCCGAGGTGTTCATCGTCGAGGGCGACTCGGCCGGCGGCTCGGCCAAGCAGGGGCGTGACCCGCGTACCCAGGCGATCCTGCCGATCCGTGGCAAGATCCTGAACGTGGAGAAGGCCCGGATTGACCGGGTGCTGAAGAACAACGAGGTGCAGGCGCTGATCACCGCGTTGGGCACCGGCATCCACGACGACTTCGACATGGAGAAGCTGCGCTACCACAAGGTGGTGCTGATGGCCGACGCCGACGTCGACGGCCAGCACATCCAGACGCTGCTGCTCACCCTGCTGTTCCGGTTCATGCGCCCACTGGTCGAGCTGGGCCACGTCTACCTGGCCGCCCCGCCGCTCTACAAGATCAAGTGGAACAAGAAGGGCGACGACGCGCAGTACGCGTACTCCGACCGCGAGCGTGACGGGCTGATCGCTCTGCGCCAGCAGAAGAAGCCGAACGCCAAGCCGGACGACATCCAGCGGTTCAAGGGTCTCGGCGAGATGAACTACCCGGAGCTGTGGGAAACCACGATGAACCCGGCCACGCGTACGCTGCGTCAGGTCACCCTGGACGACGCGGCCACCGCCGACGAGCTGTTCAGCGTGTTGATGGGTGAGGACGTCGAGGCCCGTCGCTCGTTCATCCAGCGCAACGCCAAGGACGTCCGGTTCCTGGACATCTGACGGATTCGGCAGCCGGGCCGGTGACCCCACCGGCCCGGCTGGCAGTCCACAGAGTTATCCACAGCTTGGCCGGTATCCACAGCCGTTATCCACAGCACGAAAACGACTCTCAGTCTGATAAGGGTTAACAGTGACCGAATCCCCCGAGTCCACACCCAACGAGCCCGAGATCCCCGAGGCGCAGGCCGCCGTCGTCTCGCACGACCGGATCGAGCCGGTCGGGCTCGAGGTGGAGATGCAGCGCTCCTACCTCGACTACGCGATGAGCGTCATCGTCGGGCGGGCCCTGCCGGACGTCCGGGACGGGCTCAAGCCGGTCCACCGCAAGATCCTGTACGCCATGTTCGACTCCGGCTACCGACCGGACCGCGGCTACGTGAAGTGCTCCCGTGTGGTCGGCGACGTGATGGGCCAGTTCCATCCGCACGGCGACTCGGCCATCTACGACGCCCTGGTCCGGATGGCCCAGCCCTGGTCGCTGCGCTATCCCCTGGTCGACGGCAACGGCAACTTCGGTTCGCCCGGAAATGATCCGGCTGCCGCCATGAGGTACTGTATTACGGCAAATGCCCGGATTCGTACCGTCGGCGGGAGCGTGCGGATCGGCGATGTGGTGCCCGGCGCGGTGCCGAGCAGCGAGACCGACATCGACCTCAAGGTCCGCGACCGCAACGGCGACCTGGTCCGCGCCTCGGCGTTCTTCCACTCCGGCGAGCACCCGACGCTGCGGCTGCGCACCCGCGAGGGGTACGAGCTGACCGGCACCCACAACCACCCGGTGCTCTGCCTGGTGGACGTGGCCGGCGTGCCGACCCTGCTCTGGAAGCTGCTCGCCGAGATCTCCCCCGGTGACCGGGTGGTGCTCCAGCGCAGCGTGCCGGACGAGATCGGCTACCCGATGCTGGAACACGTCGAGGCGGCCGTCCTCGCGGGTGCCTTCGTCAGCGAGGGTTGGGTCTCCGAGACCCGCGCCGGCTTCAACAACGTCGACCGTGAGTTCTTCGTCCGCGTTCTGGCGGCCTACGACCTCGCCGTCGGTGGTCCGCGGTACGTTGCCGAGCGCGTGATCGCCTCCGGGAGCGTCCTGCACGAGCTCGACATCCAGGACCTCTCCGCACTGCGGGCCAGCGTCCTCGGCGAGATGGTCGGGACGCGCAGCGCCGACAAGTTCGTGCCGGAGTTCGTCTGGCAGGGGCCGGCCGCGATCAAGCGGGCCTTCCTCCAAGCCCTCTTCGAGGGCGATGGCTCCTCCTCGCTGCTGCCGCGCAACACCATCCAGATCTCGTACTCCACCCGCAGCGAGCGGCTGGCCCGAGAGGTCCAGCAACTGCTGCTGGAGTTCGGCGTCGTCAGCCGGCAGTGCCGGTACGACGACGGCGAGATCAAGGTCGTCATCACCAACCGCCGCGACGCGCGCAGCTTCGCCGCCCACGTCGGTTTCCTGGGCCGCAAGCAGGCCAAGCTGGAGTCGGAGCTGGCGTCGGTGCCGGCGAGCAGCACCGCGCTCTCCAGCGACCACGTGCCGTTGGTCGGTGACTTCATCCGTGAGCACGGCGCGAGCCGCTGGACCGAGCGGGACTGGCTGCGCCGGCACAACGTGGACCGGATCGAGCGCTGGGAGCGGGACCGCGACGAGATCGCTGCGCGGATCACCAACGCCGAGGTGCTCGACGTGGTCGAGCCGCTGGTGGACGGGCGCTTCTACTACGCCGAGGTGGCCGGCGTCACCGATGCGGGTGTGCAGCCGGTCTACAGCATCCGGGTGGACACCGACGACCACTCGTTCGTCTCCGACGGCTTCGTCAGCCACAACACCGAGTGCAAGCTCGACCCGCTCGCCATGGAGATGTTGCGGGACATCGACGAGGACACCGTCGACCTTCAGGACAACTACGACGGCCGGGCCAAGGAGCCCACCATCCTGCCGTCGCGGATCCCGAACCTGCTGATCAACGGTTCCGAGGGCATCGCGGTCGGCATGGCCACCAAGATCCCCCCGCACAACCTGCGTGAGATCGGCGCGGCGGTGCAGTGGTGCCTGGAGCACCCGGAGGCGGACGAGGCCACCACCCTCGAAGCGCTGCTGGAGATCGTCAAGGGCCCGGACTTCCCCACGCACGGTCTGATCGTCGGCCAGTCCGCCATCCAGGACGCGTACCGTACCGGTCGCGGTTCGATCCGGATGCGTGCGGTGGTGGAGGTCGAGGAGGACAAGCGCGGGCGGCCGGCGCTGGTGGTCAGCGAGCTGCCGTATCAGGTGAACCCGGACAACCTGGCCGAGCGGATCGCTGAGCTGATCAAGGAGGGCAAGCTCGCCGGGATCGCCGACATCCGCGACGAGTCCTCCGGGCGTACGGGTATGCGGATCGTGCTGGTGCTCAAGCGCGACGCGGTCGCGAAGGTGGTGCTGAACAACCTCTACAAGCACACCCAGCTCCAGGAGACCTTCGGCGCGAACATGCTGGCGCTGGTCGACGGGGTGCCGCGCACGCTGAACCTGGCCCAGTTCATCCGCTACTACGTCGAGCACCAGATCGAGGTGATCCGGCGGCGGACGGCGTTCCGGCTGCGCAAGGCGGAGGAGCGGGCGCACATCCTGCGCGGTCTTGCCAAGGCGTTGGACGCGCTGGACGAGGTGATCGCCCTGATTCGGCGTTCGCCGACGGTCGAGGACGCCCGACAGGGTCTGATCCGGCTGCTGGAGATCGACGAGATCCAGGCGACCGCGATCCTGGACATGCAGCTGCGCCGGCTGGCCGCGCTGGAGCGGCAGCGGATCCTCGACGATCTGGCCAAGCTGGAGGTCGAGATCGCCGACCTCAAGGACATCCTGGCCAAGCCGGAGCGGCAGCGGCGGATCGTCTCGGAGGAGCTGGGCGAGATCGTCGCGAAGTGGGGCGACGAGCGGCGTACCCAGATCATCCCGTTCGACGGCGAGGTCTCGATGGAGGACCTCATCGCCCGGGAGGACGTGGTGGTGACGATCACCCGAACCGGGTACGCCAAGCGGACGAAGGTCGACCTTTACCGTTCGCAGCGGCGTGGTGGCAAGGGTGTCAGCGGTGCCACACTGCGGCAGGATGACATCGTCAGCCACTTCTTCGTCTGCTCGACGCACGACTGGATGCTGTTCTTCACGAACAAGGGGCGGGTGTACCGGGCCAAGGCGTACGAGCTTCCGGAGGCCAGTAGGGTGGCCAAGGGCCAGCACGTGGCCAATCTGCTCGCCTTCCAGCCGGACGAGCAGATCGCGCAGATCATCGAGATTCCGAACTACCAGGTGGCCCCCTACCTGGTACTGGCGACGAAGAACGGCCTGGTGAAGAAGACGCGGCTTGAGGAGTTCGACTCCAACCGGTCCGGCGGCATCATCGCGATCAACCTGCGCGATGAGGACGAGTTGGTCGGTGCTGCACTCGCCGGCCCCACGGACGACCTGCTGCTGGTCTCCAAGAACGCTCAGGCGATCCGGTTCAACGCCACCGACGAGGCGCTGCGGCCGATGGGCCGGGCCACCTCGGGTGTGATCGGGATGCGCTTCAGCGAGGAGGACGAGTTGCTGGCCATGGAGGTCGTCCGGGAGGGTCTGGACGTTCTGGTGGCCACGAACGGGGGATACGCGAAACGTACTCCGATCGAGGAATACCCGGTCCAGGGCCGGGGAGGTAAGGGCGTGCTGACTGCGAAGATCACCGAGCGACGCGGTGGTCTGGTCGGTGCGGTGGTGATCGACCCGGACGACGAGCTGTTCGCTATCACCAGTAATGGTGGTGTCATCCGGACTCCGGTGAAGCCTGTACGCCGTACGCGTGACCGGAACACAATGGGGGTCAAGCTGATGGACCTTCCGGACGGCGTGACTATCGTGGCGATTGCTCGCAATGCCGACGAGCCTGACGAACAGGACTAGTTGAATGACGGAGACACAGGCGAAGTCGGGGAACGCGGGGACCTCGGCCAACCCGGTCGACGAGGAGGCCGCGCAGAGCGGCACGCCACCGACCGGCCGCGCGGCCGTGGGCCGGGCCACGGTCCCCGCCGACGCGCCTGCCCCGAAGTTCACCCGGGCTCCCGGTATGGCTCCGCCGCCGGAAAAGCCAGCCGACGCCCAGGAGGCCGACGTCGCCGAGGAGAAGGCGGGCGCCGAGCCCACCAGCGCGGTGGGTGCCGCGTCGACCACCGCCGGAAAGCCGTCGACCACCCAGCCGATCGGCACCCGACCGGGCCAGTCCCCGGCGGGTGCAACCGGCGTGCTGCCGACACCCGGCGGCACCGGCGTGACCGGCACCCAGCCACGGGTGACCGGGCTCGGTCCGCAGGCCGACACGACCCGGTCGATGGGCCCGGGCCGCCCGGCGAACGGTGGCGGGCTGCCCCCGGGCATCGGCACGCCCGCCGTGGGCGCCGCCCGGGTGGGTGAGGCGGTACGTGCCGCGCGTACCTCGGTCAGCTCGGCCGCCTCCCGCGGACCGCGCCGGGCGCGGCTGAACCTCAAGCGGATCGACCCGTGGTCCGTGATGAAGTTCGCGTTCGCGGTGTCGGTGGTGCTGTTCATCGTGATCGTCGTCGCGACCTCGGTGCTGTACCTGGCGCTGGACGCGATGGGCGTCTTCACCAGCGTGAACGACAGCCTGAGCGACCTGGTCAACGCCGGCGGTGGGCAGAGCACCAACGGCTTCCAGATCACCGCGAAGGGCGTGATCTTCAGTTCGATGCTGATCGGCGCGGTCAACATCGTGCTCTTCACGGCGCTCGCCACGCTCGGGGCGTTCGTGTACAACGTCTGCGCCGACCTGGTGGGCGGCATCGAGCTGACCCTCGCCGAGCGCGACTGACCCGACGACGCCGCCGGGCCGACCGCGGGAAGCGGCCGGCCCGGCTCCGTATCTGGGTGGGGGTGCCGGCGCTGCTCCGGTAGGTTCAGGGGCGACGGCAGGGGTGCTGGTGTGCCGCGACCCCGATTTGGGGCGGCGTGGGCGGATGAGTTAACCTTGCTCGTCGCTACGCGGGGCTATAGCTCAGTCGGTTAGAGCGCAGAGCTGATAACTCTGAGGTCGCTGGTTCGATTCCAGCTAGCCCCACCGCACATGGTCCGACGGCACGTCGAGCGTGAGGGGTAGCCCCGATGTTCAAGAAGCTGTTGATTCTGGCCGGCGTCGTCGGTGTGGCCGCCGTGGTGGCCAAGAAGATCAAGGAAGCGAACGACGAACGCGCCCTCTGGCACGAGGCGACCACCTCGCCGGACCTGCGCTGACGCGGCCGACCATCAGGCGGCATCGTCCGCCTACGGGGCCCTAGCTCAACTGGCAGAGCACTGCCTTTGCAAGGCAGGGGTTAGGGGTTCGAGTCCCCTGGGCTCCACCGACCGCACCATTGTGCGAACCGGTGGTTGTTCATCGTGAGTGCCCCCGTCCGGGTTGGGCGGGGGCATTGTCGTGTCGGTGGGGATCTTGAATACGGGTACGACCCCCTGGTCGGTGATCCGCACCTCGGCGATGAGGGTCTCGATAGCGGCTTTGCGTTCGGTGGTGCTGCCGCTGGCCATGATCGTGGTGAGGTGCTCGCGGATCCGGGTGATGGTGGCGGGCGGCGGGGACGCGGGTTGGGTGGCGAGGTCGGCTTCGAGTTCGGCGTGGCGGGTGTGGAGTTGGGCGAGTCGTTGGCGGAGTTCGCGGATGCGAGGTCCGGCGGTGGCGTCGTCCATGGTGCCGTTCTCGAAGGCGCTGTGGTAGCGGCTGATGGCTGCCTCGGTGGTGGTGATCTGGTGGGCGGTGGCGCCGAGTTCGGCGCGTCGGTCGTCGCTGGTGGTGTCGCGTTGGGCGTGGGCGCGTTCGATCATGGCGGTCAGGACGGGTTCGGCGGTGGCATAGAAGTCGTGTAGGGCCTGGAGGACCATCTGGTCGAGGTCGTCGGCGGGCAGTCTGGGTGCGGGGCAGGTGGCGTGTTTGCCGTAGCGGGTGCGGGTGAAGCAGGTGTAGTAGCGGTAGCGGCGGGTGCGGCCTTTGGCGGAGGTGCCGATGTAGCGCTGTCCGCAGTGGGGGCAGGTGAGTAGGCCGGTGAGGTAGTAGTCGGAGTCGGACATGGCGCGTTGGGTTTGGGTGTCTCCTCGGGCGTTGGCGATGTCTTGGGCGCGTTGGAAGGTGGCCCGGTCGATGAGGGGGTCGTGGGCGTCGGGGACGTAGACGTCGCGGTAGGCGATGTCGCCGACGTAGGCGGGGTTGTCGAGGATCCGGTTGATGGTGTGTCCGGACCACTTTCTGCCGGTGCGGTTGGGGACGCCTCGTTCGTTGAGGATGGTGGCGATGGCGCGGGTGCCGTGTCGGTCGCGGGTGTAGAGGCGGTAGATGTCGCGGAGGATGGGTGCCTCGTCGGGGTGGGGGACGAGGCGGTGGTTGGGGTCGAGTTGGTAGCCGTAGGGGCGGGTGCCGCCGGCCCATTTTCCTTTGCTGGCTTTCGCGGTCATGCCACTTTTCACTCGGTCGATGATGATGTTGCGTTCGAATTCGGCGAAGACGGCGAGGAGTTGGAGCATCATGCGGCCGAAGGGTCCGCCGGTGTCGACGGGTTCGGTGGCGGATGAGAATCGGACGTTTGATGCTTCGAGGATGGTGATGAGGTCGAGGAGGTCGGCGACGCTGCGGCTGAATCGGTCGAGTCGGTAGACGAGCAGGATGTCGTAGAGGCCGGCTTTCGCGGCGTGGAGTGCTTTCTTGAGTCCGGGGCGTTCGGTGGTGGCGCCGGAGGCGTCGTCTTCGTATTCCGCGACGACGATCCAGCCGGGCTGCGACGCGACGTATTTCTCCAAGGCGGCGCGTTGGGCGTCGAGGGAGAAGGGTTGGTGTTCGTCGTCGGTGGAGCGGCGGATGTAGACGCAGACTCGGCGAGGGCCGGTCGGCTGCTCGGCGGCGGTGGTCGGGTGGGCGCGTCGGCCGCGTCGCCTCGGCGGGGTGAGGGGTGGCGTGTCGGGCATTGTGGCAGGTCGTCCTTCGAGGTCAGAGGCTCCGGAGTGCTGGCGGCCGGAGTCGGCCGCCAGCGGTTGTCCGGGTTGGCTGGTCTACGGGGTGAGGTGGGGGTGGTCGTCGAGGAAGTGGTTGAGTAGGACGGCGAGGGCTTCGGCGGCGTTGTCGAGTTCGTCGGCGGTCATGGGTACGGTGTCGATCCGCGCGATAACCATCGGGACCGATTCTTGCGTTTTGCTGGTGTGGTCGGATATTGCACCACCATGTGTTGTGGTGGTACCGGGGTACGTTTCGTCAGGATACCTCCCGACGGCGTTTTCGTGGTGGGGCGTTTTCGCCACTGTCCTCCGAAAAGCATGCGAGTCAACTGGAGTCGGAGTCCTTCACGCATGGGGTGTCCTTCCTGCGCGACATGAACGAGCATTAGCGGTGCTGAAAGTGGATGGATCGTTCGTGTGTCTGGGTTGAATTTGGCGATGGTTGAGTGACGTGCGGCCCAGCGGCCAGCGGCGCTGGCAGTTAGGTCAGGGCGTGTGCTGGCCAGGATGACTTGACCTTTTGGCAGTGGTGAGCGTCGATCGTGTCCGTGCCGTCGGTCGGGTAGGCGGGCGGCCGACCATGTGCTCCCTTCCGAGGAAAGGTCTGCCGTGCCTCGCGAACGACTCAGCCGCCTGGCTGTCATCCCTGACGATGTGACCGATCCGCTGCTGTGGCGGTTGGCCTTCGATGTCGTCGCCGCTCATCAGCCCGACTCCCGGGGCGACTGCCGGAACCTGCAGTGTGTCGGGCAGCGGGGCGTGTGCGCTGCCGCCCGCAACGCCCGCCGGGCGATGAGCCTCGCTCGCGAGAGTCGACCGGCGCCTCCTCGACCGGGGCCAGTGGTGAGGGGTCGTGCTTCCGTGCCCGCCCGGCAGCGGGGTGCCTCCTTCAGTTGGTTCACCCGGCCGACGTCGATGCCGCGCCGGTGGACGGAGCCGCTGGTAGCCGCCTGACGGTCACGGCGGACGCAAGCGGCCCATCGGTGGGGCAGATGCGGCTGTTCGGCGGCGTGTAGCCCACACACCCGCTTTCCTGGGCCGTCAGGGCGCCCATCCGTTCATGCCTGCCGGCGTGGGGGTGGGGAACTGGGTGTCGTGGCGGGTGTCGGTGTAGGGCAGGTCGACCAGCCGCATCCGGCCGACGGCGCCGAGGCCTGCGAGTTGCCAGACCGGTTCGGCGGGACTGGCGTTGAGGGCGGTGCGGAGTTCGGCGGTGGTGGTGGCGATAACCGTCTCCAGGCCGGGGACGGCGGCGAGGCGGTGGTGCAGGTTCGCCTCGCGGCGGGCGGAGGGGAGGTGGAACAGCACGGGCCACGCCCAGGTGCTCATCGCGAACAGCCGCTCGTATTTGGCGATCTTCTCGGTGAGGATGTCGAGGCGTTCGCGGCCGGTGTCGTACTCGAGGAAGAAGGGCACGGACCGTCCGTGTTCGGTCCACACCCCGGCCCCGTCGGGGCGGGGCAGTCCTGTCGGTCCGTGGACCATGATCTGCGGGTTGCCGCCCTTGCGGTAGAACACGCCGGGGCTGTGGAAGGCGGAGGCGGGTTGCCAGCGGTCCAGGGCCGTGTGCGGGTGGGTGCGGGCGTGGGCGGCGAGGTCGATGAAGAACTGGTTGCCGCCGAGCAGGTGCGGCAGGTCCCGGCGTGAGGTGAGGGACTGTTTGCGGCGGCGGGCCTGGTCCCGGCGTGGTGGTCCGAGTCCGCGTTGGGCGTGGACGTGGTCGTAGCCGAGCTGGTCCAGGACGTAGTGGTACGGGTAGGAGCCGCCGTCGGGTCGGTTGGGTCGGAACCGGTCGGTCGCCCCCACCGTGGTGAGGCGCAGGAGCCGGCGTTGGGCGAAGTCCAGGGACGGGAACAAGGCAGCGGCGACCTGGTCGGTGGTCAAGGCGCCGTGGTCGTAGAGCCAGCCGAGGAGACGGTCATCGCGGCCGGTGATGCTGGCCTGCAACCGCAGCAGCGGATCCGGAGCCGGTAGGCGTTTACGCATACGTGCCCCCAGGGGGGAGACCCCCAGGATGAGGGTCTGTCTGGAGCCGGACCGCAGCCCTGGGAGCGGGGCTGACCTGGGCTGTGAGTCGGGGTAGGGGGTCGGTTCGGGGGTCGGTGTCAAGACCGACGGTCACACGGCGATCGACACCGACAGCCACACGGCCAGCCACACCGGAACCATGACCTTGGTGGTGCGAGAAAACGCGCGACGTGGACCGGCGACCGTGTCGCCGGCCGAGATAGTGAACGTTGAGCTGGGTGAACACGTTCATGCTCCTTGATCGCAAGTGTTGGCTGGTGCACCTTGGTCGTACCGGCGAGACGGACGGCGGGCGCACGCTCGTCGGACCGGTCAGGTTCTGTCAG
This sequence comes from Micromonospora sp. CA-263727, assembly GCF_050942455.1. Lineage (NCBI taxonomy): Bacteria > Bacillati > Actinomycetota > Actinomycetes > Micromonosporales > Micromonosporaceae > Micromonospora > Micromonospora sp. CA-263727. The sequence goes on from NZ_CP192031.1 coordinate 18,918, forward strand.
ACATGGACTTCCTGACAGAACCTGACCGAGCCGCGAAAGGGGCTTCGACTGACAGAAATCGGGGATCTGTCACGCGACATCTGCTGGGGACAGATCCGGCGAGAGCTGACGGGGTGGGGTGGGTTCGGCGCGCAGGACACGTACGAGCGCCGAGGCGGTGGCGTTGGACAGTTGGCGCCCGTCAGCGCGCAGCTGTCGAGCGAGGGCCTTACGGGACAACGGTGTCCCCTGGGCCGCGAGGGCACGGGCGGCGGTCCGGGCGACCGGGACCAACGCCTCGATCTCCGGCCCACCGTCCCGGACCCCCGCGTGGCTGTTGCGCCGGTCCGGGACCGTCGACTGCCCGTCCAGGGCGGTGGCGGTGACCGCCGGGGTGGAGTCCGGGACCGCGGACGTGCCGGCGTGGACCGGCGCAGCCGGTCCGGGGACCGTCTCAGCGGAGTCCGGGACCGTGGCGTCGGTGCCGGAAACTGGTCCGGACCCGACCCGCCCGGACCGGCTGTCCGAGGCGGGCGGGGCTGTCCGGTGGTGGAGCGGGGCAGGATCAGCGCGGCCGAGGGCGATCTTCACCATCGCCAGGAAGCCGAGCGCCGGCAACGCGGCGGCGATCCAGCCGATCACCGACGGCTCCGCCCCGACCACCTGAGCCGCCAGAGACAGGAACACCGCCACCGTCAACACCGTCGCCGGGAACGCGACGCTCTTGCCCAGCCGCCGGTTGCGGCGCAGCTCCAGGCCCGCCGCGATCGACGTCAGCTCCAGCACGACCGCGTCCGCCCACGCCAGCCAGCCCGGCTGCCCGTGCGCGGCGGCCACGTCATGGACGTGACGGAAGGACGCCGCGCCCGCCGCACCACCGATCAACAACATGATCAGCACCTGGACGCGATCCTCCAGCCGCTCCCGCCCCGACCGCACCTCGCCGGACCGGTCATCGGGTCGATGCTCAGGTCTCGCCAACGGCCCACCACCCGTCGACAGACCGCCCGTGCACGGCCCCAGCCAAGACGGCCAGACCAGCGCGAACCGAAACCGCGGGCTCGACGGACACCGCCGCCAGCCCCACCACATTGATGTTGAATGAAGTCACTTTGTTTGCTCCATGAATGGTCGTAGGGTTTCGAGGTAGGCGAATGAAGGCCGCCCGGGACGACCGCCTGCGATCACGCTTCCGGACAGGCGTGTTCCTGCCGGGTGACGCCCGGCCGGGCGGACCTCATTCGCACGCAGAGGTCGTACGATCACTGTGGACGAATCAACGAACAAGCCGGACCCCGCGCAGGGGCAGGCGAAAAGGGCAGAACGCGTCGCGCAGCCCGCACGACAGGCCACGCTCAGCAACGGACACAGGACACGGGCCAGCAGAGCCACAAAGGGGCAGAACTCACCAACAGCGCGCACGTAGAGCGCCCGAGGTGAAGCGGCGGCTCAACTCGCCGGCAGCCGAACCTTCATGTGGGTCCTCCCATCACTCCACGCCCGCGACAACGTCGACACGAACGACAGCAGGCACCCCAACTCCGGGAATGCCTGCCTCTCCATGGCCCCACCGCGCCAAGCGGCGGTACGAGAACGCACAACCAGTACGCCCCGGCACCACCCGCCGAGTCAACCCCGAATTCACCGGGCAACCCGCCCGCCCCACGCCGCCAGTCCGGATGAGTCCAGGACCATCGCCTCCAATGACAGGCAGTACCTCTGCGTCCACACAGCCACCGCGAAATCCCCTGCTGTTCTGCTCACTCCTTGGGACGGTCTTCTCATCATTCAGGCGATGCGGGCGGAGGCGGTCAGCGAGTAGGGCCGTCTGCACATGGTCACGGCACTGCCGCCCGTCTCCATGCAGTGGTGAGTGTCGTTCCTTGCGGATCAGGTCGTAGCCGTCGAAGGTCGAGAGCATGCAGAGATGGGATCCGCTGAAGGAACATCAACTGCTGGTGCTGCGGCGAATCGGCGACGGGGACGACCTCAGCGGCCCCAACGGGGCCGACCAGCGTCACACGGCTCGGGCCTTGCAGACCCGTCGCCTCGTCGACATCAGCCGTCGAGGTGGCGTGTGGCGGGCCCAGATCACCGACGCCGGCCGCTTCTACCTCGACAACGGCATCCACCCCGACCACCCCGACCGTCTCTCGGCCGGCACGACGGCACCGCGTCAGCGTGTCCGGACCACCACCACCGCCAAGCAAGGCAAGCCGGCCCCGGCCCACTTGGGAGCCGGTGACGCCTCCGAGGCGGCCGGCTCGACGCCGTCCCCCGCCGCCGTGACGGTCGAGCAGGCCCGACAACTCGTCGAACGCCTCCAAGCCGAGGGCGGAACCGTGCGAGTGGAGAGTCCCGATCCCGAGGAACGCGCCCGGTATCGGCGAGTCATCCACGCCGCCAAGCAGCACGGCCTCGTACCCGCCGGGTCACATCTCAAGCACACCGGCCGCGCCGCCGGAGATCTGATCATCCGCCTGTCCAACGACAACAACCCGGACGAGACGGACTGGAACCGGATCCGACTCAACACCCGTCGCGTCACCACCGATCCTGACCTCGTGTTCGCCGCCCTGGACAAGAACCCAGCCGGGCTGGAGGTCACCGAGGCATCCGTCCCCCGGGCGCTGGACCTGATCCGCGGCCTCGCCGCCGAGGCCCGACGACGAGGCCACCGGGTCGGAGTGAACACCAAGACCAAGAACCCCTCCGTCTACCTCCAGGTCGACAAGACCCGCCGAAAGGTCAGGCTGATCGAGGAGTACGACGAAGTCCCCCACGTCCCCACCGCCGAGGAAACCCGTCAGCTGCGCCGCAACCGGTGGCTGGTGATCCCCAAAACCGACAAGGTCGCCTCCGGCCGGCTGCGGCTGGAGATCGCCCGCGCCGGCTGGGACAAGAAAGACACCTGGACCGACGACAAGCGCACCACGCTGGAGAAACGCCTCCCCGAATCATCCGAGACGTCGAAGCCGGCATCACCGCCGACGAGGAAGCCAAACTGGCCGCCCAGCGAGCCCACGACGAATACGTCGCCGAGATGAAGCGGCAGGAGGCCGAAAAGCGTCGCCGCTGGCAGACCGCCCTCGACGAGGCCCGCCCCCAGGCCGCCGAACTCCTACGCAAGAAGGCATTCCGGCGCGCCTACGACTCCTGGACCTCCGCCAACGAGATCCGCGCCTTCTGCGACGCCCTCGAACAAGCCACGCCCAACGAATCGGCAAACTCGGCAAACCGCGCCCGATGGATCGACTGGGCGCGAGCCGCCGCCGACCGCCTCGACCCACCCGAGGAGACCGCTCCCTCGCCGACATCGACTTCGACATCGAACCCAAGCCCAGCGACCTACGCCCCTTCATCGGCGACTGGAGCCCACACAAACCCCACCGCGAATACCGCTCCGAACGCGACCAACAGGCCATCGACAACACCCGTCACCAAGCCGACACCTGGCACCACGGCATGCGCGGCCGGGCCACCTGGTGGCGCAAGTAGTCGCGACCGCCAACGGCCGGTGGACCACCAGCACTGTCGGTGGTCCGTGGGACGCTCAAGGCAGCAACCAGAGGATTTCGAGAAAGGTGGTGGCCGGGTGGCCGAGCTACACCCCTCGACGTACCTACAAGCGGCAGCCTGGGTACCCGATGACGACCCGGAGCGACCATGGGAGGACGCCGCCGACCTTGCTGCGGACTGGATCTGGGGGCGCAGCAAGATCGAAGGGGTAGCCCCGCTCCTGGTGACCAACACCTTCCAGAACGGCGTCGACATCGGATGCCTAGAGGAGATTGCTCGCCGTGGCGGTCGGGCCACGCCGCAGGGCAAGCAACGGTTCGATCGCGGTCCTGTGCTGGCCTACGTGCCGGATGAGCGAACGTTGAAGTTCGCGCTCGATCTCGCCCGCGGCTACTCGCTCGCGGTCGTGGAGACGGTCAGCTTCCCGCTTGCTGAGTGGGCGGCGGGTGCGGAAGCCATCAACCTGCTCGACGGTAGTACGAGCACGAGCAGCATCCCGGACGACGTCAAGGCCGACCTCGATCACGCGGTGTCCTTCGGCGGCGATAACGGTTGGACTGGCCTGCACGAGAAGCAGCACGCCCACACCCACCTCGGACACCATGTCCAGTCCGGCCGTCTGCCACCGGCGCAAGCAGCGTCCTACGTCTTGTCGCAGGGCGTCTCCGACAAGGGAGCCAAGCGACTGCGCCTACTTCTCGAGAAGCTGGCGTAACGGCTGTGCAGGAACTTTACGATCTCGCCTTCGCGCGACTCGACCGCGTGTCCGTCAAGCGCCAGGAGTTCGCTCAGTGCTGGGCGAGGTATATCTCGGTGCATCCGTGGGACATCGACGTCCGGAATGTCAATCCCTGCACACTGGAGATCCTGGCAGTCATGCGCGAGCCAGCGCCGGTCGAGCTGGCCCTGATCTTCTCCGAGTGGCTGGCAGCGCTACGGGCATCGCTCGACAACGCGATCTACGCCCTGGCCGCCGCGACCACCGGCCAGAATCCACCGCCGCAGGCAGAGCGCATCCAGTACCCAATCTGCTCGACTCCGACCGAGTTCAAGAGCCAAGCAAAACGCCTCACGATGCTGTCGAGGCACATCATCGAGGCGCTTGAGAAGTCGCAGCCCTACCAGTCCCCATGGGGCCCTGAGAGCAACCTGACCTGGTGGGTCAACGAGCTGGCCCGGAAGGATCGCCACCGAGTGCTCCACGTCGGGCTCGGCCGTGTCGACGAGCACCGCATCCGGGTTGCGCCACCGAGCGGCGTCACCGTTCAGTTCGACGATACCGTCGAGCCGTACAGCCACATCGAGCGGGAACTGGTGGTCGGGCGCTTCACGGCCAGCCAACCGCTGCGGCCACGGGAGATCACGGCGGACTTGACGGGCGTTGCCATCGCGCCGGAGATCCAGGCATGGGCTGGCTTCCGATTGAATGGCAGGCGCCAGTCGCTCCAGGACCGGATGGTCTACACCGAGATCTTCACGCGCAACCATCTGGAAAACATAGCCCTGATGGGCGAATGCGTGCCGCCTGGCGGGTTCAGGACGTTCGATCCCGCTGAACCGGAAGGTGGGGCGCAGCAGGCCAAGCAAGCCGACCGTCAGTCACGCATACGACCCGTGCCTTGAGCGTCACCAGATCCGGCTGTGCTGCCCTAGGTCACTGCTCAGGGCCTCAGGAGGTGGGCTGAAGATGTGATCTCGGTACGTACGCTGCGGGACGAGACGCCGGCCAGCCTGAGCCCTCTTGAGCCAGTCGACGAGTTCGAGGATGTCCTCCTCGCGCATGCCTTCTCGGCGTAGCTTCGCCACGAAGGCATCAGGTGTGATCCCGAGCCACCGGTCGCGGGCGTTCATGAGATCGGCCTTGAACTTCGCCTGTTCGTTCCACTTCAGGTGGTTCTCGTAGCCCCTGGCCATCATTGCGAGGTACTCAGCAATGCTGGCAACGCTGGGTGGGATGTCTTCGGCGTGGGCCATGAGTCAGTTGTACTACGGAGGTACGACATCGCCAGCAAGCTCGACTTCCGGACAGCGGCACTGCGGTCCGACGAGGCACCCGGCATTGGCATCTTCCTTGGATTGCTGTCTTACCGGGAGCCCCGCCTCACCCGGCTATCGACTTATCCGGGTTGCTGACCGGCGCTATCCAGTTGAAGATGGCTCAATGCAGGCGCCTAGATGATTACAGAAAGGCCTACGCGAACCCGCACATCACCGCTGGTGCCCCGCTCGTTAGTACGACTGTGACTGTCCCCGAAGATCTGGTAACTGATGTCGAGCGACGAAGGCGACGCCGCGAGGAGCGGCGGGAGCTTCTCCGCCGGTTGGAAGCGGAGGCGGCGGGGCCTCCGCCCTTCAAGGTGACCCTTACCCAGGCTCGGGCTCGCTGGCCGGAATGGGAGGCAGCGCATGATGATCGACGGGAGAAGGGGCTCCGCTCCGCCACTGAGAAGTTCGGGCCAGTCGCCGCAAATCTCCTCCTCGACATACATCTACCGCCGCTGCCGTCACCTACCGAGATCGTAGCCTTCGCGCTGACACTTGAATGCGGGCACGAGGACTTCTCACTGGTTAAGCGCACCGATGAACCCAAGCCACCACCCGAGCGGGCGCCGTGCCCGATCTATTGGTCGTGCCAGCTCAACGACGGCCGGACCGCCATTCGTTATGTCGAGCCAGGCGAACCCGAGCCGGAACACGCCGGACTCGGCCTGACGCTGCAGCGGTGGTCGGTCACCCTGGCGTGTGGGCACGCAAGCTCGGTACTGCGAGCTGAGAACGAGGAATCCCGGGTCGGTGACTTCATGGTGTGCCGCATGTGCGCACCAGAGGATCCAGACGCCGACGTCGAGATCGTCGCACTCGGCAAACAACTTCCCGACGTACTGGTTCAGAGCTGGAAGGTGGAACTCAACTGCGGGCATCTTGGCACCGACCACTTTATCCCAGTCAGCTTTCAGAATGATCCGGCCGCCTACCGAGCGCAACACCCCCGCCGCAAGGGGCTTCGCTGCATCGACCAGGCCTGCCACGAGCGCGAAGTGCGCAAGGTTCGCCGGCTTGGGGTGCTGGGCAAGATCCGCGCCCAGAAGCCAGCGGCTACGCCGCCGGATCCTGTTGCTCTTGCCGCCCGCGACTTGAGGCGACGCTTGACCAAGCAGGAGCGGCAAGCCCTCGTCCGTGAACTTCAGGCGGATAATGAGCGGCGATAGTCACGCTTGCGCTTCCGGTGGCGCCTACGGGAGAGCCTGGAGATCGACCGCGATGCACGGGGCCACGTTGGCGACCAAGGTCGCTGGTGTCACTGGCACCGACATATCCCTGATTCTTACGAGCTGGTCTGCTGCACGTAGCCATTTCATCGTGAGTAGAGCGGCGGGGCAACTGGCCTTGTTTCGGCTTGGTCAGTCCGACGATTTGCGGTAGTGCAGTCCCGGTGCGCGGTCGAGATCGAGAGTGAAGCCGTCGGGCATCGGCACATTGCCGTCCGCCGTATAGGTAGGGAGGGTAAGGGTGTAGCCGTTGGCGGCGTACGTGGCGGGCCCGGTGCAGGTGAGACGGTCGAAGGCCCCCCGCCTCCACAGGTACAGCGAGCCCGTGCTGCGGGTCAGGCGTACGGTGCCGGGTACCTCGTCACAGGCGAAGGTGCCGAGCGTGCTGTGGGGCGCTTCGGCATCAACGCTGTCCTGCGGTGTGGCTTGGTGGACGGGGCAGCTGGCCAGGGCACGAGAGAGGATTTCATCCGGTTTGGCGTCGAGGTCATGGGTGATGTCGGAGCGTGCGGCGGTGGCCACAAAGTCGGCAGGGATGCCGGCGTGGTTGGACAGGCAGACGACTCGAAGCCCCGAGTTCGTGAGGTAAGTGGCGGCAGAGAATCCCTGTTCGTGGCCGTAGTGGAAGACGGCGGTGCGACTGGGGCGAGGATCGGCGTAGAGCCCGGCACCGTACGTGAATGGCGGGTGGTCGCTGGGCCAGTAGCCGAGATCCTGATCGAACGGAAGGCCGTCGTCGGCCGAGGGGTGCCATTCGTGCCAGAGATGGGCGAGCCAGCGATCCAGGTCTGCGGCCGTGCACCACAGGGAGCCGGGGCCGGGGAGGGTGACCGGGGACTGCTGGTGCTGCCATCCGTCGGCGGTGGCCCGGTAGCTGGCGGCGGCATGAGGGATTACCTCGCGCGGATCGGTCTTGAAGCGGGCCGAGGTCATGCCGAGTGGGGTGAAGACTTGCCGGTGGGCGATCTCGTTGAGTCCGGCTCCATAGACGTGTTTGAGGGTTTCGGCGAGGAGGAGATAGCTGGTGTTGCTGTACAGGAAGCGACCCGGCTCAACAGCGCGGCGTTGCTGACGGTAGGCGAGTTGGAGCAGGTCGTCGGCGGTGTAATGGTCAAGGTCACGGAATCCGGCCAGGGCCAGCAGAGATTCGGCGTCGCGGAGGCCGCTGCGGTGCGCGACAAGGTCGCGGATGGTGACGTCGCGGATGCGGAAGTGCGGCAGGATGTCGCCTACGCGCCTGTTCAGGGTGAGGAGACGGCCGCGGTCGGCGCGGATGGTCAGGTATGCGGTGATTTGTTTCGCGACGGAGCCGACGTTGAAGGCGGTCTTCTCCGCAACAGGCGCGGAGTGCTCAAGGTTGGCCGCGCCGACATGCGCCTGGATCGGCGGACCGTCGGTGTGGCGTACGTACAGTGCGACGCCAGGCTCGCCCAACTGCTTATTGACGCCGGTGGTGGGAGCGGTCGATGTGTTGGTGGGGTTCATAGGCTGAGGGCCTCGTGGTGGACGGAGTGAAGGCGTTCCCGCAGTTCGGGGGCGGCGATCAGGGCGAGGGCGCGGTCGTGATCGGTGGCGGTGGCGGCGAGCATCCCGCGCTGTTGGTTTAGGTAGGCGGTCAGGAAGCGGTACACGTCGCCGTTCGTCTCGGGCAGGACGCGAGCGGTGTAGATCATGGTGAGGGGGAAGGCGAAGCAGGCGTGCAGGAAGCCGAAGGCAGGCCGGGCGGTCTTCTTCCAGGGGGAGTAGAACGTCACCTCGTCGCTGATCTTGCAGGCGGTGGCGCTCAGGGCGTCGTTGAGCCAGTTGTGGCCCGCCTCGTGGATGAGGTCGCGGGCTAGCACGACGGGCTCGTTGACGTGGTCGCAGTAGACGGTGCCGGGCAGCCGGGTGATGGTCCAGCTGTCGAGGGTGTCGCCGAGCTGTTTACGGCGCAGTAGGCAGACGACAACGGCGTGATCGGCGAGAAGGTCGGCGAAGCCGTTCCGCGCGCCGGTGGCGTACGCGGCTGCAGCCAGTTCTCGCAGGTCCGGCGGGGCGGCTGTGGTGTCCGGACCTAGTACGTAGTAGGGGGTCTCGGAGATCGCCGAGCGAGGCAGACGGTCCAGATCGGGGGCAAGGACGATGCGCGAACCGAGGATGCTAGGTGTCGAGAGCGCGGAGGCGTTCGCGTCCGGGTGGGCGCCGTACCAGTCGAGCATGGCAATCTCGCGGGCACGGGCGGCGGCCTCAGCACCTTCGAGGACATGGTGGGCCAGGCAGTAATCGGCGGCGTCCGTTCCCGGGGAATGGGGGGCGCTGGCCCTGTGCTGGGCTGCGGGCTTGAGGATGGCACGGATCCGGCGGGTGCGGTCGCGATGGTGGGTCTGGATGGCGGCAAACGAGGAGAGGACGGCGGGTACATCCACGGGGTGGATCCTTCCGATGGGCTGGGCCTGGGGCCGGCCCGTGAGGATCCGGCCCCAGATGGTGCTCACCGACGGCCTGCCGTCGGTGTGGTGCGCGGCGTTCAGAGGTCGGTGTCGGCGGGCGGCGCGGTGCCCGCCGGGTCCTCGATGGTTGGCCAGCCCTCGGCGGAGACGCTGGAGGTGTGGCGGGTGCTGCGTACGGTCTCGTCGTCGCCGCGCAGTTCGTTCACCGTGGCGAGGAAGTCGCTGATCCGGTCGTTGTCCATGAATGCGGTCGTCCTTTCCGAAATCGGGGTAATGGGCCGTGCACCTCTTGGAGTCGAGTAGTGCGGCGGCGAGCGGGCGGTAGACACCACGTCTCCTTCCAGTGAGGGTGGTCAGTTGCTGCGTCGAGCCGGAGTGGCGGCGGAGGTGGCCGCCATGCGCAGGGCGTCGCGCAGCTCGCTCATGGCCGGCCGGTCCTCGGGTACTGGGGCGAGCGCAGCAGTGATGATCGGGCGGAGGCTGCCGGATACGGCGTCCAGTCGGCAGGGGCCGTGGCGGGGGATGTCGGCGCATAGGTAGCGGTAGGCCAAGACCGCGAGACTGAAGGCGTCTGCGGCTGGGGTGGCGCGGTCGTAGGAGGTGGCGTACTCCGGGGGCCAGTGCACCTCCGGGCCGCGGCCGGCAGGACCGCGCGGGGTGTCGGTGCGGCGCGCGGCCCCGAGGTCGGTGATCAGTCCTTGTCCATGGTGGATGAGGATGTTCTCCTGGTAGACGTCGCGATGCACGATCTCGTGCTCATGCAGGGCGCATAGGCCCTCGGCGGCGTCAGCCAGGATGCTGAGCCCGGCCGCCACTTCGTCTCGGTTGAGGGTGGTGGTGAGGTGGGGTCCGAAGTTGCCGCCAACGCAGTGGGGCATGGTGTACCAGTCGAACCGGTCGGTGCTGCCGTCCTCGATCAGCGGCACGACGTGCCCGGTGCCCTGGGCGGCGCGGGTGACGGCGATCTCGTGGCGGAAGTCGTCGCGGGTCAGTGCCCGTTCGGCCTCGGTCATCTCCGCGTACCAGTAGAAGCCGTAGGCGGCCTTTCGGGTGTCCTCGTCGAGTTCGGCTAGGACGTGGTTGCTGCCGAAGCCGGCCTTGAGGACCACAGGGAGTGTCCCGTCGCGGCTGACAAGCACCAGGGTGCTGGCGCGGGTGAAGGAGAGGAGGTCGTGGACGCGCCAGCCGGCGTCGCGAAGCTGATCAAGGATCCAGCCGACGGGGTGCATTGGGTGCAGGTGCATGGGCCGGTTCCTCATGTTCTCGCCGCATGCGGGGCGGTTTCGTGTAGCCGGTCCAGGCAGGCGCCGGCCAGCAGGTCGAGGTCGGACTCGGTGGCGCACGGGTGGCGCAGCAGGGGCAGGCCGGTCGTCTCGGTCCACGCGTTGGCGGCCTGCTCGTACAGGTCGGCGAGCCGGGCGGCGGTCGACGGGTCCTCCCCGAAGCGGCGCGTCGTGGGTCGCTTCGACAGCCGGGTATGGCACAGCTCAGGCTCGGTGGTGAGCAGGACGGTCAGCTTGGCCCGCGCGGCCGTGACCTCGGCGACCTGCTGGACGTAGTGGGCGACAGGACGGTCGTACAGGAGGGCGAGGAGGCAGGCGGTCGACAAGGCGAATCGGTCGGCGACGACCGGACCGAGGGATAGGGCGGGGGTGAGGTTATGGCGGGCATGGAGGTCCAGGTCGCGGCGGACCGCGGCCATCGCTCGCACGGCGGTGGAGGCTGGGCGTCCGACCCGCAGGCCGATGATGGTGCGGGTGGCGTCCAACGACAGCCAGGCGAACTGGCCGATGTGCCCGAGGCGAATGTCCTCATAGGCGGCGGTGGCCAGGAGCCGGTCGCGCAGCGTGCTCTTCCCGGCTCCGGCGATTCCCTCCAAGGCTAGCAGCATGCCTCACCCCTGATCCTTTTCGGCGATCAGCCAGCTGATGAACTTCGCGACGCGGCCGCGGGTGACCGGTTCGGTGCCGTGGGTGAGCTGGGAGCCGTAGAGCAGGGCCGTACCCGGGGCGGGGCTCACACTCCAGCGGGTACGGGGCATGGCTGTATACCAGTCAGCGGAGTGGTCGGCTCCGTCGTGGGCCAGCCACATGCCGTCCGCGTAGCCGTGTCCCTGTGCGTCGTGGTCCAGGCGGGCATTCCACAGGCGGTCGCTGGACGTGCTCTCGACGTAGAATGCTCCTCCGGTCTCCGCCTCGTGGATCACTACGCTGATGCCGGCGATCTGCCGTGGCCAGGCGAGCGGGTCGGGGGCGATGCCGTCGAGGTGGCCGGTGATGTGCTGGCTGGGGCCGTACTCGACGTAGGTCCACGGCCGGCAGGCGGTGATCGACGGCATGACGCGGGACAGCGCGGGGCGGGCGCGGTCGAAGGCGTGCTGCAGGAGGTCCTCGGCTTTGTCCGGGATCCTTGGGACCTCGATCCGCCCGGCTGGCTCGTAGACGGCCATGGCTTGCTGGTTGGAGTGGCCGGGGATCTCATGGATGGAGGTGGCTCGCTGTGAGCCGAAGCGGAGCCGTGCCTCCTCGTTGAGGAAGTCTTTCATCATGGCGGCGAGCCGGTCCCGGTCCTCAGCGTCGAGGAACTCTTCGACGCTGCCGACCGCGACGGTCTCGGCGATGTGGATCACGAGTCGGTCCTCCTCGTCTCGAGTACCTGGCGGACGTCGTCCAGGCTGGTGCAGTGGTTGAGCCAACTGGCCACGGGGCGGTGGGTGGTGGCGATCGGGTTGGCCCATAGGGCCAGCAGTTCGCCGGTCAGTGGCAGTTCCTCCACGCCGGGCAGCGACTCTGGCACGGTCAGCCGGTCCAGCGCCGGGCATGAGGCGTCGTGCTGGGCAGCGAAGACTCGTCCCAGCCGGGCCGCCGCCACGAGGCCGCAAGAGCGCAGGAACGTTTTGGCGGGGTCGGCCTGCCGGTAGCTGCGGTACTCGGTCTGCGCCCACCCCTCGGCGACCGCGGCGGCTGTGGTCGCAACACGGCAGGTGGCGCAGCATGCGCCATCGACTTTTGGGCACGGCTGATGTTGGGCCGGGAGGGTGGCCGCGACCTCGACAAGGGCGACCCAGGCGGAGGCCGGCAAGACCTCGTCGAAGGTCCTGCGGACCGAGCGCGGGCCATGGTTGCAGCACGTCGGCCCCGGCCATCGCGCCGTGCTGGGCCGGAGGGCGGGCTCGATGAACAGAGCGTGGAAGTACACGATCCGCCCCAGCAACTGGTGGATCGTCAGCGAATCCGTGGCACTACTCACGCCGCCTCCTCAGCCTCGATCCACCGATGAAGGTCGGCTCTGCAGGACCCCGGATATAGAAGGTGCCCTCTGAACTGGAAGGATAGGAGTTGCGAAGCTTCTATCACTCGGTTCGAGAGGGCACCTCGTAAGTGAGATTACGCTATGGCGCGCCGGTGACGGCCGTGACGTTCGATGATCCAAATCTGGTGTCGTGTGCCGGCCTGGTTTCGGTGATGCGCCTTGCCGAGCAGGCGGGCCTGTATGACGCGGTCGCCGAGCGGGTGAGCGTGCCGACGGACAAGGGCGCGAACCCGGCGGGCAAGGTCGCCACGATCGTGTCCGGGATGCTCGCCGGGGCGGACAGCATCGATGACCTCGACGTCGCCCGGCACGGGGGTATGCGGTCGTTGTTCACCAGCGTGTACGCGCCGTCGACGCTGGGGTCGTTCCTGCGGACCTTCACCCACGGGCACGTGCGCCAGTTGCAGGCCGCGGCCCGCGACACCCTGATCGGGCTGTCGAAGCGGGCGCCGATCCTGGCCGGTGCTGGCGTGCTGTGCTTTGTGGACATCGACTCGATGCTGCGCCGGGTCTACGGCAAGCAGAAACAGGGCATCGGGTTCGGTCACGCCAAGGTCGGCGGCTACAACGTGCGGCTACGCGGCTACAACCCGCTGGTCGCGACGCTGTCCACGCCGCTGTCGGCGCCGGTGATCGCCGCGACCCGGCTGCGCGCCGGTAACGCCGGTTCCGCTCGCGGCGCCGCCAGCATGATCGCCGAGACGATCACCACCGCCCGTGCGTGCGGCGCTACCGGCGAGATCGTGGTTCGGGCCGACTCGGCGTTCTACGCCAAGACCGTCATCAGCACCTGCCGGCGCCGTGACGTGCGGTTCTCCGTCACCACCCGCATCGACGCGAAGATCCGCACCGCATGCGAGAACATCAGCGCAGACCAGTGGATCGACATCAAATATCCGCAGGCGGTCTGGGACGACGACGCCCAGCGGTGGATCTCCGACGCGCAGATCGCCGAGACCACCTACACCGCGTTCGCCGGCAGCCGACACGCGGTGACCGCCCGGCTGATCGTGCGCCGGGTCCGCCGCGACGACCCGACCCAAGCCCCGGGCCAGGAAGAACTCCTGCCCGCCTACCGCTATCACGCGGTGTTCACCGACAGCCCGTTCACCCTGATCCAGGCCGAAGCCCAGCACCGTCACCACGCTGTCATCGAGCAGGTCAACGCGGACCTGATCGGCGGGCCACTCGCGCACCTGCCATCGGGCCGGTTCAACGCCAACAACGCCTGGCTGACCTGCGCCGGCATCGCCCACAACCTCACCCGCACAGCCGGACACCTCGCCGCCGGCACCTGGCCGACCGCCCGCACCGCGACGATCCGAGCCCGGATCATCACCGTCGCCGCCCGCCTCGCCCACCGGGCCCGGACCGTTCACCTGCACCTACCCGACTACTGGCCCTGGCAGGCCGCGTTCGACAACCTGTTCACCGCCGTCCACCCCGCACCCAGCTGACCACGGCACACCGACCGGAACCAAGCGGCCCGACCACAAGCCACGAACCCCGTCCCACCCCTCAGCAACCACGCACGGAGCAAGCCGATCACGTAATCGGCAACCCCACCCTGCTCCAGAACCGCCCAATACCGGAACTATTCAACAGGCTCAGCACGAACCGCGTCGGTGGATCGAGGCTCAGTGGTCGGAGTGGTGATCTGCGGCAGCGGGCAGCAGCAGCCGCCCTCGGTGGGCCGGTCGTCCCGCAGCGCGTCGGCGACGGCACGGGTGGCCGCGTCCACGGCGTCGAAGTACGCCGGCCAGCCGTGCCCGGGGGCCGGGCGCAGCGTTAGGTCGAGCACGGGGCTCCTGCGTCCGGTGGCCTCGCACGTCAGCTCCGCCCGCCCGACGGTCAGCTGGACCGGGGCGGGCAGGTCGGTGGCCGCTGCGGTGACCGCGCGGCACAGGGCGGCGGCAGCCTGCGCGTATTCGGTCCGGTCGCGGGGAAGGATGCCGACCCGGCGCTCGGTGGGCTGCAGATCGAGACCGGAGTAGGGATGTCCCTGACAGCTGTCGTACGTGACCAGGCTCCAGTCCCGGGTGATGGCGTCGACCAGGGAACGGACTCCGGGCTCGATCGCCTCCCGCCACTGGGGGTGGGCCGGGTCCAGGTCATCGGCCTCGTGTACCCCAGGCAGGCCGACTGTGTTGATGTTGCCGTGCGCGCTGGTGTAGAGCCGCACAGGCGGACGGGGCGCGTTGGGATGGTCCCAGCGCGTAAGGAAGGCGGCGGCGTCGCGCATGCTGTTCGGCGTACGGGGGTGCCAGCGCACCCTTCGGCACCAGGCACCCGCCGGGTGGGCGGGCTGGGTGAGGAGCGCGGCAGTGCCGTCGATCATTCGCATCCGGTAGTCGCAGTAGGCGTCCTGGTCCCCGGCCTGGTCCTGACGCCAGCGAGTAGCCACACAACCTCCGCCACAGGTCGACCGGTACGCGCAGGTGGTGCACCGCCCCATCAGGGCCTTGCCCTGGTTCAACAGCGGCAGCCGCCGTTGGGCCGCGACGACGGCGCCTTGCGTGGAGACTTGGTTCAGGCGGGTCAGCTCGGCCTGAGGCCAGGGCAGTTCGTCACAGCTGCCGAGCCGTCCGTCCGGATAGAGCGTGAAGACGTGGTCGCACTTCAGGTTGGAGAAGTGGCAGAAGCCGGTATCCAGCCCGCGCAGCCGCCGGATGGTCGATACGGCCGGTTCCAGCTTCAGGCGGGCGAAGTATCCGGCGCCGATCCAGCGAGCGGTCGCGGCGAGCACGAACTCGGCGTACTGGTTCGGGCTGGTCGCCCACGCGGGTCCTGCTGTGCCGCGCACGGCCGCGAACTGGAGGAGTCGGCTCGCGGGAAGACGCCGACCCTGGGCGGCGGTGGGGCCCTGAACGGATGCATCGAAGCAGGGCACGAAACTGACGGCGTTGACTGCCTCGAAGCCGGCGAGATGGTCCAAGACGGCCTCTGCGCGGCCGAGCACGGCCGGGGTGACCGCGGCGATCACGCCCGCCCTCCGACCGCGCTCGGCCAGCAGCCGCAGCGTGTCGGCCACGCGCGGATACACCGCCCGGCCGTCGTACCCAACCCGCCAGGCATTGCCCGCCGCATCCCCGTCTAGGGAGATGCCGACCTGAAGGCTCGGGCAGAGGGCGTCAAACAGGTCCAGCCACTGCTCATCGAGAAGCACGCCGTTTGTCTGCATCGAGACCCGCACGACACTGGGCTGGGCGGCCAGTTCACGCAGGACCTCGGCAACGTGGTCGCGCCCGGCGGTCAGGGGCTCGCCGCCATGCAGCTCGACGGCGAGTGGACGCCCCGAGAAGAGTTCGGTGAGTCGACGTACCTGGCCGGCATCGATCCGGGCGCCTCCCGGGGCCTCCTTACGTTTCTCGTAGCAGTACAGGCAGTCGATGTCGCAGGTCTCACCCCGTAGCTTCAAGATCACCGAGACCGCGCTGCGGGAGTGCTCGGCGTCAAGGCCGCAGTACAGCTGAGCCATCGGGTCGTGCTGTTCGGTGGTGCGGCGCATCGGCTGCCTCCAGGGGATGGCCGTGACCGGGCGGGATCAGTCGTAGAGGCGTCCCAGCAGGGCGCCCTGGCCGGACTGGAGGATGTGGGCGGAGTCAAGCGGGATCCAGAAGCACTCGAAGTGCGTGGGCTCCTGCTCCCCGTCGTGGTCCTCCTGGCTCATCCACCGCTCCGGCGCCGACTCGGTCAGCTCTAGGTGGAAAACGTGGCGACGTTGGAGCTCGAACCGGTACGGGCTGATGTCGTACTCGGTTTCGCCGAGCTTCCGTACGATCTTGAAGTCCTTGAGTCCGGTCTCCTCCTGGGCCTCGCGAAGCGCTGCCCCTTCAGGGGTCTCGCCCGTGCGGATGCTGCCGGCTGGGACCTGGATGCCGACTTCCTCGTAGCTGTAGTCGGTGTGCCGGAATACCAGCAGCTTCCCGTCGCGTACGACGTAACACAGAACCTTTTCCTTAGTGACCTTCTCCGGCACCGAAAAACCCCTCTTCAGTCGTGGGAACCGGACGTGCATCCAGCAACGCCCGAGGTCGCGGCGCATGACCGCATGGCCCTGGCGACGGATAGCCGGTCGCCGGACAAACGACCTTGAGTCTAGGTCCTGTGGCCGGGCGTCACGAAAATCCGAGGTGGTCGACAAACTGGCTATGGAACCTCAAGCTACGGGGCGTGGGATTGCTCCAGATTCCCGTTTCGGGTCGCGGTTGTCGACGCCATGGTGGGGGGTCACCGTGGGGGGCCACGGAGGGCTGGAACTGGCGTCCCTGGCAAGGATCATAGTTCCTGCGGCTTCGGGTTTGGCCGCCGGCTTGTCGTAGTCGCGTTGCTGAGGCAGTGTCTTGGTTTGCCAGCCGGGCGGAAGGAGGTGCCCGTGGGAGTCCATGTAGATCCCTTGTGGTGGACGTCTGGGAGCTGGGAAGGGCGGCCAATCCGCGAGTACTTGCAGCACCGCGATATTGCCGCCATCTTTCGGTTCCTTCATGCACGGGGCATTTCCTACGGTGCCATCGCCGCACTCGTAGGGATTTCCGCCAACCGCGCCGCTGAGGTCGCCAAGGGCGCGCGCCAAGTGACGGCCTACGAGGTGCTCGAGCGAATCGCGGTCGGACTGGCCATTCCCCGTGGGCTGATGGGCCTGGGACAAGAGCGGGCCGTCGATGCAAGCCAGCGAGGTAAGTCGAACTTAAGGACGAGATACATTCGTCCGGTCGACGAGGGCACTGCTAGCGCCGCGTGCGGAGAGACCAGCTGGCCAACGGTCGGAGATAAAGCCGGTGGGGACGTTGGCTCAATCGCACATCTTCGCAACTCCTTGGACGAAGTACTGGCGTCGTCGAGTGTGGCGCCGCGACAACTTGAACTGATCGAAGAGTCCGCCAGTGAGCACATGAAGATCTATCCATCGACTCCGCCGACCATGATGCTGTCGCAGCTAGCCTCGGAGTGCATCGAGATCCAGGCGTTGTCTCGGCGCAGGCAGCCCGCGGTGATTCAGGCCCGACTGTCTGGCACGGCTGCTCTGTTGGCAACCATGTGCGCGGACGCGCTCATGCGGCTCGGGGTCGTTGATGAGGCTCGCCGCTGGTATAGGACGGCCGCGTGCGCCGCCGATGACAGTTCGGAACCCCGGCTGAGGGTACTGGTCCGCGCGCAATCGGCGATGCTGCCGTACTACTTCGGCGACCCGCAGCAGACACTCTCTCTGACCAGGTCAGCATTGGCCGTCGCCGAGACGCCGACATCGTCGTCGAGCGCGCTCGCAGCGGCTGGACGCGCGCGTGCTCTGGCACGCCTTGGCGCGGTCGAAGAGGCGCGAGCCGCCATCGGTCACGCTAGGAAGATCTTCGATCAGGTTGGCGACGACGATGGTGACGAGGCCTTCCGGTTTCCCGCCAAGCGGATGCTGCTGTATCTCTCAGGGGCAAGCACATGGCTGGGTGACATGACGGAGGCCTATCGGGTCCAGGAGGAGGCACTCCGGTTGTACGGACCCTACCCGTCAGCACCGATTGATCCCGCACTCATCGCGCTGGATCGGTCGATGTGCCTGGTTCAGGACCGGCGAGCGGCAGAGGCCGCAGCGTTGGCGCTTGAGGCCGTCATGGGCCTTCCAGCACCACAACGTACGGAGATCGTGCTGACCAGGGCCGGCGAGGTCGTCTCGGCTATTCCGGCGAGGCACCGCGGCGGCGAAGTAGCCGCGCTGACCGACTATGTGCGGGCCTGTCGCGAAGGTGGCCGTACGCTTGCTGCCGGAACCCCTGTGCTCGATCCCTAGGAGCAGCATGTTCATCGAAGCGCGAACCCGGCCGGTTCTCGCCGAGGTGTGTCGTCGCTTGAGGATCTCCAGCGCAGACGCCCGTCTGTTACGTCATCACACGAACGCCGTGTACGCCGTCGGCGACGTAGTGGTCAAGATCGCCCCGCAAGAATTCGACCTGGATCGCACGCGCGTCGTGGTGGCCGTGGTGCAGTGGCTGTCTGCGCGCCAGTTCCCCACCGTGTCCCTCAGCCCTCGTCTGCCACAACCACTGCTCGTGAGCGGGCACGCCGTAACCGTGTGGGAGAGGCTGGACCCGGCGCATGGTGAGCCAGTCACGACCAGCGAACTCGGCATCCTTCTGCGAGAACTGCACACTCTTCCAGCCGCGCCGGTCAGCCTGCCGAGGCTCCAGCCGATCGACAACGTCCGCCGATCAGTCGCCAAGTCGAGGATCATCAGCGCCGAGGATCGGGACCTACTGCTGAAACGCCTCGACTCGCTGGCTGCTCGCTGGTCCGCGCTGGACTTCCCACGAGGCCCGAGCCTGATTCAATCCGACCCCCAGACACGTAACGCCCTCCGCCGCTTCGACGGAACTCCGGTGCTTGCCGACTGGGACGGTGCCGCAATCGGTCCGCCGGAATGGGACCTCGCGACCGTCGCCGTCCACTGCCGCCGCTTCGACCTGCGCGGCTTTGCGGCCTTCGCTGACTTCACGACTACATACGGCTGGGACGCGACGTCATGGCCAGGTTTCGACGACTTATGCGAGCTTCGCGAACTACAGATGATCGCAACCAACGCCCGCAAGGCCCGAGCTGGCACCGAAGCCGCAACCGAGGTGCACCGCCGTATCGATGGCCTTCGTCGAGAGGGCCGACACCTCGGCCAGTGGCAGATCCTCTGACCGCCGACGCCGCGATGACGACGACGCCTCGGCCCGCCATCAGCTGCCCATCACGAACTTAAGTCGCGCCATGGAGTGCATCCCCGCTTGGCCGCCGTTTAGCGGTAGTCATGGCTCGGGGCGGTCGAGCCTGGCCAATGTTCGGCGGACGTGTGCGCGAAGGACGGGCGCAGCATGCTGAATCGCCCGGTGAACGGGGCTCTGGGAAGGGTAGCGGCGCAAGATCTCCTCGATACGCTCTCCGACGTCGAGCCGCTGCCCCTGCGGCCCAATCGTGAGGTCGGCGGTAACGAGAGCGTCCATCAGCGGCCCGTCGTCGAGCGGATAGTCCTCAAGTTGGTCAGCCAAGCCGCGCTCGGCCGCCTCGAACCTAGCGCACGTGTGATGGGCGATCAGCCCCACAAGTTGCGGCGCGTAGCCGTGTTGCCGCAGGTATCGCGCACCGTCCAACGAGTGCAGGCCGGTAGCCGCGAGGCCAGGCGCGTAGCCGATGTCATGTAGCCACGCCGCCGCCACCAGCAGGTTGCGCTCGGCTGGCTGGACCGTGACCGACAGCTCAGCAGCTCGTCGACCGACGCCTTGTACATGAGCCCATCTTTCAACGAGCGCGGGGGAATCGAGCAGCTCACCGGCGAGCTGCTGAGCTTGGGCGATGAGGTCAGACACTCTCCGAACAGTAGCCGCGTAGTGGGGACTTCCCCACCCACTCGTCGGGGCCTGCTGAGGCGTCAGGAGGTGTGAGCGTCCTTTCCGATCTCAGCCGACGTACGGTGTGGCCTGGCCAGCGAGCGCGTGGTCGATGCGCAGTCGCATTGACGGATGGATGTTGAGCTCGTCGAGGTGAGAAGGATCCACCCAGCGGACCTCGCGCGACTCCGTAGAGGTAGCCAGTTCCCCTCCTACAGGCCTGGCCATGAAGCAGATCGAGAACTGCTGGCGCACCTCGCCGTCGTCGTAGGCCATCACATGTCGCGGGTTGGTGTAGAGGCCGACCAAGCCCGCGACCTCTACCTCGATACCCGTCTCCTCGCGCACCTCCCGCACTACCGTGTCGGAAATCGACTCACCGACGTCGTGCCCACCACCGGGTAGCGCCCACAAGTTGTTGTCGGTTCGGTGAATCATCAACAACTCGCCGCGCTGGTTGCGTACCGCCGCGACAACCGACGGTACGACGCTGTTGGCTTTCGGGGCGTTGGCGTCATTGAAGTAGTCACGGCGCGGCATCCGTCATCTCCCGTCGAAGGCGGCTATCACCGCATCAATGTTCGTTGTGGGTTTTGCCTGGTTCCAGACTCGGTCGAAGCTGGTGAGGTAGTGGTCAACGACACGACCACCAGGAACGCGCCGCAGGTGCAAGACTGGATTGTGGGCGGCGGTGGAGCCGTACACGTGCGTGTTGACCAGCATCGTCTCGTCCGCACGAAAGATGGAAGCGTACAAGGTCGTGTCGTGCAGACGTAACTGCACGCCGGGAATGGTCAGGATCGGCTCGTAGTAGCGCAAGCTCAGCAGCACGCGGTGCGCGAGTCCGATACCGAACCCCTCTTCTCCTCCTCGGCGACGTACTCCGGCGCCATTCGGGTCGGCCAGCAGAGCCCGTATCCGGCAACCCTGCCGTGCTCGCTCGCCGAGCCGGGTGATGTCGTGGAGTTCGGGAAGGAACAGGCCGGCGTAGACGAGGATGTCGACCGACTCGCGCGCCTGCTCGATCAACGAACGCCATAGCTCGAGCGGCACCGCGGAGCGGGACGGGTAGAACTCGACCATTTCGGCCCGCCCGGCGGATGTAACCCTGGGATCGTCCGCGACGGATGGCCATAGATACGTCTCGTCAACGCCGAGCAGGTCCACAGTGGCAGTGCGGTGAGCGCGGTGTGGCACACGGTCACGCGTGATCCAGCGCTCCACCGTCTTCGGGTCGACTCCGATTAACTCGGCGCATCGCTGTGTGGTCAGCCCCTTGGCCGACAAGGCACCTCGCAGGCGCTCGTTCGGCATCAGGCTTTGAGCGCGACAGAGGGACGCATGGGGGCCTTTATATCACCATCAAGACGTCCGCGAAAGTCCCTAACGGGTGGTGACGGCATCCATGCGAGCAACGGTCTGATGGGGAGAGCCGCCGCCTAGCGGCTGAGCAGGTAGCGAACCCTTACCTCATGTTCCGGAGCCCATAATGATCACTAAAGCGCCCGCCGGCCGCGTAGATGTGATTGCGGAAATGCCGCTGAGCGACGCCGGCTGGCGGCCCCATGGTCACGTCGACCCGCGCTGGTGGACCGTCGGCAGCTTTGAGGACCGGCCTCTGACTGCCGCGCTACGTCAACGTGACATCGGCACTGTGTATCGCTTCCTCAAGTCGCGTGGTTGGAGTCAGTCAGCACTTGCTGCCGCTACCGGCACCACGGAGAACCAGGTTCGCGCAGTGATCCGTAGGCATCAGCGGGTCATGTCGTACGACGTACTCGAACGCATTGCGACAGGGCTAGAAATCCCGCGTGGCCTGATGGGGTTGGCATATGGCCCCTGAAACCCACTCGGAATCGGGGGACCTCTGGTCGCGTCAGATTTGCAACTGCCACCACGAGGTCCACGATGGGCCACCACGGTGGGGTTGGTTCTGGCCTACCCGTAGAGCGATTGTCGATACGGAAACCTCGGGCGGCAGGGCCAAACACGAGCGGACTTGCTGCTAGGGCACAGTCGGCGCGAGCTGACGGAGTAGGACCTGCGGGATAAGTCCCGCTCGTGAGCCGGATGCAGGCCCATGCCTCCCCAAAGGGGAACGGGCCAAGGCATTCAATCGGTCGGGTGTGCGGTCGGTGCCGGGGAGGGCCCGGCCGCGCATCTCAAACCACCCAGGAAGGCGATGGCAGTGCGCATCAAGTGGTTCGTGCCCAGTGACGGCGAGCAGTCGTTCAAGCCCTTCGGCATCGAATGCGAAGGCTTTGCGACGCCCTACGCCCACGGTGGTGGACCTGCGCCCACCGGCAAGAGCGGCGACTACACCGCATCGCCCACCGATCTTGCCAAGAACAAGCACACCTATCGAGCAAGGCTCGACCGGCCCCTCCCCCGCATCGGCCTGCGCCCGCGTTCGGAGCAAAGGAGGACTCAGCCGTGAACCGCAGTCCTCGGCCCCTCCCCGACGTCACTCCGGGCACCCTGCTTCGGCTCGATCCGAACGACTGGTCCTACGGTCGCGACCTCACCCCCGGTACTTCGATAGCTGTCACTCTGGCCGCCTTTCGCGACCTTCCGAATCGTAGCGACGAGTGGATCTGGGTCCTCGGTCACCGACCCGAGTGCGACTACCCACACGTCGACCGGCACCCGCCGTGCATGGAGGTGCGGGTCAACGTCGCCGCGTTACACCGCCAACTCGCCATTCCATGACCGCGGCACCGACGACAGCGACCGTCCCTTCGACCGCTTCGAGTCGGCGCGCAACACGGCGCTTCAGCATCGCAACGACGGCACCCTGCTTCCACGGCTAGGACGGTGGGTGCGGGCAGCACGTCTGGGCGATCGAGGAACTCTGGCGCCAACCGGGTGGCCGGAGCTCCTTCGGCAGCTCGGGTTTCCCATCACCTCTGACGATTCGACCCAGGAAGGCCAGCCGCGGTGAACACCACACCCCCCGGCGCAGCCGATGACTACGCCCCACACCTGCGCGAGCACGCGGCACCAGTAGAGCCGGCTCGGCCGGTGCGCGCCGTCGGCAGCGCCGCCACGGCGAACACTATGCGTCTCGCTGACGAGTTCTTCTACCTGGCGCACGACGACCAGACCGGCCGCCCCCGCCTGTTCGAGTCCGCGACGGCGCACGGCCTGGCTGCCGCGCT
This sequence comes from Micromonospora sp. CA-263727, assembly GCF_050942455.1. NCBI lineage: Bacteria > Bacillati > Actinomycetota > Actinomycetes > Micromonosporales > Micromonosporaceae > Micromonospora > Micromonospora sp. CA-263727. Next base: position 41,945 of record NZ_CP192031.1, read on the forward strand.
GTTAGGCGAGCTGTACGGCGAGGGCCGGATCACGTTCGAGGGCCGACACGTGCGGGTGATCAACGCCTCGCCGCCGAAGGACTGGCTGCAACATCTGGTCCTCGACCGGCTGGTCGCTGAGCCCCGTCACACCGCGACCCGGACATGGTTGGCGTTCCTCGGCACCACCGCCTACGAGCAGGTCGCGACCCGCATGTGGCAGCTCGGGCTCCTACAACAGCAGCAGGTCGGCCGGCTGTGGCGCCAACGCACCGTCCACGTCCCCACTGACATGAACACCGCCGCCTGGTCCTGGGCTCGCCTCTCCTACCAGCTCCGCAACTACCAAACACTCAACGCCTTCGACCTGGTCCTCGCAGGGCTGGCGCTACATACCCAGCTCGATCCGATCCTGCTCGACGGCACGCCCCTCGCCACCCGGGCGTTCCTGCGCCAACTGCTCGAACATGCCCCCCAGCCGCTCCGCGACCTCCTCACCGATCTCGGTGCCGTCGTCGGCGGTGCCGTGCTGAGTCACCGCACCTCCTGAGTGCGACCCAACCCCATCCATCCCCCTTCGCTGAGAGAGAACTGATGTCTCACTCGAAACCCGACACCGTCTCCGCCGTCCTCGCCCGTGGGCGGCTCGGTATCCCGTCGGTGGTGTTCTTCGTCATCGCCGCCGCCGCGCCGCTCACCGTCGTCGCGGGCGGTGCGACCACCGGGTACGCGGTCACCGGCGTCACCGGCATCCCCGTGTCGTACCTGGTCGTCGCGGCGGTGCTCGCTTTGTTCGCGGTCGGCTACGTGGCGATGTCGCGGCGGATCGTCAACGCGGGCGCCTTCTACACCTACGTCACCCGGGGCCTCGGCCGCCCGGCCGGCGTCGGCGCCGCGATGGTCGCGCTGCTGGCCTACAACGCGATGCAAATCGGGCTCTACGGCGGGGCCGGCGCCGTCACCGCGCAGTTCCTGAACGACCGGTACGGCTGGCAGCTCACCTGGTGGATGTGCGCCCTCGCGGTGTGGGCAGTGGTCGCGGGGCTCGGTGTCGCGCGGATCGATCTCAACGGCCGCGTGCTCGCCGTGGTGCTCATCGCCGAGTGCGTCGTCGCGCTGACTTTCGACGCCATCATGGTCACCAACCCCGCTGACGGGAGCGTCACCTTCGACACCCTAGCCCCGTCGCACATCTTCGCCGCCGGCATCGGAGCCGCCTTGGTCACCGCGATCACCGGGTTCGTCGGCTTCGAAGGCACCGTGGTGTTCTCCGAGGAGACCAAGGACCCCCGTCGCACGATCGCGCGCGCCACGTACATCGCCGTCGCGGTGACCGGCCTGCTCTACGGGCTGTCCGCGTGGGCGATGTCCGTGGCGACCGGCCCCGACCGCATCGTCGAGGCGGCCCGCACCGACGGCACCGACCTCATCTTCAACCTGGTGTCCCCGTACCTGGCCGACAGCGTCATCACCATCGCCCGGGTCCTGTTCATCACCAGCCTGTTCGCCGCCCTACTCAGCTTCCACCACACCGTGGCCCGGTACCTGTTCGCCCTCGGCCGCGAACGGGTGCTGCCTGCCGTGTTCGGCCGCACCAGCCGCCGCACCGGCGCACCCAAAGTCGGCTCCCTCGCCCAGAGCGGGCTCGCGTTCGCCGTGCTCGTCGGCTATGCCGTGGCGGGGGCGGATCCGATCGTGCACCTGTTCTTCTGGGTCACCGTCACCGGTGGCCTCGGGGTGCTGATCCTGATGACCGTCACCTCCGCCGCCGTCATCGGATTCTTCGCCCGGACCACCCATCGAGAAGGAGCGTGGCGGTCGGTGATCGCGCCGGGAGCCGCGACGGTCGCGCTCGGCGGAATCCTCACCGTGACGCTGCGCGAGTTCGCCACGCTGCTCGGCGTGGCGCCGGACTCGCCGCTGCGCTGGGCGTTCCCCGCCGCGTACGCCGCCGCCGCGCTGCTTGGCATCGCGTGGGCACTGGTGCTGCGCTCCACCAATCCGGACGTGTACGGCGCAGTCGGCCTGGGCGCGGACAGCGGCACCGGCCCGCTGCGCGCCTCCGACGTCGTCCGTCAACCAGCCTAAACAGGGAGAAGTTGTGACCGTCACCAACAACAATCTGCTCGTCCGCCCCGCCACTGAGGCCGACGCCGGGCCGCTGATCGGCGTTCTCGCTGAGGCGTTCCACGAAGGTCCCCTCGCGGAATGGCTGATTCCCGACGCCGACGAGCGGCGCACCGTCTACTACCAGTACTTCCGCGACGCCTTCTACCACGGCGTGGAACACGGGCAGGTCTACACCACCTCCGACCAGACGGCCGCGGCCATCTGGTACCCCCGCCTCGAACCCACCCCCACCGACACCCGTCAGCGGCTGGAGGCGCTGGAGCGCATCGCGGGTGTGTACGCGCCGAAGTTCGTGCTGCTGGAGGAAATGTTCGACGCCTTCCACCCCGACGACCCGCACCACTACCTCGCCTACCTCGCCGTCGACCCCACCCGCCAGAACCGCGGCATCGGCGCCGCGCTGCTGGCCGACTATCACCGCCGTCTCGACCAGCTCGGCCTGCCGGCGTACCTGGAAGCCAGCAACACGAGTAACCGGCGGCTCTACCTGCGCCTCGGCTACACCGCAGGCCCCACCATCGTGCTGCCCGCCGAAGGGCCGATCATCTGGCGGATGTGGCGCGGCGCCCCCACCACCACCGGCGGCCGGACCCCGTTCCCGCGCACCAGGCCACGCAGGCGGTCGCTGTGACCACCGCTTCCATGATCGCGCAACCGATCCGACCGGCGCGGGCCGGCGACGTGGCCACCATTGCCGCGCTACTCACCGACACCACCGCCACCGACCCGGTCGCGCAATGGCTCGTCCCGGACCCGGCCGAGCGAGAGCACGTCTTCCACGGGCTGCTCGCCATGGAGATCGACCACGCCGTGGAATGGGGGGCATGTCGATGTCGCGCTCGACATGACGGCCGTTGCCGTGTGGCATTACCACCCGGTGTCGCTGTCTGACTATCACCCGAGCACCTTCACTGGCCCTACCGCGTTTCCAACGCCTGCACACCGTGGGCAGCCGCCACCGGACCGGTGCCGCGCGCCACTGGCTCGTCCCGGGCGCCCGCCGCCACGGCATCGGTCGGGCGTTGCTCGCCAATCACCACCAGCACGTCGACCAGATCGGGCACCCGATCGACACCGCCGTCGCCACCATCACGGCCCGGAACTACCTGACCGGACAGGGCTACCACCCGGGAACACCCCTGCGCCTGCACGGCGGTCCGCGACTGTGGCCGCTACGTCGCGCCAGCCGACCGATTCCGCCCACCACGGTGGCAGGCTGAGCCACCACCTTGACACCCGGTCCCGAGGGCTGACCCCTCAGGGCGGCGGCCCTCGGCGGGGTCCTTTCGATCGCCGCCCTCGCCTGCAAGTGACCCGCACCCGGGCTACCTCGGCGACGCCGCCTGAGTTGGAGGCAATTAGTGGAGGACGTGGCGGGGCCGGCGACGGCCAGGTGGTGGAGATCCGGGCGCAGACGTCGCGGCCGAGAGAAGGGTTTGCATGGAGCGACACCTCAAGCACGTTGAGTACTCCTTGTGGTGGCACCACGATCAGCGCAGCCAGACGCAGTAGGCTGCGCGACGTGCCATCGCATCCCGAACTCGACCTGGTCATCGATGGTCTCCTGTCCCGGGTCGAGGCTCGACGTGATGCCCTGATGCAGGACATGGACCCGATCCAGCAACGGAAGCTCGGCCAGTACTTCACCCCGAAGGTGGTGGCCGAGCGTATCGCGACCGAACCGCGGCTGGCGGAACGCGGGGTTCTGCGGCTACTCGACCCGGGAGCAGGTTCGGGGTCCTTGACCGCGGCGCTGGTCGCTCGGGTGTTGCGTGAGTGCCCTGGCCTACGGATCGAGGTGACCGCGGTCGAGGTGGAGCAAACGTTTCACCAGCAGCTTGAAGCGACTCTGCAAGACTGCCGGGCTACCGCTAAAGCTGCTGGGGGTGATCTTGACTTCGTGATCGTGAAGGCTGACTTCGTGGAATGGGCGAGTGACCACGCTGGCAGCGCCATCGGATTCCATGAGAAGCCCGCACGCTTCGACCTGGTGATCCAGAACCCGCCCTATCGGAAGGTCGGGAGAACGTCTTCAGTGCGAACGGCGCTGCGTCAGCTCGGATTGGATGTGCCGAACTTATACGCGGCGTTCCTCGCCCTCTCGGCGTCGCTACTGGCAGAAGGCGGTCAGCTGGTTGCGATCACCCCCCGCAGCTTCGCCAACGGCACGTACTTCAGGTCGTTTCGCAGCTGGCTATTCGCTCGGCTGGGTATCGACCGGATCAGCGTGTTCCAAGACCGGGGAGCGCTGTTCGCTGACCTGTCAGTTCTGCAAGAGAACATCATCCTGACCGCGACGCGGGGTCACCGCCCCGACAAGGTCGCGGTCGCTACCTCTCGGGGCTACGCGGACCCGGTCCACGAGCACTTGGTGGACTACACAGAGATCGTCAAACCCGACGACCCAGAGGTATTCCTGCATGTCCCCACTGACGTCGAGGACGGGCAGGCCGCGAGCCTCTTTGCTAGCCTGCCTGCCAGCCTGGCCGATCTCGGATTGAAGGTCTCTACCGGCAAGGTTGTGGACTTTCGCGCCAAGCAGGCTCTGCGCGCCATGCCAGACGGTGACACGGTCCCGCTGATCTATCCAGGTCACCTGAGGGATGGGAAAGTGCGGTGGCCGCTTCCCGACTACCGCAAGCCTAACGCCATCGTCGACGATGACTCCACCGCCAGCCTCATGCTGCCCGCCGGAGTGTACGTGCTAGTCAAGCGCTTCTCCTCAAAGGAAGAAACCCGCCGTGTCGTGGCGACCGTCATCCACCCCGCCGACCTGCCTGGCGACAAGGTCGGGATCGAGAATCATCTCAACGTGTTCCACAACAACGGCGATGGCCTCGACGAAAGTCTGGCCAACGGCCTCGCGGTCTGGCTGAACTCCAACCTTCTTGACACCCATTTCCGCCAGTTCAGCGGCCATACCCAGGTCAACGCCACGGACCTGCGGAACCTCCGCTACCCCGACTCCGCTCAGCTGCGCCGCCTAGGCGAGAATGTCCAACGAGGACACTGGCCCACCCAAGAGGAGATCGACGTGCTGGTGCACCAGCACGTCCTCGCCGGAGTAGACGCCACGCAGCGGGGAGGACATGTGAATCAGGTGCCGGAGTCGGTGCAGCAGGCGCGGGAGCTACTGAAGACCTTCAACTTCGATGCCGAGCGGTGCAACGAACGCTCCGCGCTCGTACTGCGGGCACTGCTAGGCCTGTTGCCCGATGAGCCGTGGACGCAGGCCACCAACCCAATGCTGCGCACCGTGGAGATCATGGATTTCCTCCGGCAGCACTACGGCCGTGACTACAAGCCCAACACTCGGGAGACGATCCGCCGGCAGACCCTGCATCAGTTCGCCGCTGCCGGCTTGGTGGTTCAGAACCCGGACCGGCCCGATCGGCCCATCAACTCGCCGCACTGGTGCTATCAAATCAGCGATTCTGCTCTAGCCGTTATCCGCTCCTATAGTAGCGCCGAGTTCGACGCCAACATCAGGAACTACTTGATCGACCTCCCCGGACAACTAGACGCCTACGCCGCAGAGAGGAAGATGCGTCGTATTCCTGTTGTGCTGCCTGGCGGCCGATCAGTCAGTCTCAGCCCTGGCGGTCAAAATGAACTCCTCGAGGTTATGATCAGGGACTTCTGTAGCTACTTCACCCCAGGCGGCATCGTGCTCTACGTCGGCGACGCCGGAGACAAGTGGTCAGTCTTCGAGGAGAAGGCCCTAACCGACCTGGGTGTGGTCCTCGACCCCCACGGCAAGATCCCGGACCTGATCGTGTACATGCCAGACAGGGACTGGCTAGTGTTGCTGGAAGCCGCCCCTAAGCACGGACCCATCGACGCCAAACGACACGCCGAACTTCGCACCCTCTTCGCAGGCAGCACCGCAGGACTTGTTTTCGTCACCTGCTTCCCAAGCCGACAAAACGCACGGAAGTATCTTCACCAGATTTCCTGGGAAACCGAAGTGTGGTGTGCGGACAACCCCACCCACATGATCCACTTCAACGGCGAGCGGTTCCTCGGCCCCTACCCGCTCGAAGCATGACCTCGCCGTAATACAAGCGGAGAGCGTCCGGGCAACGACGATCGCCTAGCCGCCTTCGGTGATTGATCTCCACGGCTCGACCGCGTCGTCGGGGGCAACGATGGACAGACGTTGCGCGGCTCGGGAGAGTGCGACGTAGGCGATGCGTTTGGTCTCGCAGTCGAGGATGTTATGGGTGAGGATGCCGGCCCATGAGTTCGTCGATCGGGGACAACCGCAGGCGAAGACCTGCTTACGTGCGATGAAAACGACACCATCGTACGTTTCGCCTTTGACCTTGTGTGTCGTTGAGAAACTCACTGAGACCTGGTCGGCGCCTTCGACGGCGTAGCCTTGCTGTTCTCCGGCCGGTATAACTAGAGTCCCAACGAGGCGATCGTCTGCGTCCGCGACGGAGCACTCCTCGCGAATCGACTTCAGAGTCGCTGGGGGGAGGGCGAGCAGCGACGCGCCCGAGGACAACGCGCCGTGAGAGATGCGGATGTCAGGGTGGCTGGACGCGGCGGTCCACAGCGTTCTCATATCGGTAAAGAGCGTTTTTCGATAGCTGATGTCGCTGCAGTTCCAGTCGCGGCACAGGGCAGCCCGCATCTCGATGACACTGCGGTGCTCGCCGGTTCGCATGAGTAGGGATTCGTAGGCACGAACGGCGGCGTAGATGTCGCGGCTCTTGAGGTGGTAGATCACTCGGAGGAAGTCGCGCGTGGTGAAGCTCAGCGGGCAGGGCTCGTTGCGTTGAGTGCGTAGCCCGCGGAATTCGGCTTCGAGGATCTGCGCGTCAGTGACACCACGGGTGAGAACCGCGATCGACTTGATCTGATCGGGGTTGCCGTCGTGAGGTTCCGTAGCTTGCAGGTGCTGGGCAAGCGCCAGGACCGTCTGCCGCGCGGCGGTTGCCATCAACTTATCCTGGTAGGTAAAGATCTCGACGGGGGCGTGGTAGGTCTTGTTCTTTCCGGAGTCCGCGCTGCGCAGCTCGGCGCCGTCTGATGCCAGATTGGTAAGGGCTGCGCAGATAGTGGGACTGCAGCGATAGCTCTCGGTGAGCACGGCGGCCCGCCAGCCTGAGCCGGGAGCCGAACGGCCGGCGAACAGTTGCGGGCGGGCGGTGTTCCACTCGTAGATGGCTTGGTTCTGGTCCCCGACGAGCACGATGTGCCGATGTCCCGCCGCTATAAGGAGATCGAGGATCGTGTGCTGGACTTCCGTCATGTCCTGGGCCTCGTCGATCACGATGACCGGGAACCTGCAAGCCAGGGCCTCGGCCAGATCTGAGGATCGGGAAAGCGCCTGCTGGGCGAGGAAGTTGGCGTCCGCTTGTGTAGCGGCGCCGGTGGCCCACACGTACCGCTTCATCGCCTCGATCTTCGAGGTGTTGCCATCGTCCGGGACTGGAACCGGCTTCTGGGCGCCCCCGCCCCAGTTCCGGTTTTGCCGGTCGACTCGGATAGGCCGGCTGTCGGCCCCCAAGGTATAGGCGTCGAACCAAGGTGTCTGGTAGGCGCCCGCTGGCCGCTTCCTGTTCAACGAGAACGGTGAGATCCATTGGCTGTGGGGCTCGCCGACGAGGCGAGGCCGACCGCCCGCGTACCCCATAGGTTCCGCTCCGTAAGGCAGGAACAGGTACTGGTTGATGAAGCCGTCCAGGGTTCCGACGAAGTGCGGCTGACGCAGCAGCACGGCGCCGGCCGGCTGGTTGTTAATCTTCCGTTGGAGTTCATCCTTCGCGACGTTGGTGTAGGACAGGACAGCCATGCCTTGCCAGGGCTGGTGTTCTGTTGCCCAGTCGGTCGCCAGGTTGAGGCAGTATTCGGTCACGGTGGTTGTCTTGCCGGTCCCCGGCCGGGCTGCGAGCGCGACCAGCTCGCGCAGCGGCTGTTGATCGGCGTCCCACAGGGTACGGCGCTGCTCCTCACTGAGCGGCATCGGATTCCTTCCTGGTCACGTCGGCGCCGACGACCCAGCGGATGGCGTCCTTGATGTACTTCGGAACGCTGAAGGCTTTGCGGGCTTCGGTGTCAGTGAGGGACTGAAGTGCCGCGTGGAGGTGGTAGGCAAAGTCCGACTTGGCAGCTTTAAAGTAGGCGTTGGTGTGCCAGCCCGCGTACCACGCGTCGTCGTTGAGGGGCCCGCCTCGCGTGTTGGCTTTCATCTTCTGGTAGGCCAGAGCCGGGCGCTCGTGGTCCAAAAAGTCTCGGACGAAATGCTCGGTTTTGCCGGCGTTGACCACGGCTTCGGGTGCGGCAGCGCAAAGCGCGTCTTGCAGGATCGCCAACATCCGGGGATGCCCAGTGCCGGCGATGGCGGCCCGCAGCAGCCCGAACTCAAGGGTGCCGTACCCGATCGCGGTTGCCGTCGCACCCTCGGGAACCAGGCCCTGGTCCAAGACGAAATCGACGTCGCCTTTAAAGTCGTCATCGGTCTTGACTTCCGCTGGCTTCTCGTCGCCGTCGGTGATGAACACCGCCCGGTAGTCCGGGTTTACGACGGCGTCGAACAGTGGACGGAAATGCCCGAACCCGTTGCTGGATCCGATCGCCACGATCTCGATCCCGTGATCTCGCAGGCTGTAGCCGATCAGCTCGGAGAAACGCTGCAGCAACATCGCCTCGGTGACGCCCTCGACAAAGACGGCCCCGCGCGCGAACAGCAGCTGCGATCTCGTGACATCGAGGAACTTGTGCAGGTACCGCTTGTCATTCGGATGATCACGAAACTGGTAAGCCAGATGCAACGGCAGCACGGATCCCTCATGACCTTCCCGTCGCATGATGATGATCTTGTCGACGTCGGTCTTGGCGGTCAGGGTCGGCGAATGCGAGGTCACGAAGATCTGGTGGTCGGTGATCCGGTTGAGCGCGTGGAAAAAGGAATCCTGAAGCTGTGGATGCAGGTGCGCCTCCGGCTCCTCGATCAGGAAGAACCGATAAGCCTGCCCTTCGGCCCCGGCCTCGCCGCGGCGCGACAGCACGATGCTGGCGTAGATCAACTGGTTGACGCCTAGCCCGTTACTGCTCAGGGGCAGGCCCTCCACGCCGTGCAGGCCGTGCGCGAACACAGGCGTCATCGCCCGGAACAAATCATCGGAGATGCCCGACGGCGTGAAACTGAGGGACCGGTCCGGCATGCGGTAAGGCTTGGCATAGGCGGCCAGACTTGAACTCGCTGCTTCATGATGGGCGTCCGCAGTGACCTCTTTGACTAGCTTTATGAACTCATCCCGCATCTTGACTGGGATGTCGGTGCGGTCGGACTCGCGCCCGGCAATCGTGTGACTGACGAGCAACTTCTCGATCTCTGCACCTACCCGCGCCCGATCGTTGGTCAGATCCCGCAGCGGTGCGAGATACACCGCCCGCATGGAGTCCATGACCTGGTACGACACCGGGTTACCGAGGCCTGGACCACCGCGTAGCGTGCCCCGATCGACCTCGTATTTCGCCTTGCCGGCGTTCCACCGGAAGTCCACCTTGTAGTCGAGGCGGAACACCGAATACTTCGCACGCGCCTTTCCTTCAAGGGCCGCGGACTCACCTGGGCAGTACATCTCATAGAACCGACTGGTGACGTCCGAGCCGGTACGTCCATAGAAGGTTGCCGTAAGAGAAATCTGTCGCGGACCGGGATCCTTGCCGTCAACGCACACGTCGGTCGGTCGCAGCCGGATCGAATCCTCACGGTTCTCGAAACTTCCAAGGCTCAGCAGCAGGCGCAGCGCGTCAATGACGCCGGTCTTCGCGGCGTTGTTTGCACCGATAAGGACGTTGAGGCCAGGCTGAAACGTGAATGTAGAGTCACAAATCGCCCGAAATCCGGCCACCCTCAGGTCGTGGAGGAAGAACACCGGCAAAGGCGTCGCCGGACCGAGGTCGGATCCCGATTCCAGCCCGGCTCCGGCCGACTTGGTAGCCACACCATGGCCGGCGGCATCGTCAGCGTCTCCAGGATAGGAGGACATCAGTTCGCCCCTTAATCACGTCTCCGGGTTCCGACCCCGAAGTGATCTCGTAGGTATCAACCGGTAGGGCGAGCGCGTCGCACCTACTGTGCGACGGTGATCTATCGCGGTTCTTTGAGGGTACCGACCCCGGGGCCAAAGTCCCGGAAGGGCGGCCGGAGGGCGCCAAGGTGATGGGCCGACTCGCGTGGCGTCGCACTTGCGCTTTCCTGTTGCGCGCAGGCCCGCCGGCCAGCTAACAGCAAGCGGGCAACGACCATGCGTGACGGTGGGGTTTTGCGTGATCCAGATGTCTCTGTTCGGTTGGCCCGAGGGCAGCCTGGGCCTGAAGCCAATGCCGTTTAGTTAAGGGCATCAGTGCTGGTCAGGGCGGTGAGCTGACGAGGGGGCGGCCCGGCCGGTACCGTGCCGTGGCGTGATGTCGTCCGGGGTGGAGTCGCTGCGGCCGCAGGGCCGGTTGACCGATCACATCGGGCTCGGGGTGGTGTCGGCCCGGTTCAACCGGGATCTGCTGGAAGAGGTACTCAACCGCAGTGGGCGGCGTGAGAAGCGGATCCGGCGGCTGCCGGCGCACGTGATGATCCGTTACGTGATCGCGATGGGGCTGTTCTGCGTCGAGTCCTCTCACGAGGTGATGCGCCGGCTGGTGGGTAACCTGCGCAGACTCGGTTCCTGGGGACGATGACTGGCAGGTCCCGACGGCGTCGGCGATCACCCAGGCACGTCAGCGGCTGGGCGCCGAGCCGGTGAAGATGTTGTTCGACAGGGCGTGCGTGCCTTTGGCCGGACCGGGCACGAAGGGCGCCTGGCTGGCCCGGCGCCGGCTGATGGCGATCGACGCGACCAGTGTCGACGTGGCCGACACCCCGGCCAACGTGGAACGCTTCGGCCGGGTGGGGTCGGGGCCGAAGGCGTCGGCGTACCCAAAACTGCACATCGCGGCGTTGGCCGAGTGCAGCAGCCACGCGATCGTCGGGGCAGTACTCGCCGATCTCGCCCGCCTTGTCAGGGTGGTCGAGTACACCGTCCCGGACCGCAACCCCGACGGCGAACTCATCGCGGTGGTCACCACCCTCACCGACCATTACGAGGTCCCCGCGATGGAACTGGCGGCTGCTTACCAGCAGCGCTGGGAAGAAGAGTCCGCTCTGGACGAGATCAAAACGGACCTGCGCGGCCGCGGCGAAGTCCTCCGATCGAAGGTCCCCGACCTGGTCGAACAGCAGGCGTAGGGACTGCTGCTGGCCCAATACTCCATCCGCGCACTGCTGCTGGAAGCCGCCGACCCGGCCGGCTGCGACCCCGACCGCATGTCGTTCGTCAAAGGCCTACGCGTCGTGCGCCGCCAGGTCACCGACCAGGCGGCCATTACCCCCTGAGCACCTTTCCACCGCTGTCGACGACGCGCTCACCGAGATCCGCCACCAGCCGAACCCGCCCCGACGCGACCGCAGTTGCCCCCGCGTCATCAAACGCGCCCGCCACAACTCCTACCGGGTCAAACGACCCACCGACCGGATCACTCGTCACAAGGGACCTGCCACGCCCAGGCTGGCCTGCCCAGACGCCCTAACTTAGAGTTCCTAACTAAATGATGTTGGGCGTGTCCTCGGGACGTGAGGGTCGTTCTGTCTGAACGTGAGCAGGGGTGAGCAGCCGCCGTGGATCGTCTCGGACGAGTTGTGGGCCGAGATCGCGCCGCTGCTGCCGCCCCGACCACCCCGCCGGCACCGCTACCCGGGCCGCAAGCCCTTCGACGATCGCAAGGTGTTGTGCGGGATCCTGTTCGTCCTCTACACCGCGATTCCGTGGGAGTACCTGCCTCAAGAGCTCGGGTTCGGGTCGGGGATGACCTGCTGGCGTAGGTTGCGGGACTGGAACGACGCCGGTGTCTGGCAACGACTGCATGAGGTGCTACTCGGCAGGCTCCGGGCGGCCGGGCAGTTGGACATGTCCCGGGCGGTGATCGACGGCTCCCATGTCCGGGCGCTCAAGGGCGGCCCAAAACCGGTCCGAGCCCGGTCGACCGCCGCAAGCCAGGCTCGAAACACCACGTCATCACCGACGCGGGCGGCATCCCCCTCGCCACAGCGCTGACCGGCGGCAACCGCCACGACGTCACCCAGCTGCTGCCCTTGGTCGACAAGGTCCCCCGGATCAAAGGCATTCGCGGCAGGCCGCGGCAACGACCCGAACGCATCTACGCCGACCGCGGCTACGACTACGACTGCTACCGCCGCGACCTACGTGCCAAGGGCATCACCCCAGTCATCGCCCGACGCGGCACCGGCCACGGCTCAGGACTGGGCACCCGACGCTGGGTCGTCGAGCAGACCATCGCCCTGCTGCACTGGTTCCGCCGCCTCCGCATCCGCTGGGAGATCCGCGACGACATCCACGAAGCGTTCCTGACTCTCGCCTGCGCCATCATCTGCTGGCGCCGACTCCAACGCTCAAAGAGTTAGGACCTCTTAATGGCATTGCGTCCATGGCAGGCGTTTCAAGCGCTCCTGCCACGGCCTCGGTGATCTTGCCGCTGTACCCGGATGAAATGAAACAGTCCTGCAGGGCGGGCTTAAACGTGAGCCCGACGGAGTCGGTCAGTTTGCGGTCGTTCATCGCTGCGGCGGCGTAGCCGTCGTACGGGCAGTGCGGGTTCTGTCTGTTCGCGGCCCGGTCGGGTAGGCGCTCCGAGGAGGTGAGGCGCCGCCAGAAGATGGGGCCTTGGTCGCCGGTGATAGACGACGACAGGCCGACACGCCAGTCGAGTCGCTGCCACACCAGACGTCGGCGACGGTGGGTCGACGCGAACTGACGGCTGTGGGCGAGTTCGTACATCCGGCGCAGGACGGCAACGATCTCATCCAGCGAGAGCTCGAAGCTGGGCTCGCTGCCCGGGATTCGTGTCGCTTGCAGCACCCACTGGAGCACGACCAGGCCATTCGGGAAGATCCGCAGCACGTGCGCGGTGCCCGGCCGGCTCTGCTCAGGAGGTGTCCCCGCTATCAGGCGAAGCTCGGCGCTGCCGGAGTAATCGACATAGAAGGGTTCGTCGGCGAAGAACTCTTTCGCCAGCTCGCCGGCCCGGTTAACGAACTCGGCCGGATCAAGGGCGTCGGGCGAGTGGTTCGGAGCGACGGCTACCTTGAGCCAGAAGGCGGCGCCGTGTCCGTCCAGACTTCCCGTGCCGGTGATCGGTCGGTGGTCCGCGATCAACGCAGCCTCGGCCCGGCAGGTCAGTTGCGGCAGGAAGCGGGCGGCGCCCGCCAAAGCCTTCCGCAGAACGGTTTCCAGCACAGCCATGTCCGGCAACCTTCAGACTCGACAATCGCCTACGCCTCGCGCCGAAAGGTGCGCCCTGTGCGTACGAGAAGCTTGACCGTACACCGGGGAGATCACACCGCGCCGCCTTTGCCGTCGGCCGCGCTGTGGCGTCGCGCCCGGATGGTCTTGCAGCGCAGCGAGCCAGGGCACTGTCGGCGAGCGGCCCGTAGTCGAGGCGCGCTTCGCTGCCGGGCCGGCGCCCTACATGTCGACGCGGCATAACGGATGGCCGGAGCGCTGTGAGCGAAGGTGTCCGGCGTGGACGGCTCTGGCGGGTGTGCGTGCGGGTGCCTAATCTCAGTCGGTGGCGGAGCGTTAGAGGTGGCGGCCGCCTCGAGCGAGCGGGATGGAGTCGATGAGCGAGAGCCGGGCGACGAAGCGGATCTCCGGTGCTGCGTACAACGCCTTGCGGGCTGCGCTGGCCGGGGTGTTCTGGTATCGGCCGACGCTGGAGAAGTTTCTGCGGGCCGCGTTGCGGGAGCATCCGCAGTTGCTGGCCGGGGTGAACTTCGGGGTTTCGAAGCGGGAGATCGCCGACGAGGTGGTCGACAGGCTTATTGAGGGCGAGCGGGTCTATCAGCACGCGAGTGTGCAGTTGATGGTCGAGCTGGCCAACATGCAACGGTTTCCCGAGCTGGAGCGGCACGAGAACGCCGAGAAGTGGCTGCCGCGGGCGCAGGCCGCCGTTGCCGACCTGAAGACATACACGGCGGCGTACGAGGATTTGATCAGCGAACGTGAGCGTCTGGATGCCGAGCAGGCGGCCTACACCCAGCAGGTCGAGCTGCAGCGGCGCTTCGCGCAGGACCTCGACGACCTGCGCGGTCGATTCCTGGCCATGCACTCGATGGCCGACGTGCACGAGCGGGGCCGGCAGTTCGAGGACTTTCTCAACACCCTGTTCGCGTTGTTCGACCTCTCCCCACGGCTGGCCTACTCGCTGGCGGCCGAGCAGATCGACGGCTCGATCAGCTTCGACACCGACGACTACATCATCGAGGCGAAGTGGACCAAGGATCCGGTCAGCCGGGAACAGGCCGACGCCTTCGCCAAGAAAGTCGAGCGTAAGGGCAAGAACGCGCTCGGGCTCATCATCAGCATCAACGATCTGAGCGAGCCCGCGCGTACCACCTACAGCGAGGGCACCTGCTTCATGACGATGAGCGGCTCCGACCTCTTCACGATCCTCGACGGGCGCATCCCCTTGGACGATGCGCTGCGACGTAAGAAGCGGCACGCCAACGACACAGGCAGCTGCCACTTCCCGGTCGCCGAAATGTTCTGACCCGGCCCACCGGAGACCGCGCAGGCGCGACCCGACAGCGTTAGGCGGCCGGGGTCAGGTCGGCCAGCAGGACCTCGATCCGAGCGCGGATCTCGCCGCGGGACCGGGCGGACGGCCGCCACGCCCTGGCCGGCCGGGTCGTCGCGTTTCCAGTCCTCATAGCGCTTGCCGGGGAAGATCGGGCAGGCCTCGCCTCAGCCCATCGTGATGACCACGTCGGAGTCCTGCGCCGTCTCGTACTCCCGGCGTTTCGGGGTCTGGTCGGTGATGTCGATACCGACCTCCCGCATCGCCTCGACCGCCGCCGGGTTGATCTGATCCGCCGGC
The DNA here is from genome assembly GCF_050942455.1 of Micromonospora sp. CA-263727. Taxonomy (NCBI): domain Bacteria; kingdom Bacillati; phylum Actinomycetota; class Actinomycetes; order Micromonosporales; family Micromonosporaceae; genus Micromonospora; species Micromonospora sp. CA-263727. The sequence continues at coordinate 56,996 of NZ_CP192031.1, forward strand.
TCCGAGCCGGCCGAGCGGACCGGGCCTTTTGCGTGAGTCAGATCGGCGGGGGCTGGATGGGTCCGCGTGGGTGGGGGTGCCGAAAGGTGTCGGGACTCTCCGTTAACGTGGCTGCGCGGAGAAGCGACGAAGGGCGGGACGGCGTGGCAACGGATGACGACGAGGTTGATCCTGCTGCGGGCATCGTTAACCCGCGGCTGAGTGACGTCTTCGGCCTGGTCATCCGGCAGGACGAGGTGGACTTCGTCGTCCCTCACCTGCGTGAGGACCTTCCGCTCTACCTCGACCCTTTTCTGCTCTGGAAGTCTGAGGACCCGCAGTACCGACAGCTTCACGCCGACCTGCTCGGCTTCGTCGAGGAGGTCCGCCGGCACGCCGTCGACAGGCAGGCCACCCGGGCGGCCGTGCTCCTGTCGGAGGTCAGCGAGCCGGTCGAGCTCGGCCTGGGCTACGCCGCCGGGACCAAGCGGGGATCTGCCCTGGGCCCGGGCACCATCGACGGCATCATCCGCACGTTCCAGCAGGTACCCCAGTTGCAGACCGCGGGCCTGGACCACCTGGAGATTCTCGCGCTGCTCGTACCGGGTATCGCCGAGGACCGCATCAGCGACCTGACCGCCTCGGTCATCAAACGGTGGCTAACCGAGTTCACCGAGCGTCGCTGCCAGCAGTGGGGCATCCCGACGACACGCCGCCGGCTGGTCGGCTGGGACCCGGCTGCGCTCGACTGGCGGCCATTCGACGCGCACCTCCCGTACAACCCGTCCGACGGCTCGCCTGTCCTGCTCGCGCCGCTGAACCTGCTGCGCCGGCTGCCGTGGATCAACTACGGCGACTACTACCGCACTGCTTACGCGCCGCTCGTGCTGCCGCCGGGGCGCGCGGGCCGGGCCGTCGCCAAGCAGGACGTGCTCGCATACAACCGGGCCCACTTCGACACCGTCCGCGGCTACGTCGCCGGGCGGGAGGCCGCCGCCGACGTGTGCGCCCCCGACCCGCTGTTCACCCCGCTGCGCCTCACGACCGTCGCCAAGAAGGTCAAGGAGATCAAGACGCTGCCGACCGGCCGGGTCAACGGCGCGGACAAGAAGTTCGAAGACCTCGCCTTCGACGTCCTGTCTTCCGCGCTCTACCCCGAACTCGACCTCGCCGGCCAGCAGGAACGCACCATCAGCGGCGCCCACATCCGCGACGTCATCTTCCACAACGACGGCAAAATACCGTTCCTGACCGACCTACGCGACCTGTACGGCGCCCGCCAGCTCGTCTTCGAGCTCAAGAACGTCGCCGAGCTCGACACCGAACACGTCAACCAGCTCTACCGCTACCTCGACGACGAGGACATGGGCCGCCTCGGCATCCTCGTCGCGCGCCACCCTCCCAAGAGCAGCGTCCAGCGCAACATCATCAACCTGCACTCGTCCAAACGCCGAGCCGTCCTGTGCCTGGACGACTCCGACCTCGACCTCATGATCGCCCTGCTCGACTCTGGGCGCCGGCCCATCGAGGCCCTGCGCAAGAAGTACGTCGAGTTCACCCGCCTGCTCCCGAAATAGGAGACCGCATGCCCCGCCGCACTGACACGAACAACGCCTCCTCGCCGCCGCCCACCGAGGAGCAGGCCGCGACCTACGACCGGCTCGTCCCAATGCTGGAGGCCGCCCACCGCGAGATGACCGAGCTGTCCAAGAAGAAACAGGACGGTATCGTCAACACCCTCAAGATCAAGATGCTCAATCGGCTCCTCGGCGAGCTCATCAAGATCATCGAAAACGATCCCAGCCACGCCTTCGTCGACATGCTCGACGAGGAAACTCTCCCGCAGAACAGCGATGCGGTCCTCATCCTCAGCCAGTGGCAGGCTGCCCTCAAGCAGTACAAAGACCGCCACTACGGGCTCGATTCCGCAGGGGGCGGGAGGCGGTGGTTCACCGTGGAAAACCCTGGCGAGCGCTACCGCTCGTAGAACAACCCTGGCCGACTTTCACCCGGAGTCGCCATGAGGAGGTCGACCGTCGACCGGGGCCCGCCCGGCCCCGACAGGCGTTACGTCAGCTACACCCGGCAGCCGCGGCCCTGATCTTTGGGCAGGGTCAGGGGCAGCGGGTCGCCGGCGATCGTGGCGGTGTGGTTCGCATGGTGGTACCTCCGGCCCACCGCAGCTCACCAGGAAATATAGCCTGACATCAACATCCTGGGTGGAGGATGTGAGGCACATGTGGGGCACGGTCAAGCCCCACATCCTGTTTAGCCGCGGCGGATCGCCAGAGGCTCGGATTTCGGACTTAAGGATTGAAAGTTCTCAGGCTAGCCCCTTGAGCTAGAAGAGAGAAATTTTGATCTACCGAAGTGATGTTGAGTTTCATCTGTTCAAGGGCCTGAACCCAGCCGGCGTCGAGGTCGGCCCGCCGGTCAGGGCACTCAGCAGGTGGTCACGATGACCGCCGCTACCAGCAACGGCACGGTTTTCCCACGGTGCGCGTGCCGGTCGGCCGAGACCGGCCGACAGTTGGGCGCCCGATGCCCGCAGCGCGGCCAGCCGGGTCATGGCCGCTGGTACTACGACGCGCACGTGCCCGGCCCGGATGGCCGGCAGAAGCGGCTGCGGCGGGGAAAGTTCCTGACCCGCGCAGCGGCTGAGCAGGGCTTGGCCCAGATCCTCGAGCTGGACGGCCCGGACGCCATGGCCGAGACCTGGACGATGAAGCGGTGGTTGGAGTACTGGCTGTCGCTGTCGGAGGATCGGCTGCGCCCGTCGACGCTGCGGGCGTACCGGTCGGTGACCCGCACGCATCTGATCCCGTGGCTGGGCCGGTTCCGGGTGGCGGACCTGGACGGCCGCCGCGGGGTCAAGACTGTCCAGCGGGCGGTCGACGCGATCAGCCGGCAGGAAGTAGCCGACGGCAAGCTGATCGCGCCGGGCACGGTACACAGGGTGGTCGCGGTGCTGCGCAGCGCGCTGAGCGAGGCCCGCCGGCAGGGCCTGGTCTCGATGAACGCGGCGTGGCGGCTGCGCCTGCCGCGGAGTGCCCGGCCGCCGGCGGTGGCCTAGAGCCGGGAGCGGGAAAAGCTGTGGCGGGCCACCGGGGCCAAGCCGCCGGTCGCGATCTGGGAGGTTGAGCACACCGCGAGGTTCCTTGACGGGGTGCGGGAGGATCCGTTGTTCCCGCTGTGGTGGCTGATCGCTCTACGTGGGCTGCGCCGAGGCGAGGCCGTCGCGGTACGCGGCACCGACCTGGACGTGCTCGACCGCGAGCTCAGCGTGCAACGGCAACTGCTGATCGTCGACGGCAAGATGCACCTCGGGCCGCCGAAGTCCGCCGCTGGCGTTGGACGAGTTCACCACCAGCTGTTGCGCAAGCAGCGCCAGTGGCAGCGGGACCGGTTCGCCGGGACCGCACGCAACCCGCATGACTACCTGTTCACCTGCCCAGACGGCCGGGCCCATACGGCCAGACTGGCTCACCCGCCGCTTCCACACCCTGGTCCGCAAGCTCGGGCTGCCGCCCGTCCGGCTGCACGACCTGCGGCACGGCGTAGCCAGCCTGGCCGGCGCGGCCGGGGTCGAGCTCAAGGTGATCCAGCATGACCTGGGCCACTCCAGCGCGGTCACGGGGGCGGACGGGACTGTAAAACGAACGGTGTAACTCCTGATCAAGGAGATGCATTTGATGACCGTCATGACGGATGCCGTGGATACTTCCGCGGTGGCGAAGAAGAAGACTCGGCGAGCAGGCCGGAGGGCGTGGACGCCGAGTTGGTCGGTCGGCTGGTCGAGCAGGCCCGTGCCGCGGGCCTGCAACTGACCGGTGAAGGCGGCTTGTTGCAGCAGGTGACCAAGCGGGTGGTCGAGGCCGTGATGGACGGCGAGATCACCGACCACCTCGGCTATGAGAAGCACGATCCGGCTGGTAAGGACGGCGGGAACTCCCGCAACGGGTCGCGGGCGAAGACGGTGCTGACCGACGTCGGCCCGATCGAGATCGTCGTGCCCAGGGACCGAGACGGCTCGTTCGAGCCGCAGATCGTCAAGGAGCGGCAGCGGCGGCTGACCGGGGTCGAGGACATGGTGTTGTCGTTGTCGGCGAAGGGCCTGACTACCGGTGAGATCAGCGCTCACCTGGCCGAGGTCTATGGCACCGAGGTCTCGCGGCAGACGATCTCCACGGTCACCGACAAGGTCATGGACGGCATGGCCGAGTGGCAGAATCGGCCGCTGGATCGTGTCTATCCGGTGGTGTTTCTGGACGCGATCAACGTCAAGATTCGGGCTCTGTCGCTGGTTGTGTGAAGGGATCAGTGTGCGAGGAGGACGCGTTTGCGCAGCAGATCGAGGCCAGCGCGGCCGAACATCTGCCGTTTGATCATCTTGAGGCGGTTGATGTTGCCTTCGACCGCGCCGGAGCTGTGCGGCAGGGTCAGGCCGTTGCGGACGGCGTCGAAGTCGCGGCGCAGGTTGCGGGCGAACCCGGCCAGCGGTGTGAGAGTGTCGACTTCAACCGCGGTGATCCACACCTCCAGGCGGTCGCCGTGGCGGCCGGTCATCATGACCGCGAAGTCTCGCACGTGCTTGACCAGCCGGTTGATGTCCCGATCTCGGCTGCGCAGCTCGTGAAGCTTGGTCGCGTCACGGGCGTCGAGATGGTCAGGGTGAGTCATGATCCACGAGGTGACTTGACGCACCGATGGCGGTTTCGGGCCGGGGTGCGGGGCGTGGCCGAGTCCTTTGCGGAAGCGGCGTAGGTAACGCTGGACGGCCAGTTCTCCGCCGGGATAGCCCTGCTGTTTGATCTCTCGGAACAGCTGCGTGGCGTTGCGTTCTCCTTCGTTCCAGCGCTGGTGCAGGTGGGCGACGTAGTCGTCGACCAAGTGCGCGCGTTGCTCGGTGACGGCGGTCAACTCGGTGAAGCTGGCGGCGTTCAGGTATTTGCGGACTGTGGCCTGGTGCAGGCCGAGCTTGCGGCCGATCGCGGACTTGTTCAGTCCTTGGGCAGCCAGTTGGTGAACGGCGGTGTGGTGTTCGCGCAGGCGGGTCACGATCTTCTTTTCGGGTAGCGGCTGCACCTCGGCGGGCATGGTGTCGTCCGCTGGCGGGGGTGCCGGAGCGACGAGTCGGGACCGATAGGCGTTGACGGTCTTCTCGACCGCTTGACCCAGGTTCTGCCAGAGATGGAACCGGTCCGCGACCTGAACCGCCTGTGGGGCTCCGGAGCGGGCGCCTTCGCCATATCCGCCGGCCCGGTCCCGGCAGAGTACTTCGATCTCGGGGTGCTGCCGCAGCCACTCGGCGAGGCCGTCACCGTCGCGGCCGTCGAACATGTCGACCGGGCGGTGGCTGTCCATGTCGATCAGCACAGTGCCGTAATGACGACCTCGGCGGAACGCGAAGTCGTCGACGCCGAGGACGGTGATCGGCGTCTTCGGCGGGTCCGGAAGCGCCTTCACCAGCCGCAACAACGTGTCGCGACCGGCAGCGACCCCGATCACCGACGACAACCGGGAACCGGCCCGCCCGGCCAACGCCAGACCTAGCTGCGTCAACACGCCCCGCAGCCCCGGCGTCAATCGCGCATGCGGACTGGTCAACCCCTCGATCTGCTCGACGAACGTCCGCGCCGGGCAGATGGTGTTGTCACACCGAAACCGCCGGACCCACACCTCCAGCAGCAACCCCGTCCCGGCGACCGCGACGTCCCGCAACCGGCGCTGATACCGGCCATGAACCCTGGCTGACCGCTGCTGACACCGACCACACCGCGCGGTCTCCGCCCGGACCCGCGCGGACAGCACCACGACGCCGTCACGCTGCTCAACCGTCTCGATGAACAGAAGCGAGAGATGCGGCAGTAACCGCTCCACAAACGAACACACCGGACATGATCAACGAAAGCACTGAGTTGGCGACGGATCATTCCACATCACAAGATCAGCGACAGAGCCAAGATTCGCGACGGGAAGGTCGCCAACCGGCCGATCTACGTCGCTCTGGCGGTCACCGCCGAGGGCACCCGCGACATCCTCGGGCTGTGGGCCGGCGACGGTGGCGAGGGCGCGAAGTTCTGGTTCCAGGTGTGCACCGAGCTTAAGAACCGCGGCGTCGAGGACGTGCTGATGGCCGTCTGCGACGGCCTGACCGGTCTGCCCGATGCGATCAACACCGTCTGGCCGAAGACGGTGGTCCAGACGTGTGTGGCTCACCTTCTGCGCAACTCGTTCAAATACGCCGGCCGCCAGCACTGGGACGCGATCGCGAAGGCGTTGAAGCCGGTCTACACCGCACCGACCGAGCAGGCCGCCGAGCAGCGGTTCCTGGAGTTCGCCGAGACCTGGGGACGCAAGCACCCGGCGATCGTCAGGCTGTGGGAGAGCGCCTCGGCCGAGTTCGTGCCCTTCCTCGCCTTCGGAGCCTGTCGCAGAATGCCCGATGGCGGTGCGGAGCGGGCTGGCTTGATTGCGCTGCCGGCTGGGCTGGCCTTCGGTGCTGGTGCGTCAGGCTGCCGCTGTGTGGATCTTGCGGATGTTGTAGGCGGCGGCTGCGAGGTTCAGTTCGCTTCGGGCGGCGGCGATTCCTCGTCGGGAGAATCTGTCCAGGATGGTTTTGAGGGTTCCGATGCTGGGTTCGACGGTCGCGCCGCGTCTCTTGTAAGCCTTGGCGCCTTCAGCGGTCCTGAGTCGGTGAGCCATCGCCTCTCGTGTTGTCGCGCCAACGGGTGGCGGGCCGTCGGTAGGTGAACGCAACGCCGCTGTGGCCTGCTCGCGGCTCTTGGCCAGGGCGATGAGCCGGTCCGGTCCGGGCGCGTTCAGGTTGCTGTTGCTGCAGTAGCCGGCATCGGCCAGCACGAGCCCGATCTGATGATCGGGCGAACCGGTTGCCTGGTGCGCGGCAGCGGCAGCGTTGACCGCGGCGGTCATCATCGGCACGAACGATCCCATGTCGTTGGGGTTCCGGTTCACATCGACAGCAGCGATAACGTGGTCGCTGGTGACCGCGACCTGCGCGTTGTAACCCTGGAGGAACCCGCGACGGGTGGGCATCACCCGCGAGTCCGGATCGGTGATGTTCGCGACGGTCTTCGGCAGAGATTTCGCGGGAGCCTGGCGATCGTCTGCCGCTGTGGCCGCGGTTTCGGCCGCAGCGACGACACGGCGGGCTCTGATAATCCGGGAGTGTTCTTCGGTCGGGACAGGCGGAGCACCCATCGGCTTCTTCCCGGCAGCGATCAACGCGGCCCTGCGGGCGAGTTTCGCTTGGTGGTCGCGCAGCTCGCGCTCCAGATGAGCTCTCGCCTCAGCAAGCCGCAATGGCCCATCCGGGATCCGGCCGCGCACCGGCTGACCAGCTCGTGATGCCTCCAGTCGAGCCTGGGCCGCCATCCTCCTCGCCTCATCGTCGGCCTTCAGACGCTGCTGCTGCTCAGCCAGCTCCGCCGCCGCGCGCCGAATACGCTGCGCCCGGCCCGACCGGTCAGCCAAGGCTGTGGGGACACGGTCACCGTTGGACTCGTCGCCGTCGTGACGCGCTTGCGCGTTCTCGGAGGCATCGACGTCAGCTGCCTCCTCGACGATGCCGGTGGCGATCTGCGTAGCCTGCTGGTCGAACCAGTCCTGTCCCCGGTTCGCGTCGATCGACGCGTTCGCGGGAATCTTGGTGCCATCGATCGCGATCGTGCCGAACCGGGCAAGCCCTGCCCGCGCCGCGATCATCAGCACCTGCGTGAACAACCCAGCAAACCCATCCTCGGAGCCCGCCCGGAACCATGCGATCGTCGCGTGATCAGGGATATCTCCGGCGCACAGGACCTCGAACGCGACATCGGTGTGACAGAGCCGCTCGACCTGCCGGGACGAACGCACTCCTCGGCAGTATGCGTAGACCAGAAGAGCCAGCAGCGTCCGCGGGTCATACCCTGCCGCGCCAACCCCACCACGGCGACGACACGCCTCGAACGCGGAGACGTCAAGCGTCTCGACGACATCGAGGACGAACCACACCAGATGATCGTCCGGCAACCAATCCCGCATATCCGGCGGCAGAAGAAACACCTGATCACGCAGCACAGGACGACAACCGCGGGCCATACCCAATTCTCCCAGAAACGCCGCTGACGCCCCGGCTAGACACGGCATACTGCGACAGGCTCTTCGACGCCGAGATCCGCAAGGTCGTCTGCTCGACCAACGCGATCGAGAGCGTGAACGCCCGCATCCGCCGGGCTGTCCGGGCCCGCGGGCACTTCCCGAACGAGCAGGCCGCCCTGAAATGCGTCTACCTCGCCGTGATGGCCCTGGACCCGACCGGCACCGGGCGCCGCCGCTGGACTACGCGCTGGAAACCCGCCCTCAACGCCTTCGACCTCGCCTTCGAAGGACGACTCACTGCAGACCGGAACTGACCCTCAACAAGATCGAGTTACACCGTTTTCTTGACACTCCCATCGATTTCGGAGCGTTCTCGACCAAATGGACGAAGACACCCTTCCATCGAGGAGCCAGTTGGCTTACCAAGAGGTCCCGGGATGCGCTGTACGTAAGGTACCCGTCGATGAACGAGGCGTCGGTTCCGGCGCGCACGACGAGTTTGTCGAGTGCGGTGTCGAGCCGCTGCAGGTGCGTGGGCAGGTAGTGGTCGAAGACCTCGATGTTGAAGACGCTCTCGCCGTCGAGGAAACGGGCGCCCATCTCCGTCTCGACCGCGTCGATCGAGGCAGGATCGTCGAACCGGAATCGGTGGTCTGCGCGGTCTGTCTGGACGCAGTGGAGGATAAAGTTCATCGCGCTGACGCTGATGGCAATGCCATGGTAGTCCGAGCAGTACAGGGTGAAATTCTCGTCGATGTATCCCTTGGCGAGCAGGTCGTGGGCCAAGGGCGACACGAGGCCGGCATGGTTGCGGGCGGAACTGGGGGAGAGTGGCTGCGGCGTGGTGTTGCACCTGATCGATAAGGCGCACATAGAAGGCGAAGGTACGGCCGGGGTCGGCCCACGTGGCGGGCCTGGAGAGAGCGCCGGCGACTGCGGAGGGCTCCCAGTTGTCGTCTTCGGCCAGTTCGAGGAGCCGCTGCTCGTTGAGTGGCAGGTCGCCGATGCCGGCCTTGATCAGCTCACCGGTGACGCTTTGCTTCTGCTTCGACTCCCGTTGGTGGTGCTTGAACACTTCCAGCGGCAGAGGTTGGTGGATTACGGCTGGGTGTCTCTAGGATTCTGCCGAGCGAGGGAGGCGGGCCGGAGGTGCCGTTCACGGGGAGTCACGTCGCGGCTGTGCTGCCGTTGACGCGGTCAGCATGGCTGGTGCCATCGGCCCTGGTGGTTGGGAGCATGGCTCCTGATGTCCCCTACTATCTTCCGCTGCCGGTGAAGGCGACCCTGACCCACTCACTCGTCGGCGTCCTCAGCGTCGACGTGGTGCTGGGTCTTGGGGCGTTGATCCTCTGGCATGGGCTGCTGGCCCGCTTCCTGACCGCCATCTCGCCGGCTCGACTGCGCGAACGCCTACCTTCGCCCGGGTCTCAGCGTCGATGGTCGGTTGGCTACGCGGCGATGCTGGTCGGTTCCCTGGTGATCGGTGCGCTGACGCACGTGCTGTGGGATTCGTTCACGCACGACGGGATGTGGGGTGCTGCTCACATCGGCTGGTTGGCTGAATCGCACCTCGGCACGCCGGGCTATCGCTGGATGCAGCGCGTGAGCACCATCGTCGGCGCCGTCGTGGTCGTGGTCTGGCTGCTCCGATGGTGGCGCAGGCAGTCGCCGGTACCTGAGCAACGGCCGACCGCCAATCGGGTACTCGTGGTGGCCGCCTGGCTGGCCATCGGGCTCGCCGCCGCCGGCGGTGCCGCCCTAGCCGCCGCCGAGGACGTGGCCCCTCAGCGAATGGTATTCCTAGCCGTCACCCAGGCATGCGGTGCCGGTTTAACGGTCGCGATCGTCCTTGCCGCCGGCTACGCCGTCCTGGTCCGGCACGACCAACCAACCCCGCAATGACCGACCAGAAGCTCAGCCGCCGAACCGGAGCGGCCACCCTGTGACGCCTTCAGCAACGACGCCCGCTTCTGCCAGCACGGTGACGGGCGCTGCCGGCGTGGCCGCGTCTACACACTTGAGCGACAACACCTCGGTCTTGCGGTTCCCCTCGTAACGTGGAGGCCAGAACCTGAGGGATAGAGGTTCATAGTTGAGAGACTGTCGGGTAACCGGTCTGGGGCGTTGCGTTACGGCGAGACATGTCGATGTCGGGTGCTCGACAAACGGATTATCCCACCATGATCGCGTTGTGTGCGCAACTGCAACTGCGGCAGGGATGACGCCCGTTCATGCTATCCGTCGAGCTTGACCGGCGCGATGTGGGCGATCCTCGCGCCCTTGATGCCGGTACGCGACCTGCGTAAAGGCGGCCGGCCCCGCAAGTACGGCGACCGGCTGATCCTGGATTCGATCTTCCATGTGCTGCAGTCGGGCTGTCCGTGGCGGATGATGCCTCGCGATCTGGCATCGCCGGATGCGGCGCATCGCTGGTTCACGACGTGGCGGAAGAACGGGACGTCGGACGCGATCCATGACGAGCTTCGCCGGCGGGTGCGGGTGGCGGCTGGTCGTGAGCATTACTTATTGACAGGAAGCGACCCAAACCTCAGGCGGCCAAGGTCCTCGACGTAGACGAAATCCTTGCCATCGGGCGAGAAATCGGGATGATAGGCCTCTTCGCCATCCACGACTTGCAACATCTTGCCACTGGCGGCATCGATGAACCACACCCCATCTCCCTTGCCCCGAGAATGGACCGCCACAATAATTTCTTGACCGTTCGCCGCAAGGTCGGCGATGCCAGGGATTTCGGCGACAAACTGCGTTGACCCACTTTCTGGATCCCACTGCACGAGCTGCCAGGTGAACCCCTCCAACACATCAGATGTCGTCACCGGCAGTTTGCCGAATGAGTTCGACGCGACCAAGAAGAACAATTTCCCGCGAGCAACCGCCGGCGATTTCACCCAGGCGACTGAGCTACAGTCATCGCCCCCGCCACTAATATTGAGCGCTTTTCCATCCACCGTGATGACTGAATCAAGGTCCCTAAGCTCGCCGTCGACGAGAGATTGGATAGCCATGCCACACTCGCGTGACACCTCCGCATATCCGGTCGCCTCACCCTCTACGAGGGCAACATCTCCAAGGAACGAAACCGACGCATGGGGCTCAAGCTGGCGCCTCCCGTCGGAGTAGGCAACCAATTCGGTACGAGTGCCGGAGTCGCACTCCACCGCCACTCTCAGCCCACCAGCGGGCGACCGATGGAGAAAACTGAACGCACCGTCGAGGCAGACCGATTTAGCGGCATCCTGGTCCAAAACAAGCTCCCCGGATCGCCGCGCCGGCTGCTGCCGCCACAGCTGCCTGCCGTCGGAAGCCTCCTCCCGCAGGTAATACACCCAGCCGTCGTTCGACCAGACCGGGTCCGAGATCGTGACATGTACGACCGAGAGCGAAGACCATTGGCACCCACCTGCCAGCGCAACGAGCAGCAAGGCCAGCGGAATAGCCACCAAGCTCGACCAGCTCCGGACGGACACCTTCCGCCGTCGCGACCCAGTTCCTCGCACGTCTCACATCCCCGGTTCGATCATGACAAGCCAGCCATCGCGGGTGCACACCGAGATGTAGGAGGCAGGGCCCTTCTCAGGTGCTACGGGGCCACGGCCGGGAACACCTCCGCCAACCATCAGCATCAGCCTATCCTCTAGCTCCTTCTCGTGCTTGGCGGTGGCACCGACACCGGTCGCGGCCACGTACCACGGTCGAACATCCACGCCGATGCGGGCGCCAACGGAATTGTTGTGCAAATCAGCGTTCGAGTCGGCCGATCCGGGAAGCTCCCCCTGCGTGTCGGTGTCCTTCTCATGCCCGACACCGAGCGTGACCGCGTCGTCATACGTGAAGCCATGCACGGTCATCAGCCCCATCCAGTAAGAATGGCGGAATGCGTTACGGCGCCCCGTTGACCAGCGGAAGTTGTCAGCAAGGCGGTTCGACACGTCGAGCGCCTTCTGTTGAATCAGGATCCCTCTCGCGCAGGCAAGTAGCCCCATATCTAAGCACCACAGCGTCTGATAGATGCCCAGGGAACTACCAGTGAACCCGTCATCCGAATTTGCGCCCGAACCCGGGCTTTTGCCACCCTTGCCCTTTCCTTTACTAATCACGGTGGTCGTCGTGGTAGCGCTGCCTTTCTTGGCACCCACCTTCACCGGCCGCCCGGAAACCTTCACCGTGCTCTTTCCCGAGGATGACTTGACAATCTGGGCTCGACGGCCCTGGCCGTGACTGTCCTCTTCGAAGTAGAGGCCGGTCGGGTCGCTGTAGGTGGCTGGCGAGTTGTTGCTGTAGACGTACCCATGTATTTGTTGCGGGTTTGTGAGGTCCATGATGCGGTCGATGCTGATGAAGCGGCCGAGGGTGGGGTCGTATTCGCGGGCGCCGAGGTGGGTGAGGCCGGTGTCGTCTTGGGTGCCGCCGACGAAGCTGCGGGTGCCGAAGAAGGTGGGTTGGGTGGCGCTCCGGTCTTCGCCGTAGGGCAGGCGGCGCTTGCGGCTGCTGGTGAGGTCGTCGGCGTTGATTTGGACCTGTTCGGTGCCCTGGTGGTCGCTGCCACTCCAGACCAGGCGGAGGAGGGTGCGCACGGCGATGGTGCGGCCTCCGGCGGTGTAGTAGCGGGTGCCGTCGGGTTGGTTGCTGCCGGTGGTGAGGGTGAGTTCGGTGGCGCCGAGGTAGAGGGTGGTCTTGTCCGGGGCGCGGCTGATAAGGCGGTTGCCTTCGGTGTCGTAGACGTAGGTGGTCTCGTCGGTGCCTTCGGTCAGGGTGTCGAGACGGCCTTCGGCGTTCCATTCCAGTTGCTGCACCGCACCGGCCTCGGTGTGCCGGGTGATGGTGTTCCCGGCGTTGTCGTAGCTGAACGCTCGGGTCGGCGTAGCGGCGAGGGGGCCGGTCGCGGTGACGCTGGTAAGGGCGTGGGGTCGGGTGGCGCCGGCTGCCGGGTGGGCGTAGGTCCACACGGTGTTGCCCGCGGGGTTGTGGTCGGTTTGTTTGGTGCGGTTGCCGACGGCTTCGAACTCCCACGATCGCCAGTACGGATCGATGCTGCCGCCTCGTCGCGGTGTCTGCTCGCAGGCGGCGGCGGACGGGGTGTCGCCGGTCCAGGCGGTGGTCAGGCGCCGCAGCGGGTCGTAGCGGAAACATTCGACCTGATCGGCGGTGCCATCGGTGCTGCCGAGGGTGGAGGTGATGTTGCCGATGGCGTCGTAGCCGTAGGCGGTGCCGTATTTGGTGGTGAAGGTGCCAAGGGTGTTTTCCAGGTCGATGCTGGTGGCGTCGAGTCGGCCGGTCTGCTGGTCGATGGTGTTGGTCAGCCGGACCCGTTTGCCGCCGGCGCCGAGCAGAAGTTGGTGGTTGGGGCCGTGGGCGTAGTAGCTGGTGGCCGCGACATAGGTGTCGACACCGGTCATGGTGGTGGCGTAGCCGTTGTTGTCGTAGCCGAACGTGAGGGTTTCGGCGGGTAGTCCGCCTGCGGCGGGTTCGCTACCACTGGTGAGGTGCCCGGCCTTGTCGTAGGCGAACGTGGTGCCGTAGGTGCCGGCGAGGGCGCCTTCCGCGGCGGGAATCGTCAGCGCCTTGCCAGTGGGCTGGTAGCGGTCGCTGTAGCCGATAACAGCGGTGGTGTAGTCGCTGCCCCCGTGGTGGCGGGTGGAGGAGGTCAGGTATCCCTTGGCGATGGTGTCGTAGACGTGACTGGTGATTCGGGTGCCGGTACCGACATCGCCGGCCCAGCTGCCAACTGCCCTGGACTTGCCGTCGTACTGAACAGAAAGCTTCTGTCCACGTCCATCGATGGTGTAGGCCATTCTGCCGGCGCTGTCGTAGTGGGTGGCGCTGGTTCCCGAGTCCGGGTCGACCTTCTGGGTAGCGCGGCCGGCGAGGTCATAGGTGGTAGTCCACGTGTTGCCGTCGGTGTCGACGATGGCGGTGAGTTGGTCGAGGAGGTCGTAGGTGTAGGTGGTGCTCTGATAGGTGTTCGGGTTGGTGACCGAGGTGTACTGGTCCAGGCGGGTGACGTTGCCGCGGACGTCGATGTGGCTGACGGTCTTGGTACCTCCGTCTGGCGGCACAACCGTGACGCGGTCGCCATGGTACGTGGTAGCCGTCTGCCGCCACGCCGTCCCCAGCTTTTTGTCCACCTGGGTCGTGGCCCGGTTCAAGTGGTCGTAGCTGGTTTCGTGGGTGGCCGGGACAGTGGCGAGGTTGGGGTTGACCAGCCCGGCCCCTGCCGCCGAGCTGTTGTGGAACGGGTCGGTGTTGGCGGCGACGTTGCCGCGGGCGTCGTAGGTGGTGGCGGCAACGACACGGCCGCCGTTCGGGCCGGGCTGCTGGGTTTCCCTGCCCCGGCCGAGCCCGTCGACGTACTGGTAGGAGTTCAGGTAGACGGGGCTACCGCTGTGGGATTGCAGCCTTTCGCTCCTGGTCCGCGCGGGGGCGGTGGGTTGGCCGATGCCGCTAGAGGTGATCTGGTAGCTGAACCGCAGCGTCGCCACCGCGGAGGACTTGGCCTGCCCCGGCAGGTACACCTCGGCAAGGCGACCGACAGGGTCGTAGACAAGGTCGGTGACCTTGCCGTTCGGGTCGGTGATCCTCGACGGCTCACCCGTGTGCCGGTCGATCAACGTGGTGGTGGTGTGGTTAAAGCCGCCGCCGATGGTGCTGGTGATCCCGTTGTCGGGCCAGTTCACGGCCGGGCTGTAGGTGGTCGTGGTGGTCAGCCCCGCCGCGTCGGTCGAGGTCAAGAGGCGGCCGGTGTTGTCGTAGGTGCTGCGGCCGCTGGAGACGTAGCTGATCGGGCTGTGGTAGGAGCGGGTCTCGGCGATGTTGCCGTCGAACGGGGCCTGGGAGCCTTCGACAGTGAATGTGTCGTAGAACGTCACCTCCCTCGACAGAAGGGTCCCTGATCCGCAGGTGTCGCCGGTCCAGGTCTCGACTCGCTCCGGGAAGTTGATCATGTAGAAGGAGTTGGGTGCGTTCTGTTGGGCGTAGGTGTAAGAGGTGCAGGTGTTGTCCGCAACCCCGACCTGGTTGTACTGGTGGAACCGGATCGGCAGCCCGTACGTGGACTCGTAGATCGTCTTCTCTTCGCTGTGTCGCCAGCTACCGTCGTCGAGTTTGACGCGGGAGTTCTCCAAGCCAAGTCGGACTTGGCGAGGGTTGGCGTAGCCGGGGCCGTTGTAGCTGCCTTGGATGGTGTGGTCGTAGCGGGTGCTTTCGACTTCGGTGTAGGCGGCGTTGGCGGGGTTGGCGTGGTAGGTGGTCATCCGGTAGTGGCGGGTCTGCAAGACCAAGCCGGCGCGGGCGTAGTGGTCGTCGTAGGTGTTGCCGTCGTAGTCGGTGACGGTGGTCTGTTTGATGCCGCCGCCGCTGCCGGGGTCGTAGATGTCGTGGTACATGCCGCGGAAGAAGTTCGACATCGACACCGTGTACTTACTGGGGTCGGTGCCGGAGCCCTGGAGCACGCGGACGCGGTTGTAGCCGGCAAAATTGCTCCACGACTCGTACTCGTCGGGCACGAGGGGGTTGTTGGGGTTCTTCCACGCCGGGTTCCCGACCGTGTAGTCGTACTGGGTGACCTGGTCCGGCGACCCGCCCACCTGGTCTTTCTCCACGATCTTCTTGACCAGATATTTGTGGAAGATGCCGAACCCGGGATCGGCACCGGGTGGGGTGTGGAAGATCGGGTAGCAGTCCTCGGTGTTGACGTCCCAGTTGCCCACCTTGCCGTTGTGCCAACTGGTGAACCCGGACTGGTTCGACCCGCCCTGCGGACACGGCTTCTGCGTCCCATAGGTGATCTCCGTCCGACCACCGAAACCGTTACGCACGACAAGCAGCCGTGGCATGCGCATCGCCGACACCCCGAGACCGGCCTCGTCGTAGTCGACGCGGCCGTCGCGGAAGTTGGGCTGGACGCCGTCGACGTAGTCGAAGTCCACCGGCGGCAGGTCGATCTTGTTCTCGTCCGCCCCGATCAGGCCGATCGGCCGGACGTAGTCGAGAACGAACGTCCGCTCGGTCAGGCCGGTGGGGTTCGACACCTTGTACCGCAACTGCACCCGGCTGATGTTGTTCCACGCTCCGGTGCCGGCGTTCCACTGGTACGACGTCACCCGGTCCAGGATCCTGCTGGTGAAAAACGACTGGGTGTAGTTCCCGCACGACGACGACCCACAGACCAGGTCACCCGGCACATCCGGGTAGGAGTTCGGGTTCGACGACAACGACGGACACGCCGCCGGCTCGTTGTTGAACGGATCATCCTCCGCCGTGCGCTCCACACACCGGTGCGCCCACCCGAACACCACCCGGCCGACCGGCACCGCCCCGGTCTCGGTGACGTTCTTCGCGTACTCGATCTCCGACAGGTACCCGCCCCGGTCGTACTCCAGGATCGACCCACTCAACGCCCGCTTGTAGTGGTTCGTCTCCCGCGTCCAGTGCAGATACGTCTCGTTCTCGTTGGCGTCACGAACCCGGTCCAGGTTCCACCGCCACGGATCCCGACACGAACCCGGATACGAGCCGTAACACGGCTCCCCCGGCTCGTCGCCGAGAAACGACATCTTCCACACCGAGTCCCGCACAAACCCGAACCGATACTCCGTACCGTCCTGCGTCCACACCTTCCAATAACCGTCGTCCTCCGCCCCACCCGCAAGGAACTCCACCCGCCACCCGAAGTCGTCGACCGGCTTCCACACCCCGGCGGTGGTCTTCACGATCTGCGTCGACTGCCCCTGCAACGAGATCGTGATATGCGAGGCCGTCACGTCGTTGGTGGCCGCCTCCCCGTCCTCACCATCCGGGGACTCCCAACACATCTCCGTCGTATGCGTCCGACACGGCTTGTACGTCCGCTCGATAAACCCCGGCGAGTACGACCAACCCAACCCTGCTGGACCCGACTGATTGTTCGTGCCATGCGTCATCCCATCCACCGACGACGAGCTGTACGACAGTTGCAAGCCCAGCGTCTGCCCGTAGGGCAGGGGCGGCTCCGGCAACGGATACGAGTAGGAGAACGAGCCGGCGCTCTCCCCCACCTGCCACGACCCCGAAGGCTTCAAATCCGTCGCCGTGTAGGAGCCGGTCGACCCCCCGGAGGCCGACGACGCCAGCGCGTACACACCGATCGACTCGACCGTCAACTCCGGCGCGAAACCCTCGAACACGCCCGTGCGGCGCCCGGCGGCGGTCGGGTCGCCGCCGACCTCGACGACGGCCGTTAATGTCTTCGCGTGCGGATCGTTCGTAGCTGACACCCACACCGGATCCGCCGAACACTCCGGCACCTCCGGCGTCGTCGCCGCGCACCCCGGCAACCGCACCAACGTCAACCGGTCAGCGAACGAACCTCCATACGCCTGCGCGAAATCGGAGTAGTCGACCACGACCTGCACCGCACCCGCCGCCGCCGAACCATCCGCCCGGGCGAGCGAATACAGGGGGCCCGAGTTGCCCAACGCCACCGACGTGGCCCGGTCGAACGATCGCACCCGCACCGACCCGACCCCGACAGCCGACACGCCTCGCCCGGCCACACCCTCACCCGCGGTCGACTCGCTGGCCGGCTCGACCGTCAGCCCGAACACCACCCGATCCCCAGGGTCACCCTGAAGATCGAGGACCGCCTCACCGCCCTCGGGGAACGTGCCCGCGGGAAGGGGATCCGTCACCGTGACCTCGGCATCCGGATCCGGATCCTGCGCCTGCTGCCGCACCGCCACACTCGCCACCGACGCGGAATCACCCGGCTCCAACACCGCCGCCACCGCAGCCGCCGGAGCTTGCAGCTGCACCACCGGCAACAAGCCCAGCAGCACCGCCACCGCCAAGACCCCGGCCCTGACCCTCCCCCGCACACCGAAACGGTCGAAGGCAGTGCCCCCACAGCGGCCAGCAAGCATGACAACACTCCCCGTCGATCAAGAAAAGTGATCGACACGCTAGACACCCCGGAGACGCCGACACAAGAGCACGACCGACCGCACGAAAGGCACCGTCTAACACGGACGATCACCCTGCGCACATATCCATGTGCAAGGGCCCGTCCTGTCGCCGCCCGTTACCGTCACAAAGTTCGCACTAAGCTCACCGCGCCGTCGCCACCCGGCCGACACGCTCACGCAAAGCGATCTTCAGCAAGTTTTCAGTTGGCGCAAGGACCGCCGTCGAAAGACAACGTCGCGAAGCGCTCACCATCGACCCGCCTCCCGAAGTCTCAAGCTTGCGGCTGACCTCCCGGCGGCAAGATCCAGCATCCGGTCATGCCGCCCTCGCGCGTCACGTTTTGTAACGGCACGCGCCAGTGCTCGGCGCCCGCTCGTGCCGATTTGAGTGCGGTCGATGATTCGCGCCGTGCTGACGATTGATGACCTTAAGTAGCTGTAGACGATGTGGCCCCTGTAGTTGGCACAGCACGCGAGCCTCGGAGTCCACCTCGGTATTCCAGTAGAGGCGTGGAGTGCCGTGCTCCTCGGCATCTCGCGCCACCCACGACCTGATCGCGGACGTATCGCGCAACGGCTACGAAGGCATCGGCAAGCCGGAACCCCTGCGGGGCCATCTGTCCGGATTCTGGTCCCGCCGGATCGACCACGAACACCGGCTGGTGTACCGGATCACCAAGGACGACGTCGAGATCGTCGCTTGCCGCTACCACTACGGCGGCCGATAGCGGACCGGTGTGGCACCAGCAGCGCGCGGCGGTCATCGGTCGAGCGTCTCTTACAAACGGACTCGTGGTGCCAAGTTCTGTCGACGTCAGCGGGCGACGCATCGAGTTTCACAAACCCGCGGGTGCCTCGCCAGGGCATCCTCCTCTTACAGGCGAGAGGTCGGCATGCCTGCCAGGGCACAGGAAGTCGCCGGCGTGTGAGGGTTATGGGGCGGCCAGCGAGTCAGTAGCGTTGAACGTGGTTGCGGCCGTTGGGCCGATGGTGCGTCTCGCGCTACGCGAGGAGGTTCCGGGTGGATTCCTTGCCGGAGTTGACGTTCGGGCAGCGGTTGAAGGTCTATCGGGAGCGGTCCGGTAAGACTCGGGCGGTGCTGGGTGGGTTGGTGGGGCGTAGCGCGGAGTGGGTCAAGGCGGTGGAGACGGATCGGATTCTGCCGCCGCGCATTCACATGCTGGATCGGATCGCGCGAGCCCTGAAGATCGACGTTTCTGCCTTGGCTGTGGAGTTGGGTGACCGGTCTGCTGTGGTCAACGGGCCGGAGCATCCGGCGCTGGTGTCGGTCCGGGATGCCGTGAACCGCGTCGTGTTCTCCGGTGACGTCCCGGCGGAGTCGTTGTCCGGTCTGAGGGAGCGGCTTGCGGTGGCGTGGCGGGCGCGCCATCAGGCGTCGGATCACCGTACGGTGCTGGGCGGGTTGTTGCCGGGGTTGCTGCGGGACGGGCAGCGCGCCGTGTTGGCGTATGAGGGTGAGCAGCGGCGGCAGGCGCAGGCCCTGTTGGCGGAGATGCTTGGGCTTGCGCAGATGTTCATTGCCTATCAGCCTGCTGCGGAGTTGCTGTGGCGGGTGGCGGATCGGGCGATGGTGGCGGCGCAGGAGTCTGGTGATCCGGAGGCGGTCGCCGGTGCGGGGTGGTTCCTGTGTCAGGTGCATCGGGATGCCGGGGACTGGGACACGGCGATGGTGGTGACGTTGGACGTGCTGTCGGCTTTGGAGTCGCAGGCGGTCGACGGGAGCGCGAATCTGCTGGCGTTGTGGGGTGCGTTGAACTTCGAGGCCGCGTATACGGCTGCTCGTGCTGGTGAGGAAGGGCGGGCCTGGCGGTACTGGGATCGTGCTGACCAGGTGGCGCAGCGCCTGCCGCAGGGCTTCTACCAGCCGCAGACGTCGTTTTCGCGGGTCATCATGGGTGCTCATGCGGTAACGGTGGCGGTGGAGTTGCAGAAGTCGGGCGAGGCGGTGCGGCAGGCCCGTCGCCATGATGCGGCGGCGATCCCGTCGAGGCCGCGTCGGGCACGCCATCTCATCGAGGTCGCGCGGGCGCACTACGGCAAGGACGACGCGGAAGCGACCGTGGCGACGCTGCGGCAGGCGTACGAGTCGGCTCCGGAGACCATTCGTTACAACGGGTACGCCCGTCAGATCACCTTGGACCTGCTCGACGGTCCACGGTCTACCCGGGATGACGCCCGTGACCTCGCGGTCAGGGTCGGGCTCGTCTCATGATCCAGGGGTAGGAACCTTACCCGTTCCACCCCGCCACCGAACGTAGCTTCTCGCTCACGAGATGCGGCGGGCGGTGCGAGTGAACGCCCGGTCGCCGCGTCTCCCTCAACCAGAGGGCGAAGAGGCCGCCCTCGTGAGCAACGAGGGAGGGTACGTGCGGCGCGTCTCGTACGACGAGTACCTCTCCGCTACGGCGTTGACCTTCGCCCGACGGCATCGGCCGGTCTGGTCCTGGCAGCACTGGCGGCGCATCTGCCGCTGCGGAGCCGACCTGCCCTGCCGGGCCCGGCACCGGATTCCGATCGGTCGGGGTCACTGGCCCCAGGAGGGTGAGCAGTGACCGGAAGCCCGGAGCGAGCGATCCTCGCGGTCCATGTTCGAGGGCTCGACGGCATGTGTGCCGGCTGCCGAGCGTGGTGGGCGCGGCTGGCCCCGTACCCGTGCTGGCAGGTGGAATGGGCGACCAGCCGGCAGGCCCGCGCGAGCGCCGCCCGGTTCCTGGACGGTGTCCGGTGAGCACCCACGGCCCGATCCTGCCGATCTGGAGCTGCGGCGGCTGCGACCACCCCTGGCCCTGCCCCACCCGGCGGCGCGAACTGCGCGCGGAGTACGCCGACGCGCCGGTATCGCTGGCCCTCTACCTCGGCGCCTACCTCGTCCAAGCCGCCGAGGACATGCCCTGGGCACCCGCCGGCACCCTGCACCGCCGCTTCATCGGCTGGACCAGACAGCCACCGGAAGCACCGCAACGAAGTACCGCAACCGTGCCAGCCGAACCCGACCGGCACGGCGAGTTTCTGGTCGATACCGTAGGTGCGGTAGACGATGGTGTCGTTGCGGTTACCCGGCTGCGGGTCGCCGAGGGCCACGACCAAGCGGGTGTGGGCGTCGATGGCGACCTGCAAGGTTCGTGCTTTAGCGGTAGTTCTTGCTCGCGGCAGCCAGCCGATGGTCCCGGGTCGGAATCAGGGTGCCGTCGACGATCGCGATCTGCTCGACCCGACGCCGGCCTACCGGGGCCAAGGCCAGTAGCGGGCCGAGGGTGTCGCTGACCCGGTGCGCGGCGGAGTGCGACACCCCGAACAGCGGACCGATCTGCCGCATCGTCAGGTTCGTCCGCCAGTACGCGGCCACCAGCACCACCCGGTCAGCGAGGTCGCTAGACCACTGCCGGCCTAGTACGGCAGCCGCACTTCGTAATCGAGGGGTTCCTGTGGTCCCGGCCGGCTAGTCCACTTGTCGTGCGCTTGCCAGAGTGCCGATCTTTTCGACAAGGGCCACGGGTATCAGGAAGGCGATGTCCCACGCCTCGTCGTCGTGTCCGATGAGTACCGTCGCGGTCTCAGGATCTGCGCCCTCCCC
This sequence comes from Micromonospora sp. CA-263727, assembly GCF_050942455.1. Taxonomy (NCBI): domain Bacteria; kingdom Bacillati; phylum Actinomycetota; class Actinomycetes; order Micromonosporales; family Micromonosporaceae; genus Micromonospora; species Micromonospora sp. CA-263727. Next base: position 78,629 of record NZ_CP192031.1, read on the forward strand.
GGGAGCACACCAGAAAACCCTGCTGCCGGCGCTTGTTCCAGCCGCGATCGCCCTACGTTCGTCCCACACGGCGGCTCGGACGCCAATGAGCTGGGCCAGATCCTCGAAGGTCGACCAGACGTTTAGTTCCCAATCGTCGCCACCTTGGAGCTTCAGCACCACCTCGTGCGGCGGACCCGCGGCACCGAGTGACATGTCGATGATCGGTTGCATGCGGCGATCGTAAGCCGGGAAGCGGACACTCAGAGCGGCAGCCGAGCTCGCTGGTCTTGGTAGCGGGACTGCGAGAGGTGCGACCACCGCGTGATCATCGGTGACTTGTGGAGACAACTTCAGATCGTGCGGTGGCCGCGTGCCGCAGCGTAGCGGTTGCGCGGTGGAAGCGCGTGCTGACCGAGGTGCTGGGGTGCTTCGCGGGGCGGTTCGGGCGGGTGGATTCAGACGAACCGGCGTCGGTCGAAACGGGGACCCGAACGACGTTCGTTCGCTGCTATGCTGCGGCCTTCATGTGCGTGGGGGGCGCCGTGCAGCGGGGGCTGTCGATCAGGTGCTGCCGCTTCTCCTCACCACCTCCCCCTGTGGTTTCCGAGGAGGAACGGTGGCACGAACCAGTCAACGGCCCGTCATACGGACGGTGCGCGGCTCGGCAGTCCTGAGCATGGCGATGTGCCTCGTCGGCACGCTCGTCGCCGTACCCGGTCCGGCGGTCGCCGCCGCGCCGCAACCGGCGTCGGAGCTGGTGCTGCCCGCCGAGCAGCGGGCCATCCCCCGTGCCACCCGGATCCTCAATGCCGGTACCACCGGTTTCCTCTGGGCGCAGGAGGACGACGACCGTCTGCTCTGGACGGAGTACGCCACCGGCGTGGCCACCGCCCTCGACCAGCGGCTGCCCGAGCCGGTCCGGTACGACATCGACGGCTGGTGGCCGTCGGCCCCGTCGTTCCATCCGGGCTGGTACGGGGCCGGCTCCGACACTGTCGCGGTCTACTCCGCCGAGCCGTCGCCGCGGGTGGCCCTGCTTCAGGGTGCCTCCGGCGGCAGCACCGTGTCGCTGCCCGAGGGACGGTCGTACCAGGGCACCTTCGGCGACACCGTTCTCACCCGCACCGACGATCTGGCGTACCACCTGTTGCGGGCCGGCACCGACACCGCAGTGACCGGGCTGCCCGCCGATGTCATCGAGGTCTCCGTCGAGGATGGCGACAACCGATCCGTCCTGCTCCGCTACCGCACAGGTGACCCGTCGGACCACTGGGGGCACTGGGGTCTGATCGACCTGGCCGCCGCGACATTCACGGCACTGCCCGACCGGCCGGATCCGGACAACGGCTGGGAGGTGAGTGGCTTCCGGCTCGCCGCCGAGGCGGTGCTGCGGCTGCGCAGCGGTCGCGGCAAGCTGGACGTCCTCGACCGCAGCGACCCGTCGGCGCAGCCGTACACCATCGACACGGGCTTCTTCACCTACGAGGCCACGCACGGCATCGTCGGCTCCCATGTGCTCTCCATCGAGCCGGTCTGGCCGGGTAACAGCATCTACCGTGGGCAGCCGCTCTGGGCCCAGTCGGTCGACGCGCCCGAGCACCGCCAGGCCACGGTCATGAGGCCCGCCGCGCACCAGATCGTCCAGGCTCCGGACGGCTCCGCGCTGGTCGCGGGCGCGCATCAGTACGTCGATCAGGGTGACCTGGATTGGGGGATCTACCGGATCACGCAGGCCGCCGACGGCTCGGTCGAGCGCCACCGGGTCACGCCGGTGCAACCGATGCCGGCGCAGATCCACGGGCTCGCCCTCGGCAGCGGCATCCTCAGCACCGCCGACAACAGCACCGTGTACGCCCCGAGCAGCGCCATCGGTGTGTACCGCAGCACCTGGCTGACCACGCCCGCCGACGGCGGCGCACCGGCCGTCGAGCGCGCCACCCTGGACGCGCCGGTCGACAGCAATGACGGCTCCTGTTCCAAGTACAACAACCCGCGCTGCATCCCGATGTTCGCCGACGGTACCGGCTATCACGGCCGTGAGTCGTCCACCGCCAGCCGGCTGATGATGCTGTACGCCAACGGCGCCAACGGCTGGGGCCCGACCATCGACCCGAGGGCCTCCTCGATACCGAGCCTCGCCGACCTGTCCGGGCGGTACACGGTGATCAACGACGGCACCCGGAGCATGCAGCAGATCGGCGAGTTCCGGTACGGGGCGGATGGCGTCGTGCTGCAACGGCGGGAGTTCGTCGGTGCCGCCGTCTGGGGCTCGACGCTGTGGAGTGGCTCGGCCGCCTCCGGCGAGGTGACGGCCACCCAACTGCCCGCCGGCGCCACGCTGGAGAGCTTCACCACCAGCAATGGTTGCGCCGCCACCCAACTCCAGGCCGTCGGCCGCTGGGTGCACTGGGTCTGCGTGGACGACTGGAACGACACGCGTGGCTCGGGCGTCTACGACCGGACGACCAAACGCCACATCGCCGCCCCGGCGCGCGACGTCCTGCTCGGCGACGGCTACCTCGTCGAGCAGGTGGGCGGGCCGAACGGCGGGCTGCGCCTGATCGACCTGCACGGCGAGCGGCCCGCCCGGATGCTGGTCGGCGCGGACGACCTCGACCCGGACGGCGGCCCGCGCACCACCTGGACGGTGGACCGGTTCGGCGGCGGCGTCGCCTACGTCGACCGGCAGCAGCGGGTCCATATCGTGCGGACCGGGATCCCGGCCTCCGGGCTGAGTGTCATCGACTCCACGGTCGCCAACGCCGCCGCGAACTGGTCCGGCGCCTGGTGGCTGTCGAAGCCGGCCGCGTCCTGGCAGCTGACCTTCCGTGACGCGGCCGGCGCCACGATCCGTACGCTCTCCGGCTCGTCGGCCCGGGGCCTGCTGCGGGCCTCGTGGGACGGCAGGGACTCCGCCGGCAAGGCCGTCGCCGACGGCACCTTCACCTGGACGCTGACCGCCCAGCCCGCGGACGGCGTGGGCAGCGTCCTGAGCGTCGCCGGCCCGCCGGTCCCCGCGCCGCCCGCTCAGCTGAAGGCGACGAAGACGCCGTCGATCTCGGGCACCCTCGCCGTCGGTTCCACGGTGAAGGCGGTACCCGGCACGTGGAGCCCGGCGGCCACCTCGTACGCGTACCAGTGGTCGGCGAACGGGACCGCGATCAAGGGTGCGACCAGCACGTCCCTGAAGATCACGGCGTCGGTGGTGGGCAAGCGGCTCACCGTCAAGGTGACCGCGAAGCGCAGCGGCCACCCGTCCGGCGTCGCGACCTCGGCGGCATCGGCCAAGATCGCCAAGGGCAAGGCGCCGAAGGCGACGAAGAAGCCGACGATCAGCGGCACCGCGAAGGTGGGCCGGACGGTCAAGGCCCTGGTCGGCACTTGGTCGCCGAAGGCCGACTCCTACCGGTACGAGTGGCGGCTCAACGGCAAGGTGATCAAGGGGGCGACGGCCAAGACGCTGAAGCTGACGTCCTCGATGCGTAACAAGAAGCTCACGGTGACCGTGATCGCCCGCAAGTCGGGCCACGTGGACGGCAAGGCGACCAGCAAGGCGGTGACCGTACGCCGCTGAACCGAGGCCCTGAAGCAGCAGCGCGGATGCGAAGCAGTCACTGACGGGGGGGCGTACTCGCGCCCCCGCCGCAAAGCCATTGGCGGGTGGGCCACTCGTCCGTGATCGCGCGTATTGCGAGCAATATGGAGGGTGGGCTTCGGCGCTCGGCGTCGACCACTACTGTCGGGACGCCGCAGCCGTCGAAGCGGTGTGTGACGCTCCGAGCGGTGCTGAACGGGGAGGCGTCTTGTCGTCGTACGGATCCAGCAGCAGCCGATGGGACGACCCGGCCAAGGGTCTTGCCCGACTTGCCACGTCGATGCGGTCGTTCCAACGCGTGGTGCGCTCCGCGACCCGGGCGGAGGGCCACTACCAGGGCAGCGACGCCCGAGGCGTGGTGACCATGGCGGCGGACAGCGCGGGCCGGGTGGAGTCGGTCGACATCAACCGTGAATGGTTCGCTCGCCAACCGGCCGCCAGCCTCGGGCCGGCGCTGTTCGAGGCGTACCAGGCGGTGCTGACCGAGGTGCTCAACGCCAGCGTCGAGCGCATGGAGGCCGCCGAGGAGGCCGAAGCCCACCGGCACGAGCCGGTCGCCGACCAGCCGGGCAGGTCGACGGATATCGGCGTACGGTCGACCGCTCCCCTGCCGACCTTCGCCGACGTCCAGGCCGCGCTGCGCGACCTGGAGGAACGCCAGTACGAGCGGGAATCCCGGCGGAAACGCCGGCTCGCCGAGGCTTCCACGGAGCAGGTGGTGCACGGGCCGAGCCGGATGGTCTCGGTCACCGTGCGCGGCGGGGAACCCGCCGAGATCACCGTGGCCAACGGCGTACGCCGGGACCGCGTTGCCGACCTGGCGCAGGACGTCGTTCTCGCGTTGCGCGCGGTGCGTGAGCGCGCCACAGGGCACAACCCGAGCACCGGGAGGTGAGATGCCGGAGAACAAGGAAGACCTCAGGGTCATGCTCGGCGCCTTCGAGGGGGAGGCGCAGAAGTGGGAGGAACTCGCCGATCTGATGGCGAGCCTGCGTGGCACCGTCGACGGGCTCTGGCTCAACTGGCCCGCGTTCTTCTGCGGCAATCCGGCCAGCGCCATGTCGCTCTCGGAGTCGTACAACGAGATCCATGGGCTGGTGGCCACGCTCATGACCGATGCGGAGGCGGAGTTCACGCAGCTCGCCGAGGCGCTACGGATCGCGCGGGACCTGTACCAGGAGGGCGAGGACATGACCGCCGCCGACTTCGTGAGAATCTACGGGGAGTAGTCGTGGGCCGACAGGGGGGAGCCTCCGATGGCTCCGGGTACTGACAGCGCCACCGCCGAGCGCACCTTGCAGGAGGCGATCGACAAGCTGACCACCGAGGTCGACCGGCTGGATCCGGAGTACCGCGGATTGATCAACGCGATCAACAGCGCGTTGCGGACAGCCTCGTTCGTCTCTCCGCTCGGCGCCTTTCTGTTCAGCAGGAAGGTGCAGAGCGAGGTCGACCGGCTGCACGGCAAGCTGAGCGAGATGGCCACGGAGATCGGTAAGTTCCTGGCCGCCTCCACACCGGTGTTCTCGTTGATCAACCGGGGCTTCGGCTGGACCGAGCAGGTCCTGCCGAAGGTCAGCGGTGCGGTGGGCGTGGCGCGCGACATCCGCCCCAACGCGCTGCACCACTGGGGTGGCGAGGCGGGTCGCGCGTACATGGAGAAGCGGTGGGGCCAGGAGAAAGGGCTCCAGGGCACGACCAACGTCGTCAAGGACGTCGGGCCATGGCTCGTCGGCGTCGCCGCGCTCAACGCCAAGTTCCTCGCCGACATCACCCAGCCGGTCATCGACCTCGTCGAGGCGATCATCGAGGCCGCCATCGAGATCGCGACGGTCTTCGGTGTCCTTGAGGCGATCGACACGGTCGCGGCGGCGATCGCCGACTGCATCGGGGCCGTCCTGGAGATTCTCAAGGAAGCCACCAAGCACATGTTCGACAGCCTGTCGATGCTCGCCGAGGCCCGGGTCATCCTGAACAACAACGATCTTTTCCCCGCTGGACAGTGGCCACAGGCCGTCAACCGGTAAGGACGTTGCATTGGGGTTCCGGACAGCGAGGCCGATCCGCCTCGCGATGGCCGCCGTGGTCGCGGTCGTGACACCGCTGCTGGCCACTCCGGCCGCCGCCGAGCCGCTCCGCGACCAGCAGTGGTACCTGGACCGGATCGGCATCCGCCAGGCGCACGCCGCGGTGGAGGGTGACGGTGTGCTGGTCGGTATGTTCCTCTCCTCGGTCGACGCCGGTCACCCCGATCTCGGCGGGCAGGTTCGGCCCGGCCGGTACGTCGGCTCCGGTGGCGAGGTGAAGGAACGTCCGGCGGAGCTCGACACCGCCGCCGGGCGCGACGTGGACACCGCGCTGGCCGGCCTGGTGGTGGCGCGCGGCGGCGACGGCGTCCTCGGTGTCGCTCCACGGGCCCAGATCCAGCCGATCAGCGGACCGGTCGGCGAGGAGAAGGTGTCGCAGGCGCTGCGCTGGTTGGTCGACCAGGGCGCGCAGGTCATCGACATGTCCGGCGGGTTCACCGTGGACGGCGACGTCGAGTCCATCGACGGCGTACGGTACGCGCTGGCCCAAGACGTCGTGGTCATCATGGATGCCCGGCGGGCCGACCGCCTGCCCGGGTCGGCGAGCACCGGTGTGCTGGTGGTCGGCGGCATCACCGCGAAGGACGAGCGCGACGGCGCGGCGTCGTTCGACAGCCGGATCGACCTCTCCGCGCCGGGCGCGACACTCGGTCTGGTCGGGCTCGCCGCCGGGCCGTCACCCGATCGGCGGTACGCGCCGATCGCCGCGCAGGGCGACATGCAGGCATCCGCCATCGTCGCTGGCGTGGCGGCGCTGGTCCGGGCGAGGCATCCGCAACTCAACGCCGCGTCGGTGATCGACCGGCTGCTCGGTACTGCTCAGGATCTCGGGCCGGCCGGCCCGGACCGCACCTTCGGTGCCGGCGTGGTCGACGCGGCGGCGGCGGTGACGACGGAGCGTCCGGTGGTGGTCGAGAACCCGCTCGGTGATCCGGGTCCGCCGAGCGTCGGTCTCCTCGACCGGGTCGGCGGCGTCGCCCTGCTGGCCGGTGCGCTGTGCTGCCTCGTCGCGGTGCTCGCCGCCGTCGGGGTTGCCCTGTCGGTGGCCCGTCGACGCCGTCGCTGAGGTCGGCGTTCAGCCTCGGGCGATGCGCCGCATGCAGGTCACGTGACCGCTCACATCCACGGTCACCACCTCCCAGCCACGGGTTTCCAGGAACTCCACAGCGGAGAGCATCTCGTCGGGCGGCCCGTTGTTGCCGGTCTTGAACCGGTACGTGGACCGGGCGGAGAACACCGAGGAGAGCGATGGCGTGATGTAGATGTACCGGAACGGGTAGGCGTCGAGCGACACCCGGCCGGCGAGGATGTCGTCCGCGGCGAAGATCCGGGGCGGGCGCGGCTGCATTGACCCACTATGTAGCACGCCGGCCCGCCCTGCCATCCCGGCCGCCGGACCGGCGGTGACCTCCGCACCGGGCCGGTCCGGGGGCAGCCGCGTCAGGTGCCGACGTAGGCCGCGAGGTGCTCGCCGGTGAGGGTGGAGCGGGCGGCGACCAGGTCGGTCGGGATGCCCTCGAAGACGATCCGCCCGCCGTCGTGGCCGGCGCCGGGGCCCAGATCGATGATCCAGTCGGCGTGCGCCATGACCGCTTGGTGGTGTTCGACGACGATCACCGACTTGCCGGCGTCGACGAGCTGGTCGAGCAGGCCGAGCAGGTGTTGGACGTCGGCGAGGTGCAGCCCGGTGGTCGGTTCGTCGAGGACGTAGACGCCGCCCTTCTCCGCCATGTGGGTGGCCAGCTTGAGCCGCTGCCGCTCGCCGCCGGAGAGCGTGGTGAGCGGCTGGCCGAGGGTGAGGTAGCCGAGCCCGACGTCGGCGAGCCGGCCGAGGATGGCGTGTGCGGCCGGGGTGCGCGCCTCGCCGTCGCCGAAGAACTCCTGGGCCTCGGCCACCGACATCGCGAGCACCTCGCTGATGTCACGGCCGCCGAGGTGGTACTCCAGCACCGACGCCTGGAACCGCTTCCCCTCGCACTCCTCGCAGGTGATGGCCATGCCGGCCATGATCCCCAGGTCGGTGTAGATGACGCCGGCACCGTTGCAGTTGGGGCAGGCACCCTCGGAGTTCGAGCTGAACAGCGCCGGCTTCACCCCGTTGGCCTTCGCGAACGCCTTGCGGATCGGATCCAACAGCCCGGAGTACGTGGCCGGGTTGCTCCGTCGGGAGCCGCGGATCGGGGTCTGGTCGATGGACACCACACCCGCGCCGGCCGGGATCGATCCGTGCACGAGCGAGCTCTTGCCGGAGCCGGCGACGCCGGTGACCACGACCAGCACCCCGAGCGGGATGTCGACATCGACCTTGCGCAGGTTGTGCGTTGTCGCGCCACGGATCTCCAGCGCGCCGGTGGGCGTCCGTACCCTCTCCTTGACGGCGGCCCGGTCATCCAGATGGCGGCCGGTGATGGTGCCGCTGGCCCGCAGCCCCTCGACGGTGCCCTCGAAGCAGACGGTGCCACCGCCCGTACCGGCGCCGGGGCCGAGGTCGACGACGTGGTCGGCGATCGCGATCGTCTCCGGCTCGTGCTCCACGACGAGCACCGTGTTGCCCTTGTCCCGCAGCCGCAGCAGCAGGTCGTTCATCCGCTGGATGTCGTGGGGGTGCAGCCCGGTGGTGGGCTCGTCGAAGACGTAGGTGGCGTCGGTGAGCGAGGAGCCGAGGTGACGGATCATCTTGGTGCGCTGCGCCTCGCCGCCGGAGAGCGTGCCCGACGGCCGGTCGAGCGAGAGGTAACCCAGCCCGATCTCCACGAACGAATCGAGAGTACGCGCCAGCGCGGCGAGCAGCGGCGCGACCGACGGCTCGTCGAGCCGGCGGACCCATTCGGCCAGGTCGCTGATCTGCATCGCGCAGGCGTCGGCGATGCTGATGCCCTTGATCTTCGACGACCTGGCCGCCTCGCTGAGCCGGGTGCCGCCGCACTCGGGGCAGGTGGTGAACGTCACCGCCCGCTCCACGAAGGCCCGGATGTGCGGCTGCATCGACTCCTTGTCCTTCGACAGGAACGACTTCTGGATCTTTGGGATCAGCCCCTCGTAGGTGAGGTTCACACCCTCGACCTTCACCTTGGTCGGCTCCCGGTAGAGGAAGTCCTGCATCTCCTGCTTGGTGAACTTGCGGATCGGCTTGTTCGGGTCGAGAAGGCCCGACTCGGCGTAGATCCGCACCGTCCACCAACTGTCCGACTTCCAGCCGGGGATGGTGAACGCGCCCTCGGCGATCGACTTGGAGTCGTCGTAGAGCTGACTGAGGTCGATGTCGGAGACCGACCCCCGGCCCTCGCAGCGCGGGCACATCCCGCCGGTGCGGGTGAAGGTCTGTCGCACGGTCTTGGCCGCGCCGCGCTCGACCGTGATCGCGCCGCTCGCGCGGACCGAGGCCACGTTGAAGGAGTACGCGTTGGGCGAACCGATATGCGGCTTCCCGAGTCGGCTGAAGAGGATGCGCAGCATCGCGTTGGCGTCGGTGGCGGTGCCGACCGTGGAGCGGGGGTCGGTGCCCATCCGCTGCTGGTCGACGATGATCGCGGTGGTCAGCCCGTCGAGCACGTCGACCTCGGGGCGCGCAAGCGTCGGCATGAAGCCCTGCACGAAGGCGCTGTAGGTTTCGTTGATCAGCCGCTGCGACTCCGCGGCGATCGTGCCGAACACCAGAGAACTCTTGCCCGAGCCGGAGACGCCGGTGAACACCGTCAGCCGGCGCTTCGGAAGCTCAATGCTGACGTCCTTGAGGTTGTTCTCGCGCGCGCCGTGCACCCGGATCAGATCATGGCTGTCGGCAACGTGCGGCGCGGGTGACCGCGTGTCCGTCCTCGTCCCCTTGCTCATCGTGTCTCCATCTGTCGGGCGGGTACTTGCCGAGCGCGGATCGCCCTGGCGGCCCACTCTATTGCGCCCCTGTGACCTGCACTTCTTGAATCCTGACCGGTCCGTCAACGGGCGGCCGGCCCGGTGGAGCGGACCTTAGCCTCGGGTGCGTTCGAGGCCGTCGAAGAGCAGGTCGAGGGTGAACTCGAACTCGACCTGGCTGTCACACCAGCCGAGCGTGGGATCGGCGGCGTCATGCACCTCGGCGGCCACCATCGCGGTCAGGTGGGGCAGCGCCTCGGCCATCGCGGCCAGTTCCGCCTCGGCGCTTTCGACATCGGTCTCCCCGCCCGCGGACGCCGGCCGGAACACCTCCTGGGCGAACCCGAGCGCCAGGCTGCCGAACGCGTGCAGTGCCCGGTGGGCGATCCGGTAGGAGAACCCACCGTCGAGCAGGGTGGCGATGATCGCGTCGTAGTAGGTGTACACCCCGACGGGGACGTTCGGTCGTGAGCTGAGCAGCCCGGGCGCCCACGGGTGGCGCAGCATCACCGTGCGGGCCGCGAGGAAGCGCTGCCCCAGTCGCGTACGCCAGTCTCCGTCGGCCGTGGTCGCCTCGGTGTGGCCGGCAGCGGTCTCGATCTCCGCGATGACGGTCTCCACGAGGCCGTCGAGCAGTCCCTCCTTGCCGGGCAGATGGTAGTAGAGCGACATCGCCTCGACGCCGAGTTCGGCGGCGAGGCGGCGCATGGTCAGCGCCGCCAACCCCTCCGTGTCCACCAGCGCGATCGCCGCGGCCAGCGCGCGGTCGCGGCTCAGCGGCTCCCGAGGGTTCTTCGCTCCCATCCGGCTTCCCATCTTCCTTTACCTTACATCGTATGGTTGCCTTACGTCGTAAGGCACCGCGTACTTCGGTCCCGTCGAGGGACGGCGGGCGACGCGCAATCGAAGGAGAGCCACCATGCACCCGCTGATCCGTACCGCCCGCGCGACCGGGCTGCTGTACCTCAGTCTGGCCATCACCGGCGGGCTGGGCTTCCTGATCATCCGTCCACGGCTCTTCGCCGCCGGTGATGCCGACGCCACCCTCGCCCACCTGGTCGAGCAGGAGTCCCTCGCGCGCATCGCGATCGCCCTCGAACTGCTCGTCGTCCTCACCCAGACGCTCACCGCCGTCTGGTTCTACCGCCTGTTCCGTACCGTCGACGCCACCGCCGCCGGCGGCATCGCCGCATTCGGACTGGTCAACGCCGTCGCGATCCTGGTCAGCGCCGCCCTGCTCGCCACCGCGACCCAGGTGGCGGTCGACCCGCTCGGCGACGCCGCCAACACCGTCCAACTGCTGTACCTGGTCAGCGGCAACCTCTGGACCGCGGGCGGCCTCTTCTTCGGCCTCTGGCTCGTCCCGATGGGCTGGTGCGTACTCCGGTCGGGATGGCTGCCCCGGGCGCTCGGCTGGATCCTCGTCGCCGGCGGCGTCTGCTACGTGCTCAGCGCCTTCGTCACGTACCTCGCCCCCGGGGCGGGAATCGTCGGCGACCTCCTCGTCGCCCCCGCCTCCGTGGGCGAGTTCTGGATACTCGGCTACCTGATCATCTGGGGCCTCCGACGGCAGGCCCTACCGGAGGACACCGGGTCACCGCGTCGAGTCGTTGATCCGGTTGTGCCCGTCACCCGCCGGTGAGCACGGTGGGGACGCCGACCGTTCCGGGAGGGACGCCGATGACCAGTGAACGCGAGACCGTCGAGGTCGATCCCGCGCTGTTCCAAGCCGTCTACGACTCGCCCGCCTCGCTGCCGGGCCGACATCGCTGGACCACGCCCGAGTCCGACGTACGGCGGATCGAGAAGCTGCTCGGCATGCCGCCACGCACCATCGGCGCGCCGCTCTGGGTCAGCGGCGACCAGCCGGACTGCCCGAAGTGCGGACGACGGATCACCTGGTACGACATCGTCTCGTCCGCGCTGAAGGGCGTGCACGACCCGATGATGATCGCGACGGTGATCCTCGGTGACCGCCGGTACGTCAACACCGGCCTACCCGCCGCCATCCCCGGCGTACGCTGCGCCGACTGTCGCTCGCCGATCGAGGGACTGCGCAGCTTCAAGTGCCACAACTGGGCGTACGCCTTCGAGGAACTGACGGCCGTACGGCAGCGCATGTCCGGCGGATCAGCCCTCGGCGCCCAGGGCGAGCCGGTGCCGCCGCCCGGAGCACCCGTCGAGTGACACCTCGCCGGCCGGGCCGATCCCGGCGCGCCGGAGCACCGCCACCGCGCACCGCTCGAACTGTTAATAAGGGTCCCTTCCTCTACCGGAGGCGTTAACAGGGGGCCCTTCCTTACCAGAGCAGTAGGAGGGTGGCGAGGATCAGGTAGGGGCCGAATGGCAGGTGACTCGACCAGCGGGCCCGACGGGTGATCAGCAGCCCTGAGGCAACCAGGCCGGAGAGGGTCAGCGCGAGGAACAGCCCGAGCAGCGGCACCGTCCAGCCGTACCAGCCGAGCAGCATGCCGGCGCTCAGCGCCAGCTTGGCGTCGCCGATACCGAAGCCCCGCGCGCCGAGCAGCAGGGTGGTGCCGGCGAAGAAGAGCGCCAGCCCGAGGCCGGCCGCGGTGGCGCGCAGCCACGGTGCCGGGCCGGCACCGGCGAGCGCGGCCAGTCCGAGCAGCAGCCAGGTGCCGGCGGCGGCCGGCCAGGTGAGCCGGTCGGGCAGCCGGTGCACGGCGACGTCGATGAAGAGCAGCGGCACCGCGAAGGCCAGCCACCAGGCGGCGGCGAGCAGTTCGACGGCGGGTGGGCGGGCCAGCAGCAGGACGAGCACGGCCGCGGCGGTGGCCAGTTCTACGGTGGCCGGCGGCGCGCCGACTCGGGCCCGGCAGTTGCCGCAGCGGGCCGCCGGACCGAGCACCGGCCAGGGGTGATCCAGCCCGATCGGAGCGCCGCAGGCGTCGCATCCGCTCCGGCGATCGGTTCCCGGCGGTACGGCGTGCCGGGCGACGGCGTACCGCAGCAGTGGGGTGACCGCCAGGATGGCCAGCGGTCGCTGCCCGCGTCGACGGGTGGGGACGGCGGACTCCTGCGGCGCAGTGTCGATCCGGCTCCCGCCGGCCGCCGGTCCGGCGGCGTTCGGCCGGGTCATGCCGGCTCTCCAACGATGAGAGCAAACACGGAACGTAGTCTGTCCAGTCGGTTTTGGTGGCGGTCCGAAGGTCCCGGCACGGATCCCCGCTCGACGGCCACCCGCCGACGGAAATGCACCGGGGGAAGCGATGGAATTCCCATAGAAAGCAATTGGCGTCGAACCCTGACCGATTTTCCGGGGGACGGATCGGGCGACATGCCATTTCCCACCACATCATGACCGCCTCGCCGGAAGCCCGCCCCGAGACCGATCACCTCACCCCGCCCGCCGCCCCGGCCCCACGCCCGCACGGCACCGACAGGTGCCCGCAACGCCCCGGTAACCATCCGCCACCACCACCATTCCTAACTCAGAGTGATCGCATGAATTGCCTCTGTTGCATCGGCCGGCGTCAGCCTATGCTCGCCCCTTGGATGTGAGGAAACCCACGTCCGATGGCCACAACCACCCCGAGGCAGCGCATTTGTAAAGGTCCACAAGTGTAAATGCAGCAGCGCATTGGAGAGGACCGGAGACCGCCTTCCGGTCGCGCTGCCGCACGCCCGGAATCGTCGGCAACGGCGATTGCCGGGTCGGCACCGAGGAGGGCACGAGGGTGCGAACACGGCAGCTGAGCCGCTGGACGGCCGGCCTGGTCGCGGTGGCCGCAGTCGGTACGACCACCGCCTGCGGCGGCGCGCCGGAGGCGGCCACCCCGACAGCGGCCGATCGGAAAGAGCCCGCCAGCGCCCGGCGAGACGTCGACCAGCAGACGGCGGAGCAGGCAGCGCTGACGGCGTACTCCGGCTACCTGACCGCCTCCCGTAGGGCGGGACGACACAGCGATCCACAGCACCCCGAGTTGACCCGGTTCCTCGCCGACCCGCTGCTGACCCGGGTCCGGCTGAGCCTGCGGCAGGCCCGCGAGCACGGTGCCGTCAGCACCGGCACGCTGCGCTCCGAGCCCACCGTCACCTCGGTGAACCTGGACGCGAACCCGCCCACCGTGGAGATCCAGGACTGTCTCGACGCCACCGGCTACCGGATGGTCTACGTCGCCAACGATCGGGTGGTGCCCGGCACCCGTGGCTCCCGCCACCTGGCCACCGCGACGGCCACCCGCTACCCCGACGGCCGCTGGCTGATCAGCACCGGCGCGGCCCACCAGGACCAGCCATGCTGACCCGGGGCGCAGCGCCGACCGACCACCGCGCCGATCACTCCCGCGACCGGGCCCGCCCTTCGCCCGGCCGGCCGCGCCGGACCGGCCGGCCGCCGGCCACGACCGCCCGCCGGGCGCTGCTCGGCGCCGCGCTCGCGCTGCTGCTGGCGACCGGTCCGGCGGTGCCGGCGACCGCCGCCGACCCCGGCGCCGAGTGCCCACCCGCCCAGCCGAACTGCAGCGTCTGGGACGACGACCCCGGCACCCCCGGTGGTGGTGGCAACGGTGGCAACAACGGCGGTGACAACGGGGGCGGGGGCGGCGGGGGCGTCTGCCAGTGGAACGGACGCACCATCCCCTGCTACGACGACGTGCTGGGCTGGTTCAACAGCAACGACGGCTGCTACTACAAGCTCGCCGAGCCACAGCCAGAGGCGCCCGAGGGCTGGCAGTGGTACCTGCGTACCTGCTACGGCGGCGAGGTGGGCTTCCAGGAGGCACAACTGCGGGAGACGCCGCCACCGGGCTTCGGCGCTCCGCCGGACCCGGAGGAGTTGGCCCGCCGGGCGCTAGCCTCGATCAGCCTGCTCGCGCCCCGAGCCGCCGTCGCACCGCGCAAGCGCATCGGACCTGGCCTGGTCGGCCTGCCGGTCTGGATGTGGGCCGAGCGGGGCGCCAACCAGTTCGGCCCGCTGAGCGCCTCCGCCTCGGACCGCGGTCTGACCGTGACGATCCGGGCCGAGGTCGACCGGATCGTCTGGAACATGGGCAACGGCATCCGGGTCACCTGCACCGGCCCCGGCACCGAGTACGAATCCACCGGCCGGTACGCCGGTCGGCGCTCCCCCGACTGCGGCTACCACACCGGCTATCCGAAGGCCGGCACGTACCGGGTGCAGGCGACCACCCACTGGTCGGTGCGGTGGAGCAGCAGCAGCGGCCAGAGCGATTCCATCCCCGGCATCACCCGTACCACCGACCCGGTGGAGATCCAGATCAACGAGCTTCAGGTGGTGACCCGATGAGCGTGGCGACCCGAGACGGAACCCCTCCGGTGGACGCGCCGGTCGCGCCACCCCGGGTGGTCCGGCAACGCCGGGTCCGCCCCGGGTTGCTCGGCCTGGCCGTTCTGCTGATCGCCCTCGGCGGGCTGGGTTCGGCGTTCGCGGTCACCTCGGTCCGGGCCACCGGCAGCTACCTGGCGGTGGCCCGGCCGGTCGAGGTCGGCACCGTGGTCAGCGCCAACGACCTGGTGTCGGTGCAGGTGGCCGGCGGGCAGGGGCTCGACCCGGTGCCGGTCGACCGGCTCGCCGACGTGGTCGGCATGCGGGCCGCCGTCTCGCTCGCCCCGGGAACGCTGCTGACCATGGCGCAGCTCACCGACGAGCCGCTGCTCGGCCCCGGGCAGCAGCAGCTCGCCCTCGGGCTGAGAACGGCCCAGGTGCCCGCACCGAAGCTCCGCCCCGGCGACGAGGTCCTGCTGGTCAGCACCCCGAGCAACGACAACGGCGGCAGCTCCTCGTCCAGTGCCACCCGGTTCACCGCCACCGTCACCGACGCCGTCAGCACCGATGGCCGGGACGAGGTGGTGGTCTACCTGGCACTGGCCGTCCGGGACGTACCGGCGGTGGTGGCGTTGGCCGCGCAGGACCGGATCGCGGTCGTGCTGACCCGGGCGGCCTGAGCATGGCGATCATCGCGATGGTCTCCGCCAAGGGCTCGCCGGGGGTCACCACCACCGCGCTGGCCTGCGCGTTGAGCTGGCACCGGCGGGTGATCCTGGCCGAGTGCGACCCGGCCGGCGGCTCGGTCCTCGCCGGCTACCTCGGCGGCGCGTTGGACGGCCCACGCGGCATCGGGGAGCTGGCCGTCGGCGAGCTGCGCGACGGCAACCTGGAAACCGCGTTCTGGTCCCAGCTGGTCGACCTGGACGCGCCACGGCGCGAGCGGCTGCTGCTGCCCGGGGTCGTCGACCCGGCCCAGGCCGGCAGCGTCACCCCGCTCTGGCAGCGGTTCGCCGACTTCTTCACCGGGCTGGAACGGGGCGACCCGCCGTACGACGTGATCGTCGACTGTGGCCGGATGCACGTGGTCGGCCCGCCCTGGCCGCTGCTGCGCGCCGCCTCGGTGGTGCTGGTGGTCACCCGGGCGCAGCTGCCCGACCTCTCCGGCACCCGGTCCCTGCTGCAAACCGTCGAACGGGACTTCACCGAGCACCGGGTGGAGCCGGGCGCGCTACGGCTGCTGCTGGTCGGCGGCGGGCACGGCAAGAGCGAGATCAGCAAGGCGCTACGGCTGCCGGTGATCGCCCGGCTGCCGGACGACCCGCGTACCGCGCAGGTGTTGAGTCTGGGCGGCACCGTGCGGGCCGGACGGCCGTTGCTGCGCGCGGCCCGTGAGCTGGAGGTGCCGGTCGGCGCCCTGGTGGAACGGCGGCGGGCCCGGCTGGCGTGGCCGGTGTCCCAGGGGGTGCCCGATGCGATTTGAGCCGGTGTCGTCGGACCCCCGCCGGCAACCGCCGGGGGCGACCTCCACCGCCCCGCCGCTGCCACCGGTCAACGGCCACCATCCGGCGCCGCCGGTCGTGACGCTGCCACCAGAACCGCCGCCCCGGGCGCGGGTGGACTTCCAGGTGGTCCGCGAGCTGCGGCGGGAGCTGAGCGAACGGCTCACCCGGTGGCAGCGCGGCCGGGAGTTCAGCGTCGACGAGGAGGACACCGAGCGGGCCCGGCTCGCCGTGCTGCTGGTCGCCGAGTACGCCGACTCGGTGCGTCGCGCCGGCACGCCGATGGCCGCCGGTGAGGAACGGCTGCTGCTCGACCAGGTCACCGCCGAGCTGGCGGGCCTCGGCCGGCTACAGACGCTGCTCGTCGACGACACCATCGAGGAGGTGCACATCCTCGGCTGCGACCAGGTGCGCATCACCCGGCACGGCGGCGGCGTCGAATGGGCCGACCCCATCGCCGACAGCGACGACGAGCTGGTGGAGATCCTCCAGGCGGCGGCCCGCCGGGCCGGCGCGACCGAGCGCTCGCTCTCCACCTCGAAGCCCACCCTCGACCTGCAACTGCCCGATGGCAGCCGGCTGGCAGCGGTGTTCCTGGTCAGCCACCGCCCGTACGCGGTGATCCGCAAACACAACACCCTCGACGTGACCCTGGACGACCTGGCCGGCAGCCGGGGTGACCTGGACGAGATGATCGATCCGCTGCTACGCGACTTTCTCCGGGCGTCGATGCGGGCCGGGCTGAACATCATGGTCGCCGGGCTGGCCGGTGCCGGGAAGACCACCGTGATCCGGGGCCTGATGAGCGAGATCCCGCCGGACGAGCCGTACGTGCTGCTGGAGGAGAGCCGGGAGTTGCTGCCGGCCCGCCGGACCGGCCGGCACCGGGCGGTGATGAGCTTCGAGGCCCGGGAGGGGCACGGCGAACGCGGTCCGGACGGCCGACCGGCCGGTGAGGTGAGCATCGCCGACCTGATCCCGGTCTCGCTGCGGATGGGCGTACTGCGGATCATCGTCGGCGAGGTGCGGTCCCGGGAGATCGTGCCGATGCTCCAGGCGATGACCACCAGCCGGGGATCGATGTGCACCATCCACGCGCGTACCCCGGCCGGGGTGAGCGAGCGGATCATCGAACTGGCCCTGGCGCACGGCCGGGAGATGACCGTCGACCAGGCCCGCCGGATGGCCGGCAACGCGCTCGACCTCATCGTCTACGTCACCGTCGAGGACGAGACCGCGATCGGCGGGCGCAAGCACCGGTTCGTCTCGCACGTCGAGGAGGTGCTCGGCGTCAGCGAGGGCAGCCGGATCACCACGACGCAGGTGTTCGGCCCGGGGCCGGACGGCCGGGCGGTGCCCCGGCACCTGCCCGAGCGGGTGCGGGAGCAGTTGCTGCGGGTGGGCTACGACGCCCGGCTGCTCAGCCGCTGGATCGAGGCCGGTCAGGGCGCCTGGCGGCGGCCCCGGCAGTCCCGACTCGGTCGGCGGTGAGTCGTGCGCGACGACATCGAGCTGATCGCGATGGTCTCCGGGGCGGCCTGCGTGGCCGGGCTGGTGCTGGCGGTCGTCGCGCTCGTCGGCACCCGTCGCCCCGCCGGGCCGGCGCCCGGTGCGGGCCCGGGGCTCGGCCGGCTATGGCGCGGTTCCGGCAGCACCGTTCGCGAGCAGCGCGCCCACCAGGCGCTGCTGATCGGAGCGCTGGTCGCCGGGGCGCTGGCCTTCCTCCTCACCGGCCTGCCGGTGGTCGGCCTGCTGGTCGCGGTGGCGGTGCCCGGCACCCCGTGGCTGTTCTCGGTCGGCCGGGCCGAACAGCGGGCGATCGCCCGGATCGAGGCGGTCGGCGAGTGGACCCGCCGGCTCAAGGACGTCTCCGCCACCGGGCAGGGTCTCCAGCAGGCGATCATCGGAACGGTCCCCACCGCACCCGAGGAGATCCAGGAGGAGGTACGCCTGCTCGCCGCCCGGCTCCAGGCCGGCTGGCTGGCCCGTTCCGCCCTGCTGGCCTTCGCCGACGAGATCGCCGACCCGGTCTGCGACCAGGCGGTCGCGGCGCTCATCCTGCACCTGACCGACCGGGGCGAACGGCTCGGCGACGTGCTCGGCTCGATCGCCTCGGCGGCGGCGGCCGAGGTGGCCACCCGGCGGGAGATCGAGGCCAAGCGCACCCAGCCCCGCTTCGCGGTCCGCTTCCTGACCGGGATGACCCTGGCCACCATCGCGTACGGGCTGTTGAACCGCGAGTACGTCCAGCCCTACGGCACACCGTTCGGTCAGCTGGTGATGGCGGTGCTCGGCGGCACCTTCGTGGGCCTGTTGGCCTGGGTCCGCTCGATGAGCCAGCCGCCCCGACCGGCCCGCTTCCTGCCTGCTCCGGATCAGGCGGAGGTGGTGGCGTGAACCTGCACCTCACCATTGCCGTCGTCGCCGGAACCGCGATCGGGTTCGGCGTGTTCCTGGTGATCCGCGAGCTGGTGCCGGCGACCCCCGCGCTCGGCCCGGCGTTGCGTCGGCTGCACCAGCCGGCCGGCACTTCCCGGAGCAGCACCGCCAACCGGCAACTGGAGTGGCTCACCGGCCTGGCCCGCTGGCTGCGCCCGCCGCACCGGCAACTCGCCCTGCTCGACCGCACACCCGAGCAGTACGCGCTCTCCCTGCTGCTGTCGGCGCTGATCGGGCTCGCCGCGCCGGCACTGCTCAGCGTCACGCTGTTGGCCGTCGGGGTCTCGCTGCCGCTGGCCGTACCGGTGCTGGGCAGTCTCGGCCTGGCGTTGCTCTGCGCCCTGGTGGCACACCGGGCGGTGCTGGCCCGCGCCGACGCCGCCCGGGAGGAGTTCCGGCAGGCGGTCTGCACCTACCTGGACCTGGTCGCGTTGCAGCTCTCCGCCGCGCACGGCCCGGTGCAGTCGCTGGAGCGGGCCGCCGCGATCTGCGAGGGCTGGGTCTTCGACCGGATCTCGGAGGCGTTGCGGATGGCCCAGATGCAGATGCACTCGCCCTGGGACGAGCTGCGCGATCTGGCCGACCAGATCGGCATCCCGGAGCTGGGCGACGTCGGCGCGATCATGCGCTCGTCGGGCAGTGAGGGTGCCCAGGTGCACGAGACCCTCCGCAGCCGGGCGGACTCGCTGCGCGACCAGATCCGCACCGACAACCTGGCCCGGGCCGAGGGGGTGACCAGCCGCCTCGACATCCCCGGTGCGCTGCTGGTCTTCGTCCTGCTCGGCTTCGCGATCTATCCGTTCCTGGCCCGCCTCTGAGTCCGACCCCGATCAGAAGGAGCACCAATGTCCGTCCTCACCAACCTGCCCGGCGCGCTGGGAGCGCGGCTGATCCACCTGCACGTCGCGCTACGGACGCGACTGGCGGAGTTGCGCGGCGATCGTGGCGACAGCCCGGTACCGACCGCAGTGATCATCTTCGGCCTGGTGGCCGTGGCGATGGCGGTCACCGCCGCCGCCCTCGGCGCAGCCAACGACTGGATGACCAACATCCCGAAGCACACGAACCCGACGGCGCCCTGACCCATGCGCCGTCTCCACTCCGCCGGCCGGTGCCGGATGGTCGTGACCATCCGGCACCGTCGGCTGCCCAACAGCAGTAAGCCGTCCGGTGACGGCGGCGAGCGGGGCGGCGGAGAGCGGACCGGCGGCGGCAGTGAGCGGGGCGGCGAGTGGGCTGGCGGCGGTGAGCGGGGCGGCAACCCGGTCGAGCTGGCGGTGGCGCTGCCGGCGATCCTGCTGATGGTCTTCGCCTCGATCCAGGTCGCCGCCGTGTTCGTCGCCCGCTCCACGGCGCTCAACGCCGCGCAGAGCGGGGTCAACGCCCAGCGGCTCCACCAGGCACCGGCAGGGGCCGGTGCGGAGCGGGCGACCAAGTTCCTCGACCAGGCCGGTGACTGGCTGGTCGGCTGGAAGGACCCGGGGCCGAGCTGCGTCGCCACGGCGACCGACGTCACCTGCACGGTGACCGGCCGCTCCCTGTCGGTGGTGCCGGGCGTCAGTTTCTCCATCCGGCAGACCGCACACGGGACAACGGAACGATGGACCGCGCCATGAGCCGGGGCTCGGTCTCGATCGAGGTGGCCGTCCTGGCACCCGCCTTCGTGGCGCTGATGGTGCTGGGCGGGGTCGCCGGGCGTACCGCGGTGGCCAGCGAGGCGCTGGAGGCCGCCGCGCACGACGCGGCCCGAGCTGCCTCGATCTCCCGGGACGCCGCCACCGCCCGCCGCGAGGCCCGGGACGCGGCCCGCCGACAGCTCGACTGGCGGGGCGTCTCCTGCTCCGGTGCCCCGGCGGTGACCTTCCGTGGCACGGTCGGCGGCCGGTCCACCACCTTCAACGCGGCCTTCAACAGCCCCGTCGGGCAGGACGCCACGGTCACCGTGGAGATCGCCTGTACCGTCTCCTACCAGGACATCCGGCTGCCGGCGCTCAAGAGCATGCCGGCCGGGAACCGGGTCACCGCCTCGTTCACCTCGCCGCTGGACCGTTACCGGAGCCGGGGATGACGGCCGGGCGGGGCGACGCCGGGCGGGTGAGTCTCTTTCTCGCCGTCGCGATGATCGGCGTACTCGGCATCATCGGCATGGCGTTCGACGGCGCAGGGCAGCTCCGCACGCTCCAGCGCGCCGAGAACCTGGCCGCCGAGGCGGCCCGCGCGGGCGGCCAGGCCATCGACCGGGCCACCGCGATCGAGGGCGGGCCCAAGCGGATCAACCAACCCCAGGCCCGAGCGGCGGTCGCGGACTACCTCTCCGCCGCCGGCGCCAGCGGCCACACCGTGAACTTCCCGGTGGTCAACGGCGAAACCCTGATCCGGGTACGCGTCACCATCACCTACCACCGGGCCATGCTCGGCCTCTTCGGCTTCTCCAACACCGTCACCGTCTCCGGCGAGGCGACCGCGCGGGCGCTGACCGGGGTTCCCTAGGAAAGAAGGTAGCCATGGCCGCATCGGGTGGTACCGCCGTACGGCGGATCGGTCGCATGCTGACCGGGTTCGGTGCCTTGATCGTGCTGGTCGGCCTGCTGGTCGGCGGGCCGATCGCGCTGCTGGCCTTCGCCGGCAACCCACTACCCGACCACGTACCCACACTGGCGGAGATCGGCACCACCCTGACCAGCCGCGACGACGGTCAACTCTTCCTCCGGGCGCTGGCGATCGTCGGATGGTTCGGCTGGGCCACCTTCACCCTCTCCGTACTCGTGGAACTCGGCGCACAGGCACTGCGCCGGCCAGCGCCACGGCTACCCGGGATGGGCCGGCAGCAGCGGGCGGCGGCGGCGTTGGTCGGCTCGGTCGCGCTGATCCTCGCCGCCAGCCCGGCCGCCGCCGCTGCCGCCACCGCCTACACCACCCCGACGTACGCGGCCCCGGCGACCACGGTGTCCACGATGGCCGCTCCGGCGCGGGCGGACCGGGTCCCGGCACCGGCGGACACGGCGGTCTACCGAGTGGCCAAGGGCGACTACCTCGGCAAGGTCGCCGACCGGTACCTCGACGACTTCGAGGACTACCGGAAGCTGGCCGCGCTCAACAAGCTGCGTGACCCGGACCAGATCCGCCCCGGCCAGCTGATCAAGCTGCCGGCCGAGGCACACGACCAGGGTGCCCGGCCGCACGCCACCGGTCGCCTCGTCATCCCGAAGGCCCGACCCGCCCCCGGACCGGCCACACCGGGATCGGTCGTACCCGAGCGGGGTGAGGAGGAGCGGCCAACGCCGGGCGGGACGGTCGAGCAGCCGGGCGGCGGGACGGAGCGGCCGGGTTCGGCGACGCCCGCACCAACGCCGGGCAGCCCGGAAGGGGCGCAGCCGCCGGCGCGCGGTGATACCTCGGAGGAGCATCCGCCGGTGGTGACGGTGGGTGCGGCCCGAGCCGGCGAACCCGACCGGGTGAACCGTCCCCTTGCCGTCTCCGCCGTACTGGCCGTGGCCAGCATCGTCGGCGCGCAGATCGGCGCGGTGCTCGGCCTGCGCCGTAGGCCCGCCGGGCAACCTCACCCGGCTCTGCCGGCGACCGGTGATCGTGCTGTCCTTGGTGGACACGATCCGGTCAGCCCGATGCGTGAGCTGCCGGTGGGCCGCCACCGCAGAGACTGATCCAGCACGCTGGCGGTTCCTTGATCGTCTGCACAGAAGTGACTTCCGGATCGGCGTGTCGTGTCACCGAATGCAGACGATCAAGGGTGGCGGGTGGGTCAGGGGAGGCGGGTCTCCAGGCGGCCGTTGACGACCCGGGTGGGCAGGATCTGCTGGTCGTTGGAGGAGGGGCCGTGGATCACCTCGCCGCCGTTGAGCCGGAAGGTGCTGCCGTGC
Source organism: Micromonospora sp. CA-263727 (assembly GCF_050942455.1). Taxonomy (NCBI): domain Bacteria; kingdom Bacillati; phylum Actinomycetota; class Actinomycetes; order Micromonosporales; family Micromonosporaceae; genus Micromonospora; species Micromonospora sp. CA-263727. Next base: position 101,212 of record NZ_CP192031.1, read on the forward strand.
CACGGGCACACCACGCACGCGTGGCCGTCGATCTCGGTCACCTCGCCCTCGCCGAGCGGGCCGCTCTGGTGCGGGCAGCGCTCCAGCATCACGGTGACCTCGTCGTCGTGCCGGTAGAGGATCAGCGACACGTCGTCCACCTTCCGGGTGACCAGCTCCCGCTGCGGCAGGCTCGCCATCTCGGCGATCGAGTGCCAGCCGTCGCTGATCAGGTGCAGGTCGGAGACGCTGACGTTCACCTGGGCGCCCTGCTTGTATGCCAGGTGCCCACCGAGGTACGCCCCGGCGCTGACCGCACCGAGCCCGAGCCAGCCCAACGTACGGCCCAGGCCGTGCCGGCCGGACAGCCGCGCGGCCAGTGAGCCGCCGTACAGCACCATCCCGACCGTGTTCGACGCGGCGTGCACCAGGCCGATCCGCCGCTGGTCGCGGGCGAGCGCCGCCCAGTCGTTGAGCCCGGCGACCGCCGCCGGCACCGCGCTCACCGTGCCGATCGCGGTGAGCGTGGTGGCGGCCCGCCGCTGGCCGGGCATGAGGTCCAGCACCGCCGCGCTCATCCAGGCGCCGACCGGTACCTGCACCATCGCCGGGTGCAGCGGATGCCCCAGCCAGACGCCGTGCAGCAGGTCCCGGACCCGCTGTCCGCGCAGGGCGCCCTGCACCGCCCGCTGCAACCGGTCGCCGATCCGATCCATGCCGGAGGTCTGCTCGATCTTCGTCAACAACGCTCGCACACGGACCGACTTCCCGCCGTACCCGGTCGTAAACCGGTCGTCCGGCGCAAATCGCCACCGACGGTGCCGGGCCTCCTGATGGGTTACGCCCGGTCCAGAATCGAGTGGCCTCGGCCGGGCGGGCGCGGTGAACGGCCACCCGTCATGCTGGTGCGATGGCGGTACGGGTTGAGCATGACGGGCCGGTGACCACGGTGATCCTGGACCGGCCGGAGGCGCGGAACGCGGTCGACGGGCCGACCGCACGAGCGCTCGCAGATGCGTTCCGCTCGTTCGAGGCCGACCCGGAGGCGGCGGTGGCGGTGCTCTGGGGAGCCGGCGGCACGTTCTGCGCGGGAGCCGACCTGAAGGCGATCGGTACGCCCCGGGGCAACCGCGTCGAGCCCGACGGTGACGGCCCCATGGGCCCCACCAGGATGATGCTCGGCAAGCCGGTGATCGCCGCGATCTCCGGGTACGCGGTGGCCGGCGGTCTGGAGCTGGCGCTCTGGTGCGACCTGCGGGTCGCCGAGGCCGACGCGACCCTCGGGGTCTTCTGCCGGCGGTGGGGAGTGCCGCTGATCGACGGCGGAACGTTCCGGCTGCCCCGGCTGATCGGCGAGAGCCGGGCGATGGACCTGATCCTCACCGGGCGTCCGGTGCCGGCCGACGAGGCGTACGCGATGGGGTTGGTCAACCGGCTGGTCGGCCCGGGTGAGGCCCGGACGGCGGCCGAGCAACTGGCCGCCGAGATCGCCCGCCACCCGCAGACCTGCCTTCGCAACGACCGCGCCTCGCTGCTCGCCACCGCCACCCACCCCGAGCCCGAGGCCCTCGCCGCCGAACTCGCCTACGGCATGGTCTCCCTCGCCGCCGACGCCCTCGACGGCGCCGCCCGCTTCACCGCCCGCCCCACCCCCTGATACCTCCCCCTCCCCTCCCACCCCCGCCCCACCCCCGCCCCACCCCCGCCCTTGTCGATCATGCAGTTGTGGTGGGCGCTTTATTGTGTTTCGCGCTTTTGGTCGGGCACCACAACTGCATGATCGGCGTCGGCTTGGTGGGGGGGCGAGGGCGGGGAGGGAGAGGGGCGGGGCGGGCGGGGTTAGTTGCGGGTGATGGTGAAGGTTGAGGTGGTGTTGCGGATGTCCTGCCAGTTGTTGGTCAGGCGGAGGTTGGTGAAGGTGACGGAGCCGACGGCGGGGCCTTGGCCGGCTTCGGGCATCTCGTTGGCCCAGATGGCGAAGCCGGACTTGGCGTCGAAGGCGTCACCGCTGCGCTGAGCGCCGCTGATCGACACGTTGGTGAAGACCGTGTCGGTGATCGGGTTCTCCGGCTGGCTGCCGGTGTACTTGGTCTGGAACATGATGCCCGAGTAGGTCGGATCCACGATGTCCACGTCGCTGACGCGGATGCCGCGGAACTCCTTGGACGCGGAGAACACCCAGATCGCCGGGAAGGTCTGCGCGCCCCAGAAATGGCCACCGGCCCGGATCAGCGAGATGTTCTCGAACCGGGTCGGTGGGCTGGCCCCGAACCCGATGAACGGGTAGCCGAAGTCCAGCGAGCTGATGGTGATGCCGGAGTACGTCAGCATGTCCGCGATGTAGAGGTTGCGGAACACGTTGTTGTAGCCGCCGTACACCGCCACCCCGGCGGCCCGCCAGGTCAGCGTGGCGGTCAGGTTCTCGAAGACGTTGCCGTTGTTGCCGGTCGACGCGCCCTGATCGGTCGCGGAGAAGAGCGCGAACGCGTCGTCACCGTTGGACCGGCCCTCCGAGTTGCTGACCAGGTTGTTGGTGCTGCCGTTGGTCAGGTTCACCGCGTCGGCGAAGGTGTTCCGGAACCGACTGTTGGTGATCTTCAGCCCACTGACGTGAACCCCCCAGTACGCGCAGACCGTGTGCTCGACCCAGACGTTGTCCAGGGTCAGGTTGTTCACGTCCTTCAGTTCGCCCCAGACCTTGCCCGGCCCGTCCTGCCGGACGGTGTAGTTGCCGAAGAAGGCGAGGTGCTCGAAGGACGACCCGCTGGCGCTCGGCTCCACCCGGAAACCGGCGTCGGTGTTCTGCTGCGACGACGGCGTGGAGAACCGGGTGAACCACATGCCGGCCCCGACCACCTTCACCGCCTTGCCGTACACCTGGAACTTCTGTGCGGTCTCGTAGTTGCCGGCGGGCAGGTAGACGCCGACCAGGTTGCCGGTGGTGTCCATCCGGACCGCGTCCAACGCGCTCTGCACGTCGGCGTGGCTGAACCCGTTGGGCACCCGGTAGCGGGCCGGGTCCGGGTTCGCCCGCGGCGTCACCAGCTCCAGGTTGACGAAGTCGATGGCGTACGTGGTGGAGTTCGCCGGATCCTTCTGCAACCGGATCCGGCTACCGGCCGGGATGGTCGAGTTGAGCAGCACGTTCGCCTCGTCGTAGAGGTGCCGGGGCGGCCCGGCGCTCGGCGAGTCGCTCGGGCTGGCCTCGGCGCCGTACAGCCAGATGTGCTTCGAGGTGAGGCTGATCGGCTTGTGCAGCACACCGTTGACGTAGATGTTCAGCGTCGAGTTGATCCCGCCGCCGTTCGGGGCATCCGGGATGGAGAAGCGGGTGACCAGGGCGTTGGCGTCCGCCTTGGTGGTCCACTCGACGTACGCGCCGGTGGTGTTGAGGGTCACCGCCCGCCGGCCGGACGCCTCACCGGCCAGGTCGCCGATGGTCCGGTTCGGCCCGATCACCTGCGCGCCGCCGCCGACCGAGCCCTCCTCGGCCTCGTACATGTCGTACGGCAGGTTGGCGCCCCGGCCCACGAAGAGTGGCCGCTCGCTGGTGTTGTTGGCCCGCTTCACCGGCAGTTCGTTGGCGTCGTCGGCGACCACCACCCGGACGGTGTACCGGCCGTTGGCCGCCGTCCAGGTGCCCAGGTTGACCGGGCCGGCCGTGGCGCCGACCCCGATGGTGCCGGTGTACGAGCCGGTGAGCGTACGCACCGCCGTGCCCGAGTCGTTGAGCACGGTGAGCGTGATGCCGTGCGCGCCGCCCGCCGAGGCGATGGTGCCCTGGTTGCGCAGGGTCACCGCGAAGCTGACCGTGGCACCCGCGCTCGGCGTGCCCGGCGACCAGGTGACCGCCGAGGCGACCAGGTCCGAGCTGGCCACCGGGCTGACCGTGAGCCGGGTCGGGCTGGTGTAGGAGTTGTTCGACTCGTTCTGCTCGATGACCGTGTTCGCCGGGTCGACGGTGGCGCTGAGCTGGTAGCTGCCGGCGTCCCGGGCGGCGATCGTGGTCGACACGCTGGTCGACGCGCCGGCCGCGAGGGCGCCGACGTTCGCCTGGCCCACCTTCGTCCCGTCCAGGGCGAAGTCGACCGTGGTCGCGCCGGAGGCCAGCGTGCCGGCGTTGCGTGCGGTGGCGGTGAGGGTGAGCTGGTCGGTCTCCACCGGTGCGGCCGGGGCGAAGGTCACGTTGGTGACGGTGAGGTCCGGGTTCGGCGCCGGGGTCCCGATCACCTGGAACTCGGCGACCTGGCCGTTGGAGGCCCCGGTGTTGGCGGTGAACTGGAGCCGCACGTCGGCGGCGGTCGCCGAGACCGGGATGGTCACCGTGTTGCTGCCGGCCGGGCTGAACGAGTAGTTCGCCGAACCGACCAGCGTGCTGAAGCCGGAGGCGGACTGCTCCCGCCCGAGCACCGAGAAGGTCTGGGTACGCGGTCCCCAGGCCGGGTCGGGGTTCAGCTTCACCACGATCGCGCTGATGCTCGCGTTCGCGCCGAGCGCCACGGTCAGCGTGCTCGGGTACGCCCCCGGCGCGCCCTCCCAGTAGGTGGTGACGTCGTCGTCGACGGCGTTCGCCGCGGCGAAGACGTGCACCATCGAGGAGGCGGTGGCCGGCTTACCGGCGGCGAGGTTGGTCCCGCCCGGGGTGCTGCCGACGCGGGTGACGGTGTTGCTGTTCGCGGAGACGTTGCCGGCGGCGTCCTTGGCCCGGACGTGGTACGACACGGTCGCGCTCGCCGGCTGGGTGTCGGTGTACGTCAACGTCGCACCCGACACACTCGCCCGCAACGAACCATTGGCATACACGTCGTAACCGGTCACCCCGACGTTGTCCGTCGACGCCGACCACGTCAACCGGATCTGCCCGGAACCCGGCTCGGTGAACGCCAGATTCGTCGGCGCGGTGGGGGCCTGGGTGTCGCCGGAGCTGCCGGTACGGGTCACCGTGTTGCTGTTGCCCGACACGTTGCCGGCGGCATCCTTCGCCCGCACGTAGTACGACACGGTCGCGCTCGCCGGCTGGGTGTCGGTGTACGTCAACGTCGCACCCGACACACTCGCCCGCAACGAACCATTGGCATACACGTCGTAACCGGTCACCCCGACGTTGTCCGCCGACGCCGACCACGTCAACCGGATCTGCCCGGAACCCGGCTCGGTGAACGCCAGATTCGTCGGCGCGGAGGGTGGCTGGGTGTCGCCGGTGGCCGGGCCGTACACCTCCAGCTCGGCGAGCTGCCCGGCCGGCCACGCGGTGTTCGCGGTGATCGACAGCCGGACGTAGCGGGTGGCGGCCGAGCCGACGGTGATGGTCACCGTGTTGTTGGCGGTCGGGTTGAAGGCGTATCCGGCGGAGGCGACCAGGGTGTTGAAGGTCGACCCGTTGGTGCTGCCCTGCACGGTCAGCGTCTGGGTCCGCGCGCCCCAGCCGCCGGGCAGCTTGAGCACCAGCCGGTCGACGGTGACCGTGGCACCGAGGTCCACCTGGATCCACTGTGGGAAGGCGTTGTTGACGCTCTCCCAGTAGCTGCCCTGGTTGCCGTCGTTGGCGTTGGCGGCGACGTAGACGTCGGAGTGGCCGCTGGCGGAGATGCTCCGACCGGCCGCCAGGTTGGTCGACGAGCTGGCCGCGCCGTACACCTCCAGCTCGGCCAGTTGGGCGGCGGGCCAGCCGGTGTTAGCGGTGATCGAGATCCGGACGTACCGGGTGGTGGTGGCCGGGAAGTCGAGGGTGACGGTGTTGCCGCCGGCCGGGCTGAAGGTGCGACCCGCCGAGCCGACGATGGTGCTGAAGGCGCTGCCGTTCGTGCTGCCCTGCACGGAGAGCGTCTGGGTGCGCGCCTCCCAGCCGGCCGGCAACTTCAGTTTGACCTGGTCGACGGAGGGGCTGGTGCCCAGGTCGACCTGGACCCACTGCGGGAGGGCACCGCTGCTCTCCCAGTAGCTGCCGGCGTTGCCGTCGGTGATGTTGGCGGCGGCGTACGGGCCGTTGACGCTGCTGGCGGTCGCGGTGCGGCCGGCGGCGAGGTTCGGGCCGCCGGCGGCGACGGCCGGGGGCGCGGGCGCGGCGGTGAGGGCGAGGCCGACCGCGGCGAGCACGGCGGTGAGCCGGGTACGGAATCTGGACATGAGGGATCGACACCTTCTTCCGGGGACGTGGAGAGGCGTTGCGGGGGTGTGGTGCTCTTACGGCGTGGGTGGGCCCCGATCGGCGTACGGGGCCCACCCACGGGTCAGGAGGCGTGCACCTCGAACTCGGCGATCTGGGCCGCCGGCCAGCCGGTGTTGCCGGTGACGTTGAGCCGCAGGAACCGGCGTTCGCCGGCCGGCAGGTTGATCGACACCGCGTTGCCGGTGGCCGGGTCGAAGGTGCGACCCGCCGAGCCGGCGAGGGTGGTCCAGGTGTTGCCGTCGGTCGAGCCGAGCACCGACAACGTCTGGGTACGGGTCTGCCAGGCCGACGCCGGTGGCAGCTTCAGCACGACCCGACCCACCTGCCGGGCGCTGCCCAGGTCCACGGTGAGGGTCTGCGGGAAGGCGTTGTTGACGCTCTCCCAGTAGGTGTTCGCGTTGCCGTCCACCGCGTTGGTGGCCGCGTACACGTCGACGTGGCTGCTGGCCGTGACCGGGCGGCCGATCGCCAGGTTCCCGGCCGGGGGCGGGGTGGTGGTGGGCGGCGGGGTGGTCGGTGGCGGGGTGCTGCCGCCGTACACCTCGAACTCGGCGAGCTGGCCCGCCGGCCAGCCGGTGTTGCCGGTGATGCTCAGCCGGAGGTACCGGCGCTCACCGGCGGGCACGGCGACCGTGACGCTGTTGCCGGTGGCCGGGTCGAAGACACGGCCCGCCGACCCGGAGAGCGTGCTCCACGAGTTGCCGTCGGTCGAGCCGAGCACCGACAGGGTCTGGGTGCGCCGTTCCCAGCCCGACGGCAGCTTCAGCACCACCCGGTCGACGGACCGGGCCGCGCCGAGGTCGACGGTGAGGGTCTGCGGGAAGGCGTTGTTGGCGCTCTCCCAGTAGGTGCCCGGGTTGCCGTCCACCGCGTTGCCCGCGACATAGGTCTGGTTGTGGCTGGACGCGACGACCGGCCGGCCCTGGGCCAGGTTCCCGCCGGGCGGCGGCGTGGTGGGCGGGGGCGTGGTCGGCGGCGGGGTCGTGGGTGGCGGGGTGGTCGGCGGCGGCGAGGTGGGCGGCGGGCTGGTCGGGCCGCCACCCCACTGCGGCTCCGGCCACGGTCCGCAGTACGGGGTCGGGGTGTACCAGCCGGAGTTGCCGGCGCCCTGGGTGATCTGGAAGCCGCTGCCCACGCAGTTGTGGATCGGGTTGGCCTGCGCGATGCCGGTGGCCCGTACGTTGGTGAAGGAGACCTGGCTGGCCGCCTGCACCTGGAGGGCGTATGTGCCAGCGCCGTCGATGCGTACGTTGCTGAGGCTGATCCCGCTGGTGGCGCCCTCGATCCAGTGCAGCGCCGCGTAGGAGCTGTCCAGGATGTCGGTGTCGCTGACCACGATCGACGCGCCCTGGATCGGCTGGTTCAGCGCGGAGAACCAGATCGCGCCGACGCCGAACTGCCAGTTGTAGTCGGAGTTGCCGTTACGGATCAACGTGTTGCGGGCGACCGTGATGGTGCCGGCGACGGCGGTCGGGCCGTTCACTCCGGTGTAGCGGTTGGCCACGTGGATGCCGCCGCCATTGGTGACCGAGTCGGCGGTCACGTTGTCGGTGATCCGGATGTCCCGCCCGCCATAGGTGACCAGGTGGTTGGCGAGGATGGTGACGCTGATCGTGTTGAAGGTGAACGAGTTGCCGACGTTCGGCACGGTGTCCGCCCACATGGCGAGGGCGTCGTCACCGGTGTTGCGGACGAAGGTGTTGGTCACCGTCGAGTTGGTGACGCCCCAGTGGAAGTTCACCCCGTCCGCGGTCTGGTCCAGGATCCGGCTGTTGCGGATGGTGAAGTTGTTCATCGGGCCGTCCATCCAGGCGCCGACCTTGGTGTGCTGCATCCAGACGTTGTCCACCACCGAGTCGGACATCGCCCCGCCGATGGCGTTGACCTGGTCCTCGTCCACCCGTTCCCGGATGTCGCCGATGATGGCGAAGTCGCGCAGCGTCACGTTGCGGCTGGGCCCGCCGGCCTCGTGCGGCCGGATCTCGCCACGGTAGCCGCCACCGTTGACGTACTTGCCGTAGATGCCGGCGGCCCGCTTGCGGTCGGTGGGGTGCCGGCCGCCGAGCACCGAATACCACGGCCCGGCGCCGCGCAGGGTCACCCCGTCGACCACCACGTGGTCCCAGAGCGTGAAGTTGCCCTGCGGGATCCAGACCGCGCGGCCCTGGGCCCGGCCGGCGTCGACGGCGGCCTGGAACCGGGCGGTGGAGTCGGTGGCGCCGGTCGGGTCGGCACCGAAGTCGGTGACCACGTCGAGCACGTTGGCGGGCTTGGCGATCGGCGCGGCGACCAGCTCGAAGTCGGCCAGGTCGATGGTGAACGTGGGCGACTGCGCGGTCGAGGAGACCTGGAGCCGGATCTTCGTGCCGACCTGGTACGTGGTGCCGAAGAGGGTGCGGGCCTCGTCGTAGAAGTGGTGCGGGTTGATGTCGCCCGGGTTGTTGTTGAACGGGTAGCCGCCGTAGTACCAGCCGTACTTCGAGGTCACCGGCACCGCCTTGACCAGGGTGCCGTTCGCCCGCAGGTCGATGGTGGCGTCGCGGCCGGTGCCGGCGGCGTTGTCCGGCAGGCTGTAGCGGAAGGTGATCGCGTTGGCAGGTGCGGTGAGGGTGAACTCGACGTACTCCCCGACCGCGTCGAGGGTGACCGCTTCCCGGCCGCTCGCCTCCGACGGCAGCGTGCCGTAGCGGCGGTCCGGGCCGATCCGGGTGCCGTTGTGCACGGCGTTCTCGGCCTCGTGCTCGATGAACGGGACGGTGGCTCCCCGGCCGGCGATGTCGAACGGGGAGAGCCCGGCGGCGCGGGCCGGGGTCGCGGTGGTGGTCAACGTGACGACCGAGATCGAGGCGGCGGCGAGCGCGGTGCCGGCGAGCGCGGCGAGCGCCGTACGGATCCGGGTCCGGGGTGGGCGGGGATGGTGCGGGGCGGTGTGGTCGGCCATGAGCAGCGCTCTCCCTTTCCTCAGGTGGCCTGGTCCCCCGTGGGTGCGGTGTGCCGTTGGTGCGGGTACCTCCTCGTCGGTGCGGGCTGGCGGGTCGTCGGTGGTCGGTGGGGCGGTGCCGGCGGCGGGACGGGACCGCCGGCACCGCGCGGGCTAGCCGGGCTGGCCCGGGGTACGCAGCCAGACGGCGGTGTCCGGCGGCAGCAGGTCGTCGTCGAGCGGCCCGCTGGCGAGCAGCCGCTCGGTGTGCGGCGGCAGCGGCACCGCCTCGGCGGAGAGGTTGACCAGACAGGTGAACCCGGGGTCACGCCGGAAGGCCAGCACCCCGTCCGGGGCGGGCAGCCAGGCCATCCCGCCGTCGCCGAGCGCCGGTTCGGCCCGCCGGACGGCGATGGCGGCGCGGTACAGCTCCAGCATCGAGCGCTCGTCACCGGCCTGCGCCTCGGCGGTGCGGTCCTTCCAGTCGGCCGGTTGGGGCAGCCAGGGCGCGGTGGCCGCGTCGTCCGGGCTGAAGCCGAACGGCGGCGTCTCGCCGGACCAGGGCAATGGGACCCGGCAGCCGTCCCGGCCCGGGTCGATCCGGCCGGAGCGTTCCCACATCGGATCCTGGCGCAGCTCGTACGGGATGTCCTCGACCTCCCAGAGGCCCAGTTCCTCGCCCTGGTAGACGTAGGCGGCACCGGGCAGCGACAGGGACAGCAGCGCGGCGGCCCGGGCCCGGCGGGTGCCCAGCTCCAGGTCGGTGGGGATCCCCTCGCGCTTGGCGGCGAAGCTGAACGTGGTGTCCGCGCGGCCGTACCGGGTGACGTGTCGGGTGACGTCGTGGTTGGCGAGCACCCAGGTGGCGGGCGCGCCGACCGGCGCGTGCGCGCTCAGCGTGCCGTCGATGCTCTCGCGCAGCGCCGCGGCGTCCCAGGCGCAGCCGAGGAAGTCGAAGTTGAACGCCGCGTGCAGTTCGTCCGGGCGCAGGTAGTTGGCGAACCGCTGCCGGTCCGGCAGCCACACCTCACCGATCAGGGCCCGGTCGCCGGGGTACCCGTGGGCGACCCGCCGCCAGTCCCGATATATCTCGTGCACCCCGTCGAGGTCGTGGAACGGGTGCGGCCGGTCCGCCACGATCTCGGGCAGCGTCGCATCCTTGACCAGCAGCCCGGCCGAGTCGATGCGGATGCCGTCCACCCCGCGGTCGAACCAGAACCGCAGGATCTCCTCGAACTCGGCGCGCACCCGGGGGTGGTCCCAGTTGAAGTCCGGCTGTTGCGGGGCGAAGAGATGCAGGTACCAGTCGCCGGGGGTGCCGTCCGGGTTGGTGGTCCGGGTCCAGGTGGGGCCGCCGAACTCGCCGACCCAGTCGGTGGGGCGGCGGTCGCCGGTCGGGCCCCGGCCCGGACGGAACCAGAAGAGGTCCCGTTCGGGCGCGTCCGGCCCACCGGCGAGGGCCGCCTGGAACCAGGGGTGCGCGTCGGAGCAGTGGTTGGGCACCACGTCGACGATGGTCCGGACGCCGAGCGTGTGTGCCTCCGCGATCAGCGCCTCCACCTCGGCGAGCGTGCCGAAGACCGGGTCGATGTCGCGGTGGTCGGCCACGTCGTAGCCGGCGTCGGCCATCGGCGAGGGATACCAGGGGCTGAACCAGATCGCGTCGATGCCGAGCGCGGCCAGGTAGCTCAGCCGGGACCGGATGCCGGCGATGTCGCCGATACCGTCCCCGTTGCCGTCGGCGAAGCTACGCGGGTACACCTGGTAGATCACCGCTCCACGCCACCACGGACGACCGTCTGCTGTGGACACGAGCACCTGCTTTCTGGGTTGGGGGTTATCCCTTGAGACCGCCGGTGGTCAGGCCGGACATGATGTTCCGTTGGAAGATCAGAAAGATGACCACCGTCGGTATCGCGGCGATCACCGAGGCGGCGATCACCACGTTCATCGGCGTACCGCCGGCGAAGGCGTAGATGCCGACGCTGACCGTCCGGGTCTCCGGTGACGGCATGACCAGCTTCGGCCAGAGGAAGTCCTTCCAGACCGCGGTCACCGCGAAGATCGAGACCACGCCGAGGATCGGGCGCGACATCGGCAGGATGATCGACCAGAGCGTGCGCAGCGGCGTCGCGCCGTCCATCAGGGCCGCCGCCATCAGGTCCTCCGGAATCGAGTCGAAGAACCGTTTCAGCAGGAAGATGTTGAACGCGTTGGCGACCAGCGGCAGCCAGATCGCGAACGGCGAGTCGAGCAGGCTGATGTGCAGGATCGGCAGGTCGATCACGGTGACGTACTGCGGGACGATGAGGACCATCGCCGGGATCATCAGCGTGGCCAGCATCATGCCGAGGATGGCGTTGCCGAAGATCGGCCGCAGCTTCGACAGCGAGTAGGCCGCGGCGGTGTCGAAGACGAGCTGGAACAGCACCGCGCCGGTCGCGTAGTAGAACGTGTTGAACAGCAGCTTGGCCAGGGCCAGGTTGTGCCAGGCGTCGACGTAGTTCTGCCACTGCGGGTCCTGCGGAAAGAGCGACGGTGGGGTCTGCGCGATCTCCTGGCCGGACTTGAGCGCGCCGGTGACCATCCAGTAGAGCGGCCCGAGGAAGACCAGCGTGAACCCGATGATCACAACGGCGAGCAGCGTCCAGTAGATCGCCCGGCCGGGCCCGCGCCGGAGCTGGGCCTGGGAGATGAGGGTCCGGGTCCCGGAGTCGGTTGCCATGGGTCATCCCGTCCTAGTCCTGTTTCGCGGTCAGCCGCAGGTAGACGGCGGAGAAACCGGCCAGCACCACGAGCATGATCACGCCGAGCGCCGCGGCCCCGTTGAGGTCGTTCTGGAAGAAGCCGTGCTGGTAGATGAGGTACGCGACCGAGGTCGCCGAGTCCTCCGCGCCCGCGCCGTTGGCCAGGATCAGCGGCTCGATGAAGAGCTGCATGGTGGCGACGATCTGCAACATCGCCAGCAGCGCGAGGATCAGCCGGGTCTGCGGGATGGTCACGTGCATGATCCGCCGCCAGATTCCGGCACCGTCCAGCTCGGCGGCCTCGTACAGCTCGCCGGGGATGTTCTGCAACGCCGCCAGGTAGATCAGCACCGCGCTGCCCATGTTCATCCAGGTCGACGCGATCACCATCGCCGGCATGGTCATCTCCGGCGACTGCATCCACTGCGAGGTGGGCAGGCCCACGGCCTTGAGGATCGCGTTGAAGAGCCCGGCGTCGCCGGGGTCGTACGCGTAGAACTTGAAGAGGAAGAGCGCGGAGGCGGGCGGCAGCATCACCGGCAGGTAGACCAGGATCCGCAGGTATCCCTTGGCGTGGCGGAACTCGTTGAGCAGGATCGCCACGAAGAACGGCACCGCGTACCCGAGGACGAGCGCCAGGATCGTGAAGTAGAAGGTGTTCTTCCAGGCCGTCCAGAAGCTGGGGTCGTCCAGGATCCGGAGGTAGTTGTCCCAGCCGACCCAGGTGGTCTCGCCGCGCCGGGTGCGCTGGAAGCTCATCACGACGCCGCGGACCATCGGGTACCAGGAGAAGACCGCGAAGCAGAGCACCGCACCGATCAGGAACGCGTGCCCGGTGAGGTTGTCCCGCAGCTTGCGGCCGAGGCTCGTCCGCCGGGGCCCGGGTGGGGATGACGATGCGGGGCGACCCGGGGCGTCGACGGCCCCCGGGGCGGTGGTGATCGCCAAGGCAACTCCTGGTGGCTCGGTGACCGGACGGGGCGGCGTGGCTGGGGTGGGGACCGGCGCGGCGCGGCCCCCACCCGCTCGGGTCAGCCCTGCGCGGCGAGGAGCTGGTTGACCTTCTCCTCGGCCGTCTTGAGCAGCGCGTCGATGTTGGCGTTGCGGTTCGTCAGGACCCCGGACATCGCCGCGTCGAGCACCGCGTAGATCGCCTGCGCGTTGCGCGGCTCACCCTTGATCGGCACCGGGTTCGCCTCGAAGACCGCGAAGTTCGTGGTGTCCACGTTCGCGTTCGCCTTGCGCAGGTCGAACTCCTGCTTCTGCGCGTCGCTGCCGTTGGTGAAGAGCAGCGGCTGCGGCAGGCCGACCGGGTAGTTCTGGGGCTTGGCGCGGGCGTAGTCGAACTGCCCCTTGCCCGGCGTCAGCTTCTGGTACGCGATCCACTTCAGACCGGCCTTGACCTGCTCCGGGGTGAGATCCTTCTTGAAGAAGTAGCCCTCGCCGCCGCCGAGCGTGCCCTTGGCCGGGCCGTCCTGGCCGGGCAGCGGGCCCATCGCCCAGTCCTCGAACTTGCCCTGGAACTGGCTGACGATCGCCTGGGTGGTGTCGGGCGCGCCGATGAACATGCCGACCTTGCCGGCGCCGGCGTTGGTCAGCAGGTCGCCCCACTGGAGCAGCTGGCGGTCACCCATGCTGTTGTCGCCGTACCGCATGTCCTTGAGGTTCTGTAGAACCTGCCTGCCCATGGCGTTGTTGAAGTCGGCCTTGGTGCCGTCCGCGGTCAGCACCTGGCCCCCCTGCGAGTAGAGCAGGGAGGTGAAGTGCCAGCCCCCGGTGTTGCCGGCGCTGTACTCCGCGTAGCCGGCGATGCCGTTGCCGAGCGCGGAGATCTTCTTGGCGGCTTCCCGGACCTCGGCCCACGTCTTGGGCGGGTTGTTCACGTCGAGCCCGGCCTGCTGGAACAGCACCTTGTTGTAGACCAGGCCCATCGAGTAGTTCTTCACCGGAACGGCGTAGAGCTTGCCGGCGTCGGTGAAGACCTCCTTGAGTGCCGGGTCGACGTCGTCCCAGGTGGGGATCGTCTCCGCGGTGGTGTACTCGGAGATGTCCATCGCCTGGCCGGAGTCGAGCACCTGCTGGAGATCGGTCATGTAGCCGTAGAACACGTCGGTGACCGTGCCGCCGGCCAGGCGGGCGGTGAAGTCCGGCGGGTTGTTGCACTGCTCGCCGACGCTGACGCTCTTGATGACGATGTCGGAGTTCTGCCGCTGGAACTCGGCGACGTCCTCGTTCCAGTTCGCCAGCAGTTCCTTCTGGGCGCCGACCGGCTGGCAGTCGACGGTGATGGTGACCTTGCCGCTCGCGTCGTTCTTCGCGTCGTCGCTCTTTGTGGAGCAGGCCGTGAGGCTGAACCCCAGGCCGGCCACGAGCGCCAGCGCCGCGGCCTTCCGGTATTGCGGTACGGACATCTGTCCATCCCTTCAGGAACGGGTGTCTCCCAGAAAGTTCGTTGATCCGCGTGGTGACCGCCGGTAATCACCCGGAGGCCAGGTGTGAGTGGAGTCACTGTAGCGAGGCCGACTCATTTCGGCAAGGTATCGACCCACTGTTGAAAAGAGACGACATGCTTACGAGAGATTGCGACAGCATCATGAAGCTGCGCCGATACAACCCCGTTCGCCCGTGTTACCACCCCCACCGAGCGGTGGCAGCGGTCGGCCGACCGGCACGACCTCGGCCATGACGAAAGGCCGCCGACCGCGGGCAGCGGTCGACGGCCAGAGCGTCGGTTCAGCGGGTCAGGGGCAGGGCGGCGGCGGGGGTGGCCGGCGGGGTCAGCGGCCGGGGACGGGTGCGGTGGAGCCGCGCACCACCAGCTCGGGCTCGAAGAGCAGCTCGTCGGTGAGCACTCCGCCCCCCTCGATCTGGGTGACCAGCAGGTCCACCGCCGCCTGCCCCATGGTCTCGATCGGCTGCCGCACGGTGGTCAGCGGCGGGTCGGTGCAGGTCATGAAGGCGGAGTCGTCGAAGCCGACCACCGACACGTCGTCGGGCACCGACCGGCCGAGCCGGCGGACCGCGCGGATGGCACCCAGCGCCAGCACGTCGCTGGCGCAGATGATGCCGGTGATCCCCCGATCGGCCAGCTTGGTCGCGGCGACCCGGGCGCCCTCCATCGAGAAGCTGGAGCGCTCGACCCACTCGGTGTCCTCGTCCCAGCCGGCGACCCGCCGCAAGGCGGCCAGCTTGCGCCGCGACGGCACGTGGTCCTCCGGGCCGAGCACCAGGCCGATCCGCTCGTGCCCGAGCGAGCGCAGGTGGCCGTACGCCTGCTCCACCGCCACCGCGTCGTCCGTGGAGACCCGGGGGAAGCCCAGCTCGTCCACGCCCGCGTTGACCAGCACCACCGGCAGCCCCCGATCGGTCAGCCGCCGGTAGTGCTCGTGCCCGGCGTCGGCCAGCGCGTACGACCCGCCGGCGAAGATGACCCCGGAGACCTGGTGGTCCAGCAGCATCTCGACGTACGCCGACTCGGAGACACCGCCGATGGTCCGGGCGCAGAGCGCCGGGGTGAACCCCCGCTGGGCCAGCGAGCCGGTGACCACCTCGGCGAGCGCCGGGAAGATCGGGTTCTGCAACTCGGGGAGGACCAACCCCACCAGCCGGGCACGTTCGCCGCGCAGTTTGCTCGGCCGCTCGTAGCCGAGCACGTCCAGGGCGGTGAGCACCGCGGTCCGGGTCGCCTCGGCCACGCCTCCGCGGCCGTTCAGCACCCGACTCACGGTGGCCTCGCTGACGCCCGCCTTACGGGCCACCTCCGTCAACCGTTTCGTCACAGCCGCAATCCTACGTCCTGTGTTTGCAAAAACCGAACAGACCTCTGTCGCGGAATGACGTCTTGTGTCAGATCACGAGCTGAGGCTACCCAGCGCCTCGGCGATGGCCCGGTGGAAGGTCGGGTACGCGTAGATCATGTGCCGGAGCTGGGCCAGCGGCACCGCCGCATGCACGGCCACCACCAGCCCGGAGAGCACCTCGCCGCCGGCCGGGCCGACCGAGGTGGCCCCGATCAACACCCCTTGGTCGGCGTCGGCGACAAGCTTGATGAAGCCGCCGTCATCCGTCTTGTGGATCCACCCTCGCGTGGACGAGGAGAGCTTCGTGAAGCCGACCTGCACGTTGATGCCGCGCTCGCGGGCCTGCTGCTCGGTCAGGCCGACCGCGCCGACCTCCGGATCGGTGAAGGTGACCCGGGGCAGCGCCCGGTAGTCGGCGCGGGGCACCGACCCGGCCGAGCCGCTCGACCCGGTGACCGCCAGCGAACTGGCCGAGCCGACCGCGCCGCCCACCACACTGGCGGTGCCGCTGGGATCCGCCCCGCCGTCGGCCCGCCGGACGTGGTCGAGCACGTCGGCGACCACGATGGACGCCTGGTACATGGCGATGTGGGTGAAGGCCCCCTCGCCGGTCACGTCGCCGACCGCCCAGACCTCGTCGGTGACGTGCAACCGGTCGTCGACCGGCAGGTACCGCCGGCTCGCGTCCACGCCGATCGTGTCCAGCCCCAGTTCGTCGAGGTGGGCGCGGCGACCGGTCACCACCAGCAGCCGTTCCGCGGTGAACCCCTCGCCGTCGGCGCCGCGCAGGGTGAAGCCACCCGCGTCGTGCTCGACCCGGGCCGCCCGGACCCCGGTGTGGATCTGCACCCCGTCCGCCCGCAGGGCGGCGGCGGCCACCTCGGACGCCTCCGGCTCCTCGACGGCGAGCACCCGGCCCGACGCCTCGACCACGGTGACCCGTACGCCGAAGCGGGCGAACACCTGGGCCAACTCCAGCCCGATCGCGCCGCCACCCAGCACCAGCAGCGACTCCGGCAACTCCTCGACCTCGATGGCCTCGCGGTTCGTCCAGTACGGCGTGTCGGCCAGCCCGTCGACCGGCGGCGCGGACGGCGTGGTGCCGGTGCCCAACACGATGCCGTACCGGGCCTGGAAGACCCGGTCACCGACGCGGACCCGGCCCGGTCCGGCGAGCCGGCCGCTGCCCCGGACGAAGCGCCCGCCCTTGTCGGTGAACCGCTGCACCGCGACCCGGTCGTCCCATCCGTCGGTGGCCTCCTCGCGGATCCGCTTCGCCACCGGCGCCCAGTCCGGGCGCACCTGCGCGGTGCCGGCCAGCCCGTCGACCCGACGGGCCTCGGCGATCGCGTTCGCCGCCCGGATCATCATCTTGCTCGGGATGCACCCCCAGTACGGGCACTCCCCGCCGACCAGGTTCCGCTCGACACCGACCACGGTGAGCCCGGCCTCCGCGAGTCGCCCGGCCACCTCCTCGCCGCCGACCCCGAGCCCGAGCACGATCACGTCCACCAGTTCCGGCTCCGCCATGTCCGCCAGCATCGCGCACCACCCGCCCGCCGGCCAGCCGACCACGCGGGGACGACCTCAGCGCAGCCAGGCCGGCTCGGCGCCGGGGATGTCCAGCGGCGGTGGGTAGTCGAGACGACGGCGGAGGTCGTCCGGCAGCCGCCACGGCAGGTGCACCGCCTTCCCGACCACCGCGGCCAGCTCGGGCACCCACCGCCGGACGTACCGGCCTTCGGGGTCGTACCGTTCGGCCTGGCGTACCGGGTTGAACCCCCGGTACGGCCTGGTGTCGTTGCCGGTCCCGGCGACCCACTGCCAGTTGCCGGAGTTGTTGGCCACGTCGCCGTCGAGCAGCCACCGGAAGTAGACCGCCAGCCCGTCGCGCCAGTCCAGGCCGAGCGTCTTGGTCAGGTAACCGGCGGTGATCAGTCGCGCCCGGTTGTGCAGCCAGCCCTGCGCGTGCAGTTGCCGCATGCCGGCGTCCACGATCGGCAGCCCGGTGCGCCCCTGCGCCCAGGCGGCCAGGGCCTCGCCGTCGTACCGCCACTGCTCCGTGGCACCGCGCCGGTACGCCTTTCGGGAGATGTCCGGGAAGGCGGCGGTCACCTGGTGGTAGAAGTCCCGCCAGCAGAGCTGCCGGACGAACGCCGAGTCACGGTCGCCGGCCCGGTTCGCCACGGTCAACGGCGAGAGACAACCGAAGCGCAGGTACGGGCTGAGCCGGGAGGTCCCGTCAGCGGCCAGGTCATCGTGCCGGTCGCCGTAGCGGGGCAGGTTGGGCAGCCAGCGGTCCAGCTGGCGTCGGGCCGCCTCCTCCCCGCCGACGACGGCGTCCGGGGAGTCGCCGGCCGGCAGCGCCGGCAGGCGTCCGGCCGGCACCCGCTCCGGCAGCGGCACCCGCTCCGGAGCGGCCAGCTCGTCCCGCCACCACTGCCGGATCCAGGCCCGGTGGTACGGGCCGAACACCCGATAGTGATCGCCACCGCCCGGCGTCAGCTCACCCGGCTCGACCACCGTCAACCCGGGAAAGAACCGCAGGTGCAGCCGGTGTAGCTGGCACTGGACACGCAACCGGCCGGCCCGGCGCTCGGCGTACCGGGAGACGTCGGCGCTGAGCGCGACCGCCTCGGCGCCCACCTCGCCGGCCAGCCGGACGGTCTCGGCCACCGGGTCGCCGTGCCGGAGCACCAGGTCACCGCCGAGCCCGCGCAGCGCGACGCGGAGCGCGGCGAGGCTCTGGTGCAGGAACCGGTCGCGGTTGGGCGAGAGCCCCGCCAGCGTCGGGTCCAGCACGTACAGCGGCACCACCCGGTCGAAGGCGGCGCAGCTGGTGGCCAGCGCCGGGTGGTCGTGCACCCGCAGGTCGCGGGTGAACAGCACGATCGCGGTACGCCCGGTCACCGGGCCGTCGGCCCGGGTCGGCCGACCGGCGTACCGGTCGGGGTGAGCAGTGCGCGGCCGGCCACCGCCATCCGTCGACGCCGCGGCACCGTGGCCCGCCGGGCGAAGACGTCGTAGTCCTGGGCGGCCACCTCGTCCAGGATCCCGCCGTAGAGCGCGTACGCGGTGCGGATGCAGGACTGCGAGCCGGGATCCAGCAGCAGCACCCCCGGCGCGGCGGCGGCGTAGTGCGCCTGGGCCCGGGTCACCTCGTACCGGATCAGCTCGCGCACCGGTCCGCTGGCCCGGCCGGCGGCCCGACAGCCGGCCAGTTCCTCCCGGGCCACCCCGAAGGCGGCCAGGTCCTCCTCCGGCAGGTACGTCCGGCCCCGGTCCAGGTCCTCGGCCACGTCCCGGATGAAGTTGGTGAGCTGGAACGCGAAGCCGAGCTGGCGGGCCGGCTCCCGGGCCGCCAGCGGGTCGGAGCTGCCCAGGATCGGCAGCATCATGGTGCCGATGACGGCCGCCGACCCCTCCATGTAGTCCAGCAGCTGACCGTAGGTGCGGTACGACCCGACGGTCAGGTCCATCGCCATGCTCTTGAGGAACGCGGCGAAGTCCTCCCGGTCCAGGTCGAAGACGGCGATGGTGTGCAGCACCGCCGGCAGCAGCGGGTCGTCGACCCGCTCACCGTGCAGCCCGGCGACGAACCGCCCGCCCCAGTGGTCGAGCCGGGCCGCGCGCTCGGCCGGCGGCAGGGCCTCCGTCCGGTCGACGATCTCGTCGGCGTACCTGGTAAATCCGTACAGGGCGTGGACATGCCGCCGTTTCCATGCGGGCAGCAGCCGGGTGGCGAGATAGTAGGTGCGGCCATGACGTCTGTGCAGCTCACGGCACCGGTCGTAGGCAGCGGTGAGGTCCAGGTCCACCAGCTCTCCTCGATATCGACGCACCAATCGACGCAACTTGCAACCTTAGGGTACGCTCAGCGACGTGGCCACCGACCGACCAACGGGTAACCTGCTTCGCGTGGTGCCTGAACAGCCGGTCGGCGGGGATGACCCGATCGGGGGCGTTCTGGCCGAGTACACCCGCGACCTCGTCACGGCGGTCAACCAGACCCTGGCCGAGTTCCTGACCGCCGAGGTCGCCGCACTGACCGAAATCGACCCGGCCATGGGCGGGTTCGCCGGCACCGCGCGGGACTACGTCCTCGGCGGCGGCAAACGGGTCCGCCCGACGTTCGCCTACTGGGGATGGCGCGGAGCGGTCGGCGGGGGCGAACCGGTCGCCCCGGTGTTGCCCGCACTGGCCACGTTGGAGCTGCTGCACACGTTCGCGCTCGTCCACGACGACGTGATGGACGCCTCCACCACCCGTCGGGGCCGGCCGACCGCCCACGTGGCGGTGGCCGCCCAGCACGCCGCCGCCGGGCTCAGCGGCGACTCCGGCCGCTTCGGCGAGGCGGTCGCGGTGCTGATCGGCGACCTCTGCATGGTCTGGGCCGACCAGTTGCTGGCCCGCACCGCCCTGCCCCCGAGCCGGCTGCTCGATGTGCGGCGCGGCTACGACCGGATGCGGGTGGAGACCGTCGCCGGGCAGTACCTCGACGTCCTCGGCGAGACCGACCCGGCGAACTGGTCGGTCGACCGGGCGCTGCGGGTGGCCCGCTACAAGACCGCCAGCTACACCGTCCAGCGGCCACTGCTCTTCGGCGCCAGCCTGGCCGGCGTCCACGACGACGCCCCGCTGCGGGCCGCGTACACCCGCTACGGCCTCTGCGTCGGCGAGGCGTTCCAGCTCCGCGACGATCTGCTCGGCGTCTACGGCGACCCGACCACCACCGGCAAGCCGACCGGCGACGACCTGCGCACCGGCAAGCCGACCGCGCTGCTCCTGCTGGCCCGGCAGCTGGCCACGCCGGCCCAGCGCCGGGCGCTCGACGGGACCGACTCCGGTGCCGACCCGCCGGAGATCGCCCGGCTGGCCGAGGTGGTGATCGACACCGGCGCGGTCGACCGGGTCGAGCGGATGATCGACGAGCGGGTCGAGGAGGCGCTGGTCGTGCTGGACACCGCCGTCGTCGACGAGACCGCGCATACCGCGCTGGTCGGTCTCGCCACCGCCGCCACCCACCGGCGGGCCTGATGCGCGCCCCGGGCAGGAAGGCGGTCACCGGTGCGGACCGTTGACGGGCGTACCGATCGGGTGGTGGTCGTCGGGGCCGGCCTCGGCGGCCTGGCCTGCGCACTGCACCTGGCCGGCAGCGGGCGGCAGGTGACCGTGCTGGAACGCGAGCCGGTGCCCGGTGGGCGGGCCGGCCGGCTCGGTGTCGACGGCTACGAGTTCGACACCGGCCCGACCGTGCTCACCATGCCCGACCTCATCGCCGAGGCGCTCGCCGCGGTCGGTGAGGAACTTACCGACTGGCTCGACCTGGTCCCGCTCGATCCGGCCTACCGCGCCCACTACCCGGACGGCTCCACGCTCGACGTGCTCACCGACAGCGCCCGGATGGCGGCCGAGATCTCCCGGGTCTGCGGTCCCCGGGAGGCCGACGGCTACCTGCGGTTCGTCGACTTCGCCCGCAACCTGTGGCGGCTGGAACGGGCCGACTTCATCGAGCGCAACCTCGACACACCCACCGACCTGCTCACCGCCAACCTGCTCCGGCTGGTAGCCACCGGGGCGTTCCGGCGACTCCAGACCAAGATCGATCAGTTCTTCCGGGACCCGCGCACCCGGCGGATCTTCTCCTTTCAGGCGATGTACGCCGGTCTCGCGCCGCACGACGCGCTGGCCATCTACGCCGTCATCGCGTACCTCGACTCGGTGCAGGGGGTCTACTTCCCGCGCGGCGGCATCCACGCGGTCTCCCGGGGCCTGGCCGGCGCCGCCGAGAAGCACGGCGTACGGATCCGGTACGACACCACGGTGACCCGGGTGGAGACCGCGAACGGTCGGGCCACCGGAGTGCTGACCGCCGACGGCGAGTTCGTCCCGGCCGACGCGGTGGTGCTCAACCCCGACCTGCCGGTGGCCTACCGCGACCTGCTCCCGCCGACCCGTCGACGCCGGCTGACCTACTCGCCGTCCTGCGTCGTCCTGCACGTCGGCTCGGCCCAGGGGTACGGTCGGATCGCCCACCACAACATCCACTTCGGGCGCGCCTGGAAGGGCACGTTCGAGGAGGTCATCCGGCGGGGCGAGCTGATGACCGACCCGTCCCTGCTGGTCACCAACCCGAGCCGGACGGACCCGGCGGTGGCGCCCGCCGGCCGGCACACCTACTACGTGCTCGCTCCCGTGCCCAACCTCGACCGGGCACCGCTCGACTGGCACGGCGACCTGGCCGCCCGCTACACCGACGAGCTGGTGTCGACCCTGGAGCAACGCGGCTACGTCGGCTTCGGCGCGGGCGTCGAGGTGCTCCGGGCCGTCACCCCGGCCGACTGGGCGGAGCAGGGGATGGCGGCCGGCACCCCGTTCGCCACCGCGCACACCCTGTTCCAGACCGGCCCGTTCCGGCCGTCGAACCTGCACCGGTCCCTGCCCAACGTCGTCTTCGTCGGCTCGGGCACCCAGCCCGGCGTCGGAGTCCCGATGGTGCTCATCTCCGGCAAGCTCGCCGCCGCCCGCATCACCGGAGCCGGCCAGTGAGTGCGAGCAGCGCAGCGGAGCCCCGCAGCCACGAACGAAGGAATGTCCTGATGCCGTCGTCGCGCGAGGGGCACCTGGTCGAGCTGGTCGACACGGCGGGTCGCCCGGTCGGCGAGGCCACCGTGGCCGCCGCCCACCAGACCCCCGGCCAGCTGCACCGGGCGTTCTCCGTGCTGCTCGTCGCGCCGGACGGCCGGGTGCTGCTCCAGCGCCGCGCTGCGGTGAAGACCCGTTTCCCGCTGCGCTGGGCCAACTCCTGCTGCGGCCACCCACTGCCCGGCGAGCCGTTGGCCGAGGCCGCCAACCGCCGGCTACAGGAGGAACTGGGCGCCGGTCCGGTGCCGCTGACCGAGGTCGGGGTCTTCCGCTACCGCGCCGAGGACCCGGCCACCGGGCGGGTCGAGGTCGAGTACGACCACGTCCTGCGCGGCGAACTCCGGCCGGACGCACCGCTGCACCCCGAACCGACGGAGGTCGCCGAGCTGCGCTGGGTCGACCCGGCGACACTGGCCGCGGAGATCGACGGCGACCCCGACGCGTACGCGCCGTGGCTGGGCGGGGTTGTGCACCGGCTGCTCCACCCGTCGGACCCGGCCGGGCTGCCCGCCAGTGACGCGTCGGAGCGGTCGGGTGGCCGATGAGGCGCTGAGCGCCGGGGCCGTCGCCCGGCGACTGGGCGTCGCGGTGACCACGCTGCGCACCTGGCACCAGCGCTACGGTCTCGGGCCCAGCCAGCACGTCCCGGGGCACCACCGGCGCTACACCCCGGCAGACCTGGCTCGGCTGGAAGTCATGCGGCGGCTCACCGCCGAGGGGGTCAGCCCGGCCGTGGCGGCTCGCTGGGCTCGACAGGCACCCGGCACGGCGCCCGACGGCCACGCCGTCCCGGCCCGGTCGAGGAACGCCCGTGACGGCGGCGGCGCCACCATCCCGGTCGGCCGCGCCGGGCCGGCGGCCCGCGGACTGGCCCGGGCCGCGATGCGACTGGACGCGATGGCGATCAGCGAGACGATCTCCCGCGCCATCGCCACTCACGGGGTGGTGGGCACCTGGGACCGGCTGCTGCGTCCGGTGCTCGTCGGCATCGGGGAGCGGCATGCCGCGACGGCGGCCCTGATCGAGGTCGAGCACCTGGTGTCCCGGTGCATCTCCGCGGCGTTCGGCGCGGTCTGCGCCGCGGCCCGGCCCGCTTCCGGCCCGTCCCGCCTCCTGCTCTCCTGCGCCGACGAGGAGCAGCACAGCCTGCCGCTGGAGGCGCTGGCCGCGGCGCTCGCCGAGGCCGGCGTCGGCCATCGGTTCCTCGGTGCCCGGGTGCCGGTGACCGCCCTGCTGGACGCGGTCGAGCGGACCGGACCGGCCGCCGTGGTGCTCTGGTCACACAGCCAGCTCACCGCCGACCCGGCCCAGCTCACCGCAGTGCTCACCGCGCCCCGCCGGCCGCTGCTGCTGCTCGCCGCCGGGCCGGGATGGCAGGCCGACACGCTGCCCGCCGGCGTGGTGCGCCCGGTAGACCTGACCGAGGCGCTCTCACTCGCCGTGACCATCCGCGACTCGCTGGACCGCCCGGCCGCGTCCTGACCGCCCGACGCTGACCCGCCCGACCTCGGCCGCCCGACGCTGACCCGCCCGGCCGGCACGGAGGGCGGTCGCCTCCTGACCCGCGGTGGACCTACTTAAAAGGGGTGAACTAGCGTCGGGGGGTCCGCGAACCGAACCCCTCTCGGGAGCGAACGATGCGTCGTCATGCCCTGCTCGCCTGCGTCACGGGCCTGGTCCTGCTGGTCGCTGGCTGTGGTGGTGGCGGAAACTCGCCGGCGTCCAGCGCCGCGCCCACCCCGGCCAGCCCGCCCACCCCGGCCAGCCCGCCCACCCCGGCCAGCCCGCCCCCCTCGGCAGCCCTGCCGCCGGAGGCGGCCCCGTCACCGACCCGCACCACACCGCCGAAGCCACCGCTGCGGGCGCTGCCGGCCAAGCTGCCGGCGGGTCTGGTCCGCAGCACCGGAGTCGAACAGGTGGCGCTCACCTTCGACGACGGGCCGGACCCAAGATGGACTCCGAAGGTGTTGGACAGCCTGCGGGCGGCCAAGGTGAAGGCCACCTTCTGCGTGGTGGGTACCCAGGTCCGCAAACATCCCGAGCTGGTCCGGCGGATCGTCCGGGAGGGCCATCAGCTCTGCAACCACAGCTGGAATCACGACCTCGACCTGGCCCGGCGGCCGATCGCCGAGATCCGCGCCGACCTGGTCCGCACGAACAAGGAGATCCGGCGGGCGGTACCGGACGCGAAGGTGCCGTACTACCGCCAGCCGGGCGGCCGGTGGACCGCCGAGGTGGTGCGGGTCGCGAAACAACTCGACATGCGATCGCTGCACTGGACGGTCGACCCGCAGGACTGGGCCAAACCGACCGCCGCCACGATCCGGAAACGGGTCAAGCGCGCCGCCCGGCCCGGTGCCGTCGTACTGCTGCACGACGGGGGCGGCGACCGGACGGCCACCCTCACCGCGTGCCCGAAGTTGATCGCCGCGCTGAAGCGCGACCACGGCGTCACCAAACTTCGATAGACCCCTCCTGAGCTGCTGTTATTCGGGGCCTTGTGGCTACCGCCATACCGGTTTGGCCGTCCGGTGAGACATCACGTATGCTTTCCAAGCCTCCGGCGGGGCCGGATGGGAGCAAGTCCGTTCAACGTTGCGAGTGTGCAATGATGGCGGGGCCGCCCTCATCGTCTAGCGGCCCAGGACGCCGCCCTTTCAAGGCGGTAGCACGGGTTCGAATCCCGTTGGGGGCACGGTCCGGCTTCGGCCGGAATGCAACATCAGCTAGGTCCTGTGGAGCAGTTGGAGTGCTCGCCGCCCTGTCAAGGCGGAGGTCGCGGGTTCAAGTCCCGTCAGGACCGCAAGCGCTGGCGCCGCGCACCACGCGCGGCGTTCTGCGTATCGGGGCATGCAACCCACGCAGCGGTGATCCTTCCGGGCGGGTAGCATGAGCCCGAGCACCACGGCCAGGTAGCTCAGTTGGTACGAGCGTCCGACTGAAAATCGGAAGGTCGGCGGTTCGACCCCGCCCCTGGCCACATAGCCTTTCGCCGGGCTACCAGAGCGCCGACCAGCCGAAACGCAGGTCGGCGCTCTTGCGTTCAGAGCGAAATCCGCACTGCGGCATTTTCGAGAGCTGGCCATGGCGCGGCCGCGAGTCTTCTGGACGGCGAGTGGCGTCGTGTTCGTTCGGACGGGCTACCAAGCGGAGCCGGGCTGCACAGCGGTGACCAGCGAAACGCCGCTCACCGTTCCTGCTTACCGGCCGCCGGCACCTGCCCGGCGTCGTCTGGTTCACCGCAGCGGCACTCGCCGTCGGCGCTCGCCTTGTTGAGCGTGTCAGCGTCGCCCTTGACGGTGTAGACCTCCCAAGGCTCGTCACCGGGACCGCGTACCCAGACCTTGTCCTGGCGCGCGTAGCAGCACTCGGTGTCGTTCTCCTCCAGGGTGACCAGGCCGGATTCGGTGAGTCGCCGGGTCGCGGCGTTGACGTCGTCGGTGCTGAACACCTCGACGCCCAGGTGGTCCAGGACGGTGGGCTGCTCGGGCTCGCCTTCGATCAGGACGAGCTTCAGGGGTGGGTTCTCGACCGCGAAGTTGGCGTACCCGGGACGGCGCTTGGCCGGCTCGACGCCGAACAGCTTCGCGTAGAAGGCGACGGAGCCTTCGAGGTCGGAGACGCGCAGGGCGAGCTGGACACGGGACATGACGATCCCCTCTGCCTAGATGACTGTCGAATCAAGTCCACTGTTGCAGTCTGTTTTGACATCTGTCAATCTAGAGGAATGTCGAAACAGACCCTGCCGACGGTGGATCTTCAGGCGGTGGCGTGCTGCTCACCGCTGGCGGTCCGCCCGATGGACGCCGAGCAGGCGGTGGTGGTCGCACCGATGTTCAAGGCCCTCGGCGACCCGGTTCGGCTGCGATTGATGTCGATGATCGCGTCGGTGCCCGAGATATGCGTTTGCGACCTGACCCCGGCGTTCGAGCTGTCCGGGCCGACCATCTCCCACCATCTGAAGGTGCTGCGGGAAGCCGGCCTGGTCCACGCCGAGCGGCGGGGCACCTGGGTCTGGTACCAGGTCGAGCCGGACGCGTTCCGACAACTCCGTGCGCTCCTGGATCTGCCGGTCGCCGCGTCGACCGCCGCCGGCCCGGCGTGAGGCTCACCCTGGCACGGCGAGCCTCCGCCGAGTTCGCTGGCACCGCTCTGCTGGTCACCGCCGGTCAGTGCCTACATCGGCGCCGCCTACTGGTTCACCTCGTCCACCTCGTTCGCCAATCCGGCAGTGACCGTCGGCCGGGCTTTCACCGACAGCTTCGCCGGCATCGCCCCGACCTCTGTGCCCGGCTTCGTCGCAGCCCAGGTCGGCGGCGGCCTGGTCGCCGTCGTCGCGCTCACCACCTGGTACCCGCACCCCGAACCCGCCGCTGGCACCGCGGTCGTGCCCCAACTGGCCGAGGAGAACCGCCCTTGATGAACCCCGCCATCGTGGCCATGGAAGATCACCATGCCGACCAGGTGCTGGACATCTACCGGCTCGGCATCGCCACCGGCCACGCCACCTTCGAGACGGAGCCACCCACCTGGCCTGACTTCACCGCGACCCGGATGCCCGGCCACCGCTGGGTCGCCATCGACCCGGCCGGTCGCGTCCTGGGCTGGATTGCCTGCGCCTCCGTGTCGGACCGGTGCGTCTACGCCGGAGTCGTCGAGCACTCCGTCTACGTGCATCCCGACGCGCGGGGCCGGGGCGTCGGCCGCGCACTACTGAACGCCCTGGTCGCCTCCACCGAGCGGGCCGGCATCTGGACCATCCAGTCCGGCGTGTTCCCCGAGAACACCGCCAGCCTCGCCCTCCACGCCGCCAGCGGCTTCCGCATCGTCGGTACCCGTCAACGGCTCGGCCGGCACCACGGCACCTGGCGCGACGTGACCCTCATCGAACGCCGCAGCCCCACCATCGCCTGAACGGAGCGCGCACCATGATCGGCAAACCCAGCGTCCTGTTCGTCTGCGTGCACAACGCTGGCCGTTCCCAGATGGCCGCCGGCTGGCTGCGCCATCTGGCGGGCGACGCCGTCGAGGTGCGTTCCGCCGGCAGCGCACCCGCCGACCGGATCAACCCGGTCGCCGTCGAGGCCATGCGCGAGGTCGGCATCGACATCACCGACCAGACCCCGGTCCGGCTGACCTGGGACGCGGCCGAGGCCAGCGACGTGATCGTCACCATGGGTTGCGGCGACGCCTGTCCCACCTTCCCCGGCAAGCGCTACGAGGACTGGCAGCTGACCGACCCTGCCGGGCAGCCCCTCGACGTCGTACGCCAGGTTCGCGACGACGTCCGGGCGCGAGTCACGGAGCTGCTGGCCGATCTGGCGCAGGACGGCTGACCGCGCCAATGGCCCTGCTCGGGGCAATGACGGAAGCTGCGCACTGAGGCATCAGCCGGTATGGTCCGGGCCTATGGGACAGGGGATGGCCGATCCGACCGACATCCAACAGGATCACGAACGGTTCGCGCTCCGCAGCACCCTGCTCCTTCCCGCCTCCGCCGAGCAGGCGTACGAGGTGTTCACCGGGCATCTCGCCGACTGGTGGGTGACGGAGTACACCTGGTCCGGGCCGGCCCTCCTCGCCGAGCTGGGCATGGAGCCCCGGGCCGGCGGGATGCTCTACGAGGTCGGCCCCTACGGTTTTCGCAGCGACTGGGGGCGGGTGCTCACCTGGGACCCGCCCCGCCGCCTGGTCTTCACCTGGCAGATCGGCGCGGACCGCGCACCGGTGCCCGATCCGGCGCGGGCCAGCGAGGTCGAGGTGCTTTTCACCCCGGACAGCTCCGGCACGCTGGTCGAGGTCGCGCATCGACACTTCGACCGGCACGGCAGCGCCGCGGAGGGCTATCGGCGGGCGCTGACCGCCGGCTGGCACGAGCTGCTCTCCCGGTACGCGGCAACCGTGATCAATGGTGCGGCGTGAGGCACCCGGGCCGACCGACCGCTGCCGCGACGCCCGGCGGCGCGGGTCAGCCAGCCCGGTGGCGCAGCGTGGCCACGGTCGAACCGGCGAGGGTGAGCAGGCACTCCGGCAACTGCCCGTCGGCCGCCGCCGCACCGAACAGCGCCTCGGCGGTGTCGAGGTCGGAATTCGCGTACGCGCTGACGAAGCGGGCCACCCAGCGGGCGTCGTACCCGGCCTGGTCGATGCCGGGGAAGTCGAGCGCGCAGGCCCCCTGCGGTACCGAATCGCCGACCATCGTCGCAGCCAGGCACCATGCCACGTCGTACGCGCCGACGAGGCCGGCCCGGTCGACGACCGCGTCGAAGGTACCCACCACGGCGTCGCAATCCCCATGGAGCGCCGAGCGGAGGACGGCAGCGGCATCGTCGAGCGTCTGCTGTGGCGAGTCGGTCACCCACCGCACGGTAGAGGTGCCGGTCAAGCAGCCACCCACGACTACTCTCCGCACATGGCGGAGGCGACCTGCGGATAGACCGCCCTCCACGGTCCCGCCACCCAGCCCGGCACGCTAGTCTGCGCAGCGGACCTTCGCCGGAGGAAGGACGACAATGCACATGTCACGCGGGTCGCGGACGGCCATCCTGGCTGTCTGCGCCACGGCCCTGCTCGCCACCAGCGCCTGCGGGAATGACCAGCCAGAGGAGACGACCACCCAACAGGTGCGTCTCTACGGCACGGACGGCAACATGAACAACTCGTACCCGGACGAGTTGAAGGATCGCGCCAGCCTGGTCAACGGCATGAAGGGCACCACACCGCTCACACCGCTGCCAGACAATTTCAAGAAGCGACTACTGTCCGTGGATCCGAAGCTCAACGGCTTCCTCTACGCCGCCGAGTCGTACGACGCAGTGGTGATCAGCGCGCTCGCGGCGCAGCTCGCCGGCACCACCGACCCGGCCGCCATCGCAAAGCAGATCGTCGGCGTCACCAACGGCGGGACCCGCTGCACGACCGTGAACCAGTGCCTGCGGCTGGCCCGTGACGGGGCGGACATCGAGTACCGCAGTGTCTCGATCACCCGGGCCGGCTTCACGGACGCCGGTGAGCCGGCCACCGCCAGCTACGCCACGCTGCACTTCGACGGGCAGCAGCTCAACGACGCCAAGTCGGAGTTCGTCGGCGCCGGTGACGACTCGGCGGCGAGCACGAAGGCGCCGCCGAAGGGCAGGAAGCAGACCGGCAACACCGTTGGTCCGGAAAGCGGCGCGCCGCTCGTCATGGGCGGCCTGCTGCCCAAGACCGGTGACCTGGCGCTGGCCTACCCGCCGATGGGCGCGGCCGTGGCGCTGGCGATCCAGGAGATCAACGCCGCCGGCGGGGTGCTCGGCACGGACGTGGTCTGGATCGACGGCGACGACGGCACCAACCCGACGGTCGCCAAGGCGACGGTGGCCAGCCACCTCGACGCCGGGGTACACGTGATCATTGGTGCGGGCGCGTCCGGCATCTCCGCCGCCGTGCTGCCGGACGTGATCGAGGCGGGCCGGATCCTGTTCTCCCCGTCGAACACCGCGGCGAGCCTGACCAACGCGGAGGACAAGGGCCTCTACTTCCGCACCGCACCGCCGGACGGCCTCCAGGGCCGGGCGCTGGCCGACGTGATCCTCCGGGACGGCCCGCACAAGATAGCGATCGTGGCGCGCAAGGACTCCTACGGCGAAGGACTCCAGGACATCGTCCGGGCCGAGCTGGAGCGGGCCGGGTTCGGCGGCGACACGGTGAAGCTGCTCGGCTACGAGCCCAGCGAGGGCGCCGATGCGCCGCCGATCAACTTCAGCGACGGCGCCAAGCAGATCAAGGCGTTCGGCGCCGACGCCGTGCTGATCATCGGCTTCAGTGAGTCCGCCGAGGTGATCAAGGCACTCGCGGACGCCAACGTGCCGCTGGCGGCGCTGGGCCGCTGACCCGCCCGACGCCGACGGCCGCACCGGAGATCCGGTGCGGCCGTCGCGGTGTGTGCGGGCCCTTCAGCGCCCGCGCCGCCGTTCCAGGAACTCTGTCATCCGGCGGCGCTTCTCCTCGTCCTCGAAGAGCACCGCCTGGCTGACCAGGTCCAGGTGCGGATGCGCGGCGGGCGGGGCGTCCACGGCGAGCTTGGTCAGCCGCAGCGCCAGCGCCGAGCCCTTGGCCATCTCGTCGATCAGGTCGTGGGCCGCCGGCAGCAGTTCCTCCGGGGCGGTCACCACCCGGTTGACCAGACCGATCCGCAGCGCCTCCGCGGCGTCCACCCGCCGCCCGGTGAACAGCAGCTCCTTGGCCCGGGCCTCGCCGACCAGCGCCGGCAGCCGGTGGGTCGCGCCGGCGCCGGCCAGGATGCCCAGCCGCACCTCCGGTTGCCCGAAGAGCGCCCGCTCCGTACACACCCGCAGATCGCAGGCGTACGCCAGCTCGGCGCCGCCGCCCAGCGCCGGGCCGTCGACGGCCGCCACGGTCGGCATCGGCAGCGCCCGGATCCGGGCGAAGGCGGCCGAGTTGATCGCGGCGAGCGCGTCCAGCCGTCCCCGGTCACGCAGTTGGCCGATGTCGGCCCCGCCAGCGAAGATCCCCTCGGTACCGCCGGTCAACAGCAGCATCCGGGGCCTTGCCTCCAGTTCGGCGCAGACCTCGTGCAGCGCGGCGATCAGGTCGGCGTCGATGGCGTTGCGCTTTTCCGGCCGGTCCAGGGTGACCACCAGCCGATCCGGACCCTCCTCGACCCGCAGCCCGGTCACCGCGCTGCGCCCGTCGTCGGCTCGGTGCCGCCGGCGCGGGTGCCGTCGGTCCAGGTGTAGAAGCCCTGCCCGGACTTCTTGCCCAGCCGGCCCGCGGCGACCATCTCCACCAGCAGCGGCGGCGGGGCGAACCGGTCCCCGTACGCGGCCTGGAGCGTACGGGCGATGTCGAGGCGCACGTCCAGGCCCACCAGGTCGGTGAGTTCCAGCGGACCGACCGGGTGCCGGTAGCCGAGCACCATCGCCTTGTCGATGTCGGCGGGGCTGGCCACCCCGTCGGCGACCATCCGGATCGCCTCCAGCCCGAGCGTCACCCCGAGCCGGGACGTGGCGAAGCCGGGCATGTCGCGTACCACGACCGGGTCCTTGCCCAGCCGGCCGGCGAGCGTCACGGCCGCCGCGGTGGTCTCCGCCGCGGTGGCCGGCCCGACCACGATCTCCAGCAGGGCCATGGCCCAGACCGGGTTGAAGAAGTGCAGCCCGCAGAAGCGCTCCGGCCGCGCCAGCTCTCCGGCGAGGTCGGCGATGGGAATGCTGGAGGTGTTGCTGCCCAGCAGCGCCGGTCGCAGCGCCTCCGCCTCTGCCAGCACGGCCCGCTTCAGGTCGAGTCGCTCCGGTACCGCCTCCACGACCACGTCCGGGGCCTCGGCCACCTCGGCGAGCCCGGCCCGCAGGCTGATCCGTTCCCGGTTGGCGGCGGCCTGTTCGGCGGTCAGCTTGCCGCGCTGCACGGCCCGGTCCCACAGCTGGGCGAGCCGCTCCACGGCCGCGCCGCCCCGCGCCCGGTCCACCTCGACCAGTTCCACCGCGTGGCCGGCACCGGCCGCCACGTACGCGATACCGAGGCCCATGGTGCCGCCCCCGACCACCACGAATCTTTCAGTCATCGTCGCACCACCGCACAGTGACGACGACAAGCTCGCTGACACCGCTGGCGCGCGGGATCGCCGCCACGCCGGAGCCAGCCCGTACGCTCCGCTCAGTCATGCTGCGACCCTATGCAGCACCGTCCCCGGGCCGATGCGTGGGGGCGGACGGAATCGGGTACAGATCGCCGACAGCCAAGGGAAGGACGAGCAGATGAGCCAGGCACCGGAGACCGTGGACGGCGCAGGCGCCGGGGAGACCGTCGAGACTCGCGGCGACGAGCGCGTCGAGTTGCTGCGCGCCGACACCAACAACGACGGCCGCACCGACGTGTGGGTGGTCGACACCGACGGTGACGGCAAGGCCGACCTGTTCCAGTTCGACACCGACGGTGACGGCAAGGTCGACGTCACGATGGTCGACATCGACGAGGACGGCCAGCCGGACGCGGTAGTCGACGGCGACGGCGGCCTCCCCCCAACCCAGCCCTGATGTAAGGAAGGGCCCCTTGTTAACGCCTCGTGCATAGCAAGGGGCCCCTGTTAACACCTGCCACCGGGCAGCGGTTCAGCCGGGCAGCCGGAGGGTGGCGAGGTAGTACGGGGCGTCGCGGTCGTCCACGTCGGCCAGTTGCCAGTCGGAGCCGTGGAGCAGTTCGGCCAACTCCTCCGGCGAGCAGACCAGATAGTCGAACCAGTGCGTACCCAGCTCGCGGTAGCGCAGCCGCAGCCGCAACTGCCCGCCGAGGCGACCTCGCCGGCGATTGTGCTCGTGATAGCTGGTGTGCAGGGGGTCCCGGGTGCCGTACGGGTCGGTGCCCTGGGCGATCACCTGCGCCCCGGGACGGGCCATCGCGGCCAGCGCGGCAAGGAAGGCCGGCGCGCGCTCCCGGCCCTCGATCAGGCCGAGGTTGTTGCCGAGGAGCAGAAACGTGTCGTATCGCTGCCCGCTCGCGGCGTGCTCGTCGACCGTGCCGTGCACCAGCTCGCGTACGCCCCGGCGACGGCACACCTGGAGCGCACCGGGCGAGACGTCCAGCCCGGTGACCGGTACGCCGCGCTCCTGGAGCAGCAACGCGATCCGCCCGGCGCCGACGCCGACGTCCAGCGTCGCGCCGCGGACCCGGTCCACCGCCCGGTGGTCGTACGGTTGCCAGTCCTGCGGCGGGTCGAGGTAGTGCGCGGCCGGCGCGCCGTTGACCAGCCCGTCGTCCCGCTCGATGATCTCGATGACCGGACGGGGCAGCCGCCCGCCGGCCAGTGGTCGGCGACCGACCCCGGTGGCGACCGCCAGCGCGTCGCGCAGCAGTTCCCCGATGACGTCACCGATCCGTGGCTCCCCCGTCACATCCTTCACGCTATCCGGCTGCTCAGTCAGCCGCACCGGCCGTATCCTTGGCGATGTGACCATGTTGGATCGCCTCTCTGCGGAGAAATACATCCTTCTCACGACCTTCCGCAAGGACGGCCGGGCGGTGCCGACCCCGGTCTGGGCGGTCCGCGACGGCGACGCCCTGGCGGTGTGGTCGGCGGCGGACGCCGGAAAGGTGAAGCGGATCCGTCGCAGCGGGGAGGTCACGGTGGCGCCGTGCGACGTGCGCGGCCGGCCTCACGGCGCGGCGGTGCCCGCCCGGGCGAGCCTCTACGACCCTGGGGCGACGGACCGCATCCGTGGCCTGATCAAGCAGAAGTACCGGGTGATCGGCCGGCTCAGCCTGCTCGGCAGCCGGCTGCGCCGGGGCGAGGGCGGCACGGTGGGCATCCGGGTCGAGTTGACCAGCTGAGCGGCGCTCCCGCCCGGAGCCGGCGTCCGGCCGCCTCGCCGTGCAGGGGCATGACGGTGTCGCCTGCTCCCGGCATGACGAAGGGCGGCGGATCGCTCCGCCGCCCTTCGGGAAGCTCTGCTATCTACCGGCTGGTCAGTCCCCCTGGCGCTGCTGCGGGATCTGCCCCTGCAGCAACGCCCTGACCTCGGACTCCCGATAGCGGCGGTGGCCGCCGAGGGTCCGGATGGCGCTAAGCTTGCCAGCCTTCGCCCAGCGGGTCACCGTCTTCGGGTCGACACGGAACATCGACGCCACCTCGGCCGGTGTGAGTAGCGGCTCTGGTTCGTGCGTTCGCGATGCCATCGGTCACTCCTCCACATGTATAGACATCGGCCGGGGTCCCGCCGGCCGACGCGTCTCCCATGGTCCGGCTAGTCCCCGATGTCCGACATGGGCCGAACGGCCGAACGTCCCTAGACGGACGGATGAACCATGCCCGATTTATACGACTTTTACACCCCAGAAAGTACCTTATTCGGACTCATGATCACGGTTCGTGATGCGTCAACTACGAAGCTGCTTCGCATTCCTGCCCAAATTTAGGACATTGAGGACTAGTTGCAACGCTCCAGAAGTTGCACCTCGCGCCAGCGGGCGACGAGTTTGTCGTACGCCGTGGAGGCCTCCTCCGCCTCGCCCCGGGACAACCCGGCGAGCCCGGCCGCGACCAGTTCCGGCGAGTCGTCGGCGGCCAGTGTCTCGTCCGGGAGCAGGTCGACCAGTCCGCCGTAATCCAACTCGACCACGGAACGCGGATGGAACTCCTCCAGCCACCGGGCGGCCTCCTCGACCGCCTCCGTGATCGGTGCCTCGCCGACCGACTTGCGCAGCACCGCCAGCGCCCGGGACGAGCGGCGACGGGCCTTCGAGATCTCCGTCCGGAACCGCAGCGAGCGACGCCCGGGCGCGGTCACGTGGTTGCGTTCCTCGGCCTCGAAGAGCACGAACCAGCGCAGCGGCACACCCCACGTGGCAATCTGCTCGTGCACCCGGGGCACGCCGTGCTCCAGCACCCGGGCCCCGCTGCGCCAGTCCTCCACCACCGCCTTGGCCTGCCCCGCCAGCACCGGCGGGACGAACGCGTCGGCCAGCACCGCCGGCACCCCGTCACGCGCGCTCAACGCGGCCTCGGCCACCCGGATGCGCAGGTTCCACGGGCACACCAGCAGGGTCTCGTCGGTCTCCAACACGTACGCCTCGTCCGGCAGGTCGGGCAGCCGGGTCCAGCCGGCGCCCAGCGCCTCGATCACCGAAGTCCGCTGCCGGCCCGGCCCCTCCACCGGCGCCACCGCCCGCCCCTGCTCGACGTAGCGCCGCCAGTACGACTGACGATCCCGGTCGAAGGCGGTCAGCGGCTCGTACACGCGCAGGTATGAAGCGAAGAGCGACGGCACGGCGCGATCCTTTCACGAACCGCGAGCCGAGGGTTGCTCGGCGTCATCCGGCAACGGCGGTCCGGCAGGTCCCGGACCGCCGGGCGGTCCCGGCGGAAAGCGCGCCGCGACGCTGCCCGCAGCCCGCTGGACGGCCCTGGCGGAAAGCGCGCCGAGGCTGCCCGCAGGGCGGGACGGCGCCCGGCGGGACGGCGCTCCGGCGGCGGCCGATACTAGGCTCGCAGCACCGGCAGCATCCCGCCGGCGCAGACCAGGTCCGCGTCCCACAAGGACGCCCGCCGACACAGGAGCCAGTCATGGGCGTATTCGCCACCACGGACGACCCCGAGTCCACGGGGCATGAGCAGGTCGTGTTCTGCCAGGACAAGCAGAGCGGCCTGAAGGCGATCATCGGGATCTACTCCACCGCGCTCGGCCCCGCGCTTGGTGGCACCCGCTTCTACCCGTACGACAGCGAGGAGGCCGCCCTCGCCGACGTGCTCGACCTGTCCCGCGGCATGGCGTACAAGAACGCCCTGGCGGGCCTGGACCTGGGCGGCGGCAAGGCGGTCATCTGGGGCGACCCGGAGCAGATCAAGAGCGAGGCGCTGCTGCGCGCGTACGGGCGCTTCGTGGAGTCGCTGGGCGGCCGGTACTACACCGCCTGCGACGTCGGCACCTACGTGCCGGACATGGACGTGATCGCCCGTGAGACCCGGTACGTCACCGGCCGCAGCGTCGAACACGGCGGGGCGGGCGACTCCTCGGTCCTCACCGCCTGGGGGGTGTTCCAGGGCATGCGGGCGGCGGCCGAGCATGTCTGGGGCGTGCCGACGCTGCACGGCAAGCGGGTCGGCGTGGCCGGTCTGGGCAAGGTCGGCAGATACCTCGTCGGCCACCTGGTCGACGACGGTGCCGAGGTGGTCGCGACGGACGTGAATCCCCGGGCCCTGGACTGGGCGCGCACCAACCACCCGCAGGTCACTCTGCTCGACGACGTCTCCGCGCTGGTCGCCGCCGACATCGACGTGTACGCCCCGTGCGCCCTCGGCGGTGCGCTGAACGACGACACGGTGCCGGCGCTGCGGGCGAAGGTGGTTGCCGGGGCGGCCAACAACCAGCTCGCCCACTCCGGTGTCGAGAAGCTGCTCGCCGACCGGGGCATCCTCTACGCGCCGGACTACGTGGTGAACGCGGGTGGCGTGATCCAGGTCGCAGACGAGATCGAGGGCTTCGACTTCGAGCGGGCCAAGCTGCGGGCCACCCGGATCTACGACACCACCCGGGAGATCCTCCGGCTCGCCGACGCCGACGGCGTCCCGCCGGCCGTGGCCGCGGACCGGCTGGCCGAACGGCGGATGGCCGAGATCGGCCGGCTGCGCGCGATCCACCTGCGCTGACGACGCGCCGCCGGGGGCGGGCCGGTTGGTCCCGCCCCCGGCGGTCCGACCCGGCTAAGCTGAAGATGCGACACGTTCATGAGGATCTGCCCGGTGTCAGGGCCGTTCCCGTGTCGGGGCCATTCCCGGTTGTCAGCACCATTTGCCCCATGTCAGGACCGTTCGCGGCATCGCTCCTTACCGGGTACAATGGGTGACGACTGCACGACCGCAACGCGCGGTGGCGGTCGACGGTAACCCGAGGTGCCGAACGGTGGCATCCCCATGTACCGTAAGAGCCACGAGAGATGCCTGACGTCATCGGGGCCCGCCTTCGGGCTGCCCCGCATTCTGTGCGAGGGGGTCGAGCCATGGGGCGCGGCCGTGCTAAGGCCAAGCAGACAAAGGTGGCCCGGGAGTTGAAATACCACTCCCCGAACACCGACCTCGCCGCCTTGCAGCGAGAACTCGGCGGCAGCGGCAAGTCGGACCAACACTTCGACGACGACTACAAAGAGTACGTCGACGACGACGACGAGGACCACGCCGAGGACGACCCGGACACCTGGGCCCGTCCGACTCGCTGACCCCCGGTCGCATCTGAGCACGCGGTAACTCCCCGCGTGCTCACGCATGTGCCCGTTACGCGGCGGCGTACCACCCCGACGGTCCCAGGGGCCCGCCATGCCCGGACGATGCTCCGACGGCTTGGCGGGCCCCTTGGACCGGCCGGTCAGCGTGGCCGGTTGTTCCAGTTGTAGAACGTCGGGATGTTCTCGAAGTGGTTCCAGGCGCAGACCGCGCTGACGCCGTCGCCCCCCGCCACCTCCGCCCGCAGCCGTCGCGCCGCCTCGGCCTCGTGGAGCAGGGCGGTGAGCCCGGCGGCGGCTTCCCGAACCCGGTCGGCGACCCGATCAGGCTCGCCTCCCGTCACGTGCTCAGGCTCCCGGTGACTGGTGGTCTCGGGCATGCTCCAACACTCCCTCCAGTAGGCGGATCTTGCTGTTACGGCAATGCTCGGTCTCCGTACCGTCAAAACGCCCCAGCTCGAAGTAGCGGTTGGCCGCGTGACCTCCGCCACAGAAACCGAAGTACGGGCAGGACGACCGGCACGCCTCCACCCCGGCCATGAACTCACCGACCCAGGCCGTGCGCTCCGCGTCGGCGAGGATCGCGTGCAACGGGGTGGCGAGCAC
Organism: Micromonospora sp. CA-263727; assembly: GCF_050942455.1. Taxonomy (NCBI): domain Bacteria; kingdom Bacillati; phylum Actinomycetota; class Actinomycetes; order Micromonosporales; family Micromonosporaceae; genus Micromonospora; species Micromonospora sp. CA-263727. The sequence goes on from NZ_CP192031.1 coordinate 138,790, forward strand.
GTTCCCGCTGGTGAAGTCGCCGTACCGGGGGTCGGTGAAGCCAGCCAGCTCAGGCGAGAGCACGACGACCGAGCCGTCGTACGCCACGGTCGGAATCGGGTCGAGCCGGCCGGGCAGCAGCTCCTCCACCGTGCCGTCGAGCACCGCCGCGGCGTACCGCAGCGACCATTCGACCTCCCGCAGGTGGATCCTCGGGTCCCGCCGCCAGGCCGAGACCAGCTCGGCCCAGAAGCCGGTCACCGCGGCGGCGTCGTGGGCATTGTCCCGGGTGTTGACCCCCTCGGTCTCCTCGATGTTCACGCCAAGCACCTCGCAGCCGAGGTCGAGGCAGTAGTCGTAGAGCTCGGCCGCGCGGCCGGGGGACGGGTCGTTCACCACCGCGAGCGCCGAGAACGGCAGCCCGTGCCGGCGCAGCGCGGCCACCCCGCGGATGATCCGGTCGTACGCCGGCCGGCCGGCCCGGGTGACCCGCTCCCCGTTGCGTTCCCGGGGCCCGTCCACGCTCACGCTCACCCGCATCCGGTGCGCGGCGAAGAACTCGCACCACGCGTCGTCGATCAACGTGGCGTTGGTCTGGACGTGGTGCTCCACCTCCGGCCCGAACGGCGCCATCAGCGCGGCGAGCCCTTCCCGACCGGCGGCGAGCGGTTCGCCACCGTGCCAGACCACCGAGAACCGTCCCTCGGTCGCCCACCGGGCAACCGAGGCGGCCACCGCCTCGGCCACCGCGACCGGCATCCGCCGATCGAGTGCCCGCTGCGGCAGGTAGCAGTACGCGCAGTCGAGATTGCAGAGGGTGGTGGGCTGCATCACGACGTACGACGGGACGGTGGCCAGACCCCGCATCCCGCGCAATGTCCGTCCCCGCGCAGCCATCGCCCTCCTCCGTAATGGTTGAAGGGCTGCCGGGCACACCCCGGCACGGACACGCCCACAGCTCTGAGGGTGCCTCTCAGGCTAGGCGGCGACGCCCACTCGGGTGAACCCCTGACCAGGTGCTTGGACGATCATCGGAGCACGATCACCCGCGGGTGTGCTGACCGATCATCCGCACCTCGCCGGTGCCGTCGATGATCTCGCCGACCTGCCAGGCGTCCACGCCCCGACCGGTCAGCGTGGCCAGCGCGCGGTCCGCGTCCTCGGCCGAGACGATCGCGAACATGCCGACGCCCATGTTGAAGGTGGCGTCCATCTCCGAGTCCTCGATCCGCCCCTTGGACTGGATCAGGTCGAAAATCGGCTGCGGCTTCCAGGTCGAGCGGTTGACCACCGCGTCCACGTGCTCCGGCAGGATCCGCACCAGGTTGCCGGGGATGCCGCCGCCGGTGACATGGGCCAGCGCCCGCACCTCGGCCTCGGCGATCAGCTTGAGGCAGTCCTGCGCGTAGATCTTGGTGGGGGTGAGCAGCTCCTCGCCGAGGGTGCGCTGCCGGCCGAAGTCGTCGATCACCACATCCAGCCGCATCCGGCCGGCGCCGAGCAGCACGTGCCGGACCAGGGAGTATCCGTTCGAGTGCAGGCCGGACGAGCGCATCGCGATCACCACGTCGCCCACCTCGACCCGCTCCGAGCTGAGGATCTCGCTCTCCTCCACCACGCCGACGCCGGTGGCGGAGATGTCGTACTCGTCCGGACGCAGCACGCCCGGGTGCTCGGCGGTCTCCCCGCCGAGCAGCGCGCAGCCCGCGTACCGGCAGCCGTCGGCGATGCCGGCGCCGATCTCGGCGACCTTGTCCGGCACGACCTCGCCGGTGGCGATGTAGTCGAGCAGGAAGAGCGGCTCGGCACCGCAGGCGACGAGGTCGTCAACGACCATCGCGACCAGGTCGATGCCGACCGTGTCGTGGATGTCCATCTGCTGGGCGATCACCAGCTTGGTGCCGACACCGTCCGTGGAGGAGGCCAGGATCGGGTGCTTGTACTTCGTGATGTCCAGCCGGAACAGGCCGGCGAAGCCACCGAGGTCGCCCATCACCTCCGGCCGGCGGGTCTGCTTCACCTTGGACTTGAGCAGCTCGACCGCGCGGTCGCCCGCCTCGATCGACACGCCGGCGTCCGCGTACGAAACCGCGCGTTTGCGAGCCGGGCGGCCGGTGCCGGCCGTCCAGGGCTGACGGTCGCCGCCAGCGCCGGTCGGGCTGCTTCCTGCGCCGCTGCGCTCGGACACGTGCGTCACGGTTCTCCCCTTTGTGGTTCTCGGCTGCCGCGTCGACGGTGACCGGCGCCGCAGCCGGGCGGTGCTACGGGCGGTGTGTGGTCGCCGACAATTTCAGGTCGAGCTGCTTGACGTCGTCGGTGGCGTCGGCCGCGCTGTGCGCGACCCGACGCCCGATTCCTTCGAGCACGTGCTTGCCGATCAGGTTGCCGACCGGAAGCTCGATCGGGTATTCCCCGTCGAAACACGCCCGGCACAGCCGGTTCTTCGGCTGCTCCGTCGCGCCGATGAGGCCGGGCAGCGAAACGTAGCCCAGGGTGTCCGCGCCGATCGACCGCCGGATGCCCTCGTTGTCGAGGCCGTTGGCGAGCAGCTCGGCGCGGGTGGCGAAGTCGATGCCGTAGAAGCAGGGCCAGCTGACCGGCGGCGAGGAGATGCGTACGTGCACCTCCACCGCGCCGGCCTCGCGGAGCATCCGCACGATGGCGCGCTGGGTGTTGCCCCGGACGATGGAGTCGTCGACCACCACCAGGCGCTTGCCCCGCACGTTCTCGCGCAGCGGGTTGAGCTTGAGCCGGATGCCGAGCTGGCGCAGCGTCTGCGACGGCTGGATGAAGGTACGCCCGACGTACGGGTTCTTCATCAGGCCGGCACCGTAGGTGATGCCGGACTCCTCGGCGTAGCCGATCGCGGCCGGAGTGCCCGACTCCGGCACCGGGATGACCATGTCGGCCTCGACCGGGTGCTCCTTGGCCAACTGGCGACCGATCTGCACCCGGGCCGCGTGCACGTTGCGGCCGGCGATGGTGGCGTCCGGGCGGGCGATGTAGACGTACTCGAAAAGGCAGCCCTTGGGCTCGGGCGCGGCGAACCGGGTGGAGCGCAGCCCCTCGGCGTCGATCGCGATCAGCTCGCCGGGCTCCACCTCGCGGACCACGCTCGCGCCGACGATGTCCAGCGCGGCGGTCTCGCTGGCCACCACCCAGCCCCGCTCCAACCGACCCAGCACCAGGGGGCGTACCCCGTGCGCGTCCCGCGCGGCGTAGAGCGTCGACTCGTCCATGAAGACGAAGCTGAACGCGCCGCGTAGCTGCGGCAGGACCTCCAGCGCCGCGGCCTCGACGGAGAGATCCGGCCGGCTGGCCAGCAACATGGTCACCAGCGAGGTGTCGTTGGACGAGCCGTCGGCGGTCAGGCCACGCTCGGCCACCTCACGCTGAAGCTCCGCGGTGTTGACCAGGTTGCCGTTGTGGGCCAGCGCGATCGTGATGCCCGAGCTGGTGGCCCGGATGGTCGGCTGGGCGTTCTCCCAGGTCGAAGCGCCGGTCGTCGAATACCGGGTGTGCCCGATCGCGACGTGCCCACGCAGGCTGGCCAGCGTCGGCTCGTCGAAGACCTGGGCCACCAGGCCGAGATCTTTGTAAACCACGACGCCGGAGCCGTCGCTGACCGCAATGCCGGCCGCCTCCTGCCCCCGGTGCTGCAACGCGTACAGCCCGAAGTAGGTCAGGTTCGCGACCTCTTCCCCCGGGGCCCAGACACCGAAGACGCCGCACGCGTCCTGGGGACCGGGTCGTTGGGGATCAAGGTCGTGGCTCAGCCGGCCGTCGCCTCGGGGCACCTGCCGCTCCCTCTTGCTGGTCTGGACTGGCCTGGCGAAAACCATGGGACAGCTCCGCACTGCTCGGCCGGGGACCACACTGTCGTCGCCTGACAGTGTACGCGAATCCAAGTCGCCACATACAGTCACATTGTCACCGCTTTGTGTCAGCAGCAACATGCGTCACCCCAGTTCGAGCGGCAGATACGCGGACAGGTCCGCGCGGACCCCACTGGCCCGCACGCGACCCTCCGTGATCGCCTGCGTCCAGTCGAGTCGCCCCGTCGCCAACCCGAGCCAGGTTTCCGGATCCATCTCCACCGTGTTCGGAGGCGTACCGCGGGTGTGTCGCGGCCCCGGCATGCACTGAACTACACCGTAAGGTGGGACGCGCACCTCCACCGATCGGCCGGGGGCGCGATCCGCGAGGATGGTCAACAGGGCCCTGACCGCCTCACGGAGCACCGACCGTTCGGGGGCACGCCCCTCATCGAGAGCCGCCAACGCTGTCGCGACCGCAGCGGACTTAATGTACGGAGAGGACACGACGGGACGATACGGCGTGACCGCGCCACGTATCACCCTGGCCCTGGGTCGCGCCGATCCGCCCCAACAAGGCATAGTTGCCGACGGCGTATTCGTACCGTGATGTTCCCCCGCCCGGCACCCGCTGGTCAGGGGAGGTCAGTTCGGAAGGCGGTGGACGTGTCAACACACCGACGAGCCTGGCAAAAGCGGGCCGGTGTGGTCGTGGCGCTGATGGTCGGTGCCCTGCTCGCCACCCCCGCCACACCCGCATTCGCCGCCAGCGTCAACGTGATCCCTAACTCGGTGACGGTCAATGCTGGCAGCGACGCCACGGTTACCTTGCAGATCACCCCGGGTGAGGGTGACACCAGTGCCGAGATCAATCTGACTGGTCTGCCCGCTGGCGTGAGCTGCGCCAGGGGCTGCGGAAGCGTTCAGTTGAATGCGCCAGCGCCGAGAACCCAACTGCTGACGCTTCGGGCCAACGACAACGCCCGAAACGCATCCGTCACCGTCACCGTTCAGGTCCAGCCGGACAACTCCGAACCCGCAGTCGGCAGCTTCCAGCTCACTGTTCGGGGAGAGCAGGCGCCGCCGACGACGCAGGCACCGCAGGCGCCGCAGACGGTGCGGTCGATTTCGGGCAAGGTCGTGAACCAGGCCGGCGAGGGGGTGTCGGGCGCGCTCGTCCTGCTCAAGGACAGCGCCGACAAGCGCCGGGAAGCCACCAGTGACAGAGACGGCAACTTCCGCTTCACGGGCACCAGCGACAACCCCATCGCCCCGGGGCGGATCGACATCGGGGCGAGCGCGAACAACGTCACCAATGCGGTGAGCTTCAACGCCAGCCCGGGCCAGAGCATCACCGGGCGGCGCATCACCCTGGCGATCCAGTCGTCGGCCAGCCCGAGTGCCACGCCGTCGGCGTCTGAATCGGCCGTGCCCACCGAGGATCCGTTCGACGAGGAACTCACCGAAGAGGACGAGAACACCGCCGGTGAGAGCGTCGCGGCGCAGGCTCCGGCCGGGAACGAGGACTCCGGCGGCTTCGGCAGCTGGCTGTTGATCCTGCTGGGCGGCCTCTTCGTGGCGGTCGGTGTCGGCACGATCGTGCTGCTCTGGATGAAGCGCAAGGAGAACGAGGACGCCGAGGCGGAGGGCGGCGACGCCCCGGCGGGCGCACCGGCCGGAGCGGTCCCGGCGGCCCGGGGCGCGTTCGTGGGTGCGGACGACCACACCCGGGTGGTGAACCGGGTCGGCTCCGCCCCGGACCCGACCATGGTGGGCGGCCCCGGCCTGAGCAACGCGCCGACGATGATGCACCAGCCGGTCGTCGACGACGTCCCGCCGGACCCGTACGGCGCCCCTCCGCAGCCGTACGGCGCGCCGGGCGGGCCGGGTCAGGGCTGGTCCGGTGGTGGCGGCTACGGCGACGAGCCGGGCGGCTACGGCGCACCCGGTTACGGCAACGCCCCCTCCTCCGGTGGCGGCTACGGCAACAGCAGCCCGTCGTCCGGTGGTGGCTACGGCAGCCGCGACTACGGTGCCGGCAGCGGCGGCGCGGACTACCCACCGGCGGGCGGCGCCGGCGGCTACGGCGAGCGGTACGACGAGCCGACCGGCCGCTACAACGGCGAGGAGACTCGGTACCCCGCTCCCGCCGATCCGTACGCGACCGGCCTCTACGAGCCCGGGGCGGGCCAGGGATACGGTCAGTCCGAGTCCACTGGCTACGCTCGGGGCGAGCCGGCCGGCGGTGACTACGGCCGCAACGAGCCCACCGGCGGCTATGGCCAGGGCGACTCGACCCGCGGCTACGGCCAGGGCGACCCCAACGCCGGCTACGGCCAGGCCGACTCGACCCGGGGCTACGGCCAGGGCGACGCCAACGCCGGCTATGGCCCGGCTGCGCCGGGTGGCGGCTACGGGCAGAGCGACTCCGGCGGGGGCTACGGTCGGGGCGAGTCGAGCAGCGGCTATGGCCGTGGCGCGGAATCGACTGGCGGGTACGACCAGCCGGCCGGCGGCTACGGTCAGGAACCCCCACGCCAGCGGGGCGGCTACGACAACACCGGCGGATACGACCAGGGCGGCTACGGCGGCCAACCCGTCGGCAGCTACGGCCAGGAGCCCTCACAGCAACGCGGCGGCGGCTACGACAACAGCAGCGGATACGACCAGGGCGGCTACGGCGGCCAACCCGCCAGCGGCTACGGCCAGGAGCCCTCACAGCAACGCGGCGGCGGCTACGACAACACCGGCGGCTACGACCAGGGCGGCTACGGCGGCCAACCGGCTGGCAACTACGGCGACCCGGCGCAGGCCGGCCGAGGCCGGCCGGACGGCCCGGCGCAGGACCGTGGCGGCCGCCGACTCGACTGGCTCGACGACTAGAGCAATTCTTCGCGCACCAGCAGGGGGATCCCGGGGTTCCGGGATCCCCCTGCTGCGGCGCCCCGTAGATCGTGCACGTTCGGTCCCCCGAACGGTCTCCACAACCTTCACCGATGGTGTCGACCTGCCCCACTGCCAGCCCCGGCCTAATGTGTTCCTCGTCGTTGCTCTGCTTCGACCAGCGCAACGGTCACTGTCCGTCAAGGACGCTGGCGCATGACGTGGCTGCGGATCGGTGTATTGAGGCTGGCCAACTGGTGCTGCGTGAATTGAAGCAGAGCAAAGCTCGTGTGGGCGACCAATGCCCTTCCGGTTGTAGGCACGCAGCGTCACGGGGCACGCAGCAGTCGTGCCTACCACCAATGCCGCGTAGACCCCGGCCGAACTCGGCCGGGGTCTACGCGGCCCAGTGGAACCAGGCCCCGGATCCCGGGCTAGACGGAGACGGCCGGGGTCGACGCCTCAGCGCTCGTCGGGCGCAGCGGGCTGCTCGGCGGCACCGGGCTGGGCACCGCCACCGGCCTCGCCGCCGGCCGGGTCGCCCTGACCCGCCGGCTCGTCGCCGCTCGCGGCCTTCTCCGGCGACCCGGTGACCGCGCGGACCGCGCGGTCCGCCGGGCGGTCGACCGGCTCGGCAGCCGACTCGCCGGTCTCCGAGCCCGACGCGGATGCCGCGCCCGTCGCCCCGACGCCGCTCGCGGGCTCGGGGACACCCGCAACCTCGGCACCATCGGTGGAATCAAGCGCGCCAGCCACCTCGCCGTCGCCGGCCGGCTCCGCGGCACCCCCGACGCCGACGTCACCGGCCGGCTCCGCACCGGAGCCCGCCGCGGAGTCGGCCGTGGCGTCGGACTCCGCGTCGACCGGACCGGTGTCGCTCCCGGGCACGACAGCAGCGACCGCCACCGCGGGGGCCGGCACGGCCGGCGAGCCGGCCGGCGGCTCGTCCAGCGGCGACCCGACGGCGTCCGCGGCGGTCACCTCGAAAGGCTGCACGCCGCCGAAGAGGCTCGGCAGGGTGCCGCTGTACGCCTCGCGCAACTCGTCCAGGCCGATCCGGAACTGGCCGTGCACCTCCAGCGCGCCGCCGGTCGGGTCGGTGACCCCGATCAGCTCCCACGGCACGTCGTGCTCGGCGCAGAGCGCGGTGAACGCCTTCTCGTGGCCGCGCGGCACCGAGGCCAGCACGCGGCCGGCGGACTCGCTGAACAGGAAGACGAACGGCATGGAGCCGCCCTCGAAGCGTTCCGGCACCGCGATCCGCGCGCCAGCGCCGTGCCGCAGGCAGGACTCCACCAGGCCCTGCGCGAGCCCGCCGTCGGAGAGGTCGTGCGCGGAGCTGAGGTGCCCCACCCGGGCGGCGGCGGCCAGCAGCCCGGCGAGCTGCTTCTCACGCGCCAGGTCGACCTGCGGAGGTACACCGCCGAGGTGCTGGTGGGTCACCCAGGCCCACTCCGAGCCGGAGAGTTCCACGTGCGTCTCGCCGAGCAGGAAGAGCTGGTCGTGGTCGCCGTTGGGCCGAGGGGCGAAGCCCGTCGCGACCCGGTCGGCCACGTTTTCCAGCACACCGAGCACACCGACCACCGGCGTCGGGTGGATCGCCGCCGCCCCGGTCTGGTTGTAGAAGCTGACGTTGCCACCGGTCACCGGGATGCCCAGTTCGGCGCAGCCGTCGGCCAGGCCGCGCACGGCCTCGGCGAACTGCCACATCACGCCCGGGTCCTCCGGCGAGCCGAAGTTGAGGCAGTCGGTGACCGCGATCGGCGTCGCGCCGGTGACGGCCACGTTCCGGTACGCCTCGGCCAGCGCCAGCTTGGCGCCGTGGTACGGGTCGAGCCGGGCGTACCGGCCGTTGCCGTCCACCGACAGCGCCACGCCGAGGCCGGTCCGCTCGTCGATCCGGATGACGCCCGAGTCCTCCGGCTGGGCGAGCACGGTGTTGCCGAGCACGTAGCGGTCGTACTGCTCGGTGACCCACGTCTTGTCGCAGAGGTTGGGCGAGGCGATCATGCGCAGCACGGTCGCGCGCAGCGCGTCCGGGTCGGCTGGCCGGGGCAGCGTCTCGGCCCGGTCGGCCTGGAGCAGGATCAGGTCGGCCGGCTCACGCATCGGGCGGGCGTAGACCGGGCCATCGTCCACCAGCGAGCCCGGCGGTACGTCCACCACCAGGTGGTCCCGCCAGGTGATCAGCAGCCGGCCCGGCTGGCCGTCCGGCTCCGGCGCGGTGACCTCGCCGATCGCGGTGGCCAGCACGCCCCACTTGTCGCAGGTCTTGAGCACCGCTTCGAGCTTGGCCGGCTCGACGACCAGGAGCATCCGCTCCTGCGACTCGCTGGCCAGGATCTCGTGCGGCTCCATCGACGGCTCGCGCAGCGGCACCCGCTCCAGCCAGACCCGCATGCCGGTGCCGGCCGCCGCCGCGGTTTCGGTGAGCGCGCAGGTGAGCCCGGCACCGCCGAGATCCTGGATGCCGGCGACGAGCTGGGCGTCGTACAGCTCCAGGCAGGCCTCGATCAGCAGCTTCTCGATGAACGGGTCGCCGACCTGCACCGACGGGCGGCGCTGCTCGCTGCCCTCGGTGAAGGTGGCGCTGGCCAGCACCGAGACGCCGCCGATGCCGTCCCGGCCGGTCTTGGCACCCATCAGCACGACGACGTTGCCGGGACCGACGGCGGCCTTGTTCTGTAGCCGGCTCACCGGCAGCACGCCGAGGCAGAGCGCGTTGACCAGCGGGTTGCCCTGGTAGCAGGGGTCGAAGACCACCTCGCCACCGATGTTGGGCAGGCCGAGGCAGTTGCCGTACCCGCCGACACCGGCGACCACGCCGGGCAGCACCCGGGCGGTGTCCGGGTGGTCGGCGGCACCGAAGCGCAGCGGGTCCATCACGGCCACCGGGCGAGCGCCCATGGCGAGGATGTCGCGGACGATGCCACCCACACCGGTCGCCGCGCCCTGGTACGGTTCGACGAAGCTCGGGTGGTTGTGCGACTCGACCTTGAAGGTCACCGCCAGCTCGTCGGAGATCCGCACCACACCGGCGTTCTCACCGATGCCGGCCAGCAGCCGGTCGCTCGGCGGGGCCTTCTCGCCGAACTGCCGCAGGTGCACCTTGCTGGACTTGTAGGAGCAGTGCTCGCTCCACATGATCGAGTACATCGCCAGCTCGGACTGGGTCGGCCGGCGGCCCAGGATGTGCCGGATACGGTCGTACTCGTCGTCCCGGAGCCCCAACTCGGCGTGGGGCTGGAGTTCTTCCGGGGTGCCACCGGCGCGCGGCACGGTGTCCACCCCGTCGGCCCACTCGGAAAGCTCCTCGGCGGCGGCGTGCCGGGCCGGCGCGACGGCGGCCGGGCGGGGCTGCGCCGGCGCCGCCGGGGTTGCCTCCGGGGTCTCCCGTACCGGGTCCGGATGCGTGGTCATGACCTCTCCTCGTTACGCTCGCCGCCCGACGGGCGGGTGAGCCGACCGATGATCCCGCTGCGGACGGTCACGCCGGCGCCCCCACCAGGTGCTTGAGCACCGAGGTGAAGAAGCCGAGGCCGTCGAGGGAGGGGCCGGTGAGCGCCTCCACCGCGTGCTCGGGATGCGGCATGATGCCGACCACGTTGCCGGCGGGGTTGGTGATGGCGGCGATGTCCCGCTGCGACCCGTTGGGGTTGCCGCCGACGTACCGGGCGACGACCCGGCCCTCGGCTTCGAGCTCGTCCAGGGTCGCGGGGTCGGCGACGTAGCAGCCCTCACCGTTCTTGACCGGGATCAGCACCTCCTGGCCCGGCTGGAACGTGTTGGTCCAGGCGGTGCCGACCGCCTCGATGCGCAGGATCTGGTCGCGGTTGCGGAAGTGCAGATGCTGGTTGCGGGTGAGCGCGCCGGGGAGCAGGTGGGCCTCGCAGAGGATCTGGAAGCCGTTGCAGATGCCGAGCACCGGCAGGCCACCGGCGGCAGCGTCGACGATCTTCTCCATCACCGGGGCGAACCGGGCGATGGCGCCGCAGCGCAGGTAGTCACCGTAGGAGAAGCCGCCGGGCAGGACGACGGCGTCCACCCCGTGCAGCTCCGGGTCACCGTGCCAGAGGCGGACCGGCTCCGCGCCGGCGATCCGGACGGCCCGGGCGGCGTCCCCGTCGTCGAGCGAGCCGGGGAACGTCACCACACCGACCCGCGCGGTCACGAGCGGGCGTCCGCAGGCTCGTCGGCCTCGACCAGGCGGACGGTGAAGTCCTCGATGACCGGGTTGGCGAGCAACTTGTCGGCGATCTCCCGGGCCCGGTCGAGGTCCGGTTCACCGGTGAAGTCGATCTCGATCCGCCTGCCGATCCGAACCGAGGCGACGTCGTTGACGCCGAGCCGGGGCAGCGCGTTTGCGACGGCCTGGCCCTGCGGATCGAGGATCTCGGGCTTGAGCATGACGTCGACGACGACGCGAGGCACTGGGCACTCCTGACTGTGTACGCAGTTGGGTGCCGACCCACAACGGGCGAGCGCAGCCAGCCTACCCGGCAGATACCGCGTCAGACGCACCGGTCGGACGCCGCCGGAGGAGTACTCGACTCTACCCGCGCACCCCCCTCGGGACCGATACGGGTTCGTTGCGATCCCGATACGGGTTTGTTGCCGGATTCCCCGACGGATCGACTGCGCCCCCAGAGCACGGCACCCCGCACCCCGCCGGGGAAATCCGACTGTTACATCATCTTGTTTCAATGAACCTCTTGTGAAACATCTCACCGGGCCCTACGGTACATCGTCAGACGTCGATTTAATGGCGTCGCGGTGACGGGTCACCCCCACCCGCCACCGCAGGTCGACCCGGCACACCCGGGTCCCAAAAACCCCGAAGGAGCCCTACCGTGCGCATCCGATCCCTGATCGCGGTCTTCGCCACAGCCCTGGCCGGCGTGCTCGGCGCCAGTTCGGGCGCCGTCGCCGCGCCCGTCAGCCCGTACATCATCGGCGGCGGCACCGTCTCCTCCGCGCCATGGGCCGCTGCGGTCTTCAGCAACGGCTCGTTCACCTGCTCCGGCACGATCATCGCACCCCAGTGGGTGCTCACCGCCCGGCACTGCGTCAGCGGCACGATGTCCGTCCGGGTGGGCAGCGTCTACTACGCCTCCGGCGGCGTCACCCGCACCGTCAGCGCCTCCTACAGCCGCTACGACCTGGCCCTGATGCGGCTCTCCAGCTCGGTGAGCACCAGCTACGTCAGCCTGGCCAGCAGCAACCCGCCGGTCGGCTCGACCAACTCGATCTACGGCTGGGGCATGACCTGCTACAGCGGCTGCTCGGCGTCGCCCCAGCTCAAGACCGCGTCGGTGCAGGTGACCAGCAACAGCGCCAGCGACGCGTACGGCGGGCAGGCGATCCGGAGCTCGCGGATCAACGGCAACGCCTGGCGGGGCGACTCGGGCGGCCCGCAGTTCTACAACGGCCTCCAGGTCGGCGTGGCTTCCACCGCCGACGGCGTGACCATCCAGAACTACGGCAGTGTCGCGTTCAACCGGGCCTGGATCACCTCGGTGGCCGGTGTCTGACGGTTAGCGCCCTGGCGGCGCGGATGGCGGGGTACGCGCCCGCCGTCCGCGCCGCGCTGTTTTTCAGCATCCGATCAGCTGAACACGGCTCACATCGAGCCGCAGCCGCGCCTGCCAGCATCGGAAACGTGCTGGTCGTGACGACGGATCAACTTCCCGGCTACGAGATCCGCCAGATCCTCGGCGAAGTGGTCTCCTCGATGGCCAGGACCCGCAACCCGTACCGCGAGGGCGTGAAGAACCTCCGCGGTGGCGCGTACGACCCGATGGCGCCGGACAACCTCACCCGCTGGCGTACCGACTCGGTGGCCCGGCTCGGCGAGGAGGCCCAGCGACTCGGCGCGAACGCCGTGGTGGGGATGCGGTTCGACAGCCGCGACTGCGGCGAGATGTGGATGGAGATCTGCGCGTACGGCACCGCCGTGATCGTGGTGCCCAAGGTCCCCGACGTCATGCCCCCCGACCAACCCCTGGTCGCCGCGGAAACCGCCCAGGACCCCGCCTTCGCCGAGGAACTCGGCGGCATCGCCGAACCCGCCAGCGCCCCCAACCTCTCCACCGCCGCCGAAACTCCCACCCGTGACGCCTGACCCCACCACTTTGCCGTCAACGGGATCGGCAGGTCAGAGGATGGGGGGTGGGGCGTAGGTGGCGGCGTGGGGGTGGGTCTGGACGATCTTGGTGATCCGGGCGGTTACCGCATTGATCTGGGCGGGGGCGGCGCCCACGAAGGCGGCCCGGTCGGCGACCAGGGCGTCGATCTCGGGGCGGGTCAGCGCGAGGCGGGGGTCGGCGGCGAGGCGGTCGAGGAGGTCGTTCTCGGGGGTGCCCTGCTCCCGCATGGCCAGGGCCACGGCGACGGCGTGTTCCTTGATCGCCTCGTGGGCGGTCTCGCGGCCGACGCCCCGGCGCACCGCGGCGACCAGGATCTTGGTGGTGGCCAGGAACGGGAGGAAGCGCTCCAGCTCCCGGTTGATCACCGCCGGGTACGCGCCGAACTCGTCCAGCACGGTGAGGAAGGTCTGGAACAGCCCGTCGGCGGCGAAGAAGGCATCCGGCAGGGCGACCCGGCGGACCACCGAGCAGGAGACGTCCCCCTCGTTCCACTGGTCGCCGGCCAGCTCGCCGACCATCGACAGGTACCCGCGGATGATCACCGCAAAGCCGTTCACCCGCTCCGAGGAGCGGGTGTTCATCTTGTGTGGCATGGCGCTGGAACCGACCTGGCCCGGCTTGAAGCCCTCGGTGGCCAACTCCTGACCGACCATCAGCCGGATCGTCGTGGCCAGCGACGACGGTGCCGCGGCCACCTGCGCCAGCGCGGAGATCACGGCCAGGTCGATCGAGCGCGGGTAAACCTGGCCGACGCTGTCCAGCACCCGGTTGAAGCCGAGGTGCTCGGCGACCCGCCGCTCCAGCTCGGCCACCTTCCCGGCGTCGGAGTCGAAGAGGTCCAGTTGGTCGGCGGCGGTACCCACCGGACCCTTGATCCCCCGCAGCGGGTACCAGGCGATCAGGTCCTCCAGCCGCTCGTACGCGATGATCAGCTCCTCGGCGGCCGACGCGAAGCGCTTGCCCAGCGTGGTCGCCTGCGCCGCCACGTTGTGCGACCGGCCGGCCATCACCACGTCCGCGTACTCGTGGGCGTGCCAGGCCAGCCGGGCCAGCGTCGCCACCACCCGGTCCCGGATCAGTTCCAGCGACCGGCGCACCTGGAGCTGCTCGACGTTCTCGGTGAGGTCCCGGGAGGTCATCCCCTTGTGCACGTGCTCGTGCCCGGCGAGCGCGCTGAACTCCTCGATCCGCGCCTTCACGTCGTGCCGGGTCACCCGCTCCCGCTCCGCGATCGAGGCAAGATCAACATCGTCGAGCACCCGCTCGTACGCCTCGACCACCCCGTCGGGCACCGGCACGCCGAGGTCCCGCTGAGCCCGGAGCACGGCGAGCCAGAGCCGCCGCTCCAGCCGGACCTTCTCCTCCGGCGACCAGAGGGCGACCAGTTCGGGCGAGGCGTACCGGTTGGCGAGCACGTTCGGGATCGTCGTCACCCCGCCATTCTCGCCGTACCGCTGCCCACCTCCCCGACCGGGTGCAGCTTGGACGCCCAGCGGGTCAGCGTTCCAGGATCGCGGTCACGCCCTGGCCGCCGGCGGCGCAGATGGAGATGAGCCCGCGTCCGCTGCCCCTCTCGGCGAGCAGCTTGGCCAGGGTCGCCACGATCCGGCCGCCGGTCGCGGCGAACGGGTGGCCGGCGGCCAGCGAGGAGCCGTTCACGTTGAGCTTGTCGGTGTCGATCGCGCCAAGCGGGGCGTCCAGGCCCAGCCGCTCGGCGCAGAACTCCTTCGACTCCCAGGCGGCCAGGGTGGCCAGCACCTGGGAGGCGAACGCCTCGTGGATCTCGTAGTAGTCGAAGTCCTGGAGGGTGAGCCCGGCTCGGGCGAGCAGCCGGGGCGCCGCGTACGTGGGGGCCATCAGCAGACCCTCGTCGCCGTGCACGAAGTCCACCGCGGCCGTCTCCGACCAGGAGAACCAGGCCAGCACCGGCAGGTGGTGCTCGGCCGCCCACTCTTCGCTGGCCAGCAGCACCGTGGAGGCGCCGTCGGTGAGCGGCGAGGAGTTGCCGGCGGTCATGGTGGCCCGCTCGGCGTCCGGGCCCCTGGCCCCGAAGACCGGCTTGAGCGCGCCGAGCTTCTCCAGCGTGCTCTCCGGGCGGAGATTCTGGTCGCGGGTCAGACCCAGGTAGGGGGTCATGAGGTCGTCGAAGAACCCCTTGTCGTACGCGCTGGCGAGCCGCTGGTGCGAACGCAGCGCCAGTTCGTCCTGCGCCTGCCGGTCGATGTTCCAGCGCAGCGCGGTCTGGGCGGCGTGCTCGCCCATGGAGAGCCCGGTGCGGGGCTCGGCGTTGCGCGGGATCTCCGGCTTGAACGGCTGGGCCGGGCGCAGTTTCGCCGCGATCCGCAGTCGCTCGCCGAGGGTGCGGGCGGAGTTGAGCTTGAGCAGGGTGCGACGCAGCTCCTCGTTGACGGCGAGCGGGGCGTCCGAGGTGGTGTCGACGCCACCGGCGATGCCGACGTCGAGCTGCCCGAGGGCGATCTTGTTGGCGACCAGGATCGTCGCTTCCAGGCCGGTGCCACAGGCCAACTGGATGTCGTACGCGGGGGTGCGCGGGTCGAGCTTGGAGCCGAGCACCACCTCACGGGTGAGGTTGAAGTCCTTCGAGTGCTTCAGCACCGCGCCGGCGACCACCTCGCCGACCTGCTGCCCGGCCAGGCCGAACCGGGCGATCAGGCCGTCCAGGGCGGCGCCGAGCAGGTCCGAGTTGGAGGCGCTGGCGTACCGGGAGTTGGAGCGGGCGAAGGGGATCCGGTTGCCGCCGATCACCGCGACCCGTCGAACGTTCTGCATGATCCGCCTCCTCAGGAGTGTTGCCCGCACCTTACTCGCCAGTAGGCTACGCCCATGACCGACAGGTACGCGAGCTTCGTCCAGTCGGGCGCCGGTCGGGCGCTGGTCAAGCGCCTCGGGCTGCCCGATCCGCCGCGACTGCGCCGGCACGTCCCCGGCGAGCCGATCCTCCCCGGGCTGGTCCTGCTGGGTGCCGCCACCGGTGGCCGCCTCGCCGAACCGGTTGGCAAGATCCTGGCCTCCGCCGGGCTCGCCCTGCGCGACCCGGCCACCGCCGTCCCCGATCCGGCGACCGGCCGTACGCCGGCCAGCGCCGCCCTGGTCTACGACGCCACCGGCATCACCGACTCGACCGGGCTGCGCCAGCTCTACGACTTCTTTCATCCGCAGGCCCGGGCGGTGCAGCCCAGCGGCCGGGTGATCGTGCTGGGCACCCCACCCGCCGAATGCGCCACCCCGCGCGAGGCGACCGCCCAACGGGCCCTGGAGGGGCTTACCCGCAGCATCGCCAAGGAGTTCGGTCGGGGCACCACCGCGCAACTGGTGTACGTCACGCGCGACGCCGACCCGGGCACCTGGACCAGCCTGGAGGCGACCCTGCGATTCCTGCTGTCGGGCCGTTCCGCGTACGTCTCGGGACAGGTGATCCGGGTCGGCGCCGGCCAGGCGAGCGCGCCGGTCGACTGGGATCGCCCACTGGACGGGCAGGTCGTGCTGGTCACCGGCGCGGCCCGCGGCATCGGCGCGGCGCTGGCCCGGGTGCTGGCCCGCGACGGCGCGACCGTGGTGGCGCTCGACGTCCCGGCGGCCGGCGACGAGCTGGCCGGCGTCGCCAACGAGATCGGCGGCAGCGCCGTGCAGCTCGACCTGACCGTCGCCGACGCGCCGGCCCGGCTCGCCGATCACCTGGCCGGCCGTCACGGCCGGGTGGACGTGGTGGTGCACAACGCCGGCATCACCCGGGACAGGACCCTCGGCCGGATGGACGCCGACCGGTGGGACCAGGTCATCGACGTCAACCTCGCCAGCCAGGAGCGGATCAACGACCTGCTCCTGGAACGCGGGCTGATCCCGGCCGGTGGGCGGATCATCGGCGTCTCCTCGATCGCCGGGATCGCCGGCAACCGGGGCCAGACCAACTACGCCACCAGCAAGGCCGGTGTGATCGGGCTGGTCGACTCGCTCGCCCCGGCGCTGCGCGAACGTGGGATCAGCGTCAACGCCGTCGCGCCCGGGTTCATCGAGACCCGGCTGACCGCCCGGATCCCGCTGGTGCTACGCGAGGCCGGCCGCCGGATGAACAGCCTCTCCCAGGGCGGGCTGCCGGTGGACGTCGCCGAGACGATCGGCTGGCTGGCCTGGCCCGCGTCCGGCGCGGCCAGCGGAAACGTGGTCCGCGTCTGCGGCCAGAGCCTGTTGGGGGCCTGATGGCCAGGCGCAGGCGCCGGGATGAACCGGTCGACGACCTGTCGGTCGGCGAGCTGATCGACGGACCGACGGAGACCCTGACGCCGGAGATCCTGGCCGCCGCGATCTCGGCACCGGCGACTCGGGCCCGGGTGGAGCTGTCGGGGATGCCGGCGGCCGGGCCGCTGTACCGGCGGGCACTGCTCGGCGCGGTGCCCGGGCTGGGCGGCCGGCGCCGCGACGAGGTGTCCGCCGTCGAGCTGGCCGTCAGCGGCGTCACCGTCGATCCGGAGCGGCTGGCCGACTACGACCGGGTCTGCGGGTTCCGGCTCGCCGACCGGCTGCCGGCGACCTTCCCGCACGTCATGGGCTTCCCGCTGACGCTGCGGCTGATCACCGCGCCGGAGTTTCCGATCCCGCTGACCGGGGTGGTGCACATCGGCAACCGGATCACCGTGCACCGGCCGGTCAGCGTCACCGACCGGCTGGACTTCACCACCTGGGCGGAGAACCTCCGCCCGCACGACCGGGGACGGCAGGTCGACGTCGTACTGGTCGGGTCGGTCGACGGGGAGGAGGTCTGGCGCGGTGTGTCGACGTACCTCGGCCGGCAGCGCACGCCAGACGGCGGTGAGCGGCGCGACCGGGGCGAGCGGCCCGTGCCCCCGGCCGCCACCGCCCGCTGGCGGGTGACACCCCGAGTGGGTACGGACTACGCGCGGGTCTCCGGCGACCACAACCCGATCCACACCTCGCGGCTGGGCGCGCGACTGCTCGGCTTCCCCCGGCCGATCGCGCACGGCATGTGGAGCAAGGCCCGGTGCCTAGCCGCGCTGGAAAACCGGCTGCCCGAGGCGTACACGGTCGACGTCTCGTTCAAGCTCCCGGTCCCGCTGCCCAGCACGGTCGCCTTCAGCGCCGCCCCAACCCCCACCGGCTGGACGTTCGCCCTGCACTCCCCCCACCCCCACCTCCTAGGCCAGGTGAAAGGAAGGGCCCCCTATTAACGCCTGGTGTAGAGGAAGGGCCCCCTCTTAACAGTCGCTGCCCCGAGCATGGAGCCATGGAGGACCTGCTCGACCTGGTTCGGCAGTCGCTCAGCTCGCCGTGGGTGTACCTGCTGCTGTTCGGGCTGACCACGATCGACGCGATCCTGCCGATGGTGCCGGCCGAGGCGGCGATCATCACGGTGACCGTCCTCGCCCGGGGAGGCGAGCCGAACCTGCTGCTGGTGATCGTGGCGGCCCTGCTCGGCGCGCTCGCCGGGGACCATCTCTCGTACGCGATCGGGCGGCGCGGCGGGGCGCAACGCCTGGCCCGCTTTCCGGTGGACAGCCGGCGCCGGGCCGGCTCGGAGTGGGCCCGGCGGGCGGTGGACCGGCGCGGTGGCATGATCCTCGCCGCCGCGCGCTACGTCCCCGGTGGGCGGACCGCGGTCACCCTGACCATGGGCGCGATCTGCTACCCACTGCGGTCGTTTCTCTTCTTCGACCTGCTCGGCGCCGGCTCGTGGGCGCTGTACTGCGTGCTGCTCGGCACCTTCGGTGGGCTGGCCTTCGAGACTGACCCGCTGCGCGGGATCCTGACCGGGCTGGGCCTCGCGCTCGTCGTCACGCTGCTGGTGGAGCTGGTGCGTTGGCTCCGGCACCGTGCCCGCCGCCGGGCCGCGCGCCGCTGATCTGGACGGCGCACTGTACGCGGGGCGGGTGTTAAGAGGGGGCCCCTCCTCTACACGAGGCGTTAATAGGGGGCCCTTCCTTACTCCGAGGGTGGGTGCCAGGTGACGCCGCGGAGGAGTTGGCCGGCGCCTAGCCAGGCGGCGTTCATCATCCGGGTCGCGGTCTTTTCCGGGTCGGCCTCCGGGCGGTCGGCCAACCAGTCGGCCAGCGACTCGGTCGCGCCGACCAGGGCGTACGCGACCACCTCCAGCTCGGTTTCGGCCGCCTCGCGCCCCTCGGCGCGCAACGCGTGGTCGAGCATGCCGGCGACCACCTCGACCAGTCGGGCCCGCATCACGGTCAGCTCGCCGGCAAACGGCGGCTCTCCCCGGGCCTGCCGGTAGAGCACCGCCCAGCCGTCCCGGTGCGCCCCGACGAAGCCGAAGAAGGCCCGCAGCCCGCGCCAGAGCCGCTCGTCGGCCGGCAGGTCGGGGGCGGCTGCCCCGGCAATGGCCTCCATCATCCGGGTGCCCTCGCGGTGCAGGCAGGCGACGAAGAGCTCCTCCTTGGTGCCCAGGTACGCGTACACCATGGGTTTGGAGATGCCGGCCTTCTCGGCGATCTCGTCCATGCTGGCGCCGTGATAGCCGTGGCGGGAGAAGACGCGCACGGCGGCGTCGAGCATCTGCTGCTCGCGCACGGCCCGAGGGAGGCGCTTGAAGGCGGGCGTGGTGGACACCTTGCGAGCATACCTACTCATGCGTAAGGTTACGCCGGAGTAACCATTGTCCGAGAGGTGCTTCCATGACTGACTTCGACCCGGCCAACTTCGCCAACGTCGGCCCGAAGGAGTTCGCCCAGCTCGTCAAGTCCACCCCGGAGAGCAAGCTCGCCGAGGTGATGTCGGGCGACCTGCGCGGCAAGATCCTGGGCGAGGTCTTCGGGCGGATGCCGGAGCTGTTCCGCGCCGACCGGGCCGGCTCCACCAACGCGGTGATCCACTGGAACATCACCGGCGCCCCGGATGGCGGCACCGACACCTACGAGGTGGTCATCGCCGACGGCGCCTGCACGATGAACGAGACCCCGCAGCACGACCCCCGCCTGAGCCTGACCCTGGGCCCGGTCGAGTTCCTCAAGGTCGTCTCCGGCGGCGCCAACCCGGTCATGATGTTCATGACCGGCAAGCTCAAGGCAAAGGGCGACCTGGGCCTGGCCGCCAACATCGCCAACCTCTTCGACATCCCCAAGGCCTGAGATGGTCGAGTTCTCGCTCGACCTGAACGAGGAACAGCGGGATCTACGCGACTGGGTGCACGGCTTCGCCAGCGAGGTCGTACGCCCGGCCGCGGCCGAGTGGGACGCCCGCGAGGAAACCCCGTGGCCGGTCATCCAGGAGGCGGCAAAGGTCGGCCTGTACGGCTTCGAGTTCCTCGCCACCTGCTGGGCCGACCCCACCGGTCTGTCGCTGCCGATCGCCAGCGAGGAGCTGTTCTGGGGTGACGCCGGCATCGGCCTGAGCATCTTCGGCACCTCCCTCGCGGTCGCCGCCATCTACGGCACCGGCACTCCCGACCAGCTCGTCGAGTGGGTGCCGCAGTGCTTCGGCGACGTCGACGCCCCGGCCGTCGCCGCGTTCTGCTCCTCGGAGCCGGAGGCCGGCTCGGACGTCGCCGCGATGCGCACCCGGGCCACCTACGACGAGGCGGCCGACGAGTGGGTGCTGCGCGGCCAGAAGGCGTACGCCACCAACGGCGGGATCGCCGGGGTGCACGTGGTCACCGCCTCGATCGAGCCGGAACTGGGCTCCCGGGGACAGGCGGCGTTCGTCGTACCACCGGGCACGGCGGGGCTCAGCGCCACCCGCAAGCTGCGCAAGCTGGGCCTACGCGCGTCGCACACGGCGGATGTCTTCCTCGACGACGTGCGGGTGCCGGGGCGGTGCCTGCTCGGCGGCAAGGAGGCGCTGGAGGAGCGGCTGGCCCGGGCCCGGTCCGGGCAGCGCGCCTCCGGACAGGCCGCGATGCGTACCTTCGAGCTGTCCCGGCCCACCGTCGGCGCGCAGGCGCTCGGCGTGGCCCGGGCCGCCTACGAGTACGCCCTGGAGTATGCGAAGGAGCGGGTCCAGTTCGGCCGGCCGATCATCACCAACCAGGCGGTCGCCTTCGCGCTGGCCGACATGAAGATGGAGATCGACGCCGCCCGGCTGCTGGTCTGGCGGGCCTCCTGGATGGGTCGCAACAACCGGCCGTTCACCGCGGGCGAGGGCTCGATGTCCAAGCTCAAGGCCGGCGAGGTGGCCGTGTCGGTCACCGAGCGGGCCGTCCAGTTGCTCGGCGGGGCCGGTTTCCTGCGCGACCACCCGGTAGAACGCTGGTACCGGGACGCCAAGATCTACACCATCTTCGAGGGCACCTCGGAGATCCAACGCCTGGTCATCTCCCGCGCCATCTCCGGCATGCAGATTCGCTGATCGCCCGGGCGGTCGCCCCGGTGACCGCCCGGCCCGCACCGGTGAGGGAGGCATGCGGGGTATGGACCTGCCGTTCGTCGTCGCCACGCTGACCCGCCGTGGCCTGCTCACCCCGGGCCGCCCGATCCGCGTCGCCGCCCAGCTCAACGCGCTACGGAAATGGGGCTGGAGCCTGGCCGGCGAACTGCGCCAGGCGGCGGCCCGGGACCCGGGACGGATCGCCGTCGTCGACGAACGGGGCGCCGAGCTGACGTACCAGGAACTCCTGGAGCGCTCCATGCGACTCGCCCGCGCCCTCCGTGCGGGCCTGGGCGTCCAGCCGGGCGATCGGGTCGCCGTGCTCTGCCGCAACCACCCGGGCCTGGTCGAGACCATCGTCGCCGCCACCCTGCTCGGCGCGGACGCCGTGCTGGTCAACACCGGGCTTTCCCCGGCACAGCTGGCCACCGTGACGGAGGAACAGCGGCTGCGGGTCCTGGTGCACGACGACGAGTTCACCGAACGCACCCTGGGGCTGCCGGCCGACCTGCATCGCCTCGACGAGCAGGCCCGGGAGGACCTGGTCACCGCCGCCCTTCCCGGCGAACTGCGCCCGCCCGAGCGGGACGGCCGGATCATCGTGCTCACCTCGGGCACCACCGGCGCGCCGAAGGGTGCCCGACGGCCCACCCCGGACGGCTTCGGCCCGCTGGTGTCCATCATCGACCGGATCCCGCTGCACGTCCGGGACCACGTCATGATCGCCGCGCCGATCTTCCACACCTGGGGGTACGCGGCCCTACAGGTCTGCTTCGCGCTGCGGGCCACCATCGTGCTGCACCGGCGCTTCGATCCGGCCGCCACCCTCGACGCCCTGGTGCAGCACCGCTGCCAGGCGCTCTTTGCGGTGCCGGTGATGCTGCAACGGCTGATGGAGGTGCCGGCACCAGAGCCCCGGCCGCCGCTGAAGGTGGTGGCGGTGAGCGGTTCCGCGCTGCCCGGCGGTCTTCCGCCGGCCTTCATGGACAGCTACGGCGACGTGCTCTACAACCTGTACGGCTCGACCGAGGCGTCCTGGGCCTCCATCGCCACCCCCGCCGACCTGCGCCTGGCCCCCACCACCAGCGGCCGGCCGCCACGCGGCACCCGGCTGGCGATCCTCGACGACGCCGGCGAGCCGGTGCCCGGCGGCCGGGTCGGCCGGATCTTCGTCGGCAACGAGATGCTCTTCGAGGGCTACACCTCGGGTGCCGACCGGGAACGCCACGACGGCCTGCTGGACACCGGCGACCTGGGCCGGGTCAACGCGGACGGCCTGCTCTTCGTCGACGGCCGGGCCGACGACATGATCGTCTCCGGCGGGGAGAACGTCTTCCCCTCCGAGGTCGAGCAGCTGCTCGCCCAACTCCCCCAGGTACGCGAGGCCGCCGTGATCGGCGTATCCGACCCCGAGTACGGCCAGCGGCTCGCCGCGTTCCTCGCTCTGCGCCCCGGCGAGACGTTGGACGCCGAGGCGGTCCGCGAGTACGTCCGGCACTACCTGGCCCGGTTCTCCGTGCCCCGCGACGTGGTCTTCGTCAGGTACCTGCCGCGCAACGCCACCGGCAAGGTGCTCACCCGCGAACTACGCCGCTACTACGCCTGACCGCTGCTGACGCTCAGACCCGTTGCCTGCCGCGATCACCGACCCGGGTCGGTGCTGGCTCGGTCGATCGCGGCCTGCACCCCGCCGATCCGGTCGGCGAGCAGGCCCAATGCCCCGACCGCGCGGTCCACCGGGTCGTCGCCGGTGCCGCCGAGCGCCCGCGAGCGTCGGAAGGCGTCCTTCACCTCGGCCCAGCGGCGGGCCTGCTCGGGGGTGAGCCGGCCGCGCAGCTCGGCGAGTTTGAGCAGGTTCGCCTCGGCGCCTGCGGCGAGGGTCTGCGCCTCGCCCAGGTAGTGGTCGTCGATCACCGCTTCCAGTTCGTCGTCGGTGAGCACCGGGACGATCCGCTCGGCCAGCTTGTTCATGTTCCGGTACGACCCCTGGAGCTGGAACGGGGGCTCGGTGCGGGCGTCGTCGGACTGCCCCGCCGAGGCGATGTAAGCCTGGTTGTTGGCGAGCACCACCTGCTGCACCCGCAGCAGCTTGCGCAGCACCGAGACGATCTGCTCCAACTCCACCGGCGGGTACGGGTGGGAAAGCTGGTCGGCCCGGACCGAGTCGTCGCCGCGTGCCATCCGGACCAGCAGCTCAAGGTCGGCGCGGTCCCGCCCGGAGAGCGGCGCAAGCACCGCGTTGGCGGTGAGCGCGTTCTCGATGTAGCTGAGCGCGAAGACCTCCTCCCGGCCGGAGAGCACGTCGCCGAGATTCCACACGTCGGCCCGGTTGGCGAGCATGTCCGGGATCCGGAACCGCTTCCCCGACTCGGTGTACGGGTTGCCGGCCATGCACACCGCGAACCGCTTGCCGCGCAGGTCGTAGGTGCGGGTGCGGCCCTCCCAGATGCCCTCCATCCGGCGCTGCCCGTCGCAGAGCGAGATGAACTTCTGCAACAGCTCCGGGTTGGTGTGCTGGATGTCGTCCAGGTAGAGCAGCACGTTGTTGCCGAGCTCCAGGGCAAAGGAGATCTTCTCCACCTCCTGCCGGGCGGTGGCGTCGGGTGCCTCCGCCGGGTCCAGCGAGGTCACCTTCGAGCCCAGGGCCGGCCCGTTCACCTTGACGAAGACCAGGCCGAGCCGGCTGGCCACGTACTCCATCAGGGTGGTCTTGCCGTAGCCAGGTGGTGAGATCAGCAGCAGCAGGCCGGACTGGTCGACCCGCTTGCCGTCGCCGGTCGCGCCGAGCTGCCGGGCCAGGTTGTCGCCGATCAGCGGCAGGTACACCTCGTCCAGCAGCCGGTTGCGGACGAAGGCGTTCATCACCTTCGGCCGGTATTCCTCCAGCCGCAGCCGCTCCCGCTCGGTCTCCACCAGCGCGTTGCGCTGCCGCTGGTAGTCGCGGTACGCCGGAACCAGCTCGGTACGGAACGACCGGGTGCGGGCCAGCGTCTCGTCCAGCCGGACGCCGAGCGCGGAGCCGTCGATGCGCGGGTGGGCGCCGAGCAGCCCGCCGACGGCCTCCGTCATGGTCGCGGCGCTGTCCTGTCGGGGCAACTCGGGGCCGCACAGCTCGACGGCCACCGCCTCCGGCAGGTCGTACCCGGACAGCGTCCCATCGCTGGTGGTCAGGGAGTCGGTGGCGAGGAAGGCGGCCAGCCACGCCTCGACCAGCTGGTGCCGGCCGGCCAGGTCGTCGCCGAGCGCGCGCAGGTCGTCGTCGAACTCCCGGGACGAGCGCGACTGCGGGCCGCCGAGCGCCCGGCGGAACCGGTCCAGCAGGGCCCGCGCCCCGCCGCCGGTGACGAACCGCGCCGGCGGAGCGGAAAGCTCCTCGAAAAGGTATTCGCCGGCCAGGCCGGTCCCGGCCGCCGGCACCGGCAGCCCGGCGCCGCGCAGGAAGCCGTCGACCGCCCCGGCCAGCTGGGCGCAGAGCCGGTCGGCCGCGTCCTCGCCGTCGGGGCGACCGAACCGCTGCCGGGCCCGGGCCAGCGAGGCGGCCCGAGCCGTCCAGGCCGACCGGGTCGGCTCGTCGGTGCCGAACCGCCAGTAGAGCTGGGCGGCGGCCCGGTCGGCCGGCGGGTAGCGGAGCAGGCCCGCGCCGGCGTGCAGGCGCAGCAGCACGCGGAGGATCTCGGCGGCGTCGTGGTCGTGCACGCCGCGCTCGTACCCCTCGTCGTAGCGGGTCTCGGCGACCCGCCGGACCAGCTCCCGCAGCTCGTCGGCGTCCACCGCCGCCGTGTGCAGCGCGTCCAGGGTGAGCCCGTCGCGGCCCGCCTCGCCGGTGGCCAGGATCGCGGTGGCCAGGTACTCCGCCCGGTACACCTGGGTCGACTCGGAGACCAGCAGCTGATCCCAGAACCGCCGGGTCTGCTGGAACTCCTCGTCCCGGACCGGGGCGCGGTAGTCGGTGCCGGTCACCGCCACCACCATCCGGCCCTCGGCCGGCACCACCGCCACGTCGATCGGCTGGGTGTTTACCGCGAAGCGGTGCCGGCCCAGCCGGATCGTCTCGCCGCCGTCGGCGTACAGGTCGAGGCGGTCGCGCAGGCCGCGCCCGGACTCCTGGCGGGCCGCGCGGACCCGGCCGTCCAGCTCCTCGGCCCGCACCGCGTCGCCGAGGGTACGCAGCTCCTCGACCACCGCGCGCAGCTTGCCCACCATCGGATCGGCCGCGAAATACGTGTTGATCTCGTCCAGCGAGCCGAGCGTGCCGGCCCGCCGCTGCACGCTGACCAGGATCCGGTCGGCCGAGGCGACCAGCCGGTCGGCCCGGCGTGACCGCTCGTCCAGCAACGCCTGCTTGCGCGCCGAGAATGCCTCGTAGATGTCGGTACGCCGGGTGGCCAGCTCGGCCAGGAAGTCGTCGAACTCGCCGAACCGGGACTCCAGCTCCTCCACCCGAAGCAGCAGCCGGCCAAGCTGCTCGTCGCAGCGCTCGGCGGTGTCCGCCGCCGCCAGCGCACCGGTCACCGCCTGCCCGAGTAGGGCGAACTCGGCGGCGAAGCCGGCCCGTCCCTCGGCGGCGGCCAGCTCCCGGCGCCGCTTGTCGAGCACCGCGCGGGCCCGGTTGACCGCGCCGAGCACCTCGCCGACCCGGCCCAGGATGCCGGTACGCACCGTCGCGTCGGCGATGTCCAGCCCGCCCACCACGTCGGTGATGGTCTGCAGGCCGTCGGTGCGGGCGGCCAGTTCGTCGCGGACCTTGCCGGCCTCGGCCACCGTGCCGATCGCGGCGGCCCTACCGGCGAGCCGCTCCACCTCCTGCTGGTAGCCGGTGAACGCCTCGTCCCGCCGGAGGAACTCGACCGCCCGCCGGCCGGCCACCGACAGCTCCTCGTCCAGCCGGGCGGCCAACTCGTCGATCCGGGCGTGGTCGACGTACCGCAGCTCGCGCAGCGTCTCCAGGTGCCCGCGTGCCCGACGCAGGCCGCCGAGCTGGGCGACCCAGTCGTCGGCGGTCAACGGCGCCTCGCCCCGGGCCCGCCGGGCCAGCGAGACGATCTGCTCGGCGCTGGCGTCGAGTTCGGTGCGGGCCTGCTCGGTGAGGGTACGGACCTTCTCGTGCTCCTCCAGCACGGCGGTGGCGGTGCGGCGCAGTCCGGCCAGCGGTGTGGCCAGGTCACCGAGTTCGTCCTCGCCGAGCCAGTGGTAGTGGTCGGTGATCCGGGCACACGCGGCGATCAGTGCCTCGTACACCTCGGCGGTGGTGGTGCCGTCGACCATCCGGGCCGCCGAGAGGCAGTCCGAGATGCCACGTACCAGGTCCGCGTTCCCGACCCGCTCCAGCGGCCCGGTCCCGGCCGGCTGCGCCGCCGCGTACGCGTCCGAGACGTACGGCGTCTGCCAGATCTGCATCGGGTGGACCCGGGTCGGCTCCTCGGAGACCGCCCGGAACACCACCAACGTGCCGTCGTCGAAGAGCGAGAACCCGTGGCACGGGATCGGCGCGGCCACCTCCTTGCGGATCGCGTTGTACGGCAGCAGCAGGGAGCGCCCCTCGGCGCGGGCGTGGAAGACGTAGAGCACATCCTCGCCGTTGGGGGAGCGCACCACCCGCTCGAACTCCAGGTCGGAGACCTCGGTGTCGAAGGTGCGGGTGACGCCGGTGGACAGGTGGTAGCCGCCCGGGAAGATGATGCCGTGGTCCTCCGGCAGCCGCTGGCAGGCGATGCCGATGCCGTCGAGCCGGACCACCTCACGGGTGAGCGTGTTGAAGACCAGGTGCCGCCACTGCGTCTCCTTGTACGGCCGCAGCCGCAGCAGGATCAGCGGCCCCACCCGGGCCCAGTGCACGTCGGCGTCGGCGAGGCTCTGTAGCGGTTCGTCCACCGGCTCGCTGTAGATGCCCTCGCCGATTTCGGTGTTGTTCTCCACTTTGACGGTCAGCGTGCCGCCGACCGTCTCCACGAAGACCTCACCGTCGATGGAGATGTGCGGATGCCGGCCGAGGATGTGGTCCTCGCGGGTGGTCTCGATCCACTCGAAGTCGTGGGTCGGCGGGAAGACGTGATCCCGCTCACCCCGGCTGTCCAGGTACTCGGGCACCCCGTCGATGCCGACCTGCCAGCGCAGCACCCGGATGTCCTCGGTACGCGGCCCGGTCTGGAACACCGCCAGCAGCCGGCCGTCGACCCGGCGCAGTTGCAGCAGCTTGGCCTGCCGGTAGTAGCGGTACAGCTCGCCGAAGTCGCGGACGAACTGCGAATGGCGCAGCAGGCCGGGCAGCTCGTCCGGGCCGGCCTCGTCGAACCGGAAGACCTCCGCGCCGTCCGCGTCCGCGCCGCCCTGCCGGGTGAACCGGTGCAGCGAGAAGACGTCGTCGATGGTCGTCTCCGGCTTGAGGCCGATGAAGACGTTGTAGCCGAAGAGCATCAGCCCGCCGACCGAGACGATGTCCCGGGGTACGCAGTTGTGCTCGGTACGGATCCGCTCGGTGCTCAGCAACCGCAGCTCGGTGCCGCCGAAGACCTCCAGCCGGCGGGAGTTGAGCGCCTCCGCCCGCCGGGACAGCTCGACGGCCTGCCCGTCGAGCCGTCGGCGCAGCACCTCGTAGCTGCCGTCGGTCGGCTCACTCACCGGCACGCTGCCGCGGCGCGGTGAGGGCGGCGACCGGGGTCTCCGCCACACCCAGGCGCTGCGCGGCCTTCAGCAGCTCCTGGAGCTTGCCCTGGTCGGCGCCGCCGGACCGCATCTGCTGCACCAGGAACGCCGACAGGGTGAGGTTCTGCACGTCGCCGCTGTCCAGCGAGCCGACCATCCGGGCCAGGTCGTCGGTGAAGCTGGCGCTGCCGTCCAGCCACGGCTGGGCGAGGTTCTTCGCCACGTCCGAGTGGGCCACGAAGCCGTCCACGCTCTTGCCGAACGAGATCGAGCTGAGCAGCCGGTCGAAGAAGACGCTGTCCCCGCCGACGATGTCGATGTTCGCCTTCTCCAGGCCGGTGGAGACCAGTTTGGCCTGGGCCTCGGCGACCTGCCGCTGGGCGTCCAGCCCGGCCAGCCGGACCTCCTTCTCCAGTTCCAGGCGCAGCCGGTACTCCTCGTGCTCCCGGGTCGCGTCGTCCAGCGCGGCCATCGCGGCGGCCTTCTCGGTGAGACCCTCGGCCTCGCCCTTCAGCTTCTCGCGCACCGCCTCGGCGGCGGCCAGCGCCTTGTCCCGCTCCACGGCGACCTCGGCGCGACCGACCTTCTCGATCGCCTCGGCGCTGCGCTCCTGCACCTGCACCTCGGCCAGACCGGCCGCCGCGCTCTCGGCCTGGATCCCCTCGGCCAGCCGGATCTTCGCCCGGGTGTCCAGCTCGGCGGCCTGCTGCCGGGCCTCGGCCAGCACCAGTTCCTCGCGGGCCTTGTGCTTGGCCGCCGCCTCGGCGGCCTCCGCCGCCTTGATGTCCTTGACCAGGTTCTCCTGCGCCTCGGCCTCGGCCTGGATGACCAGCGCCTGGCGGGTCCGCTCGGCCTCCTCGACCACCCGCAGCCGCTTGATGTTCTCCTCCTGCTCGGCCACGGTCTTCTCCACCGCGATCCGCTCCCGGATCACCTCGGCGATGGCCCGCTTCTCCGCCTCGACCTCCTTGTCCTTGGCGATCGTGCTCAGCTCGGTCTCCCGCTCCCGGCCGATCACCTCCAGCAGGCGGTCCTTCTCGATCCGCTCGGTCTCGATGGCGATGACCCGCTCGCGGTTCTTCTCCGCGACCGCGATCTCCCGCGCCCGGTTCTCGTGCTGGACGCCCAACTGCTCGTCGGTACGGATGTTTGCGGTCTCGGCCCGCAGCCGCTCCTCGGCGCGTACCCGGGTGACCTCGGCCTCCTCGCGGGCCCGCACGGTCTCGATCTCGCGGCGCTGCTTCGCCTCGGCGTCCGCCTGCCGGCGCTCCAGTTCCAGGATCGCCTCCTTGGCGTCCACGTTCTGGCGGGTGATCTCCTTCTCCTCGCTGCGCCGGAACTCGTTGGTCCGGACGTTCTCCTGCGTGGTCAGCTCGGTGATCTTCCGGATGCCCTGGGCGTCGAGGATGTTCTTCGGGTCGAGCTGCGCCATCGGCGTCTGCTCCAGGAAGTCGATCGCCGCGTCCTCCAGGCTGTATCCGTTGAGGTCGGTGCCGATGACCCGGATGATCTGGTCGCGGAACTCGTCGCGCTTGGTGTAGAGGTCGACGAAGTCGAGTTGCTTGCCGACCGTCTTCAGCGCCTCGGAGAACTTCGCGTTGAACAGCTCCTGCAACGTCTCCCGGTCGCTGGCCCGCGCGGTGCCGATCGCCTGCGCCACCTTGATGACGTCCTCGGTGGTCTTGTTGACCCGGACGAAGAAGGTGATCCGGATGTCGGCCCGGATGTTGTCCCGGCAGATCAGGCCCTCGTTGCCGGTCCGTTCGATGTCGATCGTCTTGACCGAGATGTCCATGATCTCGGCCTTGTGCAGCACGGGCAGCACGACCGCGCCGGTGAAGGTCACGTCGACCCGCCGGATCTTGGAGACGATCAGCGCCTTGCCCTGCTCGACCTTGCGGAACAGCCGGCTGACCATGAACACCACGCCGAGCGCGATGAGCAGGACGACGGCGAGGAGTACACCGATTCCGGTGGTGATGACATCCATGGCTGGGCGCGCGGGCGACCGCGGCCGGCGAACTACCGGCGGGACGCCGCGCATCCTCCTTTCGGGGCGTCTCAGGGGCAGCGTGGGGCGGGCCGGAGATGGGGGTGATCCGGCTGGCCCGGTGGTGTCGGGGTGAACCGCGCGCGGCGGGCTCACCTGGGGCGGTTACTCGGGGCTATGTCTCAGAGGGTCGAAGGCGGGCCCGGCGGGCATCACCCAGAAGAACTCGCCCTCGGTGTCGTAGTCGTAGATCAGGGCGGAGCTGCCGGCGGACATCTTCTCCTCGCCCGGCTGCCGGATCTGCACCACCGCCGACGAGCCGTCGGCCGCGGTCACCTCGGCCTGACCGAAGTCGGCGGTGACCGTGCCGGTGCGCACGACGCAGAGCCGGCCGACGAAGGCGTGCCGGGTGGCGTCCGTCTCGGTCGGGAAGAGCCGGCTCAACGGCACCGCGACCAGCCGGGTCACCACCCACGCGCAGGCCGCGGCGGCCAGCAGCACGCCGATCGAGACCAGGATCCGGGTGCCGGAACCGAAACCCAGGCCGTCGAGCAGGGCGGTACCGGCGAGGCTGACGAACCAGGCGACCGCGACGAGCAGCGAGAAGATGACCGCACTGGGCACACCACCGAGACCGAGACCGGCCAGGAAGGTGCCCGGCACGCCGTCGACGTCCAGGTCGTCGCCGAGATCCAGCACCCCGGTCAACACCAGCAGCCAGTAGCCGACGACGACCACCAGCAGGAAGCTGAACAAGACGGTGGGAAAACTGAGCGCCGCGCCGAGAAAACCGGTCACCGCGTCCTCCTCCCCGTACCCGGCGGCACGTGCCAGCCACCGGCACGATGATCGTGACACGAGGTGTCAATGCCCACCCGGCCCGATCGGCTGATCCCCGCTGGCCTGACCGGCCGGGATCAGTCGGGCAGGGCGATCCGGCCGTCGATCGCGGCGGCGGCGATGTCGGAGCGGTGGTGCGAGCCGGCCAGCGTGATGCCGCGTACCAGCTCGTAGGCGGCGTCGCGGGCGGCGGCCAGGTCGGGGCCGGTGGCCGTACCGCAGAGGACCCGGCCGCCAGCGGAGAGCAAGGCGCCGTCGGCGGCCCGGCGGGTGGTGCCGGCGTGGATGACGCCCGGCCGGTCCGCGCCGGTGATCACATCGCCGGTACGCGGCTTCGCCGGGTATCCCTCCGCGGCGAGCACCACGGTCACCGCCGCGCCGGGGTGCCAGCGCAGCGGCGGGTGTTCGGCCAGCGTGCCGGTGGCGGCGGCGTGCAGCAGCCCGGCCAGTGGCGTCTCCAGCAGGGCGAGCACCACCTGGGTCTCCGGGTCGCCGAAACGGGCGTTGAACTCGATCACCCGGGGGCCGGCGGCGGTGATCGCCAGCCCGACGTAGAGCAGGCCGGCGAAGGGCGTGCCGCGGCGACGCATCTCGGCCAGGGTCGGGTGCACCACGTCGCGCATGACCTCGTCGACCAGGCCGGCCGGGGCCCAGGGCAGCGGAGCGTACGCCCCCATGCCGCCGGTGTTCGGGCCGGTGTCGCCGTCGCCGACCCGCTTGAAGTCCTGCGCCGGCAGCAGCGGCACCGCCGCCTCCCCGTCGGTCACCACGAACAGCGACACCTCGGGGCCGGCAAGGTACTCCTCGACCACCACCCGACCGCACTCTCGCGCGTGTGCCAGCGCCGCTGCCCGCTCGTCGGTGACCACGACGCCCTTGCCGGCGGCCAGTCCGTCGTTCTTCACCACGTACGGCGGGCCGAACTCGTCGAGCGCCTGCGCGGTGCCGGCCTCGTCGGTGCAGGTGTAGGCACGGGCGGTGGGTACGGCAGCGGCGGTCATCACGTCCTTGGCGAACGTCTTCGAGCCCTCCAGCCGGGCCGCCTCAGCGCTCGGTCCGAAGACGGCGATGCCCTTGGCCCGGACCGCGTCGGCGACCCCGGCCACCAGCGGCGCCTCCGGCCCGATCACCACCAGGTCCGCCGCCACCTCGACCGCGAGCCCGGCGACGGCGCTCGGGTCGACGATGTCCACCTGCCGCTGTTGCGCGATCCCGGCAATCCCCGGATTCCCCGGCGCGCAGATCAACTCAGAAACGGACGCGTCCTCAGTGAGGCGCAGCGCGAGCGCATGCTCCCGCCCCCCACCGCCCAACAACAAAACCCGCACGACCCGGCATCCTACCCACCCTCCCCCTCCGCCCGTTGATCATGAAGTTATTGCCACGACACGCCGAGCCGGGGCGACAACAACTTCATGATCGGCGGGGGTGTCAGGGGAGCAGGGGGTGGCGGGTTACGTTCTCTTCGCGGCCGGGGCCTACGCCCACGACGCTCACGCGGGTTCCGCAGAGTTGCTCGATGCGGGCGATGTAGCGTTTCGCGTTCTCCGGGAGCTCGTCCTCCGTACGCGCCTTCGTGATGTCTTCCCACCAGCCGGGGTGCTCTTCGTAGATCGGGGTGGCGTGGTGGAAGTCGGTCTGGGTCATCGGCATGTCGTCGACGCGCTTGCCGTTGATCTCGTAGCCGACGCAGATCGGCACCGTGGGCAGGCCGGTGAGCACGTCCAGCTTGGTGATCACCAGGTCGGTGACGCCGTTGAGGCGGCAGGCGTACCGGGCCACCACCGCGTCGAACCAGCCGCACCGGCGCTCCCGGCCGGTGGTGGTGCCGTACTCGTGGCCGACCTTGCGCAGGTGCGCGCCGTTCTCGTCGAACAGCTCGGTCGGGAACGGCCCGGAACCGACCCGGGTGGTGTACGCCTTGCTCACCGCGATCACCTTCGTGATCGCGGTCGGCGGGATGCCCGCGCCCACGCACGCCCCGCCGGCCGTCGGGTTCGACGAGGTGACGAAGGGGTACGTGCCGTGGTCCATGTCGAGCATGGTGGCCTGGGCACCCTCCAGCAGCACGGTCTCGCCCCGGTCCAGCGCGTCCCAGAGCATCGCCCGGGTCTCCGCGATGTACGGCCGCAGCCGCTCCGCGTACGCCAGGTACTCCTCGATGGTGGCGTCGACATCGATCGCCTTGCGGTTGTAGACCTTGAACAGCACCTGGTTCTTCTCGCGCAGCGCGAGTTCCAGCTTCTTGCGCAGGATGCCCGGGTCGAGCAGGTCCTGCACCCGGATCCCCATCCGGGCGACCTTGTCGCCGTACGCCGGGCCGATGCCCCGGCCGGTGGTGCCGATCCGCGAACTGCCCAGGTACCGCTCGACCACCCGGTCCAGCGCCCGGTGGTGCGGCATGATCAGGTGCGCGTCGCCGGAGATGCGCAGCCGGGACACGTCCACGCCCCGTTCGGCGAGCCCGTCGATCTCGGTGAGCAGCACCTTCGGGTCGACCACCACACCGTTGCCGATGACGATGACGGCGTTCGGGGAGAGCGCGCCCGACGGCATGAGGTGCAGGGCGTACTTCTGGCCGTCGGGGGTGATCACGGTGTGTCCGGCGTTGTTGCCGCCGGAGTAGCGCACCACGTAGTCGACCCGCTCACCCAGCTGGTCGGTAACCTTGCCCTTGCCCTCGTCGCCCCACTGAGCGCCGATGAGCACGATCGCTGGCATCTTCTCGCCTCCAGAAGGCTCGGGTGCCAGACGGCGACCGGTCAGCGAGCCCGGGGTGTCAGGTTAACAAGTAGTGACGGCACGACCGGCAGGGGTCGTGCGTGCAGGCAGGAGGGGCTACCCGTGTACGACGTGGTGCTGCTCACCCTGGGCTCGGAGCGGGACGCTCCGGGGGCCGGGTGCGGCGGCGGCGAAGCCTGCTGCGGGGGTGCGACCGAGGCCGCGGAGGAGCGGGACAAACGCTGCGATACGCCGCGGGTGCCCGTGCTGGCCTGCGCGGACGCGTTGACCGCCCGAGGCGCCCGGGTCGAGACGGTGACCGCCCGCTCGGACGCGGAGATCGACGCGGTGCTGGCCCGGCTGGACGGGCCGCCCCGACCGGACGGCCACACCTGGCCGGACCCGGACACCAAGACCCGGCTCGTGGTCGCCATAGCCGGTGACGCACAGTTGCGCGCCGTGCTACGCCGGCTGGTCCGGCGGTACGCGCCACCGCCCAGCCGCCGCCCGGCGGACCTGGCCGGCAACCGGACCGTGCCGGACCTGCCGCCGGTCGGCGTACTGCCGCTCGATCCGGCGCGCAGCACGGCGCACCGCGACCTGGCCGCGCAGCTCGGCCTGCCCCGCGCCCCCGCTGCGGTGGCCGCCGCGGTGCTCGACGGCACGCCCCGCCGGCTCGACCTGCTGCGCAACGACGGCGGTTCGGTGACCCTGGACGGCGCGCTGCTCGGCGCCGCCGCCGAGGACGGACGCCCGCTGCACTGGCGGGGCCGGGTAGAGGTGGACGACGCCGTCCTGTCCAACGGCGACGATCCGCTGCTGGCCTGTGCGATCGGCAACGCGGGCGGGTACGCCCAGCTCGACGACGTCACCCTGCTCAGCACGCCGGACCCGACGGACGGGCTGGTCGAGGTGGCGGTGGCGGTACCGGTGTTCACCCGGTCGCGGCTGGGTCGGCGTCGGGTACGCCTGGAGGTCCGCCGGGCCCGGGGCCGGGCCGTCTCGGTCCTGCCCCGGGACGGGGGCGCGCTGCCCTACCTGGACGACGGCGTGGAGGGGGAACTGACCCGCAAGCGGTCATGGTGGACCGAGCCGGGTGCCTGGGCGGTCTGGACGGCCTGAGCCCGCCGCCGCACCAGCGGTCCGGGTCGGCCGGGCCTATCCTCGGCAGGGGGAATGGGGAGGAAACCGTGGTGGACGAGAACGCCGACCGGGCGCACGTGCCCGGCCAGCATGGGGTGCCGGAGCGGGACATCGAACCACTCTGGCCGCCGGAGCAGATCGACGGCTTCGGCACACCCGCGTGGGGTCCTCCGCCGCCCGCGCCACCCGCCGTGCCACCGCCACCGACGCACCCGACGTCCCGGCCCGGCCCGCCGGCCGCCGGTTCGACCACCGACTACCCGTCGCTGACCGGTGACGGGCCGGCCGCCACCGGCTGGGGATCCGGCACACCACCCACCACCGACGGCGAGCCGGGGCCACCGGCCTCGTCGTGGGCTCCACCCGCCAGCGGGGAGCCGGGGGCATCGGCTTCGGCATGGGAGCCGCCCACCACCGGGCTGCCGCCGGAGCCCGCCCAGGTCGACCTGAACCTGCCGTTCACCCTCGACCGGCCAACCTCGCTCGCCCCGGCGAGAGAAGGAGTGCCAACCGGCGGCGAACCCTCCGCCGGGGACGGTACGTCGGCCGGCGGAGGGCGCTCGGCCGGCGACAGCGGCATCGGGGCGGATGCGCCCGTCGAGGCGGGCGGCGCGACGGAGGCTCCGGCGGACACCGGGCCGGGCGGTCCCGACGGATCGAGCACCGATGCCGGTACCGCACCGCCGGTGGCCCGCCCGCAGACGGAGTCGCCGTGGGCGCAACCTCCGCAGCGTCCCGCCCCCGACCCCCCGGCCGCCGATCTGCCCGGCAGCACCGACCACCCGCCGCAGCCCACCTGGGCGGCGCCGGCCCAGCCGTTCCCGCCGGTGCCGCAGCCCTTCGCCGGCCCGCCGGCGCCCCTGCACGCCGGCCCGTATCCCGGGGCTGCCCAGCTGCCACCCGGCGCGCCCGTGGCCCAGCACGGCACCCCGACACCGCAGCACGGCCGCGCGCCCGTGCCGCACCACGACGCCCCCGCCCTACCGCCTCCTCAGCCGGGGCCGCACCCACCGGGGCCGTACGCGCCGGAGCTGCACCTGCCGCAGACGCCGGAGCCGGGGGCACAGCCGACGGAGACCGGGGCACCCGGGCAGTCGTACCCCGGGCCGGTCGCGCCGCAGGCCGAGCCACCGTACGCGGCAGCGCCGCCCGGCCCGTTCCCGCCGCAGCCGGCCTGGCACCCGGCGCCCTGGCAACAGGGCGCGCCGCCGCCGGTGGCACCCCCGCCATACCAGCCGACGGAGACCGCATCCCGGCTGCCTCCGGCGTACGCGGAGCCGGCGTGGAGCCCGGAGGTGGGCGCCGCACCGACCGCCGAGGACTTCGCCCGCCGGCGTCAGGTGCGCCCCGCCGATCCGGTCGCGACGATGGGCGTACGCGCTGTGGTCAACAAGACGGGTCTGGTGAAGCTGCCACCCGGGCGGCACGAGCTGGAACTCAAGCGGGACATCGAGATGGTGCGCCGCAACTTCGGCGGGCTGCGGCAGGTGACCGTGGTCAACCCGAAGGGCGGTGCCGGCAAGACCGTCGCCATCCTGCTGCTCGCGATGACCTTCGGTCAGAAGCGCGGCGGGTACGTGCTGGCGTGGGACAACAACGAGACCCAGGGCACCCTCGGCATGCGCGCCCAGCAGGACTTCCACTCTCGTACGGTGCGTGACCTGCTGCGCGACCTGGGGCAGTTCCACGGCGCGCACGGGCGGGTCGGTGACCTGTCGCAGTACGTCCGCTCGCAGGGCGAGGGGATGTTCGACGTGCTCGCCTCCGACGAGTCGGCCACCGGCGGCGAGATGCTCACCGCCGCGGCCTTCGGCGAGATCCGCGAGGTGGTCAGCCGGTTCTACAAGCTGATCTTCGTCGACACCGGCAACAACGTCCGGGCGCAGAACTGGCAGGCCGCGATGGACGCCACCGACCAACTGGTGGTCACCATGTCGGCCCGTAACGACTCGGCCGAGACCGCCGCCCGGATGCTCGACCACCTGGAGCAGAGCGGACGGCAGCGACTGGTCCGGCAGGCGGTCACCGTGGTCTCCATGCCGCCGTCCCGCAAGGAGATCGACCTACCCGCGATCGAGGAACACTTCGCGGCCCGGACCCGGGCGGTGCTGCTGGCCCCGTACGAGCGGCTCATCGACACCGGCGAGCCGCTCCGCTACGCCCACCTCTCGGCGGCGACCCGGGACGCCTGGCTCAAGATCGCCGCGGCGGTGGCCGAAGGGTTGTGACGGCGGCGCCCCGGCCGGGCGAGCCACCGAACCATACCGGCGTGGGCGGGCCGACCCGCGTCGCCGGCCCGGGCTGGCCTGGGCCGGCGACCTGTCGCAGTCAGTTGCTGGCCAGCGCGTCGGCGGCGGCCGGATCGCAGTCGCGGAGGAACTGGGCGCAGCGGGCCGCCTCGTCCGCCTCACCGATCTCGTCGGCGGCCCGGGAAAGCACGTAGAGGCAGCGCAGGAAGCCCCGGTTCGGCTCGTGCGACCAGGGCACCGGGCCGTGCCCCTTCCAGCCGCTGCGACGCAGCTGGTCCAGCCCGCGGTGGTAGCCGGTGCGGGCGTACGCGTATGCCGGGACGACCTGGCCCTGCGCGAAGGCCCGGGCGGCCAGCGCGGCCCAGGCCGCGCTGTGCGTCGGGAACCGGGCCGCCGCCTCGGCGAACGCCTCGTCACCACCGGCCTGCTCGGCAGCGGCCAGGGCGGCGTCGGCCTCGTCGGCGGCGGGCAGGAGCGTGGCGGGCGGCTCAGGCAAAAGGTTCTGCATCACCTCATTCAACCCGCTCCGGAGGGGGGTCCGCGAGGGGGTCCGCCGAGCTGGGATGGCTGAACGGCCGAGAGGTCCGTCACGCCTGCGGCCCATGCCGCCGGGCGACCATTTCCACTACAACTGGGGGTCCGGAGCCTCCCCAGGAACCGGAAGCGCGGGAGCCCGGCCAGGCCGCCGGGCTCCCGCCCCACGCCGCCGCCCACCCACTGCCCCCAACAGCCGGCCGGAGGCCGCGTCCGGACGGGTCGAGTCGGCCGGGCAGGATGATGCGGTGCCGACTCCACCCCCCGCGGACGTCATCGAGCCGCACACCTGGACAGACGAGATCCAGACCCGAGCCGAGTTCGACCGGCGACTGGCCACCGGAAGCCTGGTCGGCCTGACCGTCCAGGGGCTCCGGCTGGATCTGGACCCGATCCCCGATTTCACCGGCGTCGAGGTGGCCGGGACCCTCTTCGTCGGCTGCCGGTTCGCCTCCCGTCAGGTCGGCGCCGACCTGGTCCGGAGCGGCGCGAACGTGGTGCCGCCCTTCTCCGGCCTGCCGTACCCGACCCAGCCGCCGCACCTCTACACCCCGGAGGAGTTGGCCGCCGGCTTCGCCGAGGGCGGGTTCGAGGCGATGTACGACTCCCGGGTGTACGCGCACTTCCGGGCCCACGGCGGGGCGCTGCCCGACGTCCGGGAGGCGCTCGGCCAGCGGCTGCACGACCACGGGGTGGACAACGCGCTCGCCGACGCCACCCGGGCCTGGCTGAGCAGCCACGGGCCGCAGTCGGTGGTCGGGGTGATGGGCGGGCACGCGGTACGCCGGGGCAGCGCGCCGTACCGGATGGCCGCGGTGCTGGGCCGGGAGTTGGCGCGGGCCCACCGGCTGGTGGTCACCGGTGGCGGGCCGGGAGTGATGGAGGCCGCCAACCTGGGCGCGTACCTGTCGACCCGGCCGGCCGAGGACCTGACCGCCGCCATCGACCTGCTCGCCACCGCGCCGAACTTCACCGACCACGACCGCTACACGGCGGCGGCGCTGCGGGTTCGGGAACTCTTCGGCCGGTCGGTCGTGCCACCGCGCAACGGCCACGAGCCGGTCACCGCCTACCGGGCCGACTCGGCCGTGCTGGCCACCGGCGACCTGGACTGGGCCGGCTGCGGCGGGCTGGCCATCCCGACCTGGCTCTACGGCCACGAGCCGGCAAACCTCTTCGCCGGCCGGATCGCCAAGTACTTCTCGAATGCCATCCGGGAGGACACCATCCTGCGGCTGGCCAGGGGCGGCATCGTCTTCGCCCCCGGCCGGGCGGGCACCGTGCAGGAGGTGTTCCAGGCGGCCACCAAGACCTACTACGGCACCGACGGGAGCAGCGGCGCGTACGTCTTCCTCGATCGCGCGTACTGGACGGAGGAGCTGCCGGTGGAGTCGCTGCTGCGTCCCCTGCTGGCCACCTCACCCTTCGGCGACCTCTCCACCACCGTCCACCTGACCGACGACGTCCACGAAGCCGTCCACCTGCTACTCCGGTAAGGAGGGGTCCCTTCTTAACGCCTCCGGTAGAGGAGGGGCCCCCTATTAACACGAACGCGGTTCAACACAACGCGACGGCGGCCGGCTCCTGGGACGGGCCGGCCGCCGTCGTCGCGGCGTCAGGATGTCACTTGGTCATCGTGGTGCCGGTCGAGCGCAGGTGCTCGCAGGCCTCCACCACGCGGGCGGCCATGCCGGCCTCGGCGGCCTTGCCCCACACCCGGGGGTCGTACAGCTTCTTGTTGCCGACCTCACCGTCGACCTTGAGCACGCCGTCGTAGTTGCGGAACATGTGGTCGGCCACGGGACGGGAGAAGGTGTACTGCGTGTCGGTGTCGATGTTCATCTTCACCACACCGTAGTCGAGCGCCTCGCGGATCTCCGACAGCAGCGAGCCGGAGCCGCCGTGGAAGACCAGGCTGAGCGGCTTCTCCTTGCCGTACTTGGCGCCGACCGCCTCCTGGATCTGGTTCAGCACCTCGGGACGCAGCTTGACGTTGCCCGGCTTGTAGACACCGTGCACGTTGCCGAAGGTCAGCGCCGCCATGTAGCGGCCCTTCTCGCCCAGGCCGAGCGCGTCGACCATGGCCAGGCCGTCCTCGACCGTGGTGTAGAGCTTGTCGTTGATGGCGTTCTCGACGCCGTCCTCCTCGCCACCGACGACGCCGACCTCGATCTCCAGGACGATCTTGCCCTTGGCCGCCTCGGCGAGCAGTTGCTCGGCGATCTCCAGGTTCTCCGCGACCGGCACGGCCGAACCGTCCCACATGTGCGACTGGAACAGCGGCTCCTGGCCGTTCTTGACCCGCTCCTGGGAGATCCCCATCAGCGGCCGGACGAACTTGTCCAGCTTGTCCTTCGGGCAGTGGTCGGTGTGCAACGCGATGTTGACCGGGTACTTCTTGGCCACCTCGTGCGCGTACGCGGCGAACGCGACCGCGCCGGTGACCATGTCCTTCACGGACGGGCCGGAGAGGTACTCGGCGCCACCGGTGGAGACCTGGATGATGCCGTCACTCTCCGCGTCGGCGAAGCCCTTCAGCGCCGCGTTCAGCGTCTGCGAGGACGTCACGTTGATGGCCGGGTACGCGTACCGGCCGGCCTTGGCGCGGTCCAGCATCTCGGCGTAGGCCTCGGGGGAAGCGATGGGCATGTCGAACGCTCCTTACTTGCCGCTGTCGGCCGTACGGCCGCTGTTCTCCTTGCAAGCCGGCCGCAGGCCGCCTGAATCTCCTCGCATGCGGGCCGCCTGAATCTCCTTGCGTGCCGGCCGCAGATCTCGCGTGCCGGCCGCCGGCCGCCTGGTACTCGGCTTGGCACGCCGGACCGCGCTGTCCTCCGCGGGCAGTATCCCGTAGCTGGACCACCCGGGCACAACCGGCCCGGTGCGGCCCGGTTCACCGGCGCCCGGTGGAGTCCGGCACCACCACACTGATCAGCCAGGTGACCACCGCCATCACGATGGCTCCCCAGAAGGCCGCCCAGAAACCGTCGACGTGGAACGGCAGGTCCAGCGCCCGGGCGATCCAGTCGGTCAACAGGAACAGCAGCGCGTTGACCACCAGCGCGAACAGGCCCAGGGTCAGCAGGTAGAAGACGCAGCCCACCACCTTGATGACCGGCTTGAGCACCGCGTTGACCACCCCGAAGATCAACGCCACGATGACCAGGGTGAACGCGGTGTGGTAGCCGGTCCGCCCGGTCACCCCGACCCCGGGCACGATCAGCGTGGTGATCCACAGTGCGACGGCGGTGGTCGCCAGTCGGATGAGGAAGCCCACGACGTCATCCTGGCACCGGGGACGGTTCCGGTAGGGCGATTCGACCGACTCCGCTCCGGCCCGGCGGCCGGCCGGTTCCCAGCGAGTCGACCACGCAGCCCGTACCGTGGGTGCCGTAAACGTCCACCGACATCCCGGAGGGACCGAATGGGTCAGCCCGACGAGGACTTCGCTCCCGGCGACCACCTGAGCCCGGAGGAACGCGACCTGGAGGCCGAGCCGGCCGACGCGGTCGAGCAGGCCACCTCGGTCGACCCCACCGAGATCGAGACCGAGCCGCGCCGCGGCCTGGAGGTCGACGACTGGGACGCGATGGAACAGGCCCGGGTGGTCGCCGCCGACGAGGACGACTACCGCTGACCGGCGCCGGCAGCCGTGCGTCGCCGGTGCCGGGCACCCATCGCCCGACGAAATCGGGACGACGCAAGATCGACGGAGCTGACACCATGGGCGGGTGCTGCTCACCCTGACCACCACGCACCGCCCCGCGACCGACCTCGGCCATCTGCTGATCAAGCACCCCGACCGGGTGCACGCCTTCGACATGCCCGTCGGCACCGCGCACGTCTTCTACCCGGAGGCCGGCGAGCAGCGCTGCACGGCCGCCCTGCTGCTCGACGTCGATCCGCTGAAGCTGGCCGCCGCGCGGGGTCGGGGCCGCGGCCGGCAGCCGGCCACCACCCCGGAGAGCTTCACCCTCGGGCGGTACGTCAACGACCGGCCCTACGCGGCGTCCAGCCTGCTCGCCTCGACGCTGTCCCGGGTGTACCGCTCGGCGCTGCGTGGCGAGTCGCGGGAACGGCCCGAGTTGGCGGCGACCGGCATTCCACTGGAGATCCGGGTGCCGGTGCTGCGCTGCCGGGGCGGCGCCGAGGTCGCCACCCGGCTGTTCACCCCGCTGGGCTGGACGGTCACCGCCACCGCCATCCCGCTCGACGAGCAGCACCCGCAGTGGGGCGACAGCCGCTACGTCGACCTCACCCTCACCGGGACGGTACGGGTCGCTGACGCGCTCAACCACCTCTACGTCCTGTTGCCGGTGCTGGACGACGCGAAGCACTACTGGGTGGCCCCGGACGAGGTGGACAAGTTGCTGCGGGCGGGTGCGGGCTGGCTGGCCGACCACCCGGCGCGCGGTCTGATCGTCCGCCGTTACCTGGCCCATCGTCGGGCACTGGCCGGCCAGGCGCTGGATCGGCTGGCCGCCCAACGCCCCACCGACGAGCCGGTGGCCGACGACGGCGTGGACGACACGCCGGCCCGCGAGGCAGCGCCTCGGGCGTCACTGGCCGCGCGGCGGCGGGAGGCGGTGCACGCCGCGCTGGTCGACGCCGGCGCCCAGCGCGTACTGGACCTGGGGTGCGGCGGGGGCGCGCTGCTGGCCACGCTGATCGGGGACCGCCGGTTCACCGAGATCGTCGGCACCGACGTCTCCACCCAGGCACTCACGCTGGCCGCCCGCCGGCTGCGGCTGGACCGGCTGCCCGAGCGCCAGCGCAGCCGGGTCACACTCCGGCAGTCCGCGCTGACCTACCGCGACGATCGGCTGCGCGGGTACGACGCGGCGGTGCTGATGGAGGTCGTCGAGCACGTCGACCCGCCCCGGCTGCCGGCGCTGGAGGACGCCGTCTTCGGCCACGCCCGACCGGCCACGGTCGTGGTGACCACGCCGAACGTCGAGCACAACGTGCGCTACGAGGGCCTGCCGGCGGGTGCCTTCCGGCACGCCGACCACCGGTTCGAGTGGACCCGGGCCGAGTTCGCCGGCTGGGTGGAACGGGTCTGCGCGACGTACGGCTATTCCGCCGTACTGCGCGGCGTCGGCGACGACGATCCCGAGGTCGGCGCCTCCACCCAGCTCGCCGTCTTCACCCGGACCTGATGTTAAGAAGGGGCCCCTGCTCTACCTCAGGCGTTAACAGGGGGCCCTTCCTTTCTCCCTTGGAGCAGTTGCGATGAGCGTTGTGGGTATTCCTGAGCTGGCGCTGGTGGCGCTGGTCGGGGTCTCCGGCTCCGGCAAGTCGACCTTCGCCCGCCGGCACTTCGCGCCGAGCCAGGTGCTCTCCTCGGACGCCT
Source organism: Micromonospora sp. CA-263727 (assembly GCF_050942455.1). Taxonomy (NCBI): domain Bacteria; kingdom Bacillati; phylum Actinomycetota; class Actinomycetes; order Micromonosporales; family Micromonosporaceae; genus Micromonospora; species Micromonospora sp. CA-263727. Next base: position 181,431 of record NZ_CP192031.1, read on the forward strand.
TCCGGGCGATGGTCGCCGACGACGAGAACGACCAGTCCGCCTCCGCCGACGCCTTCGACGCGCTGCACTACGTGGCCGGCAAGCGGCTGCGCGCCGGCCGGCTCACCGTGGTCGACGCGACCAACCTCCAGCCGCACGCCCGGGCCGCCCTGGTCCGGGTGGCCCGGGAGCACGACGTGTTGCCGGTGGCGATCGTGCTGGACGTGCCGGAGGCGCTGGCCTGGGAGCGCACCGAGGCGCGGGCCGACCGCACCTTCGGCCGGCAGGTGCTGACCCGGATGTCGCGCGACCTGCGCCGCAGCTACGCCCAGCTGGCCCGCGAGGGCTTCCGCAAGGTGCACGTGCTGCGCGGGACGGACGAGATCGACGCCGCCGAGGTCCGGTACGAGCGGCTGTTCAACGACCGGCGGGAGCTGACCGGGCCGTTCGACATCATCGGCGACGTGCACGGCTGCCGCGCCGAACTGGAGGCGCTGCTCGGTCGGCTGGGCTGGCAGGTGCACCGCGACGACGCGGGCCGGCCGGTGGACGCGACGCATCCGTCGGGGCGTACCGCGGTGTTCGTCGGCGACCTGGTGGACCGCGGTCCGGACTCGCCCGGGGTGCTCCGCCTGGTGATGGGCATGGTCGCGGCCGGGCACGCGCTCTGCGTACCCGGCAACCACGAGCAGAAGCTGCTGCGCAAGCTGCGCGGGCGCAACGTGAAGGTCACCCACGGCCTGGCCGAGACGCTGGAGCAGCTGGCCGGCGAGCCGGCCGGGTTCACGGCCGAGGTGGCGGCCTTCGTCGACGGGCTGGTCAGCCACTACGTGCTCGACGGCGGCCAGCTGGTGGTCGCGCACGCCGGGCTGAAGGAGGCGTACCAGGGCCGGGCCTCCGGCCGGGTACGGGCGTTCGCGCTGTACGGCGAGACCACCGGCGAGACCGACGAGTACGGCCTGCCGGTGCGCTACCCGTGGGCGCGGGAGTACCGGGGCTCGGCCGTGGTCGTCTACGGCCACATCCCCACCCCGGAGCCGGAGTGGGTCAACAACACCATCTGCATCGACACCGGTTGCGTCTTCGGCGGCCGGCTGACCGCGCTGCGCTATCCCGAGCGGGAGTTGGTCTCGGTGCCGGCCGAGCGCGAGTGGTACGCCCCGGTCCGCCCGCTGACCGCCGCACCGGCCCGCCCCGACGAGGTGCTGGAGCTGACCGACGTGGCCGGCCGGCGGCACGTGGAGCACCCGTACGGCTCGCTGACCGTGCCGGCGGAGAACGCCGCCGCCGCACTGGAGGTGATGAGCCGCTTCGCGGTCGACCCGCGCTGGCTGGCCTGGCTGCCGCCGACCATGGCGCCCTGCTCGACGTCGCGCCTCGACGGCTTTCTGGAGCACCCGGCGGAGGCGTTCGCCGACTACCGGGCGGCCGGGGTGGAGCGGGTGGTCTGCGAGGAGAAGCACATGGGCTCCCGCGCGGTGGTGCTGGTCTGCCGGGAGCCGGAGGGCGGTCCGTTCGGGCCGGGCGGCGGGGTGGTGCACACCCGCACCGGGCGGCCGTTCTTCGGTGGCCCGCTGGACGCCGAACTGCTCGACCGGGTCCGCGCCGCGGTGACCGCCACCGGGCTCTGGGACGAGTTGGACACCGACTGGCTGCTCCTCGACGGTGAGCTGCTGCCCTGGTCGGCCAAGGCCAGTGGCCTGATCCGCGAGCAGTACGCCGGGGTCGGCGCGGCCGGCCGGGCCGCCCTGCCGGCTGCGCTGGCGGCGCTGGACGCGGCGGCCGGCCGTGGGCTGGACCTCGGCGACCTGCGGGACCGGGTCGCCCGCCGCCGGGACGACGTGGTCGCGTACACCGACGCCTACCGGGCGTACGTCCGGCCGACCGACGGGCTGCGCGGGGTGACCCTGGCGCCGTTCGCGGTGCTGGCCGGCGGGAAGGCCAGCTACGCCGAGCGCGACCACGGCTGGCACCTGGCCCTGGTCGACCGGCTCTGTGCGGCGGACCCGGAGTTCTTCACGCCCACCCGGCGGCAGGTGGTCGACCTCGCCGACGCCGAGGCGGTGCGCGCCGCCACGGACTGGTGGCTAACGCTGACCGCCACCGGCGGCGAGGGCATGGTCGTCAAGCCGTACGCCGGCCTCGCGGCCCGCGGCGAGCGGGGCGCACTGTTCCAGCCGGGGATCAAGTGCCGGGGGCGGGAGTACCTGCGGATCATCTACGGCCCCGGGTACACCGAACCCGACCAGTTGGCCGCGCTGCGCCGCCGGTCGCTGGGGCGCAAGCGGGGACTGGCCCTGCGTGAGCACGCGCTCGGCCTGGCCGCGTTGGACGCCCTGGTCGGCGGTGCGCCGCTGTGGCGCCGGCACGAGCTGGTCTTCGCGATCCTGGCCTGCGAATCCGAGCCGGTCGATCCGCGGCTCTGACCGACCGCCGCCGACCGTGCATGGTGGACGGTGCCGAACGCCCCGGTAGCCTGGGCCGCCGTACGGGACACCTGGTCTATCGATTTACGGAGCGGAATCTTCATGGCATTGGGCGAACGGATAGGGCACGTTCTGCGCGGCTCGGCCATCGGTGTGGCCGAGGCCGTGCCGGGGATCAGCGGTGGGACCATCGCGCTGGTAACCGGCGTGTACGAGCGGGTCATCGCGTCCGCGGGTCATGTGGTGAACGCCGTGCGGTACGCGGCCTCCGACGTTCCGCGCGGACGCGGCTGGACGCGGGCCGGACACCAGTTGCGGCAGGCGCACTGGGACGTGGTGATCCCGCTGCTGATCGGCATGCTGCCCGGCCTGCTGATCGCCGCGAAGACGCTGGAGCCGCTGCTCACCGGCTACCCGGAGCAGACCCGTGGGCTCTTCCTCGGGCTGGTGCTCGCCTCGGTGCTGGTGCCGGTCTCGATGGTCGGCCAGCCGTGGCGTCGAGTCGAGGTCGTCGCCCTGGTGGTCGCCGCGGTGGCGGCGTTCGCGCTGACCGGTCTGCCGCAGGCCACTCTCACGCCACACCCGCTGGTCGTGCTGGTGGCAGCGGCGGTCGCGGTCTGCGCCCTGGTGATGCCCGGGGTGTCCGGGTCGTTCCTGCTGCTGACCGTCGGCCTCTACGAGCCGACGATCACCGCGCTCAACGAGCGGGACTTCGGCTACCTGGCGGTCTTTGCCACCGGCATGGTCATCGGCCTGGCGCTCTTCGTCAAGCTGCTCCAGTGGCTGCTGGAGCAGCACCGCCGGATGACCCTCGCGGTGATGTCCGGCGCCCTTCTGGGCAGCCTTCGCTCGCTCTGGCCATGGCAGTCCGACGACCGGGACCTACAGGCGCCCGGCGACAACCTACCGGCCATCGCCATGCTGTTCCTGCTCGGTGTGGCCGTGGTGACGGCAATGGTCATCGCCGAGCGTCGCCGGCTGAACCGGGCCGCACGGAAACTCACCGAAGAGTCGTACGAGACGACGCAGGTCCGTTGACACCCACCGCTTGGTGGCTGCCCGTCGGGGCGGCCACCAAGCGGTTCCGGTTCAGCGAGCCTTCTTGGTGGCCCGCTTGCGCGGCGGGGTCAGCAGGTCGGCGATCGTGGCGATCGCGCTCGGGACCAGCCGGTAGTAGGCCCACACACCGCGCTTCTCCCGCTCCAGCAAGCCGGCCTCGGTGAGGATGCGCAAGTGGTGGCTGACCGTCGGCTGGGAGAGACCAAGCGGCGCGGTCAGGTCGCACACGCACGCTTCGCCCTCGGGCGCCGACTGGATCAGGCTGAGTAGCCGCAGCCGGGCGGGGTCGGCAAGGGCCTTGAGGACCCCGGCCAGCCGCTCGGCATCGGCGCGTTCGATCGGCTCGCCAGCAAGCGGCGAGATCTGAGGCATAGTCATTTCGGCCAACGCAGTTCCCACGTATTCCATCCTTCCACCAGCAGCATCGATCCGCCTGCATATCAGCAGATCCGAATCGGCAGACTTTTACGCCACAAGGCCGAGGTCAGCCAACGTATAGGCCGCCCGATAGGGCAGTCCGGCGGCTCGCACCGCGTCGCCGGCGCCACGATCAACGATAACCGCCACCCCCGTGACCTCGGCCCCGGCCTCGCGAAGGGCCTCGACGGCGGTCAGCACACTTCCGCCGGTGGTGGAGGTGTCCTCCACCGCCAGCACCCGACGACCGGCCACGTCGGGACCCTCGATCCGGCGTTGCAGCCCGTGTGCCTTGCCCGCCTTCCGGACCACGAACGCGTCCAACGGACGCCCGGGGGCGTGCAACATCGACAACGCGATCGGATCGGCGCCCAACGTCAGGCCGCCCACCGCGTCGTACGACCAGTCGGCGGTCAACTCCCGCATCACCCGGCCGACCAACGGTGCCGCCCGGTGATGGAGCGTCACCCGTCGCAGATCGACATACCAGTCGGCCTCCCGCCCGGAGGAGAGCACCACCCGGCCGTGGACCACAGCCAGGTCGGAGATGAATTTACGCAGGTCGTCGTGGTCCCCCATGGCGATAGAGGGTACTGCGGAAGTCTGTGGGTCGCGTGCGCGGGCCACCTGCGGCAACCCTTCCGGGGGACAGATGGGTGGCGATGTCCGACTACGCTACGTCGATCAATTCGGTGGATCGGGTCATATCGAGCCGGCTGAGCCTGGTCACGCTACCCGGGTGTACCGGTCAGCCGCGATCACGGCCGGTGCGCCCCCGGGTGTCCCGGCCGACCTTGTCGAGCAGCCGGCGCGGCGCGTGCCGCAGACCCGCCACGGCCAGCTTGTACTTCCACGACGGGACACTGACCAACTTGCCTTTACCGAGGTCACGCAGGGCCTCGTCGACCACCGTCGGGGCGCTGAGCCACATCCACTCGGGAGTCTTCGACATGTCGATGCCGGCGCGCTGGTGGAACTCGGTCCGGGTGTAGCCGGGGCAGAGCGCCATGACCCGTACGCCGAAGGGACGCGCGGACCGGCCGATGGACTCGCTGAAGTTGGTCACCCATGCCTTGCTGGCCGAGTACGTCGAACCGGGCATGACCGCCCCGAATCCCGCAACCGAAGAGACATTAATCACTGCCCCGCTGCCTCGCTCCGTCATCGCACGCAGCGCGGCGAGGGTCAGCCGCATCACCGCGTGCACGTTGAGCCGGAGCAGTCGGGCCTCATCCTCGGGTGACGACCGGAGAAACGACGTGTTCAGGCTGATCCCGGCGTTGTTGACCAACAGCTCGACCGGTGGGTTGTCGGCCAGCCGCCGCTCGACCGTCGCGCAACCGTCGTCGGTGGACAGGTCGGCGGCGATCGTCTCGACCACCACGCCGTACCGGCCGGTCAGCTCGGTGGACTGCGCGGCGAGCCGGTCCGCGTCCCGGGCCACCAGCACCAGCTGCCACCCGTCGGAGGCGAGCCGCCCGGCGAACGCCGCCCCGATGCCCGCGGTCGCCCCCGTGATCAATGCCCGGCGCTCGCTGGTCGACTGCTCGGGCGTCACGGCGTCGGGCCTCACGGGCGTACTCACCTCGGCGGATACGGGGGCGACGGGGGTGCCCCGGGTGGCGGGTAGGGCTGGTACGGCGGTGCGGGTGGCTGGTGCGGGGGCGGGGCTGCCGGGCGGCGACGGAACCAGGCGCTGGCCGCAGGCAACGCCAGCAGCACGGCTACCACAAGGTAACCGAGCACCTGACCGACCGAAAGGGTCACGGTGAGCGGGATCCACCAGGATGGTTGGGCGTCCGCGATCCGGTCGACCAGTTCGGCGGCGGCTCGATCGTCGCCGAAGTCCAGGGGCGTGGCGCGCTGGATGATCAAGGTCACCACGCCGCAGCAGCCGAGGAACATGCCCAGCCCGGCGACCACCCAGGTGGCCACCCGGGCACCCCGCCGGCCGGCGGCCAGGCCGAGCGCCAGGCCGGCGAGGAGCAGCCCGGCGAGCACGCTCAGCACCGCCGCCAGCAGCACCGAGCCGCGCAGCAGGTTGACCGCCGCGTCGACCTGGCCGGCGTCGGCCGAGGTGCCGGCGGCCGCCGCGCGGAACCGGCTGACGGTGCCGCCGACGGTGGTCAGGCCGGCCACGGCGTACCCGAGCGCGCCGAGCGTCATCACCGCCAGCACCGCCACGGCCAGCACGACCACGGCCGGCCGGCGGGCCGGTGCCTGTTCGGGGTACGACACGACGAGTCCCTCCGGTAGGCCTTTGGGATGCAACCTACTCGGAGGGACCCATCACAGTCTCCAAGAGCGACCGCCAGCCCTCCTGCCGGTCGCGCTGACTCAGGGACGGTCAGCTGGGGCGATCAGCGGGCGGCGGCTGCTCGCCGGGCTGCTCCGGGCCGCCGGCCGGTGGGTGCTGCCCGCCCGGCCCATCGGGCTGGCCGAGCGCGGGCGGTTGACCGGGTGCTCCCGGGTAGCCAGCCCCGGTCGGCTGCTGCGGGGCGGCCGGGTACCCGGGGACTGGCGGATATCCGGGTGCCGGCGGATATCCGGGTGCCGGCGGATAGCCGGGCTGGCTCGGGTAGCTGGCCCCGGGCATCGGCGGCTCCCACTGCGGGGCCGGCTTGCGGAAGAACTCGTTGGCCTTCGGCAGCGCCAGCAGGATCAACGCCACCAGCACCGAGATCAGGCTGATCGCGCTGAGCAGGGTGGTGACCGGCGTGGTCCAGGAGGGCAGCGCCTCCTCCAACCGACGCTGGACCTCGTCGGCGCTCGGCAAGTCGCCACTGGTGTCCGGGGTGCCGAGGTTGCCGGCCAGGTTGCCGACCAGGCCGAACCCGCTACAGCAGAAGAGGATGCCGCCGACAATCCAGGTGGCGATCCGCGAGCCGTTCTTGCCCCGCAGGTTCAGCAGGCCCAGGCCGAACAGCGCGAAGGCCGCCACCAGCAGGAAGATTGCGGTGCCGATGCTGACGACGACCACAAGGTCGGCGGCGCCCTCCATCCCGTTGGCCCCGGTTCCCCGGTAGGCGTCCTCCATGACGTCACGGACGGTGCCGATGGTGGACAGCGAGATGATCACGCTGATCAGCTGGCAGATCGCGAACAACAACAACAGGTAAGTGGATATCGTCACCACGCTCGGCCGCGACCGGACCGGGGTGCTCTGAGGATCGACCATCTTTCTCCTTCCCGGGAACGCGCTTCACCGTATCGGCAACGGGCCATCCCGGCACGCCACGGCGTTACCCGGCCGCGTCACCGGTGGCGGCGCGCCGATCGGGCGGAGCCGACCAGCGGATGGGTCACGCTCCGGCGAGCCGCTCCGCGGCGTACTCGCCGACCGTGGTCTGCCCCAGAACGCAGCCGGTGGCGGTGTGCAGCTCCGCCGGATCCCCGCGCAGCGCGATCCAGGCCGCCCGACCGGCCGCCGGGTCGAGCTGCCCCAGCAGGGTCGCGGCGTACACCCGGCCCGCCGGTGCGCCGGTCGCGAGCAGCCGGTCGAGCTGGTCGCGTACCTTCTCGGGGTGGTCGGCCACGACCGCCGCGACCCGCTGGTACGCCTCGGTCTCCGGCAGCAGCGACCCCACGATCCCCACGCCGCCGAACGCGACCCTGCCCGCGGCGGCGAGTTCCGAGACGGCCGCCGTCAACTCCGAGTCCTTCTCGCTCCCGAACATGCCTTCCATCCTCGCCCCGCGGGCGTGGATCCGCCCACCAGAGCAGAAGTCGCCGCCGGTCCGACGGGCCGAGCCCGGGTGCGGTGCGGGAACCCACGTCGCGGGTTCCCGCACCGGCGGGCTGGGTAGCAGCGGCGGGCTGTGGTCAGGCGGCCGTGACCGCCAAGCCGTCCTTGCCGTCGGCGAGGTCGACCCGGACCGTGTCGCCGTCCCGGATCTGGCCGGCGAGCAGGGCCCTGGCGAGCTGGTCGCCGATCGCGGACTGGACCAGCCGGCGCAGCGGACGGGCACCGTAGATCGGGTCGTATCCGTGCTCGGCGAGCCAGGTCCGCGCGGCGTCGGTGATGTCCAACGACAACCGGCGGTCGGCGAGACGATGGCGCATCCGCGCCAGCTGGATGTCCACGATGGCCCGCAGGTCATCGCCCTGGAGGGCGGCGAAGACCACGATGTCGTCGAGCCGGTTGAGGAACTCCGGCTTGAAGTGGGCCCGGACCACCGCGAGGACGCCCTCCCGGCGCTGCTCCTCGGCCAGCGTCAGATCGCTGATCACCGCGGAACCGAGGTTCGAGGTGAGAATCAGAATCGCGTTGCGGAAGTCGACCGTACGGCCCTGGCCATCGGTGAGCCGGCCGTCGTCGAGCACCTGGAGCAGGACGTCGAAGACATCCGGGTGGGCCTTCTCCACCTCGTCCAGCAGGATCACCGAGTACGGCCGGCGGCGCACCGCCTCGGTGAGCTGGCCGCCCTCCTCGTACCCGACATAGCCGGGCGGGGCACCGACCAGCCGGGCCACGGAGTGCTTCTCGCCGTACTCGCTCATGTCGATGCGGACCATGGCCCGCTCGTCGTCGAAGAGGAACCCGGCGAGCGCCTTGGCCAGCTCGGTCTTGCCGACACCGGTCGGGCCGAGGAAGAGGAAACTGCCGGTCGGGCGGTCCGGGTCGGCGACGCCGGCCCGCGCCCGGCGTACCGCGTCGGAGACCGCGCCGACCGCCTCGGCCTGGCCGACCACGCGCTCGCCCAGCGACTCCTCCATCCGGAGCAGCTTGGCGGTCTCGCCCTCCAGCAACCGGCCGGCGGGGATGCCGGTCCAGGAGGCGACGACGGCGGCGATGTCGTCCGCGCCGACCTCCTCCTTCAGCATCGCGCCGGCGGCATGGAGCCGGGCCAGTTCCTCCTCGGCCCTCGCCAGGTCGGCCTTGAGGGCGGGGATGCGGCCGTAGCGCAGCTCGGCGGCGCGCTCCAGCTCACCGTCGCGCTCGGCCCGCTCGGCCTCGCCGCCGAGCCGCTCCAGCTCCTCCTTGGCGGTGGAGAGCTTGCTGATGTGGCTCTTCTCCAGCTGCCAGCGCTCGGAGAGCGCGGTGAGCTGCTCGCGCTTGTCGGCCAGCTCCTTGCGGAGCCGTTCAAGACGCTCGGCGGAGGCCGGGTCCGGCTCCTTGGCCAGCGCCATCTCCTCGATCTCCAGCCGGCGTACCGCCCGCTCGATCTCGTCCACCTCGACCGGCCGGGAGTCGATCTCCATCCGGAGCCGGGACGCGGACTCGTCGACCAGGTCGATCGCCTTGTCCGGCAGGAACCGGTCGGTGATGTAGCGGTCGGAGAGGGCGGCGGCGGCGACCAGGGCGGCGTCGGTGATGCGTACGCCGTGGTGCACCTCGTAGCGTTCCTTGAGGCCGCGGAGGATGCCGATGGTGTCCTCGACGGTGGGCTCGCCGACCAGCACCGGCTGGAAGCGCCGCTCCAGGGCCGGGTCCTTCTCGATGTGCTCGCGGTACTCGTCCAGCGTGGTCGCCCCGACCATGCGCAGCTCACCACGGGCCAGCATCGGCTTGAGCATGTTGCCGGCGTCCATCGAGCCCTCGCCCTTGCCCGCGCCGACCACGGTGTGCAGCTCGTCGAGGAAGGTGATGACCTGCCCGTCCGAGTTCTTGATCTCCTCCAGGACGGACTTGAGCCGCTCCTCGAACTGACCCCGGTACGACGCACCGGCGACCATCGCGCCGAGGTCGAGCGAGACCAGCTTCTTGTCGCGCAGCGACTCGGGCACGTCACCGGCGACGATCCGCTGGGCCAGGCCCTCGACGATGGCGGTCTTGCCGACGCCCGGCTCGCCGATCAGCACCGGGTTGTTCTTGGTACGCCGGGACAGCACCTGGATCACCCGGCGGATCTCGGAGTCCCGGCCGATCACCGGGTCGATCTTGCCCTCCCGGGCGCTCGCGGTGAGGTCGACGCCGTACTTGGCCAGCGCCTGGTAGGTCTGCTCCGGGTCGGCGGTGGTGACCCGGCGGTCCCCGCCCCGAACGGTCGGGAACGCGGCGACCAGGTTCTCCTCGGTGGCTCCGGCGGCCTTCAGCGCCCCGGAGACAGCGCCGCCGACCCGGGCCAGCCCGGCCAGCAGGTGTTCGGTGGAGGTGTACTCGTCCCCGAGCGGCCGGGCGATCTGCTCGGCGGCCCCGATGGCGTTGACGAACTCGCGGGCCAGGGTCGGCTCCGCGATGCTGGAACCACGGGCCGCGGGCAGCGCGTCGACAGCCCGCTGGGCGGCCCGGCGCAGCTCGGCGGGGTCGGCCCCGACTGCGCGCAGCAGGCCGGCCGCGGTCGAGCCCTCGGTGTCCAACAGCGACAGCAGCAGGTGCCACGGCTCCACGGTGGCGTGCCCGCGCTGGTTCGCCAGGGCGACGGCACCGGTGATGGTCTCGCGGCTCTTGGTGGTGAAGCGTTCGGTGTTCATGGGCTCCCCTGGATCGGTGTGTCCACTGATACCGACAGAACCAGAGTTGAGCCTATTCCACTCAACTCGCAGGCTGTGATCTACACCACTCCAATCCCGCCCTGAGAGCTGGATTACGGTCGCGGGGTCAGTCCGTGCCGAGGGTTACCGCTGTCCAGGTGCGGTCGGCGAAGATGCCGGTGCCGAGCAGGACGGCGTCCGGGGTGACCGCGACGAGGGTGCCGTCGGGCAGCAGCCGCAGGTGGTGCCCGACGGTGAGCGGCCAGGGCAGGTCGACGTACCGACCCTCGGTGATCGCGCCCGCGCCCCGGGGGCCGACCACCGCCGCAATCCCGCCGCCGAGCGGGACCACCTGCCCCGACTCCGGGTGCCCCTGGGTCGACTCCAGATGCCACTTCCGGGCCGTGAAGCGCCACAGCGCCGGGAAGCCCGTACGGTCGGGTCGCTCGCCGATCAGCCAGAGATCGCCGGCTACTGCCGCCAGCCGGAGCCGGCCCACCTCGCCCTCGGGCGCGGGAACCGGGGTCCGCTGCCAGCTCCGCCCTTCGTCCCAGGAGATCGCGGCGTGGAGTCGGCCGTCCTCACTCGCTCCCGCCGCCACCACCAGCCCGCGGTACTCGGTGCCGTCTCCGGACACCGTCTTGCCGTCGGTCTGCGCGACCGTGTTCAGCGCGGGCATCGGTGGCTGGGCGGGCACCGGCCGCAGGGCGCTGCCATCCCACAGGCCGACCCTTCCCGAGTCTCCGATGAGCTGGATCCGCCCCTGGGCCGCCTGCCACTGCGGGGGCGGGGTCTCGCCCGGGCTGTGCTGGAAATTGTGGCCGCCGTCGGTGGACGTCCACCAGCCGTACGGCTCGGCCCTCAGGGCCAGTATTCCGGGAACGGTGTAGAGCTGATGGTTGTCGGCGACCGGCTTCGGGTGGCGCAGCCGCCGCCAGGACCGGCCGCCGTCCGGAGTCGCGAACAGCAGGGCCTGGCAGTCGGGGCCGGGTGGCTGGCCGTCGCAGGCAGCGAAGAGGGCGTATCCCTGATCGGCGTCGACGAACTCGACGTGCGGCTGGTCGTACCGCTCGGGGACAGCGAGCCGGGTGTGGCGGATCTCCCCGACGGACTCCGGGAACGGCCTTGTTCCGGTCGGGGAGGGGCTCGGCGGCGTCGGCGCGGGCGGGGGCCGGCGAACGTCCCCGATGGAGCAGCCGGCCAGGACTGCTACCAGCGCAGACAGGACCAGAGGGCGGGTTCGGAGCACAAACATTCCGCCTCCGTCGCGAGAGTAGCCTGAGCCCGTGCGAGTACGTGTCGAACAGACTGCCCTACCGGGGATCGGCGTGCGTCACGACATGGTGACGGAGTCCGGCCGCCGGCTCGGCGTGGTCTCCCACCGCAACGGTCGCCGCGACCTGGTCCTGTACGACCCCGACGACCCGGACGGCTGCGCAGCGGACATTCCGCTCACCGACGACGAGGCCGAGGCGCTCGCCGACATCCTGGGCGCGTCACTGATCCTCGGGCAGCTCTCCGGGGTGCGCGAGCAGGCCGCCGGGCTGCTCACCGAGCAGATAGCGATCCCGGCCTCCTCCGTCTACGTCAATCGGCCACTGGGCGACGCGAAGGTCCGCTCCCGTACCGGTGCCTCGATCGTGGCCGTCCTGCGCCGCGGCGAGGTGATCGTCTCGCCGGTGCCGACCTTCCGCTTCGAGGCGGGCGACGTGGTGGTCGTCGTCGGCAACCGGCAGGGCCTGGACGGAGTGGGCGCGATCTTCGCCGACAACGACCTCACCGGCTGAGCCCCGGATGCACGACTTCACCAGCCTGCTCATCGAGGTCGGCGCGCTGCTTTTCCTGCTCGGGTTGCTCGGCCGGCTCGGCCGGCGGGTCGGGCTCTCCCCGATCCCGTTGTACCTGCTCGCGGGGCTGGCCTTCGGCCACGGCGGCATCCTGGAGCTGAGCGCCAGTGAGGAGTTCTTCGCCATCGGCGCCGAGATCGGCGTGATCCTGCTGCTGGTGATGCTCGGTCTCGAATACTCGGCCGACGAGCTGGTCGGCAACCTGCGGTCGGCCGCGCCGGCCGGGCTGATCGACGCGGTGCTCAACGCGCTGCCGGGCGCGGCGTTCGCCCTGCTGCTCGGCTGGGGCTGGGTGGCCGCGGTGGTGCTCGGCGGGATCACCTGGATCTCGTCCTCCGGCGTGATCGCCAAGATCCTGGCCGACCTGGGCCGGCTCGGTAACCGGGAGACCCCGGTGATCCTCTCGGTGCTCGTGGTCGAGGACCTGGCGATGGCGTTCTACCTGCCGCTGGCCACCGCGCTGCTGGCCGGCGTCGGTTTGGTCCAGGGCGGCATCGCTCTCGGGATCGCCGTGCTGACGGTGGTCACGGTGCTGGTGGTCGCGCTCCGGTACGGAAATCTGATCTCCAAGGCGATGTCCGCCGACAACGCCGAGGCGCTGCTGCTCGGGGTGCTCGGCCTGACCCTGCTGGTGGCCGGGGTCGCGGCGCAGCTCCAGGTGTCGGCGGCGGTCGGCGCGTTCCTGGTCGGCATCGCGCTCTCCGGTCCGGTGGCGCACCACGCCGCCGAGTTGCTGACCCCGCTGCGCGACCTCTTCGCCGCCGTCTTCTTCGTCTTCTTCGGGCTGGCCACCGACCCCCGCCACATCCCGCCGGTGCTGCTGCCCGCGCTGCTGCTGGCGCTGATCACCATGACCACCAAGACGCTGACCGGCTACCTGGCGGCGCGACGGGTCGGCATCGCCGAGCCGGGCCGATGGCGGGCGGGGTTGGCGCTGGTGCCCCGGGGCGAATTCTCCATCGTCATTGCCGGGCTCGCGGTGAGCGCCGGCAGCGTCGAGCCGAAACTGGCGGCGCTCGCCGCGACGTACGTGCTGATCACGGTCGTCACCGGTCCGATACTGGCCCGGCTGCCGGATTTCGCCTGGTTCAAGCGGTGGCTGCGGGCGCGGGCGGCGGCGCAGCGGACCCGGACCACCCCGACCGCGGACCGGGCGTGACGGTAGACGGCCGGGTCGACCGTCCGGACGCCCCGGCTCTGCCAACAGTTGCGGAATTGCTTCCTGTAGGGGCTACCCATACTCACCGGTACCGCGTTAACGTGTCGCCCCAGCAGCCAGGGTTCGCGGCGGGCCGACGCCCCTGCGGGCGCGAACGGAAGGTTGGCCGGTGAGCGTGCAGGAGTCAACGTTCCACGGCTTTGCCAACCCCGTCGACCCAAGCCCGGCGGAGTTGCGAGCGTGGGCGTACCACCCGGATTCGGTCCCGTTGACCTCCATGCCGCCGGACTGGGACCTGCTCGTCTCCGGCGACCGGCTGGTGATGACACTGTTCGATCTGGCCATGGACGCGCACTGCCCGGCCCGCCGGTTCGCCCTGCACTGCCTCTACATCTACGCCGCGGACGGGATCCGGACGAACTTCCGGGCCCATCCGAAGCGGCGCTTCCGCAAGCTGGTCGACCAGGCCGAGCGGAACGGCGACGAGATGATGCGCGTCTGGGCCCACAACAGCCGGATGCTGCTGACCCGGCCGAACCTGTTCGTCTACCGCGAGTGGTGCGAGGGCGGGCTGGTCCGGGAGGGCCGGCGGCTCTGAGGCTCTTCGGGACGGCCCGCACGTCCCACGACGGCGAACGGGCCCGGCCCCCCGCGCGGCCACGACGGCGAACGGGCCGGGACCCCCCGTGGCTCCCGGCCCGCACGTCGACGGGTCGTCAGTGTGCCGATCCGCCCCGCTCCCGGCGGTGCCGTGCGGAACGTGCCTGGCCGGCGCCGTGGCCACCCTGAGTCCCCTGACCGCTGAACCGGCCGCTCTTGACCTGGTCGGAGAAGCGTCCCTTGACGATCCGGTCGAACCGCATGCGGACGTCCTCGGCCAAGCGGTCGAGCCGATGCTCCGCCGATTCGGCCACCTTCTTCGCCGCTTCCGTCATGGCTCCCCCCGCCAGATCGGAGTCCGGATTGAGATGGTTGGACCTGATTAACGAGGTTAACGGAGCCAGCCCGACTCCCGCTCGGGTTTGCCGAAGTACGGCAGAGACGGGCAGAGCGCCACCGGCGGTCAGCTGCGACGGGGACGCCACACCACCAGTGCGGTGGAGGTCTGGCTGGTCGGGACCAGGTCGCGGCCGGGGAAGCGGGCCAGCGACTCCAGCTCGGCCATCCGGCGGTACGCGGCCTCCAGCTCGGCCTCCAACTGGGCGACCCGCTGCTGGGCCTGCTCCAGCAGCTGTTCCAGCCCGATGATCCGTTTGATCCCGGCGAGGTTGACCCCGTCGTCCTGGCTGAGCCGCTGCACCTCGCGCAGCAGCACCACGTCCCGGACGCTGTACCGGCGCCCGCCGCCGGCCGCCCGGCCCGCCTGCACGAGGCCGAGCCGGTCGTACTGGCGCAGCGTCTGCGGGTGCATCCCCGCCATCCGCGCCGCAACCGAGATCATCAGCACTTTGGCCTCGTAGGCAGGGTCATCCGAGCCGACGAACCCGTTCATCCTGCTCACCTCCGCAGCACTTCACCGATCAACCGAACCGACGCACCCGCGCGTCGAGATGTTCCCGTGCCGCCGGCGGGGTCTGCGCGGCGAACGTCTCCAGGGCGGCCCGAGCCGCGTCGGAGACCCCCGCTGGCACCACCACGTCGAGCGTGACCAGCAGGTCGCCGACCTGACCGTCGCGGCGGCTCACCCCCTTGCCCCGGGCCCGCAGGATCCGCCCGCTCGGCGTGCCCGGTGGCACTCGCAGGGTCACCGCTCCGTCGAGGGTCGGCACCCGCAGGTCGATGCCGAGGACCGCCTCCGCGAACGTGATCGGAACGGTCAGCGTGAGGTCGTCACCGGCGCGTCCGAAGAGTTCGTCCGGCCGGACCTTCACGTGTACGAACAGGTCGCCCGCCGGGCCGCCGCGCTCGCCCGGCTCGCCCCGGCCGGCCAGTCGGATCCGCTGGCCGTCGGCGACCCCGGCGGGAAAGCGGACGTTGAGCGTACGGGTCTTGGTCACCCCGCCGGTGCCCTGGCACTCCGGGCACTTCTCGTCCACCACCGTGCCGACACCCTGGCAGTTGCGGCACGGCTCGGAGAAGCTGAACGCACCCTGGTTGCGGGTGGTCACCCCGGCACCGTGGCAGACCGGGCAGGTCCGCGGCTGGGTGCCCGGCTTGGCGCCGTTGCCGTGGCAGGTGTCGCAGACGCCGGGGGCCCGCAACGTGAGCGGCAGGGTCACTCCCCGGACGGCGTCGTGGAAGTCGAGCACCACCTCGGTCTCGACATCGCGGCCCCGCGCCGGGCCGGGCGCGCCGCCGCCACCCGCGCCGCCCGAGAAGATCGAGCTGAACAGGTCGGAGATGCCGCCACCGGCGAACCGGTTACCGCCCGGCGACGCGCCGCCGAACAGGTCGGAGACGTCGAACGGCATGCCGCCGCCCGGCTGGCCCGGTTGACGCGCGCCACGCCGGAACGCGCCCGAGCCGAACAGCGAACGCATCTCGTCGTACTCGCGGCGCTTGGTGTCGTCGCCGAGCACCGCGTACGCCTCGGAGACCGCCTTGAAACGCTCCTCGGCCTGCGTGTCGCCGGGGTTGTGGTCCGGGTGCGACTCACGGGCCAGCTTTCGGTACGCCTTCTTGATCTCGTCAGCGGAAGCGGTCTTCGTCACGCCCAGGACCCGGTAGTAGTCCTTCTCGATCCAGTCCTTGGAACTCACCCGTGCACCTCCTCCCCACCTGCGGGCCCGGGCCGTCCCGCCCGCCAGGTCTCGGCGGGCGGGACGGCCCGGTCACCGTCGCGCACTATTCCGGGTCGGCGACCGCGACCATCGCGGGTCGCAGCAGCCGATCACCAATCTGGTAGCCCCGACGCATCACCTGTACGCAGCTTGGCTCGGTGACGTCGGCCGAGGTCTGGTGGGCCACCGCCTCGTGCAGGGTCGGGTCGAACGGGTCGCCCTGCTCACCGAACGCGGTCAACCCGAACTTGCCCAGCGCGGTGGTCAGCTGCTCGGCCACCGAGCCGAACGGGCCGACCAGGTCGCCGTGTTCCCGGGCCCGGTCCAGGTCGTCAAGGATCGGCAGCAGCGCGGCGAGCACCGCACCGGTCGCCTGCTCGGTGACCAGGCCACGGTCACGCTCGACCCGCTTGCGGTAGTTGGCGTACTCGGCCGAGACCCGCTGGAGGTCCCGGGTGCGCTCCTCCAGGTCGGCGCGGAGCGCCGCCAGCTCGGCACCGAGCCCGTCAGAGGCCGCCGCCTCGTCCGGCTCGGCCGCCGCGTGCTTCCCGACCGGCTGGGCGGGCGAGTCCACCACCGGCGGGCCGTCCGTGGACGGCTCGCTCAGCGCGGTGGTCTCGACCTCCATCGCGTCGACCACCACCTCGGCGTCCTCGACCAGGCCCTCGGCTGGGGCGTCCGAACCGGCGTCGGCAGCCGCACCGTCCGGCTCTTGGGTCTGGCTGATCTTGCGGTTGTTGCGGATGACGACCCGCGGCGCGTCGGCGGACGGCTCGGCGGCCGAGCCACCCGACGCCGACCCGCGCCGACCCGCGCCGGCGGCTCGGGGCTTCTCGGTCATACGGCTACCTCATCCCTCTGCCGGTGAGCTCGGGCCGCGAGGACAGTCACTTCTTGTCCTCGTCCACGATCTCCGCGTCGACCACGTCGTCCGCGCCGGGCCGCGCGCCGCCGGCCTGCGCGCCGCCGGTCGCGTCGGCGCCGGCGGCACCAGCCGCGCCGCCGGCGCTGGCACCGGCCGCACCGCCCGGCTGGGCCTGCTCGGCCTGCTGGGCGTAGAGCAGCGAGCCCGCCTCCTGCGAGACCTGCGCCAGCCGCTCGTGCGCCGACTTGATCTTATCGATGTCGCTGCCACCGAGGGCGCCACGCAGCTCGCCGAGGGCCTCGTTGAGCTTCTCGCGGTTCTCGGCGGGCAGCTTGTCGCCGTTCTCGGCGAGGAACTTCTCGGTCTGCCACTGGAGCGCCTCGGCCACGTTGCGGCTCTCGGCCTCGTCGCGGCGGCGCTTGTCCTCCTCCGCGTGCTCCTCGGCGTCCCGGCGCATCCGCTCGATGTCATCCTTCGGCAGCGAGGAGCCGCCGGTGATGGTCATCTTCTGCTCCTTGCCGGTGCCCAGGTCCTTGGCGTGCACGTTGACGATGCCGTTGGCGTCGATGTCGAAGGTGACCTCGATCTGCGGCACGCCGCGCGGGGCCGGCGGGAGGCCGGTCAGCTCGAAGGTGCCGAGCTTCTTGTTGTACGCGGCGATCTCGCGCTCGCCCTGGAAGACCTGGATCAGCACCGACGGCTGGTTGTCGTCGGCGGTGGTGAACACCTCGGAGCGCTTGGTCGGGATGGTGGTGTTGCGCTCGATCAGCTTGGTGAAGATGCCACCCTTGGTCTCGATGCCCAGGCTCAGCGGAGTCACGTCGAGCAGCAGGACGTCCTTGACCTCGCCCTTGAGCACGCCGGCCTGGAGGGCGGCGCCGACGGCGACGACCTCGTCCGGGTTGACACCCTTGTTGGGCTCCCGGCCGGTGAGCTGCTTGACCAGTTCGGTGACGGCCGGCATCCGGGTCGAGCCACCGACCAGGATCACGTGCTCGACGTCGGCGACCTTGATCCCGGCGTCCTTGACCGCCTGCTCGAACGGGCCCTTGCAGCGGTCCAGCAGGTCCTGCGTCATCCGCTGGAACTCGGCCCGGCTGAGCGTCACGTCCAGGTGCAGCGGGCCGGCGGAGCCGGCGGTGATGTACGGCAGGTTGATGTTGCTGGTGGTGGCGGCGGACAGCTCGATCTTGGCCTTCTCGGCGGCCTCCTTGAGCCGCTGCATCGCCATCTTGTCCTGCGACAGGTCGATGCCGTGCTCGCCACGGAAGGTCTTCACCAGGTGGTCGATGATCCGCTGGTCCCAGTCGTCACCGCCGAGCAGGTTGTCACCGCTGGTCGACTTGACCTCGATGACGCCCTCGGCCAGCTCCAGCAGCGACACGTCGAAGGTGCCGCCACCGAGGTCGAAGACCAGGACGGTCTGCTCCTTGGAGCCCTTGTCCAGCCCGTAGGCCAGGGCCGCCGCGGTCGGCTCGTTGACGATCCGCAGCACGTTGAAGCCGGCGATCTCACCGGCCTCCTTGGTGGCCTGACGCTGGCCGTCGTTGAAGTAGGCCGGGACGGTGATCACCGCGTCGGTGATCTGCTCGCCCAGGTACGCCTCGGCGTCCCGCTTGAGCTTCATCAGCGTACGGGCCGAGATCTCCTGCGGGGTGTACTTCTTGCCGTCGATGTCGACGGACCAGCTGGTGCCGATCTCCCGCTTGACCGAACGGATCGTCCGGTCCGGGTTCGTCACCGCCTGGCGCTTGGCCACCTCGCCGACGAGCACCTCGCCGTTGCGGGCGAACGCGACGATCGACGGGGTCGTCCGCGAGCCCTCGGCGTTGGCGATGACCGTGGGCTCACCGCCCTCCAGGACGCTGACGCAGGAGTTCGTCGTGCCGAGGTCGATACCGACCGCACGTGCCATCTTCGCTTCCTCGCTTCGTAACGTTGAGCAGGTGACGGGCCCTCCCGCCATCCTGGCCGGCGGGCGCCGCCCGCAGCGACCCCACCTCAAGTTGAGTGAACTTGACTCAATAGTGCCACGCGCCCGGAAATCGTCAAGTCGAGGTTGAGTCGGATAGGCGCAACTCAGTGCACCGTACCGACTGGTTGTCTTACCTTGTGTCGGTCGGGCACGCTTTAGCGGTGACGACGAACGGCGATTCCGCCTCACTCTCCGGCGCGCCCGCCGTCGCAGCCCGCACCGGCTTCACCGACGGTGGGGAGGACCGGCCCGCGGCCACCGGGGACGACACCCTGCCCGACGCCCTGACCGGCCTGCGGGCCGCGATCATGGCGGTCCGATTCCCGCTGGCCCTGCCCTCGGCGGAGCCGGCCGGGCGGATCCGCACCGCCCTCGCCGACCAGCTCGACGACTACCTGTTGCCCCGGCTCGCCCGGCTCGACGCGCCGCTGCTCGTGGTGGTCGGCGGGTCCACCGGCGCGGGCAAGTCGACCCTGGTCAACAGCCTGGTGCAGGCCCGGGTCAGCGCCGCCGGGGTGCTGCGGCCGACCACCCGATCCCCGGTCCTGGTCTGCAATCCGGCCGACTCGCCCTGGTTCCGCCGGGGCGAGTTGCTGCCCGGGTTGACCCGCACCAACCAGCCCAGCACGGATCCGCGCACCCTGCACCTGGTGACCGCCCCGGCGCTCGCCCCGGGGCTGGCCTTCCTGGACGCCCCCGACATCGACTCGGTGGTCGACGCCAATCGGGCGCTGGCCAGCCAGTTGCTCGCCGCAGCCGACCTCTGGCTCTTCGTCACCACCGCGGCGCGGTACGCCGACGCCGTCCCCTGGGAGCTGCTGCACGGCGCACGGGCCCGGGGCGCGGTAATCGCCCTGGTGCTCGACCGGGTGCCGGCCGAGGCCACCGACGAGGTCACCGCCCACCTCGCCGAGATGCTCGCCGAGCAGGGTCTCGGCTCGGCACCGCTGTTCGTGCTGCCGGAGACCTGGGTCGACGGGCAGGGTCTGCTGCCCGGACGGGTCACCGCGCCCCTGGCGGACTGGTTCGCCCGGCTCGCCGCCGACGCCGACGCCCGCGCGGCGGTGGTCCGGCAGACCCTGGGCGGTGTGCTGGCCACCCTGGAACCGGCGATGGAGAGCCTGGCCGAGGCCACCGACGAGCAGGTCGCCGCGGCCGACACGCTGGACGAGCGGGTACTCGCCGCGTACCGGGCCGCGAACCACACCGTCCGCCAGGGGCTGCGCGACGGCCGGCTGCTCCGTGGCGAGGTGCTCGCCCGCTGGCAGGAGTTCATCGGCACCAGCGAGTTCTTCCGCACCCTGGAGGCGCGGATCGGCCGGCTGCGCGACCGGGTGGTGGCCACCTTCAGCCGGCGCCCGGCGCCGGCCGTCGAACTGACCGACGCGATCGAGTCCCAACTGGTGACCCTGCTGCGGGGCGTCGCCGCGGAGGCGGCCGACCACGCGTACACCGGCTGGAAGGCCCATCCCGCCGGAGCCGCACTGCTCGAACCGGGTCTCGCCCAGCACTCGCCCGACCTGCCTGAACGCGCCGAGCGGCTGGTCCGGGACTGGCAGCGCGGCGTGCTGGAACTGGTCCGCGCCGAGGGCGCGGACCGGCGCTTCGTGGCCCGCACGGCGGCCTACGCGGTGAACGCCACCGGGCTGGCCGTGATGATCGCGGTTTTCGCCTCCACCGCCTTCATCCCGACCGGGCTGGAGGTCGCCACCGGGGCCGGCACCACCGTCGCCGGGCAGGCGGTGCTCCAGGCCATCTTCGGCGACCAGGCCGTGCGTACGCTGGCCGACAAGGCCCGGGAAGACCTGCTGGAACGGGTGCGGGCGCTGCTCGACGCCGAGGCCGGCCGTTACCTCGCCCGGACCGGCCAGGCGCGGCCGGCGGCCCGGACCTCGGCGGCGCTGCGCCAGGCGGCCGAACGGGTGGAGGCGGCCCGGCTGCACAGCGGATTCGCCGTTGCCGCTGACGCGCTCAGCGTCGCGGCCGACGAGGGGCGGCACACGTGAGTGAGCGGAGCGAGCGAACCCTGCGGCTCAGCAGCGAGGCGGCGGCGTGACCGGCATCGGCGAACGGCTCCGGGAGGCGTTCCGGGCCGACGGACGGGTGGACGCCGACCAGTTGGACGCCCGGCTGGAGGCGGTGTACCGCTTCCTCGGCATCGTCGACGGCCACCTGCCGGACACCCCGCTGGGCCCGGCGCGCACCCTGATCGAACGGGCCGGCACCCGGCTCTCGTTGTCCCGCGACCACACCGTCGTGGCGCTCGCCGGCACCACCGGCAGCGGCAAGTCGAGCCTGTTCAACGCGATGGCCCGGATGGACCTGTCGCCCGTCGGGGTGCGCCGGCCCACCACCGGCATGGCCCACGCCTGCGTCTGGGGTCCGCTCGACGGGGGCACCCGGCTGCTCGACTGGCTCGGCGTGCTGCCCCGGCACCGGTTCGTCCGGGAGAGCGTGCTGGACGGCGACGACGAGTCCACCCTGCACGGGCTGATCCTGATCGACCTACCGGATCTCGACTCCGTGCAGCACTCGCACCGGCTGGAGGTGGACCGGCTGCTCGGCCTGGTCGACCTCGTGGTCTGGGTGGTCGACCCGCAGAAGTACGCCGACCGGGTGATGCACCGCAGCTACCTCCGCGAGTTCCACCAGCATCGGGACGTCACCGTGGTCGTACTCAACCAGACCGACCGGCTGCCCCCGGCCGAGGTGCCCCGGGTGCTGGCCGACCTGCGCCGGCTGCTCGACGCGGACGGGCTGGACGGGGTGCCGCTGCTGGCCACCACGATCGTCGACCCGGTCGGGCCGGACGGGCTGCGGACGGCACTGGAGCGCACCGTGGCCGAGCGGCAGGCCGCGCTGCGTCGACTCTCCGGCGACGTGGACGCCGTGGTGGCCGGGCTGGACGAGATGGTCGGAGCGCCCCGGCCGGCGCTCGCTCCGGACGATCCCGCGATCGCCGCGCTGGACAAGGCGCTGGCGGCCGTGGCGGGGGTACCGACGGTCGTGGCGGCGGTCGAGCAGGCGTACCAGCACCGGGCCGCGTCGGCGACCGGCTGGCCGTTGGTGCGGTTCTGGCGGCGGCTGCGGGCCGATCCGCTGCGCCGGCTGCACCTGCGCGGTCCAGAGGGCGATCAGCGGGACCCGGCGGAGAGCCTGGTCGCCGCGACCTCCGTACCCGAGCCCAGCGCGGCCGACAAGTCCGCGCTGGCGTTGGCGCTGCGCACGGTGACCGAGAGGTCCGCGTCGGGGCTGCCGAGCGC
Organism: Micromonospora sp. CA-263727; assembly: GCF_050942455.1. Taxonomy (NCBI): domain Bacteria; kingdom Bacillati; phylum Actinomycetota; class Actinomycetes; order Micromonosporales; family Micromonosporaceae; genus Micromonospora; species Micromonospora sp. CA-263727. The sequence goes on from NZ_CP192031.1 coordinate 203,555, forward strand.
CTGGCGCGACGCGGTGGCCACGGCCGCCCGCTCGCGCCTCGGCGACCTGCCGGACGCCCTGGACCGCGCGGTCGCCGGCGCGGACCTCGACCTGAACCGGCCCCGGACCTGGTGGCGGCTGGTCGGCTGGGTGCAGTGGCTGGTGACCCTCGCCGCGGTGGCCGGGCTCGGCTGGCTGATCCTCGGCTACGCGCTGCGGGCCCTGGGGCTGCCGGAGCTTCGACCTCCGGCGGTCGGCGAGGTGCCCGCGCCGACCCTGCTGCTGCTCGGTGGGGTGCTGGCCGGGCTGCTGGTGGCCGCGTCGACCCGACCGGTGGCGCGGTGGGCGGCCAGGCGGGCCCGGCAGCGGGCCCTGGCGGGGCTGACCAGCGCGGTCGCTGCCGTCTCCGACGAGTACGTGCTCGCCCCGGTACGCGCGGTGGTCGCCGCGCACGCCGACGCGCGGACCGTGCTGGAGATCGCCCGGCATCGGTGAGGCCACCGCCGCCACGCGCGCCGGTCGGTTCGCTCACCGCATGACTGGGCGGTGAGCGGCGTAGGGTCGGTGCCATGGCCACGCCACTGACCCCCTACGACGCGGTGCTGCACGCCGCACGCGACGTGACCAGGCTCGACTCGGCGCTCGACGCGGAGATGCTCGGCGCAGCCCTGCTGGGCAGCGTCTACGAGATCGCGGAGACCGACCGGGACACCGCGGTACGCGAATTCGTGGCCGGCTTCCTCGCGGCCACCTCCCGACGGCGGACCGCCGCGGCGACCACCGTCCGCGCGGTCTTCGCCGCCCTGGTGCCGGAGGCGACCGGCGCGGACCGGGTACGCCCGGGGGCCGCCGCACCCGCCTGGTCCGGCCAGCTCGGCAAGGTCCACCTCACCGGCAGCTGGGCGTACGGCGACGTGTACGGCGACCAGACCTCGTACCTGGCCACCTTCGCCTACGACGACGCCTCCGGCGGACCGGAACACGCGCTGGTGGCGCTGGTCGACCACAACATCGGCATCGCCAAGGACGTCTTCGTCGGCGGGCCGGCCGACCGGATCCTGGAGCAGGTCCGGCAGCTGTGCGCCGACGACGAGCTGACCTGGTTCCGGGAGGAGGACCCGGCCCGGATGCGTGGCGAGGTCGGTCGGCACCTGGCGGTCACCGACCGCCTGGGCCAACTGCCCGGGACGAGCTCGCTGGCCACGGATCGCGCACTGGTCGGGGCCAGGCTGGCGGTCATGCCCACCGAGACGACGCCACCGCCCCGGCTGTCCGACGATCCACTGCCGGCGGCCGAGCGAGCCGAGCAGATCCGGCGCTTCCTGGCCGCACCGGAGGCCGCCCGGGCCGGGCTGGACACCATCGACGGCGCGGAGCTGGCCTCCCTGCACTTCTGCCTGGGTCTGCTGCTCGACCACGTGGCCACCTTCCCGGACGCCGAGCCGCTTCGGTGGAGCCCGACGGTGGCGGGGTTGTTCCTGCTGGACTGGGTGCACCGCCGGGCCGTGCTGGACATGGACGATGCCGCGATGCTGCCCCGGGTGCTCCGCGCCTGGGCCGGGTACGCGGCCCGCAAGCGCGGGCTGCCCGCGTCGGCGGCGGCCGGCACCGACACCGCGATCGAGGAGATGGTGCCGGAGTTCGTCCGGCTCTACGCCACCGGCGAGCGGCGCAGCCCGGCGACCGCCGCCGTCGCCCAGCTGATGGCCGACGGCATCGACCCGGACGATCCGGCCGCCCTCGATGCCTGGATCGACGCCAACCGACACCGCCTCGCCGACGACGGTTGAGCTGCCCGGCCCGCCGCAGCCGCGACGGTCGCTCAGGGTTCGACGAGGGCGAGCCGGCGCGGGGCGACGCCGACGGTGAGGCGCTGCCCCCAGTCGAGGGTGAGCCGGTCGGACTCCAGGCCGTCGGCGAAGACGACCAGACCCTCCGACTCGGCGGTCAGTTCCAGTTCCTCACCGCCGTCCAGCCGGCCGGCGGTGAGACTCACCCCGGTGACCGGGGAGGGCCATGCCTCCCGGACGAACCAGCAGAGCGCGCCCTCCTCCGGCGCGGGTGGGCGCGGCGCACCCGGACGGTCCCGCGCGATGGACGCGCACCAGCCGGTCGCCCCCGTACCGCTGCCCACCACCACGCCGGAGGAGGAGTGCCGTTCCCGCCGCGTTCGCCCGCCCACCGGCACCGAGAGCAGGTAGCGGGCGGACTGGTGGGAGGCATGGCCGACGTACACCTCGTTGAGGCCGACGAGTTCCTGGCCGTCGTCGAGCGTGGCGCGGACCATCGCCCGGGAACGCACGCCCGCCGCCTTCGCGGCCACCGCCGGCAGCAGGCCGGTCAACTGGCCCGCCCGGTGCCGGACGAGTACCCCGGCGTTACGCCCCGGCTCCGGGTCCACCCCGATCACCGGCTGCCCGGTCAGGTACTTCGCGACGTTCGCGACCAGGCCGTCCGGGCCGACCGCGACCACGATGTCCTCGGGCGCGAACAGGAAGCGCGGCAGGTCGTCCCGGTCCACCGCGCCGCGCCGCCACTGCGCCGGCACGGCGGCGCCGACCGTGGTCAACGCCGCCTGTAGAGCTTCGTGCCGGTCGACCACCTCGGCCAGCTCCCGGCCGCGGGCGGCCAGGTACCAGGAGGCGGCGGCGCGGGTGCCGTGCCGGGCCAGCAGTTCGTCCAGCTCGCTGCGCCGGCTGACCACCACCACCCGGGGTGCCAGCCCGGGCCCGGCCCACCGGTCGATGCCCGGTTCGCCTCCGGTCGCCGGGCCGGGCCGGGCCACGCTCATCGGGGCGCCGCCAGCCGGGTGAGCAGGTCGGTCAGCACATCGGGGGTGATGGTGAGCTGCCCGATCTCCGGCAGTTGGCCGGCGAGTTCCCGGACCGTCAGGGCCCGCAGCACCTCCGGCGGGAGGTCCGCGTACGCGGCCAGTTTGGCCCCCTCGGCCTCGGCCTCGGCGTGCCCGACCGCGCGTACCCCGTCGGCCTTTGCGGCGGCCAGCACGCGCTCCTTCTCGGCCTCGGCGACGGCGAGCACCTGGGCCCGTTCGGCGGCGGCCGCGTTGGCCACCTTCTCCCGCTCGGCCTTCCCCTGCGCAACGGCCAGCTCAGCGACGGCCTCCAGTTCGGCCCGGCGTCGCGAGTTCGCCCCGTGCTGTTCGACGAGTTGCTGCTCACGCCGGGCCAGCTCGATCTTGTTCTGGAGTTCGTTCTCGGCGATCGCCCGTTCCTGCTCGACGGCCTGGGCCCGGCGGGCGTACGTGGCGCGGTCGGCCTGGACCTGGACCGCCTCCCGGGTGGGGGTCTGCAACGCGCGTTCCAGCTCCGGCTCGGGCCGGATGGCCACCACCCGGGCGCTGACCACCGCCACCCCGATGTCGGTCAGCCGCGGCTCGGTGGCCAGCGCGCCGGAGACCGCCTCCCGGACCGGCGCGACGGTGGTCAGCGCCTCGGCCAGGGGAACCCGGGCGAGCAGGTCGAGGGCGGGCTGCTGGGCCAGTTCGGCCAGCAGGGTGGCGACCTGGTCGAGCGGGCGGGCCCGGGGCTTCCCGGTACGCGGATCCACCGAGAAGTCGAGCCGGCCGGCCGCCAGCGCCGGATCCGCCACCCGGTAGGTGACGGTGGCCTGCACGGTGATGTCGGCGAAGTCGCCGGTGCGGGCGTGGAAGAGCAGCGGCAGCTCACGGTCGTCCACCGGCACCTCGCTGAGCACCGCGCGCAGCGGGCGGTACCAGAACGCCTGCCCGACCCCCTCGCGGCGGATCCGCCCACCCACGTGCAGCCGGACCCAGCTGGTCGAGGTCCCGCGCAGGTGGCGCAGGAACAGTCGCCTCGTCACATCAGCCATGACTTACGCCTCCCTTTTGTCGTCGCCATGACGATAATAGGTCTGATACTTTGTCGTCAAGGTGGTGATAAAGAGATGGCCGAGTACCCGCCGTTCGCGGTGACCGTCGATCTGGTCGTGCTGACCGTCCGCGCGGACCAGCTCTGCGTGCTGCTGGTCCGGCGCGGCGTCGAGCCGTTCCGGGAACAGTGGGCGTTGCCCGGTGGCTTCGTCGGCATCGACGAGGACCTGCCCGACGCGGCCACCCGCGAGCTGGCCGAGGAGACCGGCCTCGCCGAACCGGCCGGGCACCTGGAGCAGCTCGGCACGTACGGGCACCCGGGTCGGGACCCGCGCGGCCGGGTGGTCACCGTGGCCTGGCTGGCGCTCCTGCCCGACCAGGCCAGCCCGGTGGCCGGCACGGATGCCGCCTCGGCGGACTGGCTACCACTGTCCCGGCTCTCCCCCGGGCAGCTCGCCTTCGACCACGACCGGATCCTCGCCGACGGCGTGGAGCGGGCCCGGGCCAAGCTGGAGTACAGCCCGCTGGCGACCGCGTTCTGCCCGGCCGAGTTCACCGTGGCCCAACTGCGCGGCGTCTACGAGACGGTCTGGGGAACCCACCTCGACCCGCGCAACTTTCACCGCAAGGTGACCAGCACCCCGGGCTTCGTGACCCCGGTCGGCCGCGCCACCGAGGGCGATCGGGGCCGACCGGCCCAGCTGTTCCGGCGCGGCCCGGCCCCGCTGCTACACCCTCCGATGCTGCGGCCCGACCACTCCGGGGGCTGACCCACCACGCTCACCGGACCGCTGCGGAACCGGCGCTTCCCGGCGAATCCGCGGTGGGCGGCTCGACCCGGCGGTCGCGCAGCCGGATCCGCGCCCGGGACCGGGCACTGCCCCTCGGGTCGGGGGAGGCGGGGCGCATCGGATCGGGGATGACACCGACCGACGGCACCGGCGACGGGGACTCGGTCGCCGCGGCGACCGGATCGGCCGAGGCATTCGGGTCGGCCGAGGCAGTGGGGCCCGACGAGGCAGTCGGATCCGAAGCACCCGGATCCGACGAGGCGGTCGGGTCCGAGGAGGCACCCGGATCGGTCGACGCGCTCGGGTCGGTCGACGCGGTCGGGTCCGTTGACGCGGTCGGGTCGGTCGACACCGGCGGGGCCGTCGAGACGCTCGGGTCGGCCGAGGCCGTCGGCGAGGTGGGCGCGCCGGTCGGCGACGGGAATCCGGCCGGCGGCGACGCGCTCGGCGAGGGGGTGGGTGTCGGCGTACGGGTCGGGGTGGGGGTCGGCGCCGGCAGCGGGGCGGGTGTGGTGGTGGGCGGCCAGCTCATCGGAGCTGGTGACGTCGCCGGCTCCGGGCGGCGTTCCGGTGCCGCAGCGGGCGCCACGGCGGGCGGGACGGCCGGCTCGATCGACGGCACCGGCGTCGAGGTGGCCGCCGCCGGGGCGCTGGACGAGGGCGGCGGGATCACCACCGGCCCGACGGAGGGCGTCGGGATGAACCGGGTATTGCTGTCCGGTAGCGCCGTGCTGCCGACCGTCGCCGAACCGGTGCTGATGGCGGCGAGGACCGGCATGGATGCGGTGCCGGCGAGCAGCGCCACGGTCAACAGGTAACCGCGGGACGGGCCGGTGGCACGGACGGCCCGGTGGGCGCCCACCACCCGGCGGTAGCCGGGTGCTCGGTGCCGGCCGAGGGTCGGAGCCCCGGAGCCCTCATCTGGTTCGGACACCACGCACTCCTCGTCGTCACTTCCGGCCGGGACCGTCAGTGCGGACCCGGCGGACCGCCGGAGCTGGATCGGGGTCCGCGCGAACAGCCTGGGACAGTGACTCTGCGTCGGCCAACCCCACACCGCGTGTCGACACGCGTATCTGGCCGAATGGTGACGAACCATCACCGGATCGGTCGCGCGTCGCTGGACCCGACACTCCGGCATTTCAGGTAACGAAGCGGGCCGGCACTGGGATGCGGGGCAGGTGGGGTGTGGGACTGCTCACCTCTGATGCGAATATGGAGCCCACGGCGGCAGCGCAGCCGCGACCTCCGCGCACCCACGCGGTAGGCGCGACTGGGCACCGGCGCTCCCGAACCGGGTTCGGCCAAGGAATCCGGCTCAATGCCGCGCGGCAACCCCCACCGGGGCTAGGCGCGGTCCGCCAGGAACCGATCCCGGCACCAGCCGGGGCCGGCGCACGAGTCGCGCGGCCGGGTGACCCCCCGGTGCCGACGCAGACACGACAGGGAGAGACGGATGGCAAAGGGCGACCCCGGGGCCAGCACCCGTGGCCGGCGAGCCGCACCACGTTCCAGGAAGGCCGCGACCGCCGACCCGGAGCTGGTGCAGCTGCTCACCCCCACGGGCGAGCGGATCGACAGCGTGACCGGTCCGGACGGCACCGAGTACCGCGTCGACTTCACCGACGAGGAATACCGCGGCCTCTACCGTGACCTGGTTCTGGTCCGGAAGTTGGACGCCGAGGCAACGGCCCTGCAACGGCAGGGTGAGCTGGGCATCTGGGCGAGCCTGCTCGGCCAGGAGGCGGCTCAGGTCGGCTCGGGACGGGCCCTGCGTACGCAGGACATGGCCTTCCCCACCTATCGCGAACACGGCGTGCTCTACTGCCGCGGCATCGACCCGATCATGCCCCTGGGCCTGTTCCGCGGCGTCGACCAGGGCGGCTGGGACCCGAACGAGTTCAAGTTCAACATGTACACGATCGTGATCGGGGCGCAGACCCTGCACGCGACCGGGTACGCCATGGGCGTCGCGATGGACGGCAAGACGGGCACCGAAGACGGCGAGGCGGTGATCGCCTACTTCGGCGACGGCGCCACCAGCCAGGGTGACGTCAACGAGGCGTTCGTCTGGGCCGGCGTGTTCAACTCCCCGCTGGTCTTCTTCTGCCAGAACAACCAGTACGCCATCTCGGAGCCGCTGGAGCGACAGACCCGCATCCCGCTCTACCGGCGCGCGGCGGGCTTCGGCTTCCCCGGCGTCCGGGTGGACGGCAACGACGTGCTGGCCACCTACGCGGTGACCCGGCACGCGCTGGACAACGCCCGGCTCGGGCAGGGGCCGAGCCTGATCGAGGCGTACACCTACCGGATGGGGGCGCACACCACCTCCGACGACCCGACCCGCTACCGGATCGCCAGCGAGGTCGAGGCGTGGCAGGCCAAGGACCCGATCGCCCGGATGAAGGCGTTCCTGGAGCGCGAGAAGATCGCCGACGCCGGCTTCTTCACCGAGGTCGACGAGCAGGCCCGCCGGGAGGCGGTGGACCTGCGGGAGCGGGTGCTGGCCATGCCGAACCCGGAGCCCGCCACCATGTTCGAGCACGTCTACCCGAACGGGTCGCCGCTGCTGGACGAGCAGCGCGCACAGTTCGGCAAGTACCTGGAATCGTTCGAGGGGAGCGCCCACTGATGGCCACGGAGACGCTCACCCTCGGCAAGGCCATCAACGCCGGCCTGCGCAAGGCCCTGGAGAGCGACCCGAAGGTCGTCATCATGGGCGAGGACGTCGGCAAGCTCGGCGGCGTCTTCCGGATCACCGACGGGTTGCAGAAGGACTTCGGCGACCAGCGGGTGATCGACACCCCGCTCGCCGAGTCCGGCATCATCGGCACCGCGGTCGGCCTGGCCATCCGTGGCTACCGGCCGGTCTGTGAGATCCAGTTCGACGGCTTCGTCTACCCGGCGTACGACCAGATCGTGTCGCAGGTGGCGAAGATGCACTACCGCTCGCGCGGCAAGCTGAACATCCCGATGGTCATCCGGATCCCGTTCGGCGGCGGCATCGGCGCGGTGGAGCACCACTCGGAGTCGCCCGAGGCGTACTTCGCGCACACCGCCGGGCTGAAGGTCGTCTCCTGCGCCAGCCCGCAGGACGCGTACGTGATGATCCAGCAGGCGATCGCCTCGGACGACCCGATCGTGTTCCTGGAGCCGAAGCGGCGCTACTGGGAGAAGGGTCAGGTCGACCTGGACGCCCCGCTGGCCGAGGCGTACCCGCTGCACTCGGCCCGGGTGGCGCGGGCCGGCGCCGACGTCACCCTGCTGGCGTACGGCCCGATGGTGCGGACCTGCCTGGACGCGGCGACCGCCGCCGCCGAGGACGGCCGGAACCTGGAGGTCATCGACCTGCGCACGCTCTCCCCGCTGGACCTCGGCGTGGTCTACGAGTCGGTGCGGCGCACCGGCCGCGCGGTGGTGGTGCACGAAGCGCCGTCCAACGTCGGCCTCGGCGCGGAGATCGCGGCCCGGATCACCGAGGAGTGCTTCTACTCGCTGGAGTCGCCGGTGCTGCGGGTCACCGGCTTCGACACCCCCTACCCGGCCGCCCGGGTGGAGGAGGAGTACCTGCCCGACCTCGACCGGGTGCTCGACGCCGTCGACCGCACCTTCGGCTGGTGAGCGGCATGTCCCGGATCAAGGAGTTCAACCTGCCCGACCTGGGCGAGGGGCTCACCGAAGGGGAGATCCTCGCCTGGCTGGTCAAGGTGGGCGACACGATCGAGCTGAACCAGCCGATCGTCGAGGTGGAGACGGCCAAGGCGGCCGTCGAGATCCCGGCAAAGTGGGCCGGCCAGGTTCAGGCGATCTTCCACCCGGAGGGCACCACCGTCGAGGTCGGTACCCCGATCATCGCGATCGACACCGACCCCGGTGCCGGTCCGATCGGGTCCGCGACCACCGACCTGCCCACCCCCTCGGCGGCCTCGCTGGCCGCCGTCGAGGTCGCACCGGCCGAGGGCGCGGTCGAGCCGGGCCTGATCGGTGGTCCCGCCCCGGGTGGCCGCACCGCGGTCCTGGTCGGCTACGGCCCCCGGACCACCGCCGCCAAGCGCCGTCCCCGCAAGGGCGCCACGCCGGCCCAGGCCGAGGCCGTGCCGGTCGTGCCGGCGGCTCCGGCCGCACCGGTGCGGGCCACGGCGGCCCCGGCGGCGGTCACCCCGGCTCCGGCCGTGCCGGCGGTGAACGGCAACGGTCGGGTCACCGGTCCGGTGCTGGCCAAGCCGCCGGTGCGCAAGCTCGCCAAGGATCTCCGCGTCGACCTGAGCACGCTGACCGGGTCGGGCCCGCTGGGCTCGATCACCCGGGAGGACGTACAGCGGGCGGCGGCGACACCGGCGGCGGCCGAGCCGCTGGCGGTCGCCGGTCCGACCACGGCGGCGGCGAGCTTCGGCGCGGACCGCGAGCAGCGCATCCCGGTCAAGGGGGTACGCAGGCTCACCGCCGAGAACATGTCCCGCTCGGCGTTCACCGCTCCGCACGTCACCGAGTTCCTGACCGTCGACGTGACCCGCGCGATGAAGGCCCTGGACCGGCTGCGTGACCGCCGGGAGTGGCGCGATGTTCGGGTCTCGCCGCTGCTGCTGGTGGCCAAGGCGGTGCTGCTGGCGGTCCAGCGGCACCCGATGGTCAACTCGACCTGGGCCGGCGACGAGATCGTCGTCAAGGAGTACGTCAACCTGGGGATCGCGGCGGCCACCGAGCGCGGCCTGATCGTGCCGAACATCAAGGACGCCGGCCGGCTGACCCTGCGCGAGCTGGCGGACGCGATGACCGGCCTGGTGCAGACCGCCAAGGCCGGGAAGACCTCGCCGGCCGACATGTCCGGTGGCACGCTGACCATCACCAACGTCGGGGTGTTCGGGGTCGACACCGGCACGCCGATCCTGCCCCCCGGCGAGTCGGCGATCCTGGCCTTCGGCGCGGTTCGGGAGATGCCCTGGGTGCACAAGGGCAAGGTCAAGCCACGCCTGGTCACCACGCTCGGTCTCTCCTTCGACCACCGGATCATCGACGGCGAGCTGGGCTCGAAGTTCCTGCGCGACATCGGCGACTTCCTCGCCGACCCGGAGGCGGCACTGCTCGCCTGGACCTGACGCAGCACGACGACGGCCGGTGTGCCAGGGGTGAACGCCCGGCACACCGGCCGTTGCCATTGGACGAAAAATCGGCACCACACACGGCGAGGCACCTATGATTCTTAGGTAGGTGGTCCAACTCACCTAATAATCGATGGCCATCCGCCCGGGTTTGCGGTTCAATGGACTCGACGACGGGACGACAACCGAATAGCCAGGAGGAGAGACCCCATGAGCATGATCGAGCGAATCCGTAACCGCCGCGACGCCAACCGCCGCGCCCGCGCCATCGAGCGGGCCCTGCGCTCCGCCAGTTCGCCCGCGGTGCGCGACGAGATCCTCGCCATCGCCCAGCGTCACATGCACTGACGCCCCAAGACGTTATTCACCTCCTCCAGATCGACGCCCCGCCCGGGCCACCCGGGCGGGGCGTCGGCGTTGCAACCGGCCGTTGGCACCGGGATACCGCCCCGCCGCAGCGCCCGGTACGGTGGGGCTCGGTCGTCGTCCGTGGTCGGGGACAGGTCGAGGCGATAGAAGCACCTCGACACCGCCCAGCGACGGACAGTGACGATTGATGCTCCCCGGAAGCCCTCTGGAGGCCACCGGGATACGGTGCGGGGAGCCGGCACGGCCGGTACGCCGGCACCGCCGGCGGCCCTGCCGAGACCATCGGCGACGGCGGCCGACATGTGATGGAGGAGGCGCACGCATGACGTCCGAGGGCCCGCACCGCCCCGGCCAGGAGCCGGACGAGGTGCCGCCGGGCGGCGGATCGGCGCCATACGGCGACCGGTCGGCTCAGCAGGACAGCGGGTACGGCGCAAACGCCCCCGATCTGGGCTGGGCTCCCCCGCCGCCCGCGCGACCCGACGCGTCCACACCCGCCTGGGCGGGCCAGCAGGGCGCACCCTGGGGCGCCGCTCAGGCGACCCGGCAGGCGGAATCCCCGACCTCCGGCGGCCAACCTGCCTGGTCGGCCCAGGGAGACCAGCGCGAGCAGGCCGGCCAGGGCTGGGCACCGACCGCGCCGTCCACATCGGATCAACCCGCCTGGGCGAGCGGCGAGCAGGCCGGCCCGACCTGGGCCGACTCCACCACACCGGACACCGCCCAGCCCGCAGAGTGGACGCCCACCCAGCCCGCGTCGGGTCAGCCCGCCGACTGGGCCGGCGGTCAGCCGGCGTCCGGCCAACCGGTCGGCTGGGGCGGCGGCCAGCAGCCCGAGTGGAACTCCTCGCCCCGCACCGACGACCCGACTCCCGGCTGGGCCGCAGCCGCAAACGCGCCCGAGTCGGCTCTGCCGGACTGGGCGCAGACCGACCAGCCGACGCCGATGCGCGCCGAACCGGCCGCCCGGGCCACGGCCCAGGTGCCGCAGGCCGACGCGGCGGCACCACACCGTCCCGGCCTGGACGAGCCGGCCCGAGCCGGCAACTGGCAGTCCGAGCAGCAGGAACCACCCGCCTGGGCCACCGGTCAGCAGCGGGAGCCCGCCGTCGGCGGCTGGGCCGGCGAGCAGCCGGCCGAGGGCTGGCAGACCGGCGGCGACCGGCCGGCACAGCCCGACTGGGCCACGCCGCAGCCGGCCGAGTCGGCCGGCTGGTCCGGCGGCGACGCCACCGCGCAACCAGCCGGGTGGCCCAATGGCGACCCCGCCGCGCAACCACCCGGGTGGTCCGGTGGCGACGCGGCGGCGCAGCCGACCGGATGGTCCGGTGGCGGCCCGGCGGCGCAGTCGGCCGGCTGGCCCAATGGCGACGCGGCGGCCGACGAGCGGCCGCAGTGGTCGCCGCCGGCCCAGGACCGGCCGGCAGCGGCGTGGACGCCCGAGCCCGCCACCGGATCGGCCCGACCCGGCGACTCCGGGCCACTCCCGTCCCGTACCGCCGCCGACCGCTCACCGCTGCCCGACATCGAGCCGTGGGCACCCGGCGAGGCCTGGGGCAGCAGCGCCGGGTCGGCGGAGGCCGCCTCGGCGCGGCCCGAGGCCGAGGCCGGCCCGGGCCGGCCCGAGGAGTCACCGGTCTACCAGCCCGCGCCGGCTCCCGGCATCTCGCCGGCCAACATGGTGCCGCTACCGCCACAGGAGCAGCGGGTCCCCGGCGCCAGCCTGGCCGCCGCGCCACCCGCCGACTACGCCCCGCCGACCCCGTTCACCGGGGAGCAGGCCGCCGGCCCCTACCCGGGCGCCGACCAGCCGTCCGGCGGCATGGGCTGGGGCCAGCCCGAGTCCCGGCACGAAGAACCGCAGTCACCCTCCGGGCCGGCCATCCCCGCACCCCGTACCTCCCCCGAGGCCGCTGGCCGGGCCACCCCACCGCCGGCCGGTGGGGTCTCCGCCAGCGCGTCGGTGCCGCTGGCCAGTCGGGTGATGCCCCCGGCCGACCACGCGGCGCGGCCGACTGACACCCCCGCACCACAACCCCGGGTGTACGGCCGCCCGAGCCGCCCCGAACAGCCCGAGGAGCCGGCGGCCCAGGAGCAGCGGGGCGACCAGTCGCTGGCACCCCGGTTCGACCAGGCCCCCGATCCGCGCTTCGCCGACCGGGAACCGCCGGCTGGCGGGCCGAACCCCTACCCGGGCGCGGCTGCTCCCGCCTCCCCGGCGGCCTTCCCGCCGGGGCTGCCGTCCTTCGCCGACGTGCCGCCGAGCAACCGGCCGCTCAACGGCGTACGGCCGCACGCCGAGCCGGAGCGGCCGGTCGACCCGTTCGGCGCCCCGCCCGGTAACCAGTTCGGCGCTTCGCCCGGTGATCCGTTCGGGGCCCCGTCCGACCGCCCCGGCGGTACGTACGGTGCCGCGCGACCCGAACCAGGTGCCGACCACACCTCGGCGTTCCCGCCACCAACGCAGTCCGGTCCGGCGTGGAGCCCTTCGGGCGCGCCCGAACCGGATCAGGGTCGTTTCGACGCCTTCAAGCCGGTCGCCGAGCCGGCTCCGGAGACCCCTGCGCCAAAGGTACGAAACGGTCGGGTGCTCGCCGCAGTGCTGGTCGCCGCGGTACTCATCCTGGCCATCCCCCTCGGCCTGCTCATGCTCCTCGGCATGGTCGGCGGATCGGACGAGCCGGGCGGGTTCGACCCGGCGATCGGCTCCTGTGTCAAGCGGTCCGGCGAGACCGCCGTGGTCGCCGAGTGCACTGAGGCGGATGCGTTCACCGTGGTGTCGAAGGTCGAGGCGAAGGACAAGTGCCCCGATCCGGCGCAGCCGCACGTGGAGCTGCGCGGCAACGCGCCCAACCGGGTGCTCTGCCTGAAGGACGCCGCCAGCTGATCCGCAGCGCGCCCATGCGGCGGGGTCACGGTTCTCCGTGACCCCGCCGCCTGCGTCGTGGCGAGCGCTCCCGCACGAACGGCGGGTGTCGCGTACAGCCTCTCTCGCCGGCCGTCGGGCCGGCCGCAACTGCTGGTACGGCACGATGGGGTCATGAGTGCACGCGTGCGGGCGCCCGAGCTCCGGGGCCGGGCCTGGTTGAACACCGGCGGCAGGACCCTCCAACTGGCAGACCTCAGGGGCCGGATCACAATCCTCGACTTCTGGACGCCTCTTACGGTCTAACTAACTTGTCGCTAGCGTCCTCGGCATGGAACCCGCCGAGCTACCAGATCCGTCCCGCTGCTGTGCCCTCTACCTGCGCCGCTCGCACCGCAACGCTGAAGGCGACGCCCGCAACGGCCGCTCGCTCGCCGAGCAGGAGGCCGAACTACGCGAGTTGGCCTCGCGCCTCGGTCTCGTCGTCCTCTATGTCTTCGTCGAGCGGGAAGGTACTGGCGCGTCCCGCTTCTCGCTGAAGGCCCGCCCGGAGTGGAACAAGGCCCTCGAATGGCTGCGGGTCGGCGACCGCTTTCGCACGCTGCTGGCGTGGTCGCTAGACCGCGCCGACCGTCGCGGCGCTGTCGAAATCGGCCGACTGTTGGACGAGCACGCCGACGGCTCACGGCGGATCGTCGGGGCGGACGGAACCGACACGAGCGACCCCCGCCGCCGGCTGGAGCTAATCATCCGTGCCGAGATCGCGCGCGAGGAGGTCGAGAACCTGTCGCGACGCGTCAGCCGTACGAAGAAGTTCCGCCGTGCCGAGGGCCGCTGGCTAGGCGGCCCGCCGCCGTACGGGCTTCGTATCGTGGACGGCCAGCTTGCACATGATCCGGAGACGTACCCGGACGCCCGGCGCATCGCGGACGAGCTTCTGGCGGGGTCGACTATCTGGGCGACCGTCAGGGACCTGAACGCCGACAAGATCCCCTCACCGCGTGGTAAGTCCTGGGGCGTCGGTACCGTATCGGCTCTCGTACGGTCTCCCGGTTGGGCTGGGCTTCAGTCCATTCGCGAACGGACTTCCTCAGGACGCTGGCGGCACACGGCCGAGCCCTACCGTGACGAACGCGGTCAGACGGTCAGCGTCGGCGAGGGCGTGATTACGCCGGGCGAGCGCGCCCGAATCCTGCGCGCGCTTGGCGACCGATCGGCGACCGTCGTGAAACGGGGCGGCTTCGTGAGCCGGGGCGAACGGCGTTCGTCAACCCTCCTCGCTGACACACTGCGCTGCCCGTGCTGCGCGGGCCGCTCGACGCAGAGCGGCGCCGTCGGCCGCAAGTCGTACCGTTGCGGCACCTACGGCAACGGCCGGACCTGTGACGGCTTCACTGTTCCAATATCGGACACTGACGAGGCAATCTCGCTGGCATTCCTGCACCGGTTGGCCACGCTGGAGCCGGGCGACCCGCTGCTAGACGCGGTCGCGGACGCTTGGACGGCCCGGGTCGCACGAGAGGACATCGACGCCCGCGACGCAGCTCAGGATGCCCTCGACGAAGCTCGCGCCGATCTCGCCCGGGTCCGTCGCCTCGCCGCTGCTGGAACGTTCACCGATGAGGACGTAGCCGAGGTCATGCCCGAGTTGCGCGCAAAGGTAAAGGCCGCAGAGGACGCACTTGCCGCCGTCCCCGTCCCTCAGGCGGATATCTCACCCCTTCTGGACCTCGCCCAAAGCATTCCGGCCTGGTTCGACCTGCCGACGAACGAGCGGCGGCCCCTTCTCGGCCTCGCGATCTCCGAGGTTCGGCCAACCAAGGCTGACAGGCGCGGAGTCCGCTTCAAGCCGTCCGAACGGCTGCTGATCGTCTGGGCAGACGGAACTACCTCGCGCCCGGCCAACCTGCCCGACCGCATCACCGAGAAGGTGTGCGCCCTGCTGGCAGATAACCCGTCAATCACGGTCGAGGAGGTCGGCAAGGTCATCGGTCGGACGCCCCGGACCGCCCGCGGCTACCTGGAGGCGGCGCGCTCGATGCTCGCCGCCGTCGACTGATTCACCCCAACCCAAAAGCAGGCCCCGACCGAGCGATTCCGGCGCTGGTCGAGGCCCTAACGGAACACTGGAGGTTCCGCTGATGTCCCACCCTACCCGCCTGTACGTCGCCGCCCCGGCGCTCGCTACCGCCGCGCTCACTGCCGCTGTCGCAGCCCTGCTCGCCGCTGGCTACCTCGTGACCACCGCGACCGAGGCCGCCCCGGTCGACGCTAACGATCTGCTCGACGTGACGGCCCACGACATGGACGCCGCCCGCGCCGCTGACGCCGTGGTGACGCTGCCCGGCGCGGAGGACTTCCCCGAGCCGGTCTACGCCGCGCTGTTCGGCGTGCCGGTATTCACGCTTGACGCTCTGGTCGGTGCCCTGTGAGCGCCGCTGTGAAGGCGGCCCTGCTCGCCACGAAGGATCTCGATAAGAACGCACGCGCCGTGGCTATCGCCATCGCGGCGCACGCGAACGCTGACGGCGTCGCGTGGCCGTCGGTGGCGACGCTCGCGGACTACGCGGGTTGCTCGGAGCGGACCGTACAGCGGGCGCTGGCGAAGCTAGTTCAGCTCGGCCGGCTGGCCGTGTCTAAGGTCGCCGGGATCGCGACCCGCGTCTACCGGCTGCTGACCGCATCGGGGGTGCCATCGGCCGCGCCGGGGGTGCCAGATCGAGGCACGGGGGTGTCAGATCGGCGCGCCGGGGGTGACAGCCCCAGTGTCACCCGAAGTTCTGAAGACCATGTCGAAGAGAAGAAGCGCGCCGCGCGCGACTGGCGTCGATTCCTTCCGATGAACAAGCCGGCTACCGCCGGCCCGGCGTTCGCCGAGCGGCGCGGCGCGGCTCTGCCGATGTCGTCTGGGGGTGACCGTTGCCAGCGCCCGGGGCACGTCGGGCAGCCTGCCGTCCGCTGCGTGCCGTGCATCAGCGAGGCGAAGGCAGGCAGCCGATGACCCGCGCCGAGCGCGTCGAGGGTGCGCTACTGGTCCTGATCCTGCTCGTAGTCGGTGCCGCCGCTGGCTGGGCGAGCTTCAGCCACGTTCACGCGTGGACCATGGCGAACAGCCCGGCCGGCACGCCAGACGCCTTCGGCTGGGTCAACGCGTGCGTGTCCGAGCTGGTTCCTATTGCGGCGCTGTTGGAGATCCGGCGTCGCCGCCGCGCCGGAGCGCCGACCGGCTACCCGCTGGCGCTGCTGATCGCGGCGGCGTGCCTGTCGCTGGCCGCTCAGCTCGCGGTCGCGAAGCCGGGCCTGTCCGGCTGGCTGTTGTCGGCCGTGCCCGCGCTGGCGTTCATGGCGTTGGTAAAGCTGGTCTTCGCCCGCACTCCCGCAGTGGCCGCGCAGCCTGCCAGAAATTCGACTGAGGGCCCGGAGAGCGCCACCGCCGCCAGCGCCACCCCCGATCCGGCTACGGCCGTCCCTGATGCTCTGGCAGCGCCCGCGCGGCCCGTGGTCACCGCGCCGCCGCGCCCCCGTCCGCCTGCCGTGCCGCCGGGCGTGCGCCTGCTGCCGGTCGTTGCCCGTGTCGGCACTCCGCCCGCCGCGCCGGACACCCTGGCCGCGCCGCCGACGACCGCCGCCAGGGTGTCGGCAGCGCTCGCCGAGGCGCCCGACGCGACGCCCGCGCAGATCGCCGCACGCCTGGGCGTATCGGAGAGAACAGCCCGTCGATACATGCCCGCCGCCATCGCGCCGCCACGACGCCGCCAGGCGGCCCGCCCGCCGGCACTGGCGACCGCCTGACGGACAGGAGGGCGCCCGTCACTGCCACGGGCGGGCGCCCTTCCCGGCGCGGGGTGGCCAGCCATGCCGCCCAGGCGGACAGCTTGCCGCCCGTGTCCGCCCGACCGCAGCTCGCGGCCACGATGGGACGCTCGCGGCCGGGCGGGGGCTGGGCGGGTGGTGATGGCCGCGGAGCCCGCTGTTGGCGGTCACGACAGCGCGTCCAGTAAGGACGCCAACCCGCCGAGGCTAGTGAGGACAGCAGCGATGGCCAGCAGATAGGCAAGGATCAAGCTGTGTCGGTCGCGAGGCTTGGTGCGCTGCTTCTTGGTCGTCACGCCGTCGACGGTAAGGGGATTCGGAGTTAGTGTCCGGCGGCCGTTCTGCGCTGTGCATCGCTCGTCGTCCTTAGATTTTCACGCTTCGTGATCGCCGTCGGAGGCCCGTTCGCACCCATGCATGTCAGTGCAGTTGATCTATCCTTTCGGCGGACAGGACGGTTCGCCCGTTCGGCGCGCACACTGTGCGCATTCCGGCACCTCTAGCGCTGTGCGTCGGGCTATTTGCTACAGCGAAGAGCGCCCGCCCCGGCGTTGGGACGGACGCGCTCTCCTGTGTTCGGTTCGGCGTGCCCGCGTTGCGATTAGCGCCGCAGGCGGAACAGCTCGGCCAGCGCCCGCAGCACTGCCGGCAGTTTCTCCGGCGGCACCCTGAACAGCGCAACCAACGCCACGATGAGACGAGGCGCGGCGTAGATCGCCGCAACGGCGACCAGGGCCCAAGGCCCAACGTTGAAGATTGGCTCTAGCGCAGACACGGCGAAGCGACCCCCTTTGGGGTTCAACCTCGCGGCGGCCAAGGCGCGCGAGTTCGGTTCGCCGATCCCGGTCAGGCATTGAGTTCTGCCCTCAGGATACCGCAACCGCAGCTACTCAACTACGCGGGCCCAAGTCGGCGCACCTAGCGGTATCTGTCGAATGACGCCGATGCCGGGGAGCAATAACAGTCCACTGCGGCACCGCGAACAGATAGCTGGGGACGAGTAAGCCACCTCACCGGGCTGCCGCGGAAGCGGTACGGCTCGGGGTGGTCTGCTTACTGGCAAGATCGGCCCGTCGTTCTGACGGTCCGGTTCGTTGATCGGGCCGCGACCGCTCGACGTCCACAGCCACGTCCGACCATCTTCCCCGGCGTACACGATCGCGATCGTCGTGTGTGGCTTCGAGCACTCGCAGACGATTTGATCGAGCTTCCGATACCGATCTGGATTTGCCTTGATTTCGGCGGCCTGCTCTTCGAAGGCATCCATGCCGACACCTTGCCACTCGCCGCCGACAATTTCCGCCTCCACCAGCCCTCAGCCGGTCTCCTCATCCGCGAGCCGCCGGCCTCGCCGTTCGGCGTAGGCGCGCACGTCGGCGGCATCCCAAATCCGTCCGACGGTCAGGGTGTCGATGGGCGCGGGGAAGTCGGGCCGGTCGACCAGGATCGCTGCACGCCGGCGCGAAACGCCGAGGTGATCGGCGACCTCTGATAGCGCCATGACTCGCACGGGCGGACCCTCCGGCGACACGGGTAGGCAAGTTGCCGCCGGAGGGGTTGACTACTTGTCAATAGTGCGCCAACGTGGCCGTATGCCCACGCATCGTGATTGCAAACCCTCAGCTTCCTGCTCTGACCCGAAGCTTGCGAACGTCGTCCCGGCGTCGCGCTGGTCCGACCGCCGCAATGTCCGGTGACGGGCCCCCGGTCAGACGGGACGCCGCGGGTCTCCCCCGGCGTCTACCTCCTGACCCGGGAAGCATCCCCGCAATTTCTCAGGCCGCTTACGGTCCGGGTGATCCGCGAGCTAACGGAACGGCACACCTACGCGGGCTGGGCGTGGGTGGACTGCTATCAGCTCAACGCGGCGGGCGACGCGACGGACAAGCGTCAGCTGTTTGTGATGCCCACGGGCCTGCGCCCGGTGATCGTGCGGCCGGTCCCGTACGCCGAGCGTCGCTCTCGCCCACGGTCCGCCGCCGCGAGCGTGACCGAGTGAGCGGCGACCTCGAAGCGCACCTCCCGTCCCGCCCGACGTGGCGTTGCCGGGCGTGCGGCGCGGCGTGGCCGTGCTCCCCGGCGAAGCTACGCCTCCTCGCCGAGTATCGGGGCAACATGACGGGCCTGCTGGTTTACCTGGCGACGTTGCGCGAGGAGGCCGCCGAACAGCTCGCCGAGCTGGACTCCGGCGCACGGCCGGACGACCTGAACAAGCGCTTTACGGAATGGGTTCCGATCCGGTCCAAGTAGGCCACCCGCCCCGGTCGCCGCGGCTTTCCCCGTTGCCGCGCCCGGGGCAGGTTTCCGTGCGCCGGGGTGGCGCGGCGACGCCGGGAAGGGCTGGCCCGGTGTGAGTGACACATGTTGCAAATGACGTAGGTTCCTGCACTCCCCATTACTCTCTCTAGATCAACAACAACAACTAGAGAGAGAAATATGGAAGTGCAGGAACCTAGCCCCGTTGCAACATCTGTCACTGCCCCGGGACGCCGTCACCGGCCCGTCCCCGCGCTGCACGCCGCCGGCTGCCTGCGGCCCGCAAGACTCTCGGCGCTGCGGTGAACAGCCCGGCCCTCCCTGGCGCATAAGCCCTGTGACACCCCTGATGCGCCCGCCGTGCGGCACAACGCCCCGGCGCAAAGAGAGGAACAGCCGTGGCAGACGCCGATGGCCCACCACCAACCCCGGCCGCCCACCTGGCGGCCCTTGCCCACGCCTTCAACGGCACCCGCCCGCGGCTGATAGAGGAGACCCACAGTCGCCTGATCGACGGCCCGGTGGCACCACCCCGCCCCGGGGACCTCGGCCGCGCGCTGGCGCCGCTGTTCGCCCGCGAGTTCGTCCAACGCTCGCAAGAGGTCGAGTGGCGGGACGACATCGGCGAGCGGCGCACCGTAGCGAAGCTCCGCGCGGACGACCCAACCGCCGCCGACCACCGCGCCGCCGAGGACTTCGCCGACCTGGTCGCCCGCGTGCTCTGCCGGCTGCCCGAGCCGGGACCGGCAGCGTCGAGCGGTCTTCGGGCCGGTGTCCGCCACGCCCGCCGGCTGGCCGAGCACGGGACGCGGTCCCCATGGGTCCGCGCTGTCGCCCGCGCGATCGTCGCCGAACTGCCCGCGATGGCCGAGGTCGGCGTGACGCTGTACCGCGACGGGGAGCCCGAGCGCGGGTCCGCGTGGACACCCGAGCGCCGCCGCGAGTACGACCGGGCACGCCGCGGACCGTCCCGCGAGGGACTGACCACGGCCGCCTGCTGGGTCCTCGACTGGCGGGACCACGCCGAACCAGCGGCGTACAAGACGGCCGAGGTTCACGAGCACTACCGCAGCGAGGTCGCCGAGCCGGAACAATTGTCACGGACGCAGTTCCACCGCATCGCGTCGCATCCGACGGCACTCGGCCCACCCGTCCGCCGCGCCAGCGGCCGGCACTACGTAGTCCAGGAGGCCGCGGAGATGACCCGGGAAGAGCGCCGAGACCTCGCACTACTGATCGTGGCCAAGCTCGCCGACGAGTTCCGCGACGACGTCAAGCGCGCGTTCACCGAGCTGCGTGAGGAACGCGAGGCCGCCGTCACCACCCCGGCGCCGAGCCTCGCAGGCAACGTCGTCTCGCTCGCCGAGCGTCGCGCTCGCCGGGCCGCGTAGCCCCGCCCTGATCCGAAGAGGCCCCGGCCCGCCGCCCCCGGCACCGGGGCCTCTTCACGCTCCTGCGACCCACGGGCATGGTCGCAGGCCGCGCGCCTCCGGGCTGCGCTCCCTGGCTCGGCCCGCTCGCGCTGCCCTCCGTCGGCGTGAGCGGGCCGGGCTGGGTCGATCTCATCACGCCTCGCGCCGATGAACATCGCCCACCCCGGCACCGAACGGAGACCCGGCCGCAGCCCTCGTCCCTGACCGACCCACCCCACCCGCCGGAAGGCCCGGCGGGTGCTGCGTTTCCACGGAGAGAAGATGACTGACCCCACGCCCGAGCCCACCAACCCAACCCCCGCCCCGCGCCCGCTCTCTGGCCTTCCCCGGCCGGTAACTGACCCGTCGGTCGCCGCACTCGCGCCGGTCGCCGGTCGCGCCCCGGTGTTCTCGACGCCCGCTTTCGACGTGGCGAAGGTCGTCGAGGAGGTCGCCGCGCCGCCGGTAGAGACCGGCTCGGGGCATGTCGCGGGCGAGATCCGAGAGCCCGCCGAGCCCGCCGAGCCCTTCGCGCCGCTGGACGGCGTCGAGGTTCCCGCCGATCTCGCTGCCGCGCTCGCCACCTATCACGAGCGCTGGGCCGAGTGGACTGCGGCGGTTGACGCGGTAGAGGCTTACCGCGACGACGCTCAGGCGTCGCGTGCCCATCGCCGCACTGCGATCAGCGAAGCGCGCAGGGCCGCAGCCCGTGGAACCAAGCGCCCGGCCATTCCCGCCGAAATCAGCGAGGCCGACGAAGCGGTAGAAGTCGAGATCCTGTCCGGCGTAGTCGACGACCGCCGCCGCAGGGCGAACGCCGCCGCCGCGCAGGCCGACAAGCTCACCGCGAAGTACGCCGGAACCTGGGGCGCCGACGTGGTCAACCGCTTCGGCCCGGCGCTGGACGCCGCTACCGCCGCCGCTCAGGCCGCCTACGAGGCCGCCCAGCGTGCCGAATCCGTCCTTGGCCAAGCGGCACACTGGCGTTCCCTGGCGATTGCCGCCGAGTTGGAAGGCAAGGGCGTGCGGGTCAACGAGCACGCCCGTACGCGGATCATGAGCGACCTTTACGACTACTCCCGCAGTCACCAGTACGCAGCGATGGACAGTCGACACGCGAGCCCGACGGCTCGGGTCAACCAGCTACACGAGGCCATCGGCGCGCTGCGACAGTCGGACCCGGCCGCAGTCCCGGCGCCGGACATGCTCAGCCTCCCCGGCGGCTTCGTAGAGGCCCGGGACGTCTGGCGCCGCCTGTACGACGAGGCCAGCCCGGCGACCAAGAAGCGCTTCCGCGACCGGCACACGGGAGGACGCCCGTTGCGCCACGAGTTGGAAGGCTGAGGCCGAGGTACCCCCGGGGCCAGCAACCCCGGGGGTGCCTTGGCAACCACCCGCCCCGCTCGCAATAGGGGGACCCCTTACGAAGCGGCCCCCATCTTCGAAAAGGCCCCCACCAACTGAGCAGGCCCCCACAGCTATGGCACCGCCCACGCTCCCCGGGTCGGGTCAACCCTCGCCCACACACAGCGGCCCATGCTGTGCAGCTCACGCGAGCGTGACCAACCACTGTGCAGCCAACGCGCGTTCAACCAACGTCGATCGCTTGTTCTCCGCGAGGCACACGCCCCGGCCCACCCCGCCGCTCGCTTCTTCAAATCAAATGTCAAGAACAATTTTCGATGCGACGACCGCGAGCGACCTTGACGCAGAGTGAACCCCTGGGGGCAGGCCCCCTCCCCCTCCCGCCCCCTCACCGAAGCGGCATAGCGCCTCGGGCTCTGTACGGGCATAGAGGTCGTGACCGCGTGACGCTGCGTACAGGCAAACAGGTCGAAAGTACCCACAGCACGGGGAGCAAAGGTTACGGCCCTGGCCTAGGCGAGACTGGCTGAACCTCATAGGCGTACGGCGGCCCTACCCAGCCAGGAAGAACGATCTCGTACCAGTAGGCCCCTGGCACTGCGTCGGGCGACGGGGACGGCGCTACACGCGCCGCCTGTAGCGCGAAGTAGCCGTCAACGCCCGTACCCACTACAGCGCACGTGCCGGCGATCAACGCAGCTCCCAACACAGCAGCCAAGTTCATCCTGGCTGCCTGCAATGTGCCGGCTCTGTTGATAGTCGCTGCACGCACAGCCGCGCTCCTGTTGACCCGGGCGGCCTCGATCGTTGCCTGAGCAAGTTCATCGGGCGTCTTCGCCTTGCGCGCTCGGCGTCCCACCCCTCCATTATCACCGTTCGCTGCATGGGACGCACACAGGGTAGCCGCGGGTCGGCCCAGACGCTGGCCGAGGTCCGGCAGCATGACCCGGGACATGAACGAAGGTCCGGCTAGCCTCGGCGCCATGGTGAGGAGCATCAAGGAGCTACGCGCGACGCCTGACGACGTGCTGATAGCAGAGCATGACCGGCGCGCCCAGAACACAGTTGCGGGCACCAACTACTACACGGACGAGTTGGAACGCCGCGAACGACGCCGCGCCATCGAAGCCTCGGACCGGCTCGCACGCCGCGCCTACCGGCTCGCCTGGTCGAACACGATTCTGGCCGCGGTCGCTGCCGTCGCCGCCATCGTCGCTCTCCTCAGATAGCACCACCGAAGGCCCTCACCCGACCGCGCCGGGTGAGGGGCCTTCGTGCGTTTACACGCCCGGCAGCTTAGAACGGCGCGGGCCGACGCTTATCGAGCGCCAAGGCAACCCCGACTGCTTCGTCAAGAGAGTCGTGGTCCACCCAGGGCTTCTGGCCAATGTGCGCTGCAAGGTGGCTGTTCCGTTCCAGTGCTGTGGTCGCCGCACCGTAGTGCGGCGCGTCGCCGTAAGTGATAATGCCGTGTTCGGTGACAACCCATTGCGGGGGACAGAGTTGCCAGACTGGCCGGCGCTCCGGGTCGGTTTGAGCAACGCTCAGAGCTTCGCTAAACCCGTCGAAGAGGGCCTTTACATCCAATCTTTCACCCGCCGTCTCTCGTTGGAGAGCGCGCCCCAGCCGAACCATCACGGTCTCGACATCGTCACTTTCACCCCAAGGAACGATTCCCAACTCGGTCCCGTCATAACCTTCCAGCGTGAAGGTGATATTCTCTTCACCGTTAAAGCGAAGAGGATGTTCGTCATAACGGATCTCGACGAATATGCGCCGGTACTCGGATACGCACACACGCGGCCCGCGCTCCTGAGAGATAAGACCGATTTCGTTCGCCCGGGTGAGGGCCTGCAAGACGCTGTCCCTTGATGGCGCGGTTCCGAGCGCTTCGAACGCTGCGGCATCCGCCCCGGTTTCCTGCTCAAGCCGAGAGGCCACCGTGGCGGCTACGTCATCAATACGCCGTTCCACCTCATGCTCGAAGGTCTCGACACGGTCCGCGAGCGCCTGGACGCTTGCCTGCGTTTCGGTGCCGACCTGCTCGATCCGTTCATCGAGGCGCTTGGTCAGGAAATACACGGGCACGATCAGGACGACGGCTGCGCCGAGGTTGACCAACAAACCCGCGCTCCACTCGGCTAGCCCTGCCGAGGTCAGGACGAGGGATGCGAGCAAGGTCCCAATGCCGGCGATGGTGGCAACGCCGACCCACAGCTTCAGGCCACTAGGCTTAACACGCACCCCGCAATTGTCCACGGTCCGCGCAACAGGTATCGCCGCGACGCTCGGGGTCTGCTCACGCGCTGAGGCGCCTCGCCCCTGGTTTGCGTGCAGGGCGAGGCTTGCCTTATAGCGACCGACCTAACTGGACTCCTCGGCCGCGATCTCGGCAAGCCGCTACGCCCCGCAATGTCGTAACCCCTGGTTACCTTGTCGCGTATGCCCGGTGCCGTCCAAGTCTCTGCGCCCCATAGCCTGCGCCCTGGCGTCGGCACGCCCGCGACGATCGTCGTTGGCGACGACGCGTATCCGGCGGTCGTGGTCCGCGCCACGCCTACGGCGATCACTGTTCGCCGTGTCGAGGCCGCCGAGCCACGCCGCAACCGGGACCACACAGCCATGATCGCTCCTGGCGACCTGTCCCGCCCGGTCGGCCCACCCGAGGTGTACCGGCTGCGAGATGGCCGCTACCGGACGGCGTCGGCGGCCTTGACGCTGGGCGAGGCGGTGTCGCGTACGCCTCTCGCACCTCCCCGTCGCGCCGGCTGGCACCCGCTGGTACGGCACGATGGGGTCATGAGTGCACGCGTACGGGCGCCCGAGCTTCGAGGCCGGGCCTGGTTGAACACGGGCGGCAGGGTCCTCCGTTTGGCCGATCTAAAAGGTCGTATTTCCGTCCTGGATTTCTGGACCTTCTGCTGCATCAACTGCCTGCACGTGCTGGACGAGCTGCGCCCGCTGGAGGAGAAGTACGCCGACGTCCTCGTCGTGATCGGGGTGCATTCGCCGAAGTTCGAGCACGAGAAGGATCCGGAGGCGCTGGCCGCCGCCGTCGAGCGGTACGGCGTGCACCACCCCGTACTCGACGATCCCGAGCTGGACATGTGGCAGCAGTACGCGGCCCGCGCCTGGCCGACCCTCGCGGTGATCGACCCCGAGGGCTACGTGGTGGCCACGATGGCCGGCGAGGGGCACGCCGAGGGGCTGGTGCGACTGGTCGACGACCTGGTCGCCACCCACGAGGCCAAGGGCACGCTGCACCGGGGCGACGGCCCCTACGTCCCGCCGGCCGAACCGCAGACCACCCTGCGCTTCCCCGGCAAGGCGGTGGCCCGACCCGACGGCGGGCTGCTGGTGTCGGACTCGGCCCGGCACCGGGTGGTCGAGTTGGCGGCCGACGGGGAGACCGTGATCCGTACGATCGGTACCGGCGGCCGGGGCCGGGCCGACGGCTCGCCCGACGTCGCCACCTTCTCCGAGCCGCAGGGGCTGTGCCTGCTCCCGGCGCACGCCGCCGAGGTCGCCGGGTACGACCTGGTGGTCGCCGACACGGTCAACCACCTGCTGCGCGGCGTACGACTGGCCACCGGCGAGGTGGTCACCGTGGCCGGCACCGGGCGGCAGTGGCGTTCCACCGTCGACGATCATCCGCACGACGCGCTCTCGGTCGACCTCTCCTCCCCCTGGGACCTCGCCTGGTACGACGACAAGCTGGTCATCGCCATGGCCGGCATCCATCAGCTCTGGTGGTTCGACCCGATCAAGCGCACCGCCGGGATGTACGCCGGCACGACGGTGGAGGCGCTGCGCGACGGGCCGCTGGCCGAGGCGTGGCTGGCGCAGCCGTCCGGGCTCTCGGTCTCGGCTGACGGTGCCCGACTCTGGGTCGCCGACAGCGAGACCAGCGCCATCCGGTACGTCGAGAACGGGGTCATGGGCACCGCGGTCGGCCAGGGCCTGTTCGAATTCGGCCACGTGGACGGGCCGGCGGCGCAGGCCCTGCTCCAGCACCCGCTCGGGGTCTGCGCGCTGCCCGACGGCTCGGTGCTGATCGCCGACACGTACAACGGCGCGGTCCGCCGCTACGACCCGGGCGACGACCGGGTCGGCACGGTGGCGACCGGGCTCGCCGAGCCGAGCGACCTGCTGCTCACCCCGGACGGCGAGGTGCTGGTGGTGGAGTCTGCGGGGCACCGGGTCACCCGGTTGGCTCCGGGCGCGCTCTCGGCGGCCGGCGCGGAGACCGTCGACGGCCCGCGGCACCGCACCGAACGCAAGCCGACCGACCTGGCCGCCGGCGAGGTGGTGCTGGACGTCGTCTTCACCCCGGCCCCCGGGCAGAAGCTGGACGAGACGTACGGCCCCTCCACCCGCCTGGTGGTCTCCGCGTCGCCGCCCGAGTTGCTCGTGGAGGGGGCGGGCACCGGCACCGAGCTGTCCCGCCGCCTGGTGATCGACGGCTCGGTGACCGATGGCGTGCTCCAGGTGACCGCCCAGGCGGCGACCTGCGACGCCGACGTGGAGCACGCGGCCTGCCACCTGACCCGCCAGGACTGGGGTGTGCCGGTCCACGTGGCCGCCGACGGCGCGACCCGCCTCCCGCTGGTGCTGTGCGGCATGGACGCCGGCTGAGCGCCCCGCTTGTTAGGAGGGGGCCCCTTACCTACACCAGGCGTTAATAGGGGGCCCTTCCTTACACCTCAGGTGAATGGGGTTGGGGTTATGCCGGCGTCGATCAGGGTGGCGCGGACGAGTTCTGCGGCGGCTACCGCGCCGGGGCTGTCGCCGTGCAGGCAGATGGACTCCACCCCGCAGGGGATCACGCTGCCGTCGACGGCGACCACGGTCCGCTCGGCGGCCATCCGCACCGCGCGGCGGGCCACCTCCTGCGGGTCGGTCACCAGCGCGTCGGGCGCGCTACGCGGCACCAGTTGGCCGTTGGGCAGGTAGTTGCGGTCGGCGAACCCCTCGGCCACCACCCGCAGCCCGGCCCCTTGGGCGAGCTGGGCCAGCACCGACCCGGACGGGCAGAGCAGGGGAAGTTCGTGGTCGTAGTCGCCGATCGCGGCGACCAGGGCCGCCGCCGGCAGCTCCTCGCAGGCCGCCGCGTGGTAGAGCGCGCCGTGCGGCTTGAGGTAGCGGACCCGGGTGCGGTACGCCCGGCAGAACGCGTTGAGCGCGCCGAGCTGGTAGAGCACCTCGTCGCGCAGCTCCGCGAAGTCGTACGCGATGTGTCGACGACCGAACCCGGCGAGGTCCCGGTAGCCCACCTGAGCGCCGACGGCGACCCCCCGTTCGACGGCGGTGGCGCAGACCCGACGCATGGTCGACGGGTCTCCGGCGTGGAAGCCGCAGGCGACGTTGGCCGAGGTGATCAGGTCCAGCAGCGCCTCGTCGTCGCCGAGTCGCCAGACACCGAATCCCTCACCGAGATCAGCGTTCAGGTCCATGGAATCTGACCGTAGTGCCTGGGCGGGCCTGCGCGAGCGGGGTCACGTCGTCCACCACCGCGATGACGGGGTACCCGCCGGTGGTGGGATGGTCGGCCAGAAAGATCAACGGCTGGCCGTCGGCCGGCACCTGCACCGCGCCGAGGACCAGCCCTTCGCTGGGCAGCTCCCCGGCCACCGCGCGGGGCAGCGGTGCGCCGGTCAGTCGCGCGCCGACCCGGTTGCTCAACGGGCTCACCTGGTACGCAGTGCCGAGCAGCCGGTCGAGCGCGGCCGGGGTGAACCAGTCGTGCCGGGGGCCGGGCCGGGCGGCGAGGTGCAGCTCCGCCGGGTGCCCGGCCGGGACGGTGACGTCGACCGGGGCGGGCGGTCCGGCCGGTGCGCCCAGCGGCAGCCGGTCTCCGTCGCGCAGCGGCGCCGGCCCGATCCCGGAGAGGATGTCGGTGGCCCGGCTGCCCAACACCGGGTCGACGGCGATCCCTCCGGCCACCGCGAGCCAGCAGCGCAGGCCCTGTCGGGCGGGGCCGATGCGGAGCACCGTCCCGCCCGGTACGGCCAGCGGGCGGCCGGTGTCGCCGGGCCGGGTGCCGACCCGCACGTCGACCTCGGCACCCACCAGGGCGACGGTGCTGGCCCGGGTCAGTCGCAGGTCGCAGCCGGTCAGGGTGATCTCCAGGCCGGCTGCCGACTCCGGGTTGCCGACCAGCCGGTTGGCCAGCCGTAGCGCGCCCGGGTCGAGCGCGCCGGAACGGGGCACACCCAGGTGCGCCCAACCGGGGCGGCCCAGGTCCTGCACGGTGGTCAGCGCCCCGGCCCGGAGCACCTCCACCGCGCCGGTGGCCACCGACGACGATCCGTCGCGCGCCACGCCAGCCGGCGTGGTGGGTCCGGCCCCGGCGGTGCCCGTCGGCTCAGCCCGGTCAGGTCTCACGCCGGCACCAGCCGGACCCGGGTGCCGGGGGTGAGCCGGGCCGGCGGATCGGCGCGTACGTCGAACAGGGTCAGCCCGGTCCGCCCGACCAGCAGCCAGCCGCCCGGCGACGCGGTCGGGTAGATCCCGGCGTACGGGCCGGCCAGGGCGACCGAGCCCGCCGGCACCCGGGGACGCGGGGTGGCGAGCCGGGGCACCGCCAGTTCGTCGGGCAGCCCGGTCAGGTAGCCGAAGCCGGGCGCGAAGCCGCAGAAGGCCACCCGGAACTCGGTCTCCCGCAGGCGGCGCAGGACGGCTGGCACGTCCACCCGCCAGTGGGCGGCGACGAGGGGCAGATCCTCCCCGTCGTAGCTGACGGGGATCTCGACCGTGCCGGCGGCGGCCGTGGCGGTCGGCGGTGCCGGCGTCCAGCCCGCGATCCGGGCGGCGGCGGCCGGCGGATCCGGTACGCCGTCGAGCAGCACGGTGGTGGCGGCCGGCACGATCTCGGTGGCGATCAGCTCGCCCCGCTCCCGGCGGCGCCAGAGCTCCGCCCGCCACGCCTCCACGGTCGCGGCGACGCTGCCAGCCGGCTCGGCTGGCTCGTTCGGCTCGGCCCGCTCGTTCGCGGTCACCGCGAGGTCGAGCAGTAGCGCGTGTGCGCCGACTGGCCTGATCCGCATCCAGTCATCCTCGCGGACCAACTCCACCTCCGCGTCGTTCGCTGGTCGGAAGACGTGACCAGTTGCACTACCCGAAGGTAACCTACGGTGCCGTAACCTAATCACGTGACCACCTCAGCACGCCCCCGGCTCAAGCCGGTCGACATCGGGAAACCCCGGATGCGCGGCTGGCTGCACGCGTACGCGTTCTTCGTCGCCCTGGTCTGCGGCATCGTGCTCTGCTCGATCGCCGCCGCCCGGCCCGGCTGGACACCGTTGCTCAGCTGCGCGGTCTACAGCCTCACCGTCTGCGGCCTCTTCGGCACCAGCGCGCTCTACCACCGTCGAGTGTGGTCGACCCGCGGCTATCAGGTGATGCGCCGGATGGACCATTCGATGATCTTTCTCTTCATCGCCGGCACGTACACACCGTTCTGCCTGCTCCTGCTGGACACCCGCGGCTCCGTGATCATGCTCTCGGTGGTCTGGGGCGGCGCGCTGGCCGGAGTGGCGATCAAGCTGATCTGGCCGCACGCCCCGCGGTGGGTATCCGCCCCGCTGTACCTGGCCCTCGGCTGGGTGGCGGTGGCGATACTGCCCGACATCCTCTTTCAGGGTGGGGTGACCGCGCTGGTGCTGCTCATCGTCGGCGGGGCGATCTACACCGTCGGGGCGGTCTTCTACGCACTGCGCCGCCCCAACCCGTGGCCCACCGTCTTCGGGCATCACGAGTTCTTCCACGCCTGCACGCTCGTCGCGGCGATCTGTCACCACATCGCCATCTACTTCGCGCTGTTCGCCTGAGCGCCCGAGGCGACGCCCGGCGCGAACGGGGGTGACGGGCCGAGCCCGCCACCCCCGCTGTGTCCCGTTGGGAGATCAGATCGTCGGGTCCGGCCGGCGCACCTCGCGGTACTCCTGCACCACCCGGTCGTCCTGGACCGGCACGGTGCGGTCGGCGACCACCCGCTCCTCACGGACCGGAGCGACGACCGTACGACGGCGCGAGTTCCAGAAGTAGAGGGTCACCAGCAGGCCGGCGACCCCGGCGAGCATCAGCACCCAGCCGACGACGCTCAGGTTGAGCCAGCCAAGCTCCGCCTCCACGGCGAACGCGAAGATCGCGCCCAGCGCGATCAGGAAGATACTGCCACCGATGCCCATTTCGTCGTCTCCTCGGTTCTGACCAGTCCGCCGCGGCCATGGATGAGGTAGCGGCACGGACGACTTACCCCGGCACGGAGATCGCCAATCGGGCAAGCTGGAGACATGACGGACACCCCGGTGGATGAACGGACACTCGTGCTGCTCCGGCACGCGAAGGCCGAACAGCCGACGGACGGTCCCGACGTGGCACGCCCGCTGGCTGCCCGCGGGCGCGCCGACGCCGCAGCGGCCGGCGCCTGGCTGGCCAGAAACCGGCTGCTGCCGGACGTGGTGCTCTGCTCGGCAGCGCTGCGGACCCGGCAGACCTGGCACAACATGGAGATGGGCATGACCGGTTCGCCGCCGGAGAACGGTCCCGCCGGACCGGCGCCGGTCGTCCGCTACGAGCCGGATGCGTACGAGGCGCACCCGGAGGATCTGCTCACGCTGGTCCGACGGGTCGAGCCGACCGCGACCACGATCCTGCTGATCGCCCACAACCCGGGCATCTCGCTGCTCTCCGAGTTTCTCGACCCGCGCCACGCCGATCCGGAAGGGCTGCGCACCTGCGACCTGGTGGTGCACCGGCCGGTGGTGCCGTGGGCGGAGCTGGGGCGCGGCACGGCCGGGATCACCGCCCGGCATACCGCCCGCGGCTGAGACTGTCACAGCGGCCGAGCCGGCACCGCCGACGGGCGGGCGTGCCGGCTCAGCCGCTGTGCCGTACGGCTCAGCTGGGCGGGGCGGTCGGTGGCGGCGGGTCGGGAGGTGGCGGCATCATCGCCGTCGGATGAGACAGCCGGTTCTCCTCCACGATCAGGGTCCGCGCCCGCTTGCGGCGGTCCTGCCAGAACCAGAGCGTGGTGAGCAGGACGGCCAATCCGGCCAGGATGAAGACCCAACCGACCGCCCGCAGGTCGACCCACCAGACGTTGGCCCGGAGGGCGAAGGTCAGGATCGCGCCGATCGCGATCAGGAAGATCCCACTACCAATGCCCATGTGCGCGGCACTCCCCCGTGCGGTTGCTTCTGGGCGAACTCTGAACGGTCCGGTTACCCGGCCGCCCCGGGCTTACCCGCGCCGTCGCCCGGCGAACACCCCGGCCGGTCTCCCGCCCCCGGCAGCGACGGACAAAGCTCAGCTCGGCGGCCTAAACCAGTCAGACCTCGGCCGGCGGCCAACGGCCAAGCCCTCCTGCGGGTCTGCCGAGCGCTGGACGGGAATCTCCATGGTCGCCGACGCCGGGTCCCCGATCGCCGGCCCGGCGGCTGCCGGATCCGGTACCGCCGGCAGCACCTGGGTCTCGTCCGCCGAGGGCTGCGTCGGGACTCGTTCGGTGACGGATGGGGCGGCCTGCCGGGGGACCCGGACGGGCGGAGCGGCGGCGGGACCGGCCGGTGCCTTCCCACCCTGCTCCTCGCTCAACCGGAGGGCCAGATGCGCCTCGCGCAGCACCCGGGGGATCTCCATGGTGATGTCGCCGACCCGGTCCGGGCTGCGAATCTCCTGGATGGGCTGGGTCTGGTCGATGGCCCCGTCGATCGCGGGCGCGGTCATCCGCAGGTCCCGCCGCCACAGCGCGATCGGTGCCAGGCAGATCAGCAGGGCGACGACCGGCCAGAGCAGCGCGGCAGGGCTGGCGTAGTCGCGGACGAAGGCGACGCCGATCGCCGCGGCCAGCACCGCGAGCCATCCCAGGTGGGCGCGGAACGTGTACAGCCCGTCGCTGCTGCTGTGGTCCCCCTTCGGGGTGACCACGAACCGGGCCGGCCGGCGCAGCACGGTGCTGATCAGCTGCCCGGCGTAGATCGGCGCCGAGATGATCGACATCAGCATGCCCTTGAGACCACGGGAACCGGGTGGCTCGTACGGACTGACGTTGTACTGCCGGTTGTACAGGTAGAGCCAGAGGGAGAAGGCGGTGGCGTCGGTGTAGAGCGCGAACCAGATCTGCGGGGAGATGGTCATGCCGGTGACCCCGAGGGCCAGGAAGAGCAACGCGTTGACGATGCCGAGCAGCCAGGCGATCGCCATCGACGGGTAGAATGTGGTGATCAGCGTGTAGTGCAGCATGCCGCCGACGGAGAGTCGCGGGAAGCGTAGCCAGTAACGGCCGGAGAGCAGCTCGAAGGTGCCCCGGGACCAGCGGCGTTGCTGCGAGAAGTAGTCGCTCCAGCTGGACGGGCCCTCGCCCGCGGAGAGCACGTCCGGGGTGTAGACCGACTTCCACCGCCGGCCGGTGGCCCGGTTGCGGGTGGTGTGCACGGCCAACCCGGTCGCCATGTCCTCGGTGATCGAGTCGCTGAGCCCGCCGATGTCGCGCAACGCGCGGATCCGGATCGCGTTGTTGGTGCCGACCAGCATCGACGTGCCGTACATGTTGGCGGCCCGCTGGATCACGCTGTGGAACGGGAACTGCTGCGACTCGGCCGCACGGGTGACGAATGCCTCGCCGTTCTTGTAGCACTGCGGACCGACCACGTAGGCGACGTCCGGGTCACGGAAGTAACCGAGAATCCGCTCGGCGAAGTTGGCCAGTGGGACGTGGTCGGGGTCGACCGAGAGGAACACGTCGTACGCGTCGCCGTGTGCGTCGACCCAGGCGTTGTAGTTGCCGTGCTTGGTCTTGGCCCGGAACGGGCCACGCGGCTGGTTGTAGTTCGCCACCCCTTTGCGGGTGAAGTGCCGGACACCCAGCTCCGCACAGACCGCCTTGACCTCCGGGTCGTCGCCCTCGTCGAGCAGCCAGACGTCGAAGACCCCGCGATGGCGGATCCGCTTGGCTGCCCGGAGCGTGTCCCGTACCACCGCGATCGGCTCCTTGCTCGGCACGATGGTGGTGAGGAAGGCGACCTTCAGCCCGGGTTGTGGTGTCACCGGGACCGGGTCCCGGGCGATGACCGAAGCGAGCGACAGTGACAGAACGTTGATCAGACGTAACGTCTCGACGACCAGGATCGAGCAGATGACGAAGACGTTGGCGACCCGGGCCGCCTCGGCGACCGGCCCCGGATTCGTGTCCGCGAAGTGTTCGGGCCGCAGCAGCCAGATGAGGAAGAACACCTCGAAGCAGACGTTCGCCAGCGCGATGCCCACCGCGACCGCGATCCGTCGGCGGCTTCCGGTCGCCCGGTGCATGCTGCGGTATCGCACCCGATAGCGCTCACCGTCCGGCGGCTCGGTCAGCGGGCCGGCGATCCGGCTGAACGCTTCGAGACGAGCCCACGATCGCCCATATACCGGAATTTCCAGGGGATCGGTCACAGGTAAAGCCAGCCATCCTGTTCGCATTGCGCCGACCCAGGCCCGGGTCGATGGTTCTGCGCGATCGTACGTCAAGAATGTTTCGGATTTCGGATCGGCTGGTTGAGCTAGTCTCGGCGATGCCTTACGCCCGCGACGGAGGACGAACGGTGTTGTTTTCGGTGCCCCGCTGGTCGGTGCTTGCCCTACCCACGGTAGCGGCCCTGCTGCTCTCGGCCGGCTGTGGGAGGCCGGAGCCTCGGCCGTCTCCGGTGCCGGACGCCACCGCCGAGACGGGTCCGACCCGATCGGCCGGCGCGCCGACGGCGCTGGCCGGCGCGACACTCTTCGTCGACCCGACCGGTGCCGCAGCCGAACAGGTCACCACCTGGGAAGGCACCGGGCAGTCCGAGGACGCCGACCGGATCAGGCGGATCAGCGAGCGGCCCGTGGCGGTCTGGATCACCAGCCCGACGGCGCAGGTGGCGGCGGCGGTCGACGCGGTGCTGACCCGGGCCGCCGAGTCCGGCGGGATGCCGGTCCTGGTGGCCTACCACATCCCCGGCCGCGACTGCGGCAGCTTCAGTGGTGGCGGCGCCCCGGACGGCGAGGACTACCGGGCGTGGATCCGCAACTTCGCGGCCGGGATCGACGGCCGTCCGGTGACGGTGATCGTCGAGCCGGACGCGGTGGCCCACAGCCTGGACGCCTGTGCCGGCGACGACGACCGGCCGGCACTGCTCGCCGACGCGGTCGCCGTCCTCAAGCAGACCGGCACCGCCCAGGTCTACCTCGACGCCGGCCATCCACGGTGGATCCGGGACGTCTCCCGGCTGGCGAAGGCGCTACGCGCGGCCGGCATCGAGCAGGCGGACGGCTTCGCGCTCAACGTCTCGAACTTCATCCGTACGCCGGAGAACGTCGACTACGGCCACCGGGTCTCCGACGCACTGGGCGGGCGTACCCGATTCGTCGTCGACACCAGCCGCAACGGTGCCGGGCCGGCCGCCGGCGCGACCATCGACGGCGGCCCGGCCTGGTGTAACCCACCGGGACGCCGGCTCGGCGCGGCACCGACGACCTCGACCGGCCTGGACCGGGTCGACGCGCTGTTGTGGATCAAGAGGCCCGGCGAGTCCGATGGCGACTGCCGGCCCGGCGAGCCGCCCGCCGGCCGGTGGTGGTCCGGGTACGCCCTCCAACTCGTCGGCGACTGAGCCGCCCGGGGCGGCCGACGGTCAGGAAACCAGCACCGGTACGCCAGCCGAGGGCACCCCGTCGGTGTCGACGGCGAACAGCAGGTACGGCCCGGAGAGCAGGATTCCCGACTTGCGCGGCAGGGTCAGCTCCAGCCCGTCCGCGCCAGCGGTGAACTCGACCGCAACCGAGCGCTGCTCGTTGTTGAGCATGTGGGTGGCGGCACCGGGCCGGATCAACCGGACCTTGTCGATCCGGGCGGCGTCCGGGCTGGTGACGCGGAACTTCTGGCCCCGCTTGACCTCCTGCGGCACCGTGCCGATCTCCGGGCGGTCGCCACGGAACAGGTACGGCGGCGAATACAACTCCAGCCGCTGCTCGAACTCGCCGCTGATGCTGTTCTTGGCATCGCGGAACAGCGGGTCGGAGCCGACGGTCAGCACCCGCCCGTCGGGCAGCAACAGCGCCGCCGCGTGGTAGTTGCGGCCGATGAGCGGGTCGGCCGCGACCGCGAGGGTGCTGGAGTCCGGGTGGTAGATCCGCGCGGTGTGGTTGTCGCTGGCGCCCCGCCCACGGTAGTCGCGGGACCCGTTGGTGATCAGCGTGGTGTCGTCGGGCAACTGCACCAGATTGGGGTAGCGGGTGCCTTCCGGCAGATCCGGCCCGGGGGTGAACCGCGGGTTGGGGCTGTCCAGGTCGATGATGTCGATCCGGTCGCTGGAGAGTTCGGATTCGCCGACGCCGCCCCCGCCCACCACCATGATCCGCTGGTCCTGGACCGGACCGATCCAGGCGCTCATGCTGGTTTCCAGCTGGTCGGTGTCGCGCAGCCCGTCGACCTTGGTGAACGAGTTGTTACGCAGGTTCCAGAATCCGGGGTCGCGGCCCTGTTCCTCCGGCCCGTAGCCGGCGTTGGAGCCGCTGTAGAAGAGCCGGTCCTTCACGGCCGTCTGGAACAGGCTGGGGTAGGTCGGGAAGTACTGCTTCAGGTCGGGCCGCAGGGTCCAGCTCTTGGTCGCCGGGTCGTAGATCTCGTTCTGCGTACCGTCGAGGATCCGGCCACTGCCGTCGAGGCCGGAGACGGTGAGCACCCGCCCGTCGGGCAGCCCGGTCAGCGTCGGGTACCAGCGCTTCTCGAACATGTCGTCGACCCGCTCGTAGCGCTCGGTCCACGGGTTGAACTCGTACGCGTCGGCCAGGCCCTGATAGTCCTGCTTGTCCATGGTGATGGCCTCGGCGAGGCCGTAGATGTTCTCCGCCTCGTCGCCGACCAGGGCATCCACCCGGTACTGGGTCTGCCGGTCCACCACGTACTCGTCGCCGAACCCGGCCGCGTCGACCCAGATCGCGGTCTCGCTGGCGGTGACGGTGACCCGCTCGACGGGGTTGCCGTCGTGGGCGAGGGCCGGGTCGTAGTCGGGCTCCCCGGGCTCGATCTCCTCGACCGTCTTGGTGGCCGGCGGGACCACGAAGTCGTGGCCGGCGGTGTAGCGGCGGCCGTCGGGGGCGACGAAGACGGTGCCCTTGACAAAGCTGTGCGGCTTGCCGTCCGGGGCTTCGTTCTTGACCAGCATGGTGCCGCCGGCCCGCTTGACGTCCTCTTCGAGAACCTCGTAGCGCTGCGTGCCGCCGGCGACGAGCAGGTTTCCGCCGGGCAGGAAGGCGTGACCGGAGCAGAACAGGTCGACCGGGGTGTGGACCAGTTCCGTGGCGTTCGTCGCCGGGTCGAAGAGCAACGTCCGGAAGGTGCCGGCCTCGAACTGGTCGCGGACGTTGCCGGAGCCGGCAACCAGCAGCACCTTGCCGGTGGGCAGCAGCGCCGCGTGGATGGCGTTGACCCGGCGGTCCTCCGGCAGCTCGATAATCTGCCAGGCACCGTGCTCGCGTTGATACTCCGCGCTGTTGATCCGGCGCTCGTGCAACCAGTTGCTGGAGAAGTTGTAGAGCGGTGGGACATTGGCGGTGAGCAGGATCGATACACCGACCACCGGGAGCAGCACGCGCTGTCGCAGGGTCTGACCGGTTGGCCACTTCACGCGCTGCACACTACCGTCCCTCGACCGCGTCGCCCCGACGGTGTCTCAGGGCCTCGAACAGAGGCAGCCGGCGGGCTGATGCCCGCCGGCTGCCGGAGCACCGGCCCGACTCAGAAAGCCTCTTCCGGAAGGTCCATGATGTCCAGATCGGCGCCCTCGATGATCCGCCGGTCGGCACCGATGCGGGGCAGCACCTCGCGGGCGAAGAACCGGGCAGCCGCCACCTTCCCGGTGTAGAACGCCTGGTCCGTCGCCGAGACCTCGCCGGCCAGGGCCGTGAGCGCCACGTCGGCCTGCTTCTGCAACAGCCAGCCGACAACCAGGTCGCCGAGCGCGAGCAGGAAGCGTCGGCTGCCCAGCCCGACCTTGTAGAGGGCCCGGTCGTCGCCGCCCTGCGCCTCGCCCAGCCAGCCGGTCATCACACCGAGGATGGTCTGGATCTCGGCGAGCGCCCTGCCGAGCGCCTGGCGCTCCTCCTTGAGCTGGCCGTTGCCGGCCTCGGTGGCGATGAACTCCTGGATCTCACCGGCCACCGCCATCAGGGCCTTGCCGTTGTCCCGGACGATCTTCCGGAAGATCAGGTCGAGGCTCTGGATCGCCGTGGTGCCCTCGTACAAAGTGTCGATCTTGGCGTCCCGGACGTACTGCTCCAGCGGGTAGTCCTGGAGGAAGCCGGAGCCACCGAAGGTCTGCAACGACTCGTGCCCGAGCAGCTCGTACGCCCGCTCCGAGCCGACGCCCTTCACCAGCGGGAGGAGCAGGTCGTTGACCCGCTTGGCCAGCCTGGTGGCCGGCTCGTCGCCGGCCGCCTCGGCGATGGCGACCTTGTCCTGCCAGGAGGCGGTGTAGCAGACCAGCGCCCGCAGGCCCTCGGCGTACGACTTCTGTAGCAGCAGCGAGCGACGCACGTCCGGGTGGTGGGTGATGGTGACCCGGGGCGCGGTCTTGTCCGTCGACTGGATCAGGTCGGCGCCCTGCACCCGGTTCTTGGCGTACTCCAGAGCGTTCAGGTAGCCGGTGGAGAGGGTGGCGATCGCCTTGGTGCCGACCATCATCCGGGCGTACTCAATGATCATGAACATCTGCCGGATGCCGTCGTGCTTCTCACCCAGCAGCCAGCCCTTGGCCGGCACGCCGTGCTCGCCGAAGGTCACCTCGCAGGTGTTGGAGACCTTCAGGCCCATCTTGTGCTCGACGTTGGTGGCGAAGACGCCGTTGCGCTCGCCCAACTCGCCGGTGTTCTCGTCGAAGTGGTACTTCGGCACGACGAACAGCGACAGGCCCTTGGTGCCCGCGCCGCCGACGCCCTCCACCCCGACCGGGCGGGCCAGCACGTAATGGACGATGTTGTCGGTCAGGTCGTGCTCGCCGGAGGTGATGAAGCGCTTGACCCCCTCGATGTGCCACGAACCGTCCGGCTGCGGGACGGCCCGGGTCCGGCCGGCGCCCACGTCCGAGCCGGCGTCCGGCTCGGTGAGCACCATCGTCGAGCCCCACTGCCGGTCGATGAAGAGCTTGGCCCACTTCTTCTGCTGCTCGGTGCCCTCGACGTGCAGCACGTGCGCGAAGGACGGGCCGGAGGCGTACATCCAGATCGGGGCGTTCGAGCCGAGCACCAGCTCGGCGAGCGCCCACCACAGCGCCCGCGGGGCGTTGGTGCCGCCCAGCTCCGGAGGCAGGTCCAGGCGCCAGAACTCGGACTCCATGAACGCCTGGTACGACTTCTTGAACGACTCCGGCAGCGGCGCGGTGTGCGTGGCCGGGTCGAAGACCGGCGGGGTGCGGTCGCTGTCCTGGTAGCTGGCGGCCAGATCGTCCCGGGCCAGGCGGTCGACCTCGGCGAGGAAGCTGCGCGCGGTGTCGACGTCGAGGTCGGAGTACGGCTCCTGGCCGAACGCCCGGTCCGCCCCGAACACCTCGAACAGATTGAATTCGAGGTCCCGAAGGTTGCTCTTGTAGTGGGTCATGTGGCTGGCCCCGCTTCCGGACAGGTGTTACCGATCAGTAACCCCGACTGTATTACTCGCGGGTAGACAACGACAAGCCAGCCGCCGAAGTGACAGCCATTACACATCTGCGGTTCAGGCTCCCGCCAGACGGCGTCGACACACACCCCGCAGGCCCGGCTCAGCTCTCGGCCGCGCCGACCTCCCAGCTCGGAACCGCCGCCGTCGTGCCACTCGGCGACCCGGTGTACTCCATCAACACCAGCGCGATGTCGTCGTCGAGCCGGCCCTGCACCCACTCGACCAACGCGGTCTCCAGGGAGGCCAGGCCGTCGGCGACCGTACCGTGCCCGAGCAACCGCCAGGCGCGGTCGGCGGTGGGGAAGAACTCGCCGTCCCGGCGCGCCTCGCCGAGCCCGTCGGTGAACAGCAGCAGCCGATCGCCCGGCTCCAGCCGCTCCACCCTCGGCCGGACCACCGGCATGAAGCCCAGCGGCGGTGCCGGGGCCGGCGGTTCGAGCGGGATCACCGCGCCGTGGCGCAGCAGCAGCGGTGCCGGATGCCCGCAGTTGACGATGGTGAGCGTGCCACCCCGCTCCTCCACCAGCGCCGCGGTGACGAAGTCCTCGTCACCCACGCTCCGGGCCACCGCCCGGTCCAGGTCCGCCACCACCGCCCGCAGGTCGGCCCGCTCGTAGACGACGTGCCGGTACGAGCCCAGCACGATGCTCGCCAGCCGGACCGCCTCCAGGCCCTTGCCGCGCACGTCACCGATGATCATGCGTACGCCGTAAGGGGTGTCGAGCGCCTCGTACAGGTCCCCGCCGATCTCCGCCCTGGCGGTCGTGGAGATGTACCGCCCCGCCACCGAGAGCGCGCCCACCTGGGGGCCGAGCGGGCGCAGCACCGCCTGCTGGGCCACCGCGGCGAGCTTCAACAACTCGGCGATCCGCTCGGCCTGCCGTTCCCGCACCGCGGCGACCACCGCCGCGATGCCGGTGCCGAGCACGATGCCGGCCACGGCCACCGCGGTGGCGAGCGAGACGACTGACTCGACCAGGGCGAAGGCCACCCCGAGCAGGGATGCGACAGCACCGACCCCGAGCACCACGCGCCAGGACGCCAGCGCCGCGGCCAGGAACGGGGCGGCCACCATCAGCGCGATGTAGTTCGCCTCGCGGCCGTCCATCCACTCGACCGCCGACACGAGTGCGAGCAGGACGAGAGCCGCGCCGAGGCCGGCGCGGGATCCGGGGCTCAGCGGGCCACGGCCCGGCTGGAGGAGTCGCGTGCGTACATCCGACAGCATGCCCGATGGACGTGAACGAAAGAATGAACCTGGCCCGTCGTACGAGCCGGTTCTGACCGCGCGGATCGCGGCCCGAAGCCGATCGCCGAACGGCACAGTCAGCCGAGCACCTCGTACCGGACCTCGACGTGCCCGAGGTCGAGCGAGGCGATCTGGGCGAACGCGGCCCGGGACAGGTCCAGGCAGCGCCCCTCGATGAACGGACCCCGGTCGTTGATCCGGACGGTGACCGACTTGCCGTTGGCCGGATTGGTGACCCGAACCCTGCTGTCGAAGGGCAACGTCTTGTGGGCGGCCGTCAACTCCTCCGGATTGAACGTCTCGCCGTTGGCGGTCATCTGGCCCTCCCAGTAGAAGGAGGCGCCGCACGAGCCGGTCTCGACCACCGGGCGGGCGGTCGTCTTCTTGGCGCTGGGTGTCGGCGACGGGCTGGCCGTACGCGACTTGCTCCGGGATGGCGCCTGCGCGGTGCGGCTCGGGGTCGGGGTCGCCGTCGGGCTCGGCGCGGCGCTGGCGCTGGCGCTCGGCGACGCGCTCGGCGAGCCGGTCGCCGGGTCGGCCGGTACCAGGCTCGGCGAGAGGTCGATCGCGACCGGCCGGGCCGGCTCCGACCCGGCGGTCAGGCGTACCGCACCGACGGTGCCCCCGACGGCCAGGGTGACGGCCACCACGGCGCTGGCCGCAAGACCGGCCGGCGAGGTGATCCTGCGGGTACGGGAGTGCCTACCAGCCACCGGCCCGGTCCTTTCGTCAATGGATCAAATCGGGTCGGACCATAACGAGAGAAGCACTTCGGAAGTCAACGTGATCATTACGGTATGCCCGTAATTGCGGTAATACGTGAAGCCGATCATCCGATCCGTGGTGGGCCGGGTGGCCCGTACGGCTGCTGACGCAGGAAGGGTGGTGGGCCGGTGCGCGGCACGCTCCTGGCGCAGGATGGTGGCATGCCCGCCGAGCTGAGGGAACGCCTCGTCGAACTGTTCCGCTGGGTCGATCCCGGCCCCGGCGCGAGCCACCTGGTCAGCGACGTTTCCGGCTGGTGGCGTGACCCGACGGTCCTCGCCGAGCTGGGCCCCGCGCTGGTCGCCCCGTTCCGGTCGGCCCGGCCCACGGTGGTCGTCTCCCCGGCGGTCACCGGGCTCCTGCTCGGCCCCCTGGCGGCCACCGCGCTCGGCGTGGGATTCGTGGCGGCCCACAAGGCCGGCGACGGGCGGCTACCCGCCGGGTCGCTGACCTGGGCGCAGAGCCCACCCGACTTTCGCGGCCGGCAGGTCGACCTGGCCGTCCACGACCGCCACCTCGGACCCGGCGACCGGGTGCTGGTGGTGGACGACTGGGTCGCCACCGCCGCTCAGGTACGCGCCCTGTACGAGATCTGCGCAGCCCGGGGCGCCGAGCCGCTGGGCACCTCCGCCATCGTGGCCGATTGCCCCCCACCCGTTGCACACGACCTAAACATCCACACCCTCCTAACCCTCCCCTGAAAGGAAGGGCCCCCTATTAACGCCTCCGGTAGAGGAGGGGTCCCCTATTAACACCTGCGGCGAGCGGCACACGCACCGCACGGCAGCGCCGGGTCAACGGACGAAGTCCTCTACGACCGTGCAGACCCGGCCGAGCGCCTCGGCGGAGCGGGCCAGCGGTCCGGGCACCATCAGCGCGTGGTCGGCGGCCGGGATCTCCAGCACGTGCGGCGTCAGCCGCCGGGCGACCTCGCCGTCCCACGACGAGTCAGCCGCGCCGCCGACCAGGACGAAGGGGGCAGTGGCCCGGCGCAGCGCGTCGACGACCTCGCCGCGGTGCAGCAACGGGGTGAGCCAGACGGCCGGCAGCCCCCGAGCCGCCGCGAGCGGTGCGGCCAGCGTGCCGAGCGACTTGCCGACCAGCAGGTCGGTGCGCTCGCTCAGGGCCGGGCTGACCTGGTCACACACCCACCGGCCAATGGTGTCCACGTCGAAGTCGTCCGGCACCTGCCAGGAGATCCCGTGCAGCCCGAAGCCAGCCCGCCGCAGCGCCTCGCCCAGATAGAGGAAAAGGGGGTAGCGCGTGTCATAGCCGCGTCCCGGGATGAGCACCGCACGTCTGTCCGCCATGGACGTCTCCTTGTCGTCGGCATCGACCGTACCGCCATCCAGCCGGCGGCCGACGGCGCTCCCGGTCAGGCGCGCAGTACGGGCAGCAGACGGGTGGCCACGTCCACCAGGACCGCCTCGTCTCCGGCGTACCAGCTGCTCTTCCGCGG
Source organism: Micromonospora sp. CA-263727 (assembly GCF_050942455.1). Taxonomy (NCBI): domain Bacteria; kingdom Bacillati; phylum Actinomycetota; class Actinomycetes; order Micromonosporales; family Micromonosporaceae; genus Micromonospora; species Micromonospora sp. CA-263727. The sequence continues at coordinate 245,504 of NZ_CP192031.1, forward strand.
CCAGTGGGTGATCACGTCGGTGAAGCCCAGCTCCGTCGCGCGCCCGACCTGGTCGGCGAAGAACTGGGCGCTGGTCAGCGAGAAGACGGGCGCGGAGTCCAACGAGAGGTAGCGATCCAGGCTGGCCGGGTCACGCCCCTCGGCGGCCAGCGTCGAGTCGAGCCGGGCCACCATCCCGGCGACCCCGGCCCACCAGGCCGCCAGGTCGTCCTCACCGGGGCCGGTGGTCACCCAGCCCTGCCCGAACCGGGCGGCGAGTCGCATCGAACGAGGGCCGTTGGCGGCCACCACGAACGGCACCCGGGGCGTCTGGACGCAGCCCGGGTTGTTCCGCGCGTCCACCGCCGCGAACCAGTCACCCTGCCAGGTCGTACCGTCCTTCAGCAGAATCGCGTCGAGCAACCCGATGAACTCGGCGAAGCGGTCCACCCGCTGCCGCGGCGGCAGTGTCTCGCCGCCGAGCACGGCCGAGTCGAAACCGATGCCGCCCGCCCCCACTCCGAGCAGCACCCGCCCGCCGGAGACGTCGTCGAGGGCGGTCACCTGCCGGGCGAAGGCCGCCGGGTGCCGAAAATTCGGGGACGCGACCAGCGTGCCCAGCCGGATCCGGGTGGTCACGCTCGCGGCGGCGGTCAGCGTGGTCATCGAGTCGAACCAGGGCCCGTCCACCAGGTCCCGCCAGCCCAGGTGGTCGTACGTCCAGGCGTGGTCGAAGCCCCACTCGTCGGCCTGCCGCCAGCGGTGCTGCGCCACCGACCAGCGCTGGTCGGGCAGGATCACGATGCCAATTCGCATGATCGCCAGGGTACGGGCCAGTTACCGACCCGGGCACGCGCCTGCTGGCCGGCCGAGCGGGCTACCCAGCCGCCGGCTGGCCTGCGGCGGCCGGCGCGGGATCCGCCGTCCGCGACTCAGTGCAGACGGCCGAGAAACTCCAGGGTACGGCCGATCAACAGCTCGGCGGCCTGCTCGTCGTAGTCCACGCTGCTGGAGTCGGCGAAGAGGTGACCCGCGCCCGGATAGAGGAACAGCTCCGCGCCCTCGACCTCCCGCGCCACATCCCTCATGATCGGCACCTCGGCCCACTCGTCGTCGGCCATGGCGTGCAGCTGCGCCGGCGTCCCGGCCGGCCACGGCTGGTCGAAACTCGCCGTCGGCACCGCGCCGTAGAGCAGCAACGCGCCGAGGGCACCCGGACGGGTCTGGGTGAGCGACTGCGCCGGCAGTACGCCGAGCGAGCAGCCCGCGTAGACCATCCGGCCCGGCAACGGCTGCGCCGCGGCCGTACCCCGACGGATGATCTCGCCGAAGCCGATCGACTCGGCGTGCGCGACACCCTCGTCGAGGGTCGCGAAGGTGGCTCCGTCGTACAGGTCGGGCGCGTGCACGGTGTGCCCGGCCGCCCGCCAGCGGTCGGCGAACTCCAGGAAGCCCGGTGTCTGCCCCTGGGCGTGGTGGAACAGCAGTATCTCGGCCATCGGCCGAGCGTACGACCGCCGACCGACAGAAACCGGCCGCCACCACAGGTCGAGCAGTCGCGGCGGGACCTCGCACGCCGGACCCACCGCATTCATGCGACCGGCGATCGGCTCTCCGATGCTGGCCAGCGCTCACGAGGCGCGACCATCTATCCCAGCGCGGAGTCAGCGCTTGCTGCGGCTCCGCCGCACCGCCCAAACTCCACCGGCAATCGCTGCCGCCGTTGGCAGGAGGCAGCACAGGGTGAGAACGAACAGATGCCATGGCTTGACTGCTCCCATGGCACGGGAGCGTAGCCGCAGTTCGCCACCGGCACCGTCGCTGCGATACGACCGGCACGCGGTCGAAGACGCCGACAAGCGCCGACGGAGTGGGGCGTGGTGATCAATGGAGCGGATCTTCCCGTCGGGCAGTCTCCGATCGTCCAGCCTCCCGGACGCCACCGTGGAGCCCCTTCCGGACGAAGGACCTGGTCCCCCGTCCGGGGCAGCCGGTAGCCCTCGTGGCGCACGCTTCGGCGGAAGCTGACCGCTGAAACCGGCCTGCCTCACTCGTGTCGTACGCAGGGCAGCAGATGGCTTGGGTTGCCATTAGGGTCCAGGAATGGCGGAGATACGTCTCGATCCCACACTCGGTCCGGTGCTGGCGAGCACGGGCGACGAGCGTTCCGTGCTCGAATCCTTCCTCGACTTCCATCGTTCCGTGGTGCTGCGCAAGCTGCGTGGGCTTTCCGAGGCCGATGCCACCCACCGATTGGTGCCGTCAGCGACCACGCTCGCCGGCCTGGTCAAGCACCTCACCGTCGTTGAGCGGAACTGGTTTTTGTCTCTGCTCGCCCCCGGGCCGGGTGACGACTACCTCACCTCAAGGGAGGACGCGACGGCCAGCTTCGCTCTCGCCGACGGGGACACCGTCGAGCGGCTTGCGGCGGCCTACGAGGCACAGTGCGCCCAGTCCCGAGAGGTGGCCGCACGGTTCGACCTCGACCACACTGTGCCGCACCCGCAGCTCGGCGAGGTGTCGCTCCGCTGGATCCTGGTGCACATGATCGAGGAAACGGCCCGACACGCTGGCCACGCCGACATCCTCCGAGAACTGACCGACGGGTCGACCGGCGCGTTCTGACGGGGCCACGCTGTCTCTCACGCCATTGCGATCACTTTCCGCCGTCGACCTCGCCTGTCGACTGCTGCGCGTCATCACTGGTGGGAAGGCGAGAACCTGACATCTGGCCTGAACGACAGGGCCCCAGCCAGGAGCAACTCCTGAGCTGGGGCCTCGCGGTGGAGCGGGTGACGGGAATCGAACCCGCACTGTCAGCTTGGGAAGCTGATGTTCTGCCATTGAACTACACCCGCAAGCGGCACCACTGTACCTGAGTCACCGACCCGGTGCACCCAGGCACCCCCGTGCGCTGCCCGGCCTTGCGACGGCCGGTCGGGGCGACAAGAAGTTTCATGGCGGCAATACATAGCTGTTCTCAAATCTGTCGATGGGTTGTAACGTCTGCCCCACGTTTTCCGCAGGACGCGACACAACCCCCGGTCGCGTCGCCAGAAAGAGGTGGGCTTATGGGACTCCGTCCCGTCCTGCTGCATCGGCGCGTCGCCGGCATCACATCGACCTCGTTGGCTCTGGTGCTCGGCGTGGCCACGGTCGGCCTGCTGCCGGTCGCCACGACGGCCGCGAGCCCGGCTGCTGCCGCCGTCACGGCCGACGAGCATTGCGAGGACCCGACCGGCACCGCGGCCCGGGTCCGTGGCGACGCGGTCGTCAAGCACGACCCGAACGAGCTGACCGTGGCCCAGCTGCAACAACGGGAGGCCGAGTTCGCCGACCTGTTGCAGGAGCGGGCCAAGCGGGTCGGGCAGCGCACGCTGAGCGCCCAGGTCGCCGCGGCGTCGGTCACCATCCCGGTGGTGGTGCACGTGATCCGGAGGGACACCACCCGGGCGGGCGGCAACATCCCCGACTCGATGATCCAGTCGCAGATCAACGTGCTGAACCAGTCGTTCAGCGGGGCCACGGGTGGCGCTACCACCGCCTTCGCGTTCCAGCTCCAGAGCATCAACCGGGTCACCAACACCGCGTGGTACCCGATCCGGCAGGGCAGCACGGCCGAGCGGCAGATGAAGACCCAGCTGCGCCAGGGCAACAAGGCCACGCTCAACATCTACCTCGGCGAACTGAGTGACGGCCTGCTCGGCTGGGCGACCTTCCCGCAGAGCACGCTGAACGTGATGGACGGCGTGGTCGCGCTGAGCGAGTCGCTGCCCGGCGGCACCGCCACCAACTACAACCAGGGCGACACCGGCACCCACGAGGTGGGCCACTGGCTGAACCTTTACCACACCTTCCAGGGTGGCTGCTCCGGCAGCGGCGACCAGGTCGCCGACACCCCGGCCGAGGCATCGCCGGCCTACCAGTGCCCGACCGGCCGGGACACCTGCACCAGCGCCGGCCTCGACCCGATCACCAACTTCATGGACTACACCTACGACTCCTGCATGTACCAGTTCACCCCGGGGCAGGCGACCCGGATGATCAACGCCTGGAACACCTACCGCGCCGCGTAGCGCGGGCCAGGTCAGCGCATACCACTGGTGCCGGTCCCGGGTTACGGGGCCGGCACCGGCGCGTGTCGGGTCAGGCCGCGCGCACGTGCCGCCCTGCACGCCTCCCGCGCCGTGCGGGATGGGCGACCGCCTCCGGGTTGGCGCCCGCCGGGTCGAGCCAGACCTGGACGGCCGGACCGCCGGGCCGCTCGCCCGAGCTGCCGGCACCGGCCTGCTCGCGGCGGGCCAGCATCGCCACGTCGACGGTGAACTCGAACAGCCGCCAGTCGGCGTGTGGCGCGGCCCGGGAGGCGAGCGCCAGGCGGGCCACGGTGGCATCGTCGGTGACGGGCCGGGCCTGCCCCGCGACGTACGCCTCGTCGTCGCTCTCCTCCGCGGGGAACGAGTGCAACGCGTAGCGCCCGTCGCGTTCGAGATCGCGCCGTTTCGGCGAGTTGATCACGAAGCAGTAGAGACCGTCATCGGTGATCACCGGGGAGACCGGGTGCACCCGGGGCCCGCCGTCGGCGCGGACCGTGGCCAGGTAGCCGAAGCCCGGGCCGTACTGCTGGAGGAGAAGGCGGATCCCGTCGGCGAGCCGGGGCTCGTCGGCGGCGAAATCGGACCAGGAAGCCATGCCGACATCCTATCGAACATATGTTCTAGAGAGGTAGTCCGACACGCAGGTCACGCGTACCGCTATGGTGTGGCGATGCTGCTCTCCGACCGCGACCTGGTCTCCGAGATCAAGGCGGGCGCCCTGGCGTTGGAGCCGTTCGAGCCCACGCTGGTGCAGCCGTCCAGCATCGACGTACGCCTGGACAAGCTGTTCCGGGTCTTCAACAACCATCTCTACACACACATCGACCCGGCGACCCGGCAGGACGACCTGACCTCGCCGGTCGAGGTGCCCGACGGCGAACCCTTCGTGCTGCACCCGGGCGAGTTCGTGCTCGCCTCCACGTTGGAGGTCATCTCCCTCGGTGACCAGCTCGCCGGCCGGCTCGAAGGTAAGTCCAGCCTGGGCCGACTCGGCCTGCTCACCCACTCCACCGCCGGCTTCATCGACCCCGGCTTCTCCGGCCACGTCACCCTGGAACTGTCCAACGTGGCCAATCTGCCGATCACCCTCTGGCCCGGCATGAAGATCGGCCAGCTCTGCATCTTCCGGCTCTCCTCGCCCACCGAGCACCCCTACGGCTCGGCCGTCTACGGCTCGCGCTACCAGGGCCAGCGCGGCCCGACCCCAAGCCGGGCGTGGCAGAACTGGCGCACCTGGCCGACCCGCTGACCCCGGCAGCCGCCAGGGCCGGCAGCGCCGTGGGCCGCAGGGCGGGTGGGCCGCGGTCGGCGGGGCCCGCGCTGTGGCCCCGCCGACCGATCCGGGTACGCCTCAGAGGCTGTCGGGACACCGCGCGACGGCTGCGGCGGGCCCAGCCGCCTCGCTCGCCCCGGGGTTCCCGACAGCCTCTCAGCCGGGGCGGCCGAAGCTGTGGATGGGGCCGAGATCCAGGCGTTTCATCTTGACCGGCTGGCCCGCGCGGGAGGCGTGCACCACCCAGCCCCCGCCGACGTACATCCCGACGTGGTGCAGGTCCCGGTAGTAGAAGACCAGGTCACCCGGGCGCAGGTCGCCCCGGCTGACCGAGGCGGTGACCTGCCGCTGCCGCGCCGCGTTGTGCGGCAGCGTCACTCCGGCACGCGCCCACGCGGCCAGCGTCAGCCCGGAGCAGTCGTACGCGTCCGGCCCCTCGGCACCCCAGGAGTACGGCTTGCCGATCTGGGCGCAGGCGAAGGTGACCGCCTTACCGGCCGGCCCGCCCGGATATCCCGCCGGGCAGGGGGCCGGTCGCTGCGGGCCGCCAGCCCCGTCGTCGTACGCCCGCTGCCGCAGGCGTTGCAGCCGGTCGATCTCGGCGTCGATCTGCCGTCGCTTCGTCGCGAGGTCGGCCTCGGTGCGGGCGAGTTGCCCGATGGTCCGGTCCAGCCCGGCCTTGGTGCTGGCGAGTTCGTCGCGCAGCGCGCTGGCCTCCTGGACGTCCTGCTGCTGGTAGCGGGCGTAGCGGTCGAGCACGCCGAGTTGCTCGACGACCTCACCGGGCGACCGGCTGCCGAGCAGGGTGTTGACGGCGCGGACCGTCTCGCCCTTGTAGGCCCGCGCGGCCAGCGCGCCGACCCGGTCCATCGCCTCGTCCACCTGACGTTGTAGTGGCGCGATGCGGGCGGCCAGTTCGTCGGCCTGCCGCCGCTTCGCGGCCAGGTCCTGACGGGTGGCGTTGTGCCGTTCGATGACGGGTTCGAGCCTGTTCCAGTCCTCGTCGATCTGGCGCTCGATGTCGGCGACCGTCGGGTCGGCGTGTGCCGCCGTGGCGCCGCCGGCCAGGATCATGGCTGCGGCGGCGAGTGCGGCGAGCGTGTTGGTGCAGCGGTACCAGCGGGAACGCGGCTCAGCCGTCGTCGGGCCGGGCATCGCCGGCCGCTGCGACGGTGGCCGCGGGGCATGGTGTGCCACCGGGCTCCGTACTCCTTCTTCCCATACCGCCTACCGGGTTAGCTGACGGGTTCGGGCGGGAAGGGGACGCCCTACCGCGACCTTCGCGGATTCACCCCGGATACCTGGGTCCCCGGCTCGCTCGGATGCGACTCGGCGGTGTCGGACCGTTACCGCCCCGGGTGGGCGGATCTACCAGCGGGCCGACGATTGCCCAGCGTAGGGACGATCGCCGTCAATACGCAACAGAATCGCGCCATCACTCTCGGTGCTTAAATCTGACAAAGGGGAAGGCCCCCGGTCGCTTGACCGGGGGCCTTCGTTCGTTCCTGTGTGACCGCTCAGCCGGGTCGGCGGAAGCCGGCGACCGGCATGGTGGTGATGGGCGAGACGTTGACCGGCTTGCCCGCCCGGGGCGAGTGCACCATCTGGTTGTTGCCCAGGTAGAGCCCGACGTGACTCAGGTCGCTACGGAAGAAGACCAGGTCGCCGGGGCGGGCGTCGGCCCGCGCGATGGCCTTGCCCTCGTTCCACTGCGCGCCGGTGAAGTGCGTGAGGTAGATGCCGGCGGCCTTGTAGGCGTACTGGGTCAGCCCGGAGCAGTCGAACGAGTTCGGTCCGGTGGCGCCCCACACGTACGGCTTGCCGACCTGCTCGCAGGCGACCTTGATGGCGGTCCGGGCGGCCGCGCTGACCACGCCGTTGATGGTCGGGCAGTTGGTCGTCTTGACCGTGGTCACCGGCAGCGAGCGCTCAAGCCGCTTGATCTCGACGTCGATCTTCTTCTTCTTGGCCGCCAGCTCCTTCTCCTGCTTCTCCTGGGAAGCGATCAGAGTGTCGAGCTTGGCCTTCTGGTCGTCGTACTTCTTGCGGACCTTCATCACGCCCTCAAGCTGCCGGCGCTCCTCCTCCGCCAGCCGGTTGAGGAAGGCCATCTGTTCGCCGAGCGTGTCCGGCTTCGCATTGAGCAGGACCGCGCCGAGATCCTGCGAGGGGCCGGTGATGTAGTACCGGGACGCCATGTCGGCCACCCGGTTCATCGCCAGCTCGGTCTCCAGGGCCAGCGGCTGGATCTTCTTCTCCAGGCTGGCCGACTTCTGGCGGTTGACCCTCAGCTGGGCCCGCACCTTGTTGTACTGCTCGATGGTGGGCTCCAGCTGCCGCCACTGCTTGTCAATCTGCGCCTCGATCTCGTCGACCGAGGGTGCGGCGTACGCCGGGGCGGCGAGCAGGCCAGCGCCGACCGCAGCGGCGGCGACCAGAACGACCAGACCGCGGACGGCCCGGCGTAGGCCGCCTGGACGGCTGACACGTCCGGGCACGTGACGATGGAGGGGCATGGTTGCCACCGACTCCTTTGCGACCGACCACCGGGCGTCTCGCAAGCGGTAGGGGGCGAGACAGACGACCCACGGCAGCCGGTGCCCAACATTAGGGAAGGCGCGGTCCGGAATCAAGGAGACCATCGGCTTATTCACCTTTGCGCGACCGATCGCACACAAAGGGTGTCGACCATTCCGTTATAGTTACGTACGCCAATATAAAACAGGACGCGGCGACACCGGTCATGGTGTCGCCGCGGGCCTGCGTACGTCGCTGGTCAGCCGGCGACCGGCTCGCCCTCCTCGGCCTCCTGGGCCGGCTCGGGCTTGACCGATCGGAGCAGGACGCTGGCCACGTCGACCACCTCGACCTGCTCGCCGGCACCCTTGCCATTCACACCGTCGTTGAGCATCGTCGAGCAGAACGGGCAGCCGACGGCGACCGTCCTGGCCCCGGTGGCCATGGCCTCCTCGACCCGGTCCACGTTGATCCGCTTGCCGATCCGCTCCTCCATCCACATCCGGGCGCCACCGGCGCCGCAGCAGAAGGAGCGCTCGCTGTTGCGCGGCATCTCGGTGATCTCGCCGTTGCCCAACGCGCTGCCCAGCACCTCGCGCGGCGGAGCGAAGACCCGGTTGTGCCGGCCGAGGTAGCACGGGTCGTGGTAGGTCACGCCGCCGTCGACCGGCTGCACCGGAGTGAGCCTGCCGGTGGCGACCAGGTGCGCGAGCAGCTGGGTGTGGTGCACCACCTCGAACTCGCCGCCGAGCTGGCCGTACTCGTTGCCCAGCGTGTTGAAGCAGTGCGGACAGGTTGCGACGATCTTGCGCTTGGCCCGCTCGCGGCCCTCGAACGCCTCGTTGAGGGTCTCCACGTTCTGCTGGGCGAGCATCTGGAAGACGAACTCGTTGCCGATCCGGCGGGCCGGGTCACCCGAGCAGGTCTCGCCCTCGCCGAGGATGGCGAAGGAGACGCCGGCCTCGTTCAGCAGCGTGGCGACCGCACGGGTGGTCTTCTTGGCCCGGTCCTCGAACGCACCGGCACAGCCCACCCAGAACAGATACTCGAAGTCCTCGACCTCGCCGACCCGGGGCACCTCGAAGTCGAGGCCCTTGGTCCAGTCCTCGCGGGTGTTCTGCGGCGCGCCCCAGGGATTGCCCTTGTTCTCCAGGTTGCGCAGCATCACGCCGGCCTCGGAGGGGAAACTCGACTCGATGAGCACCTGGTAGCGGCGCATGTCGACGATGTGGTCCACGTGCTCGATGTCCACCGGGCACTGCTCGACGCAGGCCCCACAGGTGGTGCACGACCAGAGCACATCCGGGTCGATCACGCCGCCCGCCTCGGCGTCGCCGATCAGCGGCTTCTCCGCCTCGGCGAGCGCCAGCACGTCGACGTGGGCGAGTTGGGCGGCGGTCGCCTTCTCCTCGCCGGTCAGGTCCTTGCCGCCACCGGCCAGCAGGTAGGGCGCCTTGGCGTACGCGTGGTCGCGCAGGCTGAGCACCAGCAGCTTCGGCGAGAGCGGCTTGCCGGTGTTCCAGGCCGGGCACTGCGACTGGCACCGGCCGCACTCGGTGCAGGTGCTGAAGTCGAGCAGGCCCTTCCAGGTGAACTGCTCGACGTGCGCGACACCGAACTGGTCTTTTTCCGGGTCCGCCTCCTCGAAGTCCAGCGGCTTGCCGTCGCTCATCATCGGCCGCAGCGGGCCGAGACCGGAGCCGGCCGCGCCCGGCTTGCGCTTGAAGAAGATGTTGGGGAAGGCGAGGAAGCGGTGCCAGGCGACGCCCATGGTCACGTTCAGCGAGATCACGATGAGCCAGGTCATCGAGATCGCGATCTTGACGAGGGCGGCGACGCTGACGCCGGACTCCCAGCCCGGCAGCGCCGCGCCGGCCAGGTGGCTGAGCGGGGTGGCCCAGGCCGGGTACTCGAAGTGGTCGGTGGCGACCTTGAAGCCGCGGATCAGGAAGCCCATGACCAACACGGCGAGGACGACCGCCTCGACGAAGTAGCCCTGCCACATGGTGGAGCCGGTGAACCGCGACCGGCGGCCGGCCCGGTTCGGGCGATTGGCGAGCCGGATCGCGATCAGCACCACGATGCCGACGATGCCCAGGATGCCGATCCACTCGGTGACCACACCGTAGAGCGCCCAGCCGCCGATCAGCGGCAGCCCGCCGGTCGGCGACACCACCTCGAAGTACGCCTCCAGCACGAGCAGCGACAGCACGATGAAGCCGACCATCACGAACCAGTGCGCCGCGCCCACCACGCTCCAGCGGAGCATCCGGGTGTGCCCGGCGGTCTCCGCGAGCATGGTCGTCGTACGGCTGCCCTTGTCACCGAAGCGCGACGGGTCGGGCTGACCCAGCCGGATCACGGCCACCAGCTTCATGACCGCGCGTACCGCAAGCCACACCGCAACGACGGTGATGGCGGCCGCGAGGATCGTGGTGACGATCTGGACGCTGCCCATCGAGTTGGCCTCCCGGTCTGCTGCCTGTCGAGCGGCTCGGCGACCAGAGCCGGGTCAGGGCACGATCGGTGGGTTCACCACTGCCGCACCCTCCACCGGACCGGTCGATGACCTGCACCACTCGGTCATGCCGTGCAGCCTACGCGCAAGGTTACTCGCCGGTAACGTGAGACTTCTCGCACCCGGGCCACGCTGCCCTGCGCACACCATAGGAGGCCAGCCCGGCCGAGACTCGGCCGGGCCCTGTCGATAGCCGGGGTTCCGGGGCAGCTGGCCTGCGGGTCAGCGCCAGCGGGAGAGCAGGATCAGCGAGCCGACCATCGCGCCGAAGCCCACTGCGAGGTTCCAGTAGCCCAGCTCCATGACTGGGTACTCCTGCTCGGAGAGGTAGTAGACCACCAGCCAGCCGATGCCGAAGACGATGAGCGACACCGCCGTGGCCGGCAGCCAGATCGGGCTCGGCTTACGCGTCGCCGCCGTCGCCGTCGGGCGGACGTCTGTCGGCGGGGTGTACACCTTCTTCTTGCGGACCTGAGACTTGGGCACGGCGCTCTCCAGAGGGGTAACGACCTCGTCCGGCCTACAACCGGGCGCGAGGGCGACGGTCCATGGCCAATAATGTTCGACAGCTAGCGTAGTCCGGAAGGCCCGCCCAATCCACGAATGGGGCCAGACCAATAGGGCCAGGCCGGTGCCCGGCAGGACGCCGGGCGGCCGTCGCGGCGACCGCAGCGTGCGGACCGCGGTGCAGAAAGACAGGGGGAACGGTTCGTGGAGTACACCTCCGGCGCAGCGTCGTGGCAGAAGGTGCTGCGACGGCTGGTCGCCGGGTTGCTGCCCCGCCGGCCGCGCCAGCGCCGGCCGGGCTGGTCGATCGGCGTACCGTTGATCGCCGCCGCGGCCGGTCTGCTCTTCACCACCACGGCCACCACAGCCGGCGGCACCGCGCTGCGCGAGGACCGGCGACCCCAGCTGACCGAGCTGATCGAGGATCGCCGCGCCCAGGTGGCGGCGAACGAGGAGCGGGCCGCGACGCTGCGCCGGGAGGTCGAAAGCCGGACAGCTGATCTCGCCGACTCGGACGGCCCGATCAGGGAGCAGCAGGAGCGGGCCGCCGCCAGTCGCACCGCCGCCGGCTTCACCGCCCTCACCGGGCCGGGGTTGACAGTCGAGCTCAACGACGCGCCACAGCTCAAGAATCTGCCCGAAGGTGCCACCAACGACGATCTGGTCGTCCACCAGGGCGACGTCCAGGCGGTGGTGAACGCGCTGTGGGCCGGCGGAGCCGAAGCCATGTCAATCATGAATGTCCGCGTCCTGGCAACCAGCGCGGTACGCTGCGTGGGTAACACCCTGCTGCTGCACGGGCGGGTGTACTCCCCACCGTTCAAGATCGTAGCGATTGGCGATCCCGCCGCACTTCAGCAGGCCCTCGCCGCTTCCGAGGGAGTCCGGTTGTTCAAGAACGCCGTCGACAACTACCAGCTCGGCTACTCCGAGGCCGTGTCCACGGTCACCGTCCCGGCGTTTGAGGACTCCACCACCCTGCGGTCGGCGACGGTGTTGCCATGAGCAATAACTCCGACGGCCGGCACCGCGACCACACCGACGAGCCCACGGCCTTCATACCCAAGATCGACCGGACCGAACCGCCGTCCCGTTCGCGGCTGGCCGGCCAGTGGCCCGACCCCGTGCCGCCGCGCCCCGCCGACCAGACCGGCGGCCAGGTGCAGGAGGCGCAGCGACCGACGAACACCGGTCGCTTCGACGCACCCGGGGACGCCCCCCGGCCCGCCGACGCCGCACCGCCGCCCGGCCCCGCCGGCTGGGACATGAGCACCGCGTCGGATCAGCCGAACCGGTCCACGGCCGGATGGGGCACCCCGGGCGGGTGGAACGCCCCCACCGACCACCAGCGCACCGAGAGCCCGGCGACACCTACCCAGTGGGACACGGCACCCGGCCAGAGCGGTACGCCCACCGGCCGGTGGGACACCGTGCCGGGCCAGCCCGGCACGCCCGCAGGCCAGCGGGACACTGCTCCGGGCCAGGGCGGCACGCCGGGCCAGGGCGGCATGGTCACGGGCCCGTGGGGGACGGCCGGGGAGCCGGGACTCGGCAGCACCCCCGGCCGGCGGCCAGACACCAGCGGCACCGAGCAGTGGAGCGGCGTACCGCTGCCCTCCGGCCAGCCCGACATTCCGGTGGAGCCGACGCCCTGGCGTGGCGCCTTCGAGCCGAGCCGGCCCGCCGCGGGCCAGGGCCAGCCGGGCAACACCCGGTCGACCGCACCGGACCCCGGCCAGGCCGGGTCGGGGGCGTTCGGTCACTCGGGTGCCCCGGCGTCCAGCGGTGCGGCGGCACCGGCCACTGCCACCGGTCCCGGTGCGCCTCCGCCCTGGTCCACCGCCCAGCCGGCGCGGCAGAGCGTGGAGCCGACGCCGCCGGCCGGCGGAGCTGGGCAACCCGGCAACGGGCCGCATCCGGGCGCCGGAGCGATGCAGGCGGGTGGCGGGGTGGTCCGGCCCGCCACACCGCAAGTCGGTCACCCGACGCAGCCGGCCACGCCGCAGGCCAATCAGCCCGCCACGCGTGGTACGACGTCACACACCGGACCGGCCTTCGGGCAGCCGTCGTACGCCGGCCATGCTCCGCACCCCGGCCCGGCACCCTACGCCCAGGCGCCGAACGGGCAGCCACAGCACACCCAGGCTCCGAACGGGCAGGCGCAGCACGGACCGGCTCCGAACGGGCAGGGACAGGCGCAGGGCCCACGGTCACAATCGGCTCACCCGCAGGGGCTACACGGCGGACCGCAGGGCGGCTGGTCGGTCGAGGGACCGACCGCGCTGATGCCGAAGATCAGCGCTGCCACCGGCACCCCGCCACCGGCGGCGGCCGGCCGGCCGGCGGACCCGGCCCGGCCCGGCCCGAACGCCGCTGCGGCGGCGATGGCGGGCCGGCCTGCCGGCCCGTCGCACAACCCGGATGCCGTCAACCGCCCGGGCGATCCGACGGCCGCACCGGCAGCGGGCAACCAGCAGGCAGCCGCGCCGAACCAGCAGCCACCGACCGCCGCAGACCGGCAGGCCGACCCGGGTGCCACCGCACTCATCCCGGCGATCACCGCCGCACGGCCCAGCAGCCCACCACCGGCTATGGACTCGACGGCCCTGATGGGGGCCGTGCCCCGGACGCCGAAGGTCGAGGACCCGTCGGACGGTGCCGACCAACCCGCCGAGCCGCCCAAGCCGCGACGGGGCGAACGGGTGGTGCAGCTCCGCCCGAACCAGACGGAAGAGGGTTACCAGAGCGTCTACTCGGAGCTGACCCGTCCGTCGTTCTGGTCCCGGGTACGCGCCGGCCTGCGGGTCAGCGGCGAGCTGTTGATCACCTTCGGCCTGGTGGTGCTGCTCTTCGCCGGCTACGAGATCTGGGGCAAGTCGGCGATCGTCGACGCGCACCAGGGCGAGCTGAGCCAGGAGTTGGCCGAGGTGTGGGGGCCCGAGGGCGATCCGACGGTGGCCCCGTCGGCGAGCCCCTCGACCAAGCCCAAGCCGCCGGTGCACGGCAAGCCGATCGCCCTCCTCTCCATCCCGAAGCTCGACAAGGAATGGATCGTGGTCGAGGGCGTCACCCAGAAGGACATCCGGTACGCCCCGGGCCACTACCCGGACAGCGCCATGCCGGGCGAGGTCGGCAACTTCTCCGTCGCCGGGCACCGGAACCGGGCCACCTTCTGGCGCTTGGACGAGCTGCGCAAGGGCGACCCGATCCTCGTCGAGGGTCGCAACGAGTGGTACGTGTACCAGGTCACCGAGAGTCTGATCGTGAAGCCGACCCAGGTCGAGGTGGTCGCCCCGGTGCCCGGCCGACCGGGCGCGCAGCCGAGCAAACGGATGTTGACCCTGACCACGTGCAACCCGAAGTTCGACAACTATCAGCGGTTGATCATCCACGCCGAGTTGACGCGTACCCAGCCGAAGGCCGAGGGACGCCCGGCGGAGCTGGGGACCTGACGACGATGTACGCCTGGATCTGGCGGAAACTTCCCTTCGGGCTCCCCGGCAAGCTCGCCGGCAGCCTGCTGCTCGTCACCACGGCGGTGGTGCTGCTCTGGTACGTGGTGTTCCCCTGGGCGGGACCGCTGCTGCCCTTCACCGGCGAGGACGTGCAGGTCACCCAGCAGGACTCCGACCTGCCCGGCGGCGATGTGGTGCCCGGCGACGGCCCGGCCGGCGACACCCCGGCCGGCGACGATCATGACCTGCCGTACGACACCGACCGGAACAACACCCCACCGCCCGACGAGGACGAGTGAGGCCGATGCGCGTACTGGTTATCGACAACTACGACTCGTTCGTCTTCAACCTGGTGCAGTACCTCGGCCAACTCGGGGTGGAGTGCGACGTTCGCCGTAACGACGAGATCGACATCGCCGAGGTGGCGCGGGTCGACGCGGCCGGCATCCTGCTCTCGCCCGGGCCGGGCAGCCCCGACCGGGCCGGCATCTGCCTCGACGTCATCCGCCGGTACGCGGGTGAGATCCCGATCTTCGGTGTCTGCCTGGGACACCAGGCGATCGGCGAGGCCTTCGGGGCCACCGTGGCCCGGGCACCCGAGTTGCTGCACGGCAAGACCTCCGAGGTCCACCACGACGACACGGGGGTCCTCGCCGGCCTGCCCGACCCGTTCACCGCGACCCGGTACCACTCCCTCGCGGTGCTGCGGGACACCCTGCCGGCAGAGCTTGAGGTCACCGGCTGGACGGAATCCGGGATCGTGATGGCGATGCGGCACCGGACGCTGCCCATCGAGGGCGTCCAGTTCCACCCGGAGTCGGTGCTGACCGAGGGCGGCCACCTGATGCTGGCCAACTGGCTGGCCGCTTGCGGCCACCGCGACGCCTTGGAACGCGCCCCCGAACTCGCCGCCCAGGTCGACGCCCGCCGCCGCGCCGCCTTCGCCACCCCGTAGACGGCACGCCGTCACCGGTCCAACCCGCCTCCGGGGGACGATCAGGGGATGAGGGCGGTGGTGATGGCGGCGTCGGCCGGAGAGTGGATGGCCGGTGGACGGCGGCGGATGGCGTCCCAGGCCGCCTTGCCGCTGGCGAAATAGTCCCGGGCCGCTTTCCGCATCAGGAGGGTGGATTCACAGCCCGTGCAGCGGGCGGCCACCCCGTCGACGTCGAGGCCGACGTGCCGGCACAGCGCCACCGCCCGGGACAGGTGGTAGGACTGCGTGACGATCAGGGCCCGCTCGACTCCGTACACCTCGCGCGCCCGAACACAACTGTCGTACGTGTCCAGGCCGAACGGGTCGGCCACGACGCGACGCGGATCGACGCCGAGTTGCCCGGTCAGGTGGGCGGTCATCGCTGCCGGCTCGTCACCGGACGCCCCGCCCCCGTCGCCCGACACCAGCACCACCCGGGCCCGACCGGTGCGTACCAGCTCGGCGGCGGTCTCCAGGCGGCCGGCCAGCCGGATGCCCGGCTGCCGTCCCTCCTCCGTCACCGCGGTGCCGAGGACGATCACGACGTCGGCGGCCGGTGCCTCGGCCTCGTCGTACCGGTGCCCGTGCGCGGCGATCGTCGTCCAGAGCCAGGGCAGGCTGAGCAGCAGCAGCGCGGCCAGCCCCAGCACGGCCACCCGGATCAGGCGTCGCCGCCACCGGCCCGCCGGGCCCCCGTGGGCGGCTCCGCCCGGCCGTCCGGTCACTGCCCGGAGAGGCGGAACGGCAGGAGAGTCGGAGTCGGTGTGATCTGCCCGCCACCGCCGCTACCGCCGCCCTCGCCGTCCGGCGGCGGGGTGGTCGGGGTACCGGTTGGCGGCGTCTGGGTCGGCGGGTCCGGATCCTCAGCTTCCTCCACCGACACGGTGATCGTCACCCGGCTGCCCTTGGTGCGCGGAGTGTTCGCGTTCGGGTTCTGGTCGACCACTCGGCCGGCCTGATCGGCGGGCACCTCGGGGCCGAGGTTGACCCGGACGGTGAAACCGGCCTGCTCCAGCGCCCGCTCTGCCTCAGCCCGGGTGAGACCCTCGACATCCGGCACCGGAACCACGTTGCCCTTGGAGACGGTGAGGGTGACCTTGCTCCCCTCCGCGACCTTCTCGCCCGGGCCCGGGGAGATGGCGAGCACCGTGCCCTTCTGGGCGGCGTCGTCCTTCTCCTCGATCTCTGGCTTCAGCTTGAGGTTCTTGAGTTGGGCCTCGGCGAACTCCCGGGTACCGCCGACGAGACCGGGCGGAATGGTCACCTCGGGCTTGCCGCCACAGAGCTGCACGGTCACCGTGCTGTTCGGCGCCAACTGATCGCCGGCGGGCGGGGTCTGGCTGACCACCGCGCCCTTCTTGCAGTCCGACGTGAAGACCTCGTCGCCGACCGCTGGCGTGAAGCCGTCCCGCTGGATCAGGTCGAACGCCTCCTGCTGGCTCAACCCGGTCAGCGTCGGCACCGGTTTGTCGTCCGGAGCCTGCTCGTTGAAGAGCAGCGCGGCGATCAGGGCGATCACCGCGAGCACGCCGAGCGCGGCGAACAGCGCGATCAGCCAGGAGGAGGCCCGGCGCTGGCGCGGGTCACCCACCCGGGCCGGGATCTGCCGGGTCTGGGCCGCCGCCCCGGCCGACGGGTACCCCGAGGCGTTGGCCGGGGCCATCGCCACGGTCTCGTCCTCGCGCAACACCGGGGTCGCCATCACCGGCCGGCCGGCTGCCGCCCGGAGCAGGTCGGCGCGCATCTCGCCGGCGCTCTGGTAGCGGTTGAGCGGGTTCTTCGACAGCGCCTTGAGCACGATCGCGTCGACCGCCGGGGTGACGTCCGGGTTGAGGTCGCTCGGCGTCGGCGGGGCCTCCCGCACGTGCTGGTACGCGACGCTGACCGGACTGTCGCCGACGAACGGCGGGTGCCCGCAGACCAGCTCGAAGAGCACGCAGCCGGCGGCGTACACGTCGGAGCGGGCGTCGACGGCCTCGCCGCGCGCCTGCTCGGGGGAGAGATACTGGGCGGTGCCGATGACCGCGCTGGTCTGCGTCATCGTGGTGGCGCCGCTGGCCAGCGCCCGGGCGATGCCGAAGTCCATCACCTTGACCTGGCCGGTCTGGGTGAGCATCACGTTGCCGGGCTTGATGTCGCGGTGGATGATCCCGTGCCGGTGGCTGAACTCCAGCGCCGCGCACATGTCGGCGCAGATCTCCAACGCCCGCCGGGGCTGCAACCGGCCCTCGGCGCCGAGCACCTCCTTGAGGGTGCGCCCGTTGACGAACTCCATCACGATGAACGGGAGGGTTTCGCCGGTCGGCGCCTGTTCCTCACCGGTGTCGTAGACGGCGACGATGGCCGGGTGGTTGAGCGAGGCGGCGTTCTGCGCCTCCCGCCGGAAGCGCATCTGGAAGGTGGCATCCCGGGCGAGGTCCGCCCGGAGCATCTTGATCGCGACGTCCCGACCGAGCCGCAGGTCGCGACCGCGGTGGACCTCGGCCATGCCGCCATACCCGAGCAACTCGCCGACCTGGTACCTGCCACCGAGCAGGCGGGCCTGCGCTGTCATCGCGTCTGTCGTCCTTCGCTCGTCGTCGTCTCGTCGCTGCCCGGTCGGGGCTGATCCAGTCGACGGTACGCCGTACCGGCCGGATCGTCTCGTCCGTCGAGCCGCAGCGCGTCGGACGTCACCACGCGCCCGGTCGCCCCGCCCGACATGCTGTTGATGAGGCTCTTCCGCACCTGGTAGGAAATCACGCCGGAGCAGAGAAGAACCAGTGCGGCCAACATGATGGCCAGGAACACCCTTCCGGAGCGCGACCGCCTGGGCACCGGTCGCGACTGGCCGGGCTGCGGAGCGTACGGCGACGGGACCGGGGCCGCACCACGCGGATAGCCGGTCGCCGCCGGCGCGACCGTCGTGGGACGCGGCGGCTGCGCCACCGGCGGGCGGGCCGGCGACGGCATCGCGGCCGGCCGCTGCCCGGCCGCCGGAGCGTACGGAGCAGCCGGCGCGTGGCCTGGCATCGGGAGTGCGGCCCGGCCGCGGCCCGCGGCGGCTGCGGCACCTGGGCCCGGCCTGGTGCGGGCGAGGCCGGCGCGGCGGAGATCGGGGCGGCCGGGCCACCGGCCCGTGCCTCCCGGGACAGCGCCGCCTTCAGTTGACGGGCCGCCCCGGCGAGCGCGGCGGCGCTCGGCCAACGATCCTTCGGATCCTTGGCCATCGACCGCTCCACCAGCGCGCGAACCTGGGGCGGGATGTCGGACGGCAGCGCCCTGGGGGTCTCCCGGACGTGCCGCATGGCGATGTCGAGGGGGTTGTCACCCTCGAACGGCCGGCGACCGGCGAGACACTGGTACGCGACCACGCCGAGGGCGTAGACGTCGGAGGCGGGGGTGGCGACCTGGCCGGTGGCCTGCTCGGGCGAGATGTACGACGCGGTGCCGAGCACCGAGCCGGCCGCGGTGAGCTGCCCGACCAGCTCGGAGCGGGCGATGCCGAAGTCGGTCAGCACCAGCGTGCCGTTGGGGCGGACCAGCAGGTTTCCGGGCTTCACGTCGCGGTGCACGATGCCCTTGACGTGTGCCGCGTGCAGCGCGTCGGCGGCCTGCGCGACCAGCGCCATCGTCCGACCCGGGGTGAGCCGGCCGACCCGGCTGAGCGTGGCCGAGAGCGGGTCGCCCTCGACGTACTCCATGATCAGGAAGGCGATGTGCTGGTCGTTGCCGAAGTCGTAGACGTCGACCACACCGGGGTGGTTGATCGTCGCCATGGTGCGGGCCTCGCCCCGGAACCGCTCGGCGAACCCCGGCTCGTCCAGCAACGCCGGGAGCAGGCTCTTGACCGCCACCGTACGACCGAGCACCTGGTCGGTGCCGCGCCAGACGTCGCCCATGCCGCCGCTGGCGATCCGCTCGTCGAGGCGGTAGCGGTTGCCGAGCTGCACCCCTGGACTGAGCATGTCAGCGCCCCCCGGGATCGGCGATGGCGGCGCGCATGATCTGGCCGGCGATCCGGGCGGCCTCGGCGCTGCCGCCGCTGCCGGCCTCCTCCAGGACGACGCAGACGGCGGAGACCGGGTTGCCGTCGGAGTCGAGCGCGAAGCCGATGAACCAGCCGTGGTCGGGCCGGTCGGGCGCGGACTGCGCGGTGCCGGTCTTGCCGCCGACCGTGTAGCCGTTGATCCGCGCGTTGCGGCCGGTGCCGTTCTCGACCGCGCTGATCATCATCTCCCGCAGATCGGCGGCGACCTGGCTGCTGACCGGCCGGCGCAACTCGCGCGGCTTCGCGGTGTCGTAGACGGTGGTGCGGTCCGGCGCCAGCAGCTGGCGCACCAGGTACGGGCGCATCTGACTGCCGTTGTTGGCGACCGCACCGGCGATCATGGCCCCCTCCAGGGGGGTCATCCGGACGTCGCGCTGCCCGATAGAGGACTGGGCCAGCGCCGCCGGGTCCGCGCCGCCGTCCGGGTTCTCCATGCTGCCGGTACGGCTGGCCGCCACCGAGTGCCCGCCCTCGCCGAGCCGGCCGACGGTCAGGTCGTCCTGCTCGAACCCGAACTGCCGGGCCTTCTCCTTGATCACGTCGGGGCCCAGCTGCACGCCGAGCTTGGCGAACCCGGTGTTGCAGGATTCGGTGACCGCCCTCATCAGGGTGACCTGACTCTGCGGGCAGATCGACGGCGCGGCGTTGGTGATCGACTGGCCGGAGGTGGGCGGGGTGTAGCTCGAACCGGCGGGGATGTTGGTGTTCTTGCCGATCCCGTTCTCCAGCGCCGCGGCGGCCACCACGATCTTGAACGTGGAGCCCGGCGGCAGCACCTCGGCGAGTGCCCGGTTGCGCAGCGGGCGTCCCGCCGCCTGCTCCAGCTCGTTGTACGCCGCAGCCGCCTCGTTGCTGTTGTGGCTGGCCAGTGGGTTCGGGTCGAAGCTGGGCATGGAGACCAGCGCCTGCACCGCTCCGGTACGCGGGTCGATGGCGATGGCCGCGCCCTTGCTCACCCCGCTGTTGTTGTTACGCAGCTGGTCGTACGCGACGTCCTGGGCTTGCGGCGAGAGGGTGAGCAGCACGTTGCCGCCGGCGGTCTGGTCGCCGGTGAACATGTCCTTGATCCGGTCGGCGATCAGTTGATCGCTGGTGCCGGCGAGGAAGTCGTTCTCGGACTTCTCGATGCCGGTGTCGGCGAGGTTGACCGGCTTGTAGCCGAGCACGTGGGCGTACTTGGCCCCGCCCGGGTAGGTGCGCAGGAAAGTCAGCTCCCCGTCGGTCTCCTTGCTCACCGCCAGGGCGGTGCCGCCCGCCTCGATGTTGCCGCGCTTGCGCTGGTACTCGGCGACCTGGACCCGGCCGTTGTAGTCGCTGGTGCGGTACTCGTCGGCCTTGTACGCCTGAATCCAGTTCAGGTTCGCGAAGAGCAGGCCGAACAGGACGATGACGACGACGCCGACCCGGCGCAGGGGTGCGTTCATGGCTTGATCACCTCCGTGGGCGCACCGTGCAACTGCTCGGGCGGGCCAGCGGAGGGCCGGGTCACCTTGCCGCCGACGCCGGTCACCGGGCGACGCCCGGCATCCGACACCCGCAGCAGCACCGCGACGAGCAGCCAGTTCGCCATCAGCGAGGAGCCACCGGCGGAGAGGAACGGGGTGGTCTGACCGGTGAGCGGGATGAGCCCGCTGATCCCACCGACGATCACGAAGACCTGCAACGCGAGGGTGAAGGCCAGGCCACCGGCGAGCAGCTTGCCGAACGAGTCCCGAACCGCCAGCGCGGCCCGCAGCCCCCGCTCGACGATCAGCAGGTAGATCACCAGCAGCGCGGAGAGACCGAACAGGCCGATCTCCTCACCGAGGCCGGCGAAGATGAAGTCGTTCTGCACCTCGGGCAGCAGCAGCGGCTGGCCGCCCCCGGGACCGGCGCCGAACATCCCGCCGGTACCGAGCGCCAGCAGCCCCTGCACCAGCTGGTAGCCCTTGTCGTACGGGTCGCCGAACGGGTCGAGCCAGATCTCGGCGCGCACGTAGAAGTTCGCGAACGGCCCGCCGAAGGCGTCGCCGAGCACGTACGCCAGGTAGGCGCCGCCGAAGAAGAGGACCAGACCGATGAGCAGCCAACTGACCCGTTCGGTGGCGATGTAGAGCGTCACCACGAACATGCCGAAGTAGAGCAGCGAGGTGCCGAGGTCCTTCTCGAAGACGAGGACCAGCAGGCTGATCACCCAGACCACGAGCACCGGGCCGAGGTCACGCCCGCGCGGGAAGTCGATGCCGAGGAACCGGTGGCTGGCCAGCGAGAGCACCTCGCGCTTGCGGACCAGGTAGTAGGCGAAGAAGACCAGCAGGGCGAGCTTGGCGAACTCGCCCGGCTGGATGGAGAAGCCGCCGATGCGTACCCACAGCTTCGCGCCGTTGATCTCGGAGATGCTGGGTGGCAGCACCGCCGGCAGCATCACCAGCACGATGCCCGCCAGGCCCAGGGTGTAGGCGTACCGGGAGACCGACCGGTGGTCCCGCATCAGGGCCAGCAGCCCGGCGGCGAGGATCACCGACACCAGCGTCCAGGCCAGTTGCCGGCCACCGATGCCGGCGAAGGTGGCCAGCTCCGCCCGCTCGGCCGGCGTCGCGTTGGCCAGGTCGAGCCGGTGCAGGAAGCCGACGCCGAGCCCGTTGAGCAGCGCCACCGCCGGCAGCAGGGCCGGATCGGCGAACGGCGCCAGGAACCGGATCACCAGGTGCATGCCGAGGAACACCGCGGAGAGCGCGGCGGCCGGCACCCAGAAACTGGGCGTGATCGTGTCGAGCACGTTCGCCTCGACCATCGCCCCATAGGCGGCGACCAGGACCATCGCCAGCACCAGAAGCGACAGCTCCGCGTTGCGCCGGGACCGGGCCAGGCGTACGCCGGACTGCTCGCCCGCGGGTGCGGGCGAGGTTGCCGGAGTGGCCGCTGCGGTCACGATCGTCCTCGGGTCGGCCGGTGCCTACTCGGGCGACCGGCAGGCCGCCGGATCGACCGTGGGCGAGAAGGTGTCGGCGGGCGGGGCATCGGGGGTGCTCTCCGGCGCAACGGAAGCAGCATCGGGCGACGGCGAGCCCCGGCCCACCGGGCTCGACGCGGGCGAGCCACTGGGGGCACTCGGCGTCGGGGAGGGTGATCCGACCGCAGCACTCGGTGTCGGGGAGGGCGAAGCGGCCGGCGAGGGCGGGCAGAGTGGCTTGAGGTTGACGTTGGTCGGGCTGTCCATCGTCAGCTCCGCCAGCCGGCGCTCCGCGTCCGGCTCGCTCTTGGCAGGGATGCCCTGCTTGACCTGCTCCTGCGCGGCAAGGGTGAGATCGTCCAGCTGGGCGGTGCTCTTCGAGTGCACGGTGGAGAGGTCCATGCCGGCGATCTGGCCCTGGATGCCGCGGAACACGGCCACCTGGCCGTCGGCCGTCGCGCCGACGTAGTACTGCTGCTGCGTGTAGCGCCACCCGGCGAAGACCCCGCCACCGACGATCACCAGCAGGGCGGTCGCCATGGCCACCGTGCGCAGCGGGCGTCGCCGGGCCTCCGGCTCGTCGTCGCCGTTTCCGGCGGGCTCCTCCGGGGCCGCGGGCCGGGGGGCGGAGAGCGCCGAGGCCCGGGCGGCCGGGGTGGAGACGTCGGCCGAGGTCGCCATGCCCCGGTCACGCGCCGCTGCGCCACCGACGATCGGGGCGGCCTCGACGATGTCGCGGTCCGTCGCGTCGGCGATGATCACGGTGATGTTGTCCGGGCCGCCGCCGCGCAGGGCCAGCTGGACCAGCCGTTCGACGCACTGCTGCGGGTCGGTGTACTCGCGCATGGTCTCGCCGATGGTCTCCGCGCTGACCACGCCGGAGAGGCCGTCGGAGCAGATCAGGTAGCGGTCGCCCGGCAACACCTGGCGGACCGAGTACTCCGGGTCGATGTCGCGGCCGTCCAGGGCCCGGGTGAGCAGCGAGCGCTGGGGGTGGCTGCTCGCCTCCTCCGGGCTGATCCGGCCCTCGTCCACCAGCATCTGGACGTAGGTGTCGTCCTTGGTGATCTGCGCGAACTCACCGTCGCGCAGGAGGTAGGCCCGGGAGTCGCCGATGTGGACCATCCCCAGCTTGCTGCCGGAGAAGAGGGTCGCGGTCAGCGTGGTGCCCATCCCCTCCAGTTGCGGGTTGGCCTCCACGGTCTCGCGGAGCTGTTGGTTGGCGGTGCCCACGGCGGAGCGGAGCGCGTCGACCAGGGCGTCACCGGGGACGTCCTCGTCCAACGGCGCCATGGCACCGATGACGATGTTGCTGGCGACGTCACCGGCGGCCATGCCGCCCATGCCGTCGGCGACGGCGAGTAGCCGCGGCCCGGCGTAGACGGAATCCTGGTTACCGTCACGGATCAGGCCGCGGTCGCTGTGGGCCGCATAGCGCAGGGTCAGAGTCATGGCCGTAATTCGAGAGAGGTGCGGCCGATCCGGATCGGCACGCCGAGGGGGACGGGGGTCGGTCCGGTGACCTTAGCGCGATCGAGGTACGTCCCGTTAGTCGAACCGAGGTCCTCGACGAACCATTGCCCGTCACGCGGCACGAGCCGGGCGTGTCGGGCGGAGGCGTAGTCGTCGGTGATGACGAGGGTGGAGTCCTCGGCGCGACCGATGGTTATCTGCGCCTCACCCAACGTGATCCTCGTGCCGGCCAACTGACCTGCGGTCACCACCAGCTGGTGCGCCGCCCGACCCCGCTTCACCTTCGCCGGCCTCGCCGTCGCCTGACCGGTCGATGCGCCCACCGATCGGGGCGCGGCCACCAGCCGGCCCGAACGGGCCCCTGCGAAGAGGTCCCGGCGGATGACGCCGACCACGGTGAACACGAAGATCCACAGCAGCACGAGGAATCCGAACCGGGCGACGGTGATGACGAGTTCCGGCAAGGCGGATCAGCCGTCCACGCGGAAGGTCAGGGTGGTCGTACCGAGCTGGATCATGTCACCGGGGTTCAGCGCCACGGCCGAGACCCGCTGGCCGTTGACCATGGTGCCGTTGGTGGAGCCGAGGTCGGTCAGCACGACCTGGCCGCCGTCGAAGTCCAGCCGGGCGTGTCGCCGGGAGATGCCGACGTCCGGCAGGCGCAGGTTGGCCTGGTCGCCGCGACCGATCACGGTCGAGCCCATCTGTAGGGGGTAGGTGCGGCCATCGCCGGAGACCAGCCGCACGTTGCGGCCGCCACCGTGACCGGCCGGCGGGCCGTAGCCGCCACCCTGGTCGTACGACGGGTAGGCGGGCTGGCCGGCGTCGTAGCCGGGCGCCGGGGCGACCTCGCCACCGGTGTAGACCTCGGCGGTGACCCGGAACATGCCCGTGTCCAGCCCTTCACCGCGCTCGATCTCGACGATCACGTCGCCGTAGACCGTCCACGCCTGCTCGCCGATGAACTCCGCCTGCGACTGGGCCAGTTCCTGGGCCAGCGCGGCGGCGTACGGCGCCAGCCGACTGTGGTCGTACGGCGAGAGATCGATCACGTAGCGGTTGGGCACCAATGTGCGCCCACCGGCCAGGATGGCCTTGTGCGCCTCGGCCTCCCGCTGCATGGCGTTGAGGATCTCCACGGGGTGCACGACCCCCTTGAAGACCTTGGCGAAGGCCCCTTCGACCAGGCCTTCCAGACGCTTCTCGAAGCGTTGCAGCACGCTCACCGGCTCCTCCTCGGGTCCCGAGGACATGATGGTATCCGCCCAGAGCGCACGCAGCTCACACGCCGCTCGGCCGGCAGGCGATGGCCTGCTCGGACGGCCCCGGATTGTCGTGCTACTCTTTCGTCCGCCACGAACGGTAACCGCTCACCGCAGCGAATGCCATTCGCGGCGAGGACCTGGGGTCGCGTAACATGGCCGGGGCCCGCTGGCGACAGCGGGAGCGGCACAGAATACGCTGCTGAGGGTCATGCCACGGGGAAGTGGCGGAATGGCAGACGCGCACGGTTCAGGTCCGTGTGCCCGAAAGGGCGTGGGGGTTCAACTCCCCCCTTCCCCACCACAGACGAGGGCTTCGCGGCGACGCGGGGCCCTTGCTCCGTATCGGGGCGTACCGGACGTCACGCTATGCTCCGATGGTTTCGGCCTCTGACGCACCAGGAGTGGCATGTGAGTGTCGCATTCGTGACCGGCTCGGGCGGGCTGATCGGCTCCGAGGCGGTCCGGCACTTTGCCGGCCTCGGTCTCGACGTCGTCGGCATCGACAACGACATGCGGCAGGAGTTCTTCGGTGAGGAGGCATCCACCGCATGGAACGTCCGCCGGCTGACCGACGAGCTGGGTGACGCGTACTCGCACCACAGCATCGACATCCGGGACCGCGGCGCGCTGGGCGCGCTCTTCCAGCGGTACGGCCGGGACGTCGCCGTGGTGATCCACACAGCCGCGCAGCCCTCGCACGACTGGGCGGTACGCGATCCGTTCACCGACTTCGACGTGAACGCCGCCGGCACGCTGAACGTTCTACAGAGCGTCCGGGAACACTGCGCCGACGCCCCGTTCATCCACTGCTCGACCAACAAGGTCTACGGTGACCGGCCGAACAGCCTGCCCCTGGTCGAGTTGGAGACCCGCTGGGAGATCGAGCCGGGCCACCCGTACGAGCAGGGCATCCGCGAGGACATGTCGATCGACGCCTGCCTGCACTCGATCTTCGGTGCCTCCAAGGTCGCCGCCGACGTGATGGTGCAGGAGTACGGCCGGTACTTCGACATGAGGACGGCCTGCTTCCGGGGCGGGACGCTGACCGGTCCGGCGCACTCGGCCACCGAGCTGCACGGCTTCCTCGGCTACCTGATGCGGGCCAACATGGAACGCCGGATGTACCGGATCTACGGCTACCAGGGCAAGCAGGTCCGCGACGCGATCCACAGCTCGGACGTGGTCTCCGCCTTCGAGGCGTTCTTCCGCAACCCGCGCTCCGCCGCCGTCTACAACCTCGGCGGCGGCCGGCACTCCAACACCTCGATGCGCGAGGCGTTCGCCGAGGCCGAGCGGATCACCGGCCAGGAAATGATCTCGGAGTACGTCGAGGCCAACCGGATCGGCGACCACAAGTGGTGGATCGGCTCCAACGAGGCGTTCCAGGCCGACTACCCGGACTGGAAGCAGGTGTACGACGTACCAATGATCATGCGTGAGATCTACGAGGCCAACGTGGACAAGTGGGTGCCGGGAGCATGACCAAGAAGAACGTCCTCGGCGTCCTGGTCGACGCCACCGACTACGCGGAGGCGACCGAGCAGGTGGTGGCCGCCGCGCAGGAGCGCCGCCCGCTGGCGTTGACCGCGCTGGCCGTGCACGGCGTGATGACCGGGGTGCTGGACCGGCCGCACAACGCCCGGCTCAACTCCTTCGACGTGGTGACCCCGGACGGCCAGCCGGTGCGCTGGGCGCTGAACCTGCTGCACGGTGCCGGTCTCACCGATCGGGTCTACGGGCCGACGCTGACCCTGCACGTGCTCTCCCGCTTCGCCGACGAGGGCCTGCCGGTCTACCTGTACGGGTCGACCGAGGAGACCCTGGCCCGGCTGATCCCGGCGCTGGAGCGGATGTTCCCGGCCCTCAAGATCGCCGGGGTGGAGGCGTCGAAGTTCCGCGCCGTGCGGCCGGGCGAGGACGCCGAGATCGCCGACCGGATCCGGGCCAGCGGGGCCCGGCTCGTCCTGGTCGGGCTCGGCTGCCCCCGCCAGGAGGTCTTCACCTACGCGATGCGCCCGCTGCTGGACATGCCACTGATGGCGGTCGGTGCGGCCTTCGACTACCACGCCGGGCTGCTGCGCCAGCCCCCGCCGTGGATGCAGCGCGCCGGGCTGGAGTGGTTCTGGCGGCTCGGCCTGGAGCCGAAGCGGCTGTGGCGGCGCTACGTGATCCTCAACCCGGCCTACCTGGGCCGGTTGTTCGCGCAGAAGACCGGGCTGTGGAAGGCTCGCCCGCCCGCCCCGGCTACCGAACCGCCCGCCGGGTTCGCGGTCTGACCGGAGTACGCGACCGGGCCCCTGGCGTGCTGCCAGGGGCCCGGTGCCGTTACGGACGTCAGAGGGTCAACGTCCAGGTGTTGATGTAGCCGGTGTCACCGCCGTAGACGTCCCGCACCTGGAGCCGCCAGGTGCCGTTCGCCGCCTTGCTGGACAGGTTCACCGTGTAGGTGGCGTTGACGTTGGCCGCGCTGTCGAAGATGTTGTTGCTCTTCAGCCGGTAGGACGTGCCGTCCGGGGCGAGCAGGTCGATGACCAGGTCACCGCGGTAGGTGTGGACGATGTTCACCGCGACGGTCGAGGCCGACGAGGCGTTCCGGTTGCAGCCGGCGATCGTGATCGAACTGGTCACCGCCGCGCCGGCGTCCGGGATCGGCACGTCGGTGCCGTTCGTCCCGGAGCAGCCGCCGCCGGTGCCGGTCACCGTCAGCGAGTACGTCGCGGTCTTGCTGCCGGAGGCCGCGGTGCCCGTCACGGTCACGGTGTACGTACCGGCCGGGGTGCTGGCCGAGGTGCTGATGGTCAGCGTCGACGAGCCACCCGAGGTGACCGTGGCCGGGCTGAACGAGGCGGTCGCCCCGGACGGCAGGCCGCTGGCCGAGAGGCTGACCGACTGGGCGGACCCGTTGGTGGTGGCGGTGGCCACCGTGGCGGTCACCGAGCCGCCGGGCGCGGCGGAGCCGGAGGTCGGCGAGACCGAGACCGAGAAGTCGTTGGTCGGCGGCGGGGTGCTGCCGTTGACCACGTACAGCAGGCGGTTCGGGGTGCCGGTGCCCACATTCGTGATCACGTTCGGGGTGGCGTTGTTGACCAGGTAGTCCCGGACCTGCTGCGGGGTCCACGACGGGTTGGCCGAGAGCACCAGCGCGGCAACCCCGGCGACGTGCGGCGACGCCATCGAGGTCCCGCTGATCGTGTTCGTCGCGGTGTCGTTGGTGTGCCAGGCCGAGGTGATGCCCACCCCCGGCGCCAGGATGTCCACACAGGTGCCGAAGTTGGAGAAGCTCGCGGCCGCGTCGTTGCTCTGGGTGGCACCGACGGTGATCGCCGGCTCGGCGCGGGCCGGGGAGTAGTTGCAGGCGTTCTGCCGGTTGCCGAGGATGTCGCCGTTGCCGGCGGCGATCGCGTACGTGACGCCGGAGTTGATCGAGTTGATCACGGCGTTGTCGGTGGCCGTGCTCGCGCCGCCGCCGAGGCTCATGTTGGCCACGGCGGGCTTGACCGCGTTCGCGGTGACCCAGTCGATACCGGCGATGACACCGGCGTTGGTGCCACTGCCCTGGCAGTTGAGCACCTTCACGGCCACCAGCCGGGTGCCCTTGGCCACCCCGTACGCCGAGCCGCCGACCGTACCGGCGACGTGGGTGCCGTGGCCGTTGCAGTCGGTGTTGTTGGTGTCGACGGTGTTGGTGCCCCAGGTCGCCCGGCCGCCGAAGTCCGAATGGCTGGTCCGGATGCCGGTGTCGATGACGTACGAGGTCACGTTCGTGGCCGTGTTGGGATACGTGTAGGAGCTGTCCAGCGGCAGGTTGCGCTGGTCGATCCGGTCCAGGCCCCAGGACGGGGGGTTCGGCTGGGTAGCGGTGATCGACACGGTGTGGTTCTGCTCGACGTACGCGACTGCGGGGTCCGCGGCGATCCGGGCCGCGGCCCGGGCGCTGACCCGCAGTTCGGCGCCGCGGACGGCCGAGCGGTACGTCCGGGCCGTCGCGCCCCCGTGCCGACTCAGCAGCCGGTCCACGGAGGACCCGACCGCGGCCCGACTGACCTCGCTGTTCTTGAACACGACGATGTAGCTGCCTTCGACGGCGGTGGCACCGCCGGCGCTGCGGATCGTGCCGACCGGCTCGGCGGCCATGGCCGGGGTCGCCGTCGCCACCATGGCCAGCGCGGCCAGACCGACGAGTACGGACCTGTGTGGAAGAGCCATCTCCCTACCTCCCTCTGACCGGCACCGATCGCCGACCTGCCGGTGACAGCTTGATCGATAAATGCCGATCGAGGTGAGGGTAATTGGCCGCCTGAAGACTCATGAACATGCCGGATCCTCCATAACACCAACGGGATGTCCCCCTACGGGGACGGGTACGGGACGAACGGGGGGTGGGCCCGGATTCGCCGAACCACGGATCGGGCAAGGCTGATGGACATGCAGAGCCATCTCGCCCTTCTGCTTCCGGTCGTCGCCGTCTGGTGGGTCGCCGGCTATCTGGCCGACGGGTTGCCCCGGATGACCCACGCCCGCGAGCTTCACCGGCGCGCCGGCTGGTTGCTCACGCTGACCCTGATCGGGCTCGCCCTGACGGCGGCCCTGCCCATCGCCGGGCTGGCCACCACCGGGGCGAGCACGGCGGACCAGGCCGCGAGCGGGCTCGCGCTCGCGGCCATCCCGGTGCTGGTGGTGGCGATCTGCACGGTGCGCCGGGTACGCCGGCTCCGGGCCGGTGCGGCCACGCTGGCCGTCGCGCCCCGGACACCGGCACCGCACGGACTGCGCGCCGCGACCGCCCACCCGCTGATCGGAATGCCCTTGCAGGTAACCGGGCTGGCCCTGCTGCCGGCCCTGATCGAGGCGAGTGGCGCCGGCCAGTTCTTCGGGCCCGGGGCGACCGGGCCCGCGATCACCGTCGGGGCGCTGGGCATCGTTGCCATCGGCGTACGCCATGCCCTGCGCCACAACCGGCTCGCCGAGCGGGCCAGGCCGGAGCGGGCGGTGGTGTCAGCGCGCTCGGCCGGCGCCCTGCACGTATAGCAGTTCCAGGATCGCCCGGGTCGCCTCGAACCAGCGGTCCAGCCAGCCGGGTGGCGGCACGCTGCCCTTCGGTGGCAACTCCATCAACAGGCCACGCAGCAGCGGGTGGTCCACGAGCGAGCCGTTCTCCTCCACCGACGCCGACCAGCCGGACGCCGGAAACGACGGCTCGGTGAGCGGGTTCGGATCCAGCGACGGCAGGGTGAGCGGCGACCCGCTCTGCTCGGTCACCGCCGCGCTCTCCCGCCCGGCGTGCTCGGTGTCCGTCGACACCACCTCGGTCAACACCGTGTCCCGCCGGGCGCCGCGGTACTTGCCGCCGAACCGCTCCGGCTTTCCCGGCCCGTTGGTGAGGTTCTCCGACCCGATACTCGTCATCCGTCTCGCCTGCCTCGCTCGGTTACCCGCCCTGTCGGGGGGATGTCGACCAGCGCGTACCGAGAGGTACAACGAGACGGGCACGATGTGGCGACGGGAGCCGGCGGATCATGCCGACCGGAACTGGCCTGCGGCACAACGCCACGGTCCCCGCCCGGCCAGGCCGGGCGGGGACCGTCACCACTGTTCCGGCAGTCAGCCCCGGCCGAACGCGCCGTCCCTGGTGCCGGCGACGAAGGCGTGCCAGCCGCCGGGAGCGAAGACGAGGGCCGGTCCGGCCTTGTCCTTCGAATCCCGGACGCCGACCGCCCCGGTCACGTACGCCACCTCCACGCAGTTGTCACAGTTCGGCCCACTCTTCGAACTCTTGAACCAATTTGCCCGCGTCAGGTCCACGGAGAATCCCTGCGTCGCCACTTCCACAACGGCTCCTCTGCCAGTCTCGCGATGTACTCGACGGACTCCTCCGGACGTATGGCCGCTGCTCGAATGTGATCGAAGATGAAGCTGTACTTCTGTAGTTCGTCACTCTTCTCCAGGAAGAGCCCACCCGTGGCGTTCTCCGCGTACACGACATCCGGATCACCGGGCTCGGGGAAGCTGAGGATCGTGAAGGTGCCGTCCATGCCGGCGTGCGCCCCCTGCGCGAACGGCAGGATCTGGAGCGTCACGTTCGGCAGCTGGGCCACCTCCACCAACCGATTGAGCTGGTCACGCATGACCGCGTCCCCGCCCACCGGACGGCTCACCACCGCCTCATCGAGCACCACCCACAGATCGACCGGATCATCCTGGGTCAACAACGACTGACGGTCGAGTCGGACACGCACCCGTTTCTCAACCTGATCCTGGTCGAAATCCGGCCGGGCTGCCCGGATCATGGCGCAGGCGTACTCCTCGGTCTCCAGCAGCCCCGGCACCACCTGCTGCTCGTACGCCCGGATCGAGCTGGCGGCCGCCTCCAGGCCCACGTACGCCCCGACCAACACCGTGCTGTACGGATGCCACCAGCCCTTCTGCCGCGCCTCACGGGCGATCTGCACCAGCTCGTCGCTCTCCGCGCCCACCACCCCGTAGATCCGGAGCATGTCCCGCACGTCCCGCGGGGTCGCCGTGGTGTGGCCGGTCTCGATCCGGGAGATCTTCGACGCCGAGCACTCCAACTGCTCGGCGACGGTCTCGATGGTGATCCCGGCCGACTCGCGCTGGCGGCGCAGTTCCGCGCCGAGCCGGCGCCGCCGGATGGTCGGGCTGCGCCGCTCGCTCACCGCTGTCACCTCTCCGCCTCGACGCGCCGCTGTCGCCACCCGCCCTCGGGCGCGACCATCGGGGCGGACGTTCGCGGCTTGGGGGTGGAGCCGGTCCGGCACCGGCCGCGGCGGGCGAAACCGGTCTCAGTGTGCCGTCCGGGTAGTGGCACGTTCAAGCGCCGTTTCGTGCGTGCCGCTCACGTATCGGCAAAAGTCGACGTGCAACTTGCATGAAGCACGACCCTGATGCACTCTGTTCCGTATGACACGGGTCACGCACCGTTCCGACGCGATCTCCCCACGTGATCAACACGGTGGAGGCGGTGGGGTGCACGACCCAGGTCGGGCGACATGACGCCACCAGCGAATCCGGCACCGACCATGCCAGCTCCACGAACCGGCCCACGAGACACGACCTCGTCGCCGGAGCCGAACATCCCCCCGTTCAGCCTCGCCGGCCTCCCCGCCGGCCGACCCTTCCAGGAGCCCATGTGCTTCCCCGCTCCGGTGACGTACTGCACGTGACACGCGCGGCGAGTGTCCAGTTCCTCAGACCCATCCTGTTCCGAGTGATCCGGGTGCTCGACCGGCCCACCTACGACGGCTGGCTCTGGCTCGAAGGCTACGAGTTGAACGCGGCGGGGGATGCGGTCAACCGTCGCTCGATCTTCGTCCAACGGGAAGGGCTGCGGCAGGCACAGGCCGCACCGCAGCCGCGTCCGCACACGGTGCGCCCGGCCCGTCGGCCGAACGCCCGGACTCCGGTCCGGGTGGGCTGAGCACCACGAACCGCCGCCGGGGGGCATGTCGGCACCATAGAATCGGTATGCCCACCCCGGCAGGTTTCCACCCCGCGCGTCATGGACCCCGAACCTGGGATGGCCATGGTCAATCTGCCCGCGCGGCGGCCCCACCGGTCCCGTATCGCCTACGCCTTCGGACTCCTGGCACTGCTCGGTGCCGCCACCACCCTGGTGGTACTGATCCGGGATCCCGCTCTGTCCTCCACCCGGCTCGCCGAACCTGTCCCGGCACCGGAGATCACCGTGGTCGAGAGCGACCCGACCGGACCCGACGACATGCCCGGCGCCTGGGACGACTTCGCCCCCGCCGACACGGCCGGAGAGCCGACCGACGATCCGGCCGAGCGGTACGGCGGCTCCGGCCGGTCAGCCGACTCACCAGATCATGAGCCGGACGCCTCCGCCCGGACCAGTGGGCACACCCGCCAGGAACTCAGTCGCTCACTGTTCTGGTCGGGCGTCTTCGGACTGGCGATCTCCCTTGCCGGGCTCGGGCTGGTCGGCACCAGACGCCGCATGTGGTAGACCTGCCGGTCGTTCCTATCCGGTGGGGCTCGCCGTGGCGGTGGGCTCCGTGCTCGGCGAACTGGTCGGCGTACCCGTGGTCGCCGACGGGCTCGGGCTGGCCGCGGCCACCACCAGAGTGACCTCGTCGCCGGCCTCGACCAGCTGACCCGCCTCCGGCTCGGTGGCGATGACGGTCCCCGCCGGCCGGTCCGACGGGCGGTACTGCATCCGGTAGTCGAGACCGAGCTGTTCCAGCATCGCCCGCGCCGCCGCCTCGGGCAGGCCGACCAGCGGCGGCACCGGCACCTGGGCCACTGCCGAACTCGTCGTCGGCGCGGGTGAGGGCGAACGCGTGGTCGGCGAGGCCGACGCGGTGGTCGGTGCAGGCTGCGTCGTCGGCTGCGGCGACTGCGGAGTCGACCCACCCTCGTCCAGCGCCTGACGGGCCAGCCACAGCCCGACGCCGAGCAGCCCGAGCAGCAGCAACAGGACGACGCCCCAGAGGATCGGCAGGAACCATGGCCGGCCCGCCGGCTCGTCGGCGTACCACTCGTTGCCCGACGTCTCCCGGTCGGCGCCCGGCCGGACCGACGGCACCTCCGCGCGCCCCGACCACGCCGCCGCCCCGGAGCGCTGGGTCGGCGGCACCGGCGCGGTCTCCTCCGGCGCCGCCTCCTCCGGGGTACGCCCCAGCGGCGCGGTCTCGTCCGGACCGCCGACGGCCGGCGGCAGCCGACGGGTCGCGTCCTCGGGCGGCTCCTGGCGATCGTCGCTCATGCCGGCACTCCGCTTCGCTGCGCGCCATGAGGCACCACCGCGCTGCACCGATGATTCGCTCGCTGACGCTCGCTCATGCCGGCATTCCGCCTTCCTTGACCGGGCGGGCATCAGGGCCCTCGAAGGTCAACCTAACGGTTCCGCAGGCCATCGGCCGGCATCAGCGTGTCGGGTGCCCGTCATTGCGGCGGCGGGCTTTCGTCGCCGTTCGGCAGGTCACCACACCAGATCGAGACGATGTCGTTCCATTTGCCGACGGTGTCACCGGCGGGGTCCTGTGCGGTGACCTTCCCGGCCCGTCGGTTCGGATAGCGGGGCGAGAACCCGTCGTCGACGAGTTGGGCCCCCGCGTCGCGGCAGTTGAGCCCGAGCAGGTCCGGCACCGAGTTCGGCGGCGCGGCACCGGCCACGGTGATCACGACGGTGTGGCCGCGGCTCACCGGCGCACCGGCCGCCGGCTTGGTGCTCCGCACGCTGGAGCTGGCACCGCTGCCGAAGACCAACTGCCAGCCCAGTCCCAGGCTCCGCAGCTCCTCCCGGGCTTCCTCGAAGTCCTCGCCGACCAGGTCCGGCACGGTCAGCCCGGTGGGCTGGGTCGGGGCGGTGCTGGTGGCCGCGGGGGTCGGTGTCGGCCGCCCGCGTGTGGGGCTGGCCTGGACGCTGGGGCTGCGACTGCCGGCCGCATCGGCGGGCGCCTTCACCGGCGGCCTCTGGTCGCCGGCCAGCACCCAGCCGCCGGCCGCCCCGATGACCGCGAGCAGGGCGGCAGCGATTCCGCCGCCGACCATCAGCGGCACCCGGTCCGGGCCGGCGTCGTCGCGCCCGGTCTCCCGCTCCGTGGTTCCGTCCGTCATACCGCCCACCGCCTCATCACCGGCGACCGTACTCGTCGGCGCCAAGCACTCTCCGTCACCGTTCACCACCCGGTACCGCGCACGACTCGCCGCACCGACCACAGGACGTTACGCTGCCCGGCATGGCCAGACAGGGCTGGGGAGGATCGATCGCCACCGCGGCCGGCGTGGCAGCCGGCGCCGGGGCCGCTCAACTGGGTTTCGGGTACGGCCTGGGCATCCTGAACTGGGCACCGGCCGAGGCGGCCGGCGGCACGGCGGCGTGGGTGGCCAGCCTGATCTGGGCCACCTGGATCGCCGCCACCTCGACCATCTTCGGCGCGGTCTGTGCGCAGCGGCTGCACGACCGCCGCACGGGCACGGTCACGTCGAGCGCGGCAGCGCTGGGCAGTGGAGATTCACCGGCCGACGCCGACCAGCCGGACGGTGACAGCCAGCCGGACGGGAACAGCCACGGCGATCTCGGCCGGCCGGACGGTGGTGGGCTGTGGTGGATCACCCTCTCCGTGGCCGCCGCAGTGGGTGCCCTGATCACGGTGCTGCTGGTCGCCGTACCGGCCCGGGTCGCGGTGGTCCCGGACACGCCGTCCCCCCGGGACATGGCGGCCGGATACGCGGCACTCGGCGTACTCGTCGGGGCGCTGGTGGCACTCTGGGCGCTGCGCTGCCGGGCGGCAGCCACCAACGTCATCGCCACCGCCGGCTGGCTCTGGCTGCTCGCGGTGGTCGCCGTCGTCGACTCGGTACTCGCCGGCCGTGGGCTGACCACTGCGCAGTTGGGCATCTGGCAGCTCAGCTCGGGCAGCGACCAGTTCTGGATCCGGGACTACTTCTACTGGCCCGGCGCGGTCCTCTCGCTCGGATCGGCGCTGCTGATCGGCACGCTGGCCGCTCGACGCGGCGTCCGCGAGGCCGGCCGGCGGGTCGGTGCCACCGCCTCGGGTGCCGCCGGACCGCTGCTGGTGGCGGTCGCGTACTTCCTGGCCGTGCCGAGGCTGACCGCGATCAGCCCGGAGCAGGTGTCGGCCCACCTCATCGCCCCGTACGCGGTGATCGTCGGAATCGGCGGCTCCGTCCTGGTCGCGGCGCTCGCCCAACGGGCGGCCCGACACCCGCAGCGCCGCCCGGCCGGCGACGGCGTATCCACGGCGACGGTGCCTCGGCAGCGGACCGGGCAGGACGCCACGAAGACGGCCGGCGAGCCGGCGACCGTCGGCGTCAGGACCGGAGCCCGCGCCACCACCGGCGGCACCGGGCGGCGACGCACGTCCCCGACGCCCGCCGACGTGCCGGCACCCGCCGCTCCGGCGGCACCGACAGCCTCGACACCGACGCCGGCCCAGCAGTCGGTAGACGAGCCGGCATCGGCCGGCGGAACGAGCGGTGCCTCGAAGCCGGCCGGCTCGTCCGATGCCGACTCGACGCCGGAGGAGGCCGGACGCCGGGCCCGACCGCCCCGCCGACCCCGCTGAACCCGTCGGTGAGAGCGCCGGGCCAGAGTGGTCAGTCGATCGGCCAGGTGTGCACCGG
Organism: Micromonospora sp. CA-263727; assembly: GCF_050942455.1. Taxonomy (NCBI): domain Bacteria; kingdom Bacillati; phylum Actinomycetota; class Actinomycetes; order Micromonosporales; family Micromonosporaceae; genus Micromonospora; species Micromonospora sp. CA-263727. The sequence continues at coordinate 281,653 of NZ_CP192031.1, forward strand.
CTCGTTGGTGCACTGTAGTTCGGCGTAGCGCTGGAGCATGTGGTGCAGGGCGGCGCGGCGGTCCAGGTTCCGGTGTCGCTCGGCGGCCCAGACCGTGGCGGTCTGCCAGACCGCGCCGTTGCGGCCGTTCCGGCAGCGCTGCTCGATGATGCCGAGCAGGCGGTCCCGCTCGGTCGGGGTCACCCCGAAACCGTCGAGCCCGGCGGCGGCGATCGGCAACAGCACGTCGAGTACCAACCTGGTCACCGACACGTCGCCGAGCCGCGGCCAGTGCAGTACGGCATCCATGCCGCGCCGGGCGGCGGCGTGGAAGTTCTCCTCGGCCGAGCTGAAGGTGAGCTGGCTCCAGATGGGCCGGTCGGCCTCGGCGAGACCGCGGGCCAGCCCGAAGTAGAAGGCGGCGTTGGCCAGCATGTCGACCACGGTCGGCCCGGCCGGTAGCACCCGGTTCTCCACCCGCAGGTGCGGGCGGCCGTCCATGATGTCGTACACCGGCCGGTTCCACCGGTAGACGGTGCCGTTGTGCAGCCGCAGCTCGGCCAGCTCGGGTACGCCACCGGCGTGCAGGACCTCCACCGGGTCCTCGCTCTCGCAGATCGGCAGCAACGGCGGGAAGTAGCGGACGTTCTCCTCGAACAGGTCGAAGATCGAGGTGATCCAGCGTTCCCCGAACCAGACCCGGGGGCGTACGCCCTGGGCCTTCAACTCGTCCGGCCGGGTGTCGGTGGCCTGCTCGAAGAGGGCGATCCGGGTCTCCGCCCAGAGTTGCCGGCCGTAGAGGAAGGGCGAGTTGGCACCGACCGCCACCTGCGCGGCAGCGATCGCCTGTGAGGCGTTCCAGTAGTCGGCGAAGCTGTCCGGCGCGACCTGGAGGTGGAACTGGAGGCTGGTGCAGGCCGCCTCCGGGGCGATCGAGTCCGTGTGCGTCCGCAGTCGCTCGACGCCCCGGATGTCGAGTTCGATGTCCTCGCCCCGGGCGCCGACGATCTGGTCGTTGAGCACCCGGTACCGCTCGTTTGTGGAGAGGTTGTCGGCCACCAGGTGGCGCTCGTTCAGCGTGGGCAGGATGCCGACCAGGACGATCCGGGTGTCCGACCGCGCCGCCCGCTCGTTCGCCCTGTTCAGGCTGCCATGCAGGTCACGCTCGTAGTCGGCGAACCCGCCGCCGGAGATCAGCCGAGGGTTGGCGTTGAGCTCCAGATTGAACTGCCCCAACTCGGTCTGGAACAGGGGATCGGCGATGGCGGCGAGGATCTCCTCGTTCCGCATCGCCGGCTCGGCCGCCGGGTCCACCAGGTTGAGCTCGATCTCCAGCCCGGTCATCGGCCGGTCGGCGTCGAAACCGAAGTCGTCCAGCATCAGCGCGAAGACATCCAGACAGCGGCGGACCTTCTGCCGGTATCGGACCCGGTCCTCCCGGGAGAAGGCGGTTCGATCGACGTCCCTGCCCATGTGTCCTCCCGGCGCGCGACGCGACGGAACGGTGCCGTTCCGCAGCGCATTGTGAACCATACTCGTTAAGCGCGCCGAACCGGTCGAGCCGATCGCACCATCGCTGGTCAGCGTTTACGTGTCACCGGCCGGGAAGGGACCGGCGCAACGGAACGCCGGGCACGGCGAGGCGGACGGAAACCCCGTGATCCGCCACAGCTCTCATGCGGGCAGCCGAAAGGCCCGCGCGTCCGGGCGCGGGCCTTTCGGAGAGTGCCGGGAATCAGGACTGCCGGATGGCCTCACCCTCGATCTCGATCTTGATCTTCTTGCCGACCAGGACGCCGCCGGACTCCAGGGCAACGTTCCAGGTCAGGCCGAACTCCTCGCGGTCGATCTCGGCGCTCGCGGAGAAGCCGAAGATGTCCTGGCCGAACGGGCTGCGGCCGACGCCCTCGAACTCGACCTTCAGGTCGACCGGACGGGTCACGCCCTTGATGGTCAGCTCACCGGTGAGGACGAACTCGTTGCCGCCCTCGGACTTCACGCCGGTGCTGCGGTACTCCAGGGTGGGGAACTGCTCGGCGTCGAGGAACTCCGGGCTGCGCAGGTGCGCGTCCCGGTCGCTCTGCGCCGTGTTGATGCTGGCGGCCTGGATGGTGGCGGTGACCGAGGACTCCAGCGGCTCCTCGGCGATGGTGATCGTGGCGCTGGCGTCGGCGAACTCACCGCGGACCTTGCTCACCATCATGTGCCGGGCGACGAAGCCCACCCGCTTGTGCGCCACATCCAGCAGGTAGGTGCCGGCCGCCGGGATGGTGAGGCCGTTCCACTCGCGGGTAACCGGCTCGGTGCTGCTGGTCATGAGAGACTGCCTTCCGGGAAGATTTTGTTTAGTAGCCCAACGGCTGCGTCAGCAACTATAGTCGCGGCAATATTCCCTCTGTCAAGGATTGGTACGATGGGATGGTGAACCCGAACGTGTTCGACGACCCGCGGATCACCGCCGTCGGCCTGCTCTTCGAGGTGTACGCCGGGCTCTCCGCCCGGTTCGCCGCCCAACTGGAGGAACACGGACTGTCGCCGGTCGAGTTCGAGGTGCTCACCCGGCTGAGCCGGTCACCCGACAACCAACTGAGGATGACCGACCTCGCCGCGCAGACCTCCCTCTCCACCAGCGGCGTCACCCGGGTGGTGGACCGGATGGAACGGGACGGCCTGATCGCCCGGCGCGCCTGCCCCTCCGACCGGCGCAGCTCGCACGCGATGGTGACCGCCGCCGGCCTGCGCCGGCTCGACGAGAGCCTGCCCGGCCACCTTCAGCTCATCGAAGACTGGTTCACCGGACAACTCGAACCGGCGGAGCTGAGCGCGATGCTCGACGGCCTGCGTCGGGTACGCGACGCGGTGCACCCGTGCGCCACCGCCGGCAGCGGGGGATCCACCCCGGCCAACCCGGGACCATCGGTGTTCGGATGACCAGCCCAGCGTGACACCACCGGCAGAAAGACCGGCAGAACCAATTGACCAATGGGCGATAGCTCATCAAACCCGACAGATCATCGGGCCGTGCCTCGCTAATCTCGCTACAGCGGGGGCGCAGTGGGGGGCACCGGCGCGGGCGATGAGCGAGGGGTAACAAAAGGGGGCTTCCTCGCCCGCGCCACCCCCGTTCCCGCCGCCGGTTGGCCGGGTCCCTCGCCCGGCCAGCCGTGCCCAGCGGTGGCCTCCGTGGGCAGCCCGCTCCGGGCCACCGGCAGCACGTGCAGCAGTTCCTCTTCGTGCGGCAACAGCCGGATGCCGGCGTCCCGGCAGGCCAGCTCCAGCCGGTCGAGCACGGTCGGGTCGGAGGTGCTCACGGCCAGGCCCACCAGCGCCTCCACCGTCGTACGCCGGTCCCGATCCGCCGCGTCCATCTCGGCCGCCGCAGCGAACCACTCCGCCGCTGCCTCCCGGTCGCCGCGGCGCAGGGCCAGGTGCCCCTCGACGAGCGCCCCGGGCCCGTCCAGCGGGCGCAACTCGACGAGCACCTCGGCGGCCTCGGCCGCCCGACCGTCCTGCGCGAGCGCCAGCCCCAACGTGCCGAGCACCCGGCGTCGGTGTCGCGGCGCGCCCAGGTCGGCCAACGCCGCCAGGACCCGCCGCGCCTCGTCGGCCGCGTCGGCGTACCGGCCCTCCAGGCGGAACACCTCCGCGACCGTGCCCCGCGCCAGCACCCGCAGGCGCTGCTGGCCGCACTGCCCGGCGAGCCGGTCGACGGTGGCCAGCCGGCGTCGGGCGGCGGCCAGGTCACCCACCCGGATCTCGTGCCACGCCAGGTGGTGCTGCGCGACCGCCATCTGGCGGACCAGGCCGCCTTCGGTGGCCACCGCCAGCACCGCCTCCGCCTGCTCCCGCGCCTGGCCCGGCCGGCCCGTCGCGGCCAGCAGGGCACCCAGCACGGTACGCGCCTCCAACTCGCCCGGGACGTCGCCGAGCCGCCGGAACGCCTCCAGCGCGGCGTGCGCCCTCGACACCTCGGCACCGGCCGCGCCGTGCTCACCGGCGAGCATCGCGACCCCGAGCGACGCCCACGCCCGCAGCGCCGGATCAGCGTCGGCGGTACGCGGGTCGGCAAGCAGCCGCAGCAGCCACTGCCGACCCGGCACGTCACGCCCACGCAGCCGCCACCACCACGGCAGGCCGGCCGCCAGGCGCAGCGCGGTCAGCGGGTCGTCCACCGCCGCGTACGCCAGCGCGGAGCTGATGTCACCGGTGACCTCGTCGAGGCGGTGCGCCGCGGCGGTGGCACCGGCACCGGTCAACCCCGGCGCGGTCCGCTCCACCAGCCGGGTGACCACCCGGGCGTGCCGACGCCGGATCACGGTCGACTCGCCGGAACCGGACGCCTGCTCGACCGCGTAGTCCCGGACCGCGTCGACCAGCCGGAAACGGAACGGCCCGGTCCCGCGTACGTTCAGCAGCCCCAGATCGAGGAACCGGTTCAGCAGCGGAACCGGATCAGCGGTGATCCCGGTGCCGGCGAGCATCTGCTCGGCCAGCTCGACGGACCACCGGTTGCCGAACGCGGCGAGCCGGCGCAGCGCCGCCCGCTCCTCGTCGGCGAGCAGCCGGTAACTGGTCGCCACCGCGTCCCGCAGCGTCTCGGCCACCGCCGTCCGCGCGTCGTCGCCCCGCGACTGGCCCGCCTCCCAGCCGCTGCGGGTCGCGGCGGAGGTGTCCAGGTCCAGCACCCGGTCGCCGTACCGGTCGAGAAGCTCGGTGAGATCGAGCAGCCGGCCACGCGCCGCCATCAGCTCGATGGCCAGTGGCAGGCCGCCCAGCCGGCGCACCAGTGCGGCCAGCGCCGGCAGTTCGTCCGCCGACGGCGGCTCCCGCCGCACCTGGGCCAGCCGCGCGGTGAACAGCTCCACCGCCGGATAGCTGGCCAGCGTCGCCGGATCGGTGTCGCCCGGCGGTGGCACGTCCAGCGGCGACACCGGACGGACCCACTCGCCCGGCAGCCCCACCGGGTGCCGGCCGGTGACCAGCACCCGCAGCGACGGCACCGCGCCGATGAGCCGCTGCAACGTCCCGGCCACCGGGTCGGGCGCCCGTTCGGCGGCGTCCACCAGCAGCAGCGCCCGTCGGTCGTCGAGGCGGGCGGTCAGCTCCGTCAGCCGGGCCACGCCGAAGACCGTCACCGAGGCGGCGAGCACGTCGGCCGCGTCCGACCCGGCACCGACCAGCACCCCGGCGGCGCCGCCGGGGTGGGCGGCGGCGACGGCGTGGACCGCCGCCAGCGCCAGTGCGGTCTTGCCGACGCCGGCCAGCCCCACCAGGCTCACCACCCGAGGACCGCGCGGATCGGTCAACATCGTGGCCAGCTCGGTCAGATCCCGCTCCCGGCCGATCAGATCCGGCGGTGGCGGCAGGTCCAGTCGGGTACCCGGCTCGGACGGTGGTGCGGCGGGGACCGTTCCCCGCGCGGCGGCCAGGAACGCCGTCCGGGCTGCGCCGGCCAGTTCGAGCGCCCCGGCGAGCAGCTCGACGGTGGTGCGTTGCGGCCGCGAGGAGCGTCCCCGCTCCAGGTCACGGACCGTCCGTACGCCGATGCCGGCGCGGGCCGCGAGGTCGGTCTGGGTGAGGCCGGCCGCCAAGCGGTGTGCCCGCAGCACCTCCGGGAGGCCGGCGTGCGCGGGCGGCCCGGACGAACGATCATGACCCAAAGTCATGGCCCGGGACATTACGGGCCAGGCCCGACACCGGACACCTGAGCGTCAGCCACCCGACCGGTCGATGCCGAAACCCGACAGCGGGCCGGCCGTTGGCCGGTACTGGACGAACAGCCGTTGATCGATTTAGTCGGCGGCGGTGACAATGCCGCCCATGTCGTACGACCGGCTGCCCGGTGGCCTGGGAACGTGGCGGGCCCGCTGGCTGCTCGCCCGGCACAACGGAATACTCGGCCCGCTGACCTATCTGGTGGCCCTGGTGGTCGTCCTGCCGGTGATGCTGCTGTGGGGAGCGTTGCTGGCCCTGGTCGGCGCGGGCTCCGCCCGGCTCGGCAACCGGGGCGGCGTGCCGGTCACCCCGAAGAGCCACCCCGAGCTGTACGACCTGGTGGCGGCGACGGCGCAGCGGCTGGGCACCCCGATGCCGGGGCGGGTGCTGCTCACCGCCACACCGACGGTGGACGTGACGGTGGCGTACCGGCAGCGTCATCTGGAGATCGGGCTTCCGTTGCTCGCCTGCCTCTCCACCGCCGAACTGCGGGCGCTGGTCGGCCACCGGCTCGCCCTGCTCCGTCACCGCCATGCCGACCTCGTCACCGGCCTGCTCGACCTCTGGACCGACGCGGTGCAGGCCGAGTCGTACGAGGAGGGCCGCGCCCAGCGGCGGGCCGCCGAGTTGCGGCGTACGCTGGCCGGCTTCGCCGCCGAGGCGCAGCGCGACGCCGACGACGCGGCCGTGCTGGCGGCCGGCGGTGTCGACCCGGCGGCCCGCGCGTTCGCGCTGGCCAGCCTCGTCGCCGACGAGTACGCCGGCTTCCTGGACAACTCCGGAGTGCCGGAACAGCGCTGGTGGCGGCCGGTCGAGGTGGGCATCAGCGACGTGGACGACGGCTGGCGGCGGGCGCTGCACCACGGCCTCGGCGAGTCCGACTGGGCTGCCGACGACGCGCAACTGCTGGCCACCATCCACCCCCGGCTCGCCGTCGCGCTGCGCGCCCTGGGCCACGCGCCGCTTTCGGTGACCCTGACCGCCGACCCCGTGCCGGTCCCGCCGCTGTCGGAGCGGGAGCGCCGCCGGGTGACCCGTCGGATCATGGACATCCCCTACCCGCGCTACATCCGCTGGTCCAGCTTTGCCGACTCGCCACCGCGCTGGTGGCTCCGGCGTGCCATCCGGGACGTCACCAGGGTACGCAGCGACGTCGCCCTGGTGCTGGGCCGGGAGCCCGTCGACGACGTGGAGGTCTTCCAGGTGGTCCGGACGCGACCCCGGGAGGTGCTGGCCGCTGCCCTCGACGTGCCGGTCGACGAGCTGTCGGATCATCCGCACGACTGGGAGCTGGGCGACGAACCGCCGGACGTGCTGATCTGGTTGGTCGAGGAGAACCTGCTGCGGCGGGGCTGGCGGCTGGCGCATCCCGCCGTCCGGGGCGTACTGGTCGGGCCGCGGGGCGACCGGGTCGACGCCCGAGACGTGATCGCCCAGGCCGGCCGGGAGGCGGAGGACGCGCCGGGTCTGCGGCGCTGGCTGGGGCCCACCGCCCCGACCGGCTGACCCGGGCGGCTGCCACGGCGTCGACACGGCCCGCCCCCGTCCTGGGCGGTGTTCACATCCCCAGGTCGCGGGCGATGATCATGCGCTGCACCTCGGAGGTGCCCTCGCCGATCTCCAGGATCTTGGAGTCCCGCCAGAACCGGGCCACCGGGTACTCGTTCATGAAGCCGTACCCGCCGTGGATCTGGGTCGCCTCCCGGGCGTTGTCCACCGCGATCGTGCTGGCGTGCAGCTTGGCGATGGCCGCCTGGCGCTTGAACGGCTCGCCGGCCAGCATCCGGGCCGCCGCGTCGTAGTACGCCAGCCGGGCGGTGTACGCCTTCATCTCCATGTCGGCGATCTTGAACTGGATCGCCTGGTAGTTGCCGATCGGCTGGCCGAATGCCTGGCGCTGGCCCGCGTACTTGATCGACTCGTCGACGCAGCCCTGGGCGAGGCCGACGGCCAGCGAGGCGATGGCGATCCGGCCCTCATCGAGGATGCGCAGGAACTGGGCGAAGCCCCGGCCGCGCTCGCCCAGCAGGTTCTCCGCCGGCACCCGACAGTCGTCGAAGGTCAACTCATGGGTGTCGGAGGCGGTCCAGCCGACCTTGGAGTAGCCGGGCGCGACGGTGAAGCCGGGAGTCCCGCTCGGCACGATGATCGTGGACAACTCCTTCGCGCCGTCCGGCCGGAGACCGGTGACCGCGGTGACGGTGACCAGGGCGGTGATGTCGGTGCCCGAGTTCGTGATGAACGCCTTCGATCCGTTGATCACCCACTCGCCCGCCGCCTCGTCCAGCACGGCCCGCGTCTCGGTGCCGCCGGCGTCCGAGCCGAAGCCCGGCTCGGTGAGCCCGAACCCGGCCAACGCCTCGCCACTGAGCAGCTTCGGCAGCCACCGGGCCTTCTGCTCGTCGGTGCCGAACCGGTAGATCGGCATCGCGCCGAGCGAGACCGCCGCCTCCAGGGTGATCGCCACGCTGGAGTCGACCCGGGCCAACTCCTCCAAGGCCAGGCAGAGGGCGAAGTAGTCGCCGCCCATCCCGCCGTACTCCTCGCTGAAGGGCAGGCCGAACAGGCCCATCTTGCCCATCTGCCGGATCACCTCGTACGGGAAGGTGTGCCGCTCGTAGTGCTCGGCGATGACCGGCGCGACCACCTCGCGGGCGAAGTCCCGCACGCTGGCACGCAGCGCCTCGTGCTCCTCGGTGAGCCGGAAGTCCATCGGGTTCCTCCTGTGTGGACGGGCCGCCGGACGCTCGTGACGCCTCGACGGTGGTCGTGCTGGCTGGTGCGCGTCGACGGCGTGGTCCCGGCCGGGGGTGGACGGGGTTGCCTTCCGGCGGCGTCGACGGGGTGCGTCCCGGCCGGGTCGACGGGTTCAGACGGGGGTGACGCCGTGCCGGCGACGGGAGAAGTGCCGTTCCTTGGTGCGGGCGGCGGCGAACCGGCGGACCAGCTCGGCGCGTAGCTCGTGCGGCTCGACGATCGCGTCGATCACCAGCTCGCTGGCGAGCCGGACGATGTCGATGTCCTGCTCGTACTCCGCGCGCTTGGTCGCGACGAAGGCGGCCCGCTCGGTCTCGTCCCCGATCGCGGCGATCTTGTTGGCGTAGACCGCGTTGACCGCGGCCTCCGCGCCCATCACCGCGATCTTCGCGGTGGGCAGGGCGATGGTGGCGTCCGGCTCGAAGCCCGGCCCGGCCATCGCGTAGAGGCCCGCGCCGTACGCCTTGCGGACCACCACGCAGATCTTGGGTACGGTCGCCTCGGAGATCGCGGTGATCATCTTCGCGCCGTGCCGGATGATGCCCTGCTTCTCCACCGCGCTGCCGACCATGAACCCGGGCACGTCGCTCAGGAACAGCAGCGGCACGTTGAACGCGTCACAGAGCTGCACGAACCGGGTCGCCTTGTCGGCCGAGTCGACGAAGAGCACCCCGCCCTTGAACATCGAGTTGTTGCCGACCACGCCGACGACCTCGCCGTTGAGCCGGCCGAAGCCGACCGTCAACTCCTTGGCCCAGAGCGCCTGGATCTCGAAGAAGGAGTCCTCGTCGAGCAGGCCCTTGACGTACCGCCGCATGTCGAACGCCTGCCGCTCGCTCGCCGGCACCAGCGCGGCGAGGTCCACCCCGGCCTTCGCCGACACCGCCTCGGCCGTCGGCGGCTGCTGGGTCCAGTTCGCCGGCAGGTACGACAGGTAGCGCTTCACCACGTCGAGCGCCTCGGCCTCGGACTTGCAGAGGAAGTGCCCGACGCCCGACTCGGCGCAGTGCACCTTCGCCCCGCCCATCGCCTCCAGGGTGGTCTTCTCACCGGTGACCATCTCGACCATCCGGTCCGAGCCGAGGTACATGCTGGCGTTGCCGTCGACCATCGCCACCACGTCACAGAACGCCGGGATGTACGCGCCACCGGCCGCGCTCGGCCCGAACAGCGCGCAGACCTGCGGGATCGAGCCGGAGGCGCGCACCTGGTTCCAGAAGATCTTTCCAGCGCCGCGCCGCCCGGGGAAAAGCTCGACCTGGTCGGTGATCCGGGCACCGGCCGAGTCGACCAGGTACACCATCGGCACGCCGGTGTCGTACGCCCGCTCGATGATCCGGATGATCTTCTCGACGGTACGCGCGCCCCAACTGCCGGCCTTGACCGTCGAGTCGTTGGCCATCAGACAGACCTGCCGACCGTCGATGGTGGCGGTGCCGGTCACCACGCCGTCGGCGGGCAGCCCCTCGGCGCGCGCGTTGGCGTAGAGCCCGTCCTCGACGAACGATCCCTCGTCGACCAGCAGCGCGACCCGCTCCCGGGCGAACAACTTGCCTTTGGCCGCGTTCGCCGCGTGGTACTTCTCCGCCCCACCCGCACGGACCCGCTTGCCCAACTGCTCCAGCGCCCCACCGTCAACCGTCACGTCGACCCCCCACCCAGCCACCTGAACGATCGTTAGGCTACCCCACTCCACCCTCCCCCCGCACCCCACCCATTCCACCCGCCCCCACCCCCGCCCCCGTCGATCATGGAGTTGTGGTGCCTCACAAAAGCTACGAAAAGGTCGAAGCACCCACCACAACTGCATGATCAACGGGGCAGGGGTGGGGCAAGGGCGGGGGCGGGGGTGGGTGGGGGTGGGTTATGGGGTGGGGGTGAGGCGGGTGCGGGGGCCGGCGCGGAGGACGCCGGAAGGGAGGCGGCGGGCGGTGAGGTGTTCGGCGAGTTCGGCGGCCTCGATGAGGGCATCCAGATCGATGCCGGTGTCGATGCCCATGTCGTGCAGCATGTGCACCGCCTCCTCGGTGGCCAGGTTGCCGCTGGCACCGGGGGCGTAGGGACAGCCGCCGAGGCCGCCGACGCTCGCGTCGAACTCGGTCACGCCCAGCTCCAGCGCGGTCAGCAGATTGGCCAGGGCGGTTCCCCGGGTGTTGTGGAAGTGCAGCAGCAGCGGGATGTGCGCGTTCCGGTCGCGTACGGCGGTGAGCAGGTCACGGACCCGTCGGGGCGTACCCATGCCGGTGGTGTCGCCGAACGCGACGCGGTCGGCGCCGTCGCGGACCACCCGGTCCACGATGGCGGCCACCCGGGCCGGCGCGATGTCGCCCTCGTACGGGCAGCCGAAGCTGGTCGCGATGATCACCTCGGCGCGGGCGCCGGCACCGTGCAGCAGGTCGATCAGCTCGGCGATGTCGTCCAGCGACTCGTCGGTGGCGCGGTTGACGTTGCGCCGGTTGTGCGTGTCGCTGGCGGAGACGACGACCTCGATCTCGGTGAAACCGGCCGCGAGGGCACGCTGGGCACCACGGGTGTTCGGCACCAGCGCCGAGTAGCGGACCCCGTCGACCTTCGCCGCCCGCTGCCACACCTCGTCGGCGTCGGCCATCTGCGGGATCGCCTTCGGGTGCACGAACGACACCGCCTCGATCCGCCGCACGCCGGTGCGGGAGAGCGCGTCGAGCAGCCGCACCTTGGCGTCGGTCGGGATCGGCTCCTCGTTCTGCAACCCGTCGCGCGGCCCGACCTCTCGAATCAACACGAAGCCCGGCAGTTCCGCCATAAGGGATCACCTCACTGTGACGGTGTGACGTCTTGGATGTCCCCAGCATGTCACTCCCACCGCCGCGACCTTGTTGGTCAACGGGGTGGGCCGGGGTTGGTCAGCGCATGCGGGGGATCAGGGCGGTGTCGTAGTCGCCGGAGATGAACTCCTCGTTCTCCAGGAGTTCGGTGAAGAAGGGGAGGTTGTTCTTGGGACCGGAGAGGTGGAAGTTGGCGACGGCCGCCTTCGCGCGCTCCAGGGCCTCGGGGCGGGTGGGGGCGCTGACGATGAGCTTGGCCATCAGGCTGTCGTAGAAGGGGGTGACGGTGTTGCCCTCGACGTAGCCGGAGTCGACGCGTACGCCCTCGCCGGTCGGCTCCACCCAGGTCTTGATCGCCCCGGGGCCGGGCAGGAACCGCTTCGGGTCCTCGGCGTTGATGCGCAGCTCGATGGCGTGCCCGCGCGGGGTGAGCGCCTCCGGGTCGAAGGTCGGCGCGAGGCCGGCGGCCACCCGCAGTTGCTCCTCGACCAGGTCCAGGCCGTAGACCAGTTCGGTCACCGGGTGCTCCACCTGGAGCCGGGTGTTCATCTCCAGGAAGAAGAACTCCTCGGACGCCGAATCGTCCCGCTGACGCGGGACCAGCAGGCACTCCACCGTGCCCGCGTTGCGGTAGTTGACCGCCTCGCCGGCCCGGACCGCCGCGGCCAGCAGGCGCGAGCGCAGCTCCGGCGAGACCGCCGGGGAGGGCGACTCCTCGACCAGCTTCTGGTTGCGGCGCTGCACCGAGCACTCCCGCTCGCCGAGCGCCACCACCCGGCCGTCGGCCAGCCCGAGGATCTGCACCTCGACGTGACGCACCCGGGGGAAGTACCGCTCGATCAGCACCGAGCCGTCACCGAACATCCGTTCGGCGAACGCGCGCACCTTGTCGTACTCGGTGCGCAGCGCGGCCTCGTCGGCGGCCACGCCCATGCCCATGCCACCACCGCCGGCGGCGGCCTTCACCATCACCGGGTAGCCGATCTCGGTCGCCGCGGCCAGCGCCGCCGCCAGGTCCGCGGCCGGCTCGGTGGTTCCGGGTGCCACCGGCACGCCGGCCGCCGCCATCAGGTTCCGTGCGTTGATCTTGTCACCCATCGCGCTGATCGCGTCCGCGCCAGGTCCGACCCAGATCAGGCCGCTGGCCTCGACGGTACGGGCGAAGTCGGCGTTCTCCGACAGGAAGCCGTAACCGGGATGGATCGCCTGCGCGCCGGTCGACTTGGCGGCGGCAAGGATCGCCTCTGTGTTGCGGTAGCTCTGTGCCGGGTTGGCCGGGCCCACGCAGACGGCCTCGTCGGCTTCGAGCACGAACGGCAGGTCGGCGTCGGCCTCCGAGTGCACTGCGATCGCGCGCACGCCGAGCCGCTTCGCGGTACGGATGATCCGGCGGGCGATCTCGCCCCGGTTGGCGACCAGCAGCGACTCGATCATGGTTCCTCCGAGCGTTCCATTTTGTGGGACGCCGGCTAGCCAACCACGCCGATCGGGACGCAAGGAAGGGCCCCCTGTTAACGCCTCCGGTAGAGCAGGGGCCCCCTATTAACCACCGCTGATGTGGGCGGGCTCGGTGGGGGCGAGCAGGGCGGCCAGCGTCGCACCGCGCAGCAGCTCGGCCCGGCGGCGACGGTCGACCTCGCCGCCGAGGAACGGGGTCGAGTTCATCAGGCCGAACGCGGCATGTGCCAGCACCCGCGCCGCACCGTCGGGCAGCCCCGGGTGCAGCACGGTCAGCACGGTCACCCACTCCTCGACGTAGAGCCGCTGGAGGCGGCGGATGCGCCGCCGAGGTTCCTCGGGAAGCCGGTCCAGCTCATGCAGGTGCAACGCGATGACGGCCGGATTGGCCAACGCGAACTCGACGTGGAAGTCGATCAACGACTCCAGTACGGCACGCGGGTCGCCCGGGTGCGCCGCGGACCGCTGCCGGCCGCCGTCGAGCAGCCCCTCGCTGACCGGCACCAACGCGGCGACCAGCATCGCCTCCTTGCCGGCGAAATGGTGGTAGAGGGCCGGGCCGGTGACACCGGCCGCCGCACCGATGTCGTCCATCGACACGCCGTGGTAGCCACGGGAGGCGAACAGCCCCACCGCGATCTCCAGGATCTCGTCCTTGCGGGATCGGCGCCGCCCCGCTCCCGCGGTTCCGCCGTTCGCGCCCCGGGCCTGCTGCTCCACCGTCACCGGCCAAGCGTAGACCCGGCCGGCGCGGGCGCGGCGGCGTGGTTACCCGCCAGTCCGATTACCGGGAACCTCCGCCTCCAGGCGCTGGTTGAGACCGGAGAGGCGCAGCGCGATCCGGCGCCGGATCGGTGGCAGCACCGATACCAGGCGTAGCAGCACGTCCCGGGCCGGGCGGGCGGCGGTTGGCACGGTGGCGAGCCGGGTCAACCGGTCGGCGAAGCCGGCCACCTCGTGGGCGAGCGGGCGACGCCGGGTCGCGTACTCGTCCAGCCGACTTTCGGGCGCACCGGCCAGCACGTCGGCGAGGGTCTCGCCGAGATCGACCGCGTCGCAGATGCCGAGGTTCATGCCCTGCCCGCCGGCCGGGCTGTGCACGTGCCCGGCGTCGCCGGCCAGCAGCACCGGCCCGGCGCGGAACGTCTCCGCGACCCGGCGGTGCAGCCGGAAACGCGACGACCAGAGCACCTCCCGCACCTGGTCCGGCTGCCGGCGCGGACCGCGCTCGTCGAGCAGCTGTTGCAGGTACGCCGCGTCCGGCGCGGCCGGCGGGTCGGTGACGGTGGCGACCAGCCGTACCCGCCCGTCGGGCAGGGGTGCCCAGACCAGCGGGCCACCACGGGCCAGGAAGATCGAGGCGCCGTTGCGGGGCAGCGCGCTGTCGACGCGTACGTCGGCCAGGACGAAGGACTCCCCGGAGCCGGCCGGGCCGGTGAACGGGATGCCCGCCAACTCGCGGACGGTGCTGTGGATGCCGTCCGCGCCGATCACCCATCGCGCCCGCACGGTCGCGCCGTCGAGCTGCGCCACCGCGCCGTCGTCGTCGTGGTGCAGGCCGGTCAGCCGGTACGGGCGCAGCACCCGCCCGCCCGCGTCGGCCAACCGCTCGGTGAGCACCTCCTCGGTCACCGACTGGGAGATCATCAGCGCATAACGGTGGCGGGTGGGCAGCCGGTCGAACGGCACGGTGACCAGCACCCGGTCGCGGTCACGGACGGTGAAGCGCACCGACCGCAGCCCGCGGGCCGCCAACGGCGCGCCCGCGCCGAGCCGGTCCAGCATCTCCAGCGTGTACGCGTGCACGACCGCCGCCCGCGACGTCACCGCCGGCTCCTCCCGCTGGTCGACCAGGGTGACCTCGACTCCTCGGCGGGCCAGGGAGAGTGCGGCGGTCAGCCCGGTCGGGCCGGCCCCGACGATCAGTACATCGGTTCGTTCGGGCAGCATGACGACCTTCCCGAGGCAGTTACCAACATGTTTGCCAACAAGTGTTTGCCAACACTTGTTGGCAACGTTAGGTGGCCCCACGTCCGAGAGTCAACAGCCGTTGGCATACTGTCGGTCACATGACGGACGGCGTATCCCGGGAAGCACAGGAACCGGCGGCGGAGCTGGCGGCCGGGGGCGGGCGCGCGCGCAACTCGGACGCGACCCGCGCGGCCATCCTGCGGGCCGCCCGCGACCGCTTCGCGGCCGACGGCTACGACCGCGCGACGATTCGGGCCATCGCCGCCGACGCGCGGATCGACCCGTCGATGGTGATGCGCTACTACGGCAGCAAGGAGGGGCTCTTCGCGGCGGCGGCCGAGTTCGACCTGCGGCTGCCGGACCTGAGCGGGGTGCCGACCGACCGCCTCGGTGCGGCGCTGGTCAGCTACTTCTTCACCCGCTGGGAGGGAGACACCACGCTGCCGGCCCTGCTGCGCACGGCGAGCACCAACCCGAGCGGCGCCGAGCGGGTACGCGAGATCTTCGCCACCCAGCTCGGCAGCGCGGTGGCCCGCATGGTCGCCGACCCGACCGAGGCTCCCCGCCGCGCCGGCCTGGTCGCCAGCCAACTGCTCGGCGTGGCCCTGACCCGCTATGTCCTCCGCCTACCCCCCATGGTCCACATTCCCCCCGCCGACCTGGTCAGCTGGCTGGCCCCCACCATCCAGCGCTACCTCCGCGCCGACTCGCCACCGGTGACCCCCGGTTGATCGAAAAGTTGTCGTCCCGACACGCCGGGCGGGCTGGTATCAATTTCATGATCAACCACGCGGGTCAGGTGGGGTTGGGGCCCTTGACGACGGGGGCGCGGACCAGGTTGCCCCATTCGGTCCAGGAGCCGTCGTAGTTGCGCACGTGAGGGTAGCCGAGCAGGTGGTGGAGGACGAACCAGGTGTGGCTGGAGCGTTCGCCGATGCGGCAGTAGGCGATCACGTCGTCGTCCGGGCTCAGCCCGAGCTGGTCGGCGTAGATGGCGCGTAGCTCGTCGGCGGGCTTGAAGGTGCCGTCGTCGTTGGCGGCGGACTTCCACGGCTTGTTCACCGCGCCCGGGATGTGCCCGCCGCGCAGCGCGCCCTCCTGCGGGTAGTCCGGCATGTGCAGCATCTCGCCGGTATATTCGCCCGGCGAACGCACGTCCACCAGCGGCCGGTCGGCCGTGATGTGTGCCATCACCTCCTCGCGGAAGGCCCGCACCGGCGCGTCGTCGCGCTGCGGCACCGGATAGTCCGCCGGTGTCCGGGCCGGCCTGTCGCGGGTCAGCTCCCGCCCCTCGGCGATCCACTTCTGTCGACCACCGTCGAGCAGCCGCACGTCCGGGTGGCCGAACAGAGTGAAGACCCAGAGGGCGTACGCCGCCCACCAGTTGAAGTTGTCGCCGTAGAAGACGACCGTGTCGGCGCGGCCGATGCCCTTGGCGGCACACAGTTCGGCGAACCGCTCGGCGTCCAGGTAGTCCCGGGTGACCTGGTCGTTCAGCTCCAGATGCCAGTCGACCTTGATGGCGCCCGGGATGTGGCCGGTGTCGTAGAGCAGCACGTCCTCGTCGGACTCGACCACCACCAGCGCGGCATCGTTCAGGTGCTCGGCCAGCCATTCGGTGGTGACCAGACGCTGCGGATCGGCGTACGACTGGAGGCGGGGATCGGGATCGCTCGGCACAGGCATGATCCCCAAGCTACGCCGGTCGCCGGCCGACCATTGAGATTCGCGGGCGAAGACGGTAACTCGAAACCGCCGCACCCGGTCGGGCTGGGCCGGCAGCAGTGGTGCCGGCCCGGCCCGATTGCGAGATCACCGCGCTGTCGCCCGGCCGGCGGTCGGGCGCACGATCAGGGCCGGAGCAAAGTCCAGTCCTGGTGTTTGCCACCGTTCCTGGGCAGGGTGTAGACCGCGCCGAGGTCCGCGTCCGGGTGCCCCGACTGGTGCCGGTTGCTGTCCAGCGCCCGGCCGGTTGCGCGACTCGCATAGACGTAGCTGGCCAGGCCGCTGACGCCCCGGATCAGCATGGACCCGACCGATTTAATGATCTTCGAGAATTCTCCTCATGACCGACGGGAACCGCTCGTCGCACCCTGACCGACGATCGAGATCACCTTGGGGTTCAACGCACCGGGAGTCCTTTTCGGAGGGTTGTCCGGACCGTCACCGGCCGCGTTCGCCGCCACTCGTCCGGTCACCTCGACGATCATGGCTGCTGAAGATCAGCCGCCCGCCGGGTCGACCGGGTCGGTGAGGATCAGCGGTGCCAGGCTGGGGCGCTTGGGGGCCAGGGTGTCGCCGGAGGAGCGGCCGGTGAGGCGGCGCTTGATCCAGGGGGCCAGGTGCTGGCCGGCCCAGCGCAGGTCGGCGGTGCGGGCGGAGAGCCACGGGGTCGGTGCCGGGTTCGGCGGGACCAGCAGCCACTCCTCGTCGCAGCCGAGGCCGAGCCCGGCGAGCACCTGACCGGCGACCCGGCGGTGCCCGGCCGGGGAGAGATGCAACCGGTCGGTACTCCACAGCATCGGGTTGAGGTACGTGTCGTCGGCGTACAGGTCGACCAGGGTCGCGCCGTGCCGCTCGGCGGTCTCGCCCACCGCCCGGTTGAGCAGGGCGACCCGGGGCGCGATCAACCGCTGCCCGGGCAGCCGCGCCATCACGTCGGCGAACCGGAACAGCACCACGTCCGCGCCATCCGCGCGCAACCGCCCCACCACCTCGTCGAAGCGGCCGACCAGATCGTCCGGATCGAAGGTACGGCGCAGCACGTCGTTGCCCCCGGCGGCGAAGCTGACCAGGTCGGGTTTCATCGCCAGGGCGGCCGGCACCTGCTCGGCCACGACATTCGGGAAGGTGCGACCCCGGATGGCCAGGTTCGCGTACCGGAAATCGGGACCGGCCTCGGCGGCGAGCCGGGTGGCGACCAGATCCGCCCAGCCCCGGAAACTGCCGTCCGGGTAGGCGTCGTCCAGGCCCTCGGTGAAGCTGTCCCCGACCGCGACGTAACTGCGCCAGCGCACTACCCACTCCTTCGGCGTTTCGGAGTAAGGAAGGGCCCCCTGTTAACGCCTGCGGTAGAGGAGGGGCCCCCTTTTAACACCCGGAAGTGTGGCACCGAGCACGCTGACCGGTCCGCCCCGCAGGTGGCAACGTGTCAGAGGTCATCCACACTGCGGGCTCCCGGTGGAAGCGGCTACGGCACCTCCGGGTGATCGGTGGTACCGCTGCGGGCCATCGACGAATAGTGTCCTCAACCACACCGTCCGATCACCTGAAGGGTTCTGCTGTGACTGTGGGTCGCCGATGGCTGTCTCGAACAGTCGCTGCCGCGCTGCTTTTCCTCGCTGGGATCGCTGTCCCCGCCGGTCCCGCCTCGGCGGTGGATCCGGATCCGACGTTCAGTATCGATCTGAGCAGTACGACGGTTCCGCTGGGAGTCAGCAAGAAGGTGGTCCACCTGAGGTTGACCAACCCGACCAACGAGACCCCGAGTGCACTTGAGTTCCGTGTCCGGCCCCTCGAACTGGATTGGTTCGAGAAGGCCTCCGTCGACTGGGCGGACCGCGGCGCCTCCGGCGAGTGCGACGGCGACAGCGGAAGTTGGTACTGCCGTATCGCGAAGGACATTCGTCCCGAGTTGCTGCCGGCACCCGGCGGAACTACGGACATACCGATGAATGTTCACATTCGGGGGACGCCAGAGCCCTTTGAAGGCAGGATCGCGATCGAGGTCAGCATGGCCTGGGGCGAGAACGGGGAGCGCATCACCGACCGCAGGGAGTTCACGCTCACGTTTGTCGACGATTCCGAGGCTGATCTGTCGGTCGTGGTGCCGGACGTGAAGCAGTCGGTGCGCGTCGGTGCAGACGGCAAGCTCGCGTTCACCGGGGCGTTGCACCCGGGCGGGACGGGTGCGGTCCGGTACCAGATCGTCAACCAGGGCCGGCGGGCGGTCAGCGGCGTCACCGTCACCGTGCGCCTGCCCGAGGGCGTGGCGTTCACCCGGCCACCGCAGGAGTGCGTGGTCGACGCCGACGGGCGATCGGCCGTCTGCACCTACGATGCGCTCGCGCTCGTACCGGTCGACCAGGACACCGACCCGAAGGACAGCGTCTACTCGGCTGTCGAGTTGCACAACCTGGTGACGGTGCCGGCCGACGTGAAGGCACCGGTCACCCTGGCGGGCGGGGTCGTGCAGGTCGAGGGCCTGACCGAGGGCGTCGACGCGCTCTCCGGCACGAAGCGGACCGCACTGCCGGCGAACGCCGTCGCCGTACCGGCGGCCGATGTGGACGCCAGTGACAACCAGGACGGGTTCGCCGTCGTGGTCGCCGCCACCGGCGACGGCGGCGGCAACGGCGGCGGTGGTCTGCCGGTCACCGGGCCACAGGCCGGGCTGATCGCCGGAGCCGGTCTCGCCCTGGTCGCGGCGGGCATCGTGCTGCTGCTCGCCCGACGCCGCCGATCGATCGCGTTCGTCACCGGCGACGACACCACCGCTTCCTGATCTGCCCCGCCCGTCCGCCGGACCGCGACGCGGCACCGGCATCCGGTGGCCGGGCCATGAGGCAGTACGCCCGGCTGCATGGTCGGGTCACGACGCGGTACGGGCGGTTGGTTCGGATCGGGCATCTCCACCTCCTGCGGCAAGGGGAAGGGGCCGCCCCGGCACGGGGGAAGCGGGACGGCCCCGGCGCTGCCCCACCCCGCGATCGAGCTGGGGCAGCGCCCGTTCGACCGGCTCTTTCTCAAGCGGGCCGACGAGGTGCTGAACAGCGACGGCCTGCGGCTGGGACTGCTGCGCCTCGCCGAGTTGCAACCCCTCCGGCCAGGGCACTTTCGCACCAAGATCCGATCTTCAGGGCGGCGGGGGCAAATGGGATCGCCGCCGCCGGCCCGGCAGTCGTACGCTGCGGCAATGCTGCTGCGTATGTCGACCACGCTGCTCCGGACTCTGCGCGAGGATCCGGCCGACGCGGAGGTGCCGAGCCACCGGCTGCTGCTGCGCGCCGGATACATCCGTCGGGCCGCGCCCGGCGGCTACACCTGGCTGCCGCTGGGCAAGCTGGTGCTGGACCGGGTCACCGAGATCGTCCGGGCCGGGATGACCGCGATCGGCGACCAGGAGGTGCACTTCCCGGCTTTGCTGCCGGCGGAGCCGTACCGGACCAGTGGCCGGTGGGTGGAGTACGGCGACGACATCTTCACCCTGGCCGACCGGCGCGGTGCCGAGCACCTGCTCGGGCCCACCCACGAGGAGTTGGCCGCGCTGCTGGTGAAGGAGCTGTTCAGCTCGTACCGGGACTTCCCGGTGAC
Organism: Micromonospora sp. CA-263727; assembly: GCF_050942455.1. Classification (NCBI taxonomy): domain Bacteria; kingdom Bacillati; phylum Actinomycetota; class Actinomycetes; order Micromonosporales; family Micromonosporaceae; genus Micromonospora; species Micromonospora sp. CA-263727. The sequence continues at coordinate 301,650 of NZ_CP192031.1, forward strand.
GCTGTTCCAGATCCAGACCAAGTTCCGCGACGAGGCCCGTCCCCGGGCCGGGCTGCTGCGCGGACGCGAGTTCCTGATGAAGGACGCGTACTCCTTCGACCTGGACGAGGCCGGCCTGCGAACGGCGTACGACCGGCACCGGGACGCCTACCGGCGGGTCTTCGACCGGCTCGGGCTGGACTACACGGTGGTGCACGCGACGTCGGGGGCGATGGGCGGCTCCGCGTCGGAGGAGTTCCTGGCCGCCACGCCGGTCGGCGAGGACACCTATGTCGGCTGCACCGACTGCGACTACGCGGCCAACACCGAGGCGGTCACCACGCCCGCACCGGCGGCCGGCGACCCGCAGGCGCCGCCGTCCGTCGAGGTGCACGACACCCCGGAGACGCCGACCATCGCCAGCCTGGTCGCGCTGGCCAACGACCGCCGGCTCGCCGGGCACGACGACTGGACGGCCGCGGACACCCTGAAGAACGTGGTGCTGACCGTCCGCCGGCCGGGTGTCGAGTCGGCCGAACTCCTGGTCGTCGGGGTGCCCGGCGACCGGGAGGTGGACCTGAAGCGGCTCGCCGCCGTGCTGGCACCGGCCACCGTGGACGTTTTCGACGCCTGGGACGAGCATCCCGAACTGGTCCGGGGGTACATCGGGCCGCAGGTGTTCGACAAGCTCGCCGTGCGCTACCTGGTCGACCCCCGGATCGTGCCCGGCACCGCCTGGCTGACCGGCGCGAACGAGCCGGGCCGGCACGCCACCAATGTGGTCTGCGGCCGGGACTTCACGGCCGACGGCACGGTCGAGGCCGCCGAGGTACGCCCCGGCGATCCCTGCCCGGCCTGCGCCACCGGCCGGCTGACCCTGCGCCGGGGCATCGAGATCGGGCACATCTTCCAGCTCGGCCGCCGCTACACCGACGCCTTCGCCGTCGACGTGCTCGGGCCGCAGGGCAAGCCGGTCCGTCCCACCATGGGCTGCTACGGCATCGGGGTGTCCCGGGCGGTGGCCGCCATCGCCGAGCAGCACCACGACGATCGGGGACTGGTCTGGCCGGAGGCGGTCGCGCCGTGTGACGTACACCTCGTCGCTGCCGGTAAGGGCCCGCAGGTGGAGGCGGCGCTCGACCTCGGTGCCCGGCTGGCCGCCGCCGGCCTGCGAGTGCTGGTCGACGACCGCACCGGCGTCTCCGCCGGGGTGAAGTTCACCGACGCCGAGCTGATCGGCATCCCGCGGACCGTGGTGGTCGGCCGCCGACTGACCGATGGGTACGTCGAGCTGCGCAACCGGGCCACCGGAGAACGTATCGAACTTTCCCTCGAAACGGTGGCGGAGCGTCTGCTGGACAAGGTAGGCAGGAACGTGGTGTAGCCGTCGCGGTACGGGGTACCGCACCCTGATCGGCAGGAGTGTCTGGAGGCTCCCATGACCGACTACCGGGTCGTCGACGCGATGACCAGGCAGGTGATCTACCTGCCGGCGGAAACCACCCTCGACGAGGCTGCCCGGGTGATGCGGGACGCCGACATCGGCGATGTCGTGGTAACCGACGGTGCCAGTCTGGCCGGCATCCTGACCGACCGCGACATCGTGATCCGCGCGGTGGCGGAGAACGCCGACGTCACCGCCATCACCATCGGTTCGGTCATCACCCGGGAGGTGGTGATGATCGAGCAGTTCTGCACCGCCGGGGATGCCGCGTCCCTGATGCGCGAGCGCGGCATCCGCCGCATCCTGGTCTGCGACCACGACCGCAAGCTGGTCGGCATCGTCTCCCTCGGTGACCTGGCGATGCAGCTCGACCCCACCTCGGCCCTCGGCGAAATCAGCCAGCTTTAAGGAAGGGCACCTTATTAACGCCTCCGGTAGAGCAGGGGCCCCCTGTTAACACTCGACCCGAGGGCGCAGAGCGCGCGGAGGGCGCACACTGCGCCGGTAGCCTGGCGGGATGCCCGAGAGCGAGATGCCGGAGATGCCGAGCAGGCTGGCCGAGATCGTGGACGAGTTCGCCGACGCCCCGCGTGACCTGGTGCTGGAGATGCTGCTGGAGTACTCCGACGCCGTACCGCCGCTGCCGGCCGAGCAGACCGGACACGAGGGCATGGAGCAGGTGCCGGAATGCCAGACGCCGTTCTTCCTCCGCGCCGAGGTGACCCCGCAGGGCACCGTACGCACGCTCTTCGACTGCCCGCCGGAGGCGCCCACCACCCGGGCGTTCGCCGGCATCCTCGCCGAGGGACTGGCCGGGGCCAGCCCGGCGCAGGTGCTCGCCGTACCCGACGACCTGTACCAGCGGATGGGCCTGGCGCAGGCGATCAGCCCGCTGCGGGTACGCGGCGGCACGGCCATCCTCGCCCGACTCAAGCGGCAGGTCCGGGAGCAGGCCGGCTGACTCGACCGGCCGTGCCTGGGATCAGCTTGGCTGACTCGCGGCCGACCTTGAGCTGAGCCGCACCGAGTCGGGCCTGCCCGTCCGGGTCCGGCAGGCCAGGCTCGGCCGACCAGGCAGGAACAGACCGGCCGACCACGCGGGAACAGACCGGCGGAACAGCGGGTTGTGCCGGTCATGGAGATCGACATCTACGCCGACGTGGTCTGCCCCTGGTGTTGGATCGGCCGACGCCGGCTGGAGCAGGCCCTGGCGTCGTACGACGGCAAGGTGACCGTCCGACACCGCCCCTTCCAGCTCGACCCGTCGCCGGTTACCGAGCCGCGCCCGCTGCTCGACGCACTGGGCGACAAGTTCGGTGGGGCGGAGCGGGCCAGGCAGATGGCCGCCCAGGTCACCGAGGTCGGCGCGAGTGTCGGTCTGGACCTTCACTTCGAGCGCGCGATCGCGGCCAACACCTTCGACGCGCACCGGCTGATCAACTGGGCCGCCGAGCGGGGACGGGGCGGCGAGACCGTCGAGGCCCTGCACCGCGTCCACTTCACCGACGGCGTCGACATCGGCGCACCGGACGCCCTCGCCGCCGTCGCCGCCGATGTCGGGCTGGACGGCGACGAGGCCCGTCGCTTTCTCGACTCCGACGCGGGAGTGGCCGAGTTGACCGCCGAACTGTCCGCCGCCCGGCAGCTCGGGGTGACCAGCGTGCCCACCTTCGTGCTCGCCGGGAAGTACGCGGTCACCGGCGCCCAGGAGCCGGCCACCCTGCTCGCCGCCCTCGCCGAGGTCGCCGACCGGGAGTCGACCGGCGCCTGAGCCCCGCCCGCCGCCCGCGCCACCCCAACGGACGCCATCCCCTCCGGAAGCCACCCCGACGGACGGCATCCCAACGGAAGGCACCCCGGCGGGAGGCAACTCCGGACATCCGACCACCACCCGGGGCCAGCCAGCACCCTGGGACCTTCAGCCGCCACTGTGGACGGCTGGCCGGCACAACCCCGGCCGGCCGACTCATCGACGTCGCTGATGTTTCACGTGCAACCAGATCGACGTTGATCGACAGTCAGGCCGGTCGGGCCAGCTCCTCCACCACTCGCGCCCCGGGCAGCGCGGCCAGCGCCGCGCCGGGCAGCGCGATCTTGCTGTGCCGTACGCCCGAACCGACGATCACGTGCGGCGTGGCCACCACCCGCGCGTCAACCAGGATCGGCCACTCCGGCGGCAGGCCGATCGGGGTGATCCCGCCGTACTCCATGCCGGTCAGCTCGACCGCGTCGGTCATCGGCGCGAAGCTCGCCTTTCGCACGTCCAGCGCCCGCCGGGCCACCCCGTTCACGTCGGCCCGGGTGGTGGCGAGCACCAGGCAGGCCGCATAGCGGATCACACCTTCGCGCTTGCCGGCAACCACCACACAGTTGGCCGACTCGTCCAGCCCCACCTCGTACGCGGCACAGAACGCCGCGGTGTCGGCAAGGTCGGCGTCGATCGGCGCGACCAGCACCGCGTCGACGTCCACCGCGGCGTCGGCGGGCCACTGGGCCAGCGCGGCGGCGACCGGCGGGGCCAGTAGGTCGGGGCGGGTGCGGGCAGGCTCAGTCTTCAACGTTCCCATCACGGATGCGATCGTCGCATCCGCGATGGGCATGGCCGCCAGTAGTCCCCGGAGACTGCTCAGCCGTTGGTGAGGAAGCCGTGCTTCTGCAACATGGCCCGGTCCCGGGCCGCGGCCATCTCCTCCACCCGCTCCGCTTGGACCCGACGCACCTCGATGTCCTCGAAGGCGTGCCGGACGGCAAGCCGGATCACTCCGTACAGGAAGACAAACCCGCAGACGTACAGGATGACGGTGGCGACGATGGTGAGCATGAGCCGACGGTAGGGCGAACGTGAACGGGAGCAGGTGTCATCTTGTGGCCGTTCGCCCGTCCGTGTCGGAGATGGTCCGGACATGGTCAGGCCGGTCGCGGTCCGGGCACCACCCGGCCGGCGAGGAACGCCCCGAGCAGCGCCAGTCCGGCGGCCACCACGAGCGTCCCCGCGTAGCTGGCCGGCCCGGGTGCGGCTCCGGCGGCGAGCACCGCGCCGGTCAGCGCCAGCACGGTCGCCGCCGCGAGCGAGTCGCACAGTTGCAGCGACGAGCTGTTGCGTCCCTGCTCGCCGGGGGCCGACAACTCCAGGGTGAGCACCGACAGCGACGGGTAGAGCAGCCCCATGCCGAGGCCGGCCGCCGCCCAGCCGAGCACGCCCACCCAGGCCGGCACGGCCGGCGCGACCGAGACCGCCACCACGGCGGTGCCGACCGTGATGCAGGTGAGGCCGGACCTCGGCAGGGTGGCCGGGGACCGGGGCGCGCGGATCCGCCCCTGCAACCACGAGCCGAACGACCAGGCGACCGCGCCGGTGGTCAGCACCAGACCGGCGGCGGTGGGCGAGAATCCGCGCTCCCGGGACAGCATCAGCGGGATCACCACCTCGGCGCCGACGAAGGCGCCCGCGGCCAGGCCACGCAGCCCGACCACGGTAGGCAGGCCCCGCCGGGCCCGCAGGAACCCGCCGGGCAGCAGGCGCGGGGCGCTGATCAGGACTCCGGCCAGGGCCAGCCCGACCAGTACCACGGCGGTGGCGCCGCGCTGCTGCCCCCCGATGTGCAACAGTGCGGCGCTCACCCCCGCCCCGCAGGCCCAACCGATCCGCGCCAACGCGCCGACCGGTCGGTCCACGACCCCGGCCGCCGGCCGGACCGGGCCGACCGAGCGCAGGCCCGGGTGGATCAGCAGCACCGCCGGCACCGCCACCACCGGCACCGCCAGGAAGACCCACCGCCAGCCGAAATGCTCCACGACCAGCCCGGCCAGTACCGGCCCCACCAGGGACGGCACGACCCAGGCGGCGGCGAAAGCGGCGAAGATGCGGCGGTGCAGGTGCTCCGGGTACGCCTGGGCGACGATGACGTACAGCGCGACCGACAGCAGGCCGGAGCCGAAGCCCTGCACGATCCGACCGATGACGAGCGTGCCCATCGCGTGCGCACCGCCGGCGAGCAGCAACCCGGCCACGAACCCGGCGAGGCCGGACCACATGGGTACGCGCGGGCCCCGGGCGTCGCACCAGATGCCGGAGAGCACCATCGCCACCACACCGGCGGCGAACGGGCCGCCGAAGGCGATCCCGTACAGGGCCAGCCCGTCCAGGCTGCGGGCCACGGTCGGCATCGCCGTGCCCACCGCGAGGGCCTCGAACGCCAGCAACGAGACCAGCGCGACGCTGCCCACCGTCATCGCCCGCAGGCGGGGCGCGAGGAGCGCATCCGGCGGGGTCGGGGCCGCCGCCGGGAGGGTGGCCGTCATCGAGCGCCCGGGCCGCAGGCCGGACGACGTGGGCGGCGCTCGGTGACGGCGGTCCCGGTCGGGAGCGGGTCGATCGGCATGACCCGAGCCTCCGACCTCAACCCACCTTGAGGTCAAGCGTGACGCGGCTTACCCTCAGGCGGCTTCCAGCGCCTCACCGACCCCCTTCGCCAGCCCGGACAGGTGCTGGTCGGCCAACAGATGCCCGGCGGTGATCACCAGCGCCAGCGGCCACTCGATCACCTGGAGCGCGGCGAGCACCCCGATCCCCGCGTAGTAGGCGAGCTTGTCCGGCGGGGGCACGGCCACCTCGCCGAGCCCGGGAATCTCCATCCGGCGGGTGAACGCCCGCAACGTCTCGTGTGTCCCGCTGAGCTGTCGAGTCAGCGCACTCATGTCGACCTCCCCCTGACGTTGACGCCCACCCCGGATTCCACCGCCGGGGCGGTCCATGCCCACCCGAGCGGGAAACTTCCCCCGCCCGGACGGGCATAAGGGACGCCCCGCCGGGAAGCCAGGCCGCCGGGCACAAACGGTAGGAGGCGAGATGCGGCACGGCAGGGGCAGCGGAAAGCCGATCGTCCACCTGAACCGTCGTACCCTTCGATGACCTCCCTTGGCGGCCTCGCCCGCCGCCTCCGGCCACCGGTCGCCGTACCACCGGTGGTGGGTGAGGCCTCCCGCAGCATGGGTGCCGCCGCCACCCGGCTGGCCCGCGCGGTCGGACTGACCAGCCGGCGGGTGTGGTCCCGCCCGGGGCGGCACCACATCGAGGTGCGCGGTGTCTGCCAGAACGGCGGCGACACCCTGGCCCGCCAGGTGGAAACGGCGCTGGAACGGATGCCGGGTGTGCTCTGGGCACGGGTCAACGCCCCGTCCGGGCGAGTCGTCGTGGCGGTCGGCGAGCCGGAACCAAAACTGCGCGACCTCATCGCCACCGTTGCCCGCACCGAACGCAGCTGCCCCCACGAACCGGATCCGGAGATCCCGCCCCCGCATCCGCCCGAGGAGGGGCCGCGTACCCCGCGTACCCTCGGCGCTCTCGCCTCCGACGCACTCGGCCTGACCATCTCCGCGGCCACCCGGATCCTGCCCGTCACGCCGATCCCGGGTGAGGTGTCCGGCCTGCTCAGCGCCATCGACCTGCACCCGAAGCTGCACGCCCTGGCCGGCCGGGGACTGCGCGCCGACCCGCGCGCCGACGTGCTCTTCCCGCTCGCCGAGGCGGTGGTGCAGGGTCTGACCGGCGGCTGGACGGGCATCGTGCTCGACGGTGCGCAACGAGTCGTGCAGTGGGGCGAGGCCCTGGCCCAGCAACATGCCTGGACAAAGGCCGAACCGCGGCTCACCGGTGATCCGGAACGCGCCGTGGCGCGCACCCCGGCTCATGAACGTCCCTGCCCCAAGCCGGACGGGCCCACCGAGCGGTACATCAGCCGGATGATCGGCAGCGGAGCGGCGGCCGTCGCCGCGGCAACGCCCGTCGTCGGCCCGAAACGGGCCGCCGCGCTGGGGCTCTCCGCGCTACCCAAAGCGCCCGGCAGCGGACGCGAAGGGTACGCCGCCCAACTCGGGCGGATCCTCGCCCGGCGCGGCGTCATCGCGATGGACCGCAGCGTGCTGCGGGAACTCGACCGGATCGACACGCTGGTCCTGGACGACCGGGTGCTCGGCTCCGACCGGGGCGTCCTGGCCGACCTGGCCCCGCTGCCCGGCGCCGACACGTCCCAGGTGGCGGCGCGGGCATTCGCGCTCTTCGAGCCGGCAACTCCGGAAGCGGTACGTCACCTCGACGGCTGGCGGCTCGGGCCGCTGAACCGCCTCGACGCACGCGACCCCGGCGACACCGACGACAGCCGGCGGCTACGCGAACGCGGCGGCAACCTGCTCGGCCTCGCCGAGGGCGACGCCCTGGCGGCCGTCCTGCGGATGGAGCCGGAGCCGGCACCCGGCGTCGAAACCCTGCCGGCCGTCGCCCGACAGGCCGGGTTGCGGCTCGTCGTGGCCGGCGGCGACGCCCAGCGGTACGCCTCCGCCGACGCGCTGCTACCCGGCGGCGACCGGCTGGCCGAATCAGTGCGCCAACTGCAACGCGAGGGTGCGGTGGTGATGCTGGTCTCCGCCGACCGGGCGGCGCTGGCCGCAGCGGACTGCGGTCTCGGCCTCGCCGAACCGGAGGCGCTGCCACCGTGGGGGGCGCACCTGCTGGTCGGGACCGACCTGCGGATCGTCGCGCTGATCATCGAAGCGGCCGGGGTGGCCCGCCGGATGACCGCGCAGAACCTGCGCATCGGCCTGGCCGGCAGCGGCCTGGGTGCGCTCGGCGCCTTCACCGCCGCCCCCGCGCAGTTGCCCGCCCGCACGCTCTCCTCGGTCAACGGCGCGGCGGCACTGGCCTTCGCGCACGGCGTCTGGCGGGCCAGCCGGCTCTCCGAACGCACCGAGTCACCCGCCCCCGCGATCACCGCGTGGCACCTGATGCCGGTGCCGACCGTCCTCGACCAGCTCGACACGGGACGCAACGGGCTGACCGACGCCGAGGCCGAACGCCGGCAGGCCGCCGGGCCGGGCGAGACATCCGGCCCGAGCGGGCTGCTGCGCGCCTTCGTCGACGAGTTGGCCAATCCGCTCACCCCGGTGCTCGCCGCCGGGGCGGTGCTCTCCGCCAGCTTCGGCTCGCTGGTCGACGCGGCCCTGGTCGGCGGGGTGGTCGGCGGGTCCGCGCTGGTCGGCGCGGTGCACCAACGCAACACCGAACGGTCGCTGGCCGAGCTGCTGTCCCGCTCGGCGGTCACCGCCCGGGTCTGCCGGGACGGCGTCGAACGGGTGGTGCCCGCCGACGACCTGGTACCCGGCGACGTGATCGTGCTCGAATCCGGCGACGCCGTACCCGCCGACTGCCGGGTGCTGGAATCCGTCGGGCTGGAAGCCGACGAGTCCTCCCTGACCGGCGAGTCGCTTCCGGTCAGCAAGACCGACCAGCCGGTGGTGGCCGCGGCGGTGGCCGAACGCCGGTCGATGGTCTACGAGGGGACCACGATCGCCGCCGGACGCGGGGTCGGCGTCGTCGTGGCCACCGGCGCCGACACCGAGGCCGGCCGCAGTCTCGCCCTGGCCCGCCAGGCGCCACCCGCCAGCGGCGTCGAGGCCCGCCTCGGCCGGCTGACCCAGACCGCGATCCCGCTGGCCGCGGGGTCGGCCGTGGCGGTGGTCGGTGCCGGGCTGCTGCGCGGCGTACCCCTGGCCCAGACGGCGGCGACCGCGGCGAACCTGGCCGTCGCGTCGGTGCCCGAGGGGCTGCCGTTCCTGGTCAGCGCCGCCCAACTGGCCGCCGCCCGGCGGCTGGCCGAGCACGGCGCGCTGGTCCGCAACCCGCGCACCATCGAGGCGCTCGGCCGGGTCGACGTCCTCTGCTTCGACAAGACGGGCACCCTCACCGAGGGGCACCTGCTGCTGGCCGGGGTGGGTGACGCCGACGGGTACGCCCCGATCGACCAACTCGACGACCGGCTTCGGCGGACCCTCGCGACGGCGCTGCGCGCCACCCCGGCCGCGGAGGACCCGGAGGAGCTCTCCATGCAGACCGACCGGGCGGTGCTGCGGGGCGCCACCACCGCCGGGGTGGCCGAACAGGAGGGCGCTCCCGGCTGGCGGGCGCGCGGCGGCCTGCCGTTCGAGCCGTCCCGGGGCTACCACGCCACGGTCGGGGAGACCGAGGGACGAATGCTGCTCAGCGTGAAGGGCGCACCGGAGAGCGTGCTGCCCCGCTGCGCCGCCCGCCGCACCGGCGGGCGGGACGAGCCGCTGGACGACGCGGGCCGCGCCGAGCTGCACCGGCTGCTCGGTGAGCGCGCCGGGGCCGGGCAACGCATCCTCGCCGTCGCCGAATGCACGGTCGGCGCCCCGGACATCGCCGACGAGGACGTGCGCGGCCTGGTCTTCACCGGGTTCCTGGCGCTCGCCGACGGGGTACGCGCCAGCGCCGCGCCGGCCGTACGCCGGATCCGCCAGGCCGGCGTGCACACCATCATGATCACTGGTGACCACCCGGCGACCGCTGAGGCGATCGCCGCCACCATCAGCGACGGGGACGCCCAGCGGGTGGTCACCGCGACCGAACTCGACCAACTCGACGACGATGCCCTGGCCGCCCGGCTGGCCGCCACCGACGTGGTGGCCCGGTGCACCCCGGCGCACAAGGTCCGCATCATCCAGGCGTTGCAGAAGTGCGGGCGTACCGTCGCGATGACCGGCGACGGCGCCAACGACGCGCCCGCCATCCGGCTGGCCGACGTCGGCATCGCCCTCGGCCAACGCGGCACCCCGGCGGCCCGGGCCGCCGCCGACCTGGTGGTCACCGACGACCGGTTGGAGACCATCATCGCCACCCTGGTCGAGGGCCGGGCGATGTGGTCCTCGGTGCGGCACGCGCTGAGCATCCTGGTCGGCGGCAACCTCGGCGAGATCGCCTTCAGCGTGCTGACCGCCGCCGCCACCGGGCAGGCCGCACTCAACGGCCGCCAACTGCTGCTGGTCAACCTGCTCACCGACATGGCACCCGCGCTGGCCATCGCCGTCCGGCCGCCCGGCGGCGACCACGCCGACGACCTGCTCCGCGAAGGGCCGGACAGCTCACTCGGCGGGACCATGACCCGGGAGATCGGGCTGCGCGCCGCCGCCACCACGCTCGGCGCGACCGCCGGCTGGGCCCTGGCCCGCTACACCGGCACCCGCCAGCGCGCCGGCACCATCGCCCTGGTCTCCCTGGTCGGTACGCAACTCGGACAGACCGTCCTGGCCGGCGGCACCAGCCCGTCCGTGCTCGCCTCGACCGCCGCGTCGATCGGCGTGCTGGCCGTGGTGGTGCAGACCCCCGGGGTGAGCCAGTTCTTCGGTTGCACCCCCCTGGGGCCGGTGGGCTGGACCATCGCCACCGGTTCGGCGCTCGGTGCCACCCTCGCCAACGGCGCTCTCACCCGACTGGTCGCCCGGCTACCGGAGGTCAACGGCGAGCAACCCGACCCGGCGAACCAGGACGGCCCTCCGGAGCAGGAGCCCTGACCGACCGCGCCATCCGGCGGGTTGCCAGGTGGCGTCAGCTGGCGGGTTGCCAGGTGGCGGCGGCACGGCGCAGCCGGTCGTTGATTGCCCGGCCGACACCCGTCTCCGGCACCGGCTCCGCGACGATCTCGGTCACCCCCGCCGCGTCCAGCCGATGCAACGCGTCGAAGAGCCGGGCCGCCGCCTCGGTAAGGTCCCCGGCGGCGGAGAGCACCTCCACCGCCGCCCAGCCGTCCACCGGCCGGTCCCGGAACGCCAGGTAGCCACGCCGAGCACCGTCGCCGGCCACCGGCTCGCCGCCCCCCAACAGCCGCAGCGGCGTACGCGGGGCGTAGTGCGCCGCGAGGGTGCCCGGTGCCACCGGATGCCCCGAACTACCCGGACGCACCGTCACCGGGCCGGTCACCTTCTCCACCTCCTCGACCGGCAGCGCGCCGAGCCGCAGCACCACCGGCCGCTCCCCCCGGGCGTCCACGATCGTCGACTCGATGCCGCAGCGGGTCGGCCCGCCGTCGAGCACCACCTCCACGGCGGCACCCAACCCGCGCACCACGTGCTCGGCCCGGGTCGGGCTGAGCTGGCCGAACCGGTTGGCGCTCGGCGCGGCCACCGGCACGCCCGCCACCGCGATCAGCCGCCGGGCGTGATCGTTGTCCGGCACCCGGACCGCCATCGTTTCCAGCCCGGAGGTGACGATCGGCGGGATCGCCGCCGGCCGATCCACGATGAGCGTCAGCGGCCCCGGCCAGAACCGGGCCGCCAACGCCGCCACCACCGGCGGCACCGGCCCGACCAGCGGCTCCAGGTCGGCCGCGTCGGCGAGATGGGTGATCAGCGGATCGAAGCTCGGCCGCGCCTTCGCCTCGAAGATCCGGGCCGCCGCCCGCGCGTCCAACGCGTTCGCGCCCAGGCCGTAGACGGTCTCGGTGGGAAAGGCCACCAACCCGCCGGCACGCAGGACGGCCGCGGCCTCGGCAAGGTCGCCGTCGGCGGGCAGAAGACGGGGAAATCCGGTGCTCACACCCTCGACGCTAGCCTGCGCCCCGCCACCGCCAAACGGCGCTCTCCGGCCGTCAGGCAAAGTGACGACCGAATAGCCAGTTCTCCTGCCACGCTCCTCTATGTCGGGCCGCCGGTGTTCCGGATCATCCGCCGAAGCACCCTGAGGGTTGTGACGTAATCCGCATCATCGATGCCCTCATGGATTTGGGCGCGGATCGCCGGAGCATGCCGCGCAATGTCGACGCGAGCCTCCTCCCCCGCCTCGGTGATCCACAGTCTTCCTTCACCGTCTCGGGTCAGCCACCCACGCTCCAACAGGGTCTTGGCTTCAGCATCCAGATCGTCTTCGGCCCTGCGGTACGAGCTCATCGCCTGCTGGAGCTCCAGCACGGTCAGCCCGCCACCATCCGGTAGTAGGTCATTGTTGGAGAGGTTACGCAGCAGCCAGAACTGAGGCTGGGTGAAGCCGTGTTCGGCAAACCGGGCGCGGGTGAAGGCGATGAGCGACTCGTAGGCAACGCCACTCCAATAGGCGGCAGGTTGGCCCGCAAGTTCGGCGTCGGACAACTGCTGCATCATCACGTGATCTACCTCCGGCATCGACGGCTGAGGACGAAGGTAGAACCTCAACTTGAGTTCAGGTCAAGAGCACGGCCGGAATGACTGGTGCCGGCGGGTTCGAGTGCCAGCGGCCCGTCGGCCCAGCCGTCCACCGGCGCTGGTGCGGCGCCAGACACCGGCCCGAAGCGCCGATCCGGGACCGCGTGCACGAGCAGGGCCCAACCCGGAGGCGTAGCCCGCTCGGTCCGAGTAAGCGGCCGTCGAGGGAGGGAGGGCAAACATGAGCTTGCCTCGCGCGGCTGTTAGGTTAGGTTTGCCTTACCTATCTAGAAGTGGAGTTGCACCATGCGCGCCACCCGATACCTCGCAGGATTCGTCGCTGCAACCGCCGCCTTCGCGCTCGTCGCCTGCGGCGGATCGTCCGACAGCGACACTCCGGCCGCGTCCGGCAGCGCCGCAGCGTCGTTCCCGGTAACGATCACGCACGCGTTCGGCGCCACGACCATCGACAAGAAGCCCGAGCGGGTCGCCACCGTGAACTGGGCCAACCACGAGGTGCCGCTGGCGCTCGGCGTGGTCCCGGTCGGCTACGCCAAGGCCAACTTCGGCGACGAGGACGGCGACGGCCTGCTGCCCTGGGACGCCGCGAAGCTCAAGGAGTTGGGCGCGCAGACCCCGGTGCTGTTCGACGAGACCGACGGCATCGACTTCGAGGCCGTGGCGGACACCAGGCCGGACGTCATCCTGGCCGCCTACTCGGGCCTGACCAAGCAGGACTACGACACGCTGAGCAAGATCGCGCCGGTCGTCGCGTACCCGAAGGCTCCGTGGGCCACCGCCTGGCGCGACAGTATCAAGCTGGAGAGCCAGGCCCTCGGCCTGGCAGCCGAGGGCGACGCCCTGATCGCCGACATCGAGAAGCAGATGGCCGACTCAGTCGCGCGGTACCCGAAACTGGCCGGCAAGTCGGCGATGTTTCTGACTCACATCGATCCGACCGACCTCAGTAAGATCAGCTTTTACACCACCCATGACACCCGGGCGCAGTTCTTCACCGACCTCGGCATGAAGCACCCGGAAAGCATCGCGACCGTCTCGGCGACCACTGACCAGTTCAGCCTCACGCAGAGCGCCGAGCAGGTCCAGAACCTCAGCGACGTGGACATCATCGTGACGTACGGTGACGCCGAGGGCACCACCCTCGCCACCCTGCAGAAGGACCCGCTGCTCTCCAAGATCCCAGCGATCAAGCGTGGCTCGTTCGTCGCGCTGCCCGGCAGCACCCCGGTGGCCACCGCCGCCAATCCCACCCCGCTAGCCATCCCGTTCGTGCTGAACGACTACGTCGACCTGCTCGGCAGGGCAGCCGACAAGCTCTGATGACGTACGTCGAAACCTCGTCCGGGCCGGACGTCGCCGCTCTGGGACGTCCGGCCCGGGTGCGCCTGGCCTGGCTCCTGCTCGTGCTCGCCGTCCTGCTTCTCGTCATGCTGGCCTCGGTCGCCTTCGGCTCCCGCATCGTCGGCTGGTCTGACATCATGGCCGCCGTAGGCGGATCCGACGAGACTCTTGACCAGGCGGCCGTGGTCAAGCGCATCCCGAGGACACTGCTCGCGGCTCTGGTCGGCGCGGCTCTGGGCCTGTCCGGCGCGGTCATGCAGGGCGTCACCCGCAACCCCCTCGCCGACCCTGGCATCCTCGGCGTGAACACGGGCGCCTCGCTGGCGGTGGCCGTCGCCATGGTGACCGTCGGGCTCTCCACCGCCACCGACTACATCTGGGTCGCCATCGCCGGTGCCGCCGTCACCGCCGTGTTCGTCTATGCAGTCGGTTCCCTCGGCCGCGGCGGCGCCACCCCGCTCAAGATCGCCCTGGCTGGCGCCGCCACCTCCGCCGCGCTGGCCTCCCTGGTCGTCGCGGTCGTGCTGCCTCGCGGTGACATCGTCGACAACTTCCGATCCTGGCAGGTCGGCGGCGTCGGCGGCGCGACCTGGAACAGCCTCGGTCACATCCTCCCGTTCCTGATCGGCGGCCTGGGCATCTGTCTGCTCTGCGCCCGGCCGCTGAACGCGTTGGCACTCGGCGACGAGTTGGCCGCCGGCCTCGGCGAACGGGTCGGCCTGGCCCGCGGCGCCGCCGCCCTCGGCGCGGTCGTGCTGTGCGGTGCGGCCACTGCCATCGCCGGGCCGATCGCCTTCGTCGGCCTGATCGTCCCGCACATGTGCCGCCTGCTCGTCGGCCTGGACCACCGCTGGCTGCTGCCGTTCGCAACGCTCGTCGGCGCCGTGCTACTGACCGCCGCGGACGTCGTCGGCCGAATGGTGAACCGGCCCGACGAGATCGAGGCCGGCATCATCACCGCCCTGATCGGCGCCCCGTTCTTCATCTACATCGTCCGCCGGCAGAAGGTACGCGAACTGTGAGCACCACGACCCTGGCAGCCGTCACCCGCAGCCGGGTCCGGCGTGGCCGGCGGCGGCGAACCGTACTGGCCGTCCTGGCGGTGGCCGTTGCCGCGATGTTCGCCGTCTCGCTGATGGCCGGGAAGACCTTCTACCCACCCGGTGACGTGCTGCGGGTGGTCCTCGGCGAGACCGTGCCCGGGGCCTCCTTCACGGTCGGCACGCTGCGGCTGCCCCGCGCCGTCCTCGCGCTGATCACCGGCCTGTGCTTCGGCATCGGCGGGGTCACGTTCCAGACCATGCTGCGCAACCCGCTGGCCAGTCCCGACATCATCGGCATCAGCGCCGGCGCCGGCGCCGCGGCCGCCTTCGCCATCATCGTCCTGGGACTTGACGAAACCGGCGTCTCCGCGTTCGCCATTACCGCCGGGCTCGGCGTGGCGCTGATCATCTACGTCTTGTCGTTCAAGGACGGGGTGGCCGGGACCCGGCTGGTGCTGATCGGCATCGGCATCGCCGCCATGCTGCACAGCGCCACCGCGTACGTGCTGTCCCAGGCTGGCCAGTGGGACCTGCAAGCCGCGATGCGCTGGCTGAACGGCAGCCTGAACGGCTCGACCTGGGACGAGACCGTCCCGGTGCTACTTGCCCTGCTGCTCCTCGGCCCGATACTGCTCAGCCAGTCCCGTAACCTGTCTATGTTGCAACTCGGCGACGACACCGCGGCCGCCCTCGGCACCCGGCTCGAACGCACCCGGCTGGTGGCCATCGTCGCCGCCGTCGGGCTGATCGCGTTCGCCACCTCGGCCACCGGGCCGATCGCCTTCGTGGCGTTCCTTGCCGGCCCGATCGCCGCCCGCCTGCTCGGCTCCGGCGGCTCGCTGCTGCTCCCGTCCGCCCTGGTCGGCGCTCTGCTGGTGCTGACCGCGGACTTCATCGGCCAGTTCGCCTTCGGCATCCGCTACCCGGTCGGCGTCATCACGGGCGTGCTCGGCGCCCCGTACCTCATCTACCTGCTCATCCGCACGAACCGCGCGGGAGGCTCCCTGTGACCACCACCCATTCGCTCACGGTCGAGAAACTGACCGTCGGCTACGCCGACCGAGTCGTCATCGAGTCGCTCGACCTGCTTGTGCCACCGGGACGGATCACCGCGATCGTCGGCGCCAACGCGTGCGGAAAATCGACACTGCTGCGCGCCATGTCGCGGCTGCTCGCGCCACGCACCGGGCACGTCCTGCTGGACGGCCGGGAGGTGCACCGGATGCCGGCCAAGGAACTGGCCCGCACCCTCGGCCTGCTTCCCCAGTCGCCGATCGCGCCGGAGGGCATCACGGTCGCCGACCTGGTCGGCCGGGGCCGCAACCCACACCAGCGGATCCTGTCGCGCTGGAGCAAGGGCGACGACCGTGCCGTGGCGGCCGCCCTAGACGCCACCCGGACCGCCGACCTGGCCGACCGCTCGGTCGACGAACTCTCCGGCGGCCAGCGCCAGCGGGTGTGGATCGCGATGGCCCTCGCCCAGCAGACTGACCTGCTGCTGCTCGACGAGCCCACGACGTTCCTCGACGTCAGCCACCAGGTCGAGGTGCTGGACCTGCTCACCGACCTGAACCGGGACCGTGGCACCACGATCGTGATGGTGCTGCACGACCTGAACATGGCCGCCCGCTACGCCGATCATCTGATCGCCCTCGCCGCCGGTGCGCTACACGCGGCGGGCGAACCGGCCGCGGTGCTGACCGAGGGCTGCGTCCGCGCGGTCTTCGGCCTGGACAGCCAGGTGATCATCGACCCGCTCTCCGGCAAGCCTCTGATGCTTCCGATCGGACGCCACCACATGCGGTCCATGGCCGGCGACGCATGACAGGTTGTCAAGCCCCGGGTCTGGTGGAAAGCTGGTCAGCTGGTTTTCAGGGGTGCGGTGACCGGCTGGGTCATCGCGTTGTCGTACGAGTCGCTCTTGGACCCGACCGAGGCGACGACGCCGGCCTCGGCGAGCCGCTGGGTACAAGCGCCCAGCAAGCTACCAAGCGCCACAACAGACACTCCGGGAACATGAAAACGCAGGTCAAAGCGTGGGCCGGAGGTACCACCATGTGAACCACACCGTCACGATCGCAGGCGATCCGCTGACCCTGGACCTGCCCACCTCACGGACCTCAGGTCGCGCGTGATGATTCCGACATCATTCACCGAACCGCCGGCCAGCCCCATCGCCTAGACCTCGTGGATCTCGGTGGTCAGCGAACAGGCAGCCCGGATGACACCAGGAGCTAGAACCGTAGAACATATGGTTCTACACTCGTGTCCATGGAACGCATCGGTGTCCGGGAGCTGAACCAGAACACGAGCCAGGTCTTGGCTCGGGTGAGTGGCGGGGAGACCGTCGAGATCACCGATCGCGGACGCCCGATCGCCCGACTTGTCCCGGTAGGCGACGACAGGTCGGTACTGGCCAAGCTGGTAGCGGCAGGGCGAGCCGTCGCTCCCACCGGCGGCGGCTCCGTTCCACTTCCACCGAAGCTCGGTGACGAGAGTGTGGACGTGGCCGCCTCGCTCGCTGCGATGCGTGACGAGGAGCGCTGGTGATCTATCTCGATTCAGCTGCCGTCGTCAAGCTGGTGCGGCAGGAAGCATGCAGCGCCGACCTTGTCTCTTGGCTCAACAAGCACGACGACGTGCCGCTGGTCTCCTCCGCTCTCGTCGAGGTGGAAGTACCCAGAGCGCTGCGCCGATCAGCTCCGCGTGCGTTGATCGGAGTGCCGGCTGCTGTCGGACGGCTGTTCCGACTGGAGATCGACAGCACGATCCGTGCAACCGCAGCCGCGTTCGCCGAGCCGACGCTCCGCAGCCTTGACGCCATCCACCTGGCCACCGCCCAGGTGCTGACCAACGAGTCCGGCACGGCACTTATCGCCTTCGTCACCTACGACCGGCGGCTGCTCGATTGCGCCAAGCAAGCAGGACTACCCGTAGCAAGCCCCGGCCAGAACTGACCCACGAATCCACCACCCTGTACGAAGTCCGGCCGCCGCTTGGCCGCGGCCACGACATCGACCGTGGCCTGCGTTCTGCGACCGGGCACCCCTCCGTTTGGGCATCCGCTTCAAGTGGGCCGCCAGGGACTCGAACCCTGAACCTATGGATTAAAAGTCCACAGCTCTGCCATTGAGCTAGCGGCCCGCGCGCTCAGGTTACCGGACACCTGCGGGATCGGCCTCGCGGCTTCCGGGCCGCCATCGATGGTTCCGGAGAGCGCCTCGGCAGCGTACGGGGTCGAGGGGGTAGCTCAGGGCTGGCAGGATCGGTTCAGTCGGCAGTACGACAGGGGAGGTCCAGCGTGCCGGAGCCGATCCGCCTCGCCATTCTGGCCGGGGCGACCCTCAGCACGGGGCTGGTGGCGGGACTGTTCTTCGCGTACGCCTGCTCGGTGATGCCGGGTCTGGCCGCGACCGACGATCGGACGCTGGTCGGGACCATGCAGTCGATCAACCGGGCGATTCTCAACGGATGGTTCCTGTCGGTGTTTCTCGGCGGGCCGCTGCTGGTCGCGGTTGCCGTCGCCGGATATGTGGGCGACGGTGGCGCGGTGTTCGGCTGGCTCGTCGCCGGGCTGGTCGGCCATCTGGTCACGCTCGGCGTGACGATGCGGTGCAACGTGCCGCTCAACAACCAGTTGGACGCCGCCGGGTCGGTCGACGGGATCACCGACCTGGCGGCGGTGCGACGGGGGTTCGAGGCGACCTGGGTGCGCTGGAACCTGGTTCGGACGGTCAGCTCGGTCGCCGCCTTCGGCTGCCTGATCGGGGCCCTGCTGACCCGGTAGACCCGACACGTCAAGCCCACCCGGCCTCGCCCCGCCCGCCCCACCCCCGGGCCCGGCGATCATGCAGTTGTGGTGCTGGACAAAAGCCGGGTGAGCGAACCTTCCGGGCACCACAACTGCATGATCGACAAACGAGGGCGGGAGGGCGGGCGGGTGGGGGCGGGCAGGCGGGGGTGAGGGTGGGGGTATTAGCGGATGGTGGAGGAGGCGAAGGTGGGGGTGCCGGAGCCCAGGTAGAAGATGCCGGGGTAGGTCTCGAAGCCGTGGCTGGGGTTGCGGCGCAGGGTCGAGTTTTCGATGCGCAGGGTGCCGGTGCGGTTGTTGCTGACGAAGAAGAGTGCGCCGCCGCCCTCCTTGGCGTCGTTGCCCTCGATCATTGTGCCGGCGATGCGTACCGAGAACTTGTCGCCGTCGCAGTAGATCGCGCCGCCGCTGCCGCCGCCGGGGGTGCCGGAGCGGGCCGGGTTGGCGCCGTTGCCGACCGCCTTGTTGTTCCGCAGCACGCTGTTGAGCACCACCCAGGAGACTCCGATGCTGCTCAGCGCGCCGCCGTTGGCGCAGGAGCCACCGGTGAAGGTGCTGTTGACGACGTACACCGGCTGGTCGTTGTGCTGGTCGAGGACGCGGATGGCGGCGCCGCCGACGTCCGGGCCGGTGCGGTCGCAGCGGTTGCCGGCGAAGTGCGAGTTGACCACCTTGAAGCGGCCACCCCGGACGAAGATCGCTCCACCGCCGCCGCCTTCGGCCTTCTGGCCGGTGGCGTCGCCGTCTACGAAGGTCAGGTTCTGCACGGTCAGCTGCGGGTGGTCCTGGTCGTTGCAGTGCGAGGTGGTCCAGCCCTGTAGGGCGTCGCAGGTGTTCATGTAGAGGATGCGCCGCTTGCCCTGGCCGCTGAGGGTGACCTTGCCGCCGCCGTCGAGCACCACCTTCGGGCCGTTGGCGTTGCGTACCTTGGCGGTCGCCGTCATCTGGATGGTCACCGGGTCGGGGCCGCAGTCGAAGGTGATGATCCCGCCGGCCGCCACCGCCCGGACCACCGCGGTGGAGGTGCAGCTGGCGGCGGTGCCGGTGCCGACGGTACGGGTCGGCTTCGAGGTGTCGACCGCCCGCGCCTCGGCCGGCACGGCCGCCCCGCCGGACGGGTTGCCGGTGGGGCGTACGGACTGCGGTGCGGACGATGGCGTGGCGCTGGGGCCGGGTGCGCCCAGGCCGGTACGGGCCGACGGGGTGGGCTGGCCGGTCGACGGGTCGGTCGGCTGTTCGGCCTCCTCGGTCGGCGCGGCGGCGTCGGTGTCGCTCTCGCTCACCGGCGGCTGGGCGCTTCGGGGGTCGGCCCGTGGCACGGACGGACCACAGGCGGACAGGGCGGTCATGGCGACGCCGAGTGCGACCACGGCGGCGAGGGGCTTCAGACGCACGTCCGTGATGCTAGGAGCAGAGCGCCGTCGGTGCGAGCCCCGGGCCGGTGATCAGGTGAGCGGTACGTGGTGCAGGTGCCGGCGACGGCGCAGCCGGACGGCGAAGACGCCCGCCACCGTCACCGTCAGCAACACGGTGACCGCCAGCCCGTGCAGCAGGCCCCGGGTCAGGTAACCGTCGTCGGTGTGGTCCACCGCCCAGGTGCCGATCTCCCGGCTCGACCAGAACGGGGTCAGCTTCGCCCCCGAACTGGCCGGGTCGAGCAGCATCTGCATCGCCACCACGGTGAGCAGCAGCAGGGTGCCCTCAAGCTCGCGGGGCAGCAGGGCGCCGATCAGCATGCCGAACGGCGCGGCCACCGCCACGCAGCAGAGCATCGCCACGGCGATCCCGGCGTACCGCACGTTGGTCGTGTCGAAGACGGTGAGCAGGAAGAACGGCACCGAGATGGCCAGCCCGAGCAGCCACAGGCCGAGCATCCGGCCCGCGTAGAGGTGGTGTGGCCGGTAGCCGGCGAGCCGGAGCCGGGGTTCCATCTCGCGGGCGGCGCTGGTGGCGAAGAGCGCGGCGGTGCTGACCGCCCAGCTGATGCCGAGCAGCAACGCGCGGATCGACTGCCCGACGTAGGAGTCCCGCCGGATCAGCCAGAAGACCAACGGCATCAACAACAGGAGCAGGAGTACGCCTCGACGGCGCGCCAGCTCCCGCAGGGTCATCTCGGCCACGGTGACCAGCCGGTTCACGATCGGCCTCCCTGCTTGGCGGGGGTCAGGTCGAGCACGATGTCGACCCGGTCGAGCTGGTTGAGCAGGTGGGTCACCACCACGATGGCCCGCCCCTCGTCGCGCAGCCGGCTCAACTGGTCCCAGAGGTTGACGTAGCTGCCCTGGTCGAAGCCCTGGTACGGCTCGTCGAGCAGCAGCACGTCCGGTTCGGCGAGGGTGGACATGGTGAGGTTCAGCTTCTGCCGCGTACCGCCGGAGAGGTGCCGGGCGAGCAGGTCGCCGTCGGCCTCCCAGCCGAGATTCCGGGCCGCCGCCCGGCCGGCGCGTCGGGCCGGCCCCCGGGCCACGCCCTGACCGGCGCCGACCAGCACGAAATGCTCGTCGGGCAGCAGGAAGTCGGCGGTGCCGCCCTGCTGCGGGCAGTAGCCGAGCCGGCCGGAGACGGTCACCTCGCCGCTGTCCGGCGAGACCAGCCCGGCGCAGATCCGCAGGAAGGTGCTCTTGCCGCAGCCGTTCGCGCCTACCACGGCCGCGATCTGTCCGGCCCGTACGGTCAGCGACGCGTCCCGCAGCACCGGGCGTCGCCCGTACCGCTTGGTGATGCCCCGGGCGTGCAGCCGGACCGGGCCGGGACGCGGGCCGGGCGCGGTGCCGATGCTCTCCACGATCGCGGCGGCGTACGACTGCGGTGGGCCGAAGACCAGCCACGGGTCGCCCCCGCCCTCGCGCAGGTGCGTGGCGGCCTCGGCGACCACGTGCCGAGCGGCGTCGACCGCCACCCGGCGCTGGTGCAGCTCGGCCGCGAACGCCCGCAGCCACTCGTCGGCGTTCACCCGTCGACCCCCTTCGTGACGATGCCGTTCACCGGCGCCACGAACGCCAGCCAGGCGTTGCCGCCCTGGTGCAGCGCCGTCCGCCCGTCGTCGGTGAGCTGGTAGTACTTGCGGGCCGGACCCGATCCGCCCTCCCGCCACTGCGCGGTGACCAGGCCGGTGCGTTGCAACCGCAGCAGCACCGGGTAGAGCGTGCCGCCCTGGATCGGCCCGACGCCCGCGGCGTCGAGCGACTGGGCGAGCTGGTAGCCGTAGGACTCGCCTTCTCGCAGCAGGGCGAGTACGCAGAGGTCGAGCACCCCACGCAGCCATTGCCCCCGACGGTCGGAATCCACTCGCCGAACCCTAGTGGCGCTATCTAGATGGCACAACTACTTAGCTGGACACGCGGGTACGCGGGCCGACCCGGCCCGACGGAGCGGCAGCTCAGCCGGGGGTGATGTCGGAGATCACGACGGTGACGTTGTCCGGCGCGCCGGCCTGGTGGGCGAGCTTCACCAACTGCTCGCCACACTGCTGGCGGTCGGCGTGCAGGCTCAGCGTGGCGGCGATCGCCTCGTCGGCCACGTAGTCGGAGAGCCCGTCGCTGCACAGCAGCAGGCGGTCACCGGCAGCGACCGTCACCATGCCCATCGTCGGCGGCGCGTCCGCACCCTGCACCGCCCGGGTCACCAGGGACCGCTGCGGGTGGTGCCGGGCCTGCTCCGGGGAGAGCGCACCCTGGTCGACCAGCGCCTGCACGAAGGTGTCGTCGCGGGTCAGCTGGCGCAGCAGGCCCGCGCGCAGCAGGTAGCAGCGGGAGTCGCCGACCTGGGCGAGCACCAGCGTGTCACCGGCGAGCAGGGCGGCGGTCAGCGTCGTACCCATGCCGTCGCGGGCCGGGTCGGCGGCGATCGCGGCGTGGATGCGCTGGTTGGCGGTGCTCACCACGGCCCGCAGCGCGTCGTCGGCGGCGTCCGGCGTGGTCGGCGGGATCAGCTCGTCGAGGATCCGGATGACGATCTCGCTGGCCACCTCACCGGCGGGCAGCCCACCCATGCCGTCGGCCACCGCGACGAGGCGCTCGCCGGCAAGGGCCGAGTCCTCGTTGTTGGTGCGGACCAGGCCGATGTCGTTGAGGATGGCCGAGCGGAGGATCAGCGTCATGGGGTCCAGCTTGCCAAGAAGACCCTTCCCGCGTCTCTACGCACTACTGCGTAGGGTTGAGGAATGTTGCCGGTGTCCATGGTCGGGCGCGCCGGTGAGCTGGCGGAGCTGGACCGGACGTGGTCCACCGTGGTCGACCGTCGCCGCCGGTCACCGGCGGTCGCCGTGGTCACCGGTGGCGCGGGCGTGGGCAAGAGCCTGCTGGTCGCCGCCGCGCTGGACGGCTTCGCCCCACGGCCGGAGGTGGTGCTCAGCGGCGCTGCCCGGGTGCACAGCCCGGCGCCGTACGACTGGTTGGCCGCCGTGTTGAGTGGGCGCGACACCAGTCGACTCGACCTGCCGGCGGACGCGCTGGCCTGGCTCGCCCAGCAGCCCACCGCGCCACGTGAGCGCTACGCCCCGGGCACCCTGCTCCGCCTCGCCGTGCGTACCGTCCGGGTGTTGGTCGGTGCCGGCCCGGCGGTGCTCGTGGTGGAGGACCTGCACGCGCTCGACCCGGCCAGCCTCAACCTGGTCGGCGAGCTGGCCACCGCCGCCGGGCTGCCGGCCCTGCTGGTGGTGGCCACCAGGCCCGCCGCGCACGCGGTCGCGCCGGAACTCGCCGGCCGCACCCTGGCCCGCCTCTGCGGGGTACGCGGCGTGGTGCGCCAGCACCTCGGGCCGCTGCGCCCGGCCGAGGTCGCCGAGGTGCTGACCCAGGTGTACGCCGACCGCACGCCCTGCGCCCGGCTGGTGCACGGGGTCTGGCGGCGTACCGGCGGCAACCCGTACGCCCTCACCGAGCTGCTCGCCGCGCACGCCGGACACGAGCCGGAGGCGCTGCTCGACCCTCCCTCCCCGACCGAGGCCCCACCCCTCGCCCGGTCCCCGGTCGACGCTGTGGCTGCGGGCGGGTTTTCCTCCGATTCCGACGGTCCGCCGGGCGGGCCGCCATCGCTGGCGGGCCTGGCCGAACTCGCCGACCTGACCGGCCGGGAGGTCGAGGTGCTCGAATGCCTGGTCGCCGGGATGTCCAACAAACAGGTGGCCCGCGCGCTCGGCATCTCGGTGCGGACGGTCACCGTGCACGTGTCCAACCTGCTGCGTAAGACCGGCTCGGCCTCGCGTACCGGGGTGGCGCTCTGGGCCCTCCGCCAACGACTGGCCGCACCGATAGACGGCTGACCCGTTAGGAAGGGTCCCTTTACCTACACCAGGCGTTAACAGGGGGCCCCTCCTTACATCTGTCGGGGGTAGCGGAGGAGGAGGCTGGCGGCCACCTCCTCGTCGCCGACGGCGGCGTACAGGTGGGGCACGTCGGACGCCCAGCGCAGGTGACCACCGGCGGCGGCGGTCAGCGGTGCGTCGGCCGGGCCGGCGCGCAGCACCCCGGCGAAGACCGTGACGTGCTCGGTCACGCCGGGCTGGTGCGCAGGTGAGAGCTGGCTCGGGCCGGGCGCGACCCGCATCCGGTACAGCTCGTAGGTCGCGTCCGCCTCCTCGAACACCTCCAGCAGGGTGGCGCTGACCGCCGCGCCGCGCACGGTCTGCCCGGCCGGCGGCCCGGACAGCACCGCGGTCAGCGGTACGCCGAGCTGGGCGGTGACCGCGTACAGCGTCTCCAGGGTGGGGTTGCGGGTGCCGTTCTCCAGCCCGGAGAGTGTCGCCTTTCCCACGCCGGCCAGTCGGGCCAGGGCGGAGAGCGAGATCCCGTGCGCCTCGCGCAGCGCGCGAACCCGGCGACCGATCGCCGGGGTGTCCGCGTCGACTCCGGCCGGCTCGGCCGCTGCGACGGGTGCGCGTCCGGTTGCTGTGCGGGCTGGCCGGGGGGCCTCGGCCCGCGGCCCGGGCGGCGCGGCGGATGGGTGGTCGTCCGGTGTGCGGGCGGGCACGGCTGGCCGGGTGTTTTCGGCCCGCGGCCCGGGCGGCGCGGCGGGCGTGCGTTCGGGCCGGGGTGGGTCTGGTGGTGACTGTGGCACCTCGCTATGGTGCTACACGGTCACTGTTCCGTAAACGGAACGATCGGAGGTGGGGCATGGCGGGACGGATGCAACCGGTGCTGGCGGGTGTGGTGACCGCGCTGGTCGGGTTCGCCAGTTCGTTCACCGTGGTGCTGGCCGGGCTGCGGGCCGTCGGTGCCACCGAGGCCCAGGCCGCCTCCGGGCTGCTCGTGCTCTGCGTCGCCTGCGGGCTCTGCGCCGTCTGGCTGGGCCTGCGGCACCGGCTGCCGTTGAGTATCGCCTGGTCCACGCCGGGTGCGGCGCTGCTGGTCGCCACCGGCCCGGTTCCGGGCGGCTGGCCGGTCGCCGTCGGGGCGTTCCTCGTCTCGGGGCTGCTCATCGTGGCCGCCGGGCTCTTCCCGGTGCTGGGCCGGGCGGTTGCGGCGATCCCTAAACCGGTCGCCGGGGCGATGCTCGCCGGAGTGCTGCTGCCGTTGTGTACGGCGCCGGTCCGCGCGCTCGTCGAGGTGCCCTGGCTGGCCGCCCCGGTGCTGGTGTCCTGGCTGCTGCTGCACCGGTTCGCCCGGCGCTGGGCGGTTCCCGGCGCGCTGGTGGTGGCGGCGGGAGCGATCGCGTCGACCACTCCTGGAGGTGGCACCGGCGGACTCCGTCCGGTGATCGAGGTGACCGCGCCGCAGTGGAGCGTGCCGGCCCTGGTCGGCTTGGCGCTGCCCCTGTTCCTGGTGACCATGGCCGCGCAGAACGTGCCGGGCACCGCCGTGCTGGTCGGCTACGGCTACCGGCCGCCGCTCAGCTCCGCGTTGCGGACCACCGGGCTGGCCAGCATGGTCGCCGCGCCGGCCGGTGGGCACGCGGTCAACCTGGCGGCCATCACCGCCGCGCTCGCCGCCAGCCCGGACGCGCACCCCGATCCGGACCGTCGCTGGATCGCCTCGGTGACCGCCGGTGTCGGGCTGGCCCTGCTCGGGTTGGGCGCCGGGGCGGTCACCACCCTGGTCGGGTGGGCGCCGCCGGTGCTCATCGAGGCGGTCGCCGGTCTGGCCCTGCTCGGCGCGTTGGCCACCGCGCTGACCTCGGCGTTGGCCGACCCGGCGGCCCGGGAGGCCGCCGTGGTCACCCTGGTGGTCACCGCCTCCGGAGTGTCCCTGGCCGGCGTGGGTGGCGCCTTCTGGGGCCTGGCAGCCGGCTCCCTGATGCTCCTGATCTTCCGCCCCCGCCCCGTCCCACCCCAACCTCCCGACCGCCCCATCCCACCGCCATCTCACCCAGTCGATCGTGAAGTTGGCGGGCGCTTACCCGCCAGCTGACCTCATGACGCCGGGAGCATGGCTGTGGTCGGCCAGCGCGCTCTCCGCCCCGCCCGTATCGACCCGGCAGGGGGTTAGTGCTCGGAGGGGAGGGTGGTGGCGGGGGCGTTGAGGAGGACCTGGTTGTCGGAGACGGTGACGATCTGGTCGGCGAGCACGTAGACCGCGCCGGTGGGGACCAGGTCGGTGGAGACCTTCAGATAGCCGGTACGCAGTAGCCGGGCGGCGAGATCCGCCGGTACGTCCGGTTCCCCCGCGGTCGCGGACTCGATCAGTTCGTCCAGGCTGCCGCCGGGGTCGGCGCTCGGTGCCTGCACGGTCACCGCGTTCGGGTCGCCGCGTTGGACGAGGTCGACCGTACCCACCTCGATGCCGGCGGAGTCGACCACCCGCATGCCGGTGGTAACCCGCGCCACGGTCGTCTGCTGATCGATGCCCTGCTGCTCCATACCCGCGCGGTTCCCACCTCGCGCTCCCGCTAAACCCTCGCGCGATCTTGGTACGAAAAGGCCCTTCCGGGGACCGTTTTGTACCAAGATCGCGCGGAGGGGTTCAGGGGCGGGGGGAGAGTTCGCGCCACGGGTCGGGGCCTTGAAGCAGGGCGCGTACGGTTTCCTCGGCCTCGTCGATGGAGTCGTACTCGTAGAACCGGGAGATCCCCTCGGCGCCGCCGGCCCGCTGCTCGACGTGCCACCGGTCGGCGTCCACCCGGAGGAAGACGTCACGCCGGGCCAGTCGCCCCCATTTCCCGTTCCACCAGTGCTTTCGCTGCTCCATGGCGGGACTCTATCGAACATGTGTTCGACGTGACGCGGCCCCTGCGGGATTCCCGCAGGGGCCAATGTGCGACTGCCGGATTCAGCGCCCGGTGGGCGGTTCCTCCCGGCGGCCGAGGGCGTCGTCGAGGGCCCCGCGCTGCTGGGCCGGGGTGGTACGGCCGGCGGCGACCAGGGCGTCCCGGATCTCGGTGAGCAGTTTGATCTCCTCGCTCGGCGCGGCCGGCGGCGGCTCCTCGCCCCGCTGGCGCCGCTCGGCCAGCTTGTTCATCGGAAACACCACCAGGAAGTAGAGCACCGCAGCGGTGAGCGTGAAGGTGACCAGAGCGTTGAGGAACTGGCCCCACTCGATGGCGTTGTCGGTCCCCAGCTTGATGCGGGCCCCCGGCCCGGCCTCCGTCGCGCCCACCAGCTTGATGAGCGGTTCCAGGAAGGACGTGGTGAACGACGTCACCAGCGCCGTGAACGCGGCGCCGATGACGATGCCGACCGCGAGGTCGACGACGTTGCCGCGCATGATGAAGTCCTTGAAGCCCTTGAGCATCCGTACTCCCCAGGTGTCCGGTATTCCGTCGGGGACAACCTATGCCCCGGGCGAGGGCTCCAGAAAAGCGCCGGCTTCCCGGGCGGCGAGTTCGGGGTCGCCGGCCCGGATGGCCGCCACCAGCCGGGCATGGTCGACGTGACGCTCCGGCGTCAGCGCGTCGCCCGTCGCGTGGGCGACGGTGCTGCGCAGTGCGGCGCCGACGGAGGCGTACAGCTCGGCGAGCATGCCGTTGTGCGCGGCCGCGACCACCGCCATGTGTAGCGCGGCGTCGGCCTCCACGAACTCGGCGACCCGGCCGCCGCGCCAGGCCGCCTCGCGGGCGGCCAACGCGCCGTCGAGCGCGTCCAGGTCCCCGGGGGTACGCCGTCGGGCGGCCAGCCGGGCGGCCTCCACCTCGAAGGCGCGGCGCACCTCGATCACCTCGGCCATCCGGTCGTCGGTCAGCCGCCGGGCCACCACCGGGGCGAGTTCGTCGGTGGAGAGGACGTATGTCCCGGAGCCCTGCCGGCACTCCAGCACCCCGGCGTGGGCGAGGGCACGGACCGCCTCGCGCACCGTGTTGCGCCCCACGCCGAGCGCGTCGACCAGCTGCGGCTCGGTCGGGATCCGGCTGCCCACCGGCCATTCGCCGTCCATGATCCGCTGGCGTAGCTGGGCGATCGTCTCCCGTACCCGCCGGCCACGGGGCGGGACGGCGGCGGAATCAACCGCTGGTGTCACTGGTTACACCTCGCGCCGAAATTCATCCCATGATTGTAGGTTCGAGGTCATGACCCCGCCGCCCGCCGGCACCCCCGCCACCGACGCCCCGCCCGCCGGCACCGCGCCCGCCCAAGTCGCCCCAGCAGCCCAGGCCGGTCCCGCCACCTCGGCCTGTCCCGCAGCGTTGGCCGGCTCAGCCGCCCCGGCGGCCCAGGCCGGTGTGCCGGAGGAAGTGCAGGAGGGGCTCAGCGGGAGGTCGGCCTCCGGCACCGGCGGGGGATGGCTGGTGCTGGCCGGGATGTTGCTGGTGGCACTCAACCTGCGGGCCGCCGTGACCAGCCTCGGCGCCCTGCTCGACGAGGTACGCGTCGGGCTGGCCCTCTCCGGGACGATGGCCGGCTTCGTCACCACCCTGCCCACCATCGCGTTCGCCGGGCTCGGGGCGGCCACCCCGTGGCTGGTCCGCCGGCTCTCCCCGGCCCGGCTGCTGGTGCTGGGCATGCTCGCGCTCACCGTCGGGCAGGTGCTGCGGGTGGTCACCGGATCGGCCGTGGTGTTCCTGCTGACCAGCGCGCTCGCGCTGGCCGGCATCGCGGTGGCGAACATCCTGCTGCCGATGCTGGTCAAGCAGCACTTCCCGCACCGTACCGGGCTGGTCACCGGGGCGTACACGATGGCGTTGACCGTGGGCACGACGGTGGCCGCCGCGTCCGCGGTGCCGGTGGCGCACGCCTTCGGCTCCTGGCGCGCGGGGCTGGGCGTCTGGGCGGGGCTCGCGGCGGTGGCCGTACTCCCGTGGCTGCCGGCCGCCCTGCGGGCCCGCACCGCCGCGCGGCGGACGAGCGGGAGCGCCGTCGCGCCCAGGTCGGCCATCCGGCCCGCCCGCACCCGGCTCGGCTGGGCGATGGCGGTCTACTTCGGGGCGCAGTCGCTGAGCGGGTACGCGATCATGGGCTGGCTGGCCCAGCTGTTCCGTGACTCGGGCTTCCGCCCGCAGGACGCCGGCCTGCTGCTGGCCGGGGTGACCGCGCTCGGGGTGCCGATCGCGCTGCTGATGCCGACGCTGGCCGGCCGCTTGGGCAGCCTGCGGCCGGTGGTCTTCGCGCTGACCACCGCCTCCACCCTGGCCTACCTGGGGCTGGCCTTCGCGCCGCGTGGCGGGGCGGTGCTCTGGGTGGTGCTGCTGGCGTTCGGTCAGGGCGCGTTCCCGCTCATTCTGACCACCATCGGCCTGCGCGCCCGCACCGCCGACGGGACGGTCGCGCTGTCGGCCTTCGCGCAGAGCACGGGGTACGTCATCGCGGCGCTGGGGCCGCTGCTGGTCGGGATCCTCTACGAGACCACCGGCGGGTGGACGGCGCCGATCGGGTTCCTGCTGGTCGCACTCGCGGTGCAGACCGGCGCGGGAGTGGTGATCGCCCGTCCCCGCTACATCGAGGACGAGCGCTGAGTCTCTGAGCCGTCCGGGTCAGGAGGAGGCCGGCGTGGGGTCGCCGGCGACCGCCTGCTCGACGGTCGGATAGGTGTGCAGCACCTCCACCAGGCCGCTCACCTCCAGGATGCGCAGCACACCCCGCTGCGGCGCGGCCAGCCGGACCACTCCGCCGGCCTCGTCGCAGCTGTTCTTGGCGCGGACGAACACCGACAGGCCGGTGGAGTCGCAGAACGAGACGTTCGCCAGGTCGAACACGAGGCGGCTGCGCCCCTTGTCGAGCAGGTCGGTGATCTGATCCTGCAACTGCGGTGCGGTGGCCATGTCCAACTCGCCCGCGACCGACACGACGACCACGTCGTCGCGCTGTTCCGTGTGCACCGTCAAGGACATTCGCCAGACCTCCTGTGTATCGCTGGAACGGTATCCCACGCCGCCCCCCGTACGCAGAACGGGAGGGTAAGGAAAGGCACCTTCTTAACGCCTGCGGTAGAGCAGGGGCCCCCTGTTAACGCGCCGGCTCAACGTCCGGCGTACGTGCCGGGGGAGACGCCGGTGACGGCGGTGAAGTCGCGTACCAGGTGGGCCTGGTCGCTGTAGCCGAGTTCGGCGGCGAGCCCGGCCCAGTCCGGTGGCCCGCCCGAGGCCCGCTCGATCGCCTCGTGCAACCGGTACCGGCGGATCACCCATTTCGGACCGACCCCGACGTGGGTGACGAAGAGGCGTTGCAGCCGGCGGACGGAGATCCCGTGGCCGGCGGCGAACTCGTCGACCCGCCGTACGCTCCGATCGGTCCGGATCGCCTCGACCAACCCGATCACCTCGTCATTGACCGGATCCGGCCGGGGCGCCCAGCTCGTCAGCAGGTCGTCGAGGGCGTGGCAACGCTCGGTGTCCGTACCGGCACAGATCCCGGAGTCCGGGTACGCGGCCGGTGGCCAGCGGTCGGCCAGCTCGGCGAAGGGCCACCGCCGGTCGGTCAGCTCGGCGACCGACCGCCGCCAGAACGGGTGGAAGCCGCCGGGCCGGAACTGCACGCCGCAGACCCGACCGGCGCCGGTGAGCACGATCGAGAAGAGTTTCCGGCCGACCCCGGCCAGCTCGGCGCGTTCCGGCCCGTCGCCGTCGCGCTGGACCACCACGTTCACCGCCGGATGCGGTACGACCCGCTGCTCGAACGGCTCGGTCAGGTCCCAGTCGATGAGCCAGTAGTGCTCCACCCAGCGGCGTAGCGCGACGGTGGGCAGGCGCCGGCGGAACCGGACCCGCCGCATCAGCCGGGCCGGGTCGAGGATGCCCCGGCTGTCCCCGCGCGGCTGTCGCATTTCTTCAAGACCATCCTCATACGCTGGCCCTATGGCCACACAGACTAGCGATCTGCTGGCGGCGGCGGCGCCGCGAACCGTGACGGTGATCCATGGGATCGCCGATGACCAGCTCGACCTGCCCACCCCCTGCCGGGAGTACACCGTCCGCGACCTGCTCAACCACCTCTACGACGTGGTGGTCAACTTCCAGGCGCTCGCCGCCCGGGAGCCGGTGACCTGGGCCGACAAGCCCGACCACCTCACCGACGGCTGGCGGGACCGGTTCGAGACGCAGACCCGCCAGCTGGTCGAGGCGTGGTCGGATCCGGCCAGTGAGCAGGGCATCTCGCCCGGGATGGGGATGCCGCAGCAGGTGGTGGGCGGCATGGCGCTGCTCGACCTCACCGTGCACGGCTGGGACCTCGCGGTCGCCACCGGCCAGGCGTACGAGCCGGCTCCGGCGGTGCTGCCCGTGTTGCACGAGCTGGCCGACCAGCTCGGCCCGACGGCTCGGCAGATGGGCGTCTTCGCCGAGCCGGTGGCCGTCGACACCGCCCTGCCGGACCTGCCCCGGCTACTCGGCGTGACTGGCCGCGACCCGCGCTGGTCGCCCGCCGGCTGACCACAGCGCGGCCGGCTGACCGGCGGGACCGGCTGGGCAGCGAGGGCCGGCCGGCGTGGCGGGTGGCGGCTTGACATCTGCTATTCACTGAGCGAATAGTAGCCGGGTGTCCACGTCGCACGTCCTGATGGGGCTGCTCGCGGGCGGCACCAAGCACGGGTACGAGCTGAAGCGAGCCCATGACGAACGGCTGCCGCAGGCCCGCCCACTGGCATTCGGGCAGGTCTACGCGACCCTGGGTCGGCTGCTGCGGGACGGGCTCGTGGCGGCGGCCGGGCAGGAACGCCTCGCCGGCCCCGACCGGACGGCGTACGCGCTGACCGAGGAGGGGCGGGCCGCGCTGGACCGGTGGCTGGACACGGTCGAGCCCCCGATGCCGCACGTCAACAGTGTGCTCTTCGCCAAGGTGGTGGTGGCGCTGCTGGCCGCCGACGTGGACCGGGCGCGGGCGTACCTGATCGCGCAACGCCGGGCGCACACCGACCGGCTGCGCGAACTTACCGCGCTGAAGACGGCCCGGTCGGCCACCGTCGACGACATCGTCGCGGCCGACTACGCCATCGCCCATCTCGACGCCGACCTGCGCTGGCTGCACACCACCCTGGAGCGGGTCGCCGACTGGCACCAGGAGGTGCACTCGTGACGCAACTTCAGGCTCGCGGTCTGGTGAAGTCGTACGGGCCGACGCCCGCGCTGCGCGGCGTCACTCTCGACGTCACCGAGGGTGAGATCGTCGCGGTGACCGGGCCGAGCGGTTGCGGCAAGTCCACCCTGCTGCACTGCCTCGCCGGCATCCTGCGGCCCGACGCGGGCGAGGTGACCTGGCGCGATCACCGGATCGACACCTGGTCCGAGGCGGCCCGGTCCCGGTTGCGACGCACCGAGTTCGGGGTGCTGTTCCAGTTCGGCCAGCTCGTCGCCGAGCTGACCGCGGCGGAGAACGTCGCGCTTCCGTTGTTGCTCGCCGGCACGGGGCGGCGAGCGGCACGGACGGCGGCGCTCACCTGGCTGGACCGGCTGGGTGTGGCGGAGTTCGCCGACGTGCGGCCCGGCGAGATGTCCGGCGGCCAGCAGCAGCGCTGCGCCACCGCCCGGGCACTGGTCAGCGAGCCGCGGGTGCTCTTCGCCGACGAGCCGACCGGCGCGCTCGACACGCTCACCGGCGAGCAGGTGCTCACCCAACTGGTCTGGCTCGCCCGGGAGCAGCGTACGGCGGTGGTGCTGATCACCCATGAGCCCCGGATCGCCGCGTACGCCGACCGTGAGATCGTGCTGCGGGACGGCACGATCGACCACACCGGCCTGGGCCTCGACGCGCCACTGGCCGGCGGCACCTGGTGAGGCCCGGCACCCTCGTCCGGCTCGCCGTGGCCGGCAACCGTACCGATGCGGCCCGGGTGGCGTTGACCGCGCTGAGCGCAGCCCTGGCCAACCTCGCCGTGCTGGCGGCGCTGACTGTCCTCGCGATTCAGGAGCCGCCCGGCGATCCGGGACAGCAGTCCGAGCAGTACACCAACGCGTTGCTGCGGGAGCCGGGGCTACGCGGCGGCACCGCGTTCGTGTTGCTGCTGCTGACCATCCCGGTGCTGGCGTTGGCCGGGCAGTGTGCCCGGCTCGGCGCGCCGGCTCGGGACCGCCGGCTTGCCGCGTTACGGCTGGCCGGTGCGACTCCCGGCCAGGTGACCAGGATCGCGATGCTGGAGACCGGTCTGGCCAGCCTCGTCGGCACCCTCGTCGGGCTGGCCGGGTATCTCGCCGGGCGGGCGCTGCTGCACCGGCCGGACGTCAACGGTCAACTCGCCCTGCCGACCGACGTGCTGCCGGCGGTGCCGGCCGTGGTGGCGGTGCTGCTCGGGCTGCCCGTGATCGCCGCGGCGGCCACCGCGGTGATGCTGCGCCGGCTCACCACCACGCCGCTCGGGGTGGTCCGCCGGGCCCATCGCGCCGGGGAACCGCGTCCCTGGCCGGCGCTGCTGATCGGGCTCGGCGTGGTGGGGGCCGCCCTGTTCAACCCGATCCGGGAGGCATCCGGCCCCCAGTTGCCCGGCTGGCTGTTCGCGGTCGTCCTGCTCGGCGCGTTCGCGGCCGTGCTCGGGGTGGTCCTGGGGGCCGGGTGGATCTCGCACCTGGCCGGGCGGGTGCTGCACCGGTACGCCGGCAGCCCGGCCCGGCTGCTGGCCGCCCGCCGGCTGACCGACGACCCGTGGGCCGGCAGCCGGACCTTCGCCGCGTTGCTGGCGGCGCTGGTCATCGGTTCCGGTGCGGCGGCGTTCCGGGCCTGGTTCCTGCTCCACGACCAGATCCAGTGGGAGCAGAACCGGCCGGCCGGCGTCGACGACTCCGCCCTGCACCGCAGCTCCTTCTACCTGCGCACGATGGACCAGGTCGACCTGGCGGTCGCCGTGGCGGTGGCCATCGCCGCCGCCGGCCTGCTCGTCATGCTGGTGGAAGGGATCACCTCGCGCCGGCGGGCGTACGCCGCGCTGGTGGCGACCGGAGTGCCGCGCGCCACCATCGCCACCTCCATCCTCTGGCAGGCGCTGGCACCGGTGGTGCCCGCCGTGCTGATCGCACTCGGTGCCGGGTACACCCTCGGCCGGATGTTCGCAGGTGACGTCGTTTCGGGTGGCCGCTGGGAGAAGGTCTGCCGGGCGACGGCCGAGCAGTGCGCGGATCCGGCCATCCGCGACCGCCACACCGAGCTGGTGCTGGTCGACCAGGTGATCCACGTGCCGGGCGTACCGCTGGAACAGCTGGCGCTGCTGGCCGGTGGCGCGCTGGCCGCGGCGCTGCTCACGGTCGGGCTCGGGCTGCTCTTCCTGCGCGCGAACACGGCGGTGGAGGAGCTGCGTACCGGCTGAGCGGGCTCGCTCAGCCGGCGTTCGCGCGCAGGTAGGTCAGCGCGGCCAGCACCCGGCGGTTGGTGTCGTCGTCCGGCGGTAGGCCGAGTTTGGCCAGGATGTTGCCGATGTGCTTGCCGACCGCCGCCTCGGTGACGTGCAGGCCCGCCGCGATCGCCGCGTTGGACCGCCCCTCGGCCACCAGCACCAGCACCTCCCGTTCCCGGGCGGAGAGGGCGGCGAGTGGATCACGAGGGCGGTGCAGCAGCCGGCGGACCACGTCGGGATCGACCACCGTGCCCCCGGCGACCACGGTGCGCAGGTTGTCGACGAACTCGGTGACCTCGGCGACCCGGTCCTTGAGCAGGTAGCCGACCCGCCGGCCGTCGGCGCTGTCCAGCAGCGCCGCCGCGTACTCGGGCTGCACGTGCTGGCTCAGCACGACCACGGCCAGCCCGGGCTGCTCGGCGCGCAGGGCGACCGCCGCGCGCAGCCCGTCGTCGTGCTGCCCAGGCGGCATCCGGATGTCGGTCACCACCAGGTCGGGCCGGTGTGCCCGGACCGCCTTGATCAGCGCCGTCGCCGAGCCGACGGCGTCGAGCACGTCGAAGCCGAACCGGGCGAGCAGGGCCACCAGCCCCTCCCGGAGCAGCACCTCGTCCTCGGCGAGCACGACCCGCGTCACACCGACCACGGTAGTTCCACCCGGACGACCGTGGGGCCACCCGGCGGGCTGGCCAGCAGCAGCCGCCCGTCGGCGGCGGCGACCCGGTCGACGAGCCCGGTCAGCCCGCTGCCGTGCGCCGGGTCCGCGCCGCCCCGGCCGTCGTCGCTGACCTCGACCACCAGCCCACTGGCGGCTTCGGTGAGCCGGACCTGCGCCCGGGTCGCCGCCGCGTGCCGCGCGACGTTGCCGAGCGCCTCCGACACCACGAAGTACGCGGTGGTCTCGGCCGCCTCCGGCACCGGCCGCCCGAGGTCGGCGTGCACGTCCACCGGGATGGGCGCCTCGTCGGCGAGTTCGCGGACCGCGCCGGCCAGCCCGAGGTCGGTGAGGCTCTGCGGGCGGATGCCCCGGACGATCTGCCGGAGCAGGACCATCAGGCCCTTGGCCTGGTCGTGCGCGATGGCGAGCGGACGGGCCGCTGGCGAGTCGTCCGGCACGTCCAGCCGGGCCAGGCCGATCTGTAGGCTGAGGCTGGTCAGTCGGGGTTGGGCGCCGTCGTGCAGGTCGCGCTCGATGCGGCGACGTTCGGCCTCGTACGCGTCGACCAGCCGGGCGCGCGACCGGGTGACCTCGCGCAGCGCGGCACCGTCCGGGGCGGCCCGGAGCAGCCACCGGGCCACGGCGGCCTGGCCGGCGGCGAGCCCTCCCGCCGCATACCACAGCACCGGCGCGAGCAGCACCCCGACGATCGCGTGCGGTACGGCCTGTGCGGGCGTGTCCACGGTGGCCCAGATGAGGATCACCTCGTCGGCGGCGCCGGCCGCGAACGGACTGCCGATGAGCACCAGGTCGAGCAGCACGATCAGGATGAACAGCCAGTAGACGACGGGGACGACCCCGCCGAGCCAGAACAGGTACGCGGCCTCCCGCCAGGCCGTGGCGGTCGTGTACTGGGCGACGACCCCGCGCCACGGTTGCCGGGGCAGTGATCGCTCGTCGACGAGACCGAGGCGGTACCGCTCGAAGGTCGCCACCGGAGCGCTCAGCAGCGGCGCCAGCGCGAGCACGGCCAGGCCGCACAGCGTCAGGAACACGGTGAGCAGCCCTGGGACGGGCCGGTCGTGCTGGCGTACCGCGTTGACGGCGGCGATCAACGGTGCCAGCACGACCAGCGGCCCGATGGAGAGCAGGCCGGCCAGCGGCACGGTGGTCAGCAGGTAGGCCAGCGCGCGCCACGGCCAGGCGGTCAGCGGGTATCGGGGGCTGCGCAGAGCCCGGGCGAGATGGTCGGGTGCTGCCGATGTCATGCCGCTGACGCTAGTGACGCGTCCCGGCCGGCCCCAGCCGACTGGATCCACCATTGCGGGTATGGCCACCCCTACCTCGTTCGGGTGGGCAGCGGTAGTGCGCCGGCCGGGCGGCATCGGCTGGAGTGGGGCGCATGTCTGCGTACCGCCTCGGTTCCTACGCTCTGCTGCTTGCCGCGCCGCTGTTCGTCGCCGGGAACGCGGTGGCCGCCCTCGGCTGGCGGCAGCCGCCGTTCGACTGGCGTACCCACAACATCAGTGACCTGGGGAACGTCACCTGCGGCATCTGGGACACCACCCGACCGCGACCGGTCTGCTCGCCCTGGCACCCGGTGATGAACGGGGCGATGATCGCCACTGGCCTCCTGATCGTGGCCGGCCTGCTGCTGGCCTGGTCGGCACTTGGCCGCGGGGTGGCCGCCCGGTCGGCTCAGTGGTTGGCGCTGGCGGGCGCCGCCGGGTACGTGTTGGCCGGGGCGTACCCGGCCGACGCCGACGAGAACCGACACTTCCTGGCCGCGCTGTTGGTGTTCGTGGTCGGAAACGTCGCGTTGCTGGTGGCGGCGCTGGCCGGGCGGTCGTCGGTGCTCGGGCCGATCCGCCGGTTCACCCTCCTGCTGGGGTGCACCGGCGTCGTCGCGACGGCCCTGTTCCTGGCCCAGGTGGATCTCGGCTTCGGCGTGGGTGGCATGGAGCGGGTGGCGGTCGCCCCCTTCCTGCTGTGGACGGTCGCCGTCGGAGTCCGGTTGAGCCCCGGGCCGGGCTGCCCGGCGGTCAGGCGCGGTCGAGTCGATCCAGGATCCAGGCGTTGACGAACGCCTCCTCCCGCCAGGCGTCGTAGCGTCCGCTGGGCCCGCCGTGACCGGCCTCCATCTTGGTCTTGAGCAGGTAGTCGCCCTGTGGCGCGACCGCCCGCAGCCGGGCGATCCACTTCGCCGGCTCGTGGTAGAGCACCCGGGTGTCGTTGAGGCTGGTCATCGCCAGGATCGCCGGGTAGTCCAGCGCCGCGACGTTCTCGTACGGCGTGTACGACTTCATGTACGCGTACACCTCCGGGTCGGCGAGGGGGTTGCCCCATTCCTCCCACTCGGTGACGGTCAGCGGCAGCGACGGGTCGAGGATCGTGCTGAGCGCGTCCACGAACGGCACCTGCGCGACGATGCCGGTGAAGGCGTCCGGGGCGAGGTTGGCCACCGCGCCCATCAGCAGCCCGCCGGCCGAGCCGCCCCGGGCGACCAGCCGGTCCGGTGCGGTCCAGCCCGCCTTAGCCAGGTGCCGGGCGCAGGCGACGAAGTCGGTGAAGGTGTTCTTCTTGGCCAGCATCTTGCCGTGGTCGTACCAGCGGCGGCCCAACTCGCCGCCGCCCCGCACGTGGGCCACCGCGAAGACCACCCCGCGGTCGAGCAGGGAGAGCCGGCCGACCGAGAACCACGGGTCCATGCTCGCCTCGTACGAGCCGTAGCCGTAGATGACGCAGGGCGCGGAGCCGTCGCGCGGGGTGCCCCGGCGGCAGACCAGCGAGATCGGCACCTTCGTGCCGTCGTCGGCCAGCGCCCACTCCCGGTGCTGCTCGTACTCCTCCGGCTGGTACGCCCGCCCGTCCGGCCCGGGCAGCACCGGCCGGCGGCGCAGCAGCGTCATCTCGCGGGTCATCAGGTCGTAGTCGTACACCGAATCCGGGGTGACCAGCGAGGTGTAGCGCAGCCGCAGACGCCCGGTGCGGTACTCGGGGTTGGCGTCCAGGCCGACGGTGTGCAGCGGCTCCGGGAACTCGATGTCGTGGGCGTCGCCGCCGCCGACCGGCAGCACCCGGAGCCCGGTCAGGCCGTTGCTGCGTACGGTGACGACCAGGTGGTCGGCGAAGGCGTCCACCGACTCCAGCCGGGTGCCGGGGGCGTGCTCGATCAGCGGCACCCAGTCGCCCGGCGAGTCCGCCGAGGTGTACGCGAGCGCGAAGTCCTCCGCGCCGTCGTTGTGCAGGATCAGGAACCGGTGCCCGTGGTGCTCCACCGAGTACTCGACGCCCTGCCGACGCGGCGCGATCACCGCCGGCTCGCCGGTCGGGTTGCCGGCCGGGATGACCCGTACCTCACTGGTGAGCTTGCTGGCGATGTCGATCAGGATGAATCGCTCCGACCGGGTCAGCTCGACTCCGACCCAGAACCGCTCGTCGTCCTCGGCGTGCACCACCACGTCGTCGGCGGTCGCCGTGCCGACCACGTGTCGCCAGACCCGGTGGGGCCGCCACGCCTCGTCCACGGTGACGTAGAACAGCACCGATGCGTCGGCGGACCAGGCGGTGCCGTAGAAGGTGCCGGGGATCTCGTCGGGCAGCAGCTCGCCGGTGCTGAGGTCCTTGATCCGCAGGGTGAACCGCTCGTCCCCGGAGAAGTCCGTGGAGTACGCGAGGAAACGCCCGTCCGGGCTGACGTCGAAGGCGCCCAGGGCGAAGAAGTCGTGCCCCTCGGCGAGCAGGTTGCCGTCGAGCAGGATCTGCTCCCCGTCGAGCGGGGCACCGTCGGAGCTGATCGGTGGCCGGGTCTCGCCGTCGCGGACCGCCCGGCGGCAGTGCACACCGTACTGCCGGCCCTCGACGGTGCGGGTGTAGTACCAGTGTTCGCCCTTGCGGGTCGGCACCGACAGGTCGGTTTCCTGGGTACGCCGCCGGATCTCCTCGAACAGCTCCGTACGCAGCCCGGACAGGTGCGCCGTCCGGGCCTCGGTCCACGCGTTCTCGGCGTTGAGATAGTCGATCGTTTCCGGATCGTCCTTGGTGGCCAGCCAGGCGTACTCGTCGACGACGGTGTCGCCGTGGTGGACGCGTTCGGTCGGCAGCCGCCTGGCTACGGGCACGGTGGTCTCGGTGGTCACGGCGCCACGTTACCGGCCGTTCCCGCTTCCTGTGCGGAGCAAGTCCCCACCCAGGCCGTTAGAACACATGTACGATTGCTGCCATGGTGCCAGCACGTTCCACCGGTGCGTCCGGGGCTCTCGACATCGCCCACCGACTGACCGAGATCTGCGGTCCGCGTTTCGCCCGGTTCGCCGGCGCGGCGGACGAGGTCGCCGGGCGTCCGGCCCGCTGGGTGGCGGTGCCGGGCGGTCCGCACGCGGCGGCGCAGGTGTTGCAGCTGGCCGCCCGGCACGATCTGGCGGTGGTGCCCCGCGGCGCCGGCACCAAAATCGACTGGGGTGCCGCGCCCGAGCGGGTCGACATCATGCTCGACACCGGGCGACTGGCCGGCATCGGTCACCAGCCGCCGGGCCGGGGCACCGCCGAGGTCGGCGCCGGCACGCCGCTGCGCGCGCTCCAGGCCACCCTGGAACGCACCGGCCAGCGGCTCGCCCTGGACGCGCCCTCGCCCGGCGCCACCGTCGGCGGGGTGCTCGCCGCGGACGAGGCCGGCCCGCTGCGGCATCGCCACGGCACCGCCTGCGACCAACTCGTCGGTCTGCGCTACCTGGCCGCCGACGGCGAGCTGGCCGAGGCCGGCGGCGGGGCGGCCGGGCTGGCCCAGGCGCGGCTGCTGTGCGGCTCCGAGGGCGCGCTCGGCGTGTTGGTCAGCGCCACCCTGCGGGTGCAGCCGGTGCCGGCCAGCCGGGTCTGGGTGAGCCGCCCGGTGTGGACGCCGCTGGAGGTGCACGACCTGATCCGTGCGGTGCTCGCGGCCCGGCTCGACCCCGCCGCGGTCGAACTCGACCTGCCGGCCGGCGCGGGATCCCGGCAACGGCGGGGCGGCCGGGCCGAGTCGATGGCGCGGCACCCGTCCATGATGGGGCGCCCGTCGACCGGCCCGGCGGCCGCCGGCTCACTGGTGGTGCTACTCGAAGGTGGCCCCGCCGAGGTGGCCGAACGCGCCGACCGGCTGGTGTCGCTGCTCGGCCCTCGGGCGACGGTGGCCCGGTCGGCGCCGCCGTGGTGGCGGAGCTACCCGTTCGCCCCCGGCGACACCGCGCTGCGGCTGGAGGTGCCGATCACCGACCTGCACGCCGCCGTGTACGCGCTGCGCGACGCGGCGGGCACGCTGGTGCCGGTGCGTGGCTCGGCCGGGCTCGGCATGGTGCACGCCGCGCTGCCCGGCGCGATGGCGCCGGATCGGGTGGCGGCGATCCTGGCCGCGGTCCGGGGCGTGCTGCTCGCCCGGCGGGGCCGGTGCGTCGTGCTCGCCGCCCCGCCCGCCGTCCGGCGGGCCGTCGACCTCTGGGGCGAGCTGGCCGGACTGGCCCACCTTCGCGCCGCCAAACAGCACCTCGACCCCACCCACCGGCTCGCCCCCGGCCGCCTCCCCGGCGGCCTCTGACCACCACCGGCGGCGCCGGCGCCGAGCGACCGGCGGGGGCCAGGGCGGCCGTGCCAGGCGGGTGGGGCCACAGGCGGGCGGGGCCAGGATGGGCGGGGCCCGGGCGGCTGCGGGGACGGACCGGAGCGGCTGTCAGACGGCGTCGTTGCGGAGGACGAGGATGGCGATGTCGTCGCGGGGCTCCTCCACCGAGAAGTTGATCGCGGTGGCGCGTAGCCGGGCCGCCACCACGTCGGCCGAGTAGCCGGCCAGCGGCGCGGCGGCGTCCCGCAGCCGGCCGGTACCGAACAGCTCCCGGCCGCGACGGCGCTCGGTCACCCCGTCGGTGTAGAAGACCAGACAGTCGCCGGGGTCGAGGGTGATCTCCGCGGTCGGCGAGGTGATCGCGTCGAGCAGGCCGAGCGCGGTGCCGCCGGTGCCGAAGAAGGTGGCCGGCCCACCCCCGGAGCGCAGCAGCACCGGACGATCGTGCCCGGCCAGGTGCAACCCGACGTCGAGCCGGCCTTCCTCGCCCGGCCCGACCGCCGCCAGCGCCAGCGTGCAGTAGCGGCCGGCACCCCGCTCGACCAGCGTCTCGTTGAGCCGGGCCAGCACCTCGGGCAGCGGCTTGCCGTCCCCCGCGAGCACCCGGATCACGTCCCGGACCAGCCCGGTGACCGCCGCGGCCTGCACTCCCTTGCCGGAGACGTCGCCGATCACCACCAGCCAGCGCCCGTCCGGCATCGGCACCACGTCGTAGAAGTCGCCGCCGACCTCGGCGTCTCCACCGGTCGGTACGTACTCGGCGGCGAAGCCGATGCCCTCCACCACCGGCAGCACCGGCGGCAACAGCGACTGTTGCAGCGTCTGCGCCACCCGGCGGCGCTCGGCGTGGATGCGGGCGTTCTCGATCGCCAGGGCCGCCCGCCGGGCCACGTCCTCCAGCACCGCGATCTCGTCCGGGTCGTGCCGGTGCCGCTGGTGCCGCCCGACGGCCAGGGTGCCGAGGCGTTGGCCCCGGGCGATCAGGGGAACGGCGAAGCCCTCCATCGGCGCGCCGAGCGGCGTCTGGGCTCCGTTGCGGCTGGCCTCACGCAGCCGGGCCTGGATCGAGTCCGGGCCCGCCTCCCGCAGGGTGGCGTGCAGCTGCGCCAGCATCGACTCGTCCGCGTGACTGGCCGCCGCGAGCCGGAGCCGACCCCACTCGTCGGTGGTGTGCACCGCGCACCACTGGCCGAGCCGGGGCACCACCAGCTGCGGGATCAGCGCCATGGTCAGCTCCACGTCCAGGGACTGGGCGAGCAGCTCGCTGGCCTCGGCGAGGAAGGTCAGCCACGCCTGCCGGCGGACGTCGGCGCGGCGCAGCCGGTCGTTCTCCAGGTGCAACGAGAGCCGCTCGGCGGTCAGCACCGCCAGCGGCTGGGCGTACGCGGTGGGGGCGCTGTCCAGTTCCAGCTCGCCGGCGTACGGGCGGTGCACCGCCAGCGGCACCCGGAGCAGGTCGTTGCCGGCCCGGGGCTGCCGGCCGTACCGGGCGAGCACCTGCGGGCCGTGGCCGTCGCCCCGGTCCAGTCGCACCACGCCCCCGGCGGCACCGACCATCTCCGCCACCCGGGTCAGCAGGCTGGTGGCGAAGTCCGGCAGTGGATCGTCGGCGTACGGGTCGGGGGTGGTCTGCATCAGCGCGCTCATCGCCCCGGCGCTGGGGGTGGAGGTCTCACCGTTGGCGCCCGGATCGCCGCCCGGAGTCACCTCGTCGTCCCGGTGCTGCCCGTCCGGGTCGGCGCGGTCCAGTCGGAACCACACGCCCTTGCCGGTGGGCAGGTAGGTGGTGCCCCAGCGGCTGGCGAAGTGGTCTACCAGCAGCAGCCCCCGCCCGCGTTCGGCGACCTCGGTGATGTCGGTCGCCACGTTGCGTACGCCCACGGTCAGCTCGTCCACCGGGCCGGAGGCGAAGTCGGAGACGGTCACGGTGAGCCCCGCCGGGTCGGCGGTGACCTCGATGTCCAGTTCGGTGCGGGCGTGTTCGACCGCGTTGGTGGAGAGTTCTGTGGTCAGCAGAAGCGCCTCGTTGAGCAGTTCGTCCAGGTTCGCCTCGGCGAGTACGGACCGGACGACGGCCCGTGCGGCGGCCGGGGTGCGGCGGTCGGCGGGGAGCCGGACGCGCCGAACGTGCTTGTCTGGGCCCTTGGTCATCGCGGGCCCCGCCTCCGCTGACACCCTCGTATCCTCCACCGACACCCGGCCGGTGCCAAGCTGATCACTGCCGGGTCTTCGACGGCGGGCGGCGATGCGCCGTGGCGGTTTCGAGGTCACGGGGACAATATGGGGTGGCCGGTGTAAGCCGGTGGACCCCGATCTGAGCGAGGAATGATGACCACGGCGAAGCAGTCGGCGACCGCGGAGACCTCCGTCGCCGACCACGAGGCGGTCCTCACCGAGCTGGCGGAGGCGTTGCGGCAGGTCCGCCGCGGCGACCTCAAGGTCAGGCTGCCCCGACGTTCGGGCGCGGCCGGCGAGGTGGCGGACGCCTTCAACGACGTGGTGTCGCTCCAGGAGCGGCAGCAGCTGGACCTGCGCCGAATCAGCCGGATCGTGGGCCGCGACGGCCGGCTGACCGAGCGCCTCGACGAGGAGGGGTTGGACGGATCCTGGGCGGAGGGGCAGCGGGCGGTCAATTCGCTGATCGACGACCTGGGCCGGCCCGCGACCGAGATCGCCCGGGTCATCGTGGCGGTCGCCGACGGCGATCTCTCCCAGCACATGGCGCTGGAGATCGACGGCCGCCCGCTGCGCGGCGAGTACCTGCGGATCGGCCGCACGGTCAACACCATGGTCGATCAGCTCTCGTCCTTCTCCAACGAGGTGACCCGGGTGGCCCGGGAGGTGGGCACCGAGGGCGAGTTGGGCGGCCAGGCCGACGTACGCGGGGTCGCCGGCACCTGGAAGGACCTCACCGACTCGGTGAACACCATGGCGTCGAACCTGACGTACCAGGTGCGGTCGATCTCGCAGGTGGCGACGGCGGTGGCCAAGGGCGACCTGTCGCAGAAGATCACCGTGTCGGCGAAGGGTGAGGTGGCCGAGCTGGCCCACACCTTCAACTCGCTGACCGACACG
Source organism: Micromonospora sp. CA-263727 (assembly GCF_050942455.1). Lineage (NCBI taxonomy): Bacteria > Bacillati > Actinomycetota > Actinomycetes > Micromonosporales > Micromonosporaceae > Micromonospora > Micromonospora sp. CA-263727. Next base: position 345,200 of record NZ_CP192031.1, read on the forward strand.
TTGCGGCTCTTCGCCGAGCAGGTGACGCGGGTGGCCCGTGAGGTGGGCACCGAGGGCAAGCTGGGCGGTCAGGCGGAGGTGCCCAACGTCGCCGGCACCTGGAAGGACCTGACCGACAGCGTCAACTCGATGGCGTCCAACCTGACCGCCCAGGTGCGCAACATCGCCCAGGTCTCCACCGCGGTCGCCCGGGGCGACCTGTCGCAGAAGATCACGGTGGCCGCGCAGGGCGAGATCCTGGAACTCAAGGACACCGTCAACACGATGGTGGACCAGCTGTCGTCGTTCGCCGACGAGGTGACCCGGGTGGCCCGTGAGGTGGGCACCGAGGGCAAGTTGGGTGGTCAGGCCCAGGTCCGTGGCGTCTCCGGCACCTGGCGGGACCTCACCGAGAACGTGAACCAGCTCGCCGGCAACCTGACCAGCCAGGTGCGCAACATCTCCCAGGTCTCGACGGCGGTCGCCAAGGGTGACCTGAGCCAAAAGATCACGGTCGACGCCCGGGGCGAGATCCTGGAGCTGAAGTCGACGGTGAACACGATGGTGGATCAGCTGTCGTCGTTTGCCGACGAGGTGACCCGGGTGGCCCGTGAGGTGGGTACCGAGGGGAAGTTGGGTGGTCAGGCGCAGGTCAAGGGGGTGTCCGGCACCTGGCGGGATCTGACCGACAACGTGAACTCGATGGCGTCGAACCTGACCAGTCAGGTGCGCAACATCGCCTCGGTCACCACGGCGGTGGCCAGGGGTGACCTGTCGCAGAAGATCACGGTGGATGCCCGGGGCGAGATCCTGGAGCTGAAGAACACGGTGAACACGATGGTGGACCAGCTGTCGTCGTTCGCCGACGAGGTGACCCGGGTGGCCCGTGAGGTGGGTACCGAGGGGAAGTTGGGTGGTCAGGCGCAGGTCAAGGGGGTGTCCGGCACCTGGCGCGACCTCACCGACAACGTGAACTCGATGGCGTCCAACCTGACCGCCCAGGTGCGCAACATCTCCCAGGTGTCGACGGCGGTCGCCAAGGGTGACCTGTCGCAGAAGATCACGGTGGATGCGCAGGGCGAGATCCTGGAGCTGAAGTCGACGGTGAACACGATGGTGGATCAGCTGTCGTCGTTTGCCGACGAGGTGACCCGGGTGGCCCGTGAGGTGGGTACCGAGGGGAAGTTGGGTGGTCAGGCGCAGGTCAAGGGGGTGTCCGGCACCTGGCGGGATCTGACCGACAACGTGAACTCGATGGCGTCGAACCTGACCAGTCAGGTGCGCAACATCGCCTCGGTCACCACGGCGGTGGCGAACGGTGACCTGTCGCAGAAGATCACCGTCGACGCGCAGGGCGAGATCCTGGAGCTGAAGAACACGGTGAACACGATGGTGGACCAGCTGTCGTCGTTCGCCGACGAGGTGACCCGGGTGGCCCGCGAGGTCGGCATCGAGGGGAAGCTCGGTGGTCAGGCGCAGGTCAAGGGGGTCTCCGGCACCTGGCGCGACCTCACCGAGAACGTCAACCAGCTCGCCTCCACCCTGACCACCCAGCTGCGGGCGATCGCCCGGGTCTCCACCTCGGTGACCCGGGGCGACCTCACCCAGCGGATCGCGGTGAAGGCGCAGGGCGAGGTCGCCGAGCTGAAGGACAACATCAACCAGATGATCGTCACCCTGCGGGAAACCACCCACAAGAACGCCGAGCAGGGCTGGCTCGACTCCAACCTGGCCCGCATCGGCGGTCTGTTGCAGGGGCAGCGCGACCTCGGCGAGGTCTGCTTCATGATCATGCAGGAGGTGACCCCGCTGGTCGACGCGCAGCTCGGCGCGTTCTTCCTGGCGGACAACTCCGAGGGGGTGATGCGGCTGCGACTGACCGCCTCGTACGGCTACGTGTCCCGGGGGCATGACGTGACCTTCGGGCCCGGCGAGGGGCTGGTCGGGCAGGCCGCGCTCTCCCGGCGCACCATCCGGGTCAGCGCCGTGCCGGACGGTCGGATCACGCTGCGCTCCGGGCTCGCCGACACGCCGCCGGCCGACCTGGTCGTGCTGCCCGCCCTCTTCGAGGGCGAGATGCTCGGCGTGATCGAGTTCGCCAGCGCGACCCCCTTCTCCGAGCTGCACCTGTCCTTCCTGGAGCGGCTGGTCGCCACCATCGGCATCGCGGTCAACACCATCCAGGCCAACCGGCGTACGGAGGAACTGCTCGCCCAGTCCCAGCGGCTGGCCCACGAGTTGCAGGAGCAGTCGGCGGAGTTGCAGCGCACCAACGCCGAACTGGAGGAGAAGGCCAAGCTGCTCTCCGAGCAGAAGGCGAACATCGAGACACAGAACCGGGAGATCGAGCTGGCCCGGCTCGGCCTGGAGGACAAGGCGCAGCAGCTCACCCGGGCCTCGGCGTACAAGTCGGAGTTCCTGGCGAACATGAGCCACGAGCTGCGTACGCCGCTGAACTCGCTGCTGCTGCTGGCCCGGCTGCTGATGGAGAACTCGGAGCGGAACCTCAGCCCGAAGCAGATCGAGTTCGCCCGGACAATCCACGGTTCCGGGTCGGACCTGCTGCGCCTGATCGACGACATCCTCGACCTGTCCAAGATCGAGGCGGGGCGGATGGACGTCGAGCCGACCGAGGTCCGGTTCGTCGAGATCCGCGGTTACGTCGAGCAGGCGTTCGCCCCGCAGGCCGACGACAAGGGCCTGGACTTCCAGGTACGCACCGCCAAGGACCTGCCGCCGGCGGTGGTCACCGACGCCCAGCGGCTCCAGCAGATCCTGCGCAACCTGCTCTCCAACGCGGTCAAGTTCACCGACAACGGGGCGGTGACGCTACGCATCTCCCGGGCCCCGGAGAACGCCGTCTTCGACGTGCCGGCGTTGACCAATGCCCGGCAGGTGATCGCGTTCACGGTGATCGACACCGGCATCGGCATCTCCGACGACAAGCTGTCGTTGATCTTCGAGGCGTTCCAGCAGGCGGACGGCACCACCAGCCGCCGGTACGGCGGCACCGGGCTCGGCCTCTCCATCAGCCGGGACCTGGCCCGGCTGCTCGGCGGCACGATCACCGTCAGCTCGGCGCCCGGCCAGGGCTCGACGTTCACGCTCTACCTGCCCGACGTGCTGGCGCCGGACGCGGTGGTGGCACCGGCGCCGCCGTCGCCGCAGCGGGCCGGCCTGCCGTCGTCGTTGCTGATGCCGCCGATGGAGTTGCTGCCGAAGGTGCCGGAAGCCCCGAAGACCCGCCAACTGGACGGTGCCACCGTGCTGATCGTCGACGACGACGTGCGTAACGTCTTCGCGCTGACCAGCGCGCTGGAGCTGCACGGCATGACCGTGCTCTACGCCGACAACGGCAGTGACGGGGTACGCCTGCTGGCCGAACATCCGGAGGTCGACATCGTGCTGATGGACGCCATGATGCCGGACCAGGACGGCTACGAGACGACCCGGCAGATTCGGCGTAACCACCGTTTCGCGGACCTGCCGATCGTGTTTTTGACCGCCAAGGCGATGCCCGGTGACCGGGAGTCGGCGATCGCGGCGGGTGCCAGTGACTACATCACCAAGCCGGTCGACCTGGACGAGCTGATCGAGTTGATGGCCTCCTGGATCAGCGGCAGTCGTACCGAGGAGGGCTCGTGACGCAGGTGGCGAAGGCGCTGCTGGTCGACGACCGCAGGGAGAACCTGATGGCCCTGGAGGCGATCCTCCAGGGGCTGCCGGTGCATTCGGTCGCGGTGGAGAGCGGCGAGGCGGCGCTGAAGCAGTTGTTGGTGGACGACTTCGCGGTGATCCTGCTGGACGCCCAGATGCCGGACATGGACGGCTTCGAGACGGCCAGCCACATCAAGCGGCGGGAGCGGACCCGGCACGTACCGATCATCTTCCTGACCGCCGCCGACCGGGACGCCCAGCTCGCTCTGCGGGGCTACGCGGTCGGCGCGGTGGATTACCTCACCAAGCCGTTCGACCCGTGGGTGCTGCGCGCCAAGGTCTCCGTCTTCGTCGAGCTGTGGACCAAGACCCGCCAGCTCGCCGCGCAATCCGAGATGGTCCGGGAACGCGACGCCCAGTGGCGTCTCCTCACCGACGCGGTAGACGAAGCCACCACCCTCCTCCGCACAGACGACCCGGACGCCGTGACCCGGGCCCTGGCCATCCTCGAACAGGCCCGCTGGGGCACCACCACCTGACCTCCACCCACAGCCCGGTTGATCACGAGGTTGGCGGCGGTTTGGAGATCGAACTGCCGCTAACCTCATGATCGACGCGGTGGGGCCCGCAGCGGTGCCGGGTCAGGTGGTGTGGGCGTCGTTGCGGATCATCAGGGCGCTGCGGAGGCCGGTGATGTCCAGGACGCGGAGCAGGAACTCGCCCACGTTCGTGAGGATGAGCAGGCTCTGCGCGTGGCTGGCCTTGCGGCTGAGGACGACCAGCGTCCCCAGCCCCTGGGAGTCGCAGAAGGTGACCCCGCCGAGATCGAGCACGATCCGAGGCGGCGGCTCGGTGAGTACCTCATTGACGATGGTTGACAGCTGGGCGGCCGTGAGCATGTCGATCTCACCGGCGAGACGCAGCGTCGCTTCGTCGCCAGTCCGGTGCACGGTGATGGACAGTTCGGCACGATCCACCGGGTCAGCCTATCGCGATCTCCGGCACCCGGCCTGTCGAGGCGAATCGCCTCTGCGCAGCGTGCCGCAGGTGAGCCCGGTAACCCCGATCCGGGGTGCCTGCCGATCGTCCGTCGGGCGCTGACACAATGGCGGCATCGTGACTGAGGTGTTTCCTGCCGGATCCGACCGTTACCCGGTCGACGCGCCGGCCTCAGAGGCCCTGTTCGACCGCGCCCGCGCCATCGTGCCGGGCGGGGTGAACTCCCCCGTGCGCGCCTTCCGGGCGGTCGGCGGCACACCACGCTTCATGGTCCGTGGTGACGGACCGTGGCTGTACGACGCCGACGGGCGGCGCTACGTCGACCTGGTGTGTTCCTGGGGGCCGTTGATCCTCGGCCACGCGCACCCCGAGGTGGTGGCGGCCGTGCAGGCCGCCGCCGCGCTGGGCACCAGCTTCGGTACGCCCACTCCCGGCGAGGTCGACCTGGCGGCCGAGATCGTCGAGCGCACCCCGGTCGAGCAGGTCCGGCTGGTCAACTCGGGCACCGAGGCGACCATGTCGGCGATCCGGCTGGCCCGTGGCCACACCGGCCGCTCGAAGATCATCAAGTTTGCCGGTTGCTACCACGGCCACGTGGACGCGCTGCTCGCCGCCGCAGGGTCCGGCGTGGCCACCCTCGGCCTGCCCGACTCGCCCGGCGTCACCGGGGCGGCGGCCAGCGAGACCATCGTGCTGCCGTACAACGACATCGCCGCGGTCGAGGAGGCGTTCGCCGCCGAGGGGCCGGACATCGCCGCGGTGATCACCGAGGCGGCCCCGGGCAACATGGGCGTGGTCGCCCCCCGCGACGGCTTCAACGCGCAGCTGGCGCGGATCGCGCACGCGTACGGCGCGCTGCTCATCATCGACGAGGTGATGACCGGGTTCCGGGTCTCCCGCTCCGGCTGGCACGGCCTCGACCCGGTCGACGCGGACCTCTGGACGTACGGCAAGGTCATGGGGGGTGGACTGCCAGCCGCGGCGTTCGGCGGGCGCGCGGAGATCATGTCGCGCCTGGCCCCGGCCGGCCCGGTCTACCAGGCCGGCACCCTCTCCGGTAACCCGCTGGCCTGCGCGGCCGGGCTGACCACCCTGCGGCTGGCCGACGACGCCCTTTACCACCGGCTGGACGAGACCGCTGCGGTGGTGGGCAAGCTCGCCGCCGACGCGCTGGCCGCCGCCGGTGTCCCGCACCGGCTGTCGTACGCGGGCAGCATGTTCTCGATCTTCTTCACCGACGCCGACGTGGTCGACTACGACAGCGCCCGCACCCAGCAGGTGCCCGCGTTCAAGGCGTTCTTCCACGCGATGCTCGCCGCCGGCGTGTACCTGCCGCCGAGCGCGTTCGAGTCGTGGTTCGTGTCGGCGGCGATCGACGACGTCGCCCTGGAACAGATCGCCGCCGCCCTGCCGGCGGCGGCCAATGCGGCGGCGGCTACAGGGGGGTAGCGGTGAGCAAGACGGTGGTCCACGTGCTTCGGCACGGTGAGGTGTACAACCCGGACGGCATTCTCTACGGCCGGCTACCCGGTTTCCGCCTCAGCGAGCTGGGTGTCCAGATGGCCAAGGCCGCCGCGCAGGGGCTCGCCGAACGCGAGGTCGTGCACGTGGTGGCCAGCCCGCTGGAACGTGCCCAGCAGACCGCCGAGCCGATCGCCGCCCAGTTCGGGCTGCCCGTCGGGGTGGACGAGCGGCTGATCGAGAGCGCCAACTGGTTCGAGGGCAAGCGGGTCTCGCCCGGCGACGGCTCCTTCCGTGACCCGCGCAACTGGTGGGTGCTGCGTGACCCGGTCACCCCCTCGTGGGGCGAGGCGTACCGGGCGATCGCCGAGCGGATGTTCGCCGCGCTGCACGCCGCCCGGGTCGCCGCCGAGGGACGCGAGGCCGTCCTCGTCTCGCACCAGCTGCCGATCTGGACGCTGCGCCGGCACGTGGAACGCAAGCGGCTCTGGCACGACCCGCGCCGCCGGCAGTGCGGGCTGGCCTCGCTCACCACGTTCCACTTCGACGGCGCAAAGATCGTCGGCATCGGCTACTCCGAGCCGGCCGCGCACCTGGTGGCCATCTCGCCGACCGCGCGTACGGCCAAGGGGGCCTGAGTGGCGGCCCGGAGGCGGGCGGCGGGACTGCTCGCGGCGGTGGCCGCGCTGGCGGCCCTGACCGGCTGCTTCGGCGGCGGCGGGCGGCCGGAGTGCGACACCGTCGACGGCATCGTGCAGTGCCGCCCGGACCAACGCTCCGGTGCCCCGGACATCGCCGGTGAGCTGCTCAAGGGTGGCTCCTACGACGTGGTGGACCAGCGCGGCCAGGTCGTCGTGGTCAACTTCTGGGGTTCCTGGTGCGCGCCGTGCCGGGCCGAGGCCGACGACCTGGAGGCGACCTACCAGGCGACCAAGGACTCCGGGGTGACCTTCCTCGGCATCAACGTGCAGGACAGCCGGGACAAGGCGATCGCCTTCGAGGAGGGCCGGGTGACCTACCCGAGCATCTTCGACCCGGGCAGCCGGCTCGCGCTCGCCATGGACGTCCCGCCGAACACCATCCCGGCCACCGTGATCCTCGACCGGGAGGGCCGGATCGCCACCGTGATCCGGGCCGCGGTCAAGCAGGACGGCCTGCAACCGATCGTCGAGCGGGTCGCCGCGGAGTCGCCCGCGTCGACCGGCCAGCGCTGATGGGCGAGACGTTCCGCCAACTCGCCGAGTCCGGCCCGCTGCTGCTCGCGGTGGGCGCGGCGGCCCTGGCCGGCCTGGTCAGCTTCCTCTCCCCGTGCGTGCTTCCGCTGATGCCCGGCTACCTCTCCTACGTCACCGGCCTAGCCGGCACCGACCTAGAACAAAGTGCAAGGAAGGGCCCCCTGTTAACGCCTCCGGTAGAGGAGGGGCCCCCTGTTAACACTTCCGGCGCGGGCGGCGCTCGCGGCGCGGGCGGTGGGGCGGGTGGCGCTCGCGGTGGTGTTGATGCGGCGGTGCGGGCCGAACGGCCGAAGGTCAGTGTCGCGGTGCAGGGGCGGGTGCTCGCCGGGACGCTGCTCTTCGTCGCCGGCTTCACCGTGGTGTTCGTCGCCACCGCGATCCTGTTCAGCAGCATCGGCCGGGTCTTCTTCGACTACGAGCGGACGCTGGAGATCGTCATCGGCGGGCTCGTCGTCGTACTCGGGCTGGGTTATCTCGGGGTGCTCCCCGGGTTCCAGCGTGAGCTGCGGATCAACCGGTTGCCCGCCGCCGGCCTGCTCGGCGCGCCGGTGCTCGGCGCGGTGTTCGCGTTGAGCTGGGTGCCCTGCGTCGGGCCCACCCTGACCGCCGTGCTCGGCCTGGCCGTCACCAGCGGGCAGTTGGACCGTGCGGTGGTGCTGGCCGTGGCGTACTGCCTCGGGCTGGGCATCCCGTTCGTCGTCTTCGGGCTGGGCTTCAACCGCCTGCTCGGGGTCTTCCGGGCGATCCGCCGCAACAGCCGCTGGGTCACCCGGATCGGCGGCGTGCTGCTGATCCTGATCGGTCTGGCACTGGTCACCGGCGGCTGGACGAACGTCGTGATCTGGCTCCAGACCACCGTCGGGGTGGGCGATTTCCAGGTGAGCATCTGATGAGCGTGGTGGACGACCGGCCGGCCACGCCGGCCGAGGCCCCCCGGCACCGCCCCAATGCGCTGCTTGCCCTGCTGCGCAACTCGTGGCGGCAGCTGACCAGCATGCGTACCGCACTCGTGCTGCTCTTCCTGCTCGCGGTCGCCGCCATCCCCGGCTCGGTGCTGCCGCAGCGCGGCGTCAACCCGGAGGACGTGCGCGACTTCTACACCGCGTACCCCGATCTGGCCCCGATGCTCGACCGGGTGGGTGCGTTCGAGGCGTTCGGCTCGGTCTGGTTCTCCGCGATCTACCTGCTGCTCTTCACCTCGCTGATCGGGTGCATCACGCCCCGGTTGCGCGACCACGTCCGGGCGCTGCGGGCCGCGCCGCCGGCCGTACCGAAGCGCTTGGATCGGCTGCCGGAGCATGCGGTGGCGCCGGCACCGGCCGGCGGTGCGGCGGCGATCGCTGAGACGCTGCGACGCCGGCGGTGGCGGGTGGTGGTCCGCGGCGACGGGATCTCCGCCGAGAAGGGCTACCTCAAGGAGACCGGCAACCTGATCTTCCACACCTCGATGGTGGTGGTGCTGGTCGGCGTCGCGCTCGGTTCGTGGTACGGCTGGCACGGCAACCGGCTGCTGGTCGCCGGCGCGGAGCACGTCTTCTGCAACACCCGCCAGCAGTACGCCGAGGCAAAGCTCGGCCCGCGCGTCGGCGACGACCTGCCGGGCTTCTGCATGCAGCTCGACGAGTTCGACGCCCGGTTCCTGCCGACCGGCCAACCCGCCTTCTACAACGCCAAGGTGACCGTCGACGAGGACGGCGGCCCGCCGAGCTCGGCGGAGTTCTCGGTCAACTCGCCGCTGCGCCTCGACGGGGCGAACGTCTACCTGCTCGGCCACGGGTACGCCCCGGTGATCCGGTACACCGACCGGTTCGGCGGTACGCAGACCAGCCCCGTGCCGTTTCTCAGCAACGGCGACATCGGGCTGACCAGCGAGGGGCTGGCCGCCTTCCCGGACGCCAACGTCGACCCGGAGACCGGAGCCCGGGACCCGAACCTCCAGGTGGCCTTCTCCGGCCTGTACCTGCCGACCGCGCCGGAGCAGCCACCGTTCACCCGTTCCCTGCACCCGTCCGAGCAGAACCCGCTGCTCGACCTGGTCGCCTACCGGGGCAACCTGGGCCTGGACGCCGGCATCCCCGGCTCGGTCTACCAGCTCGACCAGCGCCAGGTACGCAACGGCCGGCTCACCGAGATCGGCGCGAAGCAGCTGCGGATGGGGGAGAGCTGGACGCTGGACGACGGCACGAAGGTCGAGTTCGTCGGCACCGAGCCGTACATCGTCCTGTCGGTGCGCTACGACCCGGGCACGATGCCGCTGCTGGTCAGCTCCATCGGGCTGGTCCTCGGGCTGATGGGCTCGCTGTTCGTCCGGCGTCGGCGCGTCTTCGTCCGGCTCCTGCCCGCCGGTTCCGGGTACCCCGGCGGTGGGTCTCCGACGGGCGGTAGTAGCTTGGTCGAGGTGGCTGGCCTGCCGCGTACCGAGCATCCCGGGTTCGCCGCCGAGTTTGCCCAGCTGGTGTCCGCGATTCGCGGTGACGGGCGGGGCGGTGAAGCCGGCTCCGGAGCCGGGTCTGGCGTCCGGGCGCGGGAAGGAGCCGAGTGATGTCCGCACTCTCCGACCAGGTGGTGTCGATCGCCACCCTGGTCTACCTGCTAGCGATGATCAGCCACGCGGTGGAGTACGCCCTCGGCAACGCGCGCGCCAGGGCCGTCGCCGCACCACCCGCTCGCGATCTCGTCGGCGCGTCGGTCGGCGAGTTGGCGATCGGCGGCACGGGCGGGGCGGTCGGCGGGGTCGTGGGTGGCACCGTGCCCCCGGACGGGGCCGAGTGGACCGCACGACGGGCCGCGCTGGCCGCACGACGGGCCGAGCTGGCCGGAAAGATCGCTGTCGCGGCCACCGCCCTGGGCGCCGCGCTGCACCTGGTCGGGCTGGTCACCCGTGGCCTGGCCGCCGGACGGATGCCGTGGGGCAACATGTACGAGTTCGTGCTCACGGTCTCGTTCATCGGTGTCGCCGCCTGGCTGGTGGTGCTCTGGAAGGTGCCGTCGCTGCGCCGCCTCGGGCTCTTCCTGACCCTGGTCATGGTGCTGCTGGTGGCCACCGCCGAACTGGTGCTCTACACGCCGATCGTGCCGCTGGTGCCGGCGCTCAACTCGTACTGGTTCATCGTGCACGTGTCGACCATCGTCTTCGCCTCCGGGCTGTTCCTGCTCGGCGTGGTGCCGGCCGTGGCGTACCTGATGCGGGCCGGCTACGAGCAGGGCAAGCGCAGCTTCCCGTACACCCTGGCCAAGCGGCTGCCGGCGGCGGCCGGCCTGGAGCGACTCACCTTCGTGCTGCACGCCTTCTCGTTCCCGATCTTCACCTTCGCGGTGATCGCCGGGGCGATCTGGGCCGAGGCGGCCTGGGGCCGGCCGTGGGGCTGGGACCCGAAGGAGACCTGGGCGTTCATCTCCTGGGTGGTGTACGCCGGTTACCTGCATGCCCGGGCCACGCCGAGCGTGAAACGGAACGTGACCGCCTGGCTGGCCATCCTCGGCTTCCTGACCGTGCTGATGAACCTGTTCGGCGTGAACATCTTCTTCGAGGGCCTGCACTCCTACGGCGGTCTGTGAGGCCCGGGCCCGGTTTACCGTCGACCGCCTCGCCGGGCCAGGAGGGGCACGTCAGTCCCGGCCAGGTCGGCTCAGGGTTTCGTCGACGCGCAATGTGATCTGGTAGGCGATCTCCGGCACGTCGGCCAGTTCGATGTGCTCGGCGCGCATCGTGAGCTGCGCGTGCAGTTCGCGGGCGATCGCGTCGCGCAGGCGGGTGAGCAGCGGCGACAACCCGTCGGGGTCACCGACGACGTACGCGTCCGACATGCGCCAAGCCTGCCTGTCCCGGTGCCCTGCGGCCAGCGCCAGTGAGATATTCCGCCGCTCGTCGCCTCTGCTGAGGAGATCTGTCCGGTGCCCGGTGGCGGCAACCTCTCCGGTAGGCCGTCAGGCTTGGGTGAGTTCCGCTGCGTGTTAACAGGGGGCCCTGCTCTACCGGAGGCGTTAACAAGGGCCCCTTCCTTCCTCCGTAGGGGGGTGGGGGAGACTGGCTGGCATGGCGGCTCGTGGGTTTCCGTACACCGATCTGAAGGACTTTCTCGCGGCGCTGGAGCGTGAGGGCGAACTGCGCCGCATCGGCGTGCCGGTCGACCCGACGCTGGAGATCAGCGAGATCGTCACCCGGACGGTCCGGGCGGACGGACCGGCGTTGCTCTTCGAGCGGCCCACCCGGGGCGAGATGCCGGTGGCGATCAACCTCTTCGGCACCGAGAGGCGCACCGCGCTGGCGCTCGGCGTCGAGTCGCTGGACGAGATCGGCAACCGGATCGGGGAACTGCTCAAGCCGGAACTGCCGGTGGGCTTCTCCGGCATGATGGGTGGCCTCGGCAAGGTGATGCAGCTCAAGTCGATGCCGCCGAAGAAGGTCAAGACCGCGCCCTGCCAGCAGGTGGTCTACCGGGGCGACGACGTCGACCTGAACCGGCTACCCGGGCTCCAGGTGTGGCCGGGCGACGGCGGGATCTTCCACAACTTCGGGCTGACCCACACCAAACACCCGGAGACCGGCAAGCGGAACCTCGGGCTGTACCGGCTCCAGCAGCACAGCCACAACACGCTCGGCATGCACTGGCAGATCCACAAGAACTCCACCGCGCACCACGCCGTCGCCGAGCGGCTCGGCCAGCGGCTGCCGGTCGCCATCGCCATCGGCTGTGACCCGGTGGTCAGCTACGCGTCGAGCGCGCCGCTCCCCGCCGACATCGACGAATACCTGTTCGCCGGGTTCCTGCGCGGCGAGCGGGTGGAGATGGTCGACTGCCTGACCGTGCCGTTGCAGGTGCCGGCGCACGCCCAGGTGGTGCTGGAGGGCTACCTGGAGCCGGGCGAGCGCCTGCCGGAGGGACCGTTCGGCGACCACACCGGCTTCTACACCCCGGTCGAGCCGTTCCCGGTGCTGCACGTCGAGGCGATGACCATGCAGCGCGACCCGGTGTACCACTCGATCGTCACCTCCAAGCCGCCGCAGGAGGACCACGGCCTCGGCAAGGCCACCGAGCGGATCTTCGCGCCGCTGCTGCGGTTCCTCATCCCGGACATCGTCGACTACGACCTGCCGGCCGCCGGGGTCTTCCACAACTGCGCGATCGTGTCGATCCGCAAGCGCTACCCGAAGCACGCGCAGAAGGTGATGAACGCGATCTGGGGCGCGCACATGATGTCGCTGACCAAGCTGATCGTGGTCGTGGACGAGGACTGCGACGTGCACGACTACCGGGAGGTGGCGTTCCGGGCCTTCGGTAACGTCGACTACGCCCGGGACCTGCTGCTCACCGAGGGCCCGGTGGACCACCTCGACCACTCGTCGTACCAGCAGTTCTGGGGCGGCAAGGCGGGCATCGACGCCACCCGCAAGCTGCCGACCGAGGGCTACACCCGGGGCTGGCCGGAGGAGATGACCATGTCGCCCGAGGTCGTCTCGCTGGTCGACAAGCGCTGGAAGGAGTACGGCATCTGATGGCAACCGCCGCCGCCGTGGAGCCGGTCGCGCGCCCCGGGCGCGTGAAGTCCTTCCTCAAACTCGTGGCGATCGAGCACTCGGTCTTCGCGCTGCCGTTCGCGTACCTGTCGGCGTTGACCGCGATGCAGGTCGACGGCGGGCGGGTGCGCTGGCTCGACCTGCTGCTGATCACCGTGGCGATGGTCGGGGCGCGGACGTCCGCGATGGCCGCCAACCGGATCCTGGATCGCCGGATCGACGCGCGGAATCCGCGTACGGCCAGCCGGGAGCTGGTGACCGGGGCGGTGAGCCTGCGCACGGCCTGGACCGGCGCGGGGGTGGCGCTCGTGGTGTTCCTGGCCGCCGCCGCCCTGCTCAACCCGCTCTGCCTGGCGCTCGCGCCGCTCGCCGTGGTGCCGCTGGTCGTCTACCCGTACGGCAAGCGGTTCACCAACTGGCCGCACGCCATCCTGGCGGTCGCCCAGGCGGTCGGCCCGGTCGGCGCCTGGCTCGCGGTGACCGGCACCTTCGCCGGCTCCGGCCCGGCCTTCCTGCTCGGCGCGGCGGTCGGCCTCTGGATCGGTGGCTTCGACCTGATCTACGCCTGTCAGGACGCCGAGGTGGACCGCGAGATCGGCGTGCACAGCGTGCCGGCCCGGTACGGGCTGCGCTTCGCCCTGCACGCCTCCACCGTCGCGCACGTGGTGACCTTCGGGCTGTTCCTGTGGTTCGGCGTGCTGATCGGCTTCGGCTGGTTCTGGTGGATCGGACTGGCGCTGACCGCGGTCGCCTTCGGCTACCAGCACCTGGTGGTCACGCCGACCGACCTGAGCCGGGTCAACCGGGCGTTCTTCACCGCCAACGGCTTCGTCGGCATCGCGTTGTTCGTCTTCGCCCTGCTCGACCTGGTGTTCCGGCTCGGCCTGCGCCCCTGAGCGCGGGGTGTTAAGAAGGGGCCCCTGCTCTACCGAAGGCGTTAATAAGGTGCCCTTCCTTCGGTGTAGCGGGCGCTCTCCAGGGTCCAGTCGATGGTGCCGCGGACGGCACGGGCCACCCCGTCGAGGTGGGCGGTGACGGCGCTGTCCAGCGCCGGGCCGAACGACGGCAGCGTGGCGCGCAGGGCCACGAAGTCAGCCATCGACTCGTGCCAGCGTCGCGCCACCAGCTCGACGGCGGCGTCCAGCGGCACGCGGTGCTCGGCGGCCACCGCCAGCACCAGGTTGTGCCCGCCGGAGCTGGCCGCGTCCGGTTCGAGCGAGGCGATGTCGTTGTACCAGGAGAGCAGGTCGTTACCGATGTCGCGGAACCGGCGCAGCAGCGGATGGTGGTAGACCGGGTCGGGCAGCGGTCGGCCGGTGACGAACTCGACCAGCGGATACGACACGTTCGCCGCCGAGGTGGCCCGGCGCAGCTCGACGTACTCGGCCACGCCGGGCCGGTGGCCGGTCGCCTTGTTCACCGCCTCCTGCCAGGTTCCGTCGAGGTGATGGGCGACCGCGTCGGCGAAGCGCAGCCGCCAACGTGCGGTCATCCGCCGGCGCGGCTCGCGCCACGCGCTCACCAGCAGCCGGCGCAGCGGGCCGCCCAGCCCGGCGTGCCGCAGCCGGGCACTGCCGCGCAGCAGCGCCACCGCGCCGTCGCGCAGCCCGCGGATCTCGTCCAGACCGAGCCGGCCGGGCCGGTCGCAGGCGTCGTCGACCAGGAAGAACCAGGTGAACAGAGCGGTCAGGGTACGCAGGTCGGGCTCGCTGGCGTCCGGATAGAGCCGTCCCGCGTAGCGGGCAAAGCCGGCCCGGGCCAGCCGTTCGCGGGTCGGCGCGTCCAGCGGCAGCCCGGTCCGCGGCAGCCAGGGGACCAGCCACCGCTGCACGTCGTCGGCGTACGGCGAGAGCCGGGGTGGGATCGGGCAGCCGTCGCGCAGCGACGGCAGGATGTCGGCTGCGGCGAGCGGTGCGGGTCGGAGATTGGCTGCGGCGCGCGGTGCGGGCCGGACATCGTCGGTCATCCGGGATCCTCCCGCGTCTGGTGTCGGCGCGAACCGCCTCCGCAGCATGTCAGGTCGCGGTGACCCGCGCAGGCCGGCCGGACATCGGCGGCGTAACGGCTCAGCTACCGAGGATCAGGGACGGGTCGGACAGTCCGCCCGGGGGTGCCCGACCGGCGGCGGCGACGACCAGGCAGGCTGGAGGGCATGCGCGAACCATGGGTGGTCGGGGTGTCCGGGGCGTCCGGAACGCCGTACGCGGCGGCGGTCGTCCGTGGGCTGCTCGACGCCGGAGCGCCGGTGGACCTGATCGTCTCCCGGGCCGCCCGGCTGACCGTTCTCGACGAGACCGGACGGCCGTTCCGTGACGCGCACTGGGCCGAGGACCTGGCCGCCTGGCTGGGCCGCGACCTCGACGGCGCCGACGTCCGGCACTGGCCCGCCGGTGACCTGGCGGCCGGCCCGAGCAGCGGCTCCTATCCGGTACGCGGCATGGCCGTGGTGCCGGCCAGCACGGCGGCCTGCGCCGGCATCGCGATCGGGCTGTCGAAGGACCTGTTGCAGCGGGCCGCCGAGGTGAACCTCAAGGAGCGCCGGCAGGTGGTCGTGGTGCCCCGCGAGACGCCGGTGACCCGTAGCCACCTGGAACATCTGATCGCGTTGCATGATGCCGGCGCGGTGGTGCTGCCGGCCAGTCCCGGCTTCTACGGCGCGGGTGCCACCGCCTCCGCGGCTCAGCTCGTGGACTTCGTGGCGGGCAAGGTGCTCGACGCCCTCGGCGTGCCACACACCCTCTTCCATCGCTGGGCCGGTCGGTTGAACGCGGACCGGACCTGACGACCGGTCCGCGTCCCGATCCGCACCATTCAGTACATGCCGGCGTTGGCCGGGCCGGAGCCGGTCGAGGCGGCCGGGCCCACATTGCGCGGTCTACCCATCTCGTCCGCCTCGTCCAGCATGCCCTCCCCCTCAAGCAGAGCCCGCACCTCGGATTCCCGAAACCGGCGATGCCCTCCTGGAGTCCGGATGCTGCCGATCCGGCCCGCCGCCGCCCATCGCGTCACAGTCTTCGGGTCAACCCGAAACAGCGCGGCGACTTCACCCGGTGTCAGCAGGCGATCTCCAGTGTCCACAGCCCCCTCCTCGCGTCGACGAAGCCCCCGGCTGAACACACTGCCCCCGGCCGGTGCGAGCCCAGAGCCGTCATGAGGGACGTATGGCAATTACAGCACCAGCGACCTGGCCTGTCCGCCAAACGCGAAAAATGCACTGAGTGGGAAGTTAGTAAATGATACCGGCGTCCCGCCCTCCGAACCTTGGGTATGCGAACTGTCGCCCTCCGCAACGTTCAACGGATGTCGGCGTCCGGCTGTAACGCGGCAACGACTAGGGTCTACAGTCCGTGGACGCCATCGACCTCAGCCTCGTGGACCTGCTCCGCGGCAACGCCCGCCTCTCCTACGCCGAGCTGGCCCGCCAGGTCGGCCTCTCCGCCCCGGCGGTGCACGAACGGGTCGGCAAGCTGGAGTCCGGCGGGGTCATCCGGGCATACCGGGCAGAGGTCGAGCCGGAGACCATCGGGCTGGGCGTGACCGCGCTGATCAGCATCGTGGAGGACTCCGGCGCGGACACCGACGACGTGCTGGAGGCGTTCCGCGCCATCCCCGAGATCGAGTCCTGCTACTTCATGGCCGGGGTCGAGTCCTTCCTGCTCAAGGCCCGGGTGGGCAGCATCGCCGAGTTGGAGCAGTTGATCGTACGGCTGAACCGGACGCCAGGGGTCAACTCGACCCGTACCAGCATCGCCCTGTCGACCAAGTGGGAGAACCGGCCGCAGTCGGTGGCCCCGCCGGCCGGCTGAGCCCGCTTGCTACGTTCGGAACGTGACTCATCTCGACCGCTGTGACGAGGCCGGCCGGCGGTGGGTGACCGAGGCGATCGCGGCCGTCGAGGCGGACGCGAACCGCTCGGCCGACACCCACCTGCTGCCCTTTCCGCTGCCCCGGCGCTGGGGGATCGATCTCTATCTCAAGGACGAGTCGGTCCATCCGACCGGGTCGCTGAAGCACCGGCTGGCCCGCTCGCTGTTCCTCTACGGGCTCTGCAACGGCTGGATCGGGCCGGACACCACGGTCGTGGAGGCGTCGTCGGGCTCCACGGCGGTCTCCGAGGCGTACTTCGCCCGGATGCTCGGGCTGCCCTTCATCGCGGTGATGCCGGCCTCCACCTCGCCCGAGAAGATCGCCCAGATCGAGTTCCAGGGCGGCCGTTGTCACCTGGTCCAGGATCCGGCGAAGGTGGTCATCGAGGCGCGCTGGCTTGCCGAGGACTCCGGCGGGCACTTCATGGACCAGTTCACCTACGCGGAGCGGGCCACCGACTGGCGGGGCAACAACAACATCGCCGAGTCGATCTACGCGCAGCTCGCCCTGGAACGCCACCCCGTCCCGGCCTGGGTCGTGGTCGGCGCGGGGACCGGCGGCACCAGCGCCACCATCGGCCGGTACGCCCGCTACCGGCGACTGCCCACCAAACTCTGTGTGGTCGACCCGGAGAACTCCGCGTTCTACCCCGCCTGGCAGGCGGCGGACTGGTCGGTGCGCACCGGACGGGGCTCCCGGATCGAGGGGATCGGCCGGCCCAGCGTCGAGGCGTCGTTCCTGCCCTCGGTGGTGGACCGGATGGTGCAGGTGCCGGACGCCGCCTCGCTGGCCGCCATGCGGTCCGGTTCGGCCGTCCTGGGCCGGCGGGTGGGCGGGTCGACCGGCACCAACCTGTGGGGCGCTTTCGGGCTGATCGCCGAGATGGTGGCCGCCGGCCGGACCGGCTCGGTGGTCACCCTGATCTGCGACGCGGGCGACCGCTACGCCGACACGTACTACGCCGACGACTGGGTGACCGCCCAGGGCCTCGACCTGGCTCCACACCTGGCCACCGTCGAGCGCTTCCTGAACAGCGGCGCGTGGCCGACCCGCCTCTCCTGACCGGCGACCGGCAGGTGCTGGCGCTGGCGGACCGCCGGTGCGGCTCAGCCGGGGACGAACCGCTGCGCCAGCCCGGGGTAGCGCAGCACGTAGCCGTCCCGGTCCACGTCGACCTCGGCGCTGAAGTCGCCGTTGGCGTACCGGAACCGGGCCGGACCCAGCCCGGTGTAGACCTGCTCGGTGGGCAGCACCGTCAGGCTCGGCAGCAGCACCCACGCCACGTCGATCCGGTGACCGGCGCCGGCGGGCGCGGCGGGCAGGCCGAGCCGGCGCAGCGGCAGCGTGTTGAACAGCGGCGAACCGCCCAGGTCCACGTCGAGGGCGTCGGCCAGCCGGTCCGCGTCTTCCACACCGGGCAGCCCGGCCGGGGCATGCCCGCCGGCCGCCAGGACCGCGTCCAGGTCGCCCTGCTCGGCGGCGGTCACCCGCCACCGCCGCGTGGCCCGCTCCAGACGTACGCTGCGCCGCCACCCGGCTCCCTCGACCTCGACCTCCAGCCGGACGCTGACCCAGTCGGCGTCGGTGACCAGCTGGTAGCGACAGGTGTACGGAATCGGGTCGGCGGCCAGCTGGGTGCCGTACGCGGTGAGCCCGTGGCCGTCGTCGACGAGGGCGTGTTCCGCACCGGCCGTGTCCGTCCGGGTCCAGAGCAGCGACTTCGGCATGGTCGGCATGAGCCGGACGTTACGCCACCCGGCCGGGCTGGGCAGCGCCTTGCGCCGAAGGCCGCTGCGTCACGCCGGTTGCTGCAAGATCCTCAGTAGGTGCGCGCCCGCGGGCGTTCACCTGCCGCCCGCCGATCCTCGCGTGACCGGTCGTGCAGGCCCCGGCCCTCCGAGCGCGGCACCCGATCGCCGAAACGCCGCTCCCCACGGGGCTGGTCCCCGTAGTGCCGCTCGGCGCGCGGCTGGTCTCCGTAGCGCCGCTCGCCACGGCCCTGATCGCCGTGACCGTAACCCCGCTCGCCGCCGGGACCGCGTCCGCCGTATCCGCGCTCGCTGCCGTATCCCCGCTCGCCGCCGTGACTGCGCTCGCTGCGGTACCCGCGTTCGCTGTAACCGCGCGTGCCGAACCCGCGCTCGCCGCGCGACTGGTCGCCGAACCGACGCTCGCCGCGATCCCGGTCACCGTGCCGCCGGTCGTCGCCGTGCCGGTCGGCGTAGCGCCGCTCGCCGCCGGGCCGATCGCCGAACCGGCGAGGGCTGCCCGCCCGGCCCGTCCGGCGCGGCTCCTCCGGCTCGTCGCGTACCGGCACCCCGCTCGGCTCCCGCGCCCCGGTCAGCTCGACCAGGGCGGGGTCGCCGGCGCGTACCCGAATCTCCGCCGGTGCCACGCCGGCCTTCTCCAGCATCGCCAGGGTGGTGCGGCGCTGCTTCGGCAGCACCAGGGTGGCCACTGCGCCCGTCTCGCCGGCCCGGGCGGTCCGGCCCGCGCGGTGCAGGTAGTCCTTCGGGTCCTTCGGCGGGTCGACGTGCAGCACCAGCGAAACCCCGTCGACGTGGATGCCCCGGGCCGCCACGTCGGTGGCGACCAGCACGTTGGTCCGCCCCTCACGGAACTCGGCCAGCGTGCGGGTACGCATCCGCTGGGTCTTGCCCCCGTGCAGCCCACCGGCGCGTACCCCGACCGCCGCGAGCTGCCCGACGAGCCGGTCCACACCGAGCTGGGTGCGGGCGAAGACGATGGTCCGGCCGGCCCGTGCGGCGATCGACGCGGTCACCGGGAACTTGTCGTGCGGCGGGATGAGCAGCAGATGATGGTCCATGGTGGACACGGCGGCGGTCGGCGGCGCGGTGGAGTGGGTCACCGGGTCGGTCATGAACCGCTGGACCAGTGCGTCCACGTCATTGTCCAGGGTGGCCGAGAAGAGCAGCCGCTGGGCGTCCGCCGGCGTCTTCGCCAGCAGCTCGGTGACCTCGGGCAGGAAGCCCATGTCGGCCATCTGGTCCGCCTCGTCGAGGACGGTGATCTCGACATCGTCGAGCTGGCAGACGCCGCGTGCGATCAGGTCGGCGAGCCGGCCCGGGGTGGCCACCACGATCTCCACGCCGCGCCGCAGGGCGTCGATCTGGCGGTCGTAGGGAACCCCGCCGACGGCGGTCTTCAGGAACACGCCGACGGCCTTGCCCAGCGGCATCAGCGCGTCGTTGACCTGCATGGCGAGTTCCCGGGTGGGCACCAGGACGAGGGCCCGTGGGCGCAGCGGCCGAGCCCGGCCGCTGTCCGCGACCCGGGCCAGCAGCGGCAGCCCGAAGGCGAGAGTCTTGCCGGAGCCGGTCTGTCCCCGGCCCAGTACATCCCGGCCGGCGAGGGCGTCCGGAACGGTGGCGCGCTGGATCTCGAACGGGGTGGTGATGCCCTGCCGGGCGAGGGCGCCGACCAGCGGTCGGGGGAGCCCGAGCGCGCCGAAGTCGATCGTGTCGTCGGCGACGCCGGTGCCGGTCGGCTGCGCGGCGGCGACATGGGTGGACAGGGAGATGCCGGGGTCAGCGGAGGTGGTCAAGAAATGCCTTTCGAGCGGGGCGCACCTTCGCGATGTCCCGCTGCGGCACGACGCCGCCGGATCTTCCGCAAGAACGCCCATGGGCGCGCGGGTCGCGCGCCGGGTCGGTAATCGTCGACAAGTGTACGGCGGATGTCGCCCACCCACCGGCCGCCCGGGTGGGTAGTGGGCGGACTCACCCCGGATCCGTAACCGCCCCGGCACCGATCGTGCCCGAGCTGCAAACCCCGCGCTTGAAGCGACACTGGCCGTGACGATCGAGGGCGTCACTGCCTCACTCTTGCAGGCCGCTCAGCGCATCGTTGGCCAGCAGTACGACGAGCACACTGATCGTCACCAGCAGGCCCAGCGCGACGGCCAACACGATCACCACCCGGAGGGTGCCGCTGGACCGCTCGGCCGAGGTCTCCGTCCAGCCCTGGGCCAGGATGTGCCCGGTCAGCGAGCCCGAGTTCTCCTGCTCTCCGGCCGGAAAGGGCACCGTGGCGGAGCTGGTCCCGTCGGCGTAGTACCTGCTCAGGTCGGACCCGCCGGGACGCTGCGCGGCTGGTCCGGCTCCGCCGGGGTGGTGTGCGGCCGATCCGGGTCCGCTGGCGGACGTACCTTGCCGGCCGGCCGGATCCGCGTCGGCCCGGGTCACTGCCGGGCGGCTGTCGGGTGCTGCCCCGGTCGCCGACAGCAGCCGGGGACGGGACGACGGCCGGGGCGCCGCACCGGGCGATCCGGGGGACGGTTCGTCCCGGCGGCCACTGGGATTGGTCGGCGGCGGCCAGACCGGCAGGGCGGGAGCCGGAACGACCGTGGCCGCGGTCGCCGACGAGCCCGCCGTCGTGGGCGGGCCCGGGACCACGGATTGGCCCGGGAGAGCGGGCCGGCCTGGGGGCGCGGGCCGGCCGGCCGTCGCGGGTGGGGGCGGGAACGGCGGTGCCGGCATGGGGCCGGGTGGGGGCGGCGGCGCCGGCACGGGTGGGCCGGGCGGCGGCGTCGGTGGACCCGGCACGGGTGGCGACGGTCGGGGGGTGGGCGGTGGCGCGGGCATCGGCCCCGGCGGGTACGGCGCAGGCCGGGGCGGAGCCGGTGCAGGCGCGGGTGGGGGCGGTGAGGGTGGGGTCGGTCCGGGCACCGGTGGGTATGGCGCCGGTGCGGGTTCCGGCTCGGGCGTGGGCGGCGTTGGTGGCTTGGCCGGCTCGGGTGGCTGGGCGGGCTCCGGTGGCTCCGGGTCGACCGGTGCCGACCGGTAGACGCCGGCCGCCTTGCCGCCACTACCGGCTGCCGCTGCCTCGTCCACGCTCACCCGGCTCAATCCGGGCACCCGGACGCTGGCCCGAACCGGCTTCGGCGTCCCGGGCTCCCGTGGCCCAGGCACGCCGGCCGTACCCGCCACCGCCGCGGAGCCGCTCGCGCCCGCCGGAGCGTTCACGCTCGCCGGTGCGGCCAGGCCGGCCGGACCGCTTGGGCCCGTCGGAGCGGTTGGGGCCACTGCACCGGCCAAGGCCGCCTGACCGGCTGGGCTGAGCTGGGCGAGCTCGGTCGGCTGCGGGGCATGCCTGGTCGGGACGGCCGCTGCCGTGGCCCGGTACGTGGTTCCGGTGGGCCCGGCCGCGCCGTCCCGGGGCGGGTCGACCGGGGCGACACCCGCCCGTCCCCGCGCCGGTGCCGCCGGCCGATCGGCAGTGCGGGGGTCGGACTGCGCGGTGGTGCCGGCGTCGGTGGAACCTGACACGGCGGTGGTGCCGCTGCCGGCAGCGGGCGCGGGGGTGGTGCTGCTGGGGGGAGTCGGTTCGGTGGGGGCGGACGGGGACTCCGGTTCGGCCGGCCCCGCCGGAACCTCGTGCTCGGTCATCCTCGCCCTCCGCGCCACGCTCGCACCCGGACCCGTATGGCCGGACCCGGGAGTGCCCTGAGAGACACCGTGCCATATTCCGACCGTGTGGCACACCCGGAGTGCCCACAGTGTCCGGGTGTACCTCGTGCCGGCCGCCGTCAACCTGCTCCGGGCCGGCAAGCTGCCGGGACCGGCGGTGGCCTTCGGCGCGGGTCAGCGACCGCCGAGGTCCGGGCTGGCCGAGACGCTCACCTCAGGAGCGGAGCTGCTCGCCGCCGTGGTGGGGTCGGCGTCGGCGCTCTGCGACGCCGAGACCGACGGGCTCGGCGGCGGCGAGGTGGAACCCGAGGGCGTTGGCGAGGTGGAGCCGGACGGCGTGGGCGTGGGCGAGGGCGAGGGCGAGGGCGAGGTGGAGCCCGAGGGCGTCGGCGAGGGGGTCGGGGTGGTCGACGGCCGAGGCGTCAACGTCGGCGTCGGCTTGGGCGTGGCCGTGGGGGTCGGCGTCGGCTTGGGGGTCGGGGATGCCGACGGGGTGGGCGAGGCCGTCGGAGCCGGCACCGCACCGACCACCCGGGTCGCGGCGTAGAGCCGGGACCAGCGGACGGTCGAGATCTTCACCACGTCGCCGGTGGTCGGGGCGTGGATCATCTTGCCGCCGCCGATGTACATCCCCATGTGGTGGATGCTCTGCCAGCTGCTGCCGGAGGCGAAGAAGACCAGGTCACCGGGGAGCAACGCGGTCCGTGGCACGGTCCGGGACCGGGTCGCGTAGTACTGGTCGCGGGAGACCCGGGGCAGCCCGTAGTAACCCGCCGACCGGTACGCCGACCAGACCAGCCCCGAGCAGTCGAACGAGTTCGGTCCGGTGGCACCCCAGACGTAGGGATCGCCGAGCTGCTTGCGGGCGTAGGCGACCGCGGCCAGTGCCGTGGGATGCGCGACCAGCCCGTTGGCCGGCTGGTCGAGGTAGTCGGCACCGAGCTGCTGCTCGGCGCGTTCCTGCTGGCGGGCCAGATCGATGAGCTGCGCGGCGTTCTCCTCGCGCAGCTTGATCAGCTTTGCCTCTTCGTCACGCAGCGCCTGCTGGGTGGCGGCGTACTGGTCCTGGACGCCCCGCAGCCGGGAGTCGGCCGCCGTGTACGCCGCCGTGGCCACCTGCTCGTCGGCCTGGGTACGGGCCAGCTCACCGGCGGCCGAGCCGGTGGCGTGCTCGGACTTCTCGCCGAGATGGGCCCGCCGGAGCAGGTCCAGGTCGCGCAGGTCGGTCGCGAAGTCGCCGGGCGGCAGCGCGGCGGCGGCCTTGATCGCCTCGGCGGCGGCCTGGTCGGCGCCCTGCTGCGCCTGCTGGACGGCGGCGCGGGCGAACTCCAGGGTGCGCTCGGCCGCGAGCTGCTCCGCCTCGGCCTCGGCGCGCTGCTGTTGCAGTTCGAGCAGTTGGGTGCCGAGCTCGCCGACCCGCGCCTCGGCGGCGTTGATCTGGGCCTCAAGCGTGTTGCCCGGGACGGGCGGGGTCACCACGCCCGGGGCGCCGCCGGCCTGAGCGCCGCCGGGCAGCTGTAGCGGGCCGGTGACCACCGGCCGGGAACCGCTGTCGGGCACCGTGACCGGCACGCTCGGGTCGGCGTACGCCGGAGCGGCGAGGACCGTGCTGGCGATGGCGCTGAGCAACGCGGACCAGAGCATCGGTCGCAGCACCGGTGAGACCACCGGACTCCGTCGCCGCTGCCGTTGCCCGTTCGCGCTGTCGACCATGCCGCTCCCCGTCTGGCTTGTTTCGCCGCGACTGCCCGGACGCGGCGGTGGGACGCGAAGTGGGTGTTCGTGTCCCATCCTGTCTTACCGCACCTGGTATCCCGGTGTCGATGTCTGGGCCGGTAACAGGAGGCTGAGAGTCCGGTGTCGCCCGCGTTGCCGCCGGACCGCGGTGTGAGCTGCGCCTGCGGTCGACGTAGGCTCTGGTGGCGACCGGGCTCCGGTTGCGACCGGAGGTGGAAGGGACGGGCTTTCGATGGACGCCGGACTCAAGCGCGAGCTCGAAGCGAAGGTGTACGCGGGGGAGCGGCTGACCCGTGAGGACGGGATCGCCCTCTACGACAGCGACGACCTGACCTGGCTCGGCCGGCTGGCACACCACCGGCGCACCGAGTTGAACGGCGACCAGGTCATGTTCAACGTCAACCGGCACCTCAACCTGACCAACGTCTGCTCCGCCTCGTGCGCGTACTGCTCGTTCCAGCGCAAGCCGGGCGAGAAGGACGCGTACACGATGCGGATCGACGAGGCGGTCCGCAAGGCCAAGGAGATGGAGGACGAGCAGCTCACCGAGCTGCACATCGTCAACGGCCTGCACCCGACGCTGCCCTGGCGCTACTACCCGAAGGTGCTGCGCGAGCTGAAGGCGGCGCTGCCGAAGGTCAAGCTCAAGGCGTTCACCGCGACCGAGGTGCAGTGGTTCGAGAAGATCAGCGGGTTGACCGCCGACGAGATCCTCGACGAGCTGATGGATGCCGGCCTGGAGTCGTTGACCGGTGGCGGCGCGGAGATCTTCGACTGGGAGGTCCGCCAGCACATCGTCGACCACGCCTGCCACTGGGAGGACTGGTCGCGGATCCACCGGCTGGCGCACAGCAAGGGCATGAGGACCCCGTCGACCATGCTCTACGGCCACATCGAGGAGCCCCGGCACCGGGTCGACCACGTGCTGCGGCTGCGGGAGTTGCAGGACGAGACCGGGGGCTTCGTGGTCTTCATCCCGCTGCGTTACCAGCACGACTTCGTGGACTCGGCGGACGGCAAGATCCGTAACCGGATCCAGGCCCGGACGACGATGGCCTCGCCGGCCGAGTCGTTGAAGACCTTCGCGGTCTCCCGGCTGCTGTTCGACAACGTGCCGCACGTCAAGTGCTTCTGGGTGATGCACGGGCTCTCAGTGGCCCAGTTGTCGCTCAACTTCGGTGTGGACGATCTGGACGGTTCGGTCGTGGAATACAAGATCACCCACGACGCCGACTCGTACGGGACGCCGAACACGATGCACCGGGACGACCTGCTGCACCTGATCTGGGACGCCGGTTTCCGGCCGGTCGAGCGGAACACCCGCTACGAGGTGGTCCGCGAGTACGACGCCGCGCCGACGCTGGCGCAGCGCCGCTCCGAGCCGCAGCAGGTCTGGGCCTGACCTGAGCCGCCCACCGGCCGGAGTGGCGCTCCGCCGGTCGGTGTTCATCTGCTGTCTGTCCCGCGCGTCGGCGGGCGTGCGCCGGTGTTCGCACACCCCGCATAGACCCTCGGTGTGTCCAGATACCCACGTGCGCGCTCCGCCGTCGCCTCCGTTCTCTTCCTGGCTGCCGCGAGCGTCGTCGCGCCCGCCCCGGCCAGCGCCGCGCCATTGGGGTCGGTGCGGCTGCCGGTGACCAGCGGCACCGTCGACACCACCCCGATCTTTGCCAGTGCCACCACGTCGGCGCCCTGCCCGGCCGGCTTCGGGCGCAACGCCCAGCTGCGAGTAGGTCCGCCCGGTGGCCCGTTCAGCAACCTCGCCCGGCCGCTGACCGACGGTGGCTACGACCGCGCCCCGGTGACCGCCCGGCCCAACCGTTCCTTCGCCACCGCGCTCGGTGGCGCACCGGTCGACGGTGAGTGGTGGGTGGTCGTGGAGTGCCTGAGCGACACCCAGGGCCTGCACCCGGAACGGTTCGTCACCTCGATCACGGTCTCCGGCCGGCAGTGGCGTACCGGCCGGCCTGCGGGCGCCGCACCCGCCACCCCGGGCCCCGACGGTGGCCTGGTGGTGCCCGACGACGCCGCGACGGGTGCGGGCAGCGCGACGCGGCAGCCGCCCGGGACGGCGTCCGCGACCCCGGCCGGCGGGGACGCGACAGCCCCGGCAGAGCCCGACGACGCCGAGCGTCGGCTCACCGGCAACGGAGGGACCGGTTCCGCCTCGCTCCCCAACCCCTGGTGGATTCTTGCCCTGCTCGGCGCCCTGGCCCTGGTCGGCGCGACCTGGCTGGCGACCCGCCGGCCGACCCCGCAGGTGCCCGGCCGGAAGGGCGGCCGTCGCTGACGGGACGGTGACCGGTCCGCTGCGCGGGTGGCCGAGTTATCCGAACGGTGGATGCTCCGGTACGCGCTGTTCACATGCTGCACGTCTGGCGTGAGCGGACGGCTGCGTAAGGGGTCACCCATGGTCCCCACCCTGTACAGCGAATTGCTTCCTGGGGAGGCGGCAACCTGCGTGCGTGGGGCACGCCGGAGAAGAGGGGGACGAGGGTGCAGCGTTCACGGTTCGTGTTTCTCGCCGCGCCAATGCCCGGGCCGTACCAGGGGCAGGAGGTCGACGGCATCGTCTGGATGCTCGTCTCGCCGAACAACCGGCCGCTCGGTCGCGGCGCGGTCTACCACCAGCTTTACGCCAACTGCCGGCAGTCGGTCCTCGACCTTCGAGCCAACGTGGACCGGGTGGTGCCGATGGAGAGCACCCTGCCGACCGACGGGCAGTGGACCTGGCTCGTCGAGCTGGACGGGGTGCCGGTGGCCTTGTCCAGCCGCTCGTACCTGCGTGCTCGCGAATGCATGTACAACCTGACCCGGTTCCTGGAGGCGCTGCCGCTCGCCGAGGTGGTCCCGGGAACCCGTAGCGTACGGCGGCGCCGGACGCCGGAGCCGTTTCCGCCACCACGGGACGGCCACGGCGGCCTGCCCCGTTCGCCGATTCCGACCCACCTGGTGCGGGAGTCGGCACTGCGGCGGGACCTACGGCAGCGGGACGTCGGCTGATGACGGTCGTCGTTTCCGGCCGTGAGACGCCGACCGGCGGCGGGGCCGAGGCCCCCCGCCGGCTACGGCAGCGCCGGAGCCTCTCCGACAGGTTCTTCCGAGGCGTGTTCCGGGTGGCCGGCGCGATCGTCCTGGTCATCATGCTGCTGGTCGGCACGTTCCTCACCCTGCGCGCGATTCCGGCGCTGGACATCATGGGCTGGCGGTTCCTCACCACCCAGGAGTGGGATCCGGAGGGGGCCAACTTCGGTGTGGCCGGCGTCCTCGTCGGCACCGGGCTGATCGCCGCCGTCGCGATCGCCATCGCGGTGCCGTTGGCCGTGGGCGCTGCGCTGTACATCACCGAGTACGCGCCGCGCCGGGTCGCTCCGGTCCTGATCAACCTGGTCGACCTGATGGCTGCGGTGCCCAGCGTGGTGTACGGGATCTGGGGTCTCTACCTGCTCGAACCGCACCTGCTGGTGGTCGGCGAACAGAACGAGGGACTGCCCCGCTGGCTGGCCACGTACCTCGGCTGGTTTCCGCTGTTCCGGGTGGACGACTACGACCCGCGGAACCCGATCAGCGAAGGCGCGTTCACCAGCTCGACGTTCATCGCCGGGATCATCGTCGCGATGATGGTCACCCCGATCATCGCCTCGGTCATGCGGGAGGTCTTCTCCCAGGCGCCGGTGAGCGAGCGGGAGGGCGCGTACGCCCTGGGGGCGACGAAGTGGGGCATGATCCGTTCCGTCGTGCTGCCCTTCGGGCGCGGCGGAATGATCGGCGGAACCATGCTCGGCCTCGGTCGGGCGTTGGGCGAGACCATCGGCGTCTACCTGGTCATCTCGGTCGTGTTCGTCATCCAGCCGCACATCCTGCAGAGCGGCGGTGGCTCCATCTCCTCGCTCATCGCGCTGCGGTACGCCGAGTCCAACGAGATCGGGATCGCGGGCCTGATGGCGGCCGGTCTCGTCCTGTTCGCGATGACCCTGGTCGTCAACTTCGGGGCCGGCCTGATCATCAGCCGCAGCCGGTCCGGCGCGGCGAGTGACGCGTGAGGAGCCGCGGGTGAGCGCCGACCAGACGATGTTCGCCGAGCCGAAGGTGCCGGCTCCGGCGGTGCCGACGGAACCGGAAGGTACGGCCGGCGGGGCGTCCAACACCACCGTGCCGCAGCGATCCGCGCGCCCGAAGGCGCCCGAGGCGCGGCGCGCGCTGACGGCGGCCCGACGTACCGATCTCCTCGCGTTCCTCGGTGCCGCGACGGCGGCGGTCAGCGTCACCTTCCTGGTCTTCCACCAGTTGGCGCCCTTCGACGGTCTGCTCGGCTTCGTCGTCCTCGCCTACCTGATCTTCCTGGGCATCTACGGCGTGCTCGTCTCGCTCGACGAGTCGGGCCCGGCGGTGCAGGACCGCATCGTCGCCGCCGTCGTGCACAGCCTGGCCTTCCTGATGCTGCTCGCGCTGGTCGTGGTCGTCGGGTTCACCCTCTTCAAGGGCCGGGAGCCGCTGTCGCACCTCAACTTCTACTACGAGGACGCCCGGCAGGCCGGCCCGCTGGATCCGCTCTCGGTCGGCGGCATCCGGCACGCGATGATCGGCACGCTCCAGCAGATCAGCATCGCCCTGGCGATCACGATCCCACTGGGCCTGCTCTGCGCGGTGTTCCTCAGCGAGATGCCCAGTCCGTTCACCCGCTTCGTGCGAATCATCGTCGAGGCGATGACGGCCCTGCCGTCGATCGTGGCGGGACTTTTCATCTACGCCACGGTGATCCTGGCGCTCGGCGAACTGGAACGCCGCTACGGGGACCTTCCGCTGATCGGCCAGAAATCCGGGTTCGCCGCGGCCCTGGCGATCAGCGTGATGATGTTGCCGATCATCATCCGTGCGGCCGACGTCGTCCTCCGGCTGGTGCCGGGCACGCTGCGGGAGGCGGCGCAGGCCCTGGGCGCGTCGCAGTGGCGCACCATCTGGCACGTCATCCTGCCGACCGCCCGTTCCGGCGCGACGACCGCGATCATCCTCGGCACGGCGCGGGGTATCGGCGAGACCTCGCCGGTGCTGCTCACGGCCGGCTTCACCCAGTTCACGAACCTCGATCCCACCAATGGGCCGCAGGTTTCGTTGCCCTTGTTCACCTTCGACGCGGTACGCCGACCGGACGAGGTGATGATCGCCCGCGGGTTCGGCGCCGCGACCGTGCTGATGCTGCTCGTCCTCCTGCTCTTCGTGCTCGCCCGGCTGATTGGCGGCCGGGCTCCCGGCCAACTCAGTCGGGGCCAGCGTCGACGCCGGGCCATCGCCTCGCGCCGGGACGCGCTGCGCTTCGCCAGGCGGGAGCGGGAGCGTCCGGAACGTCCGGCTCATGACGCCGGCGGTCCACCCCGATCCGACAACCAAACGGAAGCGACAACGAGGTAGGTCATGGTGAGACAGCGGATCCGCCGCCCGGTGCGGCTGCTGGCCGTTGCGGGAGTCGTCGCCCTCGTCGGCGCGCTCGCACCGCCCGTTTCGCCCTCCGCCCAGGCGGCGAAGCGGACCGTGCGGATCGTCGGCATCGGTTCGACGTGGAGCGCCAACGCCGTCGCCGCCTGGGCCGCGAACGTGCAGGCGAACGGCCTGGAGGTGCAGTACGAGGCAGCCGGGTCGACCCAGGGGCGCACCCAGTTCCGGGAGGGGAAGGCCCACTTCGGCGTCTCGGAGATCCCGTACGGCCTCCGGGACGCGTTCGGCGGCACGGACAGCAAGGGCGCCCGGCCGTCCGGGTACATGCCGATCGTCGCCGGCGGCACGGCCTTCATGTACAACCTGAAGATCAACGGTCGGCGGGTGACCAACCTCCGGCTCTCCGGCGAGAACATCGCCAAGATCTTTACGGGCGGCATCACCCGGTGGAACGACCCGGCCATCCGCGCCGACAATCCCGGCCTGAGCCTCCCGGCCCGCGCGATCACGCCGGTGGTCCGGCAGGACGGATCCGGCACGACAGCCCAGTTCACCCTCTGGATGAGCAAGGAGCATCCGGCGATCTGGAACGCGTACTGCCGGAACTGGAACAAGCCGGCGCCGTGCGGCATCACCTCCACGTACCCCCGGCTCGCCGGCATGATCGGAGCGACCGGCTCGGACGGCGTCTCGGGCAAGGTCCGGCAGGACAACGCCGAGGGCGCGATCACCTATGTCGAGTACTCGTACGCGCTCAACGCGCGCTTTCCGGTGGTCCGGATGCTCAACCGGGCGGGTTACTACGTCGAGCCGACCGCACGGAACGTGGCGGTCGCCCTGACCCAGGCGAGGATCAAGGACACCGGCTCGGTCGACGCCGACGACTACCTCACCCAGATCCTGGACGACGTCTACCGCAACCCCGATCCGCGCAGCTACCCGATGTCGTCGTACTCCTACATGATCCTCCCCGTCGGGACGGTGGCGGGGCAGGAGCAGTACGCCTTCACCACCGACCACGGCGAGACCCTCGGCAAGTTCGCCTACTACTTCCTCTGCGAGGGGCAGCGGCAGGCCGAGGTGCTGGGTTACTCGCCGTTGCCGGTCAACCTGGTGGAACGCGGCATGGAACAGGTGCAGCGGATCCCGGGCGCCCAGAAGCTGAACATCAAGCAGAAGATCGCCAGCTGCAACAACCCCACCGTCTCGTCGAGTGGCGGCAACGCCCTGGCCCAGAATGCTCCACAGCCCTCGGCCTGTGACAAGCGTGGCCCGACCCAGAACCCGGCCGGCACGGCCGGCGCACCGCAGGCGACTCCGGTGCTGGCGGCGGCGGCCTGCTCGGCCGGCGGGGGCAGCCCGAACCCGACCACCTCGGCGGGCCCCGGTGGCGGCACGACCGGACCGGGCACGGGTGGCAGCGGCACGGGCGGAACCGGTACCGGTGGAACCGGCACGGGCGGCCCGAGCGGGGTGCCCACCGCCGGGGCCCCGCCGGTGGTGGACCCGGACACCGGTGAGGTCATCGGCTCCGACGACCCGGGCGGTGCCGGCGCGGGCGAGCAGGCCGTCGCCGTACCGGTGTCCCTTGCCGGCGAGGGCGGCTGGCGGCTCCAGCACACGATGATGCTCTTGGCCGGCCTGCTGCTGCTCGGCCTGGTGATCGCACCGCCGCTGCTGGCGAACACGTTGCAGAACCGGCACCGTGGCGACGACCGGTGGCGTGACCGATGAGCCGCAGCCGTACCCGCGCAGCAACCCGCCGCGCCCTCTCCGTCACCGTGCTGGCTCTCCTCCTGGGCATCCTCGCGACCCTGCAACCCGCTGCCGTGGGGAGTCGGATCGGTGCCGATCCGGCCCGTGCCGAGCAGGCCGCCGGGGGCTCGGCGGTGACCGTGAAGGGGCGGAACCTCGGCCCCGACGAGGTCATCCCCGGCACCGCGCCGGCCGACTTCTCGTCCTTCGAGGTCACCGTCAGCCAGACGAAGGACCTGGCCAACCAGGCCGTCGTGGTGACCTGGAAGGGCGCCACCCCGACGCCGAGACTGCGCCAGCTGGGCGTCGACTACCTCCAGTTGATGCAGTGCTGGGGTGATCCGAACGCGGCCGACGATCCGCTCGGGCTCAGGTTCCGGGAAACCTGCCAGTTCGGCACGAAGCTCGCCACACCGGTGATGCCGAACCAGAACGTCGGGGACCTGACCTCGATCAACGCGGGCAGCCGTGAGATCGAGGGCCTGGGGATCGCCGGCTATCCCGAGCGCGACCCGGGCGAGACGCTGCCCGAGGGGGCCAGGTCGGTGCCCTTCTGGCCGGTCAGCTGCCAGCCGGTCTCCGGCAGCTGCGAGCAGCCCCGGACCGCGGACGGCAGCCCGGGAAACCCGTTTCCCATGATCAAGGACCCGAGAAGGCCGGACGAGCGGGAGGCCTACTCGGAGGAGACGCTGGCGCAGTACTTCTCGCCGGCCGTGACCAACGAGTACCCGTACGCCCTGACCGCCGGTGACGGCACCGGCCGGATCGCCTTCGAGGTGCAGAACGCCATGCGCGCTCCGGACCTCGGCTGCGGCGCACCCTACCTGGACTCCGCCGGACGCGAGCAGCCGTCCCGCCCCTGCTCGCTGGTGATCGTGCCCCGGGGCCATCTCCACCCGTACACGAGCGAGGACGTCTCGGTCAGCGGCGGGGTCCACGGGTCGCCGTTGACGCCCGCCTTGTGGCAGCACCGGATCGTGGTGCCGCTCGAATTCGAGCCGATCGGCAACGTGTGCCCGCTCGACCGGCCAGAGCGGATCACCGCCGGCACCGAGCTGGCCGCCGAGGCGGCGACCTCCTGGCGGCCGGCGCTCTGCACGGCGGCCGGCGGCGCCTCCGTCAGCTATTCCCCGGTCGGGGACTTCGAGGCCGCACGCCAGCTCCTCGCGCCCTACGAGACCGCACCGGGGCTGGTCTACAGCGCCGAGCCGGTGTCGACCACCGACACCGATCCGGCGGTCGTCCACGCTCCGGCGACCCTGAGCGGCGTCGTGATCGCGATCAACATCGACGTCAACCTCGGCGTGGACCGGCGCGATGCGGAGACCGAGAAACTGCGCGGCCTGGGGCTGCACGACCTCAAGCTCACGCCCCGGCTGGTCGCCAAGCTGCTCACGCAGTCGTACCGGCGGGACGTTCCGGGCGGCGCAGGTCCGGAGAAGAACCCGGGCAGCATCCGCAACGATCCGGAGTTCCTGGACCTCAACCCGGTCTTCCGGTCCTGGGAGGACCGTCCCTCGGCCACCTTGCAGGGCCTCATGATGCCCAACGGCAGCTCGGTGGCGGCGCGGACGCTCTGGCAGTGGGTGCTGGCCGACCCGGACGCCGCCGCCTGGCTCAAGGGCACCGAGGAGAAGCCGGCACCGGACGAGCACGGCATGGTGGTGAACCCCGCGTACGCGGAGGCGCTGCGCAGCGGGGCGCCGGACTACTTCCCCAAGGCCGAGTCGCACTGCGTGGTGGAGCCCTGGGAGCGGGAGGACCGGACGGGCGAGGCGAACCTCTGCACCCTGGACTACCGGCCGTACACGCAGGGCCTCGGCAAGGGCGCGGAGCAGACGCTGCGGGCCGACATCGGCGGCCGGGCGTCCCCGCTCGATCTGATCAACGTGCCGTTGTCCGGGGTGCCGGAGTTCACCAAGGTGCCCCGCGACCAGGTGGGCACGCGGTTCGCCATGTCGGTGACCGACTCGGCCTCCGCCGCGCGGTACGGGCTCTTCACCGCGCAGTTGTGCCGAGCGACGTACCAGGCCGCCACCGGTCGGTATGCGGCCTCGGACTGCCGCGGCGCCAGCACCGAGGGGATGCAGGCGGCTGCCGAGGTCGCCGTCCCGAGCGAGGTCCGGGACGTGCCGGTGATCGATCCGGGGAAAGCCTGGTCCACGTCGGGGGCGTACCCGCTGTCGATCCTGACCTATGCGGTCGCCGACCTGACCGACCCCGCCGACGCCCGGCGCGACTACGCCATCCTGCTGCGTTACATCGCCGGCGCGGGTCAGCAGTCCGGCTTCGCCCGTGGCCAACTGCCCGAGGGGTACGTGCCGCTCTCCGAAGCGTTGCGCGCCCGGACCAGGGCCGCCGCGGACCAGCTTGAACGGGCCCGTCCGTCGGCCACGCCGACGCCCGGTGCGACCGCGCCGCCGGCCGCCGGGAACTCTCCGCCTCCCGGTGCCCCGGTGGCCACCACCGGTGCCGCGCTGCCGCCGGCCGGCGTGCCGAGCCCGGGTGCGGTGCCTTCGCCGGCGAACACCGCGCCGTCGCCGCAGGCCCCGACCGATCTGGCCGTCCGCGCCTCCCAGGGCAGCCCGCTGGGCAACATTCGCTATCTGCTCGTCGGCATTCTGGCCGTCGGGCTGATAGGTGGCGTGGCCGGACCCATTCTGCGCCGATACGGCGTCCGCTATCTGTCCGTGGAATCCGACGAATGAGGTCCGACAAGTCCACCTGGCGATTTCGCCAATTGCTGTTCATTCGGCCTACGTGTTGGCGAGAGACAACGTCCCAAAACGTTTGTCTGTCGCCGGTTTCAGCAGCCATCAGCCGCAGCGACCATGGGATTTGGCCCGTCCGCTTTCGGACGAGCGCGAATGTCATGCCCCGAAGAAAGGGAGCACGCATGAAGGTCAAGTCCATCGGCAGGGTGAGCGCGGCGGCCTTCGCCGCCGTGGTCGCCGCCGGCATGGTGGCCACCCCGGCCGCCGCGGACCCGGTTCCGGCCAACGAGTACCGGGTTCTGGCCGGCACCGGGTCGGACACCACCCAGGACGTGATGAACGGTCTGGGCAACGTCGTCACCTCGGGTGGCAACAAGGTCATCGCGTCCTGGGACGCCCGGGGCACCGCCAACATCAAGACCAAGTCGACGGACTGCGAATTCCCGCGTCCGAACGGGTCGGGCAACGGCCGCCGGTCGCTGCTCGCCTCGGAGGGCGAGGACATCGGCCAGGGCGGCCCGGGCCGGTGGCAGAACGTGAACGTGACCGGTTGCGTCGACTTTGCCCGGTCGTCCAGCTACGGCGGCGGCAGCAACCCGTCGACGACCGGCAACTACACCTACATCCCGTTCGGCGTGGACGCCGTGGCCCTGGCCCGCAACACCTTCGGCGACCTGCCGTCGAACGTGTCGTTCGCCCAGGCCCAGCGGGTCTACCGCTGCCTCGACCGGACCATCGGTGGCGTCACGGTCCAGCCAGTGATGCTCCAGGCCGGCTCGGGCACGTGGGAGTTCTGGTCGCAGCGGGTGGGCATCACCGAGCAGGAGATCAACCTCGGCGACTACCCCTGCCTGGCGACCGGCGGCACCCCGCTGATCCCGCGGGCGCAGGAGCACGACGGCACGGTGCTCAACGGCTTCCCGAACCGGGTCGTGCCGTTCTCTGCCGCGCAGTATGTTGCCCAGTCCAACTCCGCCCGGATCCAGAACCTGACCCAGGTCACGGTCGAGGACCGGCGGGGCGAGGCCTCCCTGACGGGCATGCGGCCCACCGGCGGGACGGTCCAGCAGCCGGTGGTGGGTGGCGTGCTGAACATCAACTTCCCGCTTCGTCGTGACGTCTACAACGTCGTGCCGACCGCCAAGCTGAGCGTGCCGGCCATCGCCGGCAACTTCGTCGGGCCCAACTCGACGGTCTGCACCGCGACTGTCAACGAGGGCGGCGTGCCGCGCAACGTCGCCCAGCTGTTCGGCTTCGGCATCCGTGCGAACTTCGTCTCGCCCCTTGAGGCGAACTGTGGCTACACCAACCTGCGGTTCAACAGCTGATCGGTGCGATACCGGTCCGGGCGGTCGTCGGCCGCCCGGACCTCCGCATCAGCCCGGACGACCGGACCAGGTCCCATCCCACCAGCGACTATCCCGACCAGCGGAGGTACCGCAGATGAGCAGGCGTTGGTTCGCCCGCGTGACCGCGCTGGGAGCCGCCCTCGTGCTCTCCCTCGCATCGCTGACCACCGGCGTGCTGATCACGTTGGCCGGCCCGGCGCAGGCGGCGTCGCTCGGCGCCGTGCGGATCAGCCAGACCAGTGGTCTGGTGACCGACACCCCGATCTTCGAGAGCGGCACCACCGGCCGCTGTCCGGCCGGCTGGGGTGAGAACGCCAACCTGCGGATCGGTCGTCCGGGTGGCCCGTACTCGAACCTGGCTCCGGTGCTCGGCGGTGGCGGCTTCGACAACCCGGCGGAGTACCCCGACGGCATCACCGTGAACCCGAACCGGTCGTTCCAGACCGCGCTCGGTGCCGCTCCGGGCGAGGGCGCGTGGTGGGTCGTCATGGAGTGCTACAGCCTGACCGAGGGCCGGCACGCCGACGAGTTCCAGACCCCGATCTTCGTCTGTGGCAACACCTGGCGGGTGGGCACGAGCTGCTCGACCGCGGCGGGTACGACCACCACGCTCACCCTGTCGGCCGAACGGCTGGAGGCCGGCGGGGAGGTGACGCTGACGGCACACGTGGAGCCGGCGTCGGCCGCCGGTGAGGCGATCTTCCGGAGGGTGACCCGGAGCGCGGACGATGGCGGTGACCCGCGGACGTTCGACATCGGCACGGTGACGGTCGTGGATGGAACCGCGGTCCTCACCACGTCGGAACTTCCGGCCAACGCCACGCCGCACGAACTCTTCGTCACGTTCCAGCCGGCGGACGAGAACGCGTACCAGGTGTCGAACTCCGAGCGCCGGCAACTGCTGGTGGTGGCGCCGGGCACCACGACGGTCACGTTGAAGATCGACAAGACCAGCCCGCAGCCGGTCGGCACCCCGCTCACGCTGACCGCGACGATCGAACCGGCGGCAGCGGGAACGGTCCACTTCGCCCGGTACGGCGCTACGACAAAGACCGAGCTGGGCTCCGCGGCGGTGTCGAACGGCACGTCCTCGATCACGGTGACGGAGCTGCCTCAGGGACGGCACAGCTTCGATGCGCACTTCGTGCCGGCGGGCCCGGAGGGTGCGGCCAGCACCTCGCTCCGGCAGACCTTCCAGATCGGGGCGACCGAGACCACGACGAGCTTGGCCGTCTCCCCGACCGGCCCGCTGGCACCGGGTGCGGAACTCACGCTGACCGCGGTGGTCACGCCCGCCGACGCGGCCGGCGCCGTCCAGTTCTGGAACGGCGCGACGCCGCTCGGCGAGCCCGGGACGGTCACCGGCAACGGCTCCGGCAACACCGTCATCCACACGACCGCGATGACCGCTGGACGGCACACCCTCACCGCGGTCTTCACCCCGACCGACAGCACCGTCTTCGCACCGTCGACCTCTGACGAGGTGGTGGTCGAGGTAGGAGCGGCCTCGCCGAGCCCGGATCCCACCGACCCGACGGACGAGCCCACGGACGACCCCACCGACGACCCGACGGACGATCCGAGCAACCCGGGCGGTGGCGGCGACCTGCCGAAGACCGGTCTTCCGCTGATCGGCATGGGTCTGACCGGGTTGGTGCTGGTCGGCGTCGGCACCACCGCGATGGCAGCCGGACGCCGTCGCGAAGGCGAGTGGGAGCCGGTGCGGTGGCCGGATGACGACCAGCCCGGCGGCGACGCCACCGAATCCGACATTGACCGGCGGAGCTGAGCCCCCACCCGCCGTGCGGGCCGTCCGGGCCACCGTCCGGACGGCCCGCCAGAGCAGATCCGGTCGCGAGGAGAGAAAGCATGTCGACGGCCACGATGAATCCGCTGGCGCCGCCGCCGGCCGAGCCGCCGGTGGCGGCCACCCCGCCATCCGCACCGCCGCCGCTGCGCCGGTCGGTCAACCTCGCGCTCCAGGTGCCGGGCACCGCGCTGAGCATCCTCGCCGTGCTGGCGCTGGGCATGGTGCTGCACCTGACCGTCGTCAGTCAGTTGCAGTACCAGCGCAACCAGCAGACGGCGTTCGCCGACTTCCGGAGTGAGCTGGCCCAGGGCACCGCACCGGTGAGCCAGTACCGGATCGACTACCGGGAGGATCCGGAGGGGAGGGAGATGTTGGTCGCGCCCGGCTCGCCGGTCGCGCTGCTGCACATTCCCCGGATCGGCCTGGACGCGGTGGTCTTCGAGGGCACCAGCGCCGACGTGCTGCGATCCGGTCCCGGCCACCGTCGCGACAGCGTCCTGCCCGGACAGCGCGGCACCAGCGTGATCATGGGACGGCGGGCGGCGTACGGCGGACCCTTCCGCGACCTCGAACTGCTCATGCCCGGCGACGTCATCCGGGTCACGACCGGACAGAGCGAGAACCGACACGAGTACGTGGTGACCGGAATCCGCCACCCGGGCGATCCGGTGCCGGACCCGCCCGCGGCGGACGGGGGACGGCTCACGCTCATCACCGCCCTCGGCACCGAGTTCATGCCCACGGATGTCATGTGGGTCGACGCCGACCTGGCCAGCGATGTCCAGCCGACTCCGGCCCGCCGGTTCACCGCGGCCGCGCTGCCCCCGGCCGAGCTGGCGATGGGGACCGATCCGGACGCCTGGACGCCGGTGATGCTCTGGGCCCAGGCGCTCCTGTTCACCGTGCTGGCCGTGACCTATCTGCGCAATCGCTGGGGCGGCTGGCAGGCGTGGATCGCCGGCGGACCGCTCCTCGCCGCCCTCGGCTGCGCCGCCTGCGACCAGGCCGTCCGACTGCTGCCCAACCTGCTCTAGCCGGAGGTTCCTGTGAAACACCGCATCGACAATCCGGGCACCCCGGCAACCGTCCCGATCTCCGGCCCGCCGCTGACGACCGCCGAATCGGCTGGTTCGGCGACGCTGGTCGACCTGCCGGTCACCGACCCCTCTCCGGCCGACCCGGTACCGGCCGGGCGGCGGTACGGGCCACCGGGAGAGGGGCTGGCTGCCCTGGACGCCCGGTCCATCTCGGCCTGGTTCGGCGACCACAAGGTGCTCGACCGCGTCTCCCTCACCATGCCGGCCGGTCAGGTGACCGCCCTCATCGGCCCTTCCGGCTGCGGAAAGTCCACCTTCCTGCGGACGCTCAACCGGATGCACGAACTCGTGCCCGGCGCCTCGCTCGCCGGTGAGGTCCTGCTCGACGGGCGCGACCTGTACGACCCGGAGCGCCGGCTGACCGACGCCCGCCGCCAGGTCGGCATGGTGTTCCAGAAGCCGAACCCGTTCCCAGCGATGTCCATCTACGACAACGTGGTGGCCGGCCTGAGACTGACCGGCACCCGGGCGTCCCGGGGTGAACGTGACGCGCTGGTCGAGGAGACGCTGACCAAGGCCGGCCTGTGGAAGGAGGTGCGGGATCGACTCCGCCAGCCCGGCGGGGCCCTCTCCGGCGGCCAGCAGCAGCGGCTCTGCATCGCCCGGTCGCTCGCCGTACGCCCCCGGGTGCTGCTGATGGACGAGCCGTGCTCGGCGCTCGACCCGACCTCGACCCGCCGGATCGAGGAGACCATCGCGGAACTGCGCGCGGAGGTGACGATCGTGATCGTCACCCACAACATGCAGCAGGCGGCCCGGGTCTCCGACCAGTGCGCGTTCTTTCTCGCCTCGCACGGGACACCCGGTCTCATTGTCGAATACGGGCCGACCTCGGCAATGTTCGACAATCCGCAGGATCAGCGCACTCACGATTACGTCAATGGCCGCTTCGGCTGATCCGCTTACCCCGACATCCGTTCGGTGGATGGGCGGGCACCCAGAATTTGCTTTGCGCACGTTTGGCGGAGACATTGCCCTGCCTGCGCTTTCATGCCCGAGGTTGAGCCTTATCCCGGCCCTTCCAGAGGGACGGGCCGGGTTCACCCTCACGAGAGGAAGTGATTCATGAACAAGCGTGTGCTCGCCCGCGCTGGCGCTCTCCTCGGCGCCATGGCGCTGTCGGCCGGCGTCCTGGTCGGCATCGCCGCCCCGGCGCAGGCGGCGTCGCTCGGCGAGGTGCAGATCAGTCAGACCAGCGGTCTGGTGACCGACACCCCGATCTTCCAAAGCGGCACCACCGCCCTCTGCCCGGCCGGTTTCGGTGAGAACGCCAACCTCCGGATCGGTCGTCCGGGCGGTCCGTACTCGAACCTGGCCCCGGTGCTCGGCGGTGGCGGCTACGACAACCCGGCCGAGTACCCCGACGGCATCACCGTCAACCCGAACCGGTCGTTCCAGACCGCGCTCGGTGCCGCCCCCGGCAGCGGTGAGTGGTGGGTCGTCATGGAGTGCTACAGCCTGACCGAGGGCCGGCACGCCGACGAGTTCCGTACCTCCATCGTGGTCAGCGGCAACACCTGGCGGGTCCCGATCGCCGAGGAGACCACCACCGCGCTCGCCGTGAACCCGGCCAGCCCGGTGGAGCAGGGCACCGAGGTCACCCTGACCGCCACCGTCACCCCGGCCACCGCCGCCGGCACCGTCGAGTTCCGCCGCGGCGCCTCCGTGGTCGGTACCGCGGCGGTCTCCAACGGCACCGCCACCTTCGCGACCACCGCCCTGCCGGTCGGCACCTTCGGCCTGTCGGCTGCCTTCGTGCCGACCGACGCGACCGCCTTCAAGGCGTCCAACTCGGCGGCGGCCCCGTACCAGATCACCGCCGCCGCGGGGGCCATCACCGCGCCGGTGGAGATCATCGCCGACGTGGCGCCGGGCGCGTTCACGCTCGTCGTCGCCAGCCCGACGGCCCAGCTGGCCGGCGGCACCGTCGGTGGCACCGCGACCGGCAACCTGCCGACCGCGACCGTCACCGACCTGCGTGGCACCAACGTCGGCTGGGACCTCACCGGCCAGGTGGAGGACTTCACGCTCGGCGACGACACCATCCCGAGCAGCAACCTGAGCTGGACCCCGTCCGCCGCCAAGACCGGCGGCTCGGGTGCCGTGGTCGCCGGTGCCGCCGCCGACCTCGGCGACGCTCGGACCCTCTGCTCGGCCGCCCTGGATTCCAGCGCCGGCACGTTCACCTGCGACGCCGGCCTGAGCCTGACCATCCCGGACAACATCCCGCCGGGTGAGTACTCCGCGACCCTGACCCTGACCCTGGCCTGATCGCCAGCCGCTCGACCAGCGGCGGAGTGGTCGTGGGCACCGCCCCGCGACCACTCCGCCGCAGCCGGCTTTCTCCTGCTCGACTCCCGGAGCCGCAGATGATCGACAAGATCCGGGACGGACTCCGCCGTCTCGCCGTCGCGCTGACCGCCACCATCGTGGCGGCCGGCATGCTCGCCCTTCCCCTACCTGCCACGGCCGCCGCTGCGGAGGATCCGACCTGGACGGTGGTGCCGTCGAGCCCGAGCGGCCCCAAGGGGCGCAAGCAGTTCGACTACGAGCTGGCGCCGAAAGAGGAGATCACCGACTGGTTCTCGGTGAGCAACCTCGGTGCCCGCCCGATCAAGGTCGACCTCTATCCGACCGACGCGTTCAACGCTCCCGACGGCGGTTTCGCACTGCTGCCCCGCAGCCAGGCACCGAGCGGGGTGGGGTCGTGGATCACGCTGCCCAAGTCGTCGACGACGCTGGCACCGGGAAAGCGGTCCGACATGTCGTTCCGGTTGACGGTGCCGGCCGATGCCACCCCGGGTGATCACGCCGGCGGTGTCATCGCATCGGTGACGGAGGTGCAGGTCGGCGCGGACGGCCAGCAGGTGAACGTGGAGCGGCGGATCGCCGCCCGGGTCTACCTCCGGGTGGCGGGTCCGCTGGAGCCGGCCGTGACCGTCACCGCGGTCGAGGTGAACCACGACAACCCGGCAATGCCGGTGCCGGGCGGAAAGATGCAGGTTGCCTACCGGATCGCCAACACCGGCAACGTCCGCCTGACCGGCACGGTCCGGCTCCAGGTCAGCGGCCCCCTGGGCGTACGCCTGGCCACCGGCGGCCTGGTCGACCTGCCGGAGCTGCTGCCCGACTCGGAGCTCCGGCTGCGGCAGGAGTTCGCACACGTCGTGCCGGCCGGCCCGCTGACGGCGACGGTGGTGGCCAACGTCCGGACCTCTCGTGACACGCTGCCCTCGGTGTCCGGCTCCGGATCGACGCTCTCCGTGCCGTGGACGCTCGTCGGACTGCTGACCTTCCTGGTGGGGCTGCTTATGTACCGCTGGTACCTGCGCCGATCCCGCCGGCTGGCCGCCATGCCACTCGATCCGCCGTCCGGTGCCGGCGGGTCGCTGCCACGTAGCGGTGCCGCGCGGGCCCGGTCCCACCTCGGTGCGGCGAAGTGAGCAGAATTCCCGAACCGCTGCCCGCCTCGGAGTTTCGGCTCACCGGCACGATCCCGAAACGTCTCCTGAGCCGGCCGGATATCCGCCTGCCGTGCGGTCGATCCAGGGACCGTGAGCCGAACGGCGGTGGTCGCGTCCGCCAATCGGGCCGTCTCGACAGCGGGGGTGTCATGGGGCATGCTGATCTTCCTCGGGGTCCAGGTCACGGCCATGTTCCTGGGGATCGTCGGACGCCGGCGCGGTGGGCCGCCGCGGGCGACCGCCGGACTGGTGGCGGTGTTCCGGACCGGCGGGCGGAGACCAGTGAGACCCGAGACGAGAGAGAGACTGTGGTGAACAGGACCCGGATCCGCCGGCACGCGGCGGCGGTCACCTCGATGGCCGGAGCGATCGTCGTCCTCTGGGCGGCGGGCGCCCAGGCCGCGGTCGACCACCGGCCGCCGAGCACGGTGACCGTGGTCGCCCTGGCATCCGCCACCGCGCCGGCACCGGATCAGGGCGGCGAGCAGGGCAGGCCTGTGCGTATCTCCGTCTCGATCGCCCCCAAGCCGACCCCCTCGGGCACCGCCAGCCCGACCGCCTCGCCCTCGGCAACCGCCTCGCCGACGCCGTCGACCACCACCTCGCCGTCAGCCACCGCCTCGCCGGGTTCTCCCGCGCCGTCGCCCGGGGGTGGACTGCCGCGCACCGGTGCCGCGATCGGTGCCCTGGTGCTCGCCGGCGCAGTGCTGGTCGGTGGCGGCGCGGCGCTGCGGACGTTGGCCCGGCGGCGACGGGAACTCCCGTCCGGATAGTCCGCCGACATCGGACGCCGGAGGGGCCGGCGAACCATGGGCGACCCGGCCAGCGGGCTGGCGCCGCCGCGGTTCGCGTACGCTGGCACGACGATGACCGAGCAGCAGAGCGCGTTTCCCCGTCGGGACGCCGAGGGACGCATCCGGACCCTGGGCGACCTGCTTGGTGTCGGCCTGGCCGGGGTGGTCATCGGGCTGCTGGTGCTGGTGCTCTTCGACGGGGCCTTCGCCTCGTTCGGGGCCGGTGACTTCGGCCAGGCAAACGGTTGGCTGGCGGTGATCCTGCCGGCGTGGCTGTTCTGGGAGGACTTCCGGGCCTGGGAGTTCGGCGCCCCACGGGTGGTGGCCGCGCTGGTGGCGGTCGCGGTGGCGGTGGTCGCCGGGCTGGCGCTGGCCGGCGTGACCGTCGGGCTTCCGTCGTTGCTCTCCGGAGGGCTGGCCGCGGCGACGTTCACCGTGGTGTACGCGGTGATCTGGTTTCCCGGCGTCCGCTGGCTGGCCAGCCGGACGAGCTGAGACCGGGCCCGGCGGGCCGGCACCGCAGGAGTGAGAGCGCCGTCAGCCGGACGGCGGGAAGAGGAGAGGCTACGTGAGCGAGCGCACCATCTGGCTGAGCGGCGAGGCGTCGGCGTGAGCGCGGCGGTCAAGTACACGCTGGGCCGGATCGGGCTCTTCGTGGTCGTCGTGGCGGCCCTCTGGCCGGTCAGCATGAACATCTTCCTGAAGCTGATGGTGGCGCTGCTGTTCTCCGCCGCGCTCTCGTTCTTCCTGCTCAAGCGCTGGCGCGACGAGATGGCCGAGGAGATGGCCGCTGCCGCCGAGCGCCGTCGCACGGAGAAGGAGCGGCTGCGGACCGCGCTCGCCGGTGAGGAGCAGGACAACACCGACGCTCCGGCGGGCGGTGCAGCCTCCGCGGACCAGGCCGCCGACCAGCCCGGGACGGGCTCGGATCAGGGGCGCGGTCCGGCCAGCTGAGCCGGCGGATTCCGGCACCCGGCTCCGTCGCGAACCGGCTGGCGGAAACATGTTGCCGGCATGAGGATCCGGCTGGGATGGACCAAAAAACGATCGATATTGATATGACCATGTGACCGGTGGTGGGCTGTCCGCTACCGAGCGGGGGATCCCCGCGCCTTCAGGAGGTTGTCCATGGCCTTCCGCACCGTCCCCGTCCGCCGTGCTCTGGCGCTCATCGTCGCCGCCGGGCTCGGCCTGCTCGCCATATCCGCGCCACCGGTCTCCGCCCGGCCGGCCCCGGACCGTGAGGAACAACCGGCCGCCGCGCCCTACCGGGTGCTCGGTCCGCGTACGCTCGCCGACCGTAGCGCGGTCGCCCGCACCGGCGCCTCCATCGACTACTCCGAGCACGGGGTGCTGCACGTCTCGGCCACCCGCGCCGAGGCCGCCGCCATCACCCGGCTCGGCTTCCGGCTGGAGGAGGTCGCCCCGGCACCGACCGACCGGGGCCACGACG
This sequence comes from Micromonospora sp. CA-263727, assembly GCF_050942455.1. NCBI lineage: Bacteria > Bacillati > Actinomycetota > Actinomycetes > Micromonosporales > Micromonosporaceae > Micromonospora > Micromonospora sp. CA-263727. Next base: position 388,951 of record NZ_CP192031.1, read on the forward strand.
ACGGGGACGTCGGCGTGCTGGCCTTCCCGCCGGCCGACGCCGACTACCACGACTACGCCGAGCTGACCACCGTGGTCAACCAGATCGTCGCCACCTACCCGTCGATCGCCCGCAAGATCAGCATCGGCACCTCGTACGAGGGCCGGGACCTGATGGCGGTGAAGATCTCCGACAACGTCGCCGTCGACGAGAACGAGCCGGAGATCCTCTTCAACTCGCAGCAGCACGCCCGCGAGCACCTGACCGTCGAGATGGCGATCTACCTGATGCGGCTCTTCACGCAGAACTACGGCACCGACTCCCGGATCACCAACCTGGTCAACAGCCGGGAGATCTGGATCGTGCCGTCGGTCAACCCGGACGGCAGCGAGTACGACATCGCCACCGGCTCGTACCGGTCCTGGCGGAAGAACCGCCAACCCAACAGCGGATCGTCGTACGTCGGGACGGACCTGAACCGGAACTGGAGCTACAACTGGGGTTGCTGCGGCGGCTCGTCCAGTTCGACCTCCTCGGACACCTACCGGGGCCCGTCGGCGTTCTCCGCCCCCGAGACGCAGGCGCTGCGCAACTTCGTCAACAGCCGGGTGGTCGGCGGAGTGCAGCAGATCAAGGCCAACATCGACTTCCACACCTACTCCGAGTTGGTGCTCTGGCCGTACGGCTACACCTACAACGACACCGCACCCGGAATGACGGCCGACCAGTTCAACACCTTCGCCACCATCGGCCGGCAGATGGCGGCGACCAACGGCTTCACCCCGCAGCAGTCCAGCGACCTGTACATCACCGATGGCAGCAGCATCGACTGGATGTGGGCGGTGCACGGCATCTGGGCGTACACCTTCGAGCTCTATCCGCGCACGGCCTCCGGCGGCGGCTTCTACCCGCCCGACGAGGTGATCCCCGCGCAGACCTCGCGCAACCGGGAGGCGGTGCTCATGCTCGCCGAGTACGCCGACTGCCCGTACCGGGCGATCGGCAAGCAGGCGCAGTACTGCGGCGGTGGCGGCGGCACCACGGTCTGGTCGGACACCTTCGAGACCGCGACCGGCTGGACGATCAACCCCAACGGCACCGACACCGCGACCTCGGGCCAGTGGGAGCGGGGCGCCGCGCAGGCCACCAACTCCAGCGGGGCCAAGCAACTCGTCCCGTACGCGGGCAGCAACGACCTGGTGACCGGCCGGCTCGCCGGCGCCGGCGCGGGTGACTACGACGTCGACGACGGCGTGACCAGCGCCCGGTCCCCGGCCATCACGCTGCCGTCCAGCGGCACGCTGACCCTCTCGCTGGCCTGGTATCTGGCGCACGGTTCGAACTCGTCCTCGGCGGACTACTTCCGGGTCAGCGTGGTGCACAACGGCGGCACCACGGCGCTGCTCACCCAGGCCGGAGCGGCCAGCAACCGCAACGGCGCCTGGACGCAGTCGAACCTCAACCTCACCCCGTACGCCGGACAGTCGATCCGGATTCTGGTGGAAGCGGCCGACCTCTCGACGGCCAGCCTGGTCGAGGCGGCTGTGGACAACGTCACGATCACCGCCTCCTGAGTCGACGGGGCCCCGACACCCCCTCGCGCGGGGCCCCGTCTCAGGGACCAACCGGACAAAGAACACCGAGCCTCCGCCCCGACCTCGGCCGGTGGCGGCCCTGCGGCGTCGACCGCGGCCCTGCTCAGCCGGGTGCGGTCGGGCCGTGCGCTACGGTCTTACCGACCCGCCGCAGCGAAGCCGGTGTGACCCCGGCGCTGTCCCGCAACTGTGATGCCCCCGCCAGGTCGAGATCGAACAGATCACGCCGTGCGGGGACGAGCCAGGTCGCCTGGGGCGCGGTCGCGATCCGCGCTCTCGAGGAAGGGCGCCTCGCGGACGGGCGTCCAGGCTCCCTGTCGGCGAAGCACCGCACTCCTCGACCGACAGGAGGACCAATGTTCCGACGTACCCCCCGGGTCTTCGCCGCCACCCTCGCGGTGGCCGCGCTCGCCCTCGGCGCCTGCGCCGAGAAGGCCGCCGAGACACCCGCCGCCAGCGGTAGCCCGACCAGCGCCGCCTTCCCCGTCACCGTCGGGTCGCTGACGCTGGAGCAGCGCCCCGAGAAGATCGTCTCGCTCTCCGCCTCCGCCACCGAGATGCTCTTCGCCATCGGTGCCGGACCGCAGGTCACCGCCGTCGACGACCAGTCCAACTTCCCGGCCGACGCGCCGAAGACGGACCTCTCCGGCTACCAGCCGAACGCCGAGGCGGTCGCCGCCAAGGATCCCGACCTGGTGGTGCTCAGCGACGACCGCAACAAGATCGTGGACCAGCTCGCCGCGCTCAAGATCCCGGTCTACCTGACCCCGGCGGCGCAGACCCTGGACGACTCGTACCGGCAGATCACCGAGCTGGGCACCCTCACCGGCAACGCGACCGCGGCGGCCGACGTGGTGCAGCGGATGAAGGACGACATCGCGAAGATCGTCGCCGAGGTGCCGCAGCGGCTCCAGGCGCCCACCTACTTCCACGAGCTGGGCCCGGAGCTGTACACCGCCACCAGCAAGACCTTCATCGGCTCGCTCTACACCCTCGCCGGCCTGGCGAACATCGCCGACCCGGCCGACGCCGACGGCAAGAACGGCGGCTACCCGCAGCTCTCCCAGGAAGTCATCGTCAAGGCCAACCCGGACTTCGTCTTCCTCTCCGACGTCAAGTGCTGCCAGCAGAGCGCCGAGACGGTGAAGGCCCGCAGCGGCTGGTCCGGCATCAACGCGGTACGCAACGACCAGATCGTCGCGCTCGACGACGACATCGCCTCCCGCTGGGGGCCGCGCGTGGTCGACCTGCTCCGCACCATCGTGGACGCCACCGCCAAGGCTGGCGCGTGACCGGGTACGGCAGGCGTTAACAAGGGACCCTTTCCATGCACCAGGCGTTAAAAGGGGACCCTTCCTTCGCGCCGGCCGGGGTGGGTGCGCCGTCCCGGCCGGCGGGGTTGCGGAAACGCTGGCTCGCCGCCGGTGTGCTCGCCGTGCTGGTCGCCCTGGTGGCCGGCGTCTCGCTCGGCCCGGTCAGCCTGCCGCCCGGCAGCGTCGCGATCGAACTGCTCAACCTGCTGCCCGGGGTACGCCTGGAGAGCGGGCTGACCGAGCGCGAGATCGCCATCGTCACCGAGCTTCGGCTGCCCCGGGCGGTGCTGGGCCTGCTCGTCGGCGGGATGCTGGCCCTGGCCGGCGGCGCCTACCAGGGGGTGTTCCGCAATCCGCTGGCCGACCCGTACCTGCTCGGCGTCGCCGCCGGAGCCGGGCTGGCGGTCACCGTCATGCTGACCCTCGGTGTCGGGGCGGGCGGTGCGCTCAGCGGCCTGCCGGTCACCATTCCGCTGGCCGCCTTTGTGGGCTCGCTCGGCGCGGTGCTGATGACGTACCTGCTCGGGGCCGCCGGCGGGCGCAGCCGCTCGCCCGCCACGCTGATCCTGGCCGGGGTGGCCGTCTCGGCGTTCCTGAGCGCCGGGCAGACCTACCTGCTGCAACGGCACGCGGAGAGCATCCAGCAGGTCTACTCCTGGCTGCTCGGGCGGCTGGCCACCGCCGGTTGGCACGACGTCCGTCTGGTCCTGCCGTACTTCCTGCTCACCAGCCTGGTCATCCTGCTGCATCGCCGGGAACTGGACGTGCTCTCGGTCGGCGACGACGAGGCGGCCAGCCTCGGCCTGCACCCGCAGCGGTCCCGGTACCTGCTGATCGCCGCCGCCTCGCTGGGCACCGCCGCCGCCGTCTCCGCCTCCGGCCTGATCGGCTTCGTCGGCATCATCGTGCCGCACACCGTGCGGCTGCTCGCCGGGGCGAGCTACCGGGTGATCCTTCCGCTCTCGCTGCTGTTCGGCGGCGCCTTCCTGGCCCTGACCGACGTGGTGGCGCGGACCGCCGCCGCACCGCAGGAGATCCCGATCGGGGTGGTCACCGCGCTGCTCGGCGGCCCCTTCTTCGTCCTGGTCCTACGTACCGCCCGGCGGGTGCTGACATGACCGTGCCCGGCACTGCGGCCGAGGTGCCGCCGGCCGTCGAGGTGCGTGACCTGCACGTCAGCCTGGACGGCGTACCGATCCTCGCCGGCATCGACCTGACCGTGCGGGCCGGCGAATGGGTCACCGTGATCGGCCCGAACGGGGCCGGCAAGTCGACGCTGCTGCGCGCCGTCGGCGGCCTGCACTCCGCGCCGGACGCCATCCGACTCTTCGGTACGCCACTCAGCGCGCTGCGCCGCCGGCAACGGGCCCGGGTGGTGGCCACGGTGGCCCAGTCGCCGGTGGTGCCGCCCGGCATGGCGGTGCTGGACTACGTGCTGCTCGGCCGCACCCCGTACATCCCGCCGCTGGGCCGGGAGTCCGCGGCCGACCTGGCCGTGGTGCACGAGGTGCTCGACCGGCTGGACCTCGCCGGCTTCCGGGACCGCGAGCTGGCCACCCTCTCCGGCGGCGAGCGGCAGCGGGTCTTCCTGGCCCGGGCGCTGGCCCAGGGGGCCACCCTGCTGCTGCTCGACGAGCCCACCAGCGCCCTCGACATCGGCCATCAGCAGGAGGTCCTCGAACTGGTCGACCAGTTGCGCGGCGCACACGGTCTGACCGTGCTGGCCACCATGCACGACCTGTCGATAGCCGGCGAGTACGCCGACCGGATGGTGCTGCTCGCCGGCGGCCGGATCGCCGCCACCGGAACCCCCGAGGAGGTGCTCACCGAGGACCTGCTCGCCCACCACTACCGCGCCCACGTGAAGGTGATCCCCGGCCCCCACGGCCCCCTCGTCCTCCCCACCCGCCCCCACTGACCCCTCCCCCCGCCCCCGCCCCTCCGCTCCCTCCCACCCCACCAGCGCCGATCATGCACTTGTGGTGCCTCGCAAAAGCCGCATAAATGGGTCAACCGGCCACCACAACTCCATGATCGGCGAGGCGGGAGGCGAGGCGGGAGGCGAGGCGGGGTGGGAGGTGGGGTGGGTTTAGGGGGTGGGGGAGGTTAGGGAGATCAGGGAGAAGAGGGCGCCGGTGGGGTCGCGGAGGGCGGCGATGCGGCCGGCGGGGATGTCGCGGGGTGGGACGAGGATGGTGCCGCCGAGTTCGGCGGCGCGGGCGGCGGTGACGTCGGTGTCGGCGACGGAGAAGTAGACCGTCCAGTACGCGGGTGAGTCTGCCGGGAACTCGTCACCCAGCGGCGGCATCATCCCGGCCACCACGCGGTCGCCGAGGCGCCAGCCGGTGTAGGCGACCTGCCCCATCGGCTCCTCCTCCGGTTGCCAGCCGAAGACCAGCTCGTAGAAGACCCGGGCCCCGTCCGGGTCGGGTGTGACCAGCTCGGTCCAGCTCATCGCGCCGGGTACGTCGAAGACCTCGGCACCGGCGAAGGCCATCGGCTGCCAGACGCTGAACGCGGCGCCGGCCGGGTCGCTGAAGACCGCCATCCGACCCCGGTCGAAGACCTCGAACGGCGGCACCACGACCTGACCGCCAGCCCGCTCCACCCGCCCGGCGACCAGGCCGGCGTCGTCGGTGGCGACGTACGTGGACCAGATCGGCACCTGGTCCGGAACGGCCGGCGGGCCCACGCCGGCCACCGCCTGGCCGTCGAGCTGGAAGACCGTGTAACCGCCCGCCTCCGGTTCGGGGTCGACCCGGCCGGTCCAGCCGAAGAGTTCCGGGTAGAAGCGTCGGGCCGCGTCGAGACCCGGCGTCGCCAGGTCGGCCCAGCAGGGTGTGCCCGGCGGGACGCTGGCCACGGCTACCCCTCTCGACCTCCGGCGACCGCCACCCGACAGTCTCTTACCGGCATCGTGGCACCGCCCGGCCGCCGCGGGGGGCGGAATCGGGTGCAACGTCAGCTGAACCGGCGACCCTCGTCCCGCCGGTACGCCCACCCGCCGAGCACGGCCAGCACCACCAGCCAGACCCCGAGCATGATCAGCGACACCCGGCTGGCCGAGTAGTCGCCGACGGCCGCCCACATCAGCTCCACCGCGCCCCGGGTGGGCAGGTACGGCGCGATCGCCTCGATGAAGCCGGGCGCCTCACCGGGAGCGGAGAGCAGCCCGCCACCGAAGGCGAGCGGGAAGAAGACGAGCTGGGCCACCACGATCGCCGCCTTGCTCGGCAGCGCGTACCCGATGGTCAGCCCCATCAGCGTGAACGGCACCGAGATCACCGCCACGGTGACCAGCGCCACCAGGAACGCCGCCGGGGTGATCCGGGCCTCGGTCAGGGTCGCCGCGATCACCACCACCGGGATCAACGACAGGTAGGTGATGGTCAGCCCGGCCAGTACCCGCCCGGCGAAGCGCGGGGCCGGCCCGGCCGGCAGGGTCCGGGTGAACGGGTCCCACGGCTGTTGGCGGTCCTCGGCGACGCCCACGCCGTAGGTGAAGATGTTGGTGCTCATCACCGAGAAGGTGACCATCGAGGCGGTGGCGAAGGTCGCCGCCACGGGGTCCTTCCCGGCGAACGGCACCACGAAGAAGAGCATCGCGGCGGCCGGGAAGAACGCGCTACCGAAGATCGCGATCGGGACGCGGATCGTCTCCAGCAGCTGATAGCGCGCGTGGGTCAGGGCGAGTTGCACGGTCGAGGTCCCCTCAGGCGGCGGCCGGCTCGGCGTCGGCGGTGGTGATGGCGAGGAACGCCTCCTCCAGCGAGGTCGGGCGTACCTCCAGGTCGCGGAACTCGACTCCGCTCGTGACCAGGTCCCGGACCAACTGGTCGGCGTCGGGGGTGAGCAGGTGGGTGCGGCCGTCGACCTGTTCGGTGCGGACCACGCCGGGCAGCGCCGGCAGCGCGTCGGCGGTGAGGCTCACCCGGCGTACGCCGACCACGGCGCGGACCGCGTCGACGGTGTCGTCGGCGAGCACCCGGCCGTGGCCGATCACCACGACCCGGCGGGCCAGCGCCTCCACCTCCTCCAGGTAGTGGCTGCTCAGCAACACCGTGCCACCGTCGGCGTGGAACCCCCGGATCGCTTCCCACAACGTGTGCCGGGCCTCGACGTCCAGGCCGGTGGTCGGCTCGTCGAGCAGCACCAGGCGGGGCCGGCCGACGAAGGCCAGCGCGACCGCGAGGCGGCGCTTCTGCCCACCGGAGAGCCCGCCGGTCTGCCGCCGGGCCAGCTCGCCCAGGCCGAACCGGTCGAGCAACTCGCCGCGGGGGATCGGATCCGGATAGTGGGCGGAGACGAAGTCGACCACCTCGCCGACCCGCAGCGTGGCGGGCAGCCCGGTCTCCTGCGGGGTGACGCCGATCTGCCGCCGGGTCGCCGGGTCACGCGGGTCACCGCCGAACAGCTCCACCCGGCCGGACGTGGGGTGGCGCAGCCCGACCAGCAGGTTGAGCAGCGTGCTCTTGCCGGCGCCGTTCGGCCCGAGCAGGCCGACCAACTCGCCGGCGCGCACCTCGATGTCGACCTGGTCCAGGGCGAGGACGTCGCCGTAGCGGCGGCTGACCCGGTCGGCGCGGGCGAGGATCACGGGCTGCTCCTTTCGGTGTGAATCACCTACCGGTCTACCTGGTGGACGCAAGTGGATACCGGAGGGGTCCGGCGCTGCGGTCGTCAACCGAGCGGGGCGGGCAGCGGCGCGGCATGCAGCACCGAGAGCCGGGACACGGCTCGGGTGAGCACCACGTACAGCCGGTGTAGCCCGCGTGGCTCGGCGGCCACGATGGCGGCCGGTTCGACGACGATGACGTGGTCGTACTCCAGCCCCTTGACCAGGGTGGCGGGCATCACCGTCACCCGCGTCGCGGCCTGCGGGTCGTCGTCGGTCGCGGTCTCGACCCCCGCCGCCGCCAGCGCCGCCCGCAGCCCCTCCACCGCGTCGTCGGCGGCGATCACGCCGATCGACCCCTGGTGGGCCAGCGCCGCCCGGACCTCGGCCGCCGTCGCTCCAGCAAGATCGGTCACGGTACGCACCTCCAGCGCGCCGTCGCGGCGCAGCGACTCGGCCGGCGGTACGTCGACGGCGAGCGCCGGAAGCAGCCGGTTGGCGAAGGCGAGCACGGCCGCGGGCACCCGGAATCCGACCGTCAGCGGAACCACCGCCGCGTCCGGCTTGCCCAGGTGGCGCAGGGTCTCCCGCCAGTCGATGGCGGCCCATGGCGCGGTCGCCTGGGCCAGGTCGCCGAGGAGGGTGAGCGACCCGTGCTCGCTGCGCCGGGCGATCACCCGGCACTGCATCGGGGAGAGATCCTGGGCCTCGTCCACCACGACGTGTCCGTAGCCGGCCGGGCGCTCGATCAGCCCGGCCGCCTCGTCCAGCAGCACGGCGTCGGCAGCGGTCCACCGGCTCGCCTTGGCCGTCCGCCCCAACCTCGTCCCACCCGCCATGCTCGTGGGGTGGCCGGAGAGGAGGGTCTGCTCCGGTGGCGACAGTAGGCCGTCGGCGGCTGCGGCGAGCCGGGCGGCGTCGCTGAACAGGGCGTGCAGCAGCCCGTCGGGGGTGAGGGCCGGCCAGACCGCGTCCAGGAAGGCGGTGACCGGCTTCGCCCGGCCCATCCGGCGCAGCCACGCGTCGCCCGGCGACTCCGCCCGCCGGGCCTCGGCCTGCCGTTGCAGCAGCCCGACCACCCGGGCCCGGATCCGTTCCCGTCCGACGGCGTACGGCAGCCTCTCCTCGCGCGTCTCGTGTACCAACCGGTGTAGCGGCTCCAGCCCGATCCGCCAGCGGAACGAGCCGTCGGAGACGACGATCGGCTCGGTCGGCTCGCCGACGCACGCGTCGACCGCCCGGCGCAGCACCTCGGCCATCCGCGCGTCGTGCTTGAGGGTGGCCACGGCCGGTGGGTCCACCGCACGCAGCGCCACCCGATCGACCAGGTCCTCGACGGTGGCCTGTTCGACCTCCACCTCACCGAGGGCGGGCAGCACCGCCGCGATGTACCCCAGGAAAGCCCGGTTCGGGCCCACGACCAGCACCTTTGACCGCCGTAGCCGTTCCCGGTGCAGGTAGAGCAGGTACGCGGCGCGGTGCAGCCCGACCGCGGTCTTCCCGGTGCCCGGTGCGCCCTGCACGCAGATCGAGTCGGCCAGGTCGGCCCGGACCAACTCGTCCTGCTCCGGCTGGATGGTGGCGACGATGTCACGCATCGGCCCGACCCGGGGGCGCTCGATCTCGGCGGTGAGGATCCGGCTGGCCGTGCCGAGTTCCTCGCCCCGATCCAGGTGCTCGTCCTCGAAGCTGGTCAGCACCCCGTTACCGAAGCCGAACCGGCGTCGTACCGCGAGGCCCTGAGGGTCGCGGGCGCTGGCCCGGTAGAACGACCGGGACACCGGTGCCCGCCAGTCCAGCACCAACGGTTCGCCCTGCTCGTCGGTAACGTGCCGGCGGCCGACGTGGTACCGGTGCCCGGCGTGCTCGGCGTCCGCGTCGCCGAAGTCGAGCCGGCCGAAGAACAACGGCGTACGCGGATCGTCGGCCAGCTCGGCCACCCGCCGGGCGAGGTGGCGGCCGAGCTGCTCAGCGGTGTACGCGTCGCCGGCCACCTTGTCACCGGTGGTGAAGAGCGCCTCGGCGCGCTCCCGCATCCGGTGCAGCGCCGCCCGGGAGGTGGACAGGTGCGCCTGTTCGGCGGCCAGTTCGTCGTCCAGGTCCGGCCCGGACTGGCGGCGCTTTGCGGCATGCGGGATCTCTCGGGCGTGCAGGCTCATCCATGTGCTCCTCGACACGGGAAAAGGCTGCCGCTCGCGTTTCCGACTTGTCGGTCGGCGCGGGGACGTCCGCTGCGGTGCTACTCACCGCGGCCGTCAGGCGGAACGGAAAGCCTACTCCTCGACCGGACCGGGGCAACCGGATTTCCCGCCGGCCGCTCGTCCGACCTCGGGGTGCGGGGTTGGCCACTTTGATGCCGGCCCGCTGAGCAGGCCCGCGGGGGCGAGGATACGGTCAGGGCATGGTCGACCGCGTCGCCCGCCCCCGGGTCGGGCACATCCAGTTCCTCAACTGCCTGCCGATCTACTGGGGGCTGATGCGTTCCGGCGCGCTGCTCGACGTCGACCTGCACAAGGACTCGCCGGACCGGCTCAGTGCCGCGCTGGTCGCCGGTGACCTGGACATCGGGCCGATCTCCCACGTCGAGTACCTGCGGCACGCCGACGATCTGCTGCTCCTGCCCGACCTGGCGGTGGGCAGCGATGGCCCGGTGCTCTCGGTCAACCTGGTGAGCACCCGGCCGCCGGCCGAGCTGGATGGTGCCCGGGTCGCGTTGGGCTCCACCTCACGGACCGGCGTGCTCCTGGCCCAACTGCTGCTGCGGGAGCGTTACGGGGTCCGCCCGGAGTACTTCCGGTGCCCACCGGACCTGACCCAGATGCTGCTGGAGGCGGACGCCGGGGTGCTCATCGGTGACGTGGCCCTGCGCGCCCTCTACGAGGCGCCGCGCCGTGGCCTTGAGGTGACCGACCTGGGGCAGGCCTGGCGGGAGTGGACCGGCCTTCCGATGGTCTTCGCCGTGTGGGCGGTCCGCCGGGACTTCGCCGCCGCCCATCCCGGCCTGGTCAAGGAGGTGCACGAGGCGTTCCTGCGCTCGCGCGACCTGTGCCTGGCCGAGCTGGACCAGGTAGCCGAGTCGGCCGCCCGCTGGGAGCCGTTCGACGCGGCCACTCTCGCCGACTATTTCCGCGCCCTGGACTTCTCCCTCGGCGACCGTCAGATCGCCGGCCTCCGCGAGTTCGCCCGCCGCGCCGCCGCGCTCGACGAGGTTCCCCCGCTGCCCGCCGACGGTCCCGCCTTCTTCACCGGCTGACCCCGCCCACCGGCTGTCACCCGTGGGTCAGGTCGCGGAGGTCAGCAGGGCTTCGGTGATCTTCTGGCAGTTGTTCATGCCGTACTCGTAGCCCTTGTTGATGGGGTAGCGGAGCATCACGCCCATCGTCCAGGTGTCGCCGATCGCCAGGCAGTTGACGTGGATCTCCTGCTCCCGGGTGCGGTCGACCCAGCCGTTCTTGATGGCGATCGTCTTGGCCTCGGCGTCCGGGAACGCCTTGCGGATGCCGAAGTCGCCGGCCCCGCGTACCAGGCGCATCTCGTTGAGCAGCCACTTGGTCCACTTCGGGCCGGCGGCCCGACCGTCGGCGATGCAGTTGCCCAGGCGGGCGGTGTCGCGCGGGGAGAGTTCGGTGCGGCTCCACCCGAGATCGCTGGAGACCTTGCTGTCGGTCAGGTCGCAGGTCGAGAGCAGCCGCTTGATCGAGGCGGAGCGGCCGATCTGGGTGTAGAGCTGCTCGGTGCGGGTGTTGTCGCTGTCCCGAATGATCTTCGTGAGGTCGTCCAGCTTCGCGTCGCTCGGGGTCTGCCCGGCATCCGCGGTGCGGCGCAGGTAGTCGGCGACGATCCAGGACTTGATCAGGGACGCGGTGGTGTTGGTCTCGGTCATGTTCTCCGAGCCGATGATCTCGCCCGAGCGGCGGTCCAGCACGCTCCAGGCGTACCAGCCGTCGATGTCCAGGTCGATCTCCTTCGCCTCGAACGGCAGCGGCTCGGGCTCCGGCGACGGGCTGGGCGAGGGGGACGACGAGGGCCGCGAGTTGCGGTCGGTGGCGGACCCGGTGCGGGCCGCCGGCGACTCGGCCCGACCCCATTCGGCCGCGGCGGCGGACTCGAAGGGCGAACCGGGCAGCAGGCGCAGCGAGACCAGAACCAGTCCGATCAGGACGGAGGCGATGGCGACGAACCGTAGCGGCGATGTGTCGCTCTTCGGGCTGCGGCGGTTGCGGGCCATCAGAGTGTCTTCACTGTCGGCTGCTGCGGCACCTTGAGCGCGCCACCGGGCTGCGGGGTCACCAGTTGGGCCGCGACACTGGCGCAGACATCCGCGCCGTAGTCGAGCCCGCTGCTGTACGGGTAACGCATCATCACCGCAAGGCTCCACTTCTCGGTCACGGCGAGGCAGTTGACGTGCCAGTTGCCGTCGTAGCTGAGCGGGGTCCAGCCGTTCTTGATGCTGACCGGGCCCTGACTGATGATCGACGTGGGCAGGCCGTCGATGATGCCCCACTTGCCGCCGCCGGAGCGGGCCTTCTGGTCCTTGGCGGCGGTGCTGCCGCGTACCTTGGCCATCTCCGAGAGCACCCATTTGGTCCACTTCGGGCCGGCGGCCCTGCCGTCGGCGATGCAGTCGCCGAGCCGTACCGCGTCCCGTGGTGACATCCGGGTGAAGCTCCAATACCCCTCGTAACCGGAGACGTCACCCCGCTTGGTGTCGGTGAGGTCGCAGATGCTGATCGCCCGCTTGATCACCGGCCCGGGCTGGCCGCCGGGCGGCACCACGTACGAGCCACCCGCGATCCGGTAGATGACGTTGGTCGCGTCGTCGTCACTGTCCCGGATGGCCAGACTGGCCGCCTTCTTGAACGTGGCAGGCGGCTCCTCGTCGCCGAGTTGGCGCAGGTAGTCGGAGACGATCCAGGCTTTGATCATCGACTCGGTGGAGCTGGTCGCGGCCAGGTTCTTCGAGCCGGAGATCTTGCCCGACTCGCGGTCCATCAGCGCCCAGGAGAAGAATTCGCCCTTGAAACCCACCGATACCGTGCCGGCGGCCAGGGTCGGCTGCGGTGGCGCAACGGGTGCGGGCGCGGCGACGCTCTCCGGCTTCCCGGCAGCCTCGCCGGTGGAGAGCCGGGCGTACGCGGCCGGCACCAGCATGACGCCGCCGATCAGCACCGCCGTGACGGCAAACACCATGGTCACGCGAGATCGCATGAGCGGGTGAGCTCCCGATATGAGGGCCGGGGGGACCGGCTGGGTTGCCAGGACTGATCGGTGTGGATCGCCTGGGGCCGGGGGAAGCGGCCCCTGTCAGCCGGCGATCGTCTTCAGCCGATCGGTGTGACGGGGGAAGTCTACGTGCGGATTCGCGCCACGCCAGGACCCGACGCAGGTCAACGCGCCGTGAAGGTGGAACAACCGACCGCTATGTGACTGTTGCGAGGATTTGCCGGCTGTTCGTGACCCAAGTCATAGTCGCGGGCGCTACGAGTGGCGGTCGGCTGGTGACGATGGGCAGTTGTCCCAATTCTGTGACACCCTCTGGTGTCTTGGATCGCCAGCTGTAACACTTAGGGAATGTATGGCAATGACTTCCTGGGCGAGGACGCGCCCGGCGGCCTGCTCGGCGAGGTCGAGGCGGCGGAGGCGGCGCTACGGGCGGCCGCGGAGCGGGAACGCGGTGCGGCCGGCCCGGGTGAGGACCTGGCCGCGTACTTCGCGGAGGTCGTCGGCGCCGACCAGAAGATCGAGCCCCGCGACTGGATGCCCGAGGCGTACCGGCGGACGCTGATCCGGCAGATCGCCCAGCACGCCCACTCCGAGATCATCGGTATGCAGCCGGAGGGGAACTGGATCAGCCGGGCCCCGTCGCTCAAGCGCAAGGCGATCCTGCTGGCCAAGGTGCAGGACGAGGCCGGCCACGGCCTCTACCTCTACGCCGCTGCCGAGACCCTCGGCATCAGCCGCGACGAACTGGTCGACCTGCTGCTGAACGGGCGGCAGAAATACAGCTCGATCTTCAACTACCCCACCCTCAGCTGGGCCGACGTCGGCACCATCGGTTGGCTGGTGGACGGCGCGGCGATCGTCAACCAGGTCCCGCTCTGCCGGTGCTCCTACGGCCCGTACGCCCGCGCCATGATCCGGGTCTGCAAGGAGGAGTCGTTCCACCAGCGCCAGGGCTACGAGATCCTGCACACGCTCGCGCACGGCAGCCCGGCGCAGAAGGCCATGGCGCAGGATTCGGTGGACCGCTGGTGGTACCCGTCGCTGGCCATGTTCGGCCCGCCGGACGGCGACTCCACCCACTCGGCCCAGTCGATGGCCTGGAAGATCAAGCGCTTCTCCAACGACGAGCTGCGCCAGCGCTTCGTGGACATGTGCGTCGGCCAGGCGGAGGTGCTCGGGCTGACCCTGCCCGACCCCGACCTGCGCTGGAACGAGGAGCGCCAGGCGTACGACTTCACCCAGCCCGACTATGCCGAGCTGATGCGGGTGATCTCCGGCGACGGGCCGTGCAACCGGGAGCGGATGGCGCACCGGCGTCGCGCCCACACCGAGGGTGCCTGGGTCCGCGAGGCGGCCGTGGCGTACGCGGCGAAGCAGCGCAGCAAGGGGCAGCGAGGCAAGGAGAAGGTGGCGGCGTGACCGAGCGTAGCGAGCGGGGGCTCTCGCCCCTCTGGGAGGTCTTCGTCCGGGCCCGGCGCGGGTTGGCGCACACCCACGTCGGCAGCCTGCACGCGCCCGACGCCGAGCTGGCCCTGCGTAACGCCCGGGATCTCTATACCCGCCGCCAGGAGGGGGTGTCGATCTGGGTGGTGCCGGCGAGCGAGATCACCGCGTCCAGCCCCGACGAGAAGGACGCCTTCTTCGACCCGGCCGCCGACAAGGTCTACCGCCACCCCACCTTCTACGAGGTGCCAGAAGGGGCGGCCCACCTGTGAGCGCGAGGAGTGAGCCGGGTCTGCGAGCCCCGCAGTCCCGAACGGAGATGGCCCGGTGAGCGCGAGGAGTGAGCCGGTTTTGCGAGCCCCGCAGTCGCGAACGGAGACCGCCCGGTGAGCGCGCCCTTCGCCTTCACCCTCGCCCTCGGCGACGACGCGCTGATCGCCGCGCAGCGGCTGGCCGAGTGGACCACCCGCGCGCCGGAGATGGAGGAGGACATCGCGCTGGCCAACATCGCCCTGGACCAGCTCGGCGCGGCCCGGCTGCTGCTGTCGTACGCGGCCGAGTTGGAAGGCGCCGGCCGGGACGAGGACGCGCTGGCGTACCTGCGCGACGACCGGGAGTTCCGCAACTGCCTCCTGGTCGAGCTGCCGAACGGGGACTTCGCGGTCACCATGGCGAAGCTGCTTTTCCTGTCGGCCTACCAGCTGCCGCTCTACACCGCGCTGGCCGGCTGCGCCGACGAACGGCTGGCCGCGATCGGCGCCAAGGCGCGTAAGGAGTCCGCGTACCACCTGGATCACGCGGCGCTCTGGGTGCGACGGCTGGGCGACGGGACCGAGGAGTCGCACCGGCGGATGCAGGCCGGCATCGACCAGATCTGGCCGTACGCCCACGAGCTGTTCGCCGCCCGGCCGGAGGCGCCGGTCGACCCGGCCACCCTGCGGGGCGACTTCGACGGCACCGTGGCCACCGTGCTCGCCGAGGCGACGCTCACCCTCCCGGAGCCGGGCTGGGCACCGGCCGGCGGGCGCGACGGGGTGCACACCGAACACCTGTCGTACCTGCTCGCGGAGATGCAGGTGCTGCACCGCGCCCATCCCGGAGCGAGATGGTAGACCCGCGCACGGCGGTGGCGGCGGTGGTGGATCCGGAGATCCGGGTGATCACCATCGAGGATCTCGGCATCCTGCGGTCGGTGGAGGCGGATCCCGGCACCGGCCGGGTCGTGGTGACCATCACCCCCACCTACACCGGCTGCCCGGCGATGGACGTGATCCGCGCCGACATCCGCCGCGCGCTGGCGCGGGCCGGTCATCTCGATGTCGAGGTGCGCACGGTGCACAGCCCGGCGTGGAGCACCGACTGGATCACCGACGCCGGGCGGGCCAAGCTGGCCGCGGCCGGCATCGCCCCGCCGGCCCCGGTCCGGTGTGCCGGCGTCGTACCGCTCACCCTGGCCGTCCGCTGCCCGCGCTGCGGGTCGCCGGATACCGAGCAGCTCAGCCGCTTCGGGTCCACCGCGTGCAAGGCACTCTGGCGCTGCCGCGCCTGCTCCGAACCCTTCGACCACGTGAAGGCACTGTGACTGTCACCATCACCCGCCCGGTCCGCCGCCGGCCCGTGTTCCACCCGCTGCCCGTCACCGCCGTGGACCGGCTCACCGCGGACGCCGTCGCGATCACCTTCGCGGTGCCCGAGGAGCTGCGCGCGGCCTTCGCGTTCCGCGCCGGTCAGCACCTGACCGTACGCCTGCCGGCGGCGGCCGAGAGCGCCGGCGCACCCGCGGGCGGCGAGGCGGCCGGTAACGGGGCCGGCGCGCCGGGCGGCGGGGACGTGCGGCGCTCGTACTCCATCTGCTCCACGCCGGTGGAGTTGGAGCGGCGCGGCCGGCTGCGGATCGGGGTGCGGGAGGTCCCCGGCGGCGCCTTCTCGTCGCATGCCTGCGCGGCGCTGCGGCATGGTGACATCGTCGAGGTGCTGCCGCCGCTGGGGCACTTCACCACGGCGTTCGCGCCGGACCGGACCCGCCGCTACGGCGCGGTGGTCGCCGGTTCCGGCATCACCCCGGTGCTCTCGCTGGTCGCTACCGCCCTGGCCGTCGAGCCGGCCAGCACCTTCACCCTGGTGTACGCCAACCGCACGGCCAACTCGGTGATGTTCGCCGAGGAGTTGGCCGACCTGAAGGACCGCTACCCGACCCGGCTGCACCTGGTGCACGTGCTCTCCCGGGAGCAGGGCGAGTCGCCGCTGCTCTCCGGGCGGATCGACGCCGAACGGCTGGGCCGGCTGCTGGACACCATCGTGCCCGGCGACACGATCGAGGAATGGTTCCTCTGCGGCCCGTACGGGCTGGTGGTGGCGGCCAAGGCGGTGCTCACCGCGCGGGGGCGGGCGGAGTCGGCGGTGCACACCGAGCTGTTCCACGTCGATGCGCCGCCGGAGCCGGTGCGCCGCCCGGACGAGTCGCCCGACGGCTCGTCCGGCACCGAGGTAACCATCCTGCTCGACGGCCGCTCGTCGCGCTTCGCCATGCGTCGGGACGAGCGGGTGCTGGACGCGGCGCTGAAGGTGCGCGGCGAGTTGCCGTACGCCTGCAAGGGCGGGGTCTGCTCGACCTGTAAGGCGAAGGTGGTCTCCGGCGAGGTCGAGATGGCCCGCAACTACGCGCTGGAGCCCGACGAGGTGGCCGCCGGCTACGTCCTCACCTGCCAGTCCAGCCCTGTCACCGACACCCTCACGGTCGACTACGACGCCTGACTGGCAGGGCGTCGTGGGCACGCCCGCCGTGCTGTCGCGGCGATAGCGGATCGAGAAAGCCCGCGCCAGGCTTGAACGCGCACCGGCCCGCAGTCGTCTGAGTGTCGTAAGGCAGGACCGACAGCATGCCTTCCGGTTTTCGAAAGGTGGGCGGTCCGTCCTGCGATGCTCCACATTGGACGGACGTTGATACGGTCAACTCCGGCCAATCTGGGCTTTTCGGCCGAAGGGAAGCTATGCGTAAGTTCACGTCGGTGGTCCTCACCGCGGCTATGGCGTTCGTGGCGATGGACGCGGTGGTCGCCGCTCCCGCCCGGGCTGCGGCCACCCAGGAGTACGTCGCTCTCGGTGACTCGTACGCCTCCGGAGTCGGCGCGTACCCGTACGACTCCGCCAGTGGCGCATGTCTGCGCAGCCCGAAGAGCTACCCCAGGACGCTGGTGTCCTCCCTCGGCGGGTACACGCTGAAGGATGTCACCTGTAGCGGGGCGACCATCGCGGACGTGCGCAGCAAGCAGCTCTCCGCGCTGAGCAGCAACACCGCCCTGGTCAGCATCACGGTGGGTGGGAACGACGCCCAGTTCTCCGCGGTGGCGAGGGCCTGCCTCACCGAGAGCGAGGTGTACTGCAAGGAGGCGACGGGGTACTCGTCGTACTACGCGAGGAACCAGATGGTGGGTGAACTCGCCGGCCTGTACGGCGAGATCAAGCGCCGCGCGCCCCGTGCCAAGGTGGTCGTGCTCGGCTACCCGAGGCTGGTCGCCCCGACCGGCTCGTGCGGCGCGATCAGCCCCAGCACCACCAAGCGCGCCAACATGAACGCCAACGCGGACGCCGTGGCCGAGGGCACCCGGGCGGCGGCGAGCCGGGCCGGGGTCACCTTCGTCGACATGCGTCCGGTCTTCGCCGGCTACGAGGCGTGCAGCGCCAGGCCATTCATCCACGGCGTCGACCTGACCCGCCTCACCGAGACCTTCCACCCCACCGCGGACGGGCACGGCGCGTACGCCTTCGTGCTCTCCGCCCACCGCTCCTGACCCACCCGCCGGGGCCGTTCGCCGTCCGCGCCACGGGCGCGCGGGCGGCCCCCACGCAGATCTTGGTACGTGAGCGCCCCTCGTGGGGCCGTCCCGTGTGCTGCCGCGTGGGTTGAAGCAGAGCAAAGAACGTCGGAGGGCAGCCCTACCGTCGTCTGGTGGCGGTGACGCAGCCTCCGACCACCGAAGCTCGCTTGAGGTGCTTGCCGGGTGTGGCCCAGGTCCCAGCAGGGCACCGTGGTGGCTGATCAGGCTCGGCGTAGGCTCGGGGCGTGACGGTGAGCCGGGAGATCGACGACATCCTGCAGCGCGGCGCGGACGGCGGGCGGATCGCGCCCGAGGAGGCGCTGCTGCTCTACAGCGAGGCGCCCTTCCATGCTCTGGGCGAGGCCGCCGATGCGGTGCGTCGGCGGCGGTACCCGGACAACATCGTCACGTACCTGATCGACCGCAACATCAACTACACCAACGTCTGCGTGACGGCGTGCAAGTTCTGCGCGTTCTATCGGGCGCCCAAGCACAAGGAGGGGTGGACCCACCCCACCGAGGAGATCCTGCGTCGCTGCGGCGAGGCGGTCGAGCTGGGCGCCACCCAGGTCATGCTCCAGGGCGGCCACCACCCGGAGTACGGCGTGGAGTACTACGAGGAGCTTTTCTCCTCGGTGAAGAAGGCGTACCCGCAGCTCGCCATCCACTCGATCGGGCCGAGCGAGATCCTGCACATGGCCAAGGTCTCCGGGGTGAGCCTGGACGAGGCCATCGCCCGGATCAAGGCCGCCGGGCTGGACTCGATCGCCGGTGCCGGCGCCGAGATGCTGCCGCAGCGGCCCCGCAAGGCGATCGCGCCGCTCAAGGAGTCGGGCGAGCGTTGGCTGGAGGTCATGGAGCTGGCGCACCGGCAGGGCGTCGAGTCGACTGCGACGATGATGATGGGCACCGGCGAGACCGCCGCCGAGCGGATCGAGCACCTGCGGATGATCCGCGACGTGCAGGACCGTACGCGCGGCTTCCGGGCCTTCATCCCGTGGACGTACCAGCCGGAGAACAACCATCTCAAGGGCCGGACCCAGGCGACGACGCTGGAATACCTGCGTCTGGTGGCGGTGGCCCGGCTGTTCTTCGAGACCGTGCCGCACCTACAGGCGTCCTGGCTGACCACCGGCAAGGATGTCGGCCAGCTCGCGCTGCACCTGGGCGTCGACGACCTGGGCTCGATCATGCTGGAGGAGAACGTCATCTCCTCGGCCGGCGCCCGGCACCGGTCCAACCTGCACGAGCTGATCGGGATGATCCGCTCCGCCGACCGGATCCCCGCCCAGCGGGACACGCTCTACCACCGGTTGGCGGTGCACCACACGCCCGCCGACGACCCGTCCGACGACCGGGTGGTGTCGCACTTCTCGTCGATCGCGCTGCCCGGCGGCGGTGCCGGCCGGTCGCTGCCACTGGTCGGGACGAGCTGACCGACGCGCGGGCCGGGAGGGTCCTTCGCTCGCGGCGGGTGCTCGTGGCGGCATCACGGTCGGTTACCCACGGTGGCACACTGCGTCGACGGCATGGCTTGTGTCGGTGTCAGCCGAACGGCCGGTCGGAGTTATCCATCTGGCTCGAAGCATCGGGCTGCCGCGCGGCCGGTCCGGGCGTGGTCGGGCAGCAAGAGCCATCAATCCGGACAATCCTTAAGTGAGCATTAGCTGAGCAGCTGATGCTGGGTGTGTTTCCGGGGTGGCGCGGGTGATCGCCGACCGATAACGTCCCCGCCCGTAGCTTTCCGTCATCCCACGGGGGAGACCACTTCATGACCTTCCGCACCCGCCGAGCCGCCAGCCTTGCCACGGCCGCGCTGCTCGCCTCGGGCGTGTTCACCGGTCTCAGCGCACCGGCCCATGCGGCCGGCACCGAGACCGACCTGGCGATCACCGCCGCCGGCACCCGCCTCACCAGCGGCGTCGAGGGCAAGGTCGCCTGGGCCAAGATCGCAAACCAGGGCGAGGGTACGCCCGGCAAGGTGTTCCTCAAGGTCGACATCTCCAAGGT
This sequence comes from Micromonospora sp. CA-263727, assembly GCF_050942455.1. Taxonomy (NCBI): domain Bacteria; kingdom Bacillati; phylum Actinomycetota; class Actinomycetes; order Micromonosporales; family Micromonosporaceae; genus Micromonospora; species Micromonospora sp. CA-263727. Next base: position 408,947 of record NZ_CP192031.1, read on the forward strand.
GGACGACAGCAAGCTCGTCCTGGAGCCGTACCAGGAAGGTGGATGCCCTGCCACCGCCGACGCCAAGCCCAAGCTGCACGTCTGTGAGCTGGACGCGGACGAGATCCCCGGGCCGGGCGAGACGATCGAGGTGCCGATCCTGCTGCTGAACCAGGCCAAGGGCCTCACCGAGCCGTACAGCGCGCCGGTGACCATCAGCGTCGAGTCGCCGGACGACACCGACGACAGCAACAACAGCGTCGACATCAACGTCGAGCTGACCCCGGAGAGCGGCGTCGACCTGGGCGTGTACGTCCCCGACGTGAAGACCCGCGTCGACTTCGAGACCGGCGACGAGGGCCCGCTGCGGCCGGGCGACACCAGCGTCGTCGTCGGCCTGGTTTTCAACCAGGGCGACCTGGCCGTCAAGGGCGTCAAGTGGACCTACCGGCTGCCTGAGGGCGTGACTTTCACGTTCGACGACGAGGTGTGCACCTACAGCGCCGATCGGCGCACCGCCGTCTGCGAGGACAAGGCGCTCGTCATCGAGACGGGCGACGTGCTCCTCCACGGGTTGCCGGTGGCGGTGGACGACGGTGTCGAGGCTCCGGTGACGCTGAAGGAGGGCTGGCTGGAGGCCGAGGCGTTCGGCTCGCTGCCGGCCGGTGCCCGAGTGAGCCAGCAGGCCACCAGGCCACTCTCCGACCGCGCCGAGGTGCGTGCCGTCGAGGACACGGAGTACGCCGACATCGACCCGTCCGACAACAAGGACGACTTCGCCGTGATCGTTGCCGCCGATGCCGGCGGCGGGGGCGGCGGGGGTGGTGGCCTGCCGGTGACCGGTGTGCAGGCCGGCCTGATCGGCGCGATCGGCGCGGGTGTGCTGCTCGCCGGCGTGGCGATGTTCCTGGTCGCCCGCCGTCGCCGGGTGGTCGTGGTGGCGCCGGGTGACGAGAAGCCGGACGCCTGAGGTTCGTCCTCTATCGGCCCGCGAGGGTCGTTCACATAACGCAGGGCAGTCAGGGCGGGATGGGTGACCATCCCGCCCTGAGTGTGTCGGTGACCCGCACCGGGCCGGCCGGGGTCGGGCTGGCAGAGTGGAGGGGTGAGCCGTACCCCGCAGGGCCATCGCGCCAGCCTGGACAAGCAGCCGCACGAGGTCGCCGCGATGTTCGACGGCGTCGCGGCACGCTACGACCTGACCAACACCGTCCTCTCCTTCGGGCAGGACCGATCCTGGCGGCGGGCCACCCGGGCCGCGCTCGACCTGCGTCCCGGGGACCGGGTCCTCGACGTCGGCGCGGGCACCGGAGTCTCCACCGAGGAACTCGCCCACTCCGGGGCGTACGCGGTCGGTGCCGACCTGTCGCTCGGCATGCTGCACGCCGGCAAGCGCACCCGGCCGCAGGTGCCGCTGCTGGCCGGGGACGCCCTGCGGCTGCCCTTCGCCGACGCCAGCTTCGACGCGGTGACCATCTCCTTCGCGTTGCGCAACGTCAACGACACCGACGCCGCGCTGCGTGAACTGGCCCGGGTGACCCGGCCCGGCGGCCGGCTGGTGATCTGCGAGTTCAGCACCCCGGTCAACGCCGCCTTCCGCACCGTCTACCTGTCGTACCTGATGCGTTCCCTGCCGGCGGTGGCGCGGACCGTCTCCAGCAACCCCGACGCGTACGTCTATCTTGCCGAGTCGATCCGGGCCTGGCCGGACCAGCCGGCGCTGGCGGCGCGGGTGGGCGCGGCCGGCTGGGGCCGGGTGGCGTGGCGCAACCTGACCGGCGGAGTGGTGGCGTTGCACCGGGCCGTCCGGGAGTGATCTCCACTATTTAGGTGAATGCAGCGATTTAGTCCGCTTTGCCCCGTAGGCTGGCCGGCATGACGGATCCGAAGGACGTGGCCATCGATGATGCCGCGGAGCTGGTGGAGCAGCTCAGGGATCTGGCCGGCGCGGATCCCGCCGACGTGCGCCAGGTGGTGTCCGAGGTGCTCGCGGCCCTCGACCGGGCCGCCGGCGGCGCGCTGCGTGAGCATCTGCCGGAGACCATCCGGGCCGGCCTGGACGCGACCAGCCCGACCCGGTAGCGACCACCCGGCCGCCCCGCCGAGCCCCCGCCGCCGTCCCGAATTCCCGCGCGCCATGGCGGCGGAGCGGCCCGCAGCGCCGTGACCGGCCCTTCTCCAGCAGGTTAGGTCGCCCTAACAAGGCGAGCTTGCGGCGCCGGTCCTAGACTCGTCCCGGCTGGCTTGTGAAGCATTTCACGAGCATGCGGGAGGAGGCGCGGATGACCGCGGTGGAGAACGACGCCGACGTGATCGTCGTGGGCGCCGGTCCCGGTGGTTCGGCGACCGCGTACCACCTGGCGCAGCATGGCGTACGCGTGCTGCTGCTGGAGAAGACCGAGTTCCCCCGGGAGAAGGTCTGCGGTGACGGGCTGACCCCGCGCGCGGTGCGGCAGCTGATCCGGATGGGTGTCGACACCTCGCCGGAGGCCGGCTGGCTGCACAACCGGGGCCTGCGGGTGATCGGCGGGGGCCTCCGGCTGGAGCTGGACTGGCCAGATCTCGCCAGCTTCCCGAACTACGGCCTGGTGCGTACCCGGCTCGACTTCGATGACCTGCTGGTCCAGCGGGCGGTGGGCGCCGGCGCGAAGCTGCGCACCAGCGTCAACGTCATCGGCCCGGTGCTCGACCCGGACGGCCGGGTGATCGGGGTGCAGGCCGAGGACGGCCCGGAGAAGACCCCCGCCGCCTTCCACGCGCCGCTGGTGGTCGCCGCCGATGGCGTGTCGGGGCGCTTCCCGCTCGCGCTCGGGCTGGCCAAGCGGGAGGACCGCCCGATCGGCGTGGCGGTGCGGCGCTACTACCGCTCCGAGGCCCGGCACGCCGACGACTACCTGGAGTCCTGGCTGGAGCTGCGGGCCAAGGGCAGCGACGCGCTGCTGCCCGGGTACGGCTGGATCTTCGGCCTCGGTGACGGCCGGGTCAACGTCGGCCTCGGCATCCTCAACTCCTCCTCGGCCTTCGGCAAGACCAACTACCGGCGGCTGCTCACCGACTGGCTGGCCAACACGCCGCCGGAGTGGGGCATGTCCGACGAGACGAACGCCGAGGGGCCGATCCTCGGCGCGGCGTTGCCGATGGGGTTCAACCGGGTGCCGCACTACACCCGCGGGGTCATGCTGGTCGGCGACTCCGGCGGCATGGTCAACCCGTTCAACGGCGAGGGCATCGCGTACGCGATGGAGTCCGGCGAGCTGGCCGCGGAGATCGCGGTGCAGGCGCTGGCCCGGCCCGCCGGTGCCGAGCGGGAGCGGGCCCTGATGGCGTACCCGCAGGAGTTGAAGACCCGGTTCGGCGGCTACTACCGGCTGGGCGGGATCTTCGTGAAGCTGATCGGCCGGCCGGAGATCATGCGCGTGGCGACGAAGCACGGCATGCCGCACCCGACCCTGATGCGCTTCGTGCTCAAGCTGCTGGCCAACCTCACCGACCCGCGGGGCGGTGACGCGATGGACCGGGTGATCAATGCGATGACCCGGGTCGCGCCCACGGTGTAGGGGCGCGGCGCAGGCAAGGTCCACCCCGGCGATGGTCGCCGGGTGGGATGTGAATAGTGTGAATTTCGCCAACGAACGAGGGCAGGGAAGGACGAGCAGGAGAAGAATATGTCGCTCTCGCCTTACGTACCCATCATCGGGCTGCTCGCCCTCGCCGCCGGGTTCGCGCTGTTCTCGATAGCCGCCGCCCGCTTCGTCGGGCCTCGCCGCTACAACAAGGCCAAGCTCGAAGCCTATGAATGTGGCATCGAGCCCAGCCCGCAGCCGATCGGCGGAAGCCGGTTCCCGGTCAAGTTCTACCTGACGGCGATGCTCTTCATCGTCTTCGACGTGGAAATGATCTTCCTTTACCCGTGGGCGGTCTCCTTCGACTTCCTGCCGGTGTTCGGGTTCGTCGCCATGTTGATTTTCATCGGTGCGGTCTTCGTCGCGTACGCCTACGAGTGGCGGCGCGGCGGCCTGGACTGGGACTGAGGGAGGAACGTCAATGGGTATCGAGGAGAAACTTCCCGCCGGCGTCCTGCTCACCTCGGTGGAGAAGCTGGTCAACTGGTCGCGCAAGTCCTCGGTCTGGGGTGCCACGTTCGGCCTGGCCTGCTGCGCGATCGAGATGATGGCCGCCGGTGGCCCGCACTACGACATGGGCCGGTGGGGCATGGAGGTCTTCCGGGCCTCGCCCCGGCAGGCCGACCTCATGATCGTCGCCGGCCGGGTGAGCCAGAAGATGGCCCCGGTGCTGCGCCAGATCTACGACCAGATGGCCGAGCCCCGCTGGGTGCTCTCGATGGGCGTCTGCGCCAGCAGCGGCGGCATGTTCAACAACTACGCCATCGTGCAGGGCGTCGACCACGTCGTGCCGGTCGACATGTACCTCCCGGGCTGCCCGCCCCGGCCGGAGATGCTCATCGACGCGATCCTCAAGCTGCGCGAGAAGATCGGCCACGAGGCGCTCGGCCCGAACGGCCGCAAGATGCTCGCGGCCCGCGAGGCGCGCGGTGACGTGCCGGTGGTGCCGTACGGCTCGATGCCGTCGTCGTACCGCAGCGACAAGGCCCGGCGGGCCGAGTGGACGAAGGCCGTCCGCGAGGGCCGCGAGGAGCAGCTGCGGATCGAGAACTGGATGAAGGCCCAGAACCACCTCCAGCCGTACCGGGGGATCAAGTGACTGACGAGAAGCCGACCAACGACGGCGTACCCGTTCCGGTCACGCCGGCCGGGGCGACCAGCGGCGCGCCCGCCGAGTTCCCGCCGGCCAGTCCCGCCGGTCGGGGCATGTTCGGCAACCAGGGCACCGGTGACGTCTCCGGCTTCGGCGGCCTGCTCCGGCAGCACCGGACGATCGAGGACACCCCCCGGCCGTACGGGGGCTACTTCGACGAGGTGCGGGACGCGCTGGAGGAGGCGTACCCGGCCTTCGGCGAGGCCGTCGAGCACGTGGTGGTCGACCGGGGCGAGCTGACCCTGCACATCCGCCCGGAGCGGATCGCCGAGGTCTGCCAGGTGATGCGGGACGACCCGGCGCTGCGCTTCGAGCTCTGCTCCTCGGTCTCCGGGGTGGACTACCTGGGCGCCGACGCCCGCCGGCTGCACGTGGTCTACCAGCTCACCTCGATGACCTACCGGCGTCGGGTCCGGCTGGAGGCCGCCGTCCCGGTCGAGGTGCCGCACCTGCCCAGCGTCACCGCCGTCTACCCGACCGCCGACTGGCAGGAGCGGGAGACGTACGACATGTTCGGCGTCATCTTCGACGGTCACCCGGCGCTGACCCGGATCCTCATGCCGGACGACTGGGAGGGCCACCCGCAGCGCAAGGACTACCCCCTCGGCGGCGTGCCCGTGGAGTACAAGGGCGCCGAGATCCCGCCGCCCGACAAGCGGAGGTCTTACCAATGAGCGCGTCCAACTACGCCACCGAGCGCGAGACCACCGAGGGCCGGGTCTTCACCGTCACCGGTGGGGACTGGGACGACGTCGTCTCGGGCGTGGACCCGATCAACGAGGGTCGGATCGTCGTCAACATGGGCCCGCAGCACCCGTCCACGCACGGCGTGCTCCGGCTGATCCTGGAGCTGGAGGGCGAGACGGTCCGGGAGGCCCGCTCGGTCGTCGGCTACCTGCACACCGGCATCGAGAAGAACCTGGAGTACCGCAACTGGGTCCAGGGTTCGACCTTCGTGACCCGGATGGACTACCTCTCACCGATCTTCAACGAGACGGCGTACTCGCTCGCGGTGGAGAAGCTGCTCGGCATCACCGACGACGTGACCGAGCGGGCGAACACCATCCGGGTGCTCATGATGGAGCTGAACCGGATCTCCTCGCACCTGGTCTGGCTCGCCACCACCGGCATGGAGCTGGGCGCGATCTCGATCATGCTCTACGGCTTCCGGGAACGTGAGTACATCCTGGAGATCTTCGAGCTGATCACCGGCCTGCGGATGAACCACGCGTACGTCCGGCCGGGCGGCGTCGCCCAGGACGTGCCGGACGAGGCGATCGTCAAGATCCGCGAGTTCCTCAAGGTCATGCCGAAGCGGCTCAAGGAGTACGAGGACCTCCTCTCCGGCCAGCCGATCTGGCTGGAGCGGACGAAGAAGGTGGCGGTGCTCGACGTCACCGGCTGCGTGGCGCTCGGCATCACCGGGCCGGTGTTGCGCTCGGCCGGCCTCGCCTGGGACCTGCGCAAGACGATGCCCTACTGCGGCTACGAGACGTACGAGTTCGACGTGCCGACGCACCCCGATGGCGACGTCTGGGGCCGCTACCTGGTCCGGCTGGCCGAGATCCGCGAGTCGCTCAAGCTGGTCGAGCAGGCGCTGGACCGGCTCAAGCCGGGTCCGGTGATGGTGGCCGACAAGAAGATCGCCTGGCCGGCGCAGCTGGCCATCGGCGTCGACGGCATGGGCAACTCGCTGGAGCACGTCGCCAAGATCATGGGGCAGTCGATGGAGTCCCTGATCCACCACTTCAAGCTGGTGACGGAGGGCTTCCGGGTGCCGCCGGGCCAGGTGTACGTCGGCATCGAGTCGCCCCGCGGCGAGCTGGGTGTGCACGCCGTCTCCGACGGTGGCACCCGGCCCTACCGGGTGCACTACCGGGAGCCGAGCTTCGTCAATCTCCAGGCCCTGCCGGCGATGGCCGAGGGCGGCCTGATCGCCGACGTGATCGCCGGCGGCGCCTCGCTGGACCCCGTCATGGGAGGTTGTGACCGGTGAGCGCGAGGAGTGAGCTTGCGCGCCCCCGACGCCTGGGCGAGGAGCGAGCGAAGCGAGCCCCGCAGTCGCGGGCCGAAGCCGGTGCAGTCGCGAACGGAAGGCGGCGCTGATGAGCACGACAGTCTTCACCGATGAGACCAGGGTCCGGGCGCGGGAGATCATTGCCCGCTACCCGGCCGACCGGTCCCGGTCGGCACTGCTGCCGCTGCTGCACCTCGTGCAGTCCGAGGAGGGCTACGTCTCCCCGGCCGGCGTGGCGTTCTGCGCCGAGGTGCTCGGCCTGAACAAGGCCCAGGTCGGGGCGGTCGCCAGCTTCTACACGATGTACAAGCGCCGGCCCACCGGTGACTGGCTGGTCAGCGTCTGCACCAACACCATGTGCAACGTGCTCGGTGGCCAGGAGGTCTACGACACCCTCGCCGAGCACCTGGGCGTCGGGCACGACGAGACCACCGCCGACGGCACGGTGACGCTGGAGCACGCCGAGTGCCTGGCCGCCTGTGACTACGGCCCGGTGATGACCGTCAACTACGACTTCTTCGACGGTGTCGACCCGCAGACCGCGGTCGGCGTCGTCGACGAGCTGCGGGCCGGTGGCCGGCCCACGCCGAGCCGGGGCGCCCGGCTCTGCACGCTCAAGGAGATGGCGGTCCAGCTCGCCGGCTTCGCCGACGAGCGGGAGGGTGCGGTCGCCGACGGCGTGCCGGGCGAGCCGTCCCTGCGCGGCCTGCGGCTGGCCCAGCAGCACGGCATCTCGGCGCCGGGCTTCGACCCGAACACGCCGATCCGCAGCGGGCAGTCCGGCGGCAAGCCGGCCCCGGCCACGCCGGCCAAGGCGGCGCCGACCGGCAGCACCGCGCCCGACGTGCCGGCCCCCGACCGCAAGTCGCCGCAGCTGCGTACGGCCGAGACCCGGCAGCCGGACGCCGGGACCGCCGTGCCGGACGCCCCCGGCACCCGGCTGCCGGCCGATGGCCCGCCGCCCGGTCCGCGTGACGCCCGGGCCGCGGAGGCCGCCGGGGCCGCGGCCAACAAGCCGGCCGGTGACGCCAAGCCTGCCGGCGACGACGCCGAGGCGCAGGAGCGCAACCTCAGGGAGGCGGAGTCCACCGGCCCCGGCCCGGGCTCCGCGAACGACAAGGGGGCTCAGAAGTGACCACGCCTCGGCCCGAGACCCTGGCCAAGCTGACGCCGGTGCTCACCAAGCGCTGGCTGTCGACGGACGCCTGGCGGATCGGCACCTACGAGAAGCTCGACGGCTACGCGGCACTGCGCAAGGCGCTCAAGGCACACCCGGACGACCTGATCCAGCTGATCAAGGACTCCGGGCTGCGGGGCCGCGGCGGTGCCGGCTTCCCCACCGGTCTCAAGTGGGGCTTCATTCCGCAGGGCGACGGCAAGCCGCACTACCTGGTGGTGAACGCCGACGAGGGCGAGCCGGGCACCTGCAAGGACCTGCCGCTGATGACGCACGACCCGCACTCGCTGGTCGAGGGCGTGATCATCGCGTCGTACGCGATCCGGGCCAACCGGGCCTACATCTACATCCGTGGTGAGGCGGTGCACGCCGCACGCCGGCTGCGCAACGCGGTGAACGAGGCGCACGCCAAGGGCTACCTCGGGCGGAACATCCTCGGCTCGGGCTTCGACCTGGAGCTGGTGGTGCACTCGGGCGCCGGGGCGTACATCTGCGGCGAGGAGACGGCGCTGCTCGACTCGCTGGAGGGCTTCCGCGGGCAGCCCCGGCTGCGCCCGCCCTTCCCGGCGACGCACGGCCTGTACGCCAGCCCCACGGTGGTCAACAACGTCGGCACCATCGCCAGCGTGCCGTACGTCGTGCTCGGCGGGGCCGACTGGTGGAAGAGCATGGGCACGGAGAAGTCCTCCGGGCCGATGATCTACTCCCTCTCCGGCCGGATCGCCAACCCGGGCCAGTACGAGTGCGGCCTCGGCATCACCCTGCGCGAGCTGCTGGAGCTGGCCGGTGGGATGCAGCCCGGGCACAACCTGAAGTTCTGGACCCCGGGCGGGTCGTCCACCCCGCTGCTCACCGCCGAGCACCTGGACGTGCCGCTGGACTTCGAGGGGGTGGCCGCCGCCGGCTCGATCCTCGGCACCACGGCCACCCAGATCTTCTCCGACCAGGACTGCCCGGTCTACGCGACCTACCGGTGGCTGGAGTTCTACCACCACGAGTCGTGCGGCAAGTGCACCCCGTGCCGGGAGGGCAACTACTGGATGGTCCGGGTCTACCGGCGCATCCTCGCCGGCCAGGGCACCCACGACGACCTGGACACCCTGCTCGACACCTGCGACAACATCCTCGGCCGCTCGTTCTGCGGCCTGGGTGACGGTGCCACCAGCTCGGTGACCTCGTCACTGAAGTACTTCAAGCAGGACTACCTCGACTACATCGAGGGACGGACTGCACCGAGGTTGTCCGACAAGCAGTTGGTGGGAGCCCACTAATGACGGACGTTGCCAAGTCGACCGAGACGGTCACCCTCACCATCGACGGTGTCGAGGTCACCGCCCCGAAGGGGGCGCTGCTGATCCGGGTCGCCGAGCAGCTCGGCACCGAGATCCCCCGGTTCTGCGACCACCCGCTGCTGGCCCCGGCCGGCGCCTGCCGGCAGTGCCTGGTGGAGGTGGAGGGGCAGCGCAAGCCCGTCGCCTCCTGCACCCAGACGGTGGCCGACGGCATGGTGGTCCGCACCCAGCTCACCTCCCCGGTCGCCAAGAAGGCGCAGGAGGGGGTCATGGAGCTGCTGCTGCTGAACCACCCCCTCGACTGCCCGATGTGCGACAAGGGCGGCGAGTGCCCGCTACAGAACCAGGCCATGTCGACCGGGCGCAGCGACTCCCGGTTCCACGAGCACAAGCGGGAGTACCCGAAGCCGCTGCCGATCAGCACCCAGGTGCTGCTCGACCGGGAGCGGTGCGTGCTCTGCCAGCGCTGCACCCGGTTCTCCGAGGAGATCGCGGGGGACAAGTTCATCGACCTGATGAACCGCTCCTCCGCCGAAGAGATCAACATCTACCGGGACGAGGAGTACGGCGCCGAGGGCGAGGCGGGGGATGTCCCCTTCAACTCGTACTTCTCCGGCAACACGGTGCAGATCTGCCCGGTCGGCGCGCTGACCGGCGCCCAGTACCGCTTCCGGGCCCGCCCGTTCGACCTGGTCTCCAGCCCGAGCGTCTGCGAGCACTGCTCGGCCGGCTGCGCCCAGCGCACCGACTGGCGTCGGGGCAAGGTGCTGCGCCGGCTGGCCGGCGACGACCCGCAGGTCAACGAGGAGTGGAACTGCGACAAGGGTCGGTGGGGCTTCCAGTACGCCCGCGCCACCGACCGGCTCACCACTCCGCTGGTCCGCGACCAGCGCACCGGGGAACTGCGCGAGGCGTCCTGGAGCGAGGCGCTCGCCGCCGCCGCCGAGGGGCTGCGCGCCGCCCGGGACGGCGGCCAGGGCTCGGCGGTGCTCACCGGCGGCCGGCTGACCGTCGAGGACGCCTACGCGTACGCCAAGTTCGCCCGGGTCGCGTTGCACACCAACGACATCGACTTCCGGGCCCGCCCGGTCTCCCGCGAGGAGGCCGACTTCCTGGCCAGCAACGTCGCCGGTAACACCGACGTCACCTACGCCGACGTCGAGAACGCCCCGGCCGTGGTGCTGGTCGGCCTGGAGCCGGAGGAGGAGTGCCCGATCCTCTTCCTGCGGCTGCGCAAGGCGTACCTGAAGAACAAGCTGAAGGTGTACGCGATCGCGCCGTTCGCCACCCGCGGCCTGGAGAAGCTCGGGGCCAAGCTGGCCCGGGTGGTGCCGGGCGAGGAGGCCGGCGTGCTCGCCGAGCACGCCACGGTGGCCGAGGCGCTCGGCGCCGAGGGTGCGATCCTGATCGTCGGTGAGCGGCTGGCCACCGTGCCGGGCGGCCTCTCCGCCGCCGCCGAGGTGGCCGCGCGTACCGGGGCGAAGCTGGCCTGGGTGCCGCGCCGCGCCGGTGACCGGGGCGCGGTCGACACCGGCTGCCTGCCCAACCTGCTGCCCGGGGGCGACTGGTCACCGAGCCGGCCGCTCGGGCCGAGCTGGGCGAGGCGTGGGATCTCCCGGCCGGGGTGATCCCGAGCCAGGCCGGCCGGGACACCGACGGCATCCTCGCCGCCGCCGCTGCGGGCCAGCTCGGCGCGCTGGTGGTGGCCGGCGTGGACCCGGCGGACCTGGCCGACCCGCGCCTGGCCGAGCAGGCCCTGGACGCGGTGCCCTTCCTGGTCAGCCTGGAGCTGCGGGCCAGCGCGGTGACCCGCCGGGCGGACGTCGTCCTGCCGGTCGCGCCGGTGGTCGAGAAGGCCGGCAGCTTCCTGGACTGGGAAGGCCGGCTGCGCGCCTTCGACGCGGTGCTGGACAGCGCCGCGATGACCGACGGCCGGGTGCTCGACGCGCTGGCCGCCCAACTGGACGTCCAGCTGGGCACCGGGGACGTGCTCTCCGTCCGGCGCGAGCTGGGCAGCCTGCCGGCGACCCGGGTGACGCCGCCCGCCGCCCCGACCCACCAGCCGGGGCCGGTGCCGCAGCCGGGCGCCGGTGAGGCGGTGCTGGCGACCTGGCACCAGCTGGTCGACCTGGGCAGCCTCACCGACGGCGACGAGCACCTGGGCGGCACCGCCCGCCCGCCGGTGGTCCGGCTCGGCAAGGGCATCGCGGAGGCGCTCGGTGTCGCCGACGGCGACCCGGTGACGGTGGGCACCGACCGGGGGGCGTTGACCCTCCCGGCGGCGATCACCGAGATGCCGGACGGCGTGGTCTGGCTGCCCACCAACTCGCCCGGCTCGACCGTGCGGCGCAGCCTGGGCGCGACCTCCGGCGCGGTGGTGCGGGTCTCCGCACCCGGCACGACCGAGCCGGTGGCCGCCGACGCGGCCGGCCGTCCGGGCCCGCTCCTCAACTCCTCCGGGGGTACGGCATGAACTTCCTCGCCCAGGCGCCGTCGCTGAGCGACTTCGGCCACGACCCGTGGTGGCTGATCCTCGGCAAGGTCGTCTTCGCCTTCGTGGTCGCCCTGCTCGGGACGCTGCTCGGCGTCTGGTTCGAGCGGCGGGTCGTCGGCTACATGCAGGTGCGGCCCGGCCCGAACCAGCTCGGCCCGTTCGGCCTGCTACAGACGCTCGCCGACGGCCTGAAGATGGCCTTCAAAGAGGACATCCTCCCGCGCTCGGCGGACAAGGTCGTCTACTTCTTCGCCCCGGCCATCTCGGTGATCTGCGCGGTCACCGCGCTGTCGGTGATCCCGTTCGGCCCGATGGTGAGCGTCTTCGGTCACCAGACGCCGCTACAGGTCACCGACGTGCCGGTGGCGGTGCTGGTGGTGCTCGCCTGCTCGTCGATGGCGGTCTACGGCATCGTGCTCGCCGGTTGGGCCTCCGGCTCGACCTACCCGCTCCTCGGTGGGCTGCGCTCCAGCGCCCAGCTGATCTCGTACGAGGTGGCGCTGGGGCTCTCCATCGTGGCGGTCTTCATGCTCTCCGGCACGATGTCCACCAGCGAGATCGTGGCCGCCCAGGGCCAGGGCGTCACGATGAACCTGTTCGGCTTCGACCTCACCGGTCCGGGCTGGTACGCGCTGCTGCTCTTCCCCAGCTTCGTGGTCTTCTTCATCTCCATCGTCGGCGAGACCAACCGGCCGCCGTTCGACCTGCCGGAGGCGGAGTCGGAGCTGGTGGCCGGCTTCATGACGGAGTACAGCTCGCTGAAGTTCGCGCTCATCATGCTCAGCGAGTACGTCGCGATGGTGACCATGTCGGCCTTCACCGTGACGCTCTTCCTGGGCGGCTGGTACGCGCCGTGGCCGATCAGCATGTGGTCGGGCGCCAACTCCGGCTGGTGGCCGCTGCTCTGGTTCTTCGCCAAGGTCATCCTGCTGGTCTTCGTCTTCGTCTGGCTGCGCGGCACGCTGCCCCGGCTGCGCTACGACCAGTTCATGCGCCTCGGCTGGAAGGTGCTGATCCCGGTCAGCCTGGTCTGGATCGTCTTCCTCGCCGGCTGGCTCAAGGTCCAGGACTGGGAGCGCAACGACCGGCTGGTCGCGTTCGCGATCGTCGGCGGTCTGGGGCTGATCGCCGCGGTGTTCTGGCCGAGCCGCAAGCCACAGCCGCAGCCGACCCTCACCGAGCAGGTCGAGAACCGGCCGCAGGGCAGCTTCCCGCTGCCGCCACTGGATCTCCAGGTACCACCGAGCCCGCGCACCCGGCGCATGGTCGCCGAGCGGGAACCGGCCAACGTTCCCGCCGGCCAGGACTCTGAGGAGGTGTGACGTGGGCGCGATCACCGGAACGTTCAAGGGCTTCGGGGTCACCTTCTCGCACATGTTCAGGAAGGTCGTCACCACCGACTACCCCTTCACCCCGCCGACCCCGGCGCCGCGCTACCACGGGCGGCACATCCTCAACCGGCACCCGGACGGGTTGGAGAAGTGCATCGGCTGCGAGCTGTGCGCCTGGGCCTGCCCGGCGGACGCGATCTTCGTCGAGGGCGGCGACAACACCGACGAGCAGCGCTTCTCGCCGGGTGAGCGGTACGCCAGCACGTACCAGATCAACTACGCCCGGTGCATCTTCTGCGGGCTCTGCATCGAGGCGTGCCCGACCCGCTCGTTGACCATGAGCAACGAGTACGAGCTGGCCCGGGACAACCGGCAGGATCTGATCTTCACCAAGGAGCAGCTGCTCGCGCCGCTGCTGCCCGGGATGGAGCAGCCGCCGCACCCGATGCGGCTGGGCGACAGCGAGAAGGACTACTACGTCGGCAGCCTGACCAACCCGGGCACCTCGGCCGGGGCCGAGCGCTCACCGATGGGGCCGGGCCGCTACCAGGTGGACGAGCACCCGGGCGTCACCTTCCCCGGTGCCGAGCAGGCCGCCCAGCGGGCCGCGGCGGAAAAGGGAGAGACGGCATGACCACGTCGACGGTGCTCGCCGCCGCGGGTGCGGTCTCCGGCGGCGAGGCGGTGACCTTCTGGATCCTCGCTCCGCTGGCGCTGGCCGGCGCGATCGGGATGGTCGCCGCCCGCAACGCGGTGCACTCGGCGCTCTGGCTGGTGCTCACCATGCTCAGCCTGGGCGTGTTCTACGTGCTCCAGGCCGGGCCGTTCATCGGCATGGTGCAGATCATCGTCTACACCGGCGCGATCATGATGCTCTTCCTGTTCGTGCTGATGCTGGTCGGCCGGGACGCCTCCGACTCGCTGATCGAGGTGCTACGCGGGCAGCGGATCGCCGCGATCGGGCTGGGCGTCGGCTTCGCCGGGCTGCTCGGCAGCGGGGTCTACCGGGCCACGCAGGGCAGCACTCCGGTCGGTCTGGAGCAGGCCAACGCGGGCGGCAACGTGCAGGGCATCGCCCGACTGCTCTTCACCGACTATGTCTTCGCGTTCGAACTCACCGCGGCGCTGCTGATCACCGCCACCATCGGCGGCATGATCCTGGCGCACGTCGAGCGGCGCAAGGAGGACAAGCGCGACCAGGTGGCCACCATGAAGGCCCGGTTCGTGCCCGGCAACTACCCCGGCCCGAAGCCCGGCCCGGGTGTCTTCGCCACCTCCTCGTCGGTCGCGACTCCGGCCCGCCTGCCGGACGGGCGGCTGAGCGACCGGAGCACGCCGGACATCCTGCCGGTGCGGGAGCTGACCGCCGAGGAGACCACCCTGAAGGGCACGGAGAAATGAGTGACTTCTTCTCGGTCGAGCCGAACTACTACCTGGTCCTCTCGGCGGTGCTGTTCACCATCGGCGCGGCCGGGGTGCTGGTCCGGCGCAACGCGATCGTGCTGTTCATGTGCGTCGAGCTGATGCTCAACGCGGCCAACCTGGCGCTGGTCACCTTCAGCCGGATGAACGGTGACCTCAACGGCCAGATCATGGCGTTCTTCGTGATGGTGGTGGCGGCGGCCGAGGTCGTGGTCGGGCTGGCCATCATCATGGCGATCTTCCGCACCCGGCGCTCCGCCAGCGTCGACGACGCCAACCTGCTGAAGTACTAGAGGGGCCCACCGGTGGACGAAATCTTGACGTACGCCCAGGCTGCTCCGGCCGAGACCGTCTCCTTCGCGACGGCCGACGGGCTGCTGAGCAGCGTCTGGCTGCTGGTGGCGATCCCGCTGGTCAGCGCGGCGGTGCTGCTGCTGCTCGGCAAGCGGGCCGACCGTTGGGGGCACTGGCTCGGGGTGGCCGCCGTCGGGGCCGCGTTCCTGCTCGGCCTGAGCTACTTCCTCGGGCTGCGTGGACTGGACAACAAGTCGGTCCAGCTGAGCCTCTGGGACTTCATCGTGGTCGGCGGCCTGCACGTCGACTTCGGCCTGCTCTTCGACCCACTGGCCGGCGTCTTCGTCCTGCTGATCACCGGCGTGGGTTTCCTGATCCACCTGTACGCGGTCGAGTACATGGCGCACGACCCGGGTCGGCGGCGCTTCTTCGCCTACTTCAACCTCTTCGTCGCGGCCATGCTGCTGCTGGTCCTCGGCAACAACTACGTGATGCTCTACTTCGGCTGGGAGGGCGTCGGTCTGGCGTCGTACCTGCTGATCAGCTTCTGGTACACCAAGCCGGCCGCCGCCACGGCCGGCAAGAAGGCGTTCCTGATGAACCGGGTCGGCGACGCCGGCCTGGCCATCGGCATCTTCATCATGTTCGCCACCCTCGGCACCACCCAGTACGACGAGGTGTTCAACGGGGTCGGCGCGCTGGCCGGCGGCACCGTGCTGGTGCTCGGCCTGCTCCTGCTGCTCGGCGCGGCCGGTAAGTCCGGCCAGTTCCCGCTCCAGGCGTGGTTGCCCGACGCGATGGAGGGCCCGACCCCGGTGTCGGCGCTGATCCACGCCGCGACGATGGTCACCGCTGGCGTTTACCTGATCGCCCGGTCCAACCCGATCTTCTCGGCGAACCACACGCTGCAACTGGTGGTGGTCAGCGTCGGCGCGCTGACCCTGCTGCTCGGCGCGATCATCGGCTGCGCCAAGGACGACATCAAGCGGGTGCTGGCCTGGTCGACGGTGAGCCAGATCGGCTACATGTTCCTCGGTGTTGGCCTCGGCGGGGCGGCGTACGCGCTGGCCATCGTGCACCTGCTGGCGCACGGCTTCTTCAAGGCCAACATGTTCCTCGGCGCCGGCTCGGTGATGCACGGCATGAAGGACCAGGTGGACATCCGCCGCTTCGGCGGCCTCTCCAAGTACATGAAGATCACCTGGCTGACCTTCGGGGCCGGCTGGCTGGCCATCATCGGCATGTGGCCGTTCTCCGGCTTCTGGTCCAAGGAGCCGATCGTCGTCGCGGCGTTCGCCCGGGAGGGCTGGAGCGGTTGGCTGTTCGGCGGTGCCGCGCTGCTCGGTGCCGGGCTGACCGCGTTCTACATGACCCGGCTCTTCGTGCTCACCTTCCACGGCCCGAAGCGGTGGACCGAGGAGATCGAGCACCCGCACGAGTCCCCGCCGCTGATGACGATCCCGCTGGTCCTGCTCGGGATCGGCTCGCTCGGCGCCGGCTGGCTGCTGGCCACCTCGGTGCCGGACTGGCTGACCGCGACCGCCGGGCTGGGCGTGCTGGAGGAGAGCCACGAGGGAGCGCTGTCGCACTACGCGATCACCGCGCTCGCCCTGACGGTCACCGCGCTCGGCGTGGCACTGGCCTGGTTCCTCTTCCGCAACGGCACGGCGACCACGCCGCAGCGGGCCGGGGTGCTGGTCACCGCCGCCCGCAGGAACCTCTACACCGACACGGTCAACGAGGCGGTCTTCGAGAAGCCGGGCATCTTCCTCACCCGGGCGCTGGTCTACCTGGACAACCGGGGCATCGACGGGCTGGTCAACGGCCTGGCCGCGGGGGTCGGTGGCGGTTCGGGCCGGCTCCGGCGGCTACAGACCGGCTTCGTCCGGTCGTACGCCACCTCGATCCTGACCGGCGCGCTGCTGGTGGTGGCCGCGTTCCTGGCGGTGCAGGCGGGGTGGTTCGCGTGATCGCCCTCAAGAGGCCGACAGCCTCTCACGCGGCCGTCATCGGCGGTCCGCGCATCGACGACGGAGGTAAGGCCGCATAATGTCCGACTTCCCGTTCCTCTCGGTGCTCACCGTGGCGCCGCTGGTCGGCGCCGTGGTGGTCGCCCTCCTGCCGCGCAGCCGGCCGACGCTGGCCAAGCAGGTGGCGCTCGGCTGGTCGCTGCTGGTGCTGGCGCTCTCCGTGGTCATGTGGGTGACCTTCCAGGCCGGTGGCGACCGGTTCCAGTTCCGTGAGTCGTACCCGTGGATCCCGAACTGGGGGGTCAACTTCACCTTCGCCGCCGACGGCATCGCGCTGGTCATGCTGATGCTGATCGCGGTGCTGGTGCCGCTGGTGATCCTGGCCTCCTGGCACGACGCCGAGTCCTCCAAGCGCTCGGTGCCGGTCTACTTCGCGCTGCTGCTCGTCCTCGAATGCACGATGATCGGCGTCTTCGCCGCCGCCGACGTCTTCCTGTTCTACGTGTTCTTCGAGGTCATGCTGGTGCCGATGTACTTCCTGATCGGCAGCTACGGCGGCCACCAGCGGCAGTACGCGGCCGTCAAGTTCTTCCTCTACTCCCTGGTCGGCGGCCTGTTCATGCTGGCCGCGGTGATCGGCCTCTGGGTGGTCGGCGGGAAGACCTTCGACTGGGTCGCGCTGTCCCAGGTGGACATCTCCACCGGGGCGGAGCGCTGGCTCTTCCTCGGCTTCTTCATCGCCTTCGCGATCAAGGCGCCGTTCTTCCCGTTCCACACCTGGCTGCCGGACGCCGGTGGCGCGGCCCCGGCCGGTGCCGCCGCGCTGCTGGTCGGCGTGCTGGACAAGGTCGGCACCTTCGGCATCCTGCGCTACTGCCTGCCGCTGTTCCCGGAGGCGGCCCAGTGGTTCGCGCCGTGGGCGCTGGCGCTGGCGGTGATCGGCATCATCTACGCCGCGCTGCTGGCGGTCGGGCAGAACGACCTGAAGCGGCTGGTGTCGTACACCTCGATCGCCCACTTCGGCTTCATCGGCGTCGGCATCTTCGCCTTCACCACCCAGGCCGGCACCGGCGCCGTGCTCTACATGGTCAACCACGGGCTCGCCACCGGCCTGCTCTTCCTGGTGGTGGGCATGCTGATCGCGCGTCGGGGCTCGGCGCTGGTCAGCGACTTCGGTGGCGCCGGCAAGCTGGTTCCGGTGCTGGCCGGGGTGCTCTTCTTCGCGGGTCTCGCCTCGCTGGCGCTGCCCGGCACCGCGCCGTTCGTCTCCGAGTTCCTGGTACTGATCGGCACCTTCACGGTGAACAAGCCGGTCGCGGTGATCGCCACGCTGGGCATCATCCTGGCCGCGGCATACGTGCTGTGGATGGTGCAGCGCACCACGCAGGGCACCCTGAACCCGGCGTTGACCGAGATCGACGGGATGAAGCGTGACCTCAACCTGCGGGAGAAGGCCGTGGTCGCCCCGCTGATCGCGTTGATCGTGCTGCTCGGCTTCTACCCGAAGCCGGTGACCGACGTGATCAACCCCGCCATCCAGGCGACCATGCAGGACGTCGGCCGGACGGACCCGGCCCCGTCGGTAGACACCGTCCAGGAGGCAAGCCGGTGAGCGCGAGGAGTGAGCTTGCGAGCCCCGCAGTCGCGAACGAAAGGTGGGCCCGGTGAGCGCGAGGAGTGAGCTTGCGAGCCCCGCAGTCGCGAACGAAAGGTGGGCCCAGTGACCGAGCTTGAACTGCCGCCGATCGACTATGCGGCACTCGCGCCGATCCTGATCATGTTGGGTGCGGCGGTGGTCGGGGTGCTGGTCGAGGCGTTCGTGCCCCGGCGACTGCGGCACGCCGTCCAGTTGCCGCTGGCGCTGCTGGCGCTGCTCGCCGCGCTGACCATGGTGGTGCTCAACGCCGACAAGCGGGTGATCACCATCGGGGTGATCGCGATCGACGGGCCGACTCTGTTCCTCCAGGGCGCGATCCTGGCCCTGGGGGCGGTGGCGTTGCTGCTGATCGGCGAGCGGGCCATCGAGCGGGGCGGGGCCTTCGTCGCCCAGGCCGCCATCACGGCCGACTCGCCGGACGACCGGCGGCAGGCCGAGCGGGCCGGTGGTGCGGGCGAGGTCTACCCGTTGGTCACCTTCGCCGTCGGCGGCATGCTGATCTTCGTGTCGGCGAACGACCTGCTGACCATGTTCATCGCGCTGGAGGTCTTCTCGCTGCCGCTCTACCTGCTCTGTGCGCTGGCTCGCCGCCGGCGGCTGCTGAGCCAGGAGGCGGCCATGAAGTACTTCCTGCTCGGCGCGTACGCCTCGGCGTTCTTCCTGTTCGGGTTGGCGATGATCTACGGCTTCACCGCGGGCCTGGGCGACCGCGGGGCCGGGGTCGACTTCGCCACCATCAACGCGGCCGTGGCCAACTCCACGGCCAGCCCGGTGCTGCTCTTCGCCGGGATGGCCCTGGTCGCCATCGGCCTGCTGTTCAAGGCGGCCGCCGCGCCGTTCCACGTCTGGACCCCGGACGTCTACCAGGGCGCGCCGACCCCGGTGACCGGCTTCATGGCGGCCTGCACGAAGGTCGCCGCCTTCGGTGCCCTGCTGCGGGTGTTCCACGTCGCCTTCGAGGGGGCGCGGTGGGACTTCACCCCGGTGCTCGGCGCGGTGGCGGTGCTCACCATGCTGGTCGGCGCGGTGTTCGCGGTCACCCAGACCGACATCAAGCGGCTGCTGGCCTACTCGTCCATCGCCAACGCCGGGTACCTGCTGGTCGGTGTGCTGGCGCCGGGGCGGGACGGCCTCTCCGGCACGATGTTCTACCTGGTCGCGTACGGCTTCACGGTGCTGGCCGCGTTCGCGGTGGTGACCCTGGTGCGCGACGCCGACGGGGAGGCCACCCACCTGTCCCGCTGGGCCGGGCTGGGCCGGCGGTCGCCGCTCTACGCCTCGATCTTCACCTTCATCCTGCTCGCCTTTGCCGGTATCCCGCTGACCAGCGGCTTCACCAGCAAGTTCGCGGTCTTCGGCCCGGCCCTGGAGGGTGGGCAGGCATGGCTGGTGATCGCCGGCGTGCTGACCAGCATGGTGCTGGCCTTCCCGTACCTGCGGGTCGTGGTGATGATGTGGCTCTCCGAGCCGGGTGAGTCGACCCCGACGGTCACCGTGCCCGGCGGGCTGACCTCCGCGGCGCTGGTGATCGGCGTGATCGCCACCCTGGTGCTCGGCGTCGCGCCGGCGCCGCTGCTCGACCTGGCCGCCGGTGCCGCGGACTTCGTCAGGTAGCCGCGACAGCCTCTGGCCGAGGGCCGATCCACGCCGGTGGGTCGGCCCTCGCCACGTATCCCCGGTCCGCCGCAGGTAGAGCCCGTGTGGCATGGTGGAGGCGTGGTGATTAGGGGTGGCGAGCGTTCAGGTGTCACCGGCTCCGGTGGCCGCCGGAGCCGGCACGGCGCAGGTCAGTTCGGTGCGCTCGGCCTTCATCTCGCCGATGCCCGCACCGAGGAATCCGTGCTGGGTCTGCTGGAGTCGGTCGAGACGGAGCTGCGGGCGAGCGTCGCCAGCGCCGACCCGTTCGTGACCGAGGCCGCGCGTCACCTGGTGGAGGCCGGCGGCAAGCGGTTCCGGCCGCTGCTGGTGGCCCTCGCCGCCCAGTTCGGCGAGCCGACCCGGGCGGAGGTGGTGTCGGCCGCCGTCGTGGTGGAGCTGACCCACCTGGCCACGCTCTACCACGACGACGTGATGGACGAGGCCCCGGTGCGCCGGGGTGCGCCCAGCGCAAACTCCCGGTGGACCAACTCGGTGGCCATCCTGGTCGGTGACTACCTCTTCGCCCGGGCCGCGGACGTCGCCGCCGAGTTGGGCCCCGAGGCGGTACGCCTACAGGCGCGCACCTTCGCCCGGCTGGTGCACGGCCAGATCGCCGAGACCGTCGGTCCCCGGGCCGGCGACGACCCGGTGACGCACTACCTGCGGGTGATTGCGGAGAAGACCGGCTCGCTGATCGCCACCAGCGCGCACTTCGGTGGCCTGTTCAGCGGGGCGGCCCCGGAGCACGTGGCGGCGCTGGCCGGGTACGGCGAGACCATCGGGGTGGCCTTCCAGCTCTCTGACGACCTGCTGGACATCGCCAGCGAGTCGGTGGAGTCGGGCAAGACGCCCGGCACCGACCTGCGGGAGGGCGTGCCGACGCTGCCGGTGCTCTACGCCCTCGCGTCCGACGACGCCGACGCCTCGTCCGTGCGGCTCCGCGAGATCCTGGCCACCGGCCCGCTGACCGACGACGCCCTGCACGCCGAGGCCCTCGGCCTGCTCCGGGAGTCACCGGCGCTCAAGCACGCCCGGGAAACCGTCCGCAGCTACGCCGAGGATGCCCGCGCGAAGCTGGCCCCCCTGCCGGACACCCCGGCCCGCCGCGCCCTCGAATCCCTCTGCAACCACATCGCCGACCGCACCAGCTGAACCCCTCCCCACCCCCCTGCGGGTGGTCAGGAGGTTCGGTCACGACACGCCGGGACGGCAGACGCGGCCCTCTCGATCAGCACCTCTCGGGGGCGTGGTGTGTCAGGGGGTGGCGTGGGTCAGGTGGCGGGTGGCGGTGAGCATCAGGGCGGCGGCGGTGAGCATGGCGAGTGCGGCGGTGAGCCACATGGTGGGGTAGCCCGCCGCGGCGGCCAGGGGGCCGAGGGCCAGCGGGCCGAGGCAGCCGCCCGCGTACACCCCGGTCTGGGTGATCGAGGTGGCGGCGGCCGGTGCCTGAGGATGCAGCTGCACCACCGCGAAGTTCATCAGCCCCGGCCACGACCAGCCCAGCCCGAAGCCGAGCAGCACGCCGGCCACCAGCGGCCCGGGGCCGGCCACCGCGAGCAGGCCCAGCCCGACCGCGCCGGCCACCAGCAGGCCGGCGATCACGGCCATGTGCCCGCCGGAGCGGCGGTCGGCCAGCCAGCCGACGGAGACCCGGGCGGCCACGCAGACCGCGCTGCCGAGGGTCAGGGTGAGCCCGGCGAGGCCGGGACCGAGCCCCCGGTCGACGGAGGCGTCCACCACGAAGGTGCCGAGCGCGTTCGCCGCGCCGGCGGCGAGCGCCGCGGCCACCCCGACGAGGACCAGCCCGACGGTCGCGCTTCCGGCGCTGCTGGCCGCCCGGCGGGCCGGTCGGGGACCCTGCGCGGGTACCGCCGGCAGCACGGCCAGCGCGGCGCCGGCGGCGGCCACGAACGCCCACCGCCAGCCGACGGTGAGGGCGAGGGTGGGCACCGCCGCGCCGGCCAGCAGGGTGGAGACCGGGATGGCGGCCTGCTTGACGCCGAAGGACAGACCCTGTCGCCGGGCCGGCACGTGCCGGGCCAGCAGCACGTTGCTGGAGAGTTGGCCGAGCGCGTTGGCCGTGCCGGCCACGGCCAGCAGGCCGACCAGCACCGGGTAGGACCGGGCCAGCACCGCCACGGCCAGCAGGCAGCCGGCGGAGAGCAGGACGCCGGCGCGTGCCACCACGGCGCCACCCCACCGTTCGACCAACGCTCCGGACGGGACCGAAGCCAGCGCGCCGACCGCGAAGTACACCGCCACGGCCAGCCCCAGCCCGGCGGGGGAGAAGCCCAACTCCGCCCGCATCTGCACGGCGAGACCGCCGACCAGAAAGACCGGTAGGACGCAGGCGATGGTGACCGCGACGGCTACGGCGCTGGCCCGGACGGGCCGGGTGGCGACCTCCGGGATGCGGGGCAAAGCGGAGTGGGTCATGGTGGACCCAACGTATTGCCAGCCGTGTCCCACCGATCGAAAGTGCGGTCTATCTCACGTCCCGTACGCGATGACCAGGGATGATCCACCCGATCAGGCATTTCGCGGCGGGCCGCTTTTTCATATGGTGTAAGTCCCCGGTGGCGGAGGTGGTTGTGCGTGACCCCCTGGCGGAACCTTCGGACCTGATCCGGAGTGTCTCCCGCGCGCTTCGAGTACTCGAGTCGGTCGGCCGTGCCCCGCGAGGGCTGACGGTGAAACAGATCGCCCGACGCTGCGAGCTGACCGTGGCCACCACTTATCACCTGGTTCGCACCCTCGCCTACGAGGGCTATGTGATCCGCCGGGAGGACGGCACGTACATCGTGGGCCTGGAGGTGGCCGACCGCTACCGCGAGCTGGTCGCCGCGTTCCGGGGCTCGCCCGCGATCGGGGAGAGCCTGCGCCGGGCCGCGCTGGAGACCGGCTGGAGCCACTACCTCGGCCGTTTCGTCGGCGGCCAGGTCGCGGTCACCGCCGTGGCGGAGGGTAACCGTTCGCCGTACCTGGAGGATCTCGTCCCCGGGTTCGACGAGGGGGCGCATGCGACCGCGCTCGGCAAGGCCCTGCTCGCCACGCTCACCACCGAGCAACGCCACCGCTACCTGCGGGAGTACGGCATGCGTCCGTTCACCAGTGCCACCCTGACCACCCCGGAGGCCTTCGAGGCCGACCTGGCGGCCGGGGACCGGCGTGGCATGCAGCTGGAGCTGGGTCAGTTCCGGCAGGGGGTGGCCTGCGCCGCGGTCCTGGTCAGCCCGGACAAGGACATGGAACGGCGGACGGTGCTGGCCTGCGCGCTGCCGGCCAGTGAGATGATGACCTCGGCCCGGGTGGTCCGGACGAAGCTGCTCGCCGCCGCCCGCACGATCGCCGACGGCCTCGCCGCCGAGACCTGACCGGTCGCGCCGGCACAATGCGGCCGGGCCGGGCAGGCGGAGAAAGCGCGGCCGGATGCGCCGGGGCCGGTTGGCCCACCGGAGCCGGGACGGCCCCCTCCCTGGTGGGGAGAGGGCCGTCGCGAAGCGGCCGGCGCGGACGCCAGGGCGGGGTCAGCTGCCGACCGGTCCGCCGTCCAGCCGCCAGGTCACCACCACGCCCGGCTTGGCGTAGTCGCCGTCGGGCCAGGTGGAGGCCGGGTTCTCGACCGTGGCACCGGTGATCTCGCCCGGGTGCTGCACGGCGACGAAGATCGAACGGTTGTCGCCGGTGATGAACGGGCCACAGGTCTCCGCGCCGTACGGCACGGTCAGGAACTGCTTCAGGTGGCCCCGTTCCGGCCCCTCGGTCGCCGTGGCGAAGAGACCGTCGTTGCTGCCCAGGGCGTTGCCGTCGGTGGAGATCCAGAGGTTCCCGGTGGCGTCGAAGGCCACGTTGTCCGGGCAGGAGATCGGCGAGACCTTGGTCTTGTCGTACCCGGAGAAGTAGGTGGACGGGTCCGCCGGGTCGCCGCAGACGATCGGCAGCGACCAACTGAACGCCTCAGCGGTGTTCTCCCCCCGCTCCTCGACCAGCTCCAGGATCTGCCCGTGCCGGTTGGCGGTACGCGGGTTCGCCTCGTCCGGCGCCGGGTTGCTGCCGACCCCCCGGTTGGTGTTGTTGGTCAGCGCCACGTACACCTTGCCGGTGTGCAGGCTCGGCTCGACGTCCTCCGGCCGGTCCATCTTGGTCGCCCCGACCTTGTCACCGGCGAACCGGGTGAAGGTGAGCACCTCGGCGGCGGTCATCCCGTCCACGTAGGAGCGGTTGCCGCTGACCAGCTTGATCCAGCGGCCCCTGCCGTTGAAGGCGCCGTCGCTGGGCAGCCTGCCGGAGCCGTCGATCTCGTCGGCGCTGGTCTGGTCGAGCTTGGCGACGTAGAGCGTGCCCGACTCCAGCAGCGTCAGGTTGTGCTTGCGGGCGACCCAGGAGCTGCCCTTCATGAACTTCTTGTCCGAGACGAACTTGTAGAGGTAGTCGAAGCGCTCGTCGTCGCCCATGTACGCGACCACGTGCCCGCTCTTGGCCACGATGACGTTCGCGCCCTCGTGCTTGAAGCGACCCATCGCGGTGTGCTTGCGCGGCCGGCTCTCCGGGTCGTACGGGTCGATCTCGACGATCCAGCCGTGCCGGTTGGCCTCGTTCGGGTGCTTGGCGAGGTCGAAGCGGGCGGCGGCCCGGTCCCACTTGCGGCTGCCGCTGGGGTAGCGGTCGGTGGTGCTGATGCCGTAGCGGGCCAGCCGGGGCTTCTCCGCCTCCGGCACGGCGTCGCCGCCGACGAAGTACTGGTTGAAGTTCTCCTCGCCGGAGAGCACGGTGCCCCAGGGAGTCACGCCACCGGCGCAGTTGTTCAGCGTGCCGATGACCGTACGACCCTTCGGGTCGGCTGCGGTCTTCACGAAGGCCGTGCCGGCGACCGGACCGGTCAGCTCGAACGGGCTGCTCAGGGCGTCGACCCGGCGGTTGTAGGGGCGACGGCCGGAGGTGACTGCGCGCCACTGGCCGGTGCCGGCCACCCGCTCGATCTCCACCACGGACATGCCGTGCGCGGCGATCGCCACCTTCACCTG
This sequence comes from Micromonospora sp. CA-263727, assembly GCF_050942455.1. NCBI lineage: Bacteria > Bacillati > Actinomycetota > Actinomycetes > Micromonosporales > Micromonosporaceae > Micromonospora > Micromonospora sp. CA-263727. The sequence continues at coordinate 434,018 of NZ_CP192031.1, forward strand.
CTCGACGGTGAGCGCGTCCTGGCTGGTGAAGCCGGGGAACATCAGGTCCTCGTTGGTGTACTCGTGGTTGACCACGAGCAGCGCCCGCTTGCCACCCTTGTCCAGCGGCAGCACGCCGACGTAGTCGTTGTTGTAGCCGAACTGCTTGGCCTGCGCCGCGGCGGTCTGCCGGCGCACGTTGAAGGCGGGCGCGCCCGGCACCACCGGGTCACCCCAGCGGATCACCACGGCGTGGTCGTAACCGTTGGGCACCACGAAGGTGTCCAGGGTGTTCGGCGGGATCGGCTTGAAGGTCAGCGCGCCGTTGCCGACGCCACGGCCACCGGCGCTGAACGTGGTGGCCTCGGGCACCACCCCGGAGCCGTGTCCCGCAGAGCCCGACCCCGCGCCGGCCGCGCCGGCGCCGGCCAGCGCGCCGGTCGCGCCGCCGAAGCCGAGCACCAGGGCGCCGACCGCCCCGGCGCGGACCACGCCACGGCGGGAGACCTCGGCATTCACCACGTCGCCGAAGTACTCGTTGTCGGAGGTGTTGGGAACCGGGTGGTCACAAGCGTTGCCGCAGCGGTACAGGCAGGTCATGGCGTCGCGGCTGCCGTGGCGGGGGACGCCCAGCAGCGGGAGCAGCCGAGGACGGTCGCTCATGGGGAGGAGCCTCCTGAGGGTCGGCGCACGCCGGTGCAGCTCACCGACGGGTACTCGCCGGACGCTAGGAGGGCGTGGTGAGCGTGGGCCGGCGTCGATGTGAACCAGCGGTGAACTCCGCGCTGGGAATCCCAGGTTTGACCTGGGACTGAACCGATTCGCGTGACCGCACGTATCTCCGGTAGTAACACCGTGCCCGCTCGCGTCGAGAGCGAGGAGAGGACCATCACCGACCACGACGCCCACCTGCTGCGCGCCCTGCACGACGAGCATGGCGAGGCGCTGTACACGCACGCCCTGCGGCTGGTCAACGGCGACCGGCAGCGGGCGGAGGACCTGGTGCAGGAGACGCTGCTGCGGGCCTGGCGCCATCCGGAGTCGCTCGACCCGCGTCGCGGCTCGGTGCGCGCCTGGCTCTTCACCACCGCCCGTAACCTGGCCATCGACGCCTGGCGGCGGCGGTCGACCCGGGTCGGTGAGGTCTACACCGACGAACTGCCCGAGCCGCCGGAGGTCGTCGACGAGACGGAACGCGCCGTCGAGGCGTGGACCGTGGCGGAGGCGCTCAACCGGCTCAGCCCCTCGCACCGTGACGTGCTGGTCGAGTGCTTCTACCAGGGGCGGTCGGTCTCCGAGGCGGCCTCCCGGCTGGGGGTGCCGCCGGGCACGGTCAAGTCCCGCACCCACTATGCGTTGCGCTCACTACGGTTGGTGCTGGCCGAGATGGGGGTGACCGGATGAATCGTTGCGACTTCGTGTACGACGATGGCGCGTACGTGCTGGGCGCGCTGTCTCCGGCCGACCGCGCGGCCTACGAGCGGCACCTCGTCGACTGCCCCGCCTGCCAGCAGTCGGTCTCCGAGATCGCCGTCCTGCCCGGCCTGCTCGGCCGGCTCGACCCGGCCAGCCTGGAGCAGTTCCTCCCGCCGCCGGAGAACCCCCGGGTGCCCGAACTGCTCACCGTCGCGCGGGATCGCCGACGCCGGGAGCGGCAGGCCAACCGGCTGCGGTACGCGGTCACCGGCCTGGCGGCGGCTGCCTTCGCCCTGCTCGTCGGCTTCGGCGTGGCGACGATGCTGCCCGCCGACCCGCCGGCCACGCCGCTGGCCCAGGTGCGGATGGTCGAGATGGTGCCGGTGTCCGGGTCGGCGCCGGTGCACGCCGAGATCGGGCTGCGGGGCACCGACTGGGGCACCGAGGTCACCATGCACTGCGGGTACGACGAGCGGACCGGTTACGGCAAGGCGTACGCCTTCCGGCTGGTGGCGCACGGCCCGGACGGCGCGCAGGAGCAGATCGGCTCCTGGCGGGCCGCTCCCGGCGACGACCTGAGGATCACCGGCGCGACCCGGTTCACCAACGCGGAGATGGTCCGCCTGGAACTCATCCGGGCCGACGGCACCCCGGTCCTCGTCTACGACGTCCGGTGATCGGCTGAGCCACGGCCCGACAGCGATCGGGCCCGGGGTCAGCGGGGAGCGGGGACGGCGGCCGGAGAGGGCGCGGTGGCCGGGCGTGAGCGGCAGGCCTGCCGGGCGTGCCGGAGCGCGTCGACGGTGAAGACGATCAGGGCGAGCCAGACCAGGGCGAAGCCGGCCAGCCGGGCCGGGGGCATCGGCTCGTGGAAGATCAGCACCCCGCAGCCGAGCTGGAGGATCGGCGCCACGTACTGGAGCATGCCCAGCGTGGTCAGCGGAAGCCGGTTGGCGGCCCCGGCGAAGAGCAGCAGCGGAATGGCGGTCAACGCGCCGGCCAGCACCAGCAGCACGGTGTGCCCGGCCGAGACCTGCCCGAAGGTGGCGTCGCCGGTGCTCGCGAGCCAGCCGAGGAAGGCCAGCGCGGGCAGCGACAGCACCGCCGACTCGACGAACAGCCCCTCGGCGGCGGGCAGCCGGAGCCGCTTCTTCACCAGGCTGTACCCGCCGAAGGTGAACGCCAGGGTCAGCGCGAGGTACGGCAGCCGGCCGTAGTCGACGGTGAGCACGGCCACCGCGAGCCCGCCCACGGCGAGTGCGGCCCACTGCGCCCAGCGCAGCCGCTCGCCCAGCACCAGCACCCCGAGCAGCACCACCACCAGTGGGTTGATGAAGTACCCGAGGGCGGTTTCCACCACCCGGTCGGAGTTGACGCCGTAGATGTAGGTGCCCCAGTTGACCGCGATCAGCGCGGCGGCGGCACCGATCCCGGCCAGCGCCCGCGGCCGGCGCAGCAGGGCCTTCAGGAAGCCGATGTTGCGTAGGGCGGCGAGCAGCAGGGCGACGAACGCGACGGACCAGACCACGCGGTGGGCCAGGATCTCCAGCGGACCGGCCGGGCGCAGCAGCTTGAAATAGAGCGGAAAGAACCCCCACAGCAGGTACGCACCGAAGCCGTAGAGGTATCCGAGGCGGAGCGGCGTCACGGCTCCACGGTAAGGGGCCGACCGGTCAACTGATCCTTGCCGGTGAGCGGGCTCACGGTCGCCCGCCGGTCACCTGCCCGGCCTTCCGGATCGTGGACAGTTGCCGTTCGAGGAGGAACGGCAACTGTCCACGATCTCGACGGATCGGTTGTCGGGGCAGCGTCAGTCGCGGTCGAGGATGGCGCCGAGGACCCAGGTGACGATGCCGACGAAGAGCGCGCCCAGCACCGCGGCCGGCCAGAAGCCGTCCACCTCGAAGGGGAGCCCCACCTGGTCGGCGATCCAGCCGGTGAGCAGGAAGAGCAGGCCGTTGACCACCACCGCGATCAGGCCGAGGGTGAGCAGGTAGAAGGCGCAGCCGACGGTCTTGATGATCGGCTGGAGCACGGCGTTGACCACGCCGAAGATGACCGCGACGAAGATCAGCGTCAGCACCGTCTCGCTGATCGAGTCCGCGTTGAGCGAGATGCCGGGGATGACCAGCGTGGCCAGCCAGAAGGCCACCGCCGTGGCGCCGACCCGGATCAGTAGACCTTTCAGAAAACCCATGGCGGGCATGGTGCCATGGCCGGGGCGTGGGCGGAACCCGCGAGATCACCGAGGTTGACGCGGAGTGTCCCGGCAGTCTCAGCGTCGGGCCGGGCGGCCGATCAGCTGCGCCTCGATCGGTGTGCAGCAGAGCAGCGCCCAGCGCAGGGCGCGCCGGTTGACCACGGCCACCATGTCGGGCCGGATCCGGGTCAGCCACTCCGCGGAGTCGCCGAGCCCCAGCGCGGTGCCCGCGACCGCCGCCTCCGCCCGGCTCAACGGCGGCAACACCGCCAGGTCGGCCCGGCCCAGCGCGTCCGCGTCGGCCGGGGTCAGCGCGTCGCGTACCAGCAGGGTGGCCTGCCAGGCGGCGCCCGGACGCGGTCCCGTGGGCGGTGGTGGCGCGTCCAGCACCACGAGCACCGGGGTCAGCGGCGTCCCGGGTTCGCCGTCCACCGGCCGGCCCGGCGGCACCAGCGGGATCGTCCCGCCCGGCGTGCCGAGACCACGGACGAACGGCTCCCAGGCCTGCGGTCGGGCCGTCTGGACGACCACGCGGGCGCCGAGCGCCATCGCACGCATGGTGACCAGTTGGGCGGCGGGTACCCCGCCGACGAGCATCACCCGGGTGCTCTCCGGCCGGAACAGCCGGACGGTGACCGGTTCGCCGTGCCGGTTGGCCCCCACCATCAGCCCGGCCGAGCCGTACGGCAGCTCCCAGCCGCCGCCAGGCAGGGGCGCACCGGAATGGGGCGCACCGGGCCGGCGTGCCCCGGGCGGCCTCGCGCCGGGCAGGGCCAGCGGCAGGGTGCCGGCGAGGCCGGCCAGGTGCGCGCCGTCGAGCCGCTCGACCTCGCCGCCGCCCGCCGCCACCGTCCGGCGCAGCGCCTGGGCGGCGGCCGACAGCTCCGCCGGGGTCGCCGCACTCAGGCGTACGGTCAGCCCGGCCGACGCCGTCCGGCCGGCCTCGGCGTGCAGCGACACCGTGGTCGCGGTCACCGGCAACGTCAGCAGCCGGGGCACCAGCGCAACTGCGGCCTCCGCCGTCGGCCACCGGCGCAGCCCGAAGGTGGTCTGTAGCAGCCTCCCCGAGCGCACGGCCTGCCAGGATTCCCGCACCGGCCCTCCGTCGTGGTGGGCCAGCTCGGCGAGCACCCGCAGCGCCGGCTGTCCGCCCAGGGGGCGGAGGGGCAGCGGACCCAGTCGCCGCACGATTCGGCGCAGCGTGCCGGCGAGGACACGCCGCAGCGACTCCTCCGGCCAGCCCTCCACCCGCGACACCCGGACGGCCAGCACCGCCCGCTCCCAGCCGGCCAGCCGTCCGTCGGTGAGCTGCCGGTACGAGGTGGCCGCCGGGCCGCCGCCGGCACCGATCGCCGGGGCCGCCGCGCCGGCCAGGACGAGCTGGACGCGCACCGGCGGAGCCGGACCGGTGCTCGCCGGCAGCAGCGACCATGGGCAGGGCAGCGGCTGCGCGCCGTCACCGAGCAGGTCGGCCGGGTCGCCGATCTCCAGCACGGCCACCAGGCCAGCCGGGTCGTCCAACACCGCGGCCGGTGACCCGACCAGCTCGACGGGACGGACCACGGCGTCCGGATCCACCAGGTCGAGCAGCGCCGCTCGTCCGGAGTCCGGCGCGTTCGTCCGCCGGCGGGCCAGGTAGCCGAGGCCGATACCCGACCATTCGTAGAGCCACCGCTGCCGGACCCGGCACCAGGCCAACGCCAGTAGCGCAGCCGACAGCAGGGCCGTGGCCAGGGTCGCCGGCAGGCCCCGGCCCAGCGTGGCGACGGGCAGCGCCAGCGCCAGCTGCGCGGCGACCACCTGCCCGGCGTGCGGACGGTACGCCCGCCACCGGCCGCCGGGCCGCCGCTGCGCGGCCTCGCGTCGGATCCGGGGCCCGGAGGGGTGCGGCGGGTCGTCGGGAGGTGGGGGCTGGATCGCCGGGCGGGCCGGGGTGCTCGCCATCGTCACCGCCTCCTCAGCCGATCACCCGCCGCGATCTCATCGCGGCCCATCGTAGTTATCGGCGCCGGAGATGTGTTGTCCACAGGGGAGGGCGGCGGGGTGGCAGAACCGCGATCGTGCCGCTACCGTCAGCGACGAGTTTTCCCGTTGGCCCGTGCCCACGTCGCGTTCGCCCTCCGGCGGTCGTGGGTGGTGCTTCCGCCGCAGGGCCAGCCACGACCGAGGAGACGAGGTGACGTCGGGGTGTCCCAGACCCAGGCAGAGGCCGCGGTGATGCAGCAGACCGCGGTGAAGTTCGAGCAGGCGGACCAGTCGTTGCAGTCGATGCTCAGCGGACTGCTGGCCCAGCTGGAGGTCCTTCAGCAGGCCTGGCGCGGGGCGGGCGGCCGCTCCTTCGAGCAGGTCAAACAGCAGTGGGCGCAGGATCAGGCGAGTCTGCAACGGGCGCTGCGGGAGACCGCGGGCGGCATCCGCACCGCCGGCACCCAGTACGACGCGTCGGACACCGAGGCGGCCGGCCGGGTTACCGCCACCAATCGCGGCGGCATCCAACTGCCGCTCTAGACCACGAGACAGGGGGAGACATCCGATGGAGCACGGTGTGCTGGTCGTCAACTTTGCCGCGTTGCAGCAGGCCAGCGCGGACATCCAGCGGGCGTTGAACACGCTCGACTCGCAGCTCGGTCAGCTGGAACGTGACGCGGCCCCGCTGGTGGCCAGCTGGTCCGGTGCGGCCCAGCAGGCGTACGAGCAGCGGCAGGCCCGGTGGCGGGCCGCCTCGCAGGACCTCCAGGTGATGCTGCGGGACATCAAGGTGGCCGTGGACGAGTCCGCTGCCGACTACCTCGACACCGAGAAGAGGAACGCCGGCCTCTTCCAGTGACCGTCCCTCAGCGGCCCGGGTCGGCGGGGCGCCAGCGTCGGCGGGTGCCCCGCGGCACGACCACGGCCGCCAGCACGACGATCGCCACCACGACGATCGCCACCACCAGCGCACCGGCGGTGGCCAGCAGCAGTGCCCGGTCCCGCGCGGTGGCCCGACGGGCCTGCTGCGCCAGCAGCGCCGGCTCGGCCCGGTCGTCGGGCAACCCGGCGGCCGGTCGGTCGCGTCTCGCCGGGCCGCCGCGACTCTCGGTGACCGCCCGGTACGGGTTGAGCACCCCAGCGCCGTATCCGTCGCCCGGAGCCGGGTCGGCGGTGGCGACGATCCGGGTGGCCACCTCCTCGGCGGTCAGCTCGGGGCGGTACTGGCGGAGCAGGGCCGCGGTGGCGGCCACGAAGGGTGCGGCGTAGCTGGTTCCTTCGGCCCGGTGGTGGCCCTGGCCCGGGGCGGCGATCAGCACGTCCGCACCGGGCGCGACCAGGTCGAGGTAGGAGCCGGTCTGGGAGAAGCCGGCCCGAGCTCCGTCCACGCCGACCGCACCCACCCCGAGCACCCCGGGGTACGCCGCAGGGTAGGGGCGGGGGTCGCCGCTGACGTGCAGGTTGCCGACGGCGGCGACGACAACCACGTCCCGCGCGACCGCGTGAGCGATCGCCGCGCGTACCGCCGGGTGGTCGGCGTACAGCACGACGGAGAGGTTGACCACGTCGGCGCCGTTCTCCACCGCCCAGCGGATCGCCCGGGCGAAGCCGTCCGGGCCGACCGTACGCCCCGATCCGCGGCCGTCCACGACCTGCTGCTCGCTGACTCGGACCGGGAGGATCCGGGCGTCCGGCGCCAGACCACGGAAGGCGATCCCGTCGCGCGGGGCGGCGGCGATGATGCTCGCCACGCCGGTGCCGTGGCCGACGCAGTCCCGGCTGCCGTCGCCCCCCGGGTCCAGCAGGTCGGTGCCGGTGAGCACGCGGCCGGCGAGCTGAGGATGCCGCCGGTCCACGCCCGAGTCGACCACCGCCACGATCACCCCCGCTCCGGTCGCGAGCGGCGCGAGCCGCTCCGGGGCGTGCCGCTGCTGCGGCCACGGGACGGCCGGCACCGGCCGCACCGCCGCCGGCGGGGACTCGCAGCCGGGCACGGCCAGCGCCGCCGTGGGGCGTGCCGGGGCGGGGTGGGCGGCCGTCACCGGGCCGGCCAGCAGGGCCACGGCCAGGCCCGCGAGGAGCGGGCGTGTACTGCGCCGGGACATCGACCGCCTCCGTATCGTGTCGACACCGGAACGGGATGTTATCGCCTTCCTGGGAACCGGGCGGGGCGCCGCCAGCCTGGCATTGTGATCTTGTGGTCACCTTGTAGGTTGTAGGCGATACCTATGGCCTGTGCCCGGGAGGAGGGGTGGCCGTGACCGACTGGGAGCCGGCCACCGCCGCCGAGGCGGCGATGCGGGACGCGCTGGGCAACAGCGACCAGCAGCTTTACTTCCGCATCCTGTCCAGCGTCGAGCTGTTGTTACCGGTCTCCGCCGAGACGGCCGGGGGTCTGACACCGGTGGGTTGGGGCACCTGGACCACGGGCGGTCGTACCCACGTGCTGGCATTCACCTCCGCCGAGGCGATGCGCGCCTGCCTCGGCGAGCACGCCGGGCCGAGCCGGCGCACCGGCTACGCGGAGCTGGCCGCCGGCTGGCCGAACCACGAGTGGTGGCTGGCGGTCAACCCGGGTCTGCCCGTCGAGGGCTACCTGCCCGCCTGGTACGTCTCCCAGCTGTCCCGTGGCGACGTCCGGCTGCCCGGACGCACGGTGGGTGCCCGGGCCCGGCTGGAGCGCGTCGAGGCGCTGAACCGGTCACGCGACGCCGGTCCGGCGGCCCAGCCGGTATCCCCGGCCGAGGCGCCGGGCCAGCGACCGGTCGCTGCCGGCCCGGGTCGTGCCGTGCCGGCATCGACCCCATCGGCCTTCCAACTACCCGAGGTGCCCTTCGCGGCGCCGAGCACGGTCGCCGAACCGCACCGCGAGCAGCCCACCCTGCGGACGCCGGGGCACCCGGACACCAACGGGCTCGGGCCGGTGGCACCGGACGGCCCGCAGGGTGCCGGGGGCAGCCGACCGGATGCGTTCGGCGGTGACGGGCAGCGGGTCTTCGGCGCCGCCCGTCCGGAAGGGCCGGGCGGCCCACCGCCGCGCCGGCCGATGCCGGCCCGGGGCGAGGAGTCCGCGTCACCGGGCCAGGGATGGCCGACCGCGCCCGAGCGGTCCGGGCCGCCGGCCAACGGTCGCCCCGCCGACAGCGGTGCCGACCAGACGGGCCGGCGGTCCTTCTTCGAACCGGCGGCGGGCCGGTCGGCACAACGCGGCGACCGGCTGGCCGAGCGGGCGACGCCGCCGTCCCGGTTCGCCCGGGGCAGCCAGCCGTTCCCGCGCCGCGGGCCGGCCGGCGAGCCGCCGTCCGAGGGGAGTCCCCGAGCCTTCGTCTTCACCGAGGAGCAGTCCGTCCCTCCGGGGCGGCCGGCGCCAGCGCCGGATGGGGAGACGACGCAGCCGCTGGCGACACCCGGCAGCCCGCCGGAGGACCCGACCCGACCGGTGCGGGTGACCGCGCCGCCCGCCTGGACGGCCCCGGCGGGCGCCCGCCCCGCGGGCGTGGGTGCGGCGGGTGCGGGCTCGGGAGGCACCGGCGTGGGCGGCGTGGACTCCGTGGTGGAGGCGGGCGGCGTGCGCGTGGACGCCGCGGAGGCGACCCAGGCGCTGTTCAGTAGCCAGCCGGAGGCGACTCCGGCGCGGCCCGGCAGCCAGCCGGCGGAGGCGACCCAGCCGCTGCCGCGCAGTCAGCCGGCGGAGGAGAGCGAGGAGCTGCCGGCATCGATCGCGGAGCCGGTCTCCGGCCCGCCCGCACCGCGTCGCGGCTTCACCCCGATCGTGATCGAGGGCACCATCATCGAGGCCCGCGACCTCGCCACGGGCGCGGCTACCGACCGTCCCGGCGGCGCGGGCGACGGTGCCCCACCGCTGCCCGAAGAGCGCCCGCACCGGTCCGCCCGGGAGACCCCGGTCGGCGGGCCCGCGGCCGCGCCGCCGCCCGTCGACCCACCGCCGATCCGGCCCGTTCCGGCCGGCGTCGAGGATGCCGGGATGCGCGTCCGGCCGGCACCCGCACCCAACGGCGCACCCGCCTTCGACCTGACCGATCCCACGGCCGGGTCCGAGCCGACCGCGGTGCTCTCCGGGCGCGAGCCCGAGACCGTGCCGAGGCCCACGGTGGAGTCCGAGCCGACCGTGCCGGTTTCGACGACGACGCCGGATCCGGCGGTCGAGTCGGAGTTGACCGTTTCGCTGTCCACCACCGCCCCGGTGTCGGCCGTACCGGTCCAGCCGGTGGCGTCGGCGGCCGAGGCCGATGCGATGGACCCGGTAGCCGGCGCCCCGGGGCTGGCCGCGGCCTCCCGCCAGCCGTCCGGCGCGGCGGACGAGGTGCGTGGTGACGCCCCGGCCCCCGGCCCCCCACCGGCCCCGGCCAACGCCGAAGCCCCCTTCCGGCCCGCCAACGCGGTGGAGGAGGAACTACTCCGTGCCGCGGGCACCGGGAACCCCGACACCTTCCTGTCCACGCTGTTGCTGGCTCGGGTCCTCATGCCGGTCGCGGCCGACTCCGCCCCGGGCAGCCGCCCCGGCGACCCGGGATTCGTCTGGCCGGCCGTGGAACTGGACGGCCAGACCTTCGTGGTGGTCTACAGCTCGCCGCAGCGCCTCGCCGACCACGCCGACCCGACCGCCGAGACGCTCCTGGTCCGTTTCGTCCAGCTGATCCGCCGCTGGCCCGACCTGTCGTGGTCGATCGCGGTCAATCCGGGTACGCCGGTCGGGGCGAAGCTGCCCGGCGAGCAGATCGTCGGGCTGGCCAACTCGGCAGCCGAGCTGGGCCTCGGCGACGATTCCGAGAGCGAGCCCGAGCCGAGCGCCCCGACGTCCGGCTCGGCCAGCGCCCCACGGCAGGCCGCACCGGCCGCCGACCCGGCCCGGCCAATCGTGATGCAGAAGGCGATCGCGCCGAGCCAGCTCGGCTACTACCTGGAACGCGGCTACGACCGGGTCTCCGGTTTCGTGCACCGGGCCAGCGAGCTGGCGCACCTCACCACCCCGGCCGAGCTGTACCAGGCGCTCGGCCTCAACCACCCCGAATCGCCCTTCGCGGCCGACGCCGAGCAGATCTACGTGCTCAGGTGGCCGGCCTTCCGGCCGAGCCTCTACCGGATTCCGTACGGCGGGCAGAGCGAGGCCGCCATGCGGGCCATGGAGGGCTGGGTCATCGAACGCCCACCGTTCCGGGGCAACGGCTTCGCCCCGGGCGAGAGCAGCGACGTGGTGGCCGAGTTCAAGGTGGACAGCGTCCGGTTGCCGCACGGCGCGCAGCTGCTGCGCATCGGGGCCGACGGCAGCGAGCGGCTGGTCGCCGTCCTCGACGCCGACTCGCCCTCCTGGCGACAGGTCGGTGAGCGGTGATGCGCGACGGCTACGTGGCCCGCTGGCGTGGACGGGAATACCAGGCCAGCCCGGACGGCGGCGAGATCCGGCTCTATCGACCCGAGGCGGGTGACGGCTTCGTCGAGGTCCGCCCCGGCCGGCACGTCCGGGTCGTACCGGCCGCCGAGGTCGACGAGCTGGCGTACGTGCGGACGACCTGCACCTGGAAGGGGCAGCCGTTCGTCGTGCTCGCCGAGCACGAGGGGTGGCTGCGGGTCGAGTACACCGGCGGGCGCTGGCCGGTCGCGCAGGCGATGCGGCTGGAGGCGTTCGACTTCGGCGTGTACCAGGGCTGGGCGCCCGTCGCGGAGGTCACCGACGTGCGCGAACAGCGGATCTGACCCGCCCCGCGGTCAGGACTTGGCCCACCGCAGGATCTCGCCGAGCACCAGCTCGGTCGCCTCCAGATGGGGGAAATGGCCGACCGGGTCGAGCAGCCGCCACTCGTACGGTGCGCTGACATAGCGCCCCGAGCCCTGGGCGGTACGCGCCAGCGAGGCGACGTCCAGCGCGCCGTGCAGTTGCAGGGTGGGCGTGACCAGCGGTCGCTGCATCAGCTTGACGAACCGGTAGCCGTGCAGTCGCAGCACCGACCGGAACGCCCACCGGTAGCCCTCCAGCGCGCAGAAGGCGGCCTGCGGGATCCGCATGGCCTCCCGGTAGCGCTGCGCGTAGCCGGCGAAGTCCGGGCCGGCGACCCAGCGTGGGCCGCCCCAGCGACGCAGGATCTCCTCCACCGCCCGCCCCTCGTCCCGGGTGAGGACGTGCTCGTAGCGGGGCAGCTGGAACCTCAGCGCGGGCGTCGAGGCGGCGAACTGGCCCCGCGGGTCGGCGAAGATCGCCGCCCGCAGCCGCAGCGGATGTGGCGCGCCGAGCACCACCAGCCGGCGGACCAGGTTGGGGTGGAACGACGCCACGGTCCACGCGATCATCCCGCCGGCACCGCTGCCGACCACGGTCGCCGAGCGTTCACCGAGGGCGCGGATCAGCCCGGCCACGTCGGCGGCGAGCGTGTAACCGTCGTACCCCCGGGGTGGTTTGTCGCTGGCGCCGTAGCCGCGCAGGTCGACGGCGACCGCGCGGAAGCCGGCGTCGGCGACCGCGGGCAGCATCTGGTGCCAGGCCCACCAGTGCTCGGGAAAGCCGTGCAGGAAGAGCACCATCGGCCCGGTGCCCGCCTCGACGACGTGGAACCGGCTGCCGTTGGCGCCGACGAACCGGTGCGTCCACGGCCCTTCGGTGAGGACGCAGGACTCGTCGACGGCCCCGCCACGCTGCTCGGTCATGACCGACAGCCTATGACCCCGGTGCCGGTCGCTCGGCCCGACGCCGCCTCGCCCGCCCCGGGGTTTCCCGACGGTCTCTCAGCCGACCGGGCTCATCTTCCGGATGCTGGCCGGGATACCAGGGCCGCAGTCCATTTCCGCGACCGGCGGGCCGGTGGTCACCCGTACCCAGGTGCCGGTGACGAAGGTGCCCAGGCCGGTGCCGTGCAGCGCGTACTCCCGGCCGTCGTCGGTGACCAGGGTGTAGCACGGACCGTTGCCGCCGCGGCTGAGCCGGCCGGCCAGCACGTTGGTCCTGCGCAGCTCGGTGGGTTGGCTCGGTGGTGCGGTCGGGGCGCCGATCAGGGGCGGCGTGGCGGGCGGGACCGGCACGCCGGTGCGGTCGGCCGGCGGCTGCGCGGCGCCCTCGCCGGTGTCGGCCGGGCCACCGCCGCTGGCGTCGTCGTCGGCCGGGCCGCTGGCATCGTCGGCCGGTGCGCCGGCGGTGTCGCCGGTCGGGTGGCTGCCGGCATCGGCGGTGGGGCGCGGGTCGGCGGTCACGGTGCCTCCGTTCCGGTCGGCGCAACCGGCCAGCGCCAGCAGGGCGGCGAGGCAGGCGGCCGGCACCCGGGCGCGGACGGTGGTGAACACGACGGTACGACGCGACCACCGTCCCGCCGGTTCCGGGCCGGTGCCACGCCGGTGCCGTGCGCCGGACCCGAGCCCGGCGTGGCCCGCGACGCGTGATGCCCCGGGCAGGTCACCTGCCCGGGGCATCATCGGCACTACCTCAGTTGCTCAGGAGAAGCGGACCGTGGTGTAGATGCCGTTCTGCTTCAGCACCTTGATCTTGGTGCCGGTCGCCGGCAGCTTGACGCCGTGGTTCGGCAGCTCCGGGAACCAGTACTGCTTGGTGTCGTCGAACAGCGGCTGCGCGGCCTGGCCACGGATGTACTGCGGCTGGCTGTTGAGGTGCAGCGTGAACGAGTCCGCCTTCTTCAGGCCGAACGGCGCGTCGTAGACCTGGATCCGGGCCCGCCAGGGCTGCCCGGTCAGGTTGTAGATCGGCCGCGGGTGGGCGTCGATGATCAGGTTCCGGCCCTCGCCCGGGTGCGCGAAGGTGTCGTTGTCCGCCCAGCGGGTGTTCCAGTACGAGATCAGCAGACCCTCCTGGTACGCGTAGTGGTCCACGTAGTCAGGCTTGGTGTTGGCGTACCCGAAGAAGTACGGGCCGGTCTTGAGGTACTTGTCGTAAGAGATGTACTGCCGGGTGCCCGCGATGTAGAAGTTCGCGAACGACCGGGTGTAGGTCTCCTCGACCACCTCGAACCCGCCGGCCAGCGTCCAGCCGGTCGCGCCCTCCTCGGCCCCGTCGGTGAAGACCGTCTCGCCGTCGGCGGTCAGGGTGACCGCGTCACCGAAGAAGCCACCCTCGGAGACGGCACCGTCGGTCTGGTAGCGCAGGCGGAACCCGACGCTGCCGCCGGCCACCGCGTCCAGCGGGATCTCGACGTCCACCCACTCGTCGTCGGTGTAGCCGTCCAGCGCGAACCGGCCCGGGGAGATCTCCTTCAGCGGGCGGCCGTCGGCCGTGCCCGGCTGCGGCGTCCAGGTCTGTCCACCGTCGACGGAGGTCTCGAAGAAGAGGTAGTCGTACTCCTCCTCGATGCTGTAGCGGCCCTTCAACGACAGGGTGGCCGACGACTTCCCGGTCAGGTCGAGCGTCCGGGTCATGGTGCTGTTCAGGTCGTCGCCGTTGCCGGAGAAGAACTGCTTGCTGCCCTCGAACGGCGCGCCGTTCTCGAAGGTGTAATCCCGCTCGGGCAGCACCACCACGGCGGCCTGGGCCTCCTTGGTGTTGTACTCCTGCGGCCCGAGGACCAGCGTGCGCTTGTCGCCGGCCCGGATCACCTCGTAGTCGAGCCAGCCGAGCTGGAGCTTGTTCCAGGCGCCGAGGTCGCCGCCGCGCTCACCGATGCCGCCGTCGTTCTTGGCGCCGAGCCGGCTCTGGGCCATCAGGGTCCAGTGCTCGTTGTTGTTGTCGCCGCCACTGATCACGTTGTAGTCGTCCGGCAGACCGAGGTCGTGGCCGTACTCGTGGTAGAAGACGCTGCGACCGCCGTTCTCCGGCTGGATCGTGTAGTCGCCGATCCAGATGCCGGTGTTGCCGATCTGGGTGCCGCCGGCCGGGAAGTTCGGCGGGCCGGTGCGACCCTGGTCCGAGGCGTACGCGTACCAGCGGTGGCTCCAGATGGCGTCCTCGCCGTAGATCGGGTCGCCGTCGGCCATGTCGCCACCGGCGTGCACGATCTGGAAGTGGTCGATGTAGCCGTCCGGCTCGTTGAAGTCGCCGTCACCGTCGTGGTCGTAGCGGTCCCACTGGTCCATCGCCCGCACGTCGGCGGCGATCTCCTCGTCGCTCCGGCCGGCGGCCTTCTGCTCGGCGACCCACTGGTTGGCCGCGTCGCGCACCAGCGCCCAGACGTTGGTGCAGACGATCGAGGCGCAGGGGTAGCCGTTCGAGCGGCCGTAGCGGGCCTGGTTGTAGTTGACCTTGACCCAGTCGGTGACCACGCCGTCGACGCTGTAGCGGCCCGAGGACTGGGCCTCGTAGTACTGCTTCAGGGACTCGTCGCCGGGGCCGGTGCCGAAGTACAACTTCCGGAAGTGGTCGGCGTCGTAGTCCGCCTGCCAGACGGTGGAGTTGTCCACCCGCCGGTCCGGCTTCGGGATCTCGTTGTGCTGCGGCCCGTCGAACCGGGCCGGTCCGGGGACGTTCGGGTCGGTGTCCTGGTCGGGGTAGTTCGGGTGCCGCTCGTCACCGAACTCGGCGAGGATCACGAAGATCCGGTCGGTCTTCTCCCGGGACAGCTCGACGTACTGCTTCTGGGTGGGCCCCTTGCCACCCTTCTTGGTCTTGGTGTTGCGGCCGGCCTTGGCGCCCTTGGTGGCCCGCTCGCCGACCTTGACTACCGTGCTGCCGTTGATCCGCTCCGCCTCGGCCCGGCCCGAGAGCACCTCGCTCAGGCCCTCCTGACGCAGGGCGCGGCGCTTCTCCTCCAGCGGGTTCGGCAGGTCATGTTCGGCGTGGGCGGGCTCGGCGATCGACTGCGCGGCCGCCGGCACCTCCGCGATCGGCGCGGCGGCGGCGGCGGATGCTCCGACCGTCAGCCCTGTCGCCGTCAGCGAGAGCCCGAGCAGACCCACTGCGACTTTGCGCACGTGGTACCTCCGGATTGAAGGAACCGGCCCGTCGGGGGTTGTGGGCCGGTGAAAGTGGCCCCTTACGCGGGGCCACTGGTGAACTTAGGCACTAGTGGGGCCGGTGGGAAGGGGTACGCGTCGATTTGTTGCAGGGAGTTTCCGAGAGGCATTTTCACTGTCACATTCGGGTTCGGGTCGGGTGCCTGCCGGACACGACGATGGGTGGCGGTCCGCGCTGACCGCCACCCATCGAGTCGTACGCCTGCCGTCAGTCCTCGTCGGACTTGCTCCCGGACATGCCGGAGGCGATCAGCTCCATCACCGAGGAATCCTGCAAGGTCGTCACGTCACCCAGCGAACGGTTCTCCGCCACGTCCCGCAGCAACCGGCGCATGATCTTGCCCGACCGGGTCTTCGGCAGCTCCGGCACCAGCATGATCTGCCGGGGCTTGGCGATCGGGCCGAGCGTCTTCGCCACGTGGTTACGCAGGTCGGCGATGAGCTGCTCACCGGCGTCGCCGACGGTCTCGACGTTGCCGCGCGGGATGGCGAACGCGACGATCGCCTGCCCGGTGGTCGGGTCGGTGGCGCCGACCACCGCCGCCTCGGCCACCGACGGGTGCGAGACCAGCGCCGACTCCACCTCCGTGGTCGAGATGTTGTGCCCCGACACCAGCATCACGTCGTCGACCCGGCCGAGCAGCCAGATGTGCCCGTCGTCGTCCTTCTTCGCGCCGTCACCGGCGAAGTAGATCCACGGGTCACCGGCGTTGCCGCTCACCCCCGCGCCAAACCGCGACCAGTACGTCTCGATGAACCGGTTGTCGTCACCCCAGATGGTGCGCAGCATCGACGGCCACGGCTCGCGAAGCACGAGGTAGCCCCCGCCGCCGTTGGGCACCGACTCGCCCTGGTCGTCGACCACGTCGGCGCTGATCCCGGGCAGCGGGGTCATCGCCGAACCCGGCTTGGCGGCGGTCACGCCGGGCAGTGGCGAGATCATCATGGCCCCGGTCTCGGTCTGCCACCAGGTGTCCACGATGGGCAGCTCGCCCCCGCCGACGTGCTCGCGGTACCACATCCACGCCTCGGGGTTGATCGGCTCACCGACGCTGCCGAGCAGCCGCAGGGAGGACAGGTCGTAACCGGCCGGGATCTCCTCGCCCCACTTCATCATGGTGCGGATCAGCGTCGGTGCCGTGTACAGGATGGACACGTCGTACTTGTCGACGATCTCCCAGAACCGGCCCTTGTGCGGGGTGTCCGGGGTGCCCTCGTACATCACCTGGGTCGCGCCGTTGGAGAGCGGGCCGTACACGATGTACGAGTGGCCGGTCACCCAGCCGATGTCCGCGGTGCACCAGTAGATGTCGCTCTCCGGCTTCAGGTCGAAGACCGCATGCGTGGTGTACGACGCCTGGGTCAGGTAACCACCGGTGGTGTGCAGGATGCCCTTCGGGCGGGCCGTGGTGCCGCTGGTGTACAGGATGAACAGCGGGTGCTCGGCGTCGAACGGCTGCGCGACGTGCTCGGCCGACGCCTGCTCCACCGTCTCGTGCCACCAGTGGTCCCGCTCCGACCAGGCGACCTCCCCGCCGGTACGGCGGACCACCAGGACATGCTCGATCGACGGGCAGTTCGCCACCGCCTCGTCGACGGTCGGCTTGAGCGCGGACGGCTTGCCCCGCCGGAAGCCACCGTCGGCGGTGATCACGACCTTGGCGGTGGCGTCCTGGATCCGGTTGGTCAGCGATTCGGCCGAGAAACCGCCGAACACCACGCTGTGCGTGGCGCCGATCCGGGCGCAGGCCAGCATCGCGACCGCCGCCTCCGGGATCATCGGCAGGTAGATCGCCACCCGGTCACCGGCGGTCACCCCGAGGTCGGTGAGCGCGTTCGCCGCCTGGCAGGTCATTCGGTGCAGGTCGGCGTAGGTGATGGTGCGGGTGTCGCCCGGCTCGCCCTCCCAGTGGATCGCGACCTTGTCGCCCCGGCCGGCCTCCACGTGCCGGTCGAGGCAGTTGTACGCCACGTTGAGCTGCCCGCCGACGAACCACTTCGCGAATGGCGGGGTCGACCAGTCCAACACCTGGTCCCACTGCTTCGCCCAGCTCAGCCGCTCGGCCTGGCGCTCCCAGAAGGCCAGCCGGTCGGCGCTCGCCTGGGCGTACGCGTCGGCGGTGACGTTCGCGGCAGCGGCGAGCGCGGCTGGCGGTGGGAACTGGCGCGTCTCGTTCAGCAGATTGGCCAACGCCTCGCTCATGCCGTGACTCCTCGTCGCTCGGGGGGTGACCTGCGTCTCTTCCGGGCAGGTTAGCCGGGGCGGCGCACCGAGGCGACCGAACCCACCCGCCCCCGTCGCCCAACGGCCCCTCCCACGCGCCGAGGTGCAAGGAAGGGCCCCCTCTTAACGCCTCAGGTAGTAGAAGGGCCCCCTATTAACACGCGGGCCGGGTGGCGCATGTCGCGTCGGGGGCTACTTGCGCCGGGGTCGGCCGGCGGGGTCGCTAGCGTGGCGGGGTGACCGCCGACCCGCTCGCGCCGCTGCTCGCGCTCGCCGACGTCGCCGATGCCGTCGAGCACGCCCGGGCCCGCTTCGACCAGGCGCTCGGCCATCGCGCGCTACGCCGGCACGGCGGCCAGGTCGCGGCCGAGGTGAGCCTTCGGTCCGCGGTGGCCAGCGCCGGCCTGGAGGGCCGGGTCCACGAGCGCGAGGCGGTTCGCGCCGGTACGGTCACCGAACCGGTGCTCCAGGGCGCGTTGCGGGTCGCCGGGGCGCTGCCCGGGCTGAGCGACCTCTGGCCCAAGGCCCCCCGCCAGGCGCTGGCGAAACTGCACGTGCTCGCCGCCCGGGACCTGGTGGCCGCGGCCGAGCTGGGCCGCCCGGTCGACGACCCGGTGGTGGCCGCTCGGCTGGACGGCCTGGCCGGGCTGGTCGCCGGGGGCACGAAGGTCAGCCCGCTGGTGCTGGCCGCCGTCGTACACGGGGAACTGCTCAACCTGCGTCCCTTCGCCGGCCCCTCCGGCGTGGTGGCCCGGGGCGCGGCCCGCCTGGTCCTGCTGTCCAGCGGTTTCGACCCGCGTGGCCTGCTCGCCGTGGACGCCGGCCACCGCGAGCGGGAGCCGGAGTACGTCGGGGCAGCTGGCGCCTTCGCCACCGGCACCCCCGACGGGCTGCGGTCCTGGCTTCGCCACTACATGTCGGCGGTCGAGGTGGGCGTCGACGAACTCGCCACGATCGGCGACGAGGTGCTGGCCGCCGGCTGACCCGGCCCGCCGCGGTGCTAAGGCCCGCTGGTCGCGGCTGGCGTTCGGTCGGCCCGCCGATCGCGGCCGGCCATGGCGCTCGGCCAGCGTGCTGGTCGCAGCTGGTGCAGGCCGTCGTGCGGCTCGCGGCCGGCGCTCGGTGTCGGCGTGCAGGTGGCCTGCTGGCCGTGGCTGGCGCTGGTCGGCGTGGATCAGCCTTGGGCGGCGTTGGCGCGGGTGCGACGGTGACGGCCGTACCAGGCGATGCCGATCGCCACCCCGACGCCCACGCCGAGGGCGGCTGCGGCGACCGGAACGGCGGGGCGCTCCCGGAGCCGCCGGCCCAGCGGGACCGGGTGCCGGAACTCCAGCACCGGCCAGGCGTTCTCCACCGCCAGCTTGCGCAACTGCCGGTCCGGGTTGACCACGGTCGGGTGGCCCACGCACTCCAGTAGTGGCCGATCGCTGTACGAGTCGGAGTAGGCGTACGAGTCGGCAAGGTCGTATCCGCGCTCGGCGGCGAGTTCGTTGACCGCGTCGACCTTGCTCGGCCCGGCCGCGTAGAACTCGACCTCGCCGCTGTACCGGCCGTCCACCACGCCCATCCGGGTGGCGATCACGTCGGTGACCCCGAGCAGCGCCCCGATCGGACGCACCATCTCCTCGCCCGAGGCGGAGACCAGGACCACGTCCCGCCCGGCCGCTTGGTGCTCCTCGATCAGGGCGGCGGCTTCGGCGTACACGTAGGGGTTGATCAGCTCGTGCAGTGTCTCCGCGACGATCTGACGGACCTGTTCCACCTGCCACCCCTTACAGAGCGTGGCAAGGTAGTCCCTTGTCCGGGCCATGGTCTGTTCGTCGGTGCCGCCCAGCCGGAACATCAGCTGCGCGTACGCCGACTTGACCACGTCACGCCGGGTGATCAGGCCGTCCCGGTAGAACGGCCGACCGAACGCCAAGGCGCTCGACTTGGCGATGACGGTCTTGTCGAGATCGAAGAAAGCGGCACTTCGGCCCACGGCGCGAAAGTCTAGCCCGATGGTCTATCGTCGGCGGGTGCCTGGGGGCCGAAGACCGCCCGGACCTGCGGACCGACCTCCACGGTGCTTGCGAACAGTGACGGCGGTCACACTCTGCGAACAGGATTTCGCAGGGAGTGGAGGCTACACCACTCGACGTACACAGGTCCGCTCAGGCAGACTTGTCCACAAGACGAGTATTCATATCTCGGACAACCGGCAGACTCTCGGCGGTTGCACCCCCCGTGACCGCTGAGTGGGTTCGGCTCGACCCCCCCGGAGCCGAACCTCCGACGACCCCCGTCTCCCCCCGACGGGGGTCGTCCCTTTTCCGGGGAGCGCTCCGTCGGGACGGCGTCTTCCTGGATCTTCGCAGGCTCAGCTCATCCAGGGCTAGCGGATCACGGCCCGGGCGGGGGTGCGGGTCGGTTCGAAGCAGGCCAGGGCGCGACCCCGACGGTCCGTCACCACCCAGGGATGACCGACGTACGTGTGCTGCCGGTGTGACGCGGACGGTGGCAGCACCGCGTACTGCCGCCGCCGGCCCTGGTAGTCGAGCCAGTACACGATCACCGGCTGCGACCGGAGGTTGACGAACTCGATGCTCGTCTCGGGCCCGCCACCCACGGACCGCAGATCCCTCTCCCGGCTCGGCGAGAGCGGCGTCAACTCCCTTGACTCCGGTGGCCGGGTGCTCGGGGACGGGCTCGCCGGGCGGCTCGTCGACGAACTCGGGCGGGCGCTGGGCGTACCCGGGTCGGCACCGGCGGTCGAGGGCGGCGAGTGGGCCGCGGCGGAGGCCCGGTTGGGTGGCAGTGGCCGGGTGGACGAGACCCCGCCGACCGACGACGTGGCCGCCGGGACGGACGGGGACACCGACGTGCCGGCTTTGGATTCCTCGGGGCCGGGCACCGGGTCGTTCGGCTTCGGGCCGATCCAGCCGGCGGGCCCCTGTGGGGCCGCGGCCGGCGGCGCCTTGGCCCCGGGCCAGAGCGCGGTGAGCATGAGGCCGAGTACGGCGGCGGCGACCCCGGCCAGCATCAGCCGGTGCGCCTTGCGGCCGGCCCCGCGCTGCGCCGGATCCACAGCAGTGCCGGCGGGCTCGGCGACCGATGTGGGTGTTGGCTCCGGCCGGCTTTCGCGGACCACGGGCACCGCCAGCAGGGCAGGTTGGGCCGGAACCGCCGGTTGCGCCGGGAGCGCGGGTCGCGCCAGCCGCGCCGGGAGTGCCGGTCGTGTCGGTCCGGCCGGAAGTGCCGGTCGTGCCGGCGGCGCGGGGTGGGAGTGCGGGTCGGGCAGCCACGGACCGATCCGAAGTTTCGGCTCGACCCGGGGGCTGTCGTGATCTGGCGACTGCTTCATGACCCCGATCCGGCGAGGATTGCCGTTCCGCCGACGGCACAGGACGTCGATTATGCGTGCTGCGCATCACATTTCGCCACGTTTAGTGGGACCAAAGTGGACGGAATGTGCGGCCGTCTCACATACCAGATCATCGGGCGCTGCGGGGGTTGTCCACAGGTGAGTTGGTTATCCACAGGTTGGCTCCTCGGGGCGGCGGCCGGGGCGGTGCCGGAGGCAGGGTTTCGACTCAGCGAACCCGCGCCGACCGCTTGGAGGCCGCGATGCCACCCCGTACCTCCGTCCCGCCGCACCGGCGTCCACCGCTGGTCGTCACCTCGGACGGTGATCTGCTCGACGATCTGCTCCGGCTCGCCGCTGCCGGCGGCATCGAGGTGGAGGTCGCCGCCGACCCGGCCGCCGCCCGGACCCGCTGGCAGCCCGCCCCGCTGGTGCTCGTCGGCGTCGACCAGGCGCAGTCCTGTCTCCGGGCGCGGCTGCCCCGGCGGTCCCGGCTGGTGCTGGTGGGCCGGGCCGGCGACGTCGAGTCCGGCTGGCAGGTGGCCGATCTGCTCGGCGCCGAACACGTCGCCGTGCTGCCGGCGGCCGAGCCGTGGCTGGTCGACCGGTTCGCCGAGTGCGGTGTCGAGGGTGCGGCCGCCGCCCGAATCGTCGCCCTGCTGGGTGGCCGGGGCGGAGCCGGTGCCAGCATCCTGGCCGGTGGGCTCGCGGTCACCGCCGCCCGAGCTCGACTGCGTACCCTCCTGCTCGACGCCGACCCGCTCGGCGGCGGTCTCGATCTGGTGCTCGGCTGGGAAGAGCTGGAAGGGCTGCGCTGGCCAGCGCTGACCGAAGCCGACGGGCGGGTCGACGCACCCGCTCTGGTTCGGGCGCTGCCCAGCCGGGGCGATCTGGTGGTGCTCTCCTGGGATCGGGGCGACCTGGTCGCCGTGCCAGCCGAGGCGATGGCAGCCACCCTGGACGCGGCTCGGCGCGGCCGGGAGTTCGTGGTGGTCGACCTGCCCCGGCAGCTCGACGATGCGGCGGTGACCGCGCTCCAGGCAGCCGACCGGGTGTTCGTGGTGGTGCCCGCCGAACTGCGGGCGACTGCCGCCGCGGCCCGGGTGGTCGCCGTCGCCGCGCCGCACTGCCAGGACCTGGCGGTCGTCGTCCGCGGCCCGGCTCCCGGGCGGCTGCGCGCGAGCGAGGTGGCCAGGGCACTCGGCCTGCCCCTCGCCGGCACCCTGCGCCCGGAGCCCGGGCTCTGCCGGGGCCTGGAGCGGGGCGAGGCACCCGCGGCCGGTGGGCGTGGCCCGTTGGCCGAGCTGTGCCAGCGGATCGTCGCTGACCTGACCGGCCGGCCCGCGGCAGGTGCGGCGTGACCGGAAAGACCCTCGCGGCCCGGGTGCGGCAGCGGATCGCCACCGCCGCCACGCCGGTCACCCCAGCCGCCATCGTCTCGGCGGTACGCGCCGAGCCCGACGCCGCCCTCCTCGGGGACACCGCCCTGCTGCGGATGGCCGACCGGGTACGCGACGACCTGGTGGGCGCCGGCCCGCTGGCCCCGCTGCTCGCCGACTCCGAGGTGACGGACGTGCTGGTCAACGGAACCCGGGTGTGGGTCGACCGTGGGCAGGGGCTGCACCAGGTCCCGGTGCCGGTGGGCACTGTGGACGACGTGCGCCGGCTCGCCCAGCGACTCGCCGCCGGGGCCGGCCGCCGCCTGGACGACGGCGCGCCGTGCGCGGACGCGCGGCTGGCCGACGGTACGCGGCTGCACGCCGTGCTGCCCCCGGTGGCGACCGACGGGCCGTACCTGTCGTTGCGTACCTTCCGGCAACGACCGTTCACCCTGGACGAACTGGTCGCACAGGGCGCGGTGGCTCGGCCGGTCGCGCCGGTGCTCGCTGCGGTGGTGGCGGCCCGGCTCGCGTACCTGGTGATCGGTGGCACCGGTTCCGGCAAGACCACCCTGCTGAACACCCTGCTCGGAATGGTGCCGGCCACCGAACGGATCGTGCTGGTCGAGGATGCCGCCGAGCTGCGGCCGGTGCACCCGCACGTGGTGGGGTTGCAGGCGCGAACGGCCAACGTGGAGGGCTCCGGCGCGGTCGGCCTGAGCGAGTTGGTCCGGCAGGCGTTACGGATGCGACCGGATCGGCTGGTGGTCGGCGAGTGTCGGGGCGGCGAGGTGGTCGACCTTCTCGCCGCGCTCAACACAGGTCACGACGGCGGCGCCGGGACGCTGCACGCCAACGCCCCGTCGGACGTACCCGCTCGGCTGGAGGCGCTCGGCCTGCTCGGCGGGTTGCCGCGCGCGGCGCTGCATGCGCAGGTGGCCGCGGCCCTCCAGGTGGTGTTCCAGATTCGCCGTACGCCCCAGGGCCGGATGCTCGAATCGATCTGCCTGTTGTTGCCGGAGGGCCCGGAACGCCTGGTCACCACGGTTCCCGCGTGGATCCGGGGTCGCGGGCTCGGCCTCGCGGCGCGGGCACTCGGCACCCTGATTCGAGGCCGCGACGTGCCGGTGCCGCCGATTCTGTGCGAGCCCTGGCCCGGATCGGCGGGGCTGTCTCAGGACGGTACGGAGCACCGTGGAGTGCCGAAATGAGCGGCGTGCGCTGGTGGCTGGCGGTGCTGCCGCTGGTCGCCGTGGTGGCGGTGGCGGTACGCGGGCGGCTGGCTCCCGGACGGATGACCTTGGGCCGCGGGAAGATCGATGATCCTCTCGTCGACTGGGTCACCGCGTTGCGCGAGGCGGGCGACGCGAAGCTGGCCGGCGGCGACGATCCGGGCCAACCGCAACTGATCGAGCCGGGGCCGACCGGCGTCGGATGGCCGCTCACCGGTGTGCCGGCACCGGTCAGGGGCAGCGCCGGAGACGAGACGGAGGGTGGTCGTCTGCTGATCCGCTCTGCCGGGCGGGCCTGCACGGTGCATCGTCCGGGGGGCCGCCGCACGCCGTTGGCCGTCTCTGCGCCGCCGGCCCCACCGTCCGCGCGCCGCCCGCCGGGGTGGCGAGGCAGCCGTCGCCCAGGGGACACGCTCGCCGTGCCCAGCGGACCCGAAAGGGGCAGCGAACCCGGAGCGGGCAGCGAACCCGGGACGGGCAGCGAACCTGGGGTAGGCAGTGGGCTCGGGGTAGGCGGCAGCAGACCCGGGGTGGGCAGTGGGCTCGGGGCGGCTGCGGCGTCTGGCCCTGCCGGCGTCGCCGTTCTGAACGCCCCTGCCAGCCGGTGGGCATCGCCGCGCCGCATCGTGCTCCTGACCATGCTGATCGGCGCGGGAAGCGGCTGGCTGCTGGCCGGTCCGGTGGCGGCGGTTGCCCTGGCCGCATACGGAGTCCTGGGCGTGCGTGCGTTGCACCGGCGCCGTGCGGGGGCGCGGACCGCCCAGATGCATCGGGAGCGGTTGGACCAACTGTGTGCCCTCGCCGCAGATCTTCGCGCCGGGTTGCCGGTGCTGGTAGCGGCGGAGGTGCTGGGGCTCGCCCACCGCCCCACGGCGGTCACCGCCGAGCCTTTATCCGGCGGCGCGCCCATCGCGGAGCCCGGCCGAGCCGACGCAGCCGCAGGACCGAGGCGAGCCGACGCAGCCGCAGGGCCCGGCCGAGCCGACACGGTTGTGGGGCCCGGGCGAGCCGACGCAGCTGCAAGGACCGGCCGAGCTGGCGCAGCCTCGGAGACAGCCGAGGTGCTCGACGCCTCAGCGCAGCGCGGCACCGACGCCCCGTCGGACCGCCCCGGACAGCTTGCCCGGGCCGCGGTGCGGCTCGCCGACCGCACCGGGGCGCCGCTGGCCGAGTTGGTCGAGCGGATCGAGGCCGATGCCCGGTCGACGGACCGTGGGTTGGCCGCTGCGGCGGCTCAGGCGGCCGGGGCCCGGGCCACCGCGTGGCTACTGGCCGCCCTGCCACTGGGCGGCATCGGCCTTGGCTACGGGATCGGGGTGGACCCGCTCCAGGTCCTGCTTCACTCCCCGGTCGGTGGTGGCTGCGCGGTCGCCGCCGTCGGGCTCCAGGTGGTCGGCCTGCTCTGGACGGAACGTCTCGGTGCCGTGCCGGACGGGGGACGCTGATGTCCGGCACGGCCCTCGGCACGGGTTGCCTCGCTGCTGCCGCGCTGCTCGCCGTCGTGGCCGTCGGCCGGCACCGTCCCCGGCGGCGGCTACGCCGGCTGGCCAGCGGAACACCCCCGACCGATATCCGGGCCCGCCGTCGGGGTACCGGCGACGGTCCGCCGGGTTCCCCGGCCGGCCGTCGGGTGGACACCGTCCGGCTCGCCGCCGGACTGGCCGGCGTCGCCGTGGCCGTACTGGTCGAGGGGTGGCCCGGCCTGGTGGCCGCGTTGCCCGTGGCTGTGCTGCTTGACCGGCTGCTCCGGCGGATCGAGCATCCGGCCGTGCGGGCCCGGCGGGTGCGCGCCGCCGCGGACCTCCCACTCGCCGCCGATCTGCTGGCGGCGGCGCTGCGGGCCGGCGCGCCGGTGGAACGGTCGGTGCTCGCCGTGGCCGACGCGCTCGGCGGTCCGCTGGCCGACCAGCTCAGCCGGGTCGGCCGGACGCTGCAACTCGGCGGGGGGCCGCAGGAGGCGTGGGCGCACCTGGCGACGGTGCCGGGCGGGCCACGGATCGCCACCGCCGCGGTCCGCTCGGCCAGCAGCGGGGCAGCCCTGGCGGGGGCGCTGACCCGGCTCGCCGACGACCTGCGTGCCGACCGGGCCGTCGCGATCGAGTCGGCCGCCCGCCGGGCGGGCGTGCTGATCGTGCTGCCGCTGGGCCTCTGCTTCCTACCCGCCTTCATTCTCGCCGGCCTGGTGCCGGTGATCGTCGCCGTCCTCGGCGACGTGCTGTGAACCCATCGAGAAAGGACGAACACGTGCGCAGAATTCTCGCCCGCCTGCGCGGGGATGCCGGGATGAACACCGCGGAGTACGCCGTCGGGACGCTCGCGGCGGTCGCCTTCGGCGGCATCTTGCTGAAGGTGCTGACCTCGGACAGCGTGCAGTCCGCGCTGGCCGCCGTCATCGACCGGGCGCTGAGTTGACCGGGCGCCGGTGGGCCGGTCGCGACCGGGGCTCCTTCACCGCCGAGATGGCGGCCGGCCTGCCGGCGCTGATGCTGCTCCTGCTGACCGGCCTGACCGCCGTCAATGCGGTCAGCACCAAGGCGGCCTGCCTGGACACGGCCCGGGAGGCGGCGCTGGCCGCCTCCCGGGGCGAGCCGGGCGTGACGGCCGGCAGCCGGTCCGCGCCGTCGGGCGCGGAGGTGACCATCGTGGTGGAGGGCGGCCGGGTCCGGGCGACGGTGCGGGCACCCGTTCGGGTTCTCGGCGGTCGCCTTCCGGCGGTCAGCGTGGTGGGCGTGGCCGTGGCGGTCGCCGAGCCGGGCCTACCGGAGCCGCAGCCGTGAGGGCCGCTCAAACCGGCCGGCGTGCTGCTGCCGGCCGTGTGCGACCCCAGCACCGCCGAACCGGAGGCCGGGAGCGTGGCGGGGCCACCATCTGCCTTTTGGCGGTAGGGCTGGTGTTCGTGCTGGGAGGTCTCTTCGGTGCCGGGGTCGGCGCGGCCCGGATGGCGCGCCAGCAGGCCCGGGTCGCCGCCGACTTCGGTGCCCTGGCCGGCGCCGCGCAGGCCCTTCGGGACGAGTTGGCGGCGTGCGCTCAGGCCGCTGAGATCGTCGCCGCGAACGGCGCCCGGTTGGTCCACTGCCGGCTTGACGGGCTCGATGTCCTGGTCACGGCCGAGCTGACGGTGGAGCCGTTGCCAGGGCTGAGGCAGGCCGCCACGGCAACCGCCCGAGCCGGTCCGCTGCGCGGCTGACGTCCCTGAACGGTGCGACCCAGCGCCGCCGGGTGGCGATGCCGGGACACCGGCGACCGCAACAGCCGGCCGTGAGGTCAGCTCAGCCGGCGGAGACCCTCGGTGATGGCGGTCTGGAGTTGCTCGCCGTATGCGTCTGCCGGCAACGCGGCGACATGCTCGGCCGCTCGCTCGAAGGCGGCGCGTGCGGCGACGGTGTTGCCGAGCCGCTCGTCAGCCATTGCCACACCGACGTGCAGCGAAGGGTAGAAGGCGGCAACCGTGGAGTCGCCGACGGCGTCGGCATGCCGCAACGCCACCTGGTTCCACCGCAGGATGTCTTCGGGATCGTCCTGCCGCCGGGCCAGATAGTGTGCCGCGACGCACGCGTCGTAGTCATTGGCACGCATCGTCCAGGCCTGTTCGAACAGCGTCCGTGCGTCGGCAGTCCGCCCTTCCGCCTCTGCCCGCATCCCGTCCTGGCACAGCTTGAGCACCGGGTTGCCGAGATCCATGATTGCTCCTCGTGATCGCCGACTGGCTGACGTGACGATCCTGCGGGCTCGACCAGGTCGAGGATCAAGGGCACGAGTCGCTCCCGCCGACACACCCGGCACTGCCTGCTCAGCCGGGATCTTGGACAGTTCCCGCTAGCTGGGAACGGCAAGTGTCCAGGGTCCCGCACTCGCATCTCAGTCCGTGCGAGCGGCGTCGTGCGGGGTGAGAGCGGACGGGGTGGGCGCCAGATGGGGGCGCCCACCGGTGCCCGGGACGGTCAGCGACTCTGGAGGGCGTCGAGGGCGACCGCCATCGCGATCACCAGGCGGCGGTCGATCTGGGGGTGCTGGATCTCGACGACGTACCGGTCGCGCAGGCCCCACTTCTTGACCACGGAGAAGACGGGCTGGCCGTTCGCGACGAAATCGAAGTGATACGGCAGCCAGGACAGCGACTCGGCGAAGCGGCGCAGCACGGCCACCGGCATGCTGCGCTCCTGGCCGGTGATCTCGGGCAGGCCGTCCTGCTCGACGTGCCAGGTCGAGCGGAGGAGGGACTGCGCGAAGTTCTTACGGAACAGGCCGATCCGGTTCCCGGCATGGTCGGTGACGTCGTACGTGGCGCCGAGGTCGATCCGCTGCCGGGCCTTGAACCCGAGCAGCGGTTGCTGCTTGGTGTCGTCGGCGTAGATCGTCACCTGCTCCTTGAAGGCGAGCCGCTTCTGCTGGGCGAACGCCAGCAGCCCGCCCTCGGAGCCGTCCGGCGCGACGCTGTGGACCTCGTACTGGTTGACCATGAACCGCAACCGCTGGCGGATGTGGAACTGGTGCTGCGCCTGCAAGCTGTCGAGCTGCATGAGAACTCCTCAACTGTGGTGCGCCGGAGTGTGGCACAGCCCGGCAACCGCGCCGCGAGTCACCGAGATGGCCGGCATCCGGGTGGGCACCGCGGTGCCGACAGAAGAAGCCAGGCAACGGTTACTCCGGCAGGTTGGCCAGCACCACGTCGAGAACCCGGATGGCATCCGGCTTGGAGAGCGGGTTGTTGCCGTTGCCGCACTTCGGCGACTGCACGCAGGACGGGCAACCGGCCTCGCAGCCGCACTCGGCGATCGCCTCGCGGGTGGCCCGCAGCCAGGCCGCCGCCATGCCGTACGCCCGCTCGGCGAAGCCCGCACCGCCGGAATGCCCGTCGTAGACGAAGACGGTCGGCGTCTCGGTGTCCGGATGCACCGCCGTGGAGAGCCCGCCGATGTCCCAGCGATCGCAGGTGGCCACCAGCGGCAGCAGCCCGATCGCGGCGTGCTCGGCGGCGTGCAGCGCGCCCGGCACCTCGGCCGGGTCGACCCCGGCCGCGGCGAGCGACTCCGGGGAGAGGGTGAACCAGACCGCGACGGTCCGCAGCTCCCGCGCCGGTAGGTCCAGCGGGCGGGTGTCGATCACCTCGCCGGTGGCGATCCGTCGCCGCTGGTACGACACCACCTGGCTGGTCACGTCGACCTCGCCGAGGAAGAGCCCGACCGGCCCGGCGTCGACGTACGAGCGCACCGACACCACCGACAGCGAGATGACGTCCCGCGCGTGGGTGGACCAGTCCGGCTCCTCCGGGCGCACCAGCGCGCTGCCGTCGTCGAGGTCGAGCGTGTCGACCACGTAGGACACTCCCTGGTGCAGGTAGACCGCGCCGGTGTGCAGCAGGAAATGCGACGAGCCGCCGTCGACCGTGCCGAGCAGCCGACCGGTCGCCGCCTCCACCACGACGATCGGGGCGCCGCCCTCGCCGCGGAGGTCCACCTCGGGCCGCTCCCGGTGCCGCCAGTACCAGCCGGTCGGCCGGTGCCGCAGCGCACCCGCCTCGACCAGCGCCTCGACGGCCTCCTTCGCGCCGTCACCGAAGAGTTCCAGGTCGGCCGGGGTCAGCGGTGCCTCGGCTGCCGCGCACGCCAGCTGCGGCCCGAGCACGTACGGGTTGGCCGGGTCGAGCACGGTGGCCTCCACCGGCGCCCCGAACACCGCCTCCGGATGGTGCACCAGGTAGGTGTCCAGCGGGTCGTCCCGGGCGACCAGCACCGCGAGGGCCTCCTGCCCGGAGCGCCCGGCGCGGCCGGCCTGCTGCCACAGCGACGCCCGGGTGCCCGGATAGCCGCAGATCAGCACCGCGTCCAGGCCGATCAGGTCGACGCCCAGCTCCAGGGCGTTGGTCGAGGCCAGCCCGAGCAGGTCACCGTGCAGCAGCGCACGCTCCAACTCGCGACGCTCCTCGCGCAGGTAACCGGCCCGGTATGCGGCGACCCGCTCGCCGAGCCCGGGCACCACCTCGTCGAGGCTGCGCCGGGCGCTGTTCGCCACCACCTCCGCTCCCCGCCGGGACCGGACGAAGGCCAGCGTGCGTACCCCGGCGGCGACGGTGTCGGCGAGCAGGTCGGCGGTTTCCCGCAGCGCCGACCGGCGGACCTGGACGAGGCCGGCCGGTTCCCCGGCCGCGGGCGGCCGTCGGCCGGCGGGCGACGCGTCGGTGGAGAGTGTCGGGCTGGCATCGCGCGCGGCAGCGTCGAGCGGTGTGTCGGTGTCGGCATCCGGTGTGGACGGCACGGCGTCGGGCGCCCGGCGGGGCGCCGGCGCGGAGGTGGACGCGGCCGGGTCGGGGGCAGCAGCGGCGGCTCCCAGAGCGCGAAGGTCACCCCGGCCCGCGGCGAGGTGTCCTCGGTGACGGCGGCCACCGGCAGGCCGGTCAGCCGGCCGGCCGCCGCGGCCGGGTCGCCCGACGTCGCCGAGGCCAGCACGAAGGTCGGCCCGGCGGTACGCCCGTAGCGCGCGCACTGGCGGCGCAGCCGACGCAGCACATGGGCGACGTGGGAGCCGAAGACTCCCCGGTAGACATGACACTCGTCGACCACCACGTACGCCAGCCGGCGCAGGAAACCCGACCACTGGGCATGACCGGGCAGGATCCCGTGGTGCAGCATGTCCGGGTTGGTCAGGACGAACCGGGAGTGCTGCCGGATCCACTCCCGTTCGGCGCGCGGGGTGTCGCCGTCGTAGCAGGCCGGGCGTACGCCCTCGACCTCCAGGGTCGAGACGGCGCGCAACTGGTCGGCGGCGAGGGCCTTGGTCGGGGCCAGGTAGAGCACCGTGGCGCGGGGGTCGGCGAGCAGCGTGGCCAGCGCCGGCAGCTGGTACGCCAGGGACTTGCCGGACGCGGTGCCGGTGGCCACCACGACGTGCTGGCGGTCGTACGCCAGAGTGGCCGCCTCGACCTGGTGCCGCCACGGCGTCGCCACACCGCGCCGGGCGTACGCCGCGCGCAGTTCCTCCGGGACCCAGCGTGGCCACGGCACCGGCACCCCGGCCCGGGCCGGCACCCGTTCGACGTGGGTGACCGGGTCGGTGGCGTGCCGTTGCCGGAGCCGGCGCAGCAGCGCGTCCGGCGCGACGGCCAGCGCGTCGCCCGGCGGCAGCTCGGGGCCGCGGCCGGCGGATACGCTGGCTGCCGAGGTCACGTCCTGCACTCTCGCACTGGTGTTCGGAATTGGGAAATCGGCGTGCCGGGCAACGGGAAGAACCGCCCCCGGTGAGTCGTCGGTCGGGCCGGGGGTAGTGGTTGAATGCCCAGAGAGTTTACGGCTGCGCGAGGGAGTACCGATGGAGCTGTCGCTGGCGACTCGCACCGTGGGGGAGCACACGGTGCTCGAAGTCGGCGGTGAGGTGGACGTCTACACCGCCCCTCGACTGCGCGAGCGGCTCCTCGAACTGATCGACGCCGGTGCGCGGCACGTGGTGGTGGATCTCGGCCGGGTGGACTTCCTCGACTCCACCGGGCTCGGCGTGCTGGTCGGCGCGCTCAAGCGGCTGCGCACCGCCGATGGCACCTTCGCCCTGGTCTGCGACAAGGAGCCACTGCTCAAGATCTTCCGGATCACCGCGTTGGACCAGGTATTTCCGCTGCATCCTACGGTCGAAGCGGCGACCGGCGTCGGCGCGTGATGGCCACGGTCCGGCTCTCCTTCTCGCCGGCTCCGGTGCACGTGCGCACCGCCCGCCTGGTCGGTGTGGCGGTCGCCCGCCGGGCGGGAGTCCGCGAGGACCTGCTCGACGAGGTGCGCCTGGCCATCGGCGAGGCGTGCACCCGCGCGGTCGCCCTGCACCGCCAGTACGGCCTGACCGACCCGGTGCTGGTGGAGATGTCCGACTCCGGGTCGTACGCGGTGCGGGTGGTGGACCGGGCGCCGATCGAGGCGGGCATCGGCCTGGCCGCGCTGGACGCCGATCAGCTGGCCAACGAGTCGCTGAACGAGGACGATCTCACCACCGGTGTCGGCTTCGCCCTGCTCGCCGGCTTTGTCGAGGACCTCCAGGTGCGCCCGGTGGAGGACGGCATCGGCACCGAGGTGCGAATGGTCTGGCCGGTCCACCGCTGACCGTCCGGCGAGTCGCCGTCTTCCCTGGCCTGGGAATGCGGCGACTTTGTCATGGACCCGGCCCTATATCAGATTCCGATTCATAACACAGCGACGAAGATCATCGAGTTTGGGTGCCACCTCGGTGTGACCTCGAACACTGCGGAGGGCTACAGTACCCGGGTTGTCAGCAAGTGATCCACCGCGCACAGCCAGCGCAGATGGGCGTCCGTCGCTGGTTCGGCCGGGTGGGTCGGCGCGCACTTGCGAATTCGCATCCAGGCGCCGGTCGGTGCGTCTCCACCGGCCGGCGCGTTGTTCGGCACAGGAGGACACAGATGTCCGACACCTTGGCCGCCGAGGGCGGCGGGATTTCCGTCGACGGCGGGATCTCCCTTTCCGGAGCCAATGTCACGTACGTCGTCATCGCCGCGGTGATCGCGTTGGTCGCGCTCGCCTTCGCCGCCGCGTTGACAAAGACCGTGCTGGCCGCCGGCAAGGGCACCGAAAAAATGCAGGAGATCTCCGGGGCCGTTCAGGAGGGCGCCTCGGCCTACCTGCGCCGGCAGTTCCGGACTCTGGCGATCTTCGTGGCGATCGCCGTGGTCCTGCTCTTCCTGCTGCCGGTGCACGACACGGCGGGCAGCGAGACGGCCGTGAAGCTCGGTCGCTCGC
The DNA here is from genome assembly GCF_050942455.1 of Micromonospora sp. CA-263727. NCBI lineage: Bacteria > Bacillati > Actinomycetota > Actinomycetes > Micromonosporales > Micromonosporaceae > Micromonospora > Micromonospora sp. CA-263727. Next base: position 466,397 of record NZ_CP192031.1, read on the forward strand.
TCTTCTTCGTGGTCGGTGCCCTGTTCAGCGCCTTCATCGGCGGTGCCGGCATGTGGCTGGCCACCCGGGCCAACCTGCGGGTGGCCGCCGCCGCCCGGGAGCGTGAAGGCGGCCGGGAATCGGCCATGAAGATCGCCTTCCGGACCGGTGGCGTGGTCGGCTTCCTCACCGTCGGCCTCGGCCTCTTCGGTGCCGCGCTGGTCGTCCTCCTCTTCCGGGGCGACGCGCCGACGGTGCTGGAGGGCTTCGGCTTCGGTGCCGCGCTGCTGGCCATGTTCATGCGGGTCGGCGGCGGTATCTTCACCAAGGCCGCCGACGTCGGCGCCGACCTGGTCGGCAAGGTCGAGCAGGGCATCCCCGAGGACGACCCGCGCAACGCCGCCACCATCGCCGACAACGTGGGCGACAACGTCGGTGACTGCGCCGGCATGGCCGCCGACCTCTTCGAGTCGTACGCGGTCACCCTGGTCGCCGCGCTGATCCTGGGCCGGGCCGCGTTCGGCTCCGACGGCCTGGTGCTCCCGCTGATCATCTCCACGATCGGGGTGCTGGTCGCCATCATCGGCGTCTTCATCACCCGGCTGCGCGCCTCCGACCGTAACGGCCTGACCGCGATCAACCGGGCCTTCTACCTCTCCGCGTTGATCTCGGCCGTGCTGGTCGCGGTGGCCACGGTCGCCTACCTCCAGCCGTCCTGGGCCGCGCAGCTCGGCGACGGCTGGCGGGAGACGCTCGGCGTCGACGGCGGGGACCCGCCGTTCGGTCCGCGCGGCGTGGTCATCGGCGCGGTCGTCATCGGCATCGTGCTCGCCGCCGCCATCCAGGCGCTGACCGGCTACTTCACCGAGACCAACCGTCGACCGGTGCAGGACATCGGCAAGAGTTCGCAGACCGGCCCGGCCACCGTCATCCTCGCCGGCATCAGCGTCGGCCTGGAGTCCGCGGTCTACTCGGCGCTGCTCATCGCCGCCGGTGTCTTCGGCGCCTTCCTGCTGGGCGGCGGCTCGATCACCCTGTCGCTGTTCGCCGTGGCGCTGGCCGGCATCGGTCTGCTCACCACCGTCGGCGTGATCGTCGCGATGGACACCTTCGGCCCGATCTCCGACAACGCCCAGGGCGTGGCCGAGATGTCCGGCGACATCGACGAGCAGGGCGCCCGGACGCTGACCGAGCTGGACGCGGTGGGCAACACCACCAAGGCGATCACCAAGGGCATCGCGATCGCCACCGCGGTGCTGGCCGCGACCGCGCTCTTTGGCTCGTACACCGACACGCTGCGCATCGCGTACGCGGACGCCGGGGTGACCGACGTCGGCGCCGAGATCCTCAACGCGCTGAACGTGGCCAACCCGCAGAACCTGGTCGGCCTGATCATCGGTGCGGCGGTGGTGTTCCTCTTCTCCGGCCTGGCCATCAACGCGGTCTCCCGCTCGGCCGGCGCAGTCGTGATGGAGGTCCGCCGGCAGTTCCGTGAGCTGCCCGGGATCATGGACTACTCCCAGCGCCCGGAGTACGGCAAGGTCGTCGACATCTGCACCCGGGACGCGCAGCGCGAGCTGCTGACCCCCGGCCTGCTGGCGATCATGGCGCCGATCGCGGTCGGTTTCGGCCTCGGGCCCGGCGCGCTGGCGTCGTACCTGGCCGGGGCGATCGGGGCCGGCACGCTGATGGCGGTCTTCCTGGCCAACTCCGGTGGCGCCTGGGACAACAGCAAGAAGATGGTCGAGGACGGCGCGTACGGCGGCAAGGGCTCCGAGGCGCATTCCGCGACCGTCATCGGCGACACCGTCGGCGACCCGTTCAAGGACACCGCGGGCCCGGCCATCAACCCGCTGCTCAAGGTGATGAACCTGGTCTCGCTGCTGATCGCGCCGGCCGTGGTGGCGTGGAGCATCGGTGACGACCGCAACGTGGGCCTGCGGATCACCATCGCGGTGGTGGCCACGCTGGTCGTGGTCGCGGCGGTGGTGTTCAGCAAGCGCAAGAGCATCGCGATGGGCGACGACACCGACAGCGACTCCGGCAACGCGGACCCGCGTCCGGAGGCGATCAAGGCCTGACCCCGTACGGCACTCCCGGTCCCCGGTCGACGCAACCGTCGGCCGGGGACCGGTCTGCCTGCGGGGCCGGGCCACCTGACCGGTGCCGACCAGCGGGGAGAAGCCGTACCCTGCAACGCATGCGTACGTGCCGGGCGGCGGCGGCCGGAAAGCTCACGGTGGTCCTGGCCACGCTGGTTCTCCTGGCCGCCTGCGGGTCCAGCGGTCCCAGCCCCCGGGCCTGGGCGACCTCGGTGTGTTCGGCGCTGACCCCCTGGCGGGCCGAGATCAGCAAGCTGACCAGCAGCACCAACCAGCAGATGACCGCGCAGACGACTCCCGCGCAGGCCAAGGAGAACCTGGTCCGGCTCTTCGGCGGGGCCGAGCAGGCCAGCGAGACCGCCCGGCGCAAGGTGGAGCAGGCGGGGGTGCCGAACGTCGAGCACGGCGCGGAGGTCTCGGCCGGCTTCCGGACCTCACTCGCCTCGATGCGGGACGCCTACGGTCGGGCCGGAGCCACCATCGACGGGCTGGGCACCGGCGAGGCCACCGTCTTCTACGACGGCGTCCGCGCCGCGGTGGAGACCCTCCAGCAGGAGTACGACGCGAGCGCGCTGGACACCACCCAGCTCAACTCCGAGGAACTGAAGCGCGCCTTCGACGAGGTACCTGAATGCCGTTGAGCGGTCCCGGCGAGTCACCGACGCCGCAACCGGCCGAGCCGGGCGCCGACCCGGACCGGCAGTTGGTCTTCTTCGGCGCGGAAACCGGCGACCCTTCCGTCGCCGACCTCGCGGGGCTGCTCGCCGGGCCGGGCGAGGTGCACCGGATGGGCGGCACGGCCCGGTTGTCGGTGGTGGTGGATGCCGCCTGGCGGGTGCACGTGCTCGTCGCCGAGCTGGCCGTGCGGGGCGTCCCGGCGACCTGGGCACCCACCGAGGACCAGCGGTACGCCGTGCGCACCGCGTACACCCGGACGATCGTGCCGCTGGCGGCGGCCTGGCTGGGCGGCCCGACACAGCATCCGCCCGCCGGGTTTCAGCTCGACGGCCGACGGTTGCGGCTGTGGCTCGCCGCCGCCGGTTTGGCCGAGCCGCCGGCTTTCCTGCTCCGTCTCGGCGGCACCGACCCGGAGCGCTGGGCGGCGGTCGGCGCGGCCCTCGCCGCGGTCGGCCTGGCCGGAGATCTGGTGCCGCCCGACGCGGGCGGTCCGGCCTACCGGATCGCCGGCCGCCGCAACCTGCTGCGTCTGGCCGAACTCGTCGGCCCCCGCCCCCCCCCCCCCCCCCCCCCCACCTGGCCCCCCCACCCCTAGCCCCACCCCCACCCCACCCCACCCACCCACCCCCTGTCGATCATGCAGTTGTGGTGGAAGTTATATGGTGATGCGCGGCTTTTGTGAGGCACCACAACTGCATGATCGGCCCCAGGGGTGGGTGGGGGCGGGGGTGGTGGGTGTCTGATCGGGGACAGCCGGCGAGCGGGGAGGGTGGGGAGAATTGGTGGGGTTCTACCTCCACCGAGGGGCTGCCATGGTCACAGTGGCCCGCTCCACGCCCTACTCAGGGTGTACGGTGACGCCGTCCGGCGCGACCACAGATCGTCCCGGGCGGATCCGCCGCCCGCGAAACCCGAAACACGGACGGCGCGTTACGTTGGACATCCGGACCACCGGGTACCGGTGGGTCGAGTGCGCCCCGAACCCGGCAGGCGCGGCCGAGAGTTAGGAATGAGGTCGAAACAGACGTGCCGAGCAGAGCTGGAACCACCCGTCTGGTCATCGTCGAGTCTCCGGCGAAGGCCAAGACGATCTCGGGCTACCTCGGCCCGGGGTACGTCGTGGAGGCCAGCTTCGGGCACGTCCGCGACCTGCCCCGCAACGCCGCCGACGTCCCCGCCCGCTACAAGGGCGAGCCGTGGGCCCGGCTCGGGGTGGACGTCGACAACGGCTTCCACGCCCTCTACGTCGTCTCCGCCGACCGCAAGCAGCAGATCAGCAAGCTGACCAAGCTGGCCAAGGAGGTCGACGAGATCTTCCTCGCCACGGACGAGGACCGCGAGGGCGAGGCGATCGCCTGGCACCTGGTGGAGACGCTCAAGCCGAAGGTGCCGGTCCGGCGGATGGTCTTCCACGAGATCACCAAGCCGGCGATCCAGGCGGCGGTGGCCAACCCGCGCGAGATCGACCGGGACCTGGTCGATGCCCAGGAGGCCCGGCGCATCCTCGACCGGCTGTACGGCTACGAGGTCTCGCCGGTGCTGTGGAAGAAGGTCATGCCGAAGCTCTCGGCGGGCCGGGTGCAGTCCGTGGCGACCCGGATCGTGGTCGAGCGGGAGCGGCAGCGGATGGCCTTCCGCACCGCCGAGTACTGGGACATCCTGGCCACCCTGGCGGTGGCGAACGCCGGCGAGGGGCCGCGCAACTTCAACGCCACCCTGGTCGCGCTGAACGGCGACCGGATCGCCACCGGCAAGGACTTCGAGCCCACCACCGGCCGCGTCCGCGCCGGGGCGGGCGTCGTGCACCTCGACGAGGCCGGCGCTCGCGGGCTCGCCGCGCGGCTGGAGGGGCGGCCGTTCACCGTCACGCGGGTCGAGGAGAAGCCCTACCGCCGTCGCCCGTACGCGCCGTTCATCACCTCCACCCTCCAGCAGGAGGCGGCCCGCAAGCTGCGGTTCTCGTCGCAGCAGACGATGCGCACCGCGCAGCGGCTCTACGAGAACGGCTACATCACCTATATGCGTACCGACTCGGTCAACCTGTCGGAGACCGCCATCGTGGCGGCCCGCCGGCAGATCGTCGAGCTGTACGGCGAGCGCAGCGTGCCGCCGGAGCCGCGCCGCTACACCGGCAAGGTGAAGAACGCGCAGGAGGCGCACGAGGCGATCCGTCCGGCGGGGGACAACTTCCGCACCCCGGGTGAGGTGGCCAAGGAGTTGTCGGCCGAGGAGTTCAAGCTCTACGAGCTGATCTGGCGGCGCACCATCGCCTCGCAGATGACCGACGCGGTCGGCTCCAGCGTCTCGGTGCGGATCCGGGCGACCACGGCCGGCGGCGAGGAGGCCGACTTCGGGGCCACCGGCAAGACCATCACCGACCCGGGCTTCCTGCGCGCGTACGTCGAGTCCAGCGACGACGAGAACGCCGAGGCCGAGGACGCCGAGCGCCGGCTGCCCAACCTGGTCAAGGACCAGCCGCTGACCGCCGACGAGTTGGCCGCGCAGGGCCACCACACCCAGCCGCCGGCCCGCTACACCGAGGCGTCGCTGGTCAAGGCGCTGGAAGAGCTGGGCATCGGCCGCCCGTCCACCTACGCGTCGATCATGCAGACCATCCAGGACCGCGGGTACGTCGTGAAGCGTGGCCAGGCGATGATCCCGTCCTTCCTGGCGTTCGCGGTGATCGGGCTGATGGAGCGGCACTACCCGCGCCTGATCGACTACGACTTCACGGCCAGCATGGAGAACGAGCTGGACGAGATCGCCGGCGGCGACCACGCCGCGGTCGACTTCCTCACCGCGTTCTACTTCGGCACCACCAACGGCGCCGGCGACCAGGACATCGCCCGCTCCGGTGGGCTGAAGAAGCTGGTCACCGAGAACCTCAGCGAGATCGACGCGCGCAGCGTCAACTCGATCCGGCTCTTCACCGACGACGAGGGGCGTGAGGTGGTGGTGCGGGTCGGCCGGTACGGGCCGTACCTGCAACGCCGGGTGCCCGGCGAGGAGCAGGCGCCCGCCGCGGAGGGCGAGGAGGGCGCGACCCCGGGCGACCGGGCGCCGATCCCGGAGGGCCTGGCACCGGACGAACTGACCCCGGAGAAGGTGCACGAGCTGTTCCTCGGCGGCGGTGGCGAGCGCAAGCTCGGTGACGACCCGGCGACCGGGGAGCCGATCCTGCTCAAGTCCGGCCGGTTCGGCCCGTACGTGGCCAGTGGCGAGCGGAAGTCGTCGCTGCTGCGCTCGCAGTCACCGGATTCGCTCAGCCTCGACGAGGCGCTCAAGCTGTTGAGCCTGCCCCGGCTGATCGGGGTGGGCCCGGACGGCGCCGAGGTGTTCGCCAACAACGGCCGCTACGGCCCGTACGTCAAGCGTGGTGACGAGTTCCGCTCGCTGGACTCGGAAGACAAGATGTTCTCCGTCACGCTGGACGAGGCGCTGGCGCTGCTGGCCGCCCCGAAGACCCGCCAGCGCCGGGCCGCCGCGCCGCCGCTGCGGGAGATGGGCGTCGACCCGCTGACCGAGAAGCCGCTGGTCATCAAGGACGGCCGGTTCGGCCCGTATGTCACCGACGGGGAAACCAACGCCTCCCTGCGGCGGGGGCAGACCCCCGAGGCGCTGAGCCTGGAAGAGGCCGCCGAGATGCTCGCCGAGAAGCGGGCGAAGGGCCCGGCCCCGAAGAAGAAGGCCGCGGCCAAGAAGGCGCCTGCCAAGAAGGCCGCCGCCAAGAAGACCGCCGCGGCCAAGTCCACCCCCGCCAAGAAGACCACCACCGCCCGCACCGACTGACCACATCCGGATCCTGGTAACGGGATCAGGCGGCGAGTGTGGGTGGCTCGCCGAGGAGGGTGGACAGGTGGGGGGTCTGGAAGGTGTGGTGGGGATCCAGGCGGGTGCGGAGTTGCTGGAAGTCGTGCCAGCGGGGGTAGGCGGGGGCCAGCGAGGCGGCGTCGCGCCAGTGCAGTTTGCCCCAGTGCGGGCGTCCGGACAGGTCGGTCGCCACCTCCTCGAAGGCCCGGAAGAAGGGCTCGTACGGCATGCCGGCGTACTGGTGCAGGGCGACGTATGCGGAATCGCGTCCGTAGGAGTGCGACAGCCAGATCCGGTCGGCGGCGGTGAAGCGCACCTCGACCGGGAAGAGCACCCTGAACGGCAGCTTGTCGATGATCCGGCGCAGCGCGTCGAGCGCGGCCGGTAGGGCGTCGCGCGGCAGGGCGTACTCCATCTCCAGGAAGCGGACCCGGCGCGGGCTACAGAAGACCGCGTCGGAGCGGCCGGTGTAGACGCGCTCGCTGAGCGCCCGGGCGGAGACCGCGCTGATCCCCGGCGCCAGGGCCGGCACCGCGCGGCCGAGCCGGCAGGCACCGGCGAAGACGGTGTTGGCCAGGAAATCGTCGTCCAGCCAACTGCGCCAGCGGGGTAGCGGGTGGTCGTCGGTGGCCGCCCGATCGTTGACCTTCAGCTGCACCCGGTCCGTGTAGGGAAACCAGAAGAACTCGACGTGGTCGTGCCCGGCGACCAGGCCGGGCAGGTCGGCCAGCACGGAGTCGAGCAGCGCCGGGCGTTCGTGGGCCCGGAGCACGAAGGCGTCCACGCAGCGCAGGGTCACCTCGACCAGTACGCCGAGCGCGCCGAGCGAGATCCGGGCTGCGTCGAACACCTCGGGGTGCTCCTCGGCGGAGCAGCGCAGCACCTCGCCGGCCCCGGTGACCAGGGTCAACGCCTCGACGAAGGTGGCCAGTCCGCCGTAGGCCGCGCCGGTACCATGGGTGCCGGTGGAGATCGCGCCGGCCACGGTCTGCGCGTCGATGTCGCCGAGGTTCGGCAACGCGAGCCGGTGACTGGCGAGTAGGGCGTTCAGCTCCCGCAGGGTCATCCCGGCCGGTACGGTGGCGAGGCGCCGATCGACGTCCACGTGTACGTCGATGGCGAGTTGGGTGAGGTCCATCCGCTGCCCGTCGCCGATCGCGACGGGGGTGAAGGAGTGGCCGCTGCCGACCGGGCGGATCCGCTCACCGGTCTCGGCAGCGGAACGGACCTGCTCGGCGACCTCGGCGATGGACGAGGGGCGTAGGACGGCGGTCGCGGTGCTGTGCTGGTTGCCGGACCAGTTCGACCAGGCGGCGACGTCGGCGGGTGCGGTTCCGGCCATCAGCGCTCCTCAACGTGAATATGAACCGAATTCATATCAGGAACGTTGTTCCTGGTAAACACCGCAATCGAGGTCCGCTCGTTGTACCGGTAGTCACGTACTCGTGACTTGTAGATATCTTCATCCGTCGAGAGGGGGTGGCGAGTGTCCACTTCAGCCGCCACGACCGGGCCGCTGCGCCGTGTACCGGTGCAGGGCCGTAGTGTCGCGCGGGTCCAGCGGATGCTGGACGCCTGCGCCGAACTCGTCGACGAGGTGGGGTACGAGGGGCTGACCACCACCCTGCTCGCCGAGCGGGCCGAGGTGGCGATCGGGTCGGTCTACCAGTTCTTTCCGGACAAGCGGGCGATCGTGCAGGCGCTGACCCTGCGCACGATGGAGTCCTACCTCCAGCGGCTCGACGAGCGCTTCGCCTCGGACGACCTGACCCACTGGTGGGACGGGGTCGACGCGGGCATCGATGAGTACATCACGATGCACCGCACCGTCCCCGGGTTCCGTACCCTGCACTTCGGCGACGTGGTCGACCTGCATCTGCTCGATGAGCAGCGGGACAACAACGGGGTGATCGCCGACCAGTTGGGCCGGGTGCTCACCGAGCGGTTCGGCCTTGCCGACGTGCCGGACCTGCGCTTCCATCTGGAGATCGCGGTGGAGGCGGCCGACGCGCTGATCAAGCTCGCGTTCCGGCGGAAGCCGGACGGCGACGACCGGGTGCTGACCGAGGCGAAGGCGCTGATCCGTGAGTACCTGCACCGCCAGGTGAACGCGCGGGGCGATGCCGGCCACCGGCCGGTCGTGCAACCGGCCAAGCCGGCCGACGACCAGATCTCCGGGGCCGAGGTGGTGGCCGAGCCGGCCGCCCAGCCCGCCTGACATCGCCGCGGTCCCGCGTCAGAGAAAGGCCCGGCCCTCGCCCCGGTAGGTCGGCACGGTTGCCACCACGTCGTCGCCGTCCACCAGGTGTAGTTCGTTGACCCGTTCGCACAGCTCACCGGACTTGGCGTGGCGGAACCAGACCCGGTCGCCGATCCGCAGGGTGGCGGCCGTCGTGCCGGCCAGGGGGGTCTGCACCTCGCCGGCCCCCTCGGCGCCGATCAGCTTGAGCCCGGCAGGCAGCCATGGCCGGGGCAGCCGGCTGTCGTCGGCCGAGCCGGAGGCGATCCAGCCGCCACCGAGCACGGTGGCCAACCCCGGTGCCGGCCGGCGGACCACCGCGCAGGCGAAGAAGGCCGCCGGGGTGGGGCGCCAGCTGCGGTACCCGTCGAACAGCGTCGGCCCGTACAGGCCGGATCCCGCGGTGATCTCGGTTACCGCGGGATCCGCGCTGGTCGCGGCCACGCTGCCGGTGCCGCCACCGTTGACGAACTCCAGGTCGGCGTGCTCGCGTACGGCGGCCACCGCCGCGCTCCGGCGGGCCAGCAACTCGCGGTACGAGCCGCGCTGGGCCAGCCGGATCGCGGTGCCGAGCATCGCCTGCCCGGGCGGTGCGTCGCCCAGGCCGGCGATCTGCGCCTCGTACGACATCAGGCCGACCAGCCGGAAGCCCGGCCGGCCGGCGACGGTGGCGGCCATCCGGCCGGCCGCCCGGGCGCTGTGCAGCGGTGAGCGGTGGACCCCGATGTGCACCCGCCCGCCGAGCAGTCGCCACGAGGCGTCCAGGTCGAGGCAGACCCGCAGTTCGGGACGGCGTCTGGGAGCGCACACCGCGTCGCAGAGGTCCAGTTGGTCGGGGTCGTCGACCATCAGGGTGACCGCCGCCGCGAGCGCCGGATCGGCGGCGAGTTCGGCCAGCGCGCCCCGGTCGACCGTCGGGTACGCCACCAGCGCGTCGGCGGTCACCCCGGTGCGGACCAGCCAGATCGCCTCGGGCAGCGTGAAGGCCATCACCGCGTGCCAGCCCGGCCGGGCCAGCGCGCGGGTGATCAGCTCCCGGCTGCGCAGCGACTTGCTGGCGATCCGCAACGGCTTGCCGCCGGCCCGGGCGGCGAGCGCGGCGGCGTTGGCGTCGAAGGCCGGAAGGTCGACCACCGCGTACGGCGGGTCGAGGTGCGCGGTCGCCCGGTCCAGCCGGTGGCGCAGGTTCTCGCTGTCGGTGGCCACGTGTGCACGCTAACTGTGAAACGGTTAATGCGAAACACCCTCGCGTCTGCTCGCCTGGGTCGAGCTGGCAACCGCGGCCTAGGCTGCGGCGAGCAGGCGATGCACGACGGGCAGAGGTTCCTGTCGGGTCTAGAGTGTTCCACCGGGGGTGCCCAGCGATGGGCCGGCACGTGGAGGTACGGCCATCGAAAGCCAGTTCAACGGCGAGTCGTCCGGCGTGTCGCCGTCCGCGGACCAGCCCGCCGGCACAGCGAGCCCGAAGAGCCAGCCCGACCAACCAGGCGGGGCGTCGGGCCCAGCGGGTGCGCCCGCCGGCCAGACCGACCTCACCGGATACGGCGCGATCCGCTCGGTGCTGCGCATCCGGCCGTTCCGCCGGCTCTGGATCGTGCTCGGCGCGGCCTCCTTCGGCGACTGGTTCGGCCTGCTCGCCACGTCGGTCTTTGCCGCGGCCCAGGTGCAGGGAAGCACCGCCAAGGGGGTGGCCTTCGGCAGCGTGATCGCCGTCCGGCTGCTGCCGGCGCTGGTGCTCGGGCCGATCGCGGGCGTGCTCGCCGACCGGTTCGACCGGCGCTGGACGATGGTCATCTGTGATGTGCTGCGCTTCCTGCTGTTCGCCTCGATCCCGCTGGTCGCGCTGCTCGGGGCCAGCGGCGCGGCGGTGGTGGGGTGGGCCGCCATCGCCACCTTCCTGATCGAGACGGCCACCCTGCTGTGGATCCCGGCCAAGGAGGCCGCGGTCCCGAACCTCATCCCGCGGGCCCGGCTGGAGGCCGCCAACCAGCTGACCCTGATCACCACGTACGGCCTCACGCCGGTGCTCGCCGCGGTCGTCGCGGCGGTGCTCGACCGCAGCGTCCGGACGATCGTCGGCGGGGACATGCCGGCCTGGGCCGAGCCCGCACAGCTCGCCCTCTGGGTCAACGCGTTCTCCCGGCTGGCCACCGCGCTGGTGGTGCTGTACGGGATCAAGGAGATCAGCCAGGGTAGAGCCGCCGGGCAGCAGCGCACCGACCAGAGCATGGTCCGGCAGTTCGTCGAGGGCTGGCGGTTCATCGGGCACACCCCACTGGTGCGGGGCCTGGTGCTCGGCATTCTCGGCGCGTTCGCCGGCGGCGGCATCGTCATCGGCACCGCGCAGTTCTTCGCCACCTCGCTCAACGCCGGTGACGCCGCGTTCTTCCTGTTGTTCGGTGCGATCTTCGTCGGCCTGGCGGTCGGCATCGGGCTCGGCCCGACGATCGTGCGGGACATGTCCCGGCGCCGCTGGTTCGGCATGAGCATCGTGCTGGCCAGCGCCTCGGTGATGACCCTGGCCTTCGCCATCCACCTCTCCATGGCGATGGTCGGGGCGATCCTGGTCGGCGCCGGTGCCGGGATGGCCTTCCTGTCGGGCACCACCCTGCTCGGCGGCGAGGTCGCCGACGAGGTACGCGGCCGGGTCTTCGCCGTGGTGCAGATCGGCACCCGGCTGGTGCTGATCCTGGCCATCGCGCTGGGCAGCGTGCTGGCCGGTCTCGGCGGGTCACGAACCCTGGAGATCGCCGGTACGCAGATCTCGGTCTCCACCACCCGCCTGCTGCTGCTCGCCGCCGGCGTGGCCGGGATCTTCGCCGGGATCAGCGCGTTCCGCCAGATGGACGATAAGAAGGGCGTTCCGGTGCTGGCCGACCTCTGGGGGTCGGTCCGGGGCCGTCCGCTGATGCCGGCCGAACCGTTCGTCTCGGCCGGGCTCTTCGTGGTCTTCGAGGGTGGCGAGGGCGCGGGCAAGTCGACCCAGTTGGCCCAGTTGGCCGAGCGGCTGCGGGGCGATGGACGGGACGTGGTGGTGACCCGGGAGCCGGGGGCGACCGGCATCGGCGCCCGGATCCGGTCGCTGGTGCTCGACACCTCCGCCGACGAGGCGCCCTCAGCGCGCGCCGAGGCGCTGCTCTACGCCGCCGACCGGGCGCACCACGTGGCCACCGTGGTCCGGCCCGCCCTGGTCCGGGGGGCGGTGGTACTCAGTGACCGGTACGTCGACTCGTCCCTGGCGTATCAGGGCGCCGGCCGTACGCTGCCGGTCGAGGAGGTGTCCTGGCTCTCCTCCTGGGCCACCGGCGGGCTCAAGCCCGACCTGGTGGTGCTGCTGGACATCGACCCGCGCACCGGGCTGTCCCGGGTCGCCGCGCGCAGTCAGGCCGCCGATCGGCTGGAGGCCGAGTCGGTCGCCTTCCACGAGCGGGTCCGGTACGCCTTCCTCGACCTCGCCGCCGCCGACCCGAAGCGCTACCTGGTGCTCGACGCCGCCCGCCCGACCGACGAGATCGCCGAGCGGGTGGCCCGCCGGGTGACGGAGATGCTCGACGCGGCCGGCGGCGTGAACCACCCGGGTCCGGCCAACGGCCCGGACACCTCGGTGCAGTCCGAGTTATCCCCAACGGAGCTGGTGACGACGGAGCGGACCTGATGCCGGACGCCTTTGCCGACCTGGTCGGGCAGGACGAGGCGGTGGCCACGCTGCGCCGGGCCGCCGCAGCGGCCGCCGCCGTCCTGCACACCGCCGGCACCCGCCCGCCCGGGGACGATGGCGCGGCTTCCCCCGGGGAGGGCGGCGCGGCTCCGGCGGAGGCCGGGGACCCGGGCGCGGGAATGACCCATGCGTGGATCTTCACCGGGCCGCCGGGTTCGGGTCGGTCGGTCGCGGCACGCGCCTTCGCCGCCGCGCTGCAATGCGTGCACGGCACCGGCTGCGGCGAGTGTCCCGGCTGCCACACCACCCTCGCCGGCACCCATGCCGACGTGCGGCTGGTGGTTCCCGAAGGGCTCTCCATCGGCGTCAACGAGATGCGGGCGCTGGTGCTCCGCGCGGCCAGCACCCCGTCCGGCGGGCGCTGGCAGATCGTGATCATCGAAGATGCCGACCGGCTGACCGAGGCGGCCGGAAACGCGCTGCTCAAGGCGGTGGAGGAGCCGCCGCCGCGAACCGTCTTCCTGCTCTGCGCACCCTCCACCCACCCGGACGACATCTCGGTGACCATCCGGTCGCGGTGCCGGGTCGTACCGCTGCGGCAGCCGCCGCCCGACGCGGTGGCCGAGGTGCTGGTCCGCCGGGACGGGATCGCGCCCGACGTGGCCCGGTGGGCGGCGGCGGCCACCCAGGGCCATGTGGGGCGGGCCCGGCGGCTGGCCGGCGATCCGCAGTCCCGTGCCCGGCGGGAGGCGGTGCTCGCGGTGCCGCGCCGGCTGACCGGCGTGGGCGCCGCGTTCGACGCGGCCTCCGCGCTGATCGAGGCGGCCGTGGCGGAGGCCGCGGCGTCGGTCGCGGAGATCGACGCGGCCGAGCGGGCGGCGCTGGAGACCGCACTCGGCGCGGGCGGCACCGGCCGGGGTGCGGCGGGTGCGGCGCGGGGGGCCGCCGGGCAGCTCAAGGAGCTGGAGCGGCGGCAGAAGTCACGGGCGACCCGGGCCCAGCGGGACGCGCTGGACCGGGCCCTGGTCGACCTGGCCGCCTTCTACCGGGACGCGTTGACCACGGCGCTGGGCGCGTCGGTGGCGCCGGTACACACCGACGCCGTCGAGCTGACCGACGCCGGGGCCCGTCGCTGGCAGCCGGAGGGGGCGCTGCGGCGTCTGGAGGCGGTGCTCGCCTGTCGTACCGCGATCGAAGCCAACGTCAAGCCCCGGATCGCCGTCGAAGCCATGATGCTCGCCCTCTGGAAGGGCTGACCCGGCATTCCCGGACGAGGTCCGGCCAGGCGTCCTGCCGGCCGGACCGGTTCTCCACAGGCATCGACACACGCAATTCGGGTGCGGTACGGTCCGGTGTGCCGTGGTGACGGCGGCAGCACGCACAGTGACAATGGTCGGGGAGGAGTCCGCTGATGCCGCGGGGCGAGATCGACGAGGCATGGATCGAGGAGGCGGTCCGGCGTTACCGCCGGATCGAGTCCCTCCAGGCCGAGTTCGACCAGGCCGTCGCGACGGTCGAGGTCACCGTCCGGTCGCCGGACGGTCTGGTCGAGGTGGTGGTGACCGCCAGCGGCCGGATCACCGACGTGCGGTTCCTCGGCCCGCTGCACGCCCGGGCGCCGCGTGACGTGGCCGGCTCGGTGCGGGCCGCGGTCACCGCTGCGGCCGACGCCGCCCAATGGGCCCGGGAGAAGCTGCACAACGAGACCTTCACCGCCTACCGATCGCTGACGGGGGCCTGAGATGGACAGCCTTCGTGCTCTGGCCAGCCGCCTCGACGAGGCGAGCGCCACGCTGACCGCGCTCTCCCGCTCGGTCGCCGTCGGTGACCCGCCGCAGGTGGCGTTCGGCGCCGACGCCCCGGGCCGACCGGGCGAGATCGGGCGGGCGCTGCATCGCCAGTGGGTGGCCGCCACCGGCGACCGGGCCCGGGAGGCGCACGCCGCCGCCGCCCACCTGACGTCCGTGGCGGTGGCCCTGCGCCAGGCCGCCGACCAGTACGCCGACACCGACTCCGCCGTCTCCCGCCGGTTGGTCGGGGAGGCGTGATGGACCCGCTGGACCGGCTCGCCGAGCCCGGTCTCGACCTGTTGCGCCGGGTCGACACCCTGCTCGCCGCCGGTGCTCCCGAGGGTCACCGCGTCTGGCCGCTGCTGCGCCGGATGCAGGTGCTGCCCGGCGACGCGCTGCGCAGCTTCCTCGACCTGCGTCCCGCGCCGCTGGCCGGTGCCGGGCGCACCGTGCGTCGACAGGTCCATGGGTACGACCACGCCTGTGCCGCGCTGACCGACCCGGTGCTCTGGTCCGGGCCGGCCGCCGCGTCCTACGGGCAGTCCCGGGCGATGCTGCTGCGCCACCTCGACGAGGGGCCGGAGAGCCTGGTCGGGCGGTTGGAGGCGACCGCCAGTTACGCCGACGCGCTCGCCGACTGGGTGGAGGGGAGCCGGCTCGCGGTGGCTCGGGCCCTGGCCGACGTGATCGGCTCCGCGGAGGCGGTGGCCGTCGTGACGGCCACCTCGGTAACCGGTGAGGCGACCCACTCCGGGCCGTCGTCACCGGGCGGTGCCGCTGCCGCCGAGATCGCCGCCCGGGTGCTGGCGGTCCTCTGCGTCGCCTACGACGGCGCGGAGACACTGCTCCGGCAGTGGGCACCGAGCCTCGCCGAGTCTCCCTGGCGTCCGGCCGGCAACCGGTCCCGCCCGGACGGCGGCGCTCTGCCGGGCACCCGGGCGACCCGCATCGGCTGGTGACCGCCGGTTGCCCCCCGTCGTGCGCCGCCCGGGGTCACGGCAGCCGGTCGGCACGGCACACGGCACCGCCCGATGCCGGCGAAGCGTCGTAGGGTGAACGGCATGGGCATGCTCTGCGCGGTCAGCTTCCAGCGGTACGGGCGCCTCTACTACCTCGACCCGGGCGAGCTGCGCCCGCAGGTGGGCGACAAGGTGCTCGTCCCCACCGACGACGGTCCCGAGGTGGCGGAGTGCGTCTGGGCCGCGCAGTGGGTGACCGAGGAGACCGGCGGCTTCCCCCGGCTGGCCGGGCTGGCGCAGGAGGAGGACCTGCGCCGGGACGAGACGCTGCGACGGCGCAAGGCGGAGGCGAAGGTCGCGGCGAAACGGCTGATCCGGGAGCACGGCCTGCCGATGAAGGTGGTGGCGGTCGACCACGTGCTCGGCAGCGTCGAGGCCGGCGGCGAGCGCAGCACCATCTACTTCACCGCGCCGCACCGGGTGGACTTCCGCTCCCTGGTCCGCGATCTCGGGGCCACCCTGCACTGCCGGGTGGAGCTGCGCCAACTCTCGGCGCGGGACTCCGCGCGGGTGCAGGGTGGCATCGGCTCCTGCGGGCGTGACCTGTGCTGCGCCACCTTCCTGAACGACTTCGAACCGGTCACCATCCGGATGGCCAAGGACCAGGACCTTCCCCTCAACCCGCTGCGCATCTCCGGCGCCTGCGGCCGGCTGATGTGCTGCCTGAAGTACGAGCACCCGCTGTACCAGCGCTTCCAGGAGTCCGCCCCGGAGGTCGGTGCCCGCGTCTCCACCCCGAAGGGGGAGGGCCGAGTGGTCGGCCACAGCGTCCCCCGCGACGCCGTGACGGTCCGCCTGGATGCCGACGGCTCCCGCTGCTCCTGCTCCCGCGCCTCGGTCTGCGCCCCCCGCCAGGCCCACGACCAGCACTACACCCCCTGACCTCACCCACCCCTGTCCCGGCGTCGGCGTCAGGTGAGGGTGATGGGGGGTTCGGCCAGCCGGGGGCGGAGCGGGGTTCTGGGGGTCAGCCAGGAGGAGTCGGGGGACTGGTCGGGGTTCACCCGCCAGTTGCGGGCCACCCGGTCGATCGCGATCGGGTAGAGGGTGAGGGTGCCGTCGGGGTCGATGCGCAGGCGTACGAAGCCCTTCGCGTCCTCGATGCCCTGGCCGGCGAACAACTCGTTGACGTTCACCCCGAACACGCTGGCCACCAGCAGGTACGCGGCCACCAGCTGACCGGCCACCAGGCCGCTCACCGGCAGGTAGACGGCGACTGCGGCGACCGCCGGCAGGGGCCAGGGCCAGTCGTGGAAGGGCAGGGCCAGCCAGGCCCAGGTGCCGGCGGCGGCCAGCCCGACGTGAGCCAGGCCGTGCCCGACGCCGAGGATCCAGTGCCGCGCGTGGCGTTTGCCGGTGGAGCTGGGCGGCTTGGCGAACAGGGCCGCCGCGAGCACCGTCACCAGCACCATCATCACCAGCGGCACGCTGAACAGGCGCTGCTCGGACGCCTCGGCCCGGAAGTCGGTAACGCCGGTCATCGACAACATCAGCAGCGTGTGCAGGACGCCCAGCATCGAGGCGAAGCCCGGGTTGCGCAGGGGCAGCCGGCTGAAGATGCCCCAGCCGTACCGGCGGGAGCGGGCCGCGTCGGGGTAGCGGCCGGCCAACTCGTACGGCTGGGAGGGGCTGGACCGGCGGGCCAGGGTGTCCCGGGGCGGCACCTCGATCCGCTCGGGCAGCTGATGCGTCGGGTACAGGTAGGCGCCGCCGCTGCCGGAGGTCACCAGCTGCCGGCCGTCCGGCCCGGTGTACCGGGCGTAGTGGTGCAGGTCGCCGGAGATCAGCAGCCGG
Organism: Micromonospora sp. CA-263727; assembly: GCF_050942455.1. NCBI lineage: Bacteria > Bacillati > Actinomycetota > Actinomycetes > Micromonosporales > Micromonosporaceae > Micromonospora > Micromonospora sp. CA-263727. Next base: position 483,466 of record NZ_CP192031.1, read on the forward strand.
ACCCGCGCCCCGGTCGGCGCGACGATGGTCCGGATGAAATAGTCGATCGAGTCGTACGCCGAGGGGTCGTCGACGGCCTTGACCCACGCCGGCGCCGGCACCGCCAGGATCACCCTGCTCTGCGGCCCCAGCTTCTCCGCCACCGTGTCGAAGTAGGTGAGCTGCGGATCGTCGACGTAGGAGCCGGACTGGTCGTCCAGGCCGAGCAGCCACCAGTCGGCGGGCAGCTCGGCGGCGAAGTACGAGCGGGACTGGCCGGTACGCCAGCCGCCGAAGTGCCGGTCCCGGGTGCGGACGAAGAGCCGGAGAAACGCGGTCAACCCGTCGTACCAGTCGTGGTTGCCGGGCACCGCGAAGATTGTCGGCTGCTCCGGCGGGGTGGTGACCGGCAGCGCCGCCTGGTAGGGCCCCTTGCAACGGTCCTCGTACGCCTCGTAGGCGGCCGACGGGTAGACCTGGTCGCCACCCATCACCAGGGTCTGCGCCCGGGGCAGCCGGTGCCCGTCCACCGCCAGCTCCCGCTGGGCGAGCAGGTACGCCACCGAGTACGTGGCGTTGAAACCGTCGCCCAGGTCGGCCACATAGTCCAGCCAGAGCCCGCCGTCGGGCCCGACCTGCCGGGCGACCTCCGCGTCCAGCGCCTTCTGCAACTCCCGCTTGTCCAGGTACGCCCCGAAGAGCAGCGCCAGCAGCGTACGCAGCCCGGTGCTGATCAGCAGAAACGGCGCGAGCCACGGCACCGGCCTGCGCGGTGTGAAGCCCAGCTCCAGCGGATCGGTGCTGCGCGGTCGCCGGGACGCCCGCCCGCCGTCGGCCTCTCCGCGAGCGGGGCGGTCGACCGGTTCGTCGCCAGGGATGTGATCGTCGGTCATTCGCCGCAGCGTAGTGCCCACGCTCCGACGTACCGAGCCCCAAAGGCCCGGTGCCCGGTTCGCCGACGCGGGCAATCCCACTCGGTCCGGTGCCGACGCGTGCCGTACACTTGGCCATCGTTGCCGCCTTAGCTCAGTCGGCAGAGCGACGCACTCGTAATGCGTAGGTCGACGGTTCGATTCCGTCAGGCGGCTCAGGGTGAGGCCCTGACCAGCGGGTTCGCTGGTCAGGGCCTCATTTCCATCGATGGGGTTTTGAATCGCCCCCCGAAAACCCCCCGGTAACGCCTGTGGGCGATCAGGTTCGGCATGCCTGCGTCGTGGGGTGTCGGTCGCTGTCTATGCCGGGCTACGCGTCCGGCAGGGAAATGATGCTGCGCAGGTCGGACCTGACCGCCCACATCGGCTACGGCCTCGGCCAGGACATCGCACACAACGACAGAGACGCCGTCACCCGGCTACGTAGGCTCGCACGCCGATACGATCGCCTCACTGTGGCCCACATCCCCGAACCGCAGCCGAACATCCTGATCTTCGACGACACGTGGGTGAACAGCGGCTTCGACTGGCTCTCCTTCCGCGACCAGCCCACACGCACGTACCGCCCCGAGGAAGGGACGCTGGTACGCGAGAAGACGCACGTCGACGAGCAGTACAACCGCTACGCTGAACTGATCGCCCGGGCCGGCACTCCCACCAGGCGCTAAGAAAAGCAGCGAGAGACGCAGATTATCGGGTCGACCGTCCAGCTTGGATCACCGATAATCCGAGGCATGGCAGAAGAGGGTAACGCAACCGAAGGTGAAAAGGACGCGGTCGCAGATCTCCTGAGGCGAATCAGATTGGCGCTCAAGGGATTTGGCGCGGCGCCGGCAGAGCCGGCGAGCCTCGTGTGGAAAACAGGAGGGGAGCACTTCAGGTTTCCTGTCGATCCCAAAGACCTCCCTGTGCCACTTCTGCCGCGTTTTGTTCTGGCGCTGGCCGGCGCCCAGAACATGGGGCCTGGCGATAAGGTTGCTTGGGAGTACATCTTCACCTTCGAGGGATCCGAATGCGCACTGAGCCTCCAGAAGTACGGGTTAAGGCTTTACGTCGGACGCCGACCAGGGTCCGCCGAGAAGGAGGCTTTGCAGGCGTCCCGGCGTATTGTGAGCCGACTGAAGAAGGCGCAACAGATCGTTGAGAAGAGTCTGCTCAGTCCCAGGATTGAACTCCTTATGGCGGCTGGCGAGTTCGCTATCACCAACCAGGCCCCACGCCTGCGCGGGATGTACAAATACTTCCGAGATCGGGCCTTTGAGGAATTCAGTACTCCACCTCAAGCCACGCCACTGGAGCCGGTCCCGGGGCGGCCAGGCATGATGCGCCAGTCGGTAAAGGGCCCCCTCTTCAGGCAGGTGACCGGCTTCTACAATACCTTCGCTATGGTCACCGCCTACACCAGTTGGCTGGAGCACGTCCTGGTGCTGCTTCTGCCTTTTATTGGCGGCCTTCCACCGGGAGCAGAGATCAAGAAATTCATCGGCGATCGCTGGAGTGCAAAGTTCCAGAAGGTGTTCGATATGAAAGACCGTGTTGCCAAGGGCCACTACGACACCATACACGCCATCGTGGAATACTATCGGAATCCGTACTCGCACGGCGGATTCGATAAAGCCGGCTCCACAATCTCGGTCTTCTTTCCTGGCCTCGGGGCGCTGCCGCTGACGATGAGCGACGTGCGCGACAGTCCGACGTTCGACTTCACTCCTGCCGGCGTGGACGGATTTACCTCGATCTGCTCTGAGCTCGATCGCGTGGATGGGTGGCTGGAATCCGGAGCCACCGAGATCGGCATGATCTGGATCAACGAAGGGCTGGACGTCAGGTTCGACAAAGAATTCGCGGACCTTCTGACCTCCCGATCGGCCGACGTCGAGGAATTCCAAGAGTGGGTCTTCCGCAGCTCACTGGAGCGAGACCGCATGGAAAATATGGAAGGCTTGTTCTAGGCCAGACCAGATCATTCATCGATCAACAACGGCACGTCAAAGACAATACCCGCTCGCAGGGCTGGTGGAGCGGAGATATTTGAGTGATGCCGTATTCGGTACAGGTGCCTGCCGCCCGGGCGTGCCCACGCCGCCAGATCTCGGCTCTTCGTCGGCGATGGGTCACCCGATCATCAGGCGCCGTCCACATCGGTGGTCTGCCCCGGTTGGGCAATCCGGTTGCAGGGCTCGTGATGATGTCCTCGTGGAGCATCAACCGCGGTTCGGTCCGGGCTTTGTCGAGGAACATCGTCGCCGCTTCGGCGCCCGGCCGCGTTCCGGGCGGCAGCTGACCTACGACATTGCTGTCGATGACGAGTACGCGCCGTGGCGCGCCTGGCTCGGCGAGCAGCTTGATCTGCTCGACGCGAAGGAGGCCGCAGGGTTCGAGCGGAAGGTGTGGCTCGACGAAAGTCACTGGCCGTGCATCTTCGAGCTCGCCACCGGTGCGGCGCTTCGAGCGGTCGGCTTCACCGTCGTGTACGAAGGTGAGCACGGCGCGCTTACGCCGGACTGGACCGTGCTCGATGCGGACGGGAAGCCGGCCATGTTCGTGGAGGTTCACACCGATCAGCCGGCGAGGCAGACCTTCGGCCAGATCCGCGGGTGGCACTTCCTCGACCAGCTGATCAGAAAGATCCCGGTGGGTGTCGTCCTTGCCTTGGCGGCTCGCGGCAACATGCCGCCTAGACCGCCCGAGGCGGGCATGGCCAAACGGATCGCGCGGGACCTGCGCGCCCGGCTACTCACCTCGCCGATCCCGCCCGCAGTGATCGATACCCATGGCTACCGGTTTACGGTGGTCGCCAATCGATTCGGTCCGCTCCGCTCGACCAATGGGCTATGCGCGCAGTTCGCCTCACCGAGCGGCATCGCGGGACCTGTCGACGCGCGCAGGCTCGCCGCCGCCGTCGACGCCAAGGTCAGCAAGTACGCCGACATCATCGACGTACGCGACGTACCGTTCGTCGTCGCGGTCGGCGCGCACCCGTTTACCGGGCTGGGGCTGACCAATGTCGACAGTCTGCTCGCCGGCGAGCAGACCATGGCGTTCCAGTTCAACCTTGGCGACACACATGTCGGCTCGTACCAGATCGACCTAGCGCATCCGCCCCGATGGACGATGCCCGCCCGATTGTCGGGGCTGTTGTGGATGTCGAACAGGTACCCCTTCGGCGTCGGTGGAGTCCGCCTCAACCCCGGATCGCGGCGGCCTGTTCCACAGATCCTCATCGAGCTACGTCGCGGTGAGGTCTTGGGCGAGGCGTAGGGCGTGGTGGTGCTCCAGCACCTCGCCGCCGATCAGGGGTTGGAGACGGTCTCAATTTAGGTTGTCGGGCCGCTCGGCCGGTCGGACCATTGGCTGGTGTATGCGCGTCAGCTCGACAAGATCCTTCACCTGCCTGAGCGGCAGCGGTTCGCCGTCATGGCCGAGGGCATGGAACAGTTGGCCTCAAGTGTCGCCGCGCTTGAAGCAGATGCGGGGGCGCTTGCGGATTCTCGTCGTCATCAAAGCGCTGCGGTCCTGCGGTGTTTCGCTGACGAGGAGGCTGCGAAGGTTCTCATCCTCTTGGACGTGGCACGCGCTGGCTGGAAGGACCGTAAGCGGGTCGAGGACCTGCTGCGTCGCCGGTTCTACCAGCACCTTGCGCGTGGTCTGTACGTGCGGGCCTATGATGGGAATCCGGCTGACCTCGCGGAGGTTCGCCGCTACGTTGATAGCTGGCGAACGGAGTTCTACCTCGACGGCCCGATGGACGTCGACTGGATCTTCAGTAACGAGGTCCTCGCCGGCCGTGAAGAGCGTCTCTACGTCGACTACGTCCGAGACGAGGACGGCAACGGCTACTGGACCGGGCCGGGAAGCCGCGCCGCGATGATCGACGAGCCGTTTAAGTATCCGCTGCCAGCGTCGGTCGCCATCCGGCTTGTCGCCGCGATGCACCGGATCGGACTGCTCTCCATCGACGGGCTTCGGACGACCCGTGCCGTCTGGCAAGGGGTCGCCGTTGACGACAGCATGCACTGGAGTACTTTGCACCCGCTCAACGTCGCTGTCATCGGCCGGCTGGCCGAGGAGGGCTTGGACCTCGACATCGAGGAAAACCTGGAGGCCGTGCGGTTCGTGTGCGATCGCTGGATCTTCCCGCTGTACACGCTGGACCTGGACATGGAGAAGGTGACGCTGGCCGAGCTTCAAGCCGCCCGTGAGCGGCGGTTGGCGTGGGAATCCGGTGTCACTGAAGATCTTGCCTATTACTACGGCCAGTAGGCGACAGGTTCGTGGTCGTTGCCCCGCTAGTGGCTTGTGACATCGGGTAGTGGATCGTGTCGGTGGCGCGGTCGGCGACGCCCTAGCCACGCGAGCGAGTTCCCGCTGCCGAGGTGCGGGCAATGATGTGATGTGCGGGGTGATGGGGGAATATGTTGATCTCGCGCTACCGTGCTGGGTGGCCCGCTCGTGTACGCGGTGGCCCCGTAGGCGGCAGGGCTGAAGTAGCCGAGGGTTGAGTCCTGACGGCGAGTGTTGTATCACCCCTCGATCCAGTTGAAGATCGCCGTGCGGCGAGTTGGGTGGGTCGAGTTGGTCAGTGCGCCATGCCCGCCCGGCACACCGAGGTGTTTCGTTTGCCCTTGCTGACTACCGATGAGGGAGGTCGTCGGTTCGATTCCGACAGGCGGCTCAGGTGAGGCCCTGACCAGAAACCCTGGTCAGGGCCCTATTTATTGTCGTGCGGTTTTGAATCACCCCCCGACTCCCCGGAAACGCCAGTGCGCGATTAGGTTCGACATGTCCGCCTTGGGCGGCGTAGGCCGCTGGCCGTTTGCATGGGCACATGCCCGCGCAGCGACTCGCGGCCCGACCTGTGGCGAGTCGCGGACGGAGCGGACCCGTCAAGTTCCTGGACTGGCAGACCACCAGCCCGACCACGGTCTTACCCGCCTCCGGTGTTCATCTTGACCACCAGATCACGTTCCATGCGGCGGGCGAACCAGCTCTCCAGAACCTGTCCCTGGGGATCACGAAGAAACGGGTACCGCTCGGCGCGGTCGGGAAGCGCCTCAAAGAGCTGACGTGGATCGATGAGCCGGCGGGTGCACCGCCCGGCACCGACCTTGGAGAAGTCGAACGCCAAGACACCACCTCCGGACCGACTCGATATAGCGTAGGTGCCCGATGCGTCCGGCGCCGACCTTGTCCCTCGTGCCGCCCGGCGCCACAGCAGTTACAACCAGCGGGTCGCGTCGCTATGTGTACCTGTCGGGGTAGGAGTTCGCCAAGTGATAGTGGCGTGGCGCTCTGCGACGCAGGCGTCCGGGGGCATCTGGAGAGGGCGGGCGGGTCGTACTCCACAGCTCAACCGGTTCCTGTACCTCAGCGCGGGCGAGGGCCGGCTTCGGGACTACTCGCTGGGTGATCACACCCGGTGGACCACGGTCGCGGACAGCACGGACGGCTGGCGGCGCACGGTGATCCGCGCCATCGCCAGGGCCCGCATCGACTTCGAGATCTCTACGCCGCAGTCGACCGCGACGGACGTGGCAGATGGCCATAACCATGCCGGTGGCAGCGGTAGACCGCCTTGCTCTCTTCAGTCGTTCGTGCGGCCGGGGAGCTCGGCGGCACCGGTCCTCGACGTGCTTTCCAAGCGTCGTTTGATCGCGCGGATCACGTCCACCACCGTGGCTCCGATCTCGGGGTCGGTAAGGTAGGGCTCCAAGAGCACTATGGTGGCGTGGGTTCCGACGTAGGCGAGGTCCGCGATGAGTTCTCGGCGTGCGTCGTGGGCCGTCCGTCGGTCGAACGGCGGTCCGGCCCGGACGTAATGCAGCAGGCACCATTCGAACAGTTGCCGCGTCTGGTCGGGCCACGTTTCGACCAGGCATACGTACGGTGACGGTTCGAGGGGGATGAGGCTGAATCTGCAGGCTGATCTGACGTGTGCGACAGCATCGACTGCATTGGCCGCGTATGGTCCCAGTAGTTCGGACCACAGCATCGCCAGGGCTTCTGCGTTTTTGTCGGTGCCGCGGAAGGCTTCAAACAGCAGTTCATCGACGATGCGCCATGTCCGAGTGACTGGATCGGTGTCATCGGCTGGGGGTGGCGGCAGGCGGTCGGTGAGCTTCGCCCAACCGTAGATTGCGATCAGGTGGGCGCGGATCGCCTCGTCCCGGAATGGGTTGTCCCAGTCGAGTCGCCCGATCGCATCGCGCAGGGCAGCTCGGGCGTCGTCGTCGTTTCGGTCGGCATGATCAACAATTACCTTCAGAATCGTATCCCGGTTGTACGGGAAGCTGCTGCTGCGGGCGGCCATGACATGCAGCCGTAGCGCGTCGGCGTCTTCCAGCCCGTAGAGCACTTCGGCGTAGGGTCCGTGCAGACGCTGATCCTCGAAAGTCATGCCGATCATGGCCTGTGCGGCGTCCCATGCCTGTGGGTCTGCCGGCGAGGCCAGAATCTCGGCGATCTCCGCGCGAATCTCATCTTCGGTCTTCAGCGGGTCAAGACCACCGTGGGCCGCCAGAGCCTCGAACAGCAGGCTGTTGAGTAGGACGTTGTCCTTATCGCAGTCGTCCAAGAGTGAGCGCATCCGTTGACGAGTGGATTCGTCGGCGTTGTAGGACGCCCGCATCGCAGCGTCTAGCGCTGTCAGCCGTAGGTGGTAGCCGTTGGCTTTCCATGCGGCGGCGAACACGTCGGGTAACAGCCGCAGGTCGGCAGGGTCGTCCGGGTTCATCAGCAGCAGCGCGGCCGTGAGGCGACCCCATCGTGGTTGGCCGGGATAGTCCCATAACCTGCGCATCGCCGATGGCGTCCGCGATGGCCGATTCTCCTTGATCCAGCCATGCTCGCTGGCCCTGACGACTACCGAGGCGGCAGGTTGGCGGCGCTCGCGGTCGTCGCCGTAGACGAATCGGCCGTACGTGGCCTGTACGACCGCACTGATAGCGCGGCGGCTACCGGCCTCGCGCAGCCGGCGCATCTCGTCGGTGCAGCGACGATCGGTGGCATCGAGCAGGGACGCGGACTCTTCGATGAAAAGGCCGTCGGCAAGGCACCGTCCAGCCACGCACAACAACGCCTGCTGAAGGTCGTTGCGTGCGGTGTCGGCGGTCCAGTGGGGCTCAAGGACGTTGTCTGACGTCTCCTCGATGCTGGTCAAGCGGTAGTCGTCTATGGCGGCTGTAGCAACCTCAAGAACCGTTGAGACTTCCGCAATGACCGCGTGAGCTGTTGCAGGGCCGAATGCGCCGCGCGCGGCGGCGCGCAGGAGACTGACGCTGGACAGCGTGAGAAGCAGGGTGAGGCGGCGTTCAATATCGGCTTCCAGCGCTACGGCATGGTTGTGCAGGTCCGTTCGCCGGACGTCGCCTAACGCCTCGGCGAGGGTGCGGCTATCGGCAGCTTCGAGTACGAGTTGCTCCGCGGTGAGGAACCGGGCCAGCAACTCGTGGCTGAACGCGATCCGCCCTTGGGTCGGAGCCAGCAGGGGCGAGCCGAGCATGGTATCCATGTCGATCGTCCGGGGGTCAGGGGTCGCCCGGTGAAGCAGGAGGCGTACCTCGGTGGTGGTCAGCGAGCCGCGCAACTGGATGTCCATCTCGGTTGCGATACGGCGGAGGCCTGCACGTGTTGTCTCCGATGGGCACAGTCGGGTGACGTAGGCGTCGAACAGTTCAGTAGAGGTGGCGCCCGGCCGCAGTGACTCCCCGCACTCGGCAGCCATGGACAGCTCCATCGGAGTTTGAAACGCTTCGAGGCCCGATAGTTCGCCTCGGTGGCCGTGCACAGCCATCAAGGCCGTGCGGGCGTCGTCGTCAGGGGCCAAGGTCTGAAGGGTTAACGCATTGGATTCTGGCAGCCCGACCTTCTCTGTGGAGGTGATGACGACAGCGACCGGTACCCGAAGTTGTAGGGCGCCGACCTGTTCGATCAGGACCTCACGATCAGTCGGCACGCATTCGTTCACCCCGTCGAGGATCACCAGCACGGGGCAGCCGAGGTCGACGGCGCTGTGTAATAGCGGGAGGCACGCTTGCGTCGTGAACGGCGCAACAGCGCGCGACAAGGCATGGCTGAGCCGGCCACGCTCGTACTCGCCGCAGCGTACCCACACTGGTACGCCTCCGTTCTCAGCGACCGCAACTGCGGCGTGCTGGGCGGCGTGGGACTTGCCGGTGCCGCTTTTACCGACGATCACCACCGTCTGCCCGCTGGCGGTAGCCTCCGTCAGGAATGCGGCTGGGTCCGGCACGATTGTCTCACCCCGCCGTGCGGCGATAGGCACGTACGCCCGCAGGCGGCGGCGTGCGGCGACGAACCGGCGGCGATAGTCCTCCAGCATGGTTCGGCTGATCCGCTGCTCAGCGCCTTCGGCGCCGTCGACCGGTTGCGGGTACATCTGAAGGTGCCGGGTGAACGTTGACCAGTGGTCATCGGCCCAGGCTGGGTGGGGCCCGTCGGTGCTGAGCAGCATGAGCAGGTGCCGGTAGCCGAGGACATCGACATGGTTGTAGTGGTCCACCCGAGTATCAGCGGGAATGTCCGGGTATAAACATATAACCGTGTGGATATGACGGTAGAACTTGCCCCCGGGCTGCGGCACCTCACCTCTGTTGGCCAAGTCGTGCATGTCGTCGCTGATGGCGAAAGTCGTTTGCTGAGCCTGGCGGTAGAAGTTGCGCTCGAGCGAACGGCGCTGCCCGTCCGGTAGCTGCTGTTCCCACGGCCCGTTGGCGCTACCAATCAGCGGCAGCCCAGGGTCCACAGCTTTCAGTTCGACGTGCACAAGCCGGTGTGCGGTGCTAATGAGGAAATCAACCTGGCGCTGAGAGCGTCGGGTGATGAAGTTGGCATAGATCCTTGCGGTACCACCATGTCGTTCTAGATCAGCCCGGACTCGCCGCAGGAAGCGAGCCTCGTTGCGGTCGTCGATCTGGGTGCCGAGGAAGACCTCGCAGGGGCCCCTACTCACCTGTTACGGCCAACATCCGAAGCTGACCCGTGTATACCCGTCGTGGGCGCCACCTACTCACACGGTGACCGTAGCGACGAACTTCGGCCGACGGTAGGTGTTCGCTGCTCGTTCGAGCTTCGGCCTGGCTTACTCAGAGGGCGCTGATCAAGCCTTCTTGCGGAGCACGCCAGAACCCAACCACTGAACCAGGGTCGCCGCGAGGTGCACGGCGGCTTCAGCCTCGGCTTGATCCTGGCGGCGGGACTTCGGGGCGCCGCCGTGACGGGAGACCTGAGCCTGCCAGAGCAGCTCTAACATGCTGACCAACGGCGTCACGTCGCGCGGAGCGCCGGTAGGGCCGGGGAGCACCAGTTCCCACCTGTGTCCGGAGTTCTTGGCGAGTTCGCCGATGACGGTGCCGAGCGTGGCCTTGCCGTTCTCGGCCTTCTTGGCCTCCACCAACGGGCACGCGATCGACTCGACGGCACGGATAGCCTCGTGGAACACCTTGTCTGGGTCGGGGTGCCGACCGTACGCCGCGCGCCAGGCGGCGGCGAGATGATCGGCCGCGTCTGCCGTGACGCTGGAGACGGTGTGGATGACGGTGGCTGTGACTGTCTCGTCTACGCGACGCTCCACGGCGGTGCCGTCAGCGGTGACGCGCCACCCGGCGCCGCCGGCGGTCAGCATCTCGGCGATCTGCTCCCGCAGCGCCGGCCGCATCGTCCACCAGTTCAGGATCGCGTCGATGAGGTCGAGAAGTTGTTCATCGGTGAGCGTGCAGGGGGCGGGAACCTGCTCCCAGCGCAGCCGTAGCCGCAGGGTGTTGTCCAAGGCCCCCGAGTCTCGGTCGTTCTCCGCAACGTTGTAGACCATGTCGACCCAGTCAGTCAGTGCGCCGCGCATGTAGCTCGGAACGCCGTCGTGGACAGTGTCGTCTGGGCCGAGGCCTGCGATGCGGCGGCTCAGCGGTGCCCACGTGAATGCCGCAGCGGATTCTGGCGCATCGGCGGTCGCGGAATCGCCCCATGGGTCGTCCCAGGCGTCGGTCACGGCCGTGACACTATCGGCCATCACTAGAGCAGGGCAGCAGGATTACGCCGGGCGCGCGCGGGCGCGGCCTTCCCGAAGACGTCGGCAGAAGCCCATGGCGCCAGGTACGGGGCCGACTCATGCTGGCTTGGCGGCTGGATTGATGCTGTGCCGGTCGAATAGGTCACGGAAGAAGGCGGCGACAACTTCGTCGGCGCTGCGCTGGTCCTGGCAGAGTTCGTAGCCGCCGAACCGGTACATCTCGTAGCCGGCGAGGCGTAGGAGACGGTCCGCGGAGACCATCTCGGCATATAGCCGTGGCTGCGCTCGACCCGTCTCGTCGGCGTAGTGCTGCTTACCATCGATTTCGATCACGATTCGCTGGTCCTGGGGTAGAAGCATGAGAAAGTCCATGCGTTGCCTCGGCAGCGGGCCGGGGGTGGCTTGGCGGCTGCGCTGGGTGTACGGGTCGTAGTGTAGGTACACCTGCGGGATCAGCGCCGGGACGCGGTCCATGTCGTGCGGGCCGTGCAGATCGTGATACGCGCGGAAGAACCGTCGCTCCGGCTCCGATGCCAGGGAACGGGCCAGGCGCTTGAACAACAGTCGAGCCGGATAGATGAGTTCGTCGCCGGGCGGCATGCCCTGGGCCTCGCACCACCAGCGCACCAGGGCGGCCCAGCTCAGGCCGTCGGCGGGCAGGGGGCGGTCGTAGACGAGGCAGTGCTCGCCGTGCTTGACGATCTCGATGACGTTGTTGACAGCGTCACGCAGAACGAGTTCCGGCTTCGGCCCGTCCGCAGCGAAGATCAGGTTCTTGAAGTCGCCCACGACGCCTCGCGCTCCGGCGCGGTTGACGAGCTGCTGCAAGGCGTCGTCGGCGTGATCCTCCAGGATGCGGACCGCGAGGGTCACCAGTTGGGGCGTGTCCCACTCTTCGATCCGGCGCAGGACGTACCACTTCTTACTGGCGTACGCCTCGTCGTCATCGCCGGGGGCGAGACCGTAGCGCGCACATGCCTTAGGAAGCTGGTACGACTTGAGGTGATATAGCGCGTTGGCGATAGCCTCGCGCAGCTCATGGGCTCGCACCCGTTGCGTCACCACCGCAGGGTATCGGCTACGGGGCGCCGTGTGTCTGTCTAAGGTAGTCAGTGCGGCGGAACCGCCGGATATATCGGCGTAGGACGTTCAGCTGCGTTGGCGACGGTCCAAAGGTCGGCCATTGGATTCCGAGTGGCGGCCAGCATGCGGCCCTGACCGGCAGGAGTGCCGGGCAGGGCCTCATGTCTTATCGATGCAGTTCTGACCGTTCCATCGACGCCTTTAACATGTCCGTGCCGTGCGGTGTCGACCGCCGTCTGTGCGCGTCTACGCAGCCTGACGTGGCCCAGGATCACGGCGCTTGGCGCCTGTCGTCGTCCTGCCGGTGCCGAGCTGTTCGAGAATGTCGGAGCTGTCCGGGGCGAGGGCGGGCTTGACAATGTAGTGCTTGTTGGTGACCTGCTCGGTGGCGTGCCCGAGCTGAGCGGCGGCCCTCTTGGCGTCGGCCTCCTTGTCGATCAGGGTGGCGACAGTCTTGCGGAAGGTGTGCGGGGTGACCCATTCGAGGCCGGCGTCGGCGCGGGCTTGACGCCACTGGCGGCGTACGTTTTGCGGTGACAGCCAGGTGCCGCGCCGCGAGGCGAAGATCGCGTCGTGGGGATTGTCGGCGGCGTTGAGTTTGCGACCCATCAGCATCCCGACCGCGAACCGAGGCAGCACGACCGTTCGGAAACCGGCGTCGGTCTTCGTCCACTCCTGCCGGAAGAAGCCCTTGCCCTTGAGGTAGACGATCGTGCCGCAGATGGTGAGCGTCGGGCGTTCAGCGACAAGATCGAGATCCTCCCAGCGCAGCGCAAGAATTTCGCCGATGCGGGCGCCGGTGGCGAGCATGAGGTCGACGATGTCGGCCAGGTCGCCGGTCGGCCGAGGTCCCGACTTGCCGGGGGCAGGTTGCTGCCAACTCCGGATCGCCTCGCGAACATCGTTCAGTTGGTTCACCTCCAGGGCCACCACCTTGCGGCGGGGGCTACGCAGTCGACCGGTATCGCGCACGGGGTTGGCCGTGAGCGCGCCTCGGCGTACAGCCAAGGCGAACATCTGGCCGAGGACAACCTTTGCGCCTTTGGCGGCTGACGGACGGTCCTCGGCGACCTTGCGCAGAAACCTGTCGAGGCGGCCTGCGGTGGCCTCTCGGATACGCAATTCGCCGAGGGCGGGCTCGATCGAGACACGCACGCTGATCTCGTACCTACTGATCGTCTGCGGCGTGACACGTTCCTCCGCGGTGATCTCGTCCAACCAGAGCCTCGCGAGGACGCTGACGTGGGTATCTCTGGTGATCTCGTCGTCGTTCGGGGTGACTCGGTCGCGAAGTTTGACCTTCAGAGCCCGAATGGCGGCGGGGCCGGTGGTGTCGGTGGCCTCGACGTCGCGGGTCTTGCCGTCGTGGTCGCGGAATCGGGTTCGGGCGCAGTACCGGTTGGGGCCGAGCTTTTCGGTGCGGATCGCGCCCCAGGTGCCGATGGGTAGCGGAGGTCGAGCCACGGCTCAGCGCTCCGGGTCGGTGTGGGCGTCGAGCCAGCGTTCGACCTCGCTGCGTCGGTAGCGCAGGGTGTTGCCGACTCGGATGGCGCGCGGTCCCTTGCCTCGGCTGTGCCAGGCGTAGAGGGTGTTCTTCGGCTTACCCAGCCAGACGGCGACGTCATCAATGGTCAGGAGAGGGTCGGGCCGCCATTCTGCGGTGGTGGGCGTGGTCATGGGCGGCCTGCCGATGGGCCGGGCTGTCGGGTCGCCCTGTCGTTGTCGGTAGACCGCCGGTGGTCGGTGGCATCTGGTCGTACGGACCCTGGTGGACGGCACGGATCGGATGTCCTTTCAGCATCCCGGCCCGGGTGGGCCGGGGGTGCGGTGGTGCCACCCGCGTTGGCGGGGGGCACCGGTTGTGGACGTCGATCCACGCGTGGCGGGGCGAAGGCATCAAGCCTGTGATCACGGCGCGCACCGCCGGTGACTGGCCGAGGCGATGTCGAGTGGCGTCCGAGGGCGTGCGGCTGCCCGAGTACGGATTCGCGTCGCGAGTACCTCGGTTCGGCCAAACTCGTGGAGATCAGTGGGGCTTTGAGGATCAGAACGTCTTCGTGCTGGACGAGCCATTGGGGGTCACCGGTGGCGATGGCGTCTCGGGTGTTCTTCTGCTGAAAGAACGAGGCCCGGGGGATGATCACGCCGTCGCGGACGCCGCAGATGAGGGCAATGCACTCCTCGACGAGTTCAAGTCCGGCGTTGATGCCGGCGGCGACGACCATGCCGGGGATGTCGATGAGTTCGCCCTGGCGGCGGTAGGGCCGGGCGGTGACGACAACGTGTCCGCCGGGACGCAGGAGCTGGCGGCAACCGGCGAGGATCGCGGTGAACCCGTCGGCGAGTTGGCCGTGGCTGCGGTAGGCGAGGTTGTCCACGCCGCCGTACTTGTGGTTGATCTTGCGGACCTTGCCGCGCCTCGGGCCAGGGGTGCGGACGTGGCCGTGGGTGGACGACCCGTAGGGCGGTGAGGTGATCACGAGGGAGACCTGGCCGTGCAGGCTGGCCGGCAGCAGGGACGGTAGCGCGGTCGAGTCCCCGTGATAGATCTCGCCCTGGCCCGATGCCCCGGTCTGGAGTGTGTGGCGGATGTTGTCGGCTGCCTTGGCGACCCATTCGGCTTCGTACTCGACTCCGACGCCGTGCCGGTCGAGGTGCATGGCTTCGATGATGGTGGTGCCGATGCCGGCCATAGGGTCGAGGACTACGTCGCCGGGGTTGGTGTAGGTGCGGATGGCGTAGCGGGGGATGGTTGGGAGCATCTTGCCGGGGTGCGTCAACGACTCCGGGGTGTATCGGCCGCGCCGCAGGTCACGCGATGCGGTTTGGCCGGTGAGCCAGACCGATCCGAGGTAGCCCTCGGCGAGCAGCGCCGCCAGATAGGACGCGCTGTGGTACGGCGGCTCGGAGTCGTGGGGGTCGCCGGGGTGCAAGGGCGGACGAGATTCAGGCACGGGCGTTCTCCTCACCGGTGGCGATGGCGGTGGCGGTGGTCCTGAGCACGACCAGGTCCCGGAACGTCGGTAGATGACGGCCAGCGAGCAGACGCCGCCCGCCGTCGGCCTCGTCAAGGTGTTCCGGGGCCGTGCGCGGCTCGTGCTCGGGCAGCGGGACGAGGGCAGCGGGGATGTGCTGGTGGTAGAAGAAGCCGGCGGTGCGGGCGGCGGCGATGACCGAGGTCCGCTGGCTGACCTCGCCCGGCTGAGGCGGTGAGGCGGTGAGTCCAACCAGCAGGAAACCGCCGGGGCGTAGCAGAGGCCGCCAGGTGCTCATTGCTGTGGCGATGCCGTCTCGGGTGAGGCCCTGTGCGCCCTGCGGCAGGGTCGCCAGGATCAGGTCGACACATGGGCCGTGCCGTCGTGCGGCGTGTGGGTTCGGGCGTTCGGGGGTGGGCGGTAGGAACCGCACGTGTAGACCGTGGCGATCGGTGACCAGCCGGGCCGGTACCCGGTCCAGGTAGGCAGTCGCGGCGATGGCGGCCGGGTGCGCGTCGAGGTCGAGCACCACGTCACCGACGTGGGTGTAGCGGCGGATGAGGTAGGCGAGGTGGCTCGGGGACAGTCCGTGCCAGTGCGGCACTCCCGGACGGGGCGTGCGCGGGACGCGGGCTCGGGGCAGGAGCAGCCCGACCGGTGCCGGCTGAGGCCGGTCGTCGGGGGCGGTGGAGTGGGGCTTCGGCATGGGCGTGTGGGCCACGTCCGCCGACAAGCGCTGACACTAGGGGATTACAAATCCGGGCCTCGGATTGGAAACCGCGCCCGCTGCCGAGCCGGGTACCTCGCGCGACGCCGCCGGGTTGAACAAGATCCTCAACGGGTTGAACACGCAGGTCAGAGCCATAGAGACACCGGCTGTCGGCATCACCCGACCCGTGAGGGCCGCCGACGCGATCCCTGGCCGGTTGAACAAGATCCGCGCCGGGCTTGAACAAGATCGTCATCTGGTTGAACACGAGGCGGCTCGCCGCCTCGGGGCCTTGAACACGATCGAGATGGGGCGTGAGTGCCCTCGGCGAAAGCCGCTCGTGGTCGTCCTGCTTCACCCCGTGGCTGCCTCGTAGGCGACGCGTGTTCAAGGGTGCCGTCTTGACGTGGCTGCGCCCAGCTTGAAGGGCCTTGAACAGCCTGACCACGGGTTACACACCCCGACTCGGGGTGTCCACTGGTTGACGTCGAGATGCATCGACGGGGATTGGCGACGGCCGGGTTGAACATGGGTCGAGACGCCTTGAACAAGATCAACAGTGTTCATGATCTGTTCAAAGTCCCTGGTGGCGTGGTGGCACAGCGCCGACCGGCACTCCCGCCGGACGGCAACGGTCATCACGAGGGAGCACCACCATGGACTGTCGTACCCCCGCCACCGGCCCGACTGCCGGGCCGCGCGGCGAGACACTGCTCAGCGACATCGAGTACCGGTTCCGGCTGTTGGGGCAGGGTCCGAACCCGCTGTCGGTGGACGGTCGCAGCCTCGGCCACGGCTTGCCCCGCCGGGCCATCGCTCTGCCCGAGCTGTCGGCGATCCTGATGCACCCGTCCTGCGGCTTCGCCGCCCGGGACGCGGCGTGGCGGCTGCTCGTGCAGCGCGCCCGTACCGGTGATCCGGCGTGGCGTGCCGGTGTGGTCGGCGTCGCGTTGCCGGGCCTGCGGTTCAAGGCGTACCTGCTGGCGAAGCTGTTTACCGGCGACGTGCAGGCCGCCATTGTCGAGCACTTCCTCCGCGCTCTCAGCACGGTCGACGTCACCAGGCCGGGCGTGGTCGGCAACCTGCTGTCCGCCGCGTTCTCCAAGGCCCGCGCCGAGCTGCGCGAGCAGGAGCCCGCCTCGTTCGGGGCACCGAACCACGCCCCGGGCGCGGTGGTGCCGCCGGCCCCGTACGGTCACCCGGATCTCGTCCTGGCCCGCGCGGTCACCGCCGGGGCAATCACCGTTCAGGAGGCCGATCTGATCGGCGCGACGTACCTGGAAGAGGTCACCCTCACCGCCTACGCCGAACGTACCGGTCAGCCTCGCTGGAACCTCTACAAGCGGCGCACCGCCGCCGTCGCCCGACTGAAGGCCGCGATCGAGGCCGGGGAACTGTCCGATCCGTACACCGACGTGGTCAACGAAGCCACGGCGACGGTGGTCCTCGACGCGTCCACCGCCCGGAAGCGTCCGTAGCCAGCCTGCCTGAGCTGCGGGTTTCCAATCCGGGGCTCGGATTTGTAATCCCCTAGTGCGGGACTCTTCCGCGCAGGTGACCTTGTTCCGATCGGACCCGCTGACGGCGCTGACACCCCGCACGGTCCCCGGCCCATCGCCTTCCCGGTGAGGAGGACGGCCGCGCCGGTCGGCACTACAGGTCACCCCGCACCGCCCGGTCCCGCCTTCGCCACCCACTCGCGCACCCACGCCCCGCTGCGGGCTGCGTCGGCGTGTGCACCGGAGGTGCCCAACCCATGAATCACCACCCCTTCCCACGCCCCGAGGCGGCGAACCGCCGCCTCGGGGCCGGCAAGCGCGGACGGCCGTCCGTCCGCCGTCCGCCCCGAGGCCGTCCTCGGACTGTCCGCGCCGCCCTGCTACTACTCCTCAACGCCGCCGCGGTGACGGCAGCGCTCGTTGCCGTGCCGACCGTGGCGTGGGCGGCCGAGCCCACCTCGGTGGTGCTGGCTGCCGAGTCGATCCAGCAGGTCGCCAACAACATCCGCGCGTGGCTCGTCGGCATCCTCGTCGCTGTCGCCACCCTGTTCCTGACCGTCGGTGGCCTGCGGTACCTGGCGGCCAACGGCGATCCCGGTGAGGTCGAGAAGGCCAAGCTCGCGCTGCGGTCCGCCGCGATCGGCTACGCCCTCGCGCTGCTCGCGCCGCTGTTCGTGACCATCGTCGGCGCGTGGGTGGCCTGATGAGTGCCCTCACGCTCCGATCCCGCCGCCCGGTCCGACCGGTGTCGTTGCTGCTGCTCGGCGGCATGATCCTCGCCGGCCTTGCCCTGACCTGGGCCGGGCCGGCGCACGCCGAGCCGAGCCCGGCACCCGGCCCTCCGGCTACCGCACCCGGCCTGCCGCCAACGCCCGGCGTGCCTGACCCTGGCGTCCGTCCGCCGGGAGGGGAACCGTCTCCGTCCGTGCCGGCACCCGCGCCTGGTCCGGCCCCGACTCCCGGCCAGCCCTCCGTCAGCGATGATCCGGCCTGGTACGACGTCGGAGGTCAGATCCGCAAGGCCGTGGTGGACTTGGTGGTGTGGGCTGCTGAGCAGGCTCTCCAGCCGGTGATGGAAGCCCTCGGCGCGTCTTGGCTGTCCACCCCCGACCTCACCAACAACGAGCACGTCAAGGCGATCTGGACAACCAGCCTGGTCGTCGCCAACGGCATCATCGTGCTGTTCATCGTCGCCGGAGGGTTCCTGGTCACCGCCCGGGAAACGCTGCAAACCCAGTACGGGCTCAAGCAGGTGCTACCCCGCATCGCCGTGGGGGTGGTCCTGGCCAATTGCAGCCTGATCATCGGGCAGAAGGCCATCGAGCTGACCAACGCGCTGACCGTGGCCATCGCTGGCAACACGATCGACGGGCCGAGCGCGGCGACGGCGATCCGGCAGGTCGTGGACGAAGCCCTGCAGGGTCAGGGGTTCTTGATGGCGTTGCTGGTCATCGCCGTGATCGTGATGTGCCTGGTTCTGGAGTTCACGTTCGTCCTGCGGCTGGCGGCGCTGATCATCCTGCTCGGGGTCGCCCCGGCGGCGTTGATCTGCCACGCCAGCCCACTCACCGAGGGCGTGGCGCACCTGTGGTGGCGGTGCACGCTGGCCTGCCTCGGCCTGCAACTCGGTCAAGCCGTCGTCGTCATGGCCAGCGTCAAGGTGTTCCTCACCCCGGCCGGACCGACCGTGCTGGGCGTACCGGCGACCGGGCAGGGGCTCCTCGGCGTCGTGGTGTGCCTGACGATGCTGTGGCTGCTGATCAAACTGCCGGGCTGGATGCGACAGTTCGTTCTCGGACCGCTCGGACAGAGCAAAGGCCGAGGACTGCTCGGGCAACTCGTCCACGCCTTCATCATGATCAAAACGCTCGGTGCGGCGGCCGGCATCCTCGGCGCGAGCCCGTCCCGGACCGGCGGACGGACGGCCCCTCGTCCGCCCGGCCCTCGTCCGTCACCGGGTGGCCCCCGTCCGCCCCGTCCACCGCGCCCGCCCCGTCCGGGGCCGACTCCCGTCCCCCCGCCTCCGCCGGGACCGGTGGCCTTCAGCCACGCCCCGGCCACCCACACGCCGCTGCCCGCGCCGTCCGGGACGAACGCCGCCCCCACCTTCAGCCACCCGGCCGTCCCGTCCACGCCGACCCCTGCCCCGTCCGGCGGTGTCCCGGCGGCACCGTTCTCCCACCCAACCCCGCCCCACCCGAGCGTGCCGTCCCCGACCACCCCACCGGCCCGAGTCGCCTTCAGCGACGCCACGACCCCGGCACCGACCCCAGCACCCAGAGGCGCGGCACCAGCCGTGGAGTTCTCGGCCGCGCCAGCGCCGCAGAGCGCGCCGCGCCGGCCACCTGCCCCGGTCACGCCGGTGTTCTCCGCAGCCCAGGCCACACCGGCACCCGGCGGGCCACGACGAACCTCGACCCCCGGGACACGGCCCACGGCAGCGCGACGCGCTACCCCGAGCGGGCAAGCCGCCGCCAACCCGGGCACCCCGTCCGCCGTTCGGCGGGCAGCCACGCCCAGCACGCCCCGGCCCCGTCCACCGGCGTCGTCCGCCCCGCCGTCCCCGGACGGTCGGCGGTCGGCGTTTCCGTCCCCGCCGCGAACGTCCCCGTCCCCGGCGGGCGGTGTGACATCGGCAGGTCCGTCCGCCGTCCCGTCCCCGTCCCCGCCGTCCAGGTCGTCCGGTCCGGTGCGGGGTTCTTCATCGAAGCCGAGGGGTGATCAGCGGTGAGCCGCCACAGTAACGAGGCCCCAATGAGGGCTCGGGTGCCCGCCGACATCGAGCGGCCGGACAGGCTCGCGTTCGGCATGTCAGGACGCCAGTTGGTGATCCTGGCCGTCACGGGCCTACTCCTCTACGCGGCGTGGACGGCGGTGGCCACGCTCGTGCATCCACTGGTGTTCCTCGCCGGGGCGATGCCGCCCGCCGCTGCGGCGTTCCTGCTCGCGGTCGGCCGCCGAGACGGCGTCAGCCTCGACGCCTGGGTCCTCGCGGCGCTACGGCACCGCCGCAGCCCTCGCCGGCTCGTCCCGGCCGACGGACCGGTCATCCCGGCCCCGGCGTGGGTGCAGACCACCGCTGGGCCGGGTGACCGGCTACCGCTGCCCGCACCGCTGCGGCTGCCCGCGAAGGGCATCACCGGCGACGGGCTAATCGACCTCGGAGCGGACGGCACCACGGGCCTTGTCGCCGCCTCGACCGTGGCCTTCGGCCTGCGGACACCCGCCGAGCAGAACGGCCTGGTGGCCGGGTTCGCCCGCTGGTTGCACAGCCTCGACGGCCCGGCGCAGATCGTCGTGCGGGCACAGCGGGTCGACCTGACCTACCTGGCCGACCGGTTCCTCGCTGCCACCCCGGGGCTGCCGCACCCCGCCCTGGAAGAGGCAGCCCACGCGCACGTGACGTTCCTCGATGACCTGGCCGGGCAACGTGAGTTGCTGCACCGGCAGATCACCGTCGCCATGCGCAGCCGACGCGGCGCGCACCACACCGCCCACACAGCGGCCGAGACGGTGCGTGCCCTCGCAGGCTGCGAGGTTCCCGCCCGGGTCCTTGGTGAGCCGGAGGCCACGGTGCGGCTCGCGGTCAGCCTCGACCCCACCGCCCCAGCGCTCACGCCCTACGCCCCATCTGACGGAGGTGACCAGCGGTGAGACTGCTGTCCGCACTGCTGCCGAAGCGGCGGTCCGCCCTGCCTGAGTCTGCCGCGATCCTGCCCGGTTCCCCGGACGCCGTGGAGGTCGACGGCCGATACGTGCGGGTCGGGGACGGCTACAGCGCCACCCTGGCTGTCGTCGGCTACCCGGCTGAGGTCGGGCCGGGGTGGGCGGAGCCGCTCCTGTCCTACCCGGGCCTGGTCGACGCCGCCTTCCACATCGAGCCTGTCGCGCCGGCGGTGGCCTCGCAGCGGTTGCGGAAGCAGCGCGGCCGGTTCGAGTCCTCCCGTCGGCAGGATGCGGCCAAGGGCCGCCTCGATGATCCCGACCTCGACGCCGCTGCGGCCGACGCCGCCGAGCTGGCCGCCCGTGTCGCCCGAGGCGAGGCCCGGCTGTTCCGCCTCAGTCTGTACCTGACTGTCCACGGCGCCAACCCTGCCGAGTTGGCCGATCGGGTGGCCGAGGTGCGGTCCCTGGCCTCCTCGTTGCTGCTGGACACCGCGCCGGTGACGTGGCGTCAGTTGCAGGGCTGGATCAGCGGTCTACCCCTCGCGTTCGACGCGTTAAGGATGAAGCGGGTCTTCGACACTGACGCCCTTGCCGCGAGCTTTCCGTTTACCAGCCCTGACCTTCCGGACACCGCTGGGGACAGCGGTATGGGGGTGCTGTTCGGGTTGAACTTATACTCGGCCGGCGTCGTGGTGTGGGACCGGTGGGCGCAGTCCAACTACAACGCGGTCATCCTCGCCCGCTCCGGGGAAGGCAAGTCGTACCTGGCCAAGCTCGACCTGCTGCGCAACCTGTGCCTCGGGGTGCAGGCGTTCGTCATCGACCCTGAAGACGAGTACCTGCGGCTGGCCGATGCGGTCGGCGGCACGGTCATTCGGCTCGGCGCGGCTGGTGTGAAGATCAACCCTCTCGACCTGCCGCCGGGTAACGACGATGCCCTCAACGACCGGGCACGGTTCCTGCACACGCTCGTGACCGTGATGGGCAGCGGCGATACCGCCGTCACCGCCCCACTGCCCGGCGACGAGGCCCGCTCCCTCGACGTCGCCGTGCTGGCCGCGTACCGGGCCAAGGGCATCACTACCGACCCGCGCACCTGGAGGCGACCGGCCCCACTCATCGGTGATGTGATGGCCGCGTTGGAGGACACCGACGACGCTGGCCGCCGCGTCGCCGCCCGACTGCACCCCTACGTCGCCGGGAGCATGAAGGGCCTGTTCGACGGTCCCACCACCACCGCCGCCCGAGGGCACCTGGTGGTGTTCGCCATCAAGGACCTGCCCGAGCAGCTTCATCCGGTCGGGACGCTGCTCACCCTGGACACGATCTGGCGCACCGTACGCGGCGCGACCGCCTCCGGCGCACGGCCCGATGCGCTGCGGATGGTGTTGGTGGACGAGGCGTGGAAGCTGCTGTCCGGCGGTCGCGGCGGCGTGTTCCTGGAGACCCTGGCCAAGTCCGCCCGCAAGTACGGCACCGGCCTGACCGTGGTGACCCAGGACGCCGCTGACGTGCTCGCCACCAAGACCGGCCGCGCCGTCGTCTCCAACGCCGCAACCCAGGTGCTACTCAGGCAGGCGCCTCAAGCGATCGACGCGGTGGCCGAGGCGTTCGGGCTCACCGATGGTGAACGGGCGTTCCTGCTGTCCTGCCAACGCGGAGACGCCCTCCTCGCAGCGGGGTCGGCGCGGGTGGCCTTCCACAGTCACGCCTCCCCAACCGAGCACGAGTTGATCGTCACTGGCCCGGTCACCGGCCCGCCTGCCCGCCGCCGCTGATCCCGCCCGCGAGCCTCCTTCACCACTGCCGATCGGAGTTCCCGATGGTTTTCTCCTCTACACTGTCCGCATCCCCGCCCTCGCAGGCATCGGCCCCCGATGGCTGTGTGCCCGGTCAGGGCGGAGTGCCCGACTCGATAGTGGGCGAGCTGGTATGCGGGTCCGGGGGCATCGACGCCACCGACGCCGTCTGGCGTCTCGTCCGCGACCGGTGGCCGCTGCTCCTCGCTTCCCTGGCCGCCCTCATCGCCGTACGGGTCGGGTGGGCGTTGTGGCGGCGGCGCGTCTGGCGACGGCACGCCTCAGCAGCGCGGTGGCTGCAGATCATCCCGCCGGTCACCGCCACTCCGGCCGCGACGATCGGCCTGTGGCGGCTGCTTGCCACGGCGTTGCCCGCGCCGCGCCGGTGGGCGCTGCGCCCGGCCAGGCTCGTGTGGGAGGTCGCCGCCGACCCGGAGGGGATGCGGTGCGGGCTGTGGTTGCCACCGGGGGTCAACCCGACCGCCGTGGTGCGGCTGCTGCAACGCGGTTGGCCCGGGGTCCGCGCTGAACAGACCCGCCCACCAGCCGTCCCCACCACCGGGGCCATCGCCGCCCTCGCGGTCTGGCCCACCCAGCCGGAATGGCTACCCCTGGTCGAAGGCACGACGCCTACCCACCGCCGAGGCATGGACGCGAGCGTCCCCGAAGAGGACCGGCTCCGGGGGGTCTACGGCGGGCTGGCCTCGGCCGGGCGCACCGGCGGCGCGATCCTGCAAGTCCACCTCGGCCGAGCACCCGCCCACCGGATGCGCACGCTGCGCCGCGCGATGACCAACCCCCAACGCGCCCGTCGGCCCCGAGGAACCGCCCGCGCCGCCGGCATGCTCGCCGATGGGCTGCGCGCGCTGATCCTCGGCGTTCTGGACATCGTCACCCCCGGCCCGTCGAGCCCGAGGCGGCACACCCGTTCCACTGACCCGTACACCGCCGAGTTGGCCCGGCAGGCGCGGGCGAAGTACGCCGACGCACCGCACCTGCTCGTCGCCGTGCACACCGTCGCCGCCGGCCCCACTAAGCCCGCCGCCCGCGCTGCCGCTGCTGATGTCAGCTCCGGGTTCGGGCTGCTGTCGGCCCACTTCACCCGCCGCCGGCTCCGTTCCGGCGCGCTCGCGGCGGCCGACCGGTGGGTGCCCGAGGCCCGGATGAGCCTGGTGTCCGTGGCGGAAGCCGCCGCCCTGGCCGGGTTGCCCGCCGAACCGGCCGCCTACGGCCTGCCCGGCGCGGCGTCACGCCGCCGGGCCGCGACCCGCGACATCTTCCGGGCCACCGAGCGGGACACACACCCTCGCCCGGCAGAGCAAGCCGCGCCCACCGCCGACGACCCGCCAACCGTGTGGAGCACCCCATGAATAAGACCAACCGCAAAGCCGTGGCTCCTACCTCTCGCCCGCAAGGGCGCCGGCTGAACCTGGTGCCGGTCGAGGACCGGCAGGGCCTGGGCGGCAAAGTCATCGGCGTCGCCAACGCTGGCCCCGCGATGCGGGTCGGGATCTCTTTGGCCGACTGCCGGTTCCACGTTCATGCGCTCGGACCGACCGGCACGGGCAAGACCACCCTGCTGATGCGGATGATCCTGGATGACGTTGAGGCCGGGCGCGGCGTGGCCGCGTTCGACCCGGCCAAGGGTGACCTCATCCGAGACCTCCTGGATCGGCTGCCGAAGGACTGTGGTGACCGGCTGGTCCTGATCGATCCGGAGGAGCGGGCCGCGCCACCGGCGATTAACCTGCTCGACCCGGCCGTGCATGGCGGCAGCGCGCACGACGTGGCCGCGAACTTGACGGCGGTGATGGCGAAGGTGTGGTCACGGTGGTGGGGCCATCGCACGGCCGACATCTGCTACCACGGCCTGCTCACCCTCGCTCACGTCGAAGGTGCCACCCTCGCCCAGCTACCGCGGCTGCTGTCGGACTCGAAGTGGAGGACCGCACGGGTCAACGCCGCCACCAGCAAGCTGAACGCCTGGGAGGGCAACACCCTCGGCGAGTTCTGGGAAGGGTTCAACGAGCTGCCCGCCGCCCAGCGCTCCGGCCTGATTGCCCCGCTGCTGTCCCGGCTCCGCCTCGTCCTGGCGCACCCGATGGCGGCGTCGCTGTTCGGGGTGCCGGCCACCACGTTTTCCTTCGCCGAGATCCTCGACGGCGGCATCATGCTCGCTCGGCTACCCAAGGGCGTCATCGGTGAGGACGGCACCCGCCTCGTCGGTTCCCTGCTCCTCGCCGGGTTGTGGCAGGCGACTACCGCCCGCGCCCGCATCCGCGAGGACGAGCGTCCCGACGCAATGATCGTGTTGGACGAGTGCCACAACTTCCTGCACCTGCCGATCGGCATAGATGACGCGCTCGCCGAGGCCCGCAGCTTGCACACCTCGTTCGTCCTCGCTCACCAGTATCTCGGGCAGTTGTCGGGGGACATGGTGGAGGCGATCGACGCCAACGCCCGGAACAAGGTGTACTTCGCCCTCGCGCCCCGCGATGCCATCGACCAGGCCCGGCACCTGCGGCCGTATCTCGATGACGGGGACCTGATCCGGCTCGGCGGCTACGAGGTCGTCCTCCGGCCGGTTGCGGGCGGGAGGGTCGTGCCACCGGTCACTGCCGACACCGAGGCCCCACCACCGGCCGTGCCAGGTCGAGCCGGCGAGCTGCGCCACGCTGCCCGTGGCCACACCGGCCTCGCCATGAAGGAACGTCACCGGTTGCTCGGCGAGACTGCCACCGCCGCCCCCAAGGCCGAACCCTCGGCACCCGTAGAGGACATGGCGATGGAACTGGTGGGTCGCAACACCTTCGCTGTTCAGGGCGAGGGGTCTAACGAGAGGTCTAACGAGCGATCCAACGAGGAACGCAACGACCACGAACCACCGGGTGAACACGCCCCCTTGAACACGTCGTACGCGCACGTGGACGGGGGTGAGGAGGGCTCGTGGACCGGAACCGACTGATAAGAGATATCCCTCCTACCCGTACATCTGCCACCGGCAGTCTCCGCCTTACGGCGTCCGTCGTGGCCGCCGAACTCGGCCGACTTACCCCTCGAGACCGGCTCCTGCTCGACCTGCTCGACCAGCACCGAACCTTCACCACCGATCAGCTCGTCGACCTCGCGTTCGGGTCGGTCGGTCGTGCCCGCAACCGCCTCAACACCCTCCATGATCGAGACATCCTCGACCGGTTCCGGCACTACCAGAGGCCCGGGTCGCAAGCGTGGAGGTGGACCCTCGGCCCGGTCGGCGCGGCACTGCTCGCTGCCGGACGAGGCGAGACGCTGCCCCGTCCCGCCGTTGTGCGCGACGCTACGGCCCGACTCGCCATGTCCCCGACGCTGGCGCACCTGCTCACGGTGAACGGGTTCTTCGTCGCGCTCACGGCTCATGCCCGCGCGCACCCCGGGGCGCGGTTGGTGCGGTGGTGGAACGAGGCACGCTGCCGGGAGGCGTGCGGCAACCTGGTCCGCCCGGACGGACACGGCGTGTGGGCCGACAACGGGCGTGCGGTGCCGTTCTGGGTCGAGGCCGACCTCGGCACCGAAACCCTGGGCCGGGTGGTGGGCAAGCTGACCGGCTACGCCGCCCTACCGCCCCGCCGGGCGTACCCGGTGCTGTTCTGGCTGCCCACCGTCGCCCGTGAGACCAACCTGCACGCCCACCTCCGGCGGGCCGGGGTGCCGGACGGGCTGACCGTGGCCACCGCCGCCGCCGACCACGCCGCCGCGTCCGGCGGCCCGGCGGGGCCGGTCTGGCGCGTCGTGGGGCACCCCGCCCGGGTACGTCTGGCCGACCTACCTACGCCGACCGGGGGCGGTGCGTCGTGGGACGGGTAGCGCTGTGGGTCGCGACCGGGGTAGCCGTAGCGCTGCTGCTGCTCACCTCGGCTACCGCCGGTGTCGTCTCGTCCGTGTTCGGCGGTGGCGGTGGCGGTGGTAGCTGCGTCGGGGCGGTCACCGCACCGGGCGCGACCCCGGCGGGGTTGTCGGCTGAGCAGGTCCGTAACGCCTCGGTGATCGTGACCGTGGGTGAGCGGTTGCGGGTACCCGTGCGCGGGTGGGTGATCGCCGTGGCGACCGCCCTCCAGGAATCCTCGTTGATCAACCACGGGCACCTCGGCCCAAAAAACGATCATGACTCGTTGGGGTTGTTCCAACAGCGACCGTCGCAAGGATGGGGTACCCCGGAACAGAT
This sequence comes from Micromonospora sp. CA-263727, assembly GCF_050942455.1. NCBI lineage: Bacteria > Bacillati > Actinomycetota > Actinomycetes > Micromonosporales > Micromonosporaceae > Micromonospora > Micromonospora sp. CA-263727. The sequence continues at coordinate 510,336 of NZ_CP192031.1, forward strand.
CATGAACCCCGAGTACGCCGCCGCCACCTTCTACGAGCGTCTCCTCGCCGTGCCGGGGTGGGAACGGCTACCGCTCACCGACGCGGCACAGAAGGTGCAGCGGTCGGCGTACCCGGACGCCTACGCCAAACACGAGACACGAGCAACCGAGATCGTGACGGCGTACACCGGCGGAACGCTGCCCGTGTGCGACGGTGCGCCGATCAGCGCCTCCGGGTGGACCCGCCCGGTGGCGGGCACGGCAGGCTCCGGCTTCCGCACCAGCGACCGGCCCGGCCACGACGGGGTCGACATCATGGCCCCGAAAGGCACCGTCATCCGTGCCGCGTCCGGTGGCGTCGTGGTGCGCGTCCGGTGCAACATCGGGGGCGACTCGTGGGACCCCACCGGCGGCCCGATGGCGTGCGACAGTGACGGCTACCCCGGCCTCGGCGGGTGCGGCTGGTATACGGAGATCCGCCACGCGGGCGACATAGTTTCGCGGTACTGCCACATGGTGCGACAGCCGATTGTCCGAGTAGGGCAGACCGTGATAGCGGGGCAGCCTATCGGCCACGTCGGGACTTCCGGGAACTCGTCCGGTCCGCATTTGCACTACGAGATCCACGAAGGCTACCCCGCCACCGAGAACAATGCCGTTGACCCCGTTCCTTTCATGCGCCCAAAGGGCGTGTCCCTGTAGATTCGTGAAGTGATTTTCCGCACAATTCAAGAAGGCCCGCACGGGTTGCGGTGAGCGCCGCGCGTCCGGTCCGCCGGGCGCGCGGCGTAGTCGTTTCCACCCGAAACCGCGACCCCGCAAGATGGCGTGAGCGGCCCCCGTGTCGCCCACCCTATGCAGCACCAGGGAGCCGCGCCGAACGTGCCGCAGCGTCGGACATGGGGCCGTCAAATGGCGTTTCGGGTGGCGGTGGCGGTTCCAGAATCGAGAACGGAAGCGGTGCGGGGCGATTCCCGTAAAGAGTCTTGCGTAGCGGGGTTGACAATCGTCGTGTGCAGAGGGTCCATGGACGTGGGCAACAAAAACCGCCCCGGCGGAACCGCAAACAATGCGCATCACGCGTATGCGGAATCGCTATTCGTGAACCCCTTATGTGGAGGTGTATTGCCATGACCGCAAACATCGTTCTCACCCCCGGCAGCGACGAGGCCCGGTCCGCTGTCGCCGAGGCGCTGCGCACCTACCCCGGCGTCACCGCCCGCAAGTTGGCCGGACAGGCGAACCTGCCGCTACCGGTCGTCACCGAGGCGCTCACCGCCATGGAGGCCGCCGGGACCGCCACCCGCACCCCCGACCCGGCCAAGGGCAACCGCAAGAGCGCCGACACCTGGCAGACCACCACCGCCGACCCGAACGCCGACGACGAGCCGACGCCCACCGGCGACACCCCGGCCACCGACCCGGCAACGGGCACCGCCGACGACGAGGCCACCACGGACGCGACCCCGGACACGGCCGACGAGCCCACCGCCGACAACGACGGCCCGGCCACCGCCGACGAGCCGACGGCCGAGGACACCCCGCCGACCGACCCGGCGGCGGTCGCGGCCGACGAGGCACCCCTGCCCGAGGCCCCGGTGTCCAGTGCGCCCGTGTTCGGTGCGCCGGTCGGCCCGCGTCAGCCTGACCTCAAGGTGTTGATCATGGCGGGTGTGTTGGGTGGGCACCCGGACGGGATCACGGCTGACGCGGCGATCGGGGAGAGTGGCCTGTCGGTGGCGATGGGTGACACGATCCTCGCCGCGATGGAGGTTGCCGGTGCGGCCCGTCGCCTGCCGGTCACCGAGGATGGTGACGAGCTGTGGGTGATCGGGGACGGTGACCTCGCCACCGTGGACCCGGCGAACGCGCCGACGCACAGCACGTGCCCGACGTGCGGGCACACCCGCAAGATCCGCCGCCCCTCGGCCCGCCGTGCCACCGGCACCGGCCGTAGCACGGGTGAGATCAACAGCGACGGGTCGGCCAAGCTGGGCAAGAACGAGTTGCGTAACCGGGTCGAGGCGTTCATGCGTGACCTCGGCCCCGGCCACGACGTGACCCCCGGCACCGTTGCCCGTGAGATCGGCGGGCGGAGCCCCGGGGCGGTCCGCAATGGCATGGAGAAGTTGACCGGGTTCGGGGTGCTGGTCCTGACCCGTGAGGCCCCGGAAACCTACGCCCTCGCGGACAACCCGCCCGCCCCGACCGCCGAGGTTCGCGCGTTCATGGCCCCGCCGCAGACCGACGCCACTCCGCCCGCCGGTGACGAGACCAGCGCCGACGAGGCCGGCACCGACGAGGCCGCCGCCGCGCCGGTAGCGGCCTGACCTACCGCCCCGCCGGGGTCGGGCATCATGCCCGGCCCCGGCACCCGCACGCCCACCCGCAAACACCACGGAAGGAACAGGCCATGACCACCCCCCACAACCACCCCCACGGCCCAACGGTCGCGCCGGGGGCGCTGTGCTGCCCCGAATGCCCCGAATGCGCCGAACCGGCCCGGCCCGTACCGCCGCGTCGCTGGCCCCTCGACGGATTCGCCTCACGCCCGGTCGCGTACCACCACGACGGCACCCCGCTATGCCCGGTGCCCGGCCCGAACGGCTCGCAACCGGCGGACCCGATCGGCGCATCGGCACGCTTGACCATGTGGCAGGCCGTCCGGCAATCGTGGCTTATCCATCCTGATTGGACTGTCGCTGATCATCTCGCGTGGCTCGATGGCGAGGGCTACGACACCGGCACCCTGACCGGCGACCCGGTCGAGGTGGTGGGCCGGTGGCTGGCCGAACACCGCCGTACCGTCCGGGTGCCCCGGCCCGCCGATGACCGGCGCGTCTACATGGTTGCCGGGGGCGACATGGTGGCCGTATTCGACTCGGCGGACGAGGCCGACATCATGGCCGTGACGATGACCGCCGCAAACCTCGAACCGGTCACCCTGCCCCTGACCGAGGCGCAATGGGAACAGGCACACGCCGTACTGCGGTCACAGCTACCGCACGTCACCGTGACCGATGCCCGGTCCACCCGCGCAGCCGGTGACTCGTGACCGGCCCATCGGCCACCGGCCCGGCCGCCAACCGGCCCGACATCCCGCCCTCGCTGGCCGCGCGTCCCCACGACGAGCGGCGCGGCCTACCCATCCCACCGGTCAACATCCACCCCGACTCGACAGGCGGCGGGTCGCACGTGGACTTCACCACGATCAACACCACCACCTCGACCCGCCTCGCGGTCGAACGAAGGTGCTCGCTGTGCGGTGAGCCCATGGGCTACTGGGTGGCGTTCCTCGGCGGCCCGAGGGCCGCCGAGCTGATGCGCTACGCGGACCCGCCGGGGCACCCCGAGTGCATGAACGCCGCCCTGTCACTCTGCCCACACATCGCGCTCGGCCAGCACCGCCGCGCCCGCGCCGACCGGCCCGGGGCGGGCATCATCCCGCCGGGGTCGCACGGCGACAAACCCGACCGGTACCTGTTGGGCATCACCCGCACCTACCGAACCCGGTTCATCCCCGAACACGGGTTCACCGTGTACCTACCGGCCCCGTTCAAAACCGTGCACACCTATCTGTACGGGCCGGACGGGCGGCTACGCCCGGCTACCGACACCCGGTAGGCCGCGCCGCGCGGTGGGCGTCAGATTCGCCGCAGAAACCTTCATCGACTCGAACCGATCGTCTTGATCGGCGGATAGAGGTAGGAAACATTGTTTGTGGCGGCACGGTCAGGGCTTGGAATCCCCTGACTGTGCCGCCCAACCGAACACCACACGACCGGGAAGGGGTGCCACCGTGGCACACGAACTCGAAACTCTCGCGAACGGTCAGACGGCCTTCGCCTCCGCACGGTTGACCGCCTGGCACCAACTCGGCACCGTCGCCGAGGCGTGCATGACCGCCCAGGAGGTCATGAGCAAGGCGTGGCTCGGCGGCTGGGAGGTCCGCAAGATCGCCCTTCAGGGCATCGAGGTCACCGAGCGTGGGGTGACGAAGGTCGACTGCCCCGACAAGTACATGACCGTGCGCACCAACCCCGCCACCGGTGAGACCGAGTACCTCGGCGTCGTCGGCGAGGACTACAGCGTGGTGCAGAACGAGCAGGTCGCCGAGACCCTCAACCTCCTGGTCGACGCCTCCGGCGCGCACTTCGAGACCGCTGGCTCCATGCGCAAGGGCCGGTCGGTGTTCGTGACCATGAAGCTGCCCACTGCGATGCGCATTGCCGGGGTGGACGACATGGACCTGTACCTCGCGGCCACCACCTCGCACGACGGCACCGCCGCGCTTCGCCTCGACGCGACCCCGGTGCGGATCGTGTGCGCGAACACCCAAGCCCTCGCTTACCAGCGGTCGCGTAGCTCGTACACGTTCCGGCACACCTCGAACGTGACCAGCAAGATTTCTGAGGCGCGGCAGGCCCTCGGGCTGATGTGGAAGGCGTTCGACGCGTTCGAGGCCGAAGCCGAGAAGATGATCAACGAGTCGTTGACCATGGGTGAGTTCGAGAAGATCGTCGCGCAGGTGTGGCCACTCGCCGACGACGCCTCCGACACGGCGCGCAACAACGCGAAGCAGCGCACGAACACGTTGCGGTACTTGATCCGGGACGCGGACACGCAGAAGGCGATCAAGGGCACCCGGTGGGCCGGATACCAGGCCATCACCGAGTACGTCGACCACTTCGCCCCCGCCAAGACCGACCTCGCCCGCGCCACGCGGGCGCTGACCGGTGCCGGTGCGGACCTGAAGGCCCGCGCGTTCGAGCTGCTGGCGGTCTGAGATGCGCTGGCCATGGTTCCGACGCCGGAAGAAGAGGAACAAGCCCGGCCCTGTCACCGGGGCGCACCACGCCACCGGCACGGCGAAAGTCCGTACCGAGCCGGTCGTCGCGCCACCACCCGCCTCGGTGCCTACCGACTCGGCCGTGATCGCGCTGGTCAACGATGTGTGCGCCCAGTTTGCGCGGGCTGAGGTCGCCCGCGCGTTGGCCGGACACTCCACCAGCCACGCCGAACACGCCACCCTGACCGAACGCGCCGCCCGATTCGACGCACTCGTTGACGAGCGTTGGCGGGAACTGGTCAAGGCGATCCGCGCGGGACTGCCCGGCGCGGCGCAGGTCGAGCGGTTCATGCCGGTCCGACCGCTGACCAACGGCCACGTCGAGCTGCACGTGCACGACACCTCGGCCCGCCGCCTCGTCGTGCTGCTCACCGGCGCGCAGGCCCTCGCCGTGGGCGCGCACATGACCGCCAACGGGGCGCTCGTGCTCGACCGCATCGGGCAGAAGCTCGACCCCGGCCTGCCGCACGTGAAGGCCGCACCCCCGTTCGCTACCGGGTCCGCCGTTCGGCCGGCCACCCCGGACGGGGCCGCCGGCCCGCCGGTCGCCCGTTCCTGACCGTCGCCCGGTGTGCCGCGCGGTCACGGTCCCACCCGGACCGCGCGGCACCCGCAGGCGACATCCCCTCGACTCGCTACGGAGCACCCGTATGAATCCAGACCGACTGTTCGACCTCGCCGCCGAGTTTGCTCACGCCACCGGCAACGCCGAACGTTTCCACGCCCGCGCGGCGGTCGCCACCGGCGACACCCGCGCCGCCCACGAGAAAGCGGCGTCGAGGTGGGAAGCCACCGCCGCCCGCCGCCGCGAACACCTGCGCGCCGCACTCCGCGAGGCGCTGCGCGGCACCGTCAACGCGACGCCGGACGAGCGGCTGCCCGTCGCCACCTGGCAGGCGAGCCGCGTCGAGGTCCGCGCCACCACCCTCGACGGCACTCGCGCCGTACGGGTCCGGTACACCCCGGCCCAAGCCGCCGCTGCCGGAGTCGCGCTCATCGCCTGCGCCGCCCTCACCGACGACCCGGATGGCAGCACCCTCGCCAGCATCCTCCCAGCCTTCCCACCCACCCCACCGGCCGACGAGCACGCCACCGACGAGGGGAGGCCGGCATGACGACCGGGACGGCCACGTCGGAGAACACCGACGGCTTCAGCGACGGGCAACGCACCCTTAGCGGCCCGCAACTCGCGGGAGCGTTGGCTCTGCTCGGCTCGGTCGACCCCGTGTGCGCCGAGGTGATCGGCCGGCTCAACCTGCGGGTCTACCCCGGCGAGCCCGGGGACCGCACCGCCTACGTAGTGCTCGATCTGCACGGGGTCTCCATCGGACTGAAACGCCGCGCCGACGACCTATACCTGCACGCCGACACCACCGAGACCGATGACCGTCTCATCGCGTTCGAGGTCAATGGCGGCGGCGAAGTCGACCACCCCACCAGCTAGCCCTCACCCCTTGAACGGAGTCCCGATGTACCGGTCTCTGGAGTACGGCGACAACGCCCGGGTGATCACGCCGACCGACCTGGTCGAGTACCGCCTCGGCACCATCACCGATGTCCGCTATTCCACCCCGCACACCACCTACGCCCGCCGCTATACCCTCCGCTTTCCCACCGGCGACGAGCGCACCTACCCGGCCGAGAACGTCAGGCGAGCCACCCGGGCCGACGACCGCGCCGCCCTGGAGGCCGCACTCACCACAGCGGCCGAGGCGGTACGCGACGCCTGCCGCATCGCCCACGACTACGACGCCGACCTCAGCACCGGAACCGCGAGCCTGCTGCGGCGGCTGGTCGACCTCGCAAGCCTGCGCCTCGGACTGACCCTCGACCCCGCCAACCCCACCCGGCCGCAGCTCACCCGCCACCAGGACGGAGGCGACCAGTAATGCCACCGCACTCCCCACACCCCGACGAATCCGCCCGACTCCCCGAGGCGGCAGCGCTCGACGCGAGCACGGCGCCGGTCCCGGAGTCGCTCTACTGCCGCCGCTGCCGCCGAGCGCTCAACATCCGCTACAACAACCTCGGCATGGTCGTGGAGTACCTGCACGCGGCCGAGCAACGCGGCCAGCGCAGCGACCACCGCCCCGAGCCCGCACCCATCTCCGAGATCCCTGACCCGATCATCGAGTGCGACTTCTGCACCGCACCCGACGCCGCCTGGATCTACCGGTGCGCGAACCAGGTCACCGACGCCCGCCGAGTCACCGCCCGAGTGGTCGCGGTTGGCGACTACCAGTCTCGGCACCACGCGGCGCGGGTACGCCGCACCGACACCGAGCACGCCTTCACCCAAGCATGGGGCGAACGATGGTCCGCGTGCCAGGGCTGCGGCGACCTTATCGAGGCCCGTGACCTGTATGGGCTGATCGGCCGGGTGGCCGACGCCTTGCCCGCGAAGCTCACCCGAGGCAAACACCTCATGCGCACCCGGGGCCAACTCCACGAACGGTACTCCGACGTGTTCGACACCCTCGCCCCCGGCCGAGGCCGGATCGCGCCGGGCCACCCCCTCGGCATCTGGACCCACCCGACCGGGGAGGCACCATGACCGACACCACGGGCCGGCACGAGTGGCCCGCCCTCACGCACGCGAAGGGCCGCCGCCGGATAGGGCCGGTGTGCGGCGCAGCCGACGTGCCGTTGAGCCGCGTCACCGAGGACCCGCACCTCGTCACCTGCCCAGACTGCGAATCGCTGGCCGAGATCGAGGCGCTTCCCGACCATGCGACCGCTGGCGACTCCCGCGTTATCGAGCTGTTGCGGGAGGCGAAGGGCGGCAACTTCCGCAAGATCGACGGGGTGGTGGTGGACGCGACCACCGCCGCCGCGATCCTGACCGTCTATGACGCGATCAAACCCGCCACTCAGGCGAAACTCGCCGCACTACCGATACACCTGATGGCGAAGGCGGCGTGGCGGGTGCTGCGTCCGCCGTCGTAACGAGGCGGGTCGGTGGCCGGCGGCACACCCGAGGGTGCGTGGAATCCCGACCGGCCACCTCGCCCCGCTGCAGGCCAACCTGCGGACCACACGACCGCTTCTGCCCGAGCCAGGCGTACCGCCGATCCTATGACCGCGCGCCCTGCTCGCCTCGCCTCGACCGCACGGCGTGGGCCACGAAGAACCCGGGGAGGATGAACGGTGTGGCACGACACGTGATTGACGGACGGCTCGCCCTCGACCGGGCCGGAGTCGCCGCGCACACTGGCGCGGCGTACTCCACGGTCAATCACTGGCACCGCCACCGCGCCCGGTTCGGCTTCCCCGAAGGCTTCTTGCATGATGGGCGGGAGTGGTTCTGGCTCGACGACATCGAGGCGTTCCACGCCGCGCACCATGTCGCGAAGCGCGCCGAGCTGACGAGGGTCGACCGCCGCGGCGACTCCGACGACCTCATCGGCTCCGGTGCGGCAGCGAGGGTCCTCGGCTACGGCTCGTACCGCAACCTGCCCGACACCCTGTACGACCACCCCGACCGAGTCGAGACGCTGCCGGACGGGCGGGTGCGTCGTCTGTGGTTCCGGCGCACCGTGTGGGCTGTGGCCGACGCCCGGACGGGCCGGCAGTCCACCGGCCGCACCCCCGGCACCACTGGTGCCCGCAAGCCGCACCCGTACGCCGACGACCCTCGGCTTTCCGCTGCCATCGCGCTCCTGGCCGAGGCCGACCGCACTGGACGCGACCGGCGCGGCCTCGGCGTCGCGCTCGCTCAGCAGCTCGACATCACCGAGCGCACGGCGCAACGACTACTTGCCGCCGCGTGTGCGGCAAGCGGTGCCTATTCCGGGCAAAGGGCCTGAGTGCGACAGGTGCCGCCGAGTCGGGTCAGCCCGGCCTCGGCGGCACCTGTCGTACGAGTGGTTCAGTCTTCGTCGTCGTCCTCGCCGGCAGGCCGAGGCGTCGGAACCTCGATCAGGTAGCGCAGCGCGCCGTTGATGTCGGTGTCTCGGCTGTCTGCGGTGCGCTTCAGCACGTCGTACACATCGTCAGCGACCTCGATCGTACGAAGGCCGGGCGCTCTGTCGGTCATCTGTGATCCCTTCTGGCAGCGTTCGGTGCGGTGCCCAATCGGGCAGCCGTACCTATCCACGCTGACCTCGACGGCGCGATCAAGACCCCCGCTGATGCCAGGTTGGGACTACGACTAACGGCTTTCAGCCAAAGCCAGCGGCGCTGAAGGGGTCGTCGAAGTAGATCGAATCAGGCCGACCGACGAAGACATAAAAGAATGACTCGGGTACATAACCTGGACGCTTCAACCAGTTCCGGACCTGTGATCCAACTCCCATAGAATCAGCCATGTCACACAGCACCATCTCGGTGTCGGAGTAGATGTGCCCTCGTCGAAGGCGACCGACGGACCGGCGTTCCATGAACTCAGCGAGAACCGACGATCCTGATTCCGTTCGACTCCTTCCCCAGGCATGCAATGAGCGCGATGCCAACAGTACATCATTAATCGCATTCGATGCCTGGGTTCGATGCCAGACCTCAAGAAGATTGGAATGAGATTCGCGACCCGCCAGCACTTCGCCGATGTAAACGAAGAAACGGACCATCAGTGCTGCATTGTGTCGGACATCGACCGGGACTTGGGTGCCCAGAACGGCCAACGCGCCTTGCCGAAGCAAAAGGTCGGCGACTCCGACGATAGCTCGGCCGCGAGGGGCCGTATAACAGGCACTCAGGATGACTACTGGTGGCACCTCATCCAGTTCCGGCCCGAGGCACAGGTCTTTCCCGATGACTAGCGCGGCGGTATTGGTCTCACGCGAGAGCGAGCCATGGGCGCTGATTACAAGAATGTCTGGTTTGTGGGTCTTGATGGCAGTCTGTAGTTCGGCTATAGACAGAGCCTCGGTTCGCTGAAGCTCCACCGCTGGGGCCTGTCCTGCAAAGTACTGTTCCGAAACGTCCCAGCCCTGGCGGGATGCGACTCCCACCGGATCAGACGTTGGGATGCACTCAGCCACGAGAACTTTACAACGGTTCCGAAGGGTGATACCGGGGGATCTGCTTAGTTCAAGCTGAAGCGTACGGGTCAAGGGCAGCACAGGCCGGTATGCGATGGGCACGCGTGTCATCAGCGGAGCGCTGTCCGACGGCAGACGCAGGAGACCAATCGGGAAGTTGGTGTAGGCGTAAATCATTGACGCGCGACTGATGGCCGTAAGAACACCGGGAGTCCAGGATACGTTGGCTGCTTGGTTGAGCCTCTCAAGCATCCGCCACACCTTGGTACCGTTCACAGTCCCCTCGAAATGCCGTTCGAGCTCGGCGAGTTGAGTGAATGCCTCCTGTGGAACCTCGGGCAAGGGAATCCCGATGCCACCTCGGCCGATCGCTCTCCGGGTGACGACGAGTTCGATAGCAGCTCGTTCTGTCAGGGAATCCGGTCTCGTCCCGATCTCCAGTGACCACGTGTCCTCAGGATCAAGGGAGGGTATTCGCCGCACCCGCGACCGTGTGGCCGGGGTCAGCGCCATACGTGAGTAGCTAGCGGGGACGCCCGGCATCGACACTGTGACGACGGGCGAGAATCGCTTGAGCTGCTCAGAAAATGTCTCGTCCCACCGGGCAATGCCTTCCTCTTGTGTTGCGCCCGCTTGATCGAGTGCGTTCGTCGTCGCGTTGCCCAAGAGAAGGCGGATGGCGTCCTTTACGAGTGGGTCGATATCAAATTCTCTTCCGATTTCGGCCCACGGCCTATCAATGTATTGTCTTGCTAGCCAGCGCATCGGCAGGGCTGCCGGCGCGAGATCGAGACGTCCGGGCAGACTCGGTTCACGTCCGAGGTAAGGCTGCTCGGGCAGGTGATGCCGATGAATCTGGCGCCAATGTTCGTGAAGAGATTCGTCGGACAGTCGTGAGAAACCAATTGCGGCCAACGCAAACCCAAGGCTTTTAGAGATGGGCGCGACGTGATCGAGTCGATCATCCGGACAGATCACCAGCATCGGATGCGCTGTCGTTGCTAGGTTACGGATCAGCTTCTCGGTAAAAAACTTCGTCGGCATGAGGAGAATGTCATGCGAGAGATCGAGGCGCTGCAACGCGGTGATGGCATTCGCCGGCAAATCGAGCATCTGAGTAAGATCGTTCGGCAGGTGAAGACAGTACCAGAGCGCAGGCAACGCAGCCGCAACGGCTCGGTCGAGGTGGTGGGGGACGGTGCCTGGCTCATCTTCACCGAACGGTTCCGATCGCACGGGCTGATCCGAATCATCCTTTTCTGAGTCAAACAGGACGACGTAAAGCGGTCGTTGTGCCCAACCTGCCGAGTTTTCCACGACTCAATTATCCTCTCTGCCGCGTCGCTGGTGGTATTCGGCCGGGCCGCCTTCGAGAAGCTGCTCAGCGACCACCTGCAAGGTGCTCGGCCCGCTCTTCGCCATACCTGCCGCGCCACAACCTTGCCTACTCGCGGTGATGGGGCAGAGACCAAGCCGGCGCTGTCAGGTCTCGAAGATTGGCGCCGATCGAAAGATTTCGTGTAGACCCCCCATCACGGTTACTGCATCGGCAGAGTCGCAGGTCAAGGGATCGGCTGGGCTTAGGTCGGCTGGTGGGCCTTGCAGCCGCACCTAGCCTTGCGCTCGGAACACGTGCCGCCGTTCGCGTTTGCTTCTGCTACTGCAGGGCGTTACCCCGAAGGGCTGCGTCGGCTGCGTCGGCGGCACGGAGCAGGGCGGCGGCGAGGCTACGAGCGTGCTCGGGGTTGAGACTTAGTTGTAGGCAGTCCTCGGTCGGGACGCTGAACTCGACATAGGGACGTTCCAGGTCGGCGGGATCGGTGCCGATCCAGCTCGGGGTCTTGTCCCAGTAGGCGACCCGTACGTGTGCCTCAACCAAGAGACATTCCTGGTCGTAGACGTGCACGGCGTCGGCCGCGCCTCGGTGTAGGAGCGCTCGGGGTGAGAAGGGGTCGGCGTCGTCGTGGCGGCAGTCAATGCACCAGGGCGGGCAGTGCTGTGGGTGGGGTGGGCGGGCGGCGCTGGCCGCTCGGGCAGGCTCGGCCACGGTTGGCCTCCTCGCGTGTCTGATCCTGCGGTGAGCTGACGTCGGCACGCTATACCGATGCCGTGGGCCGAGTGCCGTTGACCGGCTGCGTCTCCTGGCGCAGCGTGGCGAGCAGTTGTGAGACGGCGCTGTTGCGGATTGAGTGGCCGTTCTGGCGTAGTCGCCGGGCAAGGGCATCCCGGCTGACGGTGTGCCCTTCTCGGGTCAGTTCGTCACGGGCCGCGCGGGCGGCGGGCAGTAGCGGCACCAGGTCCGGGGCGAGGTCGACGTCCATGTCATCGGTCTCGTCGGATGGGTCGTCATCGTCAGGTTCCACATCAAGGTCAGCGCCAGTCTCGCTACCGTCCGCCTCCCGGTCGTCGTCCCGGTGGCCGGCAGCGTCAGGATTCCCGCCGTGGGCCGACCCGTCGGCATCGGCATCACGGGAAGGATGTTCGGACAGTGGACCCCGACCGGTTGGCCTGCTGTCGCTCATCCCGGGCATGGTCTCGACGGGTGTCGACTCGATGGGCTGACCGCGAGATGGCGCCGGTGAGGTCTGCGCCGCTACGACGCGTGGCGGGTGCTCGGCTTCGCGGCGGCGGGCGGCGAGTTCCACGAGCGATACCGACGCGACGATGATCAGCCCGTCCACCGACAGCGGCAGGAGGTAGGGCACAGTGCCGGTCTCGCCGTACCGGGCGACGACTCCGACCATGTGGTGGTAGCTGATCCAGGCGGCGATGGCGGCGATGGCCGAGGCGGCGACGATCCGGATGACGCCGAGCGCACGGCGGTAGACGGGTATGCGGGTGACCAGCTCGACGGTGATCAGGAGGGCCAGGGGCGGCCACGCCGCGATGGTCTGGGAGATCGGGTTCGGTTGGGCGTGCAAGATGTTCGCGGTGACCGAGGCGGCCACGCCGAGGACCAGTGTGGCCCGCACTGCCCACTGCATCCGTTGGAGCTGGCGGTGGTTCATGGCCGTCCTCCACCGGCGGGGACGACGGGTCGAAGCTGGCGCTCGGCGACGCGGCGGGTGGCCTGGGACGGTTCGGCGTCGCCGAGGTCCGCGAGACGTTCCTCCAACCGGCGCAGGGTACGCCGGACGGCATCGGGCCGTTGCCGTCTGCCGTGGATGCGCATGATCCGTTGGTATAGCTCCTCGTTGACGGGATCGAGTTCGGCGGCGTGTTCGAGGGCGGCAACAGCCTGGTCGGGGTGGTCGGGTTCGAGGATCTCGGCGATGCGGGCGTAGGCAGTGAGGATCTGGTGGCGGTAGCTGGTGGCGTAGTCGGTGGCCCACGGATGATCATGGCCCTCGGCGAAGTCACCTCCATACAGCTCGGTGGCCCGGACTAGCGCAGTGAGCATGGCCGCTTCGTCGTCGGTGGTGGTGGCTTGGTCGATGGCGGTGAGCATCTGCCAGAGGTCCACGGTGACGGTCTGCGGGTCGAGCTGGTATCGGCCGGTGGCGAGGTCATAGACGATGAACATCGGTTCCTCGTGGCCGGTGGTGGCGCGAAGCACCCGCCGGGCGGAGGTGATGTCAGTGCGTACGCGTTTGACGGCGGCGGCCGGGTCGGCGTTGGGGTGCAGGTCGGCCGCGAGTTGGTCGAGGGTGCGGCCGGCGGGGTGGGCGGCGAGTACGGCGAGCGCGGTGTAGGAGCCGCTGCGCATTCCGGTGGCGATCGGACCGGCGTCGGTGGCGACGGTGACCGGGCCGAGGACCCGGAGGCGGACCAGGGCCGCCGCGTCATCGGCCTGGAGCGGTGCCGCCTCGTTCGTCTCGACGGTCACCGCGGCCGACGAGGTCTCGACGGGCGGGTCGTCGACGTCAGTACCGGCCTCGGGACGGGCTATCGCGTCGGTGAGCATGGCGAGGACAGCGGCGAGGCCATCCGCGCCGAGAGTGGACAGCCGGGCCACCGGATGCGGTTCGTCGCCGGTTGCGGTGCCCTCGGCGCTGATCTCGATGGTGGGGATGCCGTCGTGCGGGCCGAGGATGACGGGGTGCAGGTTCAGGGCGGCGCGGTGGGTGGCGACGGCGTGGAGGCGGGCGGCGCGCCGGGGGTTGGAGTCGATGAGCAGCACGTACGGCGGTTGGGTCTCGGCGTGGTCGGTGCGGGCGTTGAGGTCGGTGATCGTCTCGGCGTCGAAGGTGTCCAGCAGCCGGCGGCGGCCGATCATCTCCTCTTCGGCGTGGGTGATCGCCGCCGCGGTGTCGGCGAGCACGATGAGTCGTTCTCCGTCGTAGGCGGTGCCGTCGGGGTCTAGCCCGACCGCCGGGGCGTCCTCGGGCAGGAGCCGGGCGAGTAGGTCGACGGTGGTGACCACTACCGGGCGGGCGGCGGCGGACTCTGCCGCGCCGCTGGTCAGGATGGACGCGAGGATGGCGCGGGCCGCTGGTACGGCTCCGTCGCCTCGCAGGGCGACGCCGGGACCGGGCAGGTGGAACAGGCTTACCTCGGTGCCGTCCGAGTCGACGCCGATCGGTGCCGCAACGGTGGGGCTGGCGGGCCGGTGGTCGCTGCTGGGGCCGAGGTGGCGGCTGCCGAGGATGTCGACGGTGGCCAGAGACGGTGGCATTGGGGAGCCTTGCGGGGCGGTGCTGACCGGTGTGGGGAAGGTCAGTCGGGCGCGGCGGCGTCGTTGTAGGCGTAGCAGAGCGGCTACGGCGGCGATGGCGGCGGCCAGGCCGAGGCTGATCCAGCCCTGCGCTGGCAGCGTGATTCCGGCCTCGTCGGTCGGCTGGTCATCGGATGGGTCGGTGTCCGGTGCGGGGGTGGCAGCATCGGCCGAGTCGGCGGGAGTGCTTGGTTCGGTGGTAGGCGGTGAAGGGCTCGGCTCCGGGGCGCTGGGGGTTGGGGTGGCGCTGGCCGGCGGCGCAGGCGGTGGGACGGCTGGGGCGGTCTCGGTGGCCTCGGGCGCGGTGGTGTCGGGGTTGCCGGGCGGTGGGTCCTGGGTGTGGGGTGGGGTGGCTGGTGGTGCGGCCTCGCGGGCGGGGAGAGCGAGGATCCATCCGACGTGGATCTCGTCGGGGTCGGTGAGGGCGTAGCCGTTGGCCTGTTCGTGTCCCCGGTTGAGTTTGTAGATCTCCCGCCAGCGGTGCGGGTCGCCGAGGTGCTTGGCGGCGAGGTCCCACAGGTTGTCTCCGGCGACGACGCGGTGTGTCCCGCCCGGGGCGTCTTGTGCCCAGGACGGGACGGCAGGGCTGGCTCGGTGGGTGGCGAGCGGGAGGGTGGCGCTGGTGGCGGACACGCCGATGGTGAGCGCCGGGCGCGGGCCGTGCTCCACGGTTGACAGCGCGGCGGGGTGTGCCGGGACGACGGCAACGGCTGGGCGGCGTGCGGCGGCATCGGCGGCAGCCGCACCAGCGGTGGAGGTGCTGGTGACGGCGCGGGCGGCGTCGAACAGCACGGCTCCGACGATCGCGCCGACGAGGACAGCGGCGACCCAGCGGATCGGGCCGCGTCCACTCGCCGGGGGGCGGGGCTGGCCGCGCCGGCTGGCTCTCGCGGCGGCGGACGTCTCGATGATCTCGATGATGGTGTCGCGCAAGAACTGCGCCCACAGCACCCAGCCGATCGTGGCCAGCAGCGCGAAGACCATGTTGTCCGACCACGGGCTCGTGATCGCGGCGTAAAGGTCGGTCAGCGTGGGCACCGTGTCGGCCTTCGGCCAGCCGATCCAGTCGAGGGGCCAGCCGGCCGCGACGATCAGCAGCCACGGCACCCCGGCGGTGAAGCCCGCCAGCACGGCGAGCGCGAGCAGGGCACGCAGGGTCCGGGCGACGGCGGCGAGTGCGCGGGGCATGGGGTCGTCCTCCTCCGGATGGGCAGGGTCAGGTGGTGGGGCCGGTGACGCCCTGCACGGCGGTGGCACTGGCGGAGGCGGACACGGCGAGCTGCCGCACGCCGACGATCTGCAGGAGCTGCGTGCGGCTGGTCCGCCGGACGGTCACGGTCACGGTGGTGGTGGTCGCGGTGGCCTCGCCAGTGGCGCCCGCCGAGGCCAGCCACGCCCGCGCGGCCGACGCGGCACGCGCCGGATCGAGTACCGCGACGTTGCGGGTGCGGTACTGGTACAGGTCGAGTTCCTGCGCCCCGGCCCTGGCCGCCGCCTGGGCGATGTCGAGGGCACGGACCTTCTGCGTCAGGGCCAGGCCGGCGTCGAGGACCAGCCCGGCCACGGCGAGCAGGGCGACCATCATCAGGACCGCGAACGCGGTCACCTGGCCCGAGTCGTCTCCGGTGCGTTCGCGGAGCCGCCGCCAGCGGCCAGCATCGGGTTGCCTCACGATGAGACTCCTCTCCACACGTCGATGGGGGAGGTCGCCGTGGCCCGCGTGGTACGGGAACCAGGCACGGACAGTAGGGCGAGGTCGGACAGGGGAACGGTGCACTCCACGGTCACGGTGACCGTGCCGCCGGGACGCAACCCGCCGGTGGACACGGTGACGCTGACCTGCTGGCAGGCGACCGCGCGGGAGGCGAGGGTTTCCCGAGCGGTGCGGTCTGCCTCAGCGCGTGCGGCAGCGTCAGTGCGGGCGAGGGAGGCGGACCGGGCCGCGGCGCTGGCGGCGGCCTCAAGGTCCATCTGCGCGGAGACCAGCCGGCCGCACAGCACCACGAAGAGCATGACGGCCACCAGTAGCGGGGTGACGAGGGCCGCTTCGGTGGTGCTCGCTCCCCGGTCACCGAGGGCGATGACCCGCCGGAGCCGGAGGTGTCCGGCTTGCGCTCCTGCCCTGGTCATGGCGCGGCTCTATCATCGGGCACGAAGCGCTCGACGGGCCGAACGACGGTGGCGCGAACAGTCCACCGCACGCCAGGAACCACGGTCGCCGCAGTACCCGTGATCTCGGTACGGACCTCGGTGGCGGTGCGGGTCACCGACACCGAGGGGTCCTTGAGGACCCCGTCGCCGATCGCGGCGAGGGTTTGCTCGCCCGCGTCTCGGCCGGTGGCAGCGCTGGATTGGTAGCCGGCGGCGGCGTTGGCCGAACGGGTCGCGGCGCTCTGGGCAACGTGGGTGGCGTGCATGAACACCCCGGCCTGGATGACGAACATGACGATGAGCAGCAGCAGCGGCATAGCGATGGCCAGCTCGGCGGTGGCGGCGCCCGCGTCGGAGTGGGCGGTCACGCGCCTCCATCGGGCGCGCAGCCGTCGAGCCGCGCCGAGCGCCGGGGAGGGCGGGCGCTCGGCGCGGTGTTCCCGGATGGTCGGCGGCATCGGTCAGCCGAGGTTGATGCTGTTGGCCTTGCTGGTGACCTTGACCGCGATGATGCCGAGCACCACGATCGCCAGCGTTACAAGCACGGCGGTGACGAGAACGGCTTCGGTGGAGTAGCCGCCGTCTTTGGTGTCGCGCACCGCCTGCCAGCGGTGCCGCAGCTCGGCGGCGAGGTAGGTGACCAGAGCGGACATGGTGTGTTCCTCCAAAGCGGGTACGGAATCTCGCGGCTGTTCGGGATTGGTGAACTGGCGTGCCTCCTACAGCCCGCCGAGTACGGCGGCCATCGCGGGATAGCCGAGGAAGATCAGGAAACCGGCGAACAGGGCGACGATGGGCAGCGCCATCCGCTCGGTCGCGGCGTTCGCCTCGCCCTCGGCGTCGGTGAGTTGCCGGGCGCGCAGGGCGATGGCACGCGAGCGCAGGGACGCGCGGACCTTCGCTCCTTCGGTGCCGGCCAGCCCAACGGTGGCGGCGAGCTGCTGTAGCTCGGCGACGGCGACCCGGCGGCCGAGGGCGGCGAGGATGTCCCACGGCGGTACCCGGGCCAGCCGCGCCTCGGTCAACGCGTACCGCAGTTCGGTGTAGGCGGGGCCGGAGCCGACCTTCGCCGCGTCGTCGAGCGCCTGGTCCACCCCGGCCCCGGACGCGAGGCTGATGACCACCAGATCCAGGAAGGACGACAGGGCGTCACGGAACGCCGTGCGGTGCTTGGCGGCCTCGGATCGCACCGACAGCTCCGGGGCGAGGAATCCAGCGATGCCGAGCGCCAGCGATCCGGCGACGGGCACCGTCACGCCGGTACCCACTCCGGCGAGGACGAGCAGCGTCGCGGCGACGGGAGGCAACAGCAGTCCGAACACCATCGCGGTCGCCTGCTCGGCGAGGTGCACGTCGACCGGCTTGTCGACGGTGGCGAGGTCGCGGCGGGTACTGGCCAGGGGAAGACCCGCGCGACGCAACCACCGCACCGCCGGGCGACCCCACCGACCCGACCACCCCAGAGAGTGAGTCTCGGCGGTGGCGTCACCAACGCGGGGGATCTCGTACGGTGCGTCAAGGGCTTTGTCGAGCCGAGGCGGGCGGGGCAACCAGCCCACCAGCACGAGCCACAGGCCCACTCCGGTGCCGAGCCCGGCCAGCAGTATCAGCCCGGTCATGTCGCCACCGCCTCGGGCTCGGCCGGTGCGGCGACTCCGACGAGGACGCGGGCGGTGTCGCGGTCGCGCATGAGCCGGCCGAGCCAGACGAACGCGGCGGCGAAGCAGCCACCAGCGGCCAGGAGGACGAGCTGACCGGTCGCCGTGTCGAACGGGGCGAGGTAGCCCCGGTTGAGCAGTGCCAGCAGCCCGGCCATGGTCAGGGTGGCACCGACGATGACCCGCGCGGAGGTGCGGTTGCGTTTGCGGGCGGCGGCGATGCGGTGCCGGGAGGCGACCTTCGCCCGCGCGGACGCGGCCAGCTCGCCCAGCACGTCACCGAGTTGCCCGGCGCTGCCCCGCGCGGCCATCACCAGCCCGGCGACCACCAGATCGGCGGTTGGATCGGCCAGCTCGGCGGCGAACGCGCGCAGCGCGTCACGCAGTCGCCAACTGCGTTGCAGGCGTACGGCGAGGCGGGTCACCTCGTCGCGGATCGGCTCTGGGGATTCGATCGCGCTGGCGGTGATCGCCTGTTCCAGCCCGGCCGCGCCGGACAGGTTGTCTCGTAACGCCTCGGTCCAGGTGGCGATGGCCTCGATCCGGGCCACCCGGCGGGCGTGGTCGCGGTCCGGGCCGATGACCTGCGGCAGCATCCACGCCCCGGCCGCTGCCAGGGCCGCCGCGACTGGCCAGCGGGTCACCACACCGACGATCACGCCCACCGTCAGGCACAGGGCTACCCGACGCCGGTCGACCGGCCCACGGGCCGATGCGAGCCTCGACAGCCACGACTCGGTGGTGGAGTCGCCGGGCCCGTCGTCCCGGGGCGACAGACCCACGGCCAGCAGGACCATCCCGAACGCGGTTCCGGCCCCCAGCAGGGCCGCGAGGGGCACGGTCAACACCATCACGCCCACCCCCCACCCGGGGCGGTGCGGGCTTCATCGAGCAACCCTGGGTCGAAGCCGCACCGGGCCAGCGCCGACAGCAGCCCGGTCGACGGTGGCGCACCCGGGACGGCCCGGCCGTCCCGGTCGGGGCGGAAGATCTCGTTGCTGGACACGGCCAGCCCGTCAGCGCCGACCACCTCCCGCATCGACGTCACCGCCCGCACCCCGTTGTTACTGGTGAACCCCAGGTGTACGACCAGGTGAACCGCCTCGGACACCAGAAGATTGGTGGTGGCCGGGTCGAGGCGTTCCGGCGCCTGCGCGGCGTAGAGCATGAGCTTGTGAAACGCCCCCGCCGACGACGAGGCGTGAATGGTGCCCAACGAGCCGTCGTTGCCCTGCGACATCGCGTTGAGCATCGGGATGACCTCGTGCCCGCGGATCTCCCCGACGATGACTCGGTCCGGGGACATGCGCAGTCCGGAGCGGAACAACATGCTCATGTCGAGCGCGCCTTCACCCTCGACGTTGGCCTCCCGCGACTGCAACGCCACCACGTCCGGATGCGCGGCCTTGTCCGCGTCGAGCGCCAGCTCGTAGGTGTCCTCGATCGTCACGATCCGCTCGCTGAAGGGGATCGCCGAGGCGAGAGCGCGCAGGAGGGTGGTCTTGCCCGCACCGGTACGCCCGGCGATCAGCACGTTCAACCTCGCCCGCACCGCAGCGGAAAGGAGTTCCCGCAGCACTGGGTTGACGGTGCCGAGCTGCTCCAGATCGGCCAGGGTGACCTTCACGTAGCCGTGCCGGCGGATCGACAACGCCGGACGCCGGGTCACCGACATGATTGCGTGCAGGCGGGAGCCGTCCGCGAGTTGCAGGTTCAACACCGGGGCGGCCCGGTCCCAGCGGCGCTCCTCCGCGCCCTCGCCGCCGGTCTCAGCACGGCCGGCGTCGGCCGCCAGGCGGCGGATCAGTTCCACCATCTCCGCGTCCGAGTCGGCGATCGGCCCGACCTGTGCGCGACTGCCATTGGAGTAGCGGACGAACACCTGGTCACAGCCGTTGGCGTTGACCTCCTCGACCCGATCGTCATTCAGTAGTGGCTGCAGGCCGCCCGCGCCGAGCAGCATGTCCGCTACTGCCCGACCCACCCGCGACTCGGCATCCGGGCGCAGTGGCGGGCGCCCGGCGTTCATCTCCTCCGTCGCGTACCCGTCCAGAACCTCGGTGATCAACCGGCGGGTCGTCGCCGCGCGTTCGTCGGCGGGCATCGGCGAACCAGTGGCGGTCTCGTGCGCCCGTGTGGCCCGGGTCAGCCGCTCGGCGACCTCCCGGCGGACGCGCCGCACCACCGTGATCTCGCCGGACTCGCCGGACCCAGGGGCCGACAGAAAGGGGCCGGTCACGATGTCGCCTCCGTGGGTACGTCGGTGGGCTGCGAGGCCGCGACGGGCAGGTACGGGCCGAGGTCCGTCCACAGCCGCGCGTAGGCGGCCATCAGGGGCAGGCGACGCCAGCGCCGCCCGGCCACGAGGTCTCCGCCGAGCACCGCCGCCGCCCGCCGGTCGTCCGGCAGCGGACCGAGCACGCTCACCGCTTCCGGGTCGCGGGCCAACTCCTGCCCGACGTGAGTCGACAGGACCTCCGCGACGTCCGCAGCCGGGTACACGCCGCCCGCACTGAGCAGCACCACCAAGCGGCCAGCGCCCGCGTCGACGAGGTCGCCCAGGTGCTCCCGCAGATGGGCCATCTCGTCGGCGTTCGCCCGAGCCAGCACCACCACCACATCCGCGAGCCGCAACAACGGCCACACCGGCGAGCCCGGCCCCAACCGGCCGCAGTCCGCCACCACCACCCGATCGGGCGCGGCCAGCACCGCCCGGCCGCTACCGGTCAACTCCGGCAACGCCGCGCGGGTCTGCGCCCCACCCGCCGGGGCGACCACCACCGGCACCGCGACCTCGGCCACCGACACCGGCTGCGACGCGGCGGCGAACACGTCCCCGGAACTCGCCGTGCCTCGGGCGGCGGCGGCCAGGTCCACCACGCTCGGCACCGCCGCCAACCGGTGCCGGCGCATCAGGTCCCCGCCCGCCGGATCGCACTCCACCACCACCGGCCGCGCCCACTCCGGTGCAACCGCGGCCAACCCGAAGGCTGTCGTCGTCGCTCCCGGACGACCTTTCACATAGGTCACCGCCACCAGAGGCATGTCAGCTCCCCACCGGCGAGGTCTGCATCAGCACCACACCGCCAGCCGGAGCCGTCGCCAACTGCGGCGCATCCGAGGCAGCCAGCAGAAGCGTAATGACCGTCGAGCCCTGGCCGTCCCCGGCGAGGTCAACTCCCAGCACCACGGCCGACAACCGCGCCGGGGTCGAACCGCTCGCCGTCGAGCTGGACGCCGGAGCGGGCTGACCACCGTTCTGCACGGCCGACACGTAGACGGACACCTTCGCACCGGCCGCGAGCCCTTGCGGATACTGACCCGGCTTCACCGCCACCGAGGCGGTCACCTGACCGCCGGGCGGAAACGCGGCATCCCCGAGCAACTCCGGCGTCAACAACGTGCCAGCCACCAACGGCACCACCGCCGTACGACCAACCACCTCCACCGCTTGCGCGGCCGGAACCAACCGCACCCCAGGATCACGGGCGGCAGAGACCTGCTTGAGGTCCGCAGCGGTGATCGCCTGCCCGGCGGCCACCGGCCGCGCCACCGCCAGCACCTGCACACGATCACCGAGCTGCGCCGCCCCGTAGGCATAGGCCAGCACACACACGATCACCAGCAGGCCGCCCAACGCGACGAACGGCAACCGGCGACGCCGCCGGGCGGCCCGCCACGGCCCACGTCCCGCACGGCCGGCCGCCGCCGCACGATCTCCCAGACCTGTTTTAGGGCGCACGGAATCCAGCGCCATGACTTGTCCTCCTCGGGAATCGGCGCGCGAACGAACTGACTTGTTGGCCTAGCGCACGACGGCCTGCGACTCTTGGACCCGGGTCTGCACCTGCCCGGTCGTGGTCAACCCCGGCACCGTGCCGGACTGCCCAGCACCAGCCCAGGTCACCTCCCACGTGACCGTCACCGTCACGGCGTAGCGCCCACCCGGTGAGCCGGCCGAGGACCGCCGATAGACATGCCCGCAGTCAGGCGACGCCTTCGCCGGATCGGTACCCGAAGCCCACAGCGTCCCCGGCCCGTCGCATGTCACTGTCACCCCGTCACCCATCGACCAGCTCGCCTTCACCGGCCGCGCCGTCGCCGTGACGCTGACACCCGGAACGGAAGCGGTCGCCGAGTGCGATCCCCACGACCCCCGGTCGAGAGCCAGCCAGGCCGGCAGGTTGACGAGCTGATCACCCGGCGGATTCATACGAATGACGACCCTCGGCAAGTCAAGACGCGCCCGCGCCTGCCGCGCCAACACCGCCGGAGACACCACCGGCGGGTCACCCGCGATCCACACCGCACCTCCGAGCGCACTGCTGTCGCCGTAGCAGATCCGCATGTACCAACCACCCTCACCCGTAGGCTGCCCTCCCAGGGCTTCGATAGTGGATGGTGACGGATCAGTCGGCGCGTAGTAGCAGCCATCCGCCCCAGCCCACGCACCGTCCCGCTCACACGGAATCTCCTCGCCGGCAGGATTGCGGCACTTGCCATCCCCACGCTGGCCTCCGCCACCATTTCCCGGATTTGAGCTGCCAGCACCGCCGGGATTGCCGGCCGTGACGTCGCATCCGGGAGCGCTGGGGTTGTTGTCGCAGCGCGTGTCTCCGAACGGGTCAGCCTGCGCAGCCATCGGCGCGACGAGCAAGACGGCTCCGGCCAGCAGAATCACTGCTGCCATACGTATGAGCTTCAGCATGATCCGATGTCCCCCACATCGAACGAGACCACCTTCCACGAGCCGTCTATCGGCTTGACCACGGCGGTGATGTTGCGTCGCCCCCGTGGATCGTCCTCAATCAGCTCACCGGTGGTCTTCTTATGTTTGGTCCAGTTCGTAGAGTCGGCGCAGTCGGCGACGGTGACCTCGGTAGGTTCGTCGGCCGGGCTCGCACCGGTCGTACGCGCATTCAGGACCGGTGCGCCGCGCGTCACGACGCCGGTCTCGCGGTAGGTAAACAGCACGTCAACAATCCGAGCCAACGCCCGGTCGGCGGCGTACCGACGCAGCTCCGGCGCATCTGGATCGGGAAACTCGCCCGCCTTCGCCATCGCTTGCCACATCCCGACGTACGACGCGAGCGCTTCCTGCTGGGCAGACGGTGCCTCGGAGGCGGGCGCACTCGCCGGGGTTGTCGCCTGCGTCGAAGGCGTCGATTCGCCGCCGTCGGTCGCGCTGCACGCCGTGCTGAGCAGCGCCGAAACCCCGACGAGACCAGCCATGAACCTCCGGGTCAACACTGGCCGCGAACCTCCCCGATCTCGTGAGCGGCCCCGGCTGGCAGCCGGGGTTCTGCGACCCGCCGACGCCGTCCAACGGTGACTGACTCGCCCAAGGTCACGAGTCGTGTCTACACCCTGACCCCTCGGTGATGTCTACGTGCGTACCTGCGGCTACGCGCATCAGCTAGGGCCGGACTCACACGCACAGACGTACGCACCATGGGCAGACTGGCCTTCAAATAGCCGCAAAGCGGCCGAAAGGGTTGTCGCCTACCCGACAGATAAGTGGGCGTCAATTGCGACCACGGTTAGCTGAAAATGAAGGTGCGAGAAGGGTGAGGGGGGCCAATGAATGACCACAATGGAACAGAACACACACTGACCCTGCTCGCCCAGAGTGGTGCCATGGAGTTGCTACTGGCGATGCATCATCGCGGCGGCACTGCCAGCTTCGCCCAGATCGCCGCCGCGTCCCCCCGACCCGCAGCCCTGTTGCGAGCGATGGCGGCAGACGGTTTCGTGGTCAGCCCTCACGCCGGCTCGCTGGACAGCGAGTCGCTCGACCGAACCTGCTTCTGCCTGACCGGCAAGGGGGTAGCGATCGTTGGTCGCCTTCTTCGGCTACGCCGCTGGCTGGCGTCGCGGCCAGCTTTAGACCCGAGGCTCACCGGGGGCTGATCCGGAAACGGGGAACGTAAAATGTGGAAATTGTTCCGGAAGCTCCCGCGATTCCCGGCCTTGCTCCATAATGGATGGAACTTTCGCCACGTTAAACCCTCGCCGAACACTTGTGCGGCCTCATAGACTGTTGTCTTGAGCTGGCGCGCTCGATTCGGGGGAGGTGAGTGGCGCTGACGAACGATCTCGAACACCTACTCAACCTGGCGAAGCGAAAGCTGTCGGTTGCGGTTTTGACCGTCCTCTATGAAGGGCCGTTGCGCTACTCGAAGCTTCACCACGCGGTGTCACAGGTCAGCCCCGACGTCGTGCACGCCCGTACGCTGACTGACACCCTGACCTACCTCCGCGCCCACGACCTCGTTGAGCACCACCAAGGCGACGACAGGGCCGACTACCGGCTGACCGACGGCGGCGTTGAGCTGGTTGATCTGCTCGGCGAGATCGAACGATGGGGCCGGCAGCACCGCGCGAGCGGCGACCGGACCTAACAACCGTGGCGAACAGCCTCGCCGCGATCAACCTTGGCCTCGCCGGCGCGATGGCTGGCGTACCGATCGCTGCCGTCGCGTACGGAACGGGCGAGTCCGGGCCGGTACGTCTACCCGCACGGTGGTGGACCGGCAGTCCCGCTCGCCCCACAGAGGTGATCGTTACCGCCCTTCTCACCGCCGCCACCACCGCCGTCACCGGGATAGTCATACCTCCCGGTCTCACACTGCCCGCCTTCTGGCTTTTCGCGGTAGTAGGCGTAGGTCTGGCAATCATCGACGTGCGGTGCCGGCGGCTGCCCCATCACCTGACCGGCTCGCTGTGGGTGTCGTCTGGTCTGCTCTTCCTGATGGCGGCCCTCGTCGGAAGCGATTTCGGGCCGCTTATTCGAGCTGCGTTTGCGGGTATCGCGGCAGGGGCGGTCATGCTTGCCGTCGCCTTGGCGTTGCCCGGCCAGCTCGGCCTCGGTGATGTCGTGTTCTCCGGTGCCATTGCGTGCAACCTCGGATGGCTGGGCTGGCACACCGCGATCCTCGGCCTTCTTGCTGGGCTGCTTCTGCACGGCACCGTCGCTTCCGTCGTCAGACTCCGACGGTCGACCGACGCGAAGAACTCGCCGATCCCTATGGGACCGGCCCTCGCTGTTGGTTGGCTTCTGGCTGTGGTACTTGCCGCATAGCGAAACAACGTCGAGCTGGCGTGGGTGGCGTGAGGTACCGCCGCGACGGCGGGATCAGTCGCCATCACGCTCGTACCTGAGGGCGTCATCGTCGATGGGACGGTCGCGACCGCCGACCCGGAAGCCGGTATGCCCCGGCGGCGGAGCAACCTCAAAGTGCTGCGGATCAGCGCCTGCGGTAGCTATGACGAGTTCGGCGTGAAGCCGAGCCGGACACGGTGCGGCCCGTCCACACGCCTTGCAGATCCTGGGCTGGTCGTCGACGACATGCCGTCGGTAGAGGGCCACCGCCACGTCGAACATGACCGACTGGCGCAGTCCCGGGATGACCGTCAACGGCCTGCCCATTGTTGTCCCTTCACCGCACGGCCTGTGGTCCCTGACTCCGGTGAAGCGGGGTCACCGTCGCGGGACGATCGGTTCGAGGCGTACCAGCATGGTCGCTGGACCTCATCGGCGGCATCTGAAGAATCCGTGCGAAGCGAGTCCGCGCTTCCTGGTCGGCGAGTTTGAGGAGGTCGTCGAGGGCGGCTTGCATCGGCAGACTCGGCGGCTCAGGCTGTCTACGGTTCTCCCACGCCGCGACGATCGAGGAAGGCACACGAAGCCGCTCGGCGAACGCCCCAAGGCTGAGCCGCAGTGCCTCCCGCAACGCAAGGACTTCCCGCTCCCTCCAACGAGCGACCGCGACCGTGCATCCGCAGCTCGGAGACGCGCTCATGAGGCCGGGTGGATTCGGCGGAGTGGTTGTCTGATGGCGTAGCAGCCGTTCGTGTTCGGTCACCCACGCTCGATGCCTCCGGAGCATGGTGATCAGGTCGTGGAGCCTGTCGAACGCCTCCACCAACGATCCTTGCGCCCGGAGTTCGCGGTCAGCGCGCTCCCAGAATCCACGGGGGATGTTGTGTCGCCCGATCTCGACGTTCGCGACCGAACTGCGGGAGTAGGCCGTCCGCCTGGCGAGGGCAGCCTGGGTCATGCCGGCTGCCTTGCGCCAGTGGGCCAACTGCCGTCCCAACGCCTTCTGCAGGTCGCGAATCTGTTCAGGAGTGACGGGTTCCGGGACGGCATCCATTTCGATCACCCGTCCTGTCCGCCGCGAAGCGCGTACAAGCGCGGCCGGCCGTCCCGGTTCGCGCGGAGTGCGGTGTCGGAGTCGACTGGTCCGACTGGCACGATCTCCATGGCCACCATGAACCGTGTCGGCATCGTCGCCGACGCATCCGTTCGTGGCTGTGCTGCCGTCTGGTGGTCCACGAAGCGCCGCAGCCGGGCGAGCGCTCCGCCCGTCTCCAATGCCTCATCGCAGCGAGCCATGACATCCAGGCTGGCCGCACGCTCGGCCTTCTCGATCTTGCCAAGCAGGTCCGGACTCACGTACACCAGCGCCGCGAGCCGTGCCAGCGACAGCCCGCGCTGCTGCCGCCAACAGCGCAGCTCTGCGCCGAGGAAGTGGCGGGCGGACACGTGGGGCCTCAACTCGGCCGGCCGCTGCCCCATCAGGCTCGCCTGCGTCGGTCGGCGAGTGAGTACACCCGCGCCCCAGAGCCGACGGTCGGCGGTAGCGCCAAGTGGTCGTCGGGCATCGTGGTCAGTACGACGCGGACCGGGCCAGAAGATCCACTGTCGAGCGTGATCCTGACTGTCGTGCCCGCCGCGACGCCGAGATGAATAGTGGGCGTCGCGTCCGCGCGCTGGTTCGGTGACGTGATCTCCTGCGCTTGCTCCGTCCTCCGAGCCAGAGAGGGCGCTGCCTTCACGGTCTCGGTCGGTCGTCCCGAGCCGTAGATGACGTGCAGCCCGATCGAGGCATCGTTGTCCACGTCGAAGACCCCGCGTAGCCCTGCCCGGACGTGCGCCACCGGCCAGCGGGACTCCCCGCGATCCAGCTTGCCGACGTACCTGCTGTCAAGATACGTGCGCCGTCCCTGGTGCTCCCAGATCCACGCGTTGACCGCCTCGGCAACCTCCTGCCGCGACATCGCTCGACCCGACCCTGTCGGTGACCGCATGGCAAGTCGTGCGCGTCGTAGCAAGTCGTTCGGGCTGCGTGGAGCCCTCGTCTGAGCGCCCGATGCGCCGTTCACTATCAATACCTCTCGAAATCAGACGGGCGTTGCAAGATCAGGTTGTGCTGGTCTCTGGGTCAGCTTCTGGTCGTGGGGGTCGACCTACTTCCCGGCGACGCCTGGGTGTGCCGGGGCTCGGCCCCCGTCCCGGTCATCTCGTCGCCCCCGCAGTCCGGGGCTGATGTAAACCACGGAGCCGAAGGCGCAGCACTTCCCGGTACTGGAGCGACGCGGCGCACCCCTGAAACGCCTGGTCGGCGGCGTGGCAGAAGGCCGTACTTCATGAACGTGGAGCCAGCCTCTCGGCGGCCGGAGCACGGCTCGACCTCGCCACAGGTCACACACTCACCGGATGGTCGGACCGTTAGGTGGCGTTCAAGTTCTACTTGGGCTCGGCTGACCTCCTCCAGCGCGACGGTCGCCAGGTAGGTCGTGCTCACGACGACCTCGACGGCGGCGCGATGCGCAGCGCACGCATCCGGACGAGTGCCGGGCGAGGGCTGGGGTCGAGCTGCGTGCCGTCTGCCCTCAGCGCTAGACTCTCCACTTCCAGCCACTCGTCGTCATGCAGTCGTACCTGGTCACCGATGCGGGTGACTCGTAGGAAGAGATGCCCGTTCCCGTGCTTGTAGTCCTGGTCGCCGACCTCGATCACGTCGCCTAGCGGGGGCAATGTCATCGGGCTCGCCTGACCTGTTCGCGAGCAACGGCTGTGGATCCGCACTGGGGGCACCATCGGTCCTTGACCTTGAAGGACACCAATCCAGCGACGTAGCCGACCACCAACGCCGCGAGAACACCGAACAGCAGCACCGTCATCACCTCAATCGAGTTGACCTTGACGCGTCGGGGTGAACCCCCTTATCTGGCTCGTTCGTCGTGCATCGAAGTCGCCTTGCGGACGCAACTCCGTCGCTCCCGGTGTTGGCCACCGCTGGCCGTTGCGTCCGCTGCGGGCGACCCCGCATCACAGCCACCTACTATGCTGGCCAGTGTTGCAGCATCGTACGATGCTGGCAAGCATCAGGATGCGGTGGCCCCATAGGTTCGCTGGTTGCGCATGAGGGAGGATCAGAGCATGGCCGGATTCACGCCACCGACGCCTCGGTCTCGCCGTCTCGGCAGGGAACTGCGACGGCTACGCGAGGGACGCAGTCTCACGCAGGGAGACGCAGCCAAGCTGCTCAAGTGCTCGCAGCAGCGGATCGCCCGCATCGAGTCCGGCGACATCAAGCCGCGCCCGCGAGATGTGCTGGAGATCCTCGTCGCCTACGACGTCCCGCACGACGAAGAGCCCGGGCTGGCGCTCCGCAGCATGGCCGAACAACTGCGCGAGCCGGGCTGGTGGCAGCGGCTCAACACGCTGCCGGCCCGATACGCCACGTTCATCGCGTACGAAGCTGAGGCGGTCGAACTCCGTGAGTTCCAGCCGACCCTCATCCCCGGACTCATCCAGACCCGTGCGTACGCCGAATCGGTCATCCGCATCGGTCGGGAGACTGACCAGGAGGAGATCACCCAACGTGTCGAGGCGCGCCTCAAGCGCCAAGAGGTGCTGACGACGCGCCGGCCGCCGCTGCGACTACACGCGATCATCACGGAACAATCGCTGATGCTGGAGGTCAGCGACGCCGACGTGCGGCGCGAGCAACTGGATCATCTCATCAAGGTCTCCGCGCTGCCCAACGTCACCGTGCAGGTCCTGACGCTCGCCGCCGGTGCTCACCTCGCTGTACATGGCGGCTTCGATGTCCTGACGTTCGCGGATGGTGACCCGCCTCTTGGCTACATCGAGACCCTGGCGGGAGAATTGTTCCTGGAGTCGCCCGAGGAGATCCGGCGGCTCACGGGCGTCTTCGATCACCTGCTCTCCCTGACGCTGTCGCCCAGGGAGTCCACCCGATTGATTCAGGAGAAGAAGGATGGACTCGGTTAAGTGGTTCAAGTCCAGCCGATCCGGCAACAACGGTGCGTGCGTGGAGGTCGCCCACCTAGGTAAGGACGCTGTCGGGGTCAGGGACACCAAAGCTCGGGGCGAGGGGCCGATCCTGGAGTTCACGCAGGCGGGGTGGGCTGCGTTCATCGACGGCGCGAAGCACGGCGCGTTCGACTCGACGGACTGATGCTGTTGGGTGCCCAGTCGAGCTGTGCGGGCACCCAACACCGTCGATCCTCGTCTGGGAGCCCGACCCGCCTCTCTGGCAACAGCCACGGCTACTCGCCCCAGTCGCACTGATCGTCGGGTACGCCCGCCGAGCGTGCGTAGGCGACGGCCTCGGCGCGGCCTCGATCGTCGCCCCTGCGATAGGCGAAGGTCTTGTCGGGGAAGACGACAAACTTCTGATCTTCGGTGTGGAAGTCGACGTACCACCCCGGGCTGGACAGGGCTTGCGCGAACTGGTCGGCAAGTCCCATGGGGTCGCTGCGGTCCGAGGTGAAGTCCACGATGGTCCAGGTATCCGGTTGGCCTGGCGCAGGGTCGGGGTTTCGCCAGCGGGAGATCTTGTCGACTCGTAGGTTGAGGCGTTCGAGCGTCACGTCGTGGCGCAGACTCTCAGTGATCAGGACTCCCGCAAGCACGGGTCCAACCGTACGGGAATTCTGGTGATCAGGCCCTGACGGTGCGTGTCAGTGTTGGTCGAGGGTTGCCGACAAACCCTGACACTAACCCTGCCGTCGACACCTTGACCCTGATGAATGCGCCCATCGACGCTTGGAGCATGGATCGTCAGGGTTCTGGCAGGCTTCTGCCTCAGTTCCGCGTCACCGTGAACTCGCGGTGTGGTCGTGCGTGCTTCTTCTGCCGGCCTTCCGGGGAGGCGGTGCTGACCGCGGCGGGCACCGACTTGAACGTCGACCGCCTCGTATCGATCGGTCGTCTGGTCCGTCGCGCGGGGGTGACGGGAGTGAAGCTGACGGGTGGCGACCCGGCACTCTACGACCCGCTGGAGGAAGCGGCCGAGCGGCTGCGCACCGAAGCGGCGTTCGGCGAGGTCGAGGTCATCTCGCGACACCCCCGCATCGGTCCTCGGGCGGACGAACTGGCTCGGGCCGGAGTGACTCAATTCAACATGAGCGTGGATACGCTCGACCCGGAGTTGCACAAGGAAATCACTGGTCAGGGCGATCACGCCGCCGTGCTGGACGCGCTGCGGGCGTGTGTGGCTACGGGTGTGCCAGTCAAGGTCAACATGGTGGTTATGGCCGGCGTCAACGACGACGAGGTGGCGGACCTGGCCGCGTTCTGCGCGCGAGAAGGCGTCGCAACGCTGAAGCTTCTGGACGTCATCCAGGACCTCGACGCGGGAGCGGAGTCGTTCGCGAAGCGGCTCGCGCGTAAGCGCGCGGGGCGGGTGATCCGGGACCTGTATGTGCCGTTGGAGTCGATCACGGCGCAGTTCGCGGAGGACGCCGTGGAGATCTCGACGCGGACGCAGGGCGGGTTGGGGCATCCGATGACCGTCCTGTCGTTCGCCACCGGGTTCGAGGTAGTGGTGAAGGACAGCACTGCCGGTGCCTGGTACGGCTCAGTCTGCGACACCTGCCCGTTGTTCCCATGCCACGACGCGTTGATGGCGCTGCGACTGACGGCCGACCTGCGGTTGCAGTTCTGCCTGTTGCGGGAGGACATCACCGTGCCGTTGGGCGAGCTGTTCGACAGCGACGGCGGCGAACTGGAGTCGACCGTACAACGGGCTCTCGACGTGTATGCGGGGGCGACGTTCCGCGTGGAGGCATCCAAGGTGTCGGTGGCGGAGGTGCTGTCATGACGGTGTTGCTGCCGTCTCCGGCCCGGCGCCGGCTGGTGATCCTGGTCTACCCTCGGGTGGAGCACGAGAAGGACTACCTGTACCACTGGATGCCGTTCTCGCTGTTGACGATCGCGCAACGCCTCCTCGCGGATGGCGATGTCGACGTGGTGATCTTCGACGGCAATCAGCGCACCGGGCAGCAGTGGACCACATTCCTGGACGAGCACCTCGACCGGGCCGTGTGCATCGGGGTCAGCATCATGACCGGTGGTGGCCAGATTCGGCACGCCTTGGAGATGGTGCGGGAGGCGAAGCTCCGATCCGGCTGTCCGCCGGTGGTGTTCGGCGGGCCGCACGTCAACGTGCTCGGGGAGCAGACCGCCACGCACGAGCTGGTGGACATGGCATTGGTTGGTCCTGGACAGCGGTCGATGCCGGAGCTGGTGCGCTGCCTGCTCGGGTCTGGCCGTCTGGAACAGGTCCCCGGGCTACTGATGGCGCGCGGTGGGCATTTGATGAAGGGGCCGGTGAACGCGCCGAAGACGGAGATGATGGCCCGGTACCCGTGGCAGTTGCTCAACGTGCAGGAGTACGTCCGCGACGATCCGACGGTGGCGCCCCGGACGCTGAACTACGTCTCGTCGCAGGGCTGCGTCTACAAGTGCCAGTTCTGCTACGAGCTGACCTATCAGCGGTCGTGGTCTTCGATGCCGGCCGATCCGCTCGTGAACGACATCGCCGAGTTGGTCGAGGCGTACGACCTGAGCGGGATCAAGTTCTACGATGCCGACTTCTTCGTCCAGCCCCGCCGCGCGGTCGACTTCTGCCAGGCACTCACCGAACGGCAGCTCGGGATCGGCTGGGCGGCCTCGATAAACCCGAACGATGTGCTGCGCTCCCGCAAGCAACGGCTTGACTTGCTCGGCGGCATCGCCGGCTCCGGGTGCCGGCGGCTGCTGATGGGGATCGAGTCGGGCTCGGACCGGGTGCTGCGGGAAATCGTCCGTAAGGAGATCACCCGGGAACAGGCGTATGACGTCGCGGCCGACATCGCCGCGCACGGCATCCTCGGCTGCTACACGTTCATCGTCGGGTTCCCCGGCGAGGCCGACGCCGAGGTGGACGAGACGTACGACCTCCTAACCGCAATCAGCCAACTACAGCCACGGCCCGAGACGCGGGTACATCTGTTCGGCCCGTTCCCCGGTACGCCGCTGTTCGATGACGCCCTGCGCTACGGGTTCGAGGCACCGGACACGTTGGAGGGCTGGGCCGATTTCGACTACTACGACTCGCAGACGCCGTGGACGTCGGCGGCGACCGTGGCGCGTGCCCGCGCCCACACTCGCCTGGTCAAACAGCCCGGGGCAGCACGAGCGGAGGTGCCGGCATGAAAGCCGACCAGGCTGTTGAGCACTCGGAGAGAACAATGCGCGGCTTGGTGTTGATGGAGAGCCTGACCGACGGGCAGCTACCCATGCCGATGCCGGCGGTGATGGTGCGCCGCTACCCACACCTGCTCGGCGGCACCCTGCCGGTGCAGATCGCCGAACTCGCCGTGACCCGTCACCGAGTCTTGGCGGTCGCCATGCAGGTAGCCCAGGTGCTGCTGCCGAAGCGGTTCTACGCACATTTCCTCGACGACGAGCGAATGTACGTGGCCTTTCCGAACTGCGTGGTGGTCATCGGCCGCGACGACCCCGCCTCGGCGGACACCGCACGTGCGGTCGGCGCACTGTTCGACATCCCGGAGGTCCAGATGCGGTTCGAGGAGATGTTCGTCAACGACCATCCCGACTCGCCGCGCGCCGAGGCAGCCTGATGGGCAGCGGGCGGAATCTCGCGGTGGTGGTCGGCGGGTCCGGTGCCATCGGCCGGAGCGTGACGGCCGAGCTGCGCACGCGCGGGCTGGGCGTGATCGCCACCCATCACGGGCAGCACCCCGGCGACACCGACGCCGGTACGGGCTGGGTGCCGTTCGACGCGGCCAGCGGCGACGCCAGCGGGCTACGGGCGGCGGTGGACGCTGCCCCTGACCGGCTGGCCGTGGTGGTGTTCACCGTCGGGGTGGCGTCCTCCAAACGGCCGGTGGCGGAGACGCCCATCGAGGAGTTCGCCCGGCTGTTCGCGGTGAACGCGCTCGGCCTGGTCACGGCCTGGCAGGCGCTCGCCGCGCGGGCACGTGCCGGGGCAGCCCGGATCGTGGTGGTCAGCTCGGACACCGTGCGCGTGGCCGGGGCCGGCAACGGCGCGTACACCGCCTCGAAGGCGGGGTTGGAAGCGCTCGCGCTGACCTTGGCCAAGGAGGAGGCCCGCCACGGCGTGCGGGTCAACGTCGTCGCGCCGTCGCTGATCGCCTCCCCGCAGGCCGAGCAGATCCTCGCCATGAAGGGCGTCACCGACGTCGACGCGCACTACGCAGGTCTGCCCGCTGGCCGGGCATTGACGGTGGAGGAAGTAGCGGCAGTGATCGCCGGGTTGGGCTGTGACCCGGCATGGGACTACGCCACCGGCACGGTGGTGCGGCTGATCTTCGACAGCAGCGCCCGGTAGGAGGCGACGATGACGGTCGGATACATGCGCTGGCTGGCCGATCTCGAACGGCCAGACCTCACTGGCGAGCCGGAGAGCGAGGTCTTGGGTATCAGCTTCGTTCCGGACGGGGCGAGACTGCCCGGGTTGGCGCTGCTGGTGCAACGGCTCGCCGCCAGGCTCGGGAACGTGCAGGAACACCCGCTGAGGGTCACGGTCGTCGTGACGGCGGCATTGGAGGCCGCGAGCGCGGTGTACGCCAACGCCAGCCAGGCTGAGACCACGCTGACCGTCGAATTGCGGGAACTGCTCGCCGCCCTTGACTGCCAGTCGCGTCCCTTGTTGGTCCAGACCCTGCCCTACGCCGACCCGGAGTCGGCGCAGGCGGTAGAGGCTGCGAACGCCGCTGTCACCGAGACGACGGCAGCCGCCGGTGCAGTGGTGATACCAGTGCACCAGGCGGCCGACCTCGACGTGCTGACCGCCGGTGAGGACTTCCCGGCGGTGGCCGCGACGCTGGAGGTGCTCGGCCGCCGAGACCGCGTCGGCTACCTGTGGAACCGCCTACTCGACCTGGCCTGGACACACTGGCAGGCACTCGCCCCGCACCTGACACCCGGACCCAAGGTGCTGCTGACCGACCTCGACGGAGTGCTGTGGCCCGGCACGGTGGCCGAGGACGGCCTCCCAGCAGCGTTCACGGCCGGTGGGGTCGTAGGCCAACTCAGCCACCGAGTATGGCGACAGCATCTCGCCGCCCGTCAGCAGCGCGGCGCCCTACTAGCAGGGATCAGCAAGAACGACCCGGCCGAGGCGCAGGCTGCCCTTGCTGGCATCGATCCGGCCGTGCCATTAGCAGAGTTGTGGGCAGCACAGGACATCGACAAGACCGCCGCGACCACGTGGGCGTTGAGCTACTTCGACAACATCTCCGCGCAGCACGCCGTGTTCATCGACGACAACCCCGGCCAGCAGGAGCGCCTCCGCGCCGCATACCCGGCACTGCATGTGCCCGCGGTGGCCGCTACTCCGCTTCTCGTTACCGACCTGTGCCGCCAACTACACCCCGGCAGCGACCAGCCGCCCACGACCTCAGACCTGCAACGCACCCGCTACTACCAGGCCCGCCGCAGCGGCGAACTCGTTCCGGAGATCGTGTGCATCGAAGACCCGACCGACGCGGAGACCCTGCGGCGGCTCGCGCAGTTGCACGCCCGCTCCAACCAGTTCAACATGACCACCCCTCGCCGCACCGCCGACCAGTTGGCCGCCCTGGTCGCCGACCCGGCATGGAGTGTCCTGGCGTTCCAGGTCACCTACCACGGTTCAGACCTCGCCGACGAGATCATCGGCTGCGCCGAGATTACCTACCCGCCAGACGGCCCAGCCCGGCTGGACTCGTTCCTGGCAAGCTGCCGCCTGCTTTGGGCGGGAGCCCAGCGGCGCATGTTCGGCCAGGCCCAAGCCGTCGTACGCGGCCGAGGCATCAAGGAGTTGACCGCCAGATGGCAGCCCAACGGCCGCAACGAAACCTACGCCCAGTGGTACGCCCACCAGGAGTGGGCCGAGCCAGAACCGGACGGGGCCGGATGGTTGTTCACCGGCACCACCGTCACCCGAGACGGCGAGAGTCCTGATGACCTTCTGGAAGTGATGGCGCGCTACCTCAACGCCGCCCTACGACCGGCAGACCCGACGCCGACGCAAACCCGTCTTCGGGATAGCGACGGCGCTACCGAGGTGCTCATCCCGGGTGGCCCGGCCACCCTCGGACTCCGCGCGGAGGACCGCGCCGTGGTCCGGTCCGTGTTCGGGCTCGACCCCGTCGGGGAGGAAGCGCGACCGGTCGACCTCACGCCGTTCTGGATGGACCAGCATCTCGTCAGCCGCGATATGTTCGCCACCTTTCTCCGCACGACCGATCGAGCGGAACAGGCCGCGGCTGTCGAAGCGACGGCCGAGCAGTACGTCCTCGGACCGGTCGGGGATGTGCAGCCGGCGTTCGGAACGGGGCAACTCCCGGCGATCGTGCCCTGGGTCTGGGCGCAGCGCTACGCGCTGTGGGCCGGCGGCCGGCTGCCCAGCGAGGACGAATGGGAGTTCGCCGCTCGCGGCACCGATGGCCGTTGGTTCCCCTGGGGCTCTGCCATGCCCGCGCCGCCGCGTTGCTTGGCCAGAGGTTCGACCCTTCATACGATTACCGCCAATGGTTGGGGGGCATCGCCGTTCGGAGTCGACGACATGACCGGCCACGTGTGGCAGTGGTGCTCCGACAGCTACCGCGACCACCCGCAGTACCGAGGCGGCGACACCCGCGCCAACACCTACTTCCTGCGCACCACCGTGCGCCCCCTGGAATCCGCCGAGCACTGCGGACACCTTGTGGGCTTCCGAGTTGTCCGCGACGCCGGACCAGACGATCAACCAGAAAGGTAGGGGCGATGCCCACCACGATTCGGCCTCCAGCCGCGCCACCCGGTTCCACCGTGGCAGTGGTCGCTGCCTCGTCCCCGGTGAGCAGCGACGACCTTGATCGGCTTGTCGGCTACCTGCGCGGACGCGGTTACGAGGTGCGCACCTACCCGAGCTGCCGGGCCACTACCGGGTACCTCGCCGGCCCGGCCGAGCAGCGCGCCGCCGACCTCAACGCCGCCTTCACCGACCCGGACGTGCGGCTCATCGTGCCCGCCACCGGCGGCAAGGGCGCAGCGCAACTACTGCCCCTGCTCGACTACGACGCCATCGCCGCCAACCCCACCATCCTGACCGGCATGTCCGACCCCTCCATCCTGCTCAACGCCATCCACGCCCGCACCGGCCTGCTCACCCTGCACGGCCCCTCCGGCTACGACTTCTTCCAACGCCCCGTGCACGACGAAACCGCCACCGCCTTCTTCGATGCCATCACCAGCGGCTTCACCGGCCGGGAAGTTCCCGGCAAGGATTGGAGGATCGTGCGCGGCGCGGGCACCACCGTGCGAGGCCCGGTCATCGGCGGACACCTCGGCACCATCCGCGCGCTCGTCGGGACCGACTACCTACCCGACCTCGACGGCGCCATCCTGATCCTCGAAGACGTCTTCGTGGGCTGGGTGGACATCGACGCGGCCCTCACCCACCTGAGGTTGGCTGGCGTGTTCGACCGGATCGCCGCGCTCGTCGTCGGTGTGCCCGTGGACACCAGCCAGGGGGACGCGCCCGACCAGACCTGGGACGACCTGATCGTGCGCTGCGCCGGCGGAGCCTTCCCGGTGATCACCAACGTCGAGTTCGGGCACACCCCGCGCAAGATCCAGCTGCCGATCGGCGGCGTGATCGAGCTACACCTCGACGACAACAGCCCGGTCCTGCGGTACCGCGACGACCTGATCGAGGCCCGATGAGCAGCCACGACCTTGTCCTCGACCTGGACACCCACGTTGATTTCACCTACGCGCTGGAGACCTACCTGATCTATCCGTGGGTCCGCGACGGCGACGAGTTGGTCCGCCCGCTACGAATCGGACCCAAGGACGCCCACCACGCCGTCGCCCGGATCAGGCAGAGCGCACCAAACCAGCTCACCGCCCGGGTCACCGTGGACGACGCCATACCCGATGAAGTCGACCAGGTCCGCGCCGCGCTGGTGCGCTGCCTGCAACTCGACTACCCGTACGAGCAGATCGTTGCCCTCGCCTCCGGCGATCCGGTCCTGCAAGCCGCCGTCAACCACCGCGGCCTCGGTCGCGGCAAGCTCTACCCCGACGTGTTCGAGGCGCTGTGCGGGGTGGTGTGCGCCAAGCGCACGAACTTCAACCGGATCTACGCCATGATGGGAAACCTCGCCGCCGCCTTCGGCGAGCCCAGCGGGGAGACGGTGGCCGGCGAACCCGTGTATGTGTTCCCGACACCGCCGATGATGGCCCGCGCCACCGACGAAGAACTCCGCGCCTGCAAGGTCGGGTTCCGGGCGAAAGACCTCGCCAACGTGGCCGGCTACCTCACCGAGGTCGGCTACACCTGGGCCGACTGGCGCAGCCGCCCACCGGCTGAGGTGATCACCGACCTGCTCGGCATCAAGGGCGTCGGCCCCTACACCGCCAACCTCACCACAAACCTCGTCTACGGCAGCGGCGGCACTGCCCACGTCGACACCTACGTCATCGACGTCATCGGCCGGCTCTACCTGGACAACCCCACCCCCACCCCGGAAGAGGTCGCCACTTTCATCGACCAACGCTGGGGACAGCTCGGCGAACACGTCCTCGACTTCCTCACCACCGACACCGAACAGTGGGTCAGCACCATCGGCAAGACCGTGGGGGTGCGCTCCGGTGCCCGGTCCTGACACCCGTATCCGCGTCGCGATCGACGCCCGCTACTGGTGCGGCAGCTTCCAGACTGGAGTTGAACGCTACATCCTGCTCTTGCTCGAAGCCCTCGGCACCGTGTACGAGCACGTCACTACCGCCGTCGTGGTCCGCGAGAGCGAGCGGGCCGCGTTCCCCGCCGACGCGTACCCCCACGTCCAGGTGCTCACCGTCAGCACCCGCCACGCCCACGCCCTGACCCGAGCGCTACGCGGCTTCGAGCCTGACCTCGTGCACTACCCGTTCGACCTACCCCGCCGGTTCGACCACCCCGCCGTCTACACACTGCACGACCCAGGCCGCTACCTGTACCCCGAGCTGATGGTCAAACGCATCCGCGACCAGGACAACGATCGGCTGCGCGACCAGCTCCACCACCCGCACCTCCGGGCGATCATCACCGTCTCGGACTCCAGCCGCGCCGACATCGTCCACGTCTTCGGCGAACCCGCGCAGCCGCTGACCGTCGTCCCGAACTTCATCGACAGTCGATTCGCCGCCCAACTCCACCACGCCCGCACCACGGCCCGACCACCAGCACAGCCGTTCCTACTCGCCGTCGGCGTCTACATCCCCACCAAGAACATCCCCCGCCTGGTCCGCGCCTTCCGACTCGCTCGCCAAGCCGCACCCGACGCCATGCCCCCACAACTGAAACTCGTCGGCCGCCTCGGCTGGGAACGCGGTTTGCCCATCAACGGTGCGCCCGACATTGCCGTCCTCGGCCACATTGACAACCGAGTCCTAGCGCAGCACTTCGCCACCTGCACCGCGTTTCTCTGGCCCTCGTTCTACGAAGGCTTCGGACTGCCCGTCCACGAGGCGCTGGCCGCAGGCGCACCCGTATTGGCAGCCGACACCCCGGTCAACCACGAGATCGCCGGTGACCTGGTCACCTACACCGACCCATACGACGACGACCAGATGGCAAAGGCCATCGTTACCCGCTGCCAGCAACCCGCGCCCCCGGCACAGACCGTCGCCGACCACCTCGCCCGCTACACCGCCGCGACCGCGGGCACGGCCCTTCTCGACACCTACCGCCGCGCGGTCGCTCGATGATCTAGCCACGCCGCCGCGTAACCCTGACAATGGTGACAGTCGCCAGGTCAGGAGCAATCGTGGTCAACCAGCGCTATGCCCGCCACATCGGCATCGTGCAGCAACTACGGTCAAAGAGTTGGGTCTCGGCCACCGCGCTCGCCACCCGCTTCGACGTCAGCGTCCGCACCATCTACCGCGACATCGAAGAACTCAACACCGCCGGACTGCCCATCGAGTCCATCGCCGGCCGCGAAGGCGGCTACCGGCTCAGCGCCGAAAGCCCAGTCGACCCGCTGATCATGGACGCGGACGACGTACTGCGCCTCTACGTGCTTGGCCTCATCGACAACGGAGACGAAGCCATCACCGACCCCGGCCTCCTCCAAGCTGGCGGGGTCAGCGCCTACGCCCGAGACACGCTCCGCAAGATCGGCCAACGCATCTACTTCGACACCCGAGACTGGTACTGGCAAGACGAAGGTTCCGGCCACGTTCCCGCCATCCGCTACGCACTGCTCACCAGCACCGCCATCGAGATCACCGTCCGCGTCAAACGCTCCCAGGCGGCCGAAACGATGACGGTCAAGCCCTACGGGCTGGTCTGGAAGGGGGGCGAATG
This sequence comes from Micromonospora sp. CA-263727, assembly GCF_050942455.1. Lineage (NCBI taxonomy): Bacteria > Bacillati > Actinomycetota > Actinomycetes > Micromonosporales > Micromonosporaceae > Micromonospora > Micromonospora sp. CA-263727. The sequence goes on from NZ_CP192031.1 coordinate 550,053, forward strand.
GTGGCTCGTCGCCGCTCCTACCCGAGGCGAACCTCGCCGCTACCGTCTCAACCTCATCGACCGACTCAACCGTACTGACCTGACCTTCGCTCACCCCGGCGACGCCTTCAACCTGCGTGACTGGTGGACCCAAGCCCTCGAAGACTACGGACGCGGCTCCACCCGGGTTGCGCTACGCATTCACGCCAGCGCCCGAGACGAGATGCTGCGGCTCGGGCTCAAGCCCGACTCGGAGGTCCACCACGAACCAGACGGAACGGTGCGGATCATCCTGTACGTGGACAACTGGCAATGGCTCGTCCCGCTCGTCGCCAGCTTCGGTGCCGACGTCGCCGCTGAGGAACCCGCAGAACTTCGCCGAGCGCTCCGTCACCACTACGAAAGAGCGCTAGCCGCCTATCGTGAACACGAGAGCCTAACCAGCAGCGATCCGAGCTACCTCCACGACGACAGCCGGCTACGCGCAACCCGAGGCCGCAATCCACGCAGCTCGCGGTAGCGGCGACGCCACAGGGTGGGATGTCCCGGCAGTCTTCTGCGACATCATCACCAACGCCAACGATCTCGTTGGCGCGGTTCGGTCGAGCGTCGTTGGCGCTGATCCGTTGCCCGCACGCCGCTGGCGGTCGCACTGGGCTGACTGTGAGCCCTCGACCCGTCCGCCGGATACAGGGTCACCTGCTGCGTCCAAGGCCACGAGGCTGGCCGCGCGTAACCCCAACTGCGACTGCAGTGCCTGCGACGTCGGTAGCCGTGGAATGTTGGCCGTGTCTTTACGGCACGAACCCGACTGAGCAGGCCAACGCTTTACTGCTCCGGCCGGGAACGAATAACGTTGGGGTCGATCATCAGCGTCGCCGTGTCCACGTTACTATGACACGGCCAGCGAAGGGGGAAGGGTGGTAGGGCAGGACGACCCCCGGGACGGTCCAAGTCTGGCGTGTCGTACCGAGCCGTGGCCGCCGGCGCAAGTCCAGCTCAAGCCCGAAGCCGTTGATAACCCGCGCCAATATTCGGCGTCGGTGGTCAGCCCATTGCGATATCCCGGTGCCAAACGCCAGCTCGTGCCGATCATCGAGCGCATCATTGCTAGCAATGTGCCACCCCCCCGGCTGTTCGTGGAACCCTTCTGCGGTGGAGCTACGACGGCGTTGCGACTGGCAGGCACCGGCGTCGTTGAGCACGTTGTGCTCGCGGACGCTGATCCGCTTGTAGCGGCTTTCTGGCACGTGGCTGCATTCGATACAACATGGTTGATCGACGCAATGCATGAAATGCCGGTGACTGTCGAGCGATGGAAGTGGTGGCGAAATTGCAATTCGACCACAGCTCGCGATCTGGCACTAAAGTGCCTGTTTCTGAATAGAACTACATTCTCTGGCATCCTGCATGGTTGGGCTGGTCCGATCGGCGGCCTGAATCAAAACGCCGAAACCAAGTATAAAATTGACTGTCGATTCAACAAGGAGGCGCTCGCGCGGCGAATAGAGGCCGTCGGGCAACTGGCGAACACTGGGCGCCTACTTGACGTATGGAGCCACGACTGGGATGCCAGTTTGAATCTTGTCTCTCGCAGGTACGGCGGATTGGTGGGACGGGAAGAGACGGTCGTGTACTTCGATCCGCCATATGTCGATAAGGCGCGATACCTATATCAGTGGTCGTTTCAAGATGATCAGCATAGGGCCCTTGCGCGGGTACTTTCCGGCGAGACCTCGTTCCGGTGGTTGTTGTCCTACGATGACAACGCACTCGCGCGTGCACTGTATCCCCCAGCCGAGGGCCGTCATGTGCTGCACGCAATGCACCGGTATACCGCAGCGGGACTCAGGGCAGACGACAAGAAGGGCAAACGGCAACGAACCGTCCGTGCCGAGTTGCTCGTGACCAACTTTCCAGATGTCCCAGAGTCGGACGACTATCACAACGTCGGTGACGGCACATGCAGCTCGTGCGAGAAGGTCAACTCGACGGACACGAGCGGGAGCTGAACGAGGGGTTCCGTCCTCGGGCGACAGAAGGCATGATGGTTGATCGTGTCGATGATCTCACTGACTGTCGTTGCTGATCTCATGAGGCTCAACGCTGTCTCGCCCCAGCGACCGCGTTGAGTAGTTGAGCTGCTCAGCACCGGAGGTAAACGTCAGCCTGGGCCAGGCGTCAAGGTTCTGTGCAGTGTCGGTGCTGGCGCGGCCCATCACGGACCGGTAGATGGCAGAGCCTTCTTGTCGTATCTCCCTGCTACCTCTATCTACACAGCGCCCGACCTGCACCGGGCGCAACACGAAGGAGGAGTCGCGTGACCACGTTGTCCGGCATCGCTGGGGCCGCTTCGGCCGGCGGAAATCCGTTGACCTGGCTGCTCGATGGTGCCAGCCGTCTGGGCGGCATCTATCACCTCGGCTATGACCGTGCGATCGTGATCACCGATGACCTTGTCAAGCGTGACGCGGGTGGGGTGCCCCGTAATGGGTTCCTGCTGGCGGCGGCGACGGTGCCCACAAAGGAGACCAACGCGCCGCTGGATGAGGAGGAAGTCATCCTTCTGCGGGTGCGTAGCACCGCAGCGCTGCCGAATGAGGCGGAGTTGGTCGCGACCCGACTGGCGGCGATGCGTGACGCCGACATCCGTGACCAGCGACCCGCTGACGTCATGGACAACCTCACCTCCAGTCAGACGCAGCTCTCGGCGTTCGAGTGTGATGTGCTGGGCACCTTCTACTCCGATACCGTCGCCCGCCGGCCATTCATCCAATGGGGCGCTGACATCGACAACGTCTACGCGGGCGCCCGATACTTCGTGTACCTGCCCTCGGCCGAGGTGTTGTCGTTCGTGGCCTCCTACCCCGAGCGGACTGAGCAGGAGATCGCCGAGTCGACCACTCCAAGCCTGATCGAGTTGGGCACCGTGCGGTTCGCCTCGACCCGCCGTCGGGCGACGGCGGCGAAGATGGATGCCGTGCCGGCGAAGGTTCGAGTCACGGATTTCATCTCGCGCAAGACCGCCGTGCTCGGTATGACGCGCGTGGGTAAGTCCAACACCAACAAGACGATCTGTACGGCTGTGTTCGAGCATGCCGCTCGTACGAATGTCAAGATCGGACAGTTGATTTTCGATCCGCAGGGCGAGTACGCCAACGTCAACGATCAAGATAAGACCGGCCTGAGACTGCTCGGTACGGGGAGCGACCTGGTGCACATCTACAAGATGCGCCCGGACGCGAACACTGGGCAGGAGTTCCCGCTGGCCGTCAATTTCTTCGACACCGACGAGCTGCCTATGGTATGGGAGTTCGTGCAGAACTCTTTGGCCGACGTGACCACTGCCTACGCCAACGCGTTCAAGACCGCGGCCATCTTCGACCCGGACCGCGCCGACTTCCCCAGCGGCCCGGCCGGCGACAAGGAGTTCTACGACGAGCTGGGTAAAACGCAGCGTGCCCGGTTGGCGTTCTACGCTCTGTTGTCCAAGGCCGACTTTCCGCCGCCACCGCGCGGGTTTTCCCTGTTGTTCAAGATAAACAAGCCGCTGCGGCAGGCATTCGAGCAGGTCCGCCCCCAGCACATCCGAGTCGTCAACGAGCGTCAGGGGTTGTGCGCGGTCGACTCACCGGTCGCCGCGAAGCGGCTGATGGACTGGCTGTCAGCGCGGATCGATGAGGTGGTGACAGGGCGGGTGCCTGCCCAATACGCCTCGCTCGACCTCCAGTCGTGGCAAAACTGCGATGCGTTCATGAACATCCTGACCGTGTACGACGCGAAGGTGGGCAGCGTCGTACTCAATAAGATCCGTCTGCTGACGGACTTCCATGACCCGACTAGCACCGGTGACCTTGCTGACCGGGTGTGGGCGGACCTGAAGGAAGGCCGGATGGTCATCATCGACCTGTCGATCGGGTCGGACCAGGTCATTAAAATGCTCTCCGAGCGCCTGGTGGTCCGGCTGATCGACAAGGCGAACGACCGGTTCCGTAGCAACCAACCCGCCGTGCCCATCCAAATCGTCGTCGAAGAGGCACACAACCTGTTCGACCGAGATAAGTCGGGCAAGTCGAAGGTGCAGGACGACCCATGGGTACGGCTCGCCAAGGAGGCCGCCAAGTACGAGATGGGGCTCGTCTACGCCACCCAGGAAGTCACCAGCATCGACAAGCGGATCTTGTCGAACACGTCGAATTGGGTTGTCGCTCACCTGAACTCGGACAACGAAACGCGGGAACTGGCCCACTACTATGACTTCGGGGTCTTCGCGGACGGCCTGCGCAAGGCCGAGGACAAAGGCTATGCCCGGGTGAAGACGTTCTCCGGCAAGTACATCGTGCCGGTGCAGATCGCCAAGTTCGACCACGACATGATCAATCGGGCGCGGACGGCAGCCGGTCTCCCGGCTATCTCGGTCGAGGATTGAGGGCAACGAGAAGATGTCGTACGACCAGGAACGTGCTTCCCGTATAGGCCACGTCTCCACTGTTCTAAGCCCGGCCGTGGCTGAAGCGATGAAGCGTTGGATTACCCCTTCAGTCAGCGTCGAGGAACCAACGCAGATCACCAGCCGGCTCGTCCCGCTGGACGAGGTTCCCCGCGACCAACGCCCCGACCCGTCGTTCACCATCGCCTTCGACGGCTCCAATCAGGAGGTCGAGGCCCGCGCGGGGTTCCCGTCGGTGCGGGTGGGCTTCCTGCAGATCGCGGGCGTATACGTCGATATTCTGCGCTTCCTCAATGCCAACCGTAGCGGCCTGGTCGACGCCCGGGAACTCGAACGCGCCCAAATCACCCAGACAGTTAACGCTGTACTGCCGGGCTCGAATGTGACGATCAAGGGGTTCACCGGCAAAGAGTCCTGGCGTGCGGAGTTCGACCGGGCACTACACGAATCCGGCGTCAACGACTTCGGCGCGAAGTTCACCCTTGCTGACGCACTGATGACCATCCACGGCGCCCCGGGCAGTCCGGCGTCTCACGCCGAACTCGCTAAATGTCCCAGCTGCGAGAAGGTCAGCTCTCTAGTGCAGACTGTCACACTTGACGGCGGGCGCTGCAACCAATCTGGCTGCGGCGAGACACTGCATTTAGCCGATGTGCTTCGCGTGTACGAGGAATTCAGCGACGAAGGGGAGAACCTCGGCCCTCTGAACCGCGCGATGAACATCGCCGAACGGCTCCTGCTCATCGCATATATCGATGGCTTCTACCGCGCGGATCCTAGTAGGCTCTCTCAGGGCATGTTCATCACCGACGGGCCCCTGGCCCTCTATGGCCCGATGGCTCCGATGAAGTCAAAGTTCCTGTCCTATTGGGAGCAGCTATGCAATGATCTCGACCGCCGCGACATTGCGGCACCGCTGCTTGTTGGCATCGAGAAGACGGGCCGCTTCGTAGACCACGCTCGCGCCATCCAGGAGCACATCAAGCCGGGCCATGTGATGATCCTCGACACTCCGTACGTCAACCAGTACATCATCAACCAAAAACCCGATCATTTCTACGGGCAGGACGAGTTCTACGGACGCCGGTTCTTCTACCGCACCACCACGGGGGAGGTTCTTGTCGTCACCGTGCCGCGGCTACCGAGTGGCAGACCTTATGAGAAGCCGCAGAAGAATCGGGACGGCACCTTTGTTTCTGGGCCAGAAGAGCAACTGGCCTCCTACCCGACGCTGCGTGCCACGCTTGAGGCACTCGACCTTCTACAGACTCGCCTTTACCCCAACGCCGTCATCCCCGTCGCGCTGGCACACTCGGCGTCCTCGCTGCCGCTAGGGACCGGTCGCAGCGTTCTGACTCTTCTTGCCCAGCAAGCGCTCAACATGCCGCGCGACACGATCAGCCTCAGCAGGTTCAAACCACCGCGATACGGTCAGAGGTAGGCGGAGGGATCCTTTCCGGCGCCGCCTACTTCTCGCTTGCGGCTTACCCGTGCCCTGACGCTGCCTCACCAGCCACGCCGTGCCTGGTGAGGCGGCAACTCCTCCTGCAACACGTACGCAAACCGGCTCCGAAGATCGGCTAGGTCGATCTGTCGTCCCGCCATCCGCTCGATCAACTCTGCTAGCGGCCAGGCACTGAGATAGCCGAACCGCACTGCGAACAAACCGACTGTGTCGATGCCGTACTGGTCGGAGTAGTCCATCAGCGCGTACCCAAGCAACTGGTCGAGATCAGTACGGCCCAGCGACGCCGCCCGCGTGCCGTCCGCCCGAGGCTTACCTCCCTGGCCCGCCTTGAAATCAACCAGCATCCCCCCTGCGATGAGATCCGCGTCCGCGTTGAGATCGGCGCTGCCGTCAAACGTCATCCCCGTAGCGATCGGGCCGGCTGGCAACGCGGGCAGCAGTCGCTCAGCCGCTAGGTCACGCATCTGGATCAGATCGGCTACTTCGGCATCGTTGGCGAGCCCCAATAGGTCAGCCGCGCTACTGCGTGCGTCCAGGGCCATCAGCCGGGAGTGCTCCACGGCCGCTGCGCGGTAAAGCTCGACCAGGAGTGCAAGGGCGTAACAAACCCGCGCCCACCACTCGTCATCGCGATCCCCAAAGTCGGACGGCCGCATCCGAAGTTCAACGCCTCCTTCATGCGTACGACGCGGCGACTCACCGGCGGCCAACTCGCCCAGCAGCTCCTGCCCAGCCCGTAGGCAGGGGGCACGCCTTGACAACAGCCCTACCAGGGGAAGCGCGATCGACGGCATCGGATCAACTTGCATTCGCAACCAGAAGTCGATCGCTGCGCCCTGCGTTCCGGGAGCCACCCCGGCCGGCATCAATACCTGCTGCGGCCCCGCAGCGCTGCGGAACTCCGCCTGGATTTCCTTGTGATAGGGGAAGGTGGCGCTCAGCCACGCAGCCACAGGACTCTGCCGGTCCTTGACCTCATACGTCAACGCAGACATACCGGCACGCTACCGAAGGCCACCGACAAGAATTGAGAGGCGACCTCCGGCCCAGGAGCGTCAATTGGTGTCGCGAGCGCGTGCGATCGATGTCGTGAGGACGTACGCCCGGCGACCAAAACGCCGGATCGGCTCCGCCAGGCCCGCCGCGGACCGCCGTCAACCACGAAGGCGAGACTTCTCTCCGAGACCGCAGCCGGCCAGGATCAGCGGAAGGGCACGGGCAACGCGTCGCCGGGCCGAAGAACGACAATGCCGTCGAACTCCACGAAACCGTCGGGCTCCAGACCATCAGGCAACCTGAACAACCGTGCTTCCAGACCCCCTACAAGCTCACCAGTGCGTGTCGTCGGGATCGGTCCACGATCCCGCTCGGCGAGCGCAAACGAGGCTCGGTGACCGAACAGCCCAACCAACCCGGCTGGCACGAACTCGTCACCGGGCATAAGTACCTCCCGACGCCGTACGCCGGGCTCGATCTGCGTTACGTGGATGACACTCTTCGGCGACAGCGACCTACCCGCCGCCACCGGCAACTCCATCCGTTCCGCCGCCGTAATCCACCGGCACCGATGCTCGGCATCAGGCCGCTGCTCGAACCAGGCCGCATCCGCAACCATGAGCGCATCCAACGACGTCGCCATGGGGCAAGTTGGCTCATGGACAAGCCTGCCGCCCGACGGACGCTTGCCACAGTCCGGACATTTAGGACCAGCAGGGTGTCCGCTGCGACGTCGACTTGCAGGCATGGGTGATCAGACTCCTCGCCCTGTCAGGCCGCCTCAAGGCGGTCTCTGAATACCATACCGATCGATGTCATACTGGGTGGCCGTGAAGGGGCCAAGGCGCTATGGCGGACGACGAGCACCGCGCCGCCCTGACGCCGAAGTCCGGTGATCAACTCCGGGTGTTACCGAGGATCAAAGTGCGTGTCCGTCTTCGTACTAGCGTACGAGAGTCCGCGATCGTCCCGGGTCGGAGGCTGGTACCACAAGCCTGCATAAGGGGGCAAAAACGCGCAGCGAACATTGCGTATCGACCTGGAGGATGACCGTGATGGAGCAACGCCAGGCGGCAGAACTGACTTGGGTATTGCGCCCGGCTTCAACGCGACCTGAGCGTGTCCAAGCCTTGACCGGCACGCCAGTGCACGGAATCGGGCCGGTCTCGCCCGACGGAGAAACGGAGGTCGTCCAGGGCGACTGCACTCGTCTGCGCACAACACCAGCTGAGATCGTCGCCGAATAGCGTCCGGACCAGTAAGACGGAATCTGCGGCTCTGCCGAGGTTATCCACAGGGCGTCCCATCGGCTGTGGATTCTACGATTCTCGACAGGTCGTCGAGGTCACTCCCTCGCATCGCCGGCCACGGCTACGGGCAGGTGGGGTGAAGCGAGCAGCAGCGCCATCGACAGGTGGCGGCCCGCCCGCGATGTCGCAGACGGGCCGTCGACCTTTGCCCTCAGTGCCGGCCTCGGTGCCCGGCTTCCACTCGCACGAGGCCCCGGCACATCGCAGCGATGTCTATTGTGCGAAGTTAAGGTTGATGTATGCGACCTCGAATGGCGGTGGCGAAAGCGACTATCTGCTCGACCGTTCCTCGCTCTGCTATGCGTCGGAGCGCATATCCTAGGGCTTGATCGTGGAAGCCTTGTTTGCTCACCCATTCGATAATCTGGTCGAGGTCTATCGGAAGTTTCTCGTCCTGCATGTTGCCGCTTACTCGACCCTGCAATTGGCCCAGTGACCGGCCGGTGCGTCCGCGATCACGTGGCGTCGTAGCCAGCGATGGCTCCTTATTGTTTGCCAAGTTTGGATCGACGATTTGGCTGCGCCGGGCCGGCCAGTTGCCCTCCGGCAATTTGCGAATCTCCTGTCGCCTTTTCACGAGAAACGATGGACCGAAATCACTCGTAACCCATTGCCAAACACCATCTTTGCCTTCAACGGGATCGATTCCGTAGATGGGTTTGACCCAGCCGATTCCGCCGATCGCCACCTGGCCCCCCGCCAGTCCAACCGCTTCGAGTTGACTCCGCGGCGGCGACCAATGCAAAAGATCTGGGTAACTGAATGTCTCGGTAGGGCCATTCGTAGCAATCGTAGTGAGCCGAATTGCTTCCTCACGCATGTAGGCCGAATCTAACAGTGGCCCCGGCATCGTTGCCTCATCTGAAACACCGACAATCGCCGCCGCCATTGTGGCGATCGTGTCGGTGTCCGTTTTAAGTGCACCGGCTGCGAGTAGGCTGACGGCTGCCGGATCCGATGGGAGAGCGGCGGCTAGCACGAGTGCCGCGACTGCCGTGGTTGTACCGCTGCCTCGCTGCGCTCGATCCGTAAGCTTCAGGGCTGCAATGAGACCCTCGTACATACTTTCGGGGCTGTCTGTCGTTTCGGCAACTTGCCGAGCCGTGACGAGTAGCTCACGACATTCATCAACTGTGACATGCCATGTTTCGGCAAATAAGCGACCAGTAGCCTTCTCCCATGATGGACGCCACACTGAAGCCAGTTGATGATTTCCGTCGATTAGCTCGACAGCTTTGTCGACGACGTTGAGTAGTTCGGGCAAATCTTTGAGCTTTGGTGCGACCCCAGAATCAATCGCAACGCCTAGTGCAACGGCGTGCAAGACAGCGCCGACCAATGCGCGAGGGTGGCCGTGGGTTGTCGTTCCGTTGACGATGACATCGAGGAGGTGCGGTCCGAGGCTGGCAGGGCTCTGAGCAGACCAGATATGCGGTTGAATACGCATGGCGACGCCATTGCCGCCAGCATCGTGCCATCCCTCAAAGAAATTGCCGAACCATGGGATATTGGGCTTTGCCAGGTTGGCCGCCGCTGCCTTGCTCGCACGTCCGCCGCCCAGCGCATAGGCTGGCCACACCGGGAGTTCTACACGTGCAAATGCCTCTACATCGAACCCGTGGCCCGAGATCGCCCTCGCCGTGGCCAGGCGTAGCTGAGTGTCATCTGAATAGCATCCGGCGGGAAGAGTGACCCCTACGCCGAATCGTCCTCCCACGCGGCGCACCCATTCCACAGGCTCCACGAGCGGACGACCGCCGAGCCGCCGGCTGAGGCCATTTTCATCCGTGAGTTCCGAGATGAAGCCGACAGCGTCGGCCCAAGCTGCCCACAACATTGAGGAAATGGTGCGCTGCCGGCGCTTCGTCACACTTTGAGTCTCGTTCACTGGAATACCTCCGGCCTCACTGTGACTGGCACTCGCGGCACATGCGGGAAGATCCCAAAGAGCCCGTGCACGTGATCCACATTCTCGCCGTCACGTACGTATATGGCCGTCAGTTTGCTGATCGATAATTCGCCGGGATACAGTACCTCCGCCTGAGGGTCGGTGGTCCACTCCAGCGGCATTCCCTGGTATCGGATCTTCTTTGAACCATAATATCCCCATTCGACCGACCGCGCAAAAAGCTTGCGCAGCGCGGGCGCCCCCATGCCGCGTTCAACGCAATTATGATATGTATTGTTCGTGGTGGTGAAATGGACTCTAGGGTCGGCCAAAATGGAGCGATCGAACGCCAGTACGGCCCACCAGGTCTCGCCATCGTTGTGCCAGCTACTTGCGGAAATGCCGAGCATTCGCCCGTTCACGCGGCTTATGGACAGATTGACGTAATCGGTCCAGTCGGCATCCTTTAGGCGGTCGGTGCAGTTTGGTGTGTAGATGTGCTCAATGTAATGATCCGCGTCTAGCCGATCACGTGACCGGACCGCGCCGGTTGCGAAGATCCCGAGCAGGCCGTTACCGGTTGTGAAGTGCAGTACCTCGGTGATCCCTCGTTCGGCGACGTATGCCGTGATCTCGTCAGTTCTGGCCGGTCCGCTGCTCACAAGGTCACCAGCTCGTAGGTATCGGGCTTGAGTAGACCGAGGACCGTGGAGGGGTCGTCCGATTTGTAGCCGATGATGACAGATTTCCGTGCCCGGCCCACGGCCATCGCGATGAGGCGGCGGAGTCGGTCGAGCTGGGCGTCTCCGTCGCCGCCACCATGCGGTGTGACCTCTTGGTTGAGGCCCGGCATGATGACATGGTCGAACTCCAGGCCCTTGGCCGAGTGGATCGTGCAAAGTGCCACCTGCTCTGGGCCTGTCGGCCATGTGCTTGCCCGAGTCAACTCCGTCCATGGAATCCCAGCCGCCTTGAGCCGTGATCGCAGGTAGTCAAACCATCGTCCGCCACGGGGCTGGAGAAACACGACCGACTCGCTGGTCAAGTCCACGGTGTTCAAGAGCCTGGCCAAGACGTAGTCGACCTGACGGCTGTACTGGCCCGACACCACCACGGGCAGGGGTCCGTCAGACTCGCATGCTTCAAAGTCAGGAAGTGTGCCGTCATCCTCAAGCGGAAGCCCTTCGACGAGGGGCCGGGCAAAGGCGGCGATCTGCTTGGTGTTGCGGTAGTTGCGCTTGAGCGGGTGGATCTTGGCGAACGAGTCGATCCCGGCTTCCTTCCACGTGAAAAACCGTGGATAGATTCGCTGCGCCGCGTCGATCACGAACGTGGCCGAGAAGGGATCGTTGAGGTGCTGTAGCACCGTGCGGATCTGGTTGGCCGAGAAGTCTTGGGCCTCGTCGATGATGACAACGTCCCACGGGGGTACATCGTCGACCCGCCCAGCCGCGACGGCGATATCGTTCCAGTCCATCAACCCCTTCTGCTTCTTCAGGCCGATGTACGGGAGGATCACCTCGTCCAACAGCCGTCGCCGCAGCCCTTGGTCCACCCGAGGGGTGGCACCGCGCCCACCACGCCGGGCCGGCAGGTAGGCTTCAAGGTCATCCAGCTCGAACCGGCCCAAGACGTACTCAACCTCCTCAATAAAGAAGTCGGTGTCTCCGGCCAAGGGCCTGACCAGGGGCCGCAACAGCCTCGCCGAGTCGTCTCGGTCCAGAATCTCGGCGCCACCCAAAAGGTCCACGGCCCACTTGCCGAAGGTCAACACCTGCAGTTCGAGCCCGACGTGACCAATGACCTGAGCCCGAGCAAGCTCGCTGATGTATCCCTCAAGAGTTCGGTTGTAGGTCAGTACCAGCACCCGAACCGGGGCTTCCAGGCCGAGTCGGGTGCGGCGTGACGACCAAGACTCGCACAAGATCCGAAGACGATAGAGAGCCGTCGTTGTCTTTCCGCTCCCAGCGGCACCGCGGATGAGGACATACCCCGGCTTGGTGTCCCCGAGGATGGTCAACTGTTCGGGGGTAGGGGAGATGGGCGGAAGGATCCGCATGGCCGCCTCCTGGCGGGTCGGGGCTCGGTGTGCCGAGCTCACATGTCGGCCATCCTACTCCTCCGATGGTCCCGGCAGATGACCTGAACGCCAGGGTGCTCGCGCAGCCAGTCGGCGAGGGTGTCGGCGGTGCGGTCGGGCAGCACGTCGATCGGCCGGTGTGTGTGCATGTCGAGCAGCACGGTGGCGTACCGGTGTCCACGACGGCGGGCGAAATCGTCCACACCCTGCACCGGCGGCGGGTCGGCATACGCCGGATCATCCGGATCAACCGTCATCTGCGACCGTATGACGGGCATACTGTCGAGTCAAACCGGGCACCTGCTCGACGAACGTCCGCCGCCGGCACCCGCTGTTGCCGCAGGTGAACCGTCAACGCGGCAACGGGTCAACGGTGCCCCCGTCTACCCCCCGAAAACCCCTGCTAAGGGGCGACTAGCGGTGACGAGCGTCGACAAGCTGGCGATTGCGTCTGTGCAGGTCAATGACGGGTTCTGGCGGTCAATGACAAGCCCAGTACCGTGACGTTCGGTTAGCGTAGGTCGACGGTTCGATTCCGTCAGGCGGCTCGGAGTGAAGCCCTGACCAGCACAAACGCTGGCCAGGGCTTCACGTTTTTCGATATCCTGCCGCGAGTCGAGGCGGGGCCACCGTTCGGAACCGGCGTCGGTCCTCGTCCACCGCTGGCGGAGGAAGCCCCTGCCCCTGAGGCGGACGATCGTGCCGCAGGTGGTGGGCGTCGGGCGTTCGGCGGCAAGATCCAGGTCCTCCCGGGTTCACCCCGTTTGTCGCCGCCAGTCTCATGATCAACAGGAAATTTCTTGCATGGGGGTAAATGGATCGGGGCGCTGATGCGTAAACCCCCTGTGGAACGAGAACGGAAGGACTTCGCGGACTTCTATCAGCGCTTCCGGGACAACTGCCTGCGTGCCGTACTAGCTGTTACGGGCGATCGCGCGCTGGCCGAGGATCTGGTCGCTGAGGCGTTCGCGCGAGCCTGGGCCTCCTGGCCGCGGGTGAGCCAGCATCCGGCACCGGCGGCGTGGGTGGTGCGCACCGCCCTCAATATCCGGGTGTCCTGGTGGCGGCGACGCCGGCGGGAGGTGGCCCTCGACGGCCACGAGCGGGCGGCCCTCGTCGAGGACGACCTCGACAGGAACGACGCCCTGCTGGCCGTCGTCCGCCGGCTGCCGCGGCGGCAGCGCGAGGTGGTCGTGTTACGTATCTGGCTCGACCTGGACACCAGGTCCGTGGCTGCGGTGTTGGGCATCTCCGCGCAAACCGTAGCCGTCCATCTGTCCCGTGCCACCGCAACCCTGCGGGCGCAGCTCGCGCCCGCAGCCTGTTAGGAGATTGGATCATGAACGACGATGAGGTGTGGTACGCGGTGAAGCAGACCCTTTCCGACGCACAGATGGATCGTCCGGTCGAGGCGATCGAGCAGCGCGGCCGGGCGCGGCGGCGCAAGCGCCACGTGTTCGGCATGGCCGCCGGTGGTGGCCTCGCGGCCGTGGCCGCGCTCGCGCTGGCCCTGCCGGTGGCCACGGGATCCGGCCCGGCCCCGGCTCCGACCGGCCCGGACAATCAGGCTGGGGCCGTCTCCCCGGCACCGGCGGGCGACACCAAGCTCGTGTCCCTGGCGGCCAGCCTTACCGCAGAGAACGCCTCGCTGCCGGGTGACGCGTCGCTGATCATCGAGAAGGTCGATGTCCGCCGGGGCACCGTGCCATCCCGTACCCGGTACCACCTGTACGCCGACAGCGGCGAGGTTTACTACACGGAGGCCAGGCGCGAACTTCCACGGGTGGTCGCTCGTGGTGAGAACCTCGGCAACGGCTATCACACCCGTGGGGTGGCGGCGGCGCGGTACGCGGCAACCGGTGACCTCGCCAAAGCCCGGGAGCAAATGATCAACTCGGTGTACGACGAGGGAAAGCCCCCTACTGCCGCCGAGCAGGACCTGATGGAGATCCTTCGGCGGAAGGGAGCCGCCAGCCCGCCGCCGCTCACCGACGAAGACCGGAAGCGCATCGCCGACAACCACCTCTGGGTTAACAGCGTCGACGTGCTCTCCGCAGGGGGAGGCGACCCGAAGGTGCGGGCGGGCGTGCTTCGCCTGATCTCCACCATCCCCGATGTCACCGTTGCGGAGTCGACGACCGGTGGACAGCCCACCCTGACCCTCACTGCGAGGGTGTTCTCGAGCGAAGCCCAGCAGGTGCTGACGATCAACGCCCAGAACGGGGTGCCGATCACCGCCGTCATGGATGACCCGGAGTTGAAGACCTTTTTCGCGAGCACCTTCGAGGTCTCCCGGGTGACGGTGGCCGACATCAGGGCCGGTAGGTTCTGACCCTCGATCCTTGACCGTGCGCGCCGTCCGCACCACCTGGGCGGCGCGCACGGCGGGCTCGACGAGCGGCCTGGAGAGACAAAGTACCGAACCTGGCCGGCAACCCTGGGGATACACGGCCACGACTTCGGGGATGCTGCTGCATCCGAGAGCGCGTGAGGCAGCAACATCCCCGAAACTGTGGCCGGTGGGGTCAGGTGTAGAGCTTGGTGGCGTACTCCGGGCCGTAGTGGCGCTCCAACTCGGACAGGGTCTCGGCGGGGGCCTCGACCTCCTTGATCAGGCGGGCCCGGCTGGGCAACGGATCCGCCGGCCAGGTCGCCGGCTGCCACAGCTGCGAGCGGAGGAACGCCTTGGCGCAGTGGTAGAAGATCTGCTCGATCTCGACCACCACGGCGAGCACCGGCCGATGCCCCTTGACCGCCATCTGGTCGAACCAGGGCGCGTCGCTCAGTAGCCGGGCCCGGCCGTTGATCCGCAGGGTGTCGGTGCGCCCGGGGATCAGGAAGATCAGCCCGACGTGTGGGTTCGTCAGGATGTTGCGGTAGCCGTCCGCCCGCTTGTTGCCGGGCCGCTCCGGGATGGCGATGCTCCGCTCGTCCAGCACGAGGGCGAAGCCGGCCGGGTCGCCCTTGGGCGAGACGTCGCAGGTGCCGTCCGCCCCGGCGGTGGCCACCAGGCAGAACGGGGACGCGGCGAGCCACTGCCGGTCCCGCTCGTGCAGCGTGGTGCGTTCCTTGGCGACGGCGCGGGGCGCCGGGGCGCCGAGCAACTCGGTCAACTCCGCCGCCGAGGTGATCTCCACCGTCACTCTGTGCCTCCCCGTGGCGTTGACCGTGGTGACGGCACCCGGACGGGAAAGCCGTCACCGTAAGTGTAGTCGTCTGCACCGTGAGGTTTGTCCCGTGGTGACCGGGGTAGGGGCGCAGCGGGCGCCGGCACAGGCGCTCCCCGTGACCCGAGCAGTGGAGGCCCGGAAATGGAGAGCCGACTCAAGATCCTGGGTCACCCGGTCCACCCGATGCTGGTGATGTTCCCGGTCGCCCTGCTGGTCACCACGGTGCTGTTCGACATCATCGACGTGTTCGGCGGGCCGGACTACCTCGGCGAGCTGGCCTACTGGAATCTCACCGTCGGCCTGATCGGCGGCGTGCTGGCCGCGGCGACCGGGCTGGTCGACCTGCTGGCCATCCCGTCCGGCACCCGGGCCAAACGGGTGGCGCACACCCACGCCGCCGCCAACTCCGCGATGCTCCTGCTCTTCGCCGCGGTCTGGGTGGTACGGCTCAACGCCGAGTATCGGACCGCCGGTGGGGCGCTGATCGCCATCGAGATCGTGGCGGTCTCCATCCTCGGCGTCGCGGCCTGGCTCGGCGGGGAACTCGTCGACCGGCTCGGCGTCGGCGTCGAGCGGGACGCCAACCTCGACGCGCCGAGTTCCCTGCGGTCCACCACCTCCGGCCAGCCGACGGGAGGCGCACGATGAGCAGGTCGGGACGGGGCCGGCGCGGCGGCCAGCAGGGCTGGGACCCGCTGGGTGAGTTGCAGTCGTTGCGGGCCGAGCTGAGCCGGCTGGTCGGCGGCCGGCCGGGACCGCCCGAGGTGGAGCTGGGCGAGACCACCGACGGCTGGGAGGTGGTCGTCCGGCTGCCCGGTGTCGCGCCGGAGGAGGTCGCGGTCGAGCTGGACGACCACGAGCTCTGCGTACGTGCCCGGACGGAGGCCGAGGTCAATGCCGACCACGGCATTCCCGGCGGGTTCGAGACCCGGGGCTTCGAGTACCGCGTGCAACTGCCGTCGCGAGTGGACCCGGACGCGATCGACGCGGTGATGGACCATGGCCTGCTCCGGGTGCGGTTGCCACGGGCGATCCGCCCCCTGCCGCGCACCATCACCGTCGGCCGCACCGGGCCGCGCCCCACCGGCTCCCCCAGCGGTACGCCGGACAGCATCGACCCGGCGGCGGATCGGGAACTGCACCGGCCGGACGTCGCCATCGGCGAACTCGGCCGGTAGCGGCCCTGTCGTGGCCGCACCGACCCTGCTCGCCCCGGCCACCGGGCTGGTGCCCGACGTGGCCAGGATCGCCGTGCTGCGGGCGAACGCGCTCGGCGACTTCATCTTCGTGCTGCCGGCGCTGGACGCGTTGCGTGCCGCGTACCCGAAGGCGGAGATCGTGTTGCTCGGCGCGCCCTGGCACGCGGCGCTCTGGCGCGACCGGCCGGGCCCGGTGGACCGGGTCCAGGTGGTGCCGCCCGCGCCGGGGATCCGCACGCCGACCGCCGGCGAGGCCGAGTCGAGCATGGTCGACTTTCTGGCCGCCGCCCGCACGGAACGCTTCGACCTGGCGCTCCAGCTGCACGGGGGCGGCGCGAACTCGAACCCGCTGGTCGCCGCGCTCGGTGCCCGGGTCACCGCCGGGCTGCGTGCCGAGGACGCCCCGCCGCTGGATCGCTGGCTGCGCTACGTCTACTACCAGCCCGAGGTGATCCGCTACCTGGAGGTGGCCGCGCTGGTCGGCGCCCCGGCGACCACGATCACCCCGACGCTGGCGGTCACCGACGCGGATCGCGCGGAGGCGCGATCCGTGCTGGGCGATCCGGAGCGCCCCCGGGTGGCGCTGCACCCGGGGGCCACCGACACCCGTCGCCGCTGGCCCGCCGACCGGTTCGCCCAGGTGGCCCGGACGCTGCACGCCGACGGGTACGAGGTGCTCGTCACGGGGACCCCCGCCGAACAGGACGTGGTGGACCGGGTGGTCGCCGCCGCGGGCGTGCCGGTCCGGCCGCAGGTGGGCACGCTCAGCCTGGGTGGGCTGGTCGGCTGCTACGCCGGCTGCGAGCTGGTGATCTCCAACGACACCGGCCCGCTGCACCTGGCCGCCGCGGTGGGCGTCCCGACCGTGGGCATCTTCTGGGTCGGCAACCTGATCACCACGGCCACCGCGCTGCGCGGCCGGCACCGCCCGATCACCTCGTGGACGGTGCACTGCCCGGTCTGCGGGGTGGACTGCACCCCCGGCATCTACCCGCACCGCCCCGGCGACGGCGACTGCCCGCACCGCGATTCCTTCGTCACCGACGTCCCCCTCGAAGAGGTCCTAGAAGCCGCCCGCGAACTGCTCTTCCGTGAAGGCGGGGCCCCTTCTTAACGCCTCCGGTAGAGGAAGGGCCCCCTATTAACACGCCGGCACCCGGGGCACGCGGGCGTGGCGGCGCGCGGGGGCGCGGGCGGGTGGGTTCAGGCGTCGGCGTCCGCGTCGGCGAGGACCACCTCCCAGGCCTCCACGTCGCGGTCGGTGACCGTGGTCGGCGACTCCAGGTGGTAGGCCCCGCTGGGCAGGACGCCGGCGCCGCCGTGGCGCGCCAACACGGCGAGCTGGGCGGCGACGTCCTCGCCCTGGTGCCGCTCCTGCACCCGCCGCCAGAAATCGAAGCCGCCGGAGTCGATCAGCTTGGCCCGGTCGTACAGCACGCAGCCGCCGATCCAGGAGATCTTGTACGCCCGCCAGCTCCCCTCGGGAAGCGCCAGCGACCCGGTGACGTGCAGCAGGTTCGCCGCCGAATGGATCTGTGCCCGGTCCCACTCGGGCGTGCCTGGACGGATCCGCTCCGGCACCGGCGGACCGGCCCACTCCTGGTAGTGCCGATGCGTCTGCGGCCGAACATCGTGCAGGTAGGACAGTCCGTGCACCCCGTTGCCGACGAACCCGCAGCCCAACTCCTCGATCGCGGTGACCAGTCGACGCAGGGATCCCGGTTCCAGCCAGACGTCGTCGTCGAGGCAGAGCACGTACCGGGCGGTGGAGGCGGCGAGCAGCGAGGCCCGGTGCTCGGCCAGCCCGCGCCGGGGTAGCCGCCGGGTCAGCAGCACCGGATGCCCCCGGTGGCGTAGCGCGCGGACCATGGTGGCCGCCGCCGGATGGGCGTACCCGGGGTCGCCGTCGGACTGGTCGCTGACCACCACCCCGAAACCCGGCACGTCCTGCTGGGCGGCGAGCCCGGCGAGGGTGACGGCGAGTTCGGCGGGACGGTCTCGGGTCGGGATCAGGACGTCGAGCCGGCGGTCGGCGCGGAAGTCCGCGTGACAGCCGGTGTCGAGCGGTCGGTTCACGGCGCCTTGCCGGTGAGCGGCGGGGCGGCCGGGCCGGTCGCGGGCCCGCCGGCACCGTTCGCCGCCACCGCCGGGTCGGGGGTGGTCACGGCGGTCGCGGCGGTACCGGCCGAATCGGGCAACGGACCGCCGGCACCGACCTCGGGCGCGCTTCCCTGGCCGTACGCCCGGATCCGATCGATGATCGCGGAGGTGGAGCGGTCCGGCACGTACCCCAGGGTGCGCACCTGACCACCGAGCCGCTGCACCAGCGGCGCCTCCGGCACCAGCTCGGGCGGGTAGTCGCCGCCCTTGACGTAGACGTCCGGTCGGATGTCCTCGATCAGCGCGGTCGGCGAGTCCTCCTCGAAGACCACCACGTGGTCGACGCAGGACAGCGCGGCGAGCAGGGCGGTGCGGTCCTCCACCGGGTTGACCGGCCGGTCCGGCCCCTTGAGCCGGCGTACGCTGCCGTCCGAGTTGACCGCCACCACCAGCAGGTCGCCGAGGGCGCGGGCCTGTTCCAGGTATCGCACGTGTCCCCGGTGCAGCACGTCGAAGCAGCCGTTGGTGAAGACGACCGAGTGTCCCGCCTGGCGGTGTTCGGCGATGATCGCGGCCAGCCCCTCGGTGCCGATGTGCACCGGCGGGCGGTCGCTGCCCGGCCCCGGCCGGCCCAGCGCGGCCAGCAGGTCGTCCCGCCGGCACACGCAGGTGCCGGTGCCGGCGACGGTGCTCGTCGCGGCGAGCTGGGCCAGCTGGGCGGCGGTCGACAGCGGCGCGTCGGCGGCCAGCGCGAGCGTCATGGCCGCCAGGTACGCATCCCCCGCGCCGACGGCCTGGCTGGCCGGGACGGGGGTGCTGTGGCTGCGCCGGGGCTGCCCGTCGGCACCGCCGACCACCGCACCGTCGGTGTCCAGGGTCACCGCGACCACCTCCGCGCCGGTGTGCGCGCGCAGCTCGGCCAGCCGGGACTCGGCCAGGACGGCCCGGTCCACGCCGGCTCCGGCGTCGGCGTTCACGGTCACACCGGTGCCGGTCACGCTGAGCCCGTCGCGGGTCATCGCCACCCGGCCCTCGCCCGGGGTGGGCTCACCGGTCGGCCCGTCGGTACGCCGCAACCCGGCCCCGCCCGGTGCCGCGCCCACGGTCAGCTCGGACGGCCCGTCGGCCCCATCCGCCTCGGGATGCTCCAGGTACAGCTCACGAACCCCATCGGCCGCTGCGCCGGCCGCCGGCGTGCTGGCGCTCGTTGCGCCGGTGGCCAGGGGGTCGCGGGCCGATGTGTTGGCAGCCGGCGTGCTGTCCAGCGACGCGCCTGCGGCGAGGGGGCCGGCGGGCGATCCGCCCGCTGTCGGTGTGCGGGTGGCGGCTGCGGTGTGGGTGGCGGATGCGGTGCGGGAGGGCGGCGGGACGGTGGTCAGCGCGGCGGTGCCGGCTCGGGCCAGCAGCCGGGTCGCCTCGGCGAAGCTCGGGGTCACCACGGTCGGAGCGAGGCCGCGCCAGTCGGCAAGGTCGTGTGCGTCCAGCGCGACCGTGGCGTACCGGTCCCGCCTGGCGACCAGCCAGGCGCGTACCGGTGCGGGCAGCGCGCCCAGGCCGTAGTCGCAGACCACCAGGGTCGGGGCTGCGCCGCCCGCGGCGGCCCGCAGTTCCTCGGTCGCGCAGTCCAGGGCGGTGAGCAGTTGGTCCACGCCCTCGTCGCTGAGCGGGTCGTCCGGGTCGCCGGAGTCCTCCCGCAGCAGGATCTGGTCGCCGGCCAGCATCCGGCGCTTGACCGGGGTGTGCCGGCCGGGCTGGCTGACCGTACGGTCCCAGACGCCCGCCCGGTCCAGACAGTCGTGCAGCTCGTCGCCGGCGACGTCGGCCCCGACCGGTGCCACCAGCACCGACCGGCCGCCCAGCGTGGCGACGTTGACCGCGGTGTTGGCCGCGCCGCCCGCCGCGGAGATCCGGCGCCGCAGGGTGAGGACCGGGGCCGGGGCCTCCCGGCACAGCCGGTCGGAGTCGGCGAACCGCCACTCGTCGAGCATGGCGTCGCCGATCACCAGGACCGGGCGTCCGAGCCAGCTCTGCACGACGTCGGCGAGCCGGAGCTGTTCCGCTGCTGCTCGTGCCATGCCGGCGGATCCCCGGGGCCGGCAGCGTCAAACCTGCCGGACCGGCCGCGGGTGCCGGGCAACGGGACGGCAAAGACGGTTGGGAACCATCGCCCCGATACCTCACCTGCCGCCTGGTCCGACCAGGTCCTGGGCAGTCACCGGGCGTCGACCGATGCCGGGTCGGCACCGGTCATCCCCGCTCGTCCTTTGCTCTGCTTCAACCCGCGCACCAGCAGCCAACCGCATCGGATCGCGGTCCGGTCGGCTCTGGTGGGCATGTTTCCGGTGGTTCGGGAAAGAAGGCGGGATGACGACGGAAGGCCGCTCGACGCCGGTGCTGAACAGGGGTCAGATTCGCCTGCTGATGTTCGGTCTGATGACCGGCATGCTGCTGGCCGCGCTCGACCAGACCATTGTCGGGACCGCGCTGCCGACCATCGTGGGCGAACTCGGCGGCATCAACCACTATTCGTGGGTGGTGACGGCGTACCTGCTCGCCTCGACCGCCTCGACCCCGCTCTACGGGAAGATGGCCGACCTGTACGGACGCCGTCCGGTGTTCCTCTTCTCTATCGGGACGTTCCTGCTCGGCTCGCTGCTGGCCGGGCTCTCCCAGGACATGACCCAGTTGATTGTCACGCGCGGGGTGCAGGGTCTCGGTGCGGGCGGTCTGATCACACTGGCCTTCACCATCATCTCGGACGTGGTCTCGCCCCGGGAACGCGGCCGGTACCAGGGCATCTTCGGTGCGGTGTTCGGGATCGCCTCGGTGGCCGGCCCACTGGTAGGCGGCTACTTCGCCGAGACCAACTGGCGCTGGATCTTCTACATCAACGTGCCGCTGGCGATCCTCGCCATCGTGGTCTGCTCGCGGGTGATGCGGCTGGTGCCGTTCACCCGCCGCAACCACGCGATCGACTGGCTCGGCGCGATGCTGCTGGTCGCCGGGGTGAGCTGCCTGCTGCTCGCGTTGAGCTGGGGTGGCAGCACCTACCTCTGGAGTTCCTGGGTGATCATCGGACTCTTCGCCGCCGGGGCCGTGCTGGGGCTGCTCTTCGTGCTCCAGGAGCGCCGGGTGACCGAGCCGATCCTGCCGCTGCGACTGTTCCGCAGCCGCACCTTCGCCCTGGCCAACAGCGCCGGGTTCGTGCTCGGTCTGGTGATGTTCGGGTCGATCATCTTCATCCCGCTCTACCTCCAGATCGTCAAGGGCGCCTCCCCGACCCGCAGCGGCCTGCTGATGCTGCCGATGATGGCCGGCATCATCGTCACGTCGGTGCTCACCGGCCGGGCGATGAGCCGGATCGGCCGGTACAAGTGGTTCCCGGTGGTCGGGGCGACGGTGCTGCTGGTCGGGATGCTGCTCTTCACCCGGCTGCAGGTGAGCACGTCGCTCTGGGGCGCGTTCGGCTTCATGGTGGTGATCGGCGTCGGGCTGGGCCTCTGCATGCAGTCGCTGATCCTCGCCGTGCAGAACGCCGTGTCAATGCGCGACCTGGGTGCCGGCACGTCGTCGGCGACGTTCTTCCGGTCGCTCGGCGGATCCTTCGGGGTGGCCATCCTCGGCGCGGTGCTCACTGCCCGGCTCGATCACGAGTTGGGCGCCCGGTTGCCCGGTGCCATCGCCCAACTGACACCCGAGCAGCAGGCCGCGGTGGCCGCGCGCGGTGGCACGGGCATCTCGATCAACGAACCGGCGACCATCCTGGCCCTGCCCGCCCCGGTACGCGCGGCCGTCCAGATGGCGTTCGTCGAGTCGCTGCACCTGGTCTTTCTGACCACCGGGTTGATCGCGATCGTGGCGGTGCTGGTCACCCTGGCCCTGCCGAACGAGAAGCTGCGCGACGCGAGCGGCGGCACCGACGGTCTCGGCGGCGAGGGTCCCGCCCCGGGCGGAAAGCCGCTGGACCGCGAGTCGAAGCCGGAGGCCGCCGCCGAGATGGAGGCGAAGTCCCAGACCATGCTCTGACCCAAGACGAGCCCCGTCGACAGAACGACGCACTCGTAATGCGTAGGTCGCCGGTTCGCGGGTCACTTCAGGATCATGCGGTTGGTCTGCTCGAAGACGTCCAGGTCGGCCAGGGTCTCGGTGACGCTGGCGGTGATCGGGTGTGGCATCGCCTCGCGGTGGAAGAAGCCGGCGTCGGTGGTCTCGTCGGTGACCCGGGCCAGTTGGCCGTCCCACTCCTCGACCCGGAACGCGGTGGTGAAGATCTGGTAGGTGTGGCCGTACATGTTGGTGTGGGTGCGGTCCGGGCCGGTGTAGAGCGCGAAGGCACTCACCCGGAGGGCGCGCAGCCCGGTCTCCTCGCGTACCTCCCGCACCGCGCAGTCGGCGATGGACTCGCCCAGCTCCATCGCCCCGGCGGGCATCGCCCACTGCCCGTTGTCGGAGCGGCGGATCAGCAGGATCCGGGCGGAGCTGTCGCGTACCACGGCGCGGGCGCCGACGAACATCAGCGTCCGGTCGCCGGCCAGCGCGCGTAGCTGCCCGACGTACGAATCAGCCCAGGAGATGCTCACCCGGACAAACATACGGGTGTCGAAAGATCAGTGTCGGCAAGTCGACAAGAAGGCGATGCGGGTCCCGGTACGCCGACGGTGACCTGGATGTGCGGGAACTGGCCACGCCGTAGCGATTTCCGGCGCATCATCGCCGTTAGGAGTTGTGGGCCTCTCCAGTCCCTCTCTCCGGTGGGCGGCCCCGGCGTTCGCACCGCGCCGGGGCCGCCCGTCCTTGCGGGGCGACCCGCACTGTCAGTATTGCGAAAGTTGTTCGCCTCTGTCCCGATGATGGGAAATTTGCTTAGCTCGGCGCGTTAATCGCTGGCGCTCACCAGCACCTTGCCGACCACCGAGTCCTCCACCGCCCGATGCGCGGCGGCCGTCGCCGAGAGCGGATAGTGGTGCAGCGGCAGGCCGGCCTCCTCACCCACCCGGATCCCGCCCTGGGCGGCGGCCGCCGCGACGTCCACCACCGCCTGCGCCTTGGCCGCCTTCGGCATGGTGTAGACCATCACGAACTGCCAGCGCGCGTTCGGCGCCATCAGCGGACGGATCGGCAGCGTCACCTCGTCGCCACCGTCGTTGGCGTACACGCAGACCGCCCCGCCCCGGCGCAGCAACTGCACGTCGATGGCGGCGTTGCGGGCGGCGGAGACCTCCACGATCGCGTGCACCCCGTCGGGGGCGATCTTGTGGACCTCCTCCACCACGTCCTGTTCCCGATAGTTGATCACTGCGGAGGCGCCGGCCGCCGCGGCCAGCTGCGCCTTCTCCGCGCTGCTCACCGTGGCGATCACGCAGGCGTCGGCCCAGGCCGCGAGCTGGATCGCCGCGTTGCCGACGGCACCCGCCCCGCCCTGCACCAGCACCGTGTGATCGCTCAACGCCCCGGCGCGCAGCCCGTCCGGCACGTACTCCCCGGCGGTCAGGCAGCGGTGCGCGGTCAGGAACGGGATGCCCAGGCAGGCACCCAGCTCGAAGGAGGCGTCACCGAGGCGTACCACCTGACGGACCGGCAGCACCGCGTACTCGGCGGCGGTGCCCCAGGGCCGCTGCCAGGCGGCCTCCCAGACCCACACGCGCTCGCCGAGCAGATCCTGGTCGACGCCCTCGCCGACCGCCTCGACCACCCCGGCCCCGTCCTGCCCGGGCGTCTGCCAGCCGGCCGGCAGCGGCCCCTGCCGGCGGGACTTCCAGTCCGTCGGGTTCACCCCGGAGTACGCGACGCGCACCAGCACCTCGCCCCGGCCGGGTTCCGGCACCGGTCGGTCGACCAGCTGGAGCACCGACGGGTCACCGGTTTCCTCGTACACCACTGCCTTCATGCCACCGACGGTAGGCGGGTGGGGGACCGCCTGTGGCGGTTCAGCCGAGCCGGTCGACCACCTCCGGGGTCAGCTCGCCGACCGAACCCAGCACCGTCGCCGCCAGCCGCTCCGCGTCCGGGCCGAGCGGGTACGACCCGTGTGGCACCGCCACCACGGTCATCCCGGCGGCAGCCGCCGAGCGGACCCCGTTGGAGGAGTCCTCCACCGCCACGCAACGCGCGGGCTCGACGCCGAGGTGCCGTGCGACAGTCAGGTACACGTCCGGCGCCGGCTTGCCGCGCTCGGTCTCCTCGGTCGACAGCGTGCTCCGGAACGCGCCGGTCAGGCCGGTGGCGGCCAGCGCCGCCGCGATCAGCCGGGTCGGCGACGAGCTGGCCAGCCCCAACGGCCACCGTCCGGCCAGCCGGCGCACCACCTCGTCCGCACCGTCGATCACCGGTACGCGGGCCGCGTACCGCCGGGTCATCTCCTCGACCACCTCGGTGGCGACCTGCTCGGCGGTGCGCCGCACGCCCAGCTCGTCGCTGAGGTAGTGGGCCCACTCGCGGGTGCTCATCCCCATCAACCGGCGTTGGGTGTCCGCCTGCCAGGTGCCGCCGTGCGTCGCCACGTAGGCCCGCCGGACCTCCTCCCAGACCGGCTCGGAGTCCACGATCACGCCATCCAGGTCGAACACCACCGCACCCACCACCATCCGCCCATCCTCCAACCCCGGCAAATGGCGCACAACTTCGGGGATGTTGCTGTGTCTGGGAGTGCGTGAGACAGCAACATCCCCGAAATGGCAGCCAAGCGGGCTGATCAACTTGGAAAGGCGGGGAGGCCGATGGGGCTGTCCGGGGGGATCACGGTGTGGGCGGCCTGGGCGATGGGGTGCAGCAGGGCGCGGAGGCGGCGGGTGGGGTCTGGGCCGAGGGCGCGCCACGGGCGGGCGGCGGTCCGGTCGGTGGCGTCCTCGACGGCCTGGAAGCCGGCCCGGCCGCGCTCGGTCGGCTCGCCGTCTGCGGTGAGCCAGCCCCGGGCGGCCAGCCGTTCGCGCGCCTGCGCCCACTCCTGCTCCGACCAGCCCCGGCCGAGCAGGTTCCGGGCCGGCATGCCGACCGCGACCCGCCAGGCCAGCGTCTCCACCGGATCGAGGTCGGCGGCGACCAGCGCCGCCACGTGCCCGTCCCCGCGGTGCTCGCGCAGCGCTGGTGGCGGCCTGCCAGAGCCGGGCCAGCGGGTACTCCCCGCGCGGCAGGGCGGCGTTGGCCGCCCCGAGCACCCGGCCGGCGGTGCCGACCAGGTCGGCGGCGGCCTCCAACAGCTCGGCGGTCTCCGCCAGGTGCCGCTCGGGCAGCTCGTAGGTCAGCTCGGCGAGCGCCTGCACCGCCCCGGTCAGCCGGGACCGCAGGGCCTCCTCGGGAGTGGCCAGCTGCCACACCGCGGGCAGGGCGCGGCTCACCATGTGCGGGGCGAAGCCGTAGAAGGCGGCGACCACGGGCGCGGCACCGGCCGGCCCCAGCGGGGCGGCCCGACCGGCGAAGTAGCCCCGCCAGTAGCCGCGCAACCCGGCCGCCTCGAACGCGGACCGGGCGCGCGGGTGGAAGTAGGTGACGGCGTGCACCGGCTCGAAGTGCGTCCACATCAACCGGGTGGTCCGCCCCGCGTCGTCCAGCGCCGTCACAGGCACCTCCGCGTTCGCTCCGGTGTGCGCCTACTGGGCGGCGAGGATGTCGACCACGAAGCGCAGCGGACCGCCCGGACGCCCGCCCGCGCCGTCGCCGTACGCCTGTTCGGCCGGGATGTCGAGCTGCACCCGGCTGCCCACGTTGACCCCGACCAGGCCCTTGTCCCAGCCCTCGATGACCTGCTGGACGCCGATCGGGAAGGTGGCCGGCTCACCCCGGCTCCAGGAGGAGTCGAACTCCTCGCCGTTGGCGTAGAACACGCCCACGTAGTTGGTGGTAATCGACTGGCCGGTCTCGACCTTCGGCCCGGCGCCCTCGATCAGCGTGGTGACGGTGAGCTTGGTCAGCTCGCCCTCGCCAGCGGCCACGGTCGGCTTGCTCCCGAGCGCCGGGTCCGCGCCCTCGGGCAGCTGCGGAGCGGGCGGTGCATCCGGCTCCGCCGGGTCGCTCGCCACCGCCGACGGCGCGTCGGCCGCCTGCTCGGGGGCGTCGTCGCCGCGCTGGCCGCCGATGATCACGAACACGGTGATCAGCACCGCGACCACGGCGACTCCGGCGAACGCGCCGGCCCAGGCCTGCCGGCGGCGCTTGGCCTCGGCGGCCTTCTGTTCCGCCAACTGTTCGGCCAGTCGCCGCCGTGCCTTGGTCTCCTGCCCGCCCGCGTGCTCGCTCACGTCCTCGACTCCCTGTTGAGAGGTGGGTGCGTCCGGGCCACGGACGCCGTCGCCGACACACGGTACCTGGTGGCCGGCGTACTTCCGACCGTCGATCGTGATGGGTGGGATGGCCGGGGCGGTCGGGGCGGAACTGCGGGGCCCGGAACACGCTTCCGGGGCCCCGCGTCGACGCCGTCCCCACCCGTGGGGCGTCACCAGGACGTGGGCTTGCCCTTCTGGAACAACCACACGTCGAAGAAGGCGGTGAGATCCTGCCCGGACTCCCGCTCGGCCAGCGAGACGAAGTCGGCCGTGGCGGCGTGGCTGTACCGGTGGATCGCCGCCCACCGTCGCAGGATGCGGGCGAACGCCTCCTCGCCGACCTTGCCGCGCAGCGCGTGCAGGGTCATCGCGCCCCGGTTGTACGGGATGCTGCTGAACATCTCCATCGGCCCGGGGTCGGCGAGGAGCACCTGCCAGAACGACGAGGTCGCGGCGCGCCCGTAGTTGCTGCTGTTGTTGAAGGTCGCCTCGACCGTGGCCCCGCCGTTGAACTCGGTGTACATCCATTGGCCGTAGGTGGCGAAGCCCTCGTTGAGCCAGATGTCCTTCCAGCGCTCCGGCGAGACGCTGTTGCCGTACCACTGGTGGGCGATCTCGTGGGCCATGGTGCCGACGCTCGCCGTGTTCGAGAAGATCGGCTTGGTCTGGGTCTCCAGGGCGTAACCCACCTGCGGCGCGTAGTCGACGATCGCCCCGGTGGAGGCGAACGGGTACGGCCCGAACTTCCCGGTGAAGAACTCCATCATCTTCGGGATCTGCGACACCGCGTTGGCCGAGCCGGCGACCAGGCGCGGGTCGATGGCGACGTACGACGGGATTCCGCTCGGCGTGACCGACTCGGTGACCTCGAACGTGCCGATCGTGATCGTCGCCAGGTAGGTCGCCATCGGCTCGGTGCTGTCCCAGACGAACGTCGTCCAGCCGTTACGGGTCCTCTGGGACAGGAGTTGGCCGTTGCCGACCGCGGTGAGCCCCTCCGGCACCTTCGCGGTGAACCGGAAGGTCGCCTTGTCGGTCGGGGTGTCGTTGCTCGGCAGCCAGGCGGGGGTGCCCTGCGGCTCCCCGACGACGAAGGCGCCGTCGTCGGTCGGGATCCAGCCCTCGATCGACCCGTCCGGGTCGGTCACCGGTCCGGGTACGCCGGCGTATTTCACCACCACGGTGAACTTCTTGCCGGCCTTCAGCTTCCCGTGCGGGGTGACGACCAGTTCCTGGCCGTCCCGGCTGAAGGCGCTCTTCTTACCGTCCACGGTCAGCGAGGTGATCTCCGGGCCCCGGAAGTCGAGGTCGAACCGGTCGAGATTCTGGGTGGCGTGCGCGGTGATCGTCGCGGTGGCGTCCATGACCTGGGTCGCCGGGTCGTACGAGAAGTCGAGGTCGTAGTGCTTGACGTCGTACCCGCCGTTGCCCTGGTCCGGGAAGTACGGGTCGCCGATGCTCGGCGCGCCGGGAGAATACCGGGGGGTGCAGGGCTTGCCGGGCTTGGGCTTACCCGGCGCGGCCTTGGGTTTGCCGGGGGCCGGGGTGGGCTTGGCGGGGACTGCGCTGGCAGCGGTCGGTGTCGCCAGCAGGCCGGCGGCTACCAGGGCGGCGGTGGCCAGGCCGGTAGCACGCAGACGGGGACGTGTCATGTGAATCCTCTCAATGGGGATGTCAGGCAGAGTAGGATTCACAAAATTCCTGGTCAATGCCGGCGAGGCCGGAGGCCATTGGCCTTGATCAGGCGGTTTTACGAGGGCTTGTCTTTTTCGTGGCTGTCTTCGTCGCCTTCTTCTCGGCGGTCTTCGTGCCCGTCTGGGCCTTCTTGGCGGTCGTCTTCTTCGCCGCGGTGGCCTTCTTCTCGGCGGTCTTCTTCGCCGGGGCCTTCCTCGCGGTCGTACCGGCGGCCTTCTTCTGGGCCGAACGCGCGGCGGTGATCGGCGTCGGCGCGCCGGCGCCCCCGGACGGCTCCTCGCCACGGGCCGCGCGGGCTCGCTCGACGGACGCCTTGAGGGCCGCCATCAGGTCCACGGCGGCGGCCGGGGCCTCCTCGACCTCCTCCGGCTGGACCACCTCGCGGCCCTCCACCTTGGCGTCGATGACCTCCTGCAACGCCGCCCGGTAGTCGTCGGTGAACTCGTCGGGATGGAAGTCGCCGGCCATCGAGTCGATCAGCGAGCTGGCCATGGCCAGCTCGGGCGGCCGGACCTTCAGCTCCTCGCCGAGAAAGCCGAAGTCCGGCTTACGGATCTCGTCGGGCCAGAGCATCGTGTTCAGCAGCAGCACGCCGTCGCGGACCCGCAGGGTGGCCAGCTGCTCCCGCTGGCGCAGCGCCACCTTGACGATGGCCACCCGCTCCGAGTCGGTCAGCGCGTCCCGCAGCAGCAGGTACGGCTTGGTCGCGGTGCCCTCCGGCTCCAGGAAGTACGCCTTGTTGTACAGGATCGGGTCGACCTGCTCGGCCGGCACGAACTCCAGCACGTCGATCGCGTGCGAGGTGCTCAACGGCAGGTCGGCGAAGTCGGCGTCGGTGAGGATCACCATCTCGCCGCCGCCGATGTCGTAGCCCTTGGCGATGTCGTCGTAGCTGACTTCCTCGCCGCAGACCTGGCAGGTGCGCTTGTACCGGATACGCCCCCCGTCGGAGCGGTGTACCTGATGGAACCGGATGTCCTTCTCCTCGGTCGCGGAGTAGAGCTTCACCGCGATCGAGACCAGGCCGAACGACACGGCCCCCTTCCAGATGGCCCGCATCCAGCGCCCCCTTCCCCGGTATCGACCATGCTCGCATCTCCAGTGAACCGGACGTGACGTGTTTGGCCTGCTACTACAGTCATTTCGTGTCCGGCCCGCCGCTCAAGCCGATGCTTGCGATGACCGGGCAACTCCCGGTCGGTGCCGGCTGGGCGTACGAGTTCAAGTGGGACGGGGTACGCGCGCTCGCCGACATCGCCGCCGGACGGCAACGCCTGTACGCCCGCTCCGGCGTGGAGATCACCACCGCGTACCCCGAACTGATCCCGCTCGCCGAGCAGGTCGACGACGCGCTGCTCGACGGCGAGGTGGTGCTCTTCGATCCGGCCGGGCGGCCGTCCTTCACCGCCCTGGCCGAACGGATGCACGTGCGGGACCCGGCGAAGGCGGCCCGGCTGGCGGCGACCGTCCCGGTCACGTACATGATCTTCGACCTGTTGCGGCTCGGCGAGGCCGACCTCACCGGCTGGCCGTACGCCCGACGCCGGGAGGCCCTCCACGGCCTGGGACTGGGCGCGGCGCGGTGGGCGGTGCCCCCGGTCTTCTTCGACGGCCCGGCCACCTACGAGGCGGCCGGCGAGCACGGCCTGGAGGGGGTGATGGCCAAACGGGTCGACTCGACCTACCGACCCGGGGTCCGCACGCCGGACTGGACGAAGGTCAAGCTGGACGTGACCGGTGACTTCGTGGTCGGCGGCTGGCGGCCCGGCGCGCGGAAGATCGGCGGACTGCTGGTCGGGGTGCCCGGCACCGGCGGGCGACTGATCTTCCGGGGGCGGGTGGGCGGCGGGATCGGCGCGGCCCTCGAACGCGAGCTGCTGCGTGAGCTGGAGCCACTGCGCACCATCGCGTCGCCGTTCGGCCGGGACGTGCCCCGCGAGGATGCCCGGGGCGCGATCTGGGTGACGCCCCGGGTGGTGGTCGAGATCAAGTACGGGCAGCGCACCCCGGACGGGCGGCTGCGGTTCCCCCGGATCCTGCGACTGCGCCCGGACAAGCCGGCCGAGGAGGTCGACGATGCCAGCTGACCGGCTCCGGGTCGACGTGCAGGGCCGGACCCTGGAACTCTCCAACCTGGACAAGATCCTCTACCCGGCGGCCGGGTTCACCAAGGGCGAGGTGATCGACTACTACACCCGGGTCGCGCCGGTGCTGCTGCCGCACCTGCACGACCGGGCCCTCACCCGGATCCGCTACCCGAACGGGGTGGCGGGCAACTCCTTCTTCGAGAAGAACGCCCCCGCCGCCACCCCGCCGTGGGTACGCGTCGAGACGCTCCCCGCGCCCGGCTCCACCAAGGGCCGGGAGACCATCGACTACGTGCTCGCCGACGACCTGCCCACCCTGGTCTGGCTGGCCAACCTCGCCGCCCTGGAACTGCACACCCCGCAGTGGAAGGTCGGCGAGCATCCGGACCTGATGGTGGTCGACCTGGACCCCGGGGCGCCGGCCACGCTGCGACAGTGCTGCCAGGTGGCGTTGCTGCTGCGGGACCGGCTGGCGCTCGACGGGGTCGACTCGTACGCCAAGACGTCGGGAAAGAAGGGCATGCAGCTCAGCTGCCCGATCGCCGGCACACAGGACGCCGACGACGTCTCGGCCTATGCCCGGCGGATCGCCCAGGAAGTGGAGCGCGAGCACCCGAAACTGGTCGTGTCGAGGATGGCGAAGAACCTTCGCCCGGGAAAGGTCTTCATCGACTGGAGTCAGAACAACGCGGCGAAGACGACCGTGGCGCCGTACTCGCTGCGCGCCCAGCCGGTGCCGTCCGTCTCCACCCCGCTGACCTGGGACGAGGTCTCCGCCGGCGCCGCCGGCAGGCGGCCGTCGTCCCGGCCGTTCACCGCCGCTGAGGTGCTGGGCCGGATCGACGAGTACGGCGACCTCCTCACCCCCCTCCTCACCCCCGGCCCCACCCTCCCGGTGTAAGGAAGGGCCCCTTGTTAACGCCTCCGGTATAGGAGGGGCCCCCTATTAACCCCGTCGGTCAGGTGGTGTGCGAGTGCTGATCGTGGTCGGCGAGGACTTCGGCGATGACGCGCTGGTTGGCGGTGGCTAGTTCGGGGTTGCCCCCCAGGTGCTGGCTCACCAGCAGCAGGGCCTTCCACAGGGCCCAGCCGCGGGCCCGCGCCCAGGTGCCGTCGTCCTGCCCGACCGCCTCCCGGAAAGCCTCGCGGCTGGCGCCGGAGAGCATCGTCCAGGCGAGCACCAGGTCGCAGGCCGGGTCGCCCACGCCGGAGGTGCCGAAGTCGATGACCGCGCTCAGCTGCCCGTCCGCGACCAGCAGGTTTCCCACCGCGATGTCGCCGTGGAACCACACCGGCGTGCCGCGCCACTCGGCGGCCAGGGCGGCCTCCCACACTGCGGCGGCCCGGTCCACGTCGACCTGACCGGCGAGCGCGGCCAGCAGGCGACGGGTCTCCTCGTCGTAGTGGGCCGGCGAGGCACCCCGGTAACAGCTCTGCTTCCCGGCGAGCGGGCCGCCGGTGGCGTCGCAGCGTTGCAGGGCGCGGAGGAATTCGGCCACCGAGACGGCGAAGCGCGTCAGGTCGTCGATGCGCCCCCGGTCGGCCGTGGTGCCGGGCAGCCAGCCGCGTACCGACCATGGGAAGGGGTATCCCGCGCCGGGCTCGCCCAGGCCCAGGATCGGCGGGACGGCGACCGGCAGCTCGGGCGCCAGCCGGGGCAGCCACTCGTTCTCCTTGGCCACGGCGGGGGCGTAACCGGGGGCGGTGGGCAGGCGTACGGTCATCTCCTCGCCCAGGCGGTATGTCCGGTTGTCCCACCCGTCGACCTCCACCGGGGTCACCGGCAGGTCGCTCCACTGTGGAAACTGTGTCGCGATCAGTCGCTTCACCAGCGCGGCGTCGATCCCGGCGCGGCCGTCGAGGGGAGCCGGGGAAGTGTTGTCCTCGCTGGTCGAAGGCATGACGTCATCCTTGGTGGACGCCGGCCCGACGGCAACGCGGTTTCGGTGGCCCGAGGCGCTCCGGGTGCCCGCCGAGGCGATGCACCGGGGCCACCCGCCGCTCACCTCGCCAGGACCCGTGCCGCCGCTCGTGGCATCTCGTACGAAAGGATGGTGATCGCCAACCCTCAGGGCCTTTGCCCGCCGCGACCGTGCCCCTACCCTCTCAAGTTCGGTAATAGCTGATCTTGACAATACGGGGGTCTCGTGCGGCGAAAGCTGATCGCGCGTTTCATGGTCGCGGCACTGGGTGCCGCATCCGTCGTGGCGGCATCGCCCGGTTCCGGTATGGCCGTACCGCCGTCGTGGGCCGGGACCAGCAGCTCCATCGACGCGGACTGGTCGTCCGGCGAGGACGGGGCGGTGGAGTTCGAGGGCCGGCTGTCGTTCTTCCCCGGTGAGGTGACGTCCGCCCAGACGCTTCGGGTACGGAGGGTGGACGCGCTGGGCTACCACACCCTGCCGGACGTGATCACCGACGCCGGCGGCGGCTTCGTCATGACCGACACACCGATCCACCATGGCGACAACACCTACACGTTCCACTACTCCGGCACCGCCTCGCAGGCGCCCGAGTCTCGGGATTTCACTGTCTTGGTGGACGGCACCACGTCGGCGCTGTCCCTGACGGCGCCGACGAGCGGCAAGCGCGCCGCGAAGCTCACTGTCAGCGGGACGTTGACGTTGAGCGGGAAGCCCCTGCCGGCACCGTGGAGATTGCAGGTGGTGCGCAAGGACGCCGCCGGTAGCACCACGCTGCCGGTAGTCACGGCCAACCCGGCCGGCGCGTTCTCTTTCAGCGACACCCCGCCGGTCGGCGGCAACAACACCTACACCGTGACGTTCGTGGGTGACAACTTCGTCACCGGGTCGACCCGGTCGGCCGTCGTGAGCATCTCCCGCGCTCCCACCACGCTGCGCCTGACCACGAAGGCGGACACCAAGAGCTGGGCTCCGAATGTGAAGGTGACCGCGTACCTGGGCAAGACCTACACCAACCGCAAGGTCTGCCTGTACGCGAAACCTCACGGCGAGTACGAGTACCCGCTCAAGTGCGGCAAGGTGAACTCGTCCGGCAACCTGAATGCCACCAACATCATCAACAAACGGACCGTCTACACGGCACGGTTCACCGGGGACCACCGGTATGCATCCGCCAAGGTCAGCTCGGCGGTGAAGCCGTCGGTGAACGTCGCGAACGCCGTGGGCGGCGCTTCCTTCACGAAGTCGGGCAAATACCGGATCTTCCAGCGGAAGAGCAACCCGGTGACGAGGAGCTGGGTGTCACCGGAGAACCACAAGGGCGTCTGCATGTACTACACGGTGCAGGCGTACAAGTCCGGCAAGTGGCGCACCGTGTCGACCAGCAAGTGCCACAAGCTGAACTCCGCCAGCCAGGGCAACTACACCTACAAGGGGAAGCGGACGGTCGGCGTCAACTACCGGGTACGGGCCAAGTTCGCCGGCACCGCCGCGCACAGGGCCACCAACGGCGACTGGCACTACTTCCGGTTCCGGAACTAATCCGACGGGCTCGACAGGGCGGGGCAGCCCGTAGTATTACGTACCTATGCTTGCTGCCCCGCCTGTGCTTTCCGTCGTCGGTCTCGCCGAGCGGGAGCAGCCACTGCTCACCTACCTCGACCACCGCACCGGGCATCGTCAGCAGCTGACCGCCGCGGAACTGGGCGAGTGGTCGGCCCGGGCCGCCGGCCTGCTGCGCGACGGGTGCGGACTGGCTCCGGGCAGCCGGGTGGCGGTGCTGCTGCCGCCGCACTGGCGTACCGCCGCGGTGTTGCTGGGAGCCTGGGCGGTGGGGCTGGAAGTCTCGTTCCGGCCGCGTGCCACCGCCGGGCTGCCGGTGCTGGAGCCGGGCGGCGACCGGCCGTACGACGCCGTCCTGGTCAGCCCGGAACGACTCGACGACTGGTTGGAGGACGTCCCCGACGGCCTGCACCGCTACCTCGTCGGCACCGGGCCGGAGCCGCTGGCCGACGTGCCGGCCGGCTGGCTCGACTGGTCCGTGGAGGTGCTGCGGCACGGTGCCGCCCCGGCCGATCGCCCCACGCTGCACGCGTCCGATCCGGCCAGCCCGGACGGCACCAGCTACGACGAGTGGGGCCGGGTGGCCCAGGCGGTCGCCGAACAACTCGACCTGCGAGTCGGTGACCGCCTGCTGGTCGACGTCACCGAGCACGACCAGCCGTTGAAGTGGCTGCTCGCCCCGCTGTCGGCGGGCGCGTCGGTGGTGCTCTGCGCCAACCTCGACCCGGCGGACCGGGACTTGGTCGCCACCACCGAGCAGGTGACCCGGGTGCTCTGACCGGGCCCGCCCGCAGTCGCCGCGCCGTCCCGGACCCGGCGGCAACACGGACCGGTGACGACACCGGTCCCGAGCGCAGACGCGGATGGTCGACGACGCCGAGCCTGGTTGGAGGCGCGGACCGGTGACGACGCCGGCCCCGGGGCGGCGAACCCCGGGGCCGGCGTCGTCGGTCAGTGGTTGGTCAGCGGCGGCCGAAGACCTTGGCGCTGGTGCCCAGGCGGAGCAGCACGGTCTCGC
This sequence comes from Micromonospora sp. CA-263727, assembly GCF_050942455.1. Lineage (NCBI taxonomy): Bacteria > Bacillati > Actinomycetota > Actinomycetes > Micromonosporales > Micromonosporaceae > Micromonospora > Micromonospora sp. CA-263727. Next base: position 585,236 of record NZ_CP192031.1, read on the forward strand.
CGGTCGAGTTCTCCAGGCCGTCGTTGTCGGTGATGGCGTACACCTGGCCGTTGCCGGCCACGGTCAGCCCCTCCAGCTTCTCCTGGGTCCAGCCGTCGGTGGCGCGCAGCGCCGGCAGGACGTCCAGGGCGAGCCGCTTCGGCAGCACCGTCAGCGGGCCGGGAGCGGCCGGGCCGGCCGGCAGCGGCACGGTGTAGATCCGCTTGATCGCGGCGGCCGGGCCGTTCAGCTTGTCCCGCTCGATCACCGCGAGCCGGTCGCCGACCACGGTGATCTCGGAGAGTCCGATCCAGTCACCGGGGACGTCGGTGCGCTCCAGCCGGTAGCCGAACCAGCTCCACGTCCCGGCGGTCACGTCGTACCGGCCGATCCGGACCACACCGGCCGGATCGGTGGCGACCTCCCGCTGGAGCACCGCCCAGACGATCTCCCGGCCGCGCTTGTCGGTGGTCGCGGTGACCCCCTCGAAGCCCTGCTTGGCCAGACCGGCGGCGATCTCCGAAGGCAGCGGCACGACCTGCCGGGTCACCCCGGCGTCGTCCAGCCGGACCAGCTTGTTCTCCGGGCCGCTGGCCCCCTCGACGGCCAGCCAGAAGCCGCCCTGCGGGCGCGCGAAGATGCCTTCGGCGTCGTAGCCGATCGGCTCGCCGCGCTCGTCGCGGACCGGCAGAGCCTTGCTGATCACCGCCGGGCTCTTGCGCGCGTCGATGGTGAAGATCTGGGTCTTCGCGTACGCCGCGTCGGTCACGCTGTAGAGCAGGTGCGGCTGCTTCGGGGCGGCGGAGAGGGCGCCGAGCGCGCCCCAGCCGATCGGCGCGCCGGTGGCGTCCGGGCCGGAGACGATGCTCGGGAACCCGGGAGTGCCCCTGCCGAGCTGGTACAGCGCCACCGAGGCACGCACGCCGACCGTGGCGTCGTCGGTCTCGCTGGAGACCGCGAGCAGCCCACGGGACGGGATCGGCAGCAGCCCCTCCGGCCCGTTCGTGGTGGCGAGGACCTGCCTGAACACCGGGGCGGTCGGCCTGCTCACGTCGTAGACGGCGACGAAGTTGCTGCGCTCCGAGCCGACGAAGGCGTAGCGGGTGCCGCCGTACTCGGCGACGGCCAGCCCCTCCGGTTCGGTGCCCTTCTTGCCCGCCCGGTCCTCGTTGTGCAGGCCGTGCCGGACGGCCAGCCACTCGAAGCTGTTACCGGCGTCCCAGGCCACCCGGCCGGTGCGGCTGTCGAAGACCGTCCAGCCCCGGGTGCCGCCCCGCCAGTCACCCTCGTTGGCGGTGGCCAGGTAGCGGTCGTCGATCCAGGCCAGCGCGTCCGGCTCCCGGGGTACGTCGGTGATCGAGCCGGTCAGGTCGATCACGCCGTCCTTGACCGTGTCGATCCGCTCCACCGAGGCGGTGCCGGCCGAGAACGCGCCGGTGATCCGGCCGGTGGGCAGGTCGATCAGGACGATGCCGTTGTTCTCCTGGAGCGTCACCGCGAGCTGGTTACGCCCATTGATCGAGACGTACTCGGGCTCCGGGTCGGTGGGCTCGGTGATCCCGGCGGCGGCCAGCGCGGGCAGCGCCCGGCCGTCGGCGGTGGTCAGCGGTACGGTCCGCAGCGACCACCGCTGCGGGTTGGTGCCGGCCAGGTCGACGATCTGCACGAAGCCGGCCGGCGCCTGCGGCAGGTCGCCCTTCTTGCCGCCGGGCGGGGTGGCGTCCTCGTCCCGCTCGTTCTCGATGGCGATCGCCGCGTACCGCCGGTCGGCGCTGATCGCGATCGAGTCGGGCTGGCCGCCGAGGTCGATGCTGCGCACCCGCTTGCGGGTGGCCAGCTCGATCACGTCGAGGCGGCCGGCGGGGTCGGCGAAGCTGGCGCTGGTGTTGACCACGACCAGGACGTAGCGGCCGACCACGGCCACCGAGGTCGGCTCGTCCTCGGCGTCGCCGAGCTGGGTCAGGGAGAGCGTGCCGAGGCCGCGCGGCTTGTCGGCGCGGGAGAAGTCGAGGAAGCCGATCCGGCGGGCCGCCGCGTCGGTGTAGACCAGGGTGCGGCCGTCCTCGCTGATCGCGGAGATCTCGGCCACCGTCTCGGTGGCCGGGTCCTCGCCGGCCGGGCGGTTCAGGAAGACCGGGTAGGTGGCGGTGCGGTCGAAGCTCTTCGCCGGCCCGTGCGGCTTCTGCGTCGTGCTCTTCTGGGCGGTGGGCTTCTGGGCGGCGTGGGCCGTGCCGGTGATGGCGAGGGCGGCAATGGTGGCTCCGGCCACCGCCAGCCTGGGGAACGATCTCTTGCTGGTCACTGGTCCTCCGTCTGTGCAGACACGGACGGAGGCTGGCAGGCGCGGCCGAGCACCGGCTGTCGCCACCGTGAACAGCGGGCGAACAGCACGCCGAGCAGGCCGGAGGCTGATCCCACACATCGGGAGGCATCGGGTAGATCCTGGAAACTTACTGTTCGGCTCGAACGGAAACTGTCCAAGATCTCGGATTCAACCCAACGGCGAGCGGCTTACCGACGGATTGATCGTGGCGAGCAGGGCAAAGCGTGAGCCGCCGGCCCGCCTCAAGCCGCCTGCGCGTCGGGTCGCCGTTATGATCGATTAGCCGGTTAGTCGACCGTCGGTAGGGGCGGTCCGAGGACGTCGTCGGCGTCGATGATGGTGTACGCGTAGCCCTGCTCGGCGAGGAAGCGCTGGCGGTGGGCGGCGTACTCGGTGTCGATGGTGTCCCGGGAGACGACCGTGTAGAAGTGCGCCTGCCGGCCGTCGGACTTCGGGCGGAGCACCCGGCCCAACCGTTGCGCCTCCTCCTGGCGGGAGCCGAAGGTGCCCGAAACCTGGATCGCCACCGCCGCCTCGGGCAGGTCGATGGAGAAGTTTCCGACCTTGGAGATCACCAGGGTGCAGATCTCCCCGGAGCGGAACGCGTCGAAGAGCCGCTCGCGTTCCTTGTTGGTGGTCGAGCCCTGCACGATCGGGGCGTCCAGGTATTCGCCGAGCTGGTGCAACTGGTCGATGTACGCGCCGATGACCAGCGTCTGCTCGCCCGGGTGCCGGTCCACCAGGGCGCGGACCACCGGCAGCTTGGTGCGGGCGGTGGCCGCCATCCGGTAGCGCTCCTCGGCCTCCGCCGTCGCGTACGACATCCGCTCGGCGTCGGTCAGGGTGACCCTGACCTCGGTGCACTCGGCCGGGGCGATCCAGCCCTGCGACTCGATGTCCTTCCAGGGCGCGTCGTACCGCTTCGGGCCGATCAGGCTGAACACGTCGCCCTCCCGACCGTCCTCGCGGACCAGGGTGGCGGTCAGCCCGAGCCGGCGGCGAGCCTGTAGGTCGGCGGTGAACCGGAAGATCGGCGCGGGCAGCAGGTGCACCTCGTCGTAGACGACCAGGCCCCAGTCGCGGGCGTTGAACAGGTCAAGGTGGGTGAAGGCGCCGCCGCGCCGCGAGGTGAGCACCTGGTACGTGGCGATGGTGACCGGGCGGATCTCCTTGCGCTCGCCGGAGTACTCGCCGATCTCCGCCTCGGTCAGGGAGGTGCGGGCGATCAGCTCCCGCTTCCACTGCCGGCCGGCGACCGTGTTCGTGACCAGGATCAGGGTGGTCGCCTTCGCCTCGGCCATCGCCGCCGCGCCCACCAGCGTCTTGCCGGCCCCGCAGGGCAGCACCACCACGCCCGAGCCGCCGGCCCAGAACGCCTCGACCGCCTCCCGCTGGTACGACCGCAGCGTCCACGGCCGGCCGCCGTCCTTGCCGGCCTCGGCCAGCTCGATCGGGTGTGCCTCGCCGTCCACGTAGCCGGCCAGGTCCTCCGCCGGCCAGCCGAGCTTGAGCAGGGCCTGCTTGAGCCGCCCCCGCTCGGACGGGTGCACCGCGATGGTGTCGTCGTCCAGCTTCGCGCCGAGCATCCCGGCCAGCTTCTTGCTCTTGGCGACCTCGACCAGCACCACCCGGTCCAGGGCGCGTAGGACGAGGCCGTGCGCCGGGTCGTTGGCGAGCTGGAGCCGGCCGTACCGGTCCATGGTCTCGGCCACGTCGACCAGCAGGGCATGCGGCACCGGGTACCGCGAGAATTTGATCAGCGCGTCGACCACGCCCTCGGCGTCGTGGCCGGCGGCGCGGGCGTTCCACAACCCGAGCGGAGTCAGCCGGTAGGTGTGCACGTGCTCGGGGGAACGCTCCAGCTCGGCGAAGGGCGCGATGGCCATCCGGCAGGCCTGCGCGTCGGGGTGGTCGATCTCCAGCAGCAGGGTCTTGTCCGACTGCACGATCAGGGGTCCACCACTCACGCCGAATCTCCTCCTCCGTACGGCTGATCCGACCGCCCGGGCGGCGGCCTGACCTGCCTCAGGGCGACCATCCAGTGTTGCACGTCCGGATCGGCGTCAAGAAATGTTCACCGTGCGCGCAACCAACCTGCTGCTTTGAACCGTCTAGCAGGTGAGACGGGTGTCGAGGGTGGCGGCCCGGGAGTTCGCAACCGGGCCGCCGCACCGCCCTCGCAGTCGTCACGCCGGTCGGCGCCGGTGCGTGCGCGTTCGATCCGCGGTCAGACGGGCCAGGAAAGCGGGGGCCGTCACCGTCGCCGCGGGCCAGCCAACGGGGGCGAGCGGCGCGCCCGGACGCCGGACCGGCGAACACTCCTCCGTTTCGCCGCCGCGCCACCCTGGGTACCACCCGGACCGGATCGGTACGCGGTGGTGCTGGTCCGCAGCCGTCCAGAGTGACACTCTTGATGGCAGGGCCGGACCGAACGGGGGAGGGCACATGTCCATCGATCAGGAAGTGATCCCCGAGCGCGAGCAGGCCGAGCCGGCGACGGCACCCGTCTCCACCGCCACGGTGGTCGCGTACGCGGTGGTCGGGGTGCTCCTCTTCGGCTGGTTCCTCTTCGGCTGGCTCGTCCTCCAGCAGGGCTTCATCGACTCGGTCGGCGAGGCGGCCGGCACCGGGTTCGCGTTGCTGCTGGTCGTGGCGATTGTCGGGTCGGTACGGCGCAGCCGGCGCTGACCCGTCTCACTTCTCCAGCACCGCCGCGGTGATCCGGTGCAGCGCGAAGGTGTGCAGCATCTCGGTCCGCTCGTCCTCCGCGCGCAGGTACCCCGCGCCGAGTGAGACCGGCCGCACCAGCCGCGACGCGGTCGCCCCGTGTGCGTCGACGTAGCCGACCCAGACCAGCGCCTTGTCGCGGACCGCCTGTTGGAGCACGGCCAGGGCGTCGCTGTGACTGGGCACCGGGGTCGGCCCGGTCGGTGCCGCGCCCCGTACCGCCGCGGGTGCCCGTCGGGCCGCCCGCGCCGCCGCGTCCCCTCGGCGGATCTGCTCCACCACGCCCAACAGGCGCGGCAGGGGCAGGCGGGGGGTGGCGAGCGGGTCGAGTGCCCGGGTGGCCACCGACACCCGGGCCGGCGCCCGCCGGATCTTCTGGCGGGTGAGCACCGCCGTGCCGGTGGCATCCTCGGCCACCGGGGCGTAGCCGGCCTCCCGCAGCACGGTCAGCATCCGGCCGGCCTGGTGCGGGGTGACCAGCACGGTCGGCGCGAGCCGGCGTAGCGCCAGCCCCTCTACCCGCCGGTCGGCGAGCACCTCGGCCAACAGCGCCTCGTCGTCGCTGCGCAGGTACGCCCCGGCGGAGCCGATCCGCAGCCCGCCGTGCTTGCGCGCCACGTCGTCGACCAGGTAGGCCAACCCCTGCGGCACCGGCGTACGGGACCGCCGCCGGAACAGCGCGTGCAGATCGTCGGCGGAGTAGCCGGCGTCCAACGCCCGCCGCACGCTGCCCGTGGTGACCCGGTGCACGCTCGCCCCGCCGGCCGACTCGGGCTCGGCGATCACCTCCAGCTCGGCGGCGAGCGCCGGCTCGGGCGGTCCGGGCACCACCACGGTCAGGTCGGCCTGCACGAGGAAGTGGTCCACCGGGGCGGGTAGCAGCGCGTCCAGCGCCCGCACCGCCGTTCCCCGGCCGTCCTCGGCGTCGGCCCGAAGCCCGAGCGGGTCCTCCGTGTCGCGGTCCTCGGTCGCCGTCGCCTCGGCGAGCAGCAGCCGCCCGTACGAGGTGAGCGCCCCCAGCCCGGTCACGCCCAGCGTGGCCGCCTCGGCGAGCACCTCCCGGTGCGCCGCCTCCCGGCCCCGGCTGCGCCGCGGGGCCCGCCAGTCGAGCAGTGCCAGCACCTCGTCGACGGTGGGCGCGGCGGCCGGCTCCAGGTCGGCGAGCACACCGAGCACCGCCCGCCGGGCGGCCGGCGCGCTGGCCCGTTCCGCCTCGGCGGAGAGCACGGTGATCGGCCGGTCCCGGTCGTCGCGCTGGCCGACCAGCCCGACCTGCCGGGTCATGGTCAGCCAGGCCCGGATCAGCTGCTCCCAGCGTTGGGCCAGGGAACCGGACTGCCACATCTCGAACCCGGCGGTGGGCAGCACCTGCTGGTCGGCGCCGTACCGGCCGGCTGCGCCGGGCAGCTCGACCTCGCCGGTCAGGCCGGCCGCGTACGCCACCTCCAGCAGCAGCGCCGCCGTCGGCTCGTCCAGCCCGGTGGCGCGGGCCAACCGGCGCAGGTCGCGTACGCCGAGGCCACCCGAGCGGAGCACCGGCGCGGGATCGGCGGCCAGCTGATCCAGCAGCGCCTCGGTGTGGCGTACCACCTCCATGGCCTGCCCGGCCCCGGCGGAGTCGGCGGCCTTCGGCTCGCGGGGCGTGCCGGCCACCGGCGGCGGGCTGGTGCGCAGCGGTCCGAGCGGTCCGGTGTCCCGCCGCAGCAGCAGCCCGATCTCCCGGGGCAGCTCGACCATGCCGGTGCTGCCGCCCTTGCCGCCGGCGACCCGGACCAGCAGCCGGTGGTCGACCAGCCAGCGCACCGGAGAGCCGGTCGGCGCGCCGCCGTTGGTCTCGTCCGGGGGCAGGTCGTCGACGACGCCGGCCGCGGGGGCCTGCAACGCGCCGGGCGGCACGCTGCCGACCGGCGGCCCGGCGGCCAGCCGGTCCAGGATCGCCCGGGCCGACGGTGGCGCGGCCAGCAGCGTCCGCCGCAGCTTCGCCGGGTCCGCACAGAGCGCGGCCGTGCGCGGGTCCAGCTCCGCCGCCGGCCGGCCCAGCCCCGCCGGGTACGGGGAGATCTCGTCGATGCCACCGACCAGCTGAAGCTGCTGTTCGGGGCCGTACAGCAGGAACCGGGCACGCAGCCGGTCGAGGGCGGCCCGGACGGCGGTCGGCGCGGGCGGGCGGGGGCCGGTGGTGGCCATCGCGAGAACCCCGTCGACCGAGGTGGTGCCGTCGGCCGGGTCACGGGTCAACCGGGCGGCATCCATGATCTGGATGGTGAACTGGTCCAGCCCGTCCAGGGCGCGCGACACCGAGACCCGGGACTGGGCCCGAATGGCGAGCGCGGCGACGTCGGCGGGTACCGGTACGACGAGGTCGGGCCGCAGTTGGAGCAGGGCGGCGAGCGACTCGTCGGGCAGTGACCGCAGGTGGTCGGCGAGTGAGGTGGTCATCGTCGTTCCACGCTAGCCCGGCCGGGGCCGCTCCCGCCCATCGGACGACCGGGCTGCTCCGGGCGGCCGGGTAGCTTCGCAGCATGCTCCCTCTGACGGTCGGGTTCGACCTCGACATGACCCTGGTCGACTCACGCCCCGGCATCGCCGCGACCTACCGCGCGCTGACCGAGCGGACCGGTGTGCCGGTCGACGCCGAGGCCGCCGTGTCCCGGCTCGGCCCGCCGCTGCGCACCGAGATCGCCCGCTGGTTCCCGGCCGGGCAGGTCGAGGAGGCCGTCCGCGTCTTCCGCGAGCTCTATCCGGCGTACGCGATCACGCCGACCGTGCCGATGCCCGGCGCCCGGGCCGCCCTCGACGCGGTACGCGAGCGGGGCGGCCGGGTGCTCGTGGTCACGTCGAAGATCGCCCGGCTGGCCCGGCTGCACCTGGACCACCTGGGTCTGGTGGTGGACGAGCTGGCCGGGGACCTCTTCGCCGAGGAGAAGGCGACGGCGTTGCGGGCGCATGGCGCGACCCACTATGTGGGCGACCACGTGGCCGACATGGTGGCCGCCGGAGCGGCCGAGGTGCCCGGGATCGCGGTGGCCTCCGGGCCGTGCTCCGCCGACGAGCTACGGGCCGCCGGTGCGGCGGCGGTGCTGGCGGATCTCACCGGATTCCCGGCGGCGCTCGACGGCGTGATCCGGCTAGCCTTGAGGCAGTAGACGTCTCAGAGACTGTCGCGAAACCCCGCGCGGTTTCCCGACAGTCTCTCAAGCGAAGCAGAGGTTCTCAGGTGCCTACGGGTCGAGTGAAGTGGTACGACGCGACCAAGGGATACGGGTTCGTCACCAGCGACGAGGGTGGCGACGTGTTCCTGCCCAAGGCCGCGCTACCAGCGGGTGTCACCGACCTCAAGGGCGGCCAGCGGGTCGATTTCAGCGTGGTGGACAGCCGGCGCGGCGCGCAGGCGATGGGGGTGAAGCTCCTGGACGCCCCGCCGTCCGTGGCGGAGCTGCGCCGCCGACCCGCCGAGGAGCTGCACGGCCTGGTGGAAGACATGATCAAGGTGCTGGAGGCCAAGGTCCAGCCGGACCTGCGCCGGGGCCGTTTCCCGGATCGTAAGACGGCGCAGAAGGTCGCTCAGCTGGTCCACGCGGTCGCCCGCGAGCTGGAGGTCTGAGGCACGAGCCCGGCGTCGGCGGCCCGACCGAGCAGCGCCTCGACGGCGGCGAGCCCCGACTCTCCCAGGTCGGCGGTGAACTCGTTGACGTAGAGGCCGATGTGCCGGTCCACCACGTCGGGCTCCATCTCCTGGGCGTGCGCCAGCACGTACGCCCGGCTGGCCGCCGGGTCCGCCCAGGCCCGCTGGACGGAGCCCCGGATCCACCCGGCGGCCTCCTGCGGGTCGACCGCGTCGCGACGGGCCAGGATCGCGCCGAGCGGGATCGGCAGGCCGGTGTCGGCCTCCCACCACTCGCCGAGGTCGACCAGGGCGGTCAGGCCGTGGCGCGGGTAGGTGAAGCGGGCCTCGTGGATCACCAGCCCGGCGTCGTACCGTCCGGCGGCGACGCCGGGCATGATCTCGTGGAACGGCACCACCTCGATGCGCCGCGGCGTCCGGCCGGCCGCCCAGAGCCGGAACAGCAGGTACGCCGTGGTCCGGTCGCCGGGCACCGCCACGGTCGCGCCGCTGAGATCGGTGCGGTCCGGCCCACCGTCCCGGTCGCCCCTGGTGAGCACCAACGGGCCGCAGCCGCGACCGAGCGCGCCCCCGCAGGGCAGCAGGTGGTAGTCGCCCAGCAGCCACGGCAACGCCGCGTAACTCACCTTGACCAGGTCGAACGCGCCGCGCTCGGCGGCGGTGTTGGTCACGTCGACGTCGGCGTAGGTCACCTCGACCGGCGGTGCGCCGGGCACCTGCCCGTGCACCAGCGCATGGAAGACGAACGTGTCGTTTGGGCAGGGCGAGATAGCCAGCGAGAGCGCCACGCCCCCACGGTAACCCGGGCCGCGCCGGAGGCCCGCGCCAGAACCGTCAGCGTAGGGCGGTGGCGGCGGTGGTGAGGGCGGTGAGGGCGTCGCGCATGCGCCAGGCGTCGCGGTCGCGCGGGCCGACCGGGTTCGAGATGGTACGCAGCTCGGCGAAGGGCACGCCGGCATGGCTGGCGGCGACCGCCACGCCGTACCCCTCCATGGCCTCGGCCACCGCGTCCGGGTGGCGTCGGCGCAGCGCCTCGGTGCTGGCGGCGGTGCCGGTCACCGTGCTGACCGTGAGCACCGGGCCGACGGTGGCGGTCGGCAGCGCGGCGCGCAGGGTGCTCAGCAGCTCCGGGTCGACGGTGACGACGGTGCCGCCGCCGAGCAGTTCGGGCGGCATGCCGAGCTGGTCGACGGGGATGAACCCCCCGGGCGACTCCGCGCCGAGGTCGGCGGCGACCGCACAGCTGCCGAGCACGGTGCCGCCAACCGCCACCAGACCCGAAAAACCACCCGCCACACCCGCGCTGAGCACCCCGCGGTACGGCCGGCCGGCGGCCTCGGCGAGAGCCAGCAGCCGGGCGGTGGCCGCTCCGGCGACGGCCGGGCCGACGCCCACCGGCACCACCGCCACGGTGGGCTCGGCGAGACCCGCCTGGATCGCCTCCGCCTCCGCGGGAACCGCAGTGACCACGAGCAGGCCGGTCACGGGAGTGGCCCCGGTGAGCTGCGCCGGGTCTCGTCGTCGGCGCCGCCCGGGCCGGGGACCGCCGACGACGGACGGTAGATGTGGAAGCCGGGGGGCGCGAGGCTCGGCTCCTCAGGAGCCGGTGCGCCCTGGAAGGGCGCGGGGGAGGTGGGGGCGGGGTCGGCATCCGTCCGGTCCCGGGCAACCTGCTCCTGGGCGGCCTGCTCGTCGGCCACCCGCTCCTGTGCGGCCTGCTCGTCGTCGGTCAGTGGCCGGCCGCGTAGCCGCTCGGCCCGCAGCCGACGGGCCATCACCAGCCCCCGCCCGGCGGCCAGCACCCCGACCCCGGCGGCGACGGCGATGCCGATCCGGCCGTCGAACGGGACCAGCCCCAGCCCGCCGCCGGCCACGAAGGCGAGCATCAGCACGGTCTCGGAGTGGGCGAAGGAACTGGCCCGTAGCCGTTCCGGGATGCGTTCCTGGATCGAGGCGTCCACGGCGAGCTTGGCGATGCCACTCATCATCGCCGTGACCACGCAGAGCAGGGCGACCATCGGCAGGGAGAAGCTCAGCGTGGTGAGCACGGCCACCCCGGCCACGATGATCATGCCGCTGGACTGGAGCGCCGCCGGCCGGTGGATGCGCAACCGGGTGCCGGTCGCGGTGGCCAGGAAGGTGCCGACGGCCAGTGCGCCGCCGACCAGGCCCAGCGCACCCTCGTCACCCAGGTCGCGGCCGAACACCACGGTGGTCAGGTCGCCCGCCTTGATGGTGAACGCCAGGAAAAGCAGCAGGAAGCCGTAGACCGCGCGCAGCGTGGCCGCGCCGATCAGGGTCGAGATCACCAGCCGGCCGGCGGGGCGTCCCCGGCCGAGGGGCCGCTCGCCCGTGCCGGACCGCAACGCCCGCAGCGGTCGCGGCACCCGTTCCGGCGGCTCGGAGTCGGCCTTCGGTGGCAGCCGGAGGGCGACCACCATGCCGATCAGGAAGATGACCGAGGCCACCCGCAACGGCCACTGCGGCCCGAACCAGAACGCGGCCAGCCCGATCGGGGCGACCAGGGCCCCGGCCACCGTGCCGTAGACGCTGGCCCGCGCCCCGACCTGGGACAGGCCGAGCCCTTCGGGTAGCAGCCGGGGCACGGCCGCGGAGCGGGCCACGCCGTACGCCCGGGAGAGCGCCAGCACGCCGAAGGCCGCCGGATAGAGGCCGAAGCCGTGGATGTAGTCGGAGATCAGCCAGGCCAGGAACGCCCGGCCCAGCATGGTCGTGGCCAGGGCGTACCGGCGGCCGTGCCGGAAGTGGTCGAGCAGCGGCCCGACCACCGGGGCGAGCATGGCGAACGGCACCATGGTCACCAGCAGGTAGAGCGCCACCTTGCTCCGGGCCTCGCCGAGCGGCACGTTGAAGAAGATCGTGCCGGCCAGGCCGATGGCGATCAGGGTGTCCCCGGCACAGGAGACCGCGTGCAGGTCGAAGAGGCGGACCATGCCGGTCTCCCCGCCGGCGCCGCGGGCCCGGGCGCGGGCGGCACTGCGGGTCATCCATCGGCCACCGTTGAGCGAGCCGCGCAGCAGCAGCCGGATGGCGCGGATGCCGGTGCCGACGGTTCGCCCGAGGAGGGACCGCTCGGAGCGGGAGAACAGCGGCATGGGACCCATCCTCACCCATCGGCTCGCCGGATGCCGCGCCACCGTCCCAGAACACCTCTGGGGAGTGCCTCACAGCCGAACCCGCCGATAGGGGACAATGGTCGGGTGACCAGGCCCGTCTCCGCCCGCGCCGCTCGTCTCGACCAGGTCTGTGCCGCCGCCGTCGAGGTGGCGCGTGCCGGCATCACCGAGGTGGACCCCGACGAAGTCGGCGACCACCTCCAGGCTGTCGCCGAGGGTGATCGTCTTGTCACCCATTATTTCGAGTGTCGGCTGGCCGGCTATCGCGGCTGGCGGTGGGGGGTGACCGTCACCCGGGTGCCGCGCAGTCGCACCGTGACGATCTGTGAGACCGTGCTGCTGCCCGGGCCGGACGCGCTGCTCGCGCCGGGCTGGCTGCCCTGGCAGGAACGGCTCAAGCCGGGCGACCTCGGCCCCGGTGACCTGCTGCCGACGCCGTCCGACGACGAGCGGCTCCAGCCCGGCTACCTCCTCTCCGACGACCCGGCGGTCGAGGAGGTCGCCTGGGAGCTGGGGCTCGGTCGGCCGCGGGTGATGTCGCGGGAGGGGCGCGTCGAGACGGCTCAGCGCTGGTACGACGGCGACCACGGGCCGTCGGCGCCCATCTCGACCGCCGCCCCCGTCGCCGCCCGCTGCGGCACCTGCGGGTTCTACCTGCCGCTCGCGGGCAAGCTGCGGCAGTGCTTCGGCGTCTGCGGCAACTTCTACGCCCCGGACGACGGTCGGGTGGTCAGCTCGGACCACGGTTGCGGTGCCCACTCGGAGACGCTGGTCGAGGCCGAGACGGCGGTGGACGAGATGCCGACCGTCTACGACGACAGCGCGGTGGAGCCGGTGTCGGTCAGCCGTGCGCCCGGCTCGGTCGAGGCGGACGAGCCGGCGGAGCCGTACGGCCACTCCTGATCCGACCGCGGGCGGCCAGCTGAACCCGGCAGCCGGCGCGTTCAGTTGGCGGCGCGCCGGCGACGGCGGTGGGCGTCGTGCCGCATCATGACCGCCAGACCGGGGAAGCCCCACAGGAAACCGGCGAGGCAGATCCAGAGCCAGTTCTCGTGCCCCTCGGCGACGAGCCGGTCGCGGAAGAGCAGCAGCACCAGCCCGGTGACCGCCCAGGCCGCCATCCCGGCGAGCGCGAACGGCACCATCGGCGGGTCGAGCGGCTCGGGTCGCGGCTGCTGCTTCGGCACCCGGCCAGGGTACGCGACCTGCCGTACGCGATGGCGGCGCTGTTCGTGGTGTACTTCCTGCGCGGTCCGATCGAGTCGCTGCTGTCCTGACGCCGGCCGGGAGCAGGCACGTCGCCGGGTGAGCATGGTCATATCAGCTGCGGCGCGGTCATCTAATTAGTTAGGCTAACTATCGTGACGGAGCGGACGGTGACGGCTCAGAGCATGCCACCGGCGCAGCTGGCGCATCAGCTGCGTGATGCGATCACCCGGCTCAACCGGCGGGTCCGCCAGGCCCGGCCGGTCGGTGACCTGACGGTCACCCAGTTGTCCGCGCTCACCAGCATCCGGCTGGGAGGCGCGCTCACGCCGCGGGAACTCGCCGACGTCGAACGGGTGCAGCCACCGACGATGACGAAGATCGTCGCGAAGCTGGAGGAGCGCGGCCTGGTGCAGCGCAGCCCTCACCCGACCGACGGTCGGCAGGTGATCCTCGCGGTGACCGAGGGGGGCCGGACCGTGCTCGACCAGTTCGAGCGGGTCCGGGACGAGTGGCTGGCCCGCCGGCTGGCCGAGCTGAACGATGCCGATCGGGAGACCCTGCACCACGCCGCGGAGATCCTCCAGCGGCTCTCCCGCGCCTGACGCCGCCGCACACCTGGTGTGCTCCGCGCCGCGCCGTCCGTCGTTGATGACGCGTACGACCGCGAGGAGGCGCACCAAGAGTGCAGGCGAGGCTGAGCACGATGTTCCAGTCCCTACAGGTCCGCAACTACCGGCTTTTCGCATCCGGGCAACTGATCAAGCTGATCGGCGTCTGGATGATGTTCATCGCCCAGGACTGGCTGGTTCTCGAGCTGTCCAACGACTCGGCCACCGCTCTGGGTGTGGTCGTCGCCCTCCAGTTCACCCCCGTTCTGCTGCTCACGCTGATCTCCGGCCGGCTTGCCGACCGGTACGACAAGCGGATGCTCCTCTTCGTCGCCAACGCGTTCTGGACCGTGCTGTCGCTGGCGATGAGCGTGCTCGTCCTCACCGGCCTGGTCCAGCTCTGGCACGTCTTCGTCTTCGCCGCACTGCTCGGCGTGGCCAACGCGGTCGAGACCCCGGTGCGTCAGGCCTTCGTCTCCGAGTTGGTCGGCACCCCGCTGCTGCCCAACGCGCTCTCCCTCAACGCGGCCGTGTTCAACTCGGCCCGGATCGTCGGCCCGGCCGGCGCCGGCCTGGCCATCGCCGCCCTGGACGTCGGGCCGGTCTTCCTGGTCACCGCGCTCAGCTCGATCGCGCCGCTGGTCACGGTGGTCCGGATGCGTCCGGCCGAGCTGCACCGCGAGCCCCTGCCACCGCGTGACAAGCGGGCCGCCGCGACGGTGCTGGACGGGCTGCGCTACGTCGGCCGCCGTCCCGACCTGCTGCTGCCGATGGTGGTCATGTCGGTGATCGGGATGTCGTTGTTCAACTTCCAGCTCACCCTGGCGGCGCTCGCCAAGACCGTGTTCAACACCGGTGCGGCCTCGTTCGGCCTGTTCAGCACGACCCTCGCGGTCGGCGCGCTGGCCGGCGCGCTGGCCGGGACCGGGCGGCGCAGTCGCCCTTCGGTCTGGCTCGTGCTCGGCGCCGCGATCGCCTGTGCCGTTTTCGGAACACTCGTCGGGTTCGCGCCCTCGTACTGGATGGTCGTGGTGCTGCTGCCGCCGACCGGGTTCTTCATGGTCTACTTCGCCCAGGCGGCCAACCAGCGGGTCCAACTCGGCACCGACGCCGCGTTCCGGGGACGGGTGATGGCGCTGTGGGTGCTGGTGTTCCTGGGAACCAACCCGGTCGGCGCGCCGGTCATCGGCTGGGTCGCGGAGACCTACGGTGCCAGTGTCAGCATCTGGGCCGGCGGCCTGCTCTCCCTGACCACCGCACTGCTCGCGCTGACCTGGCAGCTCCGCCGGGACGGTGCCCGGCTGCGCTTCCGGGTCCTGCCGATGCCCCGCTTCTACGTCACCGAGGTCTGAACGGACGCCGGTCTGGGCCTCGCTCGCCGTGCGGGGCGAGGGGCCGCGGCCTGCGCGTACGTGCCGGGCTATCGCACGGAGCCGGGGCCGGATGCGGGAATTCGGTTACGTGACGCTGCGCAGCGGCTTAGCTTCGGTTAGTGGAGATCATACGCTTGCTGCTGCTCGCCGTGGCGCTGGCCGCCGTGGTCTGCCTGCCCCTGCTGATCGCGCTCGTGATCTGCGCCGACGAGGTCCTCGACCGGGTGACCTGTGGATACACCGAATGGCGGGATCGTCGGCGGGAGCGGCTCCTGATCGCCCAGCTGGACCAGGCGGTCGACGCCGACGAGTTCGCCAGCCGGGTCGATCTCGACGCCCTCGACCGGGCCGATCGACGCCCCCTGGAGCAGATCGCCGCCGACCTGCGGTGCCTACGCCGGGCACGGGTCGGCGGCGAGGGCCCGGCGGTGGTCTGGCACAGCAGCGTGCTCGACGCGTACGACGAGCGGCTCCGGCACGCCTGCCGGGCGCTGGGCCTCACCGAGCACCTGGCCGAGCTGACCGGGATGGATCGGGAACTCGAACGGGTCCGGGTCGAGGGCGAGCTGGACGCGGCCGGTCTGCGGCTGCCGGCGACCCGTCCCGGGCAACGCGAGCGGCACCCCTGACCGCCCGGGTTGCCGGGCCGCGGCTCGGCGCGGCCCGCCACCTGACGGCGACCCGCTATCCCCCGGTGGGAGCGGGGACGGTCAGGAGGATTCGCGGGCGGCGGGGCCGCTGCCGAAAAGGACGTCGTCCCAGCTGGGCAGGCGCTTGCGGGGCTTGCCGGAGGCGTCGGTCGAGTCGCTGGTGCCGGTCGCCGGCGTGTTGGTGCGGCGCGGGCGCAGCACCGCCAGCGACGGCACGGCCGGGACCTCCTTCGGCGCGTCCGAATCGTCGTCGAAGGCCGAACCCGGACCGCCGCCGAGCAGCGCCGCCGCGCCGCCGCTGACCGGCCGCTGCCGGGGCGCGTCCTGCCCGGCGGCCGGCGAGCGGGGCTCCAGACCGCGACCCGAGGTCGAGCCGAGCGGACGGTCGAGCGAAGCGAGCAGCGCGTCGCGGCCGGCCCGGATCGGGTCACGACCCGACCGGCCCGGCTCGGTGGGCGTGGGCAGGCCGTGCCCACCCCGGCTCGGCTCGCCACGTGACGGACCGGGCAGCGCGTGCCCGCCCCGCTCCGGTGCCGGCTCCTGACCGAGGATCGGCGTCGGACGCTCGGCACACAGATATTGCGCCATGTCGTCGTGCGGCGTCACCGACTGCCGGGTCTTGTCCAGATCCCAGACCGCCTGCGCGGTGGCCTTGCCGGAGGGCCAGGTGGCGACGATCCGCCAGGTGCCGTCGTCGCGACGCCACGCGTCCCAGGAGATCTTCTCGGTGTCGATCCCGTGCTGCGCGAGCCGGCCGTTGACCACCTCGGCGAGGGGCGTGGGCTTCTCGGCACCCTTGAGCCGGGTACGCCGGGCGTGCTGGGCGAGCATCGCCCGCTCCTGGAGCACCGGACCGGCGTAGCGGAGCACCCGGTCGACCGGGACCCCGGCGATGCGGGCCACGTCCTCGGCGGACTCGCCGGAGCGGATCCGGGCCTGGATGTCCCGTGGGGACAGCGACGGCACCGGGTCGGCAGCGGTCGGTGCCACCACCAGAGCGGGGGCGCCCGGCTCGGCGTGCATTGCTCCGGCGACGCGCTCGTCTATCGGCAGGGCGAGCAGGCGCCCGACCTCGTCGGCGAGCACCAGGGCCTGGCCGTCCTCGGAGAGGGCGACGAAGCGTACTGGGCGCATCGCGTTGCCTCCGTCCCGCCTCGCTGGCCGTACGCCACGAGCCGGCCACCCGGGGCGTTGCGTACCACGGTACGCCCATTCGTGGCCAGGGGGGAGACGCCACGCCCGGGTAGGCGGGCGATTCGGGCTGCTCCGCCACTGTGCGACGGCTCAGCTGTTGAAGGCGAGCCGGGGTGTGGTGCGCAGCTCGGACCGGTGGGCGGGGTGCACGATGAGGTTGCTGGCGTCGACGACCTCGCCGGCCGCGTGTCGGTGTCCACCGAACGCGAACATGCCGCCCACCAGGCGGGCGACGTCCGCGGCGGGGCGGACCACCAGCCTCAGGAACTGGCTGGACATGCCGAGCTTGTTCCCGCACTCGCGGACGAAAATGCCGTGCTTGGCAACCAGGTAGTCGCGCAGGCCGACGCCGCCCTGGCCGGGCGGCAGCTTGACCAGGACGAAGTTGCCCTGGGACGGAAAGACCTTGAGGCCGGGCACCTGGCTCAACGCGGCGATCATCTCGCGCCGGTCACGGCTGAGCAGACGAAGGCTCTCCCGGTATTCGGCCTCGTAGTCCTGGATCATGTAGACCACCGCCTCGGCGAGCGAGTTGAGGTTCCACTTGGGCAACGCCTTGGCGATCTTCGCGGTGATGGCCGGATTGGCCACCATGTAGCCGAACCGGATGCCGTGCAGTCCGAAGTTCTTGCCGAGACTCTTCAGCACCACCACGTTGGGGCGGATCGCCGCGTCCGGCCCGACCGTGGGGTACGGGTCGTCGACGAAGTCGACGAACGACTCGTCCACCACCACGAGGTCGAGGTCGTCGAGGGAGTCGACGAAGCGGAGGATGTCCCGTCGGTCGAGGTAGTTGCCGTCGGGGTTGTTCGGGTTGCAGACGACCGCGACCCGGGAACCACGGGAGCGGATGAACTGCCCGTACTCGTCGAGATCGAGCCGGAAGTTGTCCCGCTCCTGGAGCAGGAACATGTCCACCCGCTTGCCGGTCTCCATCGGCTGGTCGGTCCACCGGCCGAAGGTCGGGATGGGGATGGCGATGCTCTGCTCGATCATGAGGTGGTCGAGCCAGGTGATGATCTCGGTGGAGCCGTTCGACATGGCGATCGTCTGCGGGTGCAGCCCCAGGACGTCGGCCAGCTTCCGGGTGATCGTCCCGGCGTCGCTCGGGTAGTACTTGAGGATGTTCTTGAGGTCCGCCGCGAGCGCGTCGAACATGCCCGGCGTCGGGAAGTACGGGTTGCACGGGATGCAGAAATCGACGATGTCGGCATCACCACCCATGTTGCGGGCCAACATGAAGTAGGAGGCGCTGTGCGAGCCCTGGTGCAGCACGCTGGTGTCGATTCCGTTGTTTCCCACGTCGCCCTCCGGCTTCCGGTTCGGTGCACCTGGCGTGGGGTACGGCTGGTGGGACGCCAGAAGTTCACCGTGACGGGTGCCGGAATGCGCGGGACCCGGCCACCCTGGTGGGGTCGGCCGGGCCCGTGGCGCTGCGTTCCCGTTCGGTTACAGTCGCTCGACGACGTAGTCGATGGACGCGGTCAGCTTCTCCACGTCAGCCGGCTCGACGGCCGGGAAGAGCGCGACCCGCAACTGGTTGCGGCCCAGCTTGCGGTACGGCTCGGTGTCCACGATGCCGTTGGCCCGCAGCGCCTTGGCGATCGCGGTGGCGTCCACCCCGTCGGCGAAGTCGACGGTGGCGACCACGTTGGAGCGCAGCGCCGGGTCGGTGACGAACGGGGTGGCGACGGCGGAGCGCTCGGCCCAGCCGTACACGATCGCGGCGCTCTCGGCCGTGCGCTTGGCCGCCCAGGCCAGCCCGCCCTGCGCGTTCATCCAGTCGGTCTGCTCGGCGGCGAGGAAGATGGTGGCCAGCGCCGGGGTGTTGTACGTCTGCTCCAGCCGCGAGTTGTCGATCGCGGTGACCAGGTCGAGGAAGGCCGGGATGTACCGGCCGGACGCCTTGATCTCGGCGGCCCGCTCCAGCGCGGCCGGCGACATCAGGGCCAGCCAGAGCCCGCCGTCGGAGCCGAAGCACTTCTGCGGGGCGAAGTAGTAGACGTCGGTCTCGCCGACGTTGACCTCCAGCCCGCCCGCGCCGGAGGTGGCGTCGACCAGCAGCAGCGAGCCCGGGTCGGCGCCGGCCACCCGGCCGATCGGCACGGCCACGCCGGTCGAGGTCTCGTTGTGTGGGGTGGCGTAGACGTCCACGCCGGCCTCGGCGGTCAGGGTCGGCGCGCTGCCCGCGTCCGACTTGCGGATCGTCGGCTCGCCGAGAAACGGCGCGTCCTTGACGGCCTTGGCGAACTTGGCGCCGAACTCGCCGAAGCTGGCGAACTGGGCCCGGTCGCGGACCAGGCCGAAGGTGGCGACCTCCCAGAAGGCGGTGGTGCCGCCGTTGCCGATGATCACCTCGTAGCCCTCGGGGAGGGAGAAGAACTCGGCGATGCCGGAGCGCAGCCGGGCCACCTGGTCCCGGACGGTCTTCTGTCGGTGCGAGGTGCCCAGGTAGCTGGTCGCCACCTCGGCGAGCGCGGATACCGCGGCCGGACGGACCTTGGACGGCCCGCAGCCGAATCGGCCGTCGGCGGGCTTGATCTCGTCGGGAATCCGGATGGTCGGTGCGTCAGCCACGGTTGTCAAGATCCTTCCGCAGGGGTCGGGGCCCGGGTGAGCGAACGGGCGGACCGACGGCGCGTGCGGATGCACGTGGAACCGGGGTCTCAGCCCTTCGGCGGCGCTGCCGGACTTCATCCTCGCACCCGTCGCGGCCGGTCCGGGCGCGCGTCCCGGCCCCAACCGTGAGGCGTCCGCCACAACCGGTGGCGTCGCCCACACCCCGAGCCCGGCAGGGCGTGTTAAGAAGGGCCCCTTCCTCTACCGGAGGCGTTAATAGGGGGCCCTTCCTTACACGTCAGAGGCCGTGGGGGACGGCGTCCCAGCCGTCTACCTCGTGGGGCTTGCGGGGGGCGGGGCCGACGTAGCGGGCCGAGGGGCGGACCAGTCGCTGGAGCTTCTTCTGCTCCAGGATGTGCGCGCTCCAACCGCCCATCCGGGCACAGGTGAACATGGAGGTGAACATGTGCGCGGGTACCTCGGCGAAGTCGAGCACCACGGCGGACCAGAACTCGACGTTGGTGGCGAGCACCCGGTCCGGCCGGCGGGCCTGCAACTCGGTGAGTGCGGCCTTCTCCAGCGCCTCGGCGACCTCGAACCGCGGCGCGCCGAGTTCCTTGGCGGTGCGGCGGAGCACCCGGGCGCGGGGGTCCTCGGCCCGGTAGACCCGGTGACCGAAGCCCATCAGCCGCTCGCCCCGGTCGAGCACGCCCTTGACGTAGCTCTCGGCGTCACCGCTGCGCTCGACCGACTCCAGCATGCTCAGCACCCGGGACGGCGCGCCGCCGTGCAGCGGGCCGGAGAGCGCGCCGATGCCGGAGGAGATGCAGGCGGCGGCGTCCGCGCCGGTGGAGGCGACGATCCGGGCGGTGAAGGTGGAGGCGTTCAGGCCGTGCTCGGCGGCCGAGATGAAGTACGCGTCCACGGCCTTGACGTGCCGGGGGTCGGGTTCGCCGCGCCACCGCTTCATGAAGCGCTCGACCACCGTCGAGGCTTTGTCGATCTCCTTCTGCGGCACCGCCGGCAGGCCGAGACCCCGGGCGGACTGGGCGACGAAGGAGAGTGCGGTGACCGACACCCGGGCGAGGTCCTCGCGGGCCTGCTCGTCGGAGATGTCCAGCATCTGCTGTAAACCCCAGTACGGGGCGAGCATCGCCACGGCGGACTGCACATCGACCCGGATGTCGCCGGAGTGCACCGGCACCGGGAACGGCTCGGCCGGTGGCAGGCCGGGACCGAACCGGCCGTCGACCAGCAGCGCCCAGACGTTGCCGAAGGAGACCTGGCCGATCAGATCCTCGATGTCGACCCCGCGATAGCGCAGCGCACCGCCCTCGCGGTCGGGCTCGGCAATCTCGGTTTCAAAGGCTACGACGCCCTCAAGTCCGGGTTTGAAATCGGCCATCTCACTACTCCTGGTGTTGGTCGGTGCGCCCGCCCGGGCTCGGTGTCCCGGCCCCGGCCGGGTGAGCGCCTTAGGCGACCCTCAGGGATGTGTTCGTGACATCTTGCCTGCTGGTAGCCGGGTACGCGACCCACTGTCGATGTGCTGCACACGACATCCCCGGACGCGACGGCCGCTGGCCGTTCGGCCAGACTGGGTCGTACAGGCTGGTCGGGCGCGGATCGGCCCGACGGACAGGGGAGGGAACGTGACGGGGGACACACCGCCACCGGCAAGGATGCGGCACGAGTACGCCGCCGGATCCGGGCTGACCGAGGACGACCTGGCGGGCGACTGGCACACCCAGTTCGATCGCTGGTTCGCCGAGGCGGTGGCCGCCGGGCTGCCCGAGCCGAACGCGATGGTGGTGGGCACCGCCGACGCCGACGGGCGGCCGAGCGGGCGGACCGTGCTGCTCAAGGGATACGACCCGGAGGGCTTCGTCTTCTTCACCAACTACCACTCCCGCAAGGGCGCCGAGGCGGTCGCCAATCCGTACGCCAGCCTGGTGTTCCCCTGGTTTCCGATGCAGCGGCAGGTGATCGTCGCCGGCCGGGTGGAGCGGGTCGGGCGGGCGGAGACCGAGGCGTACTTCGCCAGCCGGCCGCGCGGCTCCCAGCTGGGAGCCTGGGCGAGTACCCAGTCGTCGGTGCTGCCGGACCGGGCCGGGCTGGAGGAGGCGTACCGCGCGGCGGCGCAGCGGTTCGCCGACGGGACGCCGATCCCCGCCCCGCCGCACTGGGGTGGGCTGCGGGTCCGGCCCGAGTCGGTCGAGTTCTGGCAGGGCCGGGCCAGCCGGTTGCACGACCGGCTGCGGTTCCGCCACGCCGGGGATGGCTGGATCGTGGAGCGGCTGGCCCCGTGACCGCGACCAAAACGAGCCGGCCGCGCGAGCAGCGCCGCTGGGCGATCGACCTGCGTCCGCTGCGGGTGCCGGCGTACCGGCGGCTCTGGCTCGGCAACGCGATCGCGATGTTCGGCTTCCAGCTGACCGCGGTCGCCGTGCCGGTGGAGATGTACGCGCTGACCCAGGACTCGTTCTGGGTGGGGCTGCTCGGCGTGGCTGCCTTCGTACCGCTGCTGGTCTTCGGGCTCTGGGGCGGCGCGGTGGCCGACGTGATCGACCGGCGTCGGGTGCTGCTGGGCGGCTCGGCGCTGCTCTGGCTCTCCGTGCTGGGGCTGCTGGTGCAGGCCCTGCTGGGCATCGGCAGCCCGGTGCTGCTGCTTGCGCTGGTGACGCTGAGTTCGATCTCGTTCGCGGTCAGCGGCCCGGCCCGCAACGCGCTCGTCGCCCGGCTGGTCCCGACCGAGCTGCTGCCCGCGGCCACCACGCTGAACTTCACCACGGCGATGGCGACCTCGGTGCTCGGGCCGCTGGCGGCCGGCCTGATCCTGGCGCTCTGGGACCTCGGGGTCGCCCTGCCGATCGCGTACGGACTGGACGCCACGCTGCTGGCCGCCCTGGTCTGGGCGGCGCTGCGGCTGCCCGCCATGCCGCCCGATCCGGACCCGGACGGCGCGCCCCGGCAGGCCGGGCTGCGCAGCATCGTCGACGGGATCCGCTACCTGGCCGGCAGCCCGGTGCTGCTGCTCTCCTTCGGCATCGACCTGATCGCGATGGTGTTCGCCTTCCCTCGCGCGTTGTTCCCCGAGGTGGCGGCCGAGCGGTTCGGCGGCGGTGCGGCGGTGGGCTGGCTGTACAGCTCGATCGCGATCGGCTCGCTGCTCGCCGGGCTGGTCTCCGGCTGGATCGGCCGGGTCCACCGGCAGGGAATGGTGCTGGTGCTCGCCGTGGTGGGTTGGGGCGTCGCGGTGGCGTTGGCCGGGCTCGCCCGGCAGTTCTGGCTGGTCATCGCGCTGCTGGTGCTGGCGGGGATGGCCGACCTGATCAGTTCGGTGGTGCGCCAGTCGATGCTGCTGGTGTACGCGCCGGACCGGATGCGCGGGCGGCTCCAGGGGGTCAACCTCGTCGTGGTGGCCGGCGGGCCGCGCCTGGGCGACCTGCGGGCCGGCGCCATGGCGGCCGGCTTCGGCAGCGGGGTGGCCTGGGTGGGCGGCGGCCTGGCGGCGGCCGGCCTCGCGGTGCTGCTCGCGGTGGCTTTCCCGGCGCTGGCGCGCTACCGGCCGGCGACCGCGTCGAGCGCGGGCGGTGGTGTCGAAGATCGCCGACCGGAGCGAGCGGGTCGCGGTCCTGACGACTAGGGTCTGGCGATATGGACAGCCGCGAGCCGCGTCCCCTTTCCGGGGCACAGTGGACCATTTCCGCCGCCGGGCACGAGGCGGTCATCGTCGAGGTGGGCGGCGGGGTCCGCACCTACCGGCAGGGCGGTGTCGAGCACCTCGACGGGTACGCCACCGACGAGTTGTGCCCCGGCTCGGCCGGGCAGGTGCTCGCCCCCTGGCCGAACCGGATCCGGGACGGCGCCTACACCTTCGACGGGCGGTCGTTGCAGCTCAACATCACCGAGCCGGAACGGCACACCGCCATCCACGGCCTGGTGAACTGGGCGTGGTGGCAGCTGATCGAGCAGCGGCCGGACGAGGTGACGGTCGGCTACGACCTGCCGCCGCAACCGGGGTACCCGTGGCCGCTGCGGCTGCGTACCCGGTGGAGCGTGGGGGGCGACGGGCTGCGTGCCGAGCACGAGGTGACCAACACCGGCGCCGAGCCGGCGCCGTTCGGCTTCTCCGTGCACCCGTACCTGCGGCTGCCCGGGGTGCCGGTGGAGGACATCAGGCTGCGGGTACCCGGGCAGACCCGGCTGGTGCTGGACGGCCGGTTGCTGCCCGTGGGCGCGACCCGGGTCGCCGGCACCGAGTTCGACTTCACCGAGCCGCGCCGGATCGGCGAGGCGGTGCTGGACCTGGCCTTCGGCCAGGTGACGCGGGACGTCGACGGCGGTTCCCAGGTGACGCTCACCGGTCCGGACGCCTCGGCCGGGCTGCACATCTGGGCGGACGCCCAGTTCGGCTGGTGGCAGGTCTACTCCGGCGACACGCTGACCGGTGAGCGGTTCCGTCGGTCGGTGGCGGTGGAGCCGATGACCTGCCCGCCGGACGCGTTCCGCTCCGGCCGAGATCTGATCACCCTGTCGCCCGGCGAGACCTGGCGCGGGGGCTGGGGCGTTCGCCCCGGGGCCTGACCGGGCGACGTCCGGGCCCGAGTGGCGGGGTCCCCGTTCCGGTGGTTCCGGGTCCGACGCGGTCGGTTCCGGGTCCGACGCGGCGACTTCCGGGTTCGACGGGTGAGTGAGGAGAGCGGCGTGGAGTTCGCGGAGGTCGTCCGGCGGCGTCGGATGGTGCGCAACTACGATCCGGACCGTCCGGTCCCGCCGGAGGTGGTCGAGCGGCTGCTGGACCATGCGGTGCGGGCCCCGTCGGCCGGGTTCTCGCAGGGCTGGGGGTTCCTGGTGCTGGAGGAGCCGGCGGACCGGGAACGCTTCTGGGCGGCCAGTACCCCGGAGGGCGGCGGGATGGAGCGCTGGCTGACCGGGATGCGCCGGGCCCCGCTGATCGTGGTGCCGCACGCCAACCGCTCGGTCTACCTGGAGCGCTACGCCGAGCCGGACAAGGGCTGGGCGGACCGGTCGACGGAGCGCTGGCCGGTGCCCTACTGGTACGTGGACACCGGCTTCGCCGCCCTGCTGATGCTGCTGACCGCGGTCGACGAGGGGCTCGGCTCGTGCTTCTTCGGCATCCCGCCGCACCGGCTGGATTCCTACCGGGAGGCGTTCGGCGTGCCGGAGGCGTACCACCCGATCGGAGCCCTCACCATCGGTTATCGCGCCACCGACCACCGGTCACCATCCCTGCGCCGGGGGCGTCGTCCGGTGGACGAGGTTGTCCGCCGGGGACGGTGGAGCTGACCCGAACCGGCGGGTTCGTCCTGTTGGGAACCGGACGACCGGTAGCGAAACTGGCATCAGGGAGCAGAACGTGGGGTGCAGGGTGCGGTTACCCTGGCATGGTCATCGGCACCGCGGGGCGCGGTGCCATGCCACGACCCGACCCGGCGTCGTGGCTCGGCCCGACCAGGGGGAGGGGAGCGTGCCGTCGTGATCTTCAGAGCGGTCCGGGACGGGCGTCCCTACCCGGAACACAACCTGACGCTCAAGCAGTGGGCGGAGATCCCGCCCCGGCCGTTGCGCTTGGACCAGCTCATCACCACCAAGCGCGAGTTGGCGCTGGACAAGCTCCTCGCCGAGGACTCGACCTTCTACGGCGACCTCTTCCCGCACGTGGTCCAGTGGAACGGTGGCCTCTACCTGGAGGACGGCCTGCACCGTGCGCTGCGCGCCGCGCTGCAACAGCGCAACCAGATCCACGCCCGGGTCTTCGTGCTCGCCGGGGCGGTCGAGTGACCCCCACCGCCTGATCCTTCGTTAAGGTGGTTGATGTGAGCCCCGTGGACCTGCTCGACCTGGACTCGTCGCTGACCGAGGAGGAGCGGCAGATCCGCGCCGTCGTGCGCCAGCTGGTCGACGACCGGGTACGCCCGCATGTCGCCGGCTGGTACGAGGCGGGCCAGGTGCCGGCCCGCGAACTGGCCCGCGAGTTCGGCAAGCTCGGCCTGCTCGGCATGCACCTGACCGGGTACGGCTGCGCTGGCTCGACGGCCGTCGCGTACGGGCTGGCCTGCCTTGAGCTGGAGGCCGCTGACTCCGGCGTCCGGTCGCTGGTCTCGGTGCAGGGCTCGCTGGCCATGTACGCCATCTGGCGCTACGGCAGCGAGGAGCAGAAGCAGCGCTGGCTGCCGGCGCTGGCGGCCGGCGAGGCGATCGGCTGTTTCGGGCTGACCGAGCCGGATCACGGCTCCGACCCGGCGTCGATGGCCACCCGGGCCCGCCGGGACGGCGACGACTGGGTGCTCACCGGCAGCAAGATGTGGATCACCAACGCGCCGATCGCCGACGTCGGCGTGATCTGGGCGCGCACCGACGACGGCGTGCGGGGTTTCGCCGTACCGATGGACACCCCGGGGGTGGCGGCGCAGGAGATCCGCCGGAAGATGTCGCTGCGCGCCTCGCTGACCGGGGAGATCGCGCTCGACGACGTGCGGCTGCCGGCGGACGCGCAACTACCCGGCGCGATCGGGTTGAAAGCGCCGCTGAGCTGCCTGACCGAGGCCCGACACGGCATCGTCTGGGGCGCGCTCGGCGCGGCCCGTGACTGCCTGGAGACCACCCTGACGTACGCGACCACCCGCACCCAGTTCGGCCGGCCGCTGGCCGGCTTCCAGCTCACCCAGGCCAAGCTCGCCGACATGGCGGTCGAGTGGAGCAAGGGCTACCTGCTGGCGCTCCAGCTGGGCCGGCTCGCCGACGCCGGAAAGCTCCGCCCCGAGCAGGTCAGCGTCGGCAAGCTCAACAATGTACGCGAGGCGCTGGTCATCGCCCGGCAGTGCCGCACCATCCTCGGCGCGAACGGGGTCTCCGGTGACTACCCGGTGATGCGGCACGCCAACAACCTGGAGAGCGTGCTGACCTACGAGGGCACATCGGAGATCCATCAGCTGGTGATCGGGCAGAAGCTCACCGGCCTCTCCGCCTTCACCTGAGCCGCCGACCCGCAGACCGTCCCTCAACGAGCGGGTGTCGTACGTGGGGCTTACCGTCATCAACAGACGACACGTCGGACGAGGACGGTGAGGGCGATGGCACGCGACCGCGACATCAACGAGCCCACCAGCAGTTTTTCTGACGGCGACCTGCTCACAGACCGACCGGACCGGCCGGAACTCCCGCCCTCGCAGGGCGGCGGCGCGGTGCGCGCCCTGCTCTGGGTGCTCGGCGTCGCGGCACTGACGGTGGTGGTGCTGCTCGGCGTGCGGACCACCGGGATCCTGCCCGAGTTCCGCAACCCGTTCACCCAGGAGCAGACCGACCGCAGCCAGCCCGCGCTGCTTGAGTCGATGCAGGACCTCAGCCGCTACGTGGCCGCCGAGGGCAACTTCCAGGTCGTGGTCGACCTGCAGAACGACCGGCGCAACGTGCCGGACTGGCTGCTCAACCAGCGGACCCTCTTCGTCGGGGCGGGCAGCGTGGAGGCGTACGTCGATTTCGGCGCCCTCGCCGAGGGGGCGATCGTGCAGTCGGCCGACGGCAAGTCCGTCGAGGTCAAGCTGCCCGCGCCGCAGCTCGCGCAGACCAACCTCGACCTGGACAAGAGCTACGTCTTCGCCGAGGAGCGCGGCCTGCTCAACCGGGTCGGCGACCTGATCGGCGGCGACCCGAACCGGCAGCAGCAGGTCTACCGGCTGGCCGAGGACCGGATCACCGCCGCCGCCCGGGACAGCGGGCTGATCGCCCGAGCCGAGGAGAACACCCGCAAGATGCTGGAGGGGCTGCTCCGCTCGCTCGGCTTCGAGCAGGTCACCGTCACCTACATCGCTCCCTGACCCACCCGGACTCCCTGCCGCCTGGGGGGCGCCCAGGGGTAGCAAAATCGGGGATGTTGCTGCCTCCGGCGCTCCGGTAGCAGCAACATCCCCGATGTCGTTGCACCGCCGGTGATCGACCGAGCCGGGTGGGTCGGTGGGTCGGTGGGTTGATGGGTGGTTGGGTCGGCGGGCCGGGTGGGTCAGTGGCCGGCGATGAGGTAGCGGTCCTCGTTGGGCATGATGATCCAGAGCGCCAGATAGATGATCACTTGGGTGCCGGGCAGCAGCAGCGAGAGCAGGAACAGCAGCCGGACGAGCCCGGCCGAGATGCCGAACCGCTGGGCCAGGCCGGCGCAGACCCCGGCGAACATGCGCCCCTGCCGGGGCCGGACCAGTTTGCGACTCATCGTCGTACTTCCCCTCTGCGGCGATCCGCCGCTCCTGCCGTCAACGCTACGAACGGCCGTTCCCCCTGCCCTCACTCCCGAGGAGGAATCGCACCCCGCCCACCCGTAGGTACATACCCGCGCCCCCACCCCCGTCACCCCTCCCACCCCACCCCCACCCACCCGCCCCCACCCGCCGCCGTCCCACCCCCTCCGCGTCGATCATGCAGTTGTGGTGCCTCGCGTAAGGGGTCTACCGGGTTGAAACGGACACCACAAGTGCATGATCGGCGGGCGGGTGGGGCGGGTGGGTGGGGGTAGGGTCGGCGGGGTCGGCGTTCTTATCGTGGGCGTCGTGGGGCCGCGTTGAGGGTGGCCACGATCGAATCGGCTGTTGACCGGTGATCCCGGCGGCGGCGGGGAAGTGCAGTCATGATCAGTGTGTTCGACCTGTTCAGTGTGGGCATCGGGCCGTCCAGCTCGCACACGGTGGGGCCGATGCGGGCGGCGCGTACGTTCGTCTCGGGGCTCAAGGCCGACGGCCTGCTCACCGACGTGGCCCGGGTGCGGGCGGAACTCTTCGGTTCGTTGGGCGCCACCGGGCACGGCCACGGCAGCGACCGTGCGGTGTTGCTCGGCCTGGTTGGCGAGGCGCCCGAGTCGGTCGACACCGACGGTGTCGAGGCGCGGGTGGCCGGCATCCGGGCGGAGCGGCGACTGGCCCTGCTCGACACGCACGAGATCGACTTCGACCCGGACCGGGATCTGGTCCTGCACCGCCGCCGGTCGCTGCCGTACCACCCGAACGGGATGACCTTCGCCGCGTACGACGTCGCCGGAACCGAGGTGCGGAGCCGTACCTACTATTCGGTCGGTGGCGGCTTCGTGGTCGACGAGGCGGCGGCCGGAGCGGATCGGATCAAGCCGGACAGCACCCGGGTCCGGCACCCCTTTCTGACCGGTGCCCAGCTGCTCGACGTGACCGCCGGGACCGGGCTGTCGATCAGCGAGGTGATGCTCGCCAACGAGCTGTCCTGGCGGGCCGAGGCGGATGTGCGGGCCGGTCTGCTGGACATCTGGCGGGTGATGCGGGAGTGCGTCGAGCGCGGCTGCACCCGCGACGGCACGCTGCCGGGCGGGCTGAAGGTGCGCCGCCGCGCCGCCGAGCTGCGCCGCAGCCTGGAAGCGGAGGCCGCCCACACCACGGGGCTGGGCAACTCCGAGCACGCTGCGGGCCTGGGCAACTCCACCCACACCACGGGCCTGGGCAGCGCCGGGCACGGTGCGGGCCTCGGCGGCTCCACCCACACCACGGGCCACACGACGGGCCTGGGCAGCGCCGCCCACACGACGGGCTTTGGCGGTTCCGTCCGCAGGACGGACCTGGGCGGCTCCGAGCGCGGGATGGCGGATCCGCTGCACGTGATGGACTGGGTGACGCTGTTCGCCCTGGCGGTCAACGAGGAGAACGCGGCCGGCGGTCGGGTGGTGACCGCACCGACCAACGGGGCGGCCGGGATCATCCCTGCGGTGCTGCACTACTACACGCGGTTCGTGCCGGGGGCCTCCGACGAGGGGGTGGTGCGGTTCCTGCTGGCGGCGGGCGCGATCGGGGTGCTGTTCAAGGAAAACGCGTCGATCTCCGGCGCCGAGGTGGGTTGCCAGGGCGAGGTCGGGTCGGCCTGCTCGATGGCGGCCGCCGGGCTGGCCGAGGCGCTGGGCGGGACGCCGGCGCAGGTGGAGAACGCCGCCGAGATCGGGATGGAGCACAACCTCGGGCTGACCTGCGACCCGGTCGGCGGCTTGGTGCAGATACCCTGCATCGAGCGCAACGCGGTGGCTAGCATCAAGGCGATCACTGCCGCCCGGCTCGCGCTGCGCGGCGACGGGGTGCACGCCGTCTCGCTCGACAAGGTCATCAAGACCATGCGGGAGACCGGCGCCGACATGAAGGTCAAGTACAAGGAGACGGCGCGCGGCGGTCTGGCCGTCAACGTGATCGAGTGCTGAGCGTACGGCTCGTCGGACGGCGTTCACCGGCTGCTAACCTGTCGTCCGTTCAGCAGGCGGGAGACGGCGGTGACCTCTGGCGTGGGGGCGTTGTGGTCGCACCGCAACTCGCTGCGCATCCTGGTCCGGCGTGACCTTGCGGTCAAGTACCAGCAGTCGTTGCTCGGTTACCTCTGGTCGCTGATCGAGCCGCTGGGCATGGGGGCGATCTACTGGTTCGTCTTCGGCGTCCTCTACTCCCGCGACACCAACCGGCACCTCGGTGAGGCGGCCGGGTCGTACCCGCTGTTCCTGATCACCGGGATCTTCGCCTGGATGTGGACCAGCTCGGCGCTGAGCGAGGCGACCAACGCGCTGACCGGCCAGTCCCGGCTGATCACCACGATGAACGTGCCCCGGCAGGTCTTCCCGATCGGCCGGGTCGCCGGCCGCTTCGCGGAGTACGCCGCCGGCCTGCCGATCCTGGCGGCCATCGCGATCTGGTACGCGGCCAACGGCCGGGTCGAGCTGGGCTGGTCCCTGCTGGCCCTGCCGCTCGCGGTGCTGGTGCAGGCCACTTTGCTGATCGGGCTGGCGCTGCTGCTGTCGGCGTTCAACGTGCTGATGCGGGACGTGGAGCGGTTCATGCGCCTGGTCATCCGGGTGCTCTTCTACGCCACGCCGATCATCTATCCGCTGAGCCTGGTCCGGGGCTCCGGCCTGCCCGGCTGGCTCAAGCTGGGCTACGAACTCAACCCGCTGGTCGGTATCTTCCAGCTGCACCACTCGGTGTGGTACCCCGACGAGTTCCCGGACACCCGACTGCTCGCCACCACCATCGGTGTCAGCCTGTTGCTGCTCGTCACCGGCTGGTGGACGTTCCGCCGGCTCGAACCCGCCGTGCTCAAGGAACTCTGATGGCCGAAGCGATCATCGAGGCGGAGGGCCTCGGCATCCGGTTCGTCCGCAACCGCCGCCGCCAGCTGCGGCTGCGGGAGCTGTTCATCCACCGTGGCGCGCGGGGCAGCTCCGACGGCCGGTTCTGGCCGCTGCGCGACGTCTCCTTCTCGATCGGGGCCGGCGAGACCCTCGGGGTGATCGGCCGTAACGGCACCGGCAAGAGCACCCTGCTGCGGTTGATCGCCGGGGTGCTGATCCCGGACGAGGGCCGGATCAGGGTTCGTGGTGACGTCGCCCCGCTGCTGGAGCTCTCCGCCGGCTTCTCCAACGACCTGACCGGGCGGGAGAACCTCTACCTGGTGGGTGGGCTGCACGGGCTCTCCTCGGGGTACCTGAAGGGGCACTTCGACGAGATCGTCTCGTTCGCCGGCGAGCAGGTGGAGCGGGCCATCGACACCTCGGTACGGCACTACTCGTCCGGCATGAAGGTCCGGCTCGGGTTCGCGATCATCTCCCACCTGCCGCATCCGATCCTGCTGATGGACGAGGTGACGGCGGTGGGGGACGCCGAGTTCCGCGCGAAGTGCTACACGACCATCGACCGTCTGCTCGGGGAGGGGCGCACTCTGGTGCTGGTGTCACACAACGAAAAGGATCTGACCCGGTTCTGTCGTCGGGGACTCTTCCTCGACGCGGGCCGGCTGAGTGTCGACGGCACGATCGCCGAGGCGCTGGCCGCGTACCACGACGCGGTTCCCCGGTGACCCTCGCGATCGTGCTCGCCGCCGGGTCGCCGGCCGCGAGCCTGCCGACGGGCACCGGCGAGGCGCTGGCCGACCGGCTGGCCGCCCAGTGGCGCCGGGCCGGCGTATCCGAGGTGCGGGTCGCCGCCGACCTCGACGAGCTGGCCGAGCTGGCCGGCCGGGCCGACGGGCCGGTGCTGGTCAGCGGCGCCGACCTGGTCGCCCACACCGCCGTACTGCGGCATCTGGTGACCAGTCCGGTCGGCCCGACGGTGGCCCTGGTGCTCACCGACCCGCCGGCCGGCGGGCGCACGGCGGTCCGCGAGGAGCGCGGCCAGGTGGTCGACGCCGGCCCGCCCGAGCGGCTGGACGGGGCGGCCACCGGCGTCTTCGGCGGCGCGGTGCGGGTCGGCCGCGACGACGTCCCCGCGCTGGTCGCCGCGGCCCGCGCGGTGGCCGCCGGCCGGCCGCCAGGCGGTGCCGTCGCGGTCGATCGCACTCCGGCGGAGGCGACCGACCGGATCGGACCCGGCGGGCCGGCGGAAGCCGGGCCACGCCCCTGCGCCACCGCTGCCGACGCGGCGGCCGGGGCCGTCGTGGACCAGGTCTTCGCCGGCCTCAGCGCGCAGGGTGCGCTGGTTTTCGCACATCGGGTACGCCTGCTCGTCGCGCACCGGGTGGACGACGCGGCCGGGCTGGCCCGGGTCGAGGCGGCGGTGGCGGGCATGGACGAGGACCGGGCCGAGCTGCGGCTCTCGGTGAAGGAGAAGGACGACTTTTTCACCACGTACTTCGTCAGCACCTGGTCGCCGCAGGTCACCAGGGCGACGGCCCGGCTCGGGCTGAGCCCGACCGCGGTCACCATGCTGTCGGTGGTGTTCGCGGTGGCCGCGGCGGCGCTCTTCGCCACCGGCGGCCGGCCGGCGCTGGTGGCCGGCGCGGTCCTGCTCTACCTCGGGTTCGTGCTGGACTGCGTGGACGGCCAGCTGGCCCGCTACACCCGCAACTTCAGCGCCTGGGGCGGCTGGCTGGACACCATGGCGGACCGGGCCAAGGAGTACCTGGTCTACGCCGGCCTCGGTTGGGGTGCCACGGCGGCCGGGTTACGGTACGGCTGGGCGCTGGCGATCGCCGCGATGACGTTGCAGACCGTGCGGCACATGACCGACGCGTGGTACGGCGTGCTGCACGACGAGGCGGCCCGCCGGCCGAAGGACGTGGGCGCCGGCGGGGCCGCCGGTGGTGGCATCGGTGACCGGCTGAACGCCGCGTCGAACCGGGTGCAGGCCGACTCGGGCTCGGTGTCGTACTGGCTCAAGCGCACGGTGGTCTTCCCGATCGGCGAGCGGTGGGCGCTGATCGCGCTGGCCGCGGCGCTGTTCGACCAGCGGATCGCCCTGCTCGCGGTGCTGACCTGGGGCGTGCTGGCGTTCGGGTACACCGGTGCGCTGCGTACGCTGCGGGCCCGCTGGATGTGGGTCCCGGTGCTGGACACGGTCGACGCGACCCTGCACCGCGACGACGGCCCGCTGGCCGTCCGGCTGCCGGTGCTGCGCCGACCGGGGCCGCTGGTGCTCGCCGTCGTCGCGGCGCTCGGCGCGGCGGCGCTGCTGCTCGCGGCGTTGCTGACCGGCGGCGCGGACGGCGGGACGGTCGGGCTGCGCTGGGCGGTGCCGGTGGCGCTGCTGGTGTTGCTGGTCGGCGCGGCCGGGGCCGGGGCGGCGCACAACGGGCCGCTGGACTGGCTGGTGCCGGCCGCGCTGCGGGCCGCCGAGTACCTGTTCGCCATCGCGGTCGGGGTGATCGGCGGGGCACCGGCCTGGCTGATCTTCGGGTACGTCTTCGTGCTCACCCTGCACCACTACGACCTGGTGGCCCGGCTGGAGAAGCGGCAGCCGGCACCGCCGCTGCACGCCGCGACCCTCGGCTGGGAGGGGCGCTCGGCGCTGCTGGCGCTGACGGCGATCGCCGGATTCGTGAGTGTCGGCCTGGCTACACTCGGTATCTACCTTCTGGTGCTCTTCGTGGCGAGCGTGGTGCTGGCCTGGTTCGTCCAGCCGGCCCGCGCCGTGCGGGTGCCGGCGGGTACGGGAGGCCGCGCGACGCGCTGACGGGGGGCCGGGACGATGACGCTGATCAGCTTCGTCGTCCCGGCCTTCCGCGTGCAGGGCTACCTGCGCGAATGCCTGGACTCGATCCTCGGTCAGCCGGTCGCCGACATCGAGGTGATCGGGGTGGACGACTGCTCGCCCGACGACAGTGGCGACATCCTCGACGAGTACGCGGCCCGCGACGACCGGGTGCGGGCGGTCCGGCTGGACCGCAACGTGGGGCTCGGCCCGGCCCGCAACGCCGGGCTGGACCGGGCCGTGGGCGAGTACGTCTGGTTCGTCGACGGCGACGACTGGCTCGTGCCGGACTGCCTCGCCGAGGTGGCCGCCCGGCTGCGCGCGACCCGGCCGGACGTGCTGATCGTCGACCACGTCCGCGCGCACTGGGACGACACGGTGACCCGCAGCGCGATGGCAGAGGTCTTCCCGGAGCCACCCGGGCCGGTCACCTTCCGGCTGCGTGATCGCCCGGAGGCCCTGGAACTGCTGCACACCGCCTGGAACCGGCTGCTGCGCCGGGTTTTCCTGGCCGACGTCGGGCTGCGCTTCGCCCCCGGCTGGTACGAGGACGTGTCGTTCAGCTATCCGGCGCTGCTGGCCGCCGAGCGGATCGGCGTACTCGACGTGGTCTGCGTCAACTATCGGCAGCGGCGGGCGGGGGCGATCACCCGTACCCGGGGTGACCGGCATTTCGAGGTGTTCGAGCAGTGGCACCGGGTGTTCCGGGAACTGGACCGGCTCGGGGCCGAGGAGCTGCGGTCGGCGGTCTTCGAGCGGATGATGTGGCACTGCCTGACGGTGCTCGGCAACGGCAACCGGATCGCCCCCGAACTGCGCCCGACCTTCTTCGCCCGGGTCGCGATCGAGCATGCCCGCCTGCGACCGCCGGGTGGCCACCGGGTGCCCGGCGGGGTGGCGGGGCTCAAGCACCGGCTGGTGGCGGCCGGCCGGTGGCGGACGTTCAGCGCGCTGCGGGCGACCAGCCGGGCGGGCGAGGCGGCCCGGCGGGTCGCCGGTCGGGTCCGGCGTCGGGTGGTCCCGCCGGCCCGCTTCACCGTGCGGGCGGCCCGCGACACCGCGCTGCGCGGATACCACCGGGTCGAGTCGCGTCGACCGCTCGACGACAACCTCGCGGTGTACGCCGCCTACTGGTACCGCGGCTACGCCTGCAACCCGGCCGCGATCTTCGAGGCGGCCCGTCGGCTGGCGCCACAGGTCCGGGGGGTGTGGATCGTCCGGCGGGACCGGGTGCACACCATGCCCGAGGGGGTCGAGTACGTGGTTGCCGGCACGGCCGCGTACCACCGGTTGCTGGCGCGGGCCCGGTGGCTGGTCAACAACGTCAACTTTCCGGATTCGATGCGCAAGCGGCCTGGCTCGGTGCACGTGCAGACCCACCACGGCACGCCGGTCAAGGTGATGGGGCTGGACCAGCAGCGATACCCGCTTGGCGCGGTCGGGATGGACTTCGCCGGGCTGCTGCGCCGGGTGGACCGCTGGGACTTCAGCGTCACCTCGAACAGCTTCTCCACCCAGATGTGGGAACGCGCCTATCCGGCCGCGTACACCACCCTGGAGGTGGGGTATCCGCGCAACGACCGGTTGGTCACCGCGACCACCGACGAGGTGCTCCGGCTGCGCGCGGAGCTCGGCGCCGGCCTGGGTGAGCAGGTCGTGCTCTACGCTCCTACGCACCGGGAGCACCTGCCCGGCTACCGTCCACCGTTCGACCCGGAGCGGTTCCTCGACGCGCTCGGCCCGTCCGGCCTGCTGCTGATGCGCAGCCACTACTTCCACGACCGGGACCGGGGACCCCGACGCCCGGCCGGTCCGGCGCGGATCCGGGATGTCAGCGACCATCCCCGGGTCGAGGAGCTCTACCTCGCGGCCGACGTGCTGGTCACCGACTACTCGTCGGCGATGTTCGACTACGCGGTCCTGGACCGGCCCATCGTGGTCTACGCGCCGGACTGGGACATGTACCGGCTCACCCGGGGGGTCTACCTCGACATCACCGTCGAGGCGCCCGGCCCGGTGGTGCGTACCTTCGCCGAACTGCTCGACCTGTTCCGCTCCGGGGAACACGCAGTAGCCTGCGACCAGGCGCGTGCGCGGTTCCGGGAGCGGTTCTGCGCGTTGGAGGACGGGCGCGCCGCGGAGCGGGTGGTGCGCCGAGTTTTTCTCGGCGAGACCGGCTAAGAAGTGAAGTTTCGGGCGATAGCCGCCACTCGATGGAACGTAATAGGTCTGTCACGATTCGAACATGGCACGTTTACCCGATGTGCCGGCCCGATGATGCTCGTCACAGTCATTCGGGGTTCGGCCGACGAGGTGGGGGAGGAGACGGTGACCACCGTCGCGCTCAAGGATGTCACGAAGGTCTTCCGGGACGGCACCGTCGCCGTGGACAGCATCAACCTCGACGTCAACGACGGCGAGTTCATGGTGCTGCTCGGCCCGTCCGGCTGTGGCAAGTCGACGGTGCTGCGCATGGTCGCCGGGCTGGAGGAGCCGACTACCGGCGCGGTGATGCTCAACGGGGAACTGGCCAACGACCTGCCACCCCGGGACCGGAAGATCGCCATGGTCTTCCAGGACTTCGCGCTCTATCCGCACATGAGCGTCGGCGACAACATCGCCTTCCCGCTCAAGCTCGCCGGGGTGGAGCCGAACCCGCGTGGCGAGCGGGTCACCGACGTGGCCAGCGCCCTCGGCATCCGCGACGTGCTGGGTCGGCGGCCCAGCCAGCTCTCCGGCGGTCAGCGGCAGCGGGTCGCGATGGGCCGGGCGATCGTCCGCCGGCCCGGCCTGTTCCTGATGGACGAGCCACTCTCCAACCTGGACAGCGGCCTGCGCGCGGAGTTGCGGGCGGAGATCTCCGGGCTGACCCGCGAGTTGGGCGTCACGACCATCTACGTGACCCACGACCAGGCCGAGGCGCTGACCATGGCCGACCGGGTCGCCATCATGCGCAAGGGCGTCCTCCAGGACGTCGGCACCCCCACCCAGGTGTACGGCCGCCCGGCCACCCTCTACGTCGCCGCCTTCCTCGGCAGCCCCCGGATGAACCTGCTGGAGGCGGCGGTCTACGTCCACCTCGACCGGTACGTCACGCTCACCCTCGGCGAGCAGGCCCTCTACCTGCCCTGGGACGACATCCGCAGCCGGGCGGTGGCGCACTACCACGGTGAGCGGATCGTGGTCGGGATGCGCGCCGAGGCGCTCACCCCGGTCGCCCCGGACACCCCGGGCGACGTGCTCCAGGGCCGGATCCGCTACCTGGAACACCACGGCCACGAGTCGCTGGCCTTTCTCGACATCGGCGCGACCGCGATCGTGGTCGACGAGGTCGGTGGTCCCGCCGACGGAGAGGCCCAGCCCGGCCAGCGCGGCCTGCGCCGGTTCGGTCAGGTGATGCAGCGGCTCACCGGGCGGGCCGGTGAGCCGGAGCCCCAGTCGACCGGCAACGGCCGGACCAGCGTGCTGCACGACCCGGGCCGCCATCACCGCCGCCCCGCCGAACTCGCGGTCCGCCTCGCCCCCTACCCTGCGGTCTCCGCCGGCCACCCCCTCGCCATCAAGGTACGCATGGACGCCCTGCACTTCTTCGACGAGCGCGGCGACCGCATCGACGTCGGCTGGCGCTGAGATGTAAGCAGGGGCCCCCTGTTAACGCCTCCGGTAGAGCAGGGGCCCTCTATTAACGCCGCTGGTGCGGCCTTGCCGATGAAGTTACTGGACGGTAATGTTCGGGGCGTGACCATCGACTCGCGGCAGGTGGCGGCCGGCATGCTTGAGGCGGTGCCCTTCGCCCGCACGCTCGGCGTCGAGTTCGTCGAGGTGGCCCCCGAGGCGGAGAGCGGGGTGCGGGCCGTCGTCCGGCTACCCGACTCGCCGGCCACTCACAACCACGTCGGCGGGCCGCACGCCGGGGCCATGTTCACCCTCGGCGAGACCGCCTCCGGCGCGGTCGTGCTCGCCGCGTTCGGCCACCTGCTCGACCGGGCCACGCCGCTGGCGGTGCGCGCCGAGATCGCGTACCGCAAGCTGGCCATGGGGCCGGTGCGCGCGACGGCGCGGCTCGGCCGTCCGCCGGCCGAGGTGATCGCGGAGCTGGCCGCCGGCGAGCGGCCGGAATTCCCGGTACGCGTCGAGATCGCCACCGAGGAGGGCAAGCCGACCTCGGAGATGACCGTCGTCTGGACCCTCCGTCCGAACTGAACAAGAGCGGGGCGCGCGGGCAACGGCGTCGATCAACACCTCGGCGCATGGTTCGGGATATCCAATTTTGTCCGAACCATTCCCGCCCACTTGGTTGGCCGGTCCGCTATGCCAGCCAATGCCACTACTCCTGAATGGAGCCAGAATTAGCATAAGCCTCTTGTTTGGGCACTGGGCGCAACTGGCTTTCAGGGACAACGGGCTTGTGGGCTGGGTGTTAGGCTCCCCGACGTACGAAGCAAGCGGCCGGGCATTGTTGGCGCAATGCCCGGCCCACCCTCTGCCATGGTGAAAGGAGATGAGGGTAATGAGAACTGTATCAGGCCGGTTGGGGGCCGCAGTGCTGGCGGTTGCTTTCGGGGCGGCGCTCGCGTTCTTCGCCGCGATCGTGGCGCCGGCGCAGGCCGCCCCCAAGGGGACGTGGGTCAACTGGAACTCCAGCTCCAGCCCGCTCACGGTGACCGGGTACGGCAGTACTGCCAGAGGGTACGGAAAGTGGCGGGTGGTCGACAACAGCCAGGGCACCCGGTCGTACACGTCGGGCTACTACTGGTACTCCAACGCGGATAACCACAAGAAGTACGGCTGGATGATGACCCAGTCCAACTCCGGCCTCTGCGTGGCGCCCCAGTACACGAGTTGCAGCAGCTCATACTACAACTACACGTCGAACGAGAGTTCACACTCCAACACCACCGGTGGGCAGTGGCTCGACTTCAGCACCAGGGTTGACCCGGGTGGGAGCTACGCTCGCGCGCAGCAGAAGGTCTGCCTGGACGTTCCAGTCCGATCCGATCCGTGCAGCGGAGCCACGTTGACCGAAGGCGTGCCCTACTAAGCAGATCCCCGACCGCCAAGCCAACTGGCTTGGCGGTCGGCTTGGGCGAATCGAAAAGAGTTCGACTGGGATGAGTGTAAGCCGGCTCGTGTGTGAAGAGTTGTCAAAGACCTATGGCGGCGGTTTCCGCCTCGGCCCGCTGACTATGGAGATCTCGGTTGGTGTGACGTGCCTGGTGGGCGCGAACGGTGCGGGCAAGTCGACGTTCTTTCGGCTCGCGGCGAAGGTGGACAAACCGACGTCGGGCACGGTCCGCCTGGACTCTGGTGTCAACCGGGCGGCCTTGGGCTACCTGCCGCAGGAGCCGACCCTTCCCCCGGCTGCGACCTGCGAGGATTTCCTTGTCTATGTGGCGTGGTTGCAGGGAATTCCGGCCGCTGCCCGTGGCCGGGCCGTTTCCAGTGCCCTGTCCCGGGTCGGATTGACCGATCAGCGGGCTTCGAGGGTGCGCAGCCTCTCCGGTGGGATGCGGCGCCGGTTGGGCATCGCGCACGCGATCGTGCACGATCCGGCTCTGCTCCTGCTGGATGAGCCCACCGCCGGTCTGGACCCCCGACAGCGCATCGGGCTGCGCGAAACCATCGCCAACCTCGGTGGCGACCAGGTGGTGATTGTTTCTACTCATCTGGTCGAGGACATCCGAGGGCTCGCCAGCCGGGTCATCGTGTTGTCCGAGGGCACGGTGGTGTTCGATGGGGACGTGGCCGGCCTGGAACGGCTGGCTACCCCTGACGCGCCGGGGGACACTGACCTCGAACGGTCGATCGCGAGCCTGATGGAGGCATCAGGATGACCCCGCGCATTCGCTATGCGCTGCGGACCCTGCTCGGCCCGTGGCTGGTTGTCCCAGCCTTCGGCATGGAGGCCGCGATCTTCCTGACCAGAGGCATGCCCTGGCGGGGCGAAGGGCTGTGGACGGTCGACTGGTTCGCCATCTCAATCTTCATCATCGGCCCGTTGTGCAGCGGTGTCGCCGCCATCGACGCGGCCCGTCTGTCTCGGCCCGGCAACATCCACCTTGTGGTCTCCGTCTCGCGGTCGGGGTGGGCATACCTGCGAGCTGCCGCGTGGTGCGCCATACCTCTGGTGTGCCTACACCTGCTGACGATCGCGGTCGCATTGATCGTCGGCCGGGTCGGGCACCCGAGCGTGAGTTGGTGGTCGTTGGTGGCTGGGGCGCTCGTACAGTGCTTGGGCATCGTCTGGTACGTCGCGTTGGGATCGGCGATTGGCCGGTTCACAGGTGTCCTGGTGGCGGGCCTCGTCGGAGGGGTCGGCGCCTTCATACTCAGCTATGCCATCGGTGGGGCGTTCGCCAGCGAGCCGACGTTCCAACTGCTGAATCTCGGCTCGGCCACGATTACCATGATCGGTAAGTCCTTCAGTGCGGCTTATCTGGCCTCGCAGGCCGTCCTGTTCATCACCACCGCTGCGATCTTCATGACCCTGCGGGTGCAACCCCGCTCTGGTCTCCGTGTCCCGTCGACGGGTGCAACGGTGGCCGCCATTGCCGCTGTGGCCGCCATCGGCGTCGCGCCGGTGGTCCTGCCCGGTCAGCGGTACGACTCGACACCTCATCCACCGACGGCGTGCGCGGGCACGAGGCCAGAGATCTGCCTGTACCCGGAGCACGAGCGCTATGCCGCCTTGGTAAGTCAGCCGATCAACGCACTGGCTCAAGCCGCGCAGGCAAACGGCTATCTGCGATTCATGCCCGAGCGCATCATCGAGGAGAGCCGAAGTTACCGTCCGAGTGGCCCCGGCGTGTTTGCCCTCTATCTGCCGACCAGCGTCTACGAGGACGGCCTCTTCTCTCTGGAGGACGCGGCGAGCACCCTTCTCAACCCGACTCATTGCCAGTTCGTTCAGGATCCGTCCGTCGGTGGTGTCGACATGGAGCAGTTCGCCTTCAACTACTTCTCACTGCTCACCACCTGGTTGCAGTTGGCAGGAGTCGAGGATGTCTCCGCTCCGACATCGACGAAACACCTCAGCCCGCAGGAGGCCAGCACGATCCTGGACAGCTTTGCGAACTGCCGCCTGGACGTCCGACTGTGAACGGACCGGAATCCTCGCCCGCTGGACAAATCGGATCATCAGCGGGCGGCGAGCCAGGATCGCGTGCCCGACCCGCGCCGAGGGCGATCCATCGGGATCTTCTGCGAGCGTGGGCTCGGGTACACCCGAGCCGCACCGCCGGTAACACTCTGCTCGTCATCCTGGCTGGGTCTGTCCTGCTCTCACAGGTGTCATTTGACGATTTCGGCATGGTCCGACTGATCTCGCCGCTGTCTGCTCTGCTCCTTCTGCCCGTCATCGCGGGCACAGCCGCCGCCATCGCCTGCGACAACACTGCCAAGTTGCCGTTGCCTGACCCGCCGCGAGTCAAGCTTCTGCGAGTTCTGTGGGCCTTCGGCTGGACCGCCGTTGCGTGTCTGTCATCCACCGCCGGCGTCCTCGCCGGGTCGTCGACGGGTTATGTGCCGATCGTTCGCAATCTACTTATCTTCAATGGGCTGGGACTGATCGTCCTGTGGCTGGGTTTTCCGCACCTGACCTGGCTGCCCTCGCTTACGTACACGATGGCCTGTATTCTCTTCGGGTATCCGAACCACGGGATTGACTATTACTGGTGGGCTGTTGTCATGACAGACCACGCCACCGTCGGCGCTGTCCTATCGGCGGGTGGAATCTATCTGGTTGCGCTTGCCTGCTACGGTGCGTCGGTTCGCCGGAACGGTGCTCGCCGAGCATGAGGCCGGCCCATCACCGGCGAGCGGGCCACCACTGTAGGTCGGCTTGGTAGAAGCGCGTTTGCCGAAGTGGGGCGATGGATAGATTGGTGGGATGCTCGGCCTGCCTGCTCATGTGACCGCATGTCTCTTCGATCTGGACGGTGTGCTGACGCAGACCGCCCGGGTGCACAACGCCGCGTGGACCGAAACATTCGACGACTTCCTGCGGCGACGCGCCGCCGCCACCGGCGAGCCCTACCGGCCGTTCGATCCCGGCCCGGACTACCACCGGTACGTCGACGGCCGTCCCCGCCTCGACGGGGTACGAACCTTCCTCGCCTCGCGTGACATCACGCTGCCCGACGGCACCCCCGACGATCCGCCGGGCACCGACACGGTCCAGGGCATCGGCAACCAGAAGAACGCCCTGACGCTGGAGCGGATCCGCAGCATGGGGGTGGACGTCTATCCCGGCTCGGTGGCGTACCTCAAGGCGGTGGCCGCGGCGGGGCTGCGCCGCGCGGTCGTCACGGCCAGCGCCAACGGCCAGGAGGTGGTCGCCGCCGCCAAGCTGGAACCGCTGCTGGAAGCCCGGGTGGACGGGCTCACTGCCCGCGCCGAGGGGCTGCGCGGCAAGCCACATCCGGACACCTTCCTGGCCGGGGCGAAGATGCTCGGCGTGGAGCCCCGGCAGGCGGCCGTCTTCGAGGACGCGCTCGCCGGGGTCGAGGCCGGCCGGGCCGGCGGCTTCGGGTACGTGGTCGGGGTGGACCGGGCCGACCAGGCCGACGAGCTGCGCGCCCACGGCGCCGACGTGGTGGTCGAGGACCTCGCCGACCTGCTCGACACCGGGCGGCCCGCGTGATCCGCGAGCGCGCGTACCCGGTCGAGCCGTGGCACGTGCGGGAGACCCGGCTGGACATGGACGTGCTCGCCCAGTCCGAATCCGTCTTCGCGCTCTCCAACGGGCACGTCGGGCTGCGCGGCAACCTGGACGAGGGCGAGCCGCACGGCCTGCCCGGCACCTACCTCAACTCGTTCTACGAGCTGCGTCCCCTGCCGTACGCGGAGGCCGGTTTCGGCTACCCCGAGTCCGGCCAGACCATCGTCAACGTGACCAACGGCAAACTGATCCGGCTGCTGGTCGATGACGAGCCGCTCG
Organism: Micromonospora sp. CA-263727; assembly: GCF_050942455.1. Taxonomy (NCBI): domain Bacteria; kingdom Bacillati; phylum Actinomycetota; class Actinomycetes; order Micromonosporales; family Micromonosporaceae; genus Micromonospora; species Micromonospora sp. CA-263727. The sequence continues at coordinate 627,528 of NZ_CP192031.1, forward strand.
ACGTGCGCTACGGCGAACTGCTCGCCCACGAGCGGATCCTCGACATGCGCGCCGGCACCCTGCACCGGTCGCTGCACTGGCGCTCGCCGGCCGGCCGCGAGGTGCGGGTGAACAGCACCCGGCTGGTCTCCTTCCGGCAGCGCTCGGTCGCCGCGTTCCGGTACGAGGTGGAGGTGGCCGACGGCGAGCCGCTGCGGCTGATCATCCAGTCGGAGCTGGTGGCCAACGAGGCGTTGCCGCCGCAGAGCAACGACCCCCGGGTGGCCGCCGTGCTGGAGTCGCCCCTGCAAGCGGAGGAGGAGCTGACCACCGCCAACGGCGGTCTGCTGATCCACCGTACCAAGGTCTCCGGGTTGCGGGTCGCCGCCGCGATGGAACACGAGGTGGAGTCCGCGGCGCGGACCACCGTCGAGTCGGAGGGGTACGAGGACTGGGTGCGTACCACCGTGGGGTGCGTGCTGGAACCCGGCCAGACGCTCTGCGTGGTGAAGTACCTGACCTACGGCTGGTCGAGCCGGCGGTCGCTGCCGGCGGCGCGCGACCAGGTCGGCGCGGCGCTGGCCGCCGCGAAGCTGGACGGCTGGGACGGGCTCGTGCGCGAGCAGCGGGAGTACCTCGACGAGTTCTGGGACGCGGCCGACGTCGAGGTCGATGGCGATCCGGAGGTGCAGCAGGCGGTCCGGTTCGGCCTGTTCCACGTGCTCCAGGCCGGTGCCCGCGCGGAACGCCGGCCGATCTCGGCCAAGGGGCTCACCGGTCCCGGGTACGACGGGCACGCGTTCTGGGACACCGAGATGTTCGTGCTGCCGGTGCTCACGTACACCCACCCGGCGGCGGTACGGGACGCGCTCTACTGGCGGTACTCGACGTTGCCGCAGGCGCACGAGCGGACCAGGACCCTCAACCTGGCGGGCGCCGCCTTCCCGTGGCGGACCATCCGGGGACCGGAGTCGTCCGGCTACTGGCCGGCCGGCACGGCGGCGTTCCACGTCGCGGCCGGCATCGCTGACGCGGTGCGCCGCTACGTGCTGGTCACCGGGGACCGGCAGCTGGAGCGGGAGATCGGGCTGACCCTGCTGGTGGAGACCGCGCGGCTGTGGCGCTCGCTCGGGCACCACGACCGCAACGGCCACTTCCACATCGACGGGGTCACCGGGCCCGACGAGTACACCGCCATCAAGAACGACAACATCTACACCAACCTGATGGCGCAACGGAACCTGATGGCCGCCGCCGAGGTGGTGATGCGTTACCGCGACGCGGCGTCGCACCTCGGGGTCACCGACGAGGAGGCCGCCGCGTGGCGGGACGCCGCCGCGGCCATGCACATCCCGTACGACGACGAGGTCGACGTGCACCAGCAGGTGGAGGGCTTCACCCGGCTACAGGAGTGGGACTTCGCGAACACCCCGCAGGACAAGTACCCGCTGCTGCTGCACTACCCGTACTTCGATCTGTACCGCAAGCAGGTGGTCAAGCAGGCCGACCTGGTGTTGGCGATGCACTGGCGGGGGGACGCCTTCACCCCTGAGGAGAAGCTGCGCAACTTCCTCTACTACGAGCGGCGTACCGTCCGGGACTCGTCGCTGTCGGCCTGCACCCAGGCGGTGCTGGCGGCGGAGGTCGGCTACACCGAGCTGGCGCACATCTACCTGCGCGAGGCCGCGCTGATGGACCTGCACGACCTGAACGAGAACACCCGCGACGGGGTGCACATGGCCTCCCTCGCCGGGGCGTGGATCGCGCTGGTGGCCGGGTTCGGTGGGCTGCGGGACCACGATGGGGTGCCGTCGTTCGCGCCCCGCCTGTCGAGCCGGCTCGGTCGCCTGGCGTTCTCCCTGGAGTGGTGCGGCATGCGGCTCCGGGTCGACGTACGACCGCACGAGACGACATACGCGCTGCACCACGCCGCCCCGGACGCGACGCTGGAGCTACGCCACTACGGCAACCCGGTCCGCGTCACGCGCGCCGCACCGGTAACCGTACCCATCCCCCAACCCCCCAAGAATCTCCCACCACCGGAACAGGCCCCCGGCCGTACGCCCCTTCTCCGCCTCCCCGAAAACCCCGCCTGACCAGCCCCGGCATCCCGGCCCTCGCTTCCACCCCCGCCGGTCGGGCTGCCACCCGCCACGGCGGTGGGCGGGGTCGGGGTGGTGGGGTCAGATGGGTTCGCCCTGGGAGGGGCGGCCGGTGGGGTCGTGGGGAGTGCGGGCCCGGGGGTCGTCGGCGGAGCGTGCCTGGGCGGCCTCGTCCGCCCAGTCCCGGCCGGGCTGGTCGTCCTGTTTCCGCTGCTTGCGCTCGGCGGCCTGCTGAACGGGCTCGCGCTCGTGATGCGGCATGACGGTCCTCGCGATCTGGTCGGTGGCGCCGGGGCGCCGGTCCGTCTGCGGTCCGTTGTCGGCTACCCGGCGCTCCCGCCGGCAAACGCCGGGGCGTGGCGGCGGCCAGCCGGGGTATCCGGCGGATGGGAGGAGAACCTGGCCGGGTTCAGGAGGGCCACCCGGCCGGGCGGGAGGAGTCCCTGGCGGGGTCCCGGAGGACCCGGCCGGTTGGTGGCGTGGCCCGTGGGCGGAGAGGCGGCGGGTGAGATGGGCGTTCGCAGCGGTGCGGTGACGATCCCGGCGGGCGACGCGCAGCTGCCGGCCGACCTGCTGGTGCCGGCGGAACCGGCCGGAGTGGTGCTGTTCGCGCATGGCAGTGGCAGTTCCCGGCACAGCCCCCGCAACGTCGCTGTCGCGCATGCGCTCAACGGCGGCGGGCTTGCCACCGTTCTGGTCGACCTGCTCACGCCGGAGGAGGACGAGGCGGATGCGGTCACCGCCGAACTGCGCTTCGACATCGGGCTGCTGGCCGACCGGCTGGCCGCGATCGTGGACTGGCTGGCTGCCGAGCGGCCCGTCGGCGGGGCAGCCATCGGTCTCTTCGGGGCCAGCACGGGGGCCGCCGCCGCCCTGGTCGCCGCGGCGCAACGACCGGAGCTGGTGCACGCGGTGGTGTCCCGGGGTGGCCGCCCCGACCTTGCCGGTGCCGCCCTCGGCCAGGTATCCGCCCCCACCCTGCTGCTGGTCGGTGACCTCGACGAGCAGGTCATCGTCCTCAACCAGCAGGCGCTGGGCCAACTGACGGCGCCGGCCGAACTACGGCTGATCCTCGGCGCGACCCACCTCTTCGAGGAACCGGGCACCCTGGAGCAGGTCGCCGAGGCGGCGGCCGGCTGGTTCCACGACCACCTGCATCCCCAGCCCGCGCCAGCCTGAGTGGGCGTCCGGGAACGCCGGTTGCCGAACACGCCTGCCACGGCGGCAGCTCCCGAGCGGCACTGCCGGTGGTGGCCTGCCCGACTATGCCATTGCCTTCCTGCGTCCTTCGGTAGTGGTGACGCCGCGCCTCCTAGCCACCGAGTTCCCGGACGCTCACCCGAGCGACTGTCGGAAAACCGCGCGGCGGTCGATGACGGTCGGGCGGGGCGGCGGCTCGGGTCAGTACGCGGCGACCGGTGCCCGGCCGACCATCGCGGTGGGTATCTCCCGGGTCTGCTCGGCACCGCCGAGCAGGATCAGCGGCAGCACCGACTCGCTCTCATCGGGCGTCGGCAGCAGCGCGGCGACCGCCTCCTCGCGCAGGCTGCGCGCGGCCGAGGCGGCGCGTTCCGCGGCCTGCCAGGCGGCCTGCTCCCGCTCCCGCGCCGCCCGCTGGCGGGCGAAGAGGTGGTCGCGTACCGCCCGGCGCAGTATCAACTCCTGCTCGACCGGGTGCCGCCGGGGATCCCAGCCCCGGTGCGCGAAGACGTCGCTGAGCTGTTCGACCGACAACTCCCGTCGCCAGTACGCGTCCAGGGCCGCCCGGTGCAGCCAGCGCTCGCGGTCGGCGTATTCGGCGGGGGTGTGCGGGGTCTGCGGCAGCGGCATGCCGGTGGCCCCCGACAGCCGGCGGACGTCCGCCTCCGCCGCCTCGTACGCCTGCCACGCCTGCTCGGCCTCGTCCTGGGTGGCGAGCCATTCGTCGCGTTGGCGGCGGGCTGTCGCCTCGGCCCGGTCGGCGGCCACGCTGACCTCCCCGGCCCAGCGGTCCTGGTCGCGATCGTCCTCGGCGCGCGGCGACCGGCTCGGCAGTGCCGCCTCGCGGATCCGGGCGCCCACGTCGAAGCGGAAACGGCGGGGGTGTAGCAGCAGGCCGGCGACGGCGAGCGTCACCACGCCCAGCAGGGTCAGCCAGATGGCGGCGGCCCGGGGCACGTCGAGCAGGACGGAGGAGAGTGCGGTTTGCATCATCAACACCTCGCGGTCGGGATGGTCGTCGACGGTGGTGCATGGGAAGGCAGGGGTGGACGGGTTCGCCCAGGAAACGCGCGGTCAAAAGGTCGACCGTCCGGCGTGGGTCGGCCCGCCGTAACCGGCGGTGGGCCCGGTGGGCTCTGGGCGCGCGCCCGGTCAGGCGGTGGGTGGACCGCGCCGGGTCGGTTCGCCGGGGCCGGTCGCGGTGCGCGGCACGGCGAAGTGGTACGCCAGAATGGCGGCGGCCGGGGCGGATGCGATGTCGGTGTGCCCGGGCTGGGTCGGCGGCGCGGTCGGAGCGAACGCCGGCACCTGCCGGACCGGATGCGCATCGGCCACTCGGAGGGCCCCGTCGGCGGGGCGTAGCGCGACCGTCGCGGCGATCGGCCGGGCCGGCAGATCGATGGCGGCCGGCCGGGTGTCAGGTTGGCTGGCGGCCGACCGGGCGGCGAGATCGGTGGCGGGCCGGTCCGGTAGGCCGGACGGGGCACCGAGACCGACGGCGAGCACCAGTGTCGCCAGCGCCAGGCGGGTCAACTCCCGCAGCGCGCGCAGCGTCGCCGGCCACATTGGACGGGCGAACGCGACGGCGGGCACCCGTCCAACCTATCGCCCGCATCCGGTTGCCGCACGGCGACGATGGCACGCGGATCGTGAAGCACGCCACGTCGTCCACTATGGAGGCATCCGCCAGCGCCGCGCCGGGAAACCGGGTGGGGACCGTGACGCCGGGGCTAGCGCTCCGCGGTGCCGCCCACGGGCTCCTTGGTGAAGAGGGCCAGCAGGTCACCTACCTGGCGGTCGGCCTCGGCGGGGTGGCGGAACCGGCCGGCCGGGTTGAGGGTGTACTCGTTGCGCCGGCCGACACGGGTGCGGTGCAGGTAGCCACCCGCCTCCAGGTCGGCGACGATCGCCTGGGCGGCCCGTTCGGTCACGCCCACCTCGCTGGCGACGTCGCGTAGCCGGGCGGTGGGGTTGCGGGCGATGGCGAGCAGCACATGCGCGTGGTTTGTTAGGAACGTCCAGTTCCGGGTGCTTTCCCGCTCGCCTGTGCTCGCCATGCCCGCCATCGTATGACCTGCCCTTCGGGTTCTCCGGGCCGCGCCGTCCAGCGGCGTCCCCGTCCCACTCGTACGCAAGCGTCGAGGGATACATGAAATGCATATCACGCATAGCTTGACGCATCTTGCGTTGCGTGTGACGGTGATGGCAGCCCGCGACCGCCGTCGGCCGGGATGACCAGGCATTCCACCGAGAAGCGAGGTGTGGCCGGATGAGTCGACCCGGACCGATCGGCGCGCAGCCGGGGCCCGACCGCGAGTACCTCACCGCGGATCTACCCGGAGCCCCACAACTCGCCCTCGCCGAGCTGCTGGCCGGCAACCGGAGGTTCGTCACCGACGCGCTCCGGCATCCCAACCAGAACGCCGGGCGGCGGGCCGCCGTGGCGGCGGAGCAGCATCCCTTCGCGGTGATCGTGGGCTGCTCCGACTCCCGGTTGGCTGCCGAGATCATCTTCGATCGAGGGCTGGGCGACCTCTTCGTGGTCCGGACCGCCGGGCACACCGTCGGGCCCGAGGTGCTGGGCAGCGTGGAGTACGCGGTGGCGGTGCTGCGTACGCCGCTGGTGGTGGTGCTCGGGCACGACTCGTGCGGCGCCGTGCAGGCGGCCCGCGACACGGTGGCCACCGGCACCCCGCCGACGGGCCACCTAGGGGCCGTGGTCGACGCGGTGGTGCCAAGCCTGCGGCGGGCGCAGGCCGCAGGGGTGAAGGAACTGGACCGGATCGTGGACATCCACATCGCGCGGACCGTCGAGACGATGTTGGGCTCCTCCGAGACGCTCGCTGCCGAGGTGGCAGCCGGGCGGTGCGCGGTGGTGGGCATGTCGTACCGGCTCGCTGCCGGTGAGGTGCGGGCGGTGGCCGCGGAACCGGCCGGGCTGGCCGACACGGTGCCCGCCGCCTGAGAGACCGTCGGAGACCTCGGCGCGTACGGCGAGGGCCGTCCCACCGGATGGCGGAACGGCCCTCGAACATCTCGCGCTGGCGGACCCAGCGCAGACCGGCTCAGAGCAGTGACACGTGTACGTGGTCGGTGTGGTTCGACGGGCCGCTGTAGGCGCTCCAGCCGGTCGTCGGGAACCAGATCTGCCGGTTCCAGATCACGTAGTAGACGCCCAGCCGGTCGGCGTTGCGGACCAGGAAGGCCGCCAGGTTGTTGCCGTAGATCCGGGTGTCGTTGTTGTGCCAGGGGCTGAAGCCGCTGTTCTGCAACGACCAGTCACAGGCCCGGCCCTTGGGGTGCTCGAACTTGTCGCCCGGCCGGAAGCAGCCCACGAACCGGTTGAAGCCGGCCCGCTTGACCTCCTTGTACATGTGCAAGGTGCGCGGCGTGATGCAGCCCGACGTGGTCGGGTCCTTCTGGCTGCACGACTCGGACTTCCAGCCACCGTCCGCCGCCCGGTTGGGCCCGACCCGGGCGACCGGGGAGGTGGCCGCCACCAGGCCGCCGGTGAGGCCGGTGCCGCCGACCAGCCGGAGCGACTTCTCCGCCTCGCTCTTCTTGCGGGCCATGTCGTTGGTCAGCTTCTGCTGCTCGCGCACCTCGGCGTCGAGCGCCAGCTTGGCTTGCTGGGCGCGGAGCCGGACGGCGTTGACCTCGCTGAGCTTCTTGTCGTTGACCAGGTTCAGCTCGTCCAGCGCGGAGGCGCGGTCGATGAACGAGTCGGGGGCGTTGCTCTGCAGCAGCATGGAGATCGCGCCGACCCGACCCGTCCGGTACGACTGGGTCGCGATCTCCGCGACCTGCGGGGCGAGCGCGTCGAGGTCGGCCTGGGCGCGACGGACCTCGACGGCGAACTCAAGCTGCCGCTTCTTGGACTTCTCCAGCTTGTTCTTGGCCTTGGAGTAGTCCCGGTTGGTCGCCTCGATCAGATCGTTGAGCATCGGCGGGTCGTCGTCGTGCTCCGCCGGCTTGGGGGGTGTTGGCGCGGCCATCGCCGGCAGCGGGCCGGCGAACACGGCGCACGCGGCGAACACGGCCACCACGGGTGTCAACCAGCGGCGTAGGGGTGCCGTCACTGTCTTTCCCTTCCATCGACCGCCGACCGGGTTAGCTGACGGGTTCGGGACGGAAGTGGCCCCTACCGCTGTCGCGGATTCACCCCACGTACCTGGGTTCCCGGCTCGCCTCTGGGCGATTGGGCGGCGGCACCGCAGGCGCCGGTGCGCGCCTTCGGCGGTGACCGGCAGTGAGGTTACCCGACAGGCGATCGGGCGCTCTACGCCCCGAACCTGACTAGATGTGTCATTTCGTAATCGCGTTGAGTGACCAGCGACACCCTGGCCGGCCACATCGGCCGCGGCGGTCACGCTGAGGAGTGTCACCATGTGGTGTCCGTGCTCCTGTCCGGTTCGGGCCACCCCGACGGGGTGGCGGGGGCGGTGTTACGGGTGCGCGGTGTGCTGAGCGCGTGGAGCGCCTCGGCCCGGTCCGTCGCCGGCCGGGAAACCATGGGGGCGGCGGTCGGCCCGGCGCCGTCGGGCCTGCTGCGCGGTCCGCCACCGGCCGCGGCGCCGTCCGGACCCGGGCGTCGGCCGGCGGTGGTCACCAGCACGGCCAGTGCGGTGGTCAGCGGTACGGCGGCGATCAGCCCGAGCGTGGCCACCACGCTGCGGACGATCTCCTGGGCGAGGAACTCGCTGGTCAGGATCTGGCCCACCGCCCGGGAGTCGGCGGTGAGCAGGACCAGCAGGGGCAGCGACGCACCGGCGTACGCCAGGATGATGGTGTTGACCACGGAGGCGATGTGCGCCCGTCCGACCCGGGTGGCCGAGCGGTACAGCTCCCGGCGGGAGAAGTTCGGGTTGGCGTGGCCGAGTTCGGTGACCGCGGCGGCCTGGGTGACCGTGACGTCGTCGAGCACCCCCAGCGACCCGATGATGATGCCGGCCAGCAGCAGGCCGTGCAGGTCGACGTCGGCCCGGAACATGGACAGCGTGGTGGCGTCCTCGCTGCCGAAGCCGGTCAGATGGGTGGCCGCCGTCGCGGCCAGGCCGAGCAGCCCGGTGAGCACCAGGCTGCCGAGCGTGCCCAGCACCGCCACGGACGTCTGCGCGGACACCCCGTGGGTCAGGTACAGCACCACGAACATGATCAACGCCGCGCCGACGATGGCGACCACCAGCGGCGGCTGGCCGGCGGTGATGCCGGGCAGCACGAAGGTGAGCAGGATGGCGAAGCTGGCCGCCAGGCCGGCCAGGGCGGCCAGTCCGCGCAGCCGCCCGAAGGCGACGATGGCGGCGGCGAAGAGCACCGCGAGCCACACCAGCGGCTTGCCGCGCTGGTGCTCGGCGATGTTGTAGGTGCTGATCGACGGATCCGCCGGGTCGATCAGCGGGACCACGATGACGTCGTCACCGACGCTGACCCGGGGCGCGCCGGGTCCGGCCGGGATGGGCGTCTGCACCTCCTGGCCCGAGTCCGGGCCGCCCTGCATCCGTACGGTGACCGTGCCGCACGGCCCCTGCGCCGTCGTCGGGGTGCCCTCCGGGACCAGCGGGTTGGGCGGGCAGGATTCGGTCACCACCTGGGTGACCGTGCCGTGGTAGCGGGGCGCGGCGTCGGTGGCCTCCGGACGTGGCGCGTCCCGGGGCCAGAGCGCCAGGGCGGCCACCAACGTGGCGAGGAAGAGGGGAACCACCGTCACGACGAGGATCCGCCGCACCCCGGGCGGGGTGGGCGGAGCGGAACGGGTGTGGTCGGCGCCCAATTCAGTGTCTCCCAACGATTCCCAAACGGAGTACGTGCCGGCGGGCGAGTCGGTTCAGCGTCGCCGTACGGCCGTCGCGACGGGCGGCATGGGCCGACCGGAAGTGGCGAGATGGCTGCGTACCGTGAGTCGCCGGCCGGCGCTCGACGGCCGCCGGGCAGTGGCGGCGGAGGTTCGTGCCCGGCGGAGGGCGCGGGCCGGGCGGCACGGATTTCGGCAGGCCATCGTCTGCGAATGGTAGCCAGCCCGACCTCGGAACGCAGGTCGTCAGGGTGCGTCGGCGGTTCACGACATCCGTGCGCGGGCGGGCGGCGGCGCGGCCCCGGGTCAGCCGCGCTTCATCAGGCGGCCGACGGCGGCCATCATCTCGGAGGCCATCTCGTCGGCGCGGCCCTCCGCGGCGCCTTCGTGCATGCAGTGCCGGGTGTGCCCGTCGAGCAACCCGAGGGCGACCTTGTCCAGTGCGGCCTGGATGGCGGAGATCTGGGTGAGCACGTCGATGCAGTAGCGATCGTCGTCGACCATCTTCTCGATGCCGCGTACCTGACCCTCGACGCGGCGTAGCCGGGCGAGCAGCTGCTCCTTGCTGGCGGTGTAGCCGCGGATCGGCGCAGGTGTGGTCATGCCACGAGAATAGCCAACCCCCGGGGGGTATGGTCCACCGGCGAACAGCCAAACTCGGCCGACCTGCCGGGAACCAACCGCCGGGCCCGTACGACCAATACGGCGATGACAGCTGTGACCGACGACATAACCGGGTACGCGTTCGCCGCGGGCCGGGGCGACCACGCCGCCGCGGCGGCGTTCGTCCGTGCCACCCAGCAGGACGTCCGACGGTTCCTGGCCCACCTGCCCGGGGTACGGGAGGTCGACGACCTGGTCCAGGAGACGTACCTGCGGGCCTGGCGTGCCCTGCCGTCGTTCGCCGGCCGCTCCACGGCCCGGACCTGGCTGCTCGCCATCGCCCGCCGGGTCGCGGTCGACCAGGTGCGGGCCGCCACGTCCCGTCCGCGCACCGCGAACCTCGCCGACTGGCAGGCCGCCGCCGAGGCGACGCCGGCCGGGGTGCGCGCCGGGGTGGACGAGCAGGTGGTGCTGCACGGCCTGCTGGCGGGGATCGCCCCCGACCGCCGGGAGGCGTTCGTGACCACCCAACTGCTCGGGCTGTCCTACGCCGAGGCCGCGCAGGTCTGTGACGTGCCGGTCGGCACCATCCGGTCCCGGGTGGCCCGGGCCCGCGAGGACCTGGCCGCGGCGATGCAGCCCGCGACGCCCGCCCGCCGCCGGGGCCGGGGCGCGGCCGGCTGACCGCCGGCCCGGTCAGCGCCCGGCCGCTTGGCGGTGGAACGCCGGTAGGGCGCCGGGCGGCCGAGCGCCGGTGAAGGGCGAGGCGGTGGAGCGCCAGGCGGTGGGGGGCCAGCGTCACGCGGCGCGGTGGCGCTCCCGGCCGTGTCGGGCCTGGGCCGGGTACGGCGGCAGCAGGCGCAGCGGGGTCGGCTCGTCGACCTCGTCGAGGCGCAGCCGCCAGCGGGACCGCTCCGACCGGTGCCGGTCGCTCGGGTCGCCAGGTCGCCGCATGCTCTGGGCCAACAGCACGGTGATCAGATAACCGACCACCAGGAACCCGTGGCTGACCAGGCGTTCCACGGCGACCTGGGAGGCGACCAGGTCGTTGACCGAGAGCAGCACGAGGGTCACCACGAAGGCGCTGAGCATCGGCAGCAGCCCGGAGGGCGGGGTCCGGCGCAGCGCGACGAAGAGGAACCCGGCGCCGACCGCGACGTTCCAGGCGGCCGACTCGTGCCACAGGTGCTGGCCGCTGGCGTGCAGATGTTCGGCTACTCCGCCGCGACCGACCTGCGCCAACCCGAGGACCAGCTGCACCGCGCCGAGCAGGCCCAGCGCGGCACGCAACCCGGTGACCAGCGTGGCGCGCCCGGCCGTCAGGGCGCGCCAGCGCCCGGCCCGCGGCGTGACGGCGGCGAGCAGCGCGCGCCAGCGCCGGGGGCGCGGCGGCGGTGCGGCGGCGAGGATCGCTTCGGTCAGGTCCGGCAGGGCGGTCACCACCTGGGTACGCGCCCGCCGGGTCACCAGCGCCGCCGCGTCCAGCCAGCCACGGCAGCCGGCACAGGTTTCCAGGTGCACCGCGACGGTGCCCTGCTCCTCCGGCGTCGCCTCACCGTCCAACTGCGCGGACAGGATCTCCCGCCACTGCTCACACCCCATGTTCAGGTAGTCGCTCGTGCGCCCGGGGTGGTTCCCGCCGGGTGCCTGAATCGGGGCATCCGGGTCAGGAGCCGCCCCGGGCCGCCCAGGCGTGCAGCGCCTCCCGGTCGCCCGCCCCGTCGAGATTGAGCGCCGCCTCGATCAGCGCCAGGTGGGTGAACGCCTGTGGATAGTTGCCCAGGGCCGTCCCGTCGGCGGCGAGCTGCTCGGAGTACAGGCCGAGCGGGCCGGCGTACTGCCGGAGCTGGTCGAAGAGCTTGCTGGCCTCGTCCCGCCGGCCGGCCAGCACCAGCGCCGAGACCAGCTCGAACGAACAGAGCAGGAAGGCGCCCTCCTCGCCGGGCAGCCCGTCGTCGGCCCGGTAGCGCCGCAGCAGGCCGGGGCCGATCTCCAACTCCTCGCGCAGCCGGTCGATGGTGGACCGCATCCGAGGATCGTCGCCGGGAAGAAAGCCGACCAGCGGGATGCGCAGCAGCGAGGCGTCCAGCTCGGTCGAGCCGTACCTCATCACGAAGCTGCCCACCTCCGGGTCGAAGCCACGGTCCAGGACCTCGGCGTGGACCGCGTCCCGGGCCGCCCGCCAGCGGCCGATGTCCGCCGTCGGGTCGCCGAGCGACTCCGCCAGGCGGATGCCCCGATCCAGGCAGACCCAGGTCATCACCTTCGCGTTGACGTAGTGCCGGCGCGGGCCACGTACCTCCCAGACGCCGTGGTCCGGCTCGTGCCACCGGTCGGCCATCACGTCGACGTGCTTACGCAGCAGTGCCCACTGCTCGCCGGTCAGCTCGTGGTAGACCAGCGCGGCGTCCAGGATGTGCCCGTACGTGTCGAACTGCACCTGCTCGGCGGCCTCGTTGCCGATCCGCACCGGCCGGGAGCCGGCGTATCCCGCCAGGTGCGGCAGTTCGCGCTCCTCGTCGGTGTCGCCTCGGATGCCGATCAGGGGCGTGAGCAGGTCACCGGTGCAGACGGAGAGCAGGAAGTGCAGGTACCGGCGTCCCTCCTCGGCGTGGCCGAGACGGAACAGCGCGAGCAGTAGCAGCGCCGCGTCCCGGTGCCACACGTACCGGTAGTCCCAGTTGCGGACCCCGCCGATCTCCTCCGGCAGGCTTGGTCGTGGGCGCGGCGATCAACGCGCCGGTCTCGTCGAAGGAGAGCCCGCGCAGCACCAGCGCGCTGTGCCGGACGGCGTCCGCGCCGAAGCCCGTGTAGTCGCTGCGCGCCGACCACTCCTGCCAGGTCCGGCAGGTGCGTGCCAGCAGTTCGTCCGGATCGCGGTGCCCGGCGGCGTCCTCGTCGTAGCCGACCAGCACGGCCGCCTGCTCCCCGGCGGAGAGTTCGGCCTCGATCCTCAGCACCCCACCGGTGGCCTCGACGGGCAGGTCGGAGTCGACCCAGAGCGGGATGCCGGCGGCCCGCCAACGCCCGTCGACCCGCTCCCAGGCCACCTCCCGCGCACCGTGGTCGGGTCGGGGCTCGACCCGGACGGTCAGCCGGACCGTGCCCCGCTCCACCGTCACCCGGCGCACCAGCACCTGATCCGCGCGCAGCGGCTGGACCGGATCCCCTGGCGCCACCGCGAGGAAATCCTTGACGACCGCCGTCCCGTCCGGCGCCGACCACCGGCTCCCCAGCACGAGGGTGTCCGGCAGGTACCGCCGGGTCGGCCGGGGACAGCCGGCCACGGAGAGGCCGAGGACGCCACCGATCCGGCGGTCCAGCAGGCGGGCGAGGACGGCGTCACCGGCAAAGTGCGGTACGCAGAACCACTCGATCGCGCCGTCGGCGGCGACCAGCGCGGCGGTGTGGGTGTCGGAGAGGAAGGCGTACGAGTCGATCGGGGGACAGGTCATCGCAGGTCCGGAAGGACGTGGGAGCCGAACCGGTCGAGGAAGGCGGCCTGGTCCCGCCCCACGTGGTGCAGGTAGAACTCGTCGACGCCCAGTTCGGCGTACTCGCGCAGCCACTGCGTGTGCGCCTCCCGGAGCGCAGCCGCCTCGTCGCTCGCCCAACACAGGTGCACCTGTAGCAGCAACGGTCCGCTGCCGCCGGCCGCCCGGTACGCCTCGACCACCCTGCGCACCTTCGGCAGCGGCTGGTTGATGGTGATCAGGCCGTCCGCCCAGGAGGCCGCCCAGCCGGCGGTGGCCGGGGTGACGGCGGCGGCGTACACCGGTGGCGGCTCGGCCGGCCGGGACCAGAGCACCGCCCGGTCGACGGTGACCAGCCCCCGGTGGCTGACGCACTCCCTGGCGAAGAGTGCCCGGATCACCTCGACGCACTCGCGGAGCCGGGCGTTGCGTTCCGGCTTGCTCGGCCAGCGCTCGCCGGTGATGTGCTCGTTGAGCGCCTGCCCGCTGGCCACGGCGAGCCAGAACCGGCCGGGGAACATCTCCGCCAGGGCCGCGGCGGCCTGGGCCACGATCGCCGGGTGGTACCGCTGCCCGGGTGCGTTGACGACACCGAAGGGCAGGTCGGTGCGGGCCAGCGCGGCGCCCAGCCAGGACCAGGCGAAGCCCGACTCGCCCTGCTCCGCGCCGAACGGGGCGAAGTGGTCCGAACACATCGCCCGGTCGAACCCGGCCTCCCGGGCCACGCCGACCAGCCGGAGCAGGTCGCTCGGCCGGAACTGCTCGTGAGAGGCGTGGAAGCCGTACGCCGGCATGCAGCCCTCCCGTCGTTGCTGTCCTCGTCTATGACTACCCAGCCGGCCCTGGGGTAAGCGCCCGGTTCGCCGTCGGAGAGGAGGCTGCGGGTGACCCGTCCGTTCGTGAACTGGTCCGGCAGCCTCTCCTTCACACCGGCCGGCCGCGCCGAGCCGGCCGGCGAGGACGAGGTGCGGGACCTGGTGCTGCGGGCCCGCGAGTCAGGCCGCACCCTGCGTCCGGTCGGCTCGGGACACTCGTCGAGCCCGCTGGTGCGCACCGACGGCCTCCTGGTCAGCCTGGACCGGATGGCCGGGGTCCTCTCCCTGGCCGACCTGCGGGCCACCGCCTGGGGCGGCACCCGGCTCAAGGCGCTCGGTGAAAGCCTCTACGACGCCGGCCTGGCCATGGACAACCTCGGCGATGTGGACTATCAGTCGATCGCGGGCGCCACCGCCACCGGCACGCACGGCACCGGCCTCGGCTTCGGCAACCTGTCCACTCAGGTCAGCGGAGTGCGGCTGGTCGCCGGCACCGGCGAGGTGCTGGAAATCTCGGCGACCAGCAACGCCGAACTGCTGCCCGCCGCGCGGCTCTCCCTCGGCGCGCTGGGCGTGGTCACCCAGCTCACCCTGGACGTGCAGCCCCGCTACGTGCTGCGCCGCCGCGCCTGGTGCGCGCCGGTCGAGTGGACCCTGGACCACCTGGCCGAGCTGGCACACACCAACCGCAACATGGACTTCTACTGGTATCCACGCAACGACCTGACCCAGGTCCGCACCATGAACCGGGCCGACGACCTGCCGGAGGACCGGATGTGGGCGGCCCGCCGGGTGCCGGAGCCCGGCCCGTGGAGCGAGCCGAAGGAACTCGAACTCGGGCCGACCCACCGGACCATCCCGCAGAACCGGGAGCTGCGCTTCGAGGAGATCGAGTACATGCTCCCGTCGGAGGCGTTCCCGGCCTGCTTCGCCGAGGTCCGGCGACGGATCCTCAGCCGGCACCGGCGCAGCGTGGGCTGGCGGGTGCTGGTGCGCACCATCGCCGCCGACGACATCTGGCTCAGCAACGCGTACGGCCGGCCGACCACCACCATCGCCTGCCTACAGAACACCTCGTTGCCGTACGAGGAGTACTTCCGCGACATGGAGTCCGTCTTCCGGCAGTACGGCGGCCGGCCGCACTGGGGCAAGAAGCACTGGTTGACCGCCCGCGAGCTGCGCCCCCTCTATCCCCGGTGGGACGACTTCCAGGCGGCGCGCCGTCGCCTCGACCCGGATCGCGTCTTCGGCACCCCCGACCTGGACCGGCTGCTGGAGGAGGCGTGATGGCACAGCTCGGGGCACTGGTGTGGGCGGTGCCGGGCGGGCACATCCCGTTCGGCGGCAGCGGCCCGGAACCGGAGTTCACCGGCTTCGACCAGCTCTGCGTGCTCAACACCGGCGATGCCGAGGCGGAACTGACGCTCGTCTTCTACTACGAGGACGCCGAACCGGTCGGCCCGTACCGGCTCGGCGTCGGCGCCCGGCGGATCCGGCACGTACGGATCAACGACCTGATCGACCCGGAGGCGGTCCGCCTCGACCGCCCGTACGGCTGCGTGCTGCGCTCGCCGGTGCCGGTGGTGGTGCAGTTCCTGCGGCAGGACACCCGCATCCCGGGCACGATGGCGCTCACCGGCACCATGGCCCACCCCGCCAACGAGTAAGGAAGGGCCCCCTATTAACGCCTGGTGTAGTAGCGGGGCCCCTTCTTAACAAATGGTGTGATCGAGGCCGATGGTGACGGTGGTGCCGGCCATCAGCTCGACCGGCCGGTCCCGGACCAGCACGGTGACCGGTGGATCCGTCCCCGGCGGCGTGGTGAGCCGGACGTGGTGGTGGTCGATCCGCAGCTCGATCAGCCGGTCGCGGTACCGGATCACGCAGTCGAGGTGGTCGAGGCCGTCGGGCAGCAGCGGGTTGAGTCGCAGCACGTCGCCGCGTACCTCCAGCCCGGTGTAGCAGCGCTGGAGGATGTCCAGCGTGCCCGCGGTCGCGCCGAGGTGGATGCCCTCCCGGGTGCTGCTGTGCGCCGGATCGGCCAGATCGGTGCCGAGCGCGGCGAGCAGCATCTCCCAGGATCGGCGGCGGTCCGTACGGGCCAGCACCCAGGCGTGGGCGATCCGGCTCAGCGTCGAGCCGTGGGTGGTCCGGGAGAGGTAGTAGTCGACGATGTCCGGGATCCGTGCCGGATCGAAGGGGTAGCCGAGCTGGCGTACCAGCGCGGTCAGCTCCTCGGCGCTGAACAGGTACAGCAGCATCAGCACGTCGGCCTGCTTGGAGATCCGGTACCGGTTCGGGTCGTCCCCCTCGGCCTGCAACAGCGAGCCCAGCAGGCGTAGGTCGCCGTAGCGCTGCCGGTACCGGTCCCAGTCCAGCTCCGCGAGTTCGTCGTACCCCTCGAACTGGGCGGGGATCCCGTCACCGACGAACGCCAGCCGCAGCCGCCGGGCGAGGTGTGCCCACCGGCGGCGTTCCTCGTCACCGACGGTGATCGTCCGCCACGGCACCGCGCCGGGATGCCGGCTGACGATGGCGTACGCCTCGGTCGCCCGGCCGAGCGTCCAGGCGACCATGAGGTTGACGTACGCGCAGTTGTCCAGCCCCTGGCCGGGCCGCCCCGGGTAGCCGTCGTGGTACTCGTCGGGGCCGGTCACCCCGCGGATGTCGTACCGGTCGTCGGCCGGGTCGTAGGTGGCCGCGGCCGCCCAGAACCGGGCCGTGCCGACCAGCAGTTCGAGGCCGGAGGCGGCGAGGAACGACAGGTCGCCGGTGGTCTCCCAGTACCGCCAGGCGGAGTAGGCGATGGCGAGGTTGGCGTGCGGCTGCCGGCCCGTGTAGTCCACCACCCACTCGCCGTCGACCGGGTTCACCGAGCGCGGCGGGCTCTCGTCCTGCCCGCTGGTGCCGCTCTGCCAGGGGAACAGCGCCCCGGCCCCGCCCTCGGCCGCCGCCTGTCGCCGCGCCGCGGTCAGCCGGCGGTGCCGGTACTCCAGCAGCGCCCGGGTCAGCTCGGGAAACCGCAGGTTGAGGTACGGGTAGACGAACAGCTCGTCCCAGAAGATGTGCCCGTGGTAGCCCTCACCGTGCAGCCCGCGCGCCGGCACTCCCGCGTCGAGGTCGGCCGCGTACGGCGAGAGGGTCTGCAACAGGTGGAAGGTGTGTACCCGGACGGGCAGCTGCCAGGCGTGCCGCTCACCCACGTCCAACCGGAACCGGTTCCAGAGGTCCCGCCACGCGTCGGCGTGCCCGGCGAGCAGTCGCGCGAACGACCCGGCCCGGTGCACCTCCGCCAGGGCCGCCGCGAGGGGCTCGTCGACGGCGCGGTCCCGGGAGGAGAAGATGGCAGCCGTCTTCGCCACCACCAACCGTTCCCCGGCGCGCAGGTCGACCGCGAGCACCTGGGCGATCTCCTCGGCGCCGCCCACCTGACGGCGGCTGGCCGGGCCGCCGCCGGTGACCACGGTCCGGGCGGCCAGCGCCACCAACTGGTGCGCCCCGGTCGTGGTGGCCGTCAACCAGATGACGTCGGCGCCGTCCGTGCCGCAGGCGACCCCGGTCAGGTGCCGGCCGCAGGTGCCCGGCTCGCTGACCGTGTTCGCGTTCCGTACGCCGCCGTCGACACCGGCGCGGATCTCGACCCGGCCGGACCAGTTCTCCGCGATGAGGATGGTCTCCAGCGCGGCGAGGTGGGGTTCCGCCATGGACACCAGACGCCGTTGCCGGATCCGGGTGCGCCGTTGGTCCGGGTCGAGCAGCAGCAGCTCGCGCAGGTACAGCCCGCGCCGCAGGTCCAGCGCCCGATGTTCGTGCAGGCGGCGGTACTGCCCGGGGGCGTACCACTGGCCGGCGGCGGGTCGGAAGGTCAGCGGCAGCCAGTTCGGCAGGTTGACGATGCTCTCCTCGCCGCCATCCGGGCCGGGCCGCCGGTTGTGGAACCCGGCCAGGTAGGTGCCGGGGTAGTGGACGCCGTCGGCGGACGCCTCGGGGTCGGCGCCCCGGGCCGCGAGGTAGCCGTTGCCCAGGGTCAGCATCGTCTCCCGGGTGCCCTCGCCCGCCGGGTCGTCGTCGGTGTACGACAGCGTCCACGACGCCGGCAGCCCGCCGGCGCACAACTCGCAGCCGGGGTCCGGCTCACCCCGCACGGGATTCCTCCTCACGGCTGGCCCGCACGGGTCCTGCCCACGGCTCAGCTCGGCGTCAGCGACCGAGGACCGGTCGGCGGGTGCGGCACGGCCAGGGTCATCGTGGGCCTCCTCGTGGCTGCCGCGGCGTCGGCACGGATGCGGGCCGCCGTCTACCCGCCCCGCGACGAGACAAACCCGGGTGCGGTTCAGCCCCAGATGGCTTCGGCCAGGGCGACGCCGGCGAACGCGGCAGCCAGCCCGGCGGCCACGCTGAGCCCCACGTTGAGCAGGGCACCGAGCCGGTCGCCGTCGGCGAAGAGCCGGACCGTCTCGTAGCCGAAGGTCGAGTAGGTGGTCAGCGCCCCGCAGAGTCCGGTGCCGAGCAGCGTGACCAGCGACCCCGGCACCGCACCGGCGGCGGCACCGCCGATCAGGATGCCGAGCAGGAGGCAGCCGGCCAGGTTGACCACGAGGGTGCCCCACGGGAAGGCGGAGCCGTGGCGGGCCTGCACCGCCCGGTCCACCAGATAGCGCAGCGGCGCGCCGACGGCGGCGCCGAGCGCGACGAGCAGGACGCTCACCTCGTCGCTCCGGCGTTTCCGGGCCGGTGCGACCACGGCCGGCGGCGGCCGGTGGCCAGGCGGGTCAGGGTCATCCCGGCCCAGACCGCGGCCAGGGCAGCGACCAGGGTGCCGGCGAGGTAGAGCAACCCGGTCCGGGCGGCGCCGACGGCGACCGCCTGCTGTACCTGTACGGCGTACGTGGAGAAGGTGGTGTAGCCGCCGAGCAGGCCGGTGCCGAGGAACGGCCGGACCAGCCGGTGCGCCCGCCACACCTCGGTGACCAGCACCATCAGCACGCCGATCAGCAGGCAACCCGAGACGTTGACGGCGAAGGTGGCCCACGGGAACCCGTGGGGCGAGTGCGGAAAGGCCACGGTCAGCCCGTGTCGGGCCAGCCCGCCGATGACCCCACCGGCGGCGACCGCGCCGAGCAGGCTCGCGGTGCCCTGCCGCAGCTCGGCGCGCTGACCCGGTACGTGGAGATCGACGTCCGGGTCGGTGGGCGGTCGGTCGGGCCGCACGGGTCACCTCCTTAGGCCGGACATGCCCTGATCCGGTGGTCGAGGATAGTCCCGCCACCTGGCCGGTTCTCGGTAACCCGCAGTAAGGTGCGGCGCGTGACCGTGCTGCGTTCCGTGCTGCTGTTCGTCCTCGCCGCCGTCGCCGAGATCGGCGGTGCCTGGCTGGTGTGGCAGGGCTGGCGCGAGCACCGCGGACTGTGGTTCATCGCCGCCGGACTGCTCGCCCTCGGCGCGTACGGCTTCGTCGCGACCTTCCAGCCCGACCCGAACTTCGGCCGCGTCCTGGCCGCGTACGGTGGGGTCTTCGTCGCCGGGTCGCTCGCCTGGGGCGTGGCGTTCGACGGCTTCCGCCCGGACCGGTGGGACCTCACCGGTGCGGCGCTCTGCCTACTCGGCGTGGCCGTCATCATGTACGCCCCGCGCGGGGCCTGACCGTCGCGCCGCCCGGCACCGGGCGTACGGTGGCGGCCATGCGCGTGCTCTTCGCCAGCCTGGCGTCGGTCGGTCACAGCTATCCGATGATCCCGCTGGCGGTCGCGGTCCGCGCGGCCGGGCACGAGGTGTACTTCGCCGCCGGGGAGGCGATGCATCCCTCGCTGGCCGCGAACGGGCTCGGTCCGTTCCGGCCTGCGGACGCGTTCTACGAGATGTACGCCGAGGATCTGGCGCCGGAACTGGCCCGGTTGACGCCCGACCTGGTGGTGGGCGGATGGGGAGTGCCGGGGGCCGCGATCGCCGCCGCCCGGGCTGGTATCCCCGGCATCTGGCACGGCTTCGGCCGGATGTTCCCGGACGGCATCGGCCTGGAGTTGCCCACCGCGGTCGCCGAGGCGTCCGGGCAGCCACACCTCGACATCTGCCCACCCTCCCTGCAGGACGCGGGCTTCCTCGCCACCGCCGAGCGGATCGAGCTGCGTCCGGTCCCGTACTCCGAGCCGGTGTCGCTGTCCGAGTGGAACGACAACCGCTGGTCACGGCCGCTGGTCTATCTGACCCTCGGCACCGTATTCGGCACCCGGGAGGTGCTCGCCACCGTCATCGACGGGTTGGCCATGCTGGGCGTGCGCGTCGTGGTCGCCGCCGGCCGGGTGCCGGTGGAGCAGCTCGCCGGCGTGCCGGACACCGTCACCGTGCGGCGCTGGATCCCGCAGGCCGAATTGCTGCCGCTCGTCGACGTGGTGGTGCATCACGGGGGCAGCGGCACCACCCTCGGCGCGCTCGCCGCCGGGATACCGCAGCTGATCCTGCCGCAGGGGGCAGACCAGTTCGCCAACGCCGAGGTGGTCAGCGCCGCGGGCGCGGGGTTGCGGCTGGTGCCCGGCGAAATGAGCGCCGAGGCCGTCGCGGCGTACGCCGGGCGGCTGCTGCCGCGCCGGTCCGACCACCGGGACGCGGCGCGCGTGCTCGCCGGGGAGATCGCCCGGATGCCGTCGCCGGACCAGGTCGTCCGCCGGCTGCCGGAGTACGCCGGCCGGCTCTGACGCCGGCCGGGCGAGGGTGACGCACCCGGTCATCTGACCATCCGGCGGCGGCCGAGCAGGGCGAGCACCGCGCCGGCGGCGACCAGCAGGGCGGCCAGGGCCAGCAGCGGGCCCGGTCCCGAGTTCGATCCGGTGACCGGTAACGGCTGCTTGGAGGGATGGGGGGTCGGGCTGCCGGACGGCCTGGGCAACACCTCGAAGGTGACCCCGGTCGAACCGGCCGGCGCGGTCGCCGCCGGCGCGGCCAGCGATCCAGCCGGCCCGGCGGGCTGCCGCGCCCCGGCGGCGGTCGCCGAGCCGACGGCGAGCAGGACGGCCGCGATCAGGCCGGCGACGGCCGGCCGGGCGAGCCCCACCGCACGGACCGTGGGGACGTTGCGGGTCCGGACCACCATCAAGACCTCCATCCAGGCGTACGCCACCAGCACCGGGACGGTGGCCGGCGGCATCGATCGGCGCGTGACACGCGACCGGGCGACTGTCGAGGGGAAACGCGAGACTGATCCTATATGCCCGATTATGGGAGTGATCTCGGCTTTCGGCGTAGCGGCGCGAGTCAAAAGTCTGTTTCGGGTCTGCGCTCTGTCCGGCCACGCGGCCCGGCCGGTGTCACGTTTGTGCCGGCGGGCGGCGGGAACCGGAGCCGGACCGAGAGTCAGGAGCGGAGCATGAGCGAGCCGGTGCCGGACCAGCCCGTCGGCGAGCTGGAACTCGTCCACGCCTTCACCGGGCCCATGCCGACCGGGGTGAGCGTCTCGCACACCGGCCGGATCTTCGTCAACTTCCCGAGATGGGGTGACGACGTGCCGGCCACGGTGGTCGAGCTGCGCGACGGACGTGAGGTGCCGTTTCCGGACGAGGCGTGGAACCAGCCGGGCCGCGACGACGACCCGGAGGCGTTCGTCTCGGTGCAGAGCATCGTGGTCGATCCCGCCGACCGGCTCTGGGTGCTCGACACCGGCAGCCCGATGTTCCAGCCCACCAGACCGGGCGGCCCGAAGCTGGTCCGCGTCGACCTGGACAGCGACACCGTCGCCCAGGTGATCGCCTTTCCACCGGATGTGGCGCTGCCCACCACGTACCTCAACGATGTGCGGTTCGACCTGCGCCGCGGCGGCGCGGGGATGGCGTACATCACCGACTCGGCGGTCGCCGGGCCGAACGGGATCATCGTGGTCGACCTGGCCACCGGGGCGTCCTGGCGACGGCTGCACGACCATCCGTCGACCAAGGCGGAGCCGCCGTCCAGTTTCCGGCCGGTGGTGGAGGGGCGTCCGTTCGTGGAACGGCCGGTCGACGGGCCGCCGCAACCGGTCATGATCGGCTCCGACGGGATCGCCATCTCCGCCGACGGCTCCCGGCTCTACTACTGCCCGCTCGCCTCACGCCACTGGTACAGCGTCGCCACCGACGCACTCGCCGACGTCACGGTCGGCGCGGACGAGGTCGCCGCGACGGTGCTCCACGAGGGCGAGAAGGGCGGCGGGTCCGACGGACTGGAGAGCGACGACGCCGGCCGGGTCTACCTCACCTCGTACGAGCACAATGCCGTGCTGCGGCGCCGCCCGGACGGCGAGTACGAGACCGTCGTCCACGACCCACGGCTGCTCTGGCCCGACACCATGTCGGTGGCGCTCGACGGGCACCTCTACGTCACCGCCAACCAGCTGCACCGGCAGGCCAACTATCACCGTGGCAGGGATCTGCGTCGCAAGCCGTACGCGCTGTTCCGCACCCGGATCGACGCCGGTCCGGTGCTGCTGCGCTGAGGACCCGCGGCGGCGGGACCGTGATCACGCCCGTGCCACCTGCTCGGGCCGCCGCCGGCAGGATCGCTAGCGGTACCGGTTGGGTCCCTTGGCGTACATCAGGTAGGCCATCGGCCCCACCGGGAACGACAGCACGATGATCAGCGCCCAGGTGTTGCGATCGAAGTAGCGCAGCTCGTAGTCGCTGGTCCGGGCGAGATCCGCCAGGCAGCGCCGGTCGAACCAGACCACCACGCCCAGGATCACCGCAGCGGTGATCAGGACGAGCGTCCCGTTGCTGCTCATCGTCGCCTCCGCCCGGTCCGTGGCACCTGCCCAGCCGTTGCTGATCCGGCCGCCACGTCCCAGTATCCGCCGGTCCGGACATACCCGGAAGGGTGGGTGCTCAGCTGCTGGCGCGGCGGCGGAGCAGGAACACGACGGCACCGGCGACCAGGACGAGCAGCACCCCGCCACCGGCCAGCAGCATCGTGCCCGGCCCGTCGTCGGTCGAGTCGCTGGCGACCGGGCTGGCCGGCGCGGTGGACGCGGCGGCGGTGGTCGGCGCGGCGGGCGGCGTGCTCGACGGCTCGGTCACCTCGGCGCTCGCGGTGGGTGCGGCGCTGGCGTCCGGGTCGGCGACGGTGAACTTGTAGGACCCCTGCACCGGGTGCCCGTCGGTGGAGACCACCCGGTAGGCGACCGTGTAGGTGCCGTTGGCCAGCGGCGCGTCGATGGTGACCGTGCCCTTGGTGCCGCTCACCTCCGGCTCACCGGTGGTCACCTTCTGCTCGGTGGCGTCGCTGAGCGTGATGGTGGTGAACTTCGGGTTCAGCTTCTGGAGGAAATCCAGGGTGATCTTGGTTGGCGGGGCGGTGAGCTTGGCGTCCTGGGCCGGGGTCGCCTTGCGCAGGACGTTGTGCGCGTACGCGGGGGAGGCCGGCGGGACCAGCAGCGCCGCGGCGGCCAGGGCGGCGGCGAGGAGGCCCGCGGCGGAGCGGCGGCGGATACGGATCAGCATGACGTTCATTCTCCTCGTCAGTCGAGCAGCTGCTGGCCGACCCAGCCGCCCTCCGGGCAGCCGGGCGGAACGGCGAAGACGGCGGAGCCGATCGGGGTGGTCCACTCGTTGAGCAGATCCCGTTCGGCGAGCCGCCGCTGGATGGGCAGGAACTGCGTCGCGATGTCGGCCTGGTACGACGCGAAGATCAGTCCGCTGTCGGCGGTGCCGTCGGCAGCGGGTACGCCGTCGTAGTTGTAGGGACGACGCAGGATCCGGAACCGGTCGTCGGTGACGTGCGCCCGGGTGAGGTGGGAGAAGTCCGGCAGCACCGTCAGCCCGTCCGGGCCGAGGGCGGCGAAGTCCGGCTCGTCGTGCTCGGCCGCCCCGGTCAGCGGGGCGCCGGTGTCCAGCCGCCGGCCGACGGCCAACTCCCGGTCGGTGCGGCCGAGCAGGTCCCAGGTCTCCAGGTCCATGCTGATCCGCCGGAGCACCAGGGTGCTGCCGCCGCGTAGCCAGTCCGGCCCGTCCGGGATCCACACCGCGGTCTCCACCGGGGCCCCCGGCTTCGGGTTGGCGGTGCCGTCGAGCTGGCCGAACAGGTTGCGCTGGGTCCGGCCCGGCTCGGCCCCGGCGGCCCGCCGGAAACCCTGCTGGACCCAGCGGACCGTGGCGAAGGGCCGGCTGTCCTTGACCAGGACCCGTTGGGCGTGGGCGACCGTGATCGGGTCGTCGGCGCAGATCTGCAACAGCAGGTCCCCACCGGACCAGCCGGGTTGCAGCCGGTCGACGGGGAAGGCCGGTAGGTCGACCACCGAGGGCGGGCGGCGGTCGTCGAGCCCGGCGGCGGCGAACAACCCCGGACCGAAGCCGAAGGTGACGGTGAGCCGGGCCGGCAGCAGCCCGAGTTCGGGCTCGGTGTCGGCCAGCGCGGGCCGGCCCTGGGTGAGCCGGGCCGCGTCGTCGGAGAGTAGGCGCAGCATCCGGCCGAGCGCGGCCCGGTCCGCGCCGGGCCGCAGGGTGAGCGCGACGAACGCCGCGTGCGCCTGCGGCTCGGTGGCGATGCCGGACTGCCGTTCACCGTGGAACGGCTCGATCGCCGCGCCGACGGTCATCGCCACCGGTTCGGGTGTGCGTACCGGCGGCTCGCCGTCGCGGGTGGCGGCGACCGCGGCGGCACCGGCCAGCGTGCCCCCGGCGGCCAGCGCGCCGCCGGTGAGCAGGCCGCGCCGGCTCACCGGCCGGCTGGTCGAGGTCACCGGGCCGGGCTGGGGCTGGCGGACATGCCCGGCATCGGCTCGCCGTGACCGGGGGCGTAGCTCTCCTGGGCGCCGGTGAAGGGCTTGGCCACCGCGGTGAACGCCTGGGTCCGGCCGTCGGCGAAGGCGAGGGTGACGGTCACCTCGTCGCCGGCCTGCACCGGCTCGGCCAGGTTCATCAGCATCAGGTGGTCGCCACCGGGTTCGAGCCTGTGCTCGCTGTGGGCCTTGATCACTACACCACCCTCCTTGGCCCGCATCACCATCTCCCCGTCCTGCATGGCCATCTCGTGCAGCTCCACCGGAGACACGGTGGTGGTGGCCCCGGTGATGGTGACGTCGGTGTCGCTGTTGTTGACCAGCGTGCCGAAGGCCGCCGTCATGCCCTCGTCGGCGGCCTTCACCCAGGGATCCCGTACGCCCACCACCTCGGCGGTGGCGCCGGCCGACGCGGAGGTCGTCGCCGACGGGCTGGGCGCGTCGGCCGACGTGTTGTCGGACGAGCCGCAACCGGCGGCGAATACGGCGAGGACGGCCCCGGTCAACAGGAGGGCCGGGCGCGCGAACCGGCGGGACGAAGCGGTGCTGGGCATGGACTTCCCCTCGAAGATCGACGTCATGAGGTTGGTCGGCCACCACCGCCGGGAAGTTCCCCCGTCGCGGGCAGAGGCTGATCGTGCACCTGCCGCCGCGGGGCAGAGAGCGACGACGTGCGAGACCGCGGGTGGGGTGGGCGGTTGCTGGGGTCGGATGCGGTTCCGTGTGGGGAGATGCGGCCTGTTCGGGTCCTTTTCGGCCGTAGGTGCGGAGATCTATGGTGGTCGTCGTGACGATGTTTCGGATGAGCGATGCGGCCGAGCTGCTCGGGGTCAGCGTGGACACGATGCGGCGCTGGGTGGATGCCGGACGGCTCGCCGCGAGCCGCGACGAGCACGGCCACCGGGTGATCGACGGCGTCGACCTCGCCGCCTTCGTCCGGGCTCAGGCCGCTGACCCGGACGACCGCGCGGAGGGGTCGTCGGCGCGGAACCGGCTGCGTGGCATCGTCACCGCCGTGGTCAAGGACGCGGTGATGGCGCAGGTCGACATCCAGGCCGGCCCGTTCCGGCTGGTGTCGCTGATGAGCCGCGAGGCGGTCGACCACCTCGGCCTGGAGGTCGGTTCGGTGGCCGTCGCAGTGATCAAGTCAACCACGGTCGTCGTGGAGAAACCGATCGCGACGGCCGGAACCAGGGGAAGGGCGAACGCGTGAGAGCAGCAAAGTTTCTGGCCGTCTTCACCGCACTCGCGGTGCTGGGCCTGACCGGGTGCGCCGACGATTCCACCGACCCACCGGCGAGCGGCGACGGGATCAGCGGCGAGCTGACCGTCTTCGCCGCCGCCTCACTGACGGAGTCGTTCACCCGGCTCGGCCAGGACTTCGAGGCCGCCCACCAGGGGGTGAAGGTCACCTTCAACTTCGCCGGCAGCTCGGCCCTCGCGACCCAGATCAACCAGGGCGCGCCCGCCGACGTGTTCGCCTCCGCCGCCCCGGCCAACATGAAGACGGTCACCGACGCCGGCAACGGCGACGGCGAACCGACCATTTTCGTCCGCAACCAGCTCGTCATCGCCGTACCCAAGGGGAACCCCAACGGGGTGACCGGCCTGACCGACCTCACCAAACCCGGCGCGAAGGTGGCGCTCTGCGCCGAACAGGTGCCGTGCGGGGCGGCGGCGCGCAAGGCCCTCGACACGGCCGGGGTCGCGCTCACCCCGGTCACCCTCGAACAGGACGTCAAGGCCGCGCTGGCCAAGGTGCGGCTCGGCGAGGTCGACGCCGCGCTGGTCTACCGCACCGACGCGCAGGCGGTCGACGCCGCCGCCGACGTGGACGGCATCGAGTTCCCCGAGTCGGCCGGGGCGATCAACGACTACCCGATCATCGTGTTGAAGGACGCGGCCAACAAGCCGGCCGCCCGGGCGTTCGTCGAGTAC
Organism: Micromonospora sp. CA-263727; assembly: GCF_050942455.1. NCBI lineage: Bacteria > Bacillati > Actinomycetota > Actinomycetes > Micromonosporales > Micromonosporaceae > Micromonospora > Micromonospora sp. CA-263727. The sequence continues at coordinate 654,167 of NZ_CP192031.1, forward strand.
GTCCGCTCCGACACCGGCCGGAGCGTGCTCACCGCGGCCGGATTCCAGGCGCCGTAGCCGGTGTCCCGCACCGACAGCGAGGTGACGCGGCCGTGGTCGGCCGCGTCACCCGCTTCGAGCCGACGCACCAGCCGGATACCGGTCGCGTTGCTGGTGCCCGCCGCGCTCGGGCTGCTGTTCCTGGTGCTGCCGCTGGTCGGACTGCTCGTCCGGGCCCCGTGGGCCACCCTTCCGCAACGGCTCACCGAGCCGGGGGTGCTCACCGCGCTGCGGCTGTCGGTGCAGACCGCCACCCTCGCCACCCTGCTCTGCCTCGCCCTCGGCGTACCCCTGGCCTGGCTGCTGGCCCGGGTCCGGTTCCCCGGCCGGCGCGTGGTGCGCGCCCTGGTCACCGTCCCGCTCGTGCTGCCGCCGGTGGTCGGCGGCGTGGCCCTGCTGCTGGTCTTCGGCCGCCGCGGGCTGATCGGCTCGTGGCTCGACGAGACGTTCGGCCTCACCCTGCCGTTCACCACCACCGCGGTCGTGCTCGCCGAGGCGTTCGTCGCCATGCCGTTCCTGATCATCGCGGTGGAAGGGGCGCTGCGCGGCGCCGACACCCGCTACGAGGAGGCCGCGGCCACCCTCGGCGCCGGCCGGTGGACCACCTTCACCCACGTCACCCTGCCGCTCGTCGCGCCCGGCGTCGCCGCCGGAGCCGTGCTCTGCTGGGCCCGCGCCCTCGGCGAGTTCGGCGCCACCATCACCTTCGCCGGCAACTACCCCGGCCGTACGCAGACCATGCCGATCGCCGTCTACCTGGCCCTGGAGACCGACCTGGAGGCGGCGATCGTGCTCAGCCTCATCCTGCTCACCGTCTCCGTGGTGATCCTGGCCAGCCTCCGCGACCGATGGGTCAGCGCACCATGAGCGCCGGCCAGGGCCCGCACCGCACCGCACCGCGCCCCGGCGCGCCGCTGCTCGACGCCCACCTTGTCGTGGACCGGGGCACCTTCCGGCTCGACCTGCCGCTGAGCATCGACCCGGGCGAGGTCGTCGCGCTGCTCGGGCCGAACGGGGCCGGCAAGACCACCGCCCTGCGTACGCTCGCCGGCCTGCTCCCGCTCTCCGCCGGGCACCTCACCCTCGCCGGCCGGGACCTCGACCACCCGGGCCGGCGGGCCTGGATCCCCACCGAGCGGCGACCGATCGGCGTGGTTTTCCAGGACTACCTGCTCTTTCCGCACCTCAGCGCGCTGGACAACGTGGCGTTCGGCCCACGCCGGCGCGGCCTGAACCGGCCGCAGGCCCGCCACCGGGCCGCCGACTGGCTGGCCCGGATGGGGTTGACCGAGCACGCCCGCCGCAAGCCCCGGCAGCTCTCCGGCGGGCAGGCGCAGCGGGTCGCCCTCGCCCGCGCGCTGGCCATCGAGCCGGCGCTGCTGCTGCTGGACGAGCCACTGGCCGCGCTCGACGCCGGTACCCGGCTCGACACCCGGGCCCAACTGCAACAACACCTCGCCGCGCACGCCGGAGCCACCCTGCTGGTCACCCACGACCCGCTGGACGCCCTGGTGCTCGCCGACCGGCTGGTCATCATCGAACACGGCCGGGTCGTGCAGCAGGGCAACGCCGCCACCATCACCGCCCAGCCCCGCACCGACTACGTGGCCCGCCTGGTCGGGCTCAACCTCTACCGGGGGCAGGCCACCGGACACCGCATCCGGCTCGCCGACGGGTTCCGGCTGACCAGCGGCGACCAGCACGACGGCGAGGTCTTCGTGGCCTTCCCGCCGTCGGCGGTGGCCCTGCACCCGCGGCAGCCCGACGGCAGCCCCCGCAACACCTGGCCGGCCACCATCGCCGGCATCCAGCGGCACGGCGACAACCTGCGGATCCAGCTCACCGGCCCGATCGAGGTGGCCGCCGACGTCACCCCGGCCGCCGCCGCCCAGCTGAAACTGGCCCCCGGCCAGCCGGTCTGGGCCGCGGTCAAGGCCGCCGAGACCCGCGCCTACCCGGCCGCGCCCGTACCCTGACCGGGTGGTCCGCGCACAGCAGGTACGGGTCTGGTCCCCCTCGGTCAGCGGAATCACCGAGGTGCTGCACGCCCGGTTCACCGACCACGCGTACCCGATGCACACCCACGGCAGCTGGACGCTGCTCATGGTCGACGACGGCATCGTCCGGTACGACCTCGACCGCCACGAGCACGGCGCCTTCCGGCAGGTCGTCACGCTGCTGCCGCCGGACGTGGCACACAACGGCTGTCCGGCCACCCCGCACGGCTTCCGCAAGCGGGTCCTCTACCTCGCCCCCGAGCAGTTCGGCGAGCCGCTGATCGGCCCCGCCGTGGACCAGCCGACCGTCGAGGACCCGGCTTTGCGGCGACGGATCGACCTGCTGCACGCCCGGCTGGCCGAGCCCGGCGACGAGTTCGCCGCCGAGGTGCACCTCGCCTTCGTCGCCGAGCGGCTCCGGGCGCACCTCACCCGGCGTACGCCCGGCGCGGCAGCGGTGCGTGATCCACGCATCGCCGGCCGGCTGCGCGAACTGCTGGACGAGCGCTTCGTGGCAGGGGTGACCCTGCACGAGGCGGCCCGGATCCTGCACGCGCACCCGACCTACCTGGTCCGGGCCTTCTCCGCGGCCTTCGGCCTCGGGCCACACCAGTACGTGGTCTCGCGCCGGGTCGACCTGGCCCGCCGGCTGCTGCGGGAGGGCGTGCCGGCCGGGGAGGTGGCTGTGGCGGCCGGCTTCTACGACCAGCCGCACCTGAGCCGGCACTTCAAGCGGATCCTCGGCTTCAATCCCGGTCAGTACGCCGCCCGCGGGCGGCGCCAGCCCGGTGTCCCGGGCCGCCTCACGGATGCATTCGGGCGCCCTTGAGCACCTTGTCCACGGCGTTCCTCGGCCCGTACACGGCAAGTCCGGCCAGGTCGAGATGGTCGCGCGGGACAGCCCGGACGGCCGCCCGGTTGTCCCGATCGTTGCCGGTCCGGAACAGGTCGGAGGTGAAGACCGACAGCGGCAGCTCGCGGGTGACGGCGCGCTGGTGCGCGGCGGTCAGCGTCTCCTTCGCGCCGCTGAAGACCAGCACGGGCTGGCGGAACATCGGCAGGTAGGGCGTGCCGTCAGCGTCGGCGTACGGCTCGCCGATCACCTCGGGCGCGACCTGACCGATGCCGCTGACCAGGAACGCCGTCATGTTGAGTCGCTGCCAGGTCGGCAGGTCGTCGCGGAGCAGGACCGCGATCTTGGTGTCGAAGCGTACGGGCGCGCTGCCGGTTTCCATGCCGTCGAGTCTCACCGCCGGCTACGGCCCCGGTCTTGTACGAAACTTCCCGGGCCTGCCAACGGGGGCGCGCTGTTCGCCGCCGCCCTGGCCGCTGCGCCGCGAGACCGCTCAGTCCTGCGGTCGCAGCCGGACCCGGCGCAGCAGCTGGGCGTTGAGCGCGACTACGATGGTGGAGGCCGACATCAGCACCGCCGCGACCGCCGGGCTCAGCGCCACCCCGGCCCAGGCCAGCACCCCGGCGGCGAGCGGCAGCGCGACCACGTTGTAACCGGCGGCCCAGGCCAGGTTCTGGATCATTTTCCGGTACGCGGCCCGGGACAGCCGGATCACGCCGGTCACCCCGCGCGGGTCGGACGAGGCGAGCACCACGCCCGCGGACTCGATGGCCACGTCGGTGCCCGCGCCGATCGCGATGCCCACGTTCGCGCGGGCCAGCGCCGGCGCGTCGTTGACCCCGTCGCCCACCATCGCCACCCGCAGCCCCCGCCGTTGCAGGTCCGCCACCGCGTCGTCCTTGTCCGCCGGCAGCACCTCGGCGAAGACCTCGTCCTCACCCGGGCGGAACCCCAGGTCGGCGGCGACCGCCTCGGCCACCGGCCGGGCGTCCCCGGTGATCATCACGATCTTCCGGACGCCCTGCGCCCGCAGGTCGGCCACGGCCTGCCGGGCCTCCGGACGCACCTCGTCCTCCAGGGCGAGGGCACCCAGCACGGTGGCCCGGCCGTCGTGCAGGCGAAGCAGGTGCAGCACCGCAGCCCCACGCCGGGACCAGTCGTGCTGCTGCCGGGCGAGGTCGTCGGGCACCGTGGCGTCGTATTCCCGCAGCAGCGCCGGACCGCCGACGGCGTAGGTCGCGCCGTCGACCTCGGCGCGGACGCCCCGGCCGGTCAGCGACTGGAACCCGGTCGCCGTCCGTCGATTCCCCTGCTGGTCGGCGGCGACCACGATCGCCCGGGCGAGCGGATGCTCGCTGTCGGCCTCCACGGCCGCCGCGATGGCGAGCACGTCCTGCTCGCCGGTGGCGGCCACGCCGGTGACGACGTGCTCACCGCGGGTCAGCGTGCCGGTCTTGTCGAACAGCACCGTGTCCACGGTGCGCATCCGCTCCAGGGCCAGCCGGTCCTTGACCAGGATGCCACCCTTCGCGGCCACCGCCGTGGAGAGCGCGATCACCAGCGGGATGGCCAGGCCGAGCGCGTGCGGGCAGGCGATGACCAGCACGGTCACCGTGCGTACCACCGCCTCGTCCAGACTGCCCAGCGCGGACCACACCACCAGCGTGACCACGGCGGTGGCGGTGGCGATGTAGAACAGCCAGGCGGCGAAGCGGTCGGCCAGGACCTGCGCCCGACCACTGGACTGCTGCGCCTGCGCCACCAGCCGCTGGATGCCGGCCAGCGCGGTGTCGTCGCCCACCGCCTCGATCCGGACCCGGAGCGCCGCGTCGGTGGCGACCGTGCCGGCCACCACCCGGTCGCCGGTCGCCCGGGATACCGGCCGCGACTCGCCGGTGATCATCGACTCGTCCAGCTCGGCCTGGCCGTCGACGATCCGCCCGTCCGCCGGGACCCGCCCACCCGGCCGCACCAGGACCAGGTCGCCGACGCGCAGGTCGGCTATTGAGACCTGCTCCGGTCGACCCTCCGGGCCGAGCCGTTCCGCGTCGTCGGGCAGCAACGCGGCCAGCGCCGACAGGGCGCCCCGGGCCTGGCCGATCGCCTTCATCTCCTGCCAGTGCCCGAGCAGCATGATCGTGACCAGCGCGGCCAGTTCCCACCAGAAGTCCAGGTCGAACGCGCCGAACGCGGTGGCCAGCGACGCGACGTAGGCGACGCTGATCGCCATCGCGATCAGCAGCATCATGCCCGGCGCGCGGTCCCGGATCTCGCGTGCCGCGCCCTGGAGGAACGGCCAACCGCCGTAGCCGAACACCACCGTGCCCAGCACCGGCCCCACCAGGTCGATCCCGGGGAACTCCAGCCGGTAGCCGAACCAGTCCATCACCATGTGGCTGGTGACCACGATCGGCACGGTCAGCACCAGGCTCAACCAGAACTTGCGGCGGAACGCCTCCGGGTCGTGCCCGGCATGCTTGTCGTGTCCACCGTGCTTGTCGTGCCCAGCGTGCTTGTCGTGTCCGGCGTGGGGCATCTCATCGCCTCCTCACCCGCCACCATATACCCCTCGGGGGTATCCGTCTCTCGTGTCGGCGGGCAAGTACCCCGGGCGGACAACGACGCCGCCGGCGGGGCTGGTGCCGGCCGGTTGTGACCGCACCGACCTGCGGATTGGGCTAAGACTGCCTGAGTGGGGTGGCCGCACCCTGCGGACGGGTGGACCATGTTGCCGCGAGATCCGAGCGCACTGCTGCACAAGGGCGAGGCGACGCGACGGGCGTCGTTCCTGGAGCTCTTCTTCGACCTGGTGTTCGTCTTCGCGCTGACCCGGGTGGTGGCCCGGGCGGCGGAGGACCTCACCGGCAGGGCGGCCATCCACCAGCCCGAGGCGGTCTTCGCCGGTGCCACCAAGACCCTGTTCCTGGTGCTCGCCCTCTGGTCGGTCTGGCACGGAAGCGCCTGGACCACCAGCCGCTACGACCCCTATCAGCCGATCGTGCAGTCGACCGTGCTGATCGCGCTGGTGGCCAGCATGGTGATGGGAGTAGCCATTCCCCGTGCCTTCAGCGTCAACGCGGTGGCCTTCGTGGCCGGCTACCTGACTGCCCAGCTCAGCAGATCACTGTTGCTCGCCATCGCGCTACGCGGCCATCGACAGCAGCGGCTTGAGCTGCGGATATTCATTACCTACTCGGCGACGGCGGTCCTCTGGACACTCGGCCTCATCTTCCGGACACACCCCGGTCGCCTGGCTCGCGGTGATCCTCAGCGGCCCGGCGCTCTACCTGGTGGGCCGGTCCCGCTTCGAGTACGAGGTGTTCAACCGAGTCTCCCCGTCCCGGATGATCGCCATCGGGCTGCTGCTGGCGCTCATCCCCGCGCTGCTCAGGGCACCACCGCTGGCCGCCCTGACAGCAGCCGGACTCATCCTGGCCGCGGTGGCCGTCGCCGACGCGCAACGGGCGCGGGGCAACCCCCCGAGCCGCCGGCCCCACCGATGTGAGCACCAGCCCATCTCGAAGGCCACCCGGGCCGGGTCACCGGGCCGCGAATGACCTGCGGCCTCTTCGTCCTCGGCTCGGCGCAGGGGGACTGTAAGACGAAGGGCTCTGTCTCACATTCGGTGGTGACGGAGGGTGTTGGTCAGCCGAGCAGGATTCGATGGCGCAGGAGAGCGAAGCCCGCGCGTCCGTACATCTGTCGCTTGATCAGTTTGGTTTTGGTGTTGACGCCTTCGGTGCCGCCGTTGTGGAAGGGGTAGGTCAGGGCGGCGTTGACGGCGTCGCGGTCAAGGCCGAGGCCGCGGGTGAACGTGTGCAGGTGGGGCAGGTCCGTGGCCCTGACCTCGGCAATCCACGTGGTAAGACGGTCATCGTTGCCGCCTGTGGGCGTGAGTAGCGCGGCGAACGAGCCGATGAAGCCGGCCAGCGCGGTCATCTGTGGACAGGCGCTGGTGAGAGCGTCGACGAGCGTTCGCTGATGGTCTTTGAGCTGGTCGGGTGGGGTCAGGAGGTAGCGGGTCAGGCGCCGGGGCGATAGGGCTGGGCGGTCGGCTTCGACGCGGCCTTGGGTGATGTAGCGGTAGAGCAGGTTGAGGCTGCCGATGTAGCCCAGTTCCCTGATTTCGGCGAGGAGTTGAGTGGCGCCGACGGCGGGGTCTTGTTGGCGGCGGCGGCGTAGGTGGTCGCGGTAGGGGTCGACGAGGGTGGGCCGGTACTGCGGTGCGCGGACCAGGCGTTGGGGTTCGCTGATTCGGGCGTAGCGTTTGATGGTGTTGAGGCCGAGGTTGAGCCGGCGGGCACATTCCAGCAGGCCGACGCCTTTGTCGAGCAGGTCGTGGACCTGCTGCCACCGCTGCCGGGTCGTCACCGCTCGTGTGCCTTCTTGTGGCGGCGGGCCTGCTTTGGCCCAGCAGGAGCTGTGCGCGGTGACCTCTTTGCGCACGGCCTCGGCGAGGTTGTGCCACAGATGCCAGCGGTCCGCGACCTGCAACGCCTCGGGCAGGGCACGGCGGACCGCTTCGGCGTAGGCGCCGCAGGAGTCCCGACACATCACCTCGACACCGGGATGCTCACGCAGCCACGCCTCCAACGTGTTGGCCCTGCGGTCGGGCAGCACATCGATGCGCTCACGGGTGACCGCGTCGATCAGGACGGTGGCGTATCGCTGACGTCGCCGCAACGCGAAGTCGTCCACCCCGAGCACCAGAGGCACCCGCCGCTCGGGCAACGGCAGGCGCAGCAGCGCCCGCAGGGCGGTGTGCCGGGACACGACCACCGCCAAGGCCGACAACATCCGCGCCCCGGCACGGCCGGCCAACTGCCGCGTCACTGCACCGACCTGGGAGATCAGCCGGCATGTGCGGCGCTGGTAGCGATGCAGAACCCCGGGCAGCTGTTCCCGGAACGTTCGACGACAGCCCTGGGTCGAGCACACCAGACGACGTACTCGCACCCGCACCACCACCGGCCGGGCATCGACCGGCACGTCCGCGAGGGTCCGCTGGTGATACCCGTGCACCCGGCCCGTCACGGCCGCGCAACCCGGACAGGCCACCGTCCCTCCGGGAGTCCGCGCCCGCACCAGGATCCGTTCGCCCTCGTCCGCCACGCCGTCGATCACCAGCGGCAGCAGCCCCGAGAACACCATCTTCGTAAGATCACCGATCTTGCACACATGACCTCAACGACATCGACTACCTTCGGTCACCACCGAATGTGAGACAGAGCCGTTCATTTGACAGACCCTTCGACGGGAGATGACGGATGGCGCGCCGTGACTACTTCAACGACCCCAATGCGCCAGCTGCCACCAGCGTGGTGCCGTCGGTTGTGGCGGCAGTGCGTAACCAGCGCGGTGAGCTGCTGATGATCCACCGCACCGACAACAACCTGTGGGCGCTACCTGGCGGTGGCCATGACATCGGCGAGTCGATCTCCGACACGGTGGTGCGGGAGGTGCGCGAGGAGACCGGCATCGAGGTGGAGGTCACCGGCCTAGTCGGGATCTACAGCAACCCCCACCACGTGATGGCCTACGACGACGGTGAAGTACGCCAGCAGTTCTCGATCTGCTTCACAGCCCGACCCGTCGGCGGGAAACCGACGACCTCCAGCGAGTCGCGTCAGGTCCGCTGGGTGAACCCCGCCCAGCTCAACCACTTGGACTCCACCCCTCGATGCGGCTGCGTATCGACCACGCCCTCAACGAGCGGGCGACGCCGTACATCGGTTGAGCAACGAGGGGCGTGTCACCTTGATGACGCAGAAAATCCCGTGTCTATGGGCCCGTGGCGATGGTTAGGTTGCGCAGATGAGCGCAACCTCGGTGGCCGCGCCGCGCCTGCAGTTCTGCAAGACTCCGGGCGAGTTCCTCGCGGTAGCTGGCGATCATCTGGCCGCCGACCCGGTAGTCAGCACGGTCGTCACCACCGTCGCGCACCGGCTGCTGGCGCTGCAAACCGATGGGATCGCGCAGCCCGACCGCAATTGGTGGTTGGTGGTTAGGGGTGCATCCGGCACGGTCGTCGGCGCCGGTATGCGAGCGGCGCCGTTCGCACCCTATCCGCCGTTCCTGCTGCCGATGCCCGACGAGGCGGCCGTGGCCCTGGCCTACGCTCTGCACGAGCGCGGGGAGGAGGTCCTTGCGGTCAACGGGGCCGTTCCTGCCGTTGCGCTGTGCGCCACCGAGTTGACCCGGCTCGGCGGGGGCAGGGTCCAGGTCAACCAGCACACGCGGCTGCACGAGCTCGGCGAGCTGGCTCGTCCGGCGGCAGTGCCTGGCTGCCTGGAGCTAGCGGTCGAGAAGGACGTCGAGCTGGTCATGAAGTGGTTCGGCGAGTTCGTGGGCGACGCTGACGAACAGGCGGGCCGCCGACGGGGTACCAGCGCACATGAGGTGCCCGACCGCGCGGAAGTGCTGCGCCGACTGCGGGCCGGGCATTTGTGGTTCTGGGTCGACGGGACTGGAGAGCGGGTGCACCTCACTGGTGCCAGCCCCCCATCGTTCGGAGTCGCGCGCATCGGTCCGGTGTACACGCCACCAGCCCAGCGCGGGCGTGGATGGGCCAGCAACGCGGTTGCCGAGGTTTCCCGGCGGATCCAGGCCGACGGTGCGCGGGTGTGCCTGTACACCGATCAAGCAAACCCGACCTCGAACAAAATCTACGCCGCGCTTGGCTACCGGCCGGTGGTAGACATGGCCAACCTCGTCATCGTCCGCTGACGGGAATGGCGCCCACGGCGATGTCATGGTCGACCAATGCCCGCCCCGCACCGTTGGCGAGACAGGCAATATTCATCGCCGATGGACTCGTGGCCTACGCGCCTGGTGTATCCATAGGAGTCCAATAGCCTGTCCATGAGTTACACCCTGTTGCCGATTGTCGGGAGCCGTGCGGCTAGGGCGCAGTTTCCGCGGGCTGCCCTTGTTTTGCTAATGCCAATACGGGAGATCATATGGTGGCGAAGGTCGTGGTATATAAGGTTCTCTGCTACGTGGTGCGAGAGGGGCGGTTGCTCGTCTTCCGTCACACCGACTACAGCTATGAGCAGGTGGGCGTCGAGGTGCCGGGAGGCACCGTTCGTGTAGGTGAGGCGCCGGAGGACGCCGCGCTGCGCGAGGCCCGCGAGGAGACCGGGCTGACGGGCTTTCGCGTTGTCCGCAAGCTGGGGGAGGTTGAGTACGACATCACACCGCTCCGGTTCGAGATTCAGTACCGTCACGTCTTTCAGTTGGAACTCGTAGGGCCGGCGCCCGAGCGGTGGGCTAGTCAGGAAGACCACGACGGTACCCAGGAACCCACCCACCTCGAGTGTTTCTGGATACCGTTGAAGGCTGCGCATATCCTGCAGGCTGGCCAGGGTGCTCTCCTGGCCAAACTTTGTTCGTGATCGGGTGTACATCACGAGGTTGGCAATGCGCGGCTATGGGACCGAAGTGGGCCAACGGCATTGCCTGATCATTGGCAATGCCGTCATACCAATATCCCGCCATGCGTTGTGAGGCGACCGCGAGACCCGGGTGCGGATGCAGGCCGGTCGGAACGTTCTACATCCCTGAAGCAAGATGCGGCGGTGGCTCGACTGGCAACTCCGGTAGCTGGTGTTCACCTCGGAGCAGCGCCCCGAGCCGCGGGCACTGGGCCAGCATCGCGCTCAGATCCCGCTCCTCCGCGACGGCCGCGATGAGGCGGAGCGCATCGGTGGCCAGACCGAGTGCGCCGAGTTCCACGACCGTGCTGGCCTCCCCTGCCAGAACCGGGTCCATCAGCCGGGTCCACTCCGGCAGCAGGACCCAGGACGCGTACAGGTGATCGTCGAGCCAGGCGACGGGCCGAGCCGCGAAAAACTCCCTCCGGTCGGTGGGAACCTCGACGAACACCGGCGTCGAGTAGACCGGATCAACCTGGGCGGCGGCCAGCAGAAGCGGGTCCTGCACCAGGGTGGCGTCCACGAGCTGCGCGAACGACGGCGTCCAAACAACCATGTGGCCATTCGTGGTGCCATCGGCATGGACGACCGGCGGTCGTTTCCACACGCCGACCTCGGACACCTCGGTAAACGTGTCGGTCACCCCGTATAGCGAGGCGTACGCGGCGACCGCCTCGGCCTCGAAGCCAAGGTGCCGCAGCGCCCCACTGACCTGATGACTCGTCGGGACACAGGTGCCCACCGGCATGCCGCTCTGCGCCTGGTGTAGAACGGCTAGGACCGCGAGCAGCGGCACCATCTCCACCGGCGCGTCGACGAGCCGTCCGAACATTGGGCTGTACTCAAATTTCGGCATCAGCGCCGTCTCGTCCGGGCGGTGAGGGCGCCGGCTGCCGGGCACGCGGGTGAGCGGGATCATCCGGCGGATCGGCTCCCGCCGCTGCCGGCGGCCACTGCGCTTGCGATTACCCACCGATCCTCCCGACGCGAACACCCGCACCGCCGTTCCGTCGATGCTGATACGTCGACAGCCGGACACGACAGCCGCAGACCCCACCCCACGAGCTGGAATCTGGACCGGAAGCCGCTCGTGCGACTACTCGCATCGCGGTGGCTGTCTGCGGTGCCGACCGCCTCGCCGATGTCTGGTGACCTCACAAGGAGCCCGGTAGGTTCAGCTGCCCAGCACTTTCGCTCTCATCGATTGGGGTGCCGGCCACGTGTCGCAGATCGAGAAGATCACCGGTGAACTCCGCGCGTTGATGACCGGGGTCGAACGCGCGCAGGGGTTGGCAGCCGCCGCGGACAGCCAGGCGCAGGAGGTGGGGTTGCGGGCCGCGGGCGCAGGCTTCGTCGCCGTGGCGGCGGGCGTGGCCCGGGTACGCAACGCGATCACGGGCATCCAGGGCGGCCTGGGAAGTCTTGCCGGGTCGATCGGCGAGGCGACGAAGGCCACCGCGGCGGTGCCGAACGAGGCCACCCCGCAGGAGACGATCGCCGGGCTGGCGCCCGTGCTGAGCGCGGTGGACGCTGCTCGGGACGCGGCGACCGGGGCCATCACCGGCGTCGGGGAGGCGCAGCAGCTCGTCGCCGTGGTCCTGCAGGGTGGGCAGCCTGGGCCGCTGTTGCAGGCGTTGGAGGCCATCAAGCAGGTCCTGGTGCTGATTGTTCAGCGCACTGGCGGGGCCCGGCAGGCCGTTGAGGCGGCGATCGCACAGGCCCGGCAGTTGGGGTCGTCGGGAAACTGACGGGGGCTGGCGGTCATCCACCGGCCAGCCCTACCCCTTCCGAGCACGGTGACCCGCCGTCGACACCTCATGCCGCCGGCGACACCCCATCAGCTGACCACGGCCACGGCACGTCTTGGACCAGGCAGCCAACCGGTGTCCCGGGCGGGACGCCGACCGGTCCGAGAACCAGGATTCCGCCCCGGTTGGACGACGAAGGGCGGCGTCCGTTGGAGCTCGAGAACGAATGCGCCGATATAGTCGCCAGCAAGAGCTACCGGGTCCACCAGAACCCCACCAGGCAGGAGATCGCCGATGCCCGGCTCCGTACCGGCGACTCGGGCAACCCGAACAAAGACCCGGATTACCTGATCGAGGGTCACGTGTTCGACTGCTATTCGCCCACTCTCGGCAAGCCGGTACGGGGTGTCTGGAGCGAGGTCCGCGCCAAGGTCGACAAGGAGCAGACCCAACGCGTGGTGCTGAACCTGCACGACTGGCACGGAGACCTCGCGGCCCTGCGGACACAGTTCGACACCTGGCCCGTCGAGAAGCTGAAAGAACTCGTCGCGGTAACGCCCAGTGGCGCGATCGTGCAGATCGTCCGTCGAGACTGAGGAGAGGCGCAGAGATGGCTGTCGAGTTCAGGTTGACCCTGGCGGGTGACCTGCCCCTGGACCACGTGGCTGATCTCGTGGCGGCGGACACCGCCGAGAAGCCCAGGCCCAGCGGCACCAACCCGCGGCTGTTCAGTGCCCGCCTCTACGACACCCGCGGGTACGCGCTGACCGTCTCTTCAGGGAGCCAGGGTTATTTCGATGCCGAGGCCGACGACGGTGCCCGCTGGGAGTGGGAGCCGGAGACGTACGTCGACATCGACTTCTCCATGCGGGCAGACGACGTGGTCGACAAGGGGATCCCGAACATGATGAAGGCCGTGGCCCGGGTGTTGGCCGCCCGGCAGGAGGACGCGGCGCTGGTCCAGAACGGAAACTGGCTCCTGCTGACCCGCACCGCGGGCGAACTCCACAGACATCGGCCTACATGGTGGAGCCACTACGGTGTAGCCGACCTCATCACCCCATGAGCCAACCGCGTGGGTGACCCGCTGACGGACGATGCGGCTTCGACCCGCCGTCCGTGCGTGACATCGACGTCGTCTTCCTCGACCCGGTGGACCTGACCCGCGACAACGCCGACCGGGCCGCCGCAGGGCCGATGGCGACGTGGCCGGACCCCCTGTGGGAGGCGACGCCCAGCCGGCAAGCGGGTAGCCCCACATGATCTTCGATGATGTGCGGGGTGTGTGCTCTGCAGCGGATGCCAACCCGGGTGAACCGGTGCCAACGCGGGTCACCGCGGCCGACCGCCGGTCGCAAACCGGGGTTCGTGTGCTCCGGGTGTGGTCCTGGGCTGGGCGAACGGGGGTCCGGGGAACGCGGGTGAACGTGGGCCACTCCCTGCCACCCCAGGTGAACCCCCAGGTCGCTAGACTAGGCCCTCGCGCCCTCGTAGCTCAGGGGATAGAGCATCGGTTTCCTAAACCGTGTGTCGCAGGTTCGAATCCTGCCGGGGGCACCTCAAAGATCAGCAAGAACGCCACCTGGCCTGCGGATACGCTTCCCCATCGATCGGCCGAGGTGTGCAGCCGGATGCCACCCGAAGTCGCCGTTTGTAGCCGTCCGTGCAGAATACGTGCAATGATCTTGGGGAGTCTGACGGCAACGTTCTCGCAGGTGACGCGCCCCGAACTCTTGGAGGCTGTAGGTAGCAACAGCTACAGTCTCCGCGTGCCGCCAGAGAGCCACTCTTAACTCGTCCCGCTCCGTCATAGGAACACCGCCACTGGGGGCGGTGGGGGTGCCGGCACAGTGAACTCACGTAGCCAGTGGCCCTCCGCGTCCTCCGGCCGTGCGCAGGAGCATTCGCCGTCGAACCAGATCCTGATCAGGTGGTATTTCTGGTCAGGACGTCCCAGGTGTAGTTCGATGCTCTCGCCTGCCCTAATGGTGCCGACCCCGATGTCCGAGTAGTTGTCCGCCTTGAAGTAGATCCGGGCTCGGTAGCTGAACTCCATCGGGCTCGCGTTCTTCACGGTCGCTACGTAGCTCGCGGGGATAGGAGCCCTTGCGCCCTCCCGTGGCTTAACGCTGACCAACTCCACGCGGCTTGCACCGTAGTCATGATGGTCTCGTCTGGCTTCGATCCTGACAGCCTCACTCGCTGCCTCGGCTGACCGCTTGGCCTCCTCCTTCGCGTCCTCGGCGATCTTGACTTGAACCTCAGCCGCGTCAGCAGACCGCTTCGCCTCCCCTTTGGCTCCCCTAGCGATTTCCGTCTGCCGATGGGCGTAGGAAGCGGCTACTGCTGCGGTTGTGATGGCGACAATGATGCCGATGCGATCAGCGTTCAACCAGTCCAGCCAGGTTGGCATGGCTCAGCTCCTCGAAAGCTGGAAGAGTTAGCAGGCTTCGCGAAGGGTCAGGATGCCACCATCAGGCAACGTCGGGTCGACCGCTACTCACCGTTTCAGCGCCGACTCGATCCGCTCGTTCATTCGGCTCCGGTCCCCGTCGAGGCACTTGGCGTACACCTTGAGCAGCACGTCGACCGAGTGGCCGGCCCGCTCCGCGACCTCCGGTGCCGGTAGCCCGGCGTTGAGCCACAGCGAAACCCCGGCGTGCCGCAGGTCGTACGGTCGACCGGCCAGGGGAGAGTCCACCCGCTCCGGCGGCAGGCTGAACCGCCGCGCCTCCTCCCACACTCGGGAGTACGTCGAGGACGCCACCACGTTGCCCCGCCCGCTACGGAACAGCCGCCCGTCGGCGCCCACGCCGAAACGGTCGATGTGCGCCCGCAGGATTGCCACCAGTTCCGGCGGGATTGGCACCTCCCGCGCCTCTGCGTCGCCCCGGTGCTTCAACCCCCGGTCGTCGTGCACCTCGCCACTGTCGGTGTACCGCTTCCCCGCCGCCGGCCGGGACTTCTCCAACGTCAGCAGGCCCCAACCTTTCGCCGGAAGGTGGCAGTCCCGCTCCCGCAGTCCCAGCGCCTCACTCGGCCGCAGCGCCGCGAAGTACAGGCAGGCGTAGAAGGCGACCAGGCGCTCACCGCGCCGGCCGTTCTTGCCCCGCTGGCCGACGTACGTGACACCAACGAGCAGTTCCCGCGCTTGGCGGACGTTCACCACAACTCGGCGGTCAACCTCGCCGGACAGCTTCCGTCGGCTCGACCGCACCCGCAGCTTGTCGACCGGGTTAAAGTCCAACAGCTTCAGTTCGACGGCGTACTGAAGGATGTTGTAGAAGACCGAGCGCCGCCGCCTGGCCGTCGACGCCGCCAACGGCCGGCCGTCCATCCGCAGGCCGAGCGCGTCCAACGCCGGCCGCACCACCACCGCTTCCGCCAGCGCCGACAGCGGCAGCGAAGCCCGCTCCAACCAGCGCAGCGCCGCAGCGACCTCCGCCGGCCGGTCGAGTTGCCGAGACGCGGGCGGAAACTCCCACTCCCGCAACGCCCGCCGCAACACCACCGGGTCAGGCCGCCCGGCCATGTCCCGCACCAGCGCAGCCGTGACCGACGCCAATGCATCCGTGGTGCTCTCCCGAGACTTGGCCGCCGCGCCCGGCCACTTCATGTCGACATACCGGCGGACGAACCCGAGCCAGCTCACCGACTCCGTCGGCGCGACCATCGACTCCGGCAAGCCGGAGTCGCCGTCGAATGCCTCGCCCTGGTTCGCCGCCTGTTTCAGGTCCGACCGGAAGTTGTCTGCCAGGGCCCGGGTGCTGAACGTCCGCGACTTCGGCCCCGTTCCCACTACCCACCGAACGGTGTACGACTTCTTGCGGCCCGCCAGCGCGTTGACCTGAATGCCCCGTATCCGGACCTCGCGCGACTTCACGCCGCCTCCCGGTGCTGCTCAAGCCACGCTCGCAGATCCCGCCGTTCAATGCGCAGCTCACCGTTGGGTAGCTTGATGCACTCGGGGGCGATTCCCAGCTCACGCCAGCGGTAGAAGGTTCGCCGCGACACTCCATTGAGGACGGAGAGGACTTCCGGAACGGTCAGCAGCTCACTTTCCATGAGGGGTTCTGTCCTCCAGATCATCGAACAGCAGGGGAGAGGGGAGTAGTGGTAGCCGAAACGGCCCCGGCTGTTCGTTGCCGTGCTGTGTCGAGGTCTGCCCGCCATCGGATGCGGGCGGAGATGGCGCGTAGGAGTCGGTGCTCCAGCGGCGGCACGTCAGGGTCTTCGGGCCGGGCGAGTTCGAACCGGTACCGCTTCGGTCCGTCTGCTTCGTCGGCGGCCTGGTCGTGTTCCTCGGTGTCGGCCATGCCGCCAGCGAGAATCGCCCGCACCCACGAGCGGTTATCCGCCCGATGATCGGCGAGGGTCTTGCCCGACCACTGGCGAGAGACGAGGACGCGCCGGCCGGTGAAGCCAAGGGTGGAGCGTTGGTGGACTTTCCCGGTGCACCGGCCGGGCGTCAAGCCGGCCTTGACGCCGTCGGGCTGGACGCCGTGGAGCAGCCAGTTGGCGCAGGTGGGCGAGCAGGGCAGCACGGACAGTTCTGCGTGGAGGCGGTCGAAGTGTGCCTTCTGTGCGTCCGACCGGGGCTTGGCGTGGTCGGTCAGGTCCTTGGTGACGTACTTGGTCACGTACCGGATGGATCGTTCCGCGTCGCGGGTGCCTTGTTCGATGCCGCGTGCGTCGATGCGGCCGAGGCGGGCGACGTAGGCGGGTCGGCTGTCGGGTTCCTCCAGGGCGTCAAGGGCTTCACCCCACGTCGGTAGCGGCTCGCGGGTCCTCGGGTCGACGTATGCCTGTTGGTCGACGTCCCAGACCGGCGGCTTGTCCACCGAGTAGACGGGTTGGTTGAAGGGTGGCCACCACACCTGGTGGTAGGTGGCGGCGGCGATCTGCTTGAGCAGCCGGCGGGGCAGGGTGCCACGGATCGCAAAATGCGCGTGCGGGGCGAGGCGGCGTTGCAACTCGACCGCGCCCGCGTACTGGACGTTCCAGCCGGCAGCCCGGCGTACGTTCTGCCACCACCGGTCGATCACCCGCGCGAAGTGGATCGCATCCAGCGCTGCCCGCCGGTAGTCGTATGCGGTCGGGTCGACCGGTGTGCCGAGCACGTCATCGTGCGGCCCGTGCCGCTGCCCGCACTCGCACGGCGCGACGTATGGGCCGCGTCGGAGGTGGGAGTGCATCGGCCCGTGTGAGCCTAGGGTCAGGGTGACGAGCATGGAGGGCCGGTGGGTCTTGCCGGTCTTGCCGGAGTAGGCCCGGCCGACCGTGCGGGGGTCGAGGGGCAGCCGGGGCAGATCAGGTGAGTCCTGACGCCGCCTGGTCGACCGTTTGCGGCGGGGCCGGTCGTCACGGTCTTTGGGGGTGAGGTGCCCGCGCAGGCTCGTCTCACCCAGCGCCTCATCCAGCTCCGCGATGGCAGCGTCTATCTCGGCCAGGTGCGCGACCCGCTCGTCCGGGGTCATCGGTTGGTACTGGACGGCTTCCCGTTCGAATTCCAGGTGTGCCCGCACCCGCACCAGCGCGAGTGCATCTTCCCCCGGCTGGTCGGGGCGCACGGCGGGTTCGTCGGCGAGGTGCCAGCCTTCCCGGATCTGCTGAATCCGTAGCCGACGGCCCCGCTCCGCACACGGCGTGCACTTCGCCGCGAGGGTGGCCCCGCAGGGCACCTCCACCACCTCAGTCATGCCAGTGACGGTGTCGGTGCGGCGCAGCGCGAGAGGTCGCACGCAGACGCCGTTCTGTTCGGCGAGCTGCTTGAGCGCTTCCTTGGCAAGCGGCTTGCGTAGCCGGTCGGCGCGCGACCCCGGCCGAGGCCGCTCGACAACGTCGGGGGCCGGGGTCGCGGAGGGGATCAGTTCGAGTTGGCTCACCGGTCACCTCCCGGACCGGCAGGGGTGCCGTTGCGCGGGGTGAACGCCGCCGCCGGGACGGGCACGAGGCCGGGACGCCGTTCGCGCTCGATCGACGGCACGGGCCGCAGGATCACCGGCCGAGGCTGCTCCTCGTCGGCATCCCGAACGACGGTCGCCGTCTGGTCGTCGTCGGATGGCACCGCCACCGCGTCACTTCCGGTCGGCTTGTCGATGGGCGCCGGTACCGGCGCGGTGGAGAACACGAGCTTTGACAGTCCGAGGAACGCCAGTGCCGGGACGGCGGACAACAGCCACCCGGACAGACCCGGCTTGGCCACCGCGAGCTGCGCGGCCAGAGACAGCGCGACCGCACAGACAAGCAGGAACATCGGATAGCCGATCGGGCCGCCGGTGCGGCGGCGTTGCCGGATGGTCAGCAGCGCCGCCAGGGGCAGGAGTTCGGAGATGGCGGCGTTGGCCCAGCCGAACCATTCGCCCGTACCGGCCGGTGAGTTGGCCATGGTCCAGTCATGCACGTGGGTGAACGAGGCCGCTCCGGCGAGTCCGCCGACGACGAGGACGATGAGCGCCAGGAACACGCCCTCCACCCGCTGCGCGGTGGTCTTCACGCCGTCACCCCCTGCTCGTCGGTGGTGTGGTCGAGGCGGCGGTAGGTGTGGCCAAGCGAGCGGATGTCGTCGTCGGTGAGGTAGGCGAAACGCACCCGGACGGGTTCGCGGACACCATCCAGGACCACGAACCCCACCCCCGGCGACGCCTCAGGGATCCGGTCACACAGCGCGCCCCGATCGCGGGCAGAGTCGCCGAGGACCATGTCCACCTGCTCCGGTTCGGTCAGCCGCAGGCCGATGCGGGTCGGGAACAGATCCCGAAACGGCAACACGTCCTTACGCGGATCCTGCAACGCGGCGATGACATGCACCCCGACCGCACGGCCCTGCGACAGCAGCAGGCCGAGAGATTCCTTGATCCGGTCGCGGACTTTGCGGTCGGTGAGGTAGGCGGTCAACGCGGCCAGCTCGTCAATCACCAGGACCAGCAACGGTTCCTCGACCGTCGGCACATGCTGCCGCGTCACCCCACGCAGGCGAGCCGCCCGCATCCGCATCCGCTTGACCGCCTCGTCCAGAACGCCGGCCATACCGTCCGGGTCGTCGTAGGCGAACCGGGCGAACAGCGGCACCCCGGCCGCCAGCTCCATGCCGCCCTTGGGGTCGAACGCCCACACCTCGACCAGCCCGGAGCGGACACCGCCGGCCAACGACCGGATCAGCGACCACAACACCGAGCCCTTGCCCGCCCCCGTCGCCCCCGCGACGAGCACGTGTGAGCCGGACAGCCGCAACCGGTACGGATCCCTGTCCTCCCGCACGCCGAGCGGCAGCCCGCCCAGGTCGGGCACGTCCACCACCGGCAGCGGCGCGACCACACGGGCGAGAGGGTCGCGGCGCATGAACCGCACCACCACCCGATCGGGCCGGTGGGTGGAATGGGCCTGCCCGGTGTGGAGGCGGAAAGCGTAGGCGAGACGTTCCGCAGCCTGGCCCCAGTCGTCGGGGATCTGGCCCGGCAGCATCCGCACGGTCAGCTCATCGCCCCACCGATCACAGCGCACCTTGACCAGCCGAGGCACGTACCGGTCACCACCGAACATCGTCGCCAGCCCGCAGGTAGCCATGACCGACGCCCACCGAGGCCGATACACCACCAACACCCGAACCCGAGCGACCAGCGGATACCAGCCGAACCGCAACCACGACACCGGATGCCACTGCCACCACGCCGCGCAGCCGGCCGCAACCGTCGCGGCGACGGCGGCCAGGACCAGACCACCGAATTCCGCCCGGATCCACAGCGCGAGCACGGTCGGACTGGTGATCCACCAGTAGCGGATGGCCAGGACGGTGAGGCGGAACAGGCCACGGGCCAGCCACCAGAACACCAGCAGCCAGCCCGGCACCCGCCACGCAGGAAGACGCACATTCATCGGCGCAACCGGGATCTTGTCCCCCGGAATCACGTTGATCAGAGGCACACGCCACCCCCGCGACGACCACGGCCGAGAGTGGCAATGCAGGACCGGCATGACATGCGCCGCAGGTCGAACCGACGCGGCTTCACCCACCGCGAACAGCGCGGGCAGCGAATCGCGTACACCAGACCGGAAGCCGGCGGCAACCGCAACACCGTCCGGACCGCCGCTTCCATCTCCCGCAGCATGTGCCGCAGACCGGCAAGACGTGTCCGAACCATCAGCAGCAGCGCGCCGGCCAGCAGCGGCACCACCGCGATCAGAGCAGGGTGAACTACGGTGGGCATCACGCCCTCCTTCACACACGAGGGATGGGAAAGCGCGGGAGCGGGCCGGGACTCTTGGCGGGGAAACGACCCGCCCCGCGCGCCAAACAAGAAGCGATCAGGCAGCCGCCGTACCCGGCACCGCCGACGCCGGCCGGATCGCCGAGGCTCGCAGCGAATACGCCATCCGTGAGCGGCAGTCACCGGACGAGCGGCCCGGCTTGCACCGCTGCGAATCGACGTACGGGGTCAGGGTCAGGCCCTCGAACTCCACGGCCGGCGGGTAACCCGGCACCGTGGACGCAGGCGGCACCGGCTGCTGCGCCGCCACCACCTTCACCTTCGCCTCAGTGGAGCGGCCGAACTTCCCGGCCTCCGGGTCGAGGTCCATCACCCGTACCACCCAGACCCGCTCCCCGGTCTCCTTGTCCCGCGCCTGGTTGTCCGCCTCACCACGACGCTCAAAGTCGATCTGCGGCGACACACCCAGGCAGAGCGCCCCGGCGGGGAAGACGTACTCGGAGGGGACCGGCACTTTCAACGTCATGGGAACCAACGAACGACCTCCAAATCCACGAAGCCAACTCAACCAGTTGACTTGTCAAGTTGCGTCAAAGGTAAGGTTCAACAACTTGACTTGTCAAGTGCGGGATCGAGTTGCGTCAGTCGAGGGGATAGACGTCTTCGAGATCGTGCCGCCGTGCTGGCAACAGCAGATCCACGGCGAGCAGTGGCTTGGCGGAGCGGTCGCAGACGGACAGCAGCACTGTCAGCACCGGGTCTTGTTCGGCGATCTGTAGGAGCTGGGCTTCTTCGGTGTTGGGCAGGCGAGCGGAGATTCGTTCACTGACGTGGTCGAAGCGCATGCGTTTGCGGGAGGCCACATGACGGAGCAGTCCCTCCGGAAGTGGGTCGCCGCCGCCGACGCCCGTGCCATGGGCTAGGTCGGCGGGCAGGAAGGCGGTGCCGAGTTCGACCGGCCCGAGTCCGTCGATTGTGATCAGGCGACGCCGCGCGACGACCGGTGTTCCCGGTTCGATCCCCAGCGCTACTGCGGCCCGTGGGGGGGCCGGCACTGCGCCGGCCGCGAGCAGGGTGGAGCCGGCCCGTTCGTCGTCTTCGAGGACCGCATAGCGGCGTTCGCGTTGCCGCTGGTCGGCCCGGTCGGGTCGGCCGAGGACGAAGCGGCCCTTCCCCTGCCTGCTGTCGATCCAGCCGTCTTGCCGCAGCAGGTCCAGCGCCCTCACCACGACTGGCCGTGACGCGCCGAACTCACGAACTAGTTCGGTTTCGCTGGGCAGCATCGAGCCCGGTGGGTACGTGCCGTCTTCGATGCGTTGTTGCACCGCGTTGACGATCAAGACGTACTTGGGCGGCGCAACTTCGATCGGCACCGGTTTCACCTCAGACGACAACTCGGCTTGTCAACAGGCTATCTGCGCTGCTCAGGTTCTGTCCATCGCCCCGCATTGGCCATCCGGCCTGACCTGCGAGCGATGCTGGTCTGCCACTCGCGCAGGGCGATCTTCAAGCGGGCATTTTCCGCACGCAGGCTAGCTTCCACGCCATCGCGCGCAATCAGCTCGTCGACGACCGCGCGGACGAAGCCGTACACCTGCTCCTCGACCAAACCACGCCGTCCGAGCCGGGCGCGGCGGAAGCGGATTCGCCTCACCTGTTCCGGTCCCAGCCGAGCCAAGCGCGATGCTGCCTTCACGACGCCAACCGAATGCCTGCTGGTCACCGCAACCTCCTCGACGTCGGGACTGTTGTAGGTGCCTTACAACTTGCTCCGCCCCGCCCTGCATAGCCGGAGGCGGTGGGTGGGGCGCGTCCGGCGACCGGCACGGCAGCCGGAACGAGCAGCCTCAGGCCCACGCGCTGCACGAAGATCTCTCGCCGGTCCACAGCGTTGCCGGCGCGGTCCAAGACATAACCCGTCAACCACACCCACCCGTGGTAGGTCGGCCGGTCACCGACCTTGATGACCCGGAAGATGAGCGACCGGTTGCCGCTGAACTGCACGGATGCCGGACGGCCGACGTGGAGGACATCGCCTGGCGCTGGGTCCATCATCACCCGTCCTCACCGTTTGCAACGGATGGGCACCGAGGCAGGCGGGCTTGTGGCCACGACCGACACCGTCGCCTGCCAGCACCTGCCCCGGTGCCCTGCTCAGAACACAGCCGCTACCGGCACTGCCACCGACTGCGTCTGCCTACCGGTGCCGGCGCAGTCCGGGCAGCCCCGGCGTTGCAACCGGTTCGGATCACTCGGGGCACGAAGGGACCGCCGAGGGCTGGCCATCTTCCAACCCCGCCCCTCACAGCCGGGACAAGCCACGAGAGACGGCGAGGCATGGCACCCTCCCCGCCGGGAACGCCCCCCATCGACACACCGAAGGACCCGAACACCGCCCCCCGCTACGGCCGCAGCCGACCCGACACGAGCACGAGCGGCCCGCTGCCATGTCGACCCATGCACCTCATCGGTCAGTACATGCACAATTGCGGTGGGTAAGACGTCCATGGTGGAGATAGAACACCCGTTGACGGAGACCGATCGAGGACCGAGCCAGCACCTCTGGCGGACATCGAGCGGACACCATGAGGACCTGCATTGAGTTCAGGACCTCCGACAGGCGAGCGTGATAACAAGCCCATCAGGAAGGCATCGAGATGGCCCGAGACCGCCGCGAACCTCGCACCGTGCTGGAGCACCTGATCCAGCACAGCGACCGCACGTACGAGGAACTGGCCGACGAGTTCAGCCGCATGGACCCCCGTGCGGCCATCAGCGCTCGACACCTCGGACGCTTGGCGCGCGGTGAACGGGACCTGGCCTCGTCGACACCCGCCACCCGGCGCGCGTTGCAGGCCATGTTCGGCAAGACCGTCGATGAGTTGCAGCAACCCTGGGCACCCCACCAGTTGACCCCTGCGCCAAGCCGACAACTCATTGTCGAGCCCTTCGGCGCCGGCCCGGAAAGGAACCTCCTCGCCATGGCCGCACAACGCGCCCGCCATTACGCCATGCTCGCCGCCGAAGCCACCTCACCGGCAGCCATCGACCAGCTCACCGAGGACGTGCAGCGCCTGGCTTTGGCCTACCCGCAGCGCCCGGTCAGCCAGATCCTGCCGGACCTGGTGGAGACCCAAGACACCCTGTTCACCCTGCTCGAACGCCGCCAACAACCAGCACAGTCGCGGGACCTGCACTTCCTCGCCGGCATCACCAGCGGCCTACTCGCCAAGGTCTCCCACGACATGGCCGACCCGCACTCCGCGATGCTGCAAGCCCGTACCGCCGTGCTCTGCGCCGACCAGGCCGCCCACCCCGGCCTGCAAGCCTGGCTCCGCGGCCTTCAATCCTTGGTCGCCTACTGGGCCGGCCGCTACGCCGAAGCCGTCCGCTACGCCGAGGCCGGACGCGAGTACGCCACCCAGACCGGCGGCACCTCCGCCGTCTGGCTACCCGCCAGCGCCGCCCGCGCCTACGCCGCCCTCGGCAACGCCGAGCAGGCCAAGGCCGCCATCCAGGAATCCGTAGACGCCTGGTCCCGAGTGCGCCCCGACGAGATGGACGAGATGGGCGGCATCTGCACCTTCAACCAGCCCCGCACCCTCTACTACGCCAGCGACGCCCTCGCCTGGCTCCCCGACGAAGCCGCCACCACCGAGCGCTACGCCCTGCAAGCCGTCCAGGCGTACGCCGACCGCTACGACCCCTCATGGGCCTTCGGCGACCAAGCCGGCTCACACACCAACCTTGCCATCGCCCGCGTCGCCAACGGCGAACTCGACGCCGCCGAAGACGCACTCGCCCCCGTCCTCGAACTCCCCGCCGACCAGCGCATCAACGGCATCATGCACTCCGTCCGCCGCGTCCACCAAGCCATCACCCGCGCCGGCCACGCCGACGACGCCCGCGACCTCATCGACGGCATCGAACACTTCACCCACACCCCCGCCAACGCCCTACCCCGATAAGGCACCATCAGCGCATGTACCCGATCACCATCCCCGGCCGCGTCATCACCCTCCGCGAACTGCGACCCGATGACGCGGCCGACGCCTTGGCGATCATCGGCGACGACCGCGTCACCCACTGGCTCTCCTTCGACAGCCGCGACCACGCCGCCGCCGTCGCCATGATCGAAGGCGCAGTCACCCGGGCACAGCAAACCCCCCGCACCGAGTACTACCTAGCCGTAGCCGACACGGCAGACCGCATGATCGGCTTCGCACGCCTCGGACTCACCGGCCACCAAGCAGCCAAACTCGGCTACGCCATCAACGCCGACCACTGGGGCCACGGCTACGCCACCGACGCCGCCCACACCATCATCGGCTACGGCTTCCAAGAGCTGCGTCTCCACCGCATCACCGCCGCCATCGGCCCCGACAACGCCGCCTCCATCACCGTCGCCAAACGACTCGGCATGCAGTACGAAGGCCGACTCCGCGACCACGTCTACACCAACAACGCCTGGCGCGACTCCCTGCTCTACTCCATCCTCGCTCCGGAGTGGACCGCTGCCCCCGGCTGACCGTTTGTCAAACACCGCTCCCCGACGCGCGGACCGGCCCCGATCATGCCGCCGGTACGATCGCCGCCATGCGCGACGCCGACACGCCGCCGCACGAACCCGCCGACCGTCCCCACACCCCAGCACCTACACCACGCGAGCAAGCATCCCGCATCCGAGTGGCAACAGCGGAGGTGTACAAGCGCGTGCAGGAGTGGCGGAAAACGCCTGGCTGGCAGGAGACACCGACGAACAGTCACCGGTATCGGGCGACTATGGGCGCAGCCGCCGCGCTGGACGCGCTGCCCGATCCTGAGAACTGGGACGATCTCACTGGGCTCATCGAAGCCGTCCGACCCGTACTCGCGGAGTGGCGACCAAATCGACCTGGCCGTGAGCAGCAGATTTTCGCTGCGATCGATCGGCTTCGACGGGCATGCGAATAGCGTAGTGGGAAGAGCTCTTGCTAGTTGTCAAAGCGGCCTGCCCGCGTGGGCCAGTGGCGTCGCCGATCCAGGGGCCAGGCCCGCAGAGCAGCCGCCGTGCCGCTGGTCTTTGGAGCGAGCGTCTCGATTGCTGCCCGCAGCGGGCACGAATACGACTAAGTCTCGCGCCACCAAAAGCGCAGCTAGCAACAGGGAAGACGTCAGTACCTTCCTCTGGCGTCCATCAGAGTATTCGCGGCGCGGATCAGCATGGGTGCAGTGTCCGGCAAGTGGCTCAGCTTCTCGGCGGCCTGACGCAAGGTATAGACGGCGTCGGGATCCACGGCGTAGTGCCTCGAAGCGCCGTCGTTTAGTTGACCGATGAGGATTTTGAGTACGGATGCGGCCTCGAAGTCCACCTTTGAAAGCTTGTCAATGGCCGACCGAACGTCGTCGTTGAACTCTTGTAGCGACATTGCAATCAACTGTTTTAGGCGCTCTTCCGTCAGTCCTTGCAAACCTCGGAGAACGTCTCGACCGTTCGCCTCGCGGTTTTCTTTCCACTCCCGCAACAAATCTACGGGATACCTTTCGGGGCTTGTCTGGTCGACGTGCCGGTGGTGGACCTTGCAGAGAAGTATAAGGTTGTCGAAGGAGTTTCGCTCGTCCTCGGCCATGCTGTAGTCGTATCGGGGGCCGTCGGGTTTAAGGGCGCAAATGTGAGCGATGTCAACGTTCAATTCTGGAGTTTCGCCAACGAACTCAAGCACCTTCTTTGGGCACCCTGGGTAGTAGCAGGTTCCCTGGGATAGTGATACGAGCGCCGCCCGGACGGCCGGCGGGTAGTTTCGAGAAGCCACTTCAGATCCTCCAAAATGGGGCGAACGCACTAGAGAAGACACTATCTATCAGGCGAAAGTCACACAAGGTGCCGATGTGATCGCCCCCCCGGCGTGGCGTTCGGGCATCTGCGGGGCGGTGGCATGGAGACGTCTCAGCGTTGCCGAAACGCTCTCTTCTGGATCAAGCGCGCTCCGCGCGGCGCGGGCCGGGCGCGGTAACCGGCTCCTGACGGAGCCGCCGCCCCGCCCGCCTTCGGCGGTGGGGCGGTAAGTCAGCCGCCCCGAAACCCACGCCCGCCCCGCGCGTCACCCGTGG
The DNA here is from genome assembly GCF_050942455.1 of Micromonospora sp. CA-263727. Classification (NCBI taxonomy): domain Bacteria; kingdom Bacillati; phylum Actinomycetota; class Actinomycetes; order Micromonosporales; family Micromonosporaceae; genus Micromonospora; species Micromonospora sp. CA-263727. The sequence goes on from NZ_CP192031.1 coordinate 680,534, forward strand.
TTCCGTGAAGGGAACCGGTGACGAGTCCCGGAGGTCGACCGGGACTAGCCTCGATGATTCGCCGGTGGTGGCTGCTGGTTCGGCCGGAGCGCATTGGTCGATGATTGTTGATGGGTGTGGCGGTCTGGGCATGGTGGTGGGCCGTCTGTCGCGGCGGCGGGGCGTGGTCTCCTGGGGTGTCCGGTCGTAGGTGTTGGGGCTGACGGGGGTCAGCCGGGTGCGGGGATTGTCGTGATCCGGGTGAACGCGGCGGACAGTTGGGTGGCCCAGGGCCAGGTGGCGGGGATGCGGAGCCAGCGGCGGCGTTGGCCGTGGGTGAGGCGGGCTGCGGTGTGCAGCAGCCGGTATCGCAGTCGTTTCGGTTCGGCGCGGGCGAGGTCGCCGTCGAGGGCGTGGATCTGCAGCCAGGCGAGCAGGTCGGCGGCGATCGCGGCCGCGAGGCACCGGGCCTGGTTGATGGCGAACTCGCGGGACGGGAGCCGGCGCAGGCCGGTGTCCTTGGCGCAGCGGATCCGGTCCTCGACGCGGGCGTGGGCGCGGTGGCGGGCTTCGAGCCACTGCAACGCGCCGGCGCGGGTGTTGGTGACGAATGCGGTGTAGCGCCAGCCGTCCCGGTGCTCGAACAGCGACAGCTGAGCGCCTGGGTGCGGGCGTTCGCGGCGGACGATGACCTGCATCGTCTGGGGCCAGCCGGGCAGGGTGAGCAGGCCGGTCAGCTCGGCCACCTCGGCTTTCTCACGGACGCCGCCGTCGGCGGTCAGCGCCGGCGTCCACGCCGTGGCGGGCAGCGCGGTGATGGCGGCGCGTTCCGGCTCGCCGACCGACCAGCCGATGGAGTACTCGACGGTGCGGCGGCGGGTGTTCAGCGCGGTGAGCCAGTCCAGCACGACGTGCGTGCCGGCCGCGCTGTCCCCGCGGATCAGCAGGTTCCGGCGATGCGCGGCGGGGATCTGCGCGATCGCGTCGGCCAGCACCGCGAGGTGGTCGGCGGCGGTGTTGGCGCCGGCGTTGCCCGGCCGCAGCGTAAGGGCCAAAAGTTCGCTGGTGTTGTCGCAGGTCACGAGGATGGGGTGGAAGCCGTAGGTGTGCTTGTAGGTGGCCGCGGCGCCGTCTTTGTCGGAGTGCGCGATCAGGATCGTGGAGTCCACGTCCAGCACGACCACCCCGTCACCGATGTCACGCCCGGCGGCGCGGGCCGCCGGTGGGCCGCCGAACAGCTGCCACAGCCGGGCCCGGACCTTCGCCCTCGCCACCGCGATGCGCCGTAACTGGGCAGGGCCGATCTCGTCCAGGGCCCGCCAGACGGTGGTGTCCGAGGCGACCGGCCCGAACACCTCGCCCTGGTGCCGCAACACGTCGATGTCACAGATGGCTTCACCGCCGTCGGCGATCATCACGGCCAGATCGACCAGGACTCGGCCCCGGTCATGAACCGGGAACACCCCGGCACGGGCGAGCGCTGCCGACAAGGCGTTGGTTAGCCCGGCCCGGTCCGCGAGCATCCGCAGCAGCGCCGTGCCGACGTGCGACACCACCTGTGTTCCGTCCGCGGTGACCCGCAGATCCTTCGACCACGCCGTAAACTGCACGCCGGAAGTGCCTCCTTGGTAGAGATCCTTGTAGATGTCGCAATCACAAGTTTCCCCTGCCGGAGAGGCACTTTCGTCTATTACACGCCGGTCAGACCCACAAGTTGATGATCACCACGAATCACCCGGGCTAGGAGGACAACGTCCTACCTCAGGTCACGCATTCAGCCTCACGACGGGAACCGCGGACCCGATCGACGGCCGGTCCGGGCGAGTTGCCGAACGGAATCACGCCGACCGCTCACGGGTCCGAGGTGAGAAAGAGGTGAGGGTGAGGAAGGGGGCGGAGGATAGGGCGGGGCTGGGGTCAGACCTGAGTTGTAGCGTTTTGGTGATCTTGTGATCGTGGGTGCCGCTGACGTGGGCGTTTGCTCGCGGATCGGCGCTGATGTGGTCACTAACGTGGCTTGGCTGCGTGGGTAGTCTCGCGGGGTGGGCGCTTTCGTGCGGCGGGTGAAGACCGCCTCGGGAGCGACCGCGGTCCAGATCGTGCACAAGCGAGGCCGACGCGTGTTGAGTATCGAGCACATCGGCTCGGCCCACACCGACGACGAGTTGGCGCTGCTGCTGCAGGTCGCTGAGGAACGCCTTCATGGCGGGCAGTTGACCCTGGACCTGGACGGTGCGGGCGCGGTCGCGGTCGGGGCATCTGCGGTGGTTGAGGGCACGTCTTCGCTGATCTTGTGGGAGGTTCTGAACAGCCTCTACGACGACCTCGGCCTGGATCGTCTCGGTGATGACGCGTTCCGGGCGCTGGTGCTGGGCCGGGTGATCGAGCCGACCAGCAAGGCGGACACCGTGCGGGTGTTGACCGAGATCGGGGTCGCCTCGCCGCATCGGGTGACGTTCATGCGCTGTCTCAAGCGCGTGGTCGAGCGTGACTACCGGGCCGTGATCGCGCAGGCCTGTCACCGGCACGCCACGCGGGGTGGGAGCTTGGCGATAGTGCTCTACGACGTGACCACGCTGCACTTCGAGGTCGAACGCGAAGACGGGCTGCGCAAGGTTGGGCTGAGCAAGGAACGCCGCGTCGACCCACAGGTCACCGTCGGGCTGCTCACCACCGGCGACGGGTTCCCGCTGGAGGTGGACCTGTTCGCCGGCAACAAGGCCGAGACCAAGACGCTGATCCCGGTCCTGACCCGGTTCCGCGACCGCCACCAGGCCCGCGACCTCGTCGTCGTGGCCGACGCCGGGATGCTGTCCGCGGCGAACCTGCTGGCGTTGGAAGACAACGGATTCCGGTTCATCGTCGGCTCCAAGACCGGCAAGATCCCCTACGAGCTACAGGCCCACGTCGACAGGCACGGCAACCACCTGCCCGACGGCGCGACGATCGAGACCACCAGGCGCATGGGCACCGGGACCAAGGCCCGTGACCGACGGGTGGTCTACCAGTACACGTTCAAAAGAGCCCAGCACGACAACCGCGCGATCAACGCGATGGTCGAACGCGCCGAGAAGGTCGCCACCGGCGAACGGCCGCTGAAGAAGGACCGCTTCGTCACCTTCACCGACAGCACCACCAGCGTGAACTGGGACCTCGTCGAACGTGCACGCGCCCTGATCGGGATCAAGGGCTACGTCACCAACATCGACGCCGCCGGGATGGACGGCCCCGCCGTCGTCGCTGCCTACCACGACCTCTACCAGGTCGAGCGTTCCTTCCGGATGACCAAGTCCGACCTGGCCGCACGACCGGTCTTCCACCGCCTCGAAGACAGCATCCAAGCCCACCTGACCATCGTATTCGCTGCCCTGGCCATCTCCCGCGAAGCGCAAGCCCGTTCCGGGTTGAGCATCAACAAGATCCTCAAGACCCTGCGGCCCCTCCGCTCAGCCACCATCACCATCGGCACCCAGCAAGTGACCGCCCACCCGCGCATCCCCACCGAGACCCGAACCCTCCTGACCGACCTCGGCTGGAGTGGTCACTAAACCGCTACAACTCAGGTCAGAGATGGCCTCCGGCGGGGGCCAGACGACTCCAGGATGGAGTTGCCGAACGGTTGCGGCCGTGGGGGTAGTGGTTGGGGGCATCCCGTCTACCGCCGACCCAGGCAGAGCCGAGCAGACCAGGGCCAGGGTGACAAGGTCGTTCGTCCGGTAGGGCGCTCCACCTTGTCACCCTGGCCCTGGCCCGCCCCACGGTGTGTGGGTCGGCGGCAGACGGGATGGCGCTGCGTCAAGGAGCTTCAACTTCGGTTGGCGAGGTTGCAATGACGCGATAGACAGCCAGTGGCACGATGTTGAAGCCAGGCCATTGGGGCACGTCAGCAAATCCCAGCGCCCCTAGGAAGCGCATGTATGAGTTGATGAAAGCGGCGGTCCGACCCCGAACTACATTGCCGGCGCCGTCGGTTATATCCCCGTACGACGGAGCGATCCGATCATCAATATTAGCGTAATGTCCGATCGTCCCGACGACGGTCCAGAATTGCTTACCTATTCCATATCGCGCAAAGAGTATCTCCGGATCGCCGTCGAGGAAATGCCTACCTTCTTGAAGTCGCACACCGATGCTGAGGGTGTCGCTATCGGTCGGATACAGGTTCAGGTGCAGTCCCGGCGTGAATAGTCCACGAGCAATCTTCGTGAGCCCGCGGAAGAAATCCGGCCCGATTCCAAGGCTTCCGTCGTCATTTCTGAGAGGGCCAAATTCGGGGATGGTGTCCTCGATTTGATTGGTTGTCTCGTGGGACTTATTGCCCTTCGTTCGCGCTGGTCGCGCCTTGTTCGGCCTTGAAGGTACAGCGGGCGAGGCGGCGGGCACCGATCCTATGCCTTCTAGTCCTGAATACGTCGCACCAAATCCCGCCAAGCTTGCTGCGACGTATCGAGCGTCGAAAAGTGATCCCGGCGAAGATATGCGGACAAGGGTGCCCGGGGGTGTAGATTCTCGCAACTCGTCAGAGGTCCAGAAGGGCTCACCCTGCAGATGGTCAGACAGATCCTTGATCAGGTCGCTGGAATCTAGCGCATCTTCCAAGGTGGGGAATAGTAAATCACCGAGGGACTTCGTGGTGTAATTCTCCTCACCCCACCCCTGGTAGTGTCCAGCGAACCCCTTAACTCCAGCTTCCGTCCGCCTATCACTCTTAGTCGTGTTCCTCGCCTCCTCGGCGATTCCCCCGTCTAGCTGGGCTAGCATTCCCCGAACTTTTTCGGTGTCGACGTAAAGGAACTCGCGAAGTATCAATCCAACTCCAGATTCAGAATTCGTAACAGCCGTTCACCGAGCGAGTATCCGTCGCTATGCCCTGACGGCCCAATCAGTGTCAGGCTTCCGACCCAAACCAGCCGACGCGCACAGTCCAGAGCCCCGACGGGGCGATGCGACGAGCAGGAGAGCCGCACCTCCCACCTGTTAACTATTGATGCGCCGAAGATCGACTAGTGCAACCTCAGTGCAGGTGAGCGCCGCAGGAGCTGTGAAACGTCGAGAGGTGGTGACGGGGCCGGTCGAGGTCGGAGCGCCGATGAATCCGCCTCCACCCGATGCGATCGACGCTCGCGGTTAAGGGGTTCTAGCCTCCGCAGGGAGCCCGAAGTTCGTTGCCGGTGAGACGGGTTGTTGCGCTCGCGGCCTGCCCTGCGGGCGGCCTCCGGCCGTCCTCGGGCGTCCGCGGCGCCGTGCAGAGTACCTGCAATGATCTTGCACCGCCGCGCCGACAGGAATCCCGGACGCGCAGGTAGCGGCCACAGTGGATGGCTTGCCTCAGTCGCCTTCCTAAACCGCAGGCCGCAGGTTCGAATCCTGCCGGGGGCACCAACACAAGGCCCTGACCAGCACGAAGCCGGCCAGGGCCTTGATGTCTATCTATGCAATTTTGAATCGTCCCCCGACCCCCCCGGGTAACACCTGTGGGCGATCAGGTTATTGCGGACCTCTGCTGCGGCTGCTCGACAAGATCGATGGCTCGGAACCGACGGCGCAGGACGCGGGTGAGCTGGACGGGTAGGGGCGGGTCAGGGGTACATCGCCGGTTGAGTACGTTCGCTCCCTGTCCCGTCAGGGAGCCCTCGGTGATCGGCGTGACCGTCGCCAAACGGGGCGGACAACTTCTCGGTGTACACCCCGATGTTCCGCACGATCGGTCTGACCAGCAGTCTCGTCACGGTCGCAGTGTTCGCCGTCGGGGTCGCGGTCTGGTGCCTGGCCGGCGCCATGATCGCCGCCGTCGGCGACCTACTCGTCCGCGCGAACGTCTCGCCGGATCGACTCGACATCGCCGGGCGGGCGGCGGGCCACCGGGTTCGCCTGGACGGCGGCCGCGGCCCACGGCGGGTGGAGATCTGGGCCTTACCGCGCATCATCGTCGTCGGGCACCCAGCGCAGGACGTCACCGGGCTGGCAGTCGAGCGCCTCGCAGATCGCGTTGAGTGTGGAGAACCGCACGGCTTTCGCGCGGCCGTTCTTCAGCACCGACACGTTTGCCAGGCTCAGCCCGATTGCGTCGCCGAAGTCCCTGACCGACATCTTCCGCTTCGCGAGAAGCACGTCGATCTCGACCACGATGGCCATCAGAGCACGCCGTCCAGCTCCGTCTGTGCGCTCGTCGCGCGATCGACGAGCCGGTGCACCACGAACATGACCCCGAGCAGCGCGGCGCCGACCAGGCAGCCCAGCCCGCTGGCCATCCACAGCCCGAGAGTGTCCATGCCGTCGGTGGGCGACGGGAACTCCCCGAACGTGAAGAACACGAACAGGCCGACGGTGAGCAGGGTGCCGGCGCCGATCGCCGCGCCGATTGTGATCACCCAGCGCTGCGACCCGGGCCGGAAGAAGGTGCCCGACTGCGCGCGGAACAGCAGCATCCAGACTGCCGCGAGCACGACCTGCGCACAGGCGATGAACGCGATGCCGACCGTCAGGAGCGGGACGCGGTAGGGCTCGTACGGTGGGAAGAGTTCGGCCTCCGACGCGGCGATCCCCGGCAGGATCACGACCTGGGCGAAGAGGCTGATGGCCATCCCTAGCACGATCAGGAGAGTGAGCAGAACAAAGACTATTCGATGCACGTATCGAATATTGCAGAAGATCGCTCGATAATCAAGCGATTTCGCTCGAAAATCGAGTCTCCACGGTGCATCCCCGTGGCGCGCGCCCTAGCCTGGGTGATGCACTGTGATCGCCATGATGCGCTGCCCGTCGGCGTGTGGATGAGCGGAAGTGCCTGCCCTGCAAGGGAAACCTGTGATTGCGACATCTACAGGTTTCTCTTCGAGGGAGGCACTTCCGAGGTGCAGCTTACGGCGTGGTCGCGGGATCTGCGGGTCACCGCGGACCCGTCCGCCGTCCTGCACGGCGCGCTCCTGCACAGCCCCAGCAGGGATCGCGATAGCGCCCTCGTTTACCCCCCGAAAACCCCCGCTAAGTGTTGGCTACCAGCGACAATTGATGATCGGCGGCTGGCTGCGGTCGGGCAGGTCAAGCCTGGTTCTTGACGATCAACGACAAGTTCGAGAGGGCGTTGGTCGACAACCGTGTGTCGCAGGTTCGAATCCTGTCGGGGGCACTCCTTCATCGGTCGCTGTCTACCAGGATGCCTTCCGGACGCCCGGCAGTTCGCCGTGCAGCGCCATTTGGCGGAAGCGAATCCGGGACAGCCCGAAGCGGGTGAGCACGCCGCGGGGCCGCCCGTCGACCATGTCGCGGTTTCGCAGGCGTACGGGGCTGGAGTCGCGGGGCAGCCGGGCGAGCTGGCGCACTGCCTCGTCTCGTTCTGCCGGTTCGGTGTCCGGGTGGGCGATGGTGCGCTTCAGGTCGGCGCGGCGTTCGGCGTGCCGGGCGACGAGTTCGGTCCGGCGGGCCTGTCGGTTGCTCAGGCTCTTTCGTGCCATGTCAGCGTGCCTCCCGGAACTCGACGTGCCGGCGGGCGATCGGGTCGTACTTGCGCAACGTCAGGCGGTCGGGGTCGTTGCGGCGGTTCTTGCGGGTCACGTACGTGTAGCCGGTGCCGGCGGTGCTGCGTAGGCGGATGATCGGACGAATGTCGGTCTGCCGGGCCATCAGATTTTCACTCCCTTGGTGCGCAGTTCGGCGACGACCTGCTCGATGCCCTTGCGGTCCACGGTCTTGAGGGCCTTGGCCGTCAGTGTCAGGCGGATCCACCGGCGCTCCGAGGGCAGCCAGTAGCGGTGGCTCTGCAGGTTCGGGTTCCACCGGCGACGGGTGCGCCGGTGGGAGTGGGACACGGCGTTGCCGAAGCTCGGCTTCGCGCCGGTGACGTCACAGCGTCGGGACACGGTCAACTCCTCCAGGGATGCGGCCAATCGATAACGAGAACCGTTTTCTTTATACCTGAGTCGGGTCAGGGTGGCCCGCGTGGGTCGCCGCCGCGCCCCGGCCGTACCCGAACCCGGGCGGTCGGCCGCCGCCGTCGTCGGCGGTCACCGCGTCGTCGGCGGGCAGCGGGCAGGCGGCGGCCAGCGGGCAGGCGGCGGGCACCGTGCCGGCAGCGGGCGTGCGCCCCGCTCTACCCCTTCCGTAATCACCTGCCTATAATGACAACCGTTTTCATTTAGTGTGGAGAGGACTGTGATGTCGACGTCATCTGTCGCTTCGGCCGGCCATGCCGCCGTGGAGCGGGACTCCCGCCCGTCGTTGACCGTGCTCAGCGGCTTCTGGCCCGCGGCGACATACGCCATCGCCCGCACCCTGCTCGCCGCGGACCCGGGGCTGCTGCTGGTCCGGCACGACCTTGCCGACGTGTGCAACGGCAGCGTGCACCGGGTGGTGCGCGACCGCGACGGCGTGCTGGAGGACGTGCGGATCTTCCTCGCCCATGGCTGCGTCTCCTGCACCCTGCGCGAGGACGTCCTGCCCACCCTCGCCCGACTGGTCCGCACCCGTCCCGGTCGCGACATCGTGCTGATGTTGCCCGAGGTGGTCGAGCCCGAAGCGGTCGCCGCCGCGTGCGCCCACTGCCCCGTCGACGGCGTACCGATCACCGAACTGCTGCACGTCGACTCGTACGTCACCGTGGTCGACGCCGAGCATCTGCTCGACGGGCTGGCCAGCACCGACGACCTGAAGACCCTCGGCATCCAGGCCGCCGACAACGACGAGCGGGCCCTCGCCGACGTCGTCGTCCGGCAGATCGAGTACGCCGACACTCTCGTCCTGTGGGGACAGTCTGCCGAGGGCGCCTACGACACCGACCGCCTGGCGGTCCTGCTCAACCGCATCACACCCTGGGCGACCCAGGTACGCGTCGACGGCGACCTCGTCGACGCGAACCTGCTGACCCGCCAACTGCGCGACACGCGCCGGTACCGCCCGGAGACCCCGGGCGTCCTCGTCCGAGGGCTGGAGGGGCATCTGGTCGGCGTGCACGAGCCCCAACCGGACTGCGGGATCGTCTCGGCGGTCTTCCGCGCCCGTCGCCCGTTCCACCCGCAACGGCTGCATGACGTCCTCGAAGACCTCAACGCCGAGGTCATCCGCTCCCGCGGTCACCTCTGGTTGTCCAGCCAGCCGGAAACCGTCGTCGCCTGGGACTTCGCCGGCGGCGGTCTCGCCATGGGAAGCCTCGGCCGCTGGCTCGCCGCCCTGTCCGACCGGCACTGGGACGAGGTGTCCGACCACCGCCGGCTCGCCGCCGCCATGGACTGGGACCCCTACTACGGCGACCGCCACCAGCACCTGGTCTTCATCGGCCTCGACCTCGACCCGGCCAGCCTGCACCGCACCCTGACCGCCTGCCTGCTCACCGACGCCGAACTCGCCGACGGCGAACAGGCATGGCGCGGCCACCCCGACCCGTTCGCCGACTGCTTCCCGCTTGCCGCCCTGGACACCGAAATCGTCCGAGACGACCAATCCACCGGAGACGACCAAATCACCCGAGACGATCAGACCACCGGAGACGACGAACCCAGTCAAGGAGAATCCGTATGAAGCCCGGCATCCACCCCACCTACCGGCCCGTCGTCTACCGCGACCGCGCCGCCGACTTCGCCTTCCTCACCCGCTCCACCGCCACCAGTGAGCAGACCGTCCGGTGGACCGACGGCAACACCTACCCGGTCATCGACGTCCAGATCTCCTCGGCCAGTCACCCCTTCTGGACCGGCCGGCAGCGCCTGCTCGACACCGAGGGCCGGGTCGAGAAGTTCCACGCCAAGTACGCCCGGCACCGGCGTCCGCAGGCATCCTGACCACGCCGCGCATCGGGTGAGCGGCGCACGCCGCAGCGGGGCGGGGTCAGGTGGGCCCGCGACGGTCGCTCCGCCGGACCCCCAGCCCCGTTCCCATTCACTTCCAAACGTCTTCCCAACGACATCGCGCAGGCTCTGGCGACGGCCGAGTGGCCGATGACGATGGGGGAAGAGAGTGCAGAGCCAAGAGAAAGCCGCCGGTGGCGCGGTGGCAACCAGGGGGGATCGACCGGTCGGTCCGTGCCGGGGCCGACCGAGCCGCTGGCGGTGGAGTCACAGCCTGCGGACACTGACCGCGCTCGTGACGATGGTGGGGATGCTGGCGTCCGGTGTCGTGGTCGCGCCGCCCGCCTCCGCCAATGACAACGGACCGGTGACGGTCGACGACGCGAGCCTGCGTCGGGCCCTGTTCACCATGCACATGCGGGCCCGGATCAACGGCTCGGACGGCTTCAAGGACCTGATGCTCAGCGCGGAGATGGTCGGCTACCGCCAACTGCATCCGCAGGCCACCCGGCAGCAGCTCATCGAGCATTCCGTGGTGATGCGGAACTGGTACAACAGCAAGCTGACCGCCGACGACCTGGAGCGTCCGGCGTACCAGTTCGTGCTCAAGCTGCTGGAGCTGAGCGCGATGGCGCCCGGCGGGGCCATCGCCGCGCCGATCATGAAGGAGCTGATGGAGTCGACCGTCGGCTCCCAGCTGCGCAACTACGGCTCGATGGTGGACCAGATCACCGCCGCTCAGTTCCAGTACTCCTGGTTCCAGCAGGCATACGAGGGGCAGAACTGGATCTGGCACGCGGTGGCGAACCTCTCGCTCGCCGACGGCAACTTCCGCGAGGCGTGGAACGCCACGTTCGGGGTGCAGTACAACGTGGACGCCGCGGCCACGATCGACAGCCTGGCCGCCGACCCCTACATCGCGACCTGGCTGAACGTCAACGCGATCCTGGAGCACCAGCAGAACAACCAGCAGTGGCTGGCCGACACGATGGCGCAGCTCAACGAGCTGCTGACCGCGATCGGTGGCCGCGTCGACGGCTACAACGAGGTGCTGCGCGCGTTGGTGGAGCGATTCCCGCTGACCAACGACGGTCCGACGCCCACCGCCCAGGACCACCGGGCCGCGGTGCAGCGGGCCAACGACGCGCAGGAGTGGATCAACGGGGCGGCCAGCGCGGTGGAGGTGCTCGCCCTGCTCGCCGGCTTCGTCGACGCGCGGGCCGGTAAGACGGTCGCCGGGGTGGGCCGGGCGGCCGTGCAGATCGCCACGGCCATCAACCAGTACCTGCCGACCGTCGCGGGGCTCGGCCTCGGTGCGGCGCTGACCTCGATGAGCACCCTGGCCCTGACCGGCAACGTGCTGGGCGCCATCTCGGCGCTGCTGCCGGTCTTCGCCGGTGGTCCCAGCCCGGACGAGCAGATCCTCGAACAACTGCGGGTGCTGCGGCAGGAGGTGGCGGAGCTGCGCACCACCATGAACGACCGCTTCGACCGGATCGAACGTGGACTGAGCACGATCTACACCGACATGTTGGACCAGTTCGGTGTCGTGATCGCGTTGCAGAACGCCACCAACGCCCAGCTGATCCAGATCAACGAGCGGCTCGCCAAGCTGACCGAGCGGGTCGACATGTGGGGCAACGCCATCTTCGCCAACCAGAAGACGGCCGCGGTCAGCGAGATCAAGCGGCGGATCAACCAGGCGGTCGGGTACGAGGCCCGCACCGGGCGGCCCCTGCCGTACGCCGATGTCAGCGTCAACTACAGCGACACCGCCCAGGATCTGATGTTCGACGCGACGGATGTGGCTCGGGACACCCGGTTCATCGCGCCGTTCGGCGCGGCCGACCCGGATCACGCGCTGGGTACGTTCGGCACCTACGGTTCCATCGGCTACCTGCACGACTACGGCAAGCGCAACGGTCTCGGCTCGGGCAGTAACGCGGTGCACAACCCGGTCGACGCGGAGGCGTGGCTGCTGGCGGCCACCGGATACCAGATGCTGCTGGCGCAGAACCCGCAGCACGCCGCGGCCACCGAAACCGACCAGCACGCCAAGGTGATCGCGGCCGGCGATCAGATCCAGGACGCGGTGCGGGACCTCAGCAAGGCGAAGGAGGACCCGGAGGGGCACTACGGCCACCTGAACGATCTGATGCGCAACGCCATCATGCAGTACCGGTTCACCGCGTTGGACATGGCGAACCGGGCCGCCGCCATCCGGGACGAGATCCGCGGCGCGGGCAAGCACAACCCGTTCGCCGGACCGAACCAGGCGGTGCCGGACGGTCAGAAGCCGACCGCCGACCCGGCGACCGTGCCGTCGTGCAATTCGGGCGGGGTGGCGTTGAGCCGCCCCAGCCAGGGGCCCGGCGAGGTCAAGTACGCCGACCTGCCGCAGGCGCTCTGGGTGGCCCAGTACGGCCGGGCGGACTCGACCATCCAGCTCTGCCACGAGTCGGGCTGGACCAACGTGGACATCCGCCGCTCCGGGAGGTGGGAGATCACCACGGCGGACCTCCAGTTCACCATCCGGGTACGGCAGAAGTGGGACGGCAACTGGCGGGTCGTGCGGGAGTGGACGCGGGTCTTCCCGCTCGGCGAGGTCTGCCGGGTGCACGACGACGGCCAGCCCGGTGCCTGCCGCCAGGCGTCGCAGGACATCGCCAAGTGGGACTCCACCTACAGGGCGCTGTTCCAGCAGTCCGCCAGCAAGGTGGACAACACCGAGGAGGCCCGGGTGCGGTCGACCAACTGGCTCCACCAGCAGGCCGCGGACTACTACACCCGGGTCACCCGGGAACTGGCGAACCCCAACCCGACCCGGCCGGAGGAGACCCTGCACGTCCTGAACCAGCGGCTCGCCACCCAGGCGAGGCTGCTGACGGCGTACGTCAAGCTGGGGTTCGGCACCGCGACCGCGCAGGACGAGTTGATCAGCAGCAACCTGGTGGGCCTGTTCCGTACCCCGTCCGACCTGGACGGCCTGAACATGATCACCGACGCCTACCAGCATGGGCGGTCCAACTACTGCGCCGACTGGGCCTTCCCCTGCCGGTTGAGGCCGGAGAGCGAGATCAAGACCTCGCCGTTGACCGGTGAGAGCCGGCTCGGCTGCACCTTGCAGACCACCCTGGACCCCATCGCGTACTGCCTGGAGTACCTCACCTACCAGCGCACCGACGTGATGCGGAACCGGCTGGTGTTCTGGTCGCAGAAGCTGGCCAACAAGGAGTACAAGGAGGGACTGCCGGCAGTCGACCTGGTGTTGCAGGCCATCCGTACCGCCCAGGCGGCAGCCACCGGAACCTCGATCGAGTGAGTGGGTAGACAGGTGCCCGGCGGGGAGTCCGCCGGGCACCTGTCGCGTGCCGGACTGGCCGAAGCCCCGGTGCTCTGATTCGATCTTTGTTCGATCACTGGGAGCGCAGCGGGGGCGTGGCGCCAGCGGCGAGCGCCTGCCGGGTGGGGAGAACCGTGCACGTGCAGTTCCGGGTCCTTGGACCGTTGGCCGCGGAGGTCGGCAGCGAGGAGGTCGATCTTGGTGGGCCTCGTCAACGAGCGGTTCTCGCCGCTCTGCTCGCCGCCCGCCCCAGCAGCGTCTCCTCCGAACGGCTCATGGAACAGGTCTGGAGCGACACCGAGCCACCCTCCATGGCCACCCTCTTCGGGTACGTGGCCTCGCTGCGCCGGGCGTTGGAACCGGACCGGGCGGCCCGCACGGCGCCGCAGTTGCTGGTACGGGAGGGCCCCGGGTACGCGCTGCGGGTCCCGGCCGAGGCCGTGGACGCGGAACGCTTCACCCGCCTGGTGACCGTGGGCGGCCGGCACCTGGATCGGGGCGACCCACACGCCGCCCTGGGCCACCTCGACCAGGGGCTCGGGCTCTGGCGTGGGGCGGCGTACGCCGACTTCCTCGACGCGCCGTTCGCCGCCTCGACGGTGGCCCGGCTGGACTCGTTGCACACGGCGGCGCGGGAGCTGCGCCTGGCCGCCCTGCTCGCGGTCGGTGACTTCGCCACGGCGATCGGCGAGTTGCAGGCGCTGGTCATCGAGTACCCGTTGCGCGAGCGCGGTTGGGAACTGCTGGCCGTCGCCCTCTACCAGACCGGCCGGCAGGGCGATGCGCTGGCCGTGCTGCGTGAGGCACGGGACCGGCTCGCCGCCGAGCTGGGCGCGGATCCCGGGCCGGGTCTGCTTCGGATACAGGAGGCCATCCTGCGACAGGACGAGTCACTGTGGGTCTCCGTCGCCCGCGCTCCGGCGCTCACCGCCGCTGCCGGTCGAGCGCCGTCAAGCCGTAACCTGCCCGCCGCCATCTCCTCCTTCGTCGGCCGCGACGCCGAACGGGCCCGCCTGAACGCCCTCCTCGCCGAGCACCGCCTGGTTACCGTGACCGGCCCCGGCGGAGTGGGCAAGACCCGGCTGGCCATGGAGAGCCTGTGCGAGCGCGCCGACCCGGACGGCCCGTGGCTGGTGGAGCTGGCCGGGGTGCGCGACGGCACGCTGTTGGCGCGTACCGTCGCCGACGCCCTGGGCCTGCCGGAGCCGGCGGGGCTGCCCGAGTTGGCCCGGCTCGTCGGCGAGCGGCGCACGCTGATCGTGCTGGACAACGCCGAGCACCTGGTGGACGCGGTCGCCGACCTGGCCACCGCGCTGCTCGCCGCCGGACCGGCGGTACAGATCCTCGTCACCACCCGACAGTCGCTGGGCATCGCCGGCGAAGCCTTGCTGGAGTTGACGTCGTTGCCGCCGGAGGACGCGGTGGCCCTGCTGACCGCCCGGCGGGCGGCGGTGTTGCCGGGCGACGCGCTGACCGAGGCGGACCGGCCGGTCGCCCGGCAACTCTGCCGGGAACTGGACGGCCTGCCGCTCGCCATCGAGCTGGCCGCCGCGCAGTGCCGGGCGCTCTCCCTGCGGGAGATCCTGGACCAGTTGGACGACCGCTTCGCGCTGCTCGGCAGCGGTCGAGCCGGCGGGCATCGGCACGCCACGCTGGAGCGGACCATCGAGTGGAGTCACCACCTGCTCACCCCGCCCGAACAGCAGTTGTTCCGCCGGCTCAGCGTCTTCGACGGCGGCTTCGACCTGGACGCCGCCCAGCAGGTGGGGACGGGGCCCGAGCTGCCCCGCATCCTGCCGGCGCTGCTCAGCCTGGTGCGCAAGTCGCTGGTCTCGGTCGACGCCATGCACACTCCGCGGCGCTACCGGATGCTGGACTCCATCCGGCACTACGCCGCCGGTCTGCTCTCCGAGGCCGAGCGGGCGGCCCTCCGGCTCCGGCACCGGGCCTGGCTGCTCGGGCTGGTGGAGGCCGCCGAGCCACGGCTGCTCACCGCCGACGGCGCCCACTGGATGCAGCGGCTACGGCTGGAGCGGGACAACATCGCGGCCGGCCTGGAGTCGGCCCTGGAGACCGGGGACGTCCTCGGCGCGGCCCGGATCTGTGCCGCGCTGGCCTGGTTCTGGTTCCGGACCGGGCAGATCACCGACGGCCTCCGATGGGGACGTGCCGCGGAGTCTGCCCTGCTCAAGGAGGTCGCGGCCGACACGGCGCATGGGGAGGAACTGCTCCTGGTACGGGCCCGGCTGCTCCTCGCGATCGGTGGGGTCACGTACCTGACCGGGGACCATGCCGGGGCCTCGGAGGTGTTCCGTACCGCGGCCGGACTCGGCGAACGGGTCGGTGCCCGGGACGTCCGGGCGACCGCGGTCAACTACCTGGCGTCAATGATCATGATGGCCGGGGACCTGGCCGGCGCGCAGGCCGTGGCCGACCAGGCGGTGGCGCTGGCCGAGGCCGTCGGACACCCCGGCGTCCGGGCAGAGGCCCTGACCGTACGGGGGCAGATCAGCCGGATCGCCGGCGACCTGGAACGGGCACACCGGGAGTTGACCGAGGCGAACCGGCTGGCTCGGGAGTGCGGCCACTGGTGGGCCGTGCTCTCCTCGGGTTGGGCCGGGGGAAAGGTCAGCCTGGACCGGGGCCAGCCGGAGCAGGCACTGCGTACGCTCCGCGCCCTGGTGCTGGAGACCGACCCGGGCAACGACCGGGCGAGTTGGCTGGCGCTGGTGCATTCCCTCGCCGGGGTGCTGGCGCGGACGGGAGAGGCCGCATCGGGTGCGGTGCTGCTCGGCGCGGTGGCGGCGCTCGGTGCCACGATCGGCTACTTTCCGGAGCGCATGGACCCGCTCGACGCGCCGGCCAGCGCCCGCGCCGTGCGGGAGGCACTGGACGAGGAGACGTGCCGGGCGGCGACGGCACGGGGACGACAGTTGGACTGGGCAGAGCTGGTGGCGGTCCTGTCGTCCCTGCCGCAGTGAGCCGAGCAACTCCGATCGCCGGCCGGGTTCGCGGCCCGCTTCGGTTGACCGGTCGCTTGTTATCGATAACATTCGATCGATGCTGGCCTGCGCCGGAACCTAGCGCGATGGCCGTTCCGAGCCGATGTCGTCACGGTTCCTTCCCGCCCGCCGCCCCGGCACGTGTGCCGGGGCGGCGGGGCCGGTCGGTGATCAGAGTGCGGCGCGGATCGCCTCGGCGAGGGTGAGCGGGGCCCGGCCGATCAGCGTGGCCAGGTCGTCGCGCTCGACGTGGAGCTCGCCCTGGGCGGCGCCCCGGTCGCCGTCGGCAAGCACCTCCGCGTACCCCTGCGGCAGGCCGGCGTCGACCAGGACCTCGACGTACTTCTCCACCGGCAGGTCGGTGTAGCCGACCTCGCGCCCGCTCTGCCGGGACACCTCGGCGGCCAGCTCGCCGAGGGCGAACGCCGCGCCGCCCAGCTCGTACACCCGGTTGGCGTGGCCGTCGCCGGTCAGCACCGCGGCGGCGGCCTCGGCGAAGTCCGCGCGGGCGGCGGCGCTGATCCGCCCGTCACCCGCCGCGCCGAAAACCCCGTGTTCGAGGTACGTCGGCAGCTGCGGAAGATAGTTCTCCAGGTACCAGCTGTTGCGCAGGAAGACGTGTGGCAGCCCCGAGGCGACGATCTCCTGCTCGGTGGCCCGGTGTTCGGCGGCCAGGATGAGGCTGGAGGTGTCGGCCTTCGGGATGCTGGTGTAGACGACCAGCCCGACGCCGGCCTCCTTGGCCGCGGCGATCACGTTCTGGTGCTGTGCCACACGGCGGCCGACCTCGCTGCCGGAGACGAACATCAGCTTCTCGGCTCCGGCAAACGCCGCGCGCAGCGACTCGGGCTCGTCGTAGTCGGCCCGCCGGACGATCACCCCGCGGCCGGCCAGGTCGGCGAGCCGGCTGGTGTCCCGGCCCAGCGCCACGATCTCCGTGGCCGGCACGCCCCGGTCCAGCAGCGAGGTGACGATGAGTCGGCCGAGGTGCCCGGTGGCACCGGTGACGACGATGGACATGGGTCCTGCTCCCTCCAGGGATGACTGCCTGACGCTGAGGTCAACGGGGAACATCGGGCCAACACTTCCCGTTGGAGAGTAGGCACCTTCAGGTGCGTGACTTACTGATGGAGAGTAAAGACGTGGAGCCGAACCTGTACGACCGGAAATGCGGCAGCCGGCAGGTGCTCGACCGGATCGGCGACCGGTGGAGCGTCCTGGTGGTGCTGACCCTCGCCGGGGCGCCCAAGCGGTACAGCGAACTGGCCCGGCGGATCGACGGGGTGAGCCAGAAGATGCTCACCCAGACCCTGCGCGGCCTGGAACGGGACGGCCTGATCACCCGGACGGTGCACGCCACCGTGCCGCCCCGGGTCGACTACGCCCTCACCGACCTCGGCCGCAGCCTGCTGACGCTGCTGGCCGGCCTGGAAGCCTGGGCCACCGAGCATCTCGCCGAGGTCGAGGCCGCCCGCGCCCGCTACGACACCCACTCCCCACGCTGACCCCGTTACCCGCGCCGAGCTTGTGACCCCTCGATCAGGGGAGTTGGGCGGCGGTGGTCAGGACCTGGTCGATCAGGCCGTAGGTCTGGGCCTCCTCGGCGGTGAACCAGCGGTCGCGGTCCCAGTCCTGCTGGATCTCGGCGAGGGTGCGCCCGCTGTGCCGGGCGATCAACTCCTGCATGGTGCGCTTCACGTGCAGCATGTTCTCCGCCTGGATGGTGATGTCGGAGGCGGTGCCGCCCATCCCGCCGGAGGGCTGGTGCATCAGGATCCGGGTGTGCGGCAGCGCGTACCGCTTGCCGGCCGTGCCCGCGGTGAGCAGGAACTGCCCCATCGAGCCGGCCAGACCGAGCGCCAGGGTCGCCACGTCGTTGCGGACGAAGTGCATGGTGTCGTAGACCGCCATCCCCGCGCTCACCGAGCCGCCCGGAGAGTTGATGTAGAGCTGGATGTCCCGCTCCGCGTCCTCGGCGGCGAGCAGCAGGATCTGGCCACAGATCCGGTTGGCCGCCTCGTCGGTCACCTCGCTGCCGAGGTAGACGATCCGTTCCCGCAGCAGCCGCTCGAAGACCTGGTCGCCGAAGGTCCGCTGCCCGTCGTCCAACATCGTGATCATTGTGTCCGCCCTCCGCGCGCCGGTGGGCGGCGTCAGGTCGCCCGGGAGCCGGCCCGTTCAGCGTGCGCCGGGCGGGCGGGCGTCCTCCAGCGGTTCTGCGCCCGGCAGATCCGCCCACGGCAGAACCGGCGCGGGGCATGCCCCGACCGGCCGCCATGGGACCGGGCGAGCGTATGGGCACGGCGGGCGGCCCGCACCCGTGCCCTGGCCCGCCGCGAAGGGTCGCGGCGCGGTGACGAGCCTTGGGCGGGGCCGTCGACGGGAGCGCTCGGGTCGGCGAACACGACGACCCGGAGCCCGCCGGTCAGGCTGCCGCCCAGCCCGGTGGTGAGGGGTCCGCCGGTCAGCCTGTGTCCGCTGGTCAGCCCCGGCCCGCCGGTGGGAGCGGGGCCGCCGAGCCACCCGTTCGCCGTCGACGTGGTGACGGCGCCGAATCCGAGGCGGGCGACGGGATGGCTGGATCCGTCCGTACCGCGGCCGACGGGGGCGATCCGCACGGCCGGGACGTAGCTGCCCTGGGGTGTGGCCGGCGCCCGCCGCTCGACTCGCCGCAGCTCGTCGCGGACCTCTTCAAGCAGGTCGGAGAGGTAGAGACCGAGCGCACGGCAGATCGCCGCGAGCACCTCCGAGGAAGCCTCCTTGCGTCCGCGTTCGACCTCGGAGAGGTAGGGCACCGAGACGCCGGCGGCGCGGGCCACCTCGCGCAGCGTGCGGCCCTGGCGTTGGCGTTCCCGGCGCAGTACCGCGCCGATCACCCGTCGCAGCAACGACATGCGGGGCCTCACTCTCGCCGGTCCTGCGGGACCTCCCCATCATGCCCGTCGAGTGTCCCGAGCGCAGTGCCCGACCGGTGGCCACTGGCGTCTCTGCGCCCATCCGCAGCGGCGGCACCGCCACCGGCGCTCTTTCGCCACCACCTCGGGGTGCGGTTCCCTGCTCAGCAGCTATGTTGTGGGCGTGCACGCGACGGCGGCGGGGAAGGCCCCGCGGTGATCCATTTTCCGGCGCAGCGGCGGGGACCCCTCAGCGCGCTGAGCCTGCGGCTGGCCGCCGCGATCGGGCTGGTGTTCGCCACCGTGGCCGTGGTCTACATCGACCGGCACGGCTACCGCGATATCAACGGCGACGGTCTCAGCCTGCTCGACTGCTTCTACTACACGGTCGTCACCCTCTCCACCACCGGCTACGGCGACATCGCCCCGGTCAGCGAGAGCGCCCGGCTGGTCAACGTCCTGTTGATCACTCCGGCCCGGGTGCTGTTCCTGATCATCCTGGTCGGCACCACACTGGAGGTCCTGACCGAGCAGTACCGGACCGGCCGTCGCCTGCACCGGTGGGAGAGAAAATTGAAGGACCACGTGATCATCTGCGGCTACGGCACCAAGGGTCGCAGCGCGGTTTCCGCCCTGCTGGAGAACGGGCTCGACAAGTCCCGGATCGTGGTGGTGGAGCGCAGCGGGCCGGCGTTGCGCCAGGCCACCTCGAACGGGCTGGTCGCCATCGAGGGTTCGGCGACCCGCTCCTCGGTGCTCGACCAGGCGCATGTGCGTACCGCCAAAGCGGTGATCATCGCGACCGACAGCGACGACGCGTCGGTGCTGGTGGCGCTGACCGTACGGCAGTTGACCGCCGGGCAGGTCCGGATCATCGCCGCGGCCCGGGAGGCGGAGAACGCCCCGCTGCTCAAGCAGAGCGGGGCGCACCACGTGATCGTCTCCTCGGCGACCGCCGGCCGGCTGCTGGGCCTGTCGACCTCTGCCCCGCCGCTGATCGACG
The DNA here is from genome assembly GCF_050942455.1 of Micromonospora sp. CA-263727. Taxonomy (NCBI): domain Bacteria; kingdom Bacillati; phylum Actinomycetota; class Actinomycetes; order Micromonosporales; family Micromonosporaceae; genus Micromonospora; species Micromonospora sp. CA-263727. The sequence goes on from NZ_CP192031.1 coordinate 700,534, forward strand.
TGGTGGAGGATCTGCTCACCCCGGGCCAGGGCATGGCGCTGGCCATGCGCTCCGCGGAGCGTCACGAGGTCGGCAGGTCGCCCCGGGAGTTGGAGACGCTGGTCATCGCGCTGGTCCGGCGGGGCAAGGTGGTCACCCTGGCGGACCGGGCGGGCGCGGTCGTCGAGACCGGCGACATGCTGGTGCACGTCCGTGACGACCGCCCCGCGGCCAACACCCTGCCGTGATGGTCAGCAGAGGGCGTCGCGGTCTTCGCTGACCGCCTCGGTGCAGGTGGCCGGCGCTCCGCTGCTCGCCCGCCGGAGCAGCTCGTAGAGGGTGTCGCGCTCGGCGGGATCCAGCGCGCCGAGCACCTCGTCCTCGACGCCGGCCAGCGCGCATTCGGCCTCGTTGAGGCGTTTTCCGCCGGTTTCGGTCAGGCTCACCACGTGCCGCCGGCGGTCCTCGGGTGAGCGTCGGCGCTCCACCAGGCCGGCGGCTTCGAGATCGTTGAGCAACCCCACGACGTTCGTGCCGTCGATTTGCAGGCTGCTGGCGAGCCCCTGCTGGCTGATGCCTTCCGCTTCCCGGAGCACGGTGAGGGCGACGAGGTGCCGGGGCCGCAGCCCGAGCGGCGCCAGCACCGACTCCGACCGGAGCCGCATCCGCCGGGCCAGGTAGTCGAGCAGCGCCCCGGAGCGGCGCTCCGTCTGGTCGACCGGCCCGGCAGGCATGTGACCCAGTTTACCCGCGCGGCGAAATGTTGGCCTGCTATAAATGGTTGGCGCTACACAAACGATCTGTGGAGGGTTATCCAATGCCGCACCTGTTGCACATCGACACGAGCATCCGCGGGGAACAGTCGGTCAGCCGGCGGCTCACCGCCCGTGCCGCAGCCGCGTGGCGTGCCGCCCACCCGGAGGGCACGATCACCTACCGCAACTTCGGCAAGCAGCCACTGCCGCACCTCGACGAGGTGGGGGGCCTGGCGCGGATGACGCCGGCCGAGCAGCACAGCCCGGAGCAGCGCCGATCCTGGGAGCTGACCGAGCAACTGGTGGCCGAGGTGAAGCAGGCTGACACGGTGCTGCTGGGGCTGCCGCTCTACAACTACGGCGCACCGAGCAGCGTGAAGACCTGGGTGGACCTGCTCATCGCGCCCGGCCTGTCGTACGACCCGGCGACCGGTGCCGGGCTGCTGGGCGACCGCGAGTTCATCGTGCTGGCGTCCCGTGGCGGTGGCTACGGCTCGGGCACCCCGCGCGAGGGCTGGGACCACGCCGAGCCCTGGCTGCCGCACGGCCTCTCGATGACCGGTCTGACGCCGCGCTTCATCGCCGCCGAGCTGACGCTCGCCCCGACCGTGCCCGCCATGGCCGAGCTGGTGCCGCTGCACCAGGAGAGCCTCGCCGCCGCCGAGCGGGCCATCGACGAGCTCTGGGTGCCGGCGACGGTCTGACCGCCACCACCCGTCGGGCTACCACGCAGCGGGCGGGCCGTCCCGAGAAAGGGACGGCCCGCCCGCTGCGTCTGTCGGCGCAGTCGCCGGTCAGCCGATGGTCCAGGTGTCACCGCTGGCCAGCAGGCCGGCGAGCTGCTGCTCCGGGGTCTCGGTGACCTTTGCCTTCGCCTCGGCCAGCTGCTCCTGCACCACGCTGTCGTACGAGGGCCGACGCACCGAACGGAACACACCGATCGGGGTGTTGCGCAGGTCGAACCCGGGCAGCCGGGAGAGCGCGAACGCGTACGCGGGGTCGGCGACCGTGGCGTCGTGCACGACGATCTCCTCGGCCGGGGTGGAGGCGGTCTCGCGTACCTCCAGGCCGAAGCCACGCGGCGGGTGCACGACGCAGAACTGGCCGTCGGCGCCGAACGTGATCGGCTGGCCGTGCTCCAGCCGGATCAGGTGGTCGTCCCGGGTGCCCGGCTCCTTGAGCTGCTCGAACGCCCCGTCGTTGAAGATGTTGCAGTTCTGGTAGATCTCCACGAAGGCGGAACCCTCGTGCTCGGCCGCGGCGCGCAGCACCGACTGGAGATGCTTGCGGTCGGAGTCGATGGTCCGGCCGACGAAGGTGGCCTCCGCGCCGAGCGCCAGCGAGATCGGGTTGAACGGCGCGTCCGCCGAGCCGACCGGCGTCGACTTCGTGATCTTGCCGACCTCGGAGGTGGGGGAGTACTGGCCCTTGGTCAGGCCGTAGATCCGGTTGTTGAAGAGCAGGATCTTGAGGTTGACGTTGCGGCGCAGCGCGTGGATCAGGTGGTTGCCGCCGATGGAGAGCGCGTCGCCGTCGCCGGTGACCACCCACACCGACAGGTCGGGGCGGGAGACCGACAGGCCGGTGGCGATCGCCGGGGCGCGGCCGTGGATCGAGTGCATCCCGTAGGTGTTCATGTAGTACGGGAAGCGCGAGGAGCAGCCGATGCCCGAGACGAAGACGATGTTCTCCCGGGGGATGTTCAGCTCCGGCATGAACTGCTGGACGGCGGCCAGGATCGCGTAGTCACCGCAGCCGGGGCACCAGCGCACCTCCTGGTCGGACTTGAAGTCCTTGGTGGTGAGCTTGAGAGCGATCGGCTCAGACATTCTTCAGCACCTCTTCCAGCATCGTCTCCAGCTCGGCGGCGGTGAACGGCAGGCCGCGGACCTGGTTGTAGCCGATCGCGTCGACCAGGTGGCGGGCCCGGATCACGTGGGCGAGCTGGCCGAGGTTCATCTCGGGGATGACCACCCGGTCGTAGGAGCGGAGCACCGCGCCCAGGTTGGCCGGCATCGGCGCGAGGTGCCGCAGGTGTGCCTGCGCGACCGGCATCCCACGCTGGCGTAGCGCGCGGCAGGCCGCACCGATCGGCCCGTACGTCGAGCCCCAACCGAGCACCAGCACCCGGGCGTCGCCGTCCGGGTCCTCCACCTCGACGTCCGGCACCGGGATCGCCTCGATCCGGGCCGCCCGGGTACGCACCATGAAGTCGTGGTTTGCCGGGTCGTACGAGATGTCGCCGGTCTTGTCGGCCTTCTCCAGCCCGCCGATGCGGTGCTCAAGCCCGGCGGTGCCCGGGATGGCCCAGGGCCGGGCCAGGGTCTGCGGGTCGCGCAGGTACGGCAGGAAGGTGGTGCCGTCCTCGCCGTTCGGTGCGGTGGCGAACTCGACCCGCAGGTCCGGCAGGGACTCCACGTCGGGCAGCAGCCACGGCTCGGAGCCGTTGGCGACGTAGTTGTCCGACAGCAGGATCACCGGCGTGCGGTAGGTCAGCGCGATCCGCGCCGCCTCCAGGGCGGCGTGGAAGCAGTCGGACGGCGACTTCGGCGCGATCACCGCCACCGGCGCCTCGCCGTGCCGGCCGAAGAGGGCCATGTTCAGGTCGGCCTGCTCGGTCTTGGTCGGCAGGCCGGTGGAGGGCCCGGCCCGTTGCACGTCGACGATGACCAGCGGCAGCTCCAGCGCCACCGCGAGGGAGATCGTCTCGCCCTTGAGCGCCACGCCCGGCCCACTGGTGGTGGTCACCCCGAGCGCGCCGCCGTACGACGCGCCCAGCGCCGCGCCGATCGCGGCGATCTCGTCCTCGGCCTGCATGGTGGTGACACCGAACCGCTTGTGCTTGCTCAGCTCGTGCAGGATGTCCGAGGCCGGGGTGATCGGGTACGCGCCGAGGAAGACCGGCAGCCCGGAGCGGACCCCGGCGGCGACGATGCCGAGCGACAGCGCGGCGTTGCCGGTGATGTTGCGGTAGGTGCCGGTCGGCATCTTCGCCGGCTTGACCTCGTAGCGGACGGCGAAGTCCTCGGTGGTCTCGCCGAAGTTCCAGCCGGCCTTGAAGGCGGCCACGTTCGCCGCGACCAGCTCGGGCCGCTTGGCGAACTTGCGCTCCAGGAACCGCAGCGTCGAGGTGTACGGCCGGGAGTACATCCAGCTGAGCAGGCCGAGGGCGAACATGTTCTTGGCCCGCTCGGCATCCTTCTTGGACACGTCGAGCCCGGCCAGCGCGCCGATCGTCATCGAGGTCAGCGCCACCGGGTGCACCGCGTACCCGGCGAGGGTGTCGTCGTCGAGCGGGCTGCTCGCGTAGCCGACCTTGGCCAGGTTGCGCTTGGTGAACTCGTCGGTGTTGACGATGATGTCGGCACCGCGGGGCAGGTCGGTGAGGTTGGCCTTGAGCGCCGCCGGGTTCATCGCCACCAGCACGTTCGGCGCGTCGCCGGGGGTGAGGATGTCGTAGTCGGCGAAGTGCACCTGGAAGCTCGACACGCCCGGCAGGGTGCCGGCGGGAGCCCGGATCTCGGCCGGAAAGTTGGGCAACGTGGAGATGTCGTTGCCCAACTGCGCGGTCTCCGAGGTGAACCGGTCACCGGTCAGCTGCATGCCGTCGCCGGAGTCGCCGGCGAACCGGATGACCACCCGGTCCAGTTGACGGATCTGCTTGCTCACGGCCGCACCTCACTTCGCTGCGCGCTGCGGCGCGGCCGGCTGAACTGGATGGTGACCCCGCCTTGCCCGGCCACGAGACCTCCTCGACGCGCCGCTGTACCGGCCGTGGTGTGAACGCCGGTCCGCTTGTCATTCCTCACCCGAGAGCCTACGTCGAAACAGGCTCGCGCCTTCCCCGGAGGTCCGTCGACTGGGAATGGAATGTGGGGGTTTATGCAGCCTCTTGCGATGTTTCGTCCGGCACGCCGTAATCCAGATCACCGCTCACCTTCTGACCGAGGTCGGGAGCCCGACAGAGCGCGGCGGACCGGCGGGGACGGTAGGCTGACCGACCGTGACCGGTTACCTGGGCTCGTACGCGACGCTCGGGCTGCTGCTGCTCGCCAGCGTCCTCTTCCTCGTGGTCGCCTTCTCGGCCAACCGGCTGCTGCGTCCCGCCCGTCCGGCCGCCCCGCCCGGCAAGCTCGCCAACTACGAGTGCGGCCTCGACCCGGTCGGCGGCGACTGGGCGCAGATGCAGATCCGCTACTACGTCTACGCCTATCTCTACGTGCTCTTCGCGGTCGAGGCGGTGTTTCTCTTCCCGTGGGCGGTGGTCTTCGACCGGCCCGGCTTCGGGCTGGTCACCGTGATCGAGATGGCGATCTTCGTGGCCGTCCTCGCCCTCGGGCTGCTCTACGCCTGGCGCCGCAACATCCTCCGCTGGACCTGACCCGTCGACCGGAGGAGGGTCAGGCGAGACCGCGGCGGGTGAGGGCGGGCGGTCGGTGCCCCTGGATCGAGGCGACCATGTCCAGGACCCGACGGGTCTGGCGTACCTGATGCGCCCGGAAGACCCGGGCCCCCAGCCACGCGGAGACCGCCGTCGCGGCCAGCGTCCCCTCCAGCCGTTCGGCGACCGGCAGGTCCAGCGTCTCGCCGATGAAGTCCTTGTTCGACAGCGCGACCAGCAGCGGCCAGCCGGTGGCCGCCAACTCCCCGAGTCGACGGGTGATCTCCAGCGAGTGACGGGTGTTCTTGCCGAAGTCGTGCGCCGGGTCGATGAGGATCCCGTCGGCGCGTACGCCCAACGACACCGCGCGCTCGGCGAGCCCGGTCACCGTCGTCACGACGTCGGCCACCACGTCGTCGAAGGCGGCCCGGTGCGGCCGGGTCCGCGGGCTGAGCCCACCGGCGTGCGAGCAGACCAGCCCGGCCCCGGTCTGCGCGGCGACCCGGGCCAGCGCCGGATCCGCCCCCGACCAGGTGTCGTTGAGCAGGTCCGCGCCGGCCGCCACCGCCTCCACCGCGACCTCGGCACGCCAGGTGTCGATCGAGATGACCAACTCCGGGAAGGCGGCCCGGACCGCGGCGATGGTGCCGACCGTGCGGCGGATCTCCTCGGCGACGTCGACCTCCGCGCCCGGCCCGGCCTTCACCCCGCCGATGTCGACGATCCCCGCGCCCTCGTCCACCGCGCGCTCCACCGCTCGCAGGGCACTGTCGGCGGCAAAAGTCGCGCCCCGGTCGAAGAACGAGTCCGGGGTGCGGTTGACGATCGCCATCACCACCGGCTCGTCGGGGCCGAACGTCCGTGCACCGAGCCGCAGCACCCCGGCCACGCCACCTCCCTCAGAGACCGTCGGCCGCCGGGAGCACGCCGCCGGCCACCGGTGACGCTATCCGGTCGCAGGTCGCGGGCCACCGTCCGGTACGCCGCGCCGGGTGGGGTCGCCCCGCTCCCGTCGACGTGCCACGATCAGTACATGGGTCAGCTTCTGCTCCTGCTGGTCGTGGCGGTGACCGTCGCGGCGGTGGTGTTCGGCGTGACGGTGCTGGTCACGGGCCGGGATCCCGGTCTGGGGCCGGTCGAGGCGGACGGCCGGGCGGTGCCCCTGCCCGGTGACCGGCCGCTGCGCGAGTCGGACGTGGGCGAGGTGCGCTTCGACACCGCGGCGCGCGGGTACCGGATGGCCCAGGTCGACCAGGCGCTGCGCCGGGCGGCGTACGACATCGGCTACAAGACGGAGCTGATCGGCGTGCTGGAGGCCGAGGTGGCCGCGTTGCGGGAGGGGCGGACGGCCGACGCCGAGGCCCTGCGGAAGGCCCGCGAGCAGTCCTCCGGCCCGGCACCCGCCGTGGACGCCTCCGGCCCGGCCCCCGAATCGGAGGCCGGCCGGGCCGAGGAGGGCACGCCCGCCGAGGACGCCGGCACCGCTGCGGCCGAGGAGGTCAGCGTCGCGCAGGCCGAGAGCGCCGGGCCCGAGACCACCGACGAGGTGCGCGGTGCCGGGGAGCCGGTCGCCGCCGGGGCACCGGAGGGGGAGCCGCGCAGTTCCGTGGTCCGCTCGGAGTCGGCGTGAGCGACCCGGACGCCCCGGACGACCTTCGCGAGGTCGCCCAGCGGGGTGCCGGTGAGGTCACCGCCACGGTGATCGTCAACGCGCCCGCGGAGAAGGTCTTCGCGGCACTGCTCGCCTGGGAACGGCAGTCCGAGTGGATCCCGTTCACCACCGTGCGGGTGGTCGAGGGCGACGGCGGCGAGGGCAGCCTGATCGAGTCGGTCACCACGCTCGGTCCGGCCGTGCTGCGGGACCGGATGCGGGTGGTCCGGGTGGACGCGCCGTACGAGATCGGTGTGGTGCACTGCGGCACGCTGCTGCGCGGCCCGGGCGTGCTGCGCTGCACCCAGCTGGAGAGCGGACGCACCCAGGTGGTCTGGCACGAGTGGTTCCACCTGCCGGGCGGGCCGGCCGGTCGGGTGGCCTGGCCGGTGCTCTGGCCCGGCTCGAAGCTCAGCCTCACCCAGGCGCTGCGGCGCTTCGCCCGCCAGGTCGAACAGGGCCGTCTGCCCTGACACCGTGTCGGAGGGCTCGCCTAACCTGGACGGCGTGACTGAGCTGGTGATCGGCGCCGACGGGCGGGCCCGCTGCGGCTGGGGGGCGAGCACCCCCGACTACGCGGTCTATCACGACACCGAGTGGGGCCGCCCGCTGCACGGCGACGACGCGCTCTACGAGCGGATGACGCTGGAGGCGTTCCAGTCCGGGCTGTCCTGGCTGACCATCCTGCGCAAGCGGCCGGCGTTCCGGCTGGCCTTCGACGACTTCCAGATCGCCACCGTGGCCGGTTACGGCGAGGCCGAGGTGGGCCGGCTGCTCGCCGACGCGGGCATCGTCCGCAACCGCGCGAAGATCGAGGCGGCGATCGCCAACGCCCGCGCCGCGCTGGAGCTGCCGGAAGGGCTGTCCGCGCTGCTCTGGTCCTTCGCGCCGGCACCCGGGCGCGGCCGGCCGGCCAGCCATGCGGCGGTGCCGGCGCTGACCGACGCCTCCACGGCGATGGCCAGGGCGCTCAAGAGGCGTGGCTTCCGGTTCGTCGGCCCGACCACGGCATATGCCCTGATGCAGGCCACCGGGATGGTCGACGATCACGTAGTGGGCTGCCACGTCGTGACGCCCGGAACGGGCGTGATGGGATGAGGACATGACGACCGACACCGCACATCGGGTGCCCGGAGCGAGCCACCCGGACGGCACTGGCACCTGGGCGGTGCTCCTGCCCGCCGGCCGGTACGACGCCGAGCGGCTCGTGCATCACGACACGCTGGAGTTGACCGGGCTGGACGACGCCGCCCTGCCCCGCCCCGGTGACCAGGTCGCGGTGCTGGCCGACGAGCCGCCCCGGCTGGTCGCGGTGGGCCGGGTGGCCGCGCCGACGGGCCGGCGCCCGGAGGATCCGGACGATCCACAGTCCGACCGGGGCCCCGACGCGCTCGTGGTGGCGTACACCCGGCGGGCCTTCGACGAGCCGGTGCCGGCCGACGTGCTGACCCTCGACGGGCCGGTGACCGCGCTGGATCCGGGGGCGTTCCGCGCGCTGGTCGACCGGCTCGGCCCGCCCCCGCAGCGCCAGCCCTGGCTGGTCAGCCTGGATCTGCCGATCGAGGCCGACTCTCCGGCGGAGGCGGTCCGGCTGTTCTGGGCGTACGTGCAGGAGTTGGGCCCGCAGGAGCTGCCCGCCTTCGTCTCGCCCTCCGGCGACGAGCTGGCCATGCAGGCGTTCGTGCTCGGCGTCGAGGCGAACCAGGATCCGGAGGAGGACGACGACTGACCGCGGCCGTCACCGGCCGGCTCAGCGGCCCTCGAAGACCGGCTTCTGCTTGTTGACGAACGCCATCGTGGCCGCCCGGTGGTCGGTGGTGCCGCCGCAGGTCGCCTGCGCCGCTGCCTCGGCGGCCAGCGCGTCGGCCAGGGTGCCGGCGGCGGCGAGCTGGCGCTTGATCGCCCCGTACGCCACGGTCGGGCCGGCGGCGAGCCGGGCGGCGAGTTCCTGGGCGGTCGGCAGCACGCTGTCGTCGTCGTCCGTCATCCGGTTGAGCAGGCCCAGCCGGCACGCCTCTTCGGCGCGGACCGGCTCAGCGAGCATCAGCAGCTCGACGGCCTTGGCGTGGCCGACCAGCCGGGGCAGCGTCCAGGATGCGCCGGTGTCGGCGGCGAGCCCGACCTTGGCGAACGCCATCAGGAAGCTGGTCGACGGCCCGCCGATGCGGATGTCGGCCAGGAAGGCGAGCGAGGCGCCGGCGCCGGCGGCCATCCCGCGGACCGCGGCCACCACCGGCTTGGGCAGGCTGGCCAGCCGGCTGGCGATCGGGTTGTAGTGCTCCTGGACGGTGTCCAGCGGATTCCCGGCGCCCGCCTGGAGGGCGTTGACGTGCTCGCGCAGGTCCTGACCGGCGCTGAACGACCCGCCGGCTCCGGCGAGCACCACCGCCCGGCAGGACCGGTCGGCCGCCAGCTCGGCGAGGGTGTCCCGGAGCGCCTCCTTGAGCGCCACGTCGAGCGCGTTCATCGCCGCCGGGCGGTTCAGCGTGAGGGTGGCGACGGCATCGGTGCGGTCGACGAGCAGCGGCTCGGTCACGTCTGGCGACCCTTCTGTTGGGCTGTCCGGTTACCACCGTCGAGGCACTGCTCGACGTACCGGTCGGCGGCCGGCCGGAGCCGGGCCGCGTGCCGGTCGAAGAAGCCGGCCGCGGCGATACCGGGCCAACGTTCGGGGAGCAGCGCCGGGGGCAGCTGCGGATCCCGGAAGAGGAACGTACGCCACGCGTGCACCAGCCGGAACCGGGCAGCGTACGCGTCCTCGTCGCCGCTGCGCACGGTGATCCCGGAGAGCAGCGGTCGCTGGTCGGCGACGAACTGCTCGTACGCCCGGCCGATCTCGGCCAGGTCCCAGGCCCGGCGGACCAGGCCCATCGCGCCCGGGGTGCCGGCGGCGTGCGCGGCGCTGAACCGCTCGAAGCGTACGCCTGCCTCGCTGAGCAGCAGGTCGACGTCCTCGGCCGGGCGGGTGGCCACCCAGGTCTGCTCGTCGAGCGTGCCGTAGCCGAGGAAGCGCAGGTTGGCGGCGAGCCGCTGGCGATCCCGGCGCGCGCTCGGCGCGTCCAGCACCAGCAGGTCGAACCGCCCGTCCCAGCTGACCCGACCGGTCCGGTAGATCCGGGAGGCGGCCTCGTCCAACCGGCGGGCCGCCTTCGGTGTGATCGAATATCCCGGTCCGGAGGAGAGTTTGACGGGTTCCAGCCAGCCCTGGCGGACCATCCGGGAGACCGCCGTCCGGACGGCCGGCGCGGCGACCCCGAGCGGTGACAACAGCCTGACCAGGGCAGCAACCGGTGCCCGACCACCCCGGGGTCGGAGGTGGTCGCCGTACAGGTCGAAGAGCGCCGACCGTGCCTGCATGACCGCACATTGTGACAGGCCATCTCGGGATAAGCTAGATGCTGTTACATCAATGCTGCTTCGGTTTGGGTCCGGCGGTGTTCATCAGGGAAAATCGTTGGTCGACACTCCCGCGCAACTTGCGGGTGGGTCATGGCGAAGTGGCTGTGGGGCAACCCACCGACCCTGGTGTAGGTCTGAGGGGAGACAACATGGCGGCGATGAAGCCGCGGACGGGCGACGGTCCGCTGGAAGTCACCAAGGAGGGCCGGGGCATCGTCATGCGGGTCCCGCTGGAGGGCGGTGGCCGGCTCGTCGTCGAGATGACTCCCGACGAGGCAACGGCGCTCGGTGACGCGCTGAAGGCGGCCGCCGGCTGAGCAAGGCCGGTTCGTCGGCGCTCGCCGCCGCGGACGGTTCGTCGGGGCGGGTCTGCGCAGGCGCGCCCCTGCCCTGAGCCACCGGCTCCGCCGGTGGCTCAGGGCCTTCATACCATTTTCCGGGGCATCCGCCCCGGGCGCACAGCTCGCGGGGCGGTCCGCCTCGCGATCTTCCCCAGGAGGTACGGCCCCGCGTGCTCGCCATCCGTCTGACCGCCGAGCCGGACCGGCTCGACACCGTCGCCCTGCCCGTCCGACCGGGCGCCGCCGACGGCGCGCCGGCCGAACCGGTTCCGACCGCGGTGGCGTTGCCCGCCGGGGTCGCCGACGAGGCCGCCGCGCTGGCCCCGATCGCGCGGTTCGAGGGCCGGGCGGGCGAGGTCCATGCGCAGCTGCGACCGGGGCGTACCCCGGCCCGGTTACTGCTGCTCTGCGTCGGCGAGGGCGGCGAGGCGGCCTGGCGGAAGGCCGGTGCGGCGCTGGTCCGGGCAGCCCGCGATGAGACGCATGTCACACTCGCCTTGCCGGTCGGCGTGCCGTCGGCGGCGGTACGCGGCCTCGTCGAGGGACTGCTGCTGGGCTCCTACCGGTACCGGCTCGGCGCCGACGCCGACGCGCCCACGCTGACCGGCGTCGACCTGGCGGTCTCCGACCCCGAGACGTACGAGCCGGCGGTGGATCTGGCGCGGACCACCGCCCGGATGACCCGCCTGGCCCGTGACCTCACCAACACCCCCTCCTCGGTCAAGAACCCGCAGTGGTTCGCCGAGCAGATCGCCGAGGCCGCCGCGGAGCTGCCCGGACTCCGGCTCCGGGTCCGCGAGCCGGAGCAGTTGGCCGCCGAGGGATTCGGCGGGATCCTCGCCGTCGGCGGTGGCTCGGCCAGCGGCCCGCGTCTGGTCGAGCTGGACTGGCACCCGGCCGACGCCGGCACCCACGTGGTGCTGGTCGGCAAGGGCATCACCTTCGACACCGGCGGCATCTCGATCAAGCCGGTGCCGGCGATGAAGCTGATGCGCAAGGACATGGCCGGGGCGGCGGCCGTCGTCGCGGCGACCCTCGGCGCGGCGGCGCTGCGGCTGCCGGTCCGGATCACCACGCTCGCCCCGCTGGCCGAGAACATGGTCAGCGGCGGCGCGTTCCGGCCGGGCGACATCATCCGGCACTACGGCGGGCTGACCAGCGAGACGACGAACTCCGACGCCGAGGGGCGGCTGGTGCTCGCCGACGCGCTGGCCTACGCCGTGCAGGAACTCAAGCCCGACCTGCTGCTCGACCTGGCCACCCTGACCGGGGCGAACGCGGTCGCGCTCGGCACCCGTACCGGCGCCCTCTACAGCGACGACGACCAGCTCGCCACGGACCTGCTGGCCGCCATCCGGGAGGCCGGCGAGGCCGCCTGGCGGATGCCGCTGCCCGCCGACTACGTCGAGCACCTCGGCAGCGACCTGGCCGACCTGCACAGCGCCCCGACCCAGGGCGCCGGTTCCGTGCTGGCCGCGCTCTACCTGCGGGAGTTCACCGGCGAGCTGCGCGAACGGTGGCTGCATATCGACATGTCCGCGCCCTCCTGGTGCGAGCGCGACGACGCGGAGCTGACCCGGGGGGCGACCGGTTGGGGCGTACGCGGGCTGCTGCGCTGGCTGGCCACGCTCTCCTGATCGGGCCGCTGCCGGATCAGCATCTGATCGCGGCGAGCAGCCCGTGCCCGACCGGCAGCAGCGCCGGGATCCAGTGCTCCGACTCGCGGATGGCCTTGACCGTCTCGCGTACCGTCACCGTCTCCGCGTCGCGCGCCGCCGGGTCGCCGATCCGGCCCCCGGCGAATGCGCCGTTGAGCACCAGCACCCCTCCGGGGCGCAGCAGCCGCAGCGCGGCGTCCACGCAGGCGGTGAAGCCGGTCGCCTCGGCGTCGACGAAGACCAGGTCGTACGCGCCGTCCGCGAGCCGGGGCAGGACGTCCAACGCCCGGCCGGTGATGATCCGCGTGCGGCCCGCGACGAAGCCGGCCTCGGCGAAGATGCGTCGGGCCATCCGCTGGTGCTCCACCTCGACGTCGATGGTGGTGAGCACCCCGTCGGCGCGCATGCCGCGCAGCAGCCAGACGCCGCTGACCCCGGTGCCGGTGCCGATCTCGACCACGGCGCGGGCGTTGCCGGCGGCGGCGAGCAGGCGCAACGCGGCGCCGGCTCCCGGGGTGACCGCGTCGAGACCGACCTCACGGGCGAGGCTGCGCGCGGTCCGCAGCACGAGGTCCTCCGTGACGTACGACTCGGCGAAGTGCAGTGCCGGGTTCGTCGAACTTCCGGAACCGGCGACCGTGGCGATGGGACACCTCCGGGCGGCGAGCATGAAGCGCAGGGCGGGTGGGCACTGTGACTCTAGAGGCGGCCCGCCACGAGCGCAGCCGGGCGTCCACCCGCAGTCACAACCGCTGACCCCGCGCGGCGCATCCGTGCAATCCTGGAAGCGGTATCCGGTCGACCGCACCGGGGCGGCGCTCGATCGCGGATCGTGGATGCCAGGGGATGGACTGGGAGGCACCGAGTGACCGACGGCTGGGACTGGCGCCAGCCCGGCGCGAGCGGCGTACCGGCGGGGCCGCCGGGGCCCGGACAGTCGCCGGCGGGCTCGCCGGCGACACCGGGGCAGGGCGGCCCCGCGCCCGCTTCGCCGTGGTGGTCCGACGCGCTCGCCGATCCGTGGCGTGATCCGAACGCTCCGGCGGCGGTGGTGATACCGGCGGGGCCGATCCCGGGCACCGAACCGGAACCGGTCACCGATCCGGACGCGCCCGGCCGGCCGAAACTGCACCAGATGATGCTCATCCCGCTGGTCGCCGCGTTGCTCGCCGGCACCCTCGGCGGCGCACTCGGGTACGCCTTCGCGGTCCGTGGCGGCGCGGCCGGGACGGCGCTCGGCGCTGCGCCCGGGGCCGTCCCCACGCTCGCCCAGCGCCCGCCGGATTCGCTGGCCGGGGTCGCCGGGCGCGTCCTGCCCAGCGTGGTCACCGTCCGGGTGGCGGGGCTGGGCGGCACCAGCGAAGGCTCCGGCTTCATCGTCAGCGCCGAGGGGCACGTGATCACGAACGACCACGTGGTCGCCGGCGGCACCGGAAAGGCGTCGGTGATCTTCAACGACGGCAGTTCGGCCCCGGCGACGCTGGTGGGCCAGGACCCGGAGTCCGACATCGCTGTGATCAAGGTCTCCCGCACCGGGCTGCGGCCGATCGAGTTCGGCGACTCCGACGCGCTCGCGGTGGGCGATCCGGTGCTGGCCATCGGCTCGCCGCTGTCCCTGGCGAACACGGTCACCGCGGGCATCGTCAGCGCCCTGGACCGGACGATGCAGGCCGGCGAGCCGGGCGGGCCGACGCGCTACTACGCGGCGATCCAGACCGACGCCGCGGTCAACCACGGCAATTCGGGTGGGCCGCTGGTCGACGCGGCGGGCCGGGTGATCGGGGTCAACTCCACGATCAAGTCACTGGTCGCCGACGGCCAGGAGGCCGGCAACATCGGCCTTGCTTTCGCCATCCCGATCAACCAGGCCAAACGGATAACCCAGGACATCATCGGCACCGGGAAGGCCCGCCGGACGGTGATCGGCGCCCAGGTCGGCGGGCCCGGCTCGGGCACCGGTGGCTCCGGGGTACGCCTCGGGGCGGTCGAGCCGACCGGCCCGGCGGCTGGCGCGGGGCTCCGGGCCGGTGACGTGATCCTGAAGCTCAACGGCCGCCCGATGACCGAGCCGACCGACCTGATCGCCCTGGTCCGCAAGTACGCCCCCGGCTCGGTGGTGACCGTCGAGTACCGCCGGGGCAGCACCCAGCAGAACGCCTCGGTGACCCTCGCCGCGGACGCGAAGTGAATTCCCACCCCTTCTGGCCCGCCCCTGACGTGCGTACTCTTGCTGCGGTAGCTGCGAGGAGGCCGAGGTGTTCGAGAACCTGAACGTGTGGGAGGTCGGCGCGCTGCTGCTGCTGGCGCTGCTGATCTTCGGCGACCGGCTGCCTGCGGTGATCGGCGACGGGCTCCGCATGGTGCGCAACCTGCGCACCATGGCCCGAAACGCCACCACCGACCTGAGCAAGGAGCTGGGCACCGACATCCAGCTGGAGGATCTGCACCCCAAGGCGTTCATCCGCAAGCACCTGCTCAGCGAGGAGGACGAGCAGGCGATCCGGAAGCCGTTGCAGGGGGTCTACGACGACCTGCGCGCGGACGTCACCAACGTGCACAAGGACCTCAAGGAGGTGGCGACGGCGGTGGACCCCCGTACGCCCGGATCCTCCTCGGCCGGCGGCTCGATCGCCCCGGCCCCGCGCGCCGGCAACTACGACGAGGTCACCTGAGCGGCTGTCGGGAAACCGAGCCCCGGGGTTTTGGCGGCCTCCGACGCCGGTCAGCGGCCGGCCGGCTTGAGGCCCAACGGCTTGCCGAGCAGCGACTCGCGGCGCAGCGCGAGCCGGTCGGCGACCTGGCCCAGGGCCTTCGCCGCCGGGGAGTCCGGTGCGGCGAGCACGATCGGGTTCCCCTCGTCGCCCGCCTCCCGGACCCGGGTGTCGAGCGGCACCTGACCCAGCAGCGGCACCTGGGCGCCGATGGTCCGGGTCAGCGATTCGGCGACGGTCTGGCCACCGCCGGCCCCGAAGATCTCCATCCGGGAGCCGTCCGGCAGCTCCAGCCAGGACATGTTCTCGATCACGCCGACCACCCGCTGGTGGGTCTGCAGGGCGATCGCGCCGGCCCGTTCGGCCACCTCGGCGGCGGCGGCCTGCGGCGTGGTGACCACCAGGATCTCGGCATTGGGCAGCAGCTGGGCCAGGGAGATGGCCACGTCACCGGTGCCCGGGGGCAGGTCGAGCAGGAGCACGTCGAGGTCGCCCCAGTAGACGTCGGCGAGGAACTGCTGCAACGCGCGGTGCAGCATCGGGCCCCGCCACACCACGGCGGCGTTGCCGGCGGTGAACATGCCGATCGAGATGACCTTCACGCCGTGCGACTGCGGCGGCATGATCATGTCTTCCACCCGGGTGGGCCGGCCGTCCGCGCCGAGCATCCGGGGCACGGAGTGTCCGTAGATGTCGGCGTCCACCACGCCGACCGAGAGGCCCCGGGCGGCCAGCGCCGCGGCCAGGTTCACCGTCACGCTGGACTTGCCCACGCCGCCCTTCCCGCTGGCCACCGCGTACACCCGGGTGCGGGAGCCGGGCTGGGCGAACGGGATGACCGGCTCCTCGCTCGCGCCGCCGCCACGCAGCTTCGCCTGGAGTCCCTGGCGCTGCTCGGGGCTCATCACGCCGAACTCGATCTCGACGCCGGTGATGCCGTGCACCGCGCCCACGGCGGCGGTGATGTCCGCCCGCAGCTTGTCCTTCAACGGGCAGCCGGCCACGGTGAGCAGCAGCTCGACCCGGACCACACCATCCTCGCCGACCTCGGCGGAGCGGACCATGCCGAGTTCGGTGATCGGCCGGCGGATCTCCGGGTCGTTGACGGTGGCCAGGGCGGCCTGGACTGCGTCGTTGACGGTGCTGACGGGAGCTGACATGCCCGTAATGCTACGTCGGGCGGTCGCTGTCAACCTCGTCGCGGGGCTCGTGCAGCCCGTCACCGTCACCCGACCGGGCAGCCGATTCCTCTCGCTGCCGGCGCTCCAGCCGCTGCCGCCGCTGCGCCACCTCGTCCAGCTCCTCGGCCAGCCGGGACAGCTCGGAGCGGACGAAGTCCCGGGTCGCCACCTCGCCCAGCGCGATCCGCAGCGCGGCGATCTCCCGGGCCAGGTACTCCGTGTCGGCCTTCTGCATGGTCGCCCGCCGTCGGTCCTCGTCGAGCGCCACCCGGTCACGGTCCGCCTGGCGGTTCTGCGCGAGCAGGATCAGCGGTGCCGCGTACGACGCCTGGATGGAGAGGATCAGGGTGAGGAAGGTGAAGGTGTACGGGTCGAAGCGCAGCTCCGCCGGCACGAGCGTGTTCCAGGCGAACCAGGCGCTGATGACCAGGGTCATGTAGACGATGAAGTTCGCCGTGCCCATGCCGCGGGCGATCCCCTCGGCCCACCGCCCGAAGGTCTCCTGGTCGACCCGGGGCAGCTTCAGCCCCCGGGGCTCCCGTGGCTGGTCCAGCCGCTCGCCCCGTCGCTGATCAGTCATGCGTTCTCTCCGTCGGCGCGTCGGGGGCCGGCGGGCTGGTCGCCGGGTCCGGGGCGGTGCTCACCGAGTCGCGGTCCCGCCAGTCCCGGGGCAGCGAGTGGTCCAGCACGTCGTCGACGGTGACCGCGCCCACCAGCCGGTTGTTCCGGTCGATCACCGGCATGGCCACCAGGTCGTAGGTGGCCATCCGGCGGGTGATCTCCGGTAGCGGGGTGGTCGGGTGCAGCGGGTCGATGTCGTTGACCACCACCCCACCGAGCAGGTCGGCCGGCGGCTCGCGGAGCAGCCGCTGGAAGTGCACCATGCCCAGGTAGCGGCCGGTGGGCGTGGCCATCGGCGCGCGGGCCACGAAGACCTGCGCGGCCACCGCCGGGGAGAGCTGCGGCTCGCGGATCCGGGCCAGCGCCTCCGCCACGGTGGCGTCCGGCGGCAGGATGACCGGTTCGGAGGTCATCACGCTGCCGGCGGTGCCCGGCGTGTACTTCAGCAACTGCCGGACCGGGTCGGCCTCGTCCGGCTCCATCAGGTCGAGCAGCACGTCCTGTTCCGGCGGGGGTAGCTCGCCGAGCAGGTCGGCGGCGTCGTCCGGGTCCATCTCCTCCAGGATGTCGGCGGCCCGTTCGCGGCCCAGCGCGGTGAGGATCTCGACCTGATCGTGTTCGGGCAGCTCGCTGAGCACGTCGGCGAGGCGCTCGTCGTCCAGGGCCGCGGCGACCTCGTTGCGCCGGGCGTCGGGGAGGTCCTGCAGGGCATTGGCCAGGTCGGCCGGGCGCATGTCCTCCAGTACGGCCAGCAGGTGGGCGGTGCCCCGGGTGTCGGCGACGCCGCTGAGCCCGCGTACCTTGTCCCACTCGACCTGGTGCAGGTTGCCCCGGCGGGCCAGCCGGCCGGTCTGTTCGCGTACCGCCAACCGGCGCAGCGACCACTCGCCGTTGCGGCTGCACTCCATCGCCACGTCCACCACCGACGCCGCCCGGCCGTCCGGCTCGACCTGCACCCGGCGGTCCAGCAGCTCCTGGAGCACCAGCAGCTCGTTGGGGCGCTTCTCGAACCGGCGCAGGTTCAGCGTGCCGCTGCCCAGCACGATCGCGTCGGCGTCGATCGAGGTGATCCGGTTGATGGAGAGGAAGATCCGCCGACGCATCGGCATCTCGGCGACCAGGCCCACCACCTCGGGCGGCCGTTGGCTCGGTCGTACTCGGGCCACCGCGTCGCGTACCCGGCCGACCTGGTCGCCGTTGGGGTCGAATACGGCGACTCCGGCAAGTCGGGCGATGTACACCCGGGTCGGCGTGCTCACGGGCACCAGCCTAGGGCGTCAGTCGAAGTCCCGGCCCGCGGTGACCTCGGCACCCGCCCTGAGGGCCTACTGTTTATCACCATGTCGACCTTGGCTTACGAGATCGTGGACGTCTTCACCGACCGTCCCTACGCGGGGAACCCGCTCGCGGTGGTGTTCGGCGCCGAAGGGCTGGCCACCCAGCAGATGCAGGCGCTGGCCCGGGAGTTCAACCTCTCGGAGACGGTCTTCGTGCTGCCCGCCACGCAGGTCGGCGCAACCTACCGGGCGCGGATCTTCACCCCGGTCGAGGAGTTGCCGTTCGCCGGGCATCCCAGCGTCGGCGCGGCGGTGACCGCCAGCCGGCGGGGCCTGTTCGAGGTGGGACAGGTCACCCAGGAGTGCGGGGCCGGGGTGCTGCCGATCGAGGTGACCGCCGGGGGCGCCACGCTCACCGGGGGCAGCCCCACCCTCGGGCCGGAACTGGACCCGGAACCGCTGCTGGAGATGGCCGCGCTGGAGGCCGGCGACCACCTCGGCCCGGCGCCCCGGGTGGCCGGCTGCGGACTGGAGTTTCCGTTCCTGCCGGTACGCCCGGACGCCCTGGCCCGAGCCCAGGTGGACGCGGTGGCGGCACGGCGGTACGGGATCGAGCACGTGAGCGTCTTCTCCTGGAACGCCGCCACGCAAACCGCACACGCCCGGGTATTCGTCCCCGGCCTCGGCGTACCCGAGGACCCGGCGACCGGATCCGCCGCGCTCGGGCTGGGGGTGTGGCTGGTGGCCAGCGGCCTGCTGCCCGGTGAGGGACGATCGTCGTACACCGTCGAGCAGGGTGCCGAGATGGGGCGGCCGTCGTCGCTGGCCTGCACGGTGACCGCGGCCGGCGGTACGGCGGTGGGCGCCACCGTCGCCGGCCAGGTGATGCCGGTGGCGCGGGGCGAGATCGTGGTACCGCCCTTCGTCGGCTGACCGTCGCGCAGCCGACCGGGCCGGATACGAGAGGATGCGGTGGTGACCGAGGCAGCGGAGCCCAACAGCACTCCACTGGTCGACGAGGCGATGAAGAAGGCCGCGGTGGCCTGGGTCTCGGTGGCCGGTGGCCGGTCGCTGGCCCTGTGGTGCGTACCCCTGGAGGGTGCGCTCTTCGTGGTCAGCGGCCCCGGGGAGCAGGCCGCGCCGGGGCTGGCCGAGGCCGACGAAGCGCAGGTGACGCTCCGCGGTGACCACGGCGGCCGGATCGTCACCTGGCCGGCGCGGGTGACCCGGGTGGTCCCGGGCACCGACGAATGGGACACGCTGGCCCCACTGGTGGGTGCCAAGCGGCTGAACGCCCCCGGCCCGACCGCCGACCTGGTCGCCCGCTGGGCCGCCGACGGATGCGCGCTGGTCCGACTGGCCGCCGCCGCGAAGGCGGTGCAGGGCGCGGAGCTGCCCACCGGCTCGCTCGCCGAGCCGCCCCGGCCGGCACCGGTGGTCCGGGCGACCCGCAAGCCGTTCCGGTTGCACCGCGTGCGGCGTCGCTGACGCCCTCCACGGTGTGCCCGCGCCTCACGACGGCACGGGCACCGGTTCCGTCGCTTCCTCGACCACGTCGAGCACCTCGCCGAGCGTGCCCAACGCTCGACCGGCCCATCCGGCGTCGACGTTGAAGACCAGATGGTCGACCAGGTCGGGCGCGGCCAGCCGGACGGCGCTCATTCCGGCGCGCTGCGCCCCGGTCAGCTCCTGGCTGCCGCCGTCGCCCACGTAGAGGCAGTCGTCGGGATGCAGGCCCAGCCGCGCGCAGGCGGCGAGGTAGAGCGCGGTGTCCGGCTTGCAGCAGCCCAGCTGGATGGAGAAGATCCGGACGTCGAGCAGCGAGTCGACGGCCAGCTCCGGCAGGAACGCCGGCAGCTCGTGCGTACAGTCGCTGATCAGGCCGGTACGCATGCCCCGCGTCCGCAGCGCCCGCAGCGTCGGCACCGCGTCGTCCCGGAGCCGGGTGTCCGCGCGTACCGCCCGGTGCCGGGAGGCCACCGCCGCCCGCAGGGCGTCCTCCTGCGGGCGTACGCCCGCCTGCTCGCACACCCACCGCAGGGTGGACTCGGCGCTGCCGAAGCGCCCGCTGGCCCGTTCGTAGAAGCTACGGTCGAGCACCTCGACGAAGGTGTCCGGCGGGCAGCCGAGCAGCTCGGCGGTGGTGCGGTGACCGGCGCCACGCTGAACCGGACGGGTCAGCGTGCCGAAGAAGTCGAACAGCACCGCCTGAAACCTGGGCATGGGAAAGCGCCTCCGGCGCGAGGTGAGAGGCCCCGACGGGACGCGCATGATCGTAACCGAATGCTGACGGACCGTGCTGCCCGGCGTCGTGTGAGGATTGCGTCTCGTGCCACCAGAACCCCGTCGTCCGTCGCCGCACCTGCTGACCACCGGCGCGCTGGCCCTCGCCGTCGTCGCGGTGTCCTCGTCGGCACCGCTGATCGCCTTCGCCGCGGCACCCGCGCTGGCCGTGGCGTTCTGGCGCAACCTGCTCTCGGTGACCGTGCTGGGCCCGTTCACGCTGGCCCGGCGGCGGGCCGAACTCCGTTCGCTGGTCACCGGCGCCGGCCGGCGGGAGGGCCTGTTCTGCGTGCTCTCCGGCGTGGCCCTGGCGGCGCACTTCGCCACCTGGATGCCGAGCGCGAAGCTCACCTCGGTGGCCGCCGCGACGGCGCTGGTCGCCACCCAGCCGGTCTGGCAGGGACTGATCGCCCGGACCCAGGGCCGGCGGCTGCCGCTGGGCGTCTGGGCCGGCATCGGCGTCGCGGTGGTCGGTGCGGTGCTGGCGACCGGCGCCGACTTCACCGTCTCCGGGACGGCCTTCGCCGGCGACCTGCTGGCGATCGCCGGGGGCATCTTCGTGGCGGTGTACACCGCGCTGGGCGAGCGCGCCCGGGTCACGGTCAGCACCGCCACCTACACCACGATCTGCTACGGGGTGTGCGCCCTGATCCTGCTGGTCGTCTGCCTGGTCGCCCGGGTGCCGCTGGGCGGCTACGACACCGGGACCTGGCTGGCCGTGCTGGCCCTGGTCGGCGGCGCCCAACTGCTCGGCCACTCGATGTTCAACTACGCGCTGCGGCGGGTCTCGGCCACCACGGTCAGCGTGCTGATCCTGCTGGAGGCCCCCGGAGCGGCGCTGCTCGGCTGGGCGTGGCTGGGCCAACTGCCGGACCCGATGACCCTGCCCGGCCTGGCCCTGCTGCTGGCCGGCGTGGCCGTGGTGGTGCTCTCCAGCGCCCGGACGGCCCGGCGTGCGGCCCGGATCGCCACCGCCGTTCCGGCGGACCCGACACCGCTACCCGACTGAGGTCAGGCCGGGATGCCGACCGCGGCGGCGCTGGCCGTCCAGAGCCGGGCCGCGAGCTGCGGGTCGGCCGCCTTGGGCCACGGCCGGCGTGGCCGGCAGTCGAAGTAGTAGCCGCCGTCGACCAGCCGGGACCGGTCCTGGTTGGCCAGCCACACCAGCGTCTGCGCGCCCTTGACCGGGCCGCGTAGCGGCAGCAGGCGCATGCCCGCGGCGACCAGCCGGCTCTCGTTGCCGAACCGGGTCCGCACCACGCCGGGATGGAAGGAGTACGAGTCGACAGCCGGCCACCGCCGCGCCGCCTCCGCGGCGAAGAGGATGTTCGCCTGCTTGCTGGTGCCGTACGCGGACATCGGGCGGTAGCGGCGCAGGAACGCGTTGAAGTCGTCCGGGTCCAGCGCGCCGCTGCGATGCGCGCCCGAGGCGGTCACCACCATCCGGCGGATCCGGTCGGCGAGCAGGTTGCTCAGCAGGAACGGGGCCAGGTGGTTGGCCTGGATGGAGAGCTCGAAGCCGTCGACCGTGGTGACCGACTGGAGCACGATCGCGCCCGCGTTGTTGGCCAGCACGTCGATCCGGTCATACCCCGCGCGCAGGTCGTCGGCGAGCCGCCGTACGTCGTCGAGCACCGCGAAGTCGGCGCGGAACACCTCGGGCCGCTCGCCGGACGCCTCGCGTACCTCGTCGGCGGCGGTCCGCAGCCGGGACGGGTCGCGGCCGACCAGCACCACCTGGTCGCCACGACGCGCAAGGTCGGTCGCGGCGGCCAGTCCGATACCGGAGCTGGCTCCCGTCACCACCACCAGCCGACGGTCAGTGAGATCTTCCACAGGTCCATTCACCCCGGTCACGGCACGAGGTTACCGTGGCGTCACAAACGCCTTTGGATTCGTTAAGAGCGCCCTATCGCCGGTCGCTCTGAGTCGGGTGGCGGTGGGCCGCCGCACCGGAAGGAGCGCAGTCGATGGCCGTTGTTGGGCGCCCCCGCCGGTCCTGCCTGGCCGTGCCCGGATCTAGCGTCAAGATGCTCGGCAAGGCCCAGGGCCTGCCGGCCGACCAGGTCTTCCTCGACCTGGAGGACGCGGTCGCGCCACTGGCCAAGCCGGACGCCCGGAAGAACATCGTGGCCGCGCTCAACGAAGGCGACTGGGCGGGCAAGACCCGGGTGGTCCGGGTCAACGACCTGACCACGCCGTGGACCTATCGGGACGTCATCGATGTGGTCGAGGGCGCCGGCGCCAACCTCGACTGCGTGATGCTGCCCAAGGTGCAGAACGCGGCCCAGGTGCAGTGGCTGGACCTGACCCTCACCCAGCTGGAAAAGACCCTCGGCCTTGAGGTGGGCCGGATCGGCATCGAGGCGCAGATCGAGAACGCGGCCGGTCTGGTCAACGTCGACGCCATCGCCGCCGCCTCGCCCCGGGTCGAGACGATCATCTTCGGTCCGGCCGACTTCATGGCCTCGATCAACATGAAGTCGCTGGTGGTCGGCGCGCTCATCCCGGACTACCCGGGCGACCCGTACCACTACATCCTGATGCGGCTCCTGATGGCCGCCCGGATGTACGACAAGCAGGCCATCGATGGCCCGTTCCTGCAGATCCGGGACGTGGACGCCTTCCGCGAGGTGGCGAAGCGTTCGGCCGCGCTCGGCTTCGACGGCAAGTGGGTGCTGCACCCCGGGCAGATCGACGCCGCCAACGAGGTCTACTCGCCGGCCCAGGCCGACTACGACCACGCCGAGTTGATCCTCGACGCATACCAGCACTCGACCTCGGAGGCGGGCGGCCGGCTGGGCGCGGTCATGCTCGGCGACGAGATGATCGACGAGGCGTCCCGCAAGATGGCGCTGGTGATCGCGGCCAAGGGCCGGGCCGCCGGCATGGCGCGTACGTCGACCTTCGTGCCGCCCGCCGGGTAGCCCAATCGCCTTCCGGCATGCCTGCCCCGACCTCGGTCGCGGCAGGCATGCCGTGTTCAGACGGTGGTGGACGAGTCCAGGATCGCGAAGGCGATCAAGAGGATCCAGCCGACGATCAGCACCGCCATCAGGGCGGTGAGGATCCAGCCGACGATGATGGCCGCCTTTGCCAGCCCCTCGCCGCCCTCGCCCCGCTCCCGGATCTGGCGCATGGCCACGTGCCCCATGATCGCGCCGATCGGCGCGGTGATGCACGAGCCGATCCCGATCAGGGAGAGCACCAGAGCGACGATGGCCAGCGAGTTCGTCTGCTGCGGATAGCCGTATGCGGGCGGCGGGTAGCCGTACCCCGGCTGGGGCGGGTAGCCGGCCTGCGGGTACGGCGCGGCGGCCAGCGGCACACCCGGGGCCGACGTGGTGGCGGCGTACGGGTCGGCTGGTTGGCCCGGGTCGTACCCGGTGGGCTGGGGCGGGACGGCCGGCTGGGCGCTCACCGGCAGGGTCGGGTCGGCTGGCGGCGTGGAGGGCTGACCGGTCGACGCGGGGTCGGGCCAGCCGCCGGCCGGCGGGGGCTGTGTCATCGGGCTCTCTCTCCGTCGCGATGCTGGGGTGCAGTCAGGGTAGTCACCGCCGGGCAACCCGCGACGCGCCCGGCACCGGGTGCGGCGTTGCCCGGCGCGACGGCAGAGGGCAGGATCTCGGCATGGGGATTGACGCGCGCGCAGCGGACCGGTCCGGCAATCGACCGAGACGGGACGTCAGCCGGCCGGGTGTGGCCCGACGCCCCCGCGCCGTCGCGGCGCCGGGGGCCGACGACCAGGACCTACCGGCCGCGCTGCCCGAGCCGGTGACGATGCGGCTGGACGGCAAGGTCGCCCTGGTGACCGGTGCGGGCAGCCCGGACGGCATCGGGTACGCCACCGCCCGCAGGCTGACCGACCTGGGTGCCCGGGTGGCGATCGTCTCGACCACCCGACGCATCCACGAGCGGGCCGGCGAGCTCGGGGTGACCGGCTTCGTCGCCGACCTCACCGACGAGTCGGAGGTCGGCGCGCTGGCCGACGCCGTCGCCGAGCAACTCGGTGACGTCGAGGTGCTGGTCAACAACGCCGGCCTGGCCAGCCGGGCGAGCCCGGAGGTGCTGCGCCCGGTGGCCCAGCTCAGCTTCGAGGAGTGGCGTGGCGAGATCGACCGGAACCTGACCACGGCGTTCCTGTGCAGCCGGGCGTTCATCGGCGGGATGGCCGAGCGGGGTTGGGGGCGGATCGTGAATCTGGCGGCCACCGCCGGCCCGGTCAACGCGCTGCCCACCGAGGCGGCGTACGCGGCGGCCAAGGCCGGCGTGGTCGGGCTGACCCGGGCGCTGGCCATGGAGATGATCGCCGACGGGGTCACGGTCAACGCGGTGGCCCCGGGCACCATCTACACCGCCGCCTCCACCATGGCCGAGATCAAGCAGGGCCTGGGCACGCCGGTGGGGCGTCCCGGCACCCCGGACGAGGTGGCCGCGGCGATCACCTTCCTCTGTTCGCCGGCCGCGTCGTACATCACCGGCCAGATGCTGGTGGTCGACGGCGGCAACAGCGTGCGTGAGGCCCAGTTCCGCTGAGCCGTCCTCAGTCTCAGGCGTACCGACTGTCCGAGCCGGCCCAGAGCACCAGGGCGAGCCAGCCACAGCAGGCCACCAGGTAGATGCCGGTGAAGACGTAGCTGAGGATCAGGCCCCAGGTGGCGAGCTGGTCGCCCTCCTCGCCGCTGGTGCGCAGTTGGCGTTTGGCCAGGTGGCCGAGGGCGATGCCGGCGGGAGCGAAGACGAACGCGAAGACCAGCGACAGGATGGCGAGCACGTTGGTGCCACCACCACGCCCCTGCGGGGACGGCGGACCGTACTGCCCGTAGGGCACCTGCGGGGTGTACGGCGGCTGCTGCCCCCACTGCTGGCCGTGCGGCGGCTGCCCCGGGTGTTCGTACGCCGGCTGCCCGTACGCCGGCTGTTCGCCGTGCGGCTGCCCGTACGGCTGGCCGTACTGCGGGGTGCCCGGCGGCTGGCGCGGCGGTGGTTGGCCACCCGGCGGCGGTTCGTAGGGCGACGGCGGCTGGTCCGGCTCTGGCGGTTGGCTCACAGCTCTCCTCCGTCGGCGCAGCACGGCATCCCGTCCAGGTCGCCCCGCTGGTGGATGACGCCCTCATTGCGGGACGCTACCCGCAGCGGTGAACCTTTTCACAGCGGTTGTGTGGACTGGTCACCTTGGCCGTGCCGGCCCCCCGACCGATACTGATCGAGCGTTTAGTTACCTCTGAGTAAGCGCTGACTCCCCGGAGGCTGAGATGGCCCGACTCGCGCAGACGCCCGGCCTGACCGACGAGCAGCGGTCGATCCTGGAGACCGTCCGGGAGTTCGCCGACAAGGAGATCATTCCGCACGCTCAGCGCCTGGAGCACGCCGACGAGTACCCGACCGACATCCTCGACGGGATGAAGGAGATGGGGCTGTTCGGCCTCACCATCGCCGAGGAGTACGGCGGTCTCGGCGAGTCCCTGCTGACCTACGCCCTGGTCGTGGAGGAACTGTCCCGGGGCTGGATGTCGATCTCCGGGATCGTCAACACGCACTTCATCGTGGCGTACCTCATCTCCCAGCACGGCTCCGCCGAGCAGCGGGCGCGGCTGCTGCCGAAGATGGCCACCGGCGAGGTACGCGGGGCCTTCTCGATGTCAGAACCGGAGTGCGGCTCCGACGTCTCGGCGATCAAGTCGAAGGCGGTCCGGGACGGGGACACCTTCGTGATCAACGGCCAGAAGATGTGGCTGACCAACGGCGCGTACTCGTCGGTGGTGGCCACCCTGGTCAGGACCGACACCGGTGCCGACTCGGTCTACGGCAACATGAGCACCTTCCTGCTGGAGAAGGAGCCGGGCTTCGGCGAGACCGCACCCGGCCTGACCATCCCCGGCCGGATCGACAAGATGGGCTACAAGGGCGTCGAGACCACCGAGATGGTGCTCGACGGCGTCACCGTCGCAGAGACCGCCGTGCTCGGCGGGGCCGACCAGGTGGGCCGCGGCTTCTACCAGATGATGGACGGCATCGAGGTCGGCCGGGTCAACGTGGCGGCCCGGGCCTGCGGCATCTCCCTCCGCGCCTTCGAGTTGGCCGTCGGGTACGCCCAGCAGCGCAGGACCTTCGGCCAGCCGCTCGCGAAGCACCAGGCCATCGCCTTCAAGCTCGCCGAGATGGGCACGAAGATCGAGGCGGCGCACGCCCTGATGGTCAACGCCGCCCGGCTCAAGGACGCCGGCCAGCGCAACGACGTCGAGGCGGGGATGGCCAAGCTGCTCGCCTCCGAGTACTGCGCCGAGGTGGTCCAGGAGGCGTTCCGCATCCACGGCGGCTACGGCTACTCCAAGGAGTACGAGATCGAGCGGCTGATGCGGGAGGCCCCGTTCCTGCTCATCGGCGAGGGCACCTCGGAGATCCAGAAAACCATCATCTCCCGCGGCCTCCTCCGCAACTACACCTTGTAAGGAAGGGCCCCCTATTAACGCCTCCGGTAGAGCAGGGGCCCCCTCTTAACAGCCGGGCCCGGCGAAGCCCGGCCGGGCCCGGCTCGGCTCAGCCCAGCCGGGTCAGGTTGGCGGCGGCGCGCTCGACGATGAGGCAGCGGTTCTCGACGTAGTCGATGCCGGCCGCCTGCGCGATCTGGCGGGCCCGCGGGGAGACGATGCCCAACTGCAACCAGACCGCCGGGGCACCGATCGCCACCGCCTCGCGCGCCACCTCGGCGGCCTCCTCGGCCGGCCGGAACACGTCGACCAGGTCGACCGGATGCGGGATGTCGGCCAGGGACCGGTACACGGGTTCACCGAAGAGTTCGTCGGCGATCGGGTTGACCGGGATTATCCGCCAGCCGTACCGCTGCATCTCGGCCGGCACGCGATGCGCGGCCTTGCCCGGATCGCGCGACGCGCCCACGACGGCGATCACGGCGGAGTCGGCGAGGATCTGCTCGGCGGGGCGCACCCGCCGACTCTAGCCGCGCCGCAGATCCCCGGCTTGGTCAGGACGCCCGGCCTACACCGATCCGGTGCCGCAGCGCCCGACCTGGGAACCGGTCGGCCGGGCGAGCGGGCGGGTCAGAGCAGGCTGAGCTGCTCGGGTGCCGGCACCGATGGCGGCGGCAGCTGACGGTGGTCGCCGCGCTCGGGCCGGGGCAGGCCGTGGCGGCGGGCGGCGATGCGTACCCGTGCGGTCAGTTCCCGCTGGTACGACTGTGGCGCGTAGGCGCCCGACCGGTACAGCTCGCGGTAGCGGGGGAGCAGGTGGGGGTGCTGCCCGGCGAGCCAGCGGGCGTACCACTCGCGGGCGCCGGAGCGCAGGTGCAGGGGCAGTGGTGTCACGCTGGTCGCCCCGGCGTCGGCGATCGCCGCCACGGTGGCCTCGATGGACTCGTCGG
The DNA here is from genome assembly GCF_050942455.1 of Micromonospora sp. CA-263727. Lineage (NCBI taxonomy): Bacteria > Bacillati > Actinomycetota > Actinomycetes > Micromonosporales > Micromonosporaceae > Micromonospora > Micromonospora sp. CA-263727. The sequence goes on from NZ_CP192031.1 coordinate 728,152, forward strand.
AGTCGCCGAGGCCGGGCAGGATCGGCGCCATCAGCACCCCGACCTCGAAGCCGGCGTCGGCGAACTGGCGTACCGCCTCCAGCCGCCGGCGTGGGCTCGGCGTGCCCGGCTCGACCGACCGCCACAGCCGCTCGTCGAGGAGGCCCACCGAGAACGACACGCCGACCCGGGTGACCTGGGCCGCCTGCCGCAGCAGCGGCAGGTCGCGCAGGATCAGCGTGCCCTTGGTGAGGATCGAGAACGGGTTGGCGAAGTCGCGCAGCGCCTCGATGATCGGTGGCATGAGCCGGTAACGCCCCTCGGCCCGCTGGTAGCAGTCGACGTTGGTGCCCATCGCGATGTGCGCGCCCCGCCAGCGCGGCGCGGCCAGCTCGCGTCGCACCAGCTCACCGGCGTTGACCTTGACAATCACCTGCCGGTCGAAGTCCGCGCCCGCGTCGAGATCCAGATAGGTGTGGGTGTTACGGGCAAAGCAGTAGACGCAGGCGTGGCTGCATCCCCGGTATGGGTTGACCGTCCACTCGAAGGGCACGCGGGACGCCCCGGACACCTTGTTGAGGATCGACTTTGCGCGTACCTCGTAGAAGGTCATCCCGGCGAAGCCGGGGGTGTCGAAGGTGCGTACGACCGCGCCGGGCAGCGCCAGCGGCAGGGGTGGTGTCGCTGGCGCTGCCCGGCCGGGAGCATCCCCCACCGGGGGAGCGGCGAGGTTGTCCCAGCGCATGGGCATAATTCGAACACATGTACGAGCCCGGTGCAAGTGGTGCACATGAAGGGGTCGTTCAGAGGCAGGATGGAGGCATGGAGATGCCGACCCTGGTCTACGACGGGGACTGCGCGTTCTGCACCCGCTGCGCGGAGTTCATTGCCCGCCGGATCCCGACCGACGCCCGGGTGGTGCCCTGGCAGTTCGCCGACCTCGATCGGCTCGGGCTGACCGAGGCCGAGTGCGAGGAGGCGGTGCAGTGGGTGGGGCTCGACGGCAGCCGCGCCGCCGGCCCGGACGCCGTCGCCGCGCTCCTTATCAGCAGCAGCGGCGTCGGCTGGCGGCTCGCCGGGGTCGGGCTGCGGCTTGCTCCGGTACGCGCCCTGGCCTGGCCCGTGTACCGCTGGGTGGCTCGAAACCGGCACCGCCTGCCCGGCGGTACGGCCGCCTGTGCGCTGCCTCGGGAGGCGCGGGAGCGCCCCCACGGGTAGCCGGCAACGCCGATGGAGCCGGAGACGCCGATGGCCGGACCCGATCCGTGGGCCCGGCCATCGGCGTCCTGTGGCGGCTCAGTGCTTGTGCTCGGCGAGCTTCTTGCGTACGTCGTCCATGTCGAGGCCGCGCACCTGCTCGATGAGGTTCTCCAGGGCCGACTCCGGCAGCGCGCCCGGCTGGGCGAAGACGATCACGCCGTCGCGAATGGCCATGATCGTGGGGATGGACCGGATGTCGAACTTGGCGGCGATGTCCTGCTGGGCCTCGGTGTCCACCTTGCCGAAGGTGATGTCGGAGTGCTTCTCCGAGGAGCGCTCGTAGACCGGGGAGAACCGCTTGCAGGGGCCACACCACTCGGCCCAGAAGTCAACCAGCACGATGCCGTCGCTCTCGGTCACCTGGTCGAAGTTAGCCGTGGTCAGCTCGACGGTTGCCATCTGAATCTCTCCGATCACGCGGAACAGCTACGTCTGGTGGAACCCGGGTGGACCCCATCGCATTCCCACCGCGATGCCACCGAAACTCCGGGGCGGAGTCCGCTGGGGGACTTTGTCCGCATCGATCACTGTCGGTCCGGCGGGTCGTCGGCAGATCGCAAATGCACGTCGCATTTGCGTAACCAGGCGTGATGGGAGCGTTTCCAGGGTGATCGATCCCCGATCGCGCTACGGGTTGGTAACTTCGATGTTGACTAGCGCCGATTCGACCTGCGGAGATCGCTTTTGGGGCGATGATCGGTCACACTGAGTGACGTAACAAAAAGATAAATGTGACCTCGGTCTCTGTGCAGCCGGACGGGTGTCCGGCAGAATCTTGAGACATCAGAGCGTGGGCGGCGGGTGCCGGGGAGGGCCCCGCCGCTCATTGCGTCCGGCCCCGGTCGGCGGTTCGGATCCGCCGGGTCGCGCCCGCCCTGGCCGGCCGTTTTCTGGCGCTGGCCTCCGGTCGCTGTGACATTTCGACGCGGCCTACGCCCCTCGGATCGCCTTAACCGTCGATAAGGCATGCTGTGCCGAACTCCATCGCCGTCCGTCGAAGGGGGCCAGGATGCAGTTCGGGCGTTACTACGAGGAGTTCGAGGTCGGCGCGATCTACCGGCACTGGCCGGGCAAGACGGTCACCGAGTACGACGACCATCTCTTCTGCCTGCTCACCATGAACCACCATCCGCTGCACATGGACGCGCACTACGCCGGGACGGCGAGCCAGTTCAAGCGCAACGTGGTGGTCGGCAACTACATCTACTCGCTCCTGCTGGGCATGTCGGTGCCGGACGTCAGCGGCAAGGCGATCGCCAACCTGGAGATCGAGTCGCTGCGGCATGTCGCCCCCACCTTCCACGGCGACACCATCTACGGCGAGACCACGGTGCTGGACAAGCGCGAGTCCTCCTCGAAGCCCGACCGGGGGGTGGTCGCCGTGGAGACTCGCGGCTACAACCAGGATGGCACCCTGGTCTGCGTCTTCCGGCGCAAGGTGATGGTCCCCAAGCGGGAGTACGCGGCGGCGTCCCTGCCGGAGGGCGTCGACCCGGAGCGGCCCAGCTTTCCCGAGCCGCGCTGAGAGACTGTCGGACCGTACCTCGGTAGCGGGTTCGTGGCGGACCGCGTCCGACCGCCGCCCGGACGCATATGCTGACGCCGGAGGTCCCGCCATGAGCGAGCGTCAGCGAGCGAATCGTCGACTCGGTGCGGTGGTGCCTCATGGCGGCGCGGAGCGTAGCGGAGTGCCGGCATGAGCGAGCGTCAGCGAGCGAATCATCGGTGCGGTGTGGTGTCTCGTGGCGGTGCGGAGCGTAGCGGAGTGCCGGCATGAGTGAGCGTCAGCGAGTGAATCGTCGGCGCAGCACTGTTGGGCCGTACTCCGGGGCCGAGTGGGAGCTGCTCGCCGGCCTGCCGGGCCGGGTGATCGTGACCGCAGTCCAGCCCGGCCCGGGGCGACCGCACCGGGGCGTGGCCGCCGGCCTCGCCGGGCTGGACGCGGTGGCCGCCGGCCGAGCCTTCGACAGCGATCTGGTCCGGGCCGTGGTGGCCGCGATCTACGCCCGGCACGACGGGACCCCGTCACCGGCGCAACTCACCGATCTGGTGGACGTGCTCGCCGCCTGCCGGGCCGCGGTGCGGGTGCTCGACCGCCGCGCCGATCCGGCCGACTCGGCGGCGTACCGGCAATGGGTGCAGTCGGTCGCGGCCCGGGTCTGCCGGACGGTGCCGGCGATGGTGCCGGGCGGCGCGCTGGCTCCTGCCGACCGCCGGTTCCTCGACCGGCTCGGCGGCGCGCTCGGCCTCCGCTAGACGGGCGCGTTCACGCCTCCGCGCGGCAGCGCCTCACGACGCCTCCGCGCGGCAGCGCGTCTCACGCCTCCGCGCGGCAGCGCGTTCAGCTTTCGCGAGGCAGCGTGCTCGCGTCTACGCTGGGCGGCGCGGCGCGCTCGGCCTTCGCCACTCGTCGGCGCGGTGGGGCGAGCTGGGGCGTACCCTGCCTGACCGTGACCGATGAGCAGCTCGACGTCGGCGTGGGACCCTGGCCCGGGGATCCGCCGGACGACCCCCGCTACGACCCGGAACTGCTCGCCGAAGGTGATCGGCGCAACGTGGTCGACCGGTACCGGTACTGGCGGCGCGAGGCGGTCGTGGCCGACCTGGACCGGCGGCGGCACGACTTCCATGTGGCGATCGAGAACTGGCAGCACGACTTCAACATCGGCACGGTGGTACGCAACGCCAACGCCTTCCTCGCGGCCGAGGTGCATATCGTCGGGCGGCGCCGGTGGAACCGCCGTGGTGCCATGGTGACCGACCGCTACCAGCACGTACGGCACCACGACACGATCGAGCAGTTCGCCGGTTGGGCGGCGGAACACGCGCTGCCGCTGGTCGGGATCGACAACCTGCCCGGCTCCCGCCCGCTGGAGACGACAACGCTGCCCCGGCGCTGCGTCCTGCTGTTCGGCCAGGAGGGGCCGGGCCTCTCGGACGCCGCGCGGGCGGCCTGCGACCAGCTTTACTCGATCGCCCAGTACGGCTCGACCCGGTCCGTCAACGCGGGCGTGGCGAGCGGGATCGCCATGCACGCGTGGATCCGGGCCTACGGCGGGCCGGCGCCGGACTGATCCGGGGGCGATCTGAGCTGGTCTCGGGCTTGTCCCCGGTATGAGCAATGGTGCCGCTCCGCTTGACGGTTGGCCGATGCGGGGTGACCGTGGGGTGGTGACTGTTGCGGTGAGTTGTCCCAGGTGCGGCGGGTGGGTGCGACCGCCGGACCTGATGCACGCCGAGTCGCGCTGCACCGACTGCGGGCCGGTCGCACCGCTGCACGTGCCGGAGCACATCAGCGCCGAGATCGTGGCCAGCGTGGTGGACCGTATCCAGGCCGCCGGGCAGTCGCAGCGGCCGGCGGTGCCACTCTGGTGCCCGTGGCCGCTGCCGCCGGGGTGGACCACGACGGGCGTGGCGTGGGCCGGCGACGACCGGCTCGGGGTACGCGCCACGGCGGTGGCCTGCGCCGGCCCCGAGCCGCTCGGTGGCGGCCCGGCCGATCTGGTCTTCGTGGCCGAGGAACCGGGCGTGGGCCTGGGCGCGCGCTACGCCGGGGTGCCGGGCCCGGACGCGGGACCGGAACTGGCCGAGGCGCTCACCGACCCGGGGCCCGGGCATCCCGGGCATGTCGGGCGGGCCGGGATCAGGGTGGCCGGCCACCCAACTCCAATGTGGTTGGTGAATTCGCTGACAGATCGAAGCGCGTACGCCGGCGAGGCTCGGGGAATGTGGCTGTATGCGATAGCCTGGCCGGCGAGCGCGGGGCATCTGCTCGCAGAGGACGTGGTGCTCCACGACCTGGTCGAGTGGACGCCGTCCGAGCTCGTGTACGGCGCACCATCTTCGTACCTGCACGGGAAGGCTTGACAAGTCTCCCGGAATGTCGGAGAACGGACGCAGATATTCACGGTAAGACACCACGCTGATACTCTGGGTGCCGCTGCGGTAATGGGACCCGGCGCCGCGCGAGAGGATGGCCCGCCATGGTCAAGAAGGTCCTCACCTGGGCCGGAATCGCATTCTTGATCTTCTTCGTCGCCTACCGGCCAAACTCTGCGGCGGACGTGTTCAAGTCGCTGGGTGGCGGCATCATGGACATCGCCCAGGGCTTCGGCGACTTCTTCACGAGCCTGGTCGCTTAGCCTCCGATGGGAAGCCCCTCCGGCCCACCCTTCGATCCCGACGACCCGGACCGGGAACGCCGGGACCGTGACACCGAGCCGATTCCCCGGATCGACCCCGACGACGGTCCGGGCTACGGCTCCGGGGCCCGTCTCTCCGACGGCCCCGCCTTCTCCGACGACGCCGGCTACGGTGACGGGCCGTACGGTGACGGGCCGTACGGCGACGAGGGTCGGTCGGGGCGGGCCTGGGTGCGCGATCCCGAAGGCGGCTATCAGCCGCCGCAGATCTCCGAGGAGGAACTGGCCGGGCTGCGGGCCGACGCCAGCGGCATGACGCCCCGGCGGGTCCTGCCGCTGGAGGACGAGCCCAGCTCGCTGGTCGCCCGCTACCTCTTCCCCACCGAGCGCTACCGGGGCGAGTGGAAGCGGCACTGGATCCACCTCGTCACGCCGATCATCATCGGCGTCGCGGCCACCTTCGTGCTCGGCTACCTCTCCGGCTTTCTCGCCGGCCAGAACGTCGGCGCGCTCACCACGGTCGCGGTCCTGCTCTGGTTCGCGGTGATGGGCTGGGTGGCCTGGCGGGTCGCCGACTGGTGGTACGACCGGTTCATCCTGACCAACAAACGGGTCATGGTGGTCAACGGCATCATCACCCGGCGGGTCGCGATGATGCCCCTGGTCCGGGTCACCGACATGAAGTACGAACAGTCGCCGGCCGGCCGCGCCCTCAACTACGGCACCTTCGTGCTGGAGTCGGCCGGTCAGGAGCAGGCGCTCCGCGAGGTCAAGAACCTGCCCAACCCCAACGAGCTCTACCTGCGCGTCGTCGAGGAGATGTACGAGCCGCAGGCGGTCGAAGCGCGGCTGGGCAAGGAGCAGGACGAGGCCAAGGCCGACGACGGGGCCTGAAACTTTTCGACCGAACATCGGAGCCATTGCGCACCCTTTCGCCCTCGACCCGCTGGCCCCGCCATGGCAGGCTGCCGGGCAGGTCTCCGAACGGAGGTGGCGCGTGGCCAGCAGCGATCCGCTGGAAGAGGAGTTCCGTGACTTCGTCACGGCCCGTTCCGGGGCCCTGCTGCGGACCGCGTATTTGCTCACCGGCGACTGGGGCACGGCAGAGGACCTGCTCCAGACCGCGCTTACCAAGACGTACCTGGCCTGGAAGCGGCTCGGCGGGATCGAGGCGATCGAGCCGTACGCCCGTCGTGTCATGGTCAACACCTCGACCAGCTGGTGGCGGCGCCGCTGGCACGGCGAGCGGCCGACCGAGGTGCTGCCCGAGCGTGCCGCCGCCGACGAGATCGAGCAGCAGCTGGACCGGGACGTGCTCTGGCGGCACCTGCGGGCGCTGCCCGCCCGGCAGCGCGCGGTGCTGGTGCTGCGCTACTACGAGGACATGTCGGAGGCACAGACCGCCGTCCTCCTTGAGATCTCGCCCGGCACGGTCAAGAGTCAGACCTCCCGCGCCCTGAACACCCTGCGCCGGCGGCTCACCGCGGACGAGGCGTTCGCGCTGACCGGCGCGGCGGCCGTCGCCCCCGAGCAGCCGGCGACCCGGCCTGGCCGGCGGACGGCCCCTGGCGCGCCGACCGTCGCCCGGCGGGGACCGGCCCCCACCGGACAGGCCAGCGGTGCGCCGGCCGCCAGCCGGCCGGGACCGGCCGGCGGTGCGCCGCAGGACGGGCGAGTCGGGTCGACCGCCCCGCTCGATCAGCCGCCAGCGGCCGTTCCGAAGCCGGACGCGGCCCTGGTGGGAGAGCATCGGTGAGCGCTGTCTCCAGAGGTCGTGACAACCCGAGCGCGCCTCCGAATCGTTCTTTGAACGTGCCGCAAGACGAGCTGGAACGCGCCGTCCGGGAGGCGTTCTCCCGGCAGGCGGCGATGTCCCGTGCACCCGCCCACGATCCGGCGCATGCGGCGATCCGCCACGCGAACCGCATCCAGCGTCGCCGGGCCCTGGCCGGGATGAGTCTCGCCGCGGTGGTGATCGTGGTGGTCAGCGCGGGGGCGATGCACCTGGGCGACGACCAGCCACCGACCGGGAGCACGGTGGTGATCGGCGAGCCGGATCCGGTGCCGGACGGGTCCCGGACGGCCGTCCCGCCACCAACCGGACCGGACACCGAGGCCGCACTCGCCGAGGTCGACCTGGTGCTGGGCGAGACGATCGCCACCGCGCAGGGCCGGCGGGTGAACGTCAGCGGCGCCGGCGGGGTGGAGCGCGCGCACCGCCTCGCCGATGGCCGCGGCTGGCTGGCCGTCGGGGCACCCACGCTGAGCGGGCGCATGCTCTGGGCGGTGACGCCGACCGGCACGGCGCAGGTGCTGCTGGCCGGTGCCGACGAGATCGTCCTCGACCGGCAGGGCCAGCAGGTCGCCTGGAAGCAGGGCACCGTGCTGGCCAGTTCCAGGATCGTGAACGGCGAGCTGACCGGCACCGTACGCGCCGAGGCGCCGACCGAGGCCGTACCGCTGCGCTACGTCGACAATGCCGTGCTGGTGCGGCTCGCGCCCGACCGTCCCGGGCACGTGCTGTGGCGGGTGCGGCCCGGCCCGCTTGACACCGGCACCGACCGGGCCAGCACGCACGTCTTCGGCCCGCTGCTCGACGGGCGGCTGGTCGGCGAGGTCACCACCGGCACGTCGCAGCGCCCCTGCCTGACCCTGCTCGACCCGGCGCAGGGCCTCGTCCCGGCCCAGCCGGACTGCGGGCCGGAGCTGCGCGGTGACGGGCTGGGCGCGGTGTCGCCGGACGGGCGCTGGCTGCTGGCCAACGGGCGGTCCGGAGGGCAGGAGTCGGCGCTGCTGGTCGACCTGACGCAGCTCGGCCCGTCCGCCGAGGTCCGCCCGGCCGGGCCGCAGATGACCGGCAGCGTCGCCTGGTTCACGTCGGACAGGGCGTACTACGCCGACATCACCGGTGGCCTGGTCCGGGTCGACGTCGACCGGGTACGCGCCAGCCGGCCCGCCGCCCCCGTCGCGCTTCCCGGTCTCCTCGCCGGGCAGCGCCCGGTGGTGGTCACCGGTGGTTGACCGGGTGCCCGGTAGCGTCGGGACGTGACCCTCCGGATCGACCTGCACACCCACTCCAAGGCCAGCGACGGCACACTCGGCCCGGCCGAGCTGGTCCGCGCCGCCGCCGGGGCCGGGCTGGACGTGGTGGCCATCACCGACCACGACACCACCGCCGGCTGGGAGCCGGCCCTGCGGGCACTGCCGCCCGGGCTGCGCCTGGTCCGCGGGGCGGAACTCTCCTGTCGCTGGTACGGCGAGCAGCCGCCGCTGCCACTGCACCTGCTGGCGTACCTCTTCGATCCGGACCATCCGGAACTGGTCACCGAGCTGGCCCGGGTGCGCGCCGCCCGGGCGGCGCGCGGCGAGCGGATCGTGACCCTGCTGCGCGCCGACGGTGTCGACGTGAGCTGGCCGGAGATCCTGGCCGGCGCGGGCGGCGGGACGGTCGGCCGGCCGCACATCGCGCAGGCGCTGATCCGGGCCGGCCTGGTCGCCACCACCGCCGAGGCGTTCGGGCCGGACTGGCTGGGGGAGCGGTACCGGCTGCCCAAGGAGGACATCGACGTGTTCCGGGCGGTCCGGCTGATCCGGGCGGCCGGCGGCGTGCCGGTGTTCGCCCATCCCCGGGCCACCCGGCGGGGCCGGATCGCGCCCGACACGCTGATCGCCGAGCTGGCGGCGGCCGGCCTGGCCGGTCTGGAGGCCGACCACGAGGACCACTCGCCCGCCGAACAGGCGCACGTCCGTGGGCTCGCCGCCGAGTTGGGCCTGCTGGTGACCGGCTCGTCGGACTTCCACGGCACCCACAAGACGGTCCGGCTGGGCGCCTTCACCACCGCACCCGAGGCGTACGAGCGGATCGTCGCCGCCTCGTCCGGGGTGACCGAGGTCGCTTCGGGATGACCTGAGTTTCGGCCCCGTCGGGCCCGGCTACGGTGACCGGGTGGATCTCAAGCTCTTCGGCGAGGTCTTCGTGACCCTGCTGGTGATCACCGACCCGCCGGGCATGATGCCCATCTTCCTTGCGCTGACCGGCCCGCTGGCCGCCCGGGAGCGCAACCGGGCCGCCTGGCAGGCGGTCGCGCTGGCGCTCGGCGTGATCGTGGTCTTCGCGGTGGCCGGTCAGACGCTCCTCGCCTACCTGCACGTCGACCTGCCGGCGTTGCAGGCGGCCGGCGGGCTGCTGCTGATCCTGGTCGCGCTGGAACTGCTGACCGGCAAGACCGACGACCCGACCAAACAGGCCACCGCCAACATCGCCCTGGTGCCGCTGGGGACGCCGCTGCTGGCCGGGCCGGGCGCGATCGTGGCCACCATGCTCTTCGTCCAGCAGGCCGACGGCGCGGCGGACTACACCGCCATCGCCGCCGCGATCGTCGCGGTGATGCTGGCGGTCTGGATCGTGCTGCGGTTCTCCGGCGGAATCGTCAAGGTCCTGCGTCCCGGCGGGATCGAGGTGCTGACCAGGATCGCCGGCCTGCTGCTGGCCGCGATCGCCGTGCAGCTCATCGCGGACGCGATCTTCGCCTTCGTGGCCGGCTTCACCGGAGCCGGCTGACCGGGCCGGCGGGACTGTCGGGGGTGGATGGCAGGATCGTGGACGTGCGACGAGCCTCCTCATCCGGACGACCCGCTGCCGGTGGGCGCGCGCCCCGGCAGCGCGACGCGCAGCCCGAGCAGCTCGGCTTCGAGGGCATGCCCGAGCGGCTCTTCGTCTGCACACCGAGCAAGCTGGGTGCGTACGCCGACTGTCCCCGGCGCTACCGCTACTCCTACGTCGACCGTCCAGCGCCGCAGAAGGGCCCGCCGTGGGCGCACAACTCGCTCGGCGCCAGCGTGCACACCGCCCTGAAGAACTGGTATGCCCTGCCCGCCGACCGGCGTCGCCCGGAGGTGCTGTCCACCCTGCTCAAGGGCGTCTGGGTACGCGACGGTTACCGCGACGACGAGCAGGAACGCGACGCCTACCGGCGGGCCCTGGGTTGGCTTGAGACCTATCTGGGCGGGCTCGACCCGGCCGACGAACCGGTCGGGGTCGAGCGGGTGGTGGCGGTGAAGACCGGGGTGCTGGCGTTCAACGGCCGCGCCGACCGGATCGACTCCCGACCGGGTGCGCAGGGCCCGGAGCTGGTCATCGTCGACTACAAGACCGGCCGCACCGGGATGGACACCGACGACGCGCGAGGCTCGCAGGCGTTGGCGCTCTACGCGTACGCGGCCGAGCGGGTGTTCCGCCGGCCATGTCGCCGGGTCGAGCTGCATCATCTGCCCAGCGGCACGGTTGCCGCGCACGAGCACACGGTCGAGTCGCTGACCCGGCAGGTGACCCGCGCCGAGGAGACCGCGCGCGACATCATGGCCGCCGAGCGTACGGTGGCCGACGGCGGTGACCCGGACGGCGCCTTCCCGACCACTCCCAGCCCGCGCTGCGGCTGGTGCGACTACCGGCGCACCTGCCCGGCCGGTGCCGCAGTGCCGGGCAAGGAGCCATGGGCCGCCGTCGAGCGGCTCACCGGGCCGCCGGCCGAGCGGGGCTGACGGCGGTGCGCCCAGCGGCGCGTTCCTCGGCCGCGCGCCGCATCGGCCCCTCCCGCCAGTCACGAGGCAACGCGGTCAGGGCGAGCCGCAGCGCGCGTACCGTCACGTCCGCCGAGAGGTCGGTGGTGGGCAGACCGAGCCCGCCGTAGCGTCGCCGCGCCCAGGCCGGCAGCAGCGCGAACGCGGTGCCGGCGATGCCCAGGTACGCCCACCTGGGCGGGCCGAGGTTGAGCCCGACCCGGGCGGGCAGGCTCAGCTGCCACGGCAGCGGCGGGACGGTCAGGAACAGGGCGGTCTCGGCGGCCTCGCGGGTCATCCGCAGTTCGGGGCGGATCTGCCGGTAGTACTCGGCGACCTCGGCGGCGGTGCCGGGGACCGTCTCCGGGGCCAGCCCGACCAGGGCGGCGGCGCGGCGCTGCTCGGTGTAGTAGCCGTCCACCTCGTCCGCGTCCAGCGGCACGCCGGCCCGGCGCGCGGTGTCGAGGAACGACTCCACCTCGGTCACGTGCACCCAGCGCAGCAGCTCGGGCTCGTCGATCCGGAACCGTTCTCCGGTGGCCGGGTCGACCGCCGTCATCCGGCCGTGCCGCCGGCGCAACCGCCGGCCGGCCTCCTCCGCCTCGGCGGTGGTGCCGTAGACGGTGGTCCCCACGTAGTTGGCGGTGCGGACCAGGCGGCCCCAGGCGTCCCGGCGGTAGTTGCTGTTCTGCGCCACCCCGGCCATCGCCCGCGGGTGCAGCGCCTGGAGGTAGAGCGAACGCAGGCCGGCGACGAAGAGGATCGGCTCCGCGTGCAGTTTCCAGGTGACCGAACCGGGGCCGAACAGGCCGACGTCAACGGAGTCCACCAGCCAAGCGTGCCACGCTCCGGTCGGTGCCGGCGTCCACGCAGCGGCCGGGCCGGCGGGTCTGGGCGATCATTCGTCGGCGGATCGGCGGGCCTGGCAGGCGGGGCAGAGCCCCCAGAAGGTCACTTCCGCCTCGTCGACCTGGAAGCCGTGCGCGGTGTCCGGGTCGAGGCAGGGGGCGCTGCCGACGGCGCAGTCGATGTCGGCGATCTCGCCGCAGCCCCGGCACACCACGTGGTGATGGTTGTCGCCGACCCGGGCCTCGTAGCGGGCGGGGCTGCCGGCCGGCTCGATCCGTCGGGACAGCCCGGCGCGGGAGAGCGCGCCCAGCACGTCGTAGACGGCCTGGGTGGAGACCGAGTCGAGGCGCTCCCGCACCCGCCGGGTGATTTCGTCGACCTCCAGGTGGCCGCCGTCGGCCAGGACGTCGAGCACGGCGAGGCGCGGCCGGGTGACCCGTAGGCCCCTCGACCGGAGCAGCTCCTCGCCACCGGGCATGCGTCAATGACAGCACGGCCACCCCGGCACGACAACCACCAGCGGTAACCGGTGGCCCCGGCCACCGGCCAGGTCGATCAGGTGGCAGCTCGGTGAACCGGGCCCATGGATTACCCGTGTGAACCAGCAGAGTCCTGGGCGGGGGAACCGGCGCGCCGTACGCTGGCATCCCGCGATCAACTATGCCGGAGGTGCCGATGTTCGAGAAGGTACTGGGCCTACCCGCACACGTGCTGGTCGTGCACGCGGTCGTGGTCTTCGTCCCGCTGCTGGCGCTGCTCGCCTTCGCGTACATCGTGCTGCCGCGGTTCCGGTCCCGGCTGGACTGGGCGGTGGCGATCCTGGCGGTGCTCGCGCCGATCACGGCCTTCGTCGGTGTGCGTTCCGGTGAGGCGCTCCAGCAGCGGCAGATCGCGCGGGGCTTCTCCGGGGAGATCCTGGACAAGATCAATCAACACGCCGAGTACGGCGAGCTCCTGTTCCGGTTCACACTCGGGCTCGCCGTGGCGGCCATCCTGCTGCTGGTGGCGACCCGCCGGCGCCCTCGGGCCCGGAAGGTGCCCCGCTGGGTGCCCCCGGTGCTGTCGGTCGTGGTGGTGGGCCTGGGTGTGGCCGCCCTCGTCTACGTCTGGCTCACCGGTCACTCGGGTTCCGAGATGGTCTGGGGCAACACCTTCGACTAAGGCCCGGTGCCCAGCCGGGGTGTCCTGACCGGGTGCGCGTCGGGTCAGAACAGCGCCCGGGTGCAGAGCAGGCAGACCAGGATCAGCAGCACCGCGGCGGCGACCGCCCCGACGCCCCAGGTCACCCGCTGCGCCCGCTGTTCCTGCGCGTCCAGCGTGGCCATGTCCTGCGCCGGCAGCCGCCGGGGCGGTGCCGGTCGTAGGTGCACCGGCGGGCGCCAGCCGGGGGGCGGTGCGGTGGTCGGTGGCGGTCCGCCATAGCCCGCCGTACCGCTCGGTGGGGATGTGCTGGCCGGACCGGATGTGTTGGTCGGAGCAGGCGTGCTGGCCGGACCGGGAGCGCCCAGCGGTCGCCCGATGGTCCCCGCCGGGTGCTGGTCCGTCGGGTTGTCGGGCGTGGACCCGTCGCCGGAGTCGGGCCGGCGCCACGGCTCGTCGGAGGCCGGGTCGGGTCGGGGCGTCGTCACGCCGTCCGACGCTACCAACCACCCTGCCGCCGTGCGGTCAGGCCGCGCCGCCCCCACTGCGCGCGCCCGGCTCGCGCCCGCCGAAGGGGCGAGTTCGGCGGTGAACCCGGTTGGCGGCAGCACCCGAGCCTCTCGGGCCTCGGGCCTCGGGCCTCGGGCCTCGGGCCTCGGGCCTCGGGCCTCGGGCCTCGGGCCTCGGGCCTCGGGCCTCGGGCCTCGGGCCTCGGGCCTGGCCAAGATCGATCCTCGCCGCCGTGAGGCACCATTCCGCATCAGCTTGATTTCACCCTGAAATCAATATTTCACCCTGAAATCAGCCGCCCGAGGCAACCAATGTCCTCCCGGCGGCACGAGTCCCCCGGGCGGCACGAGTCCTCCGGGCAGGCCTGAGTTCTTCCGGCACGGCACGAGCCGGATCGCCGCAGCCTCGACACGCACCAGGACTGGGTGCTCTCGCCGGACGGCGGCCACCGGACGGCGGCTGCGTTAACCTTGCCGCTCGTGACGATCCAGGATCCGGGCGGCCGGGGCGACGACGATCGCGCGGTCGACCTCAGCGACGACTTCGTGGTGCTGCCCGAACAGACCGCCGACGACACCGACCGGGGCTGGGGAGAGCGGGCCGGCGGCAACGACGACTGGCTGCTCGCCGAGCGTCCCCCGCACTGGGACTGAGCGCCGCCTGGCACGGCAGCGGCCCGCCTGCGTCGAGGCCGTCCGGGCGGCGGCTCAGGAGGTGCTGGCCGCGGCCGGCGACTTGCTCGTGCCGCCGCTGGCGGAACCGCTCGACGAGGTTCCCGCGGAACCGGACGACGACGTGCTCGACGGGGAGTTCGAGGTGGTCGAGCCGGAGGACGACTCGGACCCGCCGGACTTGCTCGTGGCGCTGCTCGACGCGGTGTCCGTGCTGGCGGAGCCGGAGGACCGGGAGTCGGTGCGGTAGAAGCCGGAGCCCTTGAAGACGATGCCGACGGAGTTGAACAGCTTCCGCAGCCGCCCCTCGCACGCCGGGCAGTCGGTCAGCGGCTCGTCAGAGAAGGACTGGACCGCCTCGAGCTGGTGACCGCACGCGGTGCAGGCGTACTGGTACGTGGGCACGTTCTCCTCCGGATCTGACACGGCCGGTTGGCACTCGACGGATTCGAGTGCCAATGGTGCGTCATTGCCCCCCGGTTCGTCCAGCCGAAGTGTGGGGCGTGACACCCGAGGGGGTCGCCAGCGCCTGCAAGCCACCGGTAGGAGTGACCACCGCCCGCACCGGCAGGTCGTGTGGCTCGGCGGGCAGGGTGTCCAGCAGTTCACCGTCGTGCAGCGGCACCACGGTGAGCACGGTGGCGGGCACCCGGGCCAGGGCCCGGTCGTACGAGCCGCCGCCGCGGCCCAGGCGTACGCCCCGGCGGTCCACGGCCAGCGCGGGCAGCACGACCAGCTCCACGGTGGTGATCGCGGTCACCCCCAGCCGCGGCGTGTCCGGTTCCCGGGTGCCCCGGCCCGCAGCGACCATCGCCGCCGAACCGGCCCAGACGGCCCAGTCCAGGTCGAGATCGTCGCGGAGGACCGGCAGCAGCAACTCCGCCCCGGGCGGCAGCGCGTCGGCCAGCACCGCCGGCAGGTCCGGGCCGCCCGGCTCGCTACCCACGGGCGCGTACGTGGCCACCCTGGCCGGCCGTAGTCGGCGTACCAGGGCCGCCAGCTCGGCCTGGACGCGCGCCGCCGCTGCCTGGCGTCCGGATTCGGTCAACGCCCGGCGGCGCGCGAGCAGCGCCACTCGCGCCGCCCGCTTAGCGTCATGCGCCACTTCCGCTCCCTCAGCAAATTCCGGCACGCAACACTCCTTACGCAACGCTTACTTCGCTGTTGCTCTGTGTCAGCATCGCAGGCAACGGTCGCGCAACTTCCGGGGGGAAGCGTTGACGCTACGCGGGCGGTTGACCGCAGCCTTCCTGGCTGTGGCGCTCGGCCCGGTCCTGCTCGGTGCCGTCTTCGTCGCCTCCACCGTGGCGGCGGTGGACCGGAGCCGGGCCACCGAGCGGCTGGCGGTGGCCGCGACCGCCGTCCGTACCTCGATCGACGCACTCTGCCAGCAGCTGCGGGCCGCCGCGGACGCGGTCGCCCTCACCGCAGACCCGGCCGGCGCGGCCCGCCAGGTGGTCAGCCGGGGACTCGCCGCGGCCGTGCTGGTCACCGACGTGACCGGGCAGGTCAGCTTCGCCACCCCGGACGCCCCGCCGGCACCCTGGCGGGACTGTGCCGCGTCGGCCCCGCCCGGCGGCACGGCGCTCGGTACGGTCACCGCCGCACAACCGGTCGACCCCGGGCTCGTCGCCCGGCTCGCGGCGGTGACCGGGGTCGCGGTGACCCTGCTCGACGGGGCCGCCCCGCCCGTGCGGGTGGCGCACACCACCGAGTCCGCCGGTGGTCGCGACGCCGTCCTCGCCGCCGTCGCCTCCCTGGCCGACGACGGCGTCACCGGCACCCCGGAGGGCCGGTACGTGCGCCGGGCCGGCCCGGCCCCCGGGCAGCCCCTGCCCCTGGTGCTGTCGGTGCCCAGCGACCAGCCGCCCGGCCTGCACGGCGTGCTGGTCGCCCTGGTGCTGCTGGCCGCCCTGCTCGGAGTGGCCGTCGCCTGGCGGCTGGCCCGGGTGACCACCCGGCCGCTGGTGGAGCTGGCCGGGGCGGTGGACCGGGCCGCCGCCGGGGACCTGACTGCCCGGGTGCCGGTGCACAGCGGCGACGAGATCGGCCAGCTGGCCGGTGCGGTCAACCGGATGACCCGCGAGACCGGCGGCTACCTGGCCGCGCTGGCCAGCAGCCGGGACCAGCTGCGCAGCCACCTCGCGGTCCTCGGCGACACCCTGGCCAGCACCCACGACCTGCAACGGATCCTTCGGGTGATCCTGCGCAGCGCGCTCGCGGCGACCGGCGCCCGGGCCGGTGCGGTGCTGCTCACCGAGCAGGGCGACATGCTCGTCGCCCAGTGCACCGAGGGGCTCGACGGGTGCTGGTCCGGTACCGGGTCGCCGCGGGTGCCGTTGGGCAGTGGAGTGGTCGGCGCGGTCGCCGCGACCGGCCAGCCCCGCCGGGGCCGGATGGAACCGGCCGGCGTGTCGTCCGGCGAGCCACCCTGCCGGACGTACATCGCGGTGCCGTTCGCCGCCCCCGCCGCCGAGCCGGCGGACGCGGCGGTGGGCGTGCTCGCCCTCTACGACCGGCTCGGCGGCGAGGAGTTCGACGACGACGACCTGATCAACCTGCGCACCTTCGCCGGGCACGCGGCGGTGGCGGTGGAGAACGTACGGGTGCACGAGGAGGCGCAGCGGCTCTCGCTCACCGACCCGCTGACCGGGCTGTGGAACTACCGCTACCTACGGGAGTCGCTGCGCCGGGAGGTGGAACGGGCCAGCCGCTTCGGGCGGACGCTGAGCTTCCTCGCCCTCGACCTGGACCGGTTCAAGAAGGTCAACGACACGTACGGGCACGCGGCCGGGGACACCGTGCTGACCGAGTTCGCCCGGCGGGTACGCGGCGAGATCCGCGAAGTGGATCTCGCCTTCCGCCAGGGCGGGGAGGAGTTCGTGGTGCTGCTGCCGGAGACCGACGCCCGGGGCGCGACGATCGTGGCCGAGCGGCTCGGCGCGGCCATCCGGGACACCCCGGTCACCGTGCTCGGGCACGCGGGTGTGCCGGAGACGATCACGGTCACCGTCTCCATCGGTATCGCCGTCTACCCCGACCACGCCGACACCGGCCAGCAGGTGCTGGAGGCGGCCGACGAGGCGCTCTACGCCGCCAAGGCGGCCGGCCGGGACACCTGGCGGGCAGCGGGCCCGGATGGTTGCGCCGGTCCGGGGGCTGCCGGCGCGGGCAGCAGGGCGGCCCGGGCGGTGCCGCCGACCCGGGAGCTGCCGGTGTCGGCGGCGGCACGCAGCCCGGAGGACGGCCTGCCCCGGGCCGGGCTCGGCGTCGATGCCGGCGGGTAGGCCGTGCCCGGCGAGCCGACCCGGAACCGGTCCGGCCGGCACCGGCAGAACCGGTCGGGCGGGCGGCGCGTCTTCTGGTCCTCACCCGCCGAGGCACGGCCGTGGCCGATAGTCTCGCGACATGTCGGAGCACTCAGCGCACCCCTCAGCGGCCGCCGCGACCGGCCGTCCCCGTGCCGTCAAGGCGGTCATCCCGGCGGCCGGTCTGGCGACCCGGTTCCTGCCGGCCACCAAGGCCGTGCCCAAGGAGCTGCTGCCGGTCGTCGACCGGCCGGTGCTGCAGTACATCGTCGAGGAGGCCGCGCAGGCGGGCATCGGCGACGTGCTGCTGATCACCGGGCGCGGCAAGACGTCGATGGTGGACCACTTCGACCGTCGCCCCGACCTGGAGGAGCGGCTCGCGGGAAAGCCCGACCTGCTCGCCGCCGTCAAGCGGACCGAGGAACTGGCGGCCATCTACACCTGCCGGCAGCCGGAGCAGCTCGGTCTCGGCCACGCGGTCGGGTACGCCGAGTCGCACGTCGGCGACCAGCCCTTCGCGGTGCTGCTCGGCGACGAGTTCGTCAACCTCTCCGAGCCGCTGCTGCCGGCCATGCTGGAACTACAGGCCCGTACGGGCGGCGTGGTGCTCGCCTTCTTCGAGGTCGACCCGGCCGAGACCAAGCGGTACGGCATCGCCTCGGTCGAGCCGGCGGAGCCGGAGTTCGGTGACCTCGCCGAGGTGGTCAAGGTGACCGGCATGGTCGAGAAGCCGAATCCGGAGGACGCCCCGAGCAACCTCGCCGTCCTCGGCCGGTACGTGCTGCCGGGCAAGATCTTCGACGCGATCAAGCGGACCAGCCCCGGCAGCGGCGGGGAGATTCAGCTGACCGACGCGATGGAGTTGCTGCGCACCGAGGGGACACCGGTGCACGCCATCGTCTACCGGGGCACCCGCTACGACACCGGCATGCCGCTGGGCTACCTACAGACCGTGGTCCAGATCGCCGCCGATCGCGAGGACCTGGGCGGCGAGTTCCGTAAGTGGCTGGTCGAGTTCGTCAACTCCGACGCGTCGGGCGGTCCGAATACATGACCGCGACGGCCGACGCCGAGGCGGCCGAAAACGGGTTGACGCCGCTCGCCGACTACCTGGGCAGCGTGCTGCGCAGGTTACGCGCGCTGCCACCGCTCGACCTCGACCTCACCCAGGCGTACGGCAACGTCCTCGCCGAGGACGTCGTCGCACCACACTCGTTTCCGGCCTTCGACCAGTCGGCCGTCGACGGGTACGCCGCGCGCTGGGAGGACATCGCCGGCGGGGTCCGGGGCGTGGGGTACGTCCCGGCCCAGTCCGGCGGGCCGGGAGGCCGCACGGTACGGCTCAACGTGGTCGGTGACCTCGGCGCGGCCAGCTGGCGGCCGGTCCGGCTGACCCCCGGCTCGTGCTTCTCCGTCGCCGCGGGGGCGCCGCTGCCGATCGCCGCGGACGTGGTGGTCCCGGTGGAGTGGACCGACCAGGGCATGGCGGCGGTGGAGATCTTCCGCGTCCCCAAACGGGGGTACGGCGTACGCCGCGCCGGTGCGGAGGTACCGGCCGGCACGGTCCTCGCCCGCGCCGGCACGTACGTCTCGCCGGCGCTGGTCGCGGTCCTCGCCGCCACCGGCATCGGGCATGTGGTGGTGCGCCCGAGCCCCCGGGTGGTCATCGTGGCCACCGGCGACGAACTTGTCGACGTGGGCCGGGGCAGCCAGCCCGGTCAGGTGGTGGACGCCAACTCGCACGCGTTGACCGCGGCGGCGGCGGAGGCGGGCGCGCTGGCGTACCGGGTGGGCATCTGCGACGACGACCCGGAGGGGCTGCGCGGGCTGCTGGAGGACCAGACCCTGCGCGCCGATCTGATCATCACCACCGGCGGCACCGGCACCGGACCGGGCGACATGGTCCGCCGGATCCTGTCCCGCCGGGAGGGCAGCCGGGCCGGGCCGGTCACCTTCACCGACGTGGCGCTCTACCCCGGCACCGCGCTCGGATTCGGCACCGTCGGCGCCGAGGAGGTGCCGGTGGTCTGCCTGCCCGGCGACCCGGGCGCGGCGATGATCGGCTTCGAGGTGCTGGCCCGCCCGGCGATCAACCTGCTGGCCGGTGCGGAGCCGGTGTTCCGGCCCAGCGTGCGGGCGCACCTGCTGGAGACGGTCTCCTCCCCGGCCGGGCTGCGCGAGTTCCGGCCCGCGCACGTCGCCGAGCGCCGTGGCGGCGGTTACACTGTCCAACCGCTCAACGGCGGCCCGTTCACCCTCTCCGGACTGGCAGAGGCGAATGGACTTCTCGTTCTTGGTGAGCGGGTGACCGCCGCCGCCGCCGGCTCCACCGTGGACGTGCTGCTGCTTGACCGCCGACGGTGAATCGCCGGTGAGGCTCGGGGTTGGAGGATCGGTGCGGTTCAGACGAGCGCCTGGCTGGCCGGCCGTGCTCTCCGACGGCCCGGTGCTGCTGCGGCCGTACCGCCGTTCCGACGCGGCGGCCTGGTCGGCGGTGCGCTGCGCGAACCGCCAATGGCTGGCCCCGTGGGAGTCTTCGCTGCCCGGTGACTGGGACGAACTGAACTCGCCGGCGACCTTCCGGTGGATGCATCGCGACCAGCGTCGCTCGGCACGTACCGGTGAGGGCATGCCGTTCGCGGTCTGCCTTCAGGAGGGCGGCGAGGAGCGGCTGGTCGGGCACATCAACGTGGGCAACATCGTGCGCCGGGCATTCTGCTCCGGCTACGTCGGCTACTGGGTGGACCGCCGGGTTGCCGGCCGTGGCGTGATCCCCACCGCCATGGCGCTCGCCGTCGACCACGCCTTCGGCCCGGGTGGCCTGCACCGGGTGGAGGTGAACATCCGACCCGAGAACCGGCCGTCCCGCCGGGTGGTGGAGAAACTGGGCTTCCGCGAAGAGGCGTACCACACGCGCTACATGCACATCGACGGCGCCTGGCGTGACCACATCGGATACGCGATGACCAGCGAGGAAATCGCCGCCGAGGGTGGCCTGCTGGCCCGCTGGCACCGGCTGCGCGCCCGTACGGCGTGAGCCGTCCCACGTGCGGGATCGGCGCGGCGCGGTGGTTCCGGCGATGGTGACCCTTAACCTCAGGTAACTGCAAGCTGCGGCAGGCGCTGCCCGCTCCGCACGATTCACGACTCCGACGCTGATCGGTGAAAGATCATGCGGCCGGGCGGCGGTTGCCCGGAATTCGGCGACGGGAGGGGTGAGGGTGCCGACCTCGGTGCTCCTCGCCGTCCTCGCCGCCGCCGGCCTGCTCGCCCTCGCCCCGGCGCTGGTCCGTCGGTACGACGCCGCCGAGCGGCTGGTGGCGGAGCGGGCGCAGTCGACGGCGCGGGTGCTCCAGCGCCGTCGGCGACGCCGCACTGTCCCGGGTCGGCGACCGATCAACCCGACCCGCGCACTGGTGGTCACGCTCAGCGAGGACGCCAGCTCGGGCGCGCTCGCCACCCCGGTCTCCGGCCCGCCCGCGCCCCGCCGTCCGGACGGCGATTCCGGCGACCGGTCGCTGCCCCGCCGCTCCGGCCGGCCGAGCCGGCTGCGGGCCGTACCGCCCACCGCGGGCCGGCCCCGCCGCCGCCCGGCCCGGCGCCGCCAACACACCCCCGCCATCTACCGCCGCCGTCGGCTGCTGGCCGCGCTGGTGCTGCTCAACGCCGTCGAGCTGATCGGCGTCGCGGTGGCCGGCCCCGGCTTCTGGATCAGCTTCGCGGTCACCGGCACCCTGTTGCTGGTGTACGTCGTACACCTGCGTGCCCGGGCGGTGGCCGACCGCCGCCGACGCCGGGCCCGGGCCCGCGAGGCCGCCTGGCTGGCCGCCCGCCAGGCCGAGGTACGCCGCGAGCAGGCCCGCCGCGCGGCAGCCCGCCGGGAGGCGCAACGCCGCCTGGCCGCCCAGCGGGAGTCCGT
Organism: Micromonospora sp. CA-263727; assembly: GCF_050942455.1. NCBI lineage: Bacteria > Bacillati > Actinomycetota > Actinomycetes > Micromonosporales > Micromonosporaceae > Micromonospora > Micromonospora sp. CA-263727. The sequence continues at coordinate 749,489 of NZ_CP192031.1, forward strand.
CCGCCGTACCGCCATGGGCCTGGACCGCCCGGCCGACCTGCCGCAGGCGGCCAGCGGCGGCTCCGTCTCCTACCGTCGAGCCGGCGGCCTACGCGGCCGCCCCTACGAAACCGGCCCCGGTTCAGCGTAAGGAGATGTAAGGAAGGGCACCTTATTAACGCCTCGGGTAGAGGAGGGGGCCCCTATTAACGCCTCGGGCGAGCACGTCGCGCTGGGCGGCGGTGCGCGGGGTGCCGGCAGCGCGGGGCGGTTCGCGGCCGGGGCGGTCGACCTGTTAGCCTTGTCGCCGGCCCGCCCGGTGACAGCCGGGTGGGACCGGCGCCGGTTCGTCGGCGGAGGGGCTGTGGCGCAGACCGGTAGCGCACCTCGTTCGCATCGAGGGGGTCAGGGGTTCAAATCCCCTCAGCTCCACCACGAAGCAGCAGGTCAAAGGCGGGTTCTCGGATGATCGAAAATCCGCCCTTGATCATTTGTCATCACCTTGTCACCCGGACTGATCCTCAGTGAGCAGCACGAGATGACACGGGTCCGCACAAGATGTGATGTAGCTCGCGTCGCCGGTGACGGACGGAGCCACAGTTGGTGGCATTCGTCGTGCCATGCAAGCCAGCGGGAAGCCGGTGGGCCGCCGCAGAACGACAAGGCCCTTGACCCGGTTGGGTGGGTCATGCCAGCGGGTCGCGGTAGCGCCGTTCGACTGTGGCGACGCCTCCCGTGTCCCGGTTGCCGAGATCCTTGAGGATGATCGGCGCTGGTTCTCGCGGCAGCTTGGCTCGTGAGCCGTCCCGTTCGATTGCGGTGAACCGGAAGTCCAGGGTGTGAGTGTCGGTGACGTTGCCAACCAGATCACGCATCTCGAAGAGGCATTGCACACCGAACGGTGGACCTTGCCCCATGACGGCAAGCATGTGTCCGATCGTGCCCTCGTAGCGCCAGCGAAAGCGCAAGGGGTGTGAGTCGTGGGACGGTTTGAGGAGCCAGACGTCGGGCCAAGGGTTGTCGCTGCTGTCTGTGAACCGTCCGCTGGTCTTCTTGGCGTTCGTCACCAGGACCGCGTTCGGGCCGAAGTTGTAGAAGTCAATCGACACGATGACGAACAGCTTCAGGTGGTCGAAGCTCTCTCGCTCTACGTAAAGGGGCAGGGTGTGAATGACCTTCTCGTCCACGTCTTCGAGATGTCGGTGAAGGTGTTCACCTTGTACCGACACCGAGACCTGGGGCGCTGATGCGTCGTACCTGGCGTACACGCTCTCCAGCAACGCTCGCCGAGCTGCGTCGCGCGCCTCCTCGGCGTGCTCGGCCTGCCGCGCGGCTTCCTCACGCTGCCGTTTCAGCGCCGCCTTGTTCTGCTCCAACTCCTCCCGCTGCGTTGCCACCTGCTCCGTGAGTGTGAGCACCTGACGGCGACCCAGCAGCATCAATTCAAAGGTCAACGCGGTGTAGCCAACCGCAGCCATCGCGGTAAGGGCCAGCGACAGCGCTTCCGGGCGACCCTGAAGCGGCCGGAAGGCCAGAAAGAACGTTGCAGCGGTTACAAGAGCCTCTACGAGCCACCGAGGCACGTGCCGCAGGAGGGGTGGCGGGTTCACGCCGGGCAGTCTCCCATTCTTGAGGTGAGCCCTACTCGTGACGCGCCATAACTGGCTCTGGAACAGCGCCGCGGCTTCCTCCTTGGCCGGGTTGCCGATCGTCAGTCGCTTTATTTGTTCAACGCCTAGCCGTCCGAATTTTAGGCGGCGGGGCGACCGGCGTGCTTCCGGCAGGCGACGTATCCTGGACCTCAGTAAGAGGACCGGCTTGCTCAGCCGGAACTGTGGGGCGAGCACTTCCGGTAGATCCCGCCGGACACCTCACACGCGGCGTTCGGTGGGCAGTCCGTGTAGGGCGGGCCAGGCGCCGACGTAGCCCAGGGATCGATCACCGAGGTCGCGTGGGCGGCCGAGGTGCGAGTCGCCCCATGCGTAACCGAGGGTGCGGGCCGACGGAGGAACCGTCATGGCCCGATCCACACCAATGGACCACGAGTCCGCTGACCGCATCAGCGCGGCGGCCGACCGCGACCCGAGTTCGCCGACCGTGACGAGCGGCTTCGATGAGCGGGCGCAGGAAGCGGCTGGCCGCAACGAGGCGGAAGATCCGTACGACTACGACGACTACGACATCGAGTAGACGGAGCGAAGTGCCCACCATCCGCCGCGGAGTGGCGGGCACTCGGGCGGCAATACCGACTAAGTGCGGTATCATTACGAGTCGCGTCGGGGCGATGCTGCTGGTGCCCGACGTCAAGACCTCGGGAGAGACCTCATGACAACGCGCGTGACAAGCCACCTCGACGGGGCCCGCCGCCTCGGTGGTTGGCCTGGTGACCCGCTCGCTGCCGCAGACCTCGGTGAGGTGTGGCTGCACCTGCCGACCGGGGCCGCCGGCCTGATCGGGATCCGTCCCCACTACGACAACGGCCCGGTCCCGGCCCGCGGGTTCAGGTTGCTGGAGGCGACCACGCCGGTACCGCTACCGGCCGGGCATCCCTTCGCCCGGCGGACGACGGCCGAGGTGGAGGCCGTGTTGCGGGCGGAGGGCTGGCGCGTCATCAGCAGCGCCGACGCCGCCACCCGGCTTCGCGCCGCCGGGTACCGGCTCGGCACCCGCCGGGCCGCCGGGCACCTGCTCTACGACGATGACGCCGACGAGACCACCTGGCGGGAGCACTGCTCCGGCTACTGCGTCAAGGCGTTCACCGCGCCGATCCACCCCCCGCCCGGCCAGCCCCCGGCGCGCTGAGCGGCGTCAACCGGTGCGTGCGGTCAGGGCGACCCGCCGGACGCCGCTGGGAAGGGAAATCCGAGCACCGTACACCAGCCGCGTTACCCGTAGCGCTGCCGATAACCCGTAGCTCTCACGATGAGCCGGATGACCACCCACCATTGGTGCCCCATCCGGTCCGTAACCGCAGGCGGTCCCGGTCGGTGGAGGCAACCCACCGGCCGGGACCTTGATCGGACAACGGAGGTCCGACCATGACAGACCTTACGGCTTCGACGTCGCCGTTCCCTCAGCCCCGGATTCGCCACCTGCCGCCAGGGTCGGTGCCGACGCGCGCGGTGCTGGAAGGCACGGTGACGCGATGAGCGCCGACCTGACCGACCTGGCCAGGGCCGACCGGCGGGTCGCCCGTGAGCTGGCGACCGCTGAGCGGGAACGGCTGGCCGGCGCGCAGCGGATCGCGGACGAGGACGCGGCGGTGCAGCGACGCCTGCGCGAGCAGGAAGGGCGGCTGCGCCTGGATGACCAGCGCGATCGGCAGAAGGCTGACCGCGCCGAGCGTCGCCGCAAGGGGCGCGAGGACAAGCGCGAGGCGAGGCGCAAGCGGCGGCAGGCCCGCCGGCAGGACACGGCGGCCTGGTACGCGCGTCGCGTCGAGTACGTCCGGGCCAACGCCGCCTCGGTCTACTCCGGCGTGATCTACGGCCTCGCCGTGGCCGGCGCTGTTTATGGGCAGGTCGACGCTGCCAGGATCAACGGTCTGCCCACGCCGATCGGCGTCGTGGCGGCGGTCGCCATCGAGGGCACGGGCCTGGCGATGGCCCTGACCGCGCAGCAGCAGCGACTCGCCGGGGAGCGGGCGCTCGCAGCGCGGGCGCTGATCTGGATCTGCACGGCGGCGGCGGTCGCGATCAACGCCATCGGCCACCACACCGACCCGGTCAAGGCGGTCGGGCTGTCGTTCCTCTCGGCGCTCGGCATCATCGTCTACGAGGTCCGTAGCGGAGCCAAGCACAGGCCGACGCTGCGGGACCGGGGCATGCTGCCGCCACCGCCGCAGCGGTTCGGCTGGCGGCGGTGGCTGGTGGACCTCCCTACGACCGCCACGGCTTGGCGGCTGGACGTGCTGGACCGGCTGAGCCCCGGCGCGGCTGCCCTGGTCGCTCGTGCCGAAGCCATGAGGCGGGAGCGCCGTCGGCGCGCTGCCGTCGAGCGTGACCGGGAACAGCGGGAGGCGCTCGCGGCAGACGTGCGGAAGCAGGCGCGCACCGCTGCCCGCCGGGCTGCTCGTGCCGGGGAGGCGGGCAAGGCGCTCACGCTGCTGCTGCACCTCGCCCAGACCGGCACCTCGGTACCGTCACCGGCACTGCCGGGGCCGGCGCGCAAGGAGAGGGAAACGGCGCGGGAGGCTGCCCGCCTGGCCCGTGCGGCGCTGGCGGAAGCGGAAGCGCGGCTGGCCGCAGAAGCGACACGACGCGTTCAGGCGGAAGCGGAAATCCGGGCGGCTCGGCAGGCGGCGGAAGCGGAAGCAGCGCGGCGAGCGGAAGCAGCCGAGCAGGCGCACCGAGCGACGCGGCGGGCGGAGCACGAAGCTGTCCTGCGGGCGGCGGCCGAGGAAGCAGCAGCGACTGCCCGAGCGGAAGCGGAGCAGGCGGCCCGGGGCCGGGGGCAGGCGGAAGCGGAAGCTCAGCAGTGGCGCCGGCGCGGCGAGCTGGCGGAAACGGAGGTCGCCAACGTCCGGCTCAAGGGCAGGGAGCAGGCGCGGGTACAGAAGGACCTGGAGGTGCGGGCGGCAACCGCCGAGCGTGCCCTCGCTGACGAACAGCAGCGCCGCGAGGCCGTGGAGGAGCAGCTCCGCGGGCTCATGGAGCGGATGTCGCCGCGCCGTCGCCGGACGTCGGCGAACGCGCCAGCGGGCGAGCCGCTGATGTTCGACGGGCGGCCGGTGCCGCAGGTCGACCGGGTCAGTCCGGCCACCGTCCTGGCGGTGCTCGAAGCGCACCGGGATCACCCGGAGGCGAAGCAGCAGGAGTTGGCGAGCTTGGTGGGCGTCACCGACCGGACGGTCCGGAGCGTGCTTTCTGCGGCATCGCGGCGAGAACTCGCTACCGCCGGCACCTGATCTGCCAGCCCCCGTAATTCGGCAACGCCTCCCGGGCTCCGGGAGGCGTTGCCCGTACTCACACCGAGCGGCGGGTGCCATCGCCCGCCCGCACGGCCCCGTTCGACCTCAACTCGATCAGCCGCGCGGCCGACGCTAGGGCCGAGCCTCGCCGGGCGGCTGCGGATGCTTCTTGCGCCAGCTCAGGTATCTGAAGGACGGCGCGATGCGGATTGAGGTGGTGCTTCCGGAAGCAACGGAAGCAACCGGTGACCTTACTGCCGGTACAGTGACCCTCACCCGCGACCGGAGTCGCCCGGCTGCGGCGAGCGGAAGCGTAAACGGGCTGCCTGGCGGGCGACGCCGGGGCACATCGGGACGTGAACGCAGGGGGACGAGTGGAGCTACGGGTGGTCAACGACCGCCTCTGCACGAACCGTCGCGGAGCCGCGGAGTACCTCAACCGGAGCCTGGAGACCATCAACCGGGTCGCCTCACCCAAGCATCGTCCTACCACCGGCTGGCGCGAGCCGGTTGACGTGGTAGACGGCCAGGAGTGGCACGCGCTTGACGACCTCGACGCGTTTAACGCCTCATACTTCCAAGCCAAACGGACCGTCCGGATGGCGAGAGTGCACCAGGTCAGCCTGGAGGGCGACCCAGACGAGCTGATCAACGCCAAGGAATTCCGCGCCTTGATCCGAGTCACCCACGGAGCCTGGTCCAAGTACGTCCAAAAGAGCAGCCCGGCCTGGGAGGAAGACCGGGACGGCTACCTGATCAAGCCAGATCTGGAAGAGCCCGGCCGTCGCGGAATCATCCGCTCCTGGAAGCGTCACCGGGTCGAAAGCTGGATCAACAACCGCCCTGGATCGGCGGCGAGCACCGGCCGGCCGAAACAGGACGCGCAACCGGACGCCGGAAGATGAGCCCGAGCTGCCCGTAACACCGCGGCTGGCTGGGGTGACAGGCAGCCTGCCCGGCCGCGCTACGCCCAGCGCAGGACAACGCAGGGGTAGCCCTGGCGCCACCCCGTCATCGGCACCGTCGCTGTTCTTACAGTGCCGCCGCCCCGAAAGGGTGATCGGCTCGATGAGCTGGCGGACGGTGGTTCACGTCGGCTGCTCGGGGCTTGGAGGCTCCTGGCGCTGGGTCCTTCCCGTGCGGGCTGCTTCCTCGGTGCGCAGAAGGTCATTGATGATTGTGGCTATCCCTGCCCGGGTGGCGGGGGTTAGTCGGAGCATGGATCGGGCCAAGACGCGCACCTCCCGGAACTTTTCGGCGAGTTCGTCCTCGTCGCCGAGGAGGTATCCGACGGTTACGTCGAAGAAGGTGGCGAGGGCCTGAAGTGTCTTGGTCGTTGGGTTGGGGTTGGGTGAGCGTAGGAGGCGTTTGATGCCTTCGGCGCTGATGCGGTGGCCGCTGTCGGTGAGCGCGCTGGCGACTTCCTTCTCGGTGTAGGGGCCTCTGCCCGGCGGGGCGGTTTGGAACAGCTCGCGGAGTCTGGTGGCGAGCAGGCTCGGGTCTGCCGGGTCAGCAGGTGCGGTGTCCTTCGGTGTCATGGCGTCCCCCAACTGCAACTATAGTTGGCTAGATCCAAACTGTAGTTGACGCCTTTCGGTGGGTCGTGCTTAGCTCTCCGTACGCCCGCAACTTCAGTTGTTGATTCTGCAACTGAAGTTGTGTGGAGCGTAGCGGATCGGAGTACCGCTAGCCAGATGGGATCCGGTCCGCGGTGGCAGCGGTGGTGCCGCTGTCGCCAGGGGCCTGCTCGTGACGGTCAGCGGCCAGGTCGTGGCAGTAACGGGGGACCGACCAGCGTCCGGCGTGATGCCGGCGGTGGTTTGTGCTGTGCGACTCGCTTCGGGGGAGGCGTCCATGCTGATCGCATCGACTGGCGGGCCCGACCGCTTCGCGGATCCCGGCTCGCCGAGGCCGGCGTCCGGGATCCGCGAAGCCGGATTGTCGAGCGGGGTGATGTCACCGCCGCCAGTACCTCCCGCCATCAAGGAACGGGCGACGACGCCGCTGGTGCAGGGTCTGTGGTGGAAGGCGCAGGGAGCCGAGCCGTCGGAGATTCCTCGGGAGTTTGGCGCGGGCTCCCAAGTGGAGTCACTGTGGCTGCGGGCTGCGGGGTTGCGTCCTGGATGCCCGTTGGTGTGCTTGTCGTCTGCTGATGGGGGTGTCGGCCGGTCGACGCTGACCGCGGCGGTGGGTGCGGTGTTGGCGTTGGCCGTGCCCGGGCCGGTGGTCGCGGTCGATGCGAGTTTGCGGGCGTGGGGTGGGCTGGAGCATCGGGTACCGCGGCGGAGTGCGGCGACGGTGTGGGATGCCGTGTCGGCGGGGGAAGCGCTGAGCAGACCGCCGGTGGTGGAGCGGCTGACGCAGCTTGGCCCGACGGGTCTGCGTGTCCTGGTGGGCGAGAGCACGATGACGAGTGCCCGGCGTCCGCCGTCGTGGCCGGAGTTGTTCGCCGTCGTCGGGTATCTGCGGTCGGTTTACGCCCTTGCTGTGCTGGACCTTCGGGCGGCGGATGTCGCGCCGGTGTGGCGGGCGCTGGCGTGGGCGACCGCGCCGGTCCTGGTCAGTCGGGCGAGTGTGGATTCGTTGCAGCACACGATGCGGCTGCTGGCGCAGTTGCAGGCGGTGGGGTTGCGCGAGGTGGTGGACCGCACGGTAGTGGTCGTCATGGCGGCATCGCCGTCCACAGCCCGTGAGGTGCGGGCGGTCGAGCAGTTGGCGAGGCAGACGGTTGCTCATCTGGTGCGAGTGCCGTACGACCCGGCGCTGGCGCGTCCGGAGTCCCTTGATCCGAGATCGATGAGCAAGGCCACGCGGTCGGCGCTGGTCGACGTCGCGGCGGCGATTGTGGATCGCTGCCCGGTCGATCTCCGGCCGGACAGCAGCGCCGCCGACGAGGCGGCAACCGACGGGGGGAGCAAGCCGTGATAGTGGAATGGACGGCGGCGGTGCTGACGGCGCAGGCGCCGGCGGTGGTGGGCCTTCTGGCTGCGCCGGATCCGACCCCCGCCCCGAGCGGTGGCGGATTCGACTTCGACCGCATTCGTCCCGACCCTGGTGCGGTTCCGCGAGCAGACCTGTTCTACACGTTGGTCAACGCGTCCCTGTTCCTCGGGGTGGTGGCCGCGGTGGCGGGGCTCGCGGCGGGCGCGATCGCGTTCGGGGTGGGCCCGATCTTCGGCGCGCACATCATCTCTGACCGGGGCAAGTCGATGATGTGGAAGGCAGGGCTCGTCGCGATCGTGATCGGTTCGGTCACGACCATCATCAGCTTCCTCCTTCTCGAAATCTGAGGGGTGGACGGTATGCGAGGAACTGCGTTCAAGTCCACTGCTGCCCGCCGTGGGCGGCGGATGGTGCTGCCGGTGGTTGCCGTGGCCGTCGTGGCGTTCGCTGTCGGACGGGTCAGCGCACCGGCATCGGAGGTGCCGCCCTCTGCGCCCGGCGTGCGGGTCTCCGGCGGGGTGCCGGTCGGCTTCAGCGGTACTGCGCGGGGTGGTGGTGATGCCGCCGCGGCGTATGTGGTGAGCCTGTCGGCGACCGTCACCCGGTCGGATGTGGAACGGCAGACGGTGATCGGAGAGGTGATGGCCGATGGTGTGCCGGCCGCCGCGTTGGTCGGTGAGGCGCCGACGCCGGCAAATGGGGTCACCATCGTCCAGGCGGTGGTGACCCGGGTCTGGGTGCCGAACGAGGATCTGGACGCGCGCCTGCTTGATGGGGCGGAGGTGGAGGCGCACCTGCTGGTGTGCGCGCTCAGCGGCGCGGCGATCGGTGGTGGCGCCATCGATCCGGAGGGGGGCTTGGCGGGCGGCTGGTACGTCCAGAACCTGCGGGTGCGGTGGAGCGCCGGTCGTTGGCAGATCGTCGCCGCGCAGCGGGCGGTGCCGGTGCCGCCGCCTGACCTGCGCGGGACACAGCGCGACGGCGGACCCCGTGACATGCAGCCCTTGGTCGATGTGCTGGGCACTCGGTCGTGGGTGCCAGGGACGGTGTGACGCTCATGCCGCGCCTCAGCCGGCTGTTCGTGCTCGCTGTCCTGGCGGCCACGGTCGCCGTGGTCGTGCCGAGCGGCGCCGCTGCGGCGCCCACGCCCCAGCCGTCCGCGTCGTCGGAGTCGTGCCCGACCCCGCCGGTGGAGCGGCCGGTGCTGGGAGGAGAGTCGAATCCCCAGGTCAACTGGTGCCTGCCGTGGGTGCGGTGGCAGGCCGGGACCGGCTGGCTCACCGACTGCGGCAGGGCGGCCAGCGCGGTGGATCAGGAGCACTGCGACGCGGTGTCGCTGACGGTGCAGTCCCCACCACCGGACGGTGTGCTGTCGGTGCTCGACGACCGGTTGCCTCCGGACGGCAGCATGCCGGTGCGGTGCGAACGGTTCGGTGACCGCGCGGGTGAGGATCCGGCGAATGCCGGCCGCTGGTGGGCGAAGCAGTCCCGCTGTGAAGCGCTGCGTGATGTCATCGCCGGCTTCTCGTCGCTACGGGTCAGCGTGTGCGGCACGTTCGATGTTGCCTGCCAGGTGGCTGAGCAGGCGAGGGATGTCGCTCGGACGGGGTTCGAGGGTTTGGCGGACATCGCGGTGGCGGGTTTCGCGTGGGCGTTGGGCAAGCTCGCGACGCTGGTGTTCGAGGAGACCAGCGTGGTGGCCGACGAGCCGTTCTACGGCGTCTACAACGACGTCTCCGGCGTGTTGATCATCGTGGTGCTGGTGTTCTTCGTGTTCTCGACCGCCATCAACGGGCTGAGGCTCAACGGTCCTGGGCCGTTGTCGTCGTTGGGTGGTCTGGTGCGCGCGATGTTCGGGATCGCGTTCGCCGGTGGGATCGCGTTTCTGCTGATGGCGGCGTGGGATGAGGCCACGGTGGCGTTGATTCGCCGCAACCAGCAGCGGGACTGGCAGCCGAGCATGTGGGTGGAGGCACTCAACGCCCTTACCGGGGACACCGGGACGGTGCTGTTCGCGTTCCTGGTGTCGATCGTGGGCGTGTTCGGCCTGGTGCTGGTGTTCCTCATGCTGCTGTTCCGGTCGCTGCTGGCCGCTGGCGCGGCGGTGGTGGGGGCGATGGCGATGACCGGTCAGGTGATGCAGGAGACCCGCGGCTGGGGACGGAAGTGGTTCTGGACCTGCAACGCGCTGGCGTCGTCGAAGTTCTTCATCGCCGCGTTCTGGATCTACGGCACGCGCAGCAGCTACGAGTCCGATCACGTGATCAACGTCCTGCGGGGGCTGTTCATCATCGTGCTGATGGTGATCGCGCCGTGGATTCTGCTGCGGCTGATGAGCATGTGGGACGGCTACCTCGCCGACATCGACGCCCGGAGTCTCGCGATGTCGGCGGCGACCGCGGTGGGGCTCGACGCTGCCGCGCAGCGGCTGACCAACCCAGCTGGTGGTGGGGATGATGCGGCGGCGGTGATGCGCGGCAACGCCGACGCCATCCCCACCACCCCAACCACTCCGCAGCAGTCGACCGAACGCGGCGCCGCCCGGTCTGAGGCGCTGCAGGCGTTGGAAGGCCACGACGACGGACGGGTGGGCGAGCTGGCAGACGATCCCGGCACGCCCGGCGGCGGCCAGGACGGCGGGGAGAACGCGCAGGAAGCCGACGGCGTCGAACGCGACTCCCGCACCGCGCAGGGCGACGTAGCGCGAGGGCAGCTCACCGTGCCGGGTGACGCGACCGGTCAACAGGGCGCGCTACCGGTCGTGCCCGCCGCCGGTCCCGGCCAATCGGGGCCGCCGGGCAGTGGCCGACCTGCCGGGGAGCCGTCCGCCGGTGAAGGGCCGGGCCCATCCGGGCCGGCACCGCCGAGGGGTCCGGCACCTGCTGGCCCCGCCGTGGGTGGCGCATCGGCCGGAGGGGCAGCCGCTGGCGGTGCGGCGGCGGAGATTCCGATTGTTCCGTTGTAGGCGAGAGGACACGGGGATGCAGTTCCATTTTCCGCCGCGCTCGACTCGCGGCTCGGTGCTCGGTTTCAGCTGGGGACAGATCGGCACGGTCGTCGCCGGCGTGATCAGCCTCGTCGTCGCGGCGAACCTGTACGCCGCGGGCCGGTCGGCCGCGGCGGCGGGAATGCTGCTGGCGGCGTTGCTGCTGGTCACGCTCGGGTTGCTGCGGGTGCGGGGTCGGCGGGTCACCGAGTGGCTGCCGATCGCCGTCGGGGCGTTGGTGCAGCGCGCTGCGCGGCAGGACCGCTACCGGGGTGGCCCGCTCGCCGACGGGCCGGGGGTGCAGCACCTGCATCTGCCTGGCCCGGCGGCCGGTTACCGGTGGCTGCCCGCGGTCGCCGCGGACGGGCTGACCGAGATCGGGTTGCTGCACCACCGGCGGGAACGCACGGTGACCGCGGCGCTGTCGTGTGCGGGCAGCAACCTGGTGTTGGCGGACACGTCGGTGCAGCAGCAGCGGTTGACCGGGTGGGCGGACGTGCTCAACCTGCTCGGCACCGAGTACGCCGACGCCGGCCTGACCCGCTGGTCGCTGATGGCGCGGGCGGTGCCGGACACCGCCACGTCGGCGCAGCGGTACCTCGCCCAGCGGGCGGTGGCCGCCGGCACGGCCGCGTATCGGTCGTTGGCGGAGTTGACCGCCGCGGCGGCGCCGTCGACACAACGGCATGAGGTGTTCCTGGTGGCGGTGTTCGACCTTCGCAAGATGTCGGCGGAGGTCAGCGATGCCGGGGGCACGGACGCCGCCGCCGCGACGGTGGTGCTGGACAAGCTGGTCGGGATCGAGGCGGCGGTGCGGGAGGCCGGTATCGACACCGCCGGCTGGTTGAGCCCGAGGATGTACGCGTCGGTGCTGCGCACTCAGGTCGATCCGCAGGACCAGCCGTTCGTCGACATGCGCGCCGGTCCGGAGCCGGTGCTCGCCCCGCACACGGCGGGTCCGGTGGCCGCCGAGACCGTGGGCTGGTCCGCCTACCGGCACGATTCCGGGTTCTCGCAGACGCTGTGGGTGTATGACATGCCCCGACAGCCGGTGTCGGCGACGTGGATGACGGCGCTGTTCACGCGCACGGTCGGCCGGCGCACGGTGACGCTGGTCGCCGAGCCGGTGCCGGCGCAGCTCGCTGCCCTGGCGACGCGGCGGGACAAGGTCGCCCGTGCCGGTGACGCGCTGACCAAGCAGCGGATGCGGCTGGTCCGCACGGCCCGGGAGGACGAGGAGGCCCGCGCGGTCGAGCAGATCGACCGGGAACAGGCGGCCGGGCATGTCCGCTACCGGTACGCGATCCTCGTGACCGTCACCGCCAGCAGCGAGGAGCAGCTGCGGCACGACGTGCGGACGGTCCGGCGGGTGCTGGGTCGTACCGGCTGCCAGGCGGTCGTGCTCTACGGCGAGCAGGACCAGGGCTTCGTGGCGGGGGCGTTGCCGTTGGCGCGCGGGCTCAAACCCTTGCGGGGGTGGTTCGCGTGAGCCGGGTGCGGCGCGAAGGAGCATGGTCGCAGCGCCTGGCTGACGCGGCGGTCCAGCGGGACCTGGCCAGGGCGCAGGCCGCCCTGGCACGCGAGCAACGGGGCCTGCGGCGGTGGTCGGATCGGCTGCTCGGCCCACCCGCCGTCGATCGGCGGGGCGCGTACGGGCGGGCCGCGGGGCGGGTGTACTGGCGGCTGGGCCTGCCGCCGCTGGTCACCACGAGCGCGCAGTTGTGCTCGGTGTACCCGTTCGTCGCGGACCCGGGGCTGGGCGTCGACGGGCCGCTGATCGGACAAGAGGTCTACTCCCGCTCGGGTTTCGTGTTCTCCATCCACGAGCTGTACCGGGCGGGGGTGCTCAGCGCCCCTAACGCGGTGGTGACGGGGGAGATCGGCAGCGGGAAGTCGTCGCTGCTCAAGAGCATCGCGTTTCGTGGTGTCCCGTTCGGGACGCGCTACTACGCCGTGGATGTCAAAGGCGAGTACGACACCCTCGCCGCCGCCACCGGTATCCGTCCGGTCCGGGTCGGCCCTGGCGGCGGGGTAGTGATGAATCCCCTGGCGGGCATTCGCCGCCAGGCGGGGCAGAGCGAGGCGCAGTGGTTGCAGGTGCAGCGGGCCCGCCGGCTGCTGCTGTTGGAAGGGCTGCTGGAGATCCAGCTCGGCGGGCCGTTGAGTGAGGCGGAACGCTCGCTGATCGAGTACGCCCTCGACGCGGTTGCCCGCGGCGACGACGGCACCAGCCCCGACCGGATGGCCGTGCCGAACCTGTCGCGGGTGCTGACCGCGATGGGCGACCCCGGCCTGTGGGCGTATCGGCTGGCCGGGGTGCACTACCCGGTCGAGCAGTTCGTGGTGGACAGCCGGCGGGTGCGGTTGGCGTTGGAGCGGCTGATCACCGGTGTGCTCGGCGGGATCTTCGACGCGCCGGACGCCGAGAGCCTGTCGGTGGACTTCGAGCAGCCGGGCGCGATCCTCGACCTGCGGGCGGTCCGGGCGTCGGACGCGATGACGGCGATGGCGATGACCTGCGCCCAGTCGTGGCTGGAGGCGGAGCTGACGCGCCCGGACGCGCCGCCGCGGGTGTGCCTGTATGACGAGTTCGCCCTGATCGCCCGGCATCTGGGACTGATCCGGCGGATGCGGGAGCAGTTGAAGCTCGCCCGCGCGCTCGGCATGGCGAACATCCTGGCGTTTCACCGGTTCAGTGACCTCGCGGCCAGCGGCAGCGCCGATTCGGAGCAGGTCCGCATCGCCCGGGGGCTGATCGAGGACACCGGTGTGCGGGTGTCGTACCGGCAGGCCGCCGGCTCACTGGAGGCGGCCCGCGAGTTCCTCGCGACGACGGACGTGGAAACCGACCTGCTGTCGCGCCTGCGCCGAGGGATCGGGCTGTGGAAGATCGGCCTGCGCTCCTACGTGGTCAAACACCAGATCTCCGCCGTCGAGCGGGAGTTGGTCGACACCGACAGCCGCATGCGCCAGACGCAGGGACCTGCCGGCCAGACGGCGCCGCCAGCAGCGCCGGCTGCCGTGGGGGAGGCCCAGTGATGGCCCGATCTTTGATGTCTCCGGGGCATCGACTGCCCCGACGTGGGGTGGCGCGCGCCGACATCACCGCCCGGCTGACCCTGCTCGGCCTGGCCGTGCTGCTGGTCATGCTGTGCACGGGCACGCTGTGGCTGGCCGGGCAGGTCGGCGGGCTGCTCGCCCACCGGCGGTGGCCTGACAGCAGCCCCGCCGACGCCCCCGGCATCGCCCTCAGGCTGGTCACCACGCTGGGCGACCCGGCCGCAGCGTGGCCGCAGGCCGCCCGCGACGCGCTGCCGCCGACGCCGGTGCTGTACGGGCTGTGGCTGATCCTGCTGTGTGGCCTCGTCGGCGGCGTTGGTGTGCCGGCGCTGCGGATCGCCCGTCGCCAGGTGCGTCGGCGAGGCTTCGCCGGCCGCCGGGACCTGGACCAGGTGGTGACCGCCGCGGCGGTGCTGAGGCGGGTCGACGTGCTGCGGCCGGGCCTGACCATCCGTCCCACCGACAGCCCGCAGACGGTGGCGGTCAAGCAGCGGCGTCGGGCCGATCCGCTGGAGGTGGGCCGCTTCCTGGGCCGGCACGCGCTCACCGGCGAGCCACTATATCTGGCCAACGAGTACACCGAACTCCTGGCGGGGGCGGCGCGGTTCGCCAACAAGACGTCCCGCTACATCATTCCGCGCGTCGCGGACGCCCGGGGCGCGGTCATCTCCACCTCGACCCGGCTGGACGTCGCCGCCGTCACCTACGGCCTGCGCGCCGAGATCGGCCCCACCTGGATCTTCGAGCCGCAGGGACAGGTGCCCGGCGTGCCGCGGCTGCGGTGGTCACCGATCGAGGGCGCCGACGACCCGGACGTCGCCGCGCTGCGGGCCAAGGGCTTCGCCGCCGGCGCCGGCCTCAAGGGCAACGTCGAGAACGGCCAGTATTTCCAGGATCAAGCGGCGTCGATCATCCGCGGGCTGCTGCACGCCGCCGCCCTGGACGAGCGGGCGACGATGATCGACGTCGCGAGCTGGGCGGCGAACCCGGTCGACCCTCGTCCGGATCGGATTTTGCGCCACCACGGGCAGACGGTGTGGGCCGACCGGCTCGCCTTCCACCGCGAATCCACCGGCCGCAGCCGCGACGCCATCCAGTCCGTGGTGTTCGGCGCGCTCGACCCGTTCAGCAACCCGCGGATCCTGCACGCCTGCTCCCCACCCCGGGGGCAGCAGTTCCAGCCGGAGCCGTGGCTCGCCGAGTCCGGCACGCTGTACCTCGTCGGCACCCGCAGCGGCCAGTCGCTGATCGCACCGCTGTTCGCCGCGATCGCCGAGGACATCATCTACCGCGCCCTGCACGCCTCGTTCACCGCGCCGGGCGGCCGGATCGAGCCGTGCCTGTACCTGGTGGGCGACGAGATCACCAACATCGCGCCGCTGCCGTCGCTGCCCGCGCTGGCCTCGGAAGGCGGCGGCTCGGGGATCGCGGTGTCGATCGCCTGCCAGAACACCCACCAGTTGGAGGAACGGTGGGGACGCGACGGCGGTCAGGCGCTGCGCGACGGCGCGAACGCCCGGTTCGTCATGGGCGGCACCCAAGACGTCAACGCGCTCAAAGACGCCCAGGCCCTGCTGGGGCAGGTGCAGGAGCTGACCTCGGCGGCGAGCTGGGGCGGTGGCCGGGCCAGCGTGCAGGAACAGACCCGGCGGGAGAACCTGATCGACCTCGCCGAACTCCGCACGCTACCCACCGGGCATGCCCTGCTGCTGCTGGGCAACATGCCGCCCGTCGAGGTCGTGCAGCCCGCCTGGTGGCAGCGCCCGGACGCCGACCGCTTCCACACCGCGCAGGCCGCGTTCACCGCCCGTCTGGAAAGGGCCAGCTGATGTCGCAACGGACCTTCGCCTTCGAGCTGCCTGAGGACGCGACCGAACAGCAGCGGGCCACCATCGAGCTGGCCGAACTCATCGACTCCCTGCGTGGGTCCGTCGAGCACCTCGCTGAGGCGCACGCCGCGCTCGTCGACCGCGTCGACGCCCTCGACACGACGACCGGCTGGATACCGGCACGGCACTGCTGGCGGGAGCTTGACCCCGACGCCGCCACCGAGCTGTGGGCGTGGCTGATCGCCTGGACGGGATGGCTGGTCGACCGGTACGGCCTGGCCCAGGACCTCGGCCCCTGCTGGCCGGCCCACCCGGCGTTGCTGGAGGAGCTGACCGCCGTCTGCGTGGCCTGGCACCACGCCTACTCCCGCAAGGCGGATCCAGACGCGCCGCTGCGCTGGCACGAGGCGCTGCACCGGGCCCGGCAGCGGTGGCAGCAGTGGGACTACACCCGCTGCCGTCACGGCCAGCACAGCCCGGCCAACCCGGAGACCGTCTGGGCCGACTCCTTTCCGGGCGAGGCCGCCGACCAGGCGGTCAGCGACGACATCACCGCACGGTCGGCCACCAACGGGCCGGCCCCGGCCACAGGGGGTAACCGATGACCCACCCCGCAGAGATCACCAACGTGTGGGACTGGCAGCGATTCGAGACCGCGATCACGGGACTGCGCGACGGGATCACCCGTCTCGACGCCTACATCGCCGGCATCCACGACACCCGCAACGACTGGCGCGACGACACGAGGGAGAGGCAGCAATGGACGGACATCGACGAGATGGCGCGACGGGAAACGGAACTCGACTGGGCCAGCGACGGCCACCTCGACGGCCGGTACCACCGCGCCGTCGACGACTGACCGCACGCTCCCTCGACACCTTCCAGCGTGTCGGCGACAGCCTGGAGCAACTGCGTCACGACATCGACGGGCTCATCGACAGTGCCGCGGGTCGGCCCGACATTGACGTTCGGGGCGAGCTGGTGGACGTGCACCACCACCTACGGCTGCTGGGGCAGCACCTCAACACCGCCTTGGCCGCCACGGCACCGCCAGCATTGTCGCGGGAGCTGCCGTGGGCCAGCCAGTGAGGATGCGACAGGCAATCACGGTGGCGATCAGCCTGCTGCTGGCCGCGTGTGGCGCTCCGACCGCGACCCCGTCGTCCGGGCCGCCGCTCGGATCCGGCCTGCCTGCGGCCACGTCCGGCAGCGGCGCCCGGCAGCAGGCGGCGACGCTGCCGGCCGATCCCGACGGGGTCGGACCCTCCGCGACGGCCCGCCCGGACGAGGCGGCGGTGGATGCCGCGACGCGGTTCGTGCGGGCGTGGGCACGACCACACCTGCCGGCCCGGCGATGGCTGGCGGACCTGCGGCCCCTCGCCGTCGCGGCGTACGCGGACCTGCTCGCCACCGTCGACCCGGCCAACGTTGCGGCCCGCCACGTCACCGGCGGGGCCCGCGTCGCTCTGGCGATCGACGGCCGGGTCGATGTCGACGTGCCCACCGATGCCGGGCTGCTGCGCGTGTCGGTGCTGCGCGCAGGATCCCGATGGTTGGTCGCCACGATCACACCCTCACCCGATGAGGTCGGGGATGAGTAGCAGGCGGGTGGGGCTCGGCGTGGCGGTTGCCGCAGCGCTGCTGCTGTGTGGGCTGCCGGTCGCGGTCGTGGTGACCGCGACCCCGGCCGGCGGCGCGTGCCTGCCGCCCGGCCCGCCCGCCGCGACCGTCAGCGGTGCCGTGCCCGAGCCGGTGGGGCGGTGGGACACCGAGCAGGTCGGTAACGCCGCCATCATCGTCGCGGTTGGCCGAGACCGGCAGGCGCCACCACGTGGCTGGGTCATCGCCGTGGCCACCGCGATGGTCGAATCAAGCCTGCGGAACCTGCCCGGCGGTGACCGTGACTCGCTGGGCCTGTTTCAACAGCGGCCCAGCCAAGGGTGGGGAACCCCGGCGCAGATCCTCGACCCGGTGTACGCGTCCACGAAGTTTTACGACAAACTCGAAGCGATCGACGGATGGCAGCAGCTGCCGCTGACCGTCGCCGCCCAGCGGGTCCAAATCTCCGCCTTCCCGGACCGGTACGGGCAGTTTGAACACGACGCCGAGCAGGTCGTCGCTGCGGTCGCCGGAGCAGCCGCGATCACCGACCTGCCCGGCGCCAGCCTGACCATCTGCCCCGCCCCCGCTGCCATCGCCGCGTCCGGATGGACGGTGCCGCTGCGCGCACCAGTGGGTAGCGGCTACGGGCCGCGTGACGGCCGGCTGCACGCCGGGGTGGACATGGCCGCACCCCGCAACACGGTGATTCGTGCCGCCTCGGCCGGCACCGTGATCTGGGCCGGCTGTGACCTCAGCACCGGCAACTGCGACATCGATGGCAGCCCTCACACCAGGGGCTGCGGCTGGTTCGTCGACCTCATCCACGCCGGCGGCTTCGGTACCCGCTACTGCCACCTGATCCGACGGCCCGTCGTCGCCGAAGGCGACACGGTGCAGGCGGGCCAGCCGATCGGCGAGGTCGGCACCAGCGGCCACTCCTTCGGCCCGCACCTGCACTTCCAAACCCATGAGGGCGTCTGTGTGGGGTCACGGTGCGACCTGAGCAACACCAACTCCGTCGACCCGCAGCCGTTCATGCAGGCCCGCGGCGCAGGCCTGGAAGGACGGTGATGCCGCAGCCCACCAATACGTGACCGCGACAACTCTCACGGGGGAGAGAGACGTGAACAAGCACCACAAGACCCTGCCACGCCGACGCGGACGACACAGCCCTGCCGAGCCGACAGCAGAGCCACCCCGGCAGGACGCCGGGCAGGTGGGTCAACGCCGCAACCGCCGGCCCATTCGCCGGCCGAGGTGGATCCGATGAGCGCCGCGATGCCGCGGCGGCCACGGCAGATCGCCGGCATCTACCGTCCACCGGTCACCAACAAAACGCCGCCGCCACCGCCGCGACCGGGGCCACTGGCGCAGCTGTTCCGTACGGCCAACACCATCCGCGCGCACCTCGAACACATCGTGTTGCACGAGGAGGGCATGAGCTGGACCACCTACGACGTCCTGGTGCTCATCTGCGCCCGCCGCGTGGTCGACACCCGCACCGCCGCCGTCGAGATCGGCATCGCCAAAGCCACCCTCACCAACACCGTCGGACACCTCGTCGACCGTAACCTCGTCCGCCGTAACCTCCACGACAACGACCGCCGCCGCGTCGTGCTCCGCCCCACCCCCGACGGGATCGACCTCGCCCGCCGTGTCCAGGGCCGCGTCGACGCCGAGCAGACCCGGCTGCTTGCCGCCGCCGGCATCTCCTCCGGCGACGGCCTCGCGCGGGCACTACGGCAACTCGCCACCACCTCACGAGCCCACAAGACGCTCCATGCTCAGGCGGGAGCGAGACGATGAGCGGCCAGATCGGCGTTGCCCGCGGCACCGCCCTGTACGTCGGCGCGGTACTCGGACCCGGAGTCCTCGTGCTGCCCGCGCTGGCCGCCGACGCTGCGGGGCCCGCATCCGTCCTGGCATGGGCGATCCTGATCGCCGTGTCAGCGCCGGTCGCCGCGGCGTTCGCCGCGCTCGGCATGCGCTACCCCGACAGCGGGGGAGTAGCCACCTACACCCGACAGGCGTTCGGACCAACGGCCGGCACCATCGTCGGCTGGTGGTTCTACGCCGCCGTACCCATCGGCATGGTGGCCGGTGCCCTGGCCGGCGGACGGTACGCCGCGGCGGCGCTCGGATTCGGCCCCACCTGGGCAGCCGGGATCGCCGCCGCGTTGCTCATCGCGGCGTACACGCTCAACCTGTTCGGCCTGCACCTGTCCGGACGCATCCACCTGATGTTGACCGCCGGACTCGTCGTCCTGCTCGCCACCGTGATCGCCGTATCGCTACCCCGAGTCGCGATGGACAATTTCACACCGTTCGCCCCGCATGGCTTCGCTGGTGTCGGCAGCGCCGCCGTGGTGCTCTTCGTCGCCGTGTGCGGGTGGGAAGCCGCGGTGAACCTCGCGCCGGCATTCACCCGGCCCCGACGGCAGATGCCGATCGTCGCCGCCGCCAGCCTGAGCATCATCACGCTGCTCTACATCGGTCTGGCAGTCACCACGATCGGGGTACTCGGCCCCAAGGCGGCAGACACCGGTGTGCCGCTGATCCGGCTGGTCAACAGCACCAGCGGCGTCGGCGCGAGCGTGGTCACTGCCGCGTGTGCCCTGCTGCTCACGTTCGGGGCGACGTTCACGTTCATCGCCGCGGCAGCTCACGGCGGAGCCGCGCTGGCCCGCGACAGAGCCCTCCCCAGATGGCTGGCCGCAACCAGCCGAGCCAACGTGCCGCGGCGCAGTCTCGGCGTGCAGGGCGCCGCCGCAGCGATCGTCGCGACAGCGACCGGCATCGTGCCTCTCGACATCGACCTGTTGATGCGCGCGTTCGCCGTCCTGATGGCGTCGGTCAGCGTCATCGGACTCGCCGCCGCCGCCCGGCTACTGACGTCAAGGACTATCCGCGCCGGTGCTGTCATCGCCATCGTGGTTGTCGGCGCCGTAGCGGCGCTCGGCGGCCAGATGCTTGCCCTACCGGCAGCGCTCGGGGCGATCGCAGCGGCCTGGCAGCACCGGCAACCGCCCGGCCGTCGGATCACTCCGACTCTGGCTACGCCAAAGGCCAGGGGCCACGCGATTCGCAAGGGGCCTACCAGGCCCCGCTCATCGCATCAAGCTGGCGCGAGAGTCGCCGCCGACCGCGCTGCGACCCGGCGGTGATAACCGCGGCGGTCGCCGGCAGCTTCCCCGGCGGGCGACCGCCGCCCCAACCAAGGTCACCTGGCCCACCAGACGGATCCCCTACCTCAACAAGGAGACGGGATGACCCGCACCGTACTCAACGGACCTGACGACAACTCCCGGCTCGGCGGCCTGCTGCGCCGACTCGCCGGCACAGCCAGCACGAACATCGGCTTCCCCGCCGCAGTCGACATCGACTACCGCAAGCTCGCTCCCTTCCTCGGCCACCTGCTCAACAACGCCGGCGACCCCGACATCGACCCCATCCATCCCCACCACACCAAGGAGTTCGAGCGCGAGGTCCTGGCCTTCTTCGCCAACCTTTTCCGCGCTCCCGAACCGTGGGCTGGGTACGTGACCAGCGGCGGCAGCGAAAGCAACCTGGCGGCCCTGCAACTGGCCCGCAGCCGCTACCCCGACGGCATCGTCGTCCACTCCACCGCCGCCCACTACAGCATTCCCAAAGCCGCCCACCTGCTCGGGCTGTCCACGATCGTCGTCAACGCCCAGCCTAACGGGGAAATCGACTACGACGAACTCGCCTGCCACGCCGAGCTGCACCGCCGTCGCCCGATCATCGTCGTCGCCAACATCGGCACCACCCTCACGGAAGCCGTCGATGACGTCATCTACATCCAAGACCTCCTCGCGGACGTCGGCGTCCACGACCGATACCTCCACAGCGACGCCGCGCTGTCCGGCATACCGCTGGCCCTGACCGACGATCCGCCGGGCTTCGACCTGACCCACGGCGCAGACAGCATCTGTATCAGCGGCCACAAGTTCCTCGGCACGCCGATGCCGTGTGGAGTCCTCATCGCCCGACACCACAACACCGATCACCTGCCCAACGCCGTTCCGGCATACATCGGAAGCCCTGACACCACCATCACCGGCTCCCGCAACGGTTTCGCTTCCCTGATGCTGTGGCTGGTGCTCCACGAACTGGGCCGCCCGGGACTACGCGAGCGGGCGCAGTACGGACAAGAGTTGGCCCAGTACGCCCACCAACGCCTCCAGGACATCGGGTGGCCGAGCTGGCGCCACCCACACGCGCTGACCGTGGTCCTGCGGACCCCACCTGCATCGGTCCTTTCGCGATGGCCGTTGCCGAGCATGGACGGCCGCAGCCACATCGTCTGTATGCCGGGCGTCAGCCATTCCCAGGTCGACCAACTCGCTGCGGCCCTCGCGGAGAAAGGCAAGCAGATGTCCCGGCCATCTGAGTTGGACAGGTCCACGCACCCGGCATGCGCCACCAGGGTAGGCATTCCTTAGCCCTGGCGGGAGCGTCCTGCGTCGTCGTCATCGATCACTGGTCCGGCGGTGTCGGTTCTCGCCGCGGGCCCGCGACCGCGTGCGCCCAGATAGAGCCCTGATCGGCGCATCCAGCACATACTTGGCGCGATCGATCCGCCCGGGATCACGCGATACGATCATCACCAGTGCGGCAATGACGAAGATCAGCGCGTGCGCGACCGGTCGGGCTCGGACCAGCCCTACCAGGATGATGAGCCCAGGCGAGAGTTGTACGAGCGAGGCGAACATGCGTGACTCCGGCTCGATCGAGCCGGCCACGGCCCGGCTAAAGCGGCTATGAGTCAACAGATGCGCGCAGGCATCACCGAATCGCGTAGCCTTGGCCGCTACGTCGCCTGCCGGATCCGGGCCATGGTCCATCGGATTGCCGGCGCATCGTCGGTAGCGATGCTGTCGCGAGTACGAGCCCCTCGCGCAGGGCGTGTACGTAGCGTACCTGACGCCGCTCGATCGAACGGGGTGACGGCCTATGGCTCGCACGCGGTGGAGGGCTTCGGCTGCTTGCAGAGCCGGGCCTGCTGCTCCAGGTCTTGAGGGAGATTTCGCCGCCTGAGATTGCCGCCCCCCGTTACCCCGGGCAACCGACGCCCAGGTACCGCGCCGTTACGCCACCTGGAATGTCACCCTGCGGCAGCGCGCACGGCACCAGCGTCACGTTCGACCGGTACATGGTCGCCCGCGGGCAAAATCTCGGCGCGCAACCCATCGTCTTGTCCGTACCGCTTGCCGGTCGCGTGCCCGCCCTCGTCCGCGAACGCTGCCGCCACCTCGTCAGCGGCGACGCCGCGACGACCTACTGGCTGTTCCCCGGGGAACCCAGGGCCCCGGCAAAGTTGCGACGCATGTCCGACTTGGGGTTAGTCTCGGCCGCTCCGCCCCGCGAAGCGGCCCTAATCGGGAGGAAGTTGGTCTACTTCCGAGTTAGGTTGCTGGGCGCGCCCGAGCGTGAGGTGTAGGGCAGGACGTAGGAGCAGCAGGGGCCTTTGGCACCTTTCTTGTGAACCGTTTCGGCTGGTCCAGGCGACGTCGCCGTCTTCGACGTTGCGCACGACGGCACGCACCCCGATCGCCCGAATGCGTCGACGGTAGGGTTCGTGTCAGCCTGAAGGATTTCGCATTGAGCGCACCTGCCCACGGTGCCGTGCTGCTACCGGAGGGCAGGGCTGACCGTTAGCGAGCGCATACACCTGTTTGGCGGCGCCGTGGCGTCTAGGTCCGGTCGGTGCCGCGATCTTGCGCTTCACGGCGCCCCAGCCGGTGCCGTCGAGCACATCGTGCTCACTCAGCCCTGCCGTGGCAGGGGTCCGTTAGCTGGAGATGCTGGGGCTGTCGGGGCCGCCGGGGTCGGGCGTGGGCTCGTTGACGTCGTGTAGATGGACGGCTGCTTCGCTGCATGGCAGAGGTGCGATGCGGCTGACCGCGTCGTTGAGTTCGTTGACGCGTTCGGCGAGGCCGTCGAGTCGGTTGAGGACTTCGCGGGTGAACTCTTCGCCGGTGGGCGTGCGTGCGTGGTGGGCTTCTGCGATGAGGTTGGTGAGGATGTTCCCGGCCTGGGTTAGCTGGTCGGGTTCGGTGTATGGTGGTGGTGAGGACATGGCTTGGGCACGTTGGCTCAGGTTGTGGGGGTCGCGTTCGCCATCTGGTGGAGCGGCCCTCCTCTCGTTGAGGCGTAGTTCGGTGCCGGTGGTGGCTTCGAGGATCGTGGCGACGTCGACGATGCGGTTCCACCATTGGGGTTCGTCGGAGCGCAGCGCGCGTCCGGCGGACCAGGCGACGGCGTCGGCCATCCACAGTCCGGGGTGGGTGCGGTCTTTGACGTGGACGAGGCGCATGCGGTGGCTGATGGCGTGGTGGTCGAGTAGGCGGCGGTAGGCGCGCACGTCGCTGCGGTCGGTGGCGGGTACGCGGGTGCCGCTGGCGCGGGCGAGACTCCATTCGTCTTGGCTGGCGCGGCTTTCGAGGATGACGTCGCGGACGCGGTGGGTGTTGAGGTGGCGCAGCAGCCGTTCGAGGCTGATCTGTCGGGCGTGTTCGCGTTGGCGTTCGAGGTAGCTGACGACGCGGTGTCCGCTGGTTGGTGCTGGTTCCGGGCTGCCGTGTCGCAGCGGGGTGTGTACGGAGATGACGGACCAGCCGGCGTGTGCGTTGACGACGTCGAGCATGTCTTCGATGACGCCGACGTGCCCTCGGTGGTAGAGCACCGAGGAGTGGTATTCGTGGCCGCGGGCGGCGGCGTGTGCGGCCTCGGTGGCGGTGGCGATGTCGTCGCGTTCGATGAGGACGGCGGACATGAGGTAGGCGCCGGGGTTGCCGCGTTGTTGAAGCCAGGATTCGTCGACGTAGGCGATGGGGTGTCCGGGCATCAGTCAAGCTCCGTCTCGTTGTCGGTGACACCGGTGGTGAGCCGGCGTCGGGTGGCGTCGGCGTGCGCGGGCAGCCGGTCGGGTGTGGCGGCGGTGCGGGGTTGGGGTCGGGTGTCGTCGATGGCGCGGACGCGGTCGGTGGTGGTGGCGACGGCGTCGGCGAGGGTGGCGTTGCGGGTGGCAGCGCGGCGGGCGTGTTCGGCGGCGGCGGCGAGGCCGGCGTAGCGGGTGGGTAGCGCGTCGGCGTACCAGCGGGTCCAGGTGCCGTGGCCGGTTTCCAAGCCGGCGACGCGCTGTTGCTGACGATCGACCGTCTGCTGCTGCGTGGCGAGTTCGTGGCGCAGGTTGCTGCGGTGCCGGGCGGCGCTGTGGGCGCGCTGCTGGGCGTCGCGGCGGGCAGCGAGGAGCCGGGCGCGGGAGGGGCCGCGCTGCCACCAGCGGGGCTGAAGGTGGCGGGCGCGGGTGGTGGCGCGGTGGCCGGCGGCGTCGACTGCGGCGGCCAGGAGGGTGAGGTCGTGGTGCCGGTGTTCGGCGGCGGTGAGGTCGCGGTGCGCGGCGCGCAGCTGGTTGGCGACGTAGGTGGGTGCGGCGGCGTCGGCGGCGCGCTGGGCGTCGATGAGGTGGTGCAGGGTGGCGGTGTCGGCGGTGGTGAGGCGACCGGCGAGGGTGGCGGCGCCGACCGCGACTCGGGCCCGGTGCCAGGCGTTCCAGCGGTGGATGTCGCTGGTGGCGGGTTCGGCGCCGATGGGGTGGTCGCTGGCGAGTTGGTAGCGGTCGCGGTAGGCGACGACGATTTCGGCGCGGCCGAGCCACTGGTCGCGGCCGGCGGGGTCGGTCGGCACGTCGCCGAGGGCCCGGGCCCAGGCGGGTTGCTCGGTGGCGGCGATCTCGGCGAGGGCTTCGATGCGGCGGTCGCAGATGGCGGCGACGCGACGCAGCGCGTCACCGACGTCGCCGCCGGTGGTGGGCAGGCGGCTGGTGTAGGTGGCGGCCTGTGCCGGTGAGGTGGCGGTGACGGGGTCGGCGACGGCGCGGGTGAGCAGCCGGTCGATGCGCCAGGAGAGGACGGCGGCGACGTCGTCGGCGGTGGTGAGCTCGCGGTGTCGGATGGTGCGGCGGAGCACATCGGCGGGGTCGTGTCCGGCGGCTTCGAGGGTGGCCAGGCGGGTGATGAGGGCGGGCAGGGCGAGGTCACCGGCGAGCCGGTCGGCCAAGGGCCGGCCGGCGATGCGTTGCACGATGGTGAGGTAGTGGGGGATGCGGGCGCGGGCGGCGAGGTCGTCGTAGATGGGCGCCCAGGTGTGCAGGGCGTCGACGTCGGCCCAGAGTTGGTGTTCGGTTTCGGTGGCGGAGCGGTCGGGGGTGGCGCGGCGCATGATGTCGGCCAGGACGGCGACGCGGGCGGTGGGTGGCTGGGGTGGAGTGCCTTCGCGGGGGTGGTCGTCGGTGACGACGTACGCCTCGTTGAGGGTGTGGCCGCGGGTGAGCATGACGTACAACCGAGCGAGGCTGGTGCTGTCGTCGACGAGCGCGCGAGCGGTGTGCACGGTCTGCCCTTGGACGGAGTCGACGGTGAGCGCGTAGGCGAGCTGGACATGCCGCGCGACGTACGCGGCGGGCAGCACCGTGCTCGCGTCGGTGCGCAGGTTGGTGACCTGCAGCCGCCCGGCGCGGGTGACGGCTTGCACGCGCCATCGGTCGCGGTTGGCGACGAACGCGCCGCCGGCGCCGATCCGTCGGTCGTTGCGGAGGGTGACGATGACGTCGCCGACGCTGGCGTGGTTGCCGTCGCGCAGGCGCACGGCGGGGCCGGTGCGGACGAGGCCGGCGCGCAGGAGGATGTGGCGGGCGCGGCGGGCGATGTCGGCGGCTTCGTCGCCGGTTTCGACGAGCATCATGCTGGGGTGTCCGGTGGCCATGTCGGCGGCCCACCGGTCGAGCATCTGACCGATGAGCAGGGTGCGGTGCCCGCCGTGGAGCCGGCCGCGGCGGTCGTATTCGTGCAGGACGGTGAGGTCGCCGGTGCGCAGCCGCAGCGACGCCGCTCCCTCCCACATGTCGGCGAACCGGTGGACCTGGGTGAGGTGGGTCGTGGCGCCGAGACTGTCGAGGTAGCGGAACAGTCCGCCGGGCCCGACGGCGGAGATTTGCGCGGGGTCACCGACGAGGATGAGCCGGCCGCCGACGGCGTCGAGTTGGGTGACGAGGCGGGCGAGGTCGTGGCTGGACACCTGCGACGCCTCGTCGATGATGACCCACTGCCCGGGTGCGAAGCGCCAGTCGGCGGCGCGGGTGCCGGGCGGCGGCCGGTCGTGGGAGTGCAGCCACCGGGCGATGTTCTCGGTGCGCAGTATCGTGCCGTCGGGTTGGCGGGTGGCGTCGGCGAGCAGCTGCGCGGCGGACTGCCCGACGGTGAGACCGAGCACCGGCACGCCGGTGTGCTGGGCGGCGGCGACGACGGCGCGCTGGAGGTACGTCTTGCCGGTGCCGGCGGGCCCGACGACGCCGGTGGCACGCCGGTCGTCGCCGACGAGGAAACGCAGCGCGTCCGCCTTCTCCGGCGACAACCGGAACGTCGTGGTGGCGGCGTCGATCGCGGTGTCGGGTGCAGGGCGGGCGCCGCGGCGGCCGGCGTAGGTGATGACTTCCTTTTCGGCGGCGAGGACGGCGTGGGTGGTCATCAGCAGGTCGCGGTGGCGGGTGTATTCGCTGTGCTGGTCGCTTTCGCGCAGCAGTGTCGGTCCCCACTGCACGAGGGCGGGCGGTGTCAGCACTCGCAGCCCACCGAGGTTCTTGGCGATGGCCTCACCGGCGAGGGTCTGCACGCGCTGCCAGTCCGCCATCGGCGAGGTACCGGGGGTGATGTCGAGGACCCGGCCGATGGCCAGTTCGAGGTGTTCGCGGCCGAACACGGCTCGCTCGCTGCCGAGGGTGTGCACGGCGCGGGCGAGCGCCAGGCGCACGTCGGCGCGTACGGCGGTGTCGATGACCCGGTCGCGGTCGGGCCCGGCGATGCCGAGTTGGTTGGCGGCGGTGCGCAGCGTTTCCTCGTCGACCCCGGCCGGGTAGAGCTGGCGGGCGCGGCGCAGGACACGCCGCGCCGCGTCGGCGGTGGGGTCGTGCACGTCGCCGGTGAGGATCCGGCGTACTTGGGCGGGGGTGTCGAGGCGAGCGGTGCGGTCCTCGGCATGCCAGCGCTGCACGGCCTGGTCGGTGGACTCCGCGCCTGTGGCAGGGCGGCGGGTCCGCAGGGTCGCGTCCTGGGCGCGTCGGCGCCACTGCGCCGCCGGCGAACGGGCGGCGGGTCCGGTGCGGTCGACACGGCGGTCCATCTCCTCGGTGATGGTGCCGCGCCGCTTGCCGTAGTGGCGCAGCGACGCCTCGCTGAAGCCGGCGATCTCCCGGATGCCGGAGTCGTCGCGGGCGGCGAAGGTGACGCCCCGGCGCTGGTGTAGTTCGAGTTCGAGCGCGCGTTCGTAGGCGATCCGGGCGCCGACGGTCGCGCGGTAGAAGGCCCGTCCGTCCAGTGCCAGCCACTGCGGGTTGCCGTTGCCGTCGACGGTTTCGACCTTCGCGGAGACGACGATGTGTGAGTGCAACTGCGGGTCGCGTTCGCGGCTCATCCGGTGGTCGAAGACCAGCGCGGCCAGTCCCGCCGTGTCGAGTTGACGGACACCGGCGGCGCCGGCGCGGGTGAAGGCCCCGTGCCGCTGGAGGTGATCGAGCAGCGCGCGTACCCCGGCGTGGTGCGCGGCCACGACGTCCTGCTTGACCGTGTCGTCGCCGAAAGCCCACAGCAGCGACACGGACTTCACGGGAGAGACGGTGACGTCGTAGGCGGACACGGCCCGCCTTTCCGGGGCGTTCATGATGCGCTGCCACACCGAGTCGCGTTGTTCCACGGTGGCGTCATCGGGCAGGTGCGCCAGCGCGCGCCGGACCGCTTCGTTGCGGTATTCGTCGGTCATCGGCGTGTAGATCCGCCATTTCTGGCCGAGCCGGAATCCCGTGGTGGGATGCCGTCCCTGGCCGATGAGATAGCGCATCTGTTGTTCGGTGACCCAGCCGCTGACGCCGAGGACCGCGGCGCCGTTGCCGGCCCACCAGCCGGGGCTCTCACCGCGCGCGGTGTGGTTGATGTAGTAGGGCGTCGGGCCGCTGTCGCCGAGGGGGCGCAGGTCATGACGGCCGGCGGCGACCTGTTCCATGACGTAGCGGTAACCGTCGCCGGGCGAGATGCGCGTGACGGTCAGCATGCCCCGACCGTAGAAGATCAACTACGGAAGTGGCAGTCGAGAATGCAAGGGGGTGTGTCCCCTGTAAGTGAGCAAAGGGCGGGGCGGTAAAGGTTTGAGCAGGCCAGCCATGCTGTAGCCAAGACCGAACAGGTGCGGTAGGTGAGTTGGGCAATCTGGCTAACTTCGAACGATTCCGAGAATCGGTGGAGGGTTTAGGCTGGTGGGCGGAACCGGGCAGTCGTTACTGTCGGGAAATGGCGAGTAAAACGGGGAATGACGCGACGCGGGCGTTGCGGCGGCGGCAGGAGTTGGAGCTGCGGGCGGTGCGGGCGGTCGAGCAAGCCGCCGGCACGGTGCAGGACGCGCAGCGCCGGCGGCGCGAAGCCGTAGCACGGCTGGACCAGGAGGTCGGCGCGTCTGATGCGGCGCACGGCCTGGCCGTGGCGGTGCTGGCGACGGTGCTGCGCGACGACGGTTTGGCGGCGGACTTGACCGGGGTGGACGTTGCCCGGGTGCGGTCGTGTCGGCGTGGCGCGGACGGCGCGGCGGTGCGGGCGCGTGTCGCGGAGCTGGGCGAGGTGCTGCCGCGTCGTCGGCGGACGGCGGTGGCGAGACCGGGGCCGGTGCGGGGGGATGCGGGCGCGGGGGCCGGTGGTGTTGCTGTGTCTGGTGACGTCGGGGCGTGAGCTGGTGGAGGGTTGGCCGGTCCGGGTGGTGATCCGGACCGGCCAGCGTGCGGGGCTGCGGTGTCTAGGTGTAGTCGAGTCCGCAGCCGGTGCAGACGCGGACGGTGCCTGCGGCGTTCCATTCCATGAGTTCGTCGTCGGTGGCGGTGCAGTGCTCGGGGATGGCGGCGGGCCAGTTGCCTTGGATGACGCGGTGGCCGGGGTAGACCCAGCGCCGGGCGGTGCTGCCGTGGTACATCACGGGCGGCCCGGGGTGCGGGTAGGCCAGCGGCAGCGTGACGCGGTGGCGCAGTCCGGTGCCGGTGAGGTCGGTCGGGACGAGGGGCGGCACGTTGCGCTGTACGGAGTGGCGGAGCCGGTCGTAGTCCTTGTGGGTGGGTGAGGCGAGTTCCGCGCGGTCAATCAGGGCCAGGGTTTCGTACGGCTGGGCTGCCTTGTGGTGGCAGAGGGCGGCGTTGAGGTGGGCGTCTGCGCGGGCGTTGCGGTCGGCTTGTCGGTTGTTGCGTTCGGCCTGGGTGGTTTGTGGTGCGGTGAGTAGGTGGGGGCGGGCGTCGAGGTGGGCGGCTACGGCTGACCAGACGGCAGGGCGGCCGTACTTCAGGGTG
This sequence comes from Micromonospora sp. CA-263727, assembly GCF_050942455.1. Classification (NCBI taxonomy): domain Bacteria; kingdom Bacillati; phylum Actinomycetota; class Actinomycetes; order Micromonosporales; family Micromonosporaceae; genus Micromonospora; species Micromonospora sp. CA-263727. Next base: position 779,194 of record NZ_CP192031.1, read on the forward strand.
AGTCCGTCGAGGTGGCTGTCTGCGATGTAGCGGATAGCTGCGTCCTTGCCGCCATGGATTGGGCTGTGGAAGTAGTTGGGTGCCCAGTCGGCGCAGGTCTGCGCGATCGTGACGAGTTCGGGGCGGGTCATGCCCACGGGCGGTGTCCTTCCGAAGTTGAGGCGTTGGGTATTCGGTGGGTGAGGGGCGGGAGCGGGAGCTGGCGGCGGCGTGCTCGATGCACGTCGACGCCGTCGTGGTGCGGCGGCGGCGCGTTGATCAGTCGGTTTGACCGAGAAGGCGGCGGTGGTCGCCGGTGGTGATCCATCCGGCGGTGTCGCCGAAGTGTCGTTCGGCGCGGTGGGCGAGCGTGACGGAGTACAGGTCGGGTCGCTGTACGTGGTGTTTGCCGTTCTGCCACAGGTCGAGCAGGAGGGCGGCTAGGCGCAACGTGTGTCGCATGCGGCCGGGGTTGCAGGCGTCGCAGTGGTGCCGCCGGGCGTACTTGATCAGGGCGACGGTGGCGGCGCGTAGCTCGATGGCGGCGGCGGTGTCGTTCGTGGGCGTGGTGGGCCACGCTGGGGCGTGAGGGCAGAGGCGCATGACGGTGAGGGTCTGTGCCATGCGGCGGCGGGCGGTGTCGAGCAGGCGTAGGACATGGCGTGTGCGCTGCTCGGTGGGCAGGGTCGGGAGAAGCATGGTGGGCTCGTCTGGTGCTGTCATGGGGACTCCTGCTGTGGGGTTTGGTGGGGCATCCGAGCGGGGTTCGCCGTCCTTCTCGATGCCTATTGCGTGACCGGTGCGGGGTTTCTTCGTCCGGGTGGCCCGACGCGGTGTCTGTGCTTCGGGCCACCCGACCGGGTGTTGACTAGCGGTAGCGGCGGCGCTGCATCGGGCGCGTCGTGGTGATGGTCGCGCCGATGTTCGGGTGCCACTCCTTGACGCCTCCGCCGCGTCGCTTGGCCGCGTACATGGCGGCGTCTGCGCGGTGGATGAGGTCGACGGCGGTCATGTCGTTGTGGTCCGCGATGGCGAGCCCGAGGCTGGCGTAACAACCGAAGGTCGTCGCACCGAGGGTGACCGTCGTTGCGTCGAGTGCCTGAGCGGCGGCCTCGGCGTTGGTGCGGGCGGTCTGCATGCCGTCGTCGGTGATGATCAGGAACTCGTCGCCTCCCATGCGGCCGACCTTCGCGCGCCACAGGTCGAGTGCCGTCAGGGTGTCCGCCACCTGGCAGAGCACGAAGTCTCCGGCGGTGTGGCCGTGCTCGTTGTTGATGTCGCTGAAGCGGTTGAGATCGATCAGGGTGACGGCGACCGGGCGGGTGTGGTCGGCGAGCAGCGCGTTCAGGTGCCGGAGCAGGGCGCGGCGGTTCGGCAGTCCGGTCAGCGGGTCGTGGTCGGCGTCGTGGCGGGCGCTGGCGAGTTCGGTGTGGAGCTTCGCGTTACGCGCGAGGAGCGCGAGGCATGAGGCGCTGGTGACTGCGAGCAGGGCCGTGGACGCGCTGAGCATGAGTGCTCTCCCTCGGTTGGGGTTCGTGTGTGGTGTGCGGTGGGGGTTCGCCGTCCCCTCCGAACAACTATTACTATACCCGCTTTGGGGTTGGCTGGCTACCCGTGTCCGTGCTGTTCGGGCATCGGATTTGATGATCTTGATCGTTGGATGCCGACGGCTACGCCGACCGGCTCGGCTGTGCGGGCGTGGCGGCGTCCCCCACTTCTTTCGGCGGTGGGGGCGAGTTCACACGTCGCTAGCCTGTTCGGCCCCCACCGAAGGAAGAAGGGTTTGGGCAGTGCGGCCGGAGGCCGCTTCCGGTTTCCGGTCCGCTAGGACCGGGCCTGCAACCCGCCACCACTCGGCGGCGGCCGGCACGAGGCCGCCGCCGGGTGTGCCTGATTACTGGTCGGTGGTGGGTGACTTGATCCGTTGCACCCGGTGCAGGTGCGTGAGGAGGATCTGAGCGGCGGGTGTGCGCGTCCGGGGATCCCAGACTCGCCGGTAACCGCTCGTCCAGAGCAGCCGCCAGGAGTGGGCGGCGTGGCCCGGCCGGACGCCTGCCGGGTCGCCCGCCGACGCGGGGGAGTCCGACCCCTGGGCGCGGTAGCGGCTCATGGTGCCGGCGAGCATGGGGCAGGCGGCCACGCTGTACTTGGCGCACTCGGGGTGCATGGCGGGCTCTGACGAGATGAGCCGGGACAGGTCGACGTCGCGCATGGCGAAGACGAACGGCCGGTCCATCGGGTTGCCGCAGATCTGGCAGATGCGGTCGGTCAGTGCCGCTAGGAGCCGTTCGGCGTCGATGGCTCCGAACCGGTATCGGCCGTCGGGCATCTGCATCGTGATCCACGGCACGACCAGGCCGCCGACGGTCGGGCGGTGCCGCAGCGTCACCGGGATGGGAATCTCGGGCATGAGGGGTCTTTCTGGCTCAGGTGGTGCCGGCCGGATGATCCGGCCGGCACCGGTGGTCGGGGTGGGCGGGGATGGGTGTGCCCGGCCCTACGTGGTGATGTCCGCGCCGAAGCGACGCAGCATGTCGGCGAGCGGAACTGCCTCGCGGACCGTGCTGCCGTCGTGGGCGATGCGGAACGCGTGGAAGGCTTCGCCGCTCTGGTGCGGCGTGTACTGGATGTGCTCGACGTGCAACCCGTCGAAGGCGGCGCGCAGCAGGGCGTGGATGGTGGCGGCGTGGTCCGTGTCCGGCATCCGGCCCGGGGTGGTCCTGCGGATCAGGGCGCGGATGATGCGCCGCGTCCGGGATGGGGCGCGGGCGGTTGTGTCGGTGACGACGACCGTGACGGAGAAGATGCCGGTGCGGTAGATGCGCAGAGGGCAGGTGACCAGGCTGCCGCCGGTGGTCCGGTAGGTCAGGGTGGCCGTCATTTCGAGTGGGGCCGGGCCGGGGACCACCGGCATCGTGTGCGCGAATCCGGGTTGCTCCCGGGTTCCCTCCCAGGCGCGATCTGCCTCTAGGTCGGCGCGCAGGGTGTCGGGGATGACGGCGTACGGACGTACGGCCTCGATGACGGTTTCCGAGTCGGAAACGGTCTCTCCCGCGCCGAGCCAGACGGGCATGGCGTCGGGGCTCTCCTCGTCCAGTACGCCGAGGTTGATCACCTGGGCGAAGAAGCTGCGCAGGGGGCGGTCCCACCCCACGCGCACGATGTAGCCGTCCCGTCCGGGGAGGGCGTCGAGCTGACGACTGCTCACAAGAAACTCCTTGGGGTTCGGTGGTTGTCCTGGTGGGGTTCGCCGTCCCACCCGAACAACTATTACTATACCCGCTTGCGGGATGGGTGTCTACCTTGTTCGGTCCGATGAGTGGTGCCGCCCCGGGGGGCTCCCCCGGGGCGGCCGCTATTGCTCGTGCTGGTTGGTCGGGTCGCCGAGCACGTGTACCCGGTCGGTGAGGATCAGCGGCGCGTCAGCCGGCCCCTTGACGTGTCCGCGCACGTAGGTGCGGCGGCGCAGCGTACGACCGGGTCCGCATGGCTGGTTCTCTCGCCAGAATCCGGGCACCCACCAGCGGCGGGTGTAGACGCGCGTCGACTTCTTGTCGCTGGTGGCGCGTGGCGTCTGCTGCTTGCGGCGCAGCCGTACGATCCGTACGAGAGGGGTGGGCCGGTTGGCGCGCTGGTACGCCTTGCGGGTCGCCTTGTCGGCTGGTTCGTCGGTGATCTCCGCGTCGGGCTGCGTGGTGAGGATCCACGTCGCGATCAGGGAGCACAGCATGAGGCGGGTTTGTTCGCTGGCGGGTGCGTAGGGCTGGCCGAAGCGCAGCCCCGCGCCGGTGCTGACCGGCGCTAGCCATCCGATGTGCTCGCGGAGTTCTTGCAACTGGCGTTCGGTGAGCTGGCGGCCCTGTGTCAGGACTTCGGCGGGGGTGTAGAACGTGATCCAGACGCCGCCGGGGACCGGTCCCCACTGCGCGGCGATGATCGGCACCGTGACGCCGGTTTGCGGTTCGGTCGGACGGTAGATCGGCGCGTGCCAGATGAGCAGTCCGTCGGGAGCGGGCATCTCGACCGACTCGATGCGTACGTCCGGAAGGTCACGCGCGGCGTGCGCGGCGAGGGTGGTGAAGTCGGGGTCGATCCAGAAGATCCGCGCGTTCTCGACGTGGTTGGCCATGAGCGCGGTGTACTGCCGCATCGGCTCGGCGTTGTCGACGTCGACGGTCGCGGTGGGCGCGTCGAGGGCAGCGCCGGGGAGCATGTGCCCCGGAACCTTGTACGTCTCCCCGGCGGTGAGGGCGTCCAGGAGGTGGTTCCGGCCGGAGGTCCGCCAGAACCGCACCAGCCGATCCCGCACCTTGGGCAGCATCTGCGGGCGCAGCGTCCGGAATTCGGGCGCGGCGGGGGCGTCGGTTGCGGGGCTGTCGGCCGGGCGGGCGGTGGCGCGGCTCGCGAGGGGTCGCCGTACGGGAGTGCCGGGCGTAGCGGCGAACAGCCCTTGGTGTAGCGGGCGCAGGATGTGCGCTCCCGGCCCGCCGTGGCGGCGGCGAGCCCGCTTGTGGGCGCGCTGGGTGAGCCCTTCGGGGTCGCGCCGTTCGACCAGGCGTGCGCAGACCTCGCACGCGGCCCAACTGCTGCCGAGGTTGTGCAGTTGCATTCCGGCTACGCCGGTCGTCAACGCCACGTCGAGCTTGCCGAAGGTGAAGCTGGCCACCGGGTCCGGCGCGGAGCAGAAGTCACATACCAACTGCATGTTGGCGAGTTGGGCAAGGGGCACCGGTTGGGGTTCGTGGTCCTCGGGGCTGCGGGCAGAGTGCAGAAACGCCTTCTCGCCCTGCGCGGTGATGACCGTCAGCGGTACGCCGCACGTCGCGCAGCCGTATCCCTCGATAACTGGCTGGGGGTCGCCATGGATGACCATGCGTCTCCTTGGGGGTTCGTGTGTGGTGTGCGGTGGGGGTTCGCCGTCCCCTCCGAACAACTATTACTATACCCGCTTTGGGGTTGGCTGGCTACCCGTGTCCGTGCTGTTCGGGCATCGGATTTGATGATCTTGATCGTTGGATGCCGACGGCTACGCCGACCGGCTCGGCTGTGCGGGCGTGGCGGCGTCCCCCACTTCTTTCGGCGGTGGGGGCGAGTTCACTCGTCCCGCGGCGCGCGCAGTGGAGGTCAAGTCCGGGGGCGGGGTTTCGAGGAAAAGATCATGCGGGGTGTGCATGATGTTTTGCGAGCCGCGCCCGGACTTGACCGGAGCGAGCACGTCGCTAGCCTGTTCGGCCCCCACCGAAGGAAGAAGGGTTTGGGCAGTGCGGCCGGAGGCCGCTTCCGGTTTCCGGTCCGCTAGGACCGGGCCTGCAACCCGCCACCGTCGGGTGTGCCTGGCGGTGATCTCCACGTCGGTCAGGCGGCAGGGGAGCGGATCGCGCAGTTGGCGCCGAGAGGCGCCGCAGGGCGACGCGGCGGTCGTGGCGCTCAGGACGGCCGCCAGGGCAGTCATTCGTTCGTGTGGATGTTAACTCCCGTTCGGTGTCTCTTCCTCCACGATGACGGAGGTGAGGAGTGTTCACGGCTGGCGTCGGCAGTGAGCCCGGCGCGGCGCCGGGCTAACGCGGCGACCGCGCCGGTGCTGCGCCGGCCGGTCGCGCCGATGCTCGCCGCGTCCGTCGACCTCGTGGCCGACGGTGCGGGCTTGGCCCATGAGCCGAAGTGGGATGGGTGGAGGTGTCTGGCGTTCCGCGAGTCCGATGGCGTCTACCTGCAGTCGCGGGCTGGTAAGAACCTCACCACCTACTTCCCGGACATCACCCGTGCGATCCGGACCCTTCCGCCCGGGGTGGTGCTGGACGGTGAGCTGATCGTCTGGGAGCGTGGCCGGACGAACTTCGCGCTGCTTCAGCGGCGGGTCACGGCTGGCCGTAGGCTGCTGGGCCTGGTCCGGGATCGCCCGGCTCACTATGTACTGTTCGATCTGTTGGCCGATGTCGGCGGCGAGGTGGTCCTGGAGTTGCCGCTGTCAGCGCGGCGGGCGCGGCTGGAGCGGTTGCTCGTCGACGCGCCAGCGCAGCTGGCTCTGACTCCGCAGACGGTTGACATGCGGCAGGTCGCGGACTGGGTGCTCAACTGGACTGTGGCGACCGGCATTGAGGGTGTGGTCAGTAAGCGGCTGGCCGGCCGGTACGAGCCTGGCCGGCGCGGCTGGTGGAAGTTCCGGACCCGGATCGTCACGGAGGCGATCGTCGGCGGGGTGACCGGCGGCATCCGTGACCCCGTCACGGTGCTGCTCGGGCGGTTCGACCGGCGGGGCCGGCTGCGGTATACGGGTCGGACCCACCCGCTGTCCGGTGCGCAGCGGCAGCAGCTCGGCGCGCTGCTGTCCCCGCCGCGCGTTGGGCGGCACCGTGGTGCCGCGGTGGAGCATCCGTGGCCCGAACCGCTGCCGGCGGCCTGGTCCGGCCAACTGGATCGGCTGGCGCCGGTCCGGTACGTGCGGGTCGACCCGACCGTGGTGGCCGAGATCGACGCCGACGTGGCCTTCGAGCACGGGCGTTGGCGGCACGCAGTGCGGTATGCGCGGGCCCAGCCGGACATGTCGGTGTGTGACGTGCCGCTGCTGCTCGGCGAGGAGGAGGGCTACTTCGGCGACCTGCGGTGAGTGCCCAGGCGATCAGCGCGGTCCGGGACGGTGGGCGGGATCTGCACCACCGGGGTTCGCTCACCTGGACCGATGGAGGGCCAGCGTGCCGAGATGGGCGGGGTGTGGCGTCCTGCAGGTGAGGCATCGGGCGACCCCGTCGGCTGGCCATGAGGAGAATGCGGCCTGGCCTGTGGGGCCGTCCGCGGCGGGCCTGGATCAAGTCCACCGCTGTGACGATGCTTCCGTGGGGCAATTCTTCACGCGCCGACAGGTGTGGACGGGCCGGAGGGGAGCCGGCGGTGCACCTGGTTTTACACCGTATCGGCCCGGGTGCGGAGCAGCGCCTGCCGTGTTCCAGTGGGCGACGAGGAACTACGCTTGTTGCTGGGCTCGATCGAGGATCGCCCAGAGCGTCGCGCGTTTCCACTTGCGGCGGTGGCGGCCTTTCGGACCGACGGTGTCTTCGTCTGCCTGGCGAAGCACCTCGTTGGGTAGGGCGTTCGGGTGGTTGTATCCCAGCACGCGTGCGGCTTCGGCGGCGCCGACGAGTTCGTCGGAATCGCCGGAGCGGTCCGGGTGGCCCTGGGGCGTCGCCCGGGGGCGGCCGGTGTGGGGGGCGCCTTTACCGGTGCGGCTGTCGGCGATCTCCCACACGGTGCGGCGCTTCCACCGGCGGCGCTTGCGGCCGGTGGGAGTGAGGGATTCGTCGTCGACGCGCTTTAGCAGGAGCGGCCAGATTCGATTGCGCCCTTGCAGGGAGTCGACTCTGCGATAGCCGAGGATGCGGGCGACGGTGGCGGAGGGGACGAGCTCGTCGGGATCGCCGGTGCGGTCCACGGCGGCGCTGGCAGCGCGTCGGGCCTTGTCCCGGGAAAGTTGGAAGCCGGCAATGTCATTAGCACGCCATTCGGTGCCGTTGACGCGCTCGGGGAAGCCGTTGGTGGCCCGTTCGCCGTAGAGCCGGTCCAGGTGGCTGACGGAGATGCCGAGCATCGCCGCGGCCTGGGTGCGACCGACGTGGGCGCTGCCGTGAGCATCGCGGGTGGGCATGCGCCGATGATGCCGTATCGGTTGACGCGGCGACCGTAGGGGATGGGCGAGCCGCTCGATACTGGTGGTGATCATGCTTTTACCGCTTGCCTGACCGATGAGTGATGTGTCGTAGGATGGGTGCTAAGTGCTCGGCGTATGGGTCTTTGGGGGCCCGTGTGGCGTCGGCACTAGGCGGCCGGGGGGAGTTCGCCAAACTAACCCCCCGGCCGTTGCCTTGCCCATCTGCGGTCAGGGCAGCGGCCGGGGCGGCGTTGACGGTGCCTGCAGGTGGTCTCATCAGGCCGGTAGAGGGCGGGTGCTGACACGAAGGTAGTAGCGGGCGGCTCGGGCGAGTAGCCCGTACTGCGTGTCCCATCGCGCGATGACCCGGCCGCTCGGCAGGTGCCGCGCTACGTACTCCCGTCGTAGTGCGTCCCATCGGCCGACACACGCGGGTGCCGGCTCGGGGATCAGCTCCCAGCGTTCGCCTTGGACCGAGGTGATGTGAGCGTGGCGCTCGCGGGTCAGCGACCAGCGGTCATTGCCGGCGGTGAGAATCAGTCCGTGGTCGACGCCGTCGCGGAACAGGTGCTGGCGGCCCGCGCAGTCATGGATCAACACCACGTCTGTCTGCGCGTCGAGTGTCTGGGGCCGTGTTGTGTGGCACTGCCAGTGACCACACAGCGGCAGGTGACGTGCCGCCGCACGCTCGGCATCGGTAAGGACGGTGGATGGCATGACTGACTCCTTGGGGATGACGCGTGGCTCTGGGGAAGGTTCGCCGCCTCGCCAGAGATATTGTTACTATACCCTTTCATGTGGGTGTTGTCCAGGCTGGAGTGGTTCGTAGAGGGCGCTCGGTGATGGGCGATCGTCGCGGGTGGCGGCGGAGCTGGCAGGCTGACGCGGCTGGTTGCGAGCGTAGCGATCGGCCGGGGCGGCCGGTGTCCGTGACTCCTTAGGACGGGCGAACGGGAGTGAAGCCGCCGCTGCCGTGGATGTCGTCGGTGGTGGCCTCGATGTGAGTGTGGGTCAGGAGGACCTGCCGCGCTTTGTGGGGAGCGCCGGCCTGCAGCTCGCTGACATGTGGCGACCTCAATAGGCGCAGCGGCATGTAGTCATCGAGCTTGTGAACCCGGGTCGCCGCAGCTATAGCCCGCGAGCCGGGCAACCCGCAGCACGGGTCGTGATTCCGCCCTGCTCAACGCATCCATCGGAATGTGCCGGCCCGGCGCCGATTGGCGAGCGCTGAGACGCCGTGATAGCCGCGCGTACCGTGGCAGGCGTCGTGCATCGTACGCAACCAACCGGGAGTGCCGGGCAGGCGTCCCGCACATGAGCGGGCGCGTCGGCCGCCGCTCGCTGAGCTGCGAATGTCGTCACACCGGGGCAACGCTCGCGCCATGTTCCCTCGATGCGGTGCGGGCCGTGCGGGACGTTTGCCTCGGCGTCGGGGCACACGGAAGTCGGGAACTCGATGTGGTCGATGCCGTCGTCGTGCATGATCTGCAACCTCTTGGTTTTGGAGGGGTGGGGTTCGTTGTGCCGTGCCGGCCGGACGGTGGGTGAGTGGTGAGCCGGGGGAGGCGAGGGGGCGGCGCGTGAGCGCCCCTCGTCCGGAGCCGGGCGCTCGATGCGCCCTGATCCGGGCACAGCGCGCGGGCGAGCGGTGATGACTGGCTGGAGGTGGTCGAGGACGGCGGTCGGTCGCGCTGTTGGCTATTGCTCGTCGGAGGGCTGGCGGTCTTCGTCGGGCGGTGGGGGGTCTGGAGGCGAGATCTGGGCGTGCCTGGGAGGTAGGGGGATGCCGGTCGGGGGCCTGGTGTGGCCCCCGACCGGCTGTATCAGGCGGCGAGACGGCTTTCGGGCTCGGACCCGGCAGGTTCGTCGGTGTTGTCCGAGGCGCTGGGCGTCCCCTCGTCCGGTCGGGGCTCGGTCTTGTTGTCGGCGGTGTCGGTGTCGAGTCCGGACAGTGGCTCGTCGGGCTTCGGGGCGGTGATGACGGTCAGGTCGGCGCGCTGCTTGGTGCGGTTGGCGACGGCGTCGATGATGAGCTGTTCGACCTCGCCGACCTGGAAGCCGTTGGAAACGCACCACTGCAACCACTTGGCGACCGCCGGGTCGGGTGCCCGCCAGGAGGATCGGGTGATGGCGCTCTCGTTGGCGGCGGCGATGGCTGCGAGCGAGATGACCGAGAACCGGCCGTCGCTGACACCGCGTGCGGGGACGCGCTTGGTGCCGGGCCGCTTGGTCTTGCCCGGCGACAGGAGTTCGTCGAGCATCTTCCGGCCGCCGTTGATCCAGGTCGAGAGGATGTAGCCGGAGTCGGCAAGCATCTCCGCGATCAGCTTCGCCGTGCCCTTAGGCGGGGCCTTGGCGGTCAGGAACGTCGTCAACCACTCACGGCGGACCGTGTTGGCGACCTCCATGGCCTTGTTGTTCTCGATGACCAGTCGCCGTTCGGCCTTCTCCTGCTCCGTCATGGGACCGCCGCGAGTGAGGGCCACGGCGTAGGCGGGCAGGGCGTGGCCGTGCGCGCGCCAGTCGGTGCAGTAGCAGGTTTCGGTCAGCCGCTCGTCGTAGGTGAGGAACAGCCGCACGGTGTGTCCGGGGCAGCCGCTGTGCCCTTCGGCGTCGAGGCGGTTGCCCTCGGCGTCGCGTAGGTCGCTGACCTCCTTGATCTTGGGGTGGTTGTACCCGGGGTGCTCGGACAGCAGCGTGACCCCGGCGTCGACAAGCTCGGCGCGTCGGGCAGCCTCTGCTGCGATCGCGGCGCGCGTGCCCCGATACTGCTCGACGGCACGGGCGAAGGCGAACGGCCCGTTCTCGGCCTCGTCCAGCAGCATTTCGACGCATTCGGGTTCGTCGGCGAACTCGGCGAGCACCGCGACCTGGGTGAGGTCGAGCCCGAGGGTCTGCGTGCGCTCGGCAGAGCGCTTGTCCAGGGTGGCGAATTGCCGCCCGGCCCTGATTTGCTCCGGCTTGTAGCCGGTGCGCCGGGCGATTTCGTCGTCATTCATGCCGTCGAGGGCGAGCTGCTGGATACCTCGGGCCTGCTGAGCTGCGGTGAGTTCGGTGCGGTGGACCTGCCGGAGCATGCTGATGAGCTGTTCCCGGTTGGCGGCCAGGTCGTCACGAACTATGACCTGGATCCACTTCTGCTTTGCCTCGACGGCGGACCAGTAGCGCTGCTCGCCGTCGATGATGAGGTATGGGCCTTCGTCGCCGAGCCCGAGCGGCGTGACGATGAGTGGCGAGAGGAGGCCGCGAACGCCGTCCTGGTGCAGGTTCTGCACGATGCCGGGCAGAGCCTGCGCGTCGTCGCGGGCGTTGTTGGAATTCGGCTTGATGTTCTTGACTTCGACCATGCGGTGCCGACCGGGCAGTTCGGGCATGTTCTGGGCGTCGTCGGTGGCCTGGGCGCTGGCGTCGGTGTCGGTCGTGACTGCCTCGGCGGCCTCGGGAAGGTTGGTGGCTTCCGGGGAGTCGTCGGGGGCCTCGCTGTCGATCTGCGGTGCGGGTGCGGTTTCCGTAAGCACGGTTCGTGCTCCCTTCGGATTGTGGGTGTTGGTTGTCCGGGGCGCGTCTGGGGTTGCCGTCCAGAGCGCTCCGGTGGTTCGTGGGGCCGCTGTCGATAGCGGTAGCGGCGGGCCTCGCGCGGATCGCTGTGGAGTTGTCAAGGAACGGCGCTCGATCAGTCAGGCGGCGGTGGCGACAGCGGTGAGGTGTGGCCGGTTGGGCGGTGACGGCATGGTGCAGTCGGTGCAGGTTCCGCCGTTCCACCGGTGCGGGCTGGCACCGTCGCCCGCCGGGCAGGGCAGGAGCTGGAGGTCAGCGAGGTGTGCCCGGTTGAGGCAGACGGGGCAGAGACCCCAATTGGCGGTTGGCGGGCCGGAGATCGGGGTGTCGCAGTGCCCGCAGCAGCAGCCAGCCTGCCGGAGGGCTTGACCGATGATGTCCGCCGTGGCGATCGCGCGGCGGGCGTCGGCGGCGAGGCCCTTCCACGCGGCGGTCTTCTGCACGCGCTGCCAGTCCTCGTCGCTCAGGGCGGGGCAGGGCAGGGTGGCGGGGTCGTCGGCCTGGGCGTGTAGGTATGCCTCGACCTCTGCGCGGCCGAACAGGGGGCCGGTCCATTGGAAGGTGCGGGCGAGTACGGATACGAGGTGTCGTGCGTCGGGCTCCGCGAGGTGTCGCGGCAGTGATACGCCGTGAGGCAGCCCGATGAACATGGACATGGTTGCTCCATCGATCGAAGGGGATCGGCATGAGACGGCACGCGAGGATCGAGCGTGTCCGGCGGGGCACCGGCGAGGTCTTGCCGGTTCGGGCCGCTGCGGGTCGGGTGCCGCTGGTGGCGGCACCCGGCCAGCGGTCAGAGCGTGGCAGCGATCTCCATGGCGCGGATGCCGACGTTTTCCATGTCGAACGCGGTGTCGGGGTCGCTGAAGGTCTGTGCGGCGCTGGTGACTGCGTGCAGCATGCCCCCGGCGGTGCGGTCCCCGCAGTCGATGAAGTGGTTGAGGATCAGGCGCTGCTGGTCCTCGGTGAAGCGAAGTCGCTGCCCGACGACTCGGATGGTGTGGTCGGGGTCGGGAATGCGGCGGCCCGCCTTCTCCTCGATCTCCTCGATCTTCCGGCGGACGTAGCGAACGTCGAGGAAGCGGCGTACGGCGTCGCGGGCCTGCTTACCGATGAGGCTGAGATTCGCCTCGTGGGTGTCGTTGCTCCACCGGATCGTGCCCTCATCCATCTTCGCGCCGAGGTGCACCGCGCGCAGGGCATCCTTGGTGATGGTGACGCCGTTGTCGCAGACCTGAACGACGATGCGCGGAGTGATGGTCATCGCGCCCTCGCCGGTTTCGCTGTTGGCGAAGACGAGCCCGGCGAAGACAACCGGGTTGTCCGCGCCGGTCGCTCCGGTGAAGGGGCTGCGGTAGTTGCGCAGCAGAGTCGGAGCGAGGGTCTTAATGGCCTCGGAGTGAACCCGGACGACCATACGCCGTTCACTCAGGTCGCACGCAAGATTTACCCGCAGCCCGGACTCACGGATTCCGGACAGCACGGACATCAGAACGTCGAGGTGGTCGATGATCTTGTATCCGTCGCTGAGGAAGGCGCGCAGAATGCCGCCACCGTTGCCGTCGGACAGGCACCGGGCAAGGTATCGCTTGCCGTGCTGAAGATCGAGCCAGCCGTTGACGTTGGCGTCATAGAGGTGCAGGGCCTGAGCGCGGGTCTTGCGCAGGTAGCCAGTGGGGATGCCCAGCTTCTCGCCGAGCCCGCTATCACCGATCTCGGTGGGCAGGTACAGCCCATCGGAGGAGGTGACACCAGTGTCAGTAAGGACCGGCTCTGCGCCGGTGATGCGTAGGTTACCGGCTTCGGCCCGCAACATCCCCGTTCCGGCGACGATGTCGAGCTTGTGCCCCTGCTGCTGATTGAGGATGGAAGTCAGGTCCGCCAGCGAGGCGTGCCGAGCAGTCAGAGGAATAGTGCTGATCGCATCACTCACGATAGTTCCTTCGGTTGGGTTGTCGGCTATTCGGTCGGGGGTTGCCACCCCTCCCTCACATATTTAATGGTACATGACGCTACTTCGGATGTCTAGTCGGATGGCCCAATCTGTTGGCGATGACGACCAGGAGTTATCTCGGTCGTTGAATGTTGCTGAGTGCAGCGCGGTCCGCGCATTCCTGCGGCTCGGAGATTCTTCCCGGCGGCCTGATCTACGATCGACCATTTTTTGTGGTGGGGGGCAAGCTGGTGTGTGGCTTGCCCCCCACCACAAAAAATGGTTGCCCTTGGGCAGGTTGCTGGGAAGAATCGGCCGCTGCTCTGTTCCTTCCCGGAGCCTGCCTCGCCGGCGAGGCGCCGCGGTTCAGCGGCGGGACGCTGACCGGGCCGGAGGCCATCGGCCGCAGGCCGATTTCAGCTGGCGGAAGCGGGAGCGTGCCCTTAGCAGACGGGGCTGCGACGGGCGATCACCATTGGCTCGTCAAGCAGCCGGGCGGCGGACCGGCGATGGGCGGCCCCCGGGGGAACTGCCGTTGTCACTCGCATTGCGCGTGCGCCCGACCGCCTGTGCCTCTTCTGTTGATCCACTCCTGCACGCGGCGGCGCTTCCAGTAACGAACCATGCCCGGCCCGGGTGCCGGTTCCTCATGATCGAAGAAGGGGAGGTAACCGTCCTCGTGGCGACGCCACGCCACTCGGCTGAGGTCGACGTACCTATCCCATGCCCCTTGGCTGACCTCCAGGATCTTTCGAAACTCGGTGGCGGAGATCAGTTCATCCGGTTCGCCGACGAGATCCACGTGATGAACGCGTGCTCTGGCGGACTCGACGATCTGCGGCAAGAGGACGTCTCGGACGCGCTTCAAGTCATTGAGAGGAAACCATGACTTCTTGTCTAGCTTGACCGGCGCGGGCCAGCCCGAGCCCTGTAGTCGTTGCTTGGGTGAGGTCTTGAGTCGAACTGTCGCCTCGGACCGACCGGTGAACTCAGCCGCCCCGCCGATGTCGGTGTGCGGTTGGCCACCGATGCTCCGGATCTCCATGCCTGTCCCTGCGCGCGACTAACCGGCGGTTGCAACGACCGGGGGACTTCATCCGCGGACAAAGTGGCAACCCCCCGGTCGCCTGAAACAACCAACAATCCCCACCCCACACCGCGGACGCCGTGAGGCCGAAGAGATTCTGATGCTAGCAGCCGGCCCTGTGGCTGTCGGGCCACTGGGCTCCGTAGCGGAGCGACATCGTAGGCGCCGCTCAGGGCTGCTACATCAGGGCGTGACCGCTCGCGTGGCGTTCGCTCGCCGTATCGGCGGGCGGGGGGCAGCGGGAGGGTGACGGTTGGACTGCCGTTGACGGGATGGTCTGCTCGTTGCGCCGTGCGAGCAGCACCGCTCGTTCGGCCCGACTGCCCGGGCGAGCCTCCCGCTGTGCCGCTGTCCAGCCACGATGCCGGCGGCGGATGAGTGTGTCAAACACCGGCTGAACTTTGACCCCTCTGTTCCGGGCGGGTTCCGGAAGCACGGGGTCAGTTCTCAGGGCCGTGCCCGCGCGTCGTCCGCGTCCTGGTCGAGGTGACGCCCCGGTCGGCCTGGCCCGAGGCGATCGCTCTGTCGCGGGCGGTGATTGGGTGGGTATACGTCTCGCGGTCGATCCGGGCGGCGGCGACCAGGTCGAGGATGCGTCGTGCCTTCGCCGTCGCCTGGTCGTGCAACTGCGGTGGGCAGCGGGTGTCCACGATGAACGTGTTGTCGGTCAGGTCGAAGTGCACGGTGGTCGGCACGGTGACGGCGGTCATGCTCTGCTGGCGCACGTACAGGCTCATGCGTGCCCGGGCCTTGCCGGGACATGTCGGCCAGACGCCCACGTACTCGGTGTTCCAGGCGCGGTACTCGGTGTTCGGGGACAGCCGGACGTGGGCGGGCTTGCCGTCGCGCAGGTACGGCCAGGGGCCGTTGCCGTAGCTGATGTCGCCGAAGACGTCGAGGTCGTACGCCCAGTCCCCGGCCGGCGGCCCGCCGAACGACCGGTGCGCCCCGGGTGGGTCCACCGGGGCTGGCGCGGCCTGCGGTTCGGGTTCAGGTGGGCGGGTGTTCGTGGCAACCCGTTCTGGCCCCACCGTTCCAACTTTTCCCAGGACCAGTGGGATCGACGTGCACCTGTATCCAACTTCTGCTGGCCCCACCTGCCCGTACGTCCGAGAGCTGGCCGACCGGCCGGGCCGAACCGCCCGAAGCGGGCCCCGTTGCTCGGTGGCAAGCCGACCCGCACCGCAGGCGCGTCCACGCGCCGAGGAGCGGCAGCACGCTCTGGCCTGGGCAGTCGTGTCGGCCGCTGCCGGGGGTGGGGCCAGAAGAAGTTGGTACGGGCGGCACCACCCCTCGACGCATCGATGCCCGTGTGGGGCCAAGAGAGGTTGGAATCTCGCAGGTGGGGCCACGAGAAGTTCGTCCGCTGGTACCAAGCCAACCTGGTCGAATCACCCGTCGGCCAGCGTCTCGGCCGGTCCGGCCGGGTCGGGCGTGGGGGTGGTGTGGGGCATGGGGATGCCTTTCGATCGTCGGCCTTCTGGTTGGAGGTGGAGTTCGAGTGCCGCCCCTAACTCAACCTATAATGATACCCAATTCACTCGGCTTTGGGAAGCCGGGAAAGCCACGATTTGGGGGGAGTGACGTGCGAAAACGTGGTCGGGTGCAGCCGTCGGCGGTGACTGGTTGGCGTGGTGTCGGCTACTGGCCGAACAGCGCGAGTTGATCCGGGTTCGGTCGCGGCCGGCGGGTGCGGCGTGCTGGCGCGTTGGCGGGGCGGACCGGCTCCGGGTGCTCGGCGGGGTGTTGTCCGTTGGTGCGGTCGCGGGCGCAGGCCCGGACGGCGTCCAGGGCCTTCTCCCGCCAGTGCAGCGCGTAGGTGAAGCAGTTGCGGCAGTCCGTCGGGCGGCGGGCTCCGGTGACCGGGTGGGGTCGGCTGAGGTGGTGGCAGTCGGGCAGCATCAGGTGTTCGTCGCGGGCGGTCTTGGACCACGCTTGGCTGTCGGAGCTGTCGATCAGGTGTCCGGCTACCCGCAACGCGTTGAGGGACACCCCGAAGCTGTGCATACGTAGGTTCAGGCCGAGTTCGGCGAGGGTGCCCAGGACGCGGGCCACGCCCTTCTGGGAGCCGCGTCGGCAGATGCTGCCGATGCCGACCCGCCGGCCGGTGAGGTCGATGCCGGCGCGGGCGTACATCTCGACGTGTTCGACCCCCACGGCCACCAGCCCTGCAATGTGGGCAGCCAGTCGATCATCGGGAACTGTTCGGCGAGGTAAAGGTAGGACTCCAGGGTCAGTTCCTGGTGTTCGCGGGTGGTCTTGCCGGTGCGTCGACGGACGTCCGGCTCGCAGGGCCAGTCCTGTACGCCGACGAAGTCGGGCATCAGCTCGCGGGAGGCGTGCCCGACCGCTTCGGCGAAGCGGACCCACATCGCGCCGTAGGCGTCGGGCCACAGGTACCAGGGGTGCTCGCGGCGACCGCGGGTGTTGAGCATCAGGGCCGCGTAGGCGCCGGAGTCGCCGGCCCAGGGTGTGCCGAAGGTCTGCACGGGCCAGTCGTCGCCCTGCTGTTCGTAGCGGCTGGCGTACCGGGCGAGGGTGGTCGCGGTGATGAACAGCGGCACGGGGGAGTCGCGCAGGTGGTGCGGGTGTCCGACGCCGAGGTAGAAGGTCATCCGCCGGGCGGGGTCGGGGTGGAACTCGCTGCGGGTGTAGGGGGTGACCGGCCCCCACTGGCTGTGCCAGCGGTCCGGGCCGAGGCCGTAGCGGGCGACGTGCGCGTCCCAGCCGGCCCGGCGCTGCGCGACGCTCGGCGGTGGCGGAGGCCACTTGGTGACGCCGTCGCGGCGCATGAACTCGGGGAGCCGCTGCGCCCGCTGCGGGTCGACGCCGTACGAGGCGATGGTGCGGCGCCGGATCGTGTCCAGGTCCTCGACGCTCATGCCGGCGCTGGCGAGGTGTCGAAGAGCGCGAGCTGCGCGACCGGCGGGCGCAGGACCGGGATGACCTCGGCGAGGATGCGGCCCATGGCGAAGCGCAGGGCCTCGGGGTCGATGTACCCGCCGAGCACCTGCGCGTGGTCGCGGCCGTAGGTGCGCCGGTACGCCGAGCGGTGGTCGCCGCGACCGAGCGCGTAGGGCGGGTCCGCCACGATCAGGTCGATCGGTTCGTCGGCCTGGGCGAGCACGGTGGCGGCCGCGCCGAGCACCAGTTCGGCCTGACCCGGGTCGCCGGGCAGCCAGAGCAGCAGCGCCCGGCGCAGCCGGGCGGTGGTGCCCTCGATCAGCCAGGCCGCGCGCTGGTCGTCGTCCGGGCGGGCGCGGCCCTGGCGGCGGAGGGATTGCAGGGCCGAGCGGATCCGGCGCTTGTACTGCTCCTGCCCGTCCTGGATGATGCGGCGTCCGTCGGCGCGGTCGGCCAGGCCGGTCCGTTCGGCGAGTTGGTACAGCTCTGGCGGGGTGTAGCAGCCGGACTCCAGTGTGCGCAGCAGGTCGGCGGCGGTTCGCAGCGGGCTCATGCGGCGGCCCTGACCAGGTCGGGGGCCTTCGGGTACGGCCCGAGCGGCAGCGGGGCGTCGTCGTCGAGGTCGGCCCAGTCCGGCCGTAGGTCCCGGTTGATCGTCACCGGTCGGAGCTCGACTTTGAACTGCCGGGCCTGCTTCTCCGTGCCGAGGGGCTTGAGGTATCGGTGGCAGCCGGGGTGGCGGACCAGGGTGACGCCGACGTCCGGGTCGTCGCGGACGGCGTCGCGCAGCCAGTCGGCCGGCTTCTCGCCGGCGCGCATCGGCCGGGCGCCGTATCGCTCGACGAGGCGCCGTTCGGCCGCCTCGTGTCCGGCCTTCTGCTGGCGGATCTTCTGCATCGTGACGCCGTTGAGGTACGTCCCGTCGGGGAGTTGCCACTGGGTGCGTCGCTCGCTTCGGCCGGCGATGCCGAACCCGCCGGCCTGGTAGATGAAGCCCGCGTGGCCGACGAAGATGGTTCGGCCGGTGGCGTCGATGCGGGGGTACGGGTCGGCGAAGGACAGCACGGCCGCCACGCCTTTGGAGAAGAGGTACTCGCGGCAGCGGGCGTCGAACCAGCTTTCGGTGTTCCCGGGCTCGTCGTCGGCGATCACGAACCGGCCGCATTCGAGGGACTCGGTGCCTGGTGCCAGTTCGGGGTAGGCCAGCCGCAGCGCGTCGGCGCTGGTGACGCAGTAGGAGGCGACCCCGACCAGGACGCCGTCCCGGTAGAGGCCGAAGGACTTGCGGCAGGCGACGTGCGATCCGCTGTAGTGCCGGGGGATGACGAAGGCGGCGGCGGTGGCCCGGTCGATGAGGTGGACCTCGTAGTTGCGGGCGTCGAACCGCTCGTGTGGGGTGGCGAGCTGCCATTTCTGCTGGCGATCGGCGGTCCAGCGCTGGCACCACAGCGACGAGGTCGGCAGTTCCAGCATCGGCTGCCCGGCGGCGTGCCGACGGCGTCGCGCGGCTCGCGGCGGGGCGGTCCGCGCTGGTGCCGGAACGGGCTTGTCGAGGGGAAAGGGAAGGGTCAGTTGGGTGGTCATAGGGGTCACCAGGTTCGTGAGGGGCCGCGGTGGGCGGTGCGGGCACGAGGCAGGGGGCCGGCTGGCCGGGCGGGATCTGATCGCGCACCCGGCCAGCCGGGAAGGGAGAACGGGGCGGGCCCGCTCAGATCGCGGCGACCGCCGACGTCGGGGTGTCGGTGCTCGGCAGGCAGTCCCGGCAGCGCCGGTGGTGGCACTGGTACGCCTGGCACGGTTCGTCGCGGTCTGGGAAGCCGCAGCGGCTCAGGTGCCCGCACTCCTGGTGCCGGTGCAGGTGCGCGGCGAGGTAGGCGCCGCTGTTGGACCATCCGGCGCCGCCGAAGTCGGTGGCCGACCGTTGCCGGCTCAGCACCGGCAGCACCGGCAGGGGCAGTTGCTCATCAGGCGCGACAGCCAGCGGGACCGGTCGGGTCGTGGTGCCGAGCGGCACGACGACGGTGGCCACCTTCAGCCGGATGATCGGGAGCCAGCATCGGCGGATTTCGTCGTCGCGGGTGCGACGTCGCGCGCCATTCTTGTTGAGGGTGTAACCCCGCAGGCTGTTCCAGCCGTCGTGAGGACGCTCGCCGAGGCTGATGACGTGTAGGCGGTAGCCCGCGGGTCGGCTGCGGTCGACACCCGGGCCGACGTCGATGACGTCACCGGGGCGGACGATCGGGGCGGATCCGCCGGTGGCGGTGGGGTGCTCGGACACAGGGGTGCTCCGGGGGTGTGCGTTGGGCTTCTGGGGGAGTTCGGGTTGCCGACCCTCACTCACCTATAATGATACCCTATTTCTAGGGTGGAGGGTAGTTCTAATTCATGGTCTGTCCTGGGAGAATGCGTGCCGCCCGGACCCGACGGGGGTCGGGATCCCGGGCGGTATCGGGAGTGGCCTGTACGGCGGGGCTGAGCGCGTCGAGCTGGCGGGGCAGGTCGAGCCGGTGGACGAACCGCCACAGCTCGTCGAACGCCGGGCGTTCCTTCGTGGCGCCGGCCACGGCCACGGTCAGGTAGAACGACTCCGTCGTCGGGTACGGCGGCGTCGCGCGCTCGATAATCAGGCGTGGTACGCCGTCGACCGTCTCGATCGTGCCGCCCCGGGCGACCTGCTCTGCCGCCAGGAGTTTCAGCAGGTCCGTGCGGGTGCCGGTGGCGACCGCGCGCAGCGACCGCCACACGTCCGTGCCCTTGTCGGACAGGTCGGGGCCGAGTAGCCAGCCGCGCCCGCTGCTGTCGCGTCGGTCACCGCGGCGTCGGTAGATGCGCCGCACCTCGTACAGCTCGGCCGGGCGGGCGTCCAGGTCGGCGGCGGCTTGGTCGACCAACTTGCCGAGGCCGGCCCGGCGGGCGATGTCTGCGGCGGACCGGTCTCGGTACAGCGTCATCCGAGGGTTGAGCGTGCGGGCGTTGCGTTCCAGGCTGATGGCCGTGCGGACCTGCTGCGGCTCGGCGGACCGCCGGCGGATCATCCGGGCGATGTCCGGACCGGCCTGGTATGGGCAAGTCACATGGAATAGTGAAGGTGGGTTTTGGCGTGGGCGTTGGTCATGGCGCTGGTGCGGCTGGGTTAGCTCTCGATCGCTGGGAAGCAAGATGACCTCTTTGCTGGCGCTGTTCTGGGTGAGGGCGGGCGTGATCGGGCATGTGCGCTCCTTTCGGGCTGAGGCCTGCCTGGTGGCGGACTCGATGGCAGGGGAGAGTTCATGGCTGGCGGAGGGCCTTGGTAGCCAGTCGGTCTGACGGAGGCTTGCGACCAAGCGGCTACGGGCGTCTGCGGGCTGGCTCGTCCCGCGTGGGAGACTGACGCGGTGAGCTCAGACGTTCCCCGCACGGTCAAGGCGGTGGATACGTCGGAGTTGATCCGGCTCGACGCGGAGGCGATCGAGTGCGGGCTGAACCGCAATCACGGTGCCGGGTGGCTGGTGGAGTTCGCCGATCCGCAAGCGGTGCACTATCTGTGGCCGGTGCTGGTGCACCGGACGGTGCACCAGCCTGCGGTCTCGCCGCATTGGCGGTGCATGCTGTTGCTGACAGTGCGAGACGGCCAGCAGGTCTTCTCACTGTTGGATGTCCTGCCCGCCTCGTTCGAGGGCCTGCCCGAGACGCTGGACGCGGCCACGAAGACGGAGATTGCTCACCGGCTGGAGCGTGGGGGTCTGCTGACGCAGGCGCAGTGGGCCGACCTCAACCCCTGACCTGGTACTGGTTGACAGTGACGTGCTGATCGGCCCGATACTCGACGGGTGATCTATGCGGCTGCGGGCGCCTCGGAGGGCGATGAGGTCGAGTCCGTCGATCTTGACTGGGAGCAGGGTCGCAACCTCAACTGCTGTCGGGAGCCCGGGGATGTCGACGCGGCCTTCGACCGAGGGGAAGAGCACGTCGGGGTCGCGCTGATCGCTCTGGTGCACAACAACCCCGACACCGATGCGGTCCTGCCCAGGGTCGCCCGAGGGCTACGGTCGCCGAATCCGGAGACCCGTCGACAGAGCCTGCTCGCTCTGACGCATACAGCTCGACTCCATGGCCGGGTGGACGCGATCACCTTGGAGCTGCTTCACGCCCTGCTGTCCGACCGGACTCCGATCAGCGTCGAAAGTGCGTACGAGGTGCGGGGCACGGCGACTCAGACGGTCGGGGACCTCCAGGTGTTCCTCCCGTCTGAGCAGCTGCCGGCCTGGGTGAACCACTTCACCGGCTGCTGAGGGTTGAGAACGCCCGAGGCCAGCGGCTCCGCGCGGACGATCGGCGGCGTCGATACTCTGAGCGGCTGTTTCGGCCGTCTCAAGCCGGTTGGTCAGGGGTGGTGGTTCTTGGTTATTGCGGTTTGGTTGGCGAGTTGTCAAGGCTGGCGAGCAGGCTGGCCAGCGGAATGAAGGGGTGCTTGTCCGAGCCACTGCTGTAGGTCGGTCAGGGCCAGTGGCTCGTAAGCGTTGAGGTGCACCACTTTGTTCGAGCGAGGGTGGGGCCCCTGCCTCAAATCGCCGATCCAACCCGCAATGACGTCGGCCTTCGTCGTCAGCGGGTCGACGCCGTGCTGGCGGCAGTAACGTTGGTGGTCCTCAACCGCCCGCCCGCAGGCATCTTCGGAGCCCGGCCGATGTGCTCGGTGAACTGAAGCCACCGGCGGCCGTGCTCGTGCTCAGCGAGAAGCGGATACTTCGTCCACCCGATAGCAGTCACACCTGAACAGCGAGCGCCCCCGCGGGGATGCTCGCGAGCCTCGGACCTCCAGATTCTGGACCTACGTCTGCATCCGCGCCCATGAGTAGAAGCCAAGCAGGACGAGGACGGCCACGAAGCACCAAAACATTCCCCACCGGAACGCCGGCCATGACCAGCCTCCGGCGGACTCCTGCGCGGCTATTCGGGCCGCCTGGGCGGCCCCTTCCAGCGCCGCTGCCGTTTGGGCCATGCCGGCGATGTGGGTCGAGGCGCCGGCCAGCCGCTCAACCGACTCGTGAGCGACCTCGACGCGACGTGCGACGTCGTGAAGGCCCTCTCCCGTGCTTTGGATCGCCTCTATCCTGGTAAGGGTCTGCGACATTCGATCGTGAAAACCATCAAACTGCTGCAGCGCGCACATAAGGGTCTCTGCCGAGCGTGGTAGATCCTCCAGGCCGCGCGACGAGTACATGAGCATTTCCACGGAGTACGGCAGCCGGCTCAGGCTCGACGCTGAGTAGCTGAGCATCTCGGCGCTTTGCGGCAGATGCCGTAACTCCTCCGCGGACGACCTGAGCGCTTGGGCGGTCTGTGCGTCGAGGTAGGGGCGTGTGAAGGCGTCCGCGACGAGTTGCTTGACCAAGTCCAGCGTCTCACTCCCGACGCCGTGCACTTTGGCAAGCGCCGCATCGATGCCAACCCGGGTGTCGTCGATGGCCTCGGCCAAGATCACCCTCAAGCGATCCTGCGTCAGCCAGTCGATCTCGTCCAGTTCATCCGACAGGTCACCCTCGACCTGCTCCTTCCAATCAGTAAGAAGATCGACTGTGTAGATGTGCAGGTTCTCCTGGCGATCGACCACCTTGTGGTGAGGCTCGCACAGCAAGATCAGGTTCCGGAAGTGATTTCGTTCAGGATTCGACATCTCCGAGTCGTAGCGGGCGCTGGTCTTCTTCAACCCACGGATGTGGGCGATCTCGACCTTGACCTCCCACTCCTCGTTCACGAAGCGCATCACCCTTGTCGCGCAGCTTGGCTCGTAACAGTGCCCTCGGCTGAGCATGAACAACGCCTTCTCGCATCCAGGCGAGTAGTTGCGGTCACCCATCGAAGCTCACCCGTCCCTCCGAACGACTCATGGAGTTTGACGCTAGGCGACAGGTACGACACCTACGGTGAGCTAGCTAGGCGTTCGGGGTGACGACCGCGCCGGCAACTGGTGAGATCAGCTCTGTTTTGTGAGCGGCCATCCCGAGTTCGGCAGCCAAATTCCACATAAGGCAGAATCCGCAGCACGAGCGCGGCCACTCGAAGCCGTACCAGCGGTGCAGTTCGGTGAGGCACCGGTCGCGGTCCCATCCGGCGTCGATCAGCGGGTACCAGGGCTGCTTGCCCGGGATGGCCAGGTCGGCACCCATGCCGTGCGTCTGGGTCACCAGCATCACGCCACCGCCGTCGGCGGGTCGAACAGCGTGCCCTGTACCGGGGCGTCGGCCGGCAGGACGCGGCCCACGTTGCTTGGGTCGGCGACCAGGACATAGTGCCGGTAGCCCAGCGCTGCCGGGGTGGTCAACCCGTACCGGCCGGCCTGTTCCACCTGGGCGACGTCGCCCACGCCCCAGCTCCGCAGCGCGGGCCGCCACTGCCAGGGGTCGTGGTCGACGTCCATGGTGGTGACCTGGTCGCCGTCGAGGACGACGATGGACCGGTGCGCGGCGGAGTTCCAGTTGCGGTCTTCGGACCACAACCGGCCGACCGTCACCCGGGCGGTCACGACAGCTCCAGCGCGTCGAAGAGCGAGCCTTGCTCGGCGCATCCCGTCGCGGCCGGCGCGGCCCCGAGGAGGTGCCAAGGGCCGGTTGGCGCGTGCGCCGGGCAGTGTCGCTGCGGCTGCCGGGTGTTGGCGAGCACCGGGACGTGGCAGGTCGGGCAACTCGTCCACTGCACCTCGAACCCGACCGGCCCCGGCGCGGGCGCGATCGAGGCGAGCGGCCGGTTGTGCTGGAACGGGTCGTCCAGGTCGACCTCGACCCGTTCGTAGGCGGCGGCCGTCGCCGGTGCCATGCGCTTGGAGATGGCCAGGTCCCTCTTGGAACCCATGATGCACAGCCGGCAGCTCAGCCGGGAAAGGCCCTCGGAGTAGGCAGGGTGGTACGGCACACCGGACTCGCGGATATCGGCCCAGACCTCGCGCGCGGTCATGTCGTGGATGGGCAACCAATCCCAGACATGCCGACTGGCGGCGGCGGATGCCTTGAAGCTGAACGAGAACGGCGGTCGGGCGGCCCGGTCGTCGGACTCTTCGGCCCGGAACCCCATGACCTGCAAGACCCGCACCGGGCGGGACAGGCCCCGCTCGGCGCGTACCTGCTCGCAGATGGCCTCGGTGAACGCGCGGCCGATGGCCGTCTTCCAGTCGGACGTGCTTATCTGCACTTCACTCGATTGAGTGAATGACTGGCTTTTGCGGGAGCGCTGGCGATCGGCGGTGGTACAAGCCGGAGCTTCGAGGTGGTGTGACCCGAGGCGGGGGCAGGTAGCCGGTGTTGCGATGCCGTGGACGACGGGTTGACTCTGGCGGCCTTTCGGGCGTGGCAAGGAGTGCCGCTGTCGCGTTGAATTAGAGACGGCAGGCGATGTCGATGGCGGCGATTCTGGGGAGACTACGTGGTCAACGTGCGGAAGTATGGGCGAGGGGTTGTGCCGGCGTTGGCCGTGCTCTCGCAGGGAACTTGCTACTGGCCAACCTGCGACGAGCCGATTGTCAGGTTCGTCGGGGGGATCCCTGTGAACAACTTCGAGATCGCGCACATTCGCGCGGCGAACGAGGGTGGCCGGCGCTATGTGGCGCGGATGACCGATGAGGAGCGCAACAGCTTCGACAACCTTGTTTTGCTTTGTATCGTTCACCACAAGATCGTCGACAAGATCCGCCCGGACGAATTTTCGATCGAGGTCCTTGAAGCGTGGAAGGACAACCGTGAAGGCCCAGGGCATGCAGCGCTGCGTGGCCTGCGAAGTTTGACAGAGGACCGGCTGCAAGATCTCATCGCGGCGTCGTTCGCCGATGTGACGGCGCAGATCGATGAAGCCGTCGACCGTCTGAGCGCTATCGATGCGGAGGCGGCCAGCCTGTTGCGACCCTTGGTGGAGCAGTTGGCCGAGTCGAAGTTCACGAGCCGGTACCCGAACGAGGACGTGGCCGCCATGCTGTTGAGAGCGGGTCAGAAGCTCGGTCATCTCGAGGACTCGGCTGCGACGCTTAGCAGCGCGGCGGACAGGACCGCCGGCCTTCAGGACGGAGTAGTAGCGCTTGATGCGGTCGTTGAGCGTTTGGCGGGTTTGCTTGAGAACTTCAATGCGGTGGAGCGGCGCCTTGGTCGGTTCCGCAGCATGATGTAGCGCTTCGGACGGTGCTGTTTCGGGGTCGAAGTTATGCCCAGTGTGGGGGCGAGGGATGGGTGAGGGGTGGCGGTGGGTCAAGCGTTGTCACCCCTTGGCTGTGGTATGCCGAGCTGGGTGAGCGATCGGCGTGCGAGGCGTTTGGCTTCTTCGCGCTTGATGCGCAGGAAGGTGAGGGTCAAGTCGAGTCCTTCGATTTCGCCGAGCCAGTTCTCGTGCTCGGCGTGTTGGCGGCGTGCGAGTAGGGCGTGCGAGTAGGTCGTGTTCGAGTTCGTTGAGCCGGTTGATCATCTTCGGGTTGACGCGCAGCATTGGGCAGCGGATGCAGGCGTGCTCGTGTTGGCAGGGGGTGCCGTAGGGGCGTGCGCAGGAGCCGAGTTCGACCTTGCGTTTGTCGAAGTGCTCCTCGAACTCGGCCCACTCCGATTCGGCGACCGGGCCGTACTCGTCGTCGGGCCGGATCCGGCGGCGTTGCTGGAGGTGGGCCTGGTAGTGGCGGACGACGTCCTCGTCGAAGACGGCGACGTAGCCCCGTGTGGTCTGAATGTTGAGATGTCCGAGCAAGGCGGCGCCGATGTGGATGGGCAGCCCGCTGTTGACCAGTTCGGTGGCGAAGATGCGGCGGAAGTCGTGCGGCGTGAACCGCAGGTTGGCGAATGCCGGGTTGTAGGCGGCGATCGCGGTGCAGACGCGGCGTAGCCGCAGCAGGATCGTGCCGCCGCTGGTGACGGTGGCGGTGGTGCCGTTGCGCCGTTGGAACAGGAACGGCAGCGCGGCGCTCCAGACTTTGTCGAGGGCGTCGAAGCGGCGCAGCAGCGGGATGGTGCGCCCGCCGGTGGTGTGCCGGCGGATGATCGAGGCGATGACGTGGAACAGGTCGGCCGACATGGGGATGACTCGTTCCCGGTCGGTCTTGGAGGGGGCGACGACGAGCAGGGCGATGACTTCACCGTTGGCGCGCTGGTATTGGCGGATGCTGAGGTGGGTCAGTTCGCAGAGTTCCTCGATGCGCAGGCCGGAGTGGCGCAGGGTCTCGACGACGGCCCAGTCCCAGAACGCGTCCTCGTCCTCGGGTTCGGTGTTGATGACCATGCCGGAGGGCAGCTCCTGCACCCGGACGGCGGCGGGGCGGCCGGCCTTCAGGTGGGCGCGGTCGGTGTCGCTGACGTAGCGGCGGTAGCCGCGCCCGTTGACGGTGAAGGTTTGCCCTTCGGCGGTGGTGGCTGCTTCGGCGTGCAGGCGAACGGCGTGCTCGTGGCGGGCTTCGACGTGTGCGACGAGCACGGGCAGCAGCGGCTGCCGGACCCGGGTGCGGTCGGTCGAGCGTTCGTTGATGCGTCGGCGCCGGGCGCCGAGGCCGCGGATGTCGGTGGGCGGTACCGGGCAGGGTGCGACCCAGGCGGCCCATCGTTCGGGTTCTTCGGCGGCCCAGGTGTGCAGGTCGAGGTAGAAGCTGCGGACGCCGATCACGACGTCGTCGACCTGCAACCGCGGCGTGCCGTCATCGCGGAAGCGGATCTGGTCGCGCCAGGTGGCGTAGATCTCGGGCGGGATGCGCAGGTCGGTCTGGCCGGGGTTGAGCTGCTCGATTCGGCACCAGAAGTTTCTGACCAGGTTGATGACCAGCGTGGTGAGCGTCGAGTAGTCCGAGTCCGCCCGTCGGCGGGTGAGGTATTCGATGAGTAGCTGGCGTACGGCCGCGTTCTGGATCGGGTACCGGTCGACGAGTTCGGTGACGGTCTGCTGGCCCCGCAGCATCGCTTCCCGCATCGTCTGCGGGACGGTGGGCGGGAAGTGGCCCATGCGGTGCAGGACGTTCCAGGCGCCGCGGCAGATGAACCGGTTGGCGACCTTTTCGCCTGGGTGCAGGATGGCGCGTGCGGCGCGGTTTTCGTGCGCGTGGTGCAGCAGCGACTCCGGGGTGACGTCGGCCAGCGCGACGCCTTGGACGGTGAGCAGGCCGCACATGTCGGCGATCGCGTCGCTCTGGTGCTGGTGCGACATCGGATGCGCCTTCACGTGCTTGACGTAATCGTCCAGCAACGGATCGTTTTGCGCGGCGACGAACAGGATGTTGTAGCCGGAGAACGGATGTCGGCGGAACGCCAGCAGGCTCGGCTGGATCGCCCGGAGACAGAACAGTTGCCGCACGCCCAGCGACAGTCCGTAGGTCGCGCTGCGGCTGGCGTCCAACGACCCAGCGCCGAACTCACCGCGGCCCAGGGGGCTGGCGTCCCACCGCTGCTGCCATGTGCCACCAGCGAACTCCGCCAGGTAGTCCAGCACCTCCCGGGCAGCCGCCTGCCGCTGCACCCGGCTTGGTCGTGTCCCCGGACCGAACGAACCGGCAAGTTCGGCGAGGGAACTGGCAGCGGCGTGGGCGAGGTCGCCGAACGGCCGCGGCGGGACCGCCGCGACCGCGGCAGCGGCCGGCATGGTCCCGGACACGAACCGGCTGGCGAACCCGAGTTCCTCGACGTAGGGGCCGTGCCGGTGATGGCGGTGGCTGTGGGCAGTGGTCACGTTCGTCCTAGGCACCGAACACCACCAGCACGTCGGCCGGGTCGTAGCCAGGGCTGTAGATGGTCTGCGGCCGAGGTTGGCTGTAGTGCTCGGCGAGCTTGTCGAACAGTTCCTCGACCCGGGTGACCAGATAGCGGCCGGTCACCCGGATATCGGCGTGCCGCAGGATCGACTGCACCTCGGCGAGGGTGAGCTTCCCGCCGTTGGCCATCCGGATCGCTGCGGTGTGCCGCAGGTCGTGCAGCGTCCAGTTGGTGCCAAGCCGCTGGTTGGCCCGCTGGATGATGCGCCGCAGTGCGGAGTACGTCAGCGGCTGGACACGACCACGCCGGGTCCGCCATACCGGCTCGTCGGCGGGCGGGGTGCCGTGCTCGTCGAGGTAGCTGGCCAGGTAGAGGAACGCCTGCGGCGACGCGGGGATCACCTGGCGCAGCCGGGTGCCCTTGGAGATCACCCAGACCCGTTGGCCGGCCCAGTCGATGTCGGCGAGCGTCACGCCGAGCAGCTCGGCGGCGCGGGCACCGCTGGAGACGAAGAACTCCATCAGCGCCCGGTCACGGTCACAGCTCATCGTCGCGAACAGCTCATCCCACAGAGGGTCCGGAATAGACCGGGGCGGCTGGTCGGACACCCGCTGCCGCAACCGGCCTCGTCGGTGCTGCCGGGCAACCTCCAGCGGGCTGCGATGTGCCAGCGCGCGCCGCCGCTGCGCGGCGGCCGGGACCGGGTTGACCAACGGGCCCCGACCGACGTGTGCGTGGTAGGTGTAGAAGCCGCTGACGACACTCAACGCGTGATTGATGGTCCGCGGCGCGTAGCCGCGACGAAGACTCGCCTTACCAGTCCGCAGGTTGACCGCGCCTGGCTCGGATGTGTCACCAGCCGTGCGGCGACGCTGCGGGTTGTCCGACGCACGCAGCCACGCCGCCAACACCGCAACCTCGGCCTCGGTCGCTTTCTCCCACGCCACATCCAGCAGCCACAGCAGCCGAAACCACCGCAGCAGACCGAAGCCGTAGCTGCGGCAGGTCAGCGGGCTGCAATCGCCGATCGCCAAATCCCGCAGGTAAGCGGTAACCGGCTCAATCTCGACGCCAGCAGCGTCGACGACAACGACCGGCGGATGCACTCGCCCGCTCACCGCGAGCGAGCCGACGTTGGGAAGGCCGCACCGGCCCTCAACGAGCAGACTGCGTAGGTCCACACCAAACTCCTTGATCACGGTCATGAACGCCCTGATCAACGAGGGAAAGTAGGTGCAGATAACACAGCAGAAGCGCGTCCACATCGTGGCCCAACTGCGCGGCGACCCGTCCCGCTTGCGGCGGGTGGCGAAGTCGTCGAGCAGGTCGCCGTCGACGTCGCGGCGGGCGTAGTGCATCAGGCCCGCCCACTGCTCCCGGTCGGTGAGTTTCGCGCCGGCCCGGTGGGCGTCCCACAGTGCCCAGCCGTCCGCCCCGGACAGCGGGATGCCGGCGCGGGCCGCCTGCTCGGCGGCCAGCTCGGGGACCTGCTGCCACTTGATGCGCGGATCGTCGCTGCTGGTCCGCGGGTCCTTGTCGAGTACCAGGTGCAGCACCGCGACCCGGTCGAGCACGCCAGCGGCGGCGAGGATCCGCAGTACGCGACGGACGGCAGTCTGACTATCCTTGCCCCCGCTCGTGTGAATGATGATCACGTCGTACCAGCCCAGCCAGTCCGGCGAGTCGGGGCCGGGCGCGCTCGCGGCCTGCTGGATCAGCGCCAGCTTGCGCGTCACGGCCGCGGTGAGTTCCTCGGGCGTGGTCGTGGGCGGTACCGCGATCGTCACCATGCGCGGCTCGACCACCAGGCCGATCGCTTTGCGGCGGGGCTTGATCTCGACCTTGCAGGCGAGCCAGTCGGGCAGGTTGGCGCCGGCCAGCGCGCGCACGTACGGCGTGGTCGCCCCGGTCATCGGGCTTTTCCGCCCGGTCGCCGAACCGTTGCGGCGGGTCGGGAGACGGCCGGCAGGTCGTGAGTAGACACGGACGCTCCTGGGGTGGTCGGGCCTCTGGTCGGAGTCCGTGTTGCCGTCCCTCACTCCATCTATAATGATACCCCATGGTCTGTGGGGACGCCAGTCGCAAAGTGGCTCTGGACTGGGAAAACGTGGCACGGCAGGAGGCCGAACGTCGCCCGGACCGAGGGGCGGTCGGGCGGCGTTCGGCGCGAGTGGCTAGGCGGGGCGGGCGCTGGGTCGCTGCGCCCCGTACGGTCGGCGGCGGATGCGACGGCCGGTGGGCACGTGGGTGATCTCGGTGGCGCTGCCGGCGTCGACGACCACCAGCGTGAGCGTGTCGTCGGTGTTGATCCGCCAGATCCGGGCGGAGAAAACGCCGTAGCAGGCGTCGAGGCAGTCGACCAGGGTGACCGGTCGCCCGTCGCGCCACCGCTCGTAGAACTGGTTGCCCCAACTGAAGCAGTAAAGGCCGCTGACCCTGGCCGGGCGAGCGCCGGTCATCGGTCCAGTTCCCCGTGCCGCGTGTCGGCCGGGGCGACGACGTTGGCGGCGTACCGGGTGGCGCGGGTCTCCTCGAAGGTCAGACCGAGGTCGCGGACGTGCCGGATCACCGCGTCAAGGCCGGCGTCGGTGACGCAGCTCCACTGGCCGTTGTCCAGCCTGATGTCACGCAGCTCGCCAGGGGCGCCCTTCCATCGCCCGAACCAGGAAGCCGGAAGGCCGAGCAGCGGCGCCAACCCTCGGAACTGGTCCTCGCTCATGCCCAGGACCATGACGTCACGCTCGGTCGTGACACCGCCGATCGGCAGCCGCTCCCAGGTTTCACCGTCGGGCCAGTGCCCAGGGCCGCCGATGTCGACCCCGACGGAGGGGCGGCCGTCGACTAGTACGGTCAGGGTGTCGTCCCCGACCAGCACGAGCCGGTCGGGTTGCCGCCCGGACGCCTCGATGACGACTTCCCGCCCGGTGCGCGGCGGGAAGGACTGGCCCAGCGCGCTCGGAAGGTGCATTTCCAGCAGGTTGGCGTGAGGCATGACGGCGGCACCGTCGTCACTGGTGTTGAAGTGGCCCGGGTCAGCGTCGTAGGCCGCGATCAGGTGCAGGTGGACCTCGTCGATCGTCTTGGCATTGAAGGTGGGCGGGTCGCCGAGGGCGACCGCGTCAGGGTGGGCCGCGAACGGGCCGCAGTCGTCGTACCAGAGCAGGGTGCCGTCGGCGTCGCGGACGTGGACCAGGGTAATGACGGTTTCGGCGGTGACGACCTTCTCGTCGTGGTCGAAGACCACGGTCACGGCCGTGGCCAGCGCGGGCAGTCCGCGCAGCAGCAGGCAGGCCAGTCGGCAGCGCTCGTTGGCGTGCGCGATGGCGGCTCGCTCGGCGAGCCGGGCCGCGGCCTGTGCAGCCTCGCGGGCCGTGTCGATGGCGGGCGGGTCAAGGCAGGTTGGCACGAGGTTGCCTCCGTGTCGATGAGCTGTGGATGGCGGGCGGGGTAAACGAGCCGACCCTGGTCGGGCGCCACGCGGCGCCCGACCAGGGCATCGGGTCAGTGCCCGTCGACGAAGCCGACCGCGACGCTGGCGACCGTCACGGTCGGCGTCTCGGCGGCCAGCCAGACCTGTACCGGGCGTCCGTCGCGCAGGCGGTAGTGCAGCAGGTAGGCGTCGGGCTGGATGACCATCCGGGCGCCCATCAGCGCGTCGGTGAGCATGTAGGTGCCCTCGGTCCGGCTGAACCCGTGGGCCGACAGGTGGCGGGCCAGTTCGGCGGCGCGGCGCTCGCGCAGCTCGCCGCCCGAGGTGTGAAGGAAGCGGTAGTCGTCGTCGGCTGCCTGGACCGCGTCGACCGCCCGACACAGTCGCTTGATCGTGGGCAGATAGCCGGACGTGCTCCGGTTGCCGGGGACGGTGCGTAGGTCGAACTCCGCCACGTTCTGCGCCCGGTCCCAGTCGTACTCGCCGCGCCGGCCGGAGTCCGGGGCGAACCACAGGTGCCCGTCGACGCCGCGGAAGTACGCCATGCCGTGCGCGGCGACGTGGGCCAGCGGGACGGGAAAGTCGGGTCCGAAGCGGAACCGCTCGTAGGCGAAGCCGTCGCGCGTGCCGTACGTGGTAGGTAGCCCGTCGCCGGCGGGCTGACCGCGCAGCATCGCGCGCACTGCGGTCATCTCCTGCTCGTGGTGGCCTGGCCGCGTTCCGGTGACCGCCCGGCGCAGCCAGTCGACCAGCGGCGCGACGTCCTCGACGTCGAGCACCGCCTTTTCGTCGGCGAGCAGGGCGGACAGCAGATCGACGGCGATGGCGTCCGGTTCGCAGGCGGCCAGCGCGCCGGCGACCGCCGACGCGACGTCCAGCGCGACCAGGTGCGCCGGCCGATCCGGATCAGCACGCTGCACCCTGGAATGTTGGAGCAGCGAGCGGTCGAGGTCGGCGGGAACCTGGATCACCTCGCCGAGGGCGGTCTCGGTCTGGGTGTCGAAGTAGCGGGTGGCCGGGCCGCCAGCGGCGTTGAGTGCCTTGGCCTCGGGGCCGTCGGCGAAGAGGTCGCCGTACCACAGCAGTTCGCCGGCGGGGCCGCGTATTGCCTCCAGGGTCACGCCGAACCAGGTGTCGTCGTGGTCCCAGGCGAAGTGCAGCGTGTGCGCGCCCGGCAACGCCTGCGCCACCAGGTGCGCGGCGCGGCCGGCTGCCAGGACGAATGCCCGGTCGGTCGCGCGGGCGCAGGTGGCGCGCTCGCGGGCGATAGCGGTGTCCAGCTCGCGGGGATGGTGTCGGGGTTGGGCATGGTGCTCCTTGCGACATCAGGCTTCTGGTAGCGGGCCCGGTTGCCGACCAAACCCGCTCTATAATAATACCCTATAGGGCGATGCTGCGCCAGCGCGCCGCTGGCGAGACGGCGTCAGGCAGTCGCAGGCCGGTCGGGGTGCCGGCCGCATCATGCCCGTGCGGGTGAACCCGCGGCGCCGGGTAGGTCGCACCCTGGGGTTCGTCGGTCGGTGCATGGTGTGCACTCGCCTGGGCTGGGGCTAAGTCGTTGGCGGCAGCGGCGCTCGGGCGCGTCCGGGTGCCGTGCTGGCCGCTCTTGTCGGAGCAGGGCATCGAGGGTGCTCGGCCGTTCTATTGGCCGAAGTGCGGTAGCGATGGCGAGTTCGTCGACAAGGTGGTCACGGTGGCGCGCCGGGGCATCGACCTTCCGGCTGCCC
Source organism: Micromonospora sp. CA-263727 (assembly GCF_050942455.1). Classification (NCBI taxonomy): domain Bacteria; kingdom Bacillati; phylum Actinomycetota; class Actinomycetes; order Micromonosporales; family Micromonosporaceae; genus Micromonospora; species Micromonospora sp. CA-263727. The sequence continues at coordinate 812,133 of NZ_CP192031.1, forward strand.
CACGTTGGCACCGGCGGTGCTGTGCTCGATGATCTGGCCAGCGACGCGACGGGGGAGGTTGCCCGCGGTGGCGACGGCCAACTCGATCTGCGGGACCTCATCGGCTGACGGCTGGTAGCGGCGGGGTCGTACCCGTGCCGGACCGACGGTGACCAGCGGAACCCCGTTCTGCACAACCGGTCGCTGGCCTCGATCCGGCCCGCCCCCGGGCCGGCCGGCTTCGACGTGCGGTGGACGAACTGCCCGCGCTGCGCGGTGCCGGTTCTCGTCAACACCCACCAGAGGGTGCGGTACTGTCCCGCGCACGCCCACGCCGGGCCGTGGCAGCTCGCCAGCGCGACCGAGCCGGCCACCCCGTGCGGGCGCAGGCCACGCTCTTCGACGCCCCGAGGGCGTCACGGGGTGCCCAACCTCGATGGACTTGCCCTACTCCACAGCTTCGTCGTCGGCGGTGGCCTCGTCGTCTGCCTTGCGGCGAAGGCGCCGGACGACCTGCATACTGACGTCGGTGCCGAGCCGGCTGCTCAGCTTCTCGGCGAGTTCGCGAAGGGTGGGCCGCACATCGGCGCCTGACTCGGCGAGCACCGCCTGTAGGTCGGCGACCTGCGGTCGCCGACCAGGCTTGCGCCCGCTCGTGCGCCGGGTAGCGGGAAACGCCCACTTCCAGCCGGTAACGCGCCGCCAGCGATAGACGAAGCCCTGAACCGGGGCGCGTTCCGGCGGCCAGACGTCAGGCCGCGGGAGGTAGCCGTCCTTTCCGCGTTCCCAGGCCGGAATCGAATCCTCGACATAGCGTTTCATCGACCCCAAGGTGATGCCCTTGAGGTCGGCAAGTTCGTCGACGCCGATCAGCTCGTTGGGGTCGCCATCGAGAGCGGGAGCGGGAGCAGGAGCGGGTCGCAGCACCGCGTCGAGTTCGTCGAGCGCGAAGACCTCCTGCCCGTTGACCCTCTCCGGCAGCGGCTCCGGCCATCCGAACACCGGCCGGCCCTTGGGCGACGAATATCGGGTGACGGTGTTCGGCGCGAGCCCGAGGTGCTCGGCTGCGCCCGCGCGGTTGGTGGCCTTGCGGCCGCCGACGATCCAGGTCTCCACCGTCTCCACCGTCTTCCCGGCCCTGATATGGCGACGGCCGGGGCCATCCACCCGCTTGCGGGTGGCGGCAAGGCCCCGGCCATCTTCCAGAAGCCCGACGCGGGCGTCGCCACCCCGCCGGTGCCCCGTCAGTGTATAGGCCGCAGCCGTCCAGGGCGGCATGGGTGATGCCTGGCTCGCTCAGGCTGGCCGCCCACCTCGCCGCGGATGCTGCCGTCGGTGCCCTCGCCGCCGCCCCATGCGATGCCGCTGAAGTCCGCGGCGGCGGTTTGGCGAGGATGTGTGCGACGGCGTCTCGGATCCGGGTCATGAAGGCGGTGTCGGAAGTGAGGGGTGTGGCGTCCAGCGTGCCGGATCCGGGTGACAGGCAAGGTGGGCGTGGCTGTGTGGCGTTGACGGTGTGGTGGCGTGCCACCATGTTGGCGTGGAAGCCTGGCTGCCTGCGCCACTCGACGCTGGTCGTGTGTCTCTGCGTCGTCCTGGTCCCGACGATCTGGCCGGGCTTGTCGCGCTTCTCACCGACGGCGAGGTGCGCCGTTATCTTGGTGGGCCCGTGGAGCGGCGGACGGCCGAGCGGCGAGCTGTCCGGTTGGTTTCCGAGCCGGCGTGGGGACAGTTCGTGATTGTCGATCGGGTCACGGATGAGCTGGTGGGCAGTGACGACCTGAGCCGCAAGCGTGGTCCTTGGGAGATCTCGTATCAGCTCTCGTATCAGCTGCGGCCGTCGTCGTGGGGGATGGGTCTGGCGTCTGAGACGCTCAGCGCGGTGCTCGACTGGTACTTCGCCACGATGGGCGAGGACTTTTGATCGCGGTGACCCAGGTGTCGGCGTACAGGTCCGAGTGCAGAGGTAGGTACAGCTGCAAGTGCACACCTCGCCGATCTCGACCTACGCACGATGACCGCCCCTCGGCTTGGCGGCGATCCAAGTCGGTGACGTTGCGTGAGGGATTGCTGGCCCAGCCAATCCCTCGACGTGCGGATCTGGCTCCCCTCTGTGTCAAGACGCTGCCGGGAGGAGAGTTCTATCCTGGGTGGCGGCGGGTCCGGGAAGTGACTTCTCCGAAGAGCCGGCTGGGGGATGTGAGTCGGTCACGCTGGAGCCAGTTGTCGTTCCCTGTTGTCCTCCCGGGCCCGCTGCCGTGGCCGCTGTGGTGTCGTTGATCATGGTCCGGTAGATGATGTCGGACAGGCGTCGTTTCAGCGCCCGCATCGCCTCCATCGATGTCTTGCCGGCTGCCTTCTTGCGGTCGTAGTAGGCGCGGCCTTCGGTGGGGTTGCGTAGCTGGACGGTGGCCATGATGTGCAGCACCCGGTTGATCTGTCGGTTGCCTGCTCGGGAGAGTCGGTGGCGGACCTGTTCGCCGGAGGACGCGTCGATGGGGGCGGTGCCGTTCCAGGAGGCGAAGTGGGCCCGGTTCGGGAACCGGGTGATGTCGGCGACCTCGACCAGCAGCCGGGCGGCGCCGGACGGTCCGATGCCGTGCAAATCCATCAAGGTGGTGCCAGTGGACGCCACCAGATCCTTCAACTCTTTGTCTGCCTCCTTGGAACGTCGGTAGACCCGTTCGAGGTCACCGATCAGCTCCGCGGCGACCCGCCGTCGGGCCTTACCGACCGCGTCACGGGGCCGGACGGTGGCCAGCAGCGCCTTGGCCTGGGCGGCGGACAGGCTCTTCTTCGCCCCACCCGGGATGAGTTCCAGCAGCAGTTGATGCAGCTGGGACACCATCCGGGTGTGATCCTCACCCAGACAACGGCGCCGGTCGACCAGAATCCGCAGCAGAGCCAGTTGCTCATCATTGACCACCGGGCGCAGCCCGGTCATGCGGGTGCCGACCAGCGCGATGGAGTGGGCGTCGGTGGCGTCGGTCTTGCGGCCCTGCCCGGTGGCGAACACCCGCGCCCTGGCGGACAACTTCGGCGGCACGTCGACGACCTGCTCACCATCGGCCAGCAGCCGGGTGGCGATGTGCCGGCCGATGCCCTGGCAGCCCTCGATCGCCCAGACCCGGTCCGGCCACTGCGTGGCGTAGGTCCTCATCGCCGTGTAGCCGCCGCGGTCGGTGTCGAACCGGCCGCCGCCGACGATGGTCTCGTCGCCGGCCATGACCTCGATCGTTGCCGAGCGCTTGTGCGGGTCCATCCCGATGACCACACGATCTGACGTGAGACTCAACGCGTCCTCCGATGCTCGATCCACCTGTGTTGTCGAGCCGGGAGGGCAACGCTACTTCGAGCCGAGCAAACCCCTCTTGAGCCTCTCCCTGCCCTGGGGCGACGCCCGGGCCGCGCAGGCCAAATGAGAGCCACACGACCAGCGTGGGCAGCCGATGAGAGAGCGACAGCCCGGGCGCCTCGACCGAAGCCTGGCCGGGCCACGGTCGCAGGTCAATGAAACAAGTAGCCGATGAGAGTGCGTGGTGACGCCGAGAAGCCAACCACGCGCAGACTATGCTCGATCAGTATCAGAAGCCGGGGCTGGACCGCTAGCCGACGCCGCCGGGTTCGTGTAGTCACGCTGACGAGGTGGACTGTTGTCGATCCGCAGGATATCGGCTGCCGTAAGGTAGGTCCACATGATGCAGGTTTCCGCTTCGGCGCGGGTTACGGCATCATGGACCCCCTTGCTGGACAGCTCGTTGAGCCGCTTCAGTCGGTTATCCAAGCTGCGGAATGTCTCCTTCACCAGATCGGCGTGGGTGCCGCTCCGAAGGCGTTGCGTTACATATTCGAGAAGCCGATTGCGATAGAGGTCGTCGGACATACGGCGCTCCCTGCCGTCGATACCGATGACCATCTGGTTGGTCGCAGGGTAAAGAGCATCAGCGAGCGCCTTAATCATCCGACGGCAGGAGGTCAAGGCATGGGCGAGGTCCTCGGGTTGGCCCGATTCGACGGCCTTTTCGGCCGCGCGGAACTTCTCCAGCGCGTCGGGTGCCAGTCCACGCAGCCTGCCTTCGATGTACTCCCGTGCCCTGTCGAAGATATGAGGGCGACGCTGGCCTAGCTCGATTTGGCGCTCGGTTTCGACGAGGAAGTCGTAAACGTCCTGCTTGACCCGCTCAAGGAGGTTCTCTAGATCCCGCCGAAGGGGGAGCAACTTCGCGACTGCGGCATCATAACTGCGCGCGACGTGGTAGGTGTCAATCGGCGTGAGGTTGTCCGGCGGCTTTCGGTAGCTGTCGCCAACCTCGGCGATTTGCGCGAGGAGTGCCTCGATCTGGCTGATGCTCTCAGCGCGTACCTTGTCCCGCTGGCCGCTGACGGTCCGGATAGTGATGTGTCGCCGCGTGGCAGCAAGATATAGCCGCTCGGCCTCCTCGGAGCCCAGCAGCAGCTCCAAGTTCGCGCGCGCGTCCCGCAGCATCGCGTCGCTGACCTTGCCTGTGGTCATGTCCTGGGTTTCGGGGATGAGGCGTATCAGCGCTGCATAGTCCTGTCGCTTAGCGGCGATGCGGATGGCGCGCCGCAGGAGGTTGCTCGTGCTTGCACTCGGATCGTCGAAGGCGTCCAGGGCCTCCTCGACAAGCTGCTCGATGGACTTCCCTGTCACCTCGGTGCCTCTTTCATCGCTGTGTGAGCCTTCGTCAGAAAGTGTGCCAGCGGTGAGAACGAAAAGACGTCGCTCCTCGCCTGGCTCGTGTTGCCGACCCGCCGATCTGCCCCAGGCTCGCTGGCTGCAAGAACGGCGGCCCGCACTGGCATCCAAAAGACTTACCGTCTGGGCACCCAGCTATGCAAAATCTCGCCCATATAATCTTCGGTCCCGTCTGGCTTCACGCGATATCCCGGGCCGGTGTTAAACCGTATGACTGGACGCCGAGGTGGCAGGTTCAGCAGCTCCAACTGCCGTTCTCGTCGAGGATGACCGACCACCACTTGATAACACGCCAGCGTCATGTCGGCGTTGCAGGCTCGCACGCGTTCTGGCTCAATCCACGTCACCGGCTCTCGGGCCTGGTGCGTCAGCAAGAGCTGCATCGCGGGACTGATCGGGAAACGCACCTCCTCTGCGTTTTCTAGGCCGAAGCCTTCGAACTGGTCGCGAGGCGTCGGGGCGCGCCACAGCACAAGCGGCGCGTCCGAGGTAATGAGCCGTGGTTTGCGGGCGACTTCCAAACTCCAACGCATGCGGAGCATGACTTGCTCTACCGCTTCTACTGTGCTGAACGCCAACCGAATCGCGTTGTCCTTGGTGAACAACTCCCGCTCGCGGAGCAGGTACTGCGTCAGGTCCAGCGCGGCACGTACCTCGCTGTCCCGGGGGCTGAATCCCAGATGCTCCCGTTCCAGGTATTCCGCCATCAGGGCGGCGTCGATTTCTCGGCTGCCGGCGTAACGTGCCACTCGCTCCGGAAACATGATGCGCTCGCGGTGCAGCGGAGTCCTGGTGAACTGCACCGCCAGGAAGGTGGCCAGTGTGCTCCGCGCGGACGATCCGATAGGAGGCGCCTGCTGGCTTTGCTCCACTTCGCGCAACGCCATGATGGCTTCACCCTCAAGGCCGGCGAGACCCCGCTCAATGGCGTCGCTCGGCAGACCGTCGTCGCCCAAGACCTCGTAGAATCCAGATTCGACAGCGACGTTCTTGACGCTGGTTGCGTACATCGCCGGCCGGCGCCGACGGCGCACCAGGACCGAACCGCCCTCACCGAAACGGGCGAGGTAGGCGGCCGGCACGTAGTGGTGCCGCTTGGCACGACTCATGGTCGCAGACGGTACCGGGGACAACCGACAAGGCGTCGCGGCGGGTAGACCAGTTGACGGCCCAACCAGCACCACTCCGATGATCGACAGAGCGCACGCAGTGCACTCTCATGCTGCCGATGACCTCCAGAAGGAAACGCCGGCCGCCCAGAAGGTGCAGCGCCGGATGCCCACTAAGCCTTTCCGAGTAACGGTGTGAGGACTTGGAGTAGCTGCTCGACCAACGGCCCAGACGCGCCCGGATCCGTTGCGGTGCAACGGAAAGACGCAGAGCCCCGGTATGAAGGTGGTCCTTCCCGGGATCACCGTCATCGAGGTTCTGCGTCGCTATGAGTGTCACATACACCGCCGTCCTGCCCGTACGCGAGGCGACCGTGTCGTTCCTGTCCGGCCTCCTGCACGCGCAACGGCAACGGCTCGGCACCCGCGCCGGGACCCGGTCGTTGGGCTGCTTCAAGCAGGCCGTCTTGGTGATCCGCTGGTTGATCGACGGCACCCGCATCTCGCAACTGGCCGCCGACAACAAGATCAGCCGGTCGACCGCGTACACGTACCTGCATGAGGGCATCACCGTGCTCGCCGCCCAAGCCCCCGGCCTGCACTCGGTGTTGCTGGCCGCGAAGATGGCCGGCTACGGCCACGTCAATATTGACGGCACGCTGATCGAGACCGATCGGTGCCGCACCCCCGGGCCGACACCCGGGGTGGATCTGTGGTGGTCGGGAAAGCATGACAACCACGGCGGGAACGTGCAGGTCATCACCGCTCCGGACGGATGGCCGCTGTGGACCTCACCGGTACGCCCGGGGCGTGAACACGACACCACCGCCCTACGCGAGCACGGCATCGGGCCGCTGCTGCGCACCTGGACCGACGGCGACCTACGGCTCCTCGGTGATCTCGGCTACGAAGGCGAAGCCGACACGATCACAGTGGCGTTCAAGAAGCCACGCAACGGTGCCTGCACCGACATGCAGCAGCAATTCAACAAGGCCCACAACGCAGTCCGCGCCATCGGCGAACGCGGGAACTCCCTGCTCAAGACCACCTTCAAAGCATTACGCAACGTCAGCCTGTGCCCCTGGAGCATCGGCCGGATCACCGCTGCAGCCCTGGTCCTGCTCCACATCGACCACGCCCGCACAACATGATCACCCAACGCCACCAACCGTTACTCGGAAAGGCTCACTGTGTGGGCTGCCGTTCCTGTCGTGGCGCGCTGGCGGGTGGTTGCGGGTAGGACGCCCGCCAGCGTGATCAAGAGCACGAAGCTAGTTAGTGGTTCTTCCGGACCGCTTGCCACGCCGCGCCGGGCAGCGCAAGTATCCGGTAGAGCGCGTATAGCACCCAGACGGCGGCCAGAGCCACACCGATGAGGATGACCGCGCCGCCCAGGTAGTGGGTGCTCTCCAGGATCCAGCCGCCGGCCAGCAGGACGGAGCCCACGACGACGGCCCAGGCCAGGATGCGGCCGGCTTTGGTTAGCGACATCCACAGGCGGGCGTTTGCGGGGCCGTCTGGCTCCGTCGGGTCGCCGACCTGGGACTGCAGGGCGAGGCTGTCGATGTCGCCGGCGGCGGCCCGGTCGGTGGCATGTGGCGACTCGCGTAGCACTGCCGACAGGGCGCGCAGGTCGTCGTGGTGGCGAAGCCGTCCGGTCCGCGGATCGCCGAGTAGCGCCACGGCGTGCGGGAACCCGAGCAGCCACGCCTTGCCGTAGCCGCGTTTCGCCCCCGGTGGCAGCACCACGACTTTGCCGCCGTGCATGTCGTCGCGGTCAGTGCGGTCGCCGATCACCCGAACGATTTCCGTGCCGGCGATCGCCACCTCGGTGTCGACGAGGTCGGTGGCATGGCTGAACAGCGTGACGAACTGGGCGTACGCGGCGACGACCGCGAACAGGCCCAGTACCGCGACCGCAGCGCCGAGCAGCTCGTGCAGCCGAGCCGTGACGCCGGTGAGCAGCAGCGCAGGGACGACGGCGAACAGGTACCAGCCGACGAAGACCAGGAAGCGCCGCCGGTTCAGCCAGCGCTGCGTCCGCACGCCCTGCGCGCCAGGTGGGAAGGCGGGGAGAGCTTTCCCGCCGTCCGGCCGTTGCCGGGCGTCCTCGCTCAGCATCATCACGTTGAGGCGGTGGACCCGAACCTCAAGGCGGTCACCGGCCAGACTCGCCAGGTCGCGGACGAACTGCTTCTCCTCAATTTTCGGGTCGGCCAGGTCGAACAGCCGCACCGCCGGTCGCCCGTCCACGGTGGCCCGCAGGTCACTCGGAACGTCCAGGCTGACGCCCGGGTCCGGCACCAGGTAGAGCGCGGGGCCCGTGCGGCGGTGACCCCGCCCCTCGATCTCCCGGTTCTTGATCACCACCGCTGAGATCTCGGCCCATCGCAGGTCACGTCGGTACCGGCCGATCCGCACGGTCCAGCCGTCCCGGTCGACATCAACCTGAAACCGCTGCAACCCGTACCCGAGAAAGCTGACCGCCGTGAGCAGGACGATCAGCGAGAGCACGCCAGCGCAGAGCCGCCCGGACACCGAGCCGTGGACAGTGAACTGCAAAATCACCAGATGACCGACGAACCCTACCAGAAACGCCGCGGCAACCACCGCGAATACGCGAGAGCCGACTGGACGGCGCAGATACACCCACACATCATCAACGAACCAGGCAACTCAACCACGGCCTCGTCCTCGGTGAACCGCACGGCAGCCCGGCGGCGAAAGCCGACGTAGTCGACCTAACGTCCGAGGTCTTCACTCTCATGCCGCCGACCGAGCGCTACGGTCCGCTGCAGGTGGCGACCTGCCACCCGCCGACAACCCCTCGGACCGTGGCAGCATACGTGGTCGCCCTCGCCCAAGGCCGCCACTGCAACTTACTGCGCGGCGTGCGTGGCGATGGTTGGCTGCGTCACTACGATGTGGACTGTGGACTTGGAGGCGTTGTCGTGGATCGGTGGCATAACGGGTGCTGCGACAGGCATTCTTGCACTCGTCGTGAGCGTGCATTTCACTCGGCGAGCTACCCGAGCGGCCGAGACAGCTGCGGCTTCGGTTAAGGAGACGGCAGAGCTTGAGGCTGAGCGCCGAAATGCCGAACTGACGCCTCACTTCGTGGTGTCCGCGATGGCGCGTGATCACGGCAGCAACCGGGTTGTTCTCACCCTCGCCCTCGAAGGACCCGCCGGCCTGCCGGGCTTGGACGAAGTCGTCGTCCGAATTCGGAGTGATCAGCCCCCAACCTCGCTGTTGGCAGGAAGCCCGAGTCAGCAGCAGATGGCCGACACGGTCTGGGGACCCTACCGGCTTGTTCCCGGTGTCGACCAATCGGACAAACTCGGGCAGACTGCGGCGGCCTTTGCCTTACGACGCGGCGAGCGGCACAAGCTCGAACTCGAACCAAGCTTGCCGCCGACGTGGACAAGCGCAGACACCTGGGCGAGTCGATACGACGAGTCCCCGATCCAGCTTGAGCTTCTTTGCGCCCGAGCCAGCGGCAAGCCCTGGACCCTCCTGCTGGAGGTTGACCAGCCGCAGGCCACGTTTGATGCTGTGGCCTCCCACAGGTCGGGCGGTTCGATCGTGATCACGTTTACCAATGTCGGCAATGCTCCGGCTAGCAAGATGCGCTTCACGGACAACACCGGGACCGAGCCTCACCTTGAGGGGCAGGCGGCCGACGTGGTGCGACCAGGAGAAGTGACACAGCAGGTATGGATTTCCGACACCTACGAGCACATCACGGAGTGGGTGGAGCTGTCATGGACGGACATGCGAGGCGCCCGCCAGTCATTGAAGGCGCGGCTCCCCGACTAAATAACCTCACCGTCGAGCAGCCGGGTTCGCGGCAGCTTCGCCTGTTCTGGGCAACTACGTGATTCAGCTGCCCTCGACCGCACCCACGAACTCAGCGAGATCGGGTACTGGACCGCGCCGTGGGCGCGTGGACAGGGGGTCGCCGTACGCGCCGTCCGGGCCGTGGCCCGGTGGTCCTTCGAGGAACTGAAGCTGCGGCGGCTGCTCTGACTATCCCCAGTTGGGTTAGTCCGTGGTGCTCATCTCACCGAGTCGGCGAGTCACGCGCGCTACTCATCCGCGATAGCTTTCCACCAATTCCTTGATAGTCCAGGCAAACGTGTCTCCGACCGGCTGCACCCGACTTGCAAATGCTGAATCCGTACCGACAACGCATGTCAGGGCAGCACGACGCGGTGGTTCACGCTGAACTGGTGCAGTACACCTGACGCGATTGTCCAGACCACGTCCAGCAAGCCCTGGTCGTCGCTTTCGATCGGCACCTCATCTACAGCACCGATCATAACTGGGCTGGCTTGATCGACTGCACGCTCATGCCGCCGGTCGCGCGACCAACAAGACGGGATGGTAGCCGGGACTGGGCTCAGGCATCCGGGCGGGCACAATGCGGCGGTGTCAGATTTCTCTGAGCCGCTCGGCTACCGCCTTATCACCGGACCCGATGATGCTGAATTCTGCGCCCGCGTCAGCGGCCTTCTCGACCAGGGCTATCAGCTGCATGGGTCGCCGGCGCTGACCTTCAACGGTGAACGCGTCATCGCCGCACAAGCGTTGGTGCTGCCGCACTCCGTCGGCCCCGAGGCGTCCAAGGGCAGCGCCAGATAGAGCCGCACGCTCATGCCGCGATCCAGGCGCCGACCAGACTCTACTGGTCACGCAGCGTGAGCAGTGGAAGATAGGCCGCTACGTCCGCAGCCGAAGCGGCAGACAACCCGGCCTGTGTACGTCTGGCGTACCTGGTTCTGCACTGGAACCCGTACGCCGACACCCAGGACGCCAATGTTCGCTCGGCAAGGTGCCTGGAACGCAACGGAGCGAAGCTGCGACACCGGTTCGAGGAATACGGGGCGCTCCAGCGGTACTACGAGTTCCACCGAGACAGCCGGCACCAGCGGGCGTGACGAGGTTCTGTGTCCTTGCGGCGTGCAGGGCGGGATCATGGAGGTGTCCTGCCACGGTTGAACACGGCTGCCGGTGCCCCGCTCGACGATCGTTCCTCTGGCGCCGACGGTCGGGTTACGTCGGATGACACGGCCTTCGGCGGTGCGCTTGGCCGGTCGGCTGTGGTGAGTTCGCGCCACGAGCCGGACGACGACGGCGCGCGCAGGAGGCGGTTGACCATGTCTAGGGCCTCGGCCTGGCTGTCGAACTCCCAGCGCTGGCTCCTGCCGGTCTCGCTGTCGCCGGCGCGGGCGATGACCTTCCAGCGGGTTTGTCGGACGAGCCATATGTCGCGGCGCGCCAGTCGCCCCCAGGTGCCGTTCCACCACCTCCTGACCGTCTGATCCATGACCCGAATCGTACACATGTTCGATCATGTTTAGGTTGGTGGCCGGGAGATCGAAGGTCATTCGCAGCGGTCTTCGGCGCCTCTGCTGTGCGGTTCGCAGCAGTCGGGGCGGTGTCGGTACACCCGTAGGTCGTGACCCTGCCGGTGGGTGACCTCGGTGGTGATCTCGTGTAGGCAGGCCTGCCAGGTGACGGTTTCCCCGCCGCCGGTGACGGTCTGTCCGTCTCCTGGCCCGCCGCGTAGCAGCAGCCTCATGCCACCCACCGTAGACATCCAGCCTGCCCAAGGGCCACGGACTGGAGGCGGGACGCGCGTCAGCCGTGAGCCGCGGTACGGGAGCGGGCAGGTCAGGCGCCTGCCCGTCGGGAGCCGCAGGCGCAAGTGCGAGATGCCTGGGCGGGGCGATGGCGCTGGCCGGCCGCCAGTCATCCGGGTTGCAGGTGGTCGGGATCGATGTCCCGGTCCAGCAACCAGGCGCCGAGGGCGCCGATATCTCGGGGCTCACGCTCAGGCGCGGAGGCCACCCATCGGCCGGACTGCGCGTAGACACGGGCTCGACCGTCCGGCCAGATCTCCAACCGCCAACGGCGCCTTTCCCGGTCGGGCGGCGTGAACCACACCTGCACCCGCCGGGATACCCGCTGGCCCGCGGCCAAACCCCGCCGACGCCCAGGCGGGCCGTCGGGGTAGGAGCCGACCGACAGCGGCGCGTGCCCGTCGTCACCTCGGTGCAGAATGCCGCTTCGAGCTGTGCCCCGAATTGGTACTCACATTCCTCTTGCCCAACATTCTGAGACATAGTTGCTCAACAATGGCAATCACTCGCAAATGCTGTCCTCAGCCGACTCGACCTATCACCTTAGTTCACTGGCTCACTGTCTATGCAAACTCGTCGCGCAGCATGCTCTCGACCCGCCCCAGCATCTCGTCGTCGGCTGAAGCGAAAAGACCTAGCTAACCTGCCGAAGTTGGCGTCGTCAGCGGGTGCGATGGCGCTAAGGAAGTCCTCCCTCCACCGTCTCCCGGAGTGCCGCGTCCAGCGCCGACTCTCCGAACTCCACCTTGCCGCCCGGCCTCGGGCCTGTGACGACCCTGAAGGTCGCGGTGGTCCTCAGCCCAACGCTCTCCTGTCCGTTGTCGCGGGGGTTGGGACAGGGGGAGTCGACCCGGCGGGTCGTGTCCCTGCCGGTCGTCTCACGCTGGGCGGACCCTCAGGAGACTGTTCCCGGCGTCCGTGCCCCTCAGGACGGGCTCGACGCGGCCTCGGGCGGTGGGTCTGGATCATGGTCGGAAGGGCGAGGGCCTTCCGGGCCATCGGGAGCAAAGCGCAGCAGGGTTTCGACACGGGCGATGCGGAAGCGCTGGCCCAGGACGGTGACCTCGTCGGCGCGGCGGCGCTCGACGTGGTCGGCGGCCTTCTGGTAGGCGGCGTTCTGGTCGGAGGTGAGCCGGCGGCGCGGCTCGGCGTGGCGAAGGGCGTAGGCGAGTTCGTCGCGTGCCCATTGAGGAGTGGCGACGACATCGCTGACGGGCTGCCACGCCCCGTCGACGTGTTCGGCGACGGCGAATCGGGCGGGGAGCAGCGCGACGTTGGGATGGGAATGCACGGCGGCCACGCTGTCGGCGTACACGTCGGCCGGCACCTGGGCGCGCGGGTAGTGCGCGGTGAGCAGGTCGACTTTCAGCACCGCGGCGCCGACGCCGGTGGCTGCCGCCGGGTCGGCGATCACCTCTTCGTCGTAGAAGCTGTCGTGATCGGCGTACTCACGCGGATCGGGGTCGGTGGGACGCGGCGGTTCGGGCCCGTCGGGGCCGAAACGGGCGAACGTGTCCGCGCGTATCACACGGTGGATCTGCCCCGCGACGACGACCTCGTCGATCTTCTCCCGATCGAGGACCCGCGCGACGGCCGTCACCTCGGCGGCCAGGGCCGGGTCGGTGGTGTCGAGCAGTCGTTCCCGCAGCCGGCACGCCAGGCCGTTGCGGGCCTCCTGGGGGGTGTGGTCGAGCAAGGCATACACCTGCCACCGCCCGTCGCCGAGATCCACCGCGTGCCCGAACAACGGCGCCCCGACCCGGATGGCCGGGTACGCCTGCGCGCGGGAGACGGCGTCGTGATCGGTAATTGCACCGACGGGATTGTCGGGCCGCTCGACGCGCACGATCGCCGGCGACCGGGCCTGCTCTTCGTAACTCATGGGCGCCATTGTGTAGCGCTGCGGATAATGCTGTCATGCCGGCACGCGGCGGCTGAGCCACGGAACGAAGGCGGTCACGCGCCGGCGGTCGGCAACCACCGACGCACCTGCAAGCGTCCCGGAGCGGTACATCACCAACACATCCGCCTCGATGGGCGATCATGGTCGGCCGTCACCTTTATCAAGTTGGGCCAATAGTGGCAGAACTGGGCATAAGGTGACGGGCCAGGTGATTTGATTGTGCGGTCTGAGGGCCAGGGTCAGCGGACCGCCTTCGCGTGGTACTCGTCCACGATCTTCTGCGGAATCCGGCCTCGGCCGGAGATGTCCTTACCAACTTTCCTGGCCCATACGCGGATCGCTTTTCTGTTTCCCGTCGGCGCGCCTCCACTTCGACCACGAGCCGCCCGGCCACCGGCGGCAACGCCTCCGCGGCCTACCTTCGTGCCGTGAGCGACGTAGGAAACGAGCGCGTCACGCAATCTTTTGGGCGTTGCCGCTAGAGACGTCGATCTCGTATTGCACACCGTCGAGCGCGAACTTGACGGTCTCGTCCGCGTCGCCGCCGCTCAGGAGCATGATGATGTGCTGGTGGATTCGCCCAGCTCGCCCAGGGTCGAGAGCTGGGCGAAGGTCGGATGACCCACCTCGGTCCTCCGGACCCGACCGCCGGTCGAGGCCGGTATCAGCCACAGTCGGAGGCGGCACACCACCCGGGCACCATCAGCGGGTGTGACGAGGTTCTGTGTCCTTGCGGCGTGCAGAGCGGGATCATGGAGGTGTCGCCGCGGGGCACGGGCGGTCGTGTTCAGGGGACGTCGGCTTGGCGCGTGGTGATTGCCGCTGCTGCTTGTCCGGTGGCGTCGTGCCACCACCATGCTTGCCCGTTGACGACCAGGCAGGGGGCCGAGGCGGTGAGATCGTCCCGAACGCGAGCGAGGTCGGCACCGGGCATCAGGATGTGGACGGCTCCCGTGGCGGTGGGCAGCAGGTAGCCGTACCGGCCGTCTCGGTCGGCTGACGGATCGCGGTCCGCCGTCGCGGGCAGGTCAATTCCACGTTGCCGGAGGGCGTCGACAAAGGCGGACATGTTCGCCTCCGCTGCCGCTTCACTCGCCTCGTCCACCGGACCGGTGCCAAAGTTGACCATGACAGGAGAGTATCGTCGGCTTGCGAAAACGCTAGAGCCGCCCCACGCCGGACGGTCGTCGCTCTGGTGCCGGCGGTTGGGTTATGTCCGTGTCTGGCCTTCTGGGGATGACACGGCCTTCGGCGGCGAGCCGGGCACGGCCGCTGGAAACGAAAGAATAAGAACGGGTGTCACGGTCGTGTTGGTCAGCGGTGTCGTTCGCTTGCCGGCTGCGTCCGGTCACCGACGGGCGCTCGGTGACCGGACGCATCGGCGATTCCTGGCTATCAGCAAAAGACGCTCAAGGGCCGGCATGCGGCCTTCGTGCGTGTCGCGGAACAGATTCCGTCGGGAACACGAACGGGATGGGCCCGTGTCGCGGGGTCAGCGGCCTGCCTTCGCGTGGTACTCGTCCACGATCTCCTGCGGAATCCGGCCTCGGTCGGAGATGTCCTTACCGGCCTTCTTGGCCCACTCCCGGATCGCCTTGTTCTGCTCCCGGTCGGCGCTGGTGGCACCACGACCACGGGCGGCCCGAGCACCCACGACGACACCGCCCCGGCCTACCTTCGTGCCGTGGGCGACGTAAGCGCTGAATGCCTCCCGCAGCCTGTTGGCGTTGCCGCTGGACAGGTCGATCTCGTACTGCACACCGTCGAGCGCGAACTTCACGGTCTCGTCCGCGTCGCCGCCGTCCAGGTCATCGACCAGCTTATGAATGATCTGCTTCGCCACGTCTGGGCTATTCCTTTCGAACAGGGGTGGATCGCACAACGTGTGAGCACAATAACCCGTACCGCACTCGGCGCGTCAACACGGTCCGCTGGGCAGATCGTATAGACCGACTCGATGTCTTGAGAGGGAAACGCCCACCCCGCCGCCGGGGAATATTTCTGCTCGGTAGGTGAATAGCGACTTTGTGTTGACCGTGGGAGTCTGATCCGTGCGGATGCGGCCTCCTGTGTTCGTCGGGAAGGGGCCGAGCGGCCATTGTGGTGGCAATCCGTGACGGGTCATGCGAGTTCTGTTGCCGCCGAGGGTCTCCCTCGCGCCGCCACGTTGGTGATCGGCCGGGATCGCCACCGGGTGTCTCGGCCCATCCGGATCGGCACCGCCTCCGTGTCGACGCCGCCACGGTGGCGGCGATGACACGGTCGGGTTTGCCCTCACCGGTGTCGGCTGCGCGCGGCAGCGACGATTCGGTCGCTGACCGGTTGCCGGGGACCGCCGGCGCGGGCGGTCTGGCGTTGAGGGGTGCGGCGCATCCTCACTGTGGGTGGAGGTGCTGGTACAGGCCTGCGGGGTAGAGCTCGACGCCGAGGGCGACTTCGAGGCAGGCGAGAGTTCGCAGGTCGGGGTATTTGTCGCCGCGCAGCGCGCTGATGATGGTCGGATGGGTCAGTCCTGCTAGCTTGGCCAGCCCTCGGATGCTCACCGGCCGTGCGCGCATCGCCGTTTCGAGTCGATGGGCGAGTGCCTGGGAGTAGTGAGCACTGGCGGGTGCGTCGGGTCGCAGGGTCGCCTCGGGCCACTGGCCGTGCGCGATGTAGGCGTTGGGCGCTCTGTCGCTCCTGCCGCGTGGCACCCCTGCCCCTTGTGTCGAGCCCTTCGTCTTCGTCGTCCATCAGGGTGTTGACCGGGTAGCGGGATGGCACCTCGACACGCGCGGTAGTTATAGCTACCATCGGGGTTGGTGATCTTCGGACGCCTGCTGGCCGGGTTATGCCCGTTGCGATCCTGGGCCTGTGAGCCCTCATGCGAGGAGGAGCGCCGGCCAGCACTCGGCACGCGGCAGGCATGGGAATGGATCGGGAGATGGCGACGTATTACGCGGGCCTGGACTGGGGTGAGCGGCATCACGACCTCGCGGTGGTCGATGACGGCGGGCAGTTGGTGCGCCATGTGCGGGTGACCGATGACGTGGACGGGCTGGCCGAGGTGTTGGCGGTGCTCAGTTCGGTACATCGGGCGCGGCGCGGCATTGCGATCGGGATCGAGACCGGACGTGGGCTGATGGTGGCCGGCCTTCGCCGAGCGGGTCAGCGGGTGGTGGTGCTCAACCCGACGCAGGTCGCCCGCTACCGCAGCCGCCTGACGCCGGGTCGAAAGTCGGACCGGGGGGATGCGAAGCTGCTCGCGCACATTCTGCGGGTCGACGGCGACGCGCACCGTCCGCTGCCGGCGTCGTCGGTCGAGGTGGTCGCGTTGCGGGAGTTGACCCGGGCACACCGCAGCGCCCAGCGCAACGCGCTGTACCTGACCGCTCGGCTGCGCTCGGCGTTGCGGGACTACTATCCGGCGGCGGTGACCGCGTGGGCGCATCTACCCGGCGGGATCGGGCGTGCGGAGGCGCGCCTGGTCCTGGCCGCCGCGCCGACACCGGCCCGCGCCGCCCGGCTGACCTGCCGCCGGTTGGAAACCCTGCTGACCGCCGCCGGCCGCACCCGGCTGATCGCCGCCGAGGCGCAGCGTCTCCACGATCACTTCCGGACCCGGGTGCTACGCCAGCCCGCGCAGGTGGAGGAGGCGATGGGCCAGCACGTGCTGGCGCTGCTGGCTCAACTCGACGCGATGCTGGCCAGCGCTGAGGGGCTGTGGACGCGCGTCGGCGCCCTCGCCGAGGCGCACGCGCACACGCGGATCTACCGGTCGTTCCCGGGGATGGGCCCGCTGTTGGCCGCGCGGCTGCTGGCAGAGCTGGGTGACGATCCGCACCGGTTCGCCTCCGCCCGTAACCTGCGCGCGTTGTGCGCGGCGACCCCGATTACCTGGGCCAGCGGCACGTCCCGGCGGGTCAGCCACCGCCGTAACGCCAACCCGATCCTCGCCGCCACCGGCCACCTGTGGGCGTTCGCGGCGCTGACCCGCTCACCGGGCGCCCGCGCCCTGTATGACCGGCGCCGCGCGGCCGGGGACCGCCACGCCGCGGCGCTGCGACGCCTCTACGCCCGTCTCCTCGGCTGCCTGCACCACTGCCTGCGCCACGGCATCGTCTACGACGAGCAGCGGGCGTGGCCAGAGCGAGAACACCGACCGGCCGCCGGTGAGGTGGACGCCGGGACCACGCCCGACACCTGCTTCCGGGCCGCGAGCCCTCGCGCGGGAACCGGCACCCCGACGTCCGCCTGACTGGCCGCCCTCGGCACGACCAGCCATGGTGCGGTGCGGTGGCCGGTCAGGTGGGAGCCGGGACCACGCCTCAGGAGCACCCCGGGCCCGCGAGCCCCGGCGTGGGACAGGCATCTCGGCGCCCTCCTGACCGGCCACCGCGGACCGGCCTGACCGGACACCCCTTCGACACCCTGAAGGAGAACGTTGCCATGACTGACCTGCATCGGGTCGCCGTGCCACCCGCCGACGACGGCGCGGTCAAGCCCTGGCGCAAACTGCTGACCGGCCTGGACGACGACGAACCCGGCGGCAGGGCCTGCAAGGGTCACTTCCTGGAGCCGGGCGCGGTGTACGAGCTGCCCACCGGGGCGCTGATCGTCGGGTGCGACCGGACCGAGTCCGGCCACCGCACCCGGCTGTGGCGGGTCACCCGCACCGGCGACCTGACCGTCGCGCGGGACTCCCGCTTCGTCACCTACCGTGCGGCGTTCGGGGACAGCGTGCGGCGGACTCTGCGCACCGCCCTGGCCAAGTATCCGCCCGTGCAGCGGACCGCGCCGCGTCTGCTGGTCGCCGCACCGGATCGACCGAACGGTCAGGAGCAGCCGTGCCGCCGATGCCGGCAGAGCGTGCCGGCCGGCGTGGGCCGCCTGGTGCGGGTCGAAGGCCGCACGCTGGTCGAGCACGTTCCCCCCTGCCCACCGGCACCACCGGCGGTCAACCGGTACGCGGGATCCTGCGTGCACTGCGCCGGCTGGCTGAGCCCCGGCGAAGGAATCCTGGTCACCCGGCCGGGTGACACGACGCTGGGCGCCGCTCACGGCACTGACATCCAGGCGTGCCCGCCACCAGAGCAGCGCCGACCCGCGCCACCACGCGCCAACCAGCGACCCGGACCATGCGGGCGGTGCGCGCAAATCGTGCCCGCCGGGGAGGGCGTCTACCAGGACGGGCAGGTCGGCCACCACGGCGACTGCCCGCCCTACCCGGACGGACACACCGGCGCGACGTGGACCATCGCCTACGGCCGCCCCGCCGCCCACACGCCGAAACCCGGGCGGGGATACCGCATCGGGCAGACGCTGCGCGCCACGCTCTACGAACACCGCCACCCGATACCACCGCACACCCCCGGCTACCGGCGCCTGCGCGAACACGCGGTCAGCGCGATCGTGACCGTGCTCGCCGAGTACGAGCCCACCTACTCCTGGGACGAGGACGGCAACGCCCCCCACTCCGACCTCGTCGGCGTCGACGGCTGGTACTTCGAGGCCGTCGTCCGGCCCGCCACCGACGCCGAGGCCGCGCCGCGGCTCGCCGCCGAAGCCCACGCGGCGCATCGCGCAGACCTGGAACACCGCCGCCTGGCACTGTTCGCCTGGAAATACGGGAAGCTGCCGGACTCGTCCCGGCCGGTCCAGCCCGACCTGTCCGGCGCGGTCGAGGTGCCGCTGCGCGCCACGCCCGGCCCGCCGTGGGCCGACGAACTGTACGTCGACGAGGACGACGGCGTGGTCTGGACGCTGGTCGCCAACGGCGCCGACGGCGACGACTTCAGCGTGAACAACGTCGGTGGCGGTATCGCGACCGTCCACCCGCTGACCGCGCCACGGGCCGAGCTGATCGCCGCGCTGCGCGCCGAATACGCGGCGCCGCACCTGGCCCACCGCGCCCAGGTGAGCCCCGAGGCAGCGCAGGCGCTGCTGGACGCCGGCTGGACCGCAAAGCAGGCCGCCGACCAACTCGGCGCGCTCACCCTCGACACCGCCACCGACGTCACCGACCTGCTGCACCACCAGACGCTGCTGGCCGAAGCCGGCTGGCTGACCCGCGCGCAGGCCCACGGCGGCCGGCGGTTCACCCTCACCGACGCCCTGCGGCTGGCCCGCTGCGGGATAGGGCACCGCCGGGCCGCCGCCCTCGCCCAGGCAGGCGTACCCATCGACCAGATGGCCACCAGCACGGCGCCGACCATCCCCGACGACGCCACCCGCATCATCATCAAACCCGCCAGCAGCAGAGGGCCCGCTGTGATCACCGGCAAGCCGGACACCGCCCGCGCCTGGCTCGCCGACCGCCCGAACCACTGGCGACCCGACCTCATCCAAACCGACACCGGCATACGATGCGTGCACGTCGAAGAGCGATCCTCCTGGTCCCTGTGGGACGACGGCTCCCTCGCCGCCAACACCCGATGGATCGACCCGGCCGAACGAGACCAGACACCCCGTACCCTGCACCCGGCGGCGATCACCGCGCTGAACCTCGTCACCAGCACCACCCCGGACAGCCCGATCCGCCAACGAGACGCGTGGCACCCGCTGCGCGACGCGACCGCGCACACCGCCACCACCCTGGACGAGCAATCCCACGACGACCCCGGATCCCGCTTATGGTCAGGCAAGACGCTGCGCCAGCACCACTTCCACACCCCCACCGGGCCGATGACCTGGTGGGAAGTGGAAACCTACGCCGGAGGGTGGAGCGGTGGCGACGCCGACCACCACGAAACCCGCACCGTGTGGCTTGACGAAACCACCGCCCGCCGCCACTTCCGCCACCCCTGACACCCTCTTGCCCGCACCTCCCATCGTCTCGCCGCTGCCCTGTCCGGGCCCGACACGCCAGGGAGAACGTGCATGCGCCCGTGCCCCGTGGACCGGCGATCGTGACAACGAGTGCCGGCAGCTGGTGGCCCCCGGAGCGCGGCGCACGGGGTGGCCTGGTGAAGGAGGCGCCAGCGCCAACGCCCACTGTCGGCATCGAGTGTCGCTGGCTAATCTTTGCTGCCTGGCCTAGAGCACCTGCTCCACCGTACGAACCTCTTCGCCGACAAGGAACTCCGCCGGATCCACGCCGAGTTGCTCACGCTTCGGCGACGCCCAGTAATCGGCATTGGCCGCCTCGAACGACCGATCACCGTCATAAGAGATGACCCAGATGTGTATGCCGCGTCGCCGATCTTGTTGCTGCGGAGCAGAATTCTAAGCTCCTGGCCGGGTACCTCATTGGCTTTTCACGTCGTTTGCGACGCTGCCCCGGATGAACGATATGAAAGGCACGGACGATGCCCAACACGATCCGGCCGCCAGCCGTGTCGCCCGGCTCTGTGGTGGCGGTGGTCGGCACCTCATCGCCGGTGAGCAGCGACGCTTTGATCGGCTCGTCGGCTACCTACCCAGCCACGGCCAGTCGCTGCCGCGCCACCGCCTTGAGCAGCTCCAGGTCGCCGGTGATTCGTATCCTGGCCTGCCCCGTCGCCACCATGCTGTTCGACATCGGTCGGCTCATCGGCGCTCGTTGCCGTCAAGGGACTCTCACGCGCGACAACAGCCGCCGCCGATCGTCGGGTGGGCGAGCTGGATGTCCAACGGCTATAGCGACGGCAGGAGCGCGGAGACGCTGAACAGCCGTGGTACTGCGCCACAGGTGGGCTTCCTGCCTGGGCTCCTGGCCGTTCAGGAAAGTCCACGGCTGGTGGGACGAGGTAAGGGGGCGTCAAGATCGTCGGCCTCGGGCGGTTCGTGTGGTCCGCTGTTGGGACAGCGGCCGGTGGACTGCCGCCGGAGGGTGGGGTCGGGGGGTAACGGCAGGTGGCAGGGTCGACCTGGTCGTGTTGGGTCTCGTCGTGTCGCCTATACCGGCGACCTGAGGTTCCGTAAGGTCTCATCCACGGGACCTGGGGCTGGTGAAGGTGGAGGGGCGGCCTGGGTGGGCCGTAATGGGTGGTCGAGTGGCCGAGTAGGGCCGGTGGGGCGGTGTGTCGGGCCTCGACGCCGCCGGGTTGGTCGGCTGGCCGGCGGCGACGCCGAGGTCCGGGTTGGTGTTGGATGCTGGCGGCGCGTTCGGTGATGCGCTGTGCCGAAGGCTAGATGGTCGGGTTGTCGTGAGTGCGGAGGAATGAACGCCAGGAATCGTGAGTGAATGACAGTGTCGTGTCGGGATTGGTGGAGTTGCGCACTTGGATGGTGGTGGGGTGGCGAGACGTTTCTAGGCAGTTGTGGTGGTCGCATCGGGAACTGCGGGTCCAGACAGGGGAAGTGTTGTGGGATTTTTTCATGGCGATTCTCCTGGGTCACGCGTGGTGCAGCCGTTTGTGGGAGGCGGTGCGGCGTCGGTGAGGCGTCAGCGCGGGCTGGCGGTGGATCGGTGGCGGGCTACCGGACCCACACAATCCTTCACTTACCGTCTTCGGATGCGTCGCTCTGTGTAAGCAGGCTAGCAGGAGGTGACCACTTCAGCCATGAATGTCTGGCCCATTCACCCGATTCAGCGTCCCCGTGCCCGGCCTGATAGCTTTATGCCCTCGGCATCGAGCTGGTGGGCCAAGACGAGTTGCCCTATGCGGGTTTGGCTATTCATTTTGCCTTCTGCATTTGCCGATCGGAGGGCGTGGATATGACGACGAGCGGGCCGGGGCCGACCACGATTCGTCGGCGGATCCGCCTTCTGTTGCGTCAACTGCGAGTCGACCGTGGACAATCCCAGGAGGATGTGTGCCGGGTGATGGATTGGTCGCAGTCCAAGATGGCCAGAATTGAACGCGGCACCACCAACGTCGGCGTTCGGGATCTTCGGGACTTGCTCGAATTCTACGGGGTTGACGACGTCGATGAGGTAGCGCGGCTGCTGAATCTCGCGAGGCTGGCACGTCGGCCTCATTGGGCAGGTACGTATCGCGATTCGGTGCCAGCTCCGTACATGGACTTCATCGGTTACGAGGACGATGCACTCCGTATCAGCCAGTACCATCCATTTGTGATTCCCGGGTTACTGCAGACCGAGCAGTACGCCCGCCTACTGCAGGCCGTGGGGCCGCGGCGTCGTGATGGCGACGAGGTGGCCGAGGCCCGCGTGCGGCTGCGGCTGGACAGACAGCGTCGCGTCTTCGCGCAGCCATTACCCGGCCGGGTGCGGATCGTGCTCGACGAGCGGGCGCTGACCGTCGTGGAGAGCGAGCAGGTCATGCTCGACCAGATCGAGCTGATCCTGTCGCGGCTACCCAACATTGATCTCGTGCTGCTCAGGCGCGACACCGCCTCCGACTCCGTCCTGGTCGGCCCGTTCTCGATGCATGAGTTCGGATCGGAGGCTGATCCAGATGTGGTCTATCTCGACAGTCAGCCCGAGGACGTGGCGCTCGTCGAGGACCCGGAAGTGGTCGCCGGCTACAAGCATGCCTTCGACGACCTGTACGGGCAGGCGGCCTCCGGCGACGACGTACGGCGCGTCCTCGACGCCATAGCCACATCACTGCGTCGAACATCGAGTTAGCCCTCCCGGGAGTGACGGGGACCAGGCACGTCCACCCGGGCCCCCTGAGCGCCGGGCTCGCCCCAGCGCGACCTTCCCCTCGCCGCAGCTGTCGGTGCCCACATCTGCGTGACGGGCTCCGCCCGCCGCTCCGCCCGCCACTCGACCAGCCCGGCCAGCAGCCCGACTAGAACGGCCACCCTCAGATCCTCGATCAGCGTGCCGACCAGTACCGCCACCGCGACTACCGGCCCCGACGAGCCCTGGATCTCGAACAGCGGTACCAGCCACTTATCCCCCGCCCCGCCCGTGGCCACCACCGTCATTTGCGCCGCCGAACTCGCGTCTGCCGCCGACCGGCGGCCCGCCACCCTGCCCGAACGCACCATGCGTGCGCTTCTCCTCTGTCATCGATGACAAGGCAAGATGCAGAGTGCACTTGCCGAACACATCTGCCAGGACGTATCACCCGACATGACTTATGCACTTTACGGCGCAGGGGGCGGGGTAGCGATACCCGACACGCCCACCGCATCGCCTGCCCGTCGACCGCCAGCGGTCAACCCGCCTCAATTGGATCCCCCGTGATGAAGGTGCCCGCGCGCCACTCACCTCCGCCGGTAAACCCGCCGGCCGTAGCCGGCCACACCCTCCCTGTCAGCCCACACGTGGCCAGCCTCTCCAAACCTCGACGGCCGCGAACCCACGCAGACCCGCCGAACGCATTAGCGGGACGGCCCAGCCATCTCGGACGCCGGCACACCCCACCCGGTTCCTTCGAGCAACCGACCGAGCCGATGTCGCCTATCAGACACCCGGTACGCCGGAGGGCGTCCGCCCTGCGCGATACCTCCGTCAGAGTTTGGTGACGCCGGCCGCGACACCGGGCAGCCGGAGCCTCGGCCGGTCGGAACCGTACGCGTCCGCCCGCCAGACGCAGGGACGGCAGCAGGCGCAGCCGTGTCCGACGGTGCGGGGTCGGCTGTCGGTGGGCGTGCCCCGTTTCGGCGGACATCCGAGATCAGGAGCCGGTAGGGCTTCGGGAGGATGTCCAGCATCATGGAGAGCGTGGGGAAGAAGCGATCGAGGCCGAGGTGGGCGTTCACGTCTGAGTTCAAGGCCGAGCTCGTCGAGTTGTGTCAGCGCGGGGACCGCAGCGTCGGTCAGGTCGCGAAGGATTCGACCTGACCGAGACCGCGGTGCGGCAGTGGGTGAAGCAGGCCGAGATTGATGCCGGGACACGCTCGGACGGGCTGATCAGCGACGAGCGGGCGGAACTGGCTCGGCGGGCGTACGCAAGCCGAACCCCGCGGTGGCCTGGCGGGCGGCGGACGCGGCCGGGGTGCCGATCGGCGAGTGGCCGGCCTGACCGCGACAACGGCGGGCCGCGCCGAGCCCAGCACCGTGAGTGATGCTGAGGTTTGGCCAGGGCTGGTGGAGGTTCGGCGTGCTGGCGGACCCGGTCGAACTGCTCGTCCCGGGCCGGGTAGTCGCGGGAGTAGATCCTGAGGGAGTTCTCGGCAAGCCCGCGGGCCTCCTGCCGGCCGCCAAGCCCCGCGAGAACCCGCAGGTGGCTACGCGCGCTGGCCCACGGCGTTTCGGCCATCGCCGCACCCGCACGCCACCATCGCTCGGGGCGCCGCCGATTCGGCCTCCGGCAGCGCCTTTGCGTGTCACGAGACAGCGTCTAGCGTTGGAGGGTGCCGCCTTCGAAGCGCGGTGCGGCCGGGGGACAGGAGGTACAGGTATGTCGACCAATTTCTACCTCCGTACGCCCGACACTCCGGCCGAGAGCGAGGGCATTCACCTCGGCCAGTTAGCTGCCGGCGGTTTCACTTTCCGCGCTCACCCGGAGCGGGGCATCACCGATTACCCCACGTGGCTCGCCCAGCTCAACAGCGGCGAGATCGTCGCCGAGTCCGGTTACACCGTGACCCGCGACGATATGGTCGACATCGCCGCCCGGCGGGCCCGTACTGCGTCCTGGGTCGAGCGCGGCGCCAGCCACTCGGGTGGGGCGGGCTTTGTCGATCCGGACGGGCGGTGCTGGCTGACCGTCAACTTCTGCTGACGCCATACCGGCCGGCATCCTCGATATCCACCCCCGTCGTCTACGTCACCGGCACTGCGATCGACGGCACCCGCCGCTCCGGCTGCTGCTGAAGCGAACTGCGTTCAGGCATGAGCGGATCGCCATCGTGATCGACGTGCGTTCACCGGGTCCGGACGAATACATTGATTCCTATCTAATGTGTCGGATGACTTCGAATGCCTCGGCGGCTTCGGTGCCGACGCGGGCGCCGCGTTCGGCGAGTTGTGCTTGGACTGCGGCGAGTGAGCGGCTGTGGGGGCTGGGCCGCATTTCGGTGTTGTAGATGGTGAGGGCCGCCATTTTGGTGTCGACCGCTGTCGTGGTCAGGGGTTGGTACCAGGTGGGTTGGTAGGTCGTGTGGGGTGACCATTCGGTGGCGGATCGGACTTCGTAGGCGAGGACGGTTCGGACGGGGGTGCCGGGGTGGGGGCGGGTGGCGGCGGCGGTGGCGTGGGCGACGAGTTGGTGGTCGCGGCTGAGGTCGGCGTGGGAGTGGGTGTAGACGGTGGTGGGTGCGACATCGGCGATGGCGGCTTCGATGTGGCGGGTGATGTCGAGCAGTGCCAGCGTGTCGAACCGGTTGTCCGGTAGGTCGGCGGTGCGTAGGTCGGCGCCGTAGAGGGCGGCTACGTCGCGGGCGCAGCGGGCGCGGTGGCTTGCGGTGGCGGTCTGGTCGGCGTCGGGGCGGCTGCTGACGCTGGTGCTGAGGATCAGGATGCAGAGCTGGGCGCCGTGGGCGGCGTGCGTGGCGAGGGTGCCGCCTGCGCCGAGGGTTTCGTCGTCTGCGTGCGCGGCGACGACGAGTATCCGGTCGGGGTGGGATGCCATGTGCCGACGGTAGGGCGGGTGATGGCGGCTGGTGGAGGGGCTCAGGGTGTGAACGTTGTGAAGACGGTTCATCGGCGTTGGGCCGGCGGGCAGGGTGGGAGCAGCCAAGGGAGGAGGGGACGGTGACAGGTGGTGAGGATGGGTTTTGTGTCTGAGGTGTCGGCGGCGGAGTTGTTCGCTGGCACGGGTGAGCACTATGTGCGTCACCGGGTGGCGTACCCGCCGGAGCTGATCGCGCCTGTGGTGGAGGCGACCCGGTGCCTTGCACCGGGTCGGGTCGTCGATATTGGATCGGGCCCGGGAACTGTGGCGCTGGCGTTGGCTGAGTGCGGCGTGCGTGTGGTGGCGGTCGACGCGGCCTGCGAGATGCTCGGTTGGGGGCGGCGGCTCGCTGCCGAAAGGGGGGTCGGAGGCGTCGAGTGGGTCGTCGCCAACGCGGAGCGGCTTGCGTTGCGGCGTGGTGCTGGCCTGGTTGGCGCGACGATCGGTGACGCGTTCCATTGGATGGACAGGGCTGCGGTGCTACGCGGGTTGGACTCGCTTCTCAGCCCGAGGGGAGCGTTCGTTGCGGTGCTGTCTCGGCGGGCTCCCGGGGCGCCGAGGCCGGCGTGGCATGCGGCGGTGCGGGTGGTTCGGGATCGGTATCTGGCGGGGCATGGTGCTGCGGTGGCCCGAGGGTACGGTCGGCGGTTGCGTGAGGGACATGAGGTGGTGCTGCGCCGGTCGGCGTTCGCTGTGGTGACGGAGGTGACCGCGGTGTATGCGGTGGCGTACACGTTGGACGAGGTGGTTGGCCGGCAGTTGTCGAAGGCGTTCAGTTCCCGAGCGGTCCTTGGCGAGCGCCGGACGGTGTTTGAGGCGGACATGAGGGAATCGCTGCTCGCCTTGGAGCCCTCTGGTCGGTTCCGGGATGTGACCTCGGCGCAGCTGCTGTTGGCGCGACGTGGGTGAGCCCGTGCCGGCGGGTTGGCCCGGGGTGAGGGTGCGGGTGGCGCGGCGGCGGGTTGGCGACGGCGTGCGGGTGGGCGCCGGGTCGGTGCTGGTCGCCGACGAGCTGGATCTGGGCGACGGGGTGGTCATCGGGCAGGGGTGTGACCTTCGGGCAGGGCAGTTGCGCCTGGCGGCGCACGTCAGGATCGGTGATGGTGTGCGGGTGCTGGCGGCGGATCGGCTTGTTCTGGGCGAGGGATCGGTGTTGGAGTCTGGTGGTGATGTCGTCTGCCGGGAGCTGGTGGTGGGCGGTTCCACGTATCTCGGCGCCGGCCTGCGGGTGGGCTGCGGGGCGAGCATGGAGCGGGAGTCGGTGGTGACGATCGGCTCGCGGTGTCAGATCGCACCGGAGGTGGTGATCAACCCGACGCGGCCGGTGGTGATCGGGGACGACGTGGGGGTCAGTAGCCGGGTGGCGTTGTGGACGCACGCCTATCACACCGGGCATCCGGCGATTGAGGGGTTCGAGGGGGCATTCGCCGGGATCAGCGTGGGAGACGGGGTGTGGCTGGCCTATGACGTGGCGGTGATGCCGGGGGTGAGCATCGGTGCGGGCAGCATCGTGGCGGCGCGGGCGGTGGTGATCCGGTCGCTGCCGGCTGGTGTGCTGGCGGCTGGGCTGCCCGCGCAGGTCAAGAAGAGGCTGATCGGCGATGGTCCGACGGATCGGCGTGGTTTGGTCGCCGCGCTGCTCGATGCGTGGGGTGAGGCCCTGCGGTACAAGGGGTTGGCGGTGCGGGAGTTGGCGGGCAACTGCTGGGCGGTGGACGACGGCGCCGAGCGGTGGCAGGTGGCGTGGCGGCCGGCGGCCGGGCAGGTGGAGATCGTGGGTGTGCCGGATGACGGGGTGCGGGTCCGGTTCTGTTTCGCCAGCCTGCGCATTGACGGGGTGTTGGATCGGCTCGGTCATGACTTGCGTGACTTCTGCCGCCGCCGGTCGTGGTCGTTCCCGTATGGACGTAACTCGTCACCGATCGTGCCGGCCCGATTCGCTCGGCTGATGGACCAGGGGTTACAGCGGGCCGCCGCCGGTGAGGTAGCGGCGGTGGTCGTCGGTGAGGCGCAGGACGCACCCGGCGGCGGACTCGCGGAGCTGCGCGGGGGTGGTGGCGCCGACTACGGGAGTGACGGGTAGGTCGCTGGAGCACAGCCAGGCCAGGGCCACCTGGTGTGGGGTGGCGCCGAGGGTCCGGGCGAGGCGACGTGCTCGCTGGTGGCGGGCCAGGTTGTCGGGGGTGTGGTAGGTGGCGTGCTGGTAGGCGTGGTGGCGGCCTCCTTCGTGGTGGGGTGTGGTGGCGAAGAATCCGAGGGCGGCGGCACGGTAGGGCAGCACGTGCAGCCGGTGGGTGCGGGCGCAGGCGAGGTGCTCCGGGCTAGCCTCGACCAATTCGGGGTCGGTGGTGGTGCGGCTGCGCCGGGCGAGGCTCCACAGCGGTGCCGTGGCGTGCAGCGGGGCGTGCCCGCTGGCGGCGAGTCGGGTGGCAAGTGCGTCTAGGCGCGCGGGTTGCCAGTTGGACACGCCGATCGCGGTGGTGGTGCCGGTGGTGACGAGACGGTTCAGGGTGTCGGCGAGTTCGTCGACGGGTACCTGCGGGTCGTCGCGGTGTAGCAGGAGCAGGTCCAGGTGTGGGCGTCGGAGCCGGTCGCGGGAGCGATCGGCGCTGAGCAGTAGGCGCGGCGGGGCGAGGTCGGGGCGGCGGGTGGCGGGGTTCAGTCCGGCTTTGGTGGCGACCTGGATGGCGGTGCCGGTGGTGGCCAGCCAGTCACCGATGATTGATTCGGCGTGGTGGCTGCCGTCTGCGTGAGGTCCGTAGGTGGGTGCGGTGTCGATGAGTTGGCCGCCGATGTCGGCGTGGGTGTCGAGGAGGTCCCGGCATCGGTCCGGGGGTAGGTGGCTGCCGAATTCCCAGGTGCCCAGGCCGATGGCACCCCACGGCGGCGGGGTGTTGGTCACGGTCGGGTCAGGGCGTGAGGGCGCAGCGCGGCGCGGGCGTGCAGAGCTGTGGCGATCGCCGGCGGCAGGGGTCGGCGTGGTGGGGTGCCGTAGCGGCTGCGGTAGCGGGCCATGTCGGCGACGAACGTCGTGATTTCGTTGGGTCGCGTCGGGCCGTGGCTGATGCTGCCGCTGCCGGCGGCTGCCAGGACCAGGTGGGCCAGGTCGAGGATGGTGGTGGCGCGGCCCGAGCCGAGGTTGAGCACCGGCGGTGGCGGCTGGGGGTGGAGCAGCACGGTGGTCAGCATCGTCACCATGTCGTCGATGTGGCTGAGGTCGCGGGCCTGTTCGCCGGTGCCGTCGATGGTGAGTGGCTGGCCGGTGAGGGCGGCGTCGAGGAAGGCGGGTACGACAGCGTCTGCCCCTTCGTCGGGTCCGTAGACGTTGTGTAGCCGCAGGCAGGTGATCTGCTGGTCGGGGTGTAGCGCGCGGTGCACGGCGGCGAGGTGTTCGGTGGTGAGTTTCCCGACGGCGTACGGGGAGCGTGGTCCTGGCCGTTGGTGTTCGGCGCAGGGTTGCTGGTCGCGTTGGCCGTAGACCTCGCAGCTGCTGGCTATGAGCAGCCGCTTAGGCCGGGCGGCGGCGCACAGGTCGAGGATGTGCCGGTCGACGGTGATGTTGTGCAGCAGGTGGTCGCTGTTGGTGAAGCTGTCGGGGACGCTTTTGGCCGCGGCGAGGTGCACCACGGCATCGACGGTGTCCAGGTCGGCGAGGGTGAGGTTGCGTACGTCGCGGGTGTCGAGGGTCTGCGGTGGCGGGCGCATCGGCGTGACGGAGAGGTTGTCGACGAGGTGCACCTGGTGACCGGTTTCAGTGAGGCGGTGGGCGAGGTGGCGGCCGATGAATCCGGCGCCGCCGGTGATCAGGACGTGCACGGGAAGTCTCCTCAGTGGCCGAGGGTGGCGAGGAAGTCGGCGGTGCCGGTGGCGGTGCGGTGGAGGTGGGCGCGTAGTCCCATCGCAGTGGCGGCGGTGATGACGGCGGGCTGGTCGTCGAGGACGATCAGCCTGTCCAGATCCGCCCCGAGGCTGCTGGTGATGTGGGTGAAGAAGGCTCGGTCGGGTTTGGTGTGCCCGATCTCGTGGGAGCAGTACACAGCGCGCAGGGCGGTGAGCTGCTGCCGGTAGCGGCGGCGCCAGCTCGCGGCGTGCAGGATGTTGGTGTTGCTGACGCCGACCGGGACGATCCGCTGCGGGTCCAGACGGCGCAGCAGGGCGACGAGGTCGTGGTGCGCGGGACCGTAGATGGCGTTCCAGCCGGCGGTGAGCGCGTGGTCGTCGAGGTCGACGCCCAGCAGGCGGCGCAGGTGCGCCAGGTATTCGCCTGGGGCGATCGTGCCGCGTTCGAAGGCGTCGAACGGGCCGTCGATGGCGAACCGCTCCCGCAACAGCGTCGCGTTGACGTTGGCGAGCGTCGCCCACCGGTTGATTGCCCTGTGGAAGTCGTAGTGGAAGAGCACTCCGCCGAGGTCGACGAGCAGCACGTCCGGCTCAGGCGCGGGCATCGGTGACCTCCTGGCGACGGTAGTGGGCGTCGAGCACGGCGGTATAGCGGGCTTCGATCTGCCGGCGGCGTGGTTTGCCGGTGCGGGTGAGCAGCGTCGGGTCGGCCTGCCAGTCGTCGGTCACGATCAGCACGGCGTGGACGTCGGCCCAGGGCAACGCCCCGGCGTGGTGGGCGGCGCGCAGCCCCTGGCGTAGCGCGGCTTCGGTGTCGGCGCGGCGGTCGGCGGGCCATTGTGCTGCCGTCGGTGCGCTGACCAGCGCGACGGTGTGCGGCCGGTCGTGGCCGATGAGGCAGGCGGCGGCGATGTCGGGCCGAGCGCACAGGTGCGCCTCGACCGGCTCGGGGGCGATGAGCTGACCACGGGCGGTCTTGATGGTGGCGGCGATGCGGCCTGCCAGGCGCAGCCCCTGCGCCGAGGCGGTGACCCGGTCACCGGTGTGCAGCCAGCCGTCGGTGTCGGTGGTGGCGGTGGTGCGGGGCCAGCGGGTGACGTACCGGGCGGCGTAGGGGGCGGCGTAGGGGGTGCCGAGCAGAAGTTCACCGGTGGGACTGGTGCGGGCGCGGACCGGACCGACGGGTGCGCCGAGCAGACCATCGCTGTCGTCGCCGGTGGTGTGGAAGGCGGGCACCGTCGTTTCGGTCAGGCCGTAGGCGCTCGTGGGGTTCAGGCCGAGACGTCGCAGTCCGTCGGCGGTGGCGGGCGGTAGCGCCGCTGCGCCGTTGACGAGCAGGCTCACGGTGCGCAGCGCCACCCGTAGGGTGGTGTCGGCGGTGGCGGCGTGAAGCAGGTCGGCGAGGGTGTGCGGAACGCCGAGGAGGATGTGTGGTCGGGCGTGCCGGATGGCCTGGACGAGGGTGTCCGGGGTGGCCAGGTGCACGGCCACCCCGAACAGACACAGCAGGTGATGGCCCATGATCCGCTGGGCGATGTGCGAGATCGGCAGGTAGGACACCGTGCGGGTCGCGGCGCGGGCCGGGCCGGGCCAGGCTCGGCGCCAGGTGTCCAGGCCGGCGATGAGCCCGGCCTGGGAGATGAGCACGAAGCGGGGTACGCCGGTGCTGCCGGAGGTGGCGATCACACACGCCCCACTCGTGCCGGACGCCGATCGGGCCGCCCGCAGGTGTTCGTCGAGCCGGTGGCAGGCAGACGAGCCGAAGCCGGCCGGGTCAAGCACCGGCACACCTACGGCGCGGCCGGCAGCGACCAGCGTGAGGCTGGGGTCGCGGTCGATCACACAGGCGGGGTTCAGGACCCGCAGCGCCGCGGCGATGTCGGCGTTGGTGGCCCTCTCGGGTAGGGCAGCGGGCACCGCCCCGCACATCAACGCGGCCAAGTCGACCGCGTGCCACACCGGGTCGCAGACCGTGGCCCGCAACGCCACCACGGACCCGGACCGCACGCCGAGCGCGTGCAGTTGCGCGGCGATCCGGCAGGCGGCGGCGAGCAGGTGGTGGCGGCTGATGACTCGCCGATTCATATCGACGAGGGCGGGGGCGTACGGTGCGGCGTCGACGTGGGCGGCGAAACGGGTGAGCAGGCTGGTCATCACAGGTCCCGGGGGCAGTCGCCGGTGAGCAGGTACTGTCCGGCGCGTTGCCGGCCCGCGGTGGACAGCAGGGCATGCTGGGTGATGACGTCCAGATCG
Organism: Micromonospora sp. CA-263727; assembly: GCF_050942455.1. Lineage (NCBI taxonomy): Bacteria > Bacillati > Actinomycetota > Actinomycetes > Micromonosporales > Micromonosporaceae > Micromonospora > Micromonospora sp. CA-263727. The sequence continues at coordinate 844,013 of NZ_CP192031.1, forward strand.
CGCAGGCAGTCACCCAGGCCGCTGCTGCGGTAGACGGAGGCGGAGCCAGCGCCGTCGAAGAGCGTCCGGCCCACCTCGCCGGACGACCGGGTCGCTTCCGTGGCGGCCAGCCGCAGATCGACCCGGGCACGGTCGGGCACCGGGCCGGTCAGCGCGGCCGACCAGGCTGCCGCTACCCGGTCGGTGAGGTAGGTGCGGGCCGCGTCGAGTCGGGCTGACGCCTGCGCGAGCGCGATCTGCGCGCCGGGCTGCTCGGCGAGCGTCCCGGCTGCGTGACGGGGCTGATGCCGGCCGGCGGCGTCGAGGAACAGGTCACGGCTGTGCTCGGCGACGCCGACCGCGACGGCGGCAAGACAGACCGCGAGCAGCCCGAAGCGAGGAAACCGCGTCAACGGGGTGCCGCCGTTGACGTCGGTCACGAGGTCGATGCTGTGCGCGGCGGGTACGAGCGCGTCGTCGACGGCGATGGTGGCGCTGTCGGTGCCGCGAAGCCCGTGTGCGTCCCAGTCGTCGACGACGCGCAGCTGGTGGCGGGGCACGCACAGCCACCGGACCAGTGGTTTCGCGTCGGTGCGGTGGATGGTGGCGGCGAGGAATGCGTGGCTGATCTGGTGGGCGCCGGTGACCAGCGGCCATCGGCCTGTCAGCCGCAGGCCGGCGGCGACCGGTCGGGCCGTGCCGGCCGGCTGCGACGACCCGCCGATCAGCAGGCCCGCGTCGGTGTCGGCGTGGATGCGCTGCGCGGCGGCGGGAGGCAGCAGGGACACGAACAGCCCGGCGGGGGCGTGGATCCCGGCCGCCCACCCGGCGTTGGCGTCCACGCGGGCCAGCGTGATGATGGCGTCGATCAGATCCGGTGCCGCGATGCCGGTGCCGCCGAGGGGACGGGGCAGGCAGGACCGGGTCAGACCGGTGTCGCGCAGCGCCTGCCACACCGTGGGGTGCAGCCGGGTGCTGTCCGGGTCCTGGTAGGCGGCGGCGATGCCGGCGGCGTCGGTGACCGCGAGCAGGGTGGCAGTCATGGTGTTCCTTCCGCAACGTGTAGGGCGGTCGAGAGGTGGTCGGCGAGTTCGCTGGCGAGGAAGCCAGGGCCGTGCCGGTCGCGGGCGATGCGGCTGGCGGCCTGGACCAGCCAGCAGCCGATCTCGGCGGCGGCGGCCGGGGCGATGCCGTGGGCGAGTAGCGCGGCGACGGCCCCGGCGAGGACGTCACCGGTGCCGCTCTTGGTCAGCTCCCGAGCGCCGTCCAGCCGGGGCCGTAGGGCGACGCCGGTCGGGGCGGTGATGTGGTCGATCGGCCCTTTGGCGACCAACACGGTGTCCAGGCGGCGGGCAGCGGCGGCGAGGCCGCGTCGGTGCGAGCTGGCGAGGTTCAGGCCGGCGGCCTCGCGGTGGTTGAGCAGCACCACCGCCGGGGCGAGCAGCCGTAGCCGCTCCCAGCCGAGTAGCCCGCCGGCGAGGTTGCCGTCCACGACCACGTGGACCCGTCGCAGCCGCTGACACGCCGCCGCGACTGCGGTCAGCACCTCGGCCGGGTCGGGGTGCCCACCCAGACCCGGCCCGACCAGGACCACCACCTGCCCCCGTGCCGTCTGCTGGCAGCGGCGCAGCAGCTCGTGGCCGGTCCGCTCGACGACCTGACCGGCGTCCGGGCCGAGGTCGTCGGCGCCGCCGGTGTGCAGGTGGACGTCGACGCCCAGGGGTACCGCTCGCGCGTCGGCGGGGACGACCGCACGGACGTCGTCGACCGCGGCACGCAACGCCGCCCGCGCGGCCAGGATCGGCGACCCGGGGTAGCGGGCCGACCCACCCACGACGATCACCTGTCCGGCGTCGCCCTTCGCCCGCCGGGGAAACGGCCAGCCCACCTTGCCCAGGTGACGGGCCAGCCCGGCCATGGCCGCGTCACCGGCGTCCACGATCGAGCTGAGCCCGGCGGTCACCGGGCCACTCCCGCCGCGTGGACCGAAACCGGGGTGTGATGCATACTCTGCGGCGCCGCTCGTTCACAGTGAGACGGGCGGTGTGCCGACCGCCGTCGCCGCGTGGCCGGCGTCCTGCCTCCGCGCAACCCCCAGCTAGCCTCAGGGAGTCTTCGATGACCTCGCGCACGTGGCCGCGACTTATCAACAGCCTGCTGTCCGGGCAGGACCTGACCTCCGAGGACACCCGATGGGCGATGCGGGAGGTGATGCGCGGCGACGTCGATCCCGCCGCGTTGGCCGGGTTCCTGGTGGCGCTGCGCGGCAAGGGCGAGACCGCTGAGGAGATCGGCGGGCTGATCGAGGCGATTCTGTCCGACGCTGTCGCGGTGCCGATCGATCCGGACGCGGTCGATATCGTCGGCACCGGGGGCGACCAGTCCCACACCGTCAACATCTCGACAATGGCGGCGATCGTGATCGCCGGTGCGGGCATCACCGTGGTCAAGCACGGCGGCCGTGCGGTGTCCTCGAAGTCCGGATCCGCCGACGTCCTCGACGCCCTTGGCGTCCCCTTGGACCTGGCGCCGGAGGCCGTGGCCCACTGCGTCCGTGAAGCTGGCATCGGATACCTGTTCGCGCCACACTTTCACGCCGGGCTGCGCCACGCCGCCCCGGTGCGCCGCAGCCTCGGCGTCCCCACCGCGATCAACTTCGTGGCGCCGCTGGTCAACCCGGCCCAGCCCCGCGCCGGCTGCGTCGGCTGTGCCAACGCCCAGCTCGCCCCAGTGCTGGCGCAGGTGCTCGCCGATCGCGGCAGTAGTGCCCTGGTCGTGCGGGGGCACGACGGTCTGGACGAAATCTCCACCGCCGCCCCCACCCAGGTGTGGGTGGCGTCGGGAAAGACCGCGCGTGAAACTGTCCTCGATGCGGCCGATCTCGGCCTGCCCCGCTCCCAACCCGGCGACCTGACCGGCGGCGACGCCGCGCACAACGCGCAGGTCGCCCGCCGAGTCCTCGACGGCGAGACCGGCCCCGTCCGCGACGCCGTGCTGGTCAACGCCGCCGCCGGGATCGCCGCATACCGCGGACTCGACGCAGACCTCACCACCGCCATGACCGCCGGCCTGGCCGAGGCCACCGAATCGATCGACTCCGGCAACGCGCGAGCCGCCCTGCACCGATGGGTCACCGTCGCCGTGGCAGCCCGCCACCGCACCATCTGACCCCCGCCGCCCGGTCACGGCTGACAACCGTGACCGGGCGGCGCCAGCAACGGCCACACCTCGCTGGCCCGTCGGACCTTCGCCCACCGGTCCGCGAGGTCCGCCGCGGCGAGGCCCGAAGGATGCCGTGTCACCCTGCCGGCAAGCGGTACGTGCGGCATCGCCGGCACCTGCCGCTGCACCGTGCGCAACGCCGGCTCCACCGACCACGTCGTCCCGGCGGCCAGATGCCCGGCCGCCTGTGCCACCAGCGCACATCGCTGCGGCCAGTCGCAGAACACGCCCAGCTCACGAACGAGATCAGCGCCGTCCTCAGCCGTGTGGACCATCGTCAACGCCCGGTTCGGGCTACCCGCGACCGCACGCAAGGTGCCCGGCTCACGCACCTGAGGATCGTTCGCGCCCTTGACACCCCTCAGCCTCGACGCAACAGGCGATCCCAGCACCGGCGCGTCGTCGGCTAGCAGCAGCAGCACGCTCGGCCCCAACGCCACGACCGCGTCCAGCAGCCACAACCGCTCCACAGTCGCCCGCTCCAACTCACCGGCCCACAACGCCCGCACACCGCGCCGATCCAGACGCACCACCACACCGGCCACCGGCCGGAACCCCGCCCGCACCACCGCGTCGAGCACCACGTGCGCCACACCGGCCGCGAACGCATCCGGCCGCACCCACAACAGCCCCACCGACGCGGCAAACCGGTACGCCTGCGACTCACCGAGCGTGGTGGACAGAGCCGCCCACGAGTCACGGAAGTAGATGTCCCACTGGGCCGCAGGATCCTTGCTCACCGCGCCGAACTCCTCCCACCGCACCGGCGCGTGAAGATCAGTTAACGGAGCGGCTCTGGAACCTTCACCGCAGGTGGCTGTGGATATCGGTGCCGGCAGCGTAGGCAGCATGATCCGGGCTCCCTCCTGAGGATGCGACGCGAGAACAGTCAGCTCACGTCGGCATCGCCACGACACCACGGCACAGGTGGGCGTCCATAGACGACGAGAGCGCGATCGTCGTGGACATCATCGACAAGGTGCGAGAGTTGTGAATCCGGCACCAATCCAAGACCTTCGTGCGGCACCCTTGATCGCAACGGATCCGCACCTCGACACCAGGCGGAGAAATCGTGACGTCGGCTCCCACACCACCCACGATGGATCGCACGCTCGGCGCTGCCCTCGCCGCCGCCGGCCTGTCCGCACGGGCCCTGATCCGCGAGGTCAACTGGCACCTCGCCGCAGTCGGCCACGACGTGCTACACCCCACCGCCGCCTACCCCTGGCTCAACGGCTCGACCCCCGCGTCCCCCGTTGTCCGCCACGCCGTCGCTGTCGTCCTGACCCGCACCACCGGCACCGCGCACCACCCCACCGACCTGTGGCCCGACGCGACCGACCCATTCACCCTCCTGCGCGCCACCGACGACCTCGTCGGCCCCCGCAGCCTGCGTCGCCTCCTCGACATCTCCGCCGCCTGGACCGCGCTCACCGGCACCCACCAAGGAGCCGTGCAACCCAGCACAGGCCCACTGCTGATCACCAGTGCCCTCGACGCCACCGCCAACCCACCCGCGCAACGGCTACGCCACCCCGCCGTCCACCTGGTCGAGCACGTCCTGCCGCCCATGGCCGCACACCTGGAAGCCAGCCTCGCCGACCTACGACGCCTCGACGACCAAACCGGCGGCGGTGCCGTCTCACACCGATGGGTACGCACCGCGCTCGCAGGAGTCCTCGATCTACTCCGCAGCGCCCAGTACAGCGATGACACCGGCCGCCGACTCCTGCGCACCGCCGGCGGCCTGGCCCAACTCGCCGGATGGATGTGTTTCGACTCCAACCTCAGCGGCCCCGCCCAGCGCTACCACCTGCTGGCCCTGCGCCTGGCCAAAGCATCCGGTGCCGCCGAGGCCGTCGCCAACAACCTCGGCATGCTCGCCTACCAGCTATCCATCACCGGCAACCCCACCGACGCCGTCCGACTCGCCACCGCCGCTACCGACGCCGCCAAGACCTGCGCCCCAGCCGTGCGAGCAAGAGCACTCGGGCGACTCGCCACCGCACACGCCGCCGCGGCAGACCTGCACGCCTACCAGACGGCCGCCGACGCCTGCCACGTCATGCTGAGCCGCGCGATCCCCGACGAAACCCCCGACGACCTCTACTACTACACACCTCGACAACAAGCCGCCGAGCACGGACACGCCCTGGTCGTGCTCGCCGCGACCTACCCGCCCCACGCGCGGAGCCTGCTCACCCAGGCCACCACCCTGCTCACACCGCTGGCCATGAACAACAGCGACGACACCTACCAGCGCTCCGCTCTACTCCACGGCATCCACCTCGCCCGAGCCCACCTGCTCACCCACGACCGACCCGAAGCCATCACCACCATCAACTCCCTCGCCCAACGACTTCCCGGAATCCAATCCGTGCGATGCCGCTCCATGCTGGCCGACCTACGAAACGCCGCCCGACGACACCTACCGACCGCTACCCGAGATGCCGTGGACAAGGCACTCTCGACAGCATGAGCTCGCCCCCGAACACGCACGCCCACCCTGTCGCGCTCGGGCAACCCCGCACACGCCCCCGTCCCTACAGCCACCCCGACGTACAGCACCTACTCCACCGCCTGCACGCCGAACAACTCGCCATGTACGGCCACGCCGACCCCACCGACGACACCCCAGCCAGCGACTACGACCCACCCACCGGCCTGTTCCTCGTCATCTACCTCGACCAACAGTCCGCCGCCTGCGGCGGATGGCGCCGGATTGCAGCCGGCCACGCAGAGATCAAACGCATGTACGTCCGCCCCGAACTGCGCGGCCACGGACTAGGCCGCAGCATCCTGCGACACCTCGAAAGCAACGCCCACGCCGCCGGGGCCAGGCACATCCAGTTGGAAACCGGCCGGCACAACGACCGCGCCCTGCGGCTGTACGCAGCAGCCGGCTACGAACCCACACCCCCCTATGTCCCAGGCCGCGACCCCGCCATCAACCGCGCCCTGCACAAGAACCTCGCGCCGTAGCAGTCGACCGCCGCCGCACACGAAGCCGCCGCGAACACGCCACCCGCCGTCCGCGCGATGGTCGCCGTCCGCAGCAGCCTCGCCCACGCCGCCACCGGTGACGTCACCAGCTACCACCGGACGCGTGACCGCACCCTCGACTCTTGCACGCCACCCCCGACACACCGGCCCCCGCATGGGCCTCATACATCGACCGCACCGAACTCGACGCGATCACCGGCCGCGGCCTCGTCGTCCTCGCCGAGCAGGTACCAACACAACGCAGACAACTGCTCCGCCACGCCGCCGACCTACTCCACGCACGCGCCCACACCAGCCCCACCGACCCGCCACAACGCTCCGCACCACGCCACGGCGCATGGCTCAGCCTGGCCCACCCCGCCGCCGGCGACCTCGACCGCGCCGTCAGCGCCGCCCGGCTCGCCCTGTCCCGCCTACCCGCCGTCAGCTCCGCGCGTAGCGTCGCGCTCCTACTCCGGCTCCACGACGACCTCGCCCCCACTGCCGGACGCTCCCACGCCGTCCGCGACCTCGTCACCGAGCTACGCACTCTGCCCACACCGGCACGACGAACCGCACCACCGTAACGGCGGACAACCCCGGTCGACCTGCGCAAACACCCACGAGCCGCTGCACACCGACAACCAGCCCACCCGCCGCAGCCCGAAAGGGCCGATTGCCATCCGGTCGCTGTGGCCGATGCCCTCCTAACCGCGCTGGACGTGAGCGCCGATAACACCATCCGCATGTTCCAGTGGACTGGGGTGGACTGGGTAGGCATCCCAAAAAACACCAACTCGGAGCCCTTCGGTCAACAGCTCTCTAGGTGAGCGGCGCGATGTCTGGGCGAAGATCGCTGCCGGTGCGGCGGCCAGGTAGATCAGGTTTGGCCAGCTCAGAGACCGGTTGAACCTTGACCGGAAGCAAAGTTGGACCGCAAAGAGGCATTCCCGGATCCGATGCGTTCTGTGATGGTTGATGGGCGGTCGGTTACGTGACGTGGGCGGGATAGCGCGGCGAGGCTGCGCAAGCGCGTTCGGGATTCCCAGATCGTAACGTTCGGTAGTGTCACGTACGAAAGGATCTGTAGTGGAGAATACGGTCGTCGATGATTCGGCGCAGGCGGATGCTCTGCGGCACGCGCTGGTCGAGGAACTCGTTGCTGCGGGCTCGATCGCATCGCCCGAGGTGGTGGCGGCGTTCCGGACCGTACCCCGGCATCTGTTCGCTCCCGAGGTGCCGCTGCAAGAGGCGTACGCGAACGACATCGTCCGCACGAAGCGCGATGAGCACGGGGTGACGATCAGCTCGGTTTCCGCGCCGTGGTTGCAGGCGGTGATGTTGGAACAGGCACAGATCGGCCCGGGGATGTCATGCCTGGAGATCGGGTCCGGGGGTTACAACGCGGCGTTGATGGCGGAGTTGGTCGGGCCGGACGGTGAGGTCACCACGGTCGACATCGACGCCGACGTGACCGAGCGGGCTCGCCGGTTCCTGGACGCCGCGGGGTACGGGCAGGTCAACGTCGTGTTGGCCGATGCCGAGCACGGTGTGCCGCAACATGCGCCGTTCGATCGGATCATCGTGACGGTGGGTGTGTTCGACCTGCCGCCTGCGTGGTGGACCCAGCTGTCGGTTGGCGGTCGGATCGTCGTGCCGCTGCGGATTCGAGGGCTGAGCCGTTCGCTGGCGTTGGTCCGTGACGGCGATCATCTCGCCAGTGTCGGGCACGAGATGGCCGGCTTTGTCGCGGTGCAGGGTGCCGGGGCGCACGCCGAGCGACTGGTCACGTTGCACGGGGAAGAGGTGGGTCTGCGGTTCGATGATGACCAGCCGGTGGAGGTCGAGGCGCTGCGGGCGGCGTTGCGTCAGCCGAATGTGCAGGCGTGGTCGGGGGTGAGGTTCGGTGGGATGGAGCCGTTCGACGGGCTGTTCCTGTGGCTGGCCACCGGCTTGGACCGGTTCTGTCTGCTCAGCCGGGCGCGCACCGATGCTGCCCGAGGGTTGGTTGATCCGGCGTCGCCGATCGCCACGCCCACGCTGTTGAGCCGAGACGGCTTCGCGTATGTCACGTTCCGTGAAGTCGACCCGCAGACGGAAACCTACGAGTTTGGTGTCTACGCGCATGGCCCGGACGCGGAGGGTGCCGCCGCGACGCTGGTCGAGCAGATCCGCGTGTGGGATCGCGACCACAGACACGGCCACGTCGCGCAGATCAACATTTATCCCGCGTCGGTGCCGGTTGCGAGGGCGCCCGGCGTGCGCGTTGTCCCGAAACGGCACACGACCGTCACGATTTCCTGGCCCTGACCGGTGATGGCAGGCCCAGGCGTCCCACTGTCGAGCACAAGGGGAGGAATCCACGTCATGCCCATCACGACCCTGACCGCGCCCGCCACCGTCGGCGAGACGGACACCGACCAGGACCTGTTCGATCTCGACATTAGGCTCATCGAGTCCGGGCCGGTGATCCCGGAACTGCTGCGGAGCACTAGCGACAACTGCGGCAAAACGTGCGCGTCGGCCTGCACGAGCTGTAGGTCCTGACCCGATCCGTGGTGGGTCCGGCACCGGCGGCGCCGGACCCACCGCCACCCTGCGGGAGGGCGCCGGTGTACCAGGTTCTCGACGCGCTGCTGATCCGCGCGTCTACCCACCCCACCGCCTTCGACCTTCCTGCCTGGCCGGATCCGGTCGGCGGCCTCCAGGCGGAGGTCGTGAGTGACTGGCTGACTGCGGTGTGGAGCCGCGGACAGGTCGCGGAGGGCATCACGGCCGCCAGCCCGACACTGGCCGGTCAGGTCGAACGAGTCCGCGCGGGGCTGTGCCGTGATCCGCGTCAGCTCCGCCGAACGGTGGCGTCGGTGTCGCGGTACCTGCTCCGGATGACCGGGCGTAGCACGCCGTTCGCGCTGTTCGCCGGGGTTGCTCCTGCGGGGCTGGGTGCGCAGCCCACGGTGCGGTGGGGCCGGCGGCACCAGCCGATAATCCGAGCCGATGGGGCATGGCTTGCCGCAGTGACCACGTTGCTGGAGGGATGCCCGGCGCTGCTGCGCCGGCTGCCGGTCGTGCTCAACGACCTCGCCGACATCCGTGAGGATCGCGTGCTCGTGCCGTGCCAGCGGCCTCCCACCCACCAGGACCCGCGCGGTGGCGAACTCAACCTGGTTGACGTGTCAGTCCGCCGCACCGCCGCCGTCGCGGCCCTGATCACCTACGCGCGCAACCCCATCGTGGTTGCCGACCTGATCGACAAGCTTCGCACCGACTTCCCGAACGGCGCCGCATCGACAGCCGAGACGGCGATAACGCAACTGGTGCAGACGCGGGTGCTGCTGACCGCGTTGCAGCCACCGATGACGGTCACCGACGGCCTCGGTCATCTGCTGACGCAGCTGGCGTTCGTGGACGCGCAAGCGATCCCCGAGGTAGCGGACACCGTCCAGGCGCTGCGGGCAGTCGCGGACACGATGCGACACCACAATGCCGGCGCATCCGCCGACGGTGGCGTGACCCGACCCTCCGCGCTGGTCGAGCAGATGAATCCGGTGCGCGCTGGCTCGGGCCGGCCGGTCGCGGTCGATCTGAGACTCGACGCCACGGTGACGCTGCCGGACACGCTGATCCGCCACGCCCGTGACGCTGCGGCGGTGCTGACCCGTCTGACGCCGTATCCGCGTGGGATGCCATCGTGGCAGGACTACCACGCCGCGTTCCTGGAGCGCTACGGCGTGGGTGCCGTGGTCCCGCTGGCGGATGTGGTTGACCCGGCGATCGGACTTGGCTTGCCCGCCACCTACCGGGGATCAGACCGATCGGTCGCCGGGCCGCCGGTGAGTGAGCGGGACCGGGGCCTGCTGCGGTTGGCGCAGCAGGCGACTATGGGCGGCGGTGACGAGATCATGCTCGACGAGCGTATCGTCGCCGATCTCGCCGGTCCCGACGCTCGGGTGCAGGTGCCGCCGCATGTGGAGCTGTTCGTCCAGATCCACGCCGGCAGCGCGGCGGCGCTGCGTCAGGACCGGTACACGTTGGTCGTGTCCGGCGCGGCCCGCGCCGTCGGGTCGACCACCGGCCGATTCCTGCACCTGCTTGACCCCGTCGAGCGGACCCGATTCCGGGACGCCTACTCGGCCGTCGCGACGGTGCGCGCCGCAGCGGAGCCTGCTCAGTTGTCGTTCCCGCCGGTGTTGGCATCCTCCGACCACCTCGCCTGCGCTCCGCCGATGCTGCCGATGCTGCTGTCAGCAGGCGAGTTCGTCGACGGGGACGAGCCGATTCGTGTCGACGATCTCGCGGTCGGCGGCGACACCGATGGGCTGTTCCTGGTGTCGCGTCGCCACCGCCGACTGATCGAGCCCACCGTGCTCAACGCTGTCGAGTTCCGCCATTTCAGCCATCCGATGGCCCGGTTCCTCTGCGAACTGCCGCGGGCGCGGGCAGCGGTCTACATGCCGTTCTCGTGGGGAGTTGCGGAAGCGCTGCCGTTCCTGCCTCGTCTCCGATACGGCCGCACCGTGCTCTCCCCGGCCCGGTGGAACCTCACGGCCCGCGATCTGCCACCGCTGGCCGCACCGTGGTCGCAGTGGAAGGACGCGCTCGCCGGGTGGCGGCAGCGGCTCCGCCTGCCTGACCGGGTGTATCTGGTGGAAGCGGACAATCTGCTGCCGCTGGACCTCCGCGAAAACCTGCACCAGGACCTTCTCCGGACCCATCTTGACCGACACGGCCACGCCCGGCTCGACGAAGCCCCACCTCGCCACGCCTACCGGTGGCTCGACGGGCACGCCCACGAAATCACCATCCCACTGACGTCCACCGCGCCGCCCATAAAAGCACCACACATGGCACCGATTCGGACCGTGGGCCGCAACGACGGACACCTGCCGGGTACCGCGTGGCTGTACGCGAAGCTGTACACCGCGGCCGGCCGGACCGTTGAGATCCTTCGCCGGACGCCTGAACTTCTCGCTGGCTGGAACGAGGCCATCGACTGGTGGTACCTGCCCTACCGCGATCCGGAACCCCACCTGCGGCTACGAATCCGGCTACCCCACCCTGGCGCCTACGGCCCCTCCACCGCCCGGGTCGCTGCCTGGGCCGCTCGACTCCGGCACCATCGGCTCGTCGGCCGTCTGCAACTGGACACCTACTACCCCGAGACCGGCCGGTACGGCCATGGTCCGGCGATGACCGCCGCCGAGCAGGTCTTCGCCGCCGATTCCGCCGCCACCCTGGCCGAGCTACAGGCCGCCGGAACAGCGCTCCCGCTGGACGCGCTCGCCGCCGCCAGCCTCGTCGACATCACGGCAGCCTTCACCGGCGACACCGCCACCGGAATGCGGTGGCTCACCACCTACCTGCCGAACGAGCCCATGCCGGCTCCACGAGCCGTCCACACCACCGCCGTCCGCGTGGCCGACCCCACCGACGACTGGGCGGCGCTCCGCACCGCCGATCACACCAGCACCGTGCTGGGCCTTTGGCAGCAGCGCCGCGCCGCCATCGCCGACTACCGAGACCAACTTGCCCCGCAACGCGACCCGCTTTCCGTCCTACCTTCCCTACTACACCTGCACAGCATCCGCCTACACGGCATCGACCCCGATCGCGAACGCCTGGGGCGCCGGCTGGCGCGCGCCTCCGCGCTGCGATGGTCCGCCCTCCAGCCCGCAGAGCCGCGATGAACCCCGTGACTCCACCAACGGCACTGCGGATCGCCAACGAGGTGGCCGCCATCGCCAACCGTCTCGCGGCCGACCCGCCGCCCCGACCGGACCACGCGCAGTCCCTGGCCGACGGAGCCGCCGGAATCGCACTGTTCCACATCGAACGCGCTCTCGCCGGCACCGGCGGATGGGACACGGCCCACCGCTGGCTGAACCTGGCCGTACGCCACGGCGTCCTCGCCACCATCGACAGCAGTCTCTACCGCGGAGCACCCGCCATCGCCTTTGCCGTTCACCTCAGCAACGAGGCCCACACCAGCCGCTACGCCAAGGCCCAAGGCACACTGGACCAGTCAGTCACCGCGCTTGCGCACCACCGCGCCAACCTAGCGTTCGACCGCATCGCCCGCCGAGAGCCGCCGACGATGGCGGAGTACGACATCATCTCCGGGCTCACCGGCATCGGCGCCCACCTGCTTCGCCACGCCCAAGACGATGACGCCCTCCACCGCATCCTGGCCTACCTCGTCCGACTCACCGAGCCAATACGCCACGACGGCACGACGCTGCCCGGCTGGTGGACCGCACAGGACCCGCACGCTTCCATCTCACCCGCCTTCCCCGGCGGCCACGCCAATCTCGGCCTCGCCCACGGCATCACCGGCCCGCTCGCGCTGCTATCCCACGCCAAGCAACGCGGCATCGTTGTCGACGGCCACCTCGACGCCATCGAGCGCATCTGCGACTGGCTGGACACCTGGCGCCAAGACCACGACACCGGCCCCTGGTGGCCCCAATGGGTCACCCACCGGGACCACCGTACCGGCCGACCGACCCAAGCCGTCCCGCTCCGCCCCTCCTGGTGCTATGGCACCCCCGGAATCGCCCGAGCCCAGCAACTCGCCGGCCTCGCCACAGGCGACACCAACCGCCGACACCTCGCCGAACAGGCACTCGTATCCTGCCTCGCCGATCCACGACAACTCCAACAGATCAGCGACGTCAGCCTCTGCCACGGCTGGGCCGGCCTCCTCCTGACAACCTGGCGGACAGCCACTCACGCCGCCACCCCGAAGATCACCGAACACCTACCACACCTCACGGACCAACTGCTCCACCACATCGCAGCGGAACCCCTCAGCGATGGCCTGCTGGAAGGCCACGCCGGCGTCGCCCTCACCCTGTCCGCCATCGCGCACGGCGAACTACCTATCTCCGGATGGGACACATGTCTACTGATCACGTAACAACCGATGCGGAGCAGGACAGACAGCACCGACATGCGGCATCCCGGCCACGGACCGGATCCAGGACGGTAGTCCCGGTGCCGGAGTCGGCGGTACTAGCCCTCCTCACCGGAACGCCGGCATCCACCGCAGCCGCCCACGCGGCGGTCCCCGTCGCCGAACTCATCGAGGCGGCCGAGCGGTATCAGGACGCGGGACGTGCAGCCCTCACCACGCGCGCAGCAGCCAGCAACTGGTACCAAGCCAACCTCGTGTTCCCCGACCGGGGCACCGCCGAGCGCACCATGGCAACGCTTCTCGGTCCGAAACTGCGGCAGGCCCAAGCATCAGGCACCACAGCGTCGTGGTGGTACATCCGCAAGACCCCGTACTGGCGCCTCCGGCTTCGCGCCGACCAGCCCCACCCCGAGCAACTACGACGGCTCACCGCCGACCTGCTCGATCCGCTGACAGCACAAGGGTCCATCACGACCTGGTCGACAGCCATCTACGAGCCCGAGACCTGGGCATTCGGCGGCCCCACCGGTATGGAGGCGGCGCACCACTTCTTTCACGCCGACAGCACCCACATCCTCACCTACCTCAACCACACCCTCGCCCAGCGAGACCCACAACCGGCTGCACTCGGCCGCCGAGAACTGTCCCTGCTGCTCTGCACCGCGCTGCTCCGCGCCGCAGACCAGGACTGGCACGAACAAGGCGACGTCTGGCATCGCGTCCAGCAGATGCGCCCCCTGGACGCCAACATCCCACGCGACCAGCTGCCCAGCACCGCCGACAAAGTCCACCGCATCCTCACCCTCGATACGGAACAAACCGACTTGTCGAGCGAAGGTCACGACCTGCTCGACCCGGTACGGCCATGGCTCGCCGCCACGAACGAGACCGGCGAAGCTCTCCGCAACCTCGCGCACACCGGCGTTCTACGCCGAGGACTCCGCGACGTGCTCGCCCACCACGTGATCTTCCACTGGAACAGGCTCGGCCTCACCACCCCCGCACAGGCGATACTCGCTCATTGCGCATCCACCGTCATCCTGCACACCGGCAGCCCTCCGGCACAGGCTTGACGTCAATGTGGCCCGAGCCTGACGATCCCGCCGTCGTCGACCGAATGCGCGCAGCGCACACCCACTCCCGCACGCTGCTCCACGCCGACCTGACCGCCAACCCCCGTGAGGCATGGGGCTGGCACGGCCGCACACTCGGCGCGCCCGTCACCACAGCCGAAGGACCCGCATGGCTCAGGGTCGCCAGCGCCCCGACCGATCAGATCATCGACACCTTCTGGAACGGCACCATCGAGGCACAACGATCACTTCCCCCATCGATACCACGACCAAAGCTCCTGCGCTGGCACGACTGGACCGACAGAACCTGGACGTATCGAAGCGAGCTGCACGAGTACGTAAACGCCGACACCCTCGCCGCCCACGCGGTCGTCACGACCCCACCGAGCATCCCGTCCCCATGGTGGACCGCGGCGCGTACGGCGCTGAAAACCATCGCCACGGTCAACACCACCCGCGTCACCATCCAACCCGAGTTCCTCGCCTGGGCAATGCCGCACTACCTCGACATCTCCGCCAGCGACCACACGAGGCATCCCTGGACAACCGCGCACGGCGACTTCCACTGCGCCAACCTCTGCGCGCCCGAACTCCACATCCTCGACTGGGAGGGCTGGGGACTCGCCCCAGCCGGCTACGACGCCGCCACGCTACACACCTACAGCCTGCTCACACCGGCCACGAGCGCCGACATCACCCGCGAACTAGCCCACCTGCTACACGGCGCTATCGGCCGGTACGCCGAACTGACAGTCATCACCGAACTCCTACACGCGGCCACCAACGGAACCACTCCTGCACTCGCTGAGCCGCTCCGCCGCCGCGCCGCGGCGATACTGGCGCAACGTTGAGCTACAACGGAGTGGCGGGGGCCGTACCACGCAAACCGCCCGACACCGGTCGCCGGTGATCCCCTGCCTAAGAACCTGGCCAGATCAAGGCCGAAGCACTCCGCTTCGCAATGCTCTCGGCTGGCCGCGTTGCCCTCGGTGAGGTGCCTGGGCTGGCAGCTTCCTCCGGCCTGATGTGCCACGCCCTGACCTATAGCCGATGCCCATCAGTCAGGTAACAAGCCACAGCGAAGTGTCGATGCAACTCGGCCATCGTTTCCACGGTGAGGTCGGCGCCTGCTTCCGTCAGCACCTCCGATGATGCTAGTGATGCGAATCCGGCAACCCGCATGCCAGCCGCTTTTGCGCCACGAACGCCAAAAGGGCTGTCTTCGACCACAAGGCATGACTCAGGTGGGACGCCGAGGCGTTGCGCGGCCAGCAAGAAGAGGTCTGGTGCCGGTTTTCCGCGAGCTACCATTGACGCGCTGTAAAGATGCTCGCCGAAATGGTTGATGAGTCGACTTGTGGTCAGCCGCAGACGAATCTCGGTTGGCGTTCCACTGGAGGCAACGCACATTGGGTAATTGTTTTCGGCGAGCCATTGCAGTAGAACCGGCACATCTTGAACGGCCTGTAGGCTCTGCTGTTGATCGAGCACCCGCTTTTCGTATTCGGCTGCGAAGTCGAAGGAGATGGGCGCGCCAAGCTGACCTTCGAGTTCCGCCACGCATTCGTCTGTGGAGCGGCCCATATAGAGACGTACGCTATCCATGAACGAAGTGTCGACTCCGGCGAGAGTCGCCAGTTGGGCGAACACCTCGTTGTTTATGTTCTCCGAGTCGACCAGCACACCATCGCAGTCGAATACAACGGCTTTGACCTCGTCAAAGGGTAGAAGCGACGACGTCACGGTGCCGACTCGCCATACGGGATAGAGCGCGTAGCACCCGAAGTGGCGAATCTGTTGCCGGTGACTTGCATCAGAGGGTGGATGTCGCCCGTCGGAGTTCCGTTCTCATCGAAGTCGTCTCTACTGAACGTTACGCTCGTGATCTCCCCGACGAACACGCCATGATCTCCGCCGGCGTCAACCTCTTGAATTGTGCGGCAGGTGAGCCACCCGAGCCCATCCGTCAGGGCGGGCGCTGGGAGATCAGGGGCATAGCGGATCTCAAGGCCGCTGTCGGCCAGCTTAGCGGATATATCGGCGTAATCGAACCGTGAATACCGGGCGCCCAGTTTCCATACCCCGTCGAGCTGCTCGGCCTTAGGGACTGAGACGGTAAACTCCTCCGTGGTGGCAAGGTTTTCGTACGTTGTCCATTGCCTGAAGACGGCCAAGACGATGAGCTGTGGGCTTGTCGAGATTGATGTCACGTTAGATACTGGAATCAGGTTTGGTTGACCCTGTGGACTTCGAGTTCCTATAAGATAAGCGATTCGTGGTGCCAAAAGACGGTGCGCTCTTGTCAATTTTCCGGGACGCATAGTCATGTCAGCATCGCCTTTCGCTGAACGGTCGTGCCTAAAAAGTTGCGCGTCTGCTCTCTCAGGTCGGTAGCGGTGGAATTGCCCTGGAATCGGGAATCACTTAACCGGTCCGCTAACGCACCAAAGACTTGAGCAAGCTGGTTTATGCGCTGACCCTCGGCGAGGGCGAGGACGGGAGCGAGCGCGGCTGCCGCGGCCTCCGGACCGCCATCGTCGGCCAGGGACTCGATGTGGGCAAGTGCGAGGTGACTTCTACTCAGAGCCCAACTGATGGGCCATGTATGCATCCCCGTCGGGGGTGTATCGCCGTAGCCGAGTTCGCGCACGTACGATTCTGCGGTTGCGCAGTCTCCAAGAAGTGAGTAGGTGACCGCCGAATAATAGTTCCGTCGCCCCGCCGGGAATGTAAAGATTGCACCGAGATCTTGCAGCTCCGAAGTAGAGCTGGCACTGTGCGTGTCGCTTTCGAGCAAGAGTTGCTGATTGGCGGCTTCCGCGTGTCTTCCGAGTTGTGCAAGAGCGCGGACGCGCAGACCCCGTAGCCGATGCGAGTCGCTTCGGTTGCCTGAGTCGTGTCTTGCGTGCTTCAGGGCCGCGTCGGGTCGGTCGCGCCACAAGTCGATCATGGCTTTGGTGCAGTTCACCCAACCGATCAACTCCGGGTGCTCGGCGCGATCCGCAAAAACGGCTGCGGTTTCAGCATGCATCATCCCAGCAGCCGGCTCTCCGAAGTCGTGTGAAGCGGACGCGAGCAAGAGGAATGATGCAGCCTGGAGTACATAAAGTTCCCGAGTGTCGCTAACTGAAAGTCCACCATTTCGATGGATCGGCGTCAGTATCCTCTGCACGGTGAGGGCTGCTCGAAGGGCGGCGGGTAGATCAGAGGTTGTGACGTAGCCAGCCGCCGCTTCGCGGAAGTAGGCCCTCGCTAACCCAAGCGTGTCACGCGCGCTACCTGGGCCGAGTTCCCTAACCAGCTCCACGGATTCGGACGCAAGACTCCACAAATACGTCTTCGATAGTCTAGGCGTTGGGGATGCTGCCGTTATCGGACTACCAAAGGCGTCAAATCTGATACCACTTCTCACCAACGATGCAGCGGGCCGGCTCGTCATTGCGAGGAAGCCCAGGCCATCCGTCGAAATCGGATTCGTGCGAGTCTGCCCGAGCTGATCGGGTATAGGCGCGTCGCCCGAGTCGCCGGGGCTGTTGCCGTCGACAAGCCTGACGACTTCCGTTTGTGATGGAGCGCGGCGGTCTATGCCTGCAGCAGAGTGGATGGGAGGGTCTGGCGGGTCGGCGGTGTCGGCTAGGCTGGGGGTGTCGCTGTGGCGTTGGGGGTAGAGTCCGAGGTCTTTGTCGGTGGCGACGTCGAAGAAGGCGCGTAGTGCGGCTCGGCGTAGGTTGCTGGACCAGTGGGTGTCTCCGCGTTCTAGTTTGCCCACCCACCGGAAGTCGACGGTGTGGTACTTCAGGTCCTCACGGTCGGGGTACAGCTCGTGTAGCTTCGCGTTGACGCCTTCGGCCACCTCGGACCGGGTCATGCACACGTCCGGGAAGCGAGGCGAGGGAAGACGACTACGCAGCGCTATCAGCCTGTCGTTCGGTCTTGCCGCTGTTCGTGGGCAGTGGGCCACCCGCGTCTCCTCTCCGACCGTAACTTGCTGCTGCGAGGCGGTTGGCTACGCAACGTGGTGCCAGCACCGGAACGGCACCCAGCATGCCGAGGCAGACGCGCTCTTCGCTACCCCGCTGCGCCGTCTGCACACGGATGGCCCGCCGAGCTGGAACTGCTCTGTTGCCTCTGGCCAACAGTAACGTTTGTGCTAACCGGACGTGTGCGGCGTCGGCGGCGGGGTTGACCTGTAGCAGCGCGACGCCTTGGGCCCGGTGATGGTCGCGGCTATGGCGTGGGGTTGCTGGAGAAGGGTCGGAGGAGCAACAGGTCGAGGACCGGCTCGTTGGGACTGGTGCGGTACGGACCGATATAGCGGTAGCCCAGGCGTCGGTAGAAGCGCTGTGCCTTGCTGTTGGGCATGGTTAGCAGCGACGCCCACTCGGGTCGCAAAGCGTCCAGGATCGCTGCGTGGATGCGGGTTCCGATGCCGTGGCCGTGCCACCGGCGGCAGACCGCCAGCTCGCAGATTCCCACGAGGGAATCGGTGGTCTGCGCCGCCTCCGTGATCGTGGGCAGCAGGTCCTTGCCGAACCAGTAGGCGGGCGAACAGGGGAAGCCGTACCCGAAGCCGATGCATCGCTCGGCGCTGTGGGTGGTGATGAGGGTGAAGTCATCACGGGTGGCGTGGCCGATGATTTGACGGCGCAGCGTGTCGGGGTTGAAGCCGGCCGCCGCGATGTCCTGGTCGTCGGTGTGGGCATCGGCCCATACTGCGGTGAGCGTGTCGAGGAGCCCGTCGACCGCTGTGGCGTTGTGGCGACGGGTGATTGTGCCGGGCGGCTCGTTCTTCACGCTGGCGTTGCCGCTCGATGAAGGTCGAGGTAACCGGCGACGCTGCGGGTGCGTTCGTAGGGCGACAGCACGCTGGCGACGGTGTCGAGGGCACGCCGGAGGCGGTCGGACTTGACATCGGACAGATACCCGAGCGCCCGTAGGGCAGCGTCGACTGCCGCGTCGAGATCCGGACGTGGCTTGCGTGCGTGATGCAAAGCGATGTCGACGGTGTAGAGGGCCCGATTGCGGGCGTGGTCGGCAGAGAAGAGCATGACGGTCTGCTCGGCGCCGGCGCAGGCGCGTTCGTACTGACCGAGGTCGGCCCTGCACAGGCTCTCCAGACCGGCGAGTTCGGCCGGCACGAAGAATTCGAGCCAGTCGGGGTCGGCGTCACTAGGGCCCTGACTGTAGAGATGCCAGGCGCGCACCAGTGCCCTTTCGGTCAGGGTTCGGTCGCTCTGGAGCGCCCAGCCGCGGGCCTCGCGCATCGCCAGCAACGACAGCCACCGAGGCGACCCGAGCTGGGCGGCGGCGCGTTGGGCGACCTTGGCGGTGCTGACCGCTTCGCGTGGGTGATCGGTCGACGCGGCAAGCAGGGACAAGCAGCCGAAGGCATGCGCTTCCAGAGCCGGATCGTCGGCGTGCCTCGCGCAGACGAGGGCTTCGGTGTACAGCGCGCGGGCGTCCGTTGTCCTGCCCGAGTCGAGTGCGAGCCAGCCGGCGGTCACCGACAGTGCGCCGGTGGCCAGTTGCAGTCGGCGTCCTACCTGTTCGCCGTAGCGGCCGTCGCGAAGCCATCTGTTCGCTTGAGCCACGGCTGTTATGGCGAGCTGGTTGAGTTCGACGGCACCGTACCGTCGGTCCTGGGCGTACAGGCGTTGCTCGACTTCCAAGATTGTCTGTACGTGCCAATCGTCCAGTTGCCCGCCGGCGTTGTTGGTGGCTGGCCCGGCGGCTCCAGCGAATACCATGGCTGCGGCCATGCTGCTAAGTCCGCTGAAGAGTTCTCGGCGACGAAACTGGCGGTTGCATGCGCCCTCTGGGTGAATTCGATCATCCACGCATGCCGTTGGCGTGGGGCTGCTTGGCCCCCGATGCACTCGTGCAGACCGGTCAGCGCGAAGGTATGGAGCGTGAAGGGCTAGGTCTGCGGGGCGGGTGGGGCCCTCTGGTGGGATGTCGAACGTGTCGAGGGACGCGCGGACTACAGCGAGGCCAGCGGTGCCGGGTGACCTGGGTTCGTTCGGCTGTTGTTGGATTGGTGTTGCTGGTGCCGGGGCAGGGCTGTCGTCGGCTAGGTTGGGGGTGTCGCTGTGGCGTTGGGGGTAGAGTCCGAGGTCTTTGTCGGTGGCGACGTCGAAGAAGGCGCGTAGTGCGGCTCGGCGTAGGTTGCTGGACCAGTGGGTGTCTCCGCGTTCTAGTTTGCCCACCCACCGGAAGTCGACGGTGTGGTACTTCAGGTCCTCACGGTCGGGGTACAGCTCGTGTAGCTTCGCGTTGACGCCTTCGGCCACCTCGGACCGGGTCATGCACACGTCCGGGAAGCGAGGCGAGGGAAGACGACTACGCAGCCCTACCAGCGTGCCGTTCTGCTCCTTCTGCTTCTTCTGCTCCTCGCCGTTGGCTCCCGCTGCTGCGGCTTGACGTGGCACCGAGACCCACCCCCTAGTGACTCCGCCGCAGATCTCCGTTGCTGAAGTAGACGCTGAACCGAGAAGATCGTGGCCCAATTGTCGGGCAGCGAAGGGCGTTGTGCAACTGCGGATTGCACTGAATCTCTGCACCGGAGGCAGGCTGCGTATGTTCGGCGACGGTCAGGCGTAGGCTGGGTCGAGGCGGGGCCCAGCGCCCCAGCCGCTACGAGCTACATGCCGATGCCACCCCTGCGGATTTCGCCGATGAACCGTCGCCACGCACTTCGGTTGAATTCAAGGATCCCGCCCTCGCGATCCTTAGAGTCACGGACGGCTGCGTGGCTAGCGACCGTACTGACTTCGACGCAGTTGCCGCCGCCATCACTGCGGCTGGAAGTCCGCCAGTCGTCGTAGCTGATGTGACTCATCACGCTCCTTTACTCGGATTGAGTTGGTCTGCTGCGGCAGTTAGTATCCGCAAGCTTTCGGCTGGTTCAAGCGACGCGACTCTGAGGCGACTATGGAGCTGACGGTAAGCGTCGACCTCATCTGGCTCGGTGAGAACAAGATCCATCGTCAGTGTCTCGACCGCAACAGCCCGTGTCGCCTGCTGGTCAGCATAGCGGTAGATGGAGTAAGCCGAACGCGGCGCGCTGTAGCTGGTGATATTGGGATGGCTTGGCAGGATCCGCACACTTATTCGCTTTGGGTGGGCGGCGCAGAGGTCGGCGATGTGGCGCAACTGGTCCGCGATGATAGAAGGCTCAGCCGCTCGGTATCGAACTGCCGACTCGTCGAGGACTAAATCGTACGCCGCTCCGGCGTCATTCAGGAGCAGCTTCTGGCGACGGGTGCGGGCGGCGACGGCGGCGACGGGATCGAAGTTGTCGGGTTGCCGGGCAGGATCGCTGCGCATCCTCGCGTCGGCGTACTCTGCAGTTTGCAGTAGACCCGGTATCAATGCGAGAGCATATTCACTAATCGCTTGGGTGCCGCTTTCCAGGTCGGCGTAGCGCGCTTGGCGGTGGCCGATGCGTGCCTCGTCCGTCATCCACCAGCCGGTCGCCCAGCCATCTGCCGCGCCAGCCATGAGGGCCTCGCGGCGCTTGATACTCAGCTGCAGGTATTCACAAATGCACTCGATTAGGTCGATGTCTGGGCCGCGTCGTCCATTTTCGAGGGCGCTCAACTGCTGGCGGGGGAATCCCACGGCACGGGCTAGTTGTTCACTGCTGTAGCCGTGTTCGTCGCGGAGGCACCGGATCTCTTTCCCGAGCCAACGGCGGCGGACGTACGGGCTTGGGCCGCTCACCTTTTCCTCCTTATTGCTTGCGCGTCCTGGTCGGCGCGCTGTGTCCGCCAGATGCGTGGCCGACTGTAGCGCATGCTGACGCTGGCTCAGCTTGCCTCTGTGGCTACGGGAGGACGTTCACGCAGGTCGGGGCCGGGTTGGAACGTAGCTGGACCGCAAGATGGGCGGTAATTCGGCATTCCCAAAGCCGCGGTGATGCGTGATTGTGGACTTGCGCCAGCCGGCCTGCGGGCTGCCAGGTAGATCTGTCGACCATTTGTCTGGCCGTGCGCGCCGTTGTGGATTCGTCTCCCGCTGGTATCGGTCGTTGATCGCGCGATTGAAGGGTTCGTTGTGCGTGTTGCCAAAAGGCTGGCGTTGCTGCTGGCCATTCCGCTGTTAGCGACCTTCATCTTCGCAACTTGGGGTGTGGCGTCGACGGCGAATCAGGCGTTGCGTGCTGATCGTTTGGAGTCGCTGGTGGCGGTGTCGTCCGCTGTCGGTGAGGTGCTGTATCAGCTTGATCGTGAGCGTCAGGTCGCGGTGTCGGTGGTGTCCGATGCGGGGAGCGGGCTGAACGAGCTCTTGGAGCAGGGCGCGGCGTCTGATGCTGCGATTGAGATCTACCGGCAGCGTCGGGGCGATTTGAGTGCGTCCCAGCCCGGGGTGGCGCTACTGGTGGGTCCGCTTGATGAGCAGTTGCGGTTGTTGCCGGCGTTGCGGGAGCAGGTGAAGGCGCGTCAGTCGTCGTTGACGGCGGTGGTGGTGCGGTATCGGTCGGTGATCGGCCGGGGGTTGGCGGTGCGGGAGGCCGTGGGGCAGGTCGGCGGCGCGGATGGTGCGTTGGCTGATCAGTTGCGGGTGGCGGCGGCGTTGTCGCAGGCGTCGGAGTATGCCGGTATTCAGCAGGTCGCCGTGGTGGCGGGGAATGGCCGGTTGGTGTCGCAGGCGGTGCAGCGGGACCTGGGCGCGACGCGGGCCGGGTTTGATGAGGCGTTGTTGGTGGTGTCGCAGCGGTCGCCGGCGGTGTGGCGGGGGTGGCTGGATCAGGCGTTGACCGGTGAGCAGGTGCTGGCGGCGCAGCGGTTCGACGACGAGATCGCGCGGACGCTGGTGGGTGAGCGGCTGCGGGTGAGTACCGGGCGGTGGTTGGCGGCCAGTGGTGAGCGTCGGGATCGGCTGCATGAGGTGCAGTCCCGTGTTGACGGCGCCATCGTGGCGGAGGTCGGCCGGCAGCGGAGCCAGCAGTGGTGGATCACGGGTGGGCTGACCGTGGCGGCGGTGGTGCTGCTGGTGGCGGCGGCGGTGTTCGCGTGGCGGCAGGGGCGCAGGTTGGCGCAGCGGTTGCGTGATGTCCGTGATGCGGTCACCCGGATGGCGACGGATGAGTTGCCTGCCCTGGTGCGCCGGGTGGAGACGGCGGATCCGGCTGATCCGGGTTCAGTTCCCGCGCCTCCGAGGGGGTTGGCGCCGGCGGTGGTGCGTGACGAGGTCGATGAGGTGATCGCCGCGTTCGACAGTCTGGGGTTGACCGTCTACCGGACCTCCAGTGACTTGGCGCGGCAGCGGCAGGTGGTGGTGGGTGTGCTGGAGGCGGTGGGTCGCCGGTGTCAGGGGATCACGCAGCGGCTGCTGGCCGAGTTGGACGCGGCGGAGCGGGGTGAGAAGGACTCCGCGACGCTGGAGATGTTGTTCCGGTTGGACAACTTGGCGGCGCAGTTGCAGCACGGTACGCAGAGCTTGCTGGTGTTGTCGGGTCGCACGCTCGGTGCGGTGCACGAGACGCCGGCTGAGCTGGTGACGGTGGTGCAGGCGGCGCAGAGCCGGATTCAGCAGTACCGGCGGGTCGAGATCGGGGCAGTCGACGGCCGGGTGTCGGTGCCGACGGCGCTGATCGATGATCTGGTGCACCTGTTGGCGTCGCTGCTGGACAACGCGACCCGCTTCACGCCCGGCACGGTGTTGATCACTGGCCATTTGTTGAGCAATCGGGTTTTTGTGCAGGTCACCGACTCCGGGCAGGGCATCGATCCGGAGTTGCTGGACAAGCTCAATCAGGAGTTGGCGGCGTCGCCGAGGATCGGTGTGGAGCACATCCGCCGGCAGGGCGTGGCGACGGTGGCGTTGTTGGCCGCTGTGCACGGGTTGCGGGTGCGGCTGCTGCCGGCGTCACCGCATGGCACGGTGGCCGAGGTCGAGATTCCCGCCGACCGACTGACCATCAGGGTTCCTGAGCAGAAGAAGCCGGTGGGGGCTGGCCCGATTGCCGGGCGACGCGCCCCGGGTGGCACGCCCGCCTCTCCCTTGTCACTGCCTGTGGGCCCTGCCGCTGGCCCGGTGGCGGGCGGGGCGTGGCCGCCGGTGCGGGCGGCCGAGGCGCCCACGCAGGTGTTGCCGCAGATTCCGAGGCCACGGCCGGCGCCGCAGCGGCAGGAGCCGCCGCCGATCTTCCATCAGGCGGTCCGCGACTACGACGCCTCCGGGTGGTTCGAGCCGGGCGGCACTGTCCAGATGCCCGCCACGACTGCCGCATCGCCGCCGGGCGACGCGACGACCGAGAACGGGCTACCGAGGCGCCGGCCGCAGACGACGATCCCGCCTTCGGTCTTGCCCGCCCCGGCCGAGACGGCACCCAACGCGGTGGTGGACGCGGCGGGCCTGTCCAGGACCGCGGCGGCCTATCAGCGCGGCCTCGGCCGCCGCCCCCATCAGCTGAGAGAAGGTCAACGATGAACGACTTGAGTTACCTGATGAAGAACAACCTGAGCGAGGTGCCCGGGGTCAGCCACGGCGTCGCGGTGTCCGCTGACGGGCTGCTTCTGGCCGGAACCGAGGGCCTGAACCGGGAAGCCGCCGAGCGCCTCGCCGCAGTTGCGTCCGGGCTGAGCAGCCTACTCAAGGGCGCCGCCGGCCAAATGGGAGCCGGACGCATCCGGGGCAACATCACCGATACCGAACATGGCTACCTGGTCCTGACCGAGATGAACAAGGGCGCATCGCTGCTGGTGCTGGCGCACCCGACGGCGGACCTGGCGTTCGTCACGGAGGAACTCGGCCGCTTCGCCGAGAAGGTCCGTGACAAGCTCGATCCGTCGTTTGCGTCCGCGTCGTACGCGACTGCGGCAGGCCGACAGTGACCGGACCGCTCACCGTGGCCCGAGCGCCGACAGGCGGGCCACCAGGGTTGAAGATCGTGTTGACGGGGCCGTTGGGGGTGGGTAAGACCACGCTGGTCGCGGCGGTGTCGGAGATCGTGCCGTTGACCACCGAGGCCCGGATGTCGGCTGGTGGCGATGACATCTCGCACCGGCCGGGCAAGGTGACCACGACGGTGGCGATGGACTTCGGCCGCCTCGATGTCAACGGCGTCACGGTGTATGTGTTCGGCACGCCGGGGCAGCAGCGGTTCTGGTTCATGTGGGACGCGATCGTGCAGGGCGCGGTCGGTGCGGTGGTGTTGGTCGATACCCGCCGGTTGGAGTATTCGTTCCGGCACCTGGACTACATCGAGAACCGTCGGCTGCCGTTCGTGGTGGCGGTCAACCGGTTCCCCGACTCGGGTACCTACACGACGGATGACCTGCGGGAGGCCCTGAGCCTTCCCGGTGAGGTGCCGGTGGTCGAGGTCGACGCCCGCGACGAGCACAGCGTTCGCCGGTTGCTGATCGCTCTGGTGGAGCACGTCATCGCCAGCACGCCGATTCCGGCCAGCGTCTCCTGACGGCCTGGCCTGTTCTGTTCACCCCTCGAAGATGAAGGAGCACCATGCGTTTGCGTACACGGATACGGGGCGGACTCGCCGCCGTCACCGTCGCCGTTCTGCTGGCCACCGGGGCCGCGTGCACGAGCAGCAGTGATGACACCGATCGGGTGCGGATCGGGTTGCTGGTGTCGTTGTCGGGCGTCTACACCACTGTCGGCGAGGACATGCGCCGTGGCTTCCAGCTGTACGTGGACACCCATGACGGCCGGCTCGGTGGCCGTGAGGTGGAGGTGGTCGTCGCTGATGAGGGTGAGGGCCCCGACACCGCTGTTCCCGCCGCGCAGAAGCTGCTGGAGCGTGATCGGGTGGTGGCGCTGACTGGGCTGGTCGGCGGCGCCACGGTGGACAAGGTGCAGAACCTTACCCACGAGCGAAAGGTTCCTCTGATCGGGGCGAATGCCCGTCCGGGTTGGCCTGCGTCAAGGGATCTGTCCTATACCTGGCACACCTCCTACAACTCTGACGAGCCGGGGATTGCGGCGGCTGCGTACATCAAGTCGCAGGTGGGTGACGGGACGGTGTACGCGATCGGCCCGGATTACCAGGGCGGCTACGACGAGTTGCGTGGGTTCACGGAGACGTTCAGCAAGCTCGGCGGTCGGCTCGCGAACCCGAACGGCGAGACCATGTTCACGCCGTATCCCCAGACGCAGAGTTTTCTGTCCTACCTGAATGACGCGGCGGCGACCAACCCGTCGGCGGTGTACACGTTCTATGCCGGCGAGCAGGCCGTCACGTTCGTCAAGAACTACCAGGAGTCGGGCCTGAAGTTCGTGCCGCTGTACGCGGCCGGGTTCCTGACCGAGGGCGCCGTGCTCGACAAGCAGGGCACGGCGGCGACCGGAATCAAGAATGTCCTGAACTACAGCCCGACCCTGCCGAATCCGGCGAATCAGGAGTTCGTGGCGGCCTGGTCGGCGGCAGGGTTTCCGGGGCAGCCGACGACGTTCGCGATGGCGTCCTACGACGCCGCTGCGGTCCTGGACCGGGCACTGGCCGGTGTGGACGGTGAGGTCACCAGCGAGAAGCTCAATGCGGCGATCGGGCAGGTGGGGCGGATCGAGAGCCCGCGCGGGGACTGGCAGTTCCACCCAGAGCAGCACCGGCCGGTGCAGCGCTGGTACTTGCGGGAGGTCCGCCCGGACGGGCCGGTGCTGACCAACGTCCTGCTGCAGGACCTGGCCACGTTGCCCGCGTCCTGACCACCACGGCCAGCCGGTATTGAGGAAAGGGGTGTCGTGCGCGTGCTTGTCGTCATTGCGGCCGATGGGGTCGTTTACGGGATGATCCTGGCGGTCGCCGCGGCCGGGTTGACCGTCGCGTTCGGCGTCGGCGGGGTGTTGAACCTTGCGCACGGCACCCTGATCGCGGCCGGCGGGTACGTCGCCGCCACCACCACCGCGGGCACGTGGGGCAGCCTCGCCGCCGCCCTCATGCTGGCGATGGTGGTGGGGGCGGGCGGCGGCGGAGTTCTCGCGGCGGCGACCGGCGCCCTGCGGGGCCGGGGCCATCTGGACCAGGCGCTGTTGACCTTCGGGATCGCGCTGATCGGCGGGAATCTACTGACCACCGTGTTCGGGCCGGACGCGCTGCGTCCCGATCTGCCGGCGGTGTTGGAGGGCACGGTCGTGGTGGCGGGGTACCGGTATCCGGTCGACCGGCTCGCCGTGCTGACGGTCGCGGTCCTGGTCGCCGTGGTCGGCTATGTGGTGTTGCACCGGGCCCGCGCGGGACGGCTGGTGCGGGCCACGGTGGATGACCGGGCGATGGTCGCTGGGATCGGCGTCGATCCCCGCACCGTGGACGTCGCCGTCCTGGTCGCCTCCGGGGCCCTCGCTGGTCTGGCCGGGGCGTTGATCACGCCGATCCTCGGTGTCGGCCCGAGCACCGCCCACGCCACCCTGATGTTGTCGTTGATCATTGTGGTCTGTGGTGGTCTCGGCTCGGTGCCCGGCGCGGTGGCCGCGGCGGTCGGTGTGGGCATGGTGCAGACCGTCGGGGTGGTCACCGTGCCGGCGGCGGCGCCGTATCTGTTGATGGCGGCGATGGCCGTGGTGCTGCTGGCCCGCCGCGCCATCGTGCCTGGTCAGGCGGCGTCGTGAGCGCGTTGCCCCTGCCCGCCGTCCTCGATCGTTTCCGGCCGCGCCTGGGGCGCGCGGCGATGCCGGCCATGGCCGTCCTCGCGGTCACGGCGGTGGCGATGTCGCCGGATCCGTACCTACACGCCACGGCCGCCCGGATGCTGCCCCTGGCCTTGTTGGCGGTCAGCGTGGCGGTGGTGACCGGGCATGCTGGTCTGCCGACGTTGGGGCAGGTTGCCCCGTACGCCGCTGGCGCGTATCTCACCGCCCGCCTCGCGGTGGCCGGTATCGACCTGGCCGTGGTGCATCTGCTGGCCGCGGCGGTGCTGGGCGCGGTCGTCGCGGGGCTGCTCGGTGCGGTGCTGGTCCGCCACCGCGGCACGGTGTTCCTGATGCTCAGCGTGGCGGTCGCGGAGCTGACGGCGATCACCGCCGCGCAGTGGCGGGCCGTGTCCGGTGGCACCGACGGCCTGGCCGGTATCCCCGCGCCCCGCCTCGTACCGGGGCTGGCGCCGCTGCTCGGCGAGCGGACCGTGCTGGTCTATGCCGCCGCGGTCGCGGTGCCGGTGATCGGCGCCGCGGTGTGGTCGCTGGCCGCCGACCGGCGGTTGCTGCTGACCGCGGCCCGGGACAACGAGCACCGGGCCCGCGCCTGCGGCCACCCGGTGACCGCCTACCTGTGGGCGGTGCACACCGGCGCGGGCGTGCTGGCGGGTGTCGCCGGGGCGCTGCTGATCCACACCCACCGGTGGATCACCCCACAGGATGTGGGCTTCGGCACGGCCGCGCTGATGCTGCTCGCCGTCGTCATCGGCGGCGCCCGTAGCCTGCCCGCCGCGGCGATCGGCGCGGTGCTCGTGCTCACCGTCCGGGACATGGTCGCCGTCGCGTGGCCCGGCCACGGCCCGCTGCTGATCGGCGTGCTGTTCGTGGCCGCCGTGTATGGGCTGCCCGGTGGCCTCGCCGCGCTACCGGCCCGGCTTCGCCGCCGGCAACCACCGCCTACCCGCCCGGACCAGCCAGAGACCCTGGTCGCCGCCACCAGTGTCAGGAGCGTGTCGTGAGGATCATCCGCCGCGTCGCCGACCAGGTGCCCACTGTGCCTAGCCGCCGCCACCCCGACCACGCCGATGGCACCGGGCTGGTCGCTACCGGCCTGCGCCACGCCTACGGCCCGCTCACCGTGCTGGACCTCGACCAGTTCGCCATCTCCCCGGGGGACCGGCACGCGGTCATCGGACCCAACGGCGCCGGCAAGTCCACCCTCCTCGGCGTGCTCGCCGGCACCATCCGCCCCCGATCCGGGCACATCGTCCACCTCGGGCGCGACATCACCAGACGTGCTCCGGCGTGCCGGGCGCGTACCGGCATCGGCCGCACCTTCCAACACCCCACCGTCTGGCCCGGCCTGTCCTGCCTCGACTGCGTGCGCGCCGGCGGCTGGCACCACCGCCACCACCCCGACCACAC
Organism: Micromonospora sp. CA-263727; assembly: GCF_050942455.1. Taxonomy (NCBI): domain Bacteria; kingdom Bacillati; phylum Actinomycetota; class Actinomycetes; order Micromonosporales; family Micromonosporaceae; genus Micromonospora; species Micromonospora sp. CA-263727. The sequence goes on from NZ_CP192031.1 coordinate 873,197, forward strand.
GCCGATACAACTACTGGACCTGGTCGGCTTGGCCGATCACGCCGACCAGCCCGCCGGGACGCTGTCGCACGGGCACCACCGGATGCTCGACCTGGCCGTCGCCCTCGCCGACCAGCCGCGGATCCTGCTGCTCGACGAACCCGCGGCCGGGCTCACCGACACCGACACCAGCCGCCTGCTCAACATCCTCCGCCAGTTGCCGTCGTGGATGGCCGTGGTGCTGGTCGAGCACCACATGGACGTCGTCACGGCCGTCGCCGACTGGATCACCGTGCTGCACCAGGGCCGCCGCTACCTCGACGGGCCCACCGACACGGTCCGGGCCGACCCGAACGTGGCCGCCCTCTACCTCGGCGAAGGAGGCGGTGGCGATGCTGACCACGCGTGACCTCACCGTCGCCTACCCCACCGGTGGACCCGTGCTGCACGCGGTGACCCTGACCCTGCCCGGCCCCGGGGTACACGCGCTCATCGGCCCCAACGGCGCCGGGAAAACCACCCTGCTGCACACCATCGCCGGACACCTGACACCCACCACCGGCACCCTGCACCTCCACGGACACGACGTCACCGGCTGGCGGCCGGAAACCGCCGTGCGAGCCGGAGTCGCGCTCGCCCCGCAGGGCCGCCGGCTGTGGCCGTCGCTGACCGTGGCCGAACACTTCGCCGCCACCCAACCTGGCGGTGGCCGTCCCGACCAATGGCCCATCGACGACCTCCTGGACATGTTCCCCACCCTGACCGGGCGGCTGGGCCACCGCGCGCACCAGCTCTCCGGCGGTGAGCAGCAGATGCTCACCATCGCCCGCGCCCTGCGCACCGCACCACAGCTGCTACTGGCCGACGAACCCACCGAGGGACTCGCCCCGATCGTCGCCGACCAGATCACCACCGTGCTGCGGGAACTGCCCGCCAGAGGCGTGACCGTCCTCGTCGCGCTACCGCACGTCACCGCCGCGGCGCAGGTCGCCGACACCATTCACGTCCTCGCCGCCGGGCACCTGCTCGGCGCCGCGCCCACCGGCGCCGCCGCCAGCGCCGCGCTGCGCCGTCACCTCACCCTCACCCACCCCGGCGACGACCCTGCGGAACCCGACTTATGAGCACCCCAGTCGACCCCGCGACGAGCACCGGGCGAATTCCGTCTGCCCGCCGCCTTCTATCTCACACTCAACAACCAAGGAGTTCCCGGTGACCACGACGGCCTACCAGTTCCGCAACGCTCCGGCTCAGCTCGGCCCCCTGGAGCAGGTCCTCGACCCCCTCACCCGCCCCGACCTCGCCAGGATCGGCGTGCGGTCCGGCTGGCGGGTCTTGGACCTCGGCGCCGGCGCGGGCTCGATGACCCGGATCTTCGCCGACACGGTCGGACCGGGCGGCACGGTCTGCGCCGTCGACCTCGACACCCGGCTCCTCAACCCCACCAACATCATCGACGTCTACCAGCGGGACCTGCGCGACGGGCTCGACCTGCCGATCACACCCGGCAGCCTGGACCTCGTCCACAGCCGCTGCGTGCTGGAGCACCTCGCCAACCGCGTCGACCTGCTGGCGCCGATGACCGGGCTGCTGCGTCCCGGCGGGTGGCTGCTGCTCGGCGAGATCGTCTACAGCCCGGCGCTGGTCCACCGCGCTCCCTCAGCCGAGGACCATGAACTGATCCGCCGGGTCATCCACGCCATCCTCGACACGCTTGGCTCCGGGGGCACCGACCTGGACTGGGGCAACCACACCCACGGCCACCTGCTCGGCCTGCGGATGACCCACGTGTCCAGCCACACTCGCGCCGAGGCGTGGACCGGCGGCGGCCCCGGCTGCCTGCTGATGGCCGACAACGCCCGCCAACTCCACGACCGGCTCCTGGACGCCGATCTCGCCGACACCGACCTGCACCGGTTCGGGGAGTTGATGACCGACCCGACCGTGGCTGTCCGCGGCTACCAATTCACCTCCACCATCGCCCAAAAGCCCCACTCGTAAACCTCCGGCACCCGGGCGCAGGCACGTGTTGCCCTCCACCCGGGTGGCGGCTACCGGTGGCCGGCGGCAGCAGGCGCTTCCCCGTCCGCCGCTGTCGCCGGCCACCACCCCACGTCCCGACAACCAGAGGATGGCCCATGACTGGGACCGCGACCTCCACGGCGAGCGCCACGGGTCCCGCCCCGGCCGACATGCCCGGCCGGCCGGCGCGAGCGACGCCGCGCTGCCGGCAGCGTGACAACCGGGCAACCGTGTCCCAGGCATACGTCGCGCACACCGCGGGCGCCTGCGACCGCGCGGTGCGTCTGTTGGCCGCCGCTCACACCGACACCACCCGCGACCACGGTCACGGCAGCCGGGACAGCCTGATCATCCTCGCCCACCTCGGACACCTCTACGCCACCTGCGGCTGGCACGACCTGGCCCGCCGCTGCCACGGCGCCGCGCTCACCGCCGCGGTCCGGTACCTCCCACCCGGCGACGACCTACCCGGCCACCTCGCCGCCATGGCCCGTCAACCCGTCGACGCCACCCACACCCGCGTGTGCCGCCACCACCCCCGCCCCGCACCCCCCACCCCAGCGCCCCAGGCACCGTCATGCACCCCGTGATCGACCGCGCGGTCACCGGGTGGGCCGCCCGCCGCCCCACCCGAATCCCGGACCCGGTCGCGTCCGCTGTCCGCGCCGCCGCCACCGTCATCGCCGCGCCCACCGACCCCGCCTGGGCCCACGCCACTACCGTCGCGCTCGACCGCCTCGACGCCGCGCACCACCAGCACGGCTGGCGCGACCTGCGCACCCGCCGCGAGGCCCTGGCCGTCGGGCGGAGACTGGCGCCGGCCAGCAACGCCCTCGCCGCCCTCCACTACCGGTCCGTCGCCGCCGCCCGCACCGCCGCCCGCACCGGCCCGCACTGGGACACCCTCGACCTGTACACGGCCTGGGACCTCCTCGGCGCCACACACCGCATCGGTGACACCGCCCCCCACCTGATACGGCACCTGATCCAGACCAGCGGCCTCTACCACCCCCTGACCATCGCCGCCTGCCTGACCTGGGCGCAGCACACCACCGACGCGACCGGCCTGGCCGCCTACGCCATCTGGAGACTGCCGCCGGACCGCACCACCCAGGCCGCGCTCATCGCTCTCGCCCGCCTGGCCGGTCTCCCCACCCCCACCCGCGCGGAACTCCGACGCGGCCACACCCGCCACAGCATCGGACCGGCCCCCTGAAACGCCCCCCGCACCACGTCAACCTCGACCCCAACGGCTGCCCGTTCACACCTGAGAGAACCCCATGCCGACTGCCTGGCGGGCCACACCCGACGACCACACCGCACTGACCGACGTGTTGAGCGCCTCCTACCTCGCCGGGCCGGTCGCCGCGTGGCTGATCCCCCACGCCGAGCGGCGCGGCGTGATCGTGCGTGACTATGCCGCGGTCGTGCTGCGCCACGGCCTGGCCCACGGGCATGTCGACACCGTCGCCGACCGCACCGCCGTGGCGATCTGGCACCCGCGACCCGCCTCCGCGCCCACCCGCCAACACCAAGGCGCCCTCACACGCGCCACCGCCGAATACGCCTCCGTCTTCTCCCTGACGACCGCGCTGTGCGAAAAACACCATCCCGACCTTCCACACCACTACCTGGCCCACCTCGCCGTGCACCCCGGGCATCAGCACCGAGGCCACGACAGCACCCTGATCAGACACCACCACACGCACCTCGACAGCATCGGCATGCCCGCCTACACCGAAGCCACCACCACCGACAAACGGACCTTCTACCTCGACCACGGCTACCAGGCCGGCGAGCCCTTCACCCTCGCCGACGGACCACTGATCTGGCCGATGTGGCGCCCCAGCACGCCGATCACGCCGCCCGGATTCCACGCGCACCCACCACCCACACCATCCACCCGGGCGCGAAAGCCCCGCCGCCCGGGCGCCCCTCCCCACGACGATGGCGGCAAGGGCGGCTCCTCGTGAGCGTCGCCCTGCCCGACGGGCGGGATCTGCTCACCTGCGCCGGCCCCACCACCGCGCAGCAGATGGCAGTGCCCGTCGCCCCGGCCACCACCGACATCAGTCCACCGCCCGCCCAGCGTAATCCGAAAGGCTGCACTGTCTATTGCTCGCCAACCTGCCGGTCATCGGCATGACCATCCTGTTGCTGCACCTCGCCGGCCACCCCGTCACCCTGCCAGCCCCGCCCGATGTCGGGCGCCGGGTCTCGGACACCCGCCTGGAGCGGGTGGTGCCGTGCGTGCGCTGCCTCATACGTCATCTCGTCGTGACCGTCGCGGCGTCGACACCCGATACCACCGACGTTCCTCCGGGCCATGTTCGTCCGTGAACGCCCACTCGCCATGTCCTTCTCGTCGCTGCGGTCCTGATCGGCCGTATCCGCCCCCCAGCTTGTGGAGATTCCTGTACTCATGTCTTCGTCCGTGTCGTTTGCCGGTGTTTCCTATCACCGGATCACGCAGCACCTGTCCCGCCGTCGGGTGCTGGTGACGTTGTTGGCGGTGCTGCTCGGCACTGTGGTGGCCCCGATCCCGGTCACGCTGATCGCCCTGCGGCTGCCTTCGGAGGGGCTGCCGGTGCTGGGTCCCTTTACCGAATTGGTGCTGTCGCTCGCCGCGATCGGCTGCATCCTGCCAGTGACCCTGCTGATCGTTCGGGTGGGTGAGCGGCGTGGCGTGGGCACGCTCAGCAGCGTGGTGGGCCGGTTGCGGTGGCGGTGGCTGGCCCTGTGTCTGCTCATCGCCGGCACCTGCATCGGTGTCGCCCTCTGCCTCGGTCTCCTCACGGCCGCGTTCGTCAAGGCCAGCGCGGGCGCGAGCGGGGGCGGGTCGGAGCCGCAGACGTCGACGTGGATCGGTATCGGCCCGGCGCTGACGGTCCTGCAGTTCATGATGGCGCTCACGGCCGTGCAGGTCGCCGCCGAGGAGACCGTCTGCCGTGGCGTGATCCTCCAGGCGGTCGGTCGGCTGTTCCGCTCGCCCTGGCCGGCGATCGGCGTCCAGGCCGTCATCTTCACCGCGCTGCACGGTTTCGGTGGCGGCTGGTGGGGGCAACTCGGTGTGTTGGCCTTCGGTGTCGCGCTCGGCTGGCTCACCGTCCGTACCGGCGGCCTGGAAGCCGCTCTGGCGTTCCATTTCGTCCAGAACGGGCTCGTCGCGGTCGTGGCCGTCGCCGCGGGCGCCACGGATCCGAATGCCAACGCCACCGCGGCGCCGTGGCCACTGGCGGTCGCGATAGCGGCCACCGTCGGCACCTACGCCGTCGCCACCAGCCTGGCAGCCCGCCTCTGCGGCATCACCCCACCCCGACCCACCCCCGGCGACCTCGATCAGACGACCAGCCCGTCGCCGGCCTCCACGAACTGAGCGCGCGGGAGCGGGCTCGGCCAGCGGCGTGCCGCCCGACGACGAGCCGAGCCCGCTCCGGCGCACCAGTCGCACACGAAGTACACCCTTTGGAGAGACTCATGACGTCCACGCCCGTGCATCAGTTGCTCGACCCGACTGTCCGGACCCACCTGGACCGGCTCCGCGCCGATCCTCGCGAGGCGGGGCCCGACGGCCGCCTCACCGGCATCGTCCCCGGTCAGGCGGTGCTGCAGATCGGCGCCGGCGCTGGTGGAACCACCGACCGCCTCGCCGAGTTCGTCGGTGACGGCGGGTCGGTCACCGTCGTCGACGCCGACGTCCACCATCTCGCCGCGGCCGGCGTGGTCCGGGTGCAGCGCTGCGATGTGGACCGGGAGCCGCTGCCCGGTGGGACGCAGAGTGTCGATCACATCGTGGCCCGCTGGCACCGTCCGCTCCGGGACCCGGTCGACCTGGTGCGGCAGATGATCGCTCGGCTACGGCCGGGCGGCACGCTCGCCCTGGTCTCCATCACGCCCACCCCGCCCCGCGTCTACCGGGCGCCCGGCGCCGGAGACGCCCAGCTGATCGGCACCGTGATGCATCAGGTGCGCTGCGCCATCGCGGGCCCGGAAGGCTCCTGGACCAGCGACGTGGAAAACCTCCTGCTGGACAGCGGAGCAGCCTGGCACTGCTCGCACACCGTCAGGGAGACGTGGACCGGAGGTGACCCCGGCTGCCGCCTGCTCGCCGACATCGTGGCGCACCTGCGCGCCACGCTGACCGGGCTCAGCGATAGTGACCTCGGCCGGTTCCAGGCGTTGATGGCCGACCCCCGGGTGCTCGTGGCGTCCTACCGCAACCTTTTCATCCACGCCGGACGGCCAGCATGATCCTGAACCCCTCACGACCCCTGCGCATGATGCTGGCCGGCGGTGCTGTCGTCATGCTCGTCGCGTGCCAGCCCGACGCGCAGCCTGCCGACCCCCGACCGCCCGCAACCGGCGCTCCGGTCACTGCGACGCCGCTGGCAAGCCCACCGGCCAGGACCGCCACCGATGCCGGGCTCACCGCGCGGCAGCGGCTGACGCTGCTCGCCGACACCGTGGCCAGCACGCCGCAGGACAGCAGCACCGATCTGCCCTACGAATACGTGCACACCCAGAACTGGCACCGTGTCACCGACGTGATTTCCCGCACCGACCGTAAGCGGTGGCGACACACCGGAGACAACTCCGGTGTGGACATCACCCGTACCGCGCCGACGCTGCGGGGTGTCGACCACCAACCCACCCGCCAGGAACGCAGCCTGTTCGCCGACGCCAAACCGGAGACCACCCACTGGCTGCCAGGAGAACTGCACTCCTACATTCCCGAGCAGGGGTGGCCCGCCGACGTGGACAGCCTGATCGCTCGTCTGGTGCCGCCCATCCCGGCCACCGAGCCCACCTACCCGAGGGTGCTCGCCAACAGCGTCATCAACATCGCCATATACCACCACCTCGACCGGTCGCAGCGCGCGGCTCTTCTACGGGTCTTGGCGGCGGTGCCCGGCATCACCTATCAGGCAACGACCACCGACCTCGCCGGACGTGCCGGGATGTCTTTTCAGGTGGTCGCGGACCGGTCCACGGTCAAGCTGATCATCGATCCGGTCACCGGCGAGTTGCTCTCCGCAGGCGAGTGGGTCGACGGTTTCCGGCCAGGACTGTTCGGTTTCGTGCTGATCGTCGGGCGGGGACACGTCCGCACCGACCACGACATCGTCCCGCCGGCAGGATCGGACCCGACGCCGGTCGGTGGCTTATCGCCGATTCCTCGCAGTCTCTCCGCACCTGCGGCGACTGCGGCGCCAAACACCACCAACACGTGGGTCCGTTCGCCCTCACGCTGATGCCGCCGGCATCACCGCCTTGCCAGTGGTCCGAGCCCGGAAACGCTCGGGTCCATCGGCACACCCGCCCATTCGCCTCCGCGGCTCCCCTGCGGGTCGTGGCGGCCGTGCGCAGCCCCTTTTGTCAAATCGAAAAAAGTGAAACGTTGATTCTCACAGTTGTCAGTCAAGTCATACCCACTGCGCAGACCCGGTACGTTGACCATTGGAGCAAGTGCGCCGACCAGATCAAGGCGCACAATCCCGATCTTGTCTTCCTTCAGAAGGTAGGCGACATGAGAGGGGACACGCTGCGGCTGTTATTCCAGCAGCGCCTCGGTCTGGAGTTGTATATCGGGAGGTCAGAGTGCCATCACACTGGTGTGGCATGGAATCCGCGTCGGTTGACGGCCAACTGGCACGATGATTTCTACAGCACATCCTTGATGCACGGGTACGCCGCCGTCTCTATGACCCCGGTCGGATGCCAACCCGACCTTCGGCTCACCGGGATCAGCGCTCACCTCAATGAGTTCAGCGCTCAGGCGGCGACTGCCGAAGCTCAACTCCTCGGGTGTCGCGGCCATAACCCCGGCGGGCTCGGGATCATCGCCGGGATATTCGGATATACGCCCATCGGCGACCCCGAGCTGGCGGTCGAGGAGCACCCTTTGCCATTCCGCATGGCTCGGTTCCGCCGGAGTCGACACAAGCCTGGCTGGGAAGCCGACCGGGGGCCCAGTGAGGCGTTGGCGTTAGGCGAATACTCCGACGTCTGCGGCACCGTCGCGAACACGACCGACAATCCCGATTTGCGGCACGTCCCGGGAAGCAAAACCGGATTTCGTGACGTCCAGGCATACGTCACGGCGGCGCTGCTTCCCACTGTCACCGGCTATCAGTGGACCGATCCGCTGGGCAAAAATTCATCCACGGGAATGGTATTCGAAATGGACCTCAACAAGATCGACCCTCGTCACGTTCGATCACGGGTGTCCAAAACGCGATCCCGTGCACGGTAGCCCCACGAACAGGTCGACGCCTGCCCTACCGCATCCGCACCCGGGCAGAATCTTTCATCGCACCCTGGGAGTAGACGCACATGCCAGACGAGTACAGCTTCTGCGCCTGGAACCCGAAGGACTTCTATGCGACGAGGCCGACGCTGACCGGCACGCGGCTGTCGTCGACGTGCCCGGGGAGTTGCGTGAGTGACGGGCAACGGTCATCGTCGTGCAGGAGTTGACCACAGGAGCAAATCGCCGTCTGTAAGGAGAAGCCTGTGAATTGGAGATACCGGGGCCCTGGCGCCGGTGGGAGAATTGGCCGGGAAATGATCGTCCTGGTGCCTTCGGGACTGTTCGTCGGAAGAGTACATGAGTCGATCGTAGGTGCCCCGTAGATGTTGGTTGCGGAGGACGTAGAACATTCGTTTGGCTCGACGGTGGCGCTGGCCGGGGTCAGTGCCACCGTCGAGGCGGGTGAGGCGGTGGCGCTGGTCGGGCCCAGTGGCTCCGGAAAGACGACATTCATGTACTGCCTCTCCGGGCTGCTCAGGCCGGCGGGTGGCCGGGTCACCTTCCGGGGGCAGGACCTCGCCCGGCTGGGTGAGGAGGAACGCTCGGCGCTCCGGCTGCGCTCGTTTGGTTTCGTCTTCCAGTCGGCCGAGTTGGTGCCGGAACTGGCTCTGCGGGAGAACATAGCGCTGCCCTTGGAACTGTTGCGGGTTCGAAGCTCGCAACGGCGAGCGCGGGTCGATGAGCTACTCGAACGGCTGTCGCTGGTCGCAGCGGCGGATCGACGGCCAGCCAGGGTGTCCGGTGGGCAGGCGCAGCGGGCGGCGGTCGCTCGGGCGGTCGTGCACGGACCAGACCTGATCTTCGCAGACGAGCCGACCGGCGCATTGGACAGCGCCAATGGCGAGGCAGTGGTCTCGTTGTTGTGGGAGCTTTCCCGGGAAGGGTCAACTGCGATTGTGCTGGTAACCCACGACAGGGAGCTGGCGGGTCGGGCCAATCGAACGATCACGCTACGGGATGGGTCTGTCGTGGGTGACCCGCTGGGCGCAGGGTGGCCCGGGTGAGCCAACTGCGGTTGATGTTCCGCCTGGTCCGAGGTGGCGGTGTGTCCGGCCTGGTGCGCCTGGCCCTGATGGTGTGCGGGATAGCTGCGGGCGTCGTCGTAATGGTCTTCGTTGCGACGATGCCGTCGCTGCTCGCCAAGCGGGGTGAGACCACTTCAGCCCGGCAGGCACTCCCCGTGCTCGACGGGGAGACAGCCGCCCCGGCCGCCTTCGAGTTCGAGGTGACTCAAGGGTCCTGGCGAGGGGTGCGGTTCACCCGGATTCTCCTGACATCGGTCCGGGCCGGAGCGTCGACGCCACCGGGAGTCGAACGTCTTCCACTGGTCGGAGAGGTGTTGCTTTCTCCGGGAGCAGCGAGGTTGGCGGCTCAGGAGGAGGACTTCGCTCGGCTGGTCCCTGGCCGGGAAGTGGGGCGGATCGGTCCGGAAGGTCTGATCGGTCCGGACGAGATTTTCGCTTATGTGGGAATCTCGCGAGACCTACTTGGAAACCCGATTCCTGGTCGCGGCTGGGGTGGCGCCGGGTTCGACCTGGAAATGCAACGCCGGTTCTCGAATGTTCCGTGGCAGCTCAGTTTGATCCTCGTCGGCCCGATGGTCATCTATCTGAACGTGTGTGCGCGCTTGTCCGCTGCGACGCGTACCCGCCGATATGCCGCGCTCCGGCTGGTAGGGGCGAGCCGGCGACAGGTTCTGAGGCTCGCCGCTCTTGAGTCCGGTCTTGCCGGTCTGGCCGGAGCGTTACTCGGGCTCGCTGGCTACGCCGCTGCGAATGAGGTGATCGGTCCCTCGGGCGTGGTGGGGTTCACCTGGTATCCGACATCATCAAGGCTGTCTTGGCCGATGATCGTCGGTGTCACGGCCGTAGTTGTGTCGATAGCCGGGATTGTCGGCTCGTTGAACACCTCCCGGGCACTGTCTCGCCCACTACATGCGAGGTTCGACGTTTCGGAGTCCTCTGTTCGCTGGTGGTATGCCGCGCCGTTTGTCTTGGGCCTGGGCCTGCTCGTGTACCCGCTCCTGGCCCTGTTCGACGGTTCTCGGCGTCCAGGTTCCTCTGACTCGCTCGGCAGCGCGTTGATCCTTGGCGGCGTGGTGTTGGTCTCGGTCGGCCTACTGTTGGCGCTGCGGCCGATCCTGATCGGATTTGCCCGACGTGTCGCGGAGTCGCCCGCACCGGTGACAGCCCGGATCGCCGCTCGGCGGATCGAGCACGAGGCAGGCGGGCTCACCTGGCATCTGGCGGGGCTGTGCCTTCTGGTGCTGGTTGCCGGAATCGGAGCCTCGGTGCTGAGGCAGACCGAACTCTCCGCATCACCGGGGCCTGATCGGCTGACTCTGCATCTGTACGGAAACACGCTCACCGCATCGGCGCTCGGACAACTTCACGAGCTACCGGCGGAGGCGCGCTGGACCACTCAGCGCAGCATCGTCGACCCACCGGAGGCTGGTGCCAATCCGCAGACCCCAGAAGAGTATCTCCGCGTCGTGGGAGCGACCATGGTCACCGCCGATTGCGCCACTCTCCGCCTGCTTACCTCGGTGCCGCTGAATGACTGCCGCGACGGGCATCGTTATCGGCTCCGCACGCCGCACGGTGGTGAGGAGGGGATTTTGCCGGTAGAGGTGCCACTGCGGTTCCAGACAGGTGATGGAAGAGAGGCGACAGTAACTGCTCCCGCGGATGTCCTCGATGTCCCCGTCACCAGTACCCTGCCTTGGGAGATGGGGTTGGTGATCACCGATGACAGGCCGGATGACGTTTCGTCGGACAGCATTCTCTACTTTCTTCTGCCGCCAGGGATCGTGGCCATGGACCGATTCGCGTCTAGGTTGGCGGAGACAGCGCCAGCGAGCACCGTCAACGTTCATGGGTTGGATCTCAGCGGGCTAGAGGCGTATCGGGTCCACCGGGGCACCATCGATGTCGGAATTGTCGTCGCCTTCTTCCTGGGGATCACCGCGTTCTTCGTCTCCACGCTCGCCCGATCGATCGAGCGACGCCGGGAGGTGGCCAGCTTGGTGGTGGTCGGTATGCGGGCGACCGGCCTGCGTGCCGTTCAGCGCTGGCAAGTCCTCGCGCCGCTCTCGATCGCACTCGGACTCGCGCTCCTCACCAGCCACGTGGCCGGCAATTCCCTTCTCAGAGTGCAGGGTGAACAGTTCGGGTGGTACTGGGGAACGGTCGAACTCGCCGCGCCCGTGGTAGGGGTGGCGCTGCTTTGCGCTGCGGTGGTGGCCTCTGTGGTTGTCGGCATCCGTCCACGCAGTGAGGACCTGCGTAGGGAATAGCTGCGGGATTGCCGGATACGAAAAGGATCGATTCTTACCCTGGAGGATGCTGGCGACAGCCGTGATGATCGACCGGCTTCCCGCGTTGGTGACCTGGGCCAGCGGCCCCCACCGGCACCGGCCCCGGCAACGGGGACGAGACGCGGGGACGCTCGGGCCGGCGATCGGCTCCACCCTGCGTCACGTCGCCGGCTCGGCGTCGGCTGGGCGGCCACATCTACCATCACCCACCATGCCTGCACCCGGATGGGGGTGGACACAGCCCACTGGAGGACACCTTGACGACCCTGATGACGATCAACGCGCTCGACCTGTACGAGCGGGACACGCCCGTTGAACTCGCTCGCTACGCCGAGGTCGAGGGGCTCATCCGTGAGGTGGACCCGGACATCATCGCCGTGCAGGAGATCATCTCCGACGGTGCAGACAGCGCGGCGAAACGGCTCGGCGCCGTCGACGGACTCCGTCGGCTGGCCGCCGCGGTCAAACGGCGTTGCGAGGTCGACGGGCAGCCAGCTGTGGCGGTCGGAGGGATGAGATGTCACACCGGGCTGCTCTGGCGTGACGGCATCCAACCGGTGCGGGGAACCCTGCGCCCCCTCACCCGCGAGGACGACGGGATGTGGCACTGCGGGGTCAGCGTCGTGCTCGCCCTTCGCGGCCGTCGGCTACGGGTCGGCTCCGTGCAGTTGTCGCCGTTCAGCCTTTTGTGGGCGCGTATGGATATCGCTCAGGTGCTGAGGGTCTTCAACGCCGACGACGTGCCCGGCCTGGTCGGCGGCGACTGGAACTCGATTGGCGCCGACCCCGACTACGATCCGGACCCCTACCCGGGAGTGCCGTGGCACCCCGACCACGTCTATCAGCTCACGGACAGCGGCGAGGTGGACCGCGGCCCGGGCCGCCGCTTGGACCTTGGACGGATGCGGGACTGTGCCCGCCTTGCTGGCGTGGAGTGGACCGCGACGACCGGGCACCACCCGGCCGACAACCATCCCCCGCGGCGCGCCGACCGCTGGCACGCCACCCACGGGGTACCCGGCGATGCGATCATCGACCTCCGCACGATCAGCGCCGACCGCGTCGGGACGATAACCGACCACCGGCCCGTCATCGTGGACATCGACGACCGTGCCCTGCCCCGCGCCTGAGGGGCAAGCGGGCCGGCTTCCGGAAGGCCGGGCGTGGTAGCCGATGTCGACGAGAGCGCCTGTGCAGTTGCCCGAAATCGCCACCGGCCGTCGATAGGAAACAGGTAGGGAGATCAGGTGGATGACATCCAGCGGCTCGGCGACGAGACCCTCGACCATCTCGGGCAGAGAGTCGCCGCCTAGACCCTGCTCACCGCGTATGTCGCGCTGGTCCGCGATCTGGACGCACCGGTCCCGGCTGACGCGGTAGCAGGGGTCGAGCCTGGTCAGTGTTGGCGGCGTTGTCGAGGACGATCAGCACCCGTCGGCCGGCCGCGACCGGAACAACGCTGCGGCTTCGTCGATGTCGGTGGGCAACGCTGTCGGTTCGAGGCCGAGCGAGCGCAGAAATTGTGCCCCGGTCAGGGGCGCCGCGGGCGGGCGGCGGGTGTCGAAGCCGCGCAGGTTCACGTAGAGCTGCGCGTCGGGGAACCGCTCACGGATAAGGTGGGCCCAGCGTAGTGACAGCGTCCTCTTGCCGACTCCGGCAGTGCCGCTGATCAGGGCGAGCCGGCAGTCGCCGGCCGGGTCGAGCAGTGCGTCGAGTTGATCCAACTCGCGTTGTCGACCTGCGAAATCGTGTACATCGAGCGGCAGCTGGGCGGGTGACGCCTCCAGGGCAAGAGCGGCCCGCATCTGCTCGATCGTCGTGCCGAACGTCGGCCGACGCTGCGACACAGGCACCACAACCGCACACCGAAAGGTGACTCGCCCGCGGCGTGCGGGGTTTACCGATGCCGGTACACGCCTGCTGTTCTGTCCAGGCGTCCGCACCGGCCGCGATTCGGGCGACGGCCCGTGTCCACCGGCTACTCATCGTGAGCAACGAACGTGCGTTGCCGGGGCGAGTGGCGCCGCAAGGTCCCCCAGCGCCACTCGCCCATGCCTCTGCACATTTGGCGTACCTGGCTCTGCGCCGGAACCCGTACGCCGACACCAGGGTCCAAGTCGCCGGGCGTCAGCAGTCGTGACGCCTACGGGCGATTCCTTTTGCGCTTGCTGTTCCTTTTGCCCTTGTTGTTCCGTAGCGCCTTCTCGGCGTGTTGACGGTCGGTGATCTGCTCTGGAGACAGCGGTGTCGCAGGAGTCTTCGACCGGGGCGCGGCGGTGGCGGTGTCGCGGGCAGCCTGGGAACCGACTGCCGTGGTCACGTAGTCGAGGCGCGCACCGATCCGGCGTTCGAGATCGGATTTCTCCCGCGGTCCGATGACTGGGTGATCGAGCAGGTAGAGCTTGACGAGTGCGCGGAGGTCCATTTTGATCAGCTCGTGCCGTGGATCGGTCATCTCGGCTACAAAGGGCAGCACGTCGAGGAGCACCCGTTCTGCCTCATCGTCGGAGATGTACGCGACGGTCTCCATCGCGGGTATGCCGCGGCCGACGGATCGGGCTGCTCGGATGTCCTGTTCGAGCTTGACGCGGACGTGACTGTGGAGCATGGGGTGCACTCGGTCGATGGCTGCGGCGACCACCGCCGCGTAGAGGTGCGCGTGCATCCCTGGCAGTCCTGCCGGGCGGTCGAACAGGGTGGCCTCGCCGGCAGCGACGCGGTCGAAGGCGAGTGCCAACTCGTCGCGCAGGGCCGGCGGCGCGGCGTCAGCGGCGAGCTGACCGGCAACAGGCAGCAGCTCAGCCTCCGCGCTCTTGGTCAGGCGAAGGTGGTCCTGGCACATCATCGCGGCGGACTTTTCGGGCATGAGCTCGGCTATCTCCCGCGTGAGGCCGCCTGGAGCCCCGCTCGCTTCGTCGCGCAGGCGCGCGTCGACTCTCAGCACCTCGTCAGCGCGCCGGTCCAGGTAGGCGCGGGCCAGTTCGTGCACCAGCGCGTGGATCCGGGTGGCGTGCAGGGCAGCGGGCGGCACCGATGTCATGGGCGAGATGGTATCGCTGAGCTGGCCCGGTTCGTGGTGGTCGATCCGTGCGAGCCGAGGGCGCCGCGATACGGGCCCGCGTACCGCGGGACCGCGGCCTGCACGGCAACTGAGCCTTTCCGAGTAACGGTGTGAGGACTTGGAGTAGCTGCTCGACCAACGGCCCAGACGCGCCCGGATCCGTTGCGGTGCAACGGAAAGACGCAGAGCCCCGGTATGAAGGTGGTCCTTCCCGGGATCACCGTCATCGAGGTTCTGCGTCGCTATGAGTGTCACATACACCGCCGTCCTGCCCGTACGCGAGGCGACCGTGTCGTTCCTGTCCGGCCTCCTGCACGCGCAACGGCAACGGCTCGGCACCCGCGCCGGGACCCGGTCGTTGGGCTGCTTCAAGCAGGCCGTCTTGGTGATCCGCTGGTTGATCGACGGCACCCGCATCTCGCAACTGGCCGCCGACAACAAGATCAGCCGGTCGACCGCGTACACGTACCTGCATGAGGGCATCACCGTGCTCGCCGCCCAAGCCCCCGGCCTGCACTCGGTGTTGCTGGCCGCGAAGATGGCCGGCTACGGCCACGTCAATATTGACGGCACGCTGATCGAGACCGATCGGTGCCGCACCCCCGGGCCGACACCCGGGGTGGATCTGTGGTGGTCGGGAAAGCATGACAACCACGGCGGGAACGTGCAGGTCATCACCGCTCCGGACGGATGGCCGCTGTGGACCTCACCGGTACGCCCGGGGCGTGAACACGACACCACCGCCCTACGCGAGCACGGCATCGGGCCGCTGCTGCGCACCTGGACCGACGGCGACCTACGGCTCCTCGGTGATCTCGGCTACGAAGGCGAAGCCGACACGATCACAGTGGCGTTCAAGAAGCCACGCAACGGTGCCTGCACCGACATGCAGCAGCAATTCAACAAGGCCCACAACGCAGTCCGCGCCATCGGCGAACGCGGGAACTCCCTGCTCAAGACCACCTTCAAAGCATTACGCAACGTCAGCCTGTGCCCCTGGAGCATCGGCCGGATCACCGCTGCAGCCCTGGTCCTGCTCCACATCGACCACGCCCGCACAACATGATCACCCAACGCCACCAACCGTTACTCGGAAAGGCTCACTAGCTTGATCTTCAAACCTGTCCGGCGCGGTCGGGGATTGATCGATTCACCCAAGGGCCGTCCCTATGATCAGCCAGGGTCGATACCCAACCGTCGCAGGTTAAAGATCAAGTTACTGCCATCCTGTGCCGGCCACGCCCTGAGTGCCGTCATGATGAGTATCGACACCCCTTTCTCGGATGCTACGTAGTGAGGAGTTTCGGATGTCTGGATCAGGTCGCACCGTCGTCGAAGCCGACGAGCGGTCCCGGGCGCGGGCGTTGGACCAGCTGTGGAGATTGCGTGACGAGGAGTTGATCAGGGCCGGACATTCCACCCCGGAGTACATCGCGGTCCGGGTGGTTACCGACCCGGGCTATCCGAAACCGCCGCCGCCGATGTTGAAGCATGCGCTCGATGAGGAGGTCTCCTTCATGAGCCGCACGGTGCCTGTGCCGGTGGCGTCCTGGTGTGATGCGGATCGGCAGATCGTCACCGGACTGCACCGCGAGCAACTGTTGCAGTGGTTGCCGCAGGTCGTGGGCAGTTATGCGACGCGGCGGCAGATGGATGTGCTCGACGGCATCACCGCGCGCACCAGTCTGGCGTTCGTGCGGGAGCTGCTGGCGTCGGAGGGTTTTGAGCAGGTGTGCGACGTGTATGGCAATGCCGGGCCGGCCCCGGAACCCCGCGCGTTGTACGACTACCGCCCGATGTGGGCTCTCTATGACGCCGTCATCGAGCAACAGGACGCGACCGGGGAGGGGGTCCCCGACCGAGTCGCTCTGGTCCTGTGTAGCCGGGTCGACGGGTTTCTTGCCACCGTGTACGCCGTCGACGTCGGAGGCGGGCTCAAGGTGCAGGATGTTCGGGTGTTCCACACCGTCATGGTCTTGGACCAGGAGCTGTGCTGGGCCAGCATGGGGGGCTCCCACAGCTTTGCCTGCGACGAGCACGGCACCCGAACCACGATCCAGGTCGGCTCGATCGGCGCCCAGCCGGCCATCGCGAGCGGCGGGAGTCTCCGCGTCCGCCTGGCCGCTCTGCGCGCGTTCACCCGGCCTGTCAAGCCCTGGTACGCACGCCCGTACATCACCTTCGGCAACAGCGGCATCGACTTGCTGAGCCGGGTCGACGAGATCCTCACGGGACTGCCGGACTGGGTGCACGACCTCCTCGGTCCGCAGCTGACGACTCCCTCACCCCCGCATGGCAGCAAGGCGGCCTCAACGGTGGACAGCGTCTGCTCGTGACCGAGCGACCCGCCTCGACGCCGGCGGTCAATCTCAACGCCCCCGGCGCTGCCGCACGGCGACGGCAAGGAGTTGGTCACGGGTCTGGGCAGCTAGCCTAGGGGGAAAGACGCGATCGACTCCCAGCTGTAGGTGCCAGCATCGGCATGCTGGTGCACCGCGACCAGATGCGCGGTGGACACCTGCCACTGCGCTCGGCCCGCCCGTACGTGGGCGAGGGCGCCAAGGTGTGGCTCGATCGCGACCGGGCCGGTGCAGAATGACACTGTCACGTGCGGCCGGCCCGGTCCGGTCAGCGGCGCTACCACGTCTTCGCCCAGCACCTCGACCGCAGTGGCGCGCACCACCTCACGCAGATCACGCCACGGCTGATCCGGGGCGGCGTCCAGAGTGATCGAGTGCAGCGACGCCAACGCCGGACCGATCTGCCACCTGAAGGCCGGTACCTCGGTGATGCTCAGCCGCAACGCCTCGCACAACGCGGCCACGTCCGCGCCGGTCAGGTCGGCGAGGCAACGGTTGAACCGTGCCACCGTCGCATGCAGCCACTGCACTGGCTGGCGGGACAGGTGCGGCACGCCACGAGCGGCGAGAAGGTCCTGAAAGGCGCTCGCCATCACACCCACCGAGGGCGGCGGGACCAGGTAGATGTGCAGCACACCCCGCCTCGGCCACCGAGCACCCGGGCTGCGTGTGAAGAACGACTCCATCAGACCGCCACCACGCGGTCACTGACCGGCCGTACACAAGGGAGGGCGACGTGCGGTCCTCCTGGGATGCGCGCGATGGCCCCGGGTCCGAGGACATCGCCGATCGCGGCGCGGACGGCGGTGGCGATGGTGTGCATCGATTGGCCGGGCAGGCCGCTGTCGATGTCGGCGAGCACGGAGGTGTGCGTGGCCATCATCGAGTCAGGTGCTTGGGAGAATGCCACCGGGAACCGAGTAACGCGGCGCGAGGCCACTGAGCCGGACGATGGCTGTGGCCACGACGTGGTCGAGGTCCGCGTCGCTGGCGTCGTGCACCTCGTGCAGGATCTGCCGGACCGGGGCGATGGTGTGCAGGGTGTAGCGTTGCCGCAGCGCTGCTCGCCGCAGGGGATCGTGTCGTTCGACCGGACCTTTTGCCGAGACCCAGGCGTACAGGTAGAGATCGGCGGCGGCGGCGTAGGCGGCCTGGGCGACAGCGCGCGGATCGTCGTCGTCGGCCAGCAGGAGAGAATGCTCGATCAGAGCACTATCGTTCCCCGCGCCGGTGGCGACCTCGAACCAGGTCTGCGGCCACGCCCGCGGGAAGGTGGCCGGTGGCCACGTCATCGTCGCCAGCGCCCGCACTTCACCGGAGACCACCTCGCCGGGGACGACCTCGCCGCCCGCGCCGCGTTCGGGCAGGCAGCGCACCTGATCGCCCAGGCGGAGCCCGCCCGCGTCGATCAGCCGCTGCCGGTCTACCGCGGCACGCGCACGCGTGGCCGCCGTCACCCAGCCCAGGAACGGGTAGGCCAACGTGCCAGGGTCACGCGCATCGCGGCGGATGGCGGCGCCAACGTCGGCGAGGCGGTCCGCGAGGGTGGTCGGCGCGATCATCAGCTCCAGCCACGGGACGAGATCGACCTGCGGGTCAGCGAGCCGCTGCGCCACGGCCGCCAGCTCCGCCTCACCGTCCTGACGAATCAGACCCACGATGACCAGTGCGATCAGGTCCGGGTCGGCAGCCTGGGACCGCGGCACCAGCGCGTTGTGGGCGGCGGCCAGGCGCCGGGCCTGAACAGAGGCCGTCGCCCACAGGTCGGCTACCTCGATCAGGGGGGCAGCCGGCCGGGCGGGCGCGCTGCGCCGGCGTAGCCGGTCCAGCGTCAGGTCTCTGTCCTGGTCGTCAGCGGACCCGGCCGCGACCATGCCACCGGCGTGCTGTGGCAGCGATGACATCGACAGTCCTTTCTGACAGCGGATCGGGGCCGAACTCGTCTCCAGCACCAGCCTGCCCTGCTCCGCGACTGCGGCCAGCCACGAAGCGGGCAGCCCGTCGAAGGTGGCCAGCACCCGCCGTGGCCCGGCAGACGGCACCACAGGCGCCCGCCACGACGGCGGCATCCACACCGTCACCGCCGTGCCGTGGATCTGCGCGTACCAGCCGCTTAGGGGCGGCAGGTCACCCACCGCGTCCGGCACCAGATCCCGGTCGCGCAGCGGCATCGCCCCGCGCGCCTGCATCTCCTCGACCACCACACCGAGCAGCCGCTCGTGTCCGAGGCCGTCCGGACCGCAGTCGACCTGACAGATGACCGGCGCGGGCTCCCACCGCAGCACCGGCACCCCGGTCACCGTTACCAACGCCGACCCGGACTGGACCCGATCGGTCAACGGCCGCGTCTCGCAACGGTGGGGGCCTTGCGACGGCCGCGCCCACACCGGCACCTGCGACCACGGCAGCACCGGACCCACACGACACGCCTCATGGACCTGGGCCAGCCACCACCGCACCACCACCGGCTCATCCGGGCGACACACGTCCACGACCGACCGGTGGTACAGCACCGTCTCCGTGACGGCCTCCCGGCGGCTGTCGCCACCGTCGCCGCACACCGGGCAGCGATAACAAGGATCCTGAGCCAGCGACCACTGGATCAGATCCTCACGATGCGGTCCCAAGAACGTCAGGATCCGCTCATCGACGCGCGTCACCAACTGCCCGACACCTGTTCATCCACCCTCGCGCCCTGCCCTGTCGCTGCTGCTCGGCAGGCTCGCCGCCGCCGAGGCTCACCGGCCATTCAAGATTCTGGCCGCACGTCGCGATGCGGCGGAGGGCACCGGGCCGCGCGCCCGCGACATCGTCCTTCGTGTCAGCCTACCTAGCTTGTGCCACAGATCGAGAGCCGTCCCTGCTCGACGATCGCCGGCGTCACACATCATCGGGCGCGATCCGTGTCATCGAGCAGGCCCGCCACCGGGCGGCGGGCCGTGGGCCTCGACATCCACGTTCGAGACGTGCGCGCCACCGCCGTCGTCGATGGCGCCGTGACCCGGGCCGAGTCGCCGAACCCGCAGCCGCACCGACCGGCTGTCGTCCGCGTCGCGCAGTGCCGACGCGCCATCGGCGCGGTCAACGCACCCGTGCGCCGCCGGGTGCCATCGCTTCGTGTCGCATCGGGGCACCGCGGGTCCTCGTGACCGCCGCAGTCCCGCGCGCCAGGTATGGGGTCCACCGGCCTGTACCTGCCGGATGAGCGTTGACACCGCTACGGTGTGAGCCCATGGGCAGAGGAGACCGGCTGCGCGGTGACCCGCCGCCCCTACGCAGGGTCGCGGGCATGGCGCCCGACGCGCCGGTGTCGCCCGAGCACGACCGTGTCGCCCAACCGGGCGCAGACCACCCTGGACTTCTGCGTCCGGGCCCTGCAATGCGCGAACCCTCGCGGGCACACTCAGCCGAAATGATCAACCGCGGGGTTGTCGATGCGGACAACCGCGCCCGCGCGGCGGGCCGCATATTCCGTTCGTTCGACGGTGGGGAGCCTGGAGTGGAATCGGGTTGGACGGCCGCGCTGGCCCGCGGTGGCGACCTGGCGCGGCGATCTCTGTCCGAGGGCGCCGCAGCGTCGTGGGATTGGGTCGCCACGCGGGGGATCATCGCGGTGGCTTTGCACGCTCTGGCATGCCGGGACGCGGTCGCCGTGACGGCGGTGCCGCTTGGCCGGCTGATCGTGCCGCTGCTGGATCGGGACCGCTTCGTCACGCTCGTCACCACCACGCTCGCCGCGCAAATCAGCGACGCCACGCACCCGGTGGCAGCACAGTGGGCCTGGCTCCTGCGGCCATGGGACCCCGACGCGCCGCCGGCCGAACGCTGGGACGGACTGACCCGAGGGATCGCCCGTGACCTGCCGGACCCGGCGATTGACGTGTGTTTGCACTGGGCGGGCGGGGCGGTGGAGCGAACCCTGCTCGACGAGCGCCGCGGCCTGCAGCGCCTTGCACAGGTCACGGTCCAGAGTGGTGAGCACCGCGGTCGGGTGGGGATCGTTGAGGGCGCGGCCTGGGAACTCGACCCATCCGGCACGGCGGTCGTGGACGGACCGCCGCACGCCTACATGATCAACTGTGGGGCCGAGTTCAGCGACAGGCCCGTGCGGATACCGGTCGCGCATCTGGAGGAGGCAGAGCGACCGGCGCCCTGACAAGCCGCCACCGCACATGCGGCAGGTCGGATGTCGCGGCTGACGATCGGTAGCTACCGCTTTGCGGCGTAAGGGTTGGGCGTTGCGTCATTGGTGTGGGTGGGCCACACTGAGCAACGGCGTGGTCACCTGGTCGGCTGGTTCGGGCGGGCGGTGAGCGTTCTTCTCGGGGAGTGGTCTGCGCAGTGGGTGGCCTGGCCGGTGGAGTGGTCGCGTGGCTGACCGTTGCCGGTAGCGCTGTTGCGGTGATCACGGCGATCCTCGCGCTGCCTCCGCTGGTGGCGAAAACCCGGGCCACGTTCAGGCGGTCAGGCCCGCGGGTGAAGAAGATCCTGCCGCAGCGGGTCCTTCTGGTTCATCGGGTCGATGAGATCGCCACGGTGTTGCGGGCGTTGGACGCCGGCGAGTATCTGGTGTCGGTGGAAGGCGGCATCGGTGTCGGCAAGAGTGCTGTGGTGCGGGAGGTGGCGCATCGGCTGGCGGAGTTCCGTGGGCGGCGGCGTAAGGGCGTGGCGTTCGGCTTGGTGTTGTGGCTGGACGCGGGGGACGGCCCCCTTGACCTGACTGATCTCGCTCGGGCGCTCGCGCTGGCTACCGGGGACCAGGCGTTGACGACGGCGCCGGCTGATCAGAAGGGCCAGGCGTTGCGGGCTCATCTGGCGGATCATCCGGCTGTTCTGGTGATCGACAACCTCCGGGTGACCGCGTCGGGCGCGCGGCAGCTGGTTGACTTTCTGAAAGCGATGCCGGCGGGCTCGATTGCGCTGATCAGCCCGACCACACCCCGTCGATTGCCGGGCGCCCGGTTGTGGCTGGACGAGTTGGCGGAGCAGGCGACACGGGAACTGCTGGTGCGCGAGGGGCAGCGCCACGGCGTGCCGGAGATCGCCAACGCCGACGCGGCGACGTTTGCGCGGATGCATCGCCTCGTGGGGGGTAATCCTCGGGCGATCGAGTTGTTCGTGCTGGCCTGTGCGCGTGGTGGTCGAGGGCTGGGTGAGCGGCTGCGGCAGTTGGAGGATGGTAAGGCGGAGCTGACCGACGAGTTGTTCGAGGCGGTCTGGCAGGGACTCGATGACGCTGGCCGGCGTCTGCTGACGGTCGTCGCCTATCTGGGCGCGGCGGGAACCAATCTTGAGCAGGTGACACCGGCAGTCGGTGTGCCGGCCGACGATGTCGATCGCGCCGTTGATCAGTTGTGGGCTGACGGTCTGCTGTGGTCTCGGTCGGAGCAGGCCCGACGCACCTACGTGTGCTCCGCGGCGCTGCGCTCGTTCGTGCTCACCCACGTCTCCGACGAGGACCTGGCCGGGGTGGCGCGTCGTCTCGCGGCCTACTTCGTCGCGCGTTTCCGGCGGGACTGGGAGGACGCCGACGGCGCCGCCGCGCACATCGACGCGATCCGGACCGTGATCGTGGACCTGCACCGGCGGGGTGATCATCAGCTCTGTTTCGAGCTGTTCGAGGTGACGTTGGATCTCTTCTTCACCCTCGGGTTGTTCGACGACCGCATCGCGCTCGGACGCATCGCCTACGACAGCGCCACGCAGGCGGGACGGCCGGAGCAACAGTCCCTGGCCTTGTCGGTGATCTCGTCCACCCACGCCGTGAGGGGCGAGGACACCGAGGCCGCCCGCG
The DNA here is from genome assembly GCF_050942455.1 of Micromonospora sp. CA-263727. Lineage (NCBI taxonomy): Bacteria > Bacillati > Actinomycetota > Actinomycetes > Micromonosporales > Micromonosporaceae > Micromonospora > Micromonospora sp. CA-263727. The sequence continues at coordinate 896,039 of NZ_CP192031.1, forward strand.
CTGCGGAGCAGGGGCTGGCTATCGCCCGCGAGGCGGAATCCCAGGCGGAGATCGCCCGCCAGCTCCGCTGTGTCGGGTTCGCCCTGTTCCGAGCTGGCAAGGCGCGCGAGGCCCTGGCGGTGGTCGTCAACGATCGGGAGAACGCCGAGCAGATGGCGCGCGAGGCCGGCGACATGGCCAACATGATCGATGTCCAGTCGTTGGTGGGGGCGATTCATTGGCACCTGGGGCAGCTCGACGACGCCGGGGTTGTCGTGCGCCGGTTCCTCGATGCCTGCGAACGGTTGCCGTGGGAGCGCGGCAAGGCGTACGCGGTCCGGGACCTCGCCGAACTCGCGTTGATGCGCCGCGACTTTCGCGACGCTGCGTTGCTGGTCGACCAGGCCCGCGACATCGCCGTCCGGCATAGCGACAAACGGCAGCTGGCCCGTATCGACCTGACCACTGCCCGCCTGCACCTGTTCTCTGGACATCCGTTCAAGGCCAGGACGGCGGCGGCCACCGCGCGAGACACGGCCCGCGGCTTGTCGCTAGCGGGTGAAGCTACAGAAGCAGCGGCCGTGTACCGGGCCGCCGTGTGCGCGAGCGTCCTGCCGTGGCGATGGTTGAGGCCGACTCGGCCCCGAACCCGTCTCACCGACCATGCGGTAGGCGGCGACTAGCTCGTGAAATGTTTCCGCACACGGTCAGGTCGACCTGACCGCTCGGCGCTCGGCGCTCGGCGCTCGGCGCTCGGCGCTCGGCGCTCGGCGCTCGGCGCTCGGCGCTCGGCGCTCGGCGCTCGGCGCTCGTTCTGTTCAACGAATGACGGCTTGGGGGGTCACGGGCTAGGGCTCGCTAGTCCGTCTTTTCCGGGCTTTTCGGGCGCGAGCTGGTCGTCGCGAGGTGGCGGCGATGCCTGGGGTCGGGTGGCCACGTGGTAGCCGCTGTTTCCCGGTTGGGCATGGTGGTGGTGCCGGCGCGGGGCCAGCGATCCGCTGGTGGGGGCGACGCGGCGCTGCGTCGGGTGCTTGTCGAGCGGTTCGGCGCCCAGGTTGTCGCTCTTTCCGAGGGGCAGTTGGCGAGCCCGGAGCATGCGCGGCGTGCGGTGGGCGCGGCGGTGGCAGCCCTGCGAGACGTGGACGTCGTGGTGCTCGCGGTGACCGGGACCGTCTGGCACTTCGCGCGAGGATCAGGTGACCTGGTCATGTTGGCGCTGCCGGGGTCAACGCCGGCCCGGCCCCGGAGCATGCTGCCGCTGGCCGATCTCGGGCGCGTGGTGCGGGCGCGTCGGCCGGAGGCGTCGGTGATCGTCTGCGCGGATTTGGTCGGGTCCGTGTCGTCGGCGCTGGTGGCCGAGAGGCTGCCTGACGTGGCGCTGCTGCTCGCGGCCGGTGAGGATGCCGGTGCGGTGTGCCACGACGCGCTCGCCACGACCCTGACGGAGATCGATTCTCCGTGTGCCGTCGATGACCTGGTGGAAGCGGCCGGTCGGCTGGCCGGCGGGAATCGGGAGGTGCTGGTCCGCCGCGGGGGCCGGGCGGTCGGGCTGGCGCCGCTGCCGGGCATGACCGTGCTGCCGGCGGGCCTGCGGCAGGATCTGACGTCGCCGGTGGCGGGGTCTCGCCTGGACGCGGCGGCCGAACTCGCGGCGTTGGCGGACCCGCTCGCCCGCACGCATCTGCGCCGGTTGGCGGCCGAGGACCCGGACCGCGGTGTCCGCGAGTTCGCCTCCCGGCTCCTGCGCCGGGCGGATCAGCCGGTGTTGCCGCGGCTCGCGCGCGACGGGCTGATTCCCGCCGACATCCTGCACACCGCGGGGACGGATCCGGATGTGCCGCAGTTGCGGGGCCAGCCTGGTGGTCGGGTGCCGATCGGGGTGGACGCGCCGGCCGGTGACGCCAGTTGCCGTCCTCGGCACCACGTCGACGTGGCGCCCTACCGCCTCGGTCGCACCGTCGTGACGAATCGGCAGTACCTGGCCTTCGTCGTGGCGACCGGCCACGGCTGCCCGGACCACTGGGCGACCGGTGAGGGCCTGTGGGCCGACCCGGACCTGCCGGTGGTCATGGTGTCCTGGTGCGATGCGACCCGCTACTGCGCCTGGCTGACCCGTCACCTGCACGGCAGCGGCGCGCTGGCCCGCGACTGGCGGATACGACTGCCCAGCGAGGTCGAGTGGGAAGCCGCAGCGGGCAACGGACGCGGCGACCCGTACCCGTGGGGCACGGCCCCGCAGCCTTGGCCGGCCAACACCCGCGCTGCCGGCATCGGCGCCGTGACCGCGGTCGGACGGTACCCCGGCGGTGTCAACGCCACCGGCTGTCACGACCTCATCGGCAACGTGTGGGAATGGACCCGCAGCCGCTGGGGCACCACCGGCCGCACGCCGGCGTTCGGATACCCGTACCAGGCCGCAGACGGACGCGAGGCGGACGAGACACCCGAGAACATGCGGTTCATCATCCGCGGCGGCAGCTACTACTACGCCACCGAGTGCGCCAACTCCTACACCCGCAACCGTATGCACGCCACCGACCGGCACCCCGCCGGAGGATTCCGCGTCGCCGCCATCCGCACGGAAGGAGCCACGTGAGCAGACAGCGCGCCCACTGGGATCAGGAGAACGCCGTGCTGGGTCCCGGGTTGTCCGAAGCCGTGCAATGGGCCGGTCTGGTCATCGCTCGCGCTGAGGGCATGCACCTGTACGACATCGACGGGCGACGCATCGCTGACCTCATGGGCGCCGCCGGCGTCAACCTGCTCGGCCACAGCGATCCCGCCTACGTCGACGCCATGACCGAGCAGATGCGCCGATGGATGACCGGCGCCCACGCCTCCACGGCCCGGCTGGAGATGACCCGCCAGCTGCGGCTGCTGCTGCCGGCACACCTGGACCGCGTGCAGCTCTACAGCGGCGGAGCCGAAGCCGTCGAAGCCGCGATCCGTCTCGCCAAGTCCGCGACCGGCCGTTTCGAGATTCTGTCGTTCTGGCAGTCGTTCCACGGCCGCACCCTCGGTACGATCGCGCACACCAGCGGCGCCCGCACCGGGCTGGGCCCCGCCGCGCCCGGCAGCATCAGCGCACCCTACGCCGACTGCGCACACTGCCCACTACGCCGCACCTACCCCGGCTGCGGTTTCGCCTGCCTGGACCTGACCCGACAGATCCTCGACGAACAATCCTGCGGCTCGCTGGCGGCGATCCTCGCCGAACCGGTGCAGGGCCGCGCCGGGAACCTCGTCCCACCCCCTGGCTACCTCGAACAGCTACGCGCCCTGGCCGACGAGCGAGGCGCTCTGCTCATCGCCGACGAGTCCATGACCGGCATGGGCCGCACCGGCACCATCCTCGCCACCGACGCCACCACAGCCCGACCAGACATCGTCGTTCTCGGCAAGGGACTCGGCAACGGCTATCCCGTCTCCGCGGTCTGCGCCCCCACCAGCCTCATGCACACGCCACCATTCGGCGCACCCAGTGCCAGCTCCTCCAGCTACGGCGGATTCCCCCTCGCCTGCCGCGCCGTCGGCGTCGTCGCCCACGCCGTCCGGAAGCGTAACCTCCCCGAACGCGCTGCCACTGCGGGGCGGCGACTGCTCGACCGACTCCGCAAAGGACTCGACGACGTGCCGCTGGTGACCAGCGTGCACGGCGTCGGCCTCGCGATCGGCATCGCACTCGCCGCCACCGGCAAGCCCCAGATGCGCGCCATCGTCACCGCACTCGTCGACGCCGGCGTGCTGGTCATGACCGGCCGACACACCCTGCGCCTGTATCCACCGCTCACCGCGACCGACACCGACCTCGATGACGCCGCCGACCGGCTCATGGCCGTGCTGGCCGAACACCGGTGGACATCATGATCAACATCGCGGTCATCGGATACGGCCGAGTCGGCACCGCCCACACCGCCCACCACGCCACCCTGCCCAGCGTCCGCATCACCGCCATAGTCGACACGTCAGCAGCACGCCGCCGCGCGGCAGCGGCACGGCACCCCGAAGCCCAACACGTCGCCTACCTCGGCCAGGTCACCACACCGATCGACCTTGTCCTGATCTGCACCCCACCGACCAGCCACGAACCACTCATCGACGCCGCGCTGCGGCGCGGCGCACACGTCTTCTGCGAGAAGCCGGTGTTCCTCAACCCCGACCACGGCCGGCGACTCGTCGCGCTGGCCGCCGCCCGCCAACGGATCATCTACCCGGGCCACAACTACCTCTTCTCACCCATGCTCAAGCAACTACGCACCTACGCCACCAGCGGCGCGATCGGCCCGGTCCGGCACATCATCATCCAGATCGACCGCACCGGCCCGGCCCGCGGCGCAGACGACTGGCACCCCACCTGGCGCACCGACATCACCCACAGCGCCGGCGGCATCCTCACCGACCACGGCCCCCACTGCATCTACCTCACCGAATGGCTCTCCGGGCAACGCATCATCTCCGCCTCGGCGACGACCGACACGGAACCCGGCGACGTCGACCACCACGCCGAGCTGAACCTGTCACTCACCGCCGGCGTCACTGCCACCGCCACCCTGTCCTGGCAAGCAAACGCGCGCAGGTCGACCTACCTGCTCGTCGGCAGCACAGGCCAGGCACGGATGGAGAACAACCGCCTGTTCCCGCCCGCCGGCCCACCCATCACCGGTTACCACGAAACACCCACCACCACCCACGCCCACGACGACTGGATCCCCACCCTCGCCCACGACCTCACCACCAGCCTCACCAAACCCGAACGCCTCCACAACCTGACCGAACCCGCCATCACCATCGCCCACATACTCGCGCACCATGCCATCGACAGCCCTGCACCAGACCCCACACCTCCCGCGACAGCTACTCGACACCCACCCAGCAGCAGCCCAAGCCAATGAGCGCTTTGGCCAGATCCTGGATGTGGGACCGCCCGGGACGCCTGACCCGGCCGACAACGTCAGCACGGAAGGACGCACGAGTGTGGGTGGCTCCATCCCACCAGCCGCGACATCCCACCAACCTCGGAACCCGGCAGCTGTGGCACTGTCGCGGATCTCGGTGAGCAGCCGGGTCACCGCCAGGTTGGGTTGTTCTGTTCGGCAGCGTAGGTGGCCGCGGAACGAGTCGACCCGATTGTTGAGTCTCGGGAGACAGGCGAGTCGCTACGTTCGGTTTAGAGATCACTGTCCACAGTAATCTGGGGGAGCTAGGCTGAGGGCGCACAGATGACGTCCAGCGGCGAGGAGCCATGTTGACCGAACAGCAGACGAGCACGCAAAGCCCTGGTGGGCGGGCCACCTACTCGCGAATCTATGACTACCTGCTCGGTGGCACTCAGAACTTTGAGCCCGACCGTGAGGCCGCGCGACAGCTCCTGCGGGCGTTTCCGGAGGCAGCTGACACCGCCCGGTCGAACCGGCTGTTCCTGGGCCGTGCTGTGCGTACGCTGGCTGAGGCTGGGATCCGGCAGTTCCTTGACCTCGGATCCGGCATTCCTACCCAGGGCAACGTGCACGAGATCGCTCAAGCCACCGCCCTGGCCGTCCGTGTGCTCTACGTCGACATCGATCCTGTCGCCGTGGTGGCCTCCAACCAGATCCTTGCCGGCAATCCCACCTGCCGCGCGATCGAGGCCGACTTCACTCGGCCGGACCTGATCCTCGATTCGCTCACTGGTGGCGATCTTGCCACTGTGATCGACATCAGCCAGCCCACGGCCCTGCTGTACTGCTCTGTTCTCCAAGTGATCCCTAACGACCGGATCGACGGGGTCGTCGCACCAATCCGTGACCGGCTCGTGCCCGGCAGCGCGATGGTCATTTCGCATCCCAGCACGACGGTCACTGACCAGCACGACGAGTCGACCGTTTCCAAAGTGACAGACGTATACCGGGCCAGGACTGCCACCGAAATCGTTCTGCGTACCGACGCTGAGCTTGCGAGTCTCTTCGGTGACTACACCATGATTGAGCCTGGCTTGGTGCCAGTCGACCAGTGGCGGCCCGAGCTTGGCGCACCGGACCCCTACGCCGCCGGGCCGGCGCCGTCCCCGATGCGGGGCGCAGTGGCCTTCCGGTAAGGCGGGGACTGGCACAAGCCCTGACGGATCCAGGGCGGCGGCCGGTGCCGCCGAAGTGGCCGACAGCGCGGAGCGCCTAGCAGCCGCGCGCATTCCGTCGGGCTGCGGTCGCGGGCGAGGGCGGTGGACGCCCCTTCCGGCTTGACCCGAACGTCCGGTGCGCTATGAAATCCCGGCCGGCCTGCTGGTCATGCTGCCTGCTGTCTCGCCCACCTGATCCACACATCATGCTCGCCGAGTCGATACCAGTCCGGCTTCGGGCGCCGCCCGTCGCCGAGTTGCGAAGTGTGGCGCCGGACTCAGGCGATTGTTCCGAAAGTTTCCTAATGGCTAGACTCCGATCTTGAATCCGGCACCGGCTCAAGCGTCAGGAGGACCGATGCTCTTGGCCCGGGCGCGCCTGTCGCGGCGCATGTGGCGTGCCGTGCCGCCACCTCCCGTCCCTTACACCGTGGACGCTTGGTGCGAGACGATTGGGCAGGCACGCGGCCGGGGATTGCGCGTTCACGATCTTCCCTTGGGCGTTGACCTGCCGCCGGGACTGTTGGTCCGCCGGCCTGACGACGACAGCATTATCGTTGACTCCGCGTTGCCGGCACTGGCGCGAACCCAGACCGTCCTGCACGAGGTTGCACATCTCGTGCTCGGTCACGACGGGGACGTTCTGCACGACGGCCTTGCCCCGGCAATCGAGGTCGAGGTCGAGGCCGAGTTGGCAGCGGATCTGCTCTACCAGCGGCTGATGCGGGCCGCAGCAGCGGCATCTCCCAGGCGACACAGACCTGCCCGGGCGGGCCTGGGGCTTGGGCGCGCGGCGTCGGCGTGGCTGGCCGACCGCCGCACGGACTGGCACCTGCTGCAGCTGTGGATGACGCTGCGTGACGGAATTCCCGACGTAGCGATCGTCCGTGCCAGCACTGCTACGCCGGCGCCGGTCGAGATCCGTAACAGACGGCAACGTCACCGCACATTGATCGAGATCCACGAGGCTCTGCGTGTGCTACGTCCCTGGTGCAGTTCCCGGGTCCTCGCCAGCGCGACCGCACGTGCGCGACGTCACCGGCTCGACCCCGACGAAGTGGTCGCAGTCGCGGATGCCGCCACCATCGCGGTCGCGCTGCGTCATCGCCGCACGTCGCAGCCACCCACTACTGGCGACACGGCGCTGCTGACGACGCTGCACGGTCCACTCGACGTGCTGTCCGAGGCCCGTCGTCTGGGCCAAATGGCCCGTGCGCTGCATGACTCCCCGCTGGTCGTGGCAGAGGCCGCCCGCTGGGTGCCGGTGGCGACCTCGTCAGCCGAGTAACGCGTCACGATCCGCCAGATGCGGCCTTACGGCCAGCACGGTGCAACTGGACGATCTGTGCCCCACCAGGCAGCGCTTTGGGCTGCCACAGCATCGCGTGGCGGCGGACCTGGCTGGGGAACATCTCGCCGCCGAGGAGAGGCCCGCTGCCCAAGGCGCAGCCGATCTCGGCCAGCTCGCGCCGCTCCTGCTCGGCTCTGATACCCGGTGCGATCACCATGAGTCCCAGATCGGTGGCGAGGTCCGCCGCCGCACGGATAACCGATCGTGCTGGCTGCCACCCCGCGTCCAGCGCGTAGGCGGGATGCAGCCGCAAATAGCTCCACGGCATCGCATTGAGCGATTCCAGTCCGGCGTGAGGGCTGCCGAAGCGGTCCATCAGGAGCCGTACGCCGATCTGTCCGACCCGCTCGGCTGCCTCCCGCACATGAGGATCCGGCGGTCCGGCGAGGGCAAGCACCAACGACCGTCCTCCCAGCGGCGTGTGGTCCCTCAGCAGATCAGGCAGGCCAGCAGCGAACGGCGGCGTGAGAGCGTTGGCGGGGATCGGCACTACCAGCGCCGCATTGGGCAGCACGTCGCGCCACGTCGCTACGGCGGCGAGTGATCGCTGCACCACCGTACGGGCGAGGGTTTCGAGACTGCCGTCGTCGCTGTCGAGGAGTTGGTAGACGTACTCGTCGGCGCGCAGCACTTCATGCTGCGAGTACAGCCAGCGCGGCGTGGCCTGCATCATCACGATCCGGCCACTTGCCAGATCCACGATCGGCTCGAACGAGATCGACATCCTCGCGCTGTTCAGCTCCCGAGCCAGCGACCACGCGCGCACGGGGCCGGTCTGATAGGACACCAGTCGCTCGTCGCCGTGCCGACTCGCCCGGGACAAGACCCGCTCTGCCGCGTCGACCAAGCTCTCCCCGGGTGAGCCGGAGGCCATTCCGGCGCTGGCCCGCACGATCAGGCGACGCCCGTCGACGCTGACGTCGCGGCGCAGCGCCGCGACCGCCCAGCAGGCCCGCTGATAGGCGACATCGGCCGTGACACCTGCGATGACAAGGGCGAACGTGACGTCGCCGATGCGGGCAACCTCGCACGTCATGTCCCTCGACGCCTGCCGCAGGCGGTCGGCCAAGGTGGTCAGGAGGTCCAGCGCATGTCTCCTACCGACCGCGTCGGTCAGGAGAGCGTGGCCATCCAGCCGGATGACCACGGCGTGACACAGCTCGCCGCATCCCTTCCTGAGGTGGGTCAGCAAGCCCGCACGGTTCAGCAATCCCGTTGCCTCGTCGTGGCTGGCCGCCCGCTCGTGGCGACGGGCCTCCGCGGCCAGACGTCCGTAGGCGTGCGCGAGGTCCAGACTGGATGACAACGTCGCCACGAAGGCACGGGCAGCGGCGGCCTCTCGCACGGACAGCCTGTCACGCGGCCCACTCAGATAGAGCCGCAGCACCCCGCCGTCCGCCTCGCCGAACACAAGTGACACCGCGTGCTGGCCATCGGCGACTTCGGGAGCATCGGTGGCCAGCCCGTCGTAAACCACGCGGGTGACCCCGCCCTGCTGGCTGGCCCGTACCAAACGGTCGTCCGCCAGCACGATGTCCGCCGTTCGCAGACAGAACATGTCGACTGCGCCACCCGCGGCGGTCTTCACCACGACATCCAGGTCACGCGACGTCAGAGCCCCAGCCAGCGCCGCCAGGCGCTCCCAGACCCGTCGCTCCTCGGAGACCCTCAGCCGATAGGCGAGCACGAGATGTAGGACAAGCATCACCAGCGGCAACGCCACGAGGACCCGCATGTCCAGCCCAGCAAGGATCGTGACCAGGCCCGCTACCACGATCTCCGCCATCGCAACACACAGGCGAGTCAGCCACAGCCCTCGCAGCACGGCAGCGAAGGGGCGCCTGGTCGATAGCGTGACCGCAGCCGCCGTGACCAACTCCTCGAACACCACCACTACTGCAGCCGCCACGGCGAAGGCCAACAGGTGACGCGAGAGCGATGGGGCGGTCAGCAGAGGCTCGCCGAGGACCGGACCGGCCCCGAACCCAGCGATCACACCCGCAGCCAGCGCCGCCGCGACGACGGCCATGCTCGTGTTGTGAACCGCCTTGTGTAACCAGAACGACCGCTGCGGTCGCGCCAGCAGCCGGACCACGCTCACACCCACCGCCGCGCACACCACCACCCATGGCGCCGGCAGCACCGAGGCGCACACCAAACACGCCGTCGGCGTCAACGTCACTCGCATCGACAGGCGGGGCTGCAGCGGCACCGAAAACAGCGCGCCCATCGCCATCAGCCCAGCGCCCATCCACAGGTACACCTGCTGACCCGGACCCGGTGACCCAAGATGGCGAATCGCCCACGCAAGACACGCCACCGCCACTGCTAGGCCCGAGGCGGTCAGGAGAACAAGCGACAGTCGGCTACGCCGCAACGCCATCAATGAGTCCCCCGTGCTCGTGAGCCACAGCCTCAACTCCGGAAGCCGTCCACAGTAGCAGAATCTCACCGTGCGCTAAGTCCCACCACACAGTCAACGCCGTCAAGATAGGATCTCTGGGAGCCGGAAAACGGAACGTTATCCGGCCACTTGACCTATAGCATCTGCTGGCCGCAGGATCAGTCCCACTCGACGCCCTTCTTCATAGCGGTGTTTCCTTCCAGTTGCTCTGACTGGGAAGCGGAACATATCGCTATATCTACGATCAACCAAGGGGCAAGGGTCGGATTGCGCGGCAATTGCATACTGCGGCCAATGAGGTACCACTTGTTCCTCGGTTGGGGGCATTCCTCAATTGTGAGGTGACCTGGGGTAGCCTGCGGCTGCCTCGCGGCAGCTAAGGACCAGGTCACGCAGTGCCTGGTCCTGTCGCAGGTCAGGTAGCGCGTTGACGTGTAACAGGAATTCCCCGGCTGGTCGGGTATTCGTGCGTTGCTTAAACTCGAACGGCTTCATGTCCGCGACTCCCCGTCGTCTGCCGATTTACCGCGTGGTTGCCATAGCCAGCGGCGGAGACACGATCGCCGCTGGGTGTCCGGGCCGGCCAGCGGTCGCTCGACCTCGTCGACCGGTGCTGCTGGGTGTACGCGGTGGGTACGGCTCCCTCGCCGCGTGGCCGGTGGCCAAGATGTGCCAGCGGATTGATGAAACGGTCGGTCGACCTGACAGCCCAGCGCGCTGAGCTCGCGCAGGTACTGCGCGACCAACGACCGACACGCCAGGCGCGCCGTGTCCGACAGAGACGACGGTGGCGCGGTACGGCCCACCCACCTGTCCGGGCGGTGATCCAACCCGAGGGCGCGCGACGACCAAGCATAAGTGGGACGTACCGTCGTAGCCGTCGTAGCCGTCGAGGCTGAGACCGCAGCATCACGCACTCGGGCAGGCGCTGGTGTGCGAGGACGGACACATGGTCAAGTTTCCACGGTCCCTGGCCCAGGCAAGATGCAGCTCGACCTTGGTCGGCAACCTCGGGCGAGTGACCGGCACGGACTCTTGCTCTGAGCCGACTCGCTCATCCCGATGGAGCGCGAGAGGCCACCACCATGCCGGCGCTTCGTCCACTGAATCGGAGCTGGCAGCGTAGGGCCCGTGGGGTAGCAGGAGGCTCCATCGCAGCCCGGTTGGGCCAGACGTAGCCGCATCAGTAGAAGACAGCAATGGTGTCGTGCTGTATTGGCATGGGATTCGGTGGCGACCCTAGAGGGGGCAGGGTCGTAGACCCACGAGGACCGCAGTTTCCTTCTCGTTCTTATCGTCCGCCCCTGGATTGGCGTGCCGAAAATGAGAGTCGAAGAGGTAGTACAGAATTTCGCGCGAAGTTCATCAGCCGCGAAATCCGAGCACGACGTCACTGCTCGCCGCTGCCCGCTGCCACCGCCAGCGGTGGCCGAAGCGCCTGTTGCTCGCCGCCGTGCTGGCCGGCGCGGCACTCGTCTCCTGTTTGGACACCCCACCCACCGCCACACCACTGTCCGCGGGCCACGTCCGGCCTAACCGGCATCCGCTGCGGACGTTGTGTTTTCTGCTGCGAATTCGTTCGGCTAAGCAAATCCCGGGACGAGTGGCGGCAGACCTAATTCCCCATGCGTTCGTTCAATTTTCGACTAAACTGGAGATCGCATGATTCTCTACAACACGAGTTTGGGTGTTGCGGCCGGGGTGGCAATGATTACTACTGTCCGTTTCTGGGCCAAGGTCCGTGACGCAGGAGTGCCCGCTGTGATACGGCGCAGGCCAACCGATTACAACGCCAGAGCTGAGGTAGGAGTGATCGATCGCAAGCGCGAGACCGACCTCGACGCGGCCGACATCGCCCCTACCTTCTTTGCCCTTGGCATCATTCTCACCGGGCTGGGCGGAGCGATGACCCTTACTCATCCCCTAACGGCCTCGCCGCCGGTCAACATCATCTTCGGGGAGCCGTGTCTGTGGCTAGGCGTACTGCTTCTCGCCTCATGCTTTCAACTCTCGTGTCTTGGAGGTTTCTCAATCGGCGCGATCAAGGCTGCTTCCCCGATGGTCTTCGCCCTGGGTTTGATCTTGGCGGCTTGCTCGGCGGCTATCCTGCGCTTCACGCTGATCGGTGCTGCTCCGGCCGAGGAGCCAATCACCGGCTTGTTGAGCGATTACCCAGTCATTGAGAACACTTTCTTTGTGCTCCTGTACGCCTTATCCGCCGCAGGCGCACTGGCGTTTCCGTGGCTCACGCTCCGGGGCGCTGATGTTGCGTGGGTGGCCGTGCGATGGAGTTGGTCCATCGCAGGTTGGGGATTCCTCGTGTTCAGCGCGCTCAACTTTTACACTCACGTCGGGTTAATGGTCAATTTGTCGCGGCCTGGCGCCAACTTCAGTTTCTGATGGACCTGGAGCCGAAGCGGTACTGCAAGTCCGGCTTCGTCGGAGGGTAGAGGATCTCTGTGGGGCGGGTGGCAACACGCGGTCGGCCAAGCTTTTCCACAATCTGCTGAAGGTCAGTTGTCCGAACGTCATCATCTCCCGTTCGTGACGCCATATGAATGGTCTCTGCGCTGGCGAAGGCAACGTGTATTAGCTACCGGCTGGATCGAACTCACGAGAACACCCCGCATCCTCCTAGGATGCCGTACTTTGCGTGTGGCATCGCACTAGTGTACGGACGTCATCTAGGGGGAGGCGATGAGTCCAACACCATCCCGGCCGTGGACGATCGAGGCGGTCCGCGCCCTTGGTCTTACCACGGACGTGGCGACGGCGGGACGGATCCTCGGCGTCGGCCGCAGTAAAGCTTATGAGCTTGCCAAGAGTGGCCAGTTCCCTGTGCGGGTGCTCCGTATTGGGCGGAAATATGTCGTTCCCGTTTCGGCGATTCTAGAACTGCTGGGTGTCGACTCCATTGGCTGACTCGAAGCTTCCGTGACGCCTGGGCGCTGGCGGGAGGTATGGCTTCGGAAGGGGGGATCGTGGGGAGACCTCACGTCCCGAAATGGCGGGGAAGCCGATAGCATTTTGTGGGATTCCTTCGACTTCCCCACCTGCCCAAACGACATGAGCTAGTGCCGTGGCCACGAACGTTTGAGGTGTTGCGGGCCAGGCTGCTCGCGTGGCGAGTTGGCCCTCGTTCGCTGCGGATTCGGGCGCGTTCACGACGCTGTGCCGCTAGGACGGTGGGATGGCGAGCGTTCGCGTTTCGCCAACGCAGGTATCGGTGCAGGCGACCGGTCAGTGCGGGGTGGTTCGGGTGGTTCGATCCGGCGATCACGAAGGTCCGTGGCGGTCCGAACTGCGCTTCGATGGGGTTGGCCCAGGACGCGTAGATCGGGGTGAGAAACAGCTCGACCTTGCTGCGGGCCGCCCACGATGCAGATCCTGTACCCGCTGCTCAACGAAGCGAAGGTGCCTGACGCCGTGTCGCTGATCTTGGGGTGGACGATGAGAGACGTGCAGCGTCTGCGCTCCTGCCGCGTGCCGTGCGCTGCGGTGATCTACGCGGATGACGCATACGTCCCTGCGGTCTTCTCCTTCCAGACGGCTCAGTTGGTACCGGCGATGCAGGTTCTCGACGACCGGAAGCATCGCCATGGCGGGTTGGATGTCGATGGCGACCGGATCCTTGATCGGCTGATCATCCAGGTTTGCGGTGTCCGAGCGGGATACGGCGGGCGGTGCCGGTGTCCCAGGCCAGTCCGGTGGGGCCCCACGTGTCCTGGTCAACGAGCAGCACGGCGTCGACCGCCATGGCGATAGGTGCGATGAGGCGGTCGCCGCCGGGGGCAGGGGTGTACGCGATCCGCGACGCCAGAGCGTCGGTGTCGGCGGGCTGGCAGCCGTAGAACACGCTGATGTGTGGGCGCCACCATCGGGCTGGCGAGGGTTCTGGCGCGGCCTGCGCGCCGAAGACCTCACGGATCGCCGCCCGGACCGCGCCGGCCAGCGCGTCGGCCTGGCGGCTGGGCACGACGTAAAGCTCCAGGGCGTACAGGCCCATGAACGCCGGGCCGACCGTGACATCGAAGGGTGCGATGTGGCGTAGCCGGCCGACGAGCGCGGTGTGCAGGGCGTCGAGCTGTCCGGGTGTCAGGCTGACGGTGAGCTGGTCGAGCCAGCCCACGGTCAGATGGAGGAATTCCGGGGCGATGGTCCGGAACACCACCTCGAACGGCCGGCTGTCACCCTGCTCGGCCCACCAGGTGCGGGTCTGGGCGAGGCAAGCGCCGGCCAGCGCGTGGACCTGCTCGGTGGCGGGGATCTCGATGTGGGGCCGCGAGCCGGGCGGTGACCACATCGTCTCATCGAAGCTACGCAACGACTGCTCCTGCGCTCAGAGGGATGCGGGCGACTGTCTCCCACCGGTAGCTGCTGTCGGCGGCGTTCTGTGCCACGTCCACGACGTGCACCTCGTTGACGCTCAGTGTCGCGCGAGCGGATCGGACCTGCTTGCGCAGCAGCGATTGGATCCGCCCCGAGTCCTCCTCCGCTGTCCCGTAACCGACGGTCAGGTGAGGGGCGCCCGGGTCCATCGCCAAGGCCGCGTCGCCGAATACCGCGGCGATGGCCGCCGTGACTGCGGCGCCCATGGCCCGCCACGGACCGCCGGGATGATCGCCGTCAACGTCGAGGAGCACCGCGGTCGTGGTCGCCATGGGAGGGCCCGCGATGCTGGTGAACGCCGGCACCGCGGCGAGCCCGTCGGTCAGCGCGCTGGTGAAGGCGGCCCGCTGCGTGGCGCTGATGTCCGCGGATGGGACCCCGGCGACAGCCCGGAGGGTCGCGTGCAGCCACTCGTCGGGGACCTCGGCCAGGCAATGACCGAAGGCTGGCCGCACCACTGACCGGGTCCGGGCGACCAGATCGTGCAACGCGATATCACGGGTCAGATCGGGGACGATGTAAACGTGCAGCTTTCGGATGCCCGGTGCCCATCTACGGGCATCGGTGATGAACCGCTGCACCTCGTCCTCCCTTAAGGAGATAGCGATGATCGCTTTTGGACAGTGTCACTCTTCCGTCGCCCTGCTGGCGAGCATTGTCCGATAGCCGTCGAGATGGGTGCCAGGGGTTGCGGTGGCTCCTGACTGGGGCCCGCCGCAGCGTCGGCGTCGAGCCGCAGTGCTGTCAGGTCGACGTAGGCGGAACGAATGCGGCCAGCGTGGCACGCTCGGCACCGGGATGGCGGGACGGTGAGCTCGGCGGAACCCGATCCGCAAAGTAAACCTGGAAGTGACTCTTGCCTCCCGCGTCTTCTGCATGCGGGCACCGCCAGTGCCGCTTCCGACTCGGTCGGTGCTGATCGTCCGCAGGTGGGGATCGTGTTGTCGGGCAGATCGCGGGCCCGAGGGTTGGCAGTGGGTCAGTGGGTCAATGGCGGAGCAGACGTGAGCCGGGGCGCCTCGGGCTCCCAGAGTGGCGGCTACCCACGCGGGTCCCGAGCCAGTGGTTGAGGCATGATCAGGGATCTTCTTCGCTGGCTCAGCAGATGCGCCTCGGGCGTTATGGTTTCTCCGTGGACAGCACGACCGATCATCAAATTGCACAGGCCGTAACCCGGATGGGCCCGCACCTGCTGCGGGCGGTCTCGGCGAGTCCGCGCAGCGCCAAGGTCGTGCAAGCTACGTTCAGCCTGCCTGGAGTGGGCGGCCGAGGCGGGGGCCTGAACCCGTCCGTCGTCGGTACGCTGCTCGCCACTTGGGCCGAACAGATTGCCCTCGTCGGCGCCGACGCGCACGATGTGCCCGACGCACACGCCCAGCGACTCGTCGACGCCGCCCGAGCAGGGTTTGACGTTCTGGAGCCGCTCGTTGTCGCCACGGTACGCGCGCTGGACGGCGCCGCCCAGCGCGCGTTGCTCATCACACTGGCCGAGCACCTAACCGGGGACGTCCTGCCGCTGCTGGGCGGCCTGCACGCCGTCCAAAGAGTCAACGGCTGGCTCTACGACTCTCCCTCTCCTCCGCCAACGGCGCGTGAACGAGTCCAGGCCACGGTGGTTTCGACCCTCGTGGCCGCGCACGCCGCTGGCAACCATCCCCTCGCCGAACACGTCCTCACCACGACCGCCACCCGCCCAGACGGGCGTGAGGTGCTCGCCTCGATGTTCGGGTGGCTCGTGCGTGTTGCCGTCATCGTGCTCGACACCGCACACGGACACCGTCCGCCGACTGACCCCAGCGATCCCCGCCTGCCGGACCCGACGGTCGACCCCGCGCTGCCCGACCCACCCGACACCGCCTACGACGCCGCCCGCCGGGCGATCACCGCTGTCACCGCAGACCAGCCGGCCGCGGTGCTCGGAAACGCCAGAGCGATAGCGGCCCTGAGCACCCCGTCGCTGGCAGCGGTGGTCAGGTACGCCGCCGTCACCGTCGCCCGCAGCGTGCACGCCGCCGGATGGCACACGGATCGAGAGGCCAGCGAGTTCCTCGACCCCGACACCGGCCAACCGTGACGCGACAGGCGGTCACGCCGGCAGCTCCGTGGGGAGACCGCACGTCCCGGAACCGTGCGGGAGTCAATGGCATCCAGGCGCACGGCGAGCCGATGCCAGTGACCGCCGTTGACCTCCTCGATCTCGACGGTGAACCGGGGCGTGTGCTGCTGGTGAAACAGTTCCTCGTTCGCGGCGGAGCTACGCTCGCTGGCAACGGCGCTGAGCTTACTTGCGTTGGCTGACAGGCGGGCAGCCCACCAGGCGATGGCGAGCAACGTGACGGCAACCGCGGCCCATCCTGACGGATCCTCGATATTTACCTGCAGGACGATAGGGGCGAGGGTGCATCTACTGCCCGGCCCAGTGGTCCCACCTCAGCCGCTAGATGTGCAGGCTCACTGGGCCGCAAGGTCTTCGGGATCAATGCCTCGGTCCAGCAACCACCCGCCAAGAGCGCCGATGTCGCGAGGCTTCCGTTGTGGCGCGGAGGCTACCCACCCGTCGGAAATCGAGTAAACACGAACCCGATCGTCCGGCCAGATCTCCAGCCGCCACCGGCGCCCCTCCCGGCCGAAAGGGGTGATCCACACACGCACCTCCCGGGATACCCACTGAGGGCGGGTCCAGTCCGAGCGGAGTCCGGTTACTCCCCGGCGAGTGACCCGCCGGCAGCCAGCCACCATAGCCGGGCGCACCTTGACGGCGATCCGAAGCCGCTTGATTGCGGCGGCCAACGCCTGGGCTTCCGCCGGTCGAGTTGGCCACCACTGGCCAAGAGGTCCGGAAGCCGCTCTTTCCAGAAGGACCAGCGTGCATCGTCAGGTACACCCGCCAGAGCATCTCGGCCTTCCAGGAGGGCCGCGTACGCCACCCGATCCCAGTGCGCGCTTGGCCAGCCGCCCGCCTGCCGTCGTTGCTCGCCCAGGTCGACAAGGTTGGCGTACGCGCCCCGAATGTCGGCGGCCAACTCGGCATCCGGCACGGCTGCCAACTCGTGGACGCCACGTTGGGCCTGTTCGGGATCGTAGGTGCCGCTCACCTGCACCGCCCTAAACCGGTGACCGGCCGAGCCTCTGCTGCATGTTGATAGCAATGGTCGTGGTACCACGGCCAACCGGTGCCGCACGCCCCGACGGGCGCGAGGATCCGACAGGTCGGCCAGCACTGCGGCCAGCCCAGCAGCGGTTTCGGGCACTGTGACAGCCGGTCCATGGCAGTACGGCAGGACTCACTTCGGACGATCAAGGCTTCGACACCCAATGATCATCCGAACCGGTCACGCCCGCCTTGATGCCCGCAACCCAGGCGCTTCTCTGCCGAATGCCCCATGTCGGTCGCGGCAAGGACTCTGCCGGGGCCCTGGCTCCGACGGCTATCCCTGTCGGCTATCTGGGTCAGCCCGCCCTCATCAAGCGCTCCGCCGCCGAATCCGGCTGAAGGCATCCACCGCAGCATCGTCGGCTTCGGGCAAGCTGCCCAGGTACTTTTGTGTAGTGAGGATGCTGCCGTGCCCGAGGCGCTCCTTGACGATCTGGATGTCCGCGCCACCTGCAAGAAGCCAGGAGGCATGGGCGCTGCGAAGACCCTTTACCTGCACGGTTGAGTCGAGACCTGCGGCCGAGCGCGCGGGCACCCACACGTTTTGACGGAACCACGAACGAGGGATATGCCCGTCGGTGGTCACTGTGCGCCGCTGGCGCGGGCTGTCCTTACCTGCCGCTCGTCGCTCAGCCCGGTAGATCGAGAATGCTGCCCTGCAATGGTCACACTTGCACTTCGCGGAAATGTACGCCGTCTTGGTGCCGTGACGGTATTGGCGGCCCTCTTCGTTGGGTTCAGTGAGTCCCAGTTCCTCGGGGTTCGGGGCGAGTCGGAGCGAGGGCTCCTGTAGGGCTTCGGGATTGCGGATAGCAAATAGTAGGTCCTCTGCCTTGAGGCTGTTTTCGTTGATGTGTGCGTCGATCTTTTTTACTATTTGGACGCTGAGCCGAAGTTGCCTCTCCTCCTCGTCCTTCGGGTATTCCTTGACGACGAACCGGTTGCCATCTATCTGAAACTGTTTTGTAAGCTCGACGACCACGCGGCTGACTGTAAGTAGCCTGGTTGTCCGGTCAAGATCCTTGACTCGCAGTTCTGTTAGTTCGCCATACCGGAGGCCGCTCTCGATGTCGGTCTCCACAAGTAGCCGCATGTCATTGTCCGGCAGTGCCGCGTACAAGTCGTCGAATTGCTCCGGCGTGATAATCCGACGGACCTTCTTGGGTACTGCTGGCGTCTTAACTCCCTTGCAAGGGTGTACCCAGATGATCTGATCTACTAGTGCTGTGGTGAATATTGCACTGAGAATGACCATGCAGTACTCGATCACAGTGGCGCTGTTGCTAATTTTGGCCCTTTGGCCCTTCTGGCGTTGAGGTAGTTCCAAATTGCCTTTCTGGAACTTCGTAACCCACTCCCGGACGTGGGTGGATGTAATTTCTCGCATCCTCATCGGCCCGAATTCCGGAATAATGACCCTCTCAAGATAGAGGGTGTAGTTCTCGCGAGTGCGGAGTTCCATCACGTGGTTGGGCAGCCAGGTCTCTCGGACATAGCGCTCAAACGTCTGGCGTCCTCGGCGTGGGTCGCCCGCGCGGCCCTCTGCAACCTTGACCTCGGCGGCTTGCCATGCCTTGTTGGCCTGCTTCTCGCTTCCGTAGGTGCCCGCAGATCGCTGGTCGCCACGTATGTCACGGTATAGCGCGATGTACCGAGTCCTACCCTTGCCGTCCTTGCGTGGGTACGAGAAGCCCATGAGATCCCCCCAAGATCATCTGTCATCGCTTTGTCATCGGACGGAGCCCCAGAGAGTGTTAGTGGACAATACTGAGTGGCACTCCCATAGCGGCCTTGACCAGCAGTTTAGTCGACTTGATCCGGGTCTTCCAAAGGCGCAGGCCGGTAGCGCACCTCGTTCGCATCGAGGGGGTCAGGGGTTCAAATCCCCTCAGCTCCACCACGAAGCAGCAGGTCAAAGGCGGGTTCTCGGATGATCGAGAACCCGCCTTTGATCATTTGTCCGTCTGGCGTCCGTCGGACGGAGCCACGGTCCGTGGCACGTGGCGGGCAAACTCAAGCCGAACGGGTGTGATGGGCGACAACAGCGGTTTTGGGACAGGGCGTCACGCGACGGGACGACCGGACGCCGGTGGAGCGGAAGCCGGTGCCGGAGCTGTAACAACGACTGGATGAGTCAGCTTGAGCAGCGGATCCGACCAGCGGTCTCAGAGTTGATCGACTCAGGCGACTACGCAAAGCCCCTGCCGGCGGCGCAGATAATGCGCGACGATGAGCATCACGCCTTCGGCCATGCCGATACGCGGCTCGCGTCACTCGGGGATGGTGATGGCGCTCTTCTCGACGAGCGTGCCGTTGACGAAGCAGAATCGCCACAGGTCCGGGCCGCTTTCCTCGATGGGCTTGATCGTGTAGTAGATGCATGAGGCGTTGGCCGGCATACCTTTTTTGCCGGGGTCGCCGGGGTAGAGATCCTTGTCGTTCATGCCGGTGAGTGGCTCGGGCAGTGCGGCCCGAACGCCCGTCTCTGGCGTGCCTTCCTGCTGTGCGTCGAATTGTTCCTGCGTGATGCCGGCCCGGAGCACCTCTTTGCCGAGTGCGAACGCCTGGTAGGCGGTCCAGCCGAGGCCGCCGCAGAGGACGACGAGCAGTACGGCGATGACGATTCCGAATTTCCGCATGACATTTCCTCCGTCGTGGTGAGCGGTGTTCAGCTTCTCGGGAATCGACGGATGGGTCGTCAGTGGTTGGTCGGATCTTGACGTCTACGCGGTACGACGATAGTTAGAGCCGAGGTTCATGCGGACGGCAGATGATCGACCGGGCGGGTGACGGGAGGCTGTCTGGCATGACGACGACGCTTCCCGACACGCCGCGCCCCGCCCTGGCTGTCGCGCCGGTTCCCTATCACCGGCTCGCCCGCACCGACCGGCACCGCTGGTGGCGGCCGATTCTCGGCACGTTGCTGATCATGGTTGGCCTGCCGGTGATCCTGATGGGCGGGTTCGGGGCGGCGAGCGCGGTGGTGTGGATGCTGGACGGGCCGGAGGACTTCCTGCCCCGTGGCCCGGAGGCCGATCTGGCGATCACCATGGTCTCGCTGGGTCTGTTGATTCCGCTGACGTTGATCGCCGCGTGGTGGGTGCAGCGTCGCCCGGTCGGCACGCTGTCCTCGGTGGCGGGCCGGTTGCGGTGGCGCTGGCTGGCGAGGTGCCTGCTGCTGGCCGTGCCGGCGCT
This sequence comes from Micromonospora sp. CA-263727, assembly GCF_050942455.1. NCBI lineage: Bacteria > Bacillati > Actinomycetota > Actinomycetes > Micromonosporales > Micromonosporaceae > Micromonospora > Micromonospora sp. CA-263727. The sequence goes on from NZ_CP192031.1 coordinate 916,605, forward strand.
GGCGTTGAATCTCGGGGTGTTGAGCCTGCTGTCCGGTGACGGCCAGGAGAGCAGTCGGGTGGGTTGGGACCGGCTCGCGATCGGCCTGGCCGTGGTGGTGGTGCTGGTGCCGTTGCAGGCGGCCGGTGAGGAGTATCTGTTCCGTGGCTGGCTGGTCCAGGCGTTCGGGTCCTGGGTCCGGTCGCCCTGGCCGGGGATTCTGGTGTCGGCGGTGTTGTTCGGGCTGGCCCACGGCTACGGCACCGTCTGGGGCATGGCCAACCTGGTCTTCTTCGGTGTGGTGACGGCGGTGGTGACGATCCGGACCGGCGGGCTGGAGGCCGCGATCGCGCTCCATGTGGTCAACAACGTGGCCGCGATCGGGCTGACGGTCGTCACGGGCGCGCTGGAGGCACAGCAGGCGGCGGCCGACGTGCACGCCGTGACCGCGCTCGTGGACATGTGCATGGTGGGGTTGTACGGCGTGGTCGTGCTGTGGCTGGCCCGCCGCCGTGGCGTACCGAACGGCTCCGGCAACGACTCGATCAAGACCGACACCGCGATCGACATCACCACCATTCCGCTGTGGCTGCTCGGCGGCTACCTCGCGGTGGTCTCGTTCGCCCCGGTCATGTCCCCGCTACCCGGCCTCACGGCCTAGAGCACGAACGCGTCGAACCTGGCGACATCGTCCGACGATGGCGAGCACGACGTCCACACGTCCTCGCGGCGGTCAGTGCGATTCCTGGTCGTGACTGGGTACCGGAAGGACGACGGTGAAGATGGCTCCACAGCCGGAAGCGCTGGTGGCGGTGAGTTCGCCGCCATGCGCGCGGGCCAACTGGCGGGCGATGGGCAGACCGAGGCCGCTGCCGCCGGTGGTACGAGATCGGGAGCTGTCCGCCCGCCAGAACCGGTCGAAGACCTTCGGCAGATCGGCGGCGGCGATACCGGGACCGGTGTCGGCCACCGAGATCACCATACGGCCGGGCCGCATCTCCAACGCGACCGTGACCGTGCCACCGGGCGGCGTGTACCGGATCGCGTTGGCGACCAGGTTGCCGACGATCTGCCGCAACCGGACCGGATCCACCGTGACCTCGGGATCCTCGGCAGCGTCCAGCCTCAACGCGACCTCGCCCGCACCGCGGTGCGCGTCCAGCACCTGTTCCAGCAGATCACGCACGTACGTCGGCTCCGGGTGCACGCGCAGGCTGCCCGCCTCCAGGGCGGCGATGTCACGCAGGTCGTTGACCACGTGATGCAACAACACCGACTCCTCGACCAGCAGATCCAGCACCTCCTGGTCGAGGTCGACCGCGCCGTCCCGCGCGGTCTCCAGCCAGGTGCGGATGTTCGTCAGCGGGGTGCGCAGCTCGTGTGCGATGTCGTTGACCATGGCGTTGCGCTGCTGTTCCAGCGCCTGCCGCCGCGCGGACAGGTCGTTGAACGCGACGGCCAGGTACCCGATCTCGTCCCGGCTGGTGACCGGCACCGGTGCCGGCCGGTCGGCGGGCTGCCGGGCCGCGTCCGCCAACGCCCGCAGTGGCCGCACCAGTCGCAGTCCGACCACGACGGTCACCGCCAGCGTGAGCAGCAGGATGAGCAGCGCGGTGCCGGCGATCGGCAGCGTATTCGCGGTGGAGAGCCGGACCGCACCGGACTCCGGCCCGGGCGGCCCGGTGACGAAGAGCAGCGCGGGCGGCGCCACGTAGGGACGCAGTTGCTCACGCCGGCTCTCCTCGGCGCACTGTCGCAGCGCCCGGTCGGCGTCGGCGGAGGGCCCGTCGTCCCCGTACCGCACCGTGAAATCCGGCGCGATCTTGTACGTGACACCCACGTCACCCGTTCGTTCGATGCACCGCTCGACCAGTGCGGCCAGGTCGGCCAGCGCCTTCCGTTCCGTGTCGACCGGAATGGCCAGCTCGTCCGGTAGGCACCTGCCCAGCCGGGCAGAGTCGCTGAACTCCCGGACCGCCGCGCGCCCGCTGGGCAGCTCGACGATCTCGGCGCTGATGTTGGCCTTACGCAGGCACGCGAGCTGGTCGTTCGCGTGCCGGTGCAGGGCCTGACGCTCCTGCTCGGTCAGCCGGTACGGCCCGACCGCACGCGGGTCGATGCGGCCGCTGGCGTCGCGCACGATGCCCCGATCGAGGTAGAGCGGGTCGACGGTCGCGGTGGGTACGTCCGAGGCCGCGACCGCGTCCGGCGCTCCCGGGAACGACGCCGTGATCAGCTGCCGTCCCGTCGTGGTCAGCGCGATCCGGGTACCGGTGAGCCCGGCCTGCCGGCGGACCAACTCGTCCACGCCTTCCCAACTGTCGTGTCCGGCCGCGTACTCGATGATCGCGTCGTAGATGTCGGCATCGGCGGCGAGCGTGCGGCTCCGCTCCTGGGTGACGGCCCGCGTGGTGAGCTGCACGGTCAACCAGGCGGTCGCCGCGACCGCGCACACCGCGATCAACATGGACGTGGCCAGCAGCCGGACCAGCAGGCTGCGGCGCAGCGGCACGGCGCGGCGCATCAGGCCCCGGCCAGCTTGTAGCCGACGCCGTAGACGGTCAGCAGCAGCGCGGGCCGACGCGGGTTCGGTTCGATCTTGCGCCGGAGATTCGACATGTGGGTGTCGATCGCGCGTTCGGTGGAGTCCCGGTCGTACCCGTTGGTCTGTTCGAGCAGCTGGGCGCGGGTGAAGACCCGTTCCGGCTGGTGTGCCAGCGTGGCCAGGATCGCGAACTCGTCCCGCGTGCACTCGATGTCGCTGCCCGCGACCGAGACCACCCGGCGGGCCAGGTCGATCGTGACCGGCCCGACCCGTAGCACGTCCCGGTCGTCCGCCGGCCCCGCGCGCCGTAGCAGCGTCTTGATCCGGGCGAGGAGTTCTCTCGGCCGGTACGGCTTGGTCAGGTAGTCGTCCGCGCCCCGGTCGAGTCCAAGCAGGAGATCGTCCTCGCTGGTCCGCGCGGTCAGCATCAGCACCGGCACGGCGGACTCGCGCCGGACGGCCGTGCACAGTTCGAGCCCGTCCATCTTCGGCATCATCACGTCGAGCAGCAGCAGGTCCGGTCGTACCCGCCGCACAATGTCCAGCGCGGTCCGGCCGTCGTGCACGATCGTTGTCCGATAACCGGCGGACTCAAGGTAGCGACGCAATATCTCAGCGTGCATCCGGTCGTCCTCGGCTATCAGCAAATGTGCGGGCACGCCGCCGACTATAGATTCGTGAACGCGCATCTGAGCAGACCACAGGGCATTTCCCACAACGTGTGGAATGCCCACAAGTTCCTGAAACTGTTCCGGCAGCATTCCCGCCATGCCTCAGGACAATGAGCCGCCGGGGATACCCCGGCGGCGGAATCGCATCGTCGGCATGGTGGCGGCCGGATCCGTGCTGGCGCTGACCATCGCGGCGCTGGCCTGGACCCACGGCGTGAAAGCCGCAGACGACACCGCCGGGCCAGAGACGATCACCGTCACCGCGGTCGCCGTCGAACGCACGAACCTGTCGACCAGCCGCTCACTCACGGGCACGCTCGGGTACGGCACGCCGCGCGCGATCAGAAGTAGCCGCGAGGGCGTGGTGACCTGGCTCCCCGCCACCGGCAAGACCATCGACCGCGGCGAGCCCCTGTACCGCCTCGACGACACCCCGGTACCGCTCTTCATCGGCGCACCGCCGCTCTACCGCACACTCGACACGACGAACATGACCGGCCGGGACATCGCCATGGTCGCCAAGAACCTCAAGGCGCTGGGGTACGCCATCGGCGACCAACCCCGGGCCGGGCACAAGGTCAAGCAGACCGTCACCGTGACCTCCGCACCGGAGTCCTCCACCACCACGACGCCGGCACCACCCGGAAACGCCACGCCGGAGACCACCACCGTCTGGACCACCGTGCGCAAGGGCGAGGGGGTGCTGACCACCGCGCTGACCAGCGCGATCAAGGAGTGGCAGCGCGACCAGGGCATGGTGGACGACGGCACCATCGAGGTGGGCGACCTCGTCGTGCTGCCCGGCACCGTCCGGATCGGCGGGGTCACCGTGCAGGCCGGCGACGCGACCGGCAGCGACCTGATGACCGTCACCCAGACGGCGAAGGCGATCACGGTGCAGGCGACCCTCGCCCAGGCCGACGGGCTCAAGGCCGGCGACAAGGTCTCGCTGCGCATGCCGGACGGCACGGAATCGACCGGCGAGATCAGCGACATCAGCACGGTTCCGCAGATGCCGGACGGCGGCGCGCCGGACACACCGCAGACAGTCGCCGTAACGGTCACGATGACCGACCCGGCCGCGGCCGAGGGCCTGGACGGCGGCACCGTGGAAGTGCGGATCGAGGGCGAGACCCGCGAGGCCGTGTTGGCCGTGCCGGTGACAGCGCTGCTGGCGCTACGCGAAGGCGGGTACGCGATCCAACTGGAGGACGGCCGCAGGATCGCGATCGAGACCGGCCTGTTCTCCGGCGGCATGGTTGAGATCAGCGGCGACAGCGTGACCGAGGGCCTCAAGGTGGTGACGACCTCGTGAGCCGCGTGCTGTCCGTCCAGAACGCGAGCAAGCTCTACCCCGGCGGCGTCACCGCACTGGACCGGGTGTCCCTGGGCATCGACGCCGGGGAGCTGGTCGCGATCGTCGGACCGTCCGGCTCCGGCAAGTCCACCCTGCTCAGCATCATGGGTACGCTGGACCGACCGACATCCGGCACGGTCGAGCTGGCCGGCCACGACGTCGCCGTGCTCTCCGACCGGCGGCTCTCCGCGCTGCGTGGCCGCTGGCTCGGATTCGTGTTCCAACAGTTCCACCTCACCGACGGGCTGTCCGCGGTGGAAAACGTGGCGACCGGCCTGCTCTACGCGGGCGTGCCGCGCCGCAAGCGGCACGGGATGGCCACGGCCGCCCTGGAACGCGTCGGTCTCGGTCACCGGATCATCCACCGGCCGCACCAGCTCTCCGGCGGCGAGCGGCAGCGGGTGGCGATCGCGCGCGCGATCGTCAACGAGCCCGCCCTGCTGCTGGCCGACGAACCGACCGGAGCACTGGACACCGCGAACGGCGCCGCGGTGCTGGAACTGTTCCACCGGCTACACCGGGAGGGCGCGACGATCGCGCTGATCACCCACGACCGGGACATCGCCGCCCGCCTGCCGCGCCGCGTCGAGGTCCGGGACGGCCGCATCGTCAACGACAGCCACCCACGGGACGCCACCACGGAGATCCACAGGATCACGCCGACCGACGCCACCATGGAGATCGCGACGGTGCGGGCCTGATGAACGACGTCAAACCGGTACGGCTCGCCCTCGCCGACGTGCTGTCGCTCGGCACCATCGGCCTACGCACCCGCCGCACGCGGGCAGTGCTCTCCGCGCTCGGCATCGCGGTCGGCATCGCCACCATGGTCACGGTCACCGCGATCCCGGAATCCAGCGAACGCGCCCTGATGAACGAACTCGCCGCGCTCGGCCCGAACCTGCTCCAGGTCAACGCCGCGGACAACCCGGACCAGGACTTCGGCCTGCCGGCGGAATCGATCGACATGGTCGCCCGCATCGGGCCGGTCACCAGCGTGACCGCAGTGGCGAACACCGGCGTGGTGGCCCGCCGCTCCGACCTCACCGACCCCCGCGACGGCTCCGGCCTGTCCGTGCTGGCCAGCCGCCCGGACCTGCTCGGCACACTCGATGCGACGGTGCACTCCGGGCACTTCCTGGACCGGTCCGGCGGCGAGTTCCCCACGGTCGTGCTCGGGTCCGTCGCCGCATCCCGGCTCGGCATCCCGTCCGTACCGTCGGACGCTCCGCCGCCCCAGATCATGATCGGGGAGAGCTGGTTCGCCGTCGTCGGCGTCCTCGCCACCACCCCGCTGTCCCCCGAGATCGACCGGTCCGTGCTGGTCGGATGGGACGCGGCCCGCGCCGAACTCGGCTTCGACGGCCGGCCCACCGTGCTCTACCTGCGTGTCCGCGAATCCGCCATCGAAGCCGTACGCACCGTCCTGCCCGCCACCGTCCACCCCCAGCAGCCGGGTCGAATCCAGGTCACGCTCCCCTCCGACGCGCTGTTCGCCAAGCGCGCCACCGAGCAGACGTTCTCCGTGTTGTTCATCGGCCTGGCCGCGGTCGCGCTACTGGTCGGCGGCATCGGCGTCGCGAACACCATGGTCATCTCCGTCCTGGAGCGCCGCTCCGAAATCGGGCTACGCCGCGCGCTCGGCGCGAACCGCGGCCAGATCCGGATCCAGTTCCTCACCGAGTCCATCGCACTCTCGGTGCTCGGCGGCGGCACCGGCACCCTGCTCGGTATCGCCGGCACCGCCGCGTACGCACTCGCCAACCACCTGCCCGTCGTCATCCCCGCGACCGCCGTCGCCGGCGCGCTTGGCGGCGCCGTCCTGGTCGGAGTCATCGCCGGCGTCTACCCCTCCATCCGCGCGGCCCGGCTCCAGCCGACCGTCGCTCTCGCCTCCGCATAAGCACCTCGGAAGGAACTCGAATGCTCACGTCCCGAACCCGGATCGCCGGAGCCGTCCTCGCCGCATCCCTCACACTCCTGACCGCGTGCGGCGCAGACGAGCCGCAGACCGCCGATACGGACGACGTCGCGTCCCTCGCCACGCAGTCACCCGGCACCGCCGCCACCCAGGCCGCCCCGGCCGGGCAGGAACGCCCGCTGGTCCGCCCGGACAGCACCCGCGAGGAGATCGACCGCCTCTACGCGGAATGGAGCACGTGCCTGGCCGAAAACGGCTCTCCCTCGAAAGGCGACCTGTCCGCCGTCGACGTCGATCCTGAGGTGCTGGCCGCCTCCGCGAACGCCGCGAAGGCATGTGCGAACAAGGAACCAGAACGCAGCTGGGAGCACGCCAAGCGCACCGATCCGAAGTACGCGGACAAACTCCGCGACTGGATCACCTGCATCCGTTCGCACGGCATCAACTCCTGGGAGAAGGATGGCGCGCTCGCCTTCGAAAGCCTGCCGTCGGACGAGCAGCGCCAAAAGATCAACGAGTGCGAGATGAAGGCTTTCAGCCTGGCATGACGCGAGCCCAGACGACCGGCTCGGTCACCGTTCCACTCGGGAAGCCGTCCTTGATCATTCGTCCGGCAGTATTCGGGGCGGCCCGCCTGGTCGCCCGGCATGGTCAGAGTCCGGCTGCGGCGTCGTAGCGGCGGCGTAGGTCAGCCATTTCCGATGGGGCCAGTGCCTCCTTGAGCGCCGGCTCGGCGTACTTCGGCGGGAACATCTGCCGCAGCCGGTCGACGAAGATGACGTCGGCGGTCGCCTCGACCACCTGGATGCCCGGAGGGTCGGTGGACATGTCCATGATCACCGGGCCGGCCAGCTTGACCGCCCAGTCCCAGGGGCGTTTCTGCTCGGCGACCCCGCAGAGGTGGAAGCCGTAGATCGTCTGCACGTCGGCGAGCGTGGTCACCTCGGCCGGTTCGTAGCCGTAGACGTGGACGCCGCAGATCACCGCCGGCTTCGTCTCCTCGGTGGCCACCTGCTGGACGCTGTGCCCAGCGTGGTTGTGCTGTCCCGGGTCCGCCTGTTCGAGCGTGGTGCGCATCCGGGTCAGGAGCTGTGCCTGCAGGTCTGCCGGCTGCGTCTCGGAGCCGGCCGAGTTGGCCAGTACGACCGCGCCGACCGTCACCAGGAGGATCGCCGCCGCCCCCACGAAGCGGTGTCGGTACCATCCTGCGAAGGTCTCCCGGGAAATCATGATTGCTTCTCACCTCGTCGCCGGTTCTGGTGCGTTGGCAGACCGCATCGAACGCCTCCGGTTTGTCGGACGTCGAGTGCGTCGGCCGTCGCGGGGAAACGTGCCGGGGCACGTATGGCGGGGACGCCTGCCCGGGAAGTTGTGCCCGTCGTGGAGTTGGCCCGGTGGTGCGGCGCGTGAGCGGATGCCAAGGTGCGCGCTGCCGGCGCTGCGGTGCTCCCGTGCTGGCCGTTACCAGCGCGGTTGCCCCCGCGCTGCGGCGATGTGAGTTATTCCAACACGGTTGGACCCGCTCCGGCAACATCGACGATCCTCATCGCGTTCCACGGCCGGCGTCGATGGGGGTTGCCACGTCGGGCACGAACGGCCGACCTGGATGCCGGGTGTCCTGAGTCGACTGTCAGGATTGCCGGATGACGGTCAGACTTGACGGTAGGGTTGCCCTGGTCACGGGCGGAAGCCGGGGCATCGGCGCCGCCGTCGCGCGCCGGCTGGCCGAGGACGGCATCCACGTCGCGTTCACCTACCGCGCCGCTAAGGACAGCGCGAAGTCCGTGGTGGCCGACATCGAGGCGTACGGCCGCGCCGGCCTGTCGATCAGTGCGGACAGCGCCGATCCGGCGGCGGTCGTCGGTGCCGTCGAGCAAGCCGTCGCCGAGTTGGGGCGGCTGGACATCCTGGTCAACAATGCCGGGGTGTTCGCGGGTGGGCCGATCGAGTCGGTGAGCCTGGACGCCCTCGACCAGGCCGTCGCGGTCAACGTGCGCGGGGTGTACCTCGCCACCCAGGCGGCGGTACGCCACATGGGCGAGGGTGGTCGGATCGTCAACATCGGCAGCAGCTTCGCCAGCCGTGTCCCGGCCCCCGGAGTGAGCGCCTACGCCATGACCAAGAGCGCCGTCAACGGGCTGACCCGGGCGCTGGCCCGCGAACTCGGCCCGCGCGGGATCACCGTCAACCTGATCCTGCCCGGCTCGACCGACACCGACATGAACCCGGCGGACAGCGCCAGCTCGGACGCGCAACGGTCGCACATCGCGCTCGGCCGGTACGCGGCCCCGACCGACGTGGCGGCGACGGTCAGCCACCTGGTGGGCGACGGCGGGCGGCACATCACCGGCGCGTCGATCGCCATCGACGGCGGCGCGACGGCCTGAGAACCCGGCCGCCCGCACGGGACCGGCCGCCCGGCGGAGACGGCTACTGGAGCCCGCCACGGACCGAGGTGATGCGCTGGGTGTTGAAGCCCAGCCAGTGCATCCGGCCCACGTATCGGGCGTGTTCCACCTTGAGGCACCGATCCAGGACGACCGTCAGGCCACCCTCCTCGGCGATGCGGGCACCCTCCTCGTTGATCACGCCGAACTGGCTCCACAGCGTCCTGGCCTTGATCTCGACCGCGTCCCGTGCGATCTGCGGCAGCGCGTTCGGCGCCCGGAAGACGTTCACGATGTCCACCGGCACCGGAACGTCGGTCAGGCTCGGGTAGCTCCGCTCGCCGAGAATCTCGGTCTCCCGGGGGTTGACCGGGATCATCCGATAGCCGTGCCGCTTGAGGTAGTAGCCGACGAAGTTGCTGGCCCGCAGCGCGTTGCCGGAGAGGCCGACGATCGCGATCGTCTTCGCGCTGTGCAGGACGCGCTGGATGGTCGACACGTCCTGGTACCGCCCGAGGTCGAACATGCGGCTACCTCTCTCCCGCTGCTGCGGCGACGTGTGCGAATGCCTGTGCCAGGTCCCAGATCAGATCCTCGACCGATTCGGTGCCGACCGACAGCCGTACGGTGCCCGGCCCGACTCCGGCCGCCCGGAGTTCGTCGTCGCTGAGCTGCCGGTGCGTGGTGCTGGCCGGGTGGATGATCAGGCTCTTGGCGTCGCCGACGTTCGCGAGGTGGGACCAGAGCGTCACGCCTCGGATCAGATCCTGCCCGCCGGCCCGGCCGCCGGCACAGTCGAACGAGAACACCGCCCCGGTGCCCAGCGGCAGGTACTTCTCCGCCAGCGCCTGGTATCTGCTTCCGGGCAGGCCCGGATAGGTCACGTTGGAGGCCAGCGGATGCGTTTCGAGGAAGGCGGCCACCCGTCGCGCGTTCGCGACGTGACGTTCCATCCGCAGCGACAGCGTTTCCAGACCCTGTAGGAACAGGAAGGCGTTGAGCGGCGCGAGCGTCCCGCCGAGGTCCCGCAGCGTCTCGGCGCGCAGTTTCATCAGGTAGCCGTACGTCCCGAACGTCTCGTGGAACTGGAGGCCGTGATAGGCCGGCGACGGGTCGGCGACGACCGGGAAGCGCCCGTTCGACCAGTTGAAGGTGCCGGCCTCGACGACCACGCCACCGATGCTGGTGCCGTGGCCGCCGATGAATTTGGTCGCCGAGTGGATGACGATGTCGGCGCCCCACTCGATCGGGCGGCAGAGGTAGGGCGTGGCGAAGGTGTTGTCCACGACGAGCGGCAGTTCGTGCTCGTGGGCGATGCCGGCCACCGTCTCGATGTCCAGCACGTTCCCGGCGGGGTTGCCGATGGTCTCGCCGAAGAATGCCTTCGTGTTCGGGCGGACCGCCTTGCGCCACGCCTCCGGATCGTCGGGGTCGACCCAGCTCAGCTCGACGTTCAGCTTGCGCAGCAGGTGCTTGAGCTGGTTCACGGTGCCGCCGTACAGGGCTGCGGAGGCGACGACGTGGTCGCCGGGCTCCAGCAGCGTGAAGAGCGCCGCCGCCTGGGCCGCGATTCCGCTGGAGAAGGCCACCGCGCCGGAGCCGCCTTCGAGATTCGCCACCCGTTCCTCGAACACCGCGACGGTCGGGTTCATGATCCGCGAGTACGTGTTGCCGTACTCCTGGAGATTGAAGTAGGCGGCGGCCGACTCCGGGTCCTCGAAGACGTAGCTGGTGGTCTGGAAGATCGGCACTGCCCGCGCGCCGGTGTTCGGATCGGGGCGTTGCCCGGCGTGCAGTTGTCGGGTCTCGAACCCGAACTCGTGGGCTTCCTCGATGCGATTCGGCTGGTCCGTCACGGATTCCTCGCTGCTCTCCGACGCTTACCGGCTCAGCGCTGAGCCAGGAAGCGTCGGACGATGGGGGTCTGCTCTGCTTCCTCCAGGAGGAAGCTGTCGTGGCCGTAGGGCGCTTCGATCAGGTGGAACTCGACCGGCTTGCCGAGATCACGCAGCGCCCCGTCGATCTCGATGGAGGCGGCGGGTGGGTAGAGCCAGTCGGAGCTGAAGGCGATCAGCAGGGTCCGTGCCGACACCCCGGCCAGCGCCTGCCTGAGGGAACCGGCGCCGTGTTCCCGGGCGAGATCGAAATAGGTCAGCGCGCGGGACAGGTAGAGGTAGGTGTTGGCGTCGAAGCGCCGGACGAACGACGACGCCTGGTGTCGCAGGTAGCTCTCGACCTCGAACTCCGGTTCGCGGAGGGTGTAGCGGATGTCGTCGGCGAACTGCAACCGCCGGCCGAACCGGTCGGTCAGCGCGGGCGCGGAGAGGTAGGTGACGTGTCCGAGCATCCGGGCCAGTCCCATGCCGGCGCCGGGTGTCTGGTCGGTGTCGTAGTAGTGGCCGTCCTGCCAGGCGGGGTCGCGCATGATCGCATCCCGCGCGATCGCGTTCCAGGCCACGCCCTGTGGGTGCAGAGCGTGCGTGGAGGCGATCACCACGATGGCGTCGACCTGCTCGGGGAAGAGGACGGACCAGGTCAGCGCCTGCATGCCGCCGAGCGAGCCGCCGGCCACGGCCGCGAGCCGATCGATGCCGAGCACGTCCAGGAAGGCGCGCTGGCAGCGCACCATGTCGGCCACGGTGATGACCGGAAAGTCCGAGCCGTACGGCCGGTCGGTGGCCGGGTCGATCGAGGACGGGCCGGTCGTACCCCGGCAGCCACCGATGAGATTCGTGGAGATGACGAAGAAGCGGTCGGTGTCGAAGGCCTTGCCGGGGCCGATCATGCCGTCCCACCAGCCGAGGCCCTTGCCGGCCGTGCCGTCGCGGCCCTCGGCCGCGAACCCGTCCCGGGTGCTGGCCGCTGGTGGCGTCCGGGCGAAGCCCGCGGCGTGCGCGTCGCCGCTGAGCGCGTGACAGACGAGGATGACGTTGTCGCGTTCCGGCGAGAGGGTGCCGTACGTCTCGTACGCCACCCGGACCGGGTGCAGCTCGCGCCCGCAGTCGAGGCGTAACGGGGTCGGCAGGTCCTGGTACTGCGTCTCGACGCTGCCGACCGAGCCGGCCAAAAGGGTCGATGGTGCAGCCATGCGGGCGATGATAGCTAGCCAAACCAGAGCCGGGCCAGTTGTAATGTCCTTCATCCCGATAGGTGTTGCCGGGAATCGGGCGAGAGGGGAGATTCGTAACATGTCGATTACCGACAACGGAGTCAACGTGCAGGCCCTGCTCGACGCGCGTGAGGCGTTGAAGGGGGCGCCCGAGGCGGCGCAGTTCACCTGGCGCGCGTCGGCCAAGTGGGAGAACGGCGTGCACAGCACCGTCACGATCCAGAACTTCTTCGGGCTCGGCGCGGAACAGGCGCACAAGACCAAGACGGAGTTCGCCGCCGACCACCCCGAGGTCTTCGCCGCCGAGGACAACGGCATCACCCCGATCGAGTACCTCCTGGTCGGCCTGGCCAGTTGCCTGACCGCCGGCGTGGCGTCCGTCGCGCAGAACCGCGGCATCCAGCTGCGCTCGGTCGAGTCGACGGTCGAGGGCAACCACGACATCCGCGGCATCCTCGGCGCCGACAGCGACGTCCGCAACGGCTTCAACGACATCAAGGTCACCTTCAACATCGACGCCGATGCCTCCAAGGAGGACATCCAGGCGCTGGTGGCGCAGTCGCAGAAGCGATCGGCGGTCTTCGACGCGCTCACCAATCCCACCAACGTCACCGTCGACGTCGCCTGAGGCGGGCCGAGCGATCGAGCGCGTCACCACGGTCGTCGTCGGCGCGGGGCACGCCGGCCTGGCCGCGAGCCACTTCCTCGGCGGCCGGTCGATCGACCATGTGGTGCTCGAACGCGGCGAGATCGCCAACTCGTGGCGGCACGAGCGCTGGGACTCCCTGCGTCTGCTCACCCCCAACTGGCTGAACCGGCTGCCCGGCCACGGCTACCAGGGGCCGGACCCGGACGGGTACCTGACCATGACCGAAGTCGTCCGGTTCATCGAGGACTTCGCCGTGGCCTCGCGCGCGCCCGTGCGGACCGACACCAATGTCGGCTCCGTACGGCGCGAAGCGGACGGGTATCTCGTGTCGACCAGCCGCGGCGACCTTCGCTGCCGGGCGGTGGTCCTCGCGAGCGGTGCCTGCAACCTGCCGACGGTGCCCGCTTTCAGCGCCGGGGTGCCGGCCTCCGTCGAGCAGCTGACAGCCTTCGACTACCGGGGCCCCGGCCAGCTTCCCGACGGTGGCGTGCTGGTGGTGGGGGCGTCGGCGACCGGCGTGCAACTCGCGGCCGAGCTGCAACGCTCCGGCCGGCAGGTGATCCTGGCCGTGGGGGAGCACGTGCGGTTGCCGCGCCTGTACCGGGGACGCGACGTGCTGTGGTGGATGGACGCCTCGGGCGTCTGGGACCAGCGGTACGACGAGGTCGACGACCTCACCCGGGCCCGCCGGCTGCCGTCACCCCAACTCGTCGGCACCCCCGAGCGCAGCACCCTCGATCTCACCGCGCTCGGCGCGCTCGGCGTCGAGCTGGTCGGCCGGCTGGCGACCGTACGGGACGGCTGGGCGCTGTTCTCGGGCGGGCTGCGCAACGTGTGCTCGCTCGCCGACCTGAAGATGCGACGCCTGCTGGCCGGCTTCGACGAGTGGGCGCGTGCCACCGGCCGCGACGCCGAGGTGGGCCCGCCGGAGGAGTTCGGGCCGACGGCCGTCGCCGGCCCGACCCGGCTCCGCCTGGACCTGCGCGGTGGTGAGGTGGGCACGATCGTCTGGGCGACCGGTTTCCGCCCCGACTACCGGTGGCTCGACGTGCCGGTGGTCGACGACAAGGGCCGGCTGCGGCACGAGGGTGGCGTGCTGGACAGCCCAGGGTTGTACGCCCTGGGCCTACCGCTGCTGCGGCGGCGTCGGTCCACCTTCATCAGCGGCATCGAGGACGACGCCCGCGCGGTCATCGACCACCTGGCGGGGCATCTCTCCGGGTGATCTCCGGCGGTCCGGTGGGCGGTCCGGTCGAGCCTCGCCGCCGGGCCGGCGGTGGGAGCGGAGATCTCGTCGATGTTTCCCATAGATTTCGGTCTCTTGACACGCCGTGATTGTTAACGTTATCAATGCGTTGGAGGGTCTGCCCTCCGGTCCATACCGGGACGGCTTCCGCCTCGATGGTCCAGCTCGCGGTCGGCGAAAGGACAGGATGATGACGCGTCCCCAGCGCAGTGTCAGGAGGGCGGTGGCGCTGGTCGCCGCCGTGGTCGTGGCGGCGACGGCCGTGCTGGTGGGACCGGCCGCCCCGGCACAGGCCGCCGCCGTCACCTTCACCAACCCCCTGGCCGAACAGCGCGCCGACCCGCACGTCTACCGGCACACCGACGGCTACTACTACTTCACCGCGACCGTGCCCGAGTACGACCGGATCGTGCTGCGCCGTGCCACCACGCTCCAGGGGCTCGCCACCGCCACCGAGCGAGTGATCTGGCGCCGGCACAGCAGCGGCGAGATGGGCGCGCACATCTGGGCACCGGAGATCCACTTCATCGACGGCCGGTGGTACGTCTACTTCGCCGCCGGGCGGACCGAGGACATCTGGGCGATCCGACCGTACGTGCTGGAGAGCGGCGCGGCGAACCCGCTCGACGGGCCGTGGGTCGAGCGCGGGCAACTCCAGCCGGCGCGCAGCAGCTTCTCGCTCGACGCGACCACCTTCGTGCACAACGGCCAGCGCTACCTGGCCTGGGCGGAGTACGCCGGCAGCAACTCGAACATCTACCTGGCCCGCGCGGTCAACCCCTGGACGTACGCGGGCACCCCGGCGCTGATCGCCACCCCCACGTACGCCTGGGAGACCCGGGGTTACCGGGTGAACGAGGGACCGGCGGTGCTGATCCGCAACGGGCGGGTCTTCATGACGTACTCGGCGAGCGCCACCGATGCCAACTACGCCGTCGGGCTGCTCACCGCCTCGGCCAGCAGTGACCTGCTGAACCCGGCGTCGTGGAGCAAGCGCGCCACGCCCGTGCTGGCCAGCGACGGCCGGACCGGCCAGTGGGGGCCCGGACACAACTCGTTCACCGTCGCCGAGGACGGCAGCGATGTGATCGTCTACCACTCGCGCAACTACGAGCGGTATCTCGGCAACGGCTACGACCCGTTGACCGACCCGAACCGGCGGACCCGGCTCCAGCGGGTCTACTGGAACGCGGACGGCACCCCGAACTTCGGCGTACCGGTGCCGGACGGCCTCAGCCCGGTGCGGCTGCGCTCGCACGACCAACCGGACCGGTACGTCCGGCACTGGGAGTTCCGGGCGCGGCTGGAGTCGAATGTCACCGCCCTGGCCGACTCGCAGTTCCGGATCGTCGCCGGGCTGTCGAACTCCTCGGCGATCTCGCTGGAGTCGACCAACTACCCCGGCTACTACCTGCGGCACCGCAACCACCAGGTCTGGGTGGAGCGCAACGACGGCACCACCCTGTTCCGGCAGGACGCCACCTTCACCCGCCGGGCCGGCCTGGCCGACGCGGCCAAGGTGTCACTGGAGTCGGTCAACTTCTCCGGCCAGTACGTCCGCCACCGCGACGGGCTGCTCTACCTGGAGGCGGTGTCGGACGCGGCCGGGCGGGCGTCAGCGACCTTCGCGCTGGAGTGAGCCGGGTTGAGTCCGGATGGCAGACGTACACCGTCAACCTCTCCGGGGAGGCCCCGAACGGTGCGTGGCGGCTGCGCGCGCAGGTGACACCGGCCACGTCAACCGGTGGGCGCTCTCGCTCTGAGCGATGGCCCGGCTGGCCGGCCGGGAAGGGCGACCCGGCGTTGTGCGACAGGCGTCGGGGCATCCCCGCATGCCGGTCTCGGCCTCCGGCACCGGGTTCCGGCCGGAAAGCCGTGTTGCCGGGTTCGCCGTGGAGGGCTGTCGGCCGGACGATACCGTGACCGGGTGCGAGGCGAAGCGGCCACCACCGGACGATGGCTCCGGTTCGTGCTGCTCGCCTGCACCCTGTTCGGGCTGACCGTGATGCACAGCCTGGGCCACGACCCCATCCTGGGCACGGCCGGGCACGGCAGCCACGCCGCGCCGGTCACGCCCGCCCTGGCCGGCGACTGCCATGGCGACCACTGCACCCGGCTCGTCGCCCCGGCCTCCGAGGGGCCGGGGCCCGGTCACCCGCCGGGCTGGGCGGTCTGCATGGCGATCCTCGCCAGCTTCTCCGTCGGCCTCCTGGTCGCCGTCGTCCTCCTGCGCGGCACGCGCGCCGGGCGGCGACGGGGTCGCACATCCACCCGGGCCTCCGGCGGGCGGGCACCGCCATTCTTGACGCCGATCGGTCTGAGCACGGCCTCGATCTCGGTGTTGCGGATGTAGGAGCGGCCAGCGCGTGACCCGGATGGGCTTCGCGCCGACGACTCCTACCCGTACATCGATCGTGAAAGGCCAGTTGTCCCATGAACCGCACCTACCTGCGCCGGGCCCTGCGGGTCGGCGTGAGCCTCGCCGTCGTCGTCGGTCTTGCCGCCTGCGGCTCCGATCACCCGTCCGGCGCCGGCCACGACACGCCCGGCACGCCCTCCGCCAGCGCGATCAGCGGAGAATCCGCCGCCAGCAACGCGGCGGACCGGATGTTCGCCCAGATGATGATTCCGCACCACGAGCAGGCGGTGGAGATGTCCGACCTGGCCGCCACCCGGGCGTCCGACCCGGAGGTCAAGCAGCTCGCCGCGCAGATCAAGGACGCGCAGGCGCCCGAGATCGCCCAGCTGAGGACCTGGCTGACGCAGTGGGGCGCGCCGATGCCGTCCGCAACCGCCGACGGGCACGGCACGGAGCACGGCACGCCCGACATGGATTACGAGATGCCGGGCATGATGTCCGACGCCGACCTGGCCCGGCTCACGGCTGCCGCCGGCACCGAGTTCGACCGGCAGTTCCTCACCATGATGATCGCCCATCACGAGGGTGCCATCACCATGTCCGAGGAGGAGGTCGCCCAGGGGGTGAACCCGGACGCCAAGGCCCTGGCGCAGCAGATCATCAGCACGCAGCAATCCGAGATCGACACCATGAAGCGGATCCTGACCCGGATCTGACCAAGAGATCTCGGTACGAACCTGCCCTCGACGGGGCCGGTTCGTACCAAGATCTTGCGGAGGGCGATGGTGGTCAGCCCTTGATGGCGCCGATCAGGACGCCCTTGATGAAGTGGCGTTGGATGAACGGGTAGACGGCGACGATCGGGGCGACGGTGAGGACGACCACCGCCATCTTGATCGACTCGGTGGGCGGCATGGTGACTCCGCTGGTGCCGCCCGAGGTGTGCGGCGCCTGCCCGGCGAGCAGATAACTCTGTAGCACCCGCTGGATCGGGTACATGTCGTTGCGGTCGATGAAGAGCAGTGCGTCGAACCAGACGTTCCAGTAGGTGACCGCGTAGAAGAGGCCGACGACGGCGATGACCGCCCGGGACAGCGGCAGGACGATACGGGCCAGGGTGAGGAAGTCGTTGGCGCCGTCCATCCGGGCGCTGTCGAGCAGCTCCTGTGGCACGCCCTGGAAGAAGCCGCGGACGACGACCAGGTTGAAGACGCTGATCGCGGGCGGCAGGATCAGCGCCCAGATGGTGTCCTTGAGGCCCAGCCCGGTCACGACCAGGTATTTGGGCACCAGCGGCGGGTAGATCAGGAACGGCAGCAGGAAGTACGCGAGCAGCCAGCGGTAGCCGAGGGAGCGGGGCCGGGAGAGCCCGTACGCGGCGAGGACGGTCACGGTCAGCGCGATGGCGGTGCCGATGACGGTGACCAGGGTGCTGATCCAGAGCGCCCGGGTGACCGCGCCACCGGCGAAGATGGTCTCGTAGGCGGAGGTGTCGATGCCCTTGGGAATGACCACCAGCCCGCCGGCGGCGGCGATCGTCTCCCGGGAGGAGAGGCTGGTCACCAGGATCACCCAGAGTGGAAAGAGCACGCTGAGCACGAGCAGGCCGAGCAGGACGGCCTTGCCGGCCTGGCCGACCGGGGTGGGCCGCTCCTCCCACACCGGTCGGCGGGTACGCGGCCGTGGTGGCTTCCGGGCGATGGTGGCGGTCATGATCGTGAGTAGATCCCTCGTTCGCCGAGCATGTGGGCGACCTTGTTGGCGGCCAGGATCAGGCAGAGCCCGACAGCGGCCTTGAAGAGGCCGGCCGCGGCGCCGTAGCCGTAGTTCCCGGTGGCGATGGAGAAGTGGTAGACGAAGGTGTCGAGCACCTCGGACGCCTGCCGGCCGACGGCGTCCCGTTGCAGCAGGAACTGCTCGAAGCCGACCGAGAGCGCGTCGCCGAGGCGCAGGATGAGCAGCAGCACGATCACCGGGCGCAGGCCCGGCAGGGTGATGTGCCACAGTCGCCGCCACCGGCCGGCGCCGTCGGCCGCCGCCGCCTCGTAGAGGTTCTGGTCGATGGTGGAGAGCGCGGCCAGGAAGACGATGGTGCCCCAGCCGACGTCCTTCCACACCGCCTCGGCGGTGACCAGGATGATGAAGGTGTCCGGGTTGGTCATGATGTTCCACGGTTCCATCCCGGCCTCGCGCATGGTCTGCGCCAGCAGGCCGGCGCCGCCGAGCATCGCGACGAAGAAGCTGACCACCAGCACCCAGCTGAAGAAGTGCGGCAGGTAGACGACGGTCTGGATGAAGCCGCGCAGCCGGCTGGAGAGCAGGTTGTGCAGCATGATCGCCAGCATGATCGGCAGCGGGAAGAAGAAGACGAGCTGGAACGCGGTGATCGCCAGGGTGTTGCGGAAGGCGTCCCAGAACGCCGGGTCCTCGAAGAGGAGCTGGAACTGGCCGAACCCGATCCAGTCGCTGTGCAGGAACGCCTCCAGTGGATTGCTCCCGAGGTACGGGTTGTAGTCCTGGAAGGCGATGACGTTGCCGACTATCGGCACGTAGCTGAAGACCAGCAGGATCACGAAGCCGGGCGCGACCATGGCCAGCAGTTGCCAATCACGGCGCAGCCGGGTGCGCAGCGGCACCCGGCGGCGACCGGTGCGGGTGGCCCGGGTCAGGCGGGTCGCTGCCGGCGGGGTCGGCCCGTCGGGCCGGGCCTGGTCGGGCCCGGCCTCGACGGGTGCGTGACGGGTGTTCATCAGCCAGCCTTGGGCAGCGATTCGGCGAGCAGCCGCCGCGCCTCCTCACCGCCGCTGGCCTTCCACTCCTGCACGATGGCGTCGATGTCGGAGAGCGGCCGGCGACCCCGCAGCACGTCGGTGATCTTGTCTTCGGTGGGCACCTGGTTGGCCTTGTAGGCGGCCGGCATCTCCAGCTTCACCCCGTCCCACGGGTCCTTCTCCAGGTACCGCACCATGTCGTTGGAGTACGCCAGCATGTCCGGCACGAAGGTGGGGGTGTCCGGGAACGGCCCGATGGTGGGGTTCCGGCCGCTGATGAAGAAGTACTGGTTGGCCATCTCCTTGAACGCCAGGTCGGTCTTGGTCGGCCCGTTCGGCGTCGGGGTGTGGTGCTTGCCCTCGACCCCGTAGTCGCGCAGCTGCGCCTCCTGGCTGCCCAGCGGGGCGGAGCACCAGTTGATCACGCGCAGCAACTCCTCGACGCGCTCCTTGCCGACACCCTTCCTGATGAAGGTGTACGAGATCGGCTCGTCGTCGCCCCAGACGAGGGGGTCACCGCCGGTCGCGGAGAAGATCGGCACCGGTTGGATGTTCAGCTTCGGGTTGACCTTCTGGTGTTCGGCCTGGGCCCCCTGCCACATGCCGAGGCCGGCCCGGGTGAACAGGGTCGCCCCGTTCTTGGCGAACAGCTGGACGCTGTCCGCGCCCTTGCTGGCCACGATGTCCGGGTGGACCAGGCCGTCCTGGTAGATCCTGGCCATCACCTCCAGCGCCTGGCGGAACTCCGGGGTCTCGTACTTGAACTCCGGCGTCCCGTCGGCCGCCAGCCGCCAGCCGCCCTTGGAGCCGGGTACCTTGTGATACATCTGGATCATGGCGAAGATGTCGTCGAACGCCCACACCTTCTTGGCCGGGTCGGTGACCTGCTTGGCGATGGCCAGCAGCTCGTCGAGCGACGTCGGCACGGCCAGGCCGTAGGCGTCCAGCAGGTCCTTGCGGGTGAACAGGGCCCAGGGGAACGGGCCGTCGGTCGGGTTGGGCACCGCCGCCAGCCGCCCGTTCCAGATCGCGTTGCGCCAGGCCCCGGTGGGGAAGCTCGCCAGCATCGGGTACGGGTTGACCGCGTCGCCCTTGAGGTGGTCGGTCAGGTCCTCGAAGAGCACCCCGATCGCCTCGGCGAAACGCGGGATCTTCTCCACCTCCCAGCCCGGCACGCAGAGCAACTCGGGGACGTCCCGGGCGCCGAGCATGGCGTTGAGCTTGTCGGCGTAGGTCATGCCGTCCTGGATGGTGAAGTTGACCGGCGTGCCCAGCTCCGCGTTGACCGCCTGGAGGTAGGCGCTCTGACCGATCCCGGGCGGGGCCGGGCCCCACGCCGGGGTCATCGCGGTGATCTCCTTGCCGCTCGTGCCGGGCTTCTCGGTGATCGCGTCGACGAGCGTGGCCGGGTATCTGGTGTATCCGTCCGGCACCGGCCGGGTGCCGATGACGTCGGGCGTGATGCTCTGCCCGAGGTCCTTCTGGGTCGGCAGCAGGTGGGCGAAGGCGTCCAGGTTCTGGGCGGTGCCGGTGCCGGCCGGCTTCTCGGAGCAGCCGGCGAGCAGGGGGCCGCCCGCGACGGCTGCCGCGCCGAGTCCCACGAGGCCGAGGAAGTTGCGGCGCGAGGCTCTCGCACCGGGTATCTGATGTGTCATCGGTCTCCCTTCGAGAAGGGCTGGGTCGCGCCAACGGGCGCGCTAGGAGTGAGGTTCGTCGGGATATTAAACAAACTAATGGACGGTCGTGGGCCCCACAAGAGGGCCGAGGGACGGCAGCATCGGGGGTGACCATCGAGGAGGCTCGACACAGGACGCTTTGTCGCGTCCCGCGGAGCTGTCCGGGTGCCGAGCACGATTTCCGCGTCTGGTGCGTCTAGGGCTCACCGGACGGCAGTGCAGTAGAGACCGCCGGCAGGTCACGCCCGGGGCACCTGGGCGCGACCTGCCGGCGGGTTTCAGCGGGGCAGCGGGGCCCGTCGGGTGGCGGGCCGCCGGGTGAGGGCGAAGCCGACCACGCCGGCCACCGCGGCGAGCATGCCACCGGCCGTGGTCCAGATCCAGCGGGAACCCGCCTCGGGCAGCCAGCCGGTGAGGTCGAGGTTCCACCCGCCGTCGTCCTGGTCGGCCGGGGCGGCCGTCGGCGCCGCGTCCAGCACCGTGCCGGCGTTGGCCGGCGGCACCAGCGGAGCCGCCAGCCTGCCGTCCTCGGGCGAGGTGCCGGCGTCGCCGGCCGTGGAGATCAGCAGGTCCACGTCGATCGGCAGGCCGAGGTCGGTCTCGGGCACGTCGACCACGGACAGGCGGACGTAGTACGTGCCGGGCAGCGGGTCGGCGGACCACGGCTCGGCCCAGGGCCGGACCCGCCGCAGGGTGCAGCCGATGGCCACGGTGGTCGCCGAGGCGTCGGCGGCCGGCGTCTGCGCGCCCGCCGTGCAGGCCTGCCGGCGGCGCAGCCCGTCGAAGACCTCGACCGTCCAGGTCGACCGGCCGTCGCTGCGGTTCTTGGCGAGCGAGACCGTCGCGCTGATCTCGTGGATCTCGCCCGCCGAGGCCGGGAACGACCAGTAGAGGTATTCACCGGTCGACGCGCCGACCCGGACCGGCTGGCCGGCCGCGACCGGGGTGGCGCTCAGGAACGAGGTGCCGGCCTTGGTCACGGTGGTGGCGCCGGGGGAAGGGGTGGGGGTGGGCGCGGCCAGCGCCGTGGCCGGGGCCAGGGCGATGCCGGCGGCCAGCAGTGCGGCCACGGTTGCCGAACGGGTACGCATCCTCAGTTCTCCCTCCAGGTGGCCACCCACCAGCGGGTGAGCAGGCCGGTGACGAGCCCGGTGAGCAGGCCGGCCAGGGTCAGCAGGAGCAGCAGCACCCAGCCCCGACCCAGGTCCGGCCCGTCCGGGGCGGGGGACGCGGCGACCACGTCGACGGTCAACTCGACCGGCATGCCGGGGTTCTTCGCGGTGCCCGCCTGGGGCGAGAACATGTTGCTGACCACCAGGCACACGGTGGTGATTTCCGGCGTCGGGGTGGCCTGCGGCGTCGCCTCGGCCTCCTCGGCCGCTGCCTCGTCGACGTCCTCGCTGGCCGACCAGCGCAGGCCGGCCGAGATCACGTCGGTGCGTCCGCTGCCCGCGTCCACGCCGCGGACCAGCTCCCGACCATCCGCGGCGGTGGCCCGCAGCAGTACGCCGTAGTCGGGGTTGATCGGGCGGTCGAGCGCCACGCTGACCGAGGCACGCAGCTCCTGGTCCGGCCGGACCGGCACCCGGTACCAGCGGTGCTCCGAGAAGGTCTCCCGGTCGGTGTAGACGCCGGGAGCCAGCAGCGGCGCACCCGCGCAGTCGTCCGTCCCGTCGACCTTCGCCGGGGTGGTGGCGTACGTGTCGCGGGCCCGGTCCACCAGCTGCTTGAGTCGGTCGGTGAGGTCCTCGGCGCTGTTCGCGGCGGTGTACGTGCCGCCGGTGGCGGCGGCGATGCAGAGCAGTTGGCGGCGTACCTTCTCGTCGGGGGCCAGACCGAGGGTGTCCACCACCAGCGTGGTGCCCTGGGCCGCCAGTTCCCGGGCGACCTGGCACGGGTCCGGCGGAGCACAGGTGTCCTCGCCGTCAGTGATCAGCACGATCCGGCGGGCGGTGGTGCCGGTGCCCAGGTCCTTGGCGGCCTCCCGCAGGGCCAACCCGACCGGGGTGAATCCGGTCGGGCGCAGCGTGGCCACGGCCGCCTTGGCCTTGGCCCGGTCCACCGGGCCGACCGGCACGATCTGCTGGGTGTCCAGGCAGCCCTGCTGCTTGTCCTTGCCCTGGTAGGTGGCGCCGAGCACCCGGATGCCCAGCTGGGTCTCGTCGGGCAGGGCGTCCACCACCTCGCCGAACGCCTGCTGCGCCACCGAGATCCGGCTGCGCCCGTCGATGTCGGTGGCCCGCATCGAGCCGCTGACGTCCAGCACCAGCTGGACGCGGGGCGGTTCGGGGATGGGTTCTGCCCTGTCGTCGTCGGCGAATGCCGGCACCGGGCCGGCCAGCGTGGTCGCCGCCAGCAGCCCGAGCAGGGCGGCTGACGACCATCTCTTGTTGATCACCGGGCGGAGTGTAGCGACGTCCATTGAGGACGGACACTCCGGTCACCCGGCTGCGCCGGCCGCCCCCGGCGTCACGGCTTCCAGGAGCCGGCGGTCTCGAAGAGGTGCCGGTACTCCAGGACACCCTTGGTGTTGGCGACGTCGAAGACGACCGTGCCGGCCCGCTTGCTGCCGGCCCGCAGGTTGTTGCCCGAGCCGAGCGGATCCCCGCAGCCGGAGAGCGCGCCGATCAGCCCGTTGACCGTGGTGCCGTCGTCGGCCACCCACTCGAAGTAGAACGGGTTGATCGATCCGGTGCCCTTGGTCACCGTGGCCGTCACGTCGGCGATCAGGTAGCGACCCTTCTGCGGCTTGGGCGCGAACGAACTACAGCCCTCGTTGACGGTACGGAACTTCGCCACGGTGATCTCGACCGTGCCGTCGCTGTCGGTCAGGACCAGGGTGTCTCCCGGTCGCATGTTGAAGGTCTCGCCCTCCCGGGCCGGCGGGGGCGAAGCGGGCTCGGCGGGCGGGCTGCTCGGCGCCGGCGCCGCACGGGTGACCTCCGGAGTGGGCAGCGCCTCGGACGCCTGCTCGGCGGCCCGGTTCGCGCCGGCGATGAGTGCGACCACGCCGCCGGCGCAGCAGAGCAGCGCCAGCACGGCCACCACGAGCACCACGATCAGGATGGTCTTGTTGCTCTTGCCGCCGCCCGGGACCGGCTGGGGCGCACCGAGCGGATATCCGGGCCCGCCGGGCGGGTAGGTGCCACCCGGTGGGTACCCGCCCGGCGGCGGGTACGGGCCGCTCGGCGGGTACGGGCCGGCCGCCTGATAGGGGGTGCCCGGTGGATATGGCGCACCCGAGGTGGGCGGCTGCGGCGCGCCGGAGACCGGCGTCCAGGGCTGACCGGGCGACGCCGGCTGTGGCGCGCCGGAGACGGGCGGCTGGGCGGCGTCCGGGGGTTGCGGTGCGGCCCAGGGGCTGGCGGGGGCGGGCGGCTGCGGCGCGTCCCACGTGCCGTCCGGTGCCGCCGCCCCGGGCGTCGGCCCGACCGGGGGCAGCGGGGCCCAGGGGTCGCTCGGCGGTTGCTCGGGGTTCGGCCGGTAGGGGTCCTGCGGCCCGTCTGGGGGCTGGGGGTGGCTCACCGTACTCCTCGGGCACCTGATCGCAGACGCGGACGGCCTGACGCTACCGCGTGCCCGCAACCCCGCGCGGCGGCCGGCTCAGCGGGGCGCCAGCGTGGCGGCGGTGCGGACCAGATCCGCCTCCACCGCGAACCGGCCGGTGATCGTCGCAGGCGGGTGAGCGACCGGGGCGGCGTCGATCCGGACCGGCGCGATCCGGGCGGTGAAGGTTCCCGCGTCGGGGTCGAGGACCACCAGCGCGTCGTGGAAGTCCAGCCAGGTGCCGACGAGCGGGTGCCAGATCTTGTACACGGTCTCCTTGGCGCTGAACAGCACCGCCGGCCAGGAGACGCCCGAGGGCAGCCGGATGCACCGGTCCTCCTCCTCCGGCAGACAGATCAGGCGGCGTACCCCGGGGCTCAGCTCCTTGTGCCGCTCGGCGTCCATGCCGATCGACCGGAGTTCGGTGCTGCGGGCGACGGCGGCGGCGCAGTAGCCGCGGGTGTGCGTGATGGTGCCGACCAGCCCCGCCGGCCAGACCGGCGACCGGTCGGCGGCGGCGGGTACGGCGACCGGCGGCAGACCCAGCGCCGCCATGGCGCGGCGGGCGCACGACCGGCCCGCCGCGAAATCACGCCGCCGGCTCTCCACCGCGCGGTCGCCGAGGCAGGCCGCCTCCGCGGCGTGCAGCTGACCGGCCCAGTCGCCCGGATCGGCCACCGCCACTGCGACGGTCGGCGGCAGCAGGTCACGCATTCTCGGCCTCGAAGGGGTGCGTTCGGCGGTTCGCTCTCGTAGCGTGGATCGACGACGGCCGGTCCGGGCGCGTGCGGTTAACGCGGCGAGTCGCGGTGGCCATGGTTGGTCAACGTACCGCAACCGTGTAACACGGGGTGGCGTACCGGAGGCTGTCTGGTCCGGCACGGCGGTGACGCGTGGTCGACGGCGGGTGCCCATCCGCCGTCCAGGGTGAGGCGGAAGGGAGCGCGATGACGGGTGTTGCGGATCGCTCGGGTGTCATGGTGGCCGGGGTCGGCGAAAACGCGCCGGCGGCCGGGTCGGGCGAACATGCCCCGCTGATCCCCGACTGGACGTGTGGCACCTGTGGCGCGGAGTGGCCGTGTGAGCCGAAGCGCGATCGACTCCTGGCCGAGTACGGCGAGGACCGGGCGATGCTCAGCGTCTACCTGGGCAGCTGTCTGGCCGCCGCCGTCGAGGACCTGCACGCTCCCGGAGCGACCTCGTTGCGGGACCGGTTCTTCGGCTGGCTGCCCCGTCGGCCGAAGCAGGGGTGAACGCGGGCCGGCGCCGATCAGCGGGCCCGCAGGGTGCCCAAGTCTTCATTATGTGAACATCCGGATCTATGCCCCGTCCATGCCTTGTTAAGGGGCAAACCGCTTGGTCGGCTCGATATGGGGCCAAACAGCGGTTTTTCCCCGGTCCAGTGTGGGCAGAGGTCCGGCGGCGGCCGGTGTCGATTTCGGACGCGGCCGACCATCCGCGGCCGGCGCAGCGCAGCGTCGGCAGATGATCACGCAGTGGCGACCCAACCTGTGGATCATCACCTTGATCGGCGTTCGTCGGAAATCTGACCCGCGCCGCCCCGTTGTGCCGCTGGTCATGGGTGGTTAAGCTTTTGATGCGCGCCCCAATCGCCCGCTTCCCCCGTGGCAGGCGATCGGGGCGCGTCCTAATTTTCCCGGGAAGGGCCCGTCCGCCGAAGCGGACGGGCCCTTCGCCATGGTCAGATCCAGCGTCCGTCCAACCACATCCGTGCCGACCATTCGGCGTAGGGCAGGACCTGGCCCACGAAGATCGGATAGAAGTACGCGAAACAGAGGACGACGAGTACGACGTACGCCCCCGCGATCACCCCACCGACCAGCCGGCGGTCCCGGCTGGCCTCGTCGTCCTCCCCGCCCACGGGCCGGAAGCCGCCCGGCCCTGCGGGCGAGGCGATCGCACCGAGCACGTAGACCACGGCCAGCACCAGGAACGGCAGGGCGGGAGCGGTGTAGAAGGAGAACATCGTCCGGCCGTCCAGGGCGAACCAGAACCAGGGCAGCAGCCCCGCGCCCGCGCCGAGCAGGATCGCGGTGGCCCGCCAGTCACGCCGGGCCAGGCCGAGCCAGATCAGCGCCACCAGCGCGGGCAGGAACGACCACCACAACAGCGGCGTGCCGAGCAGCAGCACCTCGGAGGCGCAACTCGGCGCCCCGCAGTCACCGTCGGGGGACCAGTGGAAGGCCACCGGCCGCCCCAGCAGCAGCCACTGCCACGGCCACGACTGGTACTTGTGCGGATCGTCGAGCTGGTTGTGGAAGCCCAGCGCGGCGAGGTGGTACTCCTTCAGGTTCCACAGCGCGCCGAGCACCGGTATGTCGCTGAGCCCCGAGCCCGGGTACCGCTCGGCGAGCCGGTAGTAACCGTCCCGGCCGAACAGCCAGCCCGACCAGGTCGCCAGGTAGGTGACCGCCATCAGCACACCGGAGAGCACCATCCAGGGCACCCCGTCGAGCAGGGTTCCCCACCAGGGCCGGCGCACCCCCGCCGAGCGGCGGGCACCCTGGTCCCAGAAAAGCATCAGCAGCGCGAAGACCGGAACGAAGAACAGCGCGCTCCACTTCACCGCGAAGGCGCAGCCCAGCAGCACCCCGGTCGCCAAACGCCACCAGGGCCAGTTCCGCCAGCCACCCGGCGGCCGGCCGGCGCGTCCCCGGGCGGTGGGGTCCAGGCCCGCCTCCAGGGCGCGGGCCCAGCGCTGCCGCGTGGTGTCCCGGTCGAGCACCAGCGCGCCGAACGCGGCCAGCACGAAGAAGAGCAGGAAGATGTCGAGCAGCGCGGTGCGGGACAGCACCAGGTGGAAGCCGTCGACCGCGAGCAGCAGGCCGGCGGCGCAGCCGAGCACCGTCGAGCGGAACATCCGGCGGCCGATCCGGACCAGCAGCAGCACCGACAGGGTGCCGATGAGCGCCGCCGAGAAGCGCCAGGCGAACTCGGGCGAGGTGGTCCAGAGGTGCCCGGGCACCGAGATGCCGTGCTCGGCATCGGAGTAGCCGAAGGCCCACTCGCCGAAGCCGATCAACCACTTGCCCAGCGGCGGGTGGACCACGTACGACGGCCCGTCGTCCTTGTAGTTCCACTCCGCGCCCTTGGTGACCAGACCCCAGGCGTCCCGGGCGTAGTAGATCTCGTCGAAGATCTTGCCGGGCGGGTGGCTGAGATTGGCGAACCGGAGGACCGCCGCGATCGCCACCACCACCGCCGTGGCCAGCCACGAACGGCCGTCCAGCCGGTTTTCGACGGTGGCCAGGCGCCGGCGGACCGTCGCCCGCACACCACCGTCCGCCGGGTCGGTGGAGCCGATCCCGGTCACTGAAATCTCCGGCTGCGGTCGGTCCGCGTCCGCGCTCTGTGCTGTCGACGCACTCGTCACCCGGCGATCGTAGGCTGCGGAGGGGACCGGTGGCGTCCGTCGTCCCCGATTCCGGTACGGCCGTCAATGAAGGAGAACGCATCCGTGGGTGAGATGTCCGAATCGGGTCGCCTGATTCTGCTCGGCGCGCCGCTCGGCAACCCCGCCGACGCCTCCACCCGGCTCCGCGAGGTGCTCGCCACCGCCGACGTGGTCGCCGCCGAGGACACCCGGCGACTGAGCCGGCTGGCCCGCGACCTCGACGTGACCATCCCGGGGCGGATCGTCTCCTACTTCGAGGGCAACGAGGAGCGGCGTACCCCGGAGCTGGTCGACGTGCTCGCCGACGGGCACCTCGTCGCCCTGGTCACCGACGGCGGCATGCCCAGCGTCTCCGACCCCGGCTACCGGCTGGTCCGGGCAGCCCTGGACGCCGGAGTCCCGGTCACCGCCGCACCCGGGCCCAGCGCCGTCACCACCGCGCTGGCGCTCTCCGGGCTGCCCTGCGACCGGTTCTGCTTCGAGGGGTTCCTGCCGCGCGGCCCGGGTGCCCGCCGCGCCCGACTGCGCACGCTGGCCACCGAGGAGCGGACGCTGGTCCTCTTCGAGGCGCCGCACCGGGTCGCCGCCGCACTGGCCGATTTGGCCGCCGCCTTCGGCGCCGACCGGCCCGCCGCGCTCTGCCGGGAGCTGACCAAGACCTACGAGGAGGTGCTGCGCCGCCCGCTCGGCGAGCTGGCCCGGTGGGCCGCCGAGGGTGATCCGCGCGGCGAGATCACCCTCGTGGTGGCCGGCGCCCCGGCGACGCCCGCGACCCGCCCCGACGACGACGAGCTGCGCGCCGCGGTGGCCGAGCGGGAGGCCGCCGGCCAGACCCGCCGCGACGCCATCACCGAGGTCGCGACCGCCTTCGCCCTGCGCCGGCGTGATGTCTACGCCGTCGTGCACATGGTGTAAGGAAGGGCCCCTTATTAACGCCTGCGGTAGAGGAAGGGCCCCCTCTTAACACCCGAGCCCGGTTCACCAGGCGCTGGCGAGGAAACCGAGGGTGATCACCAGCGGGCCGGCGAGCGCGGCGGTGACGGCCCAGCGTCGGGAGCGCCGGTCGGGCAGCCGGGTCGCGCCGGTGCACCGGACGATGCCCCACCCGCAGCCGAGCACCGCCAGCAGGCCGAGCAGCCAGCGAAGATGGGTGCCGGGCCCGCGGTCGGCGTACGCGGTGTCGTCGTCCGGGCCGGTCATCCGGGCCGGCAGGGTCGCGCCGGCCGCCGCCCGATGCTCGGGCACCCCGCTGACCCGTACGCCATGGGCCCGGAACTTCTCGTTCGCCGCGGTGAAGATGCCCCGGCACCGCTGGGCCAGCCCGTCGCCGGTGCAGTCGGTCACGACCACGGTGCCCGAGGTGGCATGCCCGACCGCGAGCCAGAACGGGCCGGCGCTGACCCAGGCGAAGAAGGCCGCCGCCAGGCTCAGCCCCAACAGCGCGGGCAGCCCCCGCAGCGGATCCGGTGGATGGCGGGTCCGCTCCCGGCGACGCCGGGCCGGCCAGCCCCGACGCCACCACCGGCTGCCGTCGCCGGGTTCCTCGGGGCGCACCGGCGTGCCGTCCCAGTGCACCTCCTCGATGGGCGCCCAGAACGTGTCGTCGTCCGGCGTACCTCCGTCGGAGGGTTGACCCCGGCGGGCCCGGCGGCCGGCGGACCGCACGGGGACCCGGCGCGGCACCGCGTCGACCGGCGCGCCGGTGGTCGGTTCCAGCTCGCCGGCGGCGGGGCCGTCGTCGGGATCGGCCGGCGGTTCGGCCGCCGGCACCGCCCGGGGCTGCGGTGCCACGGCATGGGTACGCGACGGCGCGGCCGGTTCCGGCCGGATGTCGGTGGGGAGGCCGTCCTCGTGGTCGTGGGCGGCTCGGCTGCCAGTCACGCGCTTCATTGGACACCGGTAGATGTTCCAGGACAGGCAGCTCAGACAGCGTGTCGGCGACAAATCGGACAAACGGACGGGCCGGTCAGGCCGCTCCGCCGAGCCCGGACCCCCTATTGGTTCGCAGTGACGCCGGGCGGGTCACTAGGCTTGCTGGGCATGAGTCACGTTCTCGCGGCAGTCGCCTGGCCGTACGCCAACGGCCCGCGCCACATCGGCCATGTTTCCGGTTTCGGCGTACCCTCCGACGTCTTCGCCCGGTACATGCGGATGGCCGGACACGACGTGCTCATGGTCTCCGGCACCGACGAGCACGGCACCCCGATCCAGGTGCAGGCCGACGCCGAGGGGCTGACGCCGCGTGAGCTGGCCGACCGGTACAACCGGGTGATCGTGGAGGACCTGCACGGCCTCGGCCTCTCCTACGACCTGTTCACCCGCACCACCAGCCGCAACCACTACGCCGTGGTGCAGGAGCTGTTCGAGGGGATGTACCGCAACGGCTACATCGTGCCCAAGACCACCATGGGCGCGATCTCGCCGTCGACCGGCCGGACGCTGCCCGACCGCTACATCGAGGGCACCTGCCCGATCTGCGGCTACGACAGCGCCCGCGGCGACCAGTGCGACAACTGCGGCAACCAGCTCGACCCGATCGACCTGATCAACCCCCGGTCGAAGATCAACGGGGAGACGCCGAAGTTCGTCGAGACCGAGCACTTCTTCCTCGACCTGCCCGCCCTGGCCGACATCCTGCGGCAGTGGCTGGACACCCGCGAGGGCTGGCGACCCAACGTGCTGCGGTTCTCCCGCAACCTGCTCGACGACCTCCAGCCCCGGGCCATCACCCGGGACCTGGAGTGGGGCGTGCCGATCCCGCTCGACGGCTGGCGCGAGCGCACCGACAAGCGGATCTACGTCTGGTTCGACGCGGTGATCGGCTACCTCTCCGCCTCGATCGAGTGGGCCCGCCGCACCGGCGACCCCGAGGCATGGCGGAAGTGGTGGTCCGCCGACGCCGAAGGCAAGGACGCCCAGTCCTACTACTTCATGGGCAAGGACAACATCGTCTTCCACTCGGTGATCTGGCCCGCGCTGCTCGCCGGCTATTCCGGCGAGGGCAGCCGGGACGGCGAGCCCGGCGAACTCGGGCGGCTCAACCTGCCCACCGAGGTGGTCTCCAGCGAGTTCCTGACCATGGAGGGACGCAAGTTCTCCTCCTCCCGGCGGGTGGTCATCTACGTCCGGGACTTCCTGGAACGGTACGACGCCGACGCGCTGCGCTACTTCATCGCGGTGGCCGGCCCGGAGAGCAACGACACCGACTTCACCTGGGCCGAGTTCCTCCGCCGCAACAACGACGAACTCGTCGCCGGCTGGGGCAACCTGGTCAACCGGTCGATCTCGATGGCGGCGAAGAACTTCGGCGAGATCCCGGCGGTCGACCCGGACGGGCTGACCGAGGCCGACGAGACGCTGCTCGCGGTGAGCCGGGCCGGCTTCACCACGGTCGGCGACCTGATCGGCCGGCACCGGCAGAAGCAGGCCATCGGTGAGGCGATGAGGGTGGTCGCCGAGGCCAACAGGTACCTCTCCGACCAGGCGCCGTGGAAGCTCAAGGCGGCCGAGGAGAAGCCCCGGATGGGCACCATCCTGCACGTCGCCCTCCAGGTGGTCAGCGACGCCAACACGCTGCTCACCCCGTTCCTGCCGCACTCCGCGCAGCAGGTGCACGAGCTGCTCGGCGGCACCGGGGTGCACGCCCCGATGCCGGTCATCGAGCAGGTCGACGACCTCGACGGCGGGCCCGCGTACCCGGTGTTGACCGGGGACTACACGCAGGGCGCGCGCTGGGAGTCCGTACCCCTTCAGGTGGGCCGGCCGCTCGCGGCGCCCAAGCCGGTGTTCCGCAAGCTCGACCCGTCGATCGTCGACGAGGAACTGGCCCGGCTCGGCGACTGACCGCGGGCACCGGACGGGCGCGACCCCCCGGGGGTCGCGCCCGTCGCGCTGGCCGGCGTCGGTGCCTTCGGGCTGCTGCCACTGTCCGCGCTGCCGCTGGCCGCACGGGTCAGGCCCGCGTCGGTGTGGCCCGCGTGAATCAGGCCGCGCCGGTCAGGCCCGCGCCATCGACGGCGCCCCGACGAACTCCATGATCGCCTCGTTGACCTGGTCGGCGTTGGTCCACGGGGTGCCGTGCGGTGCGCCCTTCAGGGTGACCAGCCGGCTGTCCGAGAGCATCGACTGCAACCGCTGCCCGGTCTTCGGGTACGGCAACACGTTGTCCTTGTCACCCTGCACGATCAGCACCGGCACGTCGATCCGCGACACGTCGGCCCGGAAATCGGTGCCCCAGGCGTCCACGCAGTCGTGCGTGCCCTTCGCCGAGGCCCGCGCGCCGATTTCCCAGTGCGCCCGGTACGCCTCGTCGCTGACCAGCTTGCCGCGGTTCTCGTCGTAGTTGAAGAAGTTGTTGCAGAACTGGGTGAGGTAGGTGAACCGGTCGGCGGTGATGGCCTGCTTGAACCCCTCGAAGAGGCTCGGGTCGACCCCCTCCGGGTTGTCCGGCGCCTGCTTCAGGTACGGCGCCAGCGGCGCCAGCAGCACGGCCCGGTCCACCCGATCCGAGCCGTACGCGCCCAGGTAGCGGGTCACCTCGCCGGTGCCCATCGAGTGGCCGACCAGGATCACGTTACGCAGATCCAGTTCGGTCATCAGCACGTCGAGGTCGGCGGCGAAGGTGTCGTAGTCGTACCCGAACGTCGGCTGCGCCGAGTTGCCGAAACCGCGCCGGTCGTACGTGATCACCCGGTATCCGGCATCGAGCAGCGGTCCGGTCTGCTTCTCCCAGGTCGCCCCGTTGAACGGGAACCCGTGGATCAGCACGATCGGCTGGCCGGAGCCGTGGTCCTCGTAGTACAGGTCGATGGGCGCGGAGTTCTCCGTGCCGACGGTGATGAAGGGCATCGCATCCTCCTGTCCAGGGTGGGAGATCGAGCCTTCCCTGCCGTAGGCGCGTTATTCCTCGCCGCCCTCCGGCCCCCCACCCCGCCTCCGGGCCCCTGCCCCGCCTCCGCCCACGACTCCGACATGGGGCATCACAGCACGTACGGGTGGTCCACCACGTGGTCGTCGGTGACCTCGTTGCCCGGGGCCCACGCCTCGTAGACGCCCCGTTCGTGGCACTGTGCCCCGACGGCGGCCACCGCGTCCGGGTTCGGATGGCGCAACCGCAACCGCAGCCAACCCGCCTCCTCCCGGAGCACCAGGCAGGGCACCCCGCGCCAGGCGGCCAGGCGCACCCGGCGGGCCACCGCGTCGACCGGGTACCGGGCGGCCCGGGTCAGCGCCAGCACCCGGAAACCGCCGGGCAGATCGGCCACCGCCTCGTACTCGCCGCCCGCGTACGCGCCGACCAGCCGGGTGGACCGCGGCGCGTCGCCGGTCGGCACGTACTCCTGGTCCGGCGACAACCCCGGCACCGCGGCGAGCAGGTGCCGCCACTGCGGACCGACCATCCGCAGCCAGCCCCGCTGCTCGGCCTGGTAGGCGTAGAGCACCACCTCCAATCCCTCCGCCGGGTAGGCCAGCAGGGTGGCGTTGGCCGGCATCGGCAGGTCGGCGAAGTCGCGGGTGACGAACTCGGGAAGCAGATGGTGGCTGCTCGGCGTGAACCCGGTGCCCAGCACCGCCGGCCCCAACCGGTCGCGGGCGCCCAACGCGGTCAGCCCCCGGTACGACGCACCGGACGGCACGTCGTAGTCGCCCGGGTCAGCGGCGCGCCACCGCAGCGCGTACGTCACCTCCACCCCCTCCCGAGCGCCGCCGCTGCCGTCGGTGCGGAGCACGGTGGTGGCCGTCGGGGTGCGCAGGTGCGCCACGTCGTGCTCGCGGTAGCAGAACCCGTGCGGCAGCCAGCCCCGCACGTAGCCGGCGAGTTGCCGAGCGGAGAGGATCTTCATCATGCGCGTGCCACGCCGTACGGTCGCCGAGGCGCGTACCGCCGTGACCAGCGGATCGTCCGCCGCGTTGGGTTGCTGGCCGAGCCGGTGCACCTCCGCCCAACCCCGTTCACGGTGCAGTGGCACCAGCAGCGGCGCCTCCGGCTCCTCGGCCGACCCGGTCGTCCCGTGCACGGCGCTGACCTCGGTGACATGCACGAACCGTCGCCACGGCAGGGCCGAGTTCTGCCGGGGCGCCCACTCGAACCCGGCCACCTCGTCCGCGCTGAACAGCTCGAAGGCCGAGCCCCGGGCAAGCTCCTCCGCCGGATAGACCGCGCCTCCGTACGCCACGCGCAGACCGGTCCGCTCCTGGGCGGAGCCGTCGGCCCGAGGGGTGATGCTCACGGTGTCACCTCACCTCACCTCGTTCCACGTGTTCATCCGGCGACCGTAGGTGCGTCCGACGTAGTCGAGGTGAACTGCGGGTGGCGGCAGGGTGGACCGGCGGCCTGTGTGATGCTGTCGACTGATGAGCGAATCAACCGAAACCCGCAGCCAGCGCGCATCCCGCCGGGCCGGTGAGTTCCCGCCCGCCCCCGAACCACTGCCCCGCCCGGTGCTGGACAGCCATACTCACCTGGACATCACCGTCAGCGAGGTCGGCGTACCGGGCGGAAGCGCCGCCGCCGAACCGGTCGCCGCGGCGATCGAGGTCGCCGCCGCCGTCGGCGTCGACCGGCTGGTGCAGGTCGGCGTCGACGTGGAGTCCTCCCGCTGGGGTGTCGAGGTGGCCGAGAAACATCCGGCGGTGCTGGCCACGGTGGCGTTGCACCCCAACGAGGCGCCCCGGCTGGCCGATCTCGACGCCGCGTTGCGCGAGATCGAGGCCCTGGCCGCGCGGGACCGGGTGCGCGGCGTCGGCGAGACCGGCATGGACTTCTACCGCACCGGCGAGCAGGGCCGCGCCGCGCAGGAGGAGAGCTTCCGCGCTCACATCGCCATCGCCAAGCGGTACGGCAAGACCCTGGTCATCCACGACCGGGACGCGCACGCCGACGTGCTGCGCATCCTGGACGACGAGGGCGCACCGGAGACGGTGGTGATGCACTGCTTCTCCGGCGACGTCGGGTTCGCCGCCGAGTGTGTCCGCCGGGGATACCTGCTCAGCTTCGCCGGCACCGTCACCTTCGCCAGCGCCGGGGCGCTGCGCGAGGCCGCCGCGCTGACCCCGCTCGACCAGATCCTGGTCGAGACCGACGCGCCGTACCTCACCCCGGTGCCGCACCGGGGCCGCCCCAACGCGTCGTACCTCATCCCGCTGACCGTGCGGGCCCTGGCCGCCACCACCGGCACCGACCTCGACACCCTCTGCGCCGCCATCTCCGCCACCGGCGACCGCGCCTTCGGCCCCTGGCACTGACCCCCACCGCGGACCCTGTCCCGTGCCGCGCGCCGGTGCGCCTTGTTAGGAGGGGGCCCTTTTAGTACACGAGGCGTTAATAAGGTGCCCTTCCTTACACCTCAGCCGCGGCGGGCGCGGGGGGTGCGCGCGGGGGGCGCGGCGGGTGCGGGCGCGGCGGGTGCGGGCGCTGCCGCCGCGTTGAGGCGGCGTGCGGCCCACGGGGTGATCACGAAGCCGCGCTTGACGGTGAGCAGTTGCACTCCGGCGGTCCACGCCTGGATGCCCTCGATGCCGGCGAGGGTCTTGGTGGTGAACTCGAAGACGTCGGCGTGGCTGGGCAGGATCACCTCGCACATCAGCGACTCCTGCCCGAGGGTGGCCGCCACGTACCGCACCCCGCGCAGCGCCGCCAACTCGCGCGCCACCGTGTCCAGCCGGGCCGGCGCCACCGACAACCAGAACAGGATCTCCGCCTCGAAGCCCAGCGCCGCCGCCGGCACCAGCGTGATCACCTGTACGCAGCCCGCCTGGTACAGCGCCTCGAAGCGGCGGCGCACGGTGCTCTCGCTGACCCCCAGTCCCATGGCGACGGCCTGGAAGCTGGCCCGCCCGTCGGCCCGCAGCGCGGCCACGATCCGCTCGTCCAGCTCGTCCAGGTGGGTCGCCGAGCAGTCGTGCACCGGGGGCGGGCCGGCGAGCTGCGCGGCACCGCCGAGCAGGTGCTGGCTCCACTCGTGGGTGGCCTTGTACGTGTGCAACTCCAGGTCGGCGACGCTGCCCTGCACCCCCGGGATGGTCTGCAACCCGTCCAGCAGCACCCCGTGCATGCTGGTGCCCTTGGGCACCAGCACCTCGGCCACCAGGTCGTAGACGCCGGTGACCAGGGCGACGAAACGTACCTCGGGCATCGCGGCGAGGGCCTGCGCGGCCGGCAGTTGGCTCCCCGGGGTGCAGCGGATCCGTACGATCAGCAGGTCCGCCGGGCCGCCACCGCCGGGCTGCGGCACGGCCGCGACCTTCACCATCTCGTCGGCCAGCAGTTGCTGGGCCCGGCGCGCCACGGTGGTCACCGACGTGCCGGTGAGCTGGGCGATGTCCGTCCAACTCGCCCGGCCGTTGACCTGGAGCGCGGCGACGATACGCCGGTCGGTGGGATCGAGATCGTACATGTCGATGGGCATCATGCCGCAGTCGCCGGCAGTTCCGCCAGGAACGCGCGGACCACCGCCTGGAACCTTTCCGCCTCCTCCACTTGCGGCGAGTGTCCGGAGTGCTCGAAGACGACCAGCCGGGCGTCCGGGACCAGCGACGCGATGGTCTCGCTGCACGCCACCGGGGTGATCCAGTCGTGCCGGCCGACGGTGACCAGGGTGGGGCAGCCGATCCGGGGCAGCAGCGGCTTGATGTCGTAGTTCGGCTGGTTGACGGCGAAGGCGAAGTTGTGGGTGGCGTACCGGTAGGGAGTGTCCTCCACCCGCTGCCGGACCTTCGCCCAGTCGAGGTCGTGGTCGTAGAGGGGCAGGATCTCCGCCCAGCAGTCCTTCAGGTCGGCGTCGTCACGGACCGTGCCGGACATGATCCGGTCGAGCTTCGCCCGGTCGATCTCCACCCGGGATGACGCCAGCGCGTTGCGCAGCGCCAGCTCCTGGTTGGCGTTGTCGGCGGCGGTGTCGCGCAGCACCAGGCCGGCGACCCGGTCCGGGTAGCGCAGCGCGTACTCCATGGCGATGAAGCCGCCGTACGAGCCGCCGGCCATGATGATCCGGTCCACGCCCGCCCAGGCGCGCAGCCCGTCCACGTCGGCCGCCCACTGCTCGTGGGTGAAGGGCGGGTGGCCCTCGCTCGCCCCGGAGCCCCGGGCGTCGAAGACGATCACCCGGTACGCGTCGGCGAACGGCGCGAAGGAGGCGCGCGGTTCGGCCATCGAGCCCAGCCCGGGAGCACCGTGATGAACGATCATCGTGGGCCGGTCGGGGGCGTCGCCGAGCACCTCGACGTTGAGCCGGTTTCCGTTGATCTCCACGAACATGTCAGTCAGGCTCCGATCACGATGTCGGCGAGGTCACGGGGGTATCCGGTGAGCCGGCGCGGGCCGTCCTCGGTGACCAGCACGGTGTCCGAGATGCGGTAGCCGGCGTGGCCGGGTACGTAGATGCCGGGCTCGCTGGAGAGGACCATGCCGGGCTCCAGCACGGTGTCGTCGCCGTCGGCGACCCACGGCGGCTCGTGGAAGCCCAACCCGATGCCGTGGCCCTGCCGATGCCGCAGGAACTGCGCCAGCCCGGCCCGGCGGACCACGTCCAGGCAGATCCGGTTCGCTTCCGCGCAACGGGTGCCGGGCCGTAGCGCCTCGGTGCCCACCTCCTGTGCCCGGCGCACCACCGAGTAGTAGCGGCGCTGCTCGGCGGTGGGCTCGCCGAGCAGGAACGTCCGTTCGCTCTCCACGAACCGGCCGCCCACCGCACAGCCCAGCGAGAGCATGAACGGCTCGCCCCGGCGCAGCCGGTCGCCGCCGGGCAGCCGGTGCGGCTGGGCCGAGTTCGGGCCGCCGTAGACCAGCCCGCCGGTGAGCATCGGCACGACCACCACGTCGTCGTGTTCGGCGTACATCGTCGCGGCGCCGAACCGGGTCACCTGGGCGGCGAGTTCGGTCTCGGTGGGCAGGTCGTCGTCGCTGGCGGCGGCGACCAGCCGGACGCCCTCGGCGAGCATCGCGTCGGCGATCCGGGCCGCCTCGGTGTGCAGCGTGACCTCCTCCGGTGTCTTGCGCAGTCGCAGCCGCCCGACCAGGTCGCAGGTGACCGTCTCGGCGCCGGTGAAGGCGGTGGCGACGGCGGCCACCCGTCCGGTCGAGGTGGACGCCGCGTGCCCGATCCGGCGCAGCCCGCCCGCGGCGTCGGCCAGCAGCGCGAACGGGCTGCGCTCGCCGGGGAACTCCGGATAGACCACCAGGCGGGCGGCGGCCCGCTGGTCGGCCGCGTACTCCCGCTCCAGGTCCGGCACGAGCAGCAGCACCTCGCCGTCGCGCGGCACCAGCGCCACCACCGGGCGCTCGTTGGGAAAGTGCGCGAATCCGGTCAGGTACGCCACGTCCAGCGGGTCGTCGAGCAGCAGCGCGTCGAGCCCGGCCTCGTCCAGGCCGGCGCGGACCCGGTCGTGCAGCGCGGGGTAGAAGGTGGGCGGCAGTCGCACCGGTCGGTCACCTCGTCCGGGGGTTGCGGGCGTCGTTGTATGCCACGGCGAGCAGGGTGGTGGCCACCACGAGCAGCAGGATGGCCAGGGAGGGGAAGAGCGTGGTCCACCACGCGGTGGCCAGCGATCCGGACCGCTGGGCCTGGTGCAGGATCGCCCCCCAGGACCAGCTGTTCGGGTCGCCCAGGCCGAGGAAGGAGAGCCCGGCCTCGGAGAGCACCGCCCGCGAGGTGGTCAGCACCACCGACACCGCGATGACCGGCGCCACCCCGGGCAGGATGTGCTTGCGGATGATCCACAGGTGCGAGCCGCCGATCACCCGGGCCGCCGAGACGTACGGCATCGGCACCACGGCCAGCCCCTGCGAGCGCACCACCCGGGCCACCTCCGGCCAACTGAACAGCGCGATCACCACGACCAGGGTCGACACGCTCGGTCCGGCCAGCGCGGCGACCAGGATCATCAGCGGCAGCACCGGCAACGACAGGGAGAGGTCGACGATCACACCGAGCAGGGCGTCGGCGTACCGGAAGTAGGCGGCGGCGACACCGACCAGCACCCCGATCAGGATCGCCAGCACGCTGGCCGCCAGGCCCACCACGATGCTGACCCGGGTGCCCCAGACCACCTGGGCGAAGACGTCCCGCCCCAGGTCGTCGGTGCCGAACCAGTGGGCGGCGCTGGGGCCGGCGAGCACGTCCTCGCCGTACCCGCTGGGGTAGTCGGCGATCAGGCCGGCGCCGGCCGCGACCGCGATGAGCACGATCAGCACGGCGGCGCTGGCCAGGCCGAGGGGGTTGCGCCGGAACGCCTGCCAGGTCTGCTGGGCCACCGACTCCGACGGCGGCAGCGCCGCCGTGGCGCCGGCGGCGGGGGTCAGGGGGATGGTCATGCGGTCCGTACCCTCGGGTCGAGCAGGCCGTACGCGATGTCGGTGAGCAGATTGGCCACGATCACCGCGAAGGCGAGCATCAGGAAGGCGCCCTGGAGCACCGGGAAGTCGAGCTGGCCGACCGCCTCGAAGATGCTCCGGCCGACGCCCGGGTAGGCGTAGATGGATTCGGTGAGCACCGCGCCGCCGACCAGGAAGCCCAGTTGCAGGCCGACCAGCGTGGTGGTGGGCAGCAGGGCGTTGCGCAGCGCGTGCCGCCAGACCACCCGGCGCTGCGGCATGCCCTTGGCTCGGGCCAGCGTGCAGTAGTCCTCGCCGAGCGCGTCGATCAGCGTGCTACGCAGCGTCAGCACGTACGAGCCGAGCTGCACCAGCACCAGCGACAGGCAGGGCAGGATCAGGTGCACGGCGATGCTGCCCCAGGCGGCCAGCCCGGTCGCGTCGCCGTCCATCGCGCCGCCGATGGGCAGCAGACCGAGTTGTACGCCGAAGACGTACAACAGGAAGACGCCGATGCTCGGCACGAAGAGCGACTGGCCGGTGATCCCGCCGACCTGGATGAACCGGTCCAGGCCGCTCTTGGCGTGGGTGGCGGCGAGCACGCCGAGCGGGATGCCGAGCGCGACGGTCACCGCGAGCGCCGAGCCGGCCAGCAGCAGCGTCCACGGCAGCCGTTCCAGCAGGATGTCCAGCACCGGCTGGTTCTGCCGGAACGACATCCCGAGATTGCCCTGCGCGAGCTGGGTCAGGTACTCCCAGTACTGCACGCCGAGCGAGCGGTCCAGGCCGTAGTCGGCGAGCAGCTTGGCGCGCAGCTCCTCGGTCATCCCCGGGTCGGCGATGGCCAGCGCCGGGTCGCCGGGCAGCAGGCGCAGCAGGAAGAAGGTGACGGTGACCGCGAACCACATGGTGAGCAGGCCGCGCAGTACGCGGCGCAGGAGAAAGCGGATGCCGGCGGGCACGGTGCCTCCCTCGGTGCTTCGGGTGCCGGTCGGTTCGGCCGAAAGTGTTAAGAGGGGCCCCCTGCTCTACCGCAGGCGTTAACAGGGGGCCCCTCCTTTCAGCCGGCGGTGGCTTGGGCCAGGGACTGGGGGTTGACGATGGAGAGCAGCTCGCTGGGCTGGACCAGGAAGTTCGACCACTGCGCCGAGTGCGCGAAGGTGAACTCCTCGACGTAGAGCACGTTGTCGTACACCTGGTCGCTGATGATCTTCGCGGCGGCCTGGATGGCGGTCTTCTGCGACGGCTGGTCCAGGTAGGACCGGGACTCGTCGATCAGCTTGTCCAGCGCCGGGTCGCAGGCGTTGGCGTAGTTGATGAAGCCCTCGCACTTGAACGCCAGGGTCAGGTTGGCCGGCGGGTTCTCCATGATCGCCCAGGAGCCGGCGTAGATGTCGAAGTCCCGCTCCTTGGTCTTGGCCAGGTAGGTGTTGCGCTCCAGGCCCTCCAGCTTGATGTCGATGCCGGCCTCCTTGCCGGAGTCGCGCACCAGCTGGGCCCACTTGGCGATGTTCGGGTCGGCCTGGTCGTAGATCATTCGCAGGCTCAGCCCGTCGAAGAGCCCGTCACCGTTGCCGTCGGTGAAGCCCGCCCCGGTCAGCAGCTGCCTCGCCCGCGCCGGGTCGTACGCGTACTCGGTCGCCGAGGTGTCCTGCCACTGCTTGAGGGTGGGGGTGAGCACCGAGGAGTTGGACGACACGGCCGAACCCTGCAACGCCACCCGGCGGATCGCCTCGTAGTCCACCGCCGCGGCCAGCGCCTGCCGCACCTCCAGCTTGTCCAGCGGCTTACGGGCCAGGTTGTACTGCATGTGTGCCCAGCCCAGCGAGGGGACCTTGACCAGCTTGAGCTTGCTGTCGCCCTCCAGCGTCTTGGCCAGCGCCGGGGGCAGCGCGTTGGCGATCAGATCGATCTCACCGTTACGCAGCGCCAACGCCTCGGTGTTGACGTCCGGGAAGACCCGGAACACCACCTCGGCGGTCTTCGGGCCGCCCTCGACCAGCGGGTAGTTCTCCACCTTCTTGAGCACGTACCGCTGGCCGCGTTCCACGCTGGTCAACTGGTACGGGCCGGCGGAGACCCAGTCCGTGTCGTTGGCGAACTCGGCCACCTTGCCGACCTTGCTGAACACGTGCTCGGGCACGACCGGCATCCAGAAGCCGACGTTCTCCAGGAACGTGCCGTCGGGCTCGGCGAGGGTGAACTCCACCTCGGTCGGCGAGAGCGCGGTGGCCTGCTGGAATGCCGGGATCAGGCCGGCGACCACGCCGATCTTCTCTGCGGCGATGGCCTTGATGGTGAAGACCACGTCGTCGGCGGTGACCTTCTCCCCGTCGGTCCAGGTGAAGTCGTCGCGCAGGGTCACCTTTGCGCTCTTGCCGTCCGGCGCGTACGCCCACTCGGTGGCCAGGTACGGGGTGCGGGCGCCGTCGAGGCCCATCCCCATCAGGCGCGGGTACATCAGGTTGGTGACCCAGGTGTCGGTGCGGCTGTTGCCGACCAGCGGGTTGTAGTTGACCACGTCGGCCGTGGTGCCGATGGTCAACCGTTGGGCGTCGCCGGAGCCGCTGCCGGCGTCCGGGTCGCTGGGTGAGCAGGCGGTGGCCAGCCCTATCGAGAGCAGCCCCACCGCGATGGCGAGGGTACGTGTTGTGCGGCGCATCAGTGCCAGACCTCCTCTAGAACGCGCAGGATGTTGCCCCCCAGGACCTTGCTGATCTCGTCGTCCGAGTAGTCGTGGCCGACCAGCCAGGCGACGATGTTCCAGTAGCACTCGGCCGGGTTCTCCAGGCCGTCCACGTAGGGCACCCGGGGGTGCTCGACGTGCCCGTGCGCCTCGGCGATGGACAGGTGCGCCGCGAAGGTGTCGTGCAGCCCGACGTGGTCACCGAAGAGGGTGTCCGGGCCGAACGCCACGTGGTCGATGCCGACCAGGTCGACGCAGTGGACGAAGTGGTCCATCACCGACTCCAGGCTGTGCCGGGGGTGGGCGGCCGAGAGGGTGGTGTGCGGTGCCGCTTCCAGCCCGATCACCCCGCCGCGCTCGGCGCAGGCGGCGATCACGTCGTCGGGCTTCATCCGGTTGGTCGGCCAGACCGTCCGGGAGCCGGCGTGGGTGATGAAGATGGGCTTGCTCGATGCGGCGACCACCTCGGCCGAGGTGCGGTCGCCGGAGTGGGAGATGTCGATGGCGATGCCGAGCCGGTTCATCCGGCGGACGGCCTTCTCGCCGAAGTAGGTCAGCCCGCCGTCGTTGCGTTCCTTGAGGCCGCTGCCGAGAGTGTTGGCCTCGCTGTAGGCGATGCCCATCTGCCGGACGCCGAAGCCGTAGAGCATGTCCAGCCGGTCCAGCTCGTTCTCGATCATCGTGGCGGCCTCGGTGGCGAGCACCAGACCCATCCGCCCGGTCTCGTGCGCGTACCGGATGTCGGCCAGCTTCTCCACCTTGATCAGGAAGTCCTGGTGGGCCACGTCGGAGAGGCGCATTCCCAGGTCGGCGATGACGTCGGTCCACTTCCAGCCCATCTGGCTGGTCACGCAGCAGGTGCCGTCCATCAGGTTGTCGAAGACGGCGGTCATGCCGGAGCGGGCCAGCCCGGCGTAGCCGGTGTGGTGGCGGGCGGTGCGGTTGTAGTCGACGGTCTCCCGGATGTTCTCCGGGAAGACCGAGGGATGGTCGTGCAGGGAGATCACGATCTCGTCGGTGAGCAGCCGGGCGACCCGCTCGCGCTGCCCGTCGGAGAGCGCGCCGCCCTGGTACGCGGGCACCCGGCCGATCTCCGGCGCCAGCTTGAACTCCCGGTAGTCGGTGCCGGCCTCCAGGTAGCTGTAGGACGTGTACCCGGTGTAACGCGGCGCGGGGTCGAGCACGCGCTTCTCCCTTCATGTCGGTCGGCCGTCCCGGGGGTGGTGGCGGGAGAATCCGTCATCCGTTGCTGGGGGCGATGCCGAATCTCGGCGATGTGGAACGAGAGATTGCCAGGATCAGTCACGACGTGTCAATATGCAGAACAACTTCGGCGTGAATCCCGGGGATCGCGCCAGAAATCGTTACCTGCCGAAATCAGCTTGAAATCAGGGGGCCGGGATGGCTCGACGGTCAACAGGCAGCACCCTCGACGCGACGACCGGGCACCAGCCGCCCGCCGACGCGCTGCGCGTACGCGGCCTCGACGTCACCTTCACCACCCGACGCGGCGACCTGCCCGCGGTACGCGGCGTCGACCTCGACATCGCCGCCGGCGAGGTGCTGGTGCTGCTCGGCGAGTCCGGCTCCGGCAAGTCGGTCACCGCCCGCGCCGTGATGGGGCTGCTCGACGGCCCCGGCGTACGCCTCGACGCCGCCGAGATCCGGGTCGCCGGACACGACATCGCCAGCGGCCACCCCGAGGACGTACGCCGGCTGCGCGGCAGCACCATGGCCCTGGTCTTCCAGGACGCGCTCTCCGCCCTCAACCCGGTGCTCTCCATCGGCGACCAGCTCGGCGAGGTCTTCCGGCTGCACCGGGGCGCCTCCCGTCGACAGGCCCGCGCCGAGGCCGTGGAGCTGCTCCGGCTGGTCGGCATCCCCGCACCCGACCGCCGGGTACGCGACTTCCCGCACCAGTTCTCCGGCGGCATGCGGCAACGCATCCTGATCGCCATGGCCGTGGCCCTCGGCCCCCGGCTGCTCATCGCCGACGAACCCACCACCGCCCTCGACGTCACCGTCCAGGCGCAGATCCTCGACCTCATCGACCGGCTCCGCGCCGAACTCGGCATGGGCGTCCTACTGATCACCCACGACCTCGGCGTCGCCGCCGAACTCGCCGACCGGGTGGCCGTCATGTACGCCGGCCGGATCGTCGAGACCGGCACCGTCGCCGAGATCCTGGACGCGCCGGCCCACCCGTACACCGCCGCCCTGCTGCGCTCCGTACCCGACCTCGCCGACCCCGGCGAAGCGCTGCGGCCCATCCCCGGCAGCCCGCCCAACCTGGCGGCGCTCCCCACCGGCTGCGCCTTCCACCCGCGCTGCCCCCGCGCCGACGACACCTGCCGGCAGACCCGGCCGCCCCGCCGCCCGCTGGCCCGCGCCGGACGGACCGCCGCCTGCCACCACGCCGAGGAGGGCATCGATGCCACCGTCTGAGCCAGCCACCGGCCCCCGGCCCCCGGCGGCACGCCGCGCCGGTGAGCCGCTGCTGGTCGCCACCGGGCTGCACAAGACCTACCGGGCCGGCCGGGGCATGGGCCGCACCGCCCGGGTACACGCCGTGGACGGCGTCGACCTCAGCGTCGCCGCCGGAGAGACCCTCGGCGTGGTCGGCGAGTCCGGGTGCGGCAAGTCCACCCTGGCCCGGATGCTGGTCGGGCTGGAACGCCCCGACGCCGGCAGCGTCCGGTACGCCGGAGACGACGTCGCCACCGCCCGGGGCACCCGCCACCGCGCCCTGCGCCGGGCCGTGCAGATGGTCTTCCAGGACCCGCTGACCTCGCTCAACCCGCGCCTGACCGTGCTCGACCTGGTGGCCGAGCCACTCGACGTGCACAAACTCACCCGG
This sequence comes from Micromonospora sp. CA-263727, assembly GCF_050942455.1. Lineage (NCBI taxonomy): Bacteria > Bacillati > Actinomycetota > Actinomycetes > Micromonosporales > Micromonosporaceae > Micromonospora > Micromonospora sp. CA-263727. The sequence continues at coordinate 961,090 of NZ_CP192031.1, forward strand.
GGCGCCGCCGCCCGCCGCGACCGGGTCGGCGAACTGCTCGACCTGGTCGGCCTCGCGCCCGACATGATGCACCGCTTCCCACACGAGTTCTCCGGCGGCCAGCGGCAACGCATCGGCATCGCCCGCGCCCTGGCCACCGAGCCCCGCGTCGTGGTCTGCGACGAACCGGTCTCCGCACTCGACGTCTCCGTGCAGGCCCAGGTGGTCAACCTGCTCGCCGAACTCCAGCGCCGGCTCGGGCTCACCCTGGTCTTCATCGCCCACGACCTCGGCGTGGTCCGGCACGTGTCGCACCGCGTCGCGGTCATGTACCTCGGCCGGCTCGCCGAACTCGGTCCCGTCACCACCGTCTACCAGCAGCCCGCCCACCCCTACACCCGGGCGCTGCTCGGCTCGGTGCCCGTGCGGCACCCCGCCGAACGCGGCCGGCAACGGGTCACTCTCGCCGGCGACCCGCCCAGCCCGGTCGCCCCGCCACCCGGCTGCCGGTTCCACACCCGCTGCCCGGTCGCCCAGGACATCTGCCGGCACAGCGAACCACCCACCGTCACCGACACCGCCGGCCGCCTCGCCGCCTGCCACTTCGCCGACGGCGCGCCGGTGGCCGTCGGCTGACCCGTACGCTGTCGGGTTATGGCCGCAGACCTGCTCGGCCCGGCGGAGCTCCGGGACCTCGCCGCCCGGCTCGGCGTCGCGCCCACCAAGAAGCTCGGCCAGAACTTCGTGCACGACCCGAACACCGTCCGCCGGATCGTCACCACCGCCGGGCTCACCCCCGACGACGTGGTGCTGGAGGTCGGCCCCGGGCTCGGCTCGCTCACCCTCGCCCTGCTGCCCGCCGCCGCCCACGTGCACGCCGTGGAGATCGACCGGACGCTGGCCGGCGCCCTCTCCGACACCGCCGTCCGGCACGCCGGCCCGGACGCCGCCCGGCTCACCGTGCACCACGCCGACGCACTCCGGCTCACCGCCGCCGACCTGGCCGACCCGGCGCCGACCGCACTGGTGGCGAACCTGCCCTACAACGTCGCCGTGCCGGTGGTCCTGCACCTGCTCGCCGAGTTGCCCAGCCTCCGCCACGGCCTGGTGATGGTGCAGAAGGAGGTCGCCGACCGGCTCGTCGCCGGCCCCGGCTCCAAGGTGTACGGCATACCGTCGGTCAAGCTCGCCTGGCATGCCCGCGCCCGTGCCGCCGGGAAGGTGCCACCCAACGTGTTCTGGCCGGTGCCCAACGTCGACTCCGGCCTGGTCGCCTTCACCCGCCGCGAACCACCCCGCCCCGACGTACCCCGGGAGCAGGTCTTCGCCGTGGTGGACGCGGCGTTCGCGCAGCGCCGCAAGACGCTGCGCGCCGCCCTGGCCGGCTGGGCCGGCGGCGCGGACCGGGCCGCTGCGACGCTCACCGCCGCCGGGGTCGACCCCGGCGCGCGTGGCGAGTCACTCACCGTCGAGCAGTTCGCCGCCGTCGCCGCGTCGGCCCCGAGCCGTACGCCGGCCGCGCAGTAGGCTGACGCCGACGCCGGAACCGGCCGCCGACCCCGCCGAGGAGCTGATCGTGGACAAGCCGTCCGACACCCCTGCCCGGGACGTCCTGTCGTGACCGAGGCCTGGCGACCGGAGGACGACGAGGAGCGACGCGGAGCCTACGGACCGGTCCGCGTACGGGTACCCGCCAAGGTCAACCTGCACCTGGGGGTCGGCCCGCTGCGCCGGGACGGCTACCACGAGCTGAACACCGTCTACCACGCGATCTCGATCTACGACGAGCTGACCGCCCGCCGAGGTGACACCCTCACCCTCACCATGGAGGGCGAGGGCACCGGGGAACTGGCCCTCGACGACACCAACCTGATCATCCGGGCGGCCCACGCCCTCGCCGGGTACGCGGGCGTGATGCCGCACGCCCGCCTGCACCTGCGCAAGCAGATCCCGCTCGCCGGCGGGCTCGCCGGTGGCAGCGCCGACGCCGCCGCCGCACTGGTCGCCTGCGACGCGCTCTGGGGCACCGGCCTGTCCCGCGACGAACTGGCCGGCATCGCCGCCGACCTCGGCTCGGACGTGCCCTTCCTGATCCACGGCGGCACCGCGCTGGGCACCGGCCGGGGCGAGGCGGTCAGCCCCGTCCTGGCCCGCCCCACGTCCTGGCACTGGGTGGTCGCCATCGCCGAGGGTGGGCTCTCCACCCCGCAGGCGTACCGGGAACTCGACCGGCTCCGCGAGACCGGCGCCGCCGGGCCACCGCTCGGCAGCACCGACGCGCTGCTCGCCGCCCTCCGGCAGCGCGACCCCCGGATGCTCGCCCCCACCCTCGGCAACGACCTCCAGGACGCCGCCCTGGCCATGCGCCCCTCGCTGGCGGCCACCCTGAAGGCCGGCGAGGCCGCCGGAGCGCTCGCCGGCATCGTCTCCGGCTCCGGCCCGACCTGCGTCTTCCTCACCGCCGACGCCGCCGATGCCGAACGCGTCGCCGCCGAGCTGGAAGCCGCCAGCGTGTGCCGCCAGGCCCGCACCGCCCACGGCCCGGTCCACGGCGCCCGCGTCACCTGACCCGAAGCGCGGTCCGCGTACCCTGGAGGGCCAGGCGTCCGCAGGTGCCCGTTGGCACCCGGACGCCTTGATCATGGAGGGTGGGGTAGTGGCCAACATCGTCAACCTGGACCGGGTCTCCAAGGGCTACGGCGCGGCCGGGCCACTGCTCACCGAGGTGTCACTCGGTCTGGACGACGCGGACCGGATCGGTGTGGTCGGGCTCAACGGCGCCGGCAAGTCCACCCTGCTGCGGCTGCTCACCCGCACCGAGGAACCCGACGACGGGCGCGTCACCCACCGCCGCGACCTGCGGGTGCTCTGGCTGCCGCAGAACCTCGCCCTCAGCCCCGAGGCCACCGTCCGCGACGTCGTCCTCGGCACCGGATGGCTCGCCGAGGGCATGGGCGCCGAGCACGAATGGGCCGGCGACGCGGGCGTACGCGCCATCCTCGACGGGCTCGGACTGCCCCACCTCGGCCTCGACACCCCGGTCGGGCCGATGTCCGGTGGTGAACGCCGCCGGGTGGCGCTGGCCGCCCTGCTGGTCCGCGACGCCGACCTGCTCATCCTCGACGAGCCCACCAACCACCTCGACGTCGGCGGCGTCGACTGGCTGGCCCGGCACCTGCTCGACCGCAAGGGCGCCCTGGTCGTGGTCACCCACGACCGCTGGTTCCTCGACGCGGTCTGCACCACCACCTGGGAAGTCGCCGACCAGACCGTGCGCGCCTACGAGGGCGGCTACGCCGCCTGGATTCTCGCCCGCGCCGAACGCGAGCGGGTCGCCGCCGCCACCGAGGCCCGCCGGCAGAACCTGCTCCGCAAGGAGATCGCCTGGCTGCGCCGGGGCCCGCCGGCCCGCACCTCCAAGCCGAAGTTCCGCATCGACGCCGCCAACGCGCTCATCGCCGACGTGCCGCCGGCCCGCGACACCATGTCGCTGCAACGGCTGGCCACCGCCCGGCTCGGCAAGCAGGTGTACGACCTGGAGGACGTCCGCCTGCACGCCGGCCCCAAGACCATCCTCGACCACGTCACCTGGCAGGTCGGCCCCGGCGACCGGGTGGCCATCCTCGGCGCCAACGGCGCGGGCAAAACCACCCTGCTGCGGATGCTCGCCGGCATCACCCGCCCCGACGGCGGCCGGCTGATCACCGGCAGCACCGTACGGCCCGCGTTCCTCTCCCAGGAACTCGCCGAGCTCCCCAGCGAGCTGCGCGTGCTGGAAGCCGTCGAGGAGGTCGCCCGGCGGGTACGCCTCGGCGACCGGGAGATCTCCGCCGCCCAGCTCGCCGAGGTGTTCGGCTTCGACGACCGGCGGCTCTGGACCCCGGTCGGTGACCTCTCCGGTGGGGAGCGCCGCCGACTCCAGATGCTGCGGCTGCTCGCCGGTGAGCCGAACGTGCTGCTGCTCGACGAGCCCACCAACGACCTCGACACCGACACCCTGGCCGCGCTGGAGGACCTCCTCGACTCCTGGCCCGGCACCATCGTGGTGGCCAGCCACGACCGCTACCTCATCGAGCGGGTGGCCGACGTGGCGTACGGCATGTTCGGCGACGCCCGGCTGGTGCACCTGCCCGGCGGGGTCGAGGAGTACCTCGCCCGTACCGCCGGCCGCCCCGGCCCCGGCCGGACCGCCACTCCTGCGGGTGCCGCGCCGAGCGCCCCTGCGGCGCAGGGCGGGATGAGCGCCGCCGAGGCCCGGCAGGCCCGCAAGGAGCTGACCCGCCTCGAACGGCAGGTCGGCAAGTTGGAGCAGAAGGAGGCCGCGCTGCTCGACCAGCTCGCGGCAAACGCCACCGACTACACCCGGGTCGCCGAGCTGGACGCCCAACTCCACCAGATACGGGCCGAGCGGGAACAGGTCGAGGAGGCCTGGCTCACCCTGGCCGACGAGATCCCCGCCGGCTGAGAAAACCCCGCGCGGTTCCCCGACCGTCTCTGAACCCGCTCGGCGGCGACACCCCGACCAGGGGCGCGTGCCGACCCGCAGGGACCCCGTGTGCGGCGTCACACCACCGTGTGCGGGAGAATCGCCGACGACCCCCCACCCAACGGCGTTGGAGACACCGACATGGCCCACACCCCCGTCAACCACCCCGCGCGGCCGATCTACCGGGCGATCGGCGGGCTGACCGGTCTGTACCTGGTGGTCTTCGGTCTGCTCGGCCTCATCGCCAGCTCCGGCGACCCGCTCTTCGCCCAGAGTGACACCCAGGCCCTGGGGCAGGGCACCAACCTCGGCTTCTCGCTGTTCAGCGCCGTGGCCGGCGCTCTCGTGCTGGTCGGCACGGCGATCGGCCGCAACCTCGACGTGCTGATCAACCAGTGGATGGCGTACCTGATCATGGTGGTCAGCCTCGGCGGGCTCGCCTTCCTCCGCACCGAGGCCAACATCTTCAACCTCAGCGTCGCCACGGTCGTCGTGCTGATGGTGCTCAGCATGGTGCTGCTGATGGCCGGCATGTACGGCAAGGTCGGCAGCGACGACGAGCACGAGGCCTGGCAGAAGGCCCGGCTGGTGCTCTGAGGTCCTGCTGCCGGATTCGTCCGAGGTTTTCGCCGGAGCCCGAACCGCTCCGGCGAAAACCCTGCCGCGACCACCGGCGCGGGGGACAATTGTCCGGATTGTTGTCGTTGGCGTGGAGGAGTCATGCCGCACTTTCCGGTGAACCACCCCGCGCGGCCGATCTACCGGGTGCTCTCCGGCCTGATCGGGCTCTACATCCTGATCTTCGGCGTCTGGGGCACCGCACTCACGGTGGGCGGACCCCTCTTCGGCCGGAACGGTGACTGGGCCCTTGGGCTCCGCACCAACCTGGCCTTCTCGCTGGTCTCCATCGCCTTCGGGATCGTGCTCATCGTCGGCGCCTCCCGACGCGGCAACCTCGGCCACTACATGAACCTGACCGCCGGCGCCGTCTTCCTGATCACCGGCACCCTGATGATGTCGGTGCTACAGACCCCCGCCAACTTTCTGAACTTCTCCATGTCGACCGTGGTCGTCTCGATGATCTTCGGCCTGATCCTGCTCGGCACCGGCCTGTACGACAAGGTCGGCCCGCCCGAACACGCCGAGGCCGAACGCAACCGTCGTTACCACCCGGTCGCGGAGATCCACCGCCGCCACTGACCGGCCGACCCACGGGGGACCGGTCAGCGGCCGCTGGCGGTGATCAACCCGGGCTTGGCCTCCAGATGCGACAGTCCGTTCCAGGAGAGGTTCACCAGGTGCGCGGCCACCGTCTCCTTGCGCGGCTTGCGCACCTCCAACCACCAGCGGCCGGTCAACGCGACCATGCCCACCAGCGCCTGCGCGTACAACTCCGCCAGCTTCGGGTCGTACCCCCGGCTGGAGAACTCCGCGCCCAGGATGTGCTCCACCTGGTGCGCGACGTCGTTCATCACACTGCTGAAGTTGCCGGTCGCGGAGAGCACCGGCGACTCCCGCACCAGCACCCGGAACCCGCTCGTCTCCTCCTCGATATACCCGAGCAGGGCCAGCGCCGCCTGCTCCAGCAACTCCCGCGGATGGCCCGCGGTCAGCGCCGTGGTGATCCGGTCCAGCAGCGACCGGACCTCCCGGTCCACCACCACCGCGTAGAGCCCCTCCTTGCCGCCGAAGTGCTCGTAGACCACCGGCTTGGAGACCTTGGCGCGGGCCGCCACCTCCTCGATCGAGGTGGCGTCGAAACCCCGCTCCGCGAAGATCTGCCGGCCGATCGAGATCAGCTGCTCGCGCCGCTGCGCCGCCGACATGCGTACCCGGGAGGTGGGTTTGGCCGACGCGGCGGGAACCGCCCGTCGCCGTCGCCTGCCGCCCTCGTCGCTGGGAACCTCGGCCATCTCGGCACCTCGCTGGCGCTCGGGAACGCCCTGTCGTGGGATGCTGCTGCCTGCGTTCTGCCCGGTCACCCGAACATACTGCCAGGTAACTTGCCGGAGGGCTGCCCGGTTAGCGCTACGCCGCCGCCTGGTCGGCCGGCTTCACCAGCTTCGCCGCGATCCGCTCCGGCTTCGGCCAGCGGACGTCATACGCCGCGCCGACCTTCTCGAACAGCCAGATCACCCGGGCCGAGATGTCGATCTGACCACGCAGGACACCGTGACGCGCGCTGGTCGGGTCGGCATGGTGCAGGTTGTGCCAGCTCTCCCCGAAGGAGAGCAGCGCCAACGGCCAGAAATTGGCCGCCCGGTCGCCGTGCCGCATCATGAACGGCCGCTCGCCGTACACGTGACACACCGAGTTGATCGACCAGGTGACGTGGTGCAGCAACGAGATGCGGACCAGGCCGGCCCAGAACAGCGCGGTCAGCGCACCCTGCCAGGACCACGTCAGCAACCCGCCCATCAGCGCCGGGCCGAGCACCGAGACGGCGGCCAGCACCGGGAACAACCCGTCCATCCGCCGGATGTCCCGGTCGGCCAGCAGGTCCGGGGCGAAGCGCTCCCGGTTGGACAACTCACGGCCGAACAGCCAGCCGACGTGCGCGTGGAACAGCCCCTTCGTCAGGCCCCGCAGCGTGGAACCGAACCGCCACGGCGAGTGCGGGTCCCCCTCCAGGTCGGAGAAGGCGTGGTGACGCCGGTGGTCGGCCACCCACTGGATGACGTCGCCCTGCACGGCGAGCGAGCCGGAGGTGGCCAGCGCGATGCGCAGCCAGCGCTTCGCCTTGAACGAGCCGTGGGTGAAGTAGCGGTGGTAGCCGACCGTGATGCCCAGGCCGGACAGCACGTACCAGAACGCCGCGATGCCCACGTCGACCCAGCTGAGCCACCCGCCCCAGGCCACCGGCACGGCGGCGACGAGCGCCGCGAACGGGATCACCACGAAGGCCCAGAGCGCGATCAGGATGCCCCGGGACTGGGCGCCCTGGGTGAGGGGTTTCGGGCCGGCCGGATGAGGGTCGATCAGGGCGGTGGACATGGCACCTCGCAGGGGACGGGTGGGAACGCGAATCTACGCCTACGTCACCGTAACTTACGGGCCCGGAAGATCACATCAGACAGTGACGTGAACGAATGCCCGGAGTGTCGTACCCTCGCCCTAACCTGCACCCCATGACCGATTTCGACGCCGCCGACGTGCGCCGCCTGCGTACCGAGGAGCAGCTTTCCGTCCGCGAGATCCGGGCCCGTACCGGTCTTGGCCGCAACCGGGTCTACGAGCTGCTGCGTGGTGTCCCACCGCCGGAGCGGACCCGGCGGCCCAATGCCAAGGACGAGCTGCGCGCCGCGGCCGTGGCGCTCCGGTCGACCGGGCACTCGGTGCCGGAGATCGCCGGGCGGCTGGGGGTGAGCAGGTCGACGGCCTACCTCTGGGTGCGGCACGTCCCGCTCGACGACGAGGCCGGGGAGGAGCTTGCGCGTCGCCGGGCCCACTCGAAGGCAATGACCGAGGCCCGGTGGGCGGCGCACCGGCGCGCGCGAGACGAGGCACGGGCCGAGGCTCACGAGTCGGCCGCGAAGGTCGTCGGCCGACTCGGTGAGCGGGACCTGTTGCTGCTCGGCGCGGCCATCTACTGGTGCGAGGGCGCGAAATCGAAGCCGTGGCGTCGGTATGACCATGTGCAGTTCATCAACAGCGACCCGGGGCTGCTCTCGCTCTTTCTGCGTTTCCTCGAGACCTGCGGGATCGACCGCGCGGTGCCGACCTACCGGGTGAGCATCCACGAGACGGCCGACTCCGCCGCGGCGGCCGAGTGGTGGGCGGGCGAGCTGGGGCTTCCTGCGCACCGGTTCCAGCCGGCCAGCCTGAAGAGGCACAACCCCGCTACCCTGCGCCGCAACACCGGCGAGGGCTACCACGGCTGTCTCGTGATCAATGTGCCGCGTAGCCGCGAGCTCTACTGGCGGATTGAAGGTATGATCGCCGAGCTGTTCCGGTCCGTGGCAGAGCACGCGAGCATGGATTGACGCGGGCGTTGCGGCTTGACATAGCAATGGGGTGTGGGGTAACGGCAACCCGCAGGCCTTTGGAGCCTTGAGCTCCTGGTTCGAATCCAGGCACCCCAGCAGCTGCTGGATGTTCCGCCGATCCTCGTGGCCGTGCCAACTGGGCTGGATTGTCTGGTTAGCATGGCCGCGAGACTGTCCGCGTCCCGACGGGAGCCACGTCGTGTCCGAGCCGTATCCCCGCACCGTCGTCGTGCTTGCCGCCGGTGAGGGCAAGCGGATGAAGTCCTCACTGCCCAAGGTGCTGCATCCGCTGCTCGGCCGGACGCTGCTCGGTCACGTGCTCGGCGCGGCCGACCCGCTTGCGGCGCAGCGGACGATGGTGGTGGTCGGGCACGAGGCGGACCAGGTCCGGGCACATCTGGCCGAGGTCGCCCCGGGGGCCACCGCGGTGCTCCAGGCCGAGCAGCTCGGCACCGGGCACGCGGTGCGGATCGCGCTGGAGGCGGCGCCGGAGGCGACCGGCACCGTGGTGGTGCTCAACGGCGACGTGCCGCTGCTGCGCCCGGAGACGGTCGCCGCGCTGGTGGCGGCGCACGAGAGCGAGGGTGCGGCGGCGACCGTGCTGGCCGCGGAGGTACCGGATCCGACCGGGCTCGGTCGGATCGTGCGGGACGCCTCGGGGCGCCTGGAGCAGATCGTCGAGCAGCGTGACGCCACCCCCGCCCAGCTGGCGGTCCGGGAGATCAACGCCGGCATCTACGCGTTCGACGCGGTCCGGCTGCGGAACACGCTCGGCAAGCTCTGCACGGACAACGACCAGGGCGAGGAGTACCTGACCGACGTGTTCGGGCTGCTGGTCTCGGCCGGCGAGCCGGTGGGCGTGCACCTGGCCGACGACCACACCGAGACGCTCGGCTGCAACGACCGGGTGGAGTTGGCGGCGTTGCGGCGGCTGCTCCGGGACCGGGTCAACGAGCGCTGGATGCGGGCCGGGGTGAGCCTGCTCGACCCGGAGACGACCTGGATCGACGTGACCGCGGTCCTGGACCGGGACGCGGTGGTGGACCAGAACACCCAGTTGCGTGGCGCTTCGGTGGTCGGCAGCGGTGCGGTGGTCGGGCCGGACGTGACGTTGGTCGACACGGTGGTCGGTCCCGGCGCGACGGTGCTGCGCAGCCACGCGGTCGGTGCCGAGGTCGGCCCGGGGGCCAGCGTCGGGCCGTACGCGTACCTGCGGCCGGATGCGCGGTTGGCGGAGAAGGCGAAGGTCGGCACCTTCGTCGAGGTGAAGAACTCGGAGCTGGGCGCGGGCGCCAAGGTGCCGCACCTGTCGTACGTGGGTGACGCGACGATCGGGGCGCGGGCGAACATCGGCGCTGCGACGATCTTCGTGAACTACGACGGGGTGAACAAGCACCGCACGGTGGTCGGCGAGGCGGCGTTCGTGGGCTGCGACACGAACCTGATCGCGCCGGTCGAGGTGGGTGCCGGGGCGTATGTGGCGGCGGGCAGCGCGATCAGCAAGGACGTGCCGCCGGGCGCGCTCGGGGTGACCCGGGCGCCGCAGCGCAGCGTCGAGGGGTGGGTGGCGCGCAGGCGGCCCGGCACGGCTTCGGCGGCGGCGGCCGAGCGGGCCCTCGGGGGCGCGCAGGGTGCGCCTGCTGTGACCTCGGCCGCAAGTGAAGGTGAGGCAATCCACGGCACCGCCGAGTCGGTGGGCGGGGCGTCTGGGTCGGGAGATACTGCAACCGAATAGTCCCCGGCCGACCACCACCGTGGGCCGGGTACCACCGACCAAAACGGGAGCAGACGGGCCCATGGGCAGCATCGTCGCCGAAAACCGCAAAAGCCTGATGCTCTTTTCCGGACGTGGCTTTCCGGAGCTGGCCAAGGAGATCGGTGAGGTGCTCGGCGTCGCGCCGACACCGGCCGACGCGTACGAGTTCGCCAACGGCGAGATCTTCGTACGGTTCAAGGACTCGGTTCGTGGTTCGGACGCCTTCGTGGTGCAGTCCGTCACGCACGGGGTGAACACCTGGGTCATGGAGACCCTGATCATGATCGACGCGTTGAAGCGCGGTTCGGCCAAGCGGATCACTGTCGTCCTGCCGTTCTATCCGTACGCCCGGCAGGACAAGAAGCACCGCGGCCGGGAGCCGATCTCGGCGCGGCTGGTCGCCGACCTGCTCAAGACGGCGGGGGCGAACCGGATCCTCACCGTGGACCTGCACACCGCGCAGATCCAGGGCTTCTTCGACGGGCCGGTGGATCACCTCTTCGCGATGGACATCCTGGCCGAGTACGTGGAGCGCAAGTACGCGGGCCGGCCGATGACCGTGGTCGCGCCGGACTCGGGGCGGGTGCGGGTGGCCGAGCGGTGGACCGACCGCCTGGGTGGCTGCCCGTTGGCGTTCATCCACAAGACGCGGGATCCGTTGAAGCCGAACCAGGTGGTGGCGAACCGGGTGGTCGGCGAGGTCGAGGGTCGGGTCTGCCTGATCGTCGACGACATGATCGACACGGGCGGCACGATCTGCAAGGCGGCGGACATCCTGAAGGAGTCGGGGGCGGCGGACGTGATCGTGGCGTCCACCCATGCCCTGCTCTCCGACCCGGCCACCGAGCGGTTGAAGAACAGCCCGATCAGCGAGGTGGTGGTGACCAACACGCTGCCGCTGCCGCCGGAGAAGCAGCTCGACAAGCTGGCCGTGCTCTCCATCGCGCCGCTGTTGGCGCGGGCGATCCGGGAGGTGTTTGACGACGGCTCGGTGACCACCCTCTTCGGCGGGCTGAGTTGACCGCTGCGCGGGTCTGAGCGCTGTTCCGCGGGTGGGTCGGCCGCTGTGGCCGGCCCGCCCGCGGGCCGCTCCGGAGCGGGGGTGCGCATCTTGACGGGGACTGCTGCAACTCCGCAGAACTGCTCGGGTAGACTGGTGCGGTTGCCACGGCGAGGGTGCCCTGCGGGCCGCTGAGAAGCGCCGCACGGAGGCACCGTGATCGACGCGGTGCTCCGGGCAGTCTTCTGACGCATGAGCCCCTGCGAGCCCCCCGCCCAGCACCGCCAGACGACAAGCTGCCGCAGCGAAGCATCAGGAGTTTCCCCGTGTCCGAGGTAAAGATCAGCGCCGAGCCCCGTACCGAGTTCGGCAAGGGTGGTGCCCGCCGTACCCGCCGGGCCGGCAAGGTGCCCGCCGTGCTGTACGGCCATGGCGAGAAGCCCAAGCACATCGCGTTGCCGGCCCGCGAGTTCGCGGCGGCGATCCGTAACGGTGGCGCCAACCAGCTGTTGGCGATCGAGATCAGCGACGGTACCCAGGCGCTGGCGCTGCCGAAGGCGATCCAGCGTGACCCGATCAAGGACACGTTCGAGCATGTCGACCTGCTGTTGGTGCGCCGGGGCGAGAAGGTCACCGTCGAGGTGCCGGTCCAGCTGACCGGTGAGGCGGGCAAGGACACGCTGATCGTGCACGACCACGACACCCTCTCGGTGATCGCCGAGGCGACCCGGGTGCCGGATCACCTGGAGGCCTCGATCGAGGGCGCCGAGCCGGGTGTCCAGGTCACCGCTGCCGATGTCGAGCTGCCGGCCGGCGTCGAGCTGGCCGTCGACCCGGAGCTGGCGGTCGCCACGGTCACCGCCGCGCCGACCGCCGAGCAGCTTGAGGCGACTCTCCCCGAGGTCGAGGTGGCCGAGGAGGAGATCGAGGCCGGGGTCGGCGAGGAGACCGCCGAGTCGTCCGAGGGCGCCGATGCCGGCGAGCCGGCCGCCGCGGGTGGCGAGGAGAGCGCCGAGGCGAAGGCCGAGGCCTGATCGGTCCGCAGGCTTGTGCGACAGGCGTCCCCGGGTTCCCCGGGGGCGCCTGTCGGCTTAGGGCGACCGGCGATAGGGCGGTGGAGGCGAGGCGGGTCCTGGCCGAGGATGGCAAGGCGGCCGGAGGAGGCCGTGCCGGTGTTGCGTGGCCGGCGACGACAACGCCGCCAGCCGCAGTGCCAGGGCGCGCCGCAGTTCCGCCAGCCCCGTCGCCGGTCGCTCTTGGAGACTGTCGGAAACAGCGCGGCGGCTGCGGCGGGCCCAGAGGACGGCCGGTGGCGGTCCGGGCGGGACGGCGGAAGGGATGACGGTGACGGACGAGACCGGGCCGTGGCTGGTGGTCGGCCTGGGCAATCCGGGTCGGGAGTACGCGGCCAACCGGCACAACGTCGGGTTCATGGTGGGGGACCTGTTGGCCGGTCGGCTGGGCGCGAGGTTCGGCCGGCACCGGCGGGCGGTGGCGGAGGTCGCCGAGGGGCGGCTCGGCTTCGGCGGCCCGCGGCTGGTGCTGGTGAAGCCGTTGACGTACATGAACCTTTCCGGCGGCCCGGTGGCCAGCCTGGCGCAGTTCTACAAGGTGTCGCCGGACCGGGTGATCGCGGTGCACGACGAGCTGGACATCGGCTACGGCCAGCTGCGGGTGAAGTGCGGTGGCGGCGAGGGCGGGCACAACGGTCTGCGGTCGATGTCGAAGTCGCTGGGCACGAAGGACTACGTGCGGGTGCGGTTCGGGGTCGGCCGGCCGCCGGGGCGGCAGGATCCGGCGGACTACGTGCTGTCGGATTTCGGTTCGGTGGAGCGCAAGGAGTTGGACTTCCTGGTGGATCGGGCCGCTGACGTGGTGGAATCCGTGGTCACCCGGGGTGTGGAGCCGACGCAGAACCTTTACCACGGGGGCTGAGGGGCGGGAGTGGGAGCATGAGCAGTCCACCGATGATCGACGGCGCGTTCGCGCGGTGGTTGGCGGATCGGGCCGGTCAGGCGCTGGTGGGCCTGCGGGCCGAGATGGGGTTCGCCGATTCCGGTGCGTTGAAGTCGGCGGGGGACAAGATCTCGCATGACCTGATCCGGACCGAGCTGGCCCGGTGGCGTCCGGGTGACGCGGTGCTCTCCGAGGAGGACGAGGGTTCCCGGCTGGCGTGGGCGGCCGAGGTGAACGCGGCGGCGGTCTCCCGGCTGACCGCGGACCGGGTGTGGATCATCGATCCGTTGGACGGTACGCGGGAGTTCAGCGAGCAGGGGCGTACGGACTGGGCGGTGCATGTGGCGCTCTGGGCGCGTAACGCGTCGACGGCACACGGTCTCGTCGCGGGTGCGGTCGGGCTGCCGGCCCAGCACCGGGTGTTGGGGACGGACCATCCGCCCGCGTACCCGCCGATGACGCCGGAGGCGGCGAGCGTGGCGGGTGCCCGGCGGCTCCGGCTGGCGGCCAGCCGGAGCCGGCCGCCGGTGTTCCTGACCGACCTGGCCGAGGAGGTCGGGGCGCAGTTGGTGCCGATGGGCTCGGCCGGGGCGAAGATCGCCGCGGTCATCACCGGTGAGGTGGACGCGTACATCCACGCCGGTGGGCAGTACGAGTGGGATTCGGCGGCGCCGGTGGCTGTGGCGACGGCCACCGGGCTGCACGCTTCCCGGATCGACGGTTCTGCGCTGAGATACAACGAGGCGGATCCGCGTCTGCCTGATCTGTTGGTGTGCCGCAAGGATCTCGCCAGCCGGTTACTTGCAGCGCTGCACCGGCATTGCGGGTAGCCTGGCGCTACTTTCTGACATCCCCGACCGGAAAGGTCTGGAAAGCCGGATGAGCGAGCGAATCGAGCCCGTGTCATGACCGCCACCGCGGCGTACCAGGTGACCCACCTCGACGCGCTGGAGGCGGAGAGCATCTTCGTGATGCGCGAGGTGGTCGCCGAGATGGAGCGGCCGGTCCTGCTCTTCTCCGGTGGCAAGGACTCGATCGTCATGCTCCGGCTGGCGCAGAAGGCGTTCGCTCCGGCCCAGATCCCCTTCCCGGTGATGCACGTCGACACCGGCCACAACTTTCCCGAGGTGCTGGAGTACCGGGACCGACGGGTCGCCGAGCTGAGTCTTCAGCTGGTGGTGGCCAGCGTGCCGGAGGCCCTGGCCGGCGGGCTGGTCCGGGAGTCGGCGGACGGGATGCGCAACCGGATGCAGACGCCGGTGCTGCTGGACGCGGTGGAGAAGCACCGGTTCGACGCGCTCTTCGGCGGGGCGCGGCGGGACGAGGAGAAGGCGCGGGCCAAGGAGCGGGTGTTCAGTTTCCGCGACGAGTTCGGCCAGTGGGATCCGAAGAACCAGCGGCCGGAGTTGTGGGCGCTCTACAACGGCCGGCACCACCCGGGCGAGTCGATCCGGGTCTTTCCGCTCTCCAACTGGACCGAGCTGGACGTCTGGCACTACATCGCCCGGGAGCGGATCGAGCTTCCGTCGATCTACTACGCGCACCAGCGCGAGGTGGTCGAGCGCGACGGGATGCTCTACGCGGTCAACGAGTTCCTGCCGGCCCGGGCCGGTGAGGAGCGCTTCAAGGCCCAGGTGCGGTACCGCACGGTGGGGGATGCCTCCTGCACGGCGGCGGTCCGTTCGGACGCCGACACGGTCGAGAAGGTCATCGAGGAGGTCGCCGCGACCCGGATCACCGAGCGCGGGGCGACCCGGGGTGACGACCGGGTCAGCGAGGCCGCGATGGAGGACCGCAAGCGGGAGGGCTACTTCTGATGACCACCGAGACGCTCCCGCTGGCCGGGCCGGAGGCCCGGCGGATGGACCTGCTGCGGTTCGCCACCGCCGGCAGCGTGGACGACGGCAAGTCGACCCTGATCGGCCGGCTGCTGTACGACACGAAGTCGCTCTTCACCGACCAGTTGGCCGCGGTGGAGGCGGTCAGCGCGGCGCGGGGCGACGAGTACACCAACCTGGCGCTGCTCACCGACGGTCTGCGGGCCGAGCGGGAGCAGGGCATCACCATCGACGTGGCGTACCGCTACTTCGCCACGCCCCGGCGCAAGTTCATCATCGCCGACACCCCGGGGCACATCCAGTACACCCGGAACATGGTCACCGGCGCCTCTACGGCCGACCTGGCGCTGATCCTGGTGGATGCCCGCAAGGGGCTGGTCGAGCAGTCCCGCCGGCACGCCTTTCTCTGCTCCCTGCTGCGCGTGCCGCACCTGGTGCTCTGCGTCAACAAGATGGATCTGGTCGACTTCTCGCAGGAGGTCTTCGAGCGGATCGCCGACGAGTTCACCGCCTTCGCCGCGAAGCTGGACGTCCCGGATCTGACCGTGGTGCCGATCTCCGCGTTGCAGGGCGACAACATCGTCTCCCGCTCGAAGAACATGCCCTGGTACGAGGGGCCGGCGCTGCTGCACCACCTGGAGCGGGTGCACATCGCCAGTGACCGGAACCTGGTCGACGTCCGTTTCCCGGTGCAGTACGTGATCCGTCCGCAGTCGACCACGGTCACCGACTACCGGGGCTACGCCGGTCAGGTGGCCTCCGGCGTGCTCAAGCCGGGCGACGAGGTGATGGTGCTGCCGTCCGGTTTCACCAGCCGGATCGCCGCGGTGGAGACCGCCGACGGGCCGGTCGGGGAGGCGTTCCCGCCGATGTCGGTGACGGTACGCCTGACCGACGAGATCGACATCTCCCGGGGCGACATGATCTGCCGGCCGAACAACGCGCCGGCGGTCGCGCAGGACATCGAGGCGATGCTCTGCTGGATGGACGAGACCCGCCCGTTGCAGGTCGGTGGCAAGTACGCGATCAAGCACACCACCCGCGCGGCCCGGGCGATCGTCCGTGGCCTGCACTACCGTCTCGACATCAACTCGCTGCACCGTGACGAGTCCGCGACCGAGCTGCGTCTCAACGAGATCGGCCGGGTCCGGCTCCGCACCACGATCCCGCTGCTCGCCGACGAGTACCGCCGCAACCGCACCACCGGTGGCTTCGTCGTCATCGACGAGACCACCAACCGCACCGTTGCCGCCGGCATGATCGTCGAGACCCCCTGAACTCCCCCCTCGACCAGCAGGTGGGGGTGGGTCAGTCGAGCCGGGTGGCGCCGGTGGCGGGGGTGACGGTGGTGTGGGTGGGGGCGGTGAAGGCGCGTTCGGCGTAGGCGGTGGTGACGGCGGCGGCCACGGTGGCGGCCTGGTCCGCCTCGACCAGGGCCAGCACGCAGCCGCCGAAGCCACCGCCGGTCATCCGGGCACCGAGCGCTCCGGCGGCGTGTGCGACCTCGACGGCGGTGTCGACCTCGGGGACGGTGATGGCGAAGTCGTCGCGCATGGAGGCGTGCGAGGCGGTGAGCAGCGGCCCGATCTGCCGGGGCG
Organism: Micromonospora sp. CA-263727; assembly: GCF_050942455.1. NCBI lineage: Bacteria > Bacillati > Actinomycetota > Actinomycetes > Micromonosporales > Micromonosporaceae > Micromonospora > Micromonospora sp. CA-263727. The sequence goes on from NZ_CP192031.1 coordinate 977,689, forward strand.
CTCCGGCGCGCAGCAGGGCGACGGTGTCCAGCACCCGCTGGTTCTCGGTGACCACGTGCCGGACCCGGCGGCGGGTCTCGTCGTCGGGCAGCCGGGCCAGCGCGTCGTCCAGGCCGGTGCTGGGCACGTCGCGCAGCGCGGGCACGCCGAGCAGGCTTGCCGCCTTCTCGCAGGAGGCGCGCCGGGCCGCGTACTCGCCGTCGACGTGCCGGTGCGGGGCGCGGCTGTCGATCACCAGCACGGTTAGGCCGGCGGGGTCCAGGTCGAACGGGATGTGCTCCACCCGCTCGGTGCGGCAGTCGAGGAAGAGGGCGTGGCCGGCCCGGCAGCGGATCGCCGCCGACTGGTCCATGATCCCGGTCGGCGCGCCGACGTAGTGGTTCTCGGCGCGCTGGGCCAGCCGGGGCTGATGCTCGGCGGGCAGGTCCAGCCCGCCGAGGTCGACCAGGGCGGTGAGCACGGCGGCCTCGATCGCGGCGGAGGAGGAGAGACCGGCGCCGAGCGGCACGTCGGAGGCGATGGCCAGCCGGGCCCCGGGCACGGGGTGGCCGGCCGCGCGCAGCGCCCACACCACCCCGGCCACGTACGCGGCCCAGCCGGTGACCCGGCCGGGGGCGGCCACCTCGTCGGCGCCGAAGGCGACCGTCTCGCCGGTCAGCTCCGACCAGACCGTCCAGCGGTCGTGCGGTGCCGGCGCGGCGGCGGCGACGGTGCGCTGGGGCAGGGCGAACGGCAGTACGAAGCCGTCGTTGTAGTCGGTGTGTTCGCCGATCAGGTTGACCCGTCCGGGAGCCGCCCAGCGGCCGGCGGGCGGCTCGGCGTACACCTGTCGGAAGCCGGCGGTGGCGCGGGCGGCGACATCGCGGGGGTCGGTCACGGCCGTGCCAGGATGTGCGTGCGGTAGAACGCCCAGGCGTCGGTGACCATGTCGTGCAGGGTCGGTCTGGCCGGTTGCCAGCCCAACTCGGCGCGGGCCAGCGCGGCGGAGGCGACCAGTTCGGCCGGGTCGCCCTCGCGTCGGGGCGCCACCTCGACCGGCACCGGGTGGCCGGTGACCTCGCGGACCACCTCGACCACCTGCCGGTTGGTGAAGCCGTTGCCGTTGCCGAGGTTGTAGATGCGGTGTTGACCGGCGGTGGCCGCGTCGAGCGCGAGCAGGTGCGCGCGGGCCAGGTCGGCGACGTGGATGTAGTCGCGGACGCAGGTGCCGTCGGGGGTGGGGTAGTCGTCGCCGAAAAGTTGCAGCTTCTCCCGCCGTGCGGCGGCCACCTCCAGGGCGATCGGGATGAGGTGGGTCTCCGGGTCGTGCCGTTCGCCGAGGGCGGTGTCGCCGTCGAGGTACGCCCCGGCGACGTTGAAGTAGCGCAGCGAGACGGCGGCCAGGCCGTGCCCGATCGCCTCGGAGGTGAGGGCCATGTCGACGGCGAGCTTGGTCGCCCCGTAGGTGTTGGTCGGGGCCTTGACGGCGGTCTCCGGGATGGGCAGCTCGGTCGGGTTGCCGTAGACGGCGGCGGTGGAGGAGAAGACCAGACGCGGTACGCCGGCCGCGCGGACCGCGTCGATCAGCGCCAGCGAGCCGATCGTGTTGGTGTGCCAGTACCGCTCCGGCGCGACCATCGACTCCCCGGCGGCGATCAGCGCGGCGAAGTGCAGCACGCCGTCGAAGCCGGCCTGCGGGGTGAGCACCCGGGCCGCGTCGTGGATGCCGGCCTCGACGTGGGTCGCGTCGGGGGCGAGCGCTTCCCGGTGACCGGTGCGCAGGTCGTCCAGGACGACCACCTGGTGGCCGGCGTCGAGCAGCATCCGGGTCACCACGCTGCCGATGAAGCCGGCGCCACCGGTGACGAGCAGTTTCACGTCGGGTCTCCTCCTGCCTGGCCCGTCCGGTCGTGGCCTCCTGGTGATCACCCTACGGTGGCCGCCTGTGCCGGCGCTTTGCTCACGGCCCGACCATTCCAGCATGAACAATCATTTCTGAACAGAGTCGAACACGGCCGGGGTCGGTGACGCTGACTACCATCACTGTCATGCGGGCAGCGCGTCGGCGCAGACCCAGGCGGCGGGGGCCGGATGCGCCCCGCCGCCAGCCGGGGCCGGTGGCCCGAGCCGTCGCCCGGGTGGTGGTCCGGGCGGCCGACGGCGCCCTGCGGCTCGTCACCGACCTGCTCGGCGCGGGCCCGGCCGCCGGCCGGGAGCGGATCAGCGCGGCGGAGCTGCGCGACCTGGTGGCCGCGAACACCGTGCTGGACCCGGTGGGCCGGCGCATCATCGACGAGGTGCTGGTGGCCGGGGCGAGCCTGGTCCGCGAGGTGATGATGCCCCGCACCGAGGTGGTCTTCCTCTCCGCCGCGCTGACCCTCGCCGAGGCGGCACCACTGGTCCGGGTCGGTACGCACACCCGCTACCCGGTGGTCGACGGCACCCACGACGACGTGGTCGGCGTGGTGCACCTGCGCGACCTGCTGCTGCGCCCGGACCGCGACCCGGGCACCACGGTCGGCCAGTTGAGCCGCGAGGTGAAGCGGCTGCCGGCCAGCAAGCGGGTGCTCGCCGCGCTGACCGAGATGCGCCGGGAGGGGCACCATCTGGCGGTGGTGGTCGACGAGTACGGCGGCACCGCCGGGATCGTCACCTGCGAGGACCTGATCGAGGAGTTGGTGGGCGAGATCCACGACGAGTACGCCGACCCGACCGGGCCGGCGTGCGTCGGGCTGCCGGCGGTGGTGGACGGCCGGCTCAACCTCGCCGATTTCGCCGAGCGCACCGGTGTGTCGCTGCCCGGCGGCCCGTACGAGACGGTGGGCGGGTTCGTGATGGCCGCGCTGGGCCGGCTGCCCGCGCCGGGCGACGAGATCCCGGTGCCCGCCGAGCCGGCCGGGGCGTCGGGTGGCGGCTGGCTGCTGCGGGTGCTGACCCTGGAGGGGCGGCGGGTGGCCCGGCTCGCGGTGACCGCCGCCCGCCTGCCCGAACAGCGGCGTGGCGCCGCCGCGCCGGCCGGCCGGGCGCGACCCGCCAGCCCGTCATGACGAACCCGGGGTGGTGCTGACAGAATTGCCGGCATGTCCGACGTACCCGCCCGCCCGCGCGTCTTCTCCGGCATCCAGCCGACGGCCGACTCGTTCCACCTCGGCAACTACCTCGGCGCGGTGCGGCACTGGGTGGCGTTGCAGGAGTCGCACGACGCCTTCTACTGCGTGGTCGACCTGCACGCGATCACCGCCGGGCACGACCCGTCGGTGCTGCGCCAGCGCTCCCGGGTGGCCGCCGCGCAGTTGCTCGCCGTCGGGCTGGACCCGGAGCGCTGCACGCTGTTCGTGCAGTCGCAGGTGCCCGAGCACGCGCAGTTGGCCTGGGTGCTGGGCTGCATCACCGGGTTCGGTGAGGCCAGCCGGATGACCCAGTTCAAGGACAAGTCACAGAAGCAGGGCAACGATCGGGCCAGCGTCGGGCTGTTCACGTACCCGATCCTCCAGGCCGCCGACATCCTGCTCTACCAGGCCAACGCCGTCCCGGTCGGCGAGGACCAGCGCCAGCACCTGGAGCTCTCCCGCGACCTGGCCCAGCGGTTCAACTCGCTGTTCGGGCCGACCTTCACCGTGCCCGCGCCGCACATCGTCAAGGACACCGCGAAGATCACCGACCTGCAGGACCCGACGGCCAAGATGTCGAAGTCGTCCTCGTCGCCGGGGGGCATCGTGGACCTGCTGGAGGATCCGGCCCGCTCGGCCAAGAAGATCCGGTCGGCCGTCACCGACACCGGCCGGGAGATCGTCTTCGACGCGGAGACCAAGCCGGGCATCGCCAACCTGCTCACCATCTACTCCGCGTTGAGCGGGCGCGGCATCGACGACCTGGTCGCCGCGTACGACGGCAGGGGCTACGGCGACCTGAAGAAGGACCTCGGCGAGGTGGTCCGGGAGTTCGTTTCGCCGATCCAGGAGCGCACCCGCTCGTACCTCGACGACCCGGCCCAGCTGGACAAGCTCCTCGCCACCGGCGCGGAGAAGGCCCGCGCGGTGGCGGCGCCGACGCTGCGGGCCGCGTACGAGCGGGTGGGTTTCTTCCCGCCGGTGCGCGGCGAGTAGCCGTCCGCACCGATGACCGGCGACACCGTCCAGATCGGCATCGCGGTGGACATCCCCGAGCCGTGGGGCAGCGAGCTGACCCGGCGTCGACTGGCGGCCGGTGACCCGAACACGGTGCCGGCCCATGTCACCCTGCTCGGGCCGACCGAGATCCCGGGGTCCGCGCTGCCCGTGGTGGAGCGGCACCTCGCCCGGGTCGCCGCCGCGCACCTGCCGTTCACCCTGCATCTGCGGGGCACCGGCACGTTCCGGCCGGTGACCCAGGTGGTCTTCGTCGCGGTGGCCGCCGGGATCAGCGAGTGCGAGCTGCTGGCCGCCGCCATCAACGCCGCCCCCCAGCTCCGTCGGGAGCTGCGCTTTCCCTACCATCCACACGTGACGGTGGCCCAGGACGTCGCGCCGGAGGCCCTCGACCGGGTGTACGAGGACCTGGCCGACTTCTCGGCGATGTTCGAGGTGGAGTGCTTCACGCTCTTCTCGCACAGCGGGCAGACGCGGTGGCAGCCGCGCCGGAACTTCCGGCTGGGCGGCTGACCGCCGGCCCGCCCCGGGTCCCGTGCCCGGGCGCGGCGACCAGCGATCGGCGAGGATGACGACGTGAACCTTCTGGGCCGGGTCGAGGCGGGCATCGACCGCCGGCTGAGCGCCGCGCAGCGCCGTTCACCGGCCTTCGGGCACCTGTGGCGGGCCGGGGTGCTCTACACCGACCTACAGGGTGGCCGGCTGGCCGCCGCGATCGCCTACTACGGGTTCTTCGCGGTCTTCGCGCTCGCCCTGGTCGGGTACGCGGTCTTCGGCGCGATCCTGAAGGACAATCGCGAGGTCAGCGCGGCGGCGGCGGAGTTCCTCCGGGACAATCTGCCGTTCCTCGACCCGGCACAGGTCGCCGAGAGCAGCGGCACGGTCGGCGTGGTCGGCCTGGTCATCCTGGTCCTGACCGGGATCGGCTGGGTGGAGGCCATCCGCTCCTCGCAGCGCCTGTTCCACGGCCTCGACCAGCATCCCGGCAACCTGGTCGTCCGCCGGCTGGTCGACCTCGGCGTGCTGCTCGTGGTCTTCGTGGTGCTCGGCATCTCGGTGGCGGCGGTGGACACGCTGGAGTCGGTGCTGCGCTTCCTGCTGCGCAGCACCGGCTCGGTCGCGCTGACCACGATCAGCGCCCTGCTCAGCGTGCTGGTCAACGCGGTGCTGGCCACGCTGTTGCTGGTCGCGGTGCCCCGGCTGCGGATGAGTCGGGCCCGGCTGCGGCCGGTGGTGCTGCTGGTCGCGGTCGGCATCACCCTGCTCAACACGGTCGGCCGGTTCTGGGTGGGGCGGGTCGAGAACAATCCGGCCTACACGGTGGTGGCCACCGCCGTGGGCCTGCTGGTCTACCTCTATCTGCTCAACCAGTTGCTGCTCTTCGGCGCGGCGCTGGTCGCGACCAGCCGGCGCGGGCGGGTGGTGGACCTGGCGGCCCGGCGCCGGCCCGCCGACCTCGACGTGGAGACCGACCACGGCACCCCGGACGGGACCGGCTGAGCCGTCGCGTTGGGCCGAACCTGCCCCGGGCCCGCCGGGCAGCGACGATGATGGGCCCGTGGGGGCACTCGTGACGTTGGACCTGCCGGGCGACTCGCCGATGCTGGACCTGCCATGGGTCATCACCTTCGGCCCGCTCGGCGACGCCGACGAGTGGGAGCCGGTGGTCTGTGGCCCGTACGAGCGACCGCACGCGTTGGCGCTGGCCGAGGCGCTGGTCGCCGACGAGCAGCTGATGGCGGTCGTGGAGCCGCTGGTGCCGGCGGTCTCGGTGGAGCAGATCCGCGGTGAGATCGCCACCGCCCAACTCGCCGCGCAGGACGAGGCGGTCCGGGTGGACCAGGCCGACCTCTACGGCGACTTCGAGGACACCATCGACGAGGAGGAGATGGCGGCGGCCGAGGCGGCGCAGCGGACCGGGCCGCTGCCGGCGCCGGACGAGACCGAGCTGCGCGCCGGGTTCGCCCGGATCGCGACCCAGCTCACCGCCGGCTGAGCGACCGCCTCCGGCCCCTCGGCGGCCACCGGTGCCCGGAGGATCGCCCCGGGCACCGGCACCATCGCACCCCCCACCACAGGGGGTCGCCTGCCCAGCCGCCCGGCGGCGCGGAGCACGCCGGACGGCCAGGTCGAGAAGGGGTTTACCCGTTCAGCGCGGTTGCAACCAGACGGCCGCGTCGACCGGGAGCAGGTGGCCGCCGTCCTGCTCGGTGAGCGCCTCGCTGGCGACCAGCGGCTGGCCGTACCCGTCGATCGGCACCGGCGCGTCTCCGGTGTTGACCACGCAGGTCAGCACGGCGTCGCCGGTCTCGCGGCGGAAGGCGAGCAGGCCGGGACCGGAGTCGAGCCAGGTGATGCCGTCGGTGCCGGCCAGCGCGGGGTGGGTGTGGCGGATCCGCAGCGCCGCGCGGTACAGCTCCAGGGTGGAGCCGGGCACGCCGGTCTGGGCAGCCGCCGAGAGCGCGCGCCAGCTCGCCGGGGCCGGCAGCCAGCTCAGCTCGCTGCCGGCCGGACCGAAGCCGTACGGGGCCAGCTCGCCGCTCCACGGGATCGGCACCCGGCAGCCGTCCCGGCTCTCGCCGGTACGCAGGAACGCAGGATCCTGGCGCAGCTCGTCGGGCAGGTCGAGCACCTCGGGCAGACCCAGCTCCTCGCCCTGGTAGAGGTAGGCGCAGCCGGGCAGGGCGAGCATCAACAGCGCGGCGGCGCGGGCCCGGCGCAGGCCGACCGGACCGTCGCCGTAGCGGGTGACGTGCCGCTGCCGGTCGTGGTTGGAGAGCACCCAGGTGGTCGGGGCGCCGACGATGGTGGACTCGGCCAGCGCGGTGTCGATCACCTTGCGGAACGAGTCGGCCGACCAGGTGGCGTCGAGGAAGTCGAAGCTGAACGCCTGGTGCAGCTCGTCCGGGCCGATGTAACGGGCCAGCCGCTGCGGGGTCTCGGCCCACGCCTCGGCCACCGCCATCCGGCCGCCGGGGTAGCTGTCCAGGATGGGCCGCCAGGCGCGGTAGATGTCGTGCACCTCGTCCTGGTCGAAGTAGGGCAGCCGGCCCTTGCCGAGCAGTTCGGACTGGCGGCGGCCGGTGGTCATCGAGTTGAAACCGACGTCCGGCAGCCCCTCGGCCTTGATCATGCCGTGGGCCACGTCGATGCGGAACCCGTCGACGCCGCGGTCCAGCCAGAAGCGCAGCACGTCCTCGAACTCGGCGCGTACCCCCGGGTGTCGCCAGTTCAGGTCGGGCTGGGCCGGGTCGAACAGGTGCAGGTACCACTGGCCGTCGGGCACCCGGGTCCAGGCCGGGCCGCCGAAGATGCTCTCCCAGTCGTTGGGGGGCTGCTCGCCGTGCTCGCCCCTGCCCTCGGCGAAGAGGTAGCGCGCCCGCTCGGCTGAGCCGGGGGCGGCGGCCAGCGCGGCCTGGAACCAGGGGTGCTGGTCGGAGGTGTGGTTCGGCACGATGTCCACGATGATCCGCAGGCCCAGCGCGTGGGCATCGATGATCATCGCCTCGAAGTCGCCGAGGGTGCCGAACATCGGGTCGACGTCCCGGTAGTCGGCGACGTCGTAGCCGCCGTCGACCATCGGGGAGGTGTAGAAGGGGGTCAGCCAGAGCGCGTCCACACCGAGGTCACGCAGGTAGGGCAGGCGTTCGCGGATGCCCTGCAGGTCACCGATGCCGTCGCCGTCGGAGTCGGCGAAACTGCGGACGTAGACCTGGTAGACGACGGCGGAGCGCCACCAGTCGGCGTCGGAGGTCAGCGGCGAGGGGATGCTGACGGTCATCGGGCGTTCCCCGTTCTGTGGCGCGGTACGGCGGCACCCGGCGCAGGCAACGGTGGGAGCGCGGGGTGTTCGAGAAGAATGCCGGGCCAGCACTGCAAGAGTCAAGCATTTCTTGCGCAAGAAGGGGTGTCGGTGGTCCCGCCCGGGTCGGCGTCAGGCCGGGACCGGAAGCGCGGGCGGCGCCGGTCGCCGGCCGGGTCCGCCCCGGTCGGCGGGGCCGGCCGGCCGGGCCACCGCGGTCGAGCCGCGTACCACCAGTTCGGGCCGGAAGAGGTATTCCGAGTGCGGGGCGCCGTGCCCGTTGATCTCGTCGACCAGGGCCCGGACCGCGGCCACCGCCATCGCGGCAACCGGCTGGCGCATGGTGGTCAGCGGAGGGTCGGTGAAGGCCATCAGCGGGGAGTCGTCGTAGCCGATCACCGAGAGATCCGTCGGGACGGCGAGGCCGCGCTGCCGGGCCGCCCGGATCGCGCCGAGCGCCATCAGGTCGGAGCCGCAGACGATGCCGGTGGCCCCGCGCTCGATCAGCCGTCCGGCCGCCGCCTCGCCACCCTCCACGCCGAACAGGGTCAGCTCGGTCAGCTCGGCCAGCTCGTCGTCGTCCACCCCGGCGAGCCGGTGCATCGCCGCCTTGTAGCCACTGACCTTGCGCTGCACCGGCACGAACCGGTCCGGGCCGGTGATCAGGCCGATCCGCCGGTGGCCCAGGGCGACCAGGTGGGCCACGGCCAGCTCGGCCGCCTCCCGGTCGTCGCAGGAGACGAAGGGGGCGGGGATGCCCGGCGCGTACCCGTTGATCATGACGATGGGCAGCGGTCGGGAGATCAGCGTCCGGTACCGGTCGTGGTCGGCGGCGGTGTCGGCGTGCAGCCCGGAGACGAAGACGATGCCGGAGACCTGCCGGTCGAGCAGCATCTCGACGTACTCGTCCTCGCGCACGCCGCCGGGGGTCTGGGTGCACAGCACCGGGGTGTACCCGGTGGGGGCCAGGGCCGACTCGATGATCTGGGCGAAGGCGGGAAAGATCGGGTTGTCCAGCTCCGGCACCACCAGGCCGACCAGCCCGGCGCTGCGTTTGCGCAGCCGGGCGGGGCGCTCGTAGCCGAGCACGTCGAGGGCGGTCAGGACGGCCTGCCGGGTCTCGGGTGCCACGCCGGGACGGTCGTTGAGCACCCGCGACACCGTGGCCTCGCTGACGTCGGCCTGCTGGGCGATGTCGGAGAGACGGGCGCGCATGGCGGCACTGTAGCTCACCGACAAGTTCTTGCGGGGCGGGCTAGTAAGAACTTGCAGAACCTGGCTTGTTCGTTGCGGTGATATTCGCAAGGGGTTTCTAGTTCAGAAACTTCTTGCTACTGTCCCCGCCGTTACCCGGCAGGCAATCTAGGAGCGAACATGCGTCGCACAGCCAGGGGGATCGCCGTACTCGCCTCCGCCACCCTCGCCCTCTCCGTCGCCGCGTGCGGCGGCGAGGACCAGGCGGCCGAGGAGCAGCCCAAGGTCGACCCCGCCACCCTCACCGCGGAACTGACCTGGTGGGACACCTCGGACCCGCAGAACGAGGGCCCGGCCTTCCAGGAGTTGATCGCCAAATTCAACCAGACCTATCCGAACGTAAAGATCAACTACCAGTCGGTCCCGTTCGGTGAGGCGCAGAACAAGTTCAAGACTGCCGCGCAGGCCAAGACCGGCGCCCCGGACATCCTGCGGGCCGAGGTGGCCTGGGTGCCCGAGTTCGCCTCGCTGGGCTACCTCTACGCGCTGGACGGCTCCGAGTTGCTGAGCGACTCCGCCGACTTCCTGGAGACCCCGCTCGCCTCCAACACGTACGACGGCAAGACCTACGGCGTCCCGCAGGTCACCGACAGTCTGGCGCTGATGTACAACAAGGAGCTGCTGGGCAAGGCCGGCATCAGCGCGCCGCCGAAGAGCTGGGCCGAGCTGAAGACCGCGTCGCAGGCGGTCAAGGAGAAGACCGGCGCCGAGGGCGTGTACCTCAACCCGGCCGGCTACTTCCTGCTGCCCTTCATGTACGGCGAGGGTGGCGACCTGGTCGACACCGCGGCCAAGAAGATCGTCGTCAACTCCGCGCAGAACGCGGCCGGCCTCAAGATCGCCAAGGATCTGATCGACAGCGGGGCGGCGGCCAAGCCCTCCGCCAACGACTCCTACGGCACCATGATGACCCTCTTCAAGGAGCAGAAGGTCGCCATGATCATCAATGGTCCGTGGGAGGTCAACAACGTCAAGTCGGCGCCGACCTTCGGTGGCCTGGAGAACCTGGGCATCGCCCCGGTGCCGGCCGGCTCGGCCCGGGCCGGCGGCCCGGTCGGCGGCCACAACTACACGATCTGGTCCGGCATGCCGCAGGAGAAGGTCGACGCCGCCGTCGCCTTCGTCAAGCACATGAGCTCCGCCGAGTCGCAGGCCTTCCTGTCGGAGAAGCTCGGCCTGCTGCCGACCCGCAAGTCCGCCTACCAGCTCGACGCGGTCAAGAACAACGCCGTCGTCGCCGCGTTCCAGTCGGTGAACGAGGCCGCCGTGGGTCGCCCGTGGATCCCCGAGGCCGGGCAGTTCTTCGGCCCGCTCGACCAGATGGCCACCGAGGTCCTGATCCAGAGGAAGGACCCGAAGGCCGCGCTGGACACCGTCGCCAGGAAGTACAAGGCCGAGGTCGTACCCGGCTACGGGCTCTGACCCGACCGGTGACCCTTTCGGCACCCGGCAGGCCCGCGACCGTCCGGTCACGCGGCCTGCCGGGCCTCCCCGATGGAGCGCAGCAGATGACCACCGTGACCGCCGATCCGGCGTCGACGCCGTCGACGCCGCCCGGCCGATCCGCTAGCCCCTCCCGGCTGCGCCGCAGCTGGGAAAAACACTGGTACGCCTGGGCCATGGTCCTGCCCGTCGTGATCGTCCTGGCGGTGCTGATCTTCTACCCGCTGTTCCGCGGGATCTGGCTCTCCTTCACCAACCTGACCGAGGCCAACCAGGTCGCCGAGATCTGCACCAGGTCGATCACCGGTGGCGAGGTCTGCAAGGAGAACCCCAACAAGTGGGAGTTCGTCGGCCTCGACAACTACCTGCGGGTCCTCAGTGGCGAGGTCGGCGAGTTCTGGCAGTGGACCGGCACGACGCTGATCTGGACCTTCGCCTGCGTGGCCCTGCACTTCGGTCTCGGCCTCGGCCTGGCGACCATGCTCAACCGCCCGATGCGACTGCGGGGCCTGTACCGGGTGCTGCTCGTGCTGCCCTGGGCGGTGCCGGCCTTCGTCAGCGCGTTCGCCTGGAAGTTCATCTTCAACGAGCGCTTCGGCCTGGCCAACGCGCTGCTCTCCGCCGCCGGCATCGACCCGGTCTCCTGGTTCGCCGACCGGTGGACCTCGTTGTTCACCGCCATCGTCACCAACGTCTGGCTCGGCGTGCCGTTCATGATGGTGGCCCTGCTCGGCGGCATGCAGACCATCCCGTCCGAGCTGTACGAGGCGGCCGAGATCGACGGGGCCTCGGCGTGGCAGCGGTTCCGCAACATCACCCTGCCCGGCCTGCGCCCGGTCAGCATGACGGTGATCCTGCTCGGCACCATCTGGACGTTCAACATGTTCCCGATCATCTTCCTGGTGACCGAGGGGCAGCCGGCGGGCCAGAGCGAGATCCTGGTGACCGGCGCCTACCGGGCGGCCTTCGAGGGCATCCGCAACTACTCGCTGGCCTCCACGTACGGCGTACTGATCCTGTCGATCCTGCTGGTGTTCTCGGTGTTCTACCGGCGGGCCCTGCGTAGGCAAGGCGAGGTGTGGTGATGGGCCAGGCGAGGCAATCCGGTCGCAGCCGGCGCAGCCCGGCCCGGTCCATACTGCTGCACGGCACCCTGATCCTGGCGTCGCTGATCGCGATCGGGCCGATCGCCTGGGTCCTGCTGTCGTCGCTGAAGCCCGGCTACGCGATCCAGAGCAGCGAGCTGACCCTGTTCCGGGACACCACCCTGGCCAACTACCGCTACGTGCTGACCGGGACGAACTTTCCGAGATGGTTCCTCAACTCGGTGATCGTCGCGGCCTTCACCATGGCCATCGGCATCTTCCTCTCGGCCACCACCGGCTACGCGGTCTCCCGGTTCAACTTCCCGGGCCGCCGACCGCTGATGATGGTCTTCCTGGTGACCCAGATGTTCCCGGTGGCCATCCTGATCGTGCCGATCTACACGATCATGGCCCGGCTGGGACTGATCAACACGATGCCCGCGTTGATCATCGCGTACCTGACCATCGCGGTGCCGTTCTGTGCCTGGATGTTGAAGGGCTACTTCGACTCCATCCCGACCTCGCTGGACGAGGCGGCGGCGCTGGACGGGTGCGGGCCGTTCGCCACCTTCTGGAGGGTGGTGCTGCCGCTGGCCCGGCCGGCCGTGGCGGTCACCGCCTTCTACACCTTCCTCACCGCCTGGGGTGAGGTGGCGTACGCGTCGGCCTTCATCCAGACCGACAACCGGTTCACCCTGGCGTACGGGCTCCAGCAGTTCGTGCCGCAGTTCAACCCGCAGTGGGAGTACCTGACGGCCGCCGCCGTCCTGGTCACCGTCCCGGCCGGGCTGGTCTTCTTCTTCGCCCAGAAGCACCTGGTGTCGGGACTGACCGCGGGTGGCACCAAGGGCTGAGCGGGTGCCTCTACTACAAAACGTCGTTGATAGGGCAGGATGGGTCGGGTGGAAGCACTTCGACTCATCCTTCTCTACGCCCACCTGATCGGGTTCGCGCTGCTGCTCGGCGGCGCGATCGCCCAATACCTCACTGGCAAGATCCGGATCAACCCCGCGATGCTCTGGGGCTCGGTGATCCAACTGGTGACCGGCATCGGTCTCTCCGCGCCGCTGCGCGACGGCGACGAGCCGGCGCCGGCAAAGCTTGTTACGAAGCTGGTGCTCGCCCTGCTCATCTTCGTCATGGTCTTCTTCTCCCGGAAGCGGGCCGCGGTCAACCGGGGACACTTCCTCGCGATCGTGGGACTGACCCTGCTCAACGCGGCCGTGGCGATCTTCTGGCGGTGATCGTCGGGCCGGATCGCCCGCTCCAGAAAAAGGACTTTCCGGACGCTTGTTTGCGTGCTCGCCAACACCGTGAGTGATCTGCCCCACCCAAGCATTACGTAGGGGTAACAGGCCTCCAACAGTCCTGCACGATTGTCGTTCGGCAGGTGGGCGCGGGCGTACGCTCTGCGTCCGTAACGTGGGACGCCGGCGGCAAGGCGCAGGCCGGTTCAAGGGCTGCCACCGTGTACCACGCGGTGTGCAATGGGAAGGGAGACGTCTTGCGCTCGGTGCGTGGGATGCGTATCGCCTCGATCATCGCGGCGGGTGGGCTCGTACTGAGCGCCGCCGCGTGTGGCGAGGCCCCGGAGAGCAACAACGCCGACTCCGGCGGCGAGAAGTACACCGCCTGTATGGTCACCGACGTCGGCGGCATCGACGACAAGTCGTTCAACACCTCGGCCTGGAAGGGCCTTGAGAACGCCAAGGCCGCGAACGGCAACATCGACATCAAGTACGTCGCGTCCAAGGCCGAGGCGGACTACGAGCCGAACCTCACCCAGTACGTCAACCAGAAGTGCAACTTCATCCTGGCGGTCGGCGGCCTGATGGGCGACGCCACCAAGAAGGTCGCCGAGGCGAACCCGAACCAGCAGTTCGGCATCGTCGACGCCAAGCCGGGCGTGGCCAACGTCTACCCGATGCAGTTCGACACCGCCCAGGCCGGCTTCCTCGCCGGCTACGTCGCCGCCGGCATGACCCAGAGCGGCAAGGTGGCCACTTACGGGGCGGTGAAGATCCCGCCGGTGACCATCTTCATGGACGGCTTCGTCGACGGCGTCGCCCACTACAACCAGGCCAAGGGCAAGAGCGTCCAGGCCCTCGGGTGGAACAAGGCGACCCAGAACGGCTCCTTCACCAACGACTTCGTCAAGCAGGACGAGGGCAAGAAGGTCAGCGACGCGCTGGTCGCCCAGGGCGCGGACATCGTCATGCCGGTCGCCGGCGGCGCCGGCCTCGGCACCACCGGTGCGGCCAGGGCCTCCGGCGGCAAGTACAACACCATCTGGGTGGACGTCGACGGCTGCGAGAGCACGCCGGACTGCTCGGCGATCATCACCACCGTGGTGAAGAACATCCCGGACGCGGTCAAGGACGCCGTGCTCAAGGCCGCCGGTGGCGAGCAGCTCGCGGCCGAGCCGGGCTTCGTCGGCACGCTGGCCAACAACGGCGTCTCGATCGCCCCGTACCACGACTTCGACAGCAAGGTCCCGGCCGAGCTGAAGTCCGAGGTCGACAAGCTGAAGGCGGACATCGCCGCCGGCACCATCAAGGTCGAGTCGGCCGCCCAGCCGAAGTGACCCTTCGCCGGTCGCCCCCGGTGAGACGATCACCAGGGGCGGCCGGCGAGTCATGCCACACCATGTCCGGCCGCTCCGGCGCGGGGGAGACCCGTCGCGCCGGAGCGGCCGGTCCGCGCCACCGGTCCGGCCGAGACCGCGACCCGCCCGACGGCAGCTACGCTGCACCATCGCTTCGCACTCCAGGAGGTTGCGCTGAGACTCGAACTGCGCGGCATCACCAAGCGGTTCGGTGATCTGGTCGCCAACGACCACATCGACCTGACGGTGGAGCCTGGAGAGATCCATGCCCTGCTCGGCGAGAACGGCGCGGGCAAGTCGACCCTGATGAACGTGCTCTACGGGCTCTACCAGCCCGACGAGGGCGAGATCCTGGTCGACGGAGAGCCGCTGAAGCTGCGCGGCCCCTCCGACGCCATCGCCGCCGGTATCGGCATGGTCCACCAGCACTTCATGCTCGTGCCGGTCTTCACCGTCACCGAGAACATCATGCTCGGCGCCGAGCAGGTCCGGGGCGGCATCGCCGGATTCCTGGACCGGCGGCGGGCCCGGCGCGAGGTCGCCGAGGTCTCCGAGCGGTACAACCTGCGCGTCGACCCGGACGCGGTGATCGAGGACCTGCCGGTCGGGGTCCAGCAGCGGGTGGAGATCGTCAAGGCCCTCACCCGCGACGTCGACCTGCTCATCCTGGACGAGCCCACGGCGGTGCTCACTCCGCAGGAAACCGAGGAGCTGCTCACCGTGATGCGGTCGCTCAAGGCCGCCGGCAAGTCGATCGTCTTCATCACCCACAAGCTCGGCGAGGTCAAGGCGATCGCCGACCGGATCACCGTGATCCGCCGCGGCCGGACCGTGGGCACGGCATCCCCCGAGGCCAGCCGCGACGAGTTGGCCGCGCTGATGGTCGGCCGCACCGTCCGGCTCACCGTGGAGAAGGCCCCGGCCACGCCGGGCGAGCCGGTGCTGGAGGTCTCCGGGCTGGTCGTCGACGACGACCGGCAGGTCCGCGCGGTGGACGGCGTCGACCTGACCGTACGCGCGGGTGAGGTGCTCGGCGTCGCGGGCGTGCAGGGCAACGGCCAGACCGAGCTGATCGAGGCGATCATGGGTCTACGCCCGACCCTGGCCGGCTCGATCACCCTGGACGGGCAGCGGGTCGACGGCTGGTCGACCAAGAAGGTGCTCCGGGCGGGCGTCGGCTACGTGCCGGAGGATCGCAGCGTGGACGGCCTGGTCAAGGAGTTCAGCGTCGCGGAGAACCTGGTGCTGGACATCTACGACCGGCCACCGTTCGGGCGGGGCCTGTCACTGAAGCCGGACGCGATCGCCAGGTCGGCGCAGGAGCGGATCGACCAGTTCGACGTGCGCACCTCGTCGGCGGAGGCGGCGGTCGGCACCCTCTCCGGCGGCAACCAGCAGAAGGTGATCGTGGCCCGGGAGCTGTCCCGGCCACTGAAGCTCTTCATCGCCGCCCAGCCCACCCGGGGCGTGGACGTCGGCTCCATCGAGTTCATCCACAGCCGGGTCATCCGCGAGCGCGACATCGGCACCGCCGTGCTGGTGGTCTCCAGCGAACTCGACGAGGTGATCGGGCTGGCCGACCGGATCGCGGTGATGTACCGCGGGCGGATCATCGGCATCGTCGGCCCGGACACCCCCCGCGAGGAGATCGGCCTGCTGATGGCCGGCATCACCCCCGACACCACGGGCGACTCCCCGGCCCCCGAGGGTCCAGGTAGCGAGGACGAGAAGGCATGACCACTTCTTCCCCCCAGCCGGCCTCCCCGGACAAGGAGCCGGCGAGCGAGGAGCAGGCCGCCCAGAGTGCGCTCGGCAACGCCGAACGCGCGGAGACGGCCACCACGCCCACGGGACCGCAGCAGCCGCGCCCCACGCTCGGGCGGCTCTTCCTGGACAACCTCTGGGCTGCCAACAGCTTTACCGTGACCCTGCTGTCGCTGGTCCTGGCGATGATCGTCGGCGCGGTGCTGATAATCATTTCTGACCCGGACGTGCTGGCCACCTACGCCTATTTCACCGCCCGCCCGGCAGACGCGATCAACGCCAGTTGGACGCTGGTCAGCGAGGCGTACGCGAACCTCTTCAAGGGCAGTGTCTTCGACCCGGCCGCGACCACCCTGCACGCGGCGTTGAGCCCGATCTCCGAGACGCTCACCTACACCGCGCCGCTGGTCTTCACCGGCCTGTCGGTGGCGCTGGCCTTCCGTGGCGGCCTGTTCAACATCGGCGCTCAGGGCCAGGCCACCATGGGTGTCATCCTGGCCGCGCTGGCCGGTTTCCTGCTGCCGCTGCCGCCCGGGCTGCACCTGCTGGTCGCGGTGCTGGCCGGCGCGGTCGGCGGGGCCATCTGGGGCTTCATCCCGGGCATCCTCAAGGCGCGTGCCGGCGCACACGAGGTGATCAACACGATCATGCTCAACTACGTCGCGGTCTACTTCCTGACCTGGCTGATCGTGCAGAACGGGGTGCAGGATCCGAACCGCACCGACGCGATCAGCCGGCCGGTGGACGCCTCCGCGCAGCTGCCCCGCCTCTTCGGCGACAACCTGCGGGCGCACGCCGGCATCCTGCTGGCCGTGCTGGCCACCTGGGCGGTCGCCTGGCTGCTCAACCGCTCCACGCTCGGCTTCGAGCTGCGCGCGGTGGGCGCCAACCCGGACGCCGCCCGCACCGCCGGCATCAGCGTCACCCGGACGTACGTCCTGATCATGGTCTTCGCCGGGGTGCTGGCCGGGCTGGGCGGCTCGCAGATGGTGCTCGGCACCACCGCCGCCGCACTGACCCCGCTGGTGGTCGCCCAGATCGGCTTCGACGGCATCCTGGTCGCCCTGCTCGGCCGGGTGAAACCGTGGGGCGTGGCGCTGGCCGCGCTGCTCTTCGGCGCGTTGCAGGCCGGCGGCAACCGGATGCAGTCGTACTCGGGGATCTCGCTGGAGCTGGTCACCGTGCTCCAGGCCCTGATCGTCATCTTCATCGCCGCGCCGGCCCTGGTGAAGGCGATCTTCCAGCTCCGGGCCGCGCGGGCCGCCCGGTTGCAGACGAGCCTCGCGAAGGGCTGGTGAGGCATGTCCACCATGGCTGTTCCCGACGTCGCGGTCGCACCGGTCGACGAGGGCTTCTGGACCCGTACCCGCAAGGTGGGGCTGGTGCTGCTGGCGCTCGGCCTGCTGGCGGCGGTGCTGTTCGGCGCGCTCGCCACCGGCGAGCAGGCCCGCTTCACGCTCAGCGAGGACGCCGCCGGGGCGGCGTTGGAGATCAACGGCACGGTCGGCGCGATCCTCTTCGGCCTGATCACCATCGCCGTCGGCGCCGCGATGCTCGCCGGCCTGCCGAAGCGCTGGTTCATCCCGGTGCTCGCCGCCGGCCTGGTCGCCTTCGTGCTGTCCTTCCTGTGCTGGCAGGTCTCTGCCGCGCCGACCGGGCAGAACTTCATGCCGCTGGTCAACATCGTGCGGGGCACCTTCCTGCTCGCCCTGCCGCTGATCTTCGGCTCGCTGGCCGGCGTGCTCTGCGAGCGCTCCGGCGTGGTGAACGTGGCCATCGAGGGGCAGCTGCTGATGGGCGCCTTCAGCGGCGCGCTCTTCGGCAGCATCTCCGGCAGCGTCTGGGTGGGCCTGGTCGCCGCGGCGATCGGCGGGTCGTTCATCTCGCTGCTGCTGGCCGTCTTCTCCATCCGCTACCTGGTCGACCAGGTGGTCATGGGCATCGTGCTCAACCTGCTGGCGGTCGGCATCACCGGCTTCCTCTACGAGCGGCTGATGCAGACCGACGCGGCCCGATACAACAGCGCCCCCCGGTTCAGCAACTGGGAGATCCCGCTGCTCTCCGACATCCCGGTGCTCGGCCCGGCGCTGTTCCGGGGCAACATCTTCCTCTACCTCGCGCTGCTGCTGGTGCTGGTGATCCACATCGCGCTGTTCCGCACCCGGTGGGGGCTGCGGACCCGCTCGGTCGGTGAGCACCCGACGGCGGCGGACACCCTCGGCGTGAAGGTGCTCGGGCTGCGCTACCGCAACGTGATCATGGCTGGGGCGGTCGCCGGCATCGGCGGCGCGTCGTACACGCTGGCGCTCTTCTCGTTCACCAAGAACATGATCGGCGGCAAGGGCTTCATCGCCCTGGCCGCACTGATCTTCGGCCGGTGGAGCCCGACCGGGGCGTTGCTCGCCGCGCTCTTCTTCGGCTTCGCCGACCAGCTGGCCACCTACCTCGGCGCGATCAACAGCATCATCCCCGGTCAGTTCCTGGCCATGCTGCCGTACCTGGCGACGATCCTGGCCGTGGCCGGGCTGGTCGGCCGGGTCCGGGCACCGGCCGCCGACGGCAAGCCGTACATCAAGGGCTGATCCAGGGAGCGGACGATGGAGATCGACTGGGAGCGGCTGCGGGCCGCCGCCACCGAGGTGATGCGGCACGCGTACGTGCCGTACTCGAAGTTCCCGGTGGGGGCGGCGGCGCTGGTCGACGACGGCCGGGTGGTGGTCGGCTGCAACGTCGAGAACGCCGCGTACGGCGTGGTGCTCTGCGCCGAGTGCGGGGTGGTCTCCTCGCTGCACGCCACCGGCGGGGGCCGGATCGTCGCGCTGTCCTGTGTGGATGCCACCGGCGAGCCGCTGATGCCGTGCGGGCGCTGCCGGCAGCTGCTCTGGGAGCAGGGTGGGCCGGAGTGCCTGATCGAGGCCAGGGGCGGTCCGCTGCGGATGGCGGAGCTGTTACCGCACGCTTTCGACGTGGCCGACCTCGAAGCGGTCACCGGCGAGCGGCCGGTGCCGGTGGTGCCCGACCGGCTGGCCGCCTGGCGCGGGCGCGGCACCGTCTTCGTGCACCCCGACCTCTCCGCCGGGCAGCAGATCTGGACGGCCTACTGGGAGCGCTCGGCCGGCGACGACGCGGGCGCCGAGACCGGGGTGCTGGAGGAGGGGCCGAGCTGGGACGAGCCGGCGGAGGCGATCACCTGGGGGTTGGCGCGTACGCCCCGGGTCGTGGTGGTGGACGCCTCCGGCACCATCTTCTGGGCTGGTGAGGGTGAGCCGCCCTTGGAGATCCCGGTTCGTTGGTCTTCTTGATCTCGGGTTGCGGGCCGGGGCCGGTCGTGCCTGGCTCGTCGTGGTTGCGGTTGGGGCCGACCGCGCCCGGCTCCGGGCGGTCAGGCTTGATCCCTCCGCCGGGCGCGGCCGGCCCCGGCCCGTGCCGGCTGCGGTTCGCGGCTCGGTCGCGGTAGTGGGTTGGCCCGGAACTCTGCTGGGTGCCGGGCGGCCCGGTCGGCGAGGCTGGCCATCTGTGGGGTGCGGCCGGGGATGGGTACGTGCTGGACGACTAGGAAAGATTGTCTTATGAGTGGGTTTGCGGCTGTTGACGTTATTCGGGCCAAGCGGGACGGGGGGGTGCTCTCCGACGCGCAGATCGACTGGGTGGTGGACGCGTACACCCGGGGGGTGGTGGCCGACGAGCAGATGTCGGCGCTGGCCATGGCGATCCTGCTGAACGGGATGACCGGGCCGGAGATCGCCCGGTGGACGGCCGCGATGATCGCCAGTGGCGAGCGGCTCGACCTGTCGTCCGTGGCCCGGCCGACCGTCGACAAGCACTCGACCGGCGGGGTCGGTGACAAGATCACCCTGCCGCTCACCCCGCTGGTGGCGGCCTGCGGCGCGGCGGTGCCGCAGCTCTCCGGGCGGGGCCTCGGGCACACCGGCGGCACGCTGGACAAGCTGGAGTCGATCCCGGGCTGGCGGGCCGCGCTGAGCAACGAGGAGTTCACCGCCCAACTGCGCGACATCGGCGCGGTCATCTGCGCGGCCGGGTCCGGGCTGGCCCCGGCCGACCGCAAGCTGTACGCGCTGCGCGACGTCACCGGCACCGTCGAGGCGATCCCGCTGATCGCCAGCTCGATCATGAGCAAGAAGATCGCCGAGGGCACCGGCGCGCTGGTGCTCGACGTGAAGGTCGGCACCGGCGCGTTCATGAAGTCGGTCGACGACGCCCGCGAGCTGGCCCGGACCATGGTGGAGCTGGGCGGGGCGCACGGGGTGAAGACGGTCGCCCTGCTCACCGACATGTCGACCCCGCTCGGCCTGGCCATCGGCAACGGGGTCGAGGTCACCGAGTCGGTCGAGGTGCTGGCCGGCGGCGGCCCCGCCGACGTGGTGGAGCTGACCCTGGCGCTGGCCCGGGAGATGCTGGACGCGGCCGGGCTGCCGGAGGCCGATCCCGCCGCCGCGCTGCGCGACGGGCGGGCCATGGACTCCTGGCGGTCGATGATCCGGGCGCAGGGCGGCGACCCGGACGCGCCGATGCCCGTGGCGAACGAGGTCGAGGTGGTGCGGGCCGAGATGGACGGGTACGTGGCGGCGGTCGACGCGTACGCCATCGGGGTGGCCGCGTGGCGGCTCGGCGCCGGGCGGGCCCGCAAGGAGGATCCGGTCAGCGTGCCGGCCGGTGTGGTGCTGCACCGGCGTCCCGGTGACCCGGTGCGGGCCGGGGACCCCCTCTACGAGTTGCGGGCCGAGCGGGCCGAGGTGATCCCGGCGGCGCTGGCGGAGGCGGCCCGGGCGGTGACCATCGCCGCCCGACCAGCGGTTCCGGCATCGCTGGTGATCGAACGCGTGGAATGAGCCAAGCCCCGTGGCCCGACCCCATGGTGCCGGGCCACGCGGGCGGCTATTCTCGCTGGCCAGGGGGGACTGTAGGCGTCGAGCCGTCGTGAGCAGACAGGGATGTTGCTGTGATCGTTCCTGCCCCGGACCCCCGGGAGGTGCGCGAGGCGAGCCTGGACGAGTTGTCCCGGCTACGGCTGCCGCTGCCACCACCGCAGTTCCCGCTGGTCTGGGAGCCCGGCGACGAGATCGAGCTGCGACCGACGGCGGAGATCGAGGCGCGGATCGCGGTGCTGCACCTGATCCTGGCCCGCTGCTTCGGCATGCCGCCGCAGGCGGCGATGAGTTGGCTGCTCGCCTCGCACCTGGTCGAGATGGTCACCCCGCCGGAGTTCCAGTTCGTCACCGGGGCCAAAGGCGACCACCGATCCTTCGTGCTGCACCACGACGCGCTCTTCTCGCTGGCCTGGGCGGTCGGCCTGACCAAGCAGCTCGATCCCTCGATGCCGGTGGACGAGCGGCTGGTGGAGCGCCTGCCGAACATCGCCGACGGGGAGACGTTCCGGCAGTGGCGATCGCGGATTCTGGCCGCGCCGCAGCACCCGGCGGACGCGGCGGCCCTGCTCGACCTGCACTACTGCCTGGACTGGGCGTACCTGGAGGTGGGCCGGGCCGGCCGGACGTTGCCCGGCCTGGTGGACGCCAACGCGATCGGCCAGCGGCGGTGGGCGCTGGAGTGGGCGGTGATCCTGCGCGGGCCGTACCACGACGAACCGCCCGGCTGGGAAGAGGTCGACCTCTCCACCTGACTACCTCGGGCGGTAGACGCCGAGGCGGACCGCCACGGTCACCCGGACCGGCTCGCCCAGGGCGGTGATCCGGGCGGCCAGCCCGGCCGGGTCGGTGTGCCAGGCGCTCGGGCCCATGCCCACCAGAGTCGCCACCTCCGTAGCGGACAGCGTCACCTTCCGCCGGTGCACGGCGGCCGACTCCTCGGTGAAGTGTCCGCCCAGGCTGCCGGTGATCCGGTCCGCCTTGGCCGGGTCGACGCGCAGCAGTCCGAGTGCGTCGACCAACTCGGTGAGGTGGTCGGCGGCCGGGGTCACCACCAGCAGCCGCCCGGCCGGGTCGAGGATCCGGCGGAATTCGGCCCCGTTTCGGGGCGCGAAGACGTTCATCAGCACCGTGGCGGCGGCGTCCGCCACCGGTAGCCGCTGCCAGGTGTCGGCCAGCGCCGCGGTGGCGCGCGGATGGGCTCGCGCGGCCCGCCGCAGGGCGGGCTTGGAGACGTCCAGGGCGAGGCCGACGGTCTCCGGCAGCGCCGTCAGCACCGCCGCGAGGTATCGGCCGGTGCCCGCACCGGCGTCCACCACCAATGGGTACGAGTTGGTAGGTGGCCGGCTGGCCGCGACTTTGAGATGCGCCTCCTTTGCTCTGCTCACCTCGGCGCAACAGGTTCGCCCGGTTTCCGTCGCGTGCGTTGCAGCGGAGCAGAGCGAGCGCGGGAGGACCTGGTGGTGGGCGTCGGTCGCTCGGTCGGTGCGGCCGGCGGTGGACAGGACGCTGCGGACGGTGTCGGCCAACGCGGCGGAGATCATCTCGTAGTGTCCGGCGGCCAGGAAGTCCGCCCGGGCGGCGACCATCTCGGCGGTGTCGCCGCCGTGCGGGGCGCGACCGGCGAGCAGGTTGACGTAGCCCTGCCTGGCGATGTCGAAGCTGTGCCGGCGCGGGCAGCGCAACGACCGGGCCGCATCGGCGGTGACTTCGGCCAGCGGCTCGCCGCAGACGGGGCAGCGCAGCCGGTCGACGACGCGGGGATCCATCATGGCTGCCGCTCGGTCACGCCCCGAGTCTAGTGTCGCCGCACGGTGATCCGGCTCGCGGTGGACCGGGTCTACGGCTGGCATCCGACCGCAGCGGACTAGGGTCGGAGCATGGTCGCGAGTATCCGGTACGAGGACATCGTCAGGGCCCCGAAGGCGCTGCTGCACGACCACCTGGACGGTGGCCTGCGGCCCGCGACGATCGTCGACCTGGCGGCCGAGGTCGGTCACGAACTGCCCACCACCGAGCCGGAGGCGCTGGGTCGCTGGTTCGTGGCGGCGGCCGACTCGGGCTCGCTGGAGCGTTACCTGGAGACCTTCGCGCACACGGTCGCCGTGATGCAGACCGCCTCCGCGCTGCGCCGGGTGGCCCGCGAGTGCGCCCTGGACCTGGCTGCCGACGGGGTGGTCTACGCCGAGGTGCGGTTCGCTCCGGAGCAGCACCTGGAGCAGGACCTGAGCCTGGACGAGGTGGTCGAGGCGGTGCTGGCCGGGTTCGCCGAGGGCAGCGCGCTCGCCGCCGAGGTCGGCACGCCGATCCGGGTCGGCACGCTGCTCACCGCGATGCGACACGCGGCCCGTTCGCAGGAGATCGCCGAGCTGGCCGTGCGGCACCGCGACCACGGCGTGGTGGGCTTCGACATCGCCGGTGCGGAGGCGGGCTTCCCGCCCACCCGCCACCTGGACGCCTTCGAGTACCTGCAACGGGAGAACTTCCACTTCACCATCCACGCCGGTGAGGCGTTCGGGCTGCCCTCCATCTGGCAGGCCATCCAGTGGTGCGGGGCGGACCGCCTCGGTCACGGCGTACGCATCGTCGACGACATCACCCCCGGGCCCGAGCCGGTGCTCGGCCGGCTGGCCGCGTACGTGCGGGACAAGCGGATCCCGCTGGAGCTGTGCCCGTCGTCGAACGTGCAGACCGGCGCCGCCGCGTCGATCGTCGAGCACCCCATCGGGCTGCTGCGCGACCTGCGGTTCCGGGTCACCGTGAACACCGACAACCGGCTGATGAGCGGCACCTCGGTGTCCCGCGAGATGGCCCTGCTCGCCGAGGCGTTCGGCTACGGCTGGCGCGAGGTGCAGTGGTTCACCATCAACGCGATGAAGAGCGCCTTCATCCCGTTCGACGAGCGGCTGCGGATCATCGACGAAGTGATCAAGCCGGCGTACGCGAAGCTGCTGGCCTGACGGCTGGGCGGGGCTGTTCAGCGGCCGGGTGGGGTAGTGGCGAGCAGTCGGGCCACCCGGCGGAGGACCTCCCGGCCGCGCGCCGCCTCCGCCCCCAGGCCGGTCTGTCGACGTAGCACCGCCGGCTCGGCCCGCAGCAGAGTCACGCCGCGGCGCAGCAGCACCCGGGGGCCCTTGCGCTGTTCGGCGAGGTCCCGGGCGAGCCGGCGGAGGAAGGTGGCGCTGCGCGGCCGGCGCAGCGCGTACGCCCCGGCGAGCAGGCCGCGTCGCCGGCATTCCCCGACAATCTCGGCCGCGAATATCCCTTCGGCTACGAAAAGTGGCGAATCGGCGAGCTTGACGGGCCGAGTGGACACTCGGCGATCCTCGTTGATCGCATAGACCGGCACGTCCGCTCGGCCGTGGCGGGCCAGTTGGGCAATGACCTCGACCGCTGCGTCGGCATCCCACGAATCGGGCGACTCCCAGTCGATCTGGCCGTTTCGTCGCGGTAACGATGGGTCATCGCCGTCCTTGTAAAAATCGTCTAAGCAGAGCACTGGAAGGCCAGTTTGCTGCGCTATGTACGACTTTCCAGAGCCGGAAGGGCCGGCAATCAGGACGACTTGGTGCGGCGTTTCCATTACGTTGTGTGACTCCGGACAGACGGAACGCGATCAAATTGCATCAACATCTCATCACACCTTTGGCTGGGGCCAGCCTGGGCTTTCTCTTTCCGGGGCGGCGTGATGGAATCTCGGATGGTCCGACCCGCCGGGTCGGCTGCTGGGCGTTGTCCGGGGGGCAACGCGGAGGCTGCAATCACTAGGGCGGTGACGTGAGCAAACGGCCGAAGACGGCAGGCTCCTTCCTGTCGCGTCTGCGCCGGCCAGCCGGTCGGCTCCGCGACATGCCGATCTGGTCAAAGCTCGGTCTCATCTTGATCGTGCCGACCATCGCCACGGTCGTCGTGGGTACCAGCGGTCTGGTCGACCACCTGGACTCCCTGAACGACGCCAACCGGGCCGGTGACCTCGCCGAACTCATCGGTTTCTCCGGTGAACTGGTGGATGGTCTACAGGACGAGCGGACCGCGGCCGTGCTGCTGCTCGGGTTGCCGCCGCAACAGTCGGGGCAGCCCGAATCGGAGGCGAAGAAGAAGTACGCCGCCCTCTACAACGAGGCTTCGGCCCGGGTTGACGCGGCCAAGGTCCCGTACTCGCGGCAGCGGGTCGAGTTGAGCGGCCTGCCGTCCAGCCTCGCGGGGTTGCTGAGCGAGGTCGACGAGCGGCTGACCGACCTGCCGGGCGCGCGCAGCCAGGTGTTCAACGGTAAGTACAAGATCACCGATGCGCTCCAGTCCTACGACGAACTGATCAACCAGCTCCTCGACCTCCGGGGCTCGGCCAGCCAGCTCGCTGGTGACAACGACCTCAGCGACCGGATGCGGGCGGCGGCCGCCGTGGCGCGCGAGAAGGAGTGGCTCTCCGTGCGCCGCGTGGTGGTGCACCGCGCGCTGATCCTGGGCGACATGAGTTCGACCCTGCGGAAGGACTACATCTCCAGCGAGACCGGCCAGGAGCAGGCGCAGCAGAGCTTCAACGCGGTCGCCACCGAGGCGGAGGCGGATTTCCACTCCCAGACCATCAGCGGCAGTGACCTCCGGCAGGCAACGCTCTACACCCGTCAGGTCAACGCCGACGCCTTCAGCAGCATCTCCTTCACCCCGGAGCAGTGGGACACGGCGCTGGTCGCCAACGGCAAGTTGATCCGGGCGGTCGAGTCGAAGTTCGACACCGACGTGACGGCCCAGGCCGCCGAACTCCGCTCCGACGTGCAGCGGCAGGTGTTCCTGGAGACCGGTCTGCTGCTCTCCATGCTGCTGCTGGCCATCATCCTGGCGTACCTGGTGGCCCGCTCGATGGCCCGATCACTGCGGGAGCTGCGTCAGGGCGCGCTCT
The DNA here is from genome assembly GCF_050942455.1 of Micromonospora sp. CA-263727. Classification (NCBI taxonomy): domain Bacteria; kingdom Bacillati; phylum Actinomycetota; class Actinomycetes; order Micromonosporales; family Micromonosporaceae; genus Micromonospora; species Micromonospora sp. CA-263727. Next base: position 1,003,534 of record NZ_CP192031.1, read on the forward strand.
CCATCGCCCAGTACGGGCTGCCCCAGGCGGTGGCCCGGCTGCGTGACCCGCAGGTCACCGGGCAGCTCTCCCCGGTGCAGCTGGCCAACCAGATCGCCGAGCCGCTGCCGGTGCGCAGCAAGGACGAGTTCGGCCAGGTGACCGAGGCGTTCAACGCGGTCCACCTGGAGGCGGTCCGCACCGCCGCGGAACAGGCCGCGCTGCGCGCCTCCGTCGCGACCATGTTCGTCAACCTGGCCCGCCGGTCCCAGATCCTGGTCGACCGGCTGATCGGTCACCTCGACCGGCTGGAGCGCGGCGAGGAGGACCCGGACCGGCTCGCCGAGCTGTTCCAGCTCGACCACCTCGCCACCCGGATGCGCCGCAACGACGAGAACCTGCTGGTCCTCGCCGGTGCCGACTCGACCCGCGTGCAGCGGGAGCCGGCGGCGCTGATCGACGTGCTGCGGGCCGCCCAGTCCGAGGTCGAGCACTACACCCGGATCGAGTTCGGGGTGATCGACCGGGACATCGAGGTCGCCGCGCACGCCGTCAACGACTTGGTCCACCTCGTCGCCGAGCTGTTTGACAACGCCACCGCCTTCTCGCCGCCGGATTCGCAGGTGATGGTCGAGGCCCGCCGGGTCGGCGACCGCGCCTCGCTGTACGTCGAGGACCGTGGCATCGGCATCAGCGGCGAGCAGTTGGCCGACCTCAACGAGCGGCTGGCCACGCCGCCGCAGGTGGACGTCGCCGTCTCCCGGATGATGGGTCTGGTCGTGGTCGCCCGCCTGGCGTCCCGACACGGAGTCAAGGTCGAGCTGCGTCCCGGCGGGGACCGTGGCACGGTCGCCGATGTCACGCTGCCCTCGACCGTGCTGGTGCCCCGGGCGCTCTCCGGCCGCGGGCAGCTGCCCGCGGCGCTGCCTCCCGCCAGCAGCCCGTCGTCCGCGCCGAGCCCGGCGTTCGGCGCGCTGGCGGCCTTCGGCAACGGTTCGCCCGCGCCGACCCCGCCGGCCCCGCGTCCCGGTGGGTCGGGCAACCAGGTGACCCTGGGCGGCCGGTCCTTCGACCCGGCCAGCCGCAACGGTGCCGGCACGCCGGCCACCGCGGCGGGCGCGGGCAACCTGCCCGCCTGGTCGGACCTGACCGGCGCCAGCGGCGTCACCGGCGGACACAGCTTCAACCCGCGTTCGTCGAACGGTCAGCCGATCGATCCGCTGCCGCAGCGCCGGGCCACCGACGAACCGACCGTCACCGGTCACCAGCCGGGCATCCCGCGCCAGCTGCCGAGCAGCCCCGAGGCCGGGCCGTACGCGCCGCCCGCGGTGTCGGCGCCGCCGATCCCGCCGATCTCGTCGCCGCCGATCTCCGGCACGCCCTACTCGGCCCCGCCGGTCTCGGCCGCGCCGGTCTCCGCCGCACCGACCTCGACGCCGCCCGGCAGTTCGCTGCCGCATCGGCCGGTCTCTTCGGGCCCCGGCGTCATGTCCACCCCGGGCGCCTCGGCGCCGCCGGCCTGGCCGCCGGTCGCCGGGGAGCAGGCCGCGCCGCCGGTGCCCGAGCGGCTCGCCGCAGCGCTGGACATGACCACCGAACTGCCCCGGGTGCCGCAGTCGGGTGCCCGGACCGCACCGGCGCATCCCCGTCCCACCACGCCCACGCCACAGGCCCAGAACCGGCAGCGGTACGCGGATGAGACAATGGAGCTGCCGATCTTCCGGGAGCTGGAGTCGGCGTGGTTCCGCACCCGTCGTCCCGGCCCCGAGGAGTCGGGCGCTGCCCGGCAACCGGCGGCGACCAGCACCGCCACCCAACAGTTCTCCGCGGTCGAGACCGCGGGTCGACCCGTCCAACAGACCCCGACCGGGACGACAGGTAACCCACCGATGGCAGAGACTCCGACGGCCGCAGGCGCGTCCGGCGGGAACGGCATGGGAACGAGCGGTGCGGCCCGTTCCGGTGCCACCGAGAGCAGGCCCTCGTACCGGACGCCGCAGGAGAGTGTTTGGCAGACCGCAGCCGACGACGGCTGGCGGGCGGCCAGCGCCGCCAGCCAGATGCCGCCCACCGGCACCACCCAGACCGGCCTACCGAAGCGCACCCCAATGGCGCAGCTGGTGCCGGGCGCGGTGGAGAAGCCGACGGCGTCGGTGCAGCGGCGCAACCCGGAATCGGTACGCGGCCTGCTTTCCGCCTACCACCGGGGCGTCCAGCGGGGGCGTAGCCACCCGTCGGACGGCAACCCGACCGGCCCGGAGGAGACTCCGGGCGGGCAGCAGTCCTCGCAGTCTGGCTCAGGCCCGGTGGCCGGGAGCGGGCAGAAGGAGCAAGAACGATGACTACTACGCAGGATCTCGGTTGGCTGCTGGCCAACTTCGCCGACCGGGTGCCCGGTGTCGCACATGCGGTCGCCGTCTCCGCGGACGGCCTGCTCCTGGCGTCGTCACGAGACCTTCCGCGGGACCGGGCGGACCAGCTGGCGGCGATCGCCTCCGGCCTGGTCAGCCTGACCCAGGGCGCGGCCCGCTGCTTCGAGGGAGGCGCCGTGCTGCAAACCGTGGTCGAGATGGACAATGGCTTCCTGTTCCTGATGTCGATTTCCGACGGCTCGTCGTTTGCGGTGCTTGCCGCCCGCAGCTGCGACGTGGGACAGGTTGGTTACGAAATGGCGCTGCTTGTCGATCGCGTCGGTGACGCCCTGACCCCGCAGCCGCGTACGGCTGTCGGGATGATGGGCTGATCGTCGCCGGTTGGCGTAGGCAGGGCAAGAACACTGCAAAGACGGGTAGCACCGGTGCGATCCGGTGCCGGGTACGAAGGAGGTGAGCGGCGACATGACCGATCGTGACGAGCCGACCGGCGCATTGGTTCGTCCATACGCCGTGACCCGCGGACGTACCCGTCCCCGCCTCGACATCGCCCTGGAGGCGCTGGTCGAGACGACGGTGCGCGGTCGGGCCGTTGCCACTGGCAACGGTGGGCAAGGCCGTGAGCACCAGTACATCGCCGCGCTGTGTGACGGACGCGTGCAGTCGCTTGCCGAGATTGCGGCACGAATGCAGCTTCCACTCGGCGTGGCCCGGGTGCTCATCGCCGACATGGCGACGGACGGCCTGGTCGCAGTCCACGAGCCGACCATCCTGGACGACTCGGACGACGCGGTGGGCACTGAATTGCTGGAGAGGGTGCTGAGTGGACTTCGCAGGCTCTGACATGTCGCACCGCCCGCCGACCCCAAGCGGGCGCGTGACGTCGGCGAAGATCGTTATCGCCGGTGGATTCGGCGTCGGTAAGACGACGCTGGTCGGCTCGGTCTCGGAGATCACGCCGCTGACCACCGAGGCCATCATGACCTCCGCCGGGGTCGGCGTCGACGATACCCGGCAGGTGCCGGGCAAGACGACGACCACGGTGGCCATGGACTTCGGTCGTATCTCGATCGATCGTGACCTGATCCTGTACCTCTTCGGTACGCCGGGTCAGACCCGTTTCTGGTTCATGTGGGATGAACTGGTGCGGGGCGCGATCGGCGCGGTCGTGCTGGTGGACACCCGCCGGCTGGCCGACTGCTTCGCGGCGATCGACTTCTTCGAGCACCGGCGGCTGCCGTACCTGGTGGCGATCAACTGCTTCGACGGTATGCAGTACCACGACCCGCAGGACGTTCGGGAGGCGCTCGCCATCTCCTCGCACGTGCCGGTGGTGGCCTGCGACGCCCGGAACCGGGAGTCGACGAAGCACGTGTTGATCTCGCTGGTCGAGTACGTGCTCACCATGCGTCGCACGCGCGCCGTCGCCCCGGCCTGACGATCGCGTCCCAGCGCCTGGTGACGGCCTCCGCCGACACCGGGCGCTGGTTGGCGTCCGCGATTCGTGAACCGGCGTGTGCCGGACACGGCTGCATCCAAGCCGTGCGCCGGCCCGGCCGTGAGCGGGGAACGGCCGTGCCGGCCCGGCCGCGATCCCCGCCGCGCCGGTCGTGCCGGGTCAGCGCCGGTCGTGCCGGGTCAGCTGAGCCGGTTCCAGGCGCCGCCGTCGATCCGGTACACGCCGAGAGAGTGGCGCTCCATGCCGCTGTGCCGGATCGGGGTGAACGAGTACATCCCCGCCATCCCGTCGGTGATCTGGTTCTGTAGGTACGCCCGCAGCCGCCCACGGTCCACGCTGCCGGCCAACCGGGCCGCCGTGGCGATGAGCAACAGGGCGTCCGAGGCGTACGGAGCGAAGCCGTTGTAGGCGCCGTGCCGGCGGATGTACTGCGAGACGAGTTCGCGGTAGGCGCGGGCGGTGGCGCTGCTGTTGGCGATGGTGGAGGCGGCCAGCGACGACGGGTGGACGGCGTACGCGCCCTCCACGGCGAGCGCGTTCTGGCTCTCCAGGGTCTCCTCGGCCACCGCTCCGGCGTCGAAGAAGAGTTCGCCGGTGTGCCCGGCCTTGCGCAGGGCCCGTGCGGCGGCACCGGAGGTCGGCGCGGTCGCCCAGACCACCACCCCGTCCGCCTGGGCCGCGACGGCCTGCTCGGCGGCCCGCCCGGCGTCCCCACCCGCCCTGGGCAGCCGTACGGTGCGGGCGAGACCGACCCCAGCGGTACGCAACGCGCCGGTCATGGCCCGTACGCCGGAGTTGCCGTACAGCCCCTCCTCGGCCAGCAGCACGACCCGCCGCAGCCCCTCGGCCTTGATCAGCTGGGCCAGCCGGCGGGCCACGTCCCCGGCGTCCGGGGTGACCTTGTAGATGAAGGCGCGTTGGGCCAGCGGGACGGTGATCGCGTCGCCGAACGCCAGCGAGACGAACGGCACCCGCAACTCCTGCGCCACCCCGATGACCGCCATCGAGGTCTCCGTCAGCGCGCCGCCGAGCAGGGCGTGCACGTCGTCGCGCTGGCCGAGTTCGGTGGCCTGCCGAGCGGCGATCTTGGGGTCGCTGGCGTTGTCCAGCACCTCCAGCCGGATTGTCCGGCGCAGGTTGCCGACCGCCACCCCCTTCTCGTTGATGGCCTCCGCGCTGATCGCCAGCGCCCGCTCCTGGGCCACGCCCAGGGCCGCGCCCGGCCCGCTCAGTTCCAGCGTCGCGCCGATTGTCAGCTCGTGCCCTGGAGTGGCGCGGGGGACGGCTCCGTCACGCTCTCCGTCGCGCCCACAGGCGCTCAGCAGCATGCTGCCCGCCGCGGCGGCGAGTACGCCACGTCGGGTGAGCACGGATGGGCCGGTTGTCGGTGTTGCCATGAGTCGCCTTCCCGCCCGGCGACCTGCCGCCGGCTGTTCCGCGGGTATGCTCCCGGCCCCGCCGACCCGGCGTCAACCTATCCGGGTGTGGGTAGAAACACGCAGGTGAGCGGCGTTGTAGCCGGCGTCAGGACCGGTAACCGGCCGAGCGGTACTCGTACTCCCGCTCGTCGTCCCGATCGCCGGTGTCCCGGCTGAAGTCCCAGCCGCCGGCGGACTCCCGTCCGGGACGACCGCCGACCGCGAACCCGCCGATCTCCTGCCCCCGGCGCCAGCCGCGGAAGTAGCCGGTGGTGTTCTCCGCCAGGCTGGCGGCGTCCCGCACGATCCGCAGCGGGCGCTCCTCGCGCAGCGGCGAGCCGGGCACGAGGTTGGCCTGCGGCACCCGCTTGGGCAGCCCGGCCGTCGTCTCGGCACCCACCGCCGGGCGGGCCGCCTGCTCGGCGGCCTGCCATCCGGTGTCGGCGGTGGTCGACCAGTCCAGGTCGGCCTCCTCGCCGTGACCGACGAACCAGGCGGACTTGGCCTGGGCGAAGATCAGCAGGTCGCCGTCGCCCTCGTCGGAGACCGGCGGCGGCCGGTGCTCGATCGCCGCTGGCTCCGCTCGGCGCGTCGGCGGCGTGAGGTCCAGGCGCTCGGCCGAACGGCCGCCACGCTCGGGGCCGGCCCGGTCGACGAGGCGCAGCGGCGGCGTCTCCAGGTGCGCCTCGGCGCCGCTGCGCAGCGCCCGGTCGGCCAGCGGCGGCGGCTCGACCAGCCGCAGCACCGGTGGCTCCGGCGGCAGGTCGTCGGCGAGCCACGGCGGGGTCACCCGGCGGTCGGCGGTCAACTCGGCCGGGGGCTCGGGGGCGCTGCGTCGACCCCGGTCCTCGTACGGGCCGGTGACCGGAGTGTGGGCCGGGCTGTCGGCCGGGTTCTCCGGGTTGTTGACCAGTGGCCAGTTCGCCCGGGAACCCGGGGCGGCCGGCTCCTGCGTCGGTCGGGGCGTCGGCACCGGGACGTTGAGGTCGGTGGCGCTGAAGCCGCCGGTCGGCGGTTCACCGCCGGTGGTCTTCGGCCGGGGCGGGATGACGGTGCGCTGGCGTTCGGCCCGCGCGCTGTTGATCGCCGCGGTGGTGAGGGTGGGCCGGAAGGGCTCACCGGCCTCCGCGGGCGGGATCGAGCCGCGCTGGGTCGGCGCGATCGGGGTGATCCCGGGCGGCGGCGGGGGCGGCGTGGAGATCGGCCGGTTGGTCGGCCCGTCGATCCGCGACGGGGTGGGCTCGGGACGCGTCGGTGGTGCCGAGAGGGGCGGACCGGCGATCGCGGCCGGCGCGACCGGAGCCGGTGCGACGGGCGGCGGAGTGACCGGGGCGGGTGCCACCGGCGGCGGGCCGAGCGGTCGCGGCGACGGCGGCGGGGCGCTGCCGGGCATCGGCTCCGGACGGCTGCGGCGTCCACCCGCCGGCTCCACGCCGCCCGGGCGGACCGCACGTAGGCCGGCGGCGGCGCTGGCGGCCGGCAACTCGCTGACCGGCTCGGCGCGCCGGCCGGCGGCCCGGCGACCTGCGGCCGGAGCGGCGGTACGGGCGTGCAGCGCACCGACCAGCGCCTGGCAGCCGGCGTCGCAGGCCCGCACGGCGGCGACCGTCTGCCGGATCGTCTCGGCGGCGGCTGCGGTGAGAGCCCGGTTGACCGTGGACCGGCGAGGGGTTTCGGAGATCGCCACCCGCAGTGCGGTGACCGCCTCGTCGATCGCTTCCGCGTCGCCCGCACCATCGGCCGCGAGCTGGGCGGCGACGGCGTCCGCGGTGACCGCGGCGTCCCGACCACGGCCGGCTGCGTCGGTGAGCATGCTCGGCTCGGGCAGGGCGTCCAGCACGGCCAGCGGGATCGACTCGGCGGGGTCGGGGTAGGCGCGCAGGGCGGCCGGGTAGAGCTCGCGAAGCACCTCGCGCAGCGCGACCGCGGCGGAGTGCCGCCCGCTGGCCAGCGCGGCGTGCGCGGCGAGCACCTGCTTGTAGCCGGCAAGGTCCCGAGGGGCTGGCAGAGTCACGGCCGACAGCGCACCCGCCTGCAACGAGCGGGCCAGGCCGACGGCCCGCCGGACGGCGGGCGGAGACTGCATCTCCTCCAGCGAGTCGTCGTCGGCGAACCGTTCGGCGAAGTCGTCGACCGAGTCGTCGTCGGCGATGGCCAGCGGGCGGCCGGCGGCACTGAGCAGTGAGGTGACCGTGTGATCGTCGCTGTCGGCGGCGATCGCCGCGCCGCTCGGCCCGCCGGAGCGTTCCACGAGCAGCGTGACCAACCGGGCGTAGCCCGCCGGGTCGTCGCCGATCTCACAGACATGCAGCAGACGGCCTGCGTCGTCGACCACAGCGGACGTCAGCGTCGATCCGGCCGAGGCCGATCGGTCGGCCGGATCCGCCGAGGCCAGACCGCAGTACACGCGCACGAGCGCCACGGCGTCGTCCTCCTCCCGGGACACAGGGCTTTTCTCTGCCAGAGACTGATGCTCCCTGGTGCGGGTCAGTCGCGCCAGTCCACGACCGCAGAGATCTTTCCGACAATGGTCCGCCAGCCCAGACTTGCGGTTTGTGCCCCGATTTTCTTCAATCGACGTCGACCCATGAAGCCGCCGATTCCGCCGTTTACCGAAGCCCGTAGTGCCTCGTCGAGATCGTCGAGGCTGGAACCGGCGGAGAGCATGTCGAGTACGGCGGGCAGGCGGAGCGCGTACGCCAGATCGCGGGCGACCTCGCCAGCCTCGATGAGCAGTGTCGGATCCCAGGTGTCGTGTCCGCCGCGGAGGTTTTCCACCACGAGGTCGAGCTCGTAGACATCCTCGTCGAGAGGCGCGATGTCGGCCGGCTCCAACCGTTCGGACAATTCATTCCAACTGTCCAGCTGAGACAGATCGTTGGGTGCGCCGGAGCGGACGAAACTGACCAGGGACTCGGGGGTCTTGAACAGCAGCAGCCGCCCCCGGTGCGTCAGGAAGGCCGGCACCTCCTCGTCGTCGGCCTCGTCGGCCGCCTCCTCGTCGGTCTCCTCCTGCTCGGCCTTGCCCGCTCCGGCGTCGTCGCCGCCCTTGGTCCGCTTCTTCTCCTCGCCGTCGCTCTCGGCGAACTCCCGGGCGACATCCTCGTCGAGGATGACGACGTCCTCGTCCTCGTCGTCCTCGGTCTCGACCGCCTGCCGGCGGGCCAGGAACGGGTCGTCGGCGTCGCGCTCGGCCACGTCGGTCGGGGTCAGCTCGCTGGCGGGCCGGTACGCCCGCAGGGTGAAGCCGGTGCCGGCGGGCAGCGCGATCTCGACCGGATCGATCCGCAGCTCGTCCCAGAGCGCGCGATCCGCGTCGGCCGACGCGGCGGCCTCCGGCTCGTCAGCGGCGTCCGGCTCGGCGGGGCCGGTGATGTCATCGAGCTCGGGCTCGTCGGCGTCCGGCCGTTGGGGCGACTGGCGGGCCACGGTGACCTCCGTGTGCGTCGGGCTGCCCACTCAACGGCACGATGCCGGTGAGTGACTCTGGGCACATACCCTAGTGGGCCGCTCTGGGTAACCGGTGCCGCACCCCGGTGGCGGTGGCCGTTGCCTCACGCGTAGCGTCTCTACGTATGAACGCGCAGGCGCTGCACGGACACCTCGACGCCCTGCTGCTCGCCGTGCTGGAGCGGGGGGCCCTGCATGGGTACGCCATCATCGAGGCGCTGCGGGCCCGCAGCGACGGCCGCCTTGACCTGCCCACCGGCACGGTTTACCCGGCGCTGCGGCGACTGGAGCGGGCCGGGCACGTGGCCAGCGCCTGGAGCACCGTCAACGGGCGGGAACGGCGGACCTACGAGCTGACCGACGCCGGCCGGCGGGCACTGGTCGACCAGCGGTCGGGGTGGCGCGAGTTCAGCGCGACCGTCGGGCGTTTCCTCGACCCGGGCGGCGCACCGGCGACCTCGGGCTGAGCCCGGCCGGTTATCCGGTCACCGCCCGGCGGTGCGCCAGCAGCCAGGTGTGCGCGGCCCGGCCCAGCCAGACCTGGGCCACGGCGACGACGAGCATGCCGATGATCATCGGAGGCCAGGTCAGGGCCGCGTCCCAGAGCCGGATCGACCAGGCGAAGAGCGCCACACCGGCCAGCGCGCCCAACAGGTCATCCCCGACCGGCATGGCCCCACCCTGCCATGACGGGTGGCGTGACGGCGTCCGGGACATCCCGGAGGCGATCCCGGAAGGGTCAGCCGGAGAGCGCGAGATAGCCGTGCTCGGCGGCCTGTTGCAGCACCCACTGGTCCCGGTACCAGCCGGGGGCCGCGACCAGTTCGGCATGCCGGCCGCGCTGGACGACCCGGCCGGCGTCCAGCACCACGATCTCGTCGACCCCGGCGAGACCGCTGAGCCGGTGGGTGATCAGCAGCACCGAGTGCCCGGCCGGGGTGGCGTCCAGCGTCGAGGCGAGCACCTGGTCGGCGGCGACCGGGTCGAGCCCCTCGGTCGGTTCGTCCAGCACCAGCACTCCGGGCGCGGCGAGCAGCGCGCGGGCCAGGGCGAGCCGCTGCCGCTGGCCGCCGGAGAGCTGCCCGCCCTCCTCGCCGACCTCGGTGTCCCAGCCATCCGGCTGGGCGCGTACCCAGTCCGCCAGCCCGGCCGCGGCGGTGGCGGCGGCCAGCGCCTCCTCGTCCGCGTCCGGACGGCCGAGCAGCAGGTTCTCCCGGACCGAGGCGTGGAAGACGTACGCCTCGGCGAGCAGCCCACCGACCGTCCGGGACAGCTCCTCGGGCGGGTACGCCGACACGTCCCGCCCGTCCAGGGTGACCTGGCCGTGCTCCGGGCCTACCGCGCCGGTCAGGACGGCGGCCAGGGTGCTCTTGCCCGCGCCGCTCGGCCCGACGACCGCCACCCGACGTCCCGGCGGCAGGTCGAGGTCGAACCCGTCGAGCGCGGCGGGCGCAGCGGCCCGGTACCGGACGGTCACCCCCTCGAACCGCACCCGGGCGGCACCGCAAATCGCGGCCGGGCGGCCTTCGGGCCGTCCGGTGTCGGGGAGATCGGCCACGAGCTGGGCCACCCGCGCCAGGCCGGAGCGCAGCCCGGTCCACTGCCGGGCGGCGCCGACCAGCGCGAGGGCGATCTCCACCGCGGCCAGGGCGCCGACGGCGAGCACGCCGACCAGCACTCCGTCCACCCCGGCCCGGAGCACCACCAGCACCACCGCGCCGGCGGTCAGCCCGGCCACCAGCACCCCGGCGGCGTCGACGGCGAAACCGAGCGCGGCGAGCCGGCGTTCCCACCGGGCCAGCCGCCGGGCCCGCCGCCCGGCGGCATCCAGCGCCGCACCGGTGGCCCCGAAGGCGGCCAGGTCGGCGGCGCCGTGGGTCAGGTCGACCGCGTCGGCGGCGAGCGCGCCGCGCAGCGGCGCCACCTCGGCGCCGGCCCGCCGGGTCAGCAGGGTGGCCAGCGCCGGCAGGGCCACGCCGGCCACCAGCAGCCCGGCGGCGAGCGCCAGCGCGGCCGGTGGTGAGATCAGCGCGGCCACGCCCACCGCCAGCATGCTCACCAGCCCGGCCGCCGTGGCCGGGACGAGCACCCGCAGCAGCAGGTCCTGCACCGCCTCCACGTCGGAGACCAGCCGGCTCAGCGCGTCGCCGGTGCGCGGCGGCGCGCCGCGCCGGGCGGCCAGGGTGGCGAAGACCCGGGTGCGGACGTCGGTGACGAGGCGGAGCACCGCGTCGTGACCGGCGAGCCGTTCGGTGTAGCGCAGCACGCCCCGGCTGACCGCGAGTGCCCGTACCGCGACGATCGCCACGGTGAGCCGGTCCAGCGGGGGCTGCCCGGCGGCGGCCATCAACAGCCAGGTCGCGGTGGCCATCAGGGCCAGCCCGGCGAACTCGGTGGCCGCGGCGAGCAGCCCCGCGCCGACCAGCCGCCTCAGGTAGGGCCGGGCCAGGCGCAGCACGGTCAGCTCCGGGACGCTGCTGGCATCCGGCACAGCGCTGGGCGCGCTCATCGACCCTCCCCGGCCGGTTGCGGGGTCAACTCGGTCACCCGGCCGTCCTCGATCCGCAGGATGCGGTCGGCATCCTCAAGGAGCGCGGGCCGGTGCGCGACCAGCAGCGCGGTGCGGCCGGCCACCAGCCGGTCGGTTGCCGACAGCACCACCGCCTCGGCGGCGGCGTCGAGGCGCGCGGTCGGCTCGTCGAGCAGGACCACGGGAGCGTCCCGCAGGAACGCCCGGGCGAGCGCCAACCGCTGCCGCTGCCCGCTGGACAGACCGTGCCCGCGCTCGCCGAGCCGGGTGTCCAGCCCGTCGGGCAGCGCGGCGACCACGTCGTCGAGGGCGGCGGCCCGGACCGCGGCGGCGACCGCGCTCGGCGTGGCCTGCGGGCTGCCGAGCCGGATGTTGTCGGTCAGCGACGCGGCGAACAGGTGGGCCCGCTGCGGCACCCAGGCCACCTGCCGACGCCAGCCGTCGAGGTCGGCGTCGGCCAGGTCCACCCCGCCGACGGTGACCCGGCCGGTGGTCGGCGTGACGAAGCCGAGCAGCAGGCCGAGCAGAGTGCTCTTGCCGGCGCCGCTCGGACCGATGATCGCGATCCGCTCGCCGGGCCGGATGGTCAGCGTGACGTCCCGCAGCGCGGTGGTCCGCTCGTACGCGACGGTCACCGACTCGAACCGGATCTCGCCGCGCCCGTCCGGCAGCGCACCGGCGCGACCCGTCGGCGCAGGCGCGGAACCGGAGAGGGTGAGCGCCTCGTCCAGCGCGGTGAGCCCCTCCATGCTGGCGTGGAACCGGCTGCCGGCCGCCCGCAGCGGCAGGTACGCCTCCGGGGTGAGCAGCAGCACCAGCAGCGCGGTCTGGAGGGCCAGCCCGCCGCCGAGCAGCCGGATGCCGACCGGCACCGCGACCAGCGCCACCGACAGGGTGGCCACCAGCTCCAGCACCAGGGCGGAGAGGAAGGCGATCCGGAGGGTCTTCATGGTGGCGACGCGGTGCCCGTCGGCCATCCGGCGTACCGCGTCGGTCTGGGCCCGGGCGCGGCCGAACGCCCGCAGTGTGGGCAGCCCGGCGACCATGTCCAGGAAGTGCCCGCCGAGCCGGGACAGCCGCCGCCACTGGCGTTCGGTGGCGGCCTGGGCCTGCCAGCCGAGCAGCGCGCCGAAGATCGGGATGAGCGGCAGGGTCAGCGCGATGATCACCGCCGAACTCCAGTCGGCGAGGAAGACCCGGCCGAGCACGGCGACCGGCACGGTGACGCTCAGCACAAGCTGGGGGAGGTAACCGGTGAAGTAGGCGTCCAGGGCGTCCAGCCCCCGACCGGCGAGGGTGGCCAACTGCCCGGCCCGCTGGCCGGCGACCCAGCCCGGCCCGTGCCGGGCGACCGCGCCGAGCAGGTCGGCCCGGAGCGTGGCCTTGACCGTGGCGGCCACCCGCGCCGACACCGCGCCCTGCGCCCAGACCAGCACCGACCGGGCCGCGACGGCGGCCAGGAAGCCGGCCAGTGCGGCCCGGTCCAGCCGCCCGGTGAACGCCGTGGCCAGTAGCGCGGCCAGGGCGGTGGCCTGCGCCACGATCAGCCCGGCGGCGAGCACGCCGAGGAGCGCGAGCAGGGCAAGGTCGCGCCGGGCCGCGGGGACCCGGTGCAGCAGCCGCGGGTCGAAGGGACGACGGTTCACCAGTACACCGGTGCTCTGCCGTCAGTGCGTCCCCGGAAAATCCACCAACACATCGCCTGGAAGCCTAGTAGGGCCGGCAGCAGCGGCATCGCCAGCCAGCCCAGCAGGCGCAACGTCGGGGCGCTGGCCGCCGCGTCGGTCACTGTCAGTGACGCGCCGGGTTCGATGGTCGACACCAGCACGTAGGGCCAGAGGGTCGCCCCGACCAGCAGCACCGGCAGCGCCAGCGCGGTGGCGGTCGCGGCGAAGGCCACCCCGGGCCGCCGCCGGCCGAGCGCCGTCCGGGCCATCAGCAGCGCCGCCACCAGCAACCCCGCCAGCAGTACGCCGACCGCCGGGCGCTGTGCGGCGGCGCGTACCCGGTCGGAGAGCAGGCCGACGACGGCGGCCACGCCGACCGCGGTGATCGCGGCGACCACGAGCCGGCGGGCCAGCGGCCGGAGCCGGTCGCCCTCGGCGGCCGGCAGCCGCAGCGTGAGGAAGGTCGCACCGTGCGCCGCGACCAGCGCGACCGGGGCCAGCCCGGTGGCGGCGGCGAACGGGGTGAAGAGGTGGGTCACCCCGGCCACGTGCCCGTCGGCGTGCCGCGGTACGCCCTGGAGCAGCCCGGCGAGCACGACGCCCCAGCCGAGCGCGGCGAGCAGGCTGCCGATCACGATCACCCGGTCCCAGCCGGCGCGGGCCCAGCGGCCCTCGGGGCGGCTGCGCAGCTGCACCCCGGCGGTCACCAGGATCACCCCGGCCAGCGCGGCGACCACGGCCGGGTAGCCGCCGGCCAGCAGCTCGCCCTCCAGCACCGGGAACGCGCCGAACAGGATGCCGACGGCGGCCACCAGCCACACCTCGTTGCCGAGGAAGAACGGCCCGACCGCGTTGAGGGCGGCCCGGCGTCGACCGGCGTCGGCGCCGCGGGCGAGCAACAGGCCTACGCCGTAGTCGTAGCCGCCGAGCACCAGGTAGCCGGCGAAGAAGAGGCCGAGCAGGGCGTACCAGGCGAGTTCCATCTCGGCTCTCCTCAGACGAAGGCGGGCTCGGTACGGGGGTCGTCGGCCGGGGGCTGGGCCGGTGGGCGGCCGAGGGCGGGGTCGGCCGCGCCCCGGGCGGCGTGCCGGGCCACCAGCACCCAGTTGGTGACGGCGAGGGCACCGAGCAGCAGGGTGAAGCCGGTCAGCGAGGCGGCCATCAGCCAGGGGCTGATCGGCGAGACCGCCTGCTCCACCGGCAGCAGGCCGTACGCCACCCAGGGCTGGCGGCCGACCTCGCGGGCGACCCAGCCGAGGATCAGCGCCACGAAGGGCAGCGGCAGGGCGAGCATGAGCAGCCAGAGCGGGAACCGGAGTCGGATGATCCAGTCCCGCCAGAGCAGCGGCACCAGCAGCCAGAGCAGACCGAGGCCGAAGCCGATGAGGATCATGAAGCCGAGGCCGACGTTGGCCAGCGCGGGTGGCAGGTAGTCGCCGGGGCCGAACCGGGCGGTCCACTCGGCGACCAGCGCCTCCGCCGCCGGGCTGTGGTCGGCGAACTTTGTCGGTTGCCGGTCGCCCACCGGCCCGAACTGGGCGAGGCCGAACCCCTGCACGAAGGTGATCGCCACTGCGGCGGTGACCACCCCGATCCGCAGCGAGGTGCGGAACAGCGCGAGGTCGGGGGTGCGCCGGATCAGGTGCCAGGCGCTGACCGCGGCCATCAGCAGTCCGCCGGTGAGCAGGGCGGCCGACACCACGTGGCCGAGCGCCATCCACAGGGCCGGGTTGGTCAGCAGCGCCGAGAAGTCGGTCAGGTGGGCGATGCCGTCGCGGACCTGGTAGCCGACCGGGTTCTGCAACCAGGAGTTGGCCACCATGATCCAGAACGCCGAGGCGTACGCGGTGAGCATGACCCCGTACAGCAGCGCGAGGTGTACGCCGCGGCGCAGCCGGTGCCAGCCGAAGATCCACATGCCGAGGAAGGTCGACTCCAGGAAGAAGGCGACCAGCGTCTCGATCGCCAGCGGAGCGTCGAAGACGTTGCCGACATAGCGCGACAACTCGCTCCAGTTCAGGCCGAACTGGAACTCCATCACGATGCCGGTGGCGATGCCGAGCACGTAGTTGATCACGTAGAGCTGGCCCCAGAACCGGGTCAGCCGCTCGAACCGCGGGTTGCCGGTGACCACCCAGGCGGTCTGCAACCCGACCAGCAGGGTGACCAGGCCGAGGGTGACGGCCACGAAGAGGAAGTGGACCGAGGCGGTGGCGGCGAACTGTAGGCGGGCGAGGAGCAGGGTGTCCATGGCCGGCCCTCCTGGGACGGGGATCGATGCAGATAGGAAGCCTACACGTAGGAACACTACCTATATGGCCGTGCCTGGGCGGAGGCCGACAGGATCAGGGACAGCTCAGGGTGGCCGGTTCGGGAGTGGCCGGTTCCGGGGCGGTGATTTCGGGGGTGGCCGGCTCCGGGGCGGTGGGTTCCAGGGCGGTGATTTCGGGGTGACGGTGCGGCCGGTTCCGGAGGCGGTGGGTTCGGGGTGGTCGGCTGCGGTGGGTTCGGGGTGGTCAGCTCAGGAAGAGCGAGATGGGCAGGGCGGCCACGGTGGTCGTCACGGCCAGGGCGACAGCGCCGAGCAGCCGGGGTGGACGCTCGGCGACCAGCAGCCGCTGCACCCGTACGTCGAGATCCCGATCGCCGATGCCGAGCGCGCCGGCCGGCGTGACCCGGTTGCCGGCGGCGGCGAACCGGCGCAGCGCACCGGCCAGCGGCGCCTCGGCGTGCAGCTCGCGTGCCTTGTCGTCGGCGCGCATCTCGACCAGCAGCGAGACCCGCTCGTGCGCCTCGCGGACCCAGCGCAGCCAGGGCAGCGCCCGGCAGAGCGCGGTGAACGGCAGCAGCACCAGGTCGTGCCGCTCCTGGGCGTGCGCCCGCTCGTGGGTGAGCACCGCCTCAAGCTCGGCCCGGTCGAGCAGGCTCAACGTGCCGGCGCTGACCACCACCCGGGGCTTCACCCCCGGCAGGCAGTACGCCGCCGCGCTCGGGTGGTCGAGCACCAGCGCCCCGGGCACGGTGGGATCCCGTCGAGCCACCAGGGTGAGCAGCTCCCGGTGCCGGCGCTGGGCGCGTACCGTGCCGTGGATGCTGCGTACCGTCGTGGTGAGCAGCACCGCCCCGACGCCGAGACCGACGCCGACCAGCCCCAGGTGCATCGCGCCGACGCCCACCGGCAGCGTGCTGTGCCGCAGGTCGTTCGCCAGCGCGAGCAGGGCGCTTCCGGTGCCCCGCCGGTAGGGCGCAAGTCCGAGCGCGATCGGCAGGCCCACCGCGGAGAGGCCGGCCGCCAGGCCGACCGCCTGCCAGCAGAGGATCGCCACCCGGGGGCTGCGCCACGTCCAGGTGGATCGGGCCAGCACCTGCGCGATCAGCCAGCACGCCAGCATCGAGCCGGCGAAGTGCAGGGCGTGGGCCACGGCGGCGTCCCTACCGCTCCGCAGCCTCGTCGGCCCGCCCCGGGCGGGTCGCCCGGTCGGCCGGCGGCGCATCGACCCGATCGGTCAAGGCGGCACCGTCACCCGGCCCGTCCGCCGAGGCCATCCCGGCCTCGGCCGCCAGCGCGGCACGGAGTACGTCCGCCTCGGTGCCGGTGACCGAGCGGGCGAACCGGACCAGTGCCGCGTCCCGGCTCCCGCCCAGGTCGAGCGCGTCGAGCATGATCTGGGCGATGTACGCCTCCCGGCTGGCGGCGGCCCGGTAACGCCAGGCCCGGCCCTCCCGCTCGCGCCGCACCATGTCCTTTCCCGCGAGCCGGTCCAGCACCGTCATCACCGTCGTGTACGCCAACTCGCGCCCCGCCAACGCGTCAGCGACCTCGCGCACCGTAACCCCATCGGACGCGGCGGGAACCGTGTCCCACAGCACGTCCATCACCGCCCGCTCAAGATCCCCCAGCCGAGTCACCCCCAAATCCTACCCCCCGTAGTAGACCCCCCAACCCCCACTCCCGCCCCCACCCGTTCCCCGGCCCCCACCCGTTCCCCGGCCCCCACCCGTTCCCCGGCCCTCACCCGTTCCCCGGCCCTCACCCCGTTTCCCGGCCCTCACCCCGTTTCCCGGCCCTCACCCCGTTTCCCGGCCCTCACCCCGTAGCCGGCTCCCACCCCCACCCCCTCTCACCCGCCACTCCCCAACCCCAACCCCAACCCCAACCCCGCCACCGCCCACCCCGCCTCCGCCCCCCTTTCCCGCCCCCACCCCGCAACTTCAGGGATAGTGCGGCCTCCTCATCCACCCGACCCAGCAACTTCTCGGAAGTTGCCCGGATCTTGAACGAGGAGCTGGGCGCGGGGCACGCCGAGAACGGCCCGACGGGACCCGAACGGGTCAGAGCGGGCCAGGGTCAGGGTGGGCCGGGGTCAGAGCGAGCCAGGGCCAGGAAAGGCGGGGCAGGCAGGGCCAACGGCAGAAACGGGCAGGATCAGGAAGGTCAGGACCAGGAAGGTCAGGACCAGGAAGGTCAGGACCAGGAAGGTCAGGACCAGGAAGGCCAGGACCAGGAAGGCCAGGACCAGGAGGGGCGGAGTCAGGAGGGGCGGGGGCAGCCAGGGTGGGGGGGCAGGCAGGGTGGAACCGGGCGGAGTCCGAAGTAGACACGCACCGGGGAACCCGACGCTGGGCAGCAGCCCTGAAGCCGTAACCCACGGTCGAACCCCGCCCATGTCAGGGTTTCCGGGGGAGCCCACTCGCGCAGGGATCAAGCCTGACCGCCCGGAGCGAGTGGGCTCCCCCGGAAACCCCCAAGAGCGAGCCGGAAAAACCCCCAAGAGCGAAGAGACTCAAACCCCCCTCGGATGCCACACGGTCTTCGTCTCCAGCAGCCACGTCATCCGGCCCAGGCCAGGATCCGCCAACCAGTCGTGATCAGCAGGCCGGCGCACCCGCTTGAGGTTCTCCGCGGCCTTGGCCTCCAGGTCGGCCGCCAACTCGGCGTCGGTCACCCCGGTCAGGTCGATCGCGTTGACGTCCATGTGCCCGGCCAGCGTCGGCACGGTCTCCGACAGGCGGCCGGTCAGGATGTTGACCACTCCGCCGGGCAGGTCGGAGGTGGCCAGCACCTCGGCCAGGGTCACCGCGGCCAGCGGTGCCGCCGGGGAGGCGGCCACCACCACGGTGTTGCCGGTGACGATCGCCGGGGCGATCACGCTGACCAGGCCGAGCAGCGCCGGAGCCTCGGGAGCCGCCACGGCCACCACGCCGGTCGGCTCGGGTGCGGAGAGGTTGAAGTAGGGCCCGGCCACCGGGTTCGCGCCGCCGTACACCTGGGACAGCTTGTCGGCCCAGCCGGCGTACCAGACCCAGCGGTCGGTCGCGACGTCGACCTCGTCGCCGGGCACGCCGAGCGCGACGAACTGCTCGCGCCGGCCCTCCAGCATCTCGGCCACCCGGTAGAGGATCTGACCCCGGTTGTACGCGGTCGCGCCGGCCCACCCCTTCACGGCCGCACGGGCGGCCAGCACGGCGTCCCGGGCGTCCTTCCGGGAGGCCAGCGACACGTTGGAGTCCTGCACGATGTACGACCGTCCCGACTCGCTACGCGGGAACTTCCCGCCGATGAAGAGTTTGTACGTCTTGCGTACCGCGACCCGCTCAGACATTGAGGTACGCCTCCAGCCCGTGCCGGCCGCCCTCGCGACCGTAGCCCGACTCCTTGTAGCCGCCGAACGGCGAGGTGGGGTCGAACTTGTTGAACGTGTTCGCCCAGACCACACCGGCGCGCAGCCGGTCGGCCAGCCACAGGATGCGGGAACCCTTCTCGGTCCAGATCCCGGCCGACAGCCCGTACGGCGTGTTGTTGGCCTTCTCCACGGCCTCGGCCGGGGTGCGGAAGGTGAGCACGGAGAGCACCGGGCCGAAGATCTCCTCCCGGGCGATCCGGTGCGCCTGGGTGACCCCGGTGAAGATGGTGGGCGCGAACCAGAAGCCCCGCTCGGGCAGCTCGCACGGCGGCGACCACGGCTGCGCGCCCTCGGCGGCACCGGCGGCGGTCAGCTCCCGGATCCGGGCGAGCTGGGCGGCCGAGTTGATCGCGCCGATGTCGGTGTTCTTGTCCAGCGGATCGCCGACCCGCAGCTGGGCCATCCGGCGCTTGAGCGACTCCAGCACCGTCTCGGCGACCGACTCCTGGACCAGCAGCCGGGAGCCGGCGCAGCAGACGTGCCCCTGGTTGAAGAAGATGCCGTTGACGATGCCCTCGACGGCCTGGTCGACCGGGGCGTCGTCGAAGACGATGTTGGCCGCCTTGCCGCCCAGCTCCAGGGTGAGCTTCTTGCGGCTGCCGGCGACCGCGCGGGCGATGGCCCGGCCGACGTCGGTGGAGCCGGTGAAGGCGACCTTGTCCACGCCCGGGTGCTCGACCAGGGCCCGGCCGGTCTCACCGGCGCCGGTGACGATGTTGACCACGCCGGCCGGCAGGTCGGCCTGCTGGCAGATCTCGGCGAAGAGCAGCGCGGTCAGCGGCGTGGTCTCGGCCGGCTTCAGCACCACCGTGTTGCCGGCGGCCAGCGCTGGCGCGATCTTCCAGGCCAGCATCAGCAGCGGGAAGTTCCACGGGATGACCTGCCCGGCCACGCCGAGAGGCTGCGGATCCGCGCCGAACCCGGCGTGCGGGAGCTTGTCGGCCCAGCCGGCGTAGTAGAAAAAGTGCGCGGCGACCAGCGGCAGGTCGACGTCCCGGGATTCCTTGATCGGCTTGCCGTTGTCCAGCGACTCCAGCACCGCCAGTTCGCGGGACCGCTCCTGGATGAGCCGGGCGATCCGGAACAGGTACTTGGCCCGGTCCCGGCCGGGCATCCGGCCCCAGACCTTCTGGTACGCCTTCCGGGCGGCGCGGACCGCGCGGTCCACGTCCGCGCTGCCACCCTCGGCGATCTCGGCGAGCGCCTCCTCGGAGGCCGGGTTGATCGACTTGAAGCTGCCGCCGTCGGCCGGGTCGACGAACTTGCCGTTGATGAACAGCCCGTAGGAGGTCTTGATGTCCACCACCGAGCGCGACTCGGGGGCGGGTGCGTATTCGAACATCGCGTTCAGTCCAGGGTGAAGTAGTCGGGGCCGGCGTAGACGCCGGTCGTCAGCTTGGTGCGCTGCATCAGCAGGTCGTTGAGGAGGCTGGAGGCACCGAAGCGGAACCAGTCCGGGTCCAGCCAGTCCGGCCCGACGGTCTCGTTGACCATGACCAGGTATTTGATCGCGTCCTTGGTGGTCTTGATACCGCCGGCCGGCTTGACGCCGACCTGCCGCCCGGTGGCGGTCCGGAAGTCGCGGACCGCCTCCAACATGACCAGGGTCACCGGCAGGGTGGCGGCGACCGGGACCTTGCCGGTGGAGGTCTTGATGAAGTCGCCGCCGGCCAGCATCGCCAACCAGGAGGCCCGGCGCACGTTGTCGTAGGTGGCCAGCTCGCCGGTCTCCAGGATCACCTTGAGGTGGGCGTCCCCGCAGGCTTCCTTGGTGGCGACGATCTCGTCGTACACCTCTGAGTAGCGGCCGGCCAGGAACGCGCCCCGGTTGATCACCATGTCGATCTCGTCGGCGCCGGCCGCGACGGCCGCGCGGGTGTCGGCGAGCTTGACCTCCAGCGGCGCCTGCCCGGATGGAAACGCGGTGGCAACGCTGGCCAGGTGAACGCCGGACCCGCGCAGCACCTCGGCCACGTACGGGACCATCGAGGGGTAGACGCAGACCGCGCCGACGTGTGGACAGGACGGATCGGCCGGGTCCGGTCGTAGGGCCTTGGCGGCGAGCGCCCGCACCTTGCCGGGGGTGTCCGCGCCTTCCAGCGTCGTCAGGTCGACCATGCGGATCGCGAGGTCGATCGCCTGGGCCTTGGCGGTGGTCTTGATGGATCGGGTGCCGAGTTGGGCTGCCCGCTGCTCCGCGCCGACCTGGTCCACGCCCGGTAGGCCGTGCAGGAAGGTCCGCAGAGCGGTTTCGGATCGTCCCAGCTCGGAGAGGTCCGACCGGGCCGACGTCGCTGTCGCCGTCATGCCCGGAAGTCTACGCAGGGCGGTGACGAGTGATCTTGGCCACTGCGGGCGGCCGGAGCGCTCGCGGGTGAGCGATGTCGCTGCTCCGGGCCGCGACCCGCGCGCCGGCATCCGCGCGGGGTAAGTTGAGCGACCGTGGACGTACTCGTCATTGACCACCCGCTCGCCCAGTCTCGGCTGACCGCAATGCGGGACGAACGGACCGATTCCGCATCGTTCCGGGCCGCACTGCACGAACTCACCACCATGCTGGTGTACGAGGCCGCGCGCTCCTTCCCGGTCGAGACGTACCCGGTGCAGACCCCGGTGACGGCCACCGAGGGCACCCGGCTGGCCAACCCGCCGCTGCTGGTGCCGGTGCTGCGGGCCGGCCTCGGCATGGCCGACGCCGCGCTGGCGCTGCTGCCGGAGTCGTCGATGGGCTTCGTCGGGCTGGCCCGCGACGAGGAGACGTTCGAGCCGCGCGCCTACATGGAGTCGCTGCCCCGGGACCTGAACGGCCTGCCGGTGCTGGTCCTCGACCCGATGCTGGCCACCGGCGGCTCGCTGGAGCACTGCTGCCGGCTGCTGGCCGAGCGCGGCTGCACCGACATCACCGTGCTCTGCGTGCTCGCCGCGCCGGCCGGCATCGAGCGGCTGAAGCGGTCCGGCCTGCCGCTGCGCCTGGTGACCGCCGCCATCGACGAGGGCCTCAACGACAGCATGTTCATCGTGCCCGGCCTCGGTGACGCGGGCGACCGGCAGTTCGGCGGCATGCCCCGCTTCTGATCCGCGCCGGCCGTCGGCTGTCGGCTCGTAGTCGTCGCGGGTGGCGGGTTTGTCCTGCGGGTGGTGGTGCCGAGGGGCTACCGTTCCGGGCCATGACTGGTGTTCCGCTCGCCGAGGAACTGCTCCTGCTCGCGTACGACGACGAGACCGGCAAGGCGACGATGCCTCGGATCAGCCTCGACCTGGGCATGGCCGCCGCGGTGTTGATCGAGCTGGCCCTGGCCGGGCGGATCGCGTACGCCGAGGGCACGCTGACGGTGGTCGACCCGACGCCGACGGGCGAGCCGGTCACCGACGACGTGCTGGCCCGGATCGCGGCGGACACGCCGCACAGCCCCTCCTCCTGGGTGCAGCGGCTCCGGCACGGCCTGCGCGACAAGGTCCTCGGCGACCTGTGCGAGCACGGCGTCGTCCGCGACGTCGACGAGACGGAGCTGGGTTTCATCCACGTACACCGCTATCCGGTGCTGGATCCGTCGGTGGAGGCGGAGACCCGCCAGCGGCTTGCCGCCGCGCTCACCGGCGCCGCCCCGGACGAGCGGACCGCCGCCCTGGCGACGCTGGTCGCCGTACTTCGGATGGAGGCGGCGCTCGGCGTCACCGGTGCGGCAGCGGTCGAGGCCCATCGCCGGCTTGAAGAGATCGCCACCGGTGCCGGCTTCTCCGGCGAGGTCGGCCTGGAGACCTCGGTGGTCCGTCCCTCGGTCGGCCTGGTGGTGGCCGCCCTCGGCCGCGCCGTCCAGGCCGCGCTCGGCCCGCGCCGCTGACCCGCCCGCCTCCCGCTTACCGCGTGCCCGGCCAGGCGGCGCTGGGTGGGCGGGCGTCAGTGGGGGAGTCGGTCGGTGCGGACGGCGCTGACGAAGGCGGACCAGGCGGCGGAAGCGACGGTCAGGGCCGGTGCGGTACTTGCTGTCGCGTACGGCGATGCCGGAGTCCAGCCCCTTCGAGCCCCGCTCATAGGCGGCGATCTCCGGAGGCTGGTCGAGGTAGAGCACGCCGGCGAGCCCTTCGACGTGGACCGTCGGCCGCTCCGGCCGGGCCGGCGGTGTTAATAGGGGGCCCTTCCTCTACCCCAGGCGTTAAGAAGGGGCCCTTCCTTACACGCCGAGGGCGTGCGCTGTTTCGGCGCGGAGCGTTGTTGCGGCGAGCGCCGCGCGGGTGCGGGCCGCGGCGACGTTGCCGTCGTCGACCGGTTCCACCACTTCCAGGTACGCCTTGAGCTTCGGCTCGGTGCCGGAGGGGCGGATCACCACCCGGGCACTCTCGGTGCGCAGGATCACCACGTCCGCCTCGGGGAGCAGGTCCTGTGCCGCGGTGACCGGCTGGCCGAGCAGGGTGCCCGGAGTGGCGGCCCGGATCCGAGCCATCGCGTCGGCGATCAGCCGCAGGTCGTCGACGCGTACCGAGAGCTGGTCGGTGTGGTGCACGCCGAACTCGGCGGCCAGCTCGTCCAGCCGGTCGGTGAGGGTGCGGCCCTGCGCCTTGAGGGCGGCGGCCAGCTCGGCCACGGTCAGCGCGGCGGTGATGCCGTCCTTGTCCCGGACGTGCTCCGGGGCGATGCAGTAGCCGAGCGCCTCCTCGTAGCCGAAGACCAGCGGTTCGGCTCCGCCGCCCGCCCGCACGATCCACTTGAACCCGGTCAGCGTCTCGTCGTACGGCAGCCCCCGCGCGGCGCACATCGCCCGCAGCAGCGACGACGAGACGATGGTGGTGGCGTAGAGCCCGGTCACCCCGCGCCGCATCAGGTGGTCGGCGAGCAGCGCACCCACCTCGTCCCCGCGCAGCATCCGCCAGCCCGGTCCGCCGTCACCATCCGTCAGGCCGGCTCCGCCGTCAGCATCCGTTATGCCGGCTCCGCCGTCAGCGCCGGACCCGGCTCGGGCGTGTGGCGTGTCGGCACCGGTGGCCGTGTCCCGGACGGCGACCGCGCAGCGGTCGGCGTCCGGGTCGTTGGCGATGGCGAGGTCCGCGCCGGTGGCGTCGGCGAGCGCGACGAGCCGGTCCACCGCGCCCGGCTCCTCCGGGTTGGGGAAGCTCACGGTCGGGAAGTCCGGGTCCGGTTCGGCCTGGTCGGGCACCACGCCGGGGACCGGGAAGCCGGCCGCCGCGAAGGCCGCCGTGAGCACCGCCGCACCGACGCCGTGCAGCGGGGTGTACGCCACGGTCAGGTCCCGGGGGCCGCCCGGCGAGCAGACCTGCACCGCCCGAGCCACGTACGCGGCGACCAGGTCGTCGCCGAGCAGCTGCCCGGCGGGGCCGAGCGGCACCTCGGCCAGCGGGCCGACCGCCCGGATGGCCGCCTCGATGCCGGTGTCGGCCGGCGGCACGATCTGTGCCCCGGCGCCCAGCTCCCCGCCCAACTCGGCGCCGAGATAGACCTTGTAGCCGTTGTCCTGCGGCGGGTTGTGGCTGGCGGTCACCATCACCCCGGCGACCGCGCCCAGGTGCCGCACCGCGTACGCGAGCACCGGGGTGGGCAGCGGGCGGGGGAGCAGCAGCGCCGGGCGTCCGGCCCCGGTGGCCACCCGGGCGGTCTGTTCGGCGAAGGCGTGCGAGCCACGCCGGGCGTCGTACCCGATCACCAGGGGGCCGGTGCCGCCCTGGGCCGCGAGCCAGGCGACCAGCCCGGCGGCGGCCTGGGTGACCACCGCGAGGTTCATCCCGTTGGGGCCGGCGCGCAGCGGCCCACGTAGCCCGGCCGTGCCGAAGGTCAGCGGCCCGGCGAACCGGTCGGCCAACTCCGGCGCGCTGGTCGGGAGTAGGTCGAGCACCGCCCGCAGCTCCGCCCGGTCGGCCGGGTCGGGGTCGTCGGCGAGCCAGCGCTCGGCCCGCTCGCGGATGGTGTCGATGTCAGTGGTCTCCGCCGCCATTGGCCCTTGATAGCACGGCGACGGATCACCACGGACGCGTGCCCCGGCTCAGCCTGCGGAGGTGAGCTGGAAGGACTTGACCATCTCCTCGTAGATCGGCTTGCTCTCCTCGAACTGGGCGTCGTTCGAGGTGAGGTAGAAGGAGTAGATCCGCCCGTCGTGGGCCACCCCGTGCCACACCCCGTGCCGCATGCTCTCGCCCTCGCCGCAGGTGTACTCGAACTCGGCCGAGGGCTTGCCGGCCAGCTCCTTCTCGGCCATGGAGATCTGGGTGTACGGCCGGACGCAGCTGGTCGACGTGGTCTTCAGGCGGTTCTCGGCGCCCTGCGCCCAACGGGTGGAGCTGCCGCTGTATCGCTCGTTGAGGATGCGTACCCGGCGACCGTTGTCCTCGGGGTCGGTGTAGTCGATGTAGACGGCGCCTGAGGGGGCGGTCCGCTTCCAGCCCTTGGGCACCAGCACCTGGATGCCGCGCGCCGAGTGCTCCTGCATCTCGATGCCGGGGCCTTCGTCGGCGGTGCTGGACGGCTCGGCTACCGGGCTGGTGGGCGTGTCGCCATTACCGGTGAACGCCACGATGCTGACCAGCAGCAGCACCGCGAGGCCACCGGCCGCGGCCAGCTGCACCTTGCGCGGCCAGCCCTTCACCGTGCCGACCAGGCGGGTGCCGGTGGCCTTCGCCTTGTCGAGCGGGCCATCGCCGCCGCCGGTCGGGGCGGAAGCGCCGTACGGCTGGCTGGGCGCCGCCGGCCACCGGCCGCCGTAGTCGCCGCCGAGCCGCTGGGTCGCCTCCGGCTGGCCGGAGAAGCCGTACGTGCCGGCCGTTCCGGCGCCGATCCGCTGGGTGGCGTCGGCCCCGATGCGTTGGGTGGCGTCCGCGCCGATGCGTTGGGTGGCGTCCGCGCCGCCGTAGGTGCGACCCGTCGGCGCAGACGTGGCGGCACCCTGCTGCGGGCGGGCCAGTGCGTCGGCGCTGGTGTCCTCCATCGCGCCGGCGCTGGCCGCGGCGGCCTGGCCGGGGTGCTCGCCCCGGCGCAGCGCGGCCAGCCGGTCGGTCAGCGACTCGCCGGCGGCGAGCATCGCCCGGCCGCCGATCTGCCCGGAGGGCGTGGGCTTCGCCGGTGCGGCCGGCGCGGTGACCGGCGCGGGTTGCGGCACCTGCATCACCGAGTACGGGTCGGTCATCGAGTTGACCGCGGCGGCGGTGCTGCTCAGCGGCCCGGCGAGCAGTTCGCGCAGCATGGCGCGGGCGGTGTGCACGTCGAGCCGGCGGGCCGGGTCCTTCTCCAGCAGGCCCATCAGCACCCGGGTCAGCGAACCGCTGCGCTGCGGCGGGGCCGGCGGGTCCTCCACCACCGCGTGCATGGTCTCGATCGGGTCGCCGCGGTCGAAGGGCGGCCGGCCCTCGACCGCGGTGTAGAGCGTCACGCCGAGCGAGAAGAGGTCGCTGGGCGGGCCGAACTCCTGCCCCATGGCCCGTTCCGGCGAGATGAAGTGCGGCGAGCCGAGCACCATGCCCGGCGTGGTGAGCTGCACGTCGGTGGGCATCCGGGCGACGCCGAAGTCGGTCAGCACGCAGCGCCCGTCGGAGCCGATCAGCACGTTGGCGGGCTTGACGTCGCGGTGCAACACACCGATCGCGTGGGCCACCTCCAGCGCGCCGAGCAGCGCGATCCCGATCTTGGCGACCACCCGCTGGGCGATCGGCCCGTCCTCGATCACCATGTCGGCGAGGCTGCGGGCGTCGAGCAGCTCCATCACGATCCACGGCCGGCCACCCTCGGTGACCACGTCGTACACCTGCACCACCGCCGGGTGGGCGATGGCGGCTGCCGCACGGGCCTCGCGCAGGGTGCGTTCGTACATCGCGTCGCGGTCGCTCGGGGCCAGGCCCGGCGGGAGGACGACCTCCTTGACCGCCACGTCGCGGCGCAGAAGTGTGTCTGTGGCCCGCCAGACCGTACCCATGCCACCGTTGCCCACCGTGGAGCGCAACGAGTACCGGTCACCGATGACGGTGCCGGGTGTCGCGCGCGCGTTGGTGGGGGTGCTGACTGGTCCGCCGCTCCACGTCGGGATCTGAGTCACAGAAAAGCCACCGGGGGAAATCGAGAGGGCTGGGACACAACCCCCCTATCTTGCTGGTTCAGACGCCCGATGCGAAAGCCGGCGCGACGGACGATTACCATACTCGACGGTACGTGTTCGGCTCCTCACCTCTTGTCGTCGCTGGTCGGCGCGGTGTCGTCGCCGGTCGGCGGGGTGTCGTCGCCAGCTGGCGCGGTGTGCGGTATCCCTCACCCAGCCAGCGGCCCGATCGTCCTACCATCCGGTGATGAGCGAGCGGCGGTCGAGCGAGTCCGGTTTCCCGATCAAGGGCGTCTACACGGCGTCCGACCTTCCGGGCGATCTGGATTCCCGGCTGGGCGCGCCGGGCGAGTACCCGTACACCCGCGGGGTCTACCCGACCATGTACACCTCCCGTCCCTGGACCATGCGCCAGTACGCCGGCTTCGGCACCGCCACCGAGTCCAACGCGCGCTACCACCAGTTGTTGCGGGCCGGCACGATGGGTCTCTCGGTCGCCTTCGACCTGCCCACCCAGATGGGCTACGACTCCGACGACCCGATCGCGCACGGCGAGGTGGGCAAGGTCGGCGTGGCCATTGACTCGATCGAGGACATGCGGCTGCTCTTCGACGGCATCCCGCTGGACAAGGTCTCCACCTCGATGACGATCAACGCACCCGGCTCGGTGCTGCTCCTGCTCTACCAGCTGGTGGCCGAGGAGAACGGGGTGCCGGGCGCGGCGCTCAACGGCACCATCCAGAACGACATCCTCAAGGAGTACATCGCCCGGGGGACGTACATCTTCCCGCCGAAGCCCTCGCTGCGGCTGGTCGCCGACACGTTCGGCTACTGCCGGACCGAGGTGCCCAAGTGGAACACCATCTCCATCTCGGGCTACCACATGGCCGAGGCGGGCGCCTCCCCGGTCCAGGAGATCGCCTTCACGCTGGCCAACGGCGTCGAGTACGTGCGGGCCGCGATCGCCGCCGGGCTGGCCGTGGACGACTTCGCCCCTCGGCTGTCGTTCTTCTTCGTCGCCCGGACCACCCTGCTGGAGGAGGTGGCGAAGTTCCGGGCGGCCCGGCGGATCTGGGCCCGGCTGATGCGCGACGAGTTCGGGGCGCGCAACCCCAAGTCGCTGATGCTGCGCTTCCACACCCAGACCGCCGGTGTGCAGCTGACCGCCCAGCAGCCCGAGGTGAACCTGGTCCGGGTGGCGGTGCAGGGGCTCGGCGCGGTGCTCGGCGGCACCCAGTCGCTGCACACCAACAGCTTCGACGAGGCGATCGCCCTGCCCACCGAGAAGGCGGCCCGGCTGGCGCTGCGTACCCAGCAGGTGCTGGCGTATGAGACGGACCTCACCGGCACCGTCGACCCGTTCGCCGGCTCCTACGTGGTGGAGGCGATGACCGCCGAGATCGAGGCGGCGGCGGACGCGCTGATGGGCCGGGTCTTCGAGCACGGGTCGGCGGTGGACGCCATCGAGGCGGGTTTCCAGAAGCGGGAGATCGAGCAGTCCGCGTACCGGATCGCGCAGGAGATCGACTCGGGTGAGCGGGTGGTGGTCGGGCTCAACCGGTTCGCCATCGACGCCGAGGAGCCGTACGAGCCGCTGCGGGTCGACCCGACGATCGAGGCGGCGCAGGGCGAACGGCTGGCCAAGCTGCGCGCCGAGCGCGATGGCATCGCCGTCGAGCGGGCGCTGGCCGAGCTGCGTACGGCCGCGTCGGGCACCGGTAACGTGTTGTACCCGATGAAGGCGGCGCTGCGCGAGCGCGCCACCGTCGGTGAGGTGTGCGGGGCGCTGCGCGAGGTGTGGGGGCTGTACCGCCCGACCGACCGGTTCTGAACCGGCTCGGAGCGGCCTTCCGCTCGCGGAGCGTGTCGGGGCGGCCGTCCCGGGTACTCCCTCCCGGGTGATCTCTTCGACGCACAGATTGTGCGGTCGCCGGCTGCCCGAACGTGTGAATGTCCACGGGTCTCCGTTGCCAAGAGTGGTCGGGTAATTGTCGTACCGTCAGTTCATCGGCGTGACTAATGCGACAATTCGGAACGACGGCGAAGGGTTTCAAAGAGATTCCTGGCCAGTTGGCACGGTTACGCGTTGTAGGAGGTGAGGAGTGGATGACGGCGTTCGACCGCGATCTACCTGCTGTCCCGCTCACCTGCGGGCGCTCTCAGCAGGGCATACGTGACGCTGTGCGGTCCGATCATCACCGGAACGAGGTTGCGCAGCGTTACCGTCGGGGGTCTACGCTGTCTGCTGTCCCGGATGATCCATCCATTTCTAGTGATCGAGAAGAATTCGACGTGACGAGTGCGTTGACGATGCCGACCGGCAACCAGCTGGCGCCGTCCTGGCCGGAGGCGCTGTCCGGTGCCCAACCCCTGCCCTTCGAGCTGGACCACCTGCTCGCCCTCCGGGTACCGGGCCTGATCGCTACCCGCCGTCATATTCACTCACACCCCGAGCTCTCCGGCACCGAGTTCGAGACCGCCGCGCTGATCGCCCGGGAACTCTCCCTGGCCGGGCTGAACCCCCGCCTGCTGCCCAAGGGCAACGGGGTCATCTGCGACATCGACGGCCGCCCGGACGGGCCGGTGATCGCGCTGCGCGCCGACATCGACGCACTGCCGCTGACCGACGTGAAGGACGTGCCGTACCGCTCCACCGTGGACGGCGTCTGCCACGCCTGCGGCCACGACGTGCACACCACGGTCATGCTCGGCGTCGGCATGCTGCTCGCGCAGCTCGCCGACCTGGGCGAGCTGCCCGGTCGGGTCCGGCTGATCTTCCAGCCCGCCGAGGAGATCCTGCCCTGCGGCTCGCTGGAGGTGATCGAGGCCGGCGGCCTCGACGACGTGGTGCAGATCTTCGCGGTGCACTGCGACCCGAGCCTGCCGGTTGGCAAGGTCGGACTGCGGGTGGGGCCGATCACTGCCGCCGCCGACAACGTCAGCGTCCGGCTCACCGGGCCGGGTGGCCACACCGCCCGCCCGCACCTGACCGTCGACCTGGTCGACGCCCTCGGCCGGCTCATCACCGAGGTGCCCGCCCTGGTCAGCCGGCGGGTGCCGGCGAACAGCGGCCTGCTGCTGGTCTTCGGCCACGCCTCCGCCGGCACCCGGTACAACGTCATCCCCTCCGAGGCCTCCGCCTCCGGCACCCTGCGGGTGATGGACCGCGAGGCATGGGAGCTGGCCCCGAAGATCGTTTCTCAGGTGGTCCGGGACGTCATCGCCCCGACCGGGGCCACGGTCGACCTGGAGTACCTGCGCGGACGTCCGCCGGTCTGCAACGACGCGGCGGCCATCAAGGTGCTGACCGCGGCGACCACCACCGCGCTCGGCCCGGAGGGCGTCGCAGAGACCCCGCAGAGCATGGGCGGCGAGGACTTCTCCTGGTACCTGGAGTACGTCCCCGGCGCGCTGGCCCGGCTCGGGGTCGGCCGCTCCGGGCCGAACGTGGACCTGCACCGGGCGTCGTTCGACGTGGACGAACGGGCCATCCCGGCGGGCGTACGGCTCATGGTGCAGACCGCGCTCCAGGCACTGGCGGCGGCGCGCTGACGCCCGCCGGTGGCGGCGCGCCGACCGGCGCGACCGGAGCCGGTGCCACCGGCCGGCTCCGGCGGCGTCGACGGCTCAGCCACCACAGTGCCCCCAGCGGTACGCCGAACGCCAGCAGCCACGGCAGGACCGCCCCGAGCACGGTGAGCAGCACGGTCATCGAGGTCAGGAAGACCTTCCAGCCGCCCTTGAGCCCGACCAGGAAGCCGAGCTGGTTCTCCTCCTCGGCGGTGCTCGCCTCCGGCCCCACCAGGGTGACGGTGATCGTGGAGAGCGCGGTCAGGTCGCCCAGCCGCCGCTTCTTCGCCTCCAACGAGGCGAGGTCGGCCTCCCGGCGGCCCAGCTCGTTCTCCACGGTCACCAGGTCACCGATCGAGCTGGCCTGGGCGAGCAGCCGTCGCGCGCTCTCCACCCGGGCCCGCTGGCTGGTGATCCGCGCGTCGAGGTCGATGGTCTCCTCGGTCACGTCCTGGGTGTCGATCTGCCGGCGCTGCGGGACGCCGAGGCCCGCCAGCTGCTCCACGACCGCGTAGAACCGGTCCGCCGGCACCCGCAGCTGCAACTCCGCCACCGCGTCGGCGTCGACGCTGCGCCGCTGGTCCCCGCCGACGAAACCACCGGCCCGGGTGGCCGTGGCGACGGCGTCCCGCGCGGCGGTCTCCACATCGTCCACCTTCACCTGGATCGATCCGGTGTAGATGATCGACCGCTGGTCGACCCGGGTGTCCGCGGCACCCGCGCCGGCCTGCTCCGGCACCCTGCCCGTGTCGCCACCCGCCTCGGCCGGCGCGGCGACGCCGCCGGCCGCGTTGTCCGATGTCGCCGCAGAGTCGTCGCTGCCACTACTGCTGCAACCGGCCAACACCAGCAGCGTGAGCAGCGCCGCCAGCGCCGTCGTGCGGTGCCGGCGGATTCCTCTCACAGCCATCCCCGTTCCCCTTTCGTCTTTGCCCGCATCGAGGTGTTAGCTCGGACGCCACGCACCACCCCACGGGTTCCGGCAGACTGCGCTCAGGACGTCACGATTCGATATGGGAGGCATCACGATGCGGCTCACCAAGTACGCCCACTCGTGCCTGCGGGTCGAGCACGATGGGGGAGTGCTGGTCGTCGATCCCGGAGTGTTCAGCGAACCGGCCGTGGCGCTGGACGGGGCCGACGCGGTGCTGATCACCCACGAGCACCCCGACCACCTCGACGTCGAGGCGGTCAACCGGCAGCTGGCGCGGCGTCCCTTCGTCATCCACGGCCCAGCCTCGTTGGCCGGCCCGCTCGGTGACGCGGCCGAGGTGCTGCGCCCGGTCAACCCCGGGGAATCGTTCACCGCCGCCGGTGTCCCGGTACGCGCCCACGGCGGGCGGCACGCGGTGATCCACCCCGACATCCCGGTGGTGGAGAACCTCGGCTATCTGATCAACGACATCGCCTACCACCCGGGAGACTCCCTCGTCGTCCCGGACGACGTGCAGGTCGACACCCTCTTCGCACCGATCCACGCGCCCTGGTCGAAGTTCTCCGAGGTGGTCGACTTCATCCGCGCGGTGGCCCCGCGCCGGGTCTTCGCGCTGCACGACGCCCTGCTCAACGACCGCGGCTACGCGGTGCTCGACCGGCAGTACA
This sequence comes from Micromonospora sp. CA-263727, assembly GCF_050942455.1. NCBI lineage: Bacteria > Bacillati > Actinomycetota > Actinomycetes > Micromonosporales > Micromonosporaceae > Micromonospora > Micromonospora sp. CA-263727. The sequence continues at coordinate 1,035,298 of NZ_CP192031.1, forward strand.
CGGCCCTGTCCGGCAGCGAATACCGACGGCTGGATCCGGGCAGCAGGATCGACGGCTGAGCCGATGCCCGACCCGCCACCCGATCTCGTCGAGGAGCTCTACCGCACGCCGCCGGACCAGTTCGTCGCCGCCCGGGACGCCGCCGCGGCCGAGGCGCGCCGGGCCGGCGACCCGCGGTCCGCCCGGGAGATAGCCCGGCTGCGCCGGCCCACGGTGGCCGCCTGGCTGGTCAACCTGCTCGCCATCGAACGACCGGAGCTGGTGGCCGACCTGGTGCAGCTGGCCGACGCGCTGCGGGACGCCCAGCGCGAGCTACGCGGCCCCCGCCTGCGGGAGCTTTCCGCGCAGCGGCGGGCTGTGGTCGGCGCGCTGGTCACCGAGGTACGCCGGCTCGCCGCCGGTGTCGACGGGGCCCCGTCGGCCGGGAAGCTGCCGTTGGCCGAGGTCGAGGCGACCCTGAACGCCGCCCTCGCCGACGCCGGGGTGGCCGAGCAGGTGCGCTCCGGCCGGCTGCTGCGACCCGCCCGGTACGCCGGGTTCGGCGAGGTGCCCCGGCCGCAGCTGCGCCTGGTGACCGGTGGGGAGGAGACGCCGCCCGTCACACCGGCCCGGCAGCGCCGGCCGGACCGGGGCGCATTCCGCGCCGAACAGGCGCAGCGGGCCGCTCGGGCCGAGCGGGCCCGCCGTCGCAGCGCGCTGGAGAAGGAGCTGGCGCGGGCGCGTACCGACCAGGAAGGGGCCGAGGCGGACCTGGCCGGCGCGGTGGCGGCCGAACGCGACGGGGTCGCCGCCCTGGACGCCGTCGAGACGGAACTGGCCGAGTTGGAACGCCGACGGGCCGTCGCCGAGCAGGAACTCAGCCGGTCCCGGTTGGCCCGCCGGGCCGCCGAACGGGCCGCCACCGCCGCCCGGCGTCGCAGCGGCGAGGTCGAGGCCGCAGTGGAGGCGCTGGACGCCGAGGAGGGGGATGCCGAGGCGGGCGACGGGCCGGCAGACTGACGCACATGGGTGGACCTTCGGGTGGACAGGGATGACGCCGGAGCAGCTCGCCACGGCCAGCAAGCCGACGGTGCTCGCGCTCGGGGAGGCGTACAGCCGGTGCCCCACCACGCTGCGCCGGGCCCGGCTGCTCGGCATCTCCGGCTGGGCCTTCTACGTTGCCGGGCGGGCCGGTGCGCTCGGGGACGTGCGGGCCGAGACGGCGGCCGCCACGCTCGGCTTCATCGCCCCCGATGCGGTGGCCGACGGCTGGGACGCCGCCCTCCGCGTGGTACGGCCGTCCGAGGTGGCCGCCGCCAGCCTCGCCGAGTGCTGCCGTTGGGGCGATGACCGGCTGACCGCCCTGCCCCAGGTCGACCGGCTGGCCGCGCTGCTGGAACGGGCCGTGACGGCGGCCGACGCCAGCGGGATGCCGCTCTTCGCGGCGTGGCGGGCGATGCCCTCGCCGGCCCGCACCCCGGGCGCCCGGGTCGCCGCCGGGCTGCGCCTGCTCCGGGAGCACTTCACCGGAGCCCACCTGCTCGCGGTGCGGGCCAGTGGGATGACACCGCTGGAGGCGGTGCTGGCCGGCCCGGAGGGGGAGAGCGGGGCGATGGCCTGCGGCTGGCCGCCGCCGTACCCGCCGGTCGGGTCGCTGGTGCGGCGTCGGCTCTGGGCCGAGGCGGTGACCGATCGGCTGGTCGCGCCCGCGTTCGCGACACTCGGCCCGGCCGACGACACCGAGCTGCTGGAGCTGCTGGCCGCGGCGCGGACGTACACGCAGGGGCTGAGGGCGCTGCCGGCACGGGCGACAAAACCGTCCGGATCGTGATGTACCGCCCGGTGTCCGGGGCCGGCACCCGGGCCGATGGCGGCCGGTAGCAGACTGGGGGCGTGGGATACGCGCTACGCCGACGCGGTGCCGGTGGGGCGGGACCGCAGTTCGATGACGTAGTCGTCCGGCGCGCCCGCCTTCTCGGCGGCGTTCGCGATCTCCGAGAGGTACCACGAGGTGGGCAAGCCGCCCTCGTAGCCGTCGAAGACGTACACCCAGGCCGTCACCTCGCCGTCCAACGTCGAGATGCGCACGGTCAGCTTCCGGTACGTGCCGGAGGTGACACCCTCGATCTCGTCCAGCTGCGCCGCGTCGTACGGGTGGATGTCGTAGAGCGCCACGAACACCCGCTCACCGGGCGACTCGGCCACCGTGCTGACCGCGCCCTCCCAGCCGATGACGTCCTCACCGGCGAAGGTGAGCCGCCAGCCCTCCAGCCAGCCCACGCCCACCATCGGCGAGTGCGGGCAGTAGGCGCGCATTCGGGCGGGGTCCAGGTTCGAGCCGTAGGCGGCGTAATGACGCACGGCGATGACGATAGCCCGCCCGGCGCGTGGGGGAGAATACGACGGTGCGTGTCGGACACCTCGGGGAGAAGAAAGTCACTGTGAGCATGGACGAGGGGCGGTCTTGGTGAGCCGGATCGTGATCATCGGCGGGGGGCCGGCCGGCTACGAGGCGGCCCTGGTCGCCGCCCAGTTGGACGCCGACGTCACCGTCGTGGAGGCCGACGGCGCCGGCGGGGCCTGCGTACTCTCCGACTGCGTACCCTCCAAGACCTTCATCGCCAGCTCGGAGGTGGTGACCGGGTACCGCGACACCGAGGTGTTCGGGGTGCACTCCGACGGCCTGGAGGCGGTCACCGTCGACGCCCAGGCGGTCCACGACCGGGTTAAGCGACTCGCCCTGGCGCAGTCCGCCGACATCCACGCCAAGCTGCTCAAGGCCGGGGTCACCTTCGTGGCCGGCCGGGCCCGGCTGGGCGAGGACACGCTCGGTCACACCCACCGGGTGATCGTCACGCCGGGCGACGACGAGGCGGCGTACTCGATCGACGCCTCGACGGTGCTGATCGCCACCGGGGCCACCCCGCGCCAGCTGCCCACCGCGGTCCCCGACGGCGAGCGCATCCTGACCTGGCGGCAGGTGTACGACCTGCCCGAACTGCCGGAGCACCTGATCGTGGTCGGCTCCGGCGTGACCGGTGCCGAGTTCGCCAGCGCGTACCTCGCGATGGGCATCGAGGTGACCCTGGTCTCCAGCCGGGACCGGGTGATGCCGCACGAGGACGCCGACGCCGCACAGGCGATCGAGCGGGTCTTCCGCGCCCGGGGCATGAGCATCCTGAACAATTCCCGCGCCGAGGGGGTACGCCGGACCGAGCGCGGCGTGGAGGTCACCCTCGCCGACGGTCGCCAGGTGTACGGCTCACACGCGTTGATCGCCGTCGGCTCCATCCCCAACACCACCGAGCTGGGCCTGGCGGAGTACGGCGTCGAGCTGGCCCGGGGCGGGTACGTCACGGTGGACCGGGTCTCCCGGACCAACGTCCCCGGCATCTACGCCGCCGGCGACTGCACCGGTGTGCTGCCGCTGGCCAGCGTCGCCGCCATGCAGGGCCGGATCGCCATGTGGCACGCGCTCGGCGAGGCGGTCCGGCCGCTGCGGCTGCGTACCGTCGCGGCGAACGTCTTCACCGACCCGGAGCTGGCCACCGTCGGCGTCTCACAGGACGAGGTGGACGCGGGCAAGGTGCCGGCCCGGCAGGTGATGCTGCCGCTGGCCGGCAACGCCCGGGCCAAGATGGACGAGGTGGCGGACGGCTTCGTCAAGCTCTTCTGCCGCCCCGCCAGCGGCCAGGTGATCGGCGGCGTCGTGGTCGCCCCCAAGGCCAGCGAGCTGATCCTCCCCATCACCATGGCCGTGGAGAACAACCTCACCGTCAACGAGCTGGCCCAGACCATCACCATCTACCCCAGCCTCTCCGGCTCGGTAACCGAAGCCGCCCGCCAACTGATGCTCCACGAACTCGAATAACCCCCCGCTCTCTCCCCCCGCCCCCACCCCCCGCCCCGCCGATCATGGAGTTGTGGTGGTCGATTGGTGGCGTTTGGTGCCCTTTGCGGGGCGCCACGACTGCATGATCGCGGGGCTGGGGGAGGCGCTGGGGCGGGGAGCGGGGGTCGGGAGGGTGAGGAGGGCCAGGAGGGTTACCTCGGTGAGGATCAGGGCGCGTTCGAGTAGGCCGTAGAGGGCGCGGTCGCCGGGGTAGGCGGACCAGGCCATGGCGGTGGCGAGCAGCAGGCTGGTCAGGGCCAGGGCGCGCAGCCAGCGGGCGGTGGTGTGGGCCTCGGCGGGTAACCGGGCGGCGAGCAGCCAGCCGGCGGCCGGCAGGGCCAGGAAGGCGACCACCGAGGCGTACCGGTGCACGTAGGCGGCGGTGTCCATCTCGGTGCCGGGCGGGTTGGTGGGCACCAGCCCGGACACCAGCAGCCCGCCGGCCCAGACCGCCAGCAGCAGTTGAGCCACCCCCACCCGATCCACGCCCACCCGTTCCGTCTCGGCCCGGTTTGGGCCCGGGTGTTCGGCGGTGTCGGGTGGAGCGAGACGGCGTAGCGTCGGGATGATCGCGGCCGACGCTACGGCGAGCGTGAGCATGGCGAGGTGGATGATGCCGCCGGAGTCGGAGACGGCGTAGTCGCTGACGGTCAGGGTCACCGGGTCGAGGTCGTCGACGCCCACGTGACCGATGACGGTGAGCAGCGCCGCGAGGGCGATCCCGCCGAGGGCCAGTACACCGCTGTTCCGGGTTCCAGGCATGCCTCAGCGTGGCTCCAGGCGCACCCCAGGCGGATCCGGGACGAGCACCGAAATCGGACCCCGGGACCACCCCTACCGGTCGTCGATCATCCCGGCTCCGCGACGACCAGTGACACCGGGGGTCGAGCCGTGCCGGGTGGCGGCAAGTGGCACTCTCCTCACCCTGAGGGCATCGAAGAGGGTTGTCGGTGGGCCGTAGTCGCCGGATCGTGCTCCGGCGGCGTACCGTTGTCGGCGCGCGGCCCGGTGAGCGTCGGGTCCCCCGTTCCCGACGCCCGGGCCGCCGCCGGGCTGCTGGCAGGTCCCGTGCCAGCGGCCCGGCCCCTCCCGCCAACCCCGTCGTCGCCGATCGTGCAGTTTCGGTCGGCATCATGCGGCTTTTGGCGCTCTGTGTCCGGATGGGAAGTGCAAGATCGCTGGCCGGGTTATCCGGGTGTGGTGTGGTACCTGGCGGAGTAGGGTGTGCGGCATGCGCAGTGTGGTGGGGACGACGACGCCGGGGGACCCTGGCGTGCCGCACTGACGTTTCTTCGTTGACTTCAGGCCCCGGGGCGGATCCGTCCCGGGGCCTCGCGCGTCTCGGCTGGGCGGTCGCCGGCGGGCCGTACCCGCAGAGGAGCGCGACATGATCGACCATCGCCGGCTCGGCCGGGAGCTGGAGCTGTTCGCCACCGATCCGCTCGCCGGCGCCGGGCTGCCGATCTGGCTGCCGGCTGGCGCCGCCGCCCGGCATGCCATCGAGGAGTACCTCCGTGACCTGGAGCGCCGGGCCGGCTACCAGCACGTGCACACCCCGCCGCTGGGCCGGCGTGAACTCTTCGAGACCTCCGGGCATCTGGGCTACTTCGCCGCCGAGATGTTCCCGGCCATGCGGCTCGGGGAGTCCGATGACGAGCTGATGCTCCGGCCGGCGCTCTGCCCGCACCACGCGCTGGTCTACCGGGCCCGCGGACGGTCCTATCGGGACCTGCCGCTGCGGGTGGCCGAGATCGGCGGGATGTACCGCGCGGAGCGCTCGGGGGTGCTCGGCGGACTGTCCCGGGTACGCGCCATCACCCTCAACGACGCGCACAATTTCTGTGCCCTGGAGCAGGTCGGCCAGGAGGTGTCGGAGATCCTCCGGTTGATCCGCGCGGCGCACGACGCGCTCGGGGTGCGGCCGGCGGGCGTACGGCTGTCGCGGCGCGGGCCGGGGGAGTACGTCGGCGACGACGCCGACTGGGCGTGGGCCGAGGAGTTGCTCCGCGCCGCGCTCGACGGCGAGGCGTACACCGAGGCACCCGGCGAGGCCGCCTTCTACGGGCCGAAGATCGATATCCAGGTGGTCGACGCCGCCGGGCGGGAGTCGACCATCTCCACCGTCCAGCTCGACTTCGACAAGCCGGAGCGGTTCGACCTGTCGTACACCGACCCCTACGGGGCGCGGCGGCGGCCGGTGATGGTGCACCGCAGCCTGGTCGGCAGCATGGAGCGGCTGTTCGCCTATCTGATCGAGGTGCACCAGGGCGCGTTCCCGCCCTGGTACGCGCCCGTGCAGCTGGTGGTGCTGCCGGTCGGCGGCGACCAGGCCGGCGCGGCCACCGAGCTGGCCGGTCTTGCCGAGGCGGCCGGACTGCGGGTCGAGGTGCAGGTCAGCGGCTCGCTGGGCGCCCGCATTCGGGACGCGGCCCACCGCCGGGCCCCGTACGTCGGCGTGGTCGGCCCCCGGGAGGCGGCCGACGGGTCGGTGTCCCTGCGCCTGCGCGACGGACGCGGGCTCGAACCGATGCCGGTCCCCGCCGCGGTCGCGCTGATCGCGGAGGTGGTGGCCGGTCGCGGCCACCACCTCCGGCCGCCGAGCCGCCGCTGATCTTCGGCCGAGCCGCCCGAGCCGCCGCTGATCCGTTGGGTCCCCGGCCGCCGTCGACGGCCGCCCGGGGCCGCCGCTCGACCCGGGTCGCGTGGCTGGCGGGTGTCGCCCGCCGGGACCGTCCCGGCGGGCGACACCGGAGCGTCACCCCGTGGGCGATCCCGCCGGTACGGCCACCGGGTCGTCGCCGCTCACCGCCTGCTGGAACTGGGACTGGTGGAGCCGGTGGTAGGCGCCGCGGGCCGCGAGCAACTCCTCGTGGGTGCCCTGCTCGACGATGCGGCCGTGCTCCATCATCAGGATCAGGTCGGCGTCGCGGATGGTGGAGAGCCGGTGCGCGATGACGAAGCTGGTCCGCTCCGACCGCAGCGCCGCCATCGCCCGCTGGAGCAGCACCTCGGTACGGGTGTCCACCGAACTGGTCGCCTCGTCGAGGATCAGCAACGATGGCTCGGCGAGGAAGGCCCGGGCGATGGTGATGAGCTGCCGCTCGCCGGCGCTGACGTTGCTGCCCTCCTCGTCGATCACCGTGTCGTAGCCCTCCGGCAGGCTGCGCACGAACCGGTCCACGAAGGTGGCCCGGGCGGCGGCGAGGATCTCCGCCTCGGTGGCCTCCGGTCGCCCGTACGCGATGTTGTCGCGGATGGTGCCCCCGAAGAGCCAGGTGTCCTGGAGCACCATGCCGATCCGGCCGCGCAGGTCGTCGCGGCGCATGGTGGCGACATCCACCCCGTCGAGCGTGATCCGGCCGGCATCCAGCTCGTAGAAGCGCATGATCAGGTTGACCAGGGTGGTCTTGCCGGCACCGGTCGGCCCGACGATGGCCACGGTGTGGCCGGGCTCGGCCACCAGCGACAGCCCCTCGATCAGCGGCTTGTCCAGGGCGTACCGGAAGGAGACCTGCTCGAACTCGACCCGACCGTGCGGGTCGGTCACCCGGGCCGGTGCCGCCGGGTCCGGGGTCTGTTCCTCGGCGTCCAGCACCGCGAAGACCCGCTCCGCCGAGGCCACGCCGGACTGGAGCAGGTTGGCCATCGAGGCGACCTGGGTGAGCGGCTGGGTGAACTGGCGGGAGTACTGGATGAACGCCTGCACGTCGCCGAGGCTCATCGTCCCCGACGCCACCCGCAGCCCGCCGACCACCGCGATCGCCACATAGCTGAGGTTCCCGATGAAGAACATCGCCGGCATGATGATCCCGGAGATGAACTGGGCGCCGAAGCTGGCCCTGAACAGCTCCTCGTTCTTGGCCTGGAAGGCCGCCTCCACCTCGCGCTGCCGACCGAAGACCTTGACCAGCTCGTGGCCGGAGAACGCCTCCTCGATCTGACCGTTCAGCTCGCCGGTGTGGGTCCACTGTGCGATGAACCGGCGCTGCGACCGCTTGGCGATCTGTGCGGTCACCACCACCGACAGCGGCACCGCGACCAGCGCCACCAGGGCGAGCAGCGGCGAGATCCAGAACATCATGCCGAGTACGCCGACCACGGTGAGCAGCGAGGTGAGCAGCTGGCTCAACGTCTGCTGGAGGCTCTGCGAGACGTTGTCGATGTCGTTGGTGACCCGGCTGAGCAGCTCGCCGCGGGGCTGCCGGTCGAAGTAGGGCAGCGGCAGCCGGTTGAGCTTCTCCTCCACGTCGGCACGGAGCTTGAGCACGGTCCGCTGGACCATTCCGTTGAGCAGCCAGCCCTGCCCCCACATCAGCAGGCTGGCCAGCAGATAGAGGCCCAGCGCCAGCAGCAGCACCCGACCCAGCGCCGCGAAGTCGATGCCCACCCCGGGCACCACGTCCATCCGGGCGAGCATGTCGGCGAAGTTGTCGTTGCCGGCCGCCCGGGCCGCGTCGACGGCCTGCTCGGCGCTGCCGCCCGCCGGGAGTCGTCGACCGATCACCCCGGTGAAGATCAGGTCGGTGGCGTGCCCGAGCACCTTCGGCCCGATCACGCTGAACCCGACGCTGACCACCGCCAGCGCGATGACCGCGATCAGGTGCAGGCGGTGCGGACGCAGCCGACCCAGCAGACGCCGGACGCTCGGCCCGAAGTTCATCGAGCGCTCCGCGGGCAGTCCCGCACTCATCCACGGGCCACCGCGCTGCCCACCCGGAGGCAGCCGCTTCGGCGTCCGCCCATCGCCGGCCACCTGCTGGGGTACGCCGTTCGTGCGCTGGGCCGGCCCTTCGCTCTGCTCCGGGCCGCCATGAGGCAGATTCGGGCTGAGCTGATGATTCGCTTGCTGGTGCTCGCTCATGCCGGCCCTCCGCTTCGCTCCGGGCCGCCATGAGACACATTCGCGCTGAGCCTGATGATTCGCTCGCTGCGCTCGCTCATGCCGGCACCTCCGTCGTCTGCTGGGACGCCACGATCTCGGCGTACGTCGGGCAGGTCTCCAGCAGGTCCTCGTGTCGGCCCATCCCGACCACGCCCCCGTCCTCCAACACGATGATCTGGTCGGCATCCACGATCGTGGAAACCCGCTGGGCGACGATGATCACCGCGGCGTCGGCGGTGACCGGCCGCAACGCCGCCCGTAGCCGGGCGTCGGTACCGAGGTCGAGCGCGGAGAACGAGTCGTCGAAGAGGTAGATCTCCGGCTGCCGGACCAGGGCCCGGGCGATCGCCAGCCGCTGCCGTTGACCGCCGGAGACGTTCGTGCCGCCCTGCGAGATCGGCGCGTCCAGCCCTTCGGGCATGGCCTCGACGAAGTCCCGGGCCTGGGCGATCTCCAGCGCCGTCCAGAGTTCGTCGTCGGTGGCGTCCGGATTGCCGTAGCGCAGGTTGCTCGCCACCGTGCCGGTGAACAGGTACGGCTTCTGCGGCACCAGCCCGATCCGGCGCCACAACTCGTCCGGCGCGAGGTCCCGGACGTCGACCCCGTCGACCAGCACCGCGCCGCCGGTCACGTCGACCAGCCGGGGAACCAGGGAGAGCAGGGTGGTCTTGCCCGCGCCGGTGCTGCCGATGACCGCCGTGGTGGTCCCCGGTGTCACCCGGAACGAGATGTCCCGCAGCACCGGCTCGGCGGCGCCCGGGTACTGGAACCGCACGCCGCGCAGCTCCAACTCGGCATGGGTTGGTGTCTCCGCGACGGGGTGTGCGGCGGGCAGCACCGAGGATTCGGTGTCGAGCACCTCGACGATCCGCTCGGCGCAGACCGCCGCACGCGGCGCCATCATCAACATGAAGGTGGCCATCATGACGGCCATCAGGATCTGCATCAGGTATTGCAGGAAGGCGGTGAGCGCGCCGACCTGGATGGCGCCGGCGTCCACCCGCTGCGCCCCGAACCAGAGCACCGCCACGCTGGAGACGTTGAGCACCAGCATCACCACGGGGAAGATCAACGCCATCAGTCGACCGGTACGCAGGGCGGTCGCGGTCAGGTCGGTGTTCGCGGTCGCGAAACGCCGGGTCTCGTACGGCTCCCGGACGAACGCCCGGACCACCCGGATCCCGGTGATCTGCTCCCGCAGCACCCGGTTGACCGTGTCGATCCGGGTCTGCATCAGCCGGAAGCCGGGCACCATCCGCCGGATGATCAGGCCCAGCGCGATCCCCAGCACCGGCACGCAGACCAGCATCAGCCAGGAGAGCCCGACGTCTTCCCGGAGCGCCATCACCACGCCGCCGACACTCATGATCGGGGCGGCGACCAGCATGGTGCAGCTCATCAGCACGAGCATCTGCACCTGTTGCACGTCGTTGGTGTTCCGGGTGATCAGCGAGGGAGCGCCGAAGCGGGCGACCTCCCGGGCCGAGAAGCGGTTGACGTGCCCGAAGACCGCGGCCCGCACGTCCCGGCCGAAGCCCATGGCGATCCGGGCGCCCAGGTAGACCGCCGCGATCGAGCAGACGATCTGCACCACGCTCACCGCGAGCATCCACCCGCCGGTACGCACGATGTAGTCGGTGTCGCCGCGGGCGACGCCGAGGTCGATGATGTCGGCGTTGAGGCTCGGCAGGTAGAGCGAGGCCATCGTGCCGACGAACTGGAGCAGCACCACGGCCGCCAGCGGCCGGTGGTACGGCCGCAGATGGTCGCGCAGCAGCCGGATCAACACTTCGGGCCTCCTGCCGTCGGGCCGAGATCGTCGCCGCTGCCGATGACCTCCAGGAGGAAACGCCGGACGACGGCCGCGTTGGCCGGGTCGGCGTCGACCGAGGTGAGCGGAGGTCGGGACTGGATCAGGGTGGTGAGCGCGTCGACCCGGGCCCGGCCGGCCGGGGTCAGCGCGAGTTTGATGCTGCGCCGGTCGTTGTCGTCGCGGTGCCGCTCCACCAGGCCGTCGCGTTCGAGGGTGTCGACGATGCCGGTGAGGGTGGCCGGGCGGACGAAGCACAGCTCGGCCACCGCCCGATGCGGCAGCTCGCCGTGCTGGGCGAGCGCCATCAGGGTGACCATCCCGGCCTGGGTGAGGCCGTGCTCGTCGGCGAGGTAGCGGTTCCACCGCTGGCTGGTGAGGTGCCCGGCGACCACCAGCAGCCGGCCGAGCGGCACGTCCCCCAACTGGATCAGACTCATGGCCCGTAGATTAGCTCCCTGACAGTCAGGGGCCAAACGAATATTCGGTCGCAGCGGTGACGAACCGGCCGCAACGTCGCTCACCAACTCGTCGGCAGCGGCATCCCCTCGGTGTAACCAGCGGTGCTCTGCACGCCGACCAACACCCGATCATGGAACTCGGCCAGGGTGCGCGCGCCCGCGTAGGTGAACGCGCTGCGTACCCCGGAAATGATCTCGTCGATCAAGTCCTCCACCCCCGGCCGGGTCGGATCCAGGTACATCCGGGCCGACGAGATGCCCTCCTCGAAGATCGCCTTGCGGGCCCGGTCGTACGGGCTGTCCTCGGCGGTCCGGGCGCTGACCGCCCGCGCCGAGGCCATCCCGAAGCTCTCCTTGTACCGCCGGCCGTCCGCGTCGGTGTAGAGGTCACCGGGCGACTCGTAGGTGCCGGCGAACCATGAGCCGATCATCACGTTCGACGCGCCCGCGGCGAGCGCCAGCGCCACGTCGCGCGGGTGCCGCACCCCGCCGTCGGCCCAGACGTGGCGGCCCAGTTCCCGGGCTGCCGCCGCGCAGTCGAGCACCGCCGAGAACTGCGGCCGGCCCACCCCGGTCATCATCCGGGTGGTGCACATCGCGCCCGGACCGACACCGACCTTGACGATGTCGGCACCCGCCTCGACCAGGTCGCGTACGCCATCGGCGGTCACCACGTTGCCGGCCGCCACCGGGACCTCCCGGTCGACCCCGCGGACGGTCCGCAGGGCGGAGATCATCCGCGCCTGGTGGCCGTGCGCGGTGTCCACGACCAGGGTGTCCACCCCGGCCGCCAGCAGCGCCGCCGCCTTGCCCGCCACATCGCCGTTGATCCCCACCGCCGCCGCGATCCGCAGCCTGCCCCGGTCGTCCACCGCCGGCTTGTAGAGCGTCGCCCGTAGGGCGCCCGGCCGGGTGAGCACCCCGACCAGCCGACCCGCGTCGTCCACCACCGGCGCCAGCCGGCGCCGGCCGGCGGAGAGCCGCTCGAAGCCGGTACGCGGATCCGCGTCCGCCGGCACGGTGTGCAACTCGGTCGACATCACGTGCTGCAACTGGGCGAAGCGGTCCACCCCGACGGTGTCGGCCTCGGTCACCACGCCCAGCGGGCGGCCGGCCTCGTCGACCACGACCACCGCGCCGTGCGCCCGCTTCGGCAGCAGGTGGATCGCGTCGCCGACGGTGTCGGTCGGACCGAGCGCGATCGGCGTGTCATGCACCAGGTGCCGCTGCTTGACCCAACCGACGACCTCGGCCACCACCTCGATCGGGATGTCCTGGGGGATCACCGCGATGCCGCCCCGCCGGGCCACCGTCTCGGCCATCCGCCGGCCGGCGACCGCCGTCATGTTCGCCACCACCAGCGGGATGGTGGTGCCCGTGCCGTCGCCGGTGGAGAGGTCGACGTCGAGCCGCGAACCCACCTCGGAGCGGGCCGGGGCCATGAAGACGTCGTTGTAGGTCAGGTCGTACGCCGGAGTCGCGTCGTTGAGGAACCGCACCCGGCCATCATTCCGTCAGCCCAGCAGCAGCGCGACCGCTACCACCACCATCATCACCGCGATCACGCCGTCGAGGAACTGCCAGACCCGGGTACGCGCGAGCAGCGGGGCGAGCCGGTAGGCGCCCGCGCCGAGCGCGGTGAACCAGAGCACGCTGGCCGCCGCCGCGCCGAGGCCGAACAGCCAGCGGTGCGGGTGTTGCTGGGCGATGCCGCCGAGCAGCAGCACGGTGTCGAGGTAGACGTGCGGGTTGAGGTAGGTGAAGGCGAGGCAGGCCAGCAACGTCGCGCCGAGCTGGGCCGGCGGGCGTTCGGCCGGCGTGAGCGTGCCGGGGCGCAGCGCGCGGCGGGCGGCGAGGGCCGCGTACCCGAGCAGGAACGCCGCGCCACCCCAGCGCACCGCGGCGAGCAGCTCGGGCCGCCCGGTCACCACCGACCCCACCCCGGCGATCCCGACCCCGATCAGCAGGGCGTCCGACACCGCGCAGGTCAGCACGACCGGCACCAGGTGTTCCCGGCGCAGGCCCTGGCGGAGCACGAAGGCGTTCTGCGCGCCGATGGCGACGATCAGGGCGAGGGAGAGCGAGAAGCCGGCGAGGGCCGAGGTGAGCATGTGCCGACGGTAGGAACGCGGCCCGCATCAGTCCAGCTAAAGATTCTTGGGATGGTTAAGCTCAGCTTCGTGAGCGCCCTGGACTCCACCCAGCTCCGTACGCTCGCGGCGGTCGTCGCCGAAGGCAGCTTCGAGGCGGCGGCGCGCCTGCTGCACATCACCCCGTCGGCGGTCAGCCAGCGCATCAAGGCGCTGGAGGAGACCGTCGGGCAGGTGCTCGTCCGCCGGCAGCGGCCGTGCGACGCCACCGGGGCGGGTCGCCCGCTGCTCCGCCTCGCCGGTCAGCTCGCGTTGCTCGAACGGGAGGCGCTGGCCGATGCGCGGGGGCCGCTCGGCGGCGACCGTGGTCGTACCCGGGTCGCCGTCGTGGTCAACGCCGACTCGCTCGCCACCTGGTTCCCGGCGGCGCTGGCCCGGCTGCCGGACCAGCCGGAACTCTCCTTCGACCTTCGACAGGACGACCAGGACCACAGCGCCGAGCTGCTGCGCGCCGGTGCGGTGACGGCCGCGGTGACCGCCCAGCGCGAGGCGGTGCAGGGCTGCCGGGTGCGGCGCCTCGGCGCGATGCGCTACCGGGCGCTGGCCGCGCCGCCGGTGGTGGAACGGTGGTTCGCCGACGGGCTCACCCGCCCGGCGCTCGCCGCCGCGCCGGTGGTGGTCTTCGACCGCAAGGACCGCGTGCAGCACCGGTTCCTGCGTACGGTGACCGGGCAGGCCCTGGACCCGCCGGTGCACTACGTGCCGTCGGTGCCGGCGTTCAGCGCGGCGATCCGGCTCGGCCTCGGCTGGGGGCTGGTGCCGGAGCAGATCGCCGAGGGCGACCTGGCCGGCGGTCACTGCGTGGACATCGCCCCGGGGCGGACGGTGGACATCCCGCTGTACTGGCAGCACTGGCGGCTCGACTCGCAGGTGTTGGCCGCGCTCACCGCCGCCGTCTGCGCGGTCGCCGCCCAGGCCCTCCGCTGACACCCACGCGCGCCCCCAGCGCTACGAACCCGTTAGGAGGGGGTCCCTTTACTACACGAGGCGTTAATAGGGGGCCCCTCCTTACATCTCAGGCGATGGTGCAGATGGGGGCGCCGGCGGTGATGACCGCGCCGACCTCGGCGGACAGGCCGCTGACCGTGCCCGCCTTGTGGGCGTGCAGCGGCTGCTCCATCTTCATCGCCTCCAACACCACGACCAGGTCGCCCTCGGCGACGGTGTCCCCGTCGGCGACCGCGATCTTGACGATGGTGCCCTGCATCGGGGAGGCGAGCGCGTCACCGCTGGCCGTCGCGCCGACCGTGGCCCCGCCGCCCCGACGGGCCGGCTTCCTCGCGGCCGGTGTGGCGGTGGCCGTACCGGCGCCGAGGCCGGCGGGGAGGGTCACCTCCAGCCGCTTGCCGCCCACCTCGACCACGACGGTCTCCCGCTCGGCCGGGCCGGCGACGGGGCCGGCGGCGGCGGTGAACGGCGGCACGGTGTTGTCGAACTCGGTCTCGATCCAGCGGGTGTGCACGACGAAGGGCTCGGCGGTGAACGCCGGGTCGCGGACCACCAGACGGTGGAACGGCAGCGCGGTGGCCATCCCCTCGACCACCATCTCGTCCAGCGCGCGCCGGGCCCGCTCCAGCGCCTCGGCCCGGGTCTCCCCGGTAATGATCACCTTGGCCAGCAGCGAGTCGAAGTTGCCGCCGATCACGTCGCCGGCCGAGATCCCGGTGTCCACCCGTACGCCGGGACCGGTCGGCAGCCGCAGCGCGGTGACCGTGCCGGGGGCAGGCAGGAAGTTGCGGCCCGGGTCCTCGCCGTTGATCCGGAACTCGATGGAGTGCCCGCGCGGGGTCGGGTCCCCGGTGTGCCGCAGCTTCTCGCCGTCGGCGATCCGGAACTGCTCGCGTACCAGGTCGATGCCGGCGGTCTCCTCGGTGACCGGGTGTTCCACCTGGAGCCGGGTGTTGACCTCCAGGAAGGAGATGGTGCCGTCGCGGCCGACCAGGTACTCGACCGTGCCCGCGCCGTGGTAACCGGCCTCCCGGCAGATGGCCTTGGCGCTGTCGTGGATCTGCGCCCGCTGCGCGGCGGTGAGGAACGGCGCCGGCGCCTCCTCGACCAGCTTCTGGTGGCGGCGCTGCAACGAGCAGTCCCGGGTGCCCACCACGATCACGTTGCCGTGCTGGTCGGCCAGGACCTGCGCCTCGACATGGCGCGGCTGGTCGAGGTAGCGCTCGACGAAGCACTCGCCCCGGCCGAACGCGGCGACCGCCTCGCGGGTGGCCGACTCGAACAGCTGCGGAATCTCCTCCATCGTGCGGGCGACCTTCAGGCCACGCCCGCCACCGCCGAAGGCTGCCTTGATCGCCACCGGCAGGCCGTGGTCGACGGCGAAGGCCATCACCTCGTCCGGGCTGC
Source organism: Micromonospora sp. CA-263727 (assembly GCF_050942455.1). Taxonomy (NCBI): domain Bacteria; kingdom Bacillati; phylum Actinomycetota; class Actinomycetes; order Micromonosporales; family Micromonosporaceae; genus Micromonospora; species Micromonospora sp. CA-263727. The sequence goes on from NZ_CP192031.1 coordinate 1,050,827, forward strand.
CCACCGGGTCGGGGGTGCCGGGCACCAGGGGAGCACCGGCGCGCTGGGCGATGTGCCGGGCGGTGACCTTGTCACCGAGGTCGCGGATCGCCTGCGGGCTGGGGCCGATCCAGGTCAGCCCGGCAGCGATGACGGCCTGGGCGAAGTCGGCGTTCTCGGCGAGGAAGCCGTACCCGGGGTGCACCGCGTCGGCGCCGGAGCGGGCGGCCACGTCGATCAGCTTGTCGATGCGCAGGTACGTGTCGGCGGCGGTGTCGCCACCGAGGGCGTACGCTTCGTCGGCGAGCGTGGCGTGCAGGGCCTCCCGGTCGGAGTCCGCATACACCGCGACGCTGCCCAGGCCGGCGTCCTGGCAGGCGCGGACGACCCGGACGGCGATCTCGCCCCGGTTGGCGATGAGTACCTTGCGCACCTTGGTGACTCCTCCCGGCGGGTTACTGACCGGGAGTTTATAGCTCACGCTGGCGGCCCAAACGATCGCTCAGTGTGGGATGGCGCACTGTCCGGCCAGGTCGCGGGCGGCGTGGTGTCGTACGGATGTGGTCGAGTGCCGGTGACGATGATGGCCGACAGCGGCCACGAGCGGGGAGTGCAGATGATCGAGACCAGAGGGCTGCGGAAGTCGTTCCGCAGCCGGGCCGGTCGGGAGACGAAGACCGTCGAGGCGGTACGCGGCGTCGACCTCGACGTCACGGCGGGGGAGATCTTCGGTTTCCTCGGCCCGAACGGCGCCGGCAAGACCACCACCCTCCGGATGCTGGCGACGCTGATCGAGCCGGACGGCGGCCAGGCCACCATCGCCGGTGCCGACCTGCTCAAGAATCCGGGCGAGGTGCGCCGCCGGATCGGTTACGTCGCCCAGGGCGGGAGCACCTGGGACGAGTCGACCGGCCGGGAGGAGCTGGTGCTCCAGGCCCGGATGTACGGCATCGGCAAGGCCGAGGCCCAGCGTCGGGCGGTACGCGCGCTGGAGGCGTTCCAGCTCACCGAGTTCGCCGACCGCAAGTGCAAGACGTACTCGGGTGGCCAGCGGCGGCGGGTCGAGATCGCGCTCGGCATCATCCACGAGCCGAAGATCGTTTTTCTGGACGAGCCCACCACCGGGCTCGACCCGCAGAGCCGGGCGCACATGTGGGACGAGATCCGGCGGCTGCGTACCGACGGGATGACGGTCTTCATCACCACGCACTATCTCGACGAGGCCGACGCGCTCTGCGACCGGATCGCGATCATGGACCATGGCGAGGTGGTCGCCGAGGGTACGCCGGCCGACCTCAAGCGGGAGATCTCCGGCGACGTGGTGCAGGTCGGCCTCGACCTCGCCGCCACCGGTGAGGTCGAGAAGGTGCTCGGCGGCGAGGAGTACGTGCACCGGCTGGAGGTCCTGGAGGAGGGCGGGCTGCGCCTCTTCGTGGACGAGGGCGCGACCGCCATCCCGCGCATCCTGCGCCGGATCGACGGCGCCGGTCTCGACCTGAAGTCGATCGAGCTGCACCGCCCGAGCCTCGACGACGTCTTCCTCACCAAGACCGGCCGCTCGCTGCGCGAGTCCTGACCCGACCAGGAGATCTCATGAAGCTCGCCCGCGACACCTGGCTGATCTTCCAGCGGCAGCTCCACCTGCTGCTGCGCAACCCCGTGTGGGTCTTCGTCGGCGTCTTCCAGCCGGTGATGTACCTGCTGCTGTTCGCCCCGCTGCTCAAGCCCGCGCTGAACGCGCCGACCCAGGCCGAGGCGTACAAAATCTTCGTGCCGGGCCTGCTGGTGCTGCTCGCCATCTTCGGCGGCCTGTTCCAGGGTTTCGGCCTGATCGCCGAGCTGCGCGCCGGGGTGATCGAACGCTCCCGGGTCACCCCGATCAGCCGGCTCGCCCTGCTGCTCGGCCGCTCCCTGCGCGACGTGGTGTCGCTGATGGCCCAGGCGGTCATCATCACCCTGCTCGCGCTCCTGTTCGACCTGCGCGTCTTCATCGGTGACCTGCTGCTGGCGTACCTCATGCTCGCCCTGATCGCGCTGATGACCTCGGCGGTCTCCTACGGGGTCGCGCTGAAGGTGAAGAGCGAGGACGCGCTGGCCCCGCTGATGAACACGGTGGCCCAGCCGGTGCTGCTGCTCTCCGGCATCCTGCTGCCGCTCGCCTTCGCGCCCGGCTGGTTGCAGGGCGTCGCCAGGTGGAACCCGTTCTCCTGGGCGGTCGACGGCACCCGGGCGCTCTTCAACGGCGACATCGGCAACGACCGGGTCTGGCAGGGGCTGACCATCATCGCGGTGCTCGCCGCCGCCAGCGTCTACTGGGCAGCCCGCCAGTTCGCCCGCAGCGTCCGCTGAGTGCGCAGCCGGCGAGAGTTCGCTCTCACCGTGGGCGGGGTGGGCACCACGCGCTTGTAGCGTGAGGTGCGTGCCCCGCCTCCGCCATGACCGGATCACCTGGCTCGCGTACGCCCAGCTCGGGGTCTGGGGCTTCTTCCTCTACGGCTTCGGGCCGGTCGTGCCACTGCTCCGCGACGAACAGGGCACCACCGCCGCCGTCGCCGGCCTGCACAGCACCGGCCTCGCGGTCGGCGCGCTGGCCGGCGGCGCACTCTTCGCACCGGCGGCCCGCCGGTTCGGCCGGAAACCGACGATCTGGCTCGGGCTGGCCGGCGTGGCGGCCGGAGTGGCCGGGCTCGCCCTGCTGCGCCCGCTGCCCGCCACCATCGCCGTCGTCATGCTGATCTCCTCCGCCGGCACGCTGGTGGTCAGCGGCGTGAACGTGGTGCTCACCTCCCGGCACGGGTCGGCCGCACCGGCGGCGTTGGCCGAGGCCAACGCCGCGTGCGCCGGCATGGGGATCCTCGCCCCGCTGGTGATCGGCCTCACTGTCAATGCCGGGTGGGGCTGGCGGCCGGCGTTGGCCGTCGTGGTCGGCCTGATCGCGCTTGTCGCCCTCGCCGCGCTGGCCTTCCGGGTACGCGGACCGAAAGCCGCCACCGCTGCCGCGGCTCCCCGGGTGACGGTGGCGGTACCGCGGGCCACCCGGCGGCTGCCCCGGGCGTACTGGATCGCCTGGGTGCTGATGGGGGTCACCGGTTCGATCGAGGTCTGCCTGTCACTGTGGACCGCCGACGTGCTGCGCTCGCACGCCGGGATGGCACCCGGGGCGGCCTCGGCGGCGGTGGCCGCGATCGTCTGTGGCATGTTCGTCGGCCGGCTCGCCGGGGGCCGCGTCGCACTGCGCTTCCGGCCGGTGCCGCTGCTGCTTGCCGCGCTGGGCGTGTCGCTGGCCGGCTTCACGCTGTTCTGGGTCGCCACGGCGGGCTGGCTGTCGGTCGCCGGCCTGGTGGTGCTCGGCCTCGGCAACGCGTTGCACTATCCGCTGGCCATCTCGCTCGCCCTCGCCGTCGCCGGGGACGCCGCGGACCAGGCGGCGGGCTGGTCCGCGTACTCGATGGGGGTGGGTTTCGGGATCGCGCCGGTCGCGCTCGGCTGGGTGGCCGACGGCGTCGGACCGCACCTGGCGTTCCTGCTGCTGCCCGGCTTCATCGCGACGGCGGTGCTGCTCGCGGTGCGGCTCGGCCGCGCCCTGCCGGCCCCGGCGCCGGTCGAGCGGCCGGCCCCCGCGCCGGCCTGACCGGCCGCCGGTCGGCCCGGCGGGTCAGTGCACGTACGCGAGGGTCAGGCCGTCGGCGATCGGCAGCATCACCGCATCCACCCGCACGTCGGCCAGCACGTCGTCGTTGAACGCCACGATCGCCCGGTCGTCGGCGCTCTGCGGCGCGATCACCCGCCCGTGTCGCAGCACGTTGTCGACGGCGATCACCCCACCCGGCCGCATCCGGGGCACCACCTCGGCCCAGTACACCGGGTAGCCGGTCTTGTCGGCGTCGATGAAGGCGAAGTCCAGGTACCGTTCGTTCGGCAGTTCCCGCAGCCGGTCACCGGCCGGGCCGATGCGCAGCTCGATCCGGTCGTCCACACCGGCCCGTGCCCAGTAGCGGCGCGCGATGCTCGTGTACTCCTCGGAGATGTCGAAGCAGGTCAACCGCCCGCCATCGGCCAGCCCGCGGGCGATCGCCAGCGAGGAGAGCCCGGTGAAGGTGCCCACCTCGACCGCGTGCCGGGCGCCGAGCAGCCGGGTGAGGAACGACAGGAAGGCGGCCTGCTCCGGGGCGACCTGCATCGAGGCGTGCTCGGGCAGGACGGCCAGCGTCTCCTCGGCGAGGTCGCGGACGACCGCGTCGGGCGGGGCACCGTGCGAGACCAGGTAGGTGTGCAAATCGTCGGTGAGCGGAATCGACTTGAGCGTCATGCTCGGACGCTAACCGAGCGGCTCGACCAACTGGTTGCCGGGCGCGACCTTCGTCCACAGATCGGTGATCCGCAGGTCCAACTCGGTGAGCAGTAGCCGCAACAGTGGTAGCGACAGCCCGACGACGGTGCCCGGATCACCCTCGATCCGTTCCACGAAGGCCCCACCGAGCCCGTCGATCGTGAACGCGCCGGCCACCGCGAGCGGCTCTCCGGTGCCGACGTAGGTGGCGATCTCGTCGTCGCTGATGTCGGCGAAGTGGACCACCGTCGAGGCCACCGCCTCCGCCCGACGTCCGCCCCCGACGTCAACGAGACAGTGGCCGCTGTGCAGCACGCCGCTACGGCCGCGCATCCGCCTCCACCGCCGGGTCGCGTCGGTCGCATCGTCGGGCTTGCCGAGGGTCTCCCCGTCGAAGGCGAGCACGGAGTCACAGCCCAGCACGAGGGTGCGCTGGTCGTCGGCGGGCCGCAGCCGGGTCAGCACGGCCTGCGCCTTGAGCCGGGCCAACTCCAGGCAGAGATCCTCGGCCCGGTCGGTCACCACGAGCGATTCGTCGACCCCGCTGACCAGCACGTCCGGCTCGATCCCGGCAGCCTGTAGCGTCTTGCGGCGGGCAGGGCTCGCCGAGGCGAGCACGAGGCGGAGCGGCAGCGTGGCATCAGGCACCCCGCCGACGTTACCGGCCGCTTCCGTACGCGTCCCCGCGGCCCACACATCTCCCCAGGAGCCTGATTTCACAGAGAAATATTTATGTCTCTGTGAAATCACCATCCCAGGGAAAACCATCGCCATCGCCATCGCGCGCCTCGGCTCGCATCGTCACGCCCTCGCGCCGTCGGCTCCTCAGCGAGTGATCCGGGGCGGTGGATCGTCCGACCGACGCCGCCGACGGACGAACAATGCCCACCCACCACCGGCCGCCAGCAGCACGCCGAGCGTCACCAGACCACGTACCGTCGCCGCCCGCTCCCCATCGCCTCGGGGCCGGTCTGCCGCCGCCGTGGTCGGCCCACCACCCCCCTGTGCGGTCGCCGGCACCGACTCAAAACCCCTCGGCGGTACGTCTGCCGTCAGCGCCGCCACCAGGTCGATGACCCCGTACCCGTACTGATCGTCACGCCCAGGCGGCCCCTTGTCGACCGCCGTAGCAGTCAACCGATGCACCACCTCATCCGCCGGCAAATACGGATACTTGGCCCGAATCAAAGCCACCGCCCCCGCCACAATCGCCGCAGCCCCAGAAGTCCCAGTTCCGCTCCGATATCCGCCGTCAGAATTGGTGCTGTAGATCTCAACTGCCGGCGCTACGACATCAACCTCTGCGCCCCTAACAGAAACGTCGGCGTGTTTCCCGTCCCTATCCACCCCGCCAACTGCAACGACGCCAGAGTATGCGGCGGGGAATCGAACTTCTTGGTCGCTGGGCTTGTTTCCGGCAGCAGCAACAACGACAACGTTAGCCGAAGTGGCAGCCTGGATTGCTTTCTGTTCGTCTACGTCTGGCTCTCCCCCTGACGAAATGCTAATTACGCTAGCGCCGCCACGGACCGCATAGTCGATAGCTCGGCTCAGGTCTTCGGCGGTGCCTTCCGAGTTGGCGAGCTTGAACCGGATCGGCAGAATATTTGCTTTAGGGGCGATTCCCAATGCGCCGCTTGTGTTATGGCTGTTGGCGGCGATGAGGCCGGCCATTGCTGTTCCGTGTCCGTCATTGTCCTGCCAGCCATCGCCACCTCTCCGGGCGATGACATCACTACCGGGAAGTAGATTGTTCCGAAGGTCGGGATGTGGATGCACGCCAGTGTCCAGCACCGCGACTGTGACGCCTTCGCCTTGGCTGATCTGGTGCGCCTTGCTCGTGGCGAGATATTTGAGGTGCCACTGCTGTTTGCGAATCTGTAAGCTGTTTTGATTGGGAAATGAACTTGTACCCTGAACGGGAGTCGGAATGGTCGCAAGCGGTGCGCTTGTTGACATAGCCAGCACTGCCCCGATAGCACAAAAGGCGGGGAAAATCACCGGTTTAGGCCGATGGCTGGACCGGGATCGATCGGCCCTTCCTCGTCCGGGGGCCGGACAACCGGACTTACACCTTGATCTGTCTGCCAGAGATTGTCTGGGTCCCATCGGCGTGTCTCTTCGACATTGGGGTTCCGTTGGTGGGCACTCCCGGCCGGGGTACCAAATCCGCCCAAGGAGCTTTGCTGCGGCGCACCTCCGATGGGTGTAAACCCGTGGGGCAGACTGAACCCTTTGCCCCCGCCGGGTCGCGAGCCGGCTCCGCCAGCGGGTGCGGTACCAGCGGCTCCGCCTCCAATGACGCCTCCGATTGGGTTAACTCGTCGGGGCTGGCCATTATTGACAGGTTGACCAAAACCTATTGCGGGGGTTCCGCCGATCAATCCTCCGGGCGGCATTGCTTTTGGCGTGGTTGTAGGTGGAACAGAGCTACGTTGCCCACTAACAGGCTGGCCGAGTTGACCGTTTGGGTGGCTCGCCGAAGCGGAAGCGCCTGGACGTATTCCCGGAGGCGGAAAGGGTACCTGCGCACCGACTCCGGATGTTGGGGATGGTGGCAAAGGGGGCGGCACCGTGGAAGTTCCGAAGGGAGGCATCCGCCCCGTCGCCGTGCCGCCGAGCACTGGTCCGACGGTAGGTGCCTTTGGCGTTGACGCCTGCCGCGTTGGGGAGGGCGTTCGAGTGGTCACCGACGGGGTTGTGGTTGGGTGAGGCACCGGCACGATCGGCGGGATGATCGGGGCGGAGCTTCCAGGGGCCGTCTCGGAAAAGGGCTGGTCATTTCCGGGTTTTGCCCGTGGGACTGAGGGGGGTTGGCGGAGCATTGTTTGGGCTTGTTGGAGTTCGGTGCTGAGGCCGTACATGATGCCGCGCGCTTGGGTGTTGAGGCGTTCCAGGTCGGCGTCGGTGACGGGCGGCTGACTCGTCCGGCTGCCGGCGACGGCCTTCGGGTCGGCGGCGGTCTCCTCCCAGGCTCGTTTCTGCTGGAGCTTGCCGGCGTACTCGTCGTAGATCTTCTTGAGTGCGCTGCGGGTGCTGGTGATGGCCTGGGTGGCGGCCGACAGGGCGCTCTGGTTGGCGGTGGCGGCGTCATGGGTACGCCGTACCTGCTCGATCAGTTCGTCCAGCTCGGCGATGTACGCGCGGGCGGCCGTGTTGGTGTCCGGCGGCCAGGCCAGGGCCAGGCTCTTGCGGTATGTCCTGAGTCGTCCGAGGTGCTGGTCGGCCAGCTCGCCGACCTTGCGCCAACCGGCGACGTGCCGCCAGTGGTCGTCGACCTTGTGGTCCTGGAGGCAGGCCCACATGTCCGCGACGTTCATCAGGTACCAGTCGGTGAGACCGCCGCTGCGGCCGATGCCCGGGTCTCTCACGGAAGCACCACCGGCCCGAAGCTGTCGGGTCCGGTGGGGTCGGTGAGCGACGGCGACGGCGACGGCGACGGCGCGGACTGGCCGGTCGGCCCGCCGCTTCGCCCGAGCGCCTGTTGGATGTCGGTGACCCGGGCCGCGGAGAACGCGTCGGCGTTGCCGTAACGGTCGGCGACCTCCTTGGCTGCCGCGGCGAGGTGGCCGGTGGTGTGGCCGAGGCCCCAGACCGCGTTGGTCGCCGCCTGCTGGGTCTCCCAGTGGGCGCGCATGAACTGCACCAGCTCGATGAAGGCGTCAGCCGGATTGGACACCTGGGTCAGCATGTCGTTGGCGATGTAAGACAGGTGCGGTGCGTAGTTGCTTTCCACCTCGGCGCGGAGCTTGTCGGCGAACTCTCGCATCTGGCGAATGTCCGCCTCGACCCCGCCGTAGCCACGCAACCAGGACGCTGGTCGATCCTCCTCAGGGATCATCGGCCCCTCCCAACCGTCACGGCCCCGTTCCCCTGAGTGAGGTTAGTGGGTCGATGCCGCCCCCGGCAGCCCCCGCTGCGGCCGGCGCAGGCCCGCGTACGTGATTGTCAGCGGGGTAGACCCGAGGCGCGCCACGCGCCGGGACCGGGCGCCAGGCCGGCCCCCGCCGGTCGCCCGCTGCGCGCCCACGCCGACACCGGCGTCGGTGCCGGCCCGGCCATCGGCCGGGACCGGGCGACGATCGCGCCCACCAACGCGGCCAGTTCCTCGGCGGTCGGCACCCCGCGCACCAGCCGGAACAGCGGCTCTTCGACAGACATGCCCCACAGGGTACGCGGCGTGAGCTTGATCTTCGTCGCACGGTGGCGTGCCGGGGGTGTGACGGTCGGCGCTGCCGGGTACCGTCTCAGCGATGTCAGACGCTTCCCCCCAACTCGTTGCCGACCGGTACCGGCTCATCTCGCCGCTCGGTCAGGGCGGCATGGGTCGGGTGTGGAGGGCACGCGACGAGGTGCTGCACCGCGATGTCGCGATCAAGGAACTCGTACCGCCGCCGGGCCTGACCGACGACGAGCGCCGCGAGATGCGGGAGCGCTCGCTGCGCGAGGCCCGCGCCATCGCCCGGCTCAACAACGTCAACGTGGTACGCATCTTCGACGTGCTCCGCACCGACGGTGATCCGTGGATCGTGATGGAGTACGTGGCGTCCCGGTCGTTGCAGGACGCCATCGCGGCGGACGGTCCGGTGCCGGCGGCCCGTGCCGTCGAGATCGGGCTGGGCGTGCTGAACGCGCTGAAGGCCGCGCACAAGGCCGGGATCATGCACCGCGACGTCAAGCCCGGCAACGTGCTGCTCGGCGACGACGGCCGGGTGGTGCTGACCGACTTCGGCCTGGCGACGATCCCGGGTGACCCGAACGTCACCCGCACCGGCATGGTGCTCGGATCACCGGCGTACATCGCGCCGGAGCGGGCCCGGGACGGCACCGCCGGGCCGGAGGCCGACCTGTGGTCGCTGGGCGCCACGCTCTACGCCGCGGTGGAGGGCAAGTCCCCGTACGCGCGACCGTCGGCGATCAGCACCCTGGCCGCGCTGGCCACCGAACCGGTGCCGCCCGCACGCAACGCCGGGCCGCTGAAGCAGGTGCTCAACGGGCTGCTCCGCAAGGATCCCCAGGAGCGGATCACCGCCGAGTCGGCCGAGCGCATGCTGCGTCGCGCCAGCGGCCGGCGGGCCCGGGGCATCTCGCTGCTCGACGGCGTACGCCGGCCGGGGCCGAACGGTCCGCGCGAGCCGCGCCCGCCGCTGGTGCCGGCCCCGCGCCCGTCGGGGGAGCAGCCGGCGTCGCCGGTCACCCCGCCCGCACCCCGTACGCCGCCGGCCGCCGGCCCCTCGTCGCGGGTGCCGCCGCGGCCGGCCCCACCCTGGACCCGTCGACCAGCACCCCGCCCGCCTCGGACGTCGCGCCGACCGAGAAGGTCGCCGCGTCCACCACGGGCTCGGACGCCGCGCCGACGGCGAAGGTGGATGCGGCCGGAACCGGCTCGGATACTGCGCGGGTCGACGCCGGGTCGAGCGGCCCTGGTGGCGGAGGAGTGGACGCGCAGCCCACCCCCGGCGTCGCGGAGACGGGCCCGGCGGCCACTGGGGACGCCGCCACGGCGGAGAGAGCGCCCACGGCGGCCTCGCACGCGCCGACCGCGAAGGTCGACCGGCCGGCGTCGGAGTCGGATGCCGAGCCGACCCGCCGGGTCGATCCGCCGTCACCGGCGGGCGACGCCACCCGGGCCGCGCCGCCGCAGACCTCGCTGATGCCGTCGGTGCCGGTGAGCCCCGCACCGGCCCGCGGCTCCGTCTTCACCTCCGGGCAGCTGAAGTCGGCACGGACCCGTCACGCCGTGGTCGTCGGCGCTCTGGTGGCCGTGCTGCTGCTCGGCCTGGTGGTGGCGGTGCCGCTGCTTCGGGGCGGCAACGACGGCGACGGGCAGACCCCGTCACAGGGCGGGGCGAGCGACACCGGCGCACCGGTGTCGACGACTCCCACGCCCGCGTCACCCTCACCGGCCGCCACCACCGCCTCGCCGAGCCCGTCCGCCTCACCGAGCCCCTCCGAGACCGCCGCCGGTGGCCTGCCCGCAGGCTGGACGCTGCGGAGCGATCCGGTGGGCTTCAAGGTCGCCGTGCCGGACGGCTGGCGGCGCACCTCCGGCAGCACCTGGGTGAAGTACCAGGATCCGAACGGCGTCAGCGAACTGACCATCGACCGTACCGACAGGCCGGGGAAGGACGCGGCCGCTGCCTGGCGGGCGATCGAGCCGAACCGGAAGAACGTCCGGGGCGTGCAAAATTACAAGCTCATCGAGATCAAGTCGTTTGACTGCCAGTGGCGGACCTGCGGTGACTGGGACTGGCTACAGACCCGCAACGGGGTTCAGATCCGGGTCCGTAACCGGGGCTTCGTCACGGCCAGCAACCGGGGTTTCGCCCTCCGCTGGGAGGTGCCGAACAAGGACTGGGAGGCGCAACTCCCGAACTTCGAGATGGTCTTCCGTGAGTTCGTGCCGGACCGCCGGAACTGAACGGCGGGCCGACGCCACCTGAGGTGGCGACGCCGGCCCGCCGCCGCGGCGTACCTCAGGCGGTGTTGTTGGCCAGGGCGATCAGCCGGCTGCGGTCGCCGTTCCAGTAGTTGCGGTCGACCGCGCCGCTGATGCCGGAGACGCTGCCGGAGTCGGTGTACTGCCAGAAGCTCCAGACCGGCGCGCCGGCCGGCAGGGTGCCTGCCGAGGAGGCCCAGCGGGCGACCCAGAGCGGGTGGTTGGCCCACGGGCCGGTCCAGCTTCCCGTGCACTGGTTCCACCAACTGGTGGTGGTGTAGATGACCGCGTAGCGGCCGGTGCGCGAGCGGTAGGTGTTGAGGAAGTCCTGCACCCAGTTGCGCATGCCGGTGGTGCTCAGGCCGTAGCAGTACCCGCCGGCGTACGGGTTCCCCTCCAGGTCCAGCGCTGCCGGGAGGGTGCGGCTGTCGGCCGACCAGGCGCCGCCGTTGGACGCCAGGTAGTTCGCCTGGACCGCGCCGGAGGAGATGTTGGGGCGGGCGAAATGGTACGCCCCGCGGATCACCCCGGCGTTGTACGCGGCGACGTAGTTGGTGTTGAACCTCGGATCCTTGTAGCTCGTGCCCTCGGTGGCCTTGATGTAGGCGAACTCGATGCCGGCGCTGCGGACGCTCGTCCAGTTGATGGCGCCCTGCCAGTTCGAGACGTCGATGCCCGGCACGGTGGCCGCGGCGGCCGGGGTCGCGGTGGCGACGAGCGCCGCCGCCGCGGTGGCGAGCACGGTGAGCGTGCCGGCGGCCAGCCGGCGCAGCGATGATCTGATCCGACGCATGACGTCCTCCTGAGACGGCGATCGATAGACCGCCATCATTGGAGGTGGGTGCCCGTCAGGGCAAGGGGTGCAAAGAAAACTTTCAATGTGAGGTATGTGGTGCGCGGCTACCTGGTCAACGCAACGTGACCGGGTCGACCTGCCAGCGGAACGGCTCGTACGGCCCCGGACCGGCGCCGCAGCGCGGGCGGTAGGCTCGCGCCCCATGGTGTCGATCGAGGGCTTGACCGGGTTCTGGGACCGCCTGCTCGGCGCGCAGCCCGACCCGCCCCCGCTGCTGGTGCTGCTCACCGGTCTCGTCGCGCTGCTGGTGGTCTCCACCCGGCTGCCCTGGCGGATCGCCCGCAACGCGATCACCATCGCGCACGAGGGCGGCCATGCGCTGGCCGCCCTGCTCACCGGGCGCAAGCTGCGCGGCATCCGGCTGCACTCGGACACCTCGGGGCTGACGCTCTCCGCCGGTCGTCCCACCGGCCCAGGGATGGTGCTCACCCTGCTCGCCGGCTATGTGGCCCCGCCGCTGGTCGGCCTGGGCGGGGCGTGGCTGATCGCCGGCAACCGGATCACCCTGCTGCTCTGGCTCGCCGTCGCCCTGCTGCTGGGCATGCTGGTCATGATCCGCAACGTCTTCGGGGTGCTCTCGCTGCTGGTCACCGGTGGCGCGGTGCTCGCCGTCTCCTGGTACGCCAGCCCCCAGGTGCAGGCCGCCTTCGCCTGGACCGGCGTGTGGTTCCTGCTGCTCGGCGGCGTACGCCCGGTGGTCGAACTGCAACGGCTGCGCGCCCGGGGCGGGATGCCGGCGTCCGACGCCGACCAGCTGGCCGGCATCACCGGCCTGCCGGCGTTCTTCTGGGTCGTCCTCTTCGGCCTGGTCAACCTTGCCGTCCTGGTGGTGGGCGGCCTGCTGCTGGCCGGCCCGTCGCTCGCCGAGGCCGGCATCACCTGGTAGCCGCGGCAACCTTCCCCACCCCCTGGTGCGTGTCCTCTTCGACCCTCAGGGAGGTAGCCCGTGCCGGACGTCGACGGGTTCGACGAGTTCTACCGGGACAGCCGCCATCGGCTGCTCGGCTTCGTGTACGTGCTGACCGGGGACCTCGCCGAGGCGCAGGACGCCGTGCAGGAGGCGTACATCCGGGCGTGGCAGCGCTGGTCGACGGTGAGCGGGTACGACGACCCCGAGGCGTGGGTACGGGTGGTGGCGAGCCGGCTCGCGGTGAGTCGCTGGCGTAGCCTGCGCAGCCGGGCGCGGGCGTACCTGCGGCACGGCGCGGTCGAGAGCGTCCCCGCTCCGGGCACCGAGACCGTCGAGGTGGTCGCCGCGCTGCGCCGCCTGCCCGAGGAACAGCGCATCGCGATCGCGCTGTACTACCTGGTCGGCCTGCCGGTCGCCGAGGTGGCGCGGCAGACCGCCGCCCCGGTCGGCACGGTCAAGGCCCGACTTTCCCGGGGGCGCACCGCGCTCGCCGGGCTGCTCGCCGTCTCTGATCTGGAGGAGGCTCCCGGTGCGTGACGAGTTGACGATCATCGAGCGCCTGCGCCACGACCTGCGGGACGTCCGCTGGCCGGAGCCGGCCAAGCTCCGGGCCGTGGCGAGGCGGCGCAGCAGGTTCAGAGCGGCGGGGGCCGCGGTCGGCGTCCTCGTCGTGATGTCGGCCTCGGCGGTGACCGCGGCCGCACTACCCGAGGAAGGCCTGCGTACGGTGACCGCGCCGGCCAGCGACCCGAGGGCCAGGGTGGAGATCCCGCTCGACGCGCTGCTGCAACCAGAAGACATGCCAACGCGGGTCGACCTTCCGTTCACCCAGGCCGGCTTCGGCGAGCCGATCAAGATCGAACCGGTGTGGACCCAGTGTCTGGAGGAGCGGGGCATATCGCCGGCCTGGGAGTCGTCCCGCTACTCCCGCTCGCAGCTGCTGCGGCGGGATCCACCGGTGGAGGACGAGTCAGTACCGGGGTGGGACAGATCGACCCTGCTCATTCAGGACGTCTACCGCATCAGCTCCGAGCTTGAACGGACGTTCTTCGCCGGCATCGAACGGCGCATCATGCCGTGCCTCGACTGGGGCAATGTCCAGCAGCGCCAGGTCGCCCCGGACGAGTGGGCCGACCTCTTCCAGCGGCAGCGCTGGGAGATGGTGGACAGGGCGTTCGCCGGGGACGAGTCGGTGCTGATCCGGCACTCGATCCTCGAGACCCGCCGGGACGATGCTAGGGGCGAGGTGCTTGGCGGCCCGACGACGCTGTTCACCATCGCGGTCGTACGCGTCGGTGACCTCATCACGGTCTTCAACATGGCAAGTTGGGGGAACGACCCGGAGCTGCGCCAGTTGGCGGTGGTCGCCGCGAAGCGGATGTGCGTGGCGGCCAACCCGCCCTGCTAACCGTCCCGTGTGTTAAGAGGGGGCCCTTCCTATGCACCAGGCGTTAAGAAGGGCCCCCTCCTTACACCTAGAGCGGGATGTTGCCGTGTTTCTTGGGGGGGAGGGTTTCGCGCTTGGTGCGTAGTGCCCGCAGGGCACGGACGATCTGGGTGCGGGTCTCGTGCGGCGGGATCACCGAGTCGACGTACCCGCGCTCGGCGGCGATGTACGGGTTGGCCAGGGTGTCCTCGTACTCGGCGATCTTCTCGGCCCGGACGGCGGCGGGGTCCTCGGCGGCGGCCAACTCGGACCGGTAGAGGATGTTCACCGCGCCCTGCGCCCCCATCACCGCGATCTGCGCGGTCGGCCAGGCGAAGTTCAGGTCCGCCCCCAGGTGCTTGGAGCCCATCACGTCGTACGCCCCGCCGTACGCCTTGCGGGTGATGACGGTGACCTTCGGCACGGTGGCCTCGGCGTACGCGTAGATGAGCTTGGCGCCCCGACGGATGATGCCGTCCCACTCCTGGCCGGTGCCGGGCAGGAACCCGGGCACGTCCACGAAGGTCAGCACCGGGATGTTGAACGCGTCGCAGGTGCGCACGAACCGGGCCGCCTTCTCGCTGGCCGCGATGTCCAGGGTGCCGGCGAAGTGCATCGGCTGGTTGGCCACCACGCCGACCGGGCGGCCCTCGACCCGGCCGAAGCCGACCACCATGTTCTGCGCGTAGAGCGGCTGGACCTCCAGGAACTCCCCGTCGTCGAGCACGTGCTCGATCACCCGGTGCATGTCGTACGGCTGGTTGGCCGAGTCCGGGATCAGCGTGTCCAGCTCCCGGTCGGCGTCGGTGACGGCCAGCTCCGCCGGGGCGTCGAAGATCGGCGGTTCGTCCAGGTTGTTCGACGGCAGGTGCGACAGCAGGGCCTTGACGTAGTCGACCGCGTCCTCCTCGTCGGTGGCGAGGTAGTGCGCATTGCCGCTGCGGGTGTTGTGGGTGCGGGCCCCACCCAGCTCCTCCATGCCGACGTCCTCACCGGTGACCGTTTTGATCACGTCGGGCCCGGTGATGAACATGTGCGAGGTCTGGTCGACCATCACGGTGAAGTCGGTGACCGCGGGGGAGTAGACCGCGCCGCCCGCGCAGGGGCCCATGATGAGCGAGATCTGCGGGATGACCCCGCTGGCCCGTACGTTGCGGAAGAAGATCTCGCCGTAGAGGCCGAGCGAGGCCACGCCCTCCTGGATCCGGGCGCCACCGGAGTCGTTGATGCCGATGACCGGGCAGCCGGTCTTCATGGCCAGGTCCATCACCTTGACGATCTTCTCGCCGAAGACCTCGCCGAGGGAGCCGCCGAAGACCGTGAAGTCCTGGGCGAAGACGCAGACCTGCCGGCCGTCGATGGTGCCGTAGCCGGTGATCACCCCGTCGCCGTACGGGCGGGTCTTGGCCAGGCCGAAGTTGGTGGACCGGTGCCGGGCGAACTCGTCCAGCTCGACGAAGGAACCCTCGTCGAGCAGCATCTCGATCCGCTCCCGGGCGGTCTTCTTGCCCCTCGTGTGCTGCTTCTCCACGGCGCGCGCCGATCCGGCGTGCACCGCCTCGTCGACCCGTCGTGCCAGGTCCGCCAGCTTGCCCGCGGTGCTGTGGATGTTGGTCCCGGTCTCGGTAGTCACCCTGGGAATATAACGATGGTTCAGGTCAGGCGTCGGTGTGCAGTTCGCCTCACTGCCGCCCCCGTAGGCTGGCGGAATGCCGGGCTCGCCGTACACCGATCTTGATCGTCCGCCGCTGTCGGCGGCCCGGCTGCGCCGGGCGCTGGTCGCGCCCTACGGGCCGTGGTCGCGCCTGGAACTGCGGGTGGAGACCGGCTCGACCAATGCCGACGTCGCCGAGGCGGCCCGGGACGGGGAGCCGGAGGGGCTGGTCGTGGTCGCCGAGCGGCAGACCGCGGGGCGGGGGCGGCGCGGGCGGATCTGGCATTCGCCGCCCCGGGCCGGCATCGCGACCAGCGTGCTGCTGCGGCCCGGGGAGGCCGCGCCGGACCGTGGCTGGCCACCCGCGCCCCCCACCGGGTACGGCTGGCTGCCGCTGCTGGCCGGCGTCGCGCTGGTCGAGGCGGTGACCCGGCTGGCCGAGCTGGACGCCGCCCTGAAGTGGCCGAACGACCTGCTGGTCGAGGGGGCCAAGTGCGCCGGGATCCTCGCCGAGGCGGTGCCGGGCCCCGGGCCGGGCGATCCGCCCGCGGTCGTGCTCGGGATCGGGCTGAACGTCACGCTGCGCGCCGACGAGTTGCCGGAGCACCCGACCGGCCTGGCGGCCACCTCGCTGCAACTGGCCGGCGCGGCGGCCACCGACCGGGATCCGCTGCTGCGCGCCCTGCTCCGCTCGGTCGCCGACTGGTACGCCCGGTGGCGTGCCGCCGGTGGCGACGCGGCGGCCAGCGGCCTGCGGGACGCGTACCTGGCGGTCTGCGACACGATCGGCCGCGAGGTCCGCGCCCTGCTTCCCGACGGCACCACCCTGACCGGGACCGCCACCGGAGTCGACCCCGACGGCCACCTCCTCCTGACCACCCCCACCCCCACCCCCACCACCCACTCCCTTCCCGCCGCCGACCTTCTCCACCTCCGCTAGCTTCCGCCCCCCACCACCCCACTTCGTTGATCACGAGATTTGCGGCAGCTGAGGAGATCGACTCCGCCGCCAACTTCATGATCAACGAGTCGGGGTGGGGTGGGTGTGGGTGGGATGGCCGCGTGGTGGATGTGGGCGGGTGGCGGTGGGGGGTTACGGTCGGCGCGTCCTTTCTACGAGGAGGTTTCCGTGGCGTTCCCTGAGGACGTGCTCACCGAGGACGAGCACGTCGTGCTGCACCTGCATCCGCACTGGAAGGCCCTGATCCGGCCGGTGGCGGTGCTGGTGCTCGCCATCGCCGCGGTGGCGGCCGGTGTCGTGTTCCTGCCGTCCGGTGGGGGTGGCTCGATCACGCTCGCCGTGATCGGTGGTCTGGCGGTGCTGGCCGTGCTGTTGCTGACGGCGTGGCCGTACATTTCCTGGCGTACCACGCACTATCTGTTCACCAACGAGCGGGTGGTGCTCCAGCACGGGGTGTTCTCCCGGGAGAGGCGGGACATCCCCCTCAGCCGGGTCAACGACCACTCGATGAACCAGCAGTTCATCGGGCGTGTGCTGGGCTATGGCACCCTCACCATCGAGTCGGCCGGTGAGCGCGGTCAGTCCGTGTTGCCCGACGTGCCGAAGGTGGACCGGGTCCAGACCAAGCTCTACGAGCTGGTCGAGGCGTTCCACGACAAGCACTCGCTGGGTGACGGCGAGCTGCGCGAGATCCTGGCCGAGCGCG
This sequence comes from Micromonospora sp. CA-263727, assembly GCF_050942455.1. Lineage (NCBI taxonomy): Bacteria > Bacillati > Actinomycetota > Actinomycetes > Micromonosporales > Micromonosporaceae > Micromonospora > Micromonospora sp. CA-263727. Next base: position 1,068,088 of record NZ_CP192031.1, read on the forward strand.
ACAACAAGGGTCTCTGACCCGTCCCGCGGCGCCCGCCAGGGGTGCTGGAACCACCCGCCCGCGATGCCGGGCGGGTGGTTCTGCGTTTCTCAGCGGCGGCGGAAGCGGCGGGTGGCCGGGGCGGGCTGGAGCTGGGCGGCCAGTTCGGCCTCCAGTTCCCTGTCCAGCGCCGCCGTCAGCTCGGCCTCGGCGCTCAGCGGCGCGGGCCGGGGCAGGACCGGCTTGCCGGTGATCCCGGGCCCGGTGGCCGGCGGCTCCTCTTCCTCCAGCTCGGTGATGGATTCGGCGAGTTCGGCCACCGGGTCCATCCCGGCCATCGTGTCCCACTCGTCGCGCGGCAGCCCCTGCCAGCTCTGGGACGCCTCGGCGGGCGCTGCGGGCTGGAAGACGAAGGTGCGGTACGACCAGAAGCGGAACAGGGTCGCCAGCACCACGCCGCCGGTCTTGGCGACGTTCAGCGCCAGCAGGCCGGTGACGCCCAGCCCGTATTTGGCGGCGGCGAGCACACCGAGTTCGATCAGCAGGCCGACCCCGTTGAAAAGGAAGAAAAGGGCATACTCCCGCTGCATGGCCGATTTTGGACGGTCCCGGTACGTCCAGTGCCGATTCATCAGGTACGAGGTGATGGTCGCCACCACCGTGGCGACAACCGTCGCCTTCAGTTGGCCGTCGACAAAAACGGTGAGTGCGAGTGCGTTGAACACGGCGTAATTGATGACCGTGTTGACGCCGCCGACCAGGCCGAATTTGAGCGCCTCATGGATGAACTTCTGCCAGCGCTCAGGCAGCAGACGGACAAGAGGCATGCGTAACACCTTAGGACAGTGGGCAGGGGCCGGCCGGCTCCGGCCGGACGGGTGGGCGGCGGGTCACGCGCCGCGGTCCTGGTTCACTTCCGCAACGGTGGGGGTTCCCGCATCCACGAAGACGAACCGTCGGTACGACCAGAATCGGAACAGCGTGCCGAGCCCGGTGCCCACCACGAAGCTGGCGATGTTGTCGGCCAGCCGGGTCTGGAAGATCTGCGGCCAGATGCTGCCGAGCCCGTATCTGCTGATGGCCAGGCAGGCCACCGCGATGCCCAGGCCCACCGCGTTGAAGAAGAAGAACAGCGCGTACTCGCGGGCCGGGTTGGAGCGCTTGCGGTGCCGCCAGGTCCAGAACCGGTTGCCCAGGAAGGCGAAGGTCGCGGCGACCACCGTGGAGATGGTCTTCGCGGTGACCTGCTCCACGTCGCGCAGGCCGATCAGGTAGTTGAACAGGATGAAGTCGATGATGAACGCGATCCCACCGACGGTCGCGAACTTGCTCAACTCCCGCACGAGGTGACCGAAACGGTCGAGCAGGGAGTGGACCAGACCCGGGCGGGTCTGCCGGGAGCCTGGCTCCCCGGTCATCGTGGCGGCCACCGTGCGAGCGTACCGGTTGAGGGCCCCATGGATGGGTAGCAACGACCACCGGCGTCCACCGGTGCCACGGCGCGGACGGGCACGAACGGAGCGTAACCGGATCCGTCCAATCGGGTGTCGTTTTCCGCTTTCGCTCGTCCCGTCGGAAAGCGGCGTCGTGGCGCGGGCCGGAGGGCCGCCGGCCGGAGGTCCACCGCAGGATTTGCGTGAAACTGCGCGTGAAAGCGGGTAAAGGCTCGTGATGCCGCAGCGCGGCCGTGCCTTGTGCAGTTCTTCACAACCAGTCCCACTGACTGGGGCTGTACATCGGATTACGCTGAGCCCAATCCCAGGTTCCCACGAAGGCGACCCGCATCGCGGCGCCGAGACTCGTGCACTCCATAGACCGGTCAGCGTCGACCACAAGGAGATGTGTCATGGTTGCTCCGGCCACTGTTCGGGGAATCGACCAAGCCCCGACGTCCCACCCCAAACTCCTCGCCTGGGTCCGTGAGGTCGCTGAACTGACCACCCCTGACCAGGTCGTCTGGGTGGACGGCTCCGATCAGGAATGGCGTCGCCTCACCGACGAACTGGTCGAGGCCGGCACCCTCATCCGGTTGAACCCGGAGAAGAAGCCCAACTCGTTCTACTCGCGTACGGACCCGACGGATGTCGCCCGGGTCGAGGAACGCACGTTCATCTGCTCCGTCGACGAAGCGGACGCCGGCCCCACCAACAACTGGATGGCGCCCGCCGAGATGAAGCGGACCATGACGGAGCTGTACCGCGGTTCGATGCGCGGGCGGACGATGTACGTCATCCCGTTCGTCATGGGTCCGGTCGAGGCCGAGAAGCCCATGTTCGGCGTGGAGATCACCGACAGCCCGTACGTGGTCGCCTCCATGCGGATCATGACCCGGATGGGCGCGAAGATCCTTGAGGCGATGGGCGACGACGCCGAGTTCGTGCACGCCCTTCACTCGATCGGCGCGCCGCTCGCCCCCGGTCAGCAGGACGTGGTCTGGCCGTGCAACGACACCAAGTACATCTCGCACTTCCCGGAGACCAGGGAGATCTGGTCCTTCGGCTCCGGCTACGGCGGCAACTCGCTGCTCGGCAAGAAGTGCTACTCGCTGCGGATCGCCAGCGTGATGGGGCGCGACGAGGGCTGGCTCGCCGAGCACATGCTGATCCTCAAGATCACCTCTCCGGAGGGGAAGGTCTACCACATCGCCGGCGCCTTCCCGTCCGCCTGCGGCAAGACCAACCTGGCCATGCTGGAGCCGACCATTCCCGGCTGGAAGGTCGAGACGATCGGCGACGACATCGCCTGGATGCGCTTCGGCCCGGACGGCCGGCTCTACGCGGTCAACCCGGAGTACGGCCTCTTCGGCGTCGCGCCCGGCACCGACTGGAAGACCAACGCCAACGCCATGCGGACGCTGGACCGGGGCAACTCCATCTTCACCAACGTCGCGCTCACCGACGACGGCGACATCTGGTGGGAGGGGATGGGTGAGCCGCCGGCGCACCTGATCGACTGGAAGGGCAACGACTGGACGCCGGAGAGCGAGAACCTCTCCTCGCACGCGAACAGCCGGTTCTGCACCCCGATCACCCAGTGCCCGATCCTCGCCGAGGACTACTACGACCCCAACGGGGTACCGATCGACGCGATCCTCTTCGGTGGCCGGCGCCGGGACACCGTTCCGCTGGTGACCGAGGCCCGGGACTGGGTGCACGGCGTCTACCTGGGCGCCACCCTCTCGTCGGAGACCACCGCCGCCGCCTCCGGCGCGGTCGGCGTGGTCCGCCGCGACCCGATGGCGATGCTGCCGTTCATCGGCTACCACGGCGGCGACTACTTCCGGCACTGGATCGAGATGGGCAAGGGCGCCGACGGCGACGAGTCGAAGCTGCCCAGCGTCTACTACGTCAACTGGTTCCGCAAGGACCCGGAGGGCAACTTCCTCTGGCCGGGCTTCGGCGAGAACTCGCGGGTGCTCAAGTGGATCGTGGAGCGGATCGAGGGCCGGGCGGAGGCCGTGGAGACCCCGATCGGCATGGTCCCGGCGCTGGACTCCCTCGACGTCGAGGGCCTGGACATGACCCCGGAGGACGTCCGGATCGCGCTCAAGGTCGACCCGGACGAGTGGCGGGACGAACTGCCGCTGGTCACCGAGTGGTTCGAGAAGTTCGGCGACAAGCTGCCCGGTGTCCTCTGGGCCGAGCTGGACGCCCTGCGTGCCCGGCTCGACGCGGAGCAGCCGCCGCGCGGGGTGTGATCGACGCCGGATCCGGGCATCATCGGATCCCATGAGGACGGCCGCCGAGACCGAGGTCCGGCGGCCGTCCGCCGTCCGGGCGCTGACCGCACTGCTCGCGGCGACCGCCGCGGCCACCGTCGTGGTCGAGCTGCTCAACTGGTGGTACGCCCCGGAGCAGGGCTTCGGGCTGGCGGTACGGACCGGCTGGGCGATGCTGCGGTCGTTCGGCTTCCTGCTGCTGATCGGGCACGTGCGCCGGGGCCGGACGGTGGCCCGCCCGCTCGGCCTGATCCTCGCGGTCACCACGGTCTTCGCGGTCGGCCGGCTGATCGTGCCCCGGCAGGGGGTGCCGCCGCTGCCCGGGATGCTCGGCTTCGCCCTGCTGACCCTGCTCTGTGCGGTCGTGGTCTGGCTGTTGTACCGGTCCCCGGCGCTCGCCGGGCACCTGGTGCGGCACCGGCCCCGCCTGGTCATCGACCGGTCCGGGATCTCCTGGCGGGAGGTGCCACCGTCCCGGCCGGAGGCGAACGGCTGGCTGCTGACCAGCCGGGTCGCCGCGTTCACGTACAGCCCGCTGATGCTGGTCCCGGCGCTGGTCGCCACGGCGGCGACCCTGGACGGGCGGCTGCTCGCCGTGCCCGCGGTGCTGTTCTGGCTCGGGGCCGGCATCGCGACGAGTTACCTGGTGCTGTTCTGCACCGCTTTCCTGATGCGTGGGAAACGCTGGGCGGGCATCCTGCTCGTCGTGGTCACCGTCGGGGTGCTCGCCGTCGACCTGCCGCTGTGCTGGTGGCTGCTCGGCGTCGACGGCCTGGTCCGCGACGGTGCGCCACTGCTCGCCGCCGCCGTCCTCGCCGTCTATGGTGTGTGCCGAGCCGCCCGGGTTCCCGCCCGAACGCAGCCGCCGAACGGGTCTCCCGGCGCGGCATCGGCCACCGGCACGCTCATCGGCTCGGCGGCTCGCTACCCTGAGGGTGATGACTCTGCGGAAACTTCTCTACTCCGTGTACGAGCGGCGGCTGACCGCCAAGCTCGCGGGCCGTCCGGTGCCCCGACACGTGGGCGTGATGTGTGACGGCAACCGCAGATGGGCCCGGGAGATGGGCCTGGTCGATCCGAACGACGGGCACCGGATGGGCGCCGAGCGGATCAAGGAGCTGCTCCGCTGGTGCGACGCGGCCGGCGTGGGGCACGTCACACTCTGGCTGCTCTCCACCGACAACCTCTCGCGTCCGGCGGCGGAGCTGGACCCGCTGCTCCAGATCATCGAGGACCTCACCACCGAGCTGGCCGAGGCGGGCAACCCCTGGCGGTTGCGGATGGTCGGGGCTCTCGACGTGCTGCCGGCGCAGCACGCGACGGCGCTCAAGGCCGCCGAGGAGCGGACCCGCGACCGCAGCGGCGGTGCCCAGGTCAACATCGCGGTCGGGTACGGCGGCCGGCGGGAGATCGCCGACGCGGTGCGCTCGCTGCTGCACGAGCACGCGGCGAACGGCGGCACCCTGGAGGAGTTGGCCGGCTCCCTCGACGTCGACGACATCTCGGAGCACCTCTACACCCGCGGGCTGCCGGACCCGGATCTGATCATCCGGACCAGCGGCGAGCAACGCCTCTCCGGCTTCATGCTGTGGCAGTCGGCGCACTCGGAGTTCTACTTCTGCGAACTCAACTGGCCGGACTTCCGGCGGGTCGACTTCCTCCGGGCCCTCCGCTCGTACGCCACCCGCCAGCGCCGATTCGGCGTCTGACCCAGACCGGCCCGCCGTGCCTCGCCGCCGGCCGGTCGGGGTCAGCTGAGGTGGTGAACGGCCTCGGTGAGGAAGTCGCCCAGGGCGGCCGGGGAGTCGATGGTGAGGTCGGCGGCCTCGGCGACCTCGTCGCCGGTCTCCGGGTTGGCGACGGCGACGCAGACACCCAGGAAGTCGGGATCGGTGGCGGCCCGGGCCCGCAGCGCGGCGAAGGCTTTGATGTCGGAGACGTCGTCGCCGAAGTACCAGGCGCCGCCGGCCCCCTGCACCAGTTCGTCGATCACCATGCCCTTGTCCCGGTCGACCGGCGGCTTGACCTCCAGCACCATCCGCCCGACCTGCACCCGCAGGCCGAGGCGTTCGGCCTGGGCGCGGCCCCACTGCTCGACGGTGGCGGCCAGTTGCGGGGCGGTACGCCAGTGCAGCGCCACGGAGAGCCGCTTGTACTCGACGAGGGTGCCCGGTGGCAGCTCGGCGCGGGCCAGGTCGGCGAGTTCGGCCATCGTCGGCACCCAGGGCAGCGCGGCCGGCTCGGTGACGGTCTCGCCGCCGGAGTGGCTGTGCTCCAGCCCGTAGAGCCCGTAGAGGTCGACGCCGGTCAACCCGTCGAAGTGTTCCCGCAGGAACTCCACCGGGCGGGCCGAGACGATCGCGACGCGGCGTACCACCGGCGCGAGGGCCTCGATCGCAGCCAGCACCTTCGGCGCTGGCTGTACCTGTGTCGGATCGTCGGCGACCGGCGCGAGCGTGCCGTCGAAGTCGAAGAAGAACACGGTCTCGGCCGCCCGGTCGGCAGTGGTCTGCCAGGCCCGGTCGGCGTTCAGCGGGGTCTTCGGCTGCTGGTTGCCCAGATTCAACGGTGGCACGCGCGACAGCGTACCCCGCGGATCGCCGGCCAATCCTGGGTTGGATCGGGCGCGGGCGGTGGGGGCCGATCAGCGTTCGGCGGCTCCACGTCCGCGCCGCCCGAAGGGCACCACGGCGGCCTCCTGGCCATGACTGAGCAGGTAACCCTCCACGAATCCGGTGTTCCGGTCGCCGGTGTGCGTCTCGATATCCCGGAGCCGCTCGACCAGGAACTCGGTGAGCGCGGTGAGCCGGTCGTTGAGCCGGTCGTGCAACTCGGCGACGACGGCCAGGACGATCGCGGTGCTCGCGGTGCTGAGCGCGAAGAGGTTGACGAGCAGCGGAAGCTGCCCACCATCCAGGGCCAGGGTCACCACGTTGCCGGTGACGCACAAGGTCACCGAGACCGTCGCAACCACGACTGCCGACCATTTCAGGGTCATGGAGAGACCCCCTTCTGTCCCGCAGGGCTGGGTTCGGCCTTGTCCCGTCCCCCCGCCGACGACGAGCCCAAGCAGTACGAATACGGACGCTAGCGCGCCCGTTCCTGCCCCGTAGCGAAACGAATGAGGCCGACCTGCCGTTCTTTCGCCATCTGAGAACTAACTGGCCGCATCGCCTCGTTTTCGGCCTACGGAGGGCAGTGTCGGGCGATATGCGAGGTAACGGACGGTCTCTCGGATGTGGAACTTCTCCGCATCCGAGACGTCGGGGTCGATCAGCCGGCGCAGCAGTGCCTCGACGTCCGGGTCCATCGGCGGCGGGGGCGGGGCGGCCCGGCGGGAGGCGGTCCGGTCCCAGCCCAGCGCCGCGAAGGCCGCGGCCGGGTCGAGCCCCAGCCCCTCGCAGAACGCCACCACCCGTTCGGCCTCCGGGTCGCTGGCCCAGTCGCCGCGTACCCAGCGGTTGATGGTCTGTCGTGAGACGCCGGTGCGCCGGGAGACCTCGGTGCCGGTCCATGCCCGGGTGGCACGGGCCTCGTCGAGCGCTCGTCGGACGAAGGTGGCGAAGGCGATCTTCCGCGCGTTGGCCGTCTCGGTCACCTCGTGACCGTACGGCCGTTGGGCTCGGGGTGGGGTCCCTGGCACGCGCTTGTCACGCTTGCGTGACGTGAATCCGGATCGGCCGGCAAGGGGTCCAGCACTGTTCCTGAGGGGTGTCACCTGGGCAGGATAGATGTACGTAGGTGCGGAGGCAAACAAACGAAAAGCTGATACTGTCACGCTCATGGGACAACCTACGGTGTGTCACGTGCATGAGACGATCAGTGCTCACTTGCGTCACGCGCCCGGGGCGGGGAGGGTGCGGTGACCGAACTGGCAACCCGCGCGCAGGCCTTCGGCCTGATCGCGGAGGGCGTCGCCGCCGGGTTGAGCGCGCCGTGGCGCCTCTACCTCGCCCGGGGCTGTCGCTACCTGTCGCTGAGTGTCAGCGACCGGGCCGAGTGGAACGCCTGGCGGACCCACCTCGGCTGCCCGGAGCTGAGCGTCCGGGTCTACGACGCCGGTGGGGAGATCCGCCGGTCGTCGGTGGCCGAGGTGGTCGTGGACGGCTGCCGGATCAGCGTCGAGCTGGTCGAGGAGATCGGCACCGACGACCTGGACCGGCTCCTGGTCGCCGATCCCACCCGGGTCGAACCGGAGGAGCGATGAGGGGCGAGCGGGGCACCGGAGCCGCCGGATGAGCCCCTTCCTCGCGATCTTCCTCGTCCTCGTGCTCGCCGCGACGAGCTACGCCGCCGGGCGGCTGCACGGGCAGCTCAGCTACCGGATCGGTTACCGCTTCGGCTACCGCCAGGGCTACTTCGACGGCGACCGGGGGGCATGGAACCGGCGTCGCCGGGACGCCCAGGCCGCGATCGCCTCCGCCCTCGCGGTCACCCGGCCCGCCACCCGGGTCTCCGCCACGGTGGTCCGCCCGGGCACCACGTACACCGGATCGTCGTTCGCGGAGCCGGCCGCCTCGGTCACCGGGCGGCAGCCGACCGGCACCCTCGTCCGGCGAACCGGCTGACACCGGTCGACGGGCCCGCGGGCCCGTTCACCGCGCGGCGCACCGTCCGTCGGACACGCGCCGCCGGGGCCACCTCGGACCGGCGACGGTGGTCCACCGGCCGGGATGCGCGCAGGGGGCATGCATCCCGGCCGGTTCACCTGCCGCCGGCGTCACAGATCGGCCTCTAGTGCGAAGGGTTGTGGGCAGCTAGCGTCTAGGCATGGCGCGGGATTGTCCCGAGCCAGCCGGCCCGCCCGGCCTGCGACCTCGCGCATGGGGCCCGCATCCGACCCCGTGACCCGCCGGGCACCGGAGGAGGCGGACCGCGGGTGGCCGGGTGCCCATCCGCCGGAGCAGGCCTGTGACGACTCGCCGTACGACCGCCGGTGCCGACCAGGGCTCGGCCTCGACTGCCTCTACTGCCACGACTCGCCGCACCGCCCGGAGCCGCCGTACCGCGGCCGCCGAACCGGCGGACACCAGGGAGCCCCGACCAGCGGGCCAGTCCTTCGTCCTGGACACCTCCGTCCTGCTCAGTGATCCGGCGGCGTTCCACCGCTTCGCCGAGCACGAGGTGGTGTTACCCCTGGTGGTGATCTCCGAGCTGGAGGGCAAGCGACACCACCCGGAGTTGGGCTGGTTCGCCCGGCAGTCCCTGCGCATGCTGGACGAGCTTCGGGTTCGCCATGGCCGGCTGGACCGGCCGGTGCCCGCCAACGACGTCGGCGGCACCCTGCGTGTGGAGCTCAACCACACCGACGACGGGGTGCTGCCGCCCGGCTTCCGCAACGAGTCGAACGACGCCCGGATCCTCTCCGTCGCGCTGAACCTCGCCGCCGAGGGGCGGGAGGTGACGCTGGTCAGCAAGGACATGCCGTTGCGGGTCAAGGCCGCCTCGGTGGGCCTGCGCGCGGACGAGTACCGGCACGGGCAGGCGAGCGATCCGACCTGGACCGGGATGGCCGAGCTGGAACTGGGCGAGGAGGACATCGCCCGGCTCTACGCCGGGGAGAGCATCGACGTCGACGCGGCGGCCGGCCTGCCCTGCCACACCGGTCTGGTGTTGCACTCGGCCCGGGGTTCGGCGCTCGGCCGGGTGTTGCCGGACAAGACCGTCCGGCTGGTCCGCGGTGACCGTGAGGCGTTCGGCGTGCACGGGCGCTCCGCCGAGCAGCGGGTCGCCCTCGACCTGCTGCTGGACGAGTCGATCGGCATCGTCTCGCTCGGCGGCCGGGCGGGCACCGGAAAGTCGGCCCTCGCGCTCTGCGCCGGGCTGGAGGCGGTGATGGAGCGCCGCCGGCACAAGAAGGTGATCGTCTTCCGCCCGCTCTACGCCGTCGGCGGCCAGGAGCTCGGCTACCTGCCGGGCTCGGAGTCGGAGAAGATGTCCCCCTGGGCGCAGGCGGTCTTCGACACGCTCGGCTCGGTGGTGCACGAGAACGTGCTGGAGGAGGTCACCTCGCGCGGTCTGCTCGAAGTGCTGCCGCTGACCCACATCCGCGGCCGTAGCCTGCACGACGCCTTCGTCATCGTCGACGAGGCGCAGTCGCTGGAGCGCGGAGTGCTGCTGACCGTGCTGTCCCGGATCGGCCAGGGCTCACGGGTGGCGCTGACCCATGATGTCGCCCAGCGGGACAACCTCCGGGTCGGTCGGCACGACGGGGTGACCGCAGTGATCGAGGCGCTCAAGGGGCATCAACTCTTCGCGCATGTCACGCTCAGCCGTTCGGAGCGTTCTCCGATTGCCGCGATGGTGACGGACCTGCTGGAGGACATCCCGCACTGATGACCGTTTCGGGGGTTTTTAAACCCATTTTTGGAGTGACGCACGCCACAATTGAGGCTGATGGTTTCCCATCAGCCTCACTGTGCGCAATGGTGTCCGACGGGCGCCCACGCACCCGACGCATCGTTGGTGATCGTTCGTCACCCCACGAGGGGGTCGGACGGCTCGCCGGGGAGGCGGACACGGTGCGTCCACGGCGACCGGCATGCCGGTCGCGGGCGCTCGCGGCACGCTTCGGCCCGGTGCGGCCGGGCCATGCCGCGTCCCTGACCCCGACGAAGGGATCACCTCGTGAGTCGGCTGTGGAGCCGGTTCGCCGCCCGTACCGCCGCTGTCGCCCTGCTCTCCGTGGGCGTTGCCGGCGGTTTCTATCTGGGCGAGGACCGCCAGTCTCAGCGCCCGGGGCCCGACGCGCAGGTAGCCGGCAACGTCACCGCGCTCGACGTCGACTACCGGCAGGAGCAGCAGGTCTCCCGCCAGGTACGGGCCGCCCGGCAGCAGGCCGCCGAGACCAGGCAGCGGGCCCGGGCCGCCGCCGAGAAGGCCCGCAAGGCCGAGGAGGCGGCGCGTAAGAAGGCCGCGGAGGAGAAGGCGGCCAGGGAGGCCGCAGCTCGGGCCGCGAAGCCGTACGACGGTCCGATCCCCGCCTCCTGTGAGGAGTACAGCGGCAACCGGAAGGTCGGCTGTGCTCTCATGATCGACGCGGGTTTCGCGATCGACCAGTTCCCCTGCCTGGACAAGCTCTGGAACAAGGAGAGCGGCTGGAACCCGAAGGCGCACAACCGGTCCTCCGGGGCGCACGGCATCCCGCAGGCGCGGCCGGGCAACAAGATGGCCTCGGTCGGCGCGGACTGGGAGACCAACCCGGTGACCCAGATCAAGTGGGGCCTCGGCTACATCGAGGGTCGGTACGGCACCCCGTGCAAGGCGTGGACGCACTCGCAGAACACGGGCTGGTACTGAGCTGACCGCGACGGCGGCGGGGCGCGGGTTCGCGCTCCGCCGCCGTATCGCCGTATTCGGGTGGGGCCGCCCCGAATGCCCCGGACGGGCGGTGGACCGGTGTCACGGGGTGAAAAGTGGCGGCGGTCGGCGTTTGCTGATAGCTGTTGACAGGTGACCCTGCACCCCGGAAGTGGCGACCCCCACCGGTTCGGCACCGAGGCCTTCTACGCTTCCCTCGGCCGGGCCTTCGTGGCCATGTGCGCGGTGGTGCCGATCCTCTTCCTGATCGAGGGCCTCGACCAGTGGCTCGGTGCCGGCTTCGACGCCGCCGCCGGCATCATCCCGAAGCGCATCGACGGGCTCGACGGTGTCTTCTTCTCGCCCTTCCTGCACCACGGCTTCGACCACCTCTACAGCAACAGCATCCCGCTGATCCTTCTCGGCACCTTCGTGCTGGCCGCGGGGGCCCGGCGGTTCCTCTGGTCCACCCTGGTGATCGTGCTGGTCAGTGGCCTCGGCGTGTGGTTCACCGGTTCGCCGAACACGATCGTCGTCGGGGCCAGCGGGGTGATCTTCGGCTACCTCGGCATCCTGCTGACCCGGGGCATCTTCGAGCGGAGCTGGTGGAACTTCGCCGTCTTCCTGCTGGTCGGCCTCCTCTACGGCGGCCAACTGGTCGGCGTGCTGCCCACCGACGAACGGATCTCCTGGCAGGGGCACCTGTTCGGGCTGCTCGGCGGCATCGTCGCCGCGATCATCTTCCGCCGCCGGCGACCCGATCTCGACGGGCCGTACCGCTCCGAGTCGCCGCTGACCATGCCCTGACCCGACCGTCACCGGGTCGGGTCGCCGCTGCGGCCGTGCTCACCCCCTCCGGGACGGCGCGGCGACACCGTGCGGCGCACCGCCGCCGCCCCGGAGGGGTTCGCTCACGCCTGCTCGTCCAGTGGCCGGCCGTCGAAGTCCACGGCCGAGTAGAGCGCCAGCTTCTCCAACCGGTGGTACGAGTCGATCACCCGGATCGTGCCGCTCTTCGAGCGCATCACGATCGACTGGGTGTACGCCCCACCGGCCCGGTAACGCACGCCGCGGAGCAGGTCACCGGAGGTGATGCCGGTCGCCACGAAGAAGCAGTTGTCGCCGGTGACCAGGTCGTCGGTGGTGAGTACCCGGTCCAGGTCGTGCCCGGCGGCGACCGCCTTCTCCCGCTCGGCGTCGTCGCGCGGCCAGAGCTTGGCCTGCATCATCCCGCCCATGCACTTGAGGGCGCAGGCGGCGGTGATCCCCTCCGGGGTGCCACCGATGCCCATCAGCACGTCGACGTCCGATTCGCCACGGGCGGCGGCGATGGCGCCGGCGATGTCGCCGTCGGAGATGAATCGGATGCCCGCGCCGCTCCGACGGATCTTGTCGACCAGGTCGTCGTGCCGGGAGCGGTCGAGCACGCAGACCGTCACCTCGGACACGCTGGAGCCCTTGACCTTGGCGATCCGGCGCAGATTTTCGGTGACTCCGGCGTTGATGTCCACCACGTCCGCGTAGGCCGGGCCGACGGCGAGCTTCTCCATGTAGAACACGGCGCTCGGGTCGAACATCGTTCCCCGCTCGGCGACCGCGAGCACCGCCAGGGCGTTCGGCATTCCCTTGCTCATCAGCGTGGTGCCGTCGATCGGGTCGACCGCGACGTCCACCTCAGGGCCGGTGCCGTCACCGACCTCTTCACCGTTGAAGAGCATCGGGGCGTTGTCCTTCTCGCCCTCGCCGATCACCACGACGCCCCGCATCGGAATCGAGTTGATCAGCTTGCGCATCGCGTCGACGGCGGCGCCGTCGCCGCCCTCCTTGTCGCCCCGGCCGACCCACCGGCCGGCGGCCATCGCCGCCGCCTCGGTGACCCGGACGAGATCCAGGGCAAGGTTACGGTCGAGATTCTGTGGGGTTCGCGTCCTGGTGGTCGTCATCGAACGGCTCCTCCTCGCGGCGGTGCGGGGTTGACCGGGCTTTGTTCCTGATCCTCACACGATGGCGGACGTACGACCGGAGCGGGGCGGTGATGGGCCGGATACCGCCGGTCGGGCGGCTGCGAGAATGGCGAGGTGGAACCCGCACAGCCTGCCGACCGCGTACCCGCCGACCCGCCGCCGGCCGTACCCGCCGACCCGCCGCCGGCCGCCGCATCCAGGTCCGAGAGATCGCCGAAGGACATGGCGATCTCGCTGCTGGTGTTGTTGATCCCGATCGCCCTGGTGTTCGCCTTCTACCGCGGCTTCCTCGGCGGGGACGAGCCGAACACGGTCGACCCGACGCCGGCCTTCGAGCAGGCCCGGTCGGCCGGCGTGTTTCCGGTGACCGAACCGGCCGGACTGGGCGACGGATGGCGGGCCGTGCGGGCCAACTACCGGACGACCGAGGACGGCGCGACACTGCGGGTGGGATATGTCACGCCGGAGGGTAGAGGTCTACAGCTGGTGCAGAGCAACGTGCCGCCGGAGCGGCTGCTGCCCGCCGAGCTGACCGACGAGGGCCGGCCGCAGGGACAGACCGATCTTGGGGCCAGCACCTGGCAGCGGTACACCGCCCGGGGCAACGAGCAGGCGCTGGTGCTGCTCCAGCCGGGCCGCACGGTGATCGTCGTCGGGGACGCCAGGGACAACGAACTGCGGGAGATGGCCACCTCCGTGGACTGAGTGACCGGCCCCCGGATGTCGGTCCCATCCGTTACGCTCCCCGGGTTCGATGCCCAGGGCCGGCCTGGTCCGGTGGGCAATCCCGGTTTTGGGAAGAGAGAATTTCTGTGAACATTCGACGGTGGAGTGTGGGCGTCATCGCCGCCACGCTGCTCGTTCCTGGTCTGGCCGCCTGCAATTCCGAGACTGCCGACTCGCCCTCGGCGTCCGCGCCGAGCATCCCGGCGGACCCGAAGGAGGCGCTGGTCGCCTCCACCAAGGGGTTGGCCGACGGCAACTTCACCTTTGCCATCACCGCCGACTCGATCACCGGCAAGGGCGTGGTCCACAAGCCCAGCGACAGCGCGCAGATGACCATGGCCATGGGGAACGAAGAGTTCACCATGGACTTCGACCTCATCCACATCAAGCCCGACACCTGGGTGAAGATGGACCTGGGCGACCTCTTCGCCGGGATGCCCGGCATGGACGCGTTCAAGGACAAGTACCAGCACCTCGACCCGGCCAAGGCCGGCGACCTCAAGGGCCTGGACCTGTTCAGCGAGGGCACCGACCCGGCCGAGGCCGCGGCGATGTTCAAGGGCATCGTCGACGCGCAGAAGACCGGCGAGGGCATTTACAGCGGCACGGTCGACCTCTCCGCGGTGAAGGACTCGATCGCCGCCGACGAGGAGATGCTCAAGGAGTTGGGCGACAAGGCCAAGGCGATCCCGTTCACCGCGAAGCTGGACGCCGAGGGCCGGCTGACCGAGCTGGTCATGTCCATCCCCGCGGCCGGGGAGGCCAAGGCGCAGGAGATCAAGATCACCTACGCCGACTACGGCTCCGCCCCCGCCGTGCAGAAGCCCCCGGCGGAGCAGGTCGTCGAGGCGGGCGACGAGACCTACGAGATCTTCAAGAACTGAGCGAGGTCTTCCAGCGGTACCCGGAACGGGGGCGGGCTCGATTCGTCCCCGTTTCGCGTGCCCTGCCCGCTGCCGTGCGGTTCGAGTGATTGGGCGACGCGGCTGCGGGGAACAGGAGGGTGAGCCTCCGGCGCGCGAGATGCGTCGGGTGACCCTGCTGGGAGACGCCGATGACTGTTCGACGATTGAGCGCCGGCCTCGTGGCCGCCGCGTTGCTCACGCCCGGAGTCGCCGCCTGCGCCAAGACCGGCGACGGCGCAGCCGGGCCCACCGCCACACCCTCCGCCACCGCCACCGGCACGCCAGTCGACTCCGACGCCAGGCAGGCGTTGCTGGACTCGACCCGGGAACTCGGCAACGGCAACTTCCGGTTCCGCATGTCCGGCGTGGGATCGATCGCCGAGGGGCAGGTCCACCAGCCGAGTCAGAGCGCGGAGCTACGGGTGAGCCTCGGCGAGCCGACCGACGACCTGGCGATGACCCTTGACCTCGTGCACGCCATGCCGGACAGCTGGGTCAAGCTGGACCTCAGCGGCGCGGCGGCGTCCAGCGTTCCCGGGCGGGACCGGCTCAACCTCGGCAAGTACCAGCACCTCGACCAGCGCCGGATCCAGGGCGATCGCAACCTCGGCTTCGACTTCGACCGGGTCGACCCGGCCGGCAGCGAGGTGCTCACCCGGGCCGTCACCGAGGTACGCCGTACCGGCGATGCCACGTACGCCGGCACCATCGACGTGTCGAAGGCGGCCGACGCCGGATCCATCGACCCGGGCCTGATCACCACGCTCGGCGCGCAGGCCAACTCGGTGCCCTTCACCGCGACGCTCGACGGAGAGGGGCGACTCACCGAACTGGTCCTCCAGATCCCCGGCACGGGCGAGACGGCGCCCCAGGAGATCCGGGTGACCTACCGCGACTACGGCAACGCCACCGCCGCCCAGAAGCCCCCGGCGGACCAGGTCGTGGAGGCGCCGCCGGAGCTGTACAACCTGTTCGACTGAGGTCGTGGCTGGTGCCCGGTGGCACACCGGACGAGCGGGCGGCGGCTGGCTCAGCCGGTGGTCGGCTCCTGCCGGGCGGCGTCGATGCGGGCGCGGGCGCCGTCGAGCCAGCCCTGGCAGATCACCGCCAGTGCCTCGCCGCGCTCCCAGAGCGCCAGCGACTCCTCCAGCGAGGTGCCGCCGGCCTCCAGCCGCTCCACCACCGACGCGAGCTCGGCGCGGGCCTGTTCGTAGCTGAGCCGCTCGTCCGGCCCGCTCGTCTTCTCGTCAGTCATCGCGACCATCTCAACACAACCAACCGACACCTCCGGCGACCGCACCGCCCACCCGTGGCGGGCGGGCGGTGGTCAGGTGGTGACGGTGGCGGCGAGTTCGCCGTCGGCGAGGCGTACCCGTAGCGGATCGCCAGGACCGACCTCGGTGGCCGCGCGGACGACGTGACCGTCACCACGCTGCACGATGGCGTACCCACGGTCGAGCGTCGCCGCCGGTGACAGCGCGCGCAACCGGGCCAGGGTGTGCCGCAGGTCGTCGTCGGCGGCGGCGAGGCGGTGCTCCAGGCAGCGCCCGGCGCGCTGCCGCAGGGCGGCCAGCTCGGTGGCCCGCTGCTCCACCATCACCTGCGGTCGGGCCAGCACCGGCCGCGAGCGCAGCGCCTCGATGCGGTGCGTCTCCCGCTCGACCAGGTTGTGCACCGCCCGGCGCAGCCGGTGCCGGGCCTGCTTGATCAGGCGTACCTCCTCGGCCAGGTCGGGCACGACCCGCTTGGCCGCGTCGGTGGGCGTCGACGCGCGCACGTCGGCCACGTAGTCGACCAGCGGCGCGTCCGTCTCGTGGCCGATCGCGCTGACCACCGGCGTACGGCAGGCGTGCACGGCCCGGCACAGCGCCTCGTCGGAGAAGGGGAGCAGGTCCTCGATGCTGCCCCCGCCGCGGGCCAGGATGATCACGTCGACGCTCGGGTCGGCGTCCAGCACCTTGAGCGCGTCCACGATCTGCGGGACGGCGCTCGGGCCCTGGACGGCCACGTTCACCGTGCGGAACTCCACCGCCGGCCAACGGCGGCGCGCGTTGGTCAGCACGTCCCGTTCGGCGGCGCTGGCCCGGCCGGTGATCAGCCCGATCCGCTGCGGGAGGAACGGCGGGCGGCGCTTGCGGGCCCGGTCGAAGAGCCCCTCGGCGGCGAGCAGCTTCTTGAGTTTCTCCAGCCGGGCCAGCAGCTCACCGAGGCCGACCTGGCGGATCTCGTCGGCGCGCAGGCTGAGCGTGCCCCGGGCGGCGTAGAACTCCGGCTTGGCGTGCAGCACCACGCGGGCGCCTTCGCGCAGCTCGGGGGCGCCGGAATCGAGCACGTCCCGATTGGTGGTGACGGTGAGGCTCAGGTCGGCCGACGGATCACGCAGCGTCAGGAAGACCGTGCTCGCCCCGGGGCGGCGGCTGATCTGCGCCACCTGCCCGTCGACCCAGACCCAGCCCAGCCGCGCGACCCAGGCGCCGATCTTCTGGCTGACCACCCGCACCGGCCACGGCTCCTCGGAGCTGCTCGCCGCCGTTCCCCCACCAGTACTCACCCGCCCACCCTACGACCCGGCCGTCTCCAGTCGTGGCACGTACGATGGAGGGGTGACTGAGGCTGAGACGACTTCCCGGACCGGCAAGCGCGTGCTCCTGGCCAAGCCCCGCGGTTACTGTGCGGGCGTCGACCGGGCGGTGCAGACCGTCGAGGAGGCGCTCAAGCTCTACGGTGCCCCGATCTACGTCCGCAAGGAGATCGTGCACAACAAGCACGTGGTGCGGACGCTGGAGGCCCAGGGCGCGATCTTCGTGGAGGAGAACGAGGAGGTGCCCGAGGGCGCCACCGTGATCTTCTCGGCGCACGGGGTGGCACCCGAGGTCTACGAGCAGGCGAAGGAGCGGTCGCTGAAGGCGATCGACGCGACCTGCCCGCTGGTGACCAAGGTGCACCAGGAGGCGAAGCGGTTCGCCGCCGAGGACTACGACATCCTGCTCATCGGTCACGAGGGCCACGAGGAGGTCATCGGCACCGCCGGCGAGGCCCCGGAGCACATCCAGCTGGTGGACGGCCCGGACGACGCCGACCGCATCACCGTGCGGGATCCGAACAAGGTCGTCTGGCTGTCGCAGACCACGCTCTCGGTGGACGAGACCATGGAGACGGTGGCCCGGCTCAAGAGGCGGCTGCCGATGCTCCAGTCCCCGCCCAGCGACGACATCTGCTACGCCACGAGCAATCGTCAGCACGTGGTCAAGGAGATCGCGGCGGAGTGCGACGTGGTGATCGTCGTGGGTTCGCGCAACTCCTCCAACTCGGTACGGCTGGTCGAGGTGGCGCTGGACGCGGGGGCCGGTGCCGGGCACCTGGTCGACTTCGCGCACGAGATCGACGACGCCTGGCTGGCCGGTGCGCGGACGGTGGGCCTGACCTCCGGGGCGAGCGTGCCGGACGAACTGGTCCAGCAGGTGCTGACCCACCTCGCCCAGCGTGGCTTCACCGACGTGGAGGAGGTGGTGACCGCCAACGAACGGCTCACCTTCTCGCTGCCGCAGGAGCTCAAGCGCGACATGAAGGCCGCCGCCGCGGCGGCGCGGGGCTGATCCGTCGGCCCGCGCCGATGGAACGGCTGACCGGCATGCTGCGTCAGAGCTGGGTATGAGGACCCTTCGGATCGCCGCCACCGCGCTGATCGTCTGCACGGCGCTCGTCGCCTGCGGCGGCCAGGACACCGGGGGCGGTTCCGCCACCCCGACCCCGACTGGAGCGTCACCCGTGACCGAGCTGCCGACCCCGGATCCGACCGGCCCGGTGCCCGCCCCCTCCGACCCGGTGGACCCGACCGCTCCGCTCAGCCCGCCCGGCGAGCGCCCGGGTGGCGGCAAGACGAAGCCGCCGGCGACCGGTGAGCTGACCCTCACCGGCCGGATCGAGTCCGGGGTCGAGCCCGGCTGCCTGCTGCTCGACGGCTACCTGTTGCTCGGTGGTCCGCGCGACGTGCTGACCGCGGGGGCGTCGGTGACGGTCATCGGCCAGCCCGCGCCGGACATGCTCACCACCTGCCAGCAGGGCACCCCGTTCAAGGTGACCTCCGCCCGCCGGTCCTGATCCGCCGCCAGGGCGGTCGCAGACAGACGGGAGCCCGCCTCCGGAAAACCGGAGGCGGGCTCCCCTGTGGGTGGTGGTGGGTCAGTTCACCGAGCCGATGGAGACCGCGCCGCGGCCGACGACCGCGCCTTCCGTGGTCACCACGGCGAGTTCACCGGAGAGCGCCCGGCCCGCGGACGGGGCGGACTGGGCGGTCACCGTGCCCGAGAGGCTGCCGGTGGCGCCGTTGGCCAGGGTGATCGTGCTGCTCGACGCCGCGAGCGTGCCGAGCGCCGGGGAGGAGAACGAGTCCCGGTAGTCGTACGCGGTGCTACCACCGGCACCATCGACCGAGTACGCGTCCACGACGATCGTGTAGGTGCCCGCGACCGGGTTGTTCAGGGTCACCGACTCCTCCGAGGAACCGCTGGCCGAGTAGGCGACCAGCGTGCTGCCCCGGTAGACGAAGAGGTCGAGGTCCGCACCCGCGTTCGACGGGTTGCCGATGCGGGCGTTGAAGGTGGTCGCCCCCGCCGGCACCGCGACCGTGTACACCTGCTCGGCCAGCTCGACGATGGTCGGCCGCTCGACGTGCACGCTGGAGAGCGGGCCGCCCTGGCCGGTCACCGAGACCGGGCCGAAGGTGTTCTTCAGCGACCAGGTCACCGGGGTCGCGACACCGGCGGTGACCGCCGGCAGCTCGACCACGGCCGGCTCGACCGCGACACCCTGCACCCGCGCCTGGATCTGGTACGGGTTGTTCAGCGCCGGTGAGGTGCGCCGCGACTCCACCTCGATCTCCCAGACCCCCGGGATCGGGTTCTGGTATGCCCGCGCGAAGGCGTTGCAGACGACCGTGCTGACGAAGTTGGTGTAACAGGCCAGGCTGGAGGTGCTCTCCACCGGGACGCCGTACGGGTTGATGGCGATGAACCGGGTCTGCGACGCGGTGGCGATGCCGGAGAGGTTCACCTGCAACGCACCGGCACCCGGCGGCACCGTCACGAAGTACGACGTGGTGCTGTTGCGGTCCACCGAGCCCTGCGCCGAGTAGGCGAAGTTGGGCTTCGCGACGTCGTTCGAGGCCACCACCACGGCGGAGAACTCGAAGTCGATCGTGTTGGTGGCCGGGTCGTCGACGGTGACGATAGTGCCGTGCACGCCTGCCTTCTTGGGCTTGGCGGTGACCGTGATGGTGACGGTCCGGTTCAGCGGCAGGGTGACGTTCTTCGGCGCGGAGAAGGTGCCGTTGTTGTCACGCAGGCCGACGTTGTGCTTGATGTTGCCGGCCGGGCCGCTGGTCCGGGTCAGGCTGACCTGGTACGACTTCGACTCGTTGACCTTGTGGCCACCGTCGGCCGAAGCGCAACGGTTGTAGACGCCGGTGCCGCGGTGCGGCGTGGCCAGCTGGTTGCTCAGCGGGGTGCAGACCGGGGCGTCGGAGGTGTAGGAACGGGTCTGCACACCCTTGTTCAGCAGCTTCCAGGCGCCCGGCACGTCGAACATGCCGTAGCCCTGCCCCTGCGTCGGGGTGTCGGCGATCGGCTTGGCCGAGGTGTAGATCGCCCGGCGCAGCATCTCCGGGGTGACGCCCTTGTGCGTCGCCTTGGCGGCCGAGAGCAGCAGGGCAGCGGCACCGGTGGCCTGCGGCGAGGCCATCGACGTACCGTTGAACATGCTGTAGCCCGGCGGGAGCGCGTAGCCGGCCTCGGCGACCGGGCCGCCGGCCTGCCAGACCGGGGTGGTGGAGATGGCCGAACCCGGCGCGGCGATGTTCGGCTTGGCGCCGCCGTCCTCGCGCGGGCCGCGCGAGGAGAAGTTGAACAGGGCGTTCTTCTTCTTGACCACGGAGCCGTAGTTGGCCAGCCAGGTGTCCTTGCTGACGCTCGCCGCCACGCTGACCACGTTGCTCGACGCCGACGGGTCGCCGATGGTGTTCACACCCGGGCCGGAGTTGCCGGCCGAGATGAACATCTGCACGCCGTAGGTGGTGATCAGGTTGTTGTAGAGGGTGGCACGGGCGTTGTTGCCGTCGTTGAGCGCCGGCAGGCCACCGATCGACATGTTGATGACGTCGACCCCACGGTTGATCACCAGGTCGGCCATGCCGGTGGTGAGCGCGGCGTACGTGCAGCCGCCGCCCCAGGAGCAGGCCCGGGAGGAAACGATCTTGGCGCCGGGGGCGGCACCGTTGAACGCGCTGTTGCCCATCATGCTGTTGGCGGCGGTGATGCCGGCGACGTGCGTGCCGTGCGCGCTCTCGATGATGCCGATGTTGACGTAGTCGACCAGACCCGGGCCGCCGAGCGGAGTGGTGTCGACGTTCTTGCGGTACTCGACCACGAACGACATCCGCTCCTTGACCGGAGTCGCCGGGTCGTCGGTGCCGAAGTAGCCGACGTCGAACTTCTCCTTGTACGGCCGCATCACGGCCTCGTCGGTGAAGTCGCCGTCCTGGTCGGTGTCGACCCAGACGTTGTTGGTGGCCGGGTCGAAGAGGATGCCGAACTGGTCGGTGTTGTCGCCGTCGCGGTTGACGTCACCGCCGGGCTCGCTGGTGTTCGTCACCGACTCGCTGAACAGGTTGAACCGGTAGGTGCCGGCCGGTGCCGTCCAGGTGCGGCCCGCCACGGTGAAGGTGGGGCCGGTCACCTGGGTGATCATCGGCCGCCAGGTGGCGTCCTCGAACGGGTCGGTCGCGGTGACCCAGTCGACGATCTTCCGATCGCCGGTGGTGGTCTGCTGTAGCGCCGGGTGCTCCAGGTCGACACCCGAGTCCATGATGCCGATGGTGACGCCGCGGCCGTCCCACTTCTTGTTCTGCTTGACGAACTTGACCGCGCCGGTCTCGCCGGTCGGCATGTAGGGGTTGTCGGCGGGCGTCTTGGCGCCCGGGCCACTCAGCGTGGTGCCCTGCTTGTCGGCCTTCTTGCCGCCCTGGACGACCTCCGGCTTCGGGTCGGGTAGCTGGATCTTCTCGTCCAGGTCGACTGCGGCGACGCCGGGCAGGGTGGCCGCCTTGACCGCCTTGCCGGTCGGCACCTTGGCCAGCACGTAGCCGATGGTGTCGTAGCGTTCGGTGACCGCGGCGCCGAGTTCCTTGAGGTCCTCCGCGACGTCCTTCGCCTTACCCTTTTCGGTGGCGACGATCATCGTGACGGTGGGTGCCTTCTTCGCCTCCGCCTCGGCGAGCAGCTTGGCATCGTGCTGGCCCAGCGCCTCGGCGGGGGTGACCTGCGCGGGGTCGGCTCCGGCAGGAGCGGCGCTCGCGGTGGCGGCGCCGCCCACCACGGTCACGGCGCCGGCCGCCATGACCGATGCGAAGAGCGCGGCGGAGGTACGCCGGCTCAGATTCCGGGGTTTACTCACGTTCTCTTTCCTCCAGAGAACAGGGCGCCCTTAGATACGGGGCACGCGTGAGCGAATCTTTCGTGGTGCCGGCCATCGATGTCACTACCGACAAGGCCGTTGTGACCATCTCGTGACATTCATGACTTCCTTTGTCACATGGAGGCTTTCGAGGTGGCGATTAATTCGACCGACTTCGACCATCCGATGCGGAATGGTCGCTAAGCAGTTCCGGTGCCTGCGGCTGGCGGGGCGCCAGCTCCACCTGCCCCGGCGCGGCCAACTCCTGGTCGGAGACGCCCAGCTCGGCCAGCTTGCGGGCGCTGACCAGGACCCGCGCCTCCAGCGACCCCACCGCCCGGTTGTACGCGGTCACCGCACCGCCGAGCGAGGCACCGAGCTTGCCGACGTGGTCACCGAGCGTGGAGAGTCGCCCGTACAGCTCCCGGGCCAGCGAGTGCACCGCCATGGCGTTGCGGGCCAACTGTTCCTGACGCCAGGACCAGGCGACCGTACGCAGCATCGCGACCAGGGTGGCCGGGGTGGCCAGCACCACGTTGCGGGCGAAGGCGTGCTCCAGGAGCGTGGGATCGCGTTGCAGCGCCACGTCCAGGAACGGGTCGGCCGGCACGAAGAGCACCACGAACTCCGGAGTGGACTCGAACGCCGCCCAGTAGGACTTGGCGGCCAGCGCGTCGACGTGGGCCCGCAGGTGCTTGGCGTGGGCGTCGAGGTGGGTGTCCCGGCCGCGCTCGTCGCGCGCCTCCATGGCGGTCAGGTACGCGTCGAACGGCGCCTTCGCGTCCACCACCACGGTCCGGCCGCCGTGCAGGCGGACCACCAGGTCGGGACGGACCGTCTGGTGGTCGGTGGCGGCGGTGACCTGCTCGGAGAAGTCGCAGTGCTCCAGCAGGCCGGCGGCCTCGACGATCCGGCGCAACTGGTGCTCGCCCCACCGGCCGCGTACCTGCGGCGCGCGCAGCGCCGCCACCAGCTGCTTGGTCTCGGTACGCAGCTCACCGGAGACCGTGCTCATCGACCGCACCTGCTCGCGCAGCTCGGCGTACGCGTCGACCCGGGCGTGCTCCAGTTCGGCCACCCGCTGCTCGTAGCGGCGCAGCGTCTCGTGCAGCGGGGCCACCGCGCGGGCGACCGCCTCCTGCGACTGGGCCGTCGCCTCGTAGCTCAACGCCCGCATCGACTGTTCCAGCCGTCCCTCGCCCTCGCGGGTGGCGCGCAGGGTGGCGTCCAGCCGGGCGATCTCGGTGGCCGAGCGCGACCGGGCGGCCAACCAGCCGACCGCCCCGCCGGCACCGAGGCAGACGACGACAACCGCCAGGGTCGAGAACTCCATCTCCCGAGCTTGCCAAAGCCGAGCCGCGAGCGTTAAGAAGGGGCCCCTCCTCTACCGGAGGCGTTAAGAAGGGGCCCTTCCTTACACCTCAGCCGGTGTTGCGCATGCCGGCGGCGATGCCGTTGACCGTGGTGAGCAGGGCGCGCTCCAGGGCGGTGCCGTCGCCGGGGGCACGCCGGCCACCCGGCGCGGTGGCCACCGCGCGTCCGGCGGCGCCGGAGTCGCGGTACTGCCGCAACAGCGCCACCTGGAGGTGGTGCAGCGGCTCCAGGTAGGTGTCGCGCACCGCGAGGGTGCGTTGCAGCACCGGGGAGTTCTCCAGCAGGTCCGGTGAGTCGGTGACCGCCAGCACCTCCCGCCGGGTCAGCTCGTACTCCTGCTCGATCTTGTCGAAGATCGGGTGCAGCTTCTTCGGCACCAGGGTCTCCACGTACCGGCGGGCGATGCCGAGGTCGGTCTTGGTCAGCATCATCTCCACGTTCGACAGAAACGTGCGGAAGAAGTGCCAGTTGCGGTGCATCTCGGCCAGCACGTCGGCCAGGCCGGCCTCCCGGGCGGCGGCCAGGCCGGCGCCCACCCCGAACCAGCCGGGCACGATCTGCCGGGTCTGGGTCCAGCCGAACACCCACGGGATGGCCCGCAGCCCGGCGAGCCCGGCACCGGTGTTCGGCCGCTTCGCCGGCCGGGAGCCGATGTTCAACGCGCCCAGCAACTCGGTCGGCGTGGAAGCCCAGAAGTAGGCCGGCAGATTCGGATCCTCCACCAGCGACCGGTACGACCGGAACGCCGACTCGGAGACCACGTCCATCGCCGCGTCCCAGCGCTCCAGCATCTCGGCCGGCTGCCGGGGCGCGGTGTGCAGCAGCGTGGCCTGGAGCACCGCGGCGACGGTCAACTCCAGGTTCTCCCGGGCCAGCGCGGGCAGGGTGTACTTGTCGGAGATGACCTCACCCTGCTCGGTCACCTTGATCGCGCCGTCCAGCGTGCCGTACGGCTGGGCCAGGACCGCGTCGTGCGTCGGCCCGCCGCCACGGCCCACCGTGCCGCCCCGGCCGTGGAAGAGCCGCAGGTGCACCCCGTGCCGGGCGGCCACGTCCCGCAGCGACCGCTGGGCCCGGTGGATGGACCACTGGCTGGTGGTGATGCCGGCCTCCTTGTTGGAGTCGGAGTAGCCGAGCATCACCTCCTGCACGTCGCCGCGGGCGGCCACCAGCGCCCGGTACGCCGGCAGCGAGAGCAGCTCGTCGAGCAGTTCGCCACCGGCGTTCAGCTCGGCCGGGGTCTCCAGCAGCGGCACGAAGCCGACCCGGGCCCGGCCGCTGTGCACGTCGACCAGCCCGGCCTCGCGGGCCAGCACCACCGCGGCGAGCACGTCGTCCACGCCGAGGGTCATCGAGATGATGTACGACTCGATCACCTCGGTGCCGAACCGGTCCTGCGCCTCGCGGATGGTGCCGAAGACGTCGAACGTCTTGCGCGCGTTCTCGGTCAACGGGGTGTCCGCAGTGGAGAGCGGGCGGCGGCCGGTCAGCTCGTCGGCGAGCAGCTTGGTGCGCTCCAACCGGGTCAGCGCCGGGTAGTCGGAGACCTCGCCGACCGCCGTGTACAACTGGGCCAGCACCGCGTGGTGCGCCTCGGCGTGCTCGCGGACGTCCATGGTGGCCAGGTGCAGGCCGAACGCGGAGACGGTACGGATGGTCGAGGCGAGCCGGCCGACGGCGGTGAGCTGACCTGAGTTGCGGGCCAGTGAGGCGCGCAGCAGCTCCAGATCGGCGATCAGCTCGGCGGAGCCGCGATAGTCACGCCCCGGCACGTGCGGGGTGCCCTGGCGCAGCCGGGCCCGGGTGTTGGCCAGCTTGGCGCGTACGCAGCGGGCCTTGAGGCGGTACGGCTCCTCGGCGTTCACCCGGCGGAACCGGGGTGCCACCTCGGGCAGCGCATCGAGATCCGCGGCGAGGCTGGCGGAGAGGTCCAGCGACACCCCGCGCAGCCGGCGGGAGACGGAGACCTCGTTGATCAGCTCGTCCAGCGCCGCCTCGGTGGCGGAGAGGCCGTGCTCGTGCTGGATGGCCAGCACCTCGCGGGTCACCGTCGGGGTGACGAAGGGGTTGCCGTCCCGGTCGCCGCCGATCCAGGTGCCGAAGGTCAGCGGCCGGGCCGTCGGCGAGGTCTCCACGCCGAGGGTGCGCAGCGTCTCGGCGAGGTCGTCGAGCACCTGCGGGGCCGCCTCGGCGTGCAGGTCACGCAGGTAGTAGATGGCGTTGCGGGCCTCGTCGGTCGGGTCCGGCCGGTCCAACCGCAGCTCGTCGGTCTGCCACATCAGGTCGAGCAGCTCGGCCAGCCGCCGGTTCGCCGGGCCCTCGTCGCTGGCGCCGTAGAGGATCGCGTTGGCCGTCTCGGTGTCCAGCTCGTCGGCGATCGCCCGCAGCTTGGACAGGATCGACCGGCGGGCCGCCTCGGTCGGGTGGGCGGTGAAGACCGGGCGTACCGCCAACCGGCGGGCCACCGCGGCGATCTCCTCGGCCGGCACCCCACGCTCGGCGATCATCTTGGCCGCCTGGTCCAGCCAGCCGCCGTGCACCGCGCGTCGGCGGCGCAGGTCGCGGGCCCGGTGCACCTGCTCGGTGATATTGGCCAGGTGGAAGTAGGTGGAGAAGGCACGGGCCAGCTTGGTGCCGGTGGTCACGTCGAGCCCGCCCAGCCGGCGGGCGGCGGCCGGGGCGTCGGTGCGGACCTGGGCGCGGATCTCCTCGACGAGGTCGAGCAGGGGGCGTCCCTCCTGGCGGGCCAGGGTCTGCCCGAGCAGGGTGCCCAGGCGACGGATGTCGGCGCGCAGGGCGGCGTCGGGGCCGTCGTGATCGTGCTGGTCGGTCACCATGCGCTCCTTACGTGAGTACGAAGGACAGCGCTGTCCGACTACCCCGATCGTATCCGCGCGCACCCGGTTGTAAGGAGGGGGCCCTTGTTATCGCCTTTTGTATAGGAGGGGCCCCCTCCTAACGTCTGGGACCGCCGAGCGTGGGCCGGCGTGGCGGCGTCAGGGCTGGTGGGGCGGGCGATGGCGGCCGGGGCGGTCGGTGGCGTGCCGACCGCGTACCAGGGTCGCGGTGACCAATCCCACGATTCCGGCCGCCACCCAGATCGCCAGCACGGTGAGCGGCCATCCGGCCGCCCGGCGGTCGAAGTAGACCACCGACTTGATCAGGTCGGTGGCCAGTCCCGGCGCGTTCCAGCGGTGCACCCCGCGCAGCGCCGAGGGCAGGAACTCGGGGGCGTACACGCCACCGGAGCCCGAGTTGCCGAGCACCACCAGCAGCAGGATGACCAGCCCGGTGCCGAACACGCCGAGCCAGCCCTGCACGGCCGCGGCGACCATGGCGGCGGCGAACGCGGCGAGCGCTCCCACCGCGGCGACGGCCGGGATGTGGTGATTCCACACGCCCAGCACCGGGCCGACGATCACCGCGCCAACGATGCCGAGCAGGACGGCGTGCACCGCGAGGGAGGCGATCCGCAGCCCGGCGCCGCGTAGGTTGCGCGGCGTGGTGCCCAGCGAGACCCCGAGCACGGTCGAGGAGAGGTAGCCGCCGAGGACGACCCCGACCGCCAGGTAGAACGGCACCACCCCGCGCGGATCGTCGGGCGACACCGGCACCTGGTCGGCCACCTGGATCGACACCCCAGCCTGCTGGCCGGCCGTGGTCACGACCTGCTTGACGACCTCGGCGGCGGCGGGCGCGGAGGCGCTGGCCACGGTGAGGGCCAGGCCGCCGGCCGGGGCGCTGGTCAGCGTCGCGTACACCTCGCGGGCGGTCAGCGCGGCGTCGGCCGCCGCCGGGTCGGCGTAGGAGACCGCCTTGAGGCTCTCGGTACGCTCCCGGACGGCGGTGAGCAGCTCCTGCGCGGCCTGGTCGCCGCGGACCACCCCGACCGGCACGTTTCGGGGCTCGGGCGCGTGCAGGGCGCCGACGTAGGCGACGATGAAGGCGGAAGCCAGGACGAGCGTCCCGAGCAGCAACGCGACGGT
Organism: Micromonospora sp. CA-263727; assembly: GCF_050942455.1. Taxonomy (NCBI): domain Bacteria; kingdom Bacillati; phylum Actinomycetota; class Actinomycetes; order Micromonosporales; family Micromonosporaceae; genus Micromonospora; species Micromonospora sp. CA-263727. The sequence continues at coordinate 1,095,488 of NZ_CP192031.1, forward strand.
ACGCGGCAGCCAGCTTCGCACCGCGCTCTCCTCGCCCACGCCGCCAGCCTAGGTGTGATTCCACCCGATTTGTGGTCTTTCAGCGGGGGAAGTCGGGTGACGCGGTCAGGCGTCGAATGTGGCGAAGGCGCGGACCGGGAAGGTGCCCATCTGCGCCACCATCGGCGGGGCGGCGGTGAACCGGAAGCCGGCCGGTGGCAGGGCGTCGAGCCCGGTCAGGTGCTCCACGATCGGGATGCCGGCGGCCAGCAGGAGGCTGTGCGCGGGGCGCTCGCCAGCCGCCGTCGGGCCCATGTCGTCGATGTTGATCGAGTCGATGCCGACCAGGGCGGCTCCCGCGTCCACCAGCGCCCGGGCACCGTCGCCGGTCAGGTAGGGCGCCTCCGGTGCGGCGTACCGGTCGGTGCCGAAGTGCACGTCCCAACCGGTGTGCAGCAGCACGGCCTTCCCGGCGACGTCGTACGGCGCGAGCAGCAGGCGGTCCACCGCGCGGGTGCCGGCGGGCAGCCGCACCACGAGGCCGGGCAGGTCGGCGAGGCGGTCCAGGGCGGTGCCGGCCAGGTCGGCACCGTCGGCGTACCGGTGGGCGGGGGTGTCCAGGTACGTGCCGGTGTTGGCGATCATGTCGATCCGGGCCACCTGGAACTCGGTGCCCGGGGCGTAGCGCTCCCGGGACGCCTCGCGGGTCAGCCACTCGCCGATCCGGGGCGCCGGCCAGCCGGGCAGGGTGGTCATCCCGTCGGTGATCACGTGGCTCAGCTCGAACAGCCGTCGACCGGCGGTCCCGGCCGTGCCACCGCTGCTCGGCTTGGAGGCCGAGCGGGTAGCCGCGACGGCGCGACCGCCCTTGTGGGCCTCCTCGATGATCGTCTTGTTCCTGATCCGTACCTCGGCCACCATCAGCAGGCCGAGATGCCGGACGAAGAGCGCCGCCAGGTCGGCGTCGTCGATCCGGTCACCGGGGATGTCCAGCCGGAATCCCTCGGCCGTCAGCGCGCCGCCGTTGGCGAAGCTGACCTCCGCGTCGAACTGCACCCGCCATTGATCGTCAGTCACCCTGACATGATCCCCGCTCAGAGAATCCGGAAGCGGCCGGCGCTGTGGTATGCGACCGCCGCCACGATCTCTGCCTCCGGCCGGTCCGCGAAGGTCAACGTGGCGACCAGGCCGGAGCCGTAAATCGTGGTCAACATCCCGCTGTCCAGGGCGGTGTACGCGCCGAGGTTCCGTAGGACGCGCGGATCGTGGAGCGTGACGACCAGCATCCTTTCCAGACCCCACCGGCGGCGGGAGATCTGTGCGACGGCCGCCCAGGGCAGCCAGACCGCCTGGCCCCGGGTCGGCCGGGTGCGTATCCAGAGCCCCGCCGGGCCGAACGCCAGCACCGGGCCACCGGAACCGATCAGCCAGAGCTGTAGGCCCAGCGGCACACAGGTCAGGGCCAGCAGGCAGCCGAGGGCGCCGAGGATGCCGAGCAGGGTGGCGTCGCCGGGTAGGAGGCGCACGCCGACGAGGAGGGCGATCGGGAGGTTGAGCGTGAGCGCGAATCCGAGGAAGAGCAGGCCGCGCTTGGCGACGTCGGGGCGTACCACGAAGGGCTGGTCCTCGGGGATGCGCCGGCTCGTCAGTGCCGGCGGTGGTGCGGGCGTGTGCCCCCACGGCGGGGGATGCCCCGGCGGCGGAACGCCAGGCGGGTGTTGCGGCGGATAGCCCGGTGGCGGGGCTGCGTGCGGCGGATAGCTGGGCTGCGGGGCTGGGGGCTGTGGGTAGCCGGGCTGCGGGGCTGGGGGCTGTGGGTAGCCGGGCTGCGGGGCCGCGTGTGGGGGGTGGCCGGGTGGCGGCCAGGGTGGTGGGGTCGTCACCGGAGGTGCTCCCTGCTGCTGGACGGGCCGGCAGGGTTAGCCTAGGAGGTGGCAGCCACGACGCTCCGCACCGATCTGTGTCGCGGAGATTCGCTGGCGAAGCTACCCCTGGTCCGGCACGGACTCGGGGCATTTGTCGTGCGCTCACGCCGATTGCCGATTCCTGTAGGCACCGATTTCTCCTGGAAGTGGCTATGACTACGCTCGCCGGACTGCTCGCCGCCGCGCTCGATGACCCGGCCCTGGCCCGGGTCCGCGACCTGGCCCGCTCCGGTGCGGCGCAGGCCGACGGTCTCGACGTGACCGCCCCCGCGGCGTTGCGCCCCTTCGCGGTGGCCGCCATCGCCGCCGACCCCGGCGCGCCCGACGGGGCCGCCGAGTCTGGCGCGCTCGACGGGGCCGCCGAGTCCGGGGCGCTCGACGGGGCCGCCGAGTCCGGGGCGCTCGACGGGGCCGCCGAGTCCGGGGCGCTCGACGGGGCCGCCGAGTCCGGGGCGCTCGACGGGGCCGCCGAGTCCGGGGCGCTCGACGGAGCCGGAGGCGGCCGGGCCGCCAGGAGTGGCGGGGCCGGGCGGACGGTGCTGGCGGTGACCGCGACCAACCGGGAGGCCGAGGACCTTGTCGCCGGGCTGGGTAGCCTGCTTCCGCCGGAGCAGGTGGCGATCTTCCCGAGCTGGGAGACGCTGCCACACGAGCGGCTCTCGCCGCGCTCCGACACGGTCGGTCGGCGGCTGGCCGTGCTGCGTCGGCTCGCGCACCCGGACTCGGTGGACGCGCACGGGCGTACCGGGCCGTTGCGGGTGGTCGTCGCGCCGGTCCGGTCGGTGCTGCAACCGCAGCTCAAGGGGCTCGGCGACCTGGAGCCGGTGCGGTTGGCCGCCGGGGACGAGGCCGACCTGGAGCAGGTGGCGCGCCGGCTGACCGACATGGCGTACGCGCGGGTCGACCTGGTCACCAAGCGGGGGGAGTTCGCCGTGCGCGGCGGCATCCTGGACGTCTTCCCGCCCACCGACGAGCATCCGTCGCGGGTCGAGTTCTGGGGCGACGAGGTGGAGGAGATCCGCACCTTCGCCGTCGCCGACCAGCGCACCATCGAGCAGGTCCCCCAGCTCTGGGCCCCGCCCTGCCGGGAACTGCTGCTCACCCCGGCCGTCCGGGAGCGGGCCGCCGCGCTGGCCGGGCGGCACCCGGAGCTGGCCGAGATCCTGGACAAGCTGGCCGGCGGCGTACCGGTCGAGGGAATGGAGTCACTGGCCCCGGCGCTGATCGGTGGCGACTCCATGGAGCTGTTGCTGGACTGCCTGCCGGCCGGCACCCACGTACTGCTCTGTGATCCGGAGCGGATCCGCACCCGGGCGCACGACCTGGTGCGTACCTCCGAGGAGTTTCTCCAGGCCAGCTGGGCCGCAGCCGCCGTCGGGGGCCAGGCCCCGATCGACCTCGGCGCCGCCGCCTTCCGCACCCTGGCCGAGGTACGCGCGACCGCCGCGACCCTGCGCCAGCCCTGGTGGACACTTTCCCCGTTCGGCCTGGCCGGCGGCCTTGAGCCGGACCGGAGCGCCGGCCGGCGCGATGGCCGAGCGGCGGCCGGCCGGGACCGGCAGCCCTGGGAGGACGAGCCGGAGGCGGTCGATGTCGCCCCGGACGACGCGATAGCGGTGACCCTGACCGCCCAGCCGGCCCCGCTCTACCACGGCGAGACCGCCCGGGTGGTCGACGACCTGAAGCGGTGGGCCGGCGAGGGGTGGTCGATCGCGCTGGTCTTCGAGGGGCACGGTCCCGCCCAGCGGGCCGTGGAGGTGCTCCGCGACGGCGGCCTGGGGGCCAGGATGACCGAGGCGGTGCCGGCCGCGCCCGCCCCGGGCGAGCTGCTGGTCACCTGTGGCAGCCTGACCGGTGGTTTCGTCGACGAGGCGGCCCGGTTCGTGCTGCTGACCAGCAACGACGTCACCGGCGGCCGGGGCGCCTCGACGCGGGACATGCGCCGGATGCCGAGCCGGCGGCGCAACACCATCGACCCGCTGGAGCTGCGGGCCGGCGACCATGTGGTGCACGAGCAGCACGGCATCGGCCGGTACGTCGAGCTGGTGCAGCGTACGGTCAACGGGGCGTCCCGGGAGTACCTGGTCATCGAGTACGCCCCGAGCAAGCGCGGCCAGCCGGGGGACCGCCTCTTCGTCCCCACCGACCAGCTCGACCAGTTGAGCCGGTACGTCGGCGGCGAGCAGCCGACGCTGCACAAGATGGGCGGCTCGGACTGGCAGAAGTCCAAGGCCCGGGCCCGCAAGGCGGTCAAGGAGATCGCCGCCCAGCTGATCCAGCTCTACGCGGCCCGCAAGGCATCCAAGGGACACAACTTCGGGCCGGACACCCCGTGGCAGCGGGAACTGGAGGACGCCTTCCCCTGGCAGGAGACGCCCGACCAGCTCGCCGCCATCGAAGAGGTCAAACGGGACATGGAGCAGAGCGTCCCGATGGACCGGCTGATCTGCGGCGACGTCGGCTACGGCAAGACCGAGATCGCGGTACGCGCGGCCTTCAAGGCGGTGCAGGACGGCAAGCAGGTCGCCGTGCTGGTCCCCACCACGCTGCTGGTGCAGCAGCACTACAACACCTTCGCCGAGCGGATGAGCCAGTTCCCGGTGACCATCCGGCAGCTGTCCCGGTTCCAGACGCCGAAGGAGGCCGAGCAGACCCTGGAGATGGTCGCCAACGGCACCGCCGACATCGTCATCGGCACCCACCGGCTGCTGGCGGCGGCCACCCGGTTCAGGTCGCTGGGACTGGTCATCGTCGACGAGGAGCAGCGCTTCGGCGTCGAGCACAAGGAGCACCTGAAGTCGATGCGGGCCGCCGTCGACGTGCTGAGCATGTCGGCCACCCCGATCCCGCGGACCCTGGAGATGGCGATCACCGGGATCCGGGAGATGTCCACCATCGCCACCCCGCCGGAGGAGCGGCACCCGGTGCTCACCGCCGTCGGCGCGCAGGACGACCGGCAGGTGGCCGCCGCCATCCACCGCGAGCTGCTCCGCGACGGGCAGGTCTTCTACCTGCACAACCGGGTCGAGTCGATCGAGCGGGCGGCGCGGCGGCTGCGCGAGTTGGTGCCCGAGGCGCGGGTCGCGGTGGCGCACGGCCAGATGGGCGAGGACGCCCTGGAGAAGGTCATGGTCGGCTTCTGGGAGAAGGAGTTCGACGTCCTGGTCTGCACCACGATCGTGGAGTCCGGCATCGACATCCCGAACGCCAACACGCTGATCGTGGAGCGGGCCGACCTGCTCGGCCTGGCCCAGCTGCACCAGATCCGCGGCCGGGTGGGCCGGGGCCGGGAACGGGCGTACGCGTACTTCCTCTACCCGCCGGAGAAGCCGCTCACCGAGCACGCCCACGAGCGGCTGGCCACCATCGCCCAGCACACCGAGTTGGGCGCCGGCATGTACGTGGCGATGAAGGACCTGGAGATCCGGGGTGCCGGCAACCTGCTCGGCGGCGAGCAGTCCGGGCACATCGAGGGGGTCGGGTTCGACCTGTACGTGCGGATGGTCGGCGAGGCGGTGCAGGCGTTCAAGGGCGAGCGCCCGGAGTCCGACGGCATGGTGGACGATGTCCGGATCGACCTGCCGGTGGACGCGCACCTGCCGCACGACTACATCGGTGTGGAGCGGCTGCGCCTGGAGATGTATCGCAAGCTGGCCGAGGCCCGCGACGACGAACGGCTGCGCGAGGTGGCCGCCGAGATGACCGACCGGTACGGCGAGCCGCCGGCCCCGGTGCAGAACCTGATCGCGGTGGCGCGCTTCCGGCTGCTGGCCCGCCGCTACGGTCTGACCGACGTCAGCATGCAGGGCAAGCACCTCCGCTTCGGCCCGCTGCCGCTGCCCGACTCGAAGCAGCTGCGTCTCAAGCGCTACCACCCCGACTCGGTCTACAAGTCCGCGCTGGACCAGGTCAGCGTGCCCCGCCCGACGACCCGCCGGATCGGCGGCGACCCCCTCCGCGACCAACCTCTCCTCGACTGGTGCGCCCAACTCCTCTCCGACGTGCTGGGCCCCACCCCCACCCCGGCTCCGGCGAGTTGATCATGACGTTGTTGCCCCGACCCGTCGATCCGGGCGGCGGCAACGTCATGATCAACAAGGTGGGGCGGGGCGAGGCGGGTGTGGGGTGGGGAGCATGAGAGAGTTGCGGGCATGCGTGCTCGCCGTCTAGTCGCCGTCGCCAGCGTGGCGGTCGGCCTCGTCGCCCTCTCCGGTTGCCGTTCCGAGCCCGGTGTCGCTGCCTATGTCGGCGACCACCGGATCACCGAGGACGCGGTCACCGAGGTCATCGACGACGTGCGGGCGAAGAACGCGACGCCGACCGAGGCGGTCGAGTCGGTACCCGGGCAGGAGGTGCGGCTGCCGGGGCGGACCGAGGTGGTGAGCACCCTCGTGCTGGGTGAGGTCTGCGAGCGGGTCTCCGCCGCCGAGGGTTACCAGCCGCAGGGCCAGGTCGACCCGGAGCAGGTCGCCCAGCAGCTCGGCATGAGCCCCGAGACCGGGTACGTGCGGCAGGTCGCCGAGCTGTACACCTGCCTCTCCGGCATCCCGGTCGGCGCCCCGGTCGCGCCGACCGAGCAGGAGCTGGCCGCGCTGGTGGCGGCGGGCAAGCGGGCCGGGGCCATTCCGGCCGACGTGACCGTCGAGCAGGCCGCCCCGCAGCTCGACGGGGACCAGCTGCGCCAGGCCCTGGCCAACCGCAACTCGCTGGCCGGTGCGGTCGAGGCGCACGACGTGACGGTCAACCCCCGGTACCGGCCGGTGGAGTTCCCGCTGCTCAGCTTCACCGGCAATGTCGTCGCGGTGGGGGTGCCGCTGGGTGAGCCGGGCTCCAACGCGGTCACCGACATCTCCACCCCGAAGCCACGGCCGGCGGCAGAGCCGACCGACGGCTGAGCATGCCCCGGATCGTCCTGCTGGTGACCTCACCCCGGTTGCCGGCCGGTCTGCTGACCGCGTCCGCCTGGGACGTCGTACGGGAGGCACCGGTGTTGGCCGGGGCGGAGAGCGAGCTGACCACGGCGATCCGGTCGGCCGGCGCCGAGGTGCGGGTGCTCGACGGCCCGGCGGCGCCGGCGCTGCTGGAGGCGGTGGCCGCGGGCGGGACGGTGGTCTGGCTGGCCGGCCCGGCCGGTGACGAGACCCTGGCCCGGGAGCTGGGTTTGCGGCTGGCCCGGGAGCCGGGGCTGGCCGAGCTGGAGCTGATGTACGGATCGTGGGATCCACCCGGCGCCCGGCTGCTCGACGCGGTGGCCGTGCTGGACCGGCTGCTCTCGCCGGGCGGTGACCCGTGGAAACGGGCGCAGACCCACCACAGCCTGGCCGGGTTCCTGCTTGAGGAGAGTTACGAGGCGTACGACGCGATCAGCGCCGGGGACAGCGACGCGCTCCGCGAGGAGTTGGGCGACGTGCTGCTCCAGGTGGTGCTGCACGCCCGACTGGCCGAGGAGCTGCCCGAGGGCGAGCGGTGGAACGTGGACGACGTGGCCGGTGGGCTGGTCGACAAGATGATCCGGCGCAACCCGCACGTCTTCGCCGGGGCCGAGGCGGGCAGCCTGGAGGAGATCACCGCCAACTGGGAGCGGATCAAGCAGGCCGAGAAGGCCCGCGACTCGGTGCTCGACGGCATCGCGCTCAGCCAGCCGGCGTTGGCCCTGGCGGCCAAGATCCTGGAGCGTTCCGCCCGAGCCAACCTCACCGTCCCGCTGCCCCATCCCGATGCCCAGCCGGACCCCGAGTCCACCCTCGGCGCCACCCTCCTGGCGCTGGTTGCCCAGGCCCACGAGTCCGGCCTGGACCCCGAGGCAGCTCTCCGCCGCACCACCCTCGCCCACGCCCAAACCCTCCGCATCCACGAACCCACCCCCACCCCGCCCCCAACCTCCAGCGTCGATCATGAGATTGGCGGTTCGGATCCCGGCATTTCGCCCCGCTAACCTCATGATCAACGTAGGGCGGCGCAGGGAGGGGAAGGCGGGGTTAGGGTCGGGGGGTGGAGCGGTTCTCGGTGGTGGGGGAGCGGATTGTCGAGGCGCTGCTGGCTGGTCGGCCGGGGCTGGCGGGGTTGGCGGGGGACCATCGGGTCGACGATCGACTGCCGGATTTCTCCAGTGCTGCGGTTGTTGCAGATCGGGCCATGCTGGGTGATGCGGCGAGCGTGTTGTGCGAGGTCGATTCGGATGTTCTCGATCTCGACGAGCAGGTGGACCATGCGCTGCTCGCCGCCCTGGTCGACCGGGAACTCTTCGAGCTGACCGAGATCCGGGCGCACGAGTGGAATCCCCTCACGTACAACCCCGGCCCGCTGCTGCACGCCCTGGTCGCCCGCCCGTACGCCCCGGTCGACGTCCGGCTGACCAGCCTCGCCGGCCGGCTCGCCGCCGTTCCGGACGCCCTGGCCACCGCGCGGGCGACGCTGCGTGACATGCCGCGCGTGCACGCCGAGACCGCGGTCGGGCAGTTCACCGGCGTGGCGGCGCTGATCCGCGACGAGGTGCCGGCACTGCTCGGGCAGGCGCCCGCACTGGTCGACCGGGTCGAGCCGGCCGCCACCGCCGCGGTCGCCGCGCTGGAGGAGTTCGTCGCCTGGCTGCGGGGCGGCCTGGCCGCCGAGACCGGGCCGGGTCGGGACCCCCGGCTGGGCCGGCGTCGCTGGGAGGCGCGGCTCTGGCACACCCTCGACACCGAGCTGAGCGCCGCCGAGATCCAACGCCGGGCCTGGGCGAACCTCGACCGGGTCAGCGAGGAGATCCGCGCGGCCGCGGTCGAGCTGGTCGGTGGCCCGGCCGACGACGAGACGGTACGCCGGGCGCTGGACCTGCTCGCCGCCGAGCACCCCGACGACCACACCATCGTCGACCTGGCCTCGATCACCCTGGACGAGGCGACCGACTTCGTCCGGGCGTACGACCTGGTGACCGTGCCGGACGATCCCTGCGTGATCCAGGTGATGCCGCAGTTCGCCCGTGGTGTGGCGGTCGCCTACTGCGACGCTCCCGGCGCGCTGGAGACCGCCGAGGTGCCGACGTTCTACTGCATCGCGCCCACCCCGGCGGACTGGCCGGCGAGTCGGGTGGAGTCGTTCTACCGCGAGTACAACGACCACATGATCCGCAACCTGACCGTGCACGAGGCGATGCCCGGTCACTTCCTCCAGCTCGCCCATGCCCGCCGGCACGCCGGCTCCACCCGGGTCCGCGCGCTGACCCGGTCCGGGCCGTTCGTCGAGGGATGGGCGGTGCACGCCGAGGAGCTGATGGTCGGGCACGGCTTCGGCGGCCTACCGGTCCGGCTGCAACAGCTCAAGATGCAGCTGCGGATGACCCTCAACGCGCTGCTCGACCAGCTGGTGCACGCCGAGGAACTGCCCGAGGCCGAGGCGATGGCGCTGTTGACCGGGCGCGGCTTCCAGGAGGAGGGCGAGGCGGCGGGCAAGTGGCGTCGCGCCCTGCTCACCTCCACCCAGCTCTCCACCTACTTCGTCGGCTACAGCGAGGTGGCCGCGATCGCGGCGGCCCGACCGCACGACGTGTCGCTGCGCGACTGGCACGACGAGATGCTCGCCCACGACTGCCCGTCCCCGCGTCACCTGCGGACCCTGCTCGGCATTTGAGTGCGATCGCCCCGGCCCATCGTCCCCGGCGGGGTCAGGAGCCGGCGGGCCGGCGGTCGACCACGCCGGCGCCGGGCGGCAGCTCGAACGCCGCCCCGTCGACCTGCTCCCGGTAGCGGGTCAGCGCCACCTCCACCGGCTGGCCGTCGACCCGGCCGGTGAAGCTGCCCAGGGCGCCGGCCCCGGTCACGCAGGCGGTGAAGCTGTCGGCGTTCTGGCGTACGTCGACGCAGGTGGCGAGGGAGCCGGCGATCGTGGTGTCGCTCTGCGTGATGACCGCGCTCGGATCCAGCGCGGCGGTGGTCAGCAGCCCCATCACCATCGGTGGCGTGACCTGGCCCTCCCGTTCGGCCGCGGCGAAGACGACGATCGAGGGCTTGCTGTTGGGGGCGGGCGGCGCCTCGATGGTGCAGACCGTCCGGCCGCCGTCGGGGCCGCAGTGGGTGGTCGCGTCGGCGGTGACCGTCAACTTCCCGCCGGGCCACTCGTACGCGGACCGGGCCGGGTCCTGGGCCTGGGCGATGAACGCGGTCCGCCCGCCGGGGAGCTGGTACTCCGCCGAGTAGGTCAGTTCCAGTGCCCGGTCCATCCGGGCGGCGAGATCGTTGACGATGTCGGCCCGCCCCATGGCCCGGCCGGCATCGTCCAGGGCCTGACAGCCGGTGACGGTGAGCAACATTACGGCCGACACGGCGATCGCACGGAGGGGGGTCGAGGCGGCGGGCATGGCGACCAGCCTGATCGATCAGGTCCCACTCGTGCAAACCCGTTGCCGGTTGACGCACGAGAATCCGGGAATGTCCGACTCATCTGGGGCCGATCCGGCGGCCACCGCCCGCCCGGTCGCCGCGCCGGAAGGCGGGGACCGATACGCTGCGTTCAACACCTGCCTCAGCCGCACCGTCGCGGCCCATACCGCACGAGACGACACGAACGAGGAGCGACTCAGTGGCAACCATCGAGGTAATCGAGGCTCGGGAGATCCTGGACTCGCGGGGCAACCCGACGGTCGAGGTCGAGGTCGGGCTCGACGACGGCACGATCTCCCGGGCGGCGGTGCCCTCCGGCGCTTCGACCGGCGCCTTCGAGGCGATCGAGCTGCGCGACGGTGACAAGGGCCGCTACCTGGGCAAGGGAGTGGAGAAGGCGGTCGCCAACATCGAGGACCGGATCGTCGACCAGCTCATCGGCTACGAGGCCAGCGAGCAGCGGGTGATCGACCAGAAGATGCTCGACATCGACGGCACCGACAACAAGGCCGAGCTGGGGGCCAACGCCATTCTCGGGGTCTCGCTGGCGGTGGCCAAGGCCGCGGCCGGCAGCGCCGAGCTGAGCCTCTTCCGCTACCTGGGCGGGCCGAACGCGCACCTGCTGCCGGTGCCGATGATGAACATCCTCAACGGTGGGGCGCACGCCGACAGCAACGTCGACATCCAGGAGTTCATGATCGCGCCGATCGGCGCGCCCAGCTTCCGCGAGGCGGTGCGTTCCGGCGCGGAGGTCTACCACGCGCTCAAGTCGGTGCTGAAGAAGAAGGACCTGTCGACCGGGCTCGGCGACGAGGGCGGCTTCGCCCCCAACCTGCCCACCAACGCGGCGGCCCTGGACCTGATCGCCGAGGCGGTGGAGAAGGCCGGCTACCGGCTCGGCACCGACATCGTCTTCGCCCTCGACGTGGCGGCCACCGAGTTCTTCGCCGACGGCAGCTACACCTTCGAGGGGGTCGCCAAGACCGCCGAGGAGATGAGCGAGTACTACACCAAGCTCGCCGACGCGTACCCGATCGTGTCGATCGAGGACCCGCTGGCGGAGGACGACTGGTCGGGCTGGCAGACGCTGACCGCCGCGATCGGCGACCGGATCCAGATCGTCGGTGACGACCTCTTCGTCACCAACCCGCAGCGCATCGCCCGGGGCATCGCGGAGAAGGCGGCGAACGCGGTGCTGGTCAAGGTCAACCAGATCGGCTCGCTGACCGAGACGCTGGACGCGGTCGACCTGGCCCACCGGGCCGGCTTCAAGTGCATGATGAGCCACCGCTCGGGCGAGACCGAGGACACCACCATCGCCGACCTGGCGGTGGCCACCGGTTGCGGCCAGATCAAGACCGGCGCGCCGGCCCGTTCCGACCGGGTGGCCAAGTACAACCAGCTCCTGCGCATCGAGGAGGAGCTGGCCGACGCGGCGCGGTACGCCGGGGCGGGGGCCTTCCCGCGTTACCGTTCCGCCTGACGGGTGGTAAACCTCGGGGGAGGGGTGTGATGCAGCAGCGCCGCACACCAGGTGGTCAGCGCCCGGCCCGCCGGCCGGGTCACACCGGTCGGCAGGGCGCGGGCCGGGGCGCGGTCCGCGACGGCGGCGTCCGCGCCGAGTCGCGGGCCGCCGGCCGGGCACCGTCGACCATCCGCGGCGCCGAGGGCGTACGCTCCGCGAAGCGTCCCGCCGCGGCCCGGCGTACGGCGGCCGGCGGCGTCACGCGCCTCTCCGCACCCCGATCCCGAGGTCTCACCGGGCGGGCCACCGTGCTGTTCGCGGTGTTGATCGCGCTCGCTCTCGCCTACACCTACCCGGTCCGGGTCTACCTCGACCAGCAGGCCGACATCGAGCGGATGGAAGCCTCGCAGGCGGCCCAGCGGGAGCTGATCGCCGAGCTGACCGAGCAGGCGGCGAAGTGGGAGGACCGGGCGTACATCGAGACCAAGGCCCGGGAACGGTTCTTCATGACCCGGCCCGGCGAGAAGCTGGTGATCCTGCTTGAGGATCCGGCCGGTGCCGCCCGGGACGCGGGCGCCGCCGGTGACCCGGCGACGGGAGTCATGCCGGAGGCGTGGTACGACACCCTCTGGTCGAGCGTGCGGGCCGCCGACGCCAACATGATCCACGAGTGAGTACCGAACGAGAGAATGGCACCGTGACTGTCGTACCACCGCAGGAGCCGGCGGCGGCTTCCGTACCCCCACCGAAGCGGGAGCCGGCCACCGAGGCCGACCTGGCCGCGGTGGCCGCGCAGCTCGGACGCCCGCCGCGAGGGACCCGGGCGGTGGCCCACCGGTGCCCCTGCGGCCTGCCCGACGTGGTGGAGACGACCCCCCGGCTGGCCGACGGCACCCCGTTCCCGACGCTGTTCTACCTGACCTGCCCCCGGGCGACGGCCGCGTGCAGCCGGCTGGAGTCGGCCGGCCTGATGCGGGAGATGGCGGACCGGCTCGCCACCGACCCGGAGCTGGCCGCGCAGTACCGTGCCGCGCACGAGGACTACCTGACCCGCCGGGAGGCCATCGGCGAGGTACCGGAGATCGCCGGGGTCTCGGCGGGCGGGATGCCCGGCCGGGTGAAGTGCCTGCACGTCCACCTTGGCCACGCGCTCGGTGCCGGCCCCGGCGTGAATCCCTTCGGCGACGAGACGCTGGAGCTGGTCGAGCCCTGGTGGGCGGCCGGCAGCTGCGTCGACGTGCCGGACGCCGGGTGAGCGCCGCCCCGACACCGGCCGCGACCCCGCCCGACGACATCGTGCTCCGGCGGGCCCGGACCACCGACGTACGGGCGATCCGGCGGCTGGTGGACACCTACACCGACGATCGTCGGCTGCTCAGCAAGGCGACCGTGACGCTCTACGAGGACGTGCAGGAGTTCCGGGTGGCCAGCCGGGTCTCCGACGGCGCGGTGGTGGGCTGCGGGGCGCTGCACGTGATGTGGGAGGACCTGGCCGAGATCCGCACGGTCGCCGTCGACCCGGCCTGCCGTGGGCGTCGGATCGGGCACCGGATCGTCGCCGAGCTGATCGAGGCGGCCCGGGAGCTGGGCGTGGCCCGGATCTTCGTGCTGACCTTCGAGACCGGGTTCTTCGGCTCGTTCGGCTTCACCGAGATCGATGGTGCCCCGGTGCCGCACCCGGTCTACGAACAGCTGCTCCGCTCCTACGACGAGGGCGTCGCCGAGTTCCTCGACCTGGAACGGGTCAAGCCGAACACCCTCGGCAACACCCGCATGCTGCTGCGCCTGTGAAACGTGGCAGCCCTCGGCCTGGTCGAGGGCTGCCGCACCGGTGTGGGCTAAGGCCGGGTCGTGCGCGCGGTCGGCGGCGAGCATGTAGTCCTTCGTGGGCGGTCGACCACCGGTCTCGACCGTCACTCAGCGCGGTTGAGAGGGCCTGTCAGGCGTGCATAGCGAAGAAAGAGGTTGCCCTGCTCATCAAGCAATGACCGGGTGAGCCGCCAATCTCCAGAGGCTGGTAGCGCCTCGGGTCCGGCGGTGATGCGTGGGCCGGACACCGCGAGTAGCTGTGGTGCGATTGTCATGCAGACTTCGTTCAAGAGTCCTGCGCGGGCCATCTGGCCGGCGATGGAGGCGCCCCCTTCGCAGACGATGCGACTGTGGCCCAGAGCGTGTAGTTGTTGGATTGTGTGGCGTAGATCGACGTCGAGGTCGCCGCAGACCAGGATGTCCGCATGCTTGGCGATCTCGGGATTTCCGGTGGGCACGGCTGTGGCCGGGGTTATCAGGATCGGTCGCGGCGGAACATGGCGTCCCGCATGCTGCTGGAATAGCGGGCCGGTGGGATCGAGGTCCAGGCTGCGCGTGATCACGGCGATGGTCGGATACGGCTGGAGGCCGTTGGAACGGCGTCGGGCGACCTCGGGCGCTGACAAGAGCGTGGGACCGTAGCTTTCGGCCCGTGCCGTTCCCGCTCCTAGAAGCAGCAGGTCAGCGTCTCGTTTGATCAATTGATAGACGCGTTGGTCGCCCGGACTGGTGAGGGTGCCGCTGGCCCCCTCGACCGCTGCGAGTCCGTCGATGCTGGCGACAACGACCAGGCGGATATCGGGCTCGGTGTGACCGGACCAGGCGTATCGCTCGTGAAGCTCGTCCTCGTCAAGGTCGACCAGCCCGGCCACCGGCCACATGTCGCGGATGCGAGCACCGGTGCTGGGCACGGGTGGCCCGGCCAGCCGCCAGACCAGTTCTGCGAGCTGATCGGCTAGATCGTCTAGGTAGGGGGTCTTGGCAAGGTCCGCGCCAGCGCTCAGCTGCGGCTCTGGAGACGAACGATGGCCAACCGCCAGATACTCCATACCGGTGCGGTCCATGGCGTAGACGAAGTGCCGCTCGCTGTCCTCAAAGGAGACGCCGATGGCGTCCACTCCGAGATCGCGTTGCACCTCGATGATGCCGCGATGGATGCGGCACTGGCCGATCCAATGTTGAACAAGGTCGGAGGCGGTCTGGCCATCCAGAGCGCCTGCCAAGGTGTAGGGCACCGCGGGTCGTCCGGCCTGTCGGGTGAGCGTGAGTAGCTTGGGCACCGCACCCCAGCGCCACGCGGCGCTGAGCTGGCCGAGGGCTGACAAGATTGCGGGGTCTGCCTGCTCGCTGCGGAGCGTCATCGTGGGCCGTCCAGACTGCTAGTAGCGAGGGGTTGGGAGGTGGCCGGGGGCGCTGCGACGCGCTGGAACCGGGTGCCCCGCCAGCGGTACAGGTTCCGCCCGTAGACAAGGACGAAGGCCGCCGACAATGCGATCATTCCGTGCTGTTCGGTGGCTAGGCCGTAGGTAACCCATATGCCCTGGCTAGCTATGCCGTAGATCCATCCAGCGCGGGGGTTGATGCCGCCGATCCAGAGGCCAGCCATTGAGGCAGCAGCGGCAATCCACGACCAGAGGGCAGGACTCACCGTGCATCCCCGGAGAGCTTGACGTCGATCTCGTAGGCCACCCGGTCACCGGGCACGACTGCGGTGGATACCTCAACGGGCTCGCACGCCCGGTACAGCACTCTCCAGTGCTCGAAGACCGAGGTGCCGCCGGGGATGGCGAGATCGCTGACCTCTGCCGCAGTGGGAACACGAGACTCAAAAGCGAGACTCGCCCGGTCGACCGCGATTCCCCCGTTGATCAGGTGGGCGAGAGTGCCGAGGCCAGGACGCTCGTCATCAGGACTCTTCAGCCCGATTCGCGCGGCCGTCTCCGCTGGCATGTACGACCGCGCTACCTGGTGCGGTGTCCCATCGACCACGTATCGGAAAGACCTGACCAGCAGCCGGTGGTTCAGATCGATGTCGAGCAGCCGCGCGACCCGCTCCGACGCGAAGGCGACGTCATAGGACACCTCGACCTTTGCGTCAGCGCCGGTGATCGCCTCGAACAGACCCGCCTGCATCGACGCGCCCTGTCGTGCAGCCTCGTACTCCATCCGTAGCCCAGCGATCAGGTCGCGGCGCACCACCTGGCGACTGCGAACGTAGATCCCGGAACCGTGGACCACGGTGAGTAAACCCTCGGCGACCAGCTCACGTAGTGCACGGTCAAGCGCCGATCGCGACCGGGTCTCGTAGATGGTCATGAGATCGGCCAGTCTCGGGAGCCGGTCACCCGGCTGGTATCTACCCGATTGGATCTGATTGCGAAGATCGCCCGCAATCTCACCACTTCTGCTCGCTCTCAAGGCCAGCCTCCCAAAGAGTCCCGGGAGAGTTGTTGACTCCCCCGGCTTGTGGCGTGACACTAGCAGTGTCCCGGGACAATCCTAAAGGGTTGTTCGGAGCGGGACGAAGCCCGGCGCTCTGAACACCGGGCTTCGCCAGTCGGGTCGCTGACCTTGGGAGGAGCACGGCCCATGAACATTGTCCACGACCCCCGAGGGCCTGGTCACGGGCAGCAGGCTGTAACACCGCCTGTCACACGGCCCCGCACCAGCCTGCCGTCGGAGCGGGCGTCCGCCATCTCGCGAGCGGCTGATCAAGTGATGTCTGGCCCAGCTATCCATCCTGATCAACGCGCGATAGAAGATGTTGCTGCCTCCGCCTACCGCCCTGGTGATCTGGTTTGGGTCTGGCCGCCCTGCGACGCGCAGTGGTGTCCAGGCATCATCGACGCCGGCTCTCGCCTCGCAGTACTCGCGACTTATCGGCGTCCAGGCGGTGGAACCGGCGTTGACACGCTCCTGCCGCGATACGTCACCCCCCGCGCCACTTCGGATGCCGATCTCGAAGGCGTCGGCGCTGCCCTTCCGGTCCGCACGGCCTTCCCTGCGGCCAACCGTGACTACCCTTCGTGATCTTGCATCTACCGAGAAGGGATCTGGCTAGTGGATCACTCAACCTCAGCCCTTTCCAACCTCCTGGAGCACCCCACGTGGTGCAACCTGGCCGAGTGCAGTGCCCAAGGCCCAACCGAATTCCACCCCGAGTCGTTCCCACCGGCCCATTGGGGTCACCGATACGCCTGTAACCCGTGGCCGGGCCGGTACCCGACCGAGGCGGCCTTCCAACTCGTCCGGTTCGTTGATGACCCACCGCAGACCGACTTTCTCCGCTTGGAGCTGGGCAACTTCGAGGAACGGCGGTCGCACTACGTGCGCCTGGTCCAGGGAGTTGCGATGCGCGATGCCCTAGACAAGATCCTCGTGCAAGCCGGGGTGGGACAGGCCGAGACCAGCGGCATCCCGGCCGCCGGTCACGAGTCAGGGGCGTGACGTGGTGACGCGTGAGACGTATGGGCCCGGTCGGCTACCGCCCGCGGTGCCGGAGCCGATTCCGACCGACCCGGGCGAGCTGATCGACCGGTTGCGTACCACCGCGCCGCCGGAGGCCGGGCCGACCGCTCTGCTGGCCGCGGCCGTCAGTATCAACCGCTCTCACTACCTTGACCGGGACCAGCGGGCAGCGATCCGTGAGGTTCTGGCCAGCATCCCGGCCCTCCGTTTCGACGGTCAGGCCGTGGACATCATTGGCCGTCCCGGAGTCTCGGTGAGCCTGGTCGGGGTCCACTTCGACGCTGACGTTCGATCGCGTCACCGGGGCGCTGCTCGCATACGAAGAGGTCGTCGGTACGCCAGCGTCGCTGTTTCAGTGCGTGCTTTTTGAGCACGGTCGCCGGACGCATCCGGCCGAGTGATCCGTTCCAGGCAAGTGCGGGAGATGACGGCATGACATCAACGAGCGATGTCCTAGCGCGGTATGAGAGTGGTTGGCCGATCCGGTGGATCGCTGCCGAGGCCGGGCGCTCCTACGGATGGGTGTATCGGCAGCTCCAGGACGCTGGCGTGACCATGCGTCCTCGGGGCAGCAGCCGGCGCACGGCGGGCGAGGCTGATCCGCTGGTGGCGGGCGGTGAGGTGTCCACGCTGGTGATGAGGTTGGTTCGCCCGGGATTCCGGTGCCTGCTTGGTGATGAAGAGGATCGAAGGATCTCGGCGCGGTTTGGCGCTCCGGTGGGTCGGCTGTCGAAAGGCGCGGTGCCCACGGGTCGTGCCGCGCGAGCTGCGTTGGTTGGTGCTCTCGCTGGTGAGCCTCTTGCGCTGACGGTCAACCAGGAAGGAGGGCGACTCAACGCGGCGGACTGGCCGGACTTGAGCCTGTTGCCCGGTGCGATGGCGCTCGGCGCTGCGGGGGACCCCGGGTTGGCGCGGGAGGCAGGGGCGGCGATCGGCGGTCAGCTACGTGCTCTGGGGCTGACGTGGAACCTGGCGCCGGTCTGCGACCTGTATCTGGGTCGCGGGAATCCGGCGTTGGGCACGCGGTGTTTCGGCAGCGACCCTGAGCAGGTGGCCGCTCTCGCGGCGGCTTTCGTGGACGGCTTGGAGGGCGCGGGGGTCGCGGCGACGGCCAAGCATTTTCCCGGCCTTGGTGGTGTAGACGTTGACCCGCACGCCAAGGTCGGCAGACTTGATCGGCTGCCGCGCGGGGCGTTGTTGCCGTTCGAGGCCGCGATCGCGGCCGGAGCCAGCGCGGTCATGGTGGGCAGCCACGTGGTCGCCGACGTCGATGACCTGCCGGCGGTGTTCTCCCCGAGGATTGTGCGAGGGCTGCTGCGGGATCGGCTCGGGTTCGGCGGCGTTGTTGTGACGGAGAACCTTTCGATCCCGGCGCTCATCTGTGCTGCCGGGGGTATCGGTGAGGCTGCGGTGAGGGCGCTGGAGGCCGGCGCCGATCTGCTGATGGTGGATTCGGAGGTGTCTCGGCGTAAGCCTGCCGACGTGGCGCGGCACTCCAACACCGCTCTGGCGGTGCGGCGGGCCGCGGTCGTCGCCGCCGTGGTGGAGGCGGTTCAGCAGGGACGTCTGACCCGTGATCGGCTGCTCTCCTCCGCCGCCCGGGTCGACGCCCTCGTCAAGCGACACGGCATCGCCCAGCCAGCCGACCTCGGAGACGAGCTTGCGTTACGCGCCGCGAGTCGCACGGCATCGCAGGTCTGCCTCCGTGTCGCCCAAGCGGCGGTGACCGTGGTGAGAGGCAACGCCCGTATTCTGCCGCTCCGGATGCCGCCAGGTGGTGTGTTAGGCGTCATCCGTGTGCCCGCGGTGCGGGGTCTTCGTGCGGACAGCTCGTGGCAGACGCCCTATGTCCTGCCCGGTTTGCTCACCGAGTTCCACCCGCGCATCGAGGCCGTCACCGTGGACACGAACACCTCACCCGGCGTTCCCCATGCTGCCAAGTGGGAGGCAGTGGTCGTGGCGACGCACAACGCCTGTCACGGCCGCCACGACCACCGGATTACCATCGGCGCACTCGTCGGGCAAGGCCGTCCGGTCATCCACCTCGCCACAGGCGACCCCGCCGACCTGACCGACACACCGGCTCACGTCGCGATAGCCACCTACAGTCCCGACCCGGCCAGCGTCCGCGCTGCCGTCCGCACGATCTTCGGTGCCCATCACTCCACCGGAGCGCTGCCCGTTCCGGCAAGGGGAGATCGGTGACCGGGGTCGGCGAAGCGTCGCCGCCGGTGACGGTGCGTGTGCCGGTCGCCAGGCTGATGGAGTACGTGACTGCCTGCTACCTCCAGCGTGGCCTTCCGGTGACGGCTGCGCGGACAGTGGCGCGGATGCAGGTGGACACGGACCGGCGGGGCGTGCGGTCGCACGGCACCCGGAAGGCTGCCTCCTACCTCGCCAAGCTGGCCGACGGGAGCCTCAATCCGCGACCGCGAATTCGAGCTGTTGAGGGCGCGGGGATGTGCCTGCGGTTGGACGCGGACCGTGCGGTCGGGCCGTGGGCAGCGGCGGTCGCGGCACGACGGGCGGTGCGGTTGGCCGCTGTCGGAGGGGCAGCGGTGGTCGCTGCCGTCCGGTGTGGGCATATCGGCGCGGCCGGGTCGTCCGCCCTGCTGGGAGCGCAGGCCGGCATGGTCACGATCGTGCTCGGCCAGACGGGCAGTGCTTCCGCGGCCCCGCACGGCACGAACGAGGCGGTCCTCGGCACGATCCCGCTGGCGATCGCCATCCCGAACAGCGATCGGCCGCCTGTCCTGGCCGACTGCGCTACCGCATCAACCTCCTGGGGCACGCTGGCCAGCACCTACCGCGATGCCGGCCGCCGGCTGCCGGAGGGCTGGGCGTACGACGGGAACGGATATCCCACGCAGGACCCGCACCAGGCGGCGGTGCTCCGAACGCTGGGAGAAAAGGGCTCAGCGCTGGCCGTGGTCGCCGCCGTCCTCGTCGGACCACTCACCGGCGCATCAGCGCTGCCCTCCGCCGAGGGCCGAGGCTTACTCACCATCGCCATCTCGCCGACCGTCCTCGGCGTCGCCGACCAGTTCGGCGACAAGGTCGAGCAACTCGCACACACCATCCGGACCGCCCGCCCGGTCCCGCACAGCTGCGGAGCGAGGATGCCCGGCGATCGAGCCTGGACAGCCGTAGCCGAGACCGAGCGCAACGGCATTCGGCTCGATCCAGCACACCTCGAATCGCTGCTCGACGCCGGACGCGATCACGGCGTCGATCCTCGCCTGCTCACCGATCACCTCACCGGCACGACCTGACCTGCCGTCGTCCGACAACCCCCACCGTCTTGGAGGATCGATGACCAGCAGCACCACCGCCGGAAGTCCGCTCACCGATCCGGCCGTCCGCGCTCGTCTCTGCGACCGGCTGATGGACCTGCGGCCCCTGACAGACCCGTACCTGGCCGTCGAGGTCGCTCGCCTAGCCCACCAGGGCGGCGGCCCCACCGTCAGCAGCCACCTGGACAGCGCATTCGCTGCCGTTATCCACGACCGGATGCTGCACGAGCCGACCGAGCGGCGGGTGCCGTTCCTCGGAACCGCCAGCCGGATCGTCACCCCGCTCACCGCCACGCACCACCTCGCCCCGGTCGAGGTCGACGCGCTCCAGTTCGCCCTCCACCTGTCGTTTGAGTATCCGGGGCTCGTCGGCAGCCCTATGGCTCCGTTGGCGCTCAAGACCGACCTCGACCCCGGCTTTCAGCCCGTGACGCCGCTGCGGCAGATCCTCGAATCACAGCGCGCTGCCGGTCCCGACGGGTTGAACACAAGCTATCTGGTCAGCCAGATGAAGGGCGGAATGAGCGTCGACATGGGGATCGGCTGCCCGCTGATGTGCGCCTACTGCTACCGCCGTGAGGGCGACACCGTCAACGGCTACCTCGGCACGTGGAAGCCGATCGAGTTCATCGGGGCCGACGAAGCGGTCGACCGGCTCCTGGCCCACCCCTGGTTCACTCCGCACGTAACCCCGGTCGGCCTGCACATGTCCACCTCCGAGGCGTTCATCCCGCAGCTCTGGCCCCGAACCCTGCACGCCCTACAGCGCATGGACGCGCTCGGTCTGACCAACCGGGTCAGCTGCATCACCAAGTACGGCCTCACCGACCAGCAGATCGCCGAGCTGGAGGCGCTGCGCAACGTCGACCTCGACATCAACATCTGCTATGCAGCCATGCCCGAATCCGTAGAGCCACCGAACCGGGCCAAGCGCCTCGACTTCCTGCACCGCGCCCTGCAATCTCGGCTCAACGTACTGGCCTACTACCGGCCGATCGCCGAAGGACTCAACACCACCGACACGCACATCCGTTCCGTCTGGCACACCTTCAAAGACGCCGGCGCCCGCGTCGTCGTCCTCGGCGGCCTCAAGTTCTCCGACGACCACGTCAACTCGTTCATGTCCTACGGCCTACCGCTACCCGTCGGCAGCTTCACCCCCGGCAAGAAGCTGCTCACCCCTGACACCGAGCGGCGCATCATGACCATCTTCGACGAGGTGTATCGCGACGTGCCCGAGGCCGACCGGCCCGCGGTGCTCAAGCGCTCCTCCTGCGGACGGGTCGTCGTACGGGGCAGCTACCTGCCCGACTACAACGCCCACCACGACCAGCCGCAGACGAACTGCCGCCTGCGCTGTCCCCTGACCCAGCACGCCGTCTGCGCCTCCGCCGTCACGCCGACCTCCGAGCAGGTGCGTCACCTGCTGGCCCGCATGCAGCGGCCACACACCAGGTTCACCACCGCGGGCGGCGCGGTCACGATCCACGACGACATCAACCCGTTCGAGCGCACCTTCCTGCGGCAGAACCTGCTCTACCCGGTCGACACCGAGCACCAGGCCGCAACCAAGATCAGCCACACGCTGACGCTCGCGGAGATAGCGCGATGAACCCGGCCAGCCCACTGCTCACCCGCCCCGCACCGGTGACACAGCATCGAGCCCTCGCGCTCACCCTCGCCCGACACAGCACCAACCCCGCAGCGCTCCACAGCCTGCTCACCATCGGCGACCCGGAAACCGCCAACGCGCTCGCACAGATCCTCGACACCCGCGCGACCCTGCCCCTCGACGTCCTCACCGCCCTGGTCGCCCACCACCATGAGCTACAGGCCAGCACGAGCCGACTACGCGCCCTGCTGTTTCCCACCACCGACGGCTGCCACCGATTCGCCCGCACCATCGCCGCACTCGAACACCGACCGGACACCATCGACGCCGCATTCATCGCCACCGACCGGTTCCGCCGACACGCCGCCGCCGTCAACCCGGAAACGTTGGTGCAAACCCTCGCCGCCATGTTGGCCAGCGACCGACTCACCCCCGACCGGCTACCCACCGTCGAGGCTCTCCTCAACGCCCGCCACCGGCAACGACCAGACCCGTTCGCCGACCTCGCCGCACCGCTGGTGACCCGGACCCGGCACGCCATGCTCGTCGCACCACTGACCGAACTACGAGCCGCCATCCTCGATCACTACGCCGCCCAGCACGACGGCCTCACCCGGGCCGGCGAAGCCTTTCTCACCCGCGCGGAAGCTACCGTGCACACCGCGTCTGACCTGACCGCCGCCGCTGCGGCGATAGATGCCCTCCGGCACCAGACCTCCCTCCGCGCAGGCCACACGAGCACGTCCGCCGTCACCGCCGTACCCGATCCCGGCAACCCGGCAGGAGCCCAAGCGTGGGAAGAGGCATGGGCCGCCAACGCAACCACCAACGACGGCGCCGAATACGAGCCACACCAACGGGTCCTCGTCACCGCCTACCAACTCCTCGCCCAACACGCCCGCACCCACCCAGGTACGCCCACCGACTGCTGGGCCACCAACCCCGCCGGACGCCAACTGCTCCACGCCGTCGCCGACCGGCTCACCGGCTACCGCGGCCTTCGCCCCCTCGACCACTTCACCGACGACACCCTCCTGCTCGCCTTCGCCCGCGGCCTAGCCAAACTCCACCGCCACCGCACGCCAGACGACCTGCACATCACCGGATTCATGGCCGCCGTCAAAGCCGCCCGCTCCAAGAGCCACCTCATCGACACCACCAAACCCATCCACGTCGGCATCGTCATCCCCCTGCGCGACGAAACCCGACGCCTCACACCGCCCTCACCAGACAACCCGCACGGCCAAGACGCCGCCCGCGCCAAACTCGCCCAGCTCGCCTGGCTGATCAACACCACACCCGAGGCACGGGTCGGCATCCTCTTCGTCGACGAGAGCCCCACCGGCGACTCTGCCCTACACCTCCGCCGGATCCTGGCCAACCACCCGGCCACCCCTGGACTGGTGACCCATACCGCTGTCTACCCCTATCGAGCTGACGCGACCAGCGACGACAACGCCGCGCAACCCACCAGCGGTCCGGACTACACCGCGAAAGGCGGCGCGGTCCTGTGGGGCCTCGCACGCCTGCTCGACGCCGGATACCCCACCCTCGCCTACACGGACGCCGACCTCACCTTTTCCTTGGACCAGCTCGGGCTTCTCCTCCACGCCCTCACCGCAGCCCCCGACACCGGCGCGGTAATCGGCTCCCGCCGCACCCCCGACGCCCACGGCTACTACCCGCCCACCGGCCCCACCCCCACCAGCCAGCTATACCAACAGGCCATCGCCGAACTACTCGACCTCGACCACGTCAACGACCCCCAGGCCGGCTTCAAAGCCTTCCCCGCCGACCTACTCCGCGACATCATCCCCGCCACCCGCGACCGACACCTCAGCTTCGACACCGAACTACTGGCCCTCACCCACCTCGCCGGACGGGCCATCACCGAAACCGGAATCTGCGCCCTACACCAATGGACCAACCGCCACGTCGGCACACCACGCGACTACGACGCCATGCTCACCCACGTCCGCCAGCAAGCCCACCGCCACCGGTTCACACCCGCCCGTCGACCCACCCCCACCCTCGACCTCATCGCCGACGCCGGGGGCCTCGCACGTGCAGCACGGCGGCAGGCGGGCATCCCCGTCACGATCCGCCCGCTCCGGCGAGCAGACAAGCCGGCTACATCGAGCCAGGACGCCATCGGAAGCCCCACCTGACCGCAACGTGGACCTGCACGGAGCGACGGGACGAGCGCTGACTTCGGTAGACGCGCCACGCCCCACCTCGCCCCTACGTACACTGGCCACCGACAGGGCCAAAATGCGAAGGGGAAGACACTGCCTGTGGTTACCAAAGCCGTTATTGCCGTCGCGGGATTCGGTAGCAGATTTTTCCCCGTCGCGAAAACCCTCAACAAGTGCATGCTGCCCATCCTGAACAAGCCCGTCGTGCAGTACGCGGTCGAAGACTGTCTCTCGGCCGGCATTACCGAGATCGCCATCGTCACTGCCCCAGGTCAGGCCGGAAGCCAGGTTCGCCATTACTTCTCCCCGGATCCAGATACGGAAGCCTACTTCCGCAACAGGGGATGGGCTGACAAATGGGAACCGGCTGCTCGCCTCCAAGACCTCGCTGACTTCACGTTCATCGAACAACCCCGAGACAGCCGGTACGGCACAGCCGTACCCGCCATGGTCGCGAGGGACTTCATCGGTCGCGACGACTTCCTATTGTTGGCCGGCGACGACCTCCTACTCCGCACTGACGGCGGCAGCGATCTCGCCGACCTCATCACCCGCCGAGAACAAGCCGGCACACCAGCAGCCCTCGCCGCCGCCACCGTCGACGGAAAACAAGCCCACCGATACGGCGTTCTGTCTACTCGCGATCGCGATGCCACAACTCACATCCTCGGCGGGATGCTCGAAAAGCCTCAGGACTGGCAAAAGCCCACCTGCTACATCAACATAAGCCGCTATCTACTGCCCGGCGAATTTGTCACATACCTCGACCAACTCAAGCCGAACCCTATCACCGGCGAATACCAGACCACCGATGTAGTCGAGGCATACGCGGCCGACCGCGAGATGCTCGTATCACCCACCACCGGCAGCTACTACGACTGCGGCAACATCAACGGATGGCTTGCCGCAAACAACGCGGCAGCACAAATCTGATCAGTGAGCCTTTCCGCGTCCACACATTCCAAATGATCAACCAGTCGGCCGCCGCCTCCGGGGTTCGACACCCCCCGGCCCCACCGTAACCCTCCCCGACATCACTCGGCGTCACATCAATCGATGTGATCGCTGACTTTTGGGAAGTCTTCCGGGGTGCCGCCGCACCGCGGGAATGAAGACGGCACGAACCGTGTCCGGCTGGCGTCATGGACGGTGACGAGTTGGCCGGTGGTCTGCGCGCGCACGACCGAACCTTCGCGATTGCAAGACCACATGCACGCACATTGGCTAGGTCCGACGCCACGGCCAACAGAAGCGAACCCCACGATCAGACCGACACGTCGCCGATCGGCAGGTCAGCCGCAACGGCCGCCCGCACCCAGGGCGCAGTTTGGGATGCATCCCGCCTCGGGCGTGTCCACGGTGTTTCACCTGCGGACCTGACGAGCCCCGAGCGGACGGTAGGGTGCCGACGTGACGACGCGTGTGGCCGCCATCGACTGCGGCACCAACTCGATCCGGTTGCTGATCGCCGACCTGCCCGAGCCAGCCGGCGAGCCGGTGGCCGTGCCGCTGGTCGACCTGAGTCGGCGGATGGAGATCGTTCGGCTCGGGCAGGGGGTGGACGCCACCGGCCGGCTGGCGCCGGAGGCGATCGAGCGGACCCGGGTCGCGCTCGCCGACTACGCGGCCGAGATCGAGAAGCTGGGCGTCGAGCGGGTACGGATGGTGGCCACCTCGGCCACCCGCGACGCCGCCAACGCGGCCGACTTCCGGGCGATGGTGGAGCAGACCCTGGGCGTCGCCCCCGAGGTGGTCAGCGGTGACGAGGAGGCCCGGCTCTCCTTCATTGGCGCGGTGCGCGGGCTGCCCACCGAGATGCGGTCGCCGTACCTGGTGGTGGACATCGGCGGCGGCTCGACCGAGTTCGTCGTCGGCGGCCGGGCCGGCCAGGTCGACGCGGCGATCTCGGTGGACATCGGCTGCGTCCGGATGACCGAGCGGCACCTGCACGGTGATCCGCCCGGTCTGGCCGAGATCGCCGCCGCGCAGGCCGACATCGCGGTGGCCGTGGATCGCGCGCTGGTGGCCGTGCCGGGGCGGGCGGCGGCCACGCTGGTCGGGCTCGCCGGTTCGGTCACCACCGTGGTCGCGATCGCCCAGGGCCTCACCGGGTACGACCCGAGCCGCATCCACCACGCCCGGGTCTCCTACGAGCGGGTGGCGGAGGTGACCGCCGAGCTGCTGGCGATGACCCGTGAGCAGCGGCTGGCCATCCCGGTGATGCATCCCGGCCGGGCCGACGTGATCGGCGCGGGCGCGCTGGTGCTCCGCGTGATCATGGAGCGGGCGGGCCTGGCCTCGGTGGTCGCGTCGGAGCACGACATTCTCGACGGCATCGCCTGGAGCCTCGCGCCGACCGCTTGACGCCACACCCCGAGCCTGGGAATTGGCTGAACGGATGAGGGCGGCGGGGCAACGGGGGAAGCCGATGATCGCTTACGGTGTCGTCTGCTCATCCACCCGCTGGAAGGAAAATCCGTGTCAGAGCAGGTCGCACCGCCCCCTTCGCCGGACGCTCCGCAGACCCCGTCGAGCGTGCCGGCACCCGCTGGGGAGGCGGGCGTGCAGCCGGCGCAGCCGGTTGAGCCGGAGAAGAAGTCCGGTGGAAAGAAGAAGCTGCTCGGCATCGTCGGGGCGCTCGTGGCGTTCGCGGTCGTCGGTGGTCTGAAGTTCGGTCTCGCCGCCATGTCCGACAAGGACGAGACGGCCGAGGCAAAGGCCGGGGACTGCATCGCCGAACTGCCCGAGGCCCTCGGCGAGGAGGAGACCAAGGTCGATGGCGCGAAGGTGGTGGCCTGCACCGATGCCACCGCCGTGTACAACGTGGTCGGCCGGGTCGACGGGCAGACCGAGGCGCAGGCCAGCTCCGGGGAGGCCTGCAACCAGTACTTCAAGGAAGAGGACGACGGCTACATCTTCTACAGCATCAAGCCGAGTGGCACCGGCTACCTGCTCTGCCTCACCAAGAAGGCCTGAGGCCGACCGGGCGTCATCCCCACCACCGGCGACGGCGGCGCGCACCTCCCGCGCCGCCGTCGCCGCGCCCGCCCGGGGCTGACGCCGAGGCCGACGCGAACAGGAGGTGAATGCCACTGTTCCGGCATCTTCCGGCGGGCGTCACCGCGTGGCAGGCTACCGGCACGTATGAGCACTGGGCGACCAGCCAACGATGACTGACCGCTAGGAGGACGAGCCAATGGGCGAAATGGTTACCTACCGTGGCGGTGGGGGTACCGGCGAGGGATATCTCGCGATACCGGCCACCGGCACAGCCAGCCCTGCGGTCATCGTCATCCAGGACTGGTGGGGCATCGTGCCGCACATCCGGTCGGTCGTGGACCGGTTCGCCGAGGCGGGCTTCGTCGCCCTCGCACCGGACTTCCGGCACGGCGAGCCGGCCGGCCGGCCGAGCGAGCCCCGGCAGATGCTGAACGGGCCGCAGATGGACGAGGCGGCGCACGAGATCGCGGCAGCCGCCGACTACCTCGCCGGCCGTACCGAGGTGGCCGGCAAGGTGGGCTGCGCCGGCTTCTGCGCCGGAGCCAGCCTGGCGCTCTGGGCGGCGAGCTTCTCCGAGCGGATCGTCGCCACCGCCGCCTTCTATCCCCGCCTGCCCTGGGAGGGTATGCGCGCCGAGTGGAGCGACTACGCCGGCAAGGACGCGCTGGTGCACTGCGCGGAGGCGGACGGCACCTCCACCGACCCGGGGGTGCAGGCGGTACGCCAGGCCATCGAGGCCGCCGGCGGCAACTGCCAGCTGCACGACTACCCGGGCACCGCGCACGCCTTCTTCAACGAGGACCGGCCGGAGAAGTTCGACCAGCGCGCCGCCACCAGCGCCTGGGCCCGTACCCTCGAACTCTTCCGGGCGAAGCTTGGCTGAACCGCGTACGCCGGCCGAGGTGGTCGCCCGCGCGGCGCGGGCGACCGATCTCACCCATCTCGACGCGGCCGTCGCGGACTGTTTCGCCTGCCCACGGCTGGTCGACTGGCGGGAGGAGGTCGCCCGGACGAAGCGGGCGGCCTTCCGCGACCAGGAATACTGGGGTCGGCCGGTGCCCGGCTTCGGCGATCCCACGGCCCGGATCGCCATCCTCGGGCTGGCCCCGGCGGCCCACGGCGGCAACCGCACCGGCCGGATCTTCACCGGTGACCGCTCCGGCGACGTCCTCTTCGCCGCGCTGCACCGCGCCGGCCTGGCCAACCAGCCGACCAGCGTGGCCGCCGACGACGGGCTGGCCCTGCGACAGACGCGGATCTTCGCCGCGGTGCGCTGCGCCCCGCCGGACAACAAGCCCACCCCGGCCGAGCGGGACACCTGCGCGCCGTGGCTGCACCGCGAGGTGGCACTGATCCGGCCGACGGTGCAGGTGGTGGTCGCGCTGGGCGCGTTCGCCTGGGCCGCGTGGTGGCCGGTGCTGCGCGACGTGTACGGCCGCCGTCCGCCCAGCCCGCGACCGTCGTTCGGTCATGGGGCACACTGGTCCGGCACGGCCGTACCGGAACTGCTCGGCTGCTACCACGTCAGCCAGCAGAACACTTTCACCGGACGGCTGACACCAGGGATGCTGGACGATGTGTTCACCCGGGCAAAGCGATTGGCCGGCGTGGACTGAGGCTGCGGGGGCGGTGGCGATGGCGGACATGAACTGCGGTTGCCCGCCGTCCCTACCGGTGGCCCGGAGGTAGGCCAGCATGGACTTCCTGCGCAGGTGGTGGCCGGTCGCGGTGGTGGTCGGCCTGCTCGCCGCGACGGCCCTGGCTGCCGCCCACTCGTCGATCGGCGCGAGCCGGGTCCCGCCCGCCGTCCGGGACGCCCCCTTCGTGCTGGACTACCCGACCGACGATCCGCGCCCGTCGATTCCCGCCGAGCCGCGGGAGGCCGCCGAGCAGACCCGCACCGAGATCCCGTCCTGGCTCGGCCGGGTGGCGCTGGTGCTGCTCGGGGCGGTGCTGCTCGCCGTCCTCGGCTATCTGGTCTGGACGCTGCTGCGGGGAGCGGCCCGCCGGGTCACCCGGGCACTGCCCAGGAAACCGGCCCGGCGCAGCGCCGAGGGGACCGCCCGCGAGGTGGTCGCCGCCGTCGACGCCGGGCTGGTCGAGCTGGACGACCGCGCCACCGACCCACGGACCGCGGTCATCGCCTGCTGGGTACGCCTCGAAGAGGCCGCCGCCGGTGCCGGGGTGCCCCGGAAGACTGGTGACACCGCCACCGACCTGGTCACCCGGCTGTTGCGGGGCGACCCGTCCAGCGGCGTACCGGCGATCGTCAGCGCCGACGTGCTGGCCGAGTTCGCGCACGTCTACCGCGAGGCCCGGTACGCCACCCGCCCGGTCGACGAAGAGACCCGTGACCAGGCCCGCACCGCCCTACGCCGGTTGCGCGGCGAACTCGCCGCCACGGTGGCGAGGTGACGCCGTGAGCGAGCGGCAGAGTGGGGCCAGCATCGATGACCTGCTCACCTTCGAGGAGGAGCGGCCGGTCCGGCCGGGGCCACGCCGGGGCGGTCGGCTGCGTACCGTGCTGAGCGTCCTCGGTGTCACCGCCGCCGCCACCGTCGTCCTGGTCGCCGGGCTGCGTGCGGTCGGGTTGCGGGTGTCCCTGCCGGTGCTGGTCGCCGCGGTGCTCACGCTGCTGGTGGTACGCCGTATCGTCGCCACGCTCGCGCCGCCCCGGGCGAGTGCCGGGGTCTCCGCCCGCGGCGGGGAAGAGGACGGCTCCTACAACTGGGCCGCCCGGGACGCGTTGCGCAACGCGATCAACGGCTGGGAACTGCCGCTCAACTGGTCCAAGACCCATCCGGAGCGCTTCACCACGGTGATCCTGCCCCGCCTCGCCGAACTGGCCGACGAGCGGCTGCGCCTCAAGCACGGCGTGACCCGTGAGTCGGACCCGGCCCGGGCCCGGGTGCTGCTGGGCGACCGGCTGTGGAAGTTCCTGGAGAAACCGCCCCGCCGCACCCCCTCGCCGCGCGACCTCGCGGCGATCGTCGCCGAACTGGAGAAGACTTGATGAACGACGTCGACCGGACGATGCCCGTCGCCGAGGTCGGCCGTCTCGCCCGGGCGGTGCTCGACGCGGTCGGTCAGGTCGTGGTCGGCAAGCGGGACGCCCTGGAGTTGGTCCTGGCCGGCATCCTGGCGGGCGGGCACGTCCTGCTGGAGGACCTGCCCGGCCTCGGCAAGACGCTCACCGCCCGGTCCTTCGCGCAGGCGCTCGGGCTGGATTTCCGGCGTCTCCAGTTCACTCCCGACCTGCTGCCCGCCGACGTCACCGGCTCGTTCCTCTACGACCAGCGCAGCGGCGACTTCGCGTTCCGGGCCGGGCCGGTCTTCACCAACCTGCTGCTCGCCGACGAGATCAACCGGACCCCGCCGAAGACCCAGTCCGCCCTGCTGGAGGCGATGCAGGAGAAGCAGGTCTCGGTGGAGGGCGTGACCTACCGGTTGGACGAGCCGTTCCACGTGCTCGCCACCGCCAACCCCATCGAGTACGAGGGCACCTACCCCTTGCCGGAGGCCCAGCTGGACCGGTTCCTGCTGCGGGTGTCGTTCGGCTACCCGGAGCACGAGGAGGAGTGGGAGGTGCTGCGCCGGCGGATGGCCCGCCGCCGGGAGGAGGCCGAGATCAAGTCGGTCGTCGACGCCGGCACCCTGCGCGCCATGCAGGCCGCGCTGGAGGACGTGGTGGTGGAGGACTCGGTCGGCCGCTACATCGTGGCGTTGACCTCGGCCACCCGCGAACACCCGTCGGTGCTGGTCGGCGCCTCGCCGCGCGGTTCGTTGGCGTTGCTGCTGCTGGCCCGGGTCCGGGCGGTGCTCTCCGGTCGGGACTACGTGGTGCCGGAGGACGTCAAGGACGTGGCCGCCCCGGCGCTGGCGCACCGGATCACGCTGCGGCCGGAGATGTGGCTGCGGCGGGTCGATCCGTCCTTCGTGGTCGGTGAGGTTCTCGACGGCACCCCGGCACCGGCCAGCGGAGCGCTGCCCAGCTACGCGGCCGGCCGGCAGGGGCACTGAACCCGTTGTGAGCAGCCAGGACCCGTCGACCGCGGAGCGCTGGACGCCGACCCCGGCGTTCGGCCGGGCCGTGCTGCTCACCGGGCTGCTCCTGATCGCCGCGGTGCTGCTCGGCCGAGTCGATCTGGTCGTGCTGGCCGCCCCGTTCGCGCTCGGCACCGCCTACGCGTTGCACCGCCGGCCCACCGAGCTGCCCCAGGTGTGGATCAGTGGCGAGGAGGAGCACCTGGTGGAGGGGGGCGAGGTGACCGGGACGGTCAGCGTCGGCAACCCCGGCACCGTGCCCTACGACGTGGCGGTGCTGCGGACCCGGGTCTCACCCTGGCTGCGGATCGAACGGGCGAGCCTGGCCGGTGGCACCGTCGCCGAGGGTGGCCGGTCCGGCGGGACCCGCCGGCCGGCCGTGGCCGGCCGGCCGTTCGTCACCTCGGTGGCCCCGGACACCGCGGTCGACCTGGAGTTGGCGGGCACCGCGCTGCGGTGGGGGCGGCACCGGCTCGGCCCGGCCGGTGCCCGGGTCTCCGCCGCCCAGGGACTGCTGGTCTCCCGGGCGGTGATCGCCGAGCCGACCCGGACCCGGGTGTACCCGAAGACCGAGCCCTTCGATGCGGTCGAGGCGATGCCCCGCGCCGCCGGGCTGGTCGGAGCCCACCGCTCGCGCCGGCCCGGCGAGGGCGGAGAGCTGGCCGGCGTACGGGTCTTCGCCCCCGGCGACCGGCTGCGCCGGGTCGACTGGCGGGTGTCGCTGCGCGCCCGGCAACTGCACGTGGCGGCCACCCTTTCCGATCGGGACGCCGAGGTGGTCGTGCTGCTCGACGTGCTCGCCGAGGCGGGCCGCTCCGGCGGGATCAACGGGACGGCCTCGGTGCTGGACACCACGGTCCGGGCCGCCGCCGCCATCGCCGAGCACTATCTGCACCGGGGCGACCGGGTGGCGCTGCTGGAGTACGGCCCGAGCGCCCGACGGCTGCGCCCGGCGACCGGCCGCCGGCAGTACCTGACCGTGCTGGAGTGGCTGTTGGACGTGCGGGCCCAGTCCTCGCCGCACGAGCCGTACGACCTCGTCTTCGGGCCGCAGGTGCTCTCCGCCGACGCGCTGGTGGTGGTGCTCACCCCGCTGCTGGAGGAGCGGTCGGCGCAGATGCTGGCCCGGTTGGCCCGCTCCGGGCGGTTCGTGGTGGCCGTGGACACCCTGCCGGCCGACCTGTCCCCGCCCACGGACCGGGGCTGGGCCGAGGTGGCGTACCGGCTGTGGCGGCTGGACCGGGAGACGATGATCGCCCAGCTGCGCGAACATGGCGTGCCGGTGGTGCCGTGGGCCGGCGCGGGCAGCCTCGACCAGGTGCTGCGGGACGTGGCCCGGCTGGCCGCCGCCCCCCGGGTGGGTGGCCGGTGAGCGCGAGGAACGTAGCGCAGCGGAGTACCGCAGTCGTGAACGAAGGACTGGCCCGGTGAGCGCGAGGAACGTAGCGCAGCGGAGTACCGCAGTCGGGCACGAAGGGTGGGTCCGGTGAGCGGGCGGATCCGGGCGTTGCGGACGGCGGCGGGCCGGGTCACCCTGACCCCGCTGCTGGTCCGCGCCGGGATCTTCGTCGGCACGCTGGTGGGGCTGCTGTTGGCGTACCCCGCCGAGGTCGTGGCGGGGCAGGTGCTCGGTGCCCTGGTCGTGGTCGCGGTGCTGCCCGCGCTGGCCCCGCGCCGGCTCTGGCCGACCTTCGCGGCGCTGGTCACCGTCGCGGGATGGCTGCTCGCCACCGACGGCTACGACCGGCCGATCGCGCTGTGGCGGCTGATGGTGGTCGCGGCGGTGCTCTACCTCACGCACACCCTCTGTGCGCTGGCCGCGGTGCTGCCGTACGACGCGGTGGTGGATCCGGACCTGATTGTGCGTTGGCTCACCCGCGCCGCCGCAGTGTTGCTCGCCACGTCGGTGGTCGGGGTGCTGCTGGTCGAACTGACTCGGGTGGGTGGTGACAACATCGGCCGGCAGGCCGTCACGGTCGCGGGTCTGCTGATCGCGACCGCGGTGACCGCGTTGCTGGCCTGGCTGCTGCGACGCAGGTGACGCCTGGGTCGGCCGGCGGCGGGGTGCGGCCGGCGGCGGCTGGTGGAAAGTGACCCGGGGTCCCACGTTGTCCGGGTCACAGTGAGGTTGTGCTCGGTCACAGAAGCGGGCCGCGAGCAGGATTAGCGCCGCTGGTCGGGGAAAGATGGTAGGCGTGAATCCGAAGCGGATCCTTGTGGTGGGTGCCGGGCATGTCGGGCTCTACGCGGCGCTGCGCCTGTCGAAGAAGCTCAGCTCCCGAGAGGCTGAGGTCATCGTCGTCGACCCCCAGCCGCACATGACGTACCAGCCGTTCCTGCCCGAGGCATCGGCGGGAAACATTTCCCCGCGGCACTCCGTGGTGCCGCTGCGTCGGGAGTTGCGCCGGTGCAAGGTGGTGGCCGGCGCGGTGACGCGGATCGATCATGACCGCAGGACCGCCGTGGTGCAGCCGATCGTCGGCCCGACCCGGGAGATCACCTACGACCACGTGGTGGTCTCCCCCGGCTCGGTCTCCCGGACCCTGCCGATTCCCGGCCTGCACGAGCACGGCATCGGCTTCAAGACCATCGGTGAGGCCATCTACCTGCGCAACCACGTGCTCGACCGGCTGGACGTGGCCGCCGCCACCACCGACCCCGACGTCCGCCGCAGCGCGCTGACCTTCGTCTTCGTCGGCGGCGGGTACGCCGGCATCGAGGCGCTCGCCGAGATGGAGGACATGGCCCGGGACGCCCTGAGGTACTACCCGGAGCTGGAGCCGTCGGACATGCGCTGGGTGCTGGTCGAGGCCACCCAGCGGGTGCTGCCCGAGGTCGACCGGGACATGGGCGCCTACACGGTGCAGCAGTTGCTGAAGCGGGACATGGACATCCGGCTGGACACCCGGCTGGAGTCCTGCGTCGACGGGGTGGTCCAGCTCTCCGACGGCGACAGCTTCCGGGCGGACACCATCGTCTGGACCGCCGGGGTGAAGCCGTCGCCGATGCTGGACGCGACCGACTTCCCCCGCGAGGAGCGGCGTCGGATCACCTGCCTGCCCACTCTCCAGGTGGTCGACGGTGACCGGGTGGTCGAGGGCGCCTGGAGCGCGGGCGACTGCGCCGCCGTGCCGGATCTCACCAAGCCGCCGGGCAACTACTGCTCGCCGAGCGCCCAGCACGCGGTACGCCAGGCGCAGCGGATGGCCGACAACATCGTGGCCGTGATCCGGGGCCGGGCGCCGGTGCCGTACAAGCACAAGCACGCCGGCAGCGTGGCCAGCCTCGGCCTGCACAAGGGCGTGGCCCAGGTCTACGGCATCAAGATGACCGGCTGGCCGGCCTGGTTCATGCACCGGACGTACCACATGAGCCGGATCCCCTCCTTCAACCGCAAGGTCCGGGTGGTGGTCGACTGGACGCTGGCGTTCGTCCTCAAGCGTGAGGTGGTCGCCCTCGGCCAGCTGCACGACCCCCGCGAAGAGTTCGCCGAAGCCTCCCGCAAGTAAGGAAGGGCCCCTTCTTAACGCCTCCGGTAGAGGAGGGGTCCCCTCTTAACAGGCAGGGTTCACACCCGCCAGTACCAGGCGTCGGCGGCCCGGGTCGACGGGCCGTAGAGCGCCTCCAAGGTCAGGCGGAGGTTGTCGGCGTGCGGTGTGGCGGTCGCCAGTGCCAGGCAGGAGGCGTCCCAGTAGCGGACGTCCGCCTCGGCCTGGCGGCGCTGCTCCTCGCCGACGACGGGACGCAGCCCGCTGGCGGACACCTCGGCCAGCAGCGCCGAGGTGGGCCGCTTGGCGACACCCATCGCGGCGCTGCCGTCGAGGCCGTTCGGGCCGATGAAGAAGCCCTCCGGCATGCCGAACCGGGCACCCGCCGCGGTCGCCCAGCGCATCGGGCCCGGCTCCTTCGGCGTGGCCAGCGGCACCGGCACCAGCACGCCGCCCGGCTCGACGCAGGCGCGCCAGTGGCCGGCGGTGATGAACTCCGGCACCGGCGTGCGCGCGGCGGTGGGCAGCGGCGCCGGGACCACCGGCACCAGCGCCACACCGATCGCCGCCAGCACCAGCCGCCGGGGCCGGCCGGTGGCCCGCAACGCCCGGTCCAGGGCCAGCACCAGGATCGTCGCCACCAACGGCGGTACGGCCAGGGCGAACCGCATCGGTAGCGCGCCGTCGACCACCGGGAGCCCGGCCAACAACGCGTACGGACCGGGCACGCCGGTGCCCTCGCGGTCGAAGACGATCTCGGGCCCGAGCGAGAGCGCGCCCATCACCAGGATGCCGACGGCGCAGGCCCGCACCAGCAGGTGACGCCCCAGCCAGAGCGCGCACCCGGCGGTGACCAGCAGCAGCGGCCAACCGAGGAAGGTGTTGTACTCGGCCGGGCCGGTGGTCAGTTCGGCCGAGCGGTCGTTCCCGACCAGAGCGAGCGGCGAGATCGCCCACCAGCTGCGCAGATCGGCCGAGAAGTAGTGCGGGCTGAAGAGACCTTCCGCGACGCCCTGCGGCCCGGCGAACTGGAACCACAGCGGGCGGGCGAGCACGAGCAGGGCCAGCCCGGTGGCGAGCGCCATGCCGCCGGCGAAGGCGGGCAGCGCGCGGCGGGCCAGGTCACGATGTACGGCGATCACCGTCACCGCCATCACCAGCAGGGTGACCGCGCCGAGGAAGAGCACCTCCTCGCCGATGAACACCTGTGCGGAGACGGCCACGGCGAGCCCGACCGCCAGGGCGACCAGCCGTCGCGTCCCGGCCCATCTGGCACGGGACGTGGCCGAGCCGGCCCGGCGGTCCGACCCCCGCCCGCCTGCGGCGAATTCCGGTGACCCGCCGCCGACGGTTCCGGCGGCCCGGAGCAGGCCGACCACCAGCCAGACGATGACCGGCAGCAGCCACTGGGCGGTCATGTGCAGGTGGCTGTTGCTCTGCGAGACGATTCCCGGGCCGAAGCCGCACAGCGCACCGCCCAGCGCCGCGGCGAGCCGGTGGGCGCGCAGCGTACGGCGGTAGAGGAGGTACCAGGCGGTCGCCGTGCCGGCCAGGTTGCCGGCCGTGAGCAGGGCGAAGGTGACCGGTGCGCCGAACAGCAGAGTGGCCGGCGCGAACAGCACGCCGAGGGCGATGACCGAGGTGTTGGCCATCAGGTTCACCCCGTCGGGGGCGTTGAGCCGGTCGCTGAGCAGCCCGAAGTCGCCCAGCAGGGCCCGCGCGTCGACGGTCAGGAACCACTCGTACAGGATCTGGTCATCGGGGTTGAGCGCGAGCGTCCGGCCCGTCGGGTCGGGCCAGAGGCCGTGGGTGAGCCAGCCGGCCAGCGCCGCGAAGAGCAGCCCCACGAGCAGATCGCCCCGATGCCGGGTGACGGCCCGGGGCAGCCGCGGTAGGCGTACCCGATCGATGGTGTGGAGCGCCCGCGTGGCCACATCGTCGTCCCGGGCGGTCGGTGCGCGGCTGCTCACGGCCTCGACCCTAGTGCCGGTGGCCGGCAGGGGACGCCGCAGCGGCCGCGAACCCGCTACCGTGGCACTGCACCGCGCGTGCCGGCGCGTCGGGGTCACCCGCCCGGGTGGTGGAACGGCAGACACGGCCGCCTTAAAAGCGGCTGCCGCAAGGCGTGCGGGTTCGACCCCCGCCCCGGGCACGCAGCGCATCCGTGGCGGCTGACGGCATCGCCGCCCAGGACGCGCGGGGCGGCGGCTCCGACCGCCGTGGCCGGGGGTGTGCGGGCACTCTCAGCGTTCCCTCAGGATTCCGATCACCACCGGACTGTCCCGGACGTTTACTCTTGTAGCGCGCGTTGACGTGCCACGACCCCCTTAGGGAGGCCAGACAGTGAAGACTTCGAACCCGGTGCTCGCCCGGCTCGGCCAGGCGGCCGAGCGCGAGCGTGCCGCTGGGTACGCCCCGACCGGGCCCTACGGGCAGCCCGGATACCCACAGCAGTACCCGCCGCAGGCCGGTTACCCCGGCGCGCCGGGTTACCCGTCCGCGCCGCCGGCGGTCACCCCCATGTCGATCGACGACGTGGTGGTCAAGACGGTCACGCTCCTGGCCATCCTCGGCGCCACCGCCGCGGCGGCGTGGGTGCTGGTGCCCGACGCGCTGCTCGGTGCCGCCTGGATCGGCGCCGCCGTGGTCGGTCTGGTGCTCGGTCTGATCATCTCGTTCTCCCGGATGGCGAACCCGGCGCTGGTCGTCGCGTACGCCGTCGTCGAGGGTGTCCTGGTCGGCGCGATCAGCAAGTTCTTCGAGACGCGCTACCCGGGCATCGTCATCCAGGCGGTCGTCGCCACCTTCGGCGTCTTCTTCGTGATGACCATGCTCTACAAGTCGCGCGTCATCCGGGCGACGCCGAGGTTCACCAAGGGTCTGGTCGCGGTGATGGCGGGCCTCTTCGCCGTCATGCTGATCAACTTCGTGCTCTCGCTGTTCGGTTTCAACACCGGCCTGCGGGACGGCGGCGCGCTGGCCATCGGCTTCAGCCTGGTCTGCATCGTCGTCGCCTCGCTGAGCTTCGTGCTCAGCTTCAAGGAGGTCGAGGACGGCGTCCGGATGGGCCTGCCACAGCGCTACTCCTGGGTCGCCGCGTTCGGCATCCTGGTCAGCCTGATCTGGCTCTACATCGAGATCCTGCGCCTGCTGAGCTACTTCCAGGGCGACGACTGACAGCCCGACGACCGACCGGCGCCCGCCCCCACCCGGGGACGGGCGCCGTCGTCGTTCCCCCACCTTCCCGCCCCGTTGATCATGCAGTTGTGGTGCCCGACAAAGCTCACGATTTACACAAAACGCCCACCACAACTGCATGATCGGCGGCGGAGGGGTGGGCGCGTAGGGTTGGGGGGTGCGGGAGGTGGATGTGGGGCGGGGGGTGGAGTTGCTGGTGCGGCAGGTCGGGCACTGGCAACAGCCGAGATGGTCCGCCATCGCGTCGGGGGGCAACGTTTCCCGGGCGGATCTGGTGCACCGGTTGGTGCAGGAGATCGCCAATCTGGCCGCTGACGCGGAGGGCGAGCCGCGCCGGACCGTACCCCGGCTCGACAACGACATGGCGCTGCCCGATCAGCTCCGGGTGGTCGCGGCCGACCTGCTGGCCGCCGACCCGACCGACCAGATCCTGGCCCGGGCCGCCACCGAGGTGACCGCGACCCGGACCGCTCTCTAGGGGCCGCGGTGTAGGGCCGTGCTCCGGAGTTGCGACCCGGGCCGTGGTCTGGGCCTGGGTCCGCGGGATCTCGCTGGGCCGAGCCGAGATCCAGCGGACACGTCGGGATCGGCGACCTCAGCTGAGGCGTTCGAGGAGCATGGCCATGCCCTGCCCGCCGCCGACGCACATGGTTTCCAGGCCGATGGTCTTGTCGTGCCACTGGAGGGCGTTGAGCAGCGTGCCGGTGATCCGGGCGCCGGTCATGCCGAACGGGTGGCCGACGGCGATCGCGCCACCCATCACGTTCAGCTTCTCCTCGGCGATGCCGAGCTGGCGGTACGACGGGATCACCTGGGCGGCGAACGCCTCGTTGATCTCGACGAGGTCGACGTCGTCGATGGTCATGCCGGCCCGCTTGAGCGCCTGCCGGCTCGCCTCGACCGGGCCGAGCCCCATGATCTCCGGCGACAGCGCGGTGACGCCGGTGGAGACGATCCGGGCCAGCGGGGTGATCCCCAGTTCCTCAGCCCGCTGGGCGCTCATCACCACCACGGCGGCGGCCCCGTCGTTGAGCGGGCAGCAGTTGCCGGCGGTGATCCGGCCATCGGGGCGGAAGACCGGCTTCAGCGCGGAGACCGCCTCCAGGGTCACCCCGGCGCGCGGGCCGTCGTCGGCGCTCACCACCGTGCCGTCGGGCGTGGTGACCGGGGTGATCTCGCGGGCCCAGAAGCCGTCGGCGATCGCCTTCTCGGCGAGATTCTGGCTGCGTACGCCGAAGGCGTCCATGTCCGCACGGCTCACGTCGTACACCTGGGCGAGGTTCTCCGCGGTCTGCCCCATGGCCAGGTAGACGTCGGGGAGCGCGTCCTTCTCCCGCGGGTCGGTCCAGACCGGGGCACCGCCCTCGGCGCGGGCCGTGGAACGCTGGTGGGCCTCGGTGAAGCGGGGGTTCTCCCAGCGGCCCACCAGGGCCTGCGCCTCCGGCGGCAGGCCGTCGGAGTTGCCCCGGGCGTAGCGGGAGACGGCCTCGACTCCGGCGGAGACAAAGATGTCACCCTCGCCGGCCCGGATCGCGTGCATCGCCATCCGGGTGGTCTGCAACGAGGAGGCGCAGTAGCGGGTGAGCGTGGCGCCGGGCAGGCCGTCGAGGCCCATCAGCACGGCGACCACCCGGGCCATGTTGAAGCCCTGCTCGCCGCCGGGCAGGCCGCACCCGAGGTAGAGGTCGTCGATCTGTCGCGGGTCGAGCTGGGGGACCTTGGCCAGGGCCGCCTGCACGATGGTGGCGGCGAGGTCGTCCGGGCGGAGGTCGCGAAGGGACCCCTTGTGGGCCCGGCCGATGGGGGAGCGGGCGGTGGCGACGATGACGGCGTCGCGGGACGACTCAATCGGCATGGGCACACGTTAACTCGCCGGTAACTTGCGGCGGAAGTTTTCCAACGCCGGGAAATGTCACCCGTCAGCGACGGGGGGTGACCGCCGCCGCGGCGACCACCGCCGGCAGTAGGGCGTGGGCCCAGACCCGGTAGCCGTCGGCGGAGGGGTGGAAACCGTCGTGGCAGAAGGTGCCGGCATCGGCCCGGAAAACCGGCCCCGTCTCGGTGTCCAGGTCGACCACCGTCCCGCCGGCGGCCAGGACGGCACCCGTCTGGGCCCGGCCGACCCGGCGGCCGACCCAACCGACGACCTGACGCAGCGGTGGCGCGATCGCCCGTACCGCGCCGAGGTCCGGGCAGGTGCCGACCACGACCTCGACTCCCGCCTGCCGCAACCGGTGCACGGCCGCGCCGAGGTAGGCGGCGGCGTCGGCCGGACGGCGCAGGCTGGTGGCGTCGTTCGCCCCGACCAGGATGACGGCCACGTCCGGCTGCTCACCGAGCAACGCCCGGGCCACCTGGGTGGCCAGGTCGGTGGAGCGCGAACCCGAGACACCGACGCTGGACAGGTGAACCTGTCGCCCAGCCGGACCCTCGGCGAGCAACTCGGCCAGCTGCCCGCCGATGGTGTCGGCGAGGCGGTCGACCCCGACACCGAGGGCGGAGGAGTCGCCGAGCAGCACCAGACGCAGCGGTGGGGCGTCGGCCCGGCCGACGGTCGCCCGCAGCGCGAGACCCAGCTCGGGCTGGGCGTAACGGCGGTTACGGGCAATCACGGCCTGGCCGGCGAGCACGGCCGCGCCGCCGAGCGTGCCGGCGAGCAGGGAGACC
This sequence comes from Micromonospora sp. CA-263727, assembly GCF_050942455.1. Classification (NCBI taxonomy): domain Bacteria; kingdom Bacillati; phylum Actinomycetota; class Actinomycetes; order Micromonosporales; family Micromonosporaceae; genus Micromonospora; species Micromonospora sp. CA-263727. Next base: position 1,135,991 of record NZ_CP192031.1, read on the forward strand.
GCCACGGTGCGGGCCACCCGCGCGGCGGCCCGGGCGCCCGGCGACAGGCTGGTCATGTGAGTCCCTCCACTGCGGGTGAGTCGGTGGCGGAGGCGGAGTGCGGCACCGCGCCGACGCCGAAGAACCCCCGGCGGCGCAGCTGCGCCCAACGACCTGCCGAACCGCTGTCGCTGCCGCGGATCTGCGTGCCGCTGACCTCCGTCCCCGGATGCCGAGCCGCCTCCTGAGCGGCCTTAGGCAACGACCGTACGCCTTCCACGCGCGTGGGCGAAGGCCTGCTTTCGGCGCCATACCCCATCGCGGAGAGCACCGTGGGCAGCAGGGCGGCGGCGGCCATGGCGTACCCCTCGGCGGAGGGGTGGAACCGGTCCCAGGCGAACATCCGGCCCGGCTCCGCGGCGAACCGTGGCCCGAGCAGGTCGCCGAGGGAGACCGTCCAGCCGCCGGCCGAGACGACGGCGACCGTCTGGGCGGCGGCGAGCTGCCGACTCCACCGGCGGGCCAGCCACCGCAGCGGCGGCTGGATGGGCCGGATCGCACCCAGGTCGGGGCAGGTGCCGACGACCACCTCCGCGCCGGCCGCGCGCAGTGCGCGTACCCCCTCGACGAGGTAGCGCACGGCCAGGGCGGGCGGCGTGCGGTTGGTCACGTCGTTGCCGCCGATCAGGATGACCGCGACGTCGGGATCGCACTCCAGGGCGGCCTCGACCTGGAACCGGAGACCGGCCGAGATGGCGCCCACCACGGCGAAGCGGTGCAGCCGGACCGGTCGCTGGAGCCGCCGGGACAGGCCGGTGGCCAGTAGTGAGCCGGGCGTCTCCCGTCGCCGGTGCACGCCGTACCCGGCGGCCGACGAGTCGCCGAGGATGACCATGGTGACCGCCGGGCCGGGAAACTTGGCGCCGTAGACCCCGTCGCAGCGCGGTGGCGGCGCCTCGGCCATCGGGATCGTCCGCCGGGCCTGACGGGCCTGGCCGAAGAGCACACCGGTGGTCGCCGCCGCGGCGGCCACGGTGGCACCCGTGCCGATCGCCGCCAGGCGGGCCAGCCGCCAGGCGCGCTGCCGGCGCGGACGATCCGGTACGACGGAACCAGCCACCCCCATACCGCGACACTAGCGCGCCCGTCCGACGGGCCGCTGTCGTCACCGATGCTGCCCCGGTGCCTGGAAAACGACCGCTCTGGGTACTTGGATGGTGAGTGTTGCGTCGGGTCGTCACGCTGCACATGGAGAGGAGCACGACGATGGCTAAGACGTTGAAGCGGGGTGCGGCGTTCGTGGCCCTGGCCCGGGCGCTGACCGCCGGCGCCCGGGGCGGCCCGTCGCTCGGCGCGCGGATCGGGGCGCTGCCCCGGATGATCGCGGCCACCGCACGGGGCCGCTACGACGGCGGCCTCCGGCTGGCCATGATGACGGCGGCGACGGCGTACGTCGTCTCTCCGATCGACGCGGTGCCGGAGATGTTCCTCACGGTGTTCGGGCTGATCGACGACGCGGTGATGGTCACCTGGTTGGCCGGCGCGGTGCTCGCCGAGACCGAACGCTTCCTGGAGTGGGAGGCACGTCGCAGCTCTGTGGTCCCCGGCCACGTGGTGAGCTGACCCGACGTACCCTGGGCGCGGGATTTCACGCGAGCAACCCGCCCCGGCCTGCGGCGCCGGCGCCGGAGGAGAAGGGCACAACGAGGTGCAGTACTACGACAACGTCGTCGAGATGATCGGCAACACCCCGCTGGTGCGGCTGCGCAACGTCGCCGAGGGCATCCAGGCGACGGTGCTGGCGAAGGTGGAGTACCTCAACCCCGGTGGCTCCGTGAAGGATCGGATCGCGCTGCGCATGGTGGAGGACGCCGAGGCCGCCGGGATCCTCCGGCCGGGTGGCACCATCGTCGAGCCGACCAGCGGCAACACCGGCGTCGGTCTGGCCCTGGTGGCCCAGCTCAAGGGCTACAAGTGCGTCTTCGTCTGCCCGGACAAGGTCAGCCAGGACAAGCAGGACGTGCTGCGGGCGTACGGCGCGGAGGTGGTCGAATGCCCGACCGCCGTCGCGCCGGAGGACCCCCGCTCGTACTACAACGTCTCCGATCGGCTGGCCCGGGAGATCCCCGGCGCATGGAAGCCCAACCAGTACGCCAACCCGGCGAACCCGCGCTCGCACTACGAGACGACCGGTCCCGAGCTGTGGAAGCAGACCGAGGGCCGGATCACCCACTTCGTCGCCGGCGTCGGCACCGGCGGCACCATCTCCGGCATCGGGCGCTACCTGAAGGAGGCGTCCGGCGGCACGGTCAAGGTCATCGGCGCGGACCCGGAGGGCTCGGTCTACTCCGGCGGCACCGGTCGGCCGTACCTGGTCGAGGGGGTCGGCGAGGACTTCTGGCCGGAGACGTACGACCGGGGGGTGGCCGACCAGATCGTCGAGGTCTCGGACAAGCAGTCCTTCGAGATGACCCGGCGGCTGGCCCGCGAGGAGGGGCTGCTGGTGGGCGGCTCCTGCGGCATGGCGACGGTGGCGGCGCTGGAGGTGGCCCGCTCCGCCGGCCCGGACGACGTGGTCGTGGTGCTGCTGCCGGACAGCGGCCGGGGCTACCTTTCCAAGATCTTCAACGACGGCTGGATGGCCCGCTACGGGTTCCTCGACAACTCGGGCTCCGAGCCGACCGTGGCCGAGGCGCTCGCCAGCAAGCCGGGCGGGCTGCCCGAGCTGGTGCACGTGCACCCGACCGAGACGGTCCGCGACGCGGTCGACTACATGCGCGAGTACGGCGTCTCCCAGTTGCCGGTGCTCAAAGCCGAGCCGCCGGTGGTCACCGGCGAGGTGGCCGGCTCGATCGCCGAGAAGGACCTGCTCGACGCGTTGTTCACCGGCCAGGCGCAGCTGCACGACACCATCGAGCGGCACATGGCGTCGCCGCTGCCGATGATCGGCGGTGGCCAGCCGGTTAGCGAGGCGGTGAACCTGCTGGAGAAGTCCGACGCCGCGCTGGTGCTGATCGACGGCAAGCCCAAGGGCGTGCTCACCCGCCAGGACCTGCTCGCCCATCTCGGCGCCCGCTGACCCACCGATCGACGGCCGGGCGGGTACGCCCGGCCGTCCTCGTCGGCGCCGCCCTTCGCGGGTCGGGCCACGCCGTCATGCCGTGCCGCTGAACAGTGCTGCGACCGTGCCGAGCAGTGCTGCGTGGTCAGGCAATGCGGGCCGGAAGTCTCCGAAACTTTCGGTGTTTCCTTGGTTCAGTCATGATCCATCGATCCGGCCCTGGTGGCCCGGGTCGAGAATTCGCCTGGTTGACGTTGCTACTGGCCAGGCTTGATGACAATCGGAGCCGATCGGTTGCGGTAGCAATGCTTCCGTAGTATTTCCGGAAGTTGTTGACAGTGTGACCGGGCCCGGCCAATACTGTCGCCATCGAAGCAGCTCGATAGCCGTCCGACGGTCGCCCCACCGCGACCCACTCCTCCGGTCGTGCCGGACAGGACGACCGGTCCACCACCACCGCGTAGTGCGATGCCGGCGGCCTCCGGCGGCTGCCACCTGGCCACCGCGAACCCCGCCGGCTCGTACGCGCTGCTGGCCTCCCGCCAGCCGTCACGAGGAGGAAGCACGCAGATGAAGAACATCCCCGTCCAACCGACAGGCCGCCGGCGCGGACGTCTCAGGATGCTGATCGCCGGGGCCTGCGCCGTGGCGCTGGTGGCGACCGGTGCCGCCGCCATCGGGGCCAGCCCCGCCTACGCCCAGACCGTGACGTCGAATTCCGAAGGAAACCACAACGGCTACTTCTATTCCTTCTGGAAAGACAGTGGCAACGTCTCGATGACCATGGGCAACGGCGGCCAGTACAGCGTCCAGTGGAGCAACGTCAACAACTTCGTCGCCGGTAAGGGCTGGAACCCCGGCACCCGACGGTCCGTGACGTACTCCGGCACCTACAGCCCGAACGGCAACTCGTACCTGACGCTCTACGGGTGGACGAGGAGCCCGCTCGTCGAGTACTACATCGTGGACAGTTGGGGCAGCTGGCGTCCCCCGGGTGCGAGTTCCATGGGCACGGTCACCAGCGACGGTGGCACGTACGACATCTACCGCACGCAGCGGGTCAACCAGCCCTCCATCGACGGCACCGCGACCTTCTACCAGTACTGGAGCGTCCGGACGTCGAAGCGGGTGGGCGGCACCATCACCACCGGCAACCACTTCGACGCCTGGGCCAGCCGTGGCATGAACCTCGGCAACCACTACTACCAGATCATGGCCACCGAGGGGTACCAGAGCAGTGGTAGCTCCAACATCACGGTGGGCGGCAGCGGCGGGGGCTCCAACCCCACCACCCCGCCGCCGAGTGGCGGCAACTGCACGGTGAGCGTCAACCGGGCCGACGAGTGGAGCGACCGGTTCAACGTGAACTTCTCGGTCAGCGGCACCAACAACTGGGTCGTCACCATCCGCACGAACGGCAGCCAGAGCCTCCAGAACAGCTGGAACGCGTCGGTCAGCGGCAGCAGCGGCACCCTCACGGCGCGCCCGAACGGCAACGGCAACAACTTCGGCATCACGCTCTACAAGAACGGCAACAACACCACACCCACCGCGACCTGCGCGACCGGCTGAGCTGGCCGGCAGAGCTAGGGGTGCCGGCCGCGTCGGCACCCCTGGCCCGGTGCACGGGCCCGGACGCACAGCGGGCTCACAAGAGCGGCAAAGTGTCCGCTTATCGGCCGTTCCTATCGTCGCTGCCAGGCACGACGACGGGAGGCAACGATGAGGTACGACCACCACGAGGGGCAGCGGGTCAGCCGGCGGCGCATCATCGCCGGGATCGGCTCGGTCGGGCTGGCCGGCCTGCTGGCGGCCTGCGGCCGGGACGGCGGCACCGTCACCACCTCGACCGGTGAGACCGTCGCCCCGCAGGCGACCACCGCCAACGATCTCACCTCGCTGTTCGACGGGGCGAACACCTGCACGCTGACGGCGAGCACCACCCAGGGGCCGTACTACTTCGACGCCGACAAGATCCGTAGCGACATCCGGGAGGACCGCGAGGGCGTACGGCTCCGACTGGCCATCCGGGTGCAGGACAGCGAGCAGTGCGGGCCGCTGCCGAACGCGGTGGTGGAGATCTGGCACTGCGACGCGGCCGGCCTCTACTCGGGTGCCGAGGCCCAGTCGTCCGGCGCGAACGGCGCCTCCGGCGGCGGCACCCCGCCCAGTGGCGGCCCCGGCGGCACCCCGCCGAGCGGTGCACCCGGCGGCGCTCCTGGTGGCAACTCGCCCGGCGGTGACTCCGGTGGCGGGGACATGGCCGATCTGACCCCGGCCGACGACCAGCGCTACCTGCGCGGGGCGCAGGTCACCAACGCCGACGGCATCGTCGAGTTCACCACCATCTGGCCCGGCTGGTACCGGGGCCGCACCGTGCACATCCACGCGATGGTGCATGTCGACAACGCCCGGGTGCTGACCACGCAGGTGATGTTCGACGAGACGCTGAACGCCAAGGTCTATGCCAACCAGCCGTACGCGGTGCACACCGGGCGGGACACCTTCAACGACAACGACTCCATCTTCGCCGAGAGCATGCTGATGACGGTGACCGAGGACGGCGACGGCTACCTCGGCGTAATCAACTTCGGCGTCGACTCCGACCAGGACGGAACCTGACGGCGGCGAGCCCCCACCTTCCGGTCTGGTTCAGTCGACGGATCGGTGGCATATCAATACCCTGGCCGATTATCGTAAGCCCGCACGGGGAAATTTCGATGCCGATAGTTGAGGCCGAGTCGACTCGGTGGCGCACCATCTGGCCGATCGCCTGCTGTCGATCATCAAGGTGCACCATCACACTCGCCAGGTGAGTAGCCCAAAGCCAAAGAAAAATGTAAATCTGCTCCTCAGTGTTGCCGCGGGCATCGTGGCCCTGTGTTGCTGCGGCGGCATCGTCAATGCGTTTTCCGACGACGACAAAGCGGCCAGGCCATCAACTGCGGCCGACGCAAAAATTGTTGACGAGATTTATGCGACGCTGAGCCCGGATGCGACGCCGGATCCGATCAGTACGGCGACAGTTGCGGCCACGCCAGGGCAGTCCGCCACACCGAAGCCGTCCAAGTCCGTCAGCCCCACACCGAAGTCATTCAAGAGTGTCAGCCCCACGCCGAAGCGGACCAGCACGGCACCGAGCGCCGCGGCACCGAAGCCGAAACCGACGCCGACGAAGACCACTGCGAGCGTGCAGCAGGGCGTGCATCCGGGCGCGTTCTGTTCCGTCCAAGGAGCGCGTGGGGTGACGAAGACCGGCAGGGCGATGGTATGCACCACCACCGCAACGGACAGCAGGAAAAGGTGGCGGGCTGCCTGACCAGCGCAGCATTCCTGAATTCGGGTCGCGGATACGAGATCTTGGACAGTTCCTGTTCGGCGCGAACAGGAACTGTCCAAGATCTCGAACGTCGAGCGGGTCGAGGACGTCGACCGGAGTGGGTCAGAGGGGGCGGGTGTAGCGCAGTTGCGGGGTCTGCGTGGTGCCGATCAGTTCGATGCGTTCCGCTCCGGTCGGCGACCAGCCGCCACGCTCGTAGAACCGGCGGGCGGCGGTGTTCTTGCGCAGCACCCAGAGCACCGCGCGACGCCAGCCCCGGGTCCGCATGGCCTCCAGGGCGTCGACCATCAACGCCCGGCCGATGCCCCGGCCACGCTCGGCCGGGGCCAGATGGATCGCGCAGAGCAGCCCGGTGTCCGGTTCGTCCTCGTCGTCCGGCCCGAGGTAGCTGAACCCGACCAGGGTATCGGCCCGCATGGCCAGGATCATCCGGTGGCTGTCGCGCTCCCAGGCCCACCGTTCGGCCCAGTATGCGCCCATGGCCTTCGGCGTCGGGGTGGCCAGCGCCTCCGGCGGCAGGAAGGAGGAGTACGCGGCGACCCGGGACCGCTGGTGGAGCTGGCCCACCGCCATCAGGTCGCCGGCGGTGGCGGGACGCAGCGTGACGGTCATCCGGCCGAGGGTACCCGCCGGGGCGGGACCTGAACCGTGGTCAGGTCCTCGGCGATCACCAGGTCGCCGTCGAAGTGCCGGCGGGCCTCCTCGGCGAAGCGGGTCGGGTCGGCGTACCGCTGGGAGAAGTGGGTGAGCACGAGGCGGCGTACCCCCGACTCGGTTGCCACCCGCGCGGCCTGGCCGGCGGTGAGGTGCCCGACCTCGGCGGCGAGGGCGGCCTCCGACTCCAGGAAGGTCGACTCGATGACGAGCAGGTCGGCCTGCTCGGCCAGCGCGTACACGCCGTCGCAGAGGCCGGTGTCCATCACGAAGGCGAACCGCTGCCCGGGGCGGGGCACGCTTACCTCCTCCCGGGTGACGCGACGCCCGCCGAGGTCGAGGTGGCCGACACGCTGCAACTCGCCGACCGCCGGCCCGACGATGCCGTATGCGGCCAGTCTCTCCGGCACCATCCGGCACCCGTCCGGCTCGACCAGCCGATAGCCGTACGTGTCGATCGGGTGCCGCAGCCGGCGGGCCTCCAGCGTGCCGCAGCGCAGCGCGATCCGCTGCCCGTCCGCCTCGATCGGCTCCACGGCCAGCTCGGCGGTCTCGTAGAAGGAACTGGCGTGGCGCAGCCGGGCGAAGTACTCGGTGCCGGCGGCGGGGAAATGCACCGGGACCGGGTGCGGCACCCGGTCCAGGGAGAGTCGCTGGATGATGCCGGGCAGGCCGAGGCAGTGGTCGCCGTGGAAGTGGGTGACGCAGATCCGGGTCAGATCGGTGGCGGTGACCGTGGTGTGCAGCAACTGCCGCTGGCTGCCCTCGCCCGGGTCGAGGAGGATCACCTCGTCGTCCCAGCGCAGCACGTACCCGTTGTGGTTGCGGACCCGGGTGGGGGCCTGGCTGGCCGTCCCGAGCACCACCAGCTCGCGCATGGACACGTCGATCTCCCCGGACCAGCCCGGGTCTGCCCGGGCATCAAGCGACCCCCGGGCCGGCCCGGCCACGAAGTGGCCCCCGGCCGACCCGGACATGAAGCGACCCCCGGGGCTTCCGCGCTGAAGCGGGCCGACTGGACTGGGCCGGCACCCCGGGGGTCGGGTGGCTGTCGTGGTTTCGCCGCACCGCTGCCACACGGTCTCGACGACTCTTACTGCCCGCCCGCGCAGGGACGGATCACTGTCGAGGACAGCGGCTAGCGGACAGCCACCTCACGAGTCCGATTGCTATACAAGTCTGGACCACCTCCTTTCCCGTGTATGGTCACGCTATCCACCGCCGGGGCCAGCGGCAACGGATTTCGATCACATTCGCCGGGCCGCCCCGGGCGGGCCGCCGGTCAGGCCGGACCGATGCCGATCGGGCCCTCGCGGGGGCCGTCCGCGCTGGCCGGCTGCACCGCCAGCGACGGGAAGTCGGCCAGGTCGCCCTCTGGCTCGGCGTCCCACTCCGGGAAGACCAGGTCGCTCTGGAGGTAGAGGCAGAGCAACTGGGCCAGCTGGCGTAGCCCCTCCAGGTGGGTGCGCTCGTGGCCGTGCGTGGCGTCGACGCCGAAGCCGAGCAGGGCCACCCGGGCGTGGGCCCCCGCCTCCACCGCCGCCGCCACGTCCGAGCGGTAGTAGTCGAAGACGTCCCGGACCAGGTCCACGTCGTGCTCGCGGGCGATCGCCGCCAGGTTGCGGGTCAGGTGGTAGTCGAACGGGCCGACCCCGTCGCCCATCGCCAGGGTGGCGGCGTTCTCCCGGGACTGCTGGCCGGGGGCGACCACCGCGGCGTCCACCGAGACGATCTCGGCCACGTCCGGGTCGAGGCCGTGCGACGCGCCGTGGCCGATCTCCTCGGTCACGGTGACCAGCAGGTGCGCGGTGACCGCCGGCTTCACCCCGGCGTCGACCATCGCCTTCATCGCGGTGAGCACCACCGCCACGCCGGCCTTGTCGTCCAGGTGCCGGGACTTGACGTACCCGCTGGGGGTGACCGTCGGGTTGGGCAGGAACGCCACGAAGTCGCCCGCGTCGATGCCGAGTTCCCGCAGGCCGGCGATGTCCTCCACCGGCTCGTCGACGCGTACCTCGACCTGCTCCCAGCCGATGCCCTGCTCGTCGACCGCGTTGTTGTAACGGTGACCGCTGGCCTTGAGCGGCAGCACCTGACCGGTGGTCACCCGATCCAGGTCGTCGGTGAAAATCCGTACATGGGCCCCTTCGGCGAACCGGGCGCTGTGCGTACCGATCGGCTTCAGCTCCAGCCGGCCGTTCTCCTTCAGCCGCTTGACCATCCCGCCGATTGTGTCGGTATGCACCACGATCGCCCGGTCCGCCCCGGTCTCCCGCGGGCCGGGCAGGCAGGCGCTGAGCGCGCCCCGGCGGGTCAGCGTCGACGGGATGCCGATCGCCGAGAGGCGCTCGCCCACGTACTGCTGCACGTGGTCGGTGCGCCCCGACGGGCTCGGGATGTCCAGCAACTCGATCAGCACCTGGCCCAGGTAGTCCAGGTCGATCGGCAGCCGAGTGATCTTGCGTACGGTCATGCCTGAGATGGTGCCGCACCCGCCGGGGTCCAGAGCCGCTGCGGTGCCCGGGTCCCAGGGAAGAGGAGATCCACGAAACGCTCGGCGGTGGGCTGCGGCTCGTGGTTGGCCAGCCCGGGTCGCTCGTTGGCCTCGATGAAGACGTGCTCGGGTCGGTCCGGAGCCGGCGCCAGCAGGTCCAGCCCGGTCACCGGGATGTCCAGCGCCCGGCTGGCGGCCACGCACGCCTCGGCGATCACCGGGTGCAGCTCGCCCGTGACGTCGTGGATGGTGCCGCCGGTGTGCAGGTTCGCGGTGCGCCGCACGGCCAGCGTCTGCCCCTCGGGCAGTACGTCGTGCAGCTCGTACCCGGCCTCGGCGACCACGTCCCGGGTCATGTCGTCCAGCGGGATGCGGGACTCACCGCCGGTGGCGGCGGCCCGCCGACGGCTCTGCCGCTCGATCAGCTCGGCGACGTCGTGCACCCCGTCGCCGGTGATCGAGGCCGGCCGGCGTACCGCGGCGGCCACCACCTCGTGGTCGATCGCCACGACCCGCAGGTCCTCGCCGGTGCAGCGCTCCTCCAACAGCACCTCGGGGCAGAACCGGGCGGCCAGCTCGACGGCGGCGGCCAGCGCCTCGGGAGTGCGTACCCCCACCGTGATGCCGTTGCCCTGCTCGCCCCGGGCCGGCTTGACCACCACCTGGCCCACCTCGGCCAGGAACTCCGCGTCCCCGGAGCCGCCGGTGGCGGTGCGACCGCGCGGCACCGACAGGCCGGCCTCGGTGAGGATCCGGCGGGTGACCCGCTTGTCGTCGCAGCGGCTCATCGCCACCGCCGAGGTCAGCTCGGAGAGCGACTCCCGGGTGAGGATCGTCCGGCCGCCGCTGGTCAGCCGCAGCTCGCCCCACTCCGGGTCGGTCACCTCCACCCGGATGCCCCGCCGCATCGCCTCGTCGGCGACGATCCTGGCGTACGGGTTGAGCCCGTCGTAACCGGCGGGCATGGCCGGCAGGAACAGCCGCTCGTTGATCGGGTTCTTCCGCTTCACGCAGAGCGTGGCGATGCGGTTGAAGCCGAGCCGCTCGTAGAGCCGGATCGCCCCGGCGTTCTCGGCGAGCACGGAGAGGTCGACGTACGCGCGGCCCCGGGCGACCAGCCGGGCGGCCAGCTCGGTGATCAGCGCCTGGCCGGTGCCCGGCGGGGCCTGGTTGAAGTCGACGGTCAGGCACCAGAGGCTGGCACCGCGCTCGGGGTCGTCGAAGGCCGCGACGTGGTCGATGCCGGTGATGGTGCCGACGATCTCACCGGTCGTCGCCTCCGCCACCAGGTGCAGGAAGGGATCGGTGGCGGCGTTGGCGACCAGCACCTCGACCGGCGCGGTGACCATGCCGTTGGCCGCGTAGATCCGGTTGACCGCGTCCGCGTCGGCGGCGTCGCGCAGCCGGCGGATCCGTACCCCGGGCAGCTCCGGCCGGCCGTCGTCGGGCGTCGGCGTGTCGGCGGTGCCGGCCTCCTCGGTGGTCCCGGTGGCCTGCCCCGGGCCGCGCGGGTTGTCGCCGAGCGGCAGCCGGTAGGTCAGCGACGGGTCGATGAAGAGCTCGTCGGGCAGCCGGGAGACCAGCACGTGCGGGTCGCGCAGGTAGATGCAGATGTCCCGGGCGCCGGCCGCCTCGGAGCGCAGCACGTCCGCGACGGCGGCCTGGTCGGTGAAGGTCTGGCCGAAGACCAGCCGGCCCCAACCGCAGTCGAGGACGATGCCCTCGCCGGCATCCGGGCGTTCCTCGTCGCCGGCCGCGTCCGTGCCGCCGCCCGCGGCCATCGGATCACCGCCCGGCCCGACCCGCTCGTACCGCCGGCCCGCGCCCCGACCCCGGTCGGTCCGGGCCACCCCGGTTGCCAGGGTGTCGGTCACGGTCAGTCGATTCGGTGGCTCTGGAGCCACATTTCCAGGAGTCCGAGTTGCCACAGCTTGTTTCCGTTCAACGGGGTCAGTTCGGCGTTGGGGGCGTCGAGCAGGGCGTTGACGTAGTCGGCGCGGAACAGGTCGCGGCGGCGGGCCTCGGGCGCGCAGAGCGCGTCGCGTACCCGGTCGAGGAGCTTGCCCTCCAGGTGGGTGAGGCCCGGCACCGGGAAGTAGCCCTTCGGCCGGTCGATGACCTCGTGCGGCAGCACCCGGCGGCCGATCTCCTTGAGCACACCCTTGCCGCCCTGGGCCAGCTTCAGCTCGGGCGGGCAGGCGGCGGCCAGCTCCACGAACTCGTGATCCAGGAAGGGCACCCGGGCCTCCAGCCCGTGCGCCATGGTCATGTTGTCGACCCGCTTGACCGGGTCGTCGGTCAGCATGATCTGCGTGTCGATGCGCAGGCCCGCGTCGACCGCCGTCTGCGCGCCGGGCCGGGCCAGGTGCCCGGCGACGAACTCCCGCGCCGGGTCGCCGTCGGCGAGCCAGTCGGGGTTGAGCACCCGGGCCAGCCCGGCCGCGTCGCGGTCGAAGAAGGCCCGGGCGTACGTGTCGAGCGCCCGCTCGCGGTCGACCCCGGCCAGCGGCGGGTACCAGTGGTAGCCGCCCAGGATCTCGTCGGCGCCCTGGCCGGACTGGACCACCTTGACGTGTCGCGAGACCTCCTGGCTGAGCAGGTAGAACGCCACGCAGTCGTGGCTCACCATGGGTTCGCTCATCGCCGCGACGGCGGCCTCCAGCGGGGGTACCAGGTCCTGTGCGGCGACCCGGATCTGGTGGTGGTCGGTGTCGAAGGTCTTGGCGATCACGTCTGAGTAGCGGAACTCGTCGCCCTCCCGCCCGCCGACGGCGTCGAAGCCGATGGAGAAGGTGGCGAGCCGGCGTTGCCCCGCACCGGCGAGCAGGGCGACCACCAGACTGGAGTCCAGACCGCCGGAGAGCAGTACGCCGACCGGCACGTCGGCGACCATCCGCCGGCGTACGGCGGTGGTCAGCGACTCCAACAGCGCGTCCTGCCAGTCCTTCTCGGACCAGCCGGCGTGCCCGGTGTGGCGGAGGAACGACGGGTCCCAGTAGACCCGCTCGTGGCGGTCGCCGTCGGGTTCGTAGACCCGGAGGGTGGCCGGGGGCAGCTTGCTGACGCCACGCAGGATGGTGCGGGGCGGCGGCACGATGCTGTGGAAACTGAGGTAGTGGGCCAGCGCCACCGGGTCGATCGTGGTGTCCACGCCGCCACCGGCGAGCAGGGCGGGAAGAGTGCTGGCGAAGCGCACCATCCCGGGCGACTCGGCCACGTAGAGCGGCTTGATGCCGAGCCGGTCCCGGGCGAGCACCAGGCGACCGGTGTCCCGCTCGCTGATCGCCACGGCGAACATGCCGATCAGGTGGTCGACGAAGTCGAGCCCCCACTCGGCGTACGCCTTGACGACGACCTCGCTGTCTCCCGTGGAGAAAAAGTGGTGGCCCCTGGCCTGCAACTCGGCGCGCAACTCGCGGTAGTTGTAGATGCAGCCGTTGAAGACGCCGGCCAGGCCGGCGGCGGAGTCCACGATGGGCTGGCCGCTCGCGGCCGACAGGTCGATGATCTTCAGCCGGCGGTGACCGAGTGCGACCGGTCCCTGGGCCCAGACTCCGCTGCCGTCGGGCCCCCGGTCGCACATCGTGGCGGCCATCCGTTCCACCGCGGCGACGTCGGCGAGCGTCGCGTCCCGTCGGAACTCCCCAGCCAGTCCGCACATGCCAGCCCATGCTGCCAGAGGTTGTTGCGATTCGCCTGTTGAGACCGTGACGGTCGGGTAACAGCGCTGCTAGAATCCGCGCCCTCGCGATCAAGTTCAACGACACGACACCGGCGACGCCGGCGTTTCGTGTCGCCCTCGGCGCACTCGCACCGATCGACCCCGCCCCGGCGATGTGATATTTGCCGCAATCCCCGTCCCGGGTCCGGGGTCGGCGGGGGCTTGCCGGCCGAGAATCACTGATCGTCCACTCGGCAAGAGCCGAACGGGCGATCTTCGATGGTGAATATAGGGATGCGTCGACGCCCTGCGCCTCATACCGTCTGACCACACGCTGTCACCACGGGGGAGGATCAGTGCGTAGTTCTACGACTATGCCCTTAAGACAAGCAACGTCACATCAGATGCCGCTCAGAGCGCAGCGATGGATCGGCGCCGGGCTGGCTGTCGTTCTCGCCGTGACCATGGCGGACTGGGTCGTGGCCCGGCCTGCTGCGGCGGCGCCGGAGCCGGCTCCCGCGCCGGCAGCCCCACAGACGCTGGAGCGGCCCGACGAGGCCGCTGCGGTGCAGACCGCGCGGCTCACCGGCAAGAAGGTACGAATCAGCGGCATGACCTCGGAGACGTCGGAGTTCTGGGCGTTGCCGGACGGCCGGGTGGAGGCGGAGGTTCACCTGGGCCCGGTGCGGATGCGTGACGACTCCGGTGGCTGGCAACAGGTCGACTTCAACCTGGTCAGGCAGGCCGACGGTTCGGTCCGGGCGAAGGCCCACCCGAACGGGCTGCGGCTCTCCGGCGCTGCCGGGGCGGGCGAGCACGACCTCGTCACGGTCGGCCGCGCCGACGACGAGTTGTCCCTCGGCTGGTCCGGTGCACTTCCGGAGCCGGAGGTGGACGGTGTCCGGGCCACCTATCCGGAGGTGCGTCCCGGGGTGGACCTGGTGGTCGAGTCGACCCGGACCGGGTTCGAGCAGTTCCTGGTGGTCAAGAACCGGTCGGCCGTCGCGCAGGTCCGCAGCATCGCCCTGCCGCTGCGTGGCAAGGGGCTCAAGGCGGTGGCGGACGACCGGGGCGGCTTCGAGATCCGCGACGCCGGCGGCGAGACCGTCGGCGCGTCACCGGAACCGCTGATGTGGGACGCGCGGGTCGATCCGCGCTCCGGCGAACGGCTGCGCCAGACCAGGGTCGGCAAGAAGGTCGGCGCGGCCAAGGGTGGCCGTCTCGCGGTGACCCTCACCCCGGACGAGGCGTGGTTGACGGACAAGGCGACCACCTTCCCGGTGACCATCGACCCCGCGGTGACGCTCAAGCCCAACTACGACGCGTTCGTGCAGATCGGCTTCACCAGCGACCAGTCGGCGGCCACCGAGTTGAAGGTCGGCACGTACGACGGTGGCACGACGAAGGCCCGCTCGTTCCTCAGCTTCCACAACATGGAGTGGTTGCAGGGCAAGCAGGTCCAGGCGGCGACGCTGTACCTGTGGAACCACCACTCGTGGTCGTGCACGGCACGCCAGTGGGAAACGTGGCAGACCAGCTACGTGACCACCTCCGCCCGGTGGACGAACCAGCCGACCTGGATGAGGCTGCTCGGCTACACCACCGCGACGAAGGGTTACAACTCCTCGTGTGCCGCGGGCCGGGTCAACGCCTCGGTCACCGGGGCCTTCGCCGACCAGGCCAACGGCGTCACCTGTTGCAGCACCGTCAACATCGGGCTGCGGGCCGCCTCGGAGACGGACAACCTCGGGTGGAAGAGGTTCCACTCGATGGAGGGTGCGAACGACCCGTATGTGACGCTGACCTACCAGACGCCGCCGACCGTCACGGCGCGGGCGACCGTGCCGTCACTGGCGTGTGCGACCAACCCGAACACGCCGTACGTCAACACGAAGACCCCGCAGTTGCGGGCGCAGATCACCGACGCGGAGGGCTCGCAGGTGCGGGCCGAGTTCGAGTGGCTCACCGGCGGCGGCACCCGCATCGGCGGCACCACCGTCGGCCCTGCCGCGTCCGGTTCCTGGCTCACCGCCACGGTGCCGGCCGGTGCCTTTGCCGAGGGCAGCACCTACTCGTGGCGGGTCCGTGGCAACGACGGCAGCGCGAACGGCCCCTGGACCGGCTACTGCGCGATGATCATCGACACGGTTGGGCCGTCGGCGATGCCGACGGTGTCGTCGACGGCGTACCCGGCCGGTCAGTGGGCCGGTGCGGTGGGGACGGCGGGCAGCTTCACCTTCGGCGCCTCCGGGGTGGGTGACGTCACGGCGTACGAGTACGGGTTGAACGTGGACGCGCCGAGCCAGACGGTGAACGCGCCGAGCCTGGGTGCGAACGCGACGGTGTCGATCACGCCGACGGTGGACGGTCCGCAGACGCTGTACGTGCGGTCGCGGGACCGGGCTGGGAACCGGTCGGCGATCCGCAGCTACACGTTCAACGTCGGCTCCGGGGCAGTGACGGCACCGAAGGAAGGCGACATCACCGCGGCGAAGACCGCGATCACCGGCATCGGCCAGGCGGCGGCCACCGGGGTGACGTACCAGTGGCGGCGTGGTGACGCGGACGCGTGGGTGAACATCCCGACCGGGCATGTCACGGTCGCGGCCGGTGGCGGCGCGGTGACCTGGCCGCTGCCGACCAGCGGCGGGGGCAACTTCGCCAAACTCAACTGGGACGTCGAGGCCACCCTCGCGGCGGCGGACGCGGCCTCGATCCCGCGTAGCGGCCCGTTGCAGCTGCGGGGCACCTTCACCGGAGGCACGGGCGGTACGTCCAGCGCGGTGAAGATCACATTTGACCGGGACCAGGCGTCGGCGGCGTCCCAGCAGGTCGGCCCCGGTTCAGTCAACCTGATCACCGGCAACTACACGCTGGCGGACACCGACGTGTCGGTCAGCTCTTTCGGCAGCGACCTGACGGTCACCCGCTCGTACAACACCCGGCGGGCGGCGGAGACCGACGCGGCGAACATGTTCGGCCCCGGCTGGGTCTCCGGCACGGTGGTCGAGGAGGCCGAGGCGCCGTACACCTCACTGACCGTCTTCGGTTCGCTGGTGCAGGTGGGGTTGCCAGAGGGCGAGACGATCGGGTTCACCAAGCGGACCGCGACCGCCTTCGACCCCGAGATCGGGATGGAGTTCCTGAAACTGGTCTACGCCAGTGGCAGCGACTCCTACACCCTGACCGACGGGGACGGCAACATCGTGGTGTTCAGCCGCGTCGCGGGCACCGCGGCCGGTAAGTACTTCCCGACATCGGTGACCGCGCCGGGTGACACCGAGAGCACCACCCTCAGCTGGGAGAAGACCACGATCGCCGGTAAGGAGATCGTCCGGCCGACCCGGATGCTCGCCCCGGTCGCGGCCGGGGTCGACTGCACCACGCTCGTCAAGGGTTGCCGGGCCCTGACCTTCACCTACGCCAGCACGGCCACCGCCACCGGGACAGGTGAGAGCCAGTGGGGTGACTATCCGGGCCGGGTCAAGGAGATCGCCTTCACCGCCTGGGATCCCGAGGCCACCCCGGCTGCGATGCGTACCGTCGCGATGGCCCGCTACGCCTACGACAACGCTGGCCGACTCCGCGCCGCCTGGGACCCCGGCCTCGACTGGAGCGACGAGGGCGGTGTGCGTCACCTGTGGAGCCGTTACGCCTACGACGGAGACGGGATCATCAACACGGTGACCCCCGCGGCGGAGGAGCCATGGCAGCTGTCCTACACCACCCTGCCCGACGACCCGGGTAAGGGCCGCCTCAAGGCGACTTCCCGGTCGGCGCTGAACGCCGGCACCGCGACGACGACGGTGGTCTACGGGGTGCCGACCTCCGGTGCGGGCGCGCCGTACGACCTGTCCGGCGCCCAGACCGCGCGGTGGTACCAGAACGAGGCACCCACCGACGCCACCGCCGTTTTCCCCGTCACCCAACTGCCGGGCGGAAACCAGGCCGCCGGCACGATGCCCACGTCCTGGGAACGCGCCCTGGTGATCTACATGGACGCCAACGCCCGCGAGGTCAACAGCGCCGAGCCGGGTGGCCACATAGCGACCACCTGGTACGACCAGTGGGGGCACGTCACCCGGGAACTGACCGCGGGCAACCGCAAACGTGCGTTGGACGCCTCGCCCACCGACAACGCCAGTCAGGAGGCGGAGCTTGCCCGTGACCGGTCCACGCTCAACGAGTACTCCGGGGACGGGCAGCGGCTGACGGCGACCTGGGAACCCGGCCACGAAGTGATGCTGGCCGACGGCAGCGTCGAACGAGGTCGCCCCTACACCACGTACACGTACGACGAAGGCGCGCCCGGCACGGGTGGGCCGTACAACTTGCTCACCACGGAGGTGCAGCAGCTGCGGGTGTGGGACAACAACATCGGCGGCTGGGTCACCCACGACCCCCGTACGACGAAGACCCAGTACGACTGGACGCTGCGCCAGCCGACCGCCACGATCGTCGACCCGGCTGGCCTCGCTCTGACCACCCGTACGCGTTACGACGCCTCGGGGGCGGTTGTCGCGACCACCGCGCCGGGTGGCGGCGGAACTGAGACGACGCCGTCGACCCAGGTGGTGGTCTACTACACCGGCACACCCAACTCCGCGTTCCCCGAGTGTGGGTCGCGCCTGGAGTGGGCGGGTCTGGTGTGCCGAACCCATGCCGGTGGCCAGGCGGCGACAGGCCCGCAGGTACCGGCTCGGGTGCTGACCTATGACATGTTCGGGCTGCTCCGCACCGCCGTCGAGAAGACCACGACGGGTGTGCTGCGCACCACCACGATCACGTACGACAGCGGGTACCGCCCGCGTGAGACCAGGGTGGAAGCGCCGGGCCTCGGCGAGCCGGTGTCGACCACCCGGAACGTCTATGACGTGGCGACCGGACAGCCGGTCCGGACCCAGTCGATCACACCCGGTGGTGCCGTTGCCGCGCAGGTGATTCGCGGCTACGACACGCTCGGCCGGATGATCTCGTACACCGACGCGGACGGGAACGTGTCCACCGTCGTCTTCGATGTGGCCAACCGGCCGACCAGCGTGAGCGACGGCCGGGCCACTCGGACCATCACCTACGACACCGGCGGCGAGCGGCGCGGCCTGCCGACCGCTGCGACCGACTCTCAGGCCGGACAGTTCACCGCGACCTACGATGCCGACGGCGCGTTGGTCGGCGAGAACTGGCCGAACGGGGTCCAGATCACGATCGGCAACAACGAGTCCGGGACGCCCGCGTCGATCAACTACACGCAGCCCGGCTGCGGTCAGGACGACTGCACCCTGTACACCGAAGCCCGGTGGGGCGACGCACACGGCCGGATCGTCCGCCGTACGTCGACGCTGTCCGGGCAGAGCTACAGCTATGACCGGGCAGACCGGCTCCGGTCGACGGCCGACACGATCGGTGGCCAGTGCACCACCCGTACCTATGCCTTCTCCTCCGCGACCAACCGGACCGGGATGGTCTCGTACGGCTGGGGTGCGGACGGTGTCTGTCAGACCGATTCGGTGTCCGCGACGCGTTCGTGGACGTACGACGCCGCCGATCGGGTGAACAGTGCCGGCTACAGCTACGACGCCCTCGGCCGCACGTTGACCATGCCCGCGGCGGACAGCGCCATCGCCGATGGCGGTGACCTACAACTGGGCTACCACGTCAACGACATGGCTCACACCATCATCCAGGGAACGCGCAGCGCCACCTACACCCTGGACGTCATCAACAACCGGTTCCGGTCCTGGCACGACACCGACAGCGGCGTCACCAGGCGTCACCACTACAGCGGGGACGGCGACAGTCCGGCCTGGACCGACGAGGGCGACAACACCATCTCCCGACCGATCGTCGGACTCTCGGGTATCGCCGGGGTGTTCAGCACCGCGGGCGGCCTTGTCTGGCACCTCACCAATTTGCACGGCGACTTCGTGGCCGGCATGACGGAGACCGAGCCGGGCCTGGCGTACACCAGCGAACAGGCCGAGTACGGCCAACCGCGCGATGCCGACGATGCCGGCTCGCGCCGTTACGGATGGCTCGGTTCGGCCCGGCGAGCCGCCGACACCCCGGGCGGCCTCGTCCTGATGGGTGCGCGCCTGTACGTATCCGGCACCGGCCGGTTCCTGTCGACCGATCCGGTGGTCGGCGGCAGCTGCAACGACTACGAGTACGGCTGCGGCGACCCGGTCAACAACATCGATGTGACTGGCTGCAATGTGTGCAAGGTGAGCATGCGGTCGACGTCCAAGAGTTGGCCGTGGTGGCGTAGCGCACGTAACGGCGACCGGGTCACCGGCAAGTGGGTGCACCTGTCCACCACCGCGTGGCAGGTCGGTTCGTGGCGCAACAGGCAGGACATCCTTGACCGGCAGCCCTGGCGCTTCATCTTCTACTGGGCCGGGAAGCTCGTGAAGGTCAAGGCCCTTTACCACCAGGACCGCTGGCAGACGGTCAGGCGGGCCCGCTGCATGTTGATCATGAGCGGCGGCAAGTGGTACGCGTGGTACGAAGTCTGGAGCGAGAAACGCCGGCAGTGGCGCGACCGCTGGGTCTACGACGTGTCCGGGCTGTGGACCTTCTCCGAGACGTCGGTGTGGATGAACAGATCATCGATCAACACCTACCAGAGGTCCCGGTGGTACGCCGGTTGGTAAAGATGTAGATGGGACGATCCAACCCGCTGGTATGGGTGGAACCGCAAGTGTTCCACCCATACCAGGGCAGGGGGACCTTCATGAGCAGCCTGGCGCGCTAAGGGAGACTGAATGAAGAAGGCGGGTAGTGCCCTCCTCGTTGTCGGCCTGGTGGTCGGGGCCCTCGGCTTGATACTCATCCCACTTCCTGGTCCCGGGCTCCCGGTTCTCGTCGGGGGGGCCGCGGTCGCGGTGGTGGGATTGATCGTCCGGTTGATCGGGGCGGAGCGGCCTCGGCGGTAGCGTCCGATCAGCCGGCGGTGCGCGCCACCCCGACCGGGCAGCTCAGCCCGTTCGGGCCGTGGTTGCAGTAGCCGTTGGGGTTCTTGGTCGGCGCGAGGTACTGCTGGTGATAGTCCTCGGCGAGAAAGTAGTCACCCAGCCGGCCGATCTCCGTGGTGATCTCACCCTTGCCGGCGCGGGCCACGATCGGCGCGAACGCGTCCCGGGACGCCTGCGCGGTGGCCAACTGGTCGTCCGTGGTGACGTAGATCGTCGACCGGTACTGGGTGCCCACGTCGTTGCCCTGACGCATGCCCTGGGTCGGATCGTGGTTCTCCCAGAAGACCTTGAGCAGGTCCTCGTAGCTGATTCTCGTGGGGTCGTAGACCACCTGGACCACCTCGGCGTGCCCGGTCTCGCCGGAGCAGACCTCCTCGTAGTTCGGGTTCGGGGTGTAACCACCCGCGTAGCCGACCGAGGTGGTGAAGACGCCGGGCAGGGTCCAGAACAGCCGCTCGGCGCCCCAGAAGCAGCCCATGCCGAAGACGGCGACCTGCGAGCCCTCGGGGAAGGGGCCCTTCAGCGGGGTGCCGAGCACCTCGTGCCGGTCGGCGACCGGCATCGCGATCGGGCGGCCGGGCAGGGCCCGGTCGGGGGAGATCATCTCGGCTTTCAGATGGCGGAGGAACACGGTGGAACTCCTTTCGTACCCTTCCCCGCCTGCAACACCGGCGGACCTGACTTCCTTACCCGCCCCGCGTCCGCTCAGGCCCCACTCACGCTCCGAGGGCGGTATGGACACGGTCCGCGTACGAGTCGGCCTCGGTGTCGTCGGCGTAGCGGGTCCGCGGCCAGAAGAAGCCGCGCAGCCCGTCGCCCTTGGTCCGCGGCACCACGTGGGCGTGTAGGTGCGGCACCGACTGGGACACCTTGTTGTTCATCGCCACGAAGGTGCCGCCCGCGCCCAGACCGGCCTCGACCGCGACGGCGAGCCGCCGCACCAGGCCGAAGTACCCGGCGACGGACCCCGGCGGCAGGTCGGCGAGGGTGACCAGGTGCGTGCGGGGCACCACCAGCACGTGCCCCTTGAAGACCGGCCGGGTGTCCAGGAAGGCCACCCCGTCCGGTTCGTCGGCGACCCGGAACGCCGGCACCTCGCCCGCCACGATCCCGCAGAACACACAACCTGCCATCGGCTCAGGCTATGGCCGACCGCGAAATCCCGCTCGCCGGTCTTCAGCGATCAGCTCTGCCTCAACCGACGCAATGGTCACCCTCCGTAGCCTGCCTTCGGGATGGAAGACGCGAGCCGGGCCGGGTTCCAGACGCTGGCACAGGTGGGAAGGACTAACGTCTGCGTAATGAACCACGGCTTCGACACGCTCGCCATCCACGCCGGCCAGGCCCCCGAGGCCCGCACCGGCGCGGTGATCCCACCGATCTACCAGACCAGCACGTACGCCCAGGACGCGGTCGGCGCGCCCCGGCTCGGATACGAGTACAGCCGCTCCGGCAACCCGACCCGCGACGCGCTCCAGGAGTGCCTGGCCGCGCTGGAGGGCGGACCGGTCGGGCTCGCCTTCGCCAGCGGCCTGGCCGCCGAGGACGCCCTGCTGCGTACCGTCTGCGGCCCGGGTGACCACGTGGTCATCCCCGACGACGCGTACGGCGGCACGTACCGGCTCTTCGCCAAGGTGGCGCAGCGGTGGGGGCTGGCGTACACCCCGGCGAAGGTCTCCGACCCGGACGCCGTGCGGGCCGCGATCCGCCCCGGCAGCACCAAGATCGTGTGGCTGGAGACGCCGACGAACCCGCTGCTCGGCATCGCCGACATCGCCACCCTCGCCGCCGTCGCGCACGACGCCGAGGCGCTGCTGGTGGTCGACAACACCTTCGCCTCGCCGTACCTGCAACAGCCGATCGCCCTCGGCGCGGACGTGGTGGTGCACTCCACCACGAAGTACATCGGTGGGCACTCCGACGTGATCGGCGGGGCGCTGGTGGCGGCCGACGGCGCGCTCGGCGAGCAGCTGCGCTACCACCAGAACGCGATGGGCGCGGTCAACGGCCCGTTCGACGCCTGGCTCACCCTGCGGGGCATCAAGACCCTCGGCGTACGGATGGACCGGCACTGCGACAACGCCGAGCGGATCGCCGCGTACCTGGACGGGCACGCCAAGGTCGCCCAGGTGCTCTACCCGGGGCTGCCGTCGCACCCGGGTCACGAGGTGGCCGCCAAGCAGATGCGCCGGTTCGGCGGCATGATCTCGTTCCGGGCCGCCGGTGGCGAGGAGCACGCCGTCGAGATCTGCAACCGGGCCGAGCTTTTCGTGCTCGCCGAGTCGCTCGGTGGGGTGGAATCCCTGATCGAGCACCCGGGCCGGATGACACATGCGAGTGCTGCCGGCTCGCCGCTTGAAGTTCCCGGCGATCTCGTGCGACTGTCTGTCGGCATCGAGACGGTCGAAGACCTGCTCGCCGATCTGGAGCAGGCGCTGGGCTGACCGCTGGCTGGGGAGGATGGCCGTGCAGGACATCATGCCGACCTGGGTCGGGGCGACCGCCAAACAGATCGCCCGGGGCGTACGTCGGGGCGACGTCTCCGCCACCCAGGTGCTGGCCGATCATCTCGACCACCTCGCCCAGGCCGACGCCGGCCTCGCCGCGTTCCGTGCGGTACGCGGCGGGGAGGCGGTCACCGAGGCGGAGAAGGTCGACGAGCAGGAGGAACTGGGCAACCTGCCGCTCGCCGGGGTGCCGGTCGCGGTCAAGGAGAACACCCCGGTGGCCGGCATGCCCACCTGGAACGGCTCGGCCGCGGTGCGTACCCCGGTGGCGGAGGCCGACCACGAGGTGGTCCGCCGGCTGCGCGGCGCGGGCGCGGTGATCCTCGGCGTCACCCGGATGCCCGAGCTGGGCCTCTGGGGCTCGACTGACGACGACACCGCGGTCACCCGCAACCCGTGGGACCTGGGGCGTACCCCGGGTGGCTCGTCCGGCGGCGCGGCGGCGGCGGTGGCGGCCGGGCTGGTGCCGATCGCCCACGCCAACGACGGGCTCGGCTCGATCCGCATCCCGGCGGCCTGCTGCGGACTGGTCGGCCTGAAGCCCGGCCGGGGCGTGGTGCCCTGCCAACTCGGCGCGGAGGACTGGTTCGGGCTGGCCGAGCACGGCATGCTCACCACCACGGTCGCCGATGCGGCCGTCGGCTTCCAGGTGCTCGCCGGCCGGGCCCAGGAGAAGCTGGTCCCGCCGCAGCGGCTGCGGGTCGGTGTGTCGCTGCGGTCCCCGGTGCGCGGCGTCTCGCCCGACGCGCCGAACCGGGACGCGGTCGCCGCCGCCGGCCGGCTGCTCGCCGCGGCCGGGCACGACACCGTGCCGGCCGACCCGGTCTACCCGACCTCCCTCGGCTTGAAGGGCATCGCCACCTGGTTCGCGGCCGCCGCCGCGGACGTGCGCGCGGTCGGGATCGACCGGCGCAGCCTGCAACGCCGCAGCCGACGGCACGTCGCGCTCGGCGAATGGGCGTGGCGGCGCGGGTACGTCCGGGAAGCCGACCGGCTCGGCTGGCGCGAACGGTCGATCGGCTTCTTCGCCGACCACTCGGTGGACCTGCTGCTCACTCCGGCCTTGGCGAGCGCGCCGCCGCCGGCCACCAACTGGTCGGCCCGGTCCTGGCAGGCGAACATGCTGGCCAACATCAGGTACGCCCCGTACGCGGCACCGTGGAACATCGCCGGCCTGCCCGCGCTGGTGGTGCCGGTGGGCCGCCGCCCGGACGGGCTGCCGCTGGCCGTGCAGCTGGTCGGCCCGCCCGGTTCGGAGCTGCTGCTGCTCGGCGTGGCCGGCCAGTTCGAGATGGAGGCCCCATGGCCTCGACACGCCCCGGGCTATCCCCGCGTCGGAACAGGCTCGCCAGCCACCGCGTGATCATTTACGCTCCCGGTGCCGAGCACCGGGAGGACCGTCGATCATGCGCTGCCCCACCTGCGACACCGAGACAGACGTAACCGCCAGGGAGTGTCCGACCTGCCGCACCCCCGCCGGTTCCCCGGTGCTGCATCCCGGCGCCCGGGTCCGGCCGGTCCAGGGCATCGGCCGCGCCGCCGCGGTGGCCGTGGGCGTGACCACCCTGGCCGTCCTGCTGACGCTCGCCATCCAGCCGGTCAACGCGATGGTGGCGCGACGGGCGGCGGCCTCGGCCGACGGCGACGAGCTGCTGCTGACCACCGGCCTGCTGGAGTTCGCGGCGGGGCTGGTGCAGATCGCGGCGTTGCTGGCGGCCATCGTGCTCGTCATCATCTGGAGCTGGCGGGCCCGGACCAACCTGGACGCCTTTCCGGGTGCCGGGCCGACCCTCTCCGCTGGCTGGGCGATCGCCGGATGGCTGGTGCCCTTCGCCAACCTGGTGGTGCCCTACCGGGTGGTGGCCAGCATCGCCCGGGAGAGCCTCTGGCGGCTGAGCACCCCGTGGCTGGTCAAGGTCTGGTGGGCGGCCTGGCTGGTCCACCTGGTCACCGAACAGATGGCCACGCGTTCCGATCTCGCGGACTTCGACGCCCTGCCGTACCCCGAGACCGCGGCCGACTTCGAGGCGTACGTCGACTACTACAGCGCCGCCACCCGGGCGTATCTCCTGCCCACGCTGGCCTGCGTGGTGGCCGGGGTGTCGCTGATCGTGCTGATCGTCCGGATCTCCGCCGCGCAGGCGGCCCGGATCGCCCGGGCGACACCCGCCGGCCCGATCCTGCCCGGCATGACCATGGCCGTGCCGTCCGATCCGGCCGGCACGGCGTCGACCGCGAGCGCGCCGATCGGCAGCCAGCCGGCCGGCGCACCGGCCCAGCCGCCGGCCGCGCCTGACGATCGGGGTGGCACGATCGGGGTATGACGGAACTGGTCAGCCTGGATGACGTGCGGGCCGCGCGGGAACTGCTCGCCGACGTCATCCGCATCACGCCGCTGGAGCCGTCCCGCCCGCTGAGCGCCGCGCTCGGCGGGCCGGCCTGGCTCAAGTGCGAGAACCTCCAGCGCGCGGGGTCGTACAAGGTGCGCGGCGCGTACGTGCGGATCTCGCGGCTGTCGGCGCAGGAACGGGCCCGGGGCGTGGTCGCGGCCAGCGCCGGCAACCACGCCCAGGGGGTGGCGCTCGCCGCCGGGCTGGTCGGCGCGCAGGCCACCGTCTTCATGCCGGTGAACGCGCCGCTGCCGAAGGTGGCGGCCACCAAGGGGTACGGCGCCCAGGTCGAGCTGGCCGGCGCCACGGTGGACGAGTCCCTGGTCGCGGCGCAGGCGTTCGCCGAACGGAGCGGCGCTGTGCTGATCCACCCGTTCGACCACCGGGACGTGATCGCCGGGCAGGGCACGGTGGCGCTGGAGATCCTGGAGCAGTGCCCCGAAGTGAAGACGATCGTGACCGGGGTTGGCGGCGGTGGGCTGATCTCCGGCATAGCGGTGGTGGCCAAGGCGCTGCGGCCGGACGTCCGGGTGATCGGGGTGCAGGCGGCGGGGGCGGCGGCCTTCCCGCCGTCGCTGGTGGCGGGCGAGCCGGTACGCCTGCCCGCCTTCGCCACCATCGCCGACGGCATCGCGGTGGGCCGGCCCGGCGACATCACCTACACCCACGTGCACAAACTCGTCGACGAGATCGTCACCGTCACCGAGGAGGACATCTCCCGGGCGCTGCTGATGCTGCTGGAGCGCGGCAAGCAGGTGGTGGAGCCGGCCGGCGCGGTCGGCGTGGCGGCGTTGCTGGCCGGGGTGGTCGAGGTGAAGGCCCCGGTGGTGGCCGTGCTCTCCGGCGGCAACATCGACCCGCTGCTGATGCTGCGGGTGATCGAGCACGGCCTGGCGGCGGCCGGCCGCTATCTGCGGATCACCGTATGCTGCTCGGACCGCCCGGGGCAGCTCGCCTCGCTGCTCGGCGAGATCGCCGAACACCGGGCCAACGTGGTGGACGTGGTGCACCAGCGGGCCAACCCGCACCTGCGCCTGGGCGAGGTCGAGGTGGCGTTGTCGGTGGAGACCCGGGGCGTCGAGCACTCCGACACGCTGATCGGTGCCCTGCGGGCCAGCGGCTATCAGGTGACCATCGCGCCAGAGGCGTGACACCGCACGGTGTCACGCCTCTGCACGAGCGGGTGGCCGGAGGCGGCGCGTGCCGGGCCGGCGGGGAGTGTCAGCCGGAGAACGGCTCGAAGCTGACCACGGTCACCTTGATGTCCGCGCCGCTGGGCGCGGTGTAGGTGCAGGCCTGGCCGGCCTTGCCGCCCAGGATCGCCTGCCCGATGGCGGACTCGGGGCTGTAGACCGTGAGGTCGGTTGTCGAGCCGATCTCGCGCGAGCCGAGCAGGAAGGTCTCTGTGTCGTCGGCGTCGTCGTCGAAGTAGATCGTCACGACCATCCCGGGTGCCACGGCGTCGACCGTCGGCGCCTCGCCGACCTGGGCCGTGCGAAGCAGCTCCTTCAGGTAGAGGATGCGCCCCTCGGCCTTGCCCTGCTCCTCGCGAGCGGCGTGGTAGCCGCCGTTCTCGCGCAGGTCGCCTTCCTCGCGCCGGGCGTTGATCTCGGCGGCGATGACCGGCCGGTTGGCGATCAACTCGTCGAGCTCGCCCTTCAGGCGGTCGTACGCATCCTGGGACAGCCAGGTGGCGGGCGCCTCGTTGCCATTGGACACAGGCGGTCCTCCTCGGTTGTGCGTGCTGGCTCGGGTGTGCGTGCTGGCTCGGTCGTGCGTGCTGGCTGACAGGTGAACCTTCAAGTTACCAGTGCGGTGCGACAGGAAGTGTCGGCGATCACGTCCCGTGCGTCGTCCCGGCGGGCGGCCTCAGGCGGCTGGTCGACAGCGGACGACCTCGCCGATGAAGGGCCGGGCGCTGGTGGCGAGGCGGTGCCGGACGGTGAGCTGGCGCTGTCCCGCCTCGGCCGTCACCGGCACCTCCTCGCGGGCCACCTCGGCGCCGGCGTTGTCCCGGGCCCGCAGCACGCACACCGCCGACCCGCCGTCCGGCAGGTTGACCCGGAAGTCGATCACCACCTGGCTGTCCGTGATGTCGGTGTAGGTGATCACCTGGGCGTCGTACGCCGGATCGCCGTACTGTCCGTAGAGCCGGACCGAGACGGCGGTGAGCGCCGCGACCACGGCGACCACGAGCAGCGCGGTCAGCACCGGCCGGCGGCGGCCGGGGGCACGGCGGTGGCCGTACCGGCCGGGCGGGAACACCGGCGCGTCCGGCGGAAGTGTGGCGTGCGTCTCGGTCACCGGCGGGTATCTCCTGGCGTTGTTGTCGGCGGCATCGGCAAGAATGACAGACGTCTGTCATCCCCACCCGGCTCGCAACGGTGGCTGGTGTCAAATACGACTGGTGTCAAATATGACAGGCCGACGCGGGCCGGTACCGCGACGGGGAGAATTCCGGCAGGTCAGACGGTTGGCCCGGGGCAGGGCCCACCGATGGCAGAGACGAGGAGCGCCAGCCTTGGCAGAACAACTTCGACTCATGGCCGTCCACGCGCACCCCGACGACGAGTCGAGCAAGGGCGCCGCGACCACGGCGAAGTACGTCGCCGAGGGGGTGGACGTGCTGGTCGTGACGTGCACCGGCGGCGAGCGTGGCAGCGTGCTCAACCCCAAGCTCGACCGGCCCGACGTGTGGGCCAACATCGCCGACATCCGGCGGGCGGAGATGGACGCGGCACGGGCCATCCTCGGCATCGACCAGGCCTGGCTCGGCTTCGTCGACTCCGGCCTGCCCGAGGGCGACCCGCTGCCGCCGCTGCCCGAGGGCTGCTTCGCCCTCCAGGACGTCGCGGTGGCCGCCGGCCCGCTGGTGCGCCTGATGCGCGAGTTCCGCCCGCACGTCGTCACCACGTACGACGAGGAGGGTGGTTACCCGCACCCCGACCACATCATGTGCCACAAGGTCAGTGTGGCGGCCTTCGAGGCGGCCAACGACGCCGAGCGCTACCCCGAGCTGGGCGAGCCGTGGCAGCCGTTGAAGCTCTACTACGACATCGGCTTCTCCAAGGGCAAGATCATGGCGCTGCACGAGGCCATCCTGGCCAGCGGCGTGGAGTCGCCGTACGCGGAGTGGCTGACCCGCTGGGAGGACCGGCCGGACAAGGGCCCGCGGATCACCACCCGGGTGGAGTGCGCCGAGTACTTCCCGGTCCGCGACGACGCGCTGCGTGCCCACGCCACCCAGGTGGACCCGGACGGCTTCTGGTTCCAGGTGCCGATGGAGGTGCAGCAGCGCGCCTGGCCGACGGAGGATTTCCAGCTGGTCCGGTCGATGGTCGACAGTCCGCTGCCCGAGTCCGACCTGTTTGCCGGCGTGCGGGAGACGGCCCGTGACCGCTGATCCGGCCGCGGTCTACCCTGGTGACACACCGCACTCCGGAGGAGTTCCATGCTGACCGTTGCCGAGGTGCTTGCCCAGAACAACTTCGGGGACACCCGCACGGGTGGCCTGGCCGGGCCGATGGGCCTGTTCCTCATCCTGGTCCTGGGCACCGCCACCGTGCTGTTGATCCGCAACATGAACGCCCGACTGCGTCGGCTGCCCGACCATTTCCCCGGTCAGGAGCCTGCCACCGAGACGGGCGCGGTGGAGCGGACGGTCCCAGATCCGACAGATGGGATCGTGACGACGGATTCATCCGCGGATCTTCCCAACGGGCGTCAGCAGCACCGCGACGGCTGATCGGGGCATGATTCACGTCGAACCGGATGGTCGCCCCCTGTTGCGACCATCGGGTTTGGCTTAGCCTCTCGCCGGGGGGACCAGAAGTCCTCCGAGCCGCGCGTGGGAGGGGGGCACCGATGACCATCACACTCGTGCCCGCCCTTCGTGTGTCCTGTTCCCGGTCGGCGGGAGGGGGTCGGTGACCTCCGGCAGGGCCGGTCATTCGCTCGACCGGCCCGCCGGCCGTGGTACACCGCTCAGGGTTCACCTGCTCACGGCCGCCGTGGTCAGCACCGCGCTGATCGCCGCCGTGGTCGGGCTGAGCCTGCCGGTACGGCTGCCGGTCGACGATCCGCTCGGCGGTCTGGCCCGATTCGGCATCGCGGTGGCCGCGTTCGCCCTGGCACAGCTGGCCCGGTTGCGGTTCCGGGCCGCGGCCGGCGTGGTCAGCATCACCTGGGGCGAGGCGGCGCTGGTCGTCTGCCTGTACCTCGTACCGCCCGGATGGCTGCCCGCCGCCGCGCTGATCGGCGTCGCGCTGGCCTGGACGGCGCTCTCCGTGGTGGACGAGGGACGGTCCACCTGGGACGTCGTTCGGATCGCCGGCGTGCAGGCCGCTGCCGTCGCGCTCGCGGTCTCCGTCACCACCGCCCTCGGTCAGCCGATGTCGGCCACCCTGACCCCGTCGCTCGCGCTCGCGCTCGCCGCGGGCGCGGTCACCTACCTGCTGGCCGGCGCCTGGCTGGGCGGGGTCATGCTGGCGCTACGGCACGGGATGCCGATCGGGCGCCCGCTGCTCGCCGCGCTGCGCGGCAAGCTGCTGATGTTCGTCGGCAACGTGCTGCTCGGCCTGCTCGTGGTGGTGCTGATCGAGATCGACACCCGGTGGCTGTTGCTGCTGCCCGCCCCGCTCTGGCTGCTCCAGCAGACCTACCGGCAGCGGCTGCGCGACGGCCGCGAGCGGCGCACCTGGCGGTCGTTCGCCGAGGCGACGGCCGCGCTCAACCAGCTCGACGAGCGCGGGGTGGCCGCCGCGGGCGTCACCGGCGCCCTGGCCCTGTTCGAGGCGGAGATCGTTGACGTGGAGGTGATCCGGGGCGACGGCCGGTGGCGTCGCTACCGGGGTGACCCCGGCGGTCAGGTGGTCGACCGCGAGATCGCGCCGCCGGGTGACGACGGGTCCGCCCCGGAGGAGTTGGTCCGCGAGCTGACCGTGGGCGATGTGCGGGTCGGCCGGTTGCGCGTCCGGTTCCCCCGCACGGCACCGCCCAGCGGACGCGAGCGGGACGCGCTGGCCGCCTTCGCCGACGCCCTCGCCGCCGCCCTGCACGACGCGGCCACCCATCGGGAACTGCGGCTGGTCAGCGCGCGTTCGTCCTATGAGGCGGTGCACGACCCGCTGACCGGCCTGGCCAACCGGGCGGCCATGCTCAGCCAGGGCGACCAGGCGCTGCGGCGGCTCGCCCACGACCACCCCGTCGCCCTGCTGCTGCTGGACATCGACCAGTTCAAGGAGGTCAACGACACGCTCGGGCACGCCGCTGGCGATCAGCTGCTGCGGCTGACCGCCAACCGGCTCGGCGCCCTGGGGCGCTCCGGCGACCTGTTGGCCCGGCTCGGCGGCGACGAGTTCGCCCTGCTGCTGACGTCGGTGCCGGTGGTGGACGACCGCACCGCCCCGGTGGCGTACGCCCTGCGTCAGGCTCGGGAGATCGCCGAGCGGCTGGCCGCCCCGGCCGAGGTGGCCGGGGTACGGATGTCCGTCGAGGTCTCCGTCGGTGTGGTGGTGGCCGCGGCCGGCACCGCCGACCTGACCGAGCTGCTGCGTCGGGCCGACATCGCCATGTACCAGGCGAAGGGCGGCGGCGGCAGCGTGGCCACGTACGACAGCTCTCGGGACGCGGCCAGCACCGACCAGCTGGCCCTGCTCGCCGAGCTGCGGGAGGCGTTGCTGACCGACGATCAGCTGGTGCTGGTGTTGCAGCCAGCGGTGGACCTGACCACCGGGGCGCCGACCGGCGTGGAGGCGTTGATCCGCTGGCGGCACCCGCGCCGGGGCTGGCTCGGCCCGGCCGACTTCGTCCGGTCGATCGAGAACAGCGACCAGTTGGGCGCCTTCACGCGCTACGTGCTGGACAAGGCGCTCGCGGTCGCCGCCGGCTGGGCCCGGGAGGGCCTGGACATCCCCATCTCGGTCAACCTCTCCGCCCGCAGCCTGCTCGACCCCCGGTTGCCGGCGGAGATCGCCGAGGCGCTGCGCCGGCACCAGGTGCCGGCCGGCCGGCTGGTCCTGGAGATCACCGAGACGGTGGTGATGAGCGAGCTGGAGGTCATCGACCAGGTGCTCACCGCGCTGCGGTCGATGGGGGTGCAGTTGGCGGTGGACGACTTCGGCACCGGCTTCTCCTCGCTCACCTTCCTCACCCGGATTCCGGTGGACGAGTTGAAGGTCGACCGGTCGTTCGTGCTCGGGATGGCGGACTCGCCGGCGGCGGCGGCGATCGTACGCAGCACCGTCGGGCTGGCCCACGAGCTGGGCCTGCGGGTGGTGGCCGAGGGCGTGGAGACCGCGGCCCAGCGGTCCGCCCTGGCCGAGCTGGGCTGCACCGCCGCCCAGGGCTACCACTTCTTCAAGCCGATACCGGCCGACAAGATCGCCGCCGTCCTCGGCTCCCTGGCCCGCCAGACCCCCACCAACGTCCTTCCGCTCCGCGCCGACGGCGCCTCCTAGCCCTGCCACCCCACCCCCACCCACCCGGCGGAGCCCGCCTCGCGCGGGTGATCAAGAAGTTCGGTCCGGGGAGAGCGCCCCGCAAGACGCAAACCTCTTGATCACCGCACGGAGGGGTGGGGACGGGATGGTGAAGGTCAGGCGCGGGGGAGGGTTTGGGGGGTTACCTGGGGGAGGGCGGCCCAGTCGGCGGAGGCGATGCTGGCGTGGCGGGCGGCCAGTTCGGTGAGGCGGGCGAGGGCGGCGTCGGGGTCGGTGTTGCCGATCGCGGGCGGTACCTTGTGCGCGTCGGTCATCACCAGCAGATAGTGGTTGGCGGAGTACCAGGCGGTGTCGATGCTGCCGGTGACGTACGCGGTGGCGTCGCCGTCGAAGATGACGAACCAGGGACGCAGGTTGGTCTCGGTGTACTGGCTGCGCGGGTCGCCGGCCCGTGCCCGGTGCACGGCCGGGAACGCCTTCGCGGCGTCGAGGTTGCCGGCCGCGTCCAGCGCGACCAGGTGCCGGGCGTACTCCACGTCGGTTCGGAGCACGTCGGTCGGGTTGCCGTGCTCGATGGTGCCCGGGATCAGGTAGACGATCACCTTTCCGGCGAGCTGCCGGCGGGTCGGCCAGGCGTTGGCGCGGGCAGCGGCGTCCAGCGTGGCGTGTCCGCCGCGTAGCTCGGCCGGGGTGAAGAGCCGGTCGCCGAGCCGGGCGGCGAGCGCGGCGTCGAGCTGGGCCGGACCCTGGCCGGTACGGGCGCTGAACCCCGTCTTCAGCTCGATCTTGAGCAGCAGCGGCCCGGCGTCCGGATGTGCGGCCAGCCAGAGCCGGATGTTGTCCAGGCAGTGCTCCAGGTTCCGGTTGCGGGTGCCGGTGTAGAGCTGGGCGGCGCTGGTGGCGGCCACGCAGTTGTTGTCGTTGCCGAGCGGGTTGGAGTGGCTGACCCGCCACTGGCGGGTGAGGATGTCCGGCCAGACGTCCAGCTCGATCAGGCCGGGCCGGGCGTCGAGCGCCTGCGCGAGGTAGGGGTAGGTGGCCCTCTCGTACGCGTTGTGGGTGCCGACGCCGGTGGTGGCCGAGATCCGGGTGTCCGGGTGGACGGCGGCGCTGGCCGGGGCCGGTGGCGCCAGCGTGGCCACCAGTACGCCGGCCGTGAGGACGGACAGGAGCCGGAGTCTGCGCATGGAATCCTCCTCGTCGCCGTGCCGGCGGGGGTCGCCGGAGGCATGTACAGATCTAAATAGGTCGAAGTGAACGAGGGAAGGCCGATCGGGGCACGGTGTCCGACCGGCGGCCGTGGGGCCGGCTGGATATGGTCTTCGGGTGAACCGACTCGCGGACGCCACCAGCCCGTACCTGCTCCAGCACGCCGGCAACCCGGTGGACTGGTGGCCCTGGTGCGACGAGGCGTTCGCCGAGGCGAAACGGCGGGACGTGCCGGTGCTCATCTCGGTCGGCTACTCCGCCTGCCACTGGTGTCACGTGATGGCGCACGAGTCGTTCGAGGACGAGGCGGTCGGCAAGCTGCTGAACGAGCGCTTCGTCTCGATCAAAGTGGACCGCGAGGAGCGGCCCGACGTCGACGCCGTCTACATGACCGCCACCCAGGCGATGACCGGCCAGGGCGGCTGGCCGATGACGGTCTTCGCCACCCCGGACGGCACCCCGTTCTTCTGCGGGACGTACTTCCCCCGCCCGAACTTCGTCCGGCTGCTCCAGTCGGTCAGCACCGCCTGGCAGGAACAGCGGGAGGCCGTACTGCGCCAGGGCGTCGCGGTGGTGGAGGCGATCGGCGGCGCCCAGGCCGTGGGCGGCCCCACCGCACCGCTCACCGCCGAACTGCTCGACGCCGCCGCCGACCAGCTGGCCAGCGAGTACGACGAGACCAACGGCGGCTTCGGCGGGGCGCCCAAGTTCCCGCCGCACCTGAACCTGCTCTTCCTGCTGCGGCATCACCAGCGCACCGGCTCGGCGCGGAGCCTGGAGATCGTCCGGCACACCTGCGAGGCGATGGCCCGGGGCGGCATCCACGACCAGCTCGCCGGCGGCTTCGCCCGCTACTCCGTCGACGCGCACTGGACCGTGCCGCACTTCGAGAAGATGCTCTACGACAACGCCCTGCTGCTGCGGGTCTACACCCAGCTGTGGCGGCGCACCGGGGACGCGCTGGCGCTGCGGGTGGCCCGGGACATCGCCCGGTTCCTCGCCGACGAGCTGCACCGCCCCGGCCAGGGCTTCGCCTCCGCGCTGGACGCGGACACCGAGGGCGTCGAAGGGCTCACCTACGCCTGGACCCCCGCCCAGCTGATCGAGGCGCTCGGCGAGGAGGACGGCCGCTGGGCCGCCGACCTGTTCGCCGTCACCGAGGCCGGGAATTTCGAGAAGGGCATGAGCGTGCTTCGGCTGGCCCGGGACGTCGACGACGCCGACCCGGCGGTGCGGGAGCGCTGGCAGAGCGTGGTGAGCAGGTTGCTGGCCGCCCGGGACGCCCGGCCCCAGCCAGCCCGCGACGACAAGGTGGTGGCCGCCTGGAATGGCCTGGCCGTCACCGCGCTCGCCGAGTTCGTGCGGCTCGTCGAGACCGCCGGCCGGATCGGCCCCGAGGGGGAGGCGAACCTGCTGGAAGGGGTCACCATCGTCGCCGACGGTGCGATGCGGGACACCGCCGAGTACCTCGCCCGGGTGCACCTGGTGGACGGGCGGCTGCGCCGCGCCTCCCGGGACGGCCGGGTCGGCGAGCCGGCCGGGGTGCTGGAGGACTACGGCTGCGTGGCCGAGGCGTTCTGCGCCATGCACCAGGTCACCGGCGAGGGGCGGTGGCTGGAGCTGGCCGGGCAGCTGCTCGACACCGCCCTGGCCCACTTCGCCGCCCCCGGCGGTTCGTTCTACGACACCGCCGACGACGCGGAGCAGCTGGTGACCCGGCCGGCCGACCCGACGGACAATGCCACCCCCTCGGGGCGGTCCGCGATCGCCGCCGCCCTGGTCACGTACGCGGCGTTGACCGGTGAGAACCGTTACCGGGAGGCCGCCGAGGCGGCGCTGTCCACCGTCGCGCCGATCGTCGGGCGGCACGCCCGGTTCACCGGGTACGCGGCGACCGTCGGTGAGGCGCTGCTCTCCGGGCCGTACGAGATCGTGGTGGCCACCGCAGACCCGGCCGGTGACCCGCTGGTCGCGGCCGCGTACCGGCACGCGCCGCCCGGTGCGGTGATCGTGGCGGGCCAGCCGGACCAGCCCGGAGTGCCGTTGCTGGCCGGCCGGCCGCTGCTCGACGGCCGCCCCGCCGCGTACGTCTGCCGGGGTTTTGTCTGCCAGCGGCCGGTCACCGGTGTCGACGACCTGGTGGCGCAGCTGCGCTGATCAGGTGACCGCCGGTCGGCTCCGCGACCGGCCCGGATAGGCTGGCGCCGCTATGGATTCCCGAACCGGTCTGCCCGTTGTCGGCATGGTGGGCGGCGGCCAGCTGGCCCGGATGACCCACCAGGCTGCGATCTCCCTCGGCCAGTCGCTGCGTGTGCTGGCGCTCACCCCGGACGACGGCGCGGCCCTGGTCGCCGCCGAGGTCCAGTACGGCGACCACACCGACCTGGCCGCCCTGCGTACCTTCGCCAAGGGCTGCGACGTGGTCACCTTCGACCACGAGCACGTCCCGACCGAGCACATCCGCACCCTGAGCGGCGAGGGCGTGAAGCTGTTCCCGCCTGCCGACGCGCTGGTGCACGCCCAGGACAAGCAGGCCATGCGGGAGCGGCTCGGTGCCCTCGGTGCACCGAACCCGGCGTGGCGACCCGTCGCCGCCCCGGCCGACCTGGTGGCCTTCGGCGACGAGGTGGGCTGGCCGGTAATGCTCAAGGCGGCCCGTGGCGGGTACGACGGCCGGGGCGTCTGGCCGGTCACCGACGCCGCGAACGCCACCGAGCTGGCGGAGACGCTGCTGGCCGGCGGCACCAGGCTCATCGTCGAGGAGCGGGTGGCGCTGCGCCGGGAGCTGGCCGTGCAGGTGGCCCGCTCACCCTTCGGGCAGGTCGCCGTCTATCCGGTGGTGGAGACGGTGCAGCGGGACGGGATCTGCGTCGAGGTGCTGGCCCCGGCGCCCGGCCTGCCGGAGGAGCTGGCGGTCTCCGCGCAGCAGCTCGCCATCGACCTGGCCACCGCGCTCGGCGTGGTGGGCCTGCTGGCGGTGGAGCTGTTCGAGGTGGCCGACCCGGCGGTCCCCGGTGGCAGCCGGGTCCTGGTCAACGAGCTGGCCATGCGTCCGCACAACTCCGGGCACTGGACCATCGAGGGCGCCCGGACGTCGCAGTTCGAGCAGCACCTGCGGGCGGTGCTGGACTACCCGATGGGCGACACCGCGTTGACCGCGCCGGTGGTGGTGATGGCGAACGTGCTCGGCGGCGCGTCGGGCGGCATGTCGGTCGACGAGCGGCTGCACCACCTTTTTGCCGCCGAGCCGACCGCCCGGGTGCACCTCTACGGCAAGCAGGTGCGGCCCGGCCGCAAGATCGGGCACGTCACGGTGCTCGGCGACGACCTGGACGAGGTACGCTCCCGGGCCGCCCGCGCGGCCCGCTGGCTGAGCGACGGCATCGGTGAGCGCGAGGAGTGAGCTTGCGAGCCCCGCAGTCGCGAACGAAGGTGGCTCGGGTGAGCGCGAGGAGTGAGCGTGCGAGCCCCGCAGTCGCGAACGAAGATGGCACGGAGGAGGGGGCCGGTATGAGCACCGTCGGCGTGATCATGGGTAGCGACTCGGACTGGCCGACCATGAAGGCGGCGGCCGATGCGCTCGCCGAGTTCGAGGTGCCGTACGAGGTGGAGGTCGTCTCGGCGCACCGCACCCCGGTCAAGATGATCGACTACGGTCGTGCCGCCGCCGGCCGGGGCCTCAAGGTCGTCATCGCCGGTGCCGGTGGCGCGGCACACCTGCCCGGCATGATCGCCTCGGTCACGCCGCTGCCGGTGATCGGCGTGCCGGTGCCGCTGAAGCACCTCGACGGGCTGGATTCACTGCTCTCCATCGTGCAGATGCCGGCTGGCGTGCCGGTGGCCACCGTGTCCATCGGCAACGCCCGCAACGCCGGCCTGCTCGCCGTCCGCATCCTGAGCACCGCCGACCCGCGGCTGCTCGACCGGATGTCGGCGTACCAGGCCGACCTGGAGCAGCTGGTCGCCGAGAAGGACGCCGCCCTCCGCGCCACCCTCCAGTAAGGAAGGGCCCCCTGTTAACGCCTCGTGTATAGGAGGGGCCCCTTATTAACAAGCGTGGCAGGGGCGGTTAGCGCATGCCGCGTAGGGCGGTCTGGAGGCGTTCCTGGGCACGGCGGCGGCGTTCGTTGCTGGCCCCGAGGAGCAGCAGCAGGAAGCCGACCGGGATCAACGCCAGCCACGGCCCGAGGCTGAACAGCGCGTGCACCGCCGCGATGGCGGTGACCGCCGCGCCGATGATCACCGGTGCCTGCTGCTGGCTCATCGACCCGAAGACCAGCACGGCGACGGCGCCGAGCAGCAGCAACACCTGTCGCAACGTGCTCGAATCGGTGGCCAGCACGATCGCCAGGGTGGGCACGAAGGCGGCCACCAGTGCCGGACCGTACGCCACCCAGCTGCTCAGGTCGGGCCGTTGGCGCAACTCCAGGACACCGACCAGCAGGGCCAGCGCGGCGAACGGCAGCGTGTACGCCTCGGGCAGCGCCACGTGGGCGACCCGCATCAGGATCCACCAGGCGGTGATCTCGCAGACCACCACGGCCCAGAAGAGGATCCGCCGTTCCATCGGCCGGCGGCCGGGCCGGGTCGCCGCGAGACCGAGCACCGCGCCCCAGGCGGCCAGCAGGGCGGCGATGTGTCGCGGCGAGTCGAAGGCCAGCGCCAGCGCGATCAGCGCGGCGGCGTACCCGGACCATTCCACCGTGGCCGCCTCGTGCCGTGCCTCCGGGCGACGCAGCCAGGGCAGGGTGGCGGCGAAGACCTGCAACGCCGCGCCGACCGCGAGCACCCCGAACGCCGACCAGACCGCGGCGAGCCCGGCGACCAGGCCCGCGGTGAGGACGAAGAGTTGCGCCATCAGCGAGGCGAAGAGCCAGCCGAGGATGCGCGCCCGTGAGGTGGTGCCGTACAGCGCCGCGACGACGCCGACGGCGACCGCGCCGCCGAGGGTGAACAGGGTCAGCTCCCGGGTGGCGAGGCTGCCGGCGAGGCCAGCCCCGCCGGCGGCCAGGCCGATGGCGAAGACGAGTATCCGGGCCAGCCGCAACGAGCGGGCCCGTTCCTCGATCGGCGGGGGTGGGGTGAGCGCCAGTCCCAGCATGGCGATGGTGAACACGGCCAGCGCCGACAGGGTGCTCGCCGGCCAGCCGCCACCGAGCGCGACCGGGGTGATCAACAGGGTCACCGCGGTCCCGGGCAGCACCACCGGCACCGCCCGGGACCGTCGGCCGCCGCTGAAGCCGGTGGCCGCCAGCGCCGCGGTCACGGTGAGCAGCAGCGCGGTGAGCACATGGGTCGGGTTGACCGCGGCCGGTGGCGGGGTGAGCAGTTCCGGAGGCGGCCCCTGCCAGATCCGCCGGAGCGTGCGATGCGGATCGACCAGAGCCGCCAGCAGCGCCGGGGTGATCGAGACCAGCGCCAGGACGGTCGGCAGGACGGCGGCGGCCAGCGCCCCCGCGGCCGGGCTCACCCGCCACCGGCGCGGGCCGCCGTCGTCGGGCAGCCGCCGCAGCGCCCCGTCGAGCAGCACCGTCCAGCGGCGGACCGGATGCGCCGCGCCAGCCGGCGGCTCGGTGGCCCCCGGACCAGTTCGGCGAGCACGCCGAGCAGGGCCGCGGCGGCGGCGTACACGCCGACCGGCAGGCCGATGGGTACGGCGGCCAGCGCGGTCACCGTCGCTCCACCGACCACCCCGACGCTCGCCCAGGGCAGGTACTGCGGGACCTGCCGACGGGCGGCGGCCACCGCGGCCAGACCGAGGCTGGACGCGGCCAGGCCGGCGGTCAGCACCACCTGGGGAGCGTGGCCGAACTCGGCGGCCAGGGTGGCGGTGGCGCCTGGTAACGCCAGCAACGCCGCGGCCACGCCCGCGCCACCGATCTGCGCCAGGTGCGGCGGCATCCCCTCGGCGTGGATGTCCTCGACGAGCGGCCCGGCCGTGAAGCGGGCCAGCGTGGCCACCACCGCACCGATAACCGCGATGCTGCCCAGGGCAAGCGCGGTGGTCCACGGACGGACCAGGCCGGCGCCGGCCGCGTGCAACGCGACC
Source organism: Micromonospora sp. CA-263727 (assembly GCF_050942455.1). Lineage (NCBI taxonomy): Bacteria > Bacillati > Actinomycetota > Actinomycetes > Micromonosporales > Micromonosporaceae > Micromonospora > Micromonospora sp. CA-263727. The sequence goes on from NZ_CP192031.1 coordinate 1,174,746, forward strand.
ACTCCGGCGACCGTGATCCGGGACAGCGCGGCCCGGGGGTCGACGGAGGCGACGGCGGCCATCCCGACGACCGCGGCGACCATGCCGCCGATCAGGACCGGCGACCACCATGGCAGGTCGAATGCGGCGGGCGCGCCGATGGTGGCCAGCACGATCGCCGCGCCGGAGACGTCGTAACGCCAGGGCGGCGGCAACAGGATGCCGGCGGCCCCGGCGAGCAGGACCAGGGCGATCGGGCCCTGCCAGGTGGTGCCGCCGGTCGGCGCGGCCGGCCAACCGCTCAGGTCGCCGTGCCAGATCGGGCCCGGGGTGGCCAGCACGCCGACCCCGCCGCGCAGCGCCATCCAGCCGGCCAGCAGCCCGATCAGCACGCCGCCGACCGCGAGGCCGAGCACCGGCCCGCGCCGCGACTGCTCCGGCATCGCCCGTGCGGCCACGGCCACCACCAGGACCAGCGCGGCGGCGATGGCGAGTTGCCCGCCCGGCGCGAGCACCGTACCGATCCGCAGCAGGGTGGCGACCAGGGCCGCGGTCACCGCGGCGGCGGCCAGGTCGGAACCGTCCAGGGTGGCGTCGGAGCGACGGCCGGTGTCGATCGACGGGGCCAGGAAGAGGAGTACGGCGGAGACCAGCAGCAGTGCGGCGACCCAGGCGTCGGCGACGGTGGCCCCCGGGGCCCCGAACCCGGCCGCGGCGACCACCAGGGCGCCCAGGCCGGTGCCGACCGACAGTGGCACCGGGATCTGCCGTTGGGACACCTGGACGACGGCGGCGTAGCCCAGGGTGGCGCAGACCGCGAGGAAGCTGGCCGCCAGCACGGGCACCGTCGCCGCACGCAGGCTCCCCGGCGTCGGAGTGAGATCGACGGGCAGGGTGGCCGCGACGAAGGCGGCCACGGCCCCGGGCAGCGCGAAGGCCGCGCCCCCGCGGCCCAGGCCGAGACGGTGTCCGCGGCGGCCGGAGCGAGTCGGATCCGGGGGGCGGCGGCGATCAGGGCGCCGGCCAGGACGAGGGTGACCAGCACGGCGGCGGTTAGCGCCGGGCGGGCCAGGGCGGCGCCCGCGCCGGCCAACCCGACGCTGGCGGCGGCCACCGCATGGGCCAGCGCCGCCCGCGTGGTGCGGGCGGAGAGCCCGATCGCGCCGATGCCGATCGCGGTCAGCACCATCGGCCACGGCGCGAGCGTCCAGGCCAACCCGAAGGAGGCCGGCACGGCGAGGGCGGTCAGCGCGGCGCCGGTCACCGCGAACTCGCGGCGGATCTCCGGCGGCAGGGCCAGCACCGCGGCTGCGGTGAGCAGGAAGGCGCTGGCGGCGAGCTGCCAGGCGGCCGGGCCCGCCGCGGCGGCCAGTTCGGCCGGATACCGGTCGAGGTCCGCGGCCCAGGCCGGCAGGGCAGCCCTGATCGGGGCGATACCCGCGCGCAGGGCGCTGCCAGCGACCAGCACCCCGCTGACCGTCAGCGCCACCGCGGCGGCCAGCTGCGGGCCGCGACGGGCGGATTCCGGCACCGCGCGTACCGCCAGGCCGGTGACCGTGATGACGGCCGCGATCAGCAGCAGCGAGCGGTTGGGCAGGGCCACCGAGGCGACCCGGCCCAGCGCGCCGATGACGGCGAGGGTGAGCACCCCCGCGCCGATGTCGGGTAGCGGGGGATGCCGCAGCATCAACGTCCCGGCCAGGCAGACGGTGGCGGCCAGCAGCAACACCAGGCCGGCGCCGGTCGCGCCGGCCACGGTGGTGGTCCGCAGCAGGGCGGCCACCGCGTACGCGAGGCCGACCGCGACCGCCACGCCGTGCAGCGCCCAGGTCAGCTCCCGTAGGCCGGGCACCGGCCGGGTTGGTGGGGTCGCCTGGGCGTCGGTGGGGTCGAGCAGCTCACCGGACTCCTCCGGCGCCCCCTCGGGCCGCCCGTCGGCCAGCCGCTGCCGGGGTGTGCCTCCCGGGCCGGGAGGGCCCGGGGTCGGGCCGCCGGAGATCGGCTGCTCCACGGTGACCGGGGAGCGGGCCAGCCAGAGGTCGAGCACGGCCACCACGGTGAGCACCAGCGCCCAGCCCGCCGGACCGGTGATCCGGTCGTAGGCCAGCAGCGGCACCACCGGCTGGGCGGCCAGCACCGTGGCGAACCGGGGGGCGCGTAGCCGGGTCCAGCCGGCGTACCCGGCGGCGACGGCGGCGGTGACCGTGAAGATCACCCCGGCGAAGACGGTGCCGGAGGTGGCGCCGCCGCCGATCCACTCCACCGCCCAGAGCGCGTACCCGGCGAGCGGCACCAGGAGCAGGCCCACCGCGGCGATCGTCTCGGCGGTGCTGGTCAGCCCCCGCCTGACCAGCACCGGCGGGGCGAGCAGCATGAGCACGGTCGCGAACAGCAGGATGCCGAGGCGGGCCAGCGCGTCCATCGAGCTGGTCGCGACCACGGCGAAGACCACCGCGGCGACGCCGAGCAGCAACGCGCCGAGGCCGAGAGGGATGTTCTGGACCTCCCGCGAGGACGCCTCCGGCGGGTGCTCGGGGTCGTCGGCGTCCAGCCAGACGGGCGCGGTCGGTGGCGGCGGGGGTGGGTCATCCGTACCGAGGGTGGCGCCCTGGCGTGGCACCCGTGGTGGTGCGGTGCCCTCGACCGGGTGGTTTCGCAGCGGTGTGGTGCCGCCGTTGCCCGGCGACTTGCGCGGCGGTCGGCGTCGGAGCACCCGCCGGGGGCGGTCGGCCTGCTTGAGCCGTTCGTCGCCGCTGGTGCCGGCGTGCGCGAGGGTGTCGCGCTGGAAGAGCGCGGCCTGCATCTTGGCGGCGAGCTTCCGCTGCTCGCTGGCGATGTCGGCCTCGCGGGCCTTCATCTCCGCGATGGACCGTTCGATCTCCGCCAGGTGTTCGGCCCACTGCGGCTGGTGGGCGCCGCAGTGCGGGCAGCGCACCGCCGGCTTGATCTCCCGGCCGCACGAGGAGCACTGAAAGGTCGCCACGACACCCCTCCACCCGCACTGTGGATTCCCACTGTCGCAGCATGCCCAATGCGAGCCAGGAATTCGACCGTTGTCGGCGGGTCAGCCACCCCGGGAGGCAGCACAGCACGACGCGAATCAGCCGAATTAGACGGCGAGCAGGAAGGCGGCGGGCCGGAAAACCCCACCGCGAGGACTAAGGGAGGACTAAGGCCGGCCCAGGCCGCGGTACTCCCAGCCGGCCTGCGTCCACAGTGCCGAGTCGAGACAGTTCCGGGCGTCGACCACCCGGCGACCCGCGACCAGCTCACCGAGGAGGGTCGGGTCGGCGTTGCGGAAGTCGGCCCACTCGGTGAGGACGCAGACCAGGTCGGCGCCGGTCACCGCTTCGGCCATGTCGGGCTCGTAGGTCAGCTCCGGCACCGCCCGACGGGCGTTCTCCATGCCCTGCGGGTCGTAGACGTGCACGTCGGCACCGGCCTTGTGGAGCAGCGCCGCGACGGCGAGCGCGGGCGCGTCGCGTACGTCGTCGGTGTTGGGCTTGAAGGTCGCGCCGAGCACCGCGATCCGGGTGCCGGAGAGGTCCGGACCGGCCGGGCCGGAGCGGCGGCCGAGCAGCTCCGCGGCGAGCTGGAGCACCCGGGTCCGCCGGCGCAGGTTGATCAGGTCGACCTCGTGCAGGAAGCGCAGCGCCTCGCCGGCACCGAGCTCCTGGGCCCGGGCCTGGAAGGCACGGATGTCCTTGGGCAGGCAGGCGCCGCCGAAACCGAGCCCGGCCTGGAGGAAGCGGTTGCCGATCCGCGGGTCGTACCCGATGGCCCGGGCCAGCTGGGTGACGTCTCCGCCGGAGGCTTCGCAGACCTCGGCCATCGCGTTGATGAACGAGATCTTGGTGGCCAGGAAGGCGTTCGCGGCGACCTTGACCAGCTCGGCGGTGGCGAAGTCGGAGACCACCAGGGGCACCTCGCGGTCCTCGGTGGCGGCCAGGTCGAAGACGCCCTTGTGGGCCGCGTACAGCATGCCGTTGGCCCACTCGCTCTTGACGCCGACCACGATCCGGTTCGGCCGCAGCACGTCGTCGACGGCGAAGCCCTCCTGGAGGAACTCGGGGCTCCAGGCCACCTCGACGCCGAGGTCGGCCGGGGTGTGCTTGCCGACCAACTGCTCCACCCACTCGGCGGTGCCGACCGGGACGGTGGACTTGCCGACGATCAACGCCTTGCGGGTCAGGTGCTGGGCCAGGCTGGTGACGGACGCCTCGACGTACGACAGGTCGGCGCCCATCCCGTCGGCGCGCTGCGGCGTGCCGACGCAGATGAAGTGCACGTCACCGAAGTCGGCGGTCTCGGCGATGTCGGTGCTGAACCGTAGCCGCCCGGCGGCCAGGTTGCGCCGGAGCAGCTCGTCGAGGCCCGGCTCGTGGATCGGCACCTTGCCGGCGTTGAGTTTGGCGATCTTGTCCGCGTCGACGTCGAACCCGAGCACCTCGTAACCGAGTTCGGCGTAGCAGATGGCGTAGGTGGCGCCGAGGTAGCCGGTGCCCAGGAAGGTCACCCGGGGGCGGGAGGCACCCGAGGGCGGGGTCACCGCGGCGATGGCGGGCATCGGCTGGGTGTTCGGGTACGGGATGGTCACGCCTGTCTTCTCCGCTCGCACTGGCGCCGCGTGGTCGCGTCGCGTTCCGCTGCGGCGCCTGCCGGGGCACCGGTGAGAGTGGTTCTCTTGTCTTCCATCATCGCCGAGCGTCGCCGGTGCTTCGTCATGGCCGAGCCTACGCGCCGGTAACAACACCTGAACCGTGGCCGTTATTCTTCAGTCTGCGTGGTGGGCGCCCAGGTGACGCTACCGACTGCGCATGATAGCGGTGAAGGGGAGGGGCCGGCATGGCCGCAGAACAGTCATTCGACGTGTATCGGTTGCCTGAGGAGCACGAGGCGATCCGGGACGCGGTCCGCGAGGTCTGTGCGGCCAAGGTGGCCCCGCACGCCGCTGAGGCGGATGAGACCGGTGAGTTCCCGAAGGCGTCGTACGACGCGCTGCGCGCCGCCGACTTCCACGCGCCGCACATCCCGGTGGAGTACGGCGGTGCCGGGGCGGACGCGTTGGCGACCGCGATCGTGATCGAGGAGGTGGCCCGGGCCTGCGCCTCGTCCTCGCTGATCCCGGCGGTGAACAAGCTGGGCACCATGCCGCTGCTGCTGGCCGGTTCCGACGAACTCAAGCGCCGCTACCTGACCCCGGTCGCCTCCGGTGCGGCGATGTTCTCGTACTGCCTCTCCGAGCCGGAGGCCGGCAGCGACGCGGCGTCGATGACCACCCGGGCGGTGCGTGACGGGGATCACTGGGTGCTCAACGGCGTGAAGCGGTGGATCACCAACGCCGGGGTCTCCGAGTACTACACCGTCTTCGCGGTGACCGACCCCGCCGCCCGCTCCCGGGGCATCTCCGCCTTCGTGGTCGAGAAGTCCGATCCGGGGGTGAGCTTCGGCGCGCCGGAGAAGAAGCTCGGTATCAAGGGCTCACCGACCCGCGAGGTCTACCTGGACAACGTGCGGATCCCGGCGGATCGGATGATCGGTGCCGAGGGCACCGGCTTCGGCACCGCGATGCAGACCCTGGACCACACCCGGGTCACCATCGCCGCGCAGGCCGTCGGCATCGCCCAGGGCGCGCTCGACTACGCCAAGGGGTACGTCGCCGAGCGCAAGCAGTTCGGCAAGTCGGTCGCCGAGTTCCAGGGCGTGCAGTTCATGCTCGCCGACATGGGCATGAAGCTGGAGGCGGCGCGGCAGCTGACGTACGCCGCGGCCGGCCGCTCCGAGCGCGGCGACGCGGATCTCACCTACTTCGGCGCGGCGGCCAAGTGCTTTGCCTCGGACGCCGCGATGGAGATCACCACGGATGCGGTGCAACTGCTCGGCGGCTACGGCTACACCCGGGACTACCCGGTCGAGCGGATGATGCGGGACGCCAAGATCACCCAGATCTACGAGGGCACCAACCAGGTGCAGCGCATCGTGATGGCCCGCCAGTTGCTCAAGGGCTGACCGTTTCCGCCCGCACTGTTTCCGGCCGGTGGTCACCCGCCCGACACCGGGCTAGGGGTGACCACCGGCAGATCTCCGTTGGGGTCAGCTGGTGGCGTCGTCGCGTCGCGGCAGGCTGCCCGGCGGCGCCGACCAGGGCGAGGCGCTGCCGGTACGCCGGGGCAGCGGCTCGGTCGGCGTCGGGTCCGGGTCGGGGTAGCCCAGGCTCAGCGGCGCGGTCTCCCGTTCCGGCTGGCCGGCCGGCCAGTCGGCCAGGGTCAGTTCCTGCGTGGGTGTCTCGGCCACCGGGGGCGGCGTCGGTTCGGTGACCGGGCGCGGCCAACGTCGCCAGCGCTGCCCACTGAACGTCGCCATCAGCAGCAGCATGCCGACCAGGAAGAGCGTGCCGTTCTGCACCGGCAGCCGCAGTGGCAGCGGGTCGCCGAGGAACTCCCAGCCGCCCGGGATGAGGTCGCGTACCTGGAACGGCGCCACGAACAGCCCGACGTACGGGGTGACCAGCAGCAGCCCGGCCACCAGCGGACCGAGCGGCGAGATGCGCAGCGTGCCGAGCAGGCCCAGCACGATGCCGCCGACAGCGAGATAGACGGCCGGTTCGATGAGGTTGGCCGGGTTGGATGTGCCGATCTCCACCCACCGGTCGACGGTGCCGGCCGATCCGTCCTGCCCGAGGGTGAGCAGCACCCAGGTGACCGGTGCCACCACCAGCCCGGCGAGGAGGCTCCACAGATGTCGCATCCGCGCACCGTACCGTTTCCGACATGACCGAGCACCCCTCCGCCACCCCGCCCGGCAAGCCGACGTCGTACTCACGGGTAACCCTCAGTCGGATCATGACGGCGGTCGACGTGAACCTCTACGGCACGGTGCACGGCGGAGTGCTGATGAAATTCGTCGATGACGTCGCCGGGGCGGCGGCGGCACGGCACAGCGGCGGTACGGCGGTCACCGCGGCGATCGACGAGATCGTCTTCTCCGAGGCGGTCCGGGTGGGTGACCTGGTGCACGCGTACGCCCAGGTGAACTGGACCGGGCAGACCTCGATGGAGGTCGGCGTACGGGTGACGGCCGAGCGCTGGGACTCGGCCGAGGAGGCGCCGGTGCGGGTGGCCACCGCGTACCTCGTCTTCGTCGGTGTCGAGGTGGGCGGCGCGCCGCGCCCGGTGCGCCGCGTGCTGCCCGAGACGGCCGAGGACGAACGCCGCTGGCGGGAGGCGGAGATCCGGCGGGCCCACCGGTTGGCCCGCCGCCACGCCATCCAGGCCCACCGCGCACAGTGAGCCGGGTGTTGCCGAGTGCGTGTTAACAAGGGGCCCCGCTACTACCGCAGGCGTTAACAGGGGGCCCCTCCTTATATCCGGTCACGGCGGTGTGGGATGGGCACATGCGCTGGCCGGGGGCGGGTGCGGAGAATGGCGCTTCGAGGTAGGGCAAGATGGCGCCACGGCCAGCGCACAGCGTCGTGCCGGGCCAGGGGAGGAGTGGAGCAGTGACTGACGTGCTGTGGACGCCGCCGGCGGACGTGCTCCAGCGGTCGCGGATCGGAGCGTACCTGCGCTGGCTGGCCGAGCACCGCGGGCTGGAGTTCGTCGACTACGACGCGCTGTGGCGGTGGTCGGTGACCGACCTTGAGTCCTTCTGGGGCTCGATCTGGGATCACTTCGAGGTCGTCGCGCACACCCCGCCGACGGCCACCCTGGCCGGGCGGGACATGCCCGGTACCCGGTGGTTCCCCGGCGCCACGCTCAACTACGCGGAGAACGTGCTGCGGATGCCCGGAAAGGGCGACGACGACCCGGTGGTCATCGCGCACGGGCAGACCCGCGCGCCGGTGGTGCTGACCGCCGGGCAGCTGCGCGAGCAGGTCCGTCGGGTGGCCGCCGGGCTGCGCCGGCTCGGCGTCGGCACCGGGGACCGGGTGGCCGCGTACGCGCCGAACATCCCCGAGACGTACGTGCTGCTGCTGGCCACGGCGAGCCTCGGGGCGATCTTCTCCTCGTGCGCGCCGGAGTTCGGCACCCGCAGCGTCACCGACCGGTGGCAGCAGACCGAGCCGAAGGTGCTGGTCGCGGTCGACGGCTACCGCTACGGCGACAAGCCGGTGGACCGGCGCGCCGAGGTGGCCGCGATCCGGGCCGCACTGCCGTCGCTGCAACACATCGTGAACATCTCCTACCTTGATCCGGCGGGGAGTGCTGACCACGATCCCGTCTTCGCGTCCCTCGGTGGCGCCTCTGAGCGGGGGACGGCCGCGCCGCAGGGCACGATCTCCTGGGCCGAGTTGGCGGCGGAGACCGACGAGCCGCTCGCCTTCACCCCGGTGCCCTTCGACCACCCGCTCTACGTGCTCTACTCCTCCGGCACCACCGGGCTGCCCAAGCCGATCGTGCACGGCCACGGCGGCATCCTGCTGGAGCACCTGAAGATGCTCGCCCTGCACCACGACCTGGGGCCGGCCGACCGCTTCTTCTGGTTCACCACCACCGGCTGGATGATGTGGAACTTCCTGGTCTCCGGCCCGGCGGTGGGTGCGGCGATCGTGCTCTTCGACGGCAACCCGGGCCACCCCGACCTGGGTACGACGTGGCGGCTGGCCGAGGAGACCGGCACCACGTACTTCGGCACCTCGGCCCCGTTCCTGCTGGCCTGCCGTAAGGCGGGCCTGGTGCCACGCGAGATCGCCGACCTGTCCGCGCTGCGCGGGCTCGGCTCGACCGGCGCGCCACTGCCCGCCGAGGGCTTCACCTGGGTGTACGAGTCGGTCGGCACCGACCTCCAGCTCCAGTCGCTCTCCGGTGGCACCGACGTGTGCACCGGATTCGTCGGCGGGGTGCCGCTGCTGCCGGTGCACGCCGGGGAGATCACCTGCCGGGCGCTCGGCGCCAAGGTGGAGGCCCGGTCATCCGACGGCACCCCCGTCATCGGCGAGCTGGGCGAGCTGGTGATCACCGAACCGATGCCGAGCATGCCGGTCGGCTTCTGGAACGACCCGGACGGCGTCCGCTACCGGGAGGCGTACTTCGACCTCTACCCGGGAGTGTGGCGGCACGGCGACTGGATCACCATCAACTCCCGCGGTGGTTGTCTGATCACCGGCCGCTCCGACGCCACCCTCAACCGGGGCGGCGTGCGGCTGGGCACCGCCGAGTTCTACTCGGTGGTGGAGGGCCTGGACGAGGTTGTCGACTCGGTGGTGGTGCACCTGGAGGACGACGAGGGCGGCGCCGGCGAGCTGTTGCTGTTCGTGGTGCTCGCCGAGGGCCTGACGCTCGACGACGAGCTGCGCAGGAAGATCTGCCGCGAGCTGCGTACCGCCCTGTCGCCGCGGCACGTCCCCGACGAGATCCACCAGGTCCGCGCCGTCCCGCGCACCCTCTCGGCGAAGAAGCTGGAGGTCCCGGTCAAGAAGATCCTCACCGGTACCCCCGTCGACCAGGCCGCCGCCAAGGGCGCCCTCGCCAACCCCGAATCCCTCACCGCCTTCGCCACCCTCGCCCACCACCGCACCCCCACCCCCTGATACCCCCACCCCACCCCTTTCCCTTCCCGCGCCCCGTGCCCGCGCCCCGTGCCCGCGCCCCGCGCCCGCGGCCCGGCGTCGATCATGGAGTTGTGGTGCCCCGCACATGGGGCGAATGCGGCTCAACCGCCCACCACAAGTCCATGATCGACGGGGCGACGGGGCGATGGGGGCGTGAGGGGTGGGTGCGGGCGCGGGGTGGTGGGGGTTAGGGGAGGGTTTGGGTGGTTTTTTCGGTGGTTGTGCGGGTGGGCAGGTGGGTGGGGTCGGGGTGGGCGCAGAGGACCAGGGTGGCGCGGGCGGTCAGGGGGGCCAGGAGCCAGTCGACGGGGTCGGGGAGGGCGTCCACGTCGATCAAGACGCGGGCGCCGGGGGTGATGCCCAGCTCCGCGGCGCGGGCGGTCGCCCGGGCGTGCAGGGCGGCGTGGGTCGGGCCGCCCGGCGGGTACGCCCCGAAGTGGTCGCCGTGCGCGCGGACCTCGGTCACGTAGTCGGCGAAACCGGCCGGCACCTCCCGCAGCGGCAGCGCGAACGGGTGCAGCGCCAGGGCGTAGCGGTCGCCGGCCGACCAGGCGTCCGCCCCGGTGACCCGGTCCGCGGCGGCGAAGAGCACGTCCACCTCGCCCGGCTGCTCGACCACGGTCAATCCGGCGGACCAGCAGCCGAGCAGCACCGCGGCGGTCTGCCAGTGCGGCGGGAGCAACACGGCGGCGGTGTCGCCGGGGCCCAGGGCCAACTCGTCGACGAGCAGGTTGGCCGTCTTGGCCACCCAGTTCGCCAGCGTCGCGCCGGAAAGCTCGGTGCGCTCGCCGCTGGCGTCGTCGTACCAGGTCAGTAGCGGTCGGGTGGGGTCGGGCGCGATCGCATCGGCGAAGACCCGGGCAATGTTGTCGGCCATCGGCGCGAACGATACGCGCCTGTCGGACGTATTCGATGACAGCGACAAGTCGGCGTACCGTCGGGTCGCAGTCAGCGTCCGTACCCGGCTCCGGCGTAGGCTTGCCCGGAGTGTTGTTCCCCACAGTCCCGCCAGCGCAAGGAGTCGCCCCGTGACCGCCGGCAGCCCGCCCCGTGTGCTCATCGACGCCACGAGTGTCCCCGCCGACCGCGGCGGCGTCGGTAGATACGTCGACGGACTGCTCGGTGCACTCGGCAAGGTGTGCGGGTCGGCGGTGGACCTGGTCGTCGTCGGCCTCCGCACCGACCTGGAGCGTTACCGCAGGATGCTGCCAGGGGCGGAGATCATCCCCGCCCCCGCCGCCGTCGCGCACCGGCCCGCCCGGCTCGCCTGGGAGCAGACCGGCCTGCCGCTGCTGGCCCAGCAGGTCGGCGCGGAGGTGCTGCACTCGCCCTTCTACACCTGCCCGTTGCGGGCCGGCTGCCCGGTCACGGTGACCGTGCACGATGCGACCTTCTTCACCGAGCCGGAGCACTACGACAAGTCCCGGCGCACGTTCTTCCGCAGCGCCATCAAGACCTCGCTGCGCCGCGCCGACCGGGTGATCGTGCCCAGCAAGGCGACCCGCGACGAGCTGATCCGGCTGCTGGACGCCGATCCGACCCGGATCGACGTGGCCTACCACGGCGTGGACCATGACGCCTTCCACGCCCCCGGTGACGAGGAGAAGGCCCGGGTGCGCGCCCGGCTCGGACTGGGCGGCAGCAGCTACGTCGCGTTCCTCGGTGCCAAGGAGCCGCGTAAGAACGTGCCGAACCTGATCCGCGGCTGGGCCCGGGCGGTGGCCGACCGGCAGGACCCGCCCGCGCTCGTGGTCGCCGGTGGTCAGGGGCACGACGACGACATCGACCGGGCGGTGGCCGAGGTGCCGTCGCAGCTGAGGCTGCTGCGCCCGGGTTACCTTCGCTACGCCGACCTGCCCGGTTTCCTCGGCGGTGCCCTGGTCGCCGCCTACCCGTCGTACGGCGAGGGTTTCGGGTTGCCGATCCTGGAGGCGATGGCCTGCGCCGCACCGGTGCTCACCACGCCCCGGCTGTCGCTGCCCGAGGTGGGTGGCGACGCGGTCGCGTACACCAGCGAGGACCCGGACCAGATCGCCACCGACCTGGCCGCGCTGCTCGACGACGAGCCGCGCCGGTTGTCGCTGGCCAAGGCGGGCTTCGACCGGGCCAAGGAGTTCACCTGGGAGTCCAGCGCCGAGGTGCACATCGCGGCCTGGTCCCGGGCACGGGCCTGACGCACAACCGGTACGCCCGCTCCGGGCGGTTCGGGCATGATGTCCTAGTGATCTATGTCGTCATTCCGGCGGGTGGCAGCGGCACAAGGCTGTGGCCGCTGTCCCGCGCCGGCCATCCCAAGTTTCTCCATCCGTTCACCGGTACGTCCGCGTCGTTGCTCCAGGCGACGGTGGAGCGGGCGGTGCCGCTGACCACCCCGGAGCGGACCATGGTGGTCACCGGAGCGGCGCACGCCGCGGCCGTGGCCCGCCAACTGAGCGGTCTGCCGGAGGAGAACATCCTGGTCGAGCCCTCGCCGCGGGATTCATGCGCCGCCATCGCGCTGGCCGCGGCGGTGATCGCCGTACGGGATCCGGACGCGGTGATGGGCTCGTTCGCCGCCGACCACCTGATCGGCGACCCGCAGAGCTGGGTGGCCACGGTCCGGGAGGCGGTCCGGGGTGCGGAGCGGGGGCTGCTGATGACCGTCGGGATCACCCCGACCCGGCCGGAGACCGGGTACGGATACCTCCAGACCGGCGAGCCGGTCGGCGACGGCCCGATGCGTCCGGTCGTCGAGTTCAAGGAGAAGCCGAGCGCGGATGTCGCCGAGGCGTACCTCGCCTCCGGCCGGTACCTCTGGAATGCCGGCATGTTCGTCTGGCGGGTCTCCGCCTTCCTCGCCGAGTTGGCCCGCCAGCAGCCCGCCCTGCACACCGGGGTGACCGCCATCGCGGCGGTGTGGGGCACCGCGGAGCAGGACGAGGTGCTCGGCGCGGTCTGGCCGACGCTGCCGAAGATCTCGGTCGACTACGCGGTGATGGAGGGCGCGGCGAGCGCCGGTCGGGTGGCGACCGTACCGGGCGATTTCCGGTGGAACGACGTGGGTGACTTCCACACCCTCGGTGAGGTGCTGCCGGCGGACGCCGACGGCAACGTGGTGCTCGGCGTGGACGCGAAGGCCGAGGTGCTGCTCCGCGACAGCGCCGGCATGGTGGTGGTGCCGCAGTCCGGGCGGCTGGTGGCCAGTGTCGGCGTACGCGATCTCATCGTGGTCGACACCCCGGACGCGTTGCTGGTCTGCCCTCGCGACCGCGCCCAGGACGTCAAGGCGATCGTCGACGAGCTCAAGGCGCGGGGCGAGGACGAACTCGTCTGAAGGCGGCCAGTCCCGGTACGACGAGCCGGGCCGTCCCGCCGGCCAGCGGCTCTGGCAGTTGGTCCGGCGGGAACCAGCCGAGCGCCTCGGACTCCGCGCTCACCCGTTCGACCGCTCCCGCCGGGGCGAACACGGCGAAGCGGACGTCGTGGTGCAGCGAACCGCCCTGGCAGGCCACCGGGTGCACGTCCACGTCGATCGGTGCCGGATCGATGCGCAGGCCGGCGATGCCCGACTCCTCGGTCGCCTCGCGCAGCGCCGCTTCGGCCAGCGTCCGGTCGCCCGGCTCGCAGTGCCCGCCGAGCTGTACCCACCTGTGGAACTTGCCGTGCAGGCAGAGCAGCACCCGGGAGCCGGTCGCGTCGAACACCAGCGCGCTGGCGGTGACGTGACCGGCCCGGTGCTCGCGGCGCATCGCGACCGGTCCGGCGGTCAGCAGGTCGACGGTGCGCTGCCGGGCAGAAGCGGCATCCGGCCCGGTCGGCTCCCATCGGCTCAGCACCGCCACGGCGTCGGCGTGCAACGCCGTCCAGCTGCCCTCGTGGTTAGGAGGGGGCCCTTCTACTACACGAGGCGTTAACAAGGGGCCCCTCCTTTCATCACCGCACAGCGTACGGGGGAAGGTGGGGATCTTGTGGCTGGGTTGGGCTGGGCCGGCGGGCGGCACCCCTGCGGAATTCGTGAGCCGCAGACCCTCGTGGTGCCGCCCGGTCGGCCATCCCCGGGCACCACGGAGACTCGGCACGTCCCGACGTGCCCTGCCCCCGGTGGCACGGGAAGCATGGCGGACCCGACCGGCGGCCGTCGAGCTGTTTCAGCTGAGACTTAAGCGGATGTCGCGGCCCGGGTAGAGTGCAGAGGGTCGCCGGGCGCGCCCCCAGCCGGGCGATGGGGAGTCGTTCCATGCTGAAGATCCATTTCTCCGGCGAGGACATCCTGCGGACCCGTGTGGCTCCGGCGGCCGATCCGGTCTGGGAAGTGGTGCTGAGCCTGCACCTGTTGCCCGGGCAGAGCCGGGACCCGTTGCTGGCCGGCTGGCGGCGCGAGGTCATGCGCGACCTGCGCCGGCAGGAGGACGCCGACAGTCTGCGGTTGCTGTTCGCGTTGAGCCCGCCGCGCGGCTACTTCCCGGATTTCCTCACCCCGTACGAGAGCGTGGGCGGGTTCGAGGCGGGGATGGAGGCGTTGCGGCGCACGCCCGTCGCCCTGCTGCACCGCGATCTGACCCGGCTCGCCAGTGGCCGCCGCCTGCCCGCCACCGCCGCCGCCCTCGCCCGGGGCGAGCCGGACGCGCTGGACCAACTCGCCACGACCATGAGCCGCTACCGCGAGCTGGCCCTCGGCCCGTACTGGCCCCGGGTCCAGGCGGCGGTGGAGGCCGACCGGGCGCGGCGGGCGCGGGCCGTGCTCGACGGTGGCATCCAGGGACTGTTGACCAGCCTACGTCCGGGTGTGCGGTGGGAGTCCGGCGTGCTGGAGATCCCCAACTACCCGAACAGCCGTGAGCTGTACCTCCAGGGCCGCGGCCTGCTGCTGGTGCCGTCCTTCTTCTGCGCGGTCACGCCGGTGGCGCTGGTCGACCCGGAGCTGCCCCCGGTGCTGGTCTACCCGGTGGACCGGCTGGGCGGGTTGGCGCCGGCGGAGCCGGGGGCGCCCGACGCGGGGCGGGAGGCGCTGGCCGCCCTGCTCGGGCGCACCCGTGCGGCGGTGCTGGCCAGCACCGAGGACGGCAGCAGCACCGGGGAGCTGGCCCGCAGGCTGCGCATCTCACCGGCCGCCGCCAGCCAGCACACCTCCGTGCTGCGCAACGCCGGCCTACTGGTCAGCCACCGTGACCGAAACACCGTCCTACACACCCTCACCCCCCTGGGCCGCGCCCTCCTCACCCCCTGATCCACCGCACCCCCGCCCCCGCGCTGTTGAGCAAGGGAGGCGTGGGGGCCGGCATGGGGTCGTCGGTGGCGGTGACGCAGGGTCTCTGTCCCGCCGAGTTCCCGGACGCGCACTCTAGAGGGCGAGGGTGGCGGCGGCGGTGGTGGCGGCGGGCGGGGGGAGGAGTTGGGAGGGGACTTCCGCTGCCGCCAGGGCGGTGCGGAGGCGCTGGACGTCGGCACCGAAGCGGACCAGTTGGACCGGACCCACCGGGGTGGGTGGGGAGCAGAGCACCAGGGCCCGGGCCCCGGCCGGCCAGCCGGGCACGGTGGCGACCAGTGCGGCGCGTACGTCGTCGTCGGCGACCTGGGTGAAGACCGTGCCGGGGGCGATCACGTCGGCGACCGCGGCGATCGCCCGGCCGACCACAGCCGGGTCGGGCACGGCGCTGCCCGGGTGGTCCGGCAGCGTGGCGGCGGCGGCGAATCCGGCCGCCCTCGCCTCGGCGGTACCGAGTGAGAACAGGTCCATCGAGGCGTCCCGGACCAGGACCCGCGCGCCCTCGCCGTCGGCCGGCAGTGGTGCGGTCAGGTAGCCGCGGACCACCGCCACCGGCATCTGGTCGCACTTACCCTTGATCAACTCGCCCGCTCCGGCCAACTCGTCGACCACCGCCATCTGGGTCAGCGTCAGCTCGTTGCCGTACGGGTCGACCTCGCCCCGGTGGTCGCGGATGGCGTCCATCCCCGCCACGCCGAGCGCCACGTCGGTCAGTCCGTTGCGCCAGGGCCGACCCATGGTGTCGCTGACGATCACCGCGACATCCACGCCGTACCGCTCGCGGAGCCCGGCGCGCAGCGCCCGCGCCGAGGCGTCCGGATCCTCGGGGAGCAGCACCAGCCGGGTCTTGTCGACGTTGGAGGCGTCGATCCCGGCCGCGGCCATCACGAAGCCGTGGCGGGTCTGCACGATCCGGGTCGCGCCCCGGGCGGCCACCACCCGGACGGTCTCCGCCGCGAGTACCTCGTCCCGGGCGGCCTGCCGATCCGGGCCGTCGGCCGGCACGTCCACCAGCCGCCCCTCCGCCTTCGAGACGATCTTGCTGGTCACCACCAGCACGTCGCCGTCGCGCAGCCAGGGCGCCGCGGCCCCGATCAGCGCCGTCAGGTCGTCGCCCTCGGTCACGTGGCCGATGCCGGGCACCGGCAGGATCTCCAGCCTCACGTCAGCTCCACCGCCGCGCGGACCATCGCCGCCGTCGCCGCCTCGTCGGTCATCCGCAACGGCACCGCACGGACGGTCACGTCCGGCACCAACGTCTCCGTGTCCTCCTCGGCGACCAACCAGCCGTCGAGCAGACCCCCGGTGGCCCGGCTCCCGTACAGCCGACCGACCCCGGCGGCGCTGCACTCGACGCCGAGCACGGCCAGGCAGCGGTCGGCCATGCCCCGCACCGGCGCACCGCCGATGATCGGCGACACGCCCACCACCGGGGCGGGCCCCTCCGCCACCGCCTCCCGCAGCCCCGGCACGGCCAGGATCGGCGCGATGCTGACCACCGGGTTGCTCGGCGCGACCAGCACCACGTCGGCTCCGGCGATCGCCTCGGTCACGCCGGGTGCCGGCTTGGCCGCCTCCGCGCCGACGAATACGAACCGGTGGGTCGGGATCTGCGCCCGGTGCCGTACCCACCATTCCTGGAAGTGGATCGCCCGCTGCCCGTCATCGACATCGATCACGGCGTGCGTCTCCAGGCGGTCGTCGGTCGCCGGCAGCAGGCGTACGCCGGGCTGCCAGCGCTTCGCCAGCGCCTCGGTGACCTGGTGCAGGGGATAGCCGGCGTCCAGCATGGTGGTGCGGACCAGATGGGTGGCGATGTCCTTGTCGCCCAGCCCGAACCAGCTCGGCTCGGCCCCGTACGCGGCCAGTTCTGCCTTGACCGTCCAGCTCTCGCCGACCCGGCCCCAGCCGCGCTCCGGATCGGCGCCGCCGCCAAGGGTGTACATGACGCTGTCCAGGTCCGGGCAGATCCGGAGCCCGTGCAGGCGCAGGTCGTCGCCGACGTTGACCACCGCGGTCACCTCGGCGCCCATCTCACGGGCGTACGCCCGCACCCCGAGCAGGAACCGGGCACCGCCGATTCCCCCGGTCAGAACCACGATGCGCATCCGCCCATCCTCGCCTACGTGACGCCTTCGGCGGCGCGCCGCCCGGAGAGACTAGGCTCACGTCGGCATCTGTCCGCTTTCGCCTCAGGGAGAGCTCGTGACCAGCCCCGCCGAGCCACCGCCTAACGACCCGACTCCGGCCAGTCAGGTGACCCGACCGCTGCGCGAACTCGCCGCCACGGTGCTGCTCGGCGCGAACGCCGTCTTCCTCTTCGTCGGGCTGATCCGGCTGCTGGCCCCGCAGGGCCCCTACAGCACGGTGACCGGGCGCGCCGGCAGCTCGTTCTTCGCCTTCATCGGGGTGGAGGCGATCGTCCTGCCGGTGTTGGCCGTGCTGCTGGCGACCCACGTGGCTCCCGTCGTGCCGAGGGCGAAACCGATCACCCAGGTGGCGCTCGTCCAGTACGCGGCCAGTGCCGTGCTCGGTGGACTGACGCTGCTGGTCTGGATGGTCGGTCGACTGGCCGAGGCGCAGGTCTTCGACGCCATGACGGGCGTGCTCACCCGGACCGCCTGGGTGGCGCTGTTCGGGGTGGCCGTCTACGTGGTCTGGACGGTCTGGCAGCGGCTGTACCACGTGCCCCGGCCGAAGCCGGAACCCGGCGTGTACGGCACGCCGCAGCCGGGCTGGCCGCCGCCGGGTGGGCCGGGGCAGTCCGGTGGCCACCCCGGCACCGGCCAAGCCGGTCACCCGAGCGGCGGCTGGCCGACGGTGGGCCAGCCGAGCGGCTGGCCGGGCGGCGACCAGCCCACCGGCCACGCCACCAACTTTCCGGTCCCCGGCCAGCCCGGTGGCTACCCGGGTTCGGGTCAGGCTGGCGGCTTTCCGGTTCCCGGCCAGGGTGGTGGCTACCCGGGCTCGGGCCAGGCCGGTGGCTTTCCGGTTCCCGGGCAGGGTGGTGCTGCCGCCGAGGAGGGCCAGTCCGCCGGGTGGCCGGTGGCCGGCCAGGCGCCGACCCCGGCCGCCGGACCCTCCTCGGCCCCACACACCTGGCCGCCGCACGGTCAGCCGGCGGTGCCGCCGCAGCCGGCGGCACCCCCCTCGCCGCCGTTCGGGCAGCCCGCCTCGGCCGACCCGACCCAGACCATCCCGCGGCAGAGCGCCGATCCGACCCAGACCATCTCACCCGAGCACGCCGATCCGACCCAGGCGATTCCGCGGCCCGACGGGGACGCCGACCGGACCCAACGGATCGATCCGGGCGAGAACCCGGCCTGACCGGCAGCGCATAGGCTGAGCGGATGGTTGATCGGAGCGAGCCCGCGCCGGGCGAGGCGGGCGTACGGCGGGCGCTGCGCCGGGCCGCCGCCGGGCGGGCGCTCGACGTCGACGAGGCGTCCACCCTGCTGACCGCCCGGGGCCCGGCCCTGGACGAGCTGCTCGGCATCGCCGGGGCGATCCGCGACGCCGGGCTGCGTGACGCCGGCCGTCCCGGCGTGGTGACGTACTCGAAGAAGGTCTTCATCCCGCTGACCCGGCTGTGCCGGGACCGTTGCCACTACTGCACGTTCGCCACCGTGCCGCACCGGCTGCCGGCGGCCTTCCTCGACCGCGACGAGGTCCTCGCCATCGCCCGGGCGGGTGCGGCGCAGGGCTGCAAGGAGGCGCTGTTCACCCTCGGCGACCGGCCGGAGGAGCGCTGGCCGGTGGCCCGGCAGTGGCTGGACGAGCGGGGTTACGGGTCCACCCTGGACTACCTGCGCGCCTGCGCCGTGGCGGTGCTGGAGGAGACCGGGCTGCTGCCGCACCTGAACCCGGGCGTGCTCTCCTGGTCGGAGTTGCAACGGCTCAAGCCGGTCGCGCCCAGCATGGGAATGATGCTGGAGACCACCGCGAGCCGGCTCTGGTCCGAGCCGGGGGGCCCGCACTACGGCTCGCCGGACAAGGAGCCGGCGGTGCGGCTGCGGGTGCTCGACGACGCCGGTCGGGTCGGCGTCCCGTTCACCACGGGCATCCTGATCGGCATCGGCGAGACCCCCGCCGAGCGGGTGGACGCGATCTTCGCGATCCGGCGGGCGCAGCGGGAGTACGGCCACCTCCAGGAGGTGATCGTGCAGAACTTCCGCGCCAAGCCGGACACCGCGATGCGCGGCATGCCCGACGCCGAACTGCACGACCTCGCGGCGACCGTGGCGGTGGCCCGGGTGCTGCTCGGGCCGAGGGCCCGCATCCAGGCGCCGCCCAACCTGATCGCCGGTGAGTACGACCTGCTGCTGCGGGCCGGCATCGACGACTGGGGCGGTGTCTCCCCGGTGACCCCGGACCATGTCAACCCGGAACGCCCCTGGCCGCGGCTGGACGAGCTGGCGGCGCGTACCGCGGCGGCCGGCTTCACGCTGCGTGAACGGCTGACCATCTACCCGGAGTACGTCCGGGCCGGCGAGCCCTGGCTCGACCCCCGCCTGCTGCCGCACGTCGGGGCGCTGGCCGACCCGGCGACCGGGCTGGCGGTGGAGTCGGCCCGGCCGGTGGGCCGGCCGTGGCAGGAGCCCGACGAGACCTACGGCGGGCGGACGGACCTGCACGTCACCATCGACACCACGGGGCGTACCGAGGATCGGCGGGGCGACTTCGACCACGTCTACGGCGACTGGTCGGAGGTGGCCGCCAAGGCAGCCGTACCGCCGGCGCGAGCGGGCACTGGCGACGGCCCGGCGGCGGAGGCGGGCCGGCCGGTCGGCGGCGGCCAGGGGGCGGGCGCGGGTGACGCCGACCTGCGGGCCGGGCTGCGGCTGGCCGCCGACAACCCGGCGGCGCTGCTCGAACCCCGGCACGCCGACGCCGCGCTGGCGCTCTTCGGCGCGGACGGCCCGGCCCTGGACGAACTCTGCCGCACCGCCGACGAGCTGCGCCGGACCGCCGTCGGCGACGACGTGACCTATGTGGTCAACCGGAACATCAATTTCTCCAACGTCTGCTATGTGGGCTGCCGGTTCTGCGCCTTCGCCCAGCGGGAACGCGACGCCGACGCGTACCGGCTCTCGGTGGCGCAGGTCGCCGACCGGGCGCAGGAGGCGTGGGAGGCCGGTGCCAGCGAGGTCTGCCTCCAGGGCGGCATCGACCCGAAGCTGCCGGTGACCGTCTACGCCGACCTGGTCCGGGGGATCAAGGCGCGGGTGCCGGAGATGCACGTGCACGCCTTCTCTCCGATGGAGATCGTCACCGCCGCCGCCAAGGCCGGCGTGCCGGTACGGGAGTGGCTGGCCGGGCTGCGCGAGGCGGGGCTGGACACCATCCCGGGCACCGCGGCGGAGATCCTCGACGACGAGGTGCGCTGGGTGCTGACCAAGGGCAAGCTCCCGGCCGCCGCCTGGGTCGAGGTGGTCAGCACCGCCCACGAGCTGGGCATCCGGTCCAGCTCCACGATGATGTACGGCCACGTCGACCACCCTGGACAGTGGCTGGCGCACTTCCGGGTGCTGGCCGGGGTGCAGGACCGGACCGCCGGGTTCACCGAGTTCGTGGCGTTGCCGTTCGTGCACACCAACGCCCCGATCTATCTCGCCGGCATCGCCCGGCCCGGGCCGACCTGGCGGGAGAACCGGGTGGTGCACGCGATGGCCCGGGTGCTGCTGCACGGCCGGATCGACAACATCCAGTGCTCCTGGGTGAAGCTGGGTGACGCGGGCACCGCCGAGTTGCTCCGCAGCGGCTGCAACGACCTGGGCGGCACGCTGATGGAGGAGACCATTTCGCGGATGGCCGGCTCGGGCAACGGGTCGGCGCGTACCGAGGAGCAGTTGCGGGCCATCGCGACGGCGGCGGGACGGCCGGCTCGTAAGCGGACGACCGCGTACGGTCACATTGGCGCTTAGTGTCGAACCTTCGCGCGCCGCCGGCCGTACCTGTCGATGCCGGCGGCGGTAGCGGCGAGGACCGCCGCCGGCACCCCTCCCGGGGGCCGGCGGCAATCGGTCCGACCCCCGTCCGCTGTTGCGGGCGCGTCCGCGCCGCCGCTGGAAAGGTT
Source organism: Micromonospora sp. CA-263727 (assembly GCF_050942455.1). NCBI lineage: Bacteria > Bacillati > Actinomycetota > Actinomycetes > Micromonosporales > Micromonosporaceae > Micromonospora > Micromonospora sp. CA-263727. Next base: position 1,195,596 of record NZ_CP192031.1, read on the forward strand.
GCCCATGAGAACTGAACCGCGCAAGCGACGTTGGCCGAAGCTGACCCGGCGTCAGACGCTGACGGCCGCGGCCAGCGCCACCCTCGGTGCCGCTACGCTCGCGGTGACGGGTCTGTCGGTCGCCGGTGAGCGTGGCGGTAACGCGGCCGGGCTCGATGAGACGATCGTCGTGCACCTGCGCGACGCCCGCAACGGCACGCTGGATGTCTTCGTCGGGGAGTCCCGCCTCCAGGTGCGGGACAAGGACCTGGCCAACCGGCTGCGCAAGGCTGCCGCCCGGCGCTGAGCCGGCGACCATCCCGAGTCTGCTCCGCCACCTCGGCCGATCTTCGGTGCGCTGCCCGTCGGCGCGCCGGTCTCCGTCAGCGGCGCTGAGCGTTTCCGTCGCCCCGTGGTAGCCGAACGGGCCGGCGTTCTCCGGCCCGGCGCGGGCTCTCGGCGCCCGGCCGGCCATCCGATTCATCATTTCGCCCAGTGAGGTGGGTTCGTCATGTCTTCACACCGGGAAGCGCCGGAGATCGCCAAGGATCCGGTCGCCGACTCGTCGGACCTCTACGCGTTCGTCACCCCGGACAAGCCGGACACGGTGACGTTGATCGCCAACTACGTGCCGTTGCAGCTGCCCTCCGGCGGGCCGAACTTCTTCGAGTTCGGCGACGACGTGCGGTACGAGATCCACATCGACAACAACGGTGACGGCCACCCGGAGGTCACCTACCGCTTCGAGTTCACCACCGAGATCACCAACCCGAACACCTTCCTCTACAACACCGGCCCGATCGAGGCGCTGGACAGCAAGAACTGGAACCGGCGGCAGTTCTACAGCCTGACCCGGATCGCCGACGGCAGGAAGCATCTGCTCGCCCGCAAGCTGCCGTGCCCGCCGAGCAACGTCGGTCCGCTCTCCATCCCGAAGTACGGCGACCTGGTTCGCCAGGCCACCTTCTCGCTCTCCACCGGTGAGAAGGTCTTCGCCGGGCAGCGTGCGGACGGCTTCTACGTCGACCTCGGGGCGATCTTCGATCTCGGTACGCTGCGGCCCTTCCAGCAGTTGCACGTGGCCGGTAAGAAGCTCTTCCGGGCCGCCGGTGAGCCGGTCAACGCCCTCGACCGGATGAACGTGCACAGCCTGTGCCTCCAGGTGCCGCTGGAGAAGCTGCGCCGACGCGCCAACCGCTACGGCCGGCGGGACGCCGCCTCGGTGGTCGGGGTCTGGACCTCGGCGTCGCGCCGGCAGGTGAAGGTCCTCGGGGAGAAGGTGGCGGCAGACACCAGCGCCGGCCCGTTCACGCAGGTGTCCCGGTTGGGCAACCCGTTGTTCAACGAGGTCATCGTGCCGATGGCGCAGAAGGACCTGTGGAACACCCTGCCGCCGTCGGAGGACAAGCGGTTCGCCAAGTTCGTCGAGCAGCCCGAGTTGGCGGCGCTGCTGCCCGTGCTCTACCCGGGCGTCTTCGCCAACCTCGACAAGCTGAACAAGTCGAAGAAGGCGCGGGCGGACCTGGTCGCCATCCTGCTCACCGGCATCCCGGAGGGGCTGATCGACGGCTTCAGCAACGCCACCGGCGACGTGCAGGCCGACATGCTGCGGCTGAACACCGCCATCGCGCCGGCTCGCCGGCCGAACCGGCTGGGCGTGCTCGGCGGCGATCTGGCGGGCTTCCCGAACGGCCGGCGGACCACCGATGACGTCGTGACGATCGCGCTGCGGGCGATCGCGGGGCTGACCGTGCCGCTGGTGGACAAGAACTTCAAGCCGGACGAGGCGGCGGCTGCGGTGACCCCGGGCTTGACCGAGGCGGACGTGACCGCGCCCTTCCTGCGGGCCTTCCCGTTCCTCGGCACGCCCTACGACGGGTTCAACAACCCGCCCGTGGCCGCCTGAGCTCGGGAGCGGAGATGACCGAGCATTCCCACGTCCACTCGCACTCGTACGGGCCGACGGCCACCGCGACCGTCATGCTCAACCTGGGTGGCGACACCGGTGCACTGATCATTCACACCGGACGGCAGTTGCTGGGCCGGGAGATCGAGGTGAGTCGGGCCGACCGGGAGGGCGAGCCGCGGACCCACGCCGCGGTGCGCGAGCGCCAGGTCCGGGACGGCACGTTCCACAGTGCCGTCCTTCCGGACCTGCCCGCGGGGGTATATACCGTCTGGTGGGACGACGACACGCCGGCCGGCACGGTCGCCGTGGCCGGCGGCGCGGTCGCCGAGTTCACCTGGCCCACCAGCACCTCTCCGGCTACCGGCTGACGCCGCCGAGGATACCGACGAGCGCGCCCCGTCCACAATGTGGACGGGGCGCGCTCGTCGTTCACCCGCCCGGCGGGCAGGGTTGGCGAAGTCGCGTTAACCTTGCGGGTCAAGATCAACCGATCTTGCCGGGTGGCTTTCCGGGGGCCGCCGCAGGGTCCGTCGCCTCCGGGCGTGCCGTGCGCCACGGGAGAAAACTCGGGCAACTCGCCGGGGAGGGCGTTACTCGGTCGGGGTCTGAATCGATAGGGCAGGGCGAGGCCGGGTGGTCCGGACGACAGTCCGGGTGTGCGTGTCGGGAGGGCGACTCCATTATCAAGTTTGGCTTGACGGCGCACGTATTACACACGTGTAATTTGAATGGGGTTGTTCGCACGGAACGCAACAAAAGGGGACCGGACGGACAAGCACGCCTTTCGCGTGGGGGGTTGCAGCGGCGATGACGCCGGTGCGCGACAAGGAGGCAACTGATGGACGGCCAGCTCGAGGCGGCCGACCTGCTCGGAAACGCGCCGGAGTGGCAGGAGCGGGCGTTGTGCTCGCAGACCGACCCGGAGGCGTTCTTCCCCGAGAAGGGCGGCTCGACCCGCGAAGCGAAGCGGATCTGCTCGCGGTGCGAGGTCAAGACGGAATGCCTCGAATACGCTCTCGGTCACGACGAGCGGTTCGGGATCTGGGGCGGGCTCTCCGAGCGGGAGCGGCGCAAGCTCAAGCGCCGGGCAGCCTGACAGGTCGGGCCTGGGCGGTCGGGGGGCGTCCGCCCGGGTCGGACCGGAGACCGTCGCGGTGGGGGCCGCGGCGGTAGCCGGGTGAGCCTGGCGCCGGTGCCCGGCCGGGGCGTCGGGCGAGACTGACCGGTGACGGCTCAGGACAACTCGTCCGGGTCGACGCCGAGCAGGTTCGCCACCTGCTCGATGATCACGTCGTGCACCAGGTCGGCGAGATCCTCCCGGTCCATGGCCCGGAACTCCAACGGACGCCGGTACAGCACGATCCGGGGCGGCGCCTCCTGCCGGCCCGGTCGTCCCGGCAGCAACCGGGCGAGCGGCACCTCGCCGTCCTCCAGCACGTCGGAGTCGTAGACGTTGAGGTCGGGCGGGACGTCCTCGACGGCGAACTCCACCCCGGCCAGCTCCTTGGCGAACCGGCGTTCGAGCGACTCGACGGTGTCCAGCACCAGGTCGTCGAAGATCTCCGCCTTGGTCCGCGCCAGCGGCACGGTGGCCGGCACCAGCCGCCCGCGCAGGCCGCGTCCGTGCCGGTCGCGGTGGGCACGCCGGCCGGAGCCGGGGCGGCGGTTCTCCGGGCTCGTCATGAGCCAAAGGGTAGCTTCCGGTCGGACCCGGCCACATCAGCGCCGCCATCGTGGCGCGCCGCGTCGCCGTCACCCGGTTCGCGTCTGCCCGCCGCCGGCTGGCGCGCCGCGTCGCCGGACGAGAATTGTGATCACCAAGACGGGCGTGTCGGAACGCGAAGCGGTGCGCCGAAGCCGGTAATGGAGATACCCTGCGCGCGTGAGGTCACCACGGCGCTGCTCCCGTAACGGCTGCCCCCGGCAAGCGGTCGCCACACTGACCTATGTCTACAACGAGTCGACCGCCGTGGTGGGTCCGCTGGCCGCCTTCGCCGAGCCGCACACCTACGACCTCTGCGAGCCGCACGCCCGGAGCCTGACCGCTCCCCGGGGCTGGGAGGTGGTCCGGCACGAGGGCGAGTTCGAGCCGCCGCCGCCCACCCCCGACGACCTGGTCGCTCTCGCCGAGGCCGTGCGCGAGGCCGCCCGTCCCGCCCCCCGGCCGCCCCAGGACGACCAGGACCAGCCCACCACGCCCCCCACCTCCCGCCGCGGCCACCTCCGCGTGATCCCCCCCAGCTACTGACCCCTTGCCGCGCTCCCACTCCCGGCCAACGCGTGGGAGGGGGCGGGTCAGTGGCCCAGGAGGCGGGAGAAGGCGGCGGCTCGGCGGGAGGGGCGGTTGGTGCGGGACTCCGCCTGGTCGGCGGAGGACATGATCCTGAGGCCGGCGTTCACCGCCAGCCAGCGCAGTGGCTCCGGCTCCCAGCGGGGGGAACGGTGGTTGACCCACGGGAGTCGGGTCAGGTCGGTGCGCTCGCCCCGGATCAGGTCGGCCAGCGTACGCCCGGCCAGGTTGCTGGTGCCGACGCCGTCGCCGACGTACCCGCCCGCCCAGGCCAGCCCGTCGGCCCGGTGATAGCCGACCGAGGCGGCCCAGTCCCGGGCCACCCCGAGCGGCCCGCCCCAGGCGTGCGTCAGCGGCACGTCCGGGCCGAGCACCGGAAACAGCTCGCCGAGCGTACGGCGTAGCGCGGCGAAGACCCGTGGCTCCCGGTCGAAGCCCGGCAGGATCCGCGACCCGAAGTGGTACGGCGCACCCCGCCCACCGAACGCGAGCCGACCGTTGGCGGTGCGCTGGCCGTAGATGATGACGTGCCGGTGGTCCGAGAAGGTCTCCCGCTCGGCGAGGCCGATCTGCTCCCAGGTGGCCGCCGGCAGCGGCGGGGTCGCGACCATCAGCGAGTAGACCGGTGCGATGGCGCGCCGGTGTCCGGGCAGGCCCGGGGTGTATCCCTCGGTGGCGCGGACCACCACCGGCGCGCGGACCGTGCCGGCCGGGGTCACCGCCGCACCGGACCGGATCGCCGTCACCGGGGTGCGCTCGTGAATGGTCACGCCCCGGCGTTCGACCGCCCGCGCCAGGCCACGCACCAGCCGGGCCGGATGCACGGCCGCGCAGTGCGGGGTGTACGTGCCGCCGAGTACCCCCTCGGCGGCGCATCGGGCCACCGCCTCGTCCGGTCCGAGCAGGTCGAGATCTGCCGGGCCGAACCCGAACTCCCGCGCCTCGGCGACCGCCGCGCGGGCCCGCTCAAGTTGCGGCCCGCTGCGGGCGAGCACCACCGTGCCGCCGTACGACCAGTGGCAGTCGATCTCCTCGGCCACGACGACCCGGCCGATCTCGCGCACGGTGTCGTGCATGGCGCGTTGCATGGCGATCGCGGCGTCCCGCCCGTGCTGGCGGGCCAGCGCCGGCAGCGACGTGGGCAGGAGCGCCGAGCACCAGCCGCCGTTCCGCCCCGAGGCGCCGAACCCGGCGACCTGACGCTCCAGGACGACGATCCGCAGCGTCGGGTCGGCCTCCGCGAGGTAGTACGCCGTCCAGAGCCCGGTGTACCCGGCTCCGACGATGACCACGTCGGCCTCGGCCTCGCCGGCCAGCGGCGGGCGCGGGGTCAGCGGCTCGTCCACGGTGGAGAGCCAGTAGGACAGGTCCTGGTAGCGCACGGTCGCTCCTGATGGTGCCAGCCGGGCCGCGCCGCAGTCGGCGGTCGGGCCCGGCCGGAAGTGGCTGCGGAGATCAGGGCCTAGAGGCGGGACCACGCCTCGGTCAGCACGGCCCGCAGGATCTGCTCGATCTCGTCGAAGTGCTGCTGCCCGGCGATCAGCGGCGGGGCGAGCTGCACCACCGGGTCGCCCCGGTCGTCGGCCCGGCAGTAGAGCCCGGCGGAGAAGAGCGCGCCGGAGAGGAAGCCGCGCAGCAGCCGCTCGGACTCCGCCTCGTCGAAGGTCTCCCGGGTGGTCTTGTCCTTGACCAGCTCGATGCCGTAGAAGTAGCCGTCGCCGCGGACGTCGCCGACGATCGGCAGGTCGTGCAGCTTCTCCAGGGTGGTGCGGAAGGCACCCTCGTTGGCGCGTACGTGCCCGACCAGGTCCTCACGGGCGAAGACCTCCAGGTTGGCCAGGGCCACCGCGCAGGAGACCGGGTGACCGCCGAAGGTCACCCCGTGGGCGAACATGCCGGTTTCGGTCAGGAACGGCTCCATCAGCCGATCGCTGGCGATCATGGCACCGAGCGGGGCGTAGCCCGAGGTGATGCCCTTGGCGGTGGTGATGATGTCGGGCTGGTAGCCGTAGCGGGTCGCGCCGAAGTACTCGCCGAGCCGGCCCCACGAGCAGATCACCTCGTCGCTGACCAGCAGGACGTCGTACTCGTCGCAGATCTCGCGGACCCGCTCGAAGTATCCGGGCGGCGGCGGGAAGCAGCCGCCGGAGTTCTGCACCGGCTCCAGGAAGACCGCCGCGACGGTCTCCGGCCCCTCCCGCTCGATCGCGCGGGCGATCTCCTCCGCGGCCCAGCGACCGAACGCCACCGGGTCGTCGCCGTGCTCCGGGGCGCGGTAGAAGTTGGTGTTCGGCACCTTGATGCCGCCCGGCACCAGCGGCTCGAAATCGGCCTTGATGCCGGGCAGGCCGGTGATCGACAGGGCGCCCATCGAGGTGCCGTGGTAGGCGATGTACCGGCTGACCACCTTGTGCTTGGTCGGCTTGCCGGTCCGCTTGAAGTACGCCCGGGCCAGCTTCCAGGCCGCCTCGACCGCCTCCGAACCGCCGGTGGTGAAGAAGACCCGGTTCAGGTCGCCGGGGGTGAGCGCGGAGATCCGCTCGGCCAGCTCCACGGCGGTCGGGTGGGCGTACGACCAGAGTGGGAAGTAGGCCAGCTCGCCGGCCTGCTTGGCGGCGGCCTCGGCCAGCTCGGTGCGGCCGTGGCCGGCGTTGACCACGAAGAGCCCGGCGAGCCCGTCCAGGTAGCGCCGGCCCTGCGAGTCCCAGACGTACGCGCCCTCGCCGCGCACGATCGTCGGTACTTCGCCGGCGGAGTAGCTCGCCATCCGGGTGAAGTGCATCCAGAGGTGGTCGGTGGCGTTGGCCATGTCAGCCCCATCGGTTCTCGGGCCGGTCAGGGGTCACCGGCCACTCTGCCCACGGTTATCCCACAGCCCCACGCCGAAAGGCAAGTGCTATCGGTTGACTTCGTGCCCTGATGCAACGGATTTAGCAAGCTGTTGCGACTTCCGCAACGGAATCCGCATCCGGCCTCGCCAACCACCCAACCGCGGCCCCTCCCCCTCCCCGCCTCGCGTTCATGATCCGCACAACTTTCCTGTTGGTGCTGTCTCAGCGTGCGTTGAGGCGGCAACATCCCTGAAGTTGTGGGGATCTTCGGGTCGGCGCCTTCGCCCCGGATGCCGGGCGGGCGTTCGTCGCCGGCACTCCGCGCCGTCAGGCGGTGCCCCAGCTGTAGGTCTGTTTGCGCAGCTTGAGGTAGACGAACGCCTCGGTGGAGAGCACGCCGGAGACCGCGCGCAGCCGTTGCAGGATCTCCAGCAGGTGTTCGTCGTTGCGGCAGACCACCTCGGCCAGCAGGTCGAAGGAGCCGGCGGTGATCACGACGTAGTCGACCTCTTCCAGGGCGGCGATCCGGTCGGCCACCGCCTCCAGGTCGCCGTCGGTCCGCAGGCCGATCATCGCCTGCCGGGGAAACCCCAGCTGGAGCGGGTCGGTCACCGCGACGATCTGCATCACCCCGGCGTCGAGCAGGCGCTGTACGCGCTGGCGTACCGCCGCCTCGGAGAGGCCGACCGCCTTGCCGATGGTCGCGTACGGCCGGCGTCCGTCCTCCTGCAACTGCTCGATGATCTGCTTGGCGACGTCGTCGAGCAGGGCGTGACTCGCACCCTCGCGCACGCTGACCCGGCGTCCACCGTTGCCGCTGTCCTGCTGCCGGTTCGTCATCGACCGCTCCCCATGTCCATCACCGGGCTGAGCCTAGTGGCATCGGGCAGTCTGGCGTAATTCGTCGTCCAGGGCTATCCCAGCAACGGAATCCCTTGTGAGAGAGGTCTCCTCATGTCAGGATCAGTCGTCCATCGCCATTGACCCTCCCGCCGGCGCGCCCACCCCCGTCCCGCCGCCGACGATGACCCTCTAGGAGTCGTCACATGCGTAGTGCCTTCCGGCCCCTCACCCGGCGTGGTCTGCTCACTGGCACCCTCGGCTCGGCCGCACTGCTCGCCGCGGGCGGCACCCTCGCCGGCTGCGGCACCAAGGGCGCCCAGCAGACCGAGGACGGCTGCGTCAGCGAGGACCTGTCCGGTACGGAGAAGAAATTGGCCTTCTCCAACTGGCCGCAGTACATGGACGTGGACGAGGACAACAACGCAAAGCGTCCCTCGCTGGACGAATTCATCAGTAAAACCGGCATCCAGGTGACCTACACCGAGGACATCAACGACAACAACGAGTTCTTCGGGAAGGTGCAGAACCAGCTCGCCGCCTGTCAGAGCACCGGGCGGGACGTCATGGTGCTGACCGACTGGATGGCGGCCCGGATGATCCGGCTGGGCTGGCTCCAGAAGCTCGACAAGGCCAGGCTGCCCAACGTCGAGGCCAACCTGCTGCCGTCGCTGCGTAACCGTCCCTTCGACGTCGACAACCACCTCGCCGTCCCGTGGCAGTCCGGCCTGGCCGGTCTCGCCTACAACGGCCGGGTCACCCAGGAGATCCGCACCGTCGACGAGCTGCTCACCCGCCCCGACCTCAAGGGCAAGGTGACCGCGTTGACGGAGATGCGGGACACCATGGGGCTGCTGCTGATGTCCAACGGGCACAATCCGGGCGACTTCACCGCCAACCAGTTCGACGACGCGCTCAACAAGCTCAAGAAGGCGGTCAGCTCCGGGCAGATCCGCCGGTTCACCGGCAACGACTACGCGCCGGACCTGGCCAAGGGGGACATCGCGGCCTGCATCGGCTGGTCCGGTGACATCGTCCAACTCGGCTTCGACGACGAGCAGATCAAGTTCGTGATCCCCGAATCCGGTGCGACGCTCTGGTCGGACAACATGCTCGTGCCGAACCGGTCCACCCACAAGGCCAACGCCGAAGAGCTGATCAACTACTACTACGATCCGGCGGTCGCCGCCCAGCTCGCCGCCTACGTCAACTACATCTGCCCGGTCCAGGGCGCGCAGGCGGAGATGGAGAAGATCGACCCGGAACTCGCCGCCAACCCGCTGATCTTCCCGGACGAGTCGATGCTCTCCAAGGCGCGGGTCTTCATGGCGCTGGACGAGAAGCAGGAGCGCGAGTACGAGACCAAGTTCCAGCAGGTTATCGGAGCGTGATGATGGCGCGGGAGACTCCGGCCGGCGATCTGCGGCTGGCAAACCTCACCAAGACGTTCGGCGCTTTCACCGCCGTCGACGACCTGAGTCTGACGATTCCGCAGGGCTCGTTCTTCGCCCTGCTCGGCGCGTCCGGCTGCGGTAAGACGACCACCCTGCGGATGATCGCCGGACTTGAGGAGCCGACCAGCGGGCAGGTGCTGCTCGGGGATCGGGACATCGCCCGGCTGCGTCCGTACAAGCGGCCGGTCAACACGGTGTTCCAGAGCTACGCGCTCTTCCCGCACCTGGACATCTTCGAGAACGTGGCCTTCGGGCTGCGCCGGCGCGGCATCCGCTCGTTCGACCAGCAGGTCCGGCAGATGCTGTCGCTGGTGCAGCTCGACGGCTACGAGCGACGCCGCCCCGCCCAGCTCTCCGGCGGGCAACAGCAGCGCGTCGCCCTGGCCCGGGCACTGATCAACCACCCACAGGTGCTGCTGCTCGACGAGCCGCTCGGCGCGCTGGACCTCAAGCTGCGCCGCCAGATGCAGATCGAGCTCAAGCGGATCCAGACCGAGGTCGGGATCACCTTCGTGCACGTCACCCACGACCAGGAGGAGGCCATGACGATGGCCGACACGGTCGCGGTGATGAACGCCGGGCGGATCGAGCAGCTCGGCCCGCCCGCCGAGATCTACGAGTTCCCGGCCACCGCCTTCGTGGCCAACTTCCTCGGCCAGTCCAACCTGATCGCCGGCGAGGTCACCGGCGGCAGCGGAGGCCAGCTCCTGGTGACCGCCCACGGCGCCCGGTTCTCCGTGCCGGCCGCCCGCGCCCGCACCGATCGGGGCCCGGTCCACCTGGGCATCCGCCCCGAGAAGCTGCACCTGACCGGCTCCGCCAACCAGGTGCCCGCCGGCTGCCAGTACCTCGAAGGGACGATCAGCGACGCCTCCTACGTCGGGGTCAGCACCCAGTACCTGCTGCGCACCGGCTGGGGCACCGAGGTGAGCGTCTTCGCCGCCAACAGCGGCGCGCAGCATCGGTTCGTGCCGGGCAGCCGAGCGGTCGGGTACTGGGACCCGCGGCACGCCTTCCTGCTCGGCCGCCGGGCCGACGACGACGACCGCACCACCCCCGTCCTCGACGAGCCGGTGGGGGCGTCCTCGTGAGCGAGCGAACCATCGGGCACCGCAGCGAGGCGTATCACGCCGCTGGCGAGCGGGGCGAGGCGGCGGCGTGACTGCGCTGGCTCACGTCCCCACGGCCTCGGGGCAGCCGGCGTCGCCGCCGCCAGCCGCCCGCCCGGGGCGGCACCGGTTCCTGCCGTATCTGCTGCTGCTGCCCGGCGCGGCCTGGCTGTTCCTCTTCTTCGCCGTGCCGCTGTTGCAGCTCGCCGCCGCCAGCCTCTACGACCCGGACGGCTCGCTCTCCACCGGCTACGAGCTGACCTGGGCGTTCGGCAACTATCCGACCGCGCTCCAGCAGTACTGGCCGCAGTTCGGCCGGTCGTTCCTGTACGCCGGCATCGCGCTGGTGCTGGGGCTGCTGATGGGCTACCCGCTGGCGTACGCGATCGCGCAGAAGGCCGGTCGGTGGAAGAACCTCCTGCTGGTCTGCGTGGTCGCGCCGATGTTCACCAGCTTCCTGGTGCGCACGCTGGCCTGGAAGACCATCCTGTCGGACAACGGGTGGCTGGTCGGGCTGCTGCGCGACGTGCACCTGCTCGGCCCGGACGGGCGACTGCTGGCCACCCCGATCGCGGTGGTGCTCGGCCTGACGTACAACTTCCTGCCGTTCCTGGTGCTGCCGCTGTACGCGAGCCTGGAGCGGCTCGACTACCGGCTGCTGGAGGCGTCGAGCGACCTCTACGCCAGCCCGTTGAAGACGTTCCGGCGGGTCACCCTGCCGCTGTCGATGCCCGGCCTGATCGCCGGCACCCTGCTCTTCTTCATCCCGGCGACCGGCGACTACATCAACGCCGAACTGCTCGGCACCCCGAACCAGTACATGATCGGCAACGTCATCGACTCGGCCTTCCTGGTCCGGCTGGACTACCCGCAGGGCGCGGCGCTCTCCTTCCTGCTGATGTCGGCGATCCTCGCGGTGGTCTTCGTCTACCTGCGCCGGGCCGGCACGGAGGAGGTTCTGTGAGCGCGAGGAGTGCAGCGCAGCGGTGCCCCGCAGTCGCGAACGAAAGGCAGGCGTCGTGACCCGCGTGTCCCGCTGGTTCGCTCAGCACTGGGTGATGGGCGTCGCGTTGCTGGTGCTCGGCTACCTGTTCCTGCCGATCGCGGTGGTCGCCGCGTTGTCGTTCAACCGCCCGTCCAGCCGGCTGTCGTACGACTTCAACGAGTTCACCCTCGACAACTGGCGCAACCCCTGCGCCACCTCGGACATGTGCGACGCGGTGCTGCGTAGCGTGCAGATCGGTTTCATCGCCACGGTGGCCGCCACCGCGCTCGGCACGCTGATGGCGTTCGCGCTGGTCCGGCACCAGTTCCGCGGCCGGTCCGGGCTCAACGTGCTGATCTTCCTGCCGATGGCGACGCCGGAGCTGGTGATGGGCACCTCGCTGCTCGCCCTCTTCGTGGCCGGCGGGGTGCCGCTGGGCTTCTGGACCATCGTCATCGCGCACGTGATGTTCTGCGTGTCGTTCGTGGTGGTCACGGTCAAGGCGCGGCTGGCCGGGATGGACCGGCGGCTGGAGGAGGCCGCGATGGACCTCTACGCCAGTGAGTGGCAGACGTTCCGGCGGATCACCCTGCCGCTGGTGCTGCCCGGCATCGTGGCCGCCGCTCTGCTGGCCTTCTCGCTCAGCTTCGACGACTTCATCATCACGAACTTCAACTCCGGCACCACCGTGACGTTCCCGATGTACGTCTGGGGTGCCGCCCAGCGGGGCATCCCGCCGCAGGTCAACGTCATCGGAACGGCCATGTTCCTGGTCGCGCTGCTGCTGGTGCTGGCAAGCTCGCTGCGCGGCCGGCAGGCCCGGCGGGCGGCAGTGGCCGCGCCCGTGCCGAAACCCCGGGCAGGCAGCCGGCCATGACCCCGTCCAGCTCACGTTCCGAGGCCCGTGCCGATGCGCGGGCGGGACGGCGCGACCGCTGGCTCCGTACTCTCGATCGGTTTGGTTTGGGGTTCGATTCGTGATGCGTATCCTGCTCGTCGGCGCGGGTGGCGTCGGCTCCGCCGTCGTCGCCATCGCCGCCCGACGCGCCTTCTTCGAGACCATGGTGGTCGCCGACTACGATCCCGGCCGCGCGTCGCGGGCGGTCGCCGACCAGGACTCCCGCTTCGTCGCCGCTGCGGTCGACGCCTCCTCCGCGGCGGCGGTCGCCGCGCTCTGCCGCGAGCACCGGATCACCCACGTGCTCAACGCGGTCGACCCGCGGTTCGTCATGCCGATCTTCGACGGCGCGTACGCGGCCGGCGCGGACTACCTGGACATGGCGATGTCGCTCTCCCACCCGCACCCCGACCACCCACACGCGCAGACCGGCGTGAAACTCGGCGACGAGCAGTTCGCGGTGGCCGGGCAGTGGGAGGCCGCCGGCCGGCTGGCGCTCTGCGGAATCGGCGTCGAGCCCGGCCTGTCGGACATCTTCGCCCGGTACGCCGCCGACGAGCTGTTCGGTGAGATCGACGAGATCGGGGTACGCGACGGGGCCAACCTGACCGTGGACGGCTACGACTTCGCGCCCTCCTTCTCGATCTGGACCACCATCGAGGAGTGCCTGAACCCGCCGGTGATCTGGGAGGCGGGCCGGGGCTGGTTCACCACCGAGCCGTTCAGCGAGCCCGAGGTGTTCCACTTCCCCGAGGGCATCGGGCCGGTCGAGTGCGTCAACGTCGAACACGAGGAGGTGCTGCTGATCCCGCGCTGGGTGCCGGCGAAGCGGGTCACCTTCAAGTACGGCCTCGGCGACGAGTTCATCGAGGTGCTCAAGACGCTGCACAAGCTCGGCCTCTCCGCGACGTCCCCGGTGCGGGTGGGCGGGGTGTCCGTCTCACCGCGCGACGTGGTGGCCGCCTGCCTGCCCGACCCGGCCACCCTCGGCGACCGGATGCGCGGCAAGACCTGCGCCGGCACGTGGGTACGCGGCGTCGGGGTCGACGGCCGGCCGCGCGAGGTCTACCTCTACCACGTGGTCGACAACGAGTGGTCGATGCGCGAGTACGGCCACCAGGCGGTGGTCTGGCAGACCGCGGTGAACCCGGTGGTCGCCCTGGAACTGCTGGCCACCGGCGCGTGGTCGGGTGCCGGGGTGCTCGGCCCGGAGGCGCTGCCGCCGACACCGTTCCTCGATCTGCTCACCGGCTACGGCTCGCCGTGGGGCATCCAGGAGCGGTGAGATGACCCGCTATGGCCCGATGTTCGGCCCCGACGTCACGTTCCTCGGCGTGCCGCCGTGCACCATCGAGGAGCCGGCGACGTACGCGGACGCCGACGTGGTCATCGTCGGCGCGCCCTTCGACGGCGGCACCTCGCACCGGCCCGGCACCCGGTTCGGCCCGTCGGCCATCCGGCAGGCCTGCTACCTGCCGCACGACGGCTCCCGACCGTCGCTCGCCCTGCGCGTCGACGCCCTGCGTGACCTGCGGGTGTACGACGCCGGTGACGTGGAGATGTTCTCCGGCGACATCGAGCGGTCACTCGGCGCACTGGAATCGGCCGTGTACGCGGTGGCCTCGGCGGGCGCGATCCCGGTGGTGCTCGGCGGCGACCACTCCATCGCGCTGCCCGACGCCACCGGGGTGGCCCGCCACCACGGGCTCGGCCGGGTGTCGCTGGTGCACTTCGACGCGCACGCCGACACCGGGGACATCGAGTTCGGCTCGCTGCACGGGCACGGCCAGCCGATGCGCCGGCTCATCGAGTCCGGCGCGGTACGCGGCGACCGCTTCCTCCAGATCGGACTGCGCGGCTACTGGCCGGGGCCGGAGACGCTGCGGTGGATGGCCGAGCAGCGGATGCGCTCGTACGAGATGACCGAGATCGTGGCCCGTGGCCTGGACTCCTGCCTCACCGAGGCGTTCGGGATCGCGACCGACGAGTGCGAGGCCGTGTTCCTCTCCGTCGACGTGGACGTGGTCGACCCCGGCATGGCGCCCGGCACCGGTACCCCCGAGCCGGGCGGCCTCACCTCCCGGCAGCTGCTCGACGCGGTCCGCCGGGTCTGCTACGAACTCCCGGTGGTCGGGGTGGACGTGGTCGAGGTGGCCCCGCCCTACGACCACGCCGACATCACCGCCTACCTGGGCAACCGCGTGGTGCTGGAGGCGCTGTCGGCCATCGCCCGCCGCCGCCGCGACGCCACCACCGGAACCCCCTGGAACCCCACCCAACCCCTCCTAGACGCCCGCTGAACCTGGGGGCGTGGCAGAGGCCAGCGGGAAAGTTTAGCTCGGGCTATAGTTGACGCATGCGTGCAGGACGCCGCCGTTGGCAGGTTCGGGTCACCGGAGATGTTCGCCGATGGCTTCAGGAACTGCGGCGACGTGATCCGGAAACCTATGAACGCGTCCGCGTGGCCGTCGACATGCTGGCGGAGACCGGGCCGGGACTGGGACGTCCTCTCGTGGACACGCTCCGCGGAAGCAATATCAGCAACCTCAAAGAGCTTCGGCCGAGATCGGGCCGGGAGGTGGCGATCCGTGTGCTCTTCGTGTTCGACCCCTGGTCGCAGGCGGTTCTCCTGGTCGCCGGCAACAAGTCGCAGAACTGGACGCGGTGGTACCAGGAGAACATTCCGTTGGCGGAGGTCGCGTACAAGGCGTGGCTGGACAACGAGCGCGAGCGAAGGGGGGAGCTGTGACCGAGTTCCACGACTGGGATGAGGTGCGTGAGGAGCTTGGCGGTGACGAGGCAGCCTACGAGAAGGAGCGGGCCAGCACCGAGGCGTGGGTTAA
Organism: Micromonospora sp. CA-263727; assembly: GCF_050942455.1. Taxonomy (NCBI): domain Bacteria; kingdom Bacillati; phylum Actinomycetota; class Actinomycetes; order Micromonosporales; family Micromonosporaceae; genus Micromonospora; species Micromonospora sp. CA-263727. The sequence continues at coordinate 1,210,734 of NZ_CP192031.1, forward strand.
CGCCTTTCACCTCGCTGAGGAACGCAAGAGGTTGGGGCTCACGCAGCGGCAGGTGGCCGATTTCATGGGTGTCACGCCGGGACGGGTCAGCCAGATCGAAAACGGTGACCTCGACGTGAACGAGGTGGCCACGTTGAGTCGTTATGCCAACGCGCTCGGTGCCCGGCTCCGCATCATCTTCGACTACGGCGACGATCTCCGTCAGATCGCCTGACAGCGCTGCCCGTCGCCCTGAGTCGATGGTGACCCCCCTCGACAGCCACGGCTGGATCCAGGCCGACGGAGGGATCACCGCCGTACGACGAGCGTGTCAGGGGGCTAGGGTGGAGCGGATCAGGAAGCGGAGGCCTTCGGGGGCTTCCAGGGAGAAGCCGCTGCCTCGGCCGGGGACCACGTCGACGGTGAGTCGGGTGTGCCTCCACAGTTCCCACTGGGCCGCCGACATCCAGAACTCCACCGGCTCTGCAACCCCCTCGATTTCCAGAGCCGCCAGCAGGACGTCGGACGAGCCGGTGCGGAACTCGCCGGCCGGGTAGCACATCGGGGCGCTGCCGTCGCAGCAGCCGCCGGACTGGTGGAACATCAGCGGCCCGTGCTGCCCCCGCAGCGACCGGATCAACTCGGCTGCCGCCGGGGTCACCGAGACCACTGCCGGAGCGACGGTGGCCGGCGGCGGCGCGGCCCTGCGGGCCGCGCCGTCCGGGGCGCTCATCAGAAGAAGCCCAGCTTCTTCGGGGCGTAGCTGACCAGCAGGTTCTTGGTCTGCTGGTAGTGCTCCAGCATCATCTTGTGGTTCTCCCGGCCGATGCCGGAGTGCTTGTACCCGCCGAACGCCGCGTGCGCCGGATACGCGTGATAGCAGTTGGTCCAGACCCGGCCGGCCTGGATCGCCCGCCCGGCCCGGTACGCGGTGTTCATGTCCCGGGTCCAGACGCCGGCGCCCAGCCCGTAGAGGGTGTCGTTGGCGATCTTCACGGCGTCGTCCAGGTCGGCGAAGGAGGTCACCGAGACCACCGGGCCGAAGATCTCCTCCTGGAAGATCCGCATCGAGTTGTCGCCCTCGAAGATGGTCGGCTGGACGTAGTATCCGCCGGAGAGTTCACCACCCAGGTCGGCCCGCGCGCCACCGGCGAGCACCCGGGCGCCCTCCTGCCGGCCGATGTCCAGGTAGGACAGGATCTTCTCCAGCTGGTCGTTCGACGCCTGTGCGCCGATCATCGTCTCGGTGTCCAGCGGGTGTCCCTGCTTGACCTGGCCGGTGCGGGAGACGGCCGCGGCCAGGAAGTCGGCGTAGTGGCCCTGCTGGATCAGCGCCCGGGACGGGCAGGTGCAGACCTCACCCTGGTTGAGGGCGAACATGGTGAAGCCTTCCAGCGCCTTGTCCAGGAAGTCGTCGGACGCGGCACTGACGTCGTCGAAGAAGATGTTCGGGCTCTTGCCGCCCAGCTCCAGGGTGACCGGTTTGATGTTCTCGCTGGCGTACTGCATGATCAGCCGCCCGGTGGTGGTCTCGCCGGTGAACGCGACCTTGGCCACCCGGGGCGAGGACGCCAGCGGCTTGCCCGCCTCGACGCCGAAGCCGTTGACGATGTTGACCACGCCCGGCGGCAGCAGGTCGGCTACCAGCGACAGCCAGTAGTGGATCGAGGCGGGGGTCTGCTCGGCCGGCTTGAGCACCACCGCGTTGCCGGCGGCGAGCGCGGGGGCCAGCTTCCAGGTCGCCATCAGGATCGGGAAGTTCCACGGGATGATCTGCCCGACGACGCCGAGCGGCTCGTGGAAGTGGTACGCCACGGTGTCGTCGTCCAGCTCGCCCAGTGAGCCCTCCTGGGCCCGGATAGCGCCGGCAAAGTAGCGGAAGTGGTCGATGGCCAGCGGGATGTCGGCGGCCAGGGTCTCGCGTACCGGCTTGCCGTTCTCCCAGGTCTCGGCGATGGCCAGGGATTCCAGGTGCTCCTGCATCCGGTCGGCGATCCGGTTGAGGATGAGGGCCCGCTCGGCGACCGGGGTGCGGCCCCAGGCGTCGGCGGCGCCGTGCGCGGCGTCGAGGGCCTTCTCGACGTCCTCGGCGGTGCCCCGGGCCACCTCGCAGAAGGTCTGCCCGGTCACCGGGGTGGGGTTCTCGAAGTATCGGCCGCCGTGTGGCTTGACGTACTCGCCGCCGATGAAGTGGTCGTAGCGGGACTGCCAGTGGGTGGGCGCGTCGTAGCGCGTCATGGTGCACCTCCGCCGTCGGTGTGGTGGTGATGGCGGGAGGCTAGTTACCGGTACGTTGCAGCGACGTTGCGTACGGCAGGCCGTACTCGATGCTGAGCTGGCGGATCCGCGCCACGGCGAGCGGCCGGCGGGGCGCGCCCGGCGGCAGCGCCCGGGCCAGGACCTGCCAGGCGGCCAGGTCGTCGGCACCGGCGGGCGTCGCCGTCCAAGCCGCGAGCAGCGCCGGGTCCCCGGCGGCCAGCACCGCCGCGCGGAGCTGGCCGTCGACCAGCCGGCGCAGTCGCGTCACTCCCGGCGCGTCGGAGCCGGGCAGCAGCGGTCCGGCGTACGCGTCGAGCGCCCCCGCCGGATCGCCACCGGCCAGCAGTTCGGTGACGGTACGGAAGTCGGCGCGGACGGTGCCGCGCAGCCGGTACGGGCGGGAGTCGAGCAGCTCGGGCCCGAGCACCCGGCGCAGCCGGGACAGCTCGGCGCGCAGGGTGACCGGGTGCAGCCGGTCGTCGCCGTAGAGGTCGAGGCCGAGCTGTTCGCCGGTGCGTCCCTCGGGATGGTCGAGCAGCAGCACGAGCAGCTCGCTGTGCCGCCGCCCGAGCCGGATCCGACGCCCGTCCACCCGCAGTTCCGCCTCGTCCCGGCCGAGCGCGGCGATGTGCCGGACGCCCGGCTCGACCGGCCCGTCGGCGGCGAGTTGCGCCTCGGCCGCTCGGGCGGTGGCCCGGACCAGGGCGAGGCTCTGCGGGGTGGCCAGGTGGTCGCCGCCGGTGATGTCGATCGCGCCGAGCAGCCGTCCGCTGGCCGGGTCGTGGATCGGCGCGGCGGCGCAGGTCCAGCGCTGCACCGGCCGGGCGAAGTGTTCGGTCGCGAAGATCTGCACGCTGTGGTCGACGGCCAGGGCGGTGCCGGGGGCGTTGGTGCCGGCGTGCGTCTCGTCCCACCGGGCGCCGGGGACGAAGTTCATCCGCTCGGCGTGCCGGAGCACGCCGGGATGGCCCTCGACCCAGAGCAGCCGCCCGTGCTCGTCGCAGACCGCCATCAGGTGGGCGCCGTCGGTGGCGATGCCGCCGAGCAGGTCGCGGAAGAGTGGCAGGACACGGGCGAGGGGGTGGGCCGCGCGGTAGCTGGCCAGGGCGTTGTCGGTCAGCTCGACCGGCGGGGTGGCCTCCGGGTCGAGCAGCCGGGCCGAGCGGTTCCAGGAGCGCGCCACCACGTCACGGAGGTGCCGGTCGGTGCGTCGGGCCGCCTCCGAGCCGCCGGTGAGGAACGCCTCGTGGGCCGCGCCGACCTGCGCGATCCGCTCTGCCGGATCGGCGCCGAATTCCAGGGCGAGCCACGGGTCGACCACGGGCGACCTCCTCGCGCCCATGGTGACCCAGCTCACCCCGGATCGCCAAATGGGTACGTCGGGCGGTGGCGTGGAGGATTGCTGCGGCAGGCGTTTACGTAGCCCTTAACTTCTGCCTGAGAACGTAGGTCGGATGGCGACGGGCCACGGGGGTGTGGAAAGCGTGCGGGTGCTGGTGGCGGACGACGAGCGGTTGTTGGCGGACACGGTCGCCGAGGGGTTGCGTCGCCTCTCCATGGCGGTCGACGTCTGCTACGACGGCGACGGTGCGCTGGAGCGGATCGGGGTGACCCGGTACGACGTGGCCGTGCTGGATCGGGACATGCCCGGGCACACCGGCGACGAGGTGTGCCGTGGCCTCGCGGCCTCCGGCAGCGGCACCCGGGTGCTGCTGCTCACCGCCGCCGCCGGCATCCGGGACCGGGTGGAGGGCCTGGGGCTGGGCGCCGATGACTACCTGACCAAGCCGTTCGCCTTCGCCGAGCTGGTTGCCCGGGTGCAGGCCCTCGGCCGGCGGTCCGCTCCGGCGGTGCCGCCGGTGCTGGAGATGCACGGCGTCGCGCTGGACGTGGCCCGGCACACGGTCACCCGGGACGGCCACCCGGTCAGCCTGAGCCCGAAGGAGTTCGCCGTGCTGCACGTGCTGCTGCGTGCCGGTGGCCGGGTGGTCAGCGCGGAGGAACTGCTCGAACAGGCGTGGGACGAGTTCGCCGACCCGTTCACCAACACCGTCCGGGTCACCGTGATGACCTTGCGAAAGAAGCTCGGCGCGCCGCAGGTCATCCACACCGTGCCCCGGGCCGGCTACCGGATCGGCGGCCCGGCATGACCCTGCGCTGGCGCATCGTGCTGATCGGCGCGCTCGCCCTCCTCGTCGGGGCCATCCTGCCCGGTCTGACGGTGGTGGTCTTCGACGAGCTGTCGTTCCGGGCTCGCGCGGTTTGCGACGTGGGGCTGCCGGGGTCCGGCGTCGTGTGCGAGGCGGCGCGAGCCCTCGCCGGCCCGGCCGTCCCACTGACCGGGCTCATCGTCCTGCTGGGTGTGCTGGCCGGGATCTGGGCCGCCGCGGTGTGGTGCCTGCGCCCGCTGCGCGACCTCGCCGGGCCGATCTCACACGTCGGGCCACAGAACCTCGGCCACCGGATCCGGCCGAGCGGCAAGGACGAACTGGCCCGGCTGGCCCGGTCGATCGACGAGATGATGGAGCGCATCGCCGCCGGGTACGAGGGGCAGCGCCGGTTCGCCGCGAACGCCTCCCACGAGCTGCGTACGCCGCTCGCGGTGCAGCGGACGCTGATCGAGGTGGGCATGGCCCGGTCGCCCACCGCAGAGCAGCTCGAACTGTTGACCGGTCAGCTGCTGGAGACCAACGAGCGCAACGAGCGGCTCATCGAGGGGCTGCTCGCGCTCAGCGAGAGCGACGAGGGGCTGCGGTCGCGCATCCCGCTGCGCCTCGACGAGGTCGTCAGCACCGTGCTCGCCGCCTACCGGGAGCGGGCCGAGGCGGCCGGGGTGACCGTGGAGACCCATCTCGTGACCCGGGTGGTCATGGGTGAGCGGGTGCTGCTGGAACGCCTGGTGACCAACCTGGTGGAGAACGCGATCAAGTACAACCGGCCGGGCGGGACGCTCACCGTCGCGGTCGGCCGGGATCCGGCGCTGACCGTGGTCAACACCGGCCAGGTGGTGCCGGCCGAGGCGGTGGCGGGGCTCTTCGAGCCGTTCCGCCGGCTGGCCCGGGACCGCACGAACCAGAGCGGTGGCGCGGGTCTCGGCCTCGCCATCGCCCGCTCGATCACCCAGGCGCACGACGGCCTCATCGCCGCCCGACCAGCCGAGTACGGCGGACTGCGGGTGGAGGTCCGGCTACCCAACGCACCCTGACCGCGCCGGCGGTCTGCCGGGCCAGCAACCCTGACCGCGCCCGGTGCGGCGTGAACGCGGCGAAGTACCCCCGGTGCGGAGTGAACCAGCGGGCTTCCGCACTCGACGTACCGCCGGGCGCGGCGTCCCGGCCTTCGGCGTGCCCGATACCGGCCAGCCCCGCCCATCCTGCGAGAGGAGACCCCGTGAGCAACAGCGAGCAGCCGGCGGCACCGGCGGGCGACCGGCTTGACTGGGCGGACGTCGCCAAGGGTGGCTGCATCCTCCTGGTGCTGCTCTGGCATGTGATCATGAAGGACTACCTCCAGATCGACTGGCGGCTCACCGTGCCGGTGGCCGGCGCCTGGGGGACCCTCGGCGAGTTGCTGCTGCCGATGCGGATGCCGCTCTTCTTCGCCATCTCCGGAATGTTCGCGGCGAACGCCGTGCAGCGGCCCTGGCGCGCGGTCGGCCGGCCACGGATCGCCCGCTTCCTCTACCTGTACGGCGTCTGGCTGCTGATCCACACCGCCGTGCTCGCCCTTGCCCCCGGCTTCCCGACCGACCGGGCGACCAGCCTCGGTGACCTGCTGGCACAGCTGACGATCACCCCGTCCAACCTCTGGTACCTCTACGCGCTGGCGCTCTATTTCGTGCTGGCCAAGGCGCTGCGACGGGTCCATCCGGCGGTACCGCTGGCGGCGGCGGGGGCGCTCAGCGCCGTCGCGGCGGCCGGGCTGCTCGACACTCCGGGCAACCGGGGCGGTCTCTACCAGAACCTGGTGTTCTTCCTGGCCGGCCTGTACCTGCGCGGGTACCTCCAGCGGTGGGCCGATGCGGTCACCGGCCGCCGGCTGTGGCTGGCGGCGTGCGCGTACGCCGCCGTGCTGGCCGCCGTGGCGGCGACCGGTGCCGCCCGGCTACCCGGCGTGGCGCTGGTGGTCTCGCTCGTCGCGGTGCTGTTCGGCATCGCCGGGGCGGTCCGGCTGGCCCGATGGTCGGCGGTCGGCCAGCCGCTCGCCGCCCTCGGCCGGCAGACGTTGCCGATCTACGTGATCCACATGCCGGTGCTGGCGTTGCTGCATCGACTGATCGCCGATCCGATCGCCGGTCTGGACGACTCCGCCCGGTTCGCGCTGGCCATCGGCTTCCCGTTCTCGCTCACGGTCGTCGTGCTGGCGCTCAGCCTCGGCCTGCACCGGTTGCTGCTGGCTGCCCGGGCGACGTGGTTGTTCGACCTGCCCAAGCGGAACTCGGCCACCGGTCGGCCGGCAACCCGGCCGTCCCCGCCGGTGGCACCAGCGCCGTCCGTGCCGGCGGCTCCGCGTTGACTGATCTTGAGGGAGTGAACATGTCCCATACCGACCCGTCCGGAGCCGCCGAGGCTCTGATCGACGTGACGGAGGCGGCCCGTTGGCTCGACGGCCGGGTGCTGCGCACCCCGGTGCTGCGGGCGCCGGCCATCGACCGGCTGGCCGGTGCCCGGGTGTTGTTGAAGGCGGAGAACCTACAGGCCGGCGGTTCGTACAAGATGCGCGGCGGGCTGTTCGCGGTCGGCCGGCTGGCCGCGGCCGGGCATGCCGGGGTGGTGGCGCAGAGCACCGGCAACCACGCGGTGGCGGTGGCGCTCGCGGCCCGGCGGTTCGAGTTGGCCGCCACGGTGGTGCTTCCGGTCGACGCGGCGCCGACGAAGGTGGCCCTGGCCCGCGCGGCGGGAGCGAGTGTGGTCCTGATGGGTACCACGGTCGAGGAGCGGCTGAGCGTGACCCGGCGGATCAGCGCCGAGACCGGTTACCCGATCGTCGACGCGTACGACCATCCGGACGTCATCGCCGGGCAGGGCAGTGCCAGTGTCGAGCTGATCGAGGAGGCCGAGCGGCTCGGTACCCCACTGGACGCGTTGGTGCTGCCGGTCGGTGGGGGCGGCGGGGTGGCCGGTGCCTGCCTGGCCGTGGCCGGTCGGCAGATCGAGGTGTACGGCGTGGAGCCGCGCGGCTGTGACTCGCTGGCCCGCAGCCTGGCGGCCGGTCGCCCGGTCCCGGTCGCGCCAGCGCCGACGATCGCCGACGGACTGCGCCCGTCCTGTGTGGGCGGGCTGCCGTTCGCCGTCCTGCGTGACCGTCTGCGCGGGGTGGTGCGGGTGGACGACGACGAGATCGCCGACGCCTTCCGGCTGCTCCTGATGGAGCTGAAGGTGCTGGCCGAGCCCTCCGGCGCGGCCGGGCTGGCCGGCGCCCTGCGGCTGGCGGCCGACGGCGCGTCGGGTGCCGGAGGGGCGTCCGGTGCCGGTGAGCGCCGGCAGCGCACGGTCGGTGTGGTGCTGACCGGCGGAAACGTGGAGGCGGACCTGGTCGCCCGGCTGGCGACCACCGCCCGAGTCGAGGAAGAGGTAACGGCATGAGTAGCGATCGTCAGCAGGCCAGGGACGGAGCGCGGCGGGGCGACGGCCAGCGACCCCCGGTTCGGGTCGGGGTCCTGTTCGGCGGGCCGTCGGCGGAGCACGAGGTGTCGTGTGCCTCGGCGCTCGGCGTGGCGCGGGCGCTCACCGGTGACGGGTACCGCGTGGTCGCTGTCGGGATCACCCGCACCGGTGGGCTGCGGCTGGTCCCGGACGCGGTGCTGGCCGGGTACCTGCATGGCAGCGGGGCGGAGCGGGCCATCGACGACCGGCTGACCGTGGCCGGACCGACCGTGGAGTTGCGGGCCGGGCGGCAGCGGGGCACCGCGGTGGTCACCGCGGTGGACGCGCCCGGCACGGCGCACGCCGAGTTGGACGTGGTCTTCCCGGTGCTGCACGGGCCGTACGGCGAGGACGGCGTGGTGCAGGGGCTGCTCGAATCGCTGGGCGTGCCGTACGTGGGATGCGGCATCCTCGCCTCCGCGGTCGGCATGGACAAGGTGGCGATGAAGCGGGCACTGCGTGCCGAGGGGGTGCCCTGCACGCCGCACGTCTCGTTCGACGGGCAGACCTACCAGGCCACCGAGGACCCGGAGAAGCTGGTGGTGGGCCTGCGCCGGCCACTGTTCGTCAAGCCGGCCCGGATGGGCTCCTCGATCGGCATCTCCCGGGTGGCCGAGGGAGACGACCTGGCGGAGGCGATCGAGGAAGCGCTACGGCACGACAACCTGATCATCGTCGAACAGGGAGTCACCGGCCGGGAACTGGAGTGCGGGGTCCTCGGTGGGGCACGCCCGGAGGCGTCGGCGGTAGGTGAGGTGCGGGTCACCGGCGGCTGGTTCGACTACCAGCAGAAATACCTCGGCGACAGCGACCCGATGATCGTGCCGGCCGTCCTACCCGACGATGTGACCGAGCGGATCCAGGACCTGTCGATACGCGCGTTCGCCGCGATCGGCGGTTGGGGACTGGCCCGGGTCGACTTCCTCTACGACGAGGCCGCCGGCGAGCTGTACGTCAACGAACTCAACACCATGCCCGGCTTCACCGCGCACTCCATGTACCCGAAGGTGTGGGCAGCGGCCGGCGTCGGCTACCGCGAGATCGTGGACCGGCTGGTGGCCCTCGCCTTCGCCCGACACGCGCAGCGGCCCACCGGCCCGCAGGATCCCCGATGATCCTGCTCTGCGACCCGCGAGTCGCGGCGGTGCCCGGATTCGACGACGGCGAGCCGCTGATCGACGTACGCGCGATACCCGACCTGCGGTTGGACGAGCGGGCGGCCGACCCCGCCGGGGCGTACGCCCGGTTACGCAAGGGGGTGGTGGAGCGGCTGCTGGCCGCACAGGACGCGCTGCCACCCGGGCTGCGCCTGCTGGTGGTCGAGGGGTACCGGCCGTACCAGGCACAGCTGGACATCTTCACCGGTTACCGGGACGAGCTGCGCCGCAACCATCCGGAGTGGACATCGGAGCGGGTCTACCAGGAGACCACCAAGTTCGTCTCGCCGGTCGAGGTGGCCCCGCACAGCACCGGGGGTGCGGTGGACCTGACGCTCTGCACCGGCGACGGTGTCGAGCTGGACATGGGTACCCCGGTGGACGCCACCCCCGAGGCCAGCCAGAACGCCTGCTTCACCGACGCGCCGACGGTCGGCGCGACGGCCCGGACGAACCGCCGGACCCTGGCTCGCGCGCTGACCAGCGCCGGCCTGGTCAACTATCCCACCGAGTGGTGGCACTGGTCCTACGGCGACCGGTACTGGGCACTGCTGACCGGGGCCGCCCGCACCCGCTACGGAGCGGTGTGAAGGGGGGCGGTCCGACCTGGGCCGAACGGCCGGCCGGAACGTTCAATCGAAACTTTGTTTTCGATACGGGTCACTGGGCTGAACTGGTTAACGCTCACAGGCCGTACCAGCACCTGAAGTCAGGCTGTGAGGACGGGAGGAAAACAGGTGAGGCTGCAGCGGAAGCACATGCTGGCGGCGGGGGTGGCGGTGGTCGCCACGGCGGCCGTGGCGGTGGGCACCGGACTCGGGTTCGCTGACAGCGCACCGGCCGGGCAGAGCGTGTGCCCGGGTTCGATCACGTTCTCGGCCGAGGGGGGCGCACCGGCCGCCACCAGCAACCAGTTCCCCGTGGGCACCCGGCTGCGGGTGACAAACCTGGACAACAACAAGGCGGCGGAGGTGACCGTCGTCGGCCCCTCGGGTAGCTGCGTGCTGCTCAACTCGGCCGCCATGGAGCTGCTCCGCGAGCCGGGCAAGAACGTCATCCGGCGCAACGTCGTCGAGCGGGTGGGCGGCGCGGTGGCGCAGCCGGAGCGACCGGGCGCGGTCGGCGACCGGCCGGGTTCGGCCTCGCCGCCGGCCGAGCGGCCCGTCGACGGGTCGGCTCCGAGGTCGGCCTGCCAGGGTGCGATCACCTTCTTCGAGGAGGCCGCCGGGCCGGCCGCCACCAGCAACCAGTTCCCGGTGGGCACCCGGCTGCGGGTGACCAACCTGGACAACAACAAGGCCACCACGGTGACCGTGACCGGCCCGTCGGGCAGCTGCGTGCTGCTCAACTCCGCCGCGATGGAACAGATCCGCGAGCCGGGCAAGAACCTGGTCCGCAACAACACCGTCGAGCTGCTGCGCTGAGCTGAGGGTCGGGTGGGTGCCGCGCGGTGCGGACGCGACATCCACCCGACCGGCTTGGTCAGCCGAACGCGGCGTCGAGGATCTCCAGGCCGCGGGCCAGTTCGTCGTCGGAGATGACCAGCGGCGGCAGGAAGCGCAGCACGTTGCCGTAGGTGCCGCAGGTCAGGGTGAGCAGGCCGGCGGCGTGACAGGCCGCCGAGACCGCCGCCGTGGCGGCCGGGTCCGGGGTGAGCGTGCCGGGCTGCACGATCTCGACCGCGAGCATCGCGCCCCGGCCGCGTACCTCGGCGATCCGCGGGTCACGGGCGGCGATGGCCCGCAGCCGTGCGCCCAGCACAGACTCGATCCGCCGGGCCGCGGCGGCCAGGTCCAGCTCGTGCAGGGTCTCGATGGCCGCGAGGGCGGCGGCGCAGGCGATCGGGTTGCCGCCGTACGTGCCGCCGAGGCCGCCGATGTGCACCGCGTCCATCAGCTCCGCCCGCCCGGTCACCGCGGCCAGCGGCAACCCGCCGGCGATCCCCTTGGCCAGGGTGATCAGGTCCGGTTCGACCCCCTCGTGCTGGCAGGCGAACCAGTCGCCGGTCCGGCAGAAGCCGGTCTGGATCTCGTCGGCGACGAAGACCACCCCGGCCGCCGTCGCCCACTCGCGCAGCGCCGGCAGAAACCCCTCGGCCGGTACGACGAAACCGCCCTCGCCCTGGATCGGCTCGATCAGCAGCGCGGCCACGTTCTCCGCGCCGACCTGCTTCTCCACCAGCTCGATGGCACGGGCCGCTGCGGTGGCGCCGTCCAGGCCGCCGTCGCGCAGCGGGTACGACATCGGCACCCGGTAGACCTCACCGGCGAACGGCCCGAACCGGTGCTTGTACGGCATGTTCTTCGCGGTCAACGCCATGGTCAGGTTGGTCCGGCCGTGGTAGGCGTGGTCGAAGACCACCACCGCGGGCCGCCCGGTGGCGTGCCGGGCGATCTTCACGGCGTTCTCCACCGCCTCGGCCCCGGAGTTGAACAGCGCCGAGCGCTTCTCGAAGCCGCCCGGGGTCAGCGCGTTGAGCCGCTCGCAGACCGCCACGTACGACTCGTACGGCGCGACCATGAAGCAGGTGTGGGTGAAGCGTTCGACCTGCGCGCGTACCGCCTCGACCACCCTGGGGGCGGAGTTGCCCACGTTGGTGACCGCGATGCCGGCGGCGAAGTCGATCCACTGGCGGCCGTCGACGTCGGTGATGGTGCCGCCGGCGGCGCTGTCCACGTAGGACGATATGACGCTGCCGACGCCCCGGGCCACGGCGGTGCCGCGCCGCTTGTGCAGCTCTTCTGAGGATGTCATCAGTGGTGTCAGCCCTCGATGTTGTGCATGACGTGCTTGATCCGGGTGTAGTCCTCCAGGCTGTAGACCGAGAGGTCCTTGCCGTGCCCGGAGTGCTTGAAGCCGCCGTGCGGCATCTCCGAGATGAACGGGATGTGGGTGTTCACCCAGACGCAGCCGAAGTCGAGCCGGCGGGTCATCCGCATCGCCCGGCCGTGGTCCTTCGTCCAGACCGAGGCGGAGAGGCCGTAGTCGACGCCGTTGGCCCAGCGCACCGCCTCGTCCTCGTCGGTGAAGCGCTGCACGGTGATGACCGGCCCGAACACCTCGTCCTGGATGATCTCGTCGTCCTGCCGCACCCCGGAGACGACGGTGGGGGCGTAGAAGTAGCCACGCTCGCCGACCTGCGAGCCGCCGGTCTGCACCGAGGCGTGGTCCGGCAGGCGGTCCAGGAAGCCGCGTACCCGGGCCAACTGGTTGGCGTTGTTCAGCGGGCCGTAGAGGACGTCCTCGTCGTCCGGCGCGCCGGTCCTGGTGTTGCGGGCCTGCTCGGTGAGGGCGGCGACGAAGTCCCCGTGCACGCCGGGCGCGGTGAGGACCCGGGTGGCCGCGGTGCAGTCCTGGCCGGCGTTGAAGTAGCCGCCGACCGCGATGGCCTCGGCCGCCGCCGCGATGTCGGCGTCGTCGAAGATCACCACCGGGGCCTTGCCGCCCAGCTCCAGGTGGGTCCGCTTCAGGTCGGGCGCGGCAGCCGCGGCGACCTCCATGCCGGCCCGGGTGGAACCGGTGATCGACACCAGCTGCGGGGTGGGGTGCGCGACGAGGGCCCGGCCGGTGTCCCGGTCGCCGCAGACCACGTTGAACACGCCCGGCGGGAGGTGCTCGGCGGCGATCTCGGCGAGCAGCAGCGTCGACACCGGGGTGGTGTCCGAGGGCTTGAGCACGACCGTGTTGCCGGCGGCGAGCGCGGGGGCGATCTTCCAGACCGCCATCATCAGCGGGTAGTTCCACGGGGTGACCTGGGCGCAGACGCCGATCGGCTCGCGCCGCACGTACGAGGTGTGCCCGGCCAGGTACTCGCCGGCCGAGCGGCCCTCCAGCAGCCGGGCGGCACCGGCGAAGAAGCGGAACTCGTCGACCGCGGGCGGCAGCTCCTCCTCGGCGGTGAGCTGCCGGGGCTTGCCGGTGTTGCGTACCTCGGCGTCGACCAGGTCGGCGGCCCGGGCCTCGACCGCGTCGGCGAGCTTGAGCAGCGCCTTCTGCCGCTCGGCCGGAGTGCTGTCCCGCCAGCCCTCGAAGGCGGTGGCGGCGGCCTTCATGGCCGCGTCGACGTCGGCGGCGCCGGAGACCGGGGCCTGGGCGAAGACCTCACCGGTACACGGGTCGATCAGGTCCGCGTAGCCACCGTCGGCCGGCTCGACGTACGCGCCGTTGACGAAGTTGCGCAGCTTCTGCTGGTCGGTCATGGCTGGATCACTCCGAGGGTCCGGGGGGTCACACGCGGCGGTTATCGCAATCTTCGTGCCATCTTCGCTACTGAATTCGCGGCAGACAAGGGTTGTGGCGACTATTTCCGTCGGCTTCTGGGTGGTCTAGGCTGCGCAGCGTGGAGCCCACACCGTTCTTCGTCGCCGGTCGTCCCACCCAGGGCGCCGGCGAGCTGTCCGTGCATCACCCGTACGACGGGCGCCTGGTCGGGCGTACCACCCTCGCCACCGCAGAGCAGGTCGAGGCGGCCGTCGCGGCGGCGGCCGGGGTGGCCGCCACGGCCGCCGCGCTGCCCGCGCACGCCCGCGCCGCGGCGCTGGACCACGTCTCGCGCCGGCTCGCCGAGCGGGCCGAGGAGATCGCCGCCCTGATCACCGCCGAGAACGGCAAGCCGGTCAAGTGGGCGCGCGCCGAGGTCGGCCGGGCGGTCTCCACCTTCCGGTGGGCGGCCGAGGAGGCGCGGCGCTTCTCCGGCGAGCTGCAACGGCTCGACACCGACCCGGCCGCCACCGGCCGCATCGCCATGGTGCGGCGGGTGCCGAAGGGGCCGGTGCTCGGCATCAGCCCGTTCAACTTCCCGCTGAACCTGGTGGCGCACAAGGTTGCCCCGGCGATCGCGGTCGGCGCGCCCATCATCGTCAAGCCGGCACCGGCCACCCCGCTGTCGGCGCTGCTGCTCGGCGAGATCCTGGCCGAGACCGAGCTGCCGGCCGGGGCGTTCTCGGTGCTGCCGCTGCCCAACGAGCGCGCGGCCGAGCTGGTCAGCGACGCGCGGCTGCCGGTCGTCTCGTTCACCGGCTCCGGTCCGGTCGGCGCGGCCATCCGCCGCTCCGCACCGGAGAAGCACGTGACGCTGGAGCTGGGCGGCAACGCGGCGGCGCTGATCTGCGAGGACTGGGCCGGCGACGAGGACCTGACCTTCGCCGCGCACCGGATCGCCACCTTCTCCAACTACCAGGCCGGGCAGTCCTGCATCGCCGTGCAGCGGGTCTACGTGCACGGGTGGCTCTACGACGGCTTCCTGCCCCGGCTGGTCGCGGCCGTACGGGAGCTGCGTACCGGCGATCCGGCGGACCCGCTGACCGACGTCGGCCCGCTGGTCTCCGAGGCGGCCGCCCGGCGCGTCGAGGACTGGGTGGAGGAGGCGGTGGCGGCCGGCGCCACCATCGAGACCGGCGGTCGGCGGGAGGGCGCCAGCTATGCCCCGACCGTCCTCAGCGGAGTGCCGAAGGAGGCCAGGGTCTGCACCGAGGAGGTCTTCGGGCCGGTGCTCGTGGTGGACCGGGTCGAGAACGACGCCGCCGGCTTCGCCGCCGTCAACGACTCGGCGTACGGCCTCCAGGCCGGCGTCTTCACCCGCCGCCTCGACGTCGCCTTCGCCGCGGCGCGGACCCTGGAGGTGGGCGGCGTGATCATCGGCGACGTGCCGTCGTACCGCGCCGACCAGATGCCGTACGGCGGAGTGAAGGGCAGCGGCGTGGGCCGGGAGGGGCTGCGCAGCGCCATGGACGACTACACCGCCCCCCGCGTAACCGTCCTCACCTCCGTCGATTTGTAAGGAAGGGCCCCCTGTTAACGCCTGCGGTAGAGGAAGGGCCCCCTATTAACGCCGGAGCGGGGTTCACCAGGTGCCGTCGTCGCGTACCCGGGCCGGAGCGCGGCCGAGCAGCAGGGTGGTGAGCGCGGCGTCGATGTCCGACCCGAGAAACCACTCACCGGCCTGGTCCAGCACGAAGATCCGGCCCTGCTCGTCCACCGCGATGATGCTGTGCTGGTCTTCCGTACCGATCGGGAAGAGGCGTGCCCCGATCACCGCCGCGAAGTCGGCCAGCGAGTCGGCGGTGTGGGCGACGGCAAGTGGACGGATGTCGAAGCGGGAGATCCACACCTGCTGACCGGGGCCCAGCCGATTGCTGGCCAGGCTCGGGAAGGCGGCGAGAGTCCGCAGCGCAGCCGGGAACGCCTCGTGTGAGTGGGTCCGCCCGGCGACGGCGACAACGCCTCTGACCTCCTCGGCGGCCACCGTCCGATCACCGAAGTGGGGACGCCAGCCGGCTGCGACGAGCGCGCTCGCCACGTCGGGTGGGAAACGTCCCGGGTCCGGGTCGGTCGCCGGCTCGGGATGGCACGGCTTTGTCGAACCGCGGTCGGCGCTGGGCAGCACGTTGACCTGGACGAGGAAGTTGAGGCAGGAGTCGCAGCAGCGTTTGGCGCGTCCACTGGCCGGATCGCCGGGCTCACGGACGACATAGCACTCGAAGCGGGCGTTGGCCAGGAGCGCCGCGGCGTCTGCGGCGTCCATCGGGGCGATGCCTTCGGCGGCGCGGCGGTGGTCGTACTCGTGCAGGACGTCGGAGACCACGACGACCTCCGCGTGCCGCTCGCCGCCGCGGACCAGATGCCCGGTGGGCAGTTCGTCGAGATACGCGCGGACCAGCGGATGGTGGTTGAGTTCCACGTCCCCCTTGGTGCCGTGCGCGGTGAAGATCCGCCCTTCGAGGGTGAGGTGTGCCGCCGTGGTCGGCGTGGGCAGCCGGTTGATCTCGCGCAGCAACTGGCCGGCGGGTTTCACCGTACGCGGCACCGGAGGGCCACTGTGCCGGTTGCGACGGTAGAGCCGCTCGACCACGTCGGGCGGGACCCGTGGCCAGGTGGTCACCTCGCCGGTCTGTTTGTCGACCACACAGGTCGGCAGGTCGCCGGGGAGCGATCTGACCTGTGTGGACGCTGTGGAGGTGATGACGTACCCGAGATCGAACTCCGCGACGACGGGACGGCATTCGTGCCCCAGCCGCACCGAGTCACGGCGGGCCCACACCGCGGCGATCTGCTCGGCCTGTTCGCGGTCGATCACACCGCAGAACCTATCGGACAACGCGATCCCGTGGCATTGCGTACGGCTGCGCCTACCGACGGTGAGCCGAGCGGTAGGTCTGGCGCGCCGAGCGGCATGGGCCGGGGCGGTCGGCCAGTGGCGTTCGGGGTCGCCGTCGGCCGGGGTGCGTCGGCGTGGCGTGGCGCACATGCGGGGTGTTCGATGATCGGGCGTCGTCGGGCCCCGGTAGTAGCCTGACCGGCGGTTCCCCCGTCCGGGGGAGGAACGGTGGTTGATCATGTCGGTACGTCGCCACGCTGCGCGGCTCGCGACGGTCTGCGTGTTCCTGGGCGGCCTGGTGGTGCTCGGCGGAGCACCCGCGCATGCCGACGAGGACCGGGTGCGGGTGCGGTCGGCGGGCAGCTTCACCGCGGGCCGTTCCGCCCAAGGCGTGACGGTGGAGGTGCGCAGGCGCACCGACGGCTGCGTACGGGTGCGCAGCGCGCTGGGGCTGAGCCTCTCCGGCGTCCGGCCGGACCAGGTGGCGGTGCAGGCCAACGTGGGCGGTCGCTGGGTGCCGGTGACGGTCTCCGGCGACGGCGGGCTGGTGATCACCAGCCCGGTCGCCCCGGTCCGGGACGAGCTCTGCAAGGGCAAGCGCAGCACCATGCGGTACCGCCTCGCCTTCGCTGCCGACGCGCCGGGCGGTCGACTCATCGTGACCGGCGAGGCCACCACGGCGCGGGGTGACCTGCTGGGCCGGGAAGTGGTGGAGTCCCGGGTGGTCGGCGGACGGGTCACGCCACCGTCGTCGTCACCGTCGTCGCCGTCCCCGTCGCCCACCCTTAGCGAAGAGGTCGCCGAGGAGGAGACCGCCGAGGCCACGCCGACCGTGGCGCTCGTCGCGGACGCGTCGGCCGACCTCACCCAGACCGCCAACCAGTCCTCCGGCGGGTCGCCGGTGATGTACTTCGGCATCGCCATGGTCGCCGCCGGCGCGCTGCTCATCGGGCTGCTCATCCACCGCTCCCGGAGGGACCGGCGGCAGGACGGCGGGTCCGACATCCCCCGGTCGGGTAATCCGGGCGGCACCACCTACCGCTCCGCTGGCGGCCCGGGGGCCGCGCCGGTCCGGCCTGCCCCGGGGGCCGCGCCGGTCCCGCCCGGTCAGGTGTACGGGACGAGCCGGCCCGGCACGCCACGGGTGTACGGGGGCACGCCCGCCCCGCGCCCGTCCGGTGGCCTGTACGGTGCGCGGCCAGCCGACGCGGGCGACCAGACCCGGGCGATGCCGCCCGGTGCGGGGTCCGCCGTCCCGCCGACCTCGGCCCCGCCGGCCGCGCCAGCCTCGACAGCGTCGGCCGCGCCAGCCTCGGCCCCGCCGGCCGCGCCGGCCTCGGCAGCGCCGATCTCAGCTCCGCCGGCCGCGCCGGCCGCGGCCTCCTCGGCCGCGCCGACCCCGGCGCCGCCGGGGCAGCCCGGCCACGGTGCGGTGCCGCGGCAGGACCCGCCGCCGCCCACCGGGGAGGGAGATGACCGGGGGCACGGGCGCGGGCTCTCCGGCTGAGCCAGGGCAGGGCCCGCCCCTCCGATACGCTCAGGTTCGTTGGCGGCCCGCAGTCGAGGAGTGGAACCGGTGTCTGATCTGTCCCGGATCGTGAAGGCGTACGACGTCCGTGGGACGGTGCCGGACCAGTGGGACGAGCGTGTCGCCGGGGCTCTCGGCACCGCCTTCGCCCAGCTGCTCGACGCCGCCGGCGAGCCCGGGAAGGCCGTGCTGATCGGGCACGACATGCGGGCCTCCGGGCCGGGGCTGGCCGCCGCCTTCGCCACCGGCGTACGCGCCGAGGGGCGCCCGGTCATCGAGATCGGGCTCGCCTCGACGGACATGGTCTACTACGCCTCCGGCTCGCTCGGGCTGCCCGGGGCGATGTTCACCGCCAGTCACAACCCGGCGCAGTACAACGGCATCAAGATGTGCCACGCCGGCGCTCGCCCCGTGGGGCAGGACAGCGGGCTGACCGAGATCCGCGACCGGGCGCAGGCACTGCTCGACAAGGACGAGCCGCTCGGTGCGGCGATCGCGCCGGCGCAGCGGCGGGACCTGCTCGCCGACTACGCGGCACACCTGCGCACCCTGGTGGACCTGTCCGGCATCCGGCCGCTGACGGTGGTGGTCGACGCGGGCAACGGCATGGGCGGGCACACCGTGCCGAGCGTGCTCGGTGACGCCGTCCTGCCCGCCCTGCCGCTGCGGATCGTGCCGCTCTATTTCGAGTTGGACGGCACCTTCCCCAACCACGAGGCCAACCCGCTGGACCCGGCCAACCTGGTCGACCTGCAACGCGCGGTGGTGGCGCACGGCGCGGACATCGGGTTGGCGTTCGACGGCGACGCCGACCGCTGCTTCGTGGTCGACGAGCGCGGCGAGCCGGTCTCCCCGTCGGCGATCACCGCCCTGGTCGCCGCCCGGGAGCTGGCCCGGCACCCCGGGTCGACGGTGATCCACAACCTGATCACCTCGACCGCGGTGCCGGAGATCATCCGGGAGCACGGTGGCGAGCCGGTGGTGGCCCGGGTGGGCCACTCGTTCATCAAGGCCGAGATGGCCCGCACCAACGCGGTCTTCGGTGGTGAGCACTCCGCGCACTACTACTTCCGGGACTTCTGGTTTGCCGACACCGGCATGCTGGCCGCGATGCACACCCTGGCCGCGCTCGGCGGACAGCCGCTGCCGCTCTCCACGCTGGCCGCCGAGTACGAGCGGTACGTCGCCTCGGGTGAGATCAACTCCACCGTGGCGGACCAGGCTGCCAAGGTCGCCGAGGTGCGGGCCGCGTTCCCGGACGCGGAGGCCGACGAGCTGGACGGGCTCACCCTGCGCTTTCCCGACGGGGCCTGGTTCAACCTGCGTGCCTCGAACACCGAGCCGCTGCTGCGGCTCAACGTCGAGGCGCCCACCGCGGAGCGGATGACCTCGCTGCGCGACGACGTCCTCGACCGCGTTCGCCGATAAGATCGCTCGCGCCGGTCGGCACCGTCGATCGGTGAAGCCGCATACGTGGAAGGAGCCGCGCAGTGGCCCTCGACCCGCAGTTGCTGGAAATCCTCGCCTGCCCGGACACACACCATGCCCCGCTCGACTACGACCCGCAGGCCCAGACGCTGACCTGCACCGAGTGCGGCCGGATCTTCGAGATCCGCGACGACGTGCCGGTGCTGCTGCTGGACGAGGCGCGCGGCCCCGCGGAGCAGTCGTGATCGACGGAACGGCCGGCGTCAGCGGCCACCGCCACGCCGACGACCGGCTCCTCGACGACCCGGAGGCGTTGGCCGAACGGGATCCGGGCGGCATGCTGCGGCACACCGCCTCGGCCGGCGCGCAGGTCCGCGAGTCGGCCGCGCTCGCCGCCGAGGCCAACCTCTCCGTACTCGCCGACGACGGACGTCCCCGGGCGGTGGTCATCGCCGGCATCGGCACCGCCGGGCGTACCGGTGACGTGCTGGCCACCGTCGCCGGGCCGCGATGCCCGGTGCCGGTCATCGCGCACCGCAGCGCGGGCGTGCCCGGCTGGGTCGGCGCGGCGGACGTGGTGATCGCGGTCAGCGCCTCCGGCCGTAGCCCCGAGGCGCTGGGCGCCGCCGAGGCCGCGCACCGGCGTGGTGCCCGGCTGGTCGTGGTGGCACCCCCTGACTC
The DNA here is from genome assembly GCF_050942455.1 of Micromonospora sp. CA-263727. NCBI lineage: Bacteria > Bacillati > Actinomycetota > Actinomycetes > Micromonosporales > Micromonosporaceae > Micromonospora > Micromonospora sp. CA-263727. Next base: position 1,230,507 of record NZ_CP192031.1, read on the forward strand.
GCAGTTGCAGTCGGTGGCCGAGCGGGCCCGCGCGCCGTTCGTCCCGGTGCCCCGGCGGGCCCCGGCCCGCGCCAGCCTCTGGGGGCTCACCGTGCCGGTGCTGCTCGCCGCCCGGGCGCTCGGCCTGGTGAAGGTGAACGAGGCGGACCTGGCGGAGACGGCGGCCCGACTGGACGCCGACGCCGACCGCAGCCGCCCGAGCGCCGAGTCCTTCGTCAATCCGGCGAAGTCCCTCGCGCTCGGCCTGGCCGGGTCGATCCCGATCGTGTGGGGCTCGTCGCCGCTGGCCTCGGTCGCCGCCCGCCGCTTCGGCGACACGCTGTCGGCCAACGCCCGGTATCCGGTGGTGACCGGGGCGCTCGGTGAGGCGGGCCGGGGGCGGGTCGGTCTGCTCGACGGCGTCTTCGGCGGCCTCGCCGAGGGGGAGCGGGACATCTTCGCCGACCCGGAGGAGTCGGCGGGCGATTCCACCCGGCTGCGGCTGGTGCTGCTGCGCGACGGTGGCCTGAACGCCGAGGACGACGCCGACGAGCCCCTCGCGGTCGAGGAGCGGCGCGCCGACGCGGTGCAGACCCTCGCCGAACGACGCGGCGTACGGTGCGACGTGGTCACCGCCGAGGGCGGCTCGGCCCTGGAACGGCTGGCGTCCCTGGTGGCGGTGCCCGACTTCGCGTCGATCTACCTGGCGCTGGCGCACGGCCTGGACCCGATGGCGGTGCCGGCGATCACCGAGATGAAAGAGCTGTCCAACCAGTGAACGAGCGCGGAGCGGCGGCGTGAGCGAGCGTGGCGAGCGAACCATCGGGCTCAGTAGCGTGGCGTCTCGCGCCGCTGCGGAGCGCTGCGGAGCGGTGGCGTGAGCGCCGAGGGGGGCAACAGGGCGATCATCGCCGCGCTGCTGGCCAACCTCGGCATCGCCGTGACGAAGTTCGTCGCGTACCTGCTGACGATGTCGTCGTCGATGCTCGCCGAGTCGATCCACTCGGTCGCCGACTCGGGCAACCAGGCGCTGCTGCTGATCGGTGGCCGGCGGGCCCGGCGGGCAGCCACCCCGCAACATCCCTTCGGCTTCGGCCGGGAGCGGTACGTCTACGCGTTCATCGTCGCGATCGTGCTGTTCAGCCTGGGCGGGCTCTTCGCGCTCTACGAGGCGTGGCACAAGTGGTCGGACCCGCACGGCATCACCAGCTGGCAGTGGGTGCCGGTGACGGTGCTGCTGGTGGCGATCGTGCTGGAGTCGTTCTCCTTCCGTACCGCCATCAGGGAGTCCAACCTGGTGCGGGGCCGTGAGTCCTGGGTCAGGTTCATCCGCCGCTCCAAGGCGCCGGAGCTGCCGGTGGTGCTGCTGGAGGACTTCGGCGCGTTGGTCGGCCTGGTCTTCGCCCTGTTCGGGGTGGGAATGACCCTGGTCACCGGCGATGGTCGGTGGGACGCGGCGGGCACCGCGATGATCGGCCTGTTGCTGGTGACCATCGCGGTCGTGCTCGCCATGGAGACCAAGAGCCTGCTGCTCGGCGAGGGGGCTGAGCCGGCGGAGACCGCGGCCATCGAGCGGGCCGTCACCGCCGGGCCCGAGGTCGAGCGGATCATCCACATGAAGACGCTCTACCTGGGCCCGGAGGAGTTGCTGGTGGCGGCGAAGATAGCGGTGGCGCGTTGCGAGACCGCCGAGGAGGTGGCGCGGGGCATCGACGCGGTCGAGGCGCGGATCCGTGCCGCGCTGCCGGTGGCCCGGGTCATCTATCTTGAGCCGGACATCTACCAGGCCCAGGCCGGCCCGCCGGAGACGGCCGGGCAGTCCGGGAGCTGACCGGTGGAAGCGTTGTACGGGCCGATCAAGGACTACGCCTGGGGGTCCCGCTCGTCGCTCGCCGAGCTTCAGGGGCGGGCGACGAGCGACGGGCCGGAGGCCGAGCTGTGGCTGGGGGCGCATCCGGGGGCGCCGGCCGCTGTCGAGCGCGACGGCAGCCGGGTCGCGCTGACCGACGTGCTGGCCGCCGCCCCGGTCGACTGGCTCGGGCAGTCGGTGCTCGACCGGTTCGGGCCGCGGCTGCCGTTCCTGCTCAAGGTGCTGGCCGCGGCGGCGCCGCTGAGCCTCCAGGCCCATCCGGACGCCGAACAGGCCCGGTCCGGGTACGCCACGGAGAACGCCCGGGCCGACGGCCATCGCAACTACGTCGACCCGTTCCACAAGCCCGAGCTGCTGGTGGCGCTCGGGCCGATGGAGGCGCTGTGCGGGTTCCGGGCTCCGGCCACCTCGGCGGCGGTGCTCGCCGGGTTGGGCGTACCACAGCTGCGGCCGGTGCTCGACGCGTTGGCTGCCGGTCCGGCGGGGCTGGCTGAGGCCGTACGCCTGCTGCTGACCTGGCCTGCGGCGGAGCGGGCCGGTCTGGTGGCGGCGGTCCGGACGGCGGCGGTCGGCGGGCCGGACGGGGACCTGGTCGAGTTGTTGGCCGAGACGTATCCGGCCGATCCCGGAGTGCTGGTGGCGTTGCTGCTCAACCGGGTGCGATTGGCTCCGGGCGAGGCGATCTGGATGCCGGCCGGGAACCTGCACGCCTACCTGCGCGGCATCGGGGTGGAGGTGATGGCGGCCAGCGACAACGTGTTGCGGGGCGGATTGACCCCGAAGCACGTGGACGTGGCCGAACTGCTCCGGGTGCTCCGCTTCGAGGTGCTGGAGCAGCCGGTGGTGTCGCCGCGGCCGGTCGCGGACGGGGTGGTGAACTGGCCGGTTCCGGTGCCGGACTTCGCCCTGCATCGGGTGACGGTGGACGGCGGACGGCCCGAGGTGACGTTGCCGGTGCCCGGACCGCGGGTGGTGCTCTGCACGTCCGGCCGGCTCACCGTGACCGACGGTGTCGCGCCGGTGGCGCTCGACCGCGGGCAAGCCGCGGTGGGCCCGGCCGCCGCCGGGCCGCTGACGGTGACCGGCGCGGGTGCGGCGTACGTCGCCTCGACCGGCCTGGTCTGACCCGGCCCGCGACCCGGCAGCGCGATGCCCTCCCTGGACAAGTCCGACTTTTCCGGAATAGCTTGACTCTCCTCTTGCGGAGTGTAACTCTATGAGTGCGCAGCGTTGTCGCGACGACGGTCCGAGAACGCGCGGGGAACCAAACCGGGGGGATGCACGGGGCGGGCGGAGGTGGACGGCACACGTCCACGACCGACCGCCCCGTGCGCTGTCCGCAACCACTCCATCCGCCGTCCGCCGGCGCGCGTAAGGTGGGTGGTTGCGCAGCACCATCGTCCGACAGGAGCTTTCATGACCAGCACCCTCCCGGCGTCCACCAGCGGCACGTCGTCCGAGGTCCGGCCGCGCACCCTCGCCGAAGGCGACTACAAGGTGGCGGATCTGTCGCTCGCTGAGTTCGGACGCAAGGAGATCCGACTCGCCGAGCACGAGATGCCCGGCCTGATGGCGATCCGCCGCGAGTTCGCCGACGCGCAGCCGCTCGCGGGCGCGCGGATCACCGGTTCGCTGCACATGACGATCCAGACCGCCGTCCTGATCGAGACCCTGGTCGCGCTCGGCGCGCAGGTCCGCTGGGCGTCCTGCAACATCTTCTCCACCCAGGACCACGCCGCCGCCGCGGTCGTCGTCGGCCCGGACGGCACCCCCGACGCCCCGGCCGGCGTCCCGGTCTACGCCTGGAAGGGCGAGACGCTCGAAGAGTACTGGTGGTGCACCGAGCAGGTGCTCGACTGGCCCGACGGGCAGGGCCCCAACATGATCCTGGACGATGGTGGCGACGCCACCCTGCTCGTCCACAAGGGCGTCGAGTTCGAGAAGTCCGGTGTGGTGCCGCCGGTCGAGTCCGCCGACTCCGAGGAGTATGCGGTCATCCTCGGCGTGCTGCACCGCTCGCTCGCCGCCGACGGCCAGCGGTGGACCCGGATCGCCAGCAGCATCAGGGGCGTCACCGAGGAGACCACCACCGGCGTGCACCGCCTCTACGAGATGCACCGCGCCGGCACCCTGCTCTTCCCGGCCATCAACGTCAACGACTCGGTGACCAAGAGCAAGTTCGACAACAAGTACGGCTGCCGCCACTCGCTGATCGACGGCATCAACCGGGCCACCGACGTGCTGATCGGCGGCAAGATGGCGGTCGTGCTCGGCTACGGCGACGTGGGCAAGGGCTGCGCCGAGTCGCTGCGCGGCCAGGGTGCCCGGGTCGTGGTGACCGAGGTCGACCCGATCTGCGCGCTCCAGGCGGCGATGGACGGCTACCAGGTCGCCACGCTGGACGACGTGGTCGAGCAGGCGGACATCTTCGTCACCGCCACCGGCTGCTTCGATGTCATCACCAACGAGCACATGGCCCGGATGAAGCACCAGGCGATCGTCGGCAACATCGGCCACTTCGACAACGAGATCGACATGGCCGGGCTGGCCAAGCGCTCGGACGTCACCCGGGAGAACATCAAGCCGCAGGTCGACCTCTGGAAGTTCGACGACGGCCACGCGATCATCGTGCTCTCCGAGGGCCGCCTGCTGAACCTCGGCAACGCCACCGGCCACCCGAGCTTCGTGATGTCGAACTCGTTCGCCAACCAGACGATCGCCCAGATCGAGCTCTACACCAAGACCAGCGAGTACCCGACCGGCGTCTACGTGCTGCCCAAGCACCTGGACGAGAAGGTCGCCCGGCTGCACCTGGGCGCGCTCGGCGCCAAGCTGACCGCGCTCACCGCCGAGCAGGCCGCCTACCTCGGCGTCGCCGTCGAGGGCCCGTTCAAGCCGGACCACTACCGCTACTGACCGATCCGCACCGGGCCGGGCCGACCTCAGGTCGGCCCGGCCCGGCGTTTCCGCCCGCCCTCGACGGAGATGGTCAGCGGGGGCGATCGTGGCGGCGGGTGGGGCGGATCCAGGTCCAGACGCACCAGGCCAGCCAGGCCAGCGAGACCACCGCCGCCAGGGTGCGCAGCCGCAGGGCACTGAGCAGCAGCACCACCGCGAGCACGGCCAGCCACGGTCCGAAACCCCTCATCACGGCCTCCCCGCTGTCCACTCGGTGCCGGCCACCGGCACCATCTCCGCATCGGTCCCCGCCGGAGCCGGCGGTCGTACCCGTGGACCGGCCTGTGCCGGCGGCGGCGGTTCTACCCCGGTCGGTGGCGGTGCCGGCGGAGCGGTCACCGGTTCGTCCGATCGGTTCGCGCCGAGTTGCGGCCAGACCGCGGCGGCGAGCACCCGCTCGCTGGCGAGCCGGTGGCGGGCCCGCCGGTGCCGCTCGCCGAGAACGGCGGCCAGGTAGATCGGCTCCGGCAGCCCCGGCGGTGGCGGCGGAGCGGTCACCGCGGCGACCTCCCGCCACAGCCGCCGGCCCAGGTCGCCCCGGGCCGGCTCGGCAAACTGGTGGGACCGGGTCAGGTACTGCCGGGCGGCGAGCGCCAGGCCCGCGTCCAACCGGCTCAGATCGAGGGTGTACGCCCAACCGGCCAACGCCGGGACGGTGGCCGGCGTCGGGCGCCACCTCGTCGCGGCCCGGGTGTGTACCACCAGGGTCCCCGCCACCAGGTCACCCAGCCGCCGGCCCCGGGTGTCGGAGAGCATCACCGTCACCCCGGCGACCCAGGACAACAGCGGCAGCACCAGCCCCGGCCACTCCACGGCGACCCCGACCAGCGCCCGGGTCAGCGACTGCCGGAGCCCGACCGGTGCGCCGTCGACGCTGACCACCCGCAGCCCGACCGCTGCCTTGCCCGGCGTCCGGCCGTGGTTGAGCCGTTCAAAGCACACCGGATAGCCGACCAGCAACAGCACGAGCCCGATGGTGAACAGCGCCCGCTCCAGCGCCGCGTCGATCACGCCGTACGGCAGGGCGGCCAGGGCCACCGCGACCAGCGCGGCGAGCAGCAGGCCGAGCACCAGTTGGAGCAGGACGTCGAGCAGCAGCGCGAGCACCCGGGAGCCGATCCGGGCGGCCCGTACGTCCAGTTCCACCGCCTCCCCGCTGACCAGACCGGCGTCGCCCCAGGCCGGGGCGCTCCACGGCCGCAGTGAGGTGCTCACCCGGACAGTGAACACTATGATCGCGCGGACGGGGGTGGCTGGTGGCGGTGGATCTGGACGCGTACGTCGCGGAGCACGGCGGGGAGTGGCGCCGGCTGGAGCAGCTCTGTGGCCGCCGCCGACTCGACGCCGCCGAGATCGACGAACTGGTCGCGCTCTACCAGCGGGCCACCACCCAACTCTCCGTACTCCGCAGCAGCTCACCCGACCCGGCCCTGATGGCGGAGCTGTCCCAGATCGTGCTCCGGGCCCGGGCCCGGCTCACCGGCCGGCCACGCCCGTCCTGGGCGGCCGTGCAGTGGTTCGTGCTGGTCGGCTTTCCCGGAGCGGTCTGGCGGGCGGCACCGTGGTGGTGTGCGGTGGCGACCGCCTTCACCCTGCTCACCTTCACCCTCATCGGCTTCGTCGCCGACAATCCGGACACGGCGGCGGCGTTCATCGGCGACGCGGAGGCCGCCCATCTCGTCGAGTCCGGCTTCGCCGGCTACTACACCGAGTTCTCCGCGCCGACGTTCGCCTTCCACCTGTGGACGCACAACGCCTGGTTGGCGGCCCAGTGCCTGGCGGCGGGGGTGCTGATCCTTCCGGTCGGCTACCTGCTGTGGCAGAACGCGGTCAACATCGGAGTGGTCGGCGGGGTGATGGTCGCCTACGGTCGGGCGGACGTCTTCTTCGGCCTGATCACCCCGCACGGCCTGCTGGAGCTGACCGGCGTCTTCGTGGCTGCCGGGGTGGGCCTGCGTACCGGGTGGGCGTGGATCGCGCCGCCGGAGAACCTGACCCGGGGGCAGGCGGTGGCCCGGGCGGGACGCGACGCCATCCTGGTCGCCCTCGGCCTGGTCGTCCTCTTCGCGATCTCGGCGCTGATCGAAGCCTTCGTCACCCCCGCCCCCCTCCCGGCGGCGCTGCGCATCGCCATCGGCGCCACCACCTGGCTCGCCTTCCTCGCCTACGTCCTCCTCCTCGGCTCCCGCCCCACCCCCACCCGGCCCTGATCCCGGTTGAGCATGAAGCTCTCGTCACGACACGCCGGTCGAGGTCGCAATAACTCCATGATCAACCGCGTGGGCGTGGGCTAGAGCTGGGCGGTGGATTTCAGGTGGAGGTAGGTGTCGGCCAGGGCGGGGGCGAGGCGGGGGGCGGGGGCGTCGACGACGGTGATTTTGTGGTGGGTCAGGGCCGCCGCCAGGCGGTCGCGTTCGGCGAGGGTGCGCCAGGCGGCGGTGGCGGCGTAGGCGTCCTCGGGGCGGCCCGGCGGCCGGGCGGTGAGGGCGCCCAGCAGCGGGTCCTGTGCCGCCGCCACCAGCACCCGATGTCGGGCGACCAACCGGGGCAGCACCGGCAGCAGACCCTCGCCGAGCGCACCGGGCTCCAGCGCGGTGAGGAACACCACCAGGCTGCGCGGGCGGTGCCGCCGGAGCAACTCGCCCGCGATCAGCCGGAAGTCGGTCTCGACCAGCGCGGGTTGCAGCGGGGCCAGCGCATGCGTCAGCCGGCCCCATTGCGCCGGCCGCTCGGCCCCGGTGACCGACGCCCGCAGCCCGGTGTCGACGGCGAACACGTCCACCCGGTCACCCGCCCGCGCGGCCAGCGCGGTGAGCAGCAACGCGGCGTCGATCGAGGCGTCCAACCGGGGCTCGTCGCCGAGCCGTACCGCCGAGGTGCGCCCGGTGTCCAGCACGCAGACGATCCGCCGGTCCCGCTCCGGCCGCCAGGTGCGGACCAGCACCTCGGCGCGGCGGGCGCTGGCCCGCCAGTCGATGGAGCGCACGTCGTCGCCCGGCACGTACTCGCGCAGGGTGTCGAACTCGGTTCCCGCGCCGTGCCCCCGGCCGACCTGCGTACCGTCGATGACGCGCAACCGGGACAGCTTCTCCGGCAGGTGCCGGCGGGAGTCGAAGCGAGGCAGCACGCGCAGGATCCACGGCGGGGTGGCGGGCCGACCGGCCCGCTGGCGGAACGCCAGCCCGAGCGGCCCGAGCGAGCGGACGGTCAGCGCCACCGCGGGCCGGTCGCCCCGGCGGGTCGGGGTGAGCCGGCTGGGCAGCGCCGCCGCCGCACCGGGAGCGACCTCGACCACCTGGTCCGGCGGTACGTCCGGCCACGCCCCGGCCGACGGCACCCATGCGTCGCGGACCTGGGCGCGCAGCGTACGGCCGGAGGTGTTGTGCAGTTGCAGGGTGACGGTGGAAGTGCCGCCGAGCGGTACGGATCGGTCCCCGTCCCGCTCGACGGCGAGTGCCCGCAGCGGCGCGGCCAGCGCGAGGTCCACGGCGAGCAGCAGCAGGAGCGCGCCGGTCATCGCCGCCACCCCGACGAACGGTGCCGGCCACGCGGGCAGGGTCAGCGCGCCCGCCGCGAGCAGCGCCGCCGCCCGCCAGGTCATCGCGGCGTCGGCACGGCGGCCAGCACCGTGTCCAGCACGGCGTCCACCCCGACACCCTCCAGTTCGGCCTCCGGGCGCAGCCGCAGCCGGTGCCGCAGGGTGGGCCGCGCCATCGCCTTGACGTCGTCCGGCAGCACGTGGTCCCGCCCGGTCAGCCAGGCCCAGGCTTTGGCGGTGCCGAGCAGAGCCGTCGTCCCACGGGGAGAGGCGCCCAACTCCAGCGCGGGGGTCACGCGGGTGGCTCGGCAGAGGTCGACCACGTAACCGAGCAGGGATTCGGCGACGTGCACCCGCCCCACCGCCGCGCGGGCCGCGGCGAGGTCGGCCACGCCGGCCACCGGGCGTACGCCGGCGGCGGTCAGGTCCCGCGGGTCGAAGCCGGCGTGGTGGGCGCGGAGCACGCCGAGTTCCTCGTCGCGGCTGGGCAACGGCACGGTGAGCTTGAGCAGGAACCGGTCCAGCTGGGCCTCCGGCAGCGGGTAGGTGCCCTCGAACTCCACCGGATTCTGGGTGGCCGCGACGATGAACGGGTCGGGCAGCGCACGGCGCTCGCCCTCGACGGTGACCTGCCGCTCCTCCATCACCTCAAGCAGCGCGGCCTGGGTCTTCGGCGGGGTCCGGTTGATCTCGTCGGCGAGCAGCAGGTTGGTGAAGACCGGCCCCTCCCGGAAGGTGAACGCCGCCGTCCGCGAGTCGAAGACCACCGAGCCGGTGACGTCACCGGGCATCAGGTCGGGGGTGAACTGCACCCGCCGTGCCTCCAGGTCGAGCGCGGCGGCCACGGTACGCACCAGCAGCGTCTTGGCCACCCCGGGCACGCCCTCCAGCAGCACGTGGCCCCGACAGAGCAGCGCGACGATGAGCCCGGCGACCACGCCGTCCTGGCCGACGACCGCCTTGGCCACCTCGGCGCGGAACCGGTGCAGCGCGGCCCGGGTGGGGTCGGCGGCGAGCGGGTCGGCGGTCGTGACGGGTCGGGTCACCGGGTGTCTCCTTCGGTTCGAGGCTGCGGGATGCCGCCGGCCGGCGGGGGTGTGTTCGCGGGTGGCGGGCCGCTGGTGGTGCGGTGCAGCTCGCTGGCCAGCTCCAGCAGGTCCTGGTCGGTGGCCGGGGCGTCGCCGTAGAGCAGCTCGTGGACGGTGTCGGGGCGATCGCCGGTGCGGGCCGCCACCGCCGCGGCCACCCCGCGCTGCGGCGTGTCGGTCGGCAGGTGCAGCCGGCGCGCCAGCCGGGACCGGGCGGCGGCCCGTAGCGTCTGCGCGGCGTCCTCCAGGGCCCGGGCCCGTTGGTAGAGCCGGGCCCGGCCGAGCACCGTCTCCGCGGCGGGCACCGCCACCGGCAGCGGCTCGGGCGTGGGCGGGCCGAGCCGGCGGGCCCGCCCGGCGGCGATCAACAGGGCGGCCAGGGCGAGCTGCACCAGCAGTGCCCAGAACCAGGGCGGGAAGGCGGACCAGAGCGGATTGGGCGCCTCGGCTCCGGCCGGGCCGCCGGGGCCGGACGCCTCACCGCCGGGCCGGTCGCCGGGACCGCCGCTCCGGCCGTCGCCGCTGCCCAGCCCGTCCTGGCCGTCGTCGGGCTCGTCGTAGCTCTGGTCCTCGGGGTCGGGCAGCCGTGTGGTGGGGACCGGGCCTGGTCTGGGTGGTGGCGGCGCGGGGCCGTCGAGGTCGAGCCAGACCACCCGACCGGAGATGGCGAGCAGGCCGGTGGCGAAGCTGCGGTTGTCCCACTCGTCGATCCGGCTGTTGCGGAACGGGTCGCTGGCGCCGACCACCACGCTCTCCGCGGGGCCGGGCAGGCGGGCCAGGCCGGCCGAGAAGCAGAGGTCGACGCTGCCCGGCGCGCCGGTCGGGGCGTACCGCTGCTTGGCGACGGCGGCGGTCGCGGCGGCGCCGACCTCGGACAGCACGCAGCGCCCGGGGGCGTGCGGGTCGACGGCCTCTGCCGCCCAGCGTCGGCCGGCCGGTCGCAGTGGCAGCCCGGCGGCGGCCAGCACCCGCCGGGGCGGGTCGACCAGCACCAGCCGGGTGCCGACGGGCAGCCGGCCCAGGTCGTGCACGGTGTCCGGATGCAGCAGCTCCGGTGCCGGGACGAACAGGGTGGACGGGCCGGAGCGGGTGGCCCGTAGCGCCTGGATGGTGTCGGTCTCCCGCTGCACCACGATCCCGCGCCCCGCCAGGCTCGCGGCCAGCCGGCTGCCGCCGTCGTCGCCGGTCGCCACCGGGGAGAGGAAGTCCTTGTCAGCCTGGTCCGGCTGGTCGATCGCGTGGGTGATCAGCGTGGTGGCGAGCAACGACACGCCCAGCAGCAGCGGGATCAGCATCCGGTGCCGGCGCCGGGGCCGGCGTGGGACGGTCACGACGCGCCTTCGGCGGTCTTGTCGAGCAGCTGACGCAGTCGTTCGGCGTGATGCCGCATCCGGTGGTCGTGGTCGGCGGTGGCGGCACGCTGGGCGTACCACACCTCGGAGAAGATAGCCGCGGCGTCGGCCAGGGGTGCGCCGGCCGGCGGGTTGCTGGCGGCGGCGGTGGTGACCACCTCGGCGACGGTCATGCCGGGCCGGATCCGGACCACCTGGCGGGCGGCCAGGTCGCGCAGGATGGCGCGTAGCCGTTCCCGGACCGCCTCGTCGTAGCGGCCCTCGTCGGCCAGCCGGTCGGCCAGCCCGGCGGTGTCGACCGGCGGCGGCGCGTCGGTGGCCGGCACGGCTGCGGTGGGGATGGTGGACGACGGACGGCCGGCGCGCCGCTGACGCCGCGGACGCAGCCGGGGCAACCGACCCAACCTACGTAGCCGGGGTAGCCGGCGAGGCAGCCAGGCGGGGTAGGTGTACCACGCCGCCGAGGCCAGCGCCGTCACCAGCACCAGCAGCAGCGCGGCGAGCGGCAGGGGCAGCCGGTCGCCGAGGGCCGCGGTGGTCTCGGTCCACCACCGATCGAAGGTCATCGTCGCACCGCCAAGAGGGCCGCCGGCGGCATGCCGGCCGGGGCGCGGGAGAGGTGGATGTCCAGTCCCTCGGTGCGGATCCGGGTCTCCAGGTGGAGCACCGCGTCCAGGCAGGCCAACACGGCGTAGGCGACCGCGTTCACGGCCGCCCAGGCGAGCGTGGCCACGGTGACCGCCCAGCCCGACGCGACCAGGCCGAGCGTGGAGAGCCCGGTGAACAGGCCCCAGCCGAGGCCGACCCGGATGATCCACCAGACGAGGTAGCCCAGCACCCGCAGGGCGGCAGCACGGCCGTCGACGCGTAGCGCGAGCGTGGCGGAGCGGGCCAGCGCGCGCAGCGGCCCGACCCGGTCGAGCACCAGCGCCGGGGTCACCGCGCCGAGCAGGGCGAAGCCGACGAACCAGGCCGGGCCGAGCAGGGACGCGAGCAGCATCGCGGCGCCGACCAGCGGGCAGAGCAGGGCGGTGGCACCCCAGCGGGCGCCGGTGGGGCGGAGCAGGCGCCGGGTGGTGGCCCGGTGGCCGAGCAGCGCGCCGGCGGCGGCCCGGGTGGCCGGGTTGCCGAGCAGCATGATGATCATCGCCTCGGTCGCCGCGCCGACGCCGAGCAGGAACCAGAAGGGCGCGAAGTCGTTGAAACCGGATATCCACCACAGCGGCGGGTCGACGCCGGCGGCGGTGCGCAGCGGCAGCAGCAGGAGCTGCTCGCCGAGAGCCAGCGCGGCGGCGAGCGGGAGCAGGGCGGCCACCTGGCCGCGCAGCAGCAGGACGGCGGAGTCGAGCAGTTCGCCGACGGTGAGCGGGCGGCCGGGAAGTACGGCGGTCGGGCCGGCCTCGGGCACGCGTACTCCTGGATGCGGGGGCGGTGGCGCGCGGCGGCGCAGCCAGGGATCATGTTGACACGCGTGGTCCGTCCGGGTGGAGCCCCGCCCGGCACGGCGGCTCGCGCGGCGGTGTAACCGACCGGAGCTGGGCACAGCGCCCTTTGCGGCAGTAGCGTGCCGGGTGACGCCGAACCCACTTGACCTGAACGGGATGGAAACATTAACCCCATGAGAGCCCGGGTACTGGTGGTCGACGACGACCCCGCGCTCGCCGAGATGCTCGGCATCGTGCTGCGCAGCGAGGGCTTCATGCCCTCCTTCGTGGCCGACGGGGAACGGGCCCTGGCCGCGTTCCGCGACAACCGACCCGACATCGTCCTGCTCGACCTCATGCTGCCCGGAATGAGCGGCATCGACGTGGCGCGGGCGATCCGGGCCGAGTCGGGCGTGCCGATCGTCATGCTGACCGCCAAGAGCGACACGGTCGACGTCGTGCTCGGCCTGGAGTCGGGGGCGGACGACTACGTGGTGAAGCCGTTCAAGCCCAAGGAGCTGGTGGCCCGGATGCGGGCGCGGCTGCGACGGGGTGAGGACGCGGCGCCGGAGCTGCTCACCATCGGCCCGCCCGGCAACCAGATCGCCATCGACGTGCCGGCGCACACGGTCAGCCGCAACGGCGAGGAGGTGAAGCTGACGCCGTTGGAGTTCGACCTGCTGGTCGCGCTGGCCCGCAAGCCGCGTCAGGTCTTCACCCGCGAGGTGCTGCTGGAGCAGGTCTGGGGATACCGGCACGCGGCGGACACCCGGCTGGTGAACGTGCACGTGCAGCGGCTGCGCGCCAAGATCGAACCGGACCCGGAGCGGCCGGAAATCATCCTCACCGTGCGGGGCGTGGGCTACAAGGCAGGTACCGGATAACCTGGTCACACTGTGGCCGCCTCCCCGATGCCGGATCTCGACACGACGCCCCGCATGCGCGGTGCCGGGTGGGAGCTGTGGCGTGGGCTCAGTGGCCGGGCCGCCCGATTGCTCGCCGGGCTGCACCAGACCTGGCGGCGCTCGTTGCAGGTGCGGGTGGTGACCATCACGCTGGTGGCGTCCAGCCTGCTGGTCGGCGGGTTCGCGTACCTGATCGCCGACAAGATCACCAATATCCTGCTGGACAACGCCAAGACCGACGTGCAGCTGCGGCTGACCAGCGGCGCGGAGTACGCGGCGAAGCAGTTCAGCCTCTACAGCCAGCCCCAGGAGGCTCAGCTCCAGGAGACCATCGACGGGACGGTCAACTACCTGGCCGCCGGCGGCCCGCAGCAGACCAGCGGCGTGGTGGTGGCGATCACCGCGGAGAACGACGCCGGGGTCATCGAGCCGCGTACCTCACCCGCGGTGGACGTTCGGCCGCTGATCAGCCCGGAACTGCGGGCCGCGGTGGCCGGCGGGCACGTGGCCAACCAGATCCGGACCGGCCGCGTCACCGCCGACGGGGAGACGACGAAATACCTGGTCTACGGCTCGCCGGTGCCGACCCGGTTCGGTCAGGTGGAGCTGTACTACCTCGTACCGCTGACCCTCCAGGACACGACCGCCGGTCAGGCGCGCGCCACCGTGGTGGCCACCGGGATCGCCCTGGTGCTGCTGCTCGGCCTGCTCGCCGCGCTGGTGACCCGGCTGGTGGTGATCCCGGTGCGGGTGGCCGCCCGCACCGCCCAGCGGCTCTCCGCCGGGCTGCTCGACCAGCGGATGGCGGTCAACGGCGAGGATGATCTGGCCCTGCTCGGCGCGTCGTTCAACCAGATGGCCACCAACCTGCAACGGCAGATCCTGCGCCTGGAGGAGATGTCCCGGTTGCAGCGGCGATTCACCTCGGACGTCTCGCACGAGCTGCGAACCCCGCTGACCACGGTACGGATGGCCGCCGACCTGATCTTCGCCGAGCGGGACGAGTTCGACCCGGCGGTGGCCCGCAGCGCCGAGCTGCTCCAGGCCGAGCTGGACCGCTTCGAGGAGCTGCTGACCGACCTGCTGGAGATCAGCCGGTTCGACGCGGGGTTCGCGGTGCTCGACGCCGAGCCGACCGATCTGGTGCCGGTGGTGCACCGGGTGGTGGACCGGCTCTCCGGGTTGGCCGAGCGGGTCGGGGTGGCCATCGAGCTGGACGTGCCGACCGCCCCGGCGATCGCCGAGATCGACCCGCGGCGGGTCGAGCGGGTGCTGCGCAACCTGGTCGGCAACGCCGTCGAGCATGGTGAGGGTCGGCCGGTGCGGATCACCCTCGGCATGGACGAGACCGCCGTCGCGCTCACCGTCCGCGACCACGGGGTCGGGCTCAAGCCGGGCGAGGAAAAGCTGGTCTTCAACCGGTTCTGGCGGGCCGACCCGTCCCGGGCCCGGCAGACCGGCGGCACCGGGCTGGGGCTGTCGATCAGCCTGGAGGACGCCCGGTTGCACGGCGGCTGGCTGGAGGCGTGGGGGGCGCCGGGGCAGGGCGCCCAGTTCCGGCTCACCCTGCCGGCGCGGGCCGGTGACCGGCTGACCACGTCGCCGCTGCGCCTGGTGCCGGCGGACGCCACCCTGCCGTTCGGTGCTGGGCCGGCCAGCGGCCTGCTGGCCATCGGGCCGGGTCCGGGCGGGGCGTTGGCGGTCGGGCCGGCGACGGCGGGGCCGCAGCGGCGCGCGGAGGTGGGCTCGTGAGGCGGCGGCTGCTGGGTGGCGTGCTGGGCGGAGCGCTGGTCATGGCACCGGTCGGCTGCGGCATTCCCGACCGCACCGAGGTGCAGATCGAGCAGCGCGGGCCGGCCGCCGAGACGAACTCCTCGCTGGGTCGGGGCAGCGAGCCGCCGACGCGGGAGGCCAGCGGCAGCGACGCCGAGGCGTTCGTGCGAAACTTCCTGGCCGCGGCGGCGGGCGAACCGGATCGGGCGTACGAGCGGGTCAAGCGGTTCATCACGGTGGCCGACAAGGTCAGGTTGCCGGAGAAGCAGGGCAGCGAGGTGGCGCTGTCGGTGGTGCGGCTCACCGACGATCCGATGATCGAGACGGACGTCGACAGCATGAAGGTCACCATCACCGTGCAGCAGGTCGGCCTGCTGCGGGCCAACGGCATGCTGGTGCCTCCGCTGGCCACCGAGTCGACGTACGAGTTCCGGCTGGTCAGCGCCGGCCCGGCGGGTCAGGATGACGCCGGTTTCTACGTCAGCGATCCGCCGAACGTGCTGCTGCTCAGCGACGAGGCGCTGCGCCGGTACTACCGGGCCGAGTCGATCTACTTCTGGAGTTCCGATCGCACCCAACTGGTGGCGGACCAGCGGTACCTCTCCCTGGCGGTGCCGGTGGAGCGCCGGGTGAGCGAGGTGATCCGATGGCTGACCGCGGGGCCCTCGGAGTGGCTGCGGGTCGGTGTCTCCGGCCTGCCGGACCGGACCGAAATGATCAACAATGCCACCGGCGCGGACGGCCGGTGGGAGGTCAACCTCGACATGCCCGGTGCCGACGAGGAACGGCTGGAGCAACTCGGCATCCAGTTGGCCTGGTCCCTGCGCGAACTCGACGGCACCCTGGAAATCAAGATTCTCAACCAGCCCCGCAAGGAGATCGACCTGGCCGAGCAGCGGGCATCGTTCCGGCCGTACACGCTCGACGACGATCCCCAGCGGTACTGCGTCTACGAGGGGGCGATCCACCCGCTCGCCCTGGCCAACGAGTCCGCCGGGTTGGTGCCGGTGGCCGCCGAGGCGAACCGCAACGTGGTCTCCGCGGGGCTGCGCCGCGTCGACGAGGACGTCCTGGCCGCTCTGGTGGTGGCCGGGGAGGACGGCCGGCAGCGGCTGGCCATCGGCCGGGGCCGGAACGGGGTGGAGGTCCTCACGTCCGGGCCGGACGATCACGCCGCGATGGGGCGGCCGGTCTGGATCCGCGCCGGCGTCGGCCGGTCGTACGGGTTGGTGGTCGCCGACGGCAAGCTGTACCGCTTCGACGACCAGGCGGTGATACGGCCGGTGCAGCTCGGCCTGACGGGCCGGGTCAGCGCGGTGGCGGCGGCCCTGGACGGGCACCGGATCGCCCTGATCGTCGGTGGTGCGCTGCACGTGGCCGCGATCAGTTGGGAGGGTGGGGTGCCCACGGTCGGTCCGGCCCGGCGACTGGTCACCTCCCTGGTCGATCCGACCGCGGTGGACTGGGCCGGGGAGAGCCGGCTGGTGGTGGCCGGCTCGGTCGGCCGCCCGGCGATCTACGACGTCAGCGTCGACGGCGCACTGGAGACCCCGTTGCGCGAGGACGTGGGCACCGAGGTCACCCACCTGGCCGCGTACCCCAGCACGCCGCAGGCCCCCAGCACCCCGCTGGCCGGTTCGTTCATGTACGAGGCCAACGGCGTCTCCTATCGCAGCAACCCGTACGACCGGATCCAGCGGGAACAGGTCCAGGACGTCACGCCGCCGCCGGCCGGGGTGCGTGCCGGCACTCCCACCGCGCCGTTCTTCCTCTACTGAGCCATCGTGCTGGGCGGGCTGTGGGCGGACCTGGCCGACCTGGTGCTGCCCGCCGAGTGCGCCGGCTGCCGGGAACGCCGGTCGGGGCTGCGGCACGGGGTGTGCCCGGACTGCGTGGCCACGCTGCGGGTGTTGCGCCCCGGGCCGGTGCGGCCGGTTCCGGCCCCACCGGGGCTGCCACCCTGTCATGCGTTGGGGCCGTACGGCGGGCCGCTGCGGGAGACGTTGCTGGCGTACAAGGAGCACGGCCGGCACGCCCTGGCCCGGCCGCTCGGTGCCCTGCTGGCCGAGGTGGTGGCGGCGGCGGTCGGTTCGGTGCGCCCGGTGGTGCTGGTGCCGGTGCCGGACACCCCGCAGGCGGCCCGGGCCCGCTACGGCGACCACCTCGCCCGGCTGACCCGGCACTGCGCGCGGCGGCTACGCCGGGCGGGTTGGCCGGTGCGGACAAGCCGGCCGGTACGCGCGGCGGCGCGGCCGGACTCGGTCACGCTGGACAGCGCCGGGCGGGCGGCGGCGGCCACGGCGGCGTTCCGGGTTCGGGCGGGCGTCGGCCCGGCACCCGACGGATCGTGCGTGGTGCTGCTGGACGACATCGTCACCACCGGGGCCACCCTGGCCGCGGTGAGTCGGGTGCTCGCCGTGCACGGGCTGTCGCCGTCGGTGGCGGCGGTGCTGGCCGCAACGGAAAAAAAGGCACCCGTGGTGACCGAATGTGTTTCCGTTTCACCCCTTCGTGTGTGAGCTGTGGAAATTCCCGGGTGGTCTTGGCGACTGGGGGTGACGGCCGGGCAAACAGGAGTTAGCGTTTGCCTGTCGAGGGTAGGAAGGCAATCCCACCCACCCCCGGCGGTGAAAGGAGGCGTAGCCGTATTGACCGGTCGACGCCGAGTGGGGCCATCCCCGGGACGGTGCGACCGGAGTTCTCGGATCAACGACCGTCCGAAAGAGGGAGGTCACGTGGACATCGTGGTCAAGGGCCGAAACGTCGAAGTGCCGGACCATTACCGGGTGCACGTAGCAGACAAGCTCGCAAAGATCGAACGCTACGACCACAAGCTTATCCGTGTCGATGTCGAGCTGTTCCACGAGCGCAATCCGCGCCAGGCCGACCATTGTCAGCGGGTCGAGATAACCTGCTTCTCCCGTGGCCCGGTGATCCGGGCAGAGGCGTGCACCGACGACTTCTACAGCGCGCTGGACACGGCGATCGCCAAGCTCGACGCCCGGCTGCGTCGCGCCGCCGACCGGCGTCGGGTCCACCGCGGTCGGCACGCGCCGCTCTCGGTCGCCGCCGCCACCGCCGACCTCCCGGTGACCGACCTGCCCGCGCTGACCGCGGACGCCGGCACCGCCACCGCGGTCGCCGAGCGACCGCGGGAGGAGTACGACGACGACCAGCCGTGGCACATCGCGCGGGAGAAGGTGCACTCCGCCGAGCCGATGACCATCGACGACGCCCTGTTCCAGATGGAACTCGTCGGCCACGACTTCTACCTGTTCCACGACAAGGAGTCCGGTCGTCCGAGTGTCGTCTACCGGCGGCACGCCTACGACTACGGCATCATCTCGCTGGATATCTGATGTGACAATGTCGGCTCGGGTCGGCCGCTCCGACCCGAGCCGACGACCCGCCCGAGCCGCAGTGGTCAGGGCGCCAGGTCGCCGGGGAGCAGGCCGAACACGGTCGAGTCGGCCCGGCTGCCGGCCCGGCCAAGCAGCCGCCCGCGCAGCAGCCCTTCGCGCCGGAAGCCAGCCTTTTCCAGCACCCGCTGGGAGGGCCCGTTCTCCGGCAGGGTGCCGGCCCAGAGCCGGGCCAGTCCGACCTGGTCGAAACCCCACCGGGCGAGCAGCCGCACGCTGCGGGTCGCGTAGCCGCGCCCGCGCCACTGCGGCAGCAGGCTGTAGCCGAGCATCGCCTGGCCGCCGGGCTGGTCGTGGACCAGCGCACAGCCCCCGGCGACCGCCCCCGACGCCGCGTCCAGGATGGTCATGGTCGCGACCGTGCCGACCAGCCACTGGCTCTCCGCGCCGCGACCGCGTCGGTCGACCTCGTCCCGGGTGGGCGGCTCGGGCGGTACCCGGCTGGCCACCACCTCCGGGTCGGTGTGCAGGCGGTACATCTCGTCGCCGTCGGACGGGGCGAGCCGGCGCAGGATCACCACGCCGTCGGTGAGCCGACCGCCGGGCAGGTCCGGCAGCGGGCGTGGGGAGGGTCCGGGCGGGTCGTCGGCGAGGCGCACCCACACCGTCAGGTCTCGCCGGCTGCCGTCGGCGGACCGGCCGGCCGAGCGGCGTACCCCCTCGGGTCGGAACCCGGCGGCCAGCGCGACCCGCTGGCTGGCCGCGTTCTCGACGTGGGCGAGCAGCTCCAGCCGGGCGGTGCCGGTGGCGAAGGCGTGTTCGGAAAGCGCCCGGGTGGCCGCGGTGGCCACGCCCCGGCCGCGCGCCCACGACGCGATCCAGTAGCCGATCTCGGCCTGGCCGCGCTGCGGCACCGGGTGACTCAGCCCGACCGCGCCGAGCAGCCGGTCGGTGGCCCGGTCGGCGACGGCGTACGCGGCGCCGCCAGCGGTGAACGCCGCCGGCGCGCCCGTGGTGACCCAGTGCCGGGCGTCGGCCTCGGTGTACGGGCTGGGCAGGCTGTCGAGGTAGCGCTGGACCAGCGGGTCGGCGCAGCTGGCGGCGACGTCGGCGATGTCGGCCAGGCGGAACGGTCGCAGCCGCAAGCCGTCCGCCTCGATCGTCGGCGGGGTCATGCCAGATCCTCGGCGAGCAGTGCGCCGACCCAGGCGTCGACCCGGGCGCCCCGGTGGTTGAGCCCGCCCCGGGCCGTGCCCTCGACGGTGAAGCCGGCCTTCTCGGCGACCCGGCGGGAGGCGACGTTGCCGACGTTGGCCTGCCATTCGATCCGGGCCAGCCCGAGCGCGGCGAAGCCCCAGGCGGTCACCGCGGTCAGCGCCGCCGGCTGGTAGCCCCGGCCGCGGGCGTGCGGCGCGGTCATGAAACCGACATCGGCCAGCAGCGGATCGGTGGCCGACAGCCGCAGGTCGACCATGCCGGCGTAGCGGTCACCCGGGTCGGCGATCACGAAGCTGGCGGCGGTGCCGCCGGCCCAGCCGTCCCGGCAGAGGGTCAGGAACGATTCGGCCTGGATCCGGTCGTAGTTCTCCGGGACGGTGGTCCAGCGCAGCGTGTCCGGATCCTGGCAGGTCGTCACCACCGCGTCGAGGTCGCGTTCCTCCAGCGGGCGCAGGCGCAGCTCGTGTTGCCCGGCGGTGGCGAAGAGGATGGGCTGCGGCCGGCCGAAGAGGGCGGCCCGGCGGGCCTCCATCGTGCCCGGGCCGGCCGGCCCGAAGTCGCCGGCGGCCGGCACGTCGCCGGGCAGCAGCGAGCCGAACCACTCGTAGGTGCCGTGCTCCGGGTCGGCGGCGCGCAGCCGTCCCCCGATCCGGAAACCGGCCCGGAGGGCGACCAGCCGGGAGGCGTGGTTCCCGGCCATGGCTCCCCAGAGCAGCCGCCGCAGCTTCAGTTCCTCGAAGGACCACCGGGCCACGGCCCGGACGGCCCGCACGGCGACCCCCTGTCCGCGCGCCCACGGCGCGGTCCAGTACCCGATTTCGCTGAGTTCGTGGTGGCGGTCGACGGTGTTCAGGCCGCAGGCGCCGAGCAGCTCGCCGGTGGCGGCGTCACACACCGCGAAGGGCGCACCAAGGTCAAGCTCCCACTGCCGCGCCCGGTCGGCGACGAACCGCCGCGCGTGTTCGGGCAGGTACGGGCTCGGCACGCTGGTCCAGCGCTGGATGTCCGGATCCTGGCAGGCGCGGTACACCGGGTCGGCGTCGCCGTCTCGCCAGGGGCGCAACACCAGGCCGTCCTCGATGATCTCCACGGGCTCCATTCGATCCATCGTGCCGGATCGTTCGCCCACGGCGTAACCGGAAAAGCGGGGCGCAGGTGGGACCTCGCGCGTGTTATGTCGGTTTCGCGGTCACGGAGCACCGTCACCAGTGACCATCGGCCCGGTGGAACGCCTACGATGGTTCGAGACTGTCTAGGGGAGCGTTGATCCGTGTCGATTCTGGAAAAGGTCCTCCGCGCGGGCGAAGGGCGCATGGTTCGCCGGCTGAAGGCGATCGCCGCCGCCGTCAACTCGATCGAGGACGACTACGTCAACCTCACCGACGACGAGCTGCGTGGCATGACCGACCAGTTCAGGGAACGGCTCGCCGAGGGCGAGACCCTGGACGACCTGTTGCCCGAGGCGTTCGCGGTCTGCCGCGAGGCGGCGGCGCGGGTGCTCGGCCAGCGGCCGTACGACGTCCAGGTGATGGGCGGCGCGGCGCTGCACTTCGGCAACATCGCCGAGATGAAGACCGGTGAGGGCAAGACCCTGACCTCGGTGATGCCGGTCTACCTCAACGCGCTCTCCGGCAAGGGCGTGCACGTGGTCACGGTCAACGACTACCTGGCCCAGCGTGACGCCGCCTGGATGGGGCGGGTACACGAGTTCCTCGGGCTGACCATCGGCGTGGTGCTGCCCAACCGGCCCGCCACCGAGCACCGGGCCGCGTACGAGTGCGACATCACCTACGGCACGAACAACGAGTTCGGCTTCGACTACCTGCGCGACAACATGGCCTGGTCGAAGGAGGAGTTGGTCCAGCGCGGCCACAACTTCGCGGTGGTCGACGAGGTCGACTCCATCCTGATCGACGAGGCGCGGACCCCGCTGATCATCTCCGGCCCGGCGGAGCACTCCGCCCGCTGGTACGGCGAGTTCGCCGCCGTGGTGGCCCGTCTCCAGTCAGGCAAGGACGGCGAGGGCGACTACGAGGTCGACTACTCCAAGCGCACCATCGCGGTCACCGAGCGCGGCGTGGCCAAGGTCGAGGACCGGCTCGGCATCGACAACCTCTACGAGTCGGTGAACACTCCGCTGGTCGGCTACCTGAACAACGCGATCAAGGCCAAGGAGCTGTACAAGCGCGACAAGGACTACATCGTCAACGACGGCGAGGTCCTGATCGTCGACGAGTTCACCGGCCGCATCCTGCACGGCCGCCGCTACAACGAGGGCATGCACCAGGCGATCGAGGCCAAGGAGGGGGTGGAGATCAAGCAGGAGAACCAGACGCTGGCCACCATCACCCTCCAGAACTACTTCCGCCTCTACGACAAGCTCTCCGGCATGACCGGTACGGCCCAGACCGAGGCGGGCGAGTTCAACAAGGTCTACAAGGTCGGGGTGGTGACCATCCCGACCCACCGGCCGATGGTCCGCCAGGACCGGGCCGACGTCATCTACAAGACCGAGAAGGCCAAGTTCAACGCGGTCATCGAGGACATCGCCGAGCGGCACCAGGCCGGGCAGCCGGTGCTGGTCGGCACCGTCTCGGTGGAGAACTCCGAGATCCTGTCCCAGTTGCTGCGCCGCCGGGGCATCCCGCACTCGGTGCTGAACGCGAAGTTCCACGCCCGCGAAGCGGAGATCGTCGCCCAGGCCGGCCGGAAGGGCGCGGTCACGGTGGCCACCAACATGGCCGGCCGGGGCACCGACATCCTGCTCGGCGGCAACGCCGAGTTCCTCGCCGCGAGCGAGCTGCACCAACGTGGCCTCGACCCGCTGGAGAACGCCGAGGAGTACGACAAGGCCCTCGAAGAGGTCCTGCCGAAGTGGAAGCAGGCCTGCGACGCCGAGGCCGAGGAGGTGGCCGGTGCCGGCGGGCTCTACGTGCTGGGCACCGAGCGGCACGAGTCCCGGCGGATCGACAACCAGCTGCGGGGCCGCTCCGGCCGGCAGGGCGACCCGGGCGAGTCGCGGTTCTACCTGTCCCTGCAGGACGACCTGATGAAGCGGTTCCGCTCCGGTGCGGTCGAGGCGGTGATGGAGCGCTTCAACATCCCCGAGGACGTGCCCATCGAGTCGAAGATGGTCACCCGCCAGATCAAGGGCGCGCAGGCCCAGATCGAGGGACAGAACGCCGAGATCCGCAAGAACGTCCTCAAGTACGACGAGGTCATGAACAAGCAGCGCCAGGTGATCTACGCCGAGCGGCTGCGGGTACTCAACGGCGAGGACCTCTCCGACCAGGTCCGCAACATGATCGACGACGTGGTCGAGGCGTACGTGCGGGGGGCCACCACCGAGGGCTACGCCGAGGACTGGGATCTCGACCAGCTCTGGTCCAACCTCAAGCAGCTCTACCCGGTGGGCGTCACCGTCGAGGACCTGGAGGAGGAGGCCGGCGGTTCGCGCGCCAGCATCGACGCCGACTTCCTGGTCGCCCAGCTCAAGGAGGACGCGAACGCCGCGTACGACCGGCGTGAGGAGCAGCTCGGCGCCGAGGGCACCCGACAGCTGGAGCGGATGGTGCTGCTCCAGGTCATCGACCGCAAGTGGCGTGAGCACCTCTACGAGATGGACTACCTCCAGGAGGGCATCACGCTGCGGGCGTACGCCCAGCGCGACCCGGTGGTGGAATACCAGCGCGAGGGCTTCGCCATGTTCACCACCATGATGGACGGCATCAAGGAGGAGACGGTCGGCTTCCTCTACAACCTCGACGTGCAGGTCAACGAGCCTGAGCCCGAGGCCGAGGAGGTCCAGCTGCTGGACAAGCCGGTGGAGATCCGGGCCAAGGGCCTGGGTCGTGCGCCGCAGCAGCAGGGGTTGCAGTACTCCGCGCCGACCATCGACGGCGAGGCGGGTGCCGGTGGGGTCGCCGTGCAGCGCGACGACCAGCGTGCCCCGGCGCTCGGCATCGGCAGCCCGGAGCCGACGGGCCCGGGGCGGACTGCCCCGACCGCGCCCCAGCGGCCGGCCAGCGGCCTGCGTGGCCCGGGTGTCGCGTCGACCACCGCCCGTCAATCGGCGGCCCCGGGGCAGGCGAGCGCCAGCAACGGCCCGTCCCGCAACGCGCCGTGCCCCTGCGGCTCGGGCCGCAAGTACAAGCGCTGCCACGGCGCACCGGGCGGCACCTCGGCCAGCTGACCGAGGCCGGGCCGGTAGCCGACCGGTCCAGGCGCTCACCGTGACGATCTGACGGAGCCGTGGTCCTCAGTGACCACGGCTCCGGCGCGTCCGGGCCAAGGCGGACCTGGCGGGTGGGGCCTCAGGCTCAGAGGACGCGTAGGTCGGTACAGAGCCAGTTGCCGCGCCGGTGTTCCAGGCGCAGCGCCATCGCCCAGCTGCTGCCGGCGGTGCCACTGAGCACCGCCGCGGCCTCGATGGCGGCGGGGCGAGGCTCGCAGACGCGGAGCCGGCGCAGCCGGAGGCCGGGGCGGGTCGAGCGGCGACGCGTCGGGCTGTTACGGGCGGTGGCCCGGGCCAGCTCGGGCAGCAGCTGCGCGGACCGGGCCGGATCGAGTTGACGCCGGAGCTGCACCGGCGGCCGGAAGCCGTTGAACACCTCAAGGCAGCTGGCGACGAAACGGTGGGCGACGCGGGTGGCCGCCGGGGTGGCGGTGGCCAGGGCACCGGGCGGCAGCTGCCGGACCGGGTCGTGGCCCGGCCGGACGGGCACCGGCCGCCCTGCGCTGCGCCGGGCGGGTGGCCGGTCGGGCTCGCGCGGGATGGGCCAGTGCTGGACGGTGAAGAGGTCGAGGGCGAGCTGACCATCGCCCGGACCGGGCCAGCCGGCCGCGCTCTCATCGAGGAAAGGCAGGTCGAACGCGGGCGCAGGCCGTAGCCGCACGGGTGGACGGGCCGGTCCGGGCCGCCGGGGGTCGGTCATCGCGCTGCCCCTCACTCCTCGTGCTGACCGTTGATGCTCGTGTTGGCCATCAATCTCTTTGTTTGCTTTCGTTTGCCTCCGATAGGGTTCATTCTCGGCCATGGCAGAGCTTGTGGTCAATGGCTGGGTGGGGTCGGGCGGCTACTCGGGGTCGCGCTCGGTCAGCGGGTTGCCGCGTACCCACTCGGCGGTCTCCGCGTACTTGTGCTGGATGTATTCCTCCAGTCGGGCGCGTTCCACCCGCCACTGACCCCGCCCACCGATCTTGATCGCGGGCAGTTCGCCACTGCGCACCATGTGGTAGACCTGCGAGTCCGACACGTTCAGCTCGGCGGCCACGTCGGACAGGAGCAGGAACCTCGGCTCCACGAAAGCTCCCCGGGTTGGCGTCGTTTGCCTCAGTTTGCCATTGCTGGACCCTTCCGGCGTAACCTACCGGGGCTGGCCAGGCGCGGTCGACTGGCGCATCGGACACACCGGTCCGCCGCCGGAACTTCCACCGGGACGGGTGCCGGGTGTATGACGGTCACGGCGTACGGCGTGCGCCCGGCCGGCGGCGTCGGCGGCCAGCGGAGCGGAGGAGACCAACGGTGACCCACGAGCTTGTCCGGGTGTACGTGCCGGCAACCGTGCCGATGCTGGCCAGGCTGCCAGAGCACGGCCTCGCCGCAGCGCAGGCGCACGCGGTGACCCCGACACTGCGCGAGTGGTACGCCGAGGGCGACGAGGAGGAGCTGGAGTACGTCGCCTTCACCAGGGCCGCCCAGGACGCCCTGCAACTGATTCGCCACGACCCCGGCGCGCCACGCCGACGGGTGGTGGTCTCGGCGGACCTGCCCGCCGCCGCGCTCGGCCGGGGCGACGGGGAACTGGGCTCCAGCGTGCTGGAGCTGCGCGAGGCGGTGCCGGCCAGTGCCGTGGCCGCCATCCACGTGGACGGCGCGGAGGCCATGCCGGACGTGGCCGCCGCCGCGAACGTGGTGGTGGAGGCGTTGGCCGGCGACCCGGACGCCCAGTTCACCGTCGACGGTGCCGAGGACCACGAACTGGAGTGGTACGACCCGAGCGAACTGGAGTCGCTGCTGCGCGCCGCTTCCGGGCAGAGTTGACCGCGCCGCCCCCGGGCAGAGTTGACCGCGTCGTGCCCGGCCGCGTTGCCCCCGGCCGGAGCTGATCGCGCCGCTCTGGCCAGTCCTGGTCAGCGGGCGGTGGTGCCGGTGGCCGGTTCGTCTGCGGTGGCCGGCTCGGCGTCGTCGTCGCGGGCCGGGCCGAGGGTGCGGCCGAAGGTGACCAGCGCGGTCAACGCGCCGACGAAGAGCACCCAGATGCCGTTGTCGACCCGCGAGGTGCCCATCGAGGTCTGCGCCACCGCGTCCGCCTCGCTCAGCGCCGCGGCCAGGTCGATCAGCGAACGCCCACCGACCCGGATGATCACCTCGGTGAGCAGGAGCAGGAGCCCCGGGCCGGCACCGGCGACGAGGTACGCCGGCCAGCGCAGCCCGCTGGCACCGCTGCGGGCGGCCCGCCGTCGCGCCCAGGTGAGATAGCCGAAGGCCAGCCCGCCGGCGACCAGCCCGGCGAGCAGCGACTCGGTGCGGGAGACCCAGGTGGCCGCGCTGACCAGCGACTGCTGGCTGTCGCCGGCGCCGAAGAGGTCGAAGAGCGGGTCCCGGGCCACGCTGAAGGCCACGACGAAGAGCAACGTGCCCAGCGCGGCGGAGGCCACCGCACCGATCACCGCGCCGGTGCGGGCACCGGCCAGCGCCCCACCGATGATGGCCGCGGCGGCGGTGGTGCCGGCGATCGTGCGAGTGGTGGTGTTGTCGGCGTAGCTGAGGTCGATCGCGAGCGCGGCGCCGAGCCCGACCAGCAGGCCGGCGCCGACCGCCACCGCGAATCGCAGCGTCACCCCGTCGCGTCGGCGGGTGACCGCCTCGCCGGCCGCCAGCCCCACCGCGGCACCGGTCACCAGCGCGGCCGAGATCACGCCGGGCAGCGCGAAGGCCGACAGGCTGACGGCGGTGACCCCGGCGGTGGCCGAGTTGATCGCCTCCCGGGTGGACCAGAGCATCGCGGCCAGCCAGCCCACCGCCAGCAGCGCCAGCGGCAGGGCGCCCGGGGCGCGCGCCGGGGCACCCGCGTCGGCGCCGGCCGGGCCCGGGTCCGGCGAGGTGGTGCCGGCCGGGATCGGGGGCGTGGCGTCGTCGCCCGCTGCGTCGGTGGCGGTACCCGTCCGGTCGGCTGGCGCGGTGGCCGCCGTCCGGTCGGCCGGAGCGGTGGTCTCCGGCCGGTCAGGCTGCGCGGCGGTCGACCCGCCGGGCTGGTTGCTCATCGTCTTCCCTTCGCCGCCGGGCCGACGACCTGGCCCGGGTACGTCACCGGCAACCCAGCGTACGCGGCCACCCGGTGCCGGAGCCCGAACCCCGCTCGCCGCCGGCCGGGCCTGCCTTCCTTCGGTCAGGCGGGACTCCTGAATACGAATCCGTCCCGGACGCGGGTGGATGCCTCCTGATCAACGGCACCCTTGCCGGCCAGGGTGTGATCGACCACCGGTGGGCGTGGGAGGATTGGGCGAGGCCCCGCCGTGTCGGGGCCGGTTTCGCCACCGCTGTCGAGATCGCCAGGAGCCCTGATGGACGCCGTGTTCTCCGTACCCGAGCCACACAACGAGCCGGTGCACACCTACGAGCCGGGCAGCACCGACGCCGAACGGCTCCAGCGGCGACTCGCCGAGCTGGCCGCCGAGCGGATCGACCTGCCGATGACCATCGCCGGCGAGCAGCGGATGGCCGGCGGCGCGCCGATCCAGGTGGTGCAGCCGCACCGGCGCGCCCACGTGCTCGGGGTCACCGGGCACGCCACCCACGACGACGCCCGGGCCGCGGTCAGCGCGGCCAAGCAGGCCGCACCGGGCTGGCGGGCACTGCCCTTCGAGGAGCGGGCCGCGATCTTCCTGCGCGCCGCCGAACTGCTCGCCGGCCCGTGGCGGGACACCCTCAACGCGGCCACCATGCTCGGCCAGTCGAAGACCGTCGTGCAGGCCGAGATCGACTCGGCCTGCGAGTTCATCGACTTCCTCCGGTTCAACGTGCACTTCGCCCGCCGGCTCCTGGCCGAGCAGCCGATCTCCTCGCCCGGGGTGTGGAACCGCTTCGACCACCGGCCGCTGGAGGGCTTCGTCTACGCGATCACCCCGTTCAACTTCACCGCGATCGCCGGCAACCTGCCCTCGGCGCCGGCCCTGCTCGGCAACACGGTGGTCTGGAAGCCGGGCCCGACGCAGCAGTTCGCGGCGCACTTCACCATGCGGCTCTTCGAGGCGGCCGGCCTGCCGCCCGGCGTGATCAACATGGTCACCGGGCGGGGCGAGGAGGTCTCCGACGTGGTGCTGGCCGACCCGGACCTGGCCGGCATCCACTTCACCGGCTCCACCAAGGTCTTCCAGCACCTGTGGCGCACCGTCGGGGAGAACATCGCGGCCTACCGGGGCTACCCGAGGCTGGTCGGTGAGACCGGCGGCAAGGACTTCGTGGTGGCACACACCAGCGCCGACGTCGACGCCCTGCACACCGCGCTGATCCGGGGCGCCTTCGAGTACCAGGGCCAGAAGTGCTCGGCGGCCTCCCGGGCGTACGTGCCACGGTCGCTCTGGGCGGGCGGCCTGCGCGACCGGCTGGCCGCCACCGCCGACGGGCTGGCCTACGGCGACGTCACCGACTTCCGCAACTTCGGCGGCGCGGTCATCGACGACAAGGCGTTCTCCCGGCACACCGCCGCGCTGGAGCTGATCTCGACCGACGACAGCTGCCGGATCATCGCCGGCGGCACCGCCGACGACTCGGTCGGCTGGTTCGTCCGGCCGACGATCTTCGAGTGCGACGACCCCGCCCACGAGACCTTCACCACCGAGTACTTCGGGCCGATCCTCGGCGTGCACGTCTTCGACGACGCCCGCTTCGACGAGGTGGTCAGCCAGGCCGAGTCGATCGCCCCGTACGCGCTGACCGGGTCGATTTTCGCCACCGACCGCCGGGTGGTCGACGCGGTGGCCGAGAAGATGCGGTACGCCGCCGGCAACTTCTACATCAACGACAAGCCCACCGGCGCGGTGGTCGGTCAGCAGCCCTTCGGCGGCGCCCGGGCCAGCGGCACCAACGACAAGGCCGGTTCCTGGCACAACCTGGTCCGCTGGATGTCCCCCCGCACGCTCAAGGAGACCTTCGTCCCCCCCACCACCCACACCTACCCCCACATGCACTGAGATGTAAGGAGGGGCCCCCTATTAACGCCTGGTGTATAGGAGGGGTCCCCTCCTAACGGGGTGTCGGGGCGACGGCGCTGGTGGACCGTCGCGCGCCGACAGTGCACATAGGAAACCCCAATGGGTGGCGAAACCGTGAAATCCTGGACGCCGGCCCAGCAAAGTGGCAGCGTGAGGGGCATGGCGGAATCCGGAGTCAACCCTACGGCGGCGGCCCTACTCGGGCTGCTCCATGAGGGTCCCATGACAGGTGGCCAGTTGATGGCCGCCGCCGAGCGCCGACTGGCGCCGTACTGGTCGATGACTCGCAGCCAGGTCTACCGGGAGTTGCCGGTGCTGGCCGAGCGGGGCTTCGTCCGGCTGGGCAAGCCGGGGCCGCGGATGAGTCAGCCGTACGGGATCACCGCCGCCGGAAAGCGGACTTTTTCCCGCTGGCTCGCCGAGGACCCGGGGCGGGACACCATCCGCAACCCGATCGCCCTGCGCATCGCCTTCGGGCAACTGCACTCTCCGACCCAGCTCAAGAGCCTTCAGGCCGCAGCCAACGAATACCACACCGAGGCCCTGGCCCGGGTCCGTGAGCAGGTCAAGAACGCCAAGAAGGAAGGCGACGCGTACGACGCGAGCGCCCTCGAGTTTGCCGTCGCGTACCACAAGGCGGCCCTGTCCTGGCTGAAGACCGCCACCGTCGGCTGACCTCCACCGCCGACCTCCCGCCACAGATCGCGGGGCTCGCAGGTTCACCTCTCGCCCGAGCGGGGTTGGTTGGCTCGGATTGCGGGGCTTGCAGGTTCGCTCCTCGCCCGAGCAGGGCTGGTTTGGCTCGGACTGCGGGGCTCGCAGGTTCACTCCTCGCCCGAGCAGGGCTGGTTTGGCTCGGACTGCGGGGCTCGCAAGCTCACTCCTCGCCCGAGCAGTACGCTTGTCTGTTGTGACACCTGCCGACTACGCCGAACAGCTCAAGGAACTCGACGCGACGCTGCGCAACATCGAGGCGGTGCTCGACATCGACCGCCTGCGCGCGGACAAGGCCCGCCTGGAGCAGGAGGCGTCCGCCCCTGATCTCTGGGACGACCAGGCCCGGGCCCAACAGGTGACCTCGCAACTGTCGTACGTCAACGGCGAGATCGACAAGCTGGGTAGCCTGCGGTCGCGCCTCGACGACGCGTACGTGCTGCTGGAACTGGCCGAGGCGGAGTCCGACTCCGGGGTGCTCACCGAGGTCGAATCGGAGATCGGCGGGCTCGGCAAGGCCATCCAGGAGATGGAGGTCCGCACCCTGCTCTCCGGCGAGTACGACTCCCGGGAGGCGCTGGTGGCGATCCGGGCCGGCGCCGGTGGCGTGGACGCGGCGGACTTCGCCGAGATGCTGCTGCGGATGTACCTGCGCTGGGCCGAGCGGCACGGCTACCCGACCGAGGTCTACGAGACCTCGTACGCCGAGGAGGCGGGTCTCAAGTCGGCCACCTTCACGGTCAAGGTCCCGTACGCCTTCGGCACGCTCAGCGTGGAGTCCGGCACCCACCGCCTGGTGCGGATCAGCCCGTTCGACAACCAGGGCCGGCGGCAGACCAGCTTCGCCGGCGTCGAGGTGCTGCCGGTGGTCGAGCAGACCGACCACATCGACATTCCCGAGAACGAGATGCGCATCGACGTCTACCGTTCCTCGGGTCCGGGTGGGCAGAGCGTCAACACCACCGACTCGGCGGTGCGGATCACGCACATTCCGACCGGCATCGTGGTGACCTGCCAGAACGAGAAGTCGCAGCTACAGAACAAGGCGTCCGCGCTGCGGGTGTTGCAGGCCCGGCTGCTGGAGCGCAAGCGCCAGGAGGAGCAGGCGAAGCTTCAGGGTCTCAAGACCGAGGCCGCCGGCTCCTGGGGCGACCAGATGCGGTCGTACGTTTTGCACCCTTATCAGATGGTGAAGGATCTGCGTACCGAGCAGGAGACCGGCAATCCGAGCGCGGTCTTCGACGGTGAGCTGGACTCCTTCATCGAGGCGGGTATCCGGTGGCGTAAGCAGCAGCAACTCGCCGGCGACCGTGCGTGATCGATCGGCGGCGGAGTGCGTCCTCGATCTCTACCTGACGTGCTGATTCGATGACATGTCCCGCATCGGCGGGGCGTAGGACTTGGCACGACAGTTACACCGCGTAGACTCACCACCCGTGATTCAGCTTGAGCAAGTGACGAAGACGTACCCGAAGGCGTCGCGGCCTTCGCTCGACAACGTGTCCGTGTCGATCGACAAGGGCGAGTTCGTCTTCTTCATCGGTCCATCCGGCTCCGGCAAGTCCACGATCGTCAAGATGCTGCTGCACGAGGTGACCCCCAGCAAGGGGCGGGTCGTGGTGAACGGCAAGGACGTCACCTCGATGCGGTCCTGGAAGCGCCCGCACTTCCGCCGGTCGATCGGCTGCGTCTTCCAGGACTTCCGGCTGCTGCCCAACCGCACCGCGTACGAGAACGTGGCCTTCGCCCTGGAGGTGATCGGCAAGACCAAGGCGGTGGCCCGCCGGGTCGTGCCGGAGGTGCTGGAGCTGGTCGGCCTCGGCGGC
Source organism: Micromonospora sp. CA-263727 (assembly GCF_050942455.1). Lineage (NCBI taxonomy): Bacteria > Bacillati > Actinomycetota > Actinomycetes > Micromonosporales > Micromonosporaceae > Micromonospora > Micromonospora sp. CA-263727. The sequence continues at coordinate 1,261,727 of NZ_CP192031.1, forward strand.
AAGGAGCACCGCTACCCGCACGAGCTCTCCGGTGGTGAGCAGCAGCGTGTCGCGGTGGCCCGGGCGTTCGTGAACCGTCCGCTGATCCTGCTGGCGGACGAGCCGACCGGAAACCTGGACCCGGACACCTCCATCGAGATCATGCGCCTGCTGGACCGGATCAACCGCACCGGCACGACCGTCGTGATGGTCACGCACGACTCCAACATCGTGAACCAGATGCGGCGCCGGGTCATCGAGATCGAGAGCGGCCGCATCGTCCGCGACCAGGCCCGCGGCGTCTACGGGTGACGAGGCCGGCCCACCGCACCCAGATCTGACGACGAACACCTCACGCCGGAGAGCCGGAGGAAAATCCCGATGCGGATGAAATACGTCCTGTCCGAGGTACTGGTCGGACTGTGGCGCAACGTGACCATGACCATCGCGATGGTCATCACGATGGCGGTATCGCTGACCATGCTCGGCGCCAGCGGCCTGATCTACACCAAGGTCGCCGACATGAAGCAGCTGTACTTCGAGAACATCCAGGTCTCCATCTTCCTGAAGACCGAGGTCACCGAAGACCAGCGGAGCGGGCTCGCCGCCCAGCTCGAAGCCGACCCGCTGATCTCGGAAGTCACCTACGTCAACAAGGACGAGGCGTTCAAGCGTTTCCAGGAGATGTTCCGGGACTCCCCGGACCTGCTGAGCGCGGTCAAGGCGGACCAACTGCCCGAGTCGTACCGGATCAAGCTGGTCGACCCGCAGCAGTACAAGACCATCTCTGACCAGTACGCCGCGGTCGAGGGGGTCGACCAGGTGGTCGACCAGAGCCAGGTGCTCGACAAGATCTTCAACCTGTTCACCGCCGGGCAGAACATCGCGTTGGCCGCGGCGGCGGCGATGGCCATCGCCGCGTTGCTGCTGGTGGCCAACACCATCCAGGTCGCCGCGTACAGCAAGCGGCGCGAGGTCGCGGTCATGAAGCTGGTCGGCGCGTCCAACTGGTTCATCCAGGCGCCGTTCGTGCTGGAGGCGGTGGTCGCCGGTCTGATCGGCTCCATCCTGGGCCTCGGCGCCCTGATCGCGTTGAAGATATTCCTGTTCGACGGCGCGCTCAGCGCCTTGCAGGGCCTGTTCGCGCCGGTGAGCTGGGGCGAGGTGCTGCTGACCTTCCCGGTGATGGCCGGCATCGGCGGCCTGATCAGCGCGGCCACCGCCTGGGTCACGCTCCGCTTCTACCTGCGGGTCTAGGGCGGGCCGAGGCGGAGTCCGGGCCGTCGGGTGGGCCCACCGCAGGCCGGCCAGTTCCTATGGAACGCGCCCTGGCTTCCGGTACGCCATTGGCCGAGGGCCCTCCCGCGTCGGAATAAACGGCGCGGGAGGGCCCTTGTGCACCGGGTAGCATGATCTCCGCTCTCCGGCCGGTCGGGGACAGGAACGAGAGGAGGTGGCGCGGCGATGCCACGGGAAAAGGGACGTAAGGTCGTCGCCTCCAACAAGAAGGCCCGCCACGACTACGCCATCCTCGACACGTACGAGGCGGGTATGGCGTTGACCGGCACCGAGGTCAAGTCGCTGCGGGCCGGGCGGGCGTCGCTGGTCGACGCGTTCGCCCAGGAGCGCGACGGCGAGCTGTACCTGCACGGCATGCACATCCCGGAGTACGTGCAGGGCACCTGGACCAACCATGAGCCCCGGCGTACCCGCAAGCTGCTGCTCAAGCGGTTGGAGATCGACCGTCTGATCGGCAAGACCCGGGAGAGCGGGCTCACCCTGGTGCCGTTGCAGGTCTACTTCTCCGACGGCTGGGCCAAGGTGGAGATCGGCCTGGCCAAGGGCAAGAAGGCGTACGACAAGCGCCAGGACCTCGCCAAACGGGACGCGGACCGGGAGATCGCCCGGGCGGTCGGGCGGCGAGGTAAGGGGATGGAAGACTGATTTATCCGGTTCGCTCCCGGGGCTGTGTCGCTGACCGGGCTCGGGATGAATCCGGTTGCGGCAGGCGTTAGGCTTGTCGGAGCCGTCGGATCCGGCGGCCTGTCGAGGGGGTGACTGGTTTCGACTTCGTACGTTGCGGCAGGGGAAGCGAGCCGAGGAAGCCGACGTCGTCTCGAGAATCGTTCGTCGGAAACCAATAAGCGCCAAGAACAATCGCGCTGACTTCGCTCTCGCCGCCTGAGGCGAGTAGCAAGTCTGTCGGCCTGGGAGCGCCTTCGACCCAGCTAGCCGGCATCAGCTAGAAGGCTGGCCAACCGGACCCGGTCGCGGGGTCCGTGCGGCGAGATCAATCAGCGACTGGGCCCGTCACACCGACTCGCTCGCGTGATCGGAGGGGCCGAGTAGAGGCACAGCGAGCTGCGCTCGGAGAAGCCCTGACAAGGCGGCGAAGGACCCGGGTTCGATTCCCGGCACCTCCACCACCTGAACTGCGCGCCCCGGTCACCGACCGGGGCGCGCAGTCGTCTGCGTACCCTCGGGCTGGCTCGACCTCCGGGCTGGGTGGGCTCGACTCCCCGGCTGGGGCTGCCGGTGGCCGGCGGTCGGACGGCGGGAACCCGACCGGGCCGCGAGCCGTCGAACCGGTATGCGCAGATCAGTCGCCCTGCTGGGCCTGCCCCTGATGATGATCGTGGCTGGGTGTGCTCCGGCGGGCACCGGGCAAGCCGGCCCCGACCGTCCGAGCGACAGCAACGAGGCGTTCGACCAGCGGGCGACCGCGGTGGCCGAGGCATGGCAGCCGGGTACGGAGTGGAGCCGGGGCTACGTACCGTTGCAGGAGTCCACGGTGCTCGTCGGCGATCCCGAGTTCACCGCGGCGACCCAGACGGCCTTCCTGGCCGGCTGGTACCGCAACCAGGCCGGTCCGCCCGCCCGGCCGCCCGCCGACGGCACGATCCGCTTCTCCGACGGCGAACTGCGCGTGCCACTGATCAGCGCCGCCGAGGCGTACCGGCAGCTCGCCCCGGGTGATCCGCCGCCCTGCCCCGGCTCGCCCGTGCCGGCCACCCCGCCACCGGCCGTGCCGGGCGGACCGGACGACTCGGTGACCGGCCGGCCGCAGGGTGACCACTGCGTCCCGCTCACCGTCACCAAGATCGAGCTGGGCGTCGCGCCGCTACGCACCAGCCGGGGCGAGGCGCAGGTGCCCGCGTGGCTGTTCACGGTGCCGGAGATCAACGCCGTGATCGCCCGGGTCGCGGTCGCGCCCGGCGCGGTCGGTGCCCTACCCGAACCGACCCCGCCCTCCGGACCCGTGCCGGCCGACCTGGTCACCGCCCAGGACATCCAGGCCGTCGACGGGGCGACGCTGACCTACCGACTCGGCATCGGCAGCTGCGACACCGGGACCACCCCGTTGGTGCAGGAGCACGACCACGTGGTGATCGTCGGCGGCACGGTCGTCCGGGCCACCGGCGGCTGCAACGACATGCTGAACCTTGAACCGGTCGAGGTGACCCTCAAGGCACCGCTCGGCGCCCGGCCGGTCCTGGACGTGATCAACGGAACGCCCCTGCGGCTCGCCGCCGCGTCGCCCGGCTCGGGCGGTTATTGATGGGTAACCCAAACGTCCCGTGATCGTTGAGTGTGTATGGGTGTTGCGGTGACCGATGCGAGGCGGCTTTCCCAGCAGGCGCAAGAGGATCTGCGTCGGCGGGCGGTGGCTGCGTGGCAGGGTGGGATGTCGCAGGCTGAGGTGGCGCGGGTATTTCGGGTCGGGCCGAAAACGGTGTGGGTGTGGGTGGAGGCGTTCCGCCGTAAGGGGAATCGGGGGTTGAACGCCAAGAGACGTGGTCGGCGGCCGGGTGAGCAGAAGGCGTTGACGGCGCGGCAGCAGGCGCGGGTGCGGCGGGCGGTGATCCACCAGTGTCCGGACCAGTTGGCGTTGCCGGGGTTGGTGTGGACCCGTCCGCAGGTGCGGCAGTTGATCCGTGACTGGTTCGATATCGGGTTGTCGCTGGTCACGATCGGCAAGTACCTGCGGTCGTGGGGGCTGTCGCCGCAGAAGCCGATCCGTAAGGCGTACGAGCAGGATCCCGAGGCCGTCACGCGGTGGCTGGAGGTGACCTACCCGGCGATCGCCGGGCAGGCCAAGGCCGAGGGCGGTGTGGTGTTGTGGCTGGATCAGACTGGGCTGCGTTCCACCGCCGCGGTGGGCACCACCTGGGCGCCGGTCGGGCAGACCCCGGTGGTGGCCAGGACCGGCCGACGGTTCTCGATCAACGTGATGGCCGCGATCTCCAACAAGGGCGAGCTGTACTTCACCTGCTACCTGGGCACCCTCAACGGGGAGGTGTTCCTGAAGTTCCTGGACCGGCTCGTCCGCCACCTCGACCGGAAGATCCACCTCATCGTCGACGGACACCCCGTCCACCGCCGTACCGAAGTCCGCACCTGGGTCGCCGAACGTGTTGCCCAGCTTGAGATGCACTACCTGCCCGGCTACAGCCCCGAACTGAATCCCGTAGAACTACTCAACGGCGACATCAAACACCATGTCGCACAAGCCAATCCCGCCAACCAGCAGCAGCTGGCCGCGCAGGCTCGCACCCACCTCCGCCGGCGACAGAACCAGCCCGACCGGATCCGGAGCCTGTTCGGCAAACCAGAAGTCCGCTACGCCGCCGGATGACCACGGGACGTTTGGGTTACCCATCAATAATAGGGGCCCCTTCCTATACACCAGGCGTTAACAGGGGGCCCTTCCTTGCATCTCAGAGGATCGGGGGGATGTCGGTGCGGATCGGGACCGGCAGCACCGTCGGGCCGTCCGCGCGCAGCGCCATGGCCAGGGCCGCACCGAGCTGGTCGGAGGTGTCGACGACGGTGGTGGCGCAGCCGTAGCCATGGGCCACCGCCGTGATGTCGATGCCGGGCAGGTCCAGCCCGGGTACCCCGGGGGTGTGCTTGAGTTCCGCGAAGGCCTTGAGGATGGCGTACTGCTGGTTGACCGGGACCACGACGACCAGCGGCAGGCGCAACTGGGCGGCGGTCCACAGAGACTGCACGGAGTAGTGGAACGAGCCGTCCCCGATCACCGAGATCACCGGCCGGCGCCGGCCGGTGTCCCGTTGCGCCAACGCGATGCCGACCGCCGCCGGCAAACCGTAGCCGAGCCCGCCGCTGGCCATGGTGAAGTACGACCCGGGCCGGTTGAGGCGCAGCCGGCGGCGCAGCGCGGAGAGGTTGGACGGTGACTCCTGCACCAGCACCCCGTCCTCGGGCCAGTGCCGGGCCAGCGCGGCGAAGAGCGCGTCGGCGCTGAGCGGGACGGAATCCTCGGCCGGGGAGGTCCGGGGCCGGGCCGGTGGCGGTGGACGGTCCGCCGCCGGCATCAGGTCGACCAGGGCGGCGAGGGCAAGTCCGGCGTCGCCGAGCAGGCTGTCGCCGACCGGGGCGCGGGCCGCCTCGTCGGGATCGTCGGTGACGTGCAGCAGCCGGGCCCCCTCGGGCAGGGTCTCGCCGGGCACGTGTGGGTAGTAGCGGAACACCGGGGCGCCGACGACCAGCACCGTGTCGTGTCCGCGGAGCCGCTCGGCCAGCGGGCCGGCCGCGAAGGGCAGCACCCCCTGGAACTGCGGATGGTCCTCGGGGAATGCGCCGCGTTCGGGTGCGGGCGCCGACCAGACCGGCGCGACCAGCCGCTCGGCCAGGGCGACCGCGGCCTCCCAGGCGCCGGCCCGGTCCACGGCGGCACCGAACACCAGCGCCGGCGACCGGCTGGCCGCCAGCGCCCCGGCGAACTGACGCAGCCGCTCCGGGTCGGGGGCGAACCGGGTGGCCACCGTACGGACCTGCGGGGGCGGGTCGGCGGGCTGCGCCCAGTCGTCCAGCGGCAGGGAGAGGAAGACCGGCCCGGCCGGCGGCTGGACCGCGGTGGCGTACGCCCGCATCAGCGCCGCGGGGACGTCCTGCGCCCGGACCGGCTCGTGGGCCCACTTGACGTACGGCTGGGGCAGCTCGGTGGGATTGCGGGCGGCGAGCCGGGGTTCGAGGAGCAGCATCTCTCGGGTCTGCTGGCCGGCGGTGATGATCAACGGGGTTCGGTTGTGCCAGGCGGTGACGATGTTGCCCATGGCGTTGCCGGTGCCCGGTGCGGTGTGCAGGTTGACGTGCGCCGGTCGCCCGGTCGCCTGCGCGTACCCGTCGGCGATGCCGACCGCCGATGCCTCCTGAAGCGCGAGCACGTAGTGGAAGTCGTCCGGGAAGGCGTGCAGGAACGGCTCCTCGGTGGATCCGGGGTTGCCGAAGACGGTGGTCATGCCCAGGGCACGGAGCAGGTCGTAGGTGGTGTCGCGAACCGTTGCCATCGCCCCTGAATCTATCCGGGTAACTCGGATGTACAGGGCTTTTCGGCCGCGCCCGGATTCCCCACCCACCGACCCGAGGTGCGGAAAGTGATTAAGTGGTGCACCCAGAGCGACGGTGGCGTCCACGGGTTGGCCCGTGCGGCGTGCCGACCTCCCGCTCCGTGGCGCCGCCCAGCGGCAGCTGAAGCCCTGACCCGCCGATCACCGCAGGTCCCGCCGGGAGAGCCGTCGGACCCTCCGGTCCCCGCTGTCGAGCACCCGGCCGTCAGGCCTTAGCCACGGCCCGGGACGCAAGCTATGGTGCCAGGCATGGCATTGACAGCACAGACGGCACTCGTGGGGCGTGCCGTCCCGAGGTGTGACCGATTCCGCCTCCCGGTGCACGGCTGACGGGGCGCGCGGGATGCAGGGAGAGGGGCAGGCGATCGGCGGACGGACAACGGAGTCGATGACCGGGAAGCTGCTGGTGGCGACGCCGGCGCTGAAGGACCCGAACTTCGACCGTACGGTCGTGCTGCTGGTCGCCCACGAACCTGGCGGAGCGCTCGGTGTGGTGCTCAACCGGGCCACCGAGGTGCCGGTGGCGGACGTGCTGCGCGACTGGGGCGACCTGGCCCGCCACCCTGCGGTGCTGTTCGAGGGCGGCCCGGTGCAGCCCGACTCGGCGATCTGCCTGGCCCGGATGCGCCAACCGGTCCGCCGGCTGAAGGGCTTCCACCAGGTCGCCGGTGCGGTCGGCACCCTCGACCTGTCGGTCGACGCGCAGCGGCTGCGGGAGAGCGTGGAGAGCATCCGGGTCTTCGCCGGGTACGCCGGCTGGGGTACGGGGCAGCTGGAGCAGGAGATCGAGGAGGGCTCCTGGTTCGTGCTGGACGCACTGCCTGGCGACGCCTTCGTTGAGCGCCCCGACGACCTGTGGCCGATGGTGCTGCGCCGGCAGGGCGGCATGATGGCCGCGGTGGCGCACTTCCCGCCGGACGTGGCACTGAACTGACCGGTCCGCGTCGGGCTCGCGGGGCCACCCCGCGAGATGACCATGCCGAAGGGCGTGTGTATAGTTCTTCCAGTGCCCGGGCGACCGGGTAGGACAGCAAGGGGCCGTGGCGCAGCTGGTAGCGCACCACACTGGCAGTGTGGGGGTCAGGGGTTCGAGTCCCCTCGGCTCCACCTCGCGTTTATGCAGGTGAACAGGCATCAGTCATCGACTGGTGCCTGTTTCTTGTGATCTCGTGGTCACAGCCGTGGTCACCCAGCGCCCCACACTGCACTTCGCAGATCGGTGTTGAGATCTCGTCAGAACCGGCCTCTGAACAGGGATCTTTCGACTGCGTGTGTTGTCCGAGTGTTGCCAGGGCGGATTGTGGGCGCAGAACAGTGTGGTACCCGGGTGTCGGCCTGTGTCGTCAGATGCGGGAGCGCCGGTGTGCTGGCGTACCCGGTTGGTGCGCGGCGGGGTAGCGGGCCGTGATGCGAGTCGCGGCGAGCAGAGCGGTGAGTGCCTCGACCTGGGCGATCCGTCGGGCCAGGACGAGACGGTTGCGGCCGCGGGTCAGGGCCGCGGCGACGTCGTCGGCGATCTGGGCGTTGCGGGGCTCGTCGAGGGCCAGTCGCCGGTGGCCCTCGGCGAGCGCGCCGGCCGCGTCAAGGTCGACGTCGCCGCTGAATCGCTGCATGCATGCGCCGGTTGTCAGGGTTCGAGCAAGCAGAGCGGGATCACCGCGATTCCGTCAGCGCGGCGGTACGCCTCAGAACCGGTGGTGATGACCGCCGCATCGAGTAGATCGTCGCCGAGTTGTCCACGCAGCCAGGTGAGGTGACGGACGTCGTCATCGCTCACCGACGGAGACAGCTTGACCTCGAGCGCCACGATCCGTTGATCGGCGCGCTGGATGATGAGATCCACCTCGTGCCGACTGTCCCAGGTACGTAGGTGATGAACCGTGGCTTCAGCTGCCTGCGCGTAGACCCGCACGCTGAGCGTCACCAGCGACTCGAACAAGGCGCCCAGCAGGGGACCGGGCCGGCGGACGGGCGTGTCCGGTGCTGAATCGTCGAGCAGAGCGGGTGCGTCCACACCGAGGAGTCGGGCGGCGAGGGCCGGGTCGGCGAGGTGGTGTTTCGGTGCGGCGCCAAGTCTGCTGAAGGCGCTGCGGCTGGGCAGCCAGCCGGGCACGGGATCGAGCAGCCACAGTTGCGACAGCACGTCGCGGTACACGGTCGTTGTCGTCTTGGCGGGCTTGTTGGTCTCGCCCGGGGTGGCCGCGTCCAGGATGGCGTTGTAGGAACTGGTGGTTGCCGTCGCGGCGGCGTACGCGGCCAGCCACCCGCGCAGGGTGTCGGGGCGGCGTACCAGATGGCCTTGCTCGGGGAAGTCTCGTTCGGCGATACGGTTCAGGTAGCCGTCGAGCTGTGCCCTGCGAGCGCGCGGCGGCAGTTGACGGATGGCGGGGAATCCGGAGCGCACGATCTCCTCGGCGTAGTCGACCAGGCTCAGCGCGGTGCCTCCGCTCACGGCCAGCCGCCGTCCGGTAAGCAACTCCCGAAGACTGACCGTCGGCTCGACCAGGGCCCGCTCGGCGAGGCTCATCGGTCGCATCCGGAGCTGGACGATGCGCCCGGCTCCGGAATGTGTCGGCGCGGACGTGGGGGTGGCGCTGCCGGTCAACAGGAACCGGGCCGGTGCGGGATTACGGTCGACGCTGCGCCGCACAAAGTCCCAGACCGCCGGTTCGCGCTGCCACTCGTCGATGAGGACCGGCGCCAGGGCTCGGTCGAGGCGCTGCGGATCGGCGGTGAGCAGCTCCCGCTGTGTCGCGTCGTCCATGGCGAAGACGGTGGCGGCGCGACGCTGGGCCGTCGCGGTCTTCCCGACGCCCTTCGGCCCCTCGAGACTGATGGCAGGCAAACCGCCGAGCAGCTCATCCAGCTCTTGATCGACGGACCGCAGCTGATATGGCAGCATGCTGAAACGCTACCGCAGAAGCATCCCGAAGGCTACCGTTCACACATCTGCCATGCTCCCATACAGGCATGACTCCGAGACTCCCAACGGTGGGGTCGGCTCCGCCCGGCTCGACACCGACCAGCCAGCTTCGATCCCGCTGGATGGTCATGCCGCCCGCAGGAACGCCTGAGGCTCTCTGTCCGGGCTGGCGTGGTGACGATAGAGCGGGCTGCAGGGGCGTCGCGGCCAGTCTCTTGGCCAGCTCCAGCAGGCTGAGGTCGGGATCGCTACGCCGGTAGACGTCCGCAAGGAAGGAGAAATCCGTCATGAGGCCGACGCCTCTGCGGTTGGCGGTCGCAGCAAACCAGCAGTCACGCATCTGGCTCAATTCCCCGTCGACGAGAGGGACAGGAGCTTGAGGAGCGGCCAAGGCTGCGGCGATTTTTGGGCCGACCCGGGATGACGCGCTAACGGCCGCCGCCAGCGGCATCAGCACTGGCAGCAGCGTCTGCTCGTTGAACAGGAGAACCAGCTGACGCGGCCGCCAGGGGAGAATGGTCGGGCACCGGTCACCGAGCAGGGTGGTGGACGGCTCGTCGCTACCTTGCGAGGCTGAGCCGAGACGCTGGGGCAGCTCCTTGGTCGCGCGCACGATCAGCACAGCACCGACTCGTTCATCCCGCTGCAGCTCCGGACAACTGCTGATTGATCGCGACGAGATCGAACGGTGTTGCATGTCTGTCGCAGCCAGGGAACCAGTCCTCCTCAGGCGCATCGCCCTGGCCGCCGACGCAGGATGCCGAGGTCTCCGGCTCATCTACCTCGATGATCCGCTCGACCACGATGCGGTGCTCCCATTCATCACCAAGGTCGTAGACGTACGTCAGCTCGGCTCCGACACTCGGCGCCAGCTTCCCCAGCCGCGCCCGGGACTCGTCCGCGGTTCCAATAAGGCCGAAGAACGGATCGGCATAGCGTCGCCCGGCCACCGTGAATACGTGCAAATGATCGTCGTCCCAGTCGAAGACGATCTGAATCAGTCGGTGCAGCTCGTCCAAGGTCACGGCGGCTGGGAGCCGAACGCGTCGCCAGACCGGCGGCCGGATCCGAGTAAGAGAGATCTTCAACTGATACGTCGGGATCGGCGGCCCGCCCGCTGCGATGAGTTCGGCCAAGCCATCTCGCAGGGTCGGTTCGTCCGGATGCCCGCTGTTGCTCCAGGCATCGAGGCCGTCGCGCTCGCGAAGGACAAGGTATGCCTCGTTCGGGCCGTCGACAGCCAGCGCCGCAGCAGCGAACTCCACAGCGAGCCACCGCAGGTCGGCCGCGGCGGGCTCCGGCGGTTCATCGTCGTCGCCGTCATCGTCGAATTCGGCAAGCACGAGCCGGGCATGCGACGCCAGCGTCGACACCTCCGCGGCTTTCTGCCACGCGGGCAAGGCCGCATCTCCCAGGCCGGCCACCACGTCGACTGCCACGATCCGCTGTGCCGGCGGAGCCGTAGCCGCCGCGTCGAGCAACTCGGCGGCCGCTTCGCCCGTCTCACGCCCGGCCAGCCATGGCTCTGCTTGCTCCCACACCTCGTCGTCAGGCAAGGTGGCCAGCCGTTCGAGCACTTGAGCGGCAGACACATCGGGAGACAGCGGCGGCGGCCACTCCTCGACCAAACGCTTCCACATCCACCGACCCAACTCGGTCGGACGTCCGCCGTCGTCCACCGCACCGGCCTCGGCGAGCAGTTCGAGTCCGGCATCCACCGGCATGACACTCCGCCGAAAAGCCGAGTAGACCGCGCTCGCATCACCGATGTCGGAGTAGTGGAGCAACTGGTGAACAGCCTCAGAAACGTCGAAGCCAGGCGCCGGCTCGGCAGTCATAGCCGTCAGCAGCATCCGCATCAAGACTGGCGCTCCGCGGCCTCGGCCGTCGTGCGACTCGGCCTGCAGCACCGCCCGAACCGCCGTCCACCAGCGCTCCACCGGGTCATCGTCCGTCGCGGCAGCCGCGACCGCCCGGTTCCCTGAAACATGCAGCCACCCGATTGCCTCAGCCGCTACCCAGGGCCAGTGAACAACCTCGACATCCGCAGCGGTACGAACCCGGGCCGGAACCTTCACCCCCAGAGCGGCACCTACGACAGCGACATCAACCGGCCGCAACACTCCCTTCGGCGTTACCGGTTTCTCTTCGCCGACCCAGTCCGCCATCCGCCGGGCGCGGATGATGAGGCGACAGCTATCCGCCGAACGCTGCAGTTCGAACGTCACGCGGCGAGCATACGGAACTGGCGACGTGCCCAGGTGCAGCGCCAGCTTAGCGCCTTGGTTGTCACCGAAATGCTCTCCCGGGTCGAGCAGCCGATCAGCGGCCCACCACTGCTGGTCAAAGGTGGAACCGCGCTCGAGTTTCGTCTCGGGCTGTCCGCGTCGCGTACCTCCAAGGATCTTGATGCAGTCGTGCGCGGTGACCTCGATGACTTCATGTCCCTCGCGGACGAGGCCGTCAAGGTCCCGTGGGTTGGCTTCACCGGTCGGGTCACCCGCCGTGCCGAGGTGGATATCCCGGGCCTGACCGTCAAGCCCCGCCGTTTCGAGGTCAAGCTCAGCTTCCAAGGCAAGCCGTTCGCCACCGTCCCCGTTGAAATCAGCGCTGCTGAAGCAGGTGCGGCGGCCGAGTACGAAGAAGTCAGTGCGCCACCGCTTGACGGCCTCGGGTTCGAGCCCGCCGCACCGGTTCCCTGCCTGTCGATCCGCTTCCAGATCGCCCAAAAGATTCATGCCTGCACCGATCCGTTAACACCCGGTGTGGTGAACACGCGCGCCCGCGATCTGGTGGATCTACTGCTGATGGAACCACTCGTCGATGATGAACAACTTCCCGCAGTGAGGGAAGCGTGCGCGCAGGTCTTCGCGGCACGCGCACGTCATTCCTGGCCGCCGGTGCTGCAGGTACCCGCCGTCTGGGCGGACCTGTACCCGGCGGCAGCCGAGGGCCTCGAAGACTACGTACCGGCCGATGTGCACCGGGCCGCCACAGCGGTCCAGCTGCTCATCAGTCGCATCGACGCAGCCCAGTCCTGGCGACGGCCAACCAGAGATCGATCTGGCGTGGTCGGTGGATAGCACTCGGTAACAGAATTCCGTAACATCTGTGCGGTCACTGGACGCGGAGTGGAGCAGGAGCGGGCCGGAGTGGATTTCGACAGCCTTGACTGGCTTCGTCGAAACAGCCCCGCGTGGCGTTGCTCCGGGCCGACCACGCTCCCCTGGTGCTGTCGTTTCTGGGGCGGGTTTTTGTCGAGGAGAACATCCGCTCGATCTCTGCGGTCGAGTTGGCCGGGCGACTGGAGGACGAGCTCTTCGCGCTCAACGAGCGGTTCGGGGAGGGTACGTATCCGCGTACGGCAAAGGCGTACCTGGACGAGTGGGCACAGCCCGACGTGGGCTGGCTGCGCAAGTACTACCTGCCCGGATCGGACCAGGTGCACTTCGACGCCACGCCAGCGGTGGAACGCGCGCTTGCTTGGGTGCAGTCGCTGCGCGCCCGCTCCTTCGTCGGCACCGAATCGCGGCTGAACATCGCGCTGGAGTTGCTGCGGCAGATGGCGTTCGGTGCCGAGACCAATCCGGATGTCCGGCTGACGGAGCTGCGGCACCGACGCGAGGAGCTGGACGCCGAGATCGCCCGGGTCTCCGCTGGCGAGGTCGACCTGCTCGATCCGTCGGCGCAACGCGACCGATACCAGCAGTTCGTGACGACCGATGATCTATGAACACGGACTGATGGGAGCGGCCGAGCAGTATCTGCAGGAAGTGGGGGCACTTCCTCGCGGTTATTGTCAAATTGACCCGATGACTTGCACCGCCTAGTTGGGTAAGATAATTTATGGCGAGGGGTAGAGGTGGCTTGCGTGGTTGATGGTGTGCCTGAGCGGGATCGCGTGGAGTGGATTGTCCTGCCGTCATCGGCCGGCGACCCGCAGTTCCCGATGCCATGGAGTTTTGGCCCCCTTGGTGACCTCGTCTGGCTTGCGTTGCCATTCTGCCGCCCTGATCTGGTGGAGTTAGCTTGTCAGCATCTACATTCCTCTCTGCCGGTGCTGGAACCGCTTGGCAGAATCACCGATTTCGACCTGGTGATCCAAGTTGCCCTACCCTGGACGCGGAAGGTGCTGCTCGATCACGATCTGGCCTCTGAGCGCGATCAGCTAGTTAATTTCTTGGGGGCGGTGATCGAACACATATCCATGTTCGAGTACGCTATCGATATGTACTACCTTGACGGGTTGCGGGATCCGCCGTACCGGGAGGCTCTGCGGGAATTAAGCCCTAGACTTTATGAGTCTTTGCTTGATGACTGAATTGGCTCGGCTGGACGCCCTGGCTCGATGTGTGTTTGCCGCTGTTCGGCCAAGTGCGTCCAGCCGAGCCTGAGTTGGCCCACATTTCTGGAGCTAACAGTCTGAGCTGGCCATTCCGGCGTTGCATGACGGGGCACTACACCGCGGGAGGCGCAGATGAAGTTTCCTCTGTGACCACGGCACGAGGGAATCTCGTAACCTCTGCACGGATCCGGCATAGATGGTCACCGCCGGCCGCCGTCACAAGATCAGCGACAGACTTTCATCTCCGTACCTACCTGGGGACACCAACCTGTACGCCGACAGCAGGAACGCGAGGACCTGCGGCACCAGGTCTCGATCGTGGTAGCGAGGCGCTGTAGTTCCGGCAGGTCGGTAGCGGCGCAGTCGAGTAGCCGGTGGACGTGACCGCCTGTTCAGCTCGTGCTGGCGAGCAGCACGAGGGTGCTGGCGAGGATCTCGACGATGCCGACGTGTTTCGGGGTGAGCCTGCGTCGGGGTAGGACGGTGGCGCGGATGAGGAGGAGTAGGAACACGCAGAGCAGGGGGAGACTGAGCCAGGCGGCCAGGGCAACCGAGGCGATGTGATAGCCGACCGAGGCGTGGTAGTAGGTGGTGTTGCCACGTTCGCGGATCATCGTCTTGACGTACAGGACGGTGCCGGTGAAATAGGCGGCGACGGCCAGGAATGCGGTGACGACCGTGTCGGGAGGCTGGCCGGCGGCGGTGGCGCAGACGAAAACCATGAGGCAGCTCTGGGCGACGGAGGCGATGTCGTTGCCGAGAGCGCGTTCGGCTCGCCGCCGCGCGTAGACGATATTGACGACCAACAGGGTGGCGTAGGCGGGGGCGTACCACAGCAGTTCCGGGCGAAGGAGAAGGACGAGGCCACCGAGGAGTCCGGTCGGGATGCTGTAGGTCCACAGTTGGGCGCGGACGCGGACCGGGCGGCGCGTCTTGACGGCCTGTAGCAGGTAGTAGATGAGAAGGTAACCGGTGAGCCAGGCACCGAGTAGTGGCAGGTGTGGCCAGCGGAGTCCGACGGTGAAGACCGCGGCGAGCCATGGCACGAGCAGCATCGCCCACGCGCCGTGCTGAGGCGGGACGAACCGTCGGAGCCTGCGGCGCCGCGGCCGGGCGGCAGATCTGGTGGCGGTGTATCCGGGAGCGGTCATGGGCCCGCTCACCGAACCTGGATCACGCCGCGGGCGCCGCGTTCGGCGTCGACCATGGCATGGGTGACGAAGGGGTACTGACCCGGCTGGGGCAGAACTGTCTCGACGAAGCCGCCAGCGGCCGGAGCGAGGTCGAGAACCTGTGCCGCCCCTGGATCGCTGGGCCGCAGCTGCCATCTGCCCTCCGCGTAGACGGAGTCGAACTGGGTGCCGACGACGTGGAAGGCGCTGGAGCGGTTGGGGCCGGCGTTGAGCAGCCAGATACGGAGCCGTTCGCCGGTGCCGGCGGTCAACGGCTGGTGTGCGTACTGGGAAACGTAGCCGTTGAAGACCACCGCGTCGGGTCGTTCGGCCTGCATCTTGGTCAGGTCGCCGGGTTGGCCGTCAGCGCCGAGGTAGAGCTCGGACTGCACGAGGACGTATTCGTGGTCGACGGCGGGCAGGTCGGGTGGGTCGATGATGACCGCTCCGTACATGCCGTTGCCGATGTGGTGCAGCATCGGCATGGTCGAGCAGTGGTACATCCAGATACCGGCCTTGGTGGCGGTGAACCGGTAGATGAGCCGCTGGCCGGGGTCGATGGGCCGCATGGGCCGGTCGGGGGCGAGGGCGCCGGCATGGAAGTCGATGCCGTGGTCCATGGTGCCGTCGTTGATCAGGGTGACCTCGAAGGTGTCGCCGATCCGCCCACGCAGGACGGGACCGGGTGACCTGCCGTTGAAGGTCCACAACTGCTGCCGTACGCCGGGTGCGACCTCCCGTACGACCTCCCGCACCCGCAGTTCGACGTGGTGGACCCGGCCGGCCGGGGTGGGCGGGGCGGTGGCGTCGCGGGCGGTGAAGCCGGCCGTGGGCGCCGCCATCGCATCGATGAGCGGTGCGGGCGCCGGATCCGTCGTCGGCGCGGCGTGCTGGGCGTGGCGGCCGGTGTCGGCCGACGTCGACGTGGGGGTGATGGTCAGGGTCATGCCCGCTTGGCGGTGCCCGGGCAGTGAGCACCAGCCGGCGACGGCGGTGCCGATGATGCCGGCGTCCAGGCGGGTGGTGCCGTTGCGGGCGAGGGCGGGAGTCTTGACGCCGGTTGCCAGGACGAGGTCGTGGCGGCGTTGGTCGTTGTTGGTCAGTTCGATGATGAGCCGGTCCCCCGTCGGGACGGTGATGCGGTCCGGGTGGAATCGCATGCCGTTCGCGGTGACTGCGACGGTGGTGGTCTGCCCGGTGGGTGTCACGCCGACCGTCGCGGCGGTGTTGGTGGTGGCCGGTGCGGTGGCGCGTTGAGCGGCCACGCCGATCAGGACGGCCAGCAGGACCAGGGCGAGCCCGACCGCTACGCCGCCGATCGGGCGCGTCGCCGGGGTCGGGGGTGCGGCGGCAGGCGGTGTCACGGTTGTCTCCGGGAGGCGAGCAGGACGTGCACGGCGGGGACGAGGAACTGGAGCAGGGCGGCGAGCAGGAGCAGCGAGGTGGTGATCCGTACGGACGGGGGGACTGGCAGGACGAAGACGGCCAGGGCGGCGTTGGCCGTGGCGATGCGTTGTGGCCAGTGCCGGTCGAGTCGTTCGGTGCGCTCGCGTACCAGGGCTGGGCCGCCGCCGAGGGCCACGGGCAGCAGGTACGCCAGCGCGCCGAGGAGAACCTGGCCGACGAAGCCGACGAGGAACGGGACGAGCACGACACCGAAGCGGTCTGCCGCCGCAGCCGGGTCGGGCGCGGACAGCAGCGTCCAGGCGTCGACGCTGAGCGCGACGAGCAACCAGCCGGCGGCGGCCGTGATGGACCAGCTCGGGAAGGAGGCCGGGGTCTTGCGGCGGGCCGCCTGCCCGGCCTGCCCGGCGGTGAGCAGGATCGCCGTGGCCGTCAGTGCCAGCCCACCGGCGGCCAGCGGCGGCCACCAGGCCAGCACACCGATACCGAGCGCGGTGATCCCGGCGACCGCGATGGGCAGGGCCCGACGGGCCGTGGTGGCGGCGCCGTCGGCCATTCGGGTGC
Source organism: Micromonospora sp. CA-263727 (assembly GCF_050942455.1). NCBI lineage: Bacteria > Bacillati > Actinomycetota > Actinomycetes > Micromonosporales > Micromonosporaceae > Micromonospora > Micromonospora sp. CA-263727. The sequence goes on from NZ_CP192031.1 coordinate 1,278,488, forward strand.
GCAGCACGGTGGGCCACAGGGTGAGCAGGGTGCCCAGCACGGTCAACGTCACCCAGCCCAACAGATTGACGTGCGCGTGGAACAGCAGCAGTCGAGGCCGGCTGTCGGCGTCGACGACGAGCATCCAGGCGCCGACCGGAATCCCGATCAGCAGGGCACCGGTGGCGGCCAGGTAGTAGTGCACCGTGACGGCGAAGCGGGCGGGCAGCGTCGCCCGCAGCCGCGCGAGCAACCACAGCAGGTGTGCCGTGACTGCGGCGAACACCGTGCCGGCGCCGATGACGCCGATCCACGGCTGGTCGACGAGGTCGTTGGCGAGCACGCCGGCGATGCCAAGGTTGAGCACGGTGAGCCGGATCCGCTCGCCGTGGCGGTTGGCCGGCGGCGGGCAGCGCAGCACGGCGCTCGTGAAGTGGGCGCTCCAGATCACGATGGCGTTGGTGGCGGCGCCGAGCAGCAGCAGATGAATGCCCAGCCACCGCCAGGACGGCAGGAACGGGTGGGTGAGCGCCACGGCGACGAGCGCGACCAGGTATGCCAGGGGCAGCATGCCGGCGCGGCGGTGCCAGCTCGCCCGGCCCGTGGGACCGCCGCCGCTGGCCGCCGCCGCATCCCTCGCCACGGTGGTTTTCACGACACACCCGCCGCGACCCGCGGCCGGGCCGGTGCCGGCGTCGTCCGCGACGACCGTCCGTGTCGACGTGACAGCGCGACGGCGCAGCCGGCGAAGCCGAGCACAGCGGCCACGTTGGCGACTCCGGCCCAGCGCCACACCTGCTCCACTCCGGCGGCGTCGCCGAGGCCGACGCGTACCAGCAGCGAGGTGTGCAGCACGGCGAGGGGCGCGTAGAGCAGCCGGTGGTAGGGCAGGGGCCGGCGCAGGATCGCGGGCAGGATCACCGGCGCGTGTACGAAGATCATGGACATGACGAAGCCGAGGAAGACCGCGTGCACCGTGGCGTCGTACCGGGGGCCGTCGGTCGCCGGTCCGGCGCCGGCCCACAGTACGCCGGCCAGGGCCAGCCACCCGTAACCGGACAGCAGACCGACCGCGACGTACCGGGGGAGGGCCCTCGCCCGGACGGTGTGGCGGGCGACGTCGAAGATGGCGAGCCACGCCGTCACGGCGAGCACGCCCGCACCCAGCAGATGCGGGCCGGTCGACGGCCACAGCGTGGTCGCCGTGGCTCCGGCCAGCAGGGCGGCCAGCACGGTGAGGAACCACCGTTCGGTGTGCGGGTGGCGCAGCGCGACGTGCGCCAACTCAAGGCGTTCACCGGCGATCGTGGCCACGACGAAGACCGTCAGCCACGGCACGGTCTCGGCGACGGAGTAGCCGGCCAGCCACAGCAGCGTGGCCGCGTACCAGGCGAACGCGCCGGTGGCCTGGGCGAGCAGCGCGACCCCGGGCTGGCGACGCCACAGCGCCCGGTAGATCCCGAGCAGGATCACCGAACCCGCCATGAGCAGCGCCTTGCCAGCCAGGCCCGGTCCGGCGGCCACCAGCACGAGACCGCCGAGCCCGGAACAGGCCGGGGCCAGCAGCGCCCATCGAGCGCCGAGCGCGACTGCGCGTTCCAGCGCGACCAGCGTGCCGACGAAGCCGAGGACCATCAGCGGTCCGTGCACCTGCTCCACCGCCATTGGCGGTGCGGGGATCGGCGTGCCGAGCAGCAGCAGGCCCGCGTACAGGCCGGCCAGCAGCGCGACGGCGGCGGTGGCGAGGGCGGGTAGCCGCCACCGGACGGGGGGCATCGCGGTCGAGACGCTCACGGCTGCTGCCCGGTCGCTCGCGGCGCCGGGGCCGGGGCCGGCAGTCTCACGACGCACGCGGCCGGCGCGCCGAAGGGTTCCAACACCACCGATGCGTCCGGTACGCCGTCGTGTTGCAGGACCCCCCGGACGACGCCGAGGTGCAGCCCGCACATCGCGTCAGGGTTCTGACCCACCAGTTCCAGGAACGGGCAGGTCCGTAGGTGCAACTCGGCCCCGGCATCGCCGTTCTCGGTCGGCTGTCGTTGCGGGCTGAAACCCAACCCGTCAAGCACCGTCAGGACGGTGTCGACCGGGTCTTCGCTGCGTGGCGCCGCGGCGGCCAACTGCCGGCCCCATTCTTGGCCCGCCTGGGCCGCGGTGGCCTTGACGTCACCGCGGCCCAGGCGGGACAGGTGTCTGAGCAGGGCAGCCGCCAGGGCCCGGTAGGTGGCCGGGGCTGGATCGGCCGCCGCCGCCCGGTACCGCCAGGCCGGACGGCCCGGCAGGCCGCCGCTGGCGCGTGCCTTGACCAGGAGCCCGGCCTCGGTGAGCCGGTCCAGGTGGGTGCGGGTCGTGGACAGGTGCTGCCCGGTGCGGGCGGCCACCTCGGCGGCGGTGACGCCGCCCTCGGCGGCCCGTACCAGACGCAGGATCGCCACTCGGCTGGCCGAACCCAGCGCCCGGTGACGCGGAGTGTCGATCGTCTCCCCGCTGGGGCCTATCCGCGGAGTTTCCATGTCGAATAACGTTACAACGCCAAAAGACGTAGAAACCCTGGGAGGGTCTCATGTCACAGTCCGAACTCGTCGCTGACGAACGGGCCGCGCGCGCGGTCGTGCGCCACCACAGCGAGCTGTCCGCCGCACTGACCGGGCATGTGGCGCGACTGGTCGATGCCGTCGACGCCGGTGTCACCAGGCCGGGGTGGACGCACCGCGACGAGTTGGTGACCTGGCTGCACGGTGAGCTGCTGCCGCACGCGTACGCCGAGGAGGCGGCCCTGTATCCGGCCGCCGCCGAGCTGCCGGCGGGCAGGCTGCTGGTGGAGGGGATGCTCGGTGAACACCGCGCCATCACGGCACTGGTCGCCGAGCTGGAGGAGACCACCTCCCCGACGGTGGCGGCTGCTGCCGCCCGAGCGCTACAGGCGGTCCTCGCCATCCACCTGGCCAAAGAGAACGATCTCCTGGTGCCCCTGCTGGTCGACGCCGGGACGGTGTCCCTGGCCGCGCTGCTCGACGGGATGCACGAACTCGTCGGCGCCGAGACCGGCTCGTCGGCAGGTGGCTGCGGCGGCGGTGGGGGCAGCGGATGTGGCTGCGGCGGGGACGCCGCGAGCGCGGCGGCGGACGCCCCGCTGCTGACCATCGATCCCCGGCTCGACGTGCGTGACCTGCCGCACGGGGAGCGTCACGCTCGGGTGCTCGCCGCCATCGATGCCCTGCCCGCCGAAGCGGCGATGGTCCTGGTCGCCCCGCACGCGCCCCGGCCCCTGCTGGCCGAGATCGACGCCCGTTACGCCGGTCAGGTGAGCGCCGAGTGGCTGCAAAACGGCCCGGACGTCTGGCAGATCCGCCTGCACCGGATGTCTGTCGCAGCCTGAGCGTTTCGGCGGCCGACGCCGGATGGTGGAAGGTGTCGCCCCGGCGTCGGCGGGACGATCGACGCCGGGCCCGGCGGCCCCGCCGCCGTGCGGCACAGGCCCAACGGCCCTACTCGCCCGAGGTTTATCGGGGCAACCTGGATGTATCACCACATCGCCGTCAGGAGATCGATCATGTGCAACTACTGCGGCTGCCGGGAGTTCCCGTTGATCGGTCGACTGACCATCGAACACGAGGCGATCGCCAATGCCGCCGGGCGGCTGCGCGCGGCGATCACCTCCGGCACGGGTCACCCCGTCGCCCTCCTCGACGAACTGCTCGCGCTGCTGATACCGCACACCGACACCGAGGAACGCGGCCTGTTCGTCGAGCTGCGCGCCGAGGGCAGCCTCACCGAAGCAGTGGACCAGCTCTGCGACGAGCATGACGACATCCACGGCGTCCTCGGCACCGTCGACCGCGCGGCACCGGACTGGGCGGCGGTGCTGGCCGCCCTGGATCGGCTGCATCGACACATCGACAACGAGGAGCACGGGCTGTTCCCGGCCGCGGTCATCGCCCTGCCGATTCCGGTCTGGGACCGACTCACCCCCCAGCGGCCCACCGCGGCGGCCTGACCGGCGCCGAGGAGGACGACAATCGGGAGGCGCGATGGCCGCCCTTCAGATCACCGGCCGGGACCACGGCGGACCGGCCGGCCGGAGCGAGCGTGTCCTGACACAGGCGACGAGGGCGCCGTCGGTGTTCAACGCGCAGCCGTGGAAATGGCGGATCGGCGGCGGGGTGGGTCAACTGTCAGCGGACCGTGGCCGGCAGATCCCGTCGATCGACCCGGACGGACGGCTGTTGGTGCTCAGCTGCGGTGCGGCGCTGCACCATCTGGGCCTGGGCCCCACGCCGGCCGCCCGGCCGGTTCCGCTCCGGGACTTCCTCGCGCACCAGGCGCGGACCTCGGTCGTACCCGATCCACCGCCCGTTGGTGACCAGCACGCCAGCTACGCGGTGCTGGCGACCGCCGGCGATCGACCAGGCGACTGGCTCACCGCCGGGGAGGCGCTGTCCGCGCTGCTCCTGACGGCGACGGCGCACGGCCTGTCCACATCGCCGATGAGCGACCTCGTCGAGGTCCCGGCGTCCCGGGCGCTGCTTCGCGAGCTGCTCGCCGAGGGTCATCCGGCACTCGTGGTGCGGATTGGCGTGCCCGCGTCCGATCCGCCGGCCACGGCCCTCGCGCCACGCCGTCGGGGCCCGGACGTGGTGCACGTAGCCGATTTTCCGGACCACGACGGCAGCTGACCGGGCCGGTCGGGCGGTGGACCGCCAACACGCAGCGCCGCAGCCGTCACCCGTCCGGCTCGCCGGGTGTCCGCTGCGGCTCTCGGCCGCCGGCAGCGCTCACTCCACGGGGCCCGAGACGGCCTGACGGTTCCGCGGCGACGCCCTGCCGAGCAGGTAGTGCACGACATCGGCGGCACCGTAGTCGTCACCAGTGCCGATCAGTTCCGGCAGGAACGCCAGATCCTGCCCGAGGGTCAGCAGCGGTGGCTCACGGTACCCGTCCGTTCGTCGCTGGCCCAGACCGACGGCGGCGACGAGGCCATTGCACAGGCACCGGCTCCCGACGGTGTCCTCCACCGCGCCACCCTTGCGCAGGTACTCGCTGACGGGTTCAGCGGGACAGCGGTAACCGACCTTGCCGTCGGGGCGCTGGTACGGGCTCCGGAGGTAGCCGAGGTCGCAGAGGCGTGCCCGGTCGGCGTAGACCTCCTCGTCCGCCGCCGTACCCGGCAGATGCACCACCTTGAACGGGAAGCCGGTGGGCGACACCTCGGCATGATTACGCACCACCAGGGAGCCGCGGGTGGCCTCGCGCAGCAATCGTCGGCGCAGCGTCACGTCGAGGCCCGACTCGCGGCACAGCGCGAACGCGGTCCCGATCTGCACGCCGGCGGCACCCGCGGCGCGGGCCGCAGACAGCTCACCGGAGCCGCACTGACCGCCGGCGATCCAGAACGGCAATCCCAACGCGGCGACCTTCGGCAGGTCGACGCGATCGCGCGGCCCGTACACCGGCTCCCCGTCGACGCTCAACCGCAACGCGCCGCGAGGTCGGGCGCTGTGCCCGCCGGCAAGTGGCGATTCCACCACGAAGCCGTCCGGCCGGGTGGTGTCGTCGCGGGCCAGGTAGACCGCGAGCGTGGCGGACGACACGATCGCCAGCAACCGCGGACGCCGTACCGGCTCGGGTGTGACATCCAACAGATCTTGCGGATCGAAGAGAACATGACGCTGCTGGTCGGCTGCCGCACCCTGGACCACCACCGGCAGCCGTACGGGACGGTGCTCAGCCAGAGCGTCGAGCAGGCGGGGGATCTCGGTCGGCAGCCCAGCGCCGATCAGCACGTAGTCGATTCCGGCGAGCATCGCACCGTACACCGCCGCCGGCGTAGCCATCTGGATCTTTTCCAGGTAGTTCACCCCGATCGGGCCGTCATGGCCGTCCTTGGCGAGCAGCACCTCGACGAAGTTCCCCAGCACCGCGAGTTCCAACCCGTCGCGACGGGGACAGACCCCCAGCCGCGGCACCGGCCGGTACGGCTTCCCATCCGGTATCCCGCCAGGCACGAAGTAGCGCTTCAGCACCCGACGTACCAGCGCAGGGACAGGAAAGTGCGCCAGTGCCTGCCGTACTCGCCCGTCCTGGTCGCCGTCCTGGAGTCGACGGGCGAGCAGCGCGTCCAGGGCCACCCCGGAGACCACGCCCAGCTGGCCGGTACGAGCCACCGCCCGGGCCAGCCGCCATCCGGAGACACCGACACCCATACCGCCCTGAATGATCACTGGGCTGGGGACCTGCGTCGGGCTGCTGCCGTACACCGCTGGACCCACCCGGTCCGTCATCTTCGTCTCCTGCCGCCGCTCATCGGTATCGTGCGCCGGTGCCCCGGCACAGTGGATCGCCACGCCCTTACGACCTTGAGGTGCTCGGTGAGCCTGCGGTGTCGTGGTCCGAGAGGAACAGAGCCTTTGGTCACATGACCTCGATCGCTACCGCCGATGTGCGGGCCTGCGCGGTGCACCACGTCACGCACATCTCGTAGCAGCGGGCGCAACGCGCCTCTTTGCGTAATTTCACGGTTCTGCGGCCGCCCGTCGCCTGCCTAGCATCCATGTCACTGATCGTCATGTGGCGATCACATGATGCTGGGAGGTGGCAAGTGACATCACGTAGAGCCGTGTCACCAGGGCGGCGTATGCGGTTGCTCGCCGCAGTCGCGGTCATCGGCGGGCTACTCGCCAGCGCACAGCCCGCGCTGGCCGGGACGCCGGCCGCCGATGACGGCGCTGCGGCCTTACCGGCCGCGCGGGGCGAGGGTTGGCAGCCCGATATCCAGACACCCGATCCGGTGACCCTTCCGGGCACCACCAAGAAGATCACGCCCTTCGCGACACCACTGAGCCCACGTCAGCCCGAGGCGCTGCCGGGCGCCACGAAGGGGCCCGGCGCCACGCTCAAGGCGGACAGCGCGGCCCGCGCGGCGATCCGTAGGGCCGACATGCCGACCTTCCGTGGGGCATCGCCGCAGGCCGGGCCCGACGACCCGCCAACCGGGCTGTACTGCACCGAGGCGATCACGCGGAGCAGCTCCGTCAGCGGCGCCCCCAACCAGACCAACTACGCGGCGAACATCTCCTACCTGGCGGAGTTCGGCTGCAACTTCTGGCTGAACGCGGCCTACATCGCCACCGGGGTGATCGATCGCGGTCGCTTCGACGGCCAGTTCCTCTACACCACGGCGCCCCTGTCGTACGGGCCGACCTACTACGGCGCGACCTCGGGCGGCGTCAGCATTCCCGGTGAGCTCTTCGACGGCGGCCGTAACGTGGAGATCGTCTTCGAGCTTTACCTGTTGGCTCCGGCCGGGGTCTACTGGGGCGGCTGCTTCCCCATACCGGGGCTGCGCTACCTGCTGTGCGAGGGTCTCGGCAGCAACCTGCTGCACATCGTGCTGGGCACCGGGCCGTTCGGGACCGGGCTCCAGTCCCCGGTGATCCGGCACGTCGCGCTGGGTGACTCCTACTCCTCGGGCACCGGCGCGCCACCGTACTCCGACGAATTGTGCCGACGGTCGAATGCGACCTATTCCAACCTCATCACGGGGACAGTCGTGTCGGGACTGCCGGTGGACCGGCCGACCCTGGCGGCATGTCATGGCGGGAAGATCATCGACCTGTACGTGGGCCAGCACCCCGGCGTGCCACCCCAACTGGACGCGATACAGCCACACACCCGGCTCGTCACGCTGACCATCGGCGGTAACGACCTCGACTTCTCGCTCAAGCTCACCGGCTGCTACCTGGGCGCCGACTGCTCCGCGGGAGGACCGTTGGTCACCCCGCAGAAGCTCGACCAGGTACAGGTCCAGCTCACGGCCCTGTACCGGCAGATCAGGTCGGAGATGCATCCCACCGGGAAGCTCATGGTGCTCAGCTACCCGGCCGTCGTGCCCAACCCGGACGACTCCGCGGACCCGCCACCGGCCCAGGACCGTTGCCCGGACCTCGGAAGCAACCTCATCGAGAGCGAACGGAGAGCGATCTACGACGCGACCGCCCAGACCGACCGGATGATCCGGGACGCCGTGGTGGCCACCGGCGACTCCCGTGTCATCTACGTCAACGGGCTGGAGTTGTTCCGCGGCCACCGGCTCTGCAGCACCAGCGGGGTGTGGGCCAACGGCCTCACCTCGCCGGTGAGCGACTCGTTCCACCCCAACGCCCCGGGGTACCAGGCGATGGCGACCCGGGTGGCCCAGGTCCTTCCGCCACTCTGACGGGCTCGGCCCAGCCGTCGGGCGCCCTGGTCCGCCACGGGCGCCCGACACCGGCATCGGGTCGCCGCCTCGAACGACGAGCGGCGCGTGGAGCGCTGCGGCAGCCAACCCTCACCGGTCGGTTGCCGCCCATCTCCACGAGCCTGATCGACTGCCATCGCGATCAACTGTTCGTCGGTGACCGCACCCGACGGATCGGTCGATCAGCCGCGATTTGTACGGCCCCGGCCGTCGAACTGTTGGCCCCTCCTGCCCGTACCAGTGTCTGGGAGGTCCACACTCATGGCCGTACGTCGAGTCGTCGTCGTTCTGCTGGTCGCCCTCGTCGCGGCGACGAGCGGCACGGCGCCCGCCGCCGCGCACGGCGCGCCGACGTACCCGGTCAGCCGGGCTGCCGCCTGCGCGCCCGACGGCGAGCACGTGGACACGCCGGCCTGCCGGGCAGCGGTCAGGGAGGGCGCCGCGCTGCGCGAATGGGACAACATCCGGGTGTTCGGCGTGAACGGCCGCGATCGGGAGCGGATTCCCGACGGGGAGTTGTGCAGCGGGGGACTGTCGGCGTACCGGGGGCTGGACCTGCCGCGTACCGACTGGCCGTCCACGCCGCTGACGGCGAGTGCGCAGTTCCTGGTGCGCTACCGGACCACGATCCCGCACAAGGGCACCTTCCGGCTCTACCTGACCCGCGCCGGTTACTCCCCGACGAAGAAGCTGACCTGGGCGGATCTGGACCGGGTGCCGTTCCTGCGGGCCACCGACCCGCCGGTGCGCGACGGGGCGTACCAGATGTCCGGGCAGTTGCCGGGCGACCGGACCGGCCGTCACGTGATCTACACGGTCTGGCAGAACTCCGACACCGCCGACACCTACTACTCCTGCTCCGATGTGGACATCCGGCCGGCGGGTCCGGGCGCAGGGGCCGAGGGCGAGCCGGCCGGCGCGGTGACGGAGGCCACCCCGGCCCTCGCCGAGGGCGACGCGCCACCCGCCGGGGCGGCCGGCGGAGACACGGCCGGTGATGCCTCGGCCGGTGGTCCCAACGTGCCGGTGGCGGCGGTGACCTACCTGGACGGCCGCCGGTTGCCGCTGATCGCCGGCATCGCGCTGGGCGCGCTGCTGCTCCTGTGGATCGGCATGCGGCTGCGCGGGTCCCGCAGCGGCCCGCCGCCGGGACGGCCCTGCACGGTACGCAATCACCGGGCCAACCCCCGCACCTGGTGACCGCGCCCTCGCAGGTCTTTCTCAGGCGAGCTGGGCTTCGATCTCGGTCAGGTCGTCGGCGGTCAGATCGAGGTGGTCCAGCGCGGCGATGTTCGCCTCCAGCTGCGGCACGCTGCTGGCGCCGATGATGAGGCTGGTCATCCGCGGGTCACGCAGCGCCCAGGCGAGCGCGAGCTGTGCGAGGGACTGGCCCCGGCGTCGGGCGATCTCACTCAGGCCGCGGATGGTGGCCAGCCGCTCCGGGCTCACGTCGCCCTCGCTGAGGAAGACGCTGGTGCGGACCCGGGAGTCGGCGGGGATGCCGTCGAGGTAGCGGTCGGTGAGCAGGCCCTGGGCCAGCGGGCTGTACGCGATGCAGCCCGCCCCGACCCGCTCCAGCGTGTCCAGCAGGCCGTCCTCCTCGGTCCACCGATTGAACATCGAGTACGCCGGCTGGTTGATCAGCAGGGGCGTGCCCAGGTCGCGCAGGATCGCCGCGGCCCGCTCGGTCTGCTCGGAGTTGTAGTTGGAGATGCCGACGTAGAGCGCCTTGCCGGAGCGGACGACGGCGTCCAGCGCGGCCATCGTCTCCTCCAGCGGGGTGTCCGGGTCGTACCGGTGGCTGTAGAAGATGTCGACGTAGTCCAGGCCGAGGCGGCGCAGCGACTGGTCGAGCGAGGCGACCAGGGACTTGCGGGAACCCCATTCGCCGTACGGGCCGGGCCACATCAGGTAGCCGGCCTTGCTGGAGATGACCAGCTCGTCCCGGTACGCCCTGAGGTCGCCGGCGAGCATCCGGCCGAAGTTCTCCTCGGCGGCGCCGGGCGGGGGGCCGTAGTTGTTGGCCAGGTCGAATTGGGTGACGCCGAGATCGAAGGCGCGCCGGACGATGTCCCGCTGGCGCTCGAAGGGGCGGTCCGGCCCGAAGTTGTGCCAGAGTCCGAGCGAGATCGCCGGCAGGCGCAGCCCGCTGGCTCCACTGCGCCGGTAGGTCATCTGGTCGTAGCGCGTGTCGGCGGCAAGGTACGTCACGATCACGACCATAGCCCCAGCCCGATCGCGCGGCTGATCGGCGGCCGTCGTGCTCTGCTGCGGGTACGGTCGGAGCCATGCGCTACGTGCGGCTCGACACGGCGAAACCCCTGTCCAAGATCGGTCTCGGCACCTGGCAGTTCGGCTCGCGGGAGTGGGGCTACGGCCCCGACTACGAACGGTTGGCGGCGGACATCGTCCGGCGCGCCGTCGAGCTGGGCGTCACCGTCTTCGACACCGCGGAGCTGTACGGCTTCGGGCGCAGCGAACGGATCCTCGGCGCGGCCCTGGCCGGCCACCGGGACAAGGTGACGGTGGCTACCAAGATCTTTCCGGTGCTGCCGGTCGCGTCGGTGGTGCAGCAGCGGGCGGTCGCCTCGGCGGCCCGGCTCGGCGTCACCAGCATCGACCTCTATCAGCTGCATCATCACAATCCGGTGGTCGCCGACCAGGCGACCATGCGGGGCATGCGCGCGTTGCAGGACGTCGGCCTGGTGGGCGAGGTCGGGGTGAGCAACTACAGCCTGCGCCGCTGGCAGGTCGCCGAGGCGGCGCTGGGCCGGCGGGTGCTGAGCAACCAGGTCCGCTACAGCCTGCTCGACCGCCGGCCGGAGGAGGATCTGCTGCCGTACGCGGAGCAGGCCGGGCGGCTGGTCATCGCGTACAGCCCGCTGGCCCAGGGGTTCCTCTCCGGGCGGTACGACGCGCAGCATGCGCCGGTCGGGGCGGTGCGCCGGGCCAACCCGTACTTCCTGCCGGAGAACCTGGCGCGCGGCACGGCGCTGATCGAGACGCTGCGCCAGGTGGCCGCCGCGCACGACGCCACGCCGAGCCAGATCGCCCTGGCGTACGTGCTGCGCCACCCGAACGTGGTGGCCATCCCCGGCGCGTCCAGCGTGGAGCAGATGGAACGCAACGCTGCCGCCGCGGAGATCGACCTGACCGAGGACGAGTACGCCGCGCTGGTCAACGCGGCGCGGGCGTTCCGCCCGGTGACCGGGCTGGCCGCCGTACCGCGCCTGATCCGGGCCCGCACCGGCCGCTGAACGGCGGAACCTGTCCACCCCTGCGCCGGTCGGCCGCGAATGCCCGGGGCGGCAACAGAGTGGAGAGGGACCGGCTCCGTGCTCACGGAGGGTGGTCGCCGTAGGGTGTCGCCGCCAGCCCGATCTCCCCGGCGTGGGGGAGCCGCCGGGCAGCGGGCGTAGGCATCATGGTGCGATGGACCCTCGTGCCCTGCTGCGGCCGCTGGTCGCCGGCAGCACCTGGCGGCGGGGCGTGTTCCTGCTGCTCGGCGGGGTGCTCGCCCTGCCGTACGGGGTGCTCGCGGTGGCCTTCGCGCAGCTGTTCGGCAACCCGGGAGCGCCCCGGCCGGTGGTGCTCGTGCTGCTGGTGCCGGCGGCCGTCATCGCCGTCGTGCCGGTCTTCCTCGGCGGCAGCCGGGCGTTGGAGATCGCGGCGGTACGCGGGCTGCTCGGTGTGGACCTGCCCGAGCCGGTGCCCGGTCGGCGGCTCGACCGGGAGACCCGACTGCGCGCCGCGCTCTGGATCGGGCTGCACCTGGTCAGCGGAGCGCTGCTGGTGGCCGCCCTGTTCAGCGCGGTGCCGATGGCCTTGGCGTTCCTCGCCGCGCAGGCCGGCCTGGACGCCGGGATTCCCGTCGACGAGCGATTCGGACCGTTCGACGCAGGAGACTCCGGTTGGTTGACGCTGATCGGCGTGCTCGTCCTGGTCGGCCTCGGTTACGCGGTCGCCGGGCTGGGCGCGCTGGCCGTGTCGATGGCTCCGGTGCTGCTCGGCCCCGCGCTGGCCGAGCGGATCGCTGCGCTGGAGGCCCGGACCGCCCGGCTGGCGGAACGCAACCGGCTGGCCCGGGAACTGCACGACTCGGTCGGTCACGCGCTGACCGTCGCCACCCTCCAGGCCGGTGCCGCCCGCGAGGTGCTCGACCGTGATCCGGAGTTCGTGCGCCGGGCGTTGACCGCCATCGAGGAGACCGGCCGGCGCGCGATGGACGACCTCGACCACGTGCTCGGGCTGCTGCGGGAGACCGGGGACTCGTCGGTCGTACCGCAGCGGACCCTGGCCGACCTGCCCCGGCTGGTCGCCGACACCCGGTCGGCGGGCCAACCCGTGCGTAGCGCGGTTCGCGGGTCGCTGGCCGCGGTGCCGCCGGTGGTCTCCCGGGAGGGGTACCGCATCGTCCAGGAAGGGTTGACCAACGCCGCCCGGCACGGCCGGGGGCCGGTGACGTTGCGGGTCGACGTACCCGCCGACGGGTTGGAGATCGAGATGGTCAACGGCCTGCCCGAGGCCGGGCCCGGCGGTGCGGCGGAGCCGGGCGGCGGCCGGGGCCTGGTCGGCATGCGGGAGCGGGTGCTGCTGCTCGGCGGCGGGATGACCGCCGGCCCGGACGGTGACCGGTGGCGGGTGCGGGTGCGGCTGCCGATCGGGTCGGTCGGATGAGCACCGGCGTGTTGATCGTCGATGACGACGAACTGGTCCGGATCGGGCTGCGGGCGATCATCGATGCCCAGCCGGACCTGCGGGTCGTCGCCGAGGCCGCCGACGGTGCCGAGGTGCCACCGCTGGTCGCCCGGCACCGGCCGCAGGTGGTGCTGATGGACGTACGGATGCCGGGCATCGACGGCATCCAGGCCACCCGGCGCCTGCTGGCCTCCTCCGCCGACCCGCCCCGGGTGCTGGTCGTCACCACCTTCGCCAACGACGAGCACGTCTACGACGCGTTGCGCGTCGGGGCCAGCGGCTTCCTGCTCAAGCGGGCCCGGCCGGCCGAGGTGGTGGAGGCGGTACGGGTGGTGGCGCGCGGGGAGTCGCTGCTGTTCCCGGCCGCGATCCGCCGGCTCGTCGGGGCGTACGGGCGGCGGGGCGCCGACGGGCTGCGGGCGGCCCGGCTCACCGATCGGGAGGCCGAGGTGCTGCGGTTGATGGCCGCCGGACTCTCCAATCCGGAGATCGCCGCCCGGCTGGTGGTCGGGGTCGAGACGGTGAAGACGCACGTCGGCAACGTGCTGGCCAAGCTCGGGGTGCGCGACCGCACCCAGGCGGTGATCGCCGCGTACGAGTCGGGGTTCGTCACTCCCGCTGGGTGACCGGCTCCCCCGCGTGGGGGAGCGGGTTCCCCGCCGGGCGGGAGGATTCCCGAACGTCGCCGGCCGAGGCTGAGGACATGACGACGGATGCCGTGCACCCACTCACCTCGCGTTGGCCGGCCCGGCTCGCCGCCGGCTGGCTCGGTCTCTGGGGCGTCCTCGCCCTGCTCGCCACGATCACCGGGGCGGGTTACCCGCTCGGTGCCAACAATCCGGGTGGCAGCGGGACGACTCTGCTCCGGCTGATCCCGGTCCGCCTCGGGCCACCGCTGTTCGCCGTGCTGTTGCTCGCGGCGGCGGTGGCGGCACTGGTGATGAGCCGCCCCACCGCCGGTGCCGCCGGCCGCTGTCGGATGCCGTTACTCAGCTTCGGCTGGGCGGTGGCGTTCGTGCTGGCGGTCGTGGTGCCGGACGCGTGGGTGCTGGTCATCCTCGGATACGCCCCGATCCTGCTGATCGGCGCGCCGTTCGGCTGGCCGCCGGTGGACTACGCCGACGTCTTCAGCTGGGCGCTGTTCGTGAAGGTCGCGGCGATGGTGGGCGGACTGCTGCTCGGTGGCGCCGTGCTCACCTGGCAGCGGCGTACCGCTGGGGCCTGTGTGGCATGCGGCCGGGACGATGGCGACGGGGGTTGGACGGGGCCGGCGGGCGCCGCCCGCTGGGGCCGGTGGGCGGCGTACCTGGCGGCGGCCGTACCCGCCTTCTACGCCCTGACCCGGTTCGTCTGGGCGGCCGGCATCCCGCTCGGGATCTCCGAGGGGATGCTCGCCGACCTGCGGGACAGCGGCGCGGTCTGGGGTGGCGCGGGGTTGGGCGCGTTCGCGATGGTCGGCGCGATCCTCACCCTCGGCCTGGTCCAGCAGTGGGGCGAGCGGTTCCCGCGATGGATGGTCGGCCTGGCCGGGCGGCGGGTGCCGGTGCGGCTGGCCGTGGTGCCGGCGGCCGTGGTGGCGGTCTCGGTGACGGCCGCCAGCGTGGGCTACCTGAGCAGCCCGAGCTTCTGGGCGTTGAGCGGCGAGATGATCATGGGCGCTGGCCCGATCCTGTTCTTCCCCGTCTGGGGGGTGGCGCTCGGCGCGGCGGCGTACGCGTACCACCTGCGTCGCCGGGGTGCCTGCGGTCGCTGCGGTCGGGGATGAGCCGCTGGCCGGCGGCCCGCACGGGGTGGCTGGCCGGCCAGCACCGCGTCGGACCGGTGGCGGGCCCGGGGTCGGGCCAACTGCGGACCCGGGTCGGGTCCGCCGCCGGTCCCGCCTCGACGTTGGCGGAGAGTTCGATCCCGAATCACCTCGTGTGCTACCCGGTTGGCCGGGGGAGGTCGGGTTTGATGAGGGAGGGTCCGACGGCTGGTGAGCTAGCGTTGGGCGGGTGAGTGCGTCCTCGGTGAACCCGGTCCCGCCCGCCGACCTGCCCGCCACGCTCGGCGCGCTGCGTACGGCCGGCCACCGGTACCGCACCGTCAAGCAGGAGATGCGCGACAACCTGCTGGCCCGCCTGCGCGGCGGCGGGCCGCGGTTCGCCGGCATCGTCGGGTACGACGACACGGTGCTGCCCGAGGTGGAGCGGGCGCTGCTCGCCGGGCACGACATGGTGCTGCTGGGCGAGCGGGGCCAGGGCAAGACCCGGCTGATCCGGTCACTGGTGACGCTGCTGGACGAGTGGACGCCGGTGATCCCCGGTTCGGTGCTCAACGAGCATCCGCTGCACCCGGTCACCCCGGCGTCGCGGGCGCTGGTCGCCGAGGCCGGCGACGACCTGCCGGTGGGCTGGCTGCACCGGTCGATGCGCTACGGCGAGAAGCTGGCCACCCCGGATACCAGCGTCGGTGACCTGATCGGCGACGTGGACCCGATCCGGCTGGCCCAGGGGCGCACGCTCGGCGACCCGGAGACGATTCATTTCGGGTTGGTGCCGCGTACCAACCGGGGCATCTTCGCGGTCAACGAGCTGCCGGACCTGGCCGAGCGGATCCAGGTGGCGTTGCTCAACGTGCTGGAGGAACGGGACATCCAGGTACGCGGCTACCAGCTGCGGCTGCCGCTGGACCTGCTCCTGGTGGCCAGCTCCAACCCCGACGACTACACCAACCGGGGGCGGATCATCACCCCGCTCAAGGATCGGTTCGGCGCGGAGATCCGGACCCACTATCCGGTCGACCTGGAACTCGAACTGGCGTTGATCCGGCAGGAGGCCGATCTGGTCGCCGAGGTGCCGGAACATGTGCTGGAGGTCCTGGCGCGGTTCGCCCGCGCGGTGCGTGAGTCGCCGTCGGTGGATCCACGATCCGGCGTCTCCGCCCGGTTCGCCATCGCCGCCGCCGAGACGGTCGCCGCCGCCGCGCTACGCCGGGCCAGCCTGCTGCTCGCCGCTGCGCCGGCGGGCGAGGTGTTAATAGGGGGCCCTTCCTCTACCGCAGACGTTAACAAGGTGCCCCTCCTTACAGCGGTGGCGCGGGTGGGGGATGCGGTGTCGGTGACGTCGACGCTGCGCGGCAAGGTGGAGTTCGAGAGCGGCGAGGAGGGGCGGGAGGTCGAGATCCTCGGTCACCTGCTGCGTACCGCCACCGCCGAGACGTTCCGGGCCCGGCTCGCCGGCCTCGACCTCTCCGGCTTCACGGCGCTGGTCGCCGACGGCCAGGTGGTCGAGACCGGGGAGCTGGTCTCGGCGGCCGAGCTGCTGCGCCAGGTGGGCACGGTCCCGGGGCTGGCCAAGGTGCTCGACCGGCTCGGCCTCGGTGACGCGCCGAGCCCCGACCAGGCGGCTGCCGCGATCGAGTTCGTGCTGGAAGGGCTGCACCTGGGTCGCCGGCTGGGCAAGGACGTCACCGACTCGGGACGCACCCGCTACGGCGGCCGGGACTGAGCATGGCCGGCAACCGGTTCCGGTACGGGCAGTGGCGCGGCGGCCCCGACCCACTGGCCCCGCCGTACGACGTGCAGGCCGCGGTGGACCAGGTCGGCGCGGAGGTGCTGGCCGGCGGCAGCCTGCGCCAGGCGCTGCGGGACCTGCTGCGCCGGGGCCCGCAGGGCCGGGGCGGCCTGGACGAGCTGACCGCCCGGGCCCGCCGGTTACGGCGCGAGGCGCTGCGCCGGGGCGACCTGGACGGCGCGGTGACCCGGGCGCGGGCCCTGCTGGACCAGGCCCTCGCCGCCGAGCGGGACGAACTGGCCGGACGCCGGGACGACGCGGCCCGGTTCGCCGAGACGGTGCTGGAAAACCTGCCCCGCTCCACCGCCCAGGCGGTTCGGGAGTTGTCCGGCTACCGGTGGGCCAGTGACGAGGCCCGGCAGACCTACCAGCGGATCCTGGACGGGCTGCGCGACGACGTGCTCGGCCAACGCTTCACCGGGCTGCGCTCCGGCGCGCAGCTGGCCGCCGACCCGGCGGTGCAGGAGCGGCTGGCCGAGATGATGCGGGACCTGAACGACCTGCTGGCCCGGCACGCCCGCACGGAGGACACCACCGACGCGTTCGCCGAGTTCATGCGCCGGCACGGCGAGTTCTTCCCGGAACGGCCGGCCAACGTCGACGAGCTGGTCGAGCTGCTGGCCCGGCGGGCGGCGGCCGGGCAGCGGCTGATGAACTCGCTCTCGGAGCGGCAGCGCGAGGAGCTGGCCGGCCTGATGCGCCAGTCGCTCGGCGACCGGCTTGCCGGGGAACTGGCCGCGTTGGAGGGCAACCTGCGGGCGTTGCGGCCGGACCTGCGCTGGGGCCGGGGCGAGCGGATGCAGGGCGGCCGGCCGCTGGGCTACGGCGAGGCGACCGGTGCGCTCGACGAGGTGGCCGAGCTGGACGACCTGCTCGACCAGCTGGGCCAGGCGCATCCCGGGGCCACCCTGGACGACATCGACGTGGACGCGGTGGCCCGGACGCTGGGCCGCGACGCCGCCGCCGACGTACGCCGGTTGCGGGAAATGGAGCGCGAGCTGCGCCGGCAGGGCTGGGTGACCCGGGACGCGGAGGGCCTGACGCTGAGCCCGAAGGCGCTGCGCCGGCTCGGCGGCACCGCGCTGCGGCGGGTCTTCGCCGAGCTGACCGCCGGGCCGCGTGGACGCCACGACCTGCGGTCGGCGGGGGCGGCCGGCGAGGTGAGCGGGGCATCACGACCCTGGGAGTACGGCGACGAGCAGCCGCTGGACGTGGTGCGGACGCTGACCCGGGCGATCCGTCGAGCCGGCCCGGAGGTGCCGGTGCAACTGGCCGTGGAGGACTTCGAGGTCGTCGAGACCGAACGGCGGGCGTCGGCGGCGGTGGCGCTCTGCGTCGACCTGTCGTACTCGATGATCTCGCAGGGCCGCTGGGGGCCGATGAAGCAGACGGCGCTCGCCCTGGCCCACCTGATGGCGACCCGGTTCCCGCAGGACGCCCTCCAGATCATCGGGTTCGGCCGGCAGGCGGCGACGTTGACCCAGCAGGAGTTGGCCGGGGTCGAGCCGGACCTGGCGCAGGGCACCAACCTGCAGCACGCGTTGCAGCTGGCCGGCCGGCACCTGCGACGCCATCCGGATGCCGAGCCGGTGGTGCTCGTGGTGACCGACGGGGAGCCGACCGCCCATCTCGACCCGGACGACGGGGAGGCGGTGTTCTGCTGGCCGTCGTTGCCGGAGACGATCGAGGCGACGATCCGCGAAGTGGACCGGCTCGGCCGGTACCGGGCGACGCTGAACCTCTTCATGCTCGGCGACGACCCTGGCCTGCGCCGGTTCGTCGACGCGGTGGCCCGGCGCAGTGGCGGCCGGGTGTTCACGCCGGACGCCGACGACCTCGGCGAGTACGTGGTCAGCGATTACCTGCGCGCCCGCCGCGGCCGCCGGTAGCGCGCCGCCCGGGAACGTTGCCAGTGCCGCGGCGAGGTCCGGGCGGCGACCCGGCAAGGCGCAGCCGTGTCCGGATATCGGTGTGGCATCCAGCCACGACGCCGACGCCGCCGCTCGTCGTCCGGACCCGGCGCGGTTCGGCAAACGTTTCTGGCCGGCGCACTATCCTCGGTGGGGTGGAGGTCGAGGGGCTGCGGCGGGCGTACGACGCGGTGCTGGCCGAGGTCGACGCGGGCGGTTTCGCGCCGCCGCCACCCGGGCGGTACAGCGCCGAGCAGATCGTGGCGCACCTGGTGGCCAGCGACGAGCTGATGAGCGAGGCCACCGAGGCGGTGCTCGCCGGAGCGCCCTACGCGTTCTACGAGCCGGACGAGGTCCATCGGCCCGAGCTGGACGAGCTGGCCGCCGAGGTCGGCGGCCTGGCCGGGCTGGCCGACCGGCTACGGCTGACCAGTGACCGGCTGATCGGGCTGGTGGCCCGGCTCGGGGCGGCGGCCGACACGCCGGTCGAGACGCACCTGCGTGAGGGTTTCGAGATCGTCATCGACGGGCCGCTGCCCTGGGGCCGCACCATCGACCTGCACACCCGCGTCCACCTGCCCCGCCACCGGGCTGAGCTGCGGACGCTACGCACCGCCGACTGAACCGAAGCCGGGCGAATCCGGGTGTTATTGATGGGTAACCCAAACGTCCCGTGGTCATCCGGCGGCGTAGCGGACTTCTGGTTTGCCGAACAGGCTCCGGATCCGGTCGGGCTGGTTCTGTCGCCGGCGGAGGTGGGTGCGAGCCTGCGCGGCCAGCTGCTGCTGGTTGGCGGGATTGGCTTGTGCGACATGGTGTTTGATGTCGCCGTTGAGTAGTTCTACGGGATTCAGTTCGGGGCTGTAGCCGGGCAGGTAGTGCATCTCAAGCTGGGCAACACGTTCGGCGACCCAGGTGCGGACTTCGGTACGGCGGTGGACGGGGTGTCCGTCGACGATGAGGTGGATCTTCCGGTCGAGGTGGCGGACGAGCCGGTCCAGGAACTTCAGGAACACCTCCCCGTTGAGGGTGCCCAGGTAGCAGGTGAAGTACAGCTCGCCCTTGTTGGAGATCGCGGCCATCACGTTGATCGAGAACCGTCGGCCGGTCCTGGCCACCACCGGGGTCTGCCCGACCGGCGCCCAGGTGGTGCCCACCGCGGCGGTGGAACGCAGCCCAGTCTGATCCAGCCACAACACCACACCGCCCTCGGCCTTGGCCTGCCCGGCGATCGCCGGGTAGGTCACCTCCAGCCACCGCGTGACGGCCTCGGGATCCTGCTCGTACGCCTTACGGATCGGCTTCTGCGGCGACAGCCCCCACGACCGCAGGTACTTGCCGATCGTGACCAGCGACAACCCGATATCGAACCAGTCACGGATCAACTGCCGCACCTGCGGACGGGTCCACACCAACCCCGGCAACGCCAACTGGTCCGGACACTGGTGGATCACCGCCCGCCGCACCCGCGCCTGCTGCCGCGCCGTCAACGCCTTCTGCTCACCCGGCCGCCGACCACGTCTCTTGGCGTTCAACCCCCGATTCCCCTTACGGCGGAACGCCTCCACCCACACCCACACCGTTTTCGGCCCGACCCGAAATACCCGCGCCACCTCAGCCTGCGACATCCCACCCTGCCACGCAGCCACCGCCCGCCGACGCAGATCCTCTTGCGCCTGCTGGGAAAGCCGCCTCGCATCGGTCACCGCAACACCCATACACACTCAACGATCACGGGACGTTTGGGTTACCCATCAATAATAGGGGCCCCTTCCTCTACCGCAGGCGTTAATAGGGGGCCCTTCCTTTCATGCTTGGCGGAAGGAGCGGCGGTAGGCGGAGGGGGCGACGCCGATGCGTTGGTGTAGTTGCTGGCGCAGGGCGGCGGTGGTGCCGAAGCCGCTGCGGCGGGCGATCTGGTCGATGCTCAGCTCGGTGCTCTCCAGCAGCAGCCGGGCGTGGTCGGTGCGTTCGTGCAGCAGCCACTGGGCCGGGCTGAGCCCGGTCTCCGCCCGGAACCGGCGGGTGAAGGTGCGTACGCTCATCCGGGCCTGCCCGGCCAGGTCGCGCAGGCTCACCGGCTCGTGCAGCCGCTGGCGGGCCCACTCCCGTGCCGCGGCGGTGCTGGTGTCGGGCGCCTGCGGCACCGGGCGTTCGATGTACTGGGCCTGGCCGCCGTCGCGCCACGGCGGCATCACGCACCGGCGGGCCGCCTGGTTGGCCACCTGGCTGCCGTGGTCGGTGCGGACCACGTGCAGGCACAGGTCGATCCCGGCGGCGACCCCGGCCGAGGTGAGCACCCGGTCGTCGGCGACGAAGAGCACGTCCGGGTCGAGGTCGACCTGCGGGTGCATCCGGCGGAAGCGGTCGGCGTGCGCCCAGTGGGTGGTGGCCCGCCGCCCGTCGAGCAGCCCGGCGGCGGCCAGCACGAACGCGCCGGTGCAGATCGACATGATCCGCGAGCCCCGGTGGTACGCGGTCCGCAGCGCCCCGGTCACCTCGGGCGCGACGGCGGCGAGCGTGGCGTCGCCGTGCACCCCGGGCACGACCACCGTGCCGGCCCGCTCCAGCAGCTCCAGCCCGTGGTCGGGCAGCACCTGGAAGCCGGCGCTGCTGCGTACCGGACGGGCACCGGGGGTGCAGGTGTCGACCGTGTAGTGGCGGGCACCGTCGGCGTCCCGGGCGGCGCCGAAGACCTGGGCCGGGGTGCCCAGGTCGAGGCCGACCACCTGGTCCAGGGCGAGGACGGCGACGCGGTGCGGGGTCATGGCCCGATTATTGCGCATCATGGCTTTCCGGCCACTCGTCGTCTCGGCCGCCGCACCGCAGACTCGCCTGGTGAACAGAGCTGCCCGCCGGCATCCGGCCTGGATCGTCGCCGCCGTCGCCTTCGTGGCGCTGGTCGGCGCGGCCGGCTTCCGGGCCACCCCCTCGGTGCTGCTGCACCCGCTGCACGCCGAGTTCCGCTGGCCGCTGGCCACCATCTCCGCGGCCGTCTCGGTGAATCTGCTGCTCTACGGGCTGACCGCGCCGTTCGCCGCCGCGCTGATGGACCGGTTCGGCATCCGCCGGGTGGTGGCCGCTGCGCTGGCGCTGGTCGCCGCCGGCAGCGGGCTGACCGTGTTCATGACCGCGAGCTGGCAACTCATCCTCTGCTGGGGCGTGCTGGTCGGGCTGGGCACCGGGTCGATGGCGCTGGCGTTCGTGGCGACGGTGACCGGGCGCTGGTTCGTGCGCCGCCGTGGCCTGGTCACCGGCGTGCTCACCGCCGGTGGGGCCGCCGGCCAGCTGGTCTTCCTGCCGCTGCTGGCCATCCTGGTGAGCGGGTACGGCTGGCGGGCGGCGGCACTGGTGGTGGCCGGGGCGGCGCTGCTGGTCGTACCGCTGGTGCTGCGGCTGCTGCGCGAGCACCCGGCGGATCTCGGCCTGCCCCCGTACGGCGGAACCGAGGTCGTCGCGCCGGCCAGGCCGGCCGGCGGGGCCGCCGCCCGCGCGGTCGGCGCGCTGGCCCAGGCGGCCCGGACCCGGCCGTTCTGGCTGCTGGCCGCCGGCTTCGCGATCTGCGGGGCGACCACCAACGGGCTGGTCGGTACGCATTTCATCCCGGCCGCGCACGACCACGGGATGCCGCAGACCACGGCCGCCGGGCTGCTGGCCCTGGTCGGCCTCTTCGACATCGTCGGCACGATCGCCTCCGGGTGGCTCACCGACCGGTACGACCCCCGGCTGCTGCTCGGCGCGTACTACGCGCTGCGCGGCGGGTCGCTGCTGGTGCTGCCCGGCCTCTTCGCGGCCACCACCGAGCCGAGCATGCTGGTCTTCGTCATCTTCTACGGCCTGGACTGGGTGGCCACGGTGCCGCCGACCGTGGCGCTGTGCCGGGAGTACTTCGGCACCTCCGGCGCGGTGGTCTTCGGCTGGGTGTTCGCCGCCCACCAACTCGGCGCGGCGGTGGCCGCGACCGGGGCGGGGGTGGTCCGCGACCAACTCGGCACGTACACGCTGGCCTGGCACGTGGCCGGGACGCTGTTGGTGGGGGCGGCCGTGCTGTCGGTGCTGCTGTTGCGCCGTCGCGGCGCCGCCTTCACCGAACCGGTGCCGGTCGCCGCCGCGCCGAAGGCGTGGAGCTACCGAGGCTGAGCGGGCCGGGTGACAGGCCGGGCCGGCGGCATCACTGGAGCGTCCAGCGCTGGGCCGGGTTGCCGTCGCAGGGGGCCTGGGTGACGTCGTCGCCGGGGTTCGTGCCGCCGTCGTGGACCTGGGCGCACTTGCCGCTGTGCACGGCCACCAGCACCGTCGTGCCGTCACCGGCGGGCTGGAGCCGCCACTGCTGGTTGGCCTCGCCGTGGCAGCGGAACTGCAACAGGCGGGCGCCGTCGTCGCTGCTGCCGCTCTCGACGTCGAGGCACTGGTTGTACGCGGCGTTGGTGAGCGTCACCGCGTCCGGGCCGAACGGGTTGACCACCCACTGCTGTTCCGGTCCGCCGGAGCAGTCGGCCAGTTCGGCGAGGGCCCGCTCGCCGTCGCCGTCGAGGCCGAGACAGCGGCCCGAGCCGACACCACGGAAGATCTTCGGGCCGGTGACCGCGTCGGGGTCGGCGGTGGGGGTGGCCGACGGGGTGGGCTCGGGCGTTTCCGTGGTGAGCGACAGATCGTCCTCGGTCGGACTCGGCTCGGCCGGCGTCGGGCCCGCCGCGGCCCGGGTCGGTGCCGGCGTCGGTTCGTCGCCGCCGAGCACGCCGGTGGCGAACAGCACCCCGGCCAGGACGCCGACCAGCCCGACCGAGAGCGCCGCCAGCAGCAGCGGGTCGCGGGGCAGTCCGGCGCGGCGGCTGCCGTACACGGTGCCCGATCCATCGGTTTCCGACATGCCGGCATCCTCACCCACGCCGGCCGGCGCGAGCCAGCCGGGGTGGGACCCGAGCTGGAGCCAGGATGCCCCGACTTGGCCTGTTGTCCACCAGGACTTCGTGGAACAGGCGGCCCGCTGGTGTCGCCGGTGGCGCGTATGGTGATCCCATGTGCGCGGTGCGTGATCATGAGCTGGCCGTGGCTCAGCTGCGACGGTCGTACGCGGCGGTGCCACCCGGCCAGCCGGTGCGGTTGGCCAAGCGCACCTCCAACCTGTTCCGCCCGCGCAGCGCTCCCCGCTCGACCGGCCTCGACGTCAGCGGGCTCGGCGGGGTGCTGGGCGTCGACCCGGTCGCCCGCACCGCCGAGGTGCAGGGCATGTGCACCTACGAACGGCTGGTCGACGCGACCCTGCCGCACGGCCTGATGCCGCTGGTGGTGCCGCAGCTGCGCACCATCACCCTGGGCGGGGCGGTGACCGGGCTGGGCATCGAGTCGACCTCGTTCCACAACGGCCTGCCGCACGAGTCGGTGATCGAGATGGACCTGCTCACCGGTGCCGGGGACGTGGTCACCGCCACAGCGCAGGGCGAGCACGCCGACCTCTTCGCCGCGTTCCCCAACTCGCTGGGCAGCCTCGGCTACGCCACCCGGCTGCGCATCGAGCTGCAACCGGTCCGCCGGCACGTGGCGCTGCGCAACCTGCGGTTCACCGACCTGGCCGAGCTGACCGACGCGATCGGCGAGATCATCGCCACCGGCTCCTGGGCCGGCGGGAGCGTCGACGCGATGGACGGGGTGATGTTCAGCCCCGGCGAGGCGTACCTGGTGCTGGGGAGCTTCACCGACGACGCGCCGTCGGTTTCCGACTACACCGGCCAGGAGATCTACTACCGGTCACTGCGACGGCGTCCGCACGACGCGCTGACCACCCACGACTACCTGTGGCGCTGGGACACCGACTGGTTCTGGTGCTCGGCGGCGTTCGGCGTGCAGCACCCGGTGGTGCGGCGGTTGTGGCCGGCGCGGTGGCGGCGCAGCGACGTCTACCACCGCATCGTGCGGCTGGAGCACCGGCACCAGGTGGCCGCCCGGATCGACCGGTGGCGCGGCCAGCCGGCCCGCGAGCGGGTCGTGCAGGACGTGGAGATCCCGCTGGAGCACATGGCGGAGTTCCTGCGCTGGTTCACCCGGCGGGTGGGGATGACGCCGGTGTGGCTGTGCCCGCTGCGGCTGCGCGAGCCGGCGGGCAAGGGATCGGCCCGGTCCTGGCCGCTTTATCCGCTGCGGCCGGGGCAGGACTACGTCAACATCGGGTTCTGGGGGAGTGTGCCGGTCGCCGAGGGCGCCGCCGACGGTGACGTCAATCGGGAGATCGAGCGCGCGGTGTCGGAGGCGGGCGGGCACAAGTCGCTCTACTCCGACGCGTACTACGACCGGGATTCGTTCGACCGGCTCTATGGCGGCGACGCGTGGCGCGCCGTGCGGGACCGGTACGACCCGGAGCATCGGCTGACCGGACTGTACGAGAAGGCGGTAGCACGATCATGAGCGATCGGAGTGAGCGAATCATCTGGCTCAGCGCGGATGTGCCTCATGGCGGCATGGAGCGAAGCGGAGTGCCGGCATGAGCGATCGGAGTGAGCGAATCATCTGGCTCAGCGCGGATGTGCCTCATGGCGGCATGGAGCGAAGCGGAGTGCCGGCATGAGCCTCATTGACCGAGACCAGGGAGCGGCCGGCGCTCCCGCCACGCCGCCACCGGGGGGTGGGCGGCGTGGTCCGACCGTCGCGGACGTCGTCCGGGCGGTGACCGCGGGTCCGCTGCCGGTCCGCGTCACCGCGTACGACGGCAGTTCCGTCGGCCCGGCCGACGCCGGGATCACCATGGCGATCAAATCCGAGCGAGGGCTGTCGTACCTGCTCACCGCCCCCGGTGACCTGGGCATGGCGCGGGCGTACGTCAGCGGGGACCTGGCCCTGGAGGGGGTGCACCCGGGCGACCCGTACGAGGCGTTGCGGGTGCTCAAGGACGGGCTGCGGATTCGGCCACCGGCGCTGGCCGAGGGGCTGGCCCTGGTACGCGGGCTGGGTTGGGAGCGGCTGCTGCCGCCACCGGCGCCGCCGCAGGAGGCGCTGCCGCGCTGGAAGCGGATCGTGGGCGGCCTGCGGCACTCGCGGATCCGGGACAGCACCGCCATATCGCACCACTACGACGTGTCGAACGCCTTCTACGAAAAGGTGCTCGGGCCGTCGATGACGTACACCTGCGCGGTCTTCCGCAGCCCCGACGACACCGTCGAGCAGGCCCAGGCGAGCAAGTACGACCTGGTCGCCGGCAAGCTCGCGCTGCGCCCTGGCATGCGGCTGCTGGACGTGGGCTGCGGCTGGGGCGGCATGGTCCGGCACGCGGCCCGGGAGTACGGCGTCAAGGCGCTCGGGGTGACCCTGTCCCGGGCGCAGGCGCAGTGGGCGCAGGCGGCGATCGAGCGCGAGGGGCTGTCCGAGTTGGCCGAGGTGCGGCACCTGGACTACCGCGACGCGCCACGGGAGCAGTTCGACGCGGTCTCCTCGATCGGCTTGACCGAGCACATCGGGGTGCGCAACTACCCGGCCTACTTCGGCTTTCTGCGTGATCGGCTGCGCCCGGAGGGGCGGCTGCTCAATCACTGCATCACCCGGGCGGACAATCGGGCGCCGCACCGCTCCGGCGCGTTCATCGACCGGTACGTCTTTCCGGATGGCGAGTTGGCCGGGCCGGGGCGGGTGATCGGCGAGCTGCACGACGTGGGCCTTGAGGTGCACCACGAGGAGAACCTGCGCCAGCACTACGCGCTGACCCTGGCCGCGTGGTGCCGCAACCTGGTGGAGCACTGGGATTTCTGCGTCGGCGAGGTGGGTGCGGGCAAGGCCCGGGTGTGGGGGCTCTACATGGCCGGCTCGCGGCTGGCGTTCGAGCGCAACGGCATCCAACTGCACCAGGTCCTGGCGACGCGCAACGGCCCGGACGGGGCGAGCGGCTATCCGCTGCGCCCGGACTGGCTGCCCTGACCGCCGCTCTGATCAACTGACGAAGGCCGCGCCGGACCGATCGGCGCGGCCTTCGTCGGGCTCATTGACAAAGAGATTTTGTACGTACAAACTGATTTTGTCATGAGAGATGTCCTGTACCTGGAGCAGATCGAGCAGGCCGAGGTGCTGCTCAAGCCGCAGCGTGTCGAGATCCTGCGCCAACTGGCCGAGCCGCGCACCTGCACGGAGGTGGCGACCCGGCTGGAACAGACGCCACAGCGCGTCTACTACCACGTCAAGCAGCTCGTCGCGGCCGGGCTGGTCGAGCAGGTCGACCAGCGCAAGGTGCGTGGCATCACCGAGGGCATCTACCGGGCGGCGGCCCGGTCGTACTGGCTCTCGCCCCGCCTGGTCGGGCGGATCGGGCTGCGCCGGGCCCGCGACGAGTTGAGCCTGGGCTACCTGCTCGACCTGATGGAGGAGGTCCAGGCCGACGTCGCCGCCCTGGACCGCACCGCCCCGGAACTGCCCTCGATCGGCGTCTCCGGCGAGATCCGCGTGCCGGCCGAGCGCCGGCAGGAGTTCCTGCACGACCTGCAGTCCACGCTGCAGGACCTGTTCACGCGCTACGGCGGCGCCGAGGGCGACGCCTTCAAGCTCGCCGTGGCCTGCTACCCGAAGGGGACCGACCGTGACTGAACCGATGACCCTCGCCGCCCGCCTCGCCGCGCCGATCACGCGGGTGCGTCGGGCCCTGACCGACCCGGCCGAGCTGCGCGTCTGGCTGGCCGAACACGCCGCGGTCGAGCTGCCCGAGCGGTACGAGTTCTGGGGCCGCTACACACCCGAGGGCGACGCCGCGCACCAGCGGGTGCTGCACTTTGACGACGACCGGCTCCGTTTCGCCTGGCTGCTCGACGGGGTGGAGACCACCACCGAGATCATCCTGCGTCCGGACGGGCCGGACGCCACCGTGCTGACCCTGTCGCAGTCCCACTTCGACTTCGCCGACGTGATCAACGGCACCAGCATCCGGGGCGTCCTCCAGACCTACTGGGCCCTGGCGGTCGCCAACCTGGCCGCCCACCTGGAGGGCCGCCCGTTGCTGCCGAAGACGGACTTCACCGGCACCGAGTTCCGCGGCGAGCTGCTCATCGCCGCCCCGGCCGACGCGGTCTGGCGGTCGCTGACCGACTCCGAGCAGGCCAGCGCCTGGTTCGGCTACCCGATCGGCATCGAGCCCTGGGTCGGCGGCCGGTACGCCATGGGCGGCTTCGAGAGCGGCCACGCCGCCAAGGTGATCGACCTGGAGCCCGGCCGGCGGATGTCCGTCGACTGGGGACCGCCCGGGGTGACCAACTGGGAGCTGGCCGAATCCGAGGGGAAGACGAAGCTCACCTTCGTGCAGAGCGGCTTCGACGAGCAGAACCCGCCGTACGCCGCCTGGTCCGGGACCGTCTCGGGGCTGGCCGAACTGCGTCGCTTCCACGAGATGCCGGACTGGCAGCCGATCTGGCTCCCCGAGGAGGCTGCCGCCGGATGACCACGCCCGCCCCCGCTGCCCGCTGATCGGCTCGCACTGCTGCGCCCCCTGCCGCAGCCCCGGCCCCCTGGCCCCGGCCCCGGCCCGTGGCCGTGGCTCTGGCCTCTGGCCCCCGGCCGCTGTCCCGGCAGCACCCGGTCGAGATCTTGGACAGTTTCTGTCAGCTGCTAACGGGAACTGTCCAAGATTGCGCGGGGGGTGTCCCATTTTGTGGGATGGCGTCGCGTTCGGATGGGAGGGGGCGGGGTGAGGGGCTGGGAGCGGTCGTTCAGGCGCGGCCGGGGCGGCGCTGGGGCGGCGGCAGCGTCCACGGGGATGCTCGGAATCGGTCGTTCTACTGGCTGGCATCGAGTGATGACCGCACGGTGATCGGTGTTGGCGGGGCGGCGGCGACGCGGGTGTCGGTGGGTTGTCGCGGCTATCGTGGCGTGTCGTGACGAGCAGCGAACGGCGACTGGCCGCGATCCGGGGCGGTGTGCCGCCGCGCCGGCACAATGCCCGCACGATTGCGGCGCTGACCGGCAATCCGGGCTGCACCCGGAGGGCGGTCCTGGACGGTGCCGGGGTGGACAAGCCGCAGTTGGCCGAGCGGGTCGGTTTCCCCGCCGGGTTCGGGCAGTCGCGGTTCGCCATCACCCGAGGTAACGCGTTCGAGGCGCAGGTGAAGGCCGGCGGCGGTGTCGAACTGCTGCGGTTGGTCGCGGAGCGGTTGGGCGTACCGGTGCCGGCCACGGCGAGCTGGACGGACCTCAACGACGGTGACGACCTGGCCGACCGGGAGCGGCGCTCGGCCGCGCTCCTGGCCGCCGCCCTCCCCGCCGCCGCGCCCGAGGCTGCCGCGCCGCCCGCCCCAGCCGCCGCGTCCGCCGTGTCTGACGCCGCCGTGCCAACCGCCGCGCCCGATGTGTCCGTGCCGCCCGTTTCCACGATCGCGTCCGACGTCGGCGGCGCGGCGTCCGGTGCCGGCGGGCCGGCGGCGCTGTTCGACCATCCGCTGCTGGGACTGGAGGTCGCCGGGCGGCGGGTGCATCTGGAGCCGGATCTGGTGGCCGCCCGGCTGGGCGGCCGGTTCCACGTGGTGGAGATCAAGTCGTTCCCGGTGATCGACGGGCAGGCGGACCCGGCCAAGCTGGCCGCAGCGGCGGTCCAGTCCGCCGTGTACGTGTTGGCCCTGCGGGAACTGCTCGCCGCGCAGGGCCACGATCCGCAGTTGGTGTCGCACGAGGTGGTGCTGGTCTGCCCGCGCGACTTCGCCAACCAGCCGGTGGCGCACCTGCTCGACGTCCGTAAGCAACTGCTGGTGGTCCGCCGCCAGCTGGACCGGATGACCCGGCTCGACACGCTGCTCGCCGCCGTGCCGGCCGACTTCACCGCCGACCCGGCCGCCGACTCGGCGACCCTGGTGGCCGCGCTGTCCCAGGTGCCGGCCCGCTACGCCCCCGACTGCCTGGCCAGCTGCGAGCTGGCGTACTTCTGCCGGCACGAGGCACGCGGGCAGACCGGGGCGCTCGGCCGCCCGGTCCGTGAGGCGCTCGGCGGAATCACCGACGTGGACGAGGTGCTGGCACTCGCCGCCGGCGCGCCCGCCGCCGACCCGGAGCGGGCCGAGGCCGCCGCGCTGCTGCGCACCGCCGCCCGCCTGCGCGCCGACGCCTTCGGCACGCCGGCATGAGCGAGCGCAGTGGGGCGCGGGCATGAGTTGCCCTGTGTCAAGCCACCGCTTGTTGATCTTGGTTGAGCAGTCGTTGGAGGGCGCCGTGGAGGGCGGGGTCGTAGGGGGTGTTGGTGGTCCAGCATTTCCGGATGATGCCCAGCCAGGCGCGGGCGAGGATGCGGACGGCGTGGGGGTGGTCGTGTCCCTTGGCGCGGGCCTGGCGGTAGAGATCGGCTGCCCAGGGGTTGGCGTGGCGGCTGTCGCCGGCGAAGTCGCAGACGGCGTCGCGCAGTTGTTTGTCGATGGCCCAGCGGAACGCGACGATGGTGACTTTTCCGGATTGTCGGGTCGAGGGGGCGACGCCGGCGAGGCAGGCCAGGGAGGCCGGGGTCGGGAATCGGCCACGGGCGTCGCCGATCTCGGCGAGCAGCCGGGCGGCGCGTACGGTGCCGGAGCGGGGCAGGCTGGTGAGGATGTCCCGGTCCGGGTGCAGGTCGAGGTTTTCGGTGATCTGCTGGTTGAGCGCATCGATCTGGGCGGTGATGGTGGCCAGGGCGGCCAGGTAGGCGCGGGTGATCGTGGCCAGGGTCCGTGCGTAGTCGCCGGTGGCGCCGCGGGGTGCGGCGGTGATGCGCTGGTGCAGCACGGCCGGGTCGGTGCGACCGCAGTAGCGTGCGCTCTTGAGCCAGGCGGCCAGGCGGGCCGGTGTCAGCCGGTCCAGGGCGTCCTGGGTGGTGAACCGGGTAAGGAACTGCCGGCTGATCGGGGAGTCGATCGCGTCGAACAGGTCGACGGCGGCCGGCAGGGTGGTGGCCAGGTGGGCGCGCAGCTGGTTGGCGACCGCGATGCGGTGCGCGACGAGGTCCTTGCGGGCGCGGCACAGCTTCCGCAACGCGGTGGTTGGTTCACTGTCGAGCATCAGCGGGGTGAGCCGGCGCCGGTCGGTGCGTACGGTGTCGGCCAGGACGTAGGCGTCGAACCGGTCGTTCTTGTTCCCGGCCGAGCCGTAGCGTCGGCGCAAGGCTTTGACCTGCGAGGGTGGGATCACGTAGACGGCCTGCTCGGCGGTCAGCAGGGCGTCGACGATCGGCCCGTCGGGGCGTTCGATCCCGATCGCGTCCACGTGATGCCGGTCGAGCAGGTCGATCAGCCGGCGCAGGCCGGTCTTGGTGTACTTCAGCGTGGCCCGCTCCAACGGCTCGCCGTCGGCGTCGATCACGCAGACCGCGTAGTCGTCCTTGGCCCAGTCCACACCTGCCGAGTTGGCTCGCGTCGAGTTGGTGGTGTCGGTCAAACTCATTGTTGCCTCTCCGCTGCGCTACCAGTGGGGAAGCACCTGGCGGTTCCGGGACACCACTGCCGGTCGCTCATTGAGCGGCGCTCGATGGCGCATAGCCCTGTTGCCAGTCGGGGTGTCCCGGGCCGCCGGGCCTCGCAGAACTCATGCTGGACCTCGAGGGGCGAGCAAGCTGGGCGATGGCCCGGCGGTCACCGGTGCGCCCAACCCATGATCGGATCGAGCGAAACAAGGGTGCACCAATGAGCACGTTGCGGGCGTTGGCGGCGGCGCAGGCGGTGGCCGCCGGGGTGGCCCAGCCGGTGGCCACCGTCCGGCACCTGCACCTCTCCACCCGGCCGTTGGTGGTGGTGCCGCTGGCCATGGCGGGCGAGGCGAACGCGCCGCTGGCCGCGATGGTCGGCGCGGCGCCGGGGGAGGGCCGGCTGCTGATCGTGCCGCAGCCGCGTAACCGGGACCAGCGGTTCGCGTTCGCCGCCGAGCTGGCCGCGATCGTGCTGCCGCATCTGGCGGCGTACCAGGGCGGCACCGAGGCGGTCGCCGTGGACCGGGGACGGGACGTGCGGTACCGGTACCTCGACGCGCCGCAGCTGCTGGTGCCGAATCCGGCCGGGGTGACGTTCCTGCGGCTGCTGGGCCGGTCCACCCGGTTCCGCCGGGTGGACGGGGAGTATCCGGTGCCGCCGCAGGTGCCGCTGCTGGGGCGCTGGCTGACCTTCTTCGCCGAGCGGGCCGAGCATCCCGGCTCGTCGGCGTTGCTGGCGCTGACCCAGGCGTTGACGCTGCACTGGGCGACCGGGCAGAGCGCGGTGGAGGATCTGCACCTGCCGGCGCTGCTCGGCTGGATCGCCCCGCCGGCCGGGCTGACCGGCATCGAGGCGGCGGCCCGGGCCGAGGACCCGACGGTGTGCCCGCCGGCCGGTCCGGCGACCGATCCGGGCTTCGACAACCGGCTGCTCGCCCCGGCCATCGAGGCGTACGACGCGGCCGGGGCGGACGAGGCGGCCCGGGGCGAGGCGTACGCGGAGTTGGAGCGGCTGCTGCGCGAACAGCTGACGCCCACCTGGGAGCTGATGTGGCGCGGTGTGGGGTTGCTGCGGGCCCTGCCGCCGGGCGCCCGGGTGGCCGGACGGTGGGACGGTGACCGGGATGCCTTCACCGCCCACGCCGAGCATGTTGACGACGACGGTGCGCCGCAGCCGCGCCGCGACGGTGCGGTGGCCGCCGCGGCGCGGCTGCACCGCCTGGAGCGGGCCGCGGCGACGTACGCGGTGCAGCGCGCCTACGACGACCCGCTGGTGATGGCGGAGTACCGGCTGACCGGTGAGGCGTTCGTCGGGGAGGTGGTGTTGGCCGATCCGGCCCGGGTGGACGACAGCGGCCGGCGGCCGGTGCTGCGTCCGCGGATCCAGTTGGTGACCACCGAGCCGGTGCTGGTGCCGGTGGGCGCGAACCTGTGCAGCCCGGCCCGGTTGCGGCAGAAGGCCCGGGTCGTCTTCGTCACCCCGGCGGCGGACGGCAAGACCGAGGTGGTGCTGGAGCTCTCCGGAGGGATGGGCCGGGGGCTGACCGCCAACCCGGGCAGCGTGCCCGAGGTGGGGGAGCGGTTGTGCTACACCACGCTGAGCGAGGCGTACGTGCCGAGCGGGGCGTTCCCGGCGGTGGAGGAGACCCCGTGGACCCACGGCGGCCCGCCGGTCGCCGGCCCGGTGGCAGAAGGTGTTGGTCGGGTGGCCGACGGTGATGTCCCCGCGTCGACGGCCGACGAGGAGTGGGCCTGACCGCTGCTCGCCTGCCTCGTCGGAGGGCCGGTGACGGATTCGGATCGACGAATGGCCGTCGGGTTGCGGACTCGGTACTGGTGGATCTGGCGGGGTGGTTGCCCACGTGGCTAGGCTTTCTGGGTTTGCCAGGACCGGGCCTCGCCGTCGAGGGTGCACGTACGAGAGAAAGCCGGAGCGATCGCAGTGTCGCGAAAGCACGTCGAGCAGGCCGCCGCGCGGTCGCCCGGGCAGAAGCGGGCCGGTCGGGTGGGGCTGGTCGGCGCGGCCGTGCTGGTCGCCGTCGAGGCGGCCTGGCTGGTGCTGGGACTGCCCGCCGGGGCGCTGGTCAGCGACCTGGGTGCGATCACGGTGGCGGGTTGGGTCGGGGTGGCCTGCATCGGGGCGGCCCGCCGGCACCCGGCGCCGCTGCGGCGGTTCTGGCTGCTGCTCGCGGCCACGATGGTGCTCTCCCTCGCCGGGCGCGCACTGTGGACCTCGCAGCGGCTGCTCGGGGAGAGCCTGCCGCACACGCTGCCGGTCGGGCTGATCTTCACGGCCAGCCTGCTGACCGGCACCGGCGCTCTGCTCTGCTCGGTCACCGCGCCGCGCAGCGTGGTGGGCCGGGTCCGGACCCTGCTCGACGGGGTGATCGTCGGGCTGGCGCTGATCCCGGTCGGCTGGCTGCTGATCTTCCGCAACGTGGTGATGGCGGACCTGGACGAGCCGTTGCGCACCGCCGGGCTGCTCTACCCGATGTTCGACCTGATGCAGCTGACCATCCTGGTCGCGGTGATCGGTCCGGGCCGCCCGGTGTGGCGTCCACTGACGCTGCTCGGGTTGAGCCTGATCGTACGCGCGGTGGCCGACGCCCTCTACGTGTCGTTGGTGGCCGCCGGCAGCTACCAGACCGGCACCCCCATCGACGTGCTCTGGCCGCTGAGCTACCTGCTGATCGGGTTGGCCGCCCGGATGTCGCCGCCGTCGCACTACGGCCGCCGGGACGAGGCGGGCGAGACGCCGCTGCCGCCGTGGTGGCGGGTGGCGCTGCCGTACGTGCCGGTGGGCGGGGCGGTGGTGGCGACCATGCTGGCCCGCGACGCCAGCGGCCACACTCCGCTGCCGGTCTTCCTGGCGATGATGGCGCTGCTCGCGGCGCTGGCGCTGCGGCAGGCGCTGGCAGCGAACGAGAACCTGCGGCTGGTGGCCCGGCTGCGGCAGCTCGCCTACGTGGACCAGCTCACCGGGCTGCCCAACCGGCTGGCGTTCACCCGCCGGCTGCGTACCGCCCTGCGCGGCGCCCGGCCGGTCGCCGTGCTGCTGCTCGACCTGGACGGGTTCAAGCAGGTCAACGACCGGTTCGGGCACACCACCGGGGACACCCTGCTGACCGGTCTGTCCCGGCGGATGCGCCGGGCGGTCGCCGGCGACGGAATGATCGCCCGGATCGGCGGTGACGAGTTCGCCGTGCTGGTCACCGGCGATCGCCCCGTCCCGCCGGAGCGGCTCGCGGAGCGGCTGCTGGCGGCGCTGCATCCGTCGGTCGGCGAGGAGGTCGTCGGGGTGCACCCGTCGGCGAGCATCGGCATCGCCGAGTACGGCCCGCAGCACATCTCGTACACCGATCTGCTGCGCGACGCCGACATCGCCATGTACGCGGCGAAGGCGGCCGGCAAGTCCGCGTACCGGCGGAGCACGCCCGCGCTGCGGGAGTCGGCGGTGAGCCGGGCGGAGCTGATCGCCGACCTGCGGCGGGCGGTCGACGAGGAGCAGTTGCACCTGGAGTTCCAGCCGATCGTGGACCTGGCCACCGGGGCGGTACGCAGCGCGGAGGCGCTGGTGCGGTGGCGGCATCCCCGGCTGGGCATGCTCAGCCCGGCGCGGTTCCTGCCGCTGGCCGAGGAGACCGGGCTGATCCTGCCGATCGACCGGTGGGTGATCCACGAGGCGTGCCGGGCGGCGGCCACCTGGCAGGACCGGGTGCCGGCGACGACCGTGGCGGTGAACATCGCCGCGGCGCACCTGCGCCGGCCGGATCTGATCGCCACGGTCACCGAGGCCACCGCGGGGGCGGGGCTGGCGCCGCGCGCGCTGACCCTGGAGCTGACCGAGTCGGCGCTGATCGAGGGCAGCGACGCGGTGCTCGACCGGTTGGGGCAGCTGCGGGAGCTGGGCATCCGGATCGCCATCGACGACTTCGGCACCGGCTACTCATCGTTGAGTTACCTGCACCGGATCCCGGCCACCGAGTTGAAGATCGACCGTTCGTTCGTGGCCCGGATCTCCGAGGACACCCGGGCGTACGCGACGGTGGAGATGGTGACCCGGCTGGCCGGCGCGTTCGACCTGGGCGTGGTGGCCGAGGGGGTGGAGACCGACCGGCAGCACGACGCGGTGGCCGCGATCGGCTGCGTGCAGGGGCAGGGCTACCGGTACGGCCGTCCCGCCGCCCTGGCGGAGCTGCGCACCGTCCTGGCCAAGGCCGGCCCGGCGGGGGTGACCGGCGTCGCAGAATCGGACTTGACCCTCACGTAGCGGCAGGCGGGACCGTGGTTCTGAGGAAGGGAGGGAACCATGGTTCACACGGTGGGTCAGGTGGCCAAGCTGGCCGGGGTGACCGTGCGGGCGCTGCACCACTACGACGAGATCGGGTTGCTGTCGCCGAGCGGACGCACCGGCGCGGGGTACCGCCGCTACGACGACGCGGACCTGGAGCGGTTGCAGCTGATCCGGTACTACCGCGAACTGGGGTTCCCACTTGAGGAGATCGCCGTGATCCTCGACGACCCGGCGAGCGACCCGGGCGCGCACCTGCGCCGGCAGCACGAACTGCTGACGGCGCGGATCAAGCGAATGCAGGAGATGGTCGCGGCGATCGAGTTCGCGATGGAGGCGAGCAAGTTGAACATCCGACTGACCCCGCAGGAGCGCTTCGAGGTGTTCGGTGACTTCGATCCGGACGCGCACGCCGAGGAGGCGGAGCAGCGGTGGGGTGGCAGCGACGCGTACCGGGAGTCGAACCGGCGGGCGTCGGGCTACACCAGGGAGGACTGGCTGCGGATCAAGGCCGAGAGCGAGGACTGGGGGCGGCGGTTGGTCGCGTTGATGGCCTCGGGCGCGCCGGCCGACAGCCCGGCGGCGATGGAGCTGGCCGAGGAGCACCGGCAGCAGATCAGCCGGTGGTTCTACGAGTGCTCGTACGAGATCCACACCGGGCTCGCCGACATGTACGTCGCCGACGAGCGGTTCCTCGCGCACTACGAGGCGATGGCGCCGGGGTTGGGCGGGTACCTGCACGAGGCGATCCACGCCAACGCCATCACCCGCGCCTGACCGGCGACCAGAGCAGCCATGCCGGGCGGGACGGCAAAACCACCGTCTCGTCCTTATTGGTCCACCGATCGGGTAATTCGCCCGGTGTTAGCCGTGTCCATCGCGCCGCCCGGGGCCGTTAACACTGTGACACCCCATCTGGTGGCCTGCGGTTGGTGGCATGCGCGGCGAAGGAGTCGGCGTGGCAAGGACTGATTCGACGGGTGCGACATGGCGGTACCGGTGGGCGCGCCGGCAGAACGAGCGCCGGCTGCGGCTGTTCCGCAGCGCCGAGCGGAGCTGGCGGCGACGCGACGACGAACTGCGCCGCCTGCGTACCCTGGCCGAGCAGTGTCACGGCTCGGCCGGAGCGGGGGACGGCCTCCCGCTGGAACTCGCCGCCGACGAGATCGTGCTGCGGGTGGTGCCGGCCGCGCAACTGGTCGAGGTGCGGCACACCGCGGTCCTGCCCGCCCCCGACCTGACCGTCGGCGAGCAGGCCGGCCGGCTGCGTCAACGCTGCCCGGACGGGGTCCGGGTGACCGACGCCGGGATGGCGGTGATCACCAACCGTCGGCTGGTCCTGCTCGGCGGGCGGGGCCGGCGCGACTGGGCGTACCGGCGGATGACCGGGCTGGCCCACGACCCGCACGCGCCGGTCACGCTGGTCCAGGTGCTGGACCGGCGGCGCACCACCGGGGTGCTGCTGCGCGCCGACGCGGCGGCCGACTTCCGGTTCGTGCTCACCCTGGCCTTCGCCGACGCCATCGAGCAACGCCACTCGGTCGTCGCCCAGCTCGACGAGCTGATCGCCGAACACGCCCGGCTGCGCCCGACCCGGCCGGGCATCGCCACGCCCGGACAGGCCCGGCTCTCCGCGCTGATCCCCGGCGGCCGGCGGACCGCCGTGGTCGCCGCCGCCCTCGCCGTGATGGTGCCGTTGGCGCTGGCCAACTCCGGCCCGTCGGATCCGACCGGCCCGGAACTGGCCGCCGCCGCACCGGCGCAGGCGGTCGCCGCGTCGAAGGCGCCACGGGCCACCGGCCTGCCCACGCCGCAGCGGCCCAGCCCGACCCCCGAGCGGCGCTGCGGCGCCCCGGCCAACCCGATGGGGTACGACTTCTGCGGCGGCGAGCGGATCCGCAAGCCGGCCCGCGAGGTGTGCGACCACTTCGACTGCGTGCCCGGGTTCTGGGAGGGCCGTGGCTACCTGGTGCAGTGCGAGAACGGCAAGGTCAGCCTGGCCGGTGGCAGCCCCCGCGCCTGCGGCACGCACGGTGGCGTCCGCCGCACCGTCTGGAGCTGACCGCGCCCGCACCGCGGCCCGGTCCCGCGGGGATCGGGGCGCGGCGGCGTGGCCGGGCCGGTTCAGCGCTGCTCGGCGGTGAGGTCGGTCAGGCGGGACAGGGCCGGCACGGCGGCGAGCAGCCGCTCCCGGTCCGCCGGGTCGAGGCCGACCAGCGCGGCGGCGAGCAGGTCGCGGCGATGCCGCTGGTAGGCGGCGATCCGCTCGCGCGCCGCGTCGGTCAACCCCAACCGGACGGTACGCCGGTCGGCCGGATCCCGGTCCCGGCTCAGCAGACCGGCCGCGGTCAACTCGCCGACCAGGGTGCTCACCGTGTTCGCGGCGGTGCCGAGGCGGTCGGCGGCCTCCCGGACGCTGATGCCGGGCTGCCGCTGCACCAGCCGCAGCACCTCCACCTGGGCGTCGGGCAGCGCCACCCGGCCCGTCCGCTGGCTGGCCGTACGCCGGAGCACCCGGTGCAGATCTCCCAGGGCGGCGGCGAGTTGGGCGAGCGTCTCGTCCGTCACAGTGCGACCCTCCCCGGGCAATACCTCTGCTAGCAGAGCTATCGTAACCGGGCGCAGCCGACCGCCGAGGGGACCGCCGATGCCGCAGACCGCCGCGCCCGCACGCCCACCGGAGCGCATCGCCGCACCCACCGGCCGGGCCGCCGTCGGGCTGCTGGTGCTGCTCGGTGCCCTCACCGCGATCGGGCCGCTGTCGCTGGACACCTACCTGCCGGCGTTCCCCGAGATGACCCGCGACCTGGCCGCCAACCAGGCGCAGATCCAGCTCTCCCTGACCACCTGCCTGGTCGGCATGGCCCTCGGCCAACTCGTCACCGGCCCGCTCAGCGACCGCTGGGGCCGCCGCCGGCCGGTGCTGGTCGGCGTCGGCGCGTACACCCTGCTGTCGCTGGTCTGCGCGCTCGCGCCGTCCGCCGAGACCCTGGCCGCGGCGCGACTCGCGCAGGGCTTCGCCGGCGGCATGGGCACCGTGGTCGCCCGCGCCGTGGTCCGCGACCTCTACGCCGGGCGGGCCGCCGCGAAGTACTTCTCCCGGCTCACCCTGATCTTCGGCATCGCCCCGATGGCCGCCCCCGCCTTCGGCAGCCTGGTGCTGCGGATCGGCGACTGGCGCACCATCTTCGCCGCCCTCGCCGTCATCGGCGTGCTGCTCACCATCGCCGCCGCGTGGCGACTCCCCGAGACCCTGCCCGCCGCGCGCCGCAACACCGGCGGCCTGGCCGCGACCGCCGCCGCCGGCCGCGCCCTGCTCGCCGACCGCGTCTACCTCGGGTACGCGTTGACCCAGGGCCTCGCCTTCGCCGGACTCTTCGCCTACCTCTCCGGCTCCTCGTTCGTCCTTCAGGACGTCTTCGGTCTCTCCCCCGGCACGTTCGCCCTCGTCTTCGGCGTCAACGCCCTCGCCTTCGTCGCCGTCGGCCAGCTCAACGCCCGGCTGCTCGACCGGTATGACCCCCGACCGCTGCTGGTCGCCGCCCTCGGCATCGGCCTGCTCGCCGCCCTCGGCGTGCTCGCCGGGGCGCTGCTCGGCACCCGGCCCCTGGTCATCGTCGCGCTGTTCGCCTTCGTCGGATCGTTGGGCATGGTGATGCCGAACGGCACTGCCCTCGCCCTCGACCGGCACGCCGCCCACGCCGGCACCGCGGCGGCCCTGCTCGGCGGCATCCAGGCCGTGGTCGCGGCCGGCGCCGCGCCGCTGGTCGGGCTCGGCGGAGAAGGCAGCGCGGCACCTATGGCCGTGGTGGTCGGCGGCGCGGCGGCCGCCTCGCTGCTCGTGGTGCTCACCCTGGCCCGCACCCGCTCGCGCTGATCCGCCCGCGGAGCCGGCTCTGGCTGCCCTTCGTCGATCAGGCGGCGCCGAAGTCGGGGACGGTGATCGAGCCGTCCGCCGCCAGCGGAAAGCCCGGGTTCCAGGCGATCTCCCAGAGGTGCCCGTCGGGGTCGGTGAAGTAGCCTGCGTACCCGCCGTAGGAGGTCTCGCGCGCTGGCCGGGTGACCGCCGCCCCGGCCCCGGCCGCCGCGACGAGCACCTGATCCACCTCGTCACGCTCCCGTACGTTGTGCGCCAGCGCGATCCCGGTGAACCCGCCGGCTTCTCGGTTGTCGAGACCGGCGTCCGCGGCCAGCGACTCCCGAGCCCACAGCACCACGGCGATCCCGCCGGCCTGGAAGAACACCGTCCGCTCGACCTCCTGGCCGCGCCAGCCGAGCCGCTCGTAGAAAGCACGGGCCCGGGCGAGGTCGGTCACCCCGAGCGTGATCAGGCTGATGCGCTGCTCCATCCCGGCAACCTAACCGCTCTGCAGGTGCTGGGCCCAGTGACCCCGACGGTGTTGACCGTGCTCGCCCGGCCACTTCATTTGCCGTCGAAGTATCTGAGGCACGGTGTATAAGTATTATCTGAGGAGGTGCGGTAATGCTTATATCGGCGCCTGTCTGGCAGGCTCTGCTGGATGCCGGGGTCGCGCTCATCCCGCGCGGCACCGCTCGCGTGGAGCTGGGCTACGCCGATGCCCGCATCATCCTGGCCGTCGTGGCATTTCCCGCGCCGTTGAACCCCAGCGACATCGCTGCAGTGACGAGCCGCCACCGGGAACCATGTCTGATCATCATCCCGGCGGCCACACCCGCCGTCCGAAAAGCAGTCGAAGCGACCGGCGGATCATGGGTGATCGACAGCGGGAACGACGTCACCGGTGTGCTGCAGATCGATGGCAGGCGGATCGTGCTGGGCACGCCAACGCAGAGAACCGTCAGACCCGCCAGGCGGGGCCGGGTGCCCTGGGGTGCCTTCACCGTCGTGCGCCGGATGATCCAGCAACCGCACGCCACCCAACGCGAGCTGGCCGCGTTCGCCGGCGTTTCCCAGCCGAGGGTCTCACAGGTAATGACGAAGCTTGCCGACATCGACGTCGTCCGGTGCATGCAGAGTAGGTGGACGTTGCACGACGTCGATGGCGCGATCAACTGGTGGCTG
The DNA here is from genome assembly GCF_050942455.1 of Micromonospora sp. CA-263727. NCBI lineage: Bacteria > Bacillati > Actinomycetota > Actinomycetes > Micromonosporales > Micromonosporaceae > Micromonospora > Micromonospora sp. CA-263727. The sequence goes on from NZ_CP192031.1 coordinate 1,318,582, forward strand.
GCGAGCTATCCGGGGCCCGGTGGGATCACGACCTACTGGTACGGCCTCACGCCGATAGTCGAACAGGCCGCCAGAGTCACCAGGCTCCTCGAAGCGGCTGGGGTGCAACCCGTCGCCGTTTCCGGTGACGTGGCCGCTGACCTTCTCGCCCCATGGCGGGCGCCCGCAAGGGCCGTCATATACGCCGCCACCGGCGCGGACCTCGCCGCAGCCGACATCGTCCCCGCGGGGACCGGGGAAGCGACGATCGAGCTGACGGTGCCGCAGGATCCGGGGCTCTGGCCAACCGATCGGGCGACTACGCGGAAGACGCTGCCGCTTGCGGACCCACTCCAGATCCTGTGGGACGTCAAACGGGCCCCTGGCCCCGACAGCGAGGAAGCCGCGGAGCGGATACGGCGGGTGCTACGCCTTCGTCACGAACAGGAACGTGCAGCATGACCGACTCCACACCGGCGCATCGCACCCCGGCAGCGCCAAGGCCGATTGTCGTGACATCGACCAGCCGGGCCGCCGATGCCGGCTTCCGTACGCTCGCCGACCTGGCGGGGATCGCCGCCACTCTCGATGTGGACTACCGGATCGTCGGCGGCCACATGGTCACCCTGCTTGTCGCGCTACACGACGTGACGGAACAGGTGCCGCTACGGGAGACGGCCGACGCGGACTTCGCGGCGTTGCCGACGGTCATCGCCGACCCCCGTCTGCCGGCTGCGCTGCTCGAACGCGGCTATCGACCGCGCGAAGCCGCTAACAGGTTCACCCGTGATTTCACGGATACACAGGGCAACCTCAGCCTTGTCATCGACATCCTGGCGCCCTCGTACCTTGGCGGGCTGGTGCCCAACCAGCGTCACGGGGAACTCGTGGTCGACGAGGTGCCAGGGCTCGCGCTCGCGCTGAACCGTCCTCCCGAGTTGCTGGACGTCGAAGTCCGCCTCACCACGGCTGAAGATCTGAGGATGCGGCTGGCGTTACCGGACGTAACGTCGGCCCTATGCCTCAAGGCGTTCGCGTACCGCGGACGGTTCGCGGCGAAGGACGCGGTCGACCTCTGGCGACTCCTGAACGCGGCCCACGCGTCCGGGCTTCATGCCGCGGACTGGCTCGACCAGGGCTACCGGGCGTCAAGCCGCAGGGATCCTGCACAGGTTTTTCGGCACACCCGGGGCTGCGGGCCTTGCTCAAATGTCCGCGCACGCCGCCGATCGCACCCGCATGCAGGCGCTGGTGCGGCAGATCGTCAAAGCGGACTGACCACTCGCCGCCGCAGGACGCGATCCGAAGATCGCCACCCGAGGTCCGTGCGCTAGCCGAGCGGGACCTGGACGGCGACGTCGTGCTTGGGGTAGTACGCCGCGAACTGGTCCGCGCCGTACTTGTCGCGGAACATCGCCACGACGTGGTCGACCCGGTCGGCGTCGGTGATCGGGGTGGCGCTCGAACTCAACGCCGTGCCGTTGGCAGCCACCTGGATCATCGGGGTCCGCTGGACGTTCTTGTACCAGTCACTGTCCGAGCCGGTCACCGGGACCAGGAAGACACTCTCCTCCGCCAGCACGAACCACACCGGGTGCGAGATCTGCCGCCCGGTCTTCCGGCCGGTCACGGTTATCTCGACCTCGCGTACGCCCTGAAGCGCGTCACCGATCGCGTTCGTCACGACGTCCTCCGACAGTTTTCCCGGCCGATGTCCTCTCCGCCAGGCTAGGGAGCCACGCGGACGCGCGCTGCCGGTTCCGGCAGCTTCACCGGTAGGAACTCCCGGTGCCGCAGTCGTGGCACCGGGAGTTCCGTCAGGTGTCGGTCAGCTCAGCGGCGCGCCGCCGGGCTGCGCGACGTTGTTTACCGTCAACGTGTACGGCGCGTACTGGGTGACCTGCTCGGTCGGCTCGTCGTACGCGACGATCGCGACCACCTTGGGGAAGGCGCTCAGCAGCGCCGTCTGGGCCAACCCGAGGGTGAAGCTCGACTTGCCGTCGACCTCGACCTGTAGGGCCGTCCTGAGCTTCTCGTCGATGCCGACGAACCGGACGTTCCAGTTCGCCACCGGAGTCGGGTAGATCTCGGAGGGCGAATCGAACGGGGCGAGGCTCGACCCGTCGCTGACCAGCGTGCCGCCGACCGTGATGTCGTCGACCAGCAGGCCGCCCTCGTTGACGCCGCCGTCGCTGACGTAGCGGAAGCTGAGCAGCACGCTGCTGCCGGCGTACGCCGACAGGTCGAAGGTGTGCGGCTCGAAGCCGGCGGTGGTGCCGTTCAGGGCCGGGCCGAGCGGTCCGGCGACGGTCTTGTCGCCCGCGATGGCCGTGTACGTCTTGCCACCGTCGGTGGAGACGCTGACGTAGCCGAAGTCGTAGCCGGCCTCCGCGCCGTACTTGGCGAGGAAGGTCAGCGTCGGGTTGCCGGCCGGCACGGTCACCGACGTGACCGCGGCGACGTCGAGGCTGTTGCCGTTGCCGGACCAGAGCACCGAGTTGCCCGGACGGTCCGGGTCATCGGTCACCGTCTGCCAGGCCAACGGGATCGACGGCAGCGTCTTGGCGCCCTGGAACTTGACCGAACGCAGCTCGGCACGGCTCAACGGCTTGCCGTTGGCCTTCTGCAACGTGACGTAGTCGGCGCCGTTCGGTGCCGCGCCCGGCGCCGCGTACGAGGCCGGGTTGGCCAGGTTGACCGTGGCGTTGAGGCTGGCGGTGGTGACCCGTCGCTTGTCGACGCCGAGCATGATGCCGAGTTTCGAGTTGCCGACGATCCGGTCGACCAGGTTCATCGTCTGGTAGTCGTGGATCACGCGGTACATGTCGCGGACGCCCTCGTCCTTCAGTGCCGCCTCAAGGCTGGCCAACCCCTGCAGGTCGCCGTCGCGGTGCAGGTGCGAGATGAAGTCCAGGCCGTACCGGTCGTAGAGGAACAACACGAACGAGTACGCGTTGCCGTAGTCGGCGAGTACGGCGCTCGGGTTGCTCCCCTCGTTCCAGAGGTTGATCGAGTTCTCTGGGCCACCGCAGTCCCGCGGATTGGTGTTGTAATCCGTCTGGACGATGCCGAAGCCCTGGAAGCAGTAGATGTGACTGTCCGTGCCGGGCTGGTCGACCCGGGCGGTGGCGTCTACGTAGCCGCCGAGCGTCTGGGCGAAGTCGGAGAGGCCCTCGTTGAGCCAGATGGTCTCGAACGGGTCGGTGTAGTAGTGCGCCAGGTGCTGCCACTCGTGGATGAACGTGCCCTCGTACAGGTTGGGGCGGGCCGGCCGGCTGGTGCACAGATCGTTGGTGGGCTCGTTCGGCGGGTTCGCACCGGTACGGTGCGCCCAGTCGAACGCGTCGATCGTCATGATGTTGCGGTCGAGCAGCTCGTTGAAGAGCGAGAAGTGGAACCCGGCGATGTAGGTCGGAGCGGCCGGGAAGTCGTAGAAGTTGTCGTCCCGGACGTTGTCGACCAGCGTGACGGTCCGGTTGCCGGCCCCCGTGTAGTCGCCACCGATGGCCGCGTTGCTGCCGTCCCGCTCCGGCGGCGTGCTGAACGCGGCCGTCGACTTCGGGTACATGTTGGTGTCGAACTCGTTCACCAGGTGCGCGACCTGCGCGTCCGTGACCACCGTCGAGTTCGGAATCTGCCGGCGGCAGTCACCCACCGGGAACTCGGTGTCGTTGGCGACCCAGACCTCGATGTTGTCGCCCACGCCACGCAGCGTGTAGGGCTTCAGGTAGATGACGCCGAGGTAGTCGTCGAGCGCCAGCCACTGCCGCACCGTGCCGACCGGCGGCGTCTCGGCGGCAGCCTGCGCCTTCCGCGCCTGCGCACGGGGCTGATACTGGGTCGGCACCTCGACGGGCTTGCCGTTGAAGGTGAAGTCCTTCCGAGTCAGCTCACGGACGTCGGTCGCGCCCCGGGTGGCGGGCACCGGCGCGGGCTGAACCGCCGCCGGGGCCGGGGTGGCCGACGCCGGAGCCGGCTGGGCGACGACGTAGAGTAACGGTAGGACAATGGCGCTGGCTGCTATCCCCGCAAAGCGGCGGCGTGCCATGGAACCTCCTCCTCGATGGAAGACCCGACCGGCCCTGGTCGAACAGGCATCGGCGAATCTGCGTACGCTGATCAAGCGTCCTTCGTGACCTCAACACACCAACATCGATCCGGCAACCCTTGTGACGATCAATCGTCCTGAGAACCGCGCCGGCCTGAGCGAGTGGGTCAGCGGATGCAGCGATGGCCGACGAACCGGGCACACGGATCGCCCTTCGAGGTAAGGGCTCCGGGTGGCCGCTGCCGTATCGCGTCCGCCGCACGCCGCACAGCCTCGACCGCGATCGGCAAGAAGTCGCGGTACGAAGTCACGTCAGCCCTTGCACCATCGGTATGGGCAACGCCCTGGTGAGCACGATGAACTCTGGCGCATTGTCCCAACCGGGTCGCAGTCGGGCCTGCTGCGTCCAGCCCCACGAGTCGTAGGCGCGCCGGGCGATCGTATTGTCGGGACGAACGAGCAGCGTGGCACGCTTTTCGGTGCGGCCACCGAGCAGCCGGTCGTGAAGCGTTCGCGCCATGCCCTGGCGCCGCCACCTTGCCCGTACCAGCAGCTCGCTGATCGCGAAGGTCCGCCGACCGTCCTCATCGGTGAACCCGGCGGGTATGTCACCTCTGATGCCCTCCCACCATCTGGTTTGCGGCGGAAGCGGAAAGCCGTAGATGTAGCCAACCAGTTCGCCGTCGACAGCGGCGGTGACGAGCTGCCACCCGGTGCGTTCCCGGTGTGCGCCGAGCTGACGGCGGTAGCGGTCTTCGCCGTAGAACTCACCCTCGTCGGAGTGCACCTCAAGATAGAGCCCCACAAGCTCGTCGATGAGCTGCTCGGCCGCGTCGGAGTCGTAGGTCTGAAGCATGAGATTGGCGATCATTGCGTCACCTGCTCGTCGTAGTGCGTGAACTGGCAGACCGAAGCTAAACCAGCGGCATCGCTCGTCCTGTACCACGTCAGCGTGCGTCCGTCCCAAGGACGACGGGCTTTTGACTCGCCGCCAGGATGATGGGGCCAGTGAGTTCGGGCGTGACGGCGAGGGTCGTTGTGGAGGTGATGTCGTGGCGGGCACCGTTGCCGTCGATGGCGGTGTCTCCTGCCTCTCTGGCGATGATTACCCCGGCCGCCATGCCCAGGGATGGTTGGACAAGGTCAGAGCGGCGTCGAGGCTGCCCTCGGCGAGCCATCCCAGGTTGAGCGCCGTGCTGCCGGTCTCCTTATCCGCTGGACCTCGGCTGCCAGTTGGCCGGTCAAGGCGAGCCGCAGGCGGTTCCGCGCCTCTGCGTCAGGCCCCACCGCGTAATCTCCGATCGCCACCAGTGCCTGACTCATGCAGGTGGTGCTACTGGCGTTGATCGGCTGCCCATTTGGCGCGTGCACCCCGTCTCTTCGCGGCGGTGTAGGTCGTGGACAGAAGCGGAAGTTCGATGACGCCGACTACAGCCTCAATCCCCTCTACGAGCGCGAGCGACACGGCGCACAGCGGTAGGCCCGGAACGGCCTCCCGTTCCCGCGACTGGATCGACTCCCCGTCCGGTTCAAGGAACAGGCAGCGGACATGGGCACCCCGTTGCAGGAGTTCCAGCCAACGCCGGTCGGCGTAGTCCTGACAGAGCACGTTGAGTGACAGGCCGCCCGGACGACTCGTGCATCCTCAAGAGAGTGCCTCCCTATCGCGGGACATCGAGCGCGCTGGCAACAGTCCCCCAGCCCGACTCGTCGTCAAGGGGTACCACTGCGACACCCGCTTCCCGAAGTAGCCGCAGGTGCCGGTCGTAACTCGGGTGAGAGACAAGTTGCGCTTTCACGTTCGGGAACGCGTAGATCGGGATGCGCGCACCGAGCGTCTCGTTGAGGATGCCGAGGGCAGGGTTGTCGTTGATCCCCTGCGCCCATTTGTTGATCAGGTTGAACGTCGCTGGTACGACAGCAACGGTCGTTGCCGGCGGATGTGGCTCGGTCTCGCCGGGCTTGCGCCATTCCACCCGCACGGGATAGCCGGTCTGCTCTGCCAGTGCGTCCCGGTCGATCCAGGTTGCGGCGGTCGGTGTAGCGGTGAGGCAAACGGTCCAGCCGTCTTCCTGTAGCAGTTCGATCAGTTCACCGATCCGCAGCACCGGAGGTGCCGCGCAGACGATTAGGGCGAGCACGCGTGGTTGGCTCATGCCAGCAGCCCGGCACGCTCCGCAAGTGGTCGCAGCCCGGGCGTCGCCGCTCTCCGCTCTTTTGCCAACAGGTCAAGCAGAAGCGTGCGGGCTTGCACGTTCGCGTACACCATCTCGGCGGCTACCCGCTCCGCTTCGAGCAGGTGCAGCACGGCGACCGACCTGTCACGGGGCGACATCAACGCGGCTGCGGCCAAGTCGACGTGCACCTGTGCCCTGCGGCCCACCAGCACCGTTGGTAGCCGCGATGTGTCGAGCCGCGTTCCGATCTCCATGGCCTGGCCCGCATTGCCGGCTCGCACGGCCGCCGACACCGCGTGAATGACGACGTTCGTCGGACCGAAGCCGGTCCACAACCGGTTACGGTCGCAGCCCAACGTCGCCGCCAGTCCGTCGGCACGCGCCAGCAACTGGCCCGCTTGCTTCGCGTCGCCCTGCCCAGCAGCCATGACGGCAGCGAGAAGCAGCAGCGCCCCGTGAGCGGAGAGCAGATCGGGATCGGAGGCCCGACCAGCCGAAGCCAAGGCCTCGATGCTGTTCTTCACTACCTGCTCGGCCGCTTCCGCTCTTTCAGGCTGCCGCATAAGTCCGCAAGCCGCCTGGTAAGCGGCAACAGCAGCCAGCGCTTGATCGTTGGCGAGGCGGGCGGCGGTGGACGCACGGTCAGCTGTCAGCAGCGTCGCCTCACCGTCTCCCACCTTGGCCGCGAGCTTCGATGCGGCGATGTAGGCGGCGGCGAGCAACCGAAACGCACTGCTGCGGTGTATGCCGGAGGCGTTGCTGCTCAGGGCTGTCGCCTGGGTGAGCACATCCGGCGTCAAGCGGGCAGCTGACGTGTAGCTCGCCCGCTGGTAGAGGTTGTGCAACCTGCCCACGGCGCGCCGGACCTCGATGAGCGCGGGTGCGGGTGGGGCGTCGATGAGATAGCTGGTGAGGAAGGTCCGGAGGCCGTCCAAGAGGTCAGGTCGAGCAGCGGGGGAAACGGGATCACGCTCCATGTCCTTCACGGCCTGCCCTCGATGCGCTGCCACCGACACGTCGACGAGCATGTCGTCGAGTTGTTCGAGCGTAACCCCCAACGCGGAGGCAATGCCCGTTCGATGCCACGGCTGCGGATCAGTCTCCGCGTTTTCCCAGCGCACCACAGTAGATCGCTCCACGCCGAGAAGGTCGGCCAGGCGTTCCTGGCTGTACCCGAGCGCCTTGCGCCGCTGACAGAGCCGGTGTCGTTTCAAGGCCACGGTCGATCTCCCTCCGCCCTGTCGTCACTGTAGTAACACTGCGTCGACCATGCGGGTACGCAGACGCCTCATTTCTGCGTCACACAGGCTCCTTCGGCGCTGTAGTCCCTGGTCAGCTTCTCGCCGAGGCTGGGCGCATGGCCCGGGGCGGGTGCTGGGCTCCGGTGGCGTCGACCCGAACGACGTACGCCGTCCCCGCCCGCCTCGGTGCCGCACCACACCAGGGGAGGGACATGGATTCGATCGACGGGCTGCTCGGCGAGTTGCCGATGCCGCCGTACGTGACCGCCGAGGACGTCGGCTTCGCCGTCAAGGCGCTGACCGTGCACGCCGCCGAGCAGTGGCCCGACGGGCCGCGTTGCCGTAACGACCGCGCCCCGCACCCGTGCCGCCTGCACCGCTGGGGCCAGCGGGTGCTCGACCGGCGCGGCCTCACCGACCGGCAGGTCCAGACACTGATCGCCGAGCAGAAAGCACCACAGCGATGATCTACGTGACCGGGGAACGCCCGCAACCGCACGACCTCCGGGTCGCCGCCTTCGACCGGCGCTGGCGGGGCCTGGACCCCGCCCAGGTGTACGACTACCTCGACCGGGTCGCCGATGAGCTGGATCGCCTGCACCGGCAGCTCGTCACGGCGAACACCGAGGCCGAGCGGATCCGGCAGGCGTTGCGGCAGTGGCAGGCCAAGCATGCCGAGTGCCGGCCGGCGCGACACGGACACCCGGTGGGGGAGCGCCGGTGACCGAGGCGGCGGCACGGGAGGCGGTCACCCGTTGGCTGCGGCTGATCCAGGCGGACGCGGAGCTGTCGGCGTACCTCATCGGGGTTGATCTGGACCGGTTCACCGCGCACCTGGCCCGACAGCTCGTGGCCGGCGGACCGGTGCTGGAGGGTTGGCCGGGGCTGCCGGAGGCGCAGCGGCGGCGGGCCGGCGACTACCTGGCCGGGGTGCTGGCGGCGAGCAGCGACCAGGCGGTGATCGACGAGGCTGCCGCCCAGTTCCAGGCCGGGCTGGCGGGACACTGCCCGGGGCTGCTGCCGGAACCGGTGGGGACGTTTGTCGTGGCCGCGCTGGCCCGACTGGTCGGCGGCGGTGGTGACCGGGCCGCGCGGCTGGCGCTGCTGGCGGTGCTCGGCCGGGTGCACCGCCGGTACCGGCTGCGGCCCGAGCACGGTCCGCTGATCGGTGCCGCGCTGGCGCCGGTGGCGCCCCGCCTCTGCCCGCCGCCGGTCAGCACCGGCTGGGAGCGTCGGTGGCGGCGGGCCTGGGCGCTCGTCGAGCGCGCCGCCGGGCGGATGGGCGACGGGCCGGCATTCTGGCCGGCCGAGGTGATCGGCCGCGACCTGGCCGCCGAAGGCGTCGCCCTCCTGACGGTACGCCCGTGGCGGCGGCTGCCGTTCCGGCCCGGCCAGGCGGTGCCGCTCTGCCTGCCGAGGCACCCGGGCCGGTGGCGCTGGTACTGCCCGGCCAACGCGCCGCGCGCCGACGGGATGGTCGAGCTGCACGTCCGCGCGGTGCCCGCCGGCACCGTCTCCCGCAGCCTCGTCCACGAGGTACGCCCCGGCGACTTGCTCCATTTCGGCCCGCCGGTCGACGTCGGCCTCAGTCTGCCCGCCGGCCCCTCGTCGGTCCGCGCCTGGCCGTCCACCGCCGAGCCGGGCGCTACCGCCCGGCCCGGATCGTCGTGCCCGGCAACGGGAGGATCGCTGACCTGACCGCGTTTCGACCCGTGATCGATCCCGGAAGTTGCCATATGCTGAGTGCTCGATCCGTCACTGTGGGAGAAGATCATGGTGGTGCGGCGGAGTTGTGCGGATGCGTGAGCTGCTCAGGTCGACGGCGGGGGAGCGGTTGGGCCTCGCCGCGTACGACGCGGACTTCGCCGAGGCCGTGGATTCGGTCGACGGCCCGATCCTGCGGACCGAGCGGATCCAGACGCTGCGCGAGCCGGGCAATCCGGCCTGGGAGGCATTCACCGACGGCCGCTGGGACGACGCGTTGCGGATCGCGGCCGAGCCCGACCCGGAGAGCGCCCGGTTCTTCGCCCAACTCGACAAGGCCGGCTCGGCACTGCGCCGGCTCCGGATCGTGGAGCGTCCCCTCACCCCGTACGTGATCTGGGAGCTGCACGCCCTACGGCATCGCGCGGAGGCCGGCGAGCGGATCCGGGTGCTCGGCGCGGATCGACTGGTGGGCTTCGAGCAGCGGCACGGCCGGATCCCCGAGCTGATGGTGCTCGGCAGCCAGGTGCTGTACGAGGTCATGTACGACCCCTCGGGTACGCCGGTAGGCGCGCGGAAGCTGATCGAGCCGGGCGTGGTCCGGGCCTGCCGGGTGCAGATCGAGTCGCTGCTCGAAGAGGCCGAACCCCTCGACTCGTACTTTCGCCACGAGGTGGCCGGGAGGAAGCCCGGGCCGTAGCGCCCAGCCGGTGGCCTGGGCCAGGCAGATCAGCTTCGGCAGGCGCAAAATCGGTAGCTTCCTCGGTGAGGCGGTGGCACCCGGACAACTGTTCTGAGTGTTCGATCCGTGACTGTGGGGAGACGGCCATGGTGAGTCGATGGAAAGCGGACCGCGCTGCCACGTTCGCGCGCCGACTCGGTCGGTCGGCGACTGAACTTGGCGAGAGCGGTGGTACCACCACCTGCCCCGACATCTGGGAACTGTCCAATGGTGACGTGGCGGTCATCGGCCGAGACCTGACGGCGAACTATGCCGGTCAGTTGCCACCGGATGTCGTCGTGGGTGACGACGAGCGCTTGGTGGTCATCCCACGCAGCATGATCATCGCGGCGAAGTCGGACATCCCGGATGCGTGACCTGCTGCGAGCAGCGACCGGGCAGCGGTTGAGTCTCCCGGAGTACGAGGCGGACTTCTACGACACGGTGAAGTCTGTGGACGGGCCGATTCTCAAGACGGAGCGGATGCAGTCCTTCCGCGAGCCGGGCAGCCCGAGTTGGGAGGCATTCGCGGCCGGCCGATGGGACGAGGCGTTGCGGATCGCCGCCGAGCCCAACCCCGAGTTGGAGCGGTTCTTCGCCGACCTTGACGCCCTGGATTCGGGGCTGCACCGCCTGCGCATCGTGGAGCTACCCCTCACTCCGTACGTGAGCTGGGAGCTGAACTTTCTCCGCTTCCGCGCGAAAGCGGGCGAACGAATCGGCGTGCTCACCGCGGATGCCGACGGGGTCGCGAAGCTGGAGCGCGAGCAGGGGGCCGTGCCGGAACTGATGGTGGCAGGCAGTCGGGCGGTCTACGAGGTCCGTTACGACGAGACCGGAGCCCCCGTCGGTGCAGACAAGTTCGTCGACCATGCCGTGGTGGTGGGCTGTCGAGCGCAGGTCATGTCGTTGCTCGGCGACGCCGAGCCGTTCGAGTCGTTCTTTCGCCGCGAGGTCGACGGGCGTAGGCCCCCGGGCGGGTAGCTGTAGTAGCCTGCCTCCACCTGCGAGCCTGGAGGCGTCATGCCCCGACTCCGGACGGTGACCGGCCTGGCCCGCCGATCGATGATGCCGACCGCCCTGCTGCTCGTTGTCCTGTCCGCGCTCGTGGCGGTGATGCTGTCGCCGCTGGGCTTGCTCTGGATCGGTGAACGGCCCGGCTACGACTGGCCACTAGTAGGGACGGCGTCCGACAGATCTGCGGCGCGGGCCTCAGGGCGCGCCGCTGGCTGAGGCCGGTGGGACCGCGTGGAGGCAATCCGACGGTCATCGACGGACGAGGCAAGCCTGTGCCGACTGCCGGAACTGGTCGACGAGTGGGCTGGCGTCCCCCTGGCGAGTAGCGACGACAACGTGGCAGGGCTCGATTCCTTCGACGGTGACGGCGACAAGGTCGTCCCGCCGGGTCAGGCGCGGGTCGTTGGCGGCAACGAGTGCGACGGCTTGCCCGGCGGCGACGGCTTCGAGTTTGTCTTCGATGGTGTCGGCGAGCAGCGGGGCAAGTGGCGTCGGGTGATGGTCCGGGCGGGGTTCGAGTCGCCAGAAACTGGTCCACGTCGCCGGCACCCCGGCACAGGCCACCATCGGTTCGTCGGCGAAGTCGCCCGGGCCGACGCACTCCTTCTCCGCCAAGCGATGGGAGGCGGGCAGGACGAGCACCCGCGGCTCCTCGTAGAGCACGATGACATCGAGGCCATCGGTGGGGATCGCGAAGGGCGTGCGGCTGACCAGCGCGTCGACCCGGTGATCGGGCAGGGCACGGGCCTCGTGCCAGTCCAGGTGACGGGTGCGGACGTGCGCGTCGGGGTGGCGGCGGCGCAGGTCGCGGACCGCGGGGGTGACGACGAGGTCCTCGACGTAGCCGATGGTGATCGTGTGCGGCGACGTGGCGCGACGTGCGGCGCGTACCGCCCGGTCGGCGCCGTGCAGGAGGGCCTGCGCCTGGGGGAGGAAGGCTTCGCCGGCGGCGGTGAGCCTGCCGCCCCGAGTGGTGCGCTCGATCAGACGGACACCGAGGGTGTCCTCAAGCCGCTGGATCTGGCGGCTCAACGACGGCTGGGCGATGCGCAGCGCCGTTGCGGCGCGGGTGAAGCTGAGGTGCTCGGCGACGGCCATGAAGTAGCGGACAAGTCTCAGGTCCAGGTCGGGGCCGTTCCTGGGCGCTGCCGGGCGAGGCTCACGGTCGGCCATGTCCGTAGCCTACCCGTTATGTCAGTTCTGCATGACGGGGTGCGGAACAGGTCTTGGACGGCTGGTTCGTAGCCCTGTTGACTCAAGGCGGCGTCGGCGCCGGCCCGGCCACCGCGGAGCTGTTTCGCGGCGATGTGGTCGACCTCGGCCCGATCGATTCCGGCGAGGACCGAGAGTTGGGAGATCGTGTGAGTCGCGCCGTCATCTACGAGTCGTTCGGCGGACCTGAAGTCCTTGAACTACGTGACGTCGCGGAGCCGCATGCCGGTCCGGGGGAGGTCCGGATTCGGGTTGCGGCCGTCGGCCTCAATCCGATGGACTGGATGCTCTCGTCGATGCCCGCATTGGCGGCCAGTTTCGGTGTCACCCCGCCGGCAGGCTTTGGCCAGGATCTGGCGGGGGTCGTGGACGAGGTCGGCGCGGGTGTGGCGGGCTTCTCCGTGGGCGACCGTGTCTTTGGCAGCGCGCTGGGCCGCGCCGTTGCCGACGTCGCCGTGGTCAAAGTCGCCGTGGTCAAACTGGACGAAGCGCCACTGCGGCACACGCCCGCGGGCATCAGCGACGAGGTGGCGAGCACCCTGTGCGTCGCGGGCCTCACTGCGGACGCGGCGCTTCACGCGATCGGACTGCGCGACGGTGACACCGTCCTGATCGGCGGCGCCGCGGGCGGTGTCGGCGTGTTCGCGGTGCAGTTGGCGAGGCTCGCGGGCGCGACCGTGATCGGGACCGGCTCGGCGGGAACCGCCGAGTTCCTCCGGCAGCTGGGTGCGCGGCCCGTCACCTACGGCCCCGGCCTCGTCGAGCGTCTGCGAGCACTCGCGCCGCCACGGATCACCGCGGCCACGGCACTCGTCGGCACCGAGACCGTGGCGGCGGCCCTGATGCTCGGAGTCGCCCCGCGGCGGATCTCCACGATCGTCGCGGGTCCGCCGCAACCGACGGGGGTCCGGACGACCGGCGCGATCGATGCGACCCCGGTAGCGCTGGAACGGATCACCGACGCGATCGCCGGTGGCCGGCTGGTGGTGCCTGTCGCGGCGAGCTTTCCCATCGAACAGATCCGAGAGGCCGTGACGCTGCAACGGAGCGGGCACGTCCACGGAAAAGTCGTGATCACGCTGTAGCGGCTGGTCCGAACCGGACCCGGCGCTGCCGGCGGCACCTGCGCGTCGACGATCGGCCGGACGCAGCCACCCGCCGTCTTCTGACATCGACCCCCGGTCGGCAATTTTCTGAAAGGTAGCGCCCAATGACGATCGACTATCACGCGCAGACGGTTCTTCTCACCGGGGCGAGTTCCGGGATCGGCGCCGTCTTCGCCACGGCCTTGGCAGCGCGCGGTTCGGACCTCGTGCTTGTCGCTCGCCGCGCCGAGCGGTTGACGCAGGCGGCGGACGAACTCCACCGCACGTACGGCGTTCGTGTCGAGGCGATCCCCCTGGATCTCGCACGCCCGGCCGCCGCGGCTGAGCTTCGTGAGGCCGTCGCCGACCGAGGCGTAGCGGTCACCGCGCTGATCAACAATGCTGGGTTCGGCACGTTCGCCCGGTTCGCCGAGGCGGATACCGGACGCCTCGCCGCGGAGATCGCCGTCGACGTCGCGGCACCGGTCCAGCTGACGGCCGCGTTCATGCCGCAGATGCTCAGCGCCGGCAACGGCTTCATCATCAACGTGGCAAGTGTCTCCGCCTACTTTCCCTCACCCAGGATGGCCGTCTACAGCGCCGCGAAGGCATTCGTGCTCAGCTTTACCGAGTCCCTCTGGACGGAGCTGCGGGGCACGGGCCTCACTGTGTTCGCCGTCTGCCCCGGCGCCACCACCACGGACTTCACCACCGAAATGGGCACGGGCGCCAGCGTGCTGACCTCCGGGCGGACGCGGACGCCCGAGGACGTCGTCGCCACCGCCATGGCCCATCTCGAACGCCGGGACCCGGGCCCGTCGGTGATCGACGGGCGATCCAATCAGCTGGGTGTGATCATGAGCCGGTTCCTGAGCCGGCGGAGCAGCGCCGTGATGATGGAGCGGGTCTTCGACCCAGACCGTGGATCAAAGTCTGCAGCGGTCTGACATCGTCCAGCTATCCCTTCAAGTAGTCCTTCATGGACCGGGCCAGCTCCGCGATGGTCCAGCCGGACGCTGAGCGGTTGTACACGCACCCGCGCCCGGATACGCCGTTACGGTATAGCCGACGCCGCTGGACCTACCCGAACCGGCCCGGCCGGCCACCCGTCAGCGACGAGCTCCGGGACGTCATACTTCGGCTGGCCCGGGAGAATCCGCGTTGGGGACACCGCCGAATCCAGGGCGTTACTCGGCAGCGTCGGGGTGGCGTACGGCGCGGCGTCCGCGATCCTCGCTGGCCTGGCGCTCAGCGGTGTGGTGACTTCGCTGATCATCCAGGCGCGAGAGGCGAAGGCGGCTCGTGAGCAGACGCTTCGGGCTCTGCACACCGATCTGCTGAAGATGGCGATCGACGATCCTGGGCTGCTTGAGTGCTGGGGACCGATCGAGGAGTCGTCGGACGTGGAGTGGTTCCGTAAGCACGTCTACACCAATCTGATCGTCACCCACTGGCAGCTGATGTGGGAGGTCGATGTGCTGAGCGAACCACATCTCGAAATCCTCGCCGACCAGTTCTTCGAAGGCGCGGCGGGGCGGCGCTTCTGGGCCGAAGCGCGAGGGCCGCGGAGGAGGGCCGAGACGTCCCGTCGGGCCCGCCGCTTCACCGCCGTTCTTGACGAGAGGTATCTCGCCGCGCTTGTCGCCGGTCCTCCGGAAGACGGCCCAGGGCGCGCTCGAACGACAGACGAAGCGGCGTCGATCGCACTTCCCGAGCAGACGGTGGCCGAGCGGCACAGGGCCGGGCGGCTCGCCTGCCTTGCCGCCGGCGTGGCCGTCACCGCCGGTGCGGTCGCCGCTGGAGGGTACGTGGCTCGACGGTTGCGACGGCGCGGGTGAAGGCGCGGCCCGATGGGCCGGTGGTAGTTGCGCGGATGAACTGATCAAGTAGAACGGTCCGTATCCATGGGCATGCGGACGACGGAGTTGGTGGCCTGCCCCCGCAACGCCTTCGACTGGCTGGGGCCGGCCGGGGTGCGTGGCGTGGTGAGCCGTTGGATGCGTCTGGTGGCCTCCGACGCGGAGTTGGCGCCGTACCTGCTCGGGATCGACCGTCCACGGCTCGCCACCCACCTTGCGGCGCAACTCGGCGGGGCCCTGGGTGGTCCGGTCGGTGCGGCCGGCCCGGGCGGCGGTGCCTGGCGACGGCTCGGGTTGACCGAGGAGCAGCACTGGCGGGTGCTGGACTACCTGGCGGCGGTGTTGTGGGTGCTGGACCTGCCGGTCGACACGATCATTGCCGCTCAGCGCGTCACGGGTGCGGATCACTCGTAGCTTGGTGCCGGTGGTCGCTGGGCACGGCTGCTGGCCGGACCCGGAGGGCCGGCCAGCAGGTCACGGTGTCCGGTCAGCGGCGTTTGAGCAGGCGCAGGCCAAGCCGGATCGCGGCGTAGATGGCGGCTGCGGTGGCGGGCAGGGCGACGCCGTACGCGGCCCAGAGTTGGCCCTCGTCCGTCCAGCTGTTGAAGGCGAGAATCCCGAGGTTGATCGTGGCCAGCGCGGCGACCAGTTGGGCGCCGGTGCCGCTCCAGAAGGGCAGCTTCCGCTCCGGCTCGTGTTGGGCGAGGTCGCGGGCGTACTCCTCGACCGGCCCGAACTCGGCGGTGGGGGTGTTGCCGGTGGCGGTGAGGTGGTCGTGGGCCTCGCGGGCCAGTTCGGCGGCCCGTTGCGGCGGGAGGTCGTAGCGGCCGACCAGGAGGCCGGAGAGGCGCTGGCACCAGGCGGCGGTGTCGTCGGCCGGCGCGGTGCGCGGGGTGGGCGGGGCGTATTCGACCGGCTGCTTCGGTCGGGCCGGCTGGCGGGTCATCAGCCAGAGCAGGAGCATCGAGACCGTGACGATGGCGAGCAGCGGGACCCGGATGACCGGCTCCTTCGGCAGGAGCATGAAGCTCGCGACGCTGAGCGCGCCGAAGAGGCCGACGAGCGTGAGTGTCCAGTTCGCCAGGCGTGGGTGGCCGCTGGCCCGCACCGCCCGGGGCACGCTGCCGGCGAAGAGGGCCAGGCCGATCATGATCAGTCCGGTCAGGAACGCGGGCGTGGCGGCGAAGCTGAGGGTCCGTCCCAGGATGGCGTAGAAGACCGCGGTGGCCGTCCCGAGCAACACCAGGATGAAGATCGTGCCGCTGAGATAGTCGGTCGGCAGCATGCCGTGCCGGTCCACGTTCTCCCGCAGGTGCGCCGGCTGGTCGGCGGCTGCGGCCAGGGCGAACTCCTCGGGGGATCCGAAGGCGTCGTACGGGTTCTGCCCGCTGAACTCGCAGTGTGCCCGGACGTCCGCGATGATCGGGTTGGCGAGGTGGTAGCCGATGCCCTGGTCGCCGAGGGCGAGTCGGGCCGGTAGTTCCCATCGCTCGAACGGCTCCGTCATTTTCTGTCCTCCCCAGTTGCCGTGAGTAGCCGGTCGAAGGCCGCGGTGAAGTCGCCCCACTGGGCGCGCTCCGCCGCCAGCCGTTGCCGGCCCGCCGTCGTGATCGAATAGACCTTCCGCCCCGGGCCGCGGTCGCCGGGCAGCCAGTCGGAGCGCACTGATCCCTCGGCCTCCAGCCTGCCCAGCACGGGGTAGAGCGCGCCGCCGCGGATGGGGCCGAGGTCGAACTCGGCCAACCGTTGGGCCAGCGCGTAGCCGTGCCGCTCGCCTTCGGTGAGGACGGCCAGGATGGCCAGCCCCAGGCCCGCGCGGAGCCAGCCTGTTGCCGGGTCGACAGTGGCCCCCATCGCTTGTAGCACCGTCCTTCGAGTAGTCGCTTCATCGAGGTATTTTGCTTTCCTGACTAGTTGTACATCAGACTAGTCGGGTGTGGCAAGTAGTCGAGGAAACGGCGTCGGGTGGCGGCCTGGCCGGTGGCGCGGGACCAGCCGTCGGCGACCAAGGGCGGGGCAGGCCGGCCAGCGGTAGGGTGCGGGACGGCCGAATGGGGGTGGGATCGATGCGGTCGCAACTGGCGGTGCCGCCGGGAGTCGAAGCCGAGCAGGTGATCACCGTGGTCCTGGCCGACCTGCGGTCCGGCGGGCACCGGGGGGTGGTGGTCGATTCGCCGCCCGGTGCCGGCAAGTCGACCCTGGTCGTCCGGGCCGCCGTGGAGCTGGCCGGCAGCGGCGAGCCGCTGATGATCATCGCGCAGACCAACGAGCAGGTCGACGATCTGATCGACCGGCTCGCCCGGAAGGCGCCCGAGCTGCGCGTCGGCCGGCTCTCCGCCGGCGACTACCGGCCGTCGGAGCGGGTGCGGGCGCACGAGCAGGTCAGGGTCGCCGCGAAGGTCACCGACCTGTCCGCGTCGGCCGTCGTCATCGGTACGGCCGCCAAGTGGGCCACGGTCACCGAGGGCTGCTGGCCGTGGGCGATCGTGGACGAGGCGTACCAGATGCGTTCGGACGCCCTGTTGCGGGTGGCCGGACGGTTCGAGCGGGCCCTGTTCGTGGGGGACCCGGGGCAGCTCGACCCGTTCTCCACGGTGGAGGCCGGCCGCTGGGCGGGGCTGACCTGGGATCCGATGCAGTCGGCGGTGGCGGTGCTGCTGCGGCACAACCCGCAGCTGCCGGTGCACCGGCTGCCGGTTTCCTGGCGGCTGCCCGCCTCGGCCGCCCCGGTGGTGTCCCGGGCGTTCTACCCGTTCACCGGGTTCCGCGCCGGCACCGCGTCCGCCGACCGGGCCCTGCATCTGACCGGGGCCGGGCCGGGTGACGCCGTCGACCGGGCGGTGGAGCTGGCCGTCGCCACCGGCTGGGCGCTGTACGAGCTGCCCGCCCGGCACACCCTGCGTACCGACGCCGAGGCCGCCGCCGCGTGCGCCGCGCTCGCGCTCCGCGTGCTGCGCCGCGGCGCGATCGCGGTCTGTGAGCAGGCACCCGGCGGCGCGCCGGTCACCGCGGACCGGATCGCCGTCGGGGCCGCGCACCGCGACCAGGTCGCGGCCATCCGGGCGCACCTCGGCGAGGCCGGTGCGGCCGTCACCGTCGACACCGCCAACCGGCTCCAGGGCCGCGAGTACGACCTGACCATCGTGCTGCACCCGCTCTCCGGCCGGCGCGACGCGACCGCGTTCCACCTGGAGTCGGGGCGGCTCTGTGTGCTCGCCTCCCGGCACCGGCAGGCCTGCATCGTGGTGGCCCGGGCGGGCATCGGCGAGCTGCTGGACGCCCATCCGTCGACCGATGTGCCGCAGTTGGACGTGCCGGTCAGGTTTCCCGACGGCTGGGAGGCCAATCAGGCGATCCTGGCTCACCTGAATCCGGTGGCAGTTGCCCGACGGTAACTCCTGGCGGTGCCCTGGCCAGCGGCGATGCCATGCAGAATAAGCGAATTTACGCCAGCCTCGATCACCGGAATTCGTGTCGTCGTCCCGATAGAACGGTGATTCAGGTGATCTGTCGCCGCCGATAGCGTGGGGAATGCGCAGGCCGTCGAGGAAAGGCGGACCATGAAATCCCCATCAGCTCTGTTGTCCCGGCGCGGGTTGCTCGCCGGCACCGCGGTCGCCTCGGCCGCCGCCGTCACCGCACCCGTCGCCGCCCTACCCGCCGTCGCGGCCGTCCCGGCCGGCCCGGCACGACCGGCGGTCACCTACGACCGGATCGCCACCGCACGTCTGGCCGCCCCGGCGGCCCTCCAGCCCGACCTGCACGAGCGGCTGAGCGCCTGGCTGGCGTTCTGGTCGGCGAACTCACCGCGTGGCTGGAGCGTCCCGACCGAGATGGCCGGCCAGGCCGACCTCGCCGGGCACGCGTTCACCCTGCACGCCATCCGGGTGGTGGTGGACGACCGGCCGTCGGTCGCCTTCGCCGCCGGCCGGGTCGACGCCGCCCACCTGGCCACCCTGGCCAGCCTGCATCACCGGTTCGGGCAGGTCACCGTCGTGGCCGGCGGCGGGTTGCGGGTGGTCGACGGCGACGCCGGATTCACCGGATCGGCCGATCAGGTCGCCTTCGCGATCGCGGCCAGCCGGCAGTTGTGGGGCGTGCGTAGCGCCGGTGCCGCGACGTGGCGGCACCAGGTGGGCCACGCCGACGCCGCCTCCCGTTCCGGCTGGGCGGCCTTCACCAGGGCGGCCCTGCGGCGCGGGCTGCGGACCGACACGTACTGACGAACCGGAGGAAACAGCATGGCACGCCACGAGTTCCGCTTCGTGGTCGACGGCGTCGACCTCACATCCGAACAGCAGAGCCAGATCGCCGCCGAGATCCAGAAGGCCGGCCTGGCCGCGCTCTCGGTCGCCGGCGCCAAGCTCACCACCCCGCTCGCCCTCGGTCACGCCAACCTGCGGCTGCGACCCGAGTGGTACGGCCTCTGGGTGATCGACGGTCCGTTCGCCCAGGACCTCGGCCAGAAGATCAACGACATCGGCTTCTGGTTGCAGAAGTGACCCAGTCGCCGCAGGGGCCGGACCCGTCGGAGCGGATGTGCCCGAGCACGCCCGTGGCCAACGCCACGGTCTTCCTCGGCATGATCACCCCGGCGGGTCGGGTCGCCTACGTCACCCCGGCACTGCCGGCCGAGGTGGCCGTCGACGCGGCGGCGGAGGCGGGCGGTCCGGTGGAGGGGCGGTACCGGCTCGCCGGTCCCTGCGTCACCAGCCGGTGCGGCTTCTGGACCGGCGAGCACTGTGGCCTCGGCGAACGCCTGGTGTCCTCGTACGCGGAGACGGTCGGTCCGCCCGAGATCGACCTGCCGCGCTGCGCCATCCGGCGGACCTGCCGGTGGTACGGCGAGCAGGGCCCGGCCGCCTGCGCCGCCTGCGCCCACGTGGTCACCGACGCCCGCTGACCCTGACCGTCCACGACGCCCCGCGCCTACGGCAGGGCCGGGTCGTCCGGGACCGACGCCCGTCGACCTGTCGCCGGCCCACCGCCGGTCACCGGTCGGCGGGCGTCGCCCGGCCGGTCGGGGAATGCTCGTGGTGTCGGTCGGTTCGGCTACCGTCGGTTGCCATGAAGGCGCGGGGCGGCGGAGTCATGATCGGGCGGGAGCATCCCGCCGGCCTGCTGCGCGCCGAGGTCGACCGCGCCGCGCAAAGTCACGGCGGCCTCGTCCTGGTCACCGGCGAGCCCGGCATCGGCAAGACGACCCTGGTGACCGCCGCCGCCGACGAGGCCCGCCGGCAGGGTGCGCTGGTGCTCGGCGCGGCCTGCTGGGATTCGGCCAGCGCACCCGGATACTGGCCCTGGGTGCAGATTCTGCGCGGGCTGCGCCGGTCGCCCGACGACTGGGCGGTGGCCCGGGAGTCCGCCGAGCCGGCGCTCGCCCTGCTGCTCGGCGAGGCGACCGGCCCGGCGGCGGCCGACCCGGGCGCGCTGGCACCGGCTGGCGCCCATGGCGGCCCGCTGACCCCGACGGGCCCGCTGGCCTCGGCCGGTGCGCCGGGCGAGGGGGAGGCGGCCGAGCAGGAGGCGTTCGCCCTCTATGACGCGGTCACCACCGCGCTGGTCGCCGTCTCCCAGCGGCGGCCGGTCATGGTGATCCTGGACGATCTGCACTGGGCCGACGCGGCGTCGATGCGGCTGCTCCAGTTCGCCGCCCGGCACACCTGGTTCGAGCGGCTGCTGTTCGTCGGGACGTACCGGGACGCCGAGGTCGAGTCCGGCGGGCATCCGCTGCGCCCGCTGTTGATGTCGCTGGTGGCCAAGGCCACCACGGTTACGCTCACCGGCCTGTCCCGCGACGAGGTCGGCGCGCTGATGGCCCGCACCGCCGGCCGGGAGCCCACCCCCGACTGCGTCGACGACGTGCATCTGAGCACCGGCGGCAACCCCTTCTTCGTCGAGCAGACGGCCCGGCTGTGGCACACCACGGGCGCGGTGACCGGCCTCGCGCCCGGCGTGCGCGAGGTGGTGCGCCGGCGGCTGGACCACCTGCCCACGGCGGTGGTCGACGCGCTCACCGTCGCCGCCGTGCTGGGCCGGGAGTTCCACGGCGAGATCCTGGCGGCCGGTGCCGGCCTGACGCCGGCCCGGCTCGACCAGCTTCTCGACGTCGCGGTCACCGCGCGGCTCGTGCTCGACGGCGGCGACTGCCGGTACGCCTTCGCCCACGACCTGGTCCGGGAGACGCTCTACGACGGCCTCGCCGACGACGACCGCCGGGCCCGCCACGCCGCCGTGGTGCGCGCCGTGGATGGGCACGCCGCGCTCGGTCAGTTCCTGATCCCGGCCGACCTGGCCCGTCACGCCTGGCTCGCCGGCGATCGCCTCGACGCGGGGCGCGCCACCGACCTGCTGATCGCCGCCGCCCGGGATGCCAGCTGCCGGCTGGCGCTGGAGGAGTCGACCGTCCACTTCCGGCGCGCGTTGCAGGTCGTGCCGGACGCCCCCCAACGAGTCAAGATCATGATGGAGCTGGCCGACCGGCTGTTCCACACCGGCGACCGCGACGAGGCGCGCCAGTTGCTTGCCGACACCACCGCCCTGGCACTGGGTGTGGACGAGCCGGCCCTGTTGGCCCGGTTCGCCGTCAACATCCACCGCCACCACCAGATCAACCCCGGTCTCGGCGTCGACACCGACGCGCTGGTGCGGGAGGCGTACCGGCGGCTCATCGGGGAGCCGGAGCGCGATGCCCCGGTCGGCACGCTCATCACCGGCCTGATCACCACCACCGAGGCCGTCGCCCGTCAGGGCCGGGACGACGAGGCGCTCGCCTTCACCCTCTGGGCCCGGCACGACGCCACCTGGGGCATGGGCACCGCGGCCGACCGGGCCGCCCTCACCGCCGAGATCCGCGACGTCGCCCGGCGCGGCGGTGACCAGGAGGCTGAGCTGTGGTCCACCTCGCTGCGCTGGGTGGCGCTGCTGGAACTCGGCGACCCCGGCTACCTGACCGAACTCACCGCCTTCGTGACCGCCGGGCGGCAGACCGAGAAGCCCCGGCACCGGATGGCCACCGCTATCGACAACGGCATCACCAGCGCCTTCCGGGGCGACTTCGCCGGTGCCGAAGCCGACTACGCCGAACTTGACCTCGACGCGTGGGAGCACGCTGACCACGCCTTCCTCGGCCACCATCTGCGCTGGTCGCTGCGGCTGTTGCAGGGGCGGTTCGAGGAGGCCGATGGCGTGATCGACGGGCTCGCCACGACCGGCCACCCGCACCGGGAACTGCTCCGGGCGATCACCGCTGCCGAGCGCGGCGATCACCACACCGCCGCCCGGCTCGCCGCACAGCTAGAAGCCGCCGGCACCCGGTACAGCGGGTCGATCTCCCCACTCTGGCAGCGGCTGCGCGCCCAGGCCACCGTCGCCGACCCGGCGCGCTGCGCCGAGGCCCGGCAGGCCCTGCTGCCATACCGTGGCCAGTGGCTGGTGGCCCTGTATGGCTGCGACGTCAGCGGCCCGGTCGACCACTGGCTGGCCGTTGTCGACGCCGCCGAGCAGCGCTGGGACGACGCGGTCGCCGGATTTTCCGCCGCCCGCGACAGCGCCGACCGGATGGGTGCCCGACCATGGTCGCTCATCGCCCGCGCCGCTCTCGCCGACGCCCTCACCAACCGGGGCCGTCCGGGCGACGCGGCCACCGCCGCCGTGCTGCGCGCCACCGTCGAACCCGAGGCCCGCACCCTCGGCATGCGGCAGGTGCTCGCCCGGCTCGCCGACGCCCCGGCGGGCAGGACGACGGCGCCCGAGCCCACCCCGGCCGGGTCGGTGGGCACGTCGGGCGGCGCTGTGCCGGCTGGGGTCGCGTCGGGTGGGGCTGTGTCGGGTGGGGCGGGGATGGCCCTGGCCTACGAGTTCCGGCGCGACGGCGCGGTGTGGCGGCTCACCTACGACGGTGCCACGGCGCACCTGCCCGACGCGAAGGGGCTGCACGACCTGCGGCTGCTGCTCGGCCGCCCGGGTGTCGAGGTGCCCGCGGTCGAGTTGCTCGACCCGGCCGCCGGGCCGGAACTCGTCGCCGCCCGCCGCATGGGTGGTGACCAGGTGCTCGACGACGAGGCGAAGACCCGCTACCGGCGCCACCTGACCCGGCTCGACGACGAGATCGACCGCTCGGCCGCCCGCGGCGACCAGCCGAAGGCGGCCGCCCTGGACGCCGAGCGGCGTGCGTTGATCGATCAGTTGCGGGCGGCTGCCGGGTTGGCCGGGCGGACCCGCCGGCTTGGTGACGAAGCGGAACGGGCCCGCAAGACGGTCACCGCCCGCATCCGGGACACCCTGCGTCGCCTCGACGAGCGGCATCCCCCGCTCGCCGCTCACCTGCGCGCCGCGATCTCCACCGGCACCGCCTGCTGCTACCTGCCGCCCACCCCCATCCCCTGGCGTCTCTGACCACCCCCGACCGCCGGATCTTGGTACGGATGCGCCCCGGGCGGGGAGCTTCCGTACCAAGATCACGGGACTAGCGGCGGTTGTAGCGGTACATGGTGAGGGTGCCGAAGACCACCACGAAGACGGCGCTCCAGGCGATTGTCCACATCAGGCTGGAGGCGTCCGTGGTGCCGGCCATCGCGGCACGTACCGACGAGACCAGGTGCGTGATCGGGTTGGCCTTGACGAACGCCTGGAGCCAGCCGGGCATGGTGGACGGGTCGACGAAGACGTTGCTGAGGAAGGTCAGCGGGAACAGCACCATCATGCTGACCCCCATCACCGACTTCTCGCTGCGTAGCACGAGCCCGAAGAGGGTCCAGACCCACGAGAACGCGAACGAGAAGATCACCAGCAGGCCGATCCCGGCCAGCACCCCGAGCAGGCCGCCGTCGGGGCGGAAGCCGAGCACCAGCCCGACGGTGAGGATCACCACCGCCGCGAGGATGTAGCGGAGCACGTCCCCGACGATCATGCCGACCAGGGCGGCCGGCCGCCACACCGGCAGCGTCCGGAACCGGTCGAAGACGCCCTTCTCGATGTCGGTGTTCAGGCCGACGCCGGTGTACATGGTGATCATCACGACGCTGGTCACCATGATGCCCGGCAGGAAGAACTGCAAATAGTCACGCGGGTTGCCGGCGAGCGCACCGCCGAACAAATACGTGAACATCAGGACCATGATGATCGGGAACGCCGTCACGTCGAACAGTTGCTCCGGCACGTGCTTGATCTTCAGGAGGGCGCGCCAGCTGAAGGTCAGCGACGCCGACAGCGGGCTCGGCCGGGGCGGTCGTGCGCCCGGCGCGAGGACCGTCGCCAACGCTTCGGTCGAGGGCACGTAGACCGCCGCCGCCCGGTCGGCCGTGGTGGCGGTGTCGCTGCTCATCGGGCTGCCTCCAGCTCGTCGTCCCGCTCGGCCTCGGCGGGGTGGTCGGTCAGGGCCAGGAAGACCTCGTCCA
The DNA here is from genome assembly GCF_050942455.1 of Micromonospora sp. CA-263727. NCBI lineage: Bacteria > Bacillati > Actinomycetota > Actinomycetes > Micromonosporales > Micromonosporaceae > Micromonospora > Micromonospora sp. CA-263727. The sequence continues at coordinate 1,343,023 of NZ_CP192031.1, forward strand.
GGCTCGGCTGGCCGAGCGAGAAGTCGTCCACCACGATCCCGGCGCGGGACAGCTCGCTCAGCGCCTTCGCGGCCTGCGCGCTGGCGTCCAGGTCGCTGCCGTCCCCGCCGACCCGGGCCGTCATGGCCACCGGATCCGGCTCCAACTGCACCGGTACGCCCAGCGCCGCCCGCAGTACCCGCTCGGCCTCGGGCCGCTGCCCCGGGTCCCGCAGCCGCAGGTGCACGGTGCCGGAACCGACCGACGACTTCAGCTCGCCCGGGGTGCCCTCCGCGATCACCCGGCCGTGGTCGACCACCGCGATCCGGCCGGCCAGCTTGTCAGCCTCGTCGAGGTACTGCGTGGTCAGCAGCACGGTCGTGCCGTGCGCCACCACCGCGCGGACGATCTCCCACACCTGGTTGCGGCTGCGTGGATCCAACCCGGTCGTCGGCTCGTCGAGGAACAGCAGGTCGGGCGTGTTGAGGATGCTCGCCGCGATGTCGATGCGCCGCCGCATGCCGCCCGAGTACTTCTTGACCTGCCGCCCGGCCGCCTCGGTCAGCCCGAACGCGGCCAGCAACTGCTCTGCCCGCTGCTGGGCGGCCGGCCTGCGGAGCCCGAGCAGGCGGCCCAGCAGGACCAGATTCTCGGTGCCGGTCAGGTCCTCGTCCACCGAGGCGTACTGGCCGGTCAGGCTGACCCTGGCCCGGACCGCGTCGGCCTCGGTGACCACGTCGTGGCCGAACACCCGCGCCTGCCCGCCGTCGGGGCGCAGCAACGTGGCCAGGACCCGCACCGCCGTGGTCTTGCCGGCGCCGTTCGGGCCGAGCAGCCCGTACACGGCGCCGGCCGGCACCTTGAGGTCGATGCCGGTGAGCGCCCGGGTCTCGCCGAACGACCGGGTCAGACCCTCGGCCTCGATGGCGAGGCCGGTGGTGCGTCTACTCATGATCTCTGAACATCCTTTCGCTCGGGGAACCTGCGGGGCCACGAGCGTCACGTCGCGACGTCTCCGCCTGCCGTCCCACCACAACGCACGCGTACGACAAAATTGCGCGTGGCCGGCCGCCTGCTACAACGACGGCGGCCGGCGGTGGTTGTAGGCCAGCTTCCCTCCGCTGGCGCGAGACGGTGAGCGGCCGCCGCTAGATCAGATCTAGCGGCGGCCGCCCGACGCCCGGCACACCGGTTCGCGCCACCCGCCGGCAGGGGCCGTCGGGCCGCTGCCGGCCCCCGTTACCAGGCGGTGTCCAGCCGGTGCCGCTGCTCGGGCGTCAGCTCCAGGTCGACGGCGCCGAGGCACTCCGCCAACTGGGCCACCGACGAGATTCCCACCAGCGGGATCGTCGGTATGTCACCGTCGATCAGCCAGGCCAGCACCACCTGGTTGACCGTCGCCCCGGTCTGCTCCGCCACCTCCCGCAGCGCGGCGAGCCGGACCGGTGCGCTCGGCAGGTCGTACGCCGGGCCGAGCGGCTTGTCCGGCCGGGTGTACGCCCCCCACAGCAGCGACCCGTACGAGATCAGGGTCAGGCCGGGCTCGGCCCGCAGGTAGCTGGTCAGGTCGCCGCCGACCGCACCCACGTTGCCGTCCCGGTCGAGGTCGGCCGGACCGTCCAACCGGCTCGGCAGGTAGCTGCGGTGGTACTGGAGCACCTCGTACCCGGGCAGGCCCGCCGCGGCGGCCAGCGCGCGGGCCCGTTCCACCCGCCACGACCGGTGGTTGCTCACCCCCAGCAGCCCCACCGTGCCCTCCGCGACCAGCTCGGCGAAGCCCTCCACGGTCTCCCGGAGCGGGACGGTGTGGTCCTCGATGTGGGCGTAGAGCAGGTCCAGCCGGTCGACCCCGAGGCGCTCCCGGCTGCGCTCGGCGGACTCCCGGATCACCTTCGCCGACAGCCCCTCGGGATTGTCGAGGTAACTGGTGCCGGGGGCCAGCGGCCGCGCGCCGAGCTTGGTGGCGACGACGATCTCGTTGCCGACCCCCCGGCTGCGCCGCCACCGGCCGAGCAGCTCCTCGCTCTGGCCGCCCTGACCGCCGTCCATCCAGAACGCGTAGTTGTTCGACGTGTCGATGAAGGTGCCGCCCGCCTCGACGAAGTGGTCCAGGATCGCGTACGAGGTGGCCTCGTCGGTCTTCGTGCCGAAGAGCATCGCGCCGAGGCTGAGCACGCTGACCTCGCGCCGGGTACGCGGGTCGGAGCCGATCGTGCGGTACCGCATGGGAACTCCTCTCCTGCGCCCGAGATGTGGACGCCGGCACCAGCCTGCGTCTTCGAGCGCACTCGAGGTCAACCCGGTACGGTGCCGGGACTCAGGTGGGGAGGTAGTCGAAGGTGTCCGGGTTGGCGCCCTGCCGTCCCGCCTCGCCCTGGTCCAGCAGGGTGACCTGCTCCATCGCGGCGTCGTCCAGCTGGAAGTCGAAAAGCTGGAAGTTCTCCTCGATCCGCTTCGGCGTGACCGACTTCGGGAAGATGACGTCGCCGCGCTGCACGTGCCAACGCAGCACGACCTGGGCCGGCGTGCGGCCGACCTGCTCGGCGAGGTCGGCGATGCTCGGGTCGCCGAGCACCGCACCCTGCGCGATCGGCGACCACGCCTGGGTGACGATGCCGTTCTTCGCGCCGTACGCGCGCACCTCGTCGTTGGTGAAGTACGGGTGCGCCTCGATCTGGTTCACCGCGGGCACCAGGTCCGCCTCGTCGGCCAGCCGCTCCAGATGCGGCACCTGGAAGTTGGACACCCCGATGGAGCGGGCCCGGCCGCCGTCCTTGAACTCCTCCAACACCTTCCACGTGGTGACGAAGTCGCCGCCGTAGCGGGTCGGCAGCGGCCAGTGGATGAGGAACAGGTCGAGGTAGTCGGTCCGCAGTGCGTCCAGCGTCGACCGGAAGGCGGCGCGGGCGTCGTCGGGGCGGTGGCAGCCGTTGTGCAGCTTGCTGGTGATGAAAACATCCTCCCGGGCCAGCCCCGCCGCCCGCACCCCCGCACCGACCTCGGCCTCGTTGCCGTACATCTCGGCGGTGTCGATGTGCCGGTAGCCGATGTCCAGGGCGGTGCGTACCGCCTGGGCGGTCTGTGCCGGGTCGATCTGGAACACCCCGAAGCCCAGTTGTGGGATGGTGGTGCCGTCGTTCAGCGTGATGTCCGGAATCATGCCTGCCATTCGCCCGGCATACCCGCTGGCGTCGACCTTCTCACTCGACGGAACGTCAGCGTTGCCGCAGGGCGATGGAGCTGAGCCGGTAGCCGATGGTGCCCTCCACGATCCGCTCGACCAGCTCGGCCTTGCGCAGCCCGCCGACGCTGCGCAGCCCCAGGCCCGCGGCCAACTCCCGCAGGGCGCGCAGCGGCCAGCCCGACAGGTACGCCGTACCGTCGGCGCGGCTGGTCATGGCGGCGAGCCGCTCGGCGGCCAGGATCGATGCCACGCCGCCCTGGCCGCTCATGCCGGCACTCCGCTTCGCTCCCGTGCCGTCATGAGGCACATCCGCGCTGAGCCTGATGATTCGCTCGCTCCGCTCGCTCATGCCGGCACTCCGCTTCGCTCCCGTGCCGTCATGAGGCACATCCGCGCTGAGCCTGATGATTCGCTCGCTCCGCTCGCTCATGCCGGCACTCGGGTGGGTTGCAGGTGGTCGAGGAACTCGGTGGCGAGATTCCGCAGCTCCTCGCGGACGGCGGGGACGGTGACCCGGTCGCGCAGCACCACCGGCACGCCGCGGGGGGTGTTCGTGGCATAGAGGGTGGCGTTCTCCCGCAGCGCGGTCGGGAAGACCGGAAGGTCCAGGTTGCGTACCTGGTCCATGTAGCGCTGGTGGGTGGCGATCGGCTGCCGGGCCAACAACTGGATCATCGTGAAGACCACGCCGGCCACGTCGGGGGCGACCTTCTGGTGCCGGCGTACGGTGGCGAATCGGCGGGCGTCGGCGTTGTACTGGTCGACCAGCTCCCGCACGTTGCCGTACAGGTAGTCGATGCCCAGGGTGGACAGGTAGTCGGCCTTGGCCGGGATGACCAGGTGGTCGCTGGCGATGATGGCCGACTGGGTGACCATGTTGAAGTTCGGCGGGCAGTCGATCAGCACCATGTCGTACGGGTCCAGGCCGTCGGCGAGCAGCCCCTCGTCGAGCGAGCCGCGCACCCGGAACAGCTCCGCGTCGTACTCCTCGCCGCCCGCCACACTGCGGGCCAGCGCCAGGTCGATGTCGACCAGTTGCAGATGCGAGGCGATCAGGTCCAGCCGGCCGGTGCCGGAGAGCCGGGCGTTCGCCGGGCCGGGCGACACCACCAGATCACCCAGGGTCACCGCGGCGGCGCCCTCGCGCAGACCGTCGTACCAGCGCTTGATGGTCCGGCTGTCGCGCAGCCGTTCCCGCCAGTCGTCCGGGTCGTAGAAGCCGAAGGTCAGGCTGGCCTGCGGGTCGAGATCGATGAGCAGCACCTTCATCCCGCGGTTGGCCAGCTCGGCCCCGAGGTTGGCGGTCACCGTGGTCTTGCCGACCCCACCCTTGTAGTTGATTACCGACACGACGTACATCGACGTACCTCCCCAGATGGGAGACGGTAGCGGGCCTGGCGGCGAAAGTTCGATCATCGCCACCGATCCTCGGCGGCCCGTAACCAGGCCACTTCGTACTGTCGACCGTTTTGCCGGCGGCCGGAGTCGCCAATGGACCGCGGCAATCCCCGAGACAGGTGCCGTGCTGGGCCGAACGTCTGTCCAGCACAGCTGAACAGGCACTTTGCCCTGGCATCGAGGTGCATCAAGATTGCACAAACATCCGGCGCACGGGGGTACGGGAGCCGGATGACCGCAGAGGAAGGACGTGGCACATCGTGGTGCCTTTCTCAGGTAGGAAGGTGCTCGCCGGTATCGCGGCCAGCACTCTCCTGGGCACGGTGGCGCTGGCAAGCCCGGCGTTGGCGAGCTCGAACAACAACTCGGTCCAGAAGCTGACCAGGGCGGTGACGGTCGGGGGCGTTATCAAGCACCTCGACAGGTTCCAGGCCATCGCCAACGCCAACAACGGCACGCGTGCCTCCGGCACACCGGGCTATGACGCGAGCGCCGACTACGTGGCCGGGCTGTTGAAGAAGGCCGGCTACCAGGTGACCCGGCAGCAGTTCGACTTCGCGTTCTACGAGGAGTTCGGCTCCTCCTTCGCCCAGGTGGCGCCGAACCCGACCAGCTACCAGGCTGGCGTCGACTACGACCTGATGGACTACTCCGGTGACGGGGTCGGGCAGGGGCAGGTCGTGGCGGTGGATCTCAACCTGACGCCGCCGCGCGCCTCGACGTCCGGCTGCGAGGCCAGCGACTTCGTCGGCGTCGACGTGGTCGGCAAGATCGCACTGATGCAGCGCGGCACCTGCGGGTTCGGCGACAAGGTCGCCAACGCCGAGGCGGCCGGCGCGGCCGGCGCGATCATCATGAACCAGGGCAACGGCACGCCGGAGGCCAACCCGGACCGCTACGACCTCTTCGCCGGTACGCTCAGCGCGCCGGTGGGCATCCCGGCGGTCTCCGTGTCGTACGACACCGGGGCGCAGTTCGCGGCGACGTCGGATCTGGTCCTGCGGATCGAGGCTGACACCACCTCGGAGGTCCGGAGCACCGAGAACGTCCTCGCCCAGACCAAGCAGGGCCGCACGGACAACGTGGTCGTGGCCGGGGCGCACCTGGACTCGGACCCGGCCGGTCCGGGCATCAACGACAACGGCACCGGCAGCGCCGCGCTGCTGGAGGTCGCGCTCCAGATGGCCAAGGTGAAGCCGAACAACGCGGTTCGCTTCGCCTGGTGGGGCGCGGAGGAGGCGGGCCTGATCGGCTCGCAGTACTACGTGGACAGCCTGACCGAGCAGCAGGTCGGCAACATCGCCCTCTACCTCAACTTCGACATGGTCGGCTCGCCGAACTACGTCTTCGGGGTGTACGACGGCGACGACTCGGCGCAGGAGGGTTCCGGCCCGGGGCCGGAGGGTTCGGCGCAGATCGAGAAGGTGTTCGAGAAGTTCTTCGCCTCCCGCAAGCTGCCCACCGTGCCGTCCGACTTCACCGGCCGCTCGGACTACGGCGCGTTCATCGACGTCGACATCCCGGCCGGCGGCCTCTTCACCGGTGCGGAGGGCCGTAAGACGGCCGCCGAGGTCGCGCTCTTCGGCGGCATCGAGGGGGAGTGGTACGACCCCTGCTACCACCAGGCATGCGACAGCCGTACGCCGGTCGCCGACGGCGCCGACGCCGCGCTGTACAAGGCGCTGGGGAAGAAGTACAAGCTCCACGGCAACGTGAACGTCTTCGCCCTCGACGTCAACTCCGACGCCATCGCCGCTGCGGTGATCACCTTCGCGTTCGACACCTCGGCCGTGAACGGCGTGAAGTCGCCGGGCAAGTCGCACGGCAAGGGTAAGGGCAAGGGCAAGTCGCACGGCCACAAGCACCACAAGCACGCCTGGAGGTAATCCGAGCGTCCGCTGGGCGGGCCGGGTCCCTCACCGGGGCCCGGCCCGTTCGCGTCAGTCGGACGGCCGGGCCGGCCGGGTCAGCCGCCAGTGCTGCCGTCTACCCTCGTCGCGTACCACCACGCCGTAGCGGCCCAGCTCCGCGCGCAACTCCCGGGCCTCGTCGCCCTGGTCGTGCTCGACCGCCTCCTGCCGCGCCCGGAGCAGCGCGTCCGCCCCGGGCGGCAGCCCCGGCAGGCCGGGCACCCAGCGCCGGTACGCCGCCCGGTGTGGATCCTCCGCCACCCAGGGCCAGCCCTGCTCGCGGAACGCCCCGGCAAGCCGGTCGGCGGGCAGGTCGGAGCGTTGCCGGGCCAGCTCGCCGTCGTCCGCGTCGAGCAGCACCAGATCCCGGCCGTCGACGAAGACCGCCCGGGTCTGCGCCCGGCCGACCTCCCGCTCGGCGCCGCCGTGCCGCAGCCGTGCCCGGGTGCCGTCCACCGTGACCCGGACCCGTTCGGCGGTGCCGATCCCGGCGATCACCAGCCCGGCCAGCACGCCGAGCCCCACCCCGCCGCCCAGGGCGTACCCTGTGGACACTCCGTCGACCAGGCGGAACAGGCCCTGCACCGGTGCCCAGGGCAGGCTGGCCACCCAGCCCGCGCCCGCCGCCAGCAGCCAGCCCGCCGCGCCTCCGGCCGCCGGGATCCCGCCCCAGAGCACCAGCAACTCCCCGCTGCCGCCGCTGACCACGGTCGGCGGGCCGTACGCCGTCACGTCACCTCCCGACGCATCGTGCGGACCAGCCCGGCGAGCAGCGGTACGCCGAGCCACACCAGCAACGACACCCCGAGCCGCCCCCACTGCCCGGCGGTCATCTCGGCCCCGAACAGCGACTCCAGGGTGCGTCCGGTGTCCAGCCACTCGGCGGCCCGCCGCAACGGCCGGACCAGCTCGCCAACGATCGACCAGGCGATCGGCAGCACCAGGTAGGTCACGATGGCCAGCGGGGTGTGCAGGAGGAGCAGGCCGAATCCCGCGCCCAGCAGCACGTTGGCCACCTGGAACACGGCGGCGTGCAGGATCAGCGAGCCCTCGATCCGCCAGCTGCCCGCGCCGCCGGTGGCATCGGCGATCAACGTTCCGACGGCGGCGAGGGCGAGGCTCGCCAGCACCGACGCCAGGGCCGCCAGCACCACGGCGGCGAGCTTGGCGGCGATCACCCGCTCCCGCCGGGGGACCAGCGCGAACGTGGTCAGCGCGGTGCGCTGCGACCACTCGCTGGTGATCGACAGGATGCCGAGCACCGGCAGCAGTACCCCGACCGGGAGCAGCGACGGGATGAAGAAGTTGACGAAGGTCTGCTCGGCGTCCGGCGTGTACACCAACTGGAGGCCGACGATGAGGGCGACGAGCAGGCCGATGGTGATCAGCAGCCAGCGGCCGGCCCGGGTGTCGACGAGCTTGCGCAGCTCGACGGCGGTCAACCGGGCCAGCGACGGCCGGCGCTCACCGGGCCGGACGGCGGGGGTGATCTCGGTGGCGGTGATCGTGGTCATCGGACGGCCTCCCTGGTCGGCGCGGCGTCGGTGCGGGTCTTGACGGTGCTGGGCCCGGCGTTGTCCGCCGCCGTGGTGAGGCTGAGGAAGAGCTGCTCCAGGCCCCCGCCACCGGCCGGCCGCAGCTCGGTCAGGGCGATCCCGGCCGCCGCGGCGGCCTGCCCGACCGCCTCCGGGTCGGCGCGGACCAGCAGCCCGTCGGTGCCCTCGTCGACCGGCAGTCCAGCCCGGTCCAGCGCGCCACGCAACGCGGCCCGGTCGCGGGCCCGCACCAACGTGCCGTCGCCGGCCAGCAGCTCGTCCTTGTCGCCCTGGGCCACGATCCGGCCACCCCCGATCACCACCAGCCGGTCCGCGACCGCCTCCACCTCGCGTAGCAGGTGCGAGGAGAGCAGCACGGTGCCGCCCCGGTCGGCGAAGTCGCGCAGCAGTCCCCGCATCCAGAAGATCCCTTCCGGGTCCAGGCCGTTGGCCGGCTCGTCGAGGACCAGCACCCGGGGGTCGCCCAGCAGCGCGTGCGCCAGGCCGAGCCGCTGCCGCATCCCCAGCGAGTACGCCCGGACCCGGCGCCGGGCCGCGACCGCGTCCAGCCCCACCCGGTCGAGCACCTCGCCGACCCGCCGTCGGTGCACCCCCATGGTGGTGGCCGCCACGGCCAGCGCCTCCCGCCCGGTTCGCCCGCCGTGCTGGGCCGAGGCGTCCAGCAGCACCCCGACCGTGCGGCCCGGGTTGGGCAGCTGCCGGTAGGGATGCCCGTCGACGGTGGCGTGGCCGGCGGTCGGCGGGGTGAGCCCGCAGATCATCCGCATCGTGGTGGACTTGCCGGCTCCGTTAGGCCCCAGAAAGCCGGTCACGGTGCCCGGTTCGCAGTGGAAGGACACGTCCTCGACGGCGGTGTGCCGCCCGTACCGTTTGGTGAGCTGGTTGACAGCGATCATGCAGGCCAGCCTGCCCGGGCCAACCGGCTGACCGCAGCGGCCGACGGTCGGTCTCGTCGCGACCAAGGTCGAGGCTCAGGTCTCGACTTTGGTAGCTGGTCCGGTGGCCGGACGGCTGCCTACCATTGCGCCTGTGAGCAGCGTCGTCGTACTCGAACACCCGTGGCTGCTGCCCGGGTCGCTGAGCACGACGCATCGTCGTTTCCGGCGGACCACCCGCGACTGGCTGGTCGACAGCAGCACCTTCCTCGTCGCCGTTCTCTGGGTGCTGGTGGTCACCCTGGACGCCGCCTCCCCGGCGCCGACCTTCGCCGAACGGCTGCCGTACCCCTGGATGATCGCCGCCGACGCGGTGATCGGCCTGGCCTGTGCGGCGGCGCTCTGGGTACGCCGCCGTTGGCCGCTCGGGCTGGCGCTGGTGACCCTGCCGTTGACGATGTTCTCCCTCGCCTCCGTCGCCGCGCTGTTGGTCATCTACTTCACGGTGGTGGTGCACCGGCGCACTGCGGTCGCGGTGGCGTTGACCGCGGCCGGTCTGGCCACGAACGCGGTCTTCTGCCTGCTGCGTCCCGAACCGAACGGCTCCTACTGGATAAACCTGGTATGGGGGACGCTGGCTGGCCTGCTGGTGCTGGCCTGGGGAATGTTCGTACGGGCCCGGCGGCAGCTGGTGCTGTCGCTGCGGGAGCGTGCCGAGCGGGCCGAGGCCGAGCAGCAACTGCGGGTGGCCCAGGCCCGGCAGTTGGAACGCAGCCGGATCGCCCGGGAGATGCATGACGTGCTGGCCCACCGGATCTCGCTGCTCAGCCTGCACGCCGGGGCGCTGGAGTTCCGCCCCGACGCCCCCGCCTCGGAGGTGGCGCGGGCGGCCGGGGTGATCCGGGGTAGCGCCCACGCCGCGTTGCAGGACCTGCGCGAGGTGATCGGTGTGCTGCGGGCCGAGGTGCTCCTCTCCGCCGACCCGGAACGCCCCCAGCCCACCCTCGCCGACCTGCCCGCGCTGGTCGCCGAGTCCCGGGCCGCCGGGGTCCGCGTCGAGTTGCGGGATCGGGTCTCCGCGCCGGACCGGCTGCCCGCCGGGGTCGGCCGCAGCGTCTACCGGATCGTGCAGGAGGGGCTGACCAATGCCCGCAAGCACGCGGTCGGCGCGGCCGTCACGGTGCAGGTCGGCGGTGGGCCCGGCGACGGCCTGACCGTGGAGATCCGCAACCGCTGGCCGCTGCGGGAGCCGGCCGGCGGGACGATCCCGGGCAGCGGCACCGGTCTGGTCGGCGTCGCCGAACGGGTCAACCTGGCCGGCGGGCGGCTGGAGCACGGCCGCGACGACACCGGCGACTTCCGCCTGGCCGCCTGGCTGCCGTGGCCGGCGTCGTGACCGACTCCGCCCGCGTCTCGTCCGGCACCGTGCCCGCCCAGGCCGGCCCGCCGACGTCCGCGGACGAGCCGATGCCCGTGGCCCAGCCGATGCCCGTGGCCCAGCCGGAGGCCGTCGGGCCGGAACGGCCGGCGCAACCGGCCCGGCCGGTGCGGATCCTGATCGTGGACGACGACGCGTTGGTGCGGGCCGGGCTGTCGATGATCCTCGGTGGTACGCCCGACCTCAGGGTGGTCGGGGAAGCGGCCGACGGCAGCGAGGCCGTCGGTGCGGTCGCGGCGTGCCGGCCGGACGTGGTGCTGATGGACATCCGGATGCCCCGGATGGACGGCCTCGCCGCCACCGAGGCGTTGCGCGCCCTGCCCCGGCCTCCCGAGGTGCTCGTGCTGACCACCTTCGACGCCGACGAGTACGTGCTGCGGGCGCTGCGGGCCGGTGCCGGCGGGTTCCTGCTCAAGGACACCCCGCCGGCCGAGATCGTACGGGCGGTGCGCCGGGTGGCAGCGGGAGAGGCGACCCTCTCCCCGACGGTCACCCGCACCCTGATCGAGCACGTCACCACGGGCACGCCGGCCGACCCGCGGCGGGAGCCGGCGGCCCGGCTGCTCGCCGGGCTCACCGAGCGGGAACGGGCGGTCGCGGTGGCCCTCGGTCAGGGCCGCACCAACGCCGAGATCGCGGCGGAGCTGTTCATGAGCGTGGCCACCGTCAAGGCGTACGTTTCCCGGCTGCTGACCCGCCTCGGCCTCAATAACCGGGTGCAGGTCGCCCTGCTCGTACACGACGCCGGACTGGTCTGAACACGTTTATCGCCAAGCGCTACGGCGGATTGAACGATCCCGCATTGGGAGCCGTACCAATACGTGAGGTGCGGTGCTCAAGCGCACCGCTACCGGAGCTGCGGGAGGGGCCTGCCGTGCGAGTTGATGAGCAGTCAACGGATCCCATCGATCAGATTCTGGGCGAGTTGCCGGTCACGACGCCATTGACCCCCGAGGATGTCCGGCTGGCGGTCCGGGCGGTGGTCGTGCACGCGGCGGAGGAGTGGCCCTCGGGGGCGCTCTGCCGCAACGACGGCGCCCGCTTCCCCTGCCGGCTGCACCGCTGGGGGCGGCGGGTGCTGCTGACCCACGGGCTCAACGAGCGGCAGCTCGACGCCCTCATCCGGCACGGCAACCCGTTCGTGCATGTGCCGTTCCCGTTCCTGGTGAACGGGCCTGCGCCGGCCCGTCCCCCGGCGGCCCGTCCGGCGGGCGCCGACCGGGGCGCCGCCGGTTACCCGCCGCGTACCGACCGGGGTGCCGGCTATCCGGCAGCCCGGGGTGCCGGCTATCCGGCCCGGGGTCCGGTGCCGCGGGTGGCCGCCCCGGTGGTACGGCCCGGTGCCCGCAACCCGGTCTCCGGCCGGCCGGTGGCACCCCCCGCCACCGCGCCGCGCTGGCCGAGGGCGAGCTGAGCAGGGATCGCCCCTCGGTGGTTCGACGCCGGCCCGGCACGCCCGGCCATTCCCCGCCCGCGTACCGGGCCGGCGTCGCGACCACGAAAGGCGGCCCGCTGGCCGCCAGTCGCTGCCGACGATGATTCCGTAACAATTGACAAGAACTGCCGTCATGATTCGCGATATCTGAGAATTGCGAACTGGGCATTGCCGCCCACCGTGCGGCAGAGGCATTGCTTCCGGGCGGAAAGTCGCAGCCGGGCGTACCGAGGGTGATGTTCCCTGGCCGGGGTCGGCCGGTAACCTCAGCGCGGGCGACGACCGGGAGGTGGGCGTGGCGCGCGGTGGCATCTTCTGTGTCGAGGGCCAGTGGCACCGGGATCTCAACGAGCGGGGATCCGTCCTGCCCACCCTCGAACTGCTGGAACGGCTGGGCAAGGTGCGCTTCATCCACAAGGACGCGGCGACCCGGGACGAGCTGTTCTACTTCATCGACCGCTGGCTGCTCAAGCAGTACGCCGACTACCGGCTCGGCTTCTTCGCCATGCACGGCGAGCCGAACCGGCTCTGCCTGACCGACTGGCACTCGGTCGAACTCGCCGAGGTGGCCGAGCGGATGGCCGGGCGCTGCGACGGCCGGCGGCTCTACTTCGGCAGCTGCTCGGTGCTGCGGGCCCCCGAGCCGGTGCTGCGCGAGTTCCTCGACGTCACCGGCGCGGCGCTGATCTGCGGCTTCACCCGCGAGGTGGACTGGGTCGAATCGGCGGCGTTCGAGACCGTGCTGCTCGACGTGCTCGCCAACGGCCAGCGGCACAACGCGGCCGAGCTGCGGATGGGCTCGGCGCACTGGGCCCCGCTGGCCTCGTACCTGGGCTTCCGGGTCATCTACGCCAACGGCCGGGCCTGGCGGCCGTCGGTGCGCCCCCGGGTGCCCAGCCAGCCGTCGGCCGGTCGCACCGCCTGACGGGGTGCAGGCCGGAGCCGCACCCCGTCGCCGGTGTCAGTAGCGGGCCGTGGCGTACGTGGCGCAGCCGATCAGCTCCATCGACACCTGGAGACGTTCCAGGCTGATGTTCTTGGCGATGGTGTCCTCCGGGCTGTGGTACGGCGGCTCCAGCAGCGCCGGAGACTCCTCACCCCGCCAGGAGAAGTTGGCGCTGGCGATGCCGACCTCCTGGAACGACTGGTGGTCGCTGGCTCCGCGCTGGGTGACCGGGGAGATCCGTGGGTCGTAGCCGAGCCGGCGGGCCGCGGCGGCGACCTCGTCGGTGGCCCGGTTGCTCTCACCGGTGAAGGAGAGGAGCCAGTACCGGGTCGCCGGGTCCCAGCTGGTGGCGACCATGTCGTTCTGGTAGACGGCGAGGATCCGGTCGCGCTCCTCCTGAGGAAGCTGAGCCACGTAGTAGCGCGACCCGATCAGCCCCTGCTCCTCCGAGCCCCAGAGGGCGAACCGCACGGTGGCGTACGTCGGAATCGCCCGCAGCACGCGGGCCAGTTCCAGGCAGAGCACCGTGCCGGAGCCGTCGTCGTTGGCGCCGGGCGCGCCGATCACCGAGTCGTAGTGGGCGCTGACCATGACCACGGGGGCCCGCTTGCCGGCCAACCCGCGCCGCTCGGCCAGCACGTTGTGCGAGGTCAGCCCGCGGTGCGCGGTGGTGGCCACGGTCAGCGTCAGCGGGCCGGCGGCGAGCAGCGCCCGCAGCCGGTGCTTCTGCGCCTGGGCCACCCCGACCACCGGGATCGGCAGCGGCGAACTGGCGGAGCCGGGCAGCGTGGGGGAGAACGCCGAGGCGCGGCGCGGCTCCACCAGGTCGGCCGGGAGGAAGACCACGCCGACCGCCCCGGCGGCCACGGCCCGGGCCGCCACCTGCTCGCGCTGGGCGGCGACGTAGTCCACCAGAACGATCTTGCCGCTGACGTCGGCGGCGAAGTCATCGGCCGAGCCCGCACCGACGTCGGCCACCGGGGCGGTGACCCTGGTGTCCAGCGCCGCGTGCGCGCTGGCCCCGACCTGCCAGTTCAGGTCGCCCGGCAGCCGGGTGGGCGAGCTGAGCTGGGCGAGGAACTTGTCGGCCACCGGGAACGGCTGCAACGTGGTGTCGTACCGCAGCTTGTCGAGCTGGCCGGCGATGTAGTGCGCGGCCCGGCGCTCCGAGTCGGTGCCGCCGATCCGCGGCCCGATCTCCTCGGAGAGCACCTTCAGATGCTGTAGGGCCCGCTTCGTCGACAGCTGGGCGACGACGAGGCGGTCGAAGAGGGTGAGCGCCGGCGGCCGGTGCGCGCCCGGCCGCTGGTCGGCGACGGCCCAGGCGGGCGCGGGCAGCGCCACGGTGGCGGCGGCGCCGCCGAGGGCGACGGTCAGCACCCGCCGCCGATTGAGAGAGCTGGATCCGGTGGAGCGGGACGAGTCGTGTGGGGGTGTCACGGTGTCGTCGAGCGAAGCCAAGACGGCGCCCTCCTGATTCGAGGTCGGACCCGGGGCGTCAGGGGTGTGGTAACCCAGGTCACAGAGACTCGAATCTATCCGGCGAGCTGCCGCTTCTCAAGATCAGGGGATCAATAGGCCACCGTGAAGCGCATATTCCGGAAACGTGGATTCTCGATCTCGTCGACCACCGCGACGGCGAGATCCTCGTAGCTGAGCACGCTTCGACCGTCGACATCGGTCACCGGATGTTCGGTTCCGGTCCGGTATTTCCCGGTTCGTTCCCCGGGATGGAACTCCAACGGCGGTGGCGAGACGTACGTCCAACTCACCCCGTCGGCCGAGGAGCGGTAGAGATCCAGCGCCGCCGCCTGTCCCAACGCCGCGTCCCGGTACTCCGCGGGAAAGTCGGGCTCGTCCAGCAGCCGCCCGCCGGCCGGCGTGAGCAGGGTGGCGCCGCCGCCCACATGGATCACGCGGGGCGCGGCCGGCATCTGCCGCAGCGCGTCGAGCAGGGCCCGCGCCGCGTCGGGCCAGAGCGTGTGATCACCGCCGCCGATCGCCACCACCAGCGCCTCCGCCTCCGGCGCCAACTCGCGTACGCTGCGCGCGCTGGTGGCGTCGCCGGTGACCACCCGGACCCCGGCCGGCAGGTACGACGTGGCCTCTGGCCGACGCACCGCGGCGACCACCCGGTGCCCCCGGCCGTACGCCTCCGCGACGATCCGCGAACCCGCGGTGCCGCCCGCCCCGAACACGACGATGTCGCTCACGGTCCCAGGCTATGGACCGACCCCGCCGGCCGCCGGCGGAACGGTGATCCCGGCCCCGTCTCTTCAGTCGACCAGCGCGGAGTAGACCAGCTGGCGAAGCTGCGGCCGGATCGGCCAGGTGCTCGACGGCATCAGCTGGGTGAAGAACATGGCGGTGATCTGCTCGGCCGGGTCGATCCAGAACGCGGTGCTGGCCACCCCGCCCCAGTAGTACTCCCCGACACTGCTCGGCACCCGGGCGGGGATCGGGTCGTCCACCACCGCGAAGCCGAGGCCGAACCCGACCCCGTCCAGGGTCGTCTCGGCGAACCCGCCGGTGGAGAGGATGCCCAGGTCCTGCCCGCCGGGCAGGTGGTTGCGGGTCATGAAGCGCACCGTGCGGGGACCGAGCAGGCGTACCCCGTCCAGCTCGCCGCCGCGCAGCAGCAACTGGGTGAACCGGTGGTAGTCGGCGGCCGACGAGATCAGCCCGCCGCCGCCGGAGAGCAGCGTCGGCTTCTGGTACGCCAGGTCGCCGAGCGCGTCGTGGCGCACGGCGCGCCCGGTCGCCGGGTCCGGCACGTACAGCGCGGCGAGCCGGGCGGCGTCGGTGCCGTCGACGTACCAGCGGGTGTCGGCCAGGCCCAGCGGGCGCAGCACCCGGTCGGTGAGGAAGGTGTCCAGGCTCTGCCCGGAGACCACCTCGATCAACCGGCCGAGCACGTCGGTGGCGACCGAGTAGCCCCAGGCGGTGCCGGGCTGGAACAGCAACGGCAGCTCGCCGAAAGCCCGGCAGGCGGTGGCCAGGTCGACGTCCGCCGGTGGGTACAGGTCGTAGCCGGCGGCCCGGTACAGGCCGTCGACCACCGAGGTCTGCATGAAGCCGTACGTCAGCCCGGCGGTGTGGGTGAGCAGGTGCCAGACCCGGATCGGCTCGACCGCCGGCACGGTGTAGGGCTTGAGCGTCGAGCCCTTCGAGTAGACCCGCATGTCGGCGAACTCGGGCAGCCAGCGCCCGATCTCGTCGGTCAGCTCGAAGCGGCCCTCCTCCCAGAGCATCATCGCCGCCAGCGAGGTGATCGGCTTGGTCATCGAGTAGATCCGCCAGAGGGTGTCCGCCTCGACCGCCGCGCCGGTCTCCCGGTCCCGCAGCCCGTACGCCGAGCTGTGCGCGATCTCGCCGCGCCGCGTGACGACCACCTGGAACCCGGCCAGCCGGCCGTCGTCGACGTACCGGCCGAAGTGCTCGTCGATCCGGGCCAACCGGGCCGGATCGAAGCCGACCTGCTGCGGGTCGATGCTGCCTGCGATGCTCACCCGACCGAACCTACCGGCCGGTACGCGCGCCGGGAAGGCGCGGGTGTCGGTGCCGACGGTTACCTTCGTGACATGCCGGAGCCGATCGAGGACGTCACCTTCCACGACGAGGACTGGTACGCCGAGGAGCTCTCCGACCGGCACTACCTCCGGTGCGCCTTCAACCGGGTCGACCTGACCGAGGCGACCAGCCGCGGCGCGGTCTTCGACGGCTGCACCTTCGGTGACGTGCTGTTCAACGTCTCCCGGCACACCGACTCGGCCTTCACCCGGTGCGTCTTCGTCCGGTGCAACCTCTTCGAGGCCGAGTTCACCGGCTGCAAGCTGGTCGGCAGCACGTTCGACCGGTGCGACCTGCGTCCGCTGGCGGTCACCGGGGGCGACTGGTCGTTCGTCACCCTCGCCGGGGCCGACCTGCGCGGCGCACGGATCACCGGCGTACGGCTGCGCGAGACCGACCTCTCCGGCGCCGACCTGACCGGGGCGACGGTGCACCGGGCCGACCTCTCCGACGTGCAGTGGCGCGGTGCCCGACTCTCCGGTGCGGACCTTCGCGGCAGCGACCTGACCGGTCTGGACCCGACGGCAGTGCAGCGCGCCGGGGCCGTGATCGACGCCGTGCAGGCCGCGACCCTGGCCCGCGCGCTCGGCTTCGAACTCCGCGACTGACCGCTTCGAGGGCCGGCCCGGTGAGCGCCGCCGACCGCACTTCCGGCGATCCGGCCGCAATTGGACGGACGGATCCGTCCGACTAGCGCGAAAGGTCCCCTCAATGCGAATGTGAGTCGGCCACACAATCGGGTCGAGCCTGCCGGCGCGAGCCCGGTCCGGCAGAGTGGAGGGTCGGTGGCGGAGGAACACCCCGCACGGGCGGCTGCCCCGGCGTCCCACCGTACCCGGGCAACACGTCGTGGGGGAGCCGCCCGGCACCGCTCGGTGGCGATCCAACGGCAGGCGCCCGGCCCGGAGAGCGAGACCCGCACCGCCAGCCGCCGGCTCGCCCGGGTCCGCCGGCGCCGCCGCTTCCTGGTGGAGGCGGTCGCCGGCCTCGCCGGCCTGCTGGCCCTGGTCGGGTACGTGAACTGGTGGTCGGAGCCCAGCCCGGAGGAGCCGGCGGATTCGGACGGCCTGCCGGCGGTGGTCGGGCGGCCGAGCCTGCCCAGCCCCGCCGCTCCGGCCGTGCCGGGGTTGCGGCCCCGCGAGCGCACGCCGAGCCCCAACCCCAGCCTCAGCCACACCCACGAGCCGGCGCCTCCGGCGGTGCCGTTGCTGCTCACCGTCAGCCGGTCGGACATCCCGGCGACGGTGGACCTGACCGAGGCGGGCCGGCGCGACTGGGTGCACTGGGGACTGGGCGATGCCGGGGCGACGGTCCGCAAGCGCGACGGCTCCGCCGAGATCCGCGACCTCGGCGGCGGTGGCGAGCGGGGCGGCTGGGACGGCAACCAGGAACTGTTCCGGTGGCGCGACGGCGCGCCGGTCAAGTCGGCCGACGCCACCCCCGACGGGGTCTACACCTGCGGCGCCGGCAGCGGCTTCAGCCTCGCCGTGGTCGCCGACGGACAGCCCCGGACCGCCACCGTCTACCTCGGCGTGTGGATGGCCCGGGGTCGGCTGGAGGCGCGGCTGAGCGGCGGCGGCCCGAGCCGGACGCTGCGGCTGGAGGAGCGGCACACCAGCCAGTCCGCCAGAGCGGCGGTCCGGTTCCAGGCGCCGAAAGGCGCGCGGCTGCTGCTCACCTGGACGGTGGAGGAGGCCTTCACCCCGCACTGCGGCAACGTCGGGCTACAGGCGGTCGCGCTGAGCTGAAGGCCCGGCGGTCGGGTCTGACCTGCGGTTACGGCCCGGTTGGCGGCCCGTCGCGGGTCCGGCGGCCCGGGTCGTCGGGACAGTTTGTCCGTCACGATGGGTCCGGTGCACCGTAACGTCCTGCTGTCCGTGTTCCACCGTCCTGTGTGGAGGCCAGGCCGATGACCAGCAGCCGTGCCGTCCGTCCGTTCCCGCCCACCGGCGAACCGGCCGGAGCGGGGCTGCGGGAGATCCCGCTGCCGCCGTACGTGACCGCCGAGGACGCCCAGTTCGCCGTCCGGGCCGTCGTGGTGCACGCGCCCCGGAGGTGGTCCGGTGGAACGGTCTGCCGCAACGACGCCAGCCCCCACCCGTGCCGGCTGCACCGGTGGGGCACCCGGGTCCTCGCGCTGCGCGGCCTGCACGACGCCGACATCGCCGCGCTGATCGAACGCGGCGACCCCACCGCCCCCATCCCACCCCCCACCCCCGCCTGAGGTGTAAGGAAGGGTCCCTTCTTAACGCCTCGTGTAGAGGAAGGGCCCCCTATTAACGTCGTCGACCGCGTGGGTTACCCACTCGGTTCGGGTTCATGCCGGCTTTTGGCATCGATTGCCGTCTACTTGACGGATCCTCCGGTGGCGTGCACCGTGGGCAGTGCAGGGGCCTTGAGGTGCCCCGAGGCGGCGGTGGGCGTCCACGGTCCCGGCGAGCCGCGCCGGGCGTGGCCAGCCCAGGGCGTCGCCACATTCGTGCCGGTGCACGGGCCGAGTCCGGCCCGCCCGCGGATCCGCAGAGCGGATCCGCAGAACGGGTGTTCGCACCGGGAGCCGAGCAATCTCACGAGGAGTCCCGTCATGCTCACGATGACCGACAATGCCGTCCTGGTGATCCGTGATCTCGCCAACCAGCAGGACGTCGCCGAGGGGGGCGGCGTACGCATCGCCGCGGACACCGCGGCCGGATCGCTCAGCGTCGAACTGGTCGCCGCGCCGATCGAAGGCGACCAGGTGGTCGACAACCAGGGTGCCCGGATCTTTCTCGACTCCGACGCCGCCGACCTGCTCGGCGAGGCTTCCGTCGACGCCACCGTCGACGACGACGGCGTCGTGCAGTTCGGTTTCACCGAGAAGTAGCAGCGGCCACGTCAGCCGGCGCGGCGGATCTCGCTGCCGCGCGGCGTACGGCCCCGGCGCGACGGCGCACCGGGGTGTCGGGCTCCGCCGCCGGCCGGCTCGGTCAGCTCGGCCAGCACGTGGGCCAGGTGATGCGAGGTGCTCCAGGCCAACCAGTTGGTCGCCGACCCGGCACCGGCACCCCGCCGGGCCCGGCGCAGGATCTCGTGGTCGCCCCAGGAGAAGCCGGCGCCCGCCGCCGGCCAGTGCGGCGCCGACACCAGGGCGCGGCACAGGTCGGCCACCCGCTCCTCGCCGCGCCCGCCCCGCCGGGACCAGCGGTAGACCCACCAGGCACCGTCACTGGCGTAGCGAACCGTCGGCAACCGGTCGCCGGTCACCTCCGTGCCCGGTGCCGCCGGAGCCACCCCGTAGTCGCCGAAGCCGATGCCGGGACCGGTCAACCGCTGCCAGAGCAGCCAATCCCAACGGTCAAGGCGGACCGGCTCGTCGGTGGCCAGTCGGGACACGGCCGGCGGCATGCCGCCGGCCGCCACGCTGACCGAGCGCCAGGCGTGCCGTCGCGCCCAGTCCAGCACCCGCCGGGCCCGGGGCTCGGTCGCCCGTACGTCCGCCGGGCAGCACACGTCACCGCAGTCGACCAGCAGGTCGCACTGTTCGGGGGCCAGTCGCGCGTACCGCCAGATCCGCTCCACGGCGGCGGTGGTGGCGTCGGGGCCGGCCCGGTCCTGCCTGACCCGCAGCCGTACCACGGCCTGCGCGGTGTGCGCCCGTGCCGCGACCCCGTGCGCCACCAGACGCCGCTCGCCGTCGGCCAGGCCGATCACCGGCACCACCGGTACGCCCCAGCGGGCCAACTCCGATTCCGTCCGGTCGGGCAGGGCGGTGACGTCGACGGCCGGGACGAGCCCCGGCGGCAGCCGGCGGATGGAATCCACCACGGAGTGGTCCATCATGGACAGTTGCAGGATCGGGGCGAGCATCGGGGCAAGGGCATCGTCGAGGTGGCCGAGCGCCTCCAGTTCTCCCCGCCGTGCGACGAGGATGGGGCGGTAGACCGGGTCCGCCGCCCGACCCCGGTTGGCGGGCACCATAATTCAATGTAGCCAGGCGACTACCTGTCGCACAGGGCATGTCGCCCGAAACTCCCCTGACAGCTGTCAGCTCCCCGACTAACCTCACCTCGGTGGCCGACGCCGTGATCCGATACCGCTCCTCCGACGAGGACAGCGCTCGCTGGCAGGGCTTTTCCCGCCGTCCGGGGGACATCGTGATCAGCACCCGCTCCAAGAGCGGGACGACCTGGATGCAGATGATCTGTGCGCTCCTGGTGCTGCGTACTCCGGAGCTGCCGGCGCCACTGAGCGAGTTGTCGCCCTGGCTGGACTGGCTGGTCGACCCGCCGGAGGCGGTGTACCGGCGGTTGGCCGCGCAGCGGCACCGGCGCGTCATCAAGACCCACACCCCGCTGGACGGCGTACCGTTCGATCCCCTGGTGCACTACATCGTGGTGGCCCGCCATCCGTTGGACATGGCGGTCTCCCTGCACCACCAGAGCCTCAACCTGGACCGGGCCCGCCTCGCCGAGTTGACCGGCCAGACCGGGGCACCGGAGCCGGGCCGGCCCCGGCAGCCGGTCGCGCAGGCGCTCGTACGCTGGATCGACGCGGATCCGGCCCCGCGCGAGGAATTGGATTCGCTGCCGGGCGTGATGTGGCACCTGCGTGACGCTTGGACCCGGCGGCACGCGCCCAACGTCCACCTCGTCCACTACGACGACCTCTCCGCCGATCTGGGCGGGCAGATGCACCGGCTCGCCGGGCTGCTGGGGCTCGAAGCGCCCGGGCCGGAGCTGGTCGAGGCCGCCACCTTCGACCGGATGCGGGCCCGCGCCGACCGCCTCGCGCCCGACCCGGTGGGGGTGTTGAAGGACCGCCGGGCCTTCTTCCGTACCGGTCGCTCCGGCCAGGGCAGCGCGCTGCTCGACGCCGCCACCCGGGCCCGCTACCAGGCTCGGGCCGCCGCGCTCGCCCCGCCGGACCTGGTCGCCTGGCTGCACCGCGACCGTTGACCGGGCCGCGACGTGACGGCGCCCCGGCGCGGCGGGTGCCGCGCCGGGGCGCCGTTGGTGGGGTCGTCGCCGGCCCGAGAGGCGTCCGGTCAGTCGTCGTACCGGTCGTCATCGTCGTCGTGCCGGTCGTCGTCGACCGGCTCCTGCTCGGCCTTGACCACCGCGCCGGTCTCCCGGTCGATGTCGATCTCGTGCTCGGTGTCGCCCTTGATGATCTCCACCTCCCAGACCGGCCGGCCGTGCTCCCGGTCCCGGTCGATCTCGGTGATCCGACCGCCACCGACGTGCGCCAGCGCGATCTCGCCGGCCCGCTTCAGGCTCACCGCGTCCCCGCCGGTGGCCGGCGCCGTGCTGCCCGGGGCGGCCGTGCTGCCGCTCCCGGTCGAGGTGGCGGCACCGGTCGGGGTGGCGGTGCCGGTCGGGTCGGCCGGCGTGCCGAGGCTGCCGCTGTCGGCCGGCGTGGCGTCGTCGTCCGGGAGACCGGCGGTCGTCGGGATGCCGGTCGCGGCGGTCAGCGTCGTCTGCCGGGCCCGGTCGGTGTCGGCCGCCGCGACGCCCAGGAGCACCCCGGCCGTCGCGAGCACCGCCGCCGCGCCGCCGACCGACGCCAGGATCAGGGGGTTGCGCTTCATCGTCTGCACCTTTCCTCGGTTTGTTGCATCGAGGATCGGTGCCAGCGCGATAGCAGCGCGCTGTCCGAACGCTAAGGCCGGGTAAAGAGCTATCCGCCCCGACCGCACGGGCGGTGTCAGGGGCGCGGCGGGCCGAGCCGGAGCATCACCTCGGCGCCACCGCCGGGCCGTGCGGCCAACTCCAGCCGGCCGCCGCTGGCCTGGGCCGCCCGTCCGGCGATGTCCAGCCCGAGACCGGTCGACCCGGCCTGGCTGGTGCCTCGGCGTACCGAGTCCGCCGGCATGCCGGGACCCTCGTCGGCCACCGTCAGCACCACCTGGTCGCCGGCCGGGGCGAGCCGCACGGCGAACGGGGTGCCGTCCGGGGTGTGCGCGAAGACGTTGCCGAGCAGCGCGTCCACCGCTGCGGCCAGCTCGTCGGCCGGCACTCCGACCGGCAGCGGGCCCGGCGCCAGGTCGAGGTCGACCGAGCGGCCGGTGTCCTCGGCCAGCACCGACCAGAAGGCCACCCGGTCGGCGACCGTCGCCACCGCGTCGGTGACCACCGCGCCGTCGGCGGGCGTACGCCAGCGGGCCTGCCGGATCAGGCCGGTCACCGCCCGTTCCAGCCCGTCCACCGCCTCGGTGATCCGGGCGGCGTCCTGCGGGTCGCGCAGCGACTCGGCCTCCAGACGCAGCGCGGTCAGCGGGGTCCGCAACCGGTGCGACAGGTCGGCCACCTGTTCCCGCTCCTGCACCAGCAACTCCTGGATCCGGCCGGCCAGATGGTTCAGCGCCCCGCCCACCTCGCGCAGCTCCGCCGGACCCGCCGGGACGACCCGCGCGTCCAGCTCGGCGTTGGCCAGCCGGTGCGACACCGCCGACAGCTCGCCGATGGGGCGGGTCAGGGTGCGGGCCAGCCGGTCGGCCACGGCCAGGCCGATCATCACCAGCAGCACCCCGAGCAGGGCCAGCACCAGCCAGGCCCGGCCCACTCCGGTGGTCATCTCGGCGTACGGCACGACCGTGCGGATGACCGCGGTACCGTCGGGTCGGCCCTGCACCGCGATCACCACCTCCCGGCCATCGGCGGACTGCACGGTGAGGCTCTGCCCCCGCCCCGCCAACTGCACCGCCGGCGTGGCCTGGGTGAGTGAGCCGAGCACGGTGCCGTCGGGCAGGAACACGCTCACCGGCCGGCCGGACTCCGCGGCGAGTTGCTCGACGGTCAGCCGGATGGTTTCCGCGTCGGCGGTGCCGACCACCGGGGCGAGGCTCTGTGCGTCGGCGGTGGCCCGTACGGTCACCCGGTCCTCGGCGGCGGTACGCAGCAGCAGCGCCAGCGGCACCAGGAAGGCGATCACGATGAGCACGCTGACCGCGGCGACCAGCAGCGCCAGCCGCGCCCTCATCCGCCGGCCCCGGGGGAGACCAGTCGCACCCCGACCCCGCGTACGGTGTGCAGGTAACGCGGCTGCTGGGCGCTCTCGCCGAGCTTGCGGCGCAGCCAGGACAGGTGCACGTCGACGGTCTTGTCCGCCCCGCCGTACGGGATCTGCCACACCTCGGTCAGCAGTTCCCGCTTGGTCACCACCTCGCCGGCCCGGGTGGCCAGATGCCGCAGCAGGTCGAACTCGCGGGGGGTCAGCTCGACCGGCTCGCCGTCGAGGCTGACCTGCCGTGACCGGGGGTCGATCCGCAGTCCGCCGACCACCATGGTCGGATCCTCGCCGGCCGGCCCGGCCGGCCCGCGGCGCAGCACCGCCCGTACCCGGGCATCGAGTTGGGCGGCGGTGAACGGCTTGACCACGTAGTCGTCGGCCCCGGCGTCGAGCACCCGGATGATCTCCCGCTCGTCGTCCCGGGCGGTGGCGACGATGACCGGCACCGCGCTGACCGCGCGCAACATCCGCAGCAACTCGCGGCCGTCGAGGTCGGGCAGCCCGAGGTCGAGCACGACCAGGTCGGGGCGGTCGTCGAGGGCGTCGCGCAGCCCGGTCATCGCGGTCGACGCCGCGGCCACCGCGTGTCCCCGCTCGCGTAGCGCCCGCACCAGCGGGGTACGGATGGTCAGGTCGTCCTCGATCAGCAGCAGGCGGGCCACAGCAGGCAGGGTATCCCCGCCGGTGGCGGAGCAGCCGGTCCGTTAACCCTTCCTTAGCGTTGCCCGAAGGTCGTCCCAACCCGTGATCGGGGATAGTCGGGTGATGGGCCGTCGTACGATCCTCGCCGTCGCCGGGTGGCTGGCCACCGCGGTGGTCGCCACCCTGATCGGAGTCGCCGCGATCCGCCTGGTGGGGGAGAGCCTCACCGGAACGCCGGGCGGTGTCCGCAGCCAGGAGGAGATCGCCCGCGCGCTGGCCGAACCCGCGCCGACCGCGCCGACCGCCCCGGCCACGCCGACCGGCGTCCCGACGTCCGCCCCGCCGGTGGTGACGTCGCCGGCCAGCCCGAGCGCAGAGCCCGGCAACCGGCGCAGCTACACCAGCCGGGGCGGTGGCGTGGTGGCGGAGTGTGTGCCCGGCGGGGCGTACCTGGTGTCCTGGTACGCGCACCAGGGCTACCGGGTGGACGACGTCGACCGTGGCCCGGACGACGAGGCCGAGGTGAAGTTCGTCGGCCCGGGGGGCGAGGACGAACTGTCGGTGCGCTGCGTGGGCGGCGTACCCATGCCGGAGCCCGACGATGACGACTGAGATCCGCTCATCTTGTTGCTTCGTCGCAGGTCAACGGCATGATCATCGGATCAACTGTCCTTGATCGGACAGCCGATCGCCTGGCTACCGGCCGGGAACGCGACATACGTTCGATGCACAAAGGGTGCTGATCGGCGTTGATGGCCCATTTGGGGGCCAGGTCCGCTGATCCCCATTTAGTTGCTACTTCGCCCCTTTAGTCACACAACCAACTCAACACGCCAAATGGCCGGCCGGCCGACTGGAGAGGAGTGCAATGTCCAGCGCGCGAGCCAGGAGCAGATGGGCGGGGCAGCCCGTGCCGGGGGACGAGGCCACCGCCCACGCCGACGCCGAACACACCACCTGCGCCGGCGTCGGCATGCCCCCGACCGCAAGAGTCTTGTTCGCGGTGGTCAACGCCAACGGCGTTCTGGTCCGAGGGCTGGGCGCGGCGACGGCCAACCGGCTGAGCACCGGGATGTACCAGGTCGTCTTCGACCAGGACGTGACGGGCGCCAGCTGCGTCGGCACCGTCGGCCTACCGGGTAGCACCGGCCTCGCGCCGGCCGGGCAGATCGCGGTCGCCGGCCGGACCGGTATCCAGAACGCCGTCTTCGTGACCACCTTCGACAGTGCCGGCGTCGCCGCCGACCGCCCCTTCCACCTGGCCGTGCACGCCTGACGCGCCCCCCCCGTCCGGAGCCCGTCTCCGCGAGGCGTCGCCAGCCCGGCGCAGGTGCAGCCAGCCTCGGCGGACGCCCAGTGCGAGTGGGGCTGGCCCGCGCACGAGCGCGCGGCGCCGTTCGACCCGGGGATCGAAACGTCGCCGCGCTCGGCCGTCTCCCACCGCCGCAGCCATCCGGCGGTACGTCAGCGGGGACCTGGCGTGACCGGACGGTGCCGGTCGGTGTGTCGATCCCCACCCGGGGCCGGTCCAAACCCTCGAACCGTGGCCAATTCCGCCATTTGCGAGTCCCGACCACCTCCGGCGTGGCCGAGTTCCGACCACCCCCGGGCCGGGTTCCGGCCGCGTGCCGCCGGGCCGGGTTCCGGCTTGGGCCGGCCCGCAACTGGGTATGTGCCGGACATGGAGCATTTCACTATCGCGACCGTCGCCGAGAAGAGCCCGGATTTCCGCCGCGTGCTCTGGACCGGGCAGCGGACCCAGTTGGTGATCATGACTATTCCGGCCGGCGGTGAGATCGGTGAGGAGGTGCACGAGGGCATCGACCAGATCCTCACCTTCGTCAGCGGCAGCGGCGAGGCTCGGGTGGCCGGCGAGAAGCGCGAGGTCGTCCAGGGCGACCTGGTGGTGGTGCCGGCCGGTACCCGGCACAACTTCGTCAACACCGGGCCGAACCCGCTGGTGCTCTACACCGTCTACGGCCCGCCGGAGCACGCCGACCAGGCGGTGCACCGGACCAGGGAGGAATCCGACGCGGCCGAGGCCGCCGGCGAGGACGAACCCCCGCACTCCTGACCACCTGCCGGGGCGGGTCAGCTGGGCAGGACCGGCACGCCGGAGACGTCCACCGTCTCCGGGTACTTCAGGCCCGCCCCGGTGTTCAGCACCACCACCCGCTCGCCGGCCCGGATCCACCCGCCGGCCCGCAGCTTCCGGGCGGCGGTCAGGCAGGCCGCCCCCTCCGGGCAGAGCAGCAGCCCCTCACGGGCGGCGAAGTCCCGCAGGTCGGCGAGGATCTCGGCGTCGTCCACCGCGATCGCGGTGCCGGCGGTGGCCCGCAGCGCGGTCAGGATCAGCTCGTCACCGAGCGGCGCCGGGACGGTGATGCCGAACGCCACGGTGTGCGCGTCCGCCCACGGCTCGGCGCGGTCATCCCCGGCGGCGAACGCGCGCACGATCGGGGCGCAGCCGGTGGACTGCACCGCCACCAACCGGGGCAGCCGGTCCTCCACCCAGCCCAGTTCCCGCAGCTCGTCGAGGGCCTTGTGGATGCCGATCAGCCCCACCCCGCCGCCGGTCGGGTAGACGATCACGTCGGGCACCTGCCAGCCGAGCTGCTCGACGATCTCGTACCCCATGGTCTTCTTGCCTTCGAGGCGGTACGGCTCGCGCAGCGTACCCGCGTCGAAGATGGTGCCGGCGGAGGCCGCGACGAGCGCGGCGACCTGGCGCCCGGCGTCGCCGATCAGCCCGTCGACCAGGCGCAGGTCGGCACCGGCGGCCACGCACTCGCGGCGGCAGATGGCCGGTGCGGAGAGCGGCATCGCGATCGTCGCGCCCAGCCCGGCCCGGGCCGCGTAGGTGGCCCAGGCGGCGCCCGCGTTGCCGTTGGTCGGCATGGCGATCCGCCGGATGCCCAGCTCCCGGGCCCGGCTCACGCCGACCGCCGCCCCCCGTGCCTTGAACGATCCGGTCGGGGTCAGCCCCTCGTCCTTGACCAGCAGTTCGTCGACGCCGATCTCGGCGCCGTACGCCGGAGCGCGCAGCATCGGCGTCCACCCCTCGCCGAGCGTGGTGACGCAGTGCGGGTCGGCCACCGGCAGCACCTCCCGGTAGCGCCACAGGTCGGCCGGGCGCAGCCCGAACCGCTCCGGCTCGACCACCCCGGCCACCGCGGCGAGGTCGTAGCGGGCCAGCAGCGGGGAGCCGCAGTCGCAGAGATTCTGCGGTACGCCGGCGTCGTGCTGCCGGCCGCAGCGCGGGCATTCGAGGTGGGTCAGGTACACGATGTTCCTCGCCGGTCAGCCACACCCGCATTCTCCGGCAAAGCGGTCCGGCGCGTCCGGTCCCCGGGCGGGCCGGCACGCCCGATTCCGGGCGTGGCGGCGGTCATCGCGGGTAGAACGGTCGGTATGGACCACGCTGACCATCCCACCGCCATCCTTCCCGGCGACGTCCGGATTCCCCTGCTCGGCTTCGGTACCTGGCAGGCCACCGGCGAGGCCGGGTTCAAGGCCGTGCTCGCCGCGCTCGACGCCGGCTACCGGCACATCGACACCGCCACCATGTACGGCAACGAGGAGGAGGTCGGCCGCGCGGTACGCGAGAGCGGGCTGCGCCGGGAGGACGTCTTCATCACCACCAAGCTGCCGCCCGAGCGGGTCGGCCGGGAACGGGAGACGATCGAGGCGAGCCTGCGTGCGCTCGGCCTCGATCATGTCGACCTGTGGCTGGTGCACTGGCCGCCGAGCGAGCCCGGCGACCTGATCCCGGTCTGGCGGGAGATGCTGGCCGCCCGCGACACCGGCCTGGCCCGGGCGGTGGGGGTGAGCAACTTCAGCACCAGCCAGATCGACGAGCTGATCCAGACGACCGAGGAGAACCCGGCGGTCAACCAGATCAAGTGGAGCCCCTGGCTGTACGACCGGCAGCGGCACGCCGAGCACCGCGACCGTGGGGTGGTGCTGGAGGGCTACAGCCCGTTCAAGACCAGCGACCTCTCCGACCCGGTGCTGACCCGGATCGCCGGCGCGCACAACGTCTCGCCGGCTCAGGTGGTGCTGCGTTGGCACATCGACCACGAGACCGTGGCGATCCCGAAGTCGGTGACCCCGGAGCGGATCCGGGCCAACGCCGACGTCTTCGGCTTCTCGCTGACCGCCGAGGAGATGCGCGACATCGACGCCCTCGGCAAGCTCTGACCGCCCACCCCCATCCCGAGCGAGCGGCGTCGGGCGCGCGTTAGGAGGGGCCCCCTCCTATACACGAGGCGTTAGGAAGGGGCCCCTCCTTACATTCAGGAGCGGGTGCAGGTGGTGCCGTTGAGGGTGAAGCTGGTTGGGGAGGAGTACGCGCCGCTCAGCGTGCCCTGGTAGCCGAAGCTGGCCGTGCCGCCGGGGGCGATCGTGCCGTTATGGCTCACGTTCCGGGCGGTCACCGACGAGCCGCTCTGGGTCACCGTGGCGTTCCACGTGTTGGTCACCTGCTGCCCGGACGGCAGCGAGTACGCCAGGGTCCAGCCGTTGACCGTGCTCGACCCGGTGTTGGTGATCTGCACGTCGGCGGTGAAGCCGTTGTTCCACGAGTTGGCCGTGTACTTCACCGCGCACGTGCCGCCGCCCGAGGGCGGGGGCGTGGTGGGCGGCGTGGTGGTCGGCGGCGGGGTGGTGGGGTTGCCGCCGCCGTTGACCGCGGCGGAGAAGCTGGTCACCGCCAGCCCGGCGCCGCCCTGCCAGGGCTCGAAGCCGGCCTGGATGCTGGTCAGGTACCAGGAGTTGGTGATCGCGCCCCGGTTGCGGGTGTCGTTGATGAAGGCCAGCAGGTTGAGGTTCGCGCTGCTGATCGCCGACGGGGCCAGGTACGAGATGACGTTGTTGGAGCCGTTGCTGCCCCGCCAGACCTCCCAGCTGCGGCCGTCGATGGTGGCGGTGCCGACCACGGAGCCGATGGGCTGGATCGGGCCCTGCCGGTTGAGCCAGATCATGATCTCCATCTGGTTCACCCCGTCCCGTCGGGGCGACGGGTCGAGCCAGATGTCGTACGAGGCGTTGTAGACGGCCCCGCTGACGTACCGGTAGTTGATGCTGCTGGTCGCGCTGCTGATCTGGCTGACCTGGATCGGCAGGTTGGTGCCGGGGGAGCAGTTGGTGTAGTGGCAGCCGAGGAAGATCGACGGGTACGCCGTCGGGGCGCCGTTGGTGGGGTTGCTGCCGTTCTGGGTGGTGATCTCGAAGCCGGTGGAGGTGACGTTGATGCACTGCTGGGCGCTGGTGCCCCAGCGGTTGTTCTGCACCACGTAGCGGCTCTGGATCACCGTGCTGCCGTACTGTTCGCAGATCTGGGTGTCGGCGGAGGCGGTGCCGCCGAGGGCCACGGCGACGATCGAGCCGGCGGCGAGCAGGCCGATGGCCAGGATGGCCCGCAGGGGACGTCTCATGATGCTCCTTGCGCTGCGGCGTCACCTGGACGCCGGGACGGGTTGCGGACGGAGCGGTCGGAAACGCACGCCGACGGGGTGGGCCCGGGAGCGCTCCCATGCTCATCGTCACATTTACATCCTTGAAACAATGGGCGCAACCGCTGCGGGTGATTAAGGGTAATTGTGAGGTGTGTCACGGCCCCTACCATCGGTCATCCGGCGACCCCCGGCCGGAGGTGGCCTGCGCCGACGGGCGGAGTCGAGGACGCCGAGGGATGTCACCGGCCGACCGGTTGCCTCTGGTGTGTGCCGATTGCGCCGAGTAGTGTCTTGCCTCCAACGCGTGCCGATTCCCTCCGGAGGCGTACACCCCCATGCGTGGCTCCCCCCTGCGCATCCTCGTCGTTGGCGCGGGCATCGCCGGCCTGGCCGTGGCCCGGGCGCTGCGCCTGGCGGGCTTCCGGCCGGACGTCACCGACAAGGCGCCGCCGGGTGAACTCACCGGCACCGGCCTCTACCTCCCGGGCAACGCGGCGCGCGCGCTGCGCCGGCTGGACCTGGACGGCCCGGTACGCCCGTTCGGGCAGGTCATCCACTGGCAGCGCTTCCTCGACGCGGCCGGCGCGCCGCTCTGCGAGGTCGACCTCGACACGCTCTGGGCCGGGGTCGGGGAGTGCCGTGCGCTGCCCAGCACCGACCTGCACCGGGTGCTGCTCAGCGGGGCCGGCGGCGCGGTCCGGCACGGTGCCGAGGTGTGCACCATCGACCTGCTGCCAGCCGGCGTCGGCGTCACCTTCGTCGACGGCACCCAGACCGAGTACGACCTGGTGATCGGCGCCGACGGGCCGCGTTCCTCGATCCGGGCGCTGGCCGCCCTCGGCGGGCCGCCCCGCCCCGCCGGCCAGGTGGTCTACCGCGGCGTCGTGCGCCACGGCCCGGTGGTCGACGAGTGGACCGCCCTGCTCGGGCAGCGCTGCGGCTTCCTCGTGGTGCCGATCGGCGCGGGCCGGCTGCACTGCTACGCCGACGAGGCCGGCACCGAACCGCCGGCCGACCCGAGGGCCCGGCTGCGCGAACTCTTCGGCGACTACGGTGGGCCGGTGCCGGAGGTGCTCGACGCGCTCGACCGGGTGCACGTCAGCACCACCGACGAGGTCGAACTCGGGCGCTGGTACCGGGGCCGGGTGCTGCTGGTCGGCGACGCCGCCCACGCCACCGCGCCGACGCTGTCCCAGGGCGCCGCGATGGCCCTGGAGGACGCGGTGGTGCTCGCCGAGTCGCTGCACGCTGCGAGCAGTGTGGAGGCGGCGCTGACCGCGTACGAGAGTCGCCGCCGGCCGCGTACCCGATGGGTGCGGGACCGGACCCGGGACCGCAACCGCACCCGCGACGTGCCGCCGGCGCTGCGCGACCCGTTGCTGCGCGGGCGTGGCGACCGCATCTTCGGCGAGCACTACCGGCTGCTTCTCGGCCCGCTGTGATCCACCCCCGGCGACCCCACGCGGCGCTGCCACCTGCCGGGGACTATCCTCCTTGCGGATAACGGCCCGTAGAGACTCGCGTGCCGAGCGGGACAACCCAGAACCGGAGGCCACTCGTGACCACCG
Source organism: Micromonospora sp. CA-263727 (assembly GCF_050942455.1). Taxonomy (NCBI): domain Bacteria; kingdom Bacillati; phylum Actinomycetota; class Actinomycetes; order Micromonosporales; family Micromonosporaceae; genus Micromonospora; species Micromonospora sp. CA-263727. The sequence continues at coordinate 1,373,967 of NZ_CP192031.1, forward strand.
TCGCACCCAAGCCGGTCGTGACCCGGCCCTGGCCGGTCCGGGATCCGGTCAAGGGGTCGGCCATCGCGCGGCTGCTGCGGACCACGGACGCGAAGCAGATCGGGATCATGTACATGGTCACCGCGTTCGTGTTCTTCATGATCGGTGGCCTGATGGCTCTGATCATGCGGGCCGAACTGGCCCGGCCCGGGCTGCAGTTCCTGTCGCCTGAGCAGTACAACCAGCTGTTCACCATGCACGGCACGATCATGCTGCTCTTCTTCGCGACGCCGATCGTGTTCGCCTTCGGCAACTACGTGGTGCCCATCCAGATCGGCGCGCCGGACGTCTCCTTCCCGCGGCTGAACAGCTTCGCGTACTGGCTCTACCTCTTCGGCGGCACGATGGCCACCGCCGGCTTCCTCACCCCGGGTGGGGCGGCGGACTTCGGCTGGACCGCGTACACCCCGCTGAGCACGAGCGAGCACGCCCCCGGTGTCGGCGCGAACATGTGGGTGGTCGGTCTGGCCATCTCCGGTCTGGGCACGATCCTCGGCGCGGTCAACCTGATCACCACGATCCTGACCCTGCGCGCGCCCGGCATGACCATGTTCCGGATGCCGATCTTCACCTGGAACATGCTGGTCACCAGCCTCCTGGTGATCCTGGTCTTCCCGCTGCTGGCCGCCGCGCTCTTCGCGCTCGCCGCCGACCGCCTCCTCGGTGCCCACGTCTACAGCCCGGACACCGGCGGGCCGATGCTCTGGCAGCACCTGTTCTGGTTCTTCGGTCACCCCGAGGTCTACATCATCGCGCTGCCGTTCTTCGGCATCATCAGCGAGATCATCCCGGTCTTCTCGCGTAAGCCGATCTTCGGCTACAAGGGTCTGGTCGCCGCGACCATCGCCATCGCCGGCCTGTCGATGAGCGTCTGGGCGCACCACATGTTCGCCACCGGCCAGGTGCTGCTGCCCTTCTTCAGCTTCCTGAGCTACCTGATCGCCGTGCCGACCGGCATGAAGTTCTTCAACTGGATCGGCACCATGTGGCGGGGCCAGATCAGCTTCGAGACGCCGATGCTGTGGGCCGTCGGCTTCCTGGTCACCTTCCTCTTCGGTGGCCTGACCGGGGTGCTGCTGGCCGCCCCGCCGCTCGACTTCCACATGCACGACTCGTACTTCGTGGTGGCGCACTTCCACTACGTGCTCTTCGGCACCATCGTCTTCGCGGTCTTCGCCGGCATCTATTTCTGGTTCCCGAAGATGTTCGGCCGGATGCTCGACGAGCGGCTCGGCAAGATTCACTTCTGGCTGACCATGATCGGTTTCCACACCACCTTCCTGGTGCAGCACTGGTTGGGCAACGAGGGCATGCCCCGGCGGTACGCCGACTACCTGCCCGGCGACGGCTTCACCACGCTCAACATGATCTCCACGGTCGGCGCGTTCATCACCGGTATCTCCACGCTGCCGTTCATCTACAACTGCTGGAAGTCGTACAAGGCCGGCCCGGTGGTCGAGGTCGACGATCCGTGGGGCTACGGCAACTCGTTGGAGTGGGCGACCAGCTCGCCGCCGCCGCTGCGCAACTTCGACCGGATGCCGCGGATCCGCTCCGAGCGGCCGGCGTTCGACGCGAAGTTCCCCGAACTGGCCGCCGGGCAGTCGATCGCCGGTCCGCCCGAGGGCGGTGCCAAGCCGCTGACCAGCGAGGCCGACGGCGGTGCCAGCTACACCGAGGACATCGCCAGCGACATCGACCGCCGCTGACCCACGCGCACCACACGTACGACAGGCGCTGGCCCTCCCCGGGGCCGGCGCCTGTCGCGCTCTCCCCACCCACCTGCCGCCGCGCACCCGGCTGCCCGGGGCCGGGTAGGGGCCGCGCGGTGAGCCTGCCGTGGGTCAGCAAGTCTGCGCGGGCAAGCAGGTTCGAGCTGGTCGAACACCATTGCGTGGGTTGGGGCAGAGCAAAGGGACCAAAACCGAGGTAGCAAGCGGCGGCCAGGCCGACGCCCCGCTACCGGCCGGCGGGGACGAGGGCGGGCGTGGCGTCGTCGTCGCGTACCGGCGCGGCAGCCGTGCTGGCGTCGCCGTCGGGGACGGTGGCCGCCGCCCGGTCGGCGCGGCGGTGACGTAGCTCGATCGGCAGCACCGCGAGGGCCACCAGCGCGCCGACCGCGCCGGTGACCGCGAAGCCCCACAGGGGTGCCGAGGCGTCGATGACCGCCCCGGCCAGCGGGGCGCCGACGGCGATGCCGACGGTGACCGCGGAGCCGTGCAGACCCATCGCCTCGCCGCGCACGCCGGCCGGGACCAGCCGGCTGACCGTGTCGGAGGTGGCCGCGATGGTCGGCGCGCAGAGCGCCCCGGCCGGAACCAGGGCCAGGCAGAGCAGCCACCAGTGTCCGCCGCCGAGCCCGACCGGGATGGTGCACAGGCTCAGCGCGCCCATCAGCGCGACCGGGGAGAACGAGCGGCGGACCGCGCCGTACGCGAAGCCGCCCACCAGCGACGCGACCGCCCAGACGGAGAGCACCGCGCCGGTGAAGCCGGCGTCGCCGTTCTCCCGCAGCACCGCGATCACCGCGACGTCGGTGCCGCCGAGCACCAGGGTGGCCGCGGTGCTCACCGCGAAGACGGCGACCAGCCGCGAGGTGAGCCACTGCCGGCGGGCGATCTTCGGCTGCGGGCCGTGCGCCGCCTCGCTGGCGCTGCGCACCGGTGGGTTGAGCAGCCACAGCACCACGCCGGCGGCAACGATGCCGGCGCCGACCAGGTAGAGCGTGGTGCGGGCGGTGATGGTGGTGACTCCGACCGTGGCGAGGGCCGGGCCGATCATGAACGACAGCTCGACCGACATCGAGTCCAGCGCGTACGCCGGCCGGCGTCGCTCCGGCGGCACCAGCGCGGCGATGGACTGCCGGATCACCGAGAAGATCGGCAGCGCCAGCGCGCCGGCCAGGAAGGCGGCCGACAGCAGCACGGCGTAGGAGAGCATCGGCGCGGTGGCCCAGAAGATCGCCTCGGCCACGGCGGTGAGGACCAGGACGGGGCGCAGCCCGCGGCGGTCCACCAGCCGGCCGAGCAGCGGCCCGCCGATCGCCGCGCCGACGGTGATGGCCGCGCCGACCAGCCCCGCCGCGCCGTAACCGCGCCCGAGATCCTGTACGACGTAGAACGTCAGCGTGACGCCGGTCGCCGTCAACGGGATGCGTGCCAACACCGCTACCAGCAGCAACGATCGCAGGCCGGGCAGGGCAAGCGCTTCCCGGTAAGGCTTCATGTTCACGTCGGTCCGTACCTCCGCCGGACATCCTCGACTGGAGGTGCGACCCTCGCCAACGAATTACCTGATCATGCGGTGCTGATCACAGGGCCCCGCGCACGGTGGTGATCCCGGCCCCCTCGAAGGCCCGCAGCGCGACATCGGTGGTGTCCGGGGCGACGGCCGCGGTCAGGTCCAGCAGCACGGTGGTGGCGAAGCCCTCCCGGGCGGCGTCCAGGGCGGTGGCCCGGACGCAGTGGTCGGTGGCGATGCCGACCACGTCGACCCGCTCCACACCCCGCTGGCGCAGCCAGTCGGCCAGGCCCTCGCCGCCCTCGGCGTGCCCCTCGAACCCGGAGTACGCGGCCGCGTACTCGCCCTTGTGGAAGACCGCTTCGATCCGGTCGGTGGCCAGCTCCGGGTGGAACTCCGAGCCCGGGGTGCCGACCACGCAGTGCCGGGGCCAGGTGCTCACGAAGTCCGGCGGATCGCCGAAGTGCGGCCCCGGGTCGACGTGGTAGTCCTTCGTCGCCACCACGTGGTCCCAGCGCTCCGGCTCGGCGGCCAGCAGCCGGGAGATCCCGGCGGCGACACCGGCCCCGCCCGCCACGGCCAGTGACCCGCCCTCGCAGAAGTCCTTCTGCACGTCCACGATGATCAGCGCGTTGCGCACCGACTCCGCTCCTTCCAGCGACTGTCACTCGGCCGGTACCACGGTGACCGGGATGGCCGGGTCACCGACGGAGAGCTTGAGGCCCTCCCACGGGATGGAGATCAGGCACTGGCGCAGGTGCTCCCGCGCCTCGTCCAGCGTCGGCAGGGTCACCGGCTCGCCGTCGACCACGTACGACCGTTGCAGCAGCCGGTCGTTGGGGCGCCGGTCCGGCACACCCTGCGGGACGATGATCTCCTCGGTGGCGGTGCCGGTGGGTTTGTGCCGGCGGACGGCGACCTTGCGGCCGCCGATGGTGGCCTTCTGCTCGGACCGCTTGACCACCGGGCGTCCGTCGACCTCGACCAACTTGTAGACCAGGCCGGCGGTCGGTGCTCCGGAGCCGGTGACCACGGCGGTGCCCGCGCCGTACATGTCCACCGGCTCGGCGGCGAGCGCCGCGATGCTGTACTCGTCGAGATCGCCGGAGACAATGATCTTGGTCTCGGTGGCGCCGAGCGAGTCCAGCAACTGCCGGGACTGCTGGGCGATCACGGCCAGGTCACCGGAGTCGATCCGGACCGCCCGCAGCTCCGGCCCGGCCACCTCGATCGCGGTGCGGATGCCCTGGCTGATGTCGTACGTGTCGACCAGCAGCGTGGTGTCCTTGCCCAGCGTGGCGACCTGCGAGGCGAACGCGGCCCGCTCGTCGTCGTGCAGCAGGGTGAACGCGTGCGCGGCGGTGCCCGCGGTGGGGATGCCGTACCGCTGGCCGGCGGCGAGGTTGGAGGTGAACCGGAACCCGGCCAGGTAGGCCGCCCGCGCCGCCGCGACCGCCGCCTCCTCGTGCGCCCGCCGCGACCCCATCTCGATCAGCGCCCGGCCCCGGGCCGCGGTCACCATCCGTGCCGCGGCGGCGGCCACCGCGCAGTCGTGGTTGAGCACCGACAGCACCAGCGTCTCCAGCACCACGCACTCGGCGAAACTGCCGGAGACGGTGAGGATCGGCGAGCCGGGGAAGAACAGCTCCCCCTCGGTGTACCCGTCGACATCGCCGGTGAACCGGTAGTCGGCGAGCCAGGCCGCGCCCGCCTCGTCCACCACGCCGGTCCGGCGCAGAAAGTCGATGTCGGCCGGGTCGAAGCGGAACTCCCGGATCAGGTCGACCAGCCGGGCGGCGCCGGCGACCACGCCGTACCGGCGACCGGTGGGCAGCCGCCGGCTGAACACCTCGAACACGCAGCGACGGTGCGCCGTGCCGTCCCGCAGGGCGGCACTGACCATGGTCAGCTCGTAGTGATCGGTGAGCAGCGCGGGACGACGGGTGTGCACGCCTTCAGCCTAGAGTCAGTTCGCCGATGTGCCGTCGTGGCCCGGGATCGTCCGCAGCGCCGCCTTCAGCTCCGACCGGCCGGTCACCCCGAGCTTGCTGTAGATCCGCTGTAGGTGGTTCTCCACCGTGCGGGCGGAGAGAAAGAGCTGCTCGGCGATGGCCCGACTGGTCTCGCCGTCGGCCGCGAGTCGGGCCACCTGCCATTCCCGGCCGGTCAGCGCCGGCGTGGCCGCGCGCAGCGGCGGAGTGTGCACCATGTCACAGCAGGCGAGCAGGACGGCGAGCCGCTCGCTGGCCGCGGTGACCTCCGGCGACCGGCGCTGCCGCAGCAGCTGCACCGCGCCGGCCGCGGCCTCTGCGGCGGGCAGCGCCAACCCCAGCTCCTCGAAGCCCTCGGCGGCGGCGAGCAACTGCTCGGGCGCCCCGTCGGCCGCCGCCCGGGCATGCCGGGCCAGCAGCGGCGGCAGGTCCCCGTCGACCTGCTCGGACAACTCCGACAATCGCTGGGCGACCGTGCGGCGGCCGCCGTCGGAGCAGGTCGGCCCGGTCGGCGCGGCGGCCTCGCCCAACCGCACCAGGTCGTGCAGCACCAGCGTCTCGTGCCCGGCGAAGCCGTCGAGGCGCAGCCGGTCGGCCAGCTCGTGCAGCCGTGCGACCGCGCCGGACAGGTCCCCGCCGGCGGCGAGCGTAGCCGCCCGGGCCTGCTCCAGCCACGGGTACAGCACCGCCATGCTCGGCGCGTGCAGGCGGTCCGCCTCGGCCATCGCCTCGGCCGCCTGCCGGGCGTCGCCGCGCAGCGCGGCGGCCTGGGCCCGTTCGGCCTGGGCCAGCCCGGCGTAGACCCGGCTGGTGGCCAGCACCGCGCAGGCGCCGAGCGCGGCCTGCAACGCCGCGTCGCTGCGCCCGCGCAGCCGCGCCGCGTACGCCCGCAGGATCGCCAGGTAGCCGGTGCCGAGCCGGAAGTCACCCGCGTCGGCCAGGTCGGCGAACTCGTCGGCGACCAGGGTGTCGATGCCGCTCAGGTCGCCGGAGAGGGTCAGCCGGGTGCCCCGGGCCAGCTCCACGGCCAGTTGCAGGTACGGCATGTCCGCCCGCCAACTGGCCGCCTTCGACTGCACCAGGTCCACCGCCGTGGCGCTGCGGCACAGCTGGCCCTGCACGGCCTGGAGGTGGGCGATGGTGCAGCGCGCCAGCTCGCGGGCGGCGACGCTGGCCGCCGGCCGGTCGAGCACGCCCTGGGCGAGCCGCAGCGCGGTCGGGGCGTCCAGCCGGTGCAGGCGCATGATCGCCTCGAAGGCGCGGATCCGGGCCTGGGCGGCGAGGTCGGTCAACTCGGTGCCGCGCCGAGCGATCTCCGCCACCGTGGACTCCTGACTCAGCCCCCAGTAGCTGACCATGCCGCGGGCCGTCAGCCAACGGCTGAGCCGCTCCTCGTCGCCGGTGTCGGTGGCGACGGCGTCGAGCACGCCGAGCGCCTCGGCCGGCCGGTCGGCGAACATCAGGATGGTGGCCAGCAGCTCCGCCGCGTCGAACCCGGCGCCGGCATCGAGCGCCGCGCGGGCCAGCCGGGTCGCCAGCGGCACGTCGTAGCGCGCGAACGCCTGCGCGGCCGCGGCGAGCAGCATCGACGGGTCCTGTGCGGTGCCGGAGTCCAGCCGCCACACCGCCACCCGCAGCAGATCCTCCCGTCGCCGGGTGCCGACCCCCTCCACCAGTTGGGCCAGGTGCGCCTGCAACCGGCGGGTCCGGCTGACCGGGCACTGCCGGCGTACCACCTCGCCGTAGAGGGGGTGGGCCAACCGGACGTCGAGCCGCCGGTCGGACTCCACCATGGTGACCAGTCCGCGTTCCTCGGCGGTCTCCACATCGGTCTGCTCCACCGCGCTGTTGAGTAGCCGCAGGCCCAGCGGTTCGCCGAACGCGACCAGCTCGACCACCGCACGCACGCCGGGGCTGAGCTGGCCGATCCGGATGTCGATCAGCTCGGTCAGGTTGGGCGCCAGCTCCAGACGCCCGGTCCAGGTCCAGATGCCGTACCGCTCGGTGAGCTCCTCACTGCCCTGGGCGGCGTGCACCAGCTCGCGCAGGAGCAGCGGGTTGCCGGCGCTGAGCCGGCCCAGCCGCTCCGACGAGCCGCCGTCGACCGGGCCGTCCAGAATGGCGGCGAGCAGCCCGGCGGTCTCGGTGGGGGCCAGCGGGCTCAGCTCGACGTTCTCGACCAGGCCGTCCGTCCACAGTGCCCGGATCGGCAACGGGATCTGCTCGCCGTCGCGCAGGGTGCCCACCACGCAGGCGTTCTCCGCGCGCGCCACGAGGTGCACCAGCGCGGCCGACGGCGGGTCCAGCAGGTGCGCGTCGTCGACGGCGAGCACGATCCGCCGGCCGGCGGCCTGCTGCTGCAACACGTCGAGGGCCCAACGCAGGATGCCCGCCGGGGAGAGACCCTGCGGCTGCTCGACGGGGAGCACCTGCACCAGCCCGCCGAAGGGCATCGCCGCGGTGGTGGCGCTGGCCGCGATCCACCAGACCGCGTATTCCTCGCCGGGAAGCGCGTCCACTCCCTGCCGGAGCAGGCTGCTCTTGCCGATGCCCGCGCTGCCGGTGAAGAAGATTCCCCGCCCCTCGGCACCGGTCACCGCCACCCGCAGACGGTTGAGTTCTGCCGTCCGGCCCACGAATCTCCACCGACCCATTCCCGCAGCATATCGATGGAACTGCGTCCCGACCGGTAGCCCGAGCGGGTTAAGTTGAGTAGTCGCAGAGTTACCGCTGAGTACCTGAATTGTCCCGTTCCCGATGCCGGCGCCCGTACTCTTCCGGAATCCGGGTGTCGTCACCGGATGTTCGCCGCGGCCGACCACGCCGGCCGCCCTTCCTCGGAGGCCGCCGCCTGATGAAGCCGGGCCCTCTCCACGACCTTGGCACGTCCGACGACGCGGCCGGGCCGCCCGGTCCCGGTCCGTTTCCGGATCGGCTCGGTGTGACCGGCGACGACCCGCGCGAGCCGCTCGCGGTGATCGCCGTGGGCCCCGCCGACGCCGGACGAGCGGGCGTACTCGCCGCGCTGCTGGAACTCGACGCCGGGATGCTGAGCGCGCCGGCCGGTAGTTGGCTGGTGGTCCGGCACTCCCTGCAGCCCACCCGGGCCGCCTACGTGCCCGGCTACCGGTCGCCGCACTCGTACCGCCCGGAGTCGCCGGCGGTCGGGCCGGCGCTGGCCCGGCCACCGCGCCGGGTCGAGTTGACCCTGCCCGAGCCGTTGCTGAAGCGGCTCATCCTGGTCGACACGCCGGACACCGCGTCGCTGGGGCCGGCCGGCGCCGGAGTGCTGCTCGACGCGGTGGGCCGGGCCGGCGCACTGCTCGTGGTGATCGCGGCGGACCAGTCCTTCGGCGCCGCGGAACTGAATCTGCTCTCCGAGGTCGCCGGGACTCCGATCCGGGTCTTCTTCGCCGTCACGCCGGGCAGCGGCGGGTGGGCGGCGGTTCCCGAGGGCACGTCGGCGGCGCAGGGCCCGGGGGAGTCCGGCGGCCCGGCGGTGGATCCGGTCACGGTCACCGTCGAGGCATCCCGGGCCGCGCTGCTCGCCGCCGTGCCGGGACTGGCCGACGCCCGCTGGTTCCCGATCATCAGGGACGGCGCGACCGACCTGACCCGGGCGCTGGTCGGCTGGGCCTCCGACGAGGGGCTGCGCCGGGCCAGCGTCGAGCCGCCGGAGGTGCCGGGCACGTACGGCCGGGTGCCGGTGCTGGCCGAACCGGGCGACTGGTCCGAGCAGCTCGACCGGAAGGTGCGGTCCTTGGCCCAGCGCATCCGTCAGCATCTGGCGCTGGAACTGGCCAACCTGCACCTGCGCGTGGTGCAGGAGATCGTTTTCGGTGTCGGCTGCGCCGGGCTGCCCCAACTGCTCGACCGCGAGCTGGAGGCGCTGTCGCTGCTGGCCACCGCGCAGTGCGACCACGCCGTCCGCGAGCTGATCGACGACACCGCCGGGCGGCTCTTCGGCGTGCCGCTGGCGGAAGGGGTCCGCCGCCGCATCAACCAGGCGGTCCGCTTCGGCATGGCCGATCACAACACCGGCCAGGATCTGGAGCGGGCGATGCTGGTCACCAGCAGCGCGGGCGTGACGGGGCTGACCGGCCCCGCAGCGATCGACGCGCTCTCCGCGTACCCCGCGCCGGCCCGCACGGAGGTGCTCCCGCCGGTCGCGGTGGCGCTCGCCGGTGGCTGCTGGCAGCACTGGCGTACCCCTGGCAACGACGATCCGAGCGCCGCCCGGGCCTGGGCCCAGCGGGCGCTGCGGGAGATCGAACTGGAGCTCTCCCGGGAGATCTCCCGCCGGTTCGAGGTGGTCCGTCTCTCGCTCGGCACGGTGCTGTCCGATGCTGCCGAACACGGCATCCTGCTCGCCTGACGGTCCCGCCGTCCACCTCGCCGGCAACGCCGACGGGGCGCCTGCGCACGCCCGGACCAGGACCGGGCGTGCACACGGCAGGGCCGAGGGTGGCGATCCGGGCCGGTCCGGCGTTCCGGTTCCTCGGTTCCGCGGATCCGGTGGCACGATGGGGGGCATGGCGGCTCCGCAGGTTGCACCGGTCGAGACCCCGGACACCGATGAGGTGCCGGCGGCCGACCGGCCGTGGGTGACGATCGTGTGGGACGACCCGGTCAACCTGATGACCTACGTGACCTGGGTGTTCCAGAAGCTCTTCGGGTACAGCCGGGAGAAGGCCGAGCAGCTCATGCTGGATGTGCACCACAAGGGTAAGGCCGTGGTCTCCAGCGGCGCCCGGGAGCGGATGGAGCACGACGCCTCGCAGTTGCACGCGTACGGCCTCTGGGCGACGGTGGACCGCTCGTGAGGGCGAGGAGTGAGCTGGGTTTGCGAGCCCCGCAGTCGCGAACAGGGGTGGCACCGTGAGCGCGAGGAGTGAGCCGGGTTTGCGAGCCCCGCAGTCGCGAACAGGGGTGGCACCGTGAGTATGTTCCGCCGCCGGGGCGACCGGTACGTCGCCACCTTCGCCGTCGACGAGGTGCGGGTGCTGCGCAAGGTCGCCTCCGAGGTGGTTGGCCTGCTGACCGACGGCTTCGACCACTCCGACCCGGTGGTGTGCCGGCTCTTTCCCGAGGTCTACCCGGAGGACGCGGCGGGGACCGCGGAGTTCCGCCGCTACACCGAGGGTGACCTGAAGACTTCCAAGATCGACCAGGCCGGGGCGATCCTGGCCGCGTTGCCCGGCGACGGCGGCGGGGAGGTCCGGCTGGACGCCGAGGCCGCCGAGGCGTGGCTGCGGGCGCTCAACGACGCCCGGTTGGCGATGGGCGTACGGTTGGAGATCAAGGACGGGACGGACCTGGGGGTGGAGCTCGACGACGCGGTCGCCGAGGACCCCACCTCCAGCCGGGTGTTCCAGCTTTCGGTCTACGCCTATCTGGGCTATCTCCAGGAGTCCCTGCTCAACGCCTTGATCGACTGACTGTGACCGGCACCGCCTCGCGGCCGGCCGCCGCCGGGCGCTACGCTTGTCGGCGTGCTGAGCATCGACCGGTCGATCGTTGACGCGATCGTCGCCCACGCCCGTCGGGATCATCCCGACGAGGCCTGTGGTGTGGTCGCCGGTGCGGTCGGCAGCGACGCACCGACCCGGCACATCCCGATGGAGAATTCGGCCCGTTCGATGACGTTCTACGAGTTCGACTCGATGGAGCAGTTGCGGGTGTGGCGTGAGATGGACGACCGGGACGAGGAGCCCGTCGTCATCTACCACTCGCACACCGCCACCGAGGCCTACCCCTCGCGGACGGACATCTCCTTCGCCGGTGAGCCCGGCGCGCACTACCTGCTCGTCTCCACCCGCGAGCCCGACACGGAGGAGATCCGCTCCTTCCGCATCGTGGACGGGGTGGTGACCGAGGAGCCGGTACGGATCCTCGACGCCGGGGTGGATCCGCACGCCGTGCAGTCCTACATGTTCGGGCAGAGCCCGGCGACGGTCGACTACGAGTGTTCGGGCCGCTGACCCGCTCAGCCCCGCACACCCTTTCCCGTCACCGAGCACACCCGATCGAGGAGTACGACACCATGGCCATCGAGGTTCGCATCCCCACCATCCTGCGCAGCTACACCGGCGGCGCGAAGGTCGTCGAGGGCAGCGGCGACACGCTGGACGACCTGCTGACCGACCTGGACTCCCGGCACGCCGGGCTGCGTGGCCGGCTGGTCACCGAGGCCGGCGCGCTGCACCGCTTCGTCAACGTCTACGTCAACGACGAGGACGTCCGCTTCCTCGGCGCGCTGGACGCCAAGCTGAACGACGGCGACGGCGTCACCATCCTGCCCGCGGTGGCCGGTGGCGCGTTCGGCTTCGCCGCCGCTGCGGCGATCAGTCAGCACAGCGCCGCCGCTGCGGCAATCGCCCAGCACACCGCCGCCGCTGCGGCGACCGCCCAGCACACCGCCGCGCCCGCCGGGCGTCGCGCGCCCGTCGCCGCGAGCTGAGGCGGCCGCGATGGCGCGGTACGACAGCCTGCTGGACGCCTGTGGCGGTACGCCGCTGGTGGGGCTCCCCCGACTGTCGCCGACGGTGCCCGACGGCGCGCCGCCGGTGCGGCTGTGGGCGAAGCTGGAGGACCGCAACCCGACCGGCAGCATCAAGGACCGGGCCGCGCTGTTCATGGTCCGGGCCGCCGAGGCGGCTGGCCGGCTCCGGCCGGGCGACACGATCCTGGAGCCGACCAGCGGCAACACCGGCATCTCGCTGGCCATGGTGGCCAAGCTGCGCGGCTATCGCCTGGTCTGTGTGATGCCGGAGAACGTCTCCACCGAGCGGGTGCAACTGCTCCGGATGTACGGTGCGGAGATCATCTTCTCGCCGGCGGCGGGCGGCTCCAACCAGGCGGTCGCCACCGCCAAGCAGATCGCCGCCGAGCACCCGGACTGGGTGATGCTCTTCCAGTACGGCAACGAGGCGAACGCCCGGGCGCACTACGAGACGACCGGTCCCGAGCTGCTGCACGACCTGCCGACGATCACCCACTTCGTGGCCGGGCTGGGCACCACCGGCACGTTGATGGGCACCGGGCGCTACCTGCGTGAAAAGGTCGAGGGCATCCAGATCGTCGCCGCCGAGCCACGGTACGGCGAGCTGGTCTACGGCCTGCGCAACATCGACGAGGGATACGTCCCGGAGCTGTACGACGCGACCGTGCTCAACCGGCGGTTCTCCGTCGGCACCCGCGACGCGGTGCTGCGTACCCGGCAGCTGGTGGAGGTGGAGGGCCTCTTCGTCGGCTTCTCCACCGGGGCGGTCCTGCACGCGGCGTTAGCCGTGGCGCACGAGGCGGTACGCGACGGCCGCCGCGCCGACGTGGCGTTCGTGGTCAGCGACGGTGGCTGGAAGTACCTCAGCACCGGGGCCTACGGCGGCACTTTGGCCGACGCGGAGGACGCCCTGGAGGGCCAACTCTGGGCCTGACCCAAGCGGGGCGAGCGACATCACGAGGGCCATCGGCAGACAGCCGGTGGCCCTCGTCGCGTCGGCCTGTCCGGGTCGGCCACTCCGGTAACCCGGAGTCGATCGGACGGCCGAAACGGGTGTCACGTTGATGACAACTTCCAGCAGATCATTCTTGCCTCTGCGCAGGCGGGCGTAGGCTGCGCAGCGTGGCGTACGCGTCGGTAGTGATCATCGCCGGAGCGGCGGCCGGCGCGATTACTACCTACCGTGACAGCGAGACAACTCGATGCGACTGACCGTCCTGGGCTGTGCGGGCAGCTTCCCCGGACCCGAGTCCCCCTGCTCGGCGTACCTGGTCGAGGCCGAGGACTTCCGGCTCCTGGTCGACTTCGGCCCGGGCTCGCTGTCCACCCTCCAGCGCTACGCCGGGCTGCACGCCCCGGACGCCATCCTCCTGACCCACCTGCACTGCGACCATATCCTCGACGCCGCGACGTACGTGGTGGTGCGGCGGTACGCCCCGGACGGCCCGTACCCGCCGTTGCCGGTCTACGCCCCTGCCGGCGCCCCGGACCGGCTGGCCTCCGCGTACGGGCAGGAGGACAGCACGGTCGAGGATGTCTACCAGTTCTATGCGCTGCAACCCGGCACCTTCCCGATCGGTCCGTTCAGCGTCACCGTCGACCGGGTGCTGCATCCGGTGGAGACCTACGGCGTCCGGTTGGAGCACGCCGGCCGGGTGCTCTGCTACTCCGCGGACACCGCGCCCTGCGAGGCGTTGCAGCGGCTGGCCCAGAACGCCGACGCCTTCCTCTGCGAGGCCAGCTACCTCGACGGTGTCGACAACCCGCCGGATCTGCACCTCACCGGCCGGGAGGCCGGCGAGGCGGCGGCCAAGGCCAACGTCGGGCGGCTGCTGCTGACCCACCTGGTGGCCGCCTGGGGCAGTGAGGCGCACACGGTCGCCTCCGCCGCCGCCGCGTACGCCGGCCCGCTGGAAGTGGTCCGCCCCGGCGCCAGCTACGACATCTGACCAGCCAGCACTGTTCGCCGGCCGGTCAGCCGGGCGTTTCCTGAATCTTCGCTGTGGCCAGCACGGTGGGTGCCATGCGGATCGCCATCGTGACCGAGTCGTTCCCACCGGACGTCAACGGTGTCGCGCACTCGGTCGTGCGGGCCGCCGAGCATCTCGTCGCCCGCGGCCACCAGCCGTTGGTCATCGCGCCGGCTCCGCCCGGGGCGCGCCGGCGCGACCTCGACCGCTACCCCTATCCGGTGGTCCGTATCCCGAGCGTGCCGCTGCCCCGGTACCAGGGCTTCCGGCTCGGCATGGCGACCAACAGCCGGCTGGCCGGCGTGCTGCTGGCACACGCGCCGGACGTGGTCCACCTGGCCAGCCCGTTCATCCTCGGGGCGCGGGCCGCCGTGGTGGCGGAGCGGCACGGGCTGCCCACCGTCGCCGTCTACCAGACCGACGTCGCCGCCTACGCCCGCGCGTACCGGGTCGGCTGGGGCGAGGCGGCGGCCTGGCGGCGGCTGCGGGAGATCCACAATTCGGCACGGCGTACCCTGGCCCCCTCCACCCGGTCCGCCGCCGACCTGGTCTCCCACGGCGTGCAGCGGGTCTGGCTGTGGCGCCGCGGCGTCGACGCGGAACGCTTCCACCCCGACAAGCGCTGCCCGAGCCTGCGGCGGGCGCTCGCCGGGGACGGTGAACTGCTGGTGGGCTACGTCGGCCGGCTCGCCCCGGAGAAGCGCGTCGAGCTGCTGGCCGCCACCGTGGAACTGTGCGGCGTCCGGGTCGTGGTCGCGGGAGACGGCCCCGCCCGCCGGCAGCTCGAACGGGACCTGCCCGGGGTGCGTTTCCTCGGTGTCCAGCACGGCGAGGCGTTGGCCCGCCTCTACGCCAGCCTCGACGTGTTCGTGCACACCGGCCCGCACGAGACGTTCGGCCAGACGTTGCAGGAGGCCGCCGCGAGCGGTGTGCCGGTGGTCGCCCCGGCCAGCGGTGGCCCGGTCGACCTGGTCGAATCCGGCGTCACCGGGCTGCTGGTGCCGCCGGCCGACTCCGCCGCCCTCGCTGCCGCCGTGGCGGAACTCGCCGCTGACCCCGTCCGGCGCGCCGCGTACGGCCGGGCCGCCCGGGCCGCGATCGCCCGACGTAGCTGGACCGGGGTGGGCGACGAGCTGATCGGGCACTACCGGGCGGTGTTGGCCGGCACGCCTGCGATGGGCCGGTCGGCGTGACGACGGTCGCCGCGCCGCCCCGTCCGGCCCGCATCGTCCGGGTGGCGAACTTCGTGACCGGCCGCTCCGGCGGCCTGCGTACCGCGCTGCGGCACCTCGGCGCGGGGTACCTCGCCGCCGGCCACGAGCCGGTCCTGGTCGTCCCCGGCGTCCGGTACCGCGACACCCGGCATCCCTGGGGGCGCGAGATCACGCTGCCCGGCCCGGAACTGCCCGGCACCGGCGGCTACCGGGTGCTGACCGACAAGCGGCGGCTGGCCCAGGTCCTCGATGAGCTGGCCCCCGACCGGTTGGAGGTTTCCGACCGCAGCACCCTGCGCTGGACCGGCGACTGGGCCCGCAGGCGGAAAGTGCCGTCGGTGATGGTCTCGCACGAGAGCCTGACCGGCCTGCTCGGCCAGTGGCGACTGCCCGACGCCGTCGCCCGCCGGGTCGCGGACCGGCTCAACCGGGAGACCCTGCGCCGCTACGACCGGATCGTCTGCACCACCCGGTGGGCCGCCGAGGAACTCGGCCGACTCGGCGAGTCCCCCGTCGACCTGGTGCCGCTCGGCGTCGACCTCACCACCTTCCATCCCCGGCACGCCGACCCGGTGCTGCGCGAGCGGTACGCCGACCAGACCGAGGTGCTGCTGGTGCACTGCGCCCGGCTGTCCATGGAGAAGCGGCCCGAACTGGCGCTGGCCGCCCTCGCCCGGCTGCTCCGCGACGGCGTACCCGCGGTGCTGGTGATGGCGGGGGACGGGCCGCTGCGACCGGCGCTGACCCGGCGGGCGGCGGGCCTGCCGGTGCACTTCACCGGCTTCCTGCCGGACCGGGCGGCGCTCGCCGCGCTGCTCGCCACGGCGGACGTGGTGCTGGCACCGGGACCGGTGGAGACCTTCGGCCTGGCCGGCCTGGAGGCGCTGGCCTGCGGCACCCCGGTGGTGGCCAATGCCGCCAGCGCGCTGCCCGAGGTGATCGGGCCGGGCGGGCTCGCCGCCGAGAGCACCCCGTCGGCCCAGGCCCAGGCCGTCGTCCGGTTGCTGGCGCGCCCCGAGGCGGCACGACGGGCGACCGCCCGCCACCGGGCCGAGGAGTTCGGTTGGCCGGCGGCGGTCGCCGGCTTCCTGCGCGCGCACGGCATCGCCGGCGGGCAGCCGGTGGACACCCGGGGACGGTCGGATCACGGCACCACATAGGGTGCAGGTCATGGCGCGACCTGACGGGCGGCGACCCGACCAACTTCGACCGGTGACCCTGACCCGGGGCTGGAGTTCCCATCCGGAGGGCTCGGTGCTGGTGGAGTTCGGCGCGACCCGGGTGCTCTGCACCGCGAGCGTCACCGAGGGAGTGCCCCGCTGGCGGCGAGGCTCGGGGCTGGGCTGGGTCACCGCCGAGTACGCGATGCTGCCACGGGCCACCAACACCCGCTCCGACCGGGAGAGCGTCCGGGGCAAGATCGGTGGGCGTACCCACGAGATCTCCCGGCTGATCGGCCGGAGCCTGCGCGCCGCCATCGACCTCAAGGCGCTCGGCGAGAACTCGATCGTGCTCGACTGCGACGTCCTGCAGGCCGACGGCGGCACCCGGACGGCGGCGATCACCGGCGCGTACGTGGCCCTGTACGACGCGGTGACCTGGCTCGCCGGGCGCAGGGCCCTGACCGGTACGCCGGAGAAGGTGATGCACCGGTCGGTGGCCGCGATCAGTGTCGGCGTGATCGACGGCGAGCCGCGCCTGGACCTGTGCTACACCGAGGACGTGGCCGCCGAGGTCGACATGAACGTGGTCTGCACCGGCACCGGAGACTTCGTCGAGGTGCAGGGCACCGGAGAGGCCGGCGTGTTCGCCCGCGAGCAGTTGGACGCTTTGCTCGACCTGGCCGTCGTCGGTTGTCTGGACCTGGCCGATGCCCAGCGGAAGGCGCTTTCCTCCCTGTGAAGCGCGAGGAGTGAGCTTGCGAGCCCCGCAGTCGCGAACGAAAGGCGGTCCTGCATGAACAAGGTCCTGCTCGCCACCCGGAACCGGAAGAAGCTCATCGAGCTGCAACGCATCCTGGACGGCGCGCTCGGCGCGCACCGGATCGCCCTGATCGGGCTGGACGACGTCGAGGCGTACCCGGAGCTGCCGGAGACCGGGCTCACCTTCGGTGAGAACGCGCTGATCAAGGCGCGGGAGGGCTGCCGGCGCACCGGCCTGCCGACGATCGCCGACGACTCCGGGCTGGCCGTCGACGCGCTCAACGGGATGCCGGGCGTGTTCAGCGCCCGGTGGGCCGGCCGGCACGGCGACGACCACGCCAACCTCCAGCTGGTGCTGGACCAGGTCGCCGACGTGCCGGACGAGCACCGGGCCGCCTCCTTCGTCTGCACGGTCGCGCTGGTGCTGCCCGGCGGCAAGGAGCACCTGGTGGACGGCCGGCAGGCGGGCCGGCTGCTGCGGGCCCCGCGCGGTGACGGCGGCTTCGGCTACGACCCGATCTTCCTCGGCGACGGCCAGGACCGCACCAACGCCGAGCTGACCCCGGCGGAGAAGGACGCGATCAGCCACCGTGGCAAGGCCCTCCGCGAACTGGCGGCCCTGGCCGCCAAGGTGCTCCCCACCGCACCCTGACCCACCCCGAGATCTTGGTGCGGATCGGCTCCGGGAAGGGCGCCGACGCACCAGGGTCTGCTAGCCCAGCGCAGCGGACCGACCAGGCCGGTCGCCCCGTCAGGTGAGGGGGCCGATTTCGGCCTCGATGGCGGTGCGCAGCCCGGGGCCGGAGACCACGGCCCGGGCGGCCTCCATCAGGGGAGCGAGGAAAACGTCGGGGCCGGGCTCGCCGGCGATGCCGCCGAGGGCCGCGATCGCCGCTCGTCCGGCCGGCGACGGGTTCAGCGGTGCGCGTAGCTGGAGCCCGCGTACGGCGGCCAGCAACTCGACGGCGAGCAGGCTGGTCAGGTTGTCCAGGACGGTGCGCAGCTTCTTTGCCGCCGCCCAGCCCATCGAGACGTGGTCCTCCTGCATGCCGCTGGTGGGCAGCGAGTCCACCGAGGCGGGCGCGGCCAGCCGGCGGTTCTCCGCGACGATGCCGGCCGCCGTGTACTGGGCGATCATCAGCCCGGAGTTGACTCCCGCGTCCGGGGAGAGGAAGGCCGGCAGGTCCCGGGAGCGGGTCACGTCGAGCAGCCGGTCCACCCGGCGCTCGGCGATCGCGCCCACCTCGGCGGCGGCGATGGCCAGGAAGTCGGCGGCGAAGCCCAGCGGCGCGCCGTGGAAGTTCCCGGTCGACTCGACCCGGCCGTCGGGCAGCACCACCGGGTTGTCCACCACCGACACCAGTTCCCGGCCGGCCACCGTGCGGACGAAGTCCAGGGTGTCCCGGGCCGCGCCGGCCACCTGCGGCGCGCAGCGCATCGAGTAGGCGTCCTGCACCGCGTGGGCCAGATCGTCGCGGTGCGAGTCCATCACCGTCGAATCCTGCAACAGCCGGTGGATGTTCGCCGCCGAGACGCCCTGACCGGGGTGCGGGCGGATGGCGTGCAGCTCCGGCAGGAACGGCCGCTCCGAGCCGAGCATCGCCTCGATCGCCAGCGCGGCGGTCACGTCGGCCATGGTGAACAGGTGCGCCGCGTCGTGGATCGCCAGCAGCAGCATGCCGAGCATGCCGTCGGTGCCGTTGATCAGCGCCAGCCCCTCCTTGGCGGCCAACTCGACCGGGGCCAGGCCGGCCCGGCGCAGCGCGTCGGCGGCGGGCGCCCGCTCGCCGTTCGCGCCGAGCACCCAGCCCTCGCCGAGCAGCACCAGCGCGCAGTGCGCCAGCGGTGCCAGGTCGCCGGAGGCCCCCAGCGACCCGTGCTCCGGCACCCACGGGGTGACGTCGTGGTTGAGCAGGTCCACCAGCGCCTCGGCGACCAGCGGGCGTACCCCGGAGCGGCCCAGGGCCAGCGAGCGGACCCGCAACAGCATCATCGCCCGCACCACCTCCCGCGGCATCGGCGCGCCCACCCCGGCGGCGTGCGAGCGGATCAGCGCGTGCTGCAATTCGGCCCGCCGCTCGGGGGCGACGAAGGTGTTGGCGAGGGCGCCGAAACCGGTCGAGACGCCGTAGACGGGACGGCCGGCGGCCTCGATACCGTCCACGATGGACCGGCTGGTCGCCATCGCGTCGACGGTCGCCGGGTCGAGGACGACCTTGGTGGCGCCGCGCGCCACGGCGAGGACGTCGGCCGGGGAGACCCCGGTGGGCTGGATGGTCACGGTCATCGCGCTACTCCGTTGTGCAGGACCTGGCGGATCAGGGGCACCCCGGGCCGGTAGGCCAGGTGCAGGTGGGACGGGGCGTCGAGGATGATCAGGTCGGCGCGGGCGCCGGGTCGCAGCACCCCGATGTCGTCGCGGCGCAGCGCCCGCGCGCCACCGGCGGTCGCGGCCCAGACCGCCTCCGCCGGGGTCATCCGCATCTCGCGTACGGCCAGCGCGATGCAGAACGGCATCGACGAGGTGTACGACGAGCCGGGGTTGCAGTCGGTGGCCAGCGCCACGGTGACCCCCGCGTCGAGCAACCGACGGGCGTCGGGATAGGGCGAACGGGTGGAGAAATCGGCGCCGGGCAGCAGGGTGGCGACGGTCGCGGTGTGGCCGCCCTCGGCGCACATGCAGTCGACCCGGGTCGAGGCGAGCGCGTCGACGTCGGCGTCGGTCAGGTGGGTGCAGTGGTCCACGCTGGCCGCGCCCAGCTCCACCCCGAGCTGCACGCCCGGTCCGGGACCGAGCTGGTTGGCGTGCACCCGCACGCCCAGGCCGACGGCCTGCCCGCAGGCCAGGATCGCCCGGGCGTGGTCGGCGTCGAAGGCGCCCCGCTCGCAGAAGACGTCGACCCAGCGGGCGTACGGCGCGGCGGCGGCGAGCATCGGGCCGCAGACCAGCCCCACGTACTCGTCGGGTCGGTCGGCGTACTCGGCCGGAACCACGTGCGCGCCGAGAAAAGTGGTCTCGTCGGTGACCTCGGCGGCGATCCGCAGCGAGCGGGCCTCGTCGGCGACGGTGAGGCCGTACCCACTCTTGATCTCGATCGTGGTGCTGCCCTGCCGCAACGCCTCGCCGTGCAGCCGGCGCACGGTGGCCCGCAGCTCGCTGTCGGCGGCGGCGCGGGTGGCACCGACCGTGGTCCGGATGCCCCCACCGGTGTACGGCTGACCGGCCATCCGGGCGGCGAACTCGGCGGCCCGGTCCCCGGCGAAGACCAGGTGCGCGTGACTGTCCACGAACCCGGGCAGCACCGCCGCCCCGCCCGCGTCGATCCGCCGGTCGGCCGGGGGCGCGTCGGCGGCCGGGCCGACCCAGGCCACCTCGCCCTCCTCGATCAGCACGGCGGCCCGGCGCCGGATGCCCAGCGGCCCGCCCGCGCCCGAGCTGGCCACGTTGGTCACCAGCTCCCCGATGTCGTCCACCAACAGGCTGCGTCCCGTCATCGGGAGGTCACCTCCGCGATGGACGTGGCGAGCTCCTGCGGCACGTCGACGGTCAGGTGGCGGCCGTCGCGGACCAGCACCCGGCCGTCGACCACGACCTGGACGACGTCGGCCGCGCTCGCCGCGAACCACACGCCCGCCGGTGCCACCCCGGCGGTGCGTACGCTGTCCAGCCGCACCGTGACCAGGTCGGCCCGGTCACCGACGGCGATCCGGCCGGCGTCGGTCCAGCCCAGCGCGGCGTGCCCGGCGGCGCTCGCCGCGGTCAGCAGCTCCGCCGGGGCGAAGTGGCCGCGCCGGCGGGTCCGCAGCCGCTCGTCCAGCTCCACCGCACGGGCCTCCTCGAACGGATCGATCACCGCCTGGCTGTCGCTGCCCAGGCTGAGCGGGATGCCGGCCTCGGCCATCCGGCCGGCCGGACCGATCCCGTCGGCGAGGTCCCGCTCGGTGGTCGGGCAGAGGCAGACCCCGGTCCGGCTCTCCCCGAGCAGGCTCACGTCGCCGCTGGTCGGGTGGGTGGCGTGCACCGCCGTGGTGGCGGGGCCGAGCGCGCCGTGGTCGGCGAGCAGCCCGGTCGGGGTACGGCCGTGCACCGCCCGGCAGGCGTCGTTCTCGGCGGGCTGCTCGGAGAGGTGCACGTGCAGCGGCGCGTCGCGGCGCTGCGCCCAGCCGGCCACCGTGGCGAGCTGCTCGGCCGGCACCGCGCGGACGGAGTGGATGGCCGCACCGAGGCGGGCGTGCTCGCCGTCCGGGGTGAACGCGCCGACCCGCTCCGCCCAGCGCAGCGCGTCACCGTCGCCGAAGCGCTGCTGCGGCCCGGCCAGCGGCTGACCGTCCACCGTGGCGGTCAGGTAGCAGGTGTCCAGCAGGGTGAGCCGGATCCCGGCGTGCGCCGCCGCCTCGACCAGCGCGGCGCTCATCGCGTTCGGGTCGGCGTACGGGGCGCCGCCCGGTCCGTGGTGCAGGTAGTGGAACTCGCCCACGCAGGTGATCCCGGCCAGCGCCATCTCGGCGTACACCGCGCGGGCCAGCGCCAGGTAGGTGTCCGGATCCAGCCGGGTGGTGACCGCGTACATCTGGTCGCGCCAGCTCCAGAAGTCGCCGCGTCCGCCCTGGGTGCGCCCGCGCAGCGCCCGGTGGAAGGCGTGCGAGTGGGCGTTGGCCAGCCCCGGCAGGGTGAGACCGGGTAGCCGGACGGCGTCGACCAGCACCTCGACCCCGGCGTCCGGCCGGCCGCCCGGAGTCAGCGGCGTGACCCCGGTGATCCGGCCGTTGACCGTCTCGATCAGCACGTCCGGGGTCGGTTCGGCCTGCTCGGGCAGCCAGGCGTGCTCGGCGAGCCAGCGGGTCGAGGTCATGTCGTCAGTTCCTCCAGCACCCGGGCCAGGGCGGTCACCCCGGCGGCACAGTCGGCGTCGGTGGCCGACTCGGCGGGGGAGTGCGACACCCCGGTCGGGTTGCGGACGAAGAGCATCGCCGTGGGTACCTGCCCGGCCAGCACCCCCGCGTCGTGCCCCGCCCCGGTGGGCAGCACCGGCGCGTCCAGCAGCCCGGCCAGCCGGTCGGCCAGCCCGCCGTCGAACGCCACCAGCGGCGTCGCCGACTCCTCGGTCAGGGTGACCGCGGTGCCGTCGCGCCGGGCCCGCTCGGCGACCTTGGCCCGTACCGCCTCGACCAGCCCGGTGAGGGTCTCCGGCTCGGCGGCCCGAGCGTCCAGCCAGCCGGTCACCCGGGACGGGATGGCATTGGTCGCGTTCGGCTCCACCGCCACCCGGCCCACGGTGGCGTGCGCGTCGCGCAGCCGGGCCTCCTTGTTCGCCGCGAGCACCGTGAACGCGTACGTCAACATGGGGTCGCGGCGGTCGGCCATCCGGGTCGTACCGGCGTGGTTTCCCTCGCCGGTGAAGTCGAAGCGCCAGCGGCCGTGCGGCCAGATCGCGCTGGCCACCGCGACCGGCGTGGCCTGGTCGACCAGCGCGCGGCCCTGCTCGACGTGCAGCTCCACGAAGGCGGCCAGCCGGCCGGTCAGCGCCGGGTCCGCGCCCGCCGGCCGGTCGCCCAGCGCCTCGGCGAAGCTCACCCCGGCCGCGTCCCGCAGCCGGCCCGCCCGGCCGGCGTCGATCTGCCCGGTGAGCAGCCGCGAGCCCAGGCACGGTACGCCGAACCGGGCGCCCTCCTCCTCGACGAACGCGCCGACCACGAGGGGCCGGGTCGGGTTGACACCGGCCGCACGCAACTCGTCGACGGCGAGCCAGGCGCTGACGATGCCGAGCGGCCCGTCGTACGCCCCGCCGTGCGGGACGGAGTCGAAGTGGCTGCCGGTGAGCACCGCGTCGCCGGCGGCCGGGTCGCCCCACCAGGCGAAGAGGTTGCCGTTGCCGTCCTCGGTGACCGGCATGGCCCGCCGTTGCGCCTGCTCGCGGAACCAGGCGCGCAGCCACAGCTCGGGTTCGGTGAACGCGTAGCGCAGGTAGCCGCCGCTGCGATCGTCGCGGCCGATCGGCGCGATCTCGTCCCACAGCTCGCGGAACCTGTTAAGAAGGGGCCCTTCCTCTACCGTATGCGTTAACAAGGGGCCCTTCCTTACTCCGACATTGGGATGCGGACGTCGGTGTGGGGGGTGGGGTATCCGGCGTCGACGTGCCGGATCACGCCCATCGCCGGGTCGTTGGTGAGCACCCGCTCGATCTTCTGCCCGGCCAGCGCGGTGCCGTCGGCCACACAGACCTGGCCGGCGTGGATGGAGCGGCCGATGCCGACGCCGCCGCCGTGGTGGATGGAGACCCAGGAGGCCCCGCTGGCGGTGTTGACCAGCGCGTTGAGCAGCGGCCAGTCGGCGATCGCGTCGGAGCCGTCGGCCATCGCCTCGGTCTCGCGGTACGGGCTGGCCACGCTGCCGCAGTCCAGGTGGTCCCGGCCGATCACCACCGGGGCGCTCAGCTCACCGGCGGCGACCATCTCGTTGAACCGCACGCCCGCCTTGTCCCGCTCGCCGTAGCCGAGCCAGCAGATCCGCGCCGGCAGGCCCTGGAAGGCGACCCGCTCGCCGGCCATCCGGATCCACCGGGCCAGGGGCTCGTTCTCCGGGAACAGCTCCAGGATCGCCCGGTCGGTGGCGGCGATGTCGGCCGGGTCGCCGGAGAGCGCCGCCCACCGGAACGGCCCCTTGCCCTCGCAGAACAGCGGCCGGATGTACGCCGGCACGAAGCCGGGGAAGTCGAAGGCCCGCTCGTACCCGCCGAGCCGGGCCTCGCCGCGGAGCGAGTTGCCGTAGTCGAAGACCTCCGCACCGGCGTCGAGGAAACCGACCATCGCCTCGACGTGTTTCGCCATGGAGGCCCGGGCCCGGTCGGTGAACTCGGCCGGCTTGGCCGCCGCGTAGTCCCGGGCCTCGGCCAGCTCCACCCCCTCCGGCAGGTACGACAGCGGGTCGTGCGCGCTGGTCTGGTCGGTGACGATGTCGACGGCGACGCCCCGGCGCAGCAGCTCCGGGAAGACGGTGGCGGCGTTGCCGACCACGCCGACGCTCAACGCCCGGCGGTCCCGCTTCGCGGCGAGGACCCGTGCGACCGCGTCGTCCAGGTCGTCGGCGATCTCGTCGAGGTAGCGGTCGTGCGCCCGGCGCTCCAGCCGGCTGCGGTCCACGTCCACGATCAGGCAGACGCCGCCGTTCATGGTGACCGCCAGGGGCTGTGCCCCGCCCATCCCGCCACACCCGCCGGTCAGCGTCAGTGTCCCGGCCAGGGTGCCGTTGAAGCGTTTCGCCGCCACCGCGGCGAAGGTCTCGTAGGTGCCCTGGAGGATGCCCTGGGTGCCGATGTAGATCCACGAGCCGGCGGTCATCTGCCCGTACATGGTCAGGCCGAGCTGCTCCAGGCGGCGGAACTCCGGCCAGGTCGCCCAGTCGCCGACCAGGTTCGAGTTGGCCAGCAGCACCCGGGGCGCCCACTCGTGGGTCCGCATCACGCCGACCGGGCGGCCCGACTGCACCAGCATGGTCTCGTCGTCCCGCAGGTCGGTGAGCGTACGCACCAGGGCGTGGTAGGAGGGCCAGTCCCGGGCCGCCTTCCCGGTGCCGCCGTAGACGACCAGGTCGTCGGGGCGCTCGGCCACCTCGGGGTCGAGGTTGTTCATCAGCATCCGCAGGGCGGCCTCCTGCGGCCAGCCCCGGGCGGTGCGCTCCGGGCCACGGGCGGCCCGGACCGGCCCGGCACCTGCTTGGGTGGATCGTGTCATGGCGGGAACCCTCCTAACCGAGGAACAACTGTCGACGGGCGGCGGAGGCTTCGAACGCCTCCAGCCGCCGCTGGGTCTCGGCCGGGGCGGCGTCGCAGATCGCCTGGAGCAGCACCATGGCCAGGGTCATCGGGGCGGTGTGCAGGTCGAAGACGAGCTGCGCGCCGACCGCGGCGGGCAGCACCACGTCGGCGTGCTCGGTCGCCGGGCTGACCGGCGAGTCGGTGATCGCGACCACGCTCAGCCCGGCGTCGCGGGCCTCGCGCAGCGTGTCCAGGGTCTCCCGGGGATAGCGGGGCAGCACGAACGCCAGCAGCGCCCGGGCACCGGCCTCGACTGCCTGCTCCAACCGGTCGGTGAGCAGGCTGCCCCCGTCGTCGAGCACCCGGACGTCCGGGTGCACCTTGGCGGCGAAGTAGGCGAAGTAGGCGGCCAGCGGCGCGGCGGCGCGCAGGCCGAGCACCGGCAGGGGACGGCTGGCGGCCAGCAGCCGCCCGGTGGCGGCGATCCGCTCCCGGTCGGCGAGCTGGCCGGCGAGCCGGTCCAGGTTGCCGATCTCGGCGCGTACCGCCTGCTGGAGTTCGTTGCCGGCGGTGGCCGGGCTCGGCGCGGCGGCGGTCAGTTCGCGCAGCCGGCGGCGGAGCGCCGGGTAGCCGTCGTGGCCCAGCGCCACCGCGAACCGGGTGACCGACGGCTGGCTGACCCCGGCCAGCTCGGCGACCTCGGCGGCGGAGAGATAGCCGACGGCGCCGGCGTGCTGCACCAGACAGTGCGCGATGCGCCGCTGCGTCGGGGTGAGCCGGACCCCGTCGAAGAGGCCGACGACCCGCTCGGTCGACGCGATGGCAGCCCCGTCATTCACTCTGTGAGTCTATGCATAAAAACTTTCATCGGGCAAGCGCTTCCGTCTCTCGCCAGTGGAACCGATCTGAGCTGCGGGTCCGATCCCGGCCCCGGACAGAGCGGCGACCGGTGGGCAGGACGAGGTGCGGTGACTCGATAGGATCCGCACGGCGGTCGAGCAGAGGAGTTGCCATGCAGCCGGACGGCCCCTACCGGTACACGCACCTGCTGGGCGGGTCACCGGTCGGCAAAGCGTGGGCGGCCGTCGACGGGCAGGGCCGTTTCGTCACGGTGGCCGTGCTGGACGCCACGGTGGCCGCCGCTTCGGGCTGGCGCGAGGCGTTCGCCGGCATCGCCGACAGCCTCGCCCAGACGGGCGGCATGCCCTTCACCTACGCGGACTTCTCGGCCGCCGCGCCATGGGTGGCGTATCCCGCGGAGGCGGGACGCGGCGCGGAGAAGCTCTTCCAGGCCCTCGGTGTGGAGTACACGCCGGTTCCAACCGCCGCGCCGCCGGTCTCCGGGCCACCCCAGCCCGTGTCTGGGCCACCCCAGCCGGTCTCCGGGCCACCCCAGCCGGTGTCCGGAGCGCCTCAGCCCGTGTCGGGCGCTTCGGTGTCGGGCGCCCCCGCTTCGGGCGCGCCCGTGTCGGCGGCTCCGGCCTCCCCCGCCGCCTGGCCCGGACCCGACGGGACCGATCAGGCGATGGCGCCGACCGGCGCGACGTACGGGCCTGCGCCGTCCGACCCGTTCGGGGCGCCGGGCCGCAGGATCAAGCCCTCGTCGCCGCCGAAACGGCAGACCGGGCTCTGGGTCGCCGTCGCCGCGCTGCTCCTGGTGGCTGCCGTCGGTGGTGGAGCGGGCGTATGGGCCATCTCGGCGAGCGGGCCGGAGCCGCCGCCGACGGCCGTCACCCCGACCGCCACCCCGCCCCCACCCGGGCTCAAGCCCTGGGCAGAGGCCCCGCCGCGCAGCCCGGAGGAGCGTGCGCTCGCCACCGTCGCGCCGTCGATGGTCTTCCTGGAGGCCGTCCTCACCGGCTTTGTCCGCAACAAGAAGGACGACGCCCTGCTCCACCCCGAACCGTTCACCTTCAGCCGCCGCTGCACGGGCGTGGTGGTCAATCACGACGGACACGTGCTCACCAACGCCCAGTGCGTGCAGCCCACTTCGGACATCATGCTCGAGCACGCGCTCGACGCCCTTGCCAGGACGCTCGTGGCGGACGACAAGTTGACGGCCGAACAGGTCAGCGGGTACGTCCGGGCCCGGCTGCCGACGACCGTCTTCACCGGCCCGGAGGCCGGTACGGAGCCGGGGGCCACCCTGCACGGGCAACTGAACGTGGCAGAGGGCGACCTCACCAACAGCCCCGCGATCTCCGGTGCCGTCGTGCGGGCCCTCCCGCTCGCCGAGGGCAATCTGGCGCTGGTCAAGCTCGACCAGGCGGACCTTCCCGTTGCCGAGCTGAACGCCTCCGCCACGATCGCCGGCGGGACCGAGCTGCGCGTTCTCGGGTACAGCACCACCGACACGGACTACCGCTCCGCCACCTACACCGTCCTGTCCAGGCCGGTGCAGGTGACCGAAGTGGACATCGAGTCGTCGACCTACCGGATCAGCGAGGATGTCGGGGCCTATTCCCGGGGCGGGATCGCGGTCGACCCGCAGGGCCGGGTGGTCGGCATGCTTGACAACGACCTGCTGCAACCCGGCCGACCGAACCGCCTCGTGGTGCCGGTGTCCCGGATGACCGGACTGCTCGGCGCTGGCGGCGTCGAGAACGGCCTCGGCGAACCGGACCGGCTTTACCGCAGCGCTCTTGACGCATACTTCGCCGGTGACGAGGCGAAGGCCGCCCCGCGGTTCGCGGAGGTCACGGAGCGGTCGCCGATGAACGCGTTGGCCCAGGTTTACCGTGAGGCGGCCGTCGCCGCCGGGGGCGACGAACCGTCCCGGCCCGGCTGGGCGGTGCCGCTGCTCGTCGGCGCCGGGGTCGCGCTCGCGGGCGGGCTCGGCGTGTTGGCCCTGTTACGGCGACGTACGAACTAGCGGTGGGCCGGCCGGGCGTGCCGCTCGGCCGGCTCAGCGCGGTCAGGTCTTCGGGGCCTGCCGCCTCATGGCGATCTCGCACACGTCGAGCACGCTGCGCACGGCGCTGTCCCAGGTGAGTGAGGAGCGGTGGTGTGCCACTGCTCCCCGGCTCAGACCGGCGTAGCGGTCCGGGCAGGCGAGCAGGTCGGCGATTTCGTCGGCGTACTGCGCGGCCGGGGCGTCGAGCGGTAGGAGCACCCCGCTGTGGCCGTGCCGCACGACATCCGGTACGCCGTCCACGGCGCTGCCCAGTGACGGGAGGGCATACGCCGCGGCCTCGGCGAAGACGATGCCGAAGGGCTCATTCCGGGTGGGCAGAAGGAAGAGATCGGCGGCGGCGTAGAGGCTTTCCAGTTTCGCCTTGTCCTGGCCGCTGTCCTTGTTCAGGAACCCGTGGTAGGTGACGTGGTCGCGCCGCCACGAACTGTCCGGCGGCTGGACGCCCACCACGTCGAGGAGGACCGGGATTCCCCGGCGACGCAGCTCGTCCGTGATGAGCACGCACCGGTCGATGCCCTTCCGTTCCCACCTCACTCCCACGGTCAGCAGCCGGGGCGGATCACCCATCCGGGACTTCGGTTCCGCCTCCACACCGACCAGGTTCGCGCCGAACCCGATGCGATGGACCCGGGACGGATCGAGGTGGTACCGCGAGATGGCGTCCTCGTACGCGACGGTCGAGGACATGACGACCGCGGCCATCTGGCGTAACGACTCACCCTCGACCGGCTCGACCCGTCGCCGGGTCCGGCCGGAAAGATGCTGCCAGTGCGGCGCCTTCTCCACCCGTTGGGCATAGGTCGCGTCGGTCCAGATCACCGCCGGCACGTCACCGTCCTCGACACCCAGCGTGTGCCAGCCGAGCAGCATAAGGACGTCGGCGTTCGCCCGCTGCGCCTGTGCCTGTACCTCTCGGGTCATGCGACGGACGAGCCACGGTTCCACCTCCCAGTTCACCTTGACGCGCGCCCGTTTCGACGCCGCCGCCACGACCTTCCCGAAGCGTACGAGCAGCGGCGACGGCTCGTCGAGCACCACGTACCCGGCATCGAGGTCGCGCATCGTCCGGATGACATTGGCCGGGATTCCCGACCAGGTGAGGATGTCGTCGACGCGCCCCTCGGCCGTGCACACGGCGATTCTCATGGCGGGGATTCTGCCGCAGGCGCTCCCCGGACGCGGCGACGACCCGGCCCGGGGCCGCCTGGGTACAAAGTGGATCGCCCGGTTAGTCCGGCGGCCTGCGGAGAATCGGTGCCAGGGCCTCGCCGAGCAGCGGGGTGAGTTTGCGCGCGTACTCGGCAGTGATGTGGTTCCCGTCGCGCCGGACGATGACGCCGCCAACGAAGATCGGGCAGCGCCCGGCGTCGCAGAACCACTCCGTGGTGGCGACGTGCCGCGAGCGGTTCCCGTTCCACACGCGCCGGTCGGCCTCCGCGTACGACCGGTACTCGTCGGAGAGCGTGGAGACGCAGTCGCGCGGGGTGGAGAGCCGGGTGATGCACGCCTTCGGGTCCAGACCCTGCGGCGGTGGTTGCAGGGCGACGATCCTCCCCGCTGCCGCGAGCCACTCGTCCCTGGCCGTAACGGCGGCCTGCTCCCACTCGCGCTGGGACGGATACCCGCCGTTGCTGGTGAACCGTTGGTGGTAGGCATTGCTCACGATCACCAGATCCGGCCTACGGTTGGTGACCAATGCTCGCACCGTCTGCCGGTGCCCGGGACAGGCCCGGGTGATGCTCTCGATGGGGGAGACCGTGCCCGAGGCGAGGAAAGGGCAGCCGGCATAGGTCAGGTCCTGGACCACCCACCCCGCCGGCTCCAGGGCACCCCGCACCAGCGGCAGCCAGGCGGCCCCGATGGAGTCTCCGACAACAACAGCCAACCTGCGGGGACGCGGCGTCGTAACGGCACAGTCGTTGCCGTCCGGGTTCGCCGGCCGGCACCCCTTGCCGTCTCCACGGGTGAAACCCAGGCTGTCCAGCTCGCCGAGGGGAGGTGTCAACACCGGCCAGTCGGCGGCATCCAGCGCGGCACGGATCTGCGTCGCCAACTCGGTCTGCGAGGTGACCGGTGCCGGTTGCCACGAAACCTCCGGAGACGGCGTGCGGATCGTCACCGTGGCGACCGCGGCCACCGTGGCGGCCATCGCCGCCAGGCCGGCGTACCGCCGGGCCCGCGCCGGACCGGTCCGCTGGCGTGGCGTCCCCGGTGGCCGGCGTGCCAACCACGACGACCGGCGGATCGGGTCCTCCACCAGGTGATACGAGAAGATCGAGAGCAGGGCCGTGGCACCGAGGGCGAGCATCGGTGTGGCGTACCCGCCGCCGGGCAGCGCGGCGCCGATCAGGATGAGCAGCGGGAAGTGCCAGAGGTAGAGGGAGTAGGAGATGTCACCGACGTACCGGACGACCCGGTTGGTCAGGGGGAACATCAGCCGCTGTCCGCCCACGCCCCCGGCGATGACCAGCGCCGTCGAGATCACCGGCAGCAGCGCGCCCGGAACCGGGAACGGAGTCTGCGCGGTGACGGTGAGCACCGAGACGACCAGCCCGACCAGCCCCAGCCACTGGTATGCCGGACGCACCGGTGCCGGTATGCGGGCCAACAGTGGCGCCGCCACGGCCAGCAGCGCGCCGACGCCCAGTTCCCAGGCGCGGGAGAAGGTCGAGAAGTATGCGACGGCCGGGCGGTGGCCGACCTCCCAGAGGGCGAACACGATCGAGCCGAGGACGATGATTCCCAGGATCGATCCCACCGCCCACCGCGATCGGTTCCCGTACCGACCCCGTCGGGCGGCGAGGCCCAGCAGCACCACGAGCAGCACCGGCCAGACCAGGTAGAACTGCTCCTCCACCGCCAGCGACCAGTAGTGCCGCAGCGGCGAGACCGGTCCGTCGGTCCGCCAGTAGTCGGTGCCGACGGACGCGAAGCGCCAGTTGGCCGCGAAGAGCCCGGCCCAGAGCGTGTCCCAGGCCGTCGACCGCACCCGTTCGCCGAGGAACAGCAGTGACGACGCGAGGTACGTGCCCACCAGGACCAGCATCGCCAGGGGCAGGATCCGCCGGGCCCGACGACGGTAGAAATCCGCGAAGGAGATGCGTCCGGTCCGGTCGTGTTCGTTGAGCAGCAGGCCCGTGATCAGGAAGCCGGAGATGACGAAGAAGACATCGACCCCGACGAACCCGCCGACCGGCCAGCGGAGGACGTGTTCGAGGATCACCACCACGACCGCGAAGGCACGTAGCCCCTGGATGTCCGGGCGGAAGCCCAGGCCGGCGGCGACGGGCTGCCGAGGGACGGCACGATGAACCGGCGCCGCGAGGGAGCCTGACGACATCGGGTCCTTCCTCACACCAGCGGATCTGCGGCCGTCCCGGACCGCGGCCCGGTACGTCGGGTGTGCTGCTGCTCAGTCTCGCGCATCGGCCGTGGTCCGACCGACGCCGTGCCCGCCGGACAGACGGAGAAACCGGGCCAGCGGTCCCGGTTGGTCGCCGGTCTCCACCGACTCACCACCCGGAACGGGATCCGTCGATCCTAACGTGGACGTGGTCAGCACCATCAGGACAAAGATCCAGGTCAGTCCGTCAACGGAGAGCGGGTTCCAGACCACCTCGGTGAACGAGTAGACGACGAAGAGCGCCGCCGGAGCCTTGGCGGAGAAGGCCCGGCCGTCGACGACCGGCGCGCGCAGCAGGGTGGCCAGCAGGAGGGTCCACAGGGTCAGCGCGACGAAGCCACCGGAGAAGATGGCCAGGACGTAGCCGGAGTGGAAGAAGTGGTACGGCGCCTCGCCGATGTCCCGGAGTTGGTACCACTTGGAGACGCCGACACCGGTGCCCTCCGCGCCGGCGATGTATTCCCGGACGTGGATCCAGATGTTGCCGCGGTTGCTCAGGGTGGTCTTGGACGCGCTCCAGGTCAGGTAGGTGGCCGTCGCCGAGGCCCCGACCGCCAGCGCCACGCAGAGGGCGAGGTTGATCTGCGGGTGCGCCCGCCTCCGCTCAAGCAGCAGGGCACCGAGCACCCACACGCCCACTGCGGCGAGGGCCAGGTAGCTGGTCCGGGATCCGGTCGCGACGATGATCAGCAGGCAGAACGCCGTCGCCGCCCACCGTTGCGCGCGGCGCAGCGCGCAAACGGCGGCGACCAGGGTGAACGAGGCGATCAGGGCGATGTAGTTCTCGGAGTTGTAGAAGCTCTTGAACAGTGCCCCGGCCAACGAGCACTTTTCCAACTGCCCGGCGGTGCAGTCCCGCCACGCCTGTCCGTAGAAGGCGGTCGGGGCCGTCAGCACCGACAGGACGGCCAGCCCGGTGTAGGCCATCGCGCCGAGGCTTACCCTGGCGCCGGCCCCCATCAGCCACGTCGCGAGCAACAGCAGCCCGGCGGCGGCGTACGCCGGCATTCTCGACCCGTACACGCCGTCGCCGGTGAGGACGTCCACGCCGAGGCACCAGAC
Source organism: Micromonospora sp. CA-263727 (assembly GCF_050942455.1). Classification (NCBI taxonomy): domain Bacteria; kingdom Bacillati; phylum Actinomycetota; class Actinomycetes; order Micromonosporales; family Micromonosporaceae; genus Micromonospora; species Micromonospora sp. CA-263727. The sequence continues at coordinate 1,405,978 of NZ_CP192031.1, forward strand.
GAGCATGGCCGCGGCCAGTCCCAGGCAGATTCGCCGCCAGAGGCCGGATGGTCCCCGCAGCCGCTTCCGCCCGGCGACGGCCAGCCAGGCGACCAGTGCGAGCACGAGCAGGCCGATGAGCGCCGACGAGTGGTCACCGGCGATCACGGGCGCGGCGTTCGCGAGCACCGCGAACCCGACGAACGCGATGGCGGTGCCACTGCTGCCGAAGCTGGCCGCGACGGCTCGCCGGGCGTGGATCAGCCAGCCGGCCACCGCGAGGCCACCCGCGCTCAGCAGGACACCGAAGAGTGTGGTCACCTCAGACCCTTTCCCTGGGACGTACCGAAGGGGGCGTGCCCACCCGGTCGCGGCGCACGGCGGCGGTGAGGCATCCCCAGAGCAGTACGGCGAGCAGCGCGTCGCACACCAGGCTGGAGACGATAGCGCCCTGCCAGCCGTAGGCCGGGATGAGCCACAGGTTCAGCAACGCGTTGAACACCCCGATGCCGATCTGGCAGACGGTCCGCCGCCCCTGCATCCGAGCCCCCGACAGCGCGTCCGCGGCGAGGTAGTGCAGCGACTTCAGCACCAGCAGTGCGCTCAGCCCCTGTAGCGCCGGGATGGCCGCCTCGAAGTCGGACCCGAAAACCAGGGGCATCATCCCGGCGAAGGCGACCAGCAGCAGGCTCACCGGGACGCTGAACGCCAGGAAGCGTGGCACCAACCCCCGGGCCATCCGCAGTGCCTCCCGGGGGCCGCCCCGTCCCGCCTCGAAGAACCCGGGGTAGGCAGCCGCCCCCATGGAACGGGCCGGCGTGTAGGCGAGGTCGACCACGCGGTAGGCCGCGGCGTAGATGGCGGCGCTCTCGGGGGTGCCGAGGCGGGACAGCATGACCTTGTCGCTGTCGTTGTACACCGACTGGGCCGAGAGCCCCACGGCGAACAGCATCCCGGTCCGGGCCTGGGCGAGCGAACCCCGCACGCTCAGCGCGCGACGGGCGGCGCCGCGCAGGCCACCCAGGAGAACGGGAAGACACACGACGATGCTGATCACAGCGGACGTCGTCGCCCAGCCGTGCAGCGTGACCGGCCCCTCCGAGAGGGCCAGCACCGCGGCTCCGGCCAGCCGGCAGACGTGCAGCAGGGCGGGAATGAGCGCGGCGAGCATGATCCGGCCGCGGACATGGAACGAGGCTCCCACGGCCTCGACGAGCCGCCAGGCGACCAGGTCCGCGACCGCGAGACAGAGCAACTCGACCAGGCCGACGTGAGCGCCCCAGATGGCGAGACCCGCAGCGGTCACCAGTACCGTCGCGGCCGAGCCGAAGACCGTGGACAGGAAGAGGCCGCGGAGGAGATGTCGGGGCCAGTCGGCCGGTGAGTCCGCGTAGTTCTGGATGATCAGGCTCGGTGCACCGGCCGACGCGAAGGGCGACACCACCGCGATGAGCGCCGTGACACCGACGAAGAGGCCGTACGTGTCGATCGGCATCTCCCGCGCCAGCAGCACGAAGAGGGCGCCCTGCGCGAGGGTACGGAGCAGGTTCCCGGTGAGGAACTTGCCGGATTTGTGCAGGAAACTGTCGCCGCTGGACGGCCGTTGCCAGCGCGACCGCCGCGGGTGTCGGTCGCGGGCATCCGCCGCCAGCCGGTCGGCCTGCCCCGGAACGCGCGTCACGTCAGGGCCTCCACCCACCGGCGGCTCACCTCGGTCGGGTCCAGTGCCGCGCGGCGGGCATGCCAGGCCTTGTCGAAGTCCGCCAGGGCCGGCCGTCCGGCACCGGTCAGGCGGACGATCGCGTCGGCGAGCGCCGCCGGTGAGGTGTCTGCCGCCAGGGTGCCGGGCACGAACGTCGGGATCATCTCGTCCACAGCGGGCACCGGCAGTGCGGCGACGGGGAGCCCGGCCTCGGCAGCTTCGACGAGGCTGAACCCGAACGTCTCGGCGCGGGACGGATGCACCAGCACGTCCGCCTCCGCGAGCAGCCGCGCCACCCCCGGCACCCGGCCGAGGAACGTAACGCGATCCCCCAGCCCGAGCTGGCCCGCCCTGTCGTGGAGTAGATCGCGCTCCTCCCCGTCGCCGGCAAGGGTCAGGTGATGGTTCGCGGGCAGGAGCGCAAGCGCTTCGAGCGCGCAGGAGTGGTTCTTGTACGGGCGGAACGCGGCGGTGGTGAGCAGCTTGATCCGCTCGTGGTCGGCGACCTCGCGGGGCGGCACGAACGGGCTGGGCGGCATCGGGTTGGGAATCGTCACCACCCGCTGCCCGGGGACGGACTGCCGCACGGTCCGCGCTACCCCGTCGGAGACGGCGACCACCAGGCGGGGCCGCAATCCCCTGACCCGGGCCACCCGGGCGAGCGTGCGGACCCGGCCGTCGATGCGCAGCCGCTCCGGCAGCAGCGAGTGCTCCCAGGCGACATAGCCGCGGCCGGAGCCGGCCAGGGCGGCGCCGACCGGAACGCTGCCCCAGAGCCCGCTCGCCACGATCCGCACGTCCGCCGGAAGTCTCCGTAGCCGGAGTCGCAGCGGGGGTACCGCCTCCATCAGGCGGGTGATCCGGGTACCCAGCCCCAGGGCGTCGATCGCCAGGCCGTCCAGGGTGGGAGGCACCGACCGTGACAGGACGGTCGCCGACACCCCGACGCCCTGGGTTTGCAGGTGCCGCATGAGCATCGCCGCCGCGAGTTCCATGCCGTACAGCGGTTCCAGTTGGGGGAGCACGAAGTGCAGGCGCATCAGCGGAACCTGTCCGTCCGGGGTGCCGCGGAGCCGCCGGCGGCCCGCGACCCGCGCATCGCGACGCGTTCGAGGGTGGCCCTCGGCACGAGCCCGAGAGCCGCCAGAACCGCGTTGCGGACCGAGGGAGGGGAGTTACGGCGGATGGCACGCACCATCTCCCGGATGCCCTCCCGGTCGCGTGCCTGCACCGCATACCGGAGGGTCTGGGCCGCGACGAAGTCGGCGAAGGTCTTCGGCGCCCACACCCCCTCCCAGCGTTGCGCCCACTCCCAGGAGGTACGCCAGTCGACGCCAGCCGAGATCGACCCCGGACTGCCTACCGTGTAGAGCGCGGTCGCCTGCTCGATCTGCACGATCTTTGCTCGCGGGACCCGCGCCGCCCGGACGAGCCAGTCCCAGTCCTGGTGCCGTGGCAGCGACTCGTCCCACGGGCACTGCCGAGCGAGGTCGGCGGTCGTCAGCAGCGTCGAGGTGGGCAGCGACTGGCGACCGACACCGAGACGCCGCCGGCGGAAGAGGTAGTCCTCGGGCCGCATGCCGTCGGCGATCAGCGTGGTCGGCACGGCGGACGGAAGCGGGTTGCCTCCCGCCTTGCGTTGCCGCGTCCGGGAGGACACCACCGGCAGCCAGCCCTCTCCGGCCAGCCGTTCCAGGACGGGCAGTTGGGCGGCGAGCTTGCCGGGCAGCCAGGCGTCGTCATCGTCGAGGAACGCCACGTGACTGCCGGGGGCGGCATGCTGGACACCGAGGTTGCGCGCGTGGGATCCCCGACGGCCGCCGCCGGTGCAGACGATCTCGTCGATCTGGCCGCGCAGGTCCGTCACGCCGGTCGGCACGTCGGCCAGATCGCAGACGACCACCACGTGTACGGAGGCGCCCTGCTGCGCTCGGGCGGAGGCGACCGCTTCCGCGAGGCTGGCCCGGCCCGTCGTGGGGATGACTACTGAAACGTCCGGCATCGCTCAGCGACCGCCACCACGGAACACCTCGGCCACCGTCCGCATGAGGACCTTGGCGTCCAGCCACAGCGACCAGTTCTCTATGTAGTAGTTGTCGAACCGGGCCCGGTCGGAGATCGGCGTGTCTCCGCGCAGACCGCTGACCTGGGCGAGCCCGGTCAGCCCCACCGGCACCCGGTGACGCATCGCGTAGCTCGGGTACTCGGCGGAGAACTTCTCGACGAAGTAGGGGCGCTCGGGCCGGGGGCCCACCACACTCATGTCGCCCTTCAGGATGTTCCACAGCTGGGGCAGCTCGTCCAATGACGTACGGCGCAGGAAACGCCCGATCGGCGAGATCCGCCGGTCGTTCGCGATCGACCACGTCGTCCGGGACTCGTGCTCGTTCGCCGGCCGCATGGTGCGGAACTTGATGATATCGAACGGCTTGCCGTGCCGCCCGATGCGTTCCTGCCGGAAGAAGACCCCGCGGCCACCGTCGATGAACGCGAGGATCGCACAGAGCAGCAGGATCGGGCTTAGTACGAGCACCGCCGAACTCGCGAAGATCATGTCGGAGGCGCGCTTCAGCGCCCAGCGCGGCCCCGACAGGGTCGTGTCACCCACCTTCACGATGGGGATCGCGCCGATGTGGTCGCCGTGCGACCTGGACCCCCACAGCCGGGGCACCGCCCACAGGTCGCACGTGGCGACCAGCGGCTGACGGAGGAACTCCATCAGCACCGGCTCCGGACACTCCGGGTCGGCGATGATCAGCACCTCACACTCGACGAGCCGCACCAGCTGGGCGAGTTGGTCGAGCGTGCCGATCACCGGCACCGGAGGCATGGTTGCCGGCGAAGGGTCGTCGACGTGCCCGACGAACCGCAGCCCGTATCGGGGATAGCGGCGCAGCAGCCGGGCGAGTTCCACCGCGGTCGGTCCGCTGCCGATGACGATGGCGTTGTGCTCCACCCACCGACGCCGGCGGGCGAGGGTGGCGACCTCCCGGGTCGTCAGGCGCCCGGCGATCACCAGAACGGCGGCCATGGCCACCCCGCGGATGAACCCGACGAGGTGCTCCGCCGAGTCGTGGCGCAGCGCGGCGACGATGGCGACCACGGCGGCGGCGGCCAGCAGCCGGCCGCAGAGGCTCGGCAGCTCGTCGAGGATGCTCACGTGCCGGCGGGCCTGATAGAGCCCGCCGGCGGCGAATATGGCCACGGTCAGGACGGTCATGGCGAGCGTGCCGCGCCAGTGCTGCTGCGTGATGGCGAGCGGGGACAGCAGCGCGGCGACGTCGACCGGTGCCGTCAACATCCAGGCCCGCAGGGCGCGGGTGCGGGCCGACGCACGCGAGCCGGCGTACGGCAGCACCGCCGTCACGTCAAGGCTCGATCGTCCGGTACGGGTCGGCGTCGCCCGGTCGGGTTTCGGCTCGGCGGGGGCGGCCGGTGCCGGCGCGGGATCGTCCTCATCGGACTCGGTCAGCGTCTGCCTCTCCGGCGTCGACGCCCCGGGATCGTCAGGCGCGGTGGTGGCCGGGAGACCGACGACGGATTGCCTCGACATGTACAGTTCCTCCCCCGTGGAGCGACAGCGCTGGCGCCTGAGGAAAGCCACCGGAGCGAACGCAGGATACGAGCGCCCTGGAAACCGCGCCAGTGCCGCAGGGGCAATTGCTGATTAACGTCCGGTACGAAGTATCTCCTCGACCGCGTCCCGGCGGACCGCGTCGTAGAAGCTCGCCGCCTTGTCGTGGTCGTCGAAGACGACGCTCTCGGTGCCGACCCGCCCGGTCCCCTTGGTCGGGTTGGTCATGAACGTCAGATCGTTACCGCGCAGGCCGCGTAGGTCCATCGCCATGTCCACCAGGGACATCTTCTTGTCCACCGAAACGGCGCTCGACGTGGCGCGGACAAAGGAATTGAGCTTGGCGGGATTTGCCAGGACCCCACCGGAAGCGGCCTGATCCAGAATCGCCTTAATCACCTGTTGTTGATGCCGGATTCGGGCGAAATCGCCATCGGCGAACTGCTTGCGCTGCCGGGAGAAGTCCAGCGCGGTCGCGCCGTCCATCCGCTGCTTTCCCTGCTCGAACGTGCGGAAGGGCGGGTGGATCGAGGTGAATCGCTGCTCCGAGTTGATGTCGATGCCGCCGAGGGCGTCGATGATCTCCTTGAAGCCGCCGAAGTCCACCATCAACACGTGGTCGATCCGCACCTTGGTGTACTGCTCCACGGTCTGCACCATCAGCGGCAGGCCGCCCCAGGCGTACGCGGCGTTGATCTTCGCGTCCCGGCCACCGCGGCCTTCCTTCGAGCGCGGCACGGCGACCCAGGTGTCCCGGGGGATCGAGACGAGTTGCGCGCTGGAGCGGCCCTTCGGCACGTGCGCCAGGATGATGGTGTCCGCGCGCGAGCCGCCGGTGCTCTCCGGATCGCGTGAGTCGCTGCCGAGGATCAGGATGTTCAACGCGCCCTTGGCGACCACCTCGGGTCGGGTCTCCTCCGGTACCCCGTCGAACGCGTCGACCCGGTCGATGTCCGACTCGACCGACTTGAGGTAGAAGCCGCCGGCCACCACGGCGCCCACCCCGACCAACGTCAGGACCAGCAAACTGATCAGGGTGATCCGGAGCCACCGACGACGCGGCCTGCCCGCCGGCGCGCCAGCCGGCGTCTCCGGCCCGTCGGTGCCCCCCGCCGGCAGGGTGTCTTCCGAGGTGATGGTCCCCGCCTGCTCTCCACTCGACATGGCTGTGATGCTACTGATTTCATGTTCCGGTTGTTGCCCCCGGAATCGGGTGATTCGGGGTCCGTTTGTTACCTCGACGTTTCCCTTGGTCTGGTAGAACGCTGCCGTGGATGCTGTCAAGCTGCGGCGGGCGATCGCCCGTACCCGCCTCGCCCCCGTCGCCGCCTTTCCGAAACGCCTGGTCGCGGTGGCCCGCCACGACGCCAAGGTGCTGCGCACCTCGGCCCGCTGGCTGGTCGCCTCCCGAGAGCACCACAACTACACGTACGAGCTGACCAAGCTCAGTCGCAGCCACCTCGCCTGGTTCGTCAGCGTGGTCTGCGCCCTGCCGGTGCAGCAGGTCCGCGGCTACCTCGCGGAGATCGAGTCGGACGACGCGCTGCGGCAGCACATCGCCTCGGCCACCGCCGGCGCCGCCCGCCGTGGCCTGGCCGACAAGCAGGTCCGGTACGCGCGCCGCGTCGGCTGGTACGCGATCGTCCGGGCCCGCCGGCCGGCGCACATCGTGGAGACCGGCGTGGACAAGGGCCTCGGCAGCTGCGTGCTGGCCGCCGCGCTGCTGCGCAACGCCGCCGAAGGACACCCGGGGCGGGTCAGCTCCATCGACATCAACCCGGAGGCCGGCTACCTTGCCCGGGCCGCCCCCTGGTCCGAGGTGATCGACCTGGTCATCGGCGACTCGGTCGAGTCGATCACCGGGCTGGACCGGCCGGTCGACCTCTTCCTGCACGACAGCGACCACAGCCGGGCGTACGAGAAGCGCGAGTTCGACGCCGTGGAGCCGAAGTTGGCGCCGGGGGCGATCCTGCTCACCGACAACGTCACCCACACCAACGTGCTGGCCCAACACGCCGAGCGCACCGGCCGGCGGTTCCTCGCCTTCCGGGAGACCCCGGCCAACCACTGGTACCCGGGGGACGGCATCGGCGTGGCATGGTAGCCGGGTGCGGCTGAGCGAGATCAACACGTACCCGGTCAAGGGGTGTCGCGGGCTCCAGCATGACGCGACGGGCGTGCAGCCGTGGGGGCTCGACGGCGACCGGCGCTGGATGCTGGTCGATGCCGACGGCGTCGGCGTCACCCAGCGGGAGACCGCCGCGTTGGTCCGCGTCCGTCCCCAGCCGGTCTCCGGTGGGCTGCTGCTGCGCGCGGACGGGCACCCCGACCTGGTGGTGGCCGAGCCGGCCGGGGCCGCCCCGGTCCAGGTGCGCACGTTCCGCCGCCGGCTGCTCCGGGTCGACGCGCTGCCCGCCGGCCCGGCCGCCGACGCCTGGCTCGGCCGGGTGGTCGAGCGGCCGGTCCGGCTGGTCTGGCTCGCCGAGCCGGCCCGGCACATCGAGCGTGGCCGCAAGGAGTACGACCCGGGCGACCAGGTCAGCTTCGCCGACGCGTACCCGGTGCTGCTGGCCAGCACGGCGTCGCTGGCGGCGCTCGGCGACTGGCTGGTCGCGGCCGGCGCGGAGCCGGTGCCGATGGCCCGGTTCCGGCCCAACCTGGTGGTGGACGGCGCTCCCGCCTGGGCGGAGGACGGCTGGGCCGGCCGGCCGCTGCGCATCGGCGGCGTCCGCTTCCGGGCCGCCAACCCGTCGGCCCGCTGCCTGGTCACCACCACCGACCAGGAGACCGGGGTACGCGGACGCGAACCGCTGCGCACCCTTGCCCGGCACCGCAACGTGGACCGCCAGCTCCTGTTCGGACTGAACGTCGTACCGCTGGAGCCCGGCCGGCTGCGGCTCGGCGACCCGGTGGAGCCGACCGACCGGCCGCAACCGATCTTGTCTTAGCTTTCGCTTAGCTCGCTTGTCCGACCCGGTCGCCGTCGGGCAGAGTCTCTCCGCGTGACCGACGGTACCGACGGCCCCGCCGGCCGGGCAGTTGTCAGGCGTTCCCAGTTTGGCCGCTGGCTGACCGGCGGGGCCGTGGCCGCGCTCGCCACGATCCTCGGGCTCACCCTCGCGCTGCGTTCGGGTGCCGCACCCGCCTGCGCCGCGCCGGTCCGGCCCGGCTCCGCGCTGCCGGCCGCCGGCGCGCTGCTCGCTCCGCCCGCCGCGGGCACCCTGCACAAGGGCAAGGCCACCTTCTACGACTCGAAGGGCGCGGGCGGAAACTGCTCCTACCCGGCCGCGCCCGCCGACCGGCTCTATGTCGCGCTCGGCCCCGGCGAGTACGCCGACGGCGCCACCTGCGGCGGATACCTCGACGTGACCGGGCCGAGGGGCAAGGTACGCGTCATGGTCATGGACCAGTGCCCGGAGTGCGCCGCCGGGCACCTGGACCTGTCCCGGGAGGCGTTCGCCCGGATCGCCGACCCGGTGCAGGGCGTCGTCGGTGTCAGCTACCGCCTGGTGGTCGATCCGCCGCTGGCCGGCCCGCTCACCTTCCGGATCAAGGAGGGCGCGTCGCAGTGGTGGTTCGCCGTCCTGGTCGCCGGGCACGGTAACCCGCTGCGCTCGGTCGAGGTGCGCCAGGGCAGCTCGGGCGCGTGGCGGGCGGCCAGCCGGGAGAGCTACAACTATTGGCTGATCGCCTCCGGCGCGGGTCCCGGCCCGTACCAGATCCGGGTCACCGACACCCGGGGCCACCGGGTCACCGCCACCGGCGTGCGGATGTCACCCGGCCAGGTCCAGCGCAGCACGGTCCGGATGTACGGCGCCGGGGCGGCCGCGGTGACGGCGACGTCGCCGACCGCCTCCCGGTCCCCCTCGGCCAGCCCGAAGCCGAGCGCCAGCCCGAAACCGTCTTCTTCGGTCGCGCCGGTGGAGGCGGCGACCAGCGCGGCGACCACGGTCGTGCCGACCGATGACGTGGCGGAGCTGCCGGCCGTGCCGCTCGCCGCGCCGTCACCCGGCTGCGCCGGCTGAGTGTCCTCGCCCGGCCAGGTCGAGCCACATCAGGATCTCGTCGCGGTCGTCGCCGGGGGCGACCCGCAGCGCCCCGGGCCACCGCCCCACCTCCCGGTACCCGAGCCGGCGGTAGAACCGGTCCAGCCCCAGCCCGTCCCGCACGGTCACGTGCAGCGCCGCCAGCCCGAGGCCCCGGGCCACCCGTTCGGCCTCGCGCATCAGCGCCTCGCCGTACCCGCGGCCCTGGGCGTCGGGGTGGACCATCACCCGGGTGAGCACCCGCAGGTGCGTCTTCAGGTGGAACCGTGGATCGGTGAGGATCGCCATGGCGACGAGTCGATCGTCCTGGTAGCCCAGCAGCAGCCGGTCCGGCCCGTCCGCGATGCCGGCCAGCGTCGGGTCGGCGATCGTACGCACCGTCTCGGCGCTGACCGGTGCGACGAAGCCGACCGCGCCGCCGGCGTTGGTGGCGTCGACCCAGAGCGCGACGATCCGTGCGCGCAGCTCGGGGGTCAGCTCGGGATCGAGGACGAAGCGTAGGCCCACGCGGGTCATTCTGGCCCGCCGGTCATCATCACCACCCACGGTCGTGACGAGGCCGACAGCGGCACTCGGTGCGGGAGAGGGGATTTGAACCCCCACGTCCTTTCGGACAATAGGACCTAAACCTATCGCGTCTGCCGAGTTCCGCCACTCCCGCCGATGTGAGGGAGTCTAGAGCGCCCTCTGCGCGTGTCTAGCCCCGCCTCCCTCAGGATGAGCCGAACAGTGGGATGGCTGATGCCAGGCCCCTCCGTCGCACCTTCTGTCAACAGGCGTGCGATACGTGTCGCACCGAACTCGGGGTGGGCGAGGGCAAGGCGGACGACGGCGTCCCGGTACCGCTGGCGTATCGGTTGTTGACGGCTCGTCGGATGTGCGCGGATCGTGCCGGTCGCGGCGAGTCGCCGAATCAGGACGCGGACATGGTCGCGGGTGCATCCGATCCTGCGGGCCACTTCCACTGCTGTCAGACCGCCGGACCTGACCTGCCCGAGCTGCGCGACAACCTCCGTCTCGGTCAAGGGGCCTCCGTCGCCAATAGCCGGCTCGCGTCGGCCGGCTGACCCCCCGCGCTGTCTCTCGCCCGTCTTCCGGCCGGCGTAGGTGTTCGTCTGGCTGTGACAGTTGGGGCAAAGAAGCCGCAGGTTGGGTGGGCGGTTGTCGAGGAAGTCGCCATTGACGTGATCCACGTGCAGGGTCAGTGGCCGACCCTGCCACACCGGGCCGATGCCGCAGGTCTCACACTCCTCCGGCAGTCCGATGAAGGCGAGAGCTCGCTTCAGGCGCATGCCCGGCACTCGCCGTGCGCCGGGCGGAAGTCGGACGAGTACCTCGTGTGAGGCTCGTCGCCGACCGGTACGACCACGATTGTGGGCGCTGCCGGTGAAGTGTGAGGTGTCGACGCCGAAGCGTTTGAGCTGCCGGCTGATGTGTGCGTGCGAGCCGCCGCTCACGCGTACACCGAGCAGCCGCATCACCTCCGTGACGCTTCGGGCGGCGGCGGCCGCTTGGGCGAGCGCCTCGGGGGTGTACCGGTACCGAACCACACACGCACCGTAGTGGACCGGTGTGACGGACTCAGTCCAGGCCGAGGTCGCGGCGGAGCTTGGCGACGTGGCCGGTGGCCTTGACGTTGTAGAGCGCCCGCTCGATCTTGCCGTCCTCGTCGATGACGAAGGTCGAGCGGATCACGCCGGTCACCGTCCGGCCGTACGACTGCTTCTCGCCGTACGCCCCGTACGCGGTCAGCACCGCCCTGTCGGTGTCGGCGACCAGCGGGAAGGTGATCGCGTCGCGCTCGCGGAACGTGGCGAGCTTCTCCGGCTTGTCCGGCGAGATGCCCACCACCTCGTAACCGGCGGCCTGTAGCGAGGTCAGCGAGTCGCGGAAGTCGCAGGCCTGCTTGGTGCAGCCGGGCGTCATCGCGGCCGGGTAGGCGTACAGGACGACCTTGCGGCCACGCAGGTCGGCCAGGGTGAGCTGCCCGCCGGTGTCGGTGGGGAGGGTGAACTCGGGCGCCGGGTCACCGGGGGAGAGGCGAGCGGGTGCGGTCATGCCAGCGACCCTACCCCGCGACCGCTGACCAGGTCGGAGTGATCAATAGCATCCCTGTTGCCAGGTCTTGGCAACAGCATGGTAGGGGAAATAGGCTCACGCCTGCCGGCGTGGACAGGCCCGCCGACGCGTGGGAGGTCGCGTGGAAACCCTGGCGATGCACATCTCGAACGGGATCATCAACGGTCCCGTCGCCGCGATCTTCGCGGTGCTCGCGCTGGCCGCGATGGCGTTCTGTGTCATGCGCGGCCGGCAGGACCTGGACGACCGGCTGGCGCCGATGGCCGGCCTGGTCGCCGCCTTCATCTTCGCCGTGCAGATGCTCAACTTCCCGATCTTCACCGCCGGGGTCAGCGGCCACCTGCTCGGTGGCGCGCTCGCCGCCATGCTGGTCGGCCCCTGGGTCGGCGCGCTCTGCGTCGCGGTGGTGCTGGTGGTGCAGGCGCTCGTCTTCGGCGACGGCGGCGTGGCCATGCTCGGGCTCAACATCACCAACATGGCCGTCGTCGGCATCGCGGTGGCGTACCTGCTGATCGCGCTGCTGCTGCGGGTGCTGCCGCGTACCACGACCGGGCTGGCGGTCACCGCCTTCGTCGCCGCGCTGGTCAGCGTGGTGGTCGCGGCGATGGGCTTCGTGGTGCAGTACTGGCTCGGCGGCACCACCGACCTCGGCGGCAACCTGGCCGGGCTGGCCGGGACCATGGCCGTGTCCCACCTGTTCATCGGCATCGGCGAGGGCCTGATCACGGCCACCACTGTGGTCACCGTGGCGAAGGTCCGACCCGACCTGGTGTACGCGCTGCGCGCCCTGAAGCCGGCCGCGCCGGCGACCGTCCCGGCAGTCGGAGGTGTCCGGTGAGGAAGCGTTCCTGGGGGTTCGTCGTCGGCGGCCTGCTCGTCGCCCTGCTGCTGGCCGGCGTGGTGAGCAACTTCGCCTCGGCGCACCCGGACGGGCTGGACTCGTCGCTGCGGGAGGGCTGCACCTTCGACGCCGACGACGAGATCGTCGACGGCAACTGCCCGGCCCAGCAGGCGAAGGAGCACGAGATCGGTGGGCCGTTGGCCGACTACGGCATCGCCGGCCTGGACAACGACTTCCTCTCCACCGGCCTCTCCGGCGTGCTGGGCGTACTGCTGACCTTCGTGGTGGCCGGCGGCGCGTTCTGGCTGGTGCGCCGGCGCGGCCCGGAGCAGGCCGGGCCGGGGGACGCCGAGCAGACCGGGCCGCGGGACGCGGAGCGGCCGGGCGCACCCGCCGCGAGCCAGGGGTAGCCCACAGATGGGGGCCGGGCACGCCCACGTGCTGTACCGGGAGTCCGGCTCACCGGTGCACCGGCTGCCGCCGGAGGTCAAGATCGCGGCGATGGTGGCGTTCACCATCGCCGTGGTCGCCACCCCCCGCGAGGCGATCTGGGCCTTCGGCGCGTACGCCCTGCTGGTCGCGGCCGTCGCGGCGCTGGCCCGGGTGGACGCCCGGTGGCTGCTCGTCCGCTCGACGATCGAGCTGCCGTTCGTGCTCTTCGCCGTCGCGCTGCCGTTCCTCGGCGCGGGCGAGCGGGTGGAGGTGCTCGGGCTGGGCCTCTCCGTCGACGGTCTCTACGGCGGGTGGAACATCGTCGCCAAGGGCACCCTGGGTGTCTGGGCGTCGCTGCTGCTGGCCGCGACCACCACCACCCGCGACCTGATCGTCGGGCTGGATCGGCTGCGTTGCCCGCAGATCCTCACCCAGATCGCCACCTTCATGCTGCGCTACCTGGACGTGCTGGTCGGCGAGGCCCGCCGGATGCGGATCGCCCGGGTCTCCCGCGGCGACGACCCGCGTTTCCTGTGGCAGCTGCGCGGCTTCGCCGCCGGCATCGGGGCGCTCTTCCTGCGCGCCTACGAGCGCGGCGAGCGGGTCTACCTGGCGATGCTGTCGCGCGGCTACACCGGCCGGATGCCGACGGTGGGGCAGGGCGCGGGCGCCGCGACGACCGGGCAGTGGCTGGTCGCGGCCACCGTGCCGATCCTGGCCGGCAGCGTCGCCGCCACCGCCGCCGTGCTGACATGATGCCAGGCGTGCAGCCTACCGCTCCCCGCCTGGCGCCTCCCAGCCTGGCCGTTCGCGGCGTCCGGTACGCCTACCCCGATGGCCACGTCGCCCTGCACGGCGTCGACCTGACCGTGGCCCGGGGCGAGCGGGTCGCCCTGCTCGGGCCGAACGGCGCCGGCAAGACCACGTTGGTGCTGCACCTCAACGGCATCCTCACCGCCACCGAGGGCAGCATCGCCGTCGGCGGCCTGTCGGTGGGCCCGGACCGGTCGACCCTGGCCGAGATCCGCCGGCGGGTGGGCATCGTCTTCCAGGACCCGGACGACCAGCTCTTCCTGCCCACCGTCGCCGAGGACGTGGCGTTCGGGCCGGCCAACCTCGGGCTGCGCGGGGCGGAACTGGCCGCCCGGGTGGACGAGGCGCTGGCCGCGGTGGGCATGGCCGAGCATTGGGACCGGGCCCCGCACCACCTCTCCTTCGGGCAGCGCCGCCGGGTGGCGGTGGCCACCGTGCTCGCCATGCGCCCGGAGATCCTGGTGCTCGACGAGCCGTCGTCGAACCTCGATCCGGCGGCCCGCCGGGAACTGGCGGCCATCCTGCGCGGCCTGCCGGTGACCCTGCTGATGGTCACCCACGACCTGCCGTACGCGTACGAGCTCTGTGACCGCTCGGTGATCCTCGACGGCGGCCGGATCGTGGCCGACGGGGCGACTCCGGAACTCCTCGCCGACGAGCAGCTGCTCGCCCGGCACCGCCTCGAACTGCCCTACCGGTTCAGCCCGTCAGCGACGCAGGCGCGGGAGTAGACCGGGTGCCGGGTGCCGGAGCGCGGCCGGTGGCGTGCAGCCGCAGGACGGCGGCGGCGAGCGCACCGGCACCGGCGACGACGACCAGGGCGACGAGCACCCGGGCGACCGTCGGCGGCCCCGGCACCGGGGGCACGGCACGGGTGAACGCGGCGACGTTGGTCACCCCGGCGAAGAGCGCGAGACAGGCCCCGGCCAGCGCCACCCCGAAGTCGACGCCGGCCCGGCGGGTCAGCGCCCAACCGCCGGCGGCGACCGCGGCGAGCCCGGCCAGCAACCCCCACAGCGGGCCGGTCAGCAGCCCGGCCAGCACTCCGCCGACCCCCTCGGCCCCGGCGTCCAGCACCCGCCCGACGGTGAGCAGCACGGCCGCCACCCCGCCGGCGGCCAGCAGCCCGCCGAGTCCGGCCAGCGCCCGCCGGCCGGGGGCCGAGGCCGCCGGCAGCAGGCCGGCCGCGCCCACCGCGAGCGCGCCGAGCGTGACCACCACCCACCAGGCGTACCCGTCGGGGGCGGCACCCAGTCCAGGGTGCCCCGGATCTCCACCGGGCCCTCCGTGGCGCGCAGCGGCACCACCCAGTCGCGTACCCGGTGCTCGCGGTCGGGGGCGGCGCGGACCTGCGCGGGCGGCCCCGACTCGCGCCACAGCGCCCGCTGGTCGTGCCAGCGGGCGGTCGGGCCGTCGTCGACCCGCCGCCACTGCGGCGCGGCGGCCGGGTCGACCTCGGCGGGCAGCACGGTCTCCCCGGCGATGGTCCGGTTCAGGTAGGTGGCGGGGGAGCGGATGTTCTCGAACACGCCGTCCGGGCCGATCCGCAGGTACGGCTCGCCCGAGTAGCCGATCACCTCGACCGGCTCGCGGCCGGTGTTGGTCAACTCCAGCCGGGCGCCCGCCTCGACCAGCCGTACCCGAAGCTCCGGCCGGGCCGGGGTCACGGCGGTGACCTCGGCCCGGTAGTCGGTGCCGTTCGGCGCGTCCGCGCCGTGCGCGAGCGCCGGGGCGGCGGTGGCGAGGATCGCGGTGACCGTGCCGGCGAGCAGCAGCCCGGCGCGGGCCAGCAGAGCCCGGGTCACTTGCCGGCCGCCTCCACCGCGGCGGTGATGTTCTCCGGCGTCCACTCCTTCACCTGCTCGCCGTCGACCAGGACGGTCGGCGTGCCGGTGACGTTGGCGCGGGTCGCCTCCTCGGTGACGTGGGCGGTCCACGGCTTGAACGTGCCGTCCCGCACACAGCTGCCGAAGGTGTCGCGGTTCAGGCCGACCTCGGCCCCGATGTCGATCAGCTCGTCGTTGCTCAGCCCGGCGCCGTTCTCCGGCGGCTGTTTCTCGAACAGCGCCTTGCCGAACTCGGTGAACTTGCCGCCCTCGGCCGCGCAGCCGGACGCGGCCGACGCCCGGGTCGAGTACTCGGTGCTGGAGAAGCGGTTCAGGTAGGCCACCGGGTGGTACACCACCCGGACCTTGCCGTCGCTGATCAGCTGCCCGATGGTCGCGCCGCTGGTCTGCTCGAACTGCTTGCAGGCGGGGCAGAGGTAGTCCTCGTAGATGTCGATCGTCACCGGCCCGGTGCCGACCACGATGCCGTCGCCGCTCGGGTTGGCCCCGGGCGGCGCGGTGAACTCCCCGGACTTCTGGCTCGACCGGATGCCCCAGCCGACCAGGCCAGCGATGACCAGCACCGCCACCGCACCGATCGAGATCCACAGCGTCCGCTTGCGACGCTGTTCCCGGGCCAGCTGTTCCCGGACCACCCGGGCCGCGTCCTTGCGCCCCTTGCGACTACTCATCGTTCTCCTCTACCGGTTCACCCGTCAGCGCGCCGTCCAACGAGACGGCCGTCCGGGGCCAGATCAGCAGGAACCCGGCCAGCGCCAGGAAGCCCAGGTCCCGGAGGATCTCCGGGAGGTAGCTGGGGGTCTGCCCCGCCGCCAACTCGCCACCCGAGCCGAAGCAGCCGCAGTCGATCGCCAGCCCCCGCGACCAGGCCGAGACGATGCCGGCGATGAAGACCAGCAGCAGCGCCGCGGAGAACCCGGCGGCCAGCCGGGTGGCCAACCCGATCAGCAGCAGTACGCCCAGCGCCAGCTCGACGAAGGGCAGCACCGCACCGACCACCACCGACACGTCGTAGGGCATGAGCTGGTAGGCGTGCACCGCGCGGCCCGAGGCGGCCAGGTCACCGACCTTCGAGGCGCCGGCGTAGAGCCAGACGGCGGCGAGCCCGAGCCGGACGGCGAGCCCGAGCCAGCGGAGCAGCGGCTTCCCGTTCACCCGGCCAGCGCCTCACCGATGGCGTCGACCAGTTCGCTGCGCGCCCGGGCCACCCGGGACCGGATGGTCCCCACCGGCACCCGCTCCACCGCGGCGGCCTCGGCGTAGGAGAGGCCCAGCAGCTGGGTCAGCACGAACGCCCCGCGCCGATCGGCCGGCAGCCGGCGGAGCAGGTCGTCCGCGCCGAGCTGACCGGCCGGGTCGGGGTGCGGCGCGGCGGTGTGCGCCTGGGCGGTGAGTCGTTGGTCCAGCCGCCGCTGCCGGACCACCGTACGCAGATGGTCCGCGCAGGCCCGCCGCGCGATGCCGAGCAGCCAGGTCCGGGCGCTGGAGCGCCCCTCGAAGGCGGGCAGGGCGCGGAACGCGCGCAGGAAGGTGTCCTGGGTGAGATCGTCGGCGCTGTCCGGGTCGACCAGGGCCGCCGCGAACCGCCACACCTCGGCCTGGGTGGCCCGGACGAAGGCGGCCTGGGCGGCCCGGTCGCCGTCCCGGGCGGCCAACGCCCAACCGGTGGCCGGGTCCGGTGCGCGCCCGTCGGCCGCGCCGGTTGCGGCGGCGGCGGGGGTGTCGCGCGGGGCGGGGATCACGACAACCCAGGTTACGCGGCGGTGCGCTGGGCAGCAGGGTCCTTCGGCCCTTCATGCGGTACACCACCCCGGGAACTTTTTCCGCGTTCCGGCCGACTACCCGCTTGTGACCCTCGGCCTCGGATCCGCGCGCCCAAAATCGGGGCGCGCGACGGCAGGGGCGGGTCGCACCGAGGGGGTGTCGTCGGCGAGCATGACGGGCATGTCTGCCGCCCAACGCCGCTTCTTCGCCCGGCTCACCGCCGCCGCGGGTCTGCTGGTCACCGTCGTGGCCCTGCTGCTCGCCCCGGCCGGCCCGGCCAGCGCCCACGCCGTGCTGTCCAGCAGCAGTCCGGCCGCCTCGGCCGTGGTGCCCAACGCGCCGACGGAGGTGGTGCTCACCTTCAGCGAGCCGGTCCGGAAGGTACCCGACAAGATCCGGGTCATCGCGCCGGACGGATCCCGCGTGGACCGGGGCGAGCCTACCTTCGCCGACAGCGTGGTCAACATCCCCGTCGACACCTCCGGCGGTAACGGCACCTACCTGGTCACCTACCGGGTGGTCTCCGCCGACAGCCACCCGGTCTCCGGGGCGTTCACCTACTCCGTCGGCGCCCCCTCCGAGCCGCCGGTGGACACCGGCAACGACAGCCGGGCGGACCCGGTGGTCAGCACCGCGATCAAGGTCGCCAAGTTCACCGGCTACGCCGGTCTGCTGCTGCTGGTCGGCCCGGCGCTGGTGCTCGCCCTGCTCTGGCCGCGCCGGCTGTCCCGGCGGGGGCCGGCCCGGCTGGCCTGGACCGGCCTCGGGCTGGTGGCGCTCGCCACGATCGCGGTGACGCTGTTGCAGGTGCCGTACACCAACGGCGGCGGGCCGTTCGACATCACCGGCGTAGGGCTCAGCCTGGTGCTCGGCAGCGCCTTCGGGGCCGCGCACCTGGTCCGGCTCGGGCTGCTGGCCGCGGCGGCGTTCCTGCTCCGGCCGCTGCTGGCCGGGCCGGTGGGCCGCACCGACCTGGTGATCCTCGGCGTCCTCGGTGGGGGAGCGCTGGTCACCTGGCCGCTGGCCGGGCACCCGGCGGCCTCGCCCGCCCCGGCCGTGTCGGTGGTCGTCGACGCGGTGCACCTGGGCAGCATGGCGGTCTGGCTGGGCGGGCTGGTGATGCTCGCCGTGTTCCTGCTGCCCCGGGCCGACGAGCGGGAACTGGGCGCGATCCTGCCGATCTGGTCACGCTGGGCCGCCCTGGCGGTCTCCGCGCTGCTGCTCGCCGGCATCGTCCAGGCGCTGATCGAGGTGGCCACCCCGGCGGCGCTGGTCAACACCGGATACGGGCGGCTGGTGCTGGCCAAGACCGGACTCTTCGTGGCGGTGATCGCGGTGGCCGCCTACTCCCGGTACCTGGTACGCAAGCGGATCGCGGCCAGCCGGCCCGCGCCGGTACGCCGGGCGATCTGGGCGGAGCTGGCGATCACCGCGATCGTGCTCGGTGTGTCGGCCACCCTGGTCCAGACCACCCCGGCCCGCACCGCCGCGGCCGACGTGGCCGCCCAGGACAGCGGCTACTTCACCACCACGGTGAACAGCTCGCTCTACTCGATGCAGATCGAGATGGCCCCGGCCGAGCGGGGCAACAACTCGGTGCACTTCTACGCGTACACCCTCGACAACCGGCCGCAACCGGTCGTCGAGTGGAAGGTCACCGTCGCGCTGCCGTCGGCCGGTATCGAGCCGATCGACGTGCCGTTGCTGCCGCTCACCGACAACCACGCCACCGGGGAGATCAGCCTGCCCGCGGCGGGCGAGTGGGAACTGCGGGTGACCGCGCGCACCACCGAGATCGACCAGGCCACGGTGACCGCCACCGTGCCCATCCGATAGAGAGGTTCCATCGATGATCCGTCACCGGCGTACCGCAGGCGCGGCTGCCGCCCTCGCGGTCGGCGCCGTCGCCGCGGCCGTCTTCGGCTTCGCGGCGCCCGCCTCGGCCCACGTCACCGTCAACCCGAGCGAGGCCAAGCAGGGCGGCTACGGCCGGTTCGCGTTCCGGGTGCCGAACGAGAGCGACTCGGCGTCGACCACCAAGGTGGAGGTCTTCCTGCCGGAGGACGCCCCGGTCGGCTCGGTGTCCACGATGCCGGTGCCGGGCTGGACGGTCGCGGTGGAGAAGCGCAAGGTGGACCCGCCGGTGCAGGTGCACGGCAGCGAGATCTCCGAGGTGGTCGCCAAGATCACCTGGACGGCCGGTGCGGACGCGGTGATCGCCCCTGGCACCTTCCAGGAGTTCCCGATCTCCATGGGTCCGCTGCCCGAGGTGGACCAGATGGTCTTCAAGGCGCTGCAGACCTACTCCGACGGCGGCGTGGTGCGCTGGATCGACCCGCCGGAGCCGGGTGGGGAGCCGGCCGCCCCGGCCCCGGTGCTCACCCTCACCCCCGCCACGTCGGCGGAACCGTCGGCGTCGCCGGTGGAGTCCGCCGTCGCGGAAGGCCCGTCGGGCGACGACGACGGCAACGGGCTGGCCGTCGGGCTCGGCGTCGCCGGGCTGGTCGCCGGGCTCGGTGGGCTGGTGCTGGGCGGACTGGCGTTCGCGCGGACCCGCCGGGAGGGCGACGCCGGGGAGCAGGGCGCCGAGCCGGCCGCGACGTCCTGACCATCACCACCTCGCGGGCCCGCCGGTTTCCGGCGGGCCCGTGCCGTGGATATCCGCTGATCGGCGGCTCGGCCTGGGTAAGGTCGGCCGGGTATCTGGCTACGGAGGGGGACAGGGCGGATGCGTTTCGTGTGGGCGCTTACCGGAATGCTGCTGCTGACCATCGGCACGACCGCGCTGCTCGGCGCTGCCGCGCTCGGCCTGCTGACCGGTCACGCCGACCCCGGCGGGGCCTTCACCGCGCGCTTCGAGACCGTGCAGACGCCGGGGCACGCGGTGGTGGTGACCGACCTGGACGCGCTGGTGCGGCGGGAGGTGCCGTTCGCCGGCGGCGGGCAGTCCCGGCTGCGGCTGGACGTCCGTACCCCCGACGGGCCGGCCTTCGTCGGGCTCGCCCCGGCCGAGGAGACGCGACGCTGGCTGGCCGGTGCGCCGCACGCCGTGGTGCAGCGGATGGCGTTGGCCCGCGGGCCGCTGCCGGTCCGGCTGGAACAGGTCACCCCGGCGGAGGGCGCGCCGCCGACCGTCCCCGCCGTCCCCGCCGCACAGACTTTCTGGGTACGCGCCGGAACCGGCGTCCTGGAGTGGAGCCCCGACGACCTGGCCGGTCAGCGGCTGAGCCTGGTGCTGATGCGGACCGACGGCCAGGCCGACCTGGCCCTGGACCTGCGCGCCGAACTGCGGGCCGGGTGGATCGCCCCGGCCACCTGGGGCTCGCTGACCGGCGGGATGCTGCTGGTGATCCTCGCGGCGCTGGTCCTGCTGCGCCCGGTGCGCCCCCGTGAGGTGGTCTTCGTGGTCGAGCCGGACCAGGTGCCGGTGCTCGCCGGCCGACTCGGGGTGAGCTCGCTCGGCGGCCTGGGCGCCCCGCCGCAGCCCGGACCGCGCCCGCTGGCCGTGCGGCAACTGGTGTCGGTGGCCGGTGCGATGCCCGCCACCCCCCGGATCGCAGCCGCGATCGCCCCGGTGCCCCGCCCCGAAACCCTCGCCGACCTACCCGCGCCCCAGCACCCCCTGCGCCCACCCGCCCCGCCCCGCTGACAGCCGGTCCGGCGGGGGCGGGCGGCCCTCCGTGCTGCCGACGCGGAGGGCCGCCCTCACCGGGGGATATCGGTGCCCATCGGAGGGGATGAGCTGTTTGGGCCGAGATTACCGGTGAATGGAACTCTCGGGAAGAGTGTCCGCTTCGCGTGACCCATTCGGCGCGATGCCGGCTCCGGGGCGCACCGGCAAGGCGACCAGCAGCACCAGGCAGAGCCACACGTACGCGTTGCGCAGCAGGAACTCCCACGGTGTGTCGGTGCGCGACGGGGCCACCCCCCAGTCGTAGAAGGAGACCACCCCGTACACGATGATCGCGGAGGTGCCGACGGCGAGCGCCACCAGCCGGCGGCGTCGGCGCGCCCCGGCGACCGTGCGCGGGTCGGTGCTCAGCGCCGCGTCGGCCAGGATCACCACCGCCGGCACGAACCAGTAGATGTGGTGGGTCCAGGTGATCGGGCTGATCAGGGCCGCCACCAGGCCGGTCAGGGTCAGCCCGGTGAGCGCGTCCCGCGCCCGGGCCGCCCGCACCGCCCGCCACAGCCCGTACCCGACGATGGCCGCCACCAGCGGCAGCCACACCAGCCGGCTCGGCTCCTCCGGCGCGGTGACCCGGCTCAGCAGCCCGAACAGCGACTGGTTGCCGGTGTAGTCGGTGCGCCCGACCCGGTCGGTGGCCCACAGCTCATGGGTCCAGAAGCGCCACGAGTCACCGGGCGCGACGGCCGCGGCGAGCAGGGTCGCCCCGGCTGCGGTCGCGCTCGCCACCGCCGCCGCCCGCCAGCGCCGGGTGGCCAGCAGATAGACGATGAAGATGCCCGGGAACAGCTTGAGCGCCGTGGCTAGGCCGACGCCCACCCCGGCCCACCGGCTGTTCCGGGGTACGGCGAAGAGCAGGTCGGCCAGGATCAGCACCACCAGCAGCATGTTGATCTGGCCGAAGGTGATCGTCTCGCGGGTGCTCTCCACCGCGAGCACGAGCAGCACCCCCACCGCGAGGGTGAACAGGCGGGGCAGCCGATGGCGGCGGATCACCGGATCGAGCAGCCACCTGGTGGTGACCACCACGGCCAGCAGGGTCAGCCCGGTGAAGATCGCCACGGTCGCACCCAGCCGTAGCAGGGCGAACGGCAGCAGCAGCAACGCGGCGAACGGGGGATAGGTGAAGAACAGTTCGCCCTGCACCCGGTCGGGCTGCACGTAGTCGTAGAGCGGATTGCCGGCGGCCCACCAGTCCATCGCCGACATGTAGATCTTCAGGTCGAAGAAGTTGTGCACGGTGCCCGGCAGATAGAGCGCCGGCAGCACCGCCGCCAGCGCCAGCAGGCCCACCGCGCGCCGCACCGTACGGCTACCCGGGTCGTCGACGTCGACGCTGGACGGTGTGGCGGGTTCGGCGGGCACGGGGAAGACCCTAGCGGTCAGTGGTGGCGGCGGCGCGCAGCCACGGGGCTTGGGCTGCGCGTAGGCTGTCCCGATGGCTGATCTTCTCGTCTGGATCGACTGTGAGATGACCGGGCTCGACCTCCGGGGCGACAAGCTGATCGAGGTCGCGGCTCTGGTCACCGATCCCGATCTCAACGTGCTCGGCGAAGGCGTCGACGTGGTGATCCACGCCGACGACGCGGCGCTGGCCGCCATGCCGGAGATCGTCCGGACGATGCATGCCAAGTCGGGGCTGACAGACGAGGTACGCCGCTCCACGGTCACCCTGGCCGAAGCCGAGGACCTGGTGCTCGACTACGTCACCCGGCACGTCAAGGATCCCCGCACCGCCCCACTCTGCGGCAACTCGATCGCCACCGACCGCGGATTCATCGCCCGGGACATGCCCCGCCTCGACGCCCACCTGCACTACCGCATGATCGACGTCTCCTCGATCAAGGAGCTGTGCCGTCGCTGGTACCCCCGCGTGTACTTCGGCCAGCCGCAGAAGGGCCTGGCGCACCGGGCCCTGGCGGACATCCAGGAGAGCATCCGCGAGTTGGAGTACTACCGGCGCGCCATCTTCGTCCCGCTGCCCGGCCCCGACGTGGAGGGCGCCAAGGCGATCGCGGCCGGGCTCTGAACGTCCCGCCGCAACCCGGTGGACGCGGTCGGCCGTGGTGTGGGTATTATTTCTCCGCACCCGCCCGGACGATCGGCCCGGCGCGGCGGCATGGTGGCTGTAGCTCAGTTGGCAGAGCACCGGGTTGTGGTCCCGGTTGTCGTGGGTTCAATTCCCATCAGTCACCCAGATAGTGGAGCTACCCCACTGCGACTCAGGCCCCCTCTCCGGAGGGGGCCTGAGTCGCAGTGGGGGCCAGGTAGGGGAACCACGACGGCGGCGGCGTCTCCGTGGAGATGCCGCCGCCGGTCCCGGCCTCAGACGGTGGGCGTGGCGGTCGCGTCCGCTGATACGTCCGGGTCGGTCACGTCGTCGGCTGCCGCGTCGTCGTCGGCCGGCTCGTACGGCAGGGCGCTGCCCTTGACGTACTCGTCCCAGCTCACGTTCCAGTCGGTCCAGCCGTTGCCGAGCTGTAGCTTGCGCTCGGTGCCCTTGACCACGATCGGGTCACCGACCTTCGTGTTGTTGAACAACCAGGCGCCGTTGGCCATCGAGACGTTCACGCAGCCGTGCGAGACGTTGGTGGTGCCCTGCTGCCCCTCCGACCAGGGCGCGGCGTGGATGAACTCGCCACCCCAGGTCAACCGCTGGGCGTAGTCGATCTTCGTCCGGTACCCGTCGTCGGGGCCCAACTCGTCGTAGGTGTCGAAGACCGTCTTGCGCAGCTTCTCCATCACGACCATGGTGCCGCTGGAGGACGGGGTGCTCTTCTTGCCCAGGCTCACCGGGATCGTCTTGATCGACTCGCCGTTGCGGGTGACGACCATCCGCTTCGTCTTGTTGTCCACCGTCATGACCAGCTTCGGCCCGACCTTGATGTCGACGGTCAGGTCGGCCCGGCCGTACCAGCCGTCACCCAGCGGCAACCCGCCCGCCTGCACCCGGTACGACACCTTGCTGCCGGCCTGCCAGAACTCCTTCGGCCGGTAGCGGACCTCGGTGGGGCTGACCCAGTGCCAGATGCCCTCCTGGGCCGGCGTCGAGGTCACCGTCATCCGTCGTTGCAGGTCGGCCCGGTACTGCTCGGGGATGGCCCGGCCGAACTGCACGATCAGCGGCATGGCCACGCCGACGGTCTGGTCGTCGCCGAGGAAGCTGCTGACCCGCACCTGCTTGCTCGGCTGCGCCATCACGGTGAACGCGCTGGTGGCGGCCACCGGGCGGCCATCGTCGCCGGTCGCGGTGACGGTCGCGGTGTACGACCCGCCGTACGTCAGCGCCTTCGACGGCAGCCAGCTCAAGCCGTCCGCCGCCAGCTTGCCCTTGACCGCCTCGCCGCTGGCATCGGTCAACTCGACGGTGGTCTCCTCGGCCTCCTTGGTGGCGAAGGTGATCGCCGTGGAGGCCGGCACATCCTTCGCGTCGGCGGCCGGCTCGCTGATGCTCACCGACGCCTTCGCGGCCGGCTGATCCGCGCTGTCCTGCCAGCCCGGCCCCTTGTCGCCGCCGCCCTTGCCGCCGGTGCAGGCGGAGGTGAGCGCCAACGCCGCGGCGAGAAATCCCGCGGCGAGCATCCGCCGCCGGTTGCGCTGGTCCCGAACTCGCATGATGTCCTCACAGTCGTGGTCCGCTGCCCGTCCACATCACAGACGCACCGGAACACGTACCCGTTGCGGAAGGTGAACCGAAACACGTGGAGCGGGATGTCCGGATAGTGACATATCTGGCCCGGTCACAGGGCCGGACCGGCACCACCGTCCGGAACCGGCAGCGCGCTGCCTTTGACGAACTCCGTCCAGCTCAGGTTCCACGCCGTCCAGCCGTTGCCGTGCGCCAGCTTGCGCTCGGTGCCGGTGATGGTGATCGGATCACCGATCTTCGTACGTTGGTAGAGCCACTTGGCGTTCGTCATGGAGACGTTCACGCAGCCATGGGAGACATTCTGCCGCCCCTGGACATGCTCCGACCAGGGTGCGGCGTGAATGTACTCGCCACCCCAGGTGAGCCGCTGCGCGAACTGGATGTCGGTCACGTAGCGGTTCTCCGGGTTCGGGTCGTCCATCGTGTCGAAGACGGTCGCTTCCTTCTTCTCCATCACCACCAGCGTGCCGCTGGACGACGGGGTGCTCTTCTTACCCAGGCTCACCGGCAGCGTCTTGACCAGTTGCCCGTTCTCGTACACCCGCATCTGCTTGTCGGAGTTGGTCACCTTCATCTCGAAGGCCGAGCCGATCTTGGCGGTGGCGTTACGGTCGACGTTGCCGTACCGACCATTGCTCAACGGGATGCCGGCCAGCGCGATCCGTACGGAGAGCTTGGTGCCCGCCTTCCAGTACTCCGGCGCCCGGTAGAACGCCTGGGTGCCGTTGCCCACCCAGTGCCACGCGCCCGGCTGCGGCGGGTCGGTCTGCACGAACATCCGCTTCTGCACCGCCGCCCGGTCCTTCTTCGGGATGCCCGGGTGGAACTCCGCCACCACCGGCATGGCCACCCCGTACGTCCGGTCGTCGAACAGGTAGAGCCCGGAGGTGATCACCGAACTCGGCTTGGCCATCGTGGTGAACGTGCTGGTGCCCTCGCTGACCGTGCCGTCAGGCCGGCTCGCGGTGACCGTGGCGGTATAGCTGGTGGACCACTTCAACGGGGCCGCCGGCACCCAGGACGAGCCGTCCGTACGTAGCTTGCCCTTGACCCTCTTGCCCTTCGTGGTCAGCATGACCTGCGACACCGTGGCCCCGTCCGGCAACTCGGCGCCGATCTCCACGCTCACCGGCAGCTTCTTCGCCCCGTCCGCCGGGCTCACCGTCAGCGGCGGCCCGCTCGGCGTCCCCGGAGCCTCCGGCGCCGCCCCGCCGGTCGCCCCGGCTGTCGGCCCCGGCACGAACTGGGCCGCCTCACTCTCCTTGCCACACCCCGAAAGTGCCAGCGACGCCACCAGACCCAGGGCACCCACCAACGCCCCGGCCCGCGCGAACCTGCCCATCCCCCACCCCTGTCCTCCCGCACCTGCCGGACATCGTGCCGTATAGCTCCCGACCGGCATCAGCCCGTCCCAAGCCTTGTGCGGCCTTCCCGCCAAATGTCCGAGAAGCTCGGCCGAAGGGAGGACCCGAGTATCGGATTGGAACCCGGTTCAGGGCGCATGCTAGTGTTCTCCCCGTTGCCACCGAGCGCCGCTAGCTCAACTGGCAGAGCAGCGGACTCTTAATCCGCGGGTTCGGGGTTCGAGTCCCTGGCGGCGCACCATCAATGACCTGCGCGTCGATCCTTTTCGGATCGACGCGCTTTGTTGTCTTGGGCCTGTGGGAGGCCGAAGGGAGACCATCCGTCCCCGCAACGGCTTCGTCACTGACTGCTTCGATGGCGCGCGGCACGATGCCGGCTGTTCTCTCGGCCGTCTCGCCCCGCCTCGCGGGCGAGGCGGGGCGAGACGCTGGTGTACGTGTCACGGGCGCGGCGACCAATCCGCTGAAGTGCTGGTGACGTCTGCCGGATGCAGCGACTGTTGCTGGCGTTGGACTCGCGGGCGAGGTGGTGGAGTTGCTCGCGTAGCCGTTCCGGCTGTGGTGCGCGGTTGTCGATGTGGCCGTTCCGGTTTGTGGTCCGGCCCGCCGATCCACCTCTTCTTCTGGGGGCGGCAGGGGGAGGCGCGTGCCGAGCCAGGCCAACCTCACGCTAGCAACTAAGGTTAGGCTCTGCTAACTTCTACAGCCGGTAGAGGAGCCGGTTTCGGCTCCTTAGAACTATTTGAAGGAGCCTCGCTGTGCCAGCTTCCGCCCATCAGTCCAGGTCAGCGCTTGCGGCCGCGCTCGCCGCCGGTGCCCTCGTTCTCGGCCTCGCCGGCTGTGGCGGCGAAGGCGAGGCGGCACGCGACTCCGCGGCGACGCCGGCGGAATCAGACAAGAAGATCACCGTTTACAGCGGCCGTAGCGAGAATCTGGTGAAGCCGTTGCTGGAGAGGTTCACCCAGCAGACGGGGATCGCCGTCGAGGCCCGCTACGCCGGCACCGCCGCGATGGCCAGCCAACTGTTGGAGGAGGGCGACCGGTCCCCGGCGGACGCGTTCTTCGCCCAGGATGCCGGAGCGCTCGGCGCGGTCGCGAAGAAGGGCATGTTCGCTCCCCTCGACCCGGACGTGGTCGCCAAGGTTCCGGCGCCGTACCGCGCCAAGAGTGGGGAGTGGGTCGGTGTCACAGCCCGTTCGCGGGTGCTCGTCTACAACCCCGATCTGGTCCCGGCGGCGCAACTGCCGGCGACGGTGTTCGATCTGACCAAGCCTGAGTGGAAGGGCAAGGTCGGTGTGGCACCCACGAACGCCTCGTTCCAGGCGTTCGTCACCGCGATCGTGGTGCAGCACGGTGAGGCGAAGGCCAAGGAGTTCCTCGCCGGTCTGAAGGCCAACGACCCGCAGGTTCGTGACGGCAACGCGCCGATCGTGGAGGAGGTCGACACCGGCAAGCTCGCCGTGGGCCTGGTCAATCACTACTACCTCGGAGAGATCTCCAAGGAGCAGGGCAAGACGCCCGAGGCGATGAAGGCGAAGCTGCACTTCTTTCCCAACGGCGATACCGGCGCGCTGGTCAACGTGGCCGGTGTCGGCGTGCTGAAGAGCGCCGCGCAGGATCCGGACGTGCGGGCGTTCGTCGACTATCTGCTCGGCACGGATGCGCAGGCGTACTTCGCCGAGCAGACCTTCGAGTACCCGGTCGTCGCTGGTGTCGCGGCACCGGCGTATGTACCGCCGCTGACCTCGTTGACGGCGCCCGCGGTCGACCTCAACGACCTCGACCAGCTCGAAGCCACTATCGCCCTGATTAAGCAGTCGGGCCTCGTTCCCTGAACACGGCACTGACTCCTGGTCAGCGGATCCGCGCTCGCGGGTCCGCTGACCGGTGGCGGCCGGGCCTGCGCCTGGGTCGGCGGCGGCCGAGGCGGCCGGCGTTGCTGGCGTTCTCGGTGCTGGCCGTAGCGGTGGCGTCGATTCCGCTGGTGTACCTCGCGGTGCGTACTGCGGAGGCGGGCGGGGACCGGATCGCGGTGGAGCTGTTCACCGTACGGGTCGGCCTGCTGGCCGTGCGCACGCTCGGCCTGGCTGCGGTGGTGACCGCCGGATGCCTGGTCCTCGGGGTCGGCACGGCGTTCCTGGTGGCCCGGACCGACCTGCCGGCCCGTCGGATGTTCGGCGTGCTCGCCGCGCTTCCGCTGGCCGTGCCCACCTACATCGCCGCGTTCGCCTGGACGTCGACCGTGGACGGATTCGAGGGGTTCTGGGCCGCCGCGCTGGTGCTGACGTTGTGTTCGTACCCGTATGTGTTCCTGCCCGTCGCCGCGGCGTTGGTGGGCGCGGACCCGGCGCAGGAGGAGGTGTCCCGGTCGTTGGGCCGGGGCGCCTGGCGCACCTTCACCGGCGTGACGCTGCGGCAGATCCGTCCCGCGGTGACCGGCGGCGCGTTGTTGGTCGGCCTCTACGTGTTGTCCGATTTCGGAGCGGTCTCCATTGTCCGGGCCGACACGTTCACCCGGGCGATCTTCGTCGCGCTCGATCTGGGTTTCGACCGGACCGGTGCGCTGGTGTTGTCGAGTGTGCTCGTCGTGCTGACCGCGGTGGTCCTGGCCGGTGAGGCGGCCAGCCGGCGGCGGGCGGCCCGCTACGCCCGGCTCGGCGGCACGCCGCGTCCGCCGAACCGGCTTTCTCTCGGTTGGGCGAGGTGGTGGGCTGCCGGCGTACTCACCGCCGTGGCGGGTCTCGCGCTCGGTGTGACGGCGTTCAGCCTGGCCCGTCGGTTGGCCGACGGTGTCTCCCGACCCGGTACCTGGACCGAGGTGGCGACGGCGGCGGGTAACTCGTTGTGGTTGTCGCTGGCCGGCGCGGCGCTGACCATGCTGCTCGCGCTGCCCCTGGGAGTGCTCACCGCTCGTGCGCCGGGCCGGGTTACCGAAGTCCTCAACCGGCTCAGCTACCTCAGCCACGCGCTGCCGGGACTGGTGATCGGGTTGTCCCTGGTGTTCCTCGGGATCAACGTCGCCCGCCCGCTCTACCAGACGGCCTGGCTCCTCGCCCTTGGCTACGCGGCACTGTTCCTCCCCCTGGGGGTCGCGGCGGTCACCGGCGCCGCCGCGGCGGCGCCACCGGTGTTGGAGGATGTCGCACGGTCCCTCGGTCGGGGACCGCTGGCCGTGCTGTGCACGGTGACGCTCCCCCTCACCATGCCGGGCATCGGCGCCGGCACGGTCCTGGTCTTCCTCACCTGCATGAAGGAACTGCCGGCGACGCTGCTGCTCCGCCCCACCGGCACCGACACCCTCGCCTCGGAACTGTGGACCCACACCACGGTGGCCGCGTACGCCGCCGCCACCCCGTACGCCGCGCTCCTGGTGGCGTTGTCGGCGGTGCCCGCCTGGATGCTCGCCGCGCGTAGCGGAATTCTCGCGAAGGAGGTCCGGCCGTGAGCCGGCTGGTTGTCCGCGGCGTCGTCAAGCGGTACGGGCCGGTGACGGCGCTGGCCGGAGTCGACTTGGACGTGCCCAGCGGCAGCCTGGTCGCGGTGCTCGGGCCGTCCGGTTGCGGCAAGACGACGCTGCTGCGCTGCGTGGCGGGATTCGAGGTGGTCGACGGCGGCGAGATCGCCGTGGAGGGCCGGACGTTGGCCGGCCCGCGTACGAGTTTGCCTGCGCAGCGCCGAGGGGTCGCCGTCGTCCCCCAGGAGGGCGCGCTGTTCCCGCACCTGTCGGTCCGGGACAACCTCGGCTACGGGCTCAGCCGCGCCGAGCGTCGCACCGGCCGGGTGGACGAGATGCTGGAGCTGGTCGGCCTTCCCGGGTACGGCCACCGGATGCCGCACCAACTCTCCGGTGGCCAGCAACAGCGGGTGGCGGT
The DNA here is from genome assembly GCF_050942455.1 of Micromonospora sp. CA-263727. Taxonomy (NCBI): domain Bacteria; kingdom Bacillati; phylum Actinomycetota; class Actinomycetes; order Micromonosporales; family Micromonosporaceae; genus Micromonospora; species Micromonospora sp. CA-263727. The sequence goes on from NZ_CP192031.1 coordinate 1,435,628, forward strand.
GGCCCGGGCGCTGGCGCCCCGCCCGTCGTTGATCCTGCTGGACGAGCCGTTCAGCGCCCTCGACGCCGCGTTGCGGGCCGAACTGCGCCGCGACGTGCGGCAGGCGCTGCGGGCCGTCGGCGCGACCGGAATCCTGGTCACCCACGACCAGGGCGAAGCGTTGTCGGTGGCCGACCAGATCGCGATCATGCGTGACGGCACGATCGTGCAGTACGGCTCTCCCACCAGCGTCTACCACGAGCCGGCTGACCCGTGGGTCGCGGCGTTCGTCGGAGAGGCGGTGCTGCTGCCGGCTACGGTGCGCCTGGGGCGGGCCGACACGGCTCTCGGGGTACTGCCCGTCGCCGGCATGGACACCGACTCAGGCGCGGCCGAGGTCCTGCTCCGGCCCGAACAGATCCGGCTCGTTCCGCGAGCCGGTGCCGCGGTGACCGCCACGATCGAAGCCCACCACTTCTACGGCCACGACGCTCTGGTCACCCTCCGGCTTGACGACCAGATCCAGGTCGTCGCCCGGACACCCGGTACGACGTCGGCCGCCGTCGGCACCGCGGTCGGCGTCCAGGTCGACGGCCACGTACGCGCCTGGTCGACCGGTGCCCGCCAGCCCAAACCCGCCCCAGCTGCCGGCCCGGGCGACGGCCGTCGCCGCTGCCCGATCAACAACAGGCTGTCTTCTGCCTGATCTAGGAGATGGCGTGGGTGGCAGACGAGGAGCGGACACGATCGCCGGAAGGAGTGGGCTGATGGCCGAGGCCCTTGGCGATGTTTTCCTCGTCCTGCTACCCGGCCAGCCCAACGGCGTGGCCGGACCGCCCCCATGACATGAGTCGGGAACCGGATGAAAAGCGATTCGTCGTCGGTCCGGCTGGGCTTGCCCGTTCCTCGGCTGGCCGGGTCTTACGGGTCGGCGTCCTCGTTGAGCAGGGCCCGCAGGATCTGCTCGTCGCGCTCGTTGAGTGTGCTGACGAACCGTCTCAGTACCGAGGTGTGGTCCGGCTCCGCGACGAGCAACCGGCTCATCCGCTCCGCGACCAGAGCGGCGGCGTCGCGTATCGCGCCGTACCGGTACGCCCGGCCGTCTCGTTGGCGGGTGACGGCGCCTTTGTCGAACAGCCGGGTCAGGGTGGTTACGACCGCGCTGTAGGAGAGGGCGCCGCTGGCGTCGAGCCGATCTCGGACCTCGCCAGGGGTCAGCGGGCGGGCGGCCTCGACGAGGATGGTGACCACCTGTGCTTCGAGCTGGCCGGGGCGCCGGCGTTTGCCTTCGGCCGGGTCGCCCTCGGCAGGCGGCGGTGTTGTGCTCATCGCGGTGACTGTATCGGGCCAGCGGGTGGCCTTCGTCATGCCTGCCAGCATCGGCGGCGTGACACACTCGACCGGTTGCGGACGGAGAGGCATGTTTGATCATTTCGTGTGGTCGGTGGTGCTGGTTCCGCCGCTGATCGTGCTGGTGATGCGGCTGCTGGCCGACCGGTGTCCGCCGTCGGTCGCCGCTGTCACCATGGCCTGGTCAGCTGCGGTGGCGGGCGTGGCCAGCCTGACCAACCTCACGGTGTTCGCGCTCAAGGCGATCGCCGAGATTCCGGCGGTCGGCCGCGCGTTCGGCTGGTCCGACCGGGTGGTGGCGGACGACACCGCGCATGTGGCCTGGGTGCCGTGGTTGAGCGTGGCGCTGCTGGTCGTCGCTTCGGTGTCGGTCGGCTGGCGGTGGCGTCAGCACCATAGGGCGCTGCGGCTCGGCTACGACGCGCTGCCTGGCAGCGGTTCGCTGGTTCTGGTGCCCGATCCGGCGGTGCGGGCATTCGCCGTACCAGGTCGGCCGGGACACGTCGTGGTGACCACCGGTATGCGCCACCTGCTCACCGACGGCCAGTTCGAGGCGCTGATCGCCCACGAGCGTGCGCACCTGGCGGGAGGGCACCACCGGCTGGTCCGGCTGGCCGAGCTTGCCGCGGCGACGCACCCGGCGTTGTGGTGGGTGGCCCGGCATGTCGACTACCTGGTCGAGCGGGCCGCCGACGAGCATGCCGCCGAGCAGGTCGGCAGCCGTCGTACGGTCGCGCACGCCATCGGCGTGGCGGCGCTGGCCACGTCCGGCCCGCCACAGGTGCCGCACGGCCTGCACGCCGCGTCCCCCGGCGGGGTGGTACCCCGCCGGGTGGCCCACCTGCTGCGCCCCCGCGCCACCTCCCGCTCGCTCGTGCTCCGCGCCCTGCCCGTGTCCTTGGCGCTGGCGTCCCTCCTGTGGACTGGCGAAGCAATCTACGACCTGTTCGAACTGCTCGACGCGGCCCGTTCCAATCGCTAGACGGCCTGCGGCTGGGCCTGCCGCAGGCCGGCGGCGTCGCGGTTTGGTCCGGATACGGCACCGGTTTCCGGGCCAAACCGTTGCCTTGCCGGACCGCCGCCTGGACTCCGCCTCGGCTCGACCGCCCTTGTGAAGCGCGCCCTAGCGGTGGAGCACACCTCGGGCGATCAGCTCGACCGTGGCCGCGATCGCAACCGTCTCCACCGCGAGCAGCGCGACGAGGATCAGTAGCTGGGTTGCCCCGGCCTGGATCGGGCTCGCTCCGCCGAGCAGGACACCGACGAACGCACCGGGAAGCGTGACGAGCCCGACCGTCCGAGTCTGGTCCAGTGCCGGTACCAGGGCCTGGCCGGCGGGGATCCGGCAAATCTCCAGAGCGGCGTCGCGTTCGCCGAACCCGAGCGCGAGTCCCGCCTCGTACTCGCCACGCCGAGCGTGCAGCTCGTCCAGGGCACGCCGGCCAGCCAGCGTGGTGGCGGTCATCGCCCCGCCGATCAGGATCCCGGCCGTGGGCAGCACCGCCAGCGGCGTGGCGGGCAGCACCCGAGTCCCGACGAGGAGACCGAGGGTGGTAAACACCCCGAGGCCGATCGGTATCGACGCCCAGCAGGCACGCGTGAAGCCGATCCGGCGGGCCGAGGTCACCGAGGCCACGAGGTACATCACTCCGATGAACGCGCCCGTGCTCCACCAGGATGCCAAGACGGCCACTATGACCAGCGAAACGACGCCGAGTTGCAGCACGGCCCGGACTGCGGCCCGCCCGACGGCCGGACCGGATCCAAGCCGGGTCATCCCGAATACCGCTGCAGCGGACAAGGTCATCACCACCAAGACCGCGGCCAAGAGCGGTCCCACGGTGACGGCGGTGCCGTTCATCGGCGCGAGCCCGCCGACAAACCCACCACCAGCCGGTTACGGCCGGCGTCCTGACAGCAAGACACCTAGCGAGGATAGGTTAGCCTCTGCTAACTTCTACTGCCAGTAGATGTAAGTTGGGTCGCCGCCGGTCGTGTAGTCGCTCGCCGCCGGCCTCGGAAGCCCGAGCCAGGCGCGGCTGGTCCAGAGCGGTTCGCAGACGCCGGAAGAGGACGATCGCAATGCTCGCCACCTATCTGATCGGCCTGCGCGAAGGGCTGGAAGCCACCCTGGTGGTCAGCATCCTGGTGGCGTTTCTGGTCAAGTCGCAGCGGCGGGACCGGCTGCCGCAGGTGTGGGCTGGGGTCGGCCTCGCGGTAGCCGTCTCGGTGTTCTTCGGCTGGCTGATCGAGTACACCTCGTCCTCGCTGCTGGCCACGAGCGATCAGCGGGAGCTGTTCGAGGCGATCGCCTCAGTCGCGGCTGTCGTCTTCGTGACCTGGATGATCTTCTGGATGCGTCGGGCCGCCCGGTCGATCGCGGGTCAACTGCGCAGCCGGCTGACCGAGGCGCTCGCTGTCGGTTCGGTGGCGGTGGCGGTGGTGGCCTTCCTGGCGGTGGTCCGGGAAGGACTGGAGACCGCGCTGATCTTCTACTCGGCGGCGCAGGCGGCGGCGGACGACACCGGACCGCTGCTCGCGCTGATCGGCGGCGTCGCCACCGCGGCGGTGCTCGGTGTCCTGATCTACGTCAGCGCGATGCGGATCAACCTGGGTCGGTTCTTCACCTGGACCGGCGCGCTGCTGATCCTGGTCGCGGCCGGCATTCTGAAGTACGGCGTGCACGACTTCCAGGAGGCGGGTGTGCTGCCCGGGTTGAACGACCTGGCCTTCGACATCTCCACGATCCTCGACCCGACCACCTGGTACGCGACGCTGCTGGCCGGGATGTTCAACATCACCCCGGCGCCGACGGTGTTCGAGGCGGTCGCCTGGATCGGGTACGCGGCGCCAGCGCTCCTGCTGTTCCTCAAGCCTGGGCGGCGCTCGCCGGCCGCCAGCGAGTCGATCCCGCCCGCCGCCAGCCCGAGTTCCGCAGCGCCTGCCTCGCCGCGCGCCTGACCTGAGGAGAACCAACCGATGCATACGACCCGATCCCTGGCGGCCATCACCACAGCCGCACTCGCCATGGCCGGGCTGGCCGGGTGCGGCGACGGCAAGGAGGACGACACGGCTGCCGCCGGTGCGCCGATCGCCGTCAAGGCCGACGACCGCAGCTGCGAGGTCGCCAGCACCGACCTCCCGGCCGGGACCGCCACCTTCAAGGTCACCAACTCCGGTGCCAAGGTGACCGAGTTCTACGTCTACGCCGACGGCGACCGGGTGATGGGCGAGGTCGAGAACATCGCTCCGGGATTGAGCCGCGAACTGCGGGTGGAACTGCCGGCCGGCACCTACCAGACGGCCTGCAAGCCGGGCATGAGCGGCAAGGGCATCCGGGGACCGCTCAAGGTGAGCGGATCGGCCGCCCCGCTGACCGCCGACGCCGCCCTGGCCGACGCGGCCGACAGCTACCAGCGCTACGTCAAGAGCCAGACCGGGGCGCTGCTGGACAAGACCGGCGAGTTCGTCGCTGCGGTCAAGGCCGGAGATGTCGCCAAGGCGAAGGCGCTCTACCCGGTTGCCCGCACCTATTGGGAGCGGATCGAGCCGGTCGCGGAGATCTTCGGCGACCTGGATCCCAAGATCGACGGCCGGGAAGAGGTCATCGAGGAGGGCATGGAGTTCACCGGCTTCCACCGGATCGAGAAGGACCTTTGGACCACCGGCGACATCAGCAAGGACGGCCCCCTCGCCGACCGGCTGATGGCCGACATCCAGGAGATCGTGACAAAGGCCAACGCGGAGAAACTCTCCCCGCTGCAACTGGCCAACGGCGCGAAGGAACTCCTCGACGAGGTCGCCACCGGCAAGATTACTGGCGAGGAGGACCGCTACTCACACACCGACCTGTGGGACTTCAGCGCCAACCTCGAAGGCTCCAAGGCCGCCATCGCCGCGCTGCGCCCGGCGCTGCAGGAACGCGCGCCGGACCTCGTCGCCCAACTCGACGCGGAGTTCACCAACGTCGAAACGCTGCTCGGCAAGCACCGCGCCGGAGACGGCTGGAAGCTGCACACCGCCCTGAACCCGACCGAGCTGAAGGAACTCTCCGACGGCATCAACGCCCTCGCCGAGCCGGTCAGCAAGGTCGCGGCGGTCGTCGCCAAGTAGGCCACACCGGTCGAGGCGAGTGCGATGAGCGGGCGCACCGGTCGGCTCGGCGCGCAGCGCGGACCGACGACGAGCGAGGAGAGGACATGGGCGGGCGGCTGACCCGGCGGCGGGCGATGATCCTGGGCGGGACCGGGGTCGCCGGACTGGCCGGCGCGGCGGCGCTGGGCGGCAGCCGGCCCTGGGACCGGACCGGCACCCAGGACCACGCTGCCGCGGCGGTGCCGTTCCACGGCGAGCACCAGGCCGGAATCATCACCCCTACGCAGGACCGGCTGCACTTCGTCGCGTTCGACGTCATCACCAGGGACCGGGCCAGGCTGATCGCGCTCCTGCGGGACTGGAGCGGGGCCGCCGCCCGGATGACCGCCGGACACGACGCCGGCCAGATCGGCGCGGTCAGCGGCATCCCGCAGGCACCGCCCGACGACACCGGCGAAGCCCTCGGGCTGCCACCGTCCCAGCTCACCCTGACCATCGGCTTCGGCCCGTCCCTGTTCCGCGACGCCGACGGGCGGGACCGCTTCGGTCTCGCCGACCGGCGACCCGCGGCCTTGGCCGCCCTGCCCAGGTTTTCCGGCGACGCGCTGCGCCCGGAGATCTCCGACGGCGACCTGTGCGTGCAGGCGTGCGCCAACGATCCCCAGGTGGCCGTACACGCCATCCGGAACCTGGCCCGGATCGGCATGGGCGTGGTCAGCGTCCGCTGGTCACAACTCGGCTTCGGCCGCACCTCGTCGACCTCCCGCGACCAGGCGACCCCACGCAACCTGTTTGGCTTCAAGGACGGCACCGCCAACATCAAGGCGGAGGACACCGACCTGGCAGAGCAGCTCTGGGCGCAACCGGGCGACGGCCCGGACTGGATGACCGGTGGGTCGTACCTGGTCACCCGCAAGATCCGGATGATCATCGAGACGTGGGACCGGACCCCGCTCGGCGAACAGGAGCTACTGATCGGCCGGACCAAGGGCAGCGGCGCGCCGCTGGGACGCGACGACGAGTTCGACGAGATCGACCTCGACCTGCGCGGCCCGGACGGCGAGACGATGATCGCCGAGCAGGCACACGTGCGGCTCGCCCATCCGAGCCAGCACAACGGGGCGCGGCTGCTACGGCGGGGCTACAACTACGTCGACGGCTCCGACGGGCTCGGACGGCTCGACGCCGGCCTGTTCTTCATCGCCTACCAACGGGACCCACGCCGGCAGTTCGTGCCGCTCCAGACTCAGCTCGCCCGCCACGACCAGCTCAACGAGTACCTACGGCACATCTCCAGCGGCCTGTTCGCCTGCCCGCCCGGCGTACGCGACGGCGACGACCACTGGGGGCGCGCCCTCTTCGAGTGACGCCGCGCGGACTCCGGCGGCCACTACCGACACGCACCGAGGCGCCCGTTGGCGTTGACCGCGTTGGCGCTGCCCGCCGGACGGTTCGGTGGGATAGCGGCCGGCGTAGCCGGCGGGCAGGCCGACGAGTTCGAGGAGCTGACTGACAGCCGCGTCCCGCAGCTCGCGCCTGAGGCGCTGATGGACGGCCACCTGGCGGGCGAGAGCGGCGCCCACGGTGCGGGCGGGGTTGAGGGTGTCCAGCGGGTTCTGCGGGATGAGTTGGACACGCCGCTGCTGGTCGCGGGTGCGTCGACGGGCGGCGGATGCCACCTGCGCGCCGTCGAGGGTGATGGTGCCGGTGCCGGTGTTCCGAGTCGTAAGACCCCGCCGAGCAGGAATGCTGCCTTCCGTGAAGCCCGGTCAGCGCTGCCGGGGAGTCGCAACGCATCACCCGCCAACACCCAGGCTCTTCGCTCACTGGGCATGGACACCAACGTCCTGGTGACCAGGATGACAAGAGCCGTGTAACGAGAGAATTTACGCACGGTTCTGTGGGAGCCGGAGGGTGAGACTCCCTCCGGCCACCCGACTTCTAGCCCCGTGAGTTGAAAATTCCGTTACTTGGAAAGCAACACTCATGTCTGTCGGCAACCGGACTAAAGCCACTGCTTGGTCATCTGTGGCCGCCTGGATGGCTGATCTGCCGAGCTGAGTCGTCGATGTCTCTCCAAAGATCACGGCGCTATTTTCGTCGGCAATGGTCCTGGCTGGGGGAGACGATGGGATTCCGTTTCAACGCACCACCGAATTGGCCGGCGCCGCCTGCTGGGTGGATACCGCCGTCGGGCTGGACACCAGATCCTGCCTGGGGTCCTCCTCCGCCGGGGTGGCAGTTGTGGATCCCGGATTCACCGGCTCCGGCCCCGGCGGTGCCCGTCAATCCCGTCCCGCAGCCTGCTGATGCTCCCGCAGTCGTCCCGCCGCAGCGTAACGGTAGTCCAGACATTCCTCTGTTCGGTGCCCGGAGCAAGGCGCGTGAGTTGGCTTTGCAGAATGCGCAGCTCGGCAGTGAACTTGACCGGGCACGCGCCGAGCTGACGAGCCTGCGGGCGGACATGTCACGGCTCGGTGTGCTGTCGGCGACGGAGTTGGAGCAGCACCGGGCCCGACTCAGTCGGGAGATCGCAGACCTGGCAGCAAAGGGTGAAACCCAGAAAGCCGAGCTTGACCGGCGTCTGCGCGGACTCCGGCAGCACATCGTCGTCACCGAGGAAACCGCCCTGCTACAGGAAGCCGGTGTCTATCAGTACCGGCATCCTCTGTCGGACGCGGTCGCCTACCAGAGTCAGCTCAGCCGGCTTCAGGATCAGATCAAGGCTATGACCAGGAAGGATGGGGGCGCGGTCACGGCTGTCACCGGCTGGACTGTCAACGGCTCGGCTGCCGAAGGCCGGGCCATGGTCCGGGACTTCTCCAAGCTTATGCTCCGCGCCTACAACGCGGAGGCGGACAACCTGGTACGGGGGTTGAAGCCGTACAAGCTTGCCTCGGCCGTTGACCGGCTGGGGAAGGTGGCGGCGACCATCGCCAAGCTCGGCAAGACGATGGATATTCGGATTGCCGAGGAATTCCACCGGCTGCGGGTCGAGGAGTTGGAGCTCACCGCCGACTACCAGGAGAAGCTGGCGGAGGAGAAGGAACGGGACCGGGAGGAGAAAGCCCGGCTGCGCGAAGAGCGACGTGCCCAGCAGGAGATTGAACGCGAACGCGCTCGGCTCGACAAGGAACGCCAGCACTATGCCAACGCCTTGGCGGCCTTGCAGGCCAAGGGCGATGCCGACGGTGCGGCCCAGATGCAGGGTCGGCTGGCTCAGATCGACACCGCGATCCAGGACGTCGACCGGCGGGCCGCCAATGTCCGGGCCGGCTACGTGTACGTGATCTCCAACCTTGGTTCGTTCGGCGAGAAGATGGTCAAGGTCGGCATGACCCGTCGCCTGGACCCGCTGGACCGGGTACGCGAACTCAGTGATGCCTCGGTGCCCTTCAACTTCGATGTGCACGCCCTGTTCTTCTCCGAAGACGCCGTTGGCATCGAGGCGCAGATGCACGCACGGCTGGCCGACTGCCGCGTCAACTTGGTCAACCATCGTCGCGAGTTCTTCTACGCGACACCGGAGGAGGCCAAGGAGCACCTGCTGGCGTTGACCGGCAGCCTGCTGCAGTACCAGGAGGTTCCGGAGGCCCTGGAGTACCGGCAGAGCCTCACCCAGACGCAGGGGCAACCGGTCGCGACAACATGACATGCCGAGGTCCTTGGACGGCCTGTGCCCACTGGGCTGGCGTGTCCAACAGGTCATTCGTATCCGCAGCCGTTCGCCGTGAGTACGCGTTCCTGAGGGCCTAGCCGTCTACTCATGATCAAGTCGAATTGTCGAGATAAAGAGGTACAGATGTCGTCGGTTGGACTGTTCGCCTACGGGGCAGCGGGCGGAAGGGAAGGCGTCGACCTGGGTGAGGTCCCGTTCGTGGTGGTGGACGTGGAGACGACCGGGCTGTCACCGACGTCCGACCGGATCGTGGAGATCGCCTTGGTCCGCGTCGATGGTGGTCGGGTGGTCGATGAATGGGCCACCCTTGTCGACCCCGGTCGCGACCCAGGTCCGACTTTCGTCCACCACATCACTGCGGACATGTTGGCCGGAGCGCCGACGTTCGGGGACGTGGCCGGAGAGATTCTGTCCAGGCTCGACGGCGCCGTGGCGGTGGCGCACAACGCCCGCTTCGAGGAGGGGTTCATCGCGCAGGAGTTCGCCCGAGTCGGCATCAATACCGCCCCCCTGCCCGCGGTGTGCACCCTGCGGCTGGCCCGACAGGTCCTGGCCGCGCCGAACTTCCAGCTCCTGTCGTGCTGCACCGCGTACGGCATCGAGCTGCACGACGCCCACACCGCACTCGGTGACACCCGGGCGACTGCCCAGCTGCTACCCAGGCTCCTGGCCCATGCGCCCGCCCTGCGATTCCCCTCCGCTCCTGTCCCAATGCCGCAGTACCCGCGCCACACCCGAGCCCGTACGAGGGCCTCCGGTCTACGCAAGGGCGAGGACGGTTGGATCCATTCACTGCTTGGGAAGTTGCCCTACTCCACCAGTGACGCCGACCCTGCGTCCGCTGAGGCGTACCTCGCGGCAGTCAGTAGCGCACTCAGAGACGGCAAGCTGACCGGCGTCGAAGCCAAGGCGCTGGCACGACTGGCCGGGCAGTCCGGTATGGGCGCCCAGCAGGTGCGGCACCTGCACCAGCGCTACCTTGACGGTCTGCGGGACGCCGCACTCGCTGACGACATCCTGACGAGCACCGAGTACCGGCAACTTGTCACGGCCGCGCAACTTCTCGGCGAACCGGAGTACTTCGCGGACCTCACCGATCCCGAGGTGGGAACCACGAACCGCGCGCAGGCCAACAAGCAGAGGGGACAACGCGTCTGGTGCAGCCCGTCCGTGTCCACCGACGTCCGCGATCGCCTCACCCAGGCCGGCTTCGTACTGGCGCTGAACCTAACCCGCAACGTCGTCACCGCCGTAGTTGCTGCCGCTGACCAGGACAACCCGAAGGTCGCGCGAGCCCGCGCGCTCTCCATACCTATCCGCTCCGACCTGACTCTCGACGACGTGCTGGAGGCCACCGAAACGCCTTTCCTGACAGCCCAGCACCCCGCCGACACGGCCGCAGTGGAAGTCGAGGTGACCGAGTCCCCGACGGTGCCCACACCGGCTGCTACGGCGCACGTACCCATCCAGCGCGCACCGCAGGTCATCGCCGGCTGGTACCTGGACCCGTCAGGGCGGTGGACCTACCGCTACTGGGACGGCCAGGGCTGGACCGAAAAGGTCAGCGCCGGAGACGGCCGGACATGGTCGGATAGCACCGCCCTGCCGCTGTGGTGTGCACCCACGACAGACGGCCTGGTCGACGGCCAGCAGCCGCACACCCTCGTGGACCAGATCATGACAATGCAGAAGAATGACATCCGCGCGGCGCTGCTCCTGACCCTTCGATGCATCGACGCGGTGGAGAACGACTCACGGGCCAGCGGACACGGGGTCGCGCCCTGGTATTACGAGAGGGCCGCCATCATCCTCGCCCGACTGGGCAACCCCAATGCCGAGGTCGCCGTGCTTGAACGATTCGCGCGGCAGAAACATGCTCCCGGGGCCAAGCCGCCTCAACTCCTCGATCGTCTTCGCAGACGGCGTGAGGCTACTACCGGCGCATAGCAGCGACGAGACGTCAATGAAAGCGGATGGTCGCACATCCGGGGGTGCCCGCCGGGTGCTCGCGTGCCGTGGACAGACACTCGGGCGAACTGCAGGCTGTCACCGCGCTGCCCGCCGGTCATCATTGGCACTGCTGGATCAGGCTCCGGTGGCTGCGGCGAGTTCCCGTGCCTGAGCCAGCGGCACCGGTACGGGTAGCGCGGTGACGAACGCCTGCATCGGGTCTTCCGCGGGCGGCTCGGCCGGACGGAAGTATGGAGTGACGTAGATTGGGGTGTCCGGCTGCGACCGCCGCCCCTCGGCGAGTCCCCCGAGGTCCAACGTGTCGAACCCGATCGCGTCCAGAAACGCGACCACTTGTGCCTTCGCCTCGGCGTCGTCGCCCGCCACCGGGAGGGCGGTACGCTCTGGCGACCCGGCGGGGCGCGCGAGCTGGGGCAGGCGGATGAAGTCGACGTTGTTCAGCCCCTTCACGACCCGCGCGCCGGGCCACTGGCCCGATAGGAACTCAGTCGAGGTTGTCGCACCCTCGGCCAGCTCCGCGATCATCCCGTCCCGGTCGGGGTAGTAGTTGGTCGCATCCACGATCACCTTGCCCGACAGCGACACCTTCGGCAGCGCCTCGTAGGCTCCGAACGGCAGCGCAAGTACCACGATGTCGGCTCGCTCGATCGCGCCAACGACCGTATCGGCGGATGCCGTGTCACCCCACTCCGCGACCAACTCGCCCAGTGCCTCAGGGCCGCGAGAGTTCGCTATCACTACCGGCAGACCGGCGGCGGTCGCAAGCTGCCCTACGTCCTTGCCGATGTTGCCGCTGCCGATGATGCCCACCACAGAAGTGCTCATGTCCGTCTCCTCATAACCGGGGGTGCACACGGGTCCGTCATCCGTGTCACGAACAGATGCGGCAGCGAGGCTCGCCTTCAAAAGGATAGCACTTCTGATAGGGAAGCTGCATCGGGTTGCTAGTATAGCGGCCATGTCGAAGGCATTGGACCGCGCACGCCAGATGAGCGTCTTCGACCCTGGATGCACCTCACGTTCCGTCCTCGAACACGCCACCGGCCGTTGGGGCGGGCTCGTCCTCGCCGCGCTCGTTGACGGCCCGCTCCGCTTCGCTCAACTCCGCCGATCAGTGACCGGCATTGGGGATCGCATGCTCTCCCAGACGCTACAACGGCTGGAGGCCGACGGGCTGGTCTCACGCACCGAGCACTCAGCCATCCCGCCGCACGTCGAGTACGAACTCACCGACCTCGGGCGCCCCATCGCCGAACGCGTCTGCGACCTCATCGAAGCTATCTACCAACAGCTACCTGGGATCGTCGCGCACCAGCGCCAGTACTCCGCCCCAACTGCGGACAGCAAGGCAGGGTGACCCCTAGAGCGCGTTTTCTGACAGGAGACGGGCGACGTTCCGGATGAATCAGCCAGTCGGTGCAGGATGCGGTCGAGGTTGCTGGCCCGGTCGAGGGATCGCGCTGGTGGGTTCCATTTGGGGTCGAGTTCGTGCAGGTGCCGGCGTAGCCGGTTGACGGCACGCGTGCGTTCAGCGATCAGGTCCTCGACGTGCTGTACAACCACGCCGGCCTGCGTGGACAGGCCGAACTCGACTACGACGAGGCCGGTCTACTGGCCACGACCACGATCAACCTGCTGACCCCCATGATCCTCACCAAGCGGCTGCTGCCCCTGCTGCGTAAGTCCGCGGCCGCGTCGATCATCTACACCTCATCCATCTCGGGCCTCGGCGCCTCGGCCGGCCTAGCCATCTACGGGGCGACGAAGGCCGGGCTCATCAACTACATGAAGTCCGTCGCGGTCCTGCTCGGCCCGGAAGGAATCCGCGCGAACGCCATCTGCCCCGGCGCGACGAACACGGCGGGCATGGTGAACAACAACGCCGAGGAGGCGCGGACTGCGTTGGCTTTACGGATCCCGCTGCGGCGAATGGGCGATCCGGAAGACGACGCTGCGGTCGCGCTGTTCCTCGCATCCGACGCCGCCCGCTATGTCACCGGCGTTGCGCTCGCCGTTGATGGGGGCATGTCGGCATGAGGACCCGTCACGCTCGCTGAGCCACCGGCTGGGGCCAGGCCAGGCTACGCGGGCTGCTACGCGACAAGTCACCCCGCACAACCCGGCCCGCAGCGGAGACCAGACGCCCCGGTGACGTGGTCAACCGGGACTTCACCGCGGCCGGCCCGAACCAGCTGTGGGTCGCTGACCTGACCTCCGTGCGCACGAGCGTGGGCTGGGTGTACGCCGAGTTCGTCCTCGACGTGTACTCACGGCTGGTCGTCGGCTGGCAGGTGTCCACGTCGCTCTACACCGACCTGGCCCTCGACGCGCTGGAGATGGCGATCTGGCGCCGCGAGAATCAGGACGCTGACCTGGGCGGACTGGTCCACCACTCCGACCTCTGAACGTATTTTGAAACGTCTCGGAGCTGTCGAGCCAAGAGTGGGTGTCAGCAACAGGAAGGGGTTTGCGGATGGCCGCCCCCACGACAGCCGACGAGGCGTTTCGTCGGATCGCGGATGACCCGCACGTTTTCGAGGAGTTCTATCGGCGGCATGTGGAAGCGGTACAACGGTTCATCGCCCGCCGGGTGGAGGATCCCCACCTGGCCGCGGATCTGACGGCGGATGTGTTCCTCGCGGTCATCGAATCCGTGCACACCTACCACCCGGGTCGGGGAACGCCGATCGGCTGGTTGTACGGGGTCGCCCGCAACGTGGTGTCCGCCGATCGGCGGCGGCAGGCAAAGGAGTACCGAGCCGCCAGCCGAGTCGTGGGCCGTGCCCTGGTCGACGTTGATGATCTTAGCCGGATCGAGGAGCGCATCGATGCCGAGGCGTGCTCGCGTGAGCTGTATCGGTCGATGGACCGGCTGCCGGAGTCCGAACGGATGGTGTTGGAGCTTGTCGCTCTTGACGGGCTGCCGGTGACCGAGGCAGCCCGGGTGCTCGGAATCAAACCGTCGACGGCGCGGGTTCGGCTGCATCGGGCACGCCGACCCATCCGACGCCACCTCGCCGCAGTGCCGGCGCCACTTCAGCCAGCAACGGAGGTACCGGGATGAGTGACCCAGAGGGCCGGTTCGAGGAACGGCTGCTCACCGAACTCAAGACCGTCGTCGCCGCACGTCACGCGGCGGCAGCTACGCCGACGGCGTACCGTCCGGCGCCGTGGTGGTTCGGGTGGCGGGCGCGACTGGCGGCGCTCGGCGCGGCGGTTGCCACCGCGGCGGTTGCCCTTCCGCTCGCGCTCAACATCACGCATCCGCCGCAGGCTTCCACCACGCCCGGGTCGGCGCAGCAGGCGATGTCGTCCGTCGCCTACACCGTCGACGTCGAGGCGGACGGCTCGGTGACCGTGCGGATCAACCAGATGCGCGACGCCGAAGGTCTTGAGCGTCGGCTCGCGGAAGCCGGAATTCCGGCGAAGGTCGACTACGTCCCGGCCGGGAAGGTTTGCACGAACCAGCCCAGATACACCCACGCTCCGGAGAGCCGGGCGACCGAGGCGAGGTCGAGCATCCACACGCCGATGCCGAGCAACGAGGCCCGGCTGGTGGTCGACTTCGTCGACGAGATTGCTGTACAGGACCCGGGCGTCACCGTGTTCGCGGTCAAACCCGGTGTTCTCCGCGATGGGGAGACACTCGTACTCGAACTCTCCATGGCTGGGAATGCGTCGAGCGGCACTGCGACCGGCGTGGTGGTTGGCTACGGCGTTGCCCAAGGCCCGGTGCGGCCCTGCGAACTGGGCGGCATTCCGCAGTAGCTGGGGCGAGGCGGGATCAGCGGGATCGAGAATCACCTTGGTTCCGGCCGGTCCCGCCAGCTACTTCCTGCCGCTCGGGTGCGGCGAGGTGGCAGATCGTCCCGCCTGCCGTTCTGACCACTGTCCACTCTGCACCAACTGCCGGACTCGTGGATCGACTGAAGGCGTATCGCTGCGCTACCGGATAGCGAAACAGGCATAGATCGGAGTAAGGTCTGCCCTCACCCTGCGGATCGATTCTCTGAGCAAAACGCGGCCCGCTACCTGCTCGCGGAAATCAGTTCCGAGCGAACCGGATCGCCATTTGCCCTGTTCGGCCTCATGAAGGAGTTCTCGTGCAGCAGCACGATCCTGATGCGGTGCAGCCTTCCGGCGACCGGCAGAACCAGCTGGGCGACAGTTCCTCCCTGCCACCCGCGCGACCGCCCGATGCCGACGGCGACGCCACTCGCCCTGAAACCGAAGGCGGACGGTTGGCCAACCGTCCGCCTGGCTATCCGAACGCGCTCGTCTGGCTGCGCGTCGGGATCCTGCGTGACTGGCGCGGTGTGCTGGGCTCCTTCATCGCCGCCTGGTTCTACGTTCCGGTGGCGTTGTTCGCCGCGGTGGTGGCCGCGGTCGTCGCCGGCCTCGTCTTGGCGTTCACCGGCGGGGAAATCCTCAAAGATCAGTTCCCAGAGGCGGCTCGGGACGCCCCGGTCATCGGAGGCCTGATCAGTTCCTTCCTCCAGCAGTCCGGTGGTGCGATCGGTGCTTTCGTCGGCGCCGTGCTCGCGTTCCTGATCGGTCTGGTGGCCGTGCAGCTCATCCGGTTTCAGGAGGCGGACAGTGCCGCGGCCCTCTTCGCCGAGCTGGCCGGAATAGCGGCTGCGGCTGTCCTGGTGGGGGTGCTCTACACCCTGTACCGGGTGCTGCTGGAGCACTGGTTGCTGCGGGTGTCGGGCGCACGCGATCTCAGCCGCCGGGAGGCGGCACTGGTCATCCCGATCCTGCACGAGTGCGCGGCCCGGCTCGGCCTGCCCGGCGTGCCGCGACTGCTGGTCGAGGACGACCTGGTCACCACGAATGCGCGCACCTATGCCCGGCACATCGTTGTGACCACCGGCGTGCTCACCAATCCGCGGAAGGAGATCGCCGCGCTGCTCAGCCACGAGTTGGTGCACTGGCGTACCGGTGACGAGATCACCTCGGCCTTCGTCCGGGGTGTCGGGCTGCCGCTCGTCCTCGTGCACGCCGTACCGGCCTGGCTGGTGCGGCGGTTCGCCCACCCGGCCACGAACCTGTTCGTCTTCGTCTTCTTCTGGCCGGTCCTGCTGACCATGAAGTACCTGGTGCAGCCGTTACATCGAGCGGATATCCGAGCGGCGGAGTACCGGGCGGACATGGGTGCGGTCGTAGCCGGGCACGCCGAAGGTCTGCGCGCCATCCTTGAGCGCCGCAAATCGTTCGAGAGCGGGCGCAGCGGCTGGGACGAGGCCGTCTGCGCCGAGCACCCGCCGAACGAGCTGCGCCTGGACCGGTTGGAGAGGTTGCAGGCCGAGGGCGACGCCACCGGCCCGGACACGCCGCCGAGGCGGGTGGTCGGCACCGAAGAACTCTTCGGCGGGAACGACCCGGTCGATGTCCGGCGCCCGGCCATCATCGGTGGCGTCGCTCTGCTCTCCGTCTGCCTGCTCTCCAGCCTGCTTGGTGTCGTGCAGTGGGGCTTTTTCCGGCCGGCGGCTGCCGTCAACGGGTACTTCTCGGCTCTGGCGGACCGTGATCTGGACGACCTTGCCGGGTGGCTGAGTCCGGAGTCCGAGGCGGCGGTGTTGAACGACGACCTCTTCACCGAGCGGATCAAGTCGGCCGACTACCGGCCGCCGACCGACGTCGACATCAAGGCGATCGACCGGAAGGACGACGAAGCGACCGCCAAGGTCTCGTTCGTGATCGACGGGAACCGGATGGAGGCTGAGCTGAGGCTCCGGCGCGACGACGAGTCGACGGTCGGTGTCTTCAAGGGCTGGCACATCGACAACGGGATCTCCGCGATTCCCGTCGACGCCAGCCAGGAGGGCCTGATGATCAACGGAGTGCCGGTGCCGGCGGACGGAGGCCCGCAGACGCGGTCGATACTTTCCGCTCCGGGCATCCACGTTGTCAGCGTGGCGTCCAATCCGCTCAGCGAGGCGGCACCGCAGGTCGTCACCGTGCTGCCCGGATCCGAGTACACCCCGATCCAGGTCGTCCCGGAGCTGAGGTCTACCGCCCGGGGCAGCATCGAGGAGCAGGTGAAGAAGTATCTCGACGACTGCGCCCAGCAGGTCGTGGCCGAACCGCAGAACTGCCCCTTCCGGCTCAGTGGCTACCAGGGCGCCGAAAAGATCAAGTGGACGGTCAGCCGGTACCCCTCGTTACAGATCGACGTGCTCGGCCCGGCCGTCGCGCGGGTCTCGACGCCGTACGAGGCGCGGGGCGAGGTGCAGGTGAGCGGGACGTACCAGGCCTTCTACGGGACGACGACGTTCACCGAGAACTACTTGGTCGCCGTCACCGGGTTCGTCACCGTCACCGGGGAACGGATCTCCTTCCAACCGGGCGACGACGATTGAACAGGAGCATGCGATGACCGACGCGTACTCGCCGACGAGGGAGCCCGTTCGGCTACAGATGATCACGGATCTGAGGCAGCCGGCCCAGGTCCCGCTCATCGACTGGATCCACCGCCGCCCCGAGTTCCGTACCGGAGTGCGGGACCTGGGCGGTCGTACCGGCGGCGGGCGGGCCGGATTCAGCGAGGCCGTCATCATCGCGGTGGTGGCGCAGAGTCTGCTGCCCGGCCTCTTCGCCCTGCTCCAGACCTGGATCAGTCAGCAGCCCAGCGGCGCCACCGTCCGCATCCGGATCGGCGAGTCGGAGGTGGAGGCGCAGGTGACCGGGCGAACCGATCCTCGGCAGTTGCTGGAGCAGGTCGCCCGGACCATCCAGGAGAACCGTGACCCCGGTCCGGGCGACACCACCACCTAGCGTGGGTGGAGCTACGTCCCGGCGAGTGGGTACGGTTGCGCAGCCAGCAGCCAGCAGCCAGCAGCCAGCAGCCAGCAGCCAGCAGCTCGGCGCGAACCTGCTCAACGACCGCCTGGCCGGCGGTGACGACGGGTTCGAGATCCTGGAGCTGCGCGCCGCCACGGAACTGCGCGCGTCGCCACCGGTGCCGGCGCAACTGCCGGCTGCACCTCGGCTGCCGCAGTCGGCGCGTAGCGGCAAGTAAGCGTCGACGGGTGGGTTTTCGACGGGACGTGGGCGGGCCCGGCTTGCGCCGAGCCCGCCGCTCCGAATCATGATCAGGAGCCGTGACAACGCTCGCCCGACTCGTGTACTCCGTCGGCTGTTGGCTGGGGTTGTCAGGAGTAGTCGAGCCGGCCCTGCGGCGTGTCGTTCAGCGTTGCAGGGTCAGTACGCCGGGCCGGTAGGGCAGGAGGCCGTAGTCGCCGCCGGAGCTGGGGGAGCGTCCCTGGTAGAGCAACTGTAGGTGGCAGGGGTCGATGGTCATGGTCTGGTCGGCGTTGCTGCGGATCAGTTCGCCGTGGCTGATGTCGTTGGTCCAGGTGGCGCCGCTGTTGGCCTTGCCGGCGAAGGGGTTGCTCTCGGTCGCGGCCTGCGGTGTCCAGGTGCCGCCCAGGCTGGTGGCCGTGAACGAGCGGAAGTAGCGGCCCTGCGCGCCGATCGCCTCGACGAGCATGAGGTAGCGGTTCTCGCCCTGGAGCTTGTAGACCTGGACTCCTTCGAAGAGGTTGTTCGTCGTGTCGGTCATGATGATCGTCGAGGTGGAGCCGAAGCTGCCGGGGAAGTTTCCGATGGGCATGCTGGCCCGGTAGATCCTGCCGTTGTCGCCGGCGAAGAAAAGGTACATGTTGGTGCTGTCACCGATGACCGCCTGGTCGATGGGGCCGGTGCTGGAGTTGGCGATGCTCCCGGAGAAGAGCGTCTGCGCCGATGACCAGCTGTTGACGTTGGCGGGGTCGGTCGAGGTCCGGTAGGAGAAGGCGGGCCCGCCCCACTGGTAGGCGAGCACCCAGATGTTGCGTGGGGCGAAGTAGAACAGCGTGGGCGCGACGGCCGAGAAGGGCATCTGGTTCTGGCTGGCCGAGGCCATGTCGGACCAGTTGGTGAAGAGGCCGAAGTTCATCGATCCCCAGCTTGTTCCGGTGTCGTGCGTGGTCGCGTAGACCAGGTGCCGGCCGTTGTAGGGGGCGTGGGTGAAGTCCTTGAGCGAGACCCATCCCGACCTCGGGGTCGCCAGCGAGCCCGTCGATGACCAGCGGTACGTGGACGGGAGGCCGCAGGTGCCGCTCGGTGGCGGCGTGGTGGGGGTGCTGCCGCCGTCGACGCGGACGAGCTGCCACTGCTGGTTGTTGCCGTTCCAGTCGTCGTACTGCACGATGTTGCCGCCGTCGGCGGTCGAGGCGCCCTGCACCTCCATCACCTTGTTGCTGTTCCGGTTGATCAGCCGGACGTAGCCGTCGGCCGAGTCCGCGAGCCGGAACTGTTGGTTGGCGCCGTTGCCGTCGGTCCACTGCACGATGCTGGCGCCGTTGGCGGTCGACCAGTTGTAGACGTCCAGCACCTTGCCGGAGAGCCGGGACTTCAACCGGTAGTAGCCGCCACCGGAGTCGACGAACTGCCACTGCTGCTGGTTGCCGTTGTTCCGGGCCCACTGGGTGATCCGTGCCCCGTCGTTCGTGGCGAGGTTGTACACGTCCAACGCCTTGCCGCTGTTGCGATTCAGCAGCACGTA
This sequence comes from Micromonospora sp. CA-263727, assembly GCF_050942455.1. Lineage (NCBI taxonomy): Bacteria > Bacillati > Actinomycetota > Actinomycetes > Micromonosporales > Micromonosporaceae > Micromonospora > Micromonospora sp. CA-263727. Next base: position 1,455,250 of record NZ_CP192031.1, read on the forward strand.
CCACGCGCTCGTGTCGACCGTCGCCGCGGTGGCGGGCGTTGGCATCACCACGGCGGCGCCACCGACCACCACCGCCGCCACGCCGGCAGCCAATATCCGCGACAACCACCGACGCCGTCGTGACGGCGGCGCAATCGACGGGGACCTACCAAAGGCAGACATGATCCTCCTCCAACTGACCAAGAGTCGAACGGTCCGCCCGAGGTCGGGCGCACCGGGATGCTTGGCCGGGCGCATGCGGGGGAGAATGTCAGCGCTAACAGGGCCTCCGCATGCCCTGGCGCAACGCCTGATCCAAGGGGCCGACGAAGCAGGCTTGCCCGGTTAGCCGCAGGTATCGTCGTCCTTGACTATCGACTGTGAGCGATAACATGCTGTTCGTCAAGTCGTAATGTTCCGGGTCCGCCGGCCGGCGGCGCAGCACCGCGCGGCGTGACCGCACCGCACCGGTTTCCCGCCGGCTCGGCTGGGCGCGGCGTGCCACGACGAACCGCCCGCGTTGAGCTGCGGGTTCAAGAAAACCGCAAGACCTCGTGCAGACCCCCGGGGGCAGGCTGCACGCATCCCCCAGCCGTTGGGGGAGGCCCCGGAGGGGACGGCTCGCCAACACCCGTGGTCCTCGGCCGCCGACGAGCAGTTCGGCGCCGCGCGCCACCTCGGCCGCCGCCAACACCGCCACCTCCGGGACCAGTTGCACGACGTCTAGCCCAAGGAGTTGTGATGCTCACCCAAGCCCTACGCAGATGCGCCGTCGTGGCCGCCGCACTCGCCGCCGTGCTCGGCTTCTCGACCGTCCCCGCCCAATCCGCCGATGTCGGCCTGCTCGCATGGGAGTGCCCCAGCGGCAACGTGTGCTTCTGGAGCGGATCCAACGGCACCGGCTCCCGCTGCATCTGGAACGGCGACGACCCCGACTGGCGCTCCGGGAGCGCCATCTGCTCCTGGTCGGCGACCAGCCCCGTCAGGTCGGTCTTCAACAACGGCAGAGATCCCGCCTTCTCGGGCGTCGCCTACTACCTGAACACCAACTACGGCAGCCGGGTCGGCTGCACCCCGCAGGGCGCGCGTGGCAATCTCACCGGCACCTACTCACCGCGTTCGCACCAGTGGGTCAAGGGGTCCTGCGGCTGACTCCGCCAACCTGACCGCTCAACCCTTCAGGCCGGTGTGGGCCAGGCCCTCGATGAACTGCCGTTGCGCGATCACGAAGATCACCAGGATCGGGATGGCGGTCATCGAGGCCGCGGAGAGTTGTACGTCCCACATCGGCCCGCCGTAGGCGTCGACGAACTGGGTCAGCGCCTGCGGCAGGGTGAACTTCTCCGGCGAGGAGAGGAAGACGATCGGCTCCAGGTAGAGGTTCCAGCTGTGCAGGAAGGTGAAGATCGCCACCGCGCCGAGCGCCGGCCGGGCCAGCGGTAGGGCGATCCGCCAGAAGGTGGCGAAGCGGCCCAGCCCGTCGACCCGGGCCGCCTCCTCCAACTCGCCGGGGAGCGTGATGAAGAACTGCCGCATGATGAACGTGGCCAGCACGCTCGGCGCGCCGAGGATCGGTACCAGGATCAGCGGCCAGTGGGTGTCCACCATGCCCCACGAGTTGAACATCCGGAACAGCGGCACGATGGTCACCTCGCTCGGGATGAGCAGCCCGACCAGCACCACCACGAAGAGCGCCTGCTGCCCCCGGAAGCGGATCCGGGCGAAGGCGTACCCGGCGAGCGAGGAGACCGCCAGGGTGCCGACGGTGACCACGGCCGCGATGTACCCGCTGTTGAAGTACTGCTGCGCGAAGGGCTGTAGCTCGAAGACCCGCCGGTACGCGGAGAGGCTGGCGTCGGTCGGGATCAGCGACGGCGGGAAGGCGAAGATGTCGCCGACCGGCTTCACCGACGAGGTGACCATCCACCAGGTGGGAAAGACGAACGGGAGGGCCAGCAGGCAGAGCGCGCCGTAGAGCGCGACCTTCGCCCGCGCCGAGAGCCTACTGTTCATGGAAGACCCACCTCCTGCGCATCCGCCACTGCACGACGGTGAGCACCAGCACGATCAGGAAGAGCAGCACGGAGAGGGTGGCCCCGTAACCGAACTGGTGGAACTGGAACGCCCGCTGGTACAGGTAGTAGACGAGCACCGTGGTCGAGGTGCCCGGACCGCCCTGGGTGAGCACGGAGATCTGGGCGAACACCTGCAACGACCCGACCACGGTGATGATCGAGGTGAGCAGGATGGTCGGGCTGATCAGCGGGACGGTGATCCGCCGGAACCGGGTCCAGGCGGTCGCTCCCTCGACCCGGGCCGCCTCGTACAGCTCCGCCGGCACGCCCTGGAGGGCGGCCAGGAAGAGCACCATGTTCAGGCCGACGTTCTTGACCACCTGCACCACGACCACCGACAGCAGCGCCGTCCAGTCGCCGCGCAGCCAGTTCGGCCCGTCCACGCCGACCAGGCCGAGTGCTCCGTTCACGCCGCCGTTGTCCTGGAGCAGGAAACCCCAGACGATCGTCCAGGCGACGAGCGAGACGACCACCGGGGAGAAGAAGAGGGTACGGAACAGGACGGTGCCGCGTAGCCGCTGGTTGAGCAGCACCGCCAGCAGCAGGGCCAGGCTGAGGTTGAACGCCACCAGGCCGACCGAGAAGAGCGCGGTGACCCGCAGCACCGACGGCAGGTTGGGGTCGTCGGCCATCGCCCGGTAGTTGTCCGCGCCGACGAACTCGAAGGTGTCGGCGAGCACGTTCCACTCGTGCAGGCTGTACCAGACCACCAGCCCGAGCGGGATCAGCACGAACAGCACCGAGCCGACGAGCTGCGGGGTGACGAAGAGCAGGCCGGCGAGCTGGTCGCGGCGGCGGCTCGTCCACCAACCGCGTCGCCGCGCCGCGGCGTCCCCGGCGGGGGCGGACCGGCCGTCGCCGGCCCGCCCCACCGCGTCCCTGGTCAGGACCGACATCGGTGGTCGCCCTACTTCGCCAGCAGCGGGTTGATGGCGGAACAGACCCCGTCGAGTACGCCCCGGACGTCGGCGTTCGGCTGCCAGAGCGGGTCCAGGGCGGCCCGGACCGCCTGGTTCAGCTCGGCCTGGCCGGTGTGGCTGGGCTTCACCACGCCCGCGGCGATCCCGTCGATCACCACCTTCTGCAACTGCTCCGGGCTCAGCAGCGGGTTGGTCTTGGCGAGCGTCTCGGCGGTGAGCTGCGAGGTGCGCGGCGGCGGGAAGAACTGCGCCAGCTTCGCCGAGTTGGTGGGGTTGGTCAGGTACGCCAGGAAGCCGGCGGCGGCCTCGGCGTTCTTCCCCTTCTTCAGCACCCCCATGCCGCCCTGGCCGATCACCGCGTACTCGCCCTTCGGTCCGGCCGGCAGCGGCACCAGGTCCCAGCCGAACTTCTGGTCGGTCAGCAGGGAGGCGCGGGAGATCTGGGTGACGGTCATGCCGGCGTCACCGGCAAAGAAGTCGGCGGTGGTGCCCGGCCCGGGAAGCGCCTTGTCGACGAAGATCGCCCGGTGCAGCACGGTCATCGCCTCGACCATCTCGGCGGAGTTGAAGCCGCAGGTCTTCCCGTCCTCGCTCCACGCCTGCGCGCCCCAGCCGGTCCAGACGGTGGAGAGGAAGTCCCAGCCCTTGTAGTCGAAGTCGCGTACCACCAGGCCGGCCTTGCCGGTCTTGGCCTGCACGGCCGCCGCGGTGGCCAGCGCGTTCTGCCAGGTCCACTGGCCGGCGGCGATCAGCTCGGCCGGGCTCTTCGCGCCGGCCGCCGTCACCAGGTCGGTGTTGACGAAGATGCCGAACGGCGAGGTGGAGAAGGGGTACGCGTACAGCTTGCCGTCGGCCTGCCAGAGCTTCGTCGCGGCCGGCGCCAGCTCGTCGAAGTTGTACCCCTCGGTGCCCTTGAGGGTGTCGTCGAGTGGGACCAGCGCGCCGGAGCTGACGAAGTCGGGGGCCGAGTTCTCCAGCACCCAGGCCAGGTCGGGCGGGTTGCCGCCGGCGATCTGGGTGGTCAGCGTGGTGGTGTAGTTCTCGAACGGGATCGGATCGAAGGTGATCGCGGAGACCTTCGAGTCGGTCGCGGTGTATTCGGCGGCGATCTCGTTGAAGAGCTTCAGGTGGGCCTCGTTCGCCGACCAGGTGGTCATCCGCAGGGTGACCGGGCCGTCGGACTCGGCGGAGCCGCCGCCACAGGCGCTCAGGCCGAGCAGCGCGGTGAGCGCGACGGCGGCCGTCAACCGGATCCTCATCGATATATGTCCTTCCTCAGTAGCCGGCGATGTCGGGCCAGCGCAGCTCGACGCCGGAGTCGGCGAGGCGGTTCTGGAAGTCGGCCAGCAGGCCGGGGGTGTAACGCACCGCGCGGGGGGTGACCCGCCGGGCCAGGCAGAAGTCCGCGAGCAGGCCGGCTACCTCGCCGACGTTCCACTCCACGGGGTGCAGGCGGTAGGAGCCGTTGGTGATGTGTGTGGTGCCGATGTTCTTCCCGGCGGGCAGCAGGTTCTCCACCCGCCGGGGGATCAGGGCGCCGAGCGGGATCTCGAACGGGCAGGAGGCCACGTCGATGTAGTTGTCGCCGCCGGTGGAGGGGTGCAGGTCGATGCGGTACATGCCGACGCCGACCGAGTCGGCGTAGCTGACCGCGCCCTTGTCGCCGCGGATCTCCAGCGAGAGGTCCTGCTCGACGACCGTGTATTCGGCGCGGATGCGGCGCGACTCGCGGATGTAGGGGGCCTGGGCCAGGCCGCTGTGCGTGACGTCCCCGCCGGTCGCGGCGGTGCCGGTGCCGGTGACGTCGCCGCGCAGTCGCAGCCCGGGGAAGCCGGTGCCGCCGTCGGTGCGGGGCGCCTCGGTCTGCAACCAGTACAGCACCGACAGGGACAGCTCGCGGGCCGCCGCGATCTGCGCGTCCGGATCGGGCACGTCGATCACCGGCTGCTCGAAGTAGTCGATCATCGGCCAGTTGACCAGGCAGATGTCGCTGTCGTACGCGCCGGGCGTGAAGTTGCGCCGGGCGGCGATCCGCCGGAACGTCCACAGGTTGCCGTCGCCGGGGTTGACCCGCTGGTCGGCCTGGACCAGCCAGGGGTCGTCGTCCGGGTTCGGGGTGAAGCTGCGCTCGGAGATCTCCAGGGTGCGCGGGTTGGGGGAGCGGAACGACAGCATCCGGTCCCCCCAGAACGGCGGCCGGTACGCCCGCCAGAAGTCGTACGCGGCGGGCCTGTCGATGGTGTGGTCGCCGTCGACGTGGTCGACCGCGAAGCACACCGACGCGGCCTGCATGTTGGCCGGTTGCGCCTGCTCCGGGGCGCTCGGCTCGCCGGTGTCGGCGCGGGACTCGAAGCCGGTGACGTACTCGGTGCCGGTCAGCGGCAGCAGTTCGCCGGTCTCGGTGGCGTCCAGCACGTACGGCGCGGTCAGGTGTATCCGCTCCCCGGTGTGCCGGTGGGCCACGGTGACCCCGGTGACCCGGTCGCCGTCGGTGTCGGCGGCCACCGGCCGGTACGGCTGGAGCACCCGCAGCCGCCCGGACCCCCGGTACGGCGCCAGCATGCCCGCCAGCACCGTCACCGCCACCCGGGGCTCGTGGCAGAGCCGGCTGACGTGCCCGGCCCCGGGGTTCAGCGCGGTGGCCCGCCGGGCCCGGTCGGTGAGCGGGTACCAGCGCCGGTAGTACTCGCGGATGCCGTCGCGCAGCTCCCGGTAGCTGGCGGTGATCCCGAAGTGCTCCACCCAGGAGTGTTCGTCCGGCGGCACGGCCTGACTGGTGAGCTGCCCGCCGAGCCAGGCGTACTCCTCGGTCAGCAGCACCGTCCGGCCGGCGCGCAGCGCGGCCAGGGCGGCGGCCACGCCACCCAGCCCACCGCCGACGATCAGTACCTCGGCCTGCATCTCGGGCACGGTCCGTCCTCTCAGGGGTTGGTCGGGGCCGCCGGGCGCAGTGCGCGGCGGCCGGGGGTCGGTGGTCAGCGGCGGGGTGGGGCGAGGGTGGCGCCGTCGACCGGCTGGCACGGCAGCAGCCGCTGGGTCGCCGTGTCGGGCACCCCGGCGAGCAGCCCGGTGAGCAGCTCGACGGCCTGCCACCCCATCTCCCGGCGGGGGATCCGGAAACCGGTGAACTCCAGGTCGCTGCTGGCCGGCCGGGTCGGGTCGCCCAGGGCCAGGATGGAGAGGTCGGCGGGGACCGTCAGGCCGCGGTCGCGGGCGACGGCGGCGAGGGCGACGCCGTCGGCGTACTCCTCGACCACCACCGCGGTGACCTCGGCGGCGAGCAGCGCGTCGAGCAGGTCGGCGGGGGCCCGGTCGGTGGTCTCGTGCCGGCTCGGCAGCCCGGCCGCGTCGAGGGCGGCCCGGTAGCCGGCGTACCGGTCGGCGTGCGACTCGGGGCCGGCCCCCTGGCCGAGGTACGCCAGCCTGGTGTGCCCGGCGTCGACCGCCCGCCGGACCACGGCGGCGGTGGCGGCCGGGTAGTCCGCGCCGACGTAGGGCACCGGCCCGCCCGCGTCGTCGCGCCGGCCGACCGAGACGAACGGGTGTCCCTCGGCGACCAGCCGGCCCAGCTCGTCCTGGTCCAGCGAGCGGCCGAGCAGGACGCAGCCGTCGGCCAGCCGCAGCCGGTTGTCGTCGTGGAAGATCCGCCGCCGGCCGTCGACCACCGGGGCGCTGGTGAGCAGCAGCAGGTCGCAGCCGAGCCGCTCGGCCGACTCCTCGATGCCGACCAGGAACGGGTGGTAGAAGTCGCCGGTGCCGGTCGGGAAGACCGGCTCGTAGGTGAAGACGCCGAGGATCCGGTTGTGCCGGTCGGCGAGCCGCCGGGCCACCGGATCGGCGACGTATCCGGTCGACCGGATCGCGCCCAGCACCCGCTCCCGGGTCTCCGGGGCGATCCGGACGTTGCCGTCGTCGCGGCCGTTGAGCACCAGGGAGACGGTGGCCTGGCTGACGCCGGTCATCCGGGCGATGTCCTGCTGGGTCACCCGCCTACGCGATCCGGTCACTTTCCGTGTCCATTCGTTTCTGCGCTAATACGCATTAGCTACGTTGGTGTGAAATCCTGCGACCGGCCGTGGCCTGCCGTCAACCCCCGGCGATGGAAAATCTTCCCGACGCCTGCGCTTGATAATTCGTATTATCGCCTTGACGCTCGCCCTCGTCCGGCCGCAGACTCATCGATCACGAGGCTCGCTCCGCTGTGGAACGCGATCTCACGCACGGTTACTGGCGGTCGCCGGTGACCGGTGCCCATCCGCGCCGCCACCGTCTTGCCACCAGTCCCCAGCTCCGCCATCGACGAGCATCCCCCCTCACGATCGGAGACCCCCATGGACGACCGAACCCCGCCCCGATCCGCCGCGCTGAGCCGCCGCGGCGTGCTGCGCGGCGCGGCCCTGCTCGGCACCGCCACCGCGGCCGGCACCGCGCTCGGCGGCACGCTCGCCGCCGGCCCCGCCCTCGCCGGCCCGGCCGGCTTCCCCAACTACCGGTACGTCCGCGACGCGTTCGCCGGGCGGCTCGCCTACAACCCCACCGGCGAGATGATCTTTCCCTGCGTGCGCGGGGTCTACGACAAGATCTCCGGCGCGCGCGGGCGGTACTACCTCTACTACGCCCCGCACGACGCGCCCGGCGGCATCTGCCTGGCCTACGCCGACCGGCTCGAAGGCCCCTACACCGAGCACCCGGGCAATCCGATCGTCGACCGGGTGCTGCCCACCACCACGGTCAGCCACGTCTCCTCACCGCACGTGGTGTGGAACGCCTCCAGCCGGGAGTTCTTCCTCTACTTCCACGGCGAGAACTTCACCACCCGGGTGGCCCGCTCCCGCGACGGCATCACCTTCACCAACGAGACGCCGATCCTGAGCACCCGCCTGGTGCCGAACACCACCGAGACCTCGTACGCCCGGGTCTTCGAGCACCAGGTGGCCGGGCGGAACAATAAGTACGTCATGCTCTTCATGGGCGCGCACACCATCCGCCCCGGCACTCGCAAGATCTTCTGGGGCTGGTCGCCGAACGGCTGGGACCAGTGGCAGTTCGCCCCGAACCCGTTGATCTCGCCCGCCGGTGACGGGCTCACCGACATCTCCAGCCCGCACCTGCTCAAGCGCAACGGCACCAGCTACGTGGCGTACCACGGCAACGACGGCCGGATCCGGCTCACCGAGGTCGGCAACAACTTCGACCGGGAGGTGCACCTGGGGGTCTTCCACGCCCCGATCGCCTCGGACAACGGCCGGGTCGCCGCGCCCGCCTTCGGCACCGACGGTGGCGTCTCGTACATGGTCTACGAGGCCGGTCCCCGGCTCAGCGCCCGCATCTGCATCGCCCGCGCCGTCTGACCGGGCCCGGACGGGGATGGGCCCATCCGGACCCCATCCCCGTCCACCTGTCCCAGGGCTCAGAACAGGGTGGTGGGCGCGACCGGGATCGGCTCGGGCAACCGCGCCAGCCCGGGTACGCGGGCGCGTACCTCGTCGTGGAAGCGGCGGGCGAGGGTGGGCGCGTCGGCGTTGTCCGGGGTGTGGACGAAGACGGTCGGCGAGCGGCCCTCGCGGAGCCACCCGGCGGTGACGTCGATCCAGCGTTGCCACCCCTCGACGGTCCGGTCCGGGTCGTCGCGGCCGAGATACCGGACGATCGGCCGGTCGGTCAGCGCGACCGTACGCAGCGGCATCCGGGGCTTCTTGGTCCAGGCGTCCCGTTCCGCGTCGCTGGTCGGCGGGATGGTGAAGAACGCGGTGGTGTCGAAGGGGATCCACTCGGCGTCCACCTCGCCGAGCGCGGCCTCCAGCAGTTGCGCGGCGCGTGGATCGGTGAAGAACCCGGGATGCCGGACCTCCACGGCGGAGCGCTGGCCGGCCGGCAGCCGGCGCAGGAACCGGGCCAGGGTGGGTACGTCCTCCGGCCCGAACGAGCCGGGCAGCTGCACCCAGAGGGCGTGGGCGCGCGGGCCGAGCGGCTCGATCGCGTCCAGGAAGGCCCGCATCGGCTCGGTCACCTCGGTCAGTCGGCGTTCGTGCGTGACGACTTTCGGCAGCTTGACCACGAACCGGAAGTCGGGGTCGGTCTGCTGCGCCCAGGTGGCCACGGTGTCCCGGGCCGGGGTGGCGTAGAACGTCGTGTTCCCCTCGACCGCGTCGCACCAGCCGGCGTAGTGTCGCAGCCGCTCGTGCACCGGCAGGGGATGTGCCAGCAGACGGCCCTGCCACGACCGGTGCGTCCACATCGCACACCCGACGTGCAGCCGCATGCGCCCCCCCGCCCGTGACCGTCGGCTGGCCGGCCAGAGGGTCCAAGCCGCCGACGTACCGTATCTGGTCCGGGAAGATTAGCTGAGAGATCGAACCGTCCGGCACTCTCAACCGGAGTACGGGTCGACAGCCAGGCTCGGCCGAATCGAACGGGAGACAGCCACCGGATGAGCGCGCAGCGATGTGTCGCCGGCAGCGACGGCGGGCGGGAACGGCTGGCCCTCTACCTGCTCGGCTTCCTGCCGGCCGATGAGGAGTTCGAGGTCGAGGCGCACCTGCTGCGCTGCGCCGGGTGCCGAGCCGTGACGGCGGGGCTGAGCGAGGTGGCGGTCTCCGTCGCGACCCTGCCGGCGAGCACGGTCCGTGAGCTTGAGACGGGCGGGCCGGAGGCGGAGGCCAGCCCGATCGTGGGCGCCGAGCCGGGGTTGGCGCCATCCGGGTGCGGTGCGCCGGTGGCCCGAGGCGGTGCGCTTCCACCGGCCCCGCGCCGCGGCCGGTTCCGCCGGGTGCTCCGGCCCGCCCTGGTGCTGCTCGTCGGCGTGGCCCTGGCCACCGTCGCGTTCGCCCTGGTCGCCTCGGCGCTGTGATCCGCAGCCGGAACGCCACCCGGTGAACCCGGGACCGCTCCGGCACGTAGTGGCAGTGGCGCGGGAGCCCGGTAGTGGCGCGGAGGCCCGGTAAGTGGCGCGGGGGCCCGGTAAGTGGCGCGGGGGCCCGGCGGTGGCGGCTGCCAGGCCGGCCGCCAGGACCAGGACAGGACGTGGAGGCTGCGGCGTGAGGGACAACTCCAGCGAGGACTCCTGGGAGCAGGCCGCCGAATGGGAACACGCGGCCGGGGCGGACCACGACGAGTCGCATGGCGGCTGGATTCTCGGCGGACTCGACCCGGACGAGGTCACCCTCGAACCGGCCCCCGACCAACCGGCACCCGGCGCTGCGGCCAGTGCGCTGACCGGTCCAGCCGGGTCGACGGGGTCGACGGGGTCGGCCGGGCCGACGCGGTCAGCCGCTTCGCACGTGCCGGGTGCGTCGGCCGGGCCGGTGGTGGCCGGTCGGGGAAGCCCGGCCCGGGCACCGCGCCAGCGGCTCCGCGCGGTGCCCGCGAAGCTCCTGGTCGTCGCCGGGACGCTCGTCCTGGTCGCGGCGGCCGTCGGCCTGACCGCCGGGCACGGGTCCTCCGGGCAACTCGGCGTCACGCCGCCGGCCGGGGGCACCACCCCGGATGGCCCGCCTCCGGTCAGCCCGCCGACCGAGCCGGCCGACCTCCCGTCGGCCGCGCCCACCGTCGAGGTCCCGCCCACCGTCGAGGGCACACCGGCCGGGAGCGACGGTGCCGGGCCCGATGGCGGGGACGGGCGTGGCCGCGGTGACGACACCGGTGCGAACGGAGACGCCGGGCGCACCGCCGCGCCGCGCACCAGCAGCCAGCCGGGCGCAGGTGCCGCCCGGCCGACCCCGGCCGCGTCGCGCGCCGTCGCGCCGCCCGCCACCACCACCGCACCGGCGTACGCCGCCCCACGGGCCGACATCACCGTCCGGTTGGTCAGCTACGCCACCGGGAAGTCGGCCGGCGTGAGCGGCGGCTCCGGTGCGGACGGCGCACGGGTGGTGCAGAGCGCGAACGCGGGCGACACCGCCGCGCACTGGCGGATCCTCACCGGCCGGTCGGGCTGCTACCACTTGGTCAACGTGCGGAGCGGCAAGGCCTTCGACAACACCGACGGCACCTCCGTCAACGGCGTGCAGATGCAGCAGTGGAGCTACGACAACGGCAACCCGAACCAGATCTGGTGTTTCACCGGACTGGGCGGCAACCGATACTCGATCAAAAACATGACCAGCGGGTTCCTGCTCGACATTCGGGACGGCGGGACCGCCGACGGGGTGGCCGTACAGCAGTGGAACGCCGATCCCGCCAACCCCAACGTCAACCAGACGTGGCGGCTCGTCCAGGTGCCGTGACCGGGTGGGCCGACGGTCGCCTGCTCAGGCAGCGGGTGGTGGGGCGGTCCGATCTCCCCGGCTGGCCCGCAACCGGCTGAGCAGATCCTCGACGTCGAAGGGCCGGTCGGTGGCCAGGTCGGCCAGGTAGACCACGGTGGGGTCGCCCGCGTCGACGCCGAGCACCCGGAACCGACTGCCCGGGGCGAAGACGCAGGCCGGCCCGTCGGCGGAGAAGGTGGCGTCCAGGTGGCGGCCGGAGGCCGACCAGATGACGCAGGTCAGCCCGTCGGTGGTGGGCGGGCCGGGGGAGAGCCGTGCCCGGACGAATCCGGGCTCGACGATTTCGACGCCGGGTGCGTAGCCGATCTCGGGCCGGTCGATGGTGGCGAAGACCGGCCCGAACACCAGTGGCATCCGCGCCAGCGCCAGGGCGGTCGCCGCCCCGGCGGGGCCGCCGCCGGCCCACGCGCGCAGCGCGATCAGCGCCGGGTCCGTACCGCCGGAGCTGCCGTCGTCCCGGTCGCCCGGTTCCCCGGCGGTGACCTCCTCGGCCGGCCGGTGGTGGCCGTTGATCCGCCGACCGACGCGTCGCCGGCCGTCGGGCGGGCGCGGGGTCATCCGGGCCGCGAGAGCCGCCAGCGTGCTGGCGCAGGCGGTCGGCAGCACCGGGCCCACCGGTCGGGCGGCGGCACCGGGGGGATGGGCGGTGAAGCCACCGGCGGCGAGCAACGCACCGGCCACCGTCAACGCGGCCGGACCGGACGGCGCGTACACCGTGGCACCCCAGGCGGTCGCGAGGTCGGCGAGCAGCGCGGCCCGGACGGCCGTGTCCGGATCGACGACGACCAGCGGCATGCGGGCCGGGATGCCCGCCTCCAGCAGCAGGCTGGCCAGGCCCACCGCGCCGATCGTCGTGCCGTCCACGGTGAACCCGCGCCGGCCGGCGGCCACCTCGATGACGGTGGTGGCGATGGCGGCGACGAAACCGAGCGGCGGTGATCCGTCCGGCAGGAACGACCAACCCGCCGCGGTGGATCGGCCGGCGACCTTTCCCCGGGCCTGGGCGGCCCGGGGGGCGGCCGATGGCTCGGGGACCGGTGGAACGCCCGTCGGGGCGGGCGTATCGCCCGGGTCCGGCGCGGTCACTCCGGCGCGTTCGGGCGGCGCGGTGACGGCGTCGATTGGCAGCACGACACCGTCCGGGGTGACCGGCACGAGCCGTCGACCGGCGCCGGTCCGGGCCGGTACCGCGCACCGGAGCCGTACCGGCAGGTCGGCGAGGGCGGCGAGCCCGGTGCCGGCCGGCAGCGCGCCGGGCAGCAGCACCAGCCGGGTCGCCGGGTCGGGACGCAGGGCGGCCACCGCGGCGACGAGGTCGTCGACCGCCACGGGCCGGCCGCAACCGCCGACGAAGAGCGTCGCGGCGTCGGCCTCGCGGGGCAGGCTCTCGACCGTCCCCGAACACTCGGCCGGGGTGCCGGGTGGCAGCAGCCACAACCCGGCCGGTACGGGTCGGGCGACCAGCCCCGGTCCGTGCCAGCGTTGCGGTGCCGGCGTCTCCGGCCAGGCCGGTGTGGGTGACCAGGGTGCCTCGTCGTGACCGTCGCCGGCAGCGCTCCGGGTGTGCCAGCCCAGTGGACTGTCGTCGGGCGCGGCCGGCTCGGTGCGGCTGACGCAGGTCCCGTCGGCGGCGACGGTGACCCGGCCGAGCGGGCCGGTGACCGGGCGGCCGAGGCGGGTGGCGACCTCCCGGATCCCGGAGATCCGTGCCGCCCGGTCGGGCCCCTCCCCGAGCAGCACCAGCCGTACAGCCGGCCGGGCCGCAGCGGTGCGGTCGAGCGCCTCGGCGACGAGCCGGTAGACGTCGGCCCGGCCGGTCACCGCCGGTGAGGTCACCACGACCGTCTCCGGGTGGGCCCGGGCGAGCGCGGTCGTCACGGCCCGTAGCGCCGCCGCCTGCTTGCTGCCGGTGTGCAGCAGCAGCGCTCCGTGGATCTCCTCGAATCGGACCGGCGGGGCCTCGTCGCGGACCGGACGTCCGGTGGCCATGGTCACCACGGCGCGTCCCGCCCGGCCACGGTGAGCGCATCCAGGGCCTGGTGGGCCACGACGGGGACGACCGGAACGGCCCGGTAGCCGGCGGCCCTGATGTGGTGGAGGAGGTCGGCCTCCGGCGCCATCGAGTGGCGACGGAGGTAGTGGACCAGCCCGTCCGGCCAGACCCAGATCCCGTCGGAGCGGTAGCCCATCGGGACCACCCCCGGCGTGCCGTCCAGGACGTCGTCCATGGTGGACGTGGTGCTGACGATCGGGGAGCCGCCGGTGAGGAAGGCCAGCACCCGGTCGCGTTCGCCCTCCGAGAGCGCCTGCCGGCCCACCCCCGGCGGGGTGCCCGGGTCGAGCAGCCGGGCCACTCGGGGGCGGGTCAGCGCCGCCGGGTCGGTCCGGGCGAGCGCACCGGTCGGGTCGCTGGCCCAGATCAGCGTCGCACTCGCCAGCGCGGCCCGCTGATAGGGCGGCAGCAGCAGCGGGGCGGCGAAGACCTCCACCTGGGGTGCCGGCTCGCCCGCGTGCGACAGCACCTCCTGCAACCGGGCCGCGGTCATGGCGAGGAGTTCGCCGTCCGCCACGGCCAGGACGAGGAAGAGCTGCTTCGGCGGGGGATAGCCGGTGGCCCGGTCCGGCGCCCGCCACACCTGCCACACCGCTCGGGCCGTACCCTCCGACTCCAGTTCGACCGCCGCGACGCAGGCCGCGGCGGCCGGCCCGAGATCGGCCGGTGGCGCCGGGCCCGTTCCGGGGGCGGGCCGCGCCGGATCGGTGGTGCTGAACGAGACCGGCGGGAGGCCGGAGTGCCGTGCCCCGGCATCGGCCGCCGGTTCACCGGCGGCCGAAAGCAACACCAGGTCGGATTCGGAGAGCGGGATCCGGGCGGTGGCCCGCGCATGGTCCACGATCGCCGCCACCTCGTCGGCGGCGCCCCGGGCGAGTCGGTCCCGGGCGGTGGCGACCAGTTCGTCAGGAACCCATCCGGCGACCCGCAGCAGCAAGTGGTGGAACGCGGCGACCGACACACCCGCCTCCCGATCGGACGTTGGCGTACTTCGTGACCCCTACTTCGTCGCGCGGGCACAGAAGGTTCATCTCGCTGTAAAGAATCACTGCCCTCTGCGATGTTTCGTCGGCCAGCACGCGGGACCGTCGGGTCAGTCACTGATACGGAGGGCAACATGATCGCGACGGCCGGTTGCGTGGCCTCGGAATCCGCCGAGGTGAAGCTCCACACCCTGCACAAGCTGCACAGCGTGGCGCTGCTCAACTACCTGGTCAAGCTCACCCTGGGCGACCGCCTGCTGGCCGAGGACATCCTGCAGGAGACCTACCTGCGGGCCTGGCGCCACCTGTTGCGCAACGAGGCGGCTGACATTGCGATCTTCCGGCCGTGGCTCTTCACGGTGGCGCGACGGCTGGTCGTGGACATGCTCCGGGCCCGTCGGGCCCGGCCGACCGAGGTGATGGCCGAGGACCTCACCCGGATCTGTGCCGGCGAGGACCGGATCGACGAGGTGGTCGGGGCGCACGTCGTCCGGGACGCCCTGCGCCAGTTGAGCGTCGAGCACCGGGTCGTGCTGCTCGAACTCTACTTCTACGGCCGCTCCCCGACCGAGCTGGCGACGCTGCTGGGTATCCCGCTGGGCACCGTGAAGTCCCGGGCGTACTACGCCAAGCAGGCGCTGCGCGCCCAGCTCGACCGGTAGGGGGCGGCACATGCGACCCCGTACCGCCGCGAGGTCCGTCGCGGCAGCCTGCGCGGCGCTCGGACTGGTGGTGGCGGGCGCACCGCCGGCCGCCGCCGACCCGGTCGACCCGCCCGAGCTACCGACGGTGACCGACGGCTGTCTCGGCCCCTCCCCGGTTCCGGCCGGCGGGCCGATCTCCTGGCCGCTGGCCCGGTTGGCGCCCCACCAGGTGTGGCCGCTGAGCCGGGGTGAGGACGTGGTGGTGGCGGTCCTCGACTCCGGGGTCAGCGCCACCGCGGTCGGGCTGACCGGCGCGGTGCTGCCCGGCCGCGACGTCGTCTCCGGTGGCCCCGCGCGCTCCGACTGCCTGGGCCGGGGCACCGCGCTGGCCGGCATCGTCGCCGGCCGTGACCAGCCTGGCGGCACCGTCTTCGGGATGGCGCCCGAGGCGACCGTCCTGCCGGTCCGGGTGATCGACGCGCAGCGCAGGACCACCGCGAAGGCCCTCGCCGACGGCATCGACGCCGCGGTCGCCGGGGGCGCCGACATCGTCGTCCTGGGCACCGGCGTGCCCGCCGACAGCGGCGCCCTGCGCGCCGCGGTGACCCGCGCGACCGGCGTGGACGTGCTGGTCGTCGCGCCGGTCAACGACCGCGCCGCGACGGTGGCCGGACAGCCGCCACCGGCCTGGTTCCCCGCCGGGCACCCGGCGGTCCTCGCCGTCGGCGGGATCGACATCGACGGTCGGCCCCGGCAGCAGCCGGCACCGGACGGCGGCCCGGACGTGCTGGCCCCCGGGGTCGGCGCCGTCGTCCCCGGGCCGCAGGGCCCCGGTGTCTACACGGCGGACGGATCGGCGGTCGCCGCCGCCTACGCGGCCGGCGCCGCAGCGCTGCTCCGCGCCTACCATCCCGATCTCGACGCGGCACAGGTACGGAATCGGCTGCTCGCCACCGCCGAACATCCGCCGGGCGTGGCGGTCGGCACCGTCGACCCCTACAGCGCGGTCGCCGCCATCGATCCCGACGCCGGGGCCCGGTCCGTCCGGCACGGCGTCACGCCGGTCGTCGTTCCGGTCGCCCCGCCGCCGGACGGCGCGCTCGCCCGCGCCCGGGTCGTCACCGCCGCGATCGGCACGCTGACCCTGCTCGTGGCCGCCGTCTTTAGCATCCGCGGCGGCTGGCGGCGGAACCGGCCGGCCCGGCCGCCCGCCTGACCGGAGGCACCGCGTCAGCGGACCGCCGGCTCGGCGGCCGGCTCGGCGTACGGGGTCTGGATCATCCGGCTGCCGCGCCGGGTGCAGAGCAGCGCCCGCCCCGGCGGCAGGATCCTCGGCTTGGTGTTGCCCAGCAACGGACCCTCGTTCGGCGGGCAGGAGAGCACCACGTCGGGACTGTTGGTCTCCTGGAGCCGCCGGATGACCGGGTCCATCTGCATCCGCATCGCGCCCGCGGCGGCCCGGGTCAGGACGACGTGGAAGCCGATGTCGGTGCCCTGCGCGAGGTACGGGATCAGCGGCAGCAGCGGGCTCTCGTGCCCGCCGAGCAGGTCGTAGTCGTCCACCAGCAGGTAGAGCCGGGGCCCGGTCCACCAGTCGCGGGCCCGCAACCGCTCCGGGGTGATGTCGGTGCCCGGCATCCGCAGCTTGAGCCCCTCGATCGCCGACGCCACCGTCGACCGGGTCGACTCGACCGAGACGGAGTAGCCGACCCGGTACTCCTGCGGGATCCCGTCGAAGAGCGCCCGCCGGAAGTCCACCGCCATGATCCGGGCCTCCTTCGGGGTGAACCGGCGGGTCAACGCGGCGGCCACGTACCGCAGCAGGCTGGTCTTCCCGGACTGCGCGTCGCCGAGCACGGTGAGGTGGGCGAGTTCCCCGAAGTCGTGCCAGACGGTCTGTAGGCGCTCCTCGTCGACCCCGATCGGCAACCGCAGGTCGCCCTCGGCGGGCGGCAGCTCGGCGGCGGGCAGCACCGCCGGCAGGGTCCGCACCCGGGGCGCCGGCTCGCCGTCCCAGAACTCCCGGGCCGCGGCGGCGAGCGCCCGGGTGCCGTCGGGCATGCTGGCGTCGTCGGTGATCCCGTCGATCCGGGGCAGCGCACCCAGGAAGTGGGTCTTCTGCGTGGTGAGCCCACGACCCGGCACCCGGGGTACGGTCGCCGCCGCCCGCAGGTCGATCGCCGAGTCGACCGGGTCGCCGAGCCGCAGCTCCAGCCGGGTGCCGATCTGGTCGCGCAGCCCGTGGTGCACCTCGGACCAGCGGGCGGTGGTCAGCAGCAGGTGCACCCCGAAGTTGAGGCCCCGCGCCACGATCTGCCGGATCGCCGTGTCCACGGCCTCGAACTCCTGCCGCAGCGTGAACCAGCCGTCGACGACGAGGAACACGTCGCCGTACGGGTCGTCGACCGCCCCGGCCGCCCGCTGCCGCCGGTAGGCGGCCATGCTGTCGATCCCCTCGGCCGCGAAGCGCCGCTCGCGGTCCGCGATCAGGGCGCTCACCTCGGCGACGGTACGGGTGACCCGGTCGGTTTCGAGCCGCCCGGCGACGCTGCCCACGTGCGGCAGCTCGGCGATCGTGGCCAGCGTGCCGCCACCGAAGTCGAGGCAGTAGAACTGCACCTCACGGGGGCTGTGGGTGAGCGCCAGCGCACAGATCAGCGTGCGCAGCAGCGTCGACTTGCCGCTCTGCGGCCCACCGGCGATACCGAGGTGTCCGCCGATGCCCGACAGGTCGGCGGTGAGCAGCTCGCGGGCCTGCTCGAAGGGCTTGTCCACGTACCCGACCGGCACCACCAGGGCGCCGTTGCCGGGCCAGCCGACGGCCCGCAGCCCGGCCTCCGGGTCCGGCGCCAGCGCGGGCAGCATCTGGTCCAGGGTGGGCGGGCGCAGCAGCGGTGGCAGCCAGACCTGGTGCGCCGGCGGGCCCTGGTCGACCAGCTGCGCCGTGACCACCTGCAACACCGATGGTCCCCGGCCCTCCGGCGGCCCCCCGGAGGTCGCGGCGCCCTCCGCCGGGTCCGGCTCGGCAACCTCGGTCACCTTTTGCGGGGGCGTGTACAGCAGCCGGTACGGCACCACCTGCCGCTGCACCACGTCGAGGTCGAGGCGGTGTCGCTGGGCCCGGTGTGCCCCGGAGACGTACGCCGCCTTGAACCGGATCAGCGAGGAGACGTCGGCCCGCAGGTAGCCGTGCCCGGGCTGGGACGGAAGCTCGTGCGCGTCGGGTACGCCGATCGCGGTGCGGGACTCGATCGCCGAGAAGGTGCGCAGCCCGATGCGGTACGACAGGTGCGTCTCCAGGGCGGTGATCCGGCCGTCGTCGAGCCGCTGGCTGGCGAGCAGCAGGTGCACGGCGAGCGACCGACCGAGCCGGCCGATCATCACGAACAGCTCGATGAAGTCGCGGTGCGTGGCGAGCAGCTCGCTGAACTCGTCGACGACCACGAAGAGTGTCGGCAGCGGGTCGAGGGGCTCACCACCGGCGCGGGCCCGCTCGTACTCCAGCACCGAGGTGAACCCGCCGGCCTGCCGCAGCAACTCCTGCCGGCGGACCAACTCGCCGTTGAGCGCCTCCCGCATCCGGCCGACCAGGGCGGCCTCGTCGGCCAGGTTGGTGATCACGGCGGAGGTGTGCGGCAGCTGGTCGAGGCCGAGGAAGGTGGCACCGCCCTTGAAGTCGACCAGGACGAAGTTGAGGATCTCCGACGAGTGGGTCATCGCCAGGCCCAGCACGATGGTCCGCAGCAGCTCGCTCTTTCCCGAGCCGGTGGCGCCGATCAGCATGCCGTGCGGGCCCATCCCGCCCAGCGCCGACTCCTTGATGTCCAGCTCGACCGGCTGGCCCTCGGCGTCCACCCCGATCGGGATCCGCAGTCGCTGGGTGACCGACCGCGGCCCCCACTGCCGGGCCAGGTCGAGGTTGCCGACGTCGGGCACGCCGAGCAGGGTGCCGAGGTCGAAGTCGGTGCTCAGCGCCTCCGCCGCCGGTTCGGTGGCGATGCTCAGCCGGTACGGCGAGAGGATCCGGGCGACCGTGCGGGCCTCCGCCGTGGTCAACTCGTCCGGCCGGGCCAGCCGGGTCCGCACCTCCCGGCTGACCTGGTCGTGCTTGACCTGGTGCAGCCCCTCGTCGGTGAGGTCGGCCCAGAGCACCCCGCGCGGCACCGCCGGTGGCGGCGGCCCCAGGTCGACGAGGACGGCGTTGCGGTAGCCGCCGGAGGTCATCCGCGAGCCGGGCGGGATGCGACCGCCGTCGCAGACCACCACGACGTACGGCTCGTCGCGGCTGGGGGCGGCCCCCGCCTCCCAGCGTGGTCGGCCGAGGAATTCCGGGCCGAGCAGGCGCTCGATGGCGTCCACGCTCTCCGCCGCGAGCCGGGCCGGACCGGCGGCGTCCTGCTCGGTCGGGTGCTGCGCGTGCGGCAGCCATTTGATCCACTCCCACTCGGGCGTCGTCTCCTCGCCGACGCAGACCGCGACCAGCACCTCCTCCGGCGCGTGGAACGTGGCGACCTGTGCGATCAGGGCCCGCGCGAACGAGCGCCGCCGCTGCGCGTCGCCGGTGACCCGGATCTGGTGGAAGGCCGGTAGGAACAGCGCCACCGGGAGGTCGGCCACCGTGTTGTACGCGTTGATGAAGCGTCGCAGCGACTTGGCCGCCAACGGCTCCAGATCCTCGATCGGCTTGGTCTGCAACGGCGCCATCCGGGTCGCCAACCGTTGCTGGCCGGTGCCGATCCGTACCTCAAGGAAGTCGGGGTGGCTGGGTCGCCGCTCCCAGCGCCGGGTGGTCGACGCCACCGACCAGAGCGCGCCCGGCTCGGGGTGCCGCCACACGGTCGCCTCGCGCTGGGTATCGATCGAGCGGCGGACCCGCTTGCGCTGCTGCGACAGGTAGCGCAGGTAGTCGCGCCGATCGCCGCCCATCCGGCGCTTGCGTTCGCCCGAACTCATCGCCAGCTGCCCGACCACCATGCCGATCATGGCCACGCCCATCATCGAGGCCATCACCCAGGTGAGCATGCCGCGGCTGCCGCCGAGGAACATCATCACCATCACACCGGACATCAGCATCATCGGCAGGATCGTCATGACGCCGCGCAGCCCGCCCGGGGTCACCTCGGGCAGCACCGGCGGTTCCTGCAGGCTGATCTCGCCGCTGGGCAGTTCGGGCCCGGCCCGGCGCGCGGGACGCCGGAAATAGACGGTGCTCACGGTCACCTCCCGTGGCCGGCACCGGGTCGGGTCGGCCGGACATTACAACGCGGCCCGGCGTACCCGGGGATCATCCGGTTCCACTTTTTCCGCCGTTCGATGAACCCTGGGCGCGGGCGGACGTTGTCTACGCCATGACCGTGACCGCTGCCGGCGAGATGTGCCGCCTGGTCGTCTGTGGACCGACCCGCGAGGCCGAGGTGTCGGTGCCCGCGCACGTCGTGGTCTCGGACCTGCTGCCGGTGCTGCTTGAGTACCTCGGTGAGAACCTGGTCGAGACGGGCCTGCTGCACGGCGGCTGGGTGTTGCAGCGGCTCGGCTCGGCCCCCTTCCCGCAGGACTCGACGGTCTCCGCGCTGGGGCTGCGCGACGGCGACGTGGTCCACCTGCGACCGGGGGCCGAGCAGATACCGCCGGTCGACTTCGACGACCTCGTCGACGGGATCGCCCACGGCGTCAAGCAACGGCCGGGCCGGTGGACCCCCGCGCTGACCCGCTGGACGGCGCTGGCCGGGCTGGTCGTGCTGCTCGGCACCGGCATCGCCCTGCTCGCCCTGCCCGGACATGCCGGGCACCGGGCGCTCGCCGCCGGTGGGCTCGCGCTGGCCTGCCTCGTCGGGTCGCTCGTCGCCGGGTACGCCGTGGTCGACCGTGCGTTCAGCGTCACGTTCCTGGTCGCGGCGCTCGGGTACGCGGGTCTCGCCGGGCTCTCCGCGGCCGATCCGCGGCTGGGCGTGGTGGCGCTGCGCCTCGATCCGCCGACCCTGTTCACCGCCGCGGTGGCGGTCGTGGCCACCGCGGTCCTGGCCGCGCTGGTCCTCGCCGCGGTCCGGCCGCTGCTGCTCAGCATCGTCGTGGCCGGCACGCTGACCGCCGGTGCGGCGGCGCTGGCGGCCTACGCCGGCCTGACCGCGGTCCAGGCCGCGGCGGGGTTGCTGGTGGCCGCGGTGCTGGCCGGGATCCTGGTGCCGGTCGTCGCGTTCCGCCTCACCGGACTGCGGCTGCCGCCGCTGCCCACCCAGCCCGAGCACCTTCAGGAGGATCTCGACCCGATCCCCAGCACCGAGCTGCTGCCCAACGCTGCCACCGCGGACCGGCTGATGACCGCCCTGTACGCCGGCATCGCGGCGCCGACCGTGGTCGCGGTGGTGCTGGTGGCCGCCGCGCCGGGCTGGGCACCGGCGACCCTGGTCGCCCTGGTGGCGGCCGTACGCTGCCTGGCGGCCCGCCCGATGACCAGCGCGTGGCATCGGGCGGCGCAGCTACTGCCCGCGGTCGTGGGCCTGGTCGCCCTCGCCGTCGCGCTGTCGGCCGCCGCTGGCCCGCTCACCCGGCTGGTGACGCCGCTGGTCGTCCTGCCGCTGGGTGCGGCCGCGCTGTTCGCCGCCGCGCGGGTGCTGCCCGACCGCCGGCTCACCCCGTACTGGGGCCGGGTGGGCGACCTTGCCCAGACCGTCATGGCGACCGCCATCGTGCCGGTCTTCCTCGCCGTCCTCGACGTGTACGGGTTCGCCCGTGGAATCGGGGGCTGAGTCGTGCAGTCCCGGCGGGACCAGGCGCAGGCCCAGTCGTACATGGTGGGCCGGCTCACCGCTGCGCTGGTGATGGGCGAACCGGAGGCGCTGGAGAATCCGCACCGCCGGATGCTCACCGGAATCCTCGCCGGGCTGCTCATCGGCGGCCTGGCGGCCGGCGGTTTCGTCGTCTTCGGCCTGCTCCGTCCGGGCGGCGCCACCGGCTGGCAGAAGCCGGGCACGCTGATTGCGGAGAAGGAGTCGGGCGGCCGTTTCATCCTGGTGGACGGCCAGCTCCGTCCGGTGCACAACTACGCGTCGGCGGCGCTCATCTTCGGCGAGCGGCCGGCCGTGGTGCGGGCGTCGGCGGCGTCGCTGACCTCGGTGCCCCGGGGGCTGCCGCTCGGCATCGTCGGCGCACCCGACACGTTGCCCCCGGCCGACGGCCTGGCCGGGGTCACCTGGAGCGCGTGCGTGCTCGGCCCGGTCGGCGTCACCGAACCGGAGCGCACCGGTACCATGCTGATCCTGGGTCGGGACGGCGGCGGTACGCCGGTCCGCGCCGACGGGGGCTTCACCGTCAACGCGGGCGGGCAGACGTACCTGGTCGCGGAGGGCCGCCGGATGGCGCTGGCCGAGCCGTGGATTCCCCGGGTGCTGGGCTATCCGGCCGCGCCGACCGTACCGGCGGGCTGGCTGGACCAACTGCCGGCCGGGCCCGACGTCAAACCGATCGTGATCGCCGGCCTGGGCGAGCCCGGCCCGGTCGTGGACGGCCGGCCGACCAGGATTGGCCAGGTCTTCGTGGCCCGGGTGGTGGGTACCCCGGACCGCTACTTCGTGCTGCGCCGCGACGGCCTGAGCGCGGCCGGCGACACCGCCGTGGCGCTCCTGCTCGGTGACCCGGCGACTGCGGCGGCCTATCCCGACGAGCCGGTACGCCCCCGGGAGCTGACCGCCGGCGCGCTGGCCGGGCTCGCGGTGTCGGCCGGGGACCCGCTGCCCGCCGGGCTGCCCGTGCGACCTCCGGTACCGGTCACCCCGCCCACCGGGCAGACCTGGTGCGCCGAGCGACACACCCCGGAGGGGCCGGTCGTGATCACCACCCGGTCGGTGCCGGTCGGGATGGTGCCCGGGGACGTGCCGGGCTTCGACCGCGCCGGGCCCACGGCGGTCGCCGTCTCGGTCGACCCGGGCGCGGGTGGCCTCGTCCGCCAGGGCCGTCCCGGCCAGGCCAGCGGCACCAGCTTCTTCCTGGTCACCGACGCCGGGGTGAAGTATCCGATCGCCAGCGCGGACGCGGCCACGGCGCTGGGCTTCCCGCTCGACGCCGCGCAGACGGTGCCGGCGCCGGTGCTGGCCCTGCTGGCCACCGGCCCGGTGCTCGACCCCGCCGCGGCGAGGAGGTGATGCGGAAGTCGCTTTCGCCGGACCACACCGGCGCCACCCACCAGGACCCATCCGAAAGGCAGACAGATGAGTACGCAGTTCCAGAACCAGGTCGACGACGCCACGATCGTCAACACCCTCAACGCCTTCGAGACCACGATGGCCACCGTGAACGCGGCGATGCAGTCGGTCGAGGCGGTCGGCTCGTCGGTGCCGTGGACCGGCGTCGCGGCCAACCAGTACCGGTCCGCGCTGCAGGACTGGATCGCCGGGGTGAACCAGGTCCGCAACGGCCTCGAACAGCTGCGCACGGCGATGACCCAGCACCTCAGCATCTCGTCCAACGCCGAGGACGAGGCCGCCCAGCACGCCCAGTGGTACGCCTGACCCTCGCCCGTACCCATTAGGACCCGTACCACCAGGAAAGGACTCCGAAGTGGCAACGTACTCGCTCAACCCGAACGGCCTGCTCGACTCCGGCGCGGAGCTGCGCGGCGTGACGAACTCGATCCAGAACGCCATCAACGACCTCAACGGGTACGTGAACCAGTTCATCGCCAGCAACGCCGGTGGCGCCGCGAGCTCCTACCAGGCCGCGCAGAACACCTGGAACCAGGGGCTGGCCCAGATGAACCAGGCGTTGGACCGGGGCGCGCTGGCGATCGACCAGATCCGCGACAACTACCAGATCGCCGACTCGCAGGGCGCCGCCCTCTTCCAGGGCAACGTCTAGCTCGGGCGGGAGGTGCAGTCATGCCCATCAACGTGGACGACGCCTTCCTGCGTCGTGCCTCGGACGTGAACAGCCGGACCGCCGAAGAGGTGATCGTCGCCCCGGGCGGCAACATCGACTCGATCACGCTCCGGCCCGGGCACATCAATTTCGCGCTCGGCACCCGGGTGCAGACCGCGGTCTCCGGAGTCGGCACGGCGATGCACGCCCGGCTGACCGAGATCCGGGACACCGCCAACAACCGGTCCTCGCAACTGGACATGTACATCGCGATCTCGGACGACACCGAGGGCATCAACAACGTCTCGGCCGCCGAGTTCCTCTCCGCCACACCCGCCTGGAACGTCCCAGGCTCCGCTGCCTGACCTGCCGGTCGGCACGGCCGCCGCGGCCGTGCCGACCGGCGCCGACCCGAAGGGACGACGATGACGCAGCCGCTCGAGTGGGCACCGACGATCCGTACCGTGCTCGGGGCCGAGGCCGACATCGACCCGTCCCGGATCATCGACTGGGTCTGGATAACCCTGGACATGTCGTTCTGGGAGTCGCGGGAGAGCACGGAGGGCCACACCGCCCGGCCGTGGCGGCACCCGATGCCCAACGGCACCGACTGGAACAAGATCACCCTCTACCGGTACCGCAACCTCGGCAGCCGGAACACGATCAACTTCCAGCTCATCCGGGCCACCGTCAACTTCTACGAGGGCGGTAACAACTCCCCCCGGAACAACGCGGACCTGCTCATCAACACGAGCCGCGCGATCATCGACGGCATCCGCGGTAACCAGCACCTCGATCCGCAGATGTTCCGCGACGTCGCCACCTACTTCCGGAACCTGCACACCTACCTGACCGGAGCCGGCCAGACGCCGCTGCGATCCCTCCACGACGAGATCGAGGACGGCGGCGCGATCGAGGGCTCGGCGGCGGACGCGTTCGCCTGGGCGATGCGGGACATGGCGCTGGGCATGGAGCAACTCGCCGAGAACATCAGCGGGCGCTTCGAACTTCTCTACAACCACTACCTCAACACCGGCTGGCCGTACGTGCTCGACCAGACGGCGGCGGCGATCGACAACTTCCGGGAGCGGATGGAGGCCGCCTGGACGTCGTTCGTGGGGTGGACGAACCACGATCCGAACCGTCTCGTCCGCGAGCTGCTGCTGTCGATGGAGCGCCAGGTCGACGACGCCCCACGTCGTGGACGGACCGGGAACCGGCAGGAGGCCTGGGTCTTCGACTTCGGCGAGGTCCTGCCCAACAGCGGCAACTCCAGCTACGACCTGATCCAGTTCGCTGAGTGGAATCGGCTGGACTCCGATCTGCGGACGGAGTGGATCAACGGCTACGAGCAGCTCAACGAGGCGTCACGGACCGCCACCCGGGTGCTGATCAACAGCTACAACGACCTGCTGGATGCCTTCGCCCGGGGCGTCATCGCGCTCCCGCACATCCCGTACCCGGGAGCCAACCCGTTCGGCGGTGGCGACGGCGGTGGCGGTGGCGAGTTCGGCGGTGGCGACGACGGCGACGGCGAGTTCGGCGGTGGCGGTGGTGCCGAGTTCGGCGGTGGCGGTGGCGGTGGCGAGTTCGGCGGTGGCGGTGCCGAGTTCGGCGGCGGTGGCGGCGCTGGCGGTGGTACCGACTTCGGTGGCGGTTCGGAGTTCGGTGGTAGTGGCGCGGGCTCCGGTGGGCTGGGCACCGGCGGCCTCGGCCTCGGCGCAGCGCGGCCGGACGGAACCGGTGGCCTGGGATCTGGTGGCCTGGGATCTGGCGGCTTCGAGTCCGGCGGCTTCGAGTCCGGCGGCAGCGGCAGCGGCGGCACCGGGTCCGGTGCTGTCGGGTCGGGTGCCGGCTCCGGTGCCTTCCTGCCCGGCGGGGCGATCGGCGGCGGCACGATCGGCGGGATCGGTGGCGGAGGCGTGCCGGGCCGTTCCGGCACCGGGTCGGGCTCCGGTGGCTCGTTCCCCGGATCTGATGATCGCGTTCCCGGCGCGGGCAGCGGGGGTGTGGTCGGCGGATCACCCTCCCCGCTGGTGCCGGGCGGCTCGGGGTTCGAGTCCGGCGGTCTCGGCTCGGGCGGTGCGGGCCAGGGCTCCGGCGGCTCCGCCGGCTCCGGCTCGGGCTCCGGCGGGTCCGGGTTCGACCTGGGTGGTCTGGGGCCGGGCTCCGGCTCGGGCTCCGGCGGCTCCGGCCTGGGCTCCGGTGGGTCCGGGTTCGACGTGGGTGGTCTGGGGCCGGGCTCCGGTGGCTCCGGGTCCGGCTCGGGCGGTACCGGGTCCGGCGGTGCCGGCGAGTTCGCTTCCGACCGACCGGCCGGCTTCGCGCTCGGGCCACTGGGCACCCCGCCGGCCGGTCACCTACCCTCCCCGCTCGACAACTACTCGGCCGCAGCGCTCGCCGGGGGCGCGGTGGCCGCCGGTGGCCACAACGCCGGCACGCTGCCCGGCGGTATGGGCGGTATGCCCTTCATGCCGATGGGCGGCATGGGCAACCCGGGCGGCCGGGAGAACGAGAAGGAACGCGAGCGCACCACCTGGCTCGCCGAGGAGCAGGACGTCTGGGGCACCGAGGCGGACGTCACCGCGGCGGTCATCGGCCGCGAGGACCACCAGACCGAGACGGCCGACCAGCCGACCCGGCGTCCGAGCACCGCGCGCCCCGGCCAACCGACGTACGAGCCGACCCGCGGGCGCGGCACCCGATAGCACCGTCACACAGAGAGGCAGGCAGGCATGTCGACGTCGTGGCATGAGGAGATCGAGCGGGCGTACGCCGAACTGGAGCGCAGCCAGCAGGCGATAGCCCAGGTACAGCGGGACATGTCGGAGCGTACCGTCACCGTCACCGCGCCGAACCGGGCGCTCACCGTGGTCGTCGACGCACAGGGCTCGATGGTCGACCTCACGTTCCCCACCCGCGCCTACCGGTCGATGGCGGGGCCGGAACTCGCCGCGCTGCTCATCGAGACGATCGCGGAGGCCCGGCGACGGGCGACCGACGAACTGGCCGCGATGTTCTCCGCGGTGCTCCCCCAGGGCGCCCCGATCGTCGACATGCTCAACGGCACCGCCGACATCGACCAGATGATCAACGACGCGGTACGACTGGTCCGTGACCAGCCCGGCGCGCCGAGCACCGGACGGGGGTGACCGACATGGCGGTCTACGCGGACACCGATCTGCTGCGCGCCGACTCGTTCGCCGCCTTCGTCGAGCACATGCAGGGGGTGATCGACGCCCTCGAAGCCGCCCTCGACAGCAACCTGCCGGTGGCCGACTCCATCCGGGACGAGTCCGACCGGGCCCTGGTCGACGGCATCGCCGCCCAGATCGAGCAGATCCGGCTGATCCTGGTCGGGCTGCGCGACCTCTCCCGGGGCGACGCGAACCAGGTCGAGCTTCTGAGTCGGCTGCTCAGCCAGGTGGAGGAACTCAACACCGACGTGGCCAGGTTCGGCAGGACGACCACCTGACCACCGGTACGTCCGGAACAGCGCAGCGCACCGACGAAGGGCACGGCCGTGGCCATCGAGATCTCCGACCGGCTTGCCGAGTTCCTCTATTGGGTGACCGGGGAACGCTTTCCCGGCACCAACGAGGATCGACTCTTCGCGCTCTCCGATGCCCTGAAGACCGCCGGTGACGGCGTCGACGAATCCCGCCCGCAGTTGGCCTCCGCCGTGCGCCGGATCCGCGAGGGCGTCGGCGGCAACTCGCTGGAGGCGTTTCTGGTCAGCATGAACGACTACGTGCGTAGCCCGGGGTACGTCACCACCTCGGCCGAGCACATCCGGTCGATGGGCCGGACCACCCGGGACGCGGGCACCCAGATCCAGTACCAGAAGATGATGATCCTGGCGTCGACGATCGAGATGTTCGCCTCGTTCCTGCTCGCCTTCGCCTTCGCTCTCGGCAATCCCGGCCCGGCCATGGCCTGGCTCTCGGCCCGCATCGCGGTGTTCCGGTTCGTCACCCGGACACTCTTCGCCCGGCTGCTGACCGCGGCGCTGCTGGTCGTCGGCAGCGAGGCGGCGCTGGAGGGCCTTCTCGACGGCATCATCCAGCGGATCCAGATGCGGCTGGGCACCCGGGACGAGTTCGACGAGGCGCAGTTCTGGCAGGCGGTCCGCGACGGCTCGATCGCCGGGGTCATCACCCTGGCGCTCGGTGCCGCGTTCAGCGGACTCGGCAACGTCCTGGCCCGGGGCAACCTACCCAACAACCTCCGCCGGAACCTCCCGGACGGGCCGAACACCCCGCCCCGGTCCACACCGGACCGCACCCCCGACCCGACCCCGTCTCCCACGCCAACTCCCACCCCCACGCCCACGCCCACGCCGACCCCCACGCCCACGCCGAGACCGACTCCCACGCCGACTCGCACTCCGACCCCTACGCCCTCGCCCGCCCCGTCGCGTCCGCCGACCCCCACGCCGTCGCGTGTCGAACCGACGCCGGACCTGGTGCCCGTCGGCCGCGACCGGTCCGACCTCACGCCCGGCGGCCAGCCACTGAGCCGTGGGCAGCGGTTTCTCGACAGTGCGGGCGGGTTCGCCGGAGAGGTCGGTAGCTCGATCGTCACCGAGGTCGTCGTCGAGGGCAGCCTTTCGGCGATCAACGGCCAGGGCTTCTCCGTGCACGGTGGAATCGCGACCTCGGCCGCCATCGGCAGCACCCTCGACATCGGCGGGACAGCCAGCGGCGAAGCCCTGAACCAGAGGTTCAACAACCCCGCAGGGCGGCCCGGGAGCGCCGGCACCGACGGGACCAGTCCATCCACAGTCGATGGACAACCTTCGCCGGCGGCCGCGCAACCCGATCCGGAGGAGCCGGTCGACCCGGACAGCAGGGCGGGCCGGGATGCCACCCCTCAGCCGGCCGGCACCGACGGTCGGGATGCCGGCGACACCACCGGTGCCGATCGCCGGAGCGACACTGGGCACGACACCAACTCCGGTGGTGCCGGTTCCTCCGGTCCCACGTCCGCCGGGTCCGGGGGCGGGGCGTCGGGGGTGGGTGGTCAGGGGCCGGGAGGACCCGGTGCGGGCGCCTCGGGAGCGGGTGGTTCGGGGTCCGGTGGCGCCGGGGCCTCCGGGGCGAGTGGCCCGGGGCCAGGGGAGGCCGGCGCCGGGAAAGGCGGCTCCGCGACGGAGAGCGATGGCGGCCGGAGCGTGGAGACCGGGGCGGAGCAGGACCTCTCCACCGGCACCCGGGGACCGACCAACGGGTCCGCGACCGGCCTGCCGGCGGCGACCGACGGCACCAACCCCGCCGCCGATCTCGACGGCAACGGCCCGGCCGGCAACCCTGGCCGCGACACCGTTCAACCGAACCCCGACGCCAGTCACCCCGCCGGCGGTCACCCCGCCGGCAGCTCCACCGGCGGCAGCTCCACCGGCGGTCCCAACGGGGACCGTCCCACCGGCAGCCCCCACGGCGGCAGTTCCGACCACAGCAGTTCCGACCGCATCAGTCCCGATGGCGGCCCTGCGGCGGTCAGCCCGGACGACCGCGCCGACCACGATGTCGACGGGGACGGCGTGGATCCGGGGCCGGACGGCGTCCGGCGGTCGCCAGCGGCGACCGAACTCGGCACCGAGGGACCGGTGACACCCGGCTCGGCCGAGCAGCCCGACGCACGGTCCGCCGATACGGACGGGACGCCGGAGCGGCACACCGCCGAGGTCGTGGCGACCGGCGCGAACCCGACCGCGCTCGGTGTGCCGGCGACGGGACCGAGCAACGGGCTGGCCACCCCGTCCGCCAGCACGGCGGGCTCTCCCAGCGCGGTGGCCCCTGCTGCGAATTCACCCGCATCGCAGCAGGGGCCGGTGAGTCCGACCCGGTCGTTGCTGGAGGGCGCCGGCAACGGGCGGCTACACCCGTGGGACCGCCCGGTCTCCGCCGAGCCGGATGGGAAGGTCGCCGATCTGGAGCGCTGGCTGCACCGGAGGGCTGGCCGCGAGGACGCCGTGATCGGTGATCCCGCCGTGGACTGTGTGCCCCGGGCCTGGGATGTCTTCGCGGAGATGCACGGCCGCCGGTCCAATCCGCTGCCGGGCAACCTGACCGCCGGCTCGGGCGTGGCGGAGACCCTCGCCAAGGGCACCACCGCCATCGACGCGAACGAGTTGGTCCGTACGCTCGGTGGCGAGACACCGACCACCAACGACGGTGCCGCCGTGCTCGACTTCCTCGACGGCGCTCCGGGCGCGATGGCGCTGGTGGTGGCGCGCCCGCGCAAGGGCCGCTCGCACGTCTTCTGGCTGGTGGCCGACGGCCGGGACGGGCCGGTGGTGCCCCGGTTGGTGGATCCCCAGCAGCACGGGATCTTCGACCATGACGCCCGGTCGACCAGCCCGGAGACCGAGTTCTGGGCCCAACAGCTACGCTCGCCCGACACCAGGATCCTGGTTCTCGGGCCCGACGGCCGACCGGTCGACCTCGCCCTACGGCCGCGCGACCTGACGGTGGCCGGTCTGACCGACGCGCCCGCCGGTGCCCGGGCCGCCGCCGGACTCCCCGATAAGGGCAAGGGCAGGGTCCAGCGGACGCCCGAAGAGGAGGAGCCGACCGACTCGGAGCCGCTGGGTCAGGTACCGGCCGAGCACGGCACGGTCGAGCACGGGGCGACGGAGCACGGCACGACGGAGCACGGGGCGGTCGACACCGGGCAGGCCGTCGAAGACATTCCGCTGAGCGCGGCGGAGTACCACTTCCAGGCCGAGCAGCAGCGGGCCTACCAACGCCGGCTGTTGACCCCCGACGACCCCCTCTACCTGGGCTCCGCCGGTGCGGGCACCTCGACCGCGCCAGCGTTCGAGGGCGGCACTGCCCGGTTCGCGGCCTGGCGCTCGCCGGCCCGGCATCTGCCCGACTCCGACGATGGCGAGCGGGACGGGGCCGAGCCAACCCGCCGTGCACTGGGCCACGAGCCACCCGTCGACGAGTCACCAATCCACGAGTCACCAATCCACGAGTCACCGGTCGACGAGTCCTCGGACGACGACTCCATCACCACGACGACTGCGGAGCGGCTGCCGTCGCAGGACCGGGCATTCCTGCTCGGCGACGGGAATCACCTGCTGGCGGCGGTGCTCTACGGGGATCTCGACGCGGTCGAGTCGCAGGTGCGGTGGAGCCCGGAGGCCAGCGCCGAGCTGTCGAGCCTGCGTGCTCGGCGCGACGAGGGCCGTCGTACCGTCAGCACCACGGCGCTCACCCACGCGGTGGGCGACCTGCGCCGCCACCTCTCCAACCGGATCGACCGACTCGGCCCTGCCGACCTTGAGGCCCTGCGCCGGGTCGACAGCCCGCTCCTGCGTCGGGCCCAACTCGGTGACGACCGTGCCCTGCGCGGCGCGCTGCGGAACCTGCTGGACGCCGACGCGCCGCACGACTTCTCCGCCGCCGGTCCGATGCTCATTGGTGCGCTGCTGGGCCGCCCGGTCGTGGTCGATGACGGCACGGGCGCGACGCTGCTGCCCCGACCAGGGGCGACCGGCGAACCGATCCGGCTCTTCCAGCGGGTGCAGAACGGCACCGGGACCGCCGAGTTCCACGCTCATCTCGAGTCGGCGACACCGCCGGCGGCCACCCTGCCGGCGCCGCTGCTGCCGACGAGGCCGCCACCGGTGGACCCGACGACGGTCAACCAGCCGAGGGCCGCGGTTCATTTCGCCCGTGGCCGGTACGGGACCCTCGCCCCCGGCCAGCATCCGACCCTGGTGGCCACCCAGATCGCCGACCGGATCGTGCGGGTGGCGGCCAACCGGCCCGCCGACGGGGCGCCGATCGTGGTCATGATCGAGGGCGGGGGCAACACCCGACGCCGGTGGAGCGCACCGTTCGACATGGGTGCGCGGCGCGCGGCGACCGTCGCGGAGCTGATCGAGCCGGCCGTCCGGGCCGAGCTGAACCGCAGGCTCGGCGCACTGGCGCCGATCGTCGCGTTCCGGCAGCGCTCCCGTGGCGACCAGCCGGCCGACGGGATCACCGACCCGGGCGACGCGCCCGGCGCGGCCAACCGGGCGGTGACGATCGACATCGGCGTGCGCGACTCGTGGCAGGCCAACCGCGCGCCGGTCAACCCGGGGTTCGCCCCGAACACCGCCCAGTTCCGGGCGGATGACTGGAAACTCGACTCCATCGCGTTCGCCGCCGGCATCCCCGCGCACACCCTGCCCGACCTGCAACGCCTGACCACCCGGCTGCGGGAGATCGGCGACCAGCACCGGGTCGATCTGGACGAGGCGGCCTGGGAGCAGCTTTCCGGCCATCTGATCAACAACTACCGGCACCTGGTCGGCGACGGCATGGTGATCTTCCTCGGCAACATCGAGGTGCTCGTCCGGCTGGAGCCCACCGGCCCGCGTCGGGAAACAGCCGTGGCCGAGACACCGCAGCAGGTGACCACGCCCGACCTGGCGAAGCCGAGCGCCAGCACACCGCCGGCCAGCCCGGCCCGGCCGGACCCGTCGAGCCGGACCGCCCAGGTGAAGGCCACCGAGACCATCCACGGGGCGTTCCAGGTCGGCGCGCACAGCGAGAGCCGTGGCGCGCCGACCCAGTACACGAGCGGCGGCTTCTCGATCGCCGGGGCGATGGGCGTCGCGCCGACGAATCTGCTCTCGGTACGCCTCGGCATCGCGATGCGCTTCATGAGCAATCTCGTCTCGCGATCCACCGGCACGGTGCGGGACGCCGAGGTCGGGCGGGTGGAGGACACCCGGTCACCCGCGACGCTCCTCTCGGCCGCCGCCACCTACCACATCAAGGTGCGTGACCGGGCCGAGCAGACCTGGGAGGCGATCACCAGCGAATCGCTCGGCGCCACCGAACGGCTGACCATCGCGCTGCCGGAGAATTACCTGGAACGCGGTGAACCGGGGCTGGCCGGCCAGATCGCGGAGGCGGAGCGGCCCCGCCGGGCAGCACCGGCCGGCGCCGCCGGTCGCCTGCCCAAGGTGATGTACGCCTCCGGCCTGACCGGCACGCACCTGCTCGCCGACGACATCGTCCGGCAACTGGAGGCGATCCGTGGCCGGATCCCGCTCGGCCACCCCATCCGGGCCGCCGTCTGGCAACGGGTGTCGAACCTGGACACCCACCTGGACAAGGCGGTCAACCGGCACCGGGGCTACCAGTTCACGGTGGTCGAGCAGGGCCGGGTCATCGCCGACGTGCGGATCCACAGCCGGCGGCGCGGGTACGGCGAGGCGGTGAGCGCGCCGCACGACAGGTCGCACATCGAGGAGGTCCGGACGGCGATCAGCGGGACCACCTCCGGGCAGACGGTCAGCAACGACACCAGCGTCGAGCCGGGCCTGGACTTCGTCCTCGCCGACGCGGGCGTGCCGGCGTTGCGGTTCGGGATCAAGGCGCCGTTCCTCAAATGGAGCTGGAGCAACCGGGACGGCAACAACTCCGGCCGGCTCGGGCTGTGGGTGCTCGTGTCCCGGTTCGCCGGCTTCACCACGGCGTACAAGATGGACTTCGAGCACCAGGCGACCGTGCACGTCCGGCAGCGCCGCAACGTGCTGCGCCGGCACCCCAAGGGCACGCCCCTGGCGGTCCGGATGCGCCGGAACCTGCAACGGGGGCACCAGCCGCCGCACCAGCCGCGCATGGTCCTCGGGCGCGCGATGGTCCGGATGCCCACCGCCGACGCGGTCACCCACGGTGTCGAGCGCCCGCCCCCGACCAACACCGTGGCCCCCACCGTGCCGCCGACGACCTTCACCACGAAGACGCCCCCCGCCGTGCCGCACCATGCCCAGCAGGGTCGTGGGGTCGGCAAGGGGATGGTGGAGGTCGACCCGCAACTGATCGATCACCTGGTCGACGAGATCGAACGTGAGCTGGAGAAGCACGGCTATCTCGTGGTCGACCCCGACGAGCCGTTCGAGTCGCGGTCGCGGTGGAGCCGGAAACGGGACAGCCAGATCAACAACGGGGCGTTGCTGCGGAAGCTGCTCTCCAACGCCAGCCTGGAAGCCAACTACGACGGCATCCACCAGGACGGCCTCCCGATCACCCTCCGTAAGCGGCACACCGGCTGGTTCACCTTCTACCGGGTGCGCACGGCACGGGTGACGATCAAGGCGGAACCGCCCCGGGACCTGCTGGACGACGGCCAGCTCGGCCCGGTCCAGGCGTCGACCGGCAACCCCCGGCTGACCAAGGACAAGCAGCTCGTGAACCTGGAGATGGGGCTGGACTCGGCCGGCTCCTCCGCCGGTGGCGGGAAGCGGATCACCGGCGGGGTGCGGGCCCGGTTCGTCCCCACCAGCCGGGGCAAGGAGCTACAGGGTGCCGGCGTCGGGATCGAGTACGACCGGGGGGTGTCGGGAAACCAGTCGGTCAACCACGTCAGCAACATGCCCCGGCTGATGGAGTACCAGGGCGAGCTGACCGAGTTCGAGTCCACCAGCGACTACCAGGTGAGCATCGACTACGGGCGTACCTGGTCGTGGCGGCGGTTGTCGTTGTGGACCAGGCCGTCGTACGTGGGACAGCGGATCCGCAGCACCGCCCTGGCCCGGGTGGTGCCGGCGTTCAACTCGAAGGACGGCCACGGCCCCGCCCACCGCCGGACCCTGCCCGGCGATCCGGCGACGCCGGCCTCGGTGCTCGAACACGCGGCGGTCAGCTACCTGGACACCACCGGCCTGATCCCGCGGGGCCGGGAGGCGGTCGGCGCGATGGCCCGACCTGGCGGCTCCGCCGACGAGGAGGTCTCCACCTTCCTCGACCACGCGCAGGTGATCTCCCACCTGCAGGAGATCCTTGCCGGCCGGTACACCACCGACGCCCTCTTCGAGGGCCAGTTCTGGCGGGACAAGTTCCGGACCCTGTCGGTCCGGGCGGAGCTGGGCGCGTCGGAGTTCGTCGGGGCCACCGACGACCCGTACGTGCTGGGTCTGATCAAGCTCTCGCTGACCCAGGCCGGCACCTCGTCCAGCCGTAGCTACGGCACGGGGGTCAGCCCGCTGGACCTCGCGGCCGGCGGCGACCCGCAACGGTCGGACGTGGTCGGGGTCAGCGGTTCGTTGGGTCACGGGATGCGCTGGGGACGGGAGCGTGGCAAGGCCGCCAAACAGACCGGTGGGCGGGAGCTGCTGGAGTTGAACTTCCACCGGGCGTACGCCTTCCGCGCGCCGATCGACTACTCGATGGTCACCGGCAAGACCAAGCGGGCGAAGCTCTTCCCGAACAGCGACTACGTGCCGAGGCAGGAGCCGGTCTCGGCGGAGCCGATGATCTACGTGCTCTCCGAGCCGGACGCGCTCGAACACTACGCCAACGGTGAGGTGCCGCTCGACAACGACCAGCTGCTGGACGTGCTGACCCGCTTCAGCAGCGGCGAGCTGAAGCTCTCGCACCGGCTGATGGCCCGCGTCCTGGCCCGGTGGGACCGCGCCGCCCCGACCGGTGACCCGTTCTCCGGGTTGCGCGCGGACGCCGCCCGGGACCTGGCCCGCAGCTACGCCTGGTCGGATCTGGAGATGCCGGCTCAGGTCGCCACGGACTTCGCCGACGCGTTCGGCGTACCGCTGCGGCGGGATCCGGCCGCGACCGTCCGGCGTCTCGGCGTGCCCGACTACCTGCGGCCCGGCAACGGGCAGATCTCGCTCGGCCACACCGGCGTGCACTCACTCGACTTCGATCGGGGCCGGGAGCTGTCGGACCTGGTCTCCGAGGCGGTGCAGGCGTTCGAGCCCGGCCTGCTGGGCAGGACCCACGGTGATCTGCCGACGGCGGAGGACACCGGACTACGCCGCTGGTGGCACCGGGCTCCGCAGGTCCGTCCGTTCGTCGGCCGGTTGCAGGGCGGTCTCGACGCCATCCAGTCGATCTTCGACGGGGGCCGCGCCAAGCCGCTGCTCGAACAGCTGCTGGATCCCGAAGGAGTCACCCTGACCCTCGCGAACCCGCACGCCTGGATCGCCCAGGACATGATCGAGGTCAAGGTCACCGCGCGGCTCACCAGCGCTCCCGAGTACCGCGACTACGTGCCGGAGAGCGGACTGGAGACGTACCGGCACCGGTACGTCGAGCGGCAGGAGTCGAGCCGGGGCCAGTTCAGCCGGGGCACCGGGCTCGGCTTCAAGATGACCATGGACGACCGGTCGGCGGACGAGCCCACCCTGCAGGAGAAGCGCGACGACAACGAGATCAAGCTCACCGGCGGCCCGGGTGTGCGCTGGGCCGACGGGGTCAGCCGTGGCCGTACGGCCACGGAGCAGTTCACCTACGAGTCGACCGTCTACGACTGGGGTGACCACTACCGGGCCGAGGCAGGTGTCGCGATCACGGTCGAGGTGCGCCGGGTCAAACTGGGCGGGCGGCGGCCGACCAACTGGCTGACCACCAGGATCAACCGGTTCGGTGTCTGGACCGGCTGGCAGCCCCGCATGCTCGGCGTCACGCACACCGCCCGGACGACCGGGACGGTCACGCTCAAGGTCCCGAAGAGCGTCGCCGAAGCCACCCCGATGGACCCGCCGACCGGGCTGCGCGGCGTCATCAACCCGCCGCACCTGCCGCCGGACGTCTTCGTCGACGCGGTACAGCTGCACGACGCGCACGACGCGAGCCGCAACCTGCTCGGCGCGCTCTTCTCCCGCCAGGTCAAGTGGGACCGCTGGTGGCCCTCGCGCTGGCCCACCCGACGCAACTACCACACCAGCCCGGCGATGCGGGCCCTCGCGACCCGGGACATGCTCGCCGCCAACCTCGTCCCGGCGCTGGCACCCGATGGCGTGACCATCGCCGAAGGGGTGTTCCTGCCGGGCCACTCCAGCCGCCGGGCGGACATCCGCCTGCGCGGCCGGCTGGAGGAGATGGTGGCGGTCGCCGAGCTGGAGAACACCGGGACCGGGCGGTACGTGAAGTACCAGCAGGGGGTCAGTGCCAACACCACGCACAGCACCCCGTACGTCGCGCTCTCCGGCTCGGCGGGCGGGCCGGTCCGGGTCGCGGTCGCCGACGAGAACAACCCGGGGGAGCCGTACGGCGCGCACCGCAGCGAGGGAGACACCGACAACAGCCGGCAGGCGCCCAGGTCGCACGGTGACACCACCGCCGACGCGTACCGGCGGGAGAACCACGTGAAGCAGCAGGGGCCGGCGGTCCTGGTCCGGATGCGCGGCCGGTACTGGCTCGACGGCAGCAAACACATCATCCACCGGCTGCGCGCCACCTCCCAGGGCCGGCAGCGGATCAGCGACGAGTTCACCGGCGACGTCTACGTGGTGATGTTCAAGGCCGACTACGAGGAGATGGTCGCCCAGCAACGTCAGTCCGAACTGACCCGGCCGGTACCCCGGATCGGTCGTCAGGGTTCGCCGATGGTCGACCTGACCGCGGCGCTCAGCCGGCTACCGGCCGCGGTCACCGGGGCGACCGTGCCGCCCGGACGTGGCGACATCGCCCTGCGCGACCACCTCCGGGCGGTCGCCGCCGGCCTGCGGGTCGGCGCGAACGACGTCCTCGTCGCCGAGGTTCACGACGCCCAGCGGGAGCGCCGGCTCGCCGAGGTCCTCGATGCCTGGGCACGCCCGCACCTCGACCCCCGGCAGATCACCGACCTGCACGAGCGCCGCCGCCGGAACCCGACCGGCCCGGACCTCTTCACCCTGATGGTCGACGCGGTCAACGCGGTCCAACCCGGCGGCCAGCGCCTCGAACCCCCACTGCTGGCCCGGCTGCACCACGACCCGCTGGGCGCCGCCCGCGCGCTGGCGCTGGAACTGCACGCCCCGGTCGAGCTACGGCAGCGCGGTGCGACCGGCACCCTCGACCGCCGCTTCGGCATAGACCGGGACGGCTGGTACGTCGAGCTGACGCCGACCGCCGGCAGCCCCCGTCCGGCGGCCGCCGAAGAGGCCGTCAACCTGCTGCCGAGGTCCCTGCGGGACGAGGCCGCCCGGCTGGGCATCGGCCGCGACGAAGTGGTCGCCCTCCACGACGGCGAGACCCGCCTCTCCGACCAGGTCCAGGATCTGGTCCAGGGCCGCCGGCAGTCGACCGCGCCCCGGCCGTCGGCGCCGTTGACCGACGCCCAGGCACAGGCGCTCGCCGCGCGCCGGCTGCGGGAGCTGGACCAGGCGACCGGCCGCACCGCCTGGCTACAGGCGCTGATCACGACCGCACAGCAGCACCCGAACCCGCCCGCGGCGGTACGGCAGGTCGCGGCGGCGACCGTCGACGACCTCCGCAGGTCGATCGCCCAGCGTCGCGGGCTCGCCGACGACGCACCCCTGCCCTCCCGCGCGGCCGTCGCCGCCACGCTGGGCATCCAGGTGGAGACCATCGACGCCAGCGGGACCGGATCGATCGCCGGCACCGGTCCGGCGACGGGCCCGGCAGCGGAGCCGCCACTCACCGTGGTGGCGGTGGGGGACGGCCACTACCGGCCGACCGAGCCGGTACCCGTCCCGGTACCGCCAATGCCGCCGCAGCCGCCGAAGCTGGGGTCGGAGCCGAAGCTGGAGCCGAAACAGGAGCCGGAGCCGAAGGTCGAGCCGATCCGGGAGCTGGAGCCGCCACCGGCCGCCGAGCTGGCACTCGCGCCGGTGCCGCCCAGGCTGCGGCGACTGAGCCTGACGCTGGAGGGTCTCGACCCGCCCGCACTCGTCAGGTCGCCAGGCATACCGTCGCCGGCCAGCGAGCCGACGGCCCCGGTCCTGGACAGCCCGTCGACGCAGCGGGCACCGGTCGACCAGCAGCCCGTCGAGGAACCGGCCGTCCGGTCGTCGCTCCAGTCGACCGCCGCGCAGCTGACCGCCGAGACGTCGACGACGCCGTTGAGCCGGTCCCTGGGCGACCCGCGAGAGCTGGACCGGCAACGCGAACAGGTGGAACGGGAACTACGCGAGTATGTCGCCCGCAATCCGCGTGCGCAGGAGCGGCTGACCACCATCAACCTCCACACCTCGACACCGACGTCGCAGAACGTCGCCACGACCAGCGAGATGATCGGGATCCTGCGGAGGTTGCTGTCGGACTACCAGACCGAGGATCGGGGTCCGCGCCCGTCGGTGCTCCGGCTGGGGGCCCCGGCGCTGTCCCGGACGGCTGAATCGCCGGACTGGTGGTACGCGGGGGAGCGGAACCGGCCCGGTGAGCCCTACGCGCCGGACCAGGACCAGCAGGACTGGCTCAGCGTGAACGACCGGGCGGTGGGTTGGGTCGAGGCGAACGGCGACTGCGCCTTCGCCGCGGTCCTGGAGACCCTCTCCGCCGCGCGGGTCAGCACCGCGGCCAACCTGGTCGCGGACGCGACCGGCCTGGAACAGCCGGGCCAGATCTCGGATGCGCCCGCGTTGCGCGACTTCCTCGCCCTGCTCGTCGAGCACGCCCGGACAAACCCCGATACACACCGTGAGCTGCGCCTGACGGACATGGGTGTGGTGCCTGTTCCGGAGCAGGACCAACTCGACGCGGCCGCCTTCGCGACCGAGCTGCGGCAGCACGGCAGCTACGGCAACGAGGCGGGGGTCCACTTCACGAACCTGCTGGGCCAGTTCCTCCGCTGGGGACAACGCCTCGCCCGGGCCGACGGGGGTGACCTCGATGTCGACTTCGAGGTGCTGACCGCCGACCGGGTCGAGGTGGAACGGCTGTCGGACCCGAACATGCACGTGATCGTCCTGGTCAACGAGCACTTCCTGCCGACCCGCCGGCGGGCCGCCGAAGACCCACCGGCCAACGGTGGCCAGGCCGGCGGCACCAGATGAACCGGTGCGCCGATCCGGCCGTTGTCTCCGGGACACGCCCGGGTCCCGGAGAGCCGGCCGAGAGGGGGAGCGACGTGACCAGCCCGACGAAGGCCGGTGCCGCCCAGACGCTGCCGATCGCTCCGGTACCGCCAGGCAACGACACACCCGAGGCGGTGAGCGCTCTGCAGGGCGTACTGGAGGCGGACCGGTGGACCGGTCGCTTCACCGCCGCGCTGGCCGTGCCGCGTACGCCCGCGCTGAGCGTCGACGCCGTACCGGTGATCGAGCCACCGCCGCCGCCCGCCCCGGCACCGGCCGGGCCTCCGCCCCCGCCGCCGGGGGCCGGGCCGCCGTCGGCACCCGCTCGACCGAGGTGGATCGACGTCGACCGGTGGGGCGCGGAGGACCGGGCACGGCTGCGTCGCGCGCTGACCGACCGCTATGACGCGTACGCCCGGGTGGTCACCCGTACCCTCGCTGAGGAACCCGGGTTGCGGGCCGCCGGTGGCGGTGCCGACCTGGTCGGCGACCTGGTCGCGCTCTGCGCGTACGGCGCCGATCGGGACGCGGTCAACCGGGTCCTGCGCGGTGCCGACGGCGGCAGCGAGGTGCACAGCCTGATCGCCCGGGGCGCGGTGAGCGGGCTGCGGCGACTGCCCACCGTGATCGGTCCGGTCTACGCCACCGGCTCGGCGAGCGTCGCGGCCGGCTACCGGGCGGGCGACGAACTCGTCGAACCGGCCTTCGTCGACGTCGGTTTCACCGGCGGCAGCGGGCCGGCGGTGGCGGTCGAATACCTCATCTGGTCGGTCAGCGCGCGCCGCGTCGACCAGTTCGCCCCGGCCGCTCGGCCGGCGGCGACGTTCCCGCCGGGCAGCCGGTTCGCGGTCCTCGCGGTCGACGAGCCCGCCGACGACCAACCGTTGCGGGTGCTGCTGCGGGACCGGACCGGTGAGCGACCGAGCGGCGGCAGGTGGCGGGAGGAGACGCTGCGCCGGCTGCGGCGGCACGACCGGGTCACCGTCGAGCCGCCGCCCGGCATCGGGTTCCCGCTCGGCCTCGACCCCCAGGGGCACCCCTATCCGGCACAGTCACCACCGACCAGCGGAGGGCCGCGACCATGAACCAGGCCGTCGTATCGGTGTCGCACAACGAACCGGGCGGGCTGCCGCGGATCGGCGACGCCCTGGCCGTCGCCGGAGTCGGGACGACCATCATGCTCCAACCCGGGGTGTACGAGGAGGAGTTGCGGATCATCGGCGATGTCACGTTCGTCGCCGAGGATGGTCCGGGCACGGTGACCCTGCGGGCCCCGAGGGCGCTCGCCGTCTTCGTCGGGGCGGGTACGGTCACCCTGCGCGGCATCGTC
Source organism: Micromonospora sp. CA-263727 (assembly GCF_050942455.1). Lineage (NCBI taxonomy): Bacteria > Bacillati > Actinomycetota > Actinomycetes > Micromonosporales > Micromonosporaceae > Micromonospora > Micromonospora sp. CA-263727. The sequence continues at coordinate 1,496,117 of NZ_CP192031.1, forward strand.
GTCGTCGGCGGCGGTCCCGAATTTCCCGCCGTACAGGTGACCGGCGGGACCCTGCGGATGATCGACTGCGAGGTGCGCGCGGACGGTCTGGTCGGGCTGCACGCCCGGGGCAGCGACCTGGACCTGCAGAACTGCGTGCTGCGCAACGTCTCGGGCGCGGGCGCGCTGTTCGAGGGCGGGACGACCGGCACGATCCGGGCCACGACGGTACGCGACGTCGGTGGTGCCGGCGTCGTGCTGGCCAGCGACGCCGACCCCCGGATCGTCGACTGCGTGATCACCGACGTCCGCGGGCCGGGCCTGCTCTGCACCCGCAACGGCCGGGGCAGCCTGGTCGACAGCGACCTCAGCGCGATCACCGGCCCGGCGATCGCCGTCGAGGAGGGCGGTGCCGTCGCCGTCCGGCACACGGCGGTCCACGACACCGGCGGCCCTGCCGTCGTGACGATCGGCGGCACGCCCTCCTTCGAGGACTGCACGATGGACGCGACCGCCGGGCACGGGGTGGTGATCGCCGGTGATGCCGCGCCGAGCCTGTCGCGCTGCCGGGTCTCCGGCACCGGCGGGCACGCGGTGCTCGCCCTGGAGGCGGGCACCGGCAGCCTCACCGACTGCCAGCTCTCCGGCACCGGCCCGGTCCTCGCGGTCGCCGGCACGGCGGCGCCCGTCCTGCGGCAGTGCCGGATCGCCGGCACCGGCGAGGTGACCGTGCTGTTCGACGCCGAGGCCCGCGGCTCGCTTGCCGGCTGCGAGATCAACGGTGGCCGCAGCGGGCTGGTCATCCGCGCCGACGCCGCGCCGACGGTGGTCGACACCGCCATCGCCGGCTGCGCCGAGTACGGCGTCCAGTGCGTCGACGGTGGACAGGGCGCGCTGCGTAGCGTCACCGTCGACGAGTGCGGGGTGGCCGGGGTGCGGCTCGCCGCCGGTGGGCGGTTGGCGCTTACCGACTCGCGCCTACGGGGTGGCCGCTTCGGCGTGGTCGTCGGTGGGGCCGGCACGGCGACCGTCATCTCGTCAGAGATCGGCGTCGCCAGCGAGGCCGGGATCGTGGTGGAGAGCTCCGGTGACCTCGTGTTGCGCCGCAGCCGGGTGCGCGGCGGCGGGGCACTCGGCGTACGGTTCGCGCCCGGCTCGCGGGGGGCCCTCGTCCACTCGGAGATCTTCGAGAACGGCACCGACGGGGTGCTGGTGGAGACCGCCGAACCGGTGGAACTCTCCACCGCCTCGGTCTCCGGCAACCGCCGGGAACAGATCCGCCGGGCGGGCGCCGCCCTGCATCCGCCGGCCGACCCGGGTACCGTGCCGGCCGCCGATCCGTTGCCGGTGCCCGGCGCCGGCACCCCGACGCGCCCCGACGAGGTCACGGCGGGAGGCGCACCCGGCGGTGCCGCCGGACCGCTGACCGTGGCCGCGGATGACACCGTGACGCCGCTGCTCGCCCAACTGCACGAGCTGGTCGGCCTGGCCGCGGTCAAACAGGAGGTGGCCACCCTCGTCGGGCTGCACCGCATCGCCCAGCGCCGGGCCGAGGCGGGCCTACCCCGCCCGCCGATGTCGCGGCACCTGGTCTTCGCCGGTGCGCCGGGCACCGGCAAGACCACGGTCGCGCGGCTCTACGGCCAGATCCTCACCGCCCTCGGCGTGCTCACCTCCGGTCAGCTGGTCGAGGCGTCCCGGGCCGACCTGGTCGCCGAACACATCGGCGGTACGGCGGTGAAGACCACCCAGAAGTTCACCGAGGCGCTCGGCGGGGTGCTCTTCATCGACGAGGCGTACACCCTCAACCCGGTGGACGGCGGCGGCAGTGGGCACGACTTCGGCCGGGAGGCCGTCGACACGCTGGTGAAGCTGATGGAGGACCACCGGGACGAGGTGGTGGTCGTGGTCGCCGGCTACTCCCCGCAGATGCGTCAGTTCATGGCCGGGAACCCCGGTCTCGCCTCACGTTTCTCCCGCACCGTCGAGTTCGACAGCTACCGCACCGACGAGCTGGTCACGATCGTGGAACGGCTGTGCAGCACCCACCACTACGCCCTGGAGTACGACACCAGGGCGGCGCTGGCCCAGCTCTTCGACGGGATGCCGCGAACCGAGTCGTTCGGCAACGCCCGGGTCGCCCGCCAGGTCTTCGAGGAGATGATCGGGCGTCAGGCGTTCCGGCTCTCGTCCGCCGGCACCGGCGACGGCGTCGAACTGGCGCAGCTGCTCCCGGAGGACGTGGGCGTCACGGCGAGCGGGTCCGGTCCCGGGGCGGAGGCCGCCGACGGCGGCCGGGCCTCCGAGACGGATGCGCTGCTCGCCAGCCTCAACGGCATGATCGGGCTGGCCGCCGTCAAACGTGAGGTCTCCGACCTGGTTGACCTGATCGCCAATGCGCGGACCCGGGTGCGCGCCGGCCTTCCCGCCCCGGCGATCTCCCGACACCTGGTCTTCTCCGGGCCACCGGGCACCGGCAAGACCACGGTCGCCCGCCTCTACGGCCGGCTGCTGGCCGCGCTCGGCGTGATCAGCGCCGGGCAGGTGGTCGAGGTGGCCCGGGCCGACCTGGTCGGCGAGTACATCGGACACACCGCGCACCGGACCCGGGAGGCGTTCGACAAGGCCCGTGGCGGGGTGCTCTTCATCGACGAGGCGTACACGCTCAGCCCGCCGGAGGCCCGCAACGACTTCGGCCGGGAGGCGATCGACACGCTGGTGAAGCTGATGGAGGATCACCGGGACGAGGTGGTCGTGATCGTGGCCGGGTACGACGAGGAGATGGCCACCTTCCTCGACGCCAACGCGGGTCTGCAATCCCGGTTCACCCGGCACATCCACTTCACCCACTACGCCACCGACGAGCTTGTCGCGATCTTCCAGAATCTGGCCGGGGCCAACGGGTACGACTGCCCGTGGGAGGTGCTCGACGGGCTGCGGACCCACTTCGACGCCGTGCCGCGGGGCCGCTCGTTCGGCAACGCCCGGTACGCCCGCCAGCTGCTGGACGAGGCGGTCACCCGGCAGGCCAGCCGGCTGCGTGGGCGTGCCGATCCGTCCGTCGAGGAGTTGAAGACCCTTCAGCCCGCCGACATCGCCGCCGCCGTACGCGACTGACCGGGCGGCCAGCTCCTAGAATGACTCGCCGAGGTTGGCGAGGAGGCGACTGTGTCGGACCGTTTCGCCGGCGGCATCGACGACCGGCACACATCGGACCGGCCGGTGGCGTGGTCCCGGCCCACGACACCGGTCGTGCTGATCGGCCGCGAGGCTCCGCTCGCGGTGTTCGACGAGGTCGTGCAGGAGTTCGTGCGCGGTCGGGGCCGGTCGGTCTGGGTCGACGGCGAGCCCGGCATCGGCAAGACGGTGTTCCTGGCCGAGGCGCTCGGCAGGCTCGACATCATGGGCAGCCGCCTGTTCGAGGCACGCAACCCGGACACTGTCGACTTCTTTCCGCTGCGGGCGTTCCTCGATGCCCTGCGCATCCATCCGACGGTGACCGACCCCGACCGGGCCGAGATCGCCGACCGGCTGTGGGGCCGGGGAGCGGGCCCGGACCGCTCCGGCGGCGCCGTGACCGCCGCCGCGGAAATGTTGATTCTGCTCGTGGAACGCTTGTGCGCGGCGGGACCGGTCGTCCTGGCGATCGACGACATGCAATGGGCGGACGATGCCACCCAGGCGGTGTGGGCCCGGCTCGCCGAGGCGACGCGACAGATGCCGTTGCTGCTCGTGGCCGCGGCCCGCCGGATCCCCAGGCGGGCGGAGATCGACCGGCTCCGCCATCAGGTGTCCGCTGCCGGAGGCGTCGACATATCGCTCGATCCGCTCGACGACGAGCAGGTCGACCGGCTGGTCCGCCAGATCGCGTCGGCCCCTCCGGGAGCGGGCCTGCGGGCACTCGTCCGGAGGGCGGGCGGCAATCCGCTGTATGTGCGGGAGCTGCTCGGCGCGCTCATGAAGGGCGAGCGGGTCCGGCTCGCCGACGACCACACGCTTGAGTTCGCCGACGGCGATGCCTCGGCGCCTAGGTCGCTGACCGCCGCGATCACGGCCGGGCTGGGCTACCTGACCGGCCCCACCACCCGCGTGCTGCGGGCGGCGGCCGTGTTGGGTGTCGAGTTCCGGCTGGAGCTGCTCAGCGTCCTGACGGCCGAGTCGACGATGGCCCTGTCCGAGGCGGTCGAGGAGGCGATCGCGGCCGGTGTGCTGGCCGACACGGACGAGGTTACCGGGTTCCGGCACGTGCTGATCCACCACGCCCTGTACGAATCGACGCCGGCCGCCACGCGGCACGCCCTGCACCGGCAGGCGGCCCGAACGCTGGCTGACGGCGGTGAGCCGGCGGAGGATGTGGTCACGCACATCCAGTCGGCGCCGGGTCCGGTCGGCGACTGGGTGTTGGACTGGCTCATCCGGGTGGCGCCCTCGATCACGACGCGCGCGCCGCAGGTCGCCGTGGAGCTGCTGCGCCGGGTCCTGGCGCAGGCCGATCGTGGTGACCCGCGCCGGGTCGTGATCGAGTCGCAGCTGGCCGACGGGCTCTTCAACCTGGCCGACTACGCGGAGTTCCACCGGGTCGCGATGCCGCTGCTGATCGACGCGGCCGACCCCCAGGTGATCGGCCGGCTGACCTGGTTACGGGTCTACGCGTCCATGCTCGACGGCCTGCACCAGGAGGCGCTGGAAATCGGTCGGGCGGCACTCGCCGGTGCGCGGCTGCCGGCCAGCTGGCGAGCCCGCACGCTCGCCCTGAACGCCGCGAGCCTCACCGTGCTGGGCCAGTTCGACGAGTCGCTCGCGATGGCCCGGCAGGCCGAGCGCGAGGGCGAGCAGGCGGCCGACCGGCTCGCCGTCGGCTGGGCGTTGTGGTCCCTCGCCCGCACCACGGGCATCGCCAAGGACGACGCGGTCGCCGTACTGGAGGTGGTCGAGCGGGGCATGGCGATCGCCGGTGACGATCCGGCCTCGACCGAGCTGCGGCTGTTGCTGGGCTCGACCCGGGCGACCGCGCTGTGGAACCTCAGTCGCCTGGCGGAAGCCCGGCGGGCACTGGGAACGGCACTGGCCCTGGCCGAGCGGATGGGCAGCCCGATGCGCCTCGCCGGCCTACGGACGCAGGCGGCGGAGTTCAACTTCCTCACCGGGCGGTGGGACGACGCGCTTCCGGAACTCGATGCTGTGCTCGGCGCGGTCGGGCCACGGAACGCGACCCGGGCGATGCTCGCCGGCATCGGCGCGTTGATCGCCGTGCACCGTGGCGACGACGCGCTGCTCGACAGGTACCTGGCCGCGGGCACGGAGCTGGCCGTCGACACGGCAGGGTTCTCGGAGAATCTGCGCGCTGCCCGGGCGCTGATCGAGGAGCGGGACGGACGCCCGGAGGAGGCCCTTGCCCTGCTGCTCGCCCTGCTCGACCCGGACGGATCCGGCACCTTCCCGAACCTGACCTCCCATCGGTGCGTGCTGGTCGCGGCCGTCGTCCGGCTCGCGATCGGCCTCGGTCGCCGGGACACCGCCGAGGCCGCCGCCTCGGCATGTCTCGCCGAGGCGACCCGGCGACCGGAACCCTCGAAGCTGGCGGCGGCGGACCACTGCCGGGGGCTGGTCGACCAGGACGCCGCAGCTCTGCTGGCCGCAGCCGAGGAGTACGCCCGGGCCGGGCGTACCCACTCGCGGGGTGAGGCGCTGGAGGACGCGGCCGAGGCCCTGGCTCGCGGCCAGGATCTGCTCCGGGCCCGGACCGCACTCTTCGATGCGCTCGACATCTACGCGAACCTCGATGCCCACCGGGACATCCGTCGAGCGCAGGCGCGTGGGCGGAGATTCGGCGTGCGGCGCAGCGCGCGGGGGGCCCGGCTGCGGGCAAGCACGGGTTGGGCAGCGCTGACCCGGTCCGAGGTCACGGTGGCGAGGCTCGCAGCGGCTGGCCGGTCCAACCCGGAGATCGCGGGCGAGCTCTATCTGTCCCGCAACACCGTGCAGACCCACATGTCGCACATCCTGATGAAGCTTGGTTGTCGATCACGTCAGGAGATCGCCAGGTTCGCCGCCAGCTTCGACTGACCCCGAGGCGCCGGGCGGGTGGCCAGCGGGTCACCGGGCTGGTCACTCGGATCCGGCCGCCAGCTCGGCGTGCCGGGGGTACTCCCGGACGACCTCGATCCGGGACCGCATGCCGAGTTTGGCCAGGATGTGCGACACGTGGGTCTGCACGGTGTTGCGGGACAGGTAGAGTTCCGCGGCGATGTCGGGATTGGACATCCCCGCCGCGATCATCCGGACGATCCGCCGCTCGCTCTTGGTCAACGCGGCCCAGCCGTGGGTGGCCCGCTGGCGTACACCGCCGGGGCCGCGCCGTACCCCCAGCGGACGCAGGCGGGCCTCGGCCCGGCGGATCCGCCAGGCGGCGTCGATCTCGGTGTAGAGACGTACCGCGGTGGTCAGCGCGGATCGGGCGGCCCTGACCTGACCGCTGCGCGCCAGCCGGACGGCGGCCTCCTCCAACGCGAAGGCCCGCATCGGCATCCAGCCGTACTGCTGGCACAGCTCGGACTGGGCCAGCAGGCCGTCGGCGTCGTCGGCGAGCATGGCCTGGCAGCAGCCGGCGACCACCATGTCGAACCGGCTCGGCTGGGTCGTCGCTGTCACGCAGGCGGTCGCGGCCGCGGCCACGTCGGGCTCGCCGACGTCGAGCGCCAGCCGCACGATGTCCGGCGCCAGCTCGACGCAGTCGGCCTGCCGCGCCGGTGACAGGTCGAGCCAGAGCTTGCGCAGCGCCAACGCCCGGACCGGATCGCCGAGCGTCTCGGCGTGCACCGCGAGCGCGTCGCCGGCCACCAGGCGTTGATGGAACGGCAGGTCGGCCAGCTCGACGCCATCGGCACAGCCGGCCAGCCGAAGGTGCTCCTCGGCGAGGGCACGTTGTTCCCGGGAGTACGCGATGGTGGCCACGAAGCCGTGCAGGTAGGCCAGGGGGTTGCCGTTCATCTGGGCCGGGATGCTGGCGACGTGCGCGATCGCCTCATCCCACCGGCCGCGCAGGAAACTGGCGAAGGTCGCCTCTCCGGCGATCCACGAACCGCGTACCGTGCCGGTCTGCTCGGCCATCACCAGTGCCCGGGGCAGCTCGGCGTCGTAGTCGCTCCACCGTGCGTCGGTGGCCAGCGCCGCCAACTCGCGGGCCACCAGCACCAGGCGCAGGTCGACCGCCTCCGGATCGGTGGACTCGGCGCCGAGTACGGTCATCGCCTTGTCCCGCAGTTCGTACCCTGCGGCGGGATCCAGGATGGACAGAGCGTGGTAGGGGAAGGCACTGGCGAACGCGTCGTCGCACTGGCGGGCCAGCGTGAACGCCTCCTCGGCGCGTACACGGGCCTCCTGCTCCTGTTCGAGGTCGACCAGGAGCAGCGTCGACAGCGCGGCCAGCCGTGCCCGCCAGCGGGGTGGAATGGCCGGGTTCGCCAGGCTGGACGTGACCACGGTGAGCGCGTCGGCGAACCGCCCGAGCCGACCGGCCGCGCGGACGAACTGCACCCGCGCCACCCCGTCCACCTCGCCGCCCGGCGCGGCGCGGAACACGGCCTGGGCATTGCTGGCCGACTCCTCGAAGCGGCCGAGCCAGAACTGCGCCTGCGCGAGCCGGCAGCGCAGCGTCGGCAGGGCCGCGTCGGGCTGGCCGGCCTCGGTGACCGCACGGGTGAGCAACTCGGCGGCGACCGCGGGCGCGGTCCGCACCATCGTCTCCGGGATGCCGGCGAGCCAGCTCGCCGCCCAGGCGTCGAGACGCCCGGCGGCCAGCAGGTGCCGGGCCACGACGTCCCGCTCGTAGCCGGCCTCGGCGAGCACCCGGGCCATGCCGCGGTGGAACTCCTCGCGCACCGCCGGTGGGGACTGCCCGACCAGTACCTGCCGGATCAGCTCGTGCCGGAACCGCAGGCGTCGTCCTTCGGCCCGCAGGACACCGGTGGCGATCGCCTCGTCGACCACCTCCGACAACTCCTGGGTGGATCGGCCGGTCACCACCGAGCACTCCGCGATCTCGAACTCGGTGCCGAGCAGGGCGGCCACCCGCAGCGTGCGGTGGGCGAACTCCGACAGGAAGCCCAGCCGTCCGGCGACGGCGGCCACCAGGGACTCCGGGGTGGCGCCCGCCGCGCCGACGAGTTCGGCCACGCCTGCGGTGATCCGCAACAGGGTGTCCCGGGACAGGGCCTCGGTCAGCTCACGCAGGTAGAGCGGGTTGCCGGCGGCCCGGTCGAGTTCCGCGGTCAGCAGCGGGCCGGGACGGGCACCGAGCACCGTGGTCGCCAGGGCCGACGCCGCGGTCCGGTCGAGCGGTCCGAGGTCGATGACGCACGCGCCGAGATCGGCGACGACGTTGCGGAGCCGGCGCAGCGCCCGATGCGTGGGTACCGGCCGGCAGCCGGCCATCACCAGCAGCGGGATCTGGTCGACCGACCGGGCCAGCCGGTGCCACAGCCCGACACTGGCCTCGTCGGCCCACTGGAGATCGTCGAGCGTCAGCACGACCGGGCCCGTGGCGCAGAGCCGGTCGATCAGGGCGATCATCCGTTCGCCGACGGCACCGAGCGACAACACGCCGGCGGTGTCGCCCTGCAGGATGTGGGCGAGTTCGGCCCGGTCCGGATCGGTGGCCCGGGTGGAGACCCCCAGGCACTCCGCCATCAGGCGTAGCGGAAACTCCGCCATGAACTCGTCGCCGCCGGCGCTCAGCACGGTGCAGCCGGCGTCGCCGAGGCGTCGCATCACCTCGCCCAACAGGGTGGACTTGCCGATGCCCGACTCGCCCTCGACCCAGACCACGTTGCCGCGGCCGTCGACGAGCCCCCGGACCAGCTCGTCTAGAAGGGACAGTTCCCGTTCTCGGCCGGCCAGACGTGTCACCTGGGGAAGGGACATGGGCCCACCCTAGGGGCGTGCGTGAGCTACCCGCCATGGCCGCACAGCCGATTTCGATACCCGACTCGACCCGTCCACTGCCCGCGAACGCCATCGCTTCGATGTGGACGCCGAAGCGGCGCGTCGGGTGCACCGCGCGGGATGGTGCGGCGGATCAGCGGCCGGCGTCGGTGCGTTCGACGGTGAGGGTGGAGACCCCGGCGGTCGCGTCGAGGTCGTAGCGGTCGGTCGTCGACGTCCACTCCGGCGGGGTGAAGGTGCTGCCGCCGGCAACGCCGGAGTGGGTGACGCCGTCGACGGTGACTGAGCCGGCCCCGCCGCCCGCGCGTACCTGCACCGGTGCGTCGTCGGCCAGGCGTACGACGACCTGGCTCGCCCCGCCGCTGAGCACGGTACGCAGCGTGCCGTCGGGCGAGGGGAGGGTCAGCTCGATCCGGTTGGCGCCGGCGGTGAACTCGACCCCGCCGAGCCGGGCGGTGCGCAGGTCCAGGTGCTGTTCCTTCGCGCCCCCGCTGAGCCGGACGTGCCAGCGCACCGATTCGTGCAACACCACCTCGACCAGCGCCGGGCCGTCCCGGTCGGTGCCGCGCAGGCTGGTCAGGAGGTTGCCGTCGGAGAGGGAAACCACGGGACGGACGCTGGCGTCGCGGGGTGTCGACACCCGGTAGGTCTCCTCGCCCAGGTCGGCGGTGCGCAGCCGGACCACGTCGGCGCCGTCGAGCAGCACGAAGGTGGCCTCCCGCAGGTCGCCGGTGGCGCCGGTGACGACGTGCCCGCCCCGGCCGTCATCCCGGACCGTCACCCATGTCCAGCCGGCGACCAGCACCACCACGGCGAGCAGCAGCGCCCCGCCGAGCCACCACCACAACCGCCGCCCGCCTGCCGGATGAGCGTTCTCCACGTCGCCTCCCGCGCCTCGCTGACCGTGCGGGCTACTACCCACCGTGCCCGTCACCGACTCTTACGCGCGAAACGGCGCGTGGGCTCACCGCCCGACGGCGGTGAGCCCACGCGTGCGGGGGTCAGGCCCGGGACCACTTCTGGTTCGGGGTGCCGGCGCAGTCCCAGAGTTGCAGCCGGCCGCCGTTGTTCGGGTTGTTGTCCCGGACGTCGACGCACCGGTTCGCGCTCAGGTTGACCAGGTCCCCGGCGGCGCTGAGGGTGAAGCGTTGGGCCGGGTTGCCGTTGCAGGTGACGAGGTTGACCTCGGTGCCGTTGGCGGTGCCGGCCCAGGCCGGGTCCATGCACTTGCCCATCGCGCGGATGGTGCCGTCGGCGGCGAAGGTCCACGCCTGCGCGGCGGTGGTGTTGCAGTCCCAGATCTGCAACGGCGCGCCGTCGTACGGGTTGGCGCTGGGGATGTCGATGCACCGGCCGCTCTGCTGGCCCCGGATCCGGGTGGTGCCGCCGTTGTTGCCGTCCGGCACGTAGCCGTAGACCCGGACGTAGTCGACCAGCATCTGCTGCGGGAACTGGGTGCTGCCGTCCGGGTAGCCGGGCCAGTCACCGCCGACCGCGACGTTGAGGATCATGAAGAACGGGTGGTCGAAGACCCAGCGGTTGCCGCCGAGCCGGCCCGGGTCGACCCGGAAGAACTCCACGCCGTCGAGGTACCAGCGGATGATGTTCGGCTCCCAGTCGACCCGGTAGGTGTGGAAGGCGTCGGCCAGCGGCTGCCCGATGGTGCGGCTGCCACCGATCCCGCCCCCGCCGGAGTAACCGGGCCCGTGGATGGTGCCGTGCACGGTGTTGGGCTCCCGGCCGATGTTCTCCATGATGTCGATCTCGCCCGAGGCCGGCCAGCCGACGCTGCCGAAGTTGTTGCCGAGCATCCAGAACGCCGGCCAGATGCCCTGGCCCCGGGGGATCTTGATGCGCGCCTCGAACCGGCCGTACGCCTGGTTGAAGGTGGCGGCGGTGAGCAGCCGGGCCGAGGTGTACTCGCACCGGCCGTAGTGGCACTGGTAGTTGGCCGGGTTCTCCCGGCGGGCGGTGATGACCAGGTTGCCCTGGCCGTCGTGCACCGCGTTGCTGGTGCTGTTGGTGTAGTACTGCCGTTCGTTGTTGCCCCAGCCGTGGCCGCCGATGTCGAAGCGCCACTTGGACTGGTCGACCGGCGTGCCGGCCGGTGCGTTGAACTCGTCCTGCCAGGTGAGTCCGCCGATGGCGGCGCTGGCCGGTGCGGCGTTCACGGGTACGACGAGCGCGCTGGCGACGAGGGCCGCGGCGAGGACGGCGGCTCCCCGTCGGAGCCTGCGGGAGATGGCGGACACGATTGATCTCCTTGGGGTGGACGGACGAGGCGGGTGCCCTGGCGAGGGAGAGCGCTCTCCAAATCGCAGTCTGTCGATTTAGCGAGCTTTAGTCAAGGTTGTTAACAGCGATCATGGTTGCGGTGTGCGGTCGGTGATCGTCAACCGGGGGTTGACGGGAGCGGGTCGTCAACTTAAGGTTGACGCATGACGAATCCCGTCCAGATGAACAACCCGGTCCGGCTCGACGACCTGATCCAGACCATCAAGCAGGCCCACAGCGACGCGCTCGACCAGCTCACCGACGCGGTCATGGTGGCCGACCACATCGGCGAGATCGCCGACCACCTGATCGGCCACTTCGTCGACCAGGCCCGGCGCTCCGGTGCCTCCTGGACCGAGATCGGCCGCAGCATGGGGGTGAGCAAGCAGGCCGCGCAGAAGCGCTTCGTGCCCCGGGCCGATGCCGCCCCACTGGACCCGCAGCAGGGTTTCAACCGCTTCACCCCGCGCGCCCGCAACGTGGTGATGGCCTCGCAGAACGAGGCCCGGGTCGCCGGAAACGCCGAGATCGGCCCGGTGCACCTGGTGCTCGGGCTGCTGGCCGAGCCGGAGGCGCTGGCCGCCAGAGCGCTGACCGCCGGGGGCGTGTCGGCCGAGGCCCTACGCGAGGCCGCCACGGCCGCGCTACCGGCGTCGTCCGGCGAGGTCCCCGAGCTGATCCCGTACGACGCGGCCGGCAAGAAGGTGCTGGAGCTGACCTTCCGCGAGGCGCTGCGGCTCGGGCACAACTACGTCGGCACCGAGCACATCCTGCTGGCGTTGCTGGAGCAGGAGGACGGCGCGGGGGTGCTCACCGGGCTCGGCGTCGACAAGGCCGCGACGGAGGCGAACATCGTGGCGACCCTGGCCGCGATCCAGGCATTCCCGAAGGAGGCGTGACCGCCGATCGGGCGGTGATCGACGGTCCCGCCACGGTCGTCAGGACTCGGTGGGGAAGCCGTACCGGGCGGCGTGCTCCGGGTCGGCCGGCTCGATCTGGCGCAGCCCGGCGTCGGCGAGGCGCTTGTTGACCTCGTCCAGGTGCTCGCGTACCAGCCGGGCCTCCTCCTCGGTGACCCGCCCCCGGTGCGGCTTGCCGGCGTGCTCGACGGTGCCGTAGTCGATCTTCTCGGTGGCCCGGCGGGTCTTCGGCGGGCGTACCCGCTCGGCGGTCTTCAGTAGCTGGGCCATCGGCACGTCGGTGGCCATGGCGTCGAACTCGCTCGCGGTCAGCACCACCCGGCGCGGTTCGCCGTGGCCGTGCCGGTCGTGGATCTCGACCACCGCCACGTCCAACGCGGCATCGTCGAGGCTCTCCACCTCGACCGGGGTCGCCTCCAACTGCACGGGCCCGGCCACCAGGTCAGGGTGCTCCAGGACGACGACGCGGACCGCCTCGTCGTCTGGGCGCAGCACCGTGCCGCTGAAGTCGGAGACGTGGATCGTCTTCTTGCCCATGTGCGCAGCAGCTCCTGTGGTAACCCGGTCAAAGGACCAGAAGAAGTTACCCGACAGGTGTGCGAAAGCCCGCGTCGCCTCGCCGGCCGGTCAGAGGGGGTTGAGGTGGTGCCCGGCGGGCAGCTTGTTCAGCTCGCGCCAGGAGAGGATGCCGACGTGGGCGCGCCGACCGCGGTAGGGCGGCTGAACCGGGAACCGCCCGGCGGTCGTACGACCGAGCCAGGTTCGCTCGATGTGCTGCTGGTAACGGTCGTTCGGCTGATTCGGCATGACCCCCACCGTTCCAAAGAAATTTGTCCAGGTATGGAAATGGGTATGACGGTTGATCGATGGATGGGGTTCCCCGCGCGGGCAGCCATCGCCGGATCGGTACGCCGGGTCGACGCGCCCGTCGTACCGTGAGCGACGTCGAGGCGGCAACGACGGCGCGCGGGAGGTGGGTCATGCTCGACCGGCGGTTGCACCTGCACCTGGCGACCTGGCTCGGGCAGTGGCCGGCCGGCCGTGGGCGGCACGTCGTGGGATCGGCGCGGCGGGCCCGACCGGCCTGGGACGGCCGACTCCGCCCGGCCATCGCGATCACCGCTGGGGCGAGCACCGTGCTCTCCGTGGCCCCGGATCGGGTCGCGGCGGTGCGTGAGCTGGTCCGGCAGCCGGGCCAACTGCTAGCGGCGCTGCCGGCGGCGGTCGGCCATCCCGGCTGGGCGATCCACGACGACGTGTTCCGGTGGAGCGTCGCGCCCGCGCCGTTGCCGGATGCCGGCGAGTGGATTCCGCCCACCGCCGTCGGGCTGCCCTCCTGGCTGCGCCTGTTCGACCAGCCCGTGCTGGTGGTCCGGGACGAGCGGGGCCGCTACCTGGCCGGGGTCGGGATCAAACGCCACGACCGGTACGGGCACGAGTTGGCGGTCGGCACGGTGCCGGCCGCCCGGGGGCGCGGACTGGCCCGGCGGCTGGTCGCCCAGGCCGCCCGCCGGGTGCTCGACGACGGCGGTGTGCCGACCTACCTGCACGACCGGCGCAACGCCGCCTCCGCGCGGGTGGCCGAGGCGGCCGGCTTCCCGGACCGGGGCTGGCGGTCGTACGGGGTCTATCCCAGCTGAGCACTGACGGCAGGGCGCGGACCGTGAATCCCGGGCCGGATCCACGGTCCGCAGCCTCCCCCCAGGTCCGCATGATGCCGGATGGCGATCACGCTACGTATCCAGATGCCCGTCGGCAAGCTGCCAGCGCTGCTTCGGCGGTGTCCAATAGTGGACTTGACCTGCCTTTACGCGCCGGATGTCAGTCGAGTGGATCAGTGACGCAGGGTGCGAATCAGGTCGAGAACCTGCCGGGTGACCGGGCGCAACACCCGCAGCCGGGACAGCGCCACCAGCCGGTCGATCAGCGGCACCGCGCCGTCGATCAGCCGGCGGGTCCTGGTCTGTCCCGGTGAGCGGTCGTAGACCCAGAAGAGCCGAGGTTGAGCAGGTGGAACCCGACCACCAGGAGATTGTTCACGGCAGGAGTTGAACACGTTCAAGAAGAAGCTCGGCCGGTCAGGCCCAACGCCTCGGCGGCGGCCCGGCCGTTGGCGTGGCTCGCGCCGTAGGTGGTGACGAACGCCCGCGCGCTGGCCGGCCGCCAGTCGGCCGGCCAGCCCATCTCGACCACGGTCACCGGGTGGGTGGCGGCCAGCGCGTCGGCCAGCTCCGGCCCGCCGGGCAGCCGGTGCAGGTGCCGGCCGACCAGCACGATCGGGCGGGCGCCGGCGAGCCGGCGCAGCGCGGCCGGGTCGGCCTCGGCCGCCAACACCCGGATCTCCTCGGTGCCGTCGAGGTGCGGGCCGAGGCCCCACGGCACCCGCCCCTCGGCGATCGTGGAGGCGGCGTGTACCTGCACCACCAGCGGATGGTCCAGCCCGGCCAGCACCCCCTCCACCCGTACCGCGCGGCGGGCTGCCGCGTACCCCAGGTCGGTGGGGGTGGCGATGGTCGGTCCGGCGGCCCGGGTCCAGGCGGCGAGTTCCGCGGCGCGGCCGGCCGCCTGCTCGACCCGGGCCCGGTCCAACCGGCCGTCGCCGAGCGCGGCCACGATCTCGGCGGCCACCCGCTCGACCAGGTCGGCGTCGACCTTGGCGCCGATGCAGAGCAGGTCCGCACCGGCGGCCAGGGCCCGTACGGCACCGGGTGGGATGCCGCCGGCGGCGAGCGCGGCACCCTTCATCTCCAGCGCGTCGGTGATCACCGCGCCGGTGAAGCCGTACTCGCCGCGCAGCAGGTCCACCAGGACGGCGCGACTGAACGTGGCCGGGCCGTCGCCGGTCAGCGCGGGCACCCGGATGTGCGCGGTCATCACCGCCTTCGCTCCGGCGGCGACCACCGCGGCGAACGGCGGCAGGTCGCGCTGGCGCAGCAGGTCGAGCGGGACGTCCACGGTGGGCAGTTCGTGGTGCGAGTCGGCCACCGTGTCGCCGTGACCGGGGAAGTGCTTGGCGCAGGCCGCCACCCCGGCGGCCTGGAGGCCGGCGGCCGCGGCGGCGGAGTGCGCGGCGACCCGGACCGGGTCGGCGCCGAACGACCGGGTGCCGATCACCGGGTTGTCGTCGGCGCTGTTGACGTCGACGGTGGGCGCCAGGTTGACGGTGATGCCGAGGGCGGCCAGCTCCGCTCCGATGGCCTGGTAGACCCGGCGGGTCAGCGCCACGTCGCCGATCGCGCCGAGCGCGGCGTTGCCCGGGTACGGGCTGCCGGTGGCGTGCGCCAGCCGGGTCACGTCGCCGCCCTCCTCGTCGATGGCGACGAGCGCGTCGGCCCGGCCGGCGCGCAGCGCGGCGGTGCTGGCCGCCACCTGGGCCGGATCGTGGATGTTCGTGCCGAAGAGGGTGTGCCCGGCCAGCCCGTCGGCGACCAGGTCGACCGCCCAGTCGGGCGGGACCGGCCCCGGGTACGCGGCCAGCAGGGTGCCCAGCGCGAGCCGGCGAAGTCCTGGATCCAACCCCACGTGATCTCTCCTCTCGGTGCCGGCCGGCGCGGATGTCGTACCGGGTCGGCGGAGAGCCGCGCTCCCACGCGGCCGATACGCTACGGCTACCCGTTCGCAGGTCGGTTTACAGTTAGCAAAGTTTACTAAAACGAGGACATGGCATGAGTGCGACCCGGCTCCCCGGCACCCCACGTCTGTTGCGGGCCCTCAACGACCGCGCGGCGCTGGAGCTGCTGCTGGAGCAGGGGCCGCTGACCCGCGCCCGGATCGGCGAGCTGACCGGGCTGTCCAAGGTCACCGCCTCGCAGTTGGTGGAGCGGCTGGAGGAGCGCGGCCTGGTCGCCCGGGTCGGCGAGCAGGCCGGCGGGCGGGGGCCGAACGCCCAGCTCTACGCGGTGCGACCGGGCAGCGCGTACGTGGTCGGCGTGGACGTCGGCCCGGAGCGGGTGGTGGCCGCCTGCGCCGACATCACCGGCGCGGTGATCGGTCGGGTGGAGCAGTCCACCCGGGACACCGACGACCCGGTGGGCGTGGTGCACAACGCCGTGGTCCGGGTGGCCAGCAGCGCGGGGGCGCAGCTGTCGAGCGTACGCCGGGTGGTGCTCGGCACCCCGGGCCTGGTCGATCCGGGCACCGGCGACATCACCTTCGCGTTCAACCTGCCCCGCTGGCACCGCGGCCTGCTCGCCGCGCTCCGCGACGACCTGGACACCCCGGTGGTCTTCGAGAACGACGTCAACCTCGCCGCGGTGGCCGAGGCGCAGTCCGGCGCGGCCCAGGGCCTGTCGGACTTCGTGCTGGTCTGGGTCGGCGCCGGCGTCGGCCTGGCCATCATGCTCGGCGGGCGGCTGCACCACGGCAGCAGCGGGGCCGCCGGCGAGATCGGCTACCTGCCGGTCCCCGGCGCCCCCATCCCGCGTGACGTCTCCCGCCGGGCAAAACCGGCGTTCCAGCAGGTGGCCGCCGCGGACGCGATCCGCGCGCTGGCCCGGGAACACGGCTATCCGGACGGTGTCGCCGCCGACGCGGTGCGGGCCGCGATCGCCGACGGCGCCGCCGGCGGGCCGATGCTCGACGAGGTGGCCCGTCGGCTCGCCCTCGGCGTGGCCAGCACCTGCGTGGTGCTGGACCCGCCGCTGGTGGTGCTCGCCGGAGAGGTGGGCCAGGCCGGCGGGCCGGCGCTGGCCGAGCGGGTGCAGCACGAGGTCGCCGCGATCACGCTGGTGCGTCCGCGGGTGGTGCCCACCGGGCTGACCGAGGAGCCGATCCTGCACGGCGCGCTGCGCACCGCCCTGGACGCGGTCCGGGACGAGGTCTTCGGCTCCACCGTCGGCTGAGTTCGGCCGAGGAGGCGATCCGCCCATCCAACGACGGCGTGGGGGCCTGCTTCAGGAGAACAACAGCACCGACTTGCGGGTGGCGGCGCCGAAGCTGAGGTTCCGGCCGCCGGTTCCGGCTGTCGGGGTGACCGCCACTTCGAAGGTGAGGGTCGTGCCGGCGGGAACCTGGTGGTTCTCGTTGGCGCTGATCGTCACGAAGCCGCCGCCGATGAGGGCCGGGTCGACCGTCACGGTCTGCTGGTTCAACAGCTGGATGGTCGACTTCGGATTGCCGGGGAAGGTGTAGACCGCCCTGAGCCGGATCAGATCGCCCTGGTGCAGGCCCACCAGGTCGACCTTCGACTGGTGACCGATGAGGCCGGTGGCGGTGATCCGGTAGGCGGTGTTGCCATCGCTCCATCGGATCGGGTGGAAGGCGCCGTCCGCCGGAATCGTGAAGCCGGGGGAGATGGTGACGATAGAGACTGTCTGCACGTCCGTGCCTCCTGCCGTGGTAGCGCCGATCATCACCGCGAAGGCGGTGTCCGTGCCCCGGAACGCGCTCGCGTCGCAGGTGTGCTGCGCGCCGATCCGGGCGGTGCTGGTGTACTGCCAGATCCGTGGTGCGGCGGACGGGACGCCGTACGCCTCCCAGCCGGGACCGGTGTCCCCGCCGGCCCTGGTGTAGGCGGTGGTGAAGCTCTCGTCGAGGTTGTGTGGGTAGTTGGCGTTCCAGCGTGGAAAGTGGCCCAGGGGGCTGAATCCGTACTGGCCCTTGGAGGCGTACATCAGCGCGGCCTTGTTGGTCCGTGCCTCCAGTTCGGCGCCGACCTGGACGCCGACGGCCGGTGCGACGTCGTCGTAGGGCCACCGCTCCAGGTCGATCTGCCAGAAGAAGCCGGGCCAGGTGCGCCACCAGGACAGGTGCGCGTCGGCGTAGGCGATCGCGGTCTGCGCCTGGGTCGCTGCAGGCACCCCGGAACGGACCACGACATACATTCCGAGGTAGGGGATGTCGGCGTCGCGGCCGGCGGCCAGGATCCAGCCGCAGCTCCGGCTCTGGAACACGTTGGACGGTGAATGTTCCGTCCCCTTGCTGGTGAGAAAGTGGATGCCCAAGCCCGCAGCGGCGGCGACCCGGGCCGGCGTCAACCCCCTGCTGACGTCGTAGTCACTGGTATCCCATCCATAGAACGTCACGGGCCGCACCTCCGGCGCCGAACATCGACTGGTGACGGGCGGGCAGCTCAGGCCGTCCGGTGGAAACGCTGCCGCGGCGGTGGCGGAATACGACATCTCCGTACCTCGTCACGAAGCGTTGTCTTAACCTTACGTCGCCAAAGGGGTGATAAAACTCCTGGTCAGGGGCTCATTTCGGTACGTGCGAATTGCGGCGCCGGCCCCCAGGTCGGCGTCGAAACCGTCGACGGCGACCCGCCGGCCCCGGCGCGCGCTGTGGAAGGTCTTGCGGAGACCCTCGATCTCGATGACCCCGCTCACAGGCGTCCTCCGGAGGGGTGAGCAATGACACGGCGCCTCACCCCACGGCCGCTGCGCACACCCGTGGGGGCGACGCGGCGCTGCGTGGTTGGATGGGCGGGTGACTGGTGACCTGATCCCCGGCGCAGGCAGCGCCGCACCCGCCCCCTCGCCCGTGGACGCGGATCTGGTGGTCAGCCTCGACGGCGTCGGCGTACGCCGGTCCGGCACCGCCCTGCTGCACGACGTCGACTGGCGGGTGGAGCTGGACGAGCGCTGGGTGGTGCTCGGGCCCAACGGCGCCGGCAAGACCACCCTGCTCAACCTCGCGGCCGGGCGGCTGCACCCGACCAACGGCATCGCGCACGTGCTCGGCGAGCGGATCGGCCGCACCGACGTCACGGAGCTGCGTACCCGTATCGGTCTCTCCACCGCCGCGCTCGCCGAGCGGCTGCCCGCCGAGGAGCGGGTCCGCGACGTGGTGATGACCGCTGCCTGGTCGGTGGTCGGGCGCTGGCGGGAGAGCTACGAACCCGCCGACGAGGCCCGGGCCCGGTCGCTGCTGGACCAGCTCGGCGTCGGCATGCTGGCCGACCGGACGTACGGCACCCTGTCGGAGGGCGAGCGCAAGCGGGTGCAGATCGCTCGCGCCCTGATGACCGACCCGGAGCTGCTGCTGCTCGACGAGCCGGCGGCCGGGCTGGACCTGGGCGGCCGGGAGGATCTGGTGGCCCGCCTCGCCGAGCTGGCACGGGATCCGGACGCCCCGGCGTTGGTGCTGGTCACCCACCATGTGGAGGAGATCCCGCCCGGCTTCACCCACGCGTTGCTGCTGCGCGACGGCGCGGTGATGGCCCAGGGCCTGTTGGACGACACCCTCACCGCCGACAATCTCACCAAGACCTTCGGCGTGCCGCTGCTCGTCGAGCGCACCGCCAACCGCTACACCGCCCGCGCCGCCTGAGGTGTAAGGAAGGGCCCCTTCTTAACGCCTCCGGTAGAGCAGGGGCCCCCTATTAACAAACGCGACCGCAGGAGGCACGCGTGCGACAGACCCGGGTCGCGGTGGTGGGCAGCGCGAACATGGACCTGGTCGCCACCGCGCCGGCCCTGCCCCGGCCGGGAGAGACGATGCTCGGCACCGACTTCGTCACCGTGCCCGGCGGCAAGGGCGCCAACCAGGCCATCGCCGCGGCCCGGGCGGGCGCCGCCTGCGCCTTCCTCGGCGCGATCGGCTCGGACTCGTTCGGTGTGACCCTCCGGGCCCGGATCACCGCCGCCGGGGTCGACACCAGCCAGCTCCGCACCACCTACGGCGTTTCCGGAGTGGCGCTGGTCATGGTCAACGCCGAGGGCGAGAACGCGATCCTGGTGACACCGGGCGCGAACACCTCGCTGACCGCGCTCACCGAGCCCGAGCTTGCCGTCGTACGCGACGCCGACGTGCTGGTCGCGCAGCTGGAGATTCCGGTGGAGACGGTGACCGAGGCGGCGGTGGCCGCCCGAGCCGCCGGCACCCGGGTGGTGCTCAACGCGGCGCCGGCCCTGCCGCTCCCGCCGGAACTGCTCGCCGCCGTGGACCTGCTGGTGGTCAACGAGAACGAGGCGCAGGCGTACACCGGTCGGGGCCGGGAGGAGCCGCATGCCCTGCTCGACCTGGTGCCCCGAGCCGTGCTGACTCTCGGTGCGCAGGGGGCCTGGTACGGCGACCGGGACGGCACTGCCGTGCACGTCCCCGCGGTCAAGGTGGACACCGTCGACTCGACCGCCGCCGGGGACGCCTTCACCGGCGCGCTCGCCGTGGCCTGGGGCGAGGGTCGGGACCTGGCCGACTCGGTGCGCTGGGCCGCGGCGGCCGGCGCGGCCTGCGTCCGCCGGCTCGGCGCGAGCGTGTCGCTGCCGCACCGGGTCGAGATCGACCAGCTGTACGCGCCAGCACCCTGACCCGGTCAGCCGGCGTCGTCGCTCAGCTTCTCGCCGCGCCGGCGCAGCATCGCCAGGCCGGGAATGCCGGCCACGGCGAGCTTGAGATCTCGGGTTACGTCGAGCAGGTCGTGCAGGTCCGGGCCGACCTGGTCCAGGGTGGCCAGGATCGGCAGGATGTCCGAGGTGAGGTGTTGCCGCAGCTTCGGCAACTCGTCCACCAGCCGGACCGCCGCGGCCAGCTCCTCCTCGCTGAGCTGCTCGACGAAGTGGTTGGCCATCGGGGCGGCCCGTCGCAGCGCCGGCTCGTACGCGGCGAGCAGTTCGGCGGCGGAAGCCGATGCCTGCTCGGCCTCGCCGACCACCACCGCGGCGGCGGCGGTGACCTTGGCGGCGTCCTGCACGGCGGCGGTGGCGGCGGCACTGATAACCGCCACCTCGCGGACCGCGGCCTCGGCGTCGTCGAGCATCCGGTCGGTGCGGTCGAGGGTCTGCTCGACCCGGTCCACCACCCCGTTGATCCGGGCCAGCAGCGCTTCCACCCCGTCCAGCACGGCGAACGCCCGGGCCGGGATCGCGGCGAAGGAGGTGGCCTGGTCGAGGGCGGAACGGGTGAGACCGACGACCGCGGCCGGCCGGGGGAGGGGGATTGGCATGGGTCAAGTGTGCGCCGGCCACGCCCGGCCCGCCCGACCGCCGCTCACCGGTGCGTGGCCCGATGGACCGTGAGGTCCGACGCCGGGGCGGCTCGGGATGGCTTCAGTGGTCGCCCTGCTGTTCGACGGAGCGCTGCACCGCCCGGTAGATCTGCCCGAAGCGCAGCGCGTCCGGGGTGCGCAAGACCAGCACCTCCTGCCCGCGGTACTGCACCCACAGCTCCTGCACCCGGTTGCCGCGCTCGTAGGAGCGGTCCAGCCAGCCGAGGGGGATCTCCAGGAACGGCACCAGGGCCAGCGCGATGACCACGCAGGCGACGAGCACGATCAGCGCCGGCAGCCACTCGCCCCGGTCCTGCGCCGACCAAGCCAGCGAGAGTACGCAGACCAGCCCGACCAGCGGCGGCAGGGAGAGGAGCAGGACCAGTACGCCCCGGCCGAGCACCCGCCCGCGTACGGCCAGCGTGGTGCGCCCCTTCTGATGCCAGACGTAGGTGACGTCGTTGATCGGGATGATCTGACCTCCGGCCCGGATCGACTCCGAGGTCACCTGCACCGCGTCGTCCCGGTAATAGAGCGCCATCACTAAGCCTAACCACTTCAGGGCAACCTGTGGCTGTCAGGTGGCTGCCCGACTTTGAGGGGGCGCTGTTAAGAGGGGACCCTTCCTCTACCGGAGACGTTAATAGAGGGCCCCTCCTTTCACTTCGGGGCGGACTGGTCGGCTTCGATGGCGCGTTGGACGGCGCGGTAGATCTGCCCGAAGCGCAGCGCGTCGGGGGTGCGCAGTAGCCGTACGGGGTGGCCCCGCCAGCGGATCCAGACCTCGCGCGGGCGGCTGCCACGGGCGTACGAGCGGTCGAAGTACTCGAAGAGTTGGTCGGCGATCGGCCCGGCGGCCAGCCCGATCAGCACGGAGACGCCGATGATGGCGACGGTGACGGTCGCCGACCCGTCGAGCCAGACGCCGAGCGCGATGCCGATGACGGCGAACACCAGCGGCCCGGCCATCGCCGCGCCGAGCGCGCCCCGGCCGGCCAGGACCCGCCACGACAGGCTGCCCCGGTGATGCCAGACCTCGCTGATCTCGGTCACCGGGTAGGCGTCGCCGTTGACGGTGACGGCGGTGGAGGTGACCTGCACGGACCTGTCGTCGTAGTACGTGACCATCGTGGGAACTCCGGGTCGCGGGACTGGCAGCCAGGATACGTGCCGACGGCGGCGGGTCGTAAGGTTGGCGGGCGACTTCGACGAGGAAGTGAGGGCCAGCGTGGGCGAGTTCGTGCGGCTGGAGACCAAGGACGGCATCGGCACCATCCGGCTGGAACGGCCGCCGATGAACGCGCTCAACACCCAGGTGCAGGAGGAGTTGCGGGCCGCCGCGACGGCCGCCACCGCCGACCCGGAGATCCGCGCGGTCATCGTGTACGGCGGGGAGAAGGTCTTCGCGGCCGGTGCGGACATCAAGGAGATGGCCGACATGTCCTACGTGGACATGGCTGGGCGGGCCGCCGACCTGTCCAGCGCGCTCGGCGCGATCGCCGGCATCCCCAAGCCGGTGGTCGCCGCGATCACCGGCTACGCCCTCGGCGGCGGCTGCGAGCTGGCGCTCGCCTGTGACTGGCGGGTGGTGGCCGAGGACGCCAAGCTCGGCCAGCCCGAGATCAAGCTCGGCATCATCCCCGGTGCCGGCGGCACCCAGCGGCTGGCCCGGCTGGTCGGGCCGGCCCGCGCCAAGGATCTGATCATGTCCGGCCGGATGGTCGACGCGCCGGAGGCGCTGCGGATCGGCCTGGCCGACCGGATCGCCCCGGCCGCCGAGGTGTACGGCGCCGCGGTGGCGCTGGTGCGGCCGTACCTCAACGGGCCGGTGCAGGCGCTGCGCGCGGCGAAGCTTGCCGTGGACGGCGGCCTGGACATGGACCTCAACTCCGGCCTGGCCTGGGAGAGCCAGCTCTTCGCGGCGCTCTTCGCCACCGAGGACCGGCGTGAGGGGATGGCGGCGTTCGTGGCGAAGCGCAAGCCGGACTTCACCGGCCGCTGAGAGACGGTCGCCGGGGAGCGAGGAAGGTTCACATTCCACTTACCGGCCAGTAACGTGTGACTCCGGTCAGGCGACGACGGCGACGAGAAGGAGTGGGTATGACGGAGCGGATCGAAGGCCACGGCGGAGAGCTGGCGCTCGCGGCGCTGCGCGCGTACGGGGTGCGGGAGATGTTCACCCTCTCCGGCGGGCACGTGTTCCCGCTCTACGACGCCGCGCACAAGACCGACTTCCCGATCTACGACGTGCGGCACGAGCAGTCCGCCGTCTTCGCCGCCGAGGCGGTGGCGAAGCTCCAGCGTCGCCCCGGTCTCGCCGTGCTCACCGCCGGCCCCGGCGTGACCAATGGCATCTCCGGCCTGACCAGCGCCTACTTCAACGCCTCGCCGGTGCTGGTGCTGGGCGGGCGGGCCCCGCAGTTCCGCTGGGGCTCGGGCAGCCTCCAGGAGATGGACCACCTGCCGCTGGTCGCCCCGGTCACCAAGCACGCCGAGACGGTGTTCGGCGCGGACGACATCCCACGGGCCGTCGCCGCCGCGCTGACCACCGCGCTCACCCCGCACCGCGGCCCGGTCTTCCTCGACTTCCCCCTCGAAGCGATCTTCTCCGTGGGCGACGCCGAGGTGCCGGCCGGCCCGGCGATCGCCCCGATCGAGGCCGACCCCGACGAGGTGGCGACCGCCGTTGGCCTGATCGCGGGCGCGGCGCGTCCGGTCATCATCGCCGGCTCCGACGTCTGGACCGGGGACGCCGTGGCGGCCCTGCGGGCCGCCGCCGAGGCGCTCACCGTGCCGGTCTTCACCAACGGCATGGGCCGGGGCGCGTTGCCGCCGGAGCACCCGCTGGCCTTCGCCAAGGCCCGCCGGGTGGCCCTCAAGAGCGCCGACGTGGTGGTGGTGATCGGCACCGCGCTGGATTTCCGGCTCTCCTTCGGCGACTTCGGCGACGCCAAGGTCGTGCACATCGTCGACGCGCCCAGCCAGCGCGCCGGCCACGTCCAGCCCGCCGCCGCCCCCGCCGGTGACCTGCGCAACATCCTCAGCAGCCTGGCCGGCTACCCCGGCGACCGGGCCGACCACGCCGACTGGGTCGCGCAGCTGCGTACCGCCGAGGACGCCGCGAAGGCCCGCGACGCCGAGGAGATGGCCGCCGAGACGGATCCGATCCGCCCCGCCCGGGTCTACGGCGAGCTGCGCCGGGTCCTGGCCGGCGACGCGATCACCATCGGGGACGGCGGCGACTTCGTCTCGTACGCCGGGCGCTACCTGGAGCCGGCCCAGCCCGGCACCTGGCTCGACCCCGGCCCGTACGGCTGCCTCGGCACCGGCATGGGCTACGCGATGGGCGCCCGGGTCACCCACCCGGAGCGGCAGGTCTGCGTGCTGATGGGCGACGGCGCGGCCGGATTCTCGCTGATGGACGTGGAGTCCCTGGTCCGGCAGCAGTTGCCGGTGGTCATCGTGGTCGGCAACAACGGCATCTGGGGTCTGGAGAAGCACCCGATGCGGGCCATGTACGGCTACGACGTGGCCGCCGACCTCCAGCCCGAGCTGCGCTACGACCGGGTGGTCAGCGCGCTGGGCGGGGCGGGCGAGACGGTTGCCAAGGCGGCCGAGCTGGGTCCGGCTCTTCAGCGGGCGTTCGACGCCGGGGTGCCCTACCTGGTCAACGTGCTCACCGACCCGGCCGACGCGTACCCCCGTTCCTCGAACCTGGCCTGAGCCCGCCGACCCCGCCCCCGACCGGCTACACCTCGGGGCGGGGTTCCTCGCGCGGCGGGTCGCCCTCGCGTTTGCGCAGGTCGTCCTCGCGCTTGCGCAGGTCCTCCTCCCAGCGGCGGAAGAGTTCCTGGTCCTCCTTGCGGGAACTCTCCTCGATCGAGCGGAGGAACTCGGGGTCGTCGTCCGGGGCGAGCGGCCGGGCCGGCCGGTGCTCGGCGGGTCGCAGGCCCGTCGCCCACGTCCTGCTGCCGGCCCTGCGCTCGCGCCCGGCGACGAACCAGGCGATCGAGCCGACCAGCGGGAAGAACAGGATCATCAGCACCCAGACGATCCGGGGAAGGTGACGGATGTCGTCTTCCTCCGCGGAGAGGCAGCTGATCAGGGCGCAGACGGCGAGGACGACCTGCACCACGAAGAGGAGGATGTAGAGCCGGGCCATGTACCCATCATGGCCTACCCGGCACAGCGGTCACACCCCGTGCAGCACCAGCACGATGCCGATCAACGCGAAGCCGCTGGCACCGAGGCCCACCACGGCGAGCGTACGACCGCCGGCGCCGGGCCTGCCGCCGCCGGTGCCCCGCCGCCAGAAGAGCGTGACCGTGGCGGCCCAGCCGAGCACGGCCAGCAGCGCCAGCGGCGCACCGGACGGGCCGCCGGTGAGCGCGAGCCGGACGGTCAGCATCGCCACCACGGTCAGCGCCAGGGCGGTGCGCCGCCAGGCGAGACGGGTCCGCTCGGGTTGCAGGCCGGGATCGCGGGTCGGCTTCATCAGTTGACCGCGCCGGCCAGCACCGCCACCACCAGCAGCAGCGCGCCGAGGCCGACGATGAGGGCGAGCACCGCCGGGAAGCGGGAGGTGGGCAGCTCCCTGCCGAGCCGGATGGCCCGTTCGATCCGGGCCCAGTGGTCCACGGCCCGGACGGCGACCGCGCCGCCGAGCAGCAGTAACGCCACGGCGATCGCCTCCCGCAGGTGGACCAGCGACATGGTGGGCAGGAACTGCGCGGCGGCGAGCCCACCGGCGACCAGCGCGAGCCCGGTGCGCAGCCAGGCCAGGAAGGTGCGCTCGTTGGCCAGCGAGAAGCGGTAGTCGGGGGTGCTGCCCACCGACCGCAACTCGCGGGGGTCGAACCAGTTCCTGATTCTCTGCCACACGGTGATGATTATCCGGTTTCGGCGGGCCTACGGCCTGCGTCACGACGACCGGCGTCTACACTCCGTGATCATGACGCAGCGGCTGACGGACGAGGAGAAGCTGACCCTCAAGACCGGCGCCTTCGGCGCGGTCTTCATGGTCTCGAACGCCGAACCGGGAGTGCTCGCCGTGTTCCGGGAGAGCTTCGCCGCCTCCGGGGCGATGGCCGACGCCAGCGGCGTGGTGAAGGAGGCGCTGAGCGGCGGGCCGCTGCCGAAGTTGCCGCGGGACTCGGCGCTGGAGATCGAGGCGGTGGTGCTGCCGGCGCTGGGCCGGGCGATCGAGATCCTGACCGAGAAGGCCCCGCAGGACGTCCCGGTCTACCGCGCGGTGGTGCTGGCCGCCGCCGACCGGACCGCGCGGGCCCACCACGGCGTCAGCCCGGCCGAGGCCGAGGTCATCGAGCGGATCAAGGGCGTGCTGGGCGTGGCGGCGGCCTGAGCCTGCCGGTCGACGTGCCGGCCTGGGAGACTGTCGGCACACCGCGCGGCGGGCGCGATCGCCGGCAGAAGGCCGGTGAGCCGTGTCACCCCGGGTGGCCCGGAAGGCAAACCTACTGACAGGTAACATCGTGGCCGTGGGCAACCGCACAGCCGCTTACGATTGACTTAACGGTCGCTAAGGGGCGAGGCTGCGGCCCACAGGCCGGGTGAATGATCACACCACCACAGCAGGAGGGTCGTCGAAGCGCGATGAATATCGTCGTACTCGTCAAGCAGGTGCCTGATTCGGGCGCGGACCGCAACCTGCGTTCTGACGACAACACAGTCGACCGCGGTTCGGCGAACAACGTCATCAACGAGATGGACGAGTACGCCATCGAGGAGGCGTTGAAGATCAAGGAGGCGCACGGCGGCGAGGTGACGATCCTGACCATGGGGCCGGATCGGGCGACCGAGTCGATCCGTAAGGCGCTGTCGATGGGCCCGGACAAGGCGGTGCACGTGGTGGACGACGCCCTGCACGGCTCGTGTGCGGTGGCCACCTCGAAGGTGCTCGCCGCCGCGCTGGGCCAGCTCAACGCGGACCTGGTGCTCTGCGGCTCCGAGTCGACCGACGGCCGGGTGCAGGTGCTGCCGCACATGCTGGCCGAGCGGCTGGGCGTGGCCGCGCTGACCGGCGCCCGGAAGCTCACCGTCGACGGCGTCACGTTGACCGTGGAACGGCAGACCGAGGAGGGCTACGAGGTGGTCACCGCCGCGACCCCGGCCATCGTCTCCGTCTGGGACACCATCAACGAGCCGCGGTACCCGTCCTTCAAGGGGATCATGGCCGCGAAGAAGAAGCCGGTGCAGACGCTCTCCCTGGCCGACCTCGGGGTGGCCGCGGGCGAGGTGGGCCTCGACGGCGCGACCAGCGTGGTCGTGGAGCACAGCAAGCGCCCGCCGCGTTCGGCCGGCGTGAAGGTCACCGACGAGGGTTCCGGCGGCGTCCAGCTGGTCGAGTTCCTCGCCACCGAGAAGTTCGTGTGAGGGGTGTGGGACATGTCTGAGGTTCTCGTCGTCGTCGAAGCCACTCGGGAATTCGGCGTCAAGAAGGTCACCCTGGAGATGCTCACCCTCGCTCGCGAGCTGGGCACCCCGTCGGCGGTGGTGCTCGGCGGTGCCGGCGCGGCCGAGGCCCTGGCCGGGAAGCTGGGCGAGTACGGCGCGGAGAAGATCTACGCGGCCGAGGGGGACCAGATCGACGGCTACCTGGTGTCGCCGAAGGCCACCGTGCTGGCCGACCTGGTCAAGCGCGTGCAGCCGGCCGCCGTGCTGCTCGCCTCCTCCCAGGAGGGCAAGGAGATCGCCGCCCGGCTGGCGGTGAAGCTGGACAACGGCATCCTGACCGACGTGGTCGCCCTGGCCGCCGACGGCACCGCCACCCAGGTGGCCTTCGCCGGGTCGACCATCGTCAAGTCCAAGGTCACCCGTGGCCTGCCGCTGGTCACCGTCCGGCCGAACTCGGTCACTCCCACCCCGGCCGCGGCGACCCCGGCGGTCGAGCAGCTGACCGTGACCGTCACCGACGCCGACAAGCTGGCCAAGGTCGTCGACCGGGTGGCCGAGCAGAAGGGCTCCCGGCCCGAGCTCACCGAGGCCGGCGTGGTCGTCTCCGGCGGTCGTGGGGTCGGCAACGCGGACAACTTCAAGCTGGTCGAGGAGCTGGCCGACCTGCTCGGCGGCGCCGTGGGCGCGTCCCGCGCGGCGGTCGACTCCGGGTTCTACCCGCACCAGTTCCAGGTCGGCCAGACCGGCAAGACCGTCTCGCCGCAGCTCTACATCGCGTTGGGCATCTCCGGCGCGATCCAGCACCGGGCCGGCATGCAGACCTCGAAGACCATCGTCGCGGTCAACAAGGACGGCGAAGCGCCCATCTTCGAGCTGGCCGACTTCGGCGTCGTCGGTGACCTGTTCAAGGTCGTTCCGCAGACCGCCGACGAGATCCGCAAGCGCAAGTGAACTGACGGTGCGGAGCTGATCGGCGGGCCGGGGAGCTGAACCGGCCCGCCGACCAGTACCTGCCAGTATGGCAAGGCCGGGCAGCACGTGTCCGCCCATCCCCTGCCACATCCGGCACTCCGGTCTGCGGTCGTGGCGGGCCCGGTCGTTAGGCTGAATCGTGATGGCTTACCTGGATCATGCCGCGACCACTCCGATGCTCGACGAGGCACTGGAGGCGTACACCGCCACCGCCCGCGAGGTCGGCAACGCGTCCTCCCTGCACGCGTCGGGCCGACGTGCCCGGCGGCGGGTGGAGGAGTCGCGGGAACGGGTGGCCGCCGCGCTGGGTGCCCGGCCCTCCGAGGTGATCTTCACCGGTGGCGGCACCGAAAGCGACAATCTGGCGGTCAAGGGCATCTTCTGGGCCCGGCGGGGTGCCGACGCCCGACGTACCCGGGTGGTCTCCAGCGCCGTCGAGCACCACGCCGTGCTCGACGCGGTGGGCTGGCTGAGCCGGCACGAGCAGGCCGAGGTGGGCTGGTTGCCGGTGGACGGCGCCGGGCGGCTGCACCCCGACGCGCTCCGCGCCGAACTCGCCGAGCACGGCGACCAGGTCGCGCTGGTCACCGCCATGTGGGCGAACAACGAGGTCGGCACGGTCCAGCGGATCGGCGAGCTGGCCGCCGTCGCCGCGGAGCACGGCGTGCCGTTCCACACCGACGCCATCCAGGCGGTCGGTCAGGTGCCGGTCGACTTCGCCGCCAGCGGCGTCGCCGCGCTCACCGTGACCGGGCACAAGCTCGGCGGCCCCGTCGGGGTCGGCGCGCTGGTGCTGGCCCGGGACGTCGCCGCCGTACCGCTGCTGCACGGTGGCGGGCAGGAGCGCGACGTGCGGTCGGGCACCCTCGACGCGGCCGGCATCGTCGCCTTCGCGGTCGCCGTGGAGGCGGCGGTCAAGGGCCAGCAGGAGTACGCCGCCGGAGTCGCCGCGCTCCGCGACGACCTGGTCGAGCGGGTCCGGCAGGCGGTGCCGGAGGTCGTCTTCAACGGCGACCCGACCGACCGGCTGCCCGGCAACGCGCACTTCTCCTTCCCTGGCTGCGAGGGCGACGCCCTGCTGCTCCTGCTGGACGCCCAGGGCATCGCCTGCTCGACCGGTTCGGCCTGCTCGGCCGGGGTGGCCCAGCCCTCCCACGTGCTGCTGGCGATGGGTGCCGACGACGACCGGGCCCGCTCCTCGCTGCGCTTCTCGCTGGGCCACACCAGCACCGCCGAGGAGGTCGACGCGCTCGTCGCCGCGCTTCCGGGAGCCGTCGACCGGGCCCGGCGCGCCGCCGCCCTGCGTACCCCCCGCTGACCCGGCGGGGCGGGACGGTGAGACGGGTGTGCGTCGTCGCGGGGATAGGCTCGACGTCGAAGGGAGAGTGGTCCGGGTGAGGGTGTTGGCGGCGATGTCCGGCGGCGTCGATTCCGCCGTCGCGGCGGCGCGGGCGGTGGAGGCGGGTCACGACGTCACCGGCGTGCACCTGGCCCTGGCCCGCAACCCGCAGACCTACCGCACCGGGGCGCGGGGCTGCTGCACCCTGGAGGACTCCCGGGACGCCCGACGCGCCGCCGACGTGCTCGGCATCCCGTTCTACGTCTGGGACATGGCCGACCGGTTCCACGCCGACGTGGTTGACGACTTCGTCGCCGAGTACGCGGCCGGGCGTACCCCGAACCCGTGCCTGCGCTGCAACGAGAAGATCAAGTTCGCCGCGGTGCTGGACCGGGCGGTGGCCCTGGGCTTCGACGCCGTGGTCACCGGCCACCACGCCCGGCTCGGCGCCGACGGGCTGCTGCGGCGCAGCGTCGACGCGGCGAAGGACCAGTCGTACGTGCTGGCCGTGCTCACCCGGGCTCAGTTGGACCGCTCGATCTTCCCGCTCGGCGACTCGACCAAGGCCCAGGTCCGGCAGGAGGCGGCCGGTCGGGGGCTGGCGGTCGCCGACAAGCCGGACTCGCACGACATCTGCTTCATCGCCGACGGCGACACCCGCGGCTTCCTGGCCCAGCGGCTCGGCGAGACGCCGGGCGACGTGGTCGACTCCGGCACCGGCGCGGTGGTGGGCCGTCACGCCGGGGCGTACGCGTACACCGTCGGTCAGCGGCGCGGCCTGCACCTGGACCGCCCCGCGCCGGACGGCCGGCCCCGCTACGTGCTCTCCATCACGCCCAGGACCAACACCGTGACCGTCGGCCCGGCCGAGGCGCTGGAGGTCTCCGAGGTTCGGGCCACCCGCCCCGTCTGGACCGGCGCCCCCCGCCCGGACGGCCCCATCGAGTGCGAGGTCCAGCTCCGCGCCCACGGCGCAGTCGTCCCCGCCACCGTCACCGCCACCGCGGACACGCTCCACGCCACCCTGCGCCACCCGGCCCGCGGCGTGGCCCCCGGCCAGGCCATCGTGGCGTACCGCCCCGACCCCGCCGGCGACATAGTCCTCTCTTCCGCCACCATAACCGCCCCCGCCTCGTTGGTTTGATCATGAAGTTTGCGTCCCGATCCGGCCCGCTGGCGACGCAAACTTCTTGATCAACAACGTGGTGGGCGTGGTGGCGGTTAGGCTTCGGCGGTGAGTGATCAAGGGTGGCCGTGGGGGGCGGGGGCGGCGACGGGGATCGGGTCGTTGCCGGGGACCGACATCGCCGAGGCGCAGCGGGTGGTGCTCGGGGAACTGCCGGGGCTGCCGCATCTGGCGGAGCTGCCGGGCCGGGGGCCGGGGGCCGACCTGATCGGGCGGAGCGCCGGACTGCTGGTCGAGTTGCCGGTGGAGCTGTACGCCGCGCGCTGGCGGGTCGCCCCGCGCCCCGGCCGGGACCTGCGCCGGGCGCGCGACCTGATGGAGCGGGACCTCGACCAGCTCGCCGAGCAGGCCGAGGAGTACGCCGGCCCGCTGAAGATCCAGGCGGCCGGGCCGCTCACCCTGGCCGCCTCGGTGGAGCTGCCGATCGGCGGCCGGATGCTGCGCGATCCCGGCGCGGTGCGGGACCTGGCCGGGTCGCTCGCCGAAGGTCTGCGCGGCCACGTCGAGGCGGTGACCCGCCGGCTGCCCCGGGCGTCGGTGCTGCTCCAACTCGACGAGCCGTCGCTGCCCTCGGTGCTCGCCGGCCGGGTGCCCACGGAGAGCGGCTTCGGCACCTACCGGGCCATGGAGCCGGGCGACGCGCGCTCGCTGCTGCACACCGTGGTCGAGGCGGCCGGGGTGCCGACCGTGGTGCACTGTTGCGCACCGGACGTACCGCTGGAGCTGATCCGTACCAGCGGCGCGGTCGGGGTGGCGCTCGACCTGAGCCTGGTCACCGACCTCGACCCGCTGGGCGAGGCGATCGACGCCGGACTCGGGCTGCTGGCCGGAGCCGCGCCGGCCACTCCGCCGGCCGGTCACGCGCCGACCTCCGCCCAGGTCGCCGACCGGGTACGCGGACTCTGGGACCGCCTCGGGTTCCCCCGCCGCCAGCTCGCCGGGCAGGTGGTCGTCACCCCCGCCTGCGGCCTGGCCGGAGCCACTCCGGCGTACGCCCGCGCGCTCCTCGCCGCCTGCCGTGACGCCGGCCGCCGGCTCGCCGAGGACTGAGGTCTCCCGGCCGGCCGGGACGCTCGCCGGGACCCGGTCTCCCCGTCATGCCCGCGGGGTGGCTCCCTGTCGTACCCGCAGGGCAGCATGGCCACATGATTGGACAGCTGCGTACCACGGTGATCGACTGCCCCGACCCGCGTGCGTTGGCCGGCTTCTACTCGGAACTGCTCGGCCTGCCGGTGGTCGAGGAGGGCTCCGACGACGAGTGGGTGGTGCTCGGCGGTCCCCGTGGGCACCAGCCGCGACTCGCCTTCCAACGGGCGCTCGACCTGCGTGCGCCGGCCTGGCCCGATCCGGATCGGCCACAACAGTTCCATCTCGACGTGACGGTCGACGACATCGAGACCGCCGAGCCGGCGGCGCTGGCCCTGGGCGCCCGCCGGCTGCCCGGCGCGGGCGAGGGCTGGCGGGTCTACGCCGACCCGGCCGGCCACCCGTTCTGCCTCTGCTGGGACTGACCACGGCGCAGGCTCGCCGCCGGCGGCCGGGCTTGCCGGTGGCGGCGCGGGCTTTGGGGGCGGTGGCGCGGGCTCGCTGCTGGTGGCCGGGCTTGCCGGCGGCGGGCATCATCACCTTCATGACTCGCCCTCCGCTCCAGCGGGCCGCCGGCTCGCTCTTCGGGCTCGCCTACGGTGACGCCCTGGGGAAGCCCACCGAGTTTCTCGACGTTGCCGAGATCGAGCGGCGCTACGGACCGTCCGGTCCTCGGCAGCTGGTGGGCGACCCGGCGCTGGTCACCGACGACACCCAGATGGCCCTCGCGGTGGGCTGGGCGCTGCACGACGCCCCTCGGGGCCCGGCGGAGGTGGTCGAGCCGCTGCTGCGGCAGCGCTTCCTCGACTGGGCGGCCAGCCCGGAGAACAACCGCGCACCCGGGATGACCTGCCTGCGGGCCTGCGCCGAGCTGTCCCGGGGGCTGCCCTGGCAGCAGGCCACCCAGGCCGGCTCGAAGGGCTGCGGGGCCAACATGCGGGTCACCCCGGTCGGGCTGCTCGACGTCGACCTGGACACCTTCGCCGGGCTGGCCCAGCTCCAGGCCGGCCTGACCCACGGCCACCCGACCGGCCTGACGGCCAGCGAACTGACCGCGTACGCCGTCCGGCTGCTCCGCGACGGCGCCGCACTGACCGAGCTGCCCGGCCTGCTCACCGAGCGGGCCCGTGCGCAGCGCACGGTCTACCGGGCCGACTGGCTCGGTGACCTGTGGCAGCGGCCGGGCGACCGCACGCCGGCGGAGTTCATCGCCCGGGGCTGGGACGAGTGCCTACGGGCGCTGGCCCGGCTCGACGCCGCGCTCGCCGCGCCCGACGACGGCGGCGATCCGTGCCGGCTCACCGGTGCGGGCTGGATCGCCGAGGAGGCCCTGGCGACGGCCCTCTACTGCGCAGTCCGGCACGCCGACGACCCGGTCGGCGCGCTGGCGCGGGGCGCGCGGACCGCCGGTGACTCCGACTCGATCGCCGCCCTCGCCGGTGCGTTCGTCGGCGCCGCCCAGGGCATGGCCGCCTGGCCCGCGGAGTGGGCCGGCCGGATCGAGTACGCGGACCAGCTCGCCGCCCTCGCCGCCACCTGGGAGCGGTAGCGGACCGGACCGGAGGGGGAGTGGGCGAAGTGTCCCACCGGCCGGATACCGTGCCCGGGTACGCAGTCACAGGAGGTCACGGCGTGTCCGAGGAAGCGGTACCCCAGCAGGTCAGCGCGGCTCAGGAGGCGGCGGCCGGCGCCGAGCCCACCCCGCGGGCGCGAGAGCGGCACGCCACGGTGAGCCAGGAGCTGACCGAGCACCAGTACCGCTACTACGTGCTGGACGCGCCGACCGTCTCCGACGCCGAGTTCGACCGGCAGCTGCGCGAGCTGGAGGCGCTGGAGGCGGAGTTCCCCGCGCTGCGTACCCCCGATTCGCCGACCCAGCGGGTCGGTGGCACCTTCTCCACCGACTTCTCCCCGGTCGCCCACGCGGAACGGATGATGTCGCTGGACAATGCCTTCGCCGACGAGGAGCTGGCCGCCTGGGCCGAGCGGGTCGAGCGGGACGCCGGCGGGCCGGTGCCCTACCTCTGCGAGCTGAAGGTCGACGGGCTGGCGATCAACCTCACCTACGAGGGGGGGCGGCTGGTCCGCGCGGCGACCCGGGGCGACGGCCGCACCGGCGAGGACGTCACCGCCAACGTCCGCAGCATCCGGGACGTGCCGAGCCGGCTCACCGACTCGGCGGAGTACGGCCCGGTCCCCGAGTTCATCGAGGTGCGCGGCGAGATCTACTTCCCGGTGGCGGGCTTCGCCGATCTCAACGCCGGCCT
This sequence comes from Micromonospora sp. CA-263727, assembly GCF_050942455.1. Classification (NCBI taxonomy): domain Bacteria; kingdom Bacillati; phylum Actinomycetota; class Actinomycetes; order Micromonosporales; family Micromonosporaceae; genus Micromonospora; species Micromonospora sp. CA-263727. The sequence goes on from NZ_CP192031.1 coordinate 1,530,420, forward strand.
GGTCGAGCAGGGCAAGGCGCCCTTTGCCAACCCGCGCAACGCCGCCGCCGGCAGCCTGCGGCAGAAGGATCCGCGGATCACCGCGTCCCGGCCGCTGCGCCTGGTGGTGCACGGCATCGGCGCCCGCCGCGGCTTCCAAGCGGTCACCCAGTCCGAGTCGTACACCGCGCTGAAGGCCTGGGGGCTGCCCACCAGCGACCGTTGGCGGGTGGTGCCCGACCTGACCGGCGTCCGGGAATACATCGCGCACTACGCCGCGCACCGGCACGACGTCGAGCACGAGATCGACGGAGTCGTGGTCAAGGTCGACCCGGTGCCGATCCAGGGCCGGCTCGGCTCGACCAGCCGGGCGCCACGCTGGGCGATCGCCTTCAAATATCCGCCGGAGGAGGTCAACACCACGCTGCTCGACATCGAGGTCGAGGTCGGCCGTACCGGCCGGGTCACCCCGCGGGCCGTGCTCCAGCCGGTCCGGGTGGCCGGTTCCACCGTCGAGTACGCGACCCTGCACAACGCCCGCGAGGTCGAGCGCAAGGGCGTGCTGATCGGCGACACGGTGGTGATCCGCAAGGCCGGCGACGTGATCCCCGAGGTGCTCGGCCCGGTGGTCGACCTGCGCCCGCCGGAGGCCCGGCCGTTCGTCATGCCCACCAGCTGCCCGGCCTGCGGCACGCCGCTGGCGCCGGCCAAGGAGGCCGACGTCGACATCCGCTGCCCCAACGCGCGCAGCTGCCCGGCGCAGCTGCGCGAGCGGGTGTTCCACCTGGCCGGGCGCAACGTCTTCGACATCGAGGCGCTCGGTTACAAGAGCGCTGCCGCCCTGCTCGACGCGCAGATCATCACCGACGAGGGCGACCTGTTCTCGCTCGACGCCGATCAGTTGGCCCGCGCCCCGTTCTTCGTCAACAAGGACGGCAGCCTCGGCAGCAACGCCGTGAAGCTGCTGGACAACCTCGCCATCGCCAAGGAACGCGACCTGTGGCGGGTGCTGGTGGGGCTCTCCATCCGGCACGTCGGGCCGACCGCCGCGCAGGCGCTGGCCCGGCACTTCCGCTCGATCGAGGCGATCGACGAGGCCACCGCGGAGGAACTCTCCTCCGTGGAGGGGGTCGGGCCGACCATCGCCGAGAGCATCCGCGAGTGGTTCGCCGTCCAGTGGCACCGCGATGTGGTGCGCAAGTGGGCCGAGGCGGGCGTACGGATGGCCGAGGAGGCGGTGGAGGAGGGACCGCGTCCGCTGGAAGGGGTCTCCGTGGTGGTCACCGGCACCCTGGCCGGGTTCTCCCGCGACCAGGCCGCCGAGGCGATCCAGTCCCGGGGCGGCAAGGTCAGCGGCTCGGTGTCGAAGAAGACCGGCTTCGTGGTGGTCGGCGACAACCCGGGCTCCAAGGCGGAGAAGGCGGCCAGCCTGAAGGTGCCCATGCTCGACGAGGCGGGCTTGCAGGTGCTGCTCGACGCCGGTCCGGACGCCGCCCGTGAGGTGGCCCGGGTCGGGGAGTGAGCCCAGCATGCCGATCTTGAGGGCTCTCGTCCGGATACCAACTTAATTACGACTACGACCGATTCGTGACTGTCGCGGCGGGAAATCCGGGGCCAGGGGCGTTTGATGGGGTCACGGCGCGTGAACCCACGCGCCGGGTCTCGCACGGGAGGTGCGATGGAGCCGCCCGACCCGCGCAACCTGGTCCCGCCCGGACGCGCGGCCCACTTCTCGGCCTTCGTGGCCGGCGTGCTGGCCGTTGCCGTGCTGGTCTCGGCCCACGCGTTGGTGTCGCTGGCCACGACGCTGCCCGAGTTGCCGGCGGCCTTCTGGACGATGGCGGCGCTCGCCGTGGCCTGCGACGCCCGCCCCTTCCTCCCACTCGGCCGGCGGCAGTCGTCGTCGGCCGTCTTCCCGTCGACCTGCTTCACCTTCGCGATCCTGCTCGGCTGGGGGCTCGGCCCCGCGGTCGCCGTGCAGGCCGTCGCCGTGCTGGTGTCCGGGGTCCGGATGGGGCACGCCCCGTGGCGCACGGCCTTCAACGCCGGCCAGTACGCCTGCGCCCTGGCCGGCGCGTACGCGGTCACCCGGCTGGGGCCCGGCGACGTCTTCGCCGGTGGCCCGCTGCGCTGGACCGACATCGCGGCGATCGGCGGTGCCGGAGTTGCCTGGTTCCTGGTCAACTACGGCCTGGTCACCGCCGCCGTGCGGTTGCGTTTCGGCGAGCGGTGGTGGCCCAACGCGTGGCACGGCCTGCCGTTCGAGCTGCTCTCCACCGGGTCCCTGCTGCTGCTCGCGCCGGTGCTCGTCACCGCCGCGCGGGCCAGCGCGGCCCTGGTCCCGTTGGTGCTGGTGCCACTGTTCGCGGTGTACCGGATGGCTCGGCTCACCGTCGAACAGCACCAGCTCGCCTCGCTCGACCCGCTCACCGGGCTGCCCAACCGCAAGGCGCTGCTGGCCGAGGTCAACGAGCAGGTGCACCGGCACGCCGAGCGCGGCGCGCGGGGCGAGCCGGACGCCCGCCTGGCCCTGCTGCTGATCGACCTGGACCGGTTCAAGAACGTCAACGACGCGCTCGGGCACGCGGTCGGCGACCGACTGCTGGTCGAGGTGAGCGGCCGACTGACCGATGTGGTCGAGCCGCCGGACCTGGTCGCCCGCCTCGGCGGCGACGAGTTCGCGATCGTGATGACCGGGCTGGCCGACGTCGCCGAGGCCCGGGCGCTCGCCGACCAGGTGGTGCGGGCGCTGGCCGAGCCGGTAGCGCTGGACGGGCTCCCGCTGGACGTCGGCGGCTCCATCGGCATCGCTCTCTACCCTGAGCACGGCGAGGACTTCGCCACCCTGATGCGCCACGCCGACGTGGCCATGTACGACGCGAAGCACCGCAGCGACACCGTCGCCGTCTACACCGCCGAATCAGACCACAACTCGGCCGAGCGGCTCGGCCTGCTGGCTGACCTGCGTCGGGTGCTGGAGGCGGGGACGGCGGGGCGGGCGGAGGGCGGTGACCCGCCGGCCCACGCGCCCGCCGTGCGCGGCGGGGACGGCGCGGTGCTGCCGATGGACGAGCGGGCCGGCCTGCGGTGGTGGAGTTGGCGACGCCGCCCCCGGCCGGTGGCGCAGGACGACGAGCTGATCGCCCGGATCGTCACCGGAGCGGACCCGATGCTGCGCCGCGCCGCCTGGCCGGCCGCCCCGCCGGCGGCACCCACCGCCGAGCAGTGGGCCCGGCCCGTCCCGGCCGACGGTCAGCCCGGGTCGGCCCGCGCCGACGGTCAGTCCGGGTCGGCCCGCGCCGACGGTCAGCCCGGGTCCACCCCGGACGGCAGTCGGGCCGGCCCGGTCCGAAATGACGGTCAGGCCGGGTCCGGGCGGGCCGACGGCCTGGCGGGGGGAGGCGGGCGACCGGAGCTTCTGCCGCCCGGCGTCGAGCGCGGTGCCGAGCCGGCCGGGGACGTGGGCGAGATCATGATGTATTACCAACCGCAGATCGCGATCGCCACCGGCGAGATGGTCGGCGTCGAGGCCCTGCTGCGCTGGCGGCATCCGCGCCGGGGGATGGTCGACCCGGAGGAACTGATCCGGGTCGCCGAGCAGAGCGCGGTGATGCGCCTGCTCACCCGCCGGGTCGTCGACGACGTGGTGGAGCAGCTCGCCAAGTGGTCGGCGGCGGGCCTGCGGCTGCGCGCGGCGGTCAACGTTAGCGTGCGGGACCTGCACACTGGCGAGATCGCCGACCAGATCGCCGACCGGCTCGCCCGCTACGGCGTGGCGCCGGAACGGCTGCAACTGGAGATTACCGAGGGCGCGTTGATGGCCGACCCGCGTCGGGTGCTGACCACCATCACCCGGCTGCACCGGATCGGCGTGGGCATCGCGCTGGACGACTTCGGCACCGGATACTCCTCCCTGCAACACCTGCGCCGGCTGCCGCTGTCGGAGGTGAAGGTCGACCGGTCGTTCGTCCTCGGCATGACCGACGACCCCGACGACGCGGCGATCGTCCGATCGACGATCGAGCTGGCCAAGGCGCTGGGCCTGCGGGTGGTGGCCGAGGGCGTGGAGGACGAGCGGACCTGGCGCATGCTGCACGCGGCCGGCTGCGACGTCGCCCAGGGCTGGTTCTACGCGCGGCCGATGCCGGCGGAGGAACTGGTCGCCTGGCTGGCGCGGTACCGCCCGCTGCGCCCGCTCGGCGGCCACGACGGGGCGGACGCGGACCGCCGGCCCAGCCGGTGATCCGGCGGGCCACTCCGGGCCGTGGCGCCGGCGTCCGGGGAGCCGGGAGCGGCCGGCCGGGCGCGGAACAATAGACTCGCTGCCGTCACCGCGGGTCGCGCTCCGCCGACCGGGTGGACGTACTCAGACGCAGGACAGCCACGAAGGGGGCACCGATGGCCGCCATCTCCCGCGAGGAGGTCGCGCACCTGGCGCGACTGTCGCGGCTAGCCGTGACGGAGGAGGAGTTGGACACCTTCGCCGGCCAGCTCGACGTGATCCTCCAAGCGGTCGCCCAGGTGGGCGAGGTCACCGCCGCGGACATCCCGCCGACCTCGCACTCGGTGCCGCTGACCAACGTGCTCCGGGACGACGTCGTGACGCCGTGCCTGACCCCCGCGGAGGCGTTGTCGGGCGCGCCCGACGCGGAGGAGCAGCGGTTCCGTGTACCGCGGATTCTGGACGAGGATGTGGCATCGTGACCGAGTTGACGAAGCTCAGCGCCGTGGAGATCGCCGGACTGGTCGCCGCCGGGGAGACCTCGGCCGTCGAGGTCACCCAGGCGCACCTGGACCGGATCGCCGCCGTCGACGACCGGGTCAACGCGTTCCTGCACGTCGACACCGAGGGCGCGCTGGCCGCCGCGCGGGAGGTGGACGCCCGTCGCGCCGCCGGGGCGCAGCTCGGCCCGCTGGCCGGGGTGCCGGTCGCGGTCAAGGACGTGCTGACCACCAAGGGCGTGCCGACCACCGTCGGATCGAAGATCCTTCAGGGCTGGCGCCCGCCGTACGACTCGACGATCGTGCAGCGGCTGCGCGCCGCCGGCACGGTGATGCTCGGCAAGACCAACATGGACGAGTTCGCGATGGGCTCCTCCACCGAATATTCCGCGTACGGGCCGACCCGCAACCCGTGGGACACCGACCGCATCCCGGGCGGCTCCGGCGGGGGCAGCGCCGCGGCGCTCGCCGCCTACCAGGCGCCGCTGGCGATCGGCTCGGACACCGGCGGCTCGATCCGCCAGCCGGGCGCGGTCACCGGCACCGTCGGCGCCAAGCCGACGTACGGCGGCACCTCCCGCTACGGCCTGGTGGCCTTCTCCTCCTCGCTGGACACGCCCGGCCCGTGCGCGCGTACCGTGCTCGACGCCGCGCTGCTGCACGAGGCGATCGGCGGGCACGACCCGCGCGACTCCACTTCCATTCCGGCGCCGGTGCCGGACGTGGTGGCCGCGGCGAAGCTCGGCGCGACCGGCGACCTGACCGGGGTGCGGCTCGGCGTCGTCACCGAATTCGCCGGCGAGGGTGCCGAGCCGGGCGTGCTGGCGGCCTTCAACGAGGCCGTCGACACGCTGACCAAGCTGGGCGCGGAGATCGTCGAGGTGTCCTGCCCGCACTTCGGGTACGCGCTGCCGGCGTACTACCTGATCGCCCCGAGCGAGTGCTCCTCGAACCTGGCCCGCTTCGACGGCGTCCGGTTCGGGCTGCGGGTCGGCGACGACGGCAACCGGTCGCTGGAGGAGGTCATGTCGCTGACCCGGGAGGCCGGCTTCGGCGCCGAGGTCAAGCGGCGCATCATGATCGGAACGTACGCGCTCTCCTCGGGCTACTACGACGCCTACTACGGGCAGGCGCAGAAGGTCCGTACGCTGATCACCCGCGACTTCACCGCCGCCTTCGAGCGGGTCGACGCGCTGATCTCGCCGACCACCCCGTTCGTGGCCTTCCCGCTGGGCGCGCGCACCTCCGACCCGTACCAGATGTACCTGGCCGACCTCTTTACCATCCCGACCAACCTGTACGGCGGACCGGGGATCTCGGTGCCGTGCGGGCTCTCCGACGGCCTGCCGGTCGGCCTCCAGGTGATGGCCCCGACGATGGCCGACGACCGGATGTACCGGGTCGCCGCCGCGCTGGAGAGCGCCGTGGGCACCCTCACCCCACCGGCGTTGTGAGGCGGCGGGATGCTGACGCGGATCGAGATCGATGGCTTCAAGTCGTTTCGTAGCTTCTCGTTGGACATCCCGCCCTTCCTGGTCATCATCGGCCGTAATGCGGCAGGGAAGTCGAACTTGTTCGATGCGATTCAGTTTCTGAGTCGATTGGCCGGAGACCCTGTCATGGAGGCCGTCCAGCACATGCGGGGCGACGTGGTTGATCTTTTCCACCGCCCCACAACTGGACCTCCCGTTGACGAGATGACGTTTGCGGCGGAGGTTCTCCTGGACCGATCAGTCACTGACGCGTTCGGGGATACGGCAGAGGTCAATCACTCGCGGCTCCGCTACGAGCTGACGATCCAGTTGCGCTCCTCCGGTCATAGCGGGTCGCAACGGCCGTACGTCGTTCGGGAGGCGGTTCGCCGGATACGCCGAGCGGACGACAACTGGATGAGGCTGCGTTCTGCGGACCAACGGAAGCGGTTGGCGACCTACCGTTCCGGGGCAGACCCGCTGGAGACCGAGGACGACGACGCCGGGCGGCCGGTATTCAGTATTCGGCAACAAGGCAACCAGGGCCGTAAACGCAAACTTCCGGCAACGTCCGCTACCGCAACCGTGCTCTCCAGCCTGACGACCGCTACGGACTTTCCCCTCCTCTATGCGCTCAAGCGGGAGATGCAGTCGTGGCGGCTGCTGCATCTGGATCCGAGCGCACTGCGGGCCCCGGACTCCTACGACGACCCGGACGGCCTCTCCGCCAACGGCGGGCACCTCGCCAACACCCTCCGTCGTCTAGCGGACGAGACGGCGACCCCAGATCGACCCGAAGGGGTCCTGAACGATCTGTCCGCCGATCTGGCGGCAGTTGTTCCTGGCGTGATCCGGGTTCGACTGAGTGAGGACGAGGCTCGCCGCCAGCGGCAGGTCATGGTGGTGACCCGCGATGAGGCCCCGTTCTCGGCGCGTGTGGCGTCGGACGGCACGCTCCGGGCGATCGCTCTGCTCGCCGCGCTCTACGACCCACGTGGCGCGGGACTGATTTGTTTTGAGGAACCCGAGAACGGCATTTTTCCGCAGCGACTGGCTCAGTTTGTTCGGTATCTGCGAAACCTGGTCGATCGTGCGCTGAACGAGCCGTCCGACGGTGCGGCGCTTACCCAGCTGATCTTGAGCAGTCATTCGCCGGCCATCCTGCGCGCGCTGGATCCGGCGCAGGCGCAGAAGCGTCCCGACGCCGTCTTCATGGACGTGGTGAGTCGTGTCCAGCGAGGGCGTGCGCCGAGTCGGATAAGCCGTTGGCGCGCCGTCGCGGGCGCCAAGCAGTTGACGCTCGATGACGTACTCGACGCGGCGACGATGGTCAGCCCCAGCGAGATTGCGGAGTTCGAGGTGCAGGCGGAGCTGGGTACCTGATGCGTTATCTGACCTGAGTTGTAGCGGTTTAGTGACCACTCCAGCCGAGGTCGGTCAGGAGGGTTCGGGTCTCGGTGGGGATGCGCGGGTGGGCGGTCACTTGCTGGGTGCCGATGGTGATGGTGGCTGAGCGGAGGGGCCGCAGGGTCTTGAGGATCTTGTTGATGCTCAACCCGGAACGGGCTTGCGCTTCGCGGGAGATGGCCAGGGCAGCGAATACGATGGTCAGGTGGGCTTGGATGCTGTCTTCGAGGCGGTGGAAGACCGGTCGTGCGGCCAGGTCGGACTTGGTCATCCGGAAGGAACGCTCGACCTGGTAGAGGTCGTGGTAGGCAGCGACGACGGCGGGGCCGTCCATCCCGGCGGCGTCGATGTTGGTGACGTAGCCCTTGATCCCGATCAGGGCGCGTGCACGTTCGACGAGGTCCCAGTTCACGCTGGTGGTGCTGTCGGTGAAGGTGACGAAGCGGTCCTTCTTCAGCGGTCGTTCGCCGGTGGCGACCTTCTCGGCGCGTTCGACCATCGCGTTGATCGCGCGGTTGTCGTGCTGGGCTCTTTTGAACGTGTACTGGTAGACCACCCGTCGGTCACGGGCCTTGGTCCCGGTGCCCATGCGCCTGGTGGTCTCGATCGTCGCGCCGTCGGGCAGGTGGTTGCCGTGCCTGTCGACGTGGGCCTGTAGCTCGTAGGGGATCTTGCCGGTCTTGGAGCCGACGATGAACCGGAATCCGTTGTCTTCCAACGCCAGCAGGTTCGCCGCGGACAGCATCCCGGCGTCGGCCACGACGACGAGGTCGCGGGCCTGGTGGCGGTCGCGGAACCGGGTCAGGACCGGGATCAGCGTCTTGGTCTCGGCCTTGTTGCCGGCGAACAGGTCCACCTCCAGCGGGAACCCGTCGCCGGTGGTGAGCAGCCCGACGGTGACCTGTGGGTCGACGCGGCGTTCCTTGCTCAGCCCAACCTTGCGCAGCCCGTCTTCGCGTTCGACCTCGAAGTGCAGCGTGGTCACGTCGTAGAGCACTATCGCCAAGCTCCCACCCCGCGTGGCGTGCCGGTGACAGGCCTGCGCGATCACGGCCCGGTAGTCACGCTCGACCACGCGCTTGAGACAGCGCATGAACGTCACCCGATGCGGCGAGGCGACCCCGATCTCGGTCAACACCCGCACGGTGTCCGCCTTGCTGGTCGGCTCGATCACCCGGCCCAGCACCAGCGCCCGGAACGCGTCATCACCGAGACGATCCAGGCCGAGGTCGTCGTAGAGGCTGTTCAGAACCTCCCACAAGATCAGCGAAGACGTGCCCTCAACCACCGCAGATGCCCCGACCGCGACCGCGCCCGCACCGTCCAGGTCCAGGGTCAACTGCCCGCCATGAAGGCGTTCCTCAGCGACCTGCAGCAGCAGCGCCAACTCGTCGTCGGTGTGGGCCGAGCCGATGTGCTCGATACTCAACACGCGTCGGCCTCGCTTGTGCACGATCTGGACCGCGGTCGCTCCCGAGGCGGTCTTCACCCGCCGCACGAAAGCGCCCACCCCGCGAGACTACCCACGCAGCCAAGCCACGTTAGTGACCACATCAGCGCCGATCCGCGAGCAAACGCCCACGTCAGCGGCACCCACGATCACAAGATCACCAAAACGCTACAACTCAGGTCTGACCTCTGCGCTGGTGTCGGAAGGAAACTCTGACGACCAGTTCCTGCCGAGGTTGCTCGGCCGGACGCTGACTCAACTCTGCCTGACCGAGTTTGAGGACGCGGTCGACGTTGCGGACGTGCAGCCGCTCCGTGGTCGAAGTGGCCCGCCGTCGGTTGCGGACGTGGTCCAGCTCGTTGACGAGAACCGGGCGGCCTTCTCCCTCGTCTTCTTCCACCGCGATCAGGGTTCGGGTGCGGATAGAGTCGCCCGGGAGTGGATCCAACCGTTGCGGGAGCGATGGGGAGACCGCGCCGAGCAACTCGTGACGCTGGTGCCGGTGCGCGAGACCGAGGCGTGGTTGCTCGCCGACGGCGATGCCCTGCGCAGTGCCCTTGGCGTGCCGCATTGGAATGACAGGTCGATGGGGCTGCCGGCGCAGCCGGCGTCGGTGGAGCGGCTGCCCGATCCCAAGCGGGTGTTGAATGACCTGATGCAGCGTGTCAGCCGTTCTCGGCGGGATCACTTCGTGCAACTCGGCGAGCTTGTCTCACTGGACCGGTTGTCCGAGGTTCCGGCCTTTCGGCGATGGTGGGAGGAGACCTGCGACGCTCTGGTGTCGCTCGGCTACCGACGGGGCTGAGCGGAGGGTGCTAATTGACGGGCCCGGGAGCTGCGCGGTCGAGAGGTAACGAAGTAGTGGCACACGGTCACCGTTCGGGCCATTACGGGTGGCCGTGTGCCCTGGTTGGATAGAGTTCCAGCCGCTGGCGAACGCGAGCACTGGTTTCTCCTGAACGAGCCCTGGAAGTGCGATGAGGACGCTGCGCCCGGTCATGGCCCTGTCGGCGCTCATGCTGCTGCTCGGCACCGCCCAGCCAGCTGCCGCCCGGCCGTCATCAAGCCAGCAGACTCCTGCCGCGTCGGCTCTCGCCGATCCGGCGGCGGTTGCCACCGTCACGGTCACCTCCGGTGCGCCGGCCTCGCCGGTCACCGCCCACCAGGCGTATCCGGCGCACACGTTCACGGCCTCGGGTGGCGCGGCTCCGTACAGTCTCTCGTTGCGGTCGGGGTCGTTGCCGGTGGGGATGACGTTGTCGTCGGCGGGGGTCTTCTCGGGTACGCCGACCACGCCGGGCAGCTACACGTTCGGCATCCGGATGTCCGACGCGGACGGGGAGTTCGCCGAGCAGAGCGTCACCGTGGTGGTGGTCGCGCCGACGATCACCGTCACCTCGGACGCGCCGACCTCGCCCTGGTACACCGGGCAGCCGTATCCGGCGCACACGTTCACGGCCTCGGGTGGCACGGCTCCGTACAGTCTCTCGTTGCGGTCGGGGTCGTTGCCGGTGGGGATGACGTTGTCGTCGGCGGGGGTCTTTTCGGGTACGCCGACCACCCCGGGCAGCCACACGTTCGGCATCCGGATCAGCGACGCGCACGGCTTCTTCGCCGAGCAGCAGGTCACGGTGGTCGTCGCGGCACCGGCGACCGCCATCACGTCGGGCGAGCCGCCCCGCGGCACGGTCGGTAAGGGGTACTCGTTCCGGTTCACCGCCGAGGGTGACTCCGACATCCGGTTCAGCGTGACCGCCGGAGACCTGCCCGCCGGGCTCACCCTGGCCCCGGAGGGTCGGCTCGGCGGCACCCCCGGCGCCGCGGGCATCTTCGCCTTCACGGTCCGGGCGGCCGGCACGGCGACGAGTGCCACGGTCGAGGTGTCGCTGGTCGTCGCCGCCGCACCAGCGCCGTCGCCTTCGCCGGGCACCCCGTCGGCGACCCCGAGCGAGCCGACGCCGACGCCGACCGAGCCGGCCGAGACGCCGACCGCGACCCCGACCGCGCCGAGCCCGACGGCGTCGCCGTCGCGGACGACCGGGGCGTGGCTTCCGGTCACCGGATCGAGTTCGAGCCTGGTGCTGCTGCTCCTGGCCGTCGTGGCGTTCTGCGTCGGCGGAATCCTCTTCGTGATGGCCTACGAACGCCACCGGCGGTTCACGACGCCCCGGTGATGCGACGCCCCGGTGATGCGCCGCCCCGGTGATGCGCCGGCCTGGTCACGTGCCGGCCTGGTCACGTGCCGGCCCGGTGATGGGCCGGCCTGGTGACGCGTCGGCTCGCTGACGCGCCGGCCGAGTGACGCCCGGCCGAGGCGGGGCAGGCCGAGCGGCTAGGCTTGGCGACGTTGTGTCCGGATGCCGTCGCGGCCCGGCTACCGCCTGCAAAGCTGGAGTTCCCATGACCACGACGCTGCCCGCGTACGACGAGGTCGTCGCGCGCTACGAGCCGGTGATCGGCCTGGAGACCCACGTCGAGTTGGGCACGAACACGAAGATGTTCTGCGGCTGCCCGACCGACTTCGGCGGCGAGCCGAACACCCGGGTCTGCCCGGTCTGCCTGGGCCTGCCCGGCTCGCTGCCGGTGGCCAACAAGGCGGCCATCGAGGCGACGATCCGGATCGGCCTCGCGCTGAACTGCTCCATCGCGCAGTGGTGCCGGTTCGCCCGGAAGAACTACTTCTACCCGGACATGCCGAAGAACTTTCAGATCAGCCAGTACGACGAGCCGCTCTGCGTCGACGGCTACCTGGACGTCGAGGTGAACGGCGAGATGGTGCGGATCGGCATCGAGCGGGTGCACCTGGAGGAGGACACCGGCAAGACGCTGCACGTCGGCGGCGCCACCGGCCGCATCCACGGCGCGACCGAGTCGCTGGTCGACTACAACCGGGCCGGCATCCCGCTGGTCGAGATCGTCACCAAGCCGATCCCCGGCACCGGTGCGCTCGCGCCCGAGATCGCCCGCGCGTACGTCACCGAGCTGCGGGACGTGCTCCGTTCGCTCGGCGTCTCCGACGTACGCATGGAGGAGGGCTCGCTGCGCTGCGACGTCAACACCTCGCTGAACCTGCCGGGCGAGGAGTGGGGCACCCGCACCGAGACCAAGAACGTCAACTCGCTGCGCTCGGTCGAGCGGGCGGTCCGTTCGGAGATGCTGCGCCAGGCCGCCGTGCTCGGCGCGGGCGGACGGATCACCCAGGAGACCCGGCACTTCCACGAGGACACCGGGGACACCACCCCGGGAAGGTCCAAGGAGACCGCCACCGACTACCGGTACTTCCCCGAGCCGGATCTGGTGCCCCTCGCACCGGACCCGGCCTGGGTGGCCGAGCTGAAGGCGGCCCTGCCGGAGCTGCCCCGGCTGCACCGGCGCCGGCTCCAGGAGGCGTGGGGGCTGTCCGATCTCGACATGCAGTCGGTGCTCAACGCCGGTGCGGTCGAGCTGATCGAGCAGACCGTGGCCGCGGGTGCCTCGCCGGCCGCGGCCCGCAAGTGGTGGCTGGGCGAGCTGTCCCGGCGGGCCAACGAAACGGGCGTGGAGCTGGCCGACATCGGGGCCACCCCGGCGCAGGTCGCCGAGTTGCAGAGCCTGGTCGACGCCGGCAAGCTCAACGACAAGCTGGCCCGTACCGTGCTGGAGGGCGTGGTCGCCGGCGAGGGCTCGCCGACCGAGATCATGACCAGCCGCGGGCTGGAGGTCGTCTCCGACACCGGCGCCCTGACCGCCGCGGTCGACGAGGCGATCGCCGCCAACCCGGAGATCGCCGACAAGATCCGTAGCGGCAAGGTGGCGGCGGCCGGGGCGCTGGTCGGCGCGGTCATGAAGACCACCCGCGGCCAGGCGGACGCGAAGACCGTCCGCGAGCTGATCCTCTCCCGCCTCGACGCCTAAGGTGTAAGGAAGGGCCCCTTTTTAACGCCTCAGGTAGAGGAGGGGTCCCTTCTTAACGCCACCACCGCGCCGGCCGGCACGCGACGGCCGCGCGCACGGCGGCAGAGGGCGCGCCGCGTTGGGAACGCACCGACGGGCGGGCACCTTCGGGCGCACGCCGCGTTGGGAATGCGCTGCGCTGGCAGGTGCGCCGGCTGAACGACCACCCCCGTCCCCGACCGGTCGTCAACGACGACGTACCGGAGTCCTGGAGTCCACCGTGAACCAGCACGACCTCGATGTCCTCGACGAGATCCAGCGGCGGGTGCTCTGGCTCGCCAGCCGGATCGTGGACGCGGCCAACCACGAGCGCAGCACCGGCGACGGGGTGAAGGTCGGCGGGCACCAGGCATCCAGCGCCTCCCTGGTCACCGCGATGACCGCGCTGTGGTTCGCGCACCTGGACGCCGAGGACCGGGTCGCGGTGAAGCCGCACGCCTCACCGGTGTTCCACGCCATCCAGTACCTGCTCGGCAACCTGGACCGGTCGTACCTGACCCGGCTGCGGGCCCGGGGCGGTCTCCAGTCGTACCCGTCGCGGACGAAGGATCCCGACGAGGTGGACTTCTCCACCGGCTCGGTCGGGCTCGGTGCCGCCGCGCCGCTCTTCGCCGCGGTGACCCGGCGCTACGTCGACGCGCACTTCGGCGCCCGGCCGCACTCCCGGTTCGTCGCGCTGATCGGCGACGCCGAGCTGGACGAGGGCAACATCTGGGAGGCGGTCGCCGACCCGGCCACCACCGGTCTCGGCAACGTGATGTGGGTGGTCGACTTCAACCGGCAGTCGCTGGACCGGGTCGTCCCGGGGGTACGGATCGACCAGTGGCGGGGCCAGTTCGAGGCCGCCGGCTGGCACGTGGTCGAGGTGAAGTACGGCGGCAAGCTCGCGCAGGCGTACGCCCGGCCGGGCGGCGAGGCGCTGCGCGACTGGATCGACGCGATGCCGAACGAGCAGTACCAGTCGCTGTTCGGGCTGACCGGGCCGGCGTTGCGCGGGCAGTTCCTGGACGGCGCGCCGGCCGAGGTGGCCGCGTTCGTCGCCGACATCGCCGACGAGGAGTTGCGCCCGCTCGTCACCGACCTGGGCGGGCACGACCTCGCCGCGCTGCTCGACGCGTACGCCCAGTGTGACGCGGTGACCGACCGGCCGAGCGTGGTCTTCGCGTACACGGTCAAGGGGTGGGGTCTGCCCATCGCCGGCAATCCGCGCAACCACTCGGCGCTGCTCACCGGCGAGCAGGTCGACGCACTGCGCACCGCGCACGGGCTGACCCGCGACACCGAGTGGGACCGCCTCGACCCGGCGTCACCGGCCGGCATCCGGGCCGGGCAGCGCCGGGAGGCGCTGTCCCGGGCGCCCCGCGAGCGGGCGCTCGGGGTCACCGTCCCGCAGAGCACGCGGGTACGCGCGAACAAGCCGGTCTCCACGCAGGAGGTCTTCGGTCGGGTGCTGGTCGACCTGGCCCGGGATCCGGAGGTGGGAAAATACCTGGTCACCACCGCGCCGGACGTGGCCACCTCGACCAACCTGGCCGGGTTCATCAACAAGACCGGCGTGTTCGCCCCGACCGCCCAGCGCTCCTGGTCGGAGGACCGGATGCTGCGCTGGACGGAGAGCCCCGACGGGCAGCACATCGAGCTGGGCATCTCCGAGATGAACCTGTTCCTGCTGCTCGGCCAGCTCGGGCTGGCCTGGGACCTGTCCGGGCAACCGTTGCTGCCGGTCGGTACCGTCTACGACCCGTTCGTGCTGCGTGGCCTGGATGCCTTTCTCTACGGCACCTACTCCGGCTCCCGGTTCGTGGTGGCCGGTACCCCGTCCGGCATCACCCTCGCCCCGGAGGGCGGCGCCCACCAGTCGACCATCACCGCCAGCGTGGGCCTGGAGCTGCCCGGGGTGACCTTCGTCGAGCCGGCCTACGCGGCCAGCCTGGACTGGCTGCTCTGCGACGCGTTGGGCCACATCGCCGGGGCACCGCAGCCGACGCCGACCGCCGCACCGGCCGAGGATGGCGCGTACTACTTCCGGCTCAGCACCCGGCCGGTCGAGCAGGCGCCGTTCGAGGATGCCCGCGCCCGGCTCGGTGACGCGGTGCTGCGCCGGCAGGTGCTCGCCGGGGCGTACCGGCTGGTCGACGCCCACCAGGCGTACCCGCATCTGGCCGACGCGCCGACGGTGCAGCTGGCCGCCTCCGGCGCGGTGCTGCCCGAGGTGCTCGCCGCGGCGGCGGAACTGGCCGACGAGGGCGTCGCCGCCCACGTGGTCGACGTGACCAGCCTGGACCGCCTCTACCGGGCCTGGCAGCGCACCCTGCGCCAGGGCGTGCGCACGGCCACCGTGCCCAGCGTGCCCGGCGCGCTGCGGTCCGCCTTCGCCGACCGGGTGCCGGTGGTCACCGTGCACGACGCCGCCTCGCACGCCATGGCCTGGCTCGGCTCCGCGGTCGGCGCCCCCGCCGTCCCGCTCGGCGTCGACGAGTTCGGCCAGTCCGGCAGCGTAACCGACCTGTACGACCTGCACGACCTGCTTCCCGGCAGCATCGTCAACGCCGCCCTGGCCGCCCTCACCCTCCGCTGAGGATCTGACGGGATGCCCCCGGATGAAGATCACGCCGGGGGCATCCGCCCACCTTCATGATCACGCTCGATCGTGGATCGAGTGCCATCCGGACGGTGATGAGGCCACTCGGTCCTGGTTGGAGCACGATCATGCGCCGGGAAGAGGAACTGTCCAAGAAGTCGCTTACCTACGAGGTGTACTCCAGCTCATCACGCGCGAGCCGGCGCAGCCTTTCGGCCACCTCGCTGGTATCGAGGCCCTGGAGATACGCCACCAGGGCGTCACGGGTCTCCGCGACGATGTCAGGCAGCGCCTCCCCGTGGATGTCGCGTGGCAAGAGGACCTGCCGGAAAGCCAGCTCCTCGATCGCCTCGCCGGCCAGCTTCTCCGAGATCCACAGGGGCGTGCGCTCCCGGATGGCGAAGGTGAGGTGCACGCTGGGGTCGTCGTCGGCGTTGTACGGGTTGTGGACCCACCCTCTCGGCAGGAGCATGGCCTCGCCTGGCCCGAGGTCGATGATCCGCTCGGGGCCGGAGTCGAGCCAGCCCTCCAGGTAGTCGTCCCGCCAGACCCGCCACGACTCCAGATGTGAGCGCATCGGGGCTTCCACGACTGGCGGCCACAGCTCCCACCGTTTCCGGCCGGACACCTGGACGATGACGGCCATCTGCTGGTCCCAGTGGTGCCGCAGTCCCTGCCGGCACCCCGGGGTCATGAAGACGTGGACGTAGTTGCTGTAGCCGGTTTCGTTCTGGATCTCCTGGCTGATGCGCGCCATGGCGGGCATGACGCGCTGGAGGTTGCCGACGCGGACGGTATGCCCCTCGTCGTAGAGCTTGTGCAGTCGTTCCGCGTCGGCCCGGCCGTGCGTCCCGGTGAAGATGCGAGGGTTGACGGCGGGGTCGGGAGCCTTGATCGCGGCAACCTCGTCGGCAGGGATGCAGTTGAGGTCGATCCAGGACCACACCTGCTCGGCGGTGAACATCTCGTCCAGGCAGGTGCGGGTGCGCCGGTAGACGTGCGGCTCGTCAGGCCAATGGTCCAGCAGGTGGGTGACGCCTTCCTCGGGGAGTAGGAGCTTGAGTGTCAAGGCTCCTCCTTCCTGTCAGCGTGGAGGTAGCGGGCATGGAATCGTGGGGAAGAGGCGGTTGGGGCAGCAGACGACGGCGAAGGAGACGTAGCTGAAGGTCGCGGTGTAGTAGCCCCAGCCCACGTCGCTGCCGAGACGCAGGCTCTCGCATTGCTGCGCGACCTTCTCGGCCACGGTGAGCAGCGCGCCGCCGGATGTGTGGGCGGGGTTCGCCGCGCGGACCCGGCTCATCCAGGTTCCCGCGCCGGCAACGTCAGCCCACGTCCGATCGGCGGCGGCCTGGTCGCGACGAAGCAGCCAGTGGCCGAGCTGGACCGGTGTCATGGTGTTGGCGAGGAAGACCCGCGTCTGCTCATCGCCGGGGTCGGGGCCAGGTCTGCGCTGCCCCTCCTTGGCGAAGTCGTCGCGCGAGCCAATCCAGGGGCCGAAGCCGTGCCAGTGACCGTTCCAGTCGCCCATCCGTGCCCTTCTCCGTTCTGTGGGACCGGCCGCCCCGGTCCTGGCGATCTGAGGGCGGCCGGAGTTGCCACGGGTACGCGGTGGTCAGACGGTCAGGCCCCGGTCCTTGACCCACCGGAGCGCGAAGCTGTCCAGCTCCGAGCCGGTGAAGCGCAGGTTGCCGCCCGCGCCGCCGGGCTTGTTGTCGCGCATGACGAAGCCGTCCGCGGCGCCCGGGATCGGGGCGACCTCGGCGCAGCTCTCGTGGTCGCCGCCGAGGTTGCCGCCGCAGTAGGTCGTGAACTTCGCGCCGTTGACCGGCAGCTCGTACAGGTTGTCCATGGAAGAGAACCTTCCGTGCTCTCGCGTTTGCGGGAGAGATGCGGCTCCCGCGTCCGTGTCTGTCCTACCGTGGTGCGCTCGTGAAGCCGGGAAGACTTGCGGGCGAAGCCGCGCGGAGGCCCCCTCACCTTCGGTTCGCGGGGCTTCACTGCGCTCTCTCCGCGCTCGGCCGGCGGGCCGCCCAGGCAACGAACCTGCTGAACAGTTCCTCGGGCTTCGGTCCGCCGTGCGGGTTGAGCTGGTACAGGTCTCGCATTGCCTCGTACATCAGGCCGGCGAGGTAGATCGTCAGGCCGGAGACGTTGTCCCTGAACTCCACGGGCAGGAGGAGCCGGGCCTCTCCGCAGGGCCAGGGCTGCCCGTCCACTCGGCAGTGCCAGGTCGGGCGCGCCGGGGTGTGCGGGGTGTTCCCGCCTGAGCCGCTGGGACGGTCGGGGTGGGGGCCGCGACCCGGCCCCGCCAGCTGGTTGGTCAGCACGGCCGGCCTCCGCTCGCCCGCCACTGCTGGCCCGGCGTCAGCCAACCGGGGCGGCCGGGGCTCTGGAGGGGGAGTGCTTGCGTTGGCTGGCGCATCCATTCGGGCAGGTGCGTGCCGCGTCCACGCTGCGGCAGGACCGGCATGAGGACTGTGGTGCAGGTATACGAGGTTCGGGTACGCACGTCGGCCTCCATGAGCGAGCGATCGAGAGGGGCCGCCCCTGCCCTGGGGGATGTCCACGGGCGGCCCCGATGGCGAACACTCCTGCCGGGCTCCTTCACCTCCACCAGGTAGTGCCGCATGCCAGACACACTGCCAACCCGTGACGGGACGGCAACACCGCGTGTGTATATGGTGGACGGAAATCTGCGGCGTCCGATGGAGGTCCGATGAACGACGCACTGCGCGTAGCGCTTCACGAGGCAGGCCACACAACGGATTCGTTGGCAGCGCAGCTGGGCGTAGACCCGAAGACGACTGACCGATGGCTTCGCCAAGGCCGCATCCCACACCCCGGACACCGCGCTACCGCAGCCGCCGTTCTCGGTCGTGATGTGTCGGACATCTGGCCGGACACTTCGAGACGCCGAATCCGTGACCTTGTGTGGTTTCGCCCATGGCAGGAAATGGAGCGCGAGGCGATCGAGCTCCGTTCATACGAATCTGTCGTCCTGCCCGGACTACTACAGACCGAGGCGTACGCGCGAGCAGTCCTCGGGGCGAGCGGACGACGCACCCCCGACGAGGTGGATCAACTGGTGTCGGCGCGGCTCGCCCGACAGGCCGTCCTGAAATGGGAAAACCCCCCGTGGTTCACGGCCGTCGTGGACGAGTGCGCGCTGCGGCGCCCGGTGGGCGGCCCGAATGTGATGCGGGAGCAGTTGCAGGCGTTGATTGCATGGTGCGAGCTGCCGCACGTTCGGGTGCAGGTCGTTCCCTGGTCAGTGGGGGCATACTCCGGGCTCGACGGACCCTTCGTTCTCGCCACCAGCAGGGACCATCGCATCGCCGCCTATCTGGACACCCAGCTACAGGGGCAAGTGGCTAGCGATCCGGACGACGTCGCGGCCATACTGGCAGCGTGGGAGAACGTCCGGGTAGAGGCGATGTCCCACCGGCAGTCGATCGATTTGATAAGGGAAGTGGCGGAGACATGGACCTGAGCGGCGCCACCTGGCGCAAGAGCAGCCGCAGCAGCGGCAACGGCGGCAATTGCGTCGAGGTTGCCGACAACGTGCCCGGCGTCGTCGGCGTCCGGGACAGCAAGAACCCCGCCGGCCCGGCCCTTGTGTTCAACCCGGCGGCCTGGCAGGGCTTCGTCAACCTGGCGAAGCAGATCGGCCGCGTGGGCTGACCTCAACGCGGAAAAGCCCCCCAGCGCCGCTGGGGGGCTTTTCGTGCGGCCCACCTCAGGGCAGGCGCCGGTCGCGCATTCCTCGTCCAGCGCACCGGTGGATCTTCTCCGGATGAGCCCCGTCAACGGGTAGGGGTGGGAGTGACCGGGGCGGGAGGGCCCGCCGGTTGGGTCACCACGGTGCGTTCGAGGTTGACCTGGGCCTGGCCGGTGCCGCCGACGGTGATGTTGTCGTACGCCTGGAGCTGTTTCTGCTGGTCGAAGTAGAGCACGGTCATTGCCAGCGGGGTCGGTTCCTCGCCTTCCAGCCCGCGCAGGCCGGCGCCACCGGTGGAGCCCTGCACCATGAGTGTGGTGGGCTGCTGGCCCGGCACCTCCGGCAGCTTGCTGAGCTGTCGGCGGTGGGTGTGCCCGGCGAGCACGAGCGGGCAGGTGCCGGAGAGCGGGCCGGCGGCGGCCGGGTCGTGCACCAGGGCGATGTTCACCGGCTGCGGCGAGCTGCGGATCGTGGCGGCGAGCTTCTCGCCCGTGGCGGTCAGCTCGTCCGCCGTGGGGTCGTTGAGCCCACCGCTCGCCGGTGAGGTGCTCTTGTCCGGGGTGAAGCGGGGGTCGCCGATGCCGGCGATGGTGAGGCCGGCGACGGTGGTGGTCGTGTTGTCCAGCACGATCGCGTTCGGCTGGCGGGCCACCGCCGCGGCCGTCCGGTTGGAGTCGTGGTTGCCCCGGATGTAGACGTACGGCTTCCGGAGCAGGCTGATCGAGCCGACGTAGGACGCCTCCGGCTCGCTGCCCCAGTCGGTGATGTCGCCGGTGTCGATGATCACGTCGATGCCGAACTGCTCGGTGACGGTGCGGATCAGCTGCCAGGCGGCCGGGTTGAGGTGCATGTCGGAGATGTGCAGCACCCGGGTGGTGCCCGGTTCCGGCTCGTAGACCGGCAGCGCCGACACGGTGGTGTAGAGCTGGGTGACGTTGCCGAGGAGCCGCTGGAGCTGCTCGGCGTAGCGGGTGTAGTCGTTGGCGATCTTCTGCACGTCGCCGACGATCGCCGGGGCGTTGACCAGCAGCCCCTCGTAGCGCGGCTCCTCGATCGACTGGGGGCGGATGGTCGCCGCGGCGGTGCCCAGACTGCCGGCGGTGATCAGCAGCGCCAGCCCGCCGGCCCAGGCCGCCCGGCGGGTGTTCCGGAAGACCAGCAGCGCCAGCACCAGGGTGGCCAGCACGGCGGAGGCGACCGTGCGCAGCCCGAGCCGCATCACCCCCTCTTGAACCTCGTCGACCGCCGACTGGGTGGCCCGGTTGAGGCTCGCCGGGTCGTCGATCAGGGCCTCGACGCGGCTCTGGTCGAGCGCGCCCAGCTCCACGGTGAGGTGGGTCGGCCCGTCGTGGCTGTCCAGCAGCAGCGAGCCCAGCGGCGGGATGTCGATGGTGGTGCCGCCGGTGGCCGCCGGGGCAACGGAGAGCCGGGCGTGGAACGGCCCGATATCGGTGCCCACGTTCCCGCCGACGATGACGCCGGCGAGCACCCCGGCCAGCGTGACGGCCAGGACGGCCACGGCGACGGCGGCTCGGCGCAGGCCGACATACCGCCCACCCGGGCGTGGTGCGGCGGAGCGCCGCAGGGGTGGGAAACGGCGCGGGCGACCGGCGGGGGCGTTCCCGTCCGGGCCGCGGCGCGGCTCCTCGTTTTCCTGACCGTCCATGCTGAGATTCTGACCTGCCCGCAGAAGGATCTTGGCAAACCTGAGGTGGTGTGCTTCGAGAGTGCCTCAGCTTCGCCCAGCGCTGCCACCTGCGAAAACAAGTCGCAGCAGCCGGTCGTCCTCCGGTGCGGGCCGGCCCCGCCCGTCATGGTTGGAGGTGCTCACCCAGAGCGAGCCGTCCGGCGCGGCAGCGATCGCGCGCAGCCGCCCGTACTGCTCGGTCAGCAGCGCCTGCGGCTGCCCGAGCACCGTGCCGTTCTCGGTCAGCTCGACCAGCCAGAGGCGCTGGCCGCGCAGGCAGGCGGTGGCCAGCATCCGCTCGACCGCCGCCAGCCCGGAGCAGGACGCCTCGTCGGTCGACCACTGCACGATCGGGTCGACGTACTTCGCGTCGCCGCCGCGCCCCTCGACCTCGGGCCAGCCGTAGTTCTTGCCCTTGCTGATCTGGTTGATCTCGTCCCAGGTGTTCTGGCCGAACTCGACGGCGTACATCCGGTCGCCGTCCCAGGCGATGCCCTGCACGTTGCGGTGACCGAGGGACCAGACCGGGGAGTTCGGGAACGGATTTCCCGGCGCCGGCTTCCCGTCCGGGGTGATCCGGAGGATCTTGCCGCCGAGCTCCTTGACGTCCTGCGACCGGTCGATGTTGCCGGCGTCGCCGGTGGCGGCGTAGAGCTGCCCGTCGGGGCCGAAGGCCAGGCCGCCGCCGTTGTGGATGCCCGCCTTCGGGATGCCGGTGAGGATCGGGGTGGGCGCCTCGCCGAGCCGCATCCGGGCGACCCGGTTGTCCCGCTCGGCGGTGTAGTAGACGAAGATTGTCCGGTCCTGGGCGAAGTCCGGTGACACCGCGATCCCCAGCAGGCCACCTTCGCCCCCGGCGGCCACGTCGTCGATGGTCTGCACCTCGGTGACCTTCAGGCCGTCCGGGCTCGATTCCGGGCCGACCTGGAGGATCCGGCCGCTGTCGCGTTCGGTGACCAGGGCGCCGCCGTCCGGCAGGAAGGCGATGCCCCACGGCACCCGCAGCCCGCGGGCGAGCACGGTGGCGACGACCGCCTGGTCGCCGGCGCTCGCGGTGGCCGAGGGGGTGGGCAGGTTCGGTGGCTCGCCGGCCGGATCCGGCTCCGGTTCGCCGAGGCTGCAACCGGTGGCGGCGAGCAGCAGCGTCGCGCAGGAGGCCGCGAGGGCCGTGCGGAGCTGTCGGGCGCGGGGGTACGGGGGAGCGCTCACCCGCCCCAGGGTAGCCCGCCGCGGTCCGCGTCGTGGTGGTCGGCGCGGGCTACCCCCGGCGGTGGTACCGGCGGCGGGGGCCTATCGTCGACGAGCGTGAAGGTATGGATCCCGCACCAGGCCGGTCATGCCCTGCTCGGCGAGGTGCCGGCGGAGGTCACCGTGGAGACCATGACCGGCCCTGGAAACCTGCCCTCGCCGGTGGCCGGCGTCCGGTTCTGGGTGCCGCCCTTCCTCTCCACCGCCGACAGCACCGCCCTGCTGCACGAACTGCCCGACCTGGCGGTGGTGCAGCTGCTCTCGGCCGGCGCGGACGTCTGGGTCGGCCGGGTCCCGGCGGGGGTCACGCTCTGCGACGCCCGGGGTGTGCACGACTCCTCCACCGCCGAGTGGGTGGTCACCGCGATCCTGTCCCAGCTGCGCGCCTTTCCCGCGCTGGCCCGGGCCCAGGCCGAGCGGCGGTGGGCCTACGCCGAGGTGGCGCCCACCGACGAGTTGGCCGGCAAGCGGGTGTTGATCGTCGGTGCCGGCTCGATCGGCACCGCGCTGCGGGACCGGCTCACGCCGTTCGAGGTGGACTTCATCATGGTGGCCCGCACGGCCCGGCCGGAGCAGGGGGTGCACGGGGTCGACGACCTGCCGCAGCTGCTGCCGCGGGCCGACGTCGTGGTGCTCCTGGTGCCGTTGACCGAGCAGACCCGGGGTCTGGTCGACGGGAGGTTCCTGGCCGCGATGCGCGACGGGGCGCTGCTGGTGAATGCCGCCCGGGGGCCGGTGGCCCGCACCGACGCGCTGGTTGCCGAGCTGTCCACCGGCCGGATCTCCGCCGCCCTGGACGTGACCGACCCGGAGCCGCTCCCCGCCGACCACCCACTCTGGGAGCTGCCGAACGTTTTGATCACCCCGCACGTGGCGGGGTCGGTGCGGGGCCTGCTGCCCCGGGCGTACCGGTTGGTCGGCCGGCAGATCCGCCGGTTCGCGGCCGGTGAGCGGCCGGAGAACGTGGTGGTGAACGGCTACTGAGCCGCTTCCACCTCGCGCCCGGCCGCGGCCACCAGTCGCGGCAGGTCCGCGCGGCGTACCGCCGGTAGCAGGAGCCGCTGGCCGTCACCGAGCTGGGCGATTACCCGGCCGCGCGGATCGGAGCCCAGCTCGACCACCTGGTCCCAGGGGATCCGGCGCTGGCCGGCCAGCGCCCGCAGGCGCAGCCCACGGGGGTCCGCGTCGGTGCCGGCGCGCCAGGCCCAGGCCACCACCGCCAGCGGCACCAGCAGCACCGGGAGGAGGTACGTGCGGGCGCTGGCCAGCGGCAGGGTGCCGAGGGCGGCGACGATCGCCGCGGCCAGGACGGCCTGGTGGTGCCGGAATCGCGCGGTGTCGGAGCGAGCCATCTCCCGATGATCCCACCAGGACGGGGACGTCCCGCACCGGGTTGACCGGGCCGCCGTCGGGCCACGGTCGTGACCTGGTTCACTGTCTGGTGGCCGTCACTCCATGCGGACTGTCTCGTTCACCGATGGTGGGCGGCGGACCATCATGTTCGCCGTCCGCGCACCGCCGCACCGCCCCCGTGCCCCCCTCACGAAGGCGAATGTCGTGCCCGTCGCGTCTGTGTTCCGCGCCTCCATGTTCCGCGCCACCGCGTCCCGCGGCACCGTCCACCGCCCGAGGCTGCCGGAGTCCTGCGTCCTCGCGGTGGTCGCCGTGCTGGTCGTGGTCGGTGCCGCCGGGCCGGTGCCGGCCCTCGGCGTGGTGGCGCTCGCCGGCGCGGCCGGTTCCACGCTGGCCGGCGTACGCCTGTCCCGGCTGAGTTCCGACGCGCCGGCCGCGAACCCTGCCGCTGGGCGGGTCGCCCGTCGCCGGGCGGCCCGCCCACGCCGGGCCGCCGCCCTGCTGCACGCCGCGGTGGTGACCGCCGGCCTGACTGCGGCGGTGCTGCCGCTGGCCGCTCCCCAGTACCATCCGGCGGCAGCCGCCGCCGGGCTCGCCGGCACCGCCGTGCTGCTGGGCGGCGGCCTGTCCAGCCTGCCCCGCCGGTCAGCCTCGCCGGTCCGGGTACGGCTGCGGCGGGTGCTCGACGGCGCTCCGCCCGGCATCTGCCTGGTGCTCGTCGCCTGGCTGCTGCTGCCGCACGCCGGCGTGGCGGCGCCGGCGCGGCTGGCGGTGGCGGTGACCCTCGGTGCGTTGGCCCTCGCCGCGCTGACCGTGCTGACCGGGAGACTTCGGAGTTCTGGCATCGCCAGGTGCCGGGCCGGGGCGGCGTTGACCCTGTTCGCCCTGGTGCTGCTGGCCGCGCTGCCGGCCGGTCCGGCCGCCGGGCGGGCGGCGCTGCTGGCCGTGCCCCCACTGGTGCTCGGCGTGCTGCTGACCGCCGCCGGGGTGCGGCAGGTGGCCCGGGCCGAGGTCGACCCGCCCCGGCGGGTCACGCTGGTCTGGCCGCGGGCGGTGCTCCCGGCGGCCGTGGTGGTGCTGGCCACCGTGTACCAGTTGCAGGCCGGCCTGTCGCCGGACCGCACCGCGGTGCTGCTCGCGCTCGCGTTGGCGCCTCCGCTGGTCGCGCGCGAACTGCTCGGCGGCATGGCGCGGAATCCGGACCCGGCGCCGGCCGATCCGACGCCGGCGGCGGAGTCGGTCACCGTGCAGGAGCGGGTGCCGGCCGGTCGGGCCGCGCTGCTGGGGGCCCTGGCGGCGCGGCCGGAGCCGGCGGTCGGCGCGCTGCTGGTGGTCGACCTGCACCTCACCGAGCTGCCCGGGATGGCCGTACGCGACGACGTGGCGGCCGAGGCCGTCCGCCGGGCCCGGGCCGTGACGGCCGACGACGACGAGGTGTTCGACCTGCCCGGGAGCGGGCTCGCGGTGGTCACCGGGGCCGGAGCGGTGCTGGCCTACGCGCTGGGCACCCGGTTGCTCACCGAGCTGAGCCGGCCCTACGAGGTCTCCGGGGCGGTGCTGCGGTCACGGGCCAGCGTCGGGCTCGCCGAACTTGCCCCCGGCCGGCCGGAGGACGTGCTGCGGCAGGCGGACCTGGCCCGGCGGCGCGCGGCCCAGCTCGGCCGCGACCGGGTCGAGTGGTACGACGCGTACCTGGAGGAACAGTTGGTCCGCCGGCTGGACCTGGAGCGGGAACTGCCCGGCGCGGTCGCCCGGGGTGAGCTGGATCTGGTCTACCAGCCGGTGCTCGACCTCGCCGACCGGTCGCCGGTGGGCACCGAGGCGCTGCTGCGTTGGCGCAGCCCGGTGCTCGGTACGGTCTTCCCCGCGGAGCTGCTGCCGGTGGCCGAGGATCTCGACATCGTCGGCGAGCTGGGCGCCTGGGTGCTGGACCGGGCCTGCCGGCAGCTGGCGGACTGGTCGGTCGGCGGCCGGCGGCTGTGGATGTCGATCAACGTCACCACCCGCGAGCTGACCTCACCGGACTTCGTGCCCCGCACGGCGGCCGTGCTGGAGGCGTACGGGGTGGGGCCGGACCAGCTGGTGGTCGAGGTCGCCGAGCCGCGGGTGGCCGCCGAGCTGCCGACCGTGGTGGCGCGGCTGGCGGGACTGCGGTCGATGGGCATCCGGACCGCCCTGGACGACTTCCGGGCCGAGCACGCCTCGCTCGCCCAGCTCCGGCGACTGCCGATCGACCTGCTCAAGGTCGGGCCGGAGACGGTCGTGGCGAGCAGCGACCCGCACCGCCCGCTGCTGGACGTGGTGGTCACCGTCGCCGACCGGCTGGGGCTGGAGGTGGTCGCCGAGGAGCTGGAGTCCGCCCACCAGGTCGATGTGGCGCAGCGGGCCGGGTGCCAATACGGCCAGGGGTACGAGCTGGCCCGGCCGGCGACCGCGGAACGGGTCGAGGCGTACTTCGAGGAGTTTCCGTCCACGTCCCGGTGACGACCGAAACCGCTTAACCGGTTCACTGTCCGCCCGGCGGTGGGCCGGTGCTGCCCCGGGGGGTGAGGTGCGCGGTCTCGTCCTGGAGGCCGAGCGCCGGGGCTCCCTCGATCACCTGCAACAGCTGGCGGGCGGCGTGCGCGCCGTAGGCCGGGATGTCCCGGCCGAGCGCGGTCAGTGGCGGGTGCACCAACCGGCACAGTGGGGAGTCGTCCCAGGCCACGATGGAGAGGTCGGCGGGGACCGCGAGCCCCATCTCCTGGGCGACCGACAGCCCGGCGATCGCCATCACGTCGTTGTCGTAGATCACCGCGGTGGGGCGGATGCGGGAGCTGAGCAGTCGTCGGGTCGCCCGCGCGCCCTCCTCGCCGGTGTAGTCGGAGGAGGCGGTGACCGCGTCGGCCAGGCCGAGGCGCTGGCAGACCTCGGTGAACGCCTGCGTCCGGATCGCGGTGTGCAGCAGGTCGGGCAGGCCGCCGACCCGGGCGATCCGCCGGTGCCCGAGGGCGTACAGGTACTCCACGGTCTCCACCAGCGCCGCCGCGTCGTTCGACCAGACGCTGGCCAGCCGGCCGGTGCCCGCCGGCCCGCCGATCACCACGGCGGGCAGGCCCAGCTCCTCCAGCGCCGGCACCCGGCGGTCGTCGGTGCGCAGGTCGCAGACGAGCACCCCGTCGACCCGCCGCTCACCCCACCACCGCCGGTAGACCACGATCTCGGCGCTCTGGTCGGCCACCACCTGGAGGGTCAGCGCGTACGACCGGGCGGAGAGTTCCGCCTCGACGCCGCTGATCAGCTCCATGAAGAACGGTTCGATGCCGAGCGTCCGGGCCGGCCGGGCCAGGATCAGCCCGATCGCCCGGGCGGTCGCGCCGGAGAGCGCCCGGGCCGCGCTGCTCGGGTTGAAGCCGATCTCGGCGGCGATGGCGAGAATGCGCTGCCGGGTCGCCTCGGAGACGCCCGGCTGGCCGTTGAGCGCGTACGACACCGCGCCCTTGGAGACCCCCGCCCGCCGGGCGACGTCCGCGATCGTGGGCCGCTTCACCGGCGTACGTCCTCCTGAACCGTTCCGTCGACCGGGCGGCTGCCCGGGCGGCGCTGGACACGCTACCCGTCGCCCACACCTGGCCGGGCGCGGGCCGTTCCCGGCGAAGCGGTCGCCCGGCCGCCGCAACTTGCTCGGTTCAGTCTACGTGGCCCAAACCGGGTGGAGACGCCTCCGTTGTCGGGAATCCCGCTCCGAACTGCGTGAGAGAGCGGTTATCAGGTGGTTTCGCGCGGGTATCCGCTCGTCAGGTTACGGGTTGGCCACGTCGTTAACCCTTCGTTGACACCATGGAAGTGCGCCCGTACGGTGGCCTCACTTATCCGGTTCAGTCAACGTTTCTCGATCTCGGGAGCGTTCCCAATGGTCTCGGAGGATGGGTCATGAGACGGTCTACGCCTCGTTGGCTGCGGGTCGCAGCCGTAGGTCTGGTGGTCGGCTCGCTGGTGGTCGCATGCAGCGGGCGCAGCACCACAGGTGACTCCGGTGGCGACGGCACAGTCACGTTGAAAATCAACTTCTGGGGCGACTTCGGCCTACAGGACCTCAAGGCCAGGTACGAGGCGGAGAACAAGAACGTCAAGATCGCCCTCAACTCGGGGGAGTACAACGCCCAGCACGAGGACCTGCAGAAGAAGCTGATCGCCGGCTCGGGCGCGCCCGACATCGCCGCCATCGACGAGGGCTTCATGGTCCAGTTCCGTAGCCAGGCCGACCAGTTCGTCAACCTGCTCGACAAGGGTGCGGGCAAGTACGAGACCAACTACCTGCCGTGGAAGTGGAAGCAGTCGCTGTCGGCCGACGGCCAGACCCAGATCGGCCTCGGCACCGACGTCGGCGGCCTGGCCATGTGCTACCGCACCGACCTGTTCGAGGCCGCCGGGCTGCCCACCGAGCGCGACCAGGTCTCCGCGCTCTGGCCCAGCTGGGAGGAGTTCCTGGCGGTCGGCGCGCAGTACACCGCCAAGACGAAGAAGAAGTTCGTCGACAACGCGACCAACCTCTTCAACCCGATCCTCGGCCAGCAGCAGGTCGGCTTCTACGACCAGAACGAGCAGTTGCAGATGGAGGGTGGCCCCAAGGTCGCCTTCGACTACGCGGTGAAGGCGGTCGACGCCGGGCTCTCCGCGAACCTCACCAGCTTCCAGGCCGACTGGGACAAGGGCTTCACCAGCGGCGCGTTCGCGGTGCTCGCCTGCCCCGCGTGGATGCTCGGGCACATCCAGAACACCGCTCCCGGCACCAAGGGCAAGTGGGACATCGCCGCGGTGCCGGGCGGCGGCGGTAACTGGGGTGGCTCCTTCCTCACCATCCCCAAGCAGGGCAAGAACGTTGACGAGGCGTACCGGTTCCTGGAGTGGCTGATCCAGCCGGAGCAGCAGATCGAGGTCTTCAAGACGGTCGGCAACCTGCCCTCGCAGCCGGCGCTCTACACCGACCCGGCGATCGCGGACTTCAAGAACGAGTTCTTCAACGCCGCGCCGGTCGGCCAGATCTTTCCCAAGATGGCGGAGGGCCTGACGCCGCAGTACCTGGGCAAGAAGAACGGTCCGACCCGGGTCGCGGTGGAGAACGTGATCAACCGGGTGCAGAACGGCACGCTCAAGTCGGACGCGGCCTGGGCCGAGGCGGTCAAGGAAGCCGAGAAGGCCAGCAAGTAACCGGCGCGGGGGTGGTGCGGGCACGCCGGTGCCCGCGCCACCCCCGGCCTCGGCATCCGTCCCCGCGGCTCCCGCCTCCCCGCACCTGGAGTGTCCGATGTCCACCACGCGCGCGGCCCCCGAACCGGCCACCCGGCGTCCCCGGCCCGCCCCGGGTCGGCGGTCGGCCTGGCGTGACCGGCTGCACCGTTTCGACGTGCGGTACATGCCGTACCTGATGATCGCCCCGTTCTTCCTGCTCTTCTTCGTCTTCGGGCTCTTCCCGATGATCTTCAACGGGGTGGTGGCGCTGCGCCACTGGCGCCTGGACGACCCGGATCTGACCGGCTGGGCCGGCACCGAGAACTTCCGTCGACTCTTCACCGACGGCGACTTCGGCAACGCGCTCTACAACACCTTCGGCATCTTCCTGCTCTCCACCGTCCCGCAGCTGCTGCTCGCGCTGATCATCGCGTCGCTGCTCAACCGCCGGCTGCGGGCGCAGAGCTGGTGGCGGGTCAGCGCCCTGCTGCCGTACATCACCCCGATCACCGCCTCCACGCTGGTCTTCAACGTCTTCTTCTCGCGCGACCTCGGGATGGCGAACTGGGCGCTCGGCCTGATCGGCATCGGCACCGAGAACCCGATCGACTGGCGGGCCGACAAGCTGCACTCCTGGATCGCCATCGCCACCATGGTCAACTGGAAGTGGATCGGCTACAACGCCCTGCTCTACCTGGCCGCGATGCAGTCCATCCCGCGCGACGTCTACGAGGCTTCGGCCCTCGACGGGGCCGGCCCGTGGCGTCAGCTCTGGCGGATCACCGTGCCGATGATCCGCCCGGTGGTGATCTTCACCGTGGTGCTCTCCACCATCGGCGGGCTCCAGCTCTTCACCGAGCCGATGCTCTTCGACCTCAACGCCCAGACCGCCCGGGGCGGTGCCGGCGGCGAATGGCAGACGGTCGCGCAGCTGATCTACAAGGTGGGCTGGAAGGACCTCAACCTCGGGTACGCCGCCGCGATGTCCTGGGCGCTGTTCCTCATCATCCTGGTGGTCGCCGCCCTGAACACCCTGTTGACCAACCGCATCTCCGGGGGACGCAAATGACCACCACGGCCCCGCCCCGGCCCACCGGCAGCGCGCCGCCGCGTGCCGCCCGCAAGCGCGCCGTCCTGCTCGGCCGGGCCCCACAGGACACTCCGGCCGGGTTCTGGACCTACCTCTTCCTGGCGGTCACCGCCCTCTTCGCGGCGTTCCCGCTGTACTGGATGTTCGTCATCTCGACCAGCAGCGACGAGGCGACCTCCCAGCTGCCGCCGGTGGTGATCCCCGGCGACCAGTTCCTGGTGAACCTGGACGAGGTCTTCTCCCTCCAGGACGTCTACTTCGCCGCCTCCCTGGTGAACAGCGTCATCGTCGCCACCGTGGTGACCGCCTCGGTGCTGTTCTTCTGCTCGCTGGCCGGCTTCGCCTTCGCGAAGCTGCGCTTCCGGGGCAGCCGGGCGTTGCTGCTCTTCGTGATCCTCACCCTGACCGTGCCCAACCAGCTCGGCGTCGTGGCGCTCTACATCGTGATGGGCAAGCTGGGCTGGAACGGCACCCTGCTGGCGGTGATCGTGCCCGGCCTGGTCACCGCGTTCGGGGTGTTCTACATGCGGCAGTTCATCGTCAACACGGTGCCCGACGAACTGGTCGAGTCGGCCCGGGTCGACGGCGCCACCACCATGCGGGTCTACTGGAACATCGTGCTGCCGGCCGTACGCCCGGCGTTGGCGGTGCTCGGCCTGCTGACCTTCGTGGCCACCTGGAACGACTTCCAGTGGCCCCTGATCACGTTGAACGGCACCGACTACCCCACCTCGATGGTGGCCATCTCCGACCTGGCCAGCGGCAACTACGTCATCTACCGGCGGGTGCTGGCCGGCGCGTTCGTGGCCACCGTGCCATTGTTGATCATGCTTGTCATCGGCGGTCGGCAGATCGTCCGCGGAATCATGGAAGGCGCGGTGAAGTCTTGAGCGACGCACGGGGGGCCGGTCCGGTCCGGCTGGCGCTGCACGACGGCTGGACCCTGCGGGCGGTGTCCGGCCCGCAGGCCCCACCCGAGGTGGACGGCCGGGCCGCGCCGGTCGAGGTCGATGGCCGAGTCGTGCCGGCCGAGGTCATCGGCCGGCACGTGCCGGCGGCCGTCCCCGGCTGCGTGCACACCGACCTGCTGGCGGCCGGGCTGATCCCCGACCCGTATTTGGACGACAACGAGACCGCGCTGGGCTGGATCGGGCACACCGACTGGGTCTACGAGACCACCTTCGACCGCCCGGCCGGCGACCACCGGCGGCTCGACCTGGTCTGCGCCGGGCTGGACACGGTCGCCACGATCACCCTCAACGGCGTCGAGGTGGGCCGCACCGAGAACATGCACCGGGGGTACCGCTTCGACGTCACGTCGCTGCTCCACGCCGAGGACAACACCCTGGCCGTACGCTTCGACTCCGCCTACCGGTATGCCGAGGCACACCGGGACCGGCTCGGCGACCGGCCCAACGCGTACCCGGAGCCGTTCCAGTTCATCCGCAAGATGGCCTGCAATTTCGGCTGGGACTGGGGTCCCACCCTGGTCACCGCGGGCGTCTGGCAGGAGATCGGACTGCACGGCTGGTCGGTGGCCCGGCTCGCCACCGTCCGCCCGCTGGTCACCGTCGACGGCGGCGACGGGCGGGTGGACCTGCACGTCGAGGTGGACCGGGTCGCGGAGCTGCCCGTCACCGTGCAGGCGGAGGTGGCCGGGGTGACCGCCGAGGCGACCATCCCGGCCGGAGAGCGGGCGGCGGTGCTGACCCTCACCGTCGCCGAGCCCGAGCTGTGGTGGCCCCGGGGCCACGGCGCGCAGTCCCGCTACGAGCTGGCGGTGACCCTGTGCGGGCCGGACGGCGACACCCTCGACGACTGGCGCCGGCGGATCGGCTTCCGCGCGGTGCGCCTCGACACCACCCCCGACGCCCAGGGCGCGCCGTTCGCCCTGCACGTCAACGACGTGCCGGTCTTCGTGCGCGGGGTCAACTGGATCCCCGACGACGCCCTCCCCACCCGGGTCACCCGGGACCGCCTGGCGCACCGCTTCGACCAGGCCACGCAGGCGAACGTCAACCTGCTGCGGGTCTGGGGCGGCGGCCGGTACGAGTCGGACGACTTCTACGACCTGGCCGACGAGCACGGCCTGCTGGTGCAGCAGGACTTCCTCTTCGCCTGCGCCGCGTACCCGGAGGAGGAGCCCTTCGCCAGCGAGGTGGCCGCCGAAGCCACCGAGCAGGTCACCCGGCTGGCCAGCCACCCGTCGCTGGTGCTCTGGACCGGCAACAACGAGAACATCTGGGGCTGGCACGACTGGGACTGGCAGGCGCCGCTGGCCGGGCGCAGTTGGGGTCACGGCTACTACCTGGAGTTGCTGCCCCGGATCGTCGCCGCTCTGGATCCGACCCGCCCCTACTGGCCGGGCAGCCCGTACTCGGGCAACGAGGAGATCCACCCCAACGACCCGGCGTACGGCACCACGCATATCTGGGACGTCTGGAACACCGACGACTACACGAAGTACCGGGAGTACCTTCCCCGGTTCGTCGCCGAGTTCGGCTACCAGGCGCCGCCCGCGTACGCCACGCTGCGCCGGGCGCTCTCCGACCAGCCGCTCGCCCACGACTCGCCCGGCATGGCGCACCACCAGAAGGCCATCGACGGTGACCTCAAGCTGCGCCGTGGGCTGGACGCCCACCTGCCCGTGCCGCGCGACTTCGACGACTGGCACTACCTGACCCAGCTCAACCAGGCCCGCGCCATCCAGCTCGGGGTGGAACACTTCCGCTCCCATCGTGGCCTCTGCATGGGCACGATCGTCTGGCAGCTCAACGACTGCTGGCCGGTCACCTCCTGGGCCGCCGTCGACGGCGACGGCCGCCGCAAGCCCCTCTGGTACGCGCTGCGCCGGGCATACGCCGACCGACTGCTCACCGTCCAGCCCCGCGACGCTGCTCCGGCCCGGGTGGACGGCGGTCTGGCCCCGGTGCAGGGCGGTCTGGGCCTGGTGGCGGTCAACGACACCGGCCAGCCGTGGCGGTCCTCGGCGACGGTCACCCGGCTCACCGTGGCCGGGGAGCCCCGGGCGAAGACCACATTGGAACTGGACGTGCCCGCGTACGCCACGGTGACGCTGCCGCTGCCGGCGGAGCTGGCCCGGCCGGACGAACCCCGAGCCGAGCTACTGGTCGCCGACGCCGGCACCGACCGCGCGCTGTGGTTCTTCGCCGAGGACCGCGACATCCGCTGGCCGGCGGCAGACTTCGCCGCGACGGTCGAACCGGCCGGCGACGGTCAGCAGCTCCGCGTCACCGCCCGCACCATCCTGCGCGACCTGACCCTGTACCCGGACCGCCTCCACCCCTCCGCCCGGGTGGACGAGGCGTTGGTGACGCTGCTCCCCGGCGAGTCGACAACCTTCACCGTGCACGCCGACACCCCGCTCGACCCCGCCGCCCTCACCACCCACCCCGTGCTCCGCTGCGTGAACGACATGTAAGGAAGGGCCCCCTATTAACGCCTGCGGTAGAGGAAGGGCCCCCTCTTAACACGACTACCGGAAGGGGACATCCGGAGGTCGACCTGCTCACCCAGATGTCCTGCGACACCTCGGCCCTGGCCGACGTACGCGGCATCCTGATCTGGGTCAGCCCCGGCCGGCACGACCTGGACCATCTCCGCGCCGAGTAGATTTCCGGCGCCTTCTCGTCCCGGAGGCGCCGACCCCTGTGGCATCCGGGACCACGTCGAAATATTGACGTGCATCGAACCGTGTGGTTATCATCGGACCGTGTCGGAAAGCGCTTTCCTTTGTCGTGTGGAGGGAGCGCATGCCTCCGGTCTGGCTCGGCCGCACCACCACCACCGGCGGCCGACGTCGATACTCGACCGGCCCTGGAGGAGGGTTGCGGATTTACGAATCGGGGCGCTGGCCCGACTCCGGCGGCCACGGTGGGGCGCAGGCTGCGGTGGCGGTCCTCGGTGTCGGATTCCGGACTTCTTGCCTCCGAAACGCGAATAATATGCACCGCGTCCCTCGCTCCAGCCCAAGTGATCAGCGTGAATGGGTGTCAATAGAGTGATCGGGTAGAAAAGTCGAGCATTTCTACCCACTGATCGAACTCTGGGCACCGTCGAGAAGCGGCGGTACCGTCCACGGGATTCGGGCAGCCGTATTCCTGGGAGTGATCGTCATGATTGCGCGGCAGCGCATGATGCCGGATGCGTGAGGGTTCGCCGCGCTGGGAGCAGATCAATCCCAGTTCCTACCTGCACGAGCAGGACGGGCTACGCGAATTGGCGTCGTACCTGCCGGACGCCGAGCCATATCACGTGTGGGCGAACGTCGAATTCGTCGGCACCGACGGCTCGATCAACGAGATCGATGCGCTGGTGCTCACCCGCAGCGGTCTTTACTTGCTCGAATTGAAGCACTGGCAGGGCCGCGTCGGCGGAGACGGTAACCGCTGGCGGCGACACGCGCCAAACGGCAATCGGTCCACGGTCGACAATCCGCTGATCCTGGCCAACCGCAAGGCCAAGCGGCTCCGCAGCGTCATGGCCTACTACGCCCCGACCGGCGTTCGCACCCCGTACGTGAACCCCGTGATCTTTCTGCACGCCCGGAACACCCGCTCCGAGCTGGACGACATCGGACGGCAGCACGTCTACGGCCTCGACAACAACAACGCGCAGTTGCCCAGCCTCAAACAGATGCTGCTGGCGCCGTCGACCGAGGCTCGCCATTCCGTCGACGCGGTACGCGGCCGGCAGATCGTCGAGCTGGTACGCGGCGCGAAGATCCGCCCGTCGGTGGCCGAGCGCCGAGTCAACCAGCTCATGCTGCACCAGCGCCCGTTCGCGGAGGGCATCGGCTGGCAGGACTTTCTCGCCGACCACACCCTCGATACCACAGTGCTGCGGCGGGTGCGCTTCTACCTGACCAGCCGGGCCGCCGACGACGAGGTACCGGTGATCCGGCGGGCCGCAGAGCGGGAGTTCCGGCTGCTCCAGGGCATCCACCATCCCGGTATCGCCCGCGCGCTGGACCTGGTCGACCACCCCTGGGGCCCGGCGGTGGTCTTCGACCACAAACCGGAGTGGCAGCGCCTCGACCAGTGGCTGGCCGAACGGGACGGCCGGCTGCACCTGGCCCAGCGGCTACAACTCGCACAGGACCTCGCCGAGATCGTCGCCCATGCCCACGCCCGTCGGCTGTCGCACCGCTCGTTGAATCCCCGGGCGGTCTACGTCTGCGACCCGGACAGCGCTCGGCCCACTCTCGTGGTCACCGACTGGCAGACCGGCAGTCGGCTACCCAGCACCCGGATGACCTCGCTCGGCTCGGCCACCGACCCGGCCGCCCTCGAACTCTTCTTCGACAACTCGGTCCGCCGCTACCAGGCCCCCGAGGCCGCCACCCTCGATGACCTGCCCGGCCACCAGCTCGACATGTTCTCCCTCGGCGCGGTGGCGTACCGGATTTTCGCCGGGGCGGAGCCGGCGGGCTCGGCGGAGGAACTCATCGCCGCCGTCGCCAACGGCGGACTGCCCCTGGACGCGGTCGCCGACGGCATGCCGAAGGCGCTTGTCGAGGTCATCTACGACGCCACCCGGGGCGACCCGGGGCAGCGGATGCGGCGGGTCACCGACTTCCTCGCCGGCCTCGAACTGGTCTGGGAGGAGTTGACCGCCCCCGAGCCGGAGCCGGTGGTGGATCCGCTGCACGCCCACCGGGGCGACGTGCTTGACGGCGGGCTGACCGTGCTGACCAGGCTGGGCAGCGGTGCCACCGCGATCGCGCTGCTGGTCACCGAGGACGGCACCGACGGCGGGCGGCAACTCGTGCTGAAGGTCGCCCGGGACGAGCAGTACGCCGACCGCTTCGCCGCCGAGGCCCGTATCGTCGGCAAGCTGCGCGACTCCCGGGTGGCGGCCCTGGTACGCGGCCCGATCAAGGTCGGCAGCCGGACTGCCCTGCTGCTGGAAAGTGCCGGCGAGCGGACCCTGGCCGAGGAGCTACGCGGCGGCCGGCTGGCCCTGGACCTGCTCGAACGCTACGGCCGCGACCTGCTGGAGATCGTTTCTTTCCTGGACGGTCAGGGGGTGTGGCACCGGGACATCAAACCGGCAAACCTGGCCGCCCGCCCCCGGCCCAAGGACAAGCAGCCGCACCTGTGCATCTTTGACTTCTCCCTGGCCGGAGTGCCGGCCGACCAGCTCACCGCCGGCACCACCACCTACCTCGACCCGTTCCTCGGGCCACCGCGCCGGCTGCGCTTCGACGCCGCCGCCGAACGGTTCACCGCCGCCGTGACCCTCTACGAAATGGCCACCGGGACGCTGCCCCGATGGGGTGCGGGCGCGAACCCTGCCACTGTCACCGACGAGGTCACCCTGGATCCGGCGGGCTTCGATGCCTCGGTGGCGGACCGCCTGGTCACCTTCTTCGCCACCGCACTGGCTCGGGACACCGCCGATCGGTTCGACACGCTCGACGAGATGACCGACGCCTGGCGGGCGGTGTTCCGGGAAATCCCCGAATCCACCGACGACACCGGTGGATTCAGGCCGCTGACCCGGGCCTCGTCGTTGGAGGCGACCGAGCTGACCGCCCGAGCCCGCTCGGCGTTGGAACGGCTTGGCATCGGCACCATCGGCGAGCTGCTGGACGCCGAGCCGTCCGCGTTGACCCGGGCCCGGGGCGTACCCGACGCCACCCGCAAGGAGATCCTGGCTCGCAGCCGGGAACTGCGCGACCTGCTCGCCACCGCCGAACCGGCGGCGCCCACCAGGTCGGACGCCCAGCACGTCGAAGCGGTCAGCAGCACCCTGCTGCCGGCGGCCACCGCCCGCAGCGGGTGGCACCGGACGGCCGTGCAGGTGCTGCTCGGCCAGACCATCGCCGACGGCTACTACCTGCGTTGGCCGTCGCAGGCGGACGTGGCCCGGGTGGTCGGTAAACAGCAACCGGACGTGTCCCGCCTGCTCAAGCGAATGATCGCCCGCGACTGGACCACCAGCCCGGCACTCGGCCTGGTCCGCGACGAGATCGTGGCGCTGCTCGACGCGCGGGGCGGAGTCGCCTCCGCCGAGGAGATCGCCGAAGCGCTGAACGTCACCCGTGGCTCCTACACGGCGGAACCGAAACGCACCGCCCAGGCGGTCGGCCTGGTCCGCGCCGCCGTCGAAACCGAGCTGACCCGGGGCGGGGACGCCCGGCTCGCCATCCAGCGGCTGCGCGGCAGCGACACCGTACTCATCGGTCGGGAGCCGGACGACCCCGGCACCGCGCGTACCGCTGACGACCTGCTCGGATATGTGACCCGGCTCGGTCGCCGCGCGGCCAGCCTGGCCGGCGGCGACCCGCTGCCCACCCGGGCTCGCGCGGTGGAGGAGCTACGCGCGCTGGAGCCACCGCCGGCCGGCGTGCCGCCGCTGAGCGACGCCCGGCTGCTCCAACTCGCCGCCGCCGGCAGTGGCGGCGAGGCCGCCGTCAACCCCCAGGGTCAGCTCTACCCGGCGGAACGGATGCCCGCCGGGCGCGCGCTTCGGCTCGCCGCGGGCGCGCTGGTCGGCCAACAACTCGACCCCGAGACGGTACGTGCCAGAGTGCGCGCCCGATTCCCGCGCGCCCAGGAGTTGCCGCCCCGACCGACGCTGGACGAACTGCTACGGGAGATCCCGCTCGTCTGGGAAGCCAGCCGGGGCTGCTACGTCCCGCCGCAGGGCACCTCGTCGGTGACCGGCACCCGCTCGGCCAGCACCGTCGGCCCGATCCTGGAACCGGACGCCGCCGCCCGCGCCCGCCGCCGCATCGCGGAAACCATCGACCGGTGTGGCTTCCTGGTGATGCTCACCTCGATCCGCCGCCCGGCCCGAACCCGCCGGGCCCTACTGGACCGGTACGACCTCACCGAGGTCGACGTCACCGCCATCATGCTGGCGCGACTGCGCTCACTCGGCTTCCCCTGGGAGGCCATCGTCGCCGCCGACACCGGCGTCTCGACCGACGCTGACTTCCGCAGTCTGATGGAGATCTTCCAACACGAGGTCATGCCGGCCATCGACACGATGCTGGCCGAGACCACCGGCCCGGTGCTCATCACCGAGGCCGCACCGCTGGCCCGCTACCAGCAACTCCGGCTGATCCAGGAACTGGCCGACCCCACCCGCCCCCGCCCTGCCGCCCGGCTGCTGCTTATCCCGGTCCGCCGTACCGAACCGGTGCTGCTCGACGGCCATCAGTTGCCGCTCACCTCGCCGGGCAGCCAGTCACTCTGGCTGCCCGAGGAGTGGGACACCCCCCGGGAGAGGAACGCGGCCTGATGATCCCGCTGAAGCCGCTGCAAACTCAGGTCACCGCCCTCACCGACGACCTTCGCGGGCAGGTGGGGCAGGACTCCGAGCTGGAATCCTCGCTGCGCAAGGAACACGCCGAGGCGACCGAGGCGCGGCGTACGGCTGGCGCCTTCGAAACCTGGCTGGAGGACATCCTCGACCAGGCCGCGGTGGCCTGGGTGCTCGGCTGCGTCTTCGTACGCTTCGTCGAAGACAACGACCTGGTCGAACCGCTCTGGATCGGCGGCCCGGAGCCGAACGCGCCGGTCGGCAGGGCCATGGGGGAGCGTCAGCAGCACCTGATCGACAATCCCCGCCACAACGACCGCGAGTGGCTGCGCGAGGCGTTCGGCTACCTGCGCGGGCTGCGCGCCACCGGCAAGATCTTCGACGAGCACAACCCGGTCTGGCGGTTCCCCATTTCCGGCGCGGCAGCCGAAGCGCTGTCGGAGTTCTTCCGGCGCGGGCCGGGTCTGGTCTCGCTGCGGGTCGAGGATCTGGACACCCGCTTCCTCGGCGACCTCTACCAGGAGTTGTCGACCCACGCCAAGAAGACGTACGCGCTGCTCCAGACGCCGGAGTTCGTGGAAGAGTTCATCCTCGACCGCACCTTCGAGCCGGCGGTACGCGAATTCGGCCTGCCGGCAACCTCGGTCATCGACCCCACCTGCGGCTCGGGCCACTTCCTGCGCGGCGCGTTTGACCGCCTGGCCGAGCGTTGGCGTAAGCGCGAGCCCGGGACCGACATCCGGGTGCTTGTGGAGCGGGCCCTCGGCCAGGTGACCGGAGTGGACATCAACCCGTTCGCGGTGGCCATCGCCCGCTTCCGGCTGCTGATCGCCGCGATGAACAAGTGCGACCTACGCTCCCTGGAACGCACCCCCGCCTGGGCAGTCCGGGTCGCCACCGGCGACTCCCTCCTGCACTGGGGCCGCACCTCCCGCCACCAGGGCGACCTGATTGCGCAGGTGGAGGGCCGGGGAGCTTTCGCGTACGCGACCGAGGACGCCGAGCTGCTCGCCGACTACCTGCGCGAGGGGCAGTACACGGTGGCGGTCGGCAACCCGCCCTACATCACCGTCGCCGATTCGGCCCGCAACAAGCTCTACCGGGACATCTATCCGGACGTCTGCCACCGGCAGTACGCGCTGACGGTGCCGTTCGCCAAGCGCTTCTTCGACCTGGCCAAGCGCGGCGACGAGCACGGCGAGGGTGCCGGCCACGTCGGTCAGATCACCGGCAACGCCTTCATGAAACGCGAATTCGGCAAGAATCTCATCGAGAACTACTTCGCCCACCAGGTGGAGTTGACCGAAGTCGTCGACACCTCCGGCGCCTACATCCCCGGCCATGGCACTCCAACCGTGATCCTGATCGGCAGAGCGAAGGATCGCCGACGTTCTCAGGTGGTTCGAACAGTTCTTGGTATTCGAGGCGAGCCAGGGCAGCCAGCCGATCCAGCCACGGGGCTTGTATGGTCTGCGATAGTCAAACAAGTTGACTTTCCTGGCTCTGATTCGGACTGGGTGAGCGTTCAGGACGCTGTCAGGACTCGGTTTGAGAGGTACCCGTGGAGCCTCTCCGGCGGTGGGGCAGGGGAACTTTACTCAGTGCTCACTATTGGTCGTTCTCTCCTAGGGGGAGTGATCGATGTCGTCGGTCGAACCACCCACACTGGGTTGGATGAAGCATTCTATCTTGCAAGTGCATCCGCACGGACGTTGGGTCTAAGCGCGGCGACGGTGCCGGTGGTTCTAGGTGAAGATGTTCGCGACTTTGCGTTGGCTGCGCCGACTTCGACCATGTTTCCCTATGATGAATCTGGTCTCGCTCGTGATCTAACCGACGGTGAGCGGCGATTCTACTGGCGGACTCGGGCATGGTTGCAGTCTCGAGTCGACTTTGGCCAGTCCCCACAGGATCGCGGCCTGCGATGGTTTGACCACAGCATGTTTTTCCCTAGGCGCTATCGAGCTCCGCTATCAGTCGCGTTTGCGTTCGTGGCGACGCACAACCACTTCGTGCTGGACCGGGGTGGGAAGGTCTTCAACCGATCGGCGCCGGTGATTAAGTTGCCGGAGGGGGCGACGGAGGACGAGCATCTGCGGCTGCTCGGGGTGTTGAACAGCTCGACCGCCTGCTTTTGGCTCAAGCAGGTCAGCCACAACAAGGGCAACGGCGGGATCGGTGGCGGAATCGGTGACGAAAACTGGGAACCCAGGTATGAGTTCACCGGGACGAAGCTTCAGGAGTTTCCGTTGCCCGGGGCGTACCCGTTGGGGAGGGCGCGGCTGCTCGACTCGCTGGCGCAGCGGCTTGTCAGCTTGAGTCCGGCGGCGGTCGCGGAGGCTGGTGTGCCGACCGGAGAACGGTTGGCGGGGGCGCGGGCCGACTACGACTCGACGCGGGCACGGATGATCGCGGCTCAGGAGGAGTTGGACTGGGAGGTCTACCGGCTCTACGGGCTGCGTGACGAGGATCTGACCTGCGCCGAGCCGCCGGAGATCGCGCTGGGGGAGCGGGCGTTCGAGATCGTGTTGGCGCGAAAGGTCGCGGCTGGCGAGTTGGAGACGCAATGGTTCGCGCGGCACGGTTCGACGCCGATCACCGAGGCGCCGGCGCACTGGCCGGAGGAGTATCGGGCGTTGGTGCAGCGGCGGATCGAGGTCATCGAGTCGGATCGCAACATCGCGTTGATCGAGCGGCCGGAGTGTAAGCGGCGGTGGGCCACCGAGGGCTGGGACGCCATGCGGGCCAAGGCGTTGCGAGACTGGCTGCTCGATCGGCTGGAGGCGCGCGAGGTGTGGGGCGACCGTCCGATGCCGCAGTCGGTCGCGCAGCTCGCCGACAAGGTACGCCACGACGACGCCTTCCGGTCGGTGCTGGAGCTGTGGGTCGGGCGCGACGACTACGACCTGACGAAGACCCTGGCGAAACTGGTCGCCGACGAGCATGTGCCCTACCTTCCGGCACACCGCTACAAGCCGTCCGGGCTGCGCAAGCGGGCGCAATGGGAGCGGACCTGGGTGCAGCAGCGGCTGGAGGACGCGGGCGAGAGCGTGGACGTCAAGGTGCCACCGAAGTACACCTCCGCGGATTTCGTCAAGACGTCGTACTGGCGGGCGCGCGGCAAACTCGACGTGCCGAAGGAACGCTTCGTCTCGTACCCGAAGGCGGGTCGCGACGGGGACGCCACCGAGCTGCTCGGCTGGGCCGGCTGGGACCACCTCGCTCAGGCCCAGGCGCTGGCCACCGTCTACCTGGACCGTAAGCTCCAAGCGGCCTGGCCGCCGGAGCGCCTGCTGCCGCTGCTGGCCGGCATCGCCGAGCTGGAACCCTGGCTACACCAGTGGTACGCCGACGAGCGCCCCGGCTTCCCCGGCTCACCCGCCCAGTTCTTCACCGACCTCATCGACACCGAGTTGTCTCAGCTCGGCGCCGACCGGCTGGCGCTGGCGGACTTGCGGCTACTGCGTCAGGAGTTGCCGTAGTGGGGCGTGTGCGGTTTCGCTGAGCACGGGCAAGGTCTGCACAGCCACCCTCAGCCGTCATCGGATCGCCGCGCTGGTGAAGGCGCGAGACGGAGATGCCTATCTCGCCGTCACTGCGGAGGGCTTCATGGGGGCGGGCCCTCGCTTGCTCGGAGTCATCTTGGGCTCTGTGCCCCATGTCGCGAGCGCAGATTGGCTTTCTGAGCCTGATGGGGCGTTCGGGATTACTCCGGAGTCAGGTCAGACAATTTACTCCACGATGATCCCGGCAGCTGCGCAGGCTTCGGTCATGAATGAGTTTGGCGAAGACGAGAACCTGCTGGCGGCCGAGATTCCTTGAGTGGATCTGGTTAGCCGTCGCCAAGCGGCCGTGGGTCTGTTTGGCGGATATCTGACAGAACGTCGTACTGGGTTGCGGCGGGTCCTTCCGCGCCATGCGGGTTGCGGTTCATGCGTTGGCTTGACGCCTGATATCCGAGTCATCAATTCGGTTGCTCTCTGGCTGAACTTGTCGTGCGGTCCGGGCCTCCCGGATGACTATTGCTTGCGATCTCCTGTGGCATCGTGAACGCCTTGCTCATGGCGCATAAGCGCGATCACGATCCGGGAGACACGACTCGATGACGGCCCAATACGAGCCTGGCCAGAATCCGCCACCCCAGGCGGGGCAGTTTCCTCCGCCGATGCTCGCTCCACCGTCCGCCCCCAAGAAGCGAGCCTCCTGGCTGCTGCCTGCGCTGATCGGTGTGGGCGCGTTCGTGATGCTGTGTTGTGGGGGCGCGTTCGTGATTGGCTTGGTCAGCGGCGATACGAATACCGAGGCCACCTCCGTCAGCAATGGCGCTCCAACC
Source organism: Micromonospora sp. CA-263727 (assembly GCF_050942455.1). Classification (NCBI taxonomy): domain Bacteria; kingdom Bacillati; phylum Actinomycetota; class Actinomycetes; order Micromonosporales; family Micromonosporaceae; genus Micromonospora; species Micromonospora sp. CA-263727. Next base: position 1,572,896 of record NZ_CP192031.1, read on the forward strand.
GCCGAAAGCAGCGCCCCAGCGAGTGAGGAGGCACCAGCGACAAGCGCGGCACCTGAGCCGGCAAAGACGACTGCGGCTCCAGCACCCAAGAAGTCGAAGTCCCCCGGCGTCGGCGACAAGGTGCGCGGAGGGGACTTCGAGTTGACCGTCAACGGGGTGAAGTGCGGGATCTCCCAGGTGGGCAGTGACTTCCTCAACACCAAGGCGCAAGGTACGTTCTGCAAGGTCAGCGTGACCGTCAAGAATGTCACCAAGAGCGCACACACCTTCCACGCCGACGGCAGCCTTACCGCCAAGGACGCCAGCGGTCGAGAGTTCGAGGCCGACGGAGAGGCCGGAATTTACGGCAACAGCGACGGGCAGGGGTTCCTCGACAAGATCAACCCGGGGAATTCGGTGACCGCGAACGTCTACTTCGATGTGCCGAAGGGCACCAAGCTCAAGACCATCACGCTCGACGCTGGCCTGTTCACTTTCGCTGAGGACGCCGTCGTCGTCCTGTGATCTGCCGATGAGTTCTGAGATCCGCCGCTAGGATCCACCCGCCGAGCGGCGACTGTGCGACGAACCCTTTGGAGCCGGCCGCGGGAAGGCAGCTTGACGGCCTCTGCAACTAGGGTGTCCAGTTCGTCGCCCGGCAGGTGATCTTCCGTGACGATCTTCTGCACGATGGCTGTTTGGACGCGGCCGACCATCTCCGGCTCATCGGCTGGTCCGGCGACGGGTCGATGATGGACATGATGAGCTGCTCGGCGGCCTCGGCTTTGATGCCGGGGCCGCCGTTGGCGAGCCTGGCCCGCAGTGGTTGCCGTGGCTGACCACACGTCAGGCCCGAGCACGCGGCGTCTCGGCTGCTGCTGAGGGCGATCGCCGAACCGGCGTTCGACTCGTTCGTATGCGCCTTGGAACGGTGAGTGAGAGTCTGTCGGGAAACTGACTCGCTCTGGCGGATGTGGTCGTCACTCGGGTCATATTCGTATATGCCGGCCTGATCTGCGGCTTCTCCGGCGAGCGGCCGTCTGATTCGCCTCCCGTCCATCGTGGTCGATGCAGGCTGGCGGAAAGTGTCAACCGGAGTGGTACCCGGACATCCATGCCTGTGGGTAGCGTGTCGGGCACCCTCGGAGGCTTTGGAGGCGACACCGGTGACGCTGCTGCGCAACCTGATCGATATTCCGACCTCGGTTGGCGAGGGCGACTTCGTGGTGAAGGCGGCCGAGGGCGCCGATCTGAGGCGGTACGTCGTCACCGAGCAACTGCGGGACAACTTCGGCACCGCGCTCCAACGCATTGGGCACGCCGTGACCACCGGCCGCTCGCAGGCGATGTTCCTGCACGGCTCGTTCGGCTCCGGTAAGTCACACTTTATGGCGGTGCTGCGGGAGATCCTGGCGCACCACCCCGACGCCCGGAAGATCAAGGGCCTGGAGTCGGCTGTGGTCGAGGCCGAGCCGTGGCTGCCCGGCCGTCGGTTCCTCAGTCTCACCCTGCACATGCTCGACGCGCGCTCGGTGGAGCAGGCGATCCTGGAGGGCTACCTGCGCCAGGTCACCGTCGCCCATCCGGAGGCGCCCGTGCCCGCCGTACACCGGTCGGACGCGCTGCTGGCGGACGCGGCCGGCCTGCGGCGGACGCTCGGTGACGACAAGTTCTTCGAGACGCTGCGTGGCGGCACCTCGGGGCCCGGTGCGGGCGGCACCGGTCTGGCCGCGTTGCGTGCCCAGGCCGAGGGCTGGGCCCCGCAGCGGTACGCGGAGGCCGCCGCGCAGCCACCCGGCACAAAGGACCGCGATGCGCTGGTCAGCGCGTTGACCCAGACCTTCTTCAGCGGCGCGGTGCACAGCGCCGAATATCTCGACCTGGACACCGGCCTCGCCGTCATCACCCGGCACGCCAAGTCCCTCGGGTACGACGCGATCGTTCTCTTCCTCGACGAGCTGATCCTCTGGCTCTCCGGTCGCATCGCCGACTACACCTTCGTCAACACCGAAGGTGCCAAGCTCAACAAGCTGGTCGAGTCCGCCGACTCGGCCCGGCCGCTGCCGCTGGTCTCCTTCGTGGCCCGACAGCGAAACCTGGAGGAGTTTCTTGGCCCGCAGGTCGGCGGCACCGAACGGGAAACCCTCGCGCATGTGATGCGCAGCGTCCAGGGGCGGTTCGGGGAGATCGTCCTCGCTGACACCAACCTGCCCGAGATCACCGAGAAGCGGCTGCTGGACCCGAACGACGACCAGGCACGGGCCACCATCGACAACGCGTTCGCCGCGGTGCGGCACCACCGCGAGGTGTGGGACACCCTGCTGCTCGGCGCGCAGTACGGCGACGCCGGCATCGGCTCCGACGCTGTCGCCTTCCGCCAGCTCTACCCCTTCTCACCGGCTCTGGTGGCCACCCTTGTCGCGCTGTCGCAGGCGCTTCAGCGGGAGCGGACCGCGCTGAAGGTGATGACCGAGTTGCTGGTGGAGCGGCGGGACACGCTGCGGGTCAACGACCTGATCGGGGTGGCCTCCCTCTTCGATTCGCTGGTGCTGCACGGCGAACTGCCCGACCGCCCGAAACTGCGCCAGCAGTTCGACGCCGCCCGTGGCCTCTATCTGCGTAAGCTGCGCCCGCTGCTGCTCGGCCTCAACGGGATCGACGAGGAGAAGGCTGCCGGCCACACCCAGTTCCAGCTGGACGACAAGCTGGTCAAGACGATCCTGCTGGGCGCACTGGTGCCCGAGGTGCCGGCGCTGCACAATCTGACCGCCGCCAAACTGCACGCGCTGAACTTCGGCTCGATCGCCTCCCCGATCCCCGGTTACGAGAACACCATGGTGCTCACCCGGCTGCGCAAGATCGCACAGGACGCGGGGGAACTGCACCTCACCGACGACCACGACCCGGTCGTCTCGCTCAAGCTGCACACCGTCGACTTCGACAAGCTGCTCGACCTGGTGCCGCACAACGAGACCTCGGCCGGCGTGCGCCAACAGTTGCTCCGCGAGCTGATCAGCGCCGAAATGGGGCTGGCCGGTGCCGAGGGCAGCCACGGCGAGTTGCAGCATCCGCGTGAGTGGCGGGGACGGCGGCACATCGTCCAGGTCAAGTTCGGCAACGTACGCGACCCGCACACCATGCCGGTCGCCGCCCTGATCGCTCCCGGTGAATCCTGGCGGATCGTGATCGACTACCCCTTCGACCCGCAGGACTTTCCGCGTAACGCCGACCGGGCCCGGATCGACGAACTGCCGCGCGGCTCGAACACGGTGTTCTGGCTGCCACTGTACCTGACCGACGACATGATGAGCCGGGTCGCCCAGCTTGCGAAGATCAATTATCTGCTCGGTGTCGGTGGCGCGGGGGAGCGGCTCAACACGCTCGCCGCGGACTGGCCCAAGGCCGACCGCCAGCAGGGTCGGGTCTATCTGCTCCAGCGGCAGACCCAGCTCCGCGACGGGCTGATCACCGCGCTCAAGCAGGCGTACGGCGCGGCCAACCCGCAGCTCTCCGATGTGGAGCCCGACAGCGTCGGGGTGCTGCACACCCTGGCCGACGGGCTGCGCATCGGTGACCCGCGCGGTGGCACGCTCGCCGACGCGTTCCGCAACCTCACCGGCGAACTGCTCGACTGGTCGTATCCGGGCACGCCCGCCCTGCCCGTGGACGAGAAGCCGCTGGCCCGCGCCGACCTGGCGAGGGTCCTGGAGTACGCCAGTCGGGCCGCCGCCGACCCCACCCACGGTGTCTCCGTAGATTCACCGGCCGATCTGAGGATCCTGCGCCGGATCTGCAACCCGCTCCACCTCGGCGAGGTGATCGACCACCGGTACGTGCTCGACATCAGCACCTGCTTCTGGAGTCGGCACCTGTTGCAGGAGGCGGCCAAGCTGGACTATCGGGACCGCTGGCCGGTGCACGCGCTGCGGAGACTGCTGGATGTGCCGAAGGCCCGAGGATTCGACCGGGACCTGCAAAGCTTGATCATCGCGGTCTTCGCGTTCGAGCAGCAGGTCAGCTGGTACGACAGCGGCGGAAAGGTCAGCGTCTCGGCGGTCGTCGGGGTGGAGGACCGTTTCGAGCTTCGCCACCCGCCGATGCCTGACGACGAGACCTGGAAGGCTGCCGTACGGTTCGGGCAGCCATTCTTCGGCGAGGTGCTGCCACTCTTCCGAAACCCGGCCAACCTGGGCATCCTTGCCGGCACGCTGCGTGGTGTTGCCCGGGCGTACGCCGGCCGTGCAGGCACCCTCGCCGAGAAGCTGGAGCAGCACTCCGATCTGCTCGGGCTGGATCCGAACGCCGACACCGGCCGGCTGGCCACCGCCCGGCGGGTAGCCCGGCTGCTCGCCGAGGTCGCGCAGGAGCAGGATGACGTGGTGCTGGTCGCCGTCGTCGCGCGGGGCGGGCTGCGCCTCGGCGGCCTCGACGGTCAGGCCGCGAGCCAGGTCTTCAAGCGGGCGGAGCAGCTGGTCGTCGCACTGGACACGGCCCAGTGGCCGGTGCTCGACGCGATCAAGCTCCGCTCCGGGAACGACGCCCGAGCCCTCGGCATCGTCAACCAGCTCCACGACGTCGCCCGGCAGGAACAGCACGCGGTGGATCTGGTGAGAGCGCTGCGGGAGGCAGTAGCCGACTCGGTGGCGGTGCTGGCCCGGGAAAAGCCCGTGCTGCCGCGGCCGGACCGGATTACGCCGCCGGTCGTGCCTGACTCGCCGGTGGTTCTTCCGCCGGACAAGATCGGGCTGCCGGTCAAGGTGGACCCCGCGACGGTCTCCGGGCCAGGTGAGTCCACTTCGAGGGTGACCGCTCTGCCCGGAGGGACGGTGCCGCCGGTGCCCCGGCAGGAGACCGTCCGCGACCAGCGAGGGCTGGACAAGCTGACCGAGAGGATCCGGGCAGAGGTCACTGCCGGTCGGGCGGTCACGGTCAGCTGGCAGGTCGAGGTGCCGGAGTGGTCCGCGTGAGTATTCCCCGAGCCGCGGTCCGGACCGCCGCGCTCCGCCGCAAGGTGGAGTCGTGGCTGGCCGAGGGCGACGACGCGGACGCCATCGTGCTGCTCGCCCAGCCACACTGGGTCAACGAACCGGTGCTCACCATCGGCGGCACGGTCGTGCGTGTCGTACCCTGCCCGACTCCCATCGCGGCGCGGGCTGCGCTTGCTGACCGCCTGGCGGACGAAAAGCTCGTGCTGTTGACCGACCTGACCGACACCGAGCTGGGTGACGGGCTGCTGGCGCACGTCAGCCTTCAGACCGGCCGCAGCGTCGACCCCTGGGACCTGGTCAGCCAGGCGTTCGGCGGTCAGGTGCGGCCCGACTCCACGCTGGTGCGTACCGGTCGATGGGTCGCGGATGCGCTCACCGAGCTGGCACCCTCCGACGGATGGCCGCCTCCGGCCGGCACCATCCTGACCCGCGACCATGCCCTGCGCCACCTCGCCGGAACCGTGCTGGGGCTCGAACCGGACGAGTTGGACGGTGCCGGGCTGTTGCAGTGGAGCACGAGCAGTCACGCCGCCGCGCAGTTGCGCTTCGTCGAGCTGCCCGCAGAGTGGGCCGACGGGATCGGTGACTTCCTGCTGGAGGCGGCCGGGCCGGTCGCCCTACCGGTGCTCGCGGCGGTCCGCGCGGGATACGGCGTCGACGCCATCCCGCTCGGCCTGCTGGCCGGGGTGCTCTGGCCCCGTGATCCGGGGTCGGCGGACGTCGAGATCGCGGTGGCGCGGACCCGGCTGGAACCACGTCTCGGCGGCGTCCGGATCACCGACGTATCGGCGACGGCATTCACCGAGGCCGCCGAGGCATGGGTCTACCGGGCGCTGGACGACGACGCGGTCCGGCACGACGCACACCGGATGCTGCGTCGGGCGGAGGAGATCGCGGCCGAGATCGACGTGACCGGCCGGCTCGCCGCCTCAGCCCTGCTGCCGGCCGGATTCACCCAACGGATGCGGGCCTTCGGTGCCATGGTCCGGCTCGCTCTGCCGGTGCCCTGCCCGGCGGTACCCGCCAGCGACCTGATCGAACGGACCCAGGAACGGCTGGCCGAAGTCGAGGCACACCGATCGGCGGACCGGACGCGGGTGGAGACCGCCCGGATGGCCGTCCGCCTGCTGCGTTGGCTGGCCACGCCGGAGGCCCGGCGGACCGCCACCATGCTCGACGTCGTGCACCGGCAGATCCGTGAAGACGGCTGGGTGGACCGGGCTCGGCTCGACATTTTCGCCGGTGACGTCGATCCGCAGGTCGCCGAGGCGTACCGGGCGCTGCACCAGGCGGTGGACATCCGCCGGGCCCGACACGACCGCGAGTTCGCCGAGCTGTTGCAGGACACCACCGGCGCGGAACGGGAGCCCGGTGCGCTGCTGCGGGTGGAAGACCTGCTGGACCGGGTCGTGCAGCCGATTCTGGACAACGACCGGCGGGTCCTGCTGCTGCTCCTCGACGGCATGGGTGCGGCGGCCGGGATCGAGATTGCCGAGTCACTCGGGCGCAGCGGTGCCTGGACCGAGCTGACTCCGGACGGCGGGCCACGCACCGCACTGCTCGCCGCGCTGCCGACGGTCACTGCCGTCAACAGGTGCAGCCTGTTCAGCGGCCGGATCGCCGCCGGTGATCGCAACGAGGAGGCGAAGGCGCTCACCGCCCGCTACCCGGACAGCGTGTTGCTGCACAAGGCCGACCTGCGGACACCGGCCGGGCTGGCGGTCGACCCCCAGGTCGCCGCCGCCATCGAGGATCCGGCGGTCCCACTGGTCGCCGCCGTCATCAACACCATCGACGATGCGCTGGACCGAAGCGACCCGGGTTCGGTCGAGTGGAACAACGAAACCGTCAAAGGGCTGCGGGATCTGCTCTCCGTCGCCCAGGGACGGGTCGTGGTGTTGGTCGCCGACCACGGGCATGTCGTCGATCGCGGCGTGGAGGCCGCGCTGCGGCCGTCGGAGAGCAGCGAGAATCGGTGGCGGGCGGCGACCGGCGAGCCCGGTGACGGTGAGCTGGCTTTCCAGGGCAGCCGGGTGGCGCTGGCCGGAGGCCAGGTGATTCTGCCCTGGCGGGAGGAACTGCGGTACGGCCCGCGTAAGGCCGGCTACCACGGAGGGGCGAGCGCGGCCGAGGCAGTCGTCCCGTTGCTGCTCTTCGCCGCCGGGGACGAGGATGCCGTCCCGGGCTGGGCCGGAGCACCGGTGGCCAGCCCCGAGTGGTGGCGTGAGCCGCTGCGGCCGGCGGCACGTGTGGCAGCGGCCGTCGCGGACCCGCGACCTGCGTCCGTACCGTCCTCCCGGCCCACGCCGGCTCCCCGACCGGGCCGCCGGCCGCGTCCGGCCGCCCAGGACGAGGGCCTGTTCGACCTGCCTGCGCCGGTCCCGGCGGCTCCGTCGCCGCCGCCGGCATCCCCGGCCGGGCCACCGGTTGCGCCGGACCCGGTGGTCGCGCTCGTCGACGCCTTGCTGGCCAGCCCGGTGTACGCGGACCGCCGCGACAGTCGGGCACCCGTGCCGGACGAGCGGGTGGCCGCACTGGTCGCTGCACTGGTCGCCGGGAACGGCCGGGCCACCCTGGAAACCCTCGCCACCCGGGCGGACGTGCCGCTGCACCGGATCTCCGGCACCTTCACTGCGCTGCGGCGGCTGCTTCAGGTCGAGGGCTATCCGGTGCTCAGTCTCGATCCCGACGGACGGACCGCGAAGCTGGACGTCCCCCTGATGATCGAGCAGTTCGGGCTGCCCGCGTCATGACCGTGCAGGTGAGCGCCCGCCGTCGGCGCGACATCATCGACGCACTGCGTCGGGGCGTGGTGCCGTCCAACGGCGTGGACGCGCTCGCGGTCGGGCTCGACCGCTTCACCACCGCCCTCGACGACGACCTGGAGCGGGTCGCCGGTGCGGGCAGCGTGTTCAAGGCCGTCCGGGGCGAGTACGGCGCAGGCAAGACCTTCTTCACCAGGTGGCTTGGTGAACGGGCCAAGCGGCGCAGCTTCGCCGTTGCCGAGGTGCAGGTCTCCGAGTTGGAGACGCCGCTGCACCGGATGGAGACCGTCTACCGCCGCCTGGTCGAGCAGTTGTCCACCGAGCAGTTCGCGCCGAGTGCCCTGCGACCCGTACTGGACAATTGGATCTTCGCCTTGGAGGAGGATGTCCTGTCAGCCGGCACGGCCACCGAGGCGGACGCCGAAGGGCTCGATCGGGCGGTAGGTGAGCTGCTGGAGATCCGGCTGGCGGAGATCTCCCGCAGCACGCCCGCTTTCGCGGCGGCGCTGCGCGGATACCGCACCGCCGTGGCCGTCGGGGACGAGGTGACCGCCGGTGGGCTGGCCGCCTGGTTGGGCGGGCAGCCGCACGTTGCGGCGTCGACCCGCCGGGCGGCCGGCATAAAGGGCGCCCTCGACCACTTCGGGGCGCTCACCTTTCTGCGCGGCCTGCTGACCGTGCTGCGCGACAGCGGCCACCCCGGCCTGCTGCTGGTGTTGGACGAGGTCGAGACCCTTCAGCGGGTGCGCTCCGATGCCCGGGACAAGGCACTCAACGCGCTGCGCCAACTCGTCGACGACATCTACGCCGACCGCTTTCCCGGGCTGTTCCTGATGGTCACCGGCACACCGGCGTTCTTCGATGGGCAGCAGGGTGCGCAGCGCCTCGCCCCGCTGGCCCAGCGGCTCGCCACCGACTTCGGACCGGAACCGCGCTGGGACAACCCGCGTGCCCCGCAGCTGCGGCTGCCCGGTTTCACCGAGGAGTCCCTCGTCCAACTCGGCGTCCGGGTGCGGGAGATCTACGGCGGAGACCGGGTAGCCGCCCGCGTCGATGATGGCTACCTCGCTGAGCTGGCCCGGGCGGTGGCCGGACGGTTGGGGGGCAGGGTCGGCGTGGCACCCCGGGTCTATCTCAAGAAACTCGTCGCCGACGTCCTCGACCGGGTCGACCAGTTTCCCGACTGGGATCCCTGGCAGCACTACGCCCTGACCGTACGTGCCGACGAGTTGACCGAGGTCGAGCGGAACGTCGCGGCGGCCGACGATGTCGACCTGCCAATGTGAGCGGCGACGAGTTGCTGGACCCGGTGCTGCTGCACCATGTGGTCAACACCCTCGGCTGGCCGGACCTGCGGCCACTGCAACGTGCCGCAGTGCCGCCGTTGGTCCGCGGTGAGGACGCGCTGCTGCTCGCCGGGACGGCGGGCGGCAAGACCGAGGCGGCGCTCTTTCCGCTGCTGTCCCGGATGACGGCAGAACGGTGGAACGGCACCGCACTGCTCTACCTATGCCCGCTGAAGGCGCTGCTCAACAACCTGCACCCGAGGATCGAGCGGTACGCCGGCTGGCTGGGCCGGACGGTGGCGCGGTGGCACGGCGACGTGCCGCACCCGGCGCGGCGGGCGGTGTTGTGGCAACGCCCCGACATCCTGCTGACCACCCCCGAGTCGCTGGAGTCCATGCTGGTCAGCGCGAACGTGGACCATCGAATGTTCCTCTGCGGCCTGCGCGCCGTCGTGGTCGACGAGGTGCATGCCTTTGCCGGGGACGACCGGGGGTGGCACCTGCTCGCTCTGTTGGAACGGCTGACCCGGGTGGTCGACCGGCCGCTGCAACGGGTCGGGCTGTCGGCGACCGTCGGCAACCCCGAGCAACTGCTCAGCTGGCTACAGGGCGCTGGGGCCGGCATCCGTCCGGGCACGGTCGTCGCGCCCGGACTGTCCGCAGCGACGCCGGTCGTCTCCGGCGGTGCCGCGCCACCGGGGGATGTCGAACTCGACTACGTCGGTTCCCTGGCCAACGCGGCCACCATCATCTCCACGCTGCACCGGGGTGAGAAGCGGCTCGTCTTCTGCGATGCCCGGCAGACCGTCGAGGAACTCGCCCAGTTGCTGCGCGAGCGGGGCGTCACCACCTTCCTGTCGCACGCGTCCCTCTCGCTGGACGAGCGCCGTCGAGCGGAGCAGGCGTTCGCCGAGGAACGGGACTGCGTGATCGTCTCCACCAGCACCCTGGAACTCGGCATCGACGTCGGTGACCTCGACCGGGTGATCCAGATCGACGCCCCCGCGACGGTGGCGTCGTTTCTGCAACGGCTGGGCCGCACCGGACGCCGGCCGGGCAGCCTGCGCAACTGCCTCTTCCTGTGCCGCAGCGGATCGGAGCTGATCCGAGCCGCAGCTTTGCTGCTGTTATGGGGGCAGGGCTGGGTGGAGCCGGTCCTGCCGCCGCCGGAGCCCCGGCACATCGTCGCCCAGCAGCTGCTCGCGCTCTGCCTCCAGGAGGGGCAGGTCGGTGACCGGCTCTGGCCACAGGCGTGGAACGATCTGGCACCCTTCGACGCGAGCGCCCAGCCGATCGTCCGTCACCTTGGCGAACAGGGCTTCCTCGACAGCGACGGCGGTCTGCTGTTCATCGGCTCCGAGGCGGAACGCCGGTTCGGCCGGCGACACTTCATGGAGTTGACCGCCGTCTTCACCGGACCACCCGAGTTCACCGTCCTGTACGGCCGGACCGAGCTGGGCAGAATCGATCCGAGTCTGCTCACCGAGGAGGTACGCGGCGATCGCCGGCTGTTGCTGAGTGGCCGGAGCTGGCGGGTCACCTACGTCGACTGGCGTCGGCGCCGCTGCTTCGTCGAACCGGTGGACGGCGGTGGCCGGGCCCGGTGGACCTCGTTGGGCTGGATCGGGTCGAGTTATCGGCTGACCCGTGCCATGCGTGACGTCCTGCTCGGCCAGGACCCGCCCGTGCGGATCACCAAACGAGCGGCGAGCAGCTTCGCCGAGATGCGGAAGGAACGCTCGCCACTGGTCCACCCGGGCGGCAACTGTGTCGTCCGGTCCCGCAGTGGTGACCTGTGGTGGTGGACCTGGGCGGGCCTACGGACAAATGCCACCCTGGCGGCCACGCTCGGTGAGGTCGTCGACCCGGTGCAGCGCTTCGACGATCACGCCGTCCGGCTCCGCGAGAATGTGACCCGCGCGCAGTGGCGGACCCTGGTGGCCGACGCCGAGGAGCGCTTATGCCTGCCGGAGGTCGACCAGCGTGCCCTGGCAGGCCTGAAGTTCGGCGTAGCCCTGCCCGAGCGGCTCGCCGCAGCCACCCTGGCTGCCCGCCTGGCCAACCTCGGCGGGGCTGCCGCCGTCCTGGCGGAACCCGTCCGCTTCGTCGACATGGTCGGTTGATCGACCGGTGAGCGTAGGCTCCGGCGAGCCCAGTGTTCGTCCGGGTCTCGCAGGTCGGACACGATCGGGTGTGACCGGATGTCGGTGGAAAGGGGGCGGGTGAGCAGGGCGGTCGAGGAGACGAACCGGGCGATGTTGCGGGCCCGGGACGCGATGGACCGGGCGTACGCGGACCCGCTCGGCATCCCGACGCTGGCGCGGATCGCGCACGTCTCCCCGGCGCACTTCATCCGTACCTTCCGGGCCACCTTCGGTGAGACCCCGCACCGCTACCTGCAACGGCGGCGGGTGGAACGGGCCATGTACCTGCTGCTGCACACCGGCCAGGATGTGACGGAGGTCTGTCATGCGGTCGGGTTCGGCAGTCTCGGGACGTTCAGTCGTACCTTCCGGCAGATCGTCGGCGAATCGCCCACCGACTACCGTAAGCGGCGCACGGCGCCGGCGGTGCCGGTGCCGAGCTGCTTCACGAAGGCCTGGACCCGACCGAGCAGTTTTGGATAAGCAGCAGGTCACGGCTCTCCACTAGCGTTCCGGGTATGACGATGAACGCGATCAGCCGCTCTCAGATCTACGTCCTCGACCAGGATGAGGCGCTCGACTTCTATGTTGGCAAGCTCGGCCTGGAGGTGAACACGGATCAGGATCTCGGCTTCATGCGGTGGCTCACGGTCAATGTGCCCGGCGACCCGAAGCGCGAGATCCTGTTGGAGAAGCCGGGCCCGCCCAACCTCGACCCGGCCACCGCCGAGCAGGTCCGTGAGCTGCTGACCAAGGGTGCGGCGGGTGGCTTCCTCTTCATGACCACCGACGACGCGCAGAAGACGTACGAGGAACTGGTCGCCAAGGGCGTCGACGTCACCGACGAGCCGATGGAGCGGCCGTACGGGATCGACTTCGGTATCCGTGACCCGTTCGGCAACCGGATCCGGATCGGGCAGATGTTCGACCAGGGCTGAGGCCGGCGCGGCGGACCCCGCCGGCCATCTATTTGAAGAATCCTGCAACTGCTAAAGTCTTCAGTACGCCGTCGGAGCGTGGAGGAGGCTGAGGCGTGTCGGTGCCGCTTTACCAGGCGAAGGCGGAGCTGTTCCGCACCCTCGGGCATCCGGTCCGGATCCGGGTGCTGGAGCTGCTCCAGGACGGCCCCAGGCCGGTACGTGACCTGCTCGCCGCCATCGACGTCGAGGCGTCGAACCTCTCCCAGCAGCTCGCCGTGCTGCGCCGGGCCGGCATGGTCACCTCGCACCGCGAGGGTGCCCTGGTGATGTACGCGCTCAGCACCCCCGACGTCGCCGACCTGCTCGCGGCCGGTCGGCGGATCCTCGGCGCGGTGCTCACCGACCGGGACGCCCTCCTCGACGAGCTGCGGGCCGGCGGACGGGAGCGGTGAGCGCCACCCAGGCCCGGCCCGCCGGCACGTCGGGATCGGTGCTGACCACCGCCGGGCGTCGCCTGATCGACCTGCTGCCCGGCCGCGCCGACTGGCGGGCGGTACGCCGGGCGCCCCGGCGCGACCTGGTCGCCGGGCTCACCGTGGCCATCGTCGCCCTGCCGCTGGCGCTGGCCTTCGGCGTCACCTCCGGCCTCGGCGCGGAGGCCGGGCTGATCACCGCCGTGGTCGCCGGCGCCGTGGCCGCCGTCTTCGGCGGCTCCAACCTCCAGGTCTCCGGTCCCACCGGTGCGATGACCGTGGTGCTGGTGCCGATCGTGGCCCAGTTCGGGGCGACCGGGGTGTTGATGGTCGGCGCGCTGGCCGGGCTGATCCTGATCGCCCTGGCCTTCGCCCGTCTCGGCCGGTACGTCCGGTATCTCCCGGTGCCGGTGATCGAGGGCTTCACCGCCGGCATCGCGGTGGTGATCGCCCTGCAACAGGTGCCGGCCGCGCTCGGTGTCGCCGACGCGGAGGGCGAACGGGTGCTGGCGGTGGCGGGCGACGCGGTCGCCCGTTTCGTCGTACACCCACAGCCGGCTCCCCTCGCGGTGGCGCTCGGTGTCGCGGCGGTGATGCTGCTCGGCGCGCGCTGGCGTCCCGGGGTGCCGTTCTCGCTTTTCGCGGTGGTCGCCGCCACGCTGCTCGCGGAGCTGCTGCCGGTCGACCTGCTCCGGATCGGCGCCCTGCCGCAGGGGCTGCCCGCGCCCTCGCTGGACTTCCTCGACCTCGGTGCGATCGGCGTGCTGCTGCCCGCCGCGCTGGCGGTGGCGGCGCTGGCCGCGCTGGAGAGCCTGCTCTCGGCCACCGTCGCCGACGGGATGACCGTCGGCCAGCGCCACGACCCGGACCGCGAGCTGTTCGGCCAGGGGCTGGCCAACGTCGCGTCCCCGCTGTTCGGCGGCATCCCGGCCACCGCCGCGATCGCGCGTACCGCGGTGAACGTCCGGGCCGGCGCGGTCTCGAAACTGGCCGCGCTGACCCACGCGGTGGCCCTCGCCGGGATCGTGCTGGCCGCCGCGCCGCTGGTCGGCCGCATCCCGCTCGCCGCCCTGGCCGGCGTGCTGCTGGCCACCACCGTACGCATGGTCGAGGCCGCGTCGCTCTGGGCGCTGGCCCGCGCCACCCGGGGCGATGCCCTGGTGCTGGTGCTCACCTTCGCGGTCACGGTGATCTGGGACCTGGTCACCGCCGTGGCGGTCGGTGTCGGGGTGGCCATCGTGGTGGCGCTGCGCGCGATCGCCCGCAGCGCGAAACTCGAACAGGTCCCCCTGGACGCCACCGAGCACACCGCCGAGGAGCAGGCGCTGCTCGCCGAGCACATCGTGGCCTACCGGCTCGACGGGCCGCTCTTCTTCGCCGCCGCCCACAACTTCCTGCTCCGGCTCTCCGACGTCGCCGACGTGCGGGTGGTCATCCTGCGGATGGCCCGGGTCTCCACCATCGACGCCACCGGCGCCCAGGTGCTCGGCGACGCCATCCGGCGGCTCCAGGGCCGGGGAATAACCGTGCTGCTCTCCGGTATCGTCCCCGGCCACGACGAGGTGCTGGACACCCTCGGCGTGGCCGATCAACTACGCCGCGACGGCCGGGTCTTTCCGGACACCCCGGCCGCCATCGCGTACGCCCGCACGCTGGTCCCCGGCACTCAGCCGCGTACGCCGACGTAGCGGTGGGACACCTCCGACCCTCAGGCGCAGAGCGCTGTGCTGGTGTACGTGGCGCCGGAGGAGGTCACCACCTCGCCGACCGCGCACACCGTCATGTTCAGACCGTAGAGCTGGTCGCCGTAGTACTGGGTGCCGGTGCCGCCGTACTTGGTGGTGGTGGCGTAGGGGCTCGACCGGTAGACGTACACCCGGACGGTGTTGTTCGGGCTCACCCGGTTGGAGATCCGACCCCAGTTCGTGCCGCAGCTCGGGCTCCAGCGCAGTTCCACCACGGCCAGCGTGGTCGAGCCCTGCATGATGTACGCCGGGTTGTAGGTGGCGTTCTGGGCGCCGCTGGAACAGCCGGTGTTGGCCGGGTCGGTGCCGTCGCAGCCGTGGCCGCTGCACGTGGCGGCACTGGCGGGGGTGGCGACCAGCATGCTGGCGGCGAGGGCGCTCGCGGCGGCCACACCGGCCAGCCGTCGGGCATTGCGCATCGTCATGATTCCTCCGCTTGGTGGGCTGCCGAGGCCCGGAGATTCGGCCTCCCCATCTCTACCGTCCGTCGACAGTGGTCTCTACGCTGTGTCGCGTCGGACAATCAATCGCGGCGATGGTCAATCAATCCGAGGAGCGGCCCATGGCCCGCGCGGAACGCCCCGTGGACCCCACCGCTGATCCCGTCCAGGCCTTCGCCGCCGAGTTACGCAGGTTGCGGGAGGCCGCCGGGCGACCGACCTACGAGGCGCTCGCCCGCCGGGCACACCGCTCCGCCAGCTCGTTGTCCGAGGCGGCCGGCGGGCGGAAACTGCCGACGCTGGACACCGCGCTGGCGTACGCCCGCGCGCTCGGTGGCGACGAGGCGGAGTGGGCCGATCGCTGGCGGGCAGCGGCCACCGCGACAGCGGTCAGCGGACCGATCTCCGGGCGGCTCGACGGCTCCGCCGCCCCGACCGACGGGGCAGGCTCAGCTGACCGGGCGGGCCCGGCCGGCGGGGCGGGCCCGGTCGACGGACCGGCCGCTCCGCGCGGCGACGCGGGACGTGGGAAGCCGGGTTTCCGGGGTCGGCGTACCACCGGTGCCCTGGCCCTGGCGGCGGCGATGGTGGCCGGGTTCGCGGCCGTGCCCTGGCTCGCCGGCGGATTTCGCGTCGGTGGCAGCCCGGCGGCGGCTCCGACCGGGGCCGCGCCGCCGCCGGAGCGGACCGGCCAGCCGGCCGCCCCCGCGGAGACCCGGGAGGTCCGCGACGGCACCGATCCGAAGGACACCGGCTGCGCCGCCGATCCCGGTGTGACCACCGTGGACAGTAGTGCGGTGCTGCTCGACGAGCGGGTGATCGGCACGGTCGAGCTGCGCTACGCGCCGGCCTGCGGGGCGAGTTGGCCCCGGTTCGTGCCGTTGCCGGAGGCGGCGCAGGTGCCCCGGCCCGCGTGGATCCAGCTCACCGTCTTCGACGGCGACGACCCGTCCCGCAACGCCGACTTCGCCATGGACTACGCCGGCATCTCCACCTTCGGCAACATGCTGACCAGCACCCGCACCTGCGTCTGGGCGCAGGTGCGGCTCACCGGCCAGGGATGGGTCTCGCCACGGGCGCGTACCGGCTGCTGGCGCGGCGCCACGCAGGTCAGGCCGATCCCATAGCCCAGATGTTAGGAGGGGGCCCCTTTGATACGCGAGGCGTTAAGAAGGGGCCCTTCCTTTCACTCGGGGACGCGGCGGTAGGCGCCGTCGCTGGCGGAGGTGGCCATCGAGGCGTACGCGCGCAGTGCGGCGGAGACCGGGCGTTGACGGTCGAGGGGGGTGTACGGTCGGTCCCGCTTCTCCTGGGCGACCCGGCGGGCGTCGAGCAGGTCGGCCGGCACGTTCAGCTCGATCGACCGGTTCGGGATGTCGATGACGACCTCGTCGCCCGGCTCGACCAGCGCGATCAGCCCGCCGGAGGCGGCCTCGGGGGAGACGTGCCCGATGGAGAGCCCCGAGGTGCCGCCGGAGAACCGGCCATCGGTGAGCAGCGCGCAGGCCCGGCCCAGTCCCCGGCCCTTGAGGAACGAGGTGGGGTAGAGCATCTCCTGCATGCCGGGGCCGCCCTTCGGCCCCTCGTAGCGGATCACCACCACGTCCCCGGCGACCACCTCCTTGGCCAGGATGGCGGTGACCGCGTCGTCCTGCGACTCGTAGACCTTGGCCGGGCCACGGAAGGTCAGGCACTCCTCGGGCACCCCGGCGGTCTTGACCACGCAGCCGTCCGGCGCGAGGTTGCCGGCGAGGATGGCCAGCCCACCGTCGGCGGTGTACGCGTGCTCCCGGTCCCGGATGCAGCCGCCGGCCGGGTCGGTGTCAAGTGACGACCAGCGGTTGGTGGTGGAGAAGGGCTCGGTGGTGCGCACCCCGCCCGGCGCGGCGTGGAACAGCTCGACCGCCTCCGGGACGGCCGAGCCGCCGCGCACGTCCCAGTCGGCCAGCCAGCGCTCCAGGGAGGGGGAGTGCACCGCGTGCACGTCCCGGTGCAGCAGCCCGGCGCGGTCCAGTTCGCCGAGGATGGCCGGGATGCCACCGGCCCGGTGCACGTCCTCCATGTGGTACTGCGGCGAGTTCGGGGCGACCTTGGCCAGGCACGGGACCCGGCGGGAGATGGCGTCGATGTCGGCCACGGTGAAGTCCAGCTCGGCCTCGCGGGCGGCGGCCAGCAGGTGCAGGATGGTGTTCGTCGAGCCGCCCATCGCCACGTCCAGCGCGACGGCGTTCTCGAAGGCGGCCCGGGAGGCCACCACGCGGGGCAGCACCGTGGCGTCGTCGTGGTCGTACCACCGCTTGGCGATCTCCACGGCGGTGCGGCCGGCCTCGACGAAGAGCGACCGGCGCGCGGCGTGGGTGGCCAGCGTCGAGCCGTTGCCGGGCAGCGCCAGCCCGATCGCCTCGGTGAGGCAGTTCATCGAGTTCGCGGTGAACATGCCCGAGCAGGAGCCGCAGGTCGGGCAGGCGGAGCGCTCGATGGCGCCGAGCTGGTCGTCGGTGACGGCCTCGTTCGAGGAGGCGATCATGGCGTCGATCAGGTCGATCTTGGAGTGGACGATGCCCTCGATCGCCACCGTCTTGCCGGCCTCCATCGGCCCGCCGGAGACGAACACGGTCGGGATGTTGAGCCGGAGCGCGGCCAGCAGCATCCCGGGCGTGATCTTGTCGCAGTTGGAGATGCAGACCAGGGCGTCCGCGCAGTGCGCGTTGACCATGTACTCCACCGCGTCGGCGATCAGCTCCCGGCTGGGCAGCGAGTAGAGCATGCCGCCGTGGCCCATGGCGATGCCGTCGTCGACCGCGATCGTGTTGAACTCCCGGCCCACCCCGCCGGCCTCGGCCACCGCGTCGGCGACCAGACCACCGAGGTCCTTGAGGTGTACGTGCCCCGGGACGAACTGGGTGAAACTGTTCGCGATGGCGACGATCGGCTTACCGAAGTCGTCGTCGGTCATCCCGGTGGCCCGCCACAGGGCCCGGGCGCCGGCCATCGTCCGGCCGTGCGTGGAGGTCTTCGACCGCAGCTCAGGCATGCGTACCAGTCTGGCACCGGCGACCCGGCACCGGACAGGTGCGCGCTCCGTGTCCCAACAGATGCACACCCGGGGTCCCCACGGCGAGCACGCATCCGGCACAGTTGGAGGTGTGCACACACCCCCGGGCATGATCGGCGCCGCGGTGCTGAGCGCGCTGGTCGCCCTCGGGGCCGGCGTGCTGTTGGTCGCCGCCGTCCGGCGTCGCACCGCCCCGCACCGCCAGGCGTACGCGCTGCTCGCCACCGCCGGCGCGGTAGCGCTGGTGACCATGCTGGTCGGGGTGGCCGTGGCGCTGAGCGTCGGCGGGCACTGGGCGCACCAGCAATCACCGCGCAGCGGCTGGGCGACGCTGGTCGCGCTCGGCACGGCGGTGAGCGGTCTGCTCTTCTGCGTGGGCCTGCTCCGGATGCCCGGGGTGGCCGGCTCGCTGGGCTCGGCCGCCCGGCTCGCCCTGGACGGCGTGATCGTGGGCGCGGCGCTCTGGTTCGTCGGCTGGGTCCTCTTCTCCGAGCCGACCCGGCTGCTCGGCGAGGCCACCCCGTCGGCCTGCCCGGCGCTCCTGCTCGCCTCGGTCAGCGCGGCGCTGAGTTCCGGCCTCGCCGCGATCATGGTCTTCCGCGCCCCACCGCCCCGCCGCTGCCTCGCCGTGCTGGGCACCGGCATCACCGTGGCGACCTGCGGTGGGCTCGCCGTCGCGGCCGGGCTCTGCCAGGCCGGCCCCGGTGTGGCCGCGGTCGCCGCGGTGGTGCTGGCGGCGGGCCTGCTGACCGTCGCGGTGGCCGTGCACCGGATCGACCCGCCCGGCCAGGTCGCCATCGACGTGATCCGGCGCGACGGCGAGTACGCGTTCGTCCCGATGGTCGCCATGGCCGCCTCGGCGATGTACCACCTCCTCCAGGACGGCCGGTTCGACGGGTTGGCCATCGTCGCCGGCAGCGTCGAGGGGTTCGCCCTGGTGGCCCGGCAGTACCTCACCCTGCACGAGGTCCGGGCCTACGCCCGGCGGCTGGCCGAGCGGGAGGCGCACTTCCGCCAGCTCGCGCACACCGACGCGCTCACCGGCCTGGCCAACCGGCGGGGGCTGTTGCAGGCCCTGCACCGCTGCGCCGAGAGCGGTACCCCCTGCGTCCTGCTCGGCCTCGACCTGGACGGCTTCAAGAACGTCAACGACATGCGCGGCCACGACGTCGGCGACGCGGTGCTGGCCGAGGTCGGCCAGCGGCTGCGGGGCAACCTGCGCCCCGGTGACCTCGCCGCCCGCCTTGGCGGGGACGAGTTCGCGGTGCTCATGCACGGCGGTCCGACCGAGGCGGGGGTGGTCGCCGACCGGCTGCTGGGGGTGCTCGGCCGCCCCTACGAGCAGCCCGAGGGGCCGGTCTTCCTCTCGGTCAGCATCGGCCTGGCGGGTTGGGCCGACGAACCCGACGTCGAGCTGCTGCTGCGCCACGCGGATCTCGCGCTGCGCTACGCGAAGCAGCGCGGCAAGAACCGGATCGAGCGATACGACGGCGCGTACGACCGGCTGCTGCGTCGGCGTACCACGCTGGAGCACGAGCTGCGCGGCGCGATCGAACGCGACGAGTTGCGGCTGGTCTTCCAGCCGGTCGCCTCCCTGCCGTCGGTGCGCCCGGTCGGTGCGGAGGCGCTGCTCCGTTGGCGCCACCCCGAGCTGGGCAACGTCCGTCCCGACGAGTTCATCCCCCTCGCGGAGGAGTGCGGGATGATCGCCAGGCTCGGCGCCTGGGTGCTGCACCAGGCCTGCTTCCAGCTCTCCCGCTGGCTTGCCGAGGGGCATGACGTCTGGGTGTCGGTCAACGTCTCGCCGCGCGAACTGCACGCCCCGGAGTACGTGGTCCAGGTCGCCGAGGCGCTGCGGGCCCATCACGTCCCGCCGCAGCGGCTGGTGCTGGAGGTCACCGAACACGCGGTCGCCACCGATCTCGACGAGCTGATCCGTCGGCTGACCGCGCTCCGGCTGACCGGCGTGCGGATCGCCCTGGACGACTTCGGTGCCGGCTACTCCTCGCTGGGGCAGCTGCGCCGGCTGCCGATCGACATCCTCAAGATCGACCATGGCCTGGTCGCCGAGCACGAGCCGGTCCGACCGGTCGGGCGCGACGGCCCGGCGTTCGCCCCGATGGTGGACATCGTCATGCGGCTGGGCCACCAGTTCGGGCTGGAGGTCATCGCCGAGGGGGTCACCACGCCCACCGAGTTGGCTGCGGTGGTGGCCGCCGGTTGCCGGTTCGGTCAGGGCGCGCTGTTCGGCTGGGGCGTACCGGCCGAGCATTTGGAGGCGATGTTGGCGGCGGCCTCCTCCTCCGGTGCCCGGCCGGCCCGCCCGGCACCGGAGGACGCCCCGTCGCCGGCCCCGTTCCGATCGCCCGTCCCGCGCTCGGGTGAGGGCATCCCGGGGCAGGTCACACCGGGTGTGGCCGGTGTGCCGGGGAGCGCCGCGCCGAGAACCGTGAACCAAAATGTGGGATCAGTTGACTCATCGCGTGAGATGCGTCAGGCTTGAGCCCATGTCGTCGTACCGGTCGCTGCGAGTACTTACCTGAGCGCACTCTCCCTGACTGAGAGTGCGCTGGCCCCGTGCATCTGGCACGCGGGCCTTTTTCTTGCCGTCGAATCCATCGGAGCGGGCCCGCGCCCGCGTTCCACAGTGTGAGCAGCCCCACCCACTCCAGCCGAAGGCCAACCGCAATGACGAGACCCACGCCAGAGACCCTCGCCCACTCAGTCCGGCGCGCCCGCAACGCCGCCGAGGCCCCGGGCGACGCCGACCACACCCGCGCCGCCGCCACCCCGGCGGTACGCCCCGCACCGGCCCAGGTCTCGGGCGCCGGTTCGCTGGTGCGCTCCCTGGAGGCGCTCGGCGTCGACGTCGCCTTCGGCATCCCGGGTGGCGCGATCCTGCCCGCATACGACCCGCTCTACGACTCGACCGTCCGGCACATCCTGGTCCGGCACGAGCAGGGCGCCGGCCATGCGGCCACCGGCTACGCCCAGGCCACCGGTCGGGTCGGGGTCTGCATCGCCACCTCCGGTCCGGGCGCGACGAACCTGGTCACCCCGATCGCCGACGCGTACATGGACTCGGTGCCGCTGGTGGCGATCACCGGTCAGGTGGCCCGCCCCGCGATCGGCACCGACGCCTTCCAGGAGGCGGACATCCAGGGCATCACCCTGCCGATCACCAAGCACAACTTCCTGGTCCAGAACCCCGGCGAGATCCCGCGGGTGCTGGCCGAGGCGTTCCACCTCGCCTCGACCGGACGGCCCGGCCCGGTCCTGGTGGACATCCCGAAGGACGTCCTCCAGGCGCCGACCACCTTCGCCTGGCCGCCCACCCTGGACCTGCCCGGCTACCGGCCCACGCTGCACCCGCACGGCAAGCAGATCCGCGAGGCGGCCCGGCTGATGGGCAGCGCTCGCCGGCCGGTGCTCTACGTCGGCGGCGGCGTGCTCAAGGCCGGCGCCACCGAGGGCCTGCGCCGGCTGGCCGAGCTGACCGGCATCCCGGTGGTGACCACGCTGATGGCGCTGGGCGCGTTCCCCGACTCGCACCGGCAGCACCTGGGCATGCCCGGCATGCACGGCACCGTCGCCGCGGTCTACGGCCTGCAGAAGGCCGACCTGATCGTGGCGCTCGGCGCCCGGTTCGACGACCGGGTCACCGGCAAGCTGGACTCCTTCGCCCCGGACGCCACCGTGGTGCACGCCGACATCGACCCGGCCGAGATCGGCAAGAACCGGCACGCGGACGTGCCGATCGTCGGCGACGCCCGGCACGTCATCGACGAGCTGCTCGCGGCGGTCACCGCCGAGCAGGCGGCCGGGCACGGCACCGGCCTCGCCGACTGGTGGGCCCAGCTCGACGACCTGCGCGAGCGGTACCCGCTGGGCTACGAGGAGCCCGCCGACGGCACCCTCTCCCCGCAGTACGTGATCAAGCGGCTGGGGGAGATCGCCGGGCCGGACGCGATCTACGTGGCCGGCGTCGGCCAGCACCAGATGTGGGCCTCCCAGTTCATCTCCTACGAGAAGCCGCAGACCTGGCTGAACTCCGGCGGCCTCGGCACCATGGGGTACGCGGTGCCGGCGGCGATGGGCGCCAAGGTCGGCAAGCCCGACACGGTGGTCTGGGCGATCGACGGCGACGGCTGCTTCCAGATGACCAACCAGGAGTTGGCCACCTGCGCCCTGGAGGGCATCCCGGTCAAGATCGCCGTGATCAACAACGGCAACCTCGGCATGGTCCGCCAGTGGCAGACGCTCTTCTACGGTGAGCGCTACTCCAACACCGACCTGGGCACCCACAAGCACCGCATCCCGGATTTCGTCAAGCTCGCCGAGGCGCTCGGCTGCATCGGGCTGCGCTGCGAGACCGCCGAGGACGTGGACCGGACCATCGAGGCGGCGATGTCCATCAACGACGCGCCGGTGGTCATCGACTTCGTGGTGGGCAAGGACGCCATGGTCTGGCCGATGGTCGCCGCCGGCACCAGCAACGACGAGATCATGTTCGCCCGCGGCGTCCGCCCGGCCTTCGACGAAGACGAGATCTAGTCATGGCCGATCGCACCGAGCGAAGCGAGGGCCGTGAGGACATGACAAGGAAGGCACCATGACGATTCATACGTTGTCCGTGTTGGTGGAGAACAAGCCGGGCGTGCTGGCCCGGGTCTCCGGGCTGTTCTCCCGGCGCGGCTTCAACATCGACAGTCTCGCCGTCGGTGAGACCGAGAATCCGGACGTCTCTCGGATCACCATCGTGGTCAACGCCGAGTCGTCCCCGCTGGAACAGGTCACCAAGCAGCTCAACAAGCTGGTCAACGTGCTCAAGATCGTCGAGTTGGACCCGTCGACCTCGGTCGCCCGGGAGCTGCTGCTGGTGAAGGTGCGCGCCGAGCGCAGCGCCCGCGCCCAGGTGCTGGAGACGGTCAACCTGTTCCGGGCCCGGGTGGTCGACGTGGCCGCCGACACCCTCACCGTCGAGGCGACCGGCACCCCGGACAAGCTCGACGCGCTGCTGCGCGACCTTGAGCCCTTCGGCATCAAGGAGATGGTCCAGTCGGGCCTGGTGGCGATCGGGCGCGGTTCCCGCGCCATCACCGCCGGCCCGGCCCTGCGCGCCGCCTGATCCATCCGCTGGCCGGCCTTCCGGCCGGAGTCCAATGAGCCACGACGGGCCGCTGCGGCCGCCGTACGAAAGGGAAGTCATGAGCGTTGAGGTGTTCTACGACGACGACGCCGACCTGGGCCTGATCCAGGCCAAGAAGGTCGCCGTGATCGGCTACGGCAGCCAGGGCCACGCCCACGCGCTGTCGCTGCGTGACTCCGGCGTCGACGTGGTGATCGGTCTGCCGGAGGGCTCGAAGAGCCGGGCGAAGGCCGAGGAGCAGGGCCTGCGGGTGCTCACCCCGGCCGAGGCGTCCGCCGAGGCCGACGTGATCATGGTGCTGGCGCCGGACACCGCCCAGCGCAAGATCTACGCGGAGTCGATCGCGCCGAACCTCGGCGCGGGCAAGGCGCTGTTCTTCGGGCACGGCTTCAACATCCGCTACGGGCTGATCAAGCCGCCGGCCGACGTGGACGTGGCGATGGTCGCCCCGAAGGGCCCCGGTCACCTGGTCCGCCGGCAGTACGTCGACGGCAAGGGCGTGCCCTGCCTGGTCGCCGTCGAGCAGGACGGCAGCGGCGCGGCCTTCGCGCTGGCGCTGTCGTACGCCAAGGGCATCGGCGGCACCCGGGCCGGCGCGATCCGGACCACCTTCACCGAGGAGACCGAAACCGACCTCTTCGGCGAGCAGGCGGTGCTCTGCGGCGGCGCGGCGGCGCTGGTGCAGACCGGCTTCGAGGTGCTCACCGAGGCCGGCTACGCCCCCGAGGTGGCCTACTTCGAGTGCCTGCACGAGCTGAAGCTGATCGTGGACCTGATGTACGAGGGCGGTATCGCCCGGATGCGCTACAGCGTCTCCGACACCGCCGAGTACGGCGACCTCTCCCGGGGCCCGCGGGTCATCGACAGCCGGGTCAAGGAGCAGATGCGCAAGATCCTCGGTGAGATCCAGAACGGTGAGTTCGCCCGCGAGTGGGTGGCCGAGGACGAGGCCGGGCGGCCGAACTTCAGCAAGTGGCAGGCCGAGGGGGCGGCGCACCCGATCGAGGAGACCGGCGCGAAGCTGCGCGGCATGATGAGCTGGGTCGACCGACCGATCACCGAGACCGCCTGACCGGGCGGACCCGCCTGGCGGGTCCGCCACCACGGCCCGCGACCCGACGCTCTCCCCGGCGTCGGGTCGCGGGCCGTGGCCGTCTCCGCCGGTGGCGACGCGCCGCGGCCCCGGGACGTGACCGGACCGATCGCATCCGCCCCAGGTGAACGCGGGATTTCCGTCGGGTGACAACGCTCTGTGAGGGCACTCACCCCGCGGTCCGGGGCACGTCCGGCGGTGCGCCACCTACCATCCCTGATAGGTGTGTAGCCGGCACCGAACGGCCATGGCACGGATAAGCACAGGGCGCAGCGCAGCGCCCCGTCGCCCAGCCGACCGCATACGACGTCTACGAGGACCGATGAATCCTGTCGTACTGATCGCCGAAGAACTCGCTCCCGCCGCCATCGAGGTGCTCGCGCACGACTTCGACGTGCGCCACGTCGACGGCACCGACCGTCCGGCCCTGCTCGCCGCGCTCTCCGAGGCCGACGCCGTCATCGTGCGCAGCGCCACCCAGATCGACGCCGAGGCGATCGCCGCCGCCCCCCGGCTGAAGGTCGTGGCCCGGGCGGGTGTGGGACTGGACAACGTCGAGGTGCCGGCCGCCACCGCGCGGGGCGTCATGGTCGTCAACGCCCCCACCTCCAACATCGTCTCCGCCGCCGAGCAGGCCGTCGCGCTGCTGCTCGCGGTCGCCCGGCACACCGCCAGCGCCAGCGCCGCGCTCAAGGCGGGGGAGTGGAAGCGGTCGAAGTACACCGGCGTCGAGATGCAGGGCAAGACCGTCGGCGTGGTCGGCCTCGGCCGCATCGGGGTCCTCTTCGCGTCGCGCATCGCCGCGTTCGGCACCCGGCTGATCGCGTACGACCCGTACGTCCAGCCGGCCCGGGCCGCGCAGCTCGGGGTGCGCCTGGTCGGGCTGGAGGAGCTGCTGCGGGAGAGCGACTTCATCTCGATCCACCTGCCGAAGACCCCGGAGACCGTCGGGCTGATCGGCGAGAAGGAACTCTCCATCGTCAAGCCGGGCGTGCGGATCGTCAACGCCGCCCGCGGCGGCCTGATCGACGAGCAGGCCCTGGCCAACGCCCTGGCCGAGGGACGGGTCGCCGGCGCCGGGGTGGACGTGTACGCCAAGGAGCCCTGCACCGCCTCGCCGCTGTTCGCCTTCGACAACGTGGTGGCCACCCCGCACCTGGGCGCCTCCACCGCCGAGGCGCAGGACAAGGCCGGCCTGGCCGTGGCCAAGAGCGTGAAGCTGGCCCTACAGGGCGAGTTCGTGCCGGACGCGGTCAACGTGCAGGCCGGTGGCGTGGTCGCCGAGGACGTCCGGCCGCTGCTGCCGCTGGCCGAGAAGCTCGGCCGCGCCTTCACCGCGGTGGCCGGCGTGGTCGCCGCCAGCGTCACCGTCGAGGTGCGCGGCGAGATCGTCAACCACGATGTCTCGGTGCTCAAGCTCGCCGCCACCAAGGGCCTGTTCAGCTCCGTGGTGGAGGAGCAGGTGACCTACGTCAACGCACCGCACCTGGCCGCCCAGCGCGGGGTGGAGGTGTCGCTGACCACCCAGACCGAGACCGTCGAGCACCCGGTCCTGGTCACCGTCCGCGGCGCGCTGCCCGACGGCCGTACGGTCAGCGTCTCCGGCACGGTCGCCCCGGCCGGCAACCGGGACATCATCAAGCTGACCGAGGTGGACGGCTTCGACGTGGAGATCGGCGCCGAGGGCATCCTGCTCTTCCTCCGCTACGTCGACCGTCCGGGCGTGGTCGGCACGGTCGGCACCCTGCTCGGCGAGGCCGGCATCAACATCGCGGCGATGCAGGTGGCCCGTCGGGAGGCCGGCGGCGAGACGCTGATGACCCTCACCGTCGACCAGGCGCTCGGTGCCGACCTGCTCACCTCGGCCGCCGACTCGATCGGCGCGACCGCGGCGAGCGCCGCCGACCTGCGCGACGAGTAGACAGTTCAACGTCCACGCACGACTTGTGGGGGCCCGGCCGGTCGGCCGGGCCCCTCGTCGTCGCCCGTCGGTCGCCGCCACCGGTTCGACCGGGGTACGGCCGAGGTGGTGGGGCGGCCGGGTCAGCCGGGCAGCCGGGCCGCCGGTGGCGGGTAGACCGAGCCGTCCTGCGCGTCGAAGAGCATCAGCCGGTGCTCGCCGGCGAGCCGTTCGATGTCGAGCAGCACCTGGTCGGCGCAGGCCGGGTCCAGGTTCAACTCCACGTGGTCGGCCGCCGTGTGCAGCGGAGCGACCGCCCATGGAGTGTTCGGCCCGGTCGGCCGGTCGGGGTAGCTGGCGGTGATCGCCCGGTAGAAGGCCACGAGGCGGGGGTCGGGTTGCCCCGCGCGGTGCCGGCCGTTCCGGCACTGCTGCACCGCCGCTCGCACGTCCTCGGGCGTCGCCCCGTCCGCCAGGGCCCACACGCTCAGATCGAAACTCACGGCCGACAGCGTGCCATCCACGGTTCACCTTGTCGAAACGACCCCGCGCAGGCCAACCGGTAGGCGGGCAGGATCGCGCCAGATGGTCCCCTGTGGAGCCCTTGCCGCGAAACGCGTCGATTCGATAGCGTACGGAGGCGGTCACTGGCCGAGTCCGTGACGCCGGCCCGTCTTCGGGTGGCGCGGTCGACGTCCTGGCCGGCTGGCCCGCACCCCTCGATTGCGCAAGCCACGCGCACTCGTCGCCGACCGGCCTCCACGGTCGTTGCCGCGACCGTGGGGGCCGATCGCTGTCCCCGCCACAACCGACCCGCCCTCCCACCCGCCCGGTGACAGCCGTGCGGGGATCTGCCGTGCGGGGAACGGCCTCGCGGGCGCCATGACGCCCCCGCTCAGCGAGGGGCCCGGCTCAGCGGCGGCCTCGGCTCAGCGGCGGTCGGCGAAGAGCACGCGATAGTCCGATCCGGAGCGGAACCAGTCCAGCCCGGCCGGGCCGGCGGCGTACAACGCGGTGGCGTAGGCGTCGGCGACCGCGAGGTCGGGGCCGACCACCGTCGCGGCGACCAGTTGGTCGGCCGGCTCGCCGGTGTGCGGGTCCACCACGTGACCCTGCCGGCCGGTCACCCCGGAGGTGCCGATGGCACCCGCCGTCATCTCCAGCACCAGCGGCGCGCGGTGCCGCTCGGTCGGGTGGTGCACCGCGACCCGCCACGGGCCGCCGTGCCCGGCCTGGCCGCGTACCACCAGGTCGGCGCCGGTGAGCACGGCGTAGTCGTGGATGCCCGCGGCGCGCAACCGGGCCGCCGCCTGCTCGACCGCCCACCCGCCGAGCAGGCCGCCCGGGTCGAAGCCGCCGGGCACCGCCCAGGCGTCGAACCAGCCGTCGGTGGCCGCCCGCATCGCGGCGCACCGGTCCACCAGATCCGCCAGCGGCGGGTACGAGTCGGGGCCGATCTCGCCCCGGCGCAGCCGGGCCACCAGGCTCTCCGGCCGGTTCGGGCCGTAGGTGAGGTCGATGGCCCGTAGCTCGGCCACCGCGTCCCGCAGCGCCTCGCCGACACCGCGCCGGCCGAGCCACTCCGGTGCGTTCAGCAGCAGGGTGTACTCCCCGGTCGAGGTGCGTACGCTGTGCCGAACGGCGATCCGGTCCCCGGCCACCGACCCGGCCCGGTCGGGGCGCGGATCGCGGGTGCCCAGCCGTAGGTCGGGACGGCGGAGGCGGAAGGCCGCCGGGTCCACCCAGCGGGTTCGTGGCTGCTCGTCGGTCCACATCGCATCGCCCTCTCCTCGACGCCCACCGCGCCGTCGCAGTCGGCGTCCGGCCCCGTGAGCCGTCAGGGCCCACGCTAGGCAGCGCACATGACCGCACCATGAATGCCTCCTGGGAAGCTGCTGTGCGTCCTGGATTCCCGGAAAGTGGAACATCCGTACCGGGAGGCGGGACAGCCGCGTACCGTCGAGCCGACACGAGCGAAGGAGCTGACGGACGTGGCACGGATCGCGGTGGTGGCCGGGGACGGGATCGGACCCGAGGTGGTCGCGGAGGCCCGCAAGGTCATCGACGCGGCGCTGCCCGGGGTCGAGGCGACCGAGTACGACCTCGGCGCGGCACGCTACCACCGCACCGGCGAGGTGCTGCCCGACCCGGTGCTGGCCGAGCTGGCCGAGCACGACGCCATCCTGCTCGGCGCGGTCGGCGACCCGACCGTGCCGCCCGGCGTGCTGGAGCGTGGCCTGCTGCTCAAGCTGCGGTTCGCCTTCGACCAGTACGTCAACCTCCGCCCGTCGCGGCTCTGGCCGGGAGTCGGCAGCCCGCTGGCGACGGTCAAGTCCGGCGAGGTCGACCTGGTGGTGGTCCGCGAGGGCACCGAGGGGCTGTACGCGGGCGCCGGTGGCGCGCTGCACCGGGGCACTCCGGCCGAGATCGCCACCGAGGAGAGCCTGAACACCCGGCACGGGGTGGAGCGGGTGGTCCGGGACGCCTTCGCCCGCGCCCGGCGGCGCGAGCGGCGCAAGGTGACCCTGGTGCACAAGACCAACGTGCTCACCCACGCCGGCTCGCTGTGGGCCCGCACCTTCGAGGCGGTGGCCGCCGAGCACCCGGACGTCGCCACCGAGTACCAGCACGTCGACGCCGCCGCGATGTTCCTGGTCACCCAGCCCCAGCGGTACGACGTGGTGGTCACCGACAACCTCTTCGGCGACATCCTCACCGACATCGCCGCCGCCGTCACCGGCGGGATCGGCCTGGCCGCCAGCGGCAGCATCAACCCCGACGGGACGTACCCGTCGATGTTCGAGCCGGTGCACGGCTCCGCGCCGGACATCGCCGGCCGCGGGGTGGCCGACCCGGTCGCCGCCGTGCTCTCCGGCGCCCTGCTGCTCGACCAGCTCGGGCACGGCGACGCCGCCGCCCGGATCACCGCCGCGGTCAGCGCGGAGCTGGCCAGCCGTGGCCCGGAGGTAGCCCTGCGCACCGCCGAGGTGGGCGACCGGATCGCGGCGCAGGTAGCCGCCTGAGCCGGTCGTGACGCCGCCGGTCGCCCGACACGGGAGGCCGGCGGTCGCCGGGTTCCGGCGACCGGTGGATACGTCACCGTCCGTGTCCTGGCTACCCGCCGGTCGACCTATCCGCTGAACGACCGTTCGGGGTAAGTTTCTGGCATCTACGTTTCCGGCATGCGGTCGGCGCATGTCGTCGTCCCTCAGGGAGGTCAGCGCGATGAGCGGTGGTGACAAGCTCGACTTCGAGATTCGTCCGAATCCCGCCCCGGTATCGGCCAGCGACCGGGCTGCGCTGCTGGCCAACCCCGGGTTCGGTCGGGTCTTCACCGACCACATGGTCACCATCCGCTACGCCGACGGCAAGGGCTGGTACGACGCCCGGGTCGAGGCGCGCGGTCCCATCCCGATGGACCCGGCCAGCGCGGTGCTGCACTACGCGCAGGAGATCTTCGAGGGGATGAAGGCGTACCGCGCCAGCGACGGCGGCGTGACGATGTTCCGCCCGTACGCCAACGCGGCCCGGTTCAACACCTCCGCGGCCCGGATGGCCATGCCGTCGCTGCCGGAGCAGACCTTCGTCGACTCGCTGCACCGGATGATCGAGATCGACCGGGAGTGGATTCCCGACGGTGCGGAGGGCAGCCTCTACCTGCGGCCGTTCATGTTCGCCAGCGAGGTCTTCCTCGGCGTCCGCCCGGCCAACGAGTACCTCTTCGCGGTGATCGCGTCGCCGGTGGGTGCCTACTTCTCCGGCGGAGTCAGGCCGGTGACGGTCTGGGTCTCGCCCGACTACACCCGGGCCGCACCGGGCGGCACCGGCGCGGCGAAGTGCGGCGGCAACTACGCCGCCTCGCTGGCCGCCCAGGCCGAGGCCGCCGAGCACGGCTGCGACCAGGTGGTCTTCCTGGACGCGGTGGAGCGGCGGTTCGTCGACGAACTGGGCGGGATGAACGTCTTCTTCGTCTACGACGACGGCTCGGTGGCCACCCCGCCGCTGACCGGGACGATCCTGCCCGGCATCACCCGGGAGTCGCTGCTCACGCTCGCCTCGGCGGCCGGGCACCGGGTCGAGGAGCGCCCGGTGACCTTCGACGACTGGCAGGCGGACGCCGCCAGCGGCCGGCTCCGCGAGGTCTTCGCCTGCGGCACGGCCGCGGTGATCACCCCGATCGGGCGGGTGCGCTTCCCCGACGGGGAGTTCAGCATCGGCGGCGGTGAGCCCGGCACGGTCACCATGGCCCTGCGCCAGCAGTTGGTCGACCTCCAGCGCGGCAACACCGCCGACCCGTACAACTGGGTCCACCGCGTGCTCTGAGATGTAAGGAAGGGCCCCTTCTTAACGCCTGCGGTAGAGGAGGGGCCCCTTCTTAACGCGCCCGCCGGCGGCGGGGGCGGCATACCTAGTCGAGCAGGTGGGTGCGCAGGGCGGTGAGCTGGTCGTCGGTGACGCCGGCGTGGCGGAGGTAGTCGTCGACGGAGCCGTGGCCCGCGCGGATCTCGGCCAGGAAGAGCAGCATGGTCTCCACCGGCGAGGCGAGGAACGGCGGCGGCACCTCGGCGGCCTCCGGGAGGACGGTGGCGACCCAGGCGCCGAAGCGCTGCGACGCCTCGTTGCTCAGCGCGTAGTCCGCGGCGATCTCGGCGTCGTCGACGCCCAACACGGCGAGGGTGAGGCCGCAGACGATGCCGGTGCGATCCTTGCCCGCGACGCAGTGCACCACCACCGGGGCGTTGGCGCCCTCGGCGATCAGGCCGATCGCCTCGGCGAGCCCGGCGGTGCCGGTACGGGCCAGGTCGGCGTACCGGTCGGCGAGGTAGCGGGCGAGGTCGCCACCCGGCTGGTACGGCTGCTCGCCCCACTCGGCGTGCTCCGGGTGGATGTGCCGGTAGGTGAGCCCGTCGAAGTCGGGGACCCGGCCGTCGCGCTCGACCTCCAAGGGGCGGCGCAGGTCGATGACGGTCCGTACGCCGAGCGCCGCGAAGGCAGCCTGGTCGGCCTCGCCCATCCGGTGCAGGGAGTCGGAGCGGTAGAGCCGGCCGGTGCGTACCGTGCGGCCGTCCCGGCCTCGGTAGCCGCCGACGTCACGGAAGTTGAACGTCGTGCTGAACGGGAATCTGCGGTTGACCTCAATGGCGTCCACCCTGACACGGTAAACGGCCGGTGGGGCGATGCCCACCGGCCGTCACATCCGTCTCCGCCCACCGGGGTGGTGGCCGGGAGCCGCTACCGGAAGAGTCCGGGCGGA
This sequence comes from Micromonospora sp. CA-263727, assembly GCF_050942455.1. Taxonomy (NCBI): domain Bacteria; kingdom Bacillati; phylum Actinomycetota; class Actinomycetes; order Micromonosporales; family Micromonosporaceae; genus Micromonospora; species Micromonospora sp. CA-263727. Next base: position 1,604,087 of record NZ_CP192031.1, read on the forward strand.
GTCGCGGCGTACGTGTCGTTGTAGTAGCCGCCGAGCTTGTCCCGGTACGTCGGGTCGGTGGCCGTCTCGTCGTACTCCGGAGCCGCCTTGATCTGGTCCTTGCTCCGGTCCACGTAGACCTTCTGTTCCTCGTGGTCGACGTGGTTCACCGTCCCGGCCGGGAGCATGACCTTCTTACCGAAGATCCACGGCCCGGTGTCGACCACCAGGTAGCTGGCGTTGACCTCCTGGCTGCTGCTGTCGATCTTGCCAACCGAACCGTCGGTGGCCTCGATCTTGTAGCCGACCATGTTGACGCCGGCCACCCCGGCCTCGTCCCGGTAGGCCCAGGGATCGAAGGCGTTGGCGGGGGCGGGGAGAGTCGGGCTTCCGTGGCCGCCGAGAATCGTGACGTCCTCGTCCGACACCGCGCGCAGCGGAGCCGGGTCCGCCGTGGCGGGCGTGCTGTCCGGGTTGAGCCTGTCCATGGGATCTCTCCTGCCTCGACTGCGCTGAGTCGTTCTCGGAGGATGGGGTTTCCTGGTCCCGGAGACTCCTACCCGGTGCGGCGCGTTCTACACCCCGTGCCCGGAATCCACCCCCGCGCCCTATCCCGAAATGTGGATTGTGCCTCCCAGATTCCGTCGGCGGGTGGCAGAGTACGCAACGTGACCAGCACCGCCCGCATTATTGGCAACTAGCGCGCCGGCCTCCCTCCGCCGAGCGCGCAGACCTCCCGCAGCCGCGGGGGGTCTTTTTGTTGCGCTGGCCGGTGCCTGACGAAGGGATCCCCATGACGTTCCAGGTCTACGACACGACCCTGCGCGACGGCGCCCAGCGCGAGGGGCTCAGCTACTCGGTGGTCGACAAGCTCGCGGTGGCCCGGCTGCTCGACGAGCTCGGCGTCGGGTTCATCGAGGGCGGGTGGCCGGGCGCGGTGCCGAAGGACACCGAGTTCTTCCGCCGGGCGCGGACCGAACTCGACCTCCGGCACGCGCTGCTGGTCGCCTTCGGCGCCACCCGCCGGGCCGGCGCGGTCGCCGCCGACGACCCGCAGGTGCGCGGCCTGCTGGACGCGCAGACCCCGGCGATCGCGCTGGTCGCCAAGGCCGACCTGCGGCACGTGGAGCGGGCGCTGCGTACCACCGCCAAGGAGAACCTGGCGATGATCCACGACACGGTGACCCACCTGGTCGCCGAGGGGCGCCGGGTCTTCGTCGACGGTGAGCACTTCTACGACGGCTACCGCTTCGACCCGGCGTACACCGCGTCGGTGGTGGAGACCGCGCTGGCCGCCGGCGCCGAGCGGTTCGTGCTCTGCGACACCAACGGCGGGATGCTGCCGTCCCAGGTGACCGCGGCCATCGCCGACCTCACCGACCGGATCGGCGTCGCCCCGGAGCTGCTCGGCATGCACGCCCAGAACGACACCGGGTGCGCGGTGGCCAACACCATCGCCGCGGTCGAGGCCGGCGTCCGCCACGTGCAGGGCACCGCCAACGGGTACGGCGAGCGGCCGGGCAACGCCGACATCTTCGTGCTCGTCGCGAACCTTCAGCTCAAGCTCGGGCTGCCGGTCCTACCGGAGGGCTGCCTGGAGCAGATGGTGCGGGTCTCCCACGCCATCGCCGAGATCGCCAACATCGCCCCCGACACCCACCAGGCTTACGTCGGGGCCGCGGCCTTCGCTCACAAGGCGGGGTTGCACGCGAGCGCGATCAAAGTGGATCCGCTGCTCTACAACCACGTGGAACCCGAGGTGGTCGGCAACGACATGCGGATCCTGGTCACCGAGATGGCCGGCCGGGCCAGCATCGAGCTCAAGAGCCGCGAGCTCGGACTGGATCTGGCCGGCCATCCGGAGACGCTGTCCCGGGTCACCAACCGGGTCAAGGAACTGGAGGCGGGGGGTTGGTCGTTCGAGGCCGCCGACGCCTCGTTCGAGCTGCTGGTCCGCTCCGAGCTGCCGGACGCCGCACCGGCGCGGCCCTTTGCCCTGGAGTCGTACCGGGTGCTGGTCGAGCACCGCGAGGACGGCGCGGTGGTCTCCGAGGCGACCGTGAAGATCCGGGTACGCGGCGAGCGGGTGATCGCCACGGCGGAGGGCAACGGCCCGGTCAACGCGCTCGACGAGGCGCTGCGGGTCGGCCTCGGTCGGCACTACCCGGAGCTGCGGAACTTCCAGCTGGCCGACTACAAGGTCCGCATCCTGGAGGGCAGCCACGGCACCGGCGCGGTGACCCGGGTGCTGGTCGAGACGGCCGACGGCCGGGGCGGCGGCTGGACCACCGTCGGCGTGCACCCCAACGTGGTCGAGGCGAGCTGGCACGCCCTGGTCGACGCCCTCACCTACGGCCTGCACCGGGCCCGGGTGTAAGGAGGGGCCCCCTCTTAACGCGTAGCGTAGAGAAGGGTGCCCTTCTCACGCGCTCACGCGCTCACGCGCTCACGCGCCTGGCGGCGTCGGCGGCTCGGCGGGTGGCAGGCGCAGCTCGGCGAGGACCATCCGGTGGTCGCTGCCGGGTAGCGGGTGCACCGCCACGGCACGTACCGCGATGCGGCGATCCACCAGCACGTGATCGATCACCACAGGCGGGATCGGGTCGCCGTCGTACGGGCCCCAGGTGCCGGTCAGCCCGGCGCCGACCGAGGCGGCGGCGTCGGCGTAGCCGGTGCCGAGCAGGGCTCGTAGCGGCGCGTGGTCGAGGGTGGCGTTGAAGTCCCCGGCGAGGATGCTCAGCGGTCCGTCCGGGGTGGCCACCGGCTGGGCCGCCAGGTCGTCGCGCCAGTGGCCCGTCTGGTCCAGCGCGTACGGAGCCGCCGGGTGCGCCGACTCGACGCGTACCGGGGGCGCGCCGGGCACCGTCACGGTCGCGTACGCCTGGGTGAAGCCCCACCCGCCACGGAGCTGGCGGAGGCCGCCGTCGCCGATCGGGTGCCGGGAGTAGAGGCCGGAGCCGGGGGTGCCGACGACCGGGTTGAGCTGCCGGTACGGCATCAGCTGGTGGAGCCCGAGCCGATCCAGCTCGGCCTGGGCCGTCGGGGTGAACTCCTGCACCACGAGCACGTCGACCCGCCCGGTGCGGACCAGGTCGACCAGCGTCCCCGGATCGGCGGCGCCGGCGAGCAGGTTGGCGGTGAGCACCCGTACCGTCGGCCCGGTCGCGGACGGTTGTGTCGCGGGCAGTGCGCGGGGCACCACGACCGCGAGCAACGCCACGGTGGTCAGCGCCGCGACGATCGCCGGCCAGCGGCGTCGCAGGGCGAGCGCGAGCAGCAGCGGGAAGAGGCTCCCGGCCGCCGCGTACGGGGTGAAGGCCAGCAACTGCACCAGCGGCCCCCGGTCCAGGCCCACCAGCCGGGCCGCCGCCCACCCCGCGCCCGGCGCGACGGCGAGCCAGCAGAGCGCTGTCCACACCGGCAGCGCCGCGGCTCGCCGGTTGATGGTGATCTTCACAGTCCGCAGCCTACGCGTGCTGTCAGGCGGTGGCGGGCTGCCCCGGCGGCCGTTCCGGGTGCCGGTGACGTAGGCCCGGAACCGGATTGCCGAATTCTTTTTGCGAATGCCTTACGGGTTCGCCGACGCAATTTTTGTGGCGCTGATCGGACACGTCCTAAAAAGCGTGATCACTATTGACCAGTGGCATTTTCTGGTGCTACGTTCCAGCTGGTCGGGCGGCCGCGACCGCAGGATGTAACCCCAGCTCAGGATGCATGTAGGCGGCCGAGCGCAGCCGTCGGGAGATGCGCTCCCGAAAGAAGTACGCCGACGGGACGCGTTCATTGTCACCCGACCCGGAAAAGGCAATATCCGCCCCGCGCGTCGCGGGTCGGCCGTTTCTCCATGGTCACCAAGGGGGACCTGTCATGCCCAGTTTTTTCCGACGTAAGGCGGCTGCGGTGGCGATCGCGGCCCTGGCACTGGCGCTGGCCGGCGGTGGGATCGCCGCCGCGCAGCCGACGACCAAGGCTCCGGGGGGCCAGCCCGCGAGCCGCGGGGCACAGCAGCCGGCGGTCACCGCGGCGTCGCTGAACAGCGCGAAGGCGGCGCTCGCCAAGGGCGACGCCGTCACCGCCGCCTCCATCGACCTCTACCGGACGGTGGTCAACGCCAACGGCACCAAGGCGCGGGGCGACGGTGTCGTCATCAAGTACGGCGTCGGCCAGTACGAGGTGCAGTTCGGCAGCAACGTCGCCACGGCGTTCTACGTGGCGACCATCGGCCGTCCGGACTCGTGCTGCGTCCCGCCGGGCGGAGAGGTTTCGGTGGCGCCGCGCCTGCTCACCCCGAACGGGGTCTTCATCCAGACCCGCAACTCCGCCGGGGTCGCCGCCGACCTGCCTTTCTACCTCATCGTGCACCGCTGATCCGTCCGTCGTCGCCGGCCCCGTCCTGCGGATGGGGCCGGCGACGCTGTCCGGCCTGTCATCGGTTGGACGGTGAAGGCGGGCTCTGGCTCGGTTTGCGTGGTGCCGCTTCTTCCACGCCGTAACGGTGCCGGCGCGCCGTCTGGGTCACCGAGGGCCGGAAATTCCGACGTTTGTCCGATGGTCGCCTCGGGAAGCAAGCACCGTGACGGACATCTCGGACACCATGGCCAGCGTGCCCAGCCCGGCCGATCCCGACCCGACGGCGGCGCAGCTGGAACAGACGCTCTTCGAGGTCAAACGTGTGATCGTCGGGCAGGACCGGCTCGTCGAACGCCTGTTCACCGCGCTGGTCGCCGACGGGCACTGCCTGCTGGAGGGCGTGCCCGGGGTGGCCAAGACGCTCGCTGCGCAGACCCTCGCCAGGGTCGTCGGCGGCACCTTCTCCCGGATCCAGTTCACGCCCGACCTGGTCCCCTCCGACATCGTCGGCACCCGCATCTACCGGGCCTCGCAGGAGAGCTTCGACGTCGAGCTGGGCCCGATCATGGCGAACCTGGTGCTCGCGGACGAGATCAACCGGGCGCCCGCGAAGGTGCAGTCGGCGCTGCTGGAGGCGATGGCCGAGCGCCAGGTCTCCATCGGCGGGCGCAGCTACCAAGTGCCGGAACCGTTCCTCGTGCTGGCCACCCAGAACCCGATCGAGTCGGAGGGGGTCTACCAGCTGCCCGAGGCGCAGCGGGACCGCTTCCTGATGAAGGTCCTCGTGGACTACCCCGACGGCGCCGACGAACTGGCCATCCTCTACCGGATGAGCGCCGACCGCCCGAGCGCCCACCGGGTACTCGACCCGGAGCGACTGCGCGAGCTCCAACTCCGCGCCACCCGGGTCTTCGTGCACCACGCCATCGCCGAGTACGTGGTCCGGCTCATCCTCGCCACCCGCGATCCGGGCCGGTTCGGGCTGCCGGAGATCGCCCCGCTGCTCGCCTACGGCGCCAGCCCGCGCGCCACCCTCGGCCTGGTCGCCGCCGCCCGCGCCCAGGCCCTGCTCCGCGGCCGGGAGTACGTCCTGCCCGACGACGTCCGGGAACTGGCGGTGGACGTGTTGGCGCACCGGCTGGTGCTCTCCTTCGACGCGGTCGCCGACGGGGTGACCGCCGAGTCGGTGGTGCGCCGGCTGGTCGACGTGGTCCCGCCGCCCCGGGTGGCCGCCGAGCAACCGGAGTACGCGGCCGACCTGGCAGTCGCCTGATGGGACGCCGACCCGCCCCGGTGCCCGTACCGGCGGATCCGGGGTTGACCGACCTCACCCCCGACCAGCGACTGCGCCGGCTGGAACTCACCGTCACCCGGCGACTCGACGGGCTGCTGCACGGCGAGCGGCGCGGCCTGCTGCCCGGACCCGGCAGCGAACCCGCGGGCAGCCGGGAGTACCGGCCCGGTGAGGACGAGGTGCGCCGGATGGACTGGGCGGTGACGGCCCGCACCACCGTCCCACACATCCGGGAGGTGGACGCCGACCGGGAGCTGACCACCTGGGTGCTGGTCGACGCCAGCCCGAGCATGGAGTACGGCACCGCCGAGCTGGACAAGCGGGAACTGGCCGTGGCCGCGGTCGCCACCATCGGCTTCCTCACCGCCGGGGCGGGCAACCGGCTCGGCGCGCAGGTGCTCACCCCGTACGGCCTGCACCGGGTGCCGGCGCGCGGTGGGCGTACCCATCTGATCGGGTTGTTGCGCGCGTTGCTGGCCGCGCCCCGGGTGGGTGGCCACGACGTGGACGCCGCGCCGATGCCCGACCCGGCCGAGCTGTCCGACGCGTTGGCGGCGGTGCACCGGGTGGCCAACCGGCGTGGCCTGGTGGTGGTGGTCTCGGACTTCCTCGACGGACTGCCCGACGACCCCCGCCGACCGGCCGCCTGGGAGCGCCCGCTGCGCCGGCTCGCCGTGCGGCACCAGGTGCTCGCGGTCGAGGTCACCGACCCGCGCGAGCTGGAACTGCCGGACGTGGGCCTGATCACCCTCGCCGATCCGGAGACCGGCGAGCGCCGCGAGATCTGGACCGGCGACCAACGCCTGCGCGAGCGGTACGCGGCGGCCGCCGCCGCCCAGCGCGACCAGGTCCGGCAGGCCGTGCGCCGGTCCGGTGCGAGCCACCTGGCGCTGCGCACCGACCGGGACTGGGCCGCCGACATCGTGCGGCACGTGCATGCGCAGCGCCGCCTGGCCACCGCACCGGCCGCCGGACGGCAACGCGGAGGTGCCGCGTGATCTGGCAGTCGCCCGTCCGGCTCTGGCTGCTGCTCGGGGTGCTCGCCCTGGCGGCGGCCTACCTGGTGGCGCAGCGGCGCCGCAGCCGGTACGCCGTCCGGTTCACCAACCTGCGGTTGCTCGACCGGGTGGCGCCGCAGCGCCCGACCTGGCGTCGCCACCTGCCGGCCGGTCTCTTCCTGGCCATGCTGGCGCTGCTCGTCGTCGGCTTCGCCCGGCCCACCGCCGAGGTCCGGGTGCCCCGGGAACGTGCCACCGTGATGGTGGCGGTGGACGTCTCCACCTCGATGCTCGCCACCGACGTGGAGCCGGATCGGCTCAGCGCGGCCAAGAAGGCCGCCCGGCGGTTCGTCGACGGCCTGCCCGGGGAGTTCAACGTCGGGCTGGTGGCCTTCGCCGGCAGCGCCGCCGTGCTGGTGCCGCCGAGCACCGACCGGGAGGCGCTGCACGACGGTATCGAACGCCTCGCCGAGGGGGTGACCGGCGTGCAGGGCACCGCGATCGGCGAAGCCATCAGCACGTCGCTGGGGGCGGTGCAGGCGTTGGACGAGAAGGCCGCCACCCAGCCGCCACCGGCCCGGATCATCCTGCTCTCCGACGGGGCGAACACCTCGGGCATGGACCCGATGGAGGCCGCCGCCGCGGCCGTCGCCGTCGAGGTGCCGGTGCACACGATCTCGTTCGGTACGCCGAGCGGCTTCGTCGACCGGGGCGGGCGGCCGATCCAGGTGCCGGTGGACGGAGAGACGTTGCAGGCCGTCGCCGAGGAGACCGGGGGTGGCTTCCACCAGGCCGGTACGAGCGACGAGTTGCGTGCCGTCTACGAGGACATCGGCAGCTCGGTGGGCTGGCGGACGATGCGGCAGGACGTCTCGGCCCGATTCATCGGGCTCGGGCTGGTGTTCGCGATGGGTGCGGCGTTCGGCTCGATGCGGTGGTTCTCCCGCCTGCCCTGATGCCGGCCAGACACGTGAGGAGCGTTCGTATGGCAGTGCAGACCGGACTGGGTGAACCGCGGGGCCCCTGGTTCGTCTCGCCGGACCTCGACCCGGACGGGCGGGGACGGCCGGACGGAGCCGCGGGGGCGCGGGACCGGGCGGCGTGGAGCTGGCGCCGGCGACTGCTGGCGGGGCTGGCGGTGCTGGCGCTCTCCACCGGCTCGGGGGCGCTGGCCGGCGGCTGGGTGGCCAGCCGCGACGGTGGCCCGGGACCGGCTGCGGCGTCGGCCGCACCGGTGCCGGCCGAACTGGTCACCGCCGCCGAGAAGACCGTGCCCGGGGTGGTGTCGGTGCTGGTCGGCGGGGCCGGTGGGCAGTCGGCGAACGGTTCCGGCTTCGCCGTGGACTCCGAGCAGCACATCATCACCAACGACCACATCCTGGCCAAGGGGCGGGGCGGCCCGGTGACGGTGGAGTTGCCGGACGGCCGGCGGTACGCCGCGGAGGTGGTCGGCCGGGAGCCGGGCAGCGATCTCGCGGTGCTGAAGGTGCCGCCGTCGGCCGGGTTGGCGCCGCTGCCGCTGGCCAAGCCGGGGTCGACCCGGGTCGGCGAGCCGGTGCTGGCGGTCGGGTCACCGCTGGGGCTCTCCGGCACGGTCACCGCCGGCATCGTCAGCGCGCTCGACCGTCAGGTGCGGCTCGGCGACAACCGGCACCGGGCGGTGCAGACCGACGCCTCGATCAATCCGGGCAACTCCGGCGGGCCACTGGTCAACGCGCGGGGTGAGGTGGTCGGGGTGAACACCGCGATCGCCACGATCGACGGCAACGGTTCGATCGGCATCGGATTCGCCATCCCGATCGAGCAGGTGCAGCAGACCGCCGACACGATCATCGGCAAGGGCGGTTGATGCACGGAGAGTCACTGTCTGATTGCGGAGAGATGAGTAAACTGTCGGATTTCCGGCGAGCGATGATCGGGAAATGGAAATATTACGCTGAGTATGGATACTGGCGTGGGTGGAGCGTCCTCTCATCGCGGCCCTCCTGTTGGTGGGGCTCATCATCGGAAGTGGCGTCGGGTCGTCGTACGCCCGCGCCCGGCGCGGCTGGAACGACTACCAGGCCGCGAAGAAGACCGTGCCCGGCGCCCGGAGCGCCGCGTGGCTGCTGATCAAGGTGGTCACCACGAAGATCGGGGTGATCGCCCTGCTGCTGATCGGGGCGGTCGCCTACGCCGCCGCCGGTGGAGGCGACGAACCGGCCCCCGCGGCGCCGAACCCGAGCAGCACGCCCGACGAGAGGCCGGCACGCTAGACCGGCCGGCAGTGCTGGCCGGTCGGCAGTGCCGGCCGGCCAGGCTGGCGGGCGGGGCTGGCACGCTAGCCTCAGGGCGTGGACGACGGAATGCGGGTGACCGACCGGTGGGTCGTGCCCGCCGCCGAGCTGCGGGAGCGGTTCTCCCGGTCGTCCGGGCCGGGTGGGCAGGGCGTCAACACCACCGATTCCCGAGTCGAGCTGAGCTTCGACCTGGCCAACTCGCCGACCGTCCCGGAGCCGTTGCGCGTCCGGGCGCTGGACCGGCTCGCCGGCCGGCTGGTCGACGGCGTGCTGACCATTGCCGCGAGCGAGCACCGGGCCCAGTTGGCCAACCGGGAGGCGGCCCGGGAGCGGCTGGCCGCGCTGCTGCGCGAGGCGGTCGCCCCGCCGCCCCCGCCGCGCCGCCCCACCCGCCCCTCACGCGCCGCCAAGGAGCGCCGGCTGGCCGAGAAGAAGCGCCGGTCCCAACGCAAGCGCGACCGCCGCGCCGACAGCGACTGACCCCGCGCCCCCGCCCGTCAGGTGATCAAGAGGTTGCCTCCAGATCTCGGCCGGTTCTGACGTAAACCTCTTGATCGACGCGGGCGGGCGGCGGGAACGAGTTTATTGATGCCTGTCGCTTGGTTTGGTTGAATGCGTGCGGGAGCAACCGGGCCGTCACATCGCATCCACGACACGTGACAGGAGTTCCCTCATCATGCTCCGAAGGCCTCTGCTCACCGCCCCCGCGGCCGCGTTCCTGGCCGTCGTCCTCGCCGCCACCGCGTGGTCGGCGCTGCCCGCCCCGCCCGCCAACTCCGCGGTGTCGGCCCAGCCGTTGTCCGTCGCCGCGCCGGCCCCGCTGGCCGACCCGGTACGGGTCATGCCGCTCGGCGACTCGATCACCGGATCCCCGGGTTGCTGGCGCGCCCTGCTCTGGAACCGCCTCCAGTCGGCCGGGTACACCGCCGTCGACTTCGTCGGCACCCTCGGCCCGCAGGGGTGCGGCCAGCCGTACGACGGCGACAACGAGGGCCACGGCGGCGCCCTGGTCACCAACGTGGCCAACCAGAACCTGCTGCCGGGCTGGCTGTCGGCGACCCGGCCCGACGTCGTGCTCATGCACTTCGGGACCAACGACGTGTGGAGCAACATCGCCCCGGCCACGATCCTGGCGGCGTACGGCAGGCTGGTCGACCAGATGCGGGCCAGCAACCCCGCGATGCGCGTCCTGGTCGCGAAGATCATCCCGATGGCGCCGAGCAGCTGCGCCGAATGCGGTCAGCGGGTCGTGGCCCTCAACGGCGCCATCGACGGCTGGGCGGCGGGCAAGACCACCGCGCAGTCCCCGATCGTCGTGGTGGACCAGTGGACCGGCTTCAGCACGGCCGCCGACACCTACGACGGGGTGCATCCCAACGCGGCCGGCGACCGGAAGATCTCCGACCGGTGGTACCCGGCGCTGACCGCCGCCCTGACCGGCGGCCCGACCCCGACGCCGACCCCGACGCCGACCCCCACCGCCACGCCCACCCCGACGGCCACGCCCACGCCCACCCCGACGTCGGCCGGCTGTGCGGCGAGCTACCGGGTGGTCGGTCAGTGGCAGGGCGGGTTCCAGGCAGAAGTGACTGTCCGTAACTCCGGGACCACCTCGATCGCCGGCTGGGTGGTCCGGATCGACTTTGCCGACGGTCAAACGATCACCCAGGCGTGGAGCGCCGAGGTGACCCAGAGCGGGTCGACGGTTACAGCACGTAACGCAAGTTGGAACGGTGCCCTGGCGCCGGGTGCCCAGACCACCTTCGGCTTCCTCGGTACCGCCGGTGCCACCAACACCGCTCCGGCCGTGAGCTGCGTACGGTCCTGACGGTCGGGGCCGGGGCCGGCACGGCCCCGGCCCCGCGATCCGGACCGGCTCGCGGCTCGGGCCGCACCGGTGGCTCAGGCGGGCGTTGGTGGCTCAGGGCACGGGGATCGCGGCCAGCAGGCGGGCCCGCAGGGCGGCGGCCCGCTCGGCGAACTCCCGCTGCGCCTGGACGTACTCGTGCCGACCGTCGACGGTCTCCACCCGGATTGGCGGGCAGCCCAACTCGGCCAGGTCGTACGGCGACGCGCGCATGTCCAGCGTGCGGATCTCCCGCGCCAGGGCGAAGCAGTCGGCGACCAACTCGGACGGCACCAGCGGAGAGAGCTTGTACGACCACTTGTAGAGATCCATGTTGGCGTGCAGGCAGCCCGGCTGCTCCTGGGCGTGCTGCGTCTCCCGGGTCGGACGCAGCACGTTGAGCGGCCGGGCCGGCGCGGTGAAGAAGCGGTACGCGTCGAAGTGGCTGCACCGTACGCCGCGCTCCTCGACGACCTCGGCGGTGCGCTCCGGGGACAGGCGCAGCGGCCAGGCGTTGTGCCGGACCTCCTGCTGGCTCTGCCGGTAGACCATCGCCCACTCGTGCATCCCGAAGCAGCCCAGGTGCGGCGGTCGTCCCGCGGTCGCGGCCAGCAGGGCCGTGATCCACCGCAGCGAGTCGGCGCGCCGGGCGCGTACCGCGTCGGTGTCGAGGGCGACCCCGGCGGGGAGGGCGTGGTAGTCCGGGCCGAAGTCGGCGGGATCGGCCTCCCGCAACACCACCCCCGCGCCCGGATGCCACCGCCGCAGCTGCGCCGGCCGGTGCGAGTAGTAGGTGAAGAGGAAGTCCTCCACCGGGTGCTTCTCGCCGCGTCGGCGACGAGCCAGGTGGGGGGTGAGCCAGGCGTCCACCCGCTCCTCGTGGGCCCGGCGGCGGGCCCGCCAGGCGGCCGCGTCGAGCACGGCCGGGGCGAGGGCGCTGGCGGTCACCGCCCAAGGGTACGACCGCCGCCCACCCGCCGGTCAGGGCACGCCGACCCGGACCCCGGCGGAGAAGACCCCGCTGCGCAGCTCCAGCAACTGCGGCGCGTCGCGGCCCTGGACCGTGAAGACCAGCGGCAGCACCAACCGGCTGTTGGCCGCCATCGGCTCGGCGAAGACGTCCCGCCCCTGGTTGGCCCGTCGGGTCGCCGGCTCGTCGGTGGTGACCCAGTTGCCGTTCGTCAGGTACGCCCGTTGCAGCTTGCCGTGCCAGCTCTGATGCTCCGGTGTGAGGTTCCGGACCCCGACGGTCGCCTGGCACTGCCGCGCGGCCTGGCCCGGGTCGCAGATCATCCGGTAGACGGTGAACTCGAACGCGTCCTCGCGCAGCGGCACGCCGAGCCCGCCGGCCACCCCGGTGCCCTTCCACGCGCCACTGGTCGGTTGGCTGTCGGTGTCGATCGCGGCGACCCGCCGGGTGGCGGACCACGCCGCCGCGCCGACCGTGGCCGCCAGCACCGTCGCGGCCACCGGCACGATCAGCCAGATCGGCGGGGTACGCCGGCGGCTCGGTGGGCGGGGGTGGCCGGGCGGGGATAGACCGTGCCCGGCCCCGCCGAGGCCAGCGCGGCGGCGACCGGCCGCCGGTTACGCCGCCAGGCGACGATGGCGACGACGCCGAGCGTCAGCAGCGCGACCGCGCCGGCCAGCAGCGCGGGTGCCTGGCGACGCCATCCCGTCGCCTCCTGCGGCTGCGCCGCCACGGCCTGCGGGTCCGTCCAGGTGGCGGTCGCGCAGTCGTACGGCTGCCGGCCGTCGCTGGCGAACGCGCAGGCCGGCGCGGTCAGCGGTTGCTGCGCGGCGGCGGTGCTGAGGGTGGTCCCCAGCGTGGTGGTGCTGCGCGGGGGCAGCTTCAGCCGCCAGGTCACCTCGGTCGCCGTCGAGCCACCGGGACGCACCTCCCGGCCGCCGTTGCTGATCGCGGTCGCCGAGACACCCTGGGGCAACTCCTGGCGCACCGTGGTGTCCACCGGGGTGTTGTCCGCGTTGCGGACCTCGATGCGGTACCCGGGCTCGGTGGTGTTCTGCGGCGCGACCGCCACGCTGACCTTCGGCTTCGCGGCCGGCGCGACGACCCGCGTCGGTGTGGGCACCGCCGGCGGCGCGGAGGGCATGGTGGGCTCGGGTGACGCCGCCGCCCGGGGCGGTCCGGCCGCCGCGACGTCCGCGGTGGTGGCCGCCGGCAGCAGCGGCAGGGCGGTGAGGAAACCGACGCAGTGCACGATCGCCGCGAGGGTCCTGTGGTGTCGTGTCGATGCAGGCATGCGAACGAACCTCCGCAGCCGACGCTAGGTGCGGGGTCGCGTCGAGCGGGTACGAAGCGGTGAATCCGGCACCGCGGGCGACCGCCGCAGGTAGGCTGCCCCACCCGGGCTGCGGCCCGGACTAGATTGGCCTGGTGCGTATCGCTCGTTTCGCTCATGCCAAGGGAATGTCGTTCGGGGTCGTCGAGGGGGAGCCGGAGGCGGGCCCGCAGGGGCTCACCATCGCCGAGATCTCCGGCCACCCGTTCGGTCAGATCACGTTCAGCGGTGTCCGGTGGGCGCTGTCCGACGTCCGGCTGCTCTCGCCGATCCTGCCCAGCAAGGTGGTCTGTGTCGGCCGCAACTACGCCGAGCACGCCGCCGAGCACGGCAGCGAGGTGCCGAAGGAGCCGCTGCTGTTCCTCAAACCCTCCACCTCCGTCATCGGTCCGCGGGACGCGATCCGGCTACCGGAGTTCAGCAAGCAGGTCGAGCACGAGGCGGAGCTGGCGGTGGTGATCGGCGCGCCGGGTGCGCGCCGGGCGGACCGGGCCGCGGCGGAGCGGGCCATCTTCGGCTACACCTGCGCCAACGACGTCACCGCCCGGGATCTCCAGCGCTCCGACGGCCAGTGGACCCGGGCCAAGGGGTTCGACTCCTTCTGCCCGATCGGGCCCTGGATCACCACCGGCCTCGACGTCACCGATCTGGAGATCCGCTGCGAGGTGGGGCGCGACCCGGAGGAGATGGAGGTCCGTCAGCTCGGCCGGACCCGGGACATGGTCTTCGACGTGCCGGCTCTGGTGTCGTACGTCTCGCATGTGATGACGTTGTTGCCCGGCGACGTGGTGCTGACCGGTACGCCGGCGGGGGTTAGCCCGCTCACGGAGGGGGATACGGTGACCGTCCGGATCGAGGGCGTCGGCGAGTTGACCAACCCGGTCGTCTCTGCGTCCTGATCCGGGCAGAGTCCCTGTTTCCGCTGCTCAGGGCGGTTTCCGGAACTCGATTTGGCCTCTAGGTGCCGGGAGGGTAGAGTTTGATCCCGGCGCCGCAAGGGGCCAATGGGGTATGGGGTAATTGGCAGCCCGACTGATTCTGGTTCAGTTAGTCTAGGTTCGAGTCCTGGTACCCCAGCGCAGCCGAGATTCAGCAGAATCGAGGTCGCTGGATTCTGGTGGGGTTCAGCACCGATGCACCGCAAGGGTTTTCGGTCACGAGTTCTGGTAGAGTTCGGCGGCACCACCGCAGGGTGGTGCCGCAAGTGTGTGTTCTGGCCCCGTCGTCTAGCGGCCCAGGACGCCGCCCTCTCAAGGCGGTAGCGCCGGTTCGAATCCGGTCGGGGCTACAAGTTCGGACGGCTCGTTCCGCTTCGGTGGGCGGGCCGTTTCGTGTTGTGGCTGACTCTTCACTTCCCGCGTGCGTGCTGTCCCGCCTGCCGGCTCGCCCTCCAGCCGCCCCGGTGCCGCGTCACCTGATCGGGTGAACCCCGTCGCGGCCTGGGGGCACGCGGCCCCGCCGACCCCAGCTACGGCCGAGCCGAAGGACGCCGCTAGACTACTGCCGCACCGCCCCGTGCGGGGTGGTGAACCAGAAAGTGCCTGGCCCCGTCGTCTAGTGGCCCAGGACGCCGCCCTCTCAAGGCGGTAGCGCCGGTTCGAATCCGGTCGGGGCTACAGATACACGGCCCGTCCCCTCCCGGGACGGGCCGTTCCGCATCCCCACAGGGTCTAGAGGCCGGAGAGGCGCTGGCCGGCTCGGACCACGGCCATGGCGTGGCGTTCGCCGGGGCGGCGGCCCAGGCGTTCGATGGGACCGGAGATGCTGATCGCGGCGATCACGCGGCCGGTGCGGTCGCGGATGGGGGCGGAGACGCTGGCCACACCGGCCTCGCGCTCGGCGACGCTCTGCGCCCAGCCGCGGCGGCGTACCTCGGCGAGGGTGCGGCCGGTGAACTTGGAGCGGGGCAGCAGCGGCATCACCGCCTCGGGCGGCTCCCAGGCGAGCAGTATCTGCGCCGCCGATCCGGCGATCATCGGCAGCACCGAGCCCACCGGGACGGTGTCCCGCAGGCCACTGGCCCGTTCGGCGGCGGCCACGCAGATCCGCTCGTCCGCCCGGCGCAGGTAGAGCTGGGCGCTCTCGCCGGTGGCGTCGCGCAACGCGGCCAGCAGCGGCTCGGCCGCCGTCAGCAGCACGTCCGGCGCGGCGTTGGCCAACTCGCCCAGCCGTGGACCGGGACGCCAGCGGCCCTGGGTGTCCCGGACGAGCATCCGGTGAATCTCCAGCGCCTGCGCCAGCCGGTGCGCGGTGGCCCGGGGCAGCTTGGTGCGTTCAACGAGTTCGGCCAGGCTGGCGCCGTCGACACAGGCGGCCAGGATGACCACCGCCTTGTCGAGAACGCCGACACCGCTCATACTGTGTCCCACAAGCCGAAACTTACCTCCCAGAATTTAGGATGTCCAGATGGTGGGAGTCACTCCTGAGCCGAGGACCCTGGCCGAGAAGGTCTGGGACGCGCACGTCGTCCGGTCCGCCGATGGTGAGCCCGATCTGCTCTTCATCGACCTGCACCTGCTGCACGAGGTGACCAGCCCGCAGGCGTTCGACGGGCTGCGGCTCGCCGGCCGCCGGGTGCGTCGTACCGACCTCACGCTCGCGACCGAGGACCACAACACCCCGACCGGGTACGCCGACCCCGCGTTCCAGCTGCGCCGTGGCGATCTGCTCACCATCGCCGATCCCACCTCGCGGACCCAGATCGAGACGTTGCGGCGCAACTGCGCCGAGTTCGGTGTGAAGCTGCACCCGCTGGGCGACGAGAACCAGGGGATCGTGCACGTCATCGGCCCGCAGCTCGGCCTCACCCAGCCCGGCATGACGATAGTCTGCGGCGACTCGCACACCGCCACCCACGGCGCGTTCGGTGCCCTGGCGTTCGGCATCGGCACCAGCGAGGTCGAGCACGTGCTGGCCACCCAGACGCTGCCGCAAGCCCGGCCGAAGACGATGGCGGTCACCGTCAACGGCCAACTCGGCCCCGGCGTCACCGCGAAGGACCTGGTGCTCGCGCTGATCGCCAAGGTCGGCACCGGCGGCGGGCGCGGGCACATCGTGGAGTACCGCGGCGAGGCGATCCGGGCGCTCTCCATGGAGGGGCGGATGACCATCGCCAACATGTCCATCGAGTGGGGCGCCAAGGCCGGCATGATCGCGCCGGACGAGACCACCTTCGCGTACCTGAAGGGGCGGCCGAACGCGCCGGCCGGCGCGGACTGGGACGCGGCGGTGGCCTACTGGCGGACGCTGCCCACCGACGAGGGCGCGAGCTTCGACGCCGAGGTGATCCTGGACGCCGCCGAGATCGCGCCGTTCGTCACCTGGGGCACCAACCCCGGCCAGGGCGCGCCGCTGGGCGCCGTGGTGCCGGACCCGGACGACTTCGGCACCGAGCCGGAGCGCGCCGCCGCCCGCCGCGCGCTGGCGTACATGGACCTGCGCCCGGGTACGCCACTGCGCGACCTCCCGGTCGACGTGGTCTTCGTCGGCTCCTGCACCAACGGCCGGCTGGAGGACCTGCGGTCCGCCGCCGACGTGCTGCGCGGCCACCGGGTCGCCGACGGCGTACGGATGCTGGTGGTGCCCGGCTCCGCCGCCGTCCGGGAGGCCGCCGAGGCCGAGGGGCTGGACAAGGTCTTCACCGATGCCGGGGCCGAGTGGCGGTTCGCCGGCTGCTCCATGTGTCTGGGCATGAACCCGGACACGCTCTCTCCGGGGCAGCGCTCCGCCTCGACCTCCAACCGCAACTTCGAGGGCCGCCAGGGCCGGGGTGGGCGTACCCACCTGGTGAGCCCGCCGGTCGCCGCCGCCACCGCCGTGACCGGCCGGCTGGCCGCCCCCGCCGACCTGTAGAAGGGCTGCGACAGATGGACAAGTTCACCGTGCACACCGGCACCGCCGTGCCGCTGCGTCGGTCCGACGTGGACACCGATCAGATCATCCCGGCCGTGTACCTCAAGCGGGTGACCCGTACCGGTTTTGCCGACGGGTTGTTCAGCGCATGGCGGGAGGACCCGGGATTCGTACTCAATGATCAATCATATGCGGGTGCGTCGATTCTTGTGGCCGGGCCGGAGTTCGGCACCGGATCGTCCCGGGAGCACGCCGTGTGGGCGCTGCGCGACTACGGCTTCCGTGTGGTGATCTCACCCCGCTTCGGTGACATCTTCCGGGGCAACGCGCTCAAGGAAGGTCTGCTCCCGGTCGAGCTGGAATTGAAAGCCGTCGAGCAGATCTGGGGTCTGGTCGAGGCCGACCCGACCGCCGGGATCACCGTCGACCTGGCCGCCCGCCAGGTCCAGGCCGGCGGCTCCACCTGGTCGTTCCCGCTGGACGACTTCAGCCGTTGGCGGCTGATGGAGGGCTTGGACGACATTGGACTCACCCTCCGGCACGAGGCGCAGATCGGTGCCTTCGAGGCCGCCCGCCCGCCCTTCCTGCCCCGGGTCGCCTAGCCGTTCGCCGCGGTCTCCAGCCGATTTCGCCCCCACCGGTGCCACCGGTGGGGGCGAATCCGTTACGACACAAGGGCTTTTTTCCACCGAATGTTTGTGTCCCGGCAGCACAGGGCATACCGTGCGCGCAGAATGGCTCGCGTCGAGTCAGTTGCACAATCAGGAGGAAGTCGTGAACAAGGCCGAGCTTATCGAAGCGCTCGCCGTTCGCCTGGGGGACCGGAAGACGGCGACGGCCGCGCTCGACGCGGTCCTCGCTGAGGTCCAGGCGTCGGTTACCAAGGGCGAGAAGGTGGCGATCACCGGTTTCGGAGCGTTCGAGAAACGCGTCCGGGGCGCCCGAACAGCCCGCAACCCGCGTACGGGCGAGGCGGTGAAGGTCAAGAAGACATCGGTGCCGACCTTCCGCCCCGGCGCCGGGTTCAAGGAGATGGTGGCCAGCGGCAAGGTGCCGAAGGCGACGGCGGCGGCGAAGAAGATCGCCGCGTCCGCCGCCAAGGCCACCGGTACGAAGGCGGCCGGCGCCAAGGCGACCACCGCGAAGAAGACCACGGCGGCGGCGAAGACCACGGCGGCGGCGAAGGCCACGGCGGCGAAGAAGACCACCGCGACCAAGACCGCAGCGGCCAAGAAGACCACCGCGACCAAGACCGCGGCGGCGAAGAAGACCACCACGAAGGCCGCCCCGGCGAAGAAGACCGCGACAAGGACCACCGCGGCCAAGACGACCGCTGCGGCAAAGAAGACCGCCGCGGCCAAGACCGCGACGGCGAAGAAGGCCCCGGCGAAGAAGGCGCCGGCCAGGAAGGCGGCAACCCGGCGCTGAGCCGGCCGTACCACGAAGGCGTCCGCCATCCCGGCGGGCGCCTTCGCCGTGCTCGGAGGCCGTCAGCGGGGCGAATCGTTGACCGGGGCGGTGTCCGGCATCCAGAATCGCCGCACCGCCCCTCGGCGAAGAGAGGTACCGTGCTGCGCCACCGTCACCTTGGTACCGCCACCCTGGCCCTGGGCGTCGTCGTCCTGGTGGATGTCCTCCAGGTCTTCCTGCCGTCGGTCATCACCATCTTCGGCCAGGCCGCGTCGACGCCGGCCGAACTGCTCGGGGCGTTCGCGCTCGGCTGGTTCGTGCTCGCGCTCGCCGCACCGGCGCTCATCCTGCGGGTCGGTGCCCGCCCCGTCGGCCTCGCGGCGGCCGTTCTGCTGGGTGCCAGCCGGCTCGCGCTCACCGCC
Source organism: Micromonospora sp. CA-263727 (assembly GCF_050942455.1). NCBI lineage: Bacteria > Bacillati > Actinomycetota > Actinomycetes > Micromonosporales > Micromonosporaceae > Micromonospora > Micromonospora sp. CA-263727. The sequence goes on from NZ_CP192031.1 coordinate 1,622,820, forward strand.
GGGCCCGGCGGCCGGACGCAGCTCTGGCTGGCCGCCGCCGGGCTGTTGGCCGGCCTGGTGTGGCTGGCCGCCACCGCGGCCCGGGTGCAGCGTCCGGTGCCCGGGCTGACGCTCGGGCTGGCCGTCGGCGCGTTGGGTCACGCCCTGCTCGGCACGCACGACCTGGTGTGGTGGGGGCGCTGGGAGGCGTGGGCGCTCAGCGTCGTACCGGTGGCGTTGCTGCTCGCCGGAGTGGCCGCGCCCGTGCGCCGTCCCGGATCGGGCACTCCGCTGTCGGGACGCCGGACCTGGCTGCTTGCCGGGCCGGTGCTGCTGCTGGGTGGCATGGTCGCACTGTCACCGGCGGTGGCGGGCACCGCGATGTCGTTCTGGTACGGCCGCGCCGGCACCGCCACGCCGCCCGCGTTCGCCCTGGCTCCCCTCGCGGCCGCGGTGGCGCTGTTCGTGTTCGGCGCGCTGACCCCGCCCCACCCACGGTGGCGTCCCCTGCCGCCGGTGCTGCTGCTGGCCGGTGCGGTGCTGTTCGGGTACGGGCCGCCGCCGTGGCTCGTCTTCGCCATCCTGCTCACCGCGGCGGGCCTGGGCGGCTGCCTGGCACTGGCCGACGCCGCGCCGGCTGACGTCGCACCGGCCGTCGCGCCGGCTGACGTCGCACCGGCCGTCGCGCCGGCTGACGTCGCACCGGCCGAGGCTGCACCGGCCGTGGCCGGCGGCATCGAGCCGGCGGCGGCTGGCCGGGCGTACGCGGCGGTCGGCGGGATGCTCGTCTTCGCCGTCGTGGCGGTGCTGTACTACGCCGCCTACGACATCGGCTACCCCAATGGCTGGCTGCCCGTCGGGGTGGCCGTCCTGGTAGGCGTGGTGGCGCTGGGCGGTCGTCTCCGGACCCCGCCGCCCACCGCGCCGCCGTCGGCGCGATCCCGCCCGCCCGTCGCGCGGTCGTCCCCGGCCGCCGCGGAGCTGCCCGCGGGACCGGTGGCGGTGCTGGCCGCCCTGATCGCCCTCGCCGCCGCGTGGGTGCATGGGCCGTGGCTGGTGGCGAGCAACCGGGACGGGCCGCCGGAGCAGATCCGGATGGTGTCGTACAACATCCGGATGGGTTTCGGCCTCGACGGCCGGCTCGACCTGGCCGCCCTCGACCGCGCGATCGGCCGGGCCGACGTGGTGGTGCTCAGCGAGGTCGACCGGGGCTGGCTGCTCAACGGCGGCCACGACACGCTGCACCTGCTCGCCGCCCGGCTGGAGATGCCCTACGTCTTCGCGCCGGCAGCCGACCCGCTCTGGGGCGACGCGGTGCTCAGCCGTTGGCCGGTGGACCGGGCCCGGACCCGCCCGCTGCCCGCGGTGGGCGCACCCACCGGGGCGCAGGCGCTCGGCGTCACGGTGGATTTCAGCGACGGCGTTCGGCTGGCCGTGGTGAGCACCCATCTGCAACCACCGCCCGGCGAGGACCCGGTCGTGCAGGCCCGTGCCGTGGCCGAGTTCGCCACCGGGTACGCCGACGGCCTGCCGCTGGTGGTCGCCGGGGACTTCAACACCGAGCCGGGCGACCCGGCGTTCACCGCACTCACCGGCGTCGGCCTGGTCGACGCGTTGGCGTCCGGGCGTCCGTTGCCCACCAGCCCGGCCGACGACCCACGGGAGCAGATCGACCACGTCTTCGTCTCGCCCGACCTGGTCGCCACCGATCCCGTCGCGGTGCGCAGCACCGCCAGCGACCATCTGCCGGTCGCCGTCACCCTCACGTTGCCCACCGGCTGAGCGGCGGCGGTCCGCGCATGCCTTCAGAGCCGGTCGGCGGCGACGAGCCGGTCGTCGGTGAAGGCGAGCAGCCAGCCGCCGCCCTTGCCGGTGGTGTAGTCGGCGGACCGCCCGGCGAGCCGCTCCAACGCCCCCGGGATCACTTTGCCCTGACTGCACACCGCCACCGGTTCGCCGGCCGCCGCCAGCGCGGTCAGCCGCGCCGCGGCGGCCAGCACACACTCGTCCGGCTGCTGGCCGGCGAGCGGTTCGTCCAGGTCTCCGCAGACCTCGATCGGCAGGTCCAGTGCCGCGGCGGCCGGGTCGAGGGTCTGCACGCACCGGCGCGGTGAGGCGGAGAACAGCCGGGTCGGGCGGATCAGCGCGACCAGCGGCGCCAACGCGTACGCCTCGGACCAGCCACGGGCGTCCAGCGGCCGTCCCGCATCCGGCCCGGCCCAGGCCAGCCGATCGCCGGCGTGCCCGTGCCGGGCCAGCACCATCGTCGCGGTGACCCGGGGCAGCGCGGCGAACGCGGCCAGCACCTCCGCGTCGTGCGGGTAGCTGACCAGCGCCACCGCCTCGTCCACGGCCAGCCAACGCACCTCGTCGACCTCGGTGTCGGGCTCGAACCCGCCGCTGCCCACCGCCCGCATGGACCAGTAGTCGACCACCTTGAGCCGGCCCTCGCTGCGGTACCGTACGGTCGGCAGCCGTAGCTCGGGCACCGCCTGGGCGTCGGCCTCCTCGGCGACCTCCCGAGCGGCGGCGATCAGGGGATGCTCGCCCGGCTCCAGCTTGCCCTTCGGCAGCGACCAGTCCCCGTAGCGGGGGCGGTGCACCAGGCACACCTGCGAACCACCGGGCCCGGTCGACCGCCACACCACCCCGCCGGCCGCGTGGATCGCGGTCACGCCGGCCACCGGTTCCGGCTCCGCCGGGTGGCCGACCGCCGGGCGTACGGGATATCCGCCATCTGCTCAGCCTATTCCCATGGCCGCTCAGCCGGCCGTGCTGCCGACCCGGCGCAGCAGCAGGCTCTGTAGGTGGGCCAGGGGCGTCTCCGGGGAGCCGGTGCGCCGGGTCCAGGTGCCGTCGCCGGCCAGCTCGAACGCGTCGACGTCGGGGCTCATCGCCGCGCCGAACACGTGGTCCAGCTCGGCCCGGGCGACCGGGTCGCTCACCTGGACCAGCGCCTCGACCCGCCGGTCCAGGTTGCGGTGCATGAGGTCGGCCGAGCCGATCCAGAACTCGGCGTCGCCGTTGTTGCCGAAGCGGAAGACCCGGGAGTGTTCCAGGAACCGGCCGAGGATCGAGCGGACCCGGATGTTCTCCGACAGCCCCGGCACCCCCGGCCGTAGCGTGCACATCCCCCGGATGATCAGGTCGACGTGCACGCCGGCCCGGGACGCGCGGTACAGCGCGTCGGTGATCTCCTCGTCGACCAGCGCGTTCACCTTGAACTGCACGAGCCCCGGCATGCCGAGCCGGACGTGCGTGATCTCGCGTTCGATCCGTTCGATCAGGCCGCTGCGGATGCCCTGCGGCGCCACCAGCAGCCGCCGGTACGCGGTCTGCCGGCTGTAGCCGGTGAGCACGTTGAACAGGTCGGTCAGGTCGGCGCCGATCTCCGGGTCGGCGGTGAGCATGCCGAAGTCCTCGTAGAGCCGCGCGGTCTTCGGGTGGTAGTTGCCGGTGCCGATGTGGCAGTAGCGCCGGATCTGGTTGCCCTCCTGGCGTACCACCAGGGCCGTCTTGCAGTGGGTCTTGAGACCGACCAGGCCGTAGACCACGTGGCAGCCGGCGCGTTCCAGGGTCCGGGCCCAGCCGATGTTCGCCACCTCGTCGAAGCGTGCCTTCAGCTCCACCAGCACCACCACCTGCTTGCCGGCGGCGGCGGCCTCGACCAGCGCGTCCACGATCGGCGAGTCGCCGCTGGTGCGGTAGAGCGTCTGCTTGATGGCCAGCACGTTCGGGTCGGCCGCGGCCTGCTCGACGAAGCGCTGCACGCTGGTGGCGAAGGAGTGGTACGGGTGGTGCACCAGCACGTCCCCGTCGCGCAGGGTGGCGAAGACGCTGCGTGGCACCTCGCCCTCGGTGAGCCGGGGGTGGGTGGCCGGCACGAACGGCGGGTCCTTCAGGTCGGGCCGGTCGGCCTCGCCGTACAGCTGCCACAGGGCGGAGAGGTCGAGCAGGCCGCGGACCCGCAGCACGTCCTGGGCGTCCATGTCCAGTTCCCGGACCAGCAGCTCCAGCATGTGGTCGGAGATCGACGCGGCCACCTCCAGCCGCACCGGCGGGCCGAACCGCCGTCGGGCCAGCTCCCGCTCCAGCGCCTGGAGCAGGTCCTCGTCGCGGTCCTCGTCCACCTCCACCTCGGCGTTGCGGGTCACCCGGAACAGGTGACACTCCACCACCTGCATGCCGGAGAAGAGCTGGCCGAGGTGGACCGAGATCAGGTCCTCCACCGGCAGCATGCGGACCCCGGGCTGGTCCCGGTCGACCCGGACGAACCGGGGCACGTTGTTCGGCACCTTCACCCGGGCGAACAGTTCGGGCCCGCCGTCCGGGTCGCGGACCGACACGGCCAGGTTGAGCGACCGGCCCGAGATGTACGGGAAGGGGTGGGCCGGGTCGACCGCGAGCGGGGTGAGCACCGGGAAGATCTGCTCGCGGAAGTAGGTGCGCAGCCGCTCCCGCTCGGCGTCGCCGAGGTCGGCCCAGCGCAGCACCCGGATGTCCTCGGCGGCCAGCTTCGGCAGCACGTCGTCGACGAAGCAGGCGGCGTGCCGGGTCACCAGGGTGGCGGCCTTCCCGGCGATCAGCTCCAGCTGGGTACGCAGCGGCATTCCGTCGCCGCCGCGTACCGGCAGGCCGGCGGAGAGCCGGCGCTTGAGCCCGGCCACCCGGACCATGTAGAACTCGTCGAGGTTGCTGGCGAAGATGGCCAGGAACTTGGCGCGTTCCAGCAGCGGGGAGCGCTGGTCCTCGGCGAGCGCCAGCACCCGGGCGTTGAAGTCGAGCCAGGAGAGTTCCCGGTTGAGGAACCGGTCCTCCGGCGGGGCCCAGGCGCTCGCCGGCTGGTCTTCGGCGGGTTCCGGCAGCCCTGGCTCGGCCACCGGGTCCAGCACCTCCTCCAGGCCGGCGGAGCCGGCCGCCAGGTCGGTGCCGGCGAGCTCGTCGGGGGCCGGCCGGGTGGCGGTGGTGTCGTCGGGGGTCGGCCCGGTGGCGCGGAACCGCCCGTCGGCCCCCCGGGGGCGGCCTCCGTTGCGGCTGGCGGGGTCGTCGGTACCGGCAGGGCTGGCAGGGCGTTCGCGAGGGGTGCTCACCTGCTCATAATCACCCGACTCGGGTTAACGCAAAATGAACTTGGGCTGGGTAGGTCAGGACATCGTCGGCAGCGTCACGCGGACGACGTCACCGCCGGCGTCGGTCTCCACCCGGACCCGCTGACCGAGCCGGAGCAGCCGCAGCCCGGAGGCGTCGAACGCCCGGGCCGGGAAGGGCAGTTCGGTGCCGTCGTCGAGCAGCAGGAGCCCGCTACGGTTCGCCGCGTCGAAGGTCGCCACCGTGCCCTGCATGCCCAGCACCGTACACCTCGGCGGGTGGGTCAGCGCCGTGGTGCGCGGCCCGAGCCCGAGCCGGGCCGCCATGGTCAGATCCTCGGCGGTGTCCACGTCGCGGCGGAGGCTGGGCCAGTCGCCGGCCAGCGGGCACGCCCCGCTCGCCAGGTGCGCCGCGGCCGAGTCGGGCCCGAACCGCGGGTCCAGCGGTACGCCCGGCGGCGCGGCCAGCAGCACGGTGCCGGTGCCCGGGGCGTCGGCCACGAAGCGGCGTACGCCCGGCGGGTCGGCCTGCGCCGCGCGCAGCGCCGCCGCCAGCTCGGCCGGACGCAGCGCGGGCAGGTCGGCGGTGAGCCCGGCCACCCAGCCGCCGACGCCGGCCGAGCCGTGCCGGAACGCGGCGTTGAGCCCGGCGTCCGCGACGTCCGGCAGCACCCGGGCGCCCGCCCGGCGGGCCGTCGCGCCCACCCGGGCGTCGTCGGTGACCACCAGCACCTCGGCCACCCCCGGGCAGGCCCGCACCGCGTCCAGCGTGTCGGCGGCGAGCGCCAGCGCCAACTCCTCGTGCGGTACGCCCGGCACCCCGCCACGCAGCCGGGTCTTCGCGGCGGTCAGGCGCTTGACCGGCACCACCACCGTCCATGGCTGACTCACACCTGCCATTCTGCCAGCCCGACGGCGGTACCCTCACTGGCCGTACCAGGGGCGAGCAGGCATGATTTCGGCTGCGGACGTCACCGGACTTCTCCGGTGGGCGGGTCGGGGCGGCCACGAGGAGGCACGGTGGGTCAGCGCAGGCTGGGGTTCTGGCAGTGGTTCGCCGTGGTGCTGGTCAAACCGGTGATGACCGTCTGGACCCGGCGTACCTGGCGGGGCATGGAGCATCTGGGCCAGGACGGCCCCATGATCATCGTGGCGAACCACATCTCGCACGCCGATCCGCTGGTCTCGGCCCACTTCATCTACGACGCCGGGCGGTGGCCGCAGTTTCTCGGCAAGGCGAGCGTGTTCAAGGTTCCGGTGATCGGCTGGATTCTGCACCGGTGCCGGCAGATCCCGGTGGAACGGGGCTCGGTCGACGCGGTGAAGTCGCTGGACGCCCTGGTCAAGGCGCTCGACAAGGGCGGTGCGGTGGTCATCTACCCGGAGGGCACCACCAGCCGAGAGCCGCAGTTGTGGCCGATGAAGGGCAAGACCGGTGCCGCCCGGCTGGCGCTCGCCACCGGCGCCCCGGTCGTCCCGGTGGCGATGTGGGGGCCGGAGCGCATCTTCGATCCGCGCCGCGCCCGGATCAACCTGCGGCCGCGGATCCCGGTGACCGTGGTGGCCGGGCCGCCGATCGACCTGAGCCGCTGGGCCGGCGCCGCGCCGAGCCGGCAGGTGCTTGAGGAGATGACCGACGTGATCATGCTGCGGCTGCGGGACATGCTCGCCGAGATCCGGGGCGGCACACCGCCGCCGCTATGGCAGCGCGGGAGCCGGTCGAGGGCCGAGGGCCAGCACCCGGAGGCCGCCGCATGAGCGAGCGTCAGCGAGTGAGTCTTGTGCCTCTCGGCGGCGCGGAGCGTGGCGGAGTGCGGTCATGAGCGGGCATGTGGCGGTGCTGGGCGCGGGATCGTGGGGTACGGCGTTCGCGAAGATCCTGGCCGATGCCGGACGGGACGTCACGCTCTGGGCCCGGCGGCAGCCGATCGCCGACGTCATCCGCGCCGAGCGGCGCAACCCGGAGTACCTGCCCGGGGTGGTGCTGCCGGAACGGGTGACCGGTACCGGCGACGCCGCCGAGGCGATCTCGGGCGCCGAGATGGTGGTGCTGGCCGTGCCGTCGCAGACGCTGCGCGGCAACCTCGCCGAGTGGGTCGGGCACCTGCATCCCGGGGCCACCCTGGTCTCCCTGATGAAGGGCATCGAGCTTGGCACCACCAAGCGGATGAGCGAGGTGATCGTCGAGACCGCCAAGGTGGCGGCGGACCGGGTGGTGGTGGTCTCCGGACCCAACCTGGCACCGGAGATCGCCGCCGAGCAGCCGGCCGCCACCGTGGTCGCCTGCACCGACTCGGACCGGGCGACGCTGGTGCAGCGTTCGATCACCACGCCGTACTTCCGCCCCTACACCAACGACGACGTGATCGGCTGCGAGCTGGGCGGGGCGGTGAAGAACGTGATCGCCCTGTCGTACGGCATCGCCACCGCGATGGGCTTCGGCCACAACACCCGGGCGATGCTGGTCACCCGCGGGCTGGCCGAGACCGCCCGGCTCGGCGTCGCGCTCGGCGCGGACCCGCTCACCTTCGCCGGCCTGGCCGGCATGGGTGACCTGGTGGCCTCCTGCTCGTCCCCGTCGGCCCGCAACCGCACCTTCGGCGAGCACCTGGGGCGGGGCGCCACCCTGGAGGAGGCCCGGGTGGCCACCCGGCAGACCGCCGAGGGCGTGAAGAGCGCCCTGGCCATCCGGGACCTGGCCCGCGCGCACGGGGTGGAGATGCCGATCACCGAGCAGGTCGAGCTGGTCTGCCACGAGGGCGTCGACCCACGGGTCGCGGTGCGCGCCCTGATGAGCCGTACCACCAAGCCGGAGTGAACGACATGAGCGAGTACCGGTGGCTGTCCCCGGAGGAGTACGACCGGCGGTACCCGTCGCAGGGTGACGGCACCCGGTGCGTCCACGCCGGGCTGCCGGCGCCCGTGCCGGGCGCGCCGTTCCTGCCCGGTCCGGTCTTCGCCGCGCCGTACCACCTCGACCCGCGGCACGGGCCGGCGACGGCACCGAACGGGTACGGGCGTCCGGACAATCCCACCCGCCGGCTGCTGGAGGCGGCCATCGGCGAGCTGGAGGGCGGCGACTGCCGGGTCTTCGCCAGCGGCCAGGCGGCGATCACCGGGCTGCTGCTGGCGGTGCTGCGGGCCGGCGACACGGTGGTGCTCCCCGCCGACGGGTACTTCCCGGTGCGCGCGTTCGCCACCGACACGCTGGCCGGCAACGACGTACGGGTCTTGTTCGCGCCGACCGCCGGGCCGTACCCGTCCTTCGAGGGGGTGCGGCTGGTGCTGGTGGAGACGCCGGCCAACCCGGGGCTGGACGTCGTCGACCTGCCCGCCCTGGCGGAGCAGGTGCACGCCGCCGGTGCCCTGCTGGCGGTGGACAACACCACCGCCACCCCGCTCGGGCAGCGCCCGCTGGATCTCGGCGCGGACCTGGTGGTCGCCTCCGGCACCAAGGCGATGACCGGCCACTCCGACCTGCTGCTCGGCTATGTCGCCACCCGCTCCGCGGAGCTGCTGGAGCGGGTCGTCGCCTGGCGGACCGCCACCGGTGCGGTGCCCGGGGCGTTCGACGCCTGGCTGGCCCACCGCTCGCTGGCCACGCTCGATCTGCGGCTGGGCCGGCAGACGGCCAACGCCGAGGCGCTGGCCCATCTGCTGGCCGGACGCGCCGACGTGTCCGGGCTGCGCTGGCCGGGCCGGCCCGAGGACCCGGCGTACCCGGTGGCGTCCCGGCAGCTGCGGCGGATGCCGGGGGTGCTCTCCTTCGACCTCGGCAACGCCGAGCGGGTCGCCCGGTTCCTCGACGCGGCCCGACTGGTCGCGGCGGCGACCTCCTTCGGCGGCCTGCACACCACCGCCGACCGGCGGGCGCAGTGGGGTGACGACACCGCGCCCGGCTTCGTCCGGCTCTCCTGCGGCGTGGAGGACACCGCCGACCTGGTCGCCGACGTCGCCGCCGCGCTGGACGCCGCCGCCTGATGACGCCCGGTCCCTCCCCGGCCGAGCGGGACGCCGTGGTCGCCCGGTTGCGGGATGCCGGCTGCGTCTGGGCCGAGGACGAGACCCGCCTGCTCGTCGAGGCGGCCGGCAGCCCGGAGGCGCTGGCCGCTCTGGTCGATCGACGGGTCACCGGGGAGCCGCTGGAGTACCTGCTCGGCTGGGCGGAGTTCTGCGGTGAGCGGATCGCCGTCGAACCCGGGGTGTTCGTGCCCCGGGCGCGTACCGCCCTGCTGGTCTCGGCGGCCGTCGCGGTGACCGGACCGGCGGCGGCGGTGGTGGTGGAGCTCTGCTGCGGCTCCGGCGCGATCACCCGCGCGCTGGCCCGTCGGCTCGCCGCCCCGCGACTGCGGGCCGCGGTGGACCTGGACCCGGTGGCGGCGGCCTGCGCGCGGCGGAACCTGGCCGCGCTGGCCGTGCCGGTCTTCGTCGGTGACCTGTTCGACCCGCTGCCGGCGGCCTGGCGCGGCAGCCTGGACCTGGTGGTGGCGAACGCCCCGTACGTGCCGACGGGGGCGATCGGGCTGATGCCGTCGGAGTCCCGCCGGTACGAGACGCCGGTGGCGCTCGACGGCGGGCCGGACGGGCTGGCGGTGCTGCGCCAGGTCGCCGCCGCGGCATCGGGCTGGCTCGCCCCGGGCGGGCACCTGGTGGTGGAGGTCGGCTCGGATCAGGTCGACGCGCTCCGGTCGGCGCTGACCGAGGCCGGACTGGTGCCGGTGGTGGTCCGCGACGACGACCTCGACGCCACCGCGATGGTCGGCTGCCAGCCCGCCTGCGGCGGGCACCCGAACCAGGACGACCCTCGCGTGCCGTCCGCTTGGCCAGGTGCTGATCGACCGGTTGGTCGACCGGCGTGGCGGGCGGACGGGACGAGAACTAGCCTCACGTCAGGTCGGGACGGCGGGAGGCGGAGTTCGGGTGGGTAGTGCGACGGTGCCGGTGGTGGTCGGGATCGACAACGGCGGTACGAGCAACAACGCCACGGTGCTCACGCTCGACGGGCGGTTTCTGGTCGACGAGCTGGTGGAGACGCCGAGCGAGGTGCAGGCCGGGCCGGAGGCCGCGGTGGCGGCGATGGCCGCCGCCTTCGACGGCGTGCTGGCCCGCATCGGGGCGTCCCGTGATCTGGTCCGGGCGGTGGGCCTGGACACGCCCGGCCCGGCCAGCGCCAGCGGGGTGATCTCCTCGAAGGGGTCGACGAACTTCTCCCAGCCGGCCTGGCGCGGCTACGACATCCGGGGTGCGCTGGAGCGCCGGCTGGGACTGCCGGTGGTCTACCACAACGACGGCAACGCCGCCGCGCTCTACGCCCACCACGTCCACTTCGGCGCGGAGGCGATGCGGCGATCGTCGGTGTCGGCGATCGTCGGCACCGGGCTGGGCGGCGGCCTGGTCGAGAACGGCCGGGTGATCGCCGGTGCGGCGGGGATGGCGGGCGAGCTGGGGCACGTGCACATTCCGCTGGCGGGCGTGCTGGCGCCGCAGCAGCCGGTGCCGGTCTGCGCCTGCGGTTTCGCCGGTGACGTGGAGAGCATCGCCTCACTGACCGCGATCGAGCGCAACCTGCTGCCGTACTGGCTGTCCCGCTTTCCGGAGCACCCGCTGGTCGGCGCGCCGCCGGAGCGGGCGGCGAAGCTGGTCCGCGGCTACGGCGAGCGGGGCGACGAACTGGCCCGGGAGATCTTCGCCCAGCAGGCGAGGGCGCTCGGCGCGCTCTTCACCATCGCGGCCAACTTCACCGACCCGCACGCGTACTTCATCGGTGGTGGGGTGGTGGAGACGGCGCCGGAGTTCCGGGACTGGTTCCTCGCGCAGGTACGCGAGCACACCGTGCTCCGCGCGGAGCAGGCCGCGCTGGCCACCTTCGCGCTGGTGCCGGAGCGTGACATGGCCGGCGCGCGGGGCGTCGCGCTCGCCGCGTTGGAGGCGGCACGTGCCCTGCCGACCCCGCCGCCGCTGGTCGGCGACTGAGAGGGGGCTGACCGGGCCGGCGGTGCCCTTACCGGCCCGGTCAGCGGCTCAGTGGCGCGGCTCAGCGCACCGGCGGGGCCTGGGCGAAGGCGGTCCAGGCCCTCGGCGGGAAGAGCAGCAGCGGGCCGTCCGGGTCCTTGGAATCGCGTACGGCCACCGTCCCGGGGACGACCGCCACCTCCACGCAGGCTCCCTCGTCGCCGCTGCGGCTGCTCTTGCGCCACCCGGCCACGGCCACCGCCGCGTTGGTCGTCGGTGTCATGCCACTACCGTCCCTTCAGGAGTTTGAAGATTGCGTCGCGGCTGGCCGTCGGGCTCAGCGCGACCGTTCGCAGGTGCTCCATGATCTTGGTGCAGGTACGCAGGTCGCCGGGGCGGTCCAGGACCATCTGCCCGGCGACCGTCTCCACGGAGGCGATGATCGGGTCCTCCGGGTCGGCGAATTCGAGGATGTGCAGTGAACCGCGGGTGCCCCGGTGGTAGCCGGCGACCAGCGGGATGACCTGGACGGTGATGTTCGGCAGGTCGCTCATCTTGAGCAGGTGGCCCAGCTGCGCCTGCATCGCCGACTCGTCGCCCACCGGACGCAGCAGCGCGGCCTCGTCGAGGATCGCGTCGAATATCGGCGGCTCGTCACCGGCGAGCCGCTGCTGCCGGTCCAGTCGCAGGTGTACGCGCTCCTCGACGTCCTTGTCGCTGAGGGTGTGCGGGCCGCCGCGCATGACTCCGCGGATGTAGTCGGCGGTCTGCAACATGCCCGGCACCACCGACGGCTCGAAGTTGGCGATGCCGGTGGCCTCGGCCTCCAGCGCGATGAAGTCGATGGTGCGCCGGTCGAGCAGGTACGAGTAGGAGACCCACCAGCCGGGCTTGCGCGCGTCCTTGGCCAGCGAGACGGCCGCCGCGACCTCGTCCGCGCCGACCCCGTAGAGGGTGAGCAGGGCGCGTACGGTGGCCGGGCTGACCAGGGTCTGCGCGTTCTCGTAGCGGGACAGGGTGCTGCGGGTGCTGTTGATCTCGTCGGCCGCGGCCTCCAGGGTGAGGCCGGCGGCCTCCCGATGGTGGCGTAGGGCGATGCCCAGCCGGCGGGCGCGTGCGGTCTTCGGAGCCATGCATCGATGGTCGCACGTATTTGGGACTCTGTACATGAGAGAACGTCGGTGAGAGTTGCATTCATGCCCATGGAGCTGTCAATCTGTTAGCACGTCCTCACCGCCGGTTGTCGTGGCGACGGTGGTGGTGAGCGACCGGAGGGGATGGGGCGCGCGGCGGTCGGGTTATTCCCCCGTACCCGACCGCCGCGTGCCACGCCAGTTGTCGAGCACCGGAAGGGATTCGACGTGTTGGGAGACGCTCAGCGGCAGTCTCTGACTGGTCGGCGGGTGTTCGTCGAGCGCCTCGGCGGCCGGCGATGACACGCTTCCTGGTCGTGCTGACCGACGTCCGCCCCTGCGAGGGGGACGGCCGCAACGAGCGGACCGCACCCGAGCGTCGACGCCAGGTGGTCGGCGCGAGCAGCCGGGAGGCGGCCGACCGGATCGCCGGGGCGTTCATGGCTCTGGGCATGGTGCGGGCCGGGCGGCAGCGGGTCAAGGTGATCGCCATCGGCCGGCGGCACGCGTTCGGCGAGCGGGAACTGGCGGGCTGACCACGGTCGGTGGGTCGGCGGAACGGTCGTATGGTTACGCACCGTATATGGCTTGTTGACCGAATGCCGCCTCCCCGCGTTCTCGCAGGGTATCGACTACCCGCCCTCACCACGCACAGTAAGGTCATCCGGGAGAGCGCCAGCAGTGCGTCCCGGAAAGGTGACCGCAGTGACCACCCCAGGCAAGACCCGCGTGGCGATCGTCTTCGGCGGCCGGAGCCCGGAACACGGCATCTCCTGCGTCAGCGCCGGCAGCGTGCTCGGCGCGCTCGACCCGGACGAGTTCGAGGTGGTGCCGGTGGGCATCACCCGGGCCGGTCAGTGGGTGTTGACCAGCGGCGACCCGGCCGAGCTGGCGATCGCCGCCCGCCGGCTGCCGGAGATCACCGCCGACTCCGGCACGGACATCGTGCTGCGGGCCGACCCGACCGGCAACGGCCTGCTGGTGCTCGACCCGGCCGAGGGGCCGCGGGCGCTGGCCGATGTGGACGTGGTCTTCCCGGTGCTGCACGGCGCCTACGGCGAGGACGGCACCATCCAGGGCATGCTGGAGATGGCCGGCATCCCGTACGTCGGGGCGAAGGTGTTCGCCTCGGCCGCCGCCATGGACAAGGAGTTCACCAAGAAGCTCTGCGCCGCCGAGGGCATCCCGGTCGGCCCGTACGCGGTGCTGCGCAGCGGGATGACGTTGAGCGAGGCGGACAAGCAGCGGCTCGGCCTGCCGGTCTTCGTCAAGCCCTCCCGGGCCGGGTCCTCCTTCGGCGTCAGCAAGGTCACCGACTGGGCCGACCTGGACACGGCGATCGCCACCGCCCGGGAGATCGACAGCAAGGTGCTGGTCGAGGGCGCCATCGTCGGCCGGGAGATCGAGTGCGGGGTGCTGGAGGGCGAGGCCGGCGGCATGCCGGAGGCGTCCGTCATCGCCGAGGTCCGGGTGGTCGGTGACTACGAGTTCTACGACTTCGAGGCCAAGTACATCGACGCCGCGTCGGCCTGCGAGTACGACGTCCCGGCCAACCTGCCGGAGCGGGTCACCCGGGAGGTGCAGGACTACGCGGTACGCGCCTTCACCGCGCTGGACTGCGCCGGGCTGGCCCGGGCCGACTTCTTCGTCACCCCGGAGCTGGACGTCTACCTCAACGAGATCAACACGATGCCCGGCTTCACGCCGACGTCGATGTTCCCCCGGATGTGGGCGGCGGCCGGCCTGGAGTACCCGAAGCTCGTCGACCGGCTCATCCGTACCGCGCTGACCCGGGGCCCCGGCCAGCACTGATCCCACGGGTCGATGCCCGCCCGTCGCGCGCGGGAGCCGGCTGCCGGTCGACCGGCGGGCCAGCTCCGGCACGGTGCCGCGACAAGCAGGTCAGCCGGTGCAGCCGGAAGGCATCGGGCCAGCCGAACGGATCGAGGCGACGATCGTCGTGGAGATCGGAGCCACCCACTGCAACCCCTCGCCGTAGAAGTGCGGCACCCGGACGGTCACCGCGGTCTCCCGGTCGAGGGTGGTCAGCTCCGTGACGTCGGCCCGCTCGGTGGCGTGCCAGCAGACCGAGTTGACCACGGTCACATGGTCGGTGGGCTGCACCTCGGGCTCGTCGCCGCCGCAGGCCACCGTGACCGCCGGGTCGCCGTACGCGGCGTTCTGCTCCGGACCGGCGGTGACCGGCCGCTGCGGCAGGTCGCGGATGGAGGCGGGCAGCTGCGACAGCAGGGCACGGCAGACGATGGCCGGGCGCTCGGCCAGCGCCGGGGCGGCCATCTCCACCGGCGCGGTGGACTGCGGCTGCGCCGTGGTCGGCGACGGATCCGGGGCGGCGGCCGGGGTGCCCGGGGCGAGGTTGGCCACGGCGAGCGCGCCCGCCAGCAGCGCCACCGGCAGGGCCACCGCCGTGGCGATCAGGGCCGCGCTGCGGTTGGTCCGGTCGGGCGTCGGCGCGTCGTCGGGATGGTCGGCCTCGGCGACGGAGGATCTGGAGATCTCGTCCACTTACAGGCGCACCACCGAACACGTGAGGGTACGGGTGATGCCGGGCACCATCTGCACCTTGCTGACGATGAGTTTGCCGAGCTCGTCGACGGTGTTCGCCTCGGTGAGCACGACCACGTCGTACGGCCCGGTGACCGCGTCGACCCGGACCACGCCGGCGAGGTCCGCGATCAGACCGGCCACGTCACGCGCCCGGCCGACCTCTGTCTGGATGAGGATGTACGCCTGTACCACGACTCGGCCTCCCTCCGTCGCCGCCTGCCAGGCGGCCCGAAGTGAGAAAGTACCCTACGGACCAGGTGTGATCCCTATCGGTGGTCAAGGAGAAGCGGTGAGCGAGCGGGACGGAGCATCGACGTGAGCGAGCGAACCATCGGGCCCGGTGGTGTGGTGCCTCGCGTCGCCGCGCAGCGCAGCGGAGCGGCGGCGTGACTGTCGCGGGTGTCGGTGAGTTCGGGCTGATCGACCGGGTGACCGCCCGGCTGTCGTACGGCTCCACGGTGCTGCTCGGCCCTGGCGACGACGCGGCGGTGGTCGCCGCGCCGGACGCCCGGGTGGTCGCCTCGACCGACGTGCTGGTCGAGGGGCGGCACTTCCGCCGGGACTGGTCCGGCGCGCACGACGTCGGCCGGCGGGCGGCGGCGGCGAACCTCGCCGACGTGGTGGCGATGGGCGCCACCCCGACCGCCCTGCTGGTGGCGCTCTGTGTGCCGGCCGACCTCTCCACCGGCTGGGTGGAGGAGTTCGCCGATGGGCTCGGTGCCGAGGCGGCCGGCGTCGGCGCCAGCGTGGTCGGCGGGGACATGTCGGCCAGCCCCACCCTGACCATCGCGGTCACCGCGCTGGGTGACCTGACCGGCCGGCCACCGGTGACCCGGGCCGGCGCCCGTCCAGGGGACCTGGTCGCCCTGGCCGGCCGCACCGGGTACGCGGCGGCCGGGTTGACCGTGCTCTCCCGGGGGTTCCGTACGCCCCGGCTGCTGGTCGAGGCGTACCGGCGGCCGGAGGTGCCCTACCTGGCCGGTCCGCTGGCCGCCCGGCTCGACGCCACCGCCATGATCGACGTCTCGGACGGGCTGCTCGCCGATCTCGGGCACGTGGCGAAGGCCAGCGGGGTGGCCATCGACATCGGCCGGGACGCCTTCGAGGTGCCGCCGCAGATGCGTGACGCCGGACAGGCGCTCGGCGTCGACCCGTACACCTGGTTGCTGGCCGGCGGCGACGACCACGCGCTGGCCGCGACCTTTCCCCCGGCGACGACGCTGCCCGCGCAGTGGCGGCCGATCGGCCGGGTCGCCGAGGGCTCCGGCGTGACGGTGGACGGCCGCCCCTTCGACGGGCCGGCCGGCTGGGACCACTTCCGCTGATCCGCCGGGCACCTCCCGGTAAGGAGCCACCGTGGTCGTACCCTTTACTGGTGCAGAAGATCGAGATCCAGGTGGTGCCGTTCGACTCCCCGGTGGCACAGCGGTTGATCGCCGCCGCGCTGGCCGACCTGGGCGTCCGGTACGGCGGCAGCGGTGACGAGACCCCGGTCGACGCCAGCGAGTTCGCCGCGCCGGTGGGGACGTTCCTGGTCGCCCACCTCGACGGGCAGCCGGTCGGCTGCGGCGGCTGGCGCAGCCACGGCGAGGCGGGGGAGACCGCCGAGCTGAAGCGGATGTACACGGCTCCCGAGGCGCGGGGCCGCGGCGTGGCCCGGACGCTGCTCGCCGCCATCGAGGGCTCGGCCCGCGAGCACGGTCGCAAGCAGATCATCCTGGAGTGCGGCGACCGGCAGCCCGAGGCGATCGCGATGTACACCGTGGCCGGCTACGACCGGATCCCCAACTTCGGCTACTACGCCGACCACCCCGGCTGCCTCTCCTTCGGCCGCCCATTGTGAGAAGGAAGGGCCCCCTCTTAACGCCTCGTGTATAGGAGGGGTCCCTTCTTAACGCGCGGGTGTTAAGAAGGGCCCCCTCCTTACATCCGGGCCTGGCGGGGTGGGCGGACACGACGATGCCGGCGGGTCCGCTGGGACCCGCCGGCAGTGACGGTCGTGGCGTGCCGGTGCTAGCGCGTCAGGCGCGGGCGACCTTGCCCGCCTTGATGCAGGACGTGCAGACCTTCAGCTTCTTGGTCGTGCCGCCACCGGCCGGGGTGCGCACCGACTGGATGTTCGGGTTCCAGCGGCGGTTGGTCCGCCGGTGCGAGTGGGACACGTTGTGGCCGAAGCCCGGTCCCTTGCCACAGACGTCGCACACGCTAGCCACGGGATACTCCTGAGATTGAAACGTTCATGAGGTCGCCGCCAGGCGCTGCCCGGGCAACCTGGCCAGGGTACCGGATGGGTGATCCGCCCGGCCAACCGGGCTCGACGCCGCCCCAGCGGGCTCGACGCGGCCCAGCAGGGCCGGGTCACACCGCCGGTCGCGGGCGGTCGGGGGCCGGGAAATCCGGACGGCGAGGGACACGCCCGGCGGTCCGGCGGCTGTCAGCGTACGCCAGTAGGCTTCCACCGTGCTGGACACCCTCGACGACGCCGCCGTGCGCCGCTGGTGCGCCAGCGGGCTGGCCGCGCTCAAGCGGCACCAGGGGGAGATCGACGACCTCAACGTCTACCCGGTGCCCGACGGCGACACCGGCACCAACCTGGTGCTCACCCTCACCTCGGCGCAGCAGGCCCTGGCGATGGATCTCGACACCCTCGCCGACGGCGATTCGACCGCGCACGGGCACGCCCTGCGGCTGATGGCCCGGGGCGCGCTGCTCGGTGCCCGGGGCAACTCCGGTGTGATCCTGTCGCAGATCCTGCGCGGCCTCGCCGACGCGCTGGCCACGGTTCCCGAGGTACGCGGCCCGGAGCTGGCCGCCGCCCTGCGCGAGGCGACCATCGCGGCGTACGCGGCGGTCGCCCGGCCGGTGGAGGGCACCCTGCTCACGGTGGTCTCCGCGGCGGCCGGCGCGGCCGAGCAGGCCGGCAGCGACGAGCTGCGGGCGGCGGCCGAGGCGGCGGCGGGCGCGGCGGCGGTGGCGTTGGCCCGTACGCCCGAGCAGCTGCCGGCGCTGGCCCGGGCCGGCGTGGTCGACGCCGGTGGGCGGGGGCTGTGCGTGCTGCTGGACGCCCTGGTCGAGGTGGTCACCGGCGAGAGCCCGGAACGCCCCGCGCCGCCACCCCGGGCCGTGCCGCCACCGGCCAGCGCCGTCCGGGAGACCGGCTCCCCGGAGTACGCCTACGAGGTGCAGTTCCTGCTCGACGCCGAGCCCGAGGCGGTCCGGCGGATGCGCGACGTGCTCGCCGTGCTCGGCGACTCCCTGGTGGTGGTCGGCGACGGCAGCCCGTCGGTCGGCACCTGGCAGGTGCACGTCCACGTCAACGACGTCGGCGCGGCGATCGAGGCCGGCGTGGTGGCCGGCCGCCCGTACCAGATCTCGGTGACCCGCTTCGCCGACCAGCCGGCGCCGGAGCCCGCGCCGCTGCCCCCGGAGTCCGCGCCGGACGGGCAGCTGGCGTCGGGGCCCGCGCGGGCGCTGTCGGGATCCGCCCCGTCGGGGTCGGCGCGGGCGGCGGGGGAACCGGTCCCGGCCCCGGATGGCCGGGGCGCGGTGGTGGTGGCCGCCGGCGCGGGGATCGCCGAACTCCTCGCCGGTGAGGGCGCGGTGGTGGTGCCCGGCAACCCGTCGACCGGGGAGTTGCTGGACGCCGTCCGGGCCACCGGCGGGGTCCGGGTGGTGGTGCTACCCAACGATCCGGACGCGCAGGCGGTGGCGAACCAGGTCGCCGTGGAGGCGCGCCGGCTGGGAGTGAAGGTCAGCGTGGTGCCCACCCGCTCACCGGTGCAGGCGCTGGCCGCGCTCGCCGTGCGCGACCCCCGACGGCGGTTCGAGGACGACGTGATCGCGATGGCCGAGGCCGCCGGCGCCTGCCGGTACGCCGAGGTCTGCCGGGCCGCCCGGGAGGCGCTCACCGTGGCCGGCCCCTGCCGCGCCGGCGACGTGCTCGCCCTGGTCGAGGGGGAGGTGCACCTGATCGGCACCGATCTGGTCGACACCTGCCTCGCCCTGGTCGACGGGATGCTCGGCGGCGGCGGCGAGCTGGTGACCCTGCTCGTCGGGGCCGACGCGCCGGACGGGCTGGCCGACGCGGTGCGTACCCACATCGCGGGCCGTTGGCCCTTCGTGGAGGTGCAGGCGTACCCGGGCGGGCAACCGCACTATCCGTTGCTGGTAGGTGTCGAATGACCTCCGATGCGTCCACCCAGGACACCCCGCTGAAGAAGCTGGTCGGCGAGAAGACCGCCAAGGCGCTGGCCGGTCACCTCGACCTGCACACCGCGGGTGACCTGATCTACCACTTCCCCCGCCGTTACGACGAGCGTGGCGAGCACACCGACATCCGCGGCCTCGACGTCGGCGAGCAGGTCACCGTGCTGGCCCAGGTGCAGCGCACCGCCGTACGCCCGATGCGCCAGCGCCGGGGCAACCTGCTGGAGGTGACCGTCGGCGACGACTCCGGCGGCACGCTCGCGCTCACCTTCTTCGGCAACCAGGCGTGGCGGGAGCGGGAGCTGCGGCCCGGCCGGTGGGGGATGTTCGCCGGCAAGGTCACCGAGTTCCGGGGCAAACGGCAGCTCAACGGACCCGAGTACGTGCTGCTCGGCGACCAGACCGACGGTGAGGCCGCGGCCAGCGAGCAGGTCGAGGAGTTCGCCGGGGCGCTCATCCCGGTCTACCCGGCCGCCGCGGCCGTGCCGACCTGGGTGATCGCCCGATGCGTACGGGTGGTGCTGGACACCGTGACGCCGCCGGAGGACCCGTTGCCCGCCACGGTGCGGGCCAGCCGGAACCTGATCGGCCTCGGCACCGCGCTGCGCGAGATCCACCGGCCATCCAGCCGGGAGGACCTGTACCGGGCCCGCCGCCGGTTGAAGTGGGACGAGGCGTTCGCCGTGCAGCTCACCCTGGTGCGGCGCAAGCGACAGGCCGCCGCCGCACCCGCGCAGCCCCGGCCCGGGCGGACGGGCGGGCTGCTGGCGGCGTTCGACGCCCGGCTGCCGTACGAGCTGACCTCCGGCCAGTGCGACGTCGGCGCCGAGATCGCCGCCGACCTGGCCGCCGGCCACCCGATGCACCGCCTGCTCCAGGGTGAGGTCGGCTCCGGCAAGACCGTGGTGGCCCTGCGGGCCATGCTCCAGGTGGTCGACGCGGGCGGGCAGGCCGCCCTGCTCGCCCCGACCGAGGTGCTCGCCGCCCAGCATCACCGGGGCATGCTCGACCTGCTCGGCCCGCTCGCCCAGGCCGGCGAGCTGGGCGCCGCCGAGCACGCCACCCGGGTCGAACTGGTCACCGGCTCGCTCGGCGCGGCGGCCCGACGGCGGGCGCTGGCCGAGGTCGCCAACGGTTCCGCCGGCATCGTGCTGGGCACCCACGCCCTGCTCTACGAGGGGGTCGACTTCGCCGATCTCGGCCTGGTGGTGGTCGACGAGCAGCACCGGTTCGGTGTGGAGCAGCGGGACGCGCTGCGCGCCAAGGCGGAGCAGCCGCCGCACGTGCTGGTCATGACCGCCACCCCGATCCCGCGCACGGTGGCCATGACCGTCTACGGCGACCTGGAAACCTCCACCCTGTCCCAGTTGCCGCGCGGCCGGTCACCGATCGCCTCGCACGTCGTACCGGCCGCCGAGAAGCCGGCCTTCCTGGACCGGGCCTGGCGTCGGCTGCGCGAGGAGGTCACCGCCGGCCACCAGGCGTACGTGGTCTGCCCGCGCATCGGGGAGTCGTCCGGGGCCGACGAGGAGACCCCGGCCGAGGACGACACCGGCCGCCGACCGCCGCTGGCGGTGACCGAGGTCGCGCCGCTGCTGGCCGAGGGGCCGCTGCACGGTCTGCGGATCGGTGTCCTGCACGGCCGTCTGCCGGCCGACGAGAAGGACGCGGTGATGCGTTCCTTCGCCGCCGGTGGGCTGGACGTGCTGGTGGCCACCACGGTTGTCGAGGTCGGTGTGGACGTACCCAACGCGACGATGATGGTGGTGCTGGACGCCGACCGGTTCGGGGTCTCCCAGCTGCACCAGTTGCGGGGTCGGGTGGGGCGGGGCAGCGCCCCCGGGCTCTGCCTGCTGGTGACCGAGGCGGCCGAGGGCAGCAGCGCGCGGGAGCGGCTGGACGCCGTCGCCTCCACCACCGACGGCTTCAAGCTCGCCGAGCTGGATCTGGAGCAACGGCGGGAGGGCGACGTGCTGGGGGCCGCCCAGTCCGGTCGCCGCTCGCACCTGCGGCTGCTGTCGCTGCTGCGCGACGCCGACCTGATCCGCGACGCCCGGGCGGAGGCGATCGCCCTGGTCGATGATGATCCCGAGCTGGCCCGCCATCCGGCGCTGGCCGCCTCGGTCGCGGCCCTGGTCGACGCCGACCGCGCCGAATACCTCGAAAAAGGCTGAGGGGCGCGCCGTCCGGCGCGCCCCTCAGGTTCGTAAGGAAGGGCCCCCTGTTAACGCCTGCGGTAGAGCAGGGGCCCCCTCTTAACGCTCAGCTTGCTCACGCGGTGAAGTGGATCCGCCGCCGCCGTGCCATCACGAACAGGATCGCGCCCACCGCCAGCAGGGCGATGGCACCCGCGGCGATGCCGCCGGCCGCCGCGCCGGTCACCGGCAGGCCGGGCTCCTCGCCGCCGCCACCGCCGCCGCAGCCCTCGGGCGCGTAGACGACCTCAAGCTCCAGGCCCAGCTCCGGCAGGACGACCAGCGCGGTCTCCTCGTCGCCGGCCGGGAAGGTGACCTTCTCCGACTTGCCCGGCTCGACGGTACGGGTCTCGGTCTTGTCGCCGTAGGTGAACTCGACCTTGACCGGCACGCCGCCCTCGGGGTTCGACGCGGTCAGCGCGAAGGTCTCGCAGTCGGCGGCGGTGGTCACCGTCGGCAGCGGGCAGTCCTCGGGACGCTCCCAGGAGTACGTGCCGTTCTCGATCACCTTGCCGTCGACCAGCACCTCGATCTTGCCGGCGTTCGCGGCGGGCACCACGGTCTCGTTGTCGGCCTTGCCCGGCTCGACGGTGACCGTCTTGGACCAGCCGTTCTCGCCCCGGACCTCGAACTCGACCGGGTACTTGGAGATCGAACCGTCGTTGCTCAGCGAGACGGTGACGGTGCCGTCGCAGGCGGAGGCGAAGGTGGACGCCGGGGTGGTGCAGTTCTTGTCACCGCCGTTGTACCAGCCGGGCGGGCCGGAGGAGCGGTTGCCGGGCGCGCCCCGCTCGCCGAGCTTCTTGGAGCCGTAGCGCGGTCCGTTCTCGACCAGCGGGTCGATGACCTCGTCCACGCCGCCCCAGATCAGGTCGACCTGGGTGTGGCAGTCCGGGACGCCGACGTTCAGCTCGATCTCGGTCTGGCTGCTGCTGAGGAAGTCGCTGTCCGGCGTGCCGTAGACGTACTGCGGGGTGGCGAACTGCGGCCGCGGCGCGAAGTACGACACCAGGGTGAAGTACTGCTTCTCCTCGCCGCAGAGCGGCAGGTCGCCCTCCAGCTTCACGGTCGCCGTACCCTTCGGGCCGTCGAACGTGTGGCTGTACTTCGCGTCGCTGGCGTCGATGCACTTCGGCGCCGGGGCACACGGTGCGTCGCGGTCGAGCCTGATGGTGCCGCTGTTGGTCTGCTCGCGGCGGTTGTCCCAGCGGGCCTCGACGGTGAGCTTGGCGGTCGCGGTGTCACCCGGCACCCGCGCAACGGCCTCGACGAAGCCGCCCCGGGTGATCGCCACGCCCTGCAGGTCGACGGCGTCGGCGCCCGGCACGAGCACCTTGACCGGGGTCGACGGCTCGGCGGTCACCTTCTTGATCGTGGCGGCCTTGTCGCGCTCGCTGTTGACCACCTTCCACGTGATCACCCGCTCGCCGCTGAGCTGGTCGCAGACGACGGTGCCGGTGATGGTGGTGTGGTGGGCGCTGGCCGGGGTGGCCACCGCCGCTGCTCCGGACAGGCCGATGAGGGCGGCTGCCAGGACAGCCAGCGGTCGCCGCAGCGACAGCTTGGGTCGGATCACGCGTACTCCCGGGGTGAAGAAGCGTCAGGTCTCGCACGGGTGGACGGACGGCGCTGGCAGAGCCTGCCGCGCCTGAGACGGCGCCTCCCGTGTCGCGGGCCGGCGGTGATGAAGCCGGCACCCGGCAGACCCTAGCGAGATCGTGAGTGTCGATACAGCCTTCAGAGATGCCTAAGGATGATGTTATGAATTCGAGATCATTGATGCACGAATCGTGATCATTCAGGGGCGTTGGGCAGCTGTGTCCGCTTCGGCCCCGGCGACCGCCGCGGACGTCGCGCACCGGCGTCGCGGACGTCGCGCACCGGGCGGGCCTGAACCGGCCGAGGGCGCGCCGACCGGCAGGTCGGCGCGCCCTCGGTTCAGGCGTTACTCGGTTCGGTTCAGGCGGTGAAGCGCAGTCGACGACGGCGGGCCACCATGAACATGGCTCCACCCGCGGCCAGCAGCACGGCGGCACCGGCGATGATGCCGCCCGTCGCGGCACCGGTGACCGGCAGGCCACCACCGCCGCCACCAGCGCAGTCCTCCGGCTGCTCCCACGCCACCGGCTCGCCCTCGAAGGTGCCCTCGTCGTCCACGAAGCTCGGCGTGACGACCAGGCCGTCGTAGGCGTCGAACGAGGCCGAGGTGGTCTGGCCCGGAACGGCCTCCAGCGTCTTGACCGTGCCCTTCTCGGAGGTCAGGGTGACCGAGAAGGCGATGCCGTCGGACGGGTTGTCGATCAGGAAGATCAACTCGTCGCAGGTCTCGGTGAGTTCGAAGGTCGGCTCACCCGGCTCCGGCACGACCGGCTCGTCGGTCGGCGACGGCTCCGGGGTCGGCTCGGTGGTCGGCTCGGTCGGCTCCGGCGACGGCTCGTCGGTCGGCTCGGTCGGCTCCGGCGACGGCTCGGTCGTGGGCTCGGTCGGCTCCGGCGACGGCTCGTCGGTCGGCTCCGGGCTCGGCTCGGTGGTCGGCGACGGGGTCGGCTCGGGCTTCGGGCACCAGCCGGTGACCTTCGCCTTCTCCGTCCGGGTGTTCGTGACGGTCGTCCGCTCCTTCTTCCAGACCGCGGTCACCGTCAGGTGGGCCTGCTTGCGGGCCGGCACGACCTGCTCGCCGACCAGCGAACCCTCGCCCAGCTTCGGCAGGGCCGCGCCGGTCACGATGGTGGTGATCGGAGTCCGGGACGGCGTGGTCACCCCGGTGATGACGGCGGCCCACTGGGTCTCGCTGTTCGTGACGGTCCACTCGACCTTCACGTCACCGTTCTTCAGCTTGCAGCCGACACCCTTGATGACCGGGTGGTGGGCGCTGGCCGGGGAAGCGACCGTGGCGACGCCCGCCAGGCCGATCAGCGCGCCGGCGGCAGCCGCCGCCACACGTCGGAAGTTCGGACGGTTCACGTCTACTCCTGATTGGAGGGAAATCGGAAGCTCGGCCAGGTGGGCGGAGAAGTACACGCCACCCCCGACACCCGGCAGACCTTAGCGATCCGGCGCGACTTGTCTCGCCCTTCAGGCACGCCTAAGGATCTTGTTACAAATCTGTGATCTTATATATACGGAAAGTCCTCACGTGACTTCGGAGCGACTGGACGCCGGTGGCCCGGGGTCGATCGGGTGTCGCGTAGCGTCGGGGGCATGAGCAGGTGTGCACGATGACCCGGATCGTCGCAGGCAGTCTGGGCGGTCGGCGGATCGCCGCACCGCCGGGCGCCGGCACCCGGCCCACCGCCGACCGCGTGCGTGAGGCGCTCTTCAGCGCCGTGCAGGCCGAGACCGACCTCGACGGGGCGCGCTTCGCCGACCTGTACGCGGGCTCGGGCGCGGTCGGGCTCGAGGCGCTCTCCCGAGGGGCCGCGCACGTGCTGCTGGTCGAGTCGGACCCGCGCGCCGCCCGGGTGATCCGGGAGAACGTGGCGGCCCTACGTGCGGCGCCCGGCGTCCGGCTGGTCACCGGAAAGGTCGCCACGGTGCTGGCAACCGGGCCCGAGGGTGACCCGTACGACGTGGTTTTCGCCGATCCGCCGTACGCGCTGCCGGAGGAGGGCGTGACCGCGATGCTCGTGGCACTGGTCGGCGGAGGCTGGCTGGCGCCCGACGCGTTGGTGGTGGTGGAGCGGTCCAGTCGGAGCGGACCGGTCGAGTGGGTGGAAGGGGTCACTGGCCTGCGCAGTCGCCGGTACGGCGAGACCATCCTTTGGTACGGTCGCCGATCATGAGACGTGCGGTGTGTCCCGGCTCGTTCGACCCGGTCACCAACGGTCACCTCGACATCATCGGCCGGGCCAGCCGGCTGTTCGACGAGGTGATCGTCGGCGTACTGGTCAACCAGTCGAAGACCGGCCTGTTCACCGTCGAGGAGCGGATCGACATGCTCCGTGAGGTGACCGCCTCCTACGACAACGTCCGGGTGGAGTGGTTCCGCGGGCTGCTGGTGGACTTCTGCCGAGCGCAGCGGGCGACCGTGCTGATCAAGGGCCTGCGGGCGGTCAGCGACTTCGACTACGAGTTGCAGATGGCGCAGATGAACATCGGCCTGGCCGGGGTCGAGACGCTCTTCATGCCGACCAACCCGCTCTACTCGTTCCTCTCCTCAAGCCTCGTCAAGGACGTGGCCAAGTGGGGCGGCGACGTCACTCCGCACGTCCCCGACGTGGTCCGCGACGCTCTGAAGATCCGCCTCACCCCACCAGCCTGACCCGCCACGTTCCGGCCGGGCCGGGGACGACGCGCCGGGGGGTGCGGTGGGGTGTGGGTGGCGTCGGGACGACATCATTGGTGGAAGCGGGAACCCGGCCGCAGCCCGCATGATGTAGGTCGGCCCGACGAACGACAGGAGTGAGGTACCGGTGGACCCGCTCGACCGCATCGACGAACTGATCGCCATGGTGGAGCAGGCGCGCTCCGTCCCGATGTCGCGCAACAACTGCATGGTCGACCGGGGCGAGATGATCGCGGCCCTCGACGAAATGCGCGCCGAGCTCCCCGCCGACCTGCGCCGGGCCGCCGCCCTGCTGGAAGAGCGGGACAAGATCATGGATGCCGGCAAGCGGGAGGCCGACCGGATCATCAGCGAGGGTGAGGCGGAACACGCCCGCCTGGTCTCGGTGAACGAGATCACGGTCTCCGCCGAGCACGAGGGTGCCCGGATCATCGCCGAGGCCCGCGCCGAGGCGCAGCGCCTGCGCGAGGAGGTCGACGACTACGTCGACACCGCGCTGGCCAACTTCGAGCAGTTCCTGACCCGGGCGCTGGCCTCCATCGAGCGCGGCCGGGACAAGATGCACGCGCTGCGGGAGATCGGCACCTTCGGCGGCGACGAGGCGGAGCGCCCACTGCCGTTCTGAGCACCGCCGCCGTTCCGAGCGCATGAGCGCCGTCGACGGTGGCGCGACATTTGACACCGGGCCGACCGGGATCGGTGCCGGCACCCCCGGACCGGCCCCGCTACCAGCCCTGGGCCGGCCCCGGTTCGACGCTGGGGGGCCGGTGCAGGTAACCTCGTTTGTCGGCCTCTCACCGGCCGGAGTCTGACTATGCCCAAGCACTCACCCACTTCACTCGACCCCAGGTCGCCGCTGGTCCTCGACACGAGGGACCTCCCGCGCCGACCTGGTGTGTTGCGTACCGTCAAACGGGTGGTCCCGGCGCCGTCGGACCTCGGCGTGGAGTTGATCGCCGTGCCGGAGGGCGCGGACCTCGACCTCGATCTGCGGATGGAGTCGGTGTCCGAGGGCGTGCTCGTCTCGGAGACCGTCAGCGGTCCGGTCCGGGGTGAGTGCGGTCGCTGCCTGCGTGAGATCAACGACTCGGTGACGGTGACGATCCAGGAGCTGTACGCGTACGAGAACAGCACCACGGACGTCACCACCGAGGAGGATGAGGTCGGTCGAATGCAGGGCGACCTGATCGACCTGGAACCGGCGCTGCGGGACGCGGTGGTGCTCGCGCTGCCGACCAACCCGCTCTGCCGGGAGGACTGCCCGGGCTTGTGCCCCGACTGCGGGGTGCACTGGGACGATCTGCCGGCCGACCACAGCCACCAGCAGATCGACCCGCGTTGGGCGGGCCTGTCGCAACTGACCCGTACAGAGGAGTAAGAACCGTGGCCGTCCCCAAGCGCAAGATGTCGCGCAGCAACACCCGGTCCCGCCGGGCGAACTGGAAGGCCGCGGCGGTCGCGACCGTGGCCTGCCCGCAGTGCAAGTCCGCGAAGCTGCCGCACGCAGCCTGCTCCGTCTGCGGCACCTACAACGGCCGCCAGGTCCTCGAGGTCTGACCCGGACGCCGAGTGACGTCTCCGACCACGGGTCGGGCGACGCGCACAGCCCGGCGATCGCCCGCAGCTCCCGCCGACGCCGGCCGGCTCTCTCCGGCCGGCGTCGCCACGGAGCCGGGCACCGCACGGATCGCCGTTGACCTCCTCGGCGGGGACGATGCTCCCGCCGTAGTGGTGGACGGCGCTCTACGGGCGATGCGTGCCGATGCCGATCTACACCTCCTGCTCGTCGGCCCGACCAAGGCGGCCGGCGCGCTGATCGATGCCCTCGACCCGGACCAGCGCGTCCGGGTCACCCTCCGGCCGGCGCACACGGCCGTCGAGATGGCCGACGATCCCACCGCCGCCCGTGCCGAGAGCACCGTCCGGGCCGCCGTCGCCGCGGTCCGCGCCGGGCAGGCCGACGCGCTGGTCTCCGCCGGGTCCACCGGTGCCACCGTCACCGCCGCCGCTCTCGGCCTCGGCCGTTGGCCCGACGTCCGGCGCCCGGCTCTCGTGGCCGCACTGCCCGCCGTCTCCGGCCCCGTCGTGCTGCTCGACGTCGGCGGCTCGCTTGAGCCGGGTCCGGCGACGCTCGCCCGGCACGCCGTGCTCGGCGCCGGGTACGCCGCGATCGCGCACGGCATCGCCGCGCCCCGGGTGGGGCTGCTCTCGGTGGGCACCGAGCACGGCAAGGGCGACCGCGCCCGCCGGCTGGCCGATCCGGTGCTCAGCGCCGCGGCACTGCCCGGCGAGGCCCGCTACGTCGGGCTGGTCGAGGGGTACGACGTCTGCCTCGGCACGCGCGCCGATGTGGTGGTCACCGACGGGTTCACCGGTAACGTGCTGCTCAAGGCCGTCGAGGGCGCGTACGCCATGGCCGGCGGGCCGCCCCCCGGCGGGGACGCACCCCGGGCGGCCGCCCTGCTCGGGGTGGCCGGGACGGTGGTGGTCTGCCACGGAGCCGCCCGTCCCGACGACATCGCCTCCGGCATCGCCCTGGCCGCCCATCTCTGGCGGCGCAACGCCACCGACCGGGTCGCCGCGCTGCTCGCCGGCGCCCGCACCGATCGCACGACCGACACCGAGGTACGCACATGAGCAACGACAAGCGACGGCGGCCCTCCATCGGCCATCTGGAGGCCGCATTCGGCGTGTCCCTGGATCCGGACCTGCTGGAGCGGGCGCTCACCCACCGCTCGTACGCGTACGAGAACGGCGGCCTGCCCACCAACGAGCGGCTGGAGTTCCTCGGCGACTCGGTGCTCGGTGTGGTGATCACCACCGCGCTCTTCCACAACCACCCGGACCTGCCCGAGGGGCAGCTGGCCAAGTTGCGGGCCAGCGTGGTCAACATGCGTGCCCTGGCCGACGTGGCCCGTGGCCTGGGCCCGGACGGGCTCGGCCCGTACCTGCTGCTCGGCAAGGGTGAGGAGACCACCGGCGGCCGGGACAAGGCGAGCATCCTCGCCGACACCCTGGAGGCGCTGCTCGGCGCGATCTACCTCGAATACGGGCTGGACACCGCCGGCCTCGTCATCCACCGGCTGTTCGACCCGCTGATGGCCGAGTCGGCCGGCCGGGGCGCCGCGCTGGACTGGAAGACCAGCCTCCAGGAGCTGACGGCCGCGCTGGGTCTCGGTGTCCCGGAGTACCGGATCGAGGGCGCCGGTCCGGATCACCTGAAGACCTTCACCGCGTGGGTGGTGGTCGCCGGCAACCGGTACGGCGGCGCCGACGGGCGGAGCAAGAAGGAGGCCGAGCAGCGGGCGGCGGAGTCGGCCTGGCGGACGCTCAACGAGCAGGCGGTGGCCGAGGCCGAGGCGGAGAGCGGCCGGGCCGCCCCGGTCGGCTCCTCGCCCGCGGCCGGGAAGAGCGGCCGGGCCCCGTCGGTCGGCTCCTCGCCGGCGGGCGGTGAGTCGGCCGGCGGCATGGCCGGCGACGGTCGGCCCGGGACGGTCGGCGAGATCCAGGCCGAGGCCCGACGTGCCTGAGCTGCCGGAGGTGGAGACCGTCCGGCAGGGGCTGGCCCGCTGGGTCATCGGCCGGCGGATCGGCGCGGTCGAGGTACGCCACCCGAGAGCGGTCCGCCGGCACCTGCCGGGCGGCGCGCACTTCGCCGACGTCCTGGCCGGCCGGACCGTGCTCGACGTGCGCCGGCGCGGCAAGTACCTCTGGCTGCCGCTGGACAGCGGGGACGCGGTGGTCGGGCACCTCGGGATGTCCGGTCAGCTGCTCCTGCAACCGGCCGCCACGCCCGACGAGACGCACCTGCGGGTCCGGTTCCGTTTCACCGACGACGGCCCCGAGCTGCGCTTCGTCGACCAGCGCACGTTCGGTGGGCTGTCGGTGAGCGAGGGCGGCGCCACCCTGCCGGCGGAGATCGCGCACATCGCCCGGGACCCGATGGACCCGGAGTTCGCCGAGGCGGATTTCGTCGCTGGGCTGCGTCGCCGGCGTACCGAGGTCAAGCGGGCCCTGCTCGACCAGACGCTGATCTCCGGCGTGGGGAACATCTACGCCGACGAGGCGCTGTGGCGGGCCGGGCTGCACGGCGTCCGGCCGACCGACGCGTTGACCGGCCCGGCCGCCCGGCGGCTGCTCGGCCACGTGCGGGACGTGCTCGGTGAGGCGCTCACCGCAGGTGGCACCAGCTTCGACGCCCTCTACGTCAACGTCGACGGCGAGAGCGGCTACTTCGACCGGTCGCTGAACGTGTACGGACGCGAGGGGCAGCCCTGCCGCCGCTGCGGCGCGCAGATCCGCCGCGAGCCGTTCATGAACCGCTCGTCGTACAGCTGCCCCCGCTGCCAGCCCCGCCCCCGGGCCGCGCTGCGCGGCTGACCTCGCGCCGCAGGGCCGGCGGTCACGGTGGTGGGCAGGGCAGGCGCCAGGCGTCGAGGACCTGGTTCTTGCGGATGGAGGCGAAGCCGTAGCCGATGCTGGTGACGCAGAAGTCCGTGGTGTCGCCGGTGTACTCGACGTGGAACACCGGCTTGCCGGCGTCGGCGAAGGGCAGCAGCCTGTCGCACTGGCCCAGCCGTACGCACTCCTCGTTGACCGCGAAGTCGAAGTCCGGCGCCAGCGCGGCGACCTGCGGCAGGTCGCCCAGCAGGCCGGGGGAGAGGCCGAGCGAGCGGGCCAGCGCGGCGACCCGCCGGTTGAAGTGCAACTGGTGGTCGAAGTGCAGCGGAAAGCCGGAAAACTGGTGGTAGCCGTCGGCGTCGGCGAGCACCACCGCGCCGAAGCCCTTGCCCCGGCAGAGCCGGAACCGGTCGGCCAGCACCGGCCGCACGGTGTCCCACTGGCGTACGTCCAGCCAGGTGCGCCCGGTGTCGGTGGCGGCGCCGCGTACCGACGGTGGGTACCGGCTCGCGTCCGGGTCCTCGGGGTGGACCGAGCCGACGTGCACCTGGCAGACCAGCCGGCGGTCCCGGGAACGCAGCTCGGTGGTCTGCGCCGCGGTGGTGGTGATCGGGTCGAGCACGAACACGTCCGCCTCGACGGCCGGGTCCAGCACCCCGGACAGCTGCCACTGCCATTGCCAGTAACGGGTGGAGGCGGCCGGCCAGCTGGTCGGCGCTCCGGGCGGGGGCAGGTCGGGTCGGCAGGCGGCCACCGTGGCGAGCAGCGCGAGCGTCAGGCCGGCCGACAGCGCCCGGCGTGCCGATCGCCCGCCCAGCCCGATGCGCATCGGCAGCTCCGCAGGTCGCGGGGCGGCGTTGCGCCGCCCGAGCCGGTACGCCGGCGCTGGCGTACCTCACCCGGTCAAACGACCACAGACCCGACAAGGACTCGCAGGCCTCCGCGACACAACTCAGCGCGGCGCGGCGAAGACCTGCGTCCAGTACGGCCCGTTGCTGCTCGCCACGCCGACACCGATCTCGGTGAAGGCGCAGTTCAGGATGTTCGCCTTGTGTCCGGGGCTGTTCATCCAGGCCTCCATCACCGCGGCCGGCGTCTTCTGGTTCCAGGCCACGTTCTCGCCGTACGTCCGCCAGGCGTACCCGACCCGGTCGATCCGGGTGCCGGGGTCGCTGCCGTCGCTGCCGGTATGCGACATGTTTTGGGTGTCCGCCTGGTCCTGGCTGTGCCGCTGGGCCGCCGTCATCAGCTTCTCGTCGATGCTCAACGCGTCGCAGCCGGCCTTGGCCCGCTCCGCGTTGACCAGCGCGACGACCTCGGCCGCCTCGGAGGTGGCGCCGGTGGAGGGGGTGGCCGAGGCCGAGGTGCCGCGGCTCGGGCTGCCCTGGCGCTCGACGCTCAGCGGCGACGTCGCCGTGCTGCGCGACGGCGCGGGCGTGGGCCGGCTGGCCCGGCTCGGCGAGGCCGACGGCGCGGCGGTGCTGGGTGAGGGGCTCAGACTCGGGCTGGGGCTCGGGTCGTCGAACGCCTCGACGGCGACGTCCTGCTCCTCCTCCGCCAGCGCCGGGGTGCTGGCGACGATGCTCTCGCCGGCGGTGTTGTCGGCCCGGGTGTCGTCACCGGGCAGCGCGAGGGCCGCGACGCCGATGCTCACCACGAGGGTGGCCGCCGCGGCGGCGCCGCCCAGCACCAGGGGACGCCGCGACCTCCGGCCGGAGGTGGGGCGGCTGGTCCGGGTCGCTGCCACGTCGGGTCCGCCGGTTCCGGCGGCACCATGGCGGACGAGGCTCGGCTCGCCGTACTGCTCCGGCATGTCGTACCGGCCGTGGTCGGTCATGTCGTACCGGCGGCGGTCGGTCAGTTCGGGTCGGCCGTGGTCCAGCACGTCGTACCGGCCGGGCCGGAGATCGTCCGGCCCGCCGTGCCACTGGTTCGCGGTGTCGTGATGCCCGGTGTCGTGACGCTCGGCGTGGTAACGCTCGGTGTCCGGCGCGGCGTGACGCGCGGTCCAGTCCACGCCCTGCCGGGCGGTCCGGTCCGTGGCCTGGCCGGCCGGCGTGGCGGGCCCGTCCACCGGCCAGCCGCCGGTGGTCGGCTCGTAGTACCCGGAGCTCGGCTCGACGGCCCACTGCTCGGTCGGCTGGTCCTGGTACCACCCGTTGGACGCGCCCTCCGGCTCGTCGCCGAAGAGATACGACGACCGTGGCGCCGGTCGGTCGGTCAACCAGGCCGGCTCGTCGGTCTGCGGTTCCGGTCGCCGGGCGGTCTGCTCCGGGTCGAACGGATCGTTGCTGCCGTGCACGCCTGTCGCCTCCACGGGTCGATTACGGGCCGGGGTGACGCTACGTGGTGGTTTTGAGCAGCGGCAATGTGGCTAAGGAAGAGTTAAGAGGAGCCTGCCCGTCCGGGCGAGGTGTTCCGGCGATTCGGAGCGTAGAGTCGGGGCGTCCGGACAGAGCGTGTTCGCGCCTTGCGGCGACCCCCGGCGACGGGCCAGGTGGACACCCGAGATGATCTACGGCCTGCGTGAACTTGACGAAGCAGGGGCTGTCGGCTCACTATGGAGATGTCGCCAGTCGCGCCCGGCCATGCCCAGAATTTGTTGGGAATGGTAGTCGCGTACACAAGGGCGCGCGTTGGCCGGCCTCTCCGGCAGCGCAAATCAAGGAGTCAACATGGCGAAGGCCCTCTTTGGCCACGTAAGTGCAGCGCCCGACCGGCGTCTGCTCGACGAGGTCACCCGACTGCGTGCCAGGGTTCAGTCACTGGAGTTCGAGGTCACCCGGCTGCGCGCTGAGAACGATCGGCTCGCGGCGGCTGCGGCAGAGGCGGACGATCTGCTCCGTCTGGCCGAGCCCGCGCTGACCTGACCCACCTGGTCGCCACAACCGAATAGCACCACCGCACCGCAGCGCGCCGACACCATGTGCCGGCGCGCAGTTCTGTGCGTACCCCGGTCGGCTGGTCACGGCCGCCTCCTCCGGCGCCCGCCAGGCGGGTCGCGTGGCGCGGGCCGGCCGGTCCCGGGTTAGTCTGCGGGTTTACCAGGGTCCGCGCAGCCGGGCGACGGTACGGCGGCCACGGACGAGGATCGAGAAGGTGCATCTCAAGAGCCTGACGGTGCGGGGCTTCAAGTCCTTCGCCTCCGCGACGACGCTCAAGCTGGAGCCGGGGATCACCTGCGTGGTGGGTCCGAACGGCTCCGGCAAGTCCAACGTCGTCGACGCCATCGCCTGGGTGCTCGGCGAGCAGGGCGCGAAGGCGCTGCGTGGCGGCAAGATGGAGGACGTCATCTTCGCCGGCACCGCCGGCCGGGCCCCGCTCGGCCGGGCCGAGGTGACCCTCACCATCGACAACACCGACGGCGCCCTGCCGATCGAGTACACCGAGGTCTCCATCACCCGCCGGATGTTCCGCTCGGGCGAGAGCGAGTACGAGATCAACGGCGACTCCTGCCGGCTGCTCGACATCCAGGAGCTGCTGTCGGATTCCGGCATCGGCCGGGAGATGCACATCATCGTCGGGCAGGGCCGGCTCGACGGCATGCTGCACGCGAAGCCGGAGGACCGGCGGGCCTTCATCGAGGAGGCGGCCGGCGTCCTCAAGCACCGCAAGCGCAAGGAGAAGGCGCTGCGCAAGCTCGACGCGATGCAAACCAACCTCAACCGGCTCACCGACCTCACCGCCGAGCTGCGCCGCCAGCTCAAGCCGCTCGGCCGGCAGGCCGAGGTGGCCCGGCGGGCCGCCGTGATCCAGGCCAACCTGCGCGACGCCCGGCTGCGGCTGCTCGCCGACGACCTGGCCACCCTGCGCACCACGCTGGACAAGGAGATCGCCGACGAGACCGCCCTGCGGCAGCGTCGGGAGCAGGTGGAGGCCGAGCACGCCGAGGTGCAGGCCCGCCTCGGCGAGCTGGAGGAGGCGCTCGCCTCCGACGCGCCGCTGCTGGCCGCCGCCCAGGACACCTGGTACAAGCTCTCCGCGTTGCAGGAACGGTTCCGCTCGATCGAGCAGCTCGCCGTGGAGCGGCTGCGCCACCTGAGCGCCACGCCGGACGACGAGCGCCCGGGCCGCGACCCGGAGCAGCTGGAAGCCGAGGCCGAACGGGTCCGCGAGCATGAGGAGGAGCTGCGCGGGGCGCTCACCGACGACCAGATCCGCCTGGCCGAGGCGGTGGAGCACCGCCAGGAGCTGGAACGGCAGCTCGCCGCCGCCGAGCGGGAGCTGGTGGCCGCCGCGAAGGCGATCGCCGACCGGCGGGAAGGGCTGGCCCGGCTGACCGGGCAGGTCAATTCCGCCCGAGCGCGGACCACCAGCGGCGGCGAGGAGATCGAGCGGCTCGCCGCCGCGCACACCGACGCGCTGGGCCGGGCCGAGCGGGCGCAGGCCGACCTGGACGCGGTCGCCGAACAGTCCACCGAGGCGGACCGCGACAACGCCGACCTGGATGCCCGGCACGCCGAGGCGGTCGCCGCACAGGAGAGGGCGCAGGCGATCGTCCGGTCCCTCTCCGACGCCGAGCGGGCGGCGGAGAAGGATGCCGCCACCTGGAAGGCCCGCGAGGAGGCGCTCGCGCTCGGCCTGCGCCGCAAGGACGGCGCCGGCGCGTTGCTGGCCCGCGCCGACCAGGTGCCCGGCCTGCTGGGCAGCCTCGCCGGCCTGCTCACGGTCGCCCCCGGCCACGAGGCGGCGCTCGCTGCCGCCCTGGGCGGACTGGCCGACGCGGTGGCGGTCACCGGCGTGGACGAGGCCGTCGAGGCGATGCGGCTGCTGAAGATCTCCGACGCCGGGCGCGCCGGGCTGCTGGTCGGCAGCCCCGCCGGGCCGGGGATGGCCGGTTCGGCCGACGCGCTGCGCCCGAAGCTGCCCGACGCCGCCCACTGGGCCCCCGACCTGGTCGACTGCGACGCCCAGCTCCGGCCGGCGGTGCATCGGGCGCTGCGCGACGTGGTGCTCGTCGACGACCTCGCCGCCGCCGCCGAGGTGGTCGCCGGCAACCCCGAGTTGCGGGCGGTCACCCGCGAGGGTGACGTGGTCGGGGCGTACGCGGCGGCCGGCGGGTCGGCGAAGGCACCCAGCTACATCGAGGTGCAGGCGGCCGTCGAGGAGGCCCGGGCCAACCGGCTCACCGCCGAGCGGAGCAGCGCCGACCTACGCGAACAACTGGTCGACGCGCGGGCCGCCGTGGCCGAGGCCAAGGAGCGGGTGCAGCACGCCGCCGCCGCCAAGCGGGAGGCGGAGAGCCACCGCAACGCCGCCGCCCGCCGCCTGGCCGAACTGGGCGCCGCCGCCCGCTCGGCGAAGGCGGAAACCGACCGCCTCGGTGAGTCGCGGGCCCGCGCCGAGGCGGCCCGGGAACGGGACCTCACCGCCCTGGCCGAACTGGAGGAGCGGCTGCGGCTGGCGGAGGCGACCCCGATCGACGCCGAACCCTCCACCGAGGAACGCGACCAGCTCGCCGCGATGGTGCCGCAGGCCCGGCAGAACGAGATGGAGGTCCGGCTCGCGGTGCGTACCGCCGAGGAGCGGGTCGCCTCGATCGCCGGGCGGGCCGACTCGCTGCGCCGGCAGGCCACCGCCGAACGCGCCGCCCGGGAACGGGCCGCGGCCCGGCGGGCGGCGCGTACCCGCGGCGCGGGCATCGCCCGGGCCGTCGCGGGTGGCGCGCGGGCGGCCCTGACCCGACTGACCACCAGCATCGCCCGAGCCGAGGAGCACCGGGACGCGGTGGCGCGCGAGCGGGCCACCCGCGAGGCGGAGCTTCAGGAGGTGCGAGCCGCCGCGAAGCGGTTCGGCGCGGAACTGGAGCGGTTGACCAGCCAGGTGCACCGGGACGAGGTCGCCCGCGCCGAGCAGCGGCTGCGCATCGAACAGCTGGAGGCCAAGGCCGCCGAGGACTTCGGCCTGACCGTCGAGACGCTGATCGCCGAGTACGGTCCGGGTCAGCCGGTGCCGCCGACCGAGGCCGAGGTGGCCGCCGCCGAGCGCGACGGCCTGCCGGTGCCCGAGCCGGTCCGCTACGAACGGCCGGTGCAGGAGAAGCGGGCCGCCAAGGCCGAGCGGGAACTGACCCTGCTCGGCAAGGTCAACCCGCTCGCCCTGGAGGAGTTCGCTGCGCTGGAGGAGCGCTACAAGTTCCTCTCCGAGCAGCTGGAGGACCTCAAGGCGACCCGCCGTGACCTGCTCACCGTGGTCAAGGACGTGGACGACCGCATCCTGGAGGTCTTCGCCAGCGCCTTCGCCGACACCGCCCGGGAGTTCGAGCAGGTCTTCACCGTCCTCTTCCCCGGTGGTGAGGGCCGGTTGGTGCTCACCGACCCGGACGACCTGCTGGCCACCGGCGTCGAGGTCGAGGCCCGCCCGCCCGGCAAGAAGATCAAGCGGCTGTCGCTGCTCTCCGGCGGCGAGCGGTCGCTGACCGCGGTGGCGATGCTGGTGGCGATCTTCCGCGCCCGGCCCAGCCCGTTCTACATCATGGACGAGGTCGAAGCGGCCCTCGACGACGTCAACCTGGGCCGGCTGATCACGCTCCTCGCCCAGCTGCGGGAGAAGAGCCAGCTGATCGTCATCACGCACCAGAAGCGCACCATGGAGATCGCCGATGCGCTGTACGGCGTGACCATGCGCGGCGGGGTCACCCAGGTGATCAGTCAACGGCTCAACCGGGCCGACGGAGACGACGAGCGGCAGGGCCGCGGCGAGGAGAACGGGTAGTGGCTCGGGAACGCGCGACGGCGCTCCTGGTGGACTTCGACGGCGTACTGCGGCGGTGGGACCCGGCGGTCGCCGCCGGGGTGGAGCGGGAGTACGGCCTCTCCGCCGGCGTGCTCGGCGAGATCGCCATGCAGTGGGGGCGTCTGCAACCGGTGCTGACCGGCCAGGTCAGCCATGCCGACTGGATGACCAGCGTGGCGGACGCCCTCACCCCGTCGCTGGGTGACGCCGAGCGGGCCCGTGCCGCGGTGGCACAGTGGCAGCGGTACCGCGGTGAGGTCGATCCCGAGGTGCTGGCGTTCGTCCGCGAGGTGCGGGCGGCCGGCATCCGGGTCGGGCTCGGCACCAACGCCACCGACCTGCTCGACGCCGACCTGGCCGCGCTCGATCTCACCGGCGAGCTGGACGTGGTGGTCAACTCCTCGGTCATCGGGGTGCACAAGCCGGCGCCGGAGTACTTCCAGGCCGCCTGCGGGGCGCTGGAGACCCCGCCGGCCCGGGTGCTCTTCGTGGATGACGAGGACCGCGCCGTCAGCGGCGCCCGGGTCGCCGGCCTCTCCGCCCACCGCTGGACCAGCCCCGCCGACCTCCGCTACCTCCGCGCCGCGCTGGCCACCTGAACGGATCCTGGTACGCCGATTGCCCCTCCGGGGGCGTTCCGTGTGATCGGGTCACTCGCCGGTAACGCCGTCGATGCGTTCGCGGAGGAGGTCGGCGTGGCCGTTGTGTCGGGCGTACTCCTCGATCATGTGGACGTAGACCCAGCGCAGGTTGAACGTCCGCTGCTTGGGGCGGACCTCGGTGAACGTCTCGTCGAGGGATCGGCCGGCGACGGCGGCGCGGGCCAACTCCACCTGCTGGTGGAAGGTGGCGAAGTCGGCCTCGGCATCGGCGTCGCGGGCGTCGAAGTCGGCGTCCGGATCCTCCTTGGTGAAGTAGGCGTAGGCCACCCGCTCGCCGCGGAAGTTCTCCCGGAACCACCAGGCCTCCACCTCGGCCATGTGCCGCACGAGGCCGAGCAGGGTGAGCCCGGACGGCTCGACGCTCGCGGTCTTCAACTGCTCGGCGGTCAGCCCCGCGCACTTGAGCAGCAGGGTCTGCCGGTGGTAGTCGAGCCAGCCATCCAGCATGGTGCGCTCGTCGCCGATGTAGGGCTCGGGGGTCCGGTCGATCTCCGGTGCTCGCCAGGTCATGCCCGCCATCCTGAACGTCGCACCCGACCACCGGCGACACGATTTCGGCCGGGCCGAAATGTTAGGAGGGGGCCCCTATACAACGCTAGGCGTTAATAGGGGGCCCTTCCTTTCGCTCAGGGGACGACGATGACGGGCCAGCGGCCGGTGCGGACCAGGCGGGTGGCGACCGAGCCGACCAGGCGGTGCCCGGCCTGCTCAGAGGCGCCCACCACGACCAGGTCCGCCCGGGTCTCGTCGGCCGCGGCGCAGAGTTCGGTGTACGCGTCGCCGCGCCGGCCCAGAAAGGTCACCGGCACTCCCAGTTCGTCGGCGCCGCGCCGGCACTCCTGGCGCAGCTCCTCGGCCAGCTCGTCGTGGGTCTGCTGGACGGCACCGGCCACCACGCCCGAGATCATCGTGGCGTAGGCGGCCGGCGAGCTGACGAAGACCACCACGAGCCCGGAGCCCTGGCGGCGGGCCAGCCCGGCGGCGTACGCGGCGGCGCGCAGCGAGGTCCGGCTGCCGTCGACGCCGACCAGGACCACCCGCGGCCCGTCCGTGCCCCGCTCGTACGGCAGCGGGCGGGCCTGCGGGCCGTACTGCTCGCGATCGACCGGGCTGTTCACCGGGGTCAGTCCCGACCGGTCGGGATCACGGCTGCGCCGCCACCCGCGGCCACGGTCGACTCCTGCTCGACCTCGTCGGCGATCGGCCCGCCGGTGTGTCGCAGCAGCGGCACCTCCTTGATGAAGAGGACCGCGATCAGGGCGATCAGCCCGAACGGCGCGGCGGCCAGGAAGATGTCCCCGGCGCCGTGCCCGTACGCGGCCTCCACGACCGCCCGGATCGGGGCGGGCAGGGTGTGCACGTCCGGCAGTGTGCTGCCGCCGCTGCCCGAGGTCGGGATGCCGAGCGCGGCCAGTCCGTCGGCGAGGTACCGCTTGACGTTGTGGCCCAGCAGCGCACCCAGCGCGCTGACGCCGACCGCGCCGCCGAGGCTGCGGAAGAAGGCGACCACCGAGCTGGCCGCGCCGAGTTCGTGCGTGCCGACGGTGTTCTGCACGGCCAGCACCAGGTTCTGCATGGTCATGCCGACGCCGATGCCGACCAGCGCCATGAAGCTGGCCAGCAGCCAGTACGGGGTGTCCACCCGTACCGTGCCCATCAGCGCGAAGCCGACGGTGAGCAGGGCCGACCCGGCGACCAGGTAGCGCTTCCAGCGTCCCGTGCTGGTGATGAGCCGGCCGACGACCGTGGAGGAGACCAGCAGGCCGAGGATCATCGGCAGGGTCATCAGGCCGGACATGGTCGGGCTCACCCCGCGGCTGATCTGGAAGTACTGGCCGAGGAAGACCGAGGCGCCGAACATGCCGACGCCGACCGCGATGCTCGCCACCACCGAGAGGGTGATGGTGCGGTTGCGGAACAGCCGCGGCGGGATCAGCGGCTCGCTGGCCCGGTTCTCCACCCGGATCGCCGCGGCACCGAGCAGCAGCGCGCCGCCCACCATGACCGTGCTCTGCCAGGAGAACCAGTCGTACGTGTTGCCGGCCAGCGAGACCCAGATCAGCAGCAGCGAGACGGCGGCGGTGATCAGCGTGGCGCCCCACCAGTCGATCTTCACCTTGCGCTTGACCACCGGCAGGTCGAGGGTCTTCTGGAGCACGATCAGGGCGAGGACGGCGAACGGCACGCCCACGTAGAAGCACCAGCGCCAGCCGAGCCAGGAGGTGTCGACGATGACGCCGCCGATCAGCGGGCCGCCGATGGTGCCGACGGCCATGACCGCGCCGAGGTAGCCGCTGTACCGGCCGCGCTCGCGGGGCGCGATCATCGTCGCCATGATCACCTGAGCCAGCGCGGTGAGGCCGCCGGCGCCGACGCCCTGGAGCACCCGGCAGGCGATCAGCTGGCCGGTGGACTGGGAGAGCCCGGCCAGCACGGAGCCGAGCACGAACACCGTCAGGGCGACCTGGACCAGCACCTTCTTGCTGGTCAGGTCGGCGAGCTTGCCCCAGAGCGGGGTGGTCGCGGTGGTCGCCAGCAGCGTCGAGGTGACCACCCAGGTGTACGCGGACTGGGTGCCGTGCAGTTCGGTGATGATCCGGGGCAGCGCGTTCGCGACGACCGTGCCGGACAGGATCGCGACGAACATGCCCAGCAGCAGGCCGGAGAGCGCTTCCAGGGTCTGCCGGTGGGTCATGTTGACGGTGGTCGCCCGGGCGGGCGCGGTCACCTGCGTCATGGGGGATGCCTCCGGATGGAGTCGAGAGTTGTTGCCTGAGGCAAACACTAAGGCTTGGTTGCCTCAAGCAACAACTTGACGGGCGGCCGGCCTATTCCGCTTCCGCAGAGGTCATCCCCAGGCGTCGTTGAAGCGCCGGAGCAGGCGCGCGAAGTCCTCGACGTCCTGCTGTGGCCAGCTCTCCAGGGCCCGGCGGATCTGCCCGAGGCGCGGCGCGCGGGCGTTGTCGAACCGGCGCTGACCCTCCTCGGTCAGGCTGAGCTGGGCGGCCCGCCGGTCGCTCGGGTCCGGTTCACGCCGGACCAGCCCGAGGCTCTCCAGGCTCTGGATCTGCCGGCTCAGCGTGCCCTTGCCGATGCGGAGCCGGGCGGCCAGGTCGGTGAGGCGGATTGCGCCGGAGCGGCGCAACCAGAGCAGCAGCCCGTACGTGTTCGGCTCCAGGTCGGGATGCACCTCGCTGGCGATCTCCCAGGAGATCGCGCGCCCACGGCGCAGCAGTGCGGTCAGCTCGTGCTCGACCTCGCGCAGGCTCTCCGGCAACTGCTCGTCCACTCGGGCAGCGTACTCAGCCGGCGTCGGTCAGCCGGTGCCGTGCCACCTCGCGGAGGTGACCGTCGGCGGTGGTGCCCTCGATGGTCACCTCGGCGGTGCGGCCGGCGTGGGTGAGGGTCGCCACCGCGTTGCCGAAGTACGGGCCGGCCAGCTTGCGCCACCGCACGCTGGGGCGGCGCACCCCGGCGCTGCGGGCCAGTGCCCGGGTCGCGCCGGCCGGGCCACGGGTCCAGCTGAGCCGCATCAGCGGGCGTATCCCGGCCGGCACCTGGTTGTGGATCGGTGAGCAGGTGAGCTGGTGCACGGGGGTGCGTACGGTCGGGTCGGCGAACCGGACCCGGGCCACGTACGAGTGGTGCACGTCGCCGGAGAGCACGCTGATCGACGCCGGTGGCGGGTACGCCGGGCCGGCGCCCTTGCGGTCGTCGGGCGTACCGGGGACGCCGCCGCCGATCCGGGCGAACAGCGCGCCGAGGGCGTCGAACGAGCGGCGGAAGGCGCCCCAGTGCTCCAGGTCGAGCGCGCGGCGTAGCCGCTCGCCCAGCCCGGCGACCCACGGCCGGTGCGAGTCGGCCAGTCTCTCGTTCCACGCCTCGACGTGGTGGATGCCGGGCGGCAGCAGCCAGGGCAGGGAGGAGCCGACCACCAGGTGGTCGTAGCTGCCGTGGGCGCGGTCGACGAACCACGACCACTCGGCGGGGGGCAGCATGGCCCGCCGGCCCGGCGCCAGCACCCGGCTGCACCGGCTGTCCAGCATCACCAGGCGGGTCCGGCCCAGGTCGAGCGCGTAGCTCCACTGGTAACCGCCGGCCGGCACCGGGTCGGCCTCGGTGTCGACCCGCTGGCCGAACTCGCGCAGCACCCCGGTGGCGTCCTCGGCCGTGCGCACCTTCGCGAAGACCGGGTCGGCGGCGATCTCGTCCGGGTCGAGGTTGCCCAGGTGCTGGTAGACCCAGTAGGAGGCGAGGCCGCTGGCGATCCGCTCGGCCCACCAGGGCTGCTCGCGCATCTCGGCCCGCCAGGAGGCGGAGGTGTTCCAGTCGTCGATGATCTCGTGATCGTCGAAGATCATCACGCTCGGCACGGTGGAGAAGAGCCAGCGGATCTCCGGGTCGCTCCACGACTCCAGGTAGAGCTTGGTGTACTCGTCGAAGCTGACCACCTGGTCGCTCGGCGCGCCCCGGGGGCGGCGGCGACGCCGACGCAGCAGTCGTTTCATGGTCGGCGAGGTCTCGTCGGCGTAGACTTGGTCGCCGAGGAGCACCAGCAGGTCGGGCAGGTCCGCCGGGTCGAGGTCGGCCAGCACCCGCCGGGTGTACGCGTCGAGCGCGTCCGGGGGAAGCCTGCGGGTGGTGGCGTGCTGGGTGGTCTCCCGGCAGGAGCCGAAGAGCAACCGGACCGGCTGATCCCGGTCGTCGGTGGCGCGGGTCCGGATCACGCTGGGCGGGAAGCGGCTCTCCGGCAGCGGCCAGGCCAGCTCGTCGTCGATCAGCACCTGGTAGGTGGTGCTGCTGTCCGGGGCGAGCCCCTCCACCACCACCAGCGCGTAGTGGTGGTCGTACGCGGAGAAGGTGGGTGCGGTGCCGGTCGCGCCGTCGACCGTGCGGACGGTGACCACCGCGGACGCCGTGGTCTCGACCCACACGGTGGCCCGCGTGCCGACGACCCGCCGCAGCAGCGGACCGATGAGCAGTTGGGCGGCGGGCATGGCGAACCTCCGAGCCGAGGAAACTCCCTCTTTACTACCCCGCCGGCGGTCAAAGCACTGCTGGCTGGCCGAGCCTACCGCCGGCCACCCGGGGCTTGAGAGCGCGGTGGATGAGACGCCGTCGCGGGCATCTGACAGGATTTCGGCATGAAGGAATACCTCCTCGTCGCCATCGCCCTGCTCGGCGTGCTGATCCTCGCCGGGATCGGGCTGGTCGTGCCGCGGCTACGCCGGCGGCCGGAGCCGCCGCTGCCGCGCACGGAGGTCGACACCAGGGCGGAGGAGGACCTCGCCGGTCCGCCGGTGCAGGCACCGGAGTCCGATCTGTCCACCGGCGTCCTGGTCGAGCCGCCACCGGTGGTCGAGGCCCCGCCGGCGGTCGAGGTGCCCGAGCCCACCGCCGGCCGGCTGGTACGGCTGCGGTCCCGGCTGTCGCGCTCGCAGAACGTCTTCGGCAAGGGGCTGCTCGGCCTGCTCAGCCGCGACCGGCTCGACGAGGACGTCTGGGAGGAGATCGAGGAGAGCCTGATCACCGCCGACGTGGGGGTCGACGCCACCCGCGAGATCGTCGACCGGCTGCGCGAGCGGACCCGGGTGCTGGGCACCCGTTCCGCCGCCGAGTTGCAGGCCCTGCTCGCCGCCGAGCTGGTCAACGCCCTCGACCCGGCGTTGGACCGCTCGCTGCACACCGCGCCGAAGGAGGGCGTGCCGGCGGTGCTGCTGGTGGTCGGGGTCAACGGCGCCGGCAAGACCACCACCTGCGGCAAGATCGCCCGGGTGCTCATCGCCGACGGCCGCAGCGTGCTGCTCGGCGCGGCCGACACCTTCCGCGCCGCCGCCGCCGATCAGCTGGAGACCTGGGCGGGGCGGGTCGGCGCCGAGACCGTCCGCGGCCCGGAGGGCGCCGACCCGGCGAGCGTCGCCTTCGACGCGGTCAAGCGGGGCATCGACACCGGCGTGGACACCGTGCTCGTCGACACCGCCGGCCGCCTACAGAACAAGATCGGCCTGATGGACGAGCTCGGCAAGGTCAAGCGGGTGGTGTCCAAGCACGGGCCGATCGACGAGACCCTGCTGGTGCTCGACGCCACCACCGGGCAGAACGGTCTGGAGCAGGCGCGGGTCTTCACCGAGGTGGTCAACGTCACCGGGGTGGTGCTGACCAAGCTCGATGGCACCGCCAAGGGCGGCATCGTGATCGCCGTGCAGCGCAAGCTCGGCATCCCGGTGAAGCTGGTCGGCCTCGGCGAGGGCCCGGACGACCTGGCCCCGTTCGACCCCGCGCAGTTCGTCGACGCGTTGCTGGGCACCGACGCCCCCGGCCAGACCGCGTAATCTCGGGTGACCAGAGACGATCGCGCGTACGCGGGCTGGCGCGACCCGAGCCACCCGTCGCAGCGCCTCGGGAGACCGTACGTGACTTCGCAGGAGATCCCCCTGCACGGCGGGAACGTGAGCACCGTGGTCCGGGTGGGCGACACGGTCCGGCGCAACGCCGGTCCGTGGACACCCTCGGTGCACGCCCTGCTGCGGCACCTGGAGTACGTCGGGTTCACCGGCGCACCCCGGGCCCTCGGCATGGACGAGCGCAACCGGGAGGTGCTGTCGTACCTGGAGGGGGAGTGCGGCGAGTATCCGCTGGCCCCGCACTGGGTCACCGACGAGGCGCTGGTGACCGTCGCCACCATGCTGCGGATGTTCCACGACGCCCAGTACGGCTTCGTCCCGCCGCCGAGCGCGGTGTGGCGCTCGTTCGGCCCGCCGCCGCCGGACACCGAGGTCATCTGCCACCACGACGCCGCACCGCACAACGTGATCTGGCGGCCGGACGGCACCCTCGGGCTGATCGACTTCGATCTCGCCTCGCCCGGCGCGCGGATCTACGACGTGGCGTACGCGGCCTGGACCTGGGTACCGATCTTCTCCGACCGGGACTCGATCACCCTCGGCTGGACCCACCCGGACCGGCCGCGCCGGCTGCGGCTCTTCGCCGACGCCTACGGGCTGATCCCGCGCGACCGGCATCGGCTGATCCGGACGATCCGTAAGCGGATCGTCGATCATGTGGAGGGCATCCGGCGGATGGCCGCGGCGGGGGAGCCGGCGTTCGTCCGGATCGTGCACAAGGGCCACCTGCGCCGGCCCATGCGGGACCTGCGCCTGCTCGACTACGAACGGCAGGCCCTCGAGTACGCCCTGCAGTGAACCGTAGGGGGAACGTCCCGCACCAAATGGCCGATCCGCCCCCCACCAAGTCGCCGAGGTGTGCGACTTTCTTCACACGTCCGAAACAACCCGTCACGGTTCGGAAACCAGCCGGGGACCCTGGGTGAAACAGCCGGCGATCAGGCTTCCGCGCAACCGGCGTACGGGCGATGCTGCGCGATGCCGGGAAGGAGGAAGACAACCCGAGAGGAGGCAGCGTGCCGGAGCTAGATTCTGGTGCCACCGCCTGGATTTTGACTTCAGCCGCGCTGG
Organism: Micromonospora sp. CA-263727; assembly: GCF_050942455.1. Classification (NCBI taxonomy): domain Bacteria; kingdom Bacillati; phylum Actinomycetota; class Actinomycetes; order Micromonosporales; family Micromonosporaceae; genus Micromonospora; species Micromonospora sp. CA-263727. The sequence goes on from NZ_CP192031.1 coordinate 1,667,498, forward strand.
TGTTGCTCATGACGCCCGGCCTGGCGCTGTTCTACGGCGGTATGACGCGATCCAAGTCCGTGCTCAACATGATGATGATGAGCTTCGGCGCGATCGGCCTGGTCAGCCTGTTGTGGGTGTTCTACGGCTACAGCATCGCCTTCAGCGGGGACGTCGGCGGGATCACCGGTGATCTTTCCGCTGCCGGTCTGCGCGGCATGCTGGAGAGCGGCACCGAGGGCGGTATCCCCGACCTGCTGTTCGCCGGCTTCCAGCTGATGTTCGCCGTGATCACCGTCGCCCTGATCAGTGGCGCGATCGCCGACCGGGCCAAGTTCGGCCCGTGGCTGATCTTCGCCGGCCTCTGGGCCACCCTGGTCTACTTCCCGGTGGCGCACTGGGTCTGGGGCGGCGGCTGGATCGGTGAGCTGGGCGTGCTCGACTTCGCCGGTGGCACCGCGGTGCACATCAACGCCGGTGCCGCGGCGCTCGCCCTGGCGCTCGTCCTCGGCCGGCGGGTCGGCTGGCCGAAGGACAAGTTCAAGCCGCACAACCTGCCCATGGTGCTGCTCGGCGCCGGCCTGCTGTGGTTCGGCTGGTTCGGCTTCAACGCCGGTTCGGCCGGCGCGGCCGACGGCGCCGCCGCCGTCTCACTGATCAACACCCAGGTCGCCACCGCCGCTGCGGTGCTCGGCTGGATCGTGGTCGAGTGGATCCGCGACGGCAAGCCGACCACCCTCGGCGCGGCCTCCGGCGCGATCGCCGGCCTGGTCGGCATCACCCCCGCCTGTGCGTTCCTGGAGCCGCTGGGCGCGATCGCCCTCGGCGTGATCGCCGGTGCGGTCTGCGCGCTCGCGGTGGGTCTGAAGTACCGGTTCAAGTACGACGACTCGCTCGACGTGGTGGCCGTGCACATGGTCGGCGGCATCATCGGCTCGCTGCTCATCGGCTTCCTGGCCATCGAGGTGCTGGCCGGCGAGGACGGCCTCGTCTACGGCGGCGGCATCGGGCTGCTGGGCAAGCAGGCGGTCGGTGTGATCGCCGTGCTGGTCTACTCGTTCGTGGTCGCGTACCTCATCGGCTTCGCGATCGAGAAGACGATCGGCTTCCGGGCCAGCGCCGACGCCGAGGTCGAGGGCATCGACAACGCCGAGCACGCGGAGAGCGCGTACGAGTTCAGCTCCACCGGTGGCGGTGGCGGTGCGTTCGCCGCCGCAGGCATCGCCGGCTCGGCCACGTCGAAGGCCGAGCCCACCGAACCGGTAAGCGAAAAGGTCGCCGGCTAACGTTCCTGAGATGGAGGGGTTGGACATGAAGCTGGTGACCGCGGTCATCAAGCCGCACCAGTTGGACGCCGTCAAGGAAGCCCTGCACACGCTGGGCGTGGCCGGGCTGACCGTGAGCGAGGTCCAGGGTTACGGGCGGCAGAAGGGCCACACCGAGGTCTACCGTGGCGCCGAGTACACCGTCGAGTTCCTGCCCAAGATCCGGGTGGAGGTGCTCACCGACGAGATCGACGTCGAGAAGATCGTCGACGCCGTCGTCAGCGCCGCCCGGACGGGCAAGATCGGTGACGGCAAGGTCTGGGTGACCGGAGTCGAGGAGGTCGTCCGGGTCCGCACCGGCGAGCGCGGCCTGGACGCCCTGTAGGAACACCATCGATGACCTCGTTGACCTCCAGATCGGCCTCGGAGCCTGTCCGGGGCGCGGGACTCCTGGCCAACGAGGTCATCGGTGTGCCGTCCGGGATCGGCGCAACGGCGCGCCGAGCCCGGGCGGACGCCTACGACGCCTGGCTGGCCCGGCTGATGCCGGCCCGGCCGGGCGTCGCGCTGCTCGCGGTCGGCGGCCTGGGCCGGCGGCAGTGCGCCCCCTACGGCGACCTCGACCTGGTGCTGGTGCACGCCGGGGTGCCCGGCATCGACGAGCTGGCCGCCGGGCTGTGGTACCCGATCTGGGACGCCGGGCTGCGGCTGGACCACTCGGTGCGGACCGTCGCCGAGGCGCTGTCGGTGGCCCAGGACGACGTCAAGGTGGCCCTCGGCCTGCTCGACGCCCGGCTGGTCGCGGGCGATCAGGAACTGGCCGACACCCTGGTACGCAGCGCTACCGATCACTGGCGGCGCACCGCCGTACGGCAACTGGCCCCGCTGCGGGAGACCACGGCCGCCCGCTGGCAGGCCCACGGCGAGTTGGCGTTCCTGCTGGAGGGCGACCTCAAGGAGGCGGCCGGCGGCCTGCGTGACGTCGGCCTGCTGCGCGCCATCGCCACCGCCGGGATCACCGACGCGCTGCGCCCGGCGGTCCGCGCCGCGCACCTGCGGCTGCTGGACACCCGCGACGCGCTGCACCAGCAGGTCGGCCGCCGGGTCGACCGGCTGCTCGCCCAGGAACGCGACGGGGTGGCGGCGCTGCTCGGGCTGCGGCAACTCGCGTCCGACCCGTCCGGCACCGGACCGCTCGCGCCCGACACGCTCGACAGCGCGCCGCCCGGGAAGGGCCGGGCGGCCGAGAACACGCCGCCCGGGACGGGCCCGGCGGCCGAGAACACGCCGACCGGGGTGCGGGCGACCGGGCCGGAGACCGCGCCACGGATGTCGCCGTCGGGTCCGCCCGACGACGCGCGGCGACCCGGGGAGGGCGACGGCGACGCCCTGCTGCGCCGGGTGGCCGGCGACGCCCGCACCGTCAGCCACGCCCTGGACGACGCCTTCCGCGCCGCCGACCGGCTGCGCTCCGGCCGTCGCCGGGGCGCCGACGGGCGGCCGGTCCGTCGGCCGGTGGCCCGGGACGTGGTCGAGCACGACGGCGAACTGGTGCTGGCCCGCACCGCCATCGGCGCCCGTCCCGACCCGAGTCTCTCGCTGCGGGTCGCCGCCGCCGCGGCGACCACCGGGCTGCCGATCGCCCGGGCCACCTGCGAATGGCTGGCCGCGTACTGCCCGCCGCTGCCGACACCCTGGCCGGCCGAGGCCCGGGCGGCCCTGACCACGCTGCTCGGTGCCGGCGCGGGACTGCTCCCGGCCTGGGAGACCTGCGACCGGTACGGGCTGATCGACGGCTGGCTGCCGGAGTGGACCCGGCTGCGCAGCCTGCCCCAGCACAACCCGGTGCACCGGTTCACCCTCGACCGGCACCTGGTGCAGACCGCCTTCGAGGCCAGCCGGCACACCCGCGACGTGGACCGGCCCGACCTGCTGCTGCTCGGTGCCTTCCTGCACGACATCGGCAAGGGACTGCCGGGCGACGGGACCGCCGGGGGGCACGAGAACACCGTCGCGGACCACTCGATCGTGGGCGCGCCGATCGCCGCGGCGATGGCCACCCGGATCGGCCTGCCCGCGGCGGAGGCGGCGCTGATCGGCACGCTGGTCCGGCTGCATCTGCTGCTGCCCGAGGTGGCCACCCGCCGGGACCTCGCCGATCCGGTCACCATCGCCCGGGTCGCCGAGGCGGTCGGCGATGCCACCACCCTCGACCTGCTGCACGCGCTGGTCCGCGCCGACGCCGCCGCCACCGGACCGGCCGCCTGGTCGGACTGGAAGGGGCGGTTGATCGCCGAGCTGGTCGCCCGGGTCCGGACCATGCTCGACACCGGTGCCGTCCCGGAGCCACCGGCACCGGACCCGACGCTGGTGGCGGGGCCGCTGCCGGTCGTACACCTGACCGGGGACCGGGTGGCGGTGGCCGCGGCGGACCGGCGGGGACTGCTCGCGACGGTGGCCGGCTGCCTGGCCCTGCACCGGCTGGAGGTGCTCTCCGCCGACGCCTCGACGGTGGACGGCCGGGCCCTGGTCGAGTGCCGGGTGCAGCCGCGTTACGGGCTGCCGCCGGATCCGGTGGCGCTCAGCGCCGACCTGCGCCGCGCGGTCGGTGGCGACGTGTCGGTGACCCAGCGGCTCCGCGGCCGGGCGCTGGCCGCCCGGGGGCCGGGGCGCAGCCGCGGGTGGTCTGGCACCGCGACGCCGCCACCGACGCGGTGCTGCTGGAGTTGCGCGCCGCCGACGCCGCCGGCCTGTTGTACCGGGTGACCAGCGCGCTGGACGCCGCCGGCGTCCAGGTCCGGGCGGCCCGGATCGCCACCCTCGGCGGCGACGTGGTGGACGCCTTCTACCTGGTCGGCAACTGGCCGACCGACACCGAGCGCGCCCGCTTGGAGACCGCCGTCCTCGCCGCCGTGTAAGGAAGGGCCCCCTGTTAACGCCTGCGGTAGTAAAGGGGCCCCCTCCTAACACCGGGCGCGGTGGATGGGGCGGTCGGCGTACGTAGCGGAGCGTAGGTGCGATGCCGCTCGGCGGGCGACGTGCCTCGACCCGCGCCCCGGCACGCTTGCGGGCATGACGCCAGTGCAGACCGAAGGGCTCAGCAAACGGTACGGCGGCGTGGTCGCCGTACGCGATCTCGACCTGACCGTCCGGCCCGGGGAGGTGTACGGCTTCCTCGGTCCCAACGGCGCCGGCAAGACCACCACCCTGCGGATGCTGCTCGGGCTGGTCCGGCCCACCGCCGGGACGGTCCGGCTGTTCGGCCGGACGCCCGGTGCCGGCCGGCTCGCCGGGGTCGGCGCGCTGATCGAGGGACCGGCCTTCTACCCGTACCTGTCCGGTCGGGAGAACCTGCGGGTGCTCGCCCGTTACGCCGGAGTCGGCGGCGACCGGGTCGCGCTGGTGCTCGACCTGGTCGACCTGACCGACCGGGCCGGCGACCGGTACGCGGGCTACTCGTTGGGCATGAAGCAGCGGCTGGGGGTGGCCGCCGCGCTGCTCCGGGACCCGCGCCTGTTGATCCTCGACGAGCCGACCAACGGCCTCGACCCGGCGGGCATGGCGGACATGCGCATGCTGATCCGCCGGCTCGGCGCGAGCGGCTGCACGGTGCTGGTCTCCAGCCACCTGCTCGGCGAGGTGGAGCAGATCTGCGACCGGGTCGGGGTGATCTCCCGGGGCCGGCTGATCGCCGAGGACAGCGTCGCCCAACTGCGCGGCGCGGCCGGCCTGCGGGTGCTGGCCGATCCGGTCGACGAGGCCGCCGCCCGGGTCCGGGCGCTGGTCGGGGCGGAGCGGGTACGGGTGGTCGACGGTGGGCTGGAGCTGTCGGTGGAGCCGGAGCGGGCGGCCTGGCTGAACACCGAACTGGTCGCCGCCGGGGTGGCGGTCCGCGAGTTGCGTCCCCGCGAGCGTGATCTGGAGCAGGTCTTCTTCGACCTCATCGAGAAGGGCACGGCCGATGTTGCGTAGCTGGTCCGCCGAGTCGGTCAAGCTGGTCCGCCGGCCGGCCTCCTGGCTGCTGCTGGCGGTCGCGCTGGTGCTCGGCCTGACCTTCACCTATCTCCTGCCGTACGCCAGCATCGCCGGCGGCACCGGCGGCCCGAACAGCGACCGGACCCTGCCGATGCTGCTGCCGGAGCGGCTGGTGGGCAACTCGCTCGGCGGGCTGCCGGTCTTCCTCGGTGCGATCCTGCTGATCATCGGGGTGCTCGCCGTGGGCGGCGAGTACGCCTGGGGCACCTGGAAGACCGTCCTCACCCAGGGCCCGACCCGGTTCGAGGTGTACGCCGGCAAGCTGCTCGCCCTGGCCGCCGCCGCGCTGGCGGTGGTGCTCGCCGTCTTCGCTGTCGGCGCGGTGACCAGCGCGTTGATCGCGGTCGCCGAGTCGCAGCCGGTGCGCTGGCCGGCGGCCGGTGATCTGTTGACCGGGGTCGGTGCCGGCTGGCTCGTCGCCACGACCTGGGCCCTGCTCGGCGCGGTGCTCGCCATCGCCCTACGCGGGGTGGCGCTGCCCATCGGGTTGGGGCTGGTCTGGATGCTGGCGGTGCAGAACCTGCTCGCCGTGGTCGCCGCGCCGCTGCTCGACTGGGTCGCCGAGGCGCAGAAGGGGCTGCCCGGGCCCAACGCCGGTGCGCTGGTGGCGGCGCTCGGCGCGCCGGCCGACACGCCGGGCGTCGCGGCGACCGTCGGCGCCGGATCGGCGACCCTGGTCCTGGCCGGCTACCTGGTCGCCTTCGCGGTGCTGGGCGGGCTGCTGCTGCGGGCCCGGGACATCGGCTAGCGACGCGGGGACGTGGGCAGGTGGCACGGGACCTAGGCAAGCAGCGTGGGACGTGGGCTAGCGGCGCGGGGACATCGGCTAGCGGTGTAGGACATGGGCTGGCGGCATGAGAACTGGGCTGGACCGGCGCGCCATCGGGCCGGCACGCCATCGGGCCGGCGGGACGGGAGGGACGGCGTGCACCGCAACCGGAGCGGATATCGCGGCGGCCTCGTCGACGGGGCCCTCGCCCTGGTGCTGGTCGTGTTCGGGTTGTTCGGCACCGCGGGGGCCGCCGCGAGGCAGGGCGTGCCCGTCGGGCCGGCGGCGTACGCCCTGGTCGTGGCGACGGCGCTGACCCTGGCGGTCCGGCGGCGGTGGCCGCTGCTGACACTGGCGACCGGCACCCTGACCGTGGTGGTGTACCTGCTCCTCGGCTACCCGTACGGGCCGATCCTGCTCTCGTTCCTCGTCGCGGTCTACACGGTCGCCGCGCACCGGCCACTGCGGCCTGCGGCGGTGGCCTGCGGCGTCGTCCTCGCCGCCCTGCTGGTCCCCGTCTTCGTGGGCGTGCGCGCGCCCGGCTGGCCGGGCCTGATGCCGGTCACCGCCTGGGCGGTGGTGCCGTTCGCGGTGGGGACCGTGGTGCGGCTGGTCCGGGAGAACGCGGCCCGCGAGCGGGTGGACGAGGCCCGGCGGCTGGCCGACACCGAACGGCTGCGGGTGGCCCGGGAGGTGCACGACGTGGTCGGGCACGGCCTCGCGGCGATCCACATGCAGGCGGAGATCGCCCTGCACCTCTTCGCCCGGAAGCCGGAACAGGCCGAGGCGGCGCTGACCGCGATCAGCCGGACCAGCAAGGAGGCGCTGGACGAGCTGCGGGTGACGTTGACGGTGGTCCGGCGGGACGAGGCAACCGACGAGCGGTCCCCGGTGCCCGGCCTGGCCCAGCTGCCGCGGCTGCGTGACCGGCTGGCCGGTGCCGGCCTGCCGGTCACCGTCGAGACCGCGGGGGAGCCGCGTCCGCTCCCGGTCGCCGTCGACCTGGCCGCCTACCGGGTGGTGCAGGAGGCGCTGACCAACGTGCTGCGGCACGCCGGTCCGGCCACCGCGACCGTCCTGGTCGGCTACCGGCCGGAGGGGATCACCGTGGAGGTGACCGACACCGGCCGTGGCCCGGCGACGCCGGCGGTGACCGCCCGCGGGTACGGCCTGGCCGGCATGCGGGAACGGGTCGTCGCGCTCGGCGGGACGTTCCACGCCGGTGTGGCAGACGGCGGCGGGTTCCGGGTGTACGCCACACTGCCGGTGGAGGAGGTCGCATGATCACGGTGCTGATCGCCGACGACCAGGATCTGGTCCGGATCGGGCTGCGCGCCCTGCTGGAGAGCGAGGACGACCTCGCGGTGGTGGGCGAGGCGGCGGACGGGCTCGCCGTCGTCGAGCTGGCCCGGCGGGTACGCCCCGACGTGGTGCTGATGGACGTCCGGATGCCGGGCGTCGACGGGATCGAGGCGACCCGGCGGATCGTCGCCGATCCGGAGCTGGCCGGCACCCGGGTCATCGTGCTGACCACCTTCGAGCTGGACGAGTACGTCTTCGACGCGTTGCGGCACGGGGCCAGCGGCTTCCTCACCAAGGACACCCGGCCGGCCGAGCTGCTGCGGGCGATCCGGCTGGTTGCCGAGGGGGAGGCGTTGCTCTCGCCGTCGGTGACCCGGCGGGTGGTCCGGGAGTTCGCCGACCGGCCGGCCCGGGTGCCCCGCCCGCATCCCCGCCTCGGCACCCTCACCGATCGGGAACGGGAGGTGGTGGGGCTGGTCGGCGAGGGGCTGAGCAACAGCGAGATCGCCGAACGGCTGGTGTTGAGCCCGGCCACCGCGCGTACCCACGTCAGCCGGGCCATGGTGAAGCTGGGCGCCCGGGATCGGGCGCAACTGGTGGTCTTCGCGTACCAGTCGGGGTTGGTCGGGTCGTGACCGGCCGGGCCCGGGCGCGGGGTCTGCGCCTGCCGGGCCGCCGGAGGGTATGGCGGGGCCGGGCCGGGCCGGCGGCGGCGGGCTACGCTAGCGGTGGGCTGGACGACACCGGCCCGTCCGCACTGTTGTGCCCGCCGATGACGACAAACGGGATGTTCGCGTGTTTGACACCTTGAGTGACCGCCTCTCCGGGATCTTCACCAAGCTCCGCGGCAAGGGACGCCTCACCGACGCCGACATCGACGCGACGGCGCGCGAGATCCGTCTCGCGCTGCTGGAGGCCGATGTCGCCCTCCCGGTCGTCAAGGGCTTCATCGCGAACGTCAAGGAGCGGGCGCGCGGGGTGGAGGTCTCCCAGGCGCTCAACCCGGCCCAGCAGATCGTCAAGATTGTCAACGAGGAGCTGGTCAACGTCCTCGGCGGCGAGGGGCGTCGGCTCCAGTTCGCCAAGCAGCCGCCGACCGTGATCATGCTCGCCGGCCTCCAGGGCTCCGGCAAGACCACCCTCGCCGGCAAGCTGGCCCGCTGGCTCAAGACCCAGGGGCACCAGCCGCTGCTGGTCGCCGCCGACCTCCAGCGTCCCAACGCCGTCGGGCAGCTCCAGGTGCTCGGTGGCCGGGCCGGCGTCGAGGTGTACGCCCCGGAGCCCGGTAACGGTGTCGGCGACCCGGTGCAGGTGGCGAAGGCGTCGATCGAGCACGCCCGGCGGGCCGCCCGGGATGTCGTCATCGTCGACACCGCCGGCCGGCTCGGCATCGACGCGGAGATGATGCGGCAGGCCGCCGACATCCGCGACGCGGTCGACCCGGACGAGGTCATCTTCGTCATCGACGCGATGGTCGGCCAGGACGCGGTGCGTACCGCCGAGGCGTTCCGCGACGGCGTCGGCATCACCGGCGTGGTCCTCGCCAAGCTCGACGGCGACGCCCGGGGTGGCGCCGCGCTGTCGGTCCGTGAGGTGACCGGGCAGCCGATCCTCTTCGCCTCCACCGGCGAGAAGCTGGAGGACTTCGACGTCTTCCACCCCGACCGGATGGCCAGCCGGATCCTCGGCATGGGCGACGTCCTCACTCTGATCGAGCAGGCCGAGGCGGCCTTCGACACCGATCAGAAGGAGAAGATGACCGCCAAGCTGATGGGCGGCGAGCAGTTCACCCTGGAGGACTTCCTCGACCAGCTCATCGCGGTGCGCCGGATGGGGCCGATCGCCAACGTGCTGGCCATGATGCCGGGCATGGGGCAGGTGAAGGACCAGCTCGCCGAGGTGGACGACAAGCACTTCGACCGGATCACCGCGATCATCCGCTCGATGACCCCGGCCGAGCGCACCAACCCGAAGATCATCAACGGCTCCCGTCGGGCCCGGATCGCCAACGGTTCGGGCGTCACCGTGATGGACGTCAACCAGCTGCTCAACCGCTTCACCGACGCGCAGAAGATGATGAAGCAGATGGGCGGCATGATGGGCCTGCCCGGTGGCCGGCGCAAGGCGACCAAGTCGCCGAAGAACAAGCGCAAGGGCACCAAGGGTGGCGGTCGGCCGCGTACCGGTGCCGGGATGCCGGGCGGCTTCCCGGGCGGCATGCCGCAGCTTCCCCCGGCGATGAGCCCGGACGACCTGGCGGCCGGGCAGGGCCTGCCGCCCGGCTTCAAGCTGCCGAAGATCGACTTCAACAAGTTCGGCAAGGGCGGCCAGCCGCCTCGCTGAGCGTGGCCGAGTACGTGTTGGGCCCGAGCGGCGAGCACGAGGTCGGCGCGCAGACCGAGGACCTCTTCGTCACCGAGCGGCCCCGGAAGGTGTCCGTCGACCTGCCGGCCCTGACCGCCCGGCGGGCGGGGCTTCTCGCGCGCGACGGGGAGTGATCGGGTAGGACTGTGCACATGGCTCTGCATGTGCGCGGCGTACTTCTGCCGGACGACGAGGTCCGGGATCTGTGGCTGGTCGGCGACCGGGTGACCTTCGACCCGGCGCCCGGGGCGGAGACGGTGGCCGACGGCGGTTTCATCCTGCCGGGTCTCGTCGACGCGCACTGCCACATCGGCATCGCCCGGGGCGGCGCGCCGATCACCTCACTGGACCAGGCGCGCGCACTGGCGCGTACCGACCGGGATGCGGGCGTGCTGGCGATCCGGGACGCGGGCTCGCCCTTCCCCTATCCCGAACTGGACGACGAGCCCGACCTGCCGCGGCTGGCCCGCGCCGGCCGGCACGTCGCGCCGCCAAAGCGCTACCTGCGCGACATCGGCGTGGAGGTGGGGGCGGCCGAGGTCGCCGCGACCGTGGCGGGGCAGGCCGCCGCCGGCAACGGCTGGGTCAAGCTGGTCGGCGACTGGATCGACCGGGGCGTCGGTGACCTGACGCCGGCCTGGGACGCCGACACGATGACCGCCGCAGTGGCCGCCGCGCACGCCGCCGGGGCACGCGCCGCCGTGCACACCTTCAGCGAGTCGGCCGTGGAGATCATGGTGCGGGCCGGGGTGGACTCGGTCGAACACGGCACCGGGCTGAGCCTCGACCTGATCGACCTGATGGCCCGGCAGGGCACCGCGCTGGTCCCCACGATGATCAATATCCGTACCTTCGGCCACATCGCCGACCAGGCCCGCTCGAAGTTCCCCGGGTACGCCGACCACATGCTCGCCCTGCGCGACCGGTTCCCGCAGGTGGTGCGGGCCGCGTACGAGGCCGGGGTGCCGATCTACGTGGGCACCGACGCCGGCGGCGGCATCGACCACGGCCTCGCCGTCGAGGAGATGCTCCTGCTGCACGAGCAGGCCGGCATGAGCAGGCTGGACGTCCTCGCCGCCGGCTCCTGGGCCGCCCGCGCCTGGCTGGGCCTTCCCGGCCTCACCGAAGGCGGCCTGGCCGACCTGGCCATCTACCCCAAAGATCCCCGCCAGGACCTGACCGTCCTCCGCACCCCCACCCGCCTGATCCTCCGCGGCCACCCCCTCCCCGCCCCACCCCGTTGATCATGAAGTTGTCGTGGCGACACGCCGGACCGGGCGACAACAGCTTCATGATCAACTGTGCTGGCGGGGCGCGGCGCGGTGGGGGCGGTGGGGTGAATAGGATGTGCGGTTATGGCGCGTGTGCTTACTCCCCGGGCCGAGGACTTTCCTCGGTGGTACCAGGACCTGATCGCCAAGGCGAAGCTGGCCGACAACGGGCCGGTGCGGGGGACCATGGTGATCCGACCGGCCGGCTATGCCATCTGGGAGCGGATGCAGGCCGAGATGGACGACCGGATCAAGGCGGCCGGCGCGGAGAACGCGTACTTCCCGCTGTTCATCCCGGAGAGCTACCTCAAGCGCGAGGCCGAGCACGTCGAGGGCTTCTCGCCGGAGCTGGCGGTGGTCACCCACGGTGGCGGCAAGCAGCTGGCCGAGCCGGTCGTGGTGCGCCCCACCAGCGAGACGGTCATCGGCGAGTTCATGGCCAAGTGGATCGACTCGTACCGCGACCTGCCGCTGCTGCTCAACCAGTGGGCCAACGTGGTCCGCTGGGAGCTGCGCCCGCGGGTCTTCCTGCGCACCAGCGAGTTCCTCTGGCAGGAGGGGCACACCGCGCACGCCTCGCGTGAGGACGCCCGCGCCTACGCGCGCAAGATCCTGCACGAGGCGTACGAGGACCTGATGGTCAACGTGATCGGCATCCCGGTGGTGGTCGGTCTCAAGACCACCCGGGAGCGCTTCGCCGGGGCGACCGCCACGTACACCTGCGAAGGCATGATGGGTGACGGCAAGGCGTTGCAGCTCGGCACCAGCCACGAACTCGGGCAGAACTTCGCCAAGGCGTTCGACATCAGCTACTCCTCGGCCGAGGGCGGCCGGGAACTCGCCTGGACGACCTCCTGGGGCACCTCGACCCGGATGCTCGGCGGCCTGATCATGTGCCACGGCGACGACAACGGGCTGCGGGTGCCGCCGCGGCTGGCGCCGGTGCAGGCGTACGTCATGGTGGTCAAGGACGGCGACGGGGTCACCGAGGCGGCGGCCAAGCTGCGCGACGCGCTGCGGGACGCCGGGGTCCGGGTCGCGCTCGACGACCGCACCGACACCCCGTTCGGCCGCCGGGCCGTCGACGCCGAGCTGCGCGGCTACCCGGTACGCGTCGAGGTCGGCCCCCGCGACCTGGCCGCCGGCAACGCGGTCGTGGTCCGGCGTACCGACGGCTCGAAGTCGCCGGTGCCGGTGGCGGACGTGGTCGGTGCGGTGCTCGCCGCCCTCGACGCCGACCAGCAGGCCCTGCACGACCAGGCGCTGGCCTTCCGCACGTCGCGCACCGTCGACGTGGCGACCCTGGACGAGGCGTTGGAGGCGACGGTGACCGGCTGGGCCCGGGTGCCGTGGTCGGCGGTCGGCGTGGAGGGCGAGGCGAAGGCCAACGGCCAGGGCGTGACCGTCCGCTGCCTGGTCCGCGCCGACGGCTCCGTCCCCGACACCGAGGACGAACCCGACCTCACCGCCATCCTCGCCCGCGCCTACTGAGGTGTAAGGAAGGGCCCCCTATTAACGCCTGCGGTAGTAAAGGGGCCCCCTCCTAACGGCTTGCCGTTGCCGTGCGTGCCGGCTGGCGGCGGGTAGGGTCCGGGGCGTGAGGTTCGAGCCGGGCCGGTTGGTGGTGCACCGCAACGTGCGGCGGGGGCGGATCGGGTGGGTCCGGCCCGCCCGGGTGGTCAGCGACGACGAGCGGGGCCTGGTGCTCTGGGTGGCCGAGGGGTCACCGGTGGCCGGTGAGGTGAACGAGGCCGGGCTCGGCATGCGGGCGGTCCCGTTCCACGAGTGGCTCACCCCGACGTACCGCCTGGCGGAGGGCCGGTGGAACGGCCCGCCGCTGCTGAAGTTCCTGCCCGCCGGGGCGGCCCACTCCGTCTGGTGGTTCCGCGACGCGCGGGGCCGCTTCATCGGTTGGTACGTCAACCTGGAGGAGCCCGCCGTGCGATGGGACGACGGCGGGCTGGCCGGCGTCGACATGGTGGACCAGGATCTCGACGTGTGGGTTCACCCGGATCGCAGCTGGCAGTGGAAGGACGAGGAGGAGTTCGTCGAGCGGCTGGCCTTTCCCGAGCACTACTGGGTGGCGGACGAGTCGGCCGTCCGGGCCGAGGGGAAGCGGGTGATCGCCGTCGCCGAGGCCGGGGGATTCCCGTTCGACGGCAGTTGGTGCGAGTTCACCCCGCCGCCGGGGTGGGGCACCCCGGAACGGCTCCCCGACGGCTGGGACCGCCCGCCGGTCCGCTGACCCCCGCCAGCCAGCCGGGGCCGCCCGCGACCTGGATCCGTCACCGTGCTGGTGTGTTTTCCGTCACGTCCAGAGGCTTCCGGGTGACCCGGGGTGGTCCGGTGCGAGGGATCCGGGGTGGATCTGGCAGAATGGCTGGCTGGTATCCGGCGCGTGCCCGGCGCCCTCTAACCCGGGCGCGTCGCCAGTCCACCCGAGCGGTTTCCGGCCCAACCCCACTGTGCCGGTCGACGTTCACCCATGCACACCGCCCGTGTCGGGCCGGTGAGATCGCAACAGGAGCGAAACAACCGTGGCCGTAAAGATCCGGCTCCTGCGGATGGGCAAGATCCGCAACCCGCAGTACCGCATCGTCATCGCCGACTCGCGTACCAAGCGCGACGGGCGGGCGATCGAGTTCGTCGGGATCTACCAGCCGAAGGAGGACCCTTCGGTGATCGAGGTCAAGTCGGAGCGGGTCCAGTACTGGCTCTCCGTCGGTGCCCAGCCGAGCGAGGCGGTGCAGCGGCTGCTGGAACTGACCGGCGACTGGCAGAAGTTCAAGGGCCTGCCGGCTCCGCCGCCGCTGAAGGTCGCCCCCGAGCGGGCCGACCGCAAGGCCGCCTACGAGGCCGAGGCGAAGGCCGCCGCGGGCGTGGCCGACACCCCCCCGGCCAAGCCGGCGAAGAAGGCCGCCAAGGCTGCCGAGGCCGAGGCGCCGAAGGCCGAGGAGCCGGCCGCTGCGGACTCCGGCGAGCAGGCCTGACATGGCGCTGCGGCCGGCGTTGGAGCACCTGGTCAAGGGCATCGTCGACCACCCCGACGACGTACGCGTCCGGATGGTCGACTCCCGTCGGGGCAAGCGGCTGGAGGTCCGCGTGCACCCCGAGGACCTGGGCACCGTGATCGGGCGGTCCGGTCGGACCGCCAAGGCGCTGCGCCAGGTGATCGGCTCCATCGGTGGGCGTGGCGTACGCGTCGACATCGTCGACTCGTACTGATGCAGCTCATCGTCGGCAGGATCGGCAAGCCGCACGGCATCCGCGGTGAGGTCACCGTGGAGGTGCGTACCGATGAGCCCGAGACGCGGTTCGCCCCCGGCATGGTGTTGCGCACGATGCCGGGGGTGAACCCCCGGGGCATTCCGGAGCCGGTGGCCGGCTCCGGAGTGCGCTACGAGGCGCCCGACGAGCTGACCGTGGAGGCGGCCCGCTGGCACCAGGGGCGACTGCTGGTCGCCTTCGAGGGGGTGCTGGACCGCGACGTCGCGGAGGCGTTGCGCGGCACCCTGGTCACCGTCGACAGCGCCGACGTGGCCGCACCGGAGGATCCGGAGGAGTTCCACGATCATCAGCTGGTGGGGCTGGCCGTGGTCACGCCGGCCGGCGAGCGGTTGGGCGAGGTGGCCCGGATCGACCACGCTCCCGCCTCCGACCTGCTGGTGCTGCGGCGTCCCGAGGGGCGTACCGCGTTGATCCCGTTCGTCAGGGCGATCGTCCCCGAGGTCGATCTCGCCGGTGGCCGCGTGGTGGTCGACCCGCCCGCCGGCCTGCTCGACCTCTAGTCCGCGGAGCACCCCTGATGCGCGTCGACATCGTGTCGATCTTCCCGGAGTACTTCGCCCCGCTGGACCTGTCGCTGGTCGGCCGGGCCCGGGCCAACGGCACGGTGCGGCTGGCCGTACACGATCTGCGCGACTGGACCCACGACGTGCACCGCACCGTCGACGACACCCCGTACGGCGGCGGTCCCGGCATGGTGATGCGGCCCGAGCCGTGGGGCGAGGCGCTCGATGCCCTGGCCCCGGCGGAGCTGACCCCGCCGCGGCTGCTGGTGCCGTCCCCGGCCGGCGTGCCGTTCACCCAGGCGTTGGCGTACGAACTGGCCGCCGAGCCGCACCTGCTCTTCGCCTGCGGCCGGTACGAGGGGATCGACCAGCGGGTGCTCGACCACGCGGCGACCCGGATGCCGGTCACCGAGGTCAGCCTCGGCGACTACGTGCTCTTCGGCGGCGAGGTCGCGGTGCTGGTGATCCTGGAGGCGGTGACCCGGCTGCTGCCGGGGGTGCTCGGCAACGCCGGCTCGCTGGCCGAGGAGTCGCACGCGCACGGGCTGCTGGAGGCGCCGATGTACACCAAGCCGGCGACCTGGCGGGGGTTGGACGTGCCGGAGGTGCTCCGCTCCGGTGACCATGGCCGGATCGCCCGTTGGCGCCGGGACGAGGCGTTGGCCCGGACCGGCCACCGCCGGCCCGACATGCTCACCGCGCTGGACCGGGAGAGCCTGGACAAACGGGACGTCGCGGCGTTGGGTCGGGCCGGATTTCAGCTGCCCGGATCGGATATGGCAAAGTAGAGGGGTTGCCGCAGTCGTCTGCGCCGTGGACGGCTGCGAGGATCCCCGACCGGGGTCGGTTTGTGTCGGCCGCCATCCGGGGATCAGTATCACCCGTTCGCGCACCGAGTGACGGTGCGCCGTGAGCCTCCCGAGGACACCGCGATGAACATCCTGGACGCCCTTGACGCCCAGTCGAAGCGCACCGACCTCCCCGACTTCCGTGCCGGTGACACCGTCAAGGTGCACGCCCGGGTGGTCGAGGGTAACCGGTCCCGGGTCCAGATCTTCCAGGGCGTCGTCATCCGCCGCCAGGGTGACGGACTGCGCGAGACCTTCACCGTCCGCAAGCTCAGCTTCGGCGTCGGTGTCGAGCGGACCTACCCGATCAACAGCCCGGCGATCGACCGGATCGAGGTCGTGACCCGCGGCGACGTGCGCCGCGCCAAGCTCTACTACCTGCGTGAGCTGCGGGGCAAGAAGGCCAAGATCAAGGAGCTGCGCGAGAAGCAGCCGAGCTGACCTCGCGTTGCGCCACGCCGCCCAAGCTGCGCGTATGCCGTACTGGCCAGATCGCACTACCCTGGTCGTACGGGCGCAGCAGGGCGGTCACCCGCCCGGCGTGGCGGGTGACCTCCACTACCGCCCGGGGAGCCTCGACGAGGCTTCCGGGCGGTAGTCGTTTCTGCGGACCGGGGAGTAGGCGTGGTACAGGCGCTTGACGACAGCGGCGCGGTCGATCCGTGGCGGCGACGCACCCGGCGCGGCAAGCCGCAGATGCCGCTCTGGCAGGAACTGCCGCTGCTGCTCATCGTCGCCTTCTGCCTCGCGGTGCTGATCCGCACCTTCCTCCTTCAGGCGTTCTTCATCCCCTCCGGGTCGATGGAGGACACCCTGCTCGTCGGTGACCGGGTCCTGGTCAACAAGGTCGTCTACAACGTGCGGGATCCGCAGCGCGGCGAGGTGGTGGTCTTCCGGGGCACCGACCAGTGGGTTCCGCAGGTCGACGCGCAGCCGGCCACGGGCTTCGCCGACAAGCTCGGTCGTACCGTCGGCGACCTGGTCGGCCTGAGCCGCCCCGGCGAGAAGGACTTCATCAAGCGCGTGATCGGCCTGCCCGGCGACCGGGTGAGCTGCTGCGACGACCAGGGGCGGGTGCTGGTCAACGGCACCCCGCTGGACGAGTCGGCGTACGTCCTGCGGGACTCCCCGCTGGACCTTCCGCCGAACCCGGACGAGTGCCGGTCCCGGCGGTTCGAGGAGATCGTGGTCCCGCCCGGCCAGATGTTCGTGCTCGGCGACCACCGGCTGGTCTCGCAGGACGCCCGCTGCCAGGGCCCGGTCCCGATCGAGAACGTGGTGGGACGGGCCTTCGCGGTGGTCTGGCCCTCCGACCGCTGGCACTCACTGCCGGTGCCCGAGACCTTCGCCAGCGTCGCGCCACCGTCCACCGCCGCCGGTGGCGCCGCTCCGCCGGTACGACCCACGCCCGACGGCGGTGTGGCCCTGCTCCTTCCGGTTACCGCCGCGTTGTCCGCTCTCGCGCGTTCCGGACGGTGGCGTCCAGCCGGGCAACGTAGGCTCCTTCCGTGATTGACGAGCAGACCGACAAGTCGCGCCATTCCTTCTGGAAGGAACTACCCATCCTCCTCGGGGTGGCGATCGTGGTCGCGGTACTGGTACGCGCCTTCGTACTGCAGACCTTCTTCATCCCCTCGCCGTCCATGGAGAACACCCTCAAGATCGACGATCGGGTGCTGGTCAACAAGCTGGTCTACAACTTCCGTTCACCGCACCGCGGCGAGGTGATCGTCTTCAAGGCGCCGGTGGAGTGGAGTGGCAACCCGTCGGGGGAGGACTTCATCAAGCGGGTGATCGGTGTCGGTGGCGACCGGGTGGTCTGCTGCGACGACCAGGACCGGCTGGTGATCAACGGTGTGTCGCTGGACGAGCCGTACATCTTCTCGGTCGACGGCCACCGGGACAAGCCGGCGGACCAGGAGTTCGACGTCACGGTGCCCGACGGCCGGCTCTGGGTGATGGGTGACCACCGCTCCGCCTCCGGCGACTCACTGGAGCACTACCAGCAGTCCGGGCAGAACATCACCTCGGCCACCATTCCCGAGAAGGACGTCGTCGGTCGGGCCTTCACGATCTTCTGGCCGGTCGACCGGGCCACCCTGCTGAGCGTGCCCGAGCAGTTCGAGGCGATCCCCAAACCCTGACCGGGGGCGTGGGCGTTGTCGTCGGCGTCTGGCAGTCTGGTGCGGTGACGGTCTACACCCCGAGGCGCGCCGCCCGCGTGCTCCTGGTCGACGCGGCCGGTCGGTTACTGCTGTTCCGCGGCGTCGACCCGGCCCGTCCCGAGCATGGACGCTGGTGGTTCACCCCCGGCGGTGGCCTGGATCCGGGTGAGACGTACGCCGAGGGCGCGGCACGTGAGCTGGCGGAGGAGACCGGGTTGCGGGTGACGGCGTCGGAGGTCGGCGAGCCGGTGCACACCGACCTGACGGAGTTCTCGTTCGACGGCGTGTGGTATCGCCAGGAGCAGCAGTTCTTCCTGGTGCGGGTGGCGGCGCACGAGGTCGACACGACCGGCTTCAGCGACGTCGAGCGGAGCAGCGTGGACAGCCACCGGTGGTGGTCGGCGGAGGAACTGGGTGGCACCGAGGAACGCTGCTACCCGGCCGACCTGGCGGCGGTGCTGGCCCGTGCGCTGGCCGGCAACCCCGTGCTGGCCGAGGACGCGGCGCTGGCCGGTGACCCGGCGGGTACCGGTGACCCGGCGGTGGCCCGGGGTTCGGCGTGCTGACCCCGCCGCGCACCGTGGTCCGCCGCGAGGCGGGGCTCTACGCGCTGGAGCGGGCCCTGCAACGGCGTGGCTTCCGGCACGTCGCCGGTGCCGACGAGGCCGGCCGGGGCGCCTGCGCCGGGCCGCTGGTGGCCGCCGCCGCGATGCTGCCGGAGGGGCGGCGCGGCGAGATCGACGGCCTGGCCGACTCCAAGCTGCTCACTCCGGCCAGCCGGGAGCGGATCCATGACGAGGTCGTCGCGCGCGCCCTGGCGTACGCCGTGGTGGTCATCCCGGCCGAGGAGGTCGACGCCCGCGGGCTGCACGTGTGCAACCTGGCGGCGATGCGACGGGCGTTGGCCTCGCTGACGGTCCGGCCGGAGTACGTGCTGACCGACGGGTTCGGCGTGGACGGGCTGGACGTGCCCGGGCTGGCGGTGTGGAAGGGCGACCAGGTGGCCGCCTGCGTGGCGGCGGCGAGCGTGCTGGCCAAGGTCACCCGGGACCGGATCATGGTAGAACTGGACGCCGAGCATCCCGGCTACGGCTTCGCCGAGCACAAGGGGTACATCACCGCGGAGCACACCGCGGCACTACGTGAACACGGACCGTGCCGGGAACACCGGTTCTCCTACGTCAACGTGGCCGCCGTCTCCGGTCGGGACGGCCGCCCACCTCGCTCGCGTCGGCCGCCGAGCGTCGGGCCGGACGAGCCGATGGAGCGCTCAGGCGCCGCAGGGGGTACCGTCGGCGTGGCGTTGGGCGAGCAGCCTCGGCCTTCGGCGCCGGTGGGGGAAGATGTGGTCATGGAAGGCGGAGTGGGATGAGCGCGGAAGATCTCGAAAAGTACGAGACAGAGATGGAGCTCCAGCTCTACCGGGAGTACCGCGACATCGTCCGCCAGTTTTCCTACGTGGTGGAGACCGAGCGCCGGTTCTACCTGGCCAACCAGGTCGACCTGCACGTACGCAACTCCGACGGCGAGGTCTACTTCGAGGTCGAGATGCACGACGCCTGGGTCTGGGACATGTACCGCCCTGCCCGGTTCGTGAAAAATGTACGAGTAATGACATTCAAGGATGTCAACGTCGAGGAGTTGGAGAAGCCGGACATCTCCCTCCCCGCCGACTCCGGCTTCGGCAGCTGACCCGCGTACCCGCGCCCCGGCGGGCGTCGCCGGCGGACCCCCACCCGCCGTCATCCGTCCACAAAGGCGCGATCGGCCTCCCCGGTCGGTAACGCCTTAACAGATCATCTCTTCCTGCGGGGCCTGTCCACAGCGCGTTCAGTTGTCCACAGCCGAGCGGTCCGGGGCGGCGGATGCCGGGTCCAGCCCGGCAGGCTCGGCGGCATGCGTACACCGTTGCTGCCACTGCGTGGGGCGCTCTGCGGCCTCGCGCTGCTCGTACTGCCGCCGACGGGTTCGACCGCGGCGGCGATGTCCGACCGGCCGCCGGGCCTGATGCGGCATCGGACACCGGATCGGGTGTGGGATCGACCGCCGGACCGGCTGCCGGATCGGCCGCCGGCTCTGCTGACGGGCGTGCGACGAAGCCCGGTCGCGGCCACCGCCGGGCCGTTCCGGTGGCCGGTGGACGGCGTGCCGCGTCCGGTACGCCGGTTCGACCCGCCGCCCCGGCCGTGGCTGTCCGGGCACCGTGGGGTCGACCTGCTCGCGCCGACCGGCGCGACGATCCGGGCGGCCGGCGCCGGCACGGTCCTCTACGCCGGCATGGTCGCCGGCCGACCGGTGATCTCCGTTGGGCATGCCGACGGGCTGCGGACCACCTACGAACCGGTCCAGCCGGCGGTCACCGCAGGCACCGTGCTGCCGGCCGGAGCGGCGCTGGGCGACCTGCTTCCCGGGCACGTGGGCTGCCCCGGGACGGCCTGCCTGCACTGGGGGCTGCGCCAGGGGCCGGAGTACCTCGACCCGCTGGCCCTGCTCGGTCTCGGCCGGGCCCGCCTGCTGCCGCTCGGCGAGGTCCAAGCGGCCGGGGCGATCGGCGAGGCCCGTGCGATCGGCAAGGTCGGGGCGGCCGGCCGTGCCGGTCCGATCGGCGAGGTCGGGGCGGTCGGCGGTGCCGTGCGGCCTGGCCCGCTCACCGCTGGGCGAGCAGCGGGGGCAGCCGGACGGCGAGCCGCTCGTACTCGTCGGGCGAGTTGTACACCTGGCCGCAGAGCCGCAGCCAGCCGCGCCCGTCCCAGGCGTTGACCGCCACCTGCGTGGCGAGCCGCTCGGCGATCCGGGCCCGCAACGCCCGCGCCGCGTCCAGGGTGGTGGCGAGACCCGCCGGCAACGGGACGATCCGCATGGCGACCGTGGGTCCGCCGGGGTCGGGCAGGTCGGTCGGTGGCACGCCGAGCGCGTCCCCCAGCACCCGCTGGCCGTACGCGGCCAGTGCCGCATTGTGCGCGCGTACCCGGTCGACGCCCAGGCTACGCAGGGCGTAGAGCCCCGCCGGGGCGCTCAGCCAGGCGGTGTAGTCCATCGTCGCCTGCCACTCCAGCCGGCCCGGGAAGCCCGCCTCCTGCTCCCACGAGACCACCACCGGCTCGATCCGCTCCCGCCACGGCGGTGCCACCACCAGCACGGCGGTGCCGCGCGGGGCGTACCCCCACTTGTGCAGGTTGCCCACCCAGAAGTCGGCTCCGATGCTCTGCACTGTCGCCGGCAGCATGCCCGGCGCGTGCGCGGCGTCGACCAGCACCGACACCCCGTGTTCCCGGGCCACCCCGACCAGCGCCGCGACCGGGAACAACCGGGCCGTGGCCGAGGTGAGCTGGTCGACGACGAGCAAGCGGGTACGGCCCGGACGCAGCCCGGACCGCACGATCTGCACGACCTCCTCGTCGGTGGCGGCCAGCGGCACCCGCAGGACCCGGTGCGTCGCCCCGGTGCGCCGGCATTCGCGGCGGATCGAGAACTCGACGGCGCCATAGCCGTGCTCGGTGGTGAGCACCTCGTCGCCGGGGCGCAGTCCCAGCGACTGGAGCACCACCGCCACGCCGGTGGTGGCGTTCGTGGTCAGGGCGGTGCCGTCCGGGTCGGCGCCGAGGAACCCGGCCAGGTGCCGGCGGGTGTGCGTGATCCGGTCCGCCAGCCCCTGGGTGAAGAAGCGCAGCGGATCGGCCTCCATCTCGTCGCGCAACCGCTGCTGGGCCCGCTGCGCGACGATCGGCACCGCGCCGAAGGAGCCGTGGTTGAGGTGGCTCACCGCCGGGTCGAGGGAGAAGAGCAGGCGGGCCCCCGTGATCGGCTCGGGTGGCGGCGGGACGCTCACCCGATGATCGTAACCGCCGGCCGGCCTCGCCTCGGCGGCTATCGCCGGGCGGTCATGTCGTCCAGAGAGTGTGTCGTCCAGAGACTGTCGGGAAGCCTCGCGGCATGCGGCGCTCGCCCCGGGTTTCCCGACAGCCGCTCAGGCGCGGGGGTGGGCCTGCCGGTACGCGGCCCGTAGCCGCTCCATCGAGACATGGGTGTAGATCTGCGTGCTGGCCAACGACGAGTGACCCAGCAACTCCTGCACCGCCCGTAGGTCTGCGCCGCCTTCGAGCAGATGGGTGGCGGCGGAGTGGCGCAGCGCGTGTGGACTGGTGCTGGGCAGACCGGCCGCTTCGGCGTACCCGCCGACGATCCGCCGGGCGGTTGTCGGATGCAGCCGGCCGCCCCGGGCGCCGAGCAGCAGCGCGTCGCCGGAGTCGGGCACCGCCAGCACCGGCCGCCCCTGCCGCAACCAGTCGTCGAGGGCTCGCTGGGCGGGCAAGCCGTACGGCACCGTCCGCTCCCGCCCGCCCTTGCCGTGGACCCGGACCACCCGCCGGGCGTGGTCGACGTCGGCCACGTCGAGACCGCACACCTCGCTGACCCGTGCCCCGGTGCCGTAGAGCAGTTCGAGCAACACCCGGTCGCGCAGCAGCACCGCCTCGGACCCGCGATCGGACGTGCCGGCCCCGGCAGTTGCGGCGACTGTCGGGGAACCATGGCGACGGTCGCCGCCCTTACCTTCAACATCACCCGGCTGCGGCTGCCGCTGCGGTGGGCCCTGCCGGCGACCGGCGGCCTCGTCCCGGGGACCGGTGCCGGCGGCCGTACCGGCGGTCGGTGCCTCGACGAGCGCCGCCGCCTGGTCGGCGCGGAGCACGGTGGGCAGGCTCTGCCGCCGGCGGGGCTGGCCAGCGTGGCGGCGACGTCGGTGGGCAACCGCCCGCCGCGGTGGGCCCAGGCGCTGAACGTCCGTGCCGCCGCCGCCCGCCGGGCCAGCGAGGCGCGGGCCGCGCCCATCGTCCGTTGCCGGGCCAACCAGCTGCGTACCGTGTCGAGGCTCAGCTCGGCCAGCTCGGTGCAGCCCATCCGCTGGGCGTGATCCAGCAGTGACACCAGATCGGCGACGTACGCCCGCACGGTGTGCTCCGAGCGGTTGCGCACCGAGGCCAGGTGGCGGGCGAACTCGTCCACCGCGTCCCGAAACGGCTCGGGCAGCGCCGCGTGCACGGCTCGCGTGCCGCGGGCGTCCCGGCCCTGCGCACCCGTAACCCGCGGCGCACCGGTGTCCTGCGGCGGACCGGTGTTGTCCCGCGGCGCACCGGTGTCCCGCGGTTCAGCGGCATGCCGCGGCGGATCGGTATCCGGCGGCGCACCGGTGGTATCCCGTAGCGCACCCGTTTCCCGCACGGATCCCAGCCTACGGCCGGCCGGCCCGGATCGACGGCGGGGCCAGGGCGTAGCCGTCGTCGCGGCGCACCACCAGGGACAGCTCCTCCAGCATGGACAGCTTGCGCAGCACCGTCCGGACGGCCAGGCCGGCCCGCGCGGCGAGCGCGTCCACACCGACTCCACCGCGCCGGGGCAGCGCCTCCACGATCGACCGCGCCTCGTCGTCGAGCAGGTCGGTGGGCCGATCCGGGCCGCGCGGCACCGGGGCCAGCTCGCCGATCCGGCCCACCTCCTCCAGCACCTGCGCGAGGTTCGTGACCAGCCGAGCCTCCGGCTGCTCGCGCAGCAACTCGTGGGCACCGACCGACATCGCCGAGGTGACCGGCCCCGGCACCACCATCGCCGGCCGGTTCAGGGCGATGGCCCGCCGGGTGGTCTGGGTCGCGCCACTGCGGGCCGCCGCCTCCACCAGCACGGTGCCCCGGGTGGCCGCGGCGATCACCCGGTTGCGGATGAGGAAGCGGGGACGCAGCGGGTCGGCCCCCGGCGGCCACTCGCTGACCAGCAAGCCGACGTCGGCGATCCGGTCGAACAGCGCCGCGTTGCCCATCGGGTAGGGGCGGTCCACCCCGCAGGCGAGCACCGCGACAGTCCGGCCGCCCGCGTTCAGCGCACCGCGATGCGCGGCGGCGTCGATGCCGAATGCGCCCCCGGAGACGACGGTCCAGTCCCGGTCGGCCAGGCCATAGCCCAGGTCGGTGGCGACATGAGTGCCGTACGACGTGGCGGCTCGCGCCCCCACCACCGCCACCGACCGTTCCAGCGCCTCGGCCAGCGGCCACGGGCCGCGTACCCAGAAGCAGAGCGGCGGCGCGGTCTCGATGTCGACCCGCCGCCGCGTGCCGGGCAGGCGCAGGTGAAGGCAGCGCAGCTGCTCGACCGTCACCGGCCACTCGTCGTCGCCCGGGGTGACGACGCGGACCCGGAGCCGGTCGGCGCAGCGCAGCGCCTCGGCGGCGACCGCCCGCGCGTCCCCGGCCTGGCTGCGCGCCGCCACGGCGTCGCGGAGCCCTTCCTGCGGCGCCCCGCCGTCGAGCAGCAGCTCCAGCGCGGCCACCGGGCCGAGTTCGTCGACCAGGTGGTACACCGACCGGGTGCCCGGCTCGGCCAGCCAGGTCAACGCCACCCGGGCCAGCGTCGACTCCTCGTGCCTGCTCATGACCGCACTCCGATACGCTCCGTGCCGTCATGAGGCGCCACCGCACCGAACTGACGATTCACTCGCTGACACTCGCTCATGTGCCTTCCCCCGTCCGGAGCGCGATGGCCTCGCCGACGTCGCCTCTGTCGGGCCGGGCCCGGCCGTCCAGGTCGGCGATCGTCCAGGCGAGCCGGATGACACGGTCGAAGCCGCGGGCGGAGAGCGAGCCGGAGTCGAGCCGGGCCCGCAGGTCGGCGGTGTCCCCGGCGGGTAGCCGCCACGGCGACCGGCGCAGGTACGGCCCGGGAATCTCGGCGTTGAGCCGTCGGCCCAGCGCGGCCCAGCGTCGGGCCGCCGCCTGGCGGGCCGCGACCACCCGTGCGGCGACCACCGTGGAGGACTCGTGGGCGGCCGTCTCCATCAGCTCGGCCGCGCGCATCGGCGGCAGCCGTACCTGTAGGTCGATCCGATCGAGCAGGGGGCCGGAGAGCCGGCCAAGGTAGCGGCGACGGGCCAGCGGAGCGCACTCACAGCGGTCGTCCCCCGCCGGATTCGCGCACGGGCACGGGTTCGCGGCGATCACCAGCTGTGCGTTGGCCGGATATTCGGCGCTGCCCCGGCTGCGGGTCAGCAGCACCCGGCCGTGCTCCAACGGCTGGCGCAGCGCCTCCAGCGCCGGCTTGCCGAACTCGGGCGCCTCGTCGAGGAAGAGCACCCCACGGTGGGCGAGCGAGATCGCACCGGGACGGGCCAGCCCCGGCCCGCCGCCGACGATGGACGGAACGGTCGCGGTGTGATGGGGGGCCTGGAACGGCGGCCGGCGGATCAGCTGGCCGCCGGCCGGCAGCAGGCCCGCGATCGAGTGCAGCGCGGTGACCTCCAACGCGGCGTCGTCGTCCAGCGCCGGCAGGATCGACGGCAGGCGCTCGGCGAGCATGGTCTTGCCGGCGCCCGGCGGACCGATCAGCGCCAGATGGTGCCCACCGGCGGCGGCCACCTCCAGAGCCCGCCGGCCGAGGCCCTGCCCGGCGACGTCGGCCAGGTCCGCTCCGGGCGCGGTCGGGGGCGGGGCGTCGGTCGGCGGTTCGAGCAGCGGCTCGCCGTCGCGTACGAAGCCGACCAGACGGTGCAGGGTGTCCACGCCCCGAACCCGCACCCCGGGCACGACGGCGGCCTCGGCGGCGTTGCCGACCGGCACGATCACCCGTTCGACGCCGGCCTGTGCCGCCGTGGCGACCATCGGCAGTACACCCCGGACCGGTCGCACAGTGCCGTCCAGGCCCAGCTCACCCAGGACCACCACCCCCTCCAGCGGCAGCAGCGGCAACTCGCCCGAGCCGCCGAGCAGCGCCACCGCGATGGCCAGGTCGAACGCCGAGCCGTACTTCGGCAGGGTGGCCGGCAGCAGGTTGAGGGTGATCCGCCGGTTGGGCCACCGCTGGCCGGAGTTGACCACCGCGGCGCGGACCCGGTCCCGGGCCTCGTGCAGGGCGGTGTCGGGCAGCCCGGAGATGACCACCCCGGGCAGCCCGGCGGCGAGGTCCGCCTCCACCTCCACCAGGTGGCCGGTCACCCCGACCAGGCCGACACAGAGCACTCGGGCGTAGCTCATCAGAACGCGCCCTTGAGGTGCTCGACGCGGGCCCGGCCGATGCGGGGCAGCAGCACCGAGATGACGTCGAAGCGGACCTCGTCGACGGTGGTGCCGGTGGCCGCCAGCCAGGCGGCGGCGAGCCTGCGCAGCCGGCGTGCCTTGCGTCGCACCACGGCCTCCGCGGGCGTGCCGAAGCTCGTGGTGCGGCGCGTCTTCACCTCGCAGAAGGCGAGCACCGGCCCGTCCCAGGCGATGATGTCGATCTCTCCAGAAGGGCAGCGCCAGTTCCGGGCCACCGGCCGCAGTCCCGCCTCGATCAGGTGTCGGACGGCACACCGTTCGCCGTACCCGCCGACCGCCTGGTTCCGCTTGGTCATGACCGGAACCCTGGTCCGTGCGCGGCGCGCAGGCGACCCGGTCGGCCCAACCTGTGGACGACCGACGGTGCTGTGGACGAACACACGATCATGCCCGAATGTGCTAGGCCCTGTGTCGAAGTCCCCGGCCGCCTGGCCGGATCGTCGTCTGGATTCCGCCTCGGCTCGACTGCGGATTTCGACACGGGCCGGGGCGACGAATCCGCCTCTTACTCTCCGTACCCGGTCGAATTGGCCTGATGGCCTCTGGCCTGGTCCGGGGCCGGATGGCGGCCGGCTGGCCGGTCGCATACGGTGCCGGGCGTGGATGGACGACGCAGCTTTGCCGATGATCAGGAGTCGCGCTGGTACCCGGGCGAACGCGACCGTGGCTACGGCGATCCGGAGTGGGGTGGCGCGGCGGAGGCGCGCTACCGCGACGACGAGCCGCGAGTGGCTCCCGAGCAACGGAGCGATGACGACGACCGGTACGCCTCGCCGCGACGCTTCGGGCCGACCGACCCGCTCGGTGACTCGCCGCTGGAGACCGAGCGTTACCGGGCATCGCGGGCGCGGCGTGCCGAATCAGGAGATCCGGAGGTCTCCGGCGAACTGCCCGCTGATCGTCCCGGTCGCCGCGCCGCCCGGGAGGCGAGCCCGACCCCTGGCGCGGATCCGCTGGCCGGCGACCCGATCCGGTCGGCGTCCCTGGCTGGCGACCCGATCCGGTCCGCGCCCCTGGCCGGTTATCCGATCGTCGGGACCAAACGGGAGTCGGAGCCGGCGAGCCCGCTGGAGCAGCCGACCGGGCCGATACCGCCGGTGACCCTCCGGAGCGACCTGCCGGCGGGGGAGGCCGGGTCCGGGTACCAGGTCGGTGCGCCGGCCGGGCTGCCGGTCGGCGACGGGGTCTACCGGACCCGGCGGCCGGTGCTCGCCGTGCTCTTCGCCGCGCTGGTCGTGATCTTCGAGGTGCCGGCCCTGCGGGTGCTGTTGCACGGGGCGACCGCGGATCCGGTCTCCGCCGCCGACGTGCTGGTGGGCACGTTCCTGGTCTGCGGTCTGCCGATCTTCGCAGCCGGCCTGTACGGGCTGCGGACCACCGGGTTCTCGCTGACCGACGGGGCACGGGGCTGGCTGCGGCCGCCGACCGCGTACCTGACCGTGGGTCTGGCGCTCTTCCTCGTCGCCGCCCTCGCCGCCGGCTGAGCTGACCCGGCCGCCGACGGGCGAGCCGTCGCGTCACGCCGGTCGGCACCCCGAGGTGTTAACAGGGGGCCCTTTCTCTACACGAGGCGTTAAGAGGGGGCCCTTCCTTACACCCGGAGGTGGGGTGGTGGGGGGAGCGCGTACACTGGTCGACTGGCGACCGCCGTCGGCGGTCGACCTCGCGTGCCTTTTCCACGAGTCGTCGTGGGGCGGCGGCCTCCCTGGTCCCGACCTGGTCGGGCCCATCATGGCCGGCGTCCGGGCACCAGGCGCCCGGCCGCCGGCCGGGCGAGACAACCAGGGACCGCAAGGAGTACGAAACCATGGCCGTCGTGACCATGCGTCAGCTGCTGGAAAGTGGTGTTCACTTCGGGCACCAGACCCGGCGCTGGAACCCGAAGATGAAGCGCTTCATCTTTACCGAGCGTAACGGCATCTACATCATCGACCTGCGCCAGACCCTCGACTACATCGAGAAGGCGTACGACTTCGTGCGCAACACGGTGGCCGAGGGCGGCAGCATCCTCTTCGTCGGCACCAAGAAGCAGGCCCAGGAGGCGATCTCCGAGCAGGCGACCCGGGTCGGCCAGCCGTACGTCAACCACCGCTGGCTCGGTGGCATGCTGACCAACTTCCAGACGGTGTACAAGCGGCTCCAGCGGATGAAGGAGCTGGAGGCGCTGGGTGACCTGAGCGGCACCGCCGCCGGTTACACCAAGAAGGAGACCCTGCAGCTCTCCCGCGAGAAGATCAAGCTGACCCGCACCCTGGGTGGCCTGCGGGACATGCAGAAGCTGCCGGCCGCGATCTGGGTGGTCGACACCAAGAAGGAGCACATCGCCGTCGACGAGGCCCGCAAGCTGGGCATCCCGGTGATCGCCGTGCTCGACACCAACTGCGACCCGGACGAGGTCGACTTCCCGATCCCGGGCAACGACGACGCGATCCGTTCGGCCGAGCTGCTGACCCGGGTCGTCGCCGCCGCCGTCGCCGACGGCCTGATCGCCCGTTCCGGTCGTCGCCGGGGCGGCGACGAGAAGCCGGAGGCGGGCGTCGCCACCGACGAGCCGCTGGCCGAGTGGGAGCGCGAGCTGCTGGAGGAGCCGAAGAAGGCGGCCGACGAGCAGGAGCCGGCCGAGCAGCCGGCGGCCGCCGCCGGGCAGTGATCTCCGCCGCCGCCCGGCCACCGTCCGTTTCGCTGATGGTGGCCGGCGGCGGGTAGGCAGGGCACGAACCTCCCGGAATCGGGTAACCGTCACCCCAGACCATTCCATCGCAGTCTCAATACCGAAGAGAGAGCCATGTCCCAGATCACCGCCGCGGATGTCAAGAAGCTCCGCGACCTGACCGGCGCCGGCATGATGGACAGCAAGAAGGCCCTGACCGAGGCCGAGGGCGACTTCGACAAGGCCGTCGAGATCCTGCGCGTCAAGGGCGCCAAGGACGTCGGCAAGCGGGCCGGGCGCACCACCGCCAACGGCCTGATCGCCCACTCCGGCCAGGCGCTGCTCGAACTCAACTGCGAGACCGACTTCGTCGCCAAGAACGACGCCTTCATCACGCTGGCCCAGCAGCTGGTCGAGCACGGCGAGCGCTCGGGCGTGAGCACCGCCGAGGAGCTGCTCGCCAGCGAGCTCGACGGTCGTACGGTGGCCGACCTGGTCCAGGAGCAGTCCGCCAAGATCGGCGAGAAGCTGGTGCTGAACCGCTTCGTCAACCTCGACGGCACCGTCGCGGTCTACCTGCACCGCAAGGCCCAGGATCTGCCCCCGGCGGTCGGCGTGCTGGTGCAGTACACCGGCAAGAGCGACGAGGCGGGCGACGCCGACGCGCGCGGTGCGGCCATGCAGATCGCCGCGATGCGCCCGCAGTACCTCACCCGGGACGAGGTGCCGGCCGAGGTCGTCGAGTCCGAGCGGCGCATCGCCGAGCAGACCGCCCGCGAGGAGAACAAGCCCGAGGCCGCCCTGCCGAAGATCGTCGAGGGCCGGGTCAACTCCTTCTTCAAGGACTTCGTCCTGCTGGAGCAGTCGTCGGTCACCGACAACAAGAAGACGGTGAAGCAGGTGCTGGCGGAGGCCGGCATCGAGGTCACCCGCTTCGTGCGGTTCGAGGTCGGCCAGGCCTGAGCCGCCCGCCGGGCGCGCACGCCGCGCCCGTGGGCTGAGCAACCACGAGACGAGGAGGCCGCCGGTGTACGCGATACGCACCGCGGCCTCCTCGTCCCATAAGGTCGGCAACGGCAGGTACGCGCACCCGGGCGCGTCGGTGGGGGAAGGACGGGCGGATGACGCAGGTTGTGAGTGAGCGGACGCTGGCGGCGGACGATCCGACGGCGCCACCGCCCGGTCGGGCCCGACGGGTGGTGCTGAAGCTCTCCGGTGAGGTGTTCGGCGGCGGTGCGATCGGCGTCGACCCGGACGTGGTCCAGGCCATCGCCCGGCAGATCGCCACCGTGGTCCGCCGGGGTGTCCAGGTCTCCGTGGTGGTCGGCGGCGGCAACTTCTTCCGGGGCGCGGAGTTGCAGAAGCGCGGCATGGACCGGGCTCGGGCGGACTACATGGGCATGCTCGGCACCGTGATGAACTGCCTCGCCCTCCAGGACTTCCTGGAGAAGGAGGGCATCGAGACCCGGGTGCAGAGCGCCATCACGATGGCCCAGGTCGCCGAGCCGTACATCCCGCTGCGGGCGATCCGGCACCTGGAGAAGGGCCGCGTGGTCATCTTCGGTGCCGGGGCGGGCATGCCCTACTTCTCCACCGACACGGTGGCCGCCCAGCGCGCGTTGGAGATCCACGCGGACGTGGTGCTGATGAGCAAGAACGGCGTCGACGGCGTCTACACGGCCGACCCCCGGATCGACCCGAGCGCCAGCAAGTTCGACTCGATCACCTTCTCCGAGGTGCTGCGCCGCAACCTCCGGGTCGCCGACGCGGCCGCCTTCAGCCTCTGCATGGAGAACGGCCTGCCGATGCTGGTCTTCGGCGCGCAGGGCGACGACACCATCGTCCGGGCGGTGGGCGGCGAGAAGATCGGCACGCTGATCACCACCTGAGTTGACCGCCGACGGTGATCTCGGCGGTCCCGGTGACCCGACAAGCCCACGACGAGCACAAGAAGGAGGCGAGGAGAGCGGTGATCGACGACACCCTCCTCGAGGCCGAGGAGAAGATGGAGCGTGCGGTCGAGCACGCCAAGGAGGAGTTCGGCGCCATCCGCACCGGTCGCGCCAATCCGGCCATGTTCTCCAAGATCATCATCGACTACTACGGCAGCCCGACGCCGCTGACCCAGATGGCGTCGGTGGGCATCCCCGAGCCGCGGATGGCCATCATCAAGCCGTACGACAACTCGCAGATCAACGCCATGGAGAAGGCGATCCGCGACTCGGACCTCGGGGTCAACCCGAACAACGAGGGCAACCAGCTGCGCATCCTGCTCCCGCAGATGACCGAGGAGCGCCGCCGCGACATGATCAAGGTCGCTCGCCACAAGGGTGAGGAGGCCAAGGTCGCCATCCGCAACATCCGGCGCAAGGGCAAGGAAGAGCTGGACCGCCTGGTCAAGGACGGCGAGGTCGGCGAGGACGACGGCCGGCGCGCGGAGAAGGAACTGGACGACCTCACCCAGCGCTACGTCGGCCACGTGGACGAACTGGTCAAGCACAAGGAAACCGAGCTTCTGGAGGTCTGAACCTCCCCCACCCCGATCTCCTCCCGCCCGCGTTGATCATGAAGTTGCCGCCCGCGATGCCGGCGCGTCGTGGCGACAACCTCGTGATCAACGCGGGCGGGGGTGGGTACTGGTAGGTCCTGTCGGGCGGGTGGGTGCAGTAGGCTCGGCACGATTCCCGGCGACCCGGCGATGAACGGTGGGGATCGGCCAGCCGACGGGCCGGCAAATCAGACGGAGCGCCTCGCGCGGGTTGGGGATGGTAGTGGCAGTGCGTCAAGTGGTGGATCTCGTACCGCTCTCGTCCGGTGCGTGATGTCCCACCTCGACCCCTACGGCGGCGCCGAGGCCCGTGGCTGGGACCGCCCGGACCACCCCGACCGGCCGACCCCGCTGCCCTGGCCGGAACCGGATCTCGAACCCGGCCCGTGGTCCCGGGACGCGCACCCCGGCGCTGAGCTGTACGCCGAGCCCGGTACCCGCCCCCGGCCGCAGCCCGACCGCCCGTACCCCCCGCATCCGCAGGAGCGGGGCGGCCCGGTCGACGCCGGCTTCGGCGGCCGGCGCGGCCCGTACGACGACCGCCCCCCGCGTGCCCCCCACGACGACCGTGACCCGCGTGCGCCCCGTGACGACCGTGACCGGCATGTCCCCCGGAACGACCGCGATCCGCGTGCGCCCTACGACGACCGGGGCCCGCGTGCGCCCCATGACGACCGGGACCGGCGCGGCCCTCAAAACGACCGCGACCCGCGTGGACCCCACGACGACCGTGACCGGGTCGCGCCTCACGACCGTGAACCGCGCGGTCCCCGCGACCGGGACCGGCGCGGCCCGCGCGACGACGACCGCGACCGGCAGGCCCGGTACGAGGACCGGGGCCGGCCTGGTCCGCCCGGCGGCGACCGGGGCCGGCCTGGTCCGCACGGCGGTGACCGGGACCGGCCTGGTCCGGGCGGCGGTGACCGGGACCAGCGTGGTCCGGGCGGCGGTGACCGGCGCGGCCCTTACGACGGCGGTCGGGAACGCTCCCCGGGCGGGGCGAACGGACGCCGCGACCTCGATCACGAGGACGCCCCCACGGCGCAGCTGGCGCCGGTGCGGGTCGGTGCCGGCCGGGACCACGACGACGCGCCGACCACCCAACTGGCCCCGGTACCGGCCGAGGACGCCCCGGAACCGGAGGCCGGGTCCGAGCCGGGCCGTCGCCACCGTGGCCGTCGCCGGGCCGGTGCCGGCCGTCCGGCCAGCCAGCCGGCGGCGACCCGGGCCGGACGGAACCTGCCGGCGGCCATCTCGGTCGGCCTGGGCCTGGGCGCCGTCGTGCTGTTGCCACTGTTTCTCTACCCCCCGGCGTTCCTCTTGGTGATCGTCGCGGCCTTCAGCGTGGGCATCTGGGAGATGTCCCGGGCGGTACGCCGTGGCGGCGCCGAGGTGCCACTGGTGCCGCTGATCGCCGGTGGGGTGCTCACCGTCTGCCTGGCCTGGTTCGCCGGCCTGGACGCGCTCATGCTGGGCCTGCTGGTCACCGTCGCGGGCGCACTGGTCTGGCGGCTCGGTGACGGCATGTCCGGCCTGCGGCGGGACATGACCGCGGCCACCCTGATCGCGGTCTACGTGCCGTTCCTCGGCGGCTTCGCCGCCCTGCTCGCGTCCTCCCCCGACGACGGGGCGCTGCGGGTGCTGGTGACCCTGGTCGCGGTCGTGCTCTCCGACACCGGCGGGTACGCGGCCGGGGCCAACTTCGGCAAGCACCCGATGGCGCCGACGATCAGCCCGAAGAAGTCCTGGGAGGGGCTGGCCGGCTCGGTCGGCGCCGCGGCGCTGGGCAGCGCCCTGCTGCTCTGGCTGCTGTTCGACGTGGCCCCGTGGTGGGGGGCCGTGTTCGGGGTGGCGGTCTCGGCCGCGGCGGTCCTCGGCGACCTCGCCGAATCCATGATCAAGCGGGATCTCGGCGTGAAGGACATGAGCAACCTGCTGCCCGGGCACGGCGGGCTGATGGACCGGCTCGACTCGATCCTGTTCGCCGTTCCGACCGGGTACCTGCTGCTCGTGGTCTTCGTGCCGGCGGTGAACTGAGGCATGGATCACGCCGGCGCAGCCGGGTCGCGGTGGCGGCCGGAGCGGTTCTGCCGCCTCCGGACGCGTGCGCTCCGAGCCGGGCGTGCCAGACTGGACGGGCCATGACGAGCCTGCCCCTGATCCCGGTCGACCCGGACGCGCCCGGTGCGCGCCGGGCCGCAATGCCACCGCAACACCTCGCCGACCTCGACCTGGCCGGCCGCAAAGCCCTGGTCGCCGGGCTCGGAGAGCCGGCGTTCCGGGCCCGGCAGGTGTCCACCCACTACTTCGGCCGGCTGGTACGCGACCCGGCACAGATGACCGACCTGCCGGCGGCCGCCCGGGAGCGCCTGGCCGACCAGCTGCTGCCCCGGCTGCTCACCCCGGTGCGGGAGCTGGCCTGCGACGACGGCGCGACCCGTAAGGCGCTCTGGCGACTGCACGACGGGTCGCTGGTGGAGAGCGTGCTGATGGGCTACCCGGACCGGGTCACCGTCTGCATCTCCAGCCAGGCCGGTTGCGGCATGGCGTGCCCGTTCTGCGCGACCGGCCAGGCCGGTCTGACCCGCAACCTCTCCACCGCGGAGATCGTCGACCAGGCGGTCTACCTGGCCGGCGTGGCCGCCTCCGGCGCGGTGTCGGGGTCGCCGCCGAGGCTGTCGCACGTGGTCTTCATGGGCATGGGGGAGCCGCTGGCGAACTACAACCGGGTGCTCGCCGCGATCCGCCGGTTGGTCGCGCCGGCCCCCGAGGGCCTCGGCCTGTCCCAGCGGCACATCACCGTTTCCACCGTCGGGCTGGTGCCTGCCATCCACCGACTGGCCAGCGAAGACCTCTCGGTGACTCTTGCGTTGTCGCTGCACGCCCCCGATGATGAGCTGCGCGACGAACTCGTGCCGGTCAACCAGCGCTGGAAGGTGTGCGAGGTGCTGGACGCAGCCTGGGCCTACGCGGCCCGCACGGGGCGTCGTGTGTCGATCGAATACGCGATGATCAAGGACGTGAACGACCAGCCGTGGCGAGCTGACCTGCTCGGGCGGCTGCTGGCCGGCAAGCTGGCCCACGTGAACTTGATCCCGCTCAACCCGACTCCGGGCAGCCGCTGGGACGCGAGCCCGAAGCCGGTCGAGCGGGAGTTCGTCCGGCGGTTGCGCGACGCCGGGGTGTCCACCACGGTGCGGGACACCCGAGGTCGCGAGATCGACGGAGCGTGTGGGCAGCTGGCCGCCGCGGAGGACAGTGGCACCGACCCGGTCGGGGGAGTCGGCGTGACCGGGCGTGGCGAACGAGACCAGGAGACATAGTGGCGAGTCAGGGTCAGCGTTTCCGGCGTAAGGCGCTCCGCCGGGGATACAAGGTTGACGAGGTGGACGCCTTCCTGGACCGGGTCGAGGCGACACTCGCGGGCCAGCCGGTCGGAGCTCCGGTGGCCTCGCAGGAGGTCCACGACGTCGTCTTCCGGGTTCGCTTCAACGGGTACGACGAATGGCAGGTCGACCTGCACCTCGACCGGGTCGAACGGCAGCTGGCCGAGCTGGAGGAGCGCGGCGCCGCCGGCCGGGCCGGCGACGGCCGGATGGGCCCGCCGGATCGGATGGGCCCGCCCATGCGCGACGACCGCGGGATGTCCCCGGTGCCGCAGCCGCCGATGCCACCCCGGCCGATGCCGGCGCAGGCCGGCCCGCCCTACGGCCGCTACGACGAGCCGACCGGCGCTTTCGCTGGCGGGTACGACGCCCCTCGCGGCGGCTACGACGCGCCGCGCGGCCCCGGCGGGCCGATGGGTCCCCCGGTGGCCCGATGGGCCACGGCGGCCTGCCGCCGCGCGGCCTGCCCGCCGGTCCGGGCGGCTACGGCCCGCCGGACGGCCCCGGTGGCTACGGCCCGCCGGATGGTCCCGGTGGCTACGGCCCGCCGGATGGTCCGGGCGGCTACGGGCCCCCGGACGACCAGCGCTTCGACGGGTTCGAGGCGGGCCGGCACGGCCGCGCCGACATGACCACGGAGATGCGGGCCCTGCCGGACCGCGACCCGCGCCGGGGCCCGGCGGGGCCGCCCGGCATGCCGCAGCAGGCGCTCGGTGGGCCGCCGATGGGCGGGCCCCCGCCGATGGCGGGCCCGCCGGCGATGGCCGGCTCGTCGATGGGTGGGCCGCCGATGGCCGGGCCGCCCGGCAGCGACCTCTACCGGGTGGACCAGATCCGGCGCAGCTTCCAGGTCCGCCGGTTCGGCAGCGGGTACGACCCCGACCAGGTGGACCGGTTCTTCGAGACTCTGCTCGGGGGCATGTCCGGGCGTAACCAGATGCCGGTGAACCCGAAGGATCTGGACACGCTGCGTTTCGGGCTGGTGCAGGGCGGCTACTTCGAGGCCGAGGTCGACGCCGCGCTGAAGAACGTCCAGGACATCCTCTTCGGCCGCTGAGACCCGACGGTCCGGCCGCTGACACGACGCCGAGGGCCCGCTCCCGGGATCGGGGGCGGGCCCTCGGCGCGGTCGGGTCAGGAACGCAGGCCGTTGCGGCGCAGCACCACGTCGCCGAGCACGATGAGCAGCAGGAGCGCGGCCAGGCCGATCAGCCAGATGTCCTCGACCCTGCCCTCGTGGTTGCCGCAGAGCATGGCCAGCAGCACGAGCGCGGTGGCTACCGCACCGATCCGCCCGGCCTTCCGATGCCCGGGCTTGTGCTGGTCTGGCGAAGTTACCGGCTCGCTTCCCGCCACTGTCGGTCCTTCCTCGCGTTCGGATCTCCGGCTAGTCTGGCACGCCCCCCACGCGGGGACCTGCGGCGGGGCTGATCCGCCGGCCCGAGGGGTCCGCCGACCCGGGACCTTCGGCCCGTTCAGGCGGGGCGGGCGGGTATGGCGGCGTCGCGGGACGTAGACCAGACTGCCTCCGGTAGCGTTCTGGGGTACGCCTTTGTCTGTCTTTCTGAGGGGGAACTGCGGTGCGAGTGACCGGTACCGGGCACGCGAGCATGCGGATCGACACTGCCGCGGGCAGCATCCTGTGCGACCCGTGGGTCAACCCGGCCTACTTCGCCTCCTGGTTTCCGTTTCCGGACAATTCCCAGCTCGACTGGGAGGCCCTCGGCGATGTCGACTACCTGTACGTCTCCCACCTGCACCGGGACCACTTCGACGCGGCGCACCTGAAGCGGTACGTGTCGAAGAAGGCGACCGTGCTGCTGCCCGAGTTCCCCACCTCCGAGATGGAGGACGAGTTCCGCGAGCTGGGCTTCACCAAGTTCCTGAAGACCCGCAACGAGGAGGTCATCGAGCTGGACGGTGGCCTCAAGGTCATGATCCAGGCGTTGACCAGCCCGACCGACGGCCCGATCGGCGACTCCTCGCTCTGGGTGGAGCACGACGGCGTCCGGCTGCTCAACCAGAACGACGCCCGCCCCACCGACCTGAGCGTCTTCGCCGAGCTGGGCCACGTGCACGCGCACATGCTCCAGTTCTCCGGCGCGATCTGGTACCCGATGGTCTACGAGCTGCCGCAGGCGGCGAAGACCGCGTTCGGCAAGCAGAAGCGGGAGCGGCAGTTCGACCGCACCTGGCGCTACATCGACGACCTCAAGGCCGACCACGTCTTCCCGATCGCCGGCCCGCCCTGCTTCCTCGACGACGAGCTGTGGCAGTTCAACGACATCTTCGGCGACGAGGGGAACATCTTCCCCGACCAGTCGGTCTTCCTCACCGAGTACGCCAAGGTCGGCGGCACCAACGGCATCGTGCTGCTGCCCGGCAGCGTCGCGGAGGTCACCGCCTCGGGGGCGACCACGACCCACCCGCAGCCGATCGAGGAGTTCTTCGCCAACAAGGTCGCCCACCTGGAGGAGATGCGCGAGCGCAAGCGGCCGGTCATCGAGGCGGAGAAGGCGTCCTGGCGGCACCCCGAGGTCGACGTGCTCAAGGAGCTGAAGCGGCGGGTCGAGCCGCTGCTGGACGAGTCGATCTACCTGGCCAAGGGCGTGGGCGGGCCGGTCCGCTTCGACCTGGTCGGCTACGACGGCGACAGCGTCGAGTCGATCGTGGTCGACTTCCCGGGCAAGCAGGTGCGACCGTACGCGGACGAGAAGGTGCGCTACCGGTTCCGTACCGAGCGGGCGCTGGTGGAGCACCTGCTGCACATCGGCGAGGTGGACTGGGTCAACTCGCTCTTCCTCTCCTGCCGCTTCTCCGCGGCCCGGATCGGGCAGTACAACGAGTTCGTGTACGCCTTCTTCAAGTGCCTCTCCACCGAGCGCCTCCAGTACGCGGAGGGCTGGTACGACGAGCACGAGCGTTCCGTCGACGCCGAGGACATCACCCTGGGCGACTGGGTGGTGCAGCGGCGCTGCCCGCACCTGAAGGCGGACCTGAGCCGGTTCGGCATCGTCGACGGCGACCAGCTCACCTGCCAACTGCACGGCTGGCGGTTCGACCTGCCCAGCGGGCGCTGCCTGACCAGCGTCGGCCACAAGGTCCGCGCACATCGCGCCGGCGAGGAGCCCCCCGCCCAGCCCGCCGACTAACCAGCACCCCACCTCCCCACCCCCGCGCGCACGCCGCCGCGTGCTGGCGCTCGTGTTAGGAGGGGGCCCCTTTAGTACACCAGGCGTTAATAGGGGGCCCTTCCTTACATCTCCTTAGCGGCCGAGGTCGGCGAGGATGCGTTGGGCGGCGTTGTGGCCGGCTGCGCCGATCACGCTGCCGGCCGGGTGGCAGCCGGCGCTGCCCGCGTACACGCCGTCGATCCCGGTGGCGTAGGGCATCCGGTCGGTGAACGAGACGGTGTTGTCGACGTGGTGGATGTGCCCGCCGGTGATGCCGAAGTGCGCCTCGATGCCGGGCGGGGGCAGCGGCACCGCGTCGGCGATCAGGTCACCGGTGCCCGGGGCGTACCGTTCGCAGATCTCCACCAGCCGGTCCACGTAGCCGGGCAGCGCCTCGGCCCAACTGGTGCCGGCCAGCTCGTACGGCACCGACTGGACGAAGAGCGCCGACGAGTGGTGCCCGGCCGGGTCGGCCAGCGACGGGTCGACGGTGGTGTGCAGGTACCACTCGATGGTCGGCTCCGCCGGCAGCCGCCCGGCCTGCACGTCGGCCCACATCGCGCGCAGCGCCGCCATCGGCGACTCACCCCCGTCGCCGGTCAGCGACGCCGAGCCGGGCAGCAGGTGGATGGTGGAGCCGAACGGGCTCGGTGCCCCCTCGGGCAGGCAGGAGAAGCGGGGCAGGCCGCGCAGCGCCAGGTTGAGCTTGAGCGTGGTGCCGGTGCGCCGGGCCGCCGCCATCCGCTCGGCCAGCGCGGTCGGCAGCGCGCCGTCGGGCAGCAGCCCCATCAGCCGGTACGGGTCACAGGCGCCGAGCACCACCTCGGCGGCGACCGAGCGTCCATCGGCCAGCACGACTCCGGAGGCCGTGCCGCCGTCGAGGGTGATCGCGGTGACCGGCGCGCCGGTGACGATCCGGGCGCCGGAGGCGCGGGCCGCGTCGGCGAAGGTGCGGGACACGGTGCCCATGCCGCCTTCGGCGATCATCCAGGTGCCGCCCGAGCCGGGCAGCCGGCACATGTTGTGCACCAGGAAGTTGTGGCCGGTGCCCGGGTCGTCCGGGCCGGCGTTGAGCCCGGAGAGTCCGTCGGTGACCGCGTACATGCTGACCAGCAGCTCGGAGCGGAAGTCGAAGCGGGCCAGGTAGTCGGCGACCGAGCCGCGTACCAGGTCGACGAAGACCTCTCGCAGCTCGGGCCGGACGTAGCGCTGCGCGGTCTCCTCCACCGGCAGCGGCTCGGTCAGCCAGGCGGGGGCGAGGTCCTCGCGCAGCGCGGCCAGCTCGGCCTGCAACGCGTCGTCGGCGGCCACGTCGGCGGGGGAGAAGAACTCGGTGAGCTGCCTGCGGGTGGCCGCGGTGTCGGTGCCGAAGAGGAGGTACGGCGAGCCGGCGTCGCCCGGGGTGGGCAGGAAGTAGTGCGGGTCGCGGCGCAGCACCGGGATGCGTACGTCGAGCGCGGCCAGCAGCTCCGGCGGCATCAACCCGAGCAGGTACGACCCGGTCGAGTGCCGCAGCCCGGGCACCTTGGGGAAGGGGTTCTCGGTCCGGGTGGCCCCGCCGATCACGTCGGCGCCCTCGACCACCAGCACGTCCAACCCGGCCCGGCTGAGCAGGATCGCCGACACCATGCCGTTGTGTCCCGACCCCACCACCACGACATCAACCCGCCCCGGCACCCCACCGCCACCCGTCACCCCCGCACCATAACCCCTTCCACCCCCTCCCACCCCGGCCACGATCCCGTTGATCATGAGGTTGGCGGCGCTTTGATCTCCGTAACTGCCGCCAACCTCATGATCAACGAGGTGGCGGCCTCTCCTGCCCCTCGGCAAAACGATCCGGGAACGCTCCCGTGTGGCCCGAGCTATCGACTTGGGCCTGCGTCGCTGGTAGAACAGCCAATCATCGTCGCCGGCGATCAAGAGTCGCCCGGCGCGCCTTGTCTCCTCGAAACGAGGTACGTGCGTGGCTGTTCGACGACCACTGATAGCCCTGCTCGCCGCCGTGCTCCTGTTCGGACCGGCCACCGCGGCGACGGCGGCACCGTCCGCCCCGGCCCCCGACGTGGCGATCGAGTCGCCCCGCGGTCCGTCCGACACCGACCTGCCGTTCCACTTCGGGCCGGACCCGCAGGCCCGGTCCTTCGGCTCGCAGGGCTGGCTGCCCAGCCTGCCGGTGCCGTCGGCCCCGTCGGCGAAGCTGCCCGGCAAGCCGCGTAACGATGTCATCCAGGACGTGCCGGTGAATCCGGGTGACGCGTCCATCCCGCTCAATCTGATCCCCTACCACGGAATCCCGTCCGCGTTGCGTGCGCTCCAGCAGAGCAAGCGGATCAACGTGGAGGTCATCGGGCAGTCGGTGCTCGGCCGCGACCTGCACCTGGTGGTGGCCACCTCGCCGATGAGCAACAACGAGTGGAAGACCTGGCAGCACCTCTCCGACCTGCGGTTCAGCGACCCGCGTGCGGCGCAGGCCAAGGTCAGGGCCGGCGGGTACGACAAGTGGCGCACCCCGCTGTTCATCAACAACAACATCCACGGCAACGAGTGGGAAGGCACCGACGCCAGCCTCCAGGTCCTCCAGGAGCTGGCCTTCTCGACCGACCCCGAGATCGCGAAGCTGCTCGACCGGCACGTGATCGCCTTCGTGATCACCAACAACCCGGACGGCCGGGTCGCGGCCACCCGGGCCAACGCCAACGGCTTCGACATGAACCGTGACTACATCACGGCCTCGCAGCCCGAGGTCCGCGCCGTGCGCGCCCAGCTGGTCCGCTACAGCCCGCTGACCATGCTGGACATCCACGGGTACGTCACCTGCACGCTGATCGAGCCGACCACCGGCCCGCACGGCGACAACTACGAGTACGACCTGTACATCAAGCACGCGCTGCGCAACGCGCTCGCCATGGA
Organism: Micromonospora sp. CA-263727; assembly: GCF_050942455.1. NCBI lineage: Bacteria > Bacillati > Actinomycetota > Actinomycetes > Micromonosporales > Micromonosporaceae > Micromonospora > Micromonospora sp. CA-263727. Next base: position 1,708,035 of record NZ_CP192031.1, read on the forward strand.
GCAGGCCGTCCTCGCCACCGGTGAGACCCGGGCCAGCTGCACGAACCCGGACGGCAGCCGTCGCAACGACATCCCGTTCCGGGACCGGACCGACGGCTGGGACGACTGGCCGCCGATCTTCACGCCGATGTACGCCATGTACCACGGCACCATCGGCCACACCGTCGAGGTGCCGCTGAACCCGAGGGGCAACCTGACCGAGGCGGAGCGCCACGAGCGTACCCGGATCAACACCGCCGTCGCGGTGGCGTCGATCAAGGGGAACCTCGGCTACGCCACGGCGAACCGGTCGCAGCTCCTCGCCAACCAGCTCGAATGGTTCCGGCGTGGCGTCGCAGGTGAGCCGACGCGGCCGATCGACGACCCGCTGGCCCTGTCGCTCGGTCGCGGCGACAACGTCAAGACGCACCCGCAGAGCTTCCCGCGCGCGTACGTCATCCCGACCGGCAGCGGTCAGCGCAGCGAGACCGCGGCGGCCCGGCTGGTCCAGTTCATGCTCGACAACGACCTGAAGGTCCACCGTGGCTGGCGGCCGTTCATCCTGGACGGCAAGCTCTACCCGGCCGGCACCTACGTGGTCGACCTGCGTCAGGCCAAGCGCGGCCTGGCCAGCGCCCTGCTTGAGGTCGGGCGGGACGTGACCAACGACTTCAACGCGATGTACGACATCTCGGCCTGGAGCCACGGCCAGCTCTGGGGCGCGACGGTGCAGCGGGTGACCAGGAACGTGAGCCTCGACTTCAAGGGGCTGCTGCCGGTGACCGAGGCCCGGCCCACCGGCTCGGTCGCGCCGGGCAAGCAGTCGTACTACGGGCTGACCGTGGACTCGGTGGCGGGCATCCAGGCCGTCAACCGCCTCCTCGACGACGGGGTGAAGCTGGCCCGTACCGCCAACGGCACCTTCGTCGTGCCCGGCGACGCGTCGGTGGTCCGCCCGGTCGCCGCCGCGTACGGCGTCGAGTTCACCAAGCTCACCGCCGCGCAGGTACGCAAGACCACGCCGGTCTCCCGGACCCGGCTCGGTGTCGCCGCCAACGCCGGTGAGATCTTCGCCCTGCGGCAGATGGGCTTCGAGCCGATCTCGGTGACGCACACCGCGTTCAACTCGGGGACACTGTCCTTCGACGACTTCGACGCCTTCTTCGTCTCCACCACGACGTTCAACCCGGCCAGCCTGGACGCCACGCAGAGCGCTGCGTTCACCGCGTGGCTGGCCGACGGTGGCACCGTCGTGGGTCGGGGGAGCAGCGGGAAGCTCTTCAGCGACCGGGCCGGGCTGCTCGACGTCACGATCGCGGCGGGCCGCAGCGACGCGAACGGCATCGTCAAGGTGGTGAACAACCCGGCGTCGCCGATCACCGGCAACGCCCTGCCGACCGCCTTCGTCGACGCGCCGCAGTACTTCACCCGGGTCGGCGACGGCGTCCGCGTCGACCAGCGCCTCGCCGACGAGGGCTTCTTCCTCGCCGGCCACTGGGGCGGCCAGGCAGCGGCTGCCGGTCAGGCCGTGGTCGTCAGCGGCGTGGCGAAGGGGGCGAACGTGACCCTCTTCGGCACCGAGCCGCTCTTCCGGGCCCACCCCGAGGGCCTCTACCCGCAGGTCGCCAACGCCCTGTGGTGGTGACCTGGGCAGCTCCCGTGTGATCGTCTGCCCCGACCGGTGCGACCAGCACCGGTCGGGGCAGACGCCGGGATACTCCGATCCTGCTGGCGGTGCTGGGCCGGATGTTACGGACGCAGGCCGGCCTCAAGCCGGTGTCCGTCTCCCTGGGACAACCGCACCAGCCTCGGCGCTCAGCCGAAGGCCCTGAAGGTTGTGTAGTCGGGGGAGAGGACGACCTGCACCGAGGCATCGATGTTGGTGAGCGATGGCCGGTGCAGTCGGATCCGTCCATCAGTTCCGGAACGGGTCCAGAGGTCGGGTATCCCGTCGCCGCTGACGTCCGGGATGCCGATTACCGCGTTGTAGGCAGCCTCCGTCCAACCTGTGCCGATTCGGACGTCGCCATCGCGGGAGTTGATCGCCTGCTTGAGCGAGTCCAGGTTCACGCTCAGGGCGACGGGCCCCGGCTTGCCGTGCCGGACGTACAGGGTGCCGGCGTCCAGGTTGCGCCAGATCAGGTCCGGCGTGCCGTCCCGGTCGAAGTCCGTGATGTTGATGATCTCCCGGCGGGCCCAGGCGGTGCCCTCCATCAGCGTCGCCTCCTGGAAGGCACCCCCGGTGTACCCGGACAGTATCCAGAACTGGGCGCCCGAGCGTAGGGCCAGATCCGGGCGCTTGTCCCCGGTGATGTCACCGAGCGCCTTGATCTGCGTCCAGGTTGCCGGGTTCGGTGCGTTGGGCGGCAGGAGGATGCGGATCCGCTGGTCGACGTTGAAACTGCCATAGCCGTCACCGGGGTAGATCCAGAAACCGCCGTCCGGCGTGCGGGCGAACAGATCGGTGATGCCGTCGCCCGGGTAGGCGTCGGAGTGCTTGGTAATCAGGGCTGCCTTGCCGGTGGCCGGGCTGTACCAGTGCCCGGACGGGTTCTGCTGATGCTTTTCGTCGTAGGCGGCGGTGAGGTGGGCGTACAGCTCACCGCCCTCGTCGCCCACGTAGGTGCGTAGGTCGCCGTCCGCGTTGATGACGAGCATGTCGGGGATGTCGTCGCCGGTCGTGTCGGCGGGGCCGTCGGCCGACTTTCGTGGCCGTACATAGAAGGTGTAGTCGGTACGGAGGCTGCGGTTGCCGACGGCGTCGTAGGCGTACACGTGCAGGGTGTTGGGGCCGGCGTGCCGAGGTGCCAGGTCGGGCACGGTGGCCGTGCCGTTGGTGGCCGTCACGGGCTGGGTGCCGATGCCTTCGAAGGCGTAGGTGAAGCTGGTCGCGCCGGCCGCGCTGAAGGTGATCTCACCGGTCTCGCCGAAACTCGCCTTCGCCCAGGTCGCACCATCGGGAGTGGCTTCGAGGAACTTCTCGCTCGACACGGTTGGCGCGGGGGGTGCCGAGGCGTCGATGGTGAGTCGGCAGGGCTCCGTGCCGGGCGGGAAGATGCTCGACGTGGCACCCGCGTGGTCTTCCGCGCGTACGTCCCATGAGTAGGTGGCCTTGTCCTCAAGGCTGGTGGACGGGATGGTCAACCTCGCCTCGCCAGTACTGGTGGCGGTGACCACGGTGCCCGAGGGCACCGTCGACCCGGTCTTCCAAAAGCGGAACCGCAGCGACTTCAGGTTGTTGTCAGGGTCGGTGGCCTTCGCGTACAGCTCGATGTTGGTCCTGGCGACGGTGACGCCGCTGCCGGGGCCAGGCACGCAAGCGCCGCCGGGAGTGCTTCTGCCACCCGTCGGTGCCTTGGGCGGAGTGTTGTAGACGACTGTCAACTCCGCACTGTTGACCTTGAACCGGCGCCAGGTCAACGTGTCGGATTCGCTGGTTGCCTGCATACCTAGCGTGACGTTCGATGCGCCGGCCCGGGCGCCGTACTCCGCAGCCTCCTGCACGTCGAAGCTGACGTAGTCGTTGAGGCAACTGCTGCCGTAGCCGTGCGCGAATGAGAGCCGCTGTTGCACCTTGCTCCAGGTCGGCTGCTTGTTCCAGGTGGTGCCGGAGGAGATGGAGCCGGTACGCCACAGTTCCATCTGGCGGGCGGTGCAGCTCCAGGAGTGGTTGTTGAGCACCTTGAACTTCGCCGAGCTGATCGTCGCGTCCTTGATGTCGTTGCGGAAACCCATCCGCCAGAAGGAGCGGGCGGTGAGTGGGGTGTTCTGCTCGTGGCCCACTCGTGCGTCGGTGCTGCCGGAGTTGAAGTTGGTGCCGTTCCAGGTGTTGGTGCTGGGATGTTGCTTGTAGACGGTGGCCCAGGCTTGCATGAGGCTGTTCAGCGTCGGGTCGAGGAAGAGGGGGAACAGCGCATTCTCGTCGGTGAGGAGGCCGGTGGCGGCGGCGTCGAGGTGCAGGCGTACGTTTCCGGAACCGTCGCCGTCGACGCTGACAGGCATCGGAGCGTGGCGTGCGCCGGGCTCGACGCCGCTGAGACCGGAGAGGCTCAGCACGTCGGCGCTGGTCGCCGTCACTGTTCGGAGAGCGGGCTGGGGAGACGCCGGCTCCTGACCGGAGGAGTCCCAGGCGAACGGAGTGGGCATCGAGCTGATTTCCAGCCCGCTGACACCGTCGAAGATCTGGATGCCGCCGGTACTCGCGTCGTGACGGAAGACCGCCGTCGGGGAGGTCAGGCCGTACGTGGGGGAGCGGACGGCGTCGATCGTGGCCGCCAAGCGGCTCTTGACGATCAGCAACTGCCCGAAGCCGCCCGCCTCCCGGGCGACGAGGAGCAGGTCGACGCCGGGCCGGACCTCGGGGTAGAGGGCACGCGGACCGTCGAGGACCGGCTCCGGCAGCGCGCCGGGCCACAAATAGGTGACGGTGTGACCGTCGATCTCCACTTCGGCGAGCGGGGTGTCGGCCGGTTCCGTGTAAGTGTTCGCGACCAGGCGGAAAGCCTGCGGGGAGGAGCTTGTCCCCGGGGTCGCCCCGGGCTGCGCAGGGCTGCCACCGCTGGCGAAACGTACAGGGGTGGGGGCGTTGACCGGGCGGATGCCGAGGCCGTCGGGGGCTTCGCCGACTCGGGTGAGCGTGGTGTCGATCGGCGCCCACTGCCCGGTGCTGTCCTTGGCGCGTTGGGGGACGGCGTGGGTAACGGTGCGCCACTCTCCCGTCGGCAGCGCCCAGGTGAGCGACGTGGCCGTGGTCGCCGTCCCGACGAGCACCTCCTGACCGGAGCTGAGTGCCTCGGCCATCGCGGTCGCCTCGTCGCGTGGAGGATTCGACGCCGGGGCGGCCTCGGTGGCTGCCTCCGGGCGAGTGCCGGGTTCATCGAACCTCGGCCACCAGGGCAGTAGCGCGGCGACGAGGGCGACCAGCAGGAGGCCCATGGTGCAGATCAGCCGGCCGCGCGTACGCACGAATGGGCTGAGCAGGCGAGGCGCGGTCACGGCGGTCTACTCCCGTGGGGCCGAGTGGACAGGAAAGCGCGGAGAACAGCCTGCCCGTATGGGCCGATGGGCAGGCGCGCGGGCAAACGATCGCACGAAACAAGGGACTGGCGTCCACCCCGTCAATGTTGCCGATCCGTGATCTTCACTGAACGAACATCGACCGTTACGCCGGAATTCGATCTTGTGTGCTGGTTTGATGTAACGGCTTGTCGGACATGGTGGACTTATTTGTTTGATCGCTATCGCGGTGATCGGCGGCTTGCCGCGTCATTAGTCATATGGCGCAGATCACAAGATTGCATTGGTGATCACTTTCGGTGACTTGAGGTCCGAGCTGCCTTGACGGAAAGTGCTCACGCATGTGCCGAACTTGGCGCATGCCCTTTGTGGTTTTCGTACCTTCCTTTCGTCTTCGCGCCTGGGTGGGAGTCGACGCGCATGCGTGGTACCGGTTTGCTGGCCCGGCGGTCGGGTCGTCCCGCCCGTACGGTGTTCGTCCTGGCGCTCTCCACGACCATGGCGGTGACGAGCCTGCCCGCCGCCGCCCTCGCGGTGCCCGGCCCCGGCATGAGCCGTGGCATCGTCGAACTGCCGGAGCTTCCGGAGATCGAGCAGATCGCGCCCGACGAGCAGGCGGTGACGAATCTGCTCACCGACGAGCCGGGGCCGGTGGAGCCGTACGAGCCGACAGCCATCGAGGCGTGGCAGCAGGGCAGCGGGTCCGTGGACCTGACCGGTGTCGCACCCGGCGAGTCCCTGCCTGTTGACGACCTGCCGGTCGCCCTCGGCGTACCGGACGGTGGCGACCCGGCTGCCCTCGGCGGCACCTGGGCCGTCGACCTGGCTGCCCCCGAGGCATCCCACGATGCCGGGGTGTCGGGTCTGATCATGAAGATCACCCCGCCGGCCACCGCCGACCCGGAGGCCGAGGTCGCCCTCAGCGTCGACTACACGCCCTTCGCCGACTTCTACGGCCCGCAGGCCGCCGACCGGTTCGGCGTGGTGCTGCTGCCGGACTGCGTCTTCGACGATCCCGAGGGCGGCGACTGTGCCGACGGCGGCATCGCCCTCCGGGGGATCGAGCCCGGCGACACCAGCGCCCAGGTCGTCTCCAGCGAGGTGGAACTGCTCCCGGTCACCGGGGCATCCGCCCGCAGTGCCCAGATCGCCGGCGTCGACGAGGGCGCTCCCGCCCGCCGGATCGTCACCAGCAGCGTGCCGGTCGGCTCGCTGCTGAGGGCCGAGCCCGCCAGCCGATCGGCACTCGGCGCGCAGGCCGCCGCCACCGGCGGCAACGTCGTCGGTGTGCTGGACACCGGCGCCTCGTCGGCCGGTGACTTCACGGCCACCCCGCTGCTGTTCTCCGGCTCGTGGGCCGCAGGTTCCTCCTCCGGCGCGTTCACCTACTCGTACCAGGTGCAGGTGCCCGAGACGGCCGGCGGCCTGATGCCGAAGGTCGCCCTGTCGTACTCGTCGCAGTCGGTGGACGGGCGCACCTCCGCCACCAACAACCAGGCCTCCTGGATCGGTGACGGCTGGGACTACGCCGCCGGCGCGATCACCCGGACCTACGTCAACTGCCGGCAGGACTCCAAGAAGCCGGGGGCCAACAACACCACCCACCGGACCGCCGACCTCTGTTGGGGCTCGAAGAACGCGACGCTCTCCCTCGGTGGCATGACCACCGAGCTGGTCTGGGACGACAGCACGGGCACCTGGACCACCGCCAACGGTGACGGCTCCAAGGTGCAGCTACTCAAGGACGAGAACCTGGACAACGGCGACGAGGACGGTGAGTACTGGGTCGTCACCACCAGGGACGGCACCCGGTACCACTTCGGCCGGCACCGCCTGCCCGGCTGGACATCCAGCCAGGACGTGACCAACTCGGTCCTCGCCGTCCCGGTCTACGGCAACCACGCCGGGGAGGACTGCTACAAGGCCGGCAACTGGGCCGGATCGGCCTGTAAGCAGGCGTGGCGGTGGTCGCTGGACTACGTCGAGGACATCCACGGCAATGTGATGACTCTCTGGTGGGAGAAGGAGAAGAACTACTACGCCCAGAACTTCAACTTCAAGGAGCCGGTCCGGTACGACCGCGGTGGCCACCTCCTCCGCATCGACTACGGCCAGCGCAACACCAGCGGCAACGTCTTCGCGACCGCACCGCTGGCCCGGGTCACCTTCGACGTCAAGGAAAGATGCTTCGCCGAGGGCTCCCACACCTGCTCCGAATCCAACTTCAACAGCCAGATTCCTCACGACTACCGCATCTGGTACGACACCCCGGCCGACCTGGGCTGCGTCGAGGGTAAAAAATGCTGGAACGCCTCGCCGGCGTTTTTCACCCGCAAACGCCTGGACAAGATCACCACTTCGGCGCAGCGGCGTAGCGGCTCCAGCGCACTGCAAAAGGTGGACGAGTACCAGCTCAAGCAGTCTTTCCCGGTTCTGCTGACCGGCCCCAACACGGCTCTGTGGCTGGAGTCGATAAAGCGCACCGGCTATGGCGCCAGCGGCGCGGTCGACGACAAGGTTTCGCTCAACCCCGTGCGGTTCGTGCACAACGCCGAGGACATGCCCAACCGGGTCCGCAACGACCACCGGCCCAGCTTCTCCCGGCTGCGCATCTCACGGGTGGTCAACGAGTACGGCGGCGAGACCGTCATCACCTACAAGAGGCCCACCGGAGCCTGCTCCGCCGGCTCCGGCCTGCCCGGTGGGGACGACACCGCTGCGCTGAAGGCCAACACCCGGCTCTGCTACCCGAACTTCTGGCACCCCGACCCGGCCAAGGATGACGAGATCGACTGGTTCCACAAGTACGTGGTGGAGTCGGTCGAGGAACTACCCGCCATCGACGGGGCGGCCACCTCCACCGTCACGACGTATGCCTACGCGAACGCCGGCTGGCGCCTCGCCGAGGCCGAGTTCACCAAGAAGTCCCGCCGCACCTACTCGCAGTTCGCCGGCTTCGAGCAGGTCACCGTCCGCACCGGCCCGCCCGTCGCCGAGATGGGCAGCGAGCAGACCAAGTCCGTCACTCGGTACTTCCGGGGCATGGGCGACAGCGTCTCCGTCAAGGACACGCTGGGTACCGGCGACGAGATCGCCAAGGACCGGGAGCCCTTCGCCGGCAGGGTCGCCGAGGAACTGACATACGCCAGCGCCGGCGACTCCGACGCGAACTGGCTCACCCGCAGCGTCACCTACCCGGCAGCCCGGGAACTCGCCTCCCGACCCCGGGACGACGGCCTCAGCCCGTTGAAGGCCTGGCGGGTCACCGACACGAAGCAGAAAGCCTGGGCGAAGTCGTCCGGCACCGGCGACGACAACCGTGTCGAGCGGATCGTCGAGACCCAGACCGTGTACGAGGACACCTACGGCCTCCCGGTCAGGATCGAGTCTCTCGGTGACACCGGCGTCTCCGGCGACGAGTCCTGCACCTCCCTGGAGTACGTGCACAGCACCGCCAAGCACGTCCTCGGCCTGACGAGGCAGGTCCGCACCAGCCCGACGACCTGCACCGCAGCCAACTTCGACGACCTGACCACGCTCTCCTCTGCCGGCCGGGTCGGCTACGACGGCACCGCCTACGGGGCGGCCCTGCCGGCGAACACCCGTGGCCTCGCCACCCAGACCTGGTCGCTGAAGGCGGACGGTTCCGGGTTCCAGAGCGACGGCACCACCGGCTTCGACGCCATCGGCCGGGTGCTGACCCGTACCGACCCCGACGGCAAGACCTCCAGGATCACCTACACCCCCGCCAGCGGGCAGGCGTACTCGGTCAGCGAGGAGAACTCGCTCGGGCACAAGCAGACCCGGGAACTGGACCCGGGCCGCGCCGTCACCCTGAAGACCACCGACCCGAACAACCAGGCCAGCCACGCCGAGTACGACGCCCTCGGCCGCCTCGTCAAGGCGTGGGGCGCGGGCCGTACCCCGTCGACCTCGGCGGTGCCGGACTTCCGCGCCGAGTACGCCCTCCCCGAGGCCAGGGAGGACCCGGAGAACCCGGGCGAGACCATCCGCATCCCGCCGTACGTCACCACCTTCGCCCGTGGGCACGAGGACCGCATCCAGACCTCCGTCACCATCTACGACGGGCTGGGCCGCGAGCGACAGAGCCAGGTGGAGGCCACCAACGGCGGCCGGCTGATCACCGACACCCTCTACAACTCGGCCGGCGAGATCTGGCAGACCAACAACGCCTACTTCGCCGAGGGTTCCCCGATCGGCCAGCTTTTCACGCCGGCATCGGACACGGTGGTGCCCAACGCCACCCGCTACACCTACGACGGCCTCGGCCGGGTCACCAAGGAACTTCCCTACCTGCACGGCGAGAAACAGGAAGACCGAGCCACCGAGTACGAGTACGGGCGCGACCACTCCACGGTGATCAACCCGGCGGGTGCGACATCTTATCGCCTCTACACCGATGGCCTGGGGCACACCACGCGGGTCGACACCTTCCGCGACACCGCCCGGACCGACTTCACCTCGATGCGCTACGAGTACGACGCGCGTGGCCAACTGGTGAAGGCCACGCACTCCGCGAACCCGGTCCCGTGGACCTGGGCCTACGACCAGCGCGGTCGGCTGACCAGGAGCACGGACCCGGACAGCGGTGCCACCACCATGACGTACGACCACCGCGACCGGCTGCAGACCACCACCAACGCCCGCGGCGTCACAATGTGGAACGGGTACGACGAACTGTCCCGCCCGACCCAGCAGCGGCTCGGCGGCAGCAGCGGAACGCTGCTGGCCGACTACACCTACGACACGGTGGCCGGCGGCAAGGGCCTGTCGGCGACGTCGACCCGCTACACCGACGGCCTGCCGTACACCCAGTCGATCGGCGGCTACACGGCGGACTACCAGCCGACCTCGACCACGCTGACGCTGCCGCAGTCCATAGCCACCACGTGGGGGCTGAGCCGGGAGTACCGGTACGACTACAGGTATACCGACACGGGTCTGCCCGAGTCGAGCACGCTGCCGGCGGTCGGCCCCCTGCCGAGTGAGAAACTGCTGGCCCGCTACACCAAGGACGGCCTGCCGCTGTCGGTGTCCGGTCGGGACTGGTACGGCTCGGAGACGGTCTACTCGCCGTACGGGCAGGTGTTGCGCTCCACGCTGGGTGCCCACCCTCATCGGGTGTGGACCATGGCGTCGTACGACGACGCCAGCGGCGCGCTCACCCGGCAGCAGATCTTCCGCGAGGTCGAGGATTCCTACCTCGTCTCCGACCGCGCCTACACCTACGACAGCGCCGGCAACGTCACCTCGATCCGTGAGCAGGCGACCGCCATCGCGGAGCGGCAGTGCTACACCTACGACGCGCTCGGCCAGCTCCGTAACGCCTGGACGTCGAACAGCCAGACGTCCTGCGGCGCCGGCCCGGGTACCGCAACCTCCCCCAATGCGGCGGCGGGCGTCGACGGCACCGGCTACTGGCAGGAGTACGACTACGACCTGCTCGGCAACCGCACCACACTGGTCGAGCGGGACCTTACCGGCCGCACGTCGACCGGCCGGATCGAGACGACGTACGGGTACGGGTACGGCAAGGAGGATGGCGGCGGTGCCCAGCCGCGTACCCTCGACGCCGTCACCAAGAGCTACACCACGCCGCAGGGCGCGGCGATCGTTTCCGAGGCCAAGCGGCTGTACGAGCTGACCGGCGAGACGAAGTCGGTGACGTCCACCAGCAATGGAGACCAGCAGGAACTGTCCTGGACGTACGACGGCAAGGTGGAGCGGGTCACGGGCTCGGGCGCCAAGGGCCGCACGGCGTACGTGGGCCTGGCCGCCAAGTGCCTCGACCTGAACCAGGGCATCGCGCAGCCCAACCAGGCCATCCAGTTGTATCCGTGCAACGGCGGCGCGTGGCAGAAGTGGGCCTTCAACCCGGCTCCGGGGCAGAACAACGGAAACCTCGGCACCCTGTCGGTCTACGACGACAGGTGGTGCGCCCAGCCGGCCGGCACGGCGGCGGGCTCGGCGCTGCGGTTGCAGACCTGCGACGGTACGTCCGACCAGCAGTTCGAGCGGCTCTCCACGGGGCAGCTGAAGCACGTCGCGTCCGGACTGTGTCTGGCCCCGGCCGGCGGTGCTTCGGCGGACAGCACGCCGATCACGTTGGCGGCCTGCGACAGCGGGGCGGCGGCCCAGCAGTGGAGCCCGCAGGACGAGACCCGGCACATCTACGGTCCCGGCGGTGTGCGGCTGCTGACGGTGCAGGGCCGGCAGGCCACGCTGCACCTCGGCGAGGCGCAGGTGACCGTGCACCCTGGTGGTGCGCCGATCAACGCCCAGCGCACCTACTCGACCCCCGGTGGCGCGGTGATGCGGCAGGTGGCCGGGACGGTCGAGCAGCCGTTGACCGTGGTGGCCGGTGACCATCAGGGCAGTCCGTACGCGGAGGTGACCCTCGACGACGGGATGGCGTCGCGGATCCGCAAGCAGGACCCGTTCGGCAACGTGCGGACGGGCGCTGTCAGCGGCGACCTGCGTACCAACCTGGGTTTCCTCGGTGCGGCGCGTGACGACGCGTCGGGTTTCGTGCCGCTGGGGGCACGGCTGTATGACCCGGAGGTGGGTCGGTTCCTCTCCGCGGACCCGGTCCTGGACCTGACCGACCCGATGCAGAACAACGGCTACACGTACGCCCACAACAACCCGGTGACGCACTCGGACCCGTCCGGCCTGTCGGTGGCGTTGACCGCGTCGGAGACGGCGGCGGCGCTGGCGGGTGCGGGCCTGTCGGCGGCGATGATCGCTCAGGCGCAGGCCAACATGGGCAAGTCGCTGATCTCGGTGATCCTCGATTCGGCGTGGTACGTGCTGAAGGAGTTCATCGGGCTCAACGACGCCCTGAACTGCTTCGGCGGTGACATGTGGGCGTGCGGCAGCCTGATCCTCAACGCGATCCCGTGGGGCAAGATCGCCAAGATCCCGGCGGTGGTCCGTGCCATCAACCGGACGATCAGCGCGATCCAGGCGTGGCAGGCGGCGAAGCGTGTCGCCGAGATCGTGCTGGCGGCGGCGCGGGCGGCCGAAGCGGCGGCCCTGAACGCGAAGAAGCTGGCGATCGAGCGGGCGAAGCGGGCGGCCCAGGCGGCGAAGAAAAAGGCCGCCGACAAGATCAATTCAACGAGCAACAAGGCGGCGAACTCGTCAAAGAAGACGGGCAACCCGACGCAGAAAGAGGCCCAGGCCAAGTCCAACCCGAAGGGCTCCTCGGCGGCGTCCAGCGGCAGCGGTGGCAAGAGCGCCAGCGGTGGCGGTGGTGGTGGCAAGGGCGACTCGAAGCCGGGCGGCTCCGAGGGTGCCTCCAACCGCAGCAGTGGCGGCACCAGCGGTAGCGACGCCGGCTCCTCAGGTGGCGGTGAATCCTGCTCCATCCGCAACAGCTTCGTCCCGGGCACCATGGTGCTCATGGCCGACGGCTCGACCAAGCCGATCGAGAACGTCGAGCCCGGTGACGAGGTGGTGGTGACCGACCCGCTGACCGGTCGTCCCGAGGTGGACACGGTCACTGCCACGGTCACCGGAGACGGTGTCAAGCACCTGGTGAAGGTCACCATCGACACCGGCGGCGACCAGGGCACGGGGACCGCCGAGGTCACCGCCACCGACGGCCACCCATTCTGGGTGCCCGAACTGAACGAGTGGATCGACGCCACCGACCTTCAGCCGGGGCAGTGGCTACGCACCAGCACCGGCACGTACGTCCAGATCACGGCGATCGAACGCTGGACCGTCCCCCGCGCCACCGTCCACAACCTCACCGTCGCCAACACCCACACGTACTATGTGCTCGCCGGCACAACGCCGGTCCTCGTGCACAACTGCGGCTTGACCGATGCGGTGCATGCCGAGTACAGCAGAATCACCACACCAGGGTCATCGGACTACCTTTCTATCAGCAAGCGGGGGCCAGTGCTAACGGGCGTCAAGGACGAGGTCACCGGCGATATTGTCACGTCACTAAACCATGGAACTGCGATCGACAATTTGCACCCCAGTCTTGCTGCGCGATTGGGTCCGGATGTTGGATCGCTATACCCCGGCGGGTCGGGAATTCATGGTGAAGTACACGGTCTCAATGAATTGCTCTGGAAACGAGAGTCGGCGGGGCTAAGAACTCAGATCGACGACAGTTTTAGTTTCTATAGCGTCAGGCTTCGAGGGGCGCAACAAGGAATGCAAATCCCGCCGTGTTCCGTCTGCTCTCGGCTCACTCCCTAGCTGTAGGTAAATCATGACTGATGGCAAAGAGTTGCAACCGCGTCGCGTGCCGGACGAGTCGCTAGACTACAACGAGGAACTTTTCTACACCTTTAATGGCGAGAGCTTCACAGGCGTCGGGTACGCCGACGTCCCAGGTCATGGCCTGTCGGAGATATCGTATGTGGACGGGGCGCAGGATGGACCGGCTCGGGATTGGTATCCGTCCGGTCAGTTGAAGTATGAAGCGAACTACAAGGCGAATACCCGTCACGGCGGTACGCGGGAGTTTCGTGAAGACGGATCTCTGGCCTCGGAGATGATCTACGACCATGGCGTGCTCGTTCGATCGGTCACATATGACGGTCAAGGAAAAGTTGTGGATCACTATGATATCTCTGAGAGAGATCCCAACTTTTCGCAGCTACGACGCCTCCATGAGCTCGATGGCTAGCGAAACCGAGGATCCGGAAACCGAGTCGGCGGCAGACGTCAATGTGTCGCCAGATCCGGGTATATCTGAAGCTTTACGCCAGCAGATGTCGTTGCGTAATAAGGTCGACATTGCTAATAGCCTGGTCACTACCCCTGAATTGGTGGCCGGTTTGGACGTCTCTTACGAAGCCGGAACACGCCGAGTGGTGGCCGTGGCCATCGTGGTGGAGTCGCGTACCCTGGAAGTGAGGGATATTTCTGCCGCCCATGGCGAGGTGCGCTTCCCGTATGTCCCGGGATTACTGGCGTTTCGCGAGGTGCCGATTCTCATGGAGGCTCTTGAGAACCTTGCCTGCCGACCCGAGGTGCTGGTTTGCGATGGCTACGGTATTGCCCATCCGAGAAGATTCGGTTTGGCCAGTCACATGGGTGTATTGACTGGATTGCCGTCATTTGGGGTGGCGAAGTCGCCCTTTATCGGGACGTTCGCGGAACCGGGGAAGCGACGAGGTGAATGGTCGCCGATTACTGAGGATGGCGAGACGCTTGGGCGCGTGCTTCGTACGCAGACAGGAATTAGACCGGTATTCGTATCTATTGGACATCGAATTGGTTTGGACCAGGCTACCGACTTAACGCTGATATTGAGCCGTCGATATCGGATCCCGGAGGTGATCCGCCAGGCTGACATTCTCTCACGAGAGGCGCTGCGGAAGCTTCGAGAATAGATCGAAGGGAATGTCGGCTAGTAGGGCAGCCGTACTTCGTGACTTGATCTTGGTGGGGTGTCGGTTGGGAGCCCGTGTTCGCGTGCGACGAGCTGGGGTGGATTTGCTATCTCAGTAATGTTCAGTGGAACGGCCAAGGAACACACCGTGTGGCTAGCCCGAGGGCGCCCGACACCTATCGGGTTGCACCTTCAGGAGATGTCTACGTGGAATACGAAGTTCCAACAGATGCGCTCCGTCCACACAGCCAAGGAGCGTCTATCATTTACGGCCCAAACTCGCTGCAGGCCCGATTGCCTGGGCGGGCGCAAACTAGCGGCGTCCCATTCCGTAATATGTCAAATCCGAGGTGATGCCATGTCTGAGATGAGGCGGATAGATCTGAAAGATATCGCATCCTGGCACGGCCGCAATGCCCCTGAACTGGCGTCACGGGGTGTTGAATCAAGGCTCGTTGGGCCGACGGTAGGGCGGAGTAAGGACTCAGCCGCGGTCGAGTTCATCTCACCCGAATACCTGGTGGCTGCAACCGTTTGGGACTCAGGCGAGAGCGAAGTGATTACGGCGTTTGTTCAGGGTGACGATGACCCTATCGTGACAGTCCAGGATCTTGCCGATTCTGAAGCTATAATAGCGTTAATCGAGCACATTGCCTTAGAATTAACCGCCAAGCGGAATGGTGATTGATATCGCATATTCCTTGAGAATTGGGGCTCGGTATGCATTCTCCTGGTGTCCCTCCTTCGCGGGATGCGGGAGGATGCCGCGCAAGCCTGAATCGACTGTGACCTGACGCGGGTTCATTGAGGGCTATTCAGCGGGGCTCCTGGGATCCACAGTAGAGGCCCGGAGATAGAAGACGGCTCGCTCTTCAGCCTCGCCCGTGCAGAGCGGAATTGATGTATCGAGGGCGATAAGGGAAAGGTGCGCCTGGCCTGCAAGCTTGCAGCTCAGGTGCACCCTTCTTTCACCAACCTCGATTGGTCAAGTCTCCCCTGATCAGGGGAGGTTGGCATTGGAGCGGATGAAGGCTGTTGGGCGGGTCGATCGACACGTGACCCGCCCTTCGCCTCTGTGCGTCGCAGGGCAGAGGTGTGCGTGCCGGTTGCTGTCAGCCTCGATCCGTCAGACCTGAGTTGTAGCGGTTTAGTGACCACTCCAGCCGAGGGCGGCCAGGAGGGTTCGGGTCTCTGCGGGGATACGGGGGTGGGCGGTCACTTGTTGGGTGCCGATGGTGATGGTGGCTGAGCGTAGGGGCCGCAGGGTCTTGAGGATCTTGTTGATGCTCAGCCCGGATCGGGCTTGGGCTTCGCGGGAGATGGCGAGGGCAGCGAACACGACGGTCAGGTGGGCTTGGATGCTGTCTTCGAGGCGGTGGAAGACCGGTCGGGCGGCCAGGTCGGACTTGGTCATCCGGAAGGAACGCTCGACCTGGTAGAGGTCGTGGTAGGCGGCCACGACGGCGGCGCCGTCCATCACCGCGGCGTCGATGTTGGTGACGTAACCCTTGATCCCGATCAGGGATCGTGCGCGTTCGACAAGCTCCCAGTTCACGCTGGTGCTGCTGTCGGTGAAGGTGACGAAGCGGTCCTTCTTCAGCGGTCGTTCGCCGGCGGCGACCTTCTCGGCGCGTTCGACCATGGCGTTGATCGCGCGGTTGTCGTGCTGGGCTCGTGTGAACGCGTACTGGTAGACCACTCGCCGGTCCCGGGCCTTGGTCCCGGTGCCCATGCGCCGGGTGGTCTCGATCGTCGCGCCGTCGGGCAGGTGGTTGCCATGCCGGTCGACGTGGGCCTGCAACTCGTAAGGGATCTTGCCGGTTCTGGAGCCGACGATGAACCGGAACCCGTGCTCTTCCAACGCCAGCAGGTTCGCCGCGGACAGCATCCCGGCGTCGGCCACCACGACCAGGTCGCCGGCCTGATGGCGGTCACGGAACCGGGTCAGCACCGGGATCAACGTCTTGGTCTCGGCCTTGTTGCCGGCGAACAGGTCCACCTCCAGCGGAAAGCCGTCGGCGGTGGCGAGTAGCCCGACGGTGACCTGCGGGTCGACGCGGCGTTCCTTGCTCATCCCGACCTTGCGTAGCTGGTCTTCACGGTCGACCTCGAAGTGCAGCGTGGTCACGTCGTAGAGCACAACCGCCAAGCTCCCACCCCGGGTGGCGTGCCGGTGACAGGCCTGCGCGATCACGGCCCGGTAGTCACGCTCGACCACACGCTTGAGGCAGCGCATGAACGTCACCCGATGCGGTGAGCTAACCCCGATCTCGGTCAGCACACGCACCGTGTCCGCCTTACTGGTCGGCTCGATCACCCGGCCCAGGACCAGCGCCCGGAACGCGTCATCGCCGACACGATCCAGGCCGAGGCCGTCGTAGAGGCCGTTCAAAACCTCCCACAAGATCAGCGAGGAGGTGTCCTCGACCACCGCCGATGTCCCGGTCGCGCCTGCGCTGACGCTGTCCAGGTCCAGGGCCAACTGCCCACCATGAAGGCGTTCCTCAGCGACCTGCAACAACAGCGCCAACTCGTCGTCGGTGTGGGCCGAGCCGATGTGCTCGATACTCAACACCCGCCGGCCCCGCTTGTGCACGATCTGGACCGCGGTCGCTCCCGAGGCGGTCTTCACCCGCCGCACGAAAACGCCCACCCCGCGAGACTACCCACGCAGCCAAGCCGCGTTAGTGACCACATCAACGCCGAACCGCGAGCAAACGCCCACGTCAACGGCCCCCACAATCACAAGATCGCCAGAACGCTACAACTCAGGTCAGAGGGCTTTGCTCCCTGTCTGATCGTTTCGGCTTGACCGTTTTGTCCACTCGGGGTGGGTGCGGAAGTGCCACGTGTCGTTGTGGACGCGTGTACAACGACAGCCATGCGGCGACCGCTACCGGTCGGCTGTTCCGTCGGTGGTCGTGCAGGGGTTGGGGTGGTTGTTGGGGAGGCGGCAGCGGTTGGGGCCGTCGTGTGGGGCGTCGCACCAGATTCGGGTACGCACAAACTGCTTGTTCTCTTCGCTGAGGGTGGTTTCGCCGAAGTCGATGGCGGTGATGTGGCCGAGCGAGTCGCGCAGGGCGATGGTGAGGGCGGTGACCTCGCCCAGGCTGGTCAGTGTGGTGGGTAGGTGGATGATCCAGCGGGGCGCGTTCATTGCGGCCCCCGCCGGTGGACCGTCTCGCCGTGGTGGTGGGCCGCCTGTCGGGTCTGCCATTGCCGCAAGGCTTGGCGGATGCGTTCGGCCTCGGTGTTGGCGGTGGTCAGGGCGCGGTGCAGGCGTTCCATCTCGTCGGCGATCCGGTTGAGGTAGTCGTACACCTGGGCGGGGTCGAGGCCGCGCCGGCTGGTGCCGAAGGTGACGGCGCGGACCTGGTGGGGAAGCGGACGCTGGCCGCCCGAATAGATCATTGGTGGGTTGCTTCCTGCTCGGCGATCAGTGCGCGGATCTGGCGGTCGGTGAGGCCGCGTTCGGCGAGGAGGCGGCGGCCCCAGCGGTGCAGGCGGCACGGGTGCGGGGCCTGGTCGTTGCGGCAGCGTGGTCCGTCGGGGCACGGCTCGGGGGCGTGCACGCTGATCGCCCGGACCGCGAAGGTGACATCTTCGGTGGAGACATGGGGCGGTAGTGGAATGTCGTCGAGGATGCCGTCGGCCGATTCCATGATCCTCCTCTGCCGGGAGTCGACGGTGCCGGGGTGGGCGCCGGGATGAGGTTTCGGGGAAGGGCGCCCACCCCGGTCGTGACCTGCCGGGGGATTGGCCGGTCATCCACAAGGGTCATTTCCCTACTGGCCCAACGCAATGTTCTGCGGAAGAATGCGAACCAAGGGATGAGGTGCCTTACGCGACAACAGCAGAGGAGATGACGTGGACGACTCGGGAAGCACCGTCCCGCGTAGGCAACTCGGCAGGTATTTGAGAGAGATTCGCGAAAACGCTCACGTGACGGTCGCTGCGGCGGCCAAGGAACTGGAGTGGTCGACGCCCCGGATCTGGCGGTACGAAACCGGTCAGGTCCCCATGCACCCGAACGACGTGGAGGCCATGTGCCGGGTGTACGGCGCGGCTCCCGAGACCATCAAGACCATGCGGGCCCTGGCCCGGGAAACCAAGGCGCACGGCTGGTGGCACAGCTACGGAGAGGCGATCGAGGACTGGTTCAAGCTCTACGTCGGTCTGGAGGCCGCCGCCACCAAAATCCGCAAGTACGAAGCCGACCTCGTCCCGGGCCTGTTGCAGACGGTCGAGTACATGACCGAGGTCATCACCACCGACCACCCGCAGTTGAGCGCGGCGGAGCAGCAGGCAAAGGTGGACGTCCGACTCCGCCGGCAACGGCTGCTCGCTCGGGCGGTGCCCCGCGCGCCCTACTACGACGTGATCCTCAACGAGGCGGTGCTTCGCCGACCACTACGCGACCGGTCGGCGATGGCCCGACAACTCGACGCACTGGTGGTGGCGAGCCAGAAGCACAACATCCGGGTTCGGGTGCTCCCTCTGGCGGCAGGACTGTTCCGTTGGGCCGAAACGGGCACCTTCACTGTGCTCGACTTCCCCACCGACGTGCGGGAGCCGGAGCCGACCACCATCTACATGGACGGCCCCTGCGGCGCGGTCTACCTTGACAAGCCGTACGAGATCCGCACCTACGAGGATGCCTGGCGCTCGCTGCACGAGCGGGCGCTCGATGTCGATGACTCCCGTGAGCTGATCACGGCGATCGCGAAGGAGATGACCGATGAAGCGTGATGGAGTGTGGCGCACGTCGTCGCGTTCCGGCGGCAACGGCGAATGCGTGGAGGTGGCGGGGTTCGCTGACCTGGTCGGCGTACGCGACAGCAAGGACCGGCAGGGCGCGGAGTTGGCCTTCGGCCCGGCGACCTGGACCCGGTTCGTGGCCGCCGCCCGCACCGGCGCACTCGGCCCCCGCGGCTGAGCCGGCGCGGAGATCTTCCGGTGCCAGCCATCGTCGGGCTGGCACCGGAGCCGCGCCCGGCGTAGCAGCCGCCTACCCGTCCGCGCCGCGGTGAGCGCAAGGGCCTGGTGACGAAGGTCGTCGATCCACCCGGGCGGGCCGGTCAGTGCGGCCCGAGCGAGGGGAGCGGGCGGGTCGACTCGGGAAACACCGCGGGCGTGCCGGTCACCGGATCGGGCACGACCCGGCAGCGCAGCCCGAAGACGTCGGCGACGAGGTCCGGGGTGAGCACCGTCGACGGGTGGCCGGTCTCGGTGACCCGGCCGTCGCGCAGCACCACCAGGTCGGTGGCGAAGCGGGCCGCCTGGTTGAGGTCGTGCAGGACGGCGACCACGGTCCGGCCGCTGGCATGCAGATCGGCGAGCAGGTCGAGCACCTCGTACTGGTGGGCGATGTCGAGGTAGGTGGTCGGCTCGTCGAGCAGCAGGACCGGGGTGTCCTGCGCCAACAGCATGGCCAGCCAGGCACGTTGTCGTTGACCGCCGGAGAGTTCGGCCAGCACCCGGTCGCCGAACTCGGTGGTTCCGGTGACCGCCAGCGCCTCGGTGACCGCCTGTTCGTCCTGCGATGTCCAGCGGCTCAGCGCGGACCGGTGCGGATGTCGTCCGCGCAACACCAGGTCGGTGACGGTCATCCCGGCCGGTGCCTCGATGCCCTGGGGCAGTAGCCCGACGGTGCGGGCGTACTGCCGCCGGCCGTACTCGCGGACGTCGCGGCCGAGGACGGCGACCCGGCCCTCGCGTGGCGGCAGGACCCGGGCGATGGTGCGCAGCAGGGTCGACTTGCCGCACCCGTTGGGTCCGATG
This sequence comes from Micromonospora sp. CA-263727, assembly GCF_050942455.1. NCBI lineage: Bacteria > Bacillati > Actinomycetota > Actinomycetes > Micromonosporales > Micromonosporaceae > Micromonospora > Micromonospora sp. CA-263727. The sequence continues at coordinate 1,728,190 of NZ_CP192031.1, forward strand.
AAGACGGTGAAGCTGCCGTCGGCGATCCGGAGGGAGACGTCCCGGCAGACGGTCCGGCGGTCGTAGCCGACGGTGACCGAGTCCAGTTCGATCGCGGGTGGGACGCTCATCGTTACCTCCGAGGCGGCGGGTGCGGTACGCGGCACGGGACGGCTCACCGGGACCGCCCTCGCCAGGTCCAGGCCAGGACGAGAGCGAGGTAGCCGCCGCCGAGGACGCCGGTGACCGCGCCGACGGGCAGTTGCTGCCCGGGGACGAGGCGCTGGGCGAGTTGGTCGGCGGCGAGCAGCAGCGCGGCGCCGAGCACCGCGCTGGTGGTCACCAGGGGAGCGGCCACCCGGGTTGTCCGGCGGGCCAGGTGGGGTGCGGCCAGCGCGATGAAGCCGACCGGCCCGGCGCTGGCGACACCGGCCGCGGTGAGCGCGACCGCCAGGGCCGTCGCGGTGAGGCGTTGCCGCCCCACGGGTACGCCGAGACTGAGCGCCTTGTCGTCACCGGTCTCGATGAGTCGCAGCCCCCGGGCCACCAGCACGGCGAGTGGCAGCAGCACGGCGAGCGCGCCGAGCAGCAACGGCAGTTGTGCGCCGCTGCCGTTGAGGCTGCCGACGAGCCAGACCGCCGCGTTCTGCGCGTCGGTCACCTCGGCGCGGGTCAACAGGTACGCGTTGACGGAGGTGAGCAGCGCGGAGAGGCCGATCCCGACCAGGATGAGGCGCTGCCCGGTCCCGCCGAGCAGCAGTGCCGTCGCGGCGACGGCTGCACCGCCGAGCGCCGTGCCCACTGCCGGGGTGAGCCGGGTGTCGTCGAGCACCAGCAGGACGACGAGCGCGCCGGTGGCCGCGCCGACGGTGAAGCCGACGATGTCGGGGCTGCCGAGCGGGTTCCGGCTGGCGCTCTGGAAGAGAGCGCCGGCCGCGCCGAGCGCCGCCCCGACGGCGAGGGCGGTGCCGATGCGGGGCAGCCGCAGCTCAAGCAGGACGAACCGCAGGCCGGGGTCGCCGCCGCCGGTCAGCACCGGCCACAGGTCGGCCGGCGGGGTGGCGTACCGGCCGCTGGTCAGGGCGACGATGGCCAGGCCGGCGCTGAGCAGCAGCGCGATGAGGCAGGTCAGGGTGGCGCGACGGGAGTGCCGACGGAGGGTTCGTCGGCCCGGACCGCTGGTCGGTGGGGTGGTCGGGACGGTGGTCACAGTCGGGGGATCCTTCGGGCGCGGACCAGGGCGATGAATACCGGGGCGCCGATGGCGCCCATGACGATCGCGACCTCGATCTCGCCGGGGCGGGCCAGGAGCCGGCCGATCACGTCGGCGACGATCAGCAGGGTCGGGCCGAGGAGGCAGCTGTAGGCGACGATCCAGCCGAGCCGGGGGCCGCAGATCGCGCGGGCGGCGTGCGGGACGGCGAGTCCGAGGAAACCGATGGGACCGGCCACGGCGGTCGCGCCACCGCAGAGCAGGGTGGTGGCGACCAACGCGAGCAGTCGGGTGCGGCCGGGGTTGACGCCGAGGGCGCTGCCGCCGTCGTCGCCGAAGCGCAGCACGTCCAGCGGCCGGATCACGGCCACCGTGACGGCGAGCCCGAGCAGCAGTGCCGGCGCGGCCGTGAGCAGGGCGGAGAGCGGCTGGTCGGCGAGGCTGCCGACGACCCAGAACCGGTACCGGTCGAATGCGGTCTGGTCCAGCAGGGTGACGCCGGCCACGGCCCCGGTCAGGCAGGCGCCGACGGCGGCGCCGGCCAGGACGAGCCGGCCGTCGTCGGTCGTACCGGGGCCTCGGGGCCCGCCGATGACGGTGACCAGGGTGGCGGCGACGCCCGCGCCGAGCAGGGCGAGCAGGAGGTGGCCGCGCTGGCCGCTCACGCCGGCGAGGAGGCCGGCCACCACGGCCGCGGCGGCACCGGCGTTGACGCCGAGCAGTCCCGGGTCGGCGAGGGGGTTGCGGGTGAGCACCTGCATGAGGGCACCTGCCAGCGCGAGGGCCGCTCCGACGCAGATCGCGATCGCCGTACGGGGGATCCGGACCTGCCAGATGACGAGGCTCGCCTCGCTGTCGCTGTGGGCGAGAAGTTCCCGGAGCACCGTGCCGGCGGTCAGCGGTAGCGCGCCGACGACGAGGCTGGCCGCGCTGGCGACCAGCAGGGCGAGCCCGCAGGTGATCAGCCCGGCGGTGAGGAGGCGGGGATGACGCAACCTCGTGGGGGTGGCGACGAACACTGTGACTCACTTCATGGTGGAACGTTCCATCAGTGACTAAGGTAAACCTACCCTAAGTTCCGGTGGGGGCCCTCGCGCCTCCCCCTCGTGAAAGTCGAAGGACATGCGCACAACCCACCCACGTCGGCTGACAACACGCCTGATCGCCGCCACAGTACTGCTGGCCACGCTGATGACCAGCGGATGTGCCACCGGAGACGACACCGATCCGGTCGCCACGGCGTCCGGGCCCGCCGACGCCGCGTTCCCCACCACGCTCACCCACGCCTTCGGTACGACCACGATCGCCAGCAAGCCCGAGCGCATCGTGGTGGTGGGCCTCAAGGAACAGGACTACTTCCTCGCCCTCGGCGAGGTGCCCGTGGCGATCCGCGACTGGTACGGCGGCATGCCGAACGCCACCTGGCCGTGGGCCCGGGAACAACTCGGCGAGGCCAAGCCGGAGGTGCTGGCCCGCGCCGAACTCGACTACGAACAGATCGCCGCGCTGCGCCCCGACGTCATCGTCGGGCTCTCCTCCGGCATGACCCAGCAGGAGTACGACCTGCTCACGAAGATCGCCCCCACCGTCGCCCAACCCGAGGGCGACGGCAGCTGGGCGGTGACCTGGCAGCAGATGACCCGGGCCGCCGGGCAGATCACCGGGCGCGGCACCGAGGCCGAGACCCTCGTGGCGGAGCTGGAGCAACGGATCGCCTCGGTCGCCGACGCGTACCCCGCCCTCAAGGGCGCCAGCACCGTCTTCGCCTCCACCTACGAAGGCCAGTACTACCTCTTCAGCCCCGAGACCACCGCCTCGAAGGTGCTGCTCGACCTGGGGCTCACCATGTCCAGCGAGGTGACCGGGCTGACCGACAACGCCAACCAGTCCGCCACCATCAGCCGGGAACGCTTCGACCTGACGGACGTCGACGTCGCCGTCTGGTCCGAGGCCGCCACCGACCCCGGCGTGGCCACCCTCCTCGACGACCCGCTCTACACCCGGCTGGACGTACGCGCCCAACACCGCGAGGTCTTCCTCGGCGCCGAGGCCAACGGGGCGCTGGCGTTCTCCTCCGTGCTGAGCCTGCCCTACGTGCTGGACAGGATCGTGCCGGCGCTCGCCGCCGCGGTCGACGGCGACCCGGCCACCGACTCGGAATTCAGCGCGCGATGACCGACACGCTCACCCTGCCCGGCTTCTGGACCGCCACCGTGCACGAGGTCCAGCGGTTGACCCCGCACCTGCAACGCGTCGTGCTCGGCGGGCCCGACCTCGCCGGATTTCCCTCCCTGGGCGCGCCGGACGAGTCGGTGACGCTCTACTTTCCCCGTACCGACGAGCTGACGCCCCCGCCGATGACCGTGCGCGACGGGGTGTGGGGCTATCACGACGAGCAGTCCCCACCCACCGGACGCAACTACTCCATCCGCACCGTCGACCCGGACGAGGCCCGCCTCACCATCGACTTCGCCCTGCACGACCACGGCCCGGCCACCTCCTGGGCGCGGCAGGCCGAAACCGGCGCCGGGCTGCTGCTGTGGCGTCGCCGCGCCTGGTTCCGGCCCCCGGCCGACACCCGCTGGCTGGTGCTCGCCGCCGACCTGGCCGGGCTGCCGGCCGCGACCCGCATCGTCGCGGAACGGACCCCCGGTGTCGGCGTCCGGGTCCTGGTCGACCTACCGGACCTGGCCGACGCCCGTGACCTGCTCGCCGCGGCCGGCGGCGACCCCGCCGTGGAGATCGACGTCCGGATCGGGGTGGGCAACGGCAACGGCCCCGGCAGCCTCGTCGAACGGCTGCGGGACCGACCCCTGCCCGCAGGACCCGGGTACGTCTGGGTGGCCGGCGAGGCCGGCGAATGCCGCCAGGCCCGGTCCGTGCTGCGCGACATCCACCACCTGCCCCGCGACCGGGCCGTCTGCGTGGGGTACTGGCGCGCCGAGGCGGCCGACTGGGAACGTCGCTACACCCGCCACCGTCCGCTCCTCGACAAGATCTACCAGGACGGCCTCGCGGCCGGACTCAGCCCGGCGGAGGCCGGCGACCGGATGGAGGAGGAGCTGGAACGGATGACCCGGCGGTGACCTTCCCTCATCCCCGGGCCGAGTCGCGCCCCTGTCCCCGGGCCGAGTCGCGCCACCACAGGCGGACCGGGTGTTCGTAGACGCCACCCGGACCACCCCCGATCAGGCCGTCCAGCAGGTCGGCGCAGCGGCGTCCCGCATCCAACGGCGACAGATCGAGCGCGGTGATCGGTGGCTGCCCCAACCGCAGCACACTCGACTCGGTGGCGCTGGCCAACAGCATGTCCCGCCCGACCTGCCGGCCGTGCTGGCGCAGCACCTGCACGGCCACCGGCGCGGTGTCCACCGAGGCGCAGACCAGCGCGTCCACCCCCGGGTGCGCGAGCACCTGCTCGACCGCCCGGGACACCTCCGGCGGCGAGGGCACCCAGGGATGATGTGCGGAGACCGGGGCAACGCCGTGCCGGGCGCACCAGTCCCGGTAGCCCGACCCCAGTTGGGCGGCCCAGTCACCGGTCTCCGGCGGCAGCACCAGGGCGGGATGCCGCGCACCGGCCGAGGCCATCTGGTCCAGCAACCCGGTGATCGCCCGGTGATGATCGGCCCAGAGGACGACCTCCGCACGCATGCCGTCGGGAGGCCGCTCGAAACACACGACCGGAATCCCGCTTCCGAGCAGCACCGCCACGAAGTCGTCGTCCTGGTGCGGGTCAGCCACGATCACCCCGTCGAGCGCCCGTACCGACCGGCGTCCGGAGGCGGTCAGGATCGTGATGTCCCGGTCGCGGGCGGCGGCGCGCTCCATGATGCCGAAGACGAACCGCATGTAGAACTCCGAGGTGGAGGGCACTCCCGGGACGTAGACCCCGATGGTGCCGGTCCGGCCACCCCGCAACTGCCGCGCCGCGCGGTTCGGGACGTAACCCAGCTCCTCCACCGCCGCGCGGACCCGCTCCCGGGTCGCCTCCGACACCCGGCCGGAACGCGACAGCACATTGGAGACCGTGGACTTGCCGACACCTGCCCGACGCGCGACATCGTGCAAAGTGACCGGGCGTGCCATCGGTCCAGTCTAGGGACCGGGCATCGGGCGGGACACGGCAGCACAGCCCACCCAGAGGAAAGACGGTAAGCCCATGTTCGCGCCACATCCGGCCCCACCGCGTACGACGTTGCCCATCGGGAACGACCACCAGAGCCGATCCGCCGTACTCGGCGCGTCCGGCCTCGGATGGGTCGAGTTCGACCTGCCCGGTGTGGGGATCGGCACCGCCGAGTACCCCGACGGCCCGACCGGGGTCACCGTCCTCAGCATCCCCGGCGGCGCGCGTACCGCCGTGGACAAGCGCGGTGGTGCGGTCGGCGTCAGCGGAGGATTCCCGTACCACCATGCGTTGTGCTTCGCCGGTGGGTCGAGCTTCGGTCTCGCCGCGACCTCCGGCGTCTACGACGAACTACTCCGCCGTACGGGCTACGCGACCGACTTCGGTCGGCTTCCCGTGGTGTCCGGTGCCGTCGTCTACGACTTCACCCCCCGGGACAACGCCATCTACCCGGACGCTCAACTCGGTGCCGAAGGGCTGCGCGCGGTGCGTACCGACCGGGTGGCGGTGGGCCGGGTCGGAGCCGCCGCCAGCGCCACCGTCGGCAAGGTCGACAACGTCCGGGCGGAATGGGGTGGACAGGGCGCGGCTTTCGCCCGCATCGGCGCGGCCCGCCTTCTGGTGTTGACCGTGGTCAACGCGATGGGTGTGATCGTCGACCAGGCCGGCAACATCGTGCGCGGCAACCTCGACCCCGGCACCGCCCGACGCCGCCACCCCGCCGACGACTACGCCGACCTGCTCGCGGCGTCCACGGCGGAACTCGTGCCGGCGGCCGGGAACACCACCCTGACCGCGGTGGTCACCAACGTCCGGATGACCGACACGGAACTCGGCCAGTTCGCCACCCAGGTGCACAGCTCGATGCACCGGGCGATCCAGCCCTTCCACACCATCGCCGACGGGGACGCCCTGTTCGCCCTGACCACCGACGAGGTGACGGTGGCGGCACCGTCGCTGCGGCTCGGCACCGTCGCCGGCGAACTCGCGTGGGACGCCGTACTGTCCAGCGTGGGCGGACCGGCCGGGCGCGCCGCACTCGGCACGACGGGACGTGGGAGCCGGGGTAATTGCCTGGTGTCGGGATCGGAGGTCGTTACGATCGCAGCTCATGACGATCGTGATCACGGAGCGCCTGCTGGTACGGGATTGGAGTGACGGTCCGGCGGACCTGGCCCGGCTCTTCGAGATCTACTCCCGGCCGGAGGTCGCCCGGTGGCTGGGCGCCGCGTCGGGACTCCCGTTGACCGATCCGGCGCAGGCGGTGGCGTTGTTGGCGAGGTGGCGTCGGCGGCACGCGGCGCATGGTGATCGGTACGGCACCTGGGCGGTCGAGATGCGCGAGACCGGCGTCGTGGTGGGCACCGCGATGCTGAAGCCGTTGCCGGGGCGCGACGAGCGGGTTCTCACCGACGACATCGAGGTGGGCTGGCATCTGCATCCCGACGCCTGGGGCAACGGGTACGCCACGGAGGCCGCCCGCGCCCTCGTGGAGCGGGAACTCGCCACCGGGACGCGGCTGGTCCACGCCGTGGTCGACCCGGGCAACACCGCGTCGATGGCGGTGGCCCGTCGGCTCGGCATGAGGCACGTCGGTCGGCGTGACGACTGGTACGGCGGTGACGAGCTGGAGACTTTCGTCCTGGCCCGCGTGGCGTGACCTGGTCGGCCGGTGACGGCCACCACGCCGTCGATCCCGGCGTCGTGGCGAGGCCGAGCGGGTTCCGGAGCAGTTAATAAGGGACCCTTCCTCTACCGCAGGCGTTAATAGGGTGCCCTTCCTTGCACCGAGGTGGGGGTGGGGAAGAATGGCGGCGTGACCTCCCCCCGCGATCTTGTGCTGCTGGGCTGTACCGGCTCGGTCGGTACCCAGGCCATCGACATCGTGCGGCGCAACCCGGACCGGTTCCGGGTGGTGGCGCTCGGCGCGGGCGGTGGCAACGTCGGCCTGCTCGCCGCGCAGGCGCTCGAACTCGCCGTCGAGGCGGTCGGGGTGGCGAAGGCCTCCGCCGCCCAGGATCTTCAGCTGGCGTTCTACGCCGAGGCCAGCCGGCGGGGCTGGGCCAGCGGCGAGTTCAAGCTACCCAAGATCGTCGCCGGGCCGGACGCGATGAGCGAGCTGGCGCAGTGGCCGTGCGACGTCGTGCTCAACGGGGTGGTGGGGTCGTTGGGGCTCGCGCCGACCCTCGCGGCGCTGCGCGCCGGGCGTACCCTCGCGCTGGCCAACAAGGAGTCCCTGGTGGCGGGCGGCTCGCTGGTCAAGGCCGCGGTGACGCGGCCGGAGCAGATCGTGCCGGTGGATTCGGAGCACTCGGCGCTCGCCCAGTGCCTGCGCGGCGGCACCCGGGGTGAGGTGCGCCGGCTGATCGTCACCGCCAGCGGCGGCCCGTTCCGGGGCCGGCGGCGGGACGAGTTGACGGCGGTCACGCCGGAGCAGGCCCTCGCGCACCCGACCTGGAACATGGGGCCGGTCGTCACGATCAACTCGGCGACCATGGTCAACAAGGCGCTGGAGGTGATCGAGGCGCACGAGCTGTTCGACCTGCCGTACGCCGACATCACCGTGATGGTGCACCCGCAGTCGGTGATCCACTCGATGGTCGAGTTCGTCGACGGCTCCACCCTCGCCCAGGCCAGCCCGCCGGACATGCGGCTGCCGATCGCCCTCGGCCTCGGCTGGCCGGACCGGGTGCCGGACGCCGCCTCCGCCGTCGACTGGGCGACGGCCCACACCTGGGAGTTCGCGCCGCTGGACGACGAGGCGTTCCCGGCGGTGGCGCTGGCCAAGGCGGCCGGCGAGGCGGGGCGCTGCCGGCCGGCGATCTACAACGCGGCCAACGAGGAGTGTGTGGCGGCCTTCGTCGCCGGGCGACTGCCCTTCCTCGGCATCGTCGACACGCTACAGCGGGTCTTGGACGAGGCTCCCGATTTCGGTGAACCGGGTACCGTCGAGGACGTACTCGGAGCCGAGTCGTGGGCCCGCGCGCACGCGCAGGAGATCATCGCAGCTGCGGTGGAAGGAGCTTGATGTCGTTCGCGTTCGGGGTGGCGCTGTTCGCCCTCGGCATCCTCATCTCGGTGAGCCTGCACGAGGCGGGCCACATGCTCACTGCCAAGGCCTTCGGCATGAAGGTCACCCGCTACTTCGTCGGCTTCGGCCCCACCATCTTCTCGTTCAAGCGGGGCGAGACCGAGTACGGCCTCAAGGGCATCCCGCTCGGCGGCTTCTGCAAGATCGTCGGCATGACGCCGCAGGACGACGACGTCGAGCCCGGTGACGAGAAGCGGGCCATGTGGCGGTACCCGGTGTGGAAGCGGACGATCGTGATGTCCGCCGGCTCGGTCACCCACTTCGGGCTGGCCATCTTCGCCGCCTGGCTGGCCGCGATGACCTTCGGCCTGCCCAATCCCGACCGCCCGACCACCGAGGCGCAGATCCGCGCCGAGCCCGCGGTGATCGCCCTGCAACCCTGCGTCCTGCCGGACCCCACCTACCGGGAGTGCACCGCCACCGACACGCCCAGCCCGGCCGCCCAGGCCCAGCTGCGTAACGGCGACCGGATCACGTCGATCAACGGCACCCCGATCAACAGCTACGGCGACCTGCTCACCACCCTGCGGGCCACCACCCCGGGCAGCACCGCCACCATCGGATACATCCGCGACGGGCAGCCCGGCACCACCGAGACGGTGCTGGCCACCACCAAGCGCCCGCCGATCGACAACCCGGAGGGGCCGGTCACCGACGTCTCCGCGCTCGGTGTCGGGCTGGTCCTCTCCACCCCGAGCCTGGTCACCTACGGCCCGGTCGAGGCGGTCGGCGCGACCGGCGACTTCATGGGCAACATGGCGGTCGCCACCGCGCAGGCGTTGCAGCGGCTGCCGGAGAAGGTCCCGGCGCTCTGGACCGCCATCACCGGCGGTGAGCGGGACATGGACACCCCGATCAGCGTGGTCGGCGCCAGCATCCTCGGCGGCGAGGCGGTCGAGAACGACGCCTGGGAAATCTTCGTCATGCTCTTCATCTCGCTGAACTTCTTCATCGGGGTGTTCAACCTGCTGCCGCTGCTGCCGCTGGACGGCGGTCACATCGCCATCGCCTGGTTCGAGCGGGCCCGATCCTGGGTGTACGCGCGGCTGCGCCGGCCCGACCCGGGCCGCGTCGACTACTTCAAGCTGATGCCCTTCACGTACGTGGTGATCCTGATCGGTGGCGTGTTCACGCTGCTCACCATCACCGCGGACGTGGTCAACCCGATCACCCTCTTCACAAGGTGAGTGCCTGAAGTGACCGCTGTCAGCCTCGGTATGCCCGCCGTACCGCCGCCTTCGCTCGCGCCCCGCCGGGCGAGCCGTCAGATCATGGTCGGTTCGGTGCCGGTCGGTGGTGGCGCGCCGGTCTCCGTGCAGTCGATGACCACCACCCTGACCGCCGACGTCAACGCCACCCTCCAGCAGATCGCCGAGTTGACCGCGTCCGGCTGCCAGATCGTCCGGGTGGCGGTGCCCAGCCAGGACGACGTGGAGGCGCTGCCGGCGATCGCGCGCAAGTCGCAGATCCCGGTGATCGCCGACATCCACTTCCAGCCGAAGTACGTCTTCGCCGCGATCGACGCCGGCTGCGCGGCGGTGCGGGTGAACCCCGGCAACATCCGGCAGTTCGACGACAAGGTCGCCGAGATCGCGGCGGCCGCCTCCGCCGCCGGTACGCCGATCCGGATCGGCGTCAACGCCGGCTCGCTGGACAAGCGGCTGCTCAGCAAGTACGGCAAGGCCACCGCGGAGGCGCTGGTCGAGTCGGCGCTGTGGGAGTGCTCGCTCTTCGAGGAGCACGGCTTCCGGGACATCAAGATCTCGGTGAAGCACAACGACCCGGTGGTGATGATCCGGGCGTACCGGCAGCTCGCCGAGCAGTGCGACTACCCGCTGCACCTGGGCGTGACCGAGGCCGGCCCGGCGTTCCAGGGCACCATCAAGTCGGCGGTCGCCTTCGGCGCGCTGCTGGCCGAGGGGATCGGTGACACCATCCGGGTGTCGCTCTCCGCGCCGCCGGTCGAGGAGATCAAGGTCGGTAACCAGATCCTGGAGTCACTGGGGCTGCGCGAGCGCGGCCTGGAGATCGTCTCCTGCCCGTCCTGCGGGCGGGCCCAGGTGGACGTCTACACGCTGGCCGAGGAGGTCACCGCCGGCCTGGAGGGGCTGCCGGTGCCGCTGCGGGTGGCCGTGATGGGCTGCGTGGTGAACGGTCCCGGCGAGGCGCGCGAGGCCGACCTGGGGGTGGCCTCCGGCAACGGCAAGGGTCAGATCTTCGTCAAGGGCCAGGTCATCAAGACCGTGCCCGAAGGCCAGATCGTGGAGACCCTGATCGAGGAGGCGCTGCGGCTCGCCGACGAGATGGGCGCCGAACTGCCCGAGGAGCTGCGCGGCCTGCTCCCCGGCGCCACCGTCACCGTCCACTGACCCGCCCCGGTCCGCCCGTGCCGTTGTCGATCACGAGGTTAGCGGCAGTCTAGAAGATCGACTTCGCCGCTAACCTCACGATCAACGCGCCGTCCGGCGGGCGGCCGCGGCGGGGTCACTCGGATTCGGCGAGGATCGCGTACAGCTTGCGGCGGGTCTCGTCGAGCACCTGGGCGGCCCGCTCCCGCTGGTCGTCGGTGCCGGTCATCATCACCTGCCGCAGGGCGTGCATCGCCTGCATTCCGGCGTTGCGGATGTCGTGCCAGCTGTTGATGGTCTCCTCGCCGACCTCCGCCCAGGGTGGCGTCTGTGCCGCCTGGTCGGCCTCGGCGCGGCCCTGCTCGGTGAGGGTGAACCGCTTCCGGCCGCCGCCCGACTCCTCGGTGACGCCGATGACGCCCTCGTCCTCCAGGAGCTGGAGGGTGGGGTAGATCGAGCCGGGACTGGGCCGCCAGGATCCGCCGGTGCGGGAGTCGATCTCCTGGATCATCTCGTAGCCGTGCATCGGCCGCTCGGTGAGCAGGGCCAGGACGGCGTTGCGGACGTTCGGCCGGCGTCCCCGGCCACGCCCGCGCCCCCGGCCGCCCGGACCGTGATCGCCGTGACCGTGCGCTCCGGGCCCGAAGGGCGGGCCGGGCGGGAAGGGCGGGAAGCCGAAACCGCGCATCCGGGCCTCGTGCAGGGGGTGCCCCCGTCGATGGAACTTCATCAGGCTTTCTCCTTCGTAGAACTGTCGCTGATGCATCAACGATATATCGGCAATGCAACGGCGACAACTCGTCTGCCTCGGCGGCTCGGGATGTTCGCCCCCGAACCGGCCGGTCCGGGCGTGTCGGGCCGTTGGGCGGTGGTCACCGTCCGCCAACACGTCCCGCACGCATCTGGCAGGCTGGTAACCGTGCTGACGGCGCCGGTGCGGCAACTCGGGGAATCGGAACGTCGCGCGGTCGAGCGGCTGCTCGACCTCGACCCGTTCGCGAGCGCGCAGGTCGCGGAGCGGGTCGCCGCGCGCGGGCTGGCGTGGTGGCGCGCGGAGGGCCGGGTGCTCGGGTACGGCTCCCGTCGCCACCTCGAAGCGGTCTGCTGGCTCGGTGGCAACCTCACCCCGGTGCTGGCCGGCCCGCAGGCCGTCGCCGCCTTCGCCGACCTGCTCGGCGGAGAGGAACGGCTCTGCTCCTCGATCGTCGGGCGGTCCGACGCGGTGCTGGAACTCTGGGACCGCCTCTCCACCACCTGGGGACCGGCCCGGGACGTACGCCCCAACCAGCCGCTGCTGCTCACCGACGCGCTGCCCGAGGTGGCCCCCGACCCGCAGGTGCGCCTGGTCCGCAGCGGTGAACTCGACCTGCTCTTCCCGGCCGCGGTGGCGATGTACACCGAGGAGGTGGGGGTCTCGCCGCTGGCCGAGGATGGCGGGCGCGGGTACCGTCGCCGGGTCACCGACATGATCCGCTCCGGTCGGGCGTACGCCCGGTTCGTCGACGGCCGGGTGGTCTTCAAGGCCGAACTGGCGGTCGTCACCCGGCGCACCGCCCAGGTCCAGGGGGTCTGGGTGGCGCCCGAGTGGCGGGGCCGGGGGCTGGCCACCGCGGCGATGGCGGCGGTGGTGGGTGACGCGCTGACCCGGGTCGCCCCGACGGTCAGCCTCTACGTCAACGACTTCAACCTGCCCGCCCGGCGGGTCTACGAGCGCTGCGGCTTCCGCCCGATCGGCACGCTCGCCACCGTGCTCTTCTGACCTGCGCCGCCGAGCCCGACCGGCGGTTTCCGCCGAGTGGTCTGGCCCCGGCGAAAATGCGTTGAGCTGCCCGGGTCCGCGAAGCAGGCTGGAACCTCCGCCACCATTCCGGGAGGAACCGACCCATGCGCCTGCTCCGTGATCTGTGGGTCACCTCTCCTCGCCGGATGACCCTGGTGGCCGTCCTGATCCTCGTCGGCGGCGTCGGCCAGGCGGCCACCGCCGCGCTCGCCGGGCCCGTGCTGGTGCACCGTTCCGTCGGGTTCTTCACGCTGCTGGCGGTGGCCCTGGTCGCCGCCGTCGCCAGTGACCTGGTGGTCAGCCTGGTGATGGCCGGGGTGACCGCCGACTGGTCCGCCGACCTGCGCCGTCGACTCTGCCGGGTGGCGATGGGCCAGCCGGTGCCGAAACTGGAGACGACCCCGGTCGGCGAGATGCTCGACCGGATCGACGGCGACGTCTACGACACGGCCTCCGGCGTGCGCGGCCCGGGTGTGCGGTTGACCCAGGCGCTGGCCGTGGGCCTGCTCTCCACGCTGGTCGCGCTCACCGTCTGGTGGCCGGCCGGGGTCGGCATGCTGCTGCTCTGCGCCCTGCTCGCGGTCACCCTGCGCCGGCCCGCCGGGCGGATCGCCCCGGCCCGGATGCACGAGGAGGAGGCGTGGTCCGACCTGGCGGCGGTGATGGAGGAGTCCATCCACGGTCAGGACGACGTACGCACCAGCCTGGCCCGGCCGTACGTGCTGCGGCTGTACGCCCGCCGGGCCGCCGAGGTGCTCCGCCGTGGGTTGCCGGTGTGGCGGATGTCGGCACAGGTGAACACCATCGCGGCCGGCGTGATCCGGGTCGGCATCGCCCTGGTCGTGCTCGGCGGCGTCTGGGCGCTGGCCACCGGCCGGGTGGACACCGCCCGGCTGACCGCGATCTGGCTGCTCGCGCTCTCGCTGGGGATGACCGTCGAGCAGGTCAGCCGGATGGTGCCGGACGTGCAGTACGCCCTCGGCGCGTGGGGCCGGGTGCAACTGCTCCAGAACTCCCCGCAGGAACCCACGGGCGGTGCCGCCCCGACCGACGGTGACCTGGTCATCCGCGACCTGACCTTCCGCTACCCGGCCAGCGGGCCGGACGCCGACCGGGCCCCCGCGCTGCGCGAGATCGACCTGACCTTCGCCCGGGGCCGCTCGTACGCCCTGGTCGGGCGGACCGGCTCGGGCAAGTCGACGCTGGCCAAGGTGCTCTCCCGGGCGGTCGACGTGCCACCGGGGACGGTGCTGCTCGACGGGCGTGACGTGCTCGACCTGGACGTCGAGCAACTGCGCCGGTGGATCGCGGTCGTGCCACAGCGCACCGAGATCCTCGCCGGCACGCTCGCCGAGAACGTGGCCCTCTTCGACCCGGGGCTGCTCGACGCCGCCGCGCGGGCCCTGCACGAGCTGGGGCTGGCCGGGTGGATCGCCGAGCTGCCCGCCGGCCTGGACACCCGCCTCGGCGAGGGCGGGCACGTGCTTTCGGCCGGTCAGGAGCAGCTCGTCGCGTTCGCCCGGATCCTGGTCCGCGACCCGCACGTGGTGATCCTCGACGAGGCCACCGCCCGGCTCGACCCGGTCACCGAGGCGCGGGTGCAGCAGGCCACCGAGCGGCTGCTGCGCGACCGGATCGGCATCGTCATCGCGCACCGGCTCTCCTCGGTGAGCCGCTGCGACGAGGTGATCGTGCTGGCCGACGGAGCGGTGGTCGAGGCCGCCCCGCTGGCCCGGTCACACCGCTTCGCCGAACTCCTCGTGGCCAGCCACGCGGGCGGACACCACGGCGACGCCGGAGCGGAGCTGCTGGCGGAGCCGGGCACCGACTGGTTTCGGAGCGAGCCCGCACCGGCCACCACCGACCCGTCCGGCGGCAACCCGGCCGTCACCGACCTGGTTGCCACCGACCTGACCGCCACCGACCTGACCGCCACCGACCTGACCGCCACCGACCTGGCCGGCGGCAACCCGGCCGTCACCAACGCGGTCACTGATCCGGGCGGGGAGACTGGGCCGGGCGTCGACCGGCGGCCCGCGTCCCGGGGGCGGACCCTGCGGGAGATCTTCCGGCTCTGCCTCAACGACCCCCGCTACGGCGCGGCAGCGGTGGGGGTCTTCGCCGTGCTGGCCACCCTCGGCCTGGACGGGCCGGTGCTGGCCTGGCTCTGGGCCGACGTGGTCGACGGCACCGGCGACCCGTGGCTGCCCGCCCTGGGCATCGCGGTCGGGCTGGTGCTCGCCATCCCCGCCCACTACTGGACCCAGCTGTGGTTCCCCGGCTGGTGGGTCCGGCAGATGCTGCGGATCAGCCTGCGCCTGGTGCACGGACAGACCGGCCCGCGTCGGGTCAGCCGGCACACCCCGGCCGAGGTGGTGGCCCAGGGCGGCGACACCGAGCGGGTGGTGCAGCTCGCCGACAACGTGCTCGACCAGGTGGTCGGCCTGCTCCTGCTGGTCACCATGACCCTGGTCACCGGCAGCGTGGTGCCGGGGCTGTTCTTCCTCGGCACCATGGTGCTCTCCGGGCTGGCCGCGACCGCGTTCGGCCCCCGGCTGGAGCGCGCGGCCCGGGACACCGTCGCCGCCCGGGCGGCGTTCGCCACCGCGCTGGTCTCCACCCTGTCGGCCGCCCGGACGGTGAAGCTGGCCGGGGCGACCCGGCCGGTGCTGACCCACCTCGCCGATCTCGACGCGGTACGCAGCGCCCGCCAGCGCCGGGAGATCGCCGTGCAGGTGTGGGCCCGCTCCACCCCGTCGATGGCCAGCGGCCTCTTCCCGATCGGCGTCTGGGCGCTCTTCCTGGCCGGCGGGCTCTCCGCCGGTGCGGCGCTGGTGGCGGTCTCCACGCTGGGCGCGGCCCGCTGGTTCGCCTGGACCACCGCGTCGCTGATCTCGCAGGTGCCGTCGGCGCGGGTGTGGACCCGCCGGACGGCGGAGATGGCCGGGATCGAGGTCTACTCCGCCCGGGTGCCGGGGGTGGACCTGGCCGCCGGGACGGCGCCCGCGCCGCCGGTGGCCCCGCGCACCCCGCTGCGGCGGCTGGAACTGGCCGGGTTCGGCGTCCGGCACACCGACGGTCTGACCGCCGTACGCGACGTCGACCTGACCGTGGAACGCGGCCAGCTGGTGCTGGTCGTCGGCCCGGTCGGTGCGGGCAAGTCGTCGCTGCTGCGGGCCCTGGCCGGCATCGCCCCGCACACCGGGGAGCTGACCTGGAACGGGGAGCCGGTCACCGAGCCGGAGCTGTTCCTCCGCCCCAACCAGGTCGGCTACGTGGGCCAACTGCCCCGGGTGCTCTCCGGCACGGTCGCCGACAACATCACCCTCGGCCATCAGGTGGACGCCGGGCACGCGGTGACCACCGCCCAGCTGGAGCACGACCTGGCCGGCACCGGCAGCGGACTCGGGCTGCTCATCGGGCACAAGGGCACCCGGCTCTCCGGCGGGCAGTTGCAGCGCCTGGCGCTGGCCCGGGCGCTGGCGCCGCGTACCGAACTGCTGGTCGCCGACGACATCTCCTCCGCGCTGGACGTCACCACCGAGTTGGCGCTCTGGCAGGCGCTGCGCCAGCGCGGGGTGACCGTGGTCGGTTCGACCTCCAAGCGGGCCGCGCTGGTGCGGGCCGACCACGTGGTGGTGCTCTGCGGCGGCCGGGTGATGGCCCAGGGGCCGTGGCGTGACCTGGAGCCGTGCTGGGGTCACCTGGCGGGCTGACCCGGCCCGGTGGGCCCGCGCGCCGAGTGGGGGCGCGGGCCCGCCGGCTCACCCGGCCCGCAGGTACTGGTCGGGCCAGTTGGCGTCGACGCCCAGCTTGGCCGCGGCCTGCTGCGGCCAGTACGGGTTGCGCAGCAGTTCCCGGCCGAGCAGCACCAGGTCCGCCTCGCCGTCGGCGACGATCGCCTCGGCCTGCTCCGGCTCGACGATCAGGCCGACCGCCCCGGTCGGGATCCGCGCCTCCCGGCGGACCTGGGCGGCCAGCGGCACCTGGTATCCGCGCGCCAGCGGGATGCGGGCGGTCGGTGACGCCCCGCCCGAGGAGCAGTCGACCAGGTCCACCCCGGCGGCGGAAAGCTCGACGGCCAGCGCGACGCTGTCGTCGACCGTCCAGCCGCCATCGACCCAGTCGGTGGCCGAGATCCGGGTCAGCACCGGCACATCCTCGCCGACGGCGGCGCGGACCGCGCGGGCGACCTCCAGCGTCAGTCGCATCCGCCCGGCCCGGTCCCCGCCCCAGCCGTCGACACGGTGGTTGGTCAGCGGAGAAAGGAACTCGTGCAGCAGGTAACCGTGCGCGGAGTGGATCTCCACGGCGGCGAAGCCGGCCGCCACCGCCCGTTCGGCGGCGGCGCCGAACGCCTCGACGACACCGGTGATCCCGGCCGGGTCCAGGGCGGTCGGTACCCGATAGTCCGGTAGGAACGGCTCGCCGCCGGGCCCGACCGGCGTCCAGCCGCCCGCACCATCCGGCACCCCGCCCCGACGCGGGTCCCACGGTCGGTACGTCGACGCCTTGAAACCAGCGTGCGCGAGCTGCACCGCGGGCACCGCGCCGTGCGCGGCCAGGAACCGGGTCACCGGGCGCCAGGCGTCGACGTGCCGGCCGGACCACAGTCCGGTGTCCTGCGGGCTGATCCGACCCTCCGGCACCACGGCGGTCGCCTCGGTCATCACCAACGCCGCGCCGCCGACCGCGCGGGCGCCGAGATGCACCAGGTGCCAGTCGGTGGGCAGGCCGTCGGGCCCGGCGCTGTACTGGCACATCGGCGCCAGCGCGATCCGGTTGGGCAGGGTGACCGCGCGCAGCGCCAGTGGCGTGAACAACGAACTCATTTCGCCATTCTCGCGCGACCTCGGCTGCGGGCGACGGGCCCGGCCGCCAGGATGACGGCGGTGGCCAGGCCCCAGAGGGCCGCCACCGCCAGCAACAGCCGTTCCAGCGTCCCGACCAGCGAACTCCGGCCGACGAGCAGCATGGCCAGCCCGACCGCGCCCGCGAGCGGCAGCGCCACCGCCGCCGCGACGCCGGCCGTGCGGCGCAGCGGGCGCCCGGCCGCCGGGGCGAGGGCGATCGCGATCATGGCGAAGACCACCGCCGCGGTGGCGGCGATGCTGGCCGCGCCGTGCACCAGGTCGGCCACGGTGGCCCGCTCGAACGGCGGCAGCGGGCAGCCGGCGCTGCACGTCACCGCGCCGGAGAGGAGCGTGGCGAGGCCACCCAGGGTGAGCAGGGCCGCCGCGACCCGCGGCACCGCCGGCAGCGCGGCGGCGAGCAGCAGCAGCGCCGTGGCCAGCGCGAACACCCCGATCCGGTACGGCCAGGCGTACCCGCTGTCGGTGACACCGGCTTCGCTGACGTACCCGGTGAGCCCCGGACCGGGGGCGGCGACCACGGTGACCGTCACCGCGGCCGTGCCGGTGAGCACGCAGAGCGCGGCCCCGGCCGCCGCGACCCGCGACGCCGCCGTGCCCGCGGCCCCGCCGCACCCCCCGCCGGCCGGTGTCGGGGGCTCAGCCACGTCCGTGCGGCGTCGTCCAGCCGTGCAGGTCCGGCCCGAGCGGCACGATCCCGGTCGGGTTGATCTCGCGATGGGTAACGTAGTAGTGCCGCTTGATGTGGTCGAAGTCGACGGTCTCGCCGAAGCCGGGGGTCTGGAAGAGATCCCGGGCGTACGCCCAGAGCACCGGCATCTCGGTGAGCTTGTTCCGGTTGCACTTGAAGTGCCCGTGGTACGCCACGTCGAAGCGGACCAGCGTGGTGAAGAGCCGCACGTCCGCCTCGGTGATCGCCTCCCCCATCAGGTAGCGGCGGCCGGCCAGCCGCGCGGACAACGCGTCCAGCCGGGCGAACAGCGCCCGGAACGCCTCGTCGTACGCCTGCTGCGAGGTCGCGAAGCCGCACCGGTAGACGCCGTTGTTGACGTCGGCGTGGATCTCGGCCATCAGCGCGTCCATCTCCGGGCGCAGCTCGACCGGGTAGAGATCCGGTGCGTCCGGGGCGTGCAGCCGCCGCCACTCGGTGGACAGGTCCAGGGTGAGCTGCGGGTAGTCGTTGGTGACCACCCGGCCGGTGCGGGTGTCGACCAGCGCCGGCACGGTGACCCGGCCGGCGTAGTCGGGGTCGGTCGCCAGGTACGCCTCGGAGAGGAAGCCGATGCCCAGCGCCGGGTCGAAGCCGTCCTGGTCGAGGGTGAACCGCCAACCGCGTTCGTCCCGGATCGGGTCGACCGTGCCCAGCGAGATGGCGTCGCGCAGCCCGAGCAGGTTGCGCACGATCAGCGCCCGGTGCGCCCACGGGCAGGCCCGGCACCAGATCAGCCGGTAGCGGCCCGGCTCCAACGGCCAGCGGTCCTGCCCGTCCGGGCCGCCGCCGGGCGGTGCGGTGGAGTGCGGGGTGACCCGCCCGGTGAACCGGTTGGGCTGGCGGACGAACGTGCCGCCGTCGCTGGTCTCCGCGCTGAACTGGGCTCGCACCATGCCGACAACCTATCCGGATGGGCCGGCGATATCCTGGCCGCCGGACGTTCCCGTGGACCCGGGGACGCCCCGCCCCCGCCCTTCCCACCCCCGAAGGACTCGCGATGACCGTGGCATACCTGGTGGCCGGTGTCCGCACCCCGATCGGCCGCTACAGCGGCGCCCTGGCCGGCGTACGCCCCGACGACCTGGCCGCGCACGTCATCCGCGAGCTGGTCGCCCGCCACCCGTCGGTGGACTGGGCGCGCACCGACGATGTCGTGCTCGGCTGCGCCAACCAGGCCGGCGAGGACAACCGCAACGTGGCCCGGATGGCGGCGCTGCTCGGCGGGCTACCCGAGCAGGTGCCCGGCAGCACCGTCAACCGGCTCTGCGGCTCCGGCCTCGACGCGCTGGCCACCGCCGCCCGCGCGATCGTCGCCGGGGAGGCCGACCTGCTCGTCGCGGGCGGCGTGGAGAGCATGAGCCGGGCGCCGTTCGTCATGCCCAAGGCGAGCACCGCGTACTCCCGGGCCGCCGAGATCTACGACACCACCATCGGCTGGCGGCTGGTCAACCCGCTGATGAAGCGGCACTGGGGCATCGACTCGATGCCGGAGACGGCCGAGAACGTGGCCGCCGAGTACGGCGTCGACCGGGTCGCCCAGGACGAGTTCGCGTACCGCTCGCAGTCGCGTGCGGCCAAGGCGCAGGCCGACGGCCGGCTCGCCGAGGAGATCGTGCCGGTGACCGTGCCGGCCGGCCGGCGCGAGACGCGGCTGGTCGAGGTCGACGAGCACCCCCGGCAGACCTCGCTGGAGAAGCTCGCCGCGCTGCCCACCCCGTTCCGGGACGGCGGCACGGTGACCGCCGGGAACTCCTCCGGGGTCAACGACGGCGCGGTGGCGCTGCTGGTCGCCTCGGCGGCGGCGGTCGCGGAGTACGGCCTCACCCCGCTGGCCCGGGTCGTCGGTGCGGCGGCGGCCGGTGTGCCGCCACGGACCATGGGCATCGGCCCGGTCCCGGCGACCCGCCGGCTGCTCGACCGGCAGGGACTGGCGCTGACCGACGTGGACGTGATCGAGCTGAACGAGGCGTTCGCCGCCCAGTCCATCGCCGTGCTGCGAGAACTGGGGCTGCCCGAGGACGCCGAGCACGTCAACCCGAACGGCGGCGCGATCGCGCTGGGCCACCCGCTCGGTGCCAGCGGCGCCCGGCTCGCGCTCACCGCCGCGCTCGAACTGCGCCGACGGGGTGGGCGTCGGGCCCTGGCGACGATGTGCGTCGGCGTCGGGCAGGGCATCTCGCTGCTGCTGGAGGCGGCCTGATCGATCGCCTGATCGGTCGCCGGGAAAGGGCATTGTGGACCTCCCTCGGCGTGACGCACGGGCCTAGAGTGGTGGGCGCCACACTATCCGCGGCGACGACTTGGGGTGCGACCAGTGCAGATGCCGGAGGGGCTGCCCGAGATCGACCTTGCCCGGCCCAGCGCGGCCCGGGTGTACGACTACTTCCTGGGCGGGGCCCACAACTTCGAGGTCGACCGGCAGCTGGCCGAGCAGATCGCGGCCATGACGCCGAACCTCCCGGCGACCATGCGGGCCGGGCGGGAGTTCCTGCGCCGGGCGGTACGGGTGCTGCTCGACGCCGGCATCGACCAGTACCTGGACATCGGCTCCGGCATTCCCACCGTCGGCAACGTGCACGAGGTGGCGCAGGCCGCCAACCCGAAGGCCCGGGTGGTCTACGTCGACATCGACCCGGTCGCGGTGGCGCACAGCCGGGAACTGCTGGCCGGCAACGAGTTGACCGGGGTCATCCACGCCGACCTGCGTGACCCGGAGTGGATCCTGGCCGAGGCCCGCCAGTTGCACCTGCTCGACTTCGACCGGCCGCTGGGCATCCTGCTCGCTGGGGTGGTCCACTTCGTACCGGACGCCGACCGCCCCGCCGACATCCTGGCCGCCCTGCGGTCCGCCGCCGCGCCCGGCAGCCACCTGGTCGTCTCGCACTCCACCTTCGAGGACCAGCCACCGGAGATGCTGGACGCGCAGCGGCTCTCGGCCCGTACCGCCACCGAGATCACCCTTCGCTCGCGGGCCGAGATCACCGGCTTCTTCGGCGACTGGACGCTGCTGGAGCCGGGGGTGGTGCACATGGAGTTGTGGCGTCCCGACGCGCCGTCGGAGGTGGCAGCCAACCCGGAACGGTTCGGCGCGTTCGGCGGCGTGGCCCGGCATGACCGGCCCGTCGGCTGACCCGATGGCCGATGTCGGCGCCTCCGGCGGGGACGCCGTCGACCGGATCGGTGCCCAGCGGTACGCGGCCGAGTGGGCCCAGGCCGTCCGCCGGCTCGGGTTCGTGCCGCTGAGCGCGGCCGAGACCGAGCGGCTGCTGCTGGTGCACACCCTCCGGCTGGCGCACCTGCTGCTCTCCGCCGAGCCGGCGAGACCGGCGGCGGAGGAGGTCGGGCGGGCCCTGGTCGACGCGCACCTGACCGAGCCCGGGGTGGTCGAGTGGTCGGTGCGCGCCCTCGCCGACCGGTTCCCGGCCGAGGTGCTCGGCGGACCGGCCGGCCCGCCGGGGCTCGACGGACCGCCTGGCTCTCCCGGACTCGACGGACCGGCGGGCCCGTCCGGGCTCGACGGGCGGGCCGGTCCGGCCGGGCTTGATGGACAGGCCGGGCTTGATGGTCGGGCCGGGCTTGATGGTCGGGCCGGGCTTGATGGTCGGGCCGGGCTTGATGGACAGGTCGGGCTTGACGGGCGGGCCGGGCTTGATGGACAGGTCGGGCTTGACGGGCGGGTCGGGCTTGACGGGCGGGCCGGGCTCGGCGAGCGGATCGCGGCGATGCAGGGCGGGCTGGCGGCCGGCTTCGCCCGGGCGCTGCGCGACCGCACCTTCAACCAGCAGGAGCGGATCGCCCGTTCCGCATGGCAGGCCCGGGACACCGTCGAGCAGGCGCTGCGCGACAGCGAGGCCCGGTTCCGGGCGGTCTTCCGGGGCGCAGCGATCGGCATCGGCATCGCCGGGGTCGACGGGACGATCATCGATGTCAACCAGTCCTTCGCCGACATGCTCGGCTACCAGATCGAGGAACTTCGGCGGACCAACGTCGCCTCGCTCTTCCACCCGGACGACGCCGCCGGAATGTGGGAGCTGTACCAGGAACTGATCGAGGGCAAGCACGACGCCGTCCGGGTCGAGAAGCGCTACTACCGCAAGGACGGCAGCGCCGTCTGGACGGACCTGGCGGTCTCCCTGATCCGGTACGAGGACGGCCGTCCCCGGTTCACCGTCGCGGTGGTCGAGGACATCACCGAGCGGTACGAACTCCAGCAGCGGCTGCGCTTCCAGGCGCTGCACGACCCGCTCACCGGGCTGCCCAACCGTACGCTGTTCTTCGAGACGCTGGGTCGGCTGGTGGATGCCAAGGACCCGGCCGGCCGGGTCGGGATCTGCTTCCTCGACCTCGACGGATTCAAGGCGATCAACGACGGCCTCGGCCACGACCTCGGCGACCGGCTGCTGGTGACGATCGCCCGGCGGCTGGCCGACTGCGTGGCCGAGCAGGGCTACCTGGTCGCCCGGATGGGCGGCGACGAGTTCGTCATCCTGGTCGACGGCGGCACCGGGGTGGCGGATGTGATCGCCGTGGCCGAGGTGGCGCTGGCCGCGGTCTCCGCGCCGGTCTGCGTCGGCGACCAGCAGCTCGCGGTCTCCGCCAGCGTCGGCATCGTGGACTCGGAACTGGCCGGCACCACCGCCTCCGAGCTCATGAAGGCCGCCGACACCACGCTGTACTGGGCCAAGGCGGAGGGCCGGGGCCGGTGGGCGGTCTACGACCCGGAGCGCAGCGCCCGCGACCTCGCCCGGTCGGCGCTGGTCGCCGGGCTGCCGGTGGCGCTGGACCGGGGCGAGTTCGTGCTGCACTACCAGCCGATCGTCTCCCTGCTGGACGGGCGGATGCTGGCCGTCGAGGCGCTGGTCCGCTGGCGGCACCCGGAGTTGGGGCTGATCGGCCCGGACCAGTTCATCGGGCTCGCCGAGGAGACCGGCCTGATCGTCCGCCTCGGCGAGTGGGTGCTGCGGCAGGCCTGCCGGGACGCCCGGCAATGGCACACCGACTTTCCCGAGGCCCGGCTGGTGGTGAGCGTCAACCTGGCCGCCCGCCAGGCCGACGCCCCGGCGATCGTGGACACCGTGGCCGACGCCCTGGCTACCAGCGGGCTGCCGGCGGAACTGCTGCAACTCGAACTCACCGAGAGCGCGGTGATGGGCTCCGCCGGAGAGCCGCTGCGTACGCTGCACCGGCTGGCGGCGCTGGGCGTACGGTTGGCCGTCGACGACTTCGGCACCGGGTACTCGAACCTGGCGTACCTGCGCCGGCTGCCGATCACCTGCCTGAAGCTGGCCGCGCCGTTCGTGGAGGGCATCCGGGGCGACGAACCGGACGTCGCCGCCGACCACCGGGACGAGCGGATCGTGGACGCCCTGGTGCGGCTGGCGCACGCGCTGGAACTCTGGGTGACCGCCGAGGCGGTGGAGACCGAGGCGCAGGCCGAGCGGCTGCGGGCGTTACGCTGCGATTCCGCCCAGGGCCGCCTGTTCGGCCCACCCACCCCCGCAGAAACAATCACCACCCGCCTGATGTAAGGAAGGGCCCCCTATTAACGCCTGCGGTAGAGGAAGGGCCCCCTTTTAACAAATGGAACGATCGGATGGGGAGCCGACGTGAGCCTGACCGAGACCGGCGCCGTGGTGTCGGTGATCGCCGCGCTGGCCATCCTCGCCGGGTTGGCCGGCGTGGTGGTGCCCGGCCTGCCCGCGTTGCCGCTGTGCTGGGGTGGCGTGCTGGTGTGGGCGCTCTTCGGCGGGGCCGGCGCCGGCCGCTGGCTGGTGCTCGCCGCCGCCACCCTGGTCGCCGTGGGCGGCACTGTGATCAAGTACGCCTGGCCGGGGCGCAACCTCAAGCGGGCCGGGGTACCCACCTCCTCGCTGCTCGTCGGCGGCCTGCTGGGTCTGGTCGGCTTCTTCGTCATCCCGGTGGTCGGATTGGTGATCGGCTTCGTCGGCGGCATCTTCCTGATGGAGCGATTGCGGCTGGGCGACACCCGGCTGGCCTGGCCGGCGACGAAGCAGGCGGTCGCCGCGGCCGGGCTGGCGATGCTGGTCGAATTTCTTGCCGGAGTGCTGATCGGCGCGCTCTGGGTGGCTGGCCTGGCGCTGGCCTGAACGGCTGCGGATCACGGTGCTGGGCGGCCTCGACCCATCAGAAGGCGCGGTGGCGGCGGCCCGGCGGGCGTACGCCGAACCGGTCGAAGGCGGCCCGATCGGGTCTGGTGATAGCCGGGCGGCGCGCGGCCGAGTCGGGGCACGACGGAACGCCGTACCCGTGAGAGAGAGGTGACGTGGGCCCCGCGCCGCCGCGGCTGCCGGGCCGGTCCGAGGGCCCGGTGGTGGTCCGTTCCGGACCAGGTCACAGGCCCAGGATGCGCTTCGTCGGAGCCGTCGGGCAAGGCAATTACCCACCTTGCGGTCGGCGCATGTTAAAAGGGGGCCCCTCCTCTACACCAGGCGTTAATAGGGGGCCCTTCCTTGCACCGGGGGGCGGGGGCCGGTAGACCTTGGGGATGGAGGCGCGCGGATGAGCAGAGCACCGCTATCGCTGGAACAACTGCGGGTCGCGGTGGCCGAGGGCGAGATCGACACGGTGGCGCTGGCGTTGGTCGACATGCAGGGCCGGTTGCAGGGCAAGCGGTTTCACGCGCCGTACTTCCTCGACCAGGTCGTCGCGCACGGCAGCGAGGGGTGCGACTACCTGCTCGCCGTCGACGTCGACATGAACACCGTCGACGGGTACGAGATGTCCGGCTGGTCCCGGGGCTACGGCGACCTGGCGATGAAGCCGGACTTCGACACCCTGCGCCGGGTGCCGTGGCAGGCCGGCACGGCCCTGCTCCTGGCCGACCTGGAGTGGCTGGACGGCTCCGGCCCGGTGACCGTCTCGCCTCGGCAGATCCTCCGCCGGCAGCTTGACCGGCTGGCCGGGCACGGGTTGACCGCGTACGCGGGCACCGAGTTGGAGTTCGTGCTGTTCCGCGACTCGTACGAGCAGGCCTGGCAGCGCGGCTACCGCGACCTGACCCCGGCCAACCAGTACAATGTGGACTATTCGCTGCTGGGTACCGCCCGGGTGGAGCCGTTGCTGCGCCGCATCCGCACCGAGATGGCCGGTGCGGGGCTGGTGCCGGAGAGCGCCAAAGGCGAGTGCAACCTCGGCCAACACGAGATCGCCTTCCGCTACGACGCGGCGATGACCTGCGCCGACCACCACGTGATCTACAAGAACGGGGCGAAGGAGATCGCCGCCCAGCAGGGCATGTCGATCACCTTCATGGCCAAGCCGAACGCGCGTGAGGGCAACTCCTGCCACATCCACTTCTCGCTGCGCGACGCCTCCGGCACATCAGCCATGCTGGGGGACGGCCCGGCGCGGCTGAGCGTCACCGGGCAGCGGGTGCTTGCCGGGCTGCTCGCCACGATGCGGGAGTTGAGCCTCTTCTTTGCGCCGAACGTCAACTCGTACAAGCGTTACCAGCCGGGCTCGTTCGCCCCGACCGCGTTGCGCTGGGGTGTCGACAACCGCACCTGCGCGCTGCGGGTGGTCGGGCACGGTCAGGGGATGCGGGTGGAGAACCGGGTGCCGGGCGCGGACGTGAACCCGTACCTGGCGATCGCGGCCCTGGTGGCGGGCGCCGTGTACGGCATCGAACGGGAGTTGGAGT
This sequence comes from Micromonospora sp. CA-263727, assembly GCF_050942455.1. Classification (NCBI taxonomy): domain Bacteria; kingdom Bacillati; phylum Actinomycetota; class Actinomycetes; order Micromonosporales; family Micromonosporaceae; genus Micromonospora; species Micromonospora sp. CA-263727. The sequence continues at coordinate 1,753,973 of NZ_CP192031.1, forward strand.
TGGGCGAGCAGTGCACCGGCAACGCGTACGACGATGCGACGGCGCAACGGGTCCCCGGCACCCTCCGCGACGCCCTCACCCTCTGGCAGTCCTCCGAGATCGCCCGTGATGCGTTCGGCCCCGACGTGGTGGCCCACTACGCCAACATGGCCCGGGTCGAGCTGGCCGCCTTCGACGCCGCCGTCACCGACTGGGAACTGACCCGTGGCTTCGAACGCCTCTAACCCCACCCCCACCCCTCCGCCCGACCCCGCCCCGCCCCGGCGATCATGGAGTTGTGGTGCCTCGCAAATGCCGCAAAGTGCAGCTATTCAGGCACCATAAGTCCATGATCGGCGAGGCGGAGGGGGAGGCGGAGGGTGCGGCGGGGGTGGGCGGTGGGGCGGGGGAGGGCGTCGGGAGGGGTGGTGGGGGTTGTGGGTGAGGTTCGGGATCCGGCCAGCGGGGCGGTGCTACGGGAGGTCGCGGGGGCCGGTCGGGAAGAGGTGGATGCGGCGATCGGGCGGGCTCAGCGGGCGTACCAGCGGTGGCGGGGGGTGGCGCCGGCGGAGCGGGCGCGGATGTTGCGGCGGTTCGCGGCGGTGGTGGACGAGCACCTGGAGGAGTTGGCGCGGCTGGAGGTCGGCAACGCGGGGCACACCATCGGCAACGCCCGGTGGGAGGCGGGCAACGTGCGGGACGTCCTCGACTACTACGCGGGCGCCCCGGAGCGGCTCACCGGCCGGCAGATTCCGGTGCCGGGCGGGCTGGACGTCACCTTCCACGAGCCGCTCGGCGTGGTCGGGGTGATCGTGCCGTGGAACTTCCCGATGCCGATCGCCGCCTGGGGCTTCGCCCCGGCCCTGGCCGCCGGCAACACGGTGGTGCTCAAGCCGGCCGAGCTGACCCCGCTGACCGCGCTACGCCTGGCCGAGTTGGCCCTGGCCGCGGGGCTGCCCGAGGACGTCCTCACCGTGCTGCCCGGACGGGGCGACGTGGTGGGCGAGCGGTTCGTCAGCCATCCGGCGGTACGCAAGATCTGCTTCACCGGCTCCACCGAGGTCGGTACGCGGATCATGGCCGGCTGCGCCGCCCAGGTGAAACGGTTGACCCTGGAGCTGGGCGGCAAGTCGGCGAACCTGGTCTTCGCCGACGCCGACCTGGAACGGGCGGCGGCCAGCGCGCCGTACGCGGTCTTCGACAACGCCGGCCAGGACTGCTGCGCCCGCTCCCGGATCCTGGTGCAACGCCCGGTGTACGACCGCTTCCTCGAACTGCTCGAACCGGCGGTACGCGCCTTCCGGGTACGCCACCCGGCCGACGAGACGGCCGAGATGGGCCCGCTCATCTCGGCCGGGCACCGGGACCGGGTCGCCGGGTACGTCGAGGGGGCACGGGTCGCCTTCACCGGCTCCTGCCCCGACGGCCCCGGTTTCTGGTACGCGCCGACGGTGCTGCTCGCCGACTCGCCGGCCGACCGGCACTGGCGGGAGGAGATCTTCGGCCCGGTGGTCTCGGTGCTCCCGTTCGACGACGAGGCCGACGCGGTCCGGCTGGCCAACGACACCGAGTACGGGCTCTCCGGCTCGATCTGGACCCGCGACGTGGGCCGGGCGCTGCGGATGGCCCGGGCGGTGGAGGCGGGCAACCTGAGCGTCAACTCGCACTCCTCGGTGCGGTACTGGACCCCGTTCGGCGGGATGAAACGCTCCGGCCTGGGCCGCGAGCTGGGCCCGGACGCGCTGCACGCGTTCACCGACGTCAAGAACGTGTTCATCGGCACGGAGGAGTGAGGGATGCGGGGACGGTTGCAGGATCGGGTTGCGGTGGTGACCGGGGCGGCGAGCGGGATCGGGCTGGCCACCGTGCGGCGGTTCGCCGCCGAGGGGGCCCGGGTGGTCTGCGTCGACATCGACGCCGAGGCCGGCGAGCGGGCCGCCGAGGAGGTGGGCGGGAGCTTCGTCGCGGCCGACGTGGCCGACGAGACGGCGGTACGCGACCTCTTCGACGGCGTGGCCGACCGGTACGGCCGGGTCGACGTGGCGTTCAACAACGCCGGCATCTCCCCGCCGGACGACGACTCCATCCTGGAGACCGGGCTGGACGCCTGGGAGCGGGTGCTGCGGGTCAACACCACCAGCGTCTACCTCTGCTGCAAGTACGTCATCCCGCACATGCGCCGGCAGGGTCGTGGCTCGATCATCAACACCGCCTCCTTCGTGGCGCTGATGGGCGCGGCCACGTCGCAGATCGCGTACACCGCGAGCAAGGGTGGGGTGCTGGCGCTGACCCGGGAGCTGGGCGTGCAGTTCGCCCGGGAGGGCATCCGGGTCAACGCCCTCTGCCCGGGTCCGGTGGCCACCCCGTTGCTGCGGGAGCTGTTCGCGGCCGATCCGGAGCGGGCCGCGCGCCGGCTGGTGCACGTGCCGATGGGGCGGTTCGGCGAGCCGACCGAGATCGCCGCCGCGGTCGCCTTCCTGGCCAGCGACGACGCCTCGTTCATGACCGCGGCGCAGTTCGTGGTCGACGGCGGGATCACCGGGGCGTACGTCACCCCACTGTGATCCGTCGATCGTCCTCCGAGCTGCGGTACGCGTTACGTCGCGGCTCCGTCGGGGTACAAGGCGGATCACGTAAGTGGTGATCGGACCGTGTCGTGGAAGCGACCGGGGAGGCTGCATGAGCTCGGCACAGGGGGGCGTGGACGGGAGCCATCCGACCGCGGCGGACGGCGGGATTCCACCGCTGCTCGCCGCGGCGTTCGCGGGCGGTGGCGAGATGGGCGCGCTGCTGCGCGACCACGACTGGTCGGCCAGCCCGCTCGGCACCCCGGAACACTGGCCCGCCGCACTGGGCAACGCCATCAGCACGATGCTCGCCTCCAAGGCGCAGATCGTCATGTTCTGGGGCGACGAGCTGCGCGCCTTCTACAACGACGCCTACCGGCCGACCATCGGCGACAAGCATCCCGCCGTCCTCGGGCAGCCCGCCGAGGAGCACTGGGCGGAGACCTGGGACGTGCTCGGGCCGCTGCTGGCCGGCGTGCTGCGCGGCGGCGAGGCGTACCAGGGGCAGGACCACCACTTCCTGCTCGACCGGCACGGCTTCGTCGAGGACGTCTACTTCGACATCTCGTACGACCCCATCCGGGCCGAGGACGGCTCGATCAACGGGGTGCTCTGCATCTGTAACGAGACCACCGGCCGGGTGCTCGGTGAGCGTCGGCTGCGCGCCCTGGCCGAACTCGGATCGGAGCTGGCCGAGCCGGGCGGCAGCGAGGAACTCGGCCGGGTCGTCGCGTACGTGCTGGACCGGCACCGGCCGGACGTGCCGTTCGGGCTGCTCTACCTGCGGGACCACGACGGGCATCTGCGGCTGGCCGGGGTCAGCGGTGTCGAGACCGCCGCCGCCGATCCGGCCACCCGGCTGGTGGAGGTGGCCGCGACCGGCGACGGCGACGTGGTGGCCACGGTCGACCTGCTCGGGCACGTGCCGGTCGACGCGGCCGACGAGGCGGTGGTGCTGCCGATCAGCGCGACCACCGAGCCGGCCGGTGTGCTGGTGCTCGGGGTGGCCCGCCGGTTGCCGTTCACCGCCGACTACCGGACCTTCTTCGAGTTGGTGGCCGCGCAGATCTCCCGCGCGGTCGGCAAACAGCGGGCGTACGAGCAGGAGCGGGCCCGGGCCGCCGAGCTGACCGCCCTGGACCTGGCGAAGACCAACTTCTTCGCCAATGTCAGCCACGAGTTCCGTACCCCGCTGACCCTGGTGCTCGGCCCGCTGGAGGATCTGCTCGCCGATCCCGCGTTGCCGGCCGCGTACGCGCCGCGGCTGACCACCATGCACCGCAACGCGCTGCGGCTGCTGAAGCTGGTCAACACGGTGCTCGACTTCTCCCGGGTGGAGTCGGGGCGGCTGGCCGCGCACTACGAGCCGACCGACCTGGCCGGTTACACGGCCCGGCTGGCCAGCACGTTCCGCTCGGCGGCCGAGCGCGCCGGGCTGCGGCTGGTGGTCGACTGCCCACCGCTGCCCGCTCCGGTCCACGTCGACCGGGACATGTGGGAAAAGATCGTCCTCAACCTGGTCTCCAACGCCATGAAGTTCACCTTCGACGGCGAGATCCGGATCCGGGTCCGGCCGGAGGACGGGGTCGCCCGGCTTGAGGTCACCGACACCGGTGTGGGCATCGTCCCGGCGGAGCTGCCCCACGTCTTCGAGCGGTTCCACCGGGTGCCGGGGGTACGCTCGCGCAGCCACGAGGGGACCGGGATCGGGCTGGCGCTGGTCCGGGAGCTGGTCGAGATGCATGGCGGACGGGTCACCGTGACCAGCCAGGTCGACCGGGGCAGCACCTTCGTCGTCACCGTCCCGTTCGGTTCCGGGCACCTGCCGGCCGATCGGGTGGCCGATGCCGCCGACACCCTGCGTGAGCCGCAACAGGCGTCGCTCTTCGTCGCCGAGACCGCCCGCTGGACCGCCGCCCCCGCCCCCGCCCCGGCCCCGGCCGCCCCGGCCGGCCCCAACCCGGCCACTCCGGCCACCGCCGCCCCCGCCACCGCCGCCCCCGCCGCCCCCGCCACCGCCGCCCCCGCCGCCCCCGCCACCGCCGCCCCCGCCGGCCCCGCCACCGCCGCCCCGGCCGGTCCGGCCGCCGTGGTCCCGGCCGAGGCCGCCCCCGCCGGCCGCATCCTGGTCGTCGACGACAACCCCGACCTGCGGGAGCACGTCGCCCGGCTGCTCATGCCGAGCTGGGAGGTGGTGACGGCCACCGACGGTGTCGACGCCCTGCGCCGGGCCACCGAGACCGCCTTCGACCTGGTGCTGGCCGACGTGATGATGCCCCGGCTGGACGGATTCGGCCTGGTCGCCGCGCTGCGCGCGGACCCGCGCACCCGGTACGTGCCGATCGTGCTGCTGTCGGCTCGCGCCGGCTCGGCCGCCGAGGTGGCCGGGCTGTCGGCCGGTGCCGACGACTACCTGACCAAGCCCTTCTCCGGCCAGGAGCTGATCGCCCGGGTCCGGGCCAACGTGGAACTCGGCCAGCTACGCGGCCAGATCATCCGTCGGCTGCGGGCCCTCGCCGACGCGGCGGTCGCGGTGAACACCGCCCGTTCCACGGCCGACGTGCTCCAGGTCGCGGCCCGGCACGCCCTCAGCCTCGTCGAGGCAGTCCGGGTGGTGATCTCCGCCGGCGGGGCACGCTACGAGGCCGACGCCGCCGGGTCCACCACCGTCGAGCCGTCCTTCGTGGTGCCGCTTACCGGCCTGGGCGGCAAGCAACTCGGCGAGCTGCGGGTGTGGTGTCCGGCCGGCGAGGGGGCCGGCACCGACGAGGCCGCGCTGACCGAACTGGTCCGGCTGGTCGGCGTACGCCTGGAGAACGCCCAGCTCTACGAGGCCGAACACCGTATCGCCACCACCCTGCAACACAGCCTGCTGCCACAGACCCTGCCCCAGCTGCCCGGTGCCGTGGTGGCCAGCCGCTACCTGCCCGGCACTGCCGGCGTCGAGGTCGGCGGCGACTGGTACGACGTGATCGCCCGGGAGGACGACGAACTCGTGCTGGTCATCGGCGACGTGGTCGGCAAGGGCGTGCCGGCGGCGGCGACCATGGGCCAGCTCCGCAACGCGTTGCGGGCGTACGTGCTGGAGGGCTTCGACCCGGGCGAGTCGCTGACCGGGCTCAACCGGCTGGTGGGCTCGACCGGCTCGCGCTCGTTCGCCACCGTCTTCTGCCTGTGGTTCAGCCCCCGCACGGGCCGGCTGCGATACGCCGGGGCCGGGCATCCGTCCCCGCTGGTGATCCGTGGGAACGACGTGGCGTTCCTGCACGAGGGCGCGCTCGGGCCGCCGGTCGGCGCCATCCCCGGGCAGGTGTACGCGACGGCCTCCGGCGAGCTGCGGTTCGGCAACCGTCTCCTGCTCTACACCGACGGCCTGATCGAGGACCGGCAGGTCGGCATCGACGAGGCCCTGGCCCAGCTGCGCGCCGACGCCGCCCGGGCCAGCGATCATGTGGCGGATCTGGTCGACGCGGTCGTCGAGCGGGTCGCGGACCGGCCCCGACGGGACGACGTGGCGGTGCTCGCGCTCGAAGCCGCCGAACTCGACCGGTTCGCGCTGCGGCTGCCCGCCGACCCCACCCGGCTGAGCGCGCTGCGCAAACGGCTGGAGGACTTCCTCGTCGCGTACGGGGTGAGCGAGACGGACCTGTTCGACCTCACCGTGGCGGTCTCCGAGGCGGCCGCGAACGCCATCGAACACCCGGTCGACCCGGCGGAGCCGACGATCGGGGTCGAGGTGACCGTGCGGGACCGCATGGTGGTGGCGACCGTGCGGGACACCGGGCGGTGGCGGGAATCGACCGGGTCGGGCTTCCGGGGCCGGGGCCTGGCGCTGATCCGGGCGCTCGGGGAGCTGTCGGTCAGTCGTGGCCCGGAGGGTACGCAGGTGACCCTGCGGCGGCAGCTGCACCCCTGAGCCGGCGGCGTGTCACCGCTGGGCCGGCGGCGTGCCATTGCTGGGCCGGCGGGTGGGTCAGGTGGCGTGCAGCCAGCGTTGCTCGCCCAGGCCGGCGATCTCCAGCACCCGGCTGACCTGCCGGGAGGGCAGCACGGTCAGCGCGTCCGGATAGTGGCCGGCGAGCCGGACCACCGCGTGGATGGCCGCCGAGTCGAAGAAGGTAACCGCCCGCAGATCGAGCGTCACCCGGGCGGCCGGCTCGCGTAGCGCGGTCTGGAGCATGGTGTCGGCGGTCGACATGTCGACCTCGCCGGTGACCACCACATTGAGGTGATCGCCGTCGGTTTCCGCGCTGGCCGAGAAGACGGGAGGTGCTCCCCCTTGATCCACGCAGACACCTTGACACAGTGGTCCTGGTGGGGCAACAACCGTCGGCCCCGGGCGGTGGTAGGGGTCACCGAGCGGTCGGCGATAGGCTTGCGGCATGACCGTCCGTGCGCCGCTGACCCCAGGCACGCTCTCTCCGTGGCGGCCGGTGCCGGCCCACATCACCCGGCCGGAGTACGTCGGCAAGAAGGCGCCCCGGCCATGGCAGGGGTCGCACGTGCAGACCCCGGAGACCATCGAGAAGATGCGCGTGGCGGGGCGGATCGCCGCGCAGGCCACCCAGCTGGCCGGGGAGCACTGCAAGCCCGGCGTGACCACCGACGAGATCGACCGGGTGGTGCACGAGTTCCTGATCGACAACGGCGCCTACCCGTCGACACTGGGCTACAAGGGCTTCCCGAAGTCCTGCTGCACCAGCATCAACGAGGTGATCTGCCACGGCATCCCCGACTCGACCCTGCTGGCCGACGGCGACATCATCAACGTCGACGTCACCGCGTACATCGGCGGGGTGCACGGCGACACCGACGCCACCTTCTGCGTCGGTGAGGTCAGCGAGGAGGCCCGGCTGCTGGTCGACCGGACCCACGAGGCGATGATGCGCGGCATCAGGGCGGTCGTCCCGGGTCGACAGATCAACGTCATCGGCCGGGTCATCGAGTCGTACGCGAAGCGCTTCGGCTACGGGGTGGTGCGCGACTTCACCGGCCACGGCATCGGCGAGTCGTTCCACAGCGGGCTCTACGTGCCGCACTACGACAGCCCCCGCCCCACCGACGTGATGGAGCCGGGGATGACCTTCACCATCGAGCCGATGATCACCCTGGGCACCTACCAGTACGACCTCTGGGAGGACGGCTGGACGGTGGTCACCAAGGACCGGCGGTGGACCGCCCAGTTCGAGCACACCGTACTGGTGACCGAGGACGGCCACGAGATCCTCACACTGCCGTGACCGACACCCCTGCCGCGCTGCGGGAGGCGCATCACGCCGACGTCTCCGGCGGCTGGCTGCGTCCCGCGGTCTTCGGCGCGATGGACGGCCTGGTCACCAACATCGCCCTCATCGCGGGCGTCGGCGGCGGCGGGGTCTCGCCGCGCAACATCGTGCTCACCGGCACCGCCGGCCTGGTCGCCGGTGCGATCTCGATGGCGCTCGGTGAGTACACCAGCGTCCGGTCGGCCAACGAGCAACTCGCCGCCGAGGTGGCCAAGGAGCGGCGCGAACTGGAGCGCCACCCCGAGGCCGAGGCTCGGGAGCTGACCGAGCTCTGGGTCGCCCGGGGCCTGCCGGAGGACCTTGCCGCCCAGGTGGCCGAGGCGGTACGGCAGCGCCCGGAGCAGGCTCTGCGGATGCACGTCCAGGAGGAGCTGGGCGTCGACCCGGACGAGCGCCCGGACCCGTGGACCGCGGCGTTCTCGTCGTTCCTCTGCTTCTCCGTCGGCGCGCTGGTGCCGCTGCTGCCGTACCTGCTCGGCGGGACCAGCCTGACCCTCGCCCTGGCGGTGGGCGGGCTCGGTCTCTTCGTCGCCGGTGCCGTGGTGTCCCGGTTCACCAACCGCCGGTGGTGGTCCGGCGGGCTGCGTCAGCTGCTGTTGGGTGCCGCCGCGGCGGCGGCCACCTATCTGATCGGTGCCCTGATCGGTGTCCAGGGCAGCCTCTGACCTCGGGGTGCGGGTCAGTTGTCGAGCAGGTCGTCGACGGTGCCGTCGACGGGGCGACCCCGGGCGGTCAGCTCCTCGGACTGGCGGGTCAGCACGGCGCCGACCTCGGTCATGTCCGCCCCGGCCAGTCCGGTCCGGCGGACCGCGTCGCCCGGGTCCCGGAAGTAGGTGCGGCCGAGCAGGCCGTGCACCGTCGCCGCGGCCAACCGGGCCTCGCCGAGCATCAGCAGCGCCTGGTCCGTCTCGTACCACTCGGCCAGCCGGGCGGCGCGGGCGTGCGCCGCGCTGCCCCGGTACCAGGCCGTGCGGGCGGCCGTGGTGAACTCGGCCGGGCGGGCCCGGGCCAGCCGGCCGAGGTGCTCGTCGCGCATGGTGCGCAGCCATCCGGTCGGGTCGTGCAACGCCCGGGTGGTCAGGTAGCGGTCGGCGGTCAGCGGCCACCGCGAGGTCAGTTGCCGGGCCTGGCGTAGGCGTTCCTCGGCGGCGACCACGGTCAGGTCGACCAGCACGCCGTCCACCCGGCGGGCCGCCGGGGGCGGTCCCGTGCCGGGCCGGTAGGTGATCACCAACAGACCGACCTCGCCGACCCCGCCGCCGTCGTCGTCGCCGTGGGCCAGCGGACCGTGCACGGCCACCGCGAGCACGTCGGCCGGGAAGCGGCGCCGTACGGCCTCGGCGACCCGCTCGGCCATGGCCCACCGCGGATCGTCCCGGTGCTCCTGGACATCGTCCACGCCGACCACCCCGCGATCGCGCCACCGCCCACACCGTCGCCGGCAGCGACGACCCGGTCACCGCACACCCTAGTGCGGCCCGCCCCGTCCGCCCGCCGCGCCGCGCCCGTTAATAGGGGGCCCCTCCTCTACCGGAGGCGTTAACAGGGGGCCCTTCCTTACATCAGTCGAGGCGGCGTTCGACGGGTAGGCGCGAGCGGGTGAACAGGGCCGCGCCGAGCATCGCGACCAGCGGCACCGCGACCAGCACGCCGAGGACGAGCCAGGGGATCACCAGCGGGTACGGCGGTTCGGTCGGCCAGCTCTCGGCGTACTGCCGGTTGGTGAAGGTCAGCACGATGGCCGCCGAGCTGAGGCCGGCGACGATGCCCAGCGCCGAGCCGAGCACGGCGATCACGCCGGCCTGGCAGAGCGACAGGAGGCGGCGTACGCCGGGCCCGCCGCCGACCGCGGCGAGGGTGGAGAGATCGGCGCGTCCCTCGGCGGCGGCGAGGCCGGTGGCGATGCCCGCGGCGCCCACGGTGACCACCGCGGACACCCCGGCCAGCAGCAGCAGGATCGGCTGGCCGTTGCCGTAGCCCCGGCCGTTCTCGATCTGCACCGCCAGCCCGAGCGGGCGGAGCGCGGCGAGGAACCGGTTCTGGCGATCCGGTTCCGGCCGCTGGCCGGCGTCGATCGCCCAGCCGTTCTGCCTCGTCGCCAGAGCGAGCCGGTCGGCCGTGGCCGGGGAGAGCAGCAGCCAGTTCTCGCCGACCGCGGTGCTCAGGGCGTGACCGGGCACGGTCGCGGTGTCGGTGGCCTGCACCGCCTCCTCGGGATCGCGCTGGATGGTCAGCTCCAGCCGGCCGTCCAGCAGGTAGCGCGGGTCGGTCACCACCGCCCCACCGGCGCGTAGCACGGCCCGGGCGGCGGCGGTGTCGGCCGGGTCGGCTCCGGTGAGGATCGGCAGCGCCGCCCCGTCGTCCACGGCCACCTGCAGGTAGGAGTCGTAGCGGCTGTCGGCCATCCCCTGACAGCGCGGGTCCGCTCGGGCCCGCCGCTGCTCGGCCGCGCTGAGCGGCTCGCCCGGGCGCCATGGACAGGCTCGCTGCGCCGGCAGCACGGCGGTGATGACGCAGCTGTCGAACTCCGGTCGGCATCCCGCCGCGACCAGCGGGGCGATCGCGCCGGCGCCAAGGTGCTCCCGGGCCGGGCCGGCGACCTCGGCGAGGGTGGGCAGGCCGTTCGGGCCGGGGGCACCGCCGGTCGTGACCAGCACGCTGCGTTCCGGCAGCGCGGGTTGGTAACGCTGGTCGTTGCGGGCGTCCTCGCTGGCCAGGAAGATGCCCAGGGCGACGCTGCCGGCGACCGCGGCCATCACCGCGGAGATGGCCGGCGCGGCCGAGGAGCGGTTACGGCTGGCGTCGCGTACCGCGATCCGTGGCGTCAACGGGAGGAACCGGCCGAGCCGGGCCAGCAGGCCGACCAGCGTCGGGGTGGCGAAGACCAGCCCGAGCTCGCCGAGGACCAGCCCGGCGAGGATGATCGATTGCGAGGGCGCCGCCGCGCCGAGCGCGGCCACGCCGGTCCCACCGGCGGCCAGCAGCAGGCCGATGGTCAGCCACCGGCGTCGGTGCGTGGGCGGCGTGCGTCGACCGGCGAGGCCGGCCACCACGTCCTGCCGGGCGGCCGTCCAGGCCGGGGCCAGCGCGGCCAGCACTCCGGCGAGCACCGCGACCAGCGCGATCCCGGCGAGCGCCGCCGGCCAGACGCGGTATCCGCCGAAGCGGTGCTGGAAGAGGAACTCCTCGACCAGCGGTCGGCCGGCGAACGCCGCGGCCACGCCGAGCACGAGGCCGATCGTGGCGCCGACACAACCCAGCACCACGCCGTCGGCGAGCACGACCCGGCGCAGCTGCGCGGCGTCGCCACCGGCCACCGCGACCAGCGCGAGGTCCCGCCGCCGACGCCGTACGCCGACCGCGAAGGCCGGGCCGACCAGCAGCACCACCTCAAGCAGGCCGAGCCCCCCGACCAGGAACCCGGTGCCGACGTCCTCCACCTCCAGGCCGGCGGGCAGCGGACCGGCGGCGGTGTCGAACCAGGTCGACGGCGCGGGCACCCGGGAGCCGACCACCACACCGTTCTGGTTGAGCCGGCGGAACAGCTCGTCGGTGACCGGTCCGGGCAGGTCGGCCAGGAAGACGTTCTCCTGGTACGGCTCCGGCGACGGCGCACCGGCGGGATGCAGGATGACCATCGGATTCAGCTGCTCGGGCAGCTCGACCACCCCGACGACCGTCCAGGTACGCGCACCGTCCCCGGCGACGATCAGGTCGCCGATGTCGATGCCGAGGGCACGTCGGGCGGCCGGGTTCACCGCGATCTCGTCGGCCGTCGCCGGTGCCCGTCCGGCGTGGAACCGGGTGAACCCACGCCCGAGCGGGTCGGTGAGGTCGACCACGGTGGCGGAGATGTCGTCCCGGACCCGGTCGCCGTACCGGATGCCGAGCGGCACCCAACGGCGCACCGGAAGGACCCGGCTGCCCGCCGGCAGCAGCGCGGTGACCTCGTCCGCGGTGACCTGTTCCGGATACGACTCGCTGTCCGACTCGGCCGACCAGCTGTCCCCGGTGGGGCTCTGCGTCACCGGGCCGTGGGACGCCACCCGCAGCTCCGCGTCGGCCGTCCCGAGCCGCTGTTCCATCCGCTCGGCCGGGGTCAGCTTGGCCATGTCGACGCTGGCCGCGATGAAGGTGAGGGCCAACACCGGCAAGATGATCATCGCAAGGACCAGGGCGGTACGCGCCCGCGCCCGCCGCGCCTCCCGGCGGGCGATCCGGAGGGCGGCCCGCCACGACCCGATCGTCTCGGCGAGCCGTGCCCTGCGGGGTCGACGGTGCGCTTCGCCGGTCACCGGCCGCTGCCGCTGAGCAGGCTCTCGACGCCCACCAGCGGGCCGGTCGAGTCGACCGCCACACCGTCGCGCAGGAACACCACCCGATCCGCCCAGCCGGCATGTCGCGCCTCGTGGGTGACCAGCACCCCGGCCGCTCCCGCGTCGACCCGGCGGCGCAGCAGCCGCAGCACCGCCTCGCCGGTCTGCGAGTCGAGCGCACCGGTCGGCTCGTCGGCCAGCACGAGGCGACGCTCGCCGACCAGCGCCCGGGCGATGGCCACGCGCTGCTGCTGGCCGCCGGAGAGCTGGTCCGGGAACCGGTCGCCCAACTCCGACAGGCCCACCTCGGTCAGCGCGTCCAGCGCCAGCCGGCGGGCCCGGCGCAGGCCCGCCCCGTCGAGTTCGAGGGGGAGCGCGACATTCTCCACCGCGGTCAGGCTGCCGATGAGGTTGAGGTTCTGGAAGATGTAGCCGATCCGTCGGCGGCGCAGCCGAGCCAGCCCGCGGTGGTCGAGCGCGTGCAGCGGCTGCCCCTCGACATGCACCTCGCCGGCGGTCGGGCTGTCCAGCCCACCGGCGAGGGTGAGCAGGGTGGACTTGCCGGAGCCGGAGGGACCCATCACGGCGACCAACTCGCCGGGCCGGACGACCAGGCTCACGCCGCGCAGCGCGTGCACCGCGGCCGGGCCCGCGCCGTGGGTGCGGTGCACGTCACGCAGGTCGAGCACGGCGTCGGCGGGGACGCCGGGCGGCCCGACTGCGGTGCCGACGCCCTCGGGGGGTGCGGCGCCGTGGTCCGGCGTGGCCGGCATCGGCCCGCTGACCGCACTCACCGTCGTGCCTCCTCACCGCTGTGGCCCACCGCCTCCGAGATGGGCGACGGGCCAGGGGCCGGGGGGCGGTGCCGCACCAGGCTGGTCTCGCAGTGGTCCAGCCAGCGCACCTCCGCCTCGGCCTGGAACACCATCGCATCCAGCACCAACCGCCACGGCAGGTCCTCGGGTCGGTCGCTGGCGTACTTCAACCGGGTCAACTCCTGCAACGCGCGCATCGTGGCGGTGCGCTGGGTCTGCACCACCGCGCGGACGTCCACCCCGGGGGTGGTCAACGCCAGCGCCAGCTTGATCGCCAGTTCGTCGCGGGGCCGGTCGGTCCGGCTGATCGGGGTGGCGAACCACAGGGCCAGGTCCGCCCGCCCGGCGTCGGTGATCTCGTACGGCCGCTGCCCGGCCTCGCTCTCCGGCAACGGCCGCACCAGCCCGTCCCGTTCCAGCCGGGACAGCGTGGTGTAGACCTGCCCGATGTTCAGCGGCCAGGTCGAGCCGGTCGACTCCTCGAACGCGGCCCGTAACTGATAGCCGTACATCTGGCCGCGTTCGAGCAGGGCGAGCAGGCCGTGGCGGATGGACATGGACCGGAGTATGCATACCTGGTATGCCGGCCGCAACCGGGCTGGGCGTGACCCCGGCAACGCCCCCGACCGTCTCTCAGCCGGGGCGGCCCGGGAACGGCACGGTCAGCGGGGTGGTTCCGGCGCTGCGCCGCCAGCGGGTGGCCCGCACCGCGTACTCGACCAGGGCGGCCAGGGCGCGGTCCCGTTCGGCGCCGGTGCTGGCCGGCAACACCGCCCGCCAGAACGTGGCCGCCCGCTCCTCCACCTCCACCGCCAGCCGCAGCGCGCTGGCCCGGTCGGTCACCGCGAAGGGCAGGGTGTAACCGGCCCGGTCCGGCGGGACGGTGCCACCGGCGGTGCTCAGCTGGACCACCAGGGCGTCCCGCCGTCCCCGGTGCGCGGCCTCCGCGTCGGCGGCGGCCTTGCGTTCGGCGCCGGTGAGGCGTACCCCGATCGGGCCGTAGGCCCAGATGGCGGCGTACTCGGCGGTCAACGCACCGCCGAGTGCGTCCTCCGGACTGGTTGGTTGCCGCTCGCTCATCGCAGGGCCTCCAGGTGGGTGGCGCGTGCGGCGGCGATCGAGCCGAGCAGCGCGGCGCGCTCGGCCGGCGCTGCCGCACAGGCGGTCTTCGCCGACTCCCGTCCGGCGCGCTCGGCCTGCCGCAGCGCGGCCAGCGCGGCGGGCTGATCGACCGGCGGCGCGCCGGACGGCGACGCCGCCGGGCCGGACGGGGCGGCGCTGCCGGTCGGGATCGCGCTGCCGGTGACCCGGGCGAGTTCGGTGGCGTGCGCCTCGTGCGACTCGGCCAGCGGGATGAGCCGGAGCGTCAGGTCGGGGTGGGCGGCGGCGGTCGCCCGCAGCCCCGCCGCGAGGCTCAGCGACTCGTCGAGCAGGGGCGCGAGCGGGTCCGGCTCCGGTGGATCCTCGTCGCGGTCGAAGAGACCACAACCGGTCAGCGGCCCGGCGGCTCCGCCGAGCGCCAGCAGGGTGCCGGCCCGCAGCACCGCGCGCCGGGAAAGCTCGGACGATCCGTCCCGCCGAGTCGTTCTGCCCATCGCCACCGGACAAGTCAACACCATCGCCGGCGCGGTTGTACGGCGGTGGCGTCGGTGCGCCGCTCGGGCCCTCCTCCGGCCGGCGCGTTACGCTCTGCGCAGCCACCGGCGCGTCCGCACCGGTGGCGTGCCGGCATGCTGTGCCGGCGAGCAGCGGAGGGGTCCGGAGATGACGCAGCGTGGCCGTGCCACCAGAACGACGGGGCGTCCCCGTGGCGGCCCGGCTCCGCGAGGCGGCCAGGTTTCCCGTGGTGACCTCACCGCCCGCCGGGAGCGGCTGCGCGCGGTGATCGCGCCGGTGGTCGAGGGCGCCGGCTACGACCTGGAGGATCTCTCCGTCTCCCGGGCCGGCCGCCGGCACGTGGTACGCGTCATAGTCGACGCCGACGGCGGGATCAACCTGGACGCGGTGGCCGACGTCTCCCGGGCGGTCTCCGCGGCGCTGGACGCGGCCGAGGAGCGCGCCGGTGACATCGTCGCCGGGGAGTACCAGCTGGAGGTCAGCTCCCCGGGCGTGGACCGCCCGCTGACCCTGCCCCGGCACTGGCGGCGCAACGTCGGCCGGCTGGTCCGGGTGACCGTCCGGGGCGCGGCGGCCGAGCCGGGCGGGCGACCGGCGGGCGACCGGCAGCTCACCGGGCGGGTGGTCGCCGCCGACGAGGAGCGCGTGGTGCTGGAGACCGACGAGGACCGCGCCGAGGTGGGCTACGCCGATCTCGGTCCGGGCCGGGTGCAGGTCGAGTTCAGTCGGCTCGACGAACTGCCCGATTCAGAAGACGTCGACGACGATGACTTTGACGATGTGGAGGACGAGGAGAGGTGAACATCGACCTCGCGGCGCTGCGCGCACTTGAGCGCGAGCGGGAGATCCCGTTCGACACGATCCTCGCAGCGATCGAGACCGCGCTGCTGACCGCGTACCGGCACACCGAGGGTGCCCAGGCGCACGCCCGGGTGGAGATCGACCGCAAGACCGGCGTGGCCCTGGTCTACGCCCAGGAGGTGAGCCCCGAGGGCGCCGTGGTGCGGGAGTGGGACGACACTCCGCACGACTTCGGCCGGATCGCCGCCATGACCGCCAAGCAGGTGATCCTCCAGCGACTCCGGGAGGCCACCGACGAGGTGCACTTCGGCGAGTACGTCGGTCGGGACGGCGACCTGGTGACCGGGGTGGTGCAGGCGCACGAGGCACGGGCCGAGAAGGGCATCGTCACCGTCGACCTGGGCAAGCTGGAGGGCGTGCTGCCCCAGTCCGAGCAGGTGCCCGGCGAGCGGTACACCCACGGCGAGCGGATCCGCTGCGTCGTGGTGCACGTGGCCAAGGGAATGCGCGGCCCCCAGATCACGTTGTCCCGCACGCACCCCAACCTGGTGAAGAAGCTCTTCGCCCTGGAGGTGCCGGAGATCGCCGACGGCACGGTCGAGATCAGCGCGATCGCGCGTGAGGCGGGTCACCGTACGAAGATCGCGGTGCGTTCCACCGCACCGGGCGTGAACGCCAAGGGGGCCTGCATCGGCCCGATGGGGCAGCGGGTCCGGGCGGTGATGAGCGAACTGCACGGTGAGAAGATCGACATCATCGACTGGTCGGACGATCCGGCGAGCTTTGTGGGCAACGCGCTCTCGCCGGCCAAGGCGCTCCGGGTCGAGGTGGTCGACCTGGCCAACCGCGCGGCCCGGGTCACCGTCCCGGACTTCCAGCTTTCGCTCGCGATCGGGCGGGAGGGGCAGAATGCCCGGCTTGCTGCCCGGTTGACCGGTTGGCGGATCGACATCCGCTCCGATGCCGAACAGGCGGGTCCGGGCAGCCGGTCCGGGGCTGATCACGTCCGGGAGCCGGGCGGAGCGGTCTCGGGCAGCTAGGGGTAGACTTCCAGCAGTGGTACGACGCGCGCGGCCGGAGCGCACCTGTGTGGGTTGCCGACGGCGTGCGCCGGCCAGTGAACTGCTGCGGATTGTCGCGGTCGGTGACGAGGCTGGGTTCAGCCTCCGACCCGATCCGGCTCGCAGAATGCCGGGTCGGGGAGCGAACATGCACCCGGATCCGGCCTGCTTCGCGCAGGCGGTGCGGCGTCGGGCCTTCGGGCGGGCGCTGCGCGTCGCCGGGGCACCGGATGACGGTGCCCTCGCGGATTACCTGACGCGCCAACCACCACGTCCGGTCACCCGACCGGGCGAGGGTCGCTAGCAAGGTAGGACGACCGACATGAGCACACGATGAAGTCCCAGAAATGACCAGGCTTCAAGTGCACGAGTGAGGTCGCTGCGGGTGCTGCCCGCACGACCTCGGAGTGAGGAGTGCAGTGGCAGGCAAGGCCCGCGTACACGAGCTTGCAAAGGAGCTCGGGGTCGAAAGCAAGACCGTTCTCGCCAAGCTGAAGGAAATGGGCGAGTTCGTGAAGTCCGCGTCGAGCACCGTCGAGGCGCCCGTCGCCCGACGGCTGCGTAACGCATTCGTCGCCTCCGGCGGGGCCGGTGCCCCGTCGGCTGCGCTGCCGGCTGCGCCGGCTCCGGCGGCGCCACCGACCCCGACGCCGACTCCGGGCGAGCCCCGGATCGCCGCCAAGCCGACGCCGCCCCGGCGTCCGGCCGCGGTGCCCGGTCCGAAGCCGAAGGCTCCGGTGCCCGGTCCGCCGCCGTCGGCGGCTCCGGTCGCCAAGCCGGCGAGTGCCCACGACATCGAGGTGGCCGCCGCCGAGGCGCGTGCCGCAGCGCTGAAGGCCGAGCAGGAGGCCGCGGTCAAGGCCGCGCAGGCCGCCCGCCAGCAGCAGCGCGAGAACGTCCGCCGGGAGCCGCCGGCCGAGGGTGGGGCCCGCTCGGGTCCCCGACCTGGCCCCGGCACCATGCCGCCCCGCCCGGGTTCCCCGGCCGCGGGTCGGCCCGGTGGACCCAACCCGGGTCCGGGTGGCCGGCAGGGTCGCCCGCCGGCGCGTGGCGCCGGTAACAACCCGTTCGGCATCCAGGGCAGCCAGCAGCAGCGGCCGCCGGCCGCCGGTGCCGGGGGTCCCCGGCCGAGCCCGGCGTCGATGCCGCCGCGGCCCAGCCCCGCCTCGATGCCGCCGCGGCCCAGCCCGGCGTCGATGCCGAGCCAGCGTCCCGGTCGCCCGGGTGGCGGCCCGGGTGCCGGTCGTCCCGGTGGGGGCGCCGGCCGTCCGGGTGGCGGCGGTGGCGGCGGCGGTGGCTACCGCGGCGGTCCCGGTGGTGGCGGCGGTGGCGGTGGCTACCGCGGCGGTCCCGGTGGCGGTGCCGGCGGTGGCGGTGGCGGCTACCGGGGCGGTCCCGGTGGCGGCGGCGGTGCCGGCGGTGGCTTCCGTCCGGGCGCGCCGGCCGGTGGCGGCGGGCGTCCGGGTGGCGGTGGCCGTGGCCGTGGCGGCGGCGCCGCGGGCGCCTTCGGGCGTCCGGGTGGCAAGCCGACCCGGGGCCGCAAGTCCAAGAAGCAGCGCAGACAGGAGTTCGACAACCTGTCGGCCCCGACCATGAGCTCGGGTGCTCCCCGGGGTCAGGGGCAGACGGTCCGGCTCTCCCGTGGCGCCTCGCTGTCGGACTTCGCCGACAAGATCAACGCCAACCCGGGTTCGCTGGTCCAGGAGATGTTCAACCTGGGCGAGATGGTCACCGCGACCCAGTCCTGCTCCGACGACACCCTGCTGCTGCTGGGTGAGCACCTCGGCTTCAACGTGCAGATCGTCAGCCCGGAGGACGAGGACCGCGAGCTGCTCGCGCAGTTCAACATCGACCTCGACGCCGAGGTCGCGGAGGAGCGTCTGGTCAGCCGGGCGCCGGTGGTGACCGTCATGGGTCACGTCGACCACGGTAAGACCAAGCTGCTCGACGCGATCCGCAAGGCGAACGTGGTGGCGGGCGAGGCCGGCGGCATCACCCAGCACATCGGCGCCTACCAGGTCCACGTTCCGCACGAGGGCGAGGACCGCGCGGTGACCTTCATCGACACCCCGGGTCACGAGGCGTTCACCGCCATGCGTGCCCGTGGTGCCCAGGTGACGGACATCGTGATCCTGGTGGTGGCGGCCGACGACGGCGTGATGCCGCAGACCATCGAGGCGCTCAACCACGCCAAGGCGGCGGACGTGCCGATCGTGGTCGCGGTCAACAAGGTCGACAAGCCGGAGGCCAACCCGGACAAGGTCCGCCAGCAGCTGACCGAGTACGGCCTGGTCGCCGAGGAGTACGGCGGCGACACCATGTTCGTCAACGTGGCCGCGAAGCCGGGCATCGGCATCGAGGACCTCCTCGAAGCGGTGCTGCTCACCGCCGACGCGTCGTTGCAGCTGACCGCTCCGATCGACGGGCCGGCGCAGGGTGTGGCCATCGAGGCGCACCTGGACAAGGGTCGCGGCGCGGTGGCGACGGTGCTGGTGCAGAAGGGCACCCTGCGGGCGGGCGACTCGATCGTCGCCGGCGGGGCGCACGGCCGGGTCCGGGCGATGCTCGACGAGAACGGCAACCAGGTCTCCGAGGCCGGTCCGGCGCGTCCGGTCATGGTCCTCGGCCTGACCGCGGTGCCGGGCGCGGGCGACACCTTCCTCGCCGCGGCGGACGACCGCACGGTGCGGCAGATCGCCGAGCAGCGGCAGGCGCGGCGGCGGGCGGCGGCGTTCGCCAACTCCCGTGGCCGGGCCACCCTTGAGACGCTCATGGAGCAGCTCAAGGAGGGCGAGAAGACGTCGCTCAACCTCATCCTCAAGGGCGATGTCTCCGGTTCCGTGGAGGCCCTGGAGGACGCGCTGTTCAACCTCGACATTCCCGAGGAGGTCCAGCTCAAGGTCCTCGACCGGGGCGTCGGCGCGATCACCGAGAGCAACGTCATGCTCGCGAGCGCCTCGTCCGAGCCGGTCACGATCATCGGCTTCAACGTGCGGGCCTCCAACAAGGTCCGCGAGATGGCCGACCGCGAGGGCGTGGAGATCCGGTACTACACCGTCATCTACCAGGCCATCGAGGAGATCGAGGCGGCGCTCAAGGGCCTGCTCAAGCCGGAGTACGAGGAGGTCGAGCTCGGCACCGCGGAGATCCGCGACGTGTTCCGCTCGTCCAAGATCGGCAACATCTCCGGCTGCATCGTCCGGTCGGGCGTCATCCGGCGCAACGCCAAGGCGCGCCTGCTGCGCGACGGCACGGTGGTGGCGGACAACCTCACCATCAGCTCGCTCAAGCGGTTCAAGGACGACGCGACGGAGGTCCGGGAGGGCTTCGAGTGCGGTCTGACTCTGGGTGGTTACAACAACGTCCAGGTCGGCGACGTGATCGAGACCTTCGAGATGCGGGAGAAGGTTCGCGCCTGATCCTGCGGTGACGCACTGGTCAAGGGGTTTACGCCGACCGGCGTAAACCCCTTGATCATGTGGGGTGGGGTGCGGGTAGTGTCCGCAGCGATGTACACCGCAACCGCAGTATTCGACCTGCTGATGCCGGGCGACTCCCGGTCGCTGAAGGCCAAGAGATCATACGTACGGCCGATCGTGGCGGCGCTGCGCCGCTTCGAGGTGTCGGCCGCCGAGGTGGGTGCGCTCGACCTGCACGGGCGAACGGAGATAGGAGTGGCGGTGGTGGCCGCCGAGGCGGCGCACGCCCGCGAGGTGCTCGACTCGTGCGAACGCCTGGTGGCCGGCCGTCCGGAGGTCGAGCTGCTGTCGGTGCGCCGTCGGCTGCACGGCGAGGACGACTGACCGGGGTGGGGCGCCACCGGCCGCCCCGCGCGGCGGCCCGCGTGGCGCAGGTAGGGTTCGAGGTGTTGGGGCCGGTCCGGGCCCCGGTGACGTCGGTGTCGCCGGTCCCGGGCGGTAGCGGGACGCCGTGGAGGTGGCGGAGATGACGGATCCGGCCAAGGTACGCCGGCACGCGGAGCGGGTGCGGGAACTGGTCGCTTCGGTGGTGCGAAGCCAGATCAAGGATCCACGGCTCGGCATGATCACGATCACGGACGCCCGGATAACCGCCGACCTGCGCGACGCCACGGTCTTCTACACCGTGCTCGGCGACGCGGCGGCCCAGGCGGGCACCGCCGCCGCGCTCGACAGCGCCAAGGGCATGCTGCGCAGCACGGTCGGCAAGGCGCTCGGGCTGCGCCACTCGCCGACCCTGACCTTCGTCCTGGACGACGTGCAGGATCAGGTCAAGCACATCGACGACCTGCTCGCGGCGGCCCGCAACGCCGACGCCGAGGTGCAGCGCATCGCCGCCAAGGCCGAGTACGCCGGCGACGCCCAGCCGTACCGGATCGAGGAGGACGCGGAGCCCGAGGAGGGCGAGGCCGACGAGGCCCGGGGCGGGGAACGGCGGTGACCGCCCACTCCGGTGGGGCCCTGTCCGAGAAGGCCCCGGCCGCCGCGCTGGCTTCGGCCGGGGTCGTTGGCCAGCCGGCGCAGGCCGGCGCAGGCCTGTCGGCCCCGACCGGCCCGTCCGAGGCCGACTGGGCCGCCGCGGTGGCCGCCGTGCGTCAGCTGCCGCCCGACGGCCGGGTGCTGCTGATCTGCCACGTCAACCCGGACGGCGACGCGCTCGGCAGCATGCTCGGCTTCGGGCTCGGGCTGCGCCGGCTCGGCGTACGCCGGATGCAGGCGACCTTCCCCGGCCCGCCGGAGGTGCCCGAACCCTTCCGTGGCCTGCCCGGCCTGGAGCTGCTGGTGCCGGCGGCCGATGCCGACCCGCAGCCGGACCTGGTCATCTGCTTCGACGCGGCCAGCGATTCGCGGCTCGGCGACCTGGCCGACCGGCTGACCCGCGCCGGGACGGCGCTGGTGCTCGACCACCACGCCTCCAACGCCGGCTTCGGCGACGTCAACCTGGTCGACCCGGCCGCGGCGGCGACCTCGGTGGTCGCGGAGGAACTGCTGGCCCGGCTCGGCGTGCCGCTGGACGCCGGCATCGCCGAGTGCCTGTACGTGGCGTTGAGCACCGACACCGGCTCGTTCCGGTTCGACGCGACGACCCCGGCGGTGCACGAGATGGCGGCCCGCCTGCTGGCCACCGGGATCCGCCCGGGGGAGATCTCCCGGCGGGTCTTCGACAGTCGCCCGTTCGGCGCGGTGCGGCTCTTCGGCGAGGTGCTCGGTCGGGCCCGGCTGGAGCCGGCCGCGGCCGGCGGGCACGGCCTGGTCTGGACCTACGCGACCCTGGACGACCTGGCCCGGCACGAGCAGCGGCCGTACGTGCTGGAGGCCCTGATCGACCCGGTCCGGTGCACCGCCGAGGCCGACGTGAGCTGTGTGGTCAAGCAGACCGGGCCGGACGAGTGGGCGGTCTCCCTGCGCAGCAAGGGTGCCATGGATGTCAGCCGGGTGGCCGTCGCGCTGGGCGGCGGCGGGCACCGGCTGGCCGCCGGGTTCACCAGCCGTGGCACGGTCGACGAGGTGGTCGACCGGATCCGGGCCGAGCTGGCCGTTCCGGCGGCGGGCGGCGTCGACCCGCAGGGGTGATTTCAGGGTCGGCTCCGGGGAGTGTTGACGTTTCGGCGACCTGGACAGGGCGGGCAGAATCGGATGATGGAGCAGCCCCACGATCTCACCGTCGAGGCCCCTCGCACCTGGGAGCGTCCGGTCGTCTGCGTACCGGTGCTCGTCGCCCTCTCGCTGGTCGGCGGTCGCTTTCCGTCCTTCTCGACGGAGGCGAACCTCTACGTCTTCGGCACCGGCGGGGTGCTGATCTGGCTGGGTCTGACCAAACGGGTGCAGGCCCGTCCGGCGCCGCAGCGGTTGGGCTCGGGTGCGGTCTGGTGGGCGCTGCCGGTGGTGGTCTTCGGGGTCTTCGAGGGGGCCACCTTCATCGCGGCGGCCGGTGACGATTTTCCCACCTTCTCGCTGCTGGCCGACCCGCTGTTGGAGGACCGCCTGGTCCGCTCCGCCGGCTGGCTGGTGTGGCTGTCGGCGTTCTGGGGGTTGGTGCGGCGATGATGCGGTCGCTGGCGATCGGTGGCTTCCTGGTCGGGTTGGCGCTGTTCGGTCTGGTCGAGTGGCTGGCCCGGCGGGAGGGTTCGCGGATACCGACCCTCGGCGAGGTCTGTGCCTACGTGATGCGGTACGAGGTGGGCCCGGTCCCGGTGGGCCGGATCGGGTTGTTCGGCTTCTGGTGGTGGGTCGGCTGGCACTTCCTGGCCCGGTGATGGGAGCCCGACGTGTCCAAATGGCGGGAACAGCGCGCACCATGTGGACCTGAACGATAACTTGGGAAACGGCCGGCGCTGCGTTCTGGCGCAGGCCAGGGGCGGCGGAGCCATACCCGGCGCCGCTTCCCTCCAGGGTCGACCGACCCGGGCCAGCACGTCGCCCACCCACCGCTGCGGTGACCCCGGAGCAGGTGCCGGGCGCCTCGTAACAACGCCCGTGACGCCCCGTCGCGCCTGACGGCGCGCGCCCTGGAAGGGGTCCTTCATGCCCGCCAAGCCCAAGCCCGAGACCACCGACGAGGCCCGCGAGCAGGCCCGCCGCGCCCTGCAGACCTCCATGGACACCCGTCAGTGACCGTGCCCGACCGGCGGTGACGCCGAGCCGTCCCGCGCGTACGGCGTCACCGCCGGCCAGGTCGCCCGCTGTCGTCGGCCTCCCCACCCGCCCGGCAGCGCCCGGCGGTAAGTAGCGCACCAGCTTGCTCCCCTTACTATTCGCGTGTCACCATCGGCGGCGATGAGCCAGCCCATCGTCAGCACCGACCGGGTCGCCTCGCCGCGCCGGATCGCCGCGCTCGCCCTGCCGGCCCTCGTGGTCCTGGCCGCCGAGCCGCTCTACGTCCTCGTCGACACCGCGGTCGTCGGCCATCTGGGCCGGGTCCCGTTGGCCGCGGTGGCGGTCGGCGGCACCGTGATGACCCTGACCGCCTGGTTGGGCACCGTGGTCGCCTACGGCACGACCGGCCGGGCGGCCCGCCGCTTCGGCGCCGGCGACCGGGCCGCCGCGGTGGCCGAGGGCGTGCAGGCGTCCTGGCTGGCCCTCGGGGTCGGGGTGCTGGTCCTGGTCGGCATGCAGTTCGGCGGTGGCGCACTGGCCGGAGCGCTGGCCGGAGGTGGTGAGGTCGGCGTCGCCGCCGCCGAGTGGCTGCGGGTCGCCGCGTTCGGCGCACCCGGGCTGCTGCTCGCCGCAGCCGGCAACGGCTGGCTGCGTGGCGTGCAGGACACCCGCCGGCCGCTGGCCTTCGTGGTCGGCCCCAATTTGCTCTCCGCGGTGCTCTGCCCGGTGCTGGTCTACCCGGTGGGCATGGGGCTGATCGGCTCGGCGGTGGCGAACGTGATCGCGCAGACCCTCTCCGGGGTACTCTTCGCCGCCGCCCTGGTGGCCGAGCGGGTGGCGCTGCGCCCGCGTCCGCGGGTCATCGGCCAGCAACTGGTGCTCAGCCGCGACCTGCTCATCCGGGGGGTGGCCTTCCAGGCCAGCTTCCTCTCCGCGACGGCGGTCGCCGCGCGGTTCGGTGCCGCCGCGGTCGGTGCCCACCAGATCGCCGTGCAGCTCTGGTTCTTCGCGGCGCTGGTACTCGACGCGCTGGCCATCGCCGCGCAGGCGCTGGTCGGGGCCGCGCTCGGTGCCGCTGACGAGGCGGGGGCCCGCGCGCTGGCCCGGCGGATCGGCCGGCTCGGCGCGGCCTGTGGCACGGCGTTCGCCCTGCTGGCGGCGGCCGGCGCCGGCGTCGTGCCGGGCTGGTTCAGCTCCGACCCGGCGGTACGCGAGCAGGCGCTGGTGGCCTGGCCCTGGTTCGTCGCGATGCTGCCCCTGGCCGGGGTGGTGTTCGCGCTCGACGGCGTGCTGATCGGCGCGGGTGACATCCGTTACCTGCGCAACCTGACGGTGGTCGGCGTGCTGGGTGGATTCCTGCCGGCGATCTGGCTCGCCTACGCCTTCGACCTCGGCCTCGGCGGCATCTGGGCCGGCCTGATGCTGTTCGTCGTGATCCGCCTGGTGGCCCTGCTGCTGCGGCTGCGTACCGGCGCCTGGGCGGTGACCGGCGCGGTGCGGACCGAGCCTCGCGCCGGCGTCACCGCCTGATCATGCCTGGCTGTAGAGGCCGTAGGCGAACATCACCATGGCCAGGATCACCACGAAGGAGATCAGCATGGCACCGATCTTGACGGTGTTCGGGAAGCGTTGGTAGAGGCGCTGCCGCTGCTGCCAGGCCCACCAGCGACGGCGCAGCCAACCGGCGCCGGGCAGGGCGGCGAGGCCGCCGGCCACCCGGTCGCCCAGGGTGCGCCGCGCCGGAGGCGGGTCGAGCATCCAGTCGGGCAACGCGGGTCGCGGGTCGGGCGTGTGGAGGCGTACCGGCTCCATCGGCGGTCGGGCGCCCGAGGGTTGGCCGCTGGTCGTCATCTCGTTCTCCCCGTGGTTCGCGAGCAGGGCGTCCATCGACGCCGACGAGCCCATCGTGGCAGGGTGCCGCCACGACACATCCCGTTTTTCCGGCCGCACGTCCGGTGCCCGGTCGCCCGGACGGGTCTGGCAGGCTTGCACGTCGTGAGCGGAGACGGTCTGATCGTGGTGGACAAACCGGGCGGCATGACGTCGCACGACGTGGTGGCGCGGGTTCGCCGGCTCGCGCGTACCCGGCGGGTGGGTCACGGCGGCACGCTCGACCCGATGGCCACCGGGGTGCTGGTGATCGGCGTGGGCCGGGCCACCCGGCTGCTGACCTACGTGATCGGCGCGGGCAAGAGCTACACCGCCACGCTCCGGCTCGGCCAGGCCACCGTCACCGACGACGCGGAGGGCGACGTGATCACCACCACGCCCGCCGGCACGCTCACCGACGAGGCGATCCGGGCGGCGCTGGCCGCGCTCACCGGGGAGATCGACCAGGTGCCCAGCGCGGTCAGCGCCATCAAGGTCGATGGGCAGCGGGCGTACAAGCGGGTGCGTGAGGGGGAGAGCGTCGAGCTGCCGGCCCGGCGGGTCACCGTGTCCCGGCTGGACGTGCTGGCGATCCGGCGCGAGCAGCCGGACGTGGTCGACGTCGACGTCGAGGTGGCCTGCTCGACCGGCACGTACATCCGGGCCATCGCCCGGGACGCGGGCCTGGCGCTGCGGGTCGGCGGGCACCTGACCGCGCTGCGGCGGAGCGCGGTGGGGGGTTTCACCCTGGCCGAGGCCGCCACCCTCGACGAACTGGAGCGGCGCGCGCCCGACCTGGTCGACCTGCCGCTCGCCGCCGCCGCCGAGCGGTTCTTCCCGCGCCGCGACGCCACGGCCGACGAGGCGCGGGTGCTCTCCCACGGCGGCCCGCTGGAGGCGGTCGGCCGGACCGGGCCGTACGCGGTCTTCGATCCGGCCGGTGGGCTGATCGCTATCGTCAGCGAGCGGGCCGGCCGGGCCCGTGCGGAGATCGTGCTCGCCCCGGCCTGAGCAGCCAGGGCATCTGACCCGGGTCCGCCGGCGGCCGGCGGGAGAAAGCGGAGGAGCAGCATGCAGCGGTGGCGGGGGTACGACGCGGCGCCCGGCGGCTGGGGGCGGTCCGTCGTCACCATCGGCGTCTTCGACGGCGTGCACAAGGGGCACCAGGCGACGATCGGGCACGCCGTGGCCCGCGCCCGCGAACTGGGTGTCCAGTCGGTGGTGGTCACCTTCGACCCGCACCCGGCCGAGGTGGTCCGGCCCGGCACCCACCCTGCGGTGCTCACCGAGCCGGCCCGCAAGGCGGAGCTGATCGAGGCGCTCGGGGTGGACGTGCTCTGCGTGGTGCCGTTCACCCCCGAGTTCTCCCGGCTGCCCGCCGAGGCGTTCGTGCACGACGTGCTGGTGGAGCACCTGCACGCCGCGCTCGTGGTGGTGGGGGACAACTTCCGGTTCGGGCACCGGGCGGCCGGGGACGTGGCGCTGCTGGAGCGGCTCGGCCGCACGTTCGGCTTCGCCGTGGAGGGCGCGCCGCTGGTGGCCGGGGCCGGCACGGTCTTCTCCTCGACCTACATCCGCTCCTGCGTGGACGCCGGTGACGTCGGTGCGGCGGCCGCCGCGCTGGGTCGCCCGCACCGGCTGGAGGGCGTGGTGGTCCGGGGCGACCAGCGCGGCCGTGAGCTGGGCTTCCCGACCGCGAACCTGCTCTGCCACCGGTACGCCGCGGTGCCCGCGGACGGCATCTACGCCGCCTGGCTGGTCCGCCGGGGGCAGCGCAAGCCGCTCGCCGCGGCGGTGTCGATCGGCACGAACCCGACCTTCTCCGGCCGGGAACGGCGGGTCGAGGCGTACGTCCTCGACTTCGACGCCGACCTGTACGGCGAGCGGCTCGTCCTGGACTTCGTGGCGCACCTGCGCGGGCAGATCCGGTTCGACTCGATCGAACCGTTGGTGGCGCAGATCACCGAGGACGTGGCGCAGACCCGCCGGGCGCTCTCCTGACGGGCCTCATCCGGATGATCCGGATGAGGTGATACCGTGGTCAGGACGTCGGCTGACCGACGTGGGGCCTCGCATGCCTGCTCGACGCCGCGGGTGCGAGGACCGTCCGTCACCGGTGCCCTAGCCCGGCCCGACGGACAGCATCGAATCAACCCACTGGAACAGGGAGAACATGGCGCTCGACCAGCAGGCCAAGGCCAAGATCCGCGAGGAGTACGCGACCGTCGAGGGCGACACCGGTTCGCCCGAGGTGCAGGTCGCGGTCCTCACCAAGCGGATCGCCGAGCTCACCGAGCATCTGAAGGTGCACAAGCACGACCACCACAGCCGCCGTGGGCTGCTGCTGCTGGTCGGCCGCCGCCGTCGGCTGCTCAACTACGTCCAGAAGAAGGACATCAACCGCTACCGGTCGCTCATCGAGCGACTCGGTCTGCGCCGGTGACGTGACGGGGGAGCGGCCCAGCGGGCCGCTCCCCCGTTCGGCGTCCCACCCGAGACACGGGCCGCGACACCCAGACAGGGAGCCGTCGGCGTACCGGTCTCCGGTAGTGGCCTCCGGGCACCGCGGCAGCTCGCCGTCGGTTCCGGGCGCTTCGATCGAAGACCGGCCGTCCGTACAGCTCCCGCGTCGTGGCCCCCCGATGCGAAGGAGCATTGCCGCACTATGACCGAGACCAAACTCGGCACCGAATCCCGCACCGCCGTGATCGACAACGGGTCGTTCGGCACCCGTGAGATCACCTTCTCCACCGGTCGGCTGGCCCGGCAGGCCGCCGGCTCCGTCACCGCCCAGCTCGGCGAGACGGTCGTCCTCTCCGCCACCACCGCCGGCAAGCAGCCGAAGGAGCAGTTCGACTTCTTCCCGCTGACCGTCGACGTCGAGGAGCGGATGTACGCCGCGGGCCGCATCCCCGGCTCGTTCTTCCGCCGCGAGGGCCGGCCCAGCGAGGACGCCATCCTCACCTGCCGGCTGATCGACCGGCCGCTGCGCCCGTCGTTCGTCAAGGGCCTGCGCAACGAGGTCCAGGTCGTCGAGACCATCCTCGCGCTCGACCCGCAGCACCCGTACGACGTGGTGGCGATCAACGCCGCCTCGATGTCGACCAAGCTCTCCGGCCTGCCGTTCTCCGGCCCGATCGGGGCCACCCGGATGGCGCACGTCGACGGCCAGTGGGTCGCCTTCCCGACCTACGAGGAGCTGAGCCGGGCCACCTTCGACATGGTGGTGGCCGGCCGCGCCCTGCCCGACGGCGACGTCGCGATCATGATGGTCGAGGCGGAGGCCACCGAGCACACCGTGAGCCTGGTCGCCGGTGGCGCCACCGCGCCGACCGAGGAGGTCGTGGCCAGCGGCCTGGAGGCCGCCAAGCCGGCCATCCGTGAGCTGTGCCGGGCGCAGAGCGAGCTGGCCGAGGTGGCCGCCAAGCCGGTCGCCGACTTCCCGGTCTTCCTGGACTACCAGGACGACGCCTACGACGCGGTCGCCGAGCTGGCCCGCGCCGACGTCGCCGAGGCTCTCCAGATCGCCGGCAAGGCGGTCCGCGAGGAGGCCCTGGACGCGGTGAAGGCCCGCGTGCAGGAGGAGCTCGGCCCGCGCTTCGAGGGCCGGGAGAAGGAGCTCTCCGCCGCCTTCCGCTCGCTGACCAAGTCCGAGGTGCGCGGCCGGGTGCTGCGCGAGCAGGTCCGCATCGACGGCCGTGGCCCGCGCGACATCCGCCCGCTGAGCGCCGAGGTCGGCGTGCTGCCCCGGGTGCACGGCTCGGCGCTGTTCGAGCGCGGCGAGACCCAGATCCTCGGCGTCACCACGCTCAACATGCTCCGCATGGAGCAGGCGCTGGACACCCTCTCCCCGGAGAAGTCCAAGCGCTACATGCACAACTACAACTTCCCGCCGTACTCCACCGGTGAGACCGGCCGGGTCGGCTCGCCGAAGCGCCGCGAGATCGGGCACGGCGCGCTCGCCGAGCGGGCGCTGATCCCGGTGCTGCCCTCGCGCGAGGAGTTCCCGTACGCCATCCGGCAGGTCTCCGAGGCGCTCGGCTCCAACGGCTCCACCTCGATGGGCTCGGTCTGCGCCTCGACGCTGGGCCTGCTCTCCGCCGGTGTGCCGCTGAAGGCGCCGGTGGCCGGCATCGCCATGGGCCTCATCTCCGACGAGGTCGACGGCAAGACCCAGTACGTGACGCTGACCGACATCCTCGGCGCCGAGGACGCCTTCGGCGACATGGACTTCAAGGTCGCCGGCACCCGGGACTTCGTCACGGCGTTGCAGCTCGACACCAAGCTCGACGGCATCCCGTCGGACGTGCTGGCCGCCGCGCTCCAGCAGGCCCACGAGGCCCGGCAGACCATCCTCGACGTGATGCAGCGGGCGATCGAGACGCCGGCCGAGATGTCCGACTACGCGCCGAGGGTCACCACGGTGAAGATCCCGGTCGACAAGATCGGCATGGTGATCGGCCCGAAGGGCCAGACCATCAACGCCATCCAGGACGAGACCGGCGCCGAGATCTCCATCGAGGACGACGGCACCATCTACGTCGGCGCCACCAACGGCCCGTCGGCGCAGGCCGCGGTCGAGCGGATCAACGCGATCGCCAACCCGACCCTGCCCAAGGTCGGCGACCGGTTCCTGGGCACCGTGGTCAAGACCGCGCCGTTCGGCGCGTTCGTCTCGCTGCTGCCGGGCCGCGACGGCCTGCTGCACATCTCCAAGGTGGGCGACGGCAAGCGGGTCGAGAAGGTCGAGGACTTCCTCAACGTCGGCGACCGGGTCGAGGTCGAGATCGCGGACATCGACCAGCGCGGCAAGATCTACCTCGACAAGGTCCGCCCGGAGGGCGCCGAAGCGCCCGCCGCCGGTGAGGCCGCCGACGGCGAGCGGCCGGCCGGCCGGGACCGGGGCGACCGGGGCCCGCGTGACCGGGGTGACCGCGAGCGCGGTGGCGACCGGGGCAGCCGGGGCCCGGAGCGTGGCGAGGGCGACGGCGACGGCGACTCCCGTCCGCGGCGCCGCACCCGGCACAGCTGATCCTCGATCAGCCGTACTGATCCGCTGACCGGCCGGGCGACATCGTCGCCCGGCCGGTTCGTGACCCACCACCCCTTCGTGTCACCCTCGTCGAACTGGAAGCAGGTTCCCGTGAGTCGGACCCGGCGCTCGTCCTTTCCCGCGGAGCGACGGGGTGCGACGCCGCCCGGTGCGGCCCGGCGGGCCAGCGCGACCGCCGGCGCGGTGACCAGGACGCTGAGCGACGACCCGCTGGGCGGCACGGTGCGCCGCACCGTGCTCCCCAACGGGCTGCGGGTGCTGACCGAGGCGATCCCGACGATGCGCAGCGTCTCGTTCGGCATCTGGGTGGCGGTCGGCTCGCGGGACGAGACCGGCCCGCAGGCCGGCGCCGCCCACTTCCTGGAGCACCTGCTCTTCAAGGGCACCCACAAGCGGGGCGCGCTGGAGATCTCCTCGGCGATCGAGGCGGTCGGCGGGGAGACCAACGCCTTCACCACGAAGGAGTACACCTGCTACTACGCCCGGGTGCTCGACGAGGACCTGCCGCTGGCCATCGACGTGATGTGCGACCTGATCGCCGACTCGGTGCTGGAACCGGCCGACGTGGAGACCGAGCGGGGCGTGATCCTCGAAGAGATCGCCATGCACGAGGACGAGCCGGGCGACGAGGTGCACGACCTGTTCACCCGGGCCGTCTACGGTGACCACCCGCTGGGCCGGCTGATCTCGGGCACCGCGGAGACGGTCACCCCGATGACGCGCCAGCAGATCCACGGCTTCTACCGGAGCCGCTACGTGGCGCCGGAGATCGTCGTCGCCGCCGCCGGCAACCTCGACCACGCGGAGGTGGTCCGGCTGGTCCGCGCGGCGCTGCGGGGCACCCCGCTGGACACCGACCCCGCCACCTCCGCGCCGCACCGGCCGGCCACCCCGGCGGTACGCACCCGGGCCGCCGCCACACTGGTGGAGGCGAAGGAGACCGAGCAGGCGCACGTCGTCCTCGGCTGCCCCGGCATCGACCGGCTGGATGAGCGCCGGTTCGCCCTCGGCGTGCTCAACAACGTGCTCGGCGGCGGCATGTCGAGCCGACTCTTCCAGGAGATCCGTGAGCGCCGAGGCCTGGCCTACTCGGTCTACTCCTACGCCAGCCAGTACGCCGACAGCGGCCTGTTCGGCGTCTACGCCGGCTGCGCACCGAGCCGGGTCCAGGAGGTGCTGGAGTTGACCCGGGCCGAGCTGGCGCGTACCGCCGTGCACGGCATCACCGAGGCCGAACTGGCCCGGGGCAAGGGGATGAGCAAGGGCTCGTTCGTGCTCGGGCTGGAGGACACCGGCTCGCGGATGAGCCGGCTGGGCAAGGGCGAACTGCTCTACGGCGACCTGATGCCGGTCGACGAACTGCTCGACCGGGTCGACGCGATCACCCTGGACGACGTCAACACCCTCGCCGCCGACCTGCTCTCCCGACCGATGTCGCTGGCCGTGGTCGGCCCGTTCGACGAGTCGGACTTCACCGCCTGACAACCCGCCCGACCCGATTGGGATAGGTTGTGCCGCGTGACTGACGAGCAGCAGAAGGGCACGGCCGGTCCGATCCGGGTCGGCGTGTTGGGTGCCCGTGGCCGGATGGGCGCCGAGGTGTGCAGGGCCGTCGAGGGGGCCCCCGACATGACACTGGCGGCGGCGGTCGACCAGGGCGACTCGTTGACCGACGTCGCGGCGGCCGGCGCGCAGGTGGTGGTCGACTTCACCACCCCGGATGCCGTCATGGAGAACCTGAGCTGGTGCGTCGACCAGGGCATCCACGCGGTGGTCGGCACCACCGGCTTCACCGGGCAACGCCTCGACCAGGTGGGCGGCTGGCTCGCCGGCCGGCCCGGGCTGGGTGTGGTGATCGCCCCGAACTTCGGCATCGGCGCGGTACTGATGATGCAGTTCGCCGCCCGCGCGGCCCGGCACTTCGAGTCGGTCGAGATCATCGAGCAGCACCACCCGGGTAAGCTCGACGCGCCCAGCGGCACCGCCACCCACACCGCCCGGCTGATCGCCGCGGCCCGCGCCGAGGCCGGGCTGGGCGCGGTGCCGGACGCCACGAAGGACGAGGTTGCCGGTGCCCGGGGCGCCGACATCGACGGGGTGCGCGTGCACGCGGTCCGGGCCGCCGGTCTGGTCGCCCACCAGGAGGTGCTCTTCGGCACCACCGGCGAGACGCTGACCATCCGGCACGACTCGTACGACCGGGTCTCGTTCATGCCCGGCGTGCTGCTCGCGGTCCGCGCGGTGCGCAACCGTCCCGGCCTGACCATCGGCCTGGACGCTTTGCTCGACTGAGCGACGGTCTCCGCCCGGCCGGGGCCGCGCTCAGCGCGCCCCGGCGCCGGTCAGCTCGCCTCGGCCGGGTCGGTGGGCAAGGACACGTGCAGGCGTAGCTGGGGGACCAGCATGTCGTCCACGTCCAGCGCGCGTCCCGCGCCGTCGGGCGCCCAGCCGGCCGCACCGAGGAACTTCCGGGATGCCTGGTCGCCCTCGAACACCCAGCCGACCGCCCGGGTGAAGCCGGACTCCCGCCACAGGTCGACGCTGGCGGCGAGCAGCCGGCTGCCGTGCCCGCGCCGGCCCCAGCGCGGCTCGACCAGCAGGTCGGTCACCGCGACCACCTCCGGGCCGAGGGCGTCGGCCGGCTCGTTCGGGGCGAGCGCCTCGGCGTCGACCGGGCCGGAGGCGGCAAACCCCACCAGATACGATTGCTCGGCCTGCTCGACGGCGACCAGCACCCGATGGGTGTCGCCGGGTGGTTGGCGCACCGCGGCGTCCCAGCGTTGGGCGAGCCACGCCTCGTCGAGCTCCTCCAGCACGTGCCGGGGCAGCAGCCGCCGGTAGGCGGCCCGCCAGGTCGCGAGCTGGACACGTGCGATCTCGCCGGCGTCCTCCGGACGCGCCGGGCGGACAAACCCGAGAGCCATGGGACGACAGCCTACGCAGGGTGAGGGAGGCGACGTTGGCGCAGGGTGCCAGGCGGACGATCGGGCAGGTCGTCGCCGTGGTCGTGCTCGCCGTGGCGGTGGCCGCGTTCCTGTCCGTGGCGGCGGCCCGGCACGGCTTCTTCGACCTGCACGTCTATCGGGGCGCGCTGGTCTGGTGGGTACACGACGGCGGGGAGATCTACGACTACCTCAAGCCCGGCACCCAGTACGGCTTCACCTATCCACCGTTCGCCGCCCTGGTGATGCTGCCGATGGCGTACCTGCCCTGGCACGCGGCGATCGCGGTCAGCGTGGCGGCCGGCGCGGTGACCAGCGCGGTGCTGATCTGGTGGCTGCTGGACCCGGTGTCGCGGCGGGCCGGCTGGACCCGCTGGTTCGCCTTCGCGGTGGCGCTCTGCCTGGCCGCCGCCTTCGAGCCGATGCGCGAGACCATCAACTTCGGCCAGGTCAACACGCTGCTGCTGTTCCTGGTCGCGGTGGACCTGCTCCGGCTGCTGCCGCGCGGCAGCCGGTGGGCCGGCGTGGGCATCGGCCTGGCCACCGCGATCAAACTCACCCCGGGCATCTTCCTCGTCTACCTGCTGGTGACCCGGCGCTGGCGGGCGGCGGCCACCGCGACGGGCACCGCGGCCGGGGCGACGGTGCTCGCCGCCGCGCTCTTCCCGGACGCCTCGCGGGAGTTCTGGACCTCCGCGCTGTGGAACACCGGCCGCGTCGGTGAGCTGGCCTTCGTCTCCAACCAGTCGCTGCGCGGCGTGGTGGCCCGGCTGGACCCGCAGAGCCCCAGCACGCTGGCCTGGCTGGGGCTGGTGGCCGCGACGCTGGCGCTCTGGGTGTGGCGGTCCCGCGCCGCCGCGTCGGCCGGCGACGAGGCCGCCGGCCTGGCGCTGACCGGCGCGGTGATGTGCCTGATCAGCCCGGTCACCTGGGTGCACCACCTGGTCTGGCTGCTGCCGGGGTTGCTGCTGCTGGTGGAGAGCGCGATGGCCGCGCCGTCCGGCAGCCGCCGACGACGCCTCCTGCTGGTCGCCGCGATCGTCGGGTACGCCTTCCTGACCAGCCGGATCGTCTGGGCGTGGGAGCGGGATTTCAGCGGCGTCGACGGTTTCCTGTTCAGCAACACCTACGTCTGGATAAGCCTGGCGCTGCTGGCGTTCCTGCCGCTGCGGCACCGTGCGGCGGCCACGGAGTGGGCCGGGTCAGCCGTCGAGCCGGCCGGTGTAGCGCAGCTCGACCAGCCCGATCGGCGGTCGTCCGCCGGAGAGCGGCACCGGGTAGGTCGACCGCTCACCGTCCGGTGACAGCCCGGCCCGCTGGTAGAAGCGGCGGGCCCGGTGGTTCTCCGCCAGCACCCACACCCGGTACTCCGTCCAGCCCCGCTCGACCAGGCCGGCGCGGGCCGCCGCCAGCAGGGCCGGCGCGGTGCCGTCGCCCCAGTGTTCGGGCACCACGTACAGCGCCACCATCTCGCCGTAGGCCGGGTCGAGGTCGCCGCGGTCCTGGTTGTTGCGGTATGGGCCGAACGTGGTGAACCCGGCGAGCCCGCCGTCGACCTCGGCCAGCAACGTGGTGAACGGGTGGTCGGGTTCGGCCGTGCCGAGATCGCGGCGGCGCTGTGCCCAGGCCACCGGGTTGAGTCGCCGGAGCACCTCCGCCGGCATGATCCCGGCGTACCCGGCCTGCCAGCCGCGGATGTGCACCCGGGCGATCGCCTCGGCGTCGGCGGGCTCCTCACGGCGGATGGTGGGCATAGCTGTAGTTCTAGGCGGCCACCGGCGGCAGGTCCAGCGTCCGCACCGGGGCGCCGGTGTCGTACCGCTGGCGTAGCCTGCCTGCGATGGTCGTACCGGAATCGCTCTCGCTCGCCCAGGCCCGCCGCGTCGCGCTGGCCGCCCAGGGCTTCGCCGACCCCGCGCCCACCGGGGCGCCCACCCGCCGGCACCTGCGCCGGGTGCTCGACCGGGTCGGGCTGATCCAGATGGATTCGGTCAACGTGCTGCAACGGGCGCACTACCTGCCGCTCTACAGCCGGCTCGGGCCCTACCCGACCACGCTGCTCGACTCGGCCGCCTACCGCCGCCCCCGCGATCTCTTCGAATACTGGGGCCACGAGGCGTCGCTGGTGCCGGTCGGCCTGCATTCGGCGCTGCGCTGGCGGATGGCGCGGGCGCACTCCGACGCCTGGGGCGGCATGCGCCGCATCGCCCAGGAGCAGCCCAAGCTGGTCGCCTGGGTGCGCGACGAGGTGGCCGCCAATGGCCCGCTGACGGTGGCCGAGATCGAGCACGACGCGCCCCGGCAGACCGGCAACTGGGGGTGGAACTGGTCGGACGTGAAGCGGGCGCTGGAATATCTCTTCTGGGCTGGCGAGGTCTCCGCGGCCGAGCGCACCACCTCCTTCGCCCGCCGCTACGACCTGCCCGAGCGGGTGCTGCCGGCCGAGGCGCTGGAGGCGCCCACCCCGACCGACGCCGAGGCGTACCGCACCCTGGTCGGCATCGCCGCGCGGTCGCTCGGGGTGGCCGCGGAGGTGGAGCTGCGCGACTACTTCCGGCTGCCGGTGGCCGGGGCCCGGCAGGCCATCGCCGAGCTGGTCGAGGCGGGGGAGTTGCGGCCGGTCGCCGTGCAGGGCTGGCGGCAGCCGGCCTGGTTGCACGCGCAGGCCCGGCTGCCCCGCTGGGTCCGCGGCAACACGCTGGTCAGCCCCTTCGACCCGCTGGTCTGGGAACGCGGCCGCACCGAGCGACTCTTCGACTTCAGCTACCGGATCGAGATCTACGTCCCGGCGCCGCAGCGGGTGTACGGCTACTACGTGCTGCCGTTCCGGCAGGGTGAGCGCTTCACCGCCCGGGTCGACCTGAAGGCCGACCGCAGGAGCGGGGTGCTGCTGGTGCCGGCCGCCTGGGCCGAGCCGGGCGTCGACCCGGGGGAGACCGCCGTGGCGCTCGCCGCCGAGCTGTACCGGCTGGCCGGCTGGCTCGGCCTGGACGCGGTGGCGCCGCCGGCCGCCGGCGACCTCGCGACCCCGCTGGCCGCCGCCCTGGTGGGCGTGGCCGGTGTACGGTGAGCGTCGTGACGAGCGTTGACCGACCGGGCGCCCAGCCCGCCCCGCCAGCCGGGAATCCGGCGGCACCGGCCGCTCCGACGCCTCCGACGCCCGAGGGCTGGCCGGCGGAGCAGTCCGCTGCCTATCCGGCGGGCTATCCGGTTGCCGAGCCCGACCGGCTCACCCGGTTCGTCAGCCGGCTCCACGCGCGCACGCCACGCTGGGTGGTGCCGCTGGCCGCGCTCGGCTGCGTCGGCGCCGGCATCGGCTACGCGTTGCTCAGCGACCCCACCCGCTCGGCGCCGGACGCCCTGCCGTCCTGCCTGCTCAAGTTGACCACCGGGCTCGACTGCCCGGGCTGCGGCGGCACCCGCGCCCTCTGGTACGTGCTGCACGCCGACCTGCCGGCCGCGGCCCGGCACCACTTCCTCTTCGTCTTCGCCCTGCCCTTCCTGGCGTACTTCTTCGTCGCCTGGGCCGGCAAGCAGGCGTTCGGCTGGCGGCTCCCCGAGCTGCGGATCGGCCCGAAGCTGGTCGGCGGCTTCCTGGCCGCCTGGCTCGCCTTCTCGGTGCTCCGCAACCTCCCCTGGCCCCCCTTCACCGCCCTCTACGTCTAACCCCCCCCACCCCCCCCCGGGGGGGCCGGCGGCGCAACTTCAGGGTTGTTGCTGCCTCGGTCCGGCCTGAGGCAGCAACAACCCGGAAGTTGCTGCCCTGAAGATCTTCCGGGGTGGGGGCGAGGCTGGTTTGGGTTGGGCTGGGGGTGCGCACTACAGTCGCAGGAATGTCGGAGATGGTGCAGCCGCAGGTCAAGCTCGTCGCGTGGACCCACTTCGACCCGCCCGAGGACGTGCCCTGGTCGACCGACGCGGACGGGGGGCAGGCGCTTGCCGAGTTCGCCGGGCGGGCCTGCTACCAGAGCTGGAAGAAGCCGAACCTGGCGACCGCGACCAACGCCGGCTACCTTGCGCACATCCTGGAGGTCGGGCACCTCTCCGTGCTGGAGCACGGCTCGGTCAGCTTCTACTTCACCGGGGTGTCCCGGTCGTTCACCCACGAGCTGATCCGGCACCGGCACTTCTCGTACTCGCAGCTGTCCCAGCGCTACGTGCCGGAGCGGGACGCGGCGATGGTCGAGCCGAGGGTGATCGCCGAGGACCCGGAGCTGCACAAGCGGTTCGTCGAGGCGGCCGAGGCGAGCGTACGGGCGTACAACGAGCTGCTGGAGGGGCTGGAACGGCACTTCGCCGACGAGCCCAACCCGACCCTGCGCCGCAAGCAGGCCCGCCAGGCGGCCCGTGCGGTGCTGCCGAACGCCACCGAGACCCGCATCGTGGTGACCGGCAACTACCGCGCCTGGCGGCACTTCATCGCGATGCGCGCCACCGAGCACGCCGACGTGGAGATCCGCGAGCTGGCGGTGGAGTGCCTGCGGCAGTTGCAGCGGGTCGCGCCGAACGTCTTCGCCGACTTCGTCATCTCGACCCGGCCCGACGGCACCGAGGTGGCGGCGAGCCCGCACGCCCAGACGCCCTGAGCGGGCGGCACCCGCACGCACAGGGGGCGTGAGCCCTTCCCCGGCAGCCCTCCGCCGGCCGTCCGCTAGGTTGTCATCATGACGCACGACCACCTTGACACCCCGGCCCGGGCGGCGTCCCGTCCCTTTGGTCGGGTGCTCACGGCCATGGTGACCCCGTTCACCGCCGACGGCGCGCTCGACCTGGACGGCGCCGCGCGCCTGGCGAACCACCTGGTGGCGGAGCAGGGCGCGGACGCGCTGGTGGTCAACGGCACCACCGGCGAATCGCCGACGACCACCGACGCGGAGAAGGAACGCCTGATCCGGACCGTGGTGGAGGCCGTCGGGGACCGGGCCCGGGTGGTGGCCGGGGTCGGCACCAACGACACCCGGCACACCATCGAGTTGGCCGCCGCCGCGGAGAAGGCCGGCGCGAATGGGCTGCTGGTGGTCACCCCGTACTACAACAAGCCGCCACAGGCCGGGCTGCTGCGGCACTTCACCGCGGTGGCCGACGCGACCGGGCTGCCGGTGATGCTCTACGACATCCCGCATCGGGCCGGTGTGCCGATCGAGACCGAGACGCTGGTCCGGCTCGCCGAGCACGGCCGCATCGTCGCGGTGAAGGACGCCAAGGGTGACCTGACCGCGACCAGCTGGGTGACCAGCCGCACCGAGCTGGCGTACTACAGCGGTGAGGATGCCCTCACCCTGCCCGCGCTGGCCATCGGCTCGGTCGGTGTGGTCGGCACCTCGACCCACTTCACCGGCGCCGAGACCAAGCGGATGATCGAGGCGTACGACGCGGGAGACCAGGCGACGGCGCTGGCCCTGCACCGGCGGCTGCTGCCGCTGTTCACCGGGATCTTCCGTACCCAGGGCACGATCCTGGTCAAGGCGGGCCTGGCGGCGCAGGGCCTGCCGGCCGGACCGGTCCGGCCGCCGCTGGTGGACGCCACCGACAGCCAGGTCGCCCAGCTGCGCGCCGACTGTGCGGCAGCGGGTCTACCGCTCCCCGAATGATCAAACGACACGATGGACGCCGGGTGACGGCGTCGCAGAATGAGGTGAACGCGTGACCGAGGCGCACAACGAGGAGGCCCAACTTCCCCCGCCGCTGCCGGAGGGCGGACTGCGGATCATTCCGCTCGGCGGGCTCGGCGCCATTGGTCGGAACATGACCGTCTTCGAGTACGACGGGAAGCTGCTGGTCGTCGACTGCGGCGTGCTCTTTCCCGACGTGGAGCAGCCGGGCGTCGACCTGATCCTGCCCGACTTCGGGCCGATCCTCGACCGGCTCGACGACATCCAGGCGATCGTGCTGACCCATGGCCACGAGGACCACATCGGTGCCGTGCCGTACCTGCTCGCCCACAAGCCCGACATCCCGCTGGTCGGCTCGCAGTTCACCCTCGCGCTGGTGGAGGCGAAGCTGGCCGAGCGGCGCATCCAGCCGTACACGCTGACCGTGCGCGAGGGTGGCCGGGAACGGCTCGGCCCGTTCGAGTGCGAGTTCTTCGCCGTCAATCACTCGATCCCGGACGCGCTGGCGGTGGCCATCCGCACCCCGGCCGGGCTGGTGCTGCACACCGGCGACTTCAAGATGGACCAACTGCCGCTGGACGGCCGGATCACCGACCTGGCCGGGTTCGCCCGGCTCGGCGCCGAGGGCGTCGACCTGCTGCTGTCGGACTCCACCAACGCGGAGATCCCCGGCTTCGTCACCCCGGAGCGGGAGATCGGCCCGGTCCTCGACTCGATCTTCGCCAAGGCGCGCGGCCGGATCATCGTTGCCTCGTTCGCCTCCCACGTACACCGGGTGCAGCAGGTCTTCGACTCGGCGCTGGAGCACGGCCGCAAGGTCGCGCTGATCGGCCGGTCCATGGTGCGGAACATGGGCATCGCCCGGGACCTGGGGCTGCTGAACATCCCAGCCGGCCTGGTCGTCGGCCTGGACGAGGCGACCTCGATGCCGCCCGAGCAGATCGTGCTGATGTCCACCGGCTCACAGGGCGAGCCGATGAGCGCCCTGGGCCGGATGGCCAGCGGCGACCACCGGCACATCACCATCGCCCCGGGCGACACCGTGGTGCTGGCCTCCTCGCTGGTGCCGGGGAACGAGACCTCCGTCTACCGGGTGATCAACCGGCTGGCCCGGGCCGGCGCCGTGGTGGTGCACAAGGACGTGGCCAAGGTGCACGTCTCCGGCCACGCCCCCGCCGGGGAGCTGCTCTACCTGCTCAACGTCGTGCGGCCCAGCAACCTGATGCCGGTGCACGGGGAGTGGCGGCACCTGCGCGCGCACGCCCGGCTGGGCATCGAGTCCGGCGTGGCGGCCGACCGGGTCGTGCTCTGCGAGGACGGCGACGTGGTCGACCTGGTGGAGGGCCGGGCCAGCCTGGTCGGTCACGTCAAGAGCCGGTACGTCTACGTGGACGGACTGGCCGTCGGTGACGTCAGCGAGTCGTTGCTCACCGAGCGTCGCATCCTCGGTGACGGTGGGTTCATCGCCGCCACCGTCGTGGTGGACTCGGTCACCGGCAAGGTGGTGGCCGGCCCGACCGTCTCCGCCAAGGGCTTCTCCGAGGACCCGGGAGCGTTCAACGCGGTGATCCCGCTGGTCACCGAGGCGCTCAACCGGGCCGCGGCGGACGGGATCACCGACCCGCACCAGCTCCAGCAGATCGTCCGCCGCACCGTCGGTCGCTGGGTCAACGACGCGTACCGTCGTCGCCCGATGATTGTGCCCACCGTCGTAGAGGTCTGAACCGTTCGGGTCTTTTGCCCGTACTCCCGGCCGGCAGGCGTACCCACGCCGGCCGGGAGGAGCATGGCGAATGGACCGCAGACGATTGACAGCCATCGGTGTCGTGGTGGCGGCGGTGGGCGCGGCGGCGGCGGTGGCGCTGCCGTCGTTCGCCGGTGACGGTGAGGTGCCGACCAGCGCGCCGACCAGTCAGGCCGTCGAGGGAGCCGACCCGGACGTGGTCGAGGCGATGCGCCGCGACCTGGGGCTGGACCAGACCCAGGTGGCCGCCCGGCTGAAGACCGAACGCTGGGCGACCGGTGTGGTCGATCAGCTCCGGACGGCCCTCGGCGCGGACTACGGCGGCAGTTGGCTCAGCGCCGACGGCAGTCAGCTCAACGTGGCGGTCGCCGACCCGGCGCAGGCGCAGCGGGTACGGGCCACCGGGGCGGTGCCGAAGGTGGTCGAGCGCGGGGTCGGACAACTCGACGCGCTGAAGACCCGGATGGACCGGACCGCCGCTCGGGCCGGGCAGGTCTCCGGCTGGTACGTCGACGTCGCCTCGAACACCGTCGTGGTGCTCGCCGAGCCGGGCGCTGAGGCGGCCGGCTGGCGCTTCGTCGCCCGCGCCGGGGTGCCCCGGCAGGCGGTCCGGATGGCCACCGAGGAACAGCCGCGACTCTTCGCCGACGTACGCGGCGGCGAGCCCTTCTTCATCGGCAACGGCCGCTGCTCGGTCGGCTTCGCGGTGGCCGGCGGCTTCGTCACCGCCGGTCACTGCGGGCGGGTTGGTGACCGCACCCGGGGTGCCGACGGAGCCCAGCAGGGCATCTTCCGTGCCTCGTCCTTCCCCGGCGACGACTGGGCCTTCGTGCAGGTGAACAGCAACACCACGGTCCTGCCCGAGGTGACCGACTTCCGGGGCGGCATCGCCCGGGTCGCCGGCTCGCAGGAGGTGCCCGCCGGCTCGTCGATCTGCCGCTCCGGCTCCACCACCGGCGTACGCTGCGGCACCGTGCAGGCCCGCAACGCCACCGTGCGCTACCCGGAGGGGCTGGTCAGCGGGTTGGTCCGGACCAACGTCTGCGCCGAGCCCGGCGACTCCGGTGGCTCGTGGATCTCGGGCAACCAGGCCCAGGGCGTCACCTCCGGTGGTTCCGGTGACTGTGTGCGCGGCGGCACCACGTTCTACCAGCCGGTCAACGAGATCCTGCAACGCAACAACCTGACCCTGATCACCACGCAGAACTTCCGCACGCTGAGTGGTCGGCGCTGAGCCGCTGAACCATCGCGGGCCCGGCCGCGCGACACCGGCCGGGCCCGCAATCCGCCGCCCGAGGGGCTCAGGGCAGGGCGGCGACCGCCTCCGCGTACGCGACGCCGGTCCGCACCGCCGCCTCCACCAGCACCGTGACCTGGGCCGGGGCCACCCCGTACGCCAGGTCGGTGGTCACCTCGCCGGCCAGCACCAGCTCGCCGTCACCCGGATCGTGCACGTACGCCTTGGGCAGCAGCCGTTCCCGGTTCCAGCCATTGCAGAACGCGTACGCCTCGGCACGGCGGGCCGTCGGCAGCCGGCGGCCGGCGACCACCCGGGCGTGCAGGATCTCGCCGCGTTCCCCGGCCCGGCGGAACTGGATCACCGCGTCGCCCCAGCGCCCCAGCACCGTGCCCGCGGCGTCGAGGGCGTACCCGTCGCCGCGCTGGTCCAGCGCCGCCGTGATCATCGCCACGGTCAGCGCGCCGAGTTCGTCCGCCGGTCCCCCACCGGCCCGCGCCCCGCGGTCGTCCGGCTCGTTGTCGTCCGGCTCGGCCTCGTCGGGTCGGGGCAGCGGCACCGGCGCGGCCAGCGGGCGTTCGGCCAGCCAGGACGCGATCCGGCCGGACTGGTGCCCGGTGCCGTTGCGGGCGTCGAAGCTGCCGGCCAGCCCGGTGGCGACGGTGAGCAGCTCGGCGCCGAGCGCACCGAGCGTGACCTCGGCCGCCGGTCGCTGGCCGTACGCCGGGCGGCGCGCCACCCGGTCGCCCGCCCGCTCCGCCGCCAGCGTGCAGACCAGCGCGCCCGCCGCGGCGAACTCCATGACGGAGAGGTCCTCGTGCGGCTGGTCCAGCCGGGGCAGCTGCTCGACCAGGATCTCCAGCCCGCGTTCGAGGTGCCCACCGAGCGCGCAGAAGCGCAGGTGCGTGGCGAGGTGACCGAATCCGTCGGGCGCCACCCGGTGCCGGCGGTACGCCCGGACGTGCGCCTGGGCCGCCCGGTCCGCCTGGCCCGCCCGCAGCCAGGGCAGCAACGCTCCGGTCAGCGCGGCCTCGGGCTGGGCGGTGCAGCGGACCGGACCATCGAGCAGCGGTTCGACGGTGGCGAGCGCCTCGGCCCAGTCGCCCCAGCCGGCGAGCAGCTCGGCCTGGCGTACGGGTAGACAGCCGGGGCACCCGGCGGCCGGGTCCGGCGCGCCGGACCGCCACCGCCCCAGCCAGCGCCGGGCAGCCGGCTCGTCCCCGACGTGGTCGGCGATCCGGCAGCGCAGCTGCGCGACGAGCGCCGCGTCGGCGAGGCCGCTCGCCGCGTCGGCGGGATTGCGCGCCGCGCGAGCTGGGTCGGTTGCCGGGCGGGCCGGGTCGGTTGCCGGGCGGCCGGCGAGTCCGTCCAGCATGCTCCGGGTCTGGTCGAAGCCGATGCGGGGGTGCCGAGCAGCGCCTCGACGGCGTACCGCCGGTAGCGGCGCAGCGTCTCGTCGTCGGGCCCGCCCCGGCCACCCGGCCCACCGGCGGGCCGGGTCGATGTCGGGCCGGCCGCCTCCAGGCAGCGCCGGACCGGCTCGAACAGCCGCCACCGCTCGCCGCCGCGCAGGTGCGTCTCGACCAGCTCGGACCAGGCGGCCAGGGCGGTGCGTGCCGCGCCGGTCGCCTCGGCGAGGGCGGCCACCCGTTCCAGTGCGGCGATCCGCGCCTCGCCGTCCGGCATGTCCCGGGCGTCGTCCAGCGCGTCGGCCGGCCGCCGCTCCCGGCCGCCGTCGTCCACCGGTCGCCCGCGACCACGGGCCCGACCCCCGTCGGCCGCCGGCCCGGTCACGGACGGGCCGTTCCGGCCAGCCGGCCGACCTCGGCGGCCAGCCGGCAGCCGGTCGAGATGCCCTGGTCGAGCAGCCGGTCCAGCTGGTGCGGTGTCACTCCCCGCTCCAGGTCGGCGATCACCTCGCCGCAGACCCGGGCGTGGCCGGCATCGTCGACGTGGACGAAGGCCTTCGGCCAGAACTGGTCCCGG
Organism: Micromonospora sp. CA-263727; assembly: GCF_050942455.1. Classification (NCBI taxonomy): domain Bacteria; kingdom Bacillati; phylum Actinomycetota; class Actinomycetes; order Micromonosporales; family Micromonosporaceae; genus Micromonospora; species Micromonospora sp. CA-263727. The sequence goes on from NZ_CP192031.1 coordinate 1,797,432, forward strand.
TTCCAGGTGTTGCAGAATTCGTGCAGCAGCGGCACGCGGTCGACGGGGAAGGCGTGCACGGCGACCGTACGCACCTGGAGCAGTTCGCCGGCGTCGCCCGCGCGCAGGAACCAGATGTGGCCGTCCGCCCAGCGGCCGACCAGGTCGCCTCCGGCCTCGGTGGTGACCGCGTGCCCCCGGTTGGCCAGCACCGCCGCGACGAGGTCGCGGGTCAACGGGCGCAACGTCGACGGGTGCCCGGCCAGCGGACCGTCCGGACCGTCCTCGAACTCCGGCGACGCCATCGGCACCCCTTCGCCAGCGAATATCACGGCAGGCGGCGGGGACCGCGCTGCGACACGCGGACGCGACCAGGAAGACCGGCGTATCGCGGGGCCCGCCGTTACGGTGATGCTATGGCGGGCCGTACCTCTCAAGCGAGCCGGCGGCGCGGCGCGTCGCCGCGCGGTGGCACGAACAGCCGTGCCCGCCAACCGGCCAAGACGACCCGCGCGACGGCCCGGCGGCGCACCGCGGCGCGGGGCCCCGGTCCGGCGGCGTACGTCGGCCGCGCGGTCCAGGCACTGTGGATGGGGCTGGCCCACGGGGCCGGCTGGGCGGTGCGTGCCGTCGGCCGGCAGGCCGCCTCGGCGCGCGATCTCGACCCGGAGCACCGCCGCGACGGCGCCGGGCTGCTGCTGATCGGTCTCGCCCTGCTCAGCGCGGGAGCGATCTGGTTCTCGGCGGCCGGGCCGGTCGGCGCCCGGCTGGCCGACACGGTCCGGCTCTTCCTCGGCGCCATCTCCATCGTGGTGCCGGTGCTGCTCGGCATCGGGGCCTGGCGGCTGATGCGCCAGCCCGGCGACCCCGAGCACCGCGGGCGTGGCCTGATCGGCTGGGGCTCCATGCTGGTCGCCACCGGCGCGATGCTGCACATCGGTCAGCAGCCGGCCGACCCGGGCGAGCGGGACTTCGCCGGTGGCCTGATCGGCGCCGGCGTGGGCAGCCTGCTGGAGCGCGCCGTCACCGCGTGGGTCGCCATGCCGCTGCTGATCCTGCTGCTCCTCTTCGGCCTGCTGGTGGTCACCGCGACGCCGATCAACAAGATCCCGGAGCGGCTCGGTCTGCTCGCCGGGAGCGTGATCGGTCAGAGTCCACCGGAGACGGACGAGGCGCCCGCCGCGCCGGCCCGCCGCCGCCCCGCGAAGCGGACGCCGCCGCCGGTCGACCCGGACGACTTCGACGACCTGGACGGCGTGGACCTCCAGGAGACCATCCCGCTGCCGCGCAAGGCGCCGTCCCGGGCGCCCGCCGGCCGCAAGCCGGCCGAGCCGCCGGAGCACTCGCCCGCGCCGACCCGGGCCGAGCAGCTCGCCCTGACCGGGCTGGCCGGCGACTACACCCTGCCCCCGCCGAACATGCTCGGCAGCGGGGCCGCGCCGAAGACCCGCAGCAAGGCCAACGACGAGGTGATCGCCGCGCTCACCGGCGTCTTCGACCAGTTCGACGTGGACGCGGCGGTGACCGGCTTCACCCGTGGTCCGACGGTGACCCGCTACGAGGTCGAGCTGGGCCACGGGGTCAAGGTCGAGCGGATCACCCAGCTCTCCCGCAACATCGCGTACGCGGTGAAGTCGCCGGACGTCCGCATCCTCAGCCCGATCCCGGGCAAGAGCGCGGTCGGCGTGGAGATCCCGAACACCGACCCGGAGAACGTGGCCCTCGGCGACGTGCTCCGCTCGCGGGCCGCCACCAGCGACCACCACCCGATGGTGGTGGCGCTCGGCAAGGACATCGAGGGCGGCTACGTGGTGGCCAACCTCGCCAAGATGCCGCACATCCTGATCGCCGGGGCCACCGGCGCCGGCAAGAGTTCCTGCCTCAACACCCTGCTCATGTCCATCCTGACCCGGGCGACGCCGGACGAGGTGCGGCTGCTGCTGGTCGACCCGAAGCGGGTCGAGCTGACCGGCTACGAGGGGATCCCGCACCTGGTCACCCCGATCGTGACCAACGCGAAGAAGGCCGCCGACTCGCTGGAGTGGGTGGTCCGCGAGATGGACATGCGCTACGACGACCTCGCCGCCAACGGGGTCCGGCACATCGACGACTTCAACCGCAAGGTACGCAACGGCGAGATCAAGGCCCCGCCCGGCAGCGAGCGGGAGCTGCGGCCGTACCCGTACCTGTTGGTCATCGTCGACGAGCTGGCCGACCTGATGATGGTCGCGCCGCGCGACGTGGAGGACTCCATCGTCCGGATCACCCAGCTCGCCCGGGCCGCCGGCATCCACCTCGTGCTGGCCACCCAACGTCCCTCGGTCGACGTGGTGACCGGCCTGATCAAGGCCAACGTGCCGTCCCGGCTGGCCTTCGCCACCTCCTCGCTGGCCGACTCCCGGGTCATCCTCGACCAGCCCGGCGCGGAGAAGCTGCTCGGCCGCGGCGACGGCCTGTTCCTGCCGATGGGCGCGTCGAAGCCGGTGCGGATCCAGGGCGCCTGGGTCACCGAGCGCGAGATCAACGACGTGGTCAAGTTCTGCAAGGACCAGCGCGAGCCGGAGTTCCGCCCGGACGTGCTGGCCCCGGCCCAGGACAGCAAGAAGAAGATCGACGAGGACATCGGCGACGACCTGGACCTGCTGGTGCAGGCGGTCGAGCTGGTGGTCACCTCGCAGTTCGGCTCGACCTCGATGCTCCAGCGCAAGCTGCGGGTCGGCTTCGCCAAGGCCGGCCGGCTGATGGACCTGATGGAGACCCGGGGCGTGGTCGGCCCCTCCGAGGGTTCCAAGGCCCGCGACGTGCTGGTCAAGCCGGACGAGCTGGAAGAGGTCCTGGCGGGCCTGCGAGGCGGGGACGACTGACCGCCGCGGTTGTTCCGTGCCTGCTCCGCGGCGGTCGGGTCAGTCCGCACCGGTCAGTGGTAGATCTTCAGTCCGATCACTCCGGCGACCACCAGCAACAGGCACCCGATCCGGGGCAGGCTCGCCGACTCGCCCAGCGCCAGCATCCCCACCAGCGCGGTGCCGGTCGCGCCGATGCCGACCCAGAGCGCGTAGCCGGTGCCGACCGGGATCTCGCGCAGCGCGTACGCCAGGCCGGCCATGCTCAGCACCAGCGTGATCACGAAGACCACCGAGGGTGCGGGTCGGGTGAAGCCGGCGCTGCGATCCAGGGCGATCGCCCACGCCGTCTCCAGCAGTCCGGAGAGCACCAGCACGATCCAGGCCATCAGGTCACCTCTTCGGGCCGCCCGGGCCCACCAGAGCGCCGGGACGAGTCGGGTTCAGCTTCGGGGCGTCTTGGCCTGACCGGGTACGCCCACGACTCGTCCGGGGCGGCCACGCGGGCCGCCGGGACCGACCGTAGCACCGGCCGGAGCGCCGGCCGGTCCGGGTGAGACGGATCACCCGGCATGGACTTCAACCTCGCTTCAGCTTGCACGATGGAGCCATGACCGTGCTCATCTCCGACCCGGAGGTCGCCGCCGCGCTGGACGCACCGACCACGGTGGACGCCATGCGTCAGGCCCTGCTGGCCGCGTACGATGGGCGGCTGGTGGCCCCGCCCCGGGCCGCCGCCGCGCTGGGCGGCGGGCGGATGGTGCTCACCGCCGGGCACCTGGTCGGGCAGTGGTACGGGTACCGGGCGTACGACACCTTCGGGCACCCCGGGACCGAGCAGGTGGTGGTGCTGCACGACGGGCGTACCGGCGCGGTGCGGGCGGTGGCGGTGGGGGAGGAGTTGGGCTCCCGGCGTACCGGCGGGCTGGGTGGGGTGGCGGTGGACGCCCTGGCCCGCCCGGACGCGGCCACGCTGGGCGTGATCGGCTCCGGCCGCCAGGCGTGGACCCAGGTCTGGGCCGCCGCCGCCGTGCGCCCGCTGCGCGAGGTGACCGTGCACAGCCGCTCGGCGGTCCGCCGGGAGGCGTTCGCCGCCCGGGTCCGCGCCGAACTCGGCATCCCGGCCCGTCCGGTGGAGACCGTCCGGGCGGCCGTGCGCGACCGGGACGTGGTGGTGCTCGCCACCACCAGCGTGACGCCGGTGCTGACCGCCGCCGACCTCTCCCCGGGCACCCACGTCAACGCGGTCGGCTTCAAGCAACGCGACCGGGCCGAGTTCGACAGCGACCTGCTGGACGCCGCCGCCGTACTGGCCAGCGACTCACCGGCGCAGGCCCGGTCGTACGCCCCGCCGATGCTCGCCGCGGAGCCGCCGTACGCCGCACGCCTGCGCGATCTGGGCGCGGTGCTGGCCGGCGCGGCGCCCGGCCGCACCGGCGCGGACCAGATCTCGCTCTTCTGCTCGGTCGGCCTCGCCGGCACCGAGGTGTTCCTGCTCGACCGCCTGGTCCGGGTCCTCGCCCCGGCCCCCTGACGCCCCGGCCGCGCCCGGCCGCCCGGTACCCTCGGGTGGTGTCTGCCACCTCCTCCGACCACTCCAACTCGGCGCGTCTGACGCCGCGCCGCGACTTGGAGCAGTCGTCTCCCGAGCCCGAAGGCCGCCGGGTCGCCCTGCTGACCCTGGGCTGTGCCCGCAACGAGGTCGACTCGGAGGAGCTGGCCGCCCGCCTGCACGCCGACGGCTGGCAGGTGACCACCGACGGTGAGGGCGCCGACGTGGTCGTCGTCAACACCTGCGGCTTCGTGGAGAAGGCCAAGCAGGATTCGATCCAGACGCTGCTCGCCGCCGCCGACACCGGGGCCAAGGTGGTTGCCGCCGGTTGCATGGCCGAGCGGTACGGCCGGGAGTTGGCCGACAGCCTCCCCGAGGCCCAGGCGGTGCTCAGCTTCGACGACTACCCGGAGATCGGCGCCCGGCTGGATGCCGTGGTGGCCGGCCGCGACTTCGCCGCGCACACCCCCCGCGACCGGCGCGAGCTGCTGCCGCTGACCCCGGTCGCGCGGCGGGACAGCGCGGTGTCGCTCCCCGGGCACGGGCACGGCCCCGAAGTGGACGAGCACACCCCCGCACACCTGCGCCCGGTGCTGCGCCGCCGGCTCGACAGCGGCCCGGTCGCCTCGCTCAAGCTGGCCAGCGGCTGCGACCGGCGGTGCGCGTTCTGCGCCATCCCCGCCTTCCGGGGCGCCTTCGTCTCCCGTACCCCGGACGAACTGCTCGCCGAGGCCGAGTGGCTGGCCAAGAGCGGCGTCCGCGAGCTGGTGCTGGTCAGCGAGAACTCGACGTCGTACGGCAAGGACCTGGGCGACCCCCGCGCGCTGGAGAAGCTGCTGCCGCAGCTCGCCGTGATCGACGGCATCGTCCGGGTCCGGGTCAGCTACCTCCAGCCGGCCGAGACCCGGCCCGGCCTGGTCGAGGCGATCGCCACCACCCCGGGCGTAGCGCCCTACTTCGACCTGTCGTTCCAGCACTCCAGCGAGCCGGTACTGCGCCGGATGCGCCGTTTCGGCTCCACCGACCGGTTCCTGGAGCTGCTGGCCGGGGCGCGGGCGCTGGCGCCGCAGGCCGGGGCGCGGAGCAACTTCATCGTCGGTTTCCCCGGCGAGACCCGGGCCGACGTCGACGAGCTGGTCCGCTTCCTCACCGAGGCCCGGCTCGACGCGATCGGGGTCTTCGACTACAGCGACGAGGACGGCACCGAGGCCGCCGGACTGCCGGGCAAGCTCTCCGCCGCCACCATCAAGCGCCGGTACGACAAGCTCAGCGCGCTCGCCGACGAACTCTGCTCGCAGCGGGCCGAGGACCGGCTCGGCGCGACGCTGGAGGTGCTGGTCGACTCGGTCGACGGCGGTGTGGTCGAGGGGCGGGCCGCGCACCAGGCGCCAGAGGTGGACGGCTCGACCACGCTCGTCGCGCCGGACGGCGGCGGGGTCGACCTGGCCGCGCTGCGCCCGGGTGACCTGGTTCGGGCCACGGTGACCGGCACCGAAGGGGTCGACCTGGTAGCGGTGCCGGATGAGATGATTTCGGCGGCGCCCGGCGCGGCGCGGTGACAACGGGCCGGGACGAGGCGGGGGAGCGACAGAGTGTGGTGCCCGGGAGTGGGCCGATGACCGGCGCGACGGAGTCGACGCCGGCGCCGGTGGTGGCCCGGGTGCCGGTGGTCAACGCCGCCAACGCGCTGACCGCGCTGCGACTGGTGCTGGTGCCGGTCTTCGCCGCCTCGGTGGTGATCTCGGGCATGACCCGGCCCGGCTGGCAGGTCATCGCCTGTGTGATCTTCGCCGTCGCCTCGGCGACCGACCTGGTAGACGGCTGGATCGCCCGCCGCTTCGCGCTCGTCACCGCGGTCGGCAAGGTGGCCGACCCGATCGCCGACAAGGCGCTCACCGGCGCGGCCCTGCTGCTGCTCTCCTTCCACGACCGGCTGTCGTGGTGGGTGACCGTGGTCATCCTGGCCCGGGAGCTGGGCATCACGGCCCTGCGGTTCTGGGTGATCCGGCGCGGAGTGATCGCCGCGAGCCGGGGCGGGAAGGTCAAGACCGCCCTCCAGATCCTGGCCATCACCTGGTACCTGTGGCCGATGCCGGCGGCCCTCGCCCTGGTCGGCCCCTGGATCATGGCCGCCGCAGTCGCCGTCACCGTAGTCACCGGCTTCGACTACATAGCCCAGGCCCTCCGCCTCCGCCGCACCCCCACCTAACCACCCCCGCTACCCCCCAAGCCCCCGCCCCTCAAGGCGGGACGGGGCGAGGCGGGGGCGGGAGGGCGTGGGGGTGGGGGAGGATGTGGGGATGGGGGCGGTGGGGAGTGTGGCGGCGGGCGTGGTGCACCGGCTTGCCGATCTGGGGGAGACGGTGGCCACCGTCGAGTCACTGACCGGAGGGCTGCTGGCGGCCACGATCGTGGACGTGGCCGGGGCGAGCGCCGTCTACCGGGGCGGGTTGGTGGTCTACGCCACCGAGCTAAAGGAGCGGCTGGCTGACGTACCGGCGGATTTGCTGGCCGAGCGCGGCCCGGTCGATGGCGACGTGGCGGTGGCGCTCGCCGAGTGCGGCCGGCGACGGTGCGGGGCCGACTGGGGCCTGGCCACCACCGGGGTGGCCGGCCCGGAGTCGCAGGACGGCAAGCCGGTCGGGCTGGTCTTCGTGGCGGTGGCCGGGCCGCGCGGCACCGAGGTGCGGCAACTCGACCTCGACGGTGGGCGGGAACGCATCCGGGCAGGTGCCGTGACCGAGGCGCTGCGACTGCTCAAGGACCACGTCCAGGCCGCCGATCCGGAGGTCCTCTGACGCTGCCGGAGCCGGGGATCGCCGGACCGGACATGCGGGCGGGTATCGGCGTGTCCCACGCCGGACGGCGCGGGGAGCGGTCCCCGGACGACCGCGCTGAGCCGCCCGTCCGCCGGATTCGCGGCGGAGGCCGTGCGCGACGCCGTGCGTTACCCGGGTGGGGTGGGATGTCGTGGCGGCGCACAACGGGTACGGTTGCGGGAAGGCTCCGACGACCGGAGTCGGTGCCGCCGTCGGGCCGGCCGGTCAGGCGAACTGTGTCCCTCAGGGGAGGTGCGATGGTCCTGTTACGCCGGGTGATCGGTGACGCACTACGGGCGCGCCGGCAGGGGCAGCACCGCACGCTGCGCGAGGTCTCTTCCGCCGCCAATGTCAGCCTGGGTTACCTGTCCGAGATCGAGCGCGGCCAGAAGGAACCCTCCAGCGAACTGCTCGCCGCGATCTGCGACGCGCTGGGCGCCCGCCTGTCCGAGCTGCTCCGCGAGGTCAGCGACACGGTCGCGCTCGCCGAGCAGATGCCGGGCGTGCTGGTGCCGGTGCAGGACGAACCGGCCGAGTCGACGCCGGTCACCGCAGCGCCGGTGCAGAAGGCCACCGGCCGGGGCGTACGCCAGGTCAGCTCGGACGGCACCGTGTCCGTCTCGGTGCGGCAGGAGTCCCCGCTCAAGGCCACCCTGCGCGCCGCCCGGGTCCGGCCCGCCGATCGCACCGACCGGGACGTGGTCTGCGCCGCCTGAGGCCGCCCCGAGCCCCACGCCCCGAGCCCGGTGGCCGATGGTCGCGGTGGCGTGGGCCGCGTAGGCTTGATCGGGACGTTCCCCGCTCGCCGGTACGGATGCCGTGCTGGCGTCTGGCTGGGACGATGGATCCACCATCGCCGGTGGCCGAGCCGGGCCACCCAACGTGGGGGTAGGCGCAGCGACGTTACTGAGGGGATACCGCGGAGATGGCGAACCCGTTCGTCAAGGGTTGGAAGTACCTGATGGCGCTCTTCGGCGCCCGAATCGACGAGCACGCCGACCCGAAGGTGCAGCTTCAGCAGGCCATCGACGAGGCGCACCGGCAGCATCAGGCGCTCGTCCAGCAGGCCGCGGCGGTGATCGGTAACCAGCGCCAGCTGGAGATGAAGCTGTCCCGGCAGATGTCCGACGTCGAGCGGTTGCAGGCCAACGCCCGGCAGGCGCTGATTCTCGCCGACCAGTCCCGGGCCAAGGGCGACGAGACCGAGGCCGGGCGCTACGAGCAGTCCGCGCAGACGCTCGCCACCCAGCTGGTCTCCGCCGAGCAGTCCGCCGAGGACCTCAAGACCCTGCACGACCAGGCGCTCGCCGCTGCCGGCCAGGCACGCCGGGCAGTGGAGAACAACTCCATGATCCTCCAGCAGAAGCTGGCCGAGCGGGCCAAGCTGCTCAGCCAGCTTGAGCAGGCCAAGATGCAGGAGGCCGTGGCCAGCTCGCTGGAGTCCATGTCGGCGCTCACCGCGCCCGGCACCACGCCCAGCCTGGACGAGGTCCGCGACCGCATCGAACGCCGTTACGCCAACGCCATGGGCCGCGCCGAGCTGGCCAGCAACTCCGCCGAGGGCCGGATGCTGGAGATCCAGAAGGCCACCCTCGACACGGCCGGCTCGGCCCGGCTGGACCAGATCCGGGCCAGCATGGCCGGCGAGCAACTGGGGGCCAGCCCCGAGCGCAGTGCCGTCGGCGGCCAGCAGGCCGCATCGGCCGGCGAGACGGCGGCGGTCGCCCGGCTCGACGAGATCCGGGCCAGCATGAGCCGGGAACGCGGCACCGGCGACACCAGCGCCGCCGGCTGACCCGGCGGTCGAGGAGGCGACGGTGGCAGACGAGCGCACCCGGTACTTCCGGCGGCTGGGCAAGCTGCGACGCTCCGCCCGCCGCTGGAGCGTACTGGCCGGTGGGCTCGGCGGCGCCACCGTCATCCTCACCCCGTACGCCGGCATCGGCCTGGCCGACGCGTTCTGGGCCGCCGCGGCTGGAGCCTCCACCGCGCTCGCCGCCTGGCGCTGGATCGACCTGCGCGCCCTGGCCGCCCGCCCCGCCCCGCCCGCCCTCGACCCGGCCCAGGCCGCCGCCCGCAACCGGGCCCGCCTGGTCGCCGCCGTGGAACGACTGCCCGCCGGGGCCGGCGTGGTCGCCGAGGTACGCCGGGTGCGCTCCCGTGGTGCCCTGCGCGGCACCAGCGCGGCCGAGCCGTGGGACCGGCTCGACCGGGCCGCGTCGACCATGGCCGGGATGACCGGCCGACTGACCGGCCTCGCCGAGCCGGCCGTGGCCGAGGCGTCCGCCGCCGAGCACTCCCTACGTGACCTGGCCGACCGGGTGGCCAGCGTGGAACGCGCGGTCCGGCTCGCCCCGCCCGACGCCCGCCCGACGCTGGCCGAGGCACACCAGGCGCTGACCGGCCAACTGGAGGCCGGGGTGGGGGCGTACGAGCGCCTGGTGGTGGCCGCCGCCGGCTACCTCGCCGAGGAGTACCGCCCCGAAACCGAACACCCCGCCGCCGCCCGCCTGACGGAGGCCACCGACCTCCTGCACGGCTTCGCCTCGGCGCTGTCGGAGCTACGTGCCGTAGGCCGCCCCACCGCCACTTCCTGAGCAGGCCGGTGCCGGGCGGCGGGTCGCCGGGCCGGCTTGGGCCGTCGGGGGCCGACGCGGTGGCTGCGCGAGATCCCCACGGATAAGGTTGTCGATCTGATCTTGTTCGCATCTCATTAGGTCGTGGACTGCCGGCCGGAATTCAGGCGTGCAGCTGAGCAATCGCACTGATCAGTGCGGTCGGATCGGTGAGCGAACGGAAGATCGCGACTGCGCCGGCACGCCGCATCGCGTCGGTGTCGTCGGCTCCGGAGGCGATCCCCACTACTGCCGCTCCACCGTCCTGTCCGGCACTGACGTCCTGGGTCGAGTCGCCGATCAGCACGGTGTTGGTGCGATCAAAAACCTGGCCGGATTTGGCGGCAGCACGCTTCTGCGCGATCGGCACGAGACGCGGCCTGTCCAGATGGTCGTCGCCGTAGGCGCCGATCTCGATGTCGATGTGCTGGGCGAGATCAAAAGCATGGAGTTTCGTGATGGCGACCTGCCGGAGATTCCCGGTGAGGACGGACTGAAGGAGCCCGGGCTGCTCAGCGAACAGGGCCAGTGCTTCGGCGGCTCCGGGTAAGGCTCGTCCTCGTTCGCGTAGTCCGTCGACGTTTTCGCGGTACTGCCGGGACAGGGCCGCAGCGTAACGTTGCGTCAGCTCGGCGGACGGCTCGATTCCATGCCGCCGCAGGGACTCGGCAAAGATGGCCAACTCCGTGCGGCCGGTCACCTCAGCCGGGCGGGCCAAGGGGCTGCCGGTCGCCTCCTCGAACGCCCGAGCATACAACTCACGGCCGAGACCTCTGGTCTCGATCAGCGTGTGGTCGATGTCCCAGAGGATCAGAAGTGGGCGTTTCGGCGTGGCCAGCACCCGTCCAGTGTTCCATTCGCGGCGTACGCTGACCGTCGACACGGATCGAGCCTCATGGACAGGATGGATCTCGTGCAGTTCGATGAGTGGACGATCGGCCGGAAGATCGCCTCGCACAGGGCACGCAGGGGGCTGACGCAGGAGGAACTTGCCGGCCTTGTCGGCATCAGCCTGTCGCTGATGAAGAAGATCGAGTCCGGCGACCGGCTCGTGACGCGCTTCTCGCAACTCCTCCTCTTCGCGCAGGCGCTGCGGATCCCCGATCTGCGTGAGCTGACCGGCGTGCCGCTGCCACTGATGCCGGACGGTCGGCGCGGCCATCCCGAGGCCAACGCTGTCCGAGCGGCGTTCATGGAACGATCGCGGCCGGCCGTCGAACCGACCACCCTGGCCGCATTGGCCGCCGATATCGAGCGGACGTGGCAGGCGTGGCAGTCACCGTCGCCCTTCCGCTACGCGCAGGTCGGCCAGGACCTGCCCCATCTGCTACGGGGGACCCGGCTCCTACTGCTGACCGCCGATGATGACGAGCGCCGAGCTGCACTCGCGGAGGCGAGCAAGCTCTACCAGCTCGTCCGGAGCTGGACGAAGCGTGTGGGCGAGCATGAGCTGTCGCTCGTCGCGGCCGACAGGGCGGTGGCCGCCGCGATGGAGGCAGACGATCCTGACCTGGCTGGCGCGGCTTCCTGGAATCTCGCCATGATCCTGTCGGCGCGAGGGCACACCGAGCAGGCGCGGGCGGTGTGCCGTGAGGCGATCGCAGAGTTACGGCCGACGATGCCGGACGCCGGACCGGCGCGTCTCGCGGTCTGGGGTGGCCTCCATCTGCTCGCCGCCGTCGAGGCGGCACGGAAGGACGATGCCAGCGATGCGCGCCGGCTGTTGGACGCGGCCGACAAGATCGCTGACCGGATTGGTGAGACCAATCATTTCCGGATGGTCTTCGGGCCGACCAACGTCGCGTGCCACCGTGTCGCCACCGCCCTTGAGCTGGGGCGAACCCGCGATGCGCTGACCATCGCGGAGCGGGTGTCCGTCCACAACGCTCCCGCTGTCGAACGTCGGCTGACCTTCCACCTGGATGCGGCTCGCGGATATGCCCGGACCGGCAACGATATTGCCGCCGTGCACATGTTGCAGCGAATTCATGCGGAGTCGCCGGAGGAACTGCGGTTCGGCTCGGGCACGCGCGAGACGCTTCGCCTGCTCGTCGGCCGAGCGAAGCCCGCCATACTGGCAGATTTACGTCCGATGGCCGAAGCCGCCGGCCTCTCCTGACCAGGCAGCCGCTCAGGGGACACGGCATGTGTCCCTCACACACCGTGTCCGCTCGTGCCTTCCTGCGTACATACGCTTCCGTCCACGTCAGGCAGAGGTGCTGCCGCCTGACGCCAGGCCCCGGCCGGCCGTGACCCGAGCCTCCGTCCGGCCGGGTGCCGTCAACTAAGCCGAGCCGGGAGGACTTGCGATGATCTATGGCACCGCGAGGCGGTTGCGCCCCCACGACATCCGGGCCGTTACCTTCGATACCCGGTGGCGTGGCCTCGACCCGGTTCAGGTGCGCGACTACCTCAGTCGTACCGCCGACGAACTCGACCAGTTGCACCGCGAGTTGACCACGGCGAACATCGAGGCCGAACGCATCCGCCAAGCCCTGCGGCGGTGGCAGAGCAGGCACACTGTGTGCCACCACCCGGAGTCCGACCGGTGGGCAAGATGATCGCCCCTCGCTGGATCGTCCACCTCCCGACCACCATCACCAACCGGCACGACGCGATCGCCCTCGCCACGGCCCTACGTGACAGCCTCGGCCACGTCACCGTCATCGACTTTGGCGAGACGACGCTCAGCGAAGAGGATCGCCAGTCGGTGCGTACGCGAGTCTGGTGTGACGCCGTGGTCGACGATGCTGACCGGTGCCGGCGACGTGACGGGCACGACGGACCCTGCGGAGACGGTCAGTCCGGGGTGGTGACCGGGATCGGGCCGGTGTACGGGGAGGCGCCGACCACGTTGAACGAGCGGATCCGGTAGTGGTAGGTGACGCCCCGGGCCAGCCCGGTGTTGGTGAAGCCCCGGCCGGTGACCGTGAAGGTGGCCAGTTCCCGGGTGAACGCCGGGTCCAGGGCCCGTTCCACGGTGAACCCGGCGCCCTGGCCGGTGGGGGTGCTGGCCGCCCAACCCAGCACCACCGTCGCGGTGTCCGGGCCGGGTGCGCTGGTGGCCACGCTCACCGAGGTCGGGATGCCCGGTGCCGGCGGGGTGGTCACCGTGGCCACGGTGGACCAGGGTGATGCGGCGCCCAGGTAGGTGGTGCGTACCCGGTAGTAGTAGGTGGTGTCCGGGGCGAGCGCGGCGTCCAGGTGGTGATCGCCGACGCCGATCGCGGTGGTGCCGGGGCCGCTGGTGAAGGTCGGGTTGGTGGCCCGCTGCACGTCGATCCCGGTGGCGAAGGAGCGGTTGGTCCAGCGCAACGCCACCCGCAGCGGAGCGGCGGGCGGGATCGTCGCGGCCAGCCCGGCCGGGGCGGTGAGCTGCACCGCCGCGGGAACGCTGTTCGACCAGGTGGAGCAGCTCACCGCGTTCTCCGCGCGGATCCGGTAGTGGTAGGTGACGCCGGGGGTGATCGTGGCGTCGGTGTACCGGGTCGCCGTGGCGGCCACGGTGATCTCGGTCAGCCCGTTGGTGTACGTCGCGTCGGTGGCCCGTTGCAGCAGGTGGCTGGTTGCCGGCGGGCGGCTGCCGTTGCCGGTCCAGGTCAGCGCGATCGCCGGCAGGGCGGTCGCCCGGCCGGGGGCGGGGGTGGCGGTCAGCCCGGTCGGCGCGCGGGGCGAGACGCGTACCACCAGCGGTCGGCTCATGCCCTGGTCGCGGTGGGCGCCCGAGCCGCTCGACCAGCGGTACTCCCAGCCCAGGTTGACCAGCTGGTTGACCACCGCCGCCGGCCGCCCGTCGAGCGGGCTGATCGAGGTGGATCCGGTCCGCAGGCCCGCCGGCCGGGTCGGGTCGAGCAGCCGCACACTGTCGCCGATCTTGAATGGTAGGGGCGGTGCCTCGGGCCGCAGCGCGAGCACCACGTCCTCACCCGGGTCGACCCGGACGATCTGCTTCCAGCCCAGCTCGCCCGGGTGCGGTTCGCGGATCGTGCCGTCCCGGCCGACCCGGCCGACCACCTGCACCTCCAGCCCGTCGAACCGGACCGGATGGCTCTGCCGGCCCGTCCCGCGGACCCGCCACAGCTGGCTGCCGTCGCCGGGGGTGCCGACCGCGACCGCCGGGTCGCAGACGTGCAGCAGCTCGGTCGCCGGATCGGTCGGGCCGAGCGGCAGGGTCGCCTCGGCCAGTGGCCCGGCGTGCGGGTGACCCACGCCGAGGCGGCCGGTGAGCCGGCCGTGGCCAGGTTCGAAAACCTGCCGCACGGCCTTGACCGCCAGCGGCAGGATCACCGGCGTGGCACCACCCGGCGGGGTGAACTCGACCCCGATGGCGTGCACCGGCACCCGGTTCGGGCCGGCCGTGGCGGTGCCGAACCCGGGGTCGTAGGCCGGCTGGGGCACGACCGGGGGGCGCTGGCTGGCCGCGTACGCGCCGGGCAGTCGCTCGCGCAGCCGGGCGAGGTCGTACGGCGCAGCGGGTGTGCCGGCCACCCGCAACTGCATCAGGGTGCGGGTGTTCGGGCCGTACCCGGGAAGGGTCGGCGGGACGCCGCCCTCCGCGGTCCGGTCCGGCCCGCCGGTGTGGTGGTCGTACCGGGGGTCGAAGGCGGGCAGCGGGGCGGGAGCGTCGTTGTAGAGGATCAGCGTGCTGCCCGGTGCCACCGTGGCGAAGTCGACCAGCACGTCGGCCCGCTCGCCGGGGGCCAGCAGCAGCGCGTGGCCGTCGACGTTGAGCACGGTCGGGTCGCGCCGGTCGTACCGGAACCCGACCGGCCGGCTGGGGATCACCACGGGGGCCGGCAGCAGGCCGCACTCGTTGCCGATCCGGATCAGGTCGGGCCCGGCGGCGTCCGGGCTCGGCACGCCGCCGGTGCGGCCGTCGGTCGGCCAGTCCGCCGGCCGGTCGGGCGCGCGGACCGCGTCGAGCATCGGCACCTCGCCGGCCCGGGCGTCGGCCAGCCCGCCCTCCGGCGTCCACATCGGCGCGTCGGAGGCGGCCCGGTACAACTGGAGGTTGAGCCAGCGGTCGGTGCAGGCGTTCAGGATCCGCCACCGGTAGACCCGGGGCTCGACCGTCAGGTACGGGTACGCCGCGCCGTTGACCAGCACGGTGTCGCCGTACGCGCCGGGCACCGCGCTGGGGTGCGGCACGCCGGGCACCTCCGGCGGCTCGTCCGGGTCGGTGACCGGGTCGTGGTGCGGGTTGGGTACGGCGGTGGCGGTCGCGTCCGGGCCGGCGACCGTCGCCGTACGCGACCACGGGCCGTAGTCCCACCGGCCGGTCGGGTTGGTCCCGTCCGGCCGGTACGGGTTCTGCCGGGGCTGGTAGATATGCGGGTGCCAGAGGCTGCCCCGGGCGCCCCAACGGTCCCGGTCCCAGGTCGGATCCTGGTCGGCGAGCTGCGCGTCGTCCGGCACGAACGTCTTGTCCTCGAAGACCAGCGGCAGTTGCTCGGCGGGCAGCACCCCGTCGGCGACCAGCCGCTCCTGCGCCTCGTCGGTGAGCAGATAGAGCGCGACCTGCCCGGAGTAGCCGGTCAGCCGGGACAGCCCGATCGTGTTGTCGTGGAACCAGAGCAGCCGACCGCTCTGCTCGTTGGGGTAGTAGAGCGTGGTGGCGCCCTGCCCGGGATGGGCCATGTCGGGCACGTGGGTCAGCCCGATGCCGGTCGGGTACGGGGTGATCTCACCCGCCGGGGTGATCCAGTGCCAGGGGTTGCCGGCGCTGATCCAGCCGGTCAGCGCACCGCAGAGGTGCAGCACCGCCCGGTTCTGCGGGTAGGGCGCCGGCCCGCCGAGCGGACCCGCTCCGGCGCCGGGCACGGTCGGGTCGACCGGCAGGAACAGGTCGCCGGCCCGGCCGGCGGGCAGCTGGTTGATGAACTTGATCCGTACCGGCCGGCCCCGCCGGGCCAGCACGACCGGGCCGAGGTGCCAGGGGCGTTGTGGCGGGGCGACGGTGTTGTGCCCGTCGACGTCGGTGCCCAGGTTGAGTTGCTGATAGCCGCGCAGCCGGGTCGCCGGCAGGTCGCGGTGCAGGCGTTGGGCGTACTCCTGTAGGCCGATCTCGTAGTAGTCGCAGCCCGGGTGGGTGATGGTGTCCGGCACCGCGACCGGCAGGTGGGCGCCGAGCGGGGTACGCCCCAGCACGCCCAGGCCGGGCAGCGGGTCGACGAACTTGCGTATCCCGGTGCCGGCCACCACCTGCCCGGTGTCGTCGAGGACCGGCAGCGGGCTGTAGGCGTGGTTCGGCACCGGACCGAAGCAGCGGGGGACCGCCGCCGGATCCAGGCTCGCCGGTGCCGGTGCCGGTGCCGGTGCCGGTGCCGGTGCCTGGGCGGGTGCCGGTGCCTGGGCGGGTGCGGATGTCGCGCCGCTCTGGTCGACGGGGCGGCTTCCCGGCTCGGCCTGCTCCGTGTCCGGCGGGTCGGCGGCGGCGCTGCCGGGGCGGGACTCGTCCGGACGGTCGGTGGTGGCGCTGCCGGGGCGGGACTCGTCCGGTTCGCCCGCATCGGGGGTGGTGCGGGCGGCGGGAACGGTGGTTGCCGGTTCCTGCGATCCGATGCGGGCGACGCGGTCCAGCCAGGTCGACCGGAGTCTGCGGAACACGGCCATGGCTCTCCCGGGGATCGGGGCACGGCGGCCACCACCCCGACGTGGTGGCCTGGTCGCGCGGTGTTGACGGACCGTGAGGGCTCAACCGCAGCATGCGACGCCGGAGGTTGGTTAGGAAGTACCCAATCGTCCCAATCTGCCGATCTCCCGGCGTGTCGCCCGCGCCACCCCGCTGGTGCGGCGACGTCAGGTGGGAATGGCGGGCTGGCACGTGGGGCACCAGTAGGTGACCCGCTCGCCCTGTTCCTCCTTGCGGATGGCGGTGCCGCAGCGGCGGCACGGCTGGCCTCGCCGCCCGTACACGTGGGTGGTCTGGCCGCGGCGTAGCGAGCCGGTGGTGCTCTGGGTCCACCGGCCCCGGTTGGCGGCGAGCAGTTCCTGCGCCAGGGTGACCAGGCTGCCGAGGTCGGCCACCTCCCGGACCGGCGTCCGGGGATCGATCCCGCGCAGAAACAGCACCTCGCACCGGTAAAGGTTGCCGACGCCGGCCAGGTTCCGCTGGTCCAGTAGGGCCGGGCCGATGGCCGCGTCGGGGCAGGCGGCGAGCCGGCGGACCGCCTCGGCCGGATCCCAGTCCGCGCCGAGCAGGTCAGGTCCGAGGTGGCCGACGAGGCGGGCCTCCTGGTCGGTGGGGACCAGGGTCACCTCGTGCAGGTGGTAGCCGACGGCGGTCGCGGTCGGGGCGCGCAGCACGACCCGGATCAGGTGCGCGGGCCGGGCCGCCCAGCGTTCCCCGGGGGCGTACGCCCGCCAGAGGCCCTCCATCCGCAGGTGCGAGTGCAGCGTCCAGCCGGCCCCGTCGGCCGGCGCCGCCAGCCGGATCAGCAGATGCTTGCCCCGGCTGGCGCACTCGCGTACCACCCAGCCGGTGAGGTCGGTGGTGGCCAGCCGGGGCACCCGGAAATCGCTGCCGGTCAGTCGGGCGCCGGCCAACGCGCGTCCCAGGACGCGGGCGGTGTTCCAGACGGTGTCGCCTTCGGGCACCCCGCCATTCTTTCCCGGCGACGGTTGGTGGCGGCTGCCGTCAGGGCAGTTCCTCCGGCCGAGGGGCGCGCACGAGATCCTGGTAGCGGGGGTGGCAGGCGCCGTAGACGGCGAAGTTGAGGCGGGCCAGGGAAAGGCTGAGATCTCCGTTGGGCCCACCGCGTACGACATCGGCGTCGGCGTCGCTCTGTCCGTCGTCGGTCCAGAAGCAGACGGGACAGGTGCCGCCGCCGGTTCGGGACGCGCAGCAGGGGCAGGCGGCGGGTACCCAGCGATTTTCCACTCAGCCAGCTTTCCACAATGGACGTTTCATGTGTGTGGCGCGGATGCGCGTCAGGGGTGGGTGGCCCCCTCGACCCGTAGCAGCGTACCGGGGGCGGCGGCGAGCAGATCGGCGGCGCGGCCACCGTTCACGGAGAGGGCGACCCGGCCGGCCGAATCGGCGTGCGCCACCAGCGCGCCGGCCCGGGCGTCGCCGAACGTACGCCCGTGCACGGCCGCCCACCCCTCGCTGTCGCCGGCCGGGCCCACCCGGACGAGGGCCGGCAGCGGGGCCAGCAGATCGGCCGGGGCGGCCAGTTGGACGTTGCCGAAGTGGTCGACCGTCAACACCTCGGCGGTGAACCCGTCGGCCTGCGGCTCGACCACCGGCTCGGGCAACCGGACCAACGTCGACGGGTCGACCGCTGGACCGGCCTCGCCGAGCGGCTCGCCCAGCATCAACCGGGCCGCGACCGGCGCGAAGACGTCCCGACCGTGGAAGGTGGCCGAGACCCGCGCCGCCAGCCACCCCGGGTTGGTCAACTCCACCCCGGCGGTCACCCCGCCGAGCGCGGCGGCGGCGTCGGGCAGCAGGCCGTTGTCCGGCCCCACCAGGAAGCCGCCGGGGGTGGCCAGCGCGACGCCCCGGCGGGCCGTACCCACACCCGGATCGACCACGCCCATGTGCACCCCGACCGGCAGGTGCGGCACGGTCTGCGCGAGCACCGCCGCGCCCCGGCGGACGTCCCCGGGCGGCACCAGGTGGGTCACGTCGATCACCCGCGCCGTCGGCGCGAGCCGCGCGATCACCCCATGGCAGGCCGCCGCGAAACCGTCGGCGAGACCGTAGTCGGTGGTCAGCGAGACGACCCCGGGGCCGGGTGAGCCGCTGCTCGCGCTTCTCGTCACGGCACCGGATGCTACGGCGCGGGGTGCCGGATAGGCGACAGTACGCCGGGCCGACCGGCTGCTGTCCGAAGGTTCACCCGATGGGCAGACTGCATAGGGTGACACGCCGGATACTGCCCGCTGCCGTCCTGCTCGGGCTCGTGGCCGTGGTCGCGCTCGGCGGCTGCGGAGGCGACCCGGGCCGGCCGTCCGCCGCCACGCCCTCCACCGACGCCCCGGCGACGCCGGGCGTTGCGGAGTCGCCGGGCGCGCCGAACCTCACCGTCAGCCCGCCGCCCCGCGACGGCACCGCGCCGCCCGCCGCCGTGCCGGCTGCCCCCGTGCCGCCCGCCGGCGTGCCGACCGCCGCAGCGGCCCCGCCCGCCCGGCCCGGCGACGGCAGCACGCGGTGGCGATCGACCAGCCCACCCCCGGTGGAACTGCCGCCCCGCCAGGCCGGCGAGCCCAGCGCGCGGGAGGTCGTCGCGGCCTTTCGCGCGGCCGGGCTCAAGGTGACCAACCCTCGGGACCGGTCGGTCGAGTGCGGGCCGGACGGGCTGGGGCTGGGCTGCTCCGAGCTGATCGTCACCGACGGCGTCGCCGTGTACGTCTTCCCCGACGAGAGCAGCGCCGGTGACCTCGCCGAGGTGTGGAGCACGGGCGCCCACCGCAGCGGCACGGTGGTCCTCAACTACCTGGAGGCCCCGACTCCCCGCGCCGACCGCCCCCGCTACGAAAAGATCCTCACCACCCTCCGCTGATCGACTCCCGGCACGTCCGACGGGTGGGCTACGGGCGGAGGCGGAGGGCGCGGGGGGTGGCGCGGAAGCCGGCGGCGGTCAGGGCATCGTGGAGCGGGGAGGACCGGACCGGCTCGCCGTCGGCGCGTTCCACCGAGATCGGCCCCAACGCGCCGGAGCGCACGGCGTCGGCCAGCGCCTTCCCGGCCACGGCCAGCGCGTCGGCGTCGGCGCTGAAGGAGAGGATCGTCCGCCCGCCACGTTCCAGGTAGAGCACCAGGTCACCGGCGACCAACACGACCAGGGCACCGGCCTTGCGCCCGGCGCGATGACCGGTGGCCGCCGGCGGTGTCGCCGGGTCGCCGGAGTCGACCACCCGCTCCGGCCAGGGCAGCGCCGCGCCGTACGGGTTGGCCGGATCGGTGGCCGCCAGCACCACCGCCGCGCCGCCCCGGGCCCGCCCGCCGCCCGGCGAGGCGGCCGGGCTGCCCGTGGCGTGGCCGCCGTCGAGCGGATCGGCCAGCGCGCGGATCCGGTCCACCGCGCCGGGGAGCGCGAACTGGGCCGCGCCGAGCCCGTCGACGAAGTACCCGCGCCGGGCGGCACCGCGCTCCTCCAGCGCGGCCAGCACCGGATAGACCGCGGCGAAGCCGCCGGACACCTGCTCGGCCACGACCGCGCCCCGGGTGAGCACTCCGTGCCGCTCCAGCAGCACGTCGGCCAGGGCCGCCGCGCGCCGGGTCGGGTCGGTGTCCCGTTCCGGCAGCCGGGACCAGCGGCCCGCCGCCGTCGGCGGGCCACTGCGGCTGGGCAGGCTCATCCGCCCGGGACGGCGGTAGCGGCTGCGCCCGGCGGCCGGGCGGGACCGGTGCGCGCCGCCGCCGCCGAGCAGCGCACGCAGCGGTGCCAGGGTGTCGTTGGTGAGGTGCCCGGCCCAGACCAGGTCCCAGATGACGGTGGTCAGTTCGGCGTCGTCGGTGGCGCCGATCAGGTCGGCCAGCGGGCGGAAGAACATCGCCTGCCCGGCGCCGAGGGCATCCAGCACCGCGTCGTGCAGCGGCGTACGGGTGAGCGCGTCGTCCGGTGGCGGGAGCAGCAGCGGGGCCGAGTCGGCGTACGCCAGGCTGACCCAGCCGTCCCCGCCGGAGAGCGCGCCCGCCCCGGCCCACAGCACCTCGCCGCTGGCACAGAGTTCGTCGAGGAAGGCGGGAGAATACTCCGCGACCCGGGCCGGCAGCACCAGCCGTTCCAGTGCCGACGCCGGCACGGATGCGCCCTGCAACTGCTCCACCGTCGCGGCGACCGCCTCCACGCCCCGGGCCGACGAGCCGACCTGCTGCCAGCGGGGCAGGAAGGCGGCCAGCGCCCGGGGCGGTACCGGCTCGATCTCCCGGCGCAGCGCGGCGAGGGAGCGGCGGCGCAGCAGGCGCAGCACCTCCGCGTCGCACCACTGGCTGCCGACCGTCTCCGGAGTGAACTCGCCGGAGACCACCCGCCCGGTGGCGGCCAGCCGGCGCAGCGCCTGTTCCACCACGAAGACACCCAACCCGAAGCGCGCCGCGCAGCTGGCCGCGGCGAACGGGGCGTGCGTGCGGGCGTACCGGGCGACCAGGTCACCGAGCGGGTCGGCGACCGGTTCGAGGTACGCCCCGGCCACGCCCACCGGCAGGGCCACGCCGAGCGCGTCGCGCAGCCGGCCGGCGTCCTCGACGCCCACCCAGCGCTCCTGCCCGGCGATGCGGACCCGCAGCACCCGCCGGGCGGCCACCAGGTCGGTCAGCCACTCGACGGGCGCCCCGCGCTCGGCCAGCTCGTCGGTGCTCAGGTCGCCGAGCTGGCGCAGCAGCTCGACCGCGTCCTCCGCGTCCCGTGCCCGGCGCTGCGGGGTCAGCCAGCGCAGCTGCCGCTCGGTCTCGGCGAGCACCGTCGGGTCGAGCAGCTCGCGCAGGTCGACCCGGCCGAGCAACTCGCCGAGCAGGGCCGAATCCAGCGTCAGCGCCGCGGCCCGGCGCTCCGCGAGCGGGGCGTCCCCCTCGTAGAGGAAGGCGCCCACGTAACCGAAGAGCAGGGAGCGGGCGAACGGCGACGGCCGGGCGGTCTCCACCTCGACCAGCCGCACCCGGCGGCCGGCCAGATCCCGCATCACCTGGGCCAGGGCGGGCAGGTCGAAGACGTCCTGGAGGCACTCCCGGGCCGCCTCCAGGGTGACCGGGAAGTCGGCGTACTCGCGGGCCACGTCGAGCAGTTGGGCGGCGCGCTGCCGCTGCTGCCACAGTGGCTGCCGGCGTCGCGGGTCCCGGCGGGGGAGCAGCAGCGATCGCGCGGCGCACTCCCGGAACCGGGACGCGAACAACGCCGACGTGCCGACCGACTCCTCGACCAACTGGGTCATCTCGTCGGGGTCGAAGGCCACCACGTCGGCGCCGGGCGGACTGTCGGCGGTGTCCGGCAGGCGTACCACGATCCCGTCGTCGGCGGGCATCACCTGCGCGTCCACGCCGTAGCGCTCGGCGAGCCGGCGGCCGATCGCCAGCGCCCAGGGGGCGTTCACCCGGGCGCCGAGGACGCTGTGCACGGCGAGACGCCAGTCGCCGAGCTCGTCGCGGAACCGTTCGACCACCACCGTCCGGTCGTCCGGCAGGGAGCGGGTGGCGGCCTGCTGCTCGCGCAGGTACGCCATGAGGTTGCCGGCGGCCCAGTCGTCCAACCCGGCGGTACGCAGCGCGGCCAACGCCGCCTCGTCATCCTGCCGGAGCAGGGCGCGGACCCGGGCCCCGATCGCCCTGCCCAGCTCCACCGGCCGGCCCGGCTGGTCGCCCTTCCAGAACGGCATCTTGGCGGCCTGCCCCGGCGCGGGGGAGACCAGCACCCGGTCCGGAGTGATTTCCTCGATCCGCCAGGACGAGGAGCCGAGCAGGAAGACGTCGCCGACCCGGGACTCGTAGACCATCTCCTCGTCCAGCTCGCCGACCCGGGCGGCACGCTCCGCGCCGGCCAGGAAGACGCCGAACAGACCTCGGTCCGGAATGGTGCCGCCGCTGGTCACCGCGAGCCGCTGCGCGCCGGGCCGGCCGGTCAGCAGGTCGGTGGCGCGGTCCCAGACCAGCCGGGGGCGCAGCTCGGCGAAGGCGGTCGACGGGTAGCGGCCGGAGAGCATATCCAGCACGGCGTGCAGGGCCGAGTCGGGCAGCTCGGCGAAGGGCGCCGCCCGGCGGACCACCGTCGCCAGGTCGCCGACCCGCCACTGGTCCAGCGCGACCATCGCGACGACCTGCTGGGCGAGCACGTCCAGTGGGTTGCGGGGATGGTGCAGCTCCTCGATCGCGGCGTCGGCCATCCGCTCGGCGACCACGGCGCAGGAGAGCAGGTCGCCGCGGTGTTTGGGCAGCACCACCCCGCGGGAGACGGCGCCGACCTGGTGCCCGGCCCGGCCGACGCGTTGCAGGCCGGCGGCCACGCTCGGCGGCGCCTCGATCTGCACCACCAGGTCGACCGCGCCCATGTCGATGCCGAGTTCGAGGCTGGAGGTGGCGACCACGGCGGGGAGTTGACCGGCCTTGAGCGACTCCTCGATGTGCCGGCGCTCCTCCCGGGAGACGCTGCCGTGGTGCGCGCGGGCGATCACCGGCGGGGCGCCGGCCACTGCGCCGGCCTGGGCCATCAGCTCCGCCGGGGTACGGCTGGCGGCGTGGTTGGGTACGGCCGCCGGCTCCTCCGCGGCCAGCTCGTTGAGCCGGGCGCAGAGCCGCTCGGCGCTGCGCCGGGAGTTGGTGAAGACGATGGTCGAGCGGTGCGCCCGGATCAGCGCGAAGACCCGCTCCTCCACCGCCGGCCAGATCGACGCGGTCCGTGGGCCGGTGAGGTCGTCCGTCGGCGCGTCCTGCTCGTCGAGGCGGGTCATGTCCTCCACCGGGACCTGGACGCTCACCTCGATCGTCTTGGCGGTGACCGGGGCGACGACGTCGACCGGGCGAACGCCGCCGAGGAACCGGGCGCACTCGTCCACCGGCCGGATGGTGGCGGAGAGCCCGATCCGCTGCGCGGGAGCGGGTAGCAGCTCGTCGAGGCGTTCCAGGGAGAGCGCGAGGTGGGCGCCGCGCTTGGTGCCGGCCACCGCGTGCACCTCGTCGACGATCACCGTCTCGACGCCGCGGAGCGCGTCCCGGGCGGCCGAGGTGAGCAGCAGGAACAGCGATTCCGGGGTGGTGATGAGGATGTCGGGTGGCGTGCGGGCGAAGGCCCTCCGCTCGTCGGCCGGGGTGTCGCCGGTGCGCATGCCGACGGTGATGCCCGGTGGGGTGAGTGCCAGCCGGGTGGCGGCCTGCCGGATGCCGGCGAGCGGGGCGCGCAGGTTGCGTTCGACGTCGACCGCGAGCGCCTTGAGCGGGCTGACGTAGAGCACCCGGCACCGGTGCCGGGGATCGGCCGGGGCGGGCTCGCGGGCCAGCCGGTCGAGCGACCAGAGGAAGGCGGCGAGCGTCTTGCCCGAGCCGGTCGGCGCCACCACGAGGGCGTGCCGCCCGGCGGCGACCGCCGTCCAGGCACCGACCTGCGCCGCCGTCGGGGCGGCGAAGGCCGCGCCGAACCACTCCCGGGTCGCCGGCCCGAATCGGGAGAGCGCCGACCCGCCGGCCGACCCTCCGATGGAATCCGCCACGGCCCCATCCTGCCCCCGGCCACCGACATCCGCCGCTGCCCACCCGGCGAGCTATGTCTGGTTAAGCCAATACAGCCGACTTGACCGTTGATTCCGTTAAGTGTTACTTAACTGCTTGCTTGCGCCAGGCAACATAAAGTAACTTCACTCGCGGCGCGGCGAGCGGTGGAGGGGATCGGATGGCGGTCGAGGAGCGGCGGCTGGGGCCCGGCACCGATGTCCTGATCCGTAAGGTCGACAGCCACGTCGCCGCCCTCCGTGCCGGGCTGCACGGCCCCGAGTTCGAGTTGGCCGAGCGGCTCGCCGGCTCCCTGCGGGAGTTGGTCCTCTCCACCGCCCAGGCCAGCGCGGCCGACCGGGCGCAGGTGCGCGCCGCCGTGCACTACTTCGTGTTGCGCCGCGAGAGCCGGGGCCGACTGCTGTCGATGCGCTCCCTGGCCGCCGCCCAGCGGCTGGTCAACCGGGCGGCCAGCCAGCTGGGCCGCCCCGACCTCACAGTCTGACACCTCCTTAGCTGCCGCCAGCCTCTCGATCAACCAGCGTGGGGGCGGGCGCGGGAAAAGGGTGCATTTCGGGAAAACAGTGCATTGTGCGGCGAACTGTCGTCTGATCGCTCGTAGGCGCCGTGTACGCGGCACGGGCGCCGCTGCCACTCGACCGGGAGCGCCGTGCTCGTACTGCTGATCCTGCACCTCGTGGCGGCCGTTGTGGCGCCGCTGCTGGTCCGCTGGTGGGGGCCGCGCGCCTGCTACCCGCTGGCACTGGCGCCCGCCGCCGCGTTCGGCTGGGCGGTGGCACGCACACCCGCCGTCGCCGACGGCGGTGCGGTGGTCGAGACGTACCGGTGGATTCCCCAGCTGGGGTTGGATCTGGACCTACGGATGACCACCCTGTCCTGGCTGATGACGCTCCTGGTCGGCGGGGTCGGCGCGCTGGTGCTGGTCTACAGCGCGCGGTACTTCCGGCCCGGCGCGCTCGGGACGGCCCGGTTCGCCGGGGTGATGGTCGCCTTCGCCGGGGCGATGCTCGGCCTCGTCCTCGCCGACGACCTGCTGCTCCTCTACGTCTGCTGGGAACTCACCACGGTCTTCTCGTACCTGCTGATCGGGCACAGCACCGAGCGGCGGTCCAGCCGCTGGGCGGCCGCGCAGGCGTTGATGGTGACCACCTCCGGCGGCCTGGCCATGCTGGTCGGGTTCATCATGCTCGGCCACCACGCCGGCACCTACCGCTGGTCGGAGCTGGCCGGGCGCCCGCTGCCCGGCGGGGCGTACCTGGTCGTCGCCGTGCTGCTGATCCTGCTCGGGGCGCTGTCCAAATCGGCGGTGCTGCCGTTCACCTCGTGGCTGCCGGTAGCGATGGCGGCACCGACGCCGGTGAGCGCGTACCTGCACGCGGCGGCGATGGTGAAGGCCGGCATCTACCTGCTCGGACTGCTCGCCCCGGTGCTCGCCGTCGCCGGCCCGTGGCGACCGGTGGTGCTGGTCGCGGGGCTGGCCACCATGCTGCTGGGCGGCTGGGCAGCGCTGCGGCAGACCGACCTGAAGCTGCTGCTGGCGTACGGCACGGTGAGTCAGCTCGGCCTGCTGGCGGTGGTCATCGGGGCGGGCACCGCGGACGCCGCGCTGGCCGGTGCCGCGATGCTGCTCGCCCACGCCCTGTTCAAGGCGGCGCTCTTCCTCGTCGTCGGCGTGATCGACCATGGCGCCGGCACCCGCGACCTGCGCGAGTTGTCCGGGCTGTGGCAGACCGCTCCGGCGCTGGCCGGGGTGGCGCTGCTCGCCGCGGCGTCGATGGCCGGCCTGCCCCCACTGTTCGGCTTCATCGCCAAGGAGGCGGTCTTCACCGCCTTCACCGACCAGCCGTTGATCCTGGTGGTGCTGGTCGCCGGCACCGCGCTGACGGTCGCGTACAGCATCCGGTTCCTCTGGGGCGCGTTCGGCACCCGCCAGGGCCGGGCCCCGACCCACCTGGGACGGGTCGCGTGGCCGATGCTGGCGCCGCCGGCAGTGCTGGCCGGGGTCGGGCTGGTCGCCGGCCCGGCGGCGGGCGTGCTGGACGACCTGCTCCGCCCGTACCCGGAACTCTTCGGTGAGGTCCACGGCCATCTGGCCATCTGGTCGGGCCTCACCCCGGCGCTCGCCCTCTCCGCGCTGGCGGTGGCCGCCGGAGCGACGCTGTTCGCGCTGCGCGGCCCGCTGGCCCCGGCGCTGGCCCGGCTCCGTTCGCCGGTCGGCCCACTACAGGGGTACGAGTGGATCACCCATCGCTTCGACCGGGCCGCCGTGGACGTCACCAGCGTCACCCAGCGGGGTTCGCTGCCGCAGTATCTCGGGCTCATCCTGATCGTGCTGGCCGCCGTGCCCGGCGGCGCGCTGCTGCTGACCCGGCCGTGGGAGCAGCGGCTCGCCCTCTGGGACACCTCCGCGCAACCGGTGGTGTTGCTGGTGATCAGCGCAGCGGCGGTGCTCGCGGTGAGCGCCCGACGGCGGTTGACGGCGATGCTGCTGGTCGGGGTGACCGGCTACGGCACCGCCATGCTCTTCGTGCTGCACGGCGCGCCCGACCTGGCGTTGACCCAGCTGCTCGTGGAGACGGTGACCATCGCGGTCTTCGCGCTGGTGCTGCGCCAGCTGCCGGAGCGGTTCTCGGCCCGGCCGCTGCGCCGCAGCCGCTGGATCCGGCGGGCGATCGGCGTGACGGTCGGCGTGACCGTCGCCGGACTCGCGGTGACCGCCACGGCCGCCCGGCAGGTGCACAGCGTCTCCGAGGAACTTCCCCACCTGGCCGTCACGCAGGGGCACGGCCGCAACGTGGTCAACGTGACGCTGGTGGACATCCGGGCCTGGGACACGCTGGGGGAGTTGTCGGTGCTGGTGGTCGCGGCCACCGGGGTGGCCAGCCTGGTCTTCCAGCAGTCCCGCACCGGCCCCCGCCCGCGCCGGCTGGTCGCCGAGCCCCGCCAGCCCCCCGCTGGCCGGGCGGTGTGGCTGCGCGGCGGGACCACCCTGCACGAGCGGAGCCGTTCGATCGTGCTGGAGGTGGTCACCCGGCTGATCTTCCACACCGTGGTGATCTTCTCCCTGTACCTCCTCTTCTCCGGGCACAACGCGCCCGGTGGCGGGTTCGCCGGCGGGCTGGTGGCCAGCCTTGCGCTGACCGTGCGCTACCTCGCCGGCGGCCGCAACGAGCTGGCCGAGTCGGCGCCGGTCGGCGCCGGCACGGTGCTGGGCGCCGGGATCGGCTGCACGGTCGGCGGCGGGGTGCTCTCCCTGGTGGCCGGCGAAGGCGCGTTGAGCAGCACGCGGGTCAATTTCTGGGCCCCGCTGGTGGGGGACTTCTACCTGGTCACCTCCCTCTTCTTCGACGTCGGGGTCTACCTCGTGGTGATCGGGTTGGCACTG
Source organism: Micromonospora sp. CA-263727 (assembly GCF_050942455.1). Classification (NCBI taxonomy): domain Bacteria; kingdom Bacillati; phylum Actinomycetota; class Actinomycetes; order Micromonosporales; family Micromonosporaceae; genus Micromonospora; species Micromonospora sp. CA-263727. Next base: position 1,824,786 of record NZ_CP192031.1, read on the forward strand.
GATGTGCTGCGCAGCCTCGGCGCCGAGGTGGACCGGCACATCGAGGCGGCCGGCCGCGCCGACGGCGGGCTGGCCGTCGACCACCCGAAGGAGGCCAGGTGAGCATGGGAACCAACCTGGTGTCCTTCGCGGCGATCGGGGTGCTCGTCGGCTGCGGGGTGGCGCTGCTGCTGGAGCGGAGCCTGACCCGGGTCCTGCTCGGCATCATCCTGATCGGAAACGGGATCAACCTGCTGATCATCTTCGGCGGCCGGTCCGGCCGGGCGCCGATCGTCGGGGTCACCGAGCCGCCGTCGATGAGTGACGCGCTGCCCCAGGCCATGGTGCTCACCGCCATCGTGATCACCTTCGGGATCACCGCCTTCCTGCTGGCGATCAGCTACCGCAGCTGGTACCTGACCGGCGACGACGAGGTGCCGGACGACATCGAGGACCAGCAGATCGTGCATCGCGCCGCGCGCAAGGAGGTCTCCACCGCCGACCTCGGTGGCGAGGGAGCGGGCTCGGACACCGAACAGGTCGATCCGCCGATCCACCGCCGGTCCCCGCCAGAGGAGGGGCCGGGATGAACCGGACCGCACTCGTGCCGCTGCCGGTGATGCTGCCGCTGCTGGGCGCCGCGCTGACCCTGCTGCTGGCGAACCGGCCGTTGCCCCAGCGCGTGGTCAGCGTGACCTGCCTGAGCGGCACCCTGGCGGTGGCGGTGGCGCTGCTGGTGCAGGCGTGCCGGCACGGACCGCTGGTAATCGAGATCGGTGAGTGGCGGGCGCCGGTCGGCATCGTGCTGGTCGCCGACCAACTGGCCGCGCTGATGCTGGTGATCTCCGCCGCGGTGACCCTCTGCGTGTTGCTCTACTCGATCGGTCAGGGGCAGGCGGAAACCGGCGAGACCGCACCACTGGCCATCTTCCACCCGACCTATCTGGTGCTGACCGCCGGCGTGACCAACGCGTTCCTCGCCGGCGACCTGTTCAACCTCTTCGTCGGCTTCGAGATGCTGCTCGCCGCGAGCTTCGTCCTGATCACCCTGAACGGCACCCGGCTGCGCATCCGCACCGGCTCGACGTACGTGGTGGTCAACGTGCTGGCCTCGATGATCTTCCTGATCTCGGTGGGCCTGGTCTACGCGGCCACCGGCACGCTCAACCTGGCTCACCTCGCCGCCCGGCTGGACGCGCTGCCCGAGGGCGTACGGCTGAGCCTGCAGTTGATGTTGCTGCTGGCCTTCGGCATCAAGGCGGCGGTCTTCCCGCTGTCGGCCTGGCTGCCGGACAGCTACCCGACCGCGCCGGCCCCGGTCACCGCCGTCTTCGCCGGCCTGCTCACCAAGGTCGGCGTGTACGCGATCATCCGGACCCAGACCCTGCTCTTTCCCGGTCAGCGCGCCGGCGAGCTGCTGATGGTGGTGGCCGGGCTGACCATGCTGGTCGGCATCCTCGGCGCGGTGGCCCAGTCGGACATGAAGCGACTGCTGTCGTTCACCCTGGTCAGCCACATCGGTTTCATGATCTTCGGGGTCGGGCTCAGCACCGTCGCCGGGCTGGTCGGAGCCATCTTCTACGTGGTCCACCACATCACCATCCAGACCGCCCTGTTCCTGGTCGCCGGCCTGGTCGAGCAGCGGACCGGCAGCACCGACCTACGCCGGCTCGGCGGGCTGGCCCGGATGGCACCCGTGCTCGGCGTGCTCTTCTTCGTCTCGGCGATGAACCTCGCCGGCATCCCGCCCTTCTCCGGCTTCCTCGGCAAGCTCGGCCTGCTCCAGGCCGGCGTGGCGGCCGGCGGCGCGTTGCCCTGGACGCTGGTCGCCGTCGGCACGCTGACCAGCCTGCTCACCCTCTACGCGGCCAGCCGGGTCTGGACCCTGGCGTTCTGGCGTACGCCCTGCCAGACCGTCGCGTCGACCGCGCCGCTGCCCGCGCTGATGGTCGGCGCCACCGTGGCCCTGGTGGCGCTCGGGGTGGGGCTGACCGTCGTGGCCGGGCCGCTGTTCGACGTGACCCAGGGCGCGGCGGTCGACCTGCGTGACCGGACCCCGTACATCCACGCCGTGCTGCCCGGCGGGGCGCCGTGACCGGGCCGGGCGCGGGTGCGCCGTCATCGGCGTCGCCGGACCGGGGCGGGCGGGTCCGGCTCGGCCGGTGGCGCGACCGGCTGATCGCGTTCGGCTGGCTGGTGCTGGTCTGGAACCTGCTCTGGGGCGAGATCAGCTGGGGCAACCTGCTGGGCGGGCTGCTGGTGGCCGCGGCGGTGCTGGTGTTCTTCCCGCTGCCGCCGGTGACCTTCGGCGGCCGGCTGCGGCTGGGCGGGTTGTTGATCTTCGGGGTGCGGTTCGTCGTAGAGCTGGTCCGGGCCAGCCTGCACGTGGCCCGGATCGCGGTGCAGCCCGGCTTCGTCCCGCGTTCGGCCATCATCGCGGTGCGGCTGCGGATTCCCACCGACCTCAATCTGGCGCTCACCGCCGAAGCGCTCTCGCTGGTGCCGGGCACCTTGATCGTCGAGGTGGACCGGGCCGGCGGGCGGTTGTACGTGCACGTGCTCGACGTCCGCGGACCGGCCGATCTCACCGCCGCGCGAGAGCAGGTCCGCGCCGTGGAACGGCGGATCATCGCGGCGGTCGGCTCGACGGCCGAGGTACGCCGGATGCGCTCCGAACCTGCCGAGAAGGAGTCCTCGTGACAATCGTCCTTGTCATCGTCCTGGCCAGCCTGCTGTCGGTGGCCGCCCTGCTCGCCGTGGTCCGGCTCTACCGGGGGCCGTCGCTGCTGGACCGGGTGATCGCCGCCGACATGCTGCTCGCCACCATGGTCGGTGCGATCGGCGCCGAGGCGGCGATCAACCGGCACGCCACCACGCTGCCGGTGCTGGTGGTGCTCGCCCTGCTCGGCTTCGTCGGCTCGGTGTCCCTGGTCCGCTTCGCCGTCCGGCAGCAGCCGTGACGCCGGTCGCCGCCGTGGGGCTGGCCGCTTCCGTGACGCCGGTCGCCGGCGTGGGGCTGGCCGCGGCGGTGACGCCGGCCGGGGCCGCCGACTGGCTGGGGGCGGTGACGCCGGCCGCCGTGGCCGACTGGCTCGGTGCGGTCAGCCTGGTCGCCGGGGCGTTGTTGAGCCTGGCCGCCGCGATCGGGGTGCTCCGGTTTCCGGACGCGCCGAGCCGGATGCACGCCGCCACCAAGCCACAGGTGCTGGGCGTGCTGCTCCTGCTGCTCGGGGTGGCCCTGCGCCTGCGCAGCCCCGCCGACCTGGGCATGATCCTGCTCATCGGCATCTTCCAGTTGGCCACCGCCCCGGTCGCCGCGCAGATGATCGGTCGGGCCGCGTACCGCAGCGGGCGGCTGGACCGGCAACTGCTCGAAGCCGACGAACTCGCCGGGCGGTGACGCGCCGGGCGGTGACGCGCCGGAATTCGGGCAGTTCGACTATTCCGGCACCTTGCGTCTTGCTCCCCCGAACGTACCGCTGGACCCTCTCGCAGTGACGTACATCGATCAAGATGCCGTCCTCCGGCGCACGCGCACCCCCGCGTGGCCGGTGTTCGCCCCCGAACCGGGAGGATCCATGAAACCCCGCACCCCTCGACCCGGCTGGCTGGTCGTGGCCGTCGCCGCCACGACGGCCGCCGCCTCGGCGATCGCCGTACCGTCGACGGCCGGCGCCGCGCGACCCGGCATCGCCGCGCCGGCCAGCAGCGCCGCCGTCGCCGCGTTGGTCAGCAGCGCCGCCGGCACTGCGTTGGTCAGCAGCGCCGCCGTCGCCGCGCCCAACATCGCCGTGGCGAACGTCAAGACGCACCTGAGCCAGTTGCAGTCGATCGCGACCGCCAACGGCGGCAACCGGGCGCACGGCCGGCCCGGCTATCTCGCCTCGGTGAACTACGTCAAGGCGCAACTCGACGCGGTCGGCTACACCACCGCGGTGCAGTCGTTCACCTACAACGGCGCGACCGGGTACAACCTGATCGCCGACTGGCCGGGCGGTGACCCCAACGCGGTCGTGATGACCGGGGCGCACCTGGACAGCGTCACCGCCGGGCCCGGGATCAACGACAACGGCTCCGGGTCGGCGGCGATCCTGGAGGTGGCGCTCGCCGTCGCGCGTACCGGCTTCGCGCCCGACCGGCACCTGCGGTTCGGCTGGTGGGGCGCGGAGGAGTTGGGGCTGCGCGGCTCGCAGTACTACGTCAACAACCTGCCCGCCGCGGAGCGGACCCGGATCAAGCAGTACCTCAACTTCGACATGGTCGGCTCGCCCAACGCCGGTTACTTCGTCTACGACGGGGACAACTCCGACGGGGTGGGTGCCGGCCCCGGCCCGGCCGGCTCGGCGCAGATCGAACAGACGATCCAGGCGTACTTCACCTCGATCGGCGTGCCGACCCGGGGCACCGACTTCGACGGGCGCAGCGACTACGGCCCGTTCATCAACGTGGGCATCCCGGCCGGCGGTACCTTCACCGGCGCGGAGGGCGTCAAGACCAGCGCCCAGGCGTCGCTCTGGGGCGGCACCGCCGGGTCGGCCTTCGACCCCTGCTACCACCGTTCCTGCGACACCACGACCAACATCAACGACACCGCGCTGGACCGTAACGCCGACGCGATCGCGTACACGATCTGGACGCTGGCCCAGGCGGCCACCCCGCCTCCCGGCACGACCGTGTACAGCGACACCTTCGAGACCGCCACCGGCTGGACCACCAACCCGGCCGGCACGGACACCGCGACGCTCGGCCAGTGGGAGCGCGGCGACCCCGAGGCCACCAGCAGCTCCGGCATCGCCACCCAGCTCGGCACCACGGTCAGCGGAAGCAACGACCTGGTCACCGGACGGCTGGCCGGCAGCAGCGCCGGGGACTACGACCTGGACGGCGGGGTGAGCACCATCCAGTCCCCGACCATCACCCTGCCCTCGACGGGCACGCTGACCCTGTCGTTCTCCTGGTACCTGGCCCACCTGAGCAACTCCAGCAGCGCCGACTACCTCCGGGTACGGGTGGTGGGCGCCGGCACGGTGACCGCGCTCAACGTGGCCGGCGCAGCCACCAACCGGGCAGCCGCCTGGCAGAGCGCCAGCGTCAACATCTCGGCGCTGAGCGGGCAGACCGTGCGGATCGTGATCGACGCCGCCGACGCGAGCACGGCCAGCCTGGTCGAGGCCGCCGTCGACGACGTCCGCATCACGCAGAGCTGAATCGAAAGGAGGGGTCCCTTGTTAACGCCTCAGGTATAGGAGGGGCCCCTTCTTAACCCGTCGTCCCCGCGGTGCCGGGACGCGGTGCCGGGACGCGGTGCCGGGACGCCTGCCGCACAGCGCCCGAGCCTGCGGGGCCGGCCGGTAGAATGACGGGATGATCGACTCTTCTGCCCAGGAGGGCAGCAGTAGCCAGCCGGGTAAGCCCCGGCATTCCCACGATCCGACGGCACCGGGAGCCCTGAGCCTCCCGTGTTGATCATCGTCGGTCTTCTTCTGATCATCGTTCTGACCGTCGCGACGGGGTACTTCGTCGCGCAGGAGTTCGGCTACGTCGCCGTCGACCGGGGCAAGCTCAAGCAACGCGCGGCAGAGGGCGACCAGGCGTCGGCTCGGGCCCTGGAGGTCACCAGCCGGCTGTCGTTCATGCTCTCCGGCGCGCAGCTCGGCATCACCGTCACCGCCCTGCTGGTCGGCTACGCGGCCGAGCCCTATCTCGGCGCCGGCCTGGCCGAGCTGCTCGGCGTCGCCGGCATCTCCACCGGGGTCAGCCTGCCGCTGTCGGTCGCGCTGGCCCTGGTCATCGCCACCGTGGTGCAGATGGTGCTGGGCGAGCTGGCCCCGAAGAACCTGGCCATCGCCCGGCCCGAGCAGGTCGCCCGGGCACTGGCCCGCTCCACCCTGGTCTACCTGGCGATCGCCGGCCCGCTGATCAAGCTGTTCGACCGGGCCGCGGTGCGGCTGCTGCGGCGGGTCGGCATCGAGCCGATCGAGGAGCTGCCCAGCGGGGCCACCCCGGAGGACCTGGAGCAGATCATCGCCGAGTCCCGGCTGGGCGGGCACCTCGACGCCGAGATGTCGGCGTTGCTCGACCGGGGGCTCGACTTCCGCCAGCTGACCGCCGGCGAGGCCATGGTGCCCCGGGTCGACGTGCACATCGCCCGGGCGGACGAGCCGATCAGCCGGGTGGTCGAGCTGCTCGACACCGGCCGCTCCCGGTTCCCGGTACGCGGTGCCGAAGGCGTCGACGACCTGGTCGGCGTGATCGGCATCGCCGACGTACTCCGGGTTCCGCCGGCCGAGCGCGCCACCACCCCGGTCAGCGCGGTGGCCGTACCGCCGCTGTTGGTGCCCGAGACGCTGCCGCTGCCGACGGTGCTGGACCGGCTCCGCTCCGGGCACCGTCAGCTCGCCTGCGTGGTCGACGAGTACGGCGGTTTCGCCGGCGTCATCACGCTGGAGGACATCGCCGAGGAGCTGGTCGGGCCGATCCGCGACGAGGACGACCCGCCGGAGCGGGCCCCGGCCCGGCAGGAGGACGGATCCTGGGTGGTTCCGGCCCGCTGGCGGATCGACGAGGTCGCCGACAGCACCGGCATCGAGCTGCCCGAACATCCCGAGTACGACACCCTCTCCGGGCTGGTCATGCGGGAACTCGGTCGGGTGCCCGAGGTCGGCGACCGGCTGGAGATCAGCCTGCCGGCCGAGGGCGACAACAGCCAGGTCTCTCCCCGTGCGCTGGTGGAGGTGCTCGCGGTCGACCGGCACGTCGCCGACTCGGTCCGCCTCCAGCTCACCGGCGGGCGCGAGGAGGTGGGCGCATGAGTGAGCGGCAGCGAGTGAATCATCAACGCAGCGCGGATGCTGCCCAGGTCGGCGCCGAGCGAAGCGAGGTGGCGGCATGAGCGCCGGCTTCGCGCTGATCACCTCGGTGGTCCTGTTGGCGCTGAACGGGTTCTTCGTCGCCGCCGAGTTCGCCCTGGTGGCGAGCAAACGGTACCGCCTGGAACAGGCGGCGGCCGGCGGCGGCCGGGCGGCCCGGGCCGCGCTCGACGGGGTACGCGAGCTGTCGCTGATGCTGGCCGGCGCGCAGCTCGGCATCACGCTGTGCACGCTGGGCCTCGGTGCCCTGGCCGAGCCGGCGATCGAGCGCCTGCTCAGCCCGGTGCTGCACACCGTCGGCCTGCCGTACGGCGCCAGCCACGTGATCGCGCTGATCTTCGCGCTGAGCCTGGTCACCTTCCTGCACCTGGTGGTCGGCGAGATGGCGCCGAAATCCTGGGCGATCACCGACCCGGAGCGCTCCGCGCTGCTGCTGGGCCTGCCCTTCCGGGCGTTCGCCCGGGTGTCCCGGCCGGTGCTGTCGGCCCTCAACGCGGTGGCCAACGCCATGCTGCGGCTGGTGAAGGTCAACCCGCAGGACCAGTTGGCTCAGGTGCACGGCCCCGACGAGCTGCGGATGCTGCTGGAGCAGTCCCGCGAGCACGGGCTGCTCGGCGCCGCGCAGCACGAGCTGCTGACCAGCATGCTGGAGTTGCAGGGGACCACCGTGGCCCAGGTGATGGAGCCGGTCGAGGAGATGGTGACGGTGCGCCGGGACGATCCGGCGGACCGGATCGAGCAGGTCAGCCGGGACAGCGGCCGGTCGCGGCTGGCGGTGCTGGACGCCGCCGGTGAGGTCTGCGGCCTGGTCCACGTACGGGAGGCGGTGCGGGCTGCCGCCATCCGCCCGGACGCCGTCGCCGGTGACCTGATGAACGACGCGATCAGCCTGCCCGCCACGGCCACCGTCACCGAGGCGGTGGCCGCGATGCGGGCCCGCCAGTCCCAGCTCGCGCTGGTCCGTAACGGGGGCGGCCCGACCCGGCCGATCGGCTTCGTCGCCCTGGAGGACCTGCTGGAGGAGGTCATCGGGGAGTTCGACGACGAGACCGACCCGATCCCGCGCGCGGTGCGCCGGCTCAGATAGGAGCGACACGGGTGCGGCTGACGGGGGTGTCACCGGAGTCGGGCGGTACGGGCCTGACGGTGCGTACCGCCCTGGCCAACCCGAGCACCCGCCCCGGCCTGCGGTTGCCGGGGCGGGTGACGCTCGTCGCCGGCTCCGTCGACGTCCCGGTCTTCCACGTCCGGCTCGGCCTGGTCAGCACGGTCGAGCCGGACGATCCGGAGGAGCCCCGCCGGCTGGTGCAGTTCCATCAGGCGCAGGTGGCCGACGCCCTGGTGCTGCGAGCCGGTCGAGGACGGTCGATTCCCTTCGAGTTCCCGCTGCCCTGGGAGACGCCGGTCACCACGTTCGGCGGCGTGCCGCTGCTCAGCCTGCGGATGGGGCTGCGGACCGAGGTGGCCATCGAGCCCGCGCTGGACCAGGGCGCGATGGTGCCGGTCTTCGTCCACCCGCTGCCCACCCAGCAGCACGTGCTGGCCGCCCTGGACACGCTCGGCTTCAGCGTGCGCCAGGCCGGCCTGGTCGACGGCCGGCTGCCCGGGGTGGAGCAGACCCTGCCCCTGCACCAGCGGTGGGGGTTCTGGGTGGGGCCGCTCTATGCCGGGCCGATCACCGAACTGGAGGTGATCTTCGTGGCCAACTCCGCGGGCCTGGAGGTGATCTTCTGGTGCGACCGCCGGCTGGCGCTGGCCGGGATCACCCACACCAGCATCAGCCGGTTCCGGATCTGGCACGCCGGTGCTGACCAGCGCGACTGGGTATCCACCGTGGACGGCTGGCTGCGTGCGGCGATCAACCGGCATGCCGCCGCGGCGGCACACTCCGACTGGTCGGCCACCATCACCGAGTCGGCCCACGTCAGCCGCCCACCCGACAAGCCGATCCAGCCGGGCTTCGGCCTGGGCGGCACGGCCGGCGGCGCCGGCGTGGGTGGCGGCGGTGGCGGCGACGGCACCTGACCCGCCACCGCGCCCTGCGCTCGGTGTCAGCGCGCCCTGTGCTCGGTGTTAGCAGGGGGCCCCTTTACTACCTCAGGCGTTAAGAAGGGACCCCTCCTTTCACCCCTGGGCGAGCTTGAGGCCGAAGCCGAGGAAGAGGGCGCCGGCGGCGGTGGTCGCGCCGGCGGCCAGCCGGCGGCGCTGCTGGAACTGGGCGGCCAGGAAGGTGCCCGCGAAGATCAACGCGGTCAGGTAGAGCGCGCTGGCCACCTGGGCGATCAGGCCGAGCAAGAGGAAGGAGAGCGCCGGCCAGGGGTAGGTCGGGTCGACGAACTGGATGAAGAACGAGACGAAGAAGAGGATCGCCTTCGGGTTGAGCAGGCTGATCACCAGCGCCTTGCGGAACGGGCTGCGCATCGCCGCCGGCTCCGCGGCGTCGATGAGCCGCGGCGTGTCCGGGTCGTTGCGGTCCCGCCAGCGCCGCCAGGCCCCGCGAAGCATGGTCAACCCCACATAGCCCAGGTACGCGGCACCCGCGTACTTGATCACGAGGAAGACCGGTGGGTACGCCTTGAGCAGCGACGCCACCCCGGCGGCGGAGAGGAACATGAGCACCCCGTCGCCGACGAAGACCCCGGCCGCCGCCCGGTAACCGGTGCCCACACCCCGGCGGGCGGCGGTGGAGAGCACGAAGAGCGAGTTGGGTCCGGGCAGCAGCACGATGGCCACGGTGCCCAGCACGTACGTCCAGATGTCGGTGATCCCCAGCACGCCGGACATCATCCGGCCACCGGAGCCTGGGACAGAAGCCTTTCCCGGAGGCTGACCTGTGCGTTCGGCCACTCGTCGACGGTCATCGAATACTGCACGGTGTCCCGCCACGAGCCGTCGGGGCGCAGCCGGTGCTTGCGCAGCACCCCCTCCCGGGTCGCGCCGAGCCGCGCGATGGCCCGCTGCGAGCGCTCGTTGCGGATGTCGGTGTGCCAGACCACCCGCACCGCGCCCAGCTCGTCGAAGGCCCGGGCGAGCAGCAGCAGCTTCGCCTCGGTGTTGATTCCGGTACGCCACCAGGGCCGGCCGAGGTAGGTGTGCCCGATCGCCACCGACCGCCGTCCGGGGTCGATCTCGTAGTAGGAGGTGCTGCCGACCACCGCCCCGGTGACGGCGCACCGCTGCACCCAGGGGACCCGCTCGCCCCGGCGCTGGTCGGCCAGGGCGGCGGTGATCACCTCGCGCAGCTGTGCCGGCCCGGTCGGCAGCGGCTGGCCCAGGTGCTGCCAGACCTCCGGGTCGGCGGTGGCCGCGTACAGCTCGTCGGCGTGGGACGGGTCCAGCGGTTCGAGCCGCACGTGCCCGCCGGCCAGCGTGGCCGGCTCGTGCCACGGCGAGCGTGACCCGCGCAGGTACGCCGGCACCGGGGCGGTCACCCCGGCGTCGGGCTCGGGCCGGCCGGCGGTCAGCCGCAGCGGCACCACCCCGGCCCAGTGCGCCAGCGCGAGGTCGGCCGGGTCGTCGTGCACGCCGCCGCTGCGCTCCCGCACCGACACCTCGTGCAGCGGCAGCGCCAGCATGGCGGTCTCGGCCAGCTCGCGGCGGTTCGGCGGGCGGCTGTCGGCCGCGCGGCCGGCGCCGACCTTCTCCGTCAGCGCGGTCAGCACGTCGGCCTTCTCGCCCGGGTCGGTGACCAGGTGGGCGGTGCCGTGCGCGACCACCGACCGGTAGTTGGCGCTGTGGTTGAACTGTGAGCGGGCGTAGACCAGCCCGTCGAGCAGGGTGACCGCCACACAGACCGGCAACCCGTCACCCCGGGCCGCGAGCAGTGGCCGGCTGCCGGTGGAGCCGTGCAGGTAGAGCGTGTCGCCGACGCGTACGTGCAGGGTGGGCAGCACCCGCGGTTCGCCGTCCACGGTGAAGCCGAGCGCGCAGTGGTACGCCTCGTCGAGCACGGCGTGCGCGGCGGCCGGGTCGTAGTTCATCCGGTCCCGTGAGCGGCTGGCGGTGGTGCGGGCGGTCTGCGGGTACATGCTCCCACCTTTGTTCTAGTACAATCTCTTGTTTGTGTCAGCACACTATCAGGTGACCGGTGCGACGGCCGTCGAGATTTCGGCCAGCATCGAGTCGGGCATCCGCGCCAGCGCCCTCGCCCCGGGCGCACCCCTCCCGCCGGTCCGGGCGCTCGCCGCCGAGCTGGCCGTCAGCCCGGCCACCGTCTCCCGGGCCTACCAGGAGCTACGCCAGCGCGGGCTGATCGTCACCGCCGGCCGCAACGGCACCCGCGTCCGGCCCCGCCCGCCGGTGGCCGCCAGCCGCTCCGCGCTGAGCCCCCCACCCGCCCCCGGGCTGCGTGACCTGTCCCGGGGCGAGCCCGACCCGCGCCTGCTGCCACCGCTCGGCCCGCACCTGGGCGTGCTCGCCGACACCGCCGGCCCCCCGGTCAGCTACTCCGACGCCGGGGTGCTGCCCGACCTGGCCGAGGCGGCCCGGGCCCGACTCGCCGCCGACGGGGTACCGGCCGGCGAACTCACCCTCACCGGTGGCGCGCTGGACGGCATCGAACGCCTGCTCGGCGCACACCTGCGCGCCGGCGACGCGGTGGCGGTCGAGGACCCCGGCTGGGCCAACCTGCTCGACCTGGTCGCCGCGCTCGGGCTGCGCGCCATCGGCGTACCGGTCGACGACGACGGCCCGCTGGCCGCCGGGGTCGGCGCCGCGCTCGACGCCGGCGCCCGGGCGCTGATCGTGACCAGCCGGGCGCAGAACCCCACCGGTGCCGCGATCTCCGCCGGTCGGGCGGCCCAACTGCGCGCCCTGCTCGCCGACCGGCCCGACCTGCTGCTGATCGAGGACGACCACGCCGCCGAACTGGCCCGCGTACCACTGCATCCGCTCGCGGGCGCGACCCGCAGCTGGGCCTTCCTCCGGTCGGTGAGCAAGCCCTTCGGCCCCGACCTGCGGCTCGCCGTCCTGGTGGGGGACGCCACGACGGTGGCCCGGGTGGCCGGCCGGGCCCGGGTCGGCGCCGGTTGGGTCTCCACCGTCCTGCAACGGCTCGTGCTGTCGCTGTGGCGCGACCCGGCGGTGACCGCGCTGATCGAACGGGCGGCCGACAGCTACGAGCGGCGGCGCAACGACCTGGTCGCCGCCCTGGCCGATCGTGGCCTGGCCGCCCACGGGCGCAGCGGGATCAACGTGTGGCTGCCGGTGACCGACGAGACCGTCGCCTCGACCGTGCTGCGGGACGCCGGCTGGCTGGCCGCCCCCGGCGCGCTCTACCGGATCGCCGGCCGGCCCGCGCTGCGCATCACCGTCAGCGCGCTGGACGAGGCGGAGCTGCCGGCGCTGGCCGACGCGCTGGCCCGCGCGGCCCATCCCGCCGCACCCACCGGCTTCAGCGCGTGACCCCGGCCCGTGCCCGCCTCGACGCCTCCACCCCGGCGGCCCAGGCCCGCCGCAGGGCCGAAAGAGCCGTCAACCGGCCGCCCTGCGGAGCTGCTCGGGCTAGGTTCGCAACATGGACATCCGCCGACTCGACCATCTCGTCCTCACGGTCGGGTCCGTCGACCGCACCACGGCCTTCTACGGGAACGTGCTCGGCCTGCGGGTGGTCCGCGACGGGGACCGCACGGCACTCCACTTCGGCGAGCAGAAGATCAACCTGCACCAGGTCGACCACACCTTCGATCCGAAGGCGGCAGCCCCGACGCCGGGCTCCGGCGACCTGTGCCTGATCAGCACCGGCCCGATCGACGCGGTCCTGGCCGAGCTGGCCCGGTCCGGTGTCCCGACGGAGGCCGGCCCGGTGCGGCGCGACGGCGCGCTCGGCCCGATGACCAGCGTCTACGTACGCGACCCGGACCGCAACCTCGTCGAGATCGCCTGCTACTGACCCGGCCGGGCCCCGATCGGCTCGCGCTGGGCCGGCTGCCGGGCTCGCGCTGGGCCGGCTGCCGGGCGTGGCGGTCACCGGATGGTCGGGACCTCGGGATGACCGGCTGACGGGCCGCGACCTGCCGGAACGGCGGATCCGCCGGGCTCGCTCGCGTGGCCCGCGCCACACCGGGTAGAACAGTCGCCATGTCCGACACCTACACCGCGCCCGGCGCCCAGCAGTTCATCCCGCCACAGGCCGACACGCTTGCCGAACTGCGCGCCGCAGCCACCGGCTGCCGGGGCTGCGAGCTGTACCGGGACGCCTCGCAGACCGTTTTCGGCCGAGGCGACGCCACCGCCCGGATCGTCTTCGTCGGCGAGCAACCCGGCGACATGGAAGATCAGAAAGGGCTGCCCTTCGTCGGCCCGGCCGGCCGGCTGCTGCGCCGGGCCGTCGACGACGCGGGGCTGGACCCGAGCCACATCTACCTCACCAACGCCGTCAAGCACTTTCGTTTCGAGTTGCGCGGCAGACGGCGCATCCACCAGACCCCGGACCGGGTGCACATCGCCGCCTGCCGGCCCTGGCTGGTCTCCGAGTTCGCCCAGCTGAACCCGGAGGTCGTGGTCGTGCTCGGGGCGACCGCCGCGAAGGCGCTGCTCGGCCCGACGTTCCGGGTCACCCGCCAGCGCGGCGAGCTGCTGCCCTGGCCGGCCGCCGCGCAGCACCCGGAGGACTTCCAGCGGGTCCCGGTGGACAACGCCGGCAGGACCGCCGACGCGCCGCCGGCCCGGCTGCTGGCCACCATCCACCCGTCCGCCGTGCTCCGCGCCGACAACCAGGAGATCGCGTACGACGGACTGGTCGCCGACCTCACCGTCGCGGCCCGGGTGCTGGCCGCCTGACATCGACCGCAGCGCCGCCCCGATCCATCTGCGCGCTCAGCCCGGCAGGGCCGCCCTCAGTGCCGGCCCTGCCCTCAGTGCGGGCCTGCCCCTCAGTGCCGGCCCTGTCCCGAGCGTGGCCCTGTCCCGAGCACCGGCCCTGTCCCGAGCGTGGCCCTGCCCCGAGCACCGGCCAGGTCGTCGTGCGGGCGCTCAGGCGGCGGTGATGGTGCCAGACTTGCCGCCATGCGGCGGTGGTGCCGCGCCCTCGAATGCCGGGCGGCCGGCGGGATCGTCGACCGTGGTCTGGGACTGTGACGAGACCAGGGAACAGATCTGTTGAGCACCGACCTGACCACCACACCGGCGCCGGTGCTGCCCGACGCCGCGTCGATCCAGCGGCGTACCCTGCGCCTGCTCTTCAGCACGCAGGTCGTGGGCGGGGTCGGGGTGACCATCGGCATCGCCGTCGGGGCGCTGCTCGCCGCCGAGATCGCCGGCACCGCGATGGCCGGGCTGGCGCAGAGCGCGGCCGTCGTCGGTGGCGCGCTGCTCGCCATCCCGGTCACCCGGATCATCACCGGGCACGGCCGTCGCCCGGGCCTGGCCTTCGCGTACGGCGTCGGAGCCCTGGGCGGGACGCTGGTCGTGCTGGCCGCGGCGACCCGGTGGATCCCGTTGCTCTTCCTCGGCATGCTGCTCTTCGGCGGTGGCTCCGCGGCCAACATGCAGGCCCGCTACGCCGCGGTCGACCTCGCCGAGCCGACCCGCCGGGCCCGGCAGCTGTCATTGGTCGTCTGGGCCACCACCATCGGCGCGGTGGCCGCCCCGAACTTCGCCGCGCTCGCCGACCGCACCACCAGCGGCTGGGGGCTGCCGGCGCTGTCCGGCCCGTTCGCGTTCAGCGCCGCCGCATTCGTGCTCGCCGCCGGCGTACTGCTGGTGGGGTTGCGGCCCGACCCGCTGCTCACCGCGCGCCAGCTCGCGGCGGCCCGCTCCGGCGAGCCGTCCCCGGTGCCGCCCGGCGCGACCACGGCGCCGTCCGCCGGCACAGCGCCGTCCGCCGGCGCGGTGGGGTCTGCCGGCACGGTGGTGGCCGGTGCCGCGGTGGCGGCCGAGCCGGTCGCGGCGCGGGCAACGCCGGCCCGGCGCGGCGCCGGCATGCGCGCCGCCTGGTCGGTGGTACGCACCCGCCCGGCCGCCCGGCTCGGCATCGCCGCCGTGGCCATGGGCCACCTGGTGATGGTGGCGGTGATGGCGATGACCCCGGTGCACCTGCGGGAGTTCTACCCCGTCGAGGCGGTGCTGCCGGTGGTCGGGCTGGTGCTGAGCCTGCACATCGCCGGCATGTACGCGCTGGCGCCGGTGGTCGGCTGGCTCGCCGACCGGCTCGGCCGGCGTCCGGTCATCCTCGGCGGGATCGGCACGCTGCTGGCCGCCTGCGCGGTCGCCGGCACCGCCGGGCACCACACCCCTCGGCTCACCATCGGGCTGGTGCTGCTCGGGCTCGGCTGGTCGGCGACCATGGTGGCCGGCTCCACCCTGCTGTCGGAGTCGGTGCCGGACCCGGTACGCCCCAGCGCGCAGGGTCTGTCCGACCTGGTCATGGGACTGGCCGGGGCGCTGGCCGGCGCGGTCAGCGGGTTTGTCATGCAGGTGGCGGGCTATCCCGTGCTCACCCTGCTCGCCGCGGTCGCGGTGGCACCCTTGCTGGCGCTAGCGTTGCGGCCGGTGCCGGTGGGCGCACCGGACGAGGAGGACTGATCACGTGCGGCTGACCGACTTCTGGGCGCGGCTGGAGGAGGCGTTCGGGCCCGGCTATGCGGCCAGCATCGCCAGCGACCAGGTGCTGTCGCAGCTCGGCGGGTGGACCATCGAGCAGGCGCTCGCCGCCGGTGTCGAGACGCACGTGGTGTGGCGGGCGGTGGTCGCCGCCTATCCCGACCGGGTGCCCACCCGACTACGCTGAGCACCCGATTCATTACTTCCGCGTGTTGCTTGCCGACTCGTACACCTGTTCGGCTATTGTCCACAGCGGGTGCTCGTCCACAGGCCACGGCCCGTCGGCTGGTTTTCTGTCGGACCTAGCGCCTAGCGTGTCCCGCGTGACGCGAAGCTCAGGAAAGACGCCGGCGAAGGCAGGGGTGGCAACCATGGCGGCAGGGCCTGACCGGGAGAAGGCGCTCGACCTTGCTCTCGCTCAGATCGACAAACAGTTCGGCAAGGGCTCGGTGATGCGGCTGGGGGAGCGGCCGGTCGTGCAGACCGCGGTCGTCCCCACCGGCTCCATCGCCCTCGACGTCGCCCTCGGCGTGGGCGGTCTGCCCCGCGGCCGGGTCGTCGAGATCTACGGCCCGGAGAGCAGCGGTAAGACCACGGTCGCGCTGCACGCGGTGGCAAACGCCCAGCGGGCCGGCGGCATCGCCGCCTTCATCGACGCCGAGCACGCGCTCGACCCGGAGTACGCCAAGGCTCTCGGCGTCGACACCGACGCCCTGCTGGTCTCCCAGCCGGACACCGGCGAGCAGGCGCTGGAGATCGCCGACATGCTGGTCCGCTCCGGCGCGATCGACATCATCGTGATCGACTCGGTTGCCGCGCTGGTGCCGCGCGCCGAGATCGAGGGCGAGATGGGCGACAGTCACGTGGGTCTGCAGGCCCGGCTGATGAGCCAGGCGCTGCGGAAGATCACCGGTGTGCTCAACAACACCGGCACCACTGCGATCTTCATCAACCAGCTCCGCGAGAAGATCGGCGTCATGTTCGGGTGCATGTCGTACTCGACCCGGGTCACCCTGGCCGACGGCACGCAGGAGAAGATCGGCAAGATCGTCAACCAGCGGATGGACGTCGAGGTTCTCTCCTACAACCCGGAGACCGACCGGGTGGAGCCAAAGCGGATCATCAACTGGTTCAACAACGGGCCTGCGGAGCAGTTCCTCCAATTCACCGTCGCCAAGTCGGGCGGCAACGGACGGGCGCAGTTCGCCGCCACCGCCAACCACCTGGTGCGTACTCCCGGTGGATGGCGGGAGGCGGGCGAGTTGATCGCCGGTGATCGGGTGATGCTCGCCGAGGCGCGGCGCCTCAGCGAGCAGCAGTGGCAGGTCGTGCTCGGCTCGCTGATGGGCGACGGTGCCCTGTCGCCGAACCGCCGGGACCGTGACGGTGTCCGTTTCCGCCTCGGACATGGCGCGCAGCAGATCGATTACCTCGACTGGAAGGTTTCGCTGCTCGGCAACATCAGTCACTCCCGGCGTACCGACGCTCGGGGTGCGGGGTTCGTCGACTTCACGCCGCTGCCTGAGCTGGGCGAGCTGCGCAGCGCGGTCTACCTGGGCGACGGCAAGAAGCATCTCAGCTGGGACTACCTCAAGGCCCTGACCCCCCTCGCCCTCGCCGTCTGGTACATGGACGACGGTTGCTTCACGCTGCGCTCCAAGGGCGTGCAGGAGCGTACCGCGGGTGGCTCCGGCCGGATCGAGATCTGCGTCGAGGCGATGGCCGAGGGCAGCCGCGACCGTCTGGTCGAGCATCTGCGTGATGCGTACGGCATGGACGTGAAGCTGGCTTTCCGTGGCGCTCGACAGACGGCGTCGATCATCTTCACCACGGAGTCGTCGGCGAGGTTCCAGGAGCTGATCGCACCGTACGTACCGGTGGCGATGGAGTCCAAGCTGCTGCCGCGTTTCCGGGGCCGGTGCGTCGTCGAGCCGCAGTTCGTCGCGGCCGAGCTCATGCCGGTGCCCGCACGGATCATTGACGTGCGGGTCAAGCCGAAAGCCCGATCCATGAACCGGTTCGACATCGAGGTGGAGGGCAACCACAACTACTTCGTCGACGGGGTCATGGTGCACAACAGCCCCGAGACGACGACGGGTGGTCGGGCGCTGAAGTTCTACGCCTCGGTCCGGCTCGACGTACGGCGCATCGAGAGCCTCAAGGACGGCACCGACGTGGTCGGTAACCGCACCCGGGTCAAGGTCGTGAAGAACAAGGTCGCCGCGCCGTTCAAGCAGGCCGAGTTCGACATCATGTACGGCAAGGGCATCTCCCGCGAGGGCTCGCTGATCGACGTCGGCGTCGAGCAGGCGATCATCCGCAAGTCCGGTGCCTGGTACACCTACGAGGGTGACCAGCTCGGCCAGGGCAAGGAGAAGGCCCGCGAGTTCCTTCGGGAGAACCCGGACGTGGCCGCGGAGATCGAGAAGAAGATCCTGGAGAAGCTCGGCGTCGGAGTCGGCGCGGGCGACGCCGCCGGTGGGCCGGAGCTGCCGCCGGTCGACTTCTGATCCTGATCCATGGCTGGACGACGTGCCCGTACGGGGCGGGGCTGGGATGCCAGCCCGCCCCGTACGGGTGACACCACCCCGCGCCCCCGCCGAAGCCGCCGGGGCGTGGCGGGCGAGTCCGATCCGGTTGCCCCGGCGGAAGGCGGCACCGCGCCCCAGGACGAGGGTGAGAGGGCCCGGGAGATCTGCCTGCGGCAGCTCGCCGTCCGCCCGCGCACCCGCGCCGAGCTGGCCACCGCGTTGGCCCGGCGGGGCATCTCCGAGGAGACCGCCACCGGAGTTCTCGATCGGTACGACGAGGTCGGCATCATCGACGACGCCGCGTTTGCCCGGGCCTGGGTGACCAGCCGGCACACCGGCCGTGGACTGGCCCGCCGGGCGCTGGCCAACGAGTTGCGCCAGCGCGGCGTCGACGGCGACACGGCCAGCGCGGCGCTCGGCGAGTTGGACGAGACCACCGAGGCGGAGACGGCCCGTGCCCTGGTGGAGCGGAAGCTGCGTACCGCCCGGGGCGAGCCGGACGCGGTCTTCCGGCGGCTGGTCGGCATGCTGGCCCGCAAGGGCTATTCGCCGGGCGTGGCCATCCGGGCGGTGAAGGAGGCCCTCGCCGCGCAGAGCGCCGAGGCGGCCGAGTTTGCCGAGCAGATCGACGCCGACGCCCTGGCCGCCGCGGAAACCGAGCTCGACCGGTAAAGGTAAGCAGTGATGATGGTCGCTGTGGTCCTGGTCGAGGCGTCGTGTTTGTCCGCTGACGCCCGGCTCTTTGATGGCGCAGAGTAGCGGAGCAACTTCTCTCCGTCCGGGTGGTTTGATCATGACTTCTTGACCGGAGGCCGCCGGAGACCTAGCCTCGCCATAAAGGCTCACATTGCCCGACCAAGCGCAGGCTAAGCGCACAACATAGATCGCGTAACAAGACAGCATCACTTTGGCCCGCATCATCGGCCGCTGACGTCAGCTCCGGACAGGCCGGTCCGGTGCCGACGTGGCATTTGTACCCGGCCCGCCGACCGTCCCAGGGATGTCGTCGGCGGAGGAAGCCATCCCACGGCCAGGCGCTCCGGTCGGGCGTCCAGAGTCGTAGGAGCGTGCCCACAGGCAGGTTTCTGCGGCGCGACGTTCAGGGGAGGCGCGCCATGGCGAGGCGGCACAGGTCCACCGGTTGGCCGGCATGAGCGGGGAGGCTAGCGCGCCCGGCGTTACGGAGTCCGGGGCCAGCGACGACGGCGAGCCAGGGTCCGGCGGCGGCATGAGCGAGCGCGGCGAGCCAGTCATCAGGCTCAGTGCGGTGGTGTCTCAGGGCGGCGTGGAGCGAAGCGGAGTGCCGGCATGAGCGAGCGTGTGCGAGCGAATCATTGGCTCAGTGCGGTGGTGTCTCAGGGCGGCATGGAGCGAAGCGGAGTGCCGGCATGAGCGCATTCGACGTCGTACTGCTGGTCGCCGTGCTGGCGTTGACCCTGGTGGTGCTCGGCGCGGTGGTCTTCGGGCTCCGGGTGCTGCGCGGGCTTCAGACGCGTCCGGCGCCGGAGGATCCCGCCTTCATCGCCGAGAAGGACCGGCAGGAGCAGTCCCTGGCCGCGTTGCGGACCGCGGCCGACGAGGTCAACAGCACCATCGATGTGGCGAAATCCGCTGCGGCGGCGGCCCGAGCGGAGGCGGCGGCGGCCAAGGCTGAGGCGAAGGCGGGCCGGGCCGAGGCGCGCCGGGTGCTCGACGATGCCCGCGCCGAGGCGGACACCGTCCTCGAACGGGCACACAAGCAGGCCGAGACGGATGCCGAGCAACTGCGCGCCGCGGCCCGGCGCAGCGGCGAGCGGGAGGTTGCGGTGCTCGCCGCGACCACCCGGGAACAGGCCGCCGAGGTGGAGCGGCGGGCGGCCCGGATGGACGAGCGGGAGCGGCTGCACACCGAGGAAGTGGAGCGGCTGGCCGAGCGGGAGCGCCAGCTGACCGCCGCCAGCGCCGCCCTCGCCGCCCGGGACGCGGCGCTGGCGCGCCGGGAGGAGGAGTTGGCCGAGGCGGAGAACCAGCGCCGGCGCGAGCTGGAGCGGGTCGCCGGGCTGACCGCGGACGCGGCCCGGTCAGAGCTCGTCGAGGCGATCGAGGGCCACGCCAAGCGGGAGGCGGCGCTGCTGGTGCGGGACATCGAGGCCGACGCGCGGTCGACCGCCGAGCAGCGGGCCCGGCACATCGTGGTCGACGCCATCCAGCGGGTGGCCAGCGAGCAGACGGCCGAGAGCGTGGTCAGCGTGCTGCACCTGCCGGGCGACGAGATGAAGGGGCGGATCATCGGCCGGGAGGGTCGCAACATCCGGGCCTTCGAGTCGGTGACCGGGGTCAACCTGATCATCGACGACACCCCCGAGGCGGTGCTGCTCTCCTGCTTCGACCCGGTTCGTCGGGAGGTTGGCCGGTTGACGCTGGAGAAGCTGGTGCTGGACGGTCGGATCCATCCGCACCGGATCGAGGAGGTGCACGAGCTGGCCCGGCAGGAGGTGGACCAGCTGTGCCGGCGGGCCGCCGAGGACGCCCTGGTCGAGGTGGGCATCACCGAGATCCACGACGAGCTGGTCACGTTGCTGGGTCGGCTGCGCTACCGCACGTCGTACGGGCAGAACGTGCTCAAGCACCTGGTGGAGACCGCGCACATCGCCGGCATCATGGCCGCCGAGCTGCGCCTGGACGTGCCGTTGATCAAGCGGTCGGCGTTCCTGCACGACATCGGCAAGGCGCTCACCCACGAGGTGGAGGGCAGCCACGCCATCATCGGCGCCGACGTGGCCCGCAAGTACGGCGAGAGCGAGGACGTGGTGCACGCCATCGAGGCGCACCACAACGAGGTGCCGCCGCAGACCGTCGAGGCGGTGCTCACCCAGGCCTCCGACGCCTGTTCCGGGGGGCGGCCGGGGGCGCGGCGGGAGAGCCTGGAGGCGTACGTCAAGCGGCTGGAGCGGATCGAGGAGATCGCGGCCAGCAAGCTCGGCGTGGAGAAGGTCTTCGCCATGCAGGCGGGCCGGGAGATCCGGGTGATGGTCAAGCCCGACGACGTCGACGACATCGGCGCGGCGGTGCTGGCCCGCGACGTGGCCAAGCAGATCGAGGAGGAGCTGACCTATCCCGGCCAGATCCGGGTCACCGTGGTCCGCGAGTCCCGCGTCACCGAAATCGCCCGCTGAGGTGTAAGGAAGGGCCCCCTATTAACGCCTCGTGCATAGCAGGGGCCCCCTCTTAACAACCAGACGAAGCGGCGCCGGCCGAACTGGCCGGCGCCGCTTCGTCTGGTCGGCTCAGCCTTGCGGCTCGGCTGTAGCGCCGCCGCCCGCTGCCGTGGAGTCCGCCGCGACGACCGGCCCGGTCTGCTTCGGCATCCGGAAGGCCCGGACCCGGCTGCGTCGGTCCAGCCAACCGGCGAACGCGGTGAGCAGCGAGTTGATGATGATGTAGATGACCGCGATCACCATCGCTGCGGCGATGATGTTCCCCTTGTTGGCGGCGAGATCGTTGACGCCCCGCTGGAGCAGCTCGGGGTAGGCCACGATGTAGCCGAGCGCGGTGTCCTTGAGCAGCACCACCAGCTGGCTGACGATGATCGGCAGCATGGCGCGGGCCGCCTGCGGGATGAGGATCAGTTGCATGACCTGGGTCTTGCGCATGCCGATCGCGTACGCGGCCTCGGGTTGCCCGCCGGGCACGGCCCGGATGCCGGCGCGGAACGCCTCGGCCAGCACGGACCCGTTGTAGAGGGTCAGACCGATCACCACGGCCCAGAAGGCGGAGACCGGCTGCTTGATGATCCACGGCAGGCCGTAGAAGGTGAAGAAGATCATCAGCAGCAGCGGGACGGCCCGGAAGAATTCCACCACCGCGCCGGCCGGAAGGCTGATCCACCAGTGGTCGGAGAGCCGCCCGACGGCGAAGACGATGCCGAAGGCGAGCGACAGCACCATGCCGACCGCCGCCGCCTTGAGGGTGGCCCAGAGGCCGGGCAGGATGAACTGGGTCCAGGTCGGCGCCTCGGCGAACGGCTGCCACAGCCGTGGCTCCCACTGGTTCGCCTGGTCGAACTTGCTGTAGATCCACCACAACAGCCCGGCCAGCGCGATGCCGAAGACGACGCTCAGCACCAGGTTTCGGACGCGGGCCCGGGGCCCCGGGTGGTCGTAGAGGACGCTGCTGGTGCTCATCAGCGCTTCACCGCCAGACGGTTGGCCAGCCAGCCGAAGAAGTAGCCGGTGGGGATGAGGATCGCGGCGAACGTGCCGGCGAAGACCAGGAAGATCGGGATGACCGCGTCACCGTTGCTGTTGAGCAGGTCCTTCATGACGTTGGAGGCCTCGATCAGGCCGATGGTGCCGACGATCGTGGAGTTCTTGCAGAGGGCGATCAGGATGCTGCCGAAGGGCGCGATCACCGAGCGCGTGGCCTGGGGCAGCACCACGATCCGTAGCGTCTGCGCGAAGGTCAGCCCGAGTGCTCGGGCCGCCTCGGCCTGCCCGGTCGGCACGGTGTTGATGCCGGAGCGCACCGCCTCGCAGACGAACGCGGCCGTGTAGGTCGACAACCCGACCACACCCAGCCAGAAGTTGTTCAGGATGAAGTTGTCGGAGAGGGTCAGTCCGAGGGTGGAGTAGAGCCCGAAGAAACAGAAGAAGATGACCAGCGTGAGCGGGGTGTTGCGGAAGATGTTGACCCAGCCCGCGCCGAAACCACGCAGCACGGGTACGGGGGAGACCCGCATCCCGGCCAGGAGTACGCCGATCACCAGCGCGCAGCCCGCGGAGGCGCCGGTCAGCTTGAGGATCCAGAGAAATCCCGACAGGTACGCGTCGAGATTGTTCGGATCACTGAATACGTGCATGCTTCGGCTCCCGGGGCACGTCGTGGCGGCCGGTGACAGACCGGAGCCGGCACCCCGGGGGGATGCCGGCTCCGGTTCCGGTCAGGCTGCGCCGCAGTGGGTCAGCTTGGTGGTGTCCAGCTCGGGCGCGGGGGTACCGCTCTTGCCCAGGGTGGCGTCCCAGGCGGCCTTGTAGCTGCCGTCCGACGCGGCGGCCTTGAGGATGTCGTTGACCTTCTCGCAGCCGGTGGTGTCGTCCTTCTTCAGGCCGATGCCGTACGGCTCGTCGGAGAAGGTGCTGCCGACCACCTTGAACTTGCCGGCGTACTGGTCCTGCGCGGCGTAGCCGGCAAGGATGATGTCGTCGGTGGTCACCGCGTCGACCTGGCCGTTCTCCAGCAGCGGCAGGCACTTGGAGTACGCGTCGAACTGCTGCAACTGGGCCTGCGGGTAGTTCTCGGTGATCCGCTTGGCCGGGGTGGAGCCGCTGACCGAGCAGACCTTCTTGCCGGCCAACTGGTCCGGGCCGGTGAGGGTCGAGTCGGACTTGACCAGCAGGTCCTGGCCGGCGATGTAGTACGGGCCAGCGAAGTTGATCTTCTGCTTGCGCTCGTCGTTGATGGTGTAGGTGGCCACCACCAGGTCGACCGTGCCCTGCTCGATGAAGGGCTCACGGTTGGCCGACACGGTGGTCTTCCACTCGATGTTGCTCTCCTCGACGCCGAGGCCCTTCGCGATGATCTTGCCGATCTCGATGTCGAAGCCCTCGTACTGGCTGCCGGTCTGCAGGCCCAGGCCCGGCTGGTCGGCCTTGACGCCGATGACCAGCTTCTTCTGGCTCTCGGCCTTGCCCACGATGCCGCTGGCGCCCGTGCCGGAACCGCCATCCTCGCTGTCCCCGCCGCAGGCGGCCATGGCGACCGCGAGGCCGGCAACGGCGGCGACAGCCGCCATGCGCTTCATTCGCATACTTGTTCTCCTTCTTCGACGGAGCCTGCCGGGTCGCGGCCTGCCCCACTACGGACGCCTAGTGCGTGAGGATCTTGGAGAGGAAGTCCTTGGCGCGCTCGCTGCGCGGGTTGGCGAAGAACTCCGCCGGGGCGGCGTCCTCGACGAGCTTGCCGTCGGCCATGAAGATGACCCGGTTTGCGGCGTGCCGCGCGAAACCCATCTCGTGGGTGACCACGACCATCGTCATGCCGTCACGCGCGAGGGAGGTCATCACGTCGAGCACCTCGCCGACCATCTCCGGGTCGAGCGCGCTGGTGGGCTCGTCGAAGAGCATCGCCTTGGGCTGCATGGCCAGCGCGCGGGCGATCGCGGCGCGCTGCTGCTGGCCGCCGGAGAGCTGAGCCGGGAACTTCTCGGCCTGGTTGGCGATGCCCACCCGGTCGAGCAGGGCGAGACCCCGCTCGCGGGCCGCCGTCGGCTTCTCCCGGCGTACCTTGATCGGGCCGAGCGTGACGTTTTCGAGGATCGTCTTGTGGGCGAAGAGGTTGAACGACTGGAACACCATGCCGACCTCGCTGCGCAGCTTGGCCAGCGCCCTGCCCTCGGCGGGCAGCGCCTGCCCGTCGAAGGTGATGGTGCCGGAGTCGATCGGTTCCAGCCGGTTGATCGTGCGGCACAGGGTCGATTTGCCGGAGCCGGACGGGCCGATCACCACGACCACCTCGCCGCGACCCACCGACAGCGAGACGTCGTCCAGCACGTGCAGCGGCCCGAACCACTTGTTGACCGAGTCCAACACGATGAGCGGTTCGCCCGTCGTCACGTCGTCCACCGTCCCCCTCGTTGCCGTCGAGGGTCGGTCGACCCTCGGATAGCGGCCACTGTAAGCGGGGTGAAGTGGCGGAACACAACCCAGATGGTCACGGAGCGGTAACACCGTTTCCGGATCGGCCCTCCGCGTCCGAAATTGCCCGCTCCGGGTGGCGATCACGTGGCGTGACGGAGATCATGTGAAGATGACCGAGCCAGTGCGGTTGACCCGGTACGCCCGCGGTGGCGGGTGCGCGTGCAAGATCCCACCCGGTGAGCTGGAGGCGATGGTGGCCGGGCTCGGCCCCACCGTCGACGGCGGTGACCTGCTGGTCGGGCTCGACCACGGCGACGACGCCGCGGTGGTCCGGCTGGACGAGCGGACCGGCGTGGTGAGCACGGCGGACTTCTTCACCCCGGTGGTCGACGACGCGTACGACTGGGGGCGGATCGCCGCGACCAACGCCCTCTCCGATGTGTACGCGATGGGCGGCAGCCCGCTGGTGGCGCTCAACCTGCTCTGCTGGCCGCGTGAGGTGCTGCCGATCGAACTGGCCCGGGAGGTCCTGCGGGGCGGCCATGACGTCGCCCGTGCCGCCGGCTGCCAGCTGGCCGGCGGGCACAGCGTCGACGACGACGGCCCGAAGTACGGGCTGGCGGTCACCGGGCTGGTCCGGCCGCCGGAGCTGATCACCCTCGACGCCGGCCGGGCCGGCCTGCCGCTGTCGTTGACCAAGCCGCTCGGCATCGGCGTGCTCAACACCCGGCACAAGAACACGGGTGAGAGCTTTCCCGAGGCGGTCACGGCGATGACCACGCTGAACCGGGACGCGGCGCTGGCGGCGGTGGCGGCGGGGGTGCGGTGCGGCACCGACGTGACGGGGTTCGGCCTGCTCGGCCACGCCTCGAAGCTGGCCCGCGCCAGCGGGCTCACCGTGGCGATCGACATCGCCCGGGTGCCCTACCTGGCCGGCGCCCGGGAGGCGGTCCGCGACGGGTACGTCAGCGGTGGCTCCCGCCGCAACCTGGAGTGGGTGACCCCGTGGACCGACTTCGGCCGGGCCGGGGAGGCCGATCGGCTGCTGCTCGCCGACGCGCAGACCTCCGGGGGTCTGCTGGTGGCCGGCGAGCTACCCGGCGCGCCGGTGATCGGTGAGCTGCTGCCGCGTGGCGAGCACCTGATCGTGCTCCGTTGACCAATGCCGCAGCAGCGGCGGGTTCGGAGTAACGCCGCAGCAGCGGGGGTTTGGAGTAATGCCGCAGCGGCGGCGGGTTGAATCGTCGCGGCTTGGCGGCGAGCC
The DNA here is from genome assembly GCF_050942455.1 of Micromonospora sp. CA-263727. Classification (NCBI taxonomy): domain Bacteria; kingdom Bacillati; phylum Actinomycetota; class Actinomycetes; order Micromonosporales; family Micromonosporaceae; genus Micromonospora; species Micromonospora sp. CA-263727. Next base: position 1,850,584 of record NZ_CP192031.1, read on the forward strand.
ACTGCGTGGGAACGCGCACCATACCCGATAAACTGTCATCTTCGCGCTACTCAGGGCGATGGGGCTCCGGAAATTTTGCCCAGAATGGTCACAGACCGGTAACTTGCCCCCGGCTAGGGGCAAATGCCCCGCACCATCGTCTGTAAGGCCCGATCCGGAGGCCGGTGGGACGCGCACAGCGAGGAGGCGGCGTGACCGAGCTGTGGAACTGGAGAATCGACCAGGTACGACCGGTGGAGGTCTACCCGGCGCTGGCCGACGCGCTCGGTCGGGTGGTGATGCCGCTGGCAGTGGCCGACCCGGCCCGGCTGCCGAAGTACGCGGTGGTCTGCGACGTCTGGCAGGCGCCGGGGGAGTTCGCCACGATCGTGGACTGCTACGGCGTGCCCGACGGCCTCGCCGAGCTGCCCAGCGTCGCGGCGCTGGCCCGGCTGCTCGACCGCAACTGCCTGCTGCGCGACGACACCCTCGACGACACCCGGCACCTGTTGGTGGCCCCGGACGGCAGCATCCGCCCGGTGCACTTCGACGTCCGGGAGACCGACGACGGCGAGGTGCTCAGCGACCGGCGTCTCTGCACCGAGGCCGATCCGCGCTGTCGGGGCTGGTCGCGCTGCCACCGCTCCCGCTGGGCCCCCGACTCCGTCAACCCCGCCCTCGCCGCCGCCTGAAATGTAAGGAAGGGCCCCCTCTTAACGCCTCCTGCATAGCAGGGGCCCCCTATTAACAGCGCCATCAGCAGCGCAGCAGCGCGTCGGCGGCGAGGTGTTAATAGGGGGCCCTTCCTCTACCGTAGGCGTTAACAAGGGACCCTTCCTTACACCTCAGGGGCGGGTGCCGCGTATTTTTAGCTGGGCGAGCAGGGTTGCGGTGGCCGTTGCCACGGCGGCCACCGCGGCGTCGAACGCGGCGGCGTTGTGCGCCGCCGGCGCCCGGAATCCGGAGATCTTCCGGACGTACTGCAACGCCGCGGCCTGGACGTCCGCCTCGGTGACCTCCGGGGTGTACGGCTCACGCAGGGTCTTGATGCTCCGGCACACGGCTCCTCCTCATGCTGTCCGACCCGTCGGGCCCGGATACGCTGTGCACGTCATGACTACCGCAGCGGCGAGCAGCCCGCGCACCTACCAGGTGCGAACCTACGGCTGCCAGATGAACGTGCACGACTCCGAGCGCATTTCCGGCCTGCTGGAGCAGGCGGGCTATGTCCGCGCGGGCGAGGCCGACGACACCCCGGACGTGGTGGTGTTCAACACCTGCGCGGTCCGGGAGAACGCGGACAACCGCCTCTACGGCAACCTCGGTCATCTGCGCCCGGTGAAGGACCGGCACCCGGAGATGCAGATCGCGGTCGGTGGCTGTCTGGCCCAGAAGGACCGCGGCGACATCGTCCGTAAGGCGCCCTGGGTCGACGTGGTCTTCGGCACGCACAACATCGGGGCGCTGCCGGTGCTGCTGGAGCGCGCCCGGCACAACGCCGCCGCCGAGGTGGAGATCCTCGAATCCCTCGACGTCTTTCCCTCCACCCTGCCGACCCGCCGCGAGTCGACGTACGCCGGCTGGGTGTCGATCTCGGTGGGCTGCAACAACACCTGCACCTTCTGCATCGTGCCCGCGCTGCGCGGCAGGGAGAAGGATCGCCGCCCCGGCGACATCCTGAGCGAGGTGCGGGCGCTGGTCGACGAGGGCGTGCTGGAGGTGACGCTGCTCGGGCAGAACGTCAACTCCTATGGCGTCGAGTTCGGGGACCGGTACGCCTTCGGGAAGCTGCTGCGCGCCTGCGGCGCGGTCGACGGGCTGGAACGGGTGCGGTTCACCAGCCCGCACCCGAAGGACTTCACCGACGACGTGATCGCGGCGATGGCGGAGACGCCGAACGTCTGCCACTCGCTGCACATGCCGTTGCAGTCCGGCTCCGACGACGTGCTGCGCGCGATGCGCCGGTCGTACCGGTCGGAGCGGTACCTGGGGATCATCGAGAAGGTCCGCGCCGCGATGCCGGACGCGGCGATCACCACCGACATCATCGTCGGCTTCCCCGGCGAGACCGAGGCCGACTTCGCGCGCACCCTGGACGTGGTCCGGGCGGCCCGGTTCTCCTCCGCCTTCACCTTCCAGTACTCCAAGCGCCCCGGCACGCCGGCCGCGACCATGGACGGGCAGCTGCCGAAGCAGGTCGTGCAGGAGCGGTACGAGCGGCTGATCGCCTGCGTCGAGGAGATCACCTGGGCGGAGAACAGGAAGCTGGTCGGCGAGGCGGTCGAGGTGCTGGTCGCCGTCGGGGAGGGCCGCAAGGACGAGCGCACCGGCCGGATGTCCGGCCGGGCCCGGGACGGCCGCCTGGTGCACTTCGCGACGGGCGCGCCCGGCCAAACCGGTGACGCCGGGTCGATCCGCCCCGGTGACATCGTGCACACCACGGTCACCTACGCCGCCCCGCATCATCTCAACGCCGACGGCGAGCCGCTGTCGCACCGCCGTACCCGGGCCGGTGACGCGGCCGAGGCGGGGCGGTCGCCGCGTACCCCCGGGGTGTTGCTCGGGTTGCCCACCATCGGTGCGCCGGCCGCGACGCCCGCGCCGACCGCCGGCTGCGCCGTCACGCACTGAGCGACTGTCGGGAACCCGCGGCGGGCCCAGACGGCGACCGGCGGTCGCCGAGCCGGTCGGGGCCCGGCGTGCCGGACCCCGACCGACCCGCATGGGTCAGACCGAGATCCGACCGGCGCCCGCGCCGCCCGTCACGATCGACTTGACGTTGCTCGCGGTGTCCAGGGTGTACGAGTACGGGATGCCGGCCACGCTGCCGCCGGTCTGCCCGCTACCCGAGTTGACGAAGTGGTTGTTGCGGGCCACCAGCGAGCCCGGGCCGGAGCTGCCCTCGCCCAGGTGGTACGGGTCGGGGGTGTTCTCGAAGTAGTTCCCCTCGACCAGCACGCCCGCGTTCATGGTCGACGCCACGCCGTAGCCGCGCACGTTGCTGTAGTAGTTGTTGTAGACGTGCACCGGGTTGCCGAAGCGGACCCGGGGGTGGCGCTGGTTGCTGCCGTCGAACCAGTTGTGGTGGTACGACACCCGCAGCTTGCCGACGTCCTGGCTGGCGTTGTCGTCGCTGTGTCCGAGCAGCATCGACTTGTCGTGACCGGAGACCCGGTTCCAGGAGACGGTGATGAAGTCGGAGCCGCGCTTGATGTCGACCGCGCCGTCGTAGCCGACGCCGAACGTGTTGTGGTCGATCCAGATGTTGGTGGCCGACTGCTCCACGTTGATCGCGTCGTCGTCCCAGCCCCGGAAGGTCAGGTTCCGGATGATCACGTTGCGGTCACCGTTGATGGTGAAGCCACAGCCGACGATGGTCGCGCCCGCGTTGCCGAGGATGGTCTTGTTGGACCGGACCCGCAGCATCCCGGTGCAGTTGATGGTGCCGGAGACCCGGATCACCGCCGCGCTGGTGGAGCCGAGCGCGCTGGTCAGCGCCGAGGCGCTGGTCACGGTGGTGGTGCCGGCGCTGCCGCCGCCGGTGGTGCCGCCGTTCTGGGTGGCCCAGCCGACCAGTCCGGTCTGTGGGGTGGTCGGGGGGTTGGTGGTCGGGGGAGTGGTGCCGCTGCCGAGCCGGATCATCTGCCACCGCTGGTTGGCGCCGTCGAGGTCGGCGTACTGCGAGACGATGCCGCCGTCGGCGGTGGACCACTGCCACAGGTCCATCGCCTTGCCGCTGTGGCGGTTGATGAACCGCACGTCGCCGTTGGCGGAGTCGCGCAGCGCCCAGTGCTGCTTGGTGTCGCTGCTCGCCGTGACCTGGGTGAGCTGCACCCCGTCGACCGCGTTGGGCACCGTGATGACCTTGCCGGAGTGGCGGTTGCGCAGCTGGTAGTAGCCGCTGCCCACGTCGACGAACTGGAACTGCTGGTTGTTGCCGTCGCCGCGGGTGAACTGCCGGATCTCGCCGCCGTCGGCGGTGGACCAGTTCCACACGTCCATTGCCTTGCCGCTGTTCCGGTTCACGAACACGTAGTAGGCGCTGGTGTCGACGGTCGCCGCCGTGGCCGGGGCGATGGTCACCGCGACGAGCGCCGCGGGCAGCGCGACCGCCGTCGCGGCCAGCGCCGCCAGCCGCCGGGTCAGGCGACGCTTGACGATTGCAAGCACGGTCATTCTCCTCATCCTTGGGTACGCGGAACGGGTCGGATGACGCGTCGGTTCGTCGCGGTCCGGCTGCCGGTGCCGGCCCGGACTGCGTCCGCGACGTGCCTGCCTCCGGCGGGTGTGCGGTGGTACGACGCCGTGGTGCAGGCCGGAAGACGTCATCCGGTGTGGTCGGCAGGGGTACGCCACGGTGTCGGTGACTGCCGTGCCCAGCGGCAGCGATGCCGGGGCGGTCGCGGGTTGCGGCCTGCCGTCGTCGGATGAACTGGTCGAACTGGCTCCCGCGTCTCGCCCGGTAGGGCAAGCGCTTTCCTCAGATAACCACAGATGAGTGTCGATGTAAATGTCGTACGTTCACATCGCTCTGACCAGCGGCCAGCCGAACAGGGAAGCCCCCGGTCCCACGCGGGGACCGGGGGCTTCCCGGAGTTGCCGGAGTTGCCGGCTCAGCCGGCCTGCTCGGCCAGCTGGAGGAACTGACGCTTCGAGGCGAGCGCCTGCTCGGCCTCCTTGATCCGCCGGTTGTCACCGGCGGCCCGGGCCCGGGCCAGCCGCTCCTCGGCCTCCGCGACCTGCGCCCGCATCTGGGCCAGCAGCGGGTTCTCCTCCCGGGTGGTCCGGCGCCAGGCCGAGTCCATCACCTCGCGGACCTTGTCGTCGACGGCCCGCAGCCGGCGCTCCAGCCCGGCAGCCGCCTCGCGCGGCACCCGGCCGGCCTCGTGCCACTGCGCCTGGATGTCCCGCAGCCGGGCCTGGGCGCCCTTGGGGTCGCCGTCGATGTCGAGGGCCTCGGCCTCGGCGAGCAGCGCCTGCTTGCGCTCCAGGTTGGCGCGCTGCTCGTTGTCGCGGGCCGAAAAGACCTCGCTACGTCGGGTGAAGAAGGCGTCCTGCGCGGCGCGGAACCGTTCCCAGAGCCGCTGCTCGGCCTCCTTCGAGGCGCGCGGCGCCGCCTTCCACTGGTTCATCAGGTCCTTGAGCTGGTTGGCCGTCGCCGCCCAGTCGGTGGATTCCTTGATTTTCTCGGCCTCGGCGACCAACTCCTCCTTGACCGTCTGCGCCTGCTTGCGCTGCGCGTCCAGCGAGGCGAAGTGCGCGCCCCGGCGGCGGGTGAAGCCGTCCCGGGCCGCCGCGAACCGCTTCCACAGCTCACCGTCGGTCTTCTTGTCGACCCCGCGAATGGTCTTCCACTCGTCCAGGATCTCCTTGAGCCGGTCGCCGGCGGTCTTCCAGCCGGTCGACTCGGCGGCCAGCTTCTCCGCCTCTTCGACCAGGGTGGTCTTGCGGGCCAGGGCCTCGCTGCGGGCGGCCTCCTTGGCCGCGCGGGCCTCGCCGGCCTTCTCCTCGGCCACCGTGGCGAGCTTGTCGAGCCGGGCGGCCAGCGCGTCGATGTCGCCGACCACGTGCGCCTCGGCCAGCGAGGCACGGATCCGCCGGATGGTGGCCAGGGAGTGGTTGGCGTCCGCTGCGCCCGAGTTGAGCCGCGCCTCGGTCAGATCCACCTCGGTCACCAGGTCCGCGAAGCGGCGTGCGAAGTGTGCCAGCCCCTCCTCCGGTGCACCTGCCTGCCAGGATCCGACCACCCGCTCGCCCTCGGCGGTCTTGACGTAAACGGTGCCGTCCGCGTCCACCCGTCCGAAGGCAGTCCAGTCGCTCATGTGCCCATCCTCGTTCTCCCGGCATCCAGGGAGCAGCCCCGGACGCCGCCACGGCGCAGCTAACTTTCTCCGGGCATTGTCACAGGTGTGCCCCGGTCCGCGTCGAGCGCCTATCGCCGACCGTGACCATACGGTGTCCTAGCCCCCGGCGGCACCATCCGGTCCGGCACACCGGCTGCCGGCCCTCCGGCGCACCGCCGGGCCGATACGGTTGCCGGGTGCCTCTGGTCGCCGCCGCCGTCTGTCCCCATCCGCCGCTGATCGTCCCCGAGGTGGCCGGTGCCGCCGCGCCGGAGCTGGACGACCTCCGGGCCGCCTGCGACGCCGCCGTGGCCCGGCTCTGCGCCTCGGGAGCGCGGAGCATCGTGGTGGTCGGCGTCGACGACCGCAGCGCCGACCTCGACCACCCGTTCCGGGGCAGCTTCGCGCCCTGGGGACTGCCGCTGGAGGTGCGTCTCGGTGACCTCCCCGACGGCCGGGTGGGCACCGACGGCCTGCCGCTCAGCCTGCTGGTGGGGGCCTGGCTGGTGCGCCGGCGGCCGGTCCCCGGTGGCGGGGCGATGAGCTGGCGGATGAAGACCGTTGGCGCCGACGAACCGGCCGAGAGGTGCGCCGCCTGGGGTGCCAGGCTCGGCTCGAACCATCCGTGGGGGCTGCTGGTGATGGGGGACGGGTCGGCCTGCCGGGGCGAGAAGGCGCCCGGCTACGCCGACCCGCGTGCCGAGGCGTACGACGCGGGGGTTGCCCGGGCCCTGGCCGACGCGGACACCGACGCCCTGCTCGGCCTCGACCCGGAGCTGTCGGCGCAGCTGATGGTGGCCGGCCGGGCGCCCTGGCAGGTGCTCGCCGGTGCCGCCCGGACGGCGGGCGGCGACTGGCGCGGCGAGCTGCGCTACCACGCGGCGCCCTACGGGGTGGCCTACTTCGTGGCCAGCTGGGAGCGGTCGTGACCGCCCCGGGTCCGGTGGTCGCCGTGGTCGGGCCGACGGCGGCGGGAAAGTCGGCGCTGAGCATCGCCCTGGCGCACGCCCTCGGCGGCGAGGTGGTCAACGCGGACTCGATGCAGCTCTACCGGGGGATGGAGATCGGCACCGCCAAGATCACCACTGCCGAGCGCGCGGGCGTGCCGCACCACCTGCTCGACATCTGGGAGGTCACCGAGCCGGCCAGCGTCGCGGAGTACCAGCGGCTGGCCCGGGCGGCGGTGGACGACATCCTCGCCCGGGGCCGGGTGCCGCTGCTGGTCGGCGGGTCCGGGCTGTACGTGCGGGCGGTGCTGGAGCAGTTCGAGTTCCCCGGCACAGATCCGGTCCTGCGCGAGCGGCTGGAGGGCGAGCTGGCCGCGGTCGGGCCGGCGCCGCTGTACGCGCGGCTGCGCGAGGCCGACCCGGTGGCGGCGGCCGGGATCCTGCCCGGCAACGGCCGGCGGATCGTCCGCGCGCTGGAGGTGATCGAGCTGACCGGCGGGACGTTCACCGCCGCGCTGCCCGAGCCGACGCCCTACTACCCGTCCGTGCAGATCGGGGTCGACCTGGACACCGCCCTGCTGGACGAGCGGATCGCGGTCCGGGTAAACCGGATGTGGGCCGACGGGCTGGTCGCCGAGACCCGCGAGTTGGTCGGGCGGGGCCTGCCCGAGGGTCGCACGGCCAGCCGGGCGCTCGGTTACCAGCAGGTCCTGCGCTTCCTCGCCGGCGAGCTGACCGAGACCGAGGCGTACGACGAGACGATCCGGGCCACCCGCCGCTTCGTCCGGCGTCAGCGCTCCTGGTTCCGGCGCGACCCGCGGGTGCACTGGCTGGACTCGGCCGATCCCGGGCTGGTCGAGGCCGCCCTGCGGATTCTCCGTGACGCTGCGCAATGATGAGGGTGTGGAGTTCACCAAGGGACACGGCACCGGCAACGACTTCGTGATCCTGCCCGACCCGGACGGCGCGCTCGAACTGGCGCCCGACCTGGTGGCGGCGATCTGCGACCGGCGGCGCGGGATCGGCGGGGACGGCGTGCTGCGGGTGGTCCGCGCCGCCAAGCACCCCGACGGCGCGGCCATGGCCGGTGAGGCCGAGTGGTTCATGGACTACTGGAACTCCGACGGATCCTTCGCCGAGATGTGCGGCAACGGCGCCCGGGTCTTCGTCCGGTACCTGCTGGAGACCGGGTTGGCCACGCCGGCCGACGGCACGCTGCCGGTGGCCACCCGGGCCGGCGTCGTGCACGCGCGGGTCGACGACGCCGCCATCGCCGTCGAGATGGGCCGCCCCCGGCTGTACGGCGCGTCGGCCGCCGCCCTGGGCGGGCTGGCCCTGCCCGGGACGGCGGTGGACGTCGGCAATCCCCACCTGGTCTGCCCGGTGCCCGCCGGGCTGGAGTTGACCGGGCTGGACCTGACCCGGGCGCCCGGCTTCGACCCGGCGCTCTTCCCGTCCGGGGTGAACGTCGAGTTCACCGCCCCCGGCGAGCCGGTCGACGGGGTGGACGCGCACGTGCTCATGCGGGTCTACGAGCGGGGCTCCGCCGAGACGCTCTCCTGCGGCACCGGTGCCTGTGCCGTCGCCGCCGTCGCCCTGCACGACGTTGCCCAGCAGGTCGGCACGGTAGCCGTCGACGTCCCCGGCGGTCGCCTCACCGTCACCATCACGCCCGACTCCTGCTGGCTCTCCGGCCCCGCCCTCCTAATCGCCACCGGCACCCTCTCCCTCCCCTGACCCGAACCACCCGCCCCGCCCGGCTCTTGCGCCCCGCCCCGCACTTGCGCGTCGATCATGCAGTTGTGGTGGCCGCTTTGTCCTGTCTGGCGGCTTTTGGGCGGCACCACAACTGCATGATCGGCGGGGCGATGGGGCGGCGGGCGGGTGGCGGGGGCGGGCAGTCGGGGGTGGGGGTGTTAGGGGGTGGCGGAGGCGTTGGCGGCGATCTCGGGGAGGTCGGCGGGGCCGGGGTCGGCGGCGGGAGGCGGAGTGACCGCGGGGTTCTGGGCGGCGGCGCGGACGGCGGCGGCGACCGCCGGGGCCACCCGGGAGTCGAAGACGCTGGGCACGATGACCGTCGGATTGATCTTCTCCTCGCCGACCACGTCGGCGATGGCCCGGGCGGCGGCCAGCGCCATCTCCTCGGTGAACTCCTCGGCGTGCGCGTCGAGCATGCCCCGGAAGACGCCCGGGAAGGCCAGCACGTTGTTGATCTGGTTCGGCTGGTCGGAGCGGCCGGTGGCGACGACGGCGGCGTGCTTGCGCGCCTCCCGCGGGTCGACCTCCGGGTCCGGGTTGGCCAGCGCGAAGACGATGGCGTCCTTCGCCATCGTGGCGATGTCGTCGCCGGTCAGCAGGTTCGGCGCGCTCACCCCGATGAAAACGTCCGCGCCCTCCAGCGCACCGGGCAGGTCGCCCGAGTAGCCGTCCCGGTTGGTGTGCTCGGCCAGCCACTGCCAGGCCGGGTTGAGCCCGGTCTGGCCGCGGTGCAGGGCGCCCTGGCGGTCGTACGCGATGATGTCGCCGACGCCCTGGCGGAGCAGCAGTTTCATGATCGCGGTGCCCGCCGCGCCGGCCCCGGAGACCACCACCCGCACGTCGGCGAGCTGCTTGCCCACCACGCGCAGCGCGTTGGTCAGCGCGGCCAGCACGCAGATCGCGGTGCCGTGCTGGTCGTCGTGGAAGACCGGGATGTCCAGCGCCTCGCGCAGCCGCGCCTCGATCTCGAAGCAGCGCGGCGCGGCGATGTCCTCCAGGTTGATCCCACCGTACGCGGGCGCGATCGCCTTGACGATGGCGACGATCTCGTCGGTGTCCTGGGTGTCGAGCACCACCGGCCAGGCGTCCACCCCACCGAAGCGCTTGAACAGCGCCGCCTTGCCCTCCATCACCGGCAGCGACGCGGCGGGGCCGAGGTTGCCCAGCCCGAGCACGGCCGAGCCGTCGCTGACCACGGCGACCGTGTTGCGCTTGATGGTCAACCGGCGGGCGTCGGCGGGGTTCTCCGCGATCGCCTGGCAGACCCGGGCCACCCCCGGGGTGTACGCGCGGGACAGCTCGTCGCGGGTGCGCAGGGCGACCTTCGGGCTCACCTCGATCTTGCCGCCGAGGTGCAGCAGGAAGGTGCGGTCGGAGACCTTGCGCACGTCCACGCCGTCCAGCGTGCTGAGCGCGTCCACCACCTGGTCGGCGTGGCCGGAGTCGGCGGTGTCGCAGGTCAGGTCGACGAGCACGTGGGTCGGGTCGGAGTCGACCACGTCCAGCGCGGTGACGATCGCGCCGGCCTCACCCACCGAGGTGGTGAGCCGGCCGATCGAGGAGGCGTCGGCGGGCACGGCGATCCGGATCGTGATCGAGAATCCGGCACTGGGCAGTCGGGTGGTGGGCACGCGGATCCCTCCGTCGGCGCTGAACGGCTCGTCCGCATTTCTACTCGCTTGCTGGTGGCGGCCAGCACCCACCCCCGCTTTTGCCTGATTACGCGGTGGGCATATAGCAGGTGCACTGGGCGTTGACACATGTCAGGATTGCTCGGTACATGCACAGAACGGACAGGAGAGACGCTTGCGCGACCAGGAGACCTACGTTCCTTTCCCAGACGACGAGCTCGACGGCACCACCGGTGAGTACGAGCTGTCCGAGCGGCAGGCGTTGCGACGGGTCCCCGGGCTCTCCACCGAGCTGACCGACGTCACCGAGGTCGAATACCGCCAGCTCCGGCTGGAGCGGGTGGTCCTGGTCGGCGTCTGGACCGAGGGCACCCAGGTCGACGCGGAGAACTCGCTGGCCGAGCTGGCCGCGCTGGCGGAGACCGCCGGCTCGCAGGTGCTCGAAGGGCTGATCCAGCGACGCAACCGGCCCGACCCGGCCACCTACATCGGCCGGGGCAAGGTCGACGACCTCGGTGCCGTGGTGCTCTCCGCCGGGGCCGACACGGTGATCTGTGACGGCGAGCTGTCCCCGTCCCAGCTGCGCAACCTGGAGCAGCGCACCAAGGTCAAGGTGGTCGACCGCACCGCGCTGATCCTCGACATCTTCGCCCAGCACGCCAAGAGCAGGGAGGGCCGGGCCCAGGTCGAGCTGGCCCAGCTCGAATACCTCCTGCCGCGGCTGCGCGGCTGGGGCGAGACGCTGTCCCGGCAGACCGGTGGGTCGGGCCGCGGCGGCGGCGCCGGTGGTGGCGTGGGCGTGCGTGGCCCGGGTGAGACCAAGCTGGAGACCGACCGGCGGCGGATCCGCCACCGGATCGCCCGGCTGCGCCGCGAGATCAAGGCCATGCGGACGGTACGCGAGACCAAGCGTGCCCGCCGCTCCCGCAACGCGGTGCCCGCGGTGGCCATCGCCGGCTACACCAACGCCGGCAAGTCGAGCCTGCTCAACCGGCTCACCGGGGCCGGGGTGCTGGTGGAGGACGCGCTCTTCGCCACGCTCGACCCGACCACCCGCCGCTCCACCACCGCCGACGGGCGGGTCTACACCCTCTCCGACACGGTCGGTTTCGTCCGGCACCTGCCGCACCAGATCGTCGAGGCGTTCCGCTCCACGCTTGAGGAGGTCGGCGAGGCCGACCTGGTCGTGCACGTGGTCGACGGCACCCACCCCGATCCGCAGGAGCAGGTCCGGGCCGTCCGCGAGGTGCTCGGCGAGGTCGGCGCCGACCGGCTGCCCGAGTTGCTGGTGGTCAACAAGACCGACGCGGCCGACGAGGAGACCCTGCTGCACCTCAAGCGGCTCTGGCCCGAGGCGGTCTTCGTCTCCGCGCAGAGCGGGCGCGGCATCGACGACCTCCGCGAGGCGATCGAGCGGCGGCTGCCCCGGCCGGCGGTCGAGGTTCGCGTGGTGCTCCCGTACGACCGGGGTGACCTGGTGGCCCGGGTGCACCGGCAGGGTGAGGTGCTCGGCAGCGCCCACCTGCCGGAGGGCACCATGCTGCACGTACGGGTCAACGAGGCGCTCGCCGCCGAGTTGGCGCCGTTCGGCGACACGGTGGAGGCGGTCCGTACCGCCTGGTGACCGCCCAGCGGCGTCACCCGAAGGAAACCTTCGGCATGCGACACTTCATGCATGCACCGCACTGTCACCTCGGTCACGGTTGCGCTCGGCCTGCTCGGGGCCACCGTGGCGGTCACCGGCGCCGCTCTCGCGGCCCCATCGCCCGCGTCGGCGGCGACGCCCGGGTTTGCTGTGCCAGCCGTGGCGGCTGCGGCTCCCGTGTTCGCCGGGTCACCGTTGGTAGCGGCCCCGCTGGCGGTGGCCCCGTTGGCGGCGACTCCGCTGGCGGCGGCCCCCAAGAAGCAGTGCACCGTCACCGACTCGCGGCTGCGTGAGCTGTCCGGTCTGGTGGTCACCAAGACCGGCTACATCGTGATCAACGACAGCACCGACCAGGACAGCCGCAAGCGGGTCTTCTACCTCAACAAGGACTGCCAGGTCGTCCGCGACCTCCCCTACTCCGGCGGCGGGCCGTTCGACACCGAGGACCTCGCCCTCTCACCGGACAAGAAGACGCTCTGGATCGCCGACACCGGCGACAACGTCACCAGCCGTCAGCGCCGCGAGCGGGTGGCGGTCTGGAGCATGCCGGTCAACGGCAACGCGCAGCCGAAACTGCACCGGCTCTCCTACCCGGACGGCAAGCCGCGGGATGCCGAGGCGCTGCTGATCGGCGACGACAACCTTCCGCTGATCATCACGAAGGTCACCGCCGGCAAGGCCGAGATCTTCACCCCCGGCGGGCCGTTGAAGACCGGCGACACCGACCCGGTGCCGATGAAGAAGGTCGGCGACATCGAGCTGCCGAAGACCGACACCGAGAACCCGCTGAGCACCTTCGGGCGCGTCGCGATCACCGGCGCCGCCCGCTCCCCGGACGGTTCCCGGGTGGTGCTGCGCACCTACGCCGACGCCTTCGAGTACGACGTCCAGAACGGCGACATCGTCGGTGCCCTGACCACCGGCACCCCGAGGGTCACCGCGTTGGCCGACCCGTTCGGCGAGGCGATCGCCTACTCGACCGACGGCAAGACGTTCCTGACCGTCTCCGACGCGGGCCACCTGGACGACAGCGACCCGATCGACATCCTCAGCTACACCCCCTCGACCGAGGGCCCGAAGAACCTGGCCGGGAACCCGGACGCGGCGAAGAACGCGGCCGGCCGGTCGTGGATCGACGGGTTGACCCTGGACGACATCACGTACCTGATCGCCACGGTGGGGGTGCTCGGCGCGCTGCTGGTCGGCGCGGGCATCTTCGGCATCCTGCGGTCACGCAAGCGGCCCGTGCCGGCCGGCAGGGCCCGCGGCGGGGACGACGACGGCCCCGGGGCGCGCGGAAGGGACGACGGGTTCGGCTCGTCGCAGAACCCTGCCCGGGGCGGGGTGTACGGCGGCGCGCCGGCCAGCGGCGTCTACGGCGGGCCGCCGAACGGCGAGCGGCCCGGCGGTGGCCGCCCGGGGCCGGTGTACGGGGCCCGCGCGGGCGGGGACGGTGGCCGTCCGGGCGCCGGTGGTGGCGGTGGCCACCCGGGGGGCCAGGGCGGTGGCGGCGTCTACGGCGGTGGTGGCCGGCCCGGTGGCGAGGGCGCCCCGGTCTACGGGCGGCCCGGCGGTGGCGGCCGGCCGGCGGGTGGCGGGCGTTCCGGTGGCGGCGGCGGTGTCTACGGCGGCGGTGGCGGTGGCCGTGCCGGAGGACAGCCCGGTGACCGCGCAGAGCCGCCCCGGCGGGGTGGGCCACCCGAGCCCGACTACCGGGGCCGGCGCTCCGGTCGCTACCGCGACGAGGGCGACGAGCCGTACGGGCAGGTGCCCGGCGGCAACTACGGCTACCGGGGCGACCGCTACTGACCGGTCCTCGGGATGACCGGCACCGACCGGAGGCCGGTGCCGGTCATCCGGGGTCAGATCCGGCGTAGCACGGCGACGACCCGGCCCATGATGGTGGCGTCGTCGCCGGGGATCGGGTCGAAGGCGGGGTTCTGCGGCATCAGCCAGACGTGGCCGTCCCGCCGTCGGTAGGTCTTCACGGTCGCCTCGCCGTCGAGCATGGCGGCGACGATCTCGCCGGAGTCGGCGGTCGGCTGCTGCCGGACCACCACCCAGTCGCCGTCGCAGATCGCCGCGTCGAGCATCGAGTCGCCCTTGACCTGGAGCATGAACACCTCGCCCTCGCCGACCAACTCGCGGGGCAGCGGGAAGACGTCCTCCATCGACTGCTCGGCGAGGATCGGCCCACCGGCGGCGATGCGGCCGAGCATCGGCACGTACGCGGGGGTGGGGCGCTGCGAGCGGGTCAGCTCGTCGTCGACGTCGCTGGGGGAGCGGACGTCCACCGCGCGCGGCCGGTTCGGGTCACGCCGCAGGAAGCCCTTCTTCTCCAGCTCCTTGAGCTGGTAGGCGACGCTGGACGGCGACACCAGCCCGACCGCCTCGCCGATCTCGCGCACGCTCGGCGGGTAGCCGTGCCGCTCCACCCAGGTGCGGATGAAGTCGAGGATGCGCCGCTGGCGGGCGGTGAGGTCGACCGTCGCCGGGTCGGGGAAGGCGCTGACCACCGACGTCACGGGGCGCACGGCGGGCTGCCCGGCCCGGGCGCGGGTGACGCTCCGGCGTCGGGCGGCCGGCGGGCCCGCCTCGGTGCCCTGCTGCGGGCTCTGCGGCCGGTTGGCCCGGTCCTCGGTCACGTCCGTCCTCCCTGGTCGGCGCTGGGTGCCTCGGCGGCTCGTGGTGCGCACGGTGGTCTCGCGGGCCGGTTGGGGCGACCATGGTCACCTCCGGCTGTTGATGACCGTATAGGTGAGATCGGTCATTTTCAAACATCTGTACGACCTTCCTCCGCGTGTCGGCGCGAAAAGCCGCGACAGTCGTACGCCTGTTCTGGTAAATGGTACGTCGGGTCGAACGGGTGTTCGACCCGGTCCGGATCGCTGACGATCCCGGGCGATCGGGCGGTAACCCGTGTCGCCGGTCCGCGTTGGGTTCTCGGGTTGCGTGGAAAGGGGAAGCGGGTGGCCTGTCGGGTGACGCGCCGGACACGCCGGCAACTTGACCGCGGAACGTCGGCGGCATACGGTCGACCCCTAGATGTAGTAGTCACACGGGCGTAAGTTGCCTACAGGTTGGGTTCGACTACCGACCGCACTCCCATACCGCTGACCCGGCGGCCATCCTGCGGGATGGCTCCGCCGTCCCGCGGCGTGCCCGGAGGCGGCCGGGGTGGGCCCGTGGTCGATCGAGGAGGTCGGGCGATGCGGTGTCCGTACTGCCGGCACGCCGACTCCCGCGTGGTCGACTCGCGGGAGGCCGACGACGGCCAGCTGATCCGTCGGCGACGCTCCTGCCCGGAGTGTGGCAAACGGTTCACCACCGTCGAGGAGGCGGTGCTCGCCGTCGTCAAGCGCAGCGGGGTGACCGAGCCGTTCAGCCGTACGAAGATCATCGGCGGGGTGCGCAAGGCGTGCCAGGGCCGGCCGGTCGACGAGGACTCGATCGCGATTCTCGCGCAGCGGGTCGAGGAGACCATCCGGGCCAAGGGGGCCGCCGAGATCCCCAGCAACGAGGTGGGGCTGGCCATCCTGGGCCCGCTGCGGGACCTGGACGAGGTCGCCTACCTGCGGTTCGCCAGCGTCTACCGGTCGTTCGACTCGCTCGCCGACTTCGAGCGGGAGATCGAGACGCTGCGGGCCGCCGCACGCGCCCGCGAGGGCGTCCGGGCCGAGGCGGCCAGCGCCGCCGGCCCCGCGTAGTGAGCTTTTTCTTCGAGCAGTAGTGACAGTCGGATCGCGCGGGGGCCCGCGCGGACGAGGGGGCGGATGAGATGCCGGGGGACGGTGTGACAACAAGCAGGTCACGGAGCAAGGCGGGCGCGGGCCTGAAGGTCGAGCGGGTCTGGACCAGCCAGGGAGTGCACCCGTACGACGAGGTCGCCTGGGAGCGCCGGGACGTCGTGATGACGAACTGGCGGGACGGCTCGATCAACTTCGAGCAGCGCGGGGTGGAGTTCCCGGAGAGCTGGAGCGTCAACGCGGCCAACATCGTGACCACCAAGTACTTCCGGGGCGCGGTGGGCACCCCGGAGCGCGAGTGGTCGCTCAGGCAGCTGATCGACCGGGTGGTCGCCACCTACCGCACCGCCGGCGAGGAGTACGGCTACTTCGCCTCCGCGGCCGACGCCGAGGTCTTCGCCCACGAGCTGACCTGGATGCTGCTGCACCAGGTCTTCAGCTTCAACTCGCCGGTCTGGTTCAACGTCGGCACGCCCTCCCCCCAGCAGGTCAGTGCCTGTTTTATCCTTTCTGTGGATGACTCGATGGACTCCATCCTCGACTGGTACAAGGAGGAGGGGCTGATCTTCAAGGGCGGCTCCGGCTCCGGGGTGAACCTCTCCCGGATCCGCTCCTCCCGGGAGCTGCTCTCCTCCGGTGGCACCGCCTCCGGCCCGGTCAGCTTCATGCGCGGCGCGGATGCCAGCGCGGGCACCATCAAGTCCGGTGGGGCCACCCGGCGCGCGGCCAAGATGGTGATCCTCGACGTCGACCACCCGGACGTCGAGGAGTTCGTGGTCACCAAGGCGCGCGAGGAGGACAAGATCCGCGCGCTGCGCGACGCCGGGTTCGACATGGACCTGGGCGGCGCCGACATCGTCAGCGTGCAGTACCAGAACGCCAACAACTCGGTCCGGGTCTCCGACGAGTTCATGACTGCGGTGGAGAACGGGACGGGCTTCGACCTGCGTGGCCGGCTCGACGGGCAGACCATCGAGACGATCGACGCGCAGAAGCTGTTCCGCACCATCTCGCAGGCCGCCTGGGAGTGCGCCGACCCCGGCCTCCAGTACGACGACACCATCAACGACTGGCACACCTGCCCGGAGACCGGCCGGATCACCGCGTCGAATCCGTGCTCGGAGTACCTGCACCTGGACAACTCCTCGTGCAACCTGGCCTCGTTGAACCTGATGAAGTTCCTCCGCGCCGACGGGGGCTTCGAGGTGGAGAAGTTCGTCCGCAGCGTCGAGCTGGTCATCACCGCGATGGACATCTCGATCTGCTTCGCCGACTTCCCGACCGAGAAGATCGGCGAGACCACCCGGGCGTACCGGCAGCTCGGCATCGGGTACGCCAACCTCGGTGCCCTGCTGATGGCCTCCGGCCTGCCCTACGACTCGGAGCAGGGGCGCTCGGTCGCCGCCGCGATCACCTCGCTGATGACCGGCACGGCGTACCGCCGCTCGGCCGAGCTGGCCGGCATCGTCGGCGCGTACGACGGCTACGCCCGCAACGCCGAGCCGCACAAGCGGGTGATGCGCAAGCACGCCGCCGCCAACGACCAGATCAAGCCGGCCGGCACGGTGGCCACCGCGATCGTCCGTGAGGCCACCCGGCAGTGGACCCAGGGCAACAAGGTCGGTGAGAGGAACGGCTGGCGGAACTCGCAGGCCAGCGTGCTCGCCCCGACCGGCACCATCGGCCTGATGATGGACTGCGACACCACCGGTGTCGAGCCGGACCTGGCGCTGGTCAAGTTCAAGAAGCTGGTCGGCGGCGGCTCGATGCAGATCGTCAACCAGACCGTGCCGCGCGCCCTGCGCAGCCTCGGCTACCCCGAGGAGCAGGTCGAGGCGATCGTCGAGCACATCGCCGACCACGGCCACGTGGTGGACGCCCCCGGCCTCAAGCCGGAGCACTACCCGGTCTTCGACTGCGCCATGGGCGAGCGCTCCATCGCCCCGATGGGCCACGTGCGGATGATGGCGGCGGTGCAGCCGTTCATCTCCGGCGCCATCTCCAAGACGGTCAACATGCCGGAGCAGGCCACCGTCGAGGACGTCGAGAAGATCTACTTCGAGGGCTGGAAGCTCGGCCTCAAGGCCCTGGCCATCTACCGGGACAACTGCAAGGTGGGCCAGCCACTGTCGGCGGCGAAGAAGAAGACCGCCGAGCCGGAGGCGACCAGCACGGCCGTCGAGCCGGTGGTGGAGAAGGTGGTCGAGTACCGCCCGGTGCGCAAGCGGCTGCCGAAGAAGCGCCCGTCGGAGACCATCTCCTTCTCGGTCGGCGGCGCCGAGGGTTACCTCACCGCCTCGTCCTACCCGGACGACGGCCTGGGCGAGGTCTTCCTCAAGATGTCCAAGCAGGGCTCCACCCTGGCCGGCGTGATGGACGCCTTCTCGGTGGCCATCTCCATCGGCCTCCAGTACGGCGTCCCGCTGGAGACGTACGTCAGCAAGTTCACCAACATGCGCTTCGAGCCGGCCGGCATGACCGACGACCCGGACGTGCGGATGGCCGCCTCGGTGATGGACTACATCTTCCGTCGCCTGGCACTGGACTTCCTGCCCTACGAACGCCGCGCCGAGCTGGGCATCTTCACCGCCAAGGAGCGGGCCGCCCAGCTGGCCGCCGAGGCCGAGGCGGAGGCGAACGCCGCCGACCTCACCGCCATGGCCTCCTCCGCCCCGGTGGAGATCAAGCCGGAGGAGCCGAAGGTCGGCCCGATCGCCCAGCCGGCCCTCGAACTGGCCGACGCCGCCGCCGTCAAGCCGGCGTCCTCCGTCGGTTCCAGCACCGAGCTGCTGGAGGCGGTCATCGGCAAGGCCGCCGACGCGCCGCTCTGCTTCACCTGCGGTACGAAGATGCGCCCGGCCGGCAGCTGCTACGTCTGCGAAGGCTGCGGCTCCACCAGCGGCTGCAGCTGATTCTCCGGTACGCGACGGGCCCTGGGCGGATCACCGCCCGGGGCCCGTCCCGTCTGGCCTCCGTTTCGCTGCGGTGCCTGGAGCGGCAGCGGCGTGGCACGCGGTGGCCGAGACCGCGCTCCCCGCCGACGTACCCGAATACCAGCAGCTCCGCGAGCTGCGGGCCGACCTCGCGGCAGCAGTCGCCCTCGGCGACGAGGGCGATCTTCAGCGCTCGGCCGCAGCCGCCGCACTCTGGTCCACCCGCGCGGAACTCGACCAACGGCCACCGGTCCAACCGGACCTCCCCGCGCTGGCGACGGCGATCGCGGTGGCCTACGAAACCGAGGCAGCCGCTGTCGACGCACTCCGAACCGCCACCCACCCCCTCACCACCCACCCCACCCCGCCCCCACCCGAGCCCCCGTGCGTCGATCATGGAGTTGTGGTGGCTGATTTGCGCTGTTTGCAGGTTTTTGTAAGGCACCACAACTCCATGATCGGCGGGGGTCGGGTGCTTGCGGTGAGCGGGTGGGGGGAGGGGGTGAGGCGGGTGGTCAGGAAGTCGCGTTCGGGGTTGTTGTCGGCCAGTTCGAGGGCCGCCTGGTACGCCCGTGCGGTTTCCGCCGGGCGGTCGAGTTGGCGTGGCAGGTCGGCTCGGATCGCGGGCAGGTAGTGGTAGCCGGCGAGTCGGGCGTCCTGCGCCAGGGCGTCGACCTCGGCGAGCGCGGCTTCCGGTCCGTCCACCATCGACCCGGCCACCGCCCGGTTCAGCGCGACGACCGGGCGCGGTCGGGGCTGCCGCCGGCTGTCTAGACTGCGCCGGGTGGAAGGAGAGCGACGGCCCCTGGCGGCGCGGCCGCTGACCGAGCCGCACCCGTCGCGGCTGCCGCCCGAGCACCCCGAACGGGAGCGGATCCTCGCCGCGCACGCGGCTGCGCTGGCCGCCGGTGAGGCCGGCTATCTCGACCCGGCGACCGGGCTGTTCGTGCTCACTGCGGGCTTTCTGGCCCGTCGCGGCACCTGCTGTGGTCGGGGCTGCCGGCACTGCCCGTACGTGAGTTGAACGGGCAGCGCGTCAGGCGGCGGCGACGAAGACCCGGGAGGCGACCTCGCGGGGCAGCCGGATGCTCTCGCCGGAGCGGTCGATGGCGACGGCGTCGCGCTCCTGCGCCACCGTCACGGTGGCCCCCGGGTCGACGCCGGCCGCGTGCAACTGCCGGAGCACCTCGGCGTCGGTCTGCACGCTCTCGCAGATCCGCCGGACGACCACCTTGCCGGTCAGGCCGGGGAAGGCCAGGTTGCGTTCGCCCTCGGCCGGCTCCGGCTCCGTCCTGCCGGGCGAGCCCAACTCCTCCAGCCCGGGGATGGGGTTGCCGTACGGCGACCGGGTCGGCCGGTTGAGCAGGTCGTAGACCCGCTTCTCGACCGCATCGCTCATCACGTGCTCCCAGCGGCAGGCCTCCTCGTGGGCCTCCTCGTAGGGCATCCCGATCACGTTGACCAGCAGCAGTTCGGCGAGCCGGTGCTTGCGCATCACGGACACGGCGGTGCCGCGGCCGAGCGCGGTGAGGCTGAGGTGTCGGTCACCCTCGACCGTGAGCAGGCCGTCGCGTTCCATCCGGGCGACGGTCTGGCTGACGGTGGGGCCACTCTGGTGCAACCGTTCGGCGATCCGGGCACGCAGCGGCGGCACGCCCTCCTCTTCGAGTTCGAGAATGGTGCGCAGGTACATTTCGGTCGTATCGACCAGGTCGTGAGACTTCATGGTGTCAGCGGCCCTCCAGTGATCGATGGTACCCTGCCCCACCCCCGAACGGCGGTCACCGAACCGCCTCCCCGGGTCACCAATGGTGTTGACTGGACGCTATGTCCGGTGCCGATGATCTTCTGGTCGAGGTCGGGCGGCTCGCCGTCGAACTCGACGAGGTCGACCCGCCCACCCTGCTCGACGTCCGCTGGCGGCTGGCCGGCCCGTCCGGCCGGGACGACTACGCGGCCGGGCACCTGCCCGGGGCGGTCTTCGTCGACCTGGACACCGCGCTCTGCGGCCCACCCGGTCTGGCCGGCCGGCACCCGCTGCCCGATCCGGCCGCCTTGCAGGCGGCGCTGCGGGCCGCCGGGGTGCGCGCCGGTCACCCCGTGGTGGTGTACGACGGCGGCGACGGCATGTCCGCGGCCCGCGCCTGGTGGACGCTGCGCTGGGCCGGGCACCGGCCGGTACGCCTGCTGTCCGGCGGCTACCCGGCCTGGCGGGCCGCCGGCCTGCCCACCAGCACCGACGAGCCGACCCCGGCCCCCGGCGACGTGGCCGTCCGGCCGGGCGCCCTGCCGGTGCTGGACGCGACGGCGGCCGCCCGACTCGCCGCGGCCGGTGACGGCGTCCTGCTCGACGTCCGGGCCGCGCCCCGCTACCGGGGTGACCATGAGCCGATCGACCCGGTCGCGGGGCACATCCCCGGCGCGGTGAACCTGCCGGCGTCCGAGTACGTCACCGACGGCCGCTTTCCCGCCGCCGACGCGCTGCGGGACCGGTTCGCCGCCGCCGGGGTGGCCGCGGGGGTGCCGGTCGGGGCGTACTGCGGCTCGGGAGTGACCGCCGCCCAGGCGGTGCTCGCCCTGCATCTGGCCGGCCGGCCGGACGCCGCGCTCTACGTCGGCTCGTGGAGCAACTGGGTGGCCGACCCGGCCCGGCCGGTGGCCACCGCCCCGCCACCCGGTGCCTGACCCGGTACACGACCCGGCCGCCCGGCGGCCACGTGCGACGATGGACAGATGTCCGACGACACGGTGGTGGTGTGGGACGAGTCGCTGCTCGCCTACGACCTCGGTGACCACCCGCTCGATCCGGTCCGGGTGGAGCTGACCATCGCGCTCGCCCGGGAACTCGGCATCCTGCAACGACCCGGGGTGCGGCTGGTCAAGCCCGCGCCCGCCGCCGACGCGCTGCTGACCCGGGTGCACGACCCGCGCTACCTGGACGCGGTCCGGATCGCCCCGCGCGATCCGCTCTTCGCCGGCTTCGGCCTGGGCACCTCCGACAATCCGGTCTTCGACGGCATGCACGAGTCCAGCGCGCTGGTCGCCGGGGCCTCGGTGACCGCCGCCGAGGCGGTGTGGCGCGGCGAGGCCCGCCGCGCGGTGAACGTGGCCGGCGGCCTGCACCACGCGATGCCGGCCCGGGCCGCCGGCTTCTGCGTCTACAACGACCCGGCGGTGGCCATCGCCCGGCTGCTCGACCTCGGCGCGGAGCGGATCGCGTACGTCGACGTCGACGTGCACCACGGCGACGGGGTGCAGCAGATCTTCTGGAACGACCCGAGGGTGCTGACCGTCAGCCTGCACGAGACCCCGCTGGCGCTCTTCCCGGGCACCGGGTTCCCGGACGAGACCGGCGGCCCCGGCGCGGAGGGCACCGCGGTCAACATCGCGTTGCCGCCCGGCATCGAGGATCCCGGCTGGCAGCGCGCCTTCCACGCGATCGTGCCGTCGGTGCTGCGCGCGTTCCGCCCGCAGCTCCTGTTCACCCAGTGCGGGGCGGACGCGCACCGGGTCGACCCGCTGGCCGACCTGCACCTCTCGGTCGACGGGCAGCGGGCCACCTACCTGGCGCTGCGGTCGCTCGCCGACGAGCTCTGCGACGGCCGTTGGGTGGCCACCGGCGGCGGCGGGTACGCCCTGGTCGAGGTGGTTCCCCGGGCCTGGACGCACCTGTTGGCGGTGGCCACCGGCGCACCGCTGGACCCGGCCACGCTGACGCCGCTGGCCTGGCGGGAGTTGGCCGCCGCCCGCCGCCCCGGTTTCGACGTGCCGCTGCGGATGACCGACGACGTCGACCCGGGGTACGAGCCGTGGCAGCCCACCGGTGAGCCGGACCCGGTGGACCGGGCGATCGCCGCGAGCCGTAAGGCGATCTTCCCGCTGCTCGGCCTCGACCCACACGATCCACGCGACTGACCGTGCCGGCCGGGGGAGGGCCGCCCGAGGTGACCACAGCCGAACAAGCCGTGGACGTGCTGCTCAGCGACGGCAGCACGGTCCAGCTGCGACCGATCCGTCCCACGGACGCGCCGGCGATCGTGGCGATGCACTCCCGGTTCTCCGAGCGGACCCGGTACCTGCGCTACTTCTCGCCGTACCCGCGTATCCCGGAGCGGGACCTGCGGCGCTTCGTGAACGTCGATCACCTCGACCGGGAGGCGTTCGTGGTGCTGGCCGCCGACCAGATCGTCGCCGTCGGCCGCTACGAACGGCTCGGTCCGGCCTCGCCCGACGCCGAGGTCGCCTTCGTGGTCGAGGACGCCTACCAGGGCCGCGGTATCGGCTCGGTGTTGATGGAGCATCTCGCCGACGCCGCCCGGCGGGTCGGGATCGTCAACTTCGTCGCCGAGGTGCTTCCGGCCAACGGCCAGATGCTGCGGGTCTTCGCCGACTTCGGGTACCAGATCCAGCGCCAGTTCGCCGATGGCGTGGTCCACCTGAGCTTCCCGATCGCCCCCACCGAGGCGACCCTGGAGGTGCAGCGCGGCCGGGAGCACCGTACCGAGGCGCGCTCCATCGCCCGGCTGCTCGCCCCGCGTGGCGTCGCCGTCTACGGTGCCAGCGCCACCGGCCAGGGCGTCGGCGCGGCGGTGCTCGGGCACCTGCGCGACGGCGGGTTCACCGGGGCGGTGGTGCCGGTGCATCCCACCGCCGCCCGGGTCGCCGGCCTGCCCGCGTACCCGTCGGCGGCCGACGCCGGGCTGCCGGTCGACCTGGCGGTGGTGGCGGTGCCGCCGCCCTCGGCGTCCGAGGTGGTCGCCGACGCCGCCGCGGCCGGGGTGCACGGCCTGGTCGTCATCTCCGCCGGCTTCGCCGAGGCGGGCGTCGAGGGCGCCGCCGCGCAGCGGGCGCTGGTCCGTGCGGCCCACGCCGCGGGCATGCGGGTGATCGGCCCGAACTGCCTGGGGGTGGCGAACACCGACCCGACGGTACGCCTCAACGCCACCCTCGCCCCCCGTCTGCCGCTGCCCGGCCGGGTCGGCATCTTCAGCCAGTCCGGTGCGTTCGGCGTGGCGCTGCTGGCCGAGGCGGACCGGCGGGGGCTCGGCCTGTCCAGCTTCGTCTCGGCCGGCAACCGGGCCGACGTCTCCGGCAACGACCTGTTGCAGTACTGGCAGGACGACCCGGCGACCGACGTGATCATGTTGTATCTGGAGACCTTCGGCAACCCGCGCAAGTTCGCCCGGCTGGCCCGGCGGATCGGCCGGGACAAGCCGGTGGTGGCGCTGGCCTCCCCGGCCCGCCCGCCCGGGGTGGGCGACACCGTCGGCCCGGACGAGGTGGCGGTGAGCGCGCTCTTCGCCCAGTCCGGGGTGATCCGCGTGGACACCGTCGCCGAGCTGCTCGATGTCGGGGTGCTGCTGGCCAACCAGCCACTGCCCGCCGGGAACCGGGTCGGCATCGTCGGCAACTCCTCGGCGTTGACCGGGCTGGCGGCCACCGCCTGCGCGGCCCAGGGGCTGACCGTCGCGGCCGGTTATCCCCGCGACGTCGGGCCTCGGGCCAGCGCGGCCGAGTACGCCCAGGCGCTCGCCGCCGCTGCCGCCGACGGGACCGTCGACGCGCTGGTGGCCCTCTTCGCGCCGCCACTGCCCGGCCAGTTCACCGACGCCGAGGCGGACTTCGGCGCGGTCCTGCCCGCCGCGCTCGCCACCGCCGCCAAGCCGGCGGTGGCGACCTTCCTGGTCGGCCGGGCACCGGCAAACATGCCCTCGTACCCGAGCGTCGAGGAGGCGGTCCGCGCGCTCGCCCGGGTCACCGCGTACGCCGACTGGCTGCGCCGGCCGCCCGGCGTCCTGCCCGAGCTGCCCGGCGTCGACCGGGCGGCGGCGCAGGCGGCGCTGCGGGCGGACGGCGTCGACCCGGCGGCGCTGCTCGCCGCGTACGGCGTCGAGGTGGTCGAGTCGGTGCCGGTCGCCTCCGCCGGGGAGGCCGTCGAGGCGGCGACGCGGCTCGGGTACCCGGTGGCGCTCAAGGCCGCCGCCGGTGGGCTGCGGCACCGCCTCGACCTGGGCGCCGTCCGCCTCGACCTGGCCGACGCGGCCACCGTGCGCAGGACGTACGCGGAGCTGGCGGCGGCATTCGGCGCGGACGTCCTGGTGCAGCCGATGGTCCCGCCCGGCGTGGCCTGCGTGGTGGAGCTGGTCGAGGATCCCGCGTTCGGCCCGGTCGTCGGCTTCGGGCTCGGTGGGGTCGCCACCGAGCTGCTCGGCGACCGGGCCTGGCGGGCGGTGCCGTTGACCGACCGGGACGCGGCCGAACTGGTCGACGCGCCGAGGGCGGCACCGCTGCTGCGCGGTCACCGGGGCGCCGCTCCGGTGGACCGCATGGCCCTGGCCGACCTGCTGCTGCGGGTCGGGCGGCTGGCCGACGAGCAGCCCCGGGTCCGTGCGCTGGCGCTGAACCCGGTGCTCGCCCGCCCCGACGGCCTCTCCGTGCTGCACGCCGCTGTCCGGGTCGGCTCCGCCACCCCCCGCCCCGACACCGGCCCCCGCCGTTTGTGAAAGGAAGGGCCCCTTCTTAACGCCTGGTGTAGAGGAAGGGCCCCCTGTTAACAGCTGGCTCAGGCACGGCTGGAGATCTGCGGCACCGCGCCCCTGTCGATCACGACCGAGCAGCCCGAGCCGGGCGGGGTGAGCTGCACGATCCGTACGTCGTCGCTGATCACCGTGTCGTGGTCGACGGTGAAGCCGACCCGGTCGGCGTAGAACGCCTTGGCCTGGTCCAGGTCGGGAACCGGCACGACCACCACTTCGAGCGTCCGGTTCATCGTCATCCTCCCGGGACTGGCCTGTTTGTACCACCCGCATCGGGCGGCGCGGGCCGGGTCAAGCGGTACCCACGACATCGGCCCCGGCGAACCGCCGGGGCCGATGTCACTTCAGTCACGTCAGCAGGCGTACGCCTCCAGCCGCTGCGCCCGCTCCGGAGCGCGCAGCTTGAGCAGCGTCACCTTCTCGATCTGCCGGATCCGCTCGCGGGACAGGCCGAACTCGCGGCCCACCTCGTCCAGGGTGCGCTGCCGGCCGTCGTCGAGCCCGAACCGCAGCCGGATCACCGCCTGCTCGCGCTGGGACAGGGTGGCCAGCACGATGCTCACCTCGTTGCGCAACTCGCCCCGGGCGGTGGCGTCGCCCGGCTCGGCGGACGGGTCGACGGCGGCCACGAAGTCGCCCAGCGCGCTCTCGCCGTCCTCGCCGACAGCCTGGTCCAGGCTGACCGGCTCCCGGTCGTACGAGATCAGCTCGATCACCTGGAACTCCGGCACGTCCAGCGCGTGGGCGACCTCGGCGATGGTGGGCTCGCGGCCCAGCGACACCGCCAGCTCGCGGCGCGCCCGGACCATCCGGTTGACCTGCTCGACCATGTGGACGGGGATGCGGATGGTGCGGGCTTGGTCGGCCATGGCGCGGGTGATGGCTTGGCGGATCCACCAGGTGGCGTAGGTGGAGAATTTGTAGCCCTTGGTGTAGTCGAATTTTTCGACGGCGCGGATGAGGCCGAGGTTGCCTTCCTGGATGAGGTCGAGGAAGGCCATGCCGCGGCCGGTGTACCGCTTGGCGATGCTCACCACCAGCCGGAGGTTGGCTTCCAGCAGGCGGTTCTTCGCGGCCCGACCCTGCTGCGCCACCAGTTCCAGGTCGGCGCGCAGGTCGGCGGAGACCGGGGTGCAGGTGGCCAGCTTCTCCTCGGCGAAGAGCCCGGCCTCGATCCGCTTCGCCAGGTCGACCTCCTCGGCCGCGGTGAGCAGCTTCGTCCGGCCGATTCCGTTGAGGTACGCCCGGACCAGGTCCGTGGAGACGCCGCGCTCGTCGGTGGCGTCCAGGTCGGTCATCGTCTCGACGCCGTGCTCGGCTTCGGTGCCGGCGCGCATCCGGTGTTCCATCATCTGCAGGGCCATCTCGTCACTCCCCGTGTCCACGTCCGTGCCGTGTTGCCCCGGCCAGTCCTGCCGGTGACAAACAGCTTGGCGGTTGGGGCGTAAAACGGGAGTGAGGCGATCGGGGACCCGACAGCCCGCGCGAGAAGAAGGGGGACGACCGGCACGGTCGGTGACGGTCGGGTTCGGAAATTCAGAGGTCGAGGAGGAGGGTGCGGGGGCCGATGTTGACGCTCTCCACCAGCATGTGGGCGCGGAAGCGGCCGGTCTCGACCTTCGCGCCGCGCTGCCGCAGCGCCTCGACCACCGCGTCGACCAGAGGTTCGGCCAGTTCGGCGGGGGCCGCCGCGGTCCAGGAGGGGCGGCGACCCTTGCGGGCGTCGCCGTAGAGGGTGAACTGGCTGATGACCAGGATCGGCGCGCCGGCGTCGGCCGCGGACCGCTCGTCGTCCAGGATCCGCAGCTCGTGCACCTTGCGCGCCATCGTGCGGGCGGTCTCGACGGTGTCGGTGTGGGTCACCCCGACCAGCACCAGCAGCCCGTCGGAGATCGCACCGACCACCTCGCCGTCGACCGTGACGCTGGCCCGGCCGACCGTCTGCACCACCGCCCGCATCAGGCCGTCACCGGTTCGATGAAACCCCGCTCGACCAGGTGCGCCACGATCGGCCCGGCCGCCTCGGCCAGCTCGTCGACGGTCACGTCGTGCGCGACGGCGAGCAGCGCCAGCTGGTCGCGCAGCGGCAGCCGGCCGTCGGCCCCGCCCACCAGGGCCAGTACCAGCGGGTCGATCTCCTCGGTCCAGCGCAGTCCCTGCGGCATGGCGAGGACCTGCCGGTCCACCGCCCAGCCATCGGGGCCCATGGTGGCCTCCTGACGTAGTTGGAGCCCGTCGGTGGCGCGATAGCGCGCGGCCAGCAGCCCGTCGTCGTCGCGCCCGTGCAGCCAGCTCTGCCGGTCGAACCAGGCGTCGATCCGGTCGCCCATCGGCGTCTGCACCCGCTGGCGCAGGTCCTCCACCCGCAGCGTCGGCGCGTCGTGGCCGCCCCGGCGCAGCGAGACGATGCCGAAACCGATCGCCTCCACCTTGTGCGCGTCGAACCAGTCCAGCCAGTCGGCCATGCGCTGCGGGTCGGCCGCCTCGCCGACGTCGGTCAGCCACAGGTTGACGTACGCCATCGGGTCGGCGACCTCGCGCTGGATCACCCAGGCGTCCAGGCCGGTGCCGGCGAACCAGCCGGCCACCCGCTCGCCCCAGTCCTCGCCGGTCACGTGCACCCAGTTGGCGAGGTACTGCATGGTGCCGCCCTCGGTGAGCAGCCCGGGCGCGGCGGCGGCCAGTTCTGCGCCGATCGCGTCGCCGACCCGGCCGGAGTCGCGGTAGACATGTGTGGTGGTGCCCGGCCCGACCACGAAGGGCGGGTTGCTCACCACCAGGTCGAAGCGACGACCGGCGACCGGTGCCACCATGTCGCCCTGCAACAGTTCCCAGTCCTGGCCGTTGAGCGCGGCGGTGGTGGCGGCGAAGCGCAGCGCGCGTCGTGAGAGATCGGTGCCGGTGACCCGCCGCGCGTGGGTGCTCAGGTGCAGCGCCTGTACGCCCGATCCGGTGCCCAGGTCGAGGGCGCTCTCCACCGGCCGCCGGACGGCAGCGCCGATCATGGTCTGGGTCGCCCCACCGATGCCCAGGACGTGCTCGGCGTGCAGCGGGCGGCCGGGTCGGGCGCTGGCCGGCACGTCGGCGAGCACCCACCATTCGTCGCCGTACGGTTCCAGGTCCAGCCCCATCCGCAGCCCGTCCCCGTATCGCTCGACCAGTCCCGCGTCGAGGGCCTCGGCGATGGACAGTGGCGCCAGCGCGGCCGACACCGCGGCCTCCGGCTCGGTCTGCTCGCAGATGAAGACCCGGATCAGGGTGGCGAGCGGGTCCTGGTCGGCGGTGGCGCGCAGGGCGGCCCGGAAGTCGTTGCGGGCCACGCCGCCGGTGGCCTGCGGGCCGAGCCGCATGGCGATGCCGTTGGCGGTGAACGCGGCCCGGGTCAACGCGGTCCGCAGTGCATCGACGCCGGCGGGGGAGAGCAGCATGTCGTGTCCGTCCACGCCGTCATCCTGCCTGGTGGAGCCGGGCCGGGGTGCGTCCGACCGTGACATTCTCAATCAATTGACGAACATCTCTGTCATATCTATCGATCAAAGGCTAGCATCTCCTGCAACTCAATCCGAGGGGCGGACCGTCCGGCCAGAAGCCCGGTCGGCCGCCCAGGCAAGGGAGGCAGACGATGTCCTCAG
Source organism: Micromonospora sp. CA-263727 (assembly GCF_050942455.1). Classification (NCBI taxonomy): domain Bacteria; kingdom Bacillati; phylum Actinomycetota; class Actinomycetes; order Micromonosporales; family Micromonosporaceae; genus Micromonospora; species Micromonospora sp. CA-263727. The sequence continues at coordinate 1,879,234 of NZ_CP192031.1, forward strand.
GGTCCACCGCGCGACGGCGCTTCATCCGGGCGTTCGCCGTCGTCGCCACCGCGGCGGCCGTCTCCGCGGCCAGCGTTACCCCCGCGCTCGCCGCGCCCACCGGCGAGATCCGCGGCGCTGGCGCGTCGAACGCGATCAGCGGAAGCTACCTCGTCGTCCTGCGTACCGACGCGGTCGGCTCCGCCGGCTCGTCGGCGGCTCGCAGTGCGGTGCCGGACCGGGCCAGCGCCCTGGTCAAGCGGTACGGGGGCAGTGTCTCCGACGTGTACAGCGCGGCGCTGACCGGCTTCGCCGCCAAGATGACCGCGGCCCAGGCGGCCCGGCTCGCCGCCAACCCGGCGGTCGCCTACGTCGAGCAGGACCAGGTGGTCACCCTCCAGGCGACCCAGAACAACCCGACCTGGGGCCTGGACCGCATCGACCAGCGGAACCGGCCGCTGAGCGCCACCTTCACCTACCCGAACACGGCCTCGAACGTGCGGGCGTACATCATCGACACCGGCATCCGGACCACCCACAACGACTTCGGCGGCCGGGCCACCTGGGGCACCAACACGGTCGACACCAACAACACCGACTGCAACGGCCACGGCACCCACGTCGCCGGCACGGTCGGCGGCACGACCTACGGCGTGGCCAAGCAGGTCCGCCTAGTCGCGGTGAAGGTGCTCAACTGCTCCGGCGGCGGCACCACCACCAGCGTGGTCAACGGCGTGAACTGGGTGACCGCCAACGCGGTGAAGCCGGCCGTGGCGAACATGAGCCTCGGCGGCGGGGCCAGCACCGCCATCGACAACGCGGTCGCCAACTCGATCGCCTCCGGCGTCAGCTACGCCGTCGCCGCCGGCAACTCGAACGCGAACGCCTGCAACTACTCCCCGGCTCGTACCTCGACCGCCATCACCGTCGGCTCGACGACCAACACCGACGCCCGGTCGTCCTTCTCCAACTACGGCACCTGCGTGCACATCTTCGCGCCGGGCAGCAGCATCACGTCGGACTGGCACACCAGCAACACCGCGACCAACACGATCAGCGGCACCTCGATGGCCTCGCCGCACGTGGCAGGAGCGGCTGCCCTCGTCCTGGGCGCCAACCCGTCGTGGACCCCGGCGCAGGTCAAGACCTACCTGATCAACAACGCCACCACCGGCGTGGTGACCAGCCCGGGCACCGGCTCGCCGAACCGCCTGCTGTTCGTGGTCAACTGACCATGACCTGAACCGGCCCGGCGGACGGCGCGACCGATCCGCCGGGCCGCTTCGCGTACCGGGTCAGTTGGCCAGGGCGAGCACGGTGCGGCCGGGGGCGTCGTCCGCCGGGAAGGCCCGCGCCGCGCCCTCCACGCGCACCCGCACCTCACCACCCAGCGGTACGGCGGTGCCGCCGTCGACGATCCGGGCGGTGATCCGGGTGCCGTCGGCCAGCCGGAGACCGACCAGCGCGTCGTGGCCGTGGAAGTCGTGCCGCAGCACGGTCGCGGTGACCGCGTTCGGGCCGGCGGCGAGGCGTACCTGCTCGGGGCGGACCAGCACGGTGACCGGCCCGTCGGTCACGGCGCCGACAAGCGGGACGACCCCCAGCGCGGTCCGCGCGGACCCGTGCTCGGCGATCGCCGGCAGCAGCACGGCGTCGCCGACGAAGCCGGCCACCCACGGGTCGGCGGGCTCCCGGTAGACCGTGGTCGGCGCGGCGGCCTGGACCACCCGCCCGTCGCGCAGCACCACCACCTTCTCCGCCACCGACAGCGCCTCGCCCTGGTCGTGGGTGACCAGCACGCCGGTCGCGCCGTCGGCCCGCAGCGCCTCGCGTACGTCGTGCCGCAGCCCCGCGCGCAGCCCCGCGTCGAGGGCGCTGAACGGCTCGTCCAGCAGCACCACCGACGGCCGGGGCGCCAGGGCGCGGGCCACCGCCACCCGTTGCTGCTGCCCGCCGGAGAGCTGGTGCGGCATCCGGTCGCCGTACCCGGCTAGCCCGACCAGGGCCAGCGCCTCCTCGACCCGGTCGGAGCGCCGGCCGGCCCGGTCCAGGCCGTAGCCGACGTTCTCCGTCACGCTCAGGTGCGGGAAGAGCGCGCCCTCCTGCGGCACCACCGCGATCCGGCGCCGATGCGCCGGCAGGTGCCTGCCGCCGCCCGCGATCCGGACGCCGTCGATCTGGATCTCGCCGTCGTCGAGTCGCTCGAAGCCGGCCAGGCAGCGCAGCAGCGTGGTCTTGCCGCACCCGGAGGGGCCGAGCACCGCGGTCAGCCGGCCGGACGGCACGGCGAGATCCACCCCGGCCAGGGCGGTGATCCGTCCGTACCGCTTGACCACGCCGGTGAACACGACGTCGCTCATGACGGCGCTCTGAGCTGACGATTCGCTCGCTGACGCTCGCTCATGGGCGGTCCTCCTTGTCGAGCAACCCGCTGCGGGCGACCAGCAGCCAGGTGGGCAGGGCCGAGATCGCCACCAGCAGCGCGGCGTAGGGTGCCGCCGCCGCGTACGCGCCAACGGCGGTGCTGGACCACAGTTCGGTGGCCAGGGTGTCCGTCCCGGTGGGGCGCAGCAGCAGGGTAGCGGGTAGCTCCTTCATGCCGGTGAGGAAGACCAGCGCGGCCCCCGCGCCGATGCCCGGCAGGGTCAGCGGCAGGGTCACCGTCCGCAGCACGCTCCACGGCCCGCGGCCGAGCGAGCGGGCCACCTCCTCCAGACCGGCGGGGGACTGGGCCGCGGCACCGGCCACCGCACCGACCGCCAACGGCAGGAACAGCGTGGCGTACGCCAGGGCCAGCAGCCACCGGGTCTGGTAGAGCGGGTACGCGACGTTGATGCCGAAGAAGATCAGCGAGAGCCCGATCACCACCCCGGGCAGGGCGTGGGCCAGATACGCGAGCCGGTCCAGCACGGTGGTCAGCGGGCCCGGTGCCCGCGCCGCGAGCAGGCCCAGGGGCAGCGCCAGCAGCATGGTCAGCGCGGCGCCCGCCAGCGAGATGGTCAACGAGTTGCCGGCCGCGGTGAGCACCTCGGGCAGCGCCCCCGGGCGGGACACCCCGGCCGCGAGCCGCTGCCCGAGGCTGACCGCCGGCACGCCGAGCGCGAGCCCGGCGACGCCGAGCAGCGCGGCCGTGACCGGCCAGCGGGCCGCCCCGAGCGGCAGCCGCGCAGCGGGCCGGCGGGCCCCACCGAGCCGGGCGTACCGGGCGCCCCGCCGGCGGGTCGCGGTCTCGCCGGCCAGCAGCAGTACGGTCAGCGCCACCAGCACGCTGGAGAGCACCAGCGCTCCGGTGCGGTCGAAGCCCAGGTCGAAGGCGACGAAGATGGCCCGGGTGAAGGTGTCGGCACGCAGGATGGAGACCGCGCCGAAGTCGGAGAGCACGTAGAGGGCGACCAGCAGCGCCCCGGCGGCGGTGGCCGGGCGGATCTGTCGCAACGTCACCGCGGTGAAGGTCTGCCAGCCGCTGCGGCCCAGCGACCGGGAGACCTCCTCCTGAGCCGGGTCCGCGCCGCGCAGCGCGGCCGCGACCGGCAGCAGCACGTACGGGTAGGAGCAGAGGGTGAGCACCAGCGCCGCCGGCCAGAAGCCCTCCAGCCGGGGCAGCGCGGAAACCCAGGCGAAGGCGGCGATGTAGGTCGGCACGGCCAGCGGAAGCGCGGCCAGCACGGCGAAGGCCCGACGGCCGGGCAGGTCGGTGCGGGTGACCAGGAACGCGGTGCCGACGCCGAGCAGCACGCAGCCGGTGGTGACCACCGCCGCCAGTCCGAGGCTGCGCAGGGCGAGCAGTGCCACCCGCTCGGTCCACAGCTCTGCGGCGATCTGGTTCCGGCCCGCCTCGGCGGTGCGTACCGCGAGGTAGGCCAGCGGGATCAGGGCGACGGCCAGCGCGGCGGTCGAGGCCGCGAGCAGCGCCGGCCGGGGTGCCAGTCGCCGCAGCCGCCCGGGAACGCCGGACAGGGCCGACCCGGTGCGGGTCGGCCCTGTGGCGGTTGTCGGAGCGGTCAGGGGACCAGACCCGAATTCTTGATCATGGTGACGGTGGCGTCCAGCGTGTCCAGGTCGTTCAGGTCGATCTGCGGCACCGACAGGTCGGCCAGCGCCGGCACGTACGCCGGGCCGGGCACGCCGGCGATCACCGGGTACTCGAAGGTCTGCTCGGCGAAGTACGTCTGGGCCTCGGTGCCGAGCAGGAAGTCCACGAACTGCTGCACGTCCGGGTCGGTGGCGGACCGGTTGAGCACGCCCACGCCGGCCACGTTGACCAGGGCGCCGGTGTCGCCGTCGGGGAAGAAGTGCAGCTTGACCTTGAGCGCCTCCGGGGTGGTGCCCTCCTCCTTGGCGATCTCGCCCAGGTAGTAGTGGTTGACCAGGCCGACCGGGACGGCACCGCTGTTCACGTCCTCGACGATCTTGCCGTTCCCGTCGCGGACCTGCGGGTCATTGGCCTTGAGCCCGGCCAGGAACTCCTCGGCCTTGGCGTCGTCGTGCTGCACCCGGATGGCGGTGATGAAGGCCTGGAACGAGGCGTTGGTCGGTGCGACACCGACCTTGCCCTTCCAGGCCGGACCGGTCAGGTCGAACACCGACTTCGGCAGCTGGTCGGCCGGCACCAGATCGGGGTTGTACGCCAGCACTCGGGCCCGGGCGCTCACGCCGACCCACTGGCCGTTGCCGGCCCGGTAGGACTGCGGCACCTTCGCCGTGGTCGCCTCGGACAGGGCGCTGAACATGCCGCGCTTGGCGACCGTGCCCAGCGCTCCGGCGTCCTGGGCGAAGAACACGTCGGCCGGGGACCTGTCGCCCTCCTCGACCAGTTGGGCGGCGAGCTGGGCGGTGCTCGCGTAGCGCGGCTTCACGGTGATGCCGGTCTGTGCGGTGAACTTCTCCAGCAGCGGCTTGACCAGCTGCTCGTTGCGTCCGCTGTAGACGGTGATTTCCTTGTCGTTGGGCTTGCCGGGGTCGGCCGAGCTCTCCTCGTCGGATCCGCAGGCGGCCAGGCCGATGGTGAGCAGCCCGGCGGCGAGCAGCACGCTGGTGGTGCGGCGGGTGATGAGCACAGTGAACCTCTTACTTCCCGGTCGGGGCGGTCAAGGCCGGAGAAGTTAGCATAGCCTAACCTAATAAAGCGTCGATGTGGATGCTGGAGCGGCCCGGCGCGGCCCGATCCGGCCCGCAAGTGCAGGATGGAGGGCATGACACTCGCGCTGCCCATCGACCCGGAGGCGAACCAACTGCTGGCGCGCAGCCCGCTGGCCCTCCTGGTGGGAATGGTTCTCGACCAGCAGGTCTCGATGGAGAAGGCGTTCTCCTCGCCGTACGTGCTGGCCCAGCGGCTCGGCCACGACCTGGACGCCCGGGAACTCGCCGGGTACGACCCGGAGGCCCTGGTGGCGCTCTTCGCCCAGCCGCCGGCGCTGCACCGGTTTCCGAAGGCGATGGCGGCGCGGGTCCAGGAGGTGTGCCGGGTGCTGGTCGAACGCTACGACGGCGACGCCGCCCGGCTCTGGGCCGATCCGGCGGACGGGCGTGAGCTGCTCGCGCGGATCACCGCGTTGCCCGGTTTCGGCCGGCAGAAGGCGCAGATCTTCCTCGCTCTGCTCGGCAAGCGGTTCGGCGTCGCGCCGCCGGGCTGGCAGGAGGCGGCCGGCAGCTACGGCGAGCCGGAGACCCACCGGTCTGTCGCCGACGTCACCGACGCCGAGTCGCTGCGCCTGGTCCGCGAGTACAAGCAGCAGATGAAGGCGGCGGCCAAGGCGAAGGCCGCCGGCGACTGACCCGACGCCGCCGCGGCACGGCCGGCAGCCGCTGCGTGCCGTGCCGGCGCTGGCCCGCCGTGCCGGCGGCGGGCTGGGCGTCAGGCGGCGCTGGGATGGGCCAGGGAGGCGATGGCCCGGCGGACGTCGGCCAGCGAGACGGTGGCCGAGTCGTCCAGGTCGGCGAGACCAGCCTCGATCCACTGCCGCATCAGGGTGGTCACGCCGATGCCCCGCGCGTCGGCGACCGCGCGGACCCGCTCGTACGTCTCCAGCGGCAACCGGACCGAGCGGCTGACCATCGGGGTGTCGGTGTCGGGGGTGGGCAGCTGCGCCGGATGGTTCTCGTCGATCAACTCGGCGAGCCGGTCGCCGCCGCTGTGGAACTGCTTGGTCGCGTCGTGACGGTTCATCGTCACCGCCTCCTCGTCTCCGGAGATCTCCGCACGGCCTCGTCGTAGCGTTTCGCCTCGACGTCGCTCAGCTCGCGGGCGGAGAGGATGTCCCAGTCGTTGTCGGTCCCGTCGGCCTCGGCGAGCAGCACGGCCACCCGGCGCCCGCGGGCGGTGGTGGCGTAGACCACCATCACGTCGTCCCCCAGGTGGCGGATGACCCGCCGGCTGCTGTGCAGGGCCTGCCAGACTTCCCCCGGCGTGACGTCGTAGACCCGCAGGTTGGCCAGCGCCTCGTCGGTGAAGCTGAACCTGCTGCCCACGGGGCGAGCGTACCACGCACGTAACACGACACCTGCCGGGCGACGAAGCTCGTCGCCCGGCCGACCGGAGTGACAGGATGGGGGACGACCCCCGAGGAGGTACCACGGTGAAGCGTCAGGCGTACCGGCCGATCCTCATCACCGATGCCTCGCGCAGCCAGGACGACCAGCTCACCAGCCGGCAGCGGCGGTACGTCGCGATGATGGGCGTCCGGGTGGCGTGCGTCATCGTCGGCGCGATCCTGGTCGGCACCCGTGCGCCGCTGCTCTGGCTCTGGCTGCCGCTGGTCGCGCTGGGCATGGTGCTCATCCCGTGGCTCGCCGTGCTGCTCGCCAACGACCGGCCGCCGAAGGAACAGCACCGGCTGGCCAGCCGGTACCGGGCGCAGCCGGCGGCCGACGTCCCGCCGAGAAGCCTCACCACCGAGGAAGCGCCGCACAAGGTCATCGACGCCGAGCCCTGACGGCGCGGGCGGGGCCGGCCCGGGTGCCGCAGCGGCGGCGAGGCCGGACCCACCGATGACCCAGCGGGCGGCGAGAACCGGGCGGCTGATGGGCTCAGCGGGCGGCGAGACCGGAGCGGCCCGGCCGGATGGCTCAGCGGGCCGGCCGGGCCCCGATCTGGGAGACCGCTGCGGCGCCGAGGTCGGTGGCCCGCTCCAGCGCGGCCTCCGGCGTGGCCCCGGCCAGCCCGGCGGCGAGCAGGCCGGCGGCGAAGGCATCCCCCGCCCCGGTCACGTCGATCACCGCCACCCGGCGGGCCGGCGAGGTGGCGCGCGTGCCGGCCCGGTCGACCCAGGTCGCGCCGGCGCCGCCCCGCTTGACCACCACCTGCCGGGCCACCGCGACCAGCGCCCGACCCTGCGCCGCCGGGTCGAGCCCGCCGGCCAGCACGGTCGCCTCGTCGGTGTTCACCAGCAGCAGGTCGACCTCGCGTACCCAGGAGAGGAAGGCCGCCGCCCCGACCGCGCGCAGCGGTGCCGCGGAGGCGGCGTCGACGCTCGTGGTGAGACCGCGCTCGCGGGCCGCGGCGAGCGCGTGCAATCCGGCCGGGCGGGAGTCCGCGTCCAGCAGGGTGTACCCGGACAGGTGCAGATGTGCCGCGTCCGGCGCGCCGGCCAGCGCCGCGTCGACGTGCCCGGGACGCAGCCGCACGTTCGCCCCGCGCTCGGTGATCATGGTGCGCTCGTCACCGGCGGCCAGCACGATCACCGTCCCGGTGGCGCAGCCGGCGATCCGCTCCACCGCGCAGTCGACCCCGGCGGCGGTCAGCTCCGCGATCCGGTCCTCGCCCGCGGCGTCCCTGCCGACCGCCCCGACCAGGGTCACCGGCACGCCCTGCGCGGCGAGCCAGGACGCGGTGTTGGCGGCCTGCCCGCCGCCGGTGAGCCGGATCGCGGCCGGGGTGTCCGAGCCGGCCGCCAGCGGCGCGGCCAGCACCGCCAGCACGTCGGTGATCACGTCGCCGACGACCAGGACGCGGCCGGCCCCGCCCGGTGCCGGCTCGCTCCGCCCGCCGGCCGCCTGCGGTGCTCCGGCGCCGTGCCCGGCGGTTCGCGTACGCCGGACGCTCACGCCGCTGCGGCGTCGTGGCGGTTGGCGGCGGCGACCGCGATCCGGGCGGCGAGGTCGGCGTTGCGCAGGATGATCCGGATGTTGACCGCCAGGCTCGCGCCCTGCGTGGCGGAGTGGAAGTGGGCCAGCAGGTACGGGGTCACGGCCTTGCCGCTCACCCCGTCGCGCTCCAGCCGGGCCAGCCCCTCGGCGAGGGTGCGGTCGTGCAGGCCCGGGTCGAGCTGCTCGTCGGCGGGCAGCGGGTTGGCCACGATCAGCCCGCCGTGGTGCACGCCCTGCCGCTCGCGGGCGGCCAGCGCGTCGGCGACCAGCTCCGGCGAGTCGACCGACCAGTCCAGGTCGAAGCCGCCGTCGGTGATGAAGAATCCGGGGAAGCGGCGGGTGCGGTAGCCGACCACGGCCACGCCGAGGGTCTCCAACCGCTCCAGGGTCGCGCCCACGTCGAGGATCGACTTGACCCCGGCGCAGACCACCGCGATCGGGGTCCGGGCCAGGGTGACCAGGTCCGCCGACTCGTCGAAGGTCTGCGCTGCCTCGCGGTGCACCCCGCCCAGCCCGCCGGTGGCGAACACGCCGATGCCGGCGGCGGCGGCCACCGCGCTGGTCGCGGCCACGGTGGTGGCACCGTCCGCGCCGGTGGCGGCGGCCACTGCGAGATCGCGTACGGAGAGTTTGGTCACGCCGTCGGCGGTGGCCAGCCGGGTCAGCTCGGCATCGTCGAGGCCCACCACGAGTTCGCCGGCGACCATGCCGATGGTGGCCGGCACCGCGCCCGCCTCCCGGACCGCCTGCTCGATCTGCCGGGCCACCCGGAGGTTGTCCGGCCGGGGCAGGCCGTGCGAGACGATGGTGCTTTCCAGAGCGACCACGGGACGACGCTCGCGCAGCGCGCGGGCCACCTCGGTGCCATAGCGAAGATGAAAGTCGGTCACAATCGCCCACCGTACGCCCGCCGCCTGGTCCACCTCAGGTGGACCAGGCCAGGGTGACCTGCCAGACTTGTCGGTTGGAGGTGCAGATGTGAGCACACAGGTTCTCGAGCGTCCGGAGCTGAAGGACGCCGACACCGGTCCGGAGATGTTCCACTACGTCCGGAAGGAAAAGATTGCCGAAAGTGCCGTCATGGGCACTTTCGTCGTGGCGCTGTGCGGGGAGACGTTCCCGGTCACCAAGACGCCCAAACCGGGCTCGCCGGTCTGCCCGAAATGCAAGGAGATCTACGACTCGTACCGCGAGTGATTCCGGGCCTGCGGCGTAACCTGCGGCGGTGACCACCTCCACCGCCCTGCTCCTGGCCGACCTCGCCGGAGTCGCGGTGTTCGCCGCCTCGGGGGCCTCCGCCGCGGTGGCCAAGCGGCTCGACCTGTTCGGCGTGGTCTTCGTCGGCTTCGTCGCCGCCCTCGGCGGCGGGATCGTCCGGGACCTGGTCATCGACGAGGTCCCGCCGCTGGCCTTTGCCGACTGGCGGTACGCGACCACCGCCGCGCTGACCGCCGGGGCCGTCTTCTGGCTGCACCCACAACTGGCCCGGCTGCGTACCACCGTACTGGTGCTGGACGCGGCCGGGCTCGGCCTGTTCACCGTCACCGGCACCCTCAAGGCCCTCGACGCCCAGGTGCCGCCGGTCGGCGCCTGCCTGATCGGCATGCTCACCGCGATCGGTGGTGGACTCGTCCGCGACCTGCTCACCGGCGAGATCCCGGTGGTGTTGCGGCGGGAGATCTACGCCGTCGCGGCGCTCGCCGGCTCGATCGTGGTGGCGGCCCTGTACGGGCTGGGACAGACCGGGCCGATCCCGCTGACCGTCGCGGTGATGCTGGTCTTCGGCGTACGCCTGGTGGCGCTGCGTCGGCGCTGGTCGGCCCCGGTCGCCACGCTGCGCCCGCCACCGGCCGGGATACCCGGGCCGCCCGCGGAGTGAGCTTGCGGCCGGCCGTGCGCCGCGTGGTTCGGGCCGGTTCAGTGACGGAGGGCACCGGGTGACCGGTGTGGCGTCGGGTGGGGGCGGCGACCCGTCCTGGTTATGCTGAGTCGGCCTTCGCGGCTACCGGCGCGGAGGCGTTTTCATGGCGCGGCTCCGGTGCCACCTGGCCCCGGGGTCGCCGGTTTTCGCGGTCGGGACACCGTGCGGACGGGACGTCGTGCGGTCGGAGAGGAGCCCAACGCGTGGCAGCCCGGATGCCGGCGCTTGAGACGTTTCCGCCGCTGCGCGCCTGGCAGCGCAAGGCCCTGGTGGAGTACCTGCGCCGCCGCGGCGAGGACTTCACCGCGGTCGCCACGCCCGGCGCCGGCAAGACCACCTTCGCCCTGCGGATCGCCGCCGAGCTGCTCGCCGACGGCACCGTCGAGGCGGTCACCGTGGTCGCGCCGACCGAGCACCTGAAGGCCCAGTGGGCGGAGTCCGCGGCCCGGGTCGGCATCCAGCTCGACGCCGCGTTCCGCAACGCCGACCTGCACTCCTCGGCGGACTTCCACGGTGCCGTGGTCACCTACGCCCAGGTCGGGATGGCCCCGCAGGTGCACCGGCGGCGCACCATGACCCGGCGCACGCTGGTCGTCCTGGACGAGATCCACCACGCCGGCGACTCCCGTACCTGGGGCGACGGGGTGAAGGCGGCCTTCGAGCCCGCGGTACGCCGGCTGATGCTGACCGGCACCCCGTTCCGCTCCGACGACAACCCCATCCCGTTCGTCAGCTACGAACGGGGCGGGGACGGCCTGCTGCGCTCCCGGGCCGACTCGGCGTACGGGTACGCCGACGCGCTGCGCGACGGTGTGGTGCGGCCGGTGCTCTTCCTGGCGTACTCGGGGGAGACGCGGTGGCGCACCAACGCCGGGGAGGAGCTGGCGGCCCGGCTGGGTGAGCCGATGACGCAGGATCTCGTCGCCCAGGCCTGGCGTACCGCCCTGGACCCGGCCGGCGACTGGATGCCGCAGGTGTTGCGGGCCGCCGACGCCCGGCTGACCGTGCTGCGGGAGGCGGGCATGCCCGACGCGGGGGGCCTGGTCATCGCCACCGACCAGCAGACGGCCCGCTCGTACGCCAAGCTCATCGAGCAGGTGACCGGGGAGAAGGCCGCCGTGGTGCTCTCCGACGACGTGGGCGCGTCGGCCCGGATCGCGACGTTCGCGGCGTCCGAGCAACGATGGCTGGTCGCGGTGCGGATGGTGTCCGAGGGTGTCGACATCCCCCGGCTGGCCGTCGGCGTCTACGCGACCAGCGCCAGCACGCCGCTGTACTTCGCGCAGGCGATCGGCCGGTTCGTCCGGGCCCGCCGGCCGGGGGAGACCGCGTCGGTCTTCCTGCCCAGCGTGCCGCATCTGCTCGGGCTGGCCAGCGAGATGGAGACCGAGCGGGACCACGTGCTCGGCAAGCCGAAGGACCGGGAGGGCTTCGACGACGACCTGTTGGAGCGCGCCCAACGCGACGACCAGGCCAGCGGCGAGTTGGAGAAGCGCTTCGCCGCGCTCTCCGCCACCGCCGAGCTGGACCAGGTGATCTTCGACGGCGCCTCCTTCGGTACGGCGGCCCAGGCTGGCACGCCCGAGGAGGAGGAGTACCTCGGCCTGCCCGGGCTGCTCACCTCCGAGCAGGTGGCGGCGTTGCTGTCGAAGCGGCAGGCCGAGCAGTTGGCCGCGCGGCGACGCCGAGCCGGCGAGCGGTCGGACGAGGCGGCGGCCCCGGCCGCCGCACCGGCCCCGATGAGCGCCGCCCAGCGTCGGGTGGCCCTGCGTCGCCAACTGAACGCCCTGGTGGCCGCTCAGCATCACCGCACCGGCCAACCCCACGGCAAGATCCACGCCGAGCTGCGCCGCCTCTGCGGCGGCCCCCCCAGCGCCCAGGCCACCATCGAACAGCTGGAAGAACGCATAGCCACCGTCCAGACCCTCTGACAGCTCACCCCCACCGGTGGGGGTGAAAAGGCGGCCGGAGACATCTCACGATGTCTCCGGCCAGCTATGTCGGGTTGTGGATCTCAGTTCGCCATCAGGTCGGCACCGCGCCAGCTGAACTCGGGGTCCGTCGCGTATCGCACGGTGATCTTCACGAGATCCTCGGCGTACTTGTTGGCGTGGTGCCCACAGAACACCAGCTCACTGCCACCCGAGAGGGTGATCCGGAGCTTGCCGGCGGCATTGCAGCGGTCGCACCGTTCATCGGCGGCCGGGGGGCTCACCGTCTCGGGCGGCGGCGTGAGGGTCGGGGTCATCGCCTTCCTCCTCTGGTCGTCACCGATGAACACTCTCTTCGGTCTTGGTCACCTATCGTGCAACACCCTTGTCGGGCCTCGCCTTCCCTGTGTGCCCGCGGGGGACCGAGGTCACACATGGCACGGACAGTGTGCCGTGCACCCAGGGTGCCACGTCAACGATCACATTCGTGCAACCACCTGATCACCATCCGGCGTTGCACGCCAGGTGGTCAAAACGACACGATCGGTTGACGGAAGCTGATCAGTCGAGATAATCGCGGAGCACCTGGGAACGCGACGGATGCCGCAGCTTGGACATCGTCTTGGACTCGATCTGCCGGATGCGCTCACGGGTCACGCCGTAGACCTGACCGATCTCGTCCAGGGTGCGCGGCTGGCCGTCGGTCAGGCCGAACCGCAGGCGTACCACGCCCGCCTCACGCTCGGAGAGCGTCTGGAGCACCTGCTGGAGCTGATCCTGGAGCAGCGAGAAGGAGACCGCGTCGACCGCGACCACGGCCTCCGAGTCCTCGATGAAGTCGCCGAGTTGGCTGTCACCCTCGTCACCGATGGTCTGGTCGAGCGAGATGGGCTCCCGGGCGTACTGCTGGATCTCCAGCACCTTCTCCGGTGTGATGTCCATCTCCTTGGCCAGCTCTTCCGGGGTGGGCTCGCGGCCCAGGTCCTGGAGCAGCTCGCGCTGTATCCGGCCCAGCTTGTTGATCACCTCGACCATGTGGACGGGGATGCGGATGGTGCGGGCTTGGTCGGCCATGGCGCGGGTGATGGCTTGGCGGATCCACCAGGTGGCGTAGGTGGAGAATTTGTAGCCCTTGGTGTAGTCGAATTTTTCGACGGCGCGGATGAGGCCGAGGTTGCCTTCCTGGATGAGGTCGAGGAAGGCCATGCCGCGGCCGGTGTACCGCTTGGCGAGCGAGACGACCAGCCGGAGGTTGGCCTCCAGCAGGTGGTTCTTGGCGCGCTCACCGTCCCGGGAGATCCAGAGCAGGTCGCGCTGCATGTCGCGGACGAGCTTCTCCTCGCCCTCGTCGGCCGCGCGCAGCCGCTCGGCGGCGTAGAGCCCGGCCTCGATCCGCTTGGCGAGCTCCACCTCCTGCTCGGCGTTGAGCAGCGGCACCTTGCCGATCTGCTTGAGGTAGGCGCGAACCGAGTCCGCCGAGGCGGTCAGCTCGGCGTCCCGGCGGGCCTGCTTGAGCGCCTCGGACTCCTCGTCGTCCCACTCGAAGTCGTTGTCGGTGGCGGAGTTCGCCGCGTCGGTCGCGGCGGCCCGGGCCAGCTCGACCGGCTCCTCGACCACCACGTCCTCGATCTCGGCGGCGAGTTCCTCGGGATCGACCTCGCCCTCCGCGGCCTCGCCGTTGGCGGCCTTGGCGGGCTTGCCCGCGCTGGTCGCGGCGGCCACCGTCGCCTTGGTGGCCCGGGTGGACTTCTTGGCCGGCGCGGCAGCCTTGGCGGCCACCTCGGCGGTGGTGCCGGCGGCCTTGCGCGAGGTCGCCTTCCGCGGCGCCGGCGCCGGCGCCTCGTCGGCCGCGGGCGCCTGCTTCGGGGCGGGCGCCGCCGCCTTCTTGGTGGTCTTGGCGGTGGTGGCTCGGGACGCCGGGGTCGCGGAGCGGGCGGCGGCGACCCGGCGGCGGGTGCTGGCCGAGCCGTCGACCACCACGGTCACCCCGGCCTCGGAGAGCGCCCGCAGGATCTTCTTGGCCTGGGCCGGAGTCACCTCGGCGGACTCGACGGTGCGCGCGAGCTGGGCCGACGTCAGCTGGCCGCCGGCGCTCTGCGCGTGGGCGATCAGGGTGTCGGTGAGCGAGCGAACGTCGGCGCCGGTCTGGCGGGGTTCTGTCACGAATGACCTTCCGGAGGCGAAGAGCGAGCACGGCCGGATCGTCCGGCACAGCGTGGGGCACCATGCCGGGCGATGTGGTTGAGGGACCCCCGTGTCCCGGGCCGGCCGGTCGTCGGGCGGTCCGTGGCGCGTGGGCAGGGGTGAATTGTAACGCCGTCGGCGGCGATCATCCTGCGCCGCACGGCTGACCGGCGATCAGGACCGCCGATTCGGTGCGCTTGTGGACTTTGTAAGGATGATACCCGCGCGGGACCGCGAAACCCGCCCGTGCGGGAAGGGGACGGACGATGGACTCGGCGCCGGCACCGCGGGAACTGCTGGAAATCGCGATCGACGTGGCGCGGGACGCGGCCGCCACCGCGTACCGGATGCGGGCCGAGGGAGTCTCGGTGGCCGCGACCAAGAGCACGGTGACCGACGTGGTGACCGCGGCGGACCGGGCGGTCGAGCGCCAGATCACCGACGCGCTGCGCCGGCTGCGGCCGGCCGACGCCGTGCTCGGCGAGGAGTACGGCGCGGCGGAACTCGGCACGGAAGCCCCGGCGCGGGTGCGCTGGATCGTCGACCCGATCGACGGCACGGTGAACTACCTGTACGGGCTGCCGCATTGTGGCGTGTCGATCGCCGCGGAGGTGGACGGCGAGGTGGTGGCGGGTGTGGTCCGCAACATCCAGACCGGCGAGGAGTGGACCGCGAGCGTCGGCGAGGGCGCCTGGCGCGACGGGCGGCGGCTGCGCTGCTCGACCGAGACGGACCTCGGCCAGGCGCTGGTGGTCACCGGATTCGGCTACGACCCGGCCCGCCGCGCGCACCAGGCCCGGGTGGTGGCCGAGTTGATCACACAGGTACGGGACATCCGCCGGCTCGGTGCGGCCGCCATCGACCTCTGCCTGGTCGCCGAGGGGCGGGCCGACGCCTACTACGAGAAGGGGCTGGCGGCCTGGGACCAGGCCGCCGGTGCGCTGGTGGCCACCGAGGCCGGCCTGCTGATCGGCGGGCTCGAAGGGCTGACGCCCGGACCGGACATGGTCATCGCCGCGCCGCCGGCGCTCTTCGGACCCCTGCACGACCGTCTGGCCGCGCTGGACGCCTCCGGCGGCCCCTGAGCCGGCCGGGTGATCGCGGCTCCGGCCGGTCGTCGGCCCAGATCGACCCGTCCGGTCAACTCGGCAACCGGCCGGACGGGCGATCCGATCGAGGTCGGCCAGCCGGTCCCGCCCGGTGGCCGGCAGTTTCTCAGTCGTCGGCCGCGATCGGGCAGGAACCCGGCGGGGCGACCGGCGCACCGAGGTCACCGAGGGACTGGTTGACCTCGGTGGTGGTGGCCAACTGCTGGAAGCTGTTGCCGAGCGTCACCTTGACGACGTCGGTGGTGATCTTCGGGTCGTACTCGTGGTCGGCGGCGTTCAGGAAGTACGCCCGCAGCAGGTGCGCCGCGCCCACGCCCTTCGGGCCGTAGCGCAGCACCGCCACGTCGTCGATCTGCTTCTTCGCGGTGCTTTCCTTCTCCACCTGGAAGTTGCGGTTGCGGAAGTCGTCGCCGACGCTGGCCGCCAACCCGGGGCGGTCGGTGCCGTTGAGCACCTCGATCTTGACTTCCTTGGCTTCGCGCAGGGTGACGTCGGCGCGCGGCCAGTCATCGGGGCAACCCTCGCCCGGACCGGCGTTACTCTGGGTGTCCCGCACCATGGCGACGATCACGAAGACCAGGGCGACCACGGCCAGCATGCCAACGACAACGAGTGCTCGCACTCGCGCAAAGCTCATCTGGGCGCTCCCGGGCAGTGGTGGGTGGCGGCGGCCGCCGACGGCCGGGCCGTCCCGCCGGCCGTCGGGTACGCCGCTGAGGTTAACGGTTGTCCGACCGTCGCGTGGAAACAGTCCGACATGCCGGCGCGGCATCCGAGAACCGGGTAGTACTACCCCTATCTTCGTGTCGCCTGAGTCACATTGGGAACAACTTCCCGTGCAGGGGCGTACATCTCAGCCACGAGGGCGGTATACATGCCTCGCCCAAAGGGGGGGTAGGGTTCCGCGCTCGCCGGGAGAGTTTCCTCCGGCGGTCTGGCCCGAGCGGTCGGGTCAGGTGGCCGACACTAGCGGTGGCCGGCCAGCGGAACCGAAACAGCGTCGTCCGGCGTTACAACCGGAAGCGACAACATCGAAATGGGAGAGTGAAACCGATGGCCACCGACTACGACGCCCCGCGCCGCGACGAGGTCGACCTCGGCGAGGACAGCCTGGAAGAGCTCAAGGCCCGGCGTGTCGACTCGCAGTCGGGCGCCGTGGACGTCGACGAGGCAGAAGTGGCTGAGAGCTTCGAGCTGCCCGGCGCCGACCTGGCCGACGAGGAGCTCACGGTCAAGGTGCTGCCGATGCAGCAGGACGAGTTCCGCTGCGCCCGCTGCTTCCTGGTGCACCATCGCAGCCAGTTGGCGGTCGAGCGGAACGGCGAGCTGATCTGCCGCGAGTGCGTCTGAACGACGAGAGGACGACGCGACCACAGCGGCGGCTCCCCAGCGGGGCCGCCGCTGTCCGGCTCGGCGAGCGCCGCGCGCGGCGACCTGGTTGACTCGTGAGGCATGGCGGCCGCGCCGGCGGCCGTCGAGCCGGAAGGTCAGGTCATGAGTGAGCGGCAGCGAGCGAATCATCGGTGCGGTGCGCTGGTGCCTCGTGACGGCACGGAGCGAAGCGGAGTGCCGGCATGAGCGAGCCAGGTGAGCGTGCGGACGAGCTGGACGCGACGATCGTGGCGCTGACCGCCGACGACATCGAGCCGGCGAAACGGCGTCAGCTGCTCGGTCGGCTGGTCGCCCAGGCCCGGGCCCGGGGGATCGGCGACCTGTTCAAACCGAGGGCGGCGCTGCGCTGGATGGTCGACACGGTCGCCGAGATCGCGCCCCACGTGCCGGTCCGTGACCTGGCCACGCTGCGCCGGCACTTTCCCGGCCTGGACGGCGAGGAGTTGGCCGACCGGCTGGTGCGCAACGCCTCGCGGGCGACCGCGGGAATCGGCGCGGCCGGGGGCGGCGCCTCCGCGGTGCAGTGGACGGTCGCGCCGAGCCTGCTCTCCGCGCCCGTCCTGCTCGCCGCCGAGACGGTCTCCGTGGTGGCGATCGAGCTGAAGCTGACCGGTGAACTGCACGAGGTGTACGGCGTACCGCTGCCGGCCGGCGGCACCCAGCGGACGGTGGCCTTGGTGCATGCCTGGGCCAACCAGCGCGGGATCAACCCGATGATGCCCGGCGTGGGGGTCGGCGCTGTGCTCGGCACGGCCGCCCGCCACGAGCTGCGGGACACCCTGCTCCGGCGCTTCGGCCGTAACCTGACCACGCTGGGGCCGTTCCTCACCGGCGCCGCGGTGGCGAGCTACCTGAACCGGCGGGCCACCCGCACGTTGGCCGACCAGCTCCGCACCGACCTGTGCCGGCAGCGGCGCGGCCTGCCCGGTGCCCCGCCGGCCCGGCCCGGCCCGTTCCCCGCGCTGCCCGGTGACCCACCGGCCCGGCCCGTCCCGCCACCCGCGCTGCCCGGCCCGCCGCCCGGCGCGTCCTGACGATCCCGGTCCGGGCGTGCCGGATCAGCGGGCCGCGTCGCGGGCGTCGAGAATGGCCTCGGCCAGCTTGACCGGGCGCCGGGAGCTGACCACCCAGAACGGGGTGGGGTCGGCCGGGTCGTCGAGGACGACCTGGACCGCGCCGGAGATCCACGGGCGCTGGACGACGAACGCCAGCGGATCGGCGCCGACGCCGAGCACCTCACGTCGCCCGTCGGCATCCAGCGGGATGACGTCGGCGACGAACCGCACCGGCAGCCGGGCGTCGTCCACCCGCAGCTCGCCACCGGTCACCGCGACCCGGATCCGGCTCAGCCAGGCCATCGAGGCGACCGCGGCCGGCAGTAGCACCGCGAACGGCAGCCAGGCCCGTACGCCGACCCCGCCCATCCACACCTCGACGGCGAGCAGGGCGGCGGCGGCCAGTCCCGCCGGCCACAGCCACCAGGGCAGCCGGAGCCGTTCGGCGTACGCCGGGGTCGCCGTGGTGGACGAGGGTGCCGGTGACTGGCTCACTCGTAGCAGGGTACGGCGCGGGGCCGCCCGGGTACCGGGCAGGATGGCAGGGTCACCCCAGCGGAACGGACGAAAGAGGGAAACCGTGACCGACCTGGTGCCCGTGCCGGTCCGGCAGCTCGACCCCGAGCTGCCGCTGCCGGCGTACGCCCATCCCGGTGACGCCGGTGCCGACCTGATGGCGGCCACCGACGTCGAGTTGCCGCCCGGCGGTCGGGCGCTGGTGCCGACCGGCGTGGCGATCGCGTTGCCCG
The DNA here is from genome assembly GCF_050942455.1 of Micromonospora sp. CA-263727. Taxonomy (NCBI): domain Bacteria; kingdom Bacillati; phylum Actinomycetota; class Actinomycetes; order Micromonosporales; family Micromonosporaceae; genus Micromonospora; species Micromonospora sp. CA-263727. Next base: position 1,897,639 of record NZ_CP192031.1, read on the forward strand.
AGGGGTACGTGGGTCTGGTCCACCCCCGATCGGGGCTCGCGGCCAGACTCGGCGTGACGGTGCTCAACGCGCCCGGTACGGTCGACGCCGGCTACCGGGGTGAGATCCTGGTCAACCTGATCAACCATGATCGAACCGCGCCGGTGAAGATCTCTCGGGGCGACCGGATCGCGCAACTCGTCGTGCAGCGGGTGGAACGAGCGGCCTTCCAGCCGGTGGCCGAGCTGCCGGCCTCCGGACGCGGGACCGGTGGGCACGGCTCCACCGGCGGGCACGCCGGGCTGGTACCGCCGCCGGCGACGGACGGCGCGGACGGAAGAGGTGGCACGGTGAGTGTGAACAGCGGAGGGTGGACCCAGTGATCTTCTCCCGAAAGCGGGCCGCGGGTCGGCACGCCCGTGACGAGCGGGCCGCCGACGTGCCCGAGGGCGCCGAGACGCCCCCGGCGGAGCCGGCGCGCGGGCCGTACGACGTCACCGAGGCGCCGGACGGGGTGCAGCGGCTCGACCTGGGCAGCCTACAGATCCCGGCGGTGCCCGACGTCGAGGTGCGGGTGCAGGCCGACCAGCAGGGTGTGATCCAGCAGGTCGTGCTGGTGCACGGGCAGAGCGCCCTGCAACTCGGCGTCTTCGCCGCCCCGCGCTCCGAGGGCATCTGGGACGAGGTGCGCGAGGAGATCCGCCAGTCGCTGTTCAAGGATGGCGCCGCCGCGCAGGAGGTGGCCGGCGAGTACGGCGCCGAGCTGCACGCCCGGGTGCGTACCGACGATGGCCTGACCGACCTGCGGTTCGTCGGTGTCGACGGGCCGCGGTGGATGGTCCGCGCGGTGTACCAGGGCGAGGCGGCCACCAACCCGGCCGCCGCCGGCCCGCTGGCCCAGTGCCTGGACGGGCTGGTCGTCGACCGGGGCGGGGAGGCCAAGCCGGTGCGTGAGCCCTTGCCGCTGCGCCTGCCCCGCGAGGCGGGGGAGGCCGGCCAGGTCGAGGCCGCGCCGACGCCCGGTGCCCGCTGAGCAACCCTCGCCGCAGCTCCGGAACGGCCCCGATCGGCGTACGCTGGCGGGCGCCGTTCCGGCGTTGCCGGAGCGGCTTCGGGTGCTGGTCCCAGCCGGTCGGTGTGGAGAGGGTGACGCGGAGGTCATGACGGCCGACGAGAGCCGGGGTTCGCTGCGGCGGATGCTGCACCGGCTCACCGCGAGCGAGGCCGAGATCGAGGCGCAGCAGCTGCAACAGGAGAGCGCCCGGTGCGGTGCGGTGCCGGTGCTGGAGTGCGCCCGGGGGCAGGTGGCCTCGGTCAGCGGGCGGCTGCGTACCGTCGTCTACACGCCGCGGACCAACCTCCCGGCCCTGGAGGCGGAGCTCTACGACGGCAGCGATGTCGTGACGCTGGTCTGGCTCGGGCGTCGGCACATCACCGGCATCGAGCCGGGGCGGCACCTGAGCGCCAGGGGGCGGGTCGCGGTCCGGGACGACCGCAAGGTGATCTACAACCCGTACTACGAGCTGGAGCCGTCGAAGTGAGCCTGCGGAGGCGGCGGATGACAGACTGTCGGGAAACCCGCGCGGGTTCCCGACAGTCGCTGAGAGGCGGGCGATGACCACAGGACAGCACCCGGCAACCCAGCCGGAGACCGGGCCGGAGGAGGAGCCGCTGCCCAGCCTCGCCGAGCAGATGGCCGACCAGCTCGGCGGCTGGCGGGGGCTGGTCGAGTCCAGCATCCCGGTGGTGGTCTTCGTGGTCGCCAACATCCTCGGCGAGTTGCGTCCCGCGGTGATCGCGTCGGTGGCCGTGGCGCTGCTCATCGGTGGGCTGCGGCTGGCCCAGCGCCGGCCGGTGCGGCACGCGGTCAACGGGCTCTTCGGCATCGCCATCGGCGCCGCCATCGCCTGGCGCACCGGCGCCGCCCGCGACTTCTACCTCCCCGGGATCCTCTACGGCATCGGCTACGGGCTGGCGCTGCTGGTCTCGGCGATGATCCGGCAGCCGCTGGTCGGCTGGATCTGGTCGGTGCTGGCGGCGAAGGGCAGCTCGGAGTGGCGGGACGACCCGAAGTTGGTGCGTACCTTCACCCGGTTGACCGTGCTGTGGGGAGTGGTCTGGCTGGCCAAGGTCGGCGCGCAGGGAGCGATCTACCTGGCGGCCCGGCGCTTCGACCAGCTCGGCAACGCGGCCGCCGCCGCCGACATGGAGACCGCGCTCGGTGTCGCCCGGCTGGCGCTGGGCTATCCGCCGTACGTGGTGCTGCTGCTGATCACGGTCTGGACGGTACGCCGGGTCACCCGGCAACCGGAGCCGCTGCCCGGCAGCTGAGGCTCACCGCGCCTCGCGGTTGCGCTCGACGCTGGCCGGGCCGAGCACCACCTCCCGTACGGCGTCCTCCACCTCGACCGTGCAGACGAAGATCAGCTCGTCGCCGGCCTCGATCGGGTCGTCCCGGCTGGGCACCAGCACCCGCTTGCCACGCAGGATCGCCACCAGCGCGGCGTCCCGGGGCAGCGGCACCGCGTGCAGCGGCTGCCCGACGTACGGCGCGGTCGGCGGCAACGTGATCTCGACCAGGTTGGCCTCGCCCTGCCGGAAGGTCATCAGGCGGACCAGGTCGCCGACCGTGACGGCCTCCTCGACCAGCGCGGCCATCACCCGTGGCGTGCTGACCGCCACGTCCACGCCCCACAGCTCGGTGAAGAGCCACTCGTTCTCGGCCCGGTTGATCCGGGCGACCACCCGGGGCACCGCGAACTCGGTCTTGGCCAGCAGCGAGACCACGAGGTTGACCTTGTCGTCGCCGGTGGCCGCGACCACCACGTCGCAGCCGGCGAGGTCGGCCTCCTCCAGGCTGGTCAGCTCGCACGCGTCGGCCAGCAACCATTCCGCCTCCGGTACCCGCTCGGGCCGTAGCTTCCGCGGCTGCCGTTCGATCAGCAACACCTGGTGGCCGTTCTCGATCAGCTCCTGGGCGATCGAGCGGCCCACGTTGCCCGCGCCGGCGATGGCGACCCGCATGATCACTGCCCTCCGTCCGGCGCCGCCGCCAGCCCGGTGACCGTGGCCACCATGTCGTCGGTGACCAGCATGAAAACCTGGTCGCCCTCCTGTACCACGCTGGAGGCGGTGGTCAGCGTGCCGATCCCGAAGCGGATCAGGTACGCCACCCGGGCCCCGGTCCCCTCCTCCAGGGCCTGCACCGGGCGGCCGATCCAGTCCCTGTGCACCGGCACCTCGATGATCGAGACGGTGCTCGTCTGGTCGCGGAAGATCTCCACGTTGCCTTCCGGCAGCAGGTGCCGCAGCATCCGGTCGGCGGTCCATCGGACGGTGGCCACGGTGGGGATGCCCAGCCGCTCGAAGACCTGCGCCCGGCGCTGGTCGTAGATGCGGGCCGCCACCCGGGGCACGCCGAACGTCTCGCGGGCCAGCCGGGCCGAGATGATGTTGGAGTTGTCGCCGCTGGAGACGGCGGCGAAGGCGTCCGCCCGCTCGATGCCGGCCTGGCGGAGCACGTCGCCGTCGAAACCGGCCCCGGTGACCATGACGCCGGTGAAATCGGGCCCCAGCCGGCGGAAGGCGTCCGCGTCGTGGTCGATGACCGCCACCGAGTGCCCTCGGGACTCCAGGCTGTGGGCCAGCGTCGAGCCGACCCGGCCGCATCCCATGATCACGACATGCACGCTGCCTCCCACGGTGCGTACCGCTGCGCATCGTCGCCTGCGAGCCTGCCACGCCGCGGCTCCGAGCGCGGACCGACGCTACTCCGGCGGCCCGGCCGGCCATGCACCGACCCGCGGCCGGCCACCCCCGGCGCGGTCGCTGGCGGTGGTCGTACGCTGTGCGGTTGTGGCCCGATCCACCTCCCTGCTGAAGCGGCTGCTGGTCGGTCGACCGTTCCGGTCCGACCGCCTCAAGCACACCCTCCTGCCGAAGCGCATCGCCCTGCCCGTCTTCGCGTCCGACGCGCTGTCCAGCGTGGCGTACGCGCCGGACGAGATCCTGTTGATGCTCTCCATCGCGGGCGCCTCGGCCTTCGTCTTCTCGCCGTGGGTCGCCCTCGCCGTCGTCGTGGTGATGTTGACGGTGGTGGCCAGCTACCGGCAGAACGTGCACGCCTACCCCTCCGGCGGCGGCGACTACGAGGTGGCCACGGTCAACCTCGGTCCCCGCTTCGGTGTCGGGGTGGCCAGCGCGCTGCTGGTCGACTACGTGCTGACGGTCGCGGTGTCGGTCTCCTCCGGGGTGGCGAACCTCGGCTCGGTGATCCCGTTCGTGGCGGAACACAAGGTGCTCGTCGCGGTCAGCGCCGTGATCCTGCTGACCGCGGTCAACCTGCGTGGCCTCAGGGATTCGGGTACGGCGTTCGCCATCCCCACCTACGGCTTCATGATCGTCATCATCGGCATGATCCTCACCGGGTTGGTCCGGATCGTCGTGCTCGGCGAGGACCTGCGCGCGCCCAGCGCCGACCTGGTCATCGCCGCGGAGTGGCACGACACCACCGGCTGGGCGATGGCGTTCCTGCTGCTGCGCAGCTTCTCCTCCGGCTGCGCCGCGCTGACCGGGGTGGAGGCGATCTCCAACGGGGTGCCGGCGTTCAAGGCGCCCAAGAGCCGCAACGCCGCCACCACCCTGCTGCTGCTCGGCCTGGTCGCGGTGACCATGCTGGTCGGCATCGTCTGGCTGGCCCGGCTCACCGGGTTGCAGTTCGTCGAGGACCCGCGCCAGCAGATCGTCGCCGGCCCGGCGGGGTACGTGCAGAAGACGGTCACCGCCCAGCTCGGCGAGACGATCTTCGGCTCCGGCTCGGTGCTGCTGTACGTGGTCGTCGGGGTGACCGCCATGATCCTCTTCGTGGCCGCCAATACGGCGTTCACCGGCTTCCCGGTCCTCGGCTCGATCCTCGCCCAGGACCGCCACCTGCCCCGGCAACTGCACACCCGCGGCGACCGGCTCGCCTTCTCCAACGGCATCCTCTTCCTGGCCGTCTTCGCGATCGTGCTGATCGCCGGCTTCCAGGCCGAGGTGACCAAGCTCATCCAGCTCTACATCGTGGGTGTCTTCGTCTCGTTCACGTTCTCCCAGGCCGGCATGATCCGGCACTGGAACCGGCACCTGCGTACCGAGCGGGATCCCCGGATCCGCCGCCGGATGATCCGCTCCCGGGCCATCAACGCCTTCGGCATGGCGATGACCGGGGCGGTGCTGCTCATCGTGCTGGTCACCAAGTTCCTGCTCGGTGCCTGGATCGCCATCGTCGCGATGGGCGTGATCTACCTGCTGATGCTGGCCATCCGCCGGCACTACGACCGGGTCGCCGTCGAGCTGACCCCGGACGACGGCCGGCCGGTGCTGCCCGCCCGCAACCACGCGATCGTGCTGGTCAGCAAGCTGCACCAGCCGACCCTGCGGGCGGTGGCGTACGCGCGGGCCACCCGGCCGGACACGCTCACCGCGGTGACCGTCAACGTGGACGACGACGACACCCGGCGACTACAGGCCGACTGGGAGCGGCGGGACGTGCCGATCCCGCTGACCGTGATCGACTCGCCGTACCGGGAGATCACCCGCCCGATCCTGAACTATGTGGCCGGCGTCCGCCGGGATTCGCCGCGCGACGTGGTCACCGTCTTCATCCCGGAGTACGTCGTCGGACGCTGGTGGGAGAACCTGTTGCACAACCAGAGCGCGCTGCGGCTGAAGGGCCGGCTGCTCTTCGAGCCCGGGGTGATGGTGACCAGCGTGCCGTGGCAGCTCGCCTCGACCGCCGGAAAGGATCTCGACCGGATGGACGCCACGCTGGGCCGGGGGCCGGTCCGGGGGCCCCGGGTCGCGCCGCGCAGCACCCTGCCACCGAGCGCTCCTCCGGCGGGCGCTCCGCCGGTGGGCGCTCCGCCGGGGGTCCGCACCCCGCCCGGAGAGGGCCGGCCGCCGCGGGGTGAGGCGCGGTGAGCGGGTTGGAGGAGGCCGAACGGGTCGAGCTGACCGTGGCCGCGGTGGCCCCCGGCGGGCACTGCGTGGCCCGGGTGGACGGCCAGGTGGTCTTCGTCCGGCACGCCCTGCCCGGCGAGCGGGTGGTGGCCGAGGTGACCGAGGTGCACCGGGGCTTCGTCCGGGCCGACGCGGTGACCGTGCTGGAGGCCGCCCCGGACCGGGTCACCCCGCCCTGCCGGCACGCCCGGCCGGGTCGCTGCGGCGGCTGCGATCTGCAACACGTCGCCCCGGCGGCCCAGCTGCGCTGGAAGGCATCGGTCGTCCGGGAGCAGCTTACCCGGCTCGGCGGCCTCGACGAGGCCGCGTGCGACGCGCTGGACGTCCGAATCGAGGCGCTGCCGGGCGGCCCGCTGGGCTGGCGCTCCCGGGTCCGCTACGCGGTGGACGCCGCCGGCCGGGCCGGGCTGCTCAAACACCGCTCGCACGAGGTGGTGCCGGTGGAGCGCTGCCTGATCGCCCACCCGGCCATCCAGGAGCTGCCGGTGCTCACCCCGACCGGGGCCCACTGGCCGGAGGCCGACGCGGTGGAGACCGTCGCCTCGACCGGTGGGGACGTCGCGGTGACCGCACTCGCGGCCGGGCGTACCCGGATGGTGAGCGGTCCGGACCGCATCCGGGAGCGGGCCGCGGGCCGGGAGTGGTCGCTGCCCGCCTCGTCGTTCTGGCAGGTTCACCCCGCCGCGGCGGACACCCTGGTCGACGCGGTGCTGGAGCTGACCGGGCCGCGGCCGGGGGAGACGGCCTGGGATCTCTACGGCGGGGCCGGGCTGTTCGCCGCCGCGCTGGCGCAACGGGTGGGCGAGGCCGGGCGGGTGACCCTGGTCGAGGCGGCCGGTGACGGCGTCACGGCGGCCCGGGAGAACCTGCGCGACCTGCCCCGGGTGGAGGTGGTGGCGGCCCGGGTGGAGACCGCGCTGGCCCGCCGCCGGATCACCGGCCCGGTCGACGTGGTGGTGCTCGACCCGCCCCGGTCCGGGGCCGGTGCCCGGGTGGTCCGCGACGTGGTCGCCGCCGGGCCCCGTGCCGTGGCCTACGTGGCCTGCGACCCGGCCGCCTTCGCCCGGGACCTGCGGGTCTTCACCGGCCTCGGCTGGCGGCTGGCCGCGCTGCGCGGGTACGACCTCTTCCCGATGACCCGACACGTGGAGCTGGTCGGGCTGCTGCTGCCCGGCTGAGTGCTGCTGGCTTGGGTGTTAAGAAGGGGCCCCGCCTCTACCGCAGGCGTTAACAAGGGGCCCTTCCTTACACCGATAGACTTTGCGGTTATGAGTGGTGAAGAGGGCACGGCCGAGTGCGGGCGGGTGCTGGCTACGGTGCACGGTCCCCGGGACGTCAAGCGGATGTCGGCGAGCGAGCTGGACATCCTCGCCGCCGAGATTCGCGACTTCCTGATCGCGAAGGTGTCGCGTACCGGTGGGCACATCGGCCCGAATCTGGGCGTGGTGGAGCTCACGCTCGCGCTGCACCGGGTCTTCGACTCCCCGCGTGACCGGCTGCTCTTCGACACCGGCCACCAGGCGTACGTTCACAAGATCGTCACCGGCCGGCAGGACGGTTTCGACCAGCTCCGCCAGCGCGGTGGCCTCTCCGGCTACCCCAGCCAGGCCGAGAGCGAACACGACATCATCGAGAACTCGCACGCCTCCACCGCCCTGTCGTACGCCGACGGGCTGGCCAAGGCGTACGCGCTGCGGGGCGAGTCGCGCAGCGTGGTGGCCGTGGTCGGTGACGGGGCGCTGACCGGCGGCATGTGCTGGGAGGCGCTGAACAACATCGCCGCCGCCGGCAACCCGCTGGTCATCGTGGTCAACGACAACGGCCGGTCCTACGCGCCGACCATCGGCGGCCTCGCCGACCACCTCTCCACCCTGCGGCTGAACCCGGGGTACGAGAAGGTCCTCGACGCGGTCAAGGACGCCCTCGGCTCGACGCCGCTGGTCGGCAAGCCGATGTACGAGGTGCTGCACGCGGTCAAGAAGGGCATCAAGGACGCGGTCGCGCCGCAGGCGATGTTCGAGGACCTCGGCATCAAGTACGTCGGCCCGGTCGACGGGCACGATGTCGCCGCCGTCGAGGTGGCGCTGCGGGCGGCGAAGAACTTCGGCGGCCCGGTGATCGTGCACGCGGTCACCCGCAAGGGCTACGGCTACCGCCCCGCCGAGGAGGACGAGGCGGACTGCTTCCACGGCCCCGGCGCCTTCGACATCACCACCGGCAAGGCCACCGCCGCACCCGTGGTGAAGTGGACCCACGTCTTCGCCGACGAGCTGGTCGCGATCGCCGACGAGCGGCCCGACGTGGTCGGCATCACCGCCGCCATGGCCGAGCCGACCGGCATCGCGAAGCTGGCCCGCAAGTACCCCGAGCGCGTCTACGACGTGGGCATCGCCGAGCAGCACGCGGCCACCTCGGCGGCCGGCCTGGCGCTCGGCGGGCTGCACCCGGTGGTGGCGGTCTACGCGACCTTCCTCAACCGGGCCTTCGACCAGGTCCTGCTCGACGTGGCGATGCACAAGCTGCCGGTCACGTTCGTGCTGGACCGGGCCGGCATCACCGGCCCGGACGGGCCGAGCCACTACGGCATCTGGGACATGTCGGTCTTCGGCGTGGTGCCCGGCCTGCGGATCGCCGCGCCCCGCGACGCCGCCACCCTCCGGGAGGAGCTGCGCGAGGCGGTTGCCGTGGACGACGGCCCCACGGTCGTGCGCTTCCCGACCGGTGCGGTCGCCGCCGACCTGCCCGCGGTGCGCCGGGTCGGCACCGTCGACGTGCTGGCCGAGTCGGCGCGTACCGACGTGCTGCTGGTCGCGGTCGGCTCCTTCGGTCAGCTCGGCATGGAGGTCGCCGCCCGGGTCGCCGAGCAGGGCTACGGGGTAACCGTGGTCGACCCGCGCTGGGTCCGCCCGGTCCCGGCCGAGCTGGTCGAGTTGGCCGCCGGGCACCGCCTCGTGGTCACCGTCGAGGACGGCGTCCGGGTCGGCGGGGTCGGCGACGCCCTCGCCCAGGCCCTGCGCGACGCCGACGTGCAGGTGCCGCTACGCGACCTCGGCGTACCGGCCGGCTGGCACCCGCACGGCTCCCGCACCCAGATCCTCGCCGACCTCGGCCTGACCGCCCAGGACGTGGCCCGCGACGTCACCGGCTGGATCTCCCGCCTCGACCCCACCCCGGTCGACCCCACCCCGGTCGACCCCACCCCGGTCGACCCCACCCCCCTCACCACCTCCAACTGACCCCACCCCACCCCACCCGTGCCCTGACCGCACCCGAGCCCCATCCGTCCCGCGCGATCATGGAGTTGTGGTGGGCGTTCTGTCCCGATAGGCCCGTTATGTGGACCACCACAACTCCATGATCGGCCGGGGCGGGTGGGGCGGGGGCGGGGCGGGTGGGGGAGCGCGGGGGTGTTAGCGGCGGGGAGAGCCGGCGGAGCGGTAGTGGGTTTTTTCGTCGGCGGCGAGGCTGAAGGTCTCGTTGCGGTCGGGCAGGGGGGCCACCACCAGGCCGGGGCGGTCCACCAGGCGGGTGGTGTTCGGTGGCACCGACAGCGAGGTGTCCTTGGTGGAGCGCCAGCTCAGCACGACCAGCGGCTGCCCCGGCACCGGCAGCTCGTAGACCTGCAACGGGTTGGTCCGGTCGGCGGGGGAGAACACCACCGGGCCGCCGCCGGCGGGCCGGTAGACGACCGCGCTCATCGAGCCGTCGGCGGTCTCCCAGGTGAGCTGGTCCAGTTCGGACGGCTTGCCGCCGCCGAGGGCCACCTCGCCGAGGGTACGCACGGCCAGTTTCGCCTTCGGCCAGGACGCCGGCACCGACTGCGGGGCGTCCCGGTCGCCGATGCGCCGGGCCACGCTCCCGAACGGCGCCTCCTCGCCGGCCAGCAGGCAGGTGTCGAGGCCCGCCAGGGCCCGCTTGCCCGAGCCGCTCTCGTCGCGGACCAGCGGGTAGCGGGGATTCGCGGTGCCGATGCCGAGGTCGAGCAGCCGGTCGGCGGAGCGGCCCCGGGGCAGCGATTCGGTGGACCGCAGGGTGGCCGTCACCGTCACCGCCGCGCACCTCGGCACGTCGACCGGGGCGGTCAGACCGTCGGTGCTCGACAGGGTGCGGCCGTTCGGGCCGAGCAGCCGCCGGACCCGTTCGGAGATCAGATAGCGCCGCTTGTCGGCGGTCTGCACCGGGAGCACGTCGGAGTAGACCAGATAGCCGGGATCGGTGTACTCGGTGGCGTGGCTGACCACGTACCGGTCGCCGTCGCCGGTGAGCTGGAGCAGCCAGGAGGCGGCCTGACCGGGCACCGACGCGGCGACCAGGGCCAGCGGCGACCCGCCGACCTCGCCGGCGAAGAGGATCCCGGACGAGGGCAGGTGCACCCGGTCGTCGGCCGGCGACCGCCAGTCGCGTACCGCCTCGGTGACGGCGGCCGTCGTCGCCGCGTCCTCGACCAGCGAGCCGCGTGGCGGCCACACGGTCAGCGAGCCGTCCATGCTGTCGTAGCCGACCCGCAGGTCCCGTGGCTGGCGCTCGGCGACCGGCCCGCAGGCGGTGACGGCGACCAACAGGGCAGACAGGCCGGTGGCCGTCAAGCCGCGCCAGCGGACTGGAGCCACCTGTTACGCCCCCGATCGCATCGGTCGTCGTGTCGGTTGGCAATAGTACGAGATGTCCCGCCAATGCCTCGCGCCGCCTCACGCTGCGTCGCAGCGGACGTACACCGACCACAAGGGACGCCGCGTCGACTTTGGGGCTATTTCCCCACTCGGGTAGACTCCGCCGACTGTGACGCCTGCTGAGACCCGCGCCGCATCGCTGCCGGAATCCGACGTCGCCACGGGTTCGCCGCCCGAACCCGTCACCCTGGGTGAGAATACGCGGCGCTCCGCCGTGGCCAGCGACGCGGTCCCACCCGCCCCTGCCCCGCCCACCCCTGCCCTGCCCGCCGCCCCGGTCCCGGATGCCGGCGGCGTGGCCCCGGCGGTGGGAACCAACCGGGCCGGCACGCCGGCGTCCACGGTCCCGGCGGAGCCCGTGACCGACCTGCCCAGCACGCCCGCGGTAGACCGCCCGGCCGCGGCCCCGACGGTGGACGCTGGCCCGGCCGCCGCCCCGGCGGTGGACGCCGGTGTGGCCGGCGGGGAGCAGAGCACCGCGGGCAGCGTCCCTTCGCGACGGCGTTCGTTCCGGTGGAGCCGCCGCCGGCAGGACCTCGCGGTCTTCGGCGGGTTCCTGCTGGTCGCGGTCTGGGTGACCAGCCAGATCTGGGTGGATCCGGCCGGTCGGGTGGCCTCGCTCTACAGCAGCGACCCGGCTCAGGTGCAGTTCTTCCTCGCCCACTCGGTACGGGTGGTGCTGCACGGCGAGTTCCCGTTCTTCACCGAGCAGTTCAACTACCCGGACGGGGTCAACCTGATGGCCAACACGGCCATCCTCGCGCTGGGCATCCCGATGGTGCCGGTGACCCTGCTGTTCGGACCCGCGGTCACCTTCGTGCTGCTGGTGACGCTCGCCCTCGCCGGCACCGCCACGGCGTGGTACCACGTGCTGTCCCGGCACGTGGTGAGCAACCCGCTGGCCGCCGTGGTGGGCGGCTGGTTCTGTGGCTTCTCGCCGGCGATGCTGTCGCACGCGAGCTGGCACCCGAACATCATCAGCCAGTTCCTACTGCCGTTCATCGTCTGGCGGGTGATGGTCATCACCCGGTCCACCCGGCCGTACCGGGACGGCGCGCTGCTGGCCCTGCTGGTCACCGCCCAGGCGTTCATCAACGAGGAGATCCTGCTCTTCACCGCGATGGGCTGCGGGATCTTCCTGATCGCGGTGGTCGCCCAGCGTCCCGCGCTCTGGTCGACGGCCTGGCGACCGCTGGCCAAGGCGCTGGCCACCTGCACGGTGATCGCCGGCTCGCTGCTGGCGTACCCGCTGTACATCCAGTTCGCCGGGCCGATGGCGTACCACGGGCTCAGCGATGCCGTCCGCGACTACGGCAACGACGTCGCCGCGTACTTCGCCCCGGGCTCGCCGACCATCGGCGGCAACCAGCGGGCGAACGTCAACCTCGCCCCGAACTACTCGGAGGAGAACGCCTTCTTCGGCTGGAGCCTGGCGCTGATCGCTGTCGGGATCGTGCTCTGGCTCCGACGAGAGGTGCTGATCCGGGCCCTGGCCGCGACCGCCGCCTTCTACACCGTGCTCTCCCTCGGCGAGCGGATCACCTGGTGGGACCGGGAGCTGATCGTCGGGCCGTGGGAGTGGCTGGTCCGGTTGCCGCTGCTCGACGCGGTGGTGCCGACCCGGTTCGGCATGATCACCAGCGTGGTGGTGGCGATCCTGCTGGCCCTGGCCATCGAGCGGAGCCGCACGCTGCCGCTGGACCGGCGGACCCTGCGTACGCTGACCGCCGGTGGCCTGGTCCTCGCGTTGCTACCGATCACGCCGATGCCGTTGCCGATGACCACCCGGCCGCCGGTGCCGGAGTTCATCACCTCCGACCGCTGGCGGGCCTACGTCGATCCGGACAAGACGCTCGTGCCGATCCCGGTGCCGAGCATGGGCAACACCCACGGCATGCGCTGGGCCGCCGCCACCAACCTCGACTTCAAGATGCCCGGCGGCTACTTCCTCGCCCCGCGCAACGGCAACACCGGCGACCCGGGCCGCTTCGGCGGCCGGCCGAGCGGCATCGGGCGGCTGCTGGAGGAGGTCGCGACGACCGGCCGGACGCCGGAACTGGACGATCGCCAGCGGCGTCGCTCCCTGGACGAGCTGCGGCACTGGCGGGCGGCCGTCCTCGTGCTGCCGGTCAGCCAGCCGCACTCCGAGCCGCTGCGGCAGACCGTCGAGCAGCTGGTCGGTCCGGCCCGCCTCGAACTGGACGTCTGGGTGTGGGACGTGCGAGCGCTGACCGACCGCACATCCTGATGTCGGCCGGCACGGCGGCGACCCGTGGCGCGGGGGACGGATCGGTGCTGGCCGACGAGGAGGTTGCCGGGGCGGAGCGGCCGGTCGAGCCCGCCGTCCGCGGCCGGCTGCCGGCCCGTACCGCTGACCTGGCGGTGCTGGCCGGATACCTCGCGCTGGCGCTCTGGCTGACCAGCCGGCAGTGGGGTCGCCCGGACCGGCTGTTCCACCAGGCCGGCGACCAGATCCTCTTCGAATGGATGCTGGCCCGGGCGGCGCGGGCCGTGGTCGGGCTGGAGAATCCGCTGTGGAGCGACGCGCTGAACGCTCCCGCCGGGGTCAACCTGATGGCCAACACGTCGGTGCTCGGGCTGGGTGTCCCGCTGACCCCGGTGACGCTGCTGTTCGGCTCGCAGGTGGCCTTCGGGGTGGCGGTGGTGGGCTGTCTCGCCGGCACCGCCGCCGCCTGGTACGTGCTGCTGCGCCGCCGCCTGGTCGCCCCCCGGGTGGCCGCCGCGACTGGCGGGCTGATCTGCGGCTTCGCCCCCGGCATGGTCGCCCAGGCCGGGGCGCACCTGCACATGGCCGCCCAGTTCCTGGTGCCGCTGATCCTGGCGCTGGTGTTCCGGCCGGACCCGGGCGGCCGGGTGTGGCGGCACGGCGTCCTGCTCGGTCTGGTCGTGACGTACCAGGTCTTCCTCGGCGAGGAGGTGCTGCTCTTCGTGGCGCTGGCCGCCGGCGTCTTCGCCCTCGGGTACGCGCTGGCCGACCGCGCGGCAGCCCGCCGGCTCGCCCCGTCGACGGCCGGCCGGGTCGCGGTCGGCGCGGCGGTGGCGGGGGTGCTGTCGGCGTACCCGCTGTGGTTCCAGTTCTTCGGTCCGGGGCACTACCGGGGGATGCCGTTCCACGCGTACGGCTATCAGCTGGACGCGGCGTCGTTCACCGCCTCGGCCCGGCAGACCCTGTTCGGCGAGAACCATCTGCCGGGCCAGCTGGCCCCCAACCCGACCGAGGAGAACTCCTTCTTCGGGTCGGGGCTGCTGGTGCTGGCCGTGATCGTCACGATCTGGCTGTGGCGCCGGCCGCTGGTCCGGGCACTCGCCGCCGGCGGGCTGCTGTTCGCCCTGCTCTCCCTCGGTGCCCGGGTACGCCTCGACGGCGTCTTCGTCGACCTGCCGGGACCGTACCGGCTGATCGCCGGGCTGCCGTTGCTCGACCACGTGGTGCCGGCCCGGTTCGCGCTGGTGTGCGTACCCGTGCTGGGGATCCTGGTGGCGCTCGCGCTCGACCGGATCGCCCAGCTGGACCGGAGTCGGCGCGACGCTGGCCCCGGCCGACGGGCCGGCGGCGCGTCGCCGGCAGCCGGGAGATCGTCCCCGGCGGAGGTCCGGCCGGCGGGCGTCACCGCGCAGCGGACCGGGCCGGTGCGGCTGCTCCAGGCCGGCGCGCTGGCCGCCGCCTTGCTGCCGCTGGCCCCGACCCCGATCCGCACCGTGCCGGTCTGGCCGGTACCGGCGTTCGTCGCCGACGGGACCTGGCGGGCGTACGTGCCGGCGGGCCGGACGCTGGTGCCGGTGCCGCCGGTGACCAACGCGGGCCGCAGCCCGGCGATGCTCTGGTCGGCCCGGACCGGGCTGGCCTTCACCGCGCCCGGCGGCTTCTTCATCGGCCCCCGCGCGCCGGACGACCCGGCGGCCCGCTGGGGTGCCCCCGACCGGCCCACCTCGGTGCTGCTGCGCCGGGTGGCCAACAGCGGCGAGGTGCCCCCGATCACCGACGCGGACCGCCGCCAGGCGGTGGCGGACCTGCGGCACTGGCGGGCGGCCGTGGTGGTCCAGGGTGGACTGCACCAAGGGGATCCGGTGCGGCGTACGGTCGAGGCGCTGCTCGGCCCGGCCCGGGAGATCGACGGCGCGCTGGTCTGGGACGTACGCCCGCTGGTCGGCTGAGCCCGCCACCTCGTCATCACCGCCACCCGCCACCCGCCGCGTTGCCGTGTGCTGCGCCGGGGGCGTGTTAAGAGGGGGCCCCTCCTCTACCGGAGGCGTTAATAGGGGGCCCTTCCTTACACCCGGTCGCGGACGTTCCAGAGCCAGACGTCGTCCACCTGCTCGGCGGGGCCCAGTAGGGCGGTCAGCAGGTCGCGCAGCACCGCCTCGCGGGGATGGGCGCCGAGCACCACCACCGACGCCCGCCAGAAGCGCAGGTCCTCCACCGCCTGGCGGCGGTTCTCGTCGGTCAGCTCGGGCAGCTCACCGGCGTCCATGGTGCGGTAGATGAGGGTGCTGGTGGGTCGGTTCGGCGCGCCGAAGACCCCCTCGCCGTCGAGGTTCGGGCCGATGAAGTAGCCCGCCGGGATCGGGAACTCGTGCTGGGTCAGCGCGCTCCAGCGCAGGGTGGAGAGCCCGTGCACGTTGCTGGGGATGGGCACCGGCACCAGCGTGCGGCCCGCCGGCACGTACGGCCGCCAGGCGCCGGAGGTGATGAAGGTCGGTGGCGGGTCGACCGGCTCGGCCGGCAGTGGGCGGGGGAGCAGCGGCAGCACGGCGAGCGTGATCGCCGCGTACCCGATCGCCTGCTGCCAGCGGGGACGCGGCCGGGTGCTGGGCGTCGTCGCCCCCGGCACGCGCGGCGCCGGCACCGGCGGGCGGCCGTTGCCGGCCACCGCGTCCCAGGCCAGCGCGAGCAGCACGCCGAGCGCGGCGGTGGTCACCAGGGTCAGCCGGGTCGGCATCATCATCTCGACCAGTGGCAGATCCGCCGGGATGTACGACCACGGGCCGGGGATGCCGGTCAGCTCGCCGTTGAACCGGATCTCCGGGCCGAGTGAGGCGACCGAGAAGAGCACCACCAGCACAGCGAGGAGCCGGGCGACCAGTGAGCGCCGCGCCAGCAGCACCAGGGCCACCGCCGCCAGCAGCACCAGCGGCCAGCCGAACCAGGTGTTCTGCTCGGTCCGCCCGATGGTCGCCTCCACCGCCTCGTCACCGGCGAGCGTGTCGCGGGCGAAGGTGACGAAGGCGACCACGTCCTCGCCCCAACTGTGGAACACCCCGCCCTGCAACCCCCGGTAGGACTGCGGGCCGTTGAACTGGAACCAGATCGGGTAGGCGGTGAGCAGCAGGGCCAGCCCGCCGCCGGTGCCCAGCCCGGCGGCGAACGCGCCGGCCCGGGCCCGCGCGGCGCGCGGTCGCATCAGCGCGTACGCGATCACGATGACCAGGCAGGCCAACGCCGTGAGCAGCAGCATCTCCTCGTTGATGAAGATCTGGTACGCCACCAGCAGGCCCAGCACCAGGCCGTTGCGCCGCCACCGGCCGGGCTCGGTCAGCCGGAACACCCGCACCACGATCAGCGGGAGCAGGAAATTGGAGACGAAGTTGGGCTGGCCGTTGGCGTGGTGCACGATGCCGGGGGCGAAGCCGAGGAACCCACCGCCGACGAAGGCTGCGGCACGGGAGCGCACCAGGTGCCGCGACAGCATCCAGTACGAGGTGCCGGCGGTCGCCGCCAGCGCGCCGCCCAGGTAGAGCGCGTACACCACCTGGGGGCCGAGCAGCATGGTGAGCGGGGCCAGCGGCAGGGTCACCCCGAGCAGCGAGGTGTTGGCCATCATGTTCACCCCGTCCGGGGCGTTCTGCTGCGTGCTGAACAGCGGGTTGTCCAGGTGCCGCAGCGAGTGCGCACCGTGCGAGAAGAGCCACTCGAACCAACTGTGGTCGGTGGGCAGGTGCGACGAGACGCGGTTGTTGACGTCCGCCCAGTAGTTGAGGCATACGACGACGCCGAGCAGCACGTAGGCTCCGATGGCCAGCACGTCGGCGCGCGCCGGGCCGCGTCGACGTGGTCGTGTCGGCGATTCCGCCTCGACGGTCGCGGAGACGGGATTCAGCGAGGGATCTACCACCGGCACGGCCACGGGGGGCCATCGTACAGGCGCGCGGCGGGGCACCCGACGGCCGTGCGCGACCCACGGTGGCTCATGTGGACGGGGCCGTGTGCCGGGCCGGCCCCGGCGGCCGGGCCCGGACACCGGTGCCGCAGCACGTAGGCTCCGATGGCCAGCACGTCGGCGCGTGCCGGGTGCGCGGCGGGGAGGACGACCGTGACGGTGATCGACCTCGGTGAGTTGACCGAGCCGACCGATCGGGAGCCGCCGCGTCGGCGCGGCCCGAGCGTCAGCCGCCGGCTGCGGGCCGGGCTGGTGGCGCTGGGCGCGCTGCTGGCCCTGGCCGGTGCCGCGCCACCGGCCGCTCGGGTGCATGCGACGCTGCCCGGCACCCTGGCCGCCGAGCTGATCCTGGCGCAGGACCAGATCTTCACGGTCGTCCCCGCGCCGGGAGTGACCGACGGCACCCAGGAACTGGTCGCCTACCCCCGGCCGGCGCAACGCGCCACCGTGACGCCGCAGCGGCTCGCACCCCTGTGGCGGGTGCCGTTGTCGCCGGGGCAGCGGATCTTCCGGGCGGAGTCCGTCGACGACCACGGGGTGCTGCTCTCCCGGGCCCAGGGCCGGGTGGTCGGGCCGACCAACACCACCGAGACCGTGCTGCTGGATGTCCGCACCGGGCAGCGGCGCTGGAGCGCGCCCGGGATCGCGACGCGCGACGCGTCGCAGCGCGTGCTGCTCCGGACGTTCTCCCTGGAGGAGCCGGCCACCCTGGCGGCGGTCGAGTTGGCCACCGGCCGCGAACTGTGGTCGACGTCGGTGCCGGCGGTCTGGATGGAGTACCACGAGCGCGACGGCGTGATCGACGCCATCGTGGTCTCCACGACCGCGGGCGACATCGAGGTGCTGGACCCGGCGACCGGGGCGCTTCGACACCGCCTTCCCGCCCCCGACGACCTGGCCGGATATCAGAACGGATCGGTGGTCGGCGACCTGCTGCTGGTGATCCGCAACTCGAAAACCATCACCGCGTACGACCTGGACGGGCTGGTCCAACGCTGGCAGACGACGCTGTCCCTGGCCGACTACGTCACCGGGTGCGGCGACCTGCTCTGCGCCCGGATCGGTGGCGGCGGCGTGCACCTGCTCGACCCGGCGACCGGGATCGTCCAGTGGGTCAGCAGCGAGGAGCTCCACATCGTGCTGGCCGCGAACGGGCGGGTCCTGGCGATCTCCGGCACGGGCGTCGGCCTGGACGTGGTCACCGTCGAGGCGGCGACGGGCAGCGAACTGGCCGACTTCGGCAGTTGGGGCCTGGTCGACAGCTACGACTACCTGGCCCGACTGCTCGGCGTCCGCGTGGTACCCGACGTGGGCCTGGTGCTGGCCCGACTCGATCCGACCGAAGCGCAGCCGCGCCGCATCGACGTGCTGCCCGGCGCCGTCGACGGCTGCCAGCAACGGCACGGCCTGATCGCCTGCCGGCGCGGCGACGACACCTTCGGGGTGTGGCAGCTGCGCGACTGATCCGGCCGATCGCGGATCGACGCCCTGGTTCGGCTGCGCCGGGCGGTCCGGTCGAGCGGAGAACGGCGACCCGGCCGGCGCGGTGGGGCGGCTTGGCCACTGACACTAGGTTGGCGGGTGGCCACGGGGTTGGCGGGTGGCCGCGGGGGTTGGCGGGTGGCTGGGGCGAGGAGGAGCTGGACATGCGGGTGCTGGTGGTCGAGGACGAGCGGAACCTCGCCGACGCGATCGCGCGGGGCCTGCGTAGACGAGGGATGGCGGTGGACGTCGCCTACGACGGCGACCACGGCCACGAGATGGCCTTCGTCACCCGGTACGACGTGGTGGTGCTCGACCGCGACCTGCCGGGGATGCACGGCGACCAGATCTGCGCCGAGCTGGCCGCGTCGGGCACGCTGACCCGGGTGCTGATGCTGACCGCCAGCGGCACGGTCGCCGACCGGGTCGAGGGGTTGCAGCTCGGCGCGGACGACTACCTCCCCAAGCCGTTCGCCTTCGACGAACTGGTCGCGCGGGTGCAGGCGCTGGGCCGGCGGGCCACCCCGGCGGCCCCGCCGGTGCTGGAGCTGGCCGACCTGATGGTCGATCCGGCGCGCCGCACGGTCACCCGCGGCGGCGCGTCGGTGGAGCTGACCAACAAGGAGTTCGGCGTGCTCTGCGAGCTGCTCAAGGCGCGCGGCGCGGTGGTGTCCAGCGAGGAGCTGCTGGAGCGGGTCTGGGACGCCAACACCGACCCGTTCACCACCATCGTCCGGGTCACCGTGATGACACTGCGGAAGAAGCTGGGCGACCCGCCGCTGATCGAGACCGTGGTGGGTGCCGGCTACCGGACGGTGCCGGCGTGACGGGCGGGCTGCGCGGCCGACTCACCCTGCGCCTGCGCCCCACCCTGCGCCTGCGGCTGACCCTGCTCAACGGCGTCCTGCTGCTCGGCGCGGGCGCGATCCTGGTGCTGCTGGCCTGGCTGCTGGTCCGTGACGCGCTGCGGCCCACCGACGAGCTGCTGCCCGGCACGACGGTGCTGCTGGCCGACGGCCGCTCGCTGGACGCCGGCGCCTGGCAACGACAGCTGGTCGCCTCGGCCTCCGGCGAGCTGCTGGCCAAGGGGCTCGCCGCGTTGCTGGCGATCGGGACGGTCGGCGTGGTCGGCGCGTACGCGGTCGCCGGGCGGGCGTTGCGCCCGTTGCACCAGGTCACCGCGACCGCGCGCCGGCTCGGTGAGACCACGCTGGACCAGCGGATCTGCTACTCCGGGGCGGACGACGAGGTGGCCGAGCTGGCCGACACGTTCGACGCGATGCTGGACCGGATCGCCGACGCCTTCGAGGCGCAGAAACGGTTCGTCGCCAACGCCTCGCACGAGCTGCGTACGCCGCTGGCGGTGATGCGTACCGAGATCGACGTGACGCTCAGCGACGACGAGGCGGACGCGGCCGAGTACCGCCGGATGGCCACCGTGGTGCGTGACGCCTCCGAGCGGGCCAACAGCCTGGTCGACGCGCTGCTGGTGCTGGCCCGCAGCGAGGCGCAGACGGGTCGCCGGCTCGGCCGGCGCACCGAGTGTGACCTCGCCGCCGGCACCGTCAACGCGCTCTCCGCGGTACGCCGGGAGGTGGAGCGGATCAAGCTGAACGTGCAGACCTCACTGGAACCGGCGCCGGTCGTCGGCGATCCCGGTCTGCTGGACCGGCTGGCCGGCAACCTGATCGAGAACGCAGTCCGCTACAACCATCTGCACGGCCGGCTCTGGGTGCGGACCGGCTCGGATGGGCAGCGCTCCTGGCTGGTGGTGGGCAACACCGGCTTCGAGGTGGACCCGGCCGACGTGCCGGGGCTGTTCGAGCCGTTCCGACGGGGTGGCCGGGAACGCACCGGGGCGCGCGGGTCCGGCCTGGGCCTCTCCATCGTCCGGGCGGTCTGCGACGCGCACGGCGGCACGGTGGCCGCCGTCGCGCAGCCCGGTGGCGGGCTGGAGGTGACGGTCAACCTGCCGGCGGCGGACGCCGCACCACCATCCGACCTCGCCCGTTGAGGCCGCCACCGCCGCACCCGGGGCCGATCCGTTGAGCGCCGGCCGAAACGACGTCGCGGTGGTCACCCCGTCCGGGTGACCACCGCGACGTGGCCGTGCCGGGTCGGCTCAGCCGGCCAGGCTGGCCGCCCCTCGGGGCAGGAACCGCTGGCCGGTGACCCGCTCGCTGGTGCCGGTCCGGTCCAGGTACGGCGTGACGCCGCCCAGGTGGAACGGCCAGCCGGCGCCGAGGATCATGCACAGGTCGATGTCCTGCGCCTCGGCCACGACGCCCTCGTCGAGCATCAGCCGGATCTCCCGGGCCAGGGCCTCCAGCGCGTTGGCGCGTACCTGCTCCTCGGTCAGCGGCTGGTCGCCGACGACCAGCAGCTTCGCCACCTCGGTGTTGATCTCGTCGTCCACCACGATCGGCTGCCCGGAGTCGGCGATCCGCTTGAGGTTCTCGCTGACGCCGAACCGGTCCGGGAAGGCGGCGTGCAGGGTGCCGCCGACGTGGTACGCCACGGCCGGGCCGACCAGTTGGAGCAGCGCGAGCGGGCGCATCGGCAGGCCCAGCGGGTCCAGCGCCCGGTTCGCGACCTCCAGCGGGGTGCCGGCGTCGACGGCCGCGAAGACCGTGCCGAGAAACTGGGTGAGCAGCCGGTTGACCACGAACGCCGGGGCGTCCTTCACCAGGACCGACGACTTCTTGAGCTGCTTGCTGACGGCGAAGGCGGTGGCCAGGGTGGCGTCGTCGGTCCGCTCGCCGCGGACGATCTCCAGCAGCGGCAGCACCGCGACCGGGTTGAAGAAGTGGAAGCCGACCACCCGCTCCGGGTGCTCCAGCTCCGCCGCCATCGCCGTGATCGACAGCGACGAGGTGTTGGTGGCGAGCACGGTCTCCGGCTTGACCATCTTCTCCAGCTCGGCCCAGACCTGCTTCTTGACGTTCAGGTCCTCGAAGACCGCCTCGATGACGAAATCGGCATCCGCGAAGACGGACTTGTCGACCGAGCCGCTGACCAGGCCGTACAGCTTGGCGGCCGTGCCCTTGTCCATCCGGCCCTTGCTGACGGCCTTCTCGATCTGGGTGTGCACGTAGCCGACGCCCTTGTCCACCCGGGCCTGGTCCAGGTCGGTCAGCACCACCGGCACCTGGAGGCGGCGGGCGAAGAGCAGCGCCAGCTGGCTGGCCATCAGGCCGGCGCCGACGATGCCCACCTTGGTCACTGGCCGGGCCAGCTCCTTGTCCGGCGCGCCGGCCGGCCGCTTGGCCCGCCGCTGCACCAGGTCGAAGGCGTAGAGGCCGCTGCGCAGTTCCTCGGAGAAGACCAGGTCGGCCAGGGCCTCGTCCTCCGCGGCGGTGCCGGCCGCGAAGTCGGCGTCCTTCGCCGTCTCCAGCAGATCCAGCGCCCGGTACGCCGCCGGCACCGCGCCGTGCAGCCGCTGGTCCAGGGTCTGCCGGGCGAAGTAGAGCACGCCCGCCCACATGTCCTTGTCGACCTCGGGCCGGGTCACGGTGACCTCGCCGCGCACCACCCCGGCGGCCCACTCCAGGGACCGCTCCAGGAAGTCGGCGGGCTCCAGCAGCACGTCGGCGATGCCCAGCTCGGCGGCCTGCTTCGGCTTGAGCATCTTGTTCTGCATGAGCGGGTTCTGGATGATCACCTGGGTGGCCGCCGGGATGCCGATCAGGTTGGGCAGCAGCTGGGTGCCGCCCCAGCCCGGGACCAGGCCGAGGGAGACCTCGGGCAGCGCCAGGGCCGCCGCGCCGCCCGAGAGGGTCCGGTAGTGGCAGTGCAGGGCCAGCTCCAGGCCGCCGCCCATGGCCGCGCCGTTGACGAAGGCGAAGGTGGGGATCCGGCTGTCCCTGAGTCGGGCGAAGACCCGGTGCCCGAGCCGGCCGATCTCCAGCGCCTGCGCCCGGTCGGCCAGCAGCGGCAGGCCGGTGATGTCCGCGCCGACACAGAAGATGTACGGCTTGCCGGTGACCGCGATGAACGCCGGCTCGGCCGCCAGGGCGGCGCTGATCGCCTCGTCCAGGCTGGCCAGGCCGGCCGGGCCGAAGGTGTTGGGCTTGGTGTGGTCGAAGCCGTTGTCGAGGGTGATCAGGGCGGCCGGGCGGTCCAGCCCCGGCACGTCCACCTGACGCAGCAGCGCCCTGGTGACCGTCTCGTTCGGTGCCGCGAGCGCGCTCACTTGTCTCCACCCTCCCGCTGAGCCGGCTGGCTGGACTCCGTCCAGTGTGGGTTCTCCCAGATGACCGTGCCGCCCATGCCGATGCCGATGCACATGGCGGTGAGGCCGTAGCGGACCTCGGGGCGCTCGGCGAACTGCCGGGCGAGCTGGGTCATCAGCCGTACGCCCGAGGAGGCGAGCGGGTGGCCGATGGCGATCGCGCCACCCCACTGGTTGACCCGCGGGTCGTCGTCGGCGATGCCGAAGTGGTCGAGGAAGGCGAGCACCTGCACGGCGAACGCCTCGTTCAGCTCGAACAGGCCGATGTCCTCGATGCTCAGGCCGGCGATGCGCAGCGCCTTCTCGGTGGACGGGATCGGGCCGACGCCCATCACCTCCGGCTCGACGCCGACGAAGCCGTACGACACCAGCCGCATCGCCACCGGCAGGCCCAGCTCGCGGGCGGTGGCTTCGTCGGCCAGGAGGCTGGCGGTGGCGCCGTCGTTGAGACCGGCCGCGTTGCCCGCGGTGACCTTGCCGTGCGGACGGAACGGGGTCTTGAGGGTGGCGAGCTTCTCCATCGAGGTGTCCCGGGGGGCCTCGTCCACGGTAGCCAGGCCCCACCCGGTCTCCGGGTCGCGGATCGCGACCGGCACCAGGTCGTCCTGGAGCTTGCCGTTGGCGTACGCCTTGGCGGTCTTCTGCTGGGAAGCGAGGGCGAAGGCGTCGGCGCGCTGCTTGGTGATGTGCGGGACCCGGTCGTGCAGGTTCTCCGCGGTGGCGCCCATGACCAGCGCGGACGGGTCGACCAGCTTTTCCGCGACGATGCGTGGGTTGGGGTCGACGCCCTCGCCCATCGGGTGGCGGCCCATGTGCTCGACGCCGCCGGCGATCGCCACGTCGTACGCGCCCACGGCGATGGCGCTGGCGACGGTGGTCACGGCGGTCATCGCCCCGGCGCACATCCGGTCGATGGCGAAACCGGGCACGGTCTTGGGCAGGCCGGCCAGCAGGGCGGCGGTGCGGCCGATGGTCAGGCCCTGGTCACCGATCTGGGTGGTGGCGGCGATGGCGACCTCCTCGACCCGCTCCGGCGGCAGCTGCGGGTTGCGGCGCAGCAGCTCGCGGATGCATCGGATCACCAGGTCGTCGGCGCGGGTGTTGGCGTACATGCCACCCGCCTTGCCGAATGGGGTACGGACGCCGTCAACGAAGACGACATCCCGAACTTCACGGGGCACGAGGAGCCTCCTAGCCAGCGCTGGCATTTCCCCGAATGCTACCCGTCAGTAACAACCTTCGCCGCCCCACCCCCACTGTGGCCACCCCCACACCACCCAGCCCACCGCCTCGATCAAAGTTGGGTCTGGGGTGGGGCGGGAAGGAGGGCGGTGGGGAGGTGGGGGAGGAGGAGGGCGATCTGCCATTCGCGGGCGTTGAGGGCGCGGAGGGCCTCGGTGACGGTGGGTTCGGTGATCTCCTCGGGGGGCTGCCAGGCGACGCGGCGGATGGTGTCGGGGGAGATGAGATTCTCCGGGGGCAGCCGGTGTTCGCCGGCCACCCGCAACACCACCTCGCGGGAGCGGGCCAGGCGGGCCGCGGCGGCCGGGTCGCGTTCGGCCCAGCGGTGCGGCGGGGGCGGGCCCTCCACCGTCGGCGTCACCGGCAGCGCATCGTCCGGCAGATGCCGGGCGTCCTCCAGCGCCGCCAGCCAGGTGCGGGCCAGCCGGCGCACCGACCGGCCACCGAAGCCGGGCAGGGTGAGCAGGCTCTTCTCGTCCCTCGGGTCCAACTCGGCCGCGGCGACGATGGCCGAGTCGGGCAGCACCCGGCCCGGCGCCGCATCCCGGCGGGCGGCGATCTGGTCGCGGGCGTACCACAGCGACCGGACCCGGGCCTGGGCCCGCGCGCCACGGATCCGGTGGATGCCGGAGGTACGTCGCCACGGCTCGGCCCGCACCCGGGGCGGCCGGGCGCCGGTACGCACCAGCGCGGCGAACTCCTCCGCCGCCCACTCGGACTTGCCCTGCCGGGTCAGCTCCGCGTCGAGCGCGTCGCGCAGATCGGTCAGCAGCTCCACGTCCAGCGCGGCGTAGGTCAGCCAGGACTCGGGCAGCGGCCGGCTGGACCAGTCCGCCGCGGAATGGTGCTTCTCCAGGCTGAAGCCGAGCAACTGCTCGGTGAGCGCGGCCAGGCCCACCCGCTCGAACCCGGCCAGCCGGGCGGCCAGCTCGGTGTCGAAGAGCCGGCGCGGGTGCAGCCCCAGCTCGGCGAGGCAGGGCAGATCCTGGCTCGCCGCGTGCAGCACCCACTCCGCCTCGGCGATCGCGGCGTCGAGGGCGGTCAGGTCGGGTAGCGGCAGCGGGTCGATCAGCGCGGTTCCGGCGCCGCCGCGGCGCAGCTGCACGAGGTACGCCCGCTGGCTGTAGCGGTAGCCGGAGGCGCGCTCGGCGTCCAGCGCCACCGGCCCGGTGCCGGCCGCGAAACGGGCCACCACCTCGGCGAGCTGCTCCGGTACGGCTACCGGCTCGGGCGTGCCCTCACGGGGTGCGGTCAGCGGTACGGACTCGCCGCCAGTGGGTTCCTCGGTCCCCGCGTACGACGGCTCCGGCCGCGCCGACGGCGGGTGCTGCGTGTCGTTTCCCGAACGGCTTGCGGCGGCCCGACGGCGCAGGGGTGGTTCGTCGGTCACCTGACAACCCTAGTGCGCGAGCGGATCGTGCGGCGCGCACCCGCCCCGCCGCGTGTCGGCCCGCCCCGCGAGCGCCGGCAACCACCAGACACCCGATCCCGCACACCCGATCCTGCCCGATCGCCCCGGTCGGGCAGGTCAGGAAGCCGGTGATCAAGAAAGCTGGCGGTCAGGGAGCCGGCGGTCCGGCGGTTAGGAGAAGGCCGGTGGTCAAAGCCTGTGGTCAGGAAGCCGGCGGTAGGAGAAGGCCGGTGGTCAAAGGCCGGCGATCGAGAAAGCCTGGCGGCCAATTAGGCCAGGCGGTCGAGAACCAACGCGGCCCGGACCGTCTCACCCCCGCGGGCCACCCTCCTGCCGGCCGGCGACGGGGACGGCGTGTCGACCCGCCAGCTGCGCGGAGCGCTTCCGACGGCCGCTCAGCCGGTGGTGGCCGGGCGGCGTTCGGGTAGGGCGGTGACGCCGGGCGGGGGCAGGCCGGCGGTGGAGGCGAGCAGGGCGCACCAGGCGTACAGGTGCGGGGTGAAGTCCAGGCCGGTCGGGGTCCACGAGGCGCGGATCTCGATGTCGCCCGCCGCGGGCGGGCCGGCCAGCTCCCCGAACCGGGTCGATGTCGTCTGGGTGATCGTCCCGCCGATGGCCCGGTGCCCCGCCTCCTGGGTGTCGAGGGCATCGGTGAGCCAGGTCCAGCCCACCCCGGGCAGCAGCGGGTCGGCGGCCAGGTCGGCCTCCAGTTCGGCGGTGACGTAGGTGACCAGTCGCAGGGTGCCCTGCCACGCCTCGTGGCCGGCCGGGTCGTGCAGCAGGATCAGCCGCCCGGTGGCCACCTCGTCGCCGTCGCGCAGCACGGTCGCGGAGAGCGCGAAGGAGTACGGCGCCAGCCGCTGCGGCGCGCCCACCTCCTCCAGGACGATCTCCGGCCGGGGCGTCGCGGACCGGAGCCCGGCGACCGCGCGGGCGAAGGTGTCCGGAAGCGCGATCGGGGGGGCCATGCCGGCAGCCTAATTCGCCGCTCGGCTCTGCGCCGGGACGGCGCGCCGACGATCGACACGCTGATGATCGCCGGCCCGATGCCGCCGACGCACCCCCGTTCGACGCCCGCCGGGTGTTACCCGCGCTCGCCGCAGGCCGGGTGTTACCCGCGCTCGGCGCAGGCCGAGTGTTAATAGGGGACCCCTGCTCTACCGCAGGCGTTAATAAGGGGCCCTTCCTTTCAGGTCAGGGGGCGCGTGGCACGATGGCCGCGATGACCACGGACACCACGGGCACCGGCACCCGAGACGACGCAGCCGGCTCCGGCGGGCCCGCCGACTCGCCCTTCGTGCGGGCGTGTCGACGCCGGCCCGTCCCGCACACCCCGGTCTGGTTCATGCGGCAGGCCGGCCGGTCGCTGCCGGAGTATCGGGAGATCCGGGCCGGCGTGGCGATGCTGGAGTCCTGTCGGCGACCCGAGCTGGTCACCGAGATCACCCTCCAGCCGGTGCGCCGGCACAACGTCGACGCGGCGATCCTGTTCAGCGACATCGTGGTGCCGGTCGCCGCGGCCGGGGTCGACCTGGACATCGTGCCCGGCACCGGGCCGGTGGTGGCCGAGCCGGTTCGTACCGCCGCCGACGTCGAGCGGATCCGTCCGATCGGCCGCGACGACGTCCCGTACGTGGACGAGGCGGTCCGGCTGCTGGTCAAGGAGCTGGGTGACACCCCGCTGATCGGCTTCGCGGGCGCCCCCTTCACGCTGGCCAGCTACCTGGTGGAGGGGGGGCCGTCGCGGACCCACGCGAAGACCAAGGCGCTCATGTACGGCCAGCCCGAACTCTGGCACGCCCTCGCCGGCCGGCTGGCCGAGGTGACCCTGGCGTTCCTGCGGGTGCAGATCGAGGCCGGGGTCTCCGCGGTGCAACTCTTCGACTCCTGGGCCGGTGCGCTCTCCGAGGCCGACTACCGCCGCTTCGTGCTGCCCCACTCGACGGCCGTGCTCGCCGGGCTGGCCGACGCCGGCTGCTCCGGGTCGCGGCGCGGCGACAGACCGGCCTTCACCCGGTCCGGAGCGCCGTCCAGCGGCGCGGAGGCCGAACTGTGGCCGCCAGCCGAGCCGGAGCGGTCGCCCGGCGTGCCCCGGATCCACTTCGGGGTGGGCACCGCCGAACTGCTCGGCGCGATGGGAGAGGCCGGGGCCGACGTGGTCGGCGTCGACTGGCGTACCCCGCTGGACGTGGCGACCCGCCGGATCGGGCCGGACCGGGCCGTGCAGGGCAACCTCGACCCGTGCCTGCTCTTCGCGCCCTGGCCGGTGCTGGAGGCCGAGGTGCGCCGGATCCTCGACCAGGGCCGGGCCGCGCCGGGGCACGTCTTCAACCTCGGCCACGGCGTGCTGCCGGAGACCGACCCGGAGGTGCTGACCCGGGTGGTCGCGCTGGTACACGAACTCTCCGGCCGGGGCTGACCGCCATGGCGGCGCGGTGGCGGGTGGCGGTGGTCGGCGGCGGCATCGCCGGCCTGGCCGCCGCGCTCCGGTTGCGCGACCGTGCCCCGGAAGGCACCGAGATCACCGTGTACGAGCAGTCCGCCGCGCTCGGCGGCAAGCTGCGCACCGGTGAGCTGGCCGGCGGGCCGGTGGAGTTCGGCGCGGAGTCGTTCCTGATGCGGGACCCGGCCGGCAGGGAGTCCGCCGCCGTGGCCCTGGCCCGCCGGCTCGGACTGGCCGGGCGGATCGTGCACCCCACCGTCGGGCAGGCCGCGCTCGCCGTCGACGGCGGGCTGCGCCCGATCCCGGGCGGCACGCTGGTGGGCGTACCCGGGGATCTGGAGAAGGTGGCGGCGGTGGCCCGGCCGACGCCCGAGGGCGACCGCGACGGTGGCCGGCCGCTGCTCGGCCCCGACGAGGATGTCTCGGTCGGCGCGCTGGTCCGCGCCCGGTTCGGCGACGAGGTGGTGGACCGGCTGGTCGAGCCGATGCTCGGCGGGGTGTACGCCGGCCGCGCCGACGACCTCTCGCTGGCCACCACCATGCCGGCGCTGGCCCGGGCCGCCCGGGTGGAGCACACCCTGCTCGGCGCGGTCCGCGCGGCACAGGCCGCCGCCCCGCGGGCCCCCGGCGCGCCGGTCTTCGGCACCCTCGACGGCGGGTTGGGCACCCTGGTCGAGGCGGCCGTGACGGCGAGCGGCGCGGCGATCCGCCGGCAGGCGGCGGTACGCGAACTCACCCCGACCGGCGGCGGCTGGCGGCTCACCGTCGGCCCGACCCGCGACCCGGAGCACGTCGACGTCGACGCGGTGGTGCTGGCCGTGCCGGCCCGCCCGGCGGCCCGGCTGCTCGCCGAGATCGTCCCGCAGGCGTCGAAGGAGATCGGCGGGCTGGACTACGCCAGCGTCGCGCTGGTCACCCTGGCGCTGCCCGAGCCGGCGCTGCCGCAGCTCTCCGGCTTCCTGGTGCCCGGCGCCGAGGGGCTGTTGATCAAGGCTTCCACCTTCTTCACCACCAAGTGGGGGCACCTGCGCCGGCCGGACGGGCTGGCCCTGGTGCGCGCCTCGGTCGGCCGGTACGGCGAGGAGAGCCAGCTTCAGCGCCCCGACGAGGATCTGGCGGCCACCGTGCACCGGGAGCTGTCCGCGGTGCTCGACGTGCCGCTGCCCGCCCCGGTCGACGGGCACGTGCAGCGGTGGGGCGGCGCGCTGCCGCAGTACACCCCGGGCCACCTCGACCGGGTGGCCGCCGCGCGGACGGTACTGCGGGCGGCGCATCCGACGCTGGCCCTGGCCGGCGCCGGCTATGACGGGGTCGGCATCCCGGTCTGCGTCCGCTCCGGCGAGACGGCGGCCGAGGAGATCATCACAGCACTGGGAGGATCGGGGAGATGACCGAGGAGCAGAGCAACGCGGCCCGGCTGCGGGAGCTCAACGCCACCATCCGCTACACCATGTGGTCGGTGTTCCGGGCCAGCGCGCCACTGCCGTCGCTGCGCGACAACGTCACCGGCGAGGTCGAGTCGCTGATCGAGGAGCTGGCCGGCAAGGACGTCGTGGTGCGCGGCACGTACGACGTGGCCGGCCTGCGCGCCGACGCGGACCTGATGATCTGGTGGCACTCCTCGTCCAGCGACGACCTTCAGGACGCGTACCTGCGGTTCCGCCGGACCACGCTGGGGCGGGCGATGACGCCGGTCTGGTCGCAGATGGCGCTGCACCGGCCGGCCGAGTTCAACAAGAGCCACATCCCGGCGTTCCTGGCCGGCGAGGAGGCCCGCGCCTACCTCTGCGTCTACCCCTTCGTCCGCTCGTACGACTGGTACCTGCTGCCCGACGCCGAGCGGCGCGAACTGCTCGCCGAGCACGGCAAGATGGCCCGGGGCTACGCCGACGTGCGCGCCAACACGGTCGCCTCGTTCGCGCTCGGCGACTACGAGTGGATGCTCGCCTTCGAGGCCGACGAGCTGCACCGGATCGTCGACCTGATGCGCGACCTGCGCGGCTCGCGGGCCCGGCTGCACGTGCGCGAGGAGGTCCCCTTCTACACCGGCCGCCGCCGCCCCATCGCCGACATCATCACCACCCTCGCCTGAAAGGAGGGGCCCCCTATTAACGCCTGGCGTAGTACAGGGGCCCCCTATTAACGCCGTGCGGTGGAGCTGCACGTGCGGGGTGTGCGTGCGGTGGGGTGCGTGCGGTGGGGTGCGCGGGCGGTGGGGTGTGCGGGCGGTGGGGTGACGGGGTGGGCGGGGCGCGGTGGTTGAGCCGGTCGGGGCCGTGCCCGAGGGAGATGGGCGCGGCCCCGACCGGGGATCAGGTGGTTGCCGTACAGGTCAGCGTCGGCGTGTTGTTCGTGCCGCTGCTCGATGCCAGGAACCCGAATGTGGTGCTGGCTCCGGCGCCGAGAGCGCCGTTGTAACTGACGTTGGTCGCGGTCACCGTCGAGCCGCTGGACGTGACGGTGGCGTTCCAGGCCTGGCTGACCTGTTGGCCGTTGGCGTACGTCCAGGTCACCCGCCAGCCCCGGATGGCCGCGCTGCCCGCGGTCACCTGCACCTCACCCTGGAAGCCACCGGACCAGGTCGAGGTCACCCGGTAGGTCGCCGCGCAGGCGCCCGCGGGCGGGTTGGTGGTCGGCGGCGGCGTGCTCGGCGGGGGCGTGGTGGGCGGCGGAGTGGTGGGTGGCGGGGTGGTCGGCGGGGGCGTGGTCGGCGGCGGGGTGGTCGGCGGCGGCGTGGACCCGCCGCCGAACTGCACATCGCTACAGATGTAGTACGACTGGTCCATGTGGCTGGCCTGCCAGATGGTGTAGACGATGTGCCGGCCGGTACGCCCCGGAGCGTTCGCCGGGATCTCGATGGAGACCCCGCCGCTCTCCCGCTGCCACTGCGACGCCGGGGTGTTGCCGATCTGGCCGACCAGTTCGAGATTGGACCAGCCCAGCGGCTGGTTGAGCGCGTCGAAGCCCTGCCGGGTCACGTAGACCCGGATGTAGTCGGCGCCGTGACTGGCCTGGTCGAAGAACTTGACCCGGAAGCTGTTGGAGACGGTGGTGGTGCGCCAGGCGCCGACCGCGTCCATGGCGTTGTAGCGTCCGCCCTCGGCGCGACCACCCGAGCAGAGCTGGCCGTTCGGGATGGCGCCCTGGTGGTTGCCGGCCACGCCCTCGCGGTACAGGCCGTTCCAGTTCCACATGGCGTTCGGGTTGGCCTGCCAGGCCTGCCAACACATCGGGTCCTCGGTGGCCATCCGCGGGTTCTGGAAGTCACTGCCCCACCGCTCCCAGCAACCGTAGTTGCGGGACGCGGGATTGATCACGGACCCGTGCGCGGAGGCCGGGTTGGCCAGTGTGGTGCTGAGCAGCAAGGTGGCGGTGGCCGCGACGGCCAGCAGCCACAGTGCGCGTGATGATCTGAGTAGCTTGGACATGGAGCCCCCAGGGGGAGTCGTCGGATCGCGACATCGCCCGGACGCCCGGGAGTTGCCTCTCCCGCGCCGGTCCACGTGGCCCCGTTGTGCTGGCTCTGGCCGGAAGAATGGCACAAACCATCGCCGCTGGTCAATGAGGCAACCGTTTTCCTGGACCCCGGCCCGGCACCGTTCGGGGCCCGGCGCCGTTGCGGGTCAGCGGTCGCGCCGCATCGGGGTGTGTGGGATGCCGTCCTCGACGTACTCGGGGCCACTGACCGTGAAGCCGTGCCGGGCGTAGAAGTCGACCAGGTGCGACTGGGCCTCCAGCACGCTCGGTCGGTCGCCGATCTCGGCCAGCGCCGCGGCCATCAACCGCCCGGCGTGCCCGCCGCCGCGGGCCGCCGGCGCGACCAGCACCCGGCCGATCCTGGCCACTGCGCCGGGGTCGGCCAGGATCCGCAGGTACGCCACGGGCGCGCCGTCGAGCGTCAGCCAGACGTGCCGGGTGCCGGGCTCGATGTCCCGTCCGTCGAGTTCCGGGTACGCGCACTCCTGCTCGACCACGAAGACGTCGACGCGCAGCCGTACCAGGTCGTGGAAGGTGCGGGCGTCCAGGTCGGCGAAGCCGGCGACCCGTAGTTCAGTGCTCGGCATCCCGCCAGGTTAGGGCCTATCCGAGCTGTTGCCCGTCGCGGGTGGCGCCTGCGTGCTCCCGCCCGTGCGGGTGGGCACCCGCGTGCTGCCGGCGGTGACCGGTGGGTGCCCGCGTGCTGCCGGTCCTGCGTGGGTGGGCGCTCGCGTGCTGCCGGCGGTGACGGGCGGGGGTGTGGATCAGGCGGGACGGGCGCCGACGGTGTCGCGGATCTCGGCGCCCTGTTCGGCCTCCTCGGCCCGCGCGCAGTGCCCACAGCAGAAGAAGCGGCCGGAGACCTCCACCCCGTGCCCAATGATCTTGACCTGGCAGTGCTCGCAGATCGGCGCCAGCTTGTGCGCGGCGCACTCGAAGCAGTCGAAGGTGTGCACGTCACCGCTGACCGTACGCACCTCGAACGCCAGCCAGTAGTCGTTGCCGCAGACCTCGCACGTTGCCACGACGTATCCCTCCGGGAGTCGATGTTTCACCCAGCGTGCGGCATATCAAGGGCAAGTAAGGGCAAAAGCGTGCAGATCGCTCGGAGGTGGCGGCGCGTCGGCCATCGGCGTGGCTCGCCGGGTTTGTCGGGGCGGCCGTCTTTTATTGACGGTGGTCTTTACTGTTAACAAGGTTTAAATTATGTTGGTGGCACCTCACCAGGCAACACGCCCGCGAAGGAGCTGCCACCATGCGCCGAAGAATCACCCTTCCGCTCGTCGCGACGGGCGCCATGCTCTCCACCCTCGCCGTCGCCACCCCGGCCCAGGCCCACGGCTACATCTCGTCACCGCCGAGCCGCCAGGCGCTCTGCGCCCAGAAGCGGGTCCCCGACTGTGGGCAGATCCAGTGGGAGCCGCAGAGCGTCGAAGGCCCCAAGGGGCTGCGCAACTGCCACGCCAACATCGCGCACTTCGCCGTCCTCAACGACGACAACCGGGGCTGGCCCGCCACCTCGGTCGGCACCACCGTGACGTTCACCTGGGTCAACACGGCCATGCACGCCACCCGCGACTGGGAGTACTACATCGGCAACAGCCGGGTCGCGGTGTTTGACGGCGGCGGGCGTCAGCCCGGCGCGACCGTGTCGCACACCGTGAACCTCTCCGGCTACTCCGGCCGGCAGAAGCTGCTCGCGATCTGGAACATCTCCGACACCGCCAACGCCTTCTACTCCTGCGTGGACCTCCAGATCGGTGGCGGCGGCGGCAACCCGACGCCGAGCCCGACCACGCCGCCGGCGCCGTCGCCCACCCCGACGGCCGGTCCGACCACCAACCCGCCGGCCGGCGGCACCTGGGCCGCCGGTCGCGCGGACGCCGTCGGTGACCAGGTCACCTATGGCGGGCGCACGTACCGCTGCCGGCAGGCGCACACGGCCATCGCGGGGTGGGAGCCGCCGAACGTACCGGCGCTGTGGAGTCTGGTCTGACCAGCGGGAGGTGCGGTCGGGCCCGGCCCGCGCCGCACCTCCCGGCGCTGGCCCTGCTCGCCGTGTTGCTCGCCGCCGGCTGCGGCGGGGCACCGGCATCGACCGCCGGTGACACCCCGGCGCCACCCGCCGCCGGTACGCCGGCAACCGGGATCTCGGGTACGCCGGGCACCGCCGAGATGACCGGCATCGACCTGCTCTTCCTCTCGATGATGGCCGGGCACACCGAGCAGACGTTGGAGATCGTCCGGCTGGTCCGGGACCGGCTGGCCGACACCGAGCTGCGGACCCTGGTCGCCGCGATCGAGGTGACCGAGGCCGACGAGTTGGAGACCGCGCGTACCTGGTTGGCGCGGGCCGGGCGCAGCGCGCGGGCCGACGACCACGCCGGGCACGGCACCGGCCCGGAGCAGTTGGCGCGGCTGCGTGACGCCCCGGCCGCCGACCTCGACGCGGTGCTGATCGAGGTGCTCAGCGCCCACCAGCAGGCCGCCGCCGACCTGGCCCGGGCGCACCTGGCGGCCGGCACCGACGAGCGGGTACGCGACCTCGCCCGGCGGGTCGAGCAGTCGCGTACCGCACAGGTGCAGCTGATGGCGAGCCGTCCCGCCGCCCGGAGCTGACCGCAACCGCCGCCGGCCCCGGCGGCGGGGCGGCCGGCGTTCAGGCGTCGCTGGGGTCCAGGCGGATGGAGAGGGAGTTCACGCAGTGCCGGGTGTCCTTCGGGGTGAAGCCCTCACCGTGGAAGACGTGCCCGAGGTGGCTGTCGCAGCGGGCGCAGCGGATCTCGGTACGCCGCATGCCGAAGCTGTTGTCCTCGATCTCCCTGATCGCGCCCGGGATGGCATCGTCGAAGCTCGGCCAGCCGCAGTGCGAGTCGAACTTGGTGTCGCTGGGGTACAGCTGCGCACCGCAGGCCCGGCAGCGGTACACGCCGGGCGTCTTGGTGTCGACGTACTCGCCGGTCCAGGCCGGCTCGGTGCCGTGCTCGCGCAGCACCCGGAACTCGTCGGGACTGAGCCGGACCCGCCACTCGTCCTCGGTGCGGGGCAGTTCGCTGTCGGGAAGACTCACCCACCAACGGTACGTCGAAGGTCAGGCCCATCGCATATGGTCGCGCAATGGGTGGCACAAAGCCCGCGGCCAAGGAGATCGAGGTGGCCGGGCACACCGTACGGCTGTCGAGCCCCGATCGGGTGATCTTCCCGGAGCGCGGCTTCACCAAGGCCGACGTCTTCCACTACTACCTGGGCGTCGGCGACGGCATCATGCGTGCGCTGGGCGGGCGGCCGACCACCCTGCAACGCTTCCCCGACGGCGTCGAGGGGGAGATGTTCTTCCAGAAGCGGGTGCCGGCCCGGGGCGTGCCGCCCTGGGTGCGTACCGCGGAGATCAGCTTTCCCAGCGGGCGTAAGGCCGCGGAGCTCTGCCCGGCGGACCTGGCCCACGTGGCCTGGGCGGCGCAGATGGGCACCGTCGTGTTTCATCCCTGGCCGGTACGCGCCGCCGACGTCGACCGCCCCGACGAGCTGCGGGTCGACCTGGATCCGCAGCCCGGCACCGACTTCGCCCACGCGGCGACCGCCGCCGGTGAGCTGCGCGCGATTCTCGACGAGCTGGGGGTGGCCGGCTGGCCGAAGACCTCCGGCGGCCGGGGCGTGCACGTCTACCTGCGCATCCAGCCGCGCTGGACGTTCGTCGAGGTGCGCCGGGCCACCATCGCGCTGGCCCGGGAGCTGGGCCGTCGCCGCCCCGACCTGGTCACCACCGCCTGGTGGAAGGAGGAGCGCGGCGAGCGGGTCTTCGTCGACTTCAACCAGATGGCCCGGGACCGCACCATCGCGTGCGCGTACTCGCTGCGGGCCAACGCGCGGGCGACCGTCTCCACCCCGGTCGGCTGGGACGAGCTGCCCGACGTCGACCCGGACGACTTCGACCTGCGTACCGTGCCGCAGCGGCTGGCCGAGCGGGGCGACCCGCACGCCGGCATCGACGACGCCGGGTGGGACATCACCCCGCTGCTGGAGTGGGCCGAGCGGGACGCCGTCGCCGGTGAGGGCGACCTGCCCTACCCGCCGGACCACCCCAAGATGCCCGGCGAACCCAAGCGGGTCCAGCCCTCCAAGGACCGCGACCGCCCCGATCGTCCTTCCCGTGCCGGCGGCGACGGGGTCAGAGGCTGAGCTTCATGCCCTCGTGGCTGGCGACGAAGCCCAGGCCAAGGTAGAAACGGTGGGCGTCGTGCCGGCTCTTGTCGGTGGTGAGCTGCACCAGGCCGCAGCCACGCTGGCGCGCCTGGTCGATCGCCCAGGCCATCATCTGCCGGCCCAGTCCCCGGCCTCGCTGGTCCGAGCGGATCCGTACCGACTCGACCAGCTGCCGTTCGGCGCCGTGCCGCCCGAGCCCGGGGATGTAGGTGAGCTGCATGCAGCCGAGCACCTCGCCCCCGGCCTCGGCGACCACGAGCCGGTTGCGCGGGTCGGCGGTGATGGCCGCGAACGCCCGCTCGTACGTGGCGTCGACCTCACCGACGTCCCGGGTACGCCCCAGCATGTCGTCGGCGAGCAGGTCGAGCACGGCCGGCAGGTCGGCCCGGACCGCCTCGCGGAAGATCGCATCGCTCATCCCGCGAGAGTCGCACAGCGGCGCGAACCGATGCGCGGGAGAGCCAGCCCCGCCACTACCAGCGCGGCGGGCAACTTCGGGGAAGTTGCTGCCCCGGTTCGGGTTGAGGCAGCAACTTCCCCGAAGTTGTCGCGGGTTCCGGAGGCGTGTCGGGGTGGGGACGGCGAAGGCCGACCCCGTTCGGGGTCGGCCTTCGTGGATCTCGGGTTGTCAGCTGGTGGCGGTGTAGCCGCGGGTGGCGATCCAGTTGGCGAGGTTGTCCACGCTCATGCGGTAGCTGGCCTGGTCGGGGTTGGCGGAGTCGGCGATGGTCACCGTCTTCCCGCCGTCGCGGTAGCCGACGACGCTGATGTAGTGGCCGCCCTCGAAGGAGTGGGTGGTGCCGTCGGTGTCAGTGGTGGTGCCGGCGATGTTGGCGACCACGGCGCGACCGTCGTCGACGGTGCGGACGATGTCCTCGCGCAGCTTGTCGACCTGCTTGGCGTCAGCCTTGGCTGCCGTGATCTCGACGGACCTGTAGACGTCCTTACCGGTTTCCTTGTTCAGGACGGGGGTGATGTCGTTGATGGAGTTGGTGCCGGCTTCGGTGGTGCCCATTTCCTTGGCCATGGTGTCGACGTTGATGTCCTTGCCTTGGACGGAGAGGGCGTTGCGGGTGGCGGCGGGGCCGCAGTAGTAGTAGTTCGGCTGGGCTTCGTAGCGGACGTTCAGCTCGCGTTCGCTGTTGTTCTTGCGGTCGGCCTGCACGGAGGCGGTGGCGGCTTGGGTGCCGGGGGTGGCCTGGGCGGCGATGGCGGGGCCGGCGATGCCGGCGGTGGTGGCGGCAGCGGCGATGGTGAGGGCGGTCTTACGCAGGATGGTGGTAGCCATGATGAGTTCACGCCTTCCGTTCGGGGGTGTGCGCGGCCCGCGCCGCGGACGGGGGATGCGGCGGGACCGTGCGGAGGGGGAAAGTCGTTCCGGTTCGTCGGCGATCCGTTGGGGGACCTGCTCGTGACGTCCGGACCGGGTGTAACGCCGGGGGGTGGGGGTTCATTCCGGCCACCCGGGGTGCGACGCCCGTGGTGCAGAGCAGCGTGGCGCTGGGAGGGGCATCGCGATGCGCCGCCGAGAGGGCGTCGCGGTTACGCCATGTTCAACGACCCGGGGCCGGCCATCATTCCGCGTTCGGGTGGCCGCGAATACCGGACACCGGCCCCAAACCGGGCATTACGTGAACACACCCGGTCGTCATGAGCATCGCTGAAGCTCAGCCTCACCGGTCTTGCGCACAACCGGGCATACGCCGCGACAGGGCATCCGGACCGGTGTCGCGGTGAACCCGGTGGCGATGGTGTCGGAACCCGATGAAGGCCCCTCTAGCGTGCCGGGCAGCGTTTGCCCTCGGCCGGGACGGTCAGGTCGATCAGGTACGCGTCGACCGCGTCGGTGACGCAGGTGGTCTGCGGGTAGGCGGTGTGCCCCTCGCCCTCCCAGGTCAGCACCCTGCCGACACCGAGCATCTCGGCCAGCGCCGGGGTCTGCTCGTACGGGGTGGCCGGGTCACCGGTGGTGCCGACGACCAGGATCGGCGGGGCGCCGTCGGCGCGGCCGGTGGGGTAGGGGTCGCTGCCGCCCGGCCACTCGGTGCAGGAGACCAGTCCGGCCGCCAGCGCCGGACCGAACAACGGGTACTGCTGACGCCACTGTGACTGCAACTGGCGGATCCGGTCCAGGCTGGGCCGTTCCTCCTCGTCCGCGCAGTTGATCGCCATGTTGGCGTCGAAGAGGTTGGAGTAGTGGCCGTTGTCGTCGCGGTCGGTGTACGCGTCGGCCAGCCGGAACACGTCGTCGGGGTTGCCCGTCTCCAGCCGGTCGATGGCCCGGGCGAGTTCCTGCCAGCCGGATTCGGTGTAGAGCGAGGAGATGACCGCGTAGAAGACCCAGCCGGCGGTGGCCTCCCGACCGTCGGCCGCGCGGACCGGGGAGACCCGGGCCTTGTCGACGGCGGAGGTCACCGCCGCCCGGGCGTCCGGCGCGAGCGGGCAGCGGGCCGCGTTCGCCGTGCACCACCGGTTGAAGTTGTCGAAGGCCCGCTCGAAGCCCTTGGCCTGGCTCTCCGAGCCCTCGATCAGACCCTGGCGGGGGTCGACCGCACCGTCGAGCACCAGCGCCCGGACCCGCTGCGGGAACAGTTGGGCGTAGGTGGCGCCGAGCAGGGTGCCGTAGGAGTAGCCGAGGTAGGTCAACTTGTCGTCGCCGACCGCGGCGCGGATCGCGTCCATGTCCCGGGCGGCCTGCTCGGTGGAGTAGAGCGGCAGCTGGTCGCCGTACCTGTCGCCGCAGCCCGTGCCGATCCGCTTGTTGAGCGCGACGAAGTCGTCGAACGACTCCTGGCTGCGCGGGTCGGGGTCGTAGCCGAAGGCGGCGTCGAGGTCGGCGTCGGGAATGCACTCCACCGGGCTGGACCGGGCCACCCCGCGCGGGTCGAAACCGACGATGTCGAAGCGTTCCAGGATGCTGTCGGGCAGGCCGCCGAACTGCTCGCCGAAGGAGAGGTAGATGGCGGTGTCGACCCCTGACCCGCCGGGTCCGCCCGGGTTGAGCAGCAGGGAGCCGATCCGGTCGTGCTGCTTGGTGGAGCGGGCCCGGATCAGGGCGATCTCGAAGGTCTCACCGGCGCCGGGGCCGGTGGTGGCGCCGCTGCCGCCGGCCCAGTCGCGCGGGACCTTGATGCGGGTGCACTCGTACCGGATGTCGGGGGCGCCCCGCCCGACCACCTCGCGGGGCGTCTCGGGGCAGGGCTGCCAGGTCGGTGTCGTCCCCAGCGCCGCGGCCTCGCCCTCGGTGTCGGCACGCGGCGCGAAGGCCGGCAGCGTGCAACCGGCGGTGACCACCGCGGCGGCGGTCAGGGCGGCCAGGGTGAGCCGGAAGCGGCGGATCCGGTCGGGAGTACGGGTCACGAGCGAGCCCTCCGTGATCGGGTCGACGGCCAGGCTACGCGGAGTCGGGCGTGGACCCGACCGGCACCGCTGGGTCGCCCCGCAGGACCTGGTCCACGTCGAACCGGATCGGCCGGTCCAGCTGATCGTATCGGCACGAGCGCGGGTCGCGGTCGGGACGCCAGCGGACGAACCGCGCGGTGTGCCGGAACCGGTCGCCCTCCATCGCGTCGTACGCCACCTCGACGACCAACTCCGGGCGCAGCGGCTCCCACTCCAGGTTCTTGGCGCCCGTCCACCGGCTGACCCCGCCGGGGATGCGCTGGCCCCGCTCGTGGTCGCCGTGCACCCACGGATGCCCGGCCCCGACCTCGCGGTAGGGGGCCAGCTCCGCCAGCAGCTCGGCACGGCGGGCCATGGTGAACGAGGCGCTCACCCCGATGTGGTGCAGCACCCCGGCGTCGTCGTAGAGCCCGAGCAGCAGCGAGCCGACCACGGGGCCGGACTTGTGCCAGCGGAACCCGGCCACCACCGTGTCGGCGGTGCGGGCGTGCTTGACCTTGAACATCAGCCGCTTGCCCGGCTCGTACGGCAGGTCGGCGGGCTTGGCGATGAGCCCGTCCAGCCCGGCGCCCTCGAAGACGTCGAACCAGCGGCGCGCGGT
Source organism: Micromonospora sp. CA-263727 (assembly GCF_050942455.1). Classification (NCBI taxonomy): domain Bacteria; kingdom Bacillati; phylum Actinomycetota; class Actinomycetes; order Micromonosporales; family Micromonosporaceae; genus Micromonospora; species Micromonospora sp. CA-263727. The sequence goes on from NZ_CP192031.1 coordinate 1,936,959, forward strand.
CTCGGCCTCGGTGGTGACCTGGGTGACGTGCACCGGGGGCTGGACCGCGGTGAGGGCCTGCTCCAGCCGGGCGCGGCGGGTCGGGTAGGGCGCGTCGAGCAGGCTCTCGTCGTCGAGGGCGAGCAGGTCGAAGGCGACGAAGTCGGCCGGGGTGGTCTCGGCGAGCAGTCTCACCCGCGACGCCGCCGGGTGGATGCGCTGGGCCAGCAGCTCGAAGTCGAGCCGGGGCGCGCCGTCCGGCCCGTCCCGGCGGATCACGATCAGCTCGCCGTCCACCGCGCAGCGCGGCGGCAACTGCTGGCGAGCCTGCGCCACCACCTCGGGGAAGTAGCGGGTCATCAGCTTGCCGCCTCGGCTGGCCAGCTCCACCTCGTCACCGTCGCGGAAGACGATGCAGCGGAAGCCGTCCCACTTGGGTTCGTAGGTCATCCCCGGGCCGGTGGGGATCGACGCGACGCTGCGGGCCAGCATCGGCTCCACCGGCGGGTTGATCGGCAGGTCCACGGCGACCAGTCAACCAGACGGCACCGACACCGGTGCGGCAGATCACTGCCGGCCGGCGGGTGGCGTCCCGGTTGCCCGTGCTGTTTCAGAACCGGGCGAAGGAGCGGACGGGGGCGCGGGGGCCGTAGCGCGGCGCCTGGACGCCGGCCGCCTCCAGCAGCCGGCAGACCCGGCCCCGGTGGCCTCGGAACGGCTCCAGCAGCGCCAACATCCGGGCGTCGTCGCCGCGCGGCTCGCCGGCCAGGGCCCAGGCGACCGTGTTCGGCACGTGGTAGTCGCCGACGCTGACCGCGTCCGGGTCCCCGTACGCGATCCGGACCACCTCGGCGGCGGTCCACGGCCCCACGCCGGGTATGGCGCGCAGTACCCGGGTGGCCTCGGCGGAGCCGGCGCAGCGCGCCAGCCGGCCGGCGCTCGCGGCGGCCCGGCGGAGCGTCTCGGCCCGGCGCTGCTCCACGCCGAACGGGTGGAAGACCCAGTACGGGGCGGCGGCCACCTGCGCCGGCTCGGGCGGCAGCAGCAGCCGCACCGGTCCGGGTGCCGGCTCGGCGAAATGGCGGACGGTGGCCGCGTACGCCCGGTAGGCCTCCTTGCCGGTGACCTTCTGCTCCAGGACGGCCCGGAGCACCCGGGGGAAGACCAGCCCGGTGGCCGGCATCCGCAGCCCGGCGTGCTCTGCCGCGAGCCGGGCCACCACCGGGTGGCCGGCGGCGAGGTCGGCGAACCCGGTCAGGTCGTCGCGGAGCCCGGCGATCGCGTCGGCGCGTTCGACCACCCAGCCGGCCCCCGGGCCGTACCCCTCGGCGAGCAGGTCACCGGCGACCGGCCGCAGGGCGAGGGTGGCCGGTCCGGCGGGGGTGCGGGCCGCCCACCAGAAGACGTCGCCGGTGATCCGCGCGCAGGGGTCGTACGGGCTGAAGGTCAGCGGGCGAACCGAGGCGGCGAGCCGGTAGCCGGACGGCGGTCGCAGCGCCCGACTCGCGGTGGGCTCGGTCCCGGTCACCGGCCCACTCTGCCACCCCGGCCGACCATCCGGGGCAGCGCACTCCCGCCCGCGCCGCCGGAGAGCCCGCCGGCACGACGATGGCCGGTCGCGGCCCGCACGGGCGGCGACCGGCCATCGGTCGGCTGGATCAGTAGTCGTAGTCCGAGTCGGAGCTGTCCGACTTGGTCTTCGACGGCGGGGCGACCGCCTTCGGCGTGCCCTTGGGCAGGCACTCCAGGTTCTTGCTGCCGTCCGGGTTGACCACGAACCAGGTGCCGCCGACGCCCTGGCCCTTCCACTGGCCGGCCTTCTTGTCACCGATGTAGGTGTAGAGCGGCCAGCCGTCGAGGGTGATCTGGCGGGTGCCGTCCTGGCGGGTGATGGTGCCCACGGCGTCGTCGGAGACGCCGGTCAGCTGCGGGTTGCCGTCGGTCAGCGCCGGCGGCCACACCTCGGCGCACTGGTCCACGCAGTTCGACGACGGCGGGTCGTTGGTGTCGCGGTCGAAGCGGTACAGGAGGAAGCCGTCCTGGTTGACGACGGCGCTGCCCATCCGGGGGAACTTCTTGCCGGTGAGACTCTCGGTCAGCTCGACACCGTCGGGCAGGGGAGCGTCGCTCTCGGCCTCCGCGCCCGGCGAGGCCGACGCGCCCGGCTCCGCGCTGGCCTCGGGATCGGCGGTCACGGTGGGCTCGGCCGCGGCGACGGCGACCGGCTCGGCCCCGCCGGCGTTCGATCCGTCGTAGCCTGCCGGAGCGCAGGCCGTCAGTGCGACCATGGCGCTCGCGACCACGACGGTCCGCTTCATCTTTGCCACGTGCCCTCCTCATGCTTGTCTGTCCCCCGGAAGTACGGAGTGGGCGCTGTCAAGGTTGAACCTGAAACGGTGGCTAAGCTCACAAGAAATCGTTGAACCGAACCTCGCGCCGCTGCGTGAGAGTGCGTATCCGCTGACCAGCGCCACGAAGGCCCGCCTCCGACGGAGGCGGGCCTTCGTTCGTGTCGGTACGGGTCAGGGCGCGGGCACCGTCAGCAGCAGACGGGGGGAACCCTTGCCGCTGACCTCCTGCACCTCAAGGTGCTTGATGTCGTCCAAGGTGGCCGACGTGGTCGCGGAGAGAGCTGCCCGCAGCGGGTTGCTGTTGGTGCCGTACCCGCTCGGCGGCACCGTCCAGGTCGAGACGACCTCGGTACTGGCGTCCTTGCGGACCACGACCAGGCGGCAGGTGCGCGGACCCGGCAGCCGGCCGAGGGTGAAGTCGACCTTGGTGCCGAAGTCCTTCGAGATCAACCAGAACGTCGACTCCACCCCGGTGCTGGGATCGGTGACGTTGACCTGTTCGCCCTCCTGCGCGTTGCCGCCGGCTCCCGGATCGCCCGGGTTGCCGGAGCTGCCGCCCGGTGGGTCGAACGGAACGGTGGTCGGCCCGGCGACCGGCGGCGCGGCGCCGTCGTCGGTCAGGTTGCTGAACACGACCCCGGTCAGCCCGCCGAAGACCACCACGGCCGCGGCGGTCGCCAGGATCTGCCGGAACCGCGCCTTGCGGCGGTGCGAACGCAGCGCCACGAGCGTCCGGTCCAGCAGGACCGGATTCGAGTGGGTCTGCTCCATCGCGGTGATCGACTCTTCGTCGATGTCGGAGAGGAGCCCGACCACCGGCACCATCGACTCCAGCTCGGCGGCGCACGCCCAGCAGGTGGCGAGGTGTTCCTCGAACCGCTCCATGTCCTGTTCGTCCAGCACGCCGAGCGCGTACGCGGCGACGTCCATGTGGTCTACCCGGCTCATTCCGTCACCCCCCTTTCCTGCAGAGCTGTGCGCAGCGCGCGCAGCGCGTAGTAGACCCGCGACTTCGCGGTGCCCAGTGGTAGGCCGAGTTCCTCGGCCGCCTCCGGCACCGTGCGGCCCCGGAAGTACGTCGCCACCAGGATCTCCCGGTGCGACTGGCTCAACGTGCGCAGCGCGTCCGCGACCGTCATCGAGCGGAGCACCCGGTCGGTGCTGTCCGACTCGGCGAACGCGGTCAGGTCCCGGTCGTACGTCTCGGCCGGGCGGGCCTGTTCGCTGCGGTGCTCGTCGATGGCGATCCGGCGGGCCACCGTGACCAGCCAGGGCCGTAGCGACCCCTGCCCCTGCGTGCCCAGCCGGTGGGCGTTGCGCCAGGCGCGCAGCAGCGTCTCCTGGACGATGTCCTCGGCTCGTTGCCGGTCGCCACCGGTCAGCCGCATCACGAACATCAGCAGCGGGCCGGCATGCTCGGCGTAGAGCGTGCGGATCAGCTGGTCCGAGTGGGCGGCCTCGGTGGCCGAGGCCTGGTGGCGGCCAGGGGCGGGTCGTGGCGTCACCGGGCTATTCTGGCGAGACGTCGCGCGGGAGTCGACCCCACGGTCGGACGTGGTCGGCCGCGACTGGGACCGGGCGGACATCCAGTCCACCCGCACCCGGTCGCCCTGCCAACCGACCGCCAGTGCGTGCATGCAGACCTCCGGGTGTCCATGGACAGAAGCCGTCCCCCCACGGGCATGGCTGCCGAGTGGTACGCATGGCGGCACCGAACGGATCAACGTCCCACGGAAAAAATTCCCGGCGGTGGCGGAGTGGAGTCGGTTGCGTCACCGTCCTGCACGACCGTGGCGCCGGTGGCGAAGCGGTCGAGGTCCGCGCCGGCGAGCACCCGACCCGGGAACCAGTCGCCGGCGGCCCGCCGGGTCAGCGTCGCCACCGGTGGCTCCTGGCGGCCGGCGACCAGCACCAGGTTGCCGTAGCGCCGCCCGCGCAGCACCGGGGCATCGGCGACCAGGCAGGCCCGGGGCAGCACCGACCGTACGGTGGCGACCTGGCCGCGGGCGTAGCGCAGCGGCGGCCCGTCGGCGAGGTTGGCCAGGTACCAGCCGGCGGGTGTGAGCACCCGGGCCGCCTCGGCGGCGTACTGCACCGAGGTCAGCCGGGCCGGCGTCCGGGCACCGGCGAAGACGTCGGCGACGATCACGTCGTAGCTGGCGTCCCGGCTGGCGGCCAGCACCTCCCGCGCGTCGCCGACCCGTACCTTCAGCCGCGGGTCGGTTCGCCACGGCAGCTTCCGCCGGACCAGCTCGACCAGGGCGCCGTCGACCTCGACGACCCGCTGGGTCGAGCCCGGCCGGGTGGCGGCGACGTACCGGGGCAGCGTCAGCGCGCCACCGCCCAGGTGCAGCATCCGCAGCGGAGCACCGGCGGGCGCGACCAGGTCGATCGCCGCGGCGAGCCGCCGGACGTACTCGAACTCCAGGTGGGTCGGGTCGGCCAGGTCGACGTGTGACTGTGGCGCGCCGTCCAGCACCAGCGTCCAGGCGCCGGACCGGTCCGGGTCGGGCAGCAGCTCGGCCTGCCCGGTGTCGACCCGCTCGGTGATCCGCTCGGCGTCGCGCCGCCGACCCATCAGCGGCCGGTCCGGGCGGCGGCGGTCAGCGCGCGGTGCAGCAGCCGGGCGTCGCCCAGCCGGGAGCGCAGCAGGCGCTCCAGCCCGGCGATCGGGACCAGGTTCTGCGGGGCCCGGGGGTCCTTGTACGGGGTGGAGGCGAACCGGGGCAGGGTGACCAGCGACAGGTCGGCCAGCTGGATCGCCTCCTCGGCGGCCAGCTCCGCCGAGCACTCCACCCGGACGATCCCGGCCCACGGCGCGCCGGAGGCCACCGGCAGCCGCAGATACCACGACCAGCCGTCCCAGGCGGTGCCGAGGCGGAACACCGGCGAGCGGTGGCCCGACGGCAGGCCGGTGACCACCGCGCTGAGCCGGGCGTCGAGGTACTGCCGGTGCTGGCTCTTGATGTAACCGAGGGTGCGCGGCAACTGCCGCCGGTTGCGCAGCTGCCCGTCCACCACCAGCAGGTCGCCGTCGGTACGGGCGGTGGCCGAGACCTCCACCTCCAGGGCGGTCAGCGGCCCCTGCACCGCGGCCGGCAGCTTGGCCAGCTCGCCGGTGCCGCCGACCCGGTGCACCGGGTACCGGATGTTGCCGGCCAGCACGTCGGTCGCCGACGGGCTGGCGGTGAAGAGCCCCCGGCCCACCTTGGTGCCGGCCAGGTGCGCCGCGCCGCGCTCCAGGTTGCAGCGGACCACCCCGGCGGCGTACGAGGCGGCCAGGCCGGGGAAGGAGTTGCCGTCCTCCTCGGCCGTCCAGACCCCGGCGTCGATCCGGCGTACCCCGTCGACCAGGAGCACCACGTCGGGTGGGCGGAGGCCGCCACGGGGGCCGATCGCCCGCCAGTCCAGCGTGGGCAGCTCGTGGTCGGTCTCGACCCGGGCGTTGCTCTGCGCGGAGGGGCCTTCCGGCGACGCCTCGAACGACGCCCCGTAGGCCGGATCCCAGGCGTCCACGAAGAACCGGCTCACCGGGCCGGCCCCCCGGCCACGAACGCGGGGCCCATGCTCACCGGCCGGTCCGTTCGATGCGGGCCGAGCGGGCGTCCTTGCGTACCTCGAAGCGGACCGGGATGCGCTCGGCCAGCGTCGGCACGTGGGTGACCACGCCCACCATCCGGTCACCCCGGGCGGCCAGATTTTCCAGGGTGGCGGCAACCGTGTCCAGAGTGGCCGCGTCGAGGGTGCCGAAGCCCTCGTCCAGCACGATCGACTCCAGGCTGGCCGCGGTGGTGGACATCCCGGCCAGCTGCTCGGAGAGCGCCAGCGCCAGGGCCAGCGACGCCTGGAACGTCTCGCCGCCGGAGAGCGTGCGCACCCCCCGGCGCAGACCGGCGTCGTGGTGGTCGACGACGAAGAACTCGCCCTTGTCGTGGACCAGGTCGTACTGGCCGCCGGAGAGCTCCCGCAGGATCCCCGACGCGCCGTCGACCAGCAGGTCCAGCGCCTCGGCCAGCAACCAGCGCTCGAAGTTGTTGGCCCGCAGGTGGCCGGCGAGCGCCCGCGCCACCTGGGCCCGACGCTCGTGCCCGGCCCGCTGCGCGCGCAGCTCCCCGGCCTGCTCGCGGCGCTCCGTCAACCGGCGCAGGTCGGCCTCGGCCCGTTCCACGGCGACCGTGGCGGCGCGCACCGGGTCGTCGGCGGCCGGCAGCCCGGCGTCGACGAAGATGGCGGTGATCCGGGCCGCCGCCGCGCTGGCCGCCGCCTCGGCCTCGGCGACCGCCGCCGCCAACCCGGCCCGCTCCGACCGGCGGCGCTCCGCCTCGGCCCCGGCCCAGCCGGCCAGCGCGGCCCACGCGGCGGCCACGTCGTCCCGGTCGGCCGAGGGCGGGCCGAACCGGGCCAACCCGTCCCGGGTGTCGTCGAAGCGTCGCCACGCCCCCGCAGCCGCTCCTCGGCCGCGTCCACCGCGCCCCGGGCCCGCCGGGCGGCGTCCCGGCCGGCGCGGACCGCCGTGGCGGCCTCGTCCAGCGCCCGCCGCAACCGCCCGTGCTCGGCCAGCCTCTCCCGCAGCGCCTCGGCGGTGGCCGCCCCGGCGAGCCGCTCGTCCAGCTCCGCCAACCGGCTCCGCAGCCCGTCCTGCTCGGCGCGGGCGCGCAGCAGCACCCGGTCCCGCTCGCGGGCCGCCGTGTCGCGCTCGGCCAGCACCCGCTTGGCCGCCTCGCTGGCCGTCCGGGCCGCCTTGCCGGCCGCCACCGCGCGGGCCACCGCCGAACCGGCCGGGATCGCCGGCACCCGGGCGATCGGCTGCGCGCAGACCGGGCAGGAGTCCCCGTCGGCCAGGTGCGCCCGCAGCGCCGCCGCCTGGTCGGCGGCCTTCGCCTCCTCGTGGGCTCCGAACGCCGCCGCCAGCTCCTCCTCGGCCCGCTCCGCTGCCGCCCGCGCCTCGCTCAGCGCCCGCACCGCCGCGTCGTGCGCGGCGCTCGCGGCCTGCACCGCGGCGTGCGCGCCCGCCGCCTGGCCGGCCAACTGCTCCCGATCGGCGTACGCCCGCAGCAGCAGCCGCAACGCGCTCTCGTCACCGGCGGCGGTCAGCTCACCGCGCAGCTTCTCCTCACGCTCCTCGGCCAGCGACACCGCGCTCGCCGCCGCGTCGGACTCGGCCCGCGCGGCGGCCACCGACCGGGCCACCTCGGCCACTCCGTCCGGTGCCCGGACCTCGGCCAGCACGGTCAACTCGGCGTCCAGCGCGGCCAGCGCCCTGTCCGCCTCCCGCGCCGTGCCCCGCGCCGCGTCCAGCTCCGGTACGGCGGCGATCACCGTCTCGGCCAGCCCGGTCATCCGGTCGAGGTGGCCGGTGACCTGCTCCAGCGTGGCGTCGTCGACGTCGGCCAGCCCGGCCAGCAGTTGGTCGACCGCCTCCAGCTTCGCCTCGGCCTGCCCGGCCCGGGTGGTGGCCCGCTGCTGCACCTGCTCGTAGACGCCGAGGCCGAGCAGGTTGACCAGGATCTGCTGCCGGGTGGCGGGCCGGGCGTGCAGGAAGTCGGCGAACTGCCCCTGCGGCAGCACCACGCAGCTGGTGAACTGCTCGTACGGCAGGCCGACCGCCTCCTGCACCGCGGCGTCCATCTCGGCCGGGGTGCCGGCCACCACCTCGCCCAGATCCTCCGGGCTCAGCCCGGTGTCCAGCTTGGTCACGTCGAAACCGTCGGGCATCAGCTGCAACCCGGCGTTCGCGGTCTTCGCGTTGCCCCGGCTGTCCCGGCGCACCACCCGGGTGGCCACGTAGCGGGCACCGCCGGACTCGAAGACCAGCCGGACCCGCGCCTCGGTGGCGGACGGCGCCAGGGCGTTGCCCAGCCCGCGCGCCCCACCCCAGCGGGGCACCGTGCCGTAGAGGGCGAAGCAGATCGCGTCGAGCACCGTCGACTTGCCGGAACCGGTCGGCCCGACCAGAGCGAAGAAGTCGGCGTCGGTGAAGTCGACAGTGGTCTCGTCGCGGAAGACGGTGAAGCCGGCCATGTCCAGCCGCATCGGCCGCATCAGTGATCCACCTCCTCGATCAGCTCGTCGAAGAGTTCCCGGACGCCGTCGTCGGCGTGGCCCCGGCTGTCCAGGTAGTCGGCGAAGAGCTGCCGGGGCGAACGGCCAGAGCGCTGGGCGACCCGGGCGCCGCTGCCCGGCGCGGCCATCAGCTCCGGGTCGATACGGATCTCCAGCGCGCGGGGGAGCAGCTCCTGCACCTCCTCACGCAGGCCGGCCCGGGGGTGCTCGCGCACGTAGACCCGCAGCCAGCCCTCCGGCGGGGTGATCTCGGCGAGCTGGGCCAGCGTGCCGCGCACCGTGCGCAGCGAGGTGGCCGCGGTGACCGGCACCTCCCGGACCTGGGCCGCCCTGGTCGCGGTGACCTCGACCAGGGTCACCGACGGGACGTTCTCCTGCTCGCCGAAGTCCACCGCCAACGGGGCGCCGCTGTAGCGGATCGGGCAGGGCCCCTGCACCCGCTGGGCGCGGTGCAGGTGACCCAGCGCGACGTAGTGCGCGGTGCCGGGGAAGACGGTGGCCGGCACCGCGTAACCCAGCACGGTGTGCGCGTCCCGCTCGCCGCCGCCGGAGGCCGCCCCGACCACGGTCAGGTGGGCGGTGACCAGGTGCACCCGGTCGGGCTCGTCGAACCCGTCGGTGAGCCGGGCCAGGATGCGGCCCAGGTGGTCGGCGTAGGTCTGGGTGGTCTCGGCGGCGGTCAGCTCGTACATCTCGACCGCGCGGATCGCGTACCGCTGGGACAGGAAGGGCAGCGCGGCCAGCCGCCAGCGCTCCCCGCCGGCGGTGCTGCCGTCGATGACGTGCTCGGCCGGATCCTCGCGTACGCCGCCGCGCAGGGTGATGCCGGCGGCCTCGGCCCACGGCCGCAGCGCGTCCAGCGCCGGGCCGTTGTCGTGGTTGCCGCCGATGGCCACCACGTCCGCGCCGGTGCGGCGCAGCGCGGTGAGCGCCCGGGTGACCAGGCGGGTCGCCTCCGCGGTCGGCGCGGCGGTGTCGTAGAGGTCACCCGCGATGACGACCAGGTCGGGCTGCTCCTGCCGGGCGATGTCGATGACGCCGGCCAGCACCTGCTTGTGCTCCTCGGCCCGGGACTGCCCCTTGAGGACCTTGCCCACGTGCCAGTCCGAGGTGTGCAGGATCTTCATGGCACAACCCCCTGCCTAGAACGGGATGTCGTCGTCGGCGCCGCCGCCGGAGCCCACCACCGCGAACGGATCGGCGGACTGGGTGATCGAGCGTAGGGTCTGCGACGGCGCGGCGCCGGCCTCGGAGACCCGGGTCGCCCAGGCCGGGAAGGGGAACTCCAGGCAGAGCGGGACGGGAATGTCGGGCTGGTTGACGAACATGGTGCCCGGTTTGGCCAGCAGCGCCCGTTGCCGCTGCGCGGGCGGGAGGAAGCCGTATTCCGGACGGGACGCCTCGGCCGGGTCGAGCCGGCCGACCACCCGGATCGCCGAGTTGGTGACGATGCGCCGCTCCACCTCGCTGGCGGTCTGCTGCGCGCCGACCAGGATCACTCCGAGCGAGCGGCCCCGCTCGGCGATGTCGAGCAGCACCTCCTTGATCGGGGAGGAGCCCTCCCGGGGGGCGTACTTGTTCAGCTCGTCGAGGACCACGAAGAGCAGCGGCTTGGCGGTGCCGGCCTTCTCCTTGCGCTCGAACTCGCTCTTGAGCGTCACGCCGACCACGAAGCGCTGCGCCCGATCCGGCAGGTTGTGCAGGTCGACGACGGTGACCTGGGCGCTCTCCGAGGTGTTGATGCGGTGCGGGCGGCGGGTGGCCAGGTCGCCCCGGATCAGCCGGGAGAGGTCCTTCTTGCTGCCGATCAGCCGGCGGGCGAAGGCGTTGACCGTGCCCAGGCCGACCGCGCTGCCCGCCCAGTCGCCCCGGGTCTCGTCGTCGCTGAGCTGCTCGACGACGTGATCGACCAGGTCGGCGTAGGTGCCCAGGCGAACCCCGTCGATGCTGACCCCGCCGTCGGCGGGTTGGGCGTACCGGGCCAGGTGGGCGGCGACCGAGTGGACCACCATCGTGTACTGCTGGCGCTCGTCGTCGGCGTCGGCGAAGACGTACGGCAGGAGACGCTTCTCGCAGAACTCGGCGAGCGTCCAGTAGAAGCTGTCCACACCGGTCAGCCGGCTGCTCACGTCGGGTGTGCCGGAGGAGTCGCCGGCCCGGGGCGGGGCGTACACCCGCACGTCGGGGAAGGCATCGGCGGCCAGGCCTAGCCGGGCGTATCCGGCCCGGGTCGCGTCGTCCAGCCGGGCGTTCGGGTGGTCGAGGAAGAGGAGATCCTCGCCCTTGACGTTGAAGATCAACGCCTTGGCGTTGACCGCGTCGCCGCCGAGCTGCCCGGAGCGGAACACCGAGTAGAGCAGGAAGGTGGCGAAGCTGGTCTTGGTGGCCACCCCGGAGATGCCGGAGATCGACACGTGGGCGCCCCGGGTGCCGTCCAGGAAGTCGGCGTTGAGGTAGACCGGCACCCCGTCGCGGCCGGTGCCCATCGGGATCCGCCGTTCCATCCGGTCGAAGTGCAGGGCCCGGGCCCGGGCGTCGCCCTCGGCCCGGTGCACCACCGCGCCGGGTTGCGGCGGCACGTAGAACTCCGGATCCACCCGGGTGGTGGTGATCTCGGCGGCCTCCTGCACCTGCGCCGGCAGGGTGCCGTCGGCGATGGCGAAGACGTCGGACTCGAACTGGGCGCCCTCGTGCCGGGCCCGGACCTGGGTGACCACCCCGGCGATCGTCACCGGCTCCCGGTCGGGCAGCTCGCGCCGGGTCACCACGACATCGTCGAGCTGGAGGTAGCTGCCGGGGGCGACCGCCGTCCAGAACTGCAACGGAGTGGCGTCGGCGGTGCCGAGCACCCGGCCGACCCCCTCGCCCGGCCCGGCCAACCCCTCGCCCGGGCTGTTGTGCCCCTGGTCAGTCATCGGGCAGCTCCGGTCGGCTGGTCGTCGCGGTCGGCACACACGCCCTGCATCCTGCCGGAGGAGTACGACAGCCCGCCACGCGACGCGGCGGAGACCACGTCGTGGCATGGCGGCGATCGCGTACGGCGACGGCCCGTCCACGGTCCGTGCCGGTGATCGGCCGCTCGGCTACGGGCCCCGCGCCGCGCCGCCCGGCTCCGGTGGGACGGTGTCCGGGTCGAGCCGTCCGGCCAGATCCCGTACGGCGTCCTCGTAGGCGGCATCGGTGTGGTACGGCCAGTGCCGCTCGATCGGCGGGGGCACCGTGTCGTCCGCTGCCACGGTCACCCCATGTGGGTCGCGCAACCGCCGGTCGACCGTCCCGGCCGGGCCCTCAACCCGGGGCTGCTCACCGGGCCGGTGCGCGGAGAACATCGGGCCACCGATCGGATCGGTGTTGCGCCACAGGTTCACCCATCGCCAGCCGATCCGGTCGCCGACCTCGTAGAGGGTCTGGTCGCCGAGGAAGGCCGGACAGAGTCGGGCGTAGAGCCGGTGCAGGGGGCTGCCATGGGTCAGCAGCGCCACCCGGGGCAGCGCCTCCTCCGGAAGCTGGAGCACGGTGGCGGCGGCGAGCACCGAGCCGTGCGAGTGCCCGGAGACGATCACCCCGCCCTTGGTGGACAGCGCGGTGATCCGTCGGGCGAGTTCCGGCACCGCCCGCTCGGCATAGCAGGGTGGTGCGAACGGGTGCACCGTACGCGGCCAGAAGGTGCCCAGGTCCCAGATCACCGCCACCGTACGCCGGGTCTCCTCGGACCGGTAGGAGAGCAGTCCGAGCAGGACGATGCCCACCCCCACCAGGCCGATGACGTAGATCCCGACGTCGGTGGCGAGCGCCAGCTCCTTGGTCCCCCCGCTGTCGCTGTGCACCAGTACCCGGCTCAACTGCGACGGGCCGATGCCGATCAGGTCCAGGGCGACCGTGGTGACCCCGAGCAGCGACAGGAGCAGGAAGGTGGTGAAGACGGGGCTCAACTGCTCGGCGATCGCGGCACGGGCGATGATCTCCCGGACGACGTTCCGTCGGGGCGTGCCCTCCGGTGGCACGTCGGGAAAGTCCTGCTGGACGATGGACTCGGCCAGTCGACGTCGCCGACGCCGGGAGATGTAGATCCGCCATATGGTGCTCGCGGCGACCACCATGACCGCGGCGAGCCCGGCCAGCGCCGCCCAGCGGTAGGAGACCGGTGGCTCCAGTTCCGCTCCACCGGGCTGGTCGGGCCGGGCCGGATTGGGGATGTCGCCCCGGTCGAGGAAGTCGGCGACGCGGTAGACCAGCGCCGCGGAGAACCCGTACGCGGCGGCGACCGCTGCGGCGGCGAGCACCGGGCTGGCCAGTCCGCTCAGCCAGGACAGGGCGGCGGTCGGACTGCGTCGTCGTTGGTGAATGGTCGCCACGACGAGGGCGACCAGCAGGCCGGCCTGGGCCGCGACGACGCCCGCCACCGCGCCCTCGTACCCCGGTAGTTGCCCGCGCGGTGTCTCCGGCTCGATGGGCAGCACGGTGTAGCCGAGGGAGAGGACGGTGATCGCGCCGGCCGCCAGCCGCAGCGGCCGGATGCCCCGCAGGTCGACCGGCCCCCGGCCCAGGCCGGGCGACGGGGTGCGCGCGGGCAGGCAGAGCAGGACGGCGCAGGCCGCCAGCAGGATCCAGGCCGCGACGTAGAGCACGTGCCCGACCAGCGTGGGGTGGATGTGGATTTGCGCGCCGAGCAGCAGCGCGGCGAGCGTGCCGAGCCCGACCGCGAAGTGGATGGCCCGCAGCCGTTGCACGACGAGGGCATCGTTCCAGAATCCGGGCCGGTCGATCCGGTCCTCGCCCTCGGTGGTGCGGTTCTGCCCGCGCCCGGCCGGGAACGCCTCGAACGCCCGGGCCGAGCGCTCCCCGATCCACCAGAGCAGGCGGAGCGCGGCGATCGGCAGCAGCGCGAGAACGGCCAGGCGCGGCCCGAGGGCCATGTCGGCCAGCCAGCCCAGGTAGCCGCGATCCCGCACGCAGACGTGGAAGGGGGCGCACTGCCAACCCACCAGGTCGACGCTCACTCCCACCATGGACAGGACGAACGCCGCGGTCAGGGTGGCCGCCAGCAGCCGGCACAACGGGCCGATCGCCCCGCCGGTGCCGCCGGTGGCCGGTCGGGTCCAGACGGCGAGGTTCACCAGCATGAACGGCAGCAGGAACAGCAGGGACAGGGTCCGCACGGCGGTGCCCGCGGTCAGCGCGCCCCATCGGTACGCCTCCACCAGCAGCCCGGTCGGCCGGTCGCTGACGCCGAACCCGGCGCGGGGGCGGTAGAAGCCGGCGTTCTCGTCACCGGCGACGCGGTCCACCACGGGGTGGTCCAGCAGGGTTTCGGCCGAGGTGCCGGAGACCCCGTGCACTCTCAGCTCGACCACCTCGTGCACCAACGTCCCGCCTCCCGGCAGTTGCCGCTTCCGGTTCACGGTAATGAGTTGACCGGTTGCTATGCGGCGATTTCGACCAATTCTCGGCTGGCCGCTCCCGGCTGCCGGGCGGGACTTGCCGCACGGCCCGGTGGGACCGGCCGTGGGCCGCCGGTGGCCGGAGTCAGCGCCGGGCGTAGCGCAGCAGCAGGGTGTCGTCGCCGGCGAGCAGGACGTGGCGCAGCGGCAGCTGGCGGGCGGGGCTCGGGTCCCCGGTGGTGATCCGGCCGGCGCCGGCCCCGGCGAGCAGCGGAGCGACCGACAGGCAGACCTCGTCGACCAGGTCGGCGGTGGTGAGCGCGCCGAACAGGCGCGGGCCGCCCTCGCAGAGCACCTGGTCGAGCCCGCGTCGGCGCAGCTCGGCCAGGCCGGCGACGAGGTCGACCCGGCCGTCACCGCAGCGCACCAGGTCGGCCACGGCGGCCAGCCCGGCCGGGGCCGGCGCGTCGTCGCGGGTGAGCACCACGGGGCGTACCGGCGCGTCGGCGAAGGCCGCCTGGGCCGGGTCGAGGTCGAGGAGACCGGAGACCACCACGAGCGTCGGGTACTCGGTCAGCCCGTGCGCGCGCCGCCAGGCCCGACGCCGCTCGTCGAGGCGGACCGCCCGGTACCCCTCGCGGCGCAGCGTGCCGGCCGCCACCAGCAGCGCGTCGCAGAGCATCCGGAGCAGCCCGAAGACCCGCTTGTCGGGCTCGCCGGACAACCCGGCGGAGAGGCCGTCGACGCTGACCGCGCCGTCGACGCTGGTCACGAAGTTCATCCGGAGGAGGGGCCGGTCGGCGCGACCGTAGCGGGCGACGAGCGTGTCGTCGTCGAGCGGCGCGGGTGACGGGTCCGGCCAGAGTGCGGAAATCGGAAGTCCGACGTTCATTCGCCGGCCGGACCGGTGACCGGAGGGGTGGGTCGGGGGGTACGGTGCTGGCAGTCGCACCAGTTCCGGCCGGGGCAGTCGACGTGCCGCCGCGTCCGGCACGCTCGGCAGATCATGCTCGCAGCCTATGCCGCGGGAGGATGGGACAGCATGCCGCGTCAGATCTTCCAGCTGAGGATGTCGCTGTCCGGGGTACGTCCCCCGATCTGGCGTCGGGTGCTGGTGCCCGGCGGCTACACCCTGGATCGGGTGCACCGGGTGGTGCAGCACGCGATGGGCTGGCGCGACTGCCATCTGCACTCGTTCGAGATCGACGGCCTACAGTACGGCGAGCCGGATCCCGACGGTGAGCTGGCCGTGCAGGACGAGCTGGACGTCCGGCTGGACGCGGTGGTGGGCAAGGGCAGCCGGTTCCACTACACCTACGACTTCGGCGACTGGTGGGAGCACGACCTGCTGGTGGAGGACGCCTTCACCGCCGAGGCGGACGAGCGCTACCCGAGCTGCCTGGACGGCGAGCGGGCCTGCCCGCCGGAGGACGTCGGCGGTCCGCAGGGCTACCTGGTCCTGCTCGCCGCGCTCGCCGATCCGGGGCATCCGGACCACGGGCCGATGCGCGACTGGGTGGCTGCCGGCTTCGACCCGGCCGCCTTCGACGCCGGTCGGGCCGACACGCTGCTGCGTCGCCTCTGCTGACGACCACCGCTGACGACCACCGCGTCCGGCGACCGCCGGCGCGCCGGGTGGCGGTCCGGCCATCGACCAGGCCCGTTCGGCGGTAACGATCTGGGAACGCTCCCATTGGCCTATTGACACTCCTGACACCTCCCGGCAATCTCATGGGAGCGTTCCCAAAGAGGTGTGGATCACAATCCCGCCCTGGGCGCCGCCGCCGGCTGACCGAGCCGGCGGCGGCAGACGCTGCGGCACCCCCCACCACACGTAAACCAGCCTCACCACCGAAAGAGGGGTCAGGATGAGCCTCACCACGCGGCGTACCCGCATGGCGGCGGCCGCCCTGGCGGCGATCACCGCCGTCGGCGGTCTCGCGGCCTGCGGCAAGGACGATGACACGCCGGCCGACGGCGAGAAGCCCGCCAAGTTGGTCGTGGACACCTTCGGCGAGTTCGGCTACGACGAACTCGTCAAGCAATACGAGCAGCAGACCGGCATCAAGGTCGAGCTGCGCAAGACCGCCCAGCTCGGTGAGTACCGGCCCAAGCTGGTCCGCTACCTCGCCACCGGCAAGGGCGCGGCCGACGTGACCGCCCTGGAAGAGGGCATTCTCAACGAGTTCAAGGCCAACCCGCGCAACTGGGCGGACCTCACTCCGCTGGTCGCCGACCACTCCAGCGAGTACCTGCCCTGGAAGTGGGAGCTGGGCAAGGCGCCGGACGGGCGGCTGATCGGCCTGCCGACCGACGTCGGCAGCCTCGCGGTCTGCTACCGCAAGGACCTGTTCGAGGCGGCCGGGCTGCCCACCGACCGCGACGCGGTCTCGGCGCTCTGGCCGGACTGGAACGGCTTCCACGCGGCCGGCAAGAAGTACAAGGACGCCACCGGCAAGGCCTTCATCGACTCGATCACGGCGGTCTCGAACGGCGTGCTGTTCCAGCAGGGCAGCGACCTGTTCTACGACAAGGAAAACAACATCATCGCGGACACCAGCCCCGCGGTGAAGTCCGCCTGGGAGACCGCGACCTCGATGGCGGACATCTCCGCCAAGGCGCAGACCTGGTCGCCGGAGTGGTCGGGCGGCTTCAAGCAGGGCACCTTCGCGGCCACCTTCTGCCCGTCCTGGATGCTCGGCATCGTCGCGGACAACTCCGGTGAGGCCAACAAGGGCAAGTGGGACGTGGCAGCCGTGCCGGGCGGCGGCGGCAACTGGGGCGGCTCGTGGCTGGCCGTGCCGGAGCAGAGCAAGTACCAGAAGGAGGCGGCCAAGCTCGCCGAGTTCCTGACCAACGCCACCAGCCAGGTGGAGGCGTTCAAGGCCAAGGGCCCGCTGCCGACCAACCTGGAGGCGCTGAAGAACGAGGCCTTCCTCGGCTACACCAACGAGTACTTCAGCAACGCGCCGACCGGCAAGATCTTCGGCGAGAGCGTCAGCAAGATCGAGCCGATCCACCTCGGTCCGAAGCACCAGGCCGTGAAGGAGAACGCACTCGAGCCGGCCCTGCGGGCGTTCGAGAACGGGCAGGTCAGCAAGGACAAGGCCTGGGATCAGTTCACGAAGGACGCACAGACTCAGGGTGCCTTCTGAGTGATTCGCATCCGGTGGCGTCCGGGGACCACCCGGACGCCACCGGTCGGTCCCCTTCCGGGTAGCACCCTGCGCGAGGGCTCCCCGGGCCTCGCCGGCAAAGGAAACATGTATGAGCCTCTCGGCCGCGACGGCGCCGCCGTCACCAACAGTTCCGTCACCATCCGACGCCTCCTCCCGCCAGCGGCGTCGCGGGTACCTGCTCAACCGCCTGGACCTCAAGTACTCGCCGTATCTCTACATCGCGCCGTTCTTCCTGATCTTCGGCGCGTTCCAGCTGTACCCGATGGTGCGCACCGGCTGGATGTCCCTGCACGACTGGGACATGATCGGCGACCACTCGTTCATCGGCATCGACAACTACACCCGGTTGCTCTCCGACGAATACTTCTGGAACGCGCTGGTCAACACCTTCGGCATCTTCGCCTTGTCGACCATCCCGCAGCTCATGCTGGCGCTCTTTCTGGCCAACCTGCTCAACCGCACGTTCCTGCGGGCCAAGACCTTCTTCCGGATGGCCATCTTCGTCCCGAACGTGGTCTCGGTGGCGGCGGTCGCGATCGTCTTCGGCATGCTGTTCCAGCGTGATTTCGGCCTGTTCAACTGGCTGCTCAGCTTCGTCGGGGTGGACCAGATCGACTGGCGCGCGCAGCGGTGGAGTTCCTGGACGGCGATCGCCACCATGGTCAACTGGCGGTGGACCGGCTACAACACCCTGATCCTGCTCGCCGGCATGCAGGCCATCCCGAAGGACCTGTACGAGGCGGCCGCGATCGACGGCGCCAGTCAGTGGCGGCAGTTCTGGCAGATCACCCTGCCCATGCTCAGGCCCACCTTCCTCTTCGTGGTCATCCTCTCGACGATCGGCGGCATGCAGCTCTTCACCGAGCCGCTGCTCTTCGGCAACGGGCGCATCCTCGGAGGCAACCAGCGGGAGTTCCAGACCCTGGCGATGTACATGTACGAGAAGGGCATCGACAACCTGAGCACCGCGGGCTACGGGGCCGCGGTGGCCTGGGCGATATTCATGATCATCGTCCTGGTGTCGCTGTTCAACTTCATCCTCGTCCGCCGCTCGGCCAAGTGAGGAGAGATCGGTGATCTCGGCTTCCCAGCGCCTGTGGCGCACCAGTCCGCTGACCTACGTCGCGCTCGTCCTGGCGGCCCTGCTGTCGATCTACCCCTTCTACTACATGGTGGTGATCGGCACCCGCTCGCTGGACTCGATCAACGACGTGCCGCCGCCGGTCACCCCGGGCGGGGCCTTCGCCGACAACTTCGGCCGGGTCCTCGACAACGACGCGGCCAACTTCCTCACCGGCCTGATGAACTCGATCATCGTCTCCTCGGTGGTCACCGTGTCGGTGGTGCTCACCGGCTCGCTCGCCGGATTCGCCTTCGCGAAGCTGCGCTTCCGGGGCCGCAACGTGCTGCTGCTGTCGATCATCGTCACCATGATGATCCCGACCCAGATGGGCCTCATCCCGCTCTGGGGCATGATGCAGACGCTGGGGTGGTACGACACCCTGTACGCCGTCACCGTGCCGTTCCTGGTCACCGCCTTCGGCGTGTTCATGATGCGGCAGTACGCCAGCCAGGCGATCTCCGACGAGCTGATCGAGGCGGGCCGGGTCGACGGCGCCAGCACGTTCCGGATCTACTGGAACATCGTGCTGCCCGCGTTGCGCCCGGCCGCCGGGGTCCTCGGTCTGCTGACCTTCATGGAGAACTGGAACTCGTTCCTCTGGCCGTACGCGATCCTCACCCCGGAGAACCCGACCCTCCAGGTCTCGCTCTCCTTCCTCTCGTACGCCTACTACACCGACTACTCGCAGGTCTTCGCCGCCACCGCGGTCGGCACCCTGCCCCTGGTGGTCGTCTTCATCCTGTTCGGCCGCCAGATCATCGGCGGGATCATGGAAGGTGCAGTCAAGTCGTGAGCAACCCCGCCATCCCACCCGCCGTCGGCGTCCTCGACGAGCGCGCGCCGTTGACCTTCCCGCCCGGCTTCCTCTGGGGGGCGGCGACCGCCGCGTACCAGATCGAGGGCGCGGCGGCCGAGGGCGGGCGTACCCCGTCGATCTGGGACACCTTCAGCCACACCGATGGCCGGACGGTCGCCGGGCACACCGGTGACGTCGCCTGCGACCACTACCACCGGCTCGGCGACGACGTGCGGCTGATGGCCGAGCTGGGGCTGAAGTCGTACCGCTTCTCGGTCTCCTGGCCGCGCGTGCAGCCGGGCGGGTCCGGCCCGGCCAACGCCGAGGGGCTCGACTTCTACCGACGGCTGGTCGACGAGCTGCTGGCCAACGGGATCGAGCCCTGGCTCACGCTCTACCACTGGGACCTGCCCCAGGAGCTGGAGGACGCCGGCGGCTGGCCGGCCCGGGACACCGCCGCCCGGTTCGCCGACTACAGCCAGCTGGTCGCGGACGCGCTGGGCGACCGGGTGAGGTACTGGACCACGCTCAACGAGCCATGGTGCTCGGCCTTCCTCGGCTACGGCTCCGGGGTGCACGCCCCCGGCCGCTCCAACGGGGCCGCCGCGGTCCACGCCGGGCACCACCTGATGCTCGGGCACGGGCTCGCCGTGCAGGCGCTGCGCGCGGCCCGGCCGGCCGCCCAGCTCGGGGTGACCGTCAACCTGTACCCGGTGACCCCGGCGACCGGGTCGCCCGGCGACTCCGACGCCGCCCGGCGCATCGACGGGCTGGCCAACCGGTTCTTCCTCGACCCGATCCTGCGCGGGGCGTACCCCGACGACCTGGTCGCCGACCTGGCGAAGGTGACCGACTTCGCGCACGTCCACGACGGCGACCTGGCCACCATCGCCACGCCGCTGGACCTGGTCGGGGTCAACTACTACAGCCGCCACGTGGTGGCCGCGCCGGTCCCCGGCGAGCAGCCGGAGCGCTACTGGCGGGCCCCGTCCAACTGGCCGGGCAGCGAGGACGTCCGGTTCGTCAGCCGGGGCGTGCCGGTCACCGACATGGACTGGGAGATCGACGCCCCCGGCCTGGTGGAGACGCTGCGCCGGGTGCACGAGGAGTACACCGACCTGCCGCTCTACGTCACCGAGAACGGGTCGGCCTTCGTCGACGCGGTGGTCGACGGGCAGGTCGACGATGCCGAGCGGCTGGCGTACTTCGACGCGCACCTGCGCGCCGCGCACGAGGCGATCAGCGCCGGCGTCCCCCTGCGTGGATACTTCGCCTGGTCGCTGATGGATAATTTCGAGTGGGCCTGGGGCTACACCAAGCGGTTCGGCATGATCTACGTCGACTACGACAGCCAGACCCGCATCCCCAAGTCCAGCGCCAGGTGGTACGCGGAGGTGATCCGACGCAACGGTCTGGCCGCACAATAGGGCGATGGCCAGCCAGTAACGGGCGGCCCGGCACTGACGCGCAAGCAGGTGCCGGGGCCGCCTGACGTCGGAGGAGCAGACGATGACAACGCAGCGCACCCGGTCGCTCGGGCGCCCGACCCTCGATGCGGTCGCGGCCCGTGCCGGAGTCGGCCGCGGGACGGTCTCCCGTGTCGTCAACGGCTCTCCCCAGGTGAGCCCGGAGGCCCGCGCCGCCGTGCAGCAGGCCATCGCCGAGCTGGGGTACGTGCCGAACCGGGCCGCCCGGGCGCTGGTCACCCAGCGGACCGACTCGGTGGCCCTGGTGGTCAGCGAGTCGGGTGAGCGGCTCTTCGCCGAGCCGTTCTTCGCCGGCATCGTCCGGGGGATCAGCTCGGTGCTGCTGGAGACGCCGTTGCAGCTCTGGCTGGCCATGGCGCAGTCTCCGCTGGAACGGGAGCGGGTCGAGCACCACCTGACCAACCAGCACGTCGACGGCGTGCTGCTGCTGTCGCTGCACGACGCCGATCCACTGCCCACCCTGCTGGAGGAGCGCGGCCTGCCCACCGTGCTCGGCGGCCGGCCGGCGCGGATGCTGCACCCCGACGCCCAGCCCGCCTCCTTCGTCGACGTGGACAACGCCGGTGGGGCGCGGCAGGCCGTGGAGTACCTGGCCGGCCGGGGGCGGCGGCGCATCGCCACCATCGCCGGCCCGCAGGACATGGGCGCCGGCCTGGCCCGGTTGTCCGGCTACCGGGACGCGGTGCGGACCGCCGGGTTCGGCGTCAACCCCGACCTGATCGCGTACGGCGACTTCAGCGAGGAGAGCGGGGCGACCGCCATGCGGCAGCTGCTGGACCGCTGCCCCGACCTGGACGCGGTCTTCGTCGCCGCCGACCTGATGGCCTTCGGCGCGATGCGGACGCTGCGCGAGGCGGGCCGGCGGGTGCCGCAGGACGTGGCCCTGATCGGTTTCGACGACGCGCCCATCGCCCGGCAGTCCGACCCGCCGCTGACGTCGGTGTTCCAGCCGGTGGACGAGATGGGCCGGCAGATGGCGCGGCTGCTGGTCGCCCGGATCCGCGGCGACGAGATCCCCGACCCGCACATCGTCCTGGACACCAAACTCGTCGAACGCGCCTCCACCTGACCTGAAGGAAGGGCCCCCTGTTAACGCCTGCGGTATAGCAGGGGCCCCCTTTTAACGCGGGAGCGGCGGGGCGGGCTCTTAACGCGGGAGCGGTGGGGCGAGCTCTTAACGCGGAGGCGGCGGGGCGGGGCGCTCCCAGCGACGTAGTTCGCGTTTGGCGAGGCTGGCCCGGTGCACCTCGTCGGGGCCGTCGGCCAGCCGGAGGGTGCGGGCCTGGGCCCAGAGCGCGGCAAGGGGGGTGTCCTGGCTGACGCCGGCACCGCCGTACGCCTGGATCGCCTTGTCGATCACCCACTCCGCCATCGCCGGTGTGCCGATCTTGATGGCCTGGATCTCGGTGTGTGCGCCCTTGTTGCCGACGGTGTCCATCAGCCAGGCGGTCTTGAGCACCAGCAGCCGGGCCTGCTCGATGCGGACCCGGGACTCGGCGATCCACTCGCGTACCACGCCCTGCTCGGCGAGCGGGCGGCCGAACGCGACCCGTTCGATGGCCCGGCGGCAGAGCAGCTCCAGGGCCCGCTCGGCCATCCCGACCAGGCGCATGCAGTGGTGGATCCGCCCCGGGCCGAGGCGGGCCTGGGCGATGGCGAAACCGGCCCCCTCGGCGCCGACCAGGTTCTCCGCCGGCACCCGTACGCCCTCGAAGTCGATCTCGGCGTGCCCGCCGTGCGCGGCGTCGCTATAGCCGAAGACGGTCAGGCCCCGGCGGACCGTGACCCCCGGGGTGTCCCGGGGGACCAGGATCATGCTCTGCTGCCGGTGCCGGTCGGCGCCGGGATCGGTCTTGCCCATCACGATGAAGATCTCGCAGGCCGGGTCCATCGCCCCGGACGACCACCACTTGCGTCCGTCGATCACGTAGTGGTCGCCGTCGCGCCGGATCGCCGTGGCGATGTTCGTCGCGTCCGAGGAGGCCACCTCGGGCTCGGTCATGCAGAACGCCGAGCGGATCTCCCCGGCCAGCAGCGGGGCGAGCCAGCGCTCGCGCTGCGCGGCGGAGCCGAACTCGGCGAGCAGCTCCATGTTGCCGGTGTCCGGGGCGGCGCAGTTCAGCGCCTCCGGGGCGAGGTGCGGGCTGCGCCCGGTCAGCTCGGCCAGCGGCGCGTACTGGAGGTTGGTCAGCCCGGCGCCGTGGCGCGGGTCGGGAAGGAAGAGGTTCCACAGGCCGCGCCGGCGGGCCTCGGCCGTCAACTCGGCCAGCACCGGGGGGCGGGCCCACGGGTCACCGGCGGCGGCGACCTGGGCGGCGTGCACCGCCTCGGCCGGGTAGACGTGCTGCTCCAGGAACTCGGTCAGCTCCGCGCGCAGCTGCTCGGTGCGGGCGTCGTACCCGAACTCCATCACGCCTCCCCAACCTTGGCCAGTCCGTGTGCCACCAGCGGGGACACCATGTTTCCGATGCTGTCGAAGCCTTCGCCGAGGGTCTGCCCGAGGGCGTGCCGGTAGTGGATGCCCTCGCAGATCACCGCGAGCTTGAAGCAGCCCAGCGCCACGTGCCAGTGCAGCGGGCCGACGTCGACGTCGCTGCCGGCGGCGTACCGCTCGATCAGCTCGGTGCCGGTCGGGAAGCCGGCGCGCGGGCCGAGGCCGTCGGCGACCGGGTTGCCGTCGGCGAGGTCGCTGCCGCCGAGCACCTCCCAGTAGGTCAGCAGCAGCCCGAGATCTGCCAGCGGGTCGCCGAGGGTGGCCATCTCCCAGTCCAGCACCGCCGTCACGGTCGCCGACGGCGCGCCCTGCTCGGCGGTGTCGCGCGGGGCGGGTCGCGGGTCCGCCGGCGCGACGGTGGCGAGCAGGTTGTCCAGCCGGTAGTCGCCGTGCACGACGCGGCCCGCGTTGGCGCCCTCGGGCACGGTGGCGGCGAGCCGGTCGCGCAGCTCGTCCATGCCGGGCAGCGGCCGGCTGCGGGAGCGGTCGAGTTGGCCGGCCCAGCGGCGGACCTGCCGGGCGAGGTAGCCCTTCGGGCGGCCGAAGTCGCCCAGCCCGACCGCCGCCGGCTCCACCATGTGCAGCGCCGCGAGGGTGTCCATCATCGCCATGGCCAGCCCGCGCCGCTGGCCGGCGGTGAGCTGGTCGGTCCGGGACCGGCTGCGGAACACCTCGCCGGTGACCCGTTCCATCAGGTAGAACGGCGCCCCGAGCACGTCGGCGTCCGGGCAGAGCAGCAGCGCCCGCGGCACCGGGACGGCGGTCGGGGCCAGCGCCGAGATCACCCGGAACTCCCGGGCCATGTCGTGCGCGGTGGCCAGCACGTGCCCGAGCGGTGGCCGGCGCAGCACCAGCTCCCGCCCGCCGGCCCGCAGCAGGTAGGTCAGGTTCGACCGGCCGCCCGCGATCAGCTCCGCCCGCAGCGGCCCGCCGGTCAGCTCGGGCCGGTGCGCGGCCAGGTAGCCGCCGAGCCGATCGAGATCGAGCCCGGCCGGGGAGCCGTCGGCAGGGCCGGGGGAGCCGGCCGCCGGGCGGTGCTCCGGGGCGGCCCGGCGCGCGGCCGAATCGGTCATCCGGACAGTCCATGGCAGCTCGGACGGGTTGTCAAGGTCAGGCTTGACCCTCGGGACATGCTGCCGCAACAGGGACGAAATGGTCAGCTGCCAGGCTGGGGACCAGCCTGCCGGCCACCGCGTCGGCCCGCCGAGCGGAGGGGTTCAGATGTTGCTGCGCGTACGGGTCACCCTGCCGGACCGTCCGGGCACCCTGGGCCAGGTGGCGCGCACCCTCGGGGTGTCGGGCGCGGACATCGTCCAGGTGGTCGTGCTGGAACGCCTCGGCGGACGCGCGGTCGACGACTTCACCGTGGTGTGGCCGGGCGCCGCCCGGGTGGAGCGGCTGTTGGCCGGCCTGGCGGCCATCCCGGGGGTACGGGTGGACGGGGTGTGGCGGGCGATCGGCGCGCCCAACACCGCCGGACAGGACGCCGAACTGCTGGCGCAGGTCGCCGCCAACCCGGCCGACGGGATGGCCACTCTGGTCGACGCGGTGCCCGGGCTGCTCGCCGCCGAATGGGCGGTCGCCGCGGTGGTGCCGGTCGACTGGGCCTCGCGTACCGGTGGCGGTGGGGCGACGGTGGAGCAGGCCAGCTGGCGTACGCCGGTACCGCCGCAGTTGCCGGAGGTGACGCCGCTGCGCGCCCGGTCGATGACCATGCCCGACGGCGGCCACTTCGCGGTCGCGCCCTTCGGTCGGGCCGGACTGGTCCTGGTGGTGTCCCGCGAGCACAGCGAGACCCTCGCTCCGGCCGCGTTCCACTCCACCGAGGTGGACCGGCTGGCGCAGCTGGTCCGGGCCAGCGCGGTGATTCTCGGCGACCGCCTGGACCTGGTCGGCACCCCGCCGGTCAGCGCCAACCCGTGACCCCGTCCGGCCAGCTGTGACGTAGACCGCAGGGCTGGTCGCGGCTGGACACGGTGGGGCAACCGGCCGGCAACAGCGGGGCGCGAAGGTGGCACGGGAAGGGAGGCAACGATGACGCTGTGGCGAATCCGAGCCACCGTGGACGACCGGCCGGGCTACCTGTCGGTGCTCACGGCGAGCCTCGCGTTGCGCGGAGTCAACATCCTCACCGTGCAGGTGCACACGACCGAGCGCGGTGCCGTCGACGACTTCCTCGTCGACGCGCCGGAGAGCATCGACGAGGCGGACATCATCGCCGCCGTGGAGCGGGGCCGGGGTCGGGACTGCTGGGTGGCGCGCAGCGAGGCGCGTGGCCTGGCCGACCAGCCGACCCGGGTGCTCGGGCTGGCCAGCCGGCTGGTGCACGACCCGGACTCGACCGGGGAGGTCCTGCGGGCCCTGCTCGCGGCCGACGAGGTAACCTGGCGACCCGCGCCGGCCACCGCCCGGTCCGGGATCGACGGCATGACGATGCTGCTGGCCGACCCCAACGGCGGGTCGTACGCCCTGCGCCGGGTCGCGCCGAGCTTCACCCCGGCGGAGTACGCGCGGGCACAGGCGCTGCTGGAGTTGGGCGCCACCGCGGCCCGCCGGGCCACCGAGCAGGTCACCGTGGTCCTGCCGGACGGTGCCGAGCTGACCGTACGCCCGGCGGTCGCCGAGGACCTGGCGGCCGTGGTCGAGCTGCACGAAGCCTGCTCGGCGCGTAGCCGCCAGCGGCGTTACCTGGGCGGGGCGGCGCAGCCCTCCCCGGCCCGGCTGCGCCGGCTGCTGGAACCGGCCCGCGGGGTGACCCTGATCGCCGCGACGACCGGCTCCGGCGGGGCGGCGGAGTCGGTCGTCGCGATGGCGAACCTGCTCGGCGAGGGCGACGAGGCCGAGCTGGCGCTGTTGGTGCGCGACGACTGGCAGCGGCGCGGGCTGGGCTCGACGCTGCTGCGGCGGGTGACCCGGCAGGCCGAGTCGGCGGGCTACGCGGCAATGGTGCTGCACGTCCAGGCCGAGAACGCACCGATGCTGCGTACGCTGCGCCGGCTCTCCCGGCCGAGCACGGTCGAGCGGGACGCCGGGCTGCTGACCCTGACCGTGCCCCTGACGGTCGACGTGCCGGCGCCGGTGGAGCGCACCGGCTGACAACCCGGACGACCGTCCTCCGGTGCGGAGGACGGTGAGGTGGGCAGGACTCCCGGTGCGGGGGCCCTGCCCACCGTCATGTGGCGCTCTCTCGGCTGGCCGGACAGCGGCTTCGGGCTTCCCAAACCGGCGGCCTGCCGATTACATTGCTGACTATCCATGGGAGCGCTCCCGGTCCTGCTGGGGCCACCCTCGCCGCCACCATCGGCAGCCGTCCGAACCGACGCGGCCCGCGTCGGTGCTGCCGTCCGCGCACCGACAGGAGCAGCCACATGCACCACACCAGACCACCGGACCGCGCCCGCGCCGATCAACCTCCGCCGGGCCGGGCCGATCAGCCTCCGCCGGGCCCGGCCCGCGCCGATCAGCCCCGGCGACGTCGCCTGCTGGCCGCCGGCACGGCGCTCGCCGCCACGCTCGCCCTCGCGGTCGGCGTACCCGCCTCCGGGTCCGCCGCACCGACGGCCTCCGCCGTGTCGGCCGCCGTGTCGGCCTTCAACTACGCCGAGGCGCTACAGAAGTCGCTGCTCTTCTACGAGGCGCAGCAGTCCGGGAAGCTGCCGAGTTGGAACCGGGTCTCCTGGCGCGGCGACTCCGCCCTGCAAGACGGGACCGACGTCGGGCTCGACCTCACCGGCGGCTGGTACGACGCCGGTGACCACGTGAAGTTCGGCTTCCCGATGGCGTTCAGCGCCACCATGCTCGCCTGGGGCGCGGTCGAGTACCGGGCCGGGTACGTCGCCTCCGGCCAGCTCACCCACCTGCTGAACAACCTGCGGTACGTCAACGACTACTTCGTCAAGGCGCACCCGTCGCCGAACGTCCTCTACGGACAGGTCGGCAGGGGCGACGACGACCACAAGTGGTGGGGACCGGCCGAGGTGATGCCGATGGCGCGGCCCGCGTACAAGATCGATGCGAGCTGTGGCGGCGCGGACCTGGCGGGGGAGACGGCGGCGGCGATGGCCGCGTCGTCCATGGTGTTCCGGCCCACCGACGCGGCGTACGCCGACAAGCTGCTCACCCACGCCCGCCAGCTCTACACCTTCGCCGACACGGTGCGTAAGAGCTACCACGAGTGCGTCACCGACGCGACCAGCTTCTACCGCTCCTGGAGCGGATGGCAGGACGAGCTGGTGTGGGGCGCGATCTGGCTCTACCGGGCCACCGGCGACGCCGCCTACCTGGCCAGGGCGGAGAGCGAGTACGACCGGCTCGGCACCGAGCCGCAGACCACCACCCGCTCCTACAAGTGGACCGTGGCCTGGGACAACAAGCAGTTCGGCGCGTACGTGCTGCTGGCCAACCTGACCGGCAGGCAGAAGTACATCGACGACGCCAACCGGTGGCTGGACTTCTGGACCGTCGGGGTCGACGGGGAGCGGGTCCGGTACTCGCCCGGCGGGATGGCGGTGCTCGACTCCTGGGGCGCGCTGCGCTACGCGGCCAACACCGCGTTCGCCGCGCTGGTCTACAGCGACCGGACCACCGACGCGACCCGCAAGGCCCGCTACCACGACTTCGCCGTCCGGCAGATCAACTACGCGCTCGGCGACAACCCACGCAACTCCAGCTACGTGATCGGTTTCGGCGCCAACCCGCCGCGCAACCCGCACCACCGCACCGCGCACGGCTCCTGGTGGGACAGCATGACCGTGCCCACCGAGACCCGGCACACCCTCTACGGCGCGCTGGTCGGCGGGCCGTCGTCGCCGAACGACGCGTACACCGACAGCCGGTCGGACTACGTGATGAACGAGGTCGCCACCGACTACAACGCCGGCTTCACCTCCGCGCTGACCCGGCTGACCCAGGAGTACGGCGGCACCCCGCTGGCCAACTTCCCGGTTCGCGAGCAGCCGGACATCGACGAGTTGACCGTGGAGACCACGGTGATGCAGAACGAGCCCCGGGCCACCGGGCTCAAAGTGATGATCTACAACAGGTCGGCGTTCCCGGCGCGGGCGCTCACCGACGCGAAGTTCCGCTACTACTTCCGCCCCGACGGCACCGGCCCGGTGCAGGTCACCCCCGGCTACACCCAGGGCTGCCCATCCCCGACCACCGCCCGCCAGGCCGGCGGTGACCTCTGGTACGTCGAGGTCGACTGCACCGGTCACACCATCGCCCCGGCCGGCCAGTCGCAGCACCGGATGGAGGTGCAGTTCAAGGTCGGCGTACCGGAGGGCGGCGCCTGGAACCCGGCGAACGACCCGTCGTACCAGGCGACCGCCGGGCCGAACCGCAACGTTCCGCTCTACGCCGGCGGGGCCCGGGTGTGGGGTGTCGAGCCCACCCCGGGCACCGACCCGCCCCCGGGCACCGGCGACACCACCCCGCCGAGCACACCCGGCCCGGTGACCGCCTCCGCGATCACCTCGACCGGGGCGACGCTGACCTGGGGCCCGTCGACCGACAACGTCGGCGTGACCGGATACCGGGTCTACCGTGGGACGGCCTCGGGTGACGTGCTGGTCGCCACGGTCACCGGCACCACGTACCCGGTAACGGGGCTGAGCCCGCAGACCACGTACCAGTTCCATGTGGTCGCGATCGACGCGGCCGGCAACGCCTCCCCGCCGACGGCGAAGGTCTCGGTGACCACCACGACGGCGTCGCCGGCCCCGCCCTGCCGGATCGACTACGCCACCAACGACTGGGGCACCGGCTTCACCGCGAACATCACGATCACCAACACCGGCAGCACGGCGATCAACGGCTGGACGCTCACCTTCACCTTCCCGAACAGCGGGCAGCGGGTCGGCCAGGGCTGGTCGGCCACCTTCCAACAGGCCGGTACGGCGGTGACCGCGACCAGCCTCTCCTACAACGGCACGCTCGCGCCGGGCGCCTCGACCGGCATCGGCTTCAACGGTACGCACACCGGCAGCAACCCGAGGCCGGCGAGCTTCACCCTCAACGGCGCCACCTGCACCGTCTCCTGACGGTCCGGGCCGGATCCGCGTGGATCCGGCCGACCGGTCGCCGTTCCCGATCCCGTACCGATCGGTGCCCGTGTCGACCTGGGTGAAGAAGCTGGGAACCTGAACGGACGCGATACTCGAACACGCCGGCGGCGCCCGCCTGCCCTCGTGGCCGCAGGGACGGCGGCCGGGACCGGGCTGGCGCTCGCACCGCTGACCGGGCCGCTGGCCCGCCGACTGATCTGGTCGGTCGCTCGGCGGCCTGCGGCCCCTCGGCCGGCTTCCGTCACCTCCACCGCGGCCGTAACTTGTTCGGCGTGACCTCGTTAAACAGCCGGGAGCCGGGAGCCGGGAGCCGGGAGCCGGGAGCCGGGAGCCGGGAGCCGGGAGCCGGGAGCCGGGAGCCGGGAGCCGGGAGCCGGGAGCCGGGAGCCGGGAGCCGGGAGCCGGGAGCCGGGAGCCGGGAGCCGGGAGCCGGGAGCCGGGAGCCGGGAGCCGGGAGCCGGGAGCCGGGAGCACGGTTGGTGTCCGCCGCCAGCTGTTGGTGGTGGTCCGGACGGTGACGACGTTGGGCCGCTTGCGGGACGTGTTGTCGCTGACGGCCGGTGATCGGCGTATTCAGACGTCTTTCACCCGTGATGTTCGGTCCCGGTCGGCGCTGGCGGCCGGGGTGGACGAGGCGTTGGCGGAGTTGGGGGCGCCGGTCCTGCCGTGGCGTGACGCGGTGAGCACGAGGTTCGATCTGGCGCTCGCGGCGAGCGAGAACGACCGGTTGGCGGATCTCGACGCATCGGTGCTGCTGCTGCCGCATGGTGCGGGGCACCAGAAGTTCTACCCGGACACGGCGGTGGTGTCTGGCCTGAACCCGGAGCGGCTGGTGACGGGCGGCCGGGTGGTGCCGGCCGCGATCGGTCTGCCTCATGCCGCGCACTTGGCTCGTTTGGCGCGGCTGTGTCCACCTGCGGCGTCGCGTGGGGTGGTGGTGGGGGATCCGGCGCTGGCGCGGATGCGCGGTTCGCGCTTTCGGTCCGGCCAGTTGCGGGCGGCGTTTGGCGCGCGGGACAAGCGGCTGGTGGTGCTCGCGTCGACGTTCGGGCCGGACTCGGCGTTCGGCCGGTTGCCGGACTTGCCGGAGCGTCTGGTGGGCGGGTTGCCGGTGGATGAGTACCAGGTGGTCGTGGTGCTGCATCCCGGGGTGTGGGCGGCGCACGGCCCGTGGCAGGTGAGGTCCTGGTTGGAGCAGGCCGCCGCGTACGGGGTGCAGGTGGTCACGCCACACGAGGGATGGCAGGCGGCGTTGTTGGCCGCGTCGGTGGTGATTTCTGATCATGGCTCGCTGGCGTTGTACGCGGCGGCGTTGGACAAGCCGGTGGTGCTGGTAGGGCGGGGCAGCGCGGTGACGGTCCCCGGGTCAGCGGCGGCGCGGCTCGCCGCGACCGCGCCGGTCTGGGACCTCGACGAGCGACCCCGACAGCAACTCGATGCGGTGATCGATCAGCATGAGCCGGGCATACACGGCCAGGTCATCAACCTGCTGGCAGAGCCGGATCTTCACGGTGAGGACTGCGCGCGTCGGCTGCGGCGACTGCTGTACGGGCTGCTGCGGTTGGAGGAACCGCCGGCCACGGCGACGTTCGGCCCCGTCGTCGCGCCCGCGATGTCGGTGCCGGCGGTACCGGCGACCGTGGTGGGCGCCGAGATTCAGCGCGACGGGATGCGGATCGAGCGGTACGCCGACCTCGGCCACGGCGAGCCGCGTGGCGGGCTGGAGCATCGGCATCTGGTCGCCGACCTGCGTACCGCCAGCCTGGCGCAGCTCTGTTCGGCCAGCGTCGTGCTCGTCAACGACCGTGATGTGTGGTCGACGAGGGGCTGGCCGGTGCGGGCCGCCGAGGAGATGGCGCGGTGGCCGCAGGCGAGGATACTGGCGACCGTGGTGGACGAGGCGTCCTGCGTCGTCTGGGCTGACGGACAGGTGACTCTTCTGCGCGCTGACGAACCGTTGGATCCGATCGTGCTCGCGTCGCTGGCGTACCTCCGTCTCACCACGCTCGGCCGGATCCCGGCCGAGGACAGCGTCCACCTTGGTCGGCGGGCTATCGGGGTGGTGGCGGTAGCACGTTGAGTTTGCGCAGGTAGAGATCGAAGCGGGGATCGCCGGTGTTCCAGTAGAGCTGGGCGATCCAGCCCCAGCGGGCGCGGGCCGTCTCAGGGTCGCCGCCGCGCCAGGCCAGCTCCGCTTCGATGTCGGCCAACTCGACCTCGTACTGCGTCGCCGTCGCCTCGGTCACCAACTGGCGGGCCAGTCCGATCGAGGCGTGCGCCTGCGGCAGGTCGCCGAGCGCGAGGTGGGCGCGGGCGGCCACGGTGTGCGCGCGGGCGGCATTGCGTACGTCGCCGCTCAACGTGAGCGCGGTGGCCAGCAGCGGCAGCGCCTCCTGCGGCCGGCCGGAATGCACGAGCACGTTGGCGAGCATCCGGTGGTGGATACCGGAGGCCCGGCGCAGCTCGTGCCGATCGTCGATGTCGAGGCAGCGACGGAACGCCTGCTCGGCGGCGTCGTAGTCACCCTGGGCCTCGGCCAGCCGGCCCCGGAACTCCCCGACCGACGAATGCATGTGCGGGTCATCGGTCGTGGCCAGCAGGCGCTCCGCGTCGGCCAGGGCGGTGTCCGCCCGGTCGAGCAGGTGCAGTTGGGTGAAGAGGCGGGCCTGCGCCGCGTGGATCCGCGCCTCCAGCACTCGGTCCCCGAGCGCGTGGGCGGCCCGTACCCCCCACTCGTTGGCGCCGGAGATGCGCCAGTGGTGGCCCCGGCTGGTCAACAGCGGCTCCAGCGCACCGCACAACTGCGTCACCTCCACGAACCGGCCGGCGTGGAACGCACGGGGGACGACCGCGACGATCGCCGGCAGTTCGGTCTCCAGCCAGTCCAGCGGCGCCGGCCACGACGGGCTCCACACCAGCCCAGGCGGAATCTCGTAGCGGCGTAGCCGCGGACCGCCGGCCAGGTCCGCCGCGACCGCCCGGTCCCGACAGAACCACAGCAGCCGATCGAACGGCGTGTCGGTGTCGACCGCGCGGTCAGGGCGCATCCGGAGCGCGTGGTCCCGGATCAGCCCCGGCAACCGCAGACGGCCCCGTGTCTCGGCCACCAGCAACCCGGCGTCGATCAGACGGTCGACACCATGTCCCACCATCGCCGCCGCCGCCTCGTGGCTGAAATCCCGCACCGGCTGCGTGGCCAAGACGATCAGGTCGTCGACGGTGGTGTCGGGCAGCTCCCGCATCGTCTGCGTCAGGCACCGCAGGATCAACTCGCCCGGGTCGTCGCTGCTGGCCAACTCGTCCCGGACCGCCGCAACCGCACCCGGAACACCGCGCCGCCGGGACAACCGCACCGCGACCTGCACGATCGCGAACGGGATCCGATCGCACAACTCCAGCAGCTCCCGCGCCGCCGTCGGCTCGGCGGACAGCATCCCAGGACAGCGATGCTCCAGCATCGCCCACGCGCCCGGCTCGTCCAACCCGTGCAGGAGCACCGGCGGACCCGGCGCCCAGGCACGTAGGTCATCGGTCAACCGGCGAGTCGTCGCCAACACCAGGCTCGCCGGCCACGGCTGCACCAACGCCGACAACTCGGCCGCGCCGAGCACGTTGTCCAACACCAGGACACACCGGCGGTGCAGCAGCGCACGAAGGTACTGCTCCGCCATCACCGCCAGCGGAACCTCAGCGACCGGCACCCCGAACTGACGCAGCACCGCCGCCTGTGCCTCGCCCACCTGCAACGCCTCGCCCACCCGGAAAGCGTCCAGGTCGACGTACGCCCGCCCACCCGGAAACTCGTCCGCTGCCTCGTGGCTGACCTGGAGCACCAAAGCGGTCTTACCCACCCCGTGCACCCCCGCCACCAGATGCACACCCGGCTCCGCCAACTCCGCCCGCGCCGTATCCCGATCGAGGAACACCGTCGGCGGCAGAACGCCACTCTCGGTCACCGCGCCCGCCACCGCGGCCAGCGCGACACCGACCTCCGCAGCGAACTGTGGATCCCGCTCACCCGCCGCCAGAATCGCGTCCCGCAACTTCTCCGGATCATTCGGCAACGCGCCGAGCCGACGCAGCAAGGCCCGCATCACCCCACCCGCACCGGCCACCACGACACCACCGACGCCTGCCGTGACGGTCTTCGCCGCCTCCGCCGCCACGACATCCCAGCTCACCGGCAGACCCCCTTGCGCAGTCAGTCACCCCAACCTGACACACCGCAAGGACTATAGCGATCACCAACAATGCGACTCCAGAAGCGCACAGTCATCCATCTCGTTGCCCGACGACCCAGAAGCCAGGCGCTGGGGTGGAGCGACCGGGGCGGTCAGTCGGGCAGTTCGTCGGCGAGGAGATCCATCAACAGGCCGTCGTGCCAGCGGCCGTCCGCGCCGCGCTCGTAGCGGCGCAGCACGCCCACCGGCCGGAAACCGACCTTCGCGTACGCCCGGATGGCGGCGGTGTTCGCCGCCGCCGGGTCGATGGTGAACCGGTGGTGGCCGTGGGCGTCGATCAGGTGCCGGACGAGGGTGCGGATGGCGTCCCCGCCGAGCCCGGCACCGCGTACCGACGGGTCGAGGAAGATGTCCAAGCTGGCGTGCCGGTAGTCCGGGTCGTCCTCGGCGTACCACTGGATCGCGCCGACCACCCGGCCGTGCTGCTCGATGGCGTACACGGTCAGGTCCTCGTCGGTGAGGTCGGCCTCGACGGCGGTGGCCAGGTCGTCGTCGCCGCGCCACCAGCGGCGCACCTCCGGTTCGGCGCGGATGGCCGCGAGGGCCGGCACGTCCGCGGCCGTCGCCGGCCGCAGGGTCACCGCCCGGCCCCGCAGCACCGCGCTCAGCCCCGCAGTTCGCCGTGCTCGACGCAGACCGCCGACCAGCCGACCGGCAGCACCTGCACCTTCATCCGACGCCGGCAGCGCGCGCAGTACCGGGGCGGCTCCAGCGCCCGCGCCGCCGCACAATCCTCGTGCCCGCCGGTCGCCGCCGTCTCGCCGCACCGCTCGCACCACACCCCGACCGCCGCTGGCCCGCCGGTAGCCGGCCCGGCCTCCGCCGCGCGTTCGCCGGTCGGCATCACAGCGTCGCCGAGAGCGCCTTGACCGGCATCTTCAGGTCGTCGAGCAGCTTGAGGTCGTCGGTCGCCGGCCGGCCGAGGGTGGTCAGGTAGTTACCGACGATCACCGCGTTGATGCCGCCGAGCAGCCCGTCGCGGGTGCCCAGGTCGCCGAGGGTGAGCTCCCGGCCGCCCGCGTACCGCAGGATGGTGCGCGGCATGGCCAGCCGGAACGCGGCGATGGCCCGCAGCGCGTCCTTCCCCTCGACCACCGGGCGGTCACCCAGCGGGGTGCCCGGGCGGGGGTTGAGGAAGTTCAGCGGCACCTCGTGCGGGTCCAGCTCGGCCAGTTGGGCGGCGAACTCGGCCCGCTGCTCCACCGTCTCGCCGAGGCCGAGGATGCCGCCGCAGCAGACCTCCATGCCGGATTCCCGGACCATCCGCAGCGTCTCCCAGCGCTCCTCGAAGGAGTGCGTGGTGACCACGTTCGGGAAGTACGACCGGCACGTCTCCAGGTTGTGGTTGTACCGGTGCACGCCCATCTCGACCAGCTCGTCGACCTGCTCCTGGGTGAGCATGCCCAGCGAGGCGGCGACCTGGATGTCGACCTCGGCCCTGATCGCGGCGACGCCCTCGCGCATCTGCTTCATCAGCCGGGCGTCCGGGCCGCGCACGGCGGCCACGATGCAGAACTCGGTCGCCCCGGTCTCGGCGGTCTGCCGGGCCGCCTTCACCAGCGACGGGATGTCCAGCCAGACCGACCGCACCGGCGAGGCGAAGAGGCCGGACTGCGAGCAGAAGTGGCAGTCCTCCGGGCAGCCGCCGGTCTTGAGCGAGACGATCCCCTCGACCTCGACCTCCGGGCCGCACCAACGCATCCGCACCTCGTGGGCGAGCTGGAGCGCGGCGGGCAGGTGCTCGTCGGGCAGGTTCAGCACGGCGAGGACGCCGGCCTCGTCGAGGCCGACGCCGTTCTCCAGTACCTGGGTGCGGGCCTGGTCGAGGATCTCTGGCATGGCTCGTACCCTACAAGGCCCCCTGACCGCGGGAAACGGGCTCCGGGCGGTGCGGGCGGCAGCGCGTCCGGGTTCCCACGGGCCGATCGTTCAAGTTCAAGCGGGGTTGAGGCCAAGCCCGGAGTGGATCCGCCGGGGCCCGGCGGGCGGGTGGTAGTTTCGCCCCGCGGAAGCGCCGGACGGGCGACGGTCGGCGCGGAAGGGACGTACGGTGGCGGACTGGCTGGCGGCGCTGGACCGCCGCGCCGAGCTGCGGGCGAAGGCGGGACTGACCCGCCGGCTGCACCCGCGCGCCGCCGGCGACGCCGTGGTCGACCTGGCCGGCAACGACTACCTGGGCCTGGCCACGCATCCCGAGGTGGTCGCCGCCGCGGCGCAGGCGCTGTCCGCGTACGGACTGGGGGCGACCGGGTCGCGGCTGGTCCGCGGCTCCACCGACGCCCACCACGCGCTGGAGGACGCCCTCGCCGACTGGATCGGCACCGACCGGGCGCTGGTCTTCTCCTCCGGGTACCTGGCCAACGTCGGCGCGGTCCGCGCCCTGGTCCGACCCCGC
Organism: Micromonospora sp. CA-263727; assembly: GCF_050942455.1. Taxonomy (NCBI): domain Bacteria; kingdom Bacillati; phylum Actinomycetota; class Actinomycetes; order Micromonosporales; family Micromonosporaceae; genus Micromonospora; species Micromonospora sp. CA-263727. The sequence continues at coordinate 1,972,513 of NZ_CP192031.1, forward strand.
ACGCTGCTGGTCTCCGACGCGCACAACCACGCCAGCCTGATCGACGGGTGCCGCATCTCCGGCGCGGAGACCGTGGTCACCCCGCACGTCGACGTGGACGCGGTCGCGGCGGCCCTCGCCGCGGCCCCCGGCCGCCCGGCGGTGGTGGTCACCGAGTCGGTCTTCTCCGTCGACGGCGACCTGGCCCCGCTGGCGCGGCTGCACGCGACCGCCCGCGAGCACGGGGCGCTGCTGCTGGTCGACGACGCGCACGCCCTCGGCGTGACCGGGCCGGCCGGGACCGGTGCGGTGGCCGCCGCCGGGCTGGCCGGCGAGCCGGACGTGGTGGTCACCGCCACCCTCTCCAAGGCGCTCGGCGGCGCGGGCGGGGTGGTGGCCGGCCCGGCCGAGTTCGTCCGGCACCTGGTGGAGACCGCCCGGACCTTCATCTACGACACCGCCCTGCCGCCCGCGGTGGCGGCCGGGGTGCGCGCCGCCGTCGGGCTGGCCCGGGCCGGCGACGACCTGCGCGCCGAGCTGGCCGGGCGGTCCGACCTCGTGGTACGCCGGATGCGGGCGGCCGGCCTCGGCGTCTCCGCGCCCGACGCCGCCGTCGTCTCGGTCACCGCACCGGGCCCGGAGGCGGCGACCGCCTGGGCCGACGCCTGCCGGGACCGGGGGGTGGCGGTCGGCTGCTTCCGCCCGCCCTCCACTCCGGACAGCCGCTCCCGACTGCGGCTGACCATCGGCGCGGGAGTGCCGCGGGCAGACTTCGAACGCGCCCTGGAGGTCATCGTGGAATGTGCGCCATGACGGATCAGTGGCGGGGACCGGTGCTGGTCACCGGGACCGACACCGAGGTCGGCAAGACGGTGGTGACCGCGGCGATCACGGCCGCCGCGCAGGCGGCCGGGCTGCGGGTCGCGGTGGTCAAACCCGGCCAGACCGGTACGTCCCTCGGCGAGCCCGGCGACGTCGAGGCGATCACCCGGCTGGCCGCGCCGATGACCGGCCGGACCCTGTCCAGCTTCCCCGACCCGCTCGCCCCGCTGGCCGCGGCCCGGGTGGCGCAGCTGCCGCCGCTGGAGCTGTACAACGCCGTCGACGCCGTCCGCGAGGAGGCCGACAAGCACGACCTGGTGCTGGTCGAGGGGGCCGGCGGGCTGCTCGTACCGATGGGGCTGCGGCCGTCGGGGGAGCCCTGGACGGTGGCCGACCTGGCCGTGTCGCTGGGCGCACCGGCGGTGGTGGTGGCCCGCGCCGGCCTCGGCACCCTCAACCACACCGCGCTCACCCTGGAGGCGCTCGACCGGCGGGCGGTGCCGGCCGGCGTGGTGATCGGCGCCTGGCCGGCCGGACCCGAGCTGGTGCACTGGGCCAACCTGAGCGACCTGCTGCCGAACCTGCTCGGCGCGCTGCCGGCCGGCGCCGGGGCGATGGACCCGGGGGTGTTCCGGCGGTCCGCGCCGGGCTGGCTGACCCCGGCGCTCTACGGCGTGCTCGACGACTGGCGCGCCTGGGCCGAGGAGATCAGCTGACCTGCGGCCCTGACCACAACCTCAGCGGCGGACGACGAGGGCGTCGGGCATCCGGAAGGTGAGGTTGTCCGGATAGCGGGGCGGGCGGACGACGCGTACCCCGGCCAGCAGCGGCGCGACCTCAGCCACCACCGTCGTGGCCTCCAGCCGGGCCAGCTGGTCGCCGAGGCAGCGGTGCACGCCCGCCCCGAAGGCCAGGTGCCGGCGTGACCCGCGCTGCCCCGGCCGGAACTCGTCCGGCGAGTCGACCGTCGCCGGGTCCCGGCCGGCGCGGGCCAGCCACAGCACCACACTGGTGCCCGCCCGCACCCGCGTACCGCCCAGCGTGGTGTCCACGGCGGCGACCCGCCGCCAGGTGACGATCGGCGGCTCCAGCCGCAGCCCCTCCTCGACCACGTCGGCGACCGCCACCGAGCCGTCGCCCAGCCCGGCGAGCACCGCCGGCTCGCCGGCGAGCCGGTGCATCAGCAGGGTGAGGAACTGCGAGGTGGTCTCCTGGCCGGCGACCAGCAGGAAGAACAGCGCGCCGACCACCACGTCGGGCGGGTGCCCGGCGGCCCGCAGGGACCCGGCCAGCCCGCCGCCGTCGGCCGCGAAGTCCCGCAGCACCCGGTGGAACCGGCCCACCTCGGCGGCGAGGGCGCGCTGCCGGCCGCCGTCCAGCGGGGCCCAGAACAGCTCCAGCGCCGCGCGGGCGAAGTCCTTCACCGCCGCGACCGGGGCGTCCGGCAGCTCGACCAGCCGGGCCAGGACCAGCAGCGGCAGGTCGGCGGCGAGTCCGGCGTGCAGATCCACCGCCGCACCGGTGTCCAGCGTGGCGCTCAGGCCGGCCACCCGTCGGCGGACCAGCGCGGCCAGCCAGTCCCGCTGGTCGGCCACCCGCTTCGGGTGCAGCGCGTCGGCGACCAGCGCGCGGATCTCCGGGTGGCTGGCGCCGCCGTTGTTGGCCAGCGTCGGCGGCAGCCGGAACCGGTGCGCGGCGAGCACCCGCAGCGCGGCCACCGGCATCGGGGTGACCGCGTCCAGGGCGTTGTCCGGTCGGTACGTCTCCGGGTCGGTGAGCACCTGCCGGACCAGCGCGTGCCGGGTCACCAGCAGGTGTTCGACGCCGACGTGGTCGGCGACCCGGGCCACGTCCGGCCATCGGGGCACGCCGCTACCGGCCCCGGCACCCTCGGACCGGGTCGGGGCCTGCTCCCAGCTGCGGAACAGCACGGCGTCACGCTAGCCGGACGGCCGGGGCCGCTCCGCGCGCAGCTGCCAGACCGTGGTGCGCTTCACCCGTACGCTCTCCAGCGCCTCGCTGACCGGCACGTCGTAGGCGGCGAGTTCGTCGAAGCGGTCCCGGGGCAGGAAGGCCCGCCCGGGGTCGCCGACCAGCACCTGCGCCCCGGAGCGCGCGGCGCGCAGCAGGAACCGCAGCATCCGGTTGGCCATCGCCGCGCTGTAGAACACGTCCCCGGCGAGGACCACCTCGGCGTCGCCCGCATCGCCGTCGAGGAGGTCGCCGAGTTCGGCGTCGACGCGTACCCCGTTGGCCTCGGCGTTGAGCGCGACCGCCGCGACGGCCAGTTCGTCGACCTCCACCGCGCGGACGACGGCCGCGCCGGCCCGGGCGGCGGCGATGGCCACCAGGCCGGAGCCGGAGGCCAGGTCGAGCACCCGGCGGCCGGCGAGCAGCTGCGGGTGGTCGGTGACGTACCGGGCCAGGGCCTGGCCGCCGGCCCAGGCGAAGGCCCAGAACGGCGGCGGCCGGTCGCTGCGGAACTCGCCCTCGGTCAGCTCCCACAACCCGATCGGCTCGTCCGCCTGATGCAACCGCACCTCGGGTACGAAGGCGACGGGCGCGAGCCGGGCGTGTAGCCGGACGAAGGCGGTGGAGAGCGCGGACACGTCGGTGATTGTCCACTCCGGCGCCCCGACGGCGTGTCGCGGGTTGGGTGTGACCGGTTCAATACCGTACGTGAAAAGGGGCATCTTGCTTCACAATACGTGCGAACACGCCCGTCTACCGGCTGGCTTCCGGCCCTCCTAGCGTTGCCAATGGAGGCGACCAACGGGAGGACGGATCGTGAAGAGGCTGTGGCGGAGCACGCTACGGATCGGTGTGGTGCTGGCATGTTTCACCGGGGTGGACGTCGCCATGGCCACACCGGCGCACGCGGCATTCGCCACCGAGCTCAGCGGCCTGCCGGACCAGTTCACCGCCGGGGGGCGGGTGGAAACGGTCTCCGCCGTGGTGTCCCGCTCGGACCAGGGCGACTGCATCAAGGTCCGCTGGTCGATGGTGCTCGGTGTGCAGGGGCTGCGACTGGACCAGGTGCGGGTGGACCGGATCGAGGAGACCGGGTCGTTCCCGATGGAGGTCCAGATCGACGGTGACGTGGCCCGGTTGACCGATCGCCAACTCGACCCGGGCACGCTCTGCCCGGGGCGGACGGTGACCGCCCAGTACCGGATCGCGTTCGCCCGGGACGTCGGCGAGGGCCGGGTCAGCCTCGCCGCCGAGGCGTACGACCAGAACCTGCAACTGCTGTCCCGCCAGACGGCGACGCGTGCGGTGGTCGGCCAGGGTGCGAGTGCCCCGTCCACGACCGCCGCGCCGACCCCGACCGAGGACCCGGTCGAGGAGCCCGGCGCGGTCCCGACGGTGGACCCGGTCGATGAGGAGAGCGACGCCGCCGACGAGGGGTACGCCGGCGGCTCGACCGCTCCGCCGGCTGCCGGCGCGGCCGGCAACCAGGTCTCGCAGAGCGGCGCCGGTCTCGGCCTCACCGAGGCCGCCTTCCTCCTCGGCGGCCTGCTGCTCTTCCTCGGGGTCGGGCTGTTGCTCCGGCTGCGGCACCTGACCCGCGAGCCGGAGGCGGTCGACGCTGGCGCCGCGACCACCGGCCGGTGGGATCGGCAACCCGGCCCGCGGGGGCGGTGGCGCACCGTACCCCGGGATGACGGCTACCCGCTGCGCTGACCGGCGTCCGTCGCCGGCTCCGGCGGCGGGCGCGCGGCTACGGGGTCCAGTCGGGGTCGCGGCCGAAGGCGGCGATGAGCCGATCCTGCTGGTCCTCGTCGGCGGCGGGCAGCCCGACCCCGGCACGGACCAGCCCGTGGTGCTGGTAGTCCCCGACCCGGCGGGAGAACCAGCGGGCGCACTCGGCTACCGCGTCGGCGTCCATCCGGGGGTCGGCGCCGATCGCCACGGCCAGATCCCAGCCGTGCACGAGGTGCTCGGCGACCAGTTGGTGCAGGTACTCCTCGGCGGGGGTGTCGCCGGCCGAGAGGTGGACGGTGCGCTCCCGCGCGCCGGGATGCGTGGCGGCCAGTTCGGCCTGCGCCGCCGCGTCGCGGGCGGCCTCGACCGGGTCCGCGCCGAGCTGGTCGCCGTCGTACCGGTCGCCGACCTCCGCGATGGTCCGGCCGGCGAAGAGGGCGACGCTCCAGTGCTCCTCACCGACCACGTGGTTGACCAGCGTGCGGACGTCCCAGCCCGGGCACGGGGTGGTGGCCGACCACTGCCCGGCGCCGACCTGTTCCACCCGGGCGGTGAACTCCACCAGGCTGCGGCGGTACGTCTCCAGCAGGTCCATGCCGTCATTGTGGCCGCCGGCCGCCCCGCTGGCGGCCGGTTCGCCCGACGCCGGTCGGGCCACCGCCGGTGGCCGCCGGTGGCGGCCGGTGTGGCTCCGGTGGCCGCGGCGGTGGCTCCGGTGGCCGCCGCGGTGTGGCTCCGCCCGCAGCCGGGCGGCTCAGTCGAGCTGTGCCGGGTCGAGCCCCAGCTCGCGGGCGGTCACCAGGCGTACCCACTCGGCGAACTGCCGGCGGGAGATCACCCGGTCGTGCACCGCGAGCTGTACCGCCAGGCCGTCCATCACCGCGCTGATCCGCCAGGCCGCGCCGGCCGGGTCGGCGCACTCGAAGATGCCCTCGCGGACCCCGTCGGAGATCACCGTGGCGAGGTCCTGCCGCCACCGCAGGTCCAGCTTGCGGGAGACCTTCTCCAGTTCGGGCGTACGCAGCGACTCCGCCCAGCCGTCGATCCACATCGACCACGAGGTGGGCCGCCCGGCCGGGGTGTAGAGGCGCAGGATCCGGCGGAGCTTGGTCAGCGGTGGGGCGCTGGATCTGGTCACCGCGTCCAGCCGGGCCAGATCCTGCTCGACTGCGTACGCGAAGGCCTGGGCGAGCAGCCGCTCCTTTGTGGCGAAGTGGTAGAAGACCAGCGCCTGGCTCACCCCGGCGGCCTGCGCCACGTCCGCGGTGCGGGTGTTCGCGAGCCCGCGCTCCACGATCACGTCACACGCCGTGCGCAGCAGGGCATCCAGGCGGATCTCGGCCGCACGTCTCGTCACATCGGTCACCGTAGCCCATCGAATTGGATACAGTCGGTCACCAAAACCCCGTTGATCCGGCTTGCGACAGTCAGAACCCGGACAGTTGCCCGGACGGCAAGTTTCACGTTCCCGCTGCTCCGGCCGTTGCGCCCGGAAGCCACCACCCGCCGGGCCCACCCAACGGACGGCTGATCCAGTCTCCTAGGAAGCTCTGCGGGCGGGGATTCCGGACGCGCCGTGACCGGGCCCCGATTTGGCAACCCTTCCGTCGCTCGGCTAAAGTTCTCATCCGTCACCGGAAAACACCCGGGGGCGTGCGGACGTAGCGCAGCTGGTAGCGCATCACCTTGCCAAGGTGAGGGTCGCGGGTTCGAATCCCGTCGTCCGCTCGGAGCTGCCGCCACGCGTGACGGGGGCAACCTCGGTGGGGTGGCCGAGAGGCGAGGCAACGGCCTGCAAAGCCGTGTACGCGGGTTCAAATCCCGTCCCCACCTCGCACAGCAAGGGCGATTGGCGCAGTGGGAGCGCGCTTCCTTGACACGGAAGAGGTCACTGGTTCAAACCCAGTATCGCCCACCGGTGTGGTAATAGAGCCGGATGCCCGATTTGGGGCATCCGGCTCTTGTCGTATCGGAGCCGGCTGTCCGGCTGTCTTCTGTGATGTGGACCGGGGGGCGTGTCGATCCTGAACGCGATGCTGCGGACGGTTACATCGCCGAGGCTGCCGTAGTGGCCCCTCAAACCCGCCCCCAGTTTGATAAAACGAAAGTTGTGCAATGCTACTGTTGTTTTATCGAAGGTGAGGATGTGATGGCCAAGCGAACCAGGTCCTACATGCCGACGACCCGGGCCGCTGTCGCGCTGCTCGGCTCGCAGATCGCTGCCGCACGCAAGGAGCGCGGCTGGACGGCTGCGGACCTGGCCGAACGCGTCGGAGTGCAGCCTCAGACCATCGGACGTCTCGAGCGGGGCACCCCGACCGTGGCGCTGGGCGTGGCGTTCGAGGCTGCGGTGATCGTCGGCATACCGCTTTTCGCCGCCGACGAACGAGAGCTGCGCTCTCTGGCCGCCGCCGCACGGCAGCGGCTGGCACTGCTGCCGACCCGAGTGACCCGGCCGTCAATCGTCGTCGACGACAACTTCTGACAGCGTGCCAAGGAGGACGAGCATGGCAGGCGGAACGGCCATACCGCGAAGTGCCTACGTCTGGGTGTGGCTACCCGGTGCCACGGAGCCGGTGGTCGCGGGTCGCGTCGTCGCCGTGGACGACGGGCGTTACGTCTTCGCATACGGTCAGACCTATCTGGCACGCCCCGACGCGGTCCCTCTGTATGCGCCGGAGCTACCCCTGAGGGAGGGGCCGATAGAACCGCGGCGGGATCTGTCGCTGGCCGGCTGTCTACGCGACGCCAGTCCTGATGCATGGGGCCGGCGTGTCATCATGGCCCGCCGCTTCGGTCACCTTGACAGCGACGCGGATACTGCTGCCCTGGATGAGTTGACCTATCTGCTTAGCTCCGGCTCCGGCCGCATCGGCGGGTTGGACTTCCAGCCCAGCGCCGCCGAGTATGTCGCGCGTGATGAGACGGCTGAACTGGCCGAACTGATCGACGCTGCCGAAGCGATCGAGGCTGGTCGACCTCTATCGCCAGCCTTGAGTGAGGCGCTGACTCGTGGCACGTCCATTGGTGGTGCCCGCCCGAAGGTCACGTTGGTTGACCAGAGCCGCCACCTGATCGCCAAGCTGTCCGCGACGGGGGACTACTACCCGGTGGTGAAGGCAGAGGCTGTCGGAATGATTCTCGCTCGGCGGGTGGGCCTGCACGTCGCTGCCTGCGAGGTGATCCGCTGCGCCGGTCGCGACGTGCTGCTCGTGGAGCGCTTCGACCGTACCGCGATACCCGGTCAGCGCCGCATGATGGTGTCGGCCTTGACCATCCTGGCCGAGAACGAGATGGGTGCACGGCACGCCAGCTACCCGGATATCGCGGACGCGATCCGCAGGACGTTCGCCGACTCCGCCCAGAGCCTGCGTGAGCTGTTCGCAAGGATGGTCTTCAATGTGTGCATCGGGAACACCGATGATCATCTGCGCAATCATGCCGCCTTCTGGGATGGCGCACAGTTGACGTTGACCCCGGCGTATGACCTCTGCCCTCAGCTACGAAGCGGCGAAACCGCCAGCCATGCCGTGAACATCACGCGCACCCCCGGCGGGCGTGCCAGCCAACTGAGACTGTGCCGCAAGGCAGCCCCGGACTTCTTGCTCTCTGGACACGACGCCGATCTGATCATCGAGGCTCAGCTCGAAGTCATCTCACGGGAGTGGGAAGAAGCCGCCGACGAGGCTCAGCTGACGAAGTCGGAGCGCAACTACCTGTGGCGGCGGCAGATCCTAAACCCGTACATCCACTACGACCAGGCATGAGGTCGCCACGGCGGACCACGGATGTGGTGTGCTGTCGGGGGAGATCTGCACTCCGCCGGTGGCCTGCGCAACCACGTCGGCGCCGGGGGTGTCGCTTGGGCGATCTTGTCATCGGGTAGAGTTGGCCCGTCCCCGGCACTGTCGGGGGCGTGCGGACGTAGCGCAGCTGGTAGCGCATCACCTTGCCAAGGTGAGGGTCGCGGGTTCGAATCCCGTCGTCCGCTCGCGATCTGCCCGCACCTCCGGGTGCCGGCGGTCACCACGGGCGATTGGCGCAGTGGGAGCGCGCTTCCTTGACACGGAAGAGGTCACTGGTTCAAACCCAGTATCGCCCACCATCTATCGCAAGCTGGCCATGGTTTGGGTGTCGGCGGCTCCGGCGGCGTGGGCAGATGCTCGTGTCGGCCTGCTCGGCTACCGCTCGCGGTCATCGTGCCGACGAGCTGCCGCCCTTGCCGTGGTGGCGGTATCCCGCTTTCTGCGGGCCTCGACGGGGGCCTTTCGCAGGGTGGATGCGCCGCACTCCGGGCACCACCGCTCCTTGACCTTGAAGCTGAACAGTCCTGCCAGGAATCCCAGTAGTACGGCGCTGATCAGAGCACCAAGCGTCATCACGGGTCACCTTCGCCTGCTTGAGGGTGGCTGCCGGACGGACACCGTTGCCGCGGGGCCGTCCGGCAGCCTCAAGGGAACCTCGTCACCGAACGGACAGACGTTGATTCGTCATGGCCAGGCGAGTGGCCGGCCGTTCGTCCGTTAGCCAGTGGGCTTCCGGCCTGGGTGTCGTCACCGGATCCACTGCAACGGCCGTCTTTCGTACCTGGCGTCCGTCTTACCGAAGTTCCGCAATGACGGTATGAGCGGGCCGTCAACGGCGTCCATGATGTTGCGAAGTGTTGCGACACTACTGGCCGAGGTGGTCGATCGTGCGGCCGATCAACGCCCGCGCCTCAGGGCCGTACACGGCCGATACCTGGAGGCGGTCGAACATCCGGGCGTACAGCTCGATCTCGTGCGGCCGGGTGACCTCGATGCTGGCGGTCGGCGTCTCCAGCGCGACGAGCAGGTTGTCGAAGATCCAGAAGCCAGTGGACGCCACCGCCGGGCGTTCCGTCATCAGGGGGATGATGCCCACCGAGACGTTCGGCAGGGACATCACCGCGAGCAGCCGGTCCAGCTGCCCGGCCTGGGTGGCGGCGTCCCCGAACCAGGTGCGCAGCGCCTGTTCCTCCAGCACCACCACGAACCGCTTGCCCCGCTGGTAGAGGACTCGTTGACGCTCCATTCGCACCGCGACGGCTTCGTCCAGGTCGTTGGGCGTCTCCAGGAAGTCGATCCAGAACGACAGCATCGCCGCCGTGTAGTCGGCGGTCTGGAACAGTCCGGGGATGGCGTTGTGCTCGTAGATCCGGAACACCGACGTCTGCTCGTACAGGGCCAGGGTGTGCGCGCCGAGCACTCGCTTCATGCCCGCCCGGCTCTGCCGCCGGAACTCCAGGTACGCCGACTCCACCGCCCGCAGCGTGGCGGTCAGATCCGGGATCTGGTCCTCGGCGTTGCACGCCCGGCACCAGGCGCGGATGTCGTTGTCGGTCGGCGGCTGCACGCCATGCTCGATCTTGCTGACCCGCGTGAAGTGCTGGCCGGTCAAGGCTGCCAGCGCCCGCCCCGTGAGCCCTGCTTCCTTACGCAGCTCGCGGAGACGGACGCCGAGTGCTTCTTGGCCCTGGCGGGCGGCGCTAGACGGGTTGGTAGTCACGGTGCGGGATAGCCAACTGCCAAACGGCCTCGAACGCCGACCGGCACAACTTCAGGTCGGCGGGATCGGTGGACGCCACCCGGTCCACGGCCAGGCCGTTGCCCGCGTAGATCAGGAAGACCGCCAGGCGGTCGTCGAACAGGTAGTAGTCGTTGCCCGGCAGCGCCAGCGACGACACCAGCCGACGCGGCACCCAGCGGATGTCCTCGCCAGCGTCCACCATGGGCTCGGCGATGCTGTGCGACCAGCGTTGGTAGTCGCTCAACGGCTCAGAGACGATACGCGCCCGGCGCACCGACCGGCCTGCCTTGACGTGCTCGCGCAGGCTCTCGCACCAGCCCTCCAGCCACGCTAGATCGTCCGGCTCGCCGACGGCCCACTTGGCCATGTACGGCAGCTCAACCGCAGTGCCGTAGGCGTCGCGCGTCTCCAGGTGGATGGCATCGCGTTCGAAGGTCACGAGCAGCCGTTCGAACTCGTCCTCACTGATCGAGGTCACGATCCCCCTGCCTGAAGAACTGGAGCATCCGGTCCGGGATCTCCACGCAGGACTCACCCTCCGGGATGCTCATCTGTGCCAACACCGCTGGATCCGACACCTCCCAACCCTGCACCACCCAGCTCTCCCGGTCGGTGCGGTACACCGTGGGCGAGCCGGTCGGGTTCGACTCCGGATCCTTACCGATCAACGTTAGGCGCATGGTCCACTCCCTGTCCTGACGGTTGCGGGATGTTGCGACGTGGCCATCCTGAGGGCAGACATGGATGGCGTCAAGGAGTATGCGGTTGATTGCGGATGGTGACGATCGGCGTAGACCTCACCGCCGAGATCGTTAGCATCTGCGGCAGTTCGGAGCCCAGAAGTCCAGGAGCCCGGAGCCGCACTGCGAGCTGCCGAGCGTCAAGGGGTCGCGAGCGAGGATCTAGACAGCCGCTGCGCGACAACTCAGAAGGCATGTATCAGCACTCCGGGCACCGCTCTTTGACCTTGAAGCTGGACAGTCCTGCCAGGAGTCCCAGTAATGCGGCGCTGATCAGAGCGTCAAGGGTCGTCACTGGTCACCCTTCCACCTCACCCGGCTGCTCCCGCCCACCGAGCGGTTGAGGCGGAACCAGGCTGACACGGGCGTGTCCCTGGTGAGGCATCAGCGAGGCGGGGCCACGGTGCCTGTCCGGTTCGTGCCAGGATCGCCAGGTGTCGATTCGTGGTGGTTCCGCGCTGACCGCAGTCGCCTTCGCCTATGCGATCTCCTCGCTGGGTGACCAGGTCGCGTTGGTGGCGTTGACACTGCGGCTCTACGAGCAGGGCGCATCGGGGGTCCTGATCTCCGCCCTGGTCGTGGCGGGGGTGCTGCCGGTCGTGGTGATCGGTCCGTTGGCCGCGCCGCTGATCGACCGGGTGGAGAGCCGCCGCCTGATCACGGCGGTCACACTGGTGCAGGCTGGCGTCGTGGTGGTCGTCGCGCTCACCGACCACGTCGGCATCACGCTGCTGCTCGTGGCCGCGCTGGGCGCGGGTCTCGCCATCGTCTCGCCAGCGCTGTTGCTCCTGGTGCCCGCGGTTGTCGGCGAGGAACGGGTCGCGCACGGCTATGGACGCCTGGAAGCCTTCCGGTCGGTCGGGAACGCCCTGGGACCGGCCCTGGCCGGGGTGCTCGTGGCCGCGTTCGGCAGCCGGGTCGCGTTGCTGGTCGACGCGGTGACGTTCGTGCTGGCGGCGGTGCTTCTCACCGTCGTCGCCGTGCGCCGCGAGCCGGTGCCCGCCGCCCGCCCACGCTGGTCGCAGCAGGTACGCGAGGGGGTCAGCGTGTTGGGCCGCAACCGCCTGCTGGCCACGGCCATCTCCGCGTTGGCTGCCGCCGTCGTCTTCACCGCCACCGTGAGCGTCGCCCGGGTGTTCTTCGTCCGCGAGGACATCGGCACCACGAACATCGGCTACGGGCTGGTGGTCACCGCCCACGCCGTCGGCATGGTGGCCGCATCGATCCTTCTCGCGCCTCGCGTGCCGGTGGCCGCCCAGCCGCGCGTGCTCGCCGGAGCCGGGCTCCTCATGGGGGTGGCGCTGACCGTCGTCGCCGCCATCCCCGTCCTTGCCGTGGCCCTCGTCGGCTTCGTGTTCACCGGCGTCGCCAACGCCATGCAGGTCCTGGCCATCCGGAACCTCATCCACGCCGAGATACCCGCCGAGGTACGCGGCCGTGCCTTCGCCTCGTCCTCGGCAGTCCTCAACGGCGCCAACCTCTCCGGCACCGCACTCGGCGGACCAGCGGTCGTGCTCCTCGGCGGCGCGACCAGCCTCCTCGTCGCCGGCCTCGGCGCGATCGCCGCAACCCTTGCCGCAGCACCCGTCCTGCTCGCGCGGCATGGCCCGCCGAGGCGCACGGGCGTCAGTCGATGATCGTCAGCGCGAGCAGGCCCCGATCCAGACCCACCAGCAGGGTGTCGCCGAGGGTGTGGCAGGTGAGCGCCGGGTGGTAGACGGGAATCGTGCGTACCGTCCGCCCGGTCATCGGATCCCAGATCCGGACCGTGCGGTCGCGGCTGGTCGAGGCGAGCAGGTCCCGACCGCCGACCCGCACCAGGCTCAGGCCGGTGACCGCGGCGCTGTGGCCGATGAACCACCGGACCGGCTGGCCCCACTCGGCGTCCCACATCCGGATCGTGTGGTCGGCGCTGGCCGACACCAGCATCGGGCGGCCGGCCACGGTGACACCGCACAGCGCGCTCACGGCGTCCTGGTGGCCCTGTTGGGTCCAGATCGGAGTGTCCGCGCCGGCCCAGAGCATCACCGTGCCGCTCTTGTCCGCCGAGGCGAGCGCCTCGAAACCGGGCCAGCCGATGGTGGCCAACGCGGTCACCCAGGCGTGGGTGACGTGCCCGAGCAGCACGGTGCGTACGGTGCCGGTGTAGGGGTGCCACAGCCGGATGGTCTGGTCGTCACCGGCGGAGGCGATCAGCGTCTCGCCGTTGACGACGATCGGGCAGAGCGCCGCGACCGGGGCGTGGTGCTCTCGTATCTCCTCCGCCAGCGTGCCGTCGCGGGCACTCCACCTCCCGATGGTGCTGTCGTCCTGGGCGGTGAACACGAGGGGCTCCTCGTCGTCGGCGACCATGCACATCGCGTTGACGGCGGCCCCCGCCGTGCCGAACTCCAGCAGCCGTTCCCCGGTGTCGACATCCCAGAACCGCACCTGGCCGTCGACACCGCCCGTGGCGATCGCCGGCCGCTCGCCGGGCACCCGGCAGATGGCGCCGACCGGCCCGAACCGGTCCTGGTCGGCGACCGGGTCGGGCTGGCCGCCGGCAGGATCCCACAACCGGACGGTGCCGTCGTCCCCGGCGGTGGCGAGCATCCGGTTCTTCGCCGTCCGCAGTTCGCACACCGCGCGGATCCAGCTCGCGTGTCCTCGCAGGCTGGGTCGGCTGACCCAGGTCGGCACCTCCCACAGGCGGATGAGCCCGTCCTCGCCGGTGGAGGCCAGCAGGCGACCGTCGACGGTGTCGACCGTGCAGAGGTCGGTGATCGGTCCGCCGGTGTCGAGAACCTGGACGGCCCGCCCGGTCAGCGGATCCCAGAGGCGTACCGTGCCGTCGTAGCCGGCCGAGGCGAGCAGCGTGGCATCGGGCGTGCGGACCGCGTAGAGGGTGGTGACCCATCCGGTGTGGCCGGTGAGCACCAGCGTCGGCTCGGTGCCGGCGGTCGGTTCCCAGATCCGGATCAGGCCGTCGTAGCCGGTGGACGCGAGCAGGTGGCGGCCGGCGGCCGGCAGGTACGTCACGGCCGTCACCCAACCGACGTGTCCGGTCAGCTCGTACCGCTGGGCGCCGGTGACCGGGTCCCACACCCGTACCGTCCGGTCGTCTCCGGCCGAGGCGAGCAGGTCACCGTCGGGAAGCGGGATGGCGCAGATGTTGCGTACCCAGTCGTGGTGCCCGCGCAGGTCGTGCCGCCGGTGTCCGGTCCGCGCGTCCCACAGCCCGACCGTGCCGTCGTGGCTGGCGGTGGCGATCAGCACCTCGCCGGTGCCGGTCCGGACCGCGCAGACCCCGCGGATCGTGTCGTCGTGGCAGGTGAAGACCTGTTCGGCCTGGTTGGTCAGCGGGTCCCAGAGCCGGACGGTGCCGTCGTCGCCGACGGAGGCGAGCAACCGTCGACTGTCGATCTCGATGGCGGCGACGTCGTAGACGGCCTGCGAGTGCCCGTCCAGCACGCTGCGTTCCTGCCGGGGCGGGGTGTGCGCCCAGCGCGCCCGGTACGGCGCCGCGGTGGCCGTGATCGCGCTGTCGAGGCCGTCGAGCCGGTCGACCACCGAGAAGAGGGCGGCCCGTTCGGCCGGTTCGGCGGCCACCGCCAGTGGGGTGCGTTGCAGCAGCCGGGCCCGGGCCCGGGGCAGCGACGCCATCGGCGTCTGCTCGGTGTCGACCACCGTGAGCAGCCGGTCCAGGTGCGCGTGCAGCAGGTAGTCCTCGTCGGTGAGCAGCTGTTCGACGAGCCCGGCGCGGGCGGCGTGCTGGGGCAGCGACCGCAGCAGGTAGTCGGGGGCGGAGGCCCAGCCGCTGGCGGTGGCCAGCTCGACCCAGGCGGACACCAGCCGGCGGTGATCGTCCCGGCGCGCGGCCCGCGGGTCGCGGTCGGCCAGCAACGCGTCGTTGAGCGCCTGGTGGAACAGCCGGTACGCGGGCTGCGCGCCGCCGCCGGTCTCGACCAGGAAGTTCGCCGCCGAGGTGCGGGCGAACGCGAGCAGTTCCGCCGCGGTGACCGTCCCGCCGAGGGCGGTCACCGCGGCCTGCCACAGCGACAGTGGCAGTCCCGGTGTCTCGGCGTACGCCACGGCGGTCAGCGCCAGCCGGGCGGAGGTCGAGCCGGCCGCCGGCAGCCCGGCGAGGTAGGCGTCCAGCGCGTGCGCGACGGTGGCGGTGAACGACACCGAGGCCGGGTCGACGGGCGCGGTGTCGTGCAGCGCGTGTGCCCGCGCGACGAGGCCGGCGACCAGGAAGTTCCCCTTCGCCAGGGCGGCGATGCGGCGGGCGAGCGGCGCGGCGGCGGATGGGTCGGCGTACGGGTTGGCGGGGCGTTCGGCACCGCGCAGTTGCAGGGTCGCCTGGGCGTAGTTGACGAGATCGGACTCGGCGAAGTATTCGGGTGCGTCGAGGTCGATCAGCGCGGCGTTCTCACCGAAGCGGGCGATCAGATCGCCCTGGTCGTCGGAGCGCCGGGTGCCGATGACCACCCGGACTCCGTACGGGCCGCAGTCCCGGGCCAGCCGCAGCAGGATGTCGTCGATGACCTGCCGGGCGTGGCCGGGGTCGGCGGCCTCGTCGAGCGCGTCGATGACCAGGGCGAAGCGGGTGGGGCGGCGCTCCAGCCGTTCGCGTACCGCCGGCATCAGGTCGGCCGGGGCGCCGGGCAGGTCGACGGCGACGGCGCGGGCGATCTCGGTGGCCACCTCGATGGCGGTCTTGCCCTTGGCGTGTACGGCGCAGGAGACCGAGCCGACGGTGGCCCGGACGGCGACGTCGTCGTCCGGCAGGGTCGCCCGGATCTGCGGGTCGGCGGTGGTGACGATCCGGCCGAGGGCGGCGGACTTGCCCACGCCGGGGGAGCCGGTGACGATCAGCGGTCGGGTGACCGGCGCCGCTGCGTCGATCCAGTCCACGATGCGCCGCAGGGCCGCGGTCCGGCCGCGGAACCGGGCGCCTCCCTCGGTGTCGACCGCCACTCCCCGGGCCCGGGGCAGCCAGTGCCGCCCGGCTTCGCCGTCGGTGCGCAGCGTCCATCCCCAGGCGGAGAGGGCGGTGTCGTCGGCGTCCTCGACCCGCCACGCGGCGAGGGTCCCCAGTTTCATCTCGGGCAGTTGTTCGTCGGCGTGGTGAAGCGTGACGGCCTGCCCCTTGCCCTGGCCGTTGGCGGTGACGACGACTCCGATCACCGCCTGGTATTCGGGTGACCAGACGGCGCCACCGCTGAATCCCTTGCTCAGCGCGCCGCCGGCGCCGCTGTTGATCATGATGTGTCCCCAGCCGCCGATCTCACTGAGGGTGCCGGTGGTGGGGGTGCCACCGGCTATCCCGGCGGGGAAGCCGTACGTCCAGAAGGGGCGTCCGATCAGCGGTTTGGGTTCGAGGCAGCGCAGCCGCGCCGGTACGACTGAGGCCGGCACCGGCTCGACCAGTTCGAGCAGGACTAGGTCGACGTGCGCCGCCCGCTTGCCGTCGTGCAGGCACTGCCCGACCCGCCGCCGATCGAAGTAGTTGACCTTCGGGGCGAGGGGGAAGGCGACCCAGAGGTCATCGTGGAGGGTGCCGTCGGCGGCGAAGGCCACGTGGTGGCAGGTGAGGACGAGGTTGGTGTCGATGACGATGCCGGTGCCGACCGGGGTGTGCGGGTTCGCCTCCCGGTGGAGGGCGACCGCCCACGGGCTGTCGTCGGGGGCTGCGGTCACGGGCCGGGCCGTCCGTCAACGTCCGGGCCCGGTGCCGCGCTCCGGGGCTCCGTCGGGGTACCAGGCGAGGGTGACCTCGAAGTTCGCCTCGCCGGCCGCCTTGGCCACCACCCAGTTCGCCGTCCCGGTCGCCTTGATGCCGAAGCGCACCTCGACGGCGTCCGGGGCAACCGATTTGACCTCTTCCAACAGCTCCTTCGCGGCGGCTACCGCCGGCGCGGCGGATTCCCGTACCCAGCCGGCGACGTCACCGACCCCGGCGGGTTGGAATCCCTCGGGCGGCTCGACCTCGATCAGCGCGACCGTCTTGTCGTCGACCTGGTAGCGGACCACCTCAGACTGCACCGGTCACCTCCGTGGCGGTTTCCCGAAAAGGCGAGCAGGCGGACTCGGTGCCGCAGAAATTGCCGACGTGCGTCTCGCCGATCAGCCATGCTGCCCCGTGCCGCCGATATTTGGCAACGGTCCGACCCGTGATCGTTCCCCAAGGCTCCGAACAGGTGTTTCAGGCACCCGTTCCAGGCTGGACCGCTGAAGATCCACTCAATGGTGCTGTCGGTTTTCTGCGGCCGGTTACGTGACCTTGCGCTTGCCGGACGCCGTCGGCAGAATCGGCCGGGGCGCGGGGCCACCCCGTTGCCGAACCCTCATCACGGCCACCCCTCCGAGTCTTCGATCATCACCGTCAACGTGGTGGAAGCTCGTGCCACAGAGGAGCATCCGCATGCCGGAAAAGGACCTTACCCTCGTTGACCGGTGCATTCTCGTCACGCTAATGATCAAAGCGACTCCGTTGCCGCAGACGTACCTCATCAACGTCGCCGGAATTTCTTCGCTGAAGCCCGAGCACCGCCGTCGGCTGTTGTCCCTCGGCCTGATCGAGGTCACCGAGAAACCCATCACCCTGGCGCTGACCGACAAGGGCTGGGAGCGGGCCGTCGGGGAACTGGGCGCGGAGCCACCGAAGCGCGCCGGTGCCGCCGGCGGGACGCTCTACGTCGCGCTGGACTTCCTGCGCCGGCTGATCGACCACTCGGGCATCCGTGCCGACGACCTGTTCCGGTTGCAGATCAACGCCGCCGAGGTCGCCCCGGCGCTCGCCGTGCCGGCGGACGACGCCCCGGCCGCGCCCCGGCCCGACCCGGTCACGTTGGTACGGCAGGCGTACCGGGGGCTGGCCGCCGCGCCCGGCGACTACGTGATGCTCGCCGACCTGCGTACCGCGCTGGACGGCCTGCCCCGCACGGAGGTCGACGACGCCCTGATCCGGCTCAACCGGGACCGCGACGTACATCTGGTTCCCGAGTCCAACCAGAAGGTGCTCAGGCCGGAGGAGCGGGCCGCCGCGGTCAGCATCGGCAACCAGGACAAGCACCTCATCGCCATCTCGTCATGATGACCGACGAGGAACGGCGGGCCCTGGCCGCGCTGCGGTTCAACTGGGCGCCGACCCCGGACGACGTGTGGAAGCCGGCGCCGTTCCACGTCGAGGGCCTGCACCGCGACGTGCTCCAGACGCTGCTGGACAGCTTCGCGGAGGCCGACGTCAGCGCCGACTCCAGCCCGGTGGGGGTCGCGATCCTCGGTCAACGGGGCACCGGCAAGACCCACCTGCTCGGCACGGTACGTCAGGAGGTGCAGCGGCGCGGCGGGTTCTTCTTCCTCGTCGCCCTGCTGGAGGCCCGCGCCTTCTGGCACAGCACCGCGATGTCGATGCTGGCGGACTTCGCCCGCCCGATGCCGGACGGGACGACGCAACTGCGGACGTTCCTGCGCCGGCTCTGCGACGAGGTCAACGCGCCGCGGACGGTACGCCGGGCGATCACCGGCGAGACCGAGCTCAGCCGGCCCGCGCTCGACGCCTTCGTCGACCAGATCCGCAAGACGAACCGCCAGATCGGCACCGAATGCCAGGACACCGCCCGGGCCCTGGTCCTCTACGCCGCCGAGTCCTCCGCCCTCCAGGACGTCGGCTACGACCTGCTCTGCGCCAACGACGAGGAGGAGCCGGGCACCCGGGCCGAATGGGGCCTGCGGCGCAGCCGGCGGGCGCCCCAGGAGGTGGTCCGCGACGCGTCCCGGCTGCTGGCCATGGTCGGCCCGACGGTGATCGCGGTGGACCAGATCGACCTGATGGTCGCCCAGTCGGTGAAGGCGACCAACCGCGATGTCCGGGGGGAGACCGACTGGCAGACCTCGCTGCTGCTGGAACAGATCGCCAGCGGCCTGATGGCGCTGCGCGAGACCACCCGAAAGTCGCTCTCGATCGTCTCCTGCCTGCCGCAGACCTGGCAGAACGTCAAGACACAGGCCACCGACACGGTCCAGGACCGGTTCCGGGAGGCCGCCCCGCTCAAGGACATCCCCTCCGTCGAGGTCGGCCGGGAACTGGTCGAGAAGCGCTTCGCGGTGATCTTCGACGAGCTGGGCAGCGTGCCGCCGTACCCGACCTGGCCGGTGCATCCCAGCGCCTTCGACGAGGTCGTCGGCTTCACCCCGCGCGAACTGCTCCGCCGCATCGACACGCACGTGCGGTCCTGCCTCGCCGCCGGCGAGGTGCGGGAGCTGACGCACCTGCTGTATTCGACCGCCGGCCAGGAAGCCGGCGCGGCCGGGCCGACCCAGGCGGTCGGCACGCCGGCAGCCGGCACTGTGGCGGATGAGTTCGGCAAGATCGACGCGCGGTACGCGGAGCTGATCACGGGGGCGGACCCCGAGCCCGCCCTCCTCCAGCAGTCCGAGGACGGCTGGGTTCCGGAGTTGCTCAGGGCCGGGCTGACCGCGTGGATAGCCGAGCAGGGCCCCGCCGTCGACGCGTACAGCCTCGACCCGATCCCCGCTGGCGGGAAACCGGCCCTGCACGCCCGGCTGCGACACAGCCTCGACGAGGAGAGCGAGGACGAGGAGCACTGGTCGTTCCGGGCGGTTTCCGCACCGCACCACATCGCCGCGCTCAACCGGATCCGCAACGCCGTCACCACCGCCGGGCTCACCGAGGGAGTCGCCAAGCGGAAACTCTTCCTGCTGCGCAGCGCGCCGTGGTCGGGCGGTGCCCGGACCCGCGAGGTGCTGGAGGTCTTCGAGCGGGCCGGTGGCCGTACGCTGCCCTTCCCCGCCGCGGACATCCGCCGGTTGGTCGCCCTGGAGCAGCTCATCCGGCACCACGGGTTGGAGACGCTACGGCCGTGGTTCGCCGACCGGCGACCGGCGTCGGAGATCACCTGCCTGCGGGACGCGTTGGGCGGCCGGACCGGTGCGGCCCCGGCGCGGCAGTCGCCGCCGGTCGTCCCACTCCAGTCGGGGCCGGCGCCGGAGGCGGCGGTCGGGACGGGGGCGGCGGTCGGGCCGGGGGCGTCCACGCCGGCCCGGGTGGTCGGGCGGGCCCCGGTCGTGCCGGCGCCGCGATCCGGGGAACCCGTGCCCGTCGCGGCGGAGCCGATGGCGGTGGCCGGGATCGATCCGGAGTACGTGGACCTGGGCGCGGTCGCCGGCCGGCCGGACCCGGTGCGGATCGGCCTCGAATCACTGCGCCGGCACACGGTGATCTTCGCCGGCTCCGGCTCCGGCAAGACCGTCCTGATCCGCAGGCTGGTCGAGGAGTGTGCGTTGCGTGGCGTCTCCGCGATCGTCCTCGACCCGAACAACGACCTGGCCAGGCTCGGCGAGGCGTGGCCCGTGCCGCCGAACGGATGGGGCGCGGACGACGCGGAGCGGGCGGCGGCGTACCTGTCCGGGACGGACGTGGTGATCTGGACGCCGGGCCGGCAGGCGGGCCGGCCGTTGACCTTCCAACCGTTGCCCCGCTTCGCCGACGTGCTCGACGACCCGGACGGCTTCACCGCGGCGGTGAATGCCGCCGTCGCCACGCTCGCCCCGCATGCCCGCGTGGACGGCGGCACCGACAAGGCGCGGCTGGGTCGGGCGGTGCTGCGCGAGGCGCTGATCAGCTATGCCCGTACCGGCGCGAACGATCTGCGCGAGTTCGTCGAGATCCTCAACGACCTGCCGGACGGCACGAGCCAGCTCGACGGCGCGCCGAGGCTGGCGGGCGGGATGTCGCAGCTGCTCAAGGCCGCGCTGATCAACGACCCGCTCTTCGGCGGCGCCGGCACGCCCGTCGACCCGGGCGAGCTGCTCACCCCGGCGCCCGGCCGGCGGGCCCGGGTGTCGGTGATCAGTTTCGTCGGCCTGCCCGAGGAACACCAGCGGCAGAGCTTCGTCAACCAGTTGCAGCTCGCGCTCTTCACCTGGATAAAGCGGCACCCGGCCGGTGACCGGCCGCTGGGCGGGCTCTTCGTGATGGACGAGGCCCAGACCATGGCCCCGTCCGGCGGCGTCACCGCCTGCACCCAGAGCACCCTGGCGCTGACCTCGCAGGCCCGCAAGTACGGGCTGGGCCTGGTTTTCGCCACGCAGGCGCCGAAGGCGCTGCACAACCAGATCCCCGGCAACGCGGCCACCCAGTTCTTCGGCCTGCTGACCGTGCCGGTGCAGATCGAGGCGGCCCGGGACGTGGCCAGGGCAAAGGGCACCGACATCTCCGACATCGGAAAGATGCGGACCGGGCAGTTCTATGCGGCGGTCGAGGGTGCCCGCTTCGTCAAGATGCAGGCGCCGATCTGCCTCAGCCACCATCCACGTAGTCCGCTGACGACCGAGGAGGTCGTCCACCGGGCGGCCTCCCCCGCGCCGGGCGGGTAGTCGGGGCCGGTGCCGGCCCGGCGACCCGTCACCGCTCTCCGGTGGCTGCGGTCGTATCGGGCAGGGTGAACCGCCAGCCGCGCGCCCGCAGGGCCGGCACGACGCGGTCGACGGCGTCGACGGTCTGGCTGCGGTCGCCGCCGCCGTCGTGCAGCAGCACCACCGCGCCGGGGGCGACCCCGTCGTTGATCCGCCGGACCAGCTCGTCGGTGCCGGGGGGTTCCCAGTCGGTCACCGCCAGCCGCCAGCCCATCGGCCGCATTCCCAGCGCGGTGGCGACCGGCGGGGTCTGGCCCCAGGCGCCGAAGGGGGCCCGGAAGTAGGGCACGGGGGCACGCGGTACGGCCTGCCGGATGACCGCGTTGGTCTCCAGCAGGTCCGAGGCGATCCGGCCGGCGGTCCAACGGCTCATGTCGTCGTGGCGCATGCCGTGGTTGCCCAGGGTGTGGCCGGCGGCGACGATCCGGCCGACCAGGTCGGGATGCTCGGTGACGCGGTTGCCCTGGAGGAAGAAGACCGCCCGGACCTGGTGCGCGGCCAGCACGTCGAGCAGGCGTGGGGTGTGCACCGGGTGTGGTCCGTCGTCGAAGGTGAGGCAGAGGACGTGGTCGGTGCCGATCGCCTCTACGGGCCGTGCCGTGGCAGCCGGCCCGGACCAGGCGCGGTGTGCTGCCAGTGGGGGGTGGGTGCGGGGTGCCATCGGTCAGACCTTCCGTGTCGCGTTTCCGGGGGAGCGGTGGGCCGGGTAAGGCGGCGCGCTCCGTCCCGCCCACCCGGCGGCCGATTGTTAACAGGGGGCCCCGCCTCTACCGCAGGCGTTAAAAGGGGGCCCTTCCTTGCATGGGGGCTTCGAGGTAGGTGGCGTGGTCGAAGTCGGCGTAGCGGCCGTCCCCGCCGAGGTCCTGGACCCAGAGCCCGAGGAACGAGCCGGTGAAGCCCCAGGCGGCGGGCTCGCCGTCGATGATCAGCGCCGCGTGCTCGTCGGAGAGGATGGTGGCGTCCAACTCGACGGGCACCTGTTGCCAACCGTGGCCCAGGTCGTACGCGAAACGCAGCACCGAGCCGTCGAACGTCACCCGCAGGCCGACCCGGCGGGCGCCGCCGGCATCGACGGTGAGCTGCGGGTATGCGGTGCGCCGGCCGCTGTCACAGCTGAGCAGTTCCAGCACGGTCCGCCCGTCGTCGGCGCGGGTCAGGTAGAGATAGTGCCAGTTCTGGGTGTTGTAGTAGCCGGTGATCCCGGCCAGGTGGCGGTGGTCGCCGGGGTCGAACTCGACGACGGTCTCCAGCGAGCAGTGTGCCGCCCCCGCGCGCCGCGCCACCAGGCTCGGCGTCTGCTTGCCGACCGGCGACTGGCCGCCGTAGACGCGCAGGTGCGACCGGCGGGACCGCAGGTCGATCCAGTCGTCGGTGGCGGGCCGGCGCAGCGTCGACCACCAGGTGGCCAACTCGGGCGTGTCGAAGTGGTCGGTGGCCGGCTGGTCGGGCCACGGGTGGGCGGGCAGGTCCGGGGCGGGGATCTCGTCGGCCGGGATGCCTCCGGCGATGCCGGGCCAGCCGCCCGCCGGCCAGTCGACCTTCTGGAGGGCGGTCTCCCGCCCGAGCACGCAGTTGCCCAGCGGGGTGTAGGGGCGTCCGACCAGGTGGGCGAGGTACCAGTCGCCACGCTGGGTGCGGACCAGGCTGCCGTGGCCGGCCTTCTGCAGGGTGAGGTCCGGTCGGCCGACGGAGCTGAGCAGCGGCCCGGCCGGGTCGATCTCGTACGGGCCGAACAGCTCGCGCGAGCGGGCGACCGTGACCTGGTGTTCCCAGCTGGTCCCGCCCTCGGCGGTGACCAGCCAGTACCAGCCTTCGTGGCGGTAGAGGTGCGGCCCCTCGGTCAGGCCGACCTCGGTGCCGGTGAAGATGATCCGGGCCTGGCCGACCAGTTGTCGCCGGACCGGGTCGTACTGCTGGATCTCGATGCCGCCGAAGCGGTCGCGGCCCGGTCGCCAGTCGGCGCTCATCGACAGCAGCCAGGTCGTGCCGTCGTCGTCGTGGAAGAGCGAGGCGTCGAAGCCGTGCGAGTGCAGCCGGACCGGGTCCGACCACGGGCCGGTCACGGCCGGCGCGGTGGTGAGGAAGTTCTGCGCGTCCCAGTAGCCGCTGGCGAAGCTGGCCACGTCGCTGTAGACGAGGTGGAACAGCCCGTCGTGGTAGGTGAGGTCGGGTGCCCAGATCCCGTTGGAGTCGCCGCAGCCGCGCAGGTCGAGCAGGCGGCGTTCGGCGATGATGCCGCCCAGGGCCCGCCAGTGCACCAGGTCCTTCGAGTGGTGCACGCGTACCCCCGGGTACCACTCGAAGGTCGAGGTGGCCAGGTAGTAGTCGTCGCCGACGCGCAGGATGGACGGGTCCGGGTGGAAACCGGTGAGCACGGGGTTGCGGATCGACCGGGCCGTGGCCACGTCTGCGATCTCGGTCGACATGTTCGACTCCTTCAGGTTCTGGTCCCGGTGTTTTTCCGGAAGTCTCCACTCCGGAAGCTCCAGAATTCCGCTCACGGTAGCGGCTGAAGCCCGCCCGCGACACCCCCTTGACCGCACACGTCAACGCGTCGTAACGTGCCGGCCATCACATCGAAAATACCGGCAGCTGGCTGAAACTTCCGGGCTGTGCTTCCGCACCTTCCGCCGAACCGTGGCGGCACTCCGAGCACTTCACACGTTCTCGAAGGGATGAACCATGACAGCGCACATCTCCCGCAGGTCGCTGCTGGGTCTGGCCGGCATGGGCACCGGCGCGCTCCTGCTCGGCGCCTGTGGCAGCGACGGCGGGTCCAGCGACCCGGACGGCCCGCAGACGATCAACTGGTGGCACATCCAGAACACCGAGCCCATGCTGCCGGTCTGGGCGGAGATGGCCAAGGAGTACGAGACCGCGCACGACAACGTCAAGATCGAGATCCAGCCGCTGGAGAACGAGGCGTTCAAGGCCAAGCTGACCACGGCGACCCAGGCCGGCTCGCCGCCGGACCTGTTCCAGTCCTGGGGCGGTGGCGTGTTGCGGCAGCAGGTCGACGCGGGCCTGGTCAAGGACATCACCAAAGACGTCGAGCCCTGGGTCGGCGAGCTGGTGCCGGCGGCGTTGCAGCCGTACACCCTGGACGGAAAGATCTACGGCGTCCCGTTCGACGTCGGGATGGTCGGCTTCTGGTACAACAAGGACCACTTCGAGAAGGCCGGCATCACCACCCCGCCGACGACCTGGGCCCAGCTGCTGGAGACGGTGAGCAAGCTCAAGACGGCCGGCATCGTCCCGGTCGCGCTGGCCGGCAAGGACAAGTGGCCCGCCCACTTCTACTGGGCCTACCTCTCCATGCGCATCGGTGGCCTGGAGGCGTTGCAGCGCGCGGCCGACGAGAAGAACTTCGACACCCCGGACTTCGTGGCCGCGGGCGAGCGGTTCAAGGAGCTGGTCGACCTGCAACCGTTCCAGCGGGGTTTCCTGGGCGCGGAGTACGGCTCGCCGGACGGGCAGGCCGCGACGATGGGCAACGGTGGCGCCGCGATGGAGCTGATGGGCCAGTGGGCTCCGGCGGTCCAGGCGTCCTCGTCGACCAGCAAGAAGGGCCTCGGCGACAAGCTCGGGTTCTTCACCTTCCCGACCGTGGACGGCGGCAAGGGTACGGCGACCGAGGCCTTCGGCGGTGGCAACGGCTTCGTGCTGGGCCGCAACGCCCCGCCGGCCACCGTGGACTTCCTGCGGACGCTGCTACAGGTGGAGAACCAGCGCAGGTCCGCCGAGACCGGCGCGGTGCTGCCGACCAGCAAGGCCGCCGCCGACGCGATCAAGGACCCGAACAACCAGGTCGTGGCGGCCACCCTGGCCAGCGCGACCGGGTTCCAGCTCTACCTCGACCAGGCGTACCCGCCGGCGGTCGGCCAGCAGGTCAACGACAGCGTCGCCGAACTCGTCGCCGGCACCAAGCGGCCGGACCAGATCGTCAAGGACATCACCTCGGTGGCGAAGAGCCAGTAGCGATGCCGGTAAGCCGAAACCCGTACGACGATCGAGTGGAGCGGGCACGATGAGTCCCTCGCCGGTGACCAACCAGCGGCGCGACGTCGCGGTGCCCGAACTCGTGCCGGCGGTTCCGGCGGCCCCCCGTGGCCGCCGGGACCGCCCCCGCGGTCTGGTCACCATCGCTCTCTTCCTGGCCCCGGCCCTGGTGCTGTTCCTGCTGCTGGTCATCGCGCCGATCCTGGTCGCGGGCTACGCCAGCATGTTCAAGTGGAACGGCTTCGGCCTGCCGGAGGACTACGTCGGCCTGGACAACTTCACCCGGGCCTTCGGTGACCCGGTCTTCCAGGGCGACCTGTGGCGCGCGGGGATCCTGATCGTGCTGTCGCTGCTGATCCAACTGCCCGCGTCGCTCGGTCTGGCGATGCTGCTCAACCAGCCGCTGCGCGGGCGCAGCGTCTACCGGTTGCTCTTCTTCGCCCCGTACGTGCTCTCCGAGGTCACCACGGCGGTGCTCTTCACGCTGGTGTTCTCGCCGAACCGGGGGCTGGGCGACGCGCTGTCGGGCCTGCTGGGGGTGGAGGCGGTCTTCGCCGACCCGGACACCGTGCTCTTCGCCCTGTTCCTGGTGATCTCCTGGAAGTACTTCGGCTTCCACATGATCCTCTATCTGGCCGGCCGGCAGAACATTCCCCGGGAGCTGACCGAGGCCGCCACCACCGACGGGGCGACCAGCTGGCAGGTGTTCCGGCACGTGACCCTGCCGCTGCTCGGGCCCACCATCCGGATCAGCGTCTTCCTCTCCGTGATCGGCACCATCCAGCTCTTCGACATGGTCTGGGTGCTCACCGGCGGCGGGCCCATCCACGCCTCGGAGACGATGGCGGTGACGATGTTCCAGCACGGCTTCCGCCGCTTCGAGGTCGGTTACGCCAGCGCGATCAGCATCATCATGTTCCTGCTGAGCCTCGTGTTCGCCCTGTTCTACCAGCGGGTCGTCATGCGCCGGGACACCGAGGGCGCGATCACCACCAGGGGAGTCCAATGATGACCAACGCGCCGAACCCCGCTCGGCGGACCCGCCACCTCGTGCTGCACCTTGTCTCCATCGCCATCGGCGCGCTGATCGTGGTGCCCGTGCTCTTCGGCGTGCTCGGCGGCTTCAAGGACAACGGGCAGCTGTCGGTCAACCCGATCGGGCTGCCGGACCCGTGGGTCTTCGACAACTACGTCGGCATCTTCGGCTCGGGCGTGTTCTGGCGGCAGCTGGGCAACAGCACCCTCATCGCGCTGGCCACCACCGTCGTGGTGGTGGGCACCGCGGCGATGGCCTCGTTCGTCTTCGCCCGCTTCGCCTTCCGCGGCCGGGAGCTGCTGTTCACCCTCTTCGCGGTCGGGTTGATGTTCCCGTTCGCGGTGGCCATCCTGCCGCTGTTCGTCCTGCTGCGCAGCATGGGCCTGCTGGACAATCCGCTCGGTGTGATCCTGCCGCAGGCGGCCTTCGGGCTGCCGGTCACCATCATCATCCTGCGTCAGTTCTTCCGGACCATCCCCGCCGAGGTCGAGGAGGCCGCGACGCTGGACGGCTGCACGGCCTTCGGGTTCTTCTGGCGGATCCTGCTGCCGATGGCCCGGCCGGCGCTCGCCACCGTGTCGGTGCTGGCGATCGTGGCCAGTTGGAACAACTTCATGCTGCCGCTGGTCGTCTTCACCGACCAGAGTTGGTGGACACTGCCCGTCGGGGTTCAGGCGTTCCAGGGTCAGTACGCTGACGACACCGCCCGGGTGCTGGCGTACGTCGTACTGTCCATGGTCCCGGCGCTGGGCTTCTATGCCATCGCCGAACGTCAGCTCGTCGGCGGTCTGGCCGGCAGCGTCAAGGGATGAGCGAGCAGAGGGAGGGCGCCGCGTGGCTGCCAACGACAACCGGACAGTGACCATCGCGGCGATCGCGCGCCTGGCCGGAGTGTCGGTGCCGACCGTGTCCCGGGTGATCAACGGTCGTTCGGATGTGGCACCGCAGACCCGGGAGCGGGTGGAGGAGCTGCTGACCCGGCACGGTTACCGGCGCCGGCCGCCGAGCATGCGGGCGAGTTCGGGTCTGCTGGATCTGGTCTTCCCCGATCTCGACAGCCCGTGGGCGGTGGAGATCATCCGGGGTGTGGAGGACGTGGCGCACGCCGCCGGGGTGGGCACCGTGGTCTCGGCCATCCACCGCCGTACCTCCTCGGCCAAGCAGTGGCTCGACAACATCCGGACCCGGTCCACCGAGGGGGTCATCTTCGTGACCTCCACCCTCGAACCGCCGCAGCAGGCCGACCTGCGCCGGCTCAACATCCCGGTGGTGATCGTCGACCCGGCCGGGGTGCCCGCGCAGGACGCGCCGACGATCGGCGCCACCAACTGGGCGGGCAGCCTGCGGGCGACGGAGTATCTGATCGGTCTGGGGCACCGGCGGATCGGGTTCATCGCCGGACTGCCGCAGCTGATGTGCAGCCGGGCCCGGATGGACGGCTACCGCGCGGCGCTGGAGACGGCCGGCATCTCGATCGACGACCGGCTGATCCAGCCGGGCAACTTCTACCACGAGGCCGGTTTCTCGGGTGGGGTGCGGTTGTTGGGGTTGGCGGATCCGCCGACGGCGATTTTCGCGTCGAGTGATCAGATGGCGTTGGGTGTGTATGAGGCGGTGCGTCAGCGGGGGTTGCGGGTGCCGGATGACATCAGTGTGGTCGGGTTTGATGATCTGCCGGAGGTGCGGTGGTGTTCGCCGCCGTTGACCACGGTGCGTCAGCCGTTGGCGGAGATGGGCATGCTGGCGGCCCGGACGGTGCTGCGGCTGGCCAAGGGCGAGAAGGTGGAGAGCCCGAGGATCGAGCTGGCCACCGAGCTGGTGGTCCGCGACAGCGCGGCGGCCCCCCGCGGTTGACGGCCCGCGCGGCTGTCCAGATCCGCTGGCCCGGTGCCGATGTGACCTGCGCCAACTACCGGTAGGCGGCGCGAAACTTCCGGTACTAGGGTGGGGGAGGCAGCCGGCCGCCCGTCCCGGTCGCCCCTGGTCGCCGTACGGGCTGTCGCTGTATCGGGGGAGTGCCGTGGTTGCCAGAGACACCCGCAAGGTCACCATCTCGGCGATCGCCGACCTGGCCGGGGTGTCGGTGCCGACGGTGTCGCGGGTGCTCAACGGCCGTTCGGATGTGGCCCCGCAGACCCGGGAGCGGGTGGAGGAGCTGCTGAGCCGGCACGGCTACCAGCGCCGGCCGGCGAGCACCCGGACCAGCTCCGGTCTGCTCGACCTGGTCTTCAACGACCTGGACAGCCCGTGGGCGGTGGAGATCATCCGGGGTGTGGAGGACGTGGCGCACGCCGCCGGGGTGGGCACCGTGGTCTCCGCCATCCACCGCCGCACCTCCTCCGCCCAGCAGTGGCTCGACGGCATGCGCCGGCGCGGCACCGAGGGCGTCATCTTCGTGACCTCGATGGTGGAGCCGCCCTTGCAGGACGAGCTGCGCCGGCTCGGCGTCGCGCTGGTCGTCGTCGACGCAGACGGCCTGCCGACCCGGGAGGCGCCGACGATCGGCGCCACCAACTGGGCCGGCGGCCTGCGGGCGACGGAGTATCTGATCGGTCTGGGGCACCGGCGGATCGGGTTCATCGCCGGGCCGCCGCAGCTGATGTGCAGCCGCGCGCGGATGGACGGCTACCGGGCCGCGCTGGAGGCCGCCGGGCTGGCCGTCGACGACGACCTCGTGTGCCCCGGGGACTTCTACCACGAGACTGGTTTCTCGGGTGGGGTGCGGTTGTTGGGGTTGGCGAATCCGCCGACGGCGATTTTCGCGTCGAGTGATCAGATGGCGTTGGGTGTGTATGAGGCGGTGCGTCAGCGGGGGTTGCGGGTGCCGGATGACATCAGTGTGGTCGGGTTTGATGATCTGCCGGAGGTGCGGTGGTGTTCGCCGCCGTTGACCACGGTGCGTCAGCCGTTGGCGGAGATGGGCATGCTGGCGGCCCGGACGGTGCTGCGGCTGGCCAACGGCGAACAGGTGGAGAGCCCCCGGATCGAGCTGGCCACCGAGCTGGTGATCCGCGACAGCACGGCCCCAGCCGGGTAGAAGCCTATCGATAGTCTTCCGGAAGTTGTTGACCTCCACGCCGCGCGGGCGACCCCGCCCCCGCTTCTGCCCTCGGCAGATCCGCCGAGGGTGAACGGGCCGCCCGCGCGGCGTAGACAACCGGCAGGGTGGACGGCATGAGACTCCTCATGCTGGGCGGTACGGGATTCGTGGGCGGGGCGACGGTCGCCGAGGCGCTGCACCGGGGCTGGTCGGTGACCGTGTTCAACCGGGGGCGGCACGGGGCGCCTCCGGCGGGCGTACGGCGACTGGTGGGTGACCGGACGGCGCCCGGCGGGCTGGCCGCGCTGGCCGGTGGCGGGTGGGACCTCGTCGTCGACACCTGGGACGGCGCGCCCCGGGCCGCACAGGCGGCGGCGCGGGCGCTGGCCGGCCGGGTCGGCCACTACGTCTACGTCTCCAGCGCATCGGTCTACGCGCCGCCGGTGGTGGCCGGGGCGACCGAGTCCGCCCCGGTGGTCGACGCCGACCCGGCGGCCACCGACGGCGACTACCCGACGTTGAAGTCCGGTGCCGAGCGGGCGCTGCGGGAGCTCCTCGGCGACCGGGTGCTGCTCGCCCGGGCCGGGCTGATCCTCGGCCCCGGCGAGGACATCGGCCGGCTGCCGTGGTGGCTGAGCCGCATCGCCCGGGGCGGCGACGTCCTGGCACCCGGCCCGGCCGACCTGCCGGTGCAGTACGTCGACGTCCGGGATCTGGCGGCCTTCCTGCTGGACGCCGGAGCCGCCCGCCGTGGCGGCCCGGTCAACGTGGTGAGCCGGCCCGGACACGCCACCACCGGTGAGCTGCTCAGCGCCTGCCTCGCGGCCACCGGCGCCGCCGCCCGGCTGCGCTGGGTCGACCCGGACCAGCTGCTCGCCGCCGGAGTGGCGCCCTGGAACGATGTGCCGATCTGGATTCCGCCGGGCCACGAGTACCGCTGGATGCAGCAGCTCGACGTCGGCCGCGCCTACGCCGACGGGCTGACCTGCCGCCCGGTGGCCGACACGGTCGCGGAGACCTGGGCGTGGCTGCGCCGGGTCGGCACGGTTCCGGCCCGCGCTGGCCGGCCGGCCCGGCCGCCGGTCGGCCTCGACCCGGCCCGGGAGGCCGACCTGCTGGGCCGCGTCTCATGAGACCCGCCGGGCCGGCGCCGGCATCGCCGTGGTGACGATGGGCGAGCGGGTCGGGTGCGGGGTGGACGCGGCCCTGCCGCGATCGGTGCGGGCCCGGGCGGCTCCGACGCCCCCCGGGCTGACGCCGTTTCGGCGGGGGCGTGCGGAGTCGATCAGGTCGGCAGCTGGTTGGTCAGGGCGGCGCGTACCGGCAGGTCCAGCACCTCGTCGACGGGGCGTCGGGGGGTGGGCCGGCCCGGCTGGCCGTACCCGATCCGCATCACCATCTGCGGCGTGCCGAAGCGCCCCAGCGACATCCGCAGCTGCTCCCGCGCCGTCGGCACCTCGATCGGCTGGGACAGCATCGACACGGACAGCCCGGCGTCGGCGGCGGTGAGCAGCACCCGCTGCAACGCCTGACCGGCGACGACCTGGTCGACGGCGGTGTTGCCGGCCGAGCCGAGCACCGCCACCAGCGGCTCCGGTTCGAAGTCCCGGCCGGGCGCCCGCTGTGAACCGCCGAAGCTCCGCGACGGGAGCAGGTCCTGCGGCTCGGCCTGCGGGCCGCCGGCGGCCGCCGGCACCCCGTCGGGCGCGTGCGTGGCGCGCACCCAGGCCGCCCGCTCGGCCCGGTAGCCGGGGTCGCGTTCGAGGACCCGGTGCGCGCCGTTGGCGATCTCGGCGAACGCGTTGACCGCGCTGACCCCGATCAGCAGCTCCAGCCAGCAGTGCTCGGCCCGGGCCGCCTCGCCGAGCTGCCAGCGGGCGTCGGCCGGGACCGGGTCGGGCCAGAACGGGGCACGGTTGCTGAACCGCCGGGGAATGGCCGCGTAGAGGTGCTGCTCGGCGGGGGTGGGGCGGCGCGGCAGGTCCGGCAGCAGCCGGGCCAGCACGTTCGGTTCCGACGGGTACGGGCGCAGCCGGACCGCCGCCGGGGTGCCCGACACCGTGAGGGCCAGGCGCAGGTTGAACAGGGCCGCCCCGCCGGCGACCCGGGCGCCCCAGCCGCTCGGGTCGGTGGCGGGCAGCCGGCGGGTCGGGTCGACGAGCACCTCGATCCCGCCGTCGCGCAGCCGGAACCGCCACGGCTGGACGTTGTGCAGGGACGGCGCGCGGATCGCGTCGGCCACGGCGGCCCGCAGCTGCTCGACGGTGTAACCGGTCTCCATGGTCCTGCCCCCTCGCGCTAGTCCGGTCTCCTCCCACGGTGCCTCCCCACCACCCCCGCCCAGCAGGGCCACACGTCCCGACCCCGGGGGACCCCCACCTACCCCCGGGGCTTGTTGATCAAAAGTTTTCGGTCGGGATCGGGCCCGTTGGAGACGCAAACTTCTTGATCAACCGAGAGGAGGGACTTTCGGCCCGTGCGGGGGGTGGGTGGGAGGGGGTAGAAAAGGGGGATGATCCGGGTGTTCTTGCTCGACGACCATGAGGTCGTCCGTCGTGGCCTCGCCGACCTGTTGCACGCCAGCGGCGACATAGAGGTGGTCGGTGAGTCCGGCTCGGCCCAGGAGGCGGCCCGCCGGATCCCGGCGTTGCGGCCCGACGTGGCGATCCTCGACGCCCGGCTGCCCGACGGCAACGGCATCGACGTCTGCCGCGACGTGCGGGCGGTGGACTCCTCGATCAAGGGGCTGATCCTCACCTCGTACGAGGACGACGAGGCGCTCTTCGCGGCGATCATGGCCGGCGCCTCCGGGTACGTGCTCAAGCAGATCCGCGGCACCGACCTGGTCGACGCGGTCCGCCGGGTGGCGGCCGGCCAGTCGCTGCTCGACCCGGCGATCACCACCCGGGTCCTGGAGCGCATCCGCAGCGGCGTGGAACAGCCCCGCGAGCTACAGTCGCTCACCGAGCAGGAGCGGCGGATCCTGGAGTACGTCGCCGAGGGGCTGACCAACCGGGAGATCGCCGGCAAGATGTTCCTGGCCGAGAAGACCGTCAAGAACTACGTCTCCAGCGTGCTGGCCAAGCTCGGCCTGGAACGGCGCACCCAGGCCGCCGTCCTCGCCACCCGCCTGCTCGGCAAGGCCCACTGACGCACCGCCACCCCGCGAGGATTCAGTCCCGCAGCGGGACCGACCAGTGCAGTTCGGTGCCGTGCGGCTGGGCTGGGCGTACCTCGAAGGTGCCGCCGTGGCGCTCGGCGCGTTCGCGCAGGTTCACCAGCCCGCCCCGGGCGGCGGCCGGATCGCAGCCCACCCCGTCGTCGGTGACCACCACGGTGACCGTGGTGGCGTTGACGGTGATCGCCACCGACACCGCTGACGCCTCGGCGTGGCGTACGGCGTTGGAGAGCGCCTCGCGGAGCACCGCGGTGAGGTCGGGGCGGACCGGGTCCGGGACGGCGCTGTCGACCGGCCCGGTCAGCTCCAGCCGGGGCCGGAAACCGAGCGACTCCGCGGCCACCTCCACCGCCTCGCGGATCTCGGTGCGCAGCGCCGCGCTCACCGGGCTGCGCAGCTCGAAGATGGTGCGGCGGATGTCCTTGATGGTGGCGTCCAGGTCGTCGACCGCGGCGTTGACCCGCTTGGCCACCTCGGGCTTGCCGGCCAGCGGCACCGCGTTCTGCAACTGTAGGCCGGTGGCGAAGAGCCGCTGGATGACCACGTCGTGCAGGTCCCGGGCGATCCGTTCGCGGTCCTCCAGGACCACCAGCTGCTCCCGTTCCTCCTGCCCACGGGCCCGCTCCATGGCCAGCGCGGCCTGCCCGGCGAAACTGCCCAGCAGCACCACGTCGTCGTCGGTGGCCCCGCCATGCTCGGTCCCGTACGCGATGACCAGCACGCCGTGCAGCGTGTCGGCGGTGGCCAACGGCGAGATCACCGCCGGCCCGGTGTGCAGCACCGCCGGCCAGGGCGCGGCGTGGGCGAGGTCGTCCACCGAGTCGTGCCGGCCCTCGGCGATCGGGCCGGCGAAGCTGGTGTCCGCCGCCGGCAGCACCGTGCCGACCAGCGCGCGGGCCTGGCTGCCGGCGCCGTCCACGACCTCCACGGTGAAGTGGTCGGCCTCGTCGTCGTAGAGCAGCACCAGGGCCAGCTCGGCCTCGGCGACCTCCCGGGCCCGGCGGGCCACCAGCGTCAGCGCGTCGGTGCGCCGCACCTCGCCGAGCAGCAGCGAGGTGATCTCCGCGGTGGCGGCCAGCCAGAGTTCCCGCCGGTGGGCCAGCGCGTAGAGCCGGGCGTTCTCGATCGCCACGCCGGCGGCGGCCGCGAGCGCCACGACGATCTCCTCGTCGTCCTCGGTGAACTGGACGCCGCCCTGCTTCTCGGCCAGGTAGAGGTTGCCGAAGACCTGCTCGCGGATGCGCACCGGCACGCCGAGGAAGGTGTGCATCGGCGGGTGGTTCGGCGGGAACCCGTAGGAGCGCGGATGCTGGGTGATGTCCGGCATCCGCAGCGGCTTCGGGTCGTCGATCAGCAGGCCGAGCACGCCCCGGCCGTGCGGCAGGTCACCGATCTTCGCGTGCAGCTCCGGGGAGATGCCGTGGGTGATGAAGTCGTGCAGCATCCGGTCGGGACCGATCACGCCGAGCGCGCCGTACCGGGCGCCGGCCAGCTCGCAGGCCGACTGCACGATCCGTTGCAGGGTGCTGCGCAGATCCAGGTCGGTGCCGATCCCGACGACCGCGTCGAGCAGCGCCCGCAGCCGTTCCCGGCTGGTCATCACCTCGCCGACCCGGTCCAGCATCTCCTGAAGCAGCTCGTCCAGGCGGAGCCGGGACAGCGGACTCAGCCCGAGCGACGGTGGCTCGTGCCGGGGATTCGGTGCGCCGTCGGTCACCCGGCGATGTTATCCGGCGTCCGTCACGCGCCGCCGCCCTCCACCGCCGAGGTGTCCACCACCTGCTCGCGGGGCAGTCGCGGGGTGTGCGGCGGGCCGGCGTGGGCCGGGTCCGCGATCCCCAGGCGCAGCACGAGGTACGGGTGGCCGAGCCCGGCCAGCACCTGGCGCAGCGTCTGCCGGGTCGCCGGCACCTCCACCACTCCGCTCAGCGGCACCGCCGAGACACCCAGCCGGGTGGCGGTCAGCCAGGCGGCGGAGAGCGCCTCACCCGCGCGCAGCCAGCCGGCCGGCTCGTCCTGGTCGCCGTAGAGCAGCGCGTACGCCGCCGTCTGGTCGTGCCCCGGCCCGACCGGCAGGGTGCCGGGGCGGCCGAAGTCCCGGCCCGGGACGGTGGTCTGCGGCGGCTGCTCCGGCAGCACCTCCGAGGTCAGCCCCAGCCCACCGGCGCGGCTGGTCCAGTAGTCCAGCTCCTCGCGCAGCCGCGAATCCTCCGCCTCGACCGTGGCGGCCTGCGAGGCGGAGGCCGCCAGTTGCAGCACCTGGTCGCGGTCGAGAAGCTCCAGCCGGGCACCCTCCTGGCCGGCGGCCGACGCGATGGCGTTCAGCGTGTCGCCGGCGACCGGATCGTCGCTGACCGGTCGCCGGTCGGTGTGCCGCACCTGCATGCACTGCACCATCCGCATCGCGTCCGGGTCGACGCCGGTGGGCTGCGGGTCGGTCAGCCGGGCCAACAGGTCGGGGTCGGCCGGGTCGGGCATCCGGTGGACGGTCGTCGTCCAGCCCTCGGCGGCCAGCGCCAGCCGGGCGTGGTGCAGTGCCGCGCCGCAGCTGAGGGTGAGCAGCTCGCCCTCCGGGTCGGTCGCCGCCAGCTGGCGGTCGCGGGCCACCCGCAGCTCCAGCGCGTCGGGGAGCACCCGCCAACGCCACGGCTGGGTGTTGTGCACCGACGGCGCGTGACCGGCCATCGCGGCGGCCTCCGCCAGGGCGGTGGTCAGCGGGCGGTGCGTAGCCGGCGTCTGGTGGCTCATCGTCACGACCTTCCCGTTTCAGCGTTGCCGGATCACTGCCACGGGGC
The DNA here is from genome assembly GCF_050942455.1 of Micromonospora sp. CA-263727. Taxonomy (NCBI): domain Bacteria; kingdom Bacillati; phylum Actinomycetota; class Actinomycetes; order Micromonosporales; family Micromonosporaceae; genus Micromonospora; species Micromonospora sp. CA-263727. Next base: position 2,007,776 of record NZ_CP192031.1, read on the forward strand.
AGTGGGCGTGTTGGATGAGCTGCTGGCTCACCGAGCCGAGCAGCATACCGCGCAGCCCGCCGCGGCCCCGGGTGCCGACCACCATAAGTTGCGCGTTGCGGCTGGCGTCGATCAACAGGCCGGCGGGGGCGGCGGTGGCCGTCTCGACGGTCACCTCCACCTCGGGGAAGGTCTCCTGCCAGCGGCGCACCGGCTCGTCCAGCTCGGCGGTGTGCTCGGCGACGGCCGCGTCGCGGGCCCGCTCGCCGGTGAGGTGCCACTGCTCGCGGCGTGGCTGCCAGGCCCGTACCACGTGCAGCGGCACCCGGCGCAGGGCCGCCTGCTCGAAGGCGTAGCCGAGGGCGAGCAGGGACTGTTCCGAGCCGTCCACGCCGACCGCGATGTGCCCGGTCCGGGTAGCGCCGGCCGTTTCGCGGCGGACCACCACCACCGGGCAGTGCGCGTGCGCGGTGACGCTGACGGCGGTCGAGCCGGCGAGCAGACCGGTGAAGCCGCCCTGCCCGCGGCTGCCCAGCACGAGCAGTCCGGCCTGGGCCGAACCCTCCTCCAGCACCAGGGCGGGCGGGCCGTCCAGCACCTCACCCCGGACGGTCAGGTCGGGATGCGCGGCGGCGGCGTCGGCAGCCGCCTTGCCGACCAACTCCTCGACCTGCTGGCGGGCCTGCTCGTCGGGCCACATCCCCGGCATCACGCCGGGGCCGACCCAGCCGGCCACGGTGAGCCATTCGAAGACGTACGCCAGCCGGACCTCCCGGCCGTCACGGCGGGCCTGATCCAGCGCCCACTCCAGGGCCGCCGCCGCGTCCGGGGAGCCGTCGTAGCCCACCAGGATCTCCGCGTCAGTCGCCATCGGAACCTCCTCAGGGGTTGGTCTGGTCGGTCGGACGGACCCAACGCCACTCGGCCACCCGGGGGTCGTCCTCGCCGTACCGGCGGGTGTAGTCGCGGCTGGCCTGGCGGGCGTCGCTCATCTCCTGCCGCAGGTGCGCGGCGCGGGCGGCCAGCCCGGGCACCCGGTCGATCACGTCGATCACGAGGTGGAAGCGGTCCAGGTCGTTGAGCATCACCATGTCGAACGGCGTGGTGGTGGTGCCCTCCTCCTTGTAGCCGCGCACGTGCAGGTTGTCGTGGTTGGTGCGGCGGTAGGTGAGCCGGTGGATCAGCCACGGGTAGCCGTGGTACGCGAAGATGATCGGCTTGTCCCGGGTGAACAGCGTGTCGAACTCCGAGTCCGGCAGGCCGTGCGGGTGCTCGCTGGAGGGCTGGAGGCGCATCAGGTCGACCACGTTGATCACCCGCACCTTCAGCTCGGGCAGGTGCTGGCGCAGCAGCTCCGCCGCGGCGAGGGTCTCCAGCGTCGGTACGTCACCGGCGCAGGCGAGGACGACGTCCGGCTCGCTGCCGTCGTCGGTGCTGGCCCAGTCCCAGATGCCCAGGCCGCGCCGGCAGTGCTGGACGGCCTCGTCCATGGTCAGCCAGTTCGGTGCGGACTGCTTGCCGGCCACCACCACGTTGATGTAGTGCCGGCTGCGCAGGCAGTGGTCCATGGTGGAGAGCAGGGTGTTCGCGTCCGGGGGCAGGTAGACCCGGACGACCTCGGCCTTCTTGTTCATCACGTGGTCGATGAAGCCCGGGTCCTGGTGCGAGAAGCCGTTGTGGTCCTGCCGCCAGACGTGGCTGGAGAGCAGGTAGTTCAGCGACGCCACCGGCTGCCGCCAGGGGATGGCCCGGGTCACCTTCAGCCACTTGGCGTGCTGGTTGACCATCGAGTCGACGATGTGGATGAACGCCTCGTAGCTGGTGAAGATGCCGTGCCGACCGGTCAGCAGGTAACCCTCCAGCCAGCCCTGGCACAGGTGCTCGGAGAGGACCTCCATCACCCGCCCGTCGGGGGAGAGGTGGTCGTCGCCGGGGACCGTGCCGGCCGTCCAGGCCCGGTCGGTGACCTCGAAGGCCGCCTGGAGCCGGTTGGAGGCGACCTCGTCCGGGCCGAAGAGGCGGAAGGTCTGCGGGTTGGCGGCGATCACGTCGCGCATCCACTTGCCGAGTTCGCCGGTGGCGCTGGTGGCCGTCGCGCCGGGCCGGGGCACGTCGACGGCGTAGTCGCGGAAGTCCGGCAGGACCAGGTCGCGCAGCACCTGCCCACCGTTGGTGACCGGGTTGGCGCTCATCCGCCGGTCGCCGCGGGGCGGCAGCGCGGCCAGCTCGGCGACCGGGGCGCCGGTGGCGTCGAAGAGTTCCTCCGGCCGGTAGCTGCGCAGCCAGCGCTCCAGCTCGGCGAGGTGCGCCGGGTTGGTGCGCACCTCGGACAGCGGCACCTGGTGGGCGCGGTAGGTCCCCTCGACCTGCTTGCCGTCGACCTCGCGCGGGCCGGTCCAGCCCTTCGGCGTGCGCAGGATGATCATCGGCCAGCGGGGGCGCGTCACGGCCGCGCCCGAGCGGGCCTGACGCTGGATCTCGGCGATCTCGTCGAGCGCCCGGTCGAGGGTGGCGGCGAGCGTCTCGTGCACGGCGGCCGGCTCGTCACCGGCGACCACGTACGGCTGGTAGCCGTAGCCGCGCATGAGGTCGAGCAGGTCGGACTCGGGTATCCGGTCCAGCACGGTCGGGTTGGCGATCTTGTATCCGTTGAGGTGCAGGATGGGCAGCACCGCGCCGTCGCGGGCCGGGTTGAGGAACGCGTTGGACAGCCAGCTGCCGGCCAGCGGCCCGGTCTCCGCCTCCCCGTCGCCGATGACGCAGGCGACCAGCAGATCCGGGTTGTCGAAGGCGGCGCCGTAGGCGTGGCTCAGCGCGTACCCCAGCTCGCCGCCCTCGTGGATCGAGCCCGGCACCTCCGCCGCGACATGGCTCGGGATGCCGCCGGGGAAGGAGAACTGCCGGAACAGCCGGGCCATGCCGGTCTCGTCGCGGCCGATGCCGTGGTAACGGTCGCTCCAGGTGCCCTCCAGCCAGGTGTTCGCGACGACCGCCGGGCCGCCGTGACCGGGGCCGGCGATGAAGATGGCCGGCAGGTCGCGGGCGACGATGACCCGGTTCAGGTGGGCGTAGACCAGGTTCAGGCCGGGGGAGGTGCCCCAGTGGCCCAGCAGCCGGGGCTTGACGTGTTCGGGGGCGAGCGGTTCGCGCAACAGGGGATTGTCCAGCAGGTAGATCTGCCCGACGGTGAGGTAGTTGGCGGCCCGCCAGTAGGCGTCCAACCGGCGCAGTTCGTCATCGGTCAGGGTGCTTGGCAGGTCTACGGCGGTGTCCATACCGAATGAGCCTCTCGCGGGTCGGTGGATCCTGCATCCGCAACACGCGGTTTCCAGTTTCAGCTTTGCCGGAACGTCGGGCGTGGATCAGGGCCGTTGGTCCCGCCGTCGTGGGTGTCACGACCCGTCGGCCGGCGGGCCGGTGGCGCCGCGGACCACGATCACCGGCGCCGGTGAGTGGTAGAGCAACGACTGGCTGACCGCGCCGAGCATGCCGCGCCACGGCTCGTCGCCCCGGGCGGCGACCACCACCAGCTGCGCCGAACGCGACTGCTCGACCAGTACGTCACCCGGCTCGCCCCGAATGACATGACACTCGACGGCGATGTCGGAAAGCCCGGGGGTGTGGCCGGCGACCAGGTCGTGCAGCCGGCCGGTGGCCGACTCGATCGCCGCCTCCGTCTCGACCACCCAGATCGCCAGCAGCCGTGACCGGTGCCGGCTGGCGCAGGCCAGCGCCCAGCTCAGCGCGATCTCGGCGGACGCCGAGCCGTCGACCCCGACCAGCACCGGGCCCTGCGGTGGCGGGTCCTGCCGGGCGACCAGCACCGGGCACTCGGCGCGGGCGGCCACCTGGAGGGCGGGGCTGTCGGCCGGGATGCAGTCGTCGCAGTGGGCCATCCCGCCGTCGCCGATGGCCACCAGGAAGGCCGATTCGGACTTGCGGACGAGGGCCATGACCGGGGAGCCCTCGACGATCTCGGTGCTGACCGGGGCGTCCGGCTCGCTCTGGTTGGCCGCCGCGATGGCCTCGGAGAGCAGTCGCTCGGCGTCGGTCCGGGAAGCGGTGACCGCCGGCGCGTCGGGGGTGGCCCAGTTGAACGCGTGCAGCAGGTGCAGCCCGCGGCCGTGGGCGGCGGCCACCCGCGCGGCGAGCCGGGCCACCGGCAGGCCGCCTTCCGCACCGATGCCGACGAGCACCGGCGCGTCGCTGGCTGCGGCCATCCGACATCACCCCCGCAGTCGCGCCACGCTCTGAGGCTATCCCTGCTGCCGCGACCCCGGGGCGCGATCGTGGCACTCGTGTCAACAAAGGTTGACGGGCGGCGGCTGTCAATGTAAGTTGACAGCATGAGTCAGGCGACGGAACTCGCGGCCGCGGCCGGCAGCACCGACCCCCGGGTCGGCCTGCGCGCGGTCCGCGCCCTGCGCCGGCTGCTCGAACGACTTGAGGTGGTCCAGGTGGACAACGCCCGACGACAGGGCTGGTCCTGGCAGGAGATCGCCGATGCGCTTGAGGTCAGCCGGCAGGCAGTCCACAAGAAGCACGCCGGGCGACCGGCGGTCGGATCCTCCTGGGAGGCATGATGTTTGAACGGTTCACCGACCGCGCCCGCGCCGTGGTGCGGCGGGCACGCGACGAGGCCCGGGCCGAGGGGCGGCGCCCGGTCGGCACCGAGCACCTGCTGCTCGCCCTCCTCGCCGACGGCGACGGCCTGGCGGTCCGGGTGCTCCGCGACACCGGCGTCACCGCCGACGACCTGCGCGAGCGGATTCGTCGGCACACCGAGGCCGACGGCAGTGGCCTGGCCGAGGCCGACGCCGCCGCGTTGCGCGAGATCGGCATCGACCTGGCCGCCATCGTGGCCCGGATCGAGGACTCCTTCGGCCCGGACGCGCTGCGCGAGGCCGGGTCGGCGCCACGTCGCCGCTGGGGTCGCCGCCGGCAGCTGGGCGGCCCGTTCTCCGCCCGCGCCAAGAAGGTGCTGGAACTGTCCCTGCGCGAGGCGCTGCGGCTGCGCCACAAGCACATCGGCACCGAACACATCCTGCTCGGCCTGCTGCGCGAGGGCGACGGGCTCGCCGCCCTGGTGCTCACCGAGGCCGGAGCCGACCTGACCGACACGCGCCGCCGGGTGGAGGCCGCCCTGCGCGCCGCCGCCTGAGTGGGCGTCCGGAAACCCGGTGGGGTGGATACCCCCGCGGTGACGCTCGGGAGCCGGCCGTCGCCCTGGCCGAGTCGCTGAACCCCGCGCCGTGCCGCACACTGGCGGCGTGGAAGCTGGACCGCACGGTCGGCCGCTGCGCAGCGCGGTGGTGGTCAACCCGGCCAAGGTGGCCGACCTGGGCGTGGTGCGCCGCACCGTCGGCGACACGCTCGCCGCCGCCGGCTGGCCCGAGCCGTTGTGGTTCGAGACCACCGTCGACGACTCCGGGCGGGGTCAGACCGAGCAGGCCATCGCGGCCGGCGTCGAGGTGGTCTTCGCCTGCGGCGGCGACGGCACCGTGATGGCCTGCCTCGGCGCCCTGGCCGGCACCGAGGTGGCGCTGGCCGTCCTGCCGCAGGGCACCGGCAACCTGCTCGCGGCCAACCTCGGGCTGTCGAACGACCTGGCCGCCGGGTTGGCGGTGGCCGTCCAGCGCGGACGGCGGCTGCTCGACGTCGGCGAGGTGGACGGGCAGCACTTCGCGGTGATGGCCGGCATGGGGTTCGACGCCCACATGCTGGCCGCCACCAGCGAGACGACCAAACGGCGGATCGGCTGGCCGGCGTACCTCGCCGGGGCCGCCCGGCACCTGCGGGACCGGCCGATGACCGTGTGGATCCGGCTGGACGACCAGTCACCGCTCCGCCGCCGGGCCCGCTCGGTGCTGGTCGCCAACGTCGGCCGGCTCCAGGGCGGGGTACGCCTGCTCGCCGACGCCGAGCCCGACGACGGCTACCTCGACATCGCCGTGCTCACCCCGCGTACGCTGCGGCACTGGCTCGCCCTGGCGTGGGCCGTGGTACGCCGACGCGAACGCGTCCCCCGGATGGAGGTGTTCCGCGCCCGGCACGTCGAGATCACCAGCAACCGCGCCCAGCCGCGCGAACTCGACGGCGACCTGATCGAACCCGGCCACACCCTCCGGGTGCGGATCCGCCGCCGGGCACTCTGGCTCTGCGTACCCCGCCCCGCGGGATCCTCCGACCTGACGACCTCCACCACCCCGTCCCGTTGACCAGGAAGTCCCGGTCACGAGGTCGCGGTCGCGATGGCCGTCAGATGAGGAGGTTGAGCAGGACGGTGAGGACGATCGAGGCGACGATCGAGAAGAGGATCATCAGGAGGCAGCCGGGGCCGCCGCCGGCGGGCCGGATCTCCGTGTTGCCGATGCGCATCAGGAAATCACACCCCGTCCGCTCACAGCTCGCGTAGCCGGGGCAGCAGCTGCTCCTGTGCCCAGTCCAGGAACATCGGCTGGCGGTCGCCACCGATCTGGACCAGCGCCACATGGGTGAACCCGGCGTCGACGTACTTCTTGAACGCCGCCACGTGCCGGTCCACGTCCGGCCCGCAGGAGATCCCCTGCGCCACGTCCTCCTCGCGGACGGCCCGGGTGGCCGCCTCGAACGACTCCGGGCCGGGCAACTCGGCGTTGACCTTCCAGCCCAGCCCGAACCAGCGGAACTGGTCGTGCGCGATCTTGCGGCATTCGGCCTCGTCGGGGCCGTAGCAGATGGCCACCTGCCCGTATCGGGGCCGGCCGGCGCCGCCGGCCCGCTCGTAGAGCTCCACGATGTGCGGATCCGGCTCGGTGGAGACCAGGCCGTCGGCGTACTCGGCGGCGAGGGTGACCGACTGCCGGCCCGACGCGGCCACCGCCATCGGTACGGGAGAGTCCGGCCGGTCCCACACGTACGCGTCCGGCACGTCGAAGTGGTTGCCGGAGAAGGTCAGCGTCTCGCCGCCCAGCAGCGGCCGGATGATCTGCAACGCCTCCTCGAACATCTCGTGCCGCTGCTGCACGTGCGGCCAGCCGCCGACCACGTGCTCGTTGAGGTTCTCCCCGGCACCGAGGCCCAGGGTGAACCGGCCGTCGGAGAGGACCCCGATGGTGGCGGCCCGCTGCGCCACCACCGCCGGGTGGTAGCGGCGGATCGGGCAGGTCACGAAGGACATCAGCGCCGCGCGGGAGGTGGCGTGCGCGACCGCGCCGAGCACCGACCAGGCGTACGGTGAGTGACCCTGCGACTCCAGCCACGGGTAGTAGTGGTCGGAGATGACGAGCTGGTCGAAGCCGGCCGCCTCGGCCCGTACCGCGTGGTCGACGAGCTGCTTCGGGCCTGTCTGCTCGCAGAGCAGGCTGTAGCCGATGCTGACCATGACGCCTCCTTGGCCGGGCCCGGTGGACCGTTCCGGATACCCAGGTCGGGTCCGGTCAACCATCGACGATGCTTGACGCTTCCGGGCACCCTGCCTACCGTTGTCCTGAACCGGTTCAGATGCCGGCGTGATGCACATCCTGTGGTGGGGATGTCCGCCCCCGTGACGGCTCGGTTCTCACGGGCCGTCACGGGTCGGCGGCGCGCCCCGGTCGTACTGAACCGGTTGTTTTCGGAAGGCCATCGGCCTACGCTGATGCCTGCCTCGCCGGGCCCCGGGCAGCGGCTGTCGGGCTGCAGTCGCGACACCTGCCACTCACCGCACCCCCCTGGGCACGGGGGAGAAACCTCCTGCGAGGAATGCCATGAGAAAACTGTTCGCGGGCGTGGGCGCCGTGCTGCTGGCGACGGTCGCCGCAGTGTTCGCCTTCGGCCCGTCGGCGCACGCCGCCACCGGCTTCACGGTCAGCGGCGGCAAGCTCTACGACGCCAACGGCAACGAGTTCATCATGCGCGGGGTCAACCACGCGCACACCTGGTACACGAACCAGACCAGCTCCTTCGCCAACGTCAAGGCGCTCGGCGCGAACACCGTGCGGGTCGTGCTCTCCAGCGGCGACCGCTGGACCCGCAACAGCGCCGACGACGTGGCCAACGTGATCCAGCTGTGCCGGACCAACCGGCTGATCTGCGTGCTGGAGGTGCACGACACCACCGGCTACGGCGAGCAGAGCGGGGCCGTCACCCTGAACCGCGCGGTCGACTACTGGCTCAGCATCGCCAGCGCGCTCAACGGCCAGGAACGGTACGTGATCGTCAACATCGGCAACGAGCCGTACGGCAACCAGAACTACTCGTCCTGGGCCACCGACACCGCCAACGCGATCCGGCGGCTGCGCACCGGCGGCATCGGGCACACGATCATGGTGGACGGCCCCAACTGGGGTCAGGACTGGTCCTTCACCATGCGCGACAACGCCACGACGGTCTTCAACGCCGACACGGCCCGCAACACCGTCTTCTCCATCCACATGTACGGCGTCTTCAACACCGCCGCCAAGATCAGCGACTACCTGGGCCGCTTCCGCAGCGCCGGGCTGCCCATCGTGGTCGGCGAGTTCGGGCACTACCACTCCGACGGCGACCCCGACGAGGACGCCATCCTCTCCTACAGCCAGGCCAACGGCATCGGCTGGCTCGGCTGGTCGTGGAGCGGCAACGGCGGTGGCGTGGAGTACCTCGACATGGCGACCAACTTCAACCCGAACCAGCTGACCAGCTGGGGTCAGCGGCTGTTCAACGGCGCCAACGGCATCCGGCAGACCTCGCGCGAGGCCAGCGTCTTCGGCGGCACCCCGCCCACCACGCCCCCGCCGACGACCCCTCCGCCCACCACGCCCCCGCCGACGACTCCGCCGCCGACCACCCCGCCGCCGGGCGCCGGCTGCACGGCGACGTACGCGATCACCGGTCAGTGGCAGGGCGGCTTCCAGGGTGACGTCCGGGTGACCGCCGGCAGCAGCGCCATCACCGGCTGGACGGTGCGCTGGACCTTCGCCAACGGCCAGTCGGTGACCCAGTCCTGGAACACCACGATCACCAGCAGCGGGGCCACGGTGACCGCCCGCAACGTCGACTACAACGGCCGGCTCGGCGCCGGGGCCAGCACCAACTTCGGCTTCCTCGGCAGCTGGACCGGCACCAACTCGCCCCCCACCCCCACCTGCACCGCCAGCTGACCACCCCGGCCGTGTCGATCATGGAGTTGTGGTGCCCCGTAAAACGGGCGTAGGCATACCTTCTGCCCACCACAACTCCATGATCGGCCGGGGCGGGCGGCGGGTGGGGCCCGTGCGGGTGGGTCAGGTCAGGCGGGCGGCGCGCATCAGGAGGTAGCGCTGCTCGGGGAGGCTTGCGGTGAGGGCGGCGGCGGTCTGGTAGTGCGTCACTGCGCGGTCGTGGTCGCCGGCCATCTCGTGAAGGTGGGCGCGGGCGGCGTGGAGGCGGTGGTGACCGACCAGCCGGGCGTCGGCGTCGAGCTTGTCGAGGGCGGCCAGGCCGGCGGCCGGGCCGCGCGCCATGGCGAGGGCGACCGCCCGGTTCAGGGCCACCACCGGGCTCGCCGACAGGCCCGCCAGCACCTCGTAGAGGGCGAGGATCTGCGGCCAGTCGGTCTCCTCGGCGGTCGGCGCCTCGTCGTGCAGCGCGGCGATGGCGGCCTGCACCTGGTACGGCCCGACCGGGCCCCGGGGCAGCGCCCGGGTGACCAGCGCGACGCCCTCGGCGATCGCGGTCGCGTCCCACCGGCCGCGATCCTGTTCGGCCAGCGGAATCAGCTCGCCGGACGCCCCGGTGCGCGCCGCGCTGCGGGCCTCGGTGAGCAGCATCAGCGCCAACAGGCCGGCGACCTCGCTGTCGCCGGGTAGCCGGGCGTGCAGCGCGCGGGCCAGCCGGATCGCCTCGCGGGCCAGGTCGACCCGGTGCAGCCGGTCGCCCGAGCTGGCCACGTGACCCTCGGTGAAGACCAGATAGAGCACGTGCAGCACCGACGCCAACCGGACGGGCAGTTGCGCCGGCTCGGGCATCCGCAACGGCGTACCGGATGCTCTGATGCGTTGCTTGGCCCGGCTGATCCGCTGCGCCATGGTGGCCTCCGGCACCAGGAACGCGCGGGCGATCTCGGCCGTGGTCAGACCACCGACCGCCCGCAGGGTGAGCGCGATGGCCGAGGCGGGCGACAACGCCGGATGACAACAGAGCAGGAGCAGCACCAGGGTGTCGTCGCGGTCCGCGGTCAGCAGCGCGTCGACCGCCGGTACGCTGCGCCGGTCTGCCGGCTCCCGCCGGGCGGCCAGGTCCTCCCGGGCCCGACGGGCCTGCTCGGCCCGGACCATCTCGATCATCCGCCGGTACGCGACCTGGATCAGCCAGCCGCGCGGGTTCTCCGGCACCCCCTCCTGCGGCCACTGGGTGGCGGCGGCCAGCAGGGCCTCCTGCACCGCGTCCTCGGCGGTGGCGAAGTCGCCGAACCGGCGGGCGAGCACGCCGAGGACCTGCGGCGCGAGTTCACGCAGCAGGTCCTCGGTCAGCGGATGACCCGTCACACGTCCTGCGGCGGTGCGGACATCACCGGGTGCACCTCGATCGGCATGTTGAGCGGCCTGCCGCCCGGCCCGGGCGCGGCGGAGACCCACGCGGCGATCGCCACCGCCCGCTCGGGACTCTCGACGTCGACGATCCAGAAGCCGGCGAGGAACTCCTTCGTCTCGGCGAACGGCCCCTCGGTCACCACCGGCGCGCCGCCGGCCCCCGCACGTACGATCTTCGCCTGCGCCGGCCCGGCGAGCCCCTGCCCGTCGACCCACTCACCGTCGGCGACCAGCTTCGCGTTGACCTCGCCCATGAACCCGATGTGCGCGCTGATCTCCTCCGGCGTCCAGGTGTGGATCTGCGGGAAGTCGGTCCCGGCGGCGCTGAACTGCATCAGCAGCATGTACTTCACGGCTGTCTCCTCACGGCCACGCACCCATCATCGGTGCTCTCACCCCCAGGTAGAAGCCAACAACATCCTCCTCGACACCCGACCCCAAAAAACCCGAACCCGCGACCGCCGTCATCCCACCCCACCCCCGCCCGCCTGTTGGCACGATCCTCTACTCGTCTAAGGAGTGGACGGGGTTTCTGCGGGGCGTGAAGACGCTTTCCTTCGGCTGACCGCTGGCAGCTTTCAGCGATCTCACAGGCCCGCTCGATAGCGTGCGGCGGTCAGCGTCCGCTCCTATAGGGAGCCCGGGCACCAGACCCCGCAGGAGTACCGATGGTCTTCAAGAAGATGTTGAGCGCTTTGGGTGTGGGCGGTCCCAGTGTGGATACCGTCCTGTCCAACCCGAACACCCAGCCCGGTCAGACCCTCGGCGGTCAGGTCAACCTGCTCGGCGGAGAGGCCGCGGCGAGCATCGAGCAGATCGTCATCGGCCTCGTCAGCCGGGTCGAGGTCGGCGAGCAGGCCGGTGTGATGGAGTTCCACCGGCAGGTGGTCAGCGGTGCGTTCCAGCTCGCTCCCAAGCAGGCGCTGGCCATCCCGTTCCAGCTGCCGCTGCCGTGGGAGACCCCGATCACCGCGGTGTACGGCCAGCGGCTGCACGGCATGACGCTGGGGCTGCGTACCGAGCTGGCGGTGGCCCGCGCGGTCGACAAGGGCGACCTGGACGAGATCCACGTGCATCCGCTGCCGGTGCAGGAGCGGATCCTGGAGGCGTTCCTCCAGCTCGGCTTCCGGTTCAAGAAGGCCGACCTGGAGCGGGGCGTGATCCACGGCGTGCCGCAGACGCTGCCGTTCTACCAGGAGATCGAGTTCTTCGCCGCGCCGCAGTACGCGCAGACCGTGAACGAGCTTGAGCTGACCTTCGTGACCAACCCGCACGGCGTCGACGTGGTGCTGGAGTGCGACAAGCGCGGCGGCTTCCTCACCCCGGGGCACGACGTCTTCGGGCGTTACCAGGTGGCGCACACCGACGCCGAGCGGTCGGACTGGGTGCAGGTGGTCGACGGCTGGATCCAGGAGACGATCGGGCGGTTCGGCGCGTTGCGGGCCCAGGCGTTCGGCCCTCAGGGCTACGGCGCGCCCGGCTTCGGCCAGCAGGGCTACGGCGCCCCGCAGGGCTACGGCCAGCCCGGGTACGGCGCGCCGAACAGGTACGGCCACCCGCAGCAGCGCCGTGGTGGCGTCGGCATGGGGGGAGTCGTGGCCGGCGCGGCGCTCGGTGCCGCCGGTGGCATGCTGGCCGGTCACCTGATCGGCAACGCCTTCGAGGGCGGCGAGGAGCAGATCGCCGAGGCGGCCGGTGACCTCGGCGGCGCCGCCGAGGACTTCGGGGGCGACTTCGGTGGCGGGGACTTCGGCGGCTTCGAGGAGTTCTAGGCCGTCGCAACAGGACGTTGGCCCTCCGGGATGCTCCCGGAGGGCCAACGTGGTTACGCGCGGAGGTCAGCGCCCGCGCTGACGGCGCTCGGCGAAGGACCGCCGCTGGCTACCGGCCTTGGCCAGACCGCGGCTGACGAGGTAACCGATCGTCAGCAGGGTGATGAAGAACCACGACTGGGTCGGGTTGTTCAGGTTCAGCCCGTTCGCGGTCGTGCCCTTCCAGAAGGCGGAGATCACCACCAGGGCGACGGCTGCCGCGTAGATCCAGAATTCCGTGGTCAGGAACGACTGCTTGGTCTCCGTACCCGGCGACGGCATCTGTTCCCGGTGTCCGTCGTGCATTGCCGGCATCGGACGGGTCGGTGCCTCTTGCATGGCCTGGCGATGCTGCATGTCCTGCTGCGGACGGTTCGCCGGCCTGGTGGATGCAGCCTGCGTGCTCATCTGTCCTCCTCAGGATGTGATGAGTCGTAACCTGCGACCCTCGCCCCGCTACCGCGTGTCGGCCACGGCACGGTTCGCGCACTTGGCGGGGGCACCACGGGTCTACCCGTTGCCTCGGGGGCAGTAACACCGGCTCGCCCGACGGAATCTCGACGGCGGGCGGCGCCCTGGGTGGCCACCGCGCGTGGAGTAAGCAGGTAGCGAGCATCTTGCGGGGGCGTCGCGAGGGCGCGTTTCGTGAGAACTGGCCGGCCTGCGGCGGGCCCCAGCCGACGGCCGGCGGCGTTGCGCGCCCCAGACATCACCGGGGCCGGGAACGGACGCTTAAGGGTCGTACGTCTGGTTCGTAGCGGTATGCCGGGCTGGGTGCCGCTGCCGGGCCGGAGCGGCGGGCGCGGGTTTGGCCCACCGGCCACCGGGCACGCAGAGTGACCAACGCTTCTGCGAGGTGATGGATCGTGCGTGAGGACGACATCCGACAGGACGCCGCCCGCCGGGCCGAGGAGCGGATCGCCGGCGGCGTGTACGGCGAGGGCGCGGTGGACGAGGTGACCGTGCCGCCCACCGATGTGGAGAGCGCCATCCAGCGTGACGATGTGGACGATCCGGCGCACGTGCCGATCGATCCCACCGTGCTGCGCGACGGTGGACCCACCCGTGGTCAGGGCGCGATCACCACGACCGGCGGTACGGCCGGCCCGGCCAGTGTCCGCCGGCTGGCCCGCCAACCGGAGCGCCACCGGGGCAAGGTGGCCCCGACCACCACCGGTGACGCCACCACCGGCGGCCTCAGCACCCCCTCCGCCGGCAGCACCAGCGACCAGTCCACCCACCCGCCCCACCCACCCCGTTGATCATGAGGTTGGCGGCGGATTCGCAGATCGAGGTCGCCGCCAACCTCATGGCCAACCCGGTCAGGGGGTGGGGGCAAGGGTGGTCAGGCGTTGGGTGGCGCGGGTCAGGGCCACGTAGAGGTCGCTGCGGCCCCGGGGGGACTCGGTGATGATGCGGTCGGGGTCGACCACGATGACCGAGTCGAACTCCAGGCCCTTCGCCTCGGCGACGGTCAGCACCACGACCCGGCTCTCCAGGTCGGGCTGCTCGCCGACGGCCGCCTCGGGCAGCGCGGCGGTCAACGCGGCCCCGAGGTCGTCGACGTGGGCGGCCGGCACGATCACTCCGAGCCGGCCGTCGGCCAGCCCGGCCGCCTCCGCCGTGGCGACCTCGACCAACTCCGCCGCCAGCCGCTGCGCCGGCATGCTGCGGGAGACCGGCGGGAAACCGCTGGAGCGGACGGCGCGGGGTGGGCGCAGCGCCGGGTCGATCTCGGTCAGTACGCCGGCGGCCACCGCCATGATCTCGGCGGGGGTGCGGTAGCTGACGGTCAACTCGGCCAGCCGCCACCGGTCCGCCACGTACGGCGCGAGCGCATCGGCCCAGGACGGCGTGCCGGCCAGCGCCCCGGTCTGCGCCACGTCGCCCACGATGGTCATCGAGCGGCTCGGGCAGCGGCGCATCAGCAGCCGCCAGGCCATCGGCGACAACTCCTGCGCCTCGTCGACGATGACGTGGCCGAAGGCCCACGAACGGTCGGCCGCCGCCCGTTGCGCGGTGGTGAGCCGGTCCGCCTCCTCCTGCCGTTCCAGCAGCTGGTCGGCGTCGAGCAGGTCGGTCACGCCGAGGATCTCACCGCCGTCGGCCTCGTCCTCGACGTCGATCGAGCGGGAGCCGCGGGCGATCTCCAGCACGCCCTCGGCGTACTCGCGTTGCAGGGCGCGGATCCGCTCCCGGCGGGCGGCGGCGGCCCGGTCGTCCTCGCCGAGCAGCTCCGCCGCCTCGTCCAGCAGCGGCACGTCCGCCGGGGTCCAGCCGCCCGGTTCGCGGTGCAGCGCGGCCCGCTCGGCGGCGGTGAGCATCGGCGCGGCGGTGGCGATCCGGTCGGTCGAGGCGTACAGGTCGGCGAGCAGGCGTTGCGGGGTGAGCACCGGCCACAGCTCGTCCAGCGTCGCCCGGACCTCCGGCTCCTCGCGCAGCTCGCGGCGGATCTCGGCGATGTCCGCCTCGTCCAGCAGGTTCTCGCCGCCCAGCGGGTCGGCGCCGATCCGCTCGGCGACCTGGTCGGCGAGGGCGTGGACGATCTCGATGTCGAAGACCGCGCGGGCCAGGTTGTGCGGCCGTCCGCTGCGGCGGGCCTGGTCCCGGGCCGACCGCACGGTCGCCGGATCGAGGACCAGCAGCTCCCGCTGCGGCAACTCGATCTCCAGTGGCTGGTCGGGCACCCGCTGCCGGTCGCGTACCGCGTTGGCCAGCACCTCGACCAGCACGGACCGTCCCTTGAGGGCGGCGGTGGCGGCGGGCTCCGCGCGCCGGGCGTTCACCCCGGGGAAGAGATCGCCCTGGGTACGCAGCAGCACCCCCGTCTCGGCCAAGGTGGGCAGCACCTGCGAGATGTAGCGCAGGAAGGTGACGTTCGGCCCGACCAGCAGCACACCCCGGGTGGAGAGCTGCCGGCGGTGGGTGTAGAGCAGGTACGCGGCCCGGTGCAGCGCCACCGCGGTCTTGCCGGTGCCGGGGCCACCCTGCACCACCAGCACCCCGGGCAGGTCGGCCCGGATGATGTGGTCCTGTTCGGCCTGGATGGTCTCGACGATGTCGCGCATCCGGCCGGTGCGGCCCGCGTTGAGCGCGGCCAGCAGCGACGCCTCTCCGGTCAGCTCCTCGTGCGCGGTGGGCGAGGCGGCGGCCAGGTCGAGCACCTCGTCGTTGAGGGCGATCACCTTGCGTTGCCGGGTACGCAGGTGCCGACGCCGCCGGATGCCCTGCGGGTTGGCGGCGGTGGCGAGGTAGAAGGCGCGGGCGGCCGGGGCACGCCAGTCCATCAGCAGCGGGTCGTAGTCACCGTCGGTGTCGAAGATCCCGATCCGGCCGACGTAGTGGCGTTCGCCGTCGTCGGTGTCCAGCCGGCCGAAGCACAGGCCGTTCTCCACCGCCGAGAACTGTTCGACCTGGTCGGCGTACATGCGTACCGCGCTGTCGCGCTGGGAACGGGCCTGTAACGTGCCGCCGGTCGCCCGCAGCTCGTCGGTCAGCCGCCGGGACGCCTGCTCCCGCAGGTCGTCCAGGCGCTGGTAGAGCATCGAGACGTACTCCTGCTCGCGGCCGATCTCGTCGTCGGACGGCGAACCGCCGGAGTGCCTTGACAATCCGTCTCCCAATTGGTTAGAGTTCGGTTTCAGGACGGCTTTTCTGGGCCGTTCTTTTTTGTGCCTGAACTCGTAAAGATACCGCGTGGCGAACGGCGGAACCAGGCAGCATCGATCCCGTCACACCACCGTGCGCTGACCTTGCCGGTCACGGTCAGCGACGCTCGGTGCAGACCTCGCCGGAGCGGGCGACGGTGTCGGTGGACCAGGCGACGGCGACCGTGAAGCAGTAGTCGAGACTGCGGTTCAGGCCGTAGACGACGAAGCTCTCCGTGCCGGCGGGCAGGTCGGCGAAGGGGCCGGGCGGCTGGCCGGTCCGGCCGCCGGAGACGATCACCGGCCCCTCGCTGCCGGCCGGGTACCGCCAGCTCAGCGTCACGCTGTCGCGATTGTCCTGCAAGGCGACCCGGGCGGGTGGTGCGCCGGGGAAGGCGGAGGTCGTGCCGGGGGCGGAGGCCGTCGCGGCCGGCGGGCTGCTCGGGGCGTCGCTCGCGCTGGGCGGGGCCGGGCTGCCGCCCCCGCCGACCCGGGACACTCCGGCGATCACCGCGGCGGCACCGAGCAGCACCACCACGATGCCCGCGATGATGATCGGCGCCAGGCGGTTGGCCTGCTGGGGTGCGGTCGGGGTGATGCGGCGTACCGGCACCGGGAGCAGCCGCGACGGCTGCTCCGGCTGCTGCGGGTCGATCCGGCGCAGCCGGTACACCCCGGGGGCCTGCGGTGACGGGCCGGTCAGCCCGACCACGCTCGGCGGCACGGAGGTCGACTGGTCGGCGTGCGGATACCCGGTCGACTGGTCGGCGTGCGGGTGTGCGGCCGGCTGGTCGGCCTGTTGATACCCGGCCGGCTGGTGGGCCGGTGGGTGGGTGGCCGGGCGGTCGCCGGGGTGCGGATCCGGGGCGGGCTGCTCGTCGGCGGGCCGGGTCCACCAGTCCTCCGGTGGGCCGGCCGGGCCGTCCGCCGGCTGCCGGGGGTGGGCACCGGATGGGCCGCGCCGGCCGCCGGGTGGTAGCCGTGGCTGGGGTGGTAACCCTGCGCGGGATGCTCCTCGCCGACCGGATGCGACGACGCGAGCGGGTCGGTTTCCGCGTCGGCCGGGTGCGGCGGGTCCGACCAGGCGGGGTCCGGCCAGGCCGATGCCGGCGAAGCCGGGTCCGGTGGCCCGGAATCCGGCCAGGCCGGTGCGGGTGTGGCAGGGGCCGGCGGGGCCGGGTCCGGTGCGGGTGGGGCGGGATCCGGTGGCCCGGGGGCGGGCCAGGCCGGTGCGGCCGGGTCGGGCCAGGCGGGAGCCGGCGGGGCGTCGCCGGGGGGCGGGATCCGGGCGGCGGGCACGACCGGATCCTGCGCGCTCACCGGTGGCGCGTCGGCACAGAGGTGGTCCGGGTTGGCGGCGGCTCGGGCCAGCGCCGCGACCTGCGTGGTCAGCGGGTCGTCCGGGGCGAGGTGCTGGCGGGCCAGCTCCCGGGCCAGGGCCAGGGTGTCGTGCGCCTCGGCGAACTGCCCGCAGTCGCGCCGCATCGACCCGAGCCGGGCCAGCATCTTGATCCCGCTCGGGTGCCCGTCGCCGTAGACCTCGCGGTGCAGTTCCCAGGCGTCCAGGAGCCGGTCACGGGCCACCTGGCACTGGCCGCGGGCGTACTCCACGGTGGCCAGGTCGGCGTGGGCGGCGAGCACCCGCAGCGACTCCGGCCCGTCCGCCGCGGTCAGCTCGATGATCACTTCCTGGTACAGCCGGGCGGCCCGGGACCAGCTGCCCACCCGGTGCAGCACCGCCGCCAGGGTCGCCGCGGCGGCCACCGTACGCGGGTCGGAACGGCCGTGCAGCCGGCCGGCGGCGGCGTACGCGAAGGCGGCCCAGCCCCGCGCCGAGTGTGGTTCGCCGAGCGCGACCAGCACCCGCGCGTGCAGGCCGGCCGCCTCGGCCAACTCCGGTGTCGCGTTGGCCGGGCGCGGATCGGCGCCGTTCAGCGCGTCGGCGAGCAGCCGTTGGGCACCGGCGAGATCGCCGGCGGTAACCAGGTCGTGCGCCTGATCAGTCAGTTCACCGAAGCCGGAGGGCACGCCCCATCGTGCTCATCCGACGACGTTATGTACAAGACCCGCGCCGGAGTGGTTCGGTCAGGATCTGGTCAGCGCTGGGTCAGGTGTTCGGTCAATGCCTCGCTGATCCGGCGTAACTGGTCGACCTGGGCGGGGCTGAGCGCGTCGAACAGATGCCGGCGTACCCCCTCGACGTGGCCGGGTGCGGCGGCGGCCAGGGTGGCGAAGCCGTCGTCGGTGAGCAGGGCGAGCTGGCCGCGCCGGTCGGTCGGGCAGTCCTCGCGGCGGACCCAGCCGGCGGCTTCCAGCCGGGCCACCGCGTGCGAGAGCCGGCTGCGCGAGGAGCCGGTCGCGTCGGCCAGTTCGCTCATGCGCAGCCGGCGCTGCGGCGCCTCGGAGAGGCGTACCAGAAGCTCGTAGTAGGCGTGCGGCATCCCAGCGTCGCGTTGCAGCTCGCGGTCGAGGGTGTCCATCAACGCCCGGGAGGCGGCCAGGAACGCCCGCCAGGTGCGTTGTTCTTCCGGGTCGAGCCAGCGGGTCATGACGACCATCATAGCGGCAATAGTTGAACGCTCAACTAAAGCGGGCTAACCTCGACGGCATGGGAATCCATCGCCTCAACCACGCCGTCCTCTACGTCAGTGACCTCGACCGCAGCGTCGCGTTCTACCGCGACGTGCTGGGCTTCCGCCGCGTACCGATGACCCCGGAGGGGTTCCGGGGCGCGGCCTTCCTCCAGGCCCCCGGCTCCACCAACGACCACGACCTCGGCCTCTTCGAGATCGGCGGGTCGGCCGGCCGGTCGACCGCCGGCCGGGCCACCGTCGGCCTCTACCACCTGGCCTGGGAGGTGGACACCCTCGACGAGCTGGCGGCCACCGCCCGGCGGCTGACCGAGGCCGGCGCGCTGGTCGGCAGCTCCGACCACGGCACCACCAAGAGCCTCTACGGCCAGGACCCGGACGGGTTGGAGTTCGAGGTGGTCTGGCTGGTGCCGGCCGACCGGCTCGACGACGCCGCGCTCGCCGCCCGGACCAGGATCGGCCGGCTCGACCTGGCCGGCGAGATCCGCCGCTACGGCGGGGACACCCGCGGCGGCGTCGGCATCTCGGTGCCCGCCTGAGCGCCGCTCCCCGCCGGGGGCGGGGAATGAGGTAGAACGGCAGGATGTCTACCGATGCCGTGGGGCACATGCTGTTCGTGCGACACCTGGAGAGCTGGCTGCCGGCCGCGCTGCGCCGCGTCCGGCGGGCCACCGTCGCCCTCGGGTACGACGGCGTCGACCCCCGCCCGGCCGCGGAGACCCTGCGGGTGGCCGGCGAGCACGCCGGGCGGCTGCGCAACTGCCGGCTCACCGTGCTGGTGCTCGCCGACGGCAGCGAGGAGCTACCCACCCGGCTCGGTGCCGCCGAGGCGAGGTTGCCGCCCGAGGTGGCGGTGCACCTGATGCCCGGCCCGCCGAGCCGGCTGCCGGTGGCGCTGCGGGCGGCCGGGGCTGCCGGCGCGCCCGTGCTGTCCTACCTGGAGGCCGTCGACACCGTGGACCCGGTGGCGCTCTGCGCCGCCGCGGCCGGCCGGCACGCCGAGGCGCTGGTGCTCGCCGGTGCGGGCACGCCGCTGCGGCCGGCGCTGGCCGACGCCGGGTTCCCGCTGGCCACCGACGTCGAGCTGGCCGACGCCGGCCGGCGGATCGGCTTCGGCACCGGCTCGGACCGCAGCCTGGAAACGATGAAGGAGAGCCTGTGGGCGGCCGGGGTCCGGTACCGCGACCCGCACGGCGTGCCGCTGTCGCCGGCCCCGGAGGTGGATCCGGAGCCGCTGGGCCGGGCGCTGCTGGCCGAACTGGCCCGGCAGGGTCCGCGTACCGTCACCGAGCTGCGCCGGTACGCCGTGACCGGCACCGCGTACCGGGCCGTGGACGCGCTGCGGGCGCTGACCGTGCTGCTCGACGAGGGCCAGGTGACCCGCGAGCCGGAGCACGGCCGGCTCGGCGGCGACGTGCTGGTCACGGCCGCCCGGCGAGCTGTCTGACCAGTGTCGAGCGGGACGCCGGTGTGCTCCGGCGTCCCGCTCGGGCTCGGGCGCTCAGGCCCGGGACTTGTCCTGCTTCCAGGAGAGCGGGCCGGGCAGGTCCACCCGGTGCGCCCTGGCCCGCGAGTTCCAGGACCATCGACCGATCTTGATGCTCCAGGACGAGAAACCGTTCTCGGTGAAGTTCAGGATGAGCGGACCGAACCTCTTGCGCTTGCGGAACATCAGACCCATCGCGGGCCTCCCTTCGTCGCAGTCCCTGCGAGCATCGAAGATGCCCACCACGTCGCTGCGCCAAACCTGCGCCTCCGTCCGTCGGGTATCCCATCCACCAGATAGGCATTCCGGGCGGATCAACCCTGGTTGAAGCGATGGACGAAGAGTCGAGGCGCATGTATCTCATTCTTTGGAAGATCGTTGACCGGGTGGTCGGACGGCCGGCAGCATGAGCCCATGTCGCAGCGGGGCCCGCTTCTCCTCACCGCTCGCGTGCACGTCGACCTGGTCCGGCACGCCAGCGCCCTCTGTTGAGCCGACCCGCTCCTCCGGACGTCTTCCGGCGCCGCTTCTCCACCTGACGCGTCGATGTCACCGCCTGAGAGGAACCCCCATGCACCGGACCCTGCATCTCAACGCGTTCCTGATGGGCGTCGGCCACCACGAGGCCGCCTGGCGGCACCCGCGTACCGACCCGCGCCGGATCGGCGACGTGCGGCACTTCGTCGAACTGGCCCGCATCGCCGAGCGGGGCAGGCTCGACTCGGTCTTCCTCGCCGACGGTCTCGCCGTCGGGCCGGGCGTCCGGCACAACATCCAGGCCGTCTTCGAGCCGCTCACCCTGCTCGCCGCCCTGGTCACCGCGACCGAGCACATCGGATTGATCGCGACCGTCTCCACCACCTACAACGAACCGTTCAACGTGGCCCGCAAGTTCGCCTCGCTGGACCACCTCAGCGGCGGGCGGGCCGGCTGGAACGTCGTCACCTCGGCGCAGTCCCGGGAGGCGTGGAACTTTAACCTCGCCGAGCATCCGGCGCACGCCGACCGGTACCAGCGCGCCGCCGAGTTCGTCGAGGTGGCCGGCAAACTCTGGGACAGCTGGGAGGACGACGCCCTGCGCCTGGACGCCGCCGCCGGCATCTTCGCCGACACCGACCGGGTGCACGAGATCGACCACAGCGGGCCGCACTTCCAGGTGCGTGGCCCGCTGAACACACCCCGCCCGCCGCAGGGCCGGCCACTGCTGGTGCAGGCCGGCTCCTCGCCGGACGGCATCGCCTTCGCCGCCCGGTACGCCGAGGCCGTCTTCACCGCCCAGCAGACCCTCACCGACGGGCAGGACTTCTACGCCCGGCTCAAACAGGCCACCGCCGCCGCCGGGCGCGACCCCGCCCTGGTCAAGGTGCTGCCCGGGATCGCACCCGTGATCGGCGGTACGGAGGCCGAGGCGCGTACGCTGGCCGACGAACTGGAGGCGCTGATCGTGCCCGAGCACGCCCTGGCCCAACTCTCCGGGATGACCGGCGTCGACCTGACCGCCCTGCCGCTGGACGGCCCGTTGCCGGAGCTGCCCGAGGTCGCCACCGTGCAGGCCCACCAGAGCCGCTACCAACTCGTCGTGGAGCTGGCCCGCCGCGAGCGACTGACGCTGCGGCAACTGCTCGGCCGGCTCGGCGGCGGCCGGGGGCACCGGGTCGTCGCGGGTACGCCGGAACAGATCGCCGACCAGATCGAACTGTGGTTCACCGAGGGCGCCGCCGACGGCTTCAACATCATGCCGCCGCTGCTGCCCAGCGGGCTGGAGGTGTTCGTCGACGAGGTGGTGCCGCTGCTGCGTGCGCGCGGGCTGTTCCGGCACGAGTACACCGGCCGCACCCTGCGCGAGCACTACGGCCTGCCCCGCCCGGCCAGCGGCTACGCGACCGGCGCGCTGGCGACGGCATGAGCACCACGCACCGGTCCCACACCGCCGGGCCCCGGCAGCAGCCGCAGAGGGCGTCCGCCCCGCCCGGAGGGCCGCTCGCGCTCGACCGGGCCGCCCAGGACCTGCTGTTCCGGGCGGCCCGGACGGCGAACGCCTTCACCGACGAGCCGGTCGGCGACGAGCAGGTCGCGGCGATCCACGACCTGGTCCGGTACGCCCCGACCGCCTACAACGGGCAGCCGCTGCGGCTGCTGCTGGTCCGCTCGCCGGGGGCCCGTGACCGGCTGCTGCCGCACCTGTCGAGCGGCAACCGGGCGAAGACGGCCCGCGCGCCGCTGGTGGTGCTGGCCGCCGCGGACCTCGACTTCCACGAGCGCCTGCCGGAGCTGTACCCGCACCGCCCGCAGGCCCGGGACTGGTTGGCCGACCCGGCGAGCCGCGCCGCGCAGGCCCGGTTCAACGCCGCACTCCAGATCGGCTTCCTGCTGGTCGGCGTCCGCGCCGCCGGGTTGGCCGCCGGGCCGATGGCCGGGTTCGACGCGGCCGGCGTGACGCGCGAGTTCTTCCCCGACGGCCGGCACGAGGCGCTGCTGGTGATCAACGTCGGCCGGCCGGGCCCGCAGGCGTGGGGAGAGCGGCTGCCGCGGCTGCGCACCGAGGAGGTGATCCGGGAGATCTGACCGGCGGGCGCCAGCCGGTCTCCACGCGGGTGGGCCTCAGCGGGCTTCCCAGGCGTCGGGCAGGGCGGTCAACCGCCGGACGTGGGCCGGCAGCCGGCCGTTGACCACGTCCGCGAGGCTCACCTCGTCGACCACCCGCCGGAGCGAGGCGCGCACCGCGACCCAGAGCCCCGGCAGGTGCTGCGCCACCCCGTCGTAGTGGGTCTCCTCCGGACGCAGACCCCGTACGCCGGCCAGCGGCCCCTCCACCGCGCGCAGCACCGCCCCGATGGTCACCTCGCGTGGCGACTGGGCCAGGGCGTAGCCGCCCTCCGCGCCGCGCTGGGCGCGGACGATGCCGGCCCGGCGCAGGTCGGCCAGGATCGCCTCAAGGAACTTGCGAGGCATGTCCTGCTCCATGGCGATGGTCTGAGTGGACAACAGCGTCGGGTGCGCGGCGGCGAGGCTCAGCGCCGCCCGTACCGCGTAGTCGCCACGCGCGGAGATCTGCACCCTGACATCATGCCCAACGGGCGCCGGTCAGGCGCGACGCACCTGCGGGGCCGGGTCGGCGGGTGTGCGGGGCCGCACGACCGGAGGCGTTGCGGGCTGCTCGCGGGCGGCCCGGAACGCGCCGGGGCTGACCCCGACCTCGCGGGCGAAGAACCGGCCGAAGTTGGTCGGCTCGGAGAAGCCGAGCTGCCAGCCGATCCGGGCGATCGGTTGGTCGGTGGCGGCCAGCAACCGGCTGGCCTGGAGCGCGACCCGCTCGTCCACCACCTGCTTGGCGCTGCGCCCGGTCACCGCCAGACAGGCCCGGGTGAGCGTACGCACCGAGCAGCCCAGCCGGTCGGCGTAGTCTTCGACCCGGCGGGTGCGCTGGTAGTCGAGCTCCACCTCGCGGCAGAGCCGGCGGAAGGTGTCCTCTTCCGGGCCGGCCGCCCGCCGCGCGTCGGACCGGAGCATGCTCAGCCGCAGCAGCAGCACGGTCAGCTGATGGCGCAGCAGGCTGCGGGCGGCCGGGACGTCCCGGTGCCGACGGGAGTCCACGGTCAACTGGCTCACCTCGTTGATGATCGCGTCCTCGTCCTCGCCGGCGAGCTGCACCCAGGTGGGGGCCTCCTCGGCGTCGACGTCCAGCCCGTGCAGCGCCTCCGGATGCCAGCGGATCACGGTGGCGTCCAGCTGGGGCGGCGCGCAGCGCAGCACCTGCCCGGGCCGTACCCGCAGCAGCGTTCCGGGTCGGCAGGGCAGCGCGCGGAAGTCCACCTCGGCGAAGCCGTGTCCGCCCGTGGCCAGCATGATCAATTCTCGGTCCAGCAGCACCGGGCGTCGCCACCCAGGGTCGGGCGCAAGATCGCAGAGCGTGATCGTGTCGATCTCCACGGAGCCGGCGGCAGCGTCGGGCAGCGCCGCGGCGAGGTGACCGGAAGGGACCATCACCTGCGACGTTAACCCGGCGACCGGCCGGTACGCATCCTCCCCGGCCTGCGCGTTCGTCGCTCAGGCGGGCGGGCCGGGTTGTCGGGAAGGGGGCCGGCGGATAGGTTACCGATTGGTAGTGATCTGGTCACCGTGGCCAGTTGAGCGGTTTGTGTCGGCGTCCCGGCATCCGGCCGGTCCGGCCGGATTGGTGGGGGGATGGGCATGAACGATCTGTTCTCGGTCGACGGCAAGACGGTCCTGGTCACCGGCGGCTCGCGGGGAATCGGGCTGATGATCGCCCGTGGCTTCGTCGCGGCCGGTGCGCACGTGATCATCTCGTCCCGCAAGGCGGACGTCTGCGCGGCCGTGGCCGAGGAGCTGTCCGCGCAGGGCAGCTGCGAGGCGATCCCCGCCGACCTCAGCCACGACGAGGGCGCGCAGCTGCTGGCCACGGCCGTCCGGGACCGGGTCGACCAGCTCGACGTGCTGGTCAACAACGCCGGCGCCACCTGGGGCGCGCCGCTGGAGAGCTACCCGGAGAGCGCGTTCGACAAGCTCTGGGCGGTCAACGTCAAGGCGGTCTTCCGGCTGACCACCGAGCTGCTGCCCAGCCTGCGCGCCGCCGCCGGTGCCGACGACCCGGCCCGGGTGATCAACATTGGCTCCATCGACGGCATCCGAGTGCCGTTCATGGAGGTTTATGCGTATTCGGCCACCAAGGCGGCGCTGCACATGCTGACCCGCAGCCTGGCCCACCAACTGGCCGGCGAGCGGATCACCGTCAACGCGATCGCGCCGGGGCCGTTCGAGAGCAAGATGATGGCGTTCGCGCTGGACGACCCGGCGTCCCGGGCGGCCATCGAGGGGCAGGTGCCGCTGGGCCGGATCGGCCGCCCCGAGGACATGGCGGGCACGGCGATCTACCTGGCGTCCCGGGCCGGCGCCTACCTGACCGGCGCGGTGATCCCGGTCGACGGGGGCGTGACCACGCACGGTTGAGCGCGTGGCGCAGGGGTGGAGGCTGTCCGCGTACCTCCGGGACAGGCCGGGGCCGCGCGGACTCGGCAGATCCGCGCGGCCCCGGCGTCGTCGTGGTCAGCGCCCGGCGAGCAGCCGGTTCACCGCCGTGTCGACGTCCAGGTGCTCGGCCTCCCGGCCGCGCGGGACGACGACGTAGGTCCGCCGCAGGAAGCGCACCAGGACGCTGCGCGGCACCTCGAAGAGGGCGTTGCCGTCCGGCGACGACAGCGCCAGGGCGACGAAGTCGCCGCGCGGCGTGGCCCAGGGCCAGACCCGCACGTCGCCGATGCCGGCCGGCTCGTCGAGCCCGGTGACCAGCAGCTCGCGGGCGAAGGACCAACTCACCGCCTCGCCACCGGCCGATTCGGCGTGGAACAGGACATGGACCGCATACGGGTCAGCAGGGTCGTAGCGGAGACTGGCACGCACCGGCAAGGCGGTGGCGTCAGGCGCGACGAGCCTTAGCGACGTCTCGACCTCAACGGTCGTCGGTCGGATGACACTCATGGACGTTCTCCCCCCGGCACCGCGTGCGGAACGCGCGTGTCCCGCTTTTCCCATACTCAGCCGCTACTCCTGGCTACGCTCCGCCATACGCTGACTTCACCCAGTGGTGGGAAGGGGGTCGGAAAGGCCACGTGAATGTGAAAATTCATCTAGGATTTCCGGTCTGCCCAGTGCGTT
This sequence comes from Micromonospora sp. CA-263727, assembly GCF_050942455.1. Taxonomy (NCBI): domain Bacteria; kingdom Bacillati; phylum Actinomycetota; class Actinomycetes; order Micromonosporales; family Micromonosporaceae; genus Micromonospora; species Micromonospora sp. CA-263727. The sequence continues at coordinate 2,033,474 of NZ_CP192031.1, forward strand.
GATCCGGCCCGGCATCGGGTGGTTCAGTCGTCGACTTACTCCGGTAACGTCCAGTCGGCCATTACAGTGACGGGCCCGCGCAACACTGGGGGGTGAAATGGTCAAGAAGCGATCCTCAGTGGATCAAGTGGCGGCGCCGGACCCGTCGAACGTCGCGGTCCGGGCAACCGAAAAGCGGGGGTACGGGGTGCCGAAGGAGCAAACAGGCCGGCCCGGTCGGTCGGTGGTCGACCGCGGTCCGTCCGCCGACCCTCGGGCCGGCCGCAACGGACATGATCCGGCCCGGGGGAACGGCGCCGCCGGCCGAGGCGGCCAGCCGGGGCACGGCGACGACGCCGAGAAGAACGGCGGCGCCACGGAGCGTGAGGGGGATGGTGCCGCCATGCCCGACCGGCGCGACCCACCGCGCTGGCGTCGACGGATATCCACCACCCTCGCCCTGATCCGGGCCAACCCCACCGGCCGCCTCGCCCTCAAGATCGTTATCGGGGCGCTCGGCGCCCTCGTGGTCTCCATCGGCATCGTCCTCATCCCGCTGCCCGGCCCCGGCTGGCTGATCGTCATCGCCGGCCTCGGCATCTGGGCCGTCGAGTTCCACTGGGCCAAACGACTGCTCGGCTTCACCCGCCGCCACGTCCAGGGCTGGGCCAACTGGGTGAAGAGACAGTCACTCGCCGTACGCTTCGTGATCGGCTCGGTCGGCATCCTCTTCGTCGGCGCCGTGGCCTGCCTCTCGATCAAGTACGGCCTCGGCATCGACGTGATCGCCCAGGTGCTGCGTCACCTCGCCACCAACTGACCCCGGGTTCGCGGTCCGGTCGCCCGATCGGGTAGAGTCATCCGCGCTGAGGGCGATTAGCTCAGCGGGAGAGCGCTTCGTTCACACCGAAGAGGTCACTGGTTCGATCCCAGTATCGCCCACCAATGAAACAGCAGGTCAGAGGCCGGACGGGACACCCCGACCGGCCTCTTCGCTACCCGCCACCGAAGATCATGAGTCACCCGTGAGTCGCGGCCGTCGAGTCGTCGACAGCGTGGGCACGCCGACGAGGACGCCTGAGCGTGTTTGCGGTTGATAGCAACCGTGACAGCAGCTAGGCAAGACGGCAGGGGCCAGCGACAGCGGTCCGCCCGACGTCGCCCAGCGTGTGAGGGGTTATGAGGCGTCGGGCCCTTGCCGCGACCGCCTCAGCCGACCCAGGTCGACACCGTAGGCGAGCGCGGTGGCGAAGGTCAAAGCCCCGCCGGCCGTGGCTGCCAGCCAGAACCAGATACCGCGCAGGTCGAGGCCGCGGCCGTTGGCGAGGGCAGGATCGTACGGCGGCGGAAAGAGTCGTTGAAATGCGGGAGCGCCGAAGAGAATGATCGCCCCGGACGTGACGGTGCCGCCGACCACGAGGAGCCACAGGGACCGTTTGCCGAAGTCTCGCTGCCGGATCAGATTGGCGACCAGGCTCAGGCTGATCGGTCCGCCGAGGAAGAAAGCCCCACAGCCGATGAGCGTTGCTGTTCCGTACGTCACGGGCCGATGCTACGTACAGCCGGCACCCTGCACCGCCCTTCGTCGGCCGGACGAGGCAGCCGGCCGAAGTACAGCAACTGTGCCAGCCGAACCCGACCGGGACGAGCGCCACCAGGCCGAATGACCTCGCATCGAGCCTGATCCGACCGGCCTCCCGGGAGTTCAGACCGAAGAGGTCACTCGTTCGATCCCAGTATGGTCCACCGATAGTCCCTGACCTGGGGATACGCGAGCCCGTGGTGGGCAGTGCGCGAACCGCCTCGGCCAGATGTGCGGCGGGCTGGGGAATCGTGTTTTGCGGTGCGGGTCCGCGTATCGGTCGCGTGGTTCAAAGTCGGTGCGGTGGCCGTCTGCCTCCTACTCGGCCAGCTTTGATCTCGCTGCTCTCTGTCTTCACGACGGACCCGAGTCCGGACGCGACCCAGGACGTCTGGTCTCGCCCGATCCGGCGTCAGCGGTAGTCTCGCCCGAGGCTGGCAACCGGAGCACAGAGTCGGCTGCACTGGCGGCCGGCACCCGCGCTTTGTCAGCGGCATGTGCGGATGTTCGGAAGCTTGCTCAACTGATCGACAAGACTTTACGTCTGGAGTTCGGGGTTTGCTCGGCTTTGCCACCCTGAGCGCGTGAAGCCGAACCTGGAGAGGATTCCCGGGGACCGCGACTGGGTTGCCCAGGCAATCCTGGCACGGGCACCGCAGTGCGTCGGTCAGGGTTTCCTCGACTCTCTTGACCCCTCCGCCTCGCTTGCCCTCGGGCGCTACGGCGTTCGCCTCGCGACGCTCGCACTGAGGAAGAACTCCACCGACCTGGTACGCCGTTCCTTGTTGGCAACGGGACTCTCCCGGTGTCTACGACACGATGATGACCGAGACGTGCTGGTCAGTCTGGCGTTGCCATGGATAGTGGCGCAGCAGATTGGAGCATCTCCGGCCACGATGTTCGCGGCGGTCGCGGATGGTCTCCCCGACGGCCCGATCCCCAGGTTGCTGAAGGATTTCGGTGCCCGATCAGATGTTAGTTTGGCCGCATTTGGTTGGGAGGCGGTGACCTCCGCCGACGGTCCGGACTTCCGCCCACTGTCCTGACCAGACACGAAAACTGTCAATATCAGCAGCCACCCTCGTGTGAGAACCCGCCCGCTACAGCTTGCATGAGGCGCGGCTGTAGCGCACACTGCGCGGCATGACCGGACGTCCAGGCGCTGTGCGCTGAACTGCTCCTGATGAACCGGACCGCCTATCCTGATGCTGGTGAACGTCCGACAGCGCAAGAAGCTCACCGCCCGCCTGATGGCGTCGCTGTTGCGTGACGATCTTCCGGCCGTGCGGGCGCTGTTGCGCGCAGGGGCAGACCCCAACGCGGCAGACCGTGACGGCACGACGCCCCTCTATCTGGCCGCGCTGCAGAACCAGCGCGCGGCGGTGCGGATCCTTATGGACGCCGGTGCGGATCCGAACATCGAGAGCGGGCGCGGCCAGGAGGGGACACCCTTGACGGGAGCAGCAGCGTGGGGGCACGCCGATCTCGTCAGTGAACTCCTTGCACGGGACGCAGATCCGAACCTCCGCGAAGACCACGGCAGCGGGCTATCGCCCCTCGAATGGGCCGTCCGCAACGACCACGCCGAGACGGAAGCATTACTCAGAGCCGCAGGCGCCACGTGAGTGACGAGGGCGCTGCGAGCCCATACGCCTGCAGCCCTTCGGCGCTGGGCTTGTAGCCCGCTACCAACGCACGGACGGCGGCAAAGGCGCGTATCGGATCAGCAAGTCTGATGCCGGGTCCATGTCCGGCTTCAAGATCGCACTGGATACCGGATCGAGGGGCTGTTTCTGCGCTTCGATGCCACTCGATCATGGACAACGTTGTTGCGTTTAGCGTTTTGTGCGGGGGTCAAGTCCTTTTTCGAAGATTGTGATGGTGGCGTGGAAGGTGTAGGTCTGTGTGGTTGCGGGGTGTTGGCCGGCGTTGGGGCCGTATTTGCTGGTGGGGTTTTTGCGGGTGCGGGCTTTGACGCGTCGGGGACGTCCGGTGGGTAGGAGATGGGTCAGTGCGGCGTGGCCGATCGGGCCGATCAGGGTGGTGGGGGTGGTGGGTAGGACTGCGGTGGCGGTGGTGATGGTGTCGGCGGCGGTGGTGAGCAGGGTGGTGAAGCTGATCCGGTCGGTGTCGAGTCCGGGTTGGGTGTAGACGGTGTCCGCGGCGGTGCGGATGAGCGTCTGGTAGACGGTGAGTAGGGCGTAGACCTCTTGTTCGATGCCGGGGATGCTGCGGGAGCGCAGGACACGGCCGTGGAGCATGGTGGCTTTGATGGAGTAGTAGGTGGTTTCGCTCTGCCAGCGTTCGTGGTAGAGGTCGATGAGTTCGTGGGCGGGGTAGCGGGTGTGGTCGGTCAGGCTGGTGATCAGCCGCCAGGGTTCGTGGCGGACGGTGCCGTCGGCGAGGGTGACGGTGACCTGCGCTTCGATGATCCGCACGAGCATGAGGGCGGGTAGTTTGCCGTAGCCGATGCGGGTCAGGTAGGAGCCGTCGGGTAGGCGTTGGCCGATGACGGGGCGGCGGCAGGCCGTCGAGCGGACCAGGAAGTGTGCGCCGTGTTCACCGACGGCGTGCAGGAATGCCGCGTCGTCGAAGTTGGCGTCGGCCAGCAGCAGCATCGGGGAGTCCAGAGCGTCCAGCAGCTGGCGTCCGTAGACCGGTTCGCCGTCGCTGTCGGGGCCGAACGCGCAGGCGAGCAACGCGCGGGTGCCGCACTCGATCAGCACGAGCAGCCGCAGCAGCGGATAGCCGGCCTCGCGCCGGCCTACCCGTTTGCGATAGCAGCGGGTGATCTGTTCCCGCTCGGGTATGTGCAGATACGTGCCGTCAACGGCCACGGTGCGTAGGCCCCGGTAGAACACGCCAGGCTGACCAGGCAGCCCCACGACACCGGCCAACGTCTCGAACAACCGACGCAACGGCGCCGGCCCGACCCGACGGCGGGCCCGCGCAAGCGCCGACACGCTCGGCCGGACAAGCCCCAACCCGGCCAGAGCAGCGGTCAACTTCCCCCACGTCGCCCGATACGAACAATCCTCGAACACCGCGAGCGCGAGCACGAAATACACCACCACCCGAGACGGCAACAGCCGCACCCGCTTCTCCCGCACCCCCGTCTCCTGCACCACCGCGTCCACCAGGTCGAAATCGATGACCTGCGTCAACTCACCCAGATGCCCCGGCGCGTACACACCCCCGGCCACCTCCACCAACCTGGTGATGACAGACTTCTCCATGACGGGACTCCCGATGATCGCCTTGCTCGACACAAGTTGATCTACCAGGAGTCCCGTTCCCGCTACCCGGCAGGGGTTGACCCACCGACCACACCGCTAACGCAACAACGTTGCGATCATGGATCGAGCGTGATCTTGCGCGGGCTGAGGCATGCGCTCTCATCGGCTACTTGTTTCATTGACCTGCGACCGTGGCCATGAGCGCGCGGCTTTCTGTTCTTCCGGAGGGCTGGGCACCTGCGCGCACTGTGATCTCGTCTGCAGGGCGGCCACCTGGTGATGGTGGATCGAGGTGGCTGCCCCCAGTCGTGACGACTGGGCGGATCAGACCTGCGCTTACGTATTGCTGTAACCGTTACGGTCGGTCCCTGAGCTGCGGGGATGTGGTTCGGATTCTGCCAGTATGGTCCACCGATGGCCTTGACCTGGGCAAACGCGAATCGGTGAGGGCCTGCCAGAGCAGCACGATGTCCAGCCATCGCGCCTCGGCCTGGGTCAGTGGCTGCACAGGCTGGTAGCCGGCGAGGAACTGGGTGTGGACCTCGACCGGTACCGCCGCCAGTTCGCCGCCTCCGAGATGACTGGCACGGCTGAGGGCGGGTGGCGAAAGACACGATGCTCGCGGCGCACAGTCACACCCTTGCTTACGCACGAGGCGGCCAGTTACCTCTGGATTGCGGCGGCATCCGAAAGTCAAGATCGCTTGTGTCGTCGGCGCACAGCCTGTCGGGGCCACGGCCGCGCCGCCCGGCGGCCGACCTGCACATCGCCCATTCTAGAGCGACCGGCACGAGGGCTGGCGGGGCTACGGCGTGCCCTGGCAGTTCGGTTGGCGGCGTCGTCGTCGGCCATGCAACACCGGCATGGCCTCCTGCTTCGCCTTGCCATCCTCGACCAGGACCCGCCTCGCCTCCACCGCCCTGTTGCCGGCCGCTCTTACTTGCATCCCCGCGGACTTTTGCCACCGACGCTAGGGCACCGCCACCGCCGCGTCGTTGCCCGGCATCCGGGTCACACTGGGCAGCAGCGGCACTGCCTTTGTTGAGCGGCTGTTCGTCTCGCTGGCCGGGCACATCGCGGTGAGCAGGAAGGTATGCCAGGCGATGTCGATCGGGTGCGGATCGGGCAGGCCGACCTGGTAGTGGCTGATGTTGATCCCGGACGATACCTGGCGAGCACCGTTCCGACTGTGCATCGAGAATGTCAGGTGACCGATCACCGCGCCGTCGTGGCCCCAGAACACGCCGCACGGGGTGGGCAGCGAGTAGATGCCGAGACCGTAGCCGCCGGCCTGGGGCATCTCCGGCAGCATCGGCACTGCGTTGAGCATCTCGTCGAGGGTGGCCGGGCTGAGCAGGTCGCCGCTGAGCAGCGCCCGGAAGAACGTGTTCAGGTCCGCCGTGGTGGCAATCATCTCGCCCGCCGTCCACGCCCAACTCATGTTGAACTCGCTGAGGTCGCGAATCCCGAACGGGGCGAAGTAGGCGCCACTGTGCGGGCTGCGGATCGTCGGATCGTTGCCGGGGAAGGACGTCCCGGTGAGCCTCAGTGGCCGCAGGATGCGCCGCTGCACCTCGGTTGCCGCACCGTTGCCGGTGACCGCTTCGATCAACAGTCCGGCCAGCACGTAGTTGGTGTTCGAGTAGTTGAACCTGGCGCCGGGGACGTTGGTCGGCGGCATGGCCAGGCCCATGGCGGCCAGGTCCGCCGGAGCGTACGTGGTGACCTGCATCTGGTTGATCGACGCGTACGAGTCGATCATCGTGTTGGTGTAGTTGCCGATACCGCTGGTGTGGTTCAGCAGCATCCGGATGGTGACCTGGGAGCCGAGTTCACCCGGCACGATGTCGGGCAGCCACTGCCCGATCGGGTCGTCGAGACCCAGCCGGTCCTCGTCGACGAGTTGCAGCACGGTGGTGGCGACGAACGTTTTGGTGATGCTGCCGATGCGGTGTCGCATCTGTGGCTGCATCGGTCGGGGCCTGGTCAGAAACGCCTGGCCGGCAGCGTCGCGCCAGTCATGCCGGCCGTCGCGCACGGCGGCCAGCACGCCTGGGACGCCGGCTTCGGGCACCGCGGCGAGCGCGGCGCGCAACTCGGCGCGAGGTAGCCCGCCGGCGGCAGGACCGTCGGAGGACGGTCCGCGGGCTGGCCCGGCCGACGGGCCGGGCTGCGCGGCGGCGGATCCGGGTACGACAGCGATCGAGACCACCAGTGCCGCGCTGGTCGTGACGATCTTCAGTGTCCGAAGAAGACTAGACATACTTACATGCTTGGTGTGTCCCAGGCTGAACTCATCCTGCTCAGGCGCGAGATTCGACTCCCACTGCGGAGGGAGGCGGAGTCAACATCAGTGGCTGCCACCGAAGGAAATGCCGCCGTGGATGTCGTGCGCCTGCACCATCGAGCCGCTGATGTCGCCGGAGACGGTGTTCGTGACGTGGTCTGGACTGGCCGCGATGATGGCCTGTATGTGCGTGAGTCGAGTCCGGAACTGATTGTCGAAGGTCGGGTCCCGTCGGGCTTCACGTTCGAGCAGTACGGCGAGGCGTCGGGCGGTGTCCGGGTCGGGTTTGCTCAGGGCGGCTTCGACCGTCTCCTGGGAGGATCGGTCGTGGCGGAACCGGTGCCGGAGAATCTTGGTCAGGTCGACGACGGCCGATCGGGCGCTCTCGGCAAGATTGGTGGTGGCCCAGGCGACCAGTGTGGTCGCCGCGGTCAGCATGAACGGGTCGTCCATCCGCACTCCCTGGTCGCCGCACTGTCCGATGCAGCTGTACTGCACCGTCATTCAACACCCTAAATGTTACTGCTAGTGTTCGACCCCGCACGCCTTCGGGGAGGTTGTCGTGAACACACGTCGCTGGGAAGCAGATCCGTCTGCCCAACTCCGCCGCCGTTGGGGCAAGTCGTCACATGAGCTGGGCAACACGTCCCTAATTCGACCATGATCGCGGCGAAGGTGGACATTCCTGATGCGTGAACTCCTCGGCGGAGATCCGGGCGAATTGTTGGACCTCGACGACTACTGGGTTGACTTCGACCAGCGGTTCTGGAAGACCGGCCCGCCTGGTTTCTGGAAGCTCGAACGGCAACAGTCGTTCAAGGAGCCCTCCGACGAGGGCTGGCAGGCGTTCGCTCAGGGCCGATCGGAGGAGTCGTTGAGGGTTCTCGACGCCCGGCGTCCCGAATTCGAGGACTATTACCGGCGCATCGCCGACAGCGGGTTCGCCACTCGTCGGGTGCGGGTGGTCCAGGAACCGCTGACGCCGTATCTGCAATGGGAGCGCACGTGTTGCGGCTCCGCCATGAGTACGGCGGCCTGACCCGGGTCATCGACACCGCCCGGGTCGCCGGCGCGGAGGTCGGCGGTCCGCTGCCGGAGATCTACACCCTCGGCACGGATGTGATGTACGAAGCGGTCTACGACGCCGACGGCGTGCTGGAGGCGGCCCGACGGTGGCGCAGCCCAGCGGTGGTGGCGCGGTGATCCGGTCCCCGCCGGGTGGTGCACCACCGCGCCGACCTGGACGTCTCCCGACGGTGATCAGGCCGGGTGTCTCGGAACGAACCGCACCCGCGATGAACTCTGGGGCAACCTGCTGATCGAGGAACGGCGCCTCACCGAGTACGCCTGAAACGATCACTCAAAGTGAACGCAGAGAAATACCGACCTGCGGTTCGACCTCACCGCCGGTCCGTGTCGCTTCCGGACGCCCCCGTACGAGAGGTGAATGATGTGCTTGGTCGGTGGCATAGTCGGCAGGGCCGACCTGGGTTGAGGGGAGGGGTAGTGCCTCGCCATCCGGATACCTTGATCAGTCCGAACACCGCGCTCAGGGCTGCTCGGCAGCGGCTGCGGTCACCGAGGCGTCCTGGTCAGTGCATGTCCCGCGCGGAGTTGGCCGATGCGGTCAACGTGGCGCTTGACGCCGTGTACCCGGGTCGCGACGTCAGCGCTCACTACGTCGATTTCCGTTGGGTGGGGAAGCTGGAACGCGGCCGTGCGCCACGAGGCGCCTGGTTGTATCCCCGGCGCAGCCGGGAGGAACTCGGAGGGAGGTTCCTGGGTCCGATGGCTTACCTGGATCCGAAAGGTGAAGGGGACCGCAGCATGCCAGGAAATCAGCGGCCGGGTCCAGACGTTGGGGACGGTGCGTTGAGGGACCCGCACGATATGGCGAAGGCTGGATGGCCTGAATCCCAATCTCCAGAAGAGGAAAGTTCCCCTCCGCCGGAAAGACGTCTGAAACCGGTGCCAGCCCTGCGGCCAAGTTCGCCTCAGTACGCCGCAACCTTCGGGGCCATGGAGCGATGTCCAGTGAGGGCATTCAAGGAGATGAGTGGGACGCCTACGTCGTGCTCGTACGTATGACCAGGACGAACGTGGGATCGCCTACGGGACGCGAGTCCTATGGCGACGGAGGCCCAGTAGTAGTCGCCGGAGTTACGCCCGGCCGAGGAGGACGGGAAAGCCGTCCGCAGGGCGAAGTGGGCCAGGTGATCGGGTGTCTTGATGCCGGGAGGTATGCGTAATGCAGAACGCCGAAACGGTGCTGGATGTCCTGCGTGAGCGCGGTAGGCGTGGCCTGCCGCTGGAGCAACTGTATCGGCAGATGTTCAACCCGCAGTTGTATCTGTTGGCTTACGGCCGCGTCTACGCCAACAAGGGTGCGATGACGGCCGGGGTCACACAGGAAACCGTGGACGGCATGTCGCTGGGCAAGATCGACCGGATCATCGAGGCGATGCGCTTCGAGCGGTACCGGTTCCGCCCGGTGCGGCGGGTGCCTATCCCGAAGAAGTCGGGGAAGGGCAAGACGCGCCCGCTTGGCCTGCCGACGTGGTCGGACAAGCTGGTCGGTGAGGTCGTGCGCCTGCTGTTGGAGGCGTATTACGACGTCCAGTTCTCCGACCGCTCCCACGGGTTCCGCCCACGGCGCGGCTGTCACACCGCTTTGCGGGAGATCGCCAACACCTGGAGCGGAACAACCTGGTTCATCGAGGGAGACGTCTCCGACTGTTTCGGGTCGCTCGACCACACGGTCATGATCGACACGCTGGCGGAGAAGATCCACGACAACCGGTTCCTGCGGCTGGTGCGCGCCATGCTCACCGCCGGGTACCTGCAGGACTGGGTCTGGCATGAGACGCTGTCGGGCGCCCCGCAAGGCGGCGTCGCTTCGCCGATCTTGTCGAACATCTACCTGCACCGCCTCGATCAGTTCGTGGAGACGGTGCTGATCCCGCAATACACCCGAGGGAAACGCCGGGAACGTAACCCGGCCTACCGTCAGGTGGAGTACGCGCTCGTGACGGCCCGCCGGCGGGGTGACCGCGCACACGCGCGTGATCTTTACCGGCGGTTGCACAGCCTGCCCAGCCAGGACCCTCGGGACCCCGGCTACCGCAGGCTGAAGTATTGCCGTTACGCGGACGACACCTTGCTCGGGTTCGTCGGACCGAAGGCCGAAGCCGAGGAGATCAAACAGCGTCTGGCGGCGTTCCTGCGAGACGAGCTCAAGCTCACCCTCTCGCAGGACAAGACGCTAATCACCCATGCCCGTAGCCAGCGGGCCAGGTTCCTCGGCTACGAGATCCGCGTCGCTGCCAGCGACCGCAGGACCCGACGACCGTCGGCAACCGATCGGCGTAACCGCCGGTCGGTCAACGGTGTCGTCGCCCTGCACGTGCCCAGAGACGTGATCACCGCCAAAAGTGCCCACTACATGGCCCGCGGCACACCCGCCTGCCGCTGCCCACTCGTCAACGAGGGTGACTTCACCATCGTGGCGAAGTACGGGGCCGAGTACCGGGGCATCGTCCAGTACTACCTGCTGGCCGGTGACGTCATGCGGCTACACCGGCTGCGCTGGGTCATGGAGACATCCATGCTCAAGACCCTGGCCCGTAAGCACAAATCGACGGTGTCGAGAATGGCCGCCAGACACAAGGCCAAGACCGTCACACCGTACGGGCCGCGCACGTGCTTCGAGGCCCGCCTCGACCGCGACAGCAGGAGTTCACTGGTCGCACGGTTCGGCGGGATCCCGCTCAAACGACAGAAGACGGCGACCCTCGTCGACCGTCAGCCGACCCGGCCGATCTACGCCCACAAGGAACTCATCCAGAGACTCCGTAAGGGCAGATGCGAGCTATGCCAACAATCGGAAAACATCCAAGTGCACCATATCCGAGGGTTGGCTGATCTCACACCGGCCGGACCGGCACAGCCCGCATGGGAAAAGATCATGACAAACAAGCGCCGCAAGACCCTCGTGGTCTGCGACCACTGCCATGACCTCATCCATGCAACGCCAACCGAACTCACGCCATGATCACTGGAGAGCCGGGTACTCGGAAACGGGTCCGCCCGGTTCGGAGGGAGGCCGCACGGAAAAGGACCTGCTCGATGAGCAGGCACCTCGCCGGGCGGCCCACCCTACAACATCGCTGGCCCAGCGCCGAACGGCGAGCAGCTCTGCGGCGCGTCCTGGGTGCCGCCACTGACAGCGGTATCGGCCTTTACAGCCCTCGACGTACCGGCGCGCCTACACCTGTTGACCACAACCGCGAAGCTCTGGACGGTTCACGGTCCGACCTGCTTCCGATTGGCGACCTGTTCGATCAGGAAATGCCCACAATCGGGCGGCGAATCGGCCGTTCCGCCATCAGTGAATTGGCTGCCCGAGTCCACCGACTCCGGCTCGCCGACGATGTACTTGCCGGCGGCGATCTAGTCGGGCCGGCGTATCGCGAACTACGGGCAGCCGCGAAACTGTACCGGGAGTCATCCCACACTGAGTCCGTCGGGCGCGGGTTGCTGGTCCAGTTCGGAGAACTGGCGCAAATCGCTGGCTGGATCGCCTCCGACGCAGGACTCAGCGAGTTGGCCGAGCGGACGTACCAACTAGGCGCATCGGCAGCCCGACAGGCTGGCGATCGGTCGCTGGCCGCAAACCTGATCGGGTCGCTGGCCTACCAGCACTCGAATACAGGACGCGAAAGGGAGGCGGTTCATCTGGCCCAAGCCGCTGTTGACGAAGCTGGTCTGGAGGCGCCTGCCGAGACCCGAGCGCTGTTCCTGGACCGCCTGGCCTGGACTTACGCACGCGCCAACGAACCGCAGTCCGCACTACGATCGCTCGGAGAAGCACACGACGCACTCCTTGCCGGCGACGGTGAAGCACCACAGTGGGCATACTGGGTTAATCAGGACGAACTTAACGTCATGGATGCCCGAGTGCTGACCGAGATCCATCGGCCGCGCGAGGCACTGCCCCTACTGTCGAAGGCCCTAGACGGATACGACGCGACCCATGCCCGTGAGGTAGCGCTCTATCTGTCGTGGCTGGTAGCCGCCTACGTCGATGCCGACGAGCCAGAGGCGGCGGCACACGCCGCATCGCGCATGCTTGATCTCGCAAGGGGTCTGCCAAGCGCGCGAGCCACCGAACGGGTGCATCTTGTCATGACGAAGATGGCTCCCTTCCGCAAAATTCCCAGTGTCTATGCCCTACTGACCGAACGCCGGGAGCCGGGCTCACCTGCGGAGTAGATGACTGGGTCACCCGAAGGCCGCGGCGCAGGTGGTCGCGTTGTCAGACGAAGTGCTGCCACTGTTGCGTGGGCAGGCCACCGCTGCCACGTGCGGTCTGCTTGCCGGGCAAGCACCGGCACTCTCCCTTGCCGGACGGCACTCGGAAGCGGTGGAAACGGTGGAGCAGCTGGCCGAGCAGGCGGAACGACTACCGGCAAACGTGATCAACAATGTCTACGCGAAACTCGCGAGCTGAAGATGGTCGCCGCCGCCGTGCCACTGCTCGCCTCCGGGCCAGGCGTCGCGCAGGAATTCGCTATCCGCCTGCGATCCATCAAGAACCGCGATGACTCCACGCGCTGGACGCCGTTCGCGGAACTCAAGCGGTGGTGTGAGTGACTTCCGCGCACGCCCGACTTACCGACGTCCGATCCCACGAGCCCCTTATCCCAGAGTGTGCGGGCTGGACTCATGCCCCTCGAAACGATCTGACGGCGGTTTAGCCCGGCTTCGTGAGATCGTCGGTTCGCAGTTCTAGAAGCCTGTCCAGCCAGCCGGAGCCGATCCGTCGCGCAATGTGCTCAGCCGATGCGTCAACTGTCGTCGTCGCTGGGCATCAGTGCCCGCCGACTGCGCCAGCCACAAGGTCATCCGCAGCATGCGGATCTGCCGAAGGACCGGCCACGCGGAGCCGAGGCGGACGTCGTAGCCGTAGGTCTCCGCGAACGTCGCGTACTCGTGCTCAGTGAACCACCCGCACTCGTAGTAGAGAGCGCTGAGAGTCAGATCCCACTCCGGCGGCCCGACACACACGGTCTCCAGATCCACGAAGGCCCGCCGACCGTCGACCGTGACGAGAAGGTTCTCCATGTGCGCGTCGCCGTGCAGCACGGTCTCCCCGAGCGCGAACGTCGTCTGCTCCCACTGCGCCGCGAGACGATCGCGACGCTCCCGCAGAAACGCCCGATCCCCGGCACCCAGAGCGGCACCCCTGTCCAACTGCTCACCGAACCTCGCGAACGGTGACAGGCGAGGCAGCAGCCCCACCGGCCGGGGAACACCGTGTAGTAGACGCAGACTCTCAGCAAGCGTCACCAGGTCAGCCGCGCGACCATCCGGCAGATACCCCCAAAACGAGACCACGTAAGGACCAACCACGACCGGGGCCGGCCTGACCGGCCGTGTCGCCGGCACCTCCTGCGAGGCGAGCCACGCAGCGACCTCAAGCTCGCGCCGCACGTGGTGAATAGCCTCAGGGCCACGAACCACTCGCGCCAGCACCCCAGCATTGGGCAACAGGACGACGCCATTCTCACCGACGCGGACGACCGCCGGGTCCGCAGCCGGCACACCTACCTGTGCAGCAGCCAAGGCCGCCGCCCGGATCGCCTCATCCGTCTGCACGCCACCATCCTCCTCCAGCATCACGTCCGTGGTGCGCTTGGCTGCCCAACCTCCCCTGGTCGTCCGGCGAGGTGTGTGTCGGAAGGAGGGTCCCTCATCGGTGGTACAAACCGTCGCCTCCGCGACACCACCTTTGATTGACAATCATCACGCCGTGGTGACATCCCGGTGACAACATGAACCGGATGGACCTGCTCCCGATTGCCAGCAACACCGACATCGCCACTCGCGCACCCCAGATGGCGGTCCTGCTGCCCCTTGGCAGCTTCGAGGCAACACGGCCCGTGCGGAGCATCGTGCTCAACACAGTCGGCCTGTGCAGCGCACTCGCCCTGGCCAACGAGCCGGATCGGGCCAGCACCGTTGGCGGCTCAGTGATCCATCACGGCCAGCGCTTGACCTCACGGCGACTCCGGGACCGCATTCGCAACCTGAGCAGAGACATCCCCAGAGATGCCCGACACAGCGGTCTTGCCGACCTCCGACACACCGCGATCCGCGTCTTCTCCGCCGCATGACCCGCAGCGGCACTGACGGCCAGAACCTGGACGGCTTGCGCGGCAGTGACCCGGCCGAGCGACACTCGAAAGGCAGGCCGACGCGCCTCGCTGTTCCTGGCACCAACCACTTGAGTATGCGGCCACATTCCTGGCTTCAGCCCAGTTCTCTCGCTGCATGATAGGCTACTTCCGCTGCAACAAGATTCGCGACAGCATCGCCCTCGACTCGGCCTCCTTCTACCCTGAAGCTGGCGAGTCCCCAACGATCCTCATTTGCGACTTTGAAGTTAAGCACGCGGATGTCGTCGGATTCGTCGCCAGAGAACTTCGGCTCAGATACCCGGGCGCCTTGCTCTATTTTGCAGTATTCGGCGCGATGACCAAAGGTTCGGACCTACAGGTGACGAGCTTCGACGATCTAATCGGCGCACAGATCATGCGGGCAGCCGACTTTTCGGCTGTATTTATAGCCGCAACAATGAACCCACCGGGCATAGAGCCACCCCTTGAATTACGTTGATCCCCAACGGGAGGTGCCATGAGAAGCGCAGCCGACCTGCCAGAGCTGGCCAAGCGCACGGCGGAAGTAGTCGAAACCCTCATCCTTGAGATCCGCCCAAAGCTAATGAATGCCGCCTTTTCCGGAAATTCCGGCGAGAGCGAGAACGCACGGCACTCGGACAACTTCCTGTCCGTTCACGACATGTGGATGCATGACAGATATCGCGAACTGATTAGCGAATATATCGATTCGTTCGTATACGCCTCCGAAGAGGCGGATCCACAGGTCATCGGCAACGAGAGCGACCCGGACCTGTGCGTTCTTGTCGATCCACTCGACACCAGCGAGTTGGCCGTACGGGGACTTCTTGGATACACACACGTGATGATCTACTCGCGGACACTGGCGCGGCCAATCGTATCCGTAGTCGGTGACATCTATCATCATGTCCGGCTATACGTCGCCGCTCGTCACGCCGACGGCGAGGACCACGCTTACGCACATACCACCGACGGAGACTGCTACAGACTGGGCCAGCGAGTGACGAGGGGTTTGTCGGAATCCCTTCTAACGAACTTCCTCATGCGCCCTGGCGAGCGCCTTCTTCCGTTGAGTCGGCAGAACCGGCTGATCGGTGCCTTGGACCGCCCGGATGCGGGTGGCAGGCGACGAGGACGGATCGGGGTTGATTTTGGCTCGGTGAGTCTTTGCCACGTCGCGGCAGGATTCACCGAGGGCGTACTGGAATTTGCCAAAGGATTCGCGATATGGGATCTTGCGCCTGGGCACTACATCCTGCACTCGGCTGGCGGAATCGCTCTCGATCTTACGGGGGATCCCATCTCCCTCGACTACAATCTGAATTCGTTGTCCGATATTTCAGGAGCGATGGATCGAAGGCAAAAGTTCGTCGCCGCCGGCACTCTCGGATTGGCTCAGGAAATCTTGAGTCACCTTGACCTGCCCGAATGAACCGAACGGCCAATCGCAGAGGCACACAGACAGCGAGTGCCGGAGAGCCGTCGTCGTCACTATTTCCAGCGACATCACCGCCTCGCACCGGGTTTCATGGAGACATCAAAACCCCGGGGCTTGACAGGTCCGCAGCTATGCTGAATCTTGCCATGCGTATGCAACGAATCGGCTTGGTCGCAGCAGCCAGCTTCCTGGCGGCGACAGCAGGGTGCGCCGGATCCGAAGCCAATGATCTTGGACAACCGGCGGGGCCGACACCCGCCCAAACCCGGGAACTTTTGACGACGCCCTCCACGACTCTCGGTGACACACCGCGAGAACTGCTGATCCGGGACGCCGAACGCACCTATCCCACCAACTCGTACTCAGGCATGAGCATCGATGGAGCGGCGCTGGTGGTCCACCGCGTGCCAGTGCCACGAGTGGACGAACTCGACACCGGTCTGCGCCTTCGACACCCGGAACTCCAGTTGGCCTTCGCCGACGCGCAACATCCACGCACCGTGCTCAACGAGGTGTCGGACAGCATCAAGAAGGACATCCCGTACTGGCAAACCGAAGGAGTGGCCGTCGCGGCAGTGGCACCCCGCGCCGACGGGTCCGGCGTCATGGTCATGGTCGACCAAGCGACCGCGGACCTGGTCGCTGCCATGCGGGAACGATACGAGTTCCCGAACGTCGAGCTGACTCAAGGCGGGATCGCCCCCGCCTGACGCCCCTTGGAGCGTTCCTTGGCGTACCGCTGCACGTCGTCGACAAGCTGAGCGTCATGCTCAGGAAGAACAGCGAGTTGCCTTCCTGCCCTCGGTCGCCGATGTCCCGCTGGATGGTGAGCGCCTGCTCCAGCAGCGGTACGGCTTCGGACAGGTCACCGAGTTCGTACCGGGTCTCGGCGAGATTGCTGAGCAGCAGCGCCCGCAACCGCCGGTCGTTGCGGCGGCGGAAGATGTCGACGCTCTCGCCGAATCGGGCCAGGGCATCGTCGAGACGACGGTGCCGCAGCGCCAGCAGACCCAGTGCGTTGATCGACACGGCTGTGCCATGCTCGTCGCCGATCTCCCGCCGAATTGCCAGCGCAGCCCCGTGGTGCTCGGCCGCCTCGGCCAGTTCACCACACGCGCCCGTGATGCACCTGCGCAAGCTCAACGGCGGAGACCTGTTCCGCACCTACTCCGACAGCTTCGACAGGGTGCTCCACGCATCGAAAGCGCAGCCAGGCGGTGTAGTGGCACCCTAGCCTCGGCCCTTCGTTAAGGGGTGTCCAAGGACTGGGCCGGAATCGCAGAAGTGCCTTCTGATCAGGGAAAATAGGGCTTGTCGAGAGTCCTGTTAACCCGTCACGGAAGGCACTTGCTGGGTGAAGGCTACCGCAACGCGTCCGAAGATCACGGTGACCGGGGGCGGGCGGGGCGTGGTCGGTCACGCCGGTGCCCGGCTGCTCGCCGATCTCGCCGACGTTACCGGCCTGAGCAGCGCGTTCGAGCAGGCCCTGGCCAGTCTGCGGCGACGCCAAGGCGGTCATGACCCGGGACGGATCGCGGTCGATATGGCGGTGATGCTCGCCAACGGCGGTGTGGCCATCGCCGATCTTGCGGTACTGCGTGACCAGCCCGGCCTGTTCGGGTCGGTCGCGTCCGACCCGACCGCGTGGCGGCTGTTGTCGCAACTCGACGCCACGATGCTGGCCGAAGTGCGGTCCGCCCGGGCGCAAGCGCGTGAGATCGCCTGGGCCCAGTACGCCGACACCTACGGTGACCTGCCGCAGCCGATGGTGGCCGGCCAGCAGGTAGAAGGCCTGGTCCTGGACATCGACGCGACCATCGTGATCTGCCATTCCGAGAAGGAGTCGGCGACCCGTACCTGGAAGAAGACGTTCGGCTTCCACCCGTTGCTGTGTTTCCTGGACAACACCGGCGAAGCCCTCGCCGGGCTGCTGCGGGAAGGCCGGGCCGGATCCAACACCACCGCCGACCACATCACCGTGCTCGACCAGGCCCTCGCGCAGATCCCCGACGCGGTCCGGCACGGGACCCCGATCCTGCTCCGCTCCGATTCAGCCGGGTCCAGCCACGGGTTCCTCGCCCACATCCGCGGCTTACGCGAGCAGCATTTGGACATCCGATTCAGTGTCGGCGCTGCGATCACCGAACCAGTGCGTGAGGCGATCCGGGCGGCAACCGGCTGGGTCCCCGCCGTTGACACCGATGGTGAACTGCGCGAGCACGCCGAGGTCTGCGAGATCACCGGCCTGTTCGATCCGGCCGGCTGGCCGGAGGGCACCCGGTTCCTGGTCCGCCGGGAACGCCCGCACCCCGGCGCTCAACTGTCGCTGTTCGACACCGTCGAAGGTTGGCGGCATCAGATCGTGGCCACCGACACGCCCGCCGGCAACGGCAGCATCCAGTTCCTGGAGGCCCGGCACCGGGCACACGCCCGCGTCGAAGACAGCATCCGCTGCGGCAAGAACACCGGCTTCGGCCGGTTCCCGTCCCGGCACTTCGCGATCAACCAGGCCTGGCTTCAACTCGCCCTGACCGGCATCGACCTGCTCGCCTGGACCCGGAACCTCCTCCTGGACGGCGACCTCGCGGCCGCCGAGCCGAAGAAACTGCGCTACCGGCTGCTGCACGTCGCCGCCCGGACCACCCGCACCGCCCGGCGGACCCGCCTGGCGATCGCCGCCAACTGGCCCTGGACCGACGCGCTGACCAGCGCATTCAGAAGACTCGCCTCGCTGCCCCAGCCCACCGGCTGACCTCGCCGCTCACGCCCCGACCAGCAACACGGAGGAACCCGGCCCCGCGTCGGGTTTTCGACATGCCCTCAAACCGGTGGCAAACATGCAAACCGGATTCATTGAACGGCAGCTATGAGGCAACGCTCAAGTGAAAGACCGAGGCTAGGCACATGACAAGGACCGAGCACTACCACGACCCGAACGCGCCGAAGGCCAACAGCATCGTCGTGGCCGTCTCCGTCTTCGTCAGAGACGAGCACGGCGGGGTGTTGCTCATCCAGCGCACCGACAACGGCCTGTGGTCCCTACCCGGCGGTGGCCAGGAGATCGGCGAGTCGGTCGCAGAGACAGCGGTCCGGGAGACCCTTGAGGAGACCGGCATCACGGTCGAGGTGACCGGCATCGTCGGCATCTACTCCGACCCTCGCCACGTTGTCGCCTACTCAGACGGCGAGGTCCGGCAACAGTTCTCGCTCTGCTTCCGTGCCGTATCCGTCAGCGGCACCCCGACCCCGAGCGACGAGTCACGCGACGTCCGGTGGGTGGCCCGCGACGAGCTGGCCGTGTACGACATCCACCCGTCGACCCTGCTCCGCATCACCCACGGCTACGAGGAACGCCCGCAGCCCTACATCGGCTGAGCCTTTTCCAAGCTGATCTTGCAGCTCGGCGGGTGTGGCGGACCCGGTGATCGATGAGCGCGAGGCTCCAGGTAGGACAGCAAATCGACCAAAACCCGATGCCCCGACCGGGAGCCCCGCCATGCTGTCCTACCCCGCCACGATCCCGTTGTCCAACCGGACCCTGAACCACCTCGCCGACCGCATCCGCGCCCACCGAAAGCAGCGCCGATCCCGCTGGCGGCGACTGAACCCAGGCCGGCAGGCCCTACTCGCCCTGGCCCACCTACGCAACGGCGACACCTACACCCGCCTCGCCGCCGGCTTCGAGATCGGCGTGGCGACTGCCTGGCGCTACGTCCAGGAAGTGATCGCCCTGCTCAGCGCAGCCACCGAAGACCTCGACACCGCCATGCAACGCATCCGGCTGCTGGCCTACACGATCCTGGACGGCACCCTGATCCCGATCGACCGCGTCGCCGACCAGAAGCCGTACTACTCCGGCAAGCACAAGCGTCACGGCGTGAACGTGCAAGTCACCGCCGATGCAGCCGGTCGACTCGTGTGGGCCTCACCAACCCTGCCGGGTTCGACCCACGATCTGACCGCTACCCGCGATCACGGCATCATCGATGCCCTGACCAGCGCAGATGTGATGACCTTCGCGGACAAGGGGTATCAGGAAGCGCGCGGTAGCGTGCGAACACCGTTCAAGCGGCGCCGCTTCCGGCCGAAGCTGTCACGCCGGCAGAAGGCCGTGAACCGGGCGCACGCGAAGATCCGTGCTCGCGGTGAACGCGCGATCGCCACACTCAAGACCTGGAAGATCCTGACCAAGCTGCGCTGCTGCCCACACCGCGCGACCGCGATCGTGCAGGCCATCCTCGTCCTGCACCACGTCGAAGCCAACCGCTACGCAGGATGAAAACGGCTCAATGGACAGCGGATACCCATGAAGTCTGGCCGTGACCCGGCCGCCGCCGTCGACCTCAAACCGGCCTACCAGCTCATCGCTACCACGACCGACCATCTGGAGGCCAAGCTCGCCGCCCGGATGCGCCGCGAACACGTCATCCAGGCGGTGGTGGTCACGAACAACCCGCCCTGCGACTACACCCCCTACGGCTGCGAGAAAATCCTTCCCCGGTTGCTGCCAGCCGGCGCGCAGTTGGACGTCTACGTACGCGACGATGACGGGCAGGTACGCCACTGGCGTACCTACACCGGCAACGGAAAGGCGATCGCATGAAGGTGACCTGGACCTACGACCGGGGCGACCACCGCGACAACCACGAAGCCGACCTGACCGACCCCGCCGCGCTGGAGGCCCTCCTTCGCGAGATTCACCAGGCCGGCGAGCCCGTCGTCGTCACCATTTTCAGTGACGTCACCGATGACCCCGACGATCTGCCACCCGGCATCCAGATCGGGCTCGGCCATACCATCCACGCCTTCGCCGTCCACATCGCCGACGGCGGCGGCTACCTCGGCGACCCCACCGTGCAGCCTCTGGACGAGGGACTCCACTTCGACCTTGGTGGAGTGCCCACCGAATACGCTGTCGAGCAGCTTCGGCTGCGACCGGACACGGCCATACAGGTAGCGGGCACCTTTCTAAAGACTGGCGGCAAACCACCGCACGTACCCGCTGTCAGTGAATAGCCGCGTGGCGTGATGCCGGGGCGGTGCGGTTCCGGAGCCCTGCTGCTCGGACAAGCCGCCCGACCGCCCCGCCCCAGCCACACCCCGGGACTGCGAGCCCTTGCTGCCAGAGCAGGAGTACAGGACTCATGAGCACAGCCAACCCAGCCCTTCTGCTCATCGTGTGCGCGGCACCACCGGCCACCGCCGTGACCGAGTTGGCCGAACGACTCCTACACGACGGCTGGGACGTGTACCCCGTGCTGACGCATTCCACCAGCGGAGCCGCCTCCCGTTCGCCGGATACCGGCCCCATCGGCTACGTCATGGAGGGCACCGTCCGGCTGCTGACCCGCGTACCGCAGCGGTTTACCATCCCTGCCCCGAGCCGGAACGCACCCGTACGCGTGGGCCTGTGCACCGTCAGCCTCGACGACGACCCCACCCTTCTCGACGCCATCGGTGCCCACTGCGACGGACTCGTCGTCGCCGGATTCGGAGTCGGTCATGTACCCAAGCCCCCTCGTCGACACCCTCACCCACCTGGCCGCGCGGATCCCCGTGGTCCTCGCCTCCCGAACCCCGGCCGGGCCAACGCTGACCCACACCTGCGGCTTCCCCGGCTCCGAGCGCGACCTCCTCACCCGAGGACTCATCCCCGCCGGCTGGTTGCACCCCTGCAAGGCACGTATCCTGCTCCACGCTCTCCTCAGCACCGACAGCAGGCGGAAGGACATCGCCCCCGCGATCGCCGTCGCCGGCAACCTCGACGGACCTGACTCATGGCCATGGCACACACCGCCACCGCGCACACCAGTCACCTGCTGGACGCCAGCGTCCAGTTCCTCACCGAAATGCTCATCATCGAGATCGAATCACCGGCCATGCGCCGGCTACCGAACACCGGCCTGTACGACGTACCGCAACTACACCTCGGCTAACTACTGCGTTCAACCGCAACATCAACCTGCTTGCTGAGGCCGTGGCCCGCCTCTCGCCGCAGCCAGGACGGCCCGGGGCCGGCTCGCCGGCCAGGTCGTCCCTCGCCGACAAGCCGGCGGCGCACGTGGCGCGTCGGTCCTCTTGCTCTGGCCGGCGAAGGCGAACTGAGTGGCGTTCCGGTCGGAAAGCCGGGTCGATCAGAACGACACAATGATGCCGACCATCGGGGGGCGGCGTAACCGCAGCAGGCGAGCGATCCAGTTCCCTGCCCGTGACATGACGTATCGGCGGGCCAGCAGCGTGCGGGCCAGCGCCGTCCCGTCGCCGTCCAGCAACCGGGCCGTTCCCGTCACGCTCGGCGCATCCGACGCCACCGTCCCGCGTAGTGAGCACGGCTGCACACGCACGTGCGGGTTGTTCCGGATCCGCTTGACCTTGCCCGAGCCCGCTTCGGTCACGATCCAGAGTTCAGCACCGTGCGGTACATGCCAGACCGGCGTGGCCACCGGGGTGCCGTCCTTGCGGTAGGTGGTCAGACTGACGTACCGGCTACGGACGATCTCATCGGCCACGGTCATTGTGTCAGCGTAGCGGGCCGCGCCCTGGCCGCGCGCGCAAGGTCGAGAGCAAGTGGCCGGCAGGAAGGCTTGCCTGCCGGCCAACAGGCCGGCGCAAGCGGCTAGCCCAGGCCCGACATGCTGATCAAGCCAACAGAGGCAGGCCCCTTCGAACCTTACGGTCCGTCACAGCCATCACCGCCCTCGGCGCGGCAGATCCGGGCACCTGATCTTGGCGATCCGTATGGCAGGCAGGAAGGCACCGCCGAGGGCTCGGCTCGGCGGCGTCGCGTTCCGGGTCATCAGCCGATCAGATGGCGGAAGGCGATGATCGGCTATTTCCATGGGCGACGGACACCCTGCGACGTCTAGGAAGGAGGCATGACCAACGAGGTGACCGTTCCCCTGCTGCCGTGTGCATCCATTGACGACATAGAGACCTTCTACGGAGTTCTCGGCTTCCGCACCACGTACAAACAGCGCAAGCCCAACGCGTGTGTGGCGGTGCAGCGGGAAGACCTGCATCTCCAGTTCTTCGAGATCCCCGGATTTGACCCGGAGCAGTCCTATGGTTCCTGTCTCGTACTCACCACGGACATCGAGGGACTACACCGGGCATTCGCCGCCGGCATGCGCGCCGCGTACGGCAAGGTACTGGTGTCCGGAACGCCACGGATGACCCGGCCCAGGGCGCGGAAGAACGCCGACGGGTTGGGCGGGTTCACTGTCATCGACCCGGGCGGCAACTGGATCCGCGTCTTCCGGAACACCGCCACCGCGCCCATGCCGGCCACCACGCCTGCCGGGCGGCTGGCCAAGGCCCTGGCGAATGCTGTCGTGCAGGCCGATTCCAGGGGAAGCGTCGGACAGGCCGTTCGGATCCTCGACAGCGCGTTGGCCCGCCCGCAAGCCGACGACGACCCGGTCGAGCAGGTAGAGGTCCTGGTCTACCGCGCCGAACTCGCGATGGTGCTGCACGATCCACAGACCGCGGCCGAGACGCTGGCCCGCGCCCGGTCCGTCACGCTCACGGAAGACGAATCCGAAAGGGCGGCGCCCGCGTTCGACAACGCTGCCGAACTCACAGCAGCACTGCGGTGACTCACCAAACGAAGCCCCCTCATCCTCGGCTACGTCCGGACGCTGGGTTGGCTCAGGAGCAGCCACCGCGTGACACACGGTCGGCGGCATGAGCGAGCAGTAGAGCTCTCCGGGTAAGGGCGTGCGGCGCTGCGTAGTTGCCTGGCCTGGCCTCGTGGAGGCTGTGGCAGTGGGAGCCGGTGGAGATGTGGTGTCAGCTGTCCGGACGGCCGTGATTTCACACCGAAATAACTATTTCTCAGTGAAATCACGGCCGTGGGCAGAAGCCACCTCGGTGGAGGTGGTTGGCGGACGGGACACTGTGGACGGTCGATCGCACTGGATCCAGGTTCGAGTGGTCATCTTGGAGCTTCGATGCCACTCGATCATGGATCGAGCGTGATCTTGCACGCGCTGAAGCACGCGCGTTCATCGGTAGATCCGGATGGCGATGGTGTGGCTTTGCGGGACGTTACGTTAGGCAACGTCACCTCCTCGATCCATGTACACCTCACCTGCGCGCCCGAAGGCGGGCCACGATGCCCGTGCTGTGGGAGAAGATGCCAGCGATTTCGAAGCCCGCTGGCGCGATATCTCGGGTGATCGGCAAACGATCACCTGTCGATGGTGGTCCGATAGTGACCGCTATCGCATCAACGGCGTCCAGGTTGTGGCGGAGGAGGTCGGCGTATCGGTTTCCTACAGCGAGGATGGTGCGCGTACCGGTGGTGTAGCAGGTGGAGAGCCATTCTCGGAGGTCGGCGGAAGGGGTGTTGGGCAGCGTGAAGTGTTCGGGAGCGTGGCCGCCCCGGATGCCCTCGTCGATCGTCTGGTCGTTGAGGACGAGGTCTGCCGGTCGGCGTAGGTCCGCGATCAGCCCTTCGGTGATATCGCGGCTGTTCTCGCCGAGACCGTAGGCCCAGGTCAGGTGGGGGCGGCGGCGTCGGGTGGCGGTGAGCCAGGGGTCGAGGACGGTGAGTGTCTCGTCGGGGATCACGTTGGTTTCGACGTCGATGCCGTGGGCGGCGAGGACGGCGGCACCGCCGTCGCCTCGGGAGGTGGGGTCGATGACGCTGATGACGACGCGGACGATGCCGGCGTTGATGAGTTCCTGGCGGCAGGCGGGGGTGACGCCGACGTGGTTGCAGGGTTCGAGAGTGACGACGGCGGTGCCGCCGTGCGCTGCGGCGCCGGCTGCGGCGAGGGCATTCGCCTCGGCGTGGGGTTGGCCTTTCCGCTGGTGGTAACCGGTGCCGACGGTGTGGCCGTAGCGGTCGAGGATGACGCAACCGACTGGCGGGTTGGGGCTGGCGGTGCCCAGACCGAACGATGACAGGGTGATGGCCTGCCGCATCGCGGCCAGTTCGACGGTGGAGGCCATCAGCCGCCCACTGTCAGGTCGTCGAGGTAGGCGCGGACCTCTGGCAGGTGCTGGTGCCGGTTGATCGTCGTGCTCAGGTGCGCCAGCTGGCGCAGAATGCGTCGGGATCCTGCCCGTCGTGCGATCGGTAGGGCCTGGTGTGCGGTGGCCGCCGCTCGGTCGGGCTGGTTCGCTGCGGCGTGGGCTGCGGCCTTGTTCAACAGGGCGGACGCGAAGTCCTGACGGTGCCGGGGCGGGATCGTGGGAAGGGCTTGCTCCAGCACGGTGATCGCTTCGTGTGGCCGGTGTGCCAGTCGAAGGCACGCGCCACGGTGGACTTCGATGTAGCCACTGGTGCAGTAGGAGCCGTGTTCGCCCTCGGGTTTGCCGGGGCTGCGGTCGGCGGCCCACCGATGGGCGTCGTCGAGCAGGCGCATGGCCGCCCGGTGCCGTCCGGTGGCGGCCATGGCGTGGGCGTGTTGGACCCGCAGTGCCGCCCGCATGGGCCCGGGAAGCGTCCCGTCGTAGCGCAGCGCCACTTCACTCTGTTCGACGGCTTGGGTGGCGTGTCCGCTCGTCAGGCGTTGTTGGCTACCGCGGTAGGTGGCCCAGGCGGTCATGATCGGGTCGTTGATCTGCCCGGCCCAATCGAGCGCCTGCTGTGTCCACCGGCGGCCCGCCGCATGCTCATCGAGGGACTGGTGGAGCCAGGCGGCGGATTCGGCGTACTGCGCGGCGACACGGACGGCGGTAGGGCGTAGTGGTGGTGGCAGTTGGGGTAGGAGGTCCTCGATCGCGGACAGCTGCCTGGTGACACCCATCAGGGCGTACTCGGGGCCGAACATCTTGTCGTTCTGCACCAGCAGGTGCCACTGCTCCCGGAGCAGATGAATGGTCTCGTCCCAGCTGCCCGGTCGAGGCGCGACCACCTCGCCGGCCACCCACGTGCCGTCGCTACGCCGGGGACTGTAGAGGTCGAGTTCCGAGTCGCAAGCGACACCGAGCACCTGGCGCAGTGCTGCCCGACGCAGTTCGTTGGGCCAGCGATGCTGTAGGGTGGGCCGCCCGGCGAGGTGCCTGCTCATCGAGCAGGTCCTTTTCCGTGCGGCCTCCCTCCGAACCGGGCGGACCCGTTTCCGAGTACCCGGCTCTCCAGTGATCATGGCGTGAGTTCGGTTGGCGTTGCATGGATGAGGTCATGGCAGTGGTCGCAGACCACGAGGGTCTTGCGGCGCTTGTTTGTCATGATCTTTTCCCATGCGGGCTGTGCCGGTCCGGCCGGTGTGAGATCAGCCAACCCTCGGATATGGTGCACTTGGATGTTTTCCGATTGTTGGCATAGCTCGCATCTGCCCTTACGGAGTCTCTGGATGAGTTCCTTGTGGGCGTAGATCGGCCGGGTCGGCTGACGGTCGACGAGGGTCGCCGTCTTCTGTCGTTTGAGCGGGATCCCGCCGAACCGTGCGACCAGTGAACTCCTGCTGTCGCGGTCGAGGCGGGCCTCGAAGCACGTGCGCGGCCCGTACGGTGTGACGGTCTTGGCCTTGTGTCTGGCGGCCATTCTCGACACCGTCGATTTGTGCTTACGGGCCAGGGTCTTGAGCATGGATGTCTCCATGACCCAGCGCAGCCGGTGTAGCCGCATGACGTCACCGGCCAGCAGGTAGTACTGGACGATGCCCCGGTACTCGGCCCCGTACTTCGCCACGATGGTGAAGTCACCCTCGTTGACGAGTGGGCAGCGGCAGGCGGGTGTGCCGCGGGCCATGTAGTGGGCACTTTTGGCGGTGATCACGTCTCTGGGCACGTGCAGGGCGACGACACCGTTGACCGACCGGCGGTTACGCCGATCGGTTGCCGACGGTCGTCGGGTCCTGCGGTCGCTGGCAGCGACGCGGATCTCGTAGCCGAGGAACCTGGCCCGCTGGCTACGGGCATGGGTGATTAGCGTCTTGTCCTGCGAGAGGGTGAGCTTGAGCTCGTCTCGCAGGAACGCCGCCAGACGCTGTTTGATCTCCTCGGCTTCGGCCTTCGGTCCGACGAACCCGAGCAAGGTGTCGTCCGCGTAACGGCAATACTTCAGCCTGCGGTAGCCGGGGTCCCGAGGGTCCTGGCTGGGCAGGCTGTGCAACCGCCGGTAAAGATCACGCGCGTGTGCGCGGTCACCCCGCCGGCGGGCCGTCACGAGCGCGTACTCCACCTGACGGTAGGCCGGGTTACGTTCCCGGCGTTTCCCTCGGGTGTATTGCGGGATCAGCACCGTCTCCACGAACTGATCGAGGCGGTGCAGGTAGATGTTCGACAAGATCGGCGAAGCGACGCCGCCTTGCGGGGCGCCCGACAGCGTCTCATGCCAGACCCAGTCCTGCAGGTACCCGGCGGTGAGCATGGCGCGCACCAGCCGCAGGAACCGGTTGTCGTGGATCTTCTCCGCCAGCGTGTCGATCATGACCGTGTGGTCGAGCGACCCGAAACAGTCGGAGACGTCTCCCTCGATGAACCAGGTTGTTCCGCTCCAGGTGTTGGCGATCTCCCGCAAAGCGGTGTGACAGCCGCGCCGTGGGCGGAACCCGTGGGAGCGGTCGGAGAACTGGACGTCGTAATACGCCTCCAACAGCAGGCGCACGACCTCACCGACCAGCTTGTCCGACCACGTCGGCAGGCCAAGCGGGCGCGTCTTGCCCTTCCCCGACTTCTTCGGGATAGGCACCCGCCGCACCGGGCGGAACCGGTACCGCTCGAAGCGCATCGCCTCGATGATCCGGTCGATCTTGCCCAGCGACATGCCGTCCACGGTTTCCTGTGTGACCCCGGCCGTCATCGCACCCTTGTTGGCGTAGACGCGGCCGTAAGCCAACAGATACAACTGCGGGTTGAACATCTGCCGATACAGTTGCTCCAGCGGCAGGCCACGCCTACCGCGCTCACGCAGGACATCCAGCACCGTTTCGGCGTTCTGCATTACGCATACCTCCCGGCATCAAGACACCCGATCACCTGGCCCACTTCGCCCTGCGGACGGCTTTCCCGTCCTCCTCGGCCGGGCGTAACTCCGGCGACTACTACTGGGCCTCCGTCGCCATAGGACTCGCGTCCCGTAGGCGATCCCACGTTCGTCCTGGTCATACGTACGAGCACGACGTAGGCGTCCCACTCATCTCCTTGAATGCCCTCACTGGACATCGCTCCATGGCCCCGAAGGTTGCGGCGTACTGAGGCGAACTTGGCCGCAGGGCTGGCACCGGTTTCAGACGTCTTTCCGGCGGAGGGGAACTTTCCTCTTCTGGAGATTGGGATTCAGGCCATCCAGCCTTCGCCATATCGTGCGGGTCCCTCAACGCACCGTCCCCAACGTCTGGACCCGGCCGCTGATTTCCTGGCATGCTGCGGTCCCCTTCACCTTTCGGATCCAGGTAAGCCATCGGACCCAGGAACCTCCCTCCGAGTTCCTCCCGGCTGCGCCGGGGATACAACCAGGCGCCTCGTGGCGCACGGCCGCGTTCCAGCTTCCCCACCCAACGGAAGTCCACGTACTGCGTCGCCATGTTCCGGGAGGGGTAAAGGGCATTCAACGCGACGTTGACTGCGTCGGCCAGCTCCGCGCGGGACATGGATTGACCAGGCCGCTGCGGTGAGGGCAGACGGTTTCGCGCGCTTCGAAGCGCCGTGTTCGGCGTGATCACGGTATCCGCGTGGCGAGGCATGGCTTCCCCTCTGCGCCAGCAGCAGGCCGACGTCGATAACCCGAATGGCTTCCGCAAACGATGTCGATCCTACGCGGTAACTGGTGGCAGATCCGTGGGCGACACTGCGATGGTCCGGCGGATAACCGCCCACCGCATCGTCGTATTGCTGTAGCTGGCGAGTATCTGCTGGCCAGGTGCCGGTCGGTCCGCAAGTCGAACTGCGCTGGTCGGACCGCAGGTCGGCGTTCCCAGTTGCCCGCTATTCCGTGATCGTTGAATCGCAACCAGCCATACGTCCAGGAACTGCCGGAGCCATGACTGATCACGTACAACCGCTGGTCCCCGTCCTCGATACGGGTGGCCGCGCCGCCGACCACTTCTGGGCGTACCTGGAGGACCGTAGTGTGCGGTTCCTGCCGTACCAGCTTGCGCCGATCTTCTTCTCGACGCTGCGTGAGTTGGTCGCGGGGCGAAGTGATCCGGCGGCCCGGCGGGCGGGCCTGGCGGTGTTGGCCAGGATGTACCGCCGGTTCGGTCTGCAGCTGTATCACGACACGTGTATCGCGGCGGCGATGGTGGACACGGTCCGGCGGTTCCCCGACGACCGGTGGGGCCAGGCCCCGGCCGGTGCCTGGGAGCGCGGGTGTCGGCGGGCGTTGCGGTTGGCGGACCGGGCCGCGGGTGTGGTGGGGGAGGGGCCGCAGGTCACCGTCGGTGAGGTCGAGGCCCGCGAGTCGCCGTCGGACGGTGTCGCGGTGCTGACGGTCCGGCCGATGCAGCGGCTGCGGTACCTGCCGGGTCAGGCGTTGCCGGTGGGTACGCCCCGCCGACCTGGGCAGTGGCGGTGGCTGTCCCCGGCCAACGCGCCGCGTCCGGACGGGAGGGTGGACTTCCACGTCCGCGCGGTGACCGGCGGCCGGGTGTCGCCGCTGCTGGTGCAGCAGGTCACGGCGGGGGAGATGCTGTGGTTGGGGCCGGCATGTGACGTCGGGTTGTCGCTGGCGGCTGCCGGCGACGCGGATCTGCTGCTGGTGGCCGGTGGGACCGGGTTGGCGCCGCTGCGGGCCCTGGTGGAACAGGTCGCGGTCGCGCCGGGTGGGCGGCGGGTGACGCTGGTCGTCGGGGCCCGCACGGTGCTCGACCTGTATGACGCGGTGGCGGTGGACCGGCTCGCCAACACCCATGCGGACTGGCTGACAGTGGTGCTGGCCTTCGCCGACGACCCGGATGTCGAGCCGGCCGTGCAGGGCGACGTGCTCAGTCTGGCCCTGTATCACCACCGGCGGGGGCAGGCGATCTACGTCTGCGGCCCACCCCAGCTGATCAGAGCCGCGCGGCAGCGGCTGCCACTGACCGGGATCCCCGCCGGCGACCTGCACCTGGCCACCACCTTCGACCGGGCACTCGGCACGGCGGTGTGGGCAAGCCGGCAACGCGACCTGGCGTCGGGTCGGCCGGCGTCGCCCACCGACGACACCCCACCTGCCGACGGATCCTCGGGAAGCTGACATGCGGCCGACGAACCCTGCTCTCCGACCCGCCCACGGCGGCGACGCCGCCGCCCTGGCCACCCTGCTGGCCGAGCAGCTGCACCGCCAGCGGCTGGGTGCCTGGCTGGTGCCCGACCCGGCCGAACGCCGGGCGGCGCTGCACTCCTACACACGGCTTGTCGTCGCCCACGGGCTGGCGCACGGCCAGGTCGACACCACCGACGACCATGCCGCCGTGGCCATCTGGCACGTCCGTCCGGCGGCGACCTCGACCGCCGGCAACGACGACCTGCCCCGGCTCGGCGCGCACCAGGGCCGCTTCGCGTTGCTGCACACCTACATCGAGACGGTCCACCTGGACACACCCCACCACCACCTGGCCCACCTGGCCGTCCGCGCCGACCGCCACGGCGCGGCAGCCGGACACGCACTGCTGGCCCACCACCACCGGCGTACGGACGAGCAGGGACTGCCGTCGTACGCGGACGTCAGTACCGACCGACCCCGCGACGGACTACTCGGCCGCCTCGGCTACCTACCCCGCGCACCGATCCTCCTGGAACCTGGCGGACCGGTGTTGTGGCGGATGTGGCGGCTACCCCAGGTAGCCCGGAATACCCATCCGGACGGTGCGGAGTTGCCGCGCCGAATCCGTGTCCATCGTGCCGCGACACCGTTTCGCGGCGCCGTGCTGTTCACGGCCGCCCCACGGTCTCCCTGACCCGACCCCGCCGGTCACCTGCTGGCGCGTGCGTCGCGCCACCCCGTCACACCCACATTCCCGCAGGAGGATCCCTTCCCATGCTGCCTACAGCCGACCCCTACGCCACAGCCGCTCTCCGCAGACGCAGCCTGCGGCGGTGCGCGACCACGCCGACCAACGAGGCCACCGTCAGCCGGCATCCGGTGCACGGGTGTCGCAACGGCTTGTGCCCCGACTCGCCGGATCGGGAGCAGGGACGGTGACGGGACAGGTGCAGGTGGCGTTGGCCCGCCGGACGTTGAGCCCGGTCGGCCTGTGGGTGTTCGGTGCGGCGGCGTCGGCGCCGATGGTGGTCCTCGCCGGAGGCATCCCCGCGATCTACGCCACCACCGGCGTGGTCGCGGTCCCGGTGACATACCTGTTGGTGGCGGCCGGGGTGGCGGTGCTCGCGGTCGCGTACACCGCGATGGCCCGGCAGGTCGGACACCCGGCCGCCTACTACGGCATCCTCGCCCACGGCCTCGGCCGGGGCTGGGGTGTGGCCGCCGGAATGGTCGCCCTGGTCGCCTACGGGGCGATCCAGACCAGCCTCTACGGCCTGATCGGGGCGACCCTGACCGCGCAGTTCGGCGGCGTGTGGTGGGTGTGGGCCGGCATCGCCGTCGCGGTGGTCGGTGTGACGGGGGTGCGAGCGATCATGCTGTCGACCCGGCTCCTGGCCGTGGTGCTGGCCGGGTCGCTGCTGCTCGTCGCCGTGTTCGTGCTGGCCGCCGTGACCGGCCCGGCCGGTGGTGCGGTGAGCTGGAAGGGTTTCGACGTCTCCGGGCTGGCGGTCACCGGAATCGGTGGTGCGGTCGCGTTCTGCGTCGCCTCGCTGATGGGCATCGACGCGCCGGCAAGTTTCGCCGAGGAGGCGGTGGATCGTCATTCGATCGGCCGCGCCACGGTCGCGGGTGCGCTGCTGCTCAGTGGGGTCTATGCGGTGGCGGCCTGGGCGATGGGCGTAGCGGTCGGCCCCGATCTGGTCGCCCGGACCGCTGCTGACCCAGCCGCCGGGCTGCCGTACTCGATCCTGCAAGGTGCCGGTGGCTGGTGGGTGCCGGTGGCGGGAGTGATGCTGGTCTTCGCGATCGTCACCTCGATGCTCGCCTTCCACAGCGTCTTCGCCCGGTACGTGTTCGCGATGGCGAGGGAAGGGGTCCTGCCGGCCTGGCTCGCCGGCGCCGGTGGTGGGACGCGGGTCACCGCGCCGCGCGGCGGGTCGGTGACGCAGACCTGCGTGGCGGCGGTGACGGTCGGTGGGTTCGCGGCAGCCGGGGCGGACCCGGTGACCGCGATGTTCACCTGGCTGTCGAGCCTCGGCGCGATGGGTCTGCTGGGTCTGCTGCTTGCCGCTTCGATGGCCGCACTGACCGCCCCCGCCGCGGTGCGCGGCACGCAGGCCGGCATGTGGGAATGGCGCATCGCCCCCGCCCTGGGCATCCTCGCCGGTAGTGCGCTGCTGGTGGTGATGGTCGGTAACGCCGGATCGCTGCTCGGTGCCGCACCCGGATCGGTCTACCCGTACCTCCTACCGGCGATCCTCGCCGGCACCGCCGTGCTGGGTGGGATGTGGGCGGCCCATCTGCGCCAATCACGCCCCGACATCTACGCCGGCATCGGCCGGGGCACTCCGTCGACCCACGCCGTGCCCGACGCCATCACCATCTCCATCTGAGGGGCCGACGATGATGACGCACGCCGCCACACCCGCCGGGCACCACCGCCACGACCCGCTACACCCCAGCTGGCTGCCGGAACACCAGCCACCGGCACCACCCACCCCACACCGGTTGCCGCCCACTGACCACGAGCCACCGCCGGCCCACCGGCCGCCCACCGGCTACGGACCGCCGCCTGCCCACGGCCCGGCCCACCCGGGCTACCAGCCCGTCCCGCACCCACCGCCGGCGCCTGCACCGGGGCCTGCGTCCTCGCCTACGGCGACACCATCCGAGGACACGCGTGGCGGTGGGGCCGCTGCCGTCGAGGCGCGGTGGTGGGTGGACCTGCGCCGGCAGGTGGCCTACCGGTCCAAGCGGTTGAACCACGGTCACCTGGTCGAAGCCGACCTCCGGTACGGCACCCGGGAGGCACTCGGCCCGCACGCGGTGATGCTGTTCTTCACCTCGCCGGGCCCCTCCGAGCCGCACGGTTACCGGCTGCACACCGGCTACCGGCTGTTCCTCGCCTCACCCGAGTCCGACGACCTTCCCCGGCTCCTCGCCGACCTCACCGCCGTGGCGGAGAGCAACATCGCCCGCTCGGCCGCTGCCGGGCGCCGGTGGCATCCCCTCGGCCCGCACGCAGCAATGGTCAACGGCGGAGACATGACCCTCCCACCCCACGCCCACTACGTCGGCGCCGGTGTCTCCACCCTCGACTCCGACGACGGCCGCTGGGACCAGCTCGCCCGTAGCCTGCGTAACCCCGCAGCCACCGGCCTCCGCCGCTCCGCGTGGGACCTCAAAGGACAGTGCTTCGTCCTGCTGGTCGACGGCACCGCCATGCACATCGAGCGCAATCCCCACGCCCGCCTCGGTGACGACGGCATCCGCAGCAGCAAGCCCCTCGACCCGAACTGGAACACCTGCTGGCACAACCCCAACGCCGGCCTGACCGAGCAGGGCGACCACACCGCCCGCGAACGGTGGCGGCACCTCACCGCCCTGCATACCATCTTCACCACCCACCTGCACGCAGGACGCCCGGCGTGACCCACACCCACAGCCTCGACCTCGCCGCTGCCGTCGACCTGCGGCGGATGCCGATCGACGTCACCGCCGTCCTCGACCAACTCGTCGCCGACGCCACGGCCGCCGCGCCGACGAGCATCGGGTACCCGGGCGCGGTGGACCTCGACCACAGCGCGGTCATGACCCGCCTCGGCGCCCGGCTCTGGAACAACATCGGCGACCCCGCCGACACCGGCGGCACCGCCCATACCCGGATCCTGGAACGCGCGGTGGTCGACTGGATCGCCGACCTGGTCGCCATGCCCGCCGACGACCGATGGGGTTACGTCACCACCGGCGGCACCGAAGGCAACCTGTCCGCCCTGCACGCCGCCTACCGGTGCTGGCCGACCGCCCGCATCTACCACTCCACCGCCGCCCACTACTCCATCCCGAAGATCGTGGACATGCTCGGCGCTCGCGCCGTCACCGTCCAGGCGGGCCCCGACGGCGAGATGGCCTACGACGACCTGGCCGCACAACTGCGCAGACGGCGGCGCTGGCCCGCCATCGTCGTCGCCACCGCCGGCACCACCATGACCGAGGCTGTCGACGACACCACCCGCATCCACGCCATCCTCACCGAGTACGGCATACCCGGGCACACGCACGTCGACGCCGCCCTGTCCGGGATACCCCTCGCCCTCGATGGAGCGCTGCGTCTCGACGACAGCAGCGGCATCGGCTCCATCACCATTTCCGGCCACAAGTTCCTCGGCATCCCCACCCCCTGCGGCGTGGTCCTCATCCGCGACCACCTCCGCCGTCCCCACCTGCGGCACGTCTCCTACACCGCCGCCGCGGACACCACCATCACCGGCTCCCGCTGCGGCCTCGCCGCCGCCCTGCTCTGGCACGCCATCGCCACCCACGGCCGCGAAGGACACCGCTGGCGCACCGCCGAAGCCCGCCGCCTCGCCGCCCACGCCGTCGACCAGATCCGCGCGACCGGCTGGACCGCCTGGCGCCACCCCCACGCCTTCACCGTGGTCCTCCCCACCCCACCCCCAGCCGTACGCGCCAAATGGCTCCTCGCCAGCGACGGACCCGTCAGCCACCTCATCTGCATGCCCGGCATCAGCGAAGGACAAGTCCGCGCCTTCGCCGCCGACCTCGCCACCGCCGTCAGCACACCGGCGCTCTCCCTGCCACGGCCCCGCACACCGACTCCATCGGGCGGAGCCACCCCGTGACCACCGTTCTCCAGCCGATGCTTGACCTCAGCGACATCTGAACCCTGGCCCGGATCAGGGAGACCCGACTCCCCACGGTCCGGCCCACCTGGGTGGCCGCCGTCATGTGTGGCTGCCCCGGCCGGCCGCCGCTCAAGCAGAGACGACGGCCGGTCCGTGGCCGGCGGCAGCGACTTCCTCCGGCTCCTGCCGCCGGCCACCCCTCCACTCATCACAAGGAAGTCCCGTGCCACCCACCGCACTCAAGATCTTGGTCGTTGCGATCGTCATTCCACTCGTCCTGGCGAGCCCGGCAGGATCTGCCTACAGCGAGTCGGCCAACCTGTCGCCGATCACGTGGGCGGCAGGCGGCAGCTCACCCGAGCCGCGGCGGATGAGCGTGGTGGGAATCCAATGCTTACGCGGTGGGCTGTCGTCACCCTCGATGCGGCTGAACAGGGCCTGGGCGGCGATGCGTCCCATCATCGCCGGGTCCTGGGCGATGACGGTGACCGCGGGTTCGAGCAGGTCGGCAAGTGGAAAATCATCGAAACCGATGAGCGCCACCGTACGGTGCAGGCCGAGGCGGCGCAGTGCCCGGACGGCGCCGATCGTGACCAGGTTCTGCCCGGTGAACAGGGCCGTCGGCGGATCCGGGCGGTGCAGTAGGTCCATCACCTTGCTCTCGGCCGCGGGAGTGGTGTGCAGGTCCGGGATGATCAGGGCGGGGTCGGGTTCGAGGCCGGCTTCCCGCATCGCGGCAAGGAACCCCTGATGCCGCTGACGTGCGGTGGAAATGCGGGTGTAGTCGCCGAGGTAGGCGATCCGGCGGTGCCCGTGGTCGATGAGGTGCTGGGTGGCCTCGGTGGCCCCGATGACGTTGGTGGCCAGGACGGTGTCCGCGGAGATGCCGTGTCCCGGGCGATCGACGAAGACGACCGGGGTGTCGCCCTGGAACTCGCGGACCAGGTAGCTCTGGTCGGCGCTGGCCGGGGCGATGATGAGCCCGTCGGCGCGACGCATGGTGAAGGCGCGGGCCAGTTCCCGTTCGCGTTGGGGATCCTCGTCGAGGCTGCCGGTGAGTACCTGGATGCCGCGAGCGCGGGCCTCGTCCTCCACCGCCCGGTGCAACGCCGACGAGAACGGGTTGCTGACATCCTCAAGGAGAAGGGCGATCCTCCCGGTCCGGCGGTCGCTGCGGCGCAGGGTGCTGGCGTCGATGTCGGGGCGGTAGTTGAGGGCCTCGATGGCTTCGCGTACCTGCCCGGCGAGCACGGGGTTGACGCTCTGCACGCCGTTGACGACCCGCGAGACCGTCTTGATGCTCACCCCGGCGGCACGGGCGACGTCGTTCATCCGTGCTCGGCCGGTCCTACCGGCGTCGGACGTCGGTTCGCTTGCCACGCTGCTCCTAGTGGGCCTGGTTCGGGAGGCGCAGCGTACCAATGTCCCCGTTTCGAGACAACGATGTCTCAGCCGTGTCCGCTCACGACGGTGGCGGTCGGAAAGCAGGTGGCGGTGAATCTTCCCAGAGCGCATGACATCGGTAGGAAACCCGAGCGACACCCGGTGTTGACAACCTCTACGCCGGGGCGTCTACTCCAGACAACGTTGTCTCCGACGCGTTGAAGACGCACACCCCCGCTCCCGCATAACTCCTGGAGGCATTGATGCCCCGTGCACTCGTGACCGGCCGCCGGCTCGCGGCAGTAGGAATGGTGGCCGCGCTGAGCCTGTCGTCTGCGGCCTGCGGCGGCTCCGACACCGCGGACGGGTCCGGCGACAAGCCGATCGTCGGCCTGATCACCAAGACCGACACCAACCCGTTCTTCGTCAAGATGAAAGAGGGCGCGCAGCAGGCCGCCCAGCAGCAGGGCATCGCGTTGCAGACCTTCGCCGGCAAGCAGGACGGTGACAACGAGGCCCAGGTGCAGGCGATCGAGAACCTGATCTCCGCCGGTGCCAAGGGGTTCCTGATCACCCCGAACGACTCGAAGGCCATCGTCCCGGCGATCGACAAGGCCCGTCAGGCGGGCCTGCTGGTGATCGCCCTGGACACCCCGACCGACCCGGCCAGCGCCGTCGATGCCACCTTCGCCACCGACAACTACCAGGCCGGCCTGCTCATCGGACAGTGGGCGAAGGCCAAGTTCGCCACCGACGGCAAGCAGGCGAAGATCGCCATGCTGGACCTGAACGCGAACCAGATCTCCGTCGATGTCCAGCGTGACCAGGGCTTTCTGGAAGGCTTCGGTATCGACGTCAAGGACCGGACAAAGATCGGCGACGAGGCCGACCCGCGGATCGTCGGGCACGACGTCACCGACGGCGCGGAGGACGGTGGACGTACCGCGATGGAGAACCTGCTGCAGAAGGACCCGTCGATCAACCTCGTCTACACCATCAACGAACCCGCCGCCGCCGGCGCGTACGAGGCCCTCAAGGCCGCAGGCAGGGAGAAGGACGTCACGATCGTCTCGGTGGACGGCGGCTGCCCCGGCGTCGACAACGTGAAAGCCGGCGTCATCGGCGCCACCTCCATGCAGTTCCCGCTGAAGATGGCATCCCTCGGCGTCGAGTCGATCGCCAAGTTCGCCAAGGACGGCACCAAGCCCACCACCACCGAGGGCAAGACCTTCACCGACACCGGCGTCCAGCTCATCACCGACCAGGCGCAGAGCGGCATCGACAGCAAGGACTCCACCTGGGGCAAGGAGAACTGCTGGGGCTGACCGGCGTCCCATCGACCCGCGGATGGCCGGTGGGCCGCCCACCGACCATCCCCGCCCCTTCCCTGAGGAGTGCCGATCTTGGCTACCCAGTCACCCATGGGGAACCCGCTTCCCGCCCCCGCCGATTCTCATCCCGCACCCGACTTCGAGGTGACCGGCGCCGACTCCTGGGGTATGCGGCTGCAGCACCTGATGCACGCCAACCCGACCCTCGGACCGTTCACCGTCCTGATCGCGGCGATCGTCGCGTTCAGCGCCATGAGCCCACGATTCTTCTCCGCACCGAACCTGTCGCTGGTGCTGGCCCAGGTCACCGTGATCGCCGTCCTCGCGCTCGGTCAGACGCTGGTGATCCTGACCGCCGGCATCGATCTGTCGGTCGGTGCGATCGCCGTCTTCTCCTCGATCCTGATGGCGTACTTCGCCACCAAGGCCGGCCTGCCAGGCGCACTGGCCCTGGCCATCGGCCTGGTTCTGGGCACCGCGATGGGCGCCCTGAACGGCGTGCTGGTCACCCGGATCAAGCTGCCCCCGTTCATCGTCACGCTCGGGACCCTGACGATCTTCTTCTCGCTCAACTCGGTGGTCAGCAGGAGCGAGACGGTCCGCGGCTCCGACATGCCGGACCTGATGACCTGGACCGGCACCACGATCCCGCTCGGCGGGTTCCGGCTCACCTACGGCTCGATCATCATGCTGCTGTTGTTCGCCGTGCTGCTGTATGCGCTGCGTTCGACGGCCTGGGGCAAGCACGTCTACGCCACCGGCGACGACGCCGAGGCGGCCCGCCTCGCCGGCATCCGCACCAACCGGGTCCTGCTGTCGGTCTACACCGTCGCCGGTGCCGTGTACGCCGTCGGCGCCTGGATCCTCATCGGTCGCCTCGCGTCGGCCAGCCCCAACGTGGGCACCGACTACAACCTCGACTCGATCACCGCGGTGGTGCTCGGCGGCGCCAGCCTCTTCGGGGGCCGTGGTGGCGTGATCGGCACGCTGATCGGGGCCCTGATCGTAGGCGTCTTCCGTAACGGCCTGCAACTGGCCGGCGTCGAGGTGGTCTGGCAGGGCTTCGCGATCGGCCTGCTCGTGCTGGTCGCGGTCTCGCTCGACCAGTGGATCAGGAAAGTCAGATCATGACCGACCGTACCGAGCGGCAGCCCACGGTGATCGGGCCGCCGCCCTGCCGGCACCGGCCGGCCGAACACGACCGAGGGGGTCCAGCGTGAGCACACCGGTGTTGCAGGCGAAGGGGCTGACCAAAAGGTACGGTCGCGTCGTCGCGATCGACGGCAGCGACCTCGAACTCCACGCGGGCGAGATCCTGGCCGTCATCGGCGACAACGGGGCGGGCAAATCCAGCCTGATCAAAGCGCTGTCCGGCGCGCTGGTCCCGGACCAGGGCGAGATCTACCTCGACGGTGAGCGGGTGCACTTCCGTAGCCCGATGGACGCCCGCGCTGCCGGCATCGAAACCGTCTACCAGACCCTCGCCGTCGCCCCCGGCCTCGACATCGCCGACAACCTTTTCCTGGGCCGGGAGAAACGGCGGCCCGGCATCCTCGGCTCCGTCTTTCGGATGCTCGACCACAAA
The DNA here is from genome assembly GCF_050942455.1 of Micromonospora sp. CA-263727. Lineage (NCBI taxonomy): Bacteria > Bacillati > Actinomycetota > Actinomycetes > Micromonosporales > Micromonosporaceae > Micromonospora > Micromonospora sp. CA-263727. The sequence goes on from NZ_CP192031.1 coordinate 2,072,277, forward strand.
CACATGCGCGCCGAAGCCACCCGGCACATGAGCGAACTCGGCGTCGCCACCCTGCAAAACATCAGACAGGCCGTCGAATCACTCTCCGGCGGCCAGCGCCAAGCCGTCGCGGTCGCCCGATCAGCGGCATTCGGCAGCAAAGTGATCATCCTCGACGAGCCCACCGCCGCACTCGGGGTCAAGGAGGGCAGCCGCGTACTGCAACTCATCCGCGACATCCGCGACCGCGGACTGCCGGTCATCCTGGTCAGCCACAACATGCCGCACGTCTTCGACGTCGCCGACCGAATCCACATCCAGCGCCTCGGACGCCGGATCGCGGTGATCACCCCCAAGACCCACTCCATGTCCGAAGCGGTAGCCATCATGACCGGCGCGGCCCCGGCGCCGTCACTGCCGGTCCAGTAGACAAGGAACCCCATGCGATACGCCGCGGTCCTGGGCGAAGCCCTTGTCGACCTTCTGGAAACCCCGACCGACACTGGCCAGATCTACCGCAGCGCCATCGGCGGCGCCCCGCTGAACGTGGCGGTCGGCGTGCGCCGCCTCGGTGGCGCCGCCCACTTCATCGGCGCGCTCAGTGACGACCTGTGGGGCGACCGGATCGCCGCGTTCCTCACCGACAACGGCGTCGAGACCCGAGGCGTACGGCGGGTGACAGCCGCGAGCACCCTCGCCCTCACCACCTTCGCCGGTCCCGAACCGCAGTTCCGGTTCTACGGCGCGCCCGCCTCGTACGCCCAACTCCGGACGACCGACCTGGACCCGGCCCTGCTCGCCGGCGCCGCCGTTCTCTACACCGGATCCATCAGCCTGCTCGCCCAGCCGATCCTCGACGCCGCCCGCCATGCCTGGGCGCGACCCGGACCGCTGCGGGTGCTCGACCCCAACGTCCGCCCGGCGCTGCTGCCCGACCGCGCCGCCGTCGTTCACCTGCGCGACCTCATCGAGCACTTCGCAGCAACCGCCGACCTGGTCAAACTCAGCGAGGCCGACGCGGCGGTGCTCTACGACGGCGCCAGCGCCGCGCAAGCGGCGACCCGCCTGCGGACGATCGGCGCCGCGGCGGTGGTCGTCACGCTCGGTTCTCGTGGCGCATGGCTCGACGCCTACGACGAGACCACCTCGATCGCGGCACCCGCGGTGACCGCCATCGACGCGACCGGCGCCGGCGACTCGGTGATGGCCGCGCTGATCTCACGACTTCTGGACACCGGAGTACCCGACGCCGCCGCCGGCTGGAGGGACGACATCCGCTTCGCGCTCCACGTCGCCGGCCTGGTCTGTGAACGTCCCGGCGGTGCGGCCGCGATGCCCACCCGAGCCGAGGTACGACAGCGCTGGGGCATGGTCGTGCCGAATTCCGGCGATCTACGTCGGACGAGGACCGCGCGTCGGTGAACCGTGGCCGGTCGCGGGCCGTGGTACCCGCAACCAGCCATGGATATCGAGGAGCACCGTTCATGACCTCACCACATGTGGGCCGCCGGCGGCTTGTGCGGGTTGTCGCGACCCTGACCTGTTCGGCGGCCGTGGCCGGCCTGGCCGCCGAGCCGTCGGCGATGGCCGATGTCAGCGCACCGATCGTCGGGGTGGCCGGGAAGTGCGTCGACGTCCAGTGGTCCGGGACCGCGAACGGTACGACCGTCTGGCTGTGGGACTGCAACGGCACCAACGCGCAGAACTGGGCCGGGGGCGGGGATCGGGGCACGCTCCGTGCGTTCGGCAAGTGCCTGGACGTGGCCGGTGGCTCTCACAGTGACGGTGCCCGCGTGCAGCTGTGGGAGTGCAACGGCACCGAGGCGCAGAGCTGGCTGGTGGACGACGGGCAGCTGGTCAACACCGGGTCCGGCAAGTGCCTGGACGCGTTCGGTGGGGCGGCGACCGGGACGGAGTTGCAGATCCGCAGTTGCTCCGGCACCGCCACGCAGGCATGGGCACCGGGCGGCGGCCCGGCGTTTGCCGGGCCGGCGGCGAAGAAGGGCGTGGCCACGTGGGCGTTTCCGCCCGGCAGCGACGGGATCCGCGACGTGGGCGCGGCCTGGTACCACGACTGGTCCACCTCGAACAGCGACGTGCCGGCGGCGGCCGAGTTCGTGCCGATGATCTGGGGCGCCGCGTTCGTCAACGACGCCGAGCTGGCCGCCGCCCAACGGTCCGGCCGCACGCTGCTCGGCTTCAACGAGCCGGACCTGTGGTTTCAGGCGAACATGTCGGTCGAGCACGCACTGGACCTGTGGCCCCGACTCCAGGACACCGGCATGCGGCTGGGCAGCCCGGCCGTCGCCTTCGGCGCCGACACCCCGGGCGGCTGGCTGGATCGGTTCCTCGACGGCGCCCGTCAGCGGGGGCTACGGGTCGACTTCATCGCCCTGCACTGGTACGGCTCGGACTTCGGCGACGACGCCGCAAACCACCTCATGCAGTACGTGCACGCGGTCTACGAGCGCTACCGCCTGCCGATCTGGGTCACCGAGTTCGGCCTGATCGACTTCAGCGAGGAACCGCCCCGCCATCCGACGCCGCAGCAGCTCGTCACGTTCGTCGGCAAGGCGACCGCCGCACTGGAGGCCACGCCGTACGTCGAGCGGTACGCCTGGTTCGCCCTGCCGGCCACCGGGGAGCACGCGCCGCACGGTCTGTACCGCGAGGACGGCACCGCCACCGAGGCGGGCGCGGCCTACCGGGTGGCCGGTCGTTCCTAGGGTGCGCTCCTGCGACGGGGTGGTCCGGCGGGCCGGGCGGCGAAGAACTGCGCCAGCGGCAGGCCGGCGAGCGCCAGCAGCCCGACGGTCGGCGAGGCGAGCGCGGCCAGGGTGGCGACCGCGAAGGTCACGCAGAGCGCGACGGGCGGTGTCAGCGCCCGGGTGGTCACCGGGTTCGACGGCGCTTGCAGGTCGGGGCGGCGGGTGACCCACCAGGCCTGGGCGAGCGCGAGGAGGCTGATGACCAGCATGTTGCTGAGATAGAGGACCGCCGAGTCGGTACGCAGGCGCGTCTCGACGAAGAGCCGTGCGGTGGGGAACGGCAGGAAGACCACCGCCATCAGCCACGCCGTGTTGAGGAAGAGGAGGGGCTCGTCGTAGTCGACGAGCTGTTCGTAGAGGTGCCGGTGGGTCCGCCAGAACAGCGCGATGACGAGGAACGACACCGCGAAGGAGAGCACGTCTCCGAGATGGTCGGCGAACAGTTCCGCCACCGACTGCCCGGCCGTGCTCTGGTCGGCGAAGTTGACCAGCGGAAGCACCAGCAGGGTCAGCGCGATCGCCACGCCGCCGTCGGTGAACGCGGTGATCCGTTGCAGCGTTCGCTGGCGGCGTTCGTGCACGTCGGCGCAGTGCCGTTGGTCGGTGCCGACGGGCTCCTCGGTCATGCCCTGATTCTGGCGAACGCGGCGCCGGCACCTTCCGATTCCGGGTTTTCCCGACGGCCTCCTACCCGAGGCGGGAGACAAGGCGGCCGTCGCCCGGCTCGTCCGGTATTCGGCGTCGCGTTGACACACCCGCTGCAAATGATAGGAATCAGTCGCCTGACCACTGGTTGGAGGCTAATCTCGTTGGTACTGTCGCCGAATGCCGACGGATTTCGTAGCTGACCGCATCGATCGTGCCCGCCTGGAGAGCCTGCTGGAGCGGGAGCGGGGCGCGTTCGTCGACCGGCACCCCCGGTCGGCTGCCGCGTACGCGGGCGCAGCGCACCTGTTCGGCAAGGTGCCGATGACCTGGATGAACAAGAACGCGGCCGGGTTCCCGGTGTACCTGGACCGGGCCCGCGGGGCCCGACTCACCGACATCGACGGCAACGACTACGTCGACTTCTGTCTCGGCGACACCGGGGCGATGGCCGGGCACTCCCCGGCACCGGTCGTCGCCGCGGTGACCCGGCGGCTGGCCGATCTCGGCGGGGCCGCCACGATGCTGCCCACCGAGGACGCGGCGGCGGTCGGGGCCGAGCTGAGCCGTCGCTTCGGGCTCCCCGCCTGGAGCTTCACGCTGACCGCCACCGACGCCAACCGGTGGGCGATCCGGCTGCTGCGTGCCGTCACCGGCCGGCCGCGCATCCTGGTCAACAGCTACTGCTACCACGGTTCGGTGGACGAGTCGCTGATCGTGGTCGGGCCGGACGGGCGCGCGCGCAGCCGGGAGGGGAACGTCGGCGCTCCCTGCGACGTGACCCTGACCAGCCGGGTCGCCGAGTTCAACGATCTGGACGGGCTGGCCCGCGAACTCGCCCACGGCGATGTCGCCGCGGTGCTGATGGAGCCGGCGCTGACCAACATCGGCATCGTCCTGCCCGAGCCCGGCTACCTCGACGGGGTCCGCGCGCTCACCCGGCAGCACGGCACCTACCTCGTCAACGACGAGACACACACGTTCTCCGCCGGAGCGGGCGGCGCCACCGCCGCGTGGGGACTGACGCCGGACGTGGTCACCATCGGCAAGGCCATCGGCGGCGGGATCCCGGTCGGCGCGTACGGGCTCTCCACCGAACTCGCTTCCGCGTTGACCGCTCGTGCGGACCTCGACCTGGTCGACATGGGCGGCGTGGGAGGGACCCTCGCCGGCAACCCGGTGTCGATCGCGGCCACCCGGGCCACCCTTCAGGAGGTGCTGACCGAGGAGGCGTTCGCCGGCATGATCGAGGTGGCGACCGTCTTCGCCGACGGGGTCCGCAAGATCTTCGAGGAGTACGCGCTGCCGTGGTCGGTCAGCCAGCTCGGCGCACGGGTGGAGTACCGGTTCGCCGCTCCGGCCCCCCGCACCGGCACCGAGTCGGCCCGCCGCGCCGATCCGGGGCTGGAGGACTACCTGCACGTCTACCTGATCAACCGGGGCATCCTGATGACGCCGTTCCACAACATGGCGCTGATGTGCCCGCAGACCACCGTCGAGGACGTCGCCCGGCACCACGAGGTCTTCGCCGAGGCGCTCCACGAGCTGCTGGACCGGGCCTAGGGCGGGCGACGAGCCGGCCAACCGGCCCGGCGGGCCGGCGTTCGTCCTGTTTGGAGTCGCTGCCGGTGGGTGGCGGCCAGGGCGCGCGTTAGTCTCTCCGCAGGGCGGAACGATCGGGGTTCGTTGATGAGCAAGGCGACTCGTGGCGCGGCGCGGGCTACGGCGCCGGTGTTACACGACGCGGTGCTCGCCATCCTCGGGCCGGAGATCACCAGCGGGGAGCATGCCCCCGGCACGGCGCTCACCCTGGAGCAGTTGCAGCAGCGCTTCGGCGTCTCACGCACCGTGATGCGGGAGGCGATGCGAATCCTGGAGTCGCTGCGCCTGGTCGACTCCCGTCGCCGGGTCGGGCTGGTGGTGCAGCCGATGCGCCGGTGGCAGGTGCTCGACCCCCGGGTCATCCGCTGGCGTCTGGACGGCCCGGGCCGCGCCGACCAGTTGCGCACGCTCACCGGGTTGCGGGTCGCGGTCGAACCACTCGCCGCGGCGGACGCGGCCCGGCACGCCGATGCCGCCGACCGGGAGCGGCTGCTCACGCTGGCCACGCGGATGCGACAGCTCGGCGAGGCGGGTGAACTCGACGCCTTCCTGCGGGCCGATGTCGAGTTCCACGCACTGCTCCTCCAGGCGTGCCGCAACGAGATGTTCACCGCGTTGACCGGCGTGATCGCCGAGGTGCTCGCCGGCCGGACCGAGCACGGCCGGATACCGCCGCCCGGGTCCGTGGCGCTCGACCTGCATGAGCGCGTCGCGCGCCGTGTCGCCGAGGGCGACGTCCGCGGTGCCGAGGCCGCCATGCGCGAGCTGGTCGAGGAGGTACGCGACGCGATCAGCGGCGCCGCGCCGGACGGCGTCGGCGCGGGATCCCCTTAGAACGACCGGCAACGGGCGTCCTCGCTGCCGGTAACGGCTCGGGCACCGTGGGTCCGGTTACCGGGGCGTACCTCCAGGCCGTGCGGGAGGTGGGCGAACCGTTATTACCACACAAAGCCAAGCCTCGCAGTCCCCAGTTCGTATGTTAGCGTTACCGGACGCATGAGCTGGAGGAGTTCAGTGGTCGCGCCGGCCGACCGTGAGGGGGCCGGGCTCAAGGCGGGCGAGGCGAGTGCGGCGCGAGTGCGGCGGCGGTGCGGGACGGGCTCTCTGGCCCGGCCCGCCCGGGACGAGGGGAAGCATGGTCGACGTGAGCGTGGCTAAGAGTCGGCGTTTGCCGGTCATGGGGGATGTCGCGCGACTGGCCGGCGTGTCGCACATGACCGTGTCCCGCGTCCTGAACGAGCCCGAGTCGGTGCGCCCGGAGACCCGCGAGCGGGTCCTGCTGGCCATCAAGCAGCTCGGCTACCGGCGTAACACCGCCGCGCGGAGCCTGGTCACCCGGCGTTCGCAGACGCTCGGCGTGGTCTGCTTCGACACCACGCTGTACGGGCCGGCGTCGATGCTCAACGGCATCGTGCAGGCCACCGAGGAAGCCGGCTACGCGGTGAGCGTGGCAAGCCTGCGCCGGCCCACCGCGGCGGCGGCGACCCAGGCGGTCCAGCGGCTGGTCCACCAGTCGGTGGAGGGGCTCGTCCTGATCGCGCCGCAGGCCGCCGAGGCGATGGCGTTCGTCCGGGCGCTGCCCACCGACATCCCGGTGGTCGCCGTGGAGAACGCGCTGCCGAGCGTCACGAGTGTCTCGGTCGACCAGGTGCTGGGCGCCCGGATGGTCACCGAGTACCTGCTCTCGCTCGGCCACGAGACCGTGCACCACGTGCGGGGGCCCTCGGACTGGAGCGAGGCCAACGGGCGGGTCGACGGCTGGTTGGCCGCGCTGGAGGAGAGCGGCCGGCTGGTGCCTCGGGAACTCGTCGGTGACTGGAGCGCCAAGTCCGGCTATCTCGCCGGCCAGAAGCTGGCCCGGGACCGCCGGGCCACCGCGGTCTTCGCGGCGAACGACTCGATGGCGCTCGGCGTGCTGCGGGCGCTGCTCGACGCCGGGGTGCGCGTGCCGGAGGACGTCAGCGTGGTGGGCTTCGACGACATTCCCGAAGGGGCCTTCGTGACGCCGCCGCTGACCACGGTGAGCCAGCCGTTCCGGGAGGTCGGTCGGCGCAGCATCGAGATCCTGCTGGGCGAGATCGACGGGGGCGAGGAGCGCGGAGTCTCGTCCGTTATCCCCCCTGAACTGGTGATTCGCACCAGTACGTCCGGCCGGCGCCCGTAGCGCGTCCGCAGGGACCTGGTACGCAACCTCTCGGAAACAATCTCTTCTTCAAGTCTTGACGGCGCTCTAGTTAACGCTAACATCGTGCGTGACTCCGCTCACAAAGGTGCGGAATCCCTCGTTGGCCTCGCGCCCGCCTGCTTGGAGGAGCCTCGATGCGGTCCCGCACTGTTATCGCTCACTCCCATCAATACGTGGGGAGTGTCGACTCTGGCCCATGGTCGGCCGGGGCCGTGGTGGTCCGCGTCCGCGACGGTGCGGTGGTTGGCTCCGCTCTGCACAGGTACGCGCATGGTGCCACGGACGCGTTCCCGGCCGCTACGGGTGGACGACTGCCACGCGTCGCGGACGCCTTCCACGCACACCAGCCCGACGAGCAGCGCGCCGCGCGCCACGACGCGCGCTGCCGTCCCGAGAACGCGTACGGCCAGCCTGGCCGGTCCGTTGGAACGGAGTGACAAGCCGTGTCGACACTGGACGAAACCGGAGAGATCTGGTTCCTGACGGGCAGTCAGGCGCTGTACGGCGAGGAGGTCCTCGAACAGGTCGCGGCGCAGTCCCGCCAGGTGTGCGAACTGGTCGCCAGCGGTCTCGGCGCGGGTGCCCGGGTGGTCTGGAAGCCGGTGCTCACCACCGCCGACGCCATCCGCCGTACCTGCCTGGACGCCACCGGGAACGACGCGGTGATCGGTGTCGTCACCTGGATGCACACCTTCTCGCCGGCGAAGGCCTGGATCGCCGGCCTCTCCGCGCTGGGCAAGCCGATGCTGCACCTGCACACCCAGGCCAACCAGGCCCTGCCCTGGGCCGAGCTGGACATGGACTTCATGAACCTCAACCAGGCCGCCCACGGCGACCGTGAGTTCGGGTACGTGCAGTCACGGCTGGGGGTGGCCCGCAAGACCGTCGCGGGCTTCGCCGGCGATCCGGCGGTGCTGGCCCGGATCGGCGACTGGGCCCGCGCGGCGACGGGCTGGCGGGCGGCCCGGTCGCTGCGGCTGGCCCGCTTCGGCGACAACATGCGAGACGTGGCCGTGACCGAGGGCGACAAGGTCGGCGCCCAGGCGACCTTCGGTGTCTCGGTCAACGGCTACGGGGTGAACGCGCTGGTGGCGGCCGTCGACGAGGTCGCGGACGCCGACGTGGACAAGCTCGTCGTCGAGTACGGGGAGCGCTACGACGTGGCGGCCGAGCTGCGCCGGGGCGGTGAGCGTCACGAGTCCCTGCGGTACGGCGCCCGGATCGAGATCGGACTCCGCCAGTTCCTCGAAGCCGGCGGCTTCGACGCCTTCACCACGAACTTCGAGGACCTGGGCGGTCTGCGGCAGCTGCCCGGCCTGGCCGTGCAGAACCTGATGGCCGACGGCTACGGGTTCGGCGGCGAGGGCGACTGGAAGACGGCGGCGCTGCTGCGGATCGTGAAGGTGATGGCCGGAGACGCCCCCGGCGGCACCTCGTTCATGGAGGACTACACCTATCACCTCGGGCCCGGCGAGCCGAAGATCCTCGGCGCGCACATGCTTGAGGTCTGCCCGAGCATCGCGGCCGACCGGCCGAGCCTCCAGATCCACCCGCTGTCGATCGGCGGTCGTGAAGACCCGGTCCGCCTGGTCTTCACCGCCGCGCCCGGTCCGGGCATCGTGGTCGGCCTCGCCGATCTGGGTGGCCGGTTCCGCCTCACCGCCAACGAGATCGACCTGGTGGATCCGGACGAGCCGCTGCCCCGGCTGCCGGTTGCCCGGGCGGTCTGGCAGCCCCGCCCCGACCTTGCCACGTCGGCCGAGTGCTGGCTGCTCGCCGGCGGGCCGCACCACACCGTGCTCAGCACCGCGGTCGGCCGGGAGCCCCTCGCCGACTTCGCCGACATGGCGGGCGTCGAGCTGGCCATGATCGACGACTCGACCGACAACCGGTCCTTCGCCAACCACCTCCGCTGGAACAGCGCCTACTACCGCCTGGCGCAGCGGCTGTAGGCCGCCCGCAGCGGCGACAGGCCGCCGCCTCAACGCAGAACGAACCGACAACCAGAAGATCCTCGGCTCGCTGGGACCGCACCACGGCTCCCGCCGGACGACGAACCCCTAGGAGAAGGAACCATGAGAAGAATCTTGGGCAGGCGGACTGTCCTTCGTTCGCTGGCCGGAGCCATGGTGGCGACGCTGGCTCTCAGCGGGGCAGCCTGTAGCAGCGACGAGCCGAGCGGCCCCAGCGCGGCCGACGCCGGACCCAACGGCATCGACGACGGCAGCGAGCTGACCCTCTGGACCCGCGCCCCGCTGGAGAAGCAGGCGAAGCTCCTCGTCGACGCCTACAACGCCAGCCACCAGAACACGGTCAAGCTGACCGTCGTTCCCAACGACGACTACGTCGCGAAGGTCGGTGCGGCGGCCGGCTCCAACGGCCTTCCGGACCTCTTCGCCGCGGACATCGTCTACGTGCCGAACTGGGTGAACCAGGGACTCTTCCAGGATCTCACCTCGAACATCAACGGCCTCGACTTCAAGGACTCGATCAACAAGGGGCACCTCTCGGCCGGCACGGTCGACGGCAAGGCGCACGTGCTGCCCTTCGTGCTGGACCTGTCGATGCTCTTCTGGAACAAGGACCTGTTCCGGGAGGCCGGGCTGGACCCGGAGAAGGCCCCGGCGTCGCTTGAGGAGTACGCCGCCGCCGCCAAGGCGGTCCAGGCGATGAAGAAGGACGGCGTCTACGGCACGGCGGCCGGCCTGAACTGCGGCGGCTGCCTGGTCTTCACCTGGTTCCCGTCCATCTGGGCCGGCGGCAGCCAGGTGATGAGCCCGGACGGCACCGAGTCCAAGCTCGCCGACGACACCGCCCAGAAGGTCTACAGCACCTGGCAGGACCTGTGGAAGTCCGGCGCCGTGCTGCCCTCCTCGGCCGGCGAGACCGGTCCGACCTGGACCGCCGGATTCACCGAGGGCAAGGTCGGCCTGATGTTCTACCCGGCGACGCTGCTCTCCTCCACCCCGTTCGACGTCGGTGTCGCCGGCATCCCCGGTCCGGGCGGCGGCGCCTCCACCTTCGTCGGCGGCGACGGCCTCGGTGTCTCGAAGGACTCGAAGAAGGCGGCCCAGGCCTGGAACTTCCTGAGCTGGATGATGTCCGAGGACGCCCAGGTCGAGGTGCTGGCGAAGAACAAGGACGTGGTGTCGCGTGCCGACCTCGCCAACAACAAGTACGCCGCCGAGGACCCGCGCCTGGTCACCATCAACGAGGTGGCCGGCAAGGGCGACACCCCCGTCGCGCTGAACTTCCAGCAGGCGTTCAACGCGCCGAACAGCCCGTGGCTGACCCTCATCCGCAACCAGGTGCTGACCGGCAGCGGCGATCTGCAGAAGGACAACGACGAGATCACCGCGGTGCTCAAGCAGTAGGTCCAGGCCGCGGGGGGTGTGCCGGCCGACCGGATCCCGGGCCGGCACGCACCCGCGGCGGGACGCGCGCCAACGATCAGCTCGCCGGTCGACGAACGAGAGGGTTCCCATGAAAGTCACCGCACCGTCTCGCCCGCCCAGCGTGGCGAAGCGGGGCCGGGCCCGCGCCCGCCCCCGTGGCCGTCAAGCCCTGCTCGGCTGGCTCTACGCGACGCCGACGGCGGTCTTCGTGGTGGCGCTCTTCGCGATCCCGCTGCTGCTCGTGCTCAAGATGTCGGTGTCGAGGTGGCCGCTGCTCAGTGGCGACCAGGGATTCAACGCCCCCGACAACTTCGTCAAGGCGATCAACCACCGGTTCTTCACCGACTCGGTGGTGTTCACCATCAAGTACACCGCGCTCGCGACCGTGCTGCTGCTGGCTCTCGGGTTGGGGCTGGCCCTGCTGGTGCAGGAGTCGAGCCGGTGGAACAACCTGCTCCGGGCGTCGTTCCTGATCCCCAGCGCCCTCGGGCTGGCCTCGGCGTCGCTGCTGTTCTACGTGCTCTACTCGCCGTACGCGAGCCCGATGGCGCCGGTGATGGAACGCCTGGGCATCACCTTCCTCGGCTCACCGAACGCGGCGCTGTTCTCGACGACCTTCCTCATCGTGTGGCGCTACGCCGGCTTCTACATGGTGCTCATGCTCGTCGGTTTGCAGGGCATCCCGGCGGACGTGTACGAGGCCGCCCGCTCGGACGGCGCGAGCCGGTGGCAGACCTTCCGGAAGGTCACCCTGCCGCTGTTGCGCCCGACGCTGGCGTTGACGACCGTGCTCTGCGTGACCGGCTCCCTGCTCGCCTTCGAGCAGTTCTACATCCTCACCAAGGGCGGCCCGGACAACAGCACGATCACCGTCGTCCAGCTCATCTACATGGTGGCGTTCCAGGGCCAGAACGACCTCGGTGTGGCGGCGGCCATCTCGGTCATCGTGCTGCTCGCCCTGGTCGTCATCAACGCGTTGCAACTGCGCGCCTTCCGGTCCGAGGAGAACTGACGCGATGGCCATCGATTCCACCGCCACCCCGACCGCCGAGGCCGGGCCCCCACCGCCGCCCTCCGCGGGACCGGCCGGCCGGAAGAAGCCGGACGGGGTCACCATCGCCGGCATCGCGCTGCGCACGCCGTACTGGGTGTTCACCGGGGCGGTGGGGCTGATCTTCCTGGCTCCGCTGCTCTGGACCGCGGTCGCCTCGGTCTCCCCGCAGGCCGGCACGAACCAGGTGCAGGGCTGGGGGTTCGGCAACTACGAGACGCTGGGCGCCTATCAGGCGGGCGTCTGGCGCTACCTCGCCAACTCGACGTTGGTGTCGCTGCTCACGGTGACCCTGACGCTGCTGATCTCCTTCCTCGGTGGTTACGCGTTCGCGCGGTTCAAGTTCCCCGGCAAGAACATCCTGTTCCTGGTGACGCTCGCCATCCTCATGGTCCCGTACGCGACCCTGCTGATCCCGCTCTACGTGCTGCTCAACCAGGTCGGGCTACAGAACTCCCTGGTCGGGGTGGCCCTCGTGCTCACGATGTTCCAGCTGCCCTTCTCCACCTTCCTGATGCGGATCTCCTTCGAGGCGGTGCCCCGGCAGCTCGACGAGGCCGCGATGGTCGACGGCTGCTCGACCTTCGGCGCGCTCTGGCGGGTGCTGTTGCCCGCGGTGAAGCCGGGCCTGATCACCGTCGGGCTGTTCGCTTTCCTCGCCGCCTGGAACGACTTCATGGCGCCGCTGATCCTGATCAACGACAGCGAGCGGATGACCCTGCCGCTCGCCGTGTCCAACCTGCGCGGCCAGGTCCAAGGTGTCGTCGACTACGGGGCGACCGAAGCGGGCGTCGTGGTACTCGCCCTCCCGTGCATCGTCCTGTTCCTCCTGCTTCAACGACACTACGTGCGCGGCTTCATGTCCGGCGCGCTGAAGGGATGACCATGAGCGGCACCGTACCTACGGCCGCGCCGGTCCTGCCGATCCGTGGGCAGCTCCGGCCACTCGGGTTGGGCGACGTCCGGATCACGGGCGGATTCTGGGCCGAGCGTCAGTCGACCAACGCTCTCGCCAGCCTCGATCACATCGGGTACTGGCTTGAGCGGGAGGGCTGGATCCGGAACTTCGACCTTGCCGTGCAGGGCGACCTGGCCCGCGAGCGCCGGGGGCGCGAGTTCTCCGACTCGGAGGTCTACAAGTTCCTTGAGGCGATGGCGTGGGAGATCGGCCGCAGCGACGACGCGGGGCTGGAGTCGAGGTTCCGCGCCGTGGTGCGGCGGGTGGCCGCCGCGCAGGAGCCGGACGGCTACCTCAACACCAGGTTCGGCCGGCGCGGGCAGGCGCCGCGCTGGTCGGATCTTGAGTGGGGCCACGAGCTCTACTGCATCGGTCACCTGCTCCAGGCCGCGGTGGCCCGGGCCCGGACCCGTCCGGGCGCCGACGACGGGCTGGTCGAGGTCGCCCGGCGGGCCGCCGACAACGTGTGCGAGACCTTCGGGCCCGACGGCATCGACGGGCTCTGCGGGCACCCGGAGATCGAGCCCGCGCTGGCGGAGTTCGCCCGGGTCACCGGCGACGACCGCTACCTCGCCCAGGCCGCGCTCTTCGTCGACCGGCGGGGCCACGGCCGGCTCAGCGACGTGGAGTTCGGTCGGGAGTACTTCCAGGACGAGACCCCGGTCCGGCAGGCGACGGTCCTGCGGGGGCACGCGGTGCGGGCGAACTACCTCGCCGCGGGTGTCGTCGACGTCGCGGTCGAGCTGAAGGACGCCAGCCTGCTGGAGGCGGTACGCCACCAGTGGAAGAACGCGGTGGCGCGGCGTACCTACGTCACCGGTGGGCAGGGCTCCCGCCACCAGGACGAGGCGTTCGGCGGGGACTGGGTGCTGCCTCCTGACCGGGCCTACTCCGAGACCTGCGCCGGTATCGGCTCGGTGATGCTCGCCTGGCGGCTGCTGCTCGCCGACGGGGACCCCCGGTACGCCGACCTCATCGAGCGGACCCTGTTCAACGTCGTGGCGACCTCGCCGTCGGCCGACGGGCGGAGCTTCTTCTACACCAACACCCTGCACCGCCGCGAGCTGGGCACCGTTCCCGACGCCGACCGGCCCAGCCTCCGCGCGGCGGCGTCGTTGCGGGCCCCCTGGTTCGAGGTCTCCTGCTGCCCGACCAACGTGGCCCGCACCCTGGCCAGCCTGGCCGCGTACGTCGCCACCGCCGACGACGAGGGCCTCCAGCTGCACCAGTACATGCCGGGCACGGTCGGGCACCGCCTTGCCGACGGGCGTGACCTGTGCGTCTCCGTGGCGACCGGGTACCCCCGCGACGGCGAGATCCGGGTGCGGATCGACAGCGACGACGACCGTCCCTGGTCGCTGTCGTTGCGGGTGCCGGGCTGGGCGGCCCGGGGCGCGACGGTGACCGTCGACGGCGACACCCGGCCGGTCGCCCCGGGCGTGGTCACCACGCGACGGACGTGGCGGCGTGGCGACGAGGTCGTCCTGTCGCTGCCGCTGACGCCCCGGTTCACCTACCCGGACGATCGCATCGAGGCGCTCCGTGGCTGTGTCGCGGTGGAGCACGGCCCGCTCGTGTTCGCCCTGGAGTCGGTGGACGTCCCGGGCATCGAGACCGTCGACGAACTGCGCGTCGACACCAGCCAGCCGCCCCGGCTGGTCGACGGTCAGGTCACCGTGCGCTGCCGCCGGGGGCGTCCGCGCGACCACGACTGGCCCTACCGGGCCGACCCGGCCGAGTCGGCACCCGCCCTCGGCGAGCAGCTGGACGAGGTGCCGCTGGTGGCCTACCACGCGTGGGCCAACCGCGGGCCGTCGACCATGCGCGTCTGGCTGCCCACCAACGACTGATCACCCGAAATGCGCTAGAGGGCGGGGCTTGATGTTAACGCTCACGTCGATGACCTGAATGTCCGTCCCGCCGTCCAGCAAGCACAACCACATGCCGCTCGAAATCACCACCAGAGGTGCGGTGCTGCGAGGTCCAGCCGTACCGATAACAAGGAGGAAAGAAAGATGAGCCGTAGACGCGTGCGGAGGGCGCCCCTCTGGGCCGCCCTGGCCGCGCTAGTGGTGGGGGGAGTCGGCGTGCCCTCCCCGGCCCACGCCGCCAGCCCGATCCTGCCCGGCAACGAGGGTGACGTGGGGGTCTACACCAACGGACAGAACCACGTCATGGAGATCGGCGACCCGGTCTACAGCAACGTCGGCACCGTCGCCAACCAGCTCCTGCCCGGTGTGCCGTTCACCGCGGGAAACATGCACCAGTCGATCTTCGACAAGGACCTGGCCGCCGGTGGCACGGACTACTACCTCGACCGCATCCTGGGGGTGAGCGGAACCCTCGGGTCAGCGGTGCTGATGACCCGAGGCCGCTCCCTCTACATGCGCGGGGCGAGCAACAACAACTTCACCATCATGGGCTTCGCGGGCAGCGCCTTCGTCGGCGGGCCCAACAACCTCGGCAACCTGTACACGGTCACCGTGCCCGGGCAGACCGTCGCCGAGGTCAACGCGAACCGGTTCAACGCGCCGAGCCACGCCAAGAGCCGCTACACGATCGGCAC
This sequence comes from Micromonospora sp. CA-263727, assembly GCF_050942455.1. Classification (NCBI taxonomy): domain Bacteria; kingdom Bacillati; phylum Actinomycetota; class Actinomycetes; order Micromonosporales; family Micromonosporaceae; genus Micromonospora; species Micromonospora sp. CA-263727. The sequence goes on from NZ_CP192031.1 coordinate 2,087,426, forward strand.
CACCGGTGTCAGCGCCGATCTGACCAAGTTCATGACCTACGACAACGTCGCGGTCACGGCCATCGACTTCACCAACCCGGGCAGCTCGGCGGCCACCTTCACCGTCCGCGCCGCCTCGCCCCTGGCCACCCAGGCCGGGCCGGGCACGAACTCGCTCACCGGCAGCCGCACCATCACCAGTGGCTCCAACAACGGGCTCGTCGACACCGCGTGGGACACCATCAAGATCGACCTCACCGGCGCCGGCTTCACCCGCAGCGGCAGCAACCTCGACCGCGAGATCACCGTGCCCGCCGGCGGCACGGTGTCGCTCTCGGTGGTCGGTGCGGTCTCCTCGGCCACGCTGCCCGAGACGGTGGAGAGCTACCAGGAGTACGCCGCGATGTCGCCGGCCACCGCCGTGCGTACCGGCATCACCGCCTTCAACCGCCGCTGGGCGCAGGACGTCCCCTACATCAACGTCCCCGACCCGGCGCTGGAGAAGGCGATCGTCTACCGCTGGTGGGGCGAGCGCTACAACAGCCTCGACGCCAACGCCTCCGGCCACGTCTACCAGTACCCGACGACGATCGAGGGGGTGAACCTCTACCAGAACGCCGTCGCGCTGACCCAGCCGATGCACCTTCAGGACACCAAGTGGCTGCGTACGCCCTACCTGCCGTACGGCCAGATCCTCAACATCGGCGAACTCTCCGGCTCCTCGGCCTTCCTGGACAGCCCCGGTCACACGAGCTGGAACAACCACTACTCGCAGTACATCGGCACCGCCGGGCTTGAGGCGTACAACGTGCACGGTGGTGGCAAGGAGATCGCCCGCAAGTTCGCCAACTACTTCGAGGGCGACGGCGTCGGCCAGCTTGAGCACTACGACGGCAACAACGACAAGCTGATCGCGTACGACACCAACTACATGCCGGGCAACGACGCGGACGCGATCACCTTCGGCTACCCGAAGAGCAACGCCTCCGCGCCCGGCGCGCGGACCATCGAGCGCCCCGAGTCGGCGTACGTGTGGGGCGCGTTCGACGCGGCCCGGCAGCTCTACGAGATCTCCGACGCGGACCAGGCCAAGGTCGACGAGATGACGACCAACGCCGACGCGATCCGCGACGAGATCCTCGACCGGCTGTGGAGCCCGGACATGCGGATGTTCCTGGCCGCCACGTCGCACGGCGCGACCAGCGCGGCCAGCTCCAACGGCCGGGCCAACCCGCTGCCCGTCTCGGCCCGTAACCTGATCCCGGCCAAGGAGTCGAACCTCTACGACATCTACGCCGAGAACCTGATTCCGGCCGACCAGTGGCAGAAGTACGTCGACGGGTTCCGCTTCCTGACCTACGGCGACAACTTCCCGATCTTCCCGTTCTACACCGCCAACCAGTACGACCGGTCGGCCTACGGGATCGGCGGGTCGAACAACTTCTCCAACATCAACTTCACCGTGCAGTACCGCGGTGTCCGCTCGGCGCTGCGCCACTACGACCCGGAGCAGAAGTACGTCACCCCGGCGTACGCCAAGCGGCTGCTGGACTGGATGGCCTGGAGCATCTACCCGAGCGCGGACATGCGCGTGGCGAACCAGGCGGAGTACTACTCCAACTGGAACGCGACCGCGAAGACCTACAACCGCAACAACCCGAACCACATCATGCTCGGCAACATGAACTACATCTTCATCGAGGACATGGCGGGCATCCAGCCGCGTTCCGATGACAAGATCGAGCTGTGGCCGATCAAGTTCGGCTACGACCACTTCATGGCCAACAACCTGCGCTACCACGGGCAGGACGTGACCATCGTCTGGGACCCGGACGGCAGCAAGTACGGCCTGGGCGCGGGCTACAGCCTCTTCCTCAACGGCGAGAAGAAGGTCAGCACCGACCAGCTCGGCAAGCTCACCTACGACCCGAACACCAACCAGGTGCAGGCCGAGGAGGGGCTGACCGTCACCTTCACCGCGGCGACCGGGAGCAGCTTCCCGAGCGCGGTGGACACCCGGATCTCCGACGACCGCGTCGTCAACTACCTCAAGACGGCCGGCATCGACCTCACCGAGGACGCGCCGAACCTGGCGAAGGGCGCCACCCTCAGCTCGTCGTACACCCAGCAGGGGGTGCGGCCGACGCCGTGGCGGCAGTTCCACACGCCCGGTTGGAGCACCACCTCGATGAACTACACGCCGGGCGCGATCAAGGAGACCGAGCGGCCGGTGTCGCTGGCCGCGGTGACCGACGGCGTCACCGCCAACGAGCCGTACTGGGGCAACTACGGCACCACCGACCGCAACGGCTACGTCGAACTCGACCTGGGCTCGGCCAAGTCCTTCGACAACGTGCAGGTGTACTTCGTCAGCGACCGGCAGTCCGGTGGCTACCGCGAGCCCGCCCGCTGGTGGGTGCAGGTGCCCAACGGCAGCGGTGGCTGGAAGGAGGTGCCGGACCAGTTCAAGAACCCGACCGTCCCGTCGGCGAAGTTCAACGAGGCGCTGTTCGAGACCGTGACCTCGAACAAGGTGCGGATCGCCTTCACCAACAACCCGACCTTCTACACCGCGATCACCGAGATCCAGGTGTTCGACTCGGGACGGGACGTGCCGGAGGTCTCCAACCAGGCGCCGGTCGTCACCGCCACCCGGGACAGCGCGGGCGACGGCAACCTCTCCACCCGGCTGGTCGCCACCGCCACCGACGACGGCATCCCGTACGACAGCGAACTCTCCTTCGGCTGGGAGACCGTCTCGGCGCCGGAGGGCGCGGGCGTCATCTTCGCCGACCCGAGGGCGCTGACCACCCGGGTGACCGGCACGATCGCCGGCGACTACGTGTTCCGGTTCTTCGCCAACGACGGGGAGAAGCGGTCGGAGGCGACCGTGGCGGTGACCCTCGCCAAGCGGGAGGTCTCCGCGGAGTTCGGCTCCTCGGCGACGATCACCACCAGCGGCACCGCGTCGTGGGAGAACCACTCGCGGGTCAACGAGTCCACCACCCCGAGCAGCTCGAACCCGGGTGCCGGGAACGGCTGGGGCAACTGGGGCCAACCGGCCAACGGCACCAGCGTCGCGAACACGGCGTGGATCCAGTACCGGTGGAGCGCGCCGGTGCGGCTCTCCTCGACCGACATCTACTGGTACGACGACAACGGTGGCACCCGCCGGCCCACGGCGACCACCTACGCCATCGAGAGCTCCACGAACGGCACCACCTGGACGCCGGTCACCCTCAACGGCGGGTCGACGTACGCCGGTGGGCTGGCCACCAACACCTACAACAAGTTCAACTTCGAGCCGATCACGGCCAGCTACCTGCGCATCCGCATCTGGGGCGTGCAGGGCAGCGGGGCGGGCACGGGCGTGCTGCGCTGGCGCGCCAACGGCGAGACCGTCGACTCGGTGCGCTCGCCGGTGCTGATCCGGACCGGGGTGGGCCAGGTGCCGACCCTGCCGAGCGCGCTCGACGCGATCTACGCCAGTGGCGCTCGCGGCAACGTGACGTTCAACTGGCAGGAGATCACGCCCGAGATGGTCGCGGAGACCAACGTCGACCCGTTCGTGGTCTACGGCACGAACGACGCGTACGGCCTGATCGCCGAGGCCCGGATCTACGTGCGGCCGGAGATGTCCACCGGCGGCATCTCGATCCAGGGCGCCGAGAGCTTCGAGCAGAAGGTCGAGGTGGGCGAGCTGCCCTACCTGCCCAACAAGGTGGAGGTGTCCTACAACGACGGTTCCCGGGACAACCAGTCCATCGGTGTCAACTGGCGGTTCGACCCGAGCATCGTCGACACCGTCGGCCGCTACACGATCATCGGTGACCTGATCCTGCCCGACTACGTCAGCGAGGCCGGCGCCACCCGTACCACGCTGACCCTCACCGTCGGTGACCCGCCGGCGGCCCCGACCTGGGACGTCGAGGTGCAGGCGCGCACCCAGTGCACCGGCGCCAACGTCTACGTCTCGGTCAACGCGCGCAACGCGGAGGACGTGCCGCTCACCATCGAGCTGGTCACGCCGTACGGGTCGCGCAAGGTGTCCGACGTCGCCCCCGGGAAGTCCGCCTTCCAGTCGTTCAACACCCGGGCCAAGACGGTGCCGGCCGCGACCGCGACGGTGAAGGTGACCGGAGCGTTCAACGGCGAGCAGACGACCGTGGAGATCCCGGCGCCGTTCGGCGCGCTCAGCTGCGGCTGACCAATCGTGGTGGCGGCGCCCCGCACCGGCGCCGCCACCACCCCTCCCCCCTGCGCAACAGTGAGGAGATCGACACCGTGAACACCACCGTGGGACGCGCCGCCGCCCCACCAGCCCTCCGGTCGCCGGGCCGGTTCCGCCGGATGCTCTCCGTGGCGGCGGTCGCCGGGCTCGTCGCCGGCGGCCTGGTCGGGGTCGCCGCCCCGGCCTCCGCAGCCGAACCCGAGTCGCGCACCTTCACCAACACCGTCAACCCGATCCTCGGCGACGGCAGCTACTACTCGGCCGACCCGGCGCCCGTCGTCGTCAGGGCCGGTGCTCCGGGAAACACCAGCGGCACCGACCAGCTCTACATCTACACCGGCCACGACCAGGCCGGACCGTCCACCAACGACTTCATCATGAACGAGTGGGGCGCGTTCCGGACCACCGATGTCGAGGCCGGCGAGTGGACCCACTTCCCGTCGCTGATGCGTCCGGAAACGGTCTTCGCCTGGGCCACCGCGGGCCGGGCGTACGCGGGTCAGATGGTCCAGGGCGTCGACGGTCGCTACTACTGGTACGTCCCGATCCACGAGCGGGACAGCCCGGCGTCCGACAAGTTCGCCATCGGGGTGGCGGTCTCGGAGAGCCCGACCGGCCCGTGGAGCGACCACGCGGGCGGGCCGATCATCTCGCAGCGGGTGCCCACGGCCAACACCATCCACAACATCGACCCGACCATCCTCGTCGACGGGCAGGCCCCCAACCAGCGGGTGTACGTCTGGTGGGGCTCGTTCAGCAACCTGCGCATGCTGGAACTCCAGCAGGACATGAAGACCCCGATCGGCACCCCGCGCACCGTCACCGGCCTGACCGGCTTCTTCGAGGGCGCCTGGATCTTCAAGCGCAACAACACCTACTACATGGCGTACGCCGGCAACAACGCCGGCCCGACCTCACAGTGCACCCCGGCGAACTACCACGCCTGCATCGCCTACGGGACGGCGTCGTCGCCGGAGGGGCCGTGGACCTACCGGGGGACCATGCTCCGGCCGGTCTCCTCGACCACCAGCCACCCCGGCATCCTGGAGTTCAACGGCACGTGGTACCTCGCGTACCACACCGCCGACGCGGTGGGTGGCGGCCACTTCCGCCGCTCGGTGGCGATCGACCCGGTCGAGTGGGACGACACGCAGACCCCGCCGCGGATGAAGCTCGTCACCCCGACCCCGGCCAGGGGACGCGACCTCACCCCCCGGCCGAACATCGCCCAGGAGGCCCGGGTCACCGTCTCCAACGAGCCGGTACCCACCCAGTACTGGGTGAAGGCGCTCAACGACGAGATCGTCCGGTCCAACCCGCTGCCGCCGGACATGTGGGGGACCTGGACCGGCAACAACCCGCCCCAGCAGTGGGTGCAGTACACCTGGGACCAGCCGATGCGGATCTCCGGTTCGCAGATCGACTTCTGGAACGACCAGCCCCAGGGCAGCGGCGTCGGCGTCGCCGCACCGGCCCGCTGGCGGATCCAGTACTGGAACCTCGACACCGGACAGTGGGTCGACGTGCCGAACCCGAGCGGCTACCCGACCAGCACGCAGGGCTTCCAGAACACCACCTTCGACGCGGTCACCACCACGCAGGTCCGCGCGGTGTTCGACGCGTCGACCAACGGCAGCACCTACTCCGCGGTGGCGGTCGAGGAGTGGAAGATCCTCGCCGCGCAGCCGACCGCGGCCGTCACCGCACCCGCGATCACGGTCGAGGTGGGCGAGACCGACCTGCCCGACACCCTGCCCGTCTCGTTCGGCAGCGAGACGCTGCGGGTGCCGGTCTACTGGGACGCGGTCGAGCCGGAGGATGTCGCGACACCGCGGACGTTCACCGTCCAGGGCACCGTGCTCGGCTACGCCGCCGGGCGGGTCTCCGCGCAGGTCACCGTCATCTCGCCGGACGACACCGAGGGCGACGAGACCGCGCCGACGGTGACGCTCACGCCCAGCGGCAGCGCCGGCAGCGCCGGCTGGTTCCGGTCGGCGGTGCGGGTGCGGGTCGCCGGTGTCGACGACCGGGGCGGCCGGCTGACCATCTCCGCGCAGGTGGACAACGGCGCGCCGACCGTCGCGACCGACGTGCGATTCGCCGACGTCACCGTCTCCGGGGACGGCCAGCACAGCGTCACGGCGACCGCGACCGACCGGGCGGGCAACGTCTCGGCACCGGCCGACCTCGCCGTGCGCATCGACGCCACCGCACCGGTCAGCACGGGCACGGTGAACAGCACCACCCGGTCGGTCACGGTGACCGCGACCGACGCCACCTCCGGGGTCGCCCGGATCGAGTACGCCATCGGCACCGGTGCGTGGACCACGTACACCGGCGCCGTCACCGCGCCCGACACGAACCGGCACACCGTGTCGTTCCGGGCGCTCGACGTGGCCGGGAACCTGGAGACCGCCAAGACGGTCGTCCTCCCGGCGGACCTGTCCGGGCCGCTGTCGGGCAACATCGCGCCCATCGCGACCCCGACCGCCTCCTACACGGCGAGCTGGAACAGCATCACCGCGCTCAACGACGGCGCCGACCCGGCGAACCCGAGCCAGGCGCAGATCTGGGGCACCTGGTCCGGCACCCGCCCGGCCACCCAGTGGGTCCAGTACGACTGGGCCCGCCCGGTGCGGATCGTCGGCACGGAGCTGAAGTTCTGGCGGGACTCCAACCAGGGTTCCGGCGAGGGTGTCGCCCAGCCCGACGGGTGGGTGTTGCAGTACTGGGACGAGGCCGGCGCGGCCTGGCGTGACGTGACCGGCGCAGGCAACTACGGCACGAGCACGACCTCGTTCAACAACGTCACCTTCGACCCCGTCACCACCTCACGGGTGCGGGCCACGATCCGGGCCAACGGCAACGGCACCACCTACTCCGCGGTGGCGATCACCGACTGGCGGGTCTTCGCCGACGACCCGGGTGTCCAACCCGAGTTGCCCGTCACGGTAACCGCGCAGGCGAGGTGCGTCGCCGGTAGGGCGTACGTCGCGGTGCAGGCGCGCAACGACCACAACGCGGCGGTGGAGATCGCGCTGGAGTCGGCGTACGGCGAGCGGTCGTTCGCGGGCGTCGCGTCGGGCGGGAACGCCTTCCAGCAGTTCGCCACCCGGGCCGCCTCGGTCCCGGCCGGATCGGCGACCGTCCGGGTCACCGGATCTGTCGACGGCAGGGACGTGACGACCGTCGTCACCGAGCAGTACCCCGGCGTCAACTGCGCCGCAGACCCCCGTCAAGCCCAGTAACCACGAGAGATAACGGAGCATCGAGATGAACACAGGGAATCGTAGGCGGTTGCTGGCGGCGGGTGCCGCCGGTGCCCTGCTGGCCGGGTCGGTGGCGATGGCGTCGCCGGCTCTGGCGGAGCCGGGTGACGAGTCGGACGTGCAGGTGACGGTCGACATCGAGGAGATCCGGGAGCCGGGTGTGCTGGCCATGTCGGTGGCGGCGGATTCGGTGGCGTTGACCGAGGACGGGTCGACGTTGCTGGTGCGTCAGTTCGTCGGGACCCTGCCGACGGTGACGGTGACCGATACCCGGACGGCGGATGAGGTGCCGGAGGGTGCCGCGTGGGCGGTGTTGGGCAGCGCCACCGATTTTGTCGGTAGTGCGGGTCAGGCCCCGATCGGTGCGGGGCATCTGGGGTGGAAGCCGCGTCTGATCGATGGCGGCGATACCGGCCTGGTGTCTGAGGGTGAAGAGGTGGTGACGGTTCTGGACGAGGCGACGCAGCCGGGTAACAACGTGGGTCTGGTTGACCAGGAACTTCTGGTGTCGACGTTCGATTCGGGTGCGGTGGCGGGTGACGCGTACTCGGTGAACGCGGATCTGTTCCTGCGGACCCCGGGTGATGTCGCGGCGGGCGCCTACACCTCGACCCTGACCCTGTCGCTGTTCGAGTGATGGACTGGTGGGGGGCCAACTCGCCGTGGCCCCCCACCACCTCACCGCGTCGAGGGCCCCGGCGTCACTCGCCGGGCTGTTCCGCCCGGCCCGCCCAGCGGCCCCGCACGTGCCCGATGTGCGCCCGGATCAGCCGCTCCAGGCCCTGCCGGTCGCCCGCCTCGATCAGGTCGAGCATCGCGACGTGCTCCTGCGCGGACGGCACCAGCTCCCCGGTCTCGGCCAGCCGGGTGAGCCCGAACAGCCGCGACTTCGCCCGCAGCTCACCGACCAGCGTGACCAGATGGCTGTTGCCGATCAGGGAGAGCAGTTCCAGGTGGAACTGCCGGTCGTGCTCGATGTACGCGATCAGGTCCTTCTCCTGGGCCACGTCCACGATCCGCTGGGCCATCGGCCGCAACCGGGCCAGATCCTCGGCGGTGGCGACGTCGATCACCCGGACGGTGGTCGGCACCTCGATCAGCTGCCGGATCTCGGTGAGGTTGTCGAGTTCCTGCTCGGACAGTTCGGTGACCCGGAAACCCTTGTTCCGTACCGTCTCGACCAGGCCCTCCTTGACCAGATCGAGCATCGCCTCGCGGACCGGGGTGGCGGAGACACCGAACTGGGCGGCGAGGGTGGGCGCGGAGTAGACCTCGCCGGGGCGCATCTGGCCGGCCACGAGCGCCGCCCGGAGGGCGTGGGCGACCTGCCCGCGGACGCTGAGTCGCGCCCCCAGGGCCGGCAACTCCAACGAATCAGCCATCACGCCCCACTCTCCATAGCCGGGGATGGTATGCGAGGCCGCCGAACCCGGCGTACGCCAAACGGTCGGACGCCGACGCCGTGAGGGTCAACGTCCCGCCGGAGCGACGGTCACGGTGTGCAGGGCGGTGTAGAAGTCCTGAGCCGCCTTACCCTGCTCGCGCCCGCCGAAGCTGGAGTCGCGCTCGCCACCGAAGGGCAGATGGAAGTCGACGCCCGCGGTCGGCGCGTTGACCTTGATCTGTCCGGCCGCGAGCCCGTCGGCGAACCGCAGCGCGGCGTCCAGGTCGGCGGTGAAGACCGAGGCGGCGAGCCCGTACCGGACGTCGTTCGCGGCGCGCAGCGCCGCGTCGACGGTGTCGACCCGGCTGAGCGTGCAGATCGGCCCGAACACCTCCTCCCGGTTGAGCAGGTGCTCCGCCGGCAGGTCGGCCAGCACCGTCGGGGCCACGAACCAGCCCGGCCCCTCGATTGCCCGGCCGCCGGTGAGGACCCGGCCACCGGCGACGACGCCGCTGTCCACCGCGTCGAGCACCCGTGCCCGCGCCGCCCGCGCGATCACCGGCCCCACCACGGTCTCCGGCGCGGCGGGGTCACCGCAGGCCAGTGCCGCGGCGGTGGCGACGAAGGCGTCGATGAAGTCGGTCGGGTCACCCACCACGATGATCCGCTTGGTGGCGGTGCACTTCTGCCCCGCATACCCGAACGCCGCGTAGGCGACCTGCCGGGCGGCGGACTCGACGTCGACGTCCGGCAGGACCACCGCCGGGCTGTGGCCGCCCATCTCGCACTGCACCGGCACGCCACGGGCCGCCGCGGCCGATCCGACGGCGGTGCCCACCGCAGCGGATCCGGTGAACGAGACGACGTCACCTGCCGCGACGACCGCCCGGCCGGCCTCGGCGTCGCCGGGAAGCACCGCCAGCAGCCCCTCGGGCAGGTGCGGAGTGATCAGCTCGGCCAGTCGCAACGCGCACGCCGTGGCCGGCGGTGCCGGCTTGAGCAGCACGGCGTTGCCGAAGGCGAGCGCCGGCGCGGCCTTCCAGAGCGGGATGGCCAGCGGAAAGTTCCACGGGGTGACCAGGGCTGCGACGCCGCGCGGGCGGCGTCGGGTGTACGCCAACCCCCGGCCACCACTCGGCTCGTGCACCGCACCGGTCGGGTCGTAGACCTGCTGGGCGTAGTACCGCAGCAGGGCCGTGGACCGGGCCACCTCACCGCGTGCCTCGGCGACCGGCTTGCCGACCTCACGCACGGTCAACTCGACCAGCTCGGCCGCGGCGGCGGCCACCGCGTCGGCCGCCGCGTGCAGGGCGGCGGCCCGTTCCCCGGGCGGCGCGGCGGCCCAGCCGGGCTGCGCCGCCCGAGCGGCCTCGGCGGCCTTCACGACGTCTCCGGCGTTCGCGGCGGCGACCGACACCACGACGTCGTCCGGGTTCTGGGGTGATACGGACTGCACCACGGACATGGGAACTCCAGTGCTGGTCAGAGCAGGAAACCGGTGGGGAACGGGTCGGTCGGATCGAGGAAGTACTGGGCGGTGCCGGTGATCCAGGCCCGGCCGGTGACCGTCGGGATCACCGCCGGCCGGTCGCCGACGGTGGCGCGGTCGAGCAGCCGGCCGACGAAGCGGCTGCCGATGACCGATTCGTTGACGAAGTCGGTGTGCAACGCGAGTTCGCCCCGGGCGTGCAGCTGGGCCATCCGGGCCGACGTCCCGGTACCGCAGGGGGACCGGTCGAACCAGCCCGGGTGGATGGCCATCGCGTGCCGGGAGTGCCGGGCGTCCGAACCGGGTGCCGCGAGGTAGACGTGGCGACAGCCGGCGATCTTCGGGTCCTCCGGATGGACCGGCTCGATCTGCTCGGTCACCGCGTCCATGATGGCCAGCCCGGCGTCGAGCATGCGCTGCCGGACGCGCCGGTCGCTCGGCGTGAAGGGGATGTCCAGTTGGTCCAGGTCGAGGAGGGCGTAGAAGTTGCCGCCGAAGGCGAGGTCGAGGGTGACCGGGCCCAGCCCGGGCACCTCGACCGTCGCGTCCAGCTCCTGCACGAAGGCCGGCACGTTGCGCAGCGTCACCGACTCGGCGCGCCCGTCGCGGACCGCCACCTCGGCCGTCACCAGCCCGGCGGGGGTGTCGAGCCGGATCACGGTCACCGGCTCGGTGACGGTGACCATGCCGGTCTCCACGAGGACGGTGGCCACCCCGATGGTGCCGTGCCCGCACATCGGCAGGCACCCGCTCACCTCGATGAAGAGCACCCCCCAGTCGGCGTCCGCCCGGGTCGGCGGTTGCAGGATCGCCCCGCTCATCGCGGCGTGCCCGCGCGGCTCGCACATCAACAGGGTGCGGATGTGGTCGAGGTGGGTGATGAAGTGCCGGCGGCGTTCGGCCATCGACGCGCCGGGGACGACACCGATGCCGCCGGTGATCACCCGGGTCGGCATGCCCTCGGTGTGCGAGTCGACCGCGTGGAAGACCCGGTTGCTGCGCATCCCCTACCGTCCCCTCACCGGCCGCCGGCCGCGACCGCCTTTTCGGTCGCTTCCCGGACGACGCGGGCCTGCTCCTCGGTGAGCGGCACCCGGGGCGGCCGGCACAGCCCGCCGTACCGGCCGACGAGGTCCATGGAGAGCTTGATCGCCTGCACGAACTCGGTCTTCGAGTCCCACCGCAGCAACGGATGCAGCGCCCGGTAGAGCGGCAGCGCGGTGGCCAGGTCGCCGTCGGCGGCGGCGTCGAACAGCCGCACGCCGGTGCGGGGCAGGGCGTTGACGTAACCCGCGATCCAGCCGGGCGCACCGGCGATGGCCAGCTCCAGCACGACGTCGTCGGAGCCGGCGAGCACGTCCAGGCCGGGTGCCACCTCGGCGATCTCGTAGCTGCGCCGGACGTCGCCGGTGAACTCCTTGACGCCGACGATGAGCCCCTCGCCGTGCAGGCGGGCGAGCATGGCCGGGCCGAGGTCGACCTTGGTGTCGATCGGGTTGTTGTACGCCACCACCGGCAGACCGGCCTTCGCGACCTCCCGGTAGTGCGCCAGCACGGACCGCTCGTCGGCCCGGTACGCGTTCGGCGGCAGCAGCATCACCGCCGCGCAGCCGGCCTCGGCGGCGTCCTCGGCCCAGCGCCGCGCTTCCAGCGCGCCGTACGCGGCGATGCCGGGCATCACGGTGAAGCCCTCCGGAGCGGCGTCGACCGCGACACGGACCAGCGCACCGCGCTCCTTCTCGGTCAGGGTCTGATACTCCCCGAGTGAACCGTTCGGAGTCACCCCGTCGCAACCCTCGGCGGCCAGCCATCCGACGTGCTCGGCGTACCGGTCGAAGTCGATCGCCAGGTGGTCGTCGAACGGCACCGCCGTCGCGACCAGCACGCCGTGCCATGGCTTCAATCGCGCGCGCATCGAGTGCTCCTTGTCATCCGCTCTCAACGGGTCCGGAACGACCGTCACGGGGGAAGGTGCGGCAAGCGGGGAGGTGCAATGTCACACTATAACAGCGCCAGCAAGCGCTCTCACTCGCGCCGCCGCCCCGACGAGGTGCACATGCCCGACTCCGCCACCGCCACCGCCACCGCCCCCGACCTCGTCGTCGTCGGGGCCGGGATCGTCGGTGCGGCCTGCGCCCACCAGGCCAGCCGGGCGGGACTGTCAGTGACCGTCGTCGACAGTGGACCGATCACCGGCGGGACGACCGGGGCCGGCGAGGGAAACATCCTCCTCTCCGACAAGGAGCCCGGACCCGAGCTCGACCTCGCGCTGCTCTCCAACCGGCAGTGGCGGGGCCTGGCCGAGATGCCGCTGGACGGCAGCACGTTCGGCCGGCTGGTGGAACTCGAAACCAAGGGCGGCCTGGTGGTCGCCACCGGCCCGGCGGCCCTGGCCGGATTGACGCGGCTCGCGGCGCGGCAACGGAGACTCGGGGTCGAGGCCGTCGCGGTGCCGGGGGACCGGCTGCGGGAGTTCGAGCCGCACCTGACCGAGGACGTCGCCGGTGGCTACCGGTACCCGCAGGACATGCAGGTGCAGCCGATGCTCGCCGCCGCGCACCTGCTCCGGCTGGCCCGCCGGGCCGGCGCCACCGTGCTGACCCACGAGCCGGTCACCGGCCTTCTGCGCGGCGCCGGGCGGGTGACCGGGGTGCGTACCGTCCGGCGGGACATCCCCGCCGGCGCCGTGCTCAACGCCGCCGGCAGCTGGGCCGGCGAGATCGCCGCCCTGGCCGGCGTCCGGGTCCCGATCGCGCCCCGGCGCGGCTTCGTCCTGGTCACCGAGCCGCTCCCGCCGCTGATCCGGCACAAGGTGTACCTCGCGGACTACATCGCCGACGTGGCCAGCGACTCGGCCGCCCTCCAGACCTCGGCCGTGGTCGAGGGGACGGGAGCCGGCACGGTGCTCATCGGCGCCAGCCGGGAGCGTGTCGGGTTCGACCGGGCGATCTCGCTGCCGGTCCTACGGCAGCTCGCCGCCGGTGCGGTACGCCTCTTCCCGGTCCTGCGCGACGTCGCGGTGATCCGCGCGTACCGCGGCTTCCGGCCGTACTGCCCCGACCACCTCCCGGTGCTCGGCCCGGACCCGCGCGCACCGGGCCTGCACCACGCCTGCGGCCACGAGGGCGCCGGCATCGGTCTCTCCCTGGGCACCGCGCGACTCGTCACGCAGAGCCTGACCGGCGAACCACCCGAGATCGACCTGCACCCGTTCCGCCCCGACCGCTTCGGCCCGGAGGTGCCCCAGTGAGCGAGCGACAGCGAGTGAATCGGCAAGGCAGCGCGGAAAAGGCTCAGGTCGACGCCGAGCGGAGCGAGGTGGCGGCGTGAGCCGCCCACCCGAGTTCGAGATCCTTTTCGACGGCACCCCGCTGCCCTGCCGGGACGGCTGGACCATCGGCGCGGCGCTCACCGCCGCCGGGGTGCGGTCCTGGCGGACCACCCGCCACGGCCAGCGGCCCCGGGGGCTGTTCTGCGGCATCGGCATCTGCTTCGACTGCCTGGTCACCGTCAACGGGCAACCCGCGCTGCGGGCCTGCCTGGTGCCCGCCAGCCCCGGCGACGACGTCCGCACCCAGCCGGGAGCGGATAGATGACCGACCATCGGGTGGACCTCGCGGTGATCGGCGCCGGACCGGCCGGCATGGCGGCGGCCCTGGCCGCGGCCGAGGCGGGGGTACGGGTGGCGGTCATCGACGCCGGCGTACGCCCCGGCGGGCAGTACTGGCGCTTCCCGGCGCCCGGCGCCGGCCCGTTCCGGCCGGCCACCCTGCACCACGGGTGGCGCCGGTTCACCTCGACCGACACCCGGCTCACCGAACTGGCCGGCACCGGCCGGGTGCTCCGGCTGGCCGCGCACCACGTCTGGTCGATCCTGCCGGTCGGCGAGCAGTGGGCGGTGCACTGCGCGCGGGGCGCCGAGCCCCGGCAGCACGGCACCGGCTCCCCCGTCGCCGTGCACGCCGCGCGGCTCGTCCTCGCCACCGGCGCGTACGACCGGCAACTGCCCTTTCCCGGCTGGGAGCTACCCGGCGTGATCACCGCGGGTGGGGCGCAGGCGCTGCTCAAGGGGAACCTCGTGGTGGCCGGTCAGGCCGTGGTGGTCGCCGGCACCGGGCCGTTCCTGCTGCCGGTGGCCGACGGGCTCGCCCGGTACGGCGCGCGGGTGGCCGCGGTCGTCGAGGCGAACAGCCCGCTCGGCTTCGCCCGGTTTCCGCGCGCGGTGCTCGGCGCGACCGGCAAGCTCGGCGAGGCGACCGGGTACGCCGGACGGCTCCTGCGGCGCCGGGTCGCGCTCCGCCACCGGCAGGTCGTGCTCCGCGCCCTCGGCACGGACCGGCTGACCGGCGTGCTGGTCGGCCGGCTGGGCCGGGACGGACGGGTGCGGGCCGGCACCGAACGGCAGATCGAATGCGATGTGCTCGCCGTCGGCTGGGGCTTCACCCCACAGCTTGAGCTGGCGCTCCAACTCGGCTGCGCGACCCGCGTCGACGCGGATCGGAGCCTGGTCGTGACCGTCGACGACGACCAGGCGACCAGCGTCGCCGGGGTGTGGGCGGCCGGCGAGGCGACCGGGGTCGGCGGGGCCGACCTCGCGACGGTCGAGGGCCGGATCGCCGGCCTCGCGGCGGCCACGTCGCTTGGTGCCGACGTCGTCCCGGACGGCCGGGCGCTGCGCCGACGGCGGGGCTCTCTGCGCGGCTTCGCCGCCGCCATGCGCCAGGTCTATCCGATCCCGGAGGCCATGCTGGCGCGGTGCTCCGACGAGACCCTGGTCTGCCGGTGCGAGGAGGTGGACGCGGGCCGCATCCGGCGGGCCGTGGTGGAACTCGGCGCGACCGAGGCCCGCATCGTCAAGCTGCTCGCCCGGCCCGGCATGGGCTGGTGCCAGGGCCGGGTGTGCGGGTTCGCCACCGCCTGCCTGACCGCCCGGCACGCCGGGCGGGCCGTCGCCGAGCCGGACCTGCGGGCCTTCGCGGAGCGGCCGATCGCCACGCCCATGCCCCTGGGCCAGCTGGCCACGCCGCCCGGCGACGTCGCGGCGGACGGCGAGCCGGGGTCAGACCTTCAGTGGTAGGCCGTGTTGATGCAGGCGGAAGCCGTCAAGAGCAGCGGGATCGGCCGCGAGGCGCAGGTCGGGTAGTTGCTGCGCGATCCGCTCGAACATGATCCGGCTCTCCAGCCGGGCCAGGTGGGCGCCGAGGCAGAAGTGGATCCCGTGCCCGAAGGCGATGTGCCGGCGGACGTCGGTGCGGTGGATGTCGAAGACGTGCGGCCGATCGAAGACCGCCGGGTCCCGGTTCGCTCCCCAGAGCGACAGCGCCACCCGGTCGAACGCGGGGATCCGCCCGCCGGCGATCTCGACCTCCTCGAAGGTGAACCGCGGTGGCACGATCTCGACCGGTCCCCGGAACCGGAGCGTCTCCTCGACCACCGCCGCGGCCAGTGACGGATCGTCTCGCAGGGCCTGCCACTGGTCGGGGTGGGTGAGCAGCAGGCGGAGACCGTTGACGATCATGTCGACGGTGGTCTCCTGACCGGCGACGAGCAGCAGTTGCACCAGCGCCACCAGCTCGTCGCGGTCCAGCCGGTCGCCGCGCTCCTCGATGGCCACCAGCTGCGAGATCAGGTCGTCGGCGGGGACCGCCCGACGCCGTGCCGCCAGCTCGTCGAGGTACGCCCCGAACTCCAGGGTTGCCGCCGGGCCGTCGATGCTGGCCGACACGATCGCCGCCGACCAGGCACGGAACCGTGGCCGATCCCGCTCGGGAATGCCGACCAGCTCGGCGATGACGTTGACCGGCACCGGGTCGGCGAGGTCGGCGATCCCGTCGATGTGTCCCTGCTGGCGTGCCCGCGCGACCAGCCGGTCCGCGAGGTCGCCGATCCACGGCTCCAACCGGGCCACCGCCCGGGCCGTGAACCCGCCGCTGACCAGCCCCCGCAGGCGGGTGTGGTCGGGCGGGTCGAGGTTGATGAGCTGGCGCGCCTCGATCCTCGCCACCTCCGACAGTTCGTGCCGGGCGGGCTGCCACATGTCGGGGGAGTGCCGGTGCACCTCGTGCCCGATCGCCGGGTGGCGCAGGGCGTCCAGGACATCGGCGTGTCCGGCGATCACCCAGAACCGGTTGCCCGCGGGATCGACCTGGCGGACCGGAGCACCGCTGGCTCGTACCCGGTCGTAGAACCCGTGCGGGTCGCGGCGGACGGCCGGATCCCACAACTCTGATACGCCGAACTCGGCGGTCACGTCTCCCCCTCGAACCAGAAGTCCACTGTGCCCTTCGGGCGCCCTGCTCAAACGCCCGGCCGACCAGGAGGTTGAGCGCTAACATAGGTATGTTTCTGGGATGTGTCAATGTGGTCACCTTACCCGGCCGTAGGGGTTGACGACCCTCGCGTTAACGCTCACACTCGCTGACAATCACGGATCCTGTGACCGACGACTCGGCCCCTTCCACGGTCGCTCAGGGCGCCGACTTCTGCGGACCAGCGCCATGGTCCTATTGAAGAGGCTTGATGTATTGCGGCCGGCGGACACCACCGGGAAAGGACGATCCTAAGTGGCCCAAACCGAAAAGTTTCCCGTCAGTCGACGGCAGGTCCTTCAGGCATCAGCCATCGGCGTGGCCGCGGTGGCCGCCGCGGGCGCGCTCCCGGCGACCGCTGCCCAGGCGGCGACCGCCACCGGGACGACAGCCGGCCGGACCGGGCTCGACCCGGTTCCGACCGATCTCGGTCCCGGCGCCACCGCCCCGGTCCGGCCGTTCCCGCTCCGCGACGTACGGCTGGGCGACGGCCTGCTCCAGGAAAAGCGCGACCGGATGAAGAGCTACCTTCGGCAGCTCGACGAGCGGCGCTTCCTCGTGCTCTTCAACAACCAGGCCGGTCGGCCCAACCCGGCGGGCGTCACCGCCCCCGGCGGCTGGGAGGACGGCGGCCTGCTCAGCGGCCACTGGGCCGGCCACTTCATGACGGCCCTGGCGCAGGGCTACGCCGACCTGGGCGAGCCGATCTTCAAGACCAAGCTCGACTGGATGGTCGACGAACTCGCCGCCTGCCAGGCCGCGATCACCGCGCGGATGGGCAACGGCGGTCCGGGCGGTGGGGACCCGGAGGAGCCGGAGATCGGTCGGGTCGCCGGCCGCTTCGGCAGCGGGCTCCGCCTGAACGGCCCGAGCCGGGCCGAGCATGTGGCCCTTCCGCAGGAGGCGATCAGCCAGCTGACCGACTTCACCATCGCGGCCTGGGTGAATCTCGCGGCCACCCAGAACTGGAGCCGGCTGTTCGACTTCGGACAGAACAGCACGATCAACATGTTCCTGACCCCGCGCTCCGGCGCCACCGGCAACGCGCCGAGGTTCGCGATCACGGTCAGCGGTAGCGGCGGCGAGCAGCAGATCAACGGCACCACGGCGCTGCCCACCAACCAGTGGGTGCACCTTGCCGTGACGCTCACCCAGAACACGGGCACGCTCTACGTGAACGGCCAGCAGGCGGGCCAGAACACGAACATGACCCTCAGCCCGGCCAACCTGGGCAACCCGGGCAACCGGTGGATCGGCCGCTCGCAGTACGGCGATCCGATGCTGAACGCGACCGTCGACGAGTTCCACATCTTCGACCGGGCACTGAGCCTCCAGGAGGTCCAGTCGCTCCAGGACTCGCCGGCCGGCAGCACCAGCGGCGGCTCGATCGCCTGGTACCGGTTCGAGGAGGAGGGCGGCTCCACGATCCGGGACTCCTCGCCCAACGGCCGTGACGGCGGCATCGTGCCGACCCAGAGCGGCGGGACCGAGCTCTGGGTCCCGACCCACCCGGGTTACCTGGGCGCGATCCCGGAGGACGCGGTGCTCCGACTCGGCCCGCCGCGCTGGGCCGTCTACGGGAGTAACGCCGCCACCAACACCTGGGCGCCCTGGTACACCCAGCACAAGATCATGCGCGGCCTGCTCGACGCGTATTACCACACCGACAACGAGAAGGCCCTCGACGTGGTCACCAAGATGGCCAGCTGGGCGCATCTCGCGCTGACCGTCGGCGACAAGAACCATCCCGCGTACCCCGGTCCGATCACCCGCGACAACCTGAACTACATGTGGGACCTCTACATCGCCGGGGAGACCGGCGGGGCCAACGAGGTGTTCCCCGAGATCTACGCGCTCACCGGCGACGCCAAGCACCTGGCGACCGGCAAGCTCTTCGACAACCGGGAGTCGCTCTTCGACGCCTGCGTGGAGAACCGCGACATCCTCGTCACCACGCCGCAGACCCGGCCCGGCCGACGCCGGCCGGAACGGCTGCACGCCAACTCGCACGTGCCGCAGTTCGTCGGCTACCTGCGGGTCTACGAGCACAGCGGTGATGCCGAGTACCTCCAGGCCGCCAAGAACTTCTTCGGCATGGTCGTGCCGCACCGCATGTACGCCAACGGCGGCACGAGCGGCAACTACCCGGGCTCCAACAACAACATCGAGCTGTTCCAGAACCGGGGCAACATCGCCAACTCGATCGCCGCGGGTGGCGCCGAAACCTGCACCACCTACAACCTGATCAAGCTGGCCCGCAACCTGTTCTTCCACGAGCACGACCCGGCGTACCTGGACTACTACGAGCGGGGCCTGCTCAACCAGATCGCCGGCTCGCGGGCCGACAACACCAACGTCAGCAACCCGCAGGTCACCTACTTCCAGCCGTTGACCCCGGGCAACGCCCGCGGCTACGGCAACACCGGCACCTGCTGCGGCGGCACCGGCATCGAGAACCACACCAAGTACCAGGAGACCATCTACTTCAAGTCGGCCGACGGCAGGGCGCTCTGGGTCAACCTGTACGCGCCGTCGACGTTGACCTGGGCGGAGAAGGACTTCGTCATCACCCAGGAGACCCGGTACCCGCGGGAGGACCGCACCCGGCTGACCGTCGACGGCAGCGGCCCGCTCGACATCAAGCTGCGGGTGCCGGGCTGGGTGCAGAAGGGCTTCTTCGTCACCATCAATGGCGTCAGCCAGGACGTCGCCGCCACGCCCAGCAGCTACCTGACGCTGAGCCGGACCTGGTCGCCGGGCGACACCATCGAGATCCACATGCCGTTCAGCATCCGGATCGAGCGGGCGATCGACCGCCCCGACACGCAGTCGATCTTCTGGGGGCCGGTCATCCTGCAACTGCTCGGGAACCCCGGGGGCGGCAACTTCCGGGAACTGTCCCTGTACCGCCACCTGAAGCGGGACGGCGACTACGCCCGTGCGGCGGTCACCCACACCGGCACCACGGCGGCCGGTGACCCGCTCTTCACCACGCAGGGCCTCAACCTGCGGCCGTACTACGTCGGCGACACTCA
Organism: Micromonospora sp. CA-263727; assembly: GCF_050942455.1. NCBI lineage: Bacteria > Bacillati > Actinomycetota > Actinomycetes > Micromonosporales > Micromonosporaceae > Micromonospora > Micromonospora sp. CA-263727. The sequence goes on from NZ_CP192031.1 coordinate 2,107,121, forward strand.
GGCCGCCTCGACGTACTTCCGGCGGGTCGAACCGACGATCGTGTTCGGATCCGTCGACAGCGGCGTGCCCAACCGCAAGCGCAACGACGGCCTGCCGAACTACGACATCCCCGTGACGGGCATCCCGTCGCCCGGCACCGACGGCCCGACCTTCCTCGACCTGGTCTGGGACCAGGCGCCCTTCGCCAGCCACAGCCAGTTCGTGTCGACCGTCACCCAGACCGCCGAGGCGTTCGTCGCGGCGGGCGTCTTCAGCACGGCGGAGAAGGATCTGATCGTCTCGCACGCCGTCCAGGCGCGGCAGGAACTCGACCCGCCGCACGCCTGGGATGTCGAGGTCGAGGCGCGCACGCAGATGATCGGCGCCAGCGCCTACGTCTCCGTCAACGCCCGCAACACCGACGACGTGCCGCTCACCATCGAGCTGGTCACCCCGTACGGCTCGCGGACGGTGCCCGGCGTCGCCCCGGGCAAGGCCGCCTACCAGGCGTTCAACAGCCGCAGCGCGTCCGTGCCGGCCGGCACCGCGACCGTCAGGGTCACCGGAACGGTCGACGGAGAGCCGGTGACCGTCCAACTCGAAGTGCCGTACGCCGCTTCCTAGGCCACAAGCCCCCCACCACCGACGGTGGCGGCGTCCTACCGGACGCCGCCACCGCCGTTCTGGCTGCCCGACAGGGGAGCACGGCCCCCGCCGGCCCGCTGCCGCGCCAGCCCGTGGCCGTTCACAGTTTCGTAAGATGTTTCGGGCCGGGGTGGCGGTGGCCCTGGTTCCGTCACAGTCCGGCGGAAGCCGCACGGGGTATTCTTCAGCGGTAGTGAGGGGACCGGCGGTGTGCCAGTGGGCCGAGACCGCACCGAAAAGTCGCCGAAAAGGCTTGCACGCGTACTGTCGCTGGGGATGTCGTCACCGACGCTCGGGCGGCGGCCCGTCGCCGCGCACCACGAAGGTGCCGGGTCGCTGGGAGGGAGCTTCAGATGACGACCGAGCCCGAGGTCCCGGCCAACCGCACGGCCACCCTCACCGACGTCGCCCGGCTCGCCGGGGTGTCGGTCGCCACCGCCTCCAAGGCCATCAACGGGCGCGGCGAGGTGAAGGCGGCCACCCGGGTACGCGTGCTGGAAGCCGCGGAGCTGCTCTCCTTCGCGCCGAACGCGCTGGCCCGCAGCCTGCTCAGCGGCCGGACCGGGACCGTCGGCCTGATCACCAGCGACCTGGAGGGGCGCTTCTCGATTCCCATCCTGATGGGCGTGGAGGACGCCTTCGGGGCGGGTCAGGTCTCGGTCTTCCTCTGCGACGCACGAGGTGACGCGATCCGGGAGCAGCACCACGTACGGGCGCTGCTGTCCCGGCGGGTGGACGGTCTGATCGTGGTGGGCTCCCGTACCGACCACCGCCCGCCGCTGGCCGGCAACATCCCGGTGCCGGTCGTCTACGTCTACGCCCCCTCCGCGAACCCGGCCGACATCTCGATCATCGTCGACAACGTGGGCGGCGGCCGGCTCGCCATCGAGCACCTGCTGTCGTGCGGCCGGCGCAACATCGCCCACATCACCGGCGAGGCCGGCTTCCAGGCGGCCCGGGACCGCGCCGACGGCGCGGCGGCGGCGCTCGCCGACGCCGGCCTGCGGATGATCGGCCACCGGCCGTACTTCGGGTCGTGGGACGAATCCTGGGGGCGCGCCGCGGCACACATGGTCGTCGAGCAACACCCCGAGGTCGACGCGATCTTCTGCGGCAGCGACCAGATCGCCCGCGGCGTGCTGGAGACGCTGCGCGACCTCGGCCGCGACGTGCCGAGCACCACCTCCGTGATCGGCTTCGACAACTGGGACGCCATCGCCGCGCACTCCCGCCCCCGCCTGACCAGCATCGACATGAACCTCAAGCGCCTTGGCGCGGTGGCCGGCCAACGGCTCTTCGCGGCCATCGACAGCACCACCGCGCCCAGCTCGGAGGAGTTTCCCGGCCGCCTCGTGATCCGCGAGTCGACCGTGCCCGTCGGCTGAGATTCGGAGATCAGCCGCTGCGCAGGCGCACGGTTGCGGACCGGCCCAAGGTCACGCTCGATCCACGATTGAGTGGCTTCCTTGGCCCGTCGATGCCACTCGATCCCGGATCGAGCGTGGCCCCGACCATCGCGCCGCTGGTTGCTTTGATCTCCAACAGCCCTACCGAGGCGGCGTTGGACTGCAACACCACCCGTAGGCGGGATGTGCTCACCGTCGGGAAGGTGACGCGGTTGTACTGGTTGATGGCGGTCGGGTAGCCGCTGGCGCCGGGGACGTCGGCGTAGGCGGCGCCGGTCCAGTACTGCAACCGCCAGGACGCCGGCAGCCGGACGCCGCCGTTGTCGTCGAAGAAGTAGACCTCCGCCGCGCTCAGCGTCTGCGCGGAGGGCCAGGTCAGCTCCGCCCACTGTTGGCCCTGGTTCGGCCAGGTTCCCCAGCGGGGGTTGACCGTGTCGTTCGACGACGGCGGGTCGATGCCGTCGTTGAGCGCGGCCACCGACTCCCAGGGTGAGGTGTACGACGCCGAGGGGGTCGCCGAGCCGGCCAGGTTCCCCGACGGTGGCGGGCTGCCGCCTCGGGCGTACAGCTTGACCTCGGTCAGGCCGGTGCGGAAGCCGGCGGCGTGGGTCACCTGCACCCGGAGGCGCTGGGTGCTGACCGGGGCGAACTGGACCCGGTTGTAGTTGGCGCGCGCCGCCGCCGGTGTCCTGACCTGCGAGGCGGCGGTGATCCAGGTGCTGCCGTTCCAGTACTGGACGGTGTAGGACGCCGGCGCCCGGTAGCGGTTGCCGGCGCGATCGTCGCGGAAGTACAGCCAGGCGTCGTCGACGGTCCGGGCCTGGCCGAGGTCGACCTCGTACCAGTCGGTGGCGTTCGGCGACCCGAAGCTGCCCCAGATCGGCGCGTTGGTGGGGAAGCCGTCGACCGCCGCGCCGGTCGAGGTGCCCGAGGCGGTGTACGACGCCGACGTGGTGGCGCCCTGGGCCAGGTTCGGCGTGGTCGAGGTCAGGTCGACGCCGGCCTTGGCGAACATGTCGACCATCCGGGCGCTGGTCTGGCTGACGTTCTGCGGCAGTTGCAGCCCGGAGAACGCCGCGCTGAAGGTGGTGGTGCCACCCGCCGGCAGGGTGACCGCCCCGGTCGCCGGGTTGTAGAGCACCCGGGTCAGCCGGTCCACGGTGACCACCCGGTTGCCGTTGAGGTAGATGGAGTAGCCCTGCGGGACACCCGGGTAGCGGGTGATCCCGTCGGCCGGGTCGTCCCAGACCACGCTCAGGTTGGCGTTGCGGTACCGCAGGTTGTTGACCGCGAAGTGGGACCAGCCGATGTTGATCGGCGACAGCTCGATGGTGTTGTCGGTGCGTGGCCGCAGGCCGGCCACGTCCTCGACGATCGTCCAGTTGCTGCTGCCCAGGATGTTGTGGTGGATCCAGGACCGGTAGGTGATCGACGAGCCGTTCCAGTTGGACCAGAACTCGTTGGCGTCCGGCCACTGGGTGTTGCCGTTGACGTACTGCGCCCAGACGTTCCAGTAGAGCAGCTTCTTGTAGTGCTCGGCGGTCATCCACTGGTTGGGGTAGTTGCGCAGCACCGAGGAGTAGAGCCGGAACTGCACGGTGGAGTTGATGGTGGAAAAGTTGTTGCTGCCCGGGTTGCCGGCGGCCGCCGCGGCGGCCTTGTCGCGCTGGTTGGCGGTGTAGAAGGGGAAGATCGGATATTCGGCCGGGTCGTCGAAGAGCCGCAGCGCCTCGCGGTAGGTGGCGGTGTTCGGCATCAGCCCGACGGCGTACGGGTAGTAGTTGTTGATCTCCTTCCATGGCACGTGGGTGTTGGTGGCGACGTGCCGGTGCTCCAGCAGCTGCCGGCTCGGGTTCCACAGCACGTTGACGATGCCGTCGCGGACCCGGTTGGCCAGGGTCTGCATCTCGGTGGCCTTGGCGGTGTTGCCGAGCACCGTGTACGCCTGCGCGGCGGCCAGGGCGTTGCTGTAGACGTACGCCCCCTCGGCGCGGTCGAGGTTGCCGGAGCGCCAGTGGAACGACACCGCGTCGGCGTCGTTGCCGGTCATCGCGCCCCAGTTGTACTCGATGACCCCGTTGTTGTTGGTGTCGTAGGTGGCCAGCTGGCCCTTGACGTCCATCTCGGCGTACCGGGCGAAGTTGTGCAGCATCGCCGGCTGCCCGCCGTGCAGCTGGTACGCCCGCCAGGCCGCCTCGGAGAGGTACTGCGTGTAGCTGTTCGACCAGTTCTCGGGGTCACCGGGGTTGTCCATGAACCGGCCGTTGGCCGAGGACTGCCCGACCGACAGCCACGGCCCGTACGAGTAGATCGGGTTGCGCAGGTACTTCAGGTCGTCGACGTGCATCGGCTGGGTCAGCACGATGGCGTTGTTGTACCCGGTCACCCCCTCGATCGAGGTGGGGAACTGGAAGTCCTGGCCGGGGATGTCGGCGTCCAGGTGGTTGAAGCGCATCAGCCACCAGCGGTAGTAGATGTTCTTCTTGATGGCCGGGTCGGGCACGTCGAGGTAGGGCACGTTCTCCGCCCACCAGCGGTTGTAGTCGCGTACGTGGCTGGCGCTGGCGCTGGCCGGGGTGGCGTTGCGGTAGCTGGTGTACTCGGTCAGCGACTCGGGGATCTCGTCGGTGACGAAGCCGAGCTGCACCTTCGTGGTGACGCTCTGCCCCGCGCCGAGGGTGACCGAGCGGTTCAGGCCGCCGCTGCTGACGGTGAAGCCGTCCCCGGAGAGCCGCGGGCGGATGGTGGTCAGGTTGTTCTTCACCTGCCGGCTGCCGGTCAGCTCGCTGCCGCTGCCCGAGGCGGCGTACGGCGAGGTGGCCCGCAGTTGCACGGTGCTGCTGGCCGAGCCGGTGTTGGTGACGGTCAGGTTGGTCACCGCGACGTTCTGGTGGGTGATGAACTTGGTGACGTCGACGCGGAGCGAGCCTCCGGTGTGGACGCTGCGCCAGTGGCTCGGCGCCTGCCAGCGCTGCGCCACCTGCTCGGTGAGGGTGCCCGAGCCGACCGTGATGGTGTAGGCGCCCTGGCTGCTGATGTTGTCCCAGTAGGCGGTGTTGCCGCCGAAGCCGATCACCGACGGGTTGTGGGTGTACATGAACAGCCCCCGGCCCCGGCTCATCAGCCAGGTGCCGGCCGGGTCGTTGCCCGGGCGGGCCAGCAGCCGGTCCATCCAGAAGTCGGTGCCGGCGCTCTCCGCGTCGTAGATGGCCTGCATGGTGTTGCCGGTGGAGTAGCCGACCGGCGGCGTCGGCACGGCCGGCCCGGAGAAGGTGGGGTAGCCGATGGTCTGCTCGGCCTGCGCCGGCGCGCCGGTGACCACCAGGGCGCCGGCGGTCAGGGTCGCGGTGACGAACGCGGCCAGCGCCGCGCGTACGGGCTGGATTCCGCTCATGACTGGAACGCCATCCATTCCAGGACTCCGGTGGAGTAGCCGGCACGGGAGGTGATGTTCAGCCGGAGCCGGGTCGTGCTGACCGGGCTGAACGTGGTGACGTTGTAGGTGTCACCGGCCACGCCGCAGGTCGACTGGTTGGGCACGTTGACGTATGCGCTGCCGTTCCAGTACTGCACCTGGCAGGAGGCGGGCAGGTCGATGCCCTGGTTGTCGTCGAACCAGTAGGTGGCCGTGCGGTTGATGTTCTGCGCGGCCGGCCAGCGGTACTCGATCCACTGGGTGCCCTGCTGCGGCCAGTTGCCGTACGCCAGGTTGCTGCGGTCGGCGGAGTTGGTCGGCACGCCGCCGTTGTTGATCGCGGCGAGGCTCTCCCAGGCGGAGACGTGCGAGGTGGAGGCGGTGGCGCTGGTTGCCAGGTTGGTGCCGGCCGGCGGCTGGACGCCGCCGCCGGGGTTGGGCGGCGGACCGGTGCTGGTCTGCACCACCGGCTGGATGGTGCCGTCGGCGTTGAAGTACATCCGGTCCACCGCGACGGAGCGGCGGAAGTTGCCGCCGCCGGGGGCGTTGGCATTGTGGTACACCATGTACCACTGGCCGTTGAGCTGCGCCACCCCGGCGTGGTTGGTGGTCGAGGAGACCTGGCCGAGCACGACGCCCCGGTGGGTCCACGGTCCCATCGGGTTGGTGGCGGTGGCGTAGCGCTGGCAGGCGTAGCTCGACGAGGTGACGCAGCCCTGGGTGTCGTTCGCCGCGTAGATCATGTAATAGAGGCCGTTGCGCTTGAACATGAACGGGGCCTCCCAGAAGTTGGTCAGCCCCTGCGGGGTGACCACCGAGCCCACCGTGTCGATCATGTTGCTGGCCAGCCGGACCGCCCGGGCGCCCCAGTAGCCGCCCCAGTACAGGTACGCCTGGCCGTCGTCGTCGACGAAGACGGTGGGGTCGATGTTCAGCGGCGAGGAGTTCGGCGTGCTGTCGCTGATCAGCGGCCCGCCCTTGGCGTCGGTGAACGGGCCGAGCGGGCTGTCGGCGACGGCGACGCCGATGTCCATCCAGCCGGCGCCTCTGCCGTTGACCGAGGTGTACCAGTAGTACCGGCCGTTGCGGTACTCGACCTCGCTGGCCCAGGCGTCGGCGCCGGCCCAGGGAAAGGTGCCGATGTTCGCCCGAGCGCCGTGGTGGGTCCAGTTCGCCGCGTCGGTGGAGGAGAGCACGTGCCACTCGCGCATGACGAAGTTGTTCGTGCCCACCGGCGCTTCGTCGCGGCCGGCGTAGATGTACATCGTGTTGCCGACCACGAGCGGCGCGGGATCGGCGGTGTAGATGGTGGTGATGACGGGGTTGGCGGCCGAGGCCGGGGAGGCGAGGGCCGGGCCGGCGGCCAGCACGGCGGCGCAGCCGGCGGCCAGGACGCGGACAAGGGGTCGTCGTCGCACGGGGGTCTCCTGTCGGGGGAGCGGGACGGGCGGTGCCGGCACCCCGGAGTTGGTGCCGGCTACTGACTGGTGGGGTGCGGGGCGGTGGTCCTGGCCGCGGAGAGCGCGCGGGCGTACCCGCGGAAGCCGCCGACCGTGGCGTTCCGCTGGGCGGTGCCGGCGTCGCCGGCCAGGAGGGGAGTGGACGGCATCGCGTCCTCCGAGATAGTGATTGGCATCACTGCCTGCCGTCACCCTGCCGTACGAAAACCTTTTCGGCAAGATGTCAGGCAGGTAAACTTCACCCCCGCCCGGCACCCGCCGTCGCCTTTTCCCGGGGCAGCCCACGCACTACCCTGGCCGGGGGCGCGGGGTCCGGCGAGCAACCGCTGTTGCCCGGAGAATGGCGCGAAAGGCTTTCGGTGGGCCGACGACGATCGCAGTCAGTGACGCTGAGCGATGTGGCGAACCGTGCCGGCGTCTCGGTGGCCACCGCCTCCAAGGCGCTGAACAGTCGCGCCGAGGTCGCCCCGGCCACCCGGGAACGGGTGCTGCGCGCCGCCGCCGAGCTCTCCTTCCAGCCCAACGCGTTGGCCCGTGGACTGATCTCCGGACGCACCCGGACGGTCGGGCTGCTCACCGACGAACTCGGCGGGCGGTTCGCCATACCGATCCTGCTCGGTGCCGAGAACGCCCTCGGCAACGGGCAGATGTCGGTGCTGCTCTGCGACGCGCGCGGCGACGCGATCCGCCGCCAGCACTACATCCGTACCCTGCTGGCCCGCCAGGTCGACGGGTTCATCGTGGTCGGTGACAGCAACGACCTGCGCCCGTCGTTGACCCAGGACATCCCGGTCCCGGTGGTCTACGCCTACGCCGAGTCGACCGACCCGCGCGACCTGTCGATCGTCGCCGACGACGAGGGCGGCGCCCGGCTCGCCGCCGAACACCTGGTGACCCAGGGCCGGCGCCGGATCGGGCACATCACCGGGCCGGAGACCTACCGCGCGGCCCGCGACCGGGCGGCCGGGCTACGCGCCGTGCTTGCCGAGGCGGGACTCGCCCCGGCCGGCGAGCCGATCTACGGCGAGTGGTCGCAACGCTGGGGCCGGCACGCCGGACGCCTGCTGCTGGCCGCCCGGCCGGACGTGGACGCGATCTTCTGCGGCAACGACCAGGTCGCCGCGGGGGTGGCCGACGCGCTGCGCGACCTCGGCCGGCGAATCCCGGACGACGTGGCGATCGTCGGGTACGACAATTGGGAGTTCTTCGCCGCGGACTGCCGCCCGCCGCTGACCACCGTGGACCTCAACCTCGAACAGCTCGGCGCGACCGCGGTCAAGCACCTCTTCGCCGCCCTGGACGGCAGGAGCGACGCCGGCGTGATCCGGCAACCCGGCCGCCTCGTGATACGCGACTCCACCAGCCTGGCCTCCGGCGTTCCTGGTATGTCACCGCCCCGGGAGGGGTAGCTGCGTACCAAGATCCGTGAAGGCGGCAGTGCTACGTCGGGTGATCAGTTCGGGGAGCAGAAGGGTCCGGCGGAGGATCGGCGGGGCCCCGATCGGGTCCAGTTGCGAGAGCAACAGAGCCAGGCTGCTGCGACCGAGTTCGGCGAAGTCCTGCCGCACCGAGGTCAGTGGCGGCAGGTAGTGCGCGCCGTCCGGGGTGCCGTCGAAGCCCACCACGCTCACCTCGTCCGGGACCCGCCGGCCGGCCTCGTGCAGCGCCCGCAGCACGCCGAGGGCGAGCTGGTCGCTGGCACAGAAGACGGCCGTGACGGAGCGGTCGCGGGCCAGCTCCCGGCCCTGCTCGTATCCCGCGTCGGCACTCCAGTCACCGGGCAGCACCGCGGGTATCGGCGCACCAGCGGCCCGGAGGGCGTTGCGCCAGCCGTAGACCCGTTCGCCCGCCTCCGGCCAGTCGACCGGACCGGCCACGTGGTGCACGGTGGCGTGCCCCAGGTCGAGCAGGTGGCGGGTGGCCAGCCGCGCGCCGGCGGCGTTGTCGATCTGGGCGCTGGGAATCGCGTCGGTGCAGCCGCCGCCGACGGTCACGCAGGCCAGTCCGGCCGACGGCTGGGTCAGCGCGCTGGCCATGCTGGCCTTGGGCGCGATGGCGATGATCCCCTCGACCGACTGGCGACGTAGCCAGTTGACCGCGTCGAGCACCGACCGACGGTCGAGATTACGCACGCTGGCCACGCTGACGAAGTAGCCGGCGGCCCGCGCCGCGCCCTCGATCGCGTACAACATGGAGGTCGGCCCGTAGAGCGGGCTCTCGTAGCCGACGATCCCGAGCGTGCCGGAGCGCCGGGTGACTAGCGCGCGGGCGGCCGGATTCCGTTGGTAGTCCAGCGCCTGCATGGCGGCCAGCACCCGCTGCCGGGTGTCGTCCGCGACGTACGGATGTTCGTTGATCACTCGGGAGACCGTCTGGGCGGACACCCCCGCCAGCTCGGCGACGTCGCGCATGATCGAACCGCCGGGGCGTCTGGCCAGCCGGTCGGCGCGGCTGCTGTGCGACGTGGCGGATCGGGCCGGCCGTGGGCCGCCCGCCGTTGCGCGGCCATTGTTCTCGATCACAACCTGCCCCCCTCATCCAGGAGCCCCTCGGCGTACGCGGACGCGCCGCCGAGGGGCTGTTGCTCCCTCGTCGAGCCTCGATCGACCCGGTGGCCTGGCCTTCGACAATGGACGTCGAAAACGATTTCGGCAATGCCCTACCGAAAATCATGGTGCTCACCAGGCACGGGAGCGTGGATCTTCGTCGCGGCCGGCCGGCACATCGAAACGGGTCGTCGCGGCGGGCGGACCGGAGGAGGCCCGGCCGGCCACCGGCCCGGACCGGTCAGCGCGCCTGGCAGGTGAGGCTGGGCGCGGTGTTCGCCGCCCCGGCCGACCCGATGAAGCCGAAGCTGGTTGTCGCACCGGCGGCGAGGTTGCCGTTCCACGCCGCGTTGGTCGCCGTCACGCTCGCCCCGTTGCCGGCCACCGCTGCGCCCCAGAACTGGGTGACCGTCTGACCGTTGGTGAACGTCCAGGTGACGGTCCAGCCGGAGATGGCGGCGTTGCCGGCCCGAACGGTGACCTCGGCCTGGAAGCCGCCCTGCCACTGTCCGGTCACCGCGTAGCTGGCCGTGCAGCCGCCCGGTCCCGGGGTCGGGGGCGCGCTGGTCGGGGTGGGCGTGGTTGTCGGCGGCGTCGGGCTCGGCGTGGCGGTGGGGGTCGGGGTGGGATTGGTGCCGCCGAGCGCCAGCTGGGCGTCGGTGAACAGGGTGTACGACGGGTTGATGTCGGTCTCGCCGGGGCCGCCGTCGCAGCGCCGGTCCGGGTTGAAGATCAGGTAGGTGCCGGAGCTGCACGCCGTCGCCGGCTCGGCGTCGCCGCCGATCACGACGGAGCCGCCGAGGTTGGCCCCGCCCTGGACGAGCGCGTTGTTCTTGACCACCGCGTTCCCGCCGACGGTGGCGCCGCTGTTGACCCAGGCGAGGTCCTCGATGCGGGCGTTGCCGTTGACGGTGCTGTTGCCGTAGACGGCGGCCCGCGGCCCGACGTAGGCGGTCGCGGCGACGGTGGCGCGCGCATCCACCCAGCCACCGCCGTTGCTGTGCCAACGGCCACCGCCCGGGGCGGCCGGCCGGACATGGCCGGGTTCGTGGCCGGACGGGATGGCCCCGCTGACCCGGAACTGGTACGGGTAACGGTAGTTGCGCGGGTAGCCCTCCAGGAAGGCGTACCGGTGCACCACCCCCGGCGCGCCGGTGACCACCAGGTACACCTCCCGCTCGCCGGGCTGGGTCTGGAAGCTGATCTCGGCGTCGGTGGCCACGGTGAGGGGTCCGTACCGGGGCACGCCGTTGCGGACCGCCACGAAGCCGAAGGTCCAGCCGGAGTTCGCGGCGGCGTTGACGTGCCCGCGCAGTCGCAGCCGGATCAGGCCGCCGTCCTGCTGCGGCACCAGCTTGATCTTGTTGTAGCCGTAGTCGGACGGGGCCAGGGCGTCCGGGATGCGGAAGTGGCCGGCGGCGGCGTTGACCGCGTCGACCGGTACCCCGTTGTAGGCGGTGATGAACGGGTAGAGGCGGTTGATGAACGGCATGAAGTCGGCGCGGTTGGTGTAGTCCCAGGTGACGTTGCGCTGGGCGTACTCGCCGACCCGCCGGTTCAGCTCGGCCTGGCTGATCCCGGTGATCCGGCGGTACGTCTCCAGGGGATGTTCGGTGTTGCGGGCCTCGTTCCACAGCCGGTTGAACATCGCCAGCCCGTCCCGGTCCTTGATGTACTGCGGCAGCATCCAGGCCCCGTAGTGGTGGCGGCTGCTGCTGTAGGCCAGGTTCTCGGTGCGGATGAACCGGGTGAGGTCGCCCGCGGCGGTGGTCGGGTAGACCTGCATGGCCATGAACTCCGCGCTGGCCTCCCAGAAGGTGCCCGCCGACGGGTGGGTGAAGCCGTAACCCGATCGGCCGAGGAACGTGTAGTTCTGGAAGACGTGGGCGAGTTCGTGGGCCAGCCCCCAGGAGCCGGGCTGGGCGGCGCCCGGGGCGATGTTGATCACGCCGACCCGGCCGTCGGTCGACCCGCCGGTGGCCCAGGCGTCCAGCGGGGCGTTGGACCAGGTCCGGGTGACGATAACGACGATCTTGTGTTGCGCCAGCAGCCCGGTCTCCGGGGTGAAGCGCATGTCGTTGACGTAGAAGGAATACAGGCGTTCGAGCTGGTCGAGAATGTTCGCGGGGTCGAACCGGTACTCGCCGGCCGCGTTGCGCGGATCGGTGCCGGAGCGGTCACCCCAGAGCAGGATGAAGTTGGCGGACTCCCGCGTCCGCTCCGGAACCCACGGCACCTCGCCGGTCTGCGTCCACCGTGCCGGGATCCACACCGTCTTCGCCGCCGCGACGGCCGGCGACATGTTCGGCAGCCCGAGTGGAACCGCCAGCGCCAGCGCGGCGACGATCACCAGAAGCAGGCGGGGCCAGCGGAAGCCGGCCCGACCCTGCCGGGTCACAGTCATCTCAACGCACACTCCAGACATGGATGGTCGAAACAGTTGGGATCGACGCCCGGACCGGGCGCCGCGGGCGGCCAGGCGCACCGACGCCGACCGGACGCCCACCTGACCGAACCGCCCCGGCCCGTTCGGGCCAGGGCGGGAGCGCGGGGTCAGTAGCCGTAGCGGCTCTTGAGGTGCCGCCACCAGTCGCGGAACATCCAGGCGTCGAACTCGGTGATCGAGGTGGCGCTGCCGGCGCGCATCAGGAAGCCGCCGACGCCGCTGGGTGTCCAGTCGTAGAAGTCGTCCAGGCCGAAGGTGTGGCCGATCTCGTGGAGCAGGATGTGCATGTTCTCGGTGTTGAGGTTGGACATGAAGTACTCGCGGCCCATCCGCTGGCCCCAGTCACCGCCGGCTCCGCCACCGAACCCGTCGGTCAGCCACAGTGACTGGTCGTAGTGGCGGGCGGCGCCGCCGGGGCAGTTGGGGTACTGCCCGTTCTGGTTGAAGAACCGGCCGCAGGGCTCGGAGCACTGCGGGGCGTTCTCCCGGATGTTGTTGACGTAGATGTCGACGGAGTTGTCGCTCCACTGAAGCTGGTTGCGGTCCCGGACGGCCCAGCCGACCACCCGGACCGGCACGTCCCGGTACGGCCAGGCGTTGTGCCCGACCATCACGTCCATCCACTTCTTGTACTGCCGGGCCAGTGTGGCGTGGATCTGGTCGCGCTGGGTGCTGGTGACCGTGGCGCTGGAGTCCCAGCGGACGCAGAAGTTCAGGTAACCCCGGTTGGCCATCACCTGGTCCCAGCCGTAGTTCCGGAACCCGTACAGGTTGCCGTTGTTGTAGGTCTGCTCCACGTGCTGCCACACCTGGTTGAGCGGGGTGACCAGGTTTGCCGGCGGGTTCCAGCCGCTGGTCGGCGGTGGGCTGGTCGGGCTGGGCGCCGGGGTGGTCGGCGCGGGCGTGGTGGGCGCCGGGGTGCTCGGCGCGCCGGTGCAGGTCACGCCGTTGAGGGCGAACGAGGTCGGGGCCGGATTGCTCCCGCTCCACGAGCCGTTGAAGCCGAACGAGGTGCCGGCGCCGGTGCCCAGGGCCCCGTTGTAGCTGACGTTGGTGGCGGTGACCCGGTTGCCGCTCTGGGTCACGGTGGCGTTCCACGCCTGGGTGACCGTCTGCCCGGCCGCATAGGTCCAGGTCAGCGTCCAGCCGTTGAGGGGGTCGCCGAGGTTGGTGACGGTGACGTCGGCGCCGAAGCCGCCGGACCACTGATTGGTGATCCGGTAGTCGACCCGGCAGCCCGGGGCGGCCGCCTGGGCGCCGGTGACCACGAGCGCCGCGCTGCCGGTGGTGGCCAGGGCGGCCACCATCCCCACCACCAACCGGGTGCCTGTTCTGGACATTGTCATGGGAGGTTCCTTCGCCGTCGGGCTGGTGGTCGCCGGCATCGACCAGCCAGGATGCCAATAGATTGTCGTCAATCTAAACTAAAAAGCCCCGGCGGCGGGGACAAGCCGGCAACCCCGGTGTTCGCAGAACGCGGTGTTAATTGCCCGGACATCTTGCCGAAAAGGTTTTCGTCTACCAGAGTGGTCGACTTCCCGCCGTACCCGTCCCACCCGCCGCGGGCGCGCTTCCGCTCGTCGCCCGCGTGCCTGACCTGGCCCGGAACGGGTATGCGACGAGTCGTCCGGAGGACGACTGCGGGGGTTGATCATGCGGCGGACAGTGGCGGGGACGGCCGCCGTCGCCGCGTTGGGATTCGCGGCGCAGGCGCTGCCGGCGGCGACCGCCACCGCCTCGATTCGCCGCCGCCTCTGGCCACACCTCTCCGGTCTGGGGCCACCGACCCGCATCGCGTTGACCTTCGACGACGGGCCCGACCGGCGCTCCACGCCGCTGTTCCTGCGGCTGCTGGAGCAGGCGCGGATACCGGCGACGTTCTTCCTGCTCGGCCGCATGCTCGACCGCGACCCGGGACTCGGCCGGGAACTGGCCGCGGCCGGGCACGAGGTCGCGGTCCATGGCTGGGAACACCGGAACCTGCTCTGGCGATCTCCGGCCGGCACGTACGCCGACATCGCACGGGCCCGGGACCGGATCGCCGCGGTGACCGGCGCGAGGCCGATCTGGTACCGGCCACCCTACGGGGTGCTGACGACCGCCGCGGTGCTGGCCTGCCGCCGGCTCGGCCTGACGCCCCGACTCTGGACGGTGTGGGGGCGGGACTGGGAGGCCGGCCGGCCACCCGAATCGATCTGGCGGACGATGGTCAAGGACCTCGCCGGCGGTGGGACCGTGCTGCTGCACGACTCGGACTGCGCCGCCACGCCGGGATCCTGGCGGGGCGCCCTGGCGGCGCTGCCGTACCTCATCGAATGGGCTCGGGACCGGGACCTGACGATCGGCACCCTCGGCGCGCACCAGGCGTCCGACGCCGATCCGCGGCGACCGCGACCGCCGCCCCGGCGCTGACGGCGCGGCCGGCGCGGGCATGGTGGTGCCGATGGCGGGTAACCGCGCGCGGTGAGCCAGTGGCAGGAACGGACAGCCTGGTCCGGTGCCGTCATCTCGGACGGGGCCAGGATCCGACTGCCTATGGCCGCCACCGCGCCCGCCGGAGACCCGCAGGCGTCCGGCGACGCGCCTGACGGGCCGGTCGGCGACCGGATCGTGGTCGTGTCGGCGGACATTGGCGCCGGCCACGACTCCGCCGCCGCCGAGCTGGCGGACCGGCTGGCCGCCGACGGAATCGTGGTGGAGCACCTCAACTTCTTCACGGCGCTTCCCCGGCCCATGCACGCCGTCGTCCGCGAAGGCTACCGGGCCATGCTCCGCTGGCTGCCCTGGAGCTACGACGCCCTGTTCACGATCACCGACCGGTCACCCCTGGCGGTCACCGCGATCCGGGCAGCACTGCGGCTGGCCTCCCGGCGGATGCTGTTGCGGCTACCGCCCGGCACCCGGCTCGTCGTCACGACCTTTCCGTTCGCCAACCAGCTGCTCGGGCCGCTGCGCCGCCGGGGGCGGCTGAGCACGCCGGTGATCGCGTACGTGACCGACTTCGTGGTCCACCCGACCTGGATGTCACCCGGCGTCGACACCTACTGCGTGATCCACGACGCGGCCGAGCAACAGGCCACCGCGCGGGGCGCCCGCGACGTACGGGTGGTGAGCCCACTGGTGTCCGCCCGCTTCACGCCGCTGCCCGCCGACCGCAAACGCGAGGCACGCGCCCGTTTCGGCCTGCCCGATAACGGCCGGTTGGCGCTGATCGTGGCCGGCTCCTGGGGAGTGGGCGACGTGGCCCGTACCGCCGCGGAGGTGCTCGCCACCGGCTGCGTGAAACCGGTCATCGTCTGCGGAAACAACGAGACGCTGCGGCAGCGGCTACGGGGCTTTCCCGGATACGTGATGGGCTGGGTCGACGACATGCCCGGCCTGATGCGGGCGGTCGACGTCGTGGTGGAGAACGCCGGTGGGCTGACCTGCCAGCAGTCGTTGGCCTCCGGCCTGCCGACCGTCACCTACCGGCCGATACCCGGCCACGGCAGGGCCAACGCCGAGGTGCTCGCCCACGCCGGGCTGACCACCTACGTCACCACCCCGCGACACCTGCGGCCGGTGCTCACCGCGTTGACCGCCCCCGAGACGACGGCGCACACCGCCATCGTCACCGCGACCGACATGGCCGCGGTGGTCTCGGAAGCCGTCCGGCAGGCGGCCACCCGACCTGCCGGTCATCGCCGACACCAGCCGTGAAGAGGCCGCCACCGATGCCCCGTCCACCACGATTGTCGCCATGATCATCGTCGCGCTCGCCGCGGCGCTCTGCTTCGCGCTCTCCTCGGCGCTCCACCAGCGGGCCGCGAAGCAACAACCCCAGCGGGCGGCGCTGGACCCGCGCCTGATCCTGCACCTGCTCCGCAGCCGGTTGTGGCTCTCCGGCTGGATACCCGACTCCGCCGGCGTCGCGCTTCAGGTCGCCGCGCTCCGGCTCGGACCGCTCGCGGTCGTCCAGCCCGTGATGGCCAGCGGGCTGTTCATGGCGGTCCTGATCGAAGCCGCCCTGATCCGACGCCGCGTCGTCGGGCGGGATCTGATCGCGGTCGCCGTGGGCGTGGCCGGCCTGACCGGGTTCCTGGTCCTGGCGGAGGTCCGGGCCGGCGTGGGTACTCCCGATCCCGCGGCGTGGATCGGCCCTGCCATCGGTGCCACGCTGATCGTGGCGATCTGCCTGCTGACCGCACACCGGCTCGTCGGCACCGCGCGAGGCGCGGTGCTCGGGGTGGCCAGCGGGATCGCCTACAGCCTCGCGGCGGCGCTGGCCAAGGAGGTCACCGACCGCTACCGGGGCGACCTGCTGGAAACCGTGCTCAGCTGGCCGGCCCTGGGGCTGGCGGTGGCCGCCGCCGTCGGGGTGGTGCTGAACCAGAGCGCGTTCCAGCACGGCCGCCTGGCCGCACCGCTGACCGCGCTGACCCTCACCGACCCGGTCGTCAGCGTCCTGATCGGCATCACCGTCTTCCAGGAGACCCTGACGGCCACCCCCGGGCGCGTCGTCGGGCTCGCCCTGGCCAGCGCCACCGTCGCCGCCGGGGTCTGGCTCGCCGGCACGGCATCGGAGAAGAACTGAGGCGCACGCCGGCGTGACCGGGCCGGTCAGCGATGGTGGTCGCTGGAGGCGCGGACCAGCAGCTCGGGCTGGAACAGGACGTGGCGGTGCTGGTGACCGCCATCGTTGATCGACTCGTCGAGGAGAAGCTCCGCGGCGGTGCGGCCCAGCTGGTCCCGGGGTTGCCGGACGGAACTCAGCGGCACGGCCGCCGCGGCGGCGAACTCGATGTCGTCGTAGCCGACGATCGCGATCTCCTCGGGCACCCGCAGCCCGTGCGCGGTCACGCCCTGGAGGAGACCGAGCGCCAGCAGGTCGTTGGCGCAGAAGACGGCGGTCGGCCGCCGGTCCGCAGGGAGCGCCGCGAGATCGTCGGCGGCCCGCCGGCCGGCATTGACCGACAGGCTGGACGTCGTGACGAGTTGGAGGCCCAGGGACGGGTCGCGTTCGGCGAGCGCGGTGGCGGCGCCGAGGTGCCGGTCGGCCACCTGGCGGATCGTGATCGGCCCGCCGACGTACGCGATGCGTTCGTGTCCCCGTTCGGCGAGGTGTTCGGCGGCCAGCCGCCCGCCGGTGACGTCGTCGACGGCGACCGAGCAGCGACTCGGGTGCCCGGAGCCGCGGTCGACGAGCACCACCGGGATGCCGCGCTCGACGAACGCGTCCAGCCGGGGGTGCCGGCCGTCGGAGACGGGGGTGACGAGCAGGCCCTGCACCCGTTGCTCTTCGAGCATGTCGAGGTGGCGTTGCTCCCGGTGCGGGTCCTCACCGCTGTTGCACACGATCAACATCCCGCCGGCTTCCTCGACCACCGCCTCCGCGCCGCGTACGACGTCGGTGAAGAACGGGTTCGACACGTCGAGGACCAGGATCGCGACGGTACGGCTGCGCCCGGCGCGCAGTTGGCGGGCGGAGTCGTTGCGGACGTAGCCCAGCGCGGTGATGGCGTCGAGCACCTTCTGCCGGGTGGCCGGGGAGACCAGGTCGGGCCGGTTGAGCACGTTGCTGACGGTGCCGAGCGACACGCCCGCGTGCTTCGCCACCTGTTTGATGTTGGCGCCGGCCATCTCTTCCTCGGACAGTGCGGTGAGCGGTGTGCGCAGTTCCGGTGCGCCTGGTGAAACGTACCAGCGCCGGCGCCGGAGGGGGTACACCGCTGCCCGCGTCGGCGGTAACAGGAGAGGTCGGCGGGGGTCTGCGGGGCGCCCCGGACGACGCGTCGGTAACCAGCCAGAAACCCTTGACCGGGCCTCGGGGGGCGCTTAGAGTCGGGCCGCAAAGTGAAACGTTTCATAGGTGTGACGCTGGTTACTTCCCGTCAACTACAACCCCGAGGGGGCCGAGTGCTTCCGGTCTTGGCGCTGGAGGGTGTGGACAAGTCGTTCGGTGCCGTCGCCGCGCTGCGTGACGCCCGGCTCGAACTGCGCGCCGGCGAGGCGCACGCCCTGGTCGGCGAGAACGGTGCCGGCAAGTCCACCCTGGTGAAGATCCTGGCCGGCGTGCACGGGCCGGACACCGGCCGCCTGCTGCTGGACGGCGAGCCGGTCACGTTCGGCAGCCCGGCCGACGCCCGCGCGGCCGGCATCGCCGTCATCTACCAGGAGCCGACCCTGTTTCCCGACCTGTCGGTCGCGGAGAACATCTTCATGGGCCGGCAACCGCGCAAGGGGATGCGCCGCATCGACGCCCCGGCCATGCGCGAGCGCACCAACGAGTTGTTCGCCCGGCTCGGTGTCCGGATCGACCCGGACCGGCCGGCCCGCGGCCTCTCCATCGCCGACCAGCAGCTTGTCGAGATCGCCAAGGCGCTCTCCTTCGACGCCCGGGTGCTGGTGATGGACGAGCCGACCGCGGCGCTCTCCGGCGTCGAGGTCGAGCGGCTCTTCGCGGTGGCGCGCTCGCTGCGGGACAACGGCGCGGCGATACTCTTCATCTCGCACCGGTTCGACGAGGTGTTCGCGCTCTGCCAGCGGGTCACCGTGATGCGTGACGGCCGGTGGATCGCCACCGACGAGATCCGGAACCTGACCGTGGACGGCCTGGTACGCACCATGGTCGGCCGGGACATCTCCGCGCTCTTCCCCAAGGTGGCCACCGAGCCGGGCGAGGTACGCCTGGCGGTCGACGGGCTGACCCGGCACGGCTACTTCGACGACGTCTCCTTCACCGTGCGCGCCGGCGAGATCGTCGCCCTCGCCGGACTGGTCGGCGCGGGCCGCAGCGAGGTGGCCAGGGCGATCTTCGGTATCGACCGGTACGACGCCGGGCAGGTGCGGGTCGAGGGCCGCCGGCTGCGGCCGGGCGACCCGCCGGCGGCGATCGACGCCGGCCTGGCGCTGGTGCCGGAGGACCGCCGCCAGCAGGGGCTGGTGATGGAGCTGTCGATCGAGCGCAACGCCACGCTGCCGCGCCGCTGGTCACTCAGCCGGTTCGGGCTGCTCTCCGGCGGCAGCGAGCGGCGCTCGGCGGCGGAGTGGGCCAGGCGGTTGCAGGTGAAGGCGGCCCGGAACACCGCCCCGGTCTCCACCCTCTCCGGTGGCAACCAGCAGAAGGTGGTGCTGGCCAAGTGGCTCTCCACCGAGCCTCGGGTGCTCATCATCGACGAGCCGACCCGCGGCATCGACGTCGGCACCAAGTCCGAGGTGCACCGGCTGCTCTCCCAACTCGCCGCGGAAGGCGTGGCGGTGCTGATGGTCTCCAGTGAGCTGCCGGAGGTGCTCGGCATGGCCGATCGGGTGCTCGTCATGCACGAGGGCCGGCTGGTCGCCGACCTGCCCCGCGACCAGGCCGACGAGGAGAGCGTCATGTTCGCCGCGACCGGGCGACGGGAGGCCGCCGCATGACCACGGCAGACGTACGGGCCGGGTCGCGACCGGAGTCCGGCGCCCGCCTGGCGCACCGGCTGTTCGTCGTACGCGAACTGGGCATCCTGCTCGCGCTGGTGCTCCTGGTCGCGGTGACCTTCGGAGTCAACCAGCGGTTCCTCTCCGCGCAGAACATCAAGGACCTGCTGCTCAGCTCGACCATCCTGGCGATCCTCGCGGTCGGGCAGGCCATTGTGATCATCACCCGCAACGTCGACCTGTCGGTCGGCTCGATCCTCGGCCTCTCCGCGTTCGCCACCGGCGCGCTCTTCGTCGGCAACCCCGGCACACCGATCCCGGTGGCGATCGGGACCGGGGTGGCGCTCGGCGCGCTCTGCGGCGCGGTCAACGGCGGGCTGATCGCGGCGGCGCGGGTGCCGGCCCTGGTGGTCACGCTCGGCACGCTCTACGTGTTCCGCGGCATCGACCACACCTGGGCCACCGGGCGTCAGATCAACGCCGCCGACATGCCGCGCGACTTCCTGCGGATGGGCAACGCCACGATCCTCGGCGTCCCGGTGCTCGCCCTCTTCGCGGTCGCCGTGCTCGTCGCCGCCGGCTACCTGCTGAAGAACTACCGCAGCGGTCGGGAGCTCTACGCGATCGGCTCCGACCCGGACGCGGCCCGGCTCTCCGGCATCGCGGTGGGTCGGCGGGTCTTCTTCGCCTTCGTGGCCAGCGGCGCGCTGGCCGGGCTGGCCGGCGTGCTCTACGCGGCCCGGTTCGGCACCCTCGACGCCAACGCCGGGCTCGGCATCGAGCTCAACGTGGTCGCGGCCGTGGTGGTCGGCGGCGTCGCGATCTTCGGCGGCAGCGGCTCGGTGTACGGGGCCGCGCTCGGCGCCGTCCTGCTGACCACCATCGGCAGCGCCCTGCCGGTTCTCGGGGTCACTCCGTTCTGGCAGCGCGCCGCCGTCGGCGCGCTCATCCTGGCCGCCATCGGTCTCGACCGGGCGCTCGCCGTCCGGATGGCACGTCGTCTGCGAGGAGGCAGGACCCGTGGCAACTGACACCCGGGCCACACCGGGGCGTACCGCGAACGCGGGGCCGCCGGCCTGGCGGCTGTTCGGCTCGTGGGACGCCCTCCTCATCCTCGTGCTGCTCGTGGTGGTGCTCGTCGCCAGCGCCACGATCGAGGGTGTCGGCAGTCCGCGCTTCTACCGGTTCCTGGCGCTGGAGGCGATCCCGATCGCCCTGATCGCGCTGCCGATGACCCTGGTCGTCATCACCGGCGAGATCGACCTGTCGGTGGCCAGCACGGTCGGCCTCACCTGTTCGGTGCTCGGCCAGCTCTGGCACCTCGGCGTCACCTCGCTGCCGGCGCTGATCCTGCTGAGCCTGCTGCTCGGCGCGGTGCTCGGCGCGGTCAACGGCGTCTTCGTCACCGTGTTCGGCCTGCCGTCCCTGGCGGTCACCATCGGCACGCTCGCGCTCTACCGGGGCCTGGCCTATGTCGTCCTCGGGGACCGGGCCATCGCCGACTACCCGCCGGCCTGGACCCAGCAGGCGGTCGCGCCCATCCCGGGCACCGTCATTCCCTGGTTCGTGCTGGTCCTGGCGGCCCTCGCCGTCGTGTTCGGCGTGCTGCTCTATGCCACGCCGATCGGCCGCTCGCTCTACGCGATCGGCAACAACGCCGAGGCGGCCACCTTCGCCGGCATCGCGGTGCTCCGTACCAAATTCTGGCTCTTCGTCGCCACCGGCGTCATGGCGGCGCTGGCCGGCGTCTTCTGGACCTTCCGGTTCGCCAGCGCCCGCGCCGACAACGCGACCGGCCTGGAGCTGGCGGTGGTGGCCGCCGTGCTGCTCGGCGGCGTCTCCATCTTCGGCGGCCGGGGCGGTCTCGTCGGCGTGCTCGCGGCGGTGGCCCTGCTCGGCGTCCTGCGCAACGCGCTGCAACTGGCCGACGTGCCGGCGAACGCGCTGACCATCGTCACCGGAACCCTGCTCATCCTCTCCGTTGTCGGACCGAACCTCGTGCGGATGACGCGCGAGCGGCTACGTCGGCGCCGACCCGCCACCACCCTCGAAAGGAAAACATCATGAGCATCAGACGTGCCCGGGTCGTCGCGACCGCCGCCCTGGCCGCCCTGGCCCTCACCCTGGGCGCCTGCGCCGAGGAGACCGGCTCCGGCGGCGACACCGGCTCCGGCGGCAACCCCTCCGGCACCATCAAGGAGGGCCTCAAGGTCACCTTCCTACCCAAGCAGGTCAACAACCCGTACTTCGACACCTCCGACAACCAGGGCGGCAAGCCGGCGGTCGAGGAGTTCAAGGGCCAGTACGCCCAGACCGGCCCCTCCGAGGCGAGCCCGTCGGCGCAGGTGTCGTACATCAACACGCTGTCCCAGCAGGGCACCGACGTCATCATCATCGCGGCGAACGACCGGGACGCCGTCTGTGGCTCGCTCACCGAGGCCAAGGCCGCCGGGGCGAAGATCGTCACCTACGACTCGGACACCAAGCCGGAGTGCCGGGACGCGTTCGTCAACCAGGCCACCTCGGCGGGCATCGCCCAGGCGCAGATCAAGCTGATCTCGGACGCGGTCGGCCCCGAGGGCGGTGAGATCGCCATCCTGTCGGCCACCGCGAACGCCACCAACCAGAACGCCTGGATCGAGCTGATGAAGACCGAACTGGCCAAGCCGGAGTACAGCAAGCTCAAGCTGGTGGCCACCGTCTACGGTGACGACCAGGACGAGAAGTCGTTCCAGGAGGCGCAGGGCCTGCTGTCGAAGTACCCCAACCTCAAGGGCATCATCTCGCCGACCACGGTCGGTATCGCCGCCGCCGCGCGTTACCTCTCCGGCTCGTCCTACAAGGGCAAGGTGCAGCTGACCGGCCTCGGCACGCCGAACCAGATGCGCGAGTACGTCAAGGACGGCACGGTCAAGGCCTTCGCCCTGTGGAACCCGGCCGACCTCGGCTACCTCGCCGCGTACACCGGAGCGGCGCTCGCCTCCGGGATCATCACCGGCAAGGAGGGCGAGACGTTCACCGCCGGCAAGCTCGGCGAGTTCACCCTCGGCGCCAACGGGGAGGTCCTGCTGGGCGACCCGTTCGAGTTCACCGCGTCGAACATCGACCAGTTCAACTTCTGAGCCGCGGGTAGGTGTGGCGTGCGCCGGATCTGCTTCACCCTCCAGGTCAGGCCGGAGCGGATGGCGGAGTACCGGCGCCGCCACGCCGCCGTCTGGCCCGACATGCTGGCCGCGCTCAAGCGCGCCGGCTGGCACGACTACTCACTCTTCCTTTCCGACGACGGACTGCTGGTCGGCTACTTCCTGACCGAGGACCTCGACGCCGCGCTCGCCGCGATGGAGGCGACCGAGGTCAACGCCCGGTGGCAGGCCGAGATGGCCCCGTTCTTCGCCGACCTGCCCGACGGGCGGCCCGACCGCGGGTTCCGCGTCCTGACCGAGATCTTCCATCTCGAAGAGCAACTTGGGGAGCAACGATGACCGAGATCGAGCCGACCACGCGCCGGCGAGTCCTCGATGCCCTGCGCGGGCAGCGCATCGAGACGCCGTCCTGGGCGTACGGCAACTCGGGCACCCGGTTCAAGGTGTTCGCGCAGCAGGGCGTGCCCCGCGACCCGTACGAAAAGGTGGCGGACGCGGCGACCGTGCACCGCTTCACCGGTGTCGCGCCGACGGTGGCGCTGCACATCCCGTGGGACCGGGTGGACGACTACGCCGCGCTGGCCCGCTACGCCGAGGAGCAGGGCATCGAGCTGGGCACGATCAACGCGAACGTGTTCCAGGACGACGACTACAAGCTGGGCTCGGTCACCAACCCCGACCCGGCGGTGCGGCGCAAGGCGATCGGGCACCTGCTGGAGTGCGTCGACGTCATGGACGCCACCGGATCGCGGGACCTGAAGCTGTGGTTCTCCGACGGCACCAACTATCCGGGGCAGGACAGCGTCCGGGAGCGCCAGGACCGGCTCGCGGCGGCGCTGCGGCAGGCGTACGACCGGCTGACCGGCCGGCAGCGGCTGCTGCTGGAGTACAAGCTCTTCGAGCCGGCGTTCTACCTGACCGACGTGCCGGACTGGGGCACCGCGTACGCGCACTGCCTCGAACTCGGCGAGCGGGCCCAGGTGGTCATCGACACCGGCCACCACGCGCCGGGCACGAACATCGAGTTCATCGTGGCGTTCCTGCTACGCGCCGGGAAGCTGGGCGCCTTCGACTTCAACTCCCGGTTCTACGCCGACGACGACCTGATGGTGGGGGCGGCGGACCCGTTCCAACTGTTCCGGATCATGCACGAGATCGTCCAGGCGGACGCGTTGCGCCCGAGCTACGGCATCGCGTTCATGTTGGACCAGTGCCACAACATCGAGCCGAAGGTGCAGGCCGTCATCCGGTCGGTGCTCAACGTCCAGGAGGCGACCGCCAAGGCGCTGCTGGTCGACGTGCCGGCGCTGACCGCCGCGCAACGGGCCGGTGACGTGCTGGAGGCCAACGCGGTGCTGATGGACGCGTACAACACCGACGTGCGCCCGCTGCTGCGCGAGTTGCGCGCGGAGATGGGCCTGGATCCGGACCCGGTCGCCGCCTACAAGCGCTCCGGCTACCTGGCGCGGGTCACGGCCGAGCGGGTCGGCGGCGAGCAGGCCGGCTGGGGCGCCTGATGTCCGAACCGTTGCCGAGAAGTGCCACCTCTCCCGCTGCGAAGGAAACCATGACGAATCCCGCGGTACGCGACCTGTTGGCCCGCAGCAACCGGCTCGGCGCAGACCCGGCCAACACCAACTACGCCGGTGGCAACACCTCCGCGAAGGGCGTGCAGACCGACCCGGTGACCGGCGGGCCCACCGACCTGGTGTGGGTCAAGGGCTCCGGCGGCGACCTCGGGACGCTCACCGAGCGTGGGCTGGCCGTGCTCCGGCTCGACCGGCTCCGGGCGCTGGTCACCGGCTACCCGGGCGTGGAGCGCGAGGACGAGATGGTCGCCGCCTTCGACTACTGCCTGCACGGGCGCGGCGGTGCCGCGCCCTCCATCGACACCGCCATGCACGGTCTGGTCGAGGCGGCGCACGTCGACCACCTGCACCCCGACTCGGGGATCGCGATCGCCACCGCCGCCGACGGACCCGAGCTGACCAGGAAGATCTTCGGCGACCGGGT
The DNA here is from genome assembly GCF_050942455.1 of Micromonospora sp. CA-263727. Lineage (NCBI taxonomy): Bacteria > Bacillati > Actinomycetota > Actinomycetes > Micromonosporales > Micromonosporaceae > Micromonospora > Micromonospora sp. CA-263727. The sequence continues at coordinate 2,131,570 of NZ_CP192031.1, forward strand.
GCTCTGGGTGCCGTGGCGTCGGCCCGGCTTCCAACTCGGCCTCGACATCGCCGCCGTGCAGCAGGCCAACCCGCAGGCGATCGGCGTGATCCTCGGCGGGCACGGCATCACCGCCTGGGGCGCCACCAGCGACGAGTGCGAAGCGAACTCTCGCGAGATCATCGCCACCGCGGCGCGGTACCTCGCCGAGCACGGACGCCCCGAGCCGCTCGGGGCGCTGGTGCACGAGCCGCTGCCGGAGCCGGAGCGGCGGGCCCGGGCCGCCGCCCTCTTTCCGGTGCTGCGGGGCCTCGCCTGCACCGACCGGGCCCAGGTGGGCCACTACACCGACAGCGACGTGGTGCTCGACTTCGTCGGCCGCGCGCGGATGCCCGAGCTGGCCGCCCTCGGCACCTCCTGCCCGGACCACTTCCTGCGCACCAAGGTCCGACCGATGGTGCTCGACCTGCCGCCCACCGCCGGGCTGGACGAGACGATCACGCGGCTCGGGGAGCTGCACGCCGCCTACCGGGACGACTACCGCGCCTACTACGAGCGGCACGCCGGCCCGCAGAGCCCGGCGATCCGCGGCGCCGACCCGGCCATCGTGCTGGTGCCCGGGGTCGGCATGTTCAGCTTCGGGGCGAACAAGCAGACCGCGCGGGTGGCCGGCGAGTTCTACGTCAACGCCATCAACGTCATGCGGGGCGCGGAGGCGGTGTCGACGTACGCCCCGATCGACGAGGCGGAGAAGTTCCGCATCGAGTACTGGGCGCTGGAGGAGGCCAAGCTCCAGCGGATGCCCGCGCCCAAGCCGCTCGCCACGCGGATCGCGCTGGTCACCGGCGGTGGGTCCGGCATCGGCCGGGCGATCGCCCACCGGCTCGCCGCCGAGGGCGCCTGCGTCGTGGTCACCGACCGGGACACCGCCGCCGCGCAGACCGTGGCCGGCGAGATCGGCGGGGCGGACGTCGCGGTCGCCGTACCGCTCGACGTCACCGACGAGGAGCAGGTCGCCGCCGCCGTACGGGCCGCGGTGCTCGCCTTCGGCGGGGTCGACCTGGTGGTCAACAACGCCGGGCTGTCGCTGTCGAAGTCCCTGCTGGACACCACCGTCCGGGACTGGGACCGGCAACACGACGTGATGGCTAAGGGGTCGTTCCTGGTCTCCCGGGAGACCGCCCGGGTGCTCGTCGCCCAGGGCATCGGCGGCGACATCGTCTACATCGCCAGCAAGAACTCGGTCTTCGCCGGGCCGAACAACGTCGCGTACGGCGCCGCCAAGGCCGACCAGGCCCACCAGGTGCGGCTGCTCGCCGCCGAACTCGGCGCGCACGGCGTCCGGGTCAACGGGATCAACCCGGACGGGGTGGTCCGCGGCTCCGGCATCTTCGCCGGTGGCTGGGGCGCCGACCGGGCCGCCGTGTACGGCGTGCCCGAGGAGAAGCTCGGCGAGTTCTACGCCCAGCGCACCCTGCTCAAGCGGGAGGTGCTGCCGGAGCACATCGCCAACGCCGTCTTCGCCCTCACCGCCGGCGACCTGTCGCACACCACCGGCCTGCACGTTCCCGTCGATGCCGGCGTCGCCGCCGCCTTCCTGCGGTGACGACTCCGCAGCCCCGCGGCGGCGGGGAGGTGGCCGTCGCGGCCGTCGACCTCGGGGCCGCCAGCGGCCGGGTCATGGTCGGCCAGATCGGTCCGGGCGTGCTGCGCCTGTCGGCCGCGCACCGGTTCGCCAACGAGCCGGTGCGTGTCGGCGGGACGCTGCACTGGGACATCCTCGACCTGTACCGCAACGTGCTCGCCGGGCTGCGTTCGGCCGGCCCGGTGGCCAGTGTCGGCGTCGACTCCTGGGCGGTCGACTACGGGCTGCTCGACTCCGCCGGGGCGCTGCTCGGCAACCCGGTGCACTACCGCGACGCCCGTACCGAGGGCGTGCTGGAACAGGTGACGCGACGGGTCGGGGCCGAGCGGCTCTACGCCACCACCGGTCTACAGCAACTGCCGTTCAACACGCTGTACCAGCTCGTGGCCGCCGCCGGCTCGCCGCAACTCGCCGCCGCCCACCGGTTGCTCATGATCCCGGATCTGATCGCCTACTGGCTCACTGGCGAGATCGGCGCCGAGGTCACCAACGCCTCCACCACCCAGCTGTACGACCTGCACCGGCGGGCCTGGGCCACCGACCTGATGACCGACGCCGGCATCCGTGCCGACCTCTTCGCGCCGCTGCGGGAACCCGGCGCCCGGATCGGGCCGGCGCGGTCCGAACTCGACCTGCCCGGCACGCCGGAGGTGGTTGCGGTCGGCTCCCACGACACCGCCTCCGCCGTGGTCGCGGTGCCCGCCACCGGCGAACACTTCGCCTACATCTCCTGCGGCACCTGGTCCCTGGTCGGCGTCGAGCTGGACCGGCCGGTGCTGACCGAGGCCAGCCGGCAGGCGAACTTCACCAACGAGGGCGGGGTCGACGGCACCATCCGCTATCTGCGCAACGTGATGGGTCTGTGGCCGTTGCAGGAGTCGCTGCGCGGCTGGGGAGCGCCCGACCTGCCCGGACTGCTGGCCACCGCCGCGGCCGAACCCGCCTTCCGCAGCGTGGTCGACATCGACGAGCCGGCGTTCCTGCCGCCGGGCGACATGCCGGCCCGCATCGCCGAGTCCTGCCGCCGCACCGGTCAGCCGGTGCCGGAGTCGCCGGGCGCCGTCGTCCGCTGCATCATCGACAGCCTGGCGCTGGCGCACCGGCGGGCGGTGCGGCAGGCCCAGGAGCTTTCCGGCCGGCACGTCGACGCCGTGCACATCGTCGGTGGCGGCGCGCGCAACGCGCTGCTCTGCCAGCTCACCGCGGACGCCTGCGGCCTGCCGGTGCTGGCCGGCCCGGTGGAGGCCACCGCGCTCGGCAACGTGCTGGTGCAGGCCCGCGCGGCCGGCGTCGTCGGTGACGACCTTGCTGCGCTCCGGCGATTGTTACGGCAGACTCACGAGATCGTGCGCTACGAGCCGGGCGGCGAGTCCGCCGGGTGGCGGGCGGCTTCCCGGCGGCTGGAGGTGTGACGTGCGGATCGCGCTCTTCGTGACCTGCCTGGCCGACACCATGTTTCCCGAGGCGGCAAAGTCGACGGTGCGGTTGCTGGAACGGCTGGGGCACGAGGTGGTCTTCCCGACCGGGCAGACCTGCTGCGGGCAGATGCACGTCAACACCGGCTACCAGCGGGAGGCGCTGCCGCTGGTGCGGCGGCACGTGCGCACCTTCGACCCGTACGACGTGGTGGTCGCCCCGTCCGGCTCGTGCGTCGGGTCGGTGCGGCACCAGCACGCCATGGTGGCCCGGCGGGCGGGCGACCCGGGGCTGGCCAGCCGGGCCGAGTCGGTGGCCGGGCGGACGTACGAGCTCTCCGAGCTGCTGGTCGACGTGCTCGGGGTGACCGACGTCGGCGCCTACTACCCGCACCGGGTCACCTACCACCCGACCTGCCACTCGCTGCGCATGCTGCGGGTGGGGGACCGGCCGCTGCGGCTGCTGCGCGAGGTGCGCGGTCTCGACCTGGTCGAGCTGCCGGCCGCCGAGCAGTGCTGCGGGTTCGGCGGGACGTTCGCGGTGAAGAACGCCGACACCTCGACCGCGATGCTGGCGGACAAGATGCGGCATGTGCTCTCCACCGGTGCGGACGTCTGCGCCGCCGGGGACGCCTCCTGCCTGATGCACATCGGTGGCGGGCTGTCCCGGCTGCGGAGCGGGGTCCGGACCGTGCACCTCGCCGAGATCCTCGCCGCCACCGAGCAGCGCGAGACACCGGGCGAGCCGAGCGAGTTGGTGGTGCGATCGTGACCCGGACCTTCCTCGGCCTGCCCGCGACCGCCCCGCCCGGGGTGGGACACCTGCGCGGCGACGAACCGTTCCCGGTGGCGGCGCGGCGGGCCCTGGACGATTCGCAGCTGCGCCGCAACCTCGGCCACGCCACCACCACGATCCGGGCCAGGTCCGCCGCCGTCATCGGCGAGCTGCCCGACTGGGAACAGCTACGGGCGGCCGGCTCGGCGATCAAGACGGACGTGCTGGCCCGCCTGCCGGAGCTGCTCGAACAGCTGGAGGCGAAGGTGACGGCGGCCGGCGGCGTGGTGCACTGGGCCGCCGATGCGAAGGAGGCCAACCGGATCGTCGCCGACCTGGTACGCGCCACCGGCAGCGACCGGGTGATCAAGGTCAAGTCGATGGCCACCCAGGAGATCGGGCTGAACGAGGCCCTCACCGAGGCCGGAATCGAGCCGGTGGAGACCGACCTCGCCGAGCTGATCGTGCAACTCGGCGACGACCGCCCCAGCCACATCCTGGTGCCGGCGATCCACCGCAACCGCGCGGAGATCCGGGAGATCTTCCTGCGCGCGATGCCGGGCGTGGACCCGGCGTTGACCGACGAGCCGGCGGCGCTGGCCGCCGTCGCCCGTCGCTACCTGCGGCAGACGTTCCTCAGCACCCGGGTGGCGGTCTCCGGGGCCAACTTCGCGGTGGCGGAGACCGGCACCCTGGCGGTGGTGGAGTCCGAGGGCAACGGCCGGATGTGTCTCACCCTGCCGGAGACCCTGATCACCGTGATGGGGATCGAGAAGGTGGTGCCGACCTGGCGGGACCTGGAGGTGTTCCTGCAACTGCTGCCCCGGGCGTCGACCGGGGAGCGGATGAACCCGTACACCTCGATGTGGACCGGTGTCACGCCCGGGGACGGGCCGCAGGAGTTCCACCTGGTGCTGTTGGACAACGGGCGCAGCGCGGTGCTCGCCGACGAGGTGGGTCGGTCGGCGTTGCACTGCATCCGCTGCTCCGCCTGCCTCAACGTCTGCCCGGTGTACGAGCGCACCGGCGGGCACGCGTACGGGTCGGTCTACCCGGGCCCGATCGGCGCGGTGCTCTCCCCGCAGCTGACCGGGGTGGCCGACAACGCTTCGCTGCCGTACGCCTCGTCGCTCTGCGGCGCCTGCTACGACGCCTGCCCGGTGAAGATCAACATCCCGGAGCTGCTGGTGCATCTGCGCGACCAGGCACCCCACCCGCGCGGCGAGTCCGCCGCGCTGGCCGCCGCCGCGTACACGATGGACCGACCGCGGCTGTACGAGGCCGCGCAGCGCGCCGCCCGGCTGAGCCGGTTCGCCGGGCGGCGCGGCCGGGGCCTGCCGCCGCCGCTGGACGGCTGGACGGGCAGCCGCGACCTGCCGGAGCCGCCGCCGCAGACGTTCCGCGAGTGGTGGGCCGAGCGATGAGCGAGCGACAGCGAGTGAACCGGCAACGCGGCGCGGAACAGGCCCAGGTCGACGCCGAGCGTAGCGAGGTGGTGGCGTGAGTTCCCGCGACCTGGTCCTCGGCCGGCTGCGCGCCGCCCTGGCGTCCGGCGGCCCGGCCCCGGTCCAGGTGCCCCGCGACTACCGGTCCGGGGGCACGCTCGACCTCGACCGGTTGGTGGAACGGCTGACCGACTACCGGGCCCACGTGCACCGGGTGCCCGAGACGGCCGTCGCCGACACGATCGCCGACATCCTGCCGGCGGGAGCCACCATCGTCGTACCGCCGGGGTTGCCGCCGGCCTGGCTGCCCCCGACGGTGACCGCGCTGACCGACGACGGGCTCGACATCGGGCAGATCGACGCCGCCGACGGGGTCGTCACCGGCGCGGCGGTCGCGGTCGCCGAAACCGGCACGGTCGTCCTCGACGGCTCGCCCGACCAGGGCCGCCGGGTCCTCAGCCTGCTGCCGGACCGGCACGTCTGCGTGCTCCGCGCCGACCAGGTGGTGGCCGCGGTGCCGCAGGCGCTCGCCCGGCTCTCCCCGCACCGCCCGCTGACCTGGATCAGCGGTCCGTCGGCCACCAGCGACATCGAGCTGAGCCGGGTGGAGGACGTGCACGGGCCCCGCAACCTGCACGTCGTCCTGCTGACCTGAGTGGGCTCCGGCCGGTCGCGCTCGGCGTGGCAGGATGTGGCATGGCCGATGATCGGAAACCGTCGATCGAGTTCGAGACCACCGCCGTCGTCGCGGCCTCGCCGGAAACGGTGTACCGCCACCTGACCGACCCGCACAGCTACATCGGGCTGTCGCCGCTGATCGTGGCGGTCCGCGACGTGCGGACCGGCCACGACGCCGAGGGCCGCGCGGTCACCGACTACCTCGCCGTCGAGCGGTTCCGGCTGGTCGGTCCGTTGCGCTGGGACAACCGGATCCGGGTACGCATGATCGCCACCGAGCCGGGCGGTCAACTGGTCAGCGAGGTGTCCAGCCCGGGATGGGTGTGGCTGCGGGCGCAGGTGGACCTGACCGCCGTGGCGGAGGGCACGCGGGTACGGGAGTCGGTCACGGCCGGCGCACCGGCACCGCTGCGGCGGTTCGTGACGACGCAGGCGCGTCAGGTCGCGTCGTACCGGGCGGCCGAACTGACCCGCCGGATGGCGGCCGGATAGCCGGTGCCGACAGGGGCCGCCACTCACGTTTCCTCGCCTTCCGCGTTCGGGTTGCCAGCAGGCCGCGTACGAGTCGGTTGTAGGCGCGGTTGTCGGGTGCAAGCCGGCCGCCGTCGGCGGGCTGTTTGATCGGCGTCGCTATTTCTCAGTGAAATCATGGCCGTGGGCAGGAGCCGCCTCGGTGGAGGTGGTTGGCGGACCGTGACGGCTGGTGTTGGATCGAGGGCTACCAGATCGACACCAAAGGCAACGCCGTTGCGCGGCGGGCACTGTTCGTGCTGATCAAAGGCAGACAGAAGCTCTGAACTCAGAGTCGGTCCTGGACCCACCGGGCGAGGATCCGGGCGCAGCCGTCCACCGACTCCTGCCAGGTGCGGTCCGCCCCGTCGCCGGCCTCGTCGCTGACGTGCTTGATCAGGCGGACCGGTACGCCGAACCGCCGCGCCGTCGAGGCCAGCGCGTAGCCCTCCATGTCCACCAGTTGGGCCTGGGCGGCCAGTGCGGCGCGTACCTCGTCGTCGGCGATGAACTGGTCGCCGGTGGCCAGCACCGGGCCGTCGCCGGCCAGGGCCAACGGTGCCCCGACGGTCTGCCCGGTCAGCCGCCGGATGAACTCCGTGTCCAGGTCGTGCTGGACGACGCTGCCCACCTCGTGGGTGCCGGTCCAGCCGGAGTGCAGCGCCCCGGCGGTGCCGAGGTTGACCACCGTAGCGGGCAGCGGACCGCGGGCCAGCGTCGTCGCGAGGGCCGCCGCGGCGTTCACCTTGCCCATCCCGGTGAGCAGCACCGGGAGGTCCGAGTCGAGGTAGGCGGCCTCCTCGGCGATGGCCAGGACGAGTAGCGGACGGTCCGGACTGATCGTTCCTCGAAGACCCACCGCGCGATGGTAGCCGCCTGGTCGACCCGGCCCGCCGATGAGGGCGCGGCGGTCCAGACAGCTCAGTTGTTGGCATGCCGGCGGCCGGGCGCAGCGCCAGCAGCGCCTGGCTTAGCGCGAAGACCGCGCTGGCCGACCAGGCCTGCGGGGAGCAGGAGTTCGGGTAGACGCCGGGGTGGGGATGCACGTCGTCGCGGGCCAGCCCGATGCCGATGGTGCCCGCCTCGACCGGCCAGACGCCGCCGATACACCCGCGAGTCGGCCGGCTCGCGTCGAGATGCGGGTCAGCTCTGGGGCTGGGTGATGTTCACCATCCATCCGATGCCGAACCGGTCGATACACATGCCGAACTCGTCGCCCCACATCTGCTTGGCCAGCGGAATCGTCACCATGCCGCCGTCGGAGAGCTTCTCCCAGTACCCGCGCAGGCCGTCGGCGTCGTCGCCGCTCAGGCTCACCGACACGTCGTTGCCGGGCACGTGTTCCATCCCGGGTGGGGTGTCCGAGGCCATCAGCGTGTAGCCGTTCGGGGTCTCCAGCATGGCGTGCATGATCTTGTCGGCCAGCGCGGGATCATCCGTGCCGAACTCGCCGAAGGTGTTCTGCGTGAGGTCGCCGCCGAAGACGCTGCGGTAGAACTCCATCGCCTCGCGCGCGTTGCCGGAGAAGCTGAGGTACGGATTGAGTCGGGAAGCCATTACGCCCTCTCTGGTTCGACCAGGGTCATCGTGACAAACGACCGGTGCCGGACAACGATGCGGACGGCCCCACCCACGGCCGCCCGCATTGATATTCTCAAATGCAAAATCGGCCGCCGTGCTGACCATCGTCGATCGGCCATCCGTCGTGGCCGATGCCCGCAACCCCGGGAGGTACGGATGATCCGCACGTTCGGCGCGGTGCTGGCCGCCGCGACCCTGACCCTGGTCGGCGGGGTCGGGTCGGCCGGCGCCACCGAGGCACCGCCCGTCCCGAGCCCGTCGCCGTCGACCCCGATCGCGTGCCCGCCCGCGCTGCCCATCAGCGGCCTGGTGACCGGGACGACCGCCACCAGCGTGACGGTCACCTACTCGGTGCTGTTCGTGCCGCCCTGCGGGTACGACCCGCCGATCACGGTCACCCTCTTCACCAGCCGGGAGAACGCCGCGAAGTGGCAGGATCCGGTGGCCGAGGCGGTCTCTGAGCCCCAGCGCTTCGGCAACGTCACCATCGGCGGGTTGACCCCGGACACCGAATACTGGTTCCGGTTCAGTGACACCGAGGGCCGGCGGGATCCGTACGTGATCGGCGGGCCGGCGCGGACCGCACCACCGCCGGTGTGCCATGCGACCGCCGCGATCGACGTCGGCTGGGGGAGTGGTTTCCTCGCCACCGTCACCGTCCGCAACACCAGTGATCAGCAGCTGAGCGGTTGGCGGGTCTCCTGGCGGTGGTCCGGTGACGAGCGTCTCCAGTCGCTCTGGGACGGGGTGGCGGACGCCGCGGGCACCGACGTCACGGTCCGCAACGCCTCCTACAACGGCACCCTCGCCCCGGGCGGCTCGACCACCTTCGGGCTGGTGGCGGCGACCAGCGTGGTGCCGGGAAGCATCGCGCTGACCTGCGGGCGGTGACCTGCCGCCCGCGAGGCGGGTGTCAGCGGTGGTGCGGCGACCGCGACCGGCGTCAACGTCCGGGTCGCGGCCAGCCGGCGGGGATGCGTTCCAGGACCCCGCCGGCGAAGACCTCCCGCAGCCCGAGCGGCTTGAGGTGGACGTACCCGATGTGGCAGTCGCAGATCGCGTTGCCGCACGGCCGGGGCGTCAGGGCGGCCCGCCAGGAACCGTCGTAGAGGTTGCCGATGGGCGTCGGGATGAAGTGGCAGCGGCGGACGGTGCCGTCGCCGAGCACGGAGATGGCGGTCTCCCCGGCATGGCAGGGGCGGCCGAGCGACAGGTGCGGGCGGACGCTGTAGCCGAAGTGCGGGTCCAGCTCCGTCCAGCTCGCCTCCTCGGCGGCGTCGTAGCGCCGTCCCTCGGCCGCGTTGACCCAGAGATAGACCTCCTCGGGCAGGCACGCGCGGAGTGCTCGCGCCTCGGCGAGATGCTCGGGCAGCCCGACCACCCCGACCGAGTAGCGGATGCCCAGCTCGGCGAGGCGGGCGCAGCGCGCCAGGAACCGCTCCCGGGTGACCTGGCCCGGATGGTAGGTGCACCACAGGGCGGCCCGGCCGGTATCCGCCTCGCCGAGCCACTCCACCCGGGCGGCCAGGTTGGTCTGGATGACGACCCGCTCGACGTGCGGCAGCCGGGACAGCGACACCATCGCCTCCCGGTACCAGCGGCGGGTCAGCCCCTCACCCCACGGGGTGAACAGCACCGACAGCCGGACGTCGGTGGTCGCCGCCACCCACTCGGTGAACCGGGCCAGCGCCGCCCGGTCCGCGCGCAGCAGCTCCGGCGGATCCCGCCGCTTGGCGAACGGGCAGTACGGGCAGTCGTAGTTGCAGCTGGCCAGCGGCCCACGGTAGAGGACGGCCAGGTTCATCGCGGCACGTACCCGGCCATCGCCCGACGGACCTCGGTGGAGGTGAGCCACGGGCCGATGGCGTCGGAACGGGCCAGCCCGGCGGGCGTGAGCCGGAGCCCGTCCTCGGTGGCCCAGCCCCGATCGACCAACCGACCGAGCTGCGGGAAATCCTCGGCGGGCGGACGCCCGAAACGGGCCCGGTAGGCGGCCGGGTCGACGCCGTCGGCGCGCAGCAGCGACTTGAGCAGCCAGCGGCGGCGTTGCTCGGTGCCGTCGAGGTGGTACCCGAACTCGGCGTACCGGAAATCGTCGGCCGGCCGGGCCAGGTAGTCGTCGAGCACCGCCCGCACCTGGGAGACGCTGACCGCGTAGTCGAAGGAGTAGTGCAGGGTGGTGGTGTAGGAGCGGGCGCCGCAGCCCAGGCCGACCATGCCGTCGTCCTGGCAGCAGTAGTCCGGGCCGTCCGGAGCCGGCACGTCGGCCCGGCGGAACTGGCGCATCGACTCCTGCCGGTAGCCGGCCGCGCCGAGCCGCTCCACCGCCTGCCGGTACAGGGCGAGCCGCTGGGCGTCCCAGTCGGCGCGGGCGTGCGCGCGCCGGCCCAGCCCGGTCAGCGGCCGGACGTAGAGCGGGTAGAGGTACAGCTCCTCGGGACGCCAGGCCAGCGCCGCGTCGAGGCTCTCCCGCCAGGTGCCGGCCGTCTGCCCGTCGATGCCGTAGATCAGGTCGATGTTGAGCACCGGGATCCGGGCGTCCCGGATCGCCGCGAGCGCGGCCTCCACCTCGCTGCGGCGCTGCGGCCGGCCGGCGGCCCGCGCCTCGGCGTCGAGGAAGCTCTGCACCCCGATGCTCACCCGGGTAGTGCCCTGCCCGGCCAGCACCGCGAGCCGGTCCGGGGTCGCGGTGGCCGGCGAGGTCTCCACCGACAGCGGTACGCCGGGCAGCCGGGTGCCGACCGTGCCGGTGACGATGTCGAAGAGTTCGGTCAGCTCGTCGGCGGTGAGATAGGTGGGGGTGCCGCCGCCGAACGCCGCGCGGGCGTACCCGGTCTGTCCGCCGAGCGCCTCGCCGACCTGTTCGGCCTGCCGGCGCAACTGCCGCAGGTACGCGGTGACCTGCTCGGCGGGCGCGTTCGCCCGGGTGAACAGGTTGCAGAACCCGCAGCGCATCTCGCAGAACGGCAGGTGGAGGTAGAGGAAGAGCGCGTCGCGCGGCTCCGGCCGCCACACGTCTGCGATCAGCGGCCGGGGCCGCAGCGGACGGTACGAGGTCTTGTGCGGGTAGGCGTAGAGGTACTGCTGGTAGGGCGAGCCGTCGAGGCCCGGGTCGACGCTGCTCACCATTCTCCCGGGTGCAGGGTGAAGTGGGCGTACGGGACGTTCCACACCACGTCGTGGCCGATCCGGTGCCCGCTGTGCCCGTCCTCGCCGTACGCGGTGCCGTGATCCGAGCAGATGATCGTGAACACCGGCCGGCCCCGACCGGTGACCAGGCCGAAGAGCCGGCCGAGGCGGCCGTCCACATACTCCAGGGCGGCGGCGTGACTGGCCAGGTCGTCGGTGTCGGCGCCGGGCAGGTGGTGCCGGTTCGGCTGGTGCAGCGCGGCGACGTTGAGGAAGGTGAACAGCGACTGCCGCGGCGGCACCCGGGTCAGCACCTCGTCCAGCCGGTCGAGCTGGGCGTCCAGGCAGGTGGGGGAGGTGACCCCGAACTCCGGCTCCCAGTGCGCCTCCCGGAACAGGCCGGGCAGCACCGCGCCGAGCGGGCTGCGCTGGTTGAAGAACCCGACGCCGCCCAGGCACAGCGTGTGGTAGCCGGCGTCGGCGAGCGCGGTCGGCAGATCCGCGGCGTCGAACACCCAGGTCTCCGCGCCGGAGGTCGCGCTGCCCGGGAAGGCCGCCGCGTACAGCCGCTCGTGCCGGCCCGGCAGCACCGGCGTGGGCAGGAACCCGGCGAAGAAGGCGTGGTGCGCAGCGTAGGTGAAGCTGGCGGGGGAGTGCCGTCGCTCCCACCGGCCACCCGGCAACGCCCGCGCCAGCCCCGGGGTGCGCCCCGCCGCGACCAGCTCCGCCGCCACGTCGTAGCGCAGCGTGTCGAGCGTGACCAGCAGCAGGTCGTGACTACCGATCAGGCGGCGCACGTCAGCACCTTCCCGGCCCCGGCGTCGGCCCGCCAGCGCTCCCACCGGCCGCTGGTCAGCGCGTGCACCTGCTCGGCGTAGCTGTCGCGGCCGTCGGCCAGCACGCCGGGCAGCAGGTCGCCGAACGCGTTGACCTCGGCCACGGCGTGCCGCCGCCAGCCGACCAGGAACATCAGGTCCACGCCGACGTGCAGCGAGCCGGGGAAGGCGGCGGCGGCCCGTTCGCACGTCTCCATCGCCGCCGACCACGCCTGCGGCCCCGCCGCCGCCCGCAACGCGGCGAGATCGCCGCGCGCGTTGCCCAGGTGCAGGTTGGTCAGCGGCCCGTGGGCGGCGCGGACCACCACGTGGCTGGGCCGCCCGGCGACCACCAGCACCCGTACGTCGACCACCCGCTCACCCAGCCCGGCCTTGGGCAGCCACCGCTCGACGTGCAGACCCTCCGGGGCGAGCCGGTCCACCATCGCGGCGACCTGCGACTCGTCGGTGTACCGGCGGACCCGCAGCGAGTTGAACAGCGCCTGCGGGGTGTGCTCGATCGTGGTCACCGCCTGCACCCGCCGGGGGCCGACGGCCAGCGCGATCACGCCCGCCGCGGAGGAGCCGTGCGCGGGCTTGACGAACACCCGTGCCCACCCGGCCTGCGCCATCGCCGCCCGCAGTTGGGCGTACCCGCCGATCCCGGGAAGCGCCGCCGGCACCGGCACCCCCGCCGCCGACAGCAGCGCGTGACACCGCCGCTTGTCGCAGAGCACGGCGACGTCCGCCGGTGAGTTGAGCAGGGACGCGCCGCCGCCGGCCAGCCGGGCCATGCCGTCGACCAGCCCGGCGTACGCGTCGGCGAGGCCGATCAGCTCGCCGTGCCGGGCGGCGCGGGCCGACCGGCGCAACAACCGGTCGACCTCGGAGTCCTCGCCGGGCGAGTCCACCCGGACCAGCGTGCCCGGCGGCGGCGGTGCGGCCCCGGTCAGCACCTCGACCCAGGGCAGCACCTCGGGTCGGGGCAGGCCGGCGGCGAGCGCCGCGCCGGTGAAAAGCTCCACCCGGCGGTTGCCGGGGTTGCCGACCACGGTCAGCCGCATGTCACTCCGCCACCGCCGTGTACCGGTAGCTCTCGCCGTCGTACTCGTCCGGCTCCTGCGGGTCGGAGACGTCGACCTGCACGCCCGGCAGCGCCGCGACCACCGACGCGGCGACCTCCGGGGAGAGGAAGTGGTGGTGCAGGTCGAGTGCGGTGAGGTGGGTCAGCGGCTGGCCGGCGAGCAGCGCCGCCGCGCCCTCGTCGCCGAGCGTCCCGTTGGAGAGGTCGAGCCGCTCCAGCCGGCCCACCACGGGCGCGGACGCCAGCGCCACCGCGAGCCCGTCGGCGATCTCCGCGTTGCGCAGCCCCAACCGGCGCAGCTGCGGAAACAGCTCCCCGGCCAGCAGCGGCGTGAGGTCCTCCACCGTCGTGTCGCCCCCGTAGTCCTCGGTGCCGAACCACAGCTCCAGGTCGGTCAGCGCGGGCAGGTCGGAGGCGAGCACCGCCCCCACGAACTCCCGGGACAGGCCGCCGCTCTCCACCGCCAGCTCGCGCAGCCGGTCGTGCCGGACGGGGGAGAAGTCGAACTCCTCACCGCCGCGCACCCGCAGCACCTCCAGGGCCGGGTACGCGGTCAGCAGCGGGCTGACGTCACCGACCTTCATCCAGGAGATCTCGCACTCCTCGGAGGTCATGTCGCCGAGGAACAGGGCGCGCAACGCGGGCAGCCGCTCGGCCGCCGCGCAGAGCTGCCGGATCGGCGCCGGGTTGAACGCGGCGTACCCCCAGGCGCCGATGACCAGCGACTCCACCGACGGGCCGGCCTGCGCGACGAAGCGCTCGAACGCGTCGCGGAACTCCTCGGACAGGGTGTCCTCGGACTTCTCCTCGAAGTCCCAGCGGGAGAAGCGCCAGGAAACCGGAGCGTCCACGGTCGGCAGCGGGCCGTCGACCGGGACGGTGACCACCGGGCGGCCGGCGAACTCACTGGCGTGGGAACCGAATGTCATCGTCGATCACTCTCCGACTGCGGTGAAGCGGTAGCGCCGGCCACTGAACTGCTGCGGCGGCGAGACCGTAACAGGCCACCCCGACACCCCGATCAGCGTGGTGACGCCGGCCTGAGCGGTTGGCGGGGTGGGTGTTCCGCTGGCGGTGCGCTGCTCGTCCCCACGATCAGTCGCCCATGGCGGACCGCTCCGCCAAGCTGCGTTCCACGCAGAACTCGTTACCCTCGGGGTCGGCGAGGACCGCCCAGCCGGTGCCGTCGGGCCGACGGTGATCGGCGACCAGCGACGCGCCCAGGCCGAGCAGCCGATCGATCTCCTCGTCGCGGGTCCGGTCGACCGGCTGTAGATCCAGGTGCAGCCGGTTCTTGGCCACCCGGCCTTCGGGCACGCGCTGGAAGAGCATCCCGCCCTCGGCGACGTCCGCACCCGACAACAACGCGCACTCCGGCGCACCGGGCTCGTTGTCCGGATCGGGCCGCAACCCGGTCGCCTCGGCCCAGAAGCTCGCCACCCGGAACGGATCGGCACAGTCGAAGTCGACCCAACGCACCCGCGACACCATGATCCCAGCCTCTCACCACGATCAAGCCGATATCAGGACGAGCGCGTTCTGCCCGGCCGGATGGGGGATTGCGAGGGCGTTACCGGGTGGTAACGATATTGGGTCATGGACTCAGCCTTGACTCGGGTCGGACTGCCCATCGCGCTCGGCATCATCATGCTCGGCCTTGGTCTCGGACTGACCGTGGGGGACTTCCGCCGGGTGGCCCAACACCCGAAGGCCGCCGTCATCGCGCTGGTCTGCCAGGTGCTGCTGCTGCCGGCGCTCTGCTTCGGCCTGGTGCTCGGCTTCGACCTGCCGCCGGAACTCGCCGTCGGGATGATGCTGCTGGCCGCCTCCCCGGGCGGCACCACGGCCAACCTCTACAGCCACCTCTTCGGCGGGCATGTGGCCCTGAACATCAGCCTGACCGCGATCAACTCGGTGCTCGCCGTGTTCACCCTGCCGATCGTGGTCAACCTGTCGGCGTCGTACTTCCTGGCCGACGCGGCGAGCATCGGGTTGCAGTTCGACAAGGTGGTGCAGGTGTTCGCGATCGTGCTCGTCCCGGTCGCGATCGGCATGCTGATCCGGGCCCGGGCGTCCCGGGTCGCCGAGCGCCTGAACCGCCCGGTGCGGATCCTCTCCGTCGTGGTGCTCGTCGCGGTGATCGTCGGCGCGGTGCTCGGGGAGCGCGAGAACCTCGCCGACTACTTCGTCTCCGTCGGTCTGGCCGTGCTGGCGTTCAACCTGCTCAGCCTCGCGATCGGGTACGGCGTGCCGCGGTTGGCCGGGGTCGAGCGGAGCGCCGCCAAGGCGGCCGGATTCGAGATCGGTATCCACAACAGCACCTTGGCCATCACCATCGCGCTCAGTCCGGCGCTGCTCGACAGCACCCAGATGGCGATTCCGGCGGCCGTCTACGGCATTGTCATGTTCTTCACCGCGGCGGCCTTCGGCTACCTGGTGAATCGGGTCGGCCTCCGGTCCGTCAGCACCGGAGGTGAAGCCGCCGCACCCTGAGATTGTGACCGATTGGTGACTCTCGGTGCTCCAATTTGCGCGCCGGTCGGATCGGAGCGCGGCGTCTGTGCAACGATCGTCGTTCATCATGCCGTCCCCCGTCCCCCATCCCGCCGGTCTGCCGTGCGCCGGTCACCGGTTGGCCGGCGGGACAGCGGCACACCTCGTACCCCTTGGAGAGCACGATGGCCCTCTCTCCGGCTCGGGTCTTCGCCGCGCTGAACGCGGTGCGACCGCCCGACCAGGCGTTTCCGGTGATGGAGAAGGCGGTGGTGCTCGGTGGCAGCGTCGCCGGGCTGCTGGCCGCCCGGGTGCTGGCCGACCACGCGGAGTGCGTCGTCGTCATCGACCGGGACGACCTGCACGTGACCGGCGGGCGACCCGGCGTGCCACAGGGGACGCAACTGCACGCGCTGCTGCCCGGCGGCTTCCTCCAGCTTGAACGCCTCTTCCCGGGCTTCCGCGACCAGGCCCTCGCCCAGGGGGCGGTCGAGGCGCCCCCCGCGGCCCGGCGGAGCTACCTCGACGGCCGGCTGAAGGTCGTCGTACCCGACGACGCCGACAGCCTCGCGGGCAGCCGGCCGCTGCTGGAAGGGCTGATCCGCCAGCAGGTGCTGCGACTGCCGAACGTCAAGACGGTCACCGCCCGGGCCACCGGGCTCGTGTTCGACGGCGGCGTGGCCACCGGAGTCCGGTACGACGTCGGTGGGGCGTCCGGCGTCGAGAGCGCCGATCTCGTGGTGGACGCGATGGGCCGTTCGAGCCGGCTCTCCGACTGGCTGGAGCAGGGCGGTTGGGACCGGCCGGCGATGCGGCGGATGACCGTGCACCTCAACTACGCGACGGCCCTGTTCCGGCGCCGGGAGACGAACCCGGATCTCACGGTGGTGCTGGCGCTGAACAGTCCGAGACTGTCGTCGGAGGTGGCCGGCGCCGCGTTCTTCGCGATCGAGGACGGCCGGTGGATGGCGATGATGGCCGGCTACGGGGACAACCGGCCGGGACGTACCGCCGAGGATTTCGTCCGCCGGCTGCGGGACCAGTTCCCACCGGAGTTCGGCGAGGTCGCCGGCAGCGAGCTGCTCGGCGACGTGCAGACCTACCGGCACGCCGACAGCCGGCGGCGGGACTTCCACGCGCTGGCGCGGTTCCCGGCCGGGCTGGTCAGCGTCGGTGACGCGGTCGCGTCGTTCAATCCGGTGTACGGGCAGGGAATCACGTCGGCGGCCATGCAGGCGGCCTGCCTGTCGGCGTACCTGCGGTCGAAACCGGATCTGGGCGTACCCGCGCGTCACTTCCTCGATCTGCAGCGGGTCGTGGTCGACGCGGCCTGGTCGACATCGACCTCCGCCGACCTGGCGCTGCCGCACGTCGACGGGCCCTACCCGCGCGGCTACCGCTTCTCCAGCTGGGTCAGCCGGCAGATCGTCGCGGCGACCGTCACCGACGTGACGACCGCGCGGCGGTTCAACGACGTCGTCTCCATGCGGCAACACCCGAGCTCGCTCGCCACCCCGGGCGCGGTCCTGGGCGCCCTGCGCGCCAACCGGCGGGCCCGCTGATCGGTCGCCGTCAGGCGGGCCCCACACCCCCCTGGTGCGGCCTGCCGCGGCCGGGCCAGGATGTGGCCATGAGTGATCAGGTTCCCGAATCCCCAGTTCCCAGCCGTGTCGTGGTCACCGGTGCGGCCGGCAAGCTCGGTCGCGCCGTGGTGGCGCACCTGCGCGAGGCGGGCGTCGACGTGCTGGCGCTGGATCGCGCCAGCGGGCGCGACCCGCGTGAGGTCGACGGAAAGTTCCTGCTCGTCGACCTCACCGACTACGGGCAGGTGGTGGAGGCCCTCACCGGCGGCGTCGACGAACACGCCGGCCGGGTCGACGCGGTCGTCCACCTGGCGGCGGTGCCGGCGCCCGGGATGATGCCGAACGCGACCACCTTCGCGAACAACTCCGCCGCGACGTACAACGTCTTCGCCGCGGCCCGGGCGGCGGGGATCAAGCGGGTGGTGTGGGCGTCCAGCGAGACGGTGCTCGGGCTGCCGTTCGACACCCCGCCGCCGTACGCGCCGGTCGACGAGGAGTACGCGCCGCGCCCGGAGTCGACGTACTCGCTGAACAAGGCGCTGGAGGAGGAGATGGCGCGGCACTTCTGCCGGTGGGATCCCGAGCTGGTCATGGTCGGCCTGCGGTTCTCCAACGTGATGGAGGTCGAGGACTACGCGGGGTTCCCGTCCTTCGACGCCGACCCCCAGCTGCGCCGATGGAACCTGTGGGGCTACATCGACGCCCGCGACGCGGCCCAGGCGGTCGAGCGGGCGCTCGCCCACGAGCGGCCCGGTGCCGACGTCTTCATCATCGCCAACGCCGACACGGTGATGAGCAGGTCCAGCGCCAGCCTGATGGCCGAGGTGTACCCGGGCGTCGAGATCCGCCGGGAACTCGGCGAGCACGAGACCCTGCTCAGCATCGACAAGGCACGGCGGGTGCTGGGTTACGACCCCCGGCACTCGTGGCGGGACCACGTACGGACGTACTAGAAGGGGATGTGGGATGGCGTACGTCTTCCTGTTGCTGGCCATCGCGGCCGAGGTCGCCGGCACGAGCCTGCTCAAGTCGACGGAGGGGTTCACCCGGCTGTGGCCCACGCTCGGGCTGGTCGTGGCCTACGTGACGGCGTTCGCGCTGCTCGCCCAGGCGGTCAAGGGAATCCCGGTCGGCGTCGCCTACGCCATGTGGTCGGGGCTCGGCACCGCCGCGATCGTCGCCATCGGGGCGGTCTTCCTCGGTGAACCGCTGACGCTCACCAAGGTCCTCGGCGTCGGCATCGTCATCGCCGGCGTCGTCCTGCTCAACCTCGGTGGTGCCCACTGAGCACCGAACGCCCGGTTACGGTTGCACTCATTGCAATGTCAGCATATGTTTCGGGGAGGTCGAAGCAGGGAGGGACACAAGGTGGGTGCCGGGCACGATCACGGGCAGCAGGTGTTGCGCGCCGGGGCGAAGCATCGCGGGCGGCTGTGGACGGCCTTCGTCCTGCTGGCTGTGTTCATGCTGGTGGAGGCGGTCGGGGCGTGGTGGACCGGCTCGCTGGCGCTGCTGTCGGACGCCGGGCACATGTTCACCGACGTGCTCGGCATCGGCATGGCGCTCGCGGCGATCACCGCGGCGAGCCGGGCGTCCCGGGACGGCCAGCGCACCTTCGGCCTGTACCGGATGGAGGTCCTGGCGGCCCTGGCGAACGCGGTGCTGCTGTTCGGGGTGGCCCTCTACGTGCTGGTGGAGGCGGTGCGCCGGCTCGGCGAGCCGCCCGAGGTGCTGGCCGGCCCGATGCTGGCGGTGGCCCTGGCCGGTCTGGTGGCGAACATCGTGGCGTTCCTGCTGCTGCGGTCCGGCTCGAAGGAGAGCCTGAACGTGCGCGGCGCCTACCTTGAGGTCCTCGGCGACCTGTTCGCGTCGATCGGCGTGATCGTCGCGGCCGGGGTGATCGCGGTGACCGACTGGTGGTACGCCGACCCGATCATCGCCGTGGCCGTGGGCGTGTTCATCCTGCCCCGCACCTACCAGCTCGGCCGCGCGGCCCTGCGGGTCCTCGTGCAGGCCGCACCGCCACACGTGGACGTCGCCGAGGTCCGTGACGGGCTGCGCGCGGTCGACGGCGTCGCCGACGTGCACGACCTGCACGTGTGGACGCTCACCTCGGGGATGGAGGTGGCCTCGGCGCACCTGACCCTCGGCGGCGGAGCGGACCTCGCCGACGTGCTGGCCGCCGCCCGGCGGGTGCTGCACGACCGGTTCGCCATCGAGCACGCCACCCTCCAGGTCGAGCCCCAGGACGCCGACGGCGTCTGCGGCGGCGCGCACTGGTGACCTACCGGCTGGCCCGAGCCGAGGTGCGCCGTGCTGCCCGCCACAGGCCACATGCCCCGTCAGCCTGATTTCACAGCGAAATCATTATTTCTCTATGAAATCAGGCTCTGAATAAAAGCGACCGGCAATGAGGCGGTGGGAGCGAGGCGAACGTCACCGGCATCAGGACGACGATTCCGGGCGCGGTGCCGGGGGACGATTCGGTCAGGGGGCCCGGCGGGCGCGGCGCGCCGCGCGGTGGTGCCGCCATACCGCCAGCACCAGGGCGAAGAGGACCACCGCGAGCAGGACGTGGGTGCCGATGCCCAGCTCCCGCTCCAGGTAGTGGATCGACGCCGCGCCGAGGTAGCCCAGCAGTCCCACCGCCGTCGCCCACACCAGCCCGCCGGCCACGTTCGCCCACCCGAACGACGTCCGGCGCATCCCGCTGGCCCCGGCGACGATCGGCACCACCGTCCGCAGCACGGCCACCCACCGGCCGATCACCACCGCCGTCGTGCCCCGGGTGGCCAGCAGCCGCCGGGCCCGGTCCAGGTCCACGTGGCGTCGCGCCACGGCGGGCGCGCGGGCCAGCACCGCCGCTCCGTAGCGCCGGCCCAGCAGGTAGCCGATCTGGTCGCCGAGGCACGCCCCGGCCGCCGCGGCGACGATCACCGCCCAGAGCGGCAGCCCGCCGCCGTGCGCCACCACCCCGCCGACCAGGAGGGCGGTCTCGCCGGGCACGACCAGCCCCAGCAACGTCGAGGACTCCAGCGCGGGCAGGACGAAGACCAGCGTCAACACGGCCGCCGGCGGCAGCGCGGTGATCACGGCCAGCACCCGATCCATGCCCTGATTGTGGCGTTCCCGCCGGCCCGGGGTCCGCCGATCGAACGGCGGAAAACCGCGGAGCGGAATCGGGCCAGCCCGTAGGGTTCGATTCGACAGCAGGCCCACGGCCGCCTCACCGGAAGGCGAGGACTGGTGGTATCCCGGACGCATCGCCCGTCGCCGGCGTTGCTGGTCAGCCTGGTGGTCTCGGCCGGCCTGCTGGTCGCGGTGAGCCTGCTGGTGCGCCACCACCCGGTCGGGGCGTGGGAACGGGACGTGTTCACCCTGCTCAACCGCATGCCGGCCGGCGTGACCCCGGTGCTGGTCGTGATCATGCAGGTCGGCTCGTACCTCGCGGTGTTCGCCAGCGCCGCCGTCGCCGGCCTGCTGCGGCGGTTCGCGGTGGCGCGGGACCTGCTGCTGGCCGGCAACCTGGCGTACTGGCTGGCGGTCGTCAACAAGGCCGCGGTGGCCCGGGACCGGCCGGCGGCCCTGCTGATCGACGTCACCCTGCACGACACGGTCACCGGCGCGCTGGGCTACCCCTCCGGGCACGTCGCGGTCGCCACCGCCCTGGCCCTGGTGGCGGCGCGGTCCGGCGGCGCCCGCTGGCGTCGCCTGCTGTGGCTGGTCATCGTCCTGGTCGCGGTGGCACGGGTGCACGTCGGCGCCCACCTGCCCGTCGACGCCATCGGCGGGGTCCTGGTCGGCTGGCTCGCGGTCTGCCTGACCCGGCTGCTGGTCGGGGAGGTCGGCCCGGAACGGTCCGCCGGTGGCCTGCGCCGGACGCTGCGGCGGCGCGGGTTCGAGGTGGTGAGCCTGGAGCCGTTGACCGGCGACGCCCGCGGCTCGTGGCCCTGGCGGGCGGTCACCGCCGACGGGCGGCGGCTCTTCGTCAAGGTGACCGGCGGGCAGCAGCGCGATGCGGACTGGGCCTACAAGCTCTATCGGCGGCTGCGCTACCGGCACGTCGCCGACGAGCCGCCGTACCTGAGCGCGAAGCAGCAGAGCGATCACGAGACGTACCTGGCCCTGCTGGCGGAACGGGCGGGGGTGCGCGTACCGGCGGTCGTCGCGACCGCCACCCTGCCCGGCGGCGACGCCGTGCTGGTGCAGGAGTTCGTCGACGCCGCCGCGCTGGACTCGACCGTCGGGCCGCTGCCGGTCGCGGTGGTGGCGGACGCGTGCCGACAGGTGGCGCTGCTGCACCGGGCCGGCATCGCCCACCGGGACCTGCGGGCGGCCAACATCCTGGTCGGCGACCGGGCCGTCCACCTGGTCGACTTCGGGTTCGGCATCGACGGCGCCCCGGCCGATCAGCAGGCCCGGGATCTCGTCGAGCTGCTGGTGACGCTCGCCGGCCGGGTCGATCCGGCGACCGTGGTCGGCGTCGCGATGGACGAACTCGGTGCCACGCAGGTCGCGGAGAGCCTGCCGTACCTGCAACGGCCGGTCCTCTCCCGGGCCGGCCGCCACTCCCTGCGCCGCAGCCCCGGCCTGCTGGAACAGGTACGGGAGGCGATCCGGCGTCGCTGCCCGCAGCGGGAGCCGCAGCTGGCCCGGGTCGTCCGGATCACCCCGCGCGGCATCCTGCTGCTGGTCGCGCTCGGCCTGCTGGTGTACGTGCTGTTGCCGCAGGTCGGCGAGGTACGCACGGCGCTGCACCTGATGCTCCACGCGCATCCGCTGGCGCTCGTCGCGACCCTGCTCGGCTCGGTCGCCACCTACCTGCTCAGCGCCCTCACGCTGCGCCTGGCCGCCGCCGGCCGGGTCCCGTTCGGGGAGATCACCGTCGTGCAGGTGGCCGCCTCCTTCGCCAACCGGCTGGCCCCGGGCAGCGTCGGTGGCGCCGCGTTGAGCCTGCGTTACCTGCACCAGAAGGGGTTCAACACCGCCGAGTCGGCCACCGTGGTCGCGATCTCCCGGACGGCCGGGGTGGTGTCGGTCGCGGTGCTGCTGCCCGTGCTGCTGCCCTTCGCGCGCCAGCCCACCCGTACCGTCGAGCACGCCGCCACCGGCAAGGCGCTGCCGCTGCTGCTCGGGGTCGTGCTGGTCCTGCTCGCCGCCACGGCGGTGCTCGCGGTGCCGCGACTGCGCCACCGCGGCCGTGCCGCGGCCCGGCAGAGCGCCGACGCGCTGCGGGCCCTGACCCACCAGCACCGGCTGATCTGGCTGATCGTGTCGGCCGTGGCGCTCACCCTCGCCTACGGCCTCAGCCTCTATGCCGGGTTGCTCGCGGTCGGCCAGCCGGTCGGCCTCGCCCTGCTGCCCCCGGTGATCCTGGTCTGCGTGATCGGGGAGGGCGTCGCCACCGTCGCGCCCACGCCGGGCGGCCTGGGGGCCACCGAGGCGGCCCTCGTCTCCGGGCTGCTGCTCTACGGCGTGCCCGTCGACGCCGCCGTGGCCGGCGTGCTGATCTACCGGCTCGCGACGTTCTGGATACCCGCTCCGGTCGGCTACGTCGCCCTGCGTGCGCTGCTCCGTCGACGCCTGCTGTGACCGGGGCGCCGCCCGTGGGTCGCGGCCCCCGCGTTCCCGCTCGCGGCGGGCCTCGTCACCGCCGCACCGCCAGCAGTTGTGACACCGTGGCGAACTCGTAGCCGCGTGCCCGCAACTGGTCGATGATCTCCGGCAACGCGTGCAGGGAGACCAGGCGCTCTCGGCGACCCACGTCGTGGGCGAGGATGATCGCGCCGGGGTGCACGTCGGCGACGATCCGCCGCGCCTGCCCGGCCGGGTCGTCGGGGAAGTCGGCCTCCCGCATCTGCTGCGACCAGAGCACCAGCTGGTACCCCATCCGCACGGCCGCCGCCAGGGTGCTGCCGGCCAGGTGGCCGTACGGGGGACGCAGCAGCCGCGGCTCCTGCCCGGTCACCGCGACCAGTTCCCGGTGGGTCCGCGCCAGGTCCTCGTACGCCTCCTCGACCGGGAGTCGGGCCAGGTCGTGGTGCGCCCAGCTGTGGCTGCCCACCTCGTGTCCGGCGAGCCGGCCGCGGAGCAGCTCGCCGTGCCGGCGGGCCCGCTCGCCGACCATGAAGAAGGTGGCCGGCACGCCGCGCTGGTGCAGGGTGTCGAGGACCATCGGGGTCCAGTCGGGCCCCGGCCCGTCGTCGAAGGTGAGCGCGACGATCCTGCGTCCGGTCGGGACGAACCAGTTCGCCTCCAGCCGGCCGTTCCCCAGCAGGTCGGGGCGGCCCGGCACCACCGCGCTCGCCGCGCCGCCGCGCAGCGGCAGTTTCCGGTCGACCACGTCCGCCGCCTCGGCGAAGCCGACCACCCCGAGCCCGGCCCCGAAGGTGACCAGGACGCCGCCGCGCAGCAGATCCCGCCGTCGGCTGCGCGGCAAGCCGGTCATCCCCACCTCACCGGCGGGATGGCCTCGGCGACGACGGAGGCCATGTCGACCCGGGTGTCCGGCTCGGCGTGGGCATCCCGGGCCATCAGGTCGGTCAGCGTCGATCGCAGCCGCTGCGGGGAGGCGATGTAGCTGGTCAGCGCGGAGCGGCTGAGCAGGGCGGCGTTGGCTCGGCCGTGGCCGGGGATGGGCCGGTAGGTGATCGTGGGCCGGCCCGAGGCGAGCGCCTCCTGGCAGGTCAGGCCCCCGGCGTTCTCCACCACGACGTCCGCGGCGTGCATCAGGGTGGGCATGTCGTCGACCCAGCCGAGCACGTGCCCGGGGAACCGCCGGAGCCGGCGGTGGAGCCGCTCGTTGCGCCCGCACACCACGACGGGCTCGGCGCACCCGGTGGCCAGCACCTCCGCCGCGGTCCGTGCCACTTCCCCGATGCCCCAGGAACCGGCGACGATCAACGCCAGCCGGGCCTGCTCGGGCAGCCCGAAGCGGTGCCGGGCGGCCCGGACGCTCAGCTCGGCCGGTGCCGCGAAGCGGGCGTTCACCAGCGGGCGGACCACCCGCACCGGGCCCGCGCCACCGGCCACGGCCTGCTGCCGGGAAAGCTCGTGCACCACGCAGTAGAGGTCCACGCCGGGCGAGATCCAGGTCGGGTGTACGGCGAAGTCGGTCACGTAGGTGACCAGCGGGGCGTTGATCAGCCCGGCGGCCCGCAACGGCCCGAGGAGTTGGTTGGCGAACGGGAAGGTGGTCACCACGGCCCGGGTGTCCACGGGCAGCCGGGCCAGCAACCGGCGGGCCACCGGGCGCAGCGTGGCGCGCAGCAGCTCCACCGACGAGGGCGACCGGCTGGTCGCGCTGAACAGCGCGTCGTAGCACCAGGGCAGCCAGCGCAGCATGCCCCGGTAGGTCTCCCGGACCGTGGTGTTCAGCGGCCGGGGCAGCAGCGAGAGGAAGTTCAGCCGCTCCACCCGCAGGCCCTGGCCGGTCAGCCGGTGCGCCAGCTCATCGGCCGCCGCGTCGTGTCCGGCCCCGATGTCGGCCGAGACCACCACGACCCGGCCGGCGGCGATCCTGCCCGGCATCGTCGTCCGGGTACGCCGGGTCACCCGGCCGCCGTGGCGGTGGAGCCTCGACTCCATCGACCTGCTGCCCCTCGGACCCGCCCATTCCGCCTCCGGCCTGCACTCGGTCACGGGGGCGCATACCCGCCCAGGCGGATCTCAGTCCCGCTCCCGGGGGTGACCACCGGCTGGCGGGTGTGAGCGCCGCCGGATTGGGAAGGCAGCGCCCGCTCCGGTGAGGGGGTGAGGGTGATGGCTGGCGGAACCTTCGTGGTGGTGGGTGGGACGAGCGGGATCGGGCTCGCCGTCGCCCGCCGGTTGATCGGCAGGCGCCGGGTGGTGGTCGTCGGCGACGAGCCGTGGGAGGTCGCGGCGGTCGCCGACGAGCTGGACTGTCCCGGCGCGGCCTGCGACATCACCTCCTACCGGCAGGTGCGGGAGTTGTTCGCGGGGGTGGTCGAGCGGTACGGCGAGATCGGCGGGGTGGCCGACTGCGCCTCGGTGTGGGCCGGTGGCGACCTGCTCGACCTGGACCCGGAGCGGATCCGGCGGGCCGTGGAGGTCAACGTGCTCGGCACGACGTACGTGCTCAAGGAGGCGCTGCACCACCTGGGCCGGCAGGGCCACGGCAACGTGGTGTACGTCGGGGCGCTGGCGGTGACCAGGTCGCAGCCGGGGATTCCGGTCCACCGGGCCACCGAGAGCTACGGCGCCAGTCTGGTCGAGTCGGTGGCCGGGGCCCAGCCCGGCAACCGGGTCAAGGTGATGCGGCTGCACCCCGGGCCGATGCCGACGCGCCCTCAGGAGCGCGCCGGCGCCGAGTTCCTCGACGAGGCGTACGCCCGGGCGGAGCAGGTCGCCGCCGAGGCCGTCCGACTGCTGCTGCTGGCCGCCGACGACCGGTACATCTCCGGTGAGCAGGCGCTGCGCGCCGACGGCCGGTGGTGAGGGGCGGGCATCGTGGCCCGCGGTGAGGGGCGGGGCGGCGTGGCCCCGCCCGGTGCCTACGGCGCGGGGACGACCTCCTGGCCCAGCGGCCAGAGCGCGGCCGGAACGAGCTTGAAGTTGGCCACGCCGAACGGGATGCCGATGATGGTGAGGCAGAGGCCGACGCCGGCGACGATGTGCGACAGGGCGAGCCACCAGCCGGCCAGCAGCACCCAGATGACGTTGGCGATGCCGGAGACCACGCCGACGCCGGGCTTGGGCACCAGAGTGCGGCCGAAGGGCCACAGCGAGTACGACGCCAGGCGCAGCGACGCGACCCCGAACGGGATGGTGACGATGAGGACGAAGCAGATCAGGGCGGCGATGCCGTAGCCGACGGCCAGCACGAGTCCGCCGCCGAAGATGAGCCACAGCACGTTCAGCACGAATCGGATCATGGCTACATGATGACGGCCGGGCGCCACCGGCCACCCGGGGGCGGCCGGTGGCGCGGGCGGGTCAGCCGGTGACGCCGGTGACGTTGCTGCCGGACTTCGTGACGCGGTAGGTCACCTGCGCACCGCTCCAGAAGTGGAAGGTGAGGGTGACCGGGGAGCCGTCGCGTACCTCGTTGAAGAAGGTGCTGGTCAGGGCGATGCGGTTGCCGGTGTAGTCGGGGGCGAAGGTGACGTCGAACTCCTTGAACGACGTCCAGTCGTGCGGGCCGGCGTTGCTGCCGTCGGCGTACCTCGCCTCCATGGTGGCGAGTTGGTCGCCGCGGAACTGGGTCGGTACGGCGAAGGAACCTGTCGATCCGGTGGCGTTCGACAGCACCGGGACGTCGTAGGTGATGACGTCGATCCGCCACGGGACGCCGGCCGAGAACCGCGCCTGGAGGCTGGCGTTGACGCCGTACGCCCGGCTGCCGACCAGTCGGGTCAGGGCGCTCGCGGTGATGGTGAGCTGGTTGCCGGAGACGGTGAAGTCGGTGCCCTGCACCAGGTTCGTGGTGCCCTGGCGCAACCCCTGGAAGGTGGTGCCGTTCAGGTTCAGGGTGAGCGACTTGGCGGTGATCGAGCCGGTACGCGGCACGTACACCTGGTCGGCGGAGGCGGTGCCGGAGCGGGTCGTCCAGCTCGACCTGATCTGCGCGAACAGCTCCGCGTCGCGCCACTGGAAGGTGGTCCGGTTGAAGTGCTGCCCGTTGTCCCACAGCTGGGTGGTGATCTGCCGGCTGCGGGCGTAGTGGCCGAGGAACTCGAAGAACTTGAGCTTCTCGCCCTGCTGGATGGTGCCGGTGTGCCGGTCGAAGCCGAGCAGCCCGTACTCGCCGATGACCACCGGGATGCCCCGGGTGACGAAGGCGTTGTAGACCCGGTCGAAGGAGTCGGTCAGGTCCTGCTGGGTGACCGCGTCGAAGCGGGTGCCACCGGCGACGTTGACGCTGAACGGCCAGTACCCGTAGAAGTGCACGGTGGCGATCAGGTTGCGGTCGTTGAGCTGGCTGATGGTGGTGGCCAGTTCGTTGACCCGGGGTTGGTCGGCCGAGGTGTGCAGGGTCGGCAGGACCAGCATCCGGGTGGCGTTGTTGCCGCCGGAGGCGCGCACGATCCGGTGGAAGTTGACGTTCAGCTCGTTCAGCAGTTGCGCGTTCTGGGCGTCACCGGAGCTGTTGGCGAATTGCGGCTCGTTGACGCTCTCGAAGTGCAGCCGCGGCGAGGAGTCCCGGAACGCCGTGGCGATCTGGGTCCAGAGCGCGTTGTAGCGGTTGAGGACGGTGGTCCGGTTGGTCGGCATCTCGTGGATCCACTGCCACGAGTCGTGGTGAATGTTGATCATCACGTAGAAGCCGTCGTCCAGCGCCCAGCCGACGACCTCCTTGATCCGGTTCAGCCAGGCGGTGTCGATGGTGTACGACGGCGCCGGCCCGTGGTGGTTGCTCCAGGTGATCGGGATCCGGATGCTGTTGAAGCCCTGTGCCCGGATGGCGTCCAGCTGGGCCGCGGTGACCCGGGGGTTGCCCCAGGCCGTCTCGTCGGCGCCGACGGCGTCGAAGCTGTTGCCGAGGTTCCAGCCGGGCTGCATCGCCGCCACGTAGGCCATCGGGTCACCGGCCGGCGGCGGCGTGGTCGGTGGCGGGGTGGTCGGCGGGGGCGTGGTCGGGGGTGGGGTGGTCGGCGGCGGGGTGGTGCCGCCCACGCTGCCGGTGCAGGTGACCCCGTTGAGCGCGAACGAGGTCGGGGCGTTGTTGCTGCCGGACCACGACCCGTTGAAGCCGAACGACACGGTCTGGTTGGTGCCGAGCGCGGCGTTGTAGCTGACGTTGGTGGCGGTGACGTTGCTGCCGGAGGAGGTGACGTTGGCGTTCCACGCCTGGGTCACCTGCTGTCCGGAGGGGAATGTCCAGGTCAGCCGCCAGCCGTTGAGCGGGTCGCCGAGGTTGGTCACGTCCACGTTCGCGGTGAACCCGCCCGGCCACTGGCTCGGGGCGGAGTACGCCACCCGGCAGCCGGCCGCCGCGTGCGCGGCGCCCGCGTTGATCAGGCCGACACCGGCCAGCAGTACGGCGATGCCGCTGCCGACCAGACCGAACCGCCATCGTGTCCTTCGTAGTGTCCCGCTCAGCCCGGCCATGACGCTCCTCGTGTGGTGATGGTGTCGACGGGTGGCTGGCCGGGCGCCGCCGGAACCACCGGAAACATCCGGCCGGCTCGCACAATAAGTTGGGATCATGAACTTTGTCAATCGACAGACTGCTATGCGAGCGGCCTCTGCGCAGGTCGATCGGGTGGCCGCGGGAGAGCGGTAGCCGTCCGGCGTGCCACGACAAGGCGGCCGACCAGACGAATCGGGTGCGGATCCACGATGGATCCGCACCCAGAGTCCTGGTCGGCCGCCGGCCGCCGGTGGGGTCAGAGCCGTCCGGCCACCGTCCGGGCCAGGTCGGTCAGGCGCTTGTTGTACGTGGCCGGGTCGTCCAGCCGGACCAGCCGGATGGCCACCCAGACGCCGGAGGCGTTCACGAAGACCGCGCCGTCCTCAAGGTACGCCTCGTCGCCGATCCCGGAGAGCGTCTCGAACTTGTGATCGAGATCGCGATCGATGTCGAGGATCTTCTTCGCTCCGTCGCCGACGTAGATCTCCACCTGGGCCAACGGCCCGGAGACCGGCCCGGTGTACGAGCAGCTCTCCCCGCCGGACACCGCGTCCTCCAACGCCGTGCCGGCCAGCTTCTCGGCCTCCTGCTTGGCGACCAACGCGCACGCGTCGACCTTGGGCGGGTCGGCCGGCGGCTCGGGCGGGTCGGCCGCCTCGGTCGGCAGCACCGTCTCCAACCCGTCGATCGTCGGCATCGGCGCGGCGGCCGGCTCCTTCGCGCCGCCGCAGGCGACGAGGCCGGCCAGGGCGAGGGCGGTCACGGCGAGCCGGGCGGCGGAGGGCAGGTACCTCACGATTGTCTCCTTCGTGCGGACGTCACCGGGGCAGGGCGTCGAGCAGCCGGCGCAACGCCTGCTCGTACCCGTCGGACTGGGCGCCGAGGCGCTCGAAACTGCTCAAGGTGATGGTGAAGCTGCCCGCGTTGCCGATCACCACCGCCTCGGCCCCGATGTCCTTGACCGCCAGGTAGCCCTTGCCGTCACCGCCGAGATCCGTGACGCTCTGGTAGATCTCGTCGGCCTGCTGGCGCTGGTAGTCGTAGGTCACCTCGCCGGCCAACCGGGAGGCCGTCGTCACGGCGAGCAGGGCGACCCCCTTGCCGTCGCCGAAGCTGCAGTTGCCCTGGTCGACCATTGACTGGCCGACGAACTCGGTGATCTGGTCGGCGGTGAACGGGCAGTCCGGGCGTACCCCGTCGGCGTCGCCGGTGGGCAGGTCGAGGTCCGCGTCGGCGTCCACGCCGGCTCCCGGCCTCGGCGACGAGGGTTCGTCGCCACCGCAACCGGTCAGCGTCAGGAGAGCCGCGAGGACCGCGGGCAGGATCAGTCGCCGCACGTGTTCTGTTCCCTTCTTCCGCACCCGGCCACCGGCACTCCGACCATCCGACGGCGGCCGACAGGTGACATCTCGACGCTACGGCCGGTCGCCCGCGAAGGAATCCGGCGTTTCCCTAGCCATTGAGCGGGTCCCCGGCGTTCGAGCGGGCCAACGCGGCACCGAGTTCGGCCCGGCGGGAGATGCCCAGCTTGCGGTAGACGCGGGACAGGTTCGTCTCGACCGTCTTCGGGCTGACGAAGAGTTCGTCGGCGATGGCCCGGCTGGTCCGCCCCTGCGCGGCGAGCCGGGCGACCCGCTCCTCCGTGGCGGTGAGGTCCGACGGCGCGGGCGGGCGTCCGCCGAGCCGGGCGGCCTCGGCCCGGGCCCGCTCGGCGAACGCCGCCGCGCCGATCGCGTCGAACTCGGCCGCCGCGACCTGCAACGCCTCCCGGGCCGGGCGCTTGCGGCGCAGCCGGCGATTCACCACGCCGGCGACCAGCAGGCAGCGGGCCCGATCCAGGGGCAGCACGTCGGGCGCCACCACGGCCCGCGCGGCGGCGAGGCCGTCCAGGGCGGCCGACGGGTCGCCGCCGCCGGCGCTGTCCAGCAGGGCGCGACTGCGTGCCAGGCCGAGCAGCGTCCAGGGCCGGGGCATCCGCCGGTGCCGCTGCGCCAGCCGATCCAGGGTCGCCCGGGCGGTGGCCAGGTCACCCGCGCCCACGCAGGCCTCGATCCAGTCCGGTTCAAAGCGCTGGGCCAGCGGCTCGGCCAGGCCCATCCGGTCGACCGTCGCGGCGAGTCGGCCGTACCCGGCCGCCGCGTCGGCCGTCCGCCCGGCGCAGAGCGCGACGAACGCGGCCAGTTGCAGGTGGATGCGCCGGCACCAGTCGTCGTCGAGCTTCTCGCCCAGCCGTACGCCCGCCTCGGCCACCTGCGCCGCCGCGTCGAGCCGACCCCGGAGCGCGTCGAGCAGCCCGGCCAGCCAGGTCTCCGCGGTCAGTTCGGTGCCCAGCAGCTCACCGAGCGCCCGGGCCGCCGCGATGTGCCGCTCGGCTACCGTCCAGCGCCCGGCGAGCAGTTCGGTCTCACCGAGATGCTTGAGCAGTTCGTACTGGGAGGGCTCGTCGCCCCGCGCGGCGGCCCGGTCCAGCAGCCCGGCGAGCCGGGCCCGGGCCCGGGCCGGATCGTCGATGGCCTTCCACCAGATCGCCGGGATCGTGCCGGCCAGCCAGGACGGCTCCGCCCCCTCCATGACGAGCGCGCGGTCGAGCAGCTCGGTGCGGGGCGACTCACCGGCGCGTACCTCGTTGAAGAACAGGTGCAGCAACGCGGCGGCCAGCAGCGAGCGGTCCCCGCCCGGCCCGGTGAGCAGGGCGATGGCCGCTTCCGCGTGCGCGCGTGCCGGGTCCGGCAGGTCCACGAAGAGGGCCAGGTGGGCGTGGATCCGCCCGGCCAGCGGGGAAGCCGGCCGGGCCGCCGTCAGCGCCTGCCCGGCGGACTCCACCGCGGTGACCCCCGGTTCGTCGGCGCTCCAGGCGACGACCGCGCGCAACAGCAGCGCCTCGGCGCGGATGTCGCCGTGGAAACCGGCGGCCACCGCCTCGGCGGCGGCTCGCGCGCCGGGATGATCGCCGCAGTCGAACCGGCACCGGGCCGCCGCCAGCAGGCGCTCCCCGTGCCCGGCCCGGTCGTCGGGCGGAGTGAGCCGGGCAGCCGCCTCGTAGAGGTTCGCGGCGGCCTCCGGCGCGCCTCGCGCGTGCTGCCGGGCGGCGGCCGCGGCGAGGGCGTCGGCCACCACCGGATCCGCGCTGGTGGTGCAGAGGGCGAGATGCCGGACCCGCTCGTCCGGGTCGGCCACCACCTCGGCCAGCCTGCGGTGCAGCCCCCGCCGCACGCCGGGCG
Source organism: Micromonospora sp. CA-263727 (assembly GCF_050942455.1). Taxonomy (NCBI): domain Bacteria; kingdom Bacillati; phylum Actinomycetota; class Actinomycetes; order Micromonosporales; family Micromonosporaceae; genus Micromonospora; species Micromonospora sp. CA-263727. The sequence goes on from NZ_CP192031.1 coordinate 2,163,015, forward strand.
GGATGCCGGCGCGGACCGCCGCCGCGTACACCGGATGGGCGAACTCGACCCGCACCGGCGTCACCACCAGCAGCCCCGCCTCCTCCGCGGGGTCGAACGCCTGAGCGGCCACCCCGGCCGCCGCCAGATCGCGCAGCAGCGGAACGCCGAGCAGGGCGGCCAGCCGTACGGCGTCCCGGCACCAGACCGGCAGTCCGGCGAGCACCTCACCGAGGAGTTGGTGCATGGACGAGGCCACCGGCAGGTCCTGCGCCGGCTCCGGTGGCTGTGGCAGGCGCTGCACCGCGCGGGCCACCTCGATGGCGACCAGCGGGTTGCCGCCGGCCTCCCGGGCGATCCGGGCGAGCAGCGGGCGGCTCAACGTCGTGCCGATCCGCTCCCGCAGGACGTGGTGCAGGGCCCCCACGTCGAGCGGCTCCAGGGCCAGCCGGGTCAGCCGGCCGGGGCCGGCGTCCAGCCCGAGGGGCGCGGCCCGGAGCGCCGGCCCGTTGCTGCTCCGGGAGCTGACCAGGGTGGCCAGCCCCGGGTCGACCCGGCGCAACGCGAACCGCAGCGCACGTTCGCTCGGCCGGTCCAGCCACGGCGCGTCGTCCACCGCGACCAGCATCGGCCGGTCCGCGGCGAGCGCCGCCTCCAGCAGCGAGCGGGTGGCCGCGCCGACCACCCGCTCGTCGACGGTCTCGTCGCTGTCGCGGGTGAGCAGCACCACCTCGGCCGCGACGCGCTGCGGACGCGGCAGGTCCACCACCAGGTCCGCCAGCGGGCGCAGCAGGTCGGCGAGGGCGGCGAACGGAAGGTCGGTCTCGCACTCGGTCGGCGCGCAGGTCAGCACGGACCAGCCGGCCCGCCTCGCCTCGGAGATCAGCACCCGCAGCAACGCCGTCTTGCCGATCCCGACCGGCCCCTCCAGCAGCACCGGCCCGGGCTCGCTCAGCGAGCGCCAGGCATGGTCGAACACCTCGTCCCGGCCGACGAGCGCACGCCGCATGGGGCGATTCTGGCACCGCCCAGGGCCAGCGACCATCGTGCGGACGGTGACCCGCCGACGGCGGTCGGCCCCCCGGGCGTCAGGCGTGCAGGGTCCGGCTGGGCGGGATCCCGTAGGTGGCGTGGTAGCGGGCGGTGAACCGGCTGTGGCTCAGGAATCCCCACCGGGAGGCGATGGCCGACACGGTTTCCTGTCGCGGGTCGGCCTGCAACAGGTCGTGGTGCGCGCGGTCGAGCCGGACCCGGCGCAGATGTGCCATCGGGGTGGTGTCGAGGTGCCGGCGGAACGCCAGTTGCAGGGCCCGCAGTGAGACCTGGGCCGCGGCGGCGATGTCGGCCGCGACGATGTCGCGGTCGGCGTACTCGTCGATGAACGCCGTCGCCCGACGCAGCGTCGCGTTGGTCGCGGCGCGGCGATCCGTCGCGGCCGGGCGGCCGGTGATGGTGTTGGGAAAGACCGCGAGCGCCGAGGCGGCCAGCATCCGGGCGGCGTTGGCGATCACCAGCGGCTGCCGGTAAGCGTACGGGTTGCGGAGTACGACGTGGTCGAGGTAGCTCGTGGTGTGCCGCCACAGCCGCGCCAGGGCCGGCGAGGCGGGAGCCAGTCCGGTGAACCGGATCGTGCCCGCCCGACCGGGCAGCGTGCCGCCGGCCACCTTGGCCAGCACCGAGAGGTCGAGCAGGCACGACTTGACCCGTCCGGGCAGCCAGGACATCGAGTACGGGCGGCCGGGTGCGGCGGCGAGGAAGACGTCTCCCGGCCCGAATCGGCCGCTCACTCCGGCACAGGTTCGGTCGATCCGCCCGCTGACCACCTGGACGACCACCAGGGCACCGATGCGTCCGACGTCGATCTCCAGCCGGGTCGACTGCTCCATCGTCTCCAGGCAGAACGGGCCGGCGTCGACGCGGTGGTGGCGGAATCGGTAGCCCTCCGCGGCCCGGATCGTCATCTCGGTGCCGTAGGCGCTGGTCAGAAAGGCGTGGATGGTGTCGGGGTCGCGGCTGTCGAACCGATGCGTGGCCGGGAGCTTCGTATTCACCTCGTCTCCATCGACACGGACGGAGGGCGATCGTTCCGTGCGTAGACGGGTCCGACGCGGCCTTGCAGAGGCCGGTGATGAGCACGGCCGGCGAGCGGGATTCCTTTCCGATGGTATCCACAGAGGAAGGAATCCCATGAGGTTCCCACGGTATCTGCGTCGCGTGGAGGGGACGTCGCTCGTTGCGGAGAGCAGAGGGGCTTCGTTTTCGGGCTAACGCGCCCGGTCTCGTGCGCACTTCGGGCTAGCCGCGACCGAGCGTGGCCATGATCATGCAAAGGGTGTCGAGTGAGAGGTAGTTGATCGACCGAAAGGGATGAGGGAATGGGGTGGTTGGAGATCAACGATCTGGCTGACATCGTCCGCCTGGCAACGGCTGACGCGCTCCGGCGGATCGCCGGGGAGACACTCTTGACCGGCATCCTGGGAACCCGGCTGGCCGCCCTCGGCGACGGCCTGCGGGAGGTGTTGCGTACCGGCCTGGTGACGCAGCGGGTGGCCGCGCCGTCGCGGCTCATCGCGCTCTGCCGGGACCTCGCCCTCGGACCGGACGCCTTCGACCTGCTGGGGCACCACGTGCTGGGTGCCCTGGTCGGCTATCGACCGGGGCCGGACGCGCTGGTGCGGGTCGGCGGCGCCCTCGGGCTGGCCCGCCGGGAGCTGTTCGCCCGCCGGCAACCGGCGTCCGACGAACCGGCCCGGGTCCGTACCCAACGCGGCCGGCGCAACAGCGCCACCGCTCATTACCGCTCGACGAAGCCGCCGGAGCACCTGCCCTCGCCGCCGGAGTGGACGTGCACGGGGTGCGGCCGGGAGTGGCCGTGCGCGGTCAAGCAGAGTCAACTGCTCGCCGAGTTCGGGGGTGCCCGCGCCGCGCTCGCGGTCTACCTGGGCTCGTGCCTCTTCGCCGCCGCCCGGGACCTGCCCGGCATGCCGTTGGCCCACGCTCGCAGCCGGTTCCTCGGCTGGTTGCCGCGTCGACCGTGCTGACCGTCGAGCGCCCCGCCCGACCAGCGCGGCCCCGCGCCGACTCGACCCGACGGCGACCCCGGGCCGCCCGCGCCCACTGTGGAGCGCGGGACGGCCCGTAGCGCCCGCTGGCGGGCAGGGCCGGCGGTCGTTGCGACGCGGCGGCTGGCGGCCTCGGGTCAGTGCGGCGCGGACGCGGGCGCGCGGTCGGTGTTCGCCTCGGTTTCCGGGCCGTCGGTCTCGTCGTGCTGTGCCGTCGCCCCCGGCCCGGCGAACCAGTCGATGCCGCCCGGACCGGCGGCGGCGACGGCCGCCTCCGCGCGGGCCACCGGGTCGTGTGGCGGGCGGGCGGGCGGCTCGGGCTGCGGCTGGTCGGCCCGGGTCTCCGCAGTGCCCTCCGGATCGCCGGTGGCCGGCTCCGGGCCCCTGGTCGCCGCCGGGTTCGCCGCCGGTCCGGCACCCACCGGCCCGGCCTCTGCTGGGACGGCCTCTGCCGGCACGGCGTCCGTACGGCCGGCGACGCCCTCACCGGACCGGGGTGCACCGGTGGTTGCCGGGCCCGGCTCGCCGCCGGCCCGGGGTGCCGGGATGTTCGCGCCTCTGGCGGCCACCATCGGATACTCGGCGGTCTCGCTGCCGCCGGCCGCGGCGGCCATCACCGCCGCGGCGGCCAGATCGGCGACCCGCTTGGCCTCCCGCTGCACCCGCGCCCGGGTCTCCTTGGCGTGCCGCTCGGCCGCCTCGGCGGCCCGGCGCACCTCGTCCAGCCGCTGGCTCTCCGTCGCGAGGTCGCGGCTGGTCTCCTCAAGCTGCTGGCGCAGCCCGGTCAGCTCGGCGTCCGTGGCGTCCTTCTCGCGGCGCGCCTCGTCGAGCTGCTGCCCGGCGGTATCCAGTTCCTCCTGGAGTTGGGCCAGCGCGTCCCGCTGCTTGCCGACCTCCAGCTGTACGGCGTGGAGCTGCTCCTCGGCGGCTGCGGCCTGCTCGTCGCTGTGCTTGCGTACCTCGGCCGCCTGCTCGTCGGCACGCTTGCGGATCTCCGCGGAGTACTGCTGCGCGTCCGCGATCATCGAGCTGACCCGCTGCTCCGCGGCGGTCCGCTGGGCGGCCAACTCGCGTTCGGCCGTCGCCCGCTGCTCGGTCAGGTCCTCCTCGGCACTGGCGCGCCGCTCCGCCAACTCCTCCTCGACGGTGGTCCGCCACTGGGCCAGCTCCTGCTGGTTCTTTGAGCGAGCCGCCTGGATCTCCTGGTGGATCTGGGTACGCGCCGACGCGGTCAGCGCCTCGGCCGCCGATCGCGCCTGCTCGACCTGCTGGCGGCACTGCTCGCCGATCTTCTGCGCCTCCTGCTGGGCGCGTTCGTGCGTGGCCTCACCCTCGGCGCGCAGCTTGTCGGCCCGCTCGCGGGTCTCGGTCAGCTCGGCGTCGGCGGCGGACTTCAGTTCCTCGTACTTCTTCTCGTGCTCGGCCCGCCGGCCGGCCAGTTCCTCTTCGAGGTCCGCCAGCGCCTTGACCGTCCGTTCCCGGGCGTTGGCGAGCGTCTTGTCCGCCTCCGCCTGGAGTTTGGCCGCCAGATGGGTGGCCTCCTCGATCATCTTGGCGCCCTGCTTGTCGGCCAGCTCGATCATCTCGGCGACGATCGGGCCCAAGTCCCGGATGGTCGCCTTGTCCAGTTGCGCCGGTCGCTGGCGCAGCTCGGTCACCTCGGCCTGGAAGGCCTGGAGCTTGCCGGTCAGGTCCCGCACCCGCGCCGCCGCCCGGTCCCGCTCGGCCGAGGCGGCGGCGAGGCGGTTCTCCACCTGCTCGACGTAGCGCTCGACCTGCCGTCTCTCGTACCCGCGCATGGCGACCTCGAACTCCGGCCGTGAGGTCAGGTCGTCGCGGGTTGCGAACGGCTTCTCGCCGATGGACATGCCCATCCTCCGTACGAATCGCGAGCGGCACACCGGCGTCCCGGCGGCGATGACGCGCAACGCTACCGCTGCTTGCGGGGGTCTGTCGTCCCACCCCGGTACCGTTTCGCGCCACCCGCCGGATGGCGCCGCGCGCAGCCCGGCATCTGCGCCGGGACGCGGGTGTCCAACCGGGGTGGCCTGCGGCGCTCCGGACGATGCATCGGACAGTGTCTACCTGCGACGTTGCCGTCACCCGGAGGGTGGCCGGGAGCCGGACCCTCGCCTTGACAGCAAGTTAGGTTAGGTTAGCCTAACCACATGTCGAGCGGACTGGCGTCGGGCGACGCCGAGCAGAGCCTTCGCGGAGCCGACCTCCGCTTGGGCTACCACGGCACGCCGGTGGTCCATGGCGCGAGCATCGCCCTGCGACCCGGCCGGGTGACCGCCCTCGTCGGCCCGAACGGCAGCGGCAAGTCGACCCTCCTGCGAGCTCTCGCCCGGCTGCACCCGATCGACCACGGCACGGTTCACTTGGCCGACGGCGCCACCGCGGCGGGATTGCCGGCCAAGGAGTTCGCCCGCCGGGTCACCCTGCTGGCCCAGAGCCGGCCGGTGCCCAGCGGGGTCACCGTCCGTGACGTGGTCGGCTACGGCCGTCACCCGTACCGGGGCCGCTGGCGCGCCGACGACCCCGCCGGGCCCGCCGCCGTCGCCCGCGCGATGGCCGTCACCGGGGTCACCCCGATGGCCGACCGGCCGGTGGACGAGCTTTCCGGCGGCGAACTGCAACGGGTCTGGTTGGCGACCTGTCTGGCCCAGGACACCCCCGTGCTGCTGCTCGACGAACCCACCACCTTCCTCGACCTGCGCTACCAGGTGGAGATCCTCGACCTGATGCGTGACCTCGCCGACGACCACGGCGTCGCGGTCGGCGTCGTGCTGCACGACCTCAACCAGGCCGCCGCGGTGGCCGACGAGGTGGTCCTGCTGCACAGCGGCCGGATCCGCGCCACCGGCACTCCGGCCGAGGTTTTCACCGAGCAGGACCTGACCGAGACCTACGGGATCACCATCGAGGTCACCGTCGATCCGCTCAACGGACTGGTGACCACCCGGCCCGTCGGCCGGCACCTGACCCGTATCCCGGTCTGAACCCGACCAGCCAACACCCGCACCCGAGAAAGAACGTCATGTCCCGTAACCGTGTCATTGCCCTGGTCGCTGCCGCCAGCGCGCTGCTGCTGGCCGCCTGCGGCACCACCGAGAACACCGCCGAGCCCACAGCCTCGGCCTCCGCCACCGGCGGACCGGTCACCGTCACCGACAGCCGCGGCAAGGAGGTGAAGCTCGACAATCCCGCCACCAAGGTCGTCGGCCTGGAGTGGGGTGAGGTCGAGATGCTGGTCAGCCTCGGCGTCATGCCGGTCGGCGTCGCCGACCCCAAGGGCTACGCCACCTGGGTGACCGCCGCCAAGCTCGACTCCGGCGTCAAGGACGTCGGCACCCGGGGGGAACCGAGCGTCGACTCGATCGTCGCGTTGCAACCCGACCTGGTGGTGATGGAGGACGACCGCGGCGCCAACCTGATCAGCCAGCTGGAGAAGTACGTCCCGGTCATCGTCGCCAAGGGCAGCGATGCCTCGGACAACCTCGGCCGGATGCGTACCGACCTCAACATGATCGCCAAGGCGGTCGGCAAGACCGCCGAGGCGGAGAAGCTGCTCGCCGACTTCGACGCCGCCATCGCCGAGGGCAAGCAGAAGATCGCCGCCGCCGGTGCGGCCGGCAAGCCGTTCGCCATCGCCGACGGCTGGAAGGAAGGCAGCACGGTCAGCATCCGGATGTTCGGTCAGGGCGCGCTGGTCTCCCAGATCGGCATCGCGCTCGGCCTGACCAACGCCTGGGAGGGCAAGACCGACGAGGCGTGGGGCCTGGGCCAGACCGACGTCGAGGGCCTGACCGTCTTCAAGAGCCCGGACCTGCACTTCTTCTACAACGCCTCGGACGGCAGCGACGTCTTCGCCGACGGCCTCGCCGACAACGCCATCTGGAAGTCGCTGCCCTTCGTCAAGCAGGGCAACCTGCACCGGATGCCGGACGGCGTCTGGACCTTCGGCGGGCCGCTCTCCGGCAAGCAGTACATCGACCAGCTCGTCAACACCTACACGGTGTGACCACGCTGACCGCGCCCCCGCGTTCGGAGCCGGCCCTCGGGTCGGCTCCGGCCGGGCGCCTCTCGGCCCCTCGCGTCGTCGGGGCCTTCATCGCGGCCACCGCGCTGCTGCTGGCGGTCGCCGCCGTGCACCTCACCCAGGGCACCTCCGCCGTCGGCGCGCTCGACCTGCTGCGGCTGCTCACCGGTGGCGACGACGAGACGGTCCGGGTGCTGGTCGCCTCCCGGGTGCCCCGGCTGCTCGCCGGGCTGGCCATCGGCGTCGCCCTCGGCTTCGCCGGCGCGGCCCTCCAGTCCATCGCCCGTAACCCGCTCGCCTCGCCGGACACCCTCGCCGTCAACGCCGGCGCCCACCTGGCCATCGTCTCGGTCGCCGCGTTCGGCATCGCGTTGCCCGCGCTGCCCGCCGGGGGCCTGGCCTTCTGTGGCGGGCTCGCCGCGGCCGGCCTGGTGATGGCGATGTCCGCTGGCGGGCAGGCCGGCACCACCCGGCTCATCCTCGCCGGATCGGCCACCGCGCTGGCCCTCGGCTCGGTGACCACCCTGCTGCTCCTGCTCTTCGAGCAGGCCACCATCGGCCTCTTCGCCTGGGGCAACGGCTCGCTGGTGCAGAGCGACCTGAACGCGCTCACCCAACTCGCCCCGGTGATCGGCCTCTCCATCGTCGCGCTGATGCTGCTCGGGCACCGCCTCGACATCCTCGCCCTCGGCGACGACACCGCCACCGTGCTCGGCCTCGACGTACGGCGTACCCGGCTGCTCGTCACGGTGCTGGCCGTGCTGCTCTCCGCGGCGGCGGTCACCCTCACCGGACCGGTCGGTTTCGTCGGCCTCTGCGCCCCGGTGATCGTCCGGCTCCTCGGCCCGCTGGTGCCCGGGGTGCACCGGCACCGGGTGCTGCTGCCGCTCGCCGGCATCGCCGGAATGATCATCGTGCTCAGCTCCGACGTGCTGCTGCGGGCCGTGATGGGCGGCCAGGCCGGCGTCGACATCCCCACCGGCGTGGTGACCACCCTGCTCGGTGCGGCCATCCTCATCTGGCTCGCCCGCCGGCACCGCGACGCCGGCCCCACCCGCCGCCCGCCCGGCGGCCACGCGGCCATCCGTTCGGCTGCCTTCCACCGCGCCGTCGTCGCCGTGGCGGCCACGGTCACCGCCGTCGCGGTGCTGGTCGGCATGCTCTTCGGGGACACCTGGGTGCTGGTCGGCGACATCGTCAACTGGATCAACGGCGACACCGGGCCGGCGTACACCTTCGTGCTGGACCAGCGGTGGCCGCGGGTCGCCGCGGCGATGCTGGCCGGCGCGGCCCTCGCGGTCGCCGGCACCACCGTTCAGGCGGTCTGCCGCAACCCGCTGGCCGAACCCGGCATCCTCGGCATCACCGCCGGCGCCGGGCTGGGCGCGATCTCGCTGCTCACCTTCGTGCCGCTGGCCGGCGTCTGGGCGGTCTCCGGAGTGGCCGGGCTCGGCGCGATGCTCGCCTTCGCCCTGGTCTACGGGGCGGCCTGGCGCGGCGGGCTCAGCTCCGACCGGCTGGTCCTGATCGGATTCGGCACCTGGCAGGGCGGCATGGCAATGATCACCTTCCTGATCGTCGCCTTCGACCCGTGGAACACCGGCAAGGCCCTCACCTGGCTCTCCGGCTCCACCTACGGCCGGACCGCCACCCAGGTGCTGCCGGTGGCGATCGCCCTGCTGGTGCTCACCCCGGCGGTGGTCGCCGCCCGGCGCGAACTGGACCTGATGACGCTCGACGACGACACCCCGCGGGTGCTCGGCGTCCGGCTGGAACGTACCCGGCTGGTCGCGCTCGGCGCGGCGGCGCTGCTCACCTCGACCGCGGTCTCCGCGGTCGGCGTGATCGGCTTCGTCGGCCTGGTCGCCCCGCACGCCGCCCGCGCCCTCGTCGGTGGCCGGCACGCCCGGGTGCTCCCGGTCGCCGCGCTGCTCGGCGCCGGACTGGTCAGCCTCGCCGACACCCTCGGCCGCACCGTGATCGCCCCAGCCCAGGTCCCCGCCGGCCTGGTCACCGCCATGATCGGCACCCCCTACTTCGTCTGGCTGCTGTGGCGTTCACGCGCCTCGGCACCCCGAATCCGGTAACGCGTCGACGCGACCCGGCCCGTACCCAGAGAGGCAACATGACCAACACCCTGCCCGCCACGCCCTGGCGGCTGTTCTCCGTCGAGGTTCGCGCGGTACGCCGGCTCAGCCCGTCGTTCGTCCGGGTCACCTTCACCGGCCCGGACCTGGACCGCTTCGCCGACAACGGCTACGACCAGCGGATCAAGCTGGCGCTGCCGCTGCCCGGCCAGCGCGCGGTGTACCTGCCCCAGGGCCCTGACTGGTACGCGCAGCTGCGGGCCCTGCCGGAGCACCGGCGCAACCCGGTCCGCACCTACACCGTCCGGGCGGTCCGGCCGCACCTCAGCGAGGTCGACGTCGACCTGGTGCTGCACGGCGAGGGCGGCCCGGCGACCCGGTGGGCTCGGCGGGTACGCCCCGGCGACGAGATCGCCATCGCCGGCCCGGACGCCGAACACCCCGGCCCGCACGGCGGGCTGGAGTTCCGGCCGCCGTCCACCGGGTGCCTGCTGATCGCCGGGGACGAGACGGCGGTGCCGGCGATCAGCGGCATCTGCGAGCGGCTGCCGCTGGACGCCCGGGGCCGGGTGCTGCTGGAGGTTCCCACGGCAGAGGACGTGCTGCCGCTGGTCGCGCCGCCCGGCGTGGAGGTGACCTGGCTGTCCCGCGACGGCGGCCGGTACGGCGACCGGCTGGTCGGTGCCGTCGCCGCCGCGGCCGGGGAGCTGCTCTCCAGCGAGGTGGGTGTGCCGGTCGCCGCGGTCACCGGTCCCGGGTCGCCGGGTCAGCCGGTCGACGACGTGGACGTGGACCGCGCGATCCTCTGGGAGGTGCCCGACGTGATGCCGACGGCCCCGCTCTACGCCTGGCTGGCCGGGGAGGCGGGCGTGATCCGTACCCTCCGCCGGCACCTGGTCGCCGAACGCGGCCTGGACCGCCGGGCGGTGGCCTTCATGGGCTACTGGCGGCACGGCCTGGCCACCCCCTCCTGACCGCGGCGGCCGGCCCGGGTCAGGGGAGGGGGTGGGAGATGCCGCGGGCGTGGTCGGTGAGGGCGGCGGCGACCACGGTCGCCTCCAGCGGCAGCACCTCCAGGCACCGGCGTACGGCGGCGGCCATCAGCGTGTTCGGGACCCGCATGGACAGCGTGCAGTGCGGCACCCACCGGCCGGGCTGGTAGTGCTCGACCAGCCCAATGCCGGCCGCGGCGAGCCGGTCGTGCACCCGCCGGTGGTGCTCCAGCAGTTCCACGGTGGGCGCCGGGCCGAGCCAGAGCACCCGGCCGACGAACTGCCCGGCCTGCTGGAACGACAGCCGCAGCGGCGCCGCCACGGTGGTGCCGGTGAGCGCCGCCGCCACCTGTTCCGGGTCGAAACGCGGCGCGACCGCGAGCGAGACGTGTGGCCGGTGCCGCTGCTCCAGCAGGGAGCGCATGCTCTGCACCCCCTCGGCCTCCAGGGCGTCCCAGAGCACCCGGATCCGTCGGGTGGCGGCGGTGTCCAGGTAGAGCTCCAACGCGGCGACCACATGATCACTGTAGTCACGGCACGATGACGGCCCGGCCCTCCAACGTGCCGTCCTGCATCTTCCGGTAGGCGGACATCGCGTCCTCCAGGCGGAACGTGGTCGTCTTCGGGCGCACCAGCCCGCGCGCGCCGAGGTCGAGCACCTCGATCAGCTCGGGGCGGCTGCCCCAGTACGTGGTCTGGATGCTCACCTCGTAGGGCACCGAGAAGAAGCTGACCGGCAGCGAGCCACCGCCGATGCCGACGATGGACAGGTCACCCACGGTGCGTGCGGCGGCGGCGCCGATGCGCAGCGTGGCGTCGGCGCCGACGAAGTCGAGCACCACGTCGGCCCCGTGACCGCCGGTGGCCTTCCGGATCTCCTCGGCGGTCTGCTCGCTCGAACGCAGCGCCAGGTCGGCGCCGTACTCCTCGGCGAGCCGCAACGCCTCGTCCCGGGTGTCCACCGCGATGATCCGGGCCGCGGTGGTGGCCTTGAGAATCTGCACGCCGACGTGCCCGAGCCCGCCGACGCCGATGACCACCGCGGTGCTGCCCGGCGGGAGCTTGGACCAGGACCGGCGGATCGCGTGGTACGGGGTGAGGCCCGCGTCGGTCAGCGGCGCGGCCTGCACCGGGTCCAGCCCCTCGGGCAGCGGCACCACGTGCCGGGCCGCCGGCACCAGTTGGTACGCGGCCATGCCGCCGTCCAGCCCGAGCCCGCCGCCACCGCCCGGCACCGGCGCACCGGCCGGGTTCTCGCAGTAGGTGTCGATCCCGAGCCGGCAGCGGGCGCAGGTGCCGCATCCCCACGGGCCGTACACGGCGACCGGCTGGCCCACCTCCAGCCCGGTGACCCCGGCGCCGAGCGCGTGCACCCAGCCGGCGTTCTCATGCCCCAGCGTGAACGGCGGGTTCCAGGGCAGGGCGCCCGCCTCGAAGTCGTGCATCAGGTGCAGGTCGGAGTGGCAGGCTCCGGCACCACCGATCTTCACCACCACCTGTCCCGGGCCCGGCGTCGGCTCGTCGACCTCGACCAGTTCCGGTTCGGTCTTCCAGGCGGGCAGCCGCAGCGCACGCATCTTTGCCTCCCGTTCTCCGACGACGCCGGCACCGCCGCGTCCCCGGCAGACGCTGCACCAAACGCCCTTGGGATCACCGTGGCACGGCTCCCACCAGCGCGGCAGTGTCCTTGGTCCCGCCGACCACGGCCGTCCGGCACCGCCCGCCGGGGTCCGGCCGGAGCACGGCCGCTAGGGCAGCCGGCCGCAGCCTGGCCGTCAGGGCAGCCGGCGCAGCGCGGCGTGCGCCATCAGGTGGAAGGCCTGTGCCTCGCCGGAGGTGCCCGGCGCGCTGAACTCCGGTGCCCCGCAGACCTCGGTGACCAGCCCCCGTTCGTCGACCAGCCGGTCGGCGGCGGCCACGAGGTCCCGGCCGGTGTCGGCGTACGAGGGCGGCAACCAGCCGTCGGCGACCCCGGTCAGCATCGCGTACGCGAGCATCTGCGCCACGTTCGCCTCGCGGAACGTCGCCGGATCGTCCAACACGTCCCGGAAGAGCCCATCCTCGCCCCGGTACGCCAGGCAGGCGTCGATCACCTCGCGGGCGTGCCCGGCGAGTTCGTCGCGGACGTCCGGCGGCCACTGGGCCGACAACCGCAGCGCCCGGGCGATCGCGGCGACCACCCAGCCGTTGCCGGTGCCCCAGTGCTGCGGATGGGTCAGTCGGCCCCGCTCGTCGTCCCACCGGGCGGCGTAGAGCCCGCTTTCCGGTTCGTGGAGCCGCACGCGATGCCCGCGCACCTGTTCGACGGCCAACCTCGGATGCCCGGTCAGCGCCAGCAGCGGCACCACCATGTACACCGTGTCGGCCCATACCTCCCGGCCGCCGAGGAGGTGGTACAGCGTGCCGTCGCCGGCCCGGGGCGCCCCGACGAGCAGCCAACGCAGCTGCGCCTCCAGGGCCACGGCGAAGCGACGCTCGCCGGTGACCGCCGCCGCGTGCCGTACCGCCTCGCCGCAGGCGGCCCCGTTGACCACGCCCGTCTCGCCGCCGGCATCGCCGAGCCGTCCGTCCCGGTGCTGCCGGGTGACCGCCGCGTCGGCCAGCAGCACCGCCAGGTCATGGCGGCCCAGGTCGAGTGCCGCCTGCGCGGCGACGCCCTGCTCCCACGACTGTCGCTGCATGGCCAGCAACGCCGTCAGCACCCGATCCGTCCCACCGCTGCCGTTCACCGGCGTGCTCACGCTGCCGACCGCCCCGAGACGGCCGTGCCGCTCGGGCCGGGCGTGCCGTCTGTCGCCGCTGCGGGCTGCACCACCTGCTCCGGGGTTCCCGCACCCGCGGGGGGCGCCGGCCGGAGCCGGGCCAGGGCCCGGTCGACGCCGACGAACGCCAGGCCGAGCAGCCAGAACGAGAGAGCGAGGATGGCCGAGACGATCCCCACACCGCCGTAGCCGATCTCCCCGACCTCCAGGAACGGGTACGGATAGTGCCGCACCACCAGCCCGCGTACCAGCGCGAAGCCGAGGTAGCCCAGCGGGAAGGCGAGCCACCAGAGCGCGTACCGCGGGCGTAGCCGGCCGCGCCGGTCCAACAGCACCCAGTCGGCGAGGGCGAGCAGTGGCACCACGGTGTGCAGGAACTGGTTGCCCAGCGCCTCGCCGAGGGCCCGGTCGGGCTCCGGCATGGCGAACGGGCTGGCCGGGTTGGCCAGCACCAGGTGGTACACCACCGCGGTGATGGTGATGTAGAGGGTCACGGCAGCCGCCGCCGGTCGACGCCGCAGACTCATCGCGGCACGTTACCAACCGGTCGCCCCCGCGGTCACCGTCCGACGGTCGCCGATCCGTCCGCCCGCGATGCCCCGCCGCGCTCCGGCTGGCGCCCGCGTCCGGCCCGCCAGGCCGGATCAGCCGTGCCGGGACACCCCTTCCGGATGCATCCCGGTCGCCTCCTCCAGCGCGTTGTCCGGTAGGTCCTCACCGGCCACGTCGTCCGGGAAGGTACGCCGCGACGGCGCCGGGTCCGGTGGCGCGCCCGGCCCGGCCGCCGGCGTACCGGTCGGCTCCACCGACCCGAATCCGTGCCGGCCGGCGGGCCGGTCCGCGTCGCGGTCCGTCGGTTCGCCCGCTCGCCGCTCACCGCGCCGTCCCTCGGGCACGGCGGTCTCCTCGCTGCCCTCGTCCATCGGCGAGTCCGTACCGGCTCCCCACGGCGGATCGGCGTCGAAGCCGTCCGTGGTGCCCCAGGGCGCGACGCCCTCCGGCCCCCGGTCCTGCCTGTCCCTGTCGGTCATGGCCACCTCGCTGGTCGGTGCGCCGGCGTCGGTGCCGGCCGGCGACTGCGGTCCTGCCGTCGGCGGTCAGCGGCCGGACATCGCCATCTGCCGCCGGACCGCCTTCACCGCCGCGATCCGGCCGGCGTTGCGGCCCATCGCCCGGCCCCCGCTCATCATGCCCATCGCGCGGCCCCCGGCCATCATGCCGTTCGCCCGGCCGAGCATGCCGCGCAACATCTGCCCCGGCTTCTGCTGCTCGCCCATGTACGCGGTGACCACGATCAGCGCGCCGGTCAGCGCCGGGATCGCCCATTGCAGCATCTTCAGCTTGCGCTGGTTGGCCGCCACGCTCGCCGGCGTCTGCTGGTTCGGTTCGGTGACGCCCTGCACGGAGGGCGCACCGGAGCGCGCCAGCCGCATGCCGAGCAGCCGGCTGTAGCCGGTCGCCGCCAGGGCGCTGACGGTCAGCGCGGTCTTCAGCGTGCTGGCCCGCCCCACGCCCGCCTGGGCGGCCATCCGTGGGCTCTCGGTCACCAGCTCACCGACCGCCCCGGCGAGGTGGGCGCCGATCGCCGCCGCGTTGACCGGGGTCCACCGGGCCCAGCCCGCCGACGCGATCGGCAGCCGCTGGGTCGAGTCGTCGATCCGGGCCGCGGCGCCGTTGACGCCGAAGGCCCCCATCAGGGACCCGCCGAACCAGGCCGCCAGTCCCAGGTCGTGCATCGAGCGCAGTGTGGTGTGTGTGTCCGACATTCGGTCCCCTTCCGCCGTCTCGGGCGCAGCGGCTTACCCACGTCCCCGAGGACTAATCCCCGGCCCGCGGGTGACCATGGACGGCGGCGCGGCACCGGGCCGCCCAGAACCGGAAGCCGCTCAGAACGGGAAGGCGCGCGGACTGTCCCTGGTGGTCAGCCACTGGGTCTCGGTGAAGTCGTCGGCGGCGAAGCCGATCCCGAACCGCCCCCAGCCGCTCTCCTTGACCCCACCGAACGGCATCTGCGGCTCGTCGTTCACCGGCTGGTCGTTGACGTGGACGATGCCGGCCTCCAGCCGCCGGGCGATGGCGACGCCACGCTGCGGGTCGCCGGTCAGCACCGCGGCGGTGAGCCCGAAGCGCGACTGGTTCGCCCGGCGCACGGCCTCGTCCGCGTCGGCGACGATCTCAAGCACGACCACCGGGCCGAACGTCTCGTCGAAGGCCAGTTCCGCGTCCGCCGGCACCTCGGTCAGCACGGTCGCCGGATAGCAGGGCGGCACCGGGGCGCCACCGGCGAGCACCCGGGCGCCGGCCGCGACGGCCTCCTCGACGCGACGGGTCAGCAGCGACAGCGACCACTTGTTGATGACCGGCCCGATCACCGTCGCCGGGTCCGCCGGGTCGCCGGTCGGCAGCGTGGCGACCTTGGCGGCGAAGCGCGCGACGAACGGCTCGGCGATCCGGTCCTCCACGTAGATGCGCCGCGCGCACATGCAGACCTGGCCCTGATGGACGAACGCGCCGTAGGTGGCCGCGTCCACCGCGTGGTCGAGGTCGGCGTCGGCCAGCACGATCAGCGGGTTCTGCCCGCTGAGTTGCAGCACGACGCGCTTGAGATGGCGACCGGCCTGCTCGGCGAGGCGCCGGCCGGTGACGGTCGAGCCGGTGAAGTTGATCCGCCGTACCCGCGGGTCGGCGATGAGTTCCGCGCCGATCGCCCCGGCGTCGCCGGGCGCGTGGGTGACCACGTTGAGCGCGCCCGCGGGGAGCCCGGCCTCGGCGAAGATCTCCGCCCAGATCGTGCCGCCGCTGGTCGGCGACTCCTCGGAGGGCTTCAGCACCACGGTGTTGCCCAGCGCCAGCGGGCCGACGATGGCTCGGCCGCCGAGCACCAGCGAGGAGTTCCACGGCGCTATCGCGCCGACCACCCCCACCGGTCGCCGCACCGCGACCGCCGTCGTCCCCGCGACGTCCGAGGGAAGGATCTGCCCTGTCGACTGGTACGGCAGCGCGGCCGCCTGCCGCAGCAGGGAGAGGCTGAAGTCGAGCTGGACGTTGGCGAAGTGGTGCCCGCAGCCGGTCTCGGCGGTGAGCAGCGCCCGGACCTCCTCCCGCCGGCGGGCGAGGATCTCCGCCGCGCGGAGGAAGACCGCCTGCCGCTGGCCCGGGAGGCTGCCGGCCCAGCCGGGGAACGCCTCGTGGGCGGCGTCGATCGCCCGCCGGGCGTCCTCGGCGTCACCGGCGGCGACGGTGGCGAGTACCGCGCCGGACCACGGGTCGTGGTTGGGGTACTCGCCACCGTTGGCCGCGTCGGTCCACCGGCCGCCGATGAAGTGCCTGACCAGGTTCACGGCCGCAGATGGTAGCCGACGGGCAGCAGCCGGACCCGGTCGTCGACCAGGCTCCACAGCCCACGGGGGAGGAAGAGCGCGAAGGCGACCGCGACGAGCCCGAGCCCGATCAGATACCAGGCGCCGAGGTCGGCGAACCAGTACTGGACGGCGAAGAACAGGACGGCCCCGACGATCGGGCCTTCGAAGGTGCCGATCCCGCCGACCAGCACCATGAAGATCATGTATGCCGACCAGTGCACTCCGAAGATGGACTGAGGCTGGATGAAGAGGGTGTTGGCGAGGATCAACGCGCCCGCCGCCCCGCACCCGAAGCCGGCGAGCACGAAGAGCAGGAACTTCACGGGAGCGACCCGCACCCCCAGCGACGCGGCTGCCTCCGGGTCGTCGCGGATCGCCTGTAGGGCCACGCCGGTACGCAGGCGCAACAGCAGGAACACCAGCACCAGCAGGAGCACCGCGACGGTGAGCGCCAGCCAGTAGGTGAGCGCTCGGCGCACCGCGGGGGCGTAGACGTTGAGCCCGCGCAGCGAGATGCCGGTGCCGCCGCCGAGCGTCTCGTCGAGCACCACGATCAGCGCGATGGTCTCGGCGACGACCCAGGTGCCGACCGCGAACTGGCCGCCCCGCAGGCGCAGCACGAGCGGCGCGAGGAGGGCGGCGAGCGCGGCGCAGGCGAGCGCCGCGAGCACCATCGCCAGGTACGGCGGGACCTCCCGCTGGGTCAGGTAGATCGTGCCGTACGCGCCGAAGCCGATGAACGTCTGCTGCCCGACGGAGACCATCCCGCCGTACCCCGCGAGGGCGTTCCACATCACCGCGAGCATCACGAAGATGAGCAGGCTGGTGAGCTGCGCGACGACGTTGGCGGTGAGCACCTGCGGGACGGCGAAGAACGCGACGAGGAGCGCGATCAGCATGGCCCCACCCCAGCGTCCGGTCGCGCCGGTCCGCGAGATGGTCCACGGCCGGGTTTCCCGGGCAGCGGCTGTCGCGGTGGTGCTCACGCCGACCTCCTGCGTGCGACGATCGACCGGCCTCTCGGGCTGGCCAGGATGGCGAGGAAGACGAGGTGCCCGGCGAGCACCGAATACTGCGGGTCGATCGTCGCGCCCACCGTCTGCGCGACGCCGAGCACGATCCCGCCGACGAGGGTGCCCCAGAGCGAGCCGATGCCGCCGATGACGACCGCCTCGAACGCGAAGATGAGCTGCGTCGGCCCGCTCGACGGGTCGAACGTCGAGTGGATGGCGAGGAACGTGCCGGCCACCGCGGCGGTGCCGACGGCGATCGCGGTGGCTCTGGCATAGACCGTGGCGGCCGGCACGCCGACCAGCGTGGCGGTGTCCGGATCCTGGGCCACCGCCCGCAACTCGCGCCCGGCGCCGGTGCGTCGCAGCAGCGCCTGCAACCCGCCGAGGACCGCGACGGCGGTCGCGAGGATCAGCACCCCCAGATAGGGGATCGCGAGCGGGCCGACCTGCCAACTCCCGGTGGCGAGCAGGCCGGTGGCGCCGCCGAGCGACCGCACGTCCGGGGAGAAGACCTGTAGCAGGGCATTCTGTAGGACGATCGCCAGGCCGAACGTGGTGAGCAGCGGGGTCAGCTCGCCCGAGCGGAGGCTGCGGGCGAGCACCGATCTTTGCAGGAAGTAGCCGAGCAGCAGCATGACCGGCAGGGCCGGGACCAGCGCCACGAACGGCGACAGGTTGAGCGAGGTGGCGATCCACCAGACCAGGAAGGCGCCGAGCACGGCGAGGTCGCCGTGCGCGAGGTTGATGATCCGCATGACGCCGAAGAGCAGCGAGAGGCCGCAGGCGAAGAGCGCGTAGACGCCGCCGAGGAAGAAACCCTGGACGACCGCGTTGACCCAGTTCACGAAACCCCACCTCCGCGGGTGCTGTCGGCGGCGGCCCCGCCGGTGGTGCGGGAAAGCCCGAAGTACGCCTCCGTCACCTGCTCGCGGGTCACGTCGGCGGTCGGGGCGTCGAGCACGATCCGGCCCTCCAGGAGGCAGACCACCCGCCCCGCGACCGACATCGCGCGCTGGAGATCCTGCTCGACCAGGATCAGCGTCGCCCCGCTGCGGAGCACGGTGGCAAGTGACGCGTAGACGGTCTCCACGGCCACCGGCGACAGACCCAGCGACACCTCGTCGACCAGGAGCAGGCGCGGATTCGTCAGCAGCGCCCGGGCGATCGAGACCGCCTGCTGCTGGCCGCCGGAGAGCGCGGCGGCGCGCCGGCCGCGCAACTCGGCGAGCATCGGAAAGGCGGCGAGGATTGTGTCGAGCCGCCACGGCCCGGGCCGGGCGCGCCGGGCCGCGACGAGCAGGTTCTCCTCGACGGTGAGGTCGGGGAAGAGTCGCCGGCCCTCCGGGACGAGCGCGATCCCGTCGGCGACCCGCTGGTGGGCCGGGCGGGTGGTGACGTCGTCGGCTCCGAAGTGGATGGCGCCGGCCGCGCTCGGGTGCGCGCCGGCGATCGTGCGCAGCAGCGTCGACTTGCCCGCGCCGTTCGCCCCGACCAGCGCGACCACCTCGCCGTCGTCGACCGTGAGCGAGACCTCCCGTACCGCCGTCAACAGCCCGTGCCGGGCGGTGAGCGACTCGACCCGCAGCGCCTTCGGCCCGTCGCCACGCGCGCTCATCGGTGGGCCTGCCCCAGGTAGGCGTCGATGACGGTGGCATCGCGCAACACCGTGGCGGGTTCGCCGTCGGCGATCACCCGGCCGGCGTCCATGCAGACCAGGCGCTCGATCACCTGGACCAGGACGTGGACGATGTGCTCGATCCAGACGATCGCGATCCCGCGCTCCCTGAGCCGGCTGATCGTGTCGATCAGCTCGGCGGCCTCCGCGTCGGTGAGGCCGCCGCCGATCTCGTCGAGCAGCAGCACCCGGGGGTCGGTCGCCACCGACCGGGCCAGCTCCAGCCGCTTGCGGTGCAGGAGGCCGAGCGTCTCGGCCCGCCGGTTCGCGAGTTCGCGCAGCCCGCAGAGTTCGAGAACCTCGACCGCGCGGGCGTACGCGGCGCGGCGGGCGAGGCCGGCGCCGTAGGTGGCGCCGACCAGCACGTTCTCCAGCACCGTCAGCCCGCCGAACGGCCGGGGCACCTGGTATGCGCGGCCGATCCCCAGCCGGCAACGGGCCTCGGGACGCAGCCGGGTCACGTCGCGGCCGTCGATCCGCACGGTGCCGCCGAGCGGCTTGATCCCGCCCGCGAGCACCCCGAGGAGCGTCGTCTTGCCAGCGCCGTTGGGGCCGACGATGCCGACCGCCTCACCGGGGGCCACCGCGAAGTCGACCGCGTCGAGGACCACCAGGTCGCCGTACCGCTTGACCAGGCCGGCGCCGGCCAGCACGGGAGCGGCTGTCATGAGCCCAGCGGGTAGGGCCGGAGCGTGCTCGCCACCGGCACGTTGGGGTCCGACGAGTTCTCGCAGATCACGAAGTCGAGCTGGTACGGGCTGCCGGCCGGCGAGGGCCGCCACTGCCCACCGAGGATCGGGGTGGCGACCACGTTGGCGTTCGGACCCTTGCCCCACTCCAGCCGGCCGATCGGCGTGTCCACGCCGAGCGTGCCGATCGTGGTCGCCAGCGCCTCCCGGTTCGTCGGGTCCGGCGCGGCCTGGAAGGCGGCTGCGGCCGCGTCGAAGAGCGCGAGGCTGGGTCCGAGCTGCTGGGTCCACTGCTTGCCGGCGGCGGCCTGGTAGCCGGTGGCGAGGTCCGCCGACGAGACCTTCGTCAGCGACGAGGTGTACGGGTAGGTCGGCGTCCAGTAGGCGGCGCTACAGAGCCCGACTCCGATGTCACCGACCGCCTCGACCTGGGACGGGAAGAGACCGGTCTTGGCGAGCTGCGCGATCTTGGGCCGGAACCCCTGCTGGGCGGCCTGCCGCCAGAAGGTGGCGAAGTCCGAGGGGATCGGGAAGGTGTTGAAGATTTCGCAGCTCTCGCGCTTGAAGAGGGCGATCTGGGAGCTGTAGTCGTTGGTGCCGTTGGTGTAGGCGCCCGGGTCGACGATGGTGAACCCGGCCTTCTCCAGCAGCGGGCCGAGCGAGTTGCGGATCGCGTTGCCGTCGGAGTCGTTCGGCCACATCACGCCGACCTTGCGGTTCGTCGCGACCTGCGGCCACAGCGTCGAGTACGCGCTGGCGAACTGCTCGACCCCGAAGCAGAAGTGGTACGTGTACTTGTAGGCGGCCTGCTCGTCCGGCTTCGCGCCCCGCCCGAAATACCACGCCTGCCAGGGCACGACGGTCGAGATGCACGGCACGCCGGCCGCCTCGCAGGCGTCGGAGACCGGGTTGACCGTCTCGGGCGTCGAGGTGGTCAGCATGAGGTTCACGCCGTCGGCGTTGATGAGGTCGTTGGCGACCTGCGCGGAGCGCTGCGGGTTGGACTGGCTGTCCTTCTCGATGATCTCGACGGTGTACTTCGTGCCGCCGACCGTGATGCCGGCGGCGAACGCCTTGCGGGCGAGGTCGAGCACGTACGCGTCGGGTTCGCCGAAGCTGGCGGCCGGGCCGCTTCGGGGGCTGACGAAACCGATCTTCAGGGTCGACGAGCCGCCGGCGGTGGACTCACTGTCTCCCGCACCGATCTCGCAACCGGCGAGTGGGGCGGCGATGGCGGCACCGGTGATGCCGAGTCCAGCGGTCCGGAGCAGTTGGCGGCGGTCGAGACGAAGGGGTCGAGCGGGCTTGGGGGTGGGGGTGGTTGCCATGTCGCCTCCAGGGGCGGGTAGCCGAGGTGCAGGGACCGTACGAAGGGGTGTACCGGAAGTCAACACGGCGTTCGATTATTTGAAACAGTGCGCGTTACCATGCGGCATGACCCGCGAACCTGACATGGCCCCACCCGTGAAGCCGGCGGCGTCCCCCGCCGGCCCGGCGCAACCGGCGTTCTCCCAGTCGCTTGAGCGCGGGCTCCAGATCCTCTCCTCGTTCAGCGAGGTCAGCCCGATGCTCGGCATCGCCGACCTGGCCCGTGCGGTCGGCCTCAACAAGAGCACCACGCACCGGTACGTCGCGACCCTGGCCAAGCTCGGATACGTCCAGCAGGACCCGGAGTCGAAGAAGTACTCCCTCGGGCCGCGGGTGATCGACCTCGGCTTCGCCGCGATCAACTCGATGGAGATCACCCGGGTGGCCGGCGGGCTGCTACAGGCGCTCTCCGACGAGACCGGCTACACGGTGAGCATGGCGGTGCTCGACGGACCCGACATCGTCTACATCGACCGCCGACGCAGCGGCCGGGCCAGCAACTTCGCGATGGCGCTGAACCTCAACGTCGGCTCCCGCCTGCCGGCCTACTGCACCTCGATGGGGAAGGCGTTGCTCGCCTTCAAGGAGCCGGCCGAGCTGCGTACCCTCCTCGATCGCACCGACCTGGCCCGGCGCGGGCCCAAGACGATCACCGCACGGGAGCAGCTCACCGCCGGCCTGGCCCGGGTACGCCACACCGGCATCGCGGTCAACGACGAGGAACTCGCCGCCGGCCTGCGCTCGGTGGCCGCGCCGGTGCGCGACCGCGCCGGACGGGTGGTGGCCGCCGTCAACATCGCGATCCACCTGACCGTCTGGAACGCGTCGGTGGAGTCGGTGGTGAGCCGCCTGGAGGGACCGCTGCGCAACACCGTCACCGAGATCTCCAGCCGGTTGGGCTTCCGCTCCGGCCGGTGAGATGGTGTTCGAGCAATCGAAACGCCATCTCGCTGTCCGCAACGTCAGTCGCGAGGCTCAGCCGATGCGCTCGGCCAACGAGACGATGATCCAGGCTCCAAGATCGCGCCCGATACCGGATCGAGTGGCTATTTCTGCGCTTCGATGCCACTCGATCATGGATCGAGCGCGATTCTGCAGGTGGTCGAGCGATCGTTTCGTGTTGGCGACCGGCGGGATCGGCGTGCTACCGGCCGGACCTGGTGGGGAGCGTGGCAGCGAAGGTGGCGACTCGGGCGGCCAGCGGTTCGGCTGCGCGTACCCAGGTGAAGTGGTCCAGGGTGGCGCCGGGCGGCGC
This sequence comes from Micromonospora sp. CA-263727, assembly GCF_050942455.1. NCBI lineage: Bacteria > Bacillati > Actinomycetota > Actinomycetes > Micromonosporales > Micromonosporaceae > Micromonospora > Micromonospora sp. CA-263727. Next base: position 2,185,301 of record NZ_CP192031.1, read on the forward strand.
GGGATGGCGCTCGCGCACGACGGGGGCCGCGGTGAGCTTGGCGCAGAGCCGGTCCAGGGTGGGGTGCGGGGTGTACTGGTCACCGTCGACGCTGACCGCCAGCACCGGGGTGCGGATCCGGCCCACGGCGGCCTCGGCGTCCACCCCGTCGAGGTGTGGGAAACGGCCGGTCCGGGCGGTGTGCGCCCAGTCGCGGATCACCCCGCGGGCCTGCCGGCCGCCGAACCCCCACCCGGGCCAGACGCCGAGCAGCCGGGTGGTGGCGGCGATGCCCTGGGTGTACGGCAGCACGCCGTAGCGCCGCGGGCCGGCGAAGTCGCGCCAGTACGGGATGCCGACCGCCACCAGCGCCAGCCCGTCCACCTCCTGCTCGCCGTGCAGCGCCAGGTGCAGCACGGCCGCCTGCCCGCCGAGGGAGTGCCCCAGCAGGAGGGTTCGCCGCCCGGCCAGGCGGGCCGTCAACGCGCTCCGCACGGCCCCGATGTCGGCGGCCAGTTCGGCGTAGCCGTACCGGCAGGCCCGGCTGGGTCGGGGTGTGCTCTCGCCGGTGCCGCGCAGGTCGGCCACGACCACGGCCAGCCCGGCGTCGCGCAGCGCGGCGGCGAGCGGCCGGTAGTAGCGGGCCCGGACGCCCATCGCCGGCACGACCAGCACCACCGGGGCCTCCGTCCCGCCCTCGGGCTCGGGGTAGACCTGGATGCCGAGGCGGGCCCCGTCGACCTGGACGAACTCCTGTGCGTATGCCGGCGTCGCGCTCACGACGCCAGGCTACCGGCCAGTAGCCACGGGGTGTGGGGTGGCCCCGGCGCGGGTGGTGGACGCGCCGGGGCCGGACCCCGCTCAGGAGACGGCGATCGTGCCGTCGGAGCCGCGCAGGCAGGCGACCGAGCGGGCTGCGGCGCCGGCCGCGCCGGCGAGGCACCGCCCGAGCACCTCGTGCCCGGCCGCGTTCGGGTGCCACGACTCCTGGCAGCTCTGGAAGTAGGTCACGCAGGTGTTCGCGATCCGCTGGATGGCGATCTTGTCCTTGCCGGCGAGGCTGGTCACGAAGGTGCCGTTGGGCGGGTTGTCCATCAGCCGGATCGGGGTGGCCAGGGTGCCGGTCGGGCTGTTCGGCCGCTCGCAGAGCCGGGCCCCGTCGAAGGCCCGCTGGACGTCGAGGTAGACCAGGTCGGCGCCGGGGAACTCGGCGGCGAGGGTGTCCCGGGTGGCGCGCACGATGCTGCCGAGACCCTGCGAGAACCGGTGGCCGGGAGCGAGGCTGGCCCGGTGGATCGGGCAGCCGGCCGCGTACCGCTCGGCGCCGAGGGCGCGGAACTTGTCCCGGGTGTCGTCGCGGCCGTCCTCGGAGTGGAACGCCGGGTCGAGTTCGAGCGGCAGCGGGTTGGTGTAGTCCTGGAGCACCACCCGGTGCTGGCCGTCGGCGTCCACCTCGCGCAGGGCGGCCAGGATCTGGCGTACGGCCGCGGTGGTTTCGGCGGTCGCGGCGGCGACCTGGGCGGCGGTGGCCAGGTCGGCGTCCGTGCACGGCTTCTGCTCCACCGGCCCGTTGAGGTACGCCCAGAACTCCCACCAGCCCGTCCAGGCGTCGGCGATGAACCGGTTGGCGCACTTCTCGGCGACCCCGCCGAAGGTGAACGAGCTGTTGTTGGAGCCGAGGCCGATCAGCACCAGGTCGATGTCGTGGGTCCGGGCGACCGCGCGGAGCTGGTCGAGCTGGGCGGCCACCTGCCGCCCGCCGGTCCGGGCCGACGAGGCGGCGGTCACGTCGCGCGGCTGGCCGCCGGAGCAGGCCAGGTTGAACCGGTCCTGGATGCCGGGCAGCGCCGCCCGGTGCAGGGAAGCGTTGGCCGAGCGGTGGCAGAAGAAGGCGTTGCTGTTCGGTGCGGTCCAGCCCGGGAAGCCCTGCGCGACGCCGGCCGCGTCGACCACCGGCTGGTACGCCCCGGCGCCCTCGCCGCTGACGAAGCTGTCGCCGAGGGCGATCGCCGCGGTGGGCATCGCCGCCGTGGCGGGGGCGGATGCGGTGACGGTGGCGGAAACGGCCGACACGGCGATGACCAGGGCCATCGCGACGGTACGACGCAACGGGGACATGACATCCCATCCGTTCATAGAAATATGAAAGATCCTCTCGTATGGTGATGAGACCACGCGGGTGTGACGTACGTCAACAGCGGGAAACAGATGTGACACGTGGGGCGGGAGGCACCATGAGGCGCCCCCGGTACGGTGGGACGGCGGCCCGCCACCTGCCGGACCGGCGACGGCTTCGGGCATAAGGCCCCGGGCCGGGGCGTTGACCGCGACAGGTCCGCCAGCAGCGGCCCGCGGCGTGCCGCGCGGGTGTCCGCGTCGGCTTGTCGGGGCGTACGGCTACGCTCGCTGCGGCGTGCCCGCGCCGGGCCGACCGCCGACGGTGCGGGGGAGCACATCGCCGAGACCGGGAGTACGACCAGTTGACCGCAGAGCCTGAGACCCTGTACGGAGCCGACGACCTCACGCATCTTGAGGGGCTGGATGCCGTCCGCAAGCGGCCCGGCATGTACATCGGCTCCACCGACAGCCGTGGCGTGGGTCACCTCGTCAACGAGATCCTCGACAACTCCACCGACGAGGGCGTCGCCGGCCACGCGACAAAGGTCGAGGTGACGCTGCACGCCGACGGCTCGGTGCAGGTCGACGACGACGGCCGGGGCATCCCCACCGACGTGCACGCCCGCTCCGGCATCTCCGGCGTCGAGCTGGTGCTCACCCGCCTGCACGCCGGCGGCAAGTTCGGCGGCTCCGGCTACAAGACCTCCGGCGGCCTGCACGGCGTGGGCGCCTCCGCGGTCAACGCGCTGTCCCGCCGGTTCGACGTCACCGTCCGCCGGGGCGGCAAGGTGCACGCCATGTCGTTCCGGCACGGCGTGCCGGGCATCTTCGACGGCGACGGACCGGACGCCCCGTTCACCCCCGGCCCCGGGCTCCAGGTGGTCGGGGCCATGAAGCGCGGCCACCGCACCGGCACCTCGATCCGCTACTGGCACGACCACCGCTACTTCGAGACCGGCGCCGCGCTGGACCACGACGCCGTCCGCGCCAAGCTGCGCAACACCGCCTTCCTGGTGCCGGGCGTCAGCTACACGCTGCACGACCGCACCGGCGAGCAGCCGACCGAGGAGCGCTTCCACTACCCCAACGGGCTCACCGACATGGTCGAGTTCCTCGCCCCCGCGGGCGACCGCCCGGTCTCCGGCATCCTGCTGGTGACCGGCGAGGGGACGTACCGGGAGAACGCCGCCGACGCCAACGGCGTCATGCAGTCCAACGTGCAGCGGCGCGCCGAGGTCGAGGTGGCGTTCCGCTGGGGCACCGGCTACGAGCGCACCGTCGAGTGCTTCACCAACACCATCCGCAACGCGCACGGCGGCACCCACCGCAAGGGCTTCGAGCGGGCGTTGGCGCGCACCCTCGCCGACGCCGTCCGCAACACCCGCGGCCTGCTCAAGGCCAAGGAGGACGCTCCCACCCTGGATGACGTCCTGGAGGGGATGACCGCGGTGGTGCACGTACGCGTGCCCGAGCCGCAGTTCACCTCGCAGACCAAGGACGAGCTCTCCACCGCCGGCCTGACCAAGGTGGTGCAGGGCCTGGTCGAGCAGCACGTCAAGTCCTGGCTGGACGACCGGAAGACGAAGACCGAGGCCCGCACGGTCCTCCAGAAGATCGTCGACGCGGCCCGGGTGCGCCTCACCCAGAAGCAGCAGAAGGACGCGGCCCGGCGCAAGACCGCCCTGGAGGGCGCGGCCATGCCGCCCAAGCTGGTCGACTGCCGCGCGACCGGAGTGGACCGCAGCGAGTTGTTCATCGTCGAAGGAGACAGCGCCCTCGGGTGCTTCACCGGCGATACCATGGTCGCGCTGGCCTCCGGGGTGAGCCGCTCGTTCGCCGACCTCGCCGATGACTGGCAGCGGGGGGTCACCCACTTCGGCTACACCACCAACAAGGCTGGCCGCGTCGTCGTCGCACCACTGGTCGAGCCGCGACTCACCAAGCGAGATGCATCGTTGATCCGGGTGACTCTCGACAACGGCGAGTCGGTCAGATGCACCCCGGACCACCTCTTCCGGCTACGCGACGGCTCCTACCGCCGTGCCGATGCCCTTACGCCCGGCGATTCCCTCATGCCGCTCTACCGCAGCCTTTCCAGCAAGGCCGCCGGTCAGAAGCTTCAGGGGTACGAACGGGTCTGGATGAACGACAAGGAAGAGTGGGTGTACACCCACTACCTCGCCGATGCGTGGAACCTGCGACACGGCAGGGACAGCGCGGCCAACGGCAACGTGCGGCACCACATCGACATCGACAAGCGCAACAACGACCCGCGCAATATCCAGCGGATGACCTGGGTCGATCACTCGGCGTTGCACGCTGCGATGATGGGGGAGCACGTCCACGCCGGTTGGCGGGAGTGGTTCGCAAACGGCGGACGAGAGTTCAAGTCTGCGATGCTCACCGCTCAGTGGCGCGATCCCGCCTTCCGCGAGGCATGCCTCGCCCGGCTGTTCGCGCTCAATGAGTCGCCTGCCTTCCGAGCCAAGCTGGAGAAGGCATTCCAGGACTGGTACAAGGCGCTCAGCGATGACGAGCGGCGGGCCTACGCCGACCGGATGCGGGAACGGCAGGCAGGCTACTGGTCGAACCCGGAGCACCGAGCCGCGGCCGCAGACAGGGTTCGGCGGTACTTCACCGATCCGGCCCGCCGCGAGGAATGGCGGGAACGTTCCGTGCGGCAGTGGCAGGACTCCGAGCTGCGTAGCTGGCGCTCGCGGAAGACGAGCGAGCAGTTTTCCGATCCAGCGGAGCGGAATCGGCAACGTAACGCGGTGTTGGCGTGGCATGAGGACAACCCAGAGTTCGGCGAGCGCCACTCCAGCCTCATGAAGCAGCGGTTGGCCGATCCGAGCAATGGTCATCTGGCCAAGGTGCAGGCTGGACGAGCACGTTACGTCGCAAATGTTCCGCGCGAGGCACGGGTGAGCCGCCAGCGGGACGGACGGCGACTCGCGGCGCTGCGGCGAATCGCACCGATGCTTGCGCTGGAAGACGGTGAACTCGCTGCGGCGTACGAAGCTGAGCGGTTGAGGTCGGCTCGCACCGGGTTGCGATTCGACCGGCTCCTCAATCTCTATGACGGCGACTACGCGCGGCTTCGTGAGGCTGCCGCGCTGGTCAACCACCAGGTGGTGGCTGTCGAGCCACTCGATGAGACGGCTGACGTTTATGACCTGACGGTGGAGGGTTACCACAACTTCGCGCTGGAAGCCGGGGTCTTCGTCCACAACAGCGCTCGGGTTGCCCGTACTGCGGAGTATCAGGCGCTTCTTCCGATTCGCGGCAAGATCCTCAACGTGCAGAAGGCCAACCTCCAGCAGGTGCTCGACAACGCCGAGTGCGCGGCGATCGTGCAGGTGCTCGGCGCCGGGTCGGGGCGCACCTTCGACCTCTCCGCGCTGCGGTACGGCCGGGTGCTCATCATGGCCGATGCCGACGTCGACGGCGCGCACATCCGGACGCTGCTGATCACGCTCTTCGCCCGGTACATGCGACCGCTGATCGAGGCGGGTCGGCTCTACGCCGCGATGCCACCCCTGCACAAGATCACGACGAAGGGGCGCAACCCGGAGACCGTCTACACCTACACGCAGGTGGAGATGGAGGCGACGGTGCGCAAGCTGGAGCAGGCCGGCCGGCAGATCGTCACCCCGATCCCACGGTTCAAGGGGCTCGGTGAGATGGACGCCGACGAGCTGTGGGAGACCACGATGAACCCGGCCACCCGGTCGGTCCGCCGGATCACCCTGCACGACGTCGACGCCGCCGAGCGGATCCTCGACCTGCTGATGGGGGAGAAGGTCGAGCCGCGCCGCAACTGGCTGATCGACTCCGCCGACCTCGTCGACCGGGACGCCATCGATGCCTGACCGTCGTTTCTTCCGGAAGGAAAGCTGAGCCATGGCACGCCGCAAGGAGACGAAGGCCGACCATTCCGCGTTCGACCGGGCCGGCGCGCGGGTCATCGACAACCCGCTGACCGCCGAGGTCTCCGACTCCTACCTGGAGTACGCCTTCTCGGTCATCCACTCCCGCGCCCTGCCCGACGCCCGCGACGGTCTCAAGCCGGTGCACCGGCGCATCCTCTGGTCGATGTACGAGCAGGGGCACCGCCCGGACCGGGCGCACGTGAAGTCGGCCCGGATCGTCGGCGACACGATGGGTAAGTACCACCCGCACGGCGACAGCGCGATCTACGACGCGATGGTCCGGATGGCGCAGGACTTCTCGCTGAACGTGCCACTCATCGACGGGCATGGAAATTTTGGATCTCCGGACGACGGACCGGCAGCGGCGCGTTACACCGAGGCCCGGATGTCGCGGGAGGCGATGCTGCTCGTCGGCGAGCTGGGCGAGGAGACGGTCGACGTCGAGCCCAACTACGACGGCTCGCTGACCCAGCCCATCGTGCTGCCGGCCGCCTTCCCCAACCTGCTGGTCAACGGCACCTCCGGGATCGCGGTCGGGATGGCGACCAACATGATCCCGCACAACCTGGGCGAGGTCGTCTCGGCGGCCCGCTGGCTGATCCGGCACCCGAACGCCACCCTCGACCGGCTGATGGAGTTCGTGCCCGGTCCCGACCTGCCCACCGGCGGACTGCTGCTCGGCCTCGACGAGGTGCGCCGGGCGTATGAGACCGGTCGTGGCGTGGTGCGGATGCGCGGCAAGGTGGAGATCGGCCCGCTGGAGGGCAGCCGTGGCCGGCAGGCGATCACCGTGGTCGAGCTGCCGTACGGGGTGGGCGCGGAGAAGGTGATCGCGGCCGTCACCAACGAGGTGAACAAGACCAAGCGGCTCACCGGGATCGCCGACGTCAAGGACCTCACCGACCGGGAGAACGGCACCCGCCTGGTCATCGAGTGCAAGGTCGGGGTCAACCCGCAGGCGCTGCTCGCCGACCTCTACCGGCTCACCCCGCTGGAGCAGTCGTTCGGCGTCAACAACCTGGTGTTGGTCGACGGCCAGCCGCGCACCCTCGGGCTCAAGGAGCTGCTGGAGGTCTTCCTGGCGCACCGCTACGAGGTGGTGACCCGGCGCAGCGCGTACCGCAAGCGCAGGCGGGAGGAGCGGCTGCACCTGGTCGACGGCCTGTTGATCGCCCTGCTCGACATCGACAAGGTGGTCAGGCTGATCCGGGCCAGCGAGGACGCGCAGGCCGCCAAGTCCGGCCTGATGCGGCAGTTCAAGCTCTCCGAGATCCAGGCGACCTACATCCTGGACACTCCGTTGCGCCGGCTGACCCGGTACGACCGGCTGGAGCTGGAGGCGGAGCAGGAGAAGCTGCGCGGCGAGATCGCCGAGCTGTCGACCATCCTGGACGACGAGGACGTGCTGAAGAAGGTCGTCTCCGACGAGTTGTCCGCCGTGGTCAAGCAGTTCGCCGCGCCCCGGCGGACCACCCTGGTCGACGGCGACCTCAAGGAGGTGCTCGCGGCCTCCGTGCCGGCCGGGCCGCTGGAGGTGGCCGACGACCCGTGTCAGGTGATCCTGTCGGCCACCGGGCTGGTCGCCCGCACCGCGGCCGAGTCGGAGGAGGCCGCCGAGGGGCGGCGTCGGCACGGTCGGGTCAAGCACGATGCGGTTCGCGCGGTGGTGCACTCCACCGCCCGGGGGCGGGTGCTGCTGGTGACCAGTGCGGGCCGCGCGTTCAAGGTGGACGTGCTGCCGCTGCCGGTGCTGCCCGAGCAGGCCGGCACGGTGTCGCTGCGCGGCGGGATGTCCGCCGCGGAGCTGGTGCCGCTGGAGCCGGGGGAGACGGTCGTCGGCCTGGCGCCGCTCGGCCCGAACGCCGAGGGTTCGCCTGGGCTGGCGCTGGGCACCCGGCAGGGCGTGGTGAAGGTCTGCGCCCCTGACTGGCCGGTGCGCTCCGACGAGTTCGAGGTGATCGGGCTGCGCGAGGGCGACGAGGTGCTCGGGGCGACCTGGCTGACCGGTGCGGCCGAGTCGTTGACCTTCCTCACCAGCGCGGCGTCGCTGCTGCGCTTTCCGGCCGGAACGGTCCGGCCGCAGGGGCTCAAGGGCGGTGGCATGGCGGGGATCGCCCTGCCGGAGGGCGCGCAGGTGGTCTTCTTCGGCGCGATCCGCACCGACGACCCGGAGCACGGCGACCCGATGGTGGTCACCTCGACGGGTGCGACGGTGAAGGTGACGCCGCTGGCGGCGTACCCGGCGAAGGGGCGGGCGACCGGCGGGGTGCGGGCCCAGCGGTTCCTCAAGGGTGAGACCGACGTGGTCGTCGCCTGGGTCGGTCCGCGTCCGGTCGGCTCCACCGCGACCGGCGAGCCGGTCGAGTTGCCCGCCGCCGACCCGCGCCGTGACGGCTCGGGCTTCGCCGTCATGCTCGGCCCCAGCGTCGTCGGCCACCAGATCGAACGCGGCTAGCCGGCGGAGATCCGGCTAGCCGCGCAGGCCGAGCCGGGCGAGCACGGAGGCCCAGCGGTCGCTCTCCTCGCGCATGAAGGTCCGGAAGGCGGGGCCCGGCAGGTACCCGTCGGTCCAGCCGAAGCGGGTGCGTGCGCTGGCCCAGCCCGGGTAGGCGTGCAGCCGCGCGATCAGCGTGCGGATCGACTCGGCGTCGGAGTCGGCGAGGTCGGGCGGGGCGACGATGCCGCGCCAGTTGTTGAAGACCGTGTCGAACCCGGCGGACCGCATCGTCGGGGCCGGCAGTTGCGGGACGGGGTCGGCGCTGGTCACGGCGAGCGGGCGGAGATGGCCCTCCGAGATCTGGTTGGCGTACTCGCTGAGCCCGGACATGCCGAACGCGACCTCGCGGCCGAGGATCGCCGCCAGCAGGTCGCCGCCGCCGTCGTACCGCCGGTAGGCGACCCTGGTCGGGGCGAGGCCGATGGCGTCGGCGACCAGCATGGTGGCGAGGTGGTCCGGTCCGCCGACCGACGAGCCGCCGCCGATCAGCATGGCGGCCGGGTCGGCGCGCCAGGCCGAGAGGAGCGTGTCCAGGTCGCGGTGGGGCGAGTCGCGGGTCACCACGATGACCGCCGGCTCCTGCACCAGCCGGGCGATCGGTGTCATCTCCTGTAGCGTGACCGGGGATCCGCTGGCGCTCTGTGCCCCGATGACGCCGAGTCCCATCATCATCGCCAGTTGGCCGTTGCCGCGTTCGTAGGCGAGCCGGCGGAGCCCGGCCACCCCGCCGCCGCCGGGCAGGTTGAAGACCTCGATGCCGCGGGCGATCCCGGCCGCGTCGAGGGTGTTCGCGAGCACCCGGGCGGTGATGTCGTATCCGCTGCCCGGTGGGTTGGGCACCATCAGCCGCAGGTCGGACGGGTCGGGCGAGTGGTCGCAGCCGGCCAGGGACCGGCCGGCGACGGCGGTCCCGGCCAGCGTCAGCGCGCCCGCCAGCAGGTTTCTGCGCCGCACGGGTCGATCCTGCAAGAAACATTCTGGCAATACCAGTCTTGCGGCCGGCCGCCGCACGCACTTTGCTGGTCACACGCGGATCGCGGCTACCGCCAAAAACCTCAAAAGCCCATTTGTGGGTACGCATTGCCGCCGCCACCGGTCTCGGGAGGGAGAGGATCGTGCCGCAACGCCTGTCGCTGGCGGGGCAGATGCTCCTCCTGCAACTCGGCATCGTGCTGTTGGTGGTCCTCGCGGTCGCGGCAGTGTCGATCGCGGAGGCCGATGCGGCGTTCCGGCGCGGCGAGGGTGACCGGCTCCGCTCGGTCGGCGAGAACGCGGCGATCAACCGGACGGTACGGCTGGGGCTGAACAATCCGCTCGGCCACGACGCGCTGGAGACGGTGGCGGAGACGGCGCGGGCGGTCTCCGGCGCCTCCTACGTGGTGGTGACCGATGCCCGCGGCACGATCGTCACCGGCCCGGATGCCGGGCAGCCCGCACCGATGGGGGCGAGCACCGGGCTGACCGGGCGCTCCTGGGTCGGCGTGCTCGACGACGGCAACAAGGAGCTGGTCGCCCACGTGCCGGTCCTGGCCGAGGAGGACGGCCGGTTCATCGGCATGATCATCGTCGGTCGTCCCTATCCGACGCTGGTCGACCAGCTCGGTGCGGCGCTGACCAACCTGCTGACCTACCTGGTGGTCGGGGTCGCGCTCGGTGTCGTCGGCTCGTTGCTGCTGGCCCGCCGGGTCAAGTGGCAGACGCTCGGGCTCGAACCGCGCGAGATCAGCGGCCTGGTCGAGCACCGCGAGGCGATGCTGCACGGCATCAAGGAGGGGGTGATCGGCACCGACACCGCGCACCGGGTGACGCTCGTCAACGACGAGGCGATCCGGCTGCTCGGTCTCGACGCCGACCCGGTCGGGCGGTCGCTGCTCGACCAGGGCCTCGAACGGCGGCTGCTGGACGTGCTGACCGGGGAGGTGACCGGGGTCGACCAGGTGGTGCTCAGCGACGACCGGGTCATCGTGCTCAACCGGCAGTCCGTGGCGCTGCGGGGCCGCCCGGTGGGCGCGGTGACCACGCTGCGCGACCGCACCGAGCTGACCGCGCTGCGCCGGGAGTTGGACGTGAGCCGGAACACCACCGACACGCTGCGGGCGCAGGCGCACGAGTTCGTCAACCGGCTGCACACCATCGCCGGCCTGGTCGAGTTGGGTGAGCACGACGAGGTGGTCCGCTACATCACGCGTACCAGCGAGTTGCGGGAGAGCCTGAGCCGGGAGGTGACCCGGCTGATCCGCGATCCGGCGCTGGCCGCTCTGCTGATCGCCAAGGCGAGCCTGGCGGCCGAGCAGGGCGTGACATTGTCCATCATGGACGACTCGGATCTGCCGGCGGTCGGGGAGTTGCCGGGCGGTGGTGACCAGCTCTCCGTGGACCTGGTGACGGTCGCCGGCAACCTGGTCGACAACGCGCTCGACGCGATCGGTCCGGGCGGGCGGGTGGAGGTCTCCGTGGTCGCCGACGCGATCGAGGTCGTGGTGACCGTGCGCGACTCGGGCGCCGGGGTGGCGTCGGCGTTGGTCGAGCGGGTGTTCGAGCAGGGCTACAGCACCAAGGACCGCGAGCAGGGCCACCACGGGCTCGGCCTGGCGATGATCCGGCTGATCTGTGTGCATCGGGGCGGCAGCGTCTCGGTCGACGGTGCGACGTTCGTCGCCCGGCTTCCCTTCGCACTGGAGGCGGTGGCATGACCCGGGTGCTCGTCGTCGACGACGACTTCATGGTGGCCCGGGTGCACTGCGGTTTCGTGGACCGGATCCCCGGCTTCACCGTCGTCGGTGTGGCCCACACGGGGGCCGACGCGCTCGTCCAGATCCCGGCGCTCCGGCCCGACCTGGTGCTGCTCGACATCTACCTGCCCGACATCACCGGCCTGGAGGTGATGCGGCGGCTGCGGGAGTCCGGCGACGGCCCGGACGTGCTGGCCGTGACGGCGGCCCGCGACGTGCCGACCGTACGCGCGGCGCTGCGTGGCGGTGTCGTGCACTACGTCCTGAAGCCGTTCGGTTTCGAGGTGCTCCGGGACCGGTTGGAGCGCTACGCGGCGGCGTACGGGCGGCTCGCCGGCGCCGACTCGGTCGGGCAGGACGACGTCGACGAACTCTTCGTGGCGTTGCGCCCGACCCAGTCGACGCTGCCGAAGGGGCTGACCGCGGCGACCGCCGAGGTGATCGCGGAGACGCTGCGGGAGCACCCCGGCGACCTGTCGGCCGGTGAGTGTGGGGAGAAGACCGGCCTGTCGCGGGTGAGCGTGCGGCGTTACCTTGAGCACTTCGTGAGCACCGGGAAGGCGGAGGTGCGGTTGCGTTACGGAGCTGCCGGCCGCCCGCAACGCCGCTACCGGTGGATCGCGGGACCAGAAGTTTCACAACGAACTCCGGTTACGTAACGGTGACTGGCGTCTTCGGTGTGGGCAGCATCACCGCTCAGCATTATCCGACGCAGCATTCCCGAAACATGTGCTTCACGGCGTGGCAACGCGTCGTGCAAGGAGGTCGATATGGTTCATCCGGTCATCCCTACGAGCCCCGGGCCGGGTCTTCACCGGTCACGTCGGGCGTTCCTGGCCGCCGCCGTGGCAGCGCTGCTGACCACGAACGCCGCCTGTGCGAAGGACACGGCCGACGGTGCCGGCAACGGCGACGCGGCCGCGTACCCGACGAGGACCCTACAGTTGATGGCGCCCGCGGCGCCCGGCGGCGGCTGGGACCTCACCGCCCGGTCGCTCCAGAAGGCGATCACCGACGGCAAGCTGGTGAACCAGTCGGTCGAGGTCTTCAACGTGCCCGGGGCCGCCGGCACGCTCGGTCTCGCCCAGCTGGTGTCGAAGAACAGCGGCGATCCGCACACCCTGATGGTGACCGGGCTGGTCATGGTCGGCGGGGTGGTGACCAACAAGGCGCCGATCAGCCTCGCGGAGGTCACGCCGATCGCCACGCTGACCGCGGAGCAGGAGGTCATCGTCGTCCCGGCGAACTCCAAGTACCAGACCCTCGCCCAGCTCATGGAGGACGCCAAAGCCAACCCCACGTCGATCAACTGGGGTGGCGGCTCGGCGGGCGGCACCGACCAGATCCTCGTCGGCCTGCTCGCCAAGGCGGCGGGCGCAAACCCCAAGCAGATGAAGTACGTCGCCTACTCGGGCGGCGGCGAGTCGAAGGCCGCGCTGCTGGCCGGCGACCTGACCGCCGCGGTCTCCGGGCAGAGCGAGTTCCGGGACCTTGTCGCGAGCGGCAAGGTGCGTGCGCTGGCGGTCTCCGGCAGCACCGGCATCGACCTCGGCAACGGCACCCCGACCAGGACCATCAAGGAGGAGGGGTACGACGTCGAGCTGATGAACTGGCGCGCGCTGGTGGCCCCGCCCCGGATCGACGCCTCGGCCAAGCAGGCGATCACCGACCTGGTCGACCGGGTGCACGCCTCGTCGTCGTGGAAGTCCATCATGGCCGAACAGGGCTGGGAGGACTTCTACAAGAGCGGTGACGAGGCGGTCGCGTTCTTCACGAGCGAGAACACGCGGATCACTGCGGTGCTGACCGAGATCGGCATGGGCTGACCATGGCCGTCACGTTCGGCGAGCCGGTGGGCCGGTCCCGAAAGGACCGGCCCACCGGCCGTTTCCTGGCCCAGACGATCGTTGCGGTCGGGCTGCTGGCCGTCGGGATCGTGCTGTTCTGGATCGCGATAGAGGCGGCGGAGGGCGATTTCGACCCGCAGGGGCCACGCCTGGCGCCGGTCCTCGTGACCGGCGCCTGGGTGGCGGTCTGCGCCGTCTACCTGGTGCAGCTCCGCCCCGGGCGGGCCCCGGCGGCCACCGCCGCCGAGCCCTCCCCCGACGACGCCGAGCCGGCCCGCGATGGGGCCGAGCCGCCCCGCGAAGGCGCTGAGTCGGCCTCCGGCGGCGACGGGTCGGTGCCCGACCCGGACGAACCGGGGCCGGGCGAGCGCGCCCCGGTGACGCTGGGGGCGCCCGTGCTGGTGGCGGCCGGGCTGGTCGGCTTCGCGGTCGCCCTGGAGTACGCCGGCTTCGTCATCTCCGCCGTCGGCTTCTTCGTCTGGACGGCCCGCGTGCTGGGCAGCCGTAACTGGATCCGCGACAGCGTGGTGGCCGTCGCCCTCTCGCTGGCCATCTACCTGTCGTTCACCAGGCTGCTCGACCTCTTCCTGCCCGGCGGTGTCCTGCCGATATGAACGTCTTCGGTGATCTGCTCTCCGGCTTCGGCACGGTGCTGAGCCCGGAATATCTGCTCTACGCCGCGATCGGCGTCACGCTCGGCACCTTCGTCGGCGTGCTGCCCGGCATCGGGCCCGCGCTGACGATCGCGCTCCTGCTGCCGGTGACGTTCAGCCTCGACGAGCCGATCGGCGCGTTCATCATGTTCGCCGGCATCTACTACGGCGCCATGTACGGCGGGTCGACGACCTCGATCCTGCTGAACACCCCGGGCGAGTCGGCCTCGGTGGCGACCGCCATCGAGGGGTACCAGATGGCGCGGCGGGGCCGGGCCAAGGCCGCGTTGGCGACGGCGGCCATCGGTTCGTTCGTCGCCGGCACCATCTCCACCCTGCTGCTGAGCGTCTTCGCGCAGCCGGTGGCGAAGCTCGCCACCACGTTCCGGGCGGCGGACTACTTCGCGTTGACCCTGCTCGCGATGGTGGCGGTGACCGCGCTGGTCGGCCGCTCGCTCGTCCGGGGACTGATCTCCCTGGTCCTCGGGCTCTTCCTCGGTCTCGTCGGCCTCGACGGGCTCACCGGCCAGGCCCGGTTCACCTTCGGCACCATGGAGCTGCTCGAAGGCATCGACGTCGTGGTGGTGATCGTCGGGCTCTTCGCGATCGGCGAGACGCTGCACGTGGCGAGCCGGCTGCGGCAGCTCCCCGAGCACATCGCGCCGCTCTCGACCGGTCGGTCGGCCGGCTTCGGCTGGATGAGCCGGGACGACTGGCGTCGGTCGTGGCGGCCGTGGCTGCGGGGCACCGCGCTCGGCTTCCCGTTCGGCGCGCTGCCCTCCGGCGGAGCCGACGTGCCGACGTTCCTCTCCTACACCTACGAGAAGCACCGGTCGAAGAACAAGGAGCAGTTCGGCAAGGGCGCGATCGAGGGCGTCGCCGGGCCGGAGGCCGCGAACAACGCGGCGTTCTCCGGCGTACTGGTGCCGATGCTGACGCTCGGCATCCCGACGTCGGCGACGGCGGCGGTCATGCTCGCCGCGTTCCAGATCTTCAACCTGCAACCCGGGCCGCAGCTCTTCGACCGGTCACCCGAGCTGGTCTGGGCGCTGATCGCGTCGCTCTACATCGGCAACGTGCTGCTGCTGGCGCTGAACCTGCCGCTGATCAAGCTCTGGGTCAAGGTGCTCCAGATCCCCCGACCGTTGCTCTACTCCGGCATCCTGCTCTTCGCCACGCTCGGCGTGTACGCCGCGACGAGCAGCGTGAACCAGGTCTTCATCGCGTACGCCATCGGGGTGCTCGGGTGGGGGATGCGCCACTTCGACTTCCCGATCGCGCCGGTCATCCTCGGTGTGATCCTCGGACCGATGATGGAGTTGCAGTTCCGGCGGGCGCTGCTGGTCGGCAACGGCGATCTGACGATCTTCGTGACCCGGCCGCTCACCCTCACCCTGCTGGTGCTCACCGTGCTGGCGCTGGTGGTGCCCTACCTGCCGCGCATCATCGCGCGGCTGCGCGGCCGGCGCACCACGCCGGACCGGCTGGTCTTCGCCGAGGACGACTGACCGGACCGGCCTTGGACACCGGGCGCCCCCGATGCCGTTCCACCGGCACGGGGGCGCCCCTCACCAGGTGAGGCCGCAGGTCAGGCGACGCCGGTGGGGCGGAACTGGACGCTGACCCGGGGACCGACCGGGCGGGCGGTCTTGGGCACCGCGTGCTCCCAGGTGCGCTGGCAGGAACCGCCCATCACGACCAGGTCGCCGTGGCCGAGCGGGAGACGCAGGCCGGCCCCGCCGCCGCGCGGGCGCAGCAGCAGGTGGCGGGGCGAGCCGAAGGAGACGATGGCGACCATCGTGTCGGTGTGCGCGGAGCGGCCGTGGGTGTCGCCGTGCCAGGCCACGCTGTCCCGCCCGTCGCGGTAGAGGCACATGCCGGCGGTGACGAAGGGCTCGCCCAGCTCGTCGGCGTAGTGCCGGGTCAGCGCCGCCCGCGCGGCCAGCAACACCGGATGCGGCAACGGCCGGCCGCTGCCGTACCAGCAGAGCAGCCGGGGCACGTCCACCTCGGAGTCGTACATGGTGCGCCGCTCGGCCCGCCACGGCACCTCCCGCAGCAGCACGTCGAGCACCTGGTCGGAGCCCTGCACCCAGCCCGGCAGATGGTCGACCCAGGCCCCCCGGTCGAGCGGCTGCCGGCGCAACCGCCCGCCCAGCGCCCCAAGAGCGGGCGGCGCGTCGGTGACGTCAAGCATCGACGGCTGGTACGCAACCTGCGACATGAGCCCACCCTAGCAGGGGATTAGCACACCCGTGCGAACGGCGGATCTGGGGACGTGGCGTGCCGTGCCCGTCGTGCTGCCTGATCGGGCTACCCTCACCCGGTTGCTCGCTGGACCGGGACTGGAGCGAAGGCGTGGGTCAATCGCGAGAGATCGAGGTCAAGTACCGCGTCGGCGACCTGGCCGCACTGGAGGCCGAGCTGCACCGTCGAGGCGTCGCCGTATCGCCCCCGGTACACCAGGACGACCAGGCGTACGCCCAGGACGGCTGGCGCTACGGCATGAGCAAGCTCGGTGTCAGCTTCGCCAGGCTCCGCACCCAGGACGGTCGCTACCTGTTCACCCTCAAGCGGCCCACAGACAACGAGCTGGCCTGCCTGGAGTTCGAGACCGAGGTGGCCGACCGCGACCAGATGCACGAAGCTATCCAGTACATGGGCTTCCGTCCCACGGTCCGAATCGTCAAGACGCGTCGCACAGCTCGGCTCGGCCAGCGGTCCCTGTGCCTTGACGACGTCGAGCACCTCGGGGCGTTCCTGGAAGTCGAGGAGGTCATCGGGTCGGGGCGGTCGGGCGAGGCCGTACAAGCCGAGCTGCACGCCTTCGCACTCTCCCTCGGGGTCGAGTTGGCACGCACCACCGACACGTACGACTCGCTCATCCGCGCGGCGTCGGCTGGCGTCTAGGTCGAAGTCACACCCGGCCAAGGGCCGTCGCCGCCATCGGTGAACTGGCCGCTGGTCGGCCTACGATTCGTAGCAAGAACGGAGTTCGGGCCGAAACACACGAATTCAGCCGAGACAACCACGCCGATCACACGGACCACGCCAGCGACCATGATCATTGACCCGCGATGACCGACGTGGCCCCGGTTGACCCCCGGTGGTACCTGCTGGAGAGCACACAGCGCACACATCAAAACAAGATCGTGAGCCCCGCCAGCTCCCTGGCTCGGGCGTCACCGGTTGGAAGAAGCTGGCAGGCGTCGTCTTTCCACTCGGACCCTGTCGGCAGTCGGCTCAGTCGGCGTGATCACGTGGCAACGTGGATCCCGAGGTCAACGATTGTGTCGGCGCGCATGGTGTCGGTTGGCTGCGGCCTTTCGGCGGCCTTGGTGGCCACGAGGTCGGCCACGTGTTCCAGCGGGACGTCGGCCGCCAAGGTCAGTCTGAACTCGACCGCCACCGTTGTGCCTTCCCTTGGTCTCGCCGTGCGGTCTGCACGATGTCTTGGTTAGAGATGAAGGATCGTGTCGTAGTCGTCGTCGTACCATCCGTCCCTGTTGTGTAGCTGGATGGTTCCCGCGACACGCGTGAGCATCAGGACGTCGCCGTTGAGAGTCAGGCCGGCGTCCTGGGTCGTGCCGGCAAGAATCGTGGCAACGGTCGCGAGCATATGAGGTTTGCCCTTGTCGGCGATGGTATCTTTCCGCATGTAGAAGTTGACGTCGACGTAGGCCTCCGGCTCCCATTCC
The DNA here is from genome assembly GCF_050942455.1 of Micromonospora sp. CA-263727. Classification (NCBI taxonomy): domain Bacteria; kingdom Bacillati; phylum Actinomycetota; class Actinomycetes; order Micromonosporales; family Micromonosporaceae; genus Micromonospora; species Micromonospora sp. CA-263727. The sequence goes on from NZ_CP192031.1 coordinate 2,202,757, forward strand.
CACAGGGCGCCACCGTCGTCTTCGGCGCAGTAGTAGCCGTGTCTGCCCCCGGTGATGTCGATGACGTACCCGTGCTCGTCGTTGAGGTCGGCGGTGAGCATCCGGCCGCCGGAGGCTGTGGACGTCTCGGTAGCTCCGGGAACAGCAAGCTGCGCTACCTGCTCCAGTGGGAGGTCTCCCGCGAGCGTCAGCCGGTACTCGATAGCCATCCGCATCCCTTCATCAGCTTCTCCGGATGATCTGAATGATCGCACCGTGGCGCGTTACCGCAGCAAGTTCCTTGAGCCCGGTGATGGGCCAGTCGTGGAACTGTTTGTGCAGGGCAGCAACGTCTCCTCGCCAATCGTGGAGGTTCAGCATCACCCGTTGGGTCTGCTGTGCGTCGATCTTCTTGGACACCGCACTCCAGACGGCGCGTGGCGGCACGGTCGGCGTGGGCGCGTAGCAGTCGAAGACGTGCCCCTCGATGAGGAAGTCGGGTGCCTTCTCTGGCTTCCCGGTGTCCCCGGTGTGGAGTCGAGCGTCCGCGACCTCCTGCCTCGTAGGGTTCTGGTGAACCCGGTACCCGTGGCTGGCGACCCGGTCGGCACACTCGTTCTCCAACTCCAGGGAGCGCCGTTCCCGTGGCTTCTCGTTTGCTGAGATGCGAGTTCGGGACCCGGTAGGTGATCCGCCGGGAGGGCCGGTGGGACGCCTGCTCCAAGGGGTTCCCGCGTGAGCATCTATGGATGCGGCGCCGCCCAGGTCTGGGATCGTCGGAGGCGGGCCGCCGGTGGTCGCCGGAGTAGGGCTGGCCGGTGTCTGACCTCCAGCCCACGCTAGTTTCCCGACGACCCCAACTGCCGTGCCTCGGCGATCGCGGCTTCGATGTGCTGGCGGGCGCCGCCGGTGCGGGTGACGACGAGTGCCAGGACCTGTTTGATGCTGTCGAGGGCTTGCAGGAGCGGTCCGGGTTGCCCGCCCTGCAAAGTCATGGTCACGAGTTTCTGAGCCTCGCCGACATGACCGATGGTCACGGCAGCGGCATCCCGAGCGTTGTCGACAGCGCTCTGCACAGGGGCGAGTCCGGCGATTGTCTGCTGCGGGGTGGCTTCCTGGGGCACTGCCGTGGTGGCTTTCGTCGCCTCACCGATCGCGTTGGCGATGTTTCCCAGGCCGCCCTGAATGCTGGTGATCGCGTCGCGTACCCGGGCCATGCCCGCCGCGACGACGACGAAGCCGGCACCCGCGGCCCGCATCGCCACCTGCTGCGCCTGATTGTCGGCACCGGCTGCCAGCCCTTGGGCCCGTTCGACCCCGGTCATCAACACGCGGAGCTCACCGGTGATCTTCTCGATATGCGACACGTAGCCGGCATCCCCTGATCAAAGTCACTGAAGGTATTTCACGGCTGAAACTACCGGGGTCCACGCACAGGCACCAGACGCTGACAGGCGGCCGGAACCGCGGGCGGCCGCCGTGCGCGGTGGCTCCGCAGCGAACGGTCACCTTGATGGGGACCGCTTTCCGTCGCCCGAGTTTGTCGAGGCTTGCGACAGAGCGCTGAGGACCGACGGTGCCTTGATGCGGCTGCTCCCGCAGCTCGAAAAGCGGCGGGAAGGCGAGCGCGAGCGTGCAGCCACCTCTGCGAGCAGCCATGCTGGTGTCAGCGGCCTGCTGCCGGCGTCCGCATCGCTGGCTGACATGGTCATCCGGGTTCCGTTCCAGCCAGGCGTCCTCGACCGTGCCGCCCTGGACTGGCTGAACACTCCCGCCGCGCGCCCTTGGTCCGCGACCCAACGATCCGATTCGCCTGACGGGACTACCGAAGAAGATCTCTTCTCCGCCGAAACCGCCCTGACCATGTTTCGGCAACTGGACCACACCCACGGCGCCGGACGGGTCCATGTCAAGGTGCAGCGATATGTCGAAGGCGAGCTGAACCGGCTGCTGGCGAACAGCCCTGCCTCGGAAGCCATTGGCGCTGCACTGTGGTGATCCCGAGCCGGCGCTGCGGATGGCGCTCTCGGCGGTAACAGGAAGTGAACCCCAGGCGACACCAGCGGTGAGCGCCGCACTGCACGCCGTGGTAGCACGCGCGTACGCCCGCCTCGGACGCGAACGCGACTGCCTGACCCACCTCGACATCGCAGAGGGACAACTGGGCAGCAGTACCCCCGACGACGAACCGACTTGGATCCGTTACCTCACTCCGGCGTACCTGGCTGACGAGGTCGCACACTGCTTTCACGATCTGGGCAGACCACAGCAGACCCAACGGCACCTGAGTGATGCTCTCGCCGCGCTGGATCCCACTCATGTCCGTCGACTCGCCATCGACACCGCGCTCCTGGCGTCGTCGCTGGCTGCCGCCGGACACATCGATGAAGCGTGCGCGACCGCCCGGGTAGCGGTGGATCACGCCGCGAGGACTGCATCGCACCGTTGCTTGCAGCGCATCGTCGAGGTGCAGGCCGACCTTGAGCCTTACCGGTGCGAACCAGAGGTTCGGGTGTTCGGCGAGTACGTACGGCACCAACTGCCGCTCGCGGCCGTCTGATGCCGCCTATCCGTTCGCCGCAGCCATCACTACGGTGCGGTAGTGCGCCAGTTCCGCCTCCAGAGCCGTGCCCGCCGCTGCGGACGTCGCCACGTAGTGACCGACACCGGAAAGAAGCAGCAGTCTGTGGGTCACATCGCGAGCCGCCAACTGGTCGGTGAGTCGCCGGACGTCCTCGACCACGGCCACGTTGTCGGCAGTGCCGTGAATGAACAGCACAGGTCGTTGGAGGGCGGTGGCCTGGACGCGCCCGGCACCGCCTCGCAGTCGCATGGCATGTGCACGCTGGAACCGTGGCACCGTCTCGGCCCACCGATCTGGATCCACGATCGCCGACACAGCGGTGGCAGCGGCGAAGGGTCCGTTCCGGGAAACCGCGTGCAGCGCGGTGTGTCCACCGGCGCTGGCGCCACGGATGAAGATCTGTCCTGGTATCGCCTGTCCGGCCGCCAGCAGATGGGTCGCCACTGCCGTGCAGTCGTCGACGTCGTCCAAGCCCCACCGGCCATACAGCGATTCGCGAAAGGCGCGGCCGTAGCCGGTGCTGCCGAGGTAGTCGACGTCTACGACGGCGAACCCGCGACTGGTGAAGAACTGTGCCTGCCAGTCCAGGCGCAGCAGGCAGGAGGCAGTGGGCCCAGGATGAGCCCGAACGATCACGGGTGCCCGCCAGTCCGCCGTCGAGTCCGTCGGCGGATACATCAGGGCCAACACCTCGCGGCCACCTGCGACCTGGACCCGCAGCTCCGTTGGCGTCGACACCCGGGCACCGGAGAGTTCGGCGTGCTCTGACTTGGCGAGCACCTCTACCCGCGGATTGTCATGAGCCAGGTGCACCAACGCGACCTGGGGCGCAGCCGTCGGCGACGAACCGATCAATGCCACCGTCGTTCCTTGCGTCGCCAGGTAGGGCTTGATCGACGTGTACGGGAGATCGACAGGGCGAACCGCGCCACGAGGGTCGATGACGACCAGACGGTGCCGCGGGCCTTCCTGTACCGCCATGACGATTCGGTCATCGCCGAGAAAGTCATAGGACGTGTAGCCCAGCTCCCACGGCTCCGCGGCGCACTCACCCGCGATTGGTGCCACCGCCTCGACCTCGTGGCCATCCCACCGGAACAGGTTCCACCAGCCGTCGCGATCTGACACGAAGTACAGCGCTCCGTCAGGCCCCCACCTGGGTTCCACCGCCGACTCGCCCCGGCCGCCGGCAACCTTCGACGGGCTTTCGATGTGCCCCTGGGACGAATACGGGGCGACCCACAGCTCACAGGCGTCCCAGGGCATGTCGCGCTCACTCCAAGCGGACCAGGCCAACAAGCCTGGCCCCGGCCGAGGCGCACTCAGGAATCCCCTGCTCGCGATGAGGGTGCGCTGCCGCGGTGTGCCGGTGAGCGGCATCGCAACCAGTTCGTCTCCGCGCTCTGTCTCCCGCACCGCCAGCAACTCGCCGTCGCCAGCAGTCAAATCTCCCATCGATACCGGACTGACCAGTTCGAGTTCATCGCCATGACGACGAGTCCGGTAAAGACCACCTGCGCCAACGCACCAAAGCGTCCCATCCGCGATAACGAACGATCCGCCACCGTATGCGTGAACGTCGTTGGTGACGTCGAACCCCACGGGGCTGACGTCACGTGTGCCCTCGTCGCGTCTCCACCGGGTCAGTGTCGCGACCCCGCCAGCGTCGGGCCGAGTCTCCAGCCAATAGAGGGAGCCGTTCAAGGCGCGGAGCTGGTCATAGCTCACCGAGGCGCGGACGGCGTCTGCCACCGAGACCACGGCGATGTCATCCGCCAGTCCCACGGCGCCTCCTCAAACAACTCTGTGTCGTGACACTAACGACACGATCCTGCGTCAAGCGGGCCCAGCGCTTCGGCGGACCCGGGGATTGGGTTGCGAGGTCCTCGCGTCTGGCCGACTCTACGCCCAAACCTCCGAGCCTTGCGCTGGGGCGTTCTGTCTCAGCTGCCCATCGGGGTGCCACTCCTCGCTCGACAACTTCGATGCGGACAACTGCCTCCGTCCGCATTCTCGATGTCGACCAGGCATTCAATCCGAGCGACAATTTTCTGGAAGGATCCTTTCTGGCCGTTCGGCAATCTGCGTCTGTGCGATCAAGATCGCAAGTTTGGGGCGAAGTGCAATGAAATTGCGTACGGAGGCTGGCGCGGAATGGCGAACCCGGCAGCCGCCCGCCCTGGCGCCTGCGATTCCACACGACTGGCTTCATCTGCTGGCGATCGCCGTCGGCCAGCAGCTATCCGTTGCATCCCATCCAAGAAGGACGTTCCTCATGCTGTCCGCAGTAATCCGTCCGGCCGCCTTACCTCCGCCGCTCGGACGCAACATGATGAGGTGGCTAACTGCTCGGCTTGCCACCGTTTTTGCCGCCGCTACCGTGACCGAGACGGGCGATACGGCGTCGTCGTGCGCGTGGGGGTACGCGGTCCGGCGTGAGTGTTCCGGGTGCAAGCGGTCAGTGTGGGCAACGGTCAGCCTAGCGGACCGTCGTTGACGGTATTCAAGATGAACCGGGCGCGGTCGCGGCAGCGGGCGTATGGGACACGGATGATCGGTATCGCTGCGGACTGGTAAACCTCGTCGATGGCCTGCACCAGACGCTGACAGAACCGTGTCTCCGTCCGATTGAGTGTCGGGACGCGGCCCGGCGGCTCCTCGACCAGGAACGCCGTATCGTAGCGAGAGGTGCGGCAGGCATTCTCGTTTAGTCAGGGCTCAACGGCCATCGCCCAACGCACGAGTAGGCCAGGTGATCTCTGTTCGTGTCAGTCCGCTTTCTCTTTCGTCGTGGCGAGCTACCAATCAAGGGACTTCCGTTGGAAGAAGAGTCCTCCGGTTGGCCCGTCTGACGGCAACGTGGCAAGCCATACGAAGGTTTCCGAGGCTTCGTCGGGCGTTTGGGTCGCCTTTCCGTAGGCCATACGGGTGTCAACCTTTCCTGGTGAAGCGGCGTTCACGAGGATTCCGTCGTTCTTGAGCTCAGCCGCGAGGATGCAGGTCAGAGCGTTTATCCCGACCTTGGACACCCGGTAGGAAACGCTGCCTGTGCCCATCTCGCCGAATGTGCCCATGTGGCTGGTGACGTTGACGATTCTGCCGTAGCCGTTCTTTCTCATCTCGGGTATGGCTGCGGTGCAGCAGCGCCAGGTTCCCAGGATGTTGGTGTCCAGTGTGGATCGCACCTTCTCGATGTCGGCGCTGGCTGCTGCTTGGCCACGGTCGATGGCGATGCCGGCGTTGTTCACGAGGATGTCCAAGCGCCCGTACTGATAGCCGACGTCCGCCATGGCGCGAGCGACGCTCGCTGGATCGGCGACGTCGAGTTGATGGCTAGATGCAGACAGTCCTTGCGCGCACAGCTCGTCGGCGGCCCGCGCAGCGGCTTCCTCGGTGCGGGCCGTCACGACCACATGGGCACCTGTCTTGGCAATTCCCCGGGCAATGGCCTTCCCGAGTCCGCGGTTGGAGCCAGTGACAACGGCGACTCGCTTGGACTCACTCATGCGAGCAGACTACGCACGCGTTCGTCCAGCGCGGGTACGGCAGGGTGTCGATGTGCCATGAAGCGACCGTGGATGTCCAGCAAGCGGCGGTCATTGCGCAGATAGGTTGCTCGGTCCCTCGGGAACCCGCAGTGTGGCTGTCGTCCCAACCGTGCCCTTACTCTGAAAAGTCAAGGTGGCGCAATATGTCCTGAGCAAGCTCGAGGTTACCTGCGGCAACAAACTTCTGTCGTCTATCCATTGCTCGTGCGATGTCCGACAATGACTGCAAATTGTAGTCGAGAGTAACCGGTTCGCCTGTAAGATCAAGAACGGTGCCCCCAGTTGAATGTAGAATGTAGTGGCCTGGAGCTAAATCCCATATTGCGAAGCCCTTGGCAAACTCCAGAACGCCTTCTGTGAAGCCTGCCGCGACATGGCAAAGGCTTACCGAACCGAAATCAACCCCGATCCTGCCCCGGCTCTTGCCGTCGCCGTCAGGGCGGTCTAGAGCGTCCATCAGCCGCTCTTGGCGGCTTAAGGGAAGAAATCGCTCACGGGGGCGCATGAGATAGTTCGTGAGAAGCGCGTCCGATAGACGTTTTGGCTTTCGCTGGCCAAGCCTAAAGCAATGACCATCCGCGGTAAACGCGTAAGCGTGGTCTACGCCATCGTCGTCTCGCGTTGCGAGATAGAGCCGAACATGATGGTAGATGTCGCCGACTACCGATACAATCGGCCGCGCGAGTGAGCGTGAGTAGATCATGACGTGCGTGTATCCGAGAAGTCCTCGCACGGCCAGCTCGCTGGTGTCAAGCGGATCAACAAGAATGCACAGATCTGGATCGCTCTCTTTGCCAACCACTTGCGGATCCGCTTCCTCGGAGGCGTAAACGAACGAGTCTATGTGGCGACTTAATAGCTCGCGGTATCGCTCATGCATCCACAAATCATGGACTGACAAAAAGTTGTCCGAGTGCCGTAGGTTCTCGCTCTCGCCGGCCTTACCCGAAAAGGCGGCATCCATCAGTATCGGACGAATCTCAAGCATAAGAGTTTCCACCACATCCGCAGTTCGGCTGGCGAGTTCAGGCAGGTGGGCTGCGCTTCTCATGGCACCTCCAAGGTGGTTACCGTAGTTCGAGGGGTGGTTCGATGCCGGGCGGGTTCATTGTTGCGGCGATGAACACGGCCGAGAAGTCTGCCGCCCGCATTATTTGTGCGCCGGTAAGGTCGTCGAAGCTGGTAGTCTCAAGCTCTGAACCCTTTGTCATCGCGCCGAAAACCGCGAAGTAAAGCAGAGCCTTTGGGTACCTGCGCCGAATTTCGCTAGCGACGAAGCCGACCACGTCCGCGTGCTTGACTTCGAAGTCACAGATAAGGATCGTAGGGGCCTCGCCTGCCTCAGGGTAAAAGGAGCTTGAGGAAAGGGCAATGCTGTCGCGCACTTTGTTGCAGCGGAGGTATCCTATGGCGCATCGGGAGAACTGGGCGGAGGCCAAGAAGCTGGCCATGACCAAGCCCGCTTCGTTGACACCAAAGCAGATGTCAACCTCAAGGCGTCTCCCCAAGTTCTTGATTTGTTTTATAAGGCGCTCGATTCCAAAGCCAAAAGTGGCCCAATCGAGATTTAGTAGATTTCCGGGATGGGGGTTCGGTAATGAAAATACGCATATTTCGGGGTTCCCGTAGTCGACAGTGGGAACGATAAGGTTAAAGTCGGGGCCAGCGCTGTGATCGCGGTGCCCGATTTGTCGATCTGGTTGGGCGGTTGGGTCGGCGATTGCCTGTGCGTGATCACTGGTTTTCGCTGAAAACCTCTTCAGCGACAGCTGCTCCTCGGGAGGGAGGCGCTCGTATGCCTCTGACACCAGATCGCCAGGTGAGATATCTTCAGCGGCGACTCCGAGTGGCCCCCGTCCATATGCTTCGGCAAGGATCAGTAAGCTAGGAAAGGTTGGCGGTGATCCTGAACCTCGGGTGCGTGCCCACGTCTCCCATGCATTGATGGTTGTTCCCCCGAGGGTTGTCTGGTATTCGGTCACCTCGTTATAGCGCAATGCCGCTTGGTCTTGCGAAAGCCCGGCCGCATAGCGATATGCCTGGATGCTGGGAACGTCCGGGTGTCGACTTATCAGCTCGGCCGCGACGGCCTTGACGGATCCCGCCTCCTGCCACAGCTTCTTGCCAAGTCGAGCCAACTCGCGCCCCCGCGCCTGTGGACTTGCGCCCGGACCAGTGGACGTTGATGTACCCATGAAGCCCCCTCTCAGCAGGTGCTGGGCGGTGTGACGGACGACGATCGAGAGCACCATACCCATCCTGATGGGCAAAGGTGGTTCTACGACGCGTTTAGGCTGGTCAGGATTGCCCACAGACCAGCCCGTCTTCGGTCGTTGCCGTAGGTGTGTCTCCATGCTTGAGCTGGCAGTGTCTTCTTCACACAGCTACCAACCGTAAGGGGCGACCGATGTCTCCCTTGATCTGGTCGGGTCGGTTGTGAGGAATGTGCAATCAAGCTCCGGTGCCGTTCGGTCGCGGCCGCAGGCCCTGCTAGAGGGGATGTGACTGCCCTGGTCGAGGCCTGCTGGATCGGCTTGATTGCCGCTAACGGCACAGTCGAGCCCTCGCCGTTCGAGGCCTGGAGCACGGCTGCAAGAAGGATGGGGTTCGCTGGATGAAGTGGTTTATCCCGGTCGATGATCGTCCGTTCGATCCCACCTGTAGCGCTGGCGCTTGCGACGGCGCTTTTATGGCACCCAAGCACCTCGTAGCGCCTACTCGGAAGCCGGCCCGGACGGGACTCAGTGCTTGCCGCGTGGACGTGCCCACTGGCCCCGACGGCATTCCGTCTGTCCAGCGTTCTCGCCTTGTTCCTCGGCGGCCCTGGCCCGCGGCACCCGCGGGATATCGTCGTCCTGGGACTGGTCGGCGTGATGACTGATCTTGAGCTGTCGTGGTCGGGCGCTCTTTCGGTGCATGACCGCGCTGCCGACTACCTCTGGTCGCACTTGGAGGACCGGAGCGTGCGGTTTCTGCCGTCGCAGTTTGCGTCGATGTTCTTCTCGACACTCGGGCAGTTGGTCGTCGGGAGGGGTGATCCGGCGGGTCGGCGGGCTGGGCTGGCGGTGTTGGGTCGCATGTACCAGCGCTTCAAGCTTCATCCCTATCACGACACCGTCATCGCGGCGGCGATGGTCGACACGGTAGGCCGCTTCGCGGGTGACTGTTGGGTGCCGGAGTTGGCCGGTGTCTGGGAGCGGGGCTGTCGTCGTGCTCTGCGGTTGGCGGAGCGGGCGGCGGGGGCGTTGGGCGACGGTCCGCAGGTCACGGTCGGCGAGATCGAGGCCAGCGAGGCGGTGTCCGACGGCGTAGCGGTGTTGACCGTCCGGCCGATGCGGCGGTTGCGGTATCTGCCGGGTCAAGCGTTGCCGGTTTGTACGCCACGCCTGCCGGGGTTGTGGCGGTGGTACTCGCCAGCGAATGCTCCCCGACCGGACGGGACCGTGGAGTTCCACGTCCGCGCGGTCTCGGGAGGTGTGGTCTCGCCGGTCCTAGTGGAGCGGCTCGCACCGGGGGAGCAGTTGTGGCTGGGGTCCGCGTGTGATGTGGGGTTGTCGCTGGAGGCGGCAGCAGGTGGTGCTGACCTGCTGCTGGCTGCAGGTGGTACGGGCCTTGCGCCGCTGCGGGCGCTGGTCGAGCAGGTCGGGACGGCACCGGCCGGGCGGCAAGTGACGTTGGTGGTGGGGTCGCGGACGTTGCTGGACCTGTATGACGCGGTGGCGCTCGACAAACTTGCTGAGGCGCATCGTGACTGGCTCACGGTCGTGTTGGCCTTCGCCGACGACGATGAGGTGGAGCCCGCCGCGCAGGGCGACCTGCTCAGTGTGGCCCTGTATCACTACCGGCGAGGACAGGCGGTCTATGTCTGCGGTCCGCCGCGGCTGATTGAGGCAGCCCGACATCGCTTGCCCGCAGCGGGGGTCGCTCTCGAAAGCCTGCACCTCGCTGTCACCTTCGAGCGCGCGCTCGGCCCGGCGCAGCTGACCCGCCAACGGTCATCACGTTCTTGCCAGGTGGAGCCGGCGCTGGGCGACGACGCGCCGCGTGACGGCATCAGTCAACCCTCGGGGAGCTGACATGCGGTTGATGAATTTCCGGGTCCGCCGCGCGACCGAAGAGGATGTCGTCGGGCTGTCCGACGTCGTGGCCGAGGCGCTGGCGACCGAGCGCTTGGGTGCGTGGCTGGTGTCGGATGCGGCCGAGCGTCTTGACGTATTGCGCCGCTATTCGCGGTTCGTGTTGACGCGTGGGTTGGAGTACGGCCAGGTCGACACGATCGACGACCACGCCGCTGTCACGGTCTGGTTCGCGCGGCGGGAACCACTGCCGCCGTCGGCCGAATGGGCTCACGACCTGCATCGGCTACTCGGGGCGCACGCGGCCCGGTTCGCCCTGCTTCACTCCTACGTCGACGCCGTGGTGCCGTACATACCGCACCATCATCTCGCCCAGGTCGCGGCCCGTGCTGGGCAGAGCGTCGCCGCGCGGGCGTTGCTGGCCAGCTACCACCGTGCGCTGGACGCCGACGGGCTACCCGCGTACGCGGAAATCAGCAGCGACCAGCCCCAGGACGGCCTGCTTGGCCGCTTGGGTTACCAGCCGCGGTCGCCGATCCTGCTGGACCCCGGTGGCCCAATGATTTGGCGAATGTGGCGGCCTCGGCCCGGCGGCGGGCAGTTCGGCGGGCTGCCGCGCCGAGTTCGGCTGTACCGGACCGCGACGCCGTTTCAGGGCCAGTTGATCCCAGCGGCAGCGATGCGCTTCCCCTGACCCGTCACACGCATCAATTTGATCATCCTGCTGGCGATGCACGGCCAGCAGGTCACCTCTGCGTAGCTCAATCTCCAAAGGAGGACATCCTTCATGCTGATCGCAGGCATCCGATCCCTGACCTGCGCGCCACCACGACGGCTCACCGTGAATCGGCGGCTGCCGGCACGGCTGACCGCCACACGCACCAACGTCGGCGTCACGAATGGGGAAGACGTGATGACGTCGTACACGTGGGGTTATGCGGTTCGGCGCGAGTGGCCGGGCGGCGCGCATGACCTGTTCGGGTTCACGTCCGACAGGGAGGACGCGGAGCGGCAGCTTGCCCGCGACGAGGGCTTCTGGCGGGCGGGACCGGTGCGACCGGTCACGGTGTACGTGGTTGCGGCCAGTGCTTCGGACGTGGACCAACACCCGCTGGATGGCTGCCTTGGCTCGACATGCCCGAACGCGCCGCAGCGGGGGCAGTCGCGGTGACGGCGCAGGTGCAGGTGGCTCTGGCCCGTCGGACGCTGACCCCGTTCGGCTTGTGGACATATGGTGCGGCGGCGTCGGCACCGATGGTGGTGCTCGTCGGGGGCATTCCCGCGATCTATGCGACCACTGGCGTGATCGCCCTGCCACTGACCTTCGTACTGGTCGCCGGTGTGGTGGCGGTGCTCGCGGTCGGGTACACGGCGATGGCCCGTCAGGTCGGGCATCCGGCCGCCTACTACGGCATCCTCGCTCACGGCCTCGGTCGGGGTTGGGGTGTGGCGGCCGGCATGGTTGCCCTGGTCGCCTACAACGCGATCCAGACCAGCCTGCACGGCCTGCTGGGGGCGACGCTGGCCGAGCAACTCGGCGGCGCGTGGTGGGTGTGGTCGGGCATTGCCGTGGCCGTCGTCGGGGTGTTGGGCGTTCGGGCGATCGTCCTGTCGACCCGGGTCCTGGCTGCCGTGCTGGCGGTGTCGCTGCTGATCGTCGCCGTGTTCGTGTGGGCCGGCTTGCGGCAGCCGGCGGCCGGTGGGCTGTCCTGGGAGGGCTTCGACGCGCCCGGCCTGATGGTCAGCGGCATCGGTGGGGCGGTCGCGTTCTGCGTGGCCGCGTTCATGGGGGTCGACGCCCCGGGCTCGTTCGTCGAGGAAGCCGTCGATCGCCGTTCGATCGGCCGGGCCACGATCGCCGGGGCACTGGTGCTCGGTGGGGTGTATGCCGTGGCCGCGTGGGCGATGGGGGTGGGCGTCGGCCCCGACGTCGTCGCCGGGTTGGCGGCGGATCCGGCGGCCGGGCTGCCGTTCTCGGTGCTCGACCGCGCCGGTGGCGGGTGGGTCGTGGTGGCGGGCGTGGTGCTGCTCTTCGCCATCGTCACCTCGATGCTGGCCTTCCACAGTGTGGTCGCCCGGTACGTGTTCGCGATGGCACGCGAAGGGGTGCTGCCCGCCGGGCTCGCGCGGGCGGATGGTGGGGCGCGGGTCAGCGCGCCGCGCCGCGGGTCGTTGACGCAGACCGTTGTCGCGGCGGTCGTGGTGGCCGCGTTCGCGGTCGCTGGCGCCGACCCGATCGGGACGATGTTCACCTGGCTTTCGAGCCTGGGGGCGACGGGCCTGCTGTGTCTGCTGCTGGCCGCGTCGATGGCGGCGATGACCGCCCCGGCCAGCGTGCGCGGCGAACGGCCCGGCACATGGGAGTGGCGGTTCGCTCCCGTGCTGGGTGTGCTCGGCGGGTCGGCGGTGCTGGTGTTGATGGTCGGCAATGTCGGGTCGCTCCTCGGTGCCGGACCCGGATCGGCACACCCGTTGCTGCTGCCCGCGATCCTTGCCGGCACCGCCGTGCTGGGCGGGATGTGGGCCGAGCACCTGCGCCAGGTCCGGCCTGAGGTCTATGCCGGTATCGGCCGTGGCACACCCGCGACGCACGCCGTGCCCGACGACATCAACGTCTCGATCTGAAGGAGCAGGCGATGATGACCCACGCGGCCATGCCCGCCGGACGTCACGGCCCCGACCCGCTGCACCCAGGCTGGCGGCCGGAGCACCCTGCGGCGGCGCTTCCCGCCGCCCACCCCCGCCAAACCGGTCAGGTGCAGCCGCCCGGCTACCGTCCGGCCCCCACCAGCTACCAGCGTCCACCGGAGACCCCGATCCCGCCGCCCCCGACCACGCACGGGAACATGCCAGAGCCGGAGGACGAGGCGGCTGCCGGTGAGGTCCGCTGGTGGGCGGATCTGCGCCGGCAGGTGGCGTTCCGGTCCAAGCGGCTCAACTCCGGTCACATGATCGAGGCCGACCAGCGGCTCGGGGTGCGCGACGCCCTCGGCCCGCACGGCGTGATGCTGTTCTTCACGTCCGGTGCGGCGGCCGAGCCGCACGGCTACCGGCTGCACACCGCCTACCGGTTGTTCCTCGCCTCGCCCGAGTCGAACGACCTGCCTCGGCTGCTCGCCGACCTGGCCGTGGTGGCGGCGACCAACATCGCCCGCGCGTCCGCCTTCGGGCGCAGGTGGCATCCGCTCGGTCCAGACGGGTCGATGGTCAACGGCGGGGAGATGAGCGTGCCCGATCACGCGTGCTATGTCGGTGCCGGCGTCACCACCCTCGACTCGGACGAGGGCCGCTGGGAGCAGGTCGCCCGAACGTTGCGCGAGGCGTCGGCCAGCGTCCGGCACCGGTCCGCGTGGGACCTCAAGGGCCAGTGCTACGTGCTGCTGACCGACGGCACCGCCCTGCACATCGACCGCGACCCACACGCCCGGCTCGGCGACGACGGCATCCGCAGCACCCGCACCCTTGACGCGGACCGACCCTCCTACTACCACAATCCCCACGCCGATCTGACCGAGCAGGGCGACTACGCCACCCGCGAGGTGTGGCGGCACCTCGCCACCCTGCACGACATCCTCACCACCCACCTGTGCGGAAGGCGGGCGGCGTGACCCACACTCACCCGTTCGACCTCGCCCTTGCCGCAGACCTCAGCCAGGCGTCGATCGACGTCACCGTCGTGCTCGACCAGCTCGTCCAGGACGCCGAGCGCGCCGCGTCGACGAGCGTCGGCTACCCGGGCGCGGTGGACCTCGATCACAGCGCGGTGATGGGCCGCCTCGGCAGCAGGTTGTGGAACAACATCGGCGACCCCTCCGATCCGGGCGGAACCGCGCACACGCGGGTGCTGGAGCAGGCCGTGATCGCGTGGGTCGCCGACCTGCTCGCCATGCCCGCCGGTGAGCGGTGGGGGTACGTCACCACCGGCGGCACCGAAGGCAACCTCTCCGCCCTGCACGCCGCCTACCGCCGATGGCCGACCGCCCGCATCTACTACTCCACCGCCGCCCACTACTCCATTCCGAAGGTGGTGGGAATTCTCGGTGCCCGTGGGGTGGCCGTGGAGGCGGGTCCGGACGGCGAGATGGACTACACCCAGTTGGCCGCAGAGCTGCGTCGACGGCGACGCTATCCCGCGATCGTGGTCGCCACCGCCGGCACCACCATGACCGAGGCCGTGGACGACACCACCCGTATCGGCGCCGTCCTCGACGAGTACGGCATCCGGGGGCACCTGCACGTCGACGCGGCGCTGTCCGGTATCCCCCTCGCCCTCGACGGTCTGCTTCGCCTCGACGACGCCGTCGGCTCGGTCGCCATCTCCGGTCACAAGTTCCTCGGCATTCCCACTCCATGTGGAGTGGTGCTGGTCCGCGACCGCATCCGTCGGATCCACGGCAGCCACGTCGCCTACACCAACAGCGCTGACACCACCATCACCGGCTCCCGCTGCGGCCTGGCCGCCGCCCTGCTGTGGCACGCCATCGCCGTACATGGCCGCGAGGGCCACCGCTGGCGCGTCGCCGAGGCCCGCCGCCTCGCCGAGTACACGGTCGAGCGGATCAATGCGACCGGCTGGTCCGCGTGGCGGCACCCGCACGCCTTCACCGTCGTGCTACCCACACCCCCCATCGCCGTACGTAACAAATGGCTGCTCGCCACCGACGGGCCGGTCAGCCACCTGATCTGCATGCCCGGCATCAGCAGGAGCCAGATCCATGCCTTCGCCGCCGACCTGGCCGCCGCTGTCACGGCCCCGCCGCCGGTTCCAAGACCTCGCACGCAGACCGCCGCCGCATCCCGTCCGGAGGAACCCCATGACCACCACGCTGAGCCCCAACCTGCTGGCTGACCTCCTTGATCCGATCATCGGCAGGGAGTTGGACCGCCTCGACATCCGCCCCGGCCACCGCGTCCTGGACATCGGCGCCGGCACCGGCTCCATCACCGCGCGCCTGGCCCGCCTCGTTGGCCCGCACGGCACGGTCAGCGCCGTCGACCGGGACACCGGATACCTCAACCCGACCTCCGTCATCGACGTCTACCAGCGGACCCTCGACGCAGATGCCCTGCCCGGCGATCCCTACAGCCACCATCTCGTCATCGCCCGCTGGCCTCACCCGCTCGACGATCCGGCGAGCGTGCTCGATCAGCTGACGGTCCGACTGCGGCCCGGCGGTCGGCTCGTCCTCGCCGACATCACGCCCACTTCACCCCGCATCTACCGGGCCACCGGCGACGACACCGACGGCCACCTGATCCACACCGTGATGCAGTGGATCCAGGGCACGGTCAGCAATCCGGGTGGCGGAACCTGGGGTGCCGACGTCGATGCCCTGCTGCTCGGCAACCGCATGACACAGGTCTGCGTCCACACCGGCACCGAAACCTGGGCTGGCGGTGGCAAGGGTTGCCGTCTTCTCGCCGACACCGTCCAGCATCTCGGCCCGGCCCTGACCAGCAGCGGCATCACCACCGACGAGCTGGATCGGTTCACCGCACTGATGGGCCACGCCCGCGTCGTCCTCGGCTCCTTCGAGCGTCGCGTCATCTGTGCCCGAAAGGTCACCTGAGGGCTAGCGGACCTGGGCGACGTGGGGGTGGAGGGCGTCGAGTATCGCGTCGACTACTCGGGTGCGGCCGTGGCCGTCGATCGCCGAGCGGGCGCGGGTGGACAGCTCGGCCCGGCGGGCGGCGCTGCCGAGCAGCCCGTCCAGGGTGTGGATGGCGGTGGCGCGGGCGGTGCCGTCGGCGATCAGCTGTGGCAGTTCGCCGAGGCCGGCGACCAGTCCGGCGGCGACCACCCGGTGGTACGACTCGCGCTGGTTGTCGACCACGCAGACCAGCGCCGACGGCGCGGCCAGGCAGCACAGTTCCCAGGTCGACGTGCCGGCCGCGCTGACCACCAGGTCCGCCGCGGCGATCAGGGCGGGCAGCCGGTCGGTGGGCGGCACCGGGCGCAGCGACTGACCCGGGCCGGGTGTCATCCGGGCGAGCCGGGCGGCCATCTCGGGCCGTCCGGCGACGACGGTGAGGTCCATCGGCCGGCCGGTGGCGAGCAGCAGCTCGGTCAGCACCGGTGCCGCGCCGGCCGCGTCGGTGCCGCCGAAGAAGGCCAGCATCGACGGGCGGTCCACCTCCGTCGCCGGTCGGGCGGTGGCCGGTCGGGCGGCCAGCACCTCCTCGCGCAGCAGGGCGTACTCGCTGCCGGCCAGCAGCCGCCCCGCCGGCGCCACCAGGTCGGTGCCGAAGTTCTGGTCGAGGTAGAGGTCGGCGTCCTGGCCCCGGGTGTCGCCGTCGACGATCGCCAGGGTCACCACGCCCGCCGCGCGCAGCGCGCCCGCCCCGGCCGGATCCAGCTCGTACGAGTCGAGCACCAGCACGTCCAGGTCGTGCCGGCGGGCCGCCTCGACCAGCCCGTCGGGGGTGTCCGGGCCGGGGTGCAGCGGGATTCCGCGGGCGGCCAGCTGACCGGCCGCCCAGCCGACCCCGTCGACCGTGCCGAAGACCTCGACCGTGGCACCCCGGGCCAGGAACTCCTCGCCGAGGGCGAGGCAGCGGACCAGATGCCCGACACCGCGCTGTGGCCCGGCGTCGCAGCGCAGTCCGACGCGTACCGTGCTCAGCACTCCTCCAGCTGCTTCTGCCGCACCTCGGAGTTGAGCGCGCGTAGCCTCGGCTGCCCGTCGAGCCAGTCGGCGAGCTTGGCCAGCGGCACGCTGACGTCGCCGAAGTGGTCCGCCACCGCGCGGATCAGCTCCCAGTCCCGATCGGTGTCGAGGGTGAGCCGCAACGGGGAGCGGTCCGGCGTGAGGGTCACGCCGAGCACCCGGAACAGCTCGGGATGAGCGTACGCGTACGAGGTCACGTGCACCCGGTGGTGGTCGGTGGCGAGCCGGTCCAGGGTACGCAGCGCGCCGGCCCGGATGATCTCCACGTCCAGCCCTCGCGGCAGGGTACGGGCGATCGAGGTGCTGGCGTAGTCGAGTCCCGGCACCGCGCGGTACACCGACGCGACCAGCGTGACGATCTCCGGATCCAGCAGCGGACAGTCCGCGGTGAACCGCATGACGGCGTCCCCGGGGTGCGCGTCGAGGGCGCCGACGAACCGGGTCAGCACGTCGTCGACCGGACCCCGGTGCCAGGCCACCCCGAGCCGGTCGCACTCGGCGACGACCGGGTCGTCGATGGGGTCGGTGCTCGTCGCCACCACCAGGTCGGCGAGCACCCCGCTGTCCTGGGCGGCGCGGACCACCCGGCCGAGGACGCTGCGCCCGGCCAGCGGGCGCAGCACCTTGCCGGGCAGCCGGGACGAGCCCATCCGGGCCTGCACGATCCCGACGATCTCCGTCACTGCTACACCTCCTCCTGCTTCGGCCGGGACTGCTGTTTCGCGGCGATGGCGGCGCGGGCCCGGCGCTTGGCGGCGCCGGCGCCCCGCCGGGCCATCCGGACCGGGGTGATCGCCAGCCGGCCGACCTTGTAGCTGAGGGAGCCGCTGAGCAGGTTGATCTTCGCTTCGGCCCGGCGCAGCGCGCGTTCGCGCGAGGTGAGCAGCTCCTCGGTCCACCTCAGCAGCGCGGTCAGTCGGGTGTTCTCGTCCCGCTCGCGCCGCCACGCCTCACGTAGCTGTTGGTAGCTGCGCGGTCCGGGCGGCGGGTCGGTCGGGGTGATCGCCCGCAGTTCGGTGTCGAGGCCGACCCGCCCGTCGGCGTCCAGCCCGCGCATCGCGGCGCTGACCGCGGCCTCGGTCTCCACCGCGGCGTCCACCACGGCCCGGTCGAAGTCCCGCCCGGCCACCCCGCCGAGCACCACGGTCAGCCCCGCCACGTCCAGGGTGGAGGTCCACGGGTGGGCGTAGCCGCCGGTGAGCAGCTCGGCGGCGAAGCGCCACAGGGTCCGGGCCAGCACCACGTCGACCGGTAACGGCGCGTCGGCCCGCCAGGTCGGGTCGAGCACCGCGAACCGGTCGGCGGCGACGACCAGGTTGTCCGCCCCGGCCAGCGCCACCGTGCCGGCGAGCCGCCCGTCGTCGGCCTGCCCGGTGAGCCAGTCGGCGTAGCCGCGCAGCAGCCGGCGCAGCAGGGACGTGTCGCGGCGGAGGCAGCCGTCGAGCAGCAGGCTGCGCAGCAGACGTCCGTCGGGCACCGGCCCGTCCGGCGCGGCCGGGTCGCGGTAGGCGGCCTCCCGGCTGGCGTACGGCCCGGATGCCGGCCCGGTGCGGTCGCCCGGGTCGGGGCGGCGCCAGTGCCAGCCCTGCGGCCCGTCGACGACCTCGACCACCGTGCTGCCCGGCCCGCCGGCCTGCACCAGCGCCACCGGCAGCCGGCCCGGCGGGACACCGTCGGGATCGGCGCCCTCGTCGGCCCGGTGGGCGAGCACCAGCCAGGCCGGGGCCAGCTCGGCCGCCCGGCCGGCGTGCAACGCGTCCACGGCCAGCCGGGCCGGGTCGGCGAGCACGAACCGGCCGGTGAAGCCGGTGGTGCAGGCGTCGTGCAGCACCGCGTCGAAGAGCCCGGAGCCGCTCCGCCGGGCCAGCTGGTCGGTGGCCAGCAACGCGGTGGTCAGGTCGGGCCGGGGGTACGCGGCGTAGCCGGCTCCGGCCCGCAACCCGGTCGCGCCCAGCCGGGCGTGCAGCTGGTCCAGACTGGCCGGCCGGTTGGCGTCGAGCGCCCCGCCGACCGTCCACTCGGCATCGTCCCGGCCGGCGTACCAGCTCTCGGCGGCGACCAGCCGGTGCACCCCGAGCGGATTGTCCAGCCGCAGCAGCAGCTTGCCGCCGGGACGGACGGCCGCCGCCAGGCGGGCCAGCGTCCCGTCCCAGCCCAGCCGGGCACCCTCGACCGACTCGACGGCGTCCAGCCCGCCGCCGGCGATCACCATGTCGTACTCCTCGCCGGGCGGCAGGCCGTGCGGGCCGGCCACCAGCACCCGGTCGGCCCGGCCGGCGACCGCCGCCGCGTCGGGGTAGCCGCGCAGCAGGCAGGTGACCCGGGCGTGCGCCAGCGCGTCGAGCAGCGCCAAGTGGTGCGGCCCGGCCAGCAGCACCTGGGCGCCGGCCGGCACCAGCCGGGCGGCCAGGGCCGCGAGCGGGTCGTTGCCGGCCCCGCCGCGCTGGTCGGACCAGCCCAGCATCTCGCCGCCGGGTAGCGCCACCGGCGGCGCCGTCTCGGTTGTCACGTCGTCTCCTTCTGCCGGTGCGCCCAGCCGAGCAGTTCCCGCAGCGCCCCGGGTGGGTAGCGGTGGTCGGTGCCCAGCTCGGCGCGGGCCAGCTCCACGGCGGTCGGCAGGTGCACCTGTTCGCCGTGCAGCTCGGGCCACTGTCGCCGGATCCGGGCGGTGCCGCCGAAGGTCGGATCCTCGTCGGCCAGCACCATCGGGTCGCCGTACACGGCCGGTTCGCAGCCGGCGGCGATGCCGTAGAAGATGGCGCTGGTCAGCCGGTTCGAGGCGACCCGGGCATGCCGGCGCAGCTCGGCCAGCTGGCGGTCCAGGAACTCCGGGTCGGTGTCTTTCCACCAGTGGCCGCGGTAGCCGTGGCAGATGACCCGGAAGCCGGCGTTCTCGTAGAGCCGGCGGACCCGGCGCATCCGGTGCTCGTGCCAGTAGAGGCAGATGGTCACCGGCCCGGGTTCGGTGTTCCGGATGTGCGCGATCAGCCTCTTGTGGTCGCCCCTGACGTGCTGGCCCTCCCAGCCGTGGAACGGGTACCAGATGGTGCCCTCCCGTCCGGGGCGAGGCTTCTCGTCCGGCCGGATGGCCAGCAGGTAGACGAAGGGGGCCCCGATCACGGTGACGTTGCGCCGCCCGACCGACCAGGCCCGCCGCCGGGTCTGCTCGGACCAGAGCAGGCTCGGCGTCCGCTCGGCGTACGGGTGCCCGGCGGCGAGACCGTCACCGATGTTCCAGCCGTGCTGGAGGTACCCGTTGATCCGGGGCGGATGCCCGTCCCCCAGCCCCGCGTACCGGGCCAGCACGTGTGCGTGGCCGTAGAAGTGGTTCGCGTGGTGCATCGGCGTCCCCCCTCAGGCGGCGGGCCGAACCGGGACGCCACGCAGCGCCGCGGCGAGCGCGTCGACGACGCGGTCCTGGTCGGCGTCGCGCAGTCCGGGGTAGAGCGGCAGCGACAGCTGCTGGGCGTAGAACCCCTCGGCCACCGGGCAGCTGCCCCGCCGGTAACCGAGGTCGGCGAAGGCGGGGTGCCAGTGCACGGGGATGTAGTTGACCTGCACCCCGATGCCGGCGGCGCGCATCCGGTCGTACACCTCGCGGCGACGGCCGTCGAGCACCCGGATCGGGTAGAGGTGCCAGGCCGGCGCGGCCCAGTCCCGCCGGACCGGGGTCAGCACGCCGGGCAGCCCGGCGAGGGCCTCGTCGTAGCGGGCCACCAGCTCGGCGCGGCGGGCCAGGAAGTCACCGAGGCGGCGCAGCTGGCTGCGGCCGAGCGCGCAGAGCACGTCGGGTAGCCGGTAGTTCAGCCCGAACTCGTGCACCTCCTGGTGCCAGCCACCCTCGTCCGGCCAGCGCTGCTCGTCGCGTTCCCGGACCAGCCCGATGTTGCGGAACCGGCGGGCCCGGTCGAGCAGCTCCGGGTCGCCGGTGGCGACCGCGCCGCCCTCGGCGGTGGTGAGGTTCTTGGTGGGGAAGAACGAGAACGTGGTCAGGTCGGCCAGCGACCCGACCGGCCGGCCCCGGTAGGTGGCCCCGATCGAGTGGGCGGCGTCGGCGAGCAGCAGCGCCTCGCTGCCGGCGAGCGCGGCGCGCAGCGCGTCGTAGTCGGCCGGGTGGCCGGCGTAGTCCACCGCCGCGACGACCTTCGTCCGTTCGGTGGTCGCCGCCGCCACCGCGGCCGGGTCGAGGGTGAAGGTCTCCTCCGCCACGTCGGCGAAGACGATCCGCGCGCCCAGGGCCGCCGCGCTGCTGGCGGTGGCGACGAACGTCATCGGCGGCACGATCACCTCGTCGCCGGGGCCGACCCCAGCCGCCGCGTACGCCACGTGCAGCGCGGCGGTGCCGTTGGAGACGGTGGCCACCCCGGCCCCGCCGGCCCAGGCGGAGATGTCCGCCTCGAAGGCGGCGACCTCCGGGCCGGTGGTGAGCCAGTCGCTGCGCAGGGCGGCGACCACGGCGGCGACGTCGTCCTCGGTGACCGACTGCCGGCCGTACGGGAGGAAGGAACTCACGCCGCGATACCGAGCATGTCGCGCAGCTGCGGCACGGTGAGCCACTCGTCGTTGGTGTCCGACTGGTACGCGAAGCCGTCCTGCACCGGCTCGCAGCCGACCGGCGGCTGGTAGCCCCAGGTGGCGATGGTCGGCTGGACGATGAAGCGGTCCTTGGCGATCAGCGTCCGGCGGCTGTCGTCCGGCGCGATCATCTCCTCGTGCAGCTTCTCGCCGGGGCGGATGCCGATCTCGTGCGTGGTGGCGTCCGGGGCGACCGCCTCGACCAGGTCGAGGATGCGCATGCTGGGGATACGCGGCACGAACAGCTCGCCACCCTGCATCTGGTCGAACGAGTCGATGACGAACTGCACGGCCTGGTCCAGGGTGATCCAGAAGCGGGTCATCCGCTTGTCCGTGATCGGCAGGCTCTTGCCCTCGGTGGCGAGGCGGCGGAACAGCGGCACCACCGAGCCACGGCTGCCGACCACGTTGCCGTAGCGCACCACCGCGAAGCGGGTCGGGTGCTGTGCGGCGTAGTGGTTGGCGGAGACGAAGAGCTTGTCGCCGACCAGCTTCGTCGCGCCGTACAGGTTGATCGGGCTGGACGCCTTGTCGGTGGAGAGGGCGATGACCTTCTTCACCCCGGCCTCGATCGCCGCGTCGGCGACGTGCTGCGAGCCGGTGATGTTGGTGGCGATGAACTCCGAGGGGTTGTACTCGGCCGTGTCGACCTGCTTGAGGGCGGCGGCGTGCACGACGTGGTCGACGCCGTGCATGGCCCGGGTCAGCCGGTGCCGGTCCCGGATGTCGCCGATGAACCAGCGCAGCCGGGGGTCGTCGCCGAGCTGCTGGCGCAGCTCGTACTGCTTGAGTTCGTCACGGGAGAAGACCACCACCCGAGCCGGGTCGACCTCGGCGAGGAGGTGCCGGAGGAAGGTCCGGCCGAAGGAACCCGTTC
Source organism: Micromonospora sp. CA-263727 (assembly GCF_050942455.1). Lineage (NCBI taxonomy): Bacteria > Bacillati > Actinomycetota > Actinomycetes > Micromonosporales > Micromonosporaceae > Micromonospora > Micromonospora sp. CA-263727. The sequence goes on from NZ_CP192031.1 coordinate 2,225,064, forward strand.
CTCCGGTGACGAGGATGGACGATCCGCTCAGCTCGCTCAATGTGGTGCTCCCGTGTCGTCGGTGATCCGGCGGGGCCTCGGGCGGCCAGCCGGGTGGGAACGCTAGACGCGGCGGGTTAACGTGCCCACGCTCTGCGGTTAACCGGATCCGCGCGGGTGGTGAATGGCGGGGATCCGGTAGGCGAACATCCCGGCCGACCCGGGCGCGGCGGTTGGTCTGTGGCGGCCCGGTCGATAACGTCCCCTCCCCGGCCAGCGATCATGGGAGTGACGATGACCGTCGGAGCCCCGGCGACCCGCCCAGCGGCCACGGCCGGCACGGCGGCCCCGGCCCGCCGACGGCTGGGACTGCCGCTGCTGCTGGTGCTCGGTTGGCTGCTCGGGGTGGCCTGGCGGATCTGGCTGGCCCGGTACTCGGCCATGCCGATCGGGCACACCGACGAGGACAGCTACCTCAACACGGCCCGCGCGCTGGCCGGCGGGCCGGGCGGGTTCAGCAGCGAGAACGAGACGCTGCGCCGGATCGGCTACCCGCTGCTGATCGCGCCGGCCTTCCTGCTCGACCGGGACTTCGTCGACACGTACCTGCTGGTGCGGCTGATCAACGCGGCGCTGAACGCGGCCCTCTTCCCGCTGGCCTTCCTGCTCGGCCGGCGGCTGCTGGGGCTGTCCCGGTGGGCTGCGCTGGCGGCGGCCGGGGTGGCGGCGACGCTGCCGGCGGCGCTCCTCTACGCCGGGATGGCCATGACCGACGCGGTGCTCGCCCCGCTGCTGCTGGCCTGGCTGCTCGCGGCGCACCGGCTGGTCGAGCGTCCCGGCCCGGCCGCCGCGGCGGTGGGCGGCGCGCTCGCCGGCGCGTTCCATCTGGTGCACTCGCGCGGGGTGGTGGTCGTCGCCGGGTACGCCGTGCTGCTGCTGGCCCTGGTCGTCCGCCGCCGGCTCGGCCCGGCCGGGCTGCTGGCCGCGACGCTGCCGGTGCTGGCCGCGGCGGTCGGCAACGAGGCCGGGGTGCGCCTGCTCGGCGACACGGTCCAGTTGCTCGGCAACCCGCCCGACGGCGGCAGCCTGCGGTCCGTCCTCTCCGGCCGGGGGCTGTCGCAGGTGCTGGCGTCGGCCGGCACGCAGCTGTGGTACCTGATGGTCGTCACCTTCGGGCTGGCCGGGCTGGCCGGCGCCGACGCCGTGACGCGGCTGCGCCGACGGGGTGACGACGCCGCCCGCTGGACGCTCGGCCTGGCCCTGCTGACCACCGTCGGGGTCGCCGTCGGCGCGGAGGTCGTCCTCGCCGCCGTCCCGGGCCGGGTGCCGGACGCCATCTACGCCCGGTACGTGCAGACGCTCGCCCCGTTCTGGCTGCTCGTCGGGGTCGGCGTGCTCTTCGGGGTGGCGTACCGGCCGCTGCTGCGCCGGGCCGCCGTCACGGTCGTGCTGCTCGCCGCCGGCGGGTGGCTGGTCCAGCTCCGGCTGGCCGACGCCGTGGCCGGCGGCGCGCCACTGCGCTACGGCATGTTCAGCGCGCCGGATCTGATGGTGCTGACCGGCGGCTGGCCGCAGATGCGACCGCTGGTCGGTGCGGCAGTCGGCGCGGGTGGCTGTCTGCTGCTCGTGCTCGCGGCGCGGCGGGCCCGGCTACGGGCGATCATGCTGGCCGTGCTGCTGGTGGTCAACGTGGCGACCACGCAGGTGATCATGCACCGGCTGGTGCGTCCGTTGGGGGTCGCCGGCACGCCGGCGCCGAGCGTCACCGAACTGGGGATCCGGCCGGGGGAGCGGGTCGCCGCCGCCAAGGCGGTGCCCTACGCGATCCGGCACAACCTGAGCCACCAGGTCACCTGGACCGAGGTGCCGTGGTTCACCGACCGGCCGCCGGCCGCGGCCGGCGTGGTCTTCGCGCGGTGGGTGCCGGGCCGGCCGGGGGACTGGGACGGCACCCGGTACGGTTTCGACCGGATCGGCGGCAATGCCGCGCAGGAATGGGCGGCCTGGCGACGCCGCTGACGCAATTCCCGTCGCCTCCAGCCAACGCCGGGCGAACATTACATGAACGATGCGTGGATGGCGAAAGAATCAGCGGGTCCGGCGGTTCGACCGATCCAGAGAAATGGGGATGACGGTGATTTCCCGACCGTCGTGGATCTCCTGCCGACCGGGTCCCTCGACGAAACGGAACCGGCGGTTCATCTGGCGCACGACGGTGTTGTGGGCGAGTACCTCGCCGTCGAGGCGGTCCAGCTTCAACACGTCGAAGGCGTGGTCGACCGCATCCCGCATCACCTCCAGCCAGGCGGGCAGCGTCTCGCCCCGCTCGGCCAGCCCGTCGGCGTCCAGGTAGAAGCCCCACGAGCCGGTACGCGGACCATCCAGCCGCAGGTCGAAGTAGGTGACCGCGCCGCAGGGCAGCCCGTCGCGCAGGTAGGTGAGCACCCGGCGGGTGGGATCGGCGCGTACCGCCGACCACCATGCCGCGTGCTCCTCGGCGCCGATGACGTGGCTGGTCTTGCTGACCTGTCGGTTGATTTCCTGATTACGCCAGGACAACATCAGGTTAACGTCGTCCCCGGTGGCGTCACGCAGCACGTACCGCTCGCTTTCCTATCTGTTTCTCCGGCCACCGGGCACCCTAATCCCGATTCACCTGGCTGTACACTCCGCCGCATGACGGAATTGAGTCGTGCGCAGATTCGCGACCTCATGGGGCAGGTCCTCAAGAACCAGGGCAAGGCGCTGCCCGACGACGACGCCGCGGATCTGCGGGAGGTCGGCTTCCGGTCGCTGGACTTCTCCGAGCTGGCGCTGCGGGTGGAGGACGAGACGGGGGAGGAGCTGAACTTCGACGCCCCCGGGCTGCGCCGGATCGCCACCGTCGGCGACGTGCTCGACTTCCTCGTCGAACTCCAGCAGCGGTGAGCGTCGCGACCGACCAGCGGGCCGACCGGCGCCCGGCCGGCGCCGACAACCGCATCGTCGTCGACGGCACGGTGCTGACCTGGCGGGAACTGCCGCAGCTGGCCCTGCCGGGCCCGGCCGCGGTGCTCGCCCACTCCGCCCGGTACGCGCTCGCAGCCGCCCGCCAGCACGCCGTGCACGGCACCGAGCTGCTGCTCAGCACGGCCAGCCGGGTCGACGCGGCGCTGCGGGCCGAGCTGCGCGACGCCGGGTTCACCCTGACCGAGGTCGGCGCAGCCGCCCCAGGCGACCCAGCCGCCCCAGCCGACCCGGGCGGCGCAAGCGGCGCGACCGGCGGGGCCGGCGCGACCGACTCGGGCGGCGCGGCCGGCGGGGCCGGTGACGAGGCCGCCCACCTGGTGACCCCGGCCCGCCCGCGCCCGGAGGAGGCCGGCCGGCTCTGGCTGCTCACCTCCGGTTCCACCGGTCGCCCCAAGCGGGTCGGGCACACCCTGGAGTCGCTGACCACCGTCCGCGCGCCGCAGCCCGACCGGACCTGGCTCTGCCCCTACGCCCCGGGCACGTACGCCTGGTGGCAGGTGGTCACGCTGTCGCTGACCCAGCCGGGGCAGCACCTGGTGCTGGTCGAGCCGGAGCAGCTCGACGACTGGCCGGCGCTGGCCGCCGCGCACGGCGTGGACGCCGCCTCCGGCACGCCGACCTTCTGGCGTCGGGCCCTGCACCGCGACCCGGCCGCGCTGGCCCGGGTGCCGCTGCGTCAGCTGACCCTCGGCGGCGAACCGGTCGACCAGGCGATCCTGGACCGGCTGCGGGAGGTCTTCCCGGCGGCCCGGATCTCCTGGATCTACGCCTCCTCGGAGGTCGGCGCGGCCATCGTGGTGCACGACGGGCGGGCCGGGTTCCCGGTCGAGTGGCTGGACCGGGCCGCTCCCGACCGCCCCACCCTCGGCGTACGCGACGGGGAGCTGGTGGTCACCTCGCCGTACCACGGGGCCGGGCTGGCCGGTCCGGTCCGCACCGGCGACCGGGTGCAGATCGTCGACGACCGGGTGTTGATCACCGGTCGGCTCGACTCCGACGAGATCAACGTCGGCGGCAGCAAGGTCTCCGCCGGCCTGGTCCGCGACGTGCTCACCGCCCACCCGCGGGTGGCCTGGGCGCGGGTCACCGGCCGGCGCGCACCGCTGCTCGGCCACATGGTCGTCGCCGAGGTGGTACCCACCCCCGCCGGCCCGCCGGCCCCCGCCGGCCCCGCCGATCCGGCTGCGCCGGCCGTCCCGGCCGGGACCGGGTTGGACGAGGCGGAGCTGGTGCGCTGGTGCGCCGACCGGCTGCCCGAGTACGCCGTTCCCCGCCGGATCCGGGTGCTGACCGAGATCCCCGTCAAGGAGACCCTGAAGAGCGATGTCTGACCCCGCCACCAACGTCCAGCTCGTCCCGCCCTGCTCCGTGGTGCTCGTCTCCGGCGGATCCCGCGGGCTGGGCCTCGCCATCGTCACGGACCTGCTCGAAGCGGGGGTGAAGGTGGCCGCCTTCGCCCGTACCGTCACCCCCGAACTGGCCAAGCTCGCCGACGCCCATCCGGACCGGTCGCACGTGGCTTCGGTCGACGTCACCGACCTCGCCGCCGCGCAGGCGTTCGTCCGGGCGGCGGAGCAGCGGCTCGGGCCGATCGACGGTGTCGTCAACAACGCCGCCGTCGGGCAGGACTCGCTGCACGTGCACACCGCCACCGCCGACATCGCCCGGATCATCGAGACCAACCTGACCGCGCCGTTGCAGCTCACCCGGCTCGCCGTGCGGCGGATGCTGGGTCAGGGGCTACGCGGCCGGATCGTCAACATCACCTCGATCTGCGCGCAGCGCGGCTTCCCCGGCCTGGTCGCGTACTCCGCCACCAAGGGTGGGATGGACGCGGCGACCCGCTCGCTGGCCCGCGAGCTGGGTGGCCGGGTGCTGGTCAACGCCGTCGCGCCCGGCTTCTTCGCCTCGGAGATGTCGGCGGTGCTCGGCCAGACCCAGCTCGACCAGATCGTGCGCCGCACCCCGACCGGTCACCTCACCGAGCCGGAGGAGGTGGTGCCGGTGGTGCGGATGCTGCTGCGCGACCAGACCAACATCAACGGCCAGGTCATCGTGGTCGACGGTGCCGCCTCGATCTGAACCGGTGGCCGTGCTGCTCGCCACCGCGCCGCGGCACCTGCGGGTGGCGTCGGCGGCCGATTCGGGCGGCGCGGTGACCCGCAGCCACCTGGCCGATGGGCGCTGCGTCGGCTGGTACGCCCCACCGGCGCCGGGCTGGCGGGTGGCGGTCGACGCCGAGCAGGCCGCCGGCCCGCTGCCGCCCGCGCTGGCCCGCCGGTTCGGCGCAGCCGACTTCTGGGCCCGGTGGACCCGCGCCGAGTGTCTCTCCAAGCTGGCCGACGTGCCGGTGGCGGCCTGGTGGCAGCGGCACGGCCTGGAGGTGCCGTCCGGCACCCCGTGGCTGTGGCGCACCCTGACCCTGGCGGACCTGGTCGTCACCGTCGCCTTCGCCACCGATCCCCACCGTCGCTGAGGATCCCGACGCCGGGTGACCGGACTTCGCGCTCACGACTCCTGTCACCGCTGTTCGAATCGGTTGGGGTGCAGGTCCCGTCAGATGTCTCTTGTTGATAAGATAAATTAGGTTCCCGGAGGATGTATCAACTAGAGGTGAGGCTTCATGGCGCGAGGGCGTCCATCGCGTGCGACCGTCTACGGGCGCCTTGAAGGGGCGGTTGAAGAGCTGAAGAAGCGCCTGGGTGGCCTTCCCTCACCCAAAGAGGCTGAGTTGATCTGGGCCGACATCTGGCACCTGGAAGCGCATCACTCGACCGCGCTGGAGGGAAACACGCTCGTGCTCAGCGAGGTGGAGGCCCTCCTGGAGCGCGGGCGCGCGGTCGGCGCGAAGCCGCTCAAGGAGTACATGGAGGTCCAAGGCTACGGTGCTGCCGCCCGTTGGGTCTACGGACAGGCCCTCGAACCGGGAGACTGGCATACCGGTGAGCTCATCAGCTGCTACGAGGTTCGCCAGGTGCACAACCGTGCGATGTCGCCGGTCTGGGAAGTGGCTCCACACCCAGATGCGACTCCCGCCGAAGGGCCTGGAAATTTCCGTGAGCATGACATCCGGCCGTTTGACGGCGGGATGACGCCGCCAGCCTGGCCGCTGGTGCCAGCTGCCGTGAGTGAATGGGTGGACTTCGTCAACGATCATGCCGACGAACTGGACAGTCGCGAGGCGTCGGTGCCGTGGCCTGAGCGGCTGGCTGAGGTGCACAACAGGTTCGAGAAGGTCCACCCGTTCATAGACGGCAACGGACGGGCTGGTCGCCTGCTGCTCAACCTCATCCTCGTCCGGCTCGGCTACCCTCCGGTCATCATCCTGAAGCGACAGCGTCCGAGCTATCTCGCAGCCATGCAGCGCGCCGACGACGGCGACTGTGGTCCGCTCGGCGAGATCCTGGCCCGGGCGATGTACGACAACCTCAACCGGTTTATCGTGCCCAATGTCGCAGGGCCGGCTCGTCTTGTGCCGTTGACCGCCCTGGCCAACGAAGAGTTCAGTCTCGCTGCCCTGAGGCAGGCGGCCCAGCGCGGGCGGCTTGACGCCGTGCAAGAGTCAGACGGGGTATGGCGGAGTTCCCGCCACGCGGTCGAACAGTACAAGAAGAACAAGGGGCGTCGCTCTCAGCGAGACCGGCAATAGGACTGGCGGGGCTGCGGCGCGCCCTGGCGCTTCGGCTCGCGGCGTTGTCGTCGCGAGCATGGTCGGCACCGAGAGTGGCGAACAACTCTGGTTTCGTCAGGGCCTCGTCAGATCAGGTCCCAGCTCAGCGGGGTGCCGCGGGCGACGTCGGTGGTGAAGCGGCGGCCCAGCACCCGGTCGATCTCCACCGGGGGCAGGCCGCCGGCCGGTCGGATGGAGCGGACGTTGTGGGCGGTGACCTCGTCGCCGGCACGTACGTCGGCCACCACGTAGAGCGACCGGCGGAAGCGCAACCCCTCCTGCTCGGCCGGGGTCGGGCCGACGGCGGTGCCGCCGAGCGCCGCGTAGGCCCGCTCCGACTCGACCACTAGGGCCGCCAGCTCCGCCGGGTTCAGGGAGAAGTCGGAATCCACGCCGCCGTCGGCGCGGTCGAGCGTGACGTGCTTCTCGATGAAGCACGCCCCGAGCGCCACCGAGGCGACCGGCACGCCGATGCCGGGGGTGTGGTCGGAGAGGCCGACCGGCACGCCGAACGCGTCCGCCAGCACCGGGATGCGCCGCAGGTTGCTGTCGGCGGGCGGTGCCGGGTACGACGCGGTGCAGGCCAGCAGCACGATCCCGCCGGCGCCGCCGGCCCGGGCGGTGCCGACCGCGGCGTCGATCTCGGCCAGCGTGGCCATCCCGGTGGAGATGACCATCGGCTTGCCGGTCGCCGCGACCAGCCGGATCAACGGCAGGTCGACCAGCTCCGACGATGCGATCTTGTACGCGGGCGCGTCCAGCTCCTCCAGCAGCTCCACCGCCGTGGCGTCGAACGGCGAGGAGAAGACGGTCAACCCCTGTGCGCGGGCCCGCTCGAAGATCGGCCGGTGCCACTCGTACGGGGTGTGGGCCTTCTCGTAGAGCCGGTAGAGGTTCTGGCCGCCCCACAGCTCGTGCCCGCCGGAGATGCGGAAATCCGGGGTGTCGACGTCGATGGTGATCGTGTCCGGGCGGTACGTCTGGAGCTTCAGCGCGTGTGCGCCGCTGGCCGCCACGGCGTCCACGATGGCCAGGGCCCGATCCAGGTCACCGTTGTGGTTCCCGGACATCTCGGCCACCACGAAGGGGCGTTCCCCGGCACCGACCAGATGCGGCCCGATCTTGAGCGTCGTCATTCCGTTCCGTTTCCGTGCGCCCGCACCAGCGTGCGGCTCTCCGTAGTGGACTCCGGCGCCGCGTCGGCGGTGACCGGTGCGGTCGAGGTGGTCGTCGCGGGGCCGCGCAACCGGCCGGCCAGCCGGTGGGCCCGGCGCAGCGCCGCGTACGCCAGGTAGCTGTCCCGCCCGACCAGCCGGTGCTTGAGCCCGGCCACCCCGCCCGGTCGCGGGTAGCCGCCACCCGGCAGGTACCGGCGGTAGTGCGCGGCGACCCGGCGGAAGAAGGACCGCCGCAGGTGCGGGTGCAACCGGTCGTCGTTGCCCACCACCACCAGGAAGTGGTTCACCATCAGGTCGAACAGCTCGCTGTGCCAGCGCCCGTCCGGGTAGCGCTCGCGCAGCCAGGCGAAGAGTCGGTCGTACTGCTCGAAGGCGTCGAAGTGCCGGCCGCTGCGGGTCGAGGTGATGGCGCCCTGACGGCCCTGGCGGTACAGGTAGCAGACCTGGTCCAGCACCGAGATCCGCTCCGCGCCGATCAGCAGCGGATGACTGAACGGGATGTCCTCGTACCAGCCGGGGTGGAAGCGCAGGCCCAACTCGGCCATGAACTCCCGCCGTACCACCTTGTTCCAGGCGGTGTGCTGCACGCGGAGCAGCTGCGGTCGGTCGACCAGCCGGACCATCCCGGGGGTGTCGCGCAGCAGCCAGCTGCTGGCGTCCACCTCCTGGCGTCCGCCCTCGTGCACCCGCAGGTGGTCGATCATCATCACGTCGGGCTGGTCCACGCGCAGCCGGTCGAGCACCGCCGGGATCGTCCCCGGCGGCAGCCAGTCGTCGCTGTCGACGAACCACACGTACCGGCCGGTGGCCGCGTCCAGGCCGGCGTTGCGGGCCAGCCCGAGGCCGACGTTGGCATCCAGGCGCAGCACCCGTACGCCCGGGTGGCGGCCGGCGTGCTCGCGCAGCAACTGCCCGCACCGGTCCGGCGAGGCGTCGTCCACGGCGACCACCTCCACCGCCGCCGCCTCGCCCGCCGGCACGTCGGCGTGGATCGACTCCAGGCACTGCGGCAGGTACGCCTCGACGCCGTACACCGGCACGACGATGCTCAGCAGCGGCGCTCCCGTCGGCTGATTGACCACCCAAGAACCTTGGGCCGCGCGGATGGACGGGCCTCGAACCTGATGTGGCCAGGTGCGGTGAAGTGTTTGAACAGCCGGTAAGTGCCCGGTTAACGACGGACGCCTCCGTTCTCGCTATTCGGGAAGGCGGCGAATCTTGATCGGCGCAGGTGGTGGCCGATCTCGCTGGCGGCTGGCGGGATCGGTGCGGAGAGTGGGGCGGCGGGAACTGGGGGTGACGAGAGACGATCTTCAACACTTGTCCCGAACGATGGAGGGGTTCATGAGGTTGACGGCAGTTCTCGCGGCCAACGGGGGAGCAGGAAAGGTCCGAGGCGTCGCCGCACGCCTGGCCGCCGTGCTCACCGCGCTGTTGGTCACCATCTCGCTGGCGGCGAATCCGGCGGCGGCCCAGCCGGACACCGAGCCGGACATCACGCCGATGATCGTCGGTGGTGAGCTCCAGACCGATGCCGACGGCCTCGCGGCGGTGCTCATCAACGGCAACTACAACTGTTCCGGGTCGATCGTCGACAACTACTGGGTCCTCACCGCCCGGCACTGCATCGAGGATGCCAACGGCAACCGGCACCCCAACACGGCCATCAGTGTCCGGGTCAAGAGCATCTACTGGAACTCGGGCGGGGGTGTGGTGCAGGTCGCCACCTCCCGGGTGCGCACGAGCCACGACATCGCGATGCTCAAGCTCAACCGCTCGGCCAACGCGCAGCCGGTCCGGCTGCCGTCGGCCACCACCACGGTGGGCGCCACCACCTACGCCTTCGGCTGGGGGCGGACGTGCTCCGGATGCAACCCCTCGACCACGCTGCGCCGGGCAACCCAGGACGTCCTCGCCATCAACGGGTACGTCGACTACTTCGGCGGGCGGGCGATCCGCACCAACGGCCTGAACGGCAACGCCTGTTTCGGCGACTCCGGCGGACCGCTGTTCAAGCTCGTGGACGGGCTGCGCTACCAGGTGGGCGTCCTCTCCACGATCAGTTCGGGCTGCACCGGCCTCGCGTACTGGGCGACGGTCCCGGACAGCCGGGACTGGATCCTGGACGTCATGGCGACGGTCTAGTCGCCGGGCCGGCCCGTGCGTCCGGGCCGGCCCCTCCCGTCCGTTCCGACGTCCGGGCTCGCCCGGCAGGGTGATCTTCGAGCGGGTAGGGTGCCCGGATGACCAGCTCCACCGTTGTCGATCGACCGGCACCCACTACCGGACGCGGCGACGCGAGTAGGTTGCCGTCGCTGACCGGGCTGCGGTGGGTTGCCGCGCTGCTGGTCTTCGGTTTCCACGCCGGCACCATGCGGATCATCGCCGAGCCGGGCCACCAGGCGGTGGTCAGCGAGATCTTCACGCTGGGCCTCTCCGGGGTCCAGTTCTTCTTCATCCTCAGTGGCTTCGTGCTGGTCTGGTCGGCCCGGACGGGCGCCTCGAAGCGGCGGTTCTGGCGTCGCCGGCTCGCCAAGATCTACCCGAACCACCTGCTGATGTGGGCGCTGGCCATGCTGGCGGCGCTCTGGTTCGCCGACCCGATCAACCCGGTCGCCGCGCTGGAGAACCTCCTCCTGTTGCAGGCCTGGGACCCCCGGCCCGGGTACTTCTACAGCGTCAACAACGTGAGCTGGTCGCTCTCCTGCGAGCTGTTCTTCTACCTCTGCCTGCCGCTGGCGCTGCCGCTGGTGCGGCGGGCCCGGCCGTGGATGCTCTGGGCGGTGGTGATCGCGGTGCCGCTGCTGATCCTGGCGCTCTGGCCGGGGCAGGCGCTGGTGCCGGAGCAGAGCCGGTGGTGGTTCACCCAGGTGTTCCCGCTGGTCCGGTCGCTGGAGTTCTGGATGGGCGTGGCCGCCGCGGAGCTCATGCTGCGCGGTCGTTGGCGGGGCCCACGGCTGCCCGTGGCCGGCCTGATCTTCGTGGCGACCTGGGTGGCAGCCTCCCAGTGGATCCGGGCCGAGCTCTGGGCGGCGCTGCTCTCCGTGGCGTACGTCCTGGTCATCGCCGCGGCGGCGGACGCCGACGTGCACGGGCGTCGCTCGCCGCTGCGGTCCCGGCCGATGGTCTGGCTCGGCGAGGTCTCGTTCGCCTTCTACCTGGTGCACGTCTTCGTGATCATGACGATCCTGCGACTCACCGGCGACTGGGGAACGGGGCTGCCCGGTTGGTGGGGCCCGACCGCGGTGATCGGCTTCCTGCTGCTCACCCTCGGCCTGGCCGCGCTGCTGCACCGCTATGTGGAGCAGCCGATGATGCGCGTACTGGCACCACGTCCGGCGGCGTCCGGCGGGTCGTCGCCCGCCGCGCCGGCGTCCAATCAGGACGGCCTGACGAATCGGCGGTGACCTGGGCAGCGGGGTGCCGTCCGGCGGTTGGCCGGACGCGACACGCCCGGCGCCGATGCGGTCCGGCGGCCCCGGCGGTAGCGTGATGGGGTGCTTCCCGTCGCGCCCGCCCGTTCACTGTGGTGGCTCGCGCGCTGGGCGGCGCGGCTGCTGACCGGGTTCGCGGTCGCCGCCGCGTTCACCGTCGGGGCCTGGGCGATGCCCGCCTCGGCAGGGCCCGCCGGGCAGCCCGACACAGCGGCCTCCGGCCGGTTCGACGCGGCCTCCGGCCGACCGGCCGTTACCGTCGCGCCGCAGGCGCACACCGGGTGGCAGCCGGCCGCGCTTTACGCGCCGGTCGATCACCTGGCGCAGGGCGTGACCGCCGGCACCGACCTGGACGTCGCGATCGCGGTGCCCCCCGCGGTGCCCACCCCGCTCCGGCCATCCACCACCGGCGGCCCCGCCGCCCCGGTCGCGTCGGCGTTTCCGGTGCTCGCCCCGGGCGCCGACCCCGCACGCGGCCCGCCCCGCTCCTGATCCCGTCGCCTCTCCGGCGGCGGTGACCGGCCGTCCAGCGCGGTTGTCCTGGTGACCACCACCGTCCGGCCGGACGCCTTGGAGACGGGCCACCGTGACCGGGACCCATCCCTTCCGATGCATCGCCCCACCGCTGTACCCGAACCCCGTGGCGCGGCCACGAGACGGTCCGGGTCCGCACGAGTCGTCGTCACCCGTACCAACCGGCCGATGAGGTACGCCATGGAGAGCGCAGTCGTCTACCAGTTCCTGATCGAGGTGCCACGGGCCGCCGCCATCTGGTCGGTCCTGCTCGTGCTCGCGCTCGGCGTACTCGCCGCCCTGGTCGCCCGGCCCGAGTCGGCCCGGCCGGACGACGGCGAGCCCGCCGACCCGGTCGAGGACCCCGCCGCGACCGCCGCGGCCGACCTGCGTCGCTACGCCGGTGAGGTGGCGGTGGCGGCGGCCGGCGCCGGGCAGAATGCCGCCCGGCGGCGGGACGCGTGGCGGGCCGCCCAGGCCGAGCTCGACCGCGCCTGGGCCGGGTACGACGAGGCGGAGTCCACGGCCCGGAGGCTCTCCGCCGTCGCCGCGCTGCCCGCCCCCCGCACGCCCCACACCCCCGCCGAGTACGCCGCCCGGGAGCGTTGGCTGCACCGGGCCGCGATGGTCGCCCACTGGCGCGGAGACCTGTCGGCCCGTCAGCTCAGCGACGTGCTCGCCCGCCGGGCCGGCTGGGATCCCCGCCGGCACCCGGCCGAGCAGGAGATCCTCCTCGCCCGGGTGGTACGCGACGGCCGCCTGGCCGTCTATCGGGCCGCCGCCGAACGGGAGCGCGCCGCGTGGCGAGCTGCCGAGGTCGCCGCCGACGCGGCCCGCGTCCTCTCCGCCGAGGCGTACGCCGCCGCGGAGCAGCTCCGGCCGAACCGGTTGCCGGCGCTGCGCCGGGTCGCCGTCGGCCGCCCGGCCGCGATCCTGCGCTGGCGACCGGCCCGGGTCGGTTGAGCGCACGCGCCGGGGCTGCCGGGGATTCGGTGAGCCCGGTCACAGGGCCGGGAAAAACGGTCATCTGGTGTAAGTCGGCGGATGCTTGCCGCAATTTCCGGACAATTGTTTACGGCCGGTCCGGTTGTCGCCTCAAGGTGCCCGGATGGCCGCGCATCCCATTGAGCGACGACAGTTCCCGAACGCCCGAAAAAAACTCTTCTGGATCATGTTTAAGCAGCTCACGCCGGGTTGGCAGGGTCATGACCGGCCAGTAGTGTCGGCCCGTCCGGTGCGGTAACCGATCGCAAGAGGCGACGCCGCATCGACCCGCTCAATCGTGATCTCACGAACCGGGGACCCACTGCACCACTGGGGTGAATCCGCGAGCCTCGGCCCGCGGTAGGGCGATCTTCCCGCCCGAATCCGTCAGCTAACCCGGTCGGCGGTGTCGGAAGGAGTGCTTACTTCGTGCAGCACATTTCGATCCCCCCATTGTTCCCCTGCCTCCACGGCACCGCGGTGCCCGCGCTCGCCGGCCCAGTGGTCGCGAGCTGATACCGGCCCACCGCCGCCGCCCGGTAGCCCGGGCGCACCCCGTTGAACGGCCCATCCGCGTACTCGGGTGGTCGTCGGTGACCCTGCCGACTCGACCGCCGGAGCCGGTGCGCCGCTCACCCCGAGCCCCGTGGAGGATTCCGTGAAGCACACCTTCAAGCGTCAGCTCCGTCGGCTGGCCACCGAACGTCCGTACCAGGTCGTCGCCGCGTCGGCGGCGGCACTGGTCGTCGCCTCCGGCGCTGGTGCCCTGCTCGCCAGCACCGAGGACGCCCCGGCCACCGCGCAGACCACGACCGCCGTCGCCGAGCTGCGAAGCGACACCGCAGCGTCCCGCGGGGACGCCCGGGTCGTGGCGGCCCCGTCGACCGCTGCGCCGAGCAGCGCGGCTCCGGCCAGCTCCGCAGCACCGGCCAGCGCCGCCGCCTCGCCGTCGGCGCAGGCCAGCTCGGCCGCGCCGGACCCGGACGTGACCAGTAAGAAGGCGGCGTCGAAGCCGCCGACGTCGAAGGTCCTCGACTACGACTACCAGGCCCAGACGACCGGCTACTACTGCGGCCCGGCCGCGGTGCGCAACGCGCTCAGCGCCGCTGGCATCGATCGTGACCAGGACACCCTGGCCGGCCAGCTCGGCACCACGTACGCCGGCACCAACTCGGCCGAGGACACCACCCGCGTGCTGAACGCCACGGTCAAGGGCAGCCCCTACAAGACCACGATGATCCGTGGTGGCTCCGCCACCTCGGCCCAGATGGACCAGCTCCAGGCCGACGTCGTGGCCGCCCTCAGCGCCGGGCGGGCTGTCGTGGTCAACGTCGCCGGCAGCGCCACCGACACCGACGGCGGCTGGCACTCCTTCCCCGGCGGCCACTACATCGCCGTGGTGGGCTACGACGACGAGGGCCGGCAGGTGAAGATCGCCGACTCGGCCGACCCGTCGTACTACTCGTACTGGATGAGCACCATCGATCTGGCGAACTGGGCGGCCACCCGCGGTTACTCCGCCTGATCGACTCGTCCTGTTCGACGACGGCGGGGCGTCCGGACCTTTCGGTCCGGGCGCCCCGGTCGGTGCGGTGCCCCTGATCGGTGTGCTGGCCCCGATCGGTGTGCTGGCCGGCGTGGTCAGTAGTTGATGAAGCCGTAGAGCGCCATGTGGTTCGACCTGGTGCCGGCCACGGTGTGGTCGATGCTGGACGGCTGCACGTCGCCCCTGATGAAGATGTAATCGATCTTGCTGGAGCCGCTGGTCGCCTTCGACCCGTAGCCGGTCATGCCGGAGCCGCCCAGGGTGTTCGCGGCGATGCCCGTCCGGTTCGCGTCGATGCCGACGATCCGGATCGTCGAGTTGTTCATCAGGCTGGTCGCGTCCGCGCCGATGTGGATGCCCGTGTTGCTGATGCCGGTGGTGCCGTCCCCGGCACAGGCGTTCTGCCGGTTCTGCTCCGGCAGGTGCATGGTGGCGGCGAAGACGCTGGTCCCGGTCGATTTGATGGTGAACCGGGCGGCGATGGCGCTGGTGCGCTTCCACTTGTGGGCGTTGGTGGCGCCGTCGTCGTTGTTCGGCGGCTTGTAGAGCGTGCAGCCGGCGCCGCTGTTGTAGGCCGTGCCCGGCTTCAGCCAGCCCGCGCTCCAGTATTTCGAGATGTCACCCGAGGCGAGGTCCAGCGTACGGCTGTTCCAGATGATGGCGTTGGTCTGCTTCTTCTTCAGGTCGCCGAGGGACTGGTCGCTGCACTTGTGCGTGCTGCCCCACGGCTCCGGGTCGGTCCAGGCCACGATCGCGCGATAGGTGCCGGCCGGGTAGCCGAACTTCGTGCCCAGTTGGTTCGCGTACGCCTCGGCCTGACCGGTGCCGCGCACCTGCTGCACGATCAGCAGGTCGGGGGCGGCCACTCCGGAGGTGCCCTTCTGCCCGTTGTCGTCCACCAGCATCGAGGTGAGCTGGTCCGGCCCGGAGACGCGCGTGCAGGTCCCGTCGGAGTTGTTCACCACCAGGTTCTCGATGTTGTTGTTGTAGACCCGGAGGACCCGATCCGCAGCCGCGGCGGTGCCCGCGCTCTCGTCCACTCTCACGGCGGCGGCGGAGGAGGTCGGCGCGGCAAGCGCGAGCAGCGTTACGGCCACCGTGGCAGTCATCCAGCCCGACCGATTCCTGAGATGCAACGCGTACTCCTGTCGATGGTGGGATGGCGTCCCCGCGCCACCGCTCGGGCACACTGTATATTCATCCTGATCATGGTGAGGCCCTGACGGGACAATCAGGACGGTTGCCGCGAGGCCGACATCCCGGCGGCGGACCGGTCGCCGAAGCGTCGCCCGGTGTCGGGTGCCGGTCGCCGGTATCGCCGCTGCTCTCGGGCGCTGGCAGACTGCGTACATGATCGAAGAATCGCCGGGCCGGGACGGCCGCCCCGTACTACTGCTGCTGCACGGCATGGGCGCGACCGGCGACGTGTGGCTGCCCGGGGCGTCGCTGCTGGAACAGCAGTGGCCCGGCCGGTGGTCGGCACCGGACCTGGCCGGTCACGGCGGCGCGTCCGCGCTGCCGGAATACTCGTTCGCCGGGCTCGCCGGCCGGGTCGCCGGTGGCCTGGGCGCCGGCGACCGGGTCGTGGTGCTGGGGCACTCGCTCGGCGGAGTGGTCGGCCTGGCGCTCGCCGCCGCCAGCCAGGGTGTGCCGGTCGACGCGGTGGTCGGGCTCGGCATCAAGGCGGTGTGGTCCCCGGAGGAGCTGGCCCGCGCCGGTGATCTTGCCACCCGCCCGGTCACCTGGTTCGCCACCCGGGGCGAGGCGGCCCGACGGTACCTGCGCGTCTCCGGCCTGGCCGGCCTTGTCGCTCCCGACCATCCGATGGTCGACGCCGGGCTGCGGCAGGCCGACGGGCGATGGCGGCTGGCCATGGACCCGGCCGCGTTCGCCGTCGGGGAGCCCGACCTGACCGCGCTGCTGGCCGCGATCGACGTACCGGTCCTGCTGGCTCGCGGCGAGCACGACCCGATGGTGTCCGACGCCCAGCTCAAGGAGTACGGCGTGCCGGTGGCCACCCTGCCCGGCCTCGGCCACAACGCCCACGTGGAGGACCCGGCAGCCGTGCTCGCCCTGCTCGACACCGTGCGCCCGCACCCGAAGACGTCCCGGGCTGCCCCGCCGAGGTCAGGCGAGGGCGCTCACGGCGTCGGGGCGGACGGACCCGCCTGACGGCGCTCACGGCGTCGTCGCAGTCGCCTGGCCAGCATCAGGGGCAGCAGGTGGAGCAGGACGACGAGCGCGACCGCCAACGGGGCGATCTGCGCCGTCGAAAGCCCGTGCAGCGCCAGCACCAGCGCCCCGCACGCGCCGGTGAGCAGCGCGTTGAGCGCAACACGCAGCGAGGTCGATCGAGTCGACTCGTCCAACTCGGCCTCGTCGGCCCGCCGCCGCAGCGCCGTGACCATCGCCGTGACCGCCATCAGCACGGCGAATTGCAGCGCCCACCAGGCGGCCGTGCCGACGCTGGCCCCGTCGGTCGCCGACGGCGCGACGACGGTCGTGACCGCGAAGAGGACGAACGCCGGCAGCCCGGTGAAGACCAGGGCGGGAATCGCGGTCAACGCAAGCCTTCTCGCCATGCTGACCTGCGGCTGGACCTGCTGCGCGAGGTGGGCGCGAAGGTCGTCGGAGGCCCACGTCAGCTTGCCGGACGAGCGCGCGTCGGGTGTCGGGCGTGACATGCGGGCAAGCCTAGTGCGCCGGCTCCACTTTGCACCGTCGGACGGGCGACGCCCGCAATGCGGCGGTGTGGCCTTTTCCCGGCCGGCAGATGCCGCCGGAGCCGGTCAGGGGGTGGGGGAGAGCGGCGTCGTGGTCGCGACGCGCGGTGCCGGCGGGGTCCAGGCCGGGTCGAGTTCGCGCCGGGCGGCGGTCAGGAATGCCTCGGCGTACGACTCGGCGGGGAAATCGCCCAGGTAGCGCCGTCGGGTCGCCCAGCGTGCCTCGGCGAGCGGGTCGGTGTCGAGCAGCCGGGTCAGCACGTCGTCCAGGTCGGCCATGTCCCGGCGCAGCACGTAGCCGGACGCGGCCAGGGGGAAACGCTCGGTGAACCGGGCGCCGTCGGCGCCCATGTCGGTCACCGTGTACGGCTTGCCCGAGTACAGCCAGTCGGAGACGACCCCGGAGACGTCGGAAACCAGCGCGTCCGCCCGGTTGACCGACTCGGCCAGGGTCAGCCGGCTCGCCGCGGCGCCGAACAGGTGCTGCCGGCCGGTGCGGGCCCGGTCGGCGGCGAGGAGTTCGTGCAGTCGCCCCAGTTGCCGGGCCGAGGCCGGGTTCTGCGCGGTGTACGGGTGGGCCCGCAGGATCACCGTGGCGCCCCGGTCGAGCAGCCGCCGCAGCAGCGTCTCGGCCACCGGCAGCGAGCAGTAGTCGGTGTCGGCGTGGTGCCCGGTCCAGGTGGGGGTGTAGAGCACGGTCGGGTTCGCCAGCCCACGGGCCGGCTGGCTGCGTACCTCGATCGCCTCGACCTGCGGACGGCCGACCACCACGAACTTCTCGGCCGGGATCTCCACCCCGGCGCGGGCGTACCGGTCGACGGCCGCCGGGCCGGCGACGAAGATCCGGTCGAAGATCGCCGAGACCGGGTTGGCGCTGGGCGCCTTGTCGCTGTCGCCGTGGTGCAACTGCACGTGGGTGAGCTGGGTGAAGCGGATGCAGTGGCTGTTCTTCGCGCCGTGGTTGACGTAGAACGCCACCCGCAGGCTCGGCACCAGCACCTCGTCCATGTTCCGCAGCGTCGGGCAGTAGACCACCGGGGCGGTGGTGGCCGCCGCGATGGCCGGCAGGGCCTCGGGCTCGCGCACCATCACCACGAACGGCCGGCCGATCCGTTCCAGGTACGGCAGCCACATGGTGACCTGGTACTCCGAGCCGGGCGGGGCGGAGAAGTGCAGCACGAACTCGGGCTGGTGCCGGCGTAGCGCCCGGGTGACCGCCGAGCCGCCGGCGGCGGGTCGGAACCGCCGCCGGGCCAGGTCGAGGGCGACCGCACCGGCGGCGGCACCCACCAGCAGGCTCGCCGCCAGGGCGACGGCGGCCGGCAGGCCCGCCAGGGCGGCCAGGGCCAGCACGGCGAGCAGCCCCGCCACGGCATCGGGGAGGCCGGCGGTGACCTGCGGCACCCAGGTGCGTACCGGCAGGTTGGCGGCGCGGATCTCCAGGTTTCCGGCCTGCCGCAGCGGGCCGGTGAGCAGCACCACACCCAGCAGCACCAGGGCGGTGGCGGCCAGGGCCGGGTCGAACCCGGCGTCGAGCTGCCGGGCGTAGCCGACCAGGACCCCGGCCGCGATCAGCGTGGTCTCCGCGACCGCGTCGGCACCGGGGCGTACCCGCCGTTCCCAGACCACGGCGGCGAGCGCGACCACCGCCAGCCCGAGCCCCCAGGCGGTCGCGCCGGTGAGCGCGACCACCAGGAATGCCAGGACCGCCCCGCCGGTGGCGAGGCCCCGGGCGGCCAACTTGCGGACCAGGTCACCACGCATCTCGGTGTCGCTTCCTCGCGCTCGTTGCCGGTGGGTCAGCCGACGGTGGTGCCGCTTGCCGAACGGGCGGCCTGGGCGGGCACCACGGCGGCCGGGGCCTCGCCGGGCGGCCGGCGCACGTCGATCACCTGGCCGGTGAGATCCGAGATCAGCACGTCCAGCGACGCCTGGGCGACGGTCTCGGCGGCGAGCAGGGTGTGCTCGGGCTCCGTGCCGAACGCCTTGGTCCGCATCGGGGTGGCGGTCCGCTCCGGGTTGATGATGTTCACCCGTACGCCGAACTCCGCCCACTCGTCCGAGAGCGCCTGGGTGAGGTTGACCAGGGCGGCCTTGGTGGCCGAGTAGAGCGCGTAGTCCGCCCGGCCGCGGGTGTACGAGCTGGAGGTGTAGAGGAGCAGCTGGCCCTTGGTGTGCTGGAGGTAGGGCAGGGACTGCCGGGCGACCGTCACCGGGCCGACGAAGTTGACCTGGAGCACCCGGTCGATGGTCTCCTGGTCCATCTCGGCCAGCGCGCCCTTCTCCAGGATCCCGGCGGTGACCACCACGTGGTCGATCCGGCCGGTGGCCTCGAAGGCGGTCTTCAGCGCGGCCTCGACGTCCTCGGGCCGTTCGACGTGGGTGCCGGTGCTGGAGCGGCTGAACGGGAAGACCTGGGCGCCGTGCCGGCGGGCCAGCTCGGTCAGGTCGTGACCGATCCCGTAGCTGCCGCCGAAGACGACGATCGTGCGGCCGGTGACCTCCTCGCTGTAGGCGCGGTGGTCGGTCAGCCGGGGCACCTGGGCGGCGGCCAGCTGGAACAGCTTGTCCGCCAGGTGCACGTCGACCGGGTGGGTGACCTTGATGTTCTCGTCCGAGCCGTCGATCACCTTGATCGGCGTGTCGGGCAGGTAACGGAGCACCACGCCGCAGTCGTCGGTGGCGGCGAAGTTCGGGTCGCCCTCGGCCCGCCGGTACGCCTCGCGGATGGTGCCGGAGCGGAACGCCTGCGGGGTCTGGCCCCGGCGCAGCGTGGCGCGCACCGGGATGTCGGTGATGCACTCGTTCTCGTCGACCTGGATGATCGTGTCGGCCGACGGGATAGCCACGTCGACCGCCGCGTACGTCCAGAGCGCGTTCACGCACTCCCGGACGATCCGGCCGCTGAGCAGGGGCCGCACCGCGTCGTGGAAGAGGATGTTGCAGTCCTCGTCGCCCACCGCGTCCAGCGCGATGCGGGTGGTGGCGTTGCGGGTGTCGCCGCCCTCGGTCACCTTGGTGACCTTGCGGAAGCCGGCCTTGTCGACGATCTGCTGCGCCTCGGCGACGTGGCCGGTGGCCATCAGCACGATGATCTCGTCGATCTCCGGTGCGGCCTCGAAGACGGCCAGCGTGTGCTCGATGATCGGCTTACCGGCGATCTTCAGCAGCTGCTTGGGGATACCGAGGCCCAGCCGGGTGCCGGTGCCGCCGGCGAGCACCACGGCCACCGTCCGCGAGGGCCGCCACGGCGCCGGGTTCTCCGGTGTGGTGCCCGGGTCGGTGGTGTGGTCCTGCGTCATTGCGGGTCCTCGCTCTCGGATGGCCTCAGGAACGGGTGGTGAACGGAAGGTGCCGCCGACACGGCGACGGGTTGAACCTTAACGCGCCGACCGCGTCACCCCAACGGGACGACGCGGTCGGCGCGGCACCGCCGGGGTGCCGTACGTTCACCCGAATTCTACTTGGTGTTGGTGAATGCCTCGTAGGCCCGTAGTACCTCTGCGGTCGGCCCGTCCATCCGGATCTCACCTGATTCCAGCCAGATTGTCCGTTCACACGTGTCCCGCACCGAGGAGAGCTGGTGGCTCACCAGGAACACCGTGCCGGCCCCCTCCCGCAGCTCCCGCACCCGCTTCTCGCTGCGCTTGCGGAACGCCTTGTCGCCGGTGGCGAGGGCCTCGTCGATCAGCAGCACGTCGTGCTGCTTGGCCGCGGCGATGGAGAAGCGCAGCCGGGCCGACATGCCGGAGGAGTAGGTGCGCATCGGCAGCGAGGCGAAATCGCCGCGCTGGTTGATCCCGGAGAACTCGATGATCTCGGGGAGCTTGCGCTGCACCTCGGCCGGGGACATGCCCATGGCCAGGCAGCCGAGCGTGACGTTGCGCTCGCCGGGCAGGTCGTTGAGCAGGGCGGCGTTCACCCCGAGCAGCGACGGCTGGCCCTGCGTGTAGACCGCGCCCCGCTCCACCGGCAGCAGCCCGGCGATGGCCCGCAGCAGCGTCGACTTGCCGGAGCCGTTGGTGCCGATCAGCCCGATCGCCTCACCGCGGTACGCGGTGAAGGTGACGCCGCGGACCGCGTGCACCTCCCGGACGTTCGGCGCGGAGGTGCGGGTCACCATCCGCTTGAGCGCGGCCACCGGGCTGGTGTTGCCGGCGGCGCCCTTGTGCACCCGGTAGACGACGTGCGCGTCGTCCACCACCACGGTCGGGACCCGTTCCTGGACCCGGGGCAGGGTCAGCGTCACGTCGTTGGACATCGCGAGGTGATCAACCACGGCCGTACTCCTGTTCGCCGCGCCAGAAGTAGAGGTAGCCCCCGAGGCCCATCACGACCGCCCAGCCCACCGCGACCAGCCAGGTCAGGGGCAGGGAGTCGTTGAGCAGGGGCGCGTTCTCCAGCAGGGAGACCCGGGCCAGCTCGATGTAGACCAGCATGGGGTTGAACTGCACCAGGGCGGTGGCCCAGCCGGGCAGGTTCTCGGAGAACAGCTTGACGCTGTAGAGCACCCCGGAGCCGTACATCCAGGCCCGCAGGACGAAGGGCATGACCTGCTTCAGGTCGGTGGCCTTGGCGCCGAGCCGGGCCACCACCATGGTCAGCCCGGCGTTGAAGACGGCCTGGAGCAGCACCGCCGGCACCAGCATTAACCACGCCAGGGTGATCGGCTCCCCGGTGGCCAGCACGATGCCGACCAGCACCAGCAGCGAGCCGAGCAACTGCTGGAACTGGGTGGCGGTGATGGCGAGCGGCAGGCAGGCCCGGGGGAAGTGCAGGGCCCGGATCAGCCCGAGGTTGCCGCTGATCGCCTGGGTGCCCTGCTGGACGGTGGTCTGGGTGAAGTTGAAGATGAACAGCCCGGTGGTGAGGTAGGCGATGAAGTTGTCCATCCCCCGGCTCTGTTCGAGCACCAGCCCGAAGATCAGGTAGTAGACCGCCGCGTTGGTCAGCGGGGTGAGCACCTGCCAGAGCTGGCCCAGCCGGGCGTTGCTGAACGAGGCGGTCAGCTTGGCGTTGGAGTACGCGGCGATGAAGTGCCGGTACTTCCAGAGTTGGCCGCTGTAGCGACCCAGCGAGGGCCGCTGGCCGGCCACCCGCAGCCCGTGCCGGGCGGCCAGCTGGGCTGGAGAGAGGCCGGAGTCGGGGTCGGCCAGCGCGGTGTTGGCCATGGGGATGGGCGCTCCGATCTGTCGTGCCGGGCGGGTTCTTCGCGACGATGAATCTAGCGTGGCCGTTGCGTGGAGCGCCGCCTCGCCGCTGCGTGGACAGTAGTCCGAAACACGTCGGGACGCAACCGTACCGTCGTTGCGGTACATTGTCCTGCGTGACAGCCGAGAAGAGCCCGAGGTGACGACCGGGAAGAGGCGCGCACCCGCCGGCGCGGCGGTGCTCCGTGGTGAGATCACCACGGCCATCCGTCGCGCCCTCATGCAGGAACTCGCCGCGGTCGGCTACGGCCGGCTCTCCATCGAGGCGGTGGCCCGCCGGGCCGGCGTCAGCAAGACTGCGATCTATCGTAGGTGGAGCTCGAAACTCGACCTCGTCCTGGAGGTGGTCGCCACCGCCGCCGGGGGTCGCCTGCCCGCGCTGGATACCGGCAGCCTGCGCGGCGACCTCGCGCTGCTGTTCCAGGTGGTGGCGCACGCGCTGCGGCACCCGCTGGCCTCGCAGATCATTCCCGACCTGCTGGCCGAGGCGGCCCGCAACCCGACCATCGGCGAGACGCTCCAGCAGGTGCTGCGGGCCCGGCAGCAGGAGGTCGCCGGCCGGCTGATCAGCCGGGCGGTGCAGCGCGGCGAACTGCCCGCCGCCACCGACCCGGAGGCGGCGGTCGACCTGATCGTGGGGCCGCTGTACTGGCGGCTCGCCATCGCCCGCACCCCGCTCACCGACAGCTACCTGGAGAACCTGGTCGAGTCGGTGGCGCTCGGGCTCGGCGCACAGGACGCGCTGCCCCGCCAGCGCGAGGCGCCCGTCACTGGTTGAGCCGGGTCCGCCCGGGGTACCGCTGGCGGGGTCGACCGGCAACCCGGACCGCAGCGGCGTCGTCCCGCGCGTCGGCTCGACCCGGCAGCCCGGGACCGACTACTACTCTCGGTGTGGTTTTGTGCGGCACGAGGGCCGCCCGGGCGCTCGGAACGAACCAGCGCGCCGCACCTGCCCGTTCTACGACAAGGACGCTCCGTGTCGATGACCGACCAAACCGTCGCCGCCGCGCCCACGCCGGCAGCGGCCGACGGGCCGACCGGTCCAGATTCCACCCGGTTCACCCGTACCCGCGCGGTGTCGGGTCGCATCCGGGCGGGGATCGCCGCCATTCCCGCCGTGCTGACCGACGGTGCCGTGCTGGCGTTCGCGCTCTGGACGCTGCTCTACCACGCCGCCCTGCCGCTGGGCCTCGCACCGTCGCTGACGCTCCGGATCTGGCTGGTCGCCGGCCCGGCGTTGGCGCTGCTCGCCCTGGTGATCCGGGTCGCCGTGCGGTGGTGGCGCGGGCGCGCCGCCGGGAACCCGGCGACCGACCCGGAGCCCGAGTCCACCCCGGCCCAGGAGCGGGCGGAGCCCGATCCGGCCGTCAGCCCGGACGCGGTTGCCGCCGTCAGCCCGGACGCGGTTGCCGCCGTCAGCCCGGACGCGGTTGCCGCCGTCAGCCCGGACGCGGCGGCCGTCAGCGGCGGGGACGCCGACGTGGCGCGGCGGCCGGACCGGCCGGACGCCGAGTCGCTGGCCGGCCGCCCGGCGGCGGACCGGGCCGGCCGGATGCCGGTCGCCCAGCGCTGGTGGACCGCGCTGGTCCTGCTGGTCGGCGCCGGCGCGGCGATCACCGCCGGCCTGGCCGGCACCCCGGCCGGCGCCGGCCTGTCCTGGTGGGTGCCGGCCTCCGCCGGGGCGGTGGCCGCCGCCGGGGCGGTGCTGCTGACCTGGCGGAGCTGGCGGGCCCTCCCGGCGAGCCGGCCGGCCGCGCCGGCAACCACCGCCGGGCAGTCGGTGTACGCGCTGCTGATCGCGGGGGTGGCCGCGGTCGCCTCGCTCCGTTTCGCCCGCAGCACCCCGGACGACGTCTACTACCTGGGCCGGGCGGCGTGGGTGGCCGACCGGGACCTCGTCCCGCTCAA
Organism: Micromonospora sp. CA-263727; assembly: GCF_050942455.1. Taxonomy (NCBI): domain Bacteria; kingdom Bacillati; phylum Actinomycetota; class Actinomycetes; order Micromonosporales; family Micromonosporaceae; genus Micromonospora; species Micromonospora sp. CA-263727. Next base: position 2,249,218 of record NZ_CP192031.1, read on the forward strand.
CGACTTCCTGTTCAGCGAGAACGTCCTGCCGGCGATGGCCTCCCAGCCCCCGATCGCCAGCATCGAGGTCCTCGCCGGTGCGCTCGGTCGTTTCCTCGGCATCTCCGGCGCCGAGGCCACCTGGTACGTGCTGCTGCCGGCGATGGCGGTGCTCGCCGTGCTGGCGCTCTGGCGGCTGGTGCAACGCTGGGCGCCACGCCGGCCGGTGCTCGCCTTCACCGTGGCCGCCGCCTTCCTCGCGCTGGTCGCCGGGCCGGACGCGGCCCTGGGCACCTTCCATCTGCCCCGGCTCTACCAGGGCAAGGGGATGTTCGTCTCCGCGGTCGTGCCGTTGATGTGGCTCTACCTGACCCGCTGGTTCGACGACCGCGCCAAGCGCGGGCTGGTGCTGATCGTCGCGCTCTCGGTCGCCGCGATCGGGCTGACCACCACCGCCGCGATCATCCTGCCGCTGCTGGTCGGCGGGGCGGCCCTGATGATGCTGCTGGTGGGGCGCTGGAAGTCGGCGCTGGCCGCCGGCGTGGCCGCCCTGGCGTATCCGGTCGGGGCGGTGCTCGCCACCCAGCTGATCCTCGGCACGTCGGCCAACGAGGCCGCGGCGGACGTCAACTTCTACGACGCCGCGCACACCTACCGGCGTACCTTCGAGATCGGCATCGTGGGCGTGATCGGCGGGCTCGCCCTCTGGTGCGGGCCGTTGCTGGCCCGCCGCCGTACCCCGGCGCTGCTCGCGGCCGGCGGCGCCCTGACGCTGAGCGTGCTGCTGGTGCCCGGGGTGCTGGAGTGGCTCAGCGCGCTCACCGGCATCTCGGTGGTGCTCTGGCGGGTGCCGTGGCTGCTCGCCCTGCCGGCGCTGATCGGGCTGCTGTGCACCGTCTGGCTGCCCACCCGGCTGCGTACCGTGCGCGCCCTGGCCGGCGTGGTGCTGGCCGGGGCGATGGTGGCCTCGTTCGCCGTCTACGCCACCCCGATGTGGTCCGAGCGCAGCGGGGTGGAGGTGTACGACCAGCCCACCCTCAAGCTCCGGCCGCCGCGGCAGGCCATCGCGGAGTGGATCGAGGGTCTCGACCGCCCGGACGGGCTGGTGCTCGCGCCGGCGAGCATCATGCGGACCATCCCGATCCTGACCAGCCAGGTGCGGGTGGTGCTGCCGCGCGACCTCTTCCTGGTCGAGTACGACCTGAACTCGCAGTTCGCCCGGGACCGGCTGGTGCTGACCCGGTTCGCCAACGGCGGCCCGGCTGCGGAGCGGCCGACCCGCGACGAGGTGGCCGCGGCACTGGAGCGGGTGGACGTCGGCACGATCTGCGTCTACAGCCAGAACCGCTTCGCCCGCCGGACCGCCGCGCGGCTCGGCTACACCGAGTTCGCCGAGCGTCCCGCCGATCCGCCCGTCCACCCGAACGCGGTGACCTGCCTGCGCCGGGAGTGACCCCGCCGGCCCGGCTCGGGTCGCCGCCCCGACGACCGGCCGGCGGGCGACCGGCCGGCGGGCGGCGGTTTTGTCCGGTACCGGCCCGGTCCGTCGCGCCGGCGGGCATGCTCGACAGGGGCAGGCCGTCGCAGAGGGGGTTTGGGCTATGGAGAGCTACCACGAGGACTGGACCGACAGCCAGCGCGCCCTCTACGACGAGTGCTACCGGGCCGGCGCCGACTGGGCCGACGACCCCGCCACCCCGTCCGAGGACGTGCAGCACGTGATCAACCTCGGCGAGGCCGACGACGACACCCTGGCCGACTCGGAGATCGACTTCCCGCCGCTGGTCGACGCGGTCGCCGAGGCCACCGGCGAACTCGTCGCCACCGTGCCGGCCAGCCACGACGATCCCGGCTTCAAGGGCTTCCTGGACGGGGTGCGGGACACCACCGCCGACGAGGTCTTCGGGCTCTAGGGGCCGCCCACCGGCCCCGGGCCTGTCACCTCGGCCGATTGTCTGCGACCATCTTCAGCGGAGCAGACCGAACGGGGAGGCCGGGTGCGCATCCTGCTGGTCGAGGACGACCGTCGGGTGGCCGCCGCGTTGTCGTCCGCGCTGACCCGGCGTGGGTACGAGGTGGAACACGCCGCCACCGTCGCCGCCGCCATCTCCGCGGCCCCCTGCGACCTGGTGCTGCTCGACCTGACCCTGCCCGACGGCGACGGCACCGACCTGTGCCGCGAGCTGCGCCGGCGCAGCAGCCAACTCGGCATCATCGCGGTGACCGCCCGGGGCGAGGAGCGGGACCGGGTGCTCGGCCTGCGGCTCGGCGCCGACGACTACGTGGTCAAGCCCTTCTCGATGGTGGAGTTGCAGGCCCGCATCGAGGCGGTGCTCCGTCGCGCCTCGCACGCGGCGCCGGCCCGCAACCTGATCGAGGTCGGGCCGGTACGCATCGACGTGGCCGCCCGCACGGTCACCGTGGCCGACCGGCCGGTCTCGCTGACCCGAAAGGAGTTCGACGTCCTGCTCTCGTTGGCCCGGCAGCCCGGGGTCGCGGTGCCCAGGGACCGGATCCTGCTCGACGCCTGGGGGACCACCTTCGCCGACCGGCACACCGTGGAGGTGCACGTCGGCTCGCTGCGCGGCAAGCTCGGCGACCCGCGCCTGGTGGAAACCGTCCGCGGCGTCGGGTACCGGCTGCGGAACGAGTGAGGGGCCTGCGGTGCGGCGGCGCCTGGTGATCAGCTACCTGCTGCTGATGGTGCTGGTGCTGGTGGCGTTGGGCACGCCGCTGGCGGCGACCCTGACCACCTGGGAGACCGACCGGGTCCGGGCCGACCGGCTCGCCGACGCCACCCGGTTCGCCTCGCTGGCCGGGCCGGCGCTGCGCGGTGGCGCGCCCGGCCCGCTCGACAACGAACTGGACAGCTACGACGAGCTGTACGGCATCGGCGCCGCGGTGCTCGATCGGGACCGCCGGATCGTGGCGGCCTCGGCGAGTTGGCGGCCGGCCCTGGGCACCCGGGAGGCGCTGGACGTCGCGTTGTCCGGCCAGCAGATCAGCGGGCCGGACTCGGTGTGGCCCTGGCTGACCGGGCCGATCGTGGTGGCGGTGCCCATCAACGACGGTGGCGAGGTGCTTGGGGCGGTGGTCACCGCGACGCCGACCGACGGGGTGCGCCGTACGGTGGCCACCTGGTGGTTGCTGCTCACCGCGATCGGTCTGCTCGCCGTGCTGGCCTGCGTGCTCACCGCGTTCGGGCTGGCCGGCTGGGTGCTGCGCCCGGTCACCGAACTGGACGCGGTCACCCACGAGATCGCCGAGGGCGACCGGAGCGCCCGGGTGCAACACCGGCTGGGCCCGCCGGAGCTGCGCCGCCTGGCGGCGAGCTTCAACCACATGGCCGACGTCGTCTCCGACGTGATGGACCGGCAGCGGGCCTTCGTCGCGCACGCCAGCCACCAGCTGCGCAACCCGTTGACCGCGCTGCGGCTGCGGGTGGAGGAGCTGGGGCCGAACCTCACCGATCCGCAGGGCCGCGCCGAGCACCGGCTGGCGTTGGAGGAGACCGACCGGCTGGCCCTGCTCCTCGACGCGCTGCTCACCCTGGCCCGTGCCGAGCGCCGGGAGAACCAGCAGGTGATCGTCGACGCGACGGCGACGGCCGCGTCCCGGGTGGCGGCCTGGGAGCCGCTGGCCCGGCACCGGTCGATCGCCCTGCGCCTGGCGGCCGACCCGACCCCGGTGTACGCCCGGACCGTGCCGACCGCCATCGACCAGGCGCTCGACGCGCTGATCGACAACGCGGTGAAGTTCAGCGCGGCGGGCGGCGAGGTGACGGTCTCCGTCGCGGCCCGCGACGGCGGGATCGCGCTGGAGGTACGCGACACCGGCCCGGGCATGACCCGCAGCCAGCTCGGCCAGGCCACCGAGCGGTTCTGGCGGGCGCCGGAGGTGCAGAACGTGGACGGCGCCGGGTTGGGGCTGACCATCGCCGCGGTGCTGGTCGACGCCTCCGACGGTCGGCTGACCATGCACTCGAACCACCCGCGCGGCCTGGTCGCCGCCCTCTGGTTCCCGGCTCCCGCCGCACCGGCCGGTCCCGCCGAACCGTCCGCGCCGGTGCCGCCCGCGCCGGTGGTGGCCTGAGCCGGGCATCAGCACGGAAGCCAGAAGCATAGGCTTGCGGCGAAATGTAGTAGGAGTGCTATCGTTCCGCGCAGGAATAGTACGGGGAGGAGAGGTCATGGCCGTTGACGCCGGGGTGGGCACCCCGACCGGCAGCGGGTCGTCCACCGACCGGGGCGTCGCCCTGGAAGTGCACGACCTGCGGATGCGGTACGGCTCCACCGATGTGCTCTCCGGGGTCTCGTTCACCGCCCGGCAGGGCGAGGTGCTGGCGCTGCTCGGCCCCAACGGTGCGGGCAAGACGACCACCATCGAGATCCTGGAGGGTTTCCGGATGCGCTCCGGCGGCCAGATCGGGGTGCTGGGGGTCGACCCCGCGCAGGGCGACGAGCGGTGGCGGGCCCGGCTCGGCGTGGTGCTCCAGTCCTGGCGCGACCACGGCCGGTGGCGGGTGCGGGAGCTGCTGCAACACCTCGGCACCTACTACGGGCCCTACTCGACCGAGACGATCCGCCGGCCGTGGCACGTCGACGAGCTGATCGAGGTGGTCGGCCTGACCGAGCACGCCGACAAGAAGGTCGGGCAACTCTCCGGCGGTCAGCGCCGCCGGGTCGACGTGGCGATCGGCATCGTCGGCCGGCCGGAGGTGCTCTTCCTCGACGAGCCGACCGCCGGCTTCGACCCGGCCGCCCGGCGCGAGTTCCACGACCTGGTGCACCGGCTGAGCGACATCGACGACACCACGATCCTGCTCACCACCCACGACCTGGACGAGGCGGAGAAGCTGGCCGACCGGATCCTCATCCTGGCCGGCGGCCGGATCATCGCCAGCGGGTCGGCCGACGAGCTGTCCCGACGGATCTCCGTCGAGGCCGAGGTGCGGTGGAGCCGGGGCAAGGGGCGGTTCGTGCACTCCACCAGCGACGCGACCGGGTTCGTCCGGGAGTTGTTCGCCCAGTACGGCGAGGAGATCGCCGACCTTGAGGTGCGGCGGGCCAGCCTGGAGGACACCTACATGGCGTTGGTCCGCGAGTACGAGTCCGGGCGTGCCGACCGCGCGGCCCGCGTCTTCGAGGAGGTGGCCCGATGAGTCCGACGGTCCGTCCGCTGTTCGTGGCGGCCCGGGCGGGTCTGTCCCGTGGCCGGATCGAGTTGCGGCAGAGCTTCACCAACGCCGAGACCCTCTGGGGCTACTTCTTCCCCACGGCCATCCTGCTGGTGGTGATGTTCTTCCTGCGGGGCGCGGAGGTGCCGGGCACCAACTTCTCGCTGGGCGCGCAGACCCTGCCCAGCACCCTCGGCATGACGGTGGCGTTCGGCGGCCTGGTCAGCGTCGCCTCGATCCTCACCATCGAGCGCGAGGACGGCACCCTGCTGCGGGCCAAGGCCACGCCGAACGGGATGCTCGGCTATCTCATCAGCAAGATCACCCTGGTCGCCGGGATGACGCTGGTCAGCGTCGCCCTGCTGCTCCTCCCGGGGATCTTCCTCTTCGACGGGCTGATGCTGGGCAGCGTCGGCGCCTGGGTGACGCTGGCCTGGGTGCTGCTGATCGGGATGGTGGCGACCATGCCGATCGGGGCGGTCTTCGGGTCGCTGCTGTCGAACCCGCGCAACCTCGGGCTGATCATGTTGCCGATCATGGGCCTCATCGCCACCTCCGGCATCTTCTACCCGATCACCGCCCTGCCGGGCTGGGTGCAGGGCCTCGCACACGTCTTCCCGATCTACTGGCTCGGCCTCGGCATGCGGTCGGCGCTGCTGCCCGACGCCATGGCCGCCGTCGAGATCGGCCAGTCCTGGCGACACCTGGAGACGCTGCTGGCGCTCGGTGCCTGGGCGGTCGTCGGGCTCGTCCTGGCGCCGGTGGTGCTGCGCCGGATGGCGCGTCGGGAGTCCGGGTCCAGCGTCGCCGCCCGCCGGGAGAAGGCGCTACAGCGGGTGACGTGAGGACGAGCCATGAATGAGGTCGTGTACAACCGCATCGCCATGCTGCGGGCGGAGCGCGGGATCTCCCGCCGGCAACTGGCCGAGGCGCTGGGCGTCCACTACCAGACGGTCGGCTACCTGGAGCGGGGGGAGTTCAGCCCCAGCCTGCACCTGGCGTTGCGGATCGCCCGGCACTTCGAGGTGCCGGTGGAGGTGGTCTTCTCCACCGAGGCGTTCCCCCGCCTCGGCGACACCGTCGCCACACCCGTCCCCCGCTCCGCCTGACCGAGCGTCCGGGAGACCGGCGGAAGCTGCTCGGGGTTTCCCGGCGGTCGCTGACCCGTCCGGGTCAGGGTTTGCTGGCCCGGTACCAGGCCGCCGCGCCGGGGTGCAGGGGCAGCGGCGAGGTGGCGATCGCCGCCCGGGGGCTCATCCGCCCGGCTGCCGGGTGCGCGGCAGCCAGCTCGGAGCGCCGCTCCATCAGCAGCCGGGTCACCTCGCGGACCAGCGCCTCCGGCAGGTCGGCCCGGACCAGCAGATAGTTGGGGTTGGCCACGGTGGTGACCGGGTCGATGCCGTACACCGAGCGGAGGATGTCCCGGGGCACGTACACCTCCGGGTTGCCCTGGCGCAGCGGCGCGACCCACTCGCCGAGGTCGACGATGCGGGTGGGGTTGTCCCGGGCGAACTGGGCGACGGCGCGCACCGGGAGTCCACCGGAGAAGAAAAAGGCGTCGATCTGCCCGGCCCGCAGGGCGGCCACCGAGTCGTCCAGGCCGAGCCGTTCCCGGTGCACCTGCGCGCCGTCCAGCCCCGCCACGGTGAGCAGCCGGCGGACCGTGATCTCGGTCCCCGACCCCGGCGCGCCGACCGATACCCGGCGTCCGCGCAGGTCGGTCAGGGTGTGCACCGGGCTGTCGGCGGAGGTGACCAGGTGCAGCAGGTCGTCGTAGACCCGGGCGACCGCCATCACCGGTGAGTCCGGATCCGGATCGGCGGGCAGCACGTCGGCCTGGGTGAAGCCGAGTTCGGCCTCGCCGGCACCGAGCAGCCGGACGTTCTCCGCCGAGGCGGCGGTGACCATCACCTCGGCGTGCACGTTGGGCAGCTCCCGGTTGAGGATGGTGGCCAGCGACTCGCCGAAGGCGTGGTAGACGGCGGTCGGGCTGCCGGTGGCGATGCGGATGCGTACCGACTCGGCGGGGGAGTCCCGGCAACCGCCGAGGCCGGGCAGGGCCAGCAGCACGGCGAGCGCCAGCGTCGCGTGGGCGCCGCGCCGCCGGGCTCGGGCGGCATACCGGGTACGGCTCACGGGCAGCACTGTGCGCCGCCGAACCCCCGTGGCGCAAGCCCGCAGGTGGGGATGTCGTGGATGCTGGGCGCGTCGGGGCGCGGCGATGGCCGCTCCGGTTGTCAGGCGACCGGGCGCTGCGCCGTCTGCGCCCCGGCGTGCTGGAGGATCCGGTCCCGGTCCCGGCCGTGGGCGACGCTGACCAGGTAACAGCCGGTGCCGGCGCGCAGCATCGCCGGCACGTCGAGCAGCGCCGCGCCGCGAACCAGCACGGCGGCGAGTTCCCGGTCGGTGATCCGCACCCCGAGGATGTGCCGGCGGACATGCCGCCCACCGGCCAGCAGCGCGGCCCGCCAGGCGGCGGCGGCCAGCCCGGTGCGCCGCAGCCGGCGTACCGTCGAGGCGCCGGGCAGCGGCCCACCGAGCAGCTCCCGCCGGCCGCGGTGCCAGCCGTTCTCCACCAGCGTCAGGTACGCCGCCCGGTGCTCCCGGGGCACGTCCAGGCGGTGTAGCTCGTAGCGGCGGCGCAGCCCGCCGACGGCCCGTTCGTGCCGGACCGGAATGCCGAGGCGGTCGAGCAGCTGGCGGGTCCGCCGGGCCGCCTCCTCCCGGTTGAACTCGATCGTCGCCGCCCGGCCCGTCTGGGCCGGTAGGCGGGCCAGCCGCTGGCCGGGCGCTGCCGGGGGCGGCATGCACCGCAGCAGGCAGGCCGTCTCGAACGCGTCGGCCAGAGTCGTCCAGTCCAGTAGCGGAAGGACCGGCGGCGGCTGGGCCGGCGGCGGCTGGGTCGGCGGCGGACGGTGTCGGTCGAGCAGGATCGGTTCGGCAACCACCGGAGGGCCTCCTTGTGGCGTCGGGTTTCCTTACGGTGACCCGTGACGCCGGTGGGTGGTACCGATCCGGCCCAGCCTTGAGGAAATCTTGCGCCTCGTTACAGCTCGGAAACCACGACGTCCAGCTGACGGGCGCGCCCCGGGGGCGTGGGCTGCTCGCAGACCGTGTACTTCAGGTCCCGCAGGGCGCTCACCAGGGCATCGGCGGTACCCGGCCGGGCGCCCGCGAGCAGCAGGTCACGGACCAGCCGGCCCTTGGTGGCCTTGTTGAAGTGGCTGACCACCGAGCGCACCGGCACGCCGTCGACCTCCCGCTCGTGCAGCACCCGCACGGTTACGGTGCGCGCGGCCAGCTCGCCGCGGGGCGTCCAGGCGGCGGCGTACGCGCCGGAGCGCAGATCCAGCACCGGGCCGGTGCCGGCCGCCGCGGTCAGCGCGGACGCCAGCACCCGCCGCCACAGCGCCGGCAACGCACCGAGGCCGGGCAGTCGGGCCCCGATCGGGCAGCGGTACGGCGGGATCCGGTCGGTCAGCCGTACCGCCCCCCACAGGCCGGAGCTGACCAGCACCTGCCGCCCGGCCGCCCGCTGCGCTGCCGGCGGAAGCGTGGCCAGGTCGAGGGCCTCGTAGAGCACGCCGGTGTAGATCCGGCCGGCCGGTGCGGTGGCGGCCTGCTCCAGCCGCGCGTTGCGCCGCAGCTCTCCGTGCTGGGTCGGGCCGAGCCCGAGCGCGGCCAGCGCCACCTCCGGTGGCCCGGCGCCGAGCGCGACCAGCGCGGCCAGCACCTGCGCCCGGACGGGGTTCAACTCCGGCAGGGAGAGCCGGGCCAGGTCCAGCCGACGGCCCGTCCCGGCGTCGGCCTTGCCCTCGGAGGGCGGCAGCAGGATGAGCATCGGCGACTCCTCGGGCGGCCCCGGTTCGCACCACGCGCCGGGTCCGGCCAGCGTACGGCCCGCCCTACCGCCACGGTCGCACCGGCGTCCGCGGGTGGTACACCCGGTACTCGCCGACCTCGGCGAGCAGCGCCGGGTCGGCCTGGTCGCCGAGCAGTTCCCGCAGTCGCCGTTCGGCCGGCGTGCCGGTGGCCAGCACGTATCCGGGCCGCTCGGCGCGGGCCAGCCGCCACCAGTACGCCGGGTAGCGGTTCTGCCCGCGGTGCAGATCGCCGTCGAGCACCCCGCAGACCACCTCCTCGGCGGTGTTGAAGACCAGCCGGTTGCACGTCCAGTAGTCGCCGTACACCTCGCGCAGCCCGGCGGCGCGGACCGTGGCGGCAAGATCGCGGGCGTGCCGTTCCTGGGTGCGGCCCGGCGTCGCGCCGGCGGTGGCGAAGATCACGGTGACCACCAGCGAGATCGCCGCCAGGGCGGCCAGCACGGCGGTGGACAACGCGCCGGCCAGCCGGCCCGCCGCGCCGACCGTGCCGCGCCAGCAGGCCACCGCCGACACCCAGAGCGGCCAGAGCACCGCCGGCAGGGACAGTTGCAGCACCGACAAATAGCGGGCGTTGCTCAGCGGCTCCGTGGCGGCGAGCGGGCTGCGCACGTACGCCAGCAGGGTCAGCGCGGCACCGGCGAGCAGCGCGAGGTGCAGCACCGGGCCGACCCGGTCGGGCCGCCCGGTGCCCCGGCGGTACGCGACCACCGCGAGTGCCGCCGCGACGGCCAGCAGCACGGGGTAGAGCAGGCCGAACCACTCCTGCCAGCGGGCGCAGCCGTCGACCGGGCAGAGCCCGGCGGCCAGCGGCACCCCCTCCAGCAGCCCACCACCCAGCCGCTGCGACCACGGCGGCGCCGGCCCGCTCCCGCTGCTGATCGTGCGCAGCACCGACAGGGAGTCCTGGCCGGGCGGGGCGACCAGGTTGTCGCGGATCATCGGGGCGACCCCGACGGCGAACCCGGCGACCAGCAGCAGCCCCGCCCCGCCCAGCAACTCCCGGCGGAGGGCCCAGAGCAACGCCAGCCCGGCCACCGCCAGGTACGGCACGATCAGCCAGTCCGACCAGAGGGCCAGCCCGGCGAGCAGCCCGAAGCCGCCGACGGCCAGCCGGCGGTGCCGTACCGCCCGCCGGGCCAGCCCCACCACGACCAGGAGCATCGCCAGCACCGCGACCTTGACCTCCGCCCGGCCACCGACCGCCGTCACCTGGTCCCGGATCACCCGCTCGGAGCCCAGCGCCAACAGCCCGACGATCGCGGTGGCGAACCACGGCGAGCCGATCCGCCGGGTCAGCCGGTGGATCAGCCAGAGGAACAGCGCGTAGAGCGCCAGCAGCGGCAGCCGCAGCACCGGCCAGCTCGGCCCGGCCACCGCGATCAGGGGCGCGGCCAGGTAGGACTCCAGCATGCCCATGTAACGCTGGCCGTAGAGGAAGACCGGGTGTTCCCGACCCTGCGCGATGTGCAGCGCGGCCAGCCCGAAGGTCGCCTCGTCGCTGTTGGACACCGGCACGGTCTGCGCCGTGAGGAGCAGCCGGTAGCCGACCCCGAGCGCGCCGAGCAGCAGCGCGACGAGCGCCGGCCGGTCCAGCCGTGGACGCCATCGCCGGCGCTGCTGCCCCGGTAGCACTGCTGGTGGCACGACCATCGCCCCCGTCGTCGTCCCGACCGGAGTGTTTCACGCTCGGCGGGCCACCCGCGCGCCGTTGTCCTTGATCGTCTGCATTCCGGTGACTGCCGTCCCGGCGTCTCCGGTCAGCGAAATGCAGGCGATCAACGGGGCGGGGGCGCTGGCCGGCTCCGCGTGGCCGAGGTCGCAGGCGTGTGGCAGGGTTGCAGCGTGCCACCCACTCCCGCCGGCCAACTGGCCGTTCCGAACCTGCACCGGGCCGCGCGGATCGAGGACGCCGTGCACGCCCTGGTCGAGCGCCGGCTGCGGCGGACGGGCTGGCGGATCAACATCATCGCCTACACCGGCTACGGCGCGCCCGGTTGGGTACGCGTGATGTGCCGGGTGTTGCTGGGGCGGCCCGACAAGCGTGAACGGGGCCGGCTGGAGAAGGTCCGGGGTTGGCGCAGCTTCACCACCCTGCCGGCCAAGCACGTCACGGTGACCATCGAGACCGGCGGGGTGAGCCACGAGACGCAGGCGGACCGCAGCGGCTTCGTCGACACCGTGGTCGAGGCGGAGCTGCCGCCCGGCTGGGGCTCGGTGCGGCTCAGCACGCCGGACGCCGAGCCGGTCGAGGCGCCGGTACGCATCCTGGACCCGGAGGTCCGCTTCGGCATCCTCTCCGACATCGACGACACGGTCATGGTGACCGCGCTGCCCCGCCCACTGCTCGCCGCGTGGAACACCTTCGTCCTCGACGAGCACGCCCGCGCGGCGGTCCCCGGCATGGCGGTGCTCTACGAGCGGCTGGTCACCGCCCACCCCGGGGCCCCGGTGTTCTACCTGTCCACCGGCGCGTGGAACGTCGCCCCGACGTTGACCCGGTTCCTCTCCCGGCACCTCTACCCGGCCGGCCCGCTGCTGCTGACCGACTGGGGGCCCACCCACGACCGCTGGTTCCGCAGCGGCCGGGAGCACAAGCGGGCCACCCTGGCCCGGCTGGCCCGGGAGTTCCCCGACGTACGCTGGCTGCTCGTCGGCGACGACGGCCAGCACGACCAGGAGATCTACCGGGAGTTCGCCGCCGCCCACCCGGAGAACGTGGCGGGCGTGGCGATCCGTCGGCTCTCGCCCACCCAGGCGGTGCTCGCCGGCAGCCTGCCCGTCCCGCACGGCCGCGCGACGGAGGGGCCGGTGGGGCAGAAGTGGCTCTCCGCGCCCGACGGCGCCGGCCTCTGGACGCTGCTGCACGGCGCTGGCCTGGTCTGACTGCGACGTGGCGGGTCAGGCGGGTGACGCGCCGCGGTCTCGGAACCGCGGGTGGGCGAGGACGAAGAGCGTCACCCCGGCCATGACGGCGGCCCCGACGATCACCGGCAGCGGCGGCCAGAGCGAGTAGAGGGCGGTGCCGGCGGTGGGGGCGACCACGAAGGTCAGCGCGCTGTTCGCGCTGATCAGCCCGGCCAACCCGCCCTGTTCCTCGCGAGTGCTGGACAGCGTCGGGCCGGCGATGTAGCCGGGCATCGCGATACCGAGCCCGAGACCGATCAGCAGGATCGCGGCGATCAGGACGGCGACGGGGGCGGCCGGGAGGAGCAGGACGAAGCCGGCCAGGGCGACGCTGCCGCCGACCCGCAGCAGCGTCGGCGGTCGCCATTGGCTACGTGGGACGATGACGGCCTGCGCCACGACCATGCCCACCCCGGCCGCCAGCAACGCGCCCCCGGTGAGCAGCCCGGTCGCCTCCGCGTCCAGCCCGAAGCGATCCTGGACGATGAACCCGGTGACGATCTGGACGAAGCCGAGGGCGGTGAACATCCCGAAGCCCGCGAGCAGGTACGGCCACACCCGGGCGTCCCACGGACTGATCCGTACCGGCTTCTCGACGAGTTCGGCCACGCCCTGCCGGCGCAGCCGCAGCGCCACCAGGGCGAGCCCGACACCGAGCAGGACGGGGACCGCGACCAGCGGTGCCAGCAGCCCGAACGCGGCGAGCAGTCCGCCGACCACCGCGCCGCCGACCATCGCGATCCCCTGGGCGGTGCCGACGCCGGCCATGCCCCGGACCCGTTCGGGCTCGCTGCTGGTGATGTCGGCGATGTACGCCTGCGCGGTCGTCGGGACGGCGGCGATCGCGGCGCCGAAGGCGACGCCGCGCAGCAGGACGAAGAGCGTGAACAGCACCGTGCCGCTGACCAGCCCACCCATTCCGAGCGTGGCGACGAGTGCGAACAATGCCATCGACACGGTGGCGAGTGCGAACGCGGCGACGAGCACCGGCTTGCGTCCCCAGGACTGGGAGCGCCGCCCCCATGCCTGGCTGGTGGCGACGACCATGATCGCCGCGATGCTGATGGTCATGCCGATCTGCCATTCGGCCAGCCCGACCTCCCGGGAGAGCGGCGCGATGATCGGGTTCAGCGTCATCTGACCGAGGAAGACCAGGAAGACGGCGGTGAGCACCACTGGCACCTGGGCGTTTCCCGACCGGCCGGGCGCACTGGCGCCGGTCTCGGCCCGGTCGATCTGCTCGTCGGCGACGCCATCCGGCGTGCGACCGTCGACGGGTACGGCTGGTGTCATGATCACAGCCTTCATTCTTGGTTAGGTTAGCCTTACCTAAGGGCCAGGAATGACTATCACGTCGAGGCGATGCCGCACAAGGTGATGGGTGGGGCACCGGAAAGCCGAATGCCACCGGGACCTTGCGGGCCCCGATGGCATTCGGCTCGTGGAAGAGGTGTCAGCTCCCCGGCGTCAGCTCGACCTCACCGGTGCAGCCGGCCAGGGTACGACGCTGTTCGAGCAGGTCGATGACGGCCTGCCGGTTGGCGATCCGGGCCTCGGAAAGCGCGTCGGGGCTCTGCCGCTGCCCCGCGATGAAGGTGAGGTTGTTGCGGACCGCGGTGTCGAGGCCGTCGCAGTTCTCCGCCGCACCACCGTTGAGCGCCGCGTTCGGGTCCGCGTCCGGCACCTCGACCTCACCGGTGCAGCCGGCCGCCGCACGCCGCTGTTCGAGCTGGTCGACGACGGCCTGCCGGTTGGCGATCCGGGCCTCCGAGAGCGCGTCCGGGAACACCAGCTGATCCGCGATGAAGGCAAGGTTGTTGCCCACGGCCGTGTCGAGGCCCTCGCAGTTCTCGCTGGCCGAACTGGTTCCGGTCGCCACCGCGAAGGCCACCCCCAGGGTCACCCCGATCGCCGCGATCCCCGCGATCTTCCGTTGCCACGGTGGCGTCCCGCGCCTGCTGTTGCTGACCGTACGCCTGCTGCTCGCCATCGATCCTCCGCCTTCGTCGTCCACCTGCACGAGGAGGTACGGACGCGAGCGCCCAGACGTTCACCGCTCGACGATCTACTTGCCCGCCGGCTCGTTGCCGACGGTGTTAATAGGGGGCCCCTGCTCTACCGGAGGCGTTAACAGGGGGCCCTTCCTTTCACCTGGGGCGGAGCCAGAGGGCGGCTAAGGGGGGGATGCGGAGGGGGGCTGAGGCGGGTTGGCCGTGCCAGGGGAGATCCTGGGCGTGCACGGTGCCGAGGTTGCCGACGCCGGAGCCGCCGTAGTGGTGGGCGTCGGTGTTGAGCACCTCCGCCCAGGTGCCGGCGGCGGGTAGGCCGATGCGGTAGTCCTCCAGGGGCAGCGCGGAGAAGTTGGCCACGCAGACCAGGGTGGCGCCGTCGGGGGCGATCCGGACGAACGAGACGGTGTTGTTGGCGACGTCGTCCCCGGCGAGCCAGCGGAAGCCGGCGGGGGAGGTGTCCTGCGTCCAGAGCGCGGGGGTGTCCCGGTAGACCCGGTTGAGGTCGCCGACGAGGCGCTGCACGCCGGACCGGGCCGGGTCGTGCAGGAGATGCCAGTCGAGGCCGCGCTCCTCGCTCCACTCCCGGTCGTCGGCCAGCTCGCAGCCCATGAAGAGCAGTTGCTTGCCCGGGTGCGCCCACATGTAGGCCAGCAGCACGCGTACGTTGGCGAGCCGTTGCCACTGGTCGCCGGGCATCTTGCCGAGCAGGGAGCCCTTGCCGTGCACCACCTCGTCGTGGCTGATCGGCAGCACGAAGTTCTCGCTCCAGGCGTACGCCAGGGAGAAGGTGAGCTGATGGTGGTGGTGCTGCCGGTAGATCGGGTCCTTCGAGGTGTAGAGCAGGGTGTCGTGCATCCAGCCCATGTTCCACTTGAAGCCGAAGCCCAGCCCGCCGTCGCCGGTCGACCGGGTCACCCCGGGCCAGGCGGTCGACTCCTCGGCGATCATCGCCACCCCGGGATGGTGCTTGTAGACCGTCGCGTTGGCCTCCTGCATCAACGCGATGGCCTCCAGGTTCTCCCGGCCGCCGTACGCGTTCGGCGTCCACTGCCCGTCGGCGCGGGAGTAGTCCAGGTAGAGCATGGAGGCGACCGCGTCCACCCGGAGGCCGTCCACGTGGAACTGGTCCAGCCAGTAGAGCGCGTTGGCGACCAGGAAGTTGCGTACCTCCCGGCGGCCGAAGTCGAAGACGTACGTGCCCCAGTCGGGGTGCTCGCCGCGCCGCGGGTCGGGGTGCTCGTAGAGCGGGGTGCCGTCGAAGCGGGCCAGGGCCCACTCGTCCTTCGGGAAGTGCGCCGGCACCCAGTCCAGGATCACCCCGATCCCGGCGGCGTGCAGCCGGTCCACCAGGTGGCGGAAGTCGTCCGGGTCGCCGAACCGGGCGGTCGGGGCGTAGTAGCCGGTGACCTGGTAGCCCCACGAGCCGCCGAACGGGTGCTCCATCACCGGCAGGAACTCCACGTGCGTGAAGCCCAGCTCCACCACGTACGCGACCAGCTGCTCGGCCAGCTCCCGGTAGCCGAGGCCGGGCCGCCACGAGCCGAGGTGCACCTCGTAGACGCTCATCGGCTCCTGGTGCGGCTGCCGCTTAGCCCGCCGGGCCAGCCAGTCCGCGTCGCTCCACTGGTATGTCGAGTGGTGCACCACCGAGGCGGTGGCCGGCGGCACCTCCGCGTACGCGGCCAGGGGGTCGGCCTTGTCCCGCCAGTGCCCGTCGGCCCCGAGGACGCGGTACTTGTACCGGGCGCCGGCCGCCGCCCCCGGCACGAAGATCTCCCACACCCCGGTCGAGCCCAGCGAGCGCATCGGCCAGCCGTCGTCGGGCGCCCAGCCGGTGAAGTCGCCGACCACCCGCACGCCCCGGGCGTTCGGCGCCCAGACCGCGAACGCCACCCCGCCGTCGAGGACCCGCGCGCCGAGCGCCTCCCAGAGCCGCTCGTGCCGGCCCTCGCCGATCAGGTGCAGGTCCAGATCGCCGAGGGTCGGCGGATGGCGGTACGGGTCGTCGTGGCGCTGCCCGTCGACGTCGACCCGGTAGTCGAGCACCTCGCCCGGCACGGTCGCCTCGAAGACGCCCACGTCGTGCACCCGGGTCATCGGGTGCCGCTCGTCGCCGACCAGCACGCTCACCTCGGCCGCGCCCCGGCGGATGGTGCGGATCACCGTGCGCCCGCCGGCCGGATGCGCCCCCAGCACGGCGTGCGGGTCGTGGGTCTCCCCGGAGATCAGCTGGTCCATCGGGCGTCGTCCTTCGTCGCGGAGGCGGTGCCACCCCGGGGGCCGGCGGCAGAGGTGGGCGTGGGGACGGTGAACACGTGCGCGGGTTGCAGATACGGGTCGAGCCGGACCGCGTTGCGCTGCCCCCAGTCGTAGCTCGCGCCGGTCAGCTCGTCGTGCACGGTGAACCGGTCGTGCCAGTCCAGCCCCAGCGCCGGCATGTCCAGCGTGGTGTTGCCCCACTGCACGGTGTGCGAATCGAACGAGCAGACCACCAGCACGGTGTTGCCGGTGACCGGGTCGCGTTTGGACCAGCAGAGCAGCGCCGGGTTGTCGATGTCGTGGAAGACCAGGTTGCGCAGCCGGTGCAGGGCCGGATTGTCCCGGCGCACCCGGTTGAGCGTGGCGACGAAGGGCGCCAGGGAGCGCCCCTGCGCCAGCGCGCCGGCCCAGTCCCGGGGCCGTAGTTGGAACTTCTCGTTGTCCAGGTACTCCTCGGCGCCCGGGCGGGCCACGTGCTCGAACAGCTCGAAGCCGGCGTACATGCCCCAGGAGGGGGAGAGCAGCGACGCCAGCACCGCCCGGATCTTGAACATCGGCGGCCCGCCGTGCTGCAACGAGGAGTGCAGGATGTCGGGGGTGTTCGGCCAGAAGTTCGGCCGCATGTGGTCGGCCGCCGCCACCAGCTCCGCGCAGTACTCGCGCATCTCGGCGGCCGAGGTCCGCCAGGTGAAGTACGTGTACGACTGGGTGAAGCCGACCTTGGCCAGCCCGTGCATCATCGCCGGCCGGGTGAACGCCTCGGCGAGGAAGATCACGTCCGGGTCGACCCGCTTGACCTCCCCGATCAGCCAGTGCCAGAAGTCGACCGGCTTGGTGTGCGGGTTGTCCACCCGGAAGATCCGCACGCCCTCGCCGATCCAGTGCCGTACCACCCGCAGCACCTCGGCGCGGATGCCGTCGGGGTCGTTGTCGAAGTTCAGCGGGTAGATGTCCTGGTACTTCTTCGGCGGGTTCTCCGCGTACGCGATGCTGCCGTCGGCCCGGGTGGTGAACCACTCCGGGTGCTCGGTCACCCACGGGTGGTCCGGCGCGCACTGCAACGCCAGGTCCATCGCCACCTCCAGACCGTGCTCGGCGGCGGTGGCGACGAACTCGCGGAAGTCCTCCGGCGTGCCCAGGTCGGGGTGGATGGCGTCGTGCCCGCCCTCGGCGGCGCCGATCGCCCACGGCGAGCCGACGTCCGCCGGCCCGGCGACCAGGGTGTTGTTGGGGCCCTTGCGGTTGACCCGGCCGATCGGGTGGATCGGCGGCAGGTAGAGCACGTCGAAGCCCATCGCGGCGACCCCGGGCAGTCGCTCGGTGGCGGTGCCGAAGGTGCCCGAGCGGGCCGGCTCGTCGGCCGTGGCCGGGACCGCGCCCTCGGAGCGGGGAAAGAACTCGTACCAGGCGGAGAAGAGGGCCCGCTCGCGGTCCACCCAGATGCGGTACGTCTCGCCGGTGGTGACCAGTTCGCGTACCGGATGCGCCCAGAGCAGGCCGGCCAGCCCCAGCGCCGGCTCCGCCCGCCGGGCCAGCGGCAGCGTCGGGTCGCCCAGCGCGACGATCGCCTCTCCGACCCGGGCCTGCTCGGCCGCGGGGACCAGCCCGGCGGCGGCGCGCAGCACGCGTACCCCCTCGGCCAGGTCGTTGGCGAGTTCCACCGCGTCCTGGCCGGCGGCGGTCTTCTTGGTCACCGCGCTGTGCCAGGTCAGGTACGGGTCGTGGAACGCCTCCACGGTGAACATCCACTCGCCGACCGCGTCCGGCACGATGGTGGCGTGCCAGCGGTCCCGGCCGGGCTCGCCGGGGTCCATCCGGGTGAACGGGCGGGCCCGGCCGTCCGGTCCGAGCCAGACCACGTTGCAGCCGAGCGCGTCGTGCCCCTCGCGGTAGGCGAGCGCCGACACCGGCACCAACTCGCCGACGACCGCCTTGGCCGGGTAGCGACCGCAGGAGACGACGGGGGAGACGTCTTCGATCGGGAACCGTCCACTCACCGCCTCAACCTACTGTGGCAACCTGCCGCGCGCTCGTCCGACCATGAAACAAGATCTTGGTACGCGGCCACCCTCGCCGGGACATCGCCGCCCCGGCTTCCCGGCCGCTGCACCGTGATCCGCTCAACATCAGGGATGTTGCTGTATCAACCCGGCCGGGAGGCGGCAACATCCCCGAAGCTGAGTCGATCAACCGATCCGACGGATCGCGGCGAGCGAGGGGCGGGCCAGGGAGCGGTAGAGGTCGAGCGTCTGTCGGGCGATGGCGTCCCAGGAGAAGCGCTGGACCGCGCGGCGGCGACCGGCGCGGCCCAGCGTGGCGGCCCGCTCGGGGTCGGCGAGCAGCGTGTTCAGCCGGGCCGCCAGGTCGGCCTCGAAGCGGGCCGGGTCCACCGGCGCGCCGTCGAGACCGGCCTGCTCGATCGGGACCAGCAGGCCGGTCTCGCCGTCGGCGACCACCTCCGGGATGCCGCCGGTGGCGGTGGCGACCACGGCCGTCTCGCAGGCCATCGCCTCCAGGTTGACGATGCCCATCGGCTCGTACACCGACGGGCAGACGAAGATCGTGGCGTGGGTGAGCACCTGGATCACCTCGGACTTGGGCAGCATCTCGGCCACCCAGACGATCCCGGACCGGCTCGCCCGCAGCTCGGCCACCAGGCCCTCCACCTCGGCGGCGATCTCCGGGGTGTCCGGTGCGCCGGCCAGCAGCACCAGTTGGGTGTCGGGCGGCAGGTCACGGGCGGCGCGCAGCAGGTGCGGCAGGCCCTTCTGACGGGTGATCCGGCCGACGTAGACCACGCTGGGCAGGGCCGGGTCGATGCCGAGGCGCGCCAGCACGTCGGTGCCCGGGTCGGGGGCGTACTGCGCGGTGTCGATGCCGTTGTAGATCACCCGGACCCGGTCCGGGTCCACCGACGGGTAGGCGGCCAGCACGTCCCGGCGCATCCCCGCGCT
Organism: Micromonospora sp. CA-263727; assembly: GCF_050942455.1. NCBI lineage: Bacteria > Bacillati > Actinomycetota > Actinomycetes > Micromonosporales > Micromonosporaceae > Micromonospora > Micromonospora sp. CA-263727. Next base: position 2,268,386 of record NZ_CP192031.1, read on the forward strand.
GACCGCGATGATCGCGTCGGCCGACTCGTACGCCGTCCGCTCGCACCACGAGGAGAGCGCGTAGCCGCCGCCGAGCTGTTCGGCCTTCCACGGTCGCAGCGGCTCCAGGCTGTGCGCCGTCACCACGTGCGGCACCCCGTGCAGCAGCTTCGCGGTGTGCCCGGCCAGGTTGGCGTACCAGGTGTGGCTGTGCGCCACGTCCGCGCCGGCGCACCCGGCGGCCATCTCCAGGTCCACCCCCATGGTCCGCAGCGCGGCGTTCGCGCCGGCCAGGGCCGCCGGTTCGGGGTACGCCCGCACACCCGGCTCGGTACGCGGCGCGCCGAAGCAGTGCACCCGCACCTCGGCGATCCGGCGCAGCTCCCGGGCCAGGTACTCCACGTGGACCCCCGCCCCGCCGTAGACCTCCGGCGGGTACTCGCGGGTGAGCAGGTCGACGCGCAGCCGGGCGGAGTCGGTCATGACCGGCACCCTAGTGCAGAAGTGTGCCCGTACGAGTGGTGAAGCGGCACCGGGATGGATAGCGTCTGGTCATGGCTGCCAAGGTGCTCGCGATCGTCCTGGCCGGCGGAGAGGGCAAGCGCCTGATGCCGCTGACCACGGACCGGGCCAAGCCGGCCGTCCCGTTCGGCGGGATGTACCGCATGGTCGACTTCGTCCTCTCCAACCTGGCCAACGCCGGCTATCTGAAGATCGTCGTGCTGACCCAGTACAAGTCCCACTCCCTGGACCGGCACATCACCAAGACCTGGCGGATGTCGACCCTGCTGGGCAACTACGTCACCCCGGTGCCCGCGCAGCAGCGCCGCGGCCCGTGGTGGTTCGCCGGCTCGGCGGACGCGATCTACCAGAGCTTCAACCTGATCTACGACGAGCAGCCCGACTACGTGATCGTCTTCGGCGCCGACCACATCTACCGGATGGACCCGCGGCAGATGGTGGAGGACCACATCGCCTCCGGCGCGAGCGTGACCGTGGCCGGCATCCGGCAGCCGCTCAGCACGGCCGACCAGTTCGGCGTGATCGAGGTCGGCGAGGACGGCCGGCGGATCCGGGCCTTCCGGGAGAAGCCCACCGACGCCGTCGGGCTGCCCGACGCGCCCGACCAGATCTACGCCTCGATGGGCAACTACGTCTTCACCACCCGGGCCCTGGTCGACGTGGTCGAGCGCGACGCGGACGAGAAGGCCAGCAAGCACGACATGGGCGGCAGCATCATCCCGATGCTGGTCGAGCGGGGCGAGGCGAACGTCTACGACTTCCGCGACAACGAGGTGCCGGGCAGCACCGACCGGGATCGCGGCTACTGGCGGGACGTGGGGACCCTCGACTCCTTCTACGACGCCCACATGGATCTGATCAACGTCCACCCGGTGTTCAACCTCTACAACTTCGACTGGCCGATCTACACCGAGCAGCCGCCGTACCCGCCGGCCAAGTTCGTCCACCAGTGGGGCGAGCGGGTCGGCCGGGCGGTCGCCTCGATGGTCTCGCCCGGCGCGGTGGTCTCCGGGTCGCTGGTGGAGAACTCGATCGTGTCGCCCAAGGTGAAGGTGCACTCCTGGGCGCACGTGGACGGCGCGGTGCTGATGGAGGGTGTCGAGATCGGCCGGCACGCCGTGGTGCGCCGGGCCATCCTGGACAAGAACGTCTACGTTCCCGAGGGCGCCGAGATCGGCGTGGACCTGGAACGCGACCGGCAGCGCTACACCGTCTCCGACAACGGCATCGTGGTCATCGGCAAAGGGCAGAAGGTGGAACCGTGAGCGCGAGGAGTGAGCTTGCGAGCCCCGCAGTCGCGAACGAAAGGCAGGCAACGTGAGCGCGAGGAGTGAGCTTGCAAGCCCCGCAGTCGCGAACGAAAGGCAGGCACCGTGAGCAGTCACCCCCGGGCCGGTCAGCCTGCCGAGCCCGCCGACCTGGTCGACGTGCCGCGGCTGGTGACCGCCTACTACGCCGAGCATCCCGACCCGGCCGACCCGGCCCAGCAGGTCTCCTTCGGCACCTCCGGGCACCGGGGATCGAGCCTGCGCAACGCCTTCAACTCCGACCACATCCTCGCGGTCACCCAGGCGCTCTGCGACTACCGCCGGGAGCAGGGCGTGGACGGCCCGCTCTTCCTCGGCCGGGACACCCACGCGCTCTCCACGCCGGCGACCGTGGACGCCCTGGAGGTGCTCGCCGCCAACGAGGTGACGGTGCTGCTGGACAGCCGGGACGGCTACACCCCCACCCCGGCGGTGTCGCACGCCATCCTCGGCCACAACCGGGGCCGCACCGCCGGGCTCGCCGACGGCATCGTGATCACCCCGTCGCACAACCCGCCGGACGACGGCGGGTTCAAGTACAACCCCACCCACGGCGGGCCGGCCGGCTCCGAGGCCACCGGGTGGATCCAGGACCGCGCGAACGCGATCCTCGCCGCCGGGCTCAAGGAGGTGCAGCGCATCCCGTACGCGCGGGCCCGCGCCGCCGACACCACCGGCACGTACGACTTCCTCGGCGCCTACGTGGACGACCTGCCGGCGGCGATCGACATCGACGCGATCCGGGCGGCCGGGGTCCGCATCGGCGCCGACCCGCTGGGGGGCGCGAGCGTGGCCTACTGGGGTGAGATCGCCCAGCGGCACCGGCTGGAGCTGACCGTGGTCAACCCGACGGTCGACCCGACCTGGCGGTTCATGACCCTGGACGGCGACGGCAAGATCCGGATGGACTGCTCCTCGCCGAACGCGATGGCCTCGTTGATCGCCATGCGCGCCGACTACCAGGTCGCCACCGGCAACGACGCGGACGCCGACCGGCACGGCATCGTCACCCCCGACGGCGGGCTGATGAACCCGAACCACTACCTGGCGGTGGCGATCGCCCACCTGTTCCGCACCCGCAGCGAGTGGGGCCCGGACGCCGCGGTCGGCAAGACCCTGGTCTCCTCCTCCATGATCGACCGGGTGGCCGCCGATCTCGGCCGCCCGCTGCTGGAGGTCCCGGTGGGCTTCAAGTGGTTCGTGCCGGGGCTGCTCGACGGCACGGTCGGCTTCGGCGGCGAGGAGAGCGCGGGCGCCTCCTTCCTGCGCCGCGACGGCAGGACGTGGACCACCGACAAGGACGGCATCCTGCTCTGCCTGCTCGCCTCCGAGATCATCGCCAGCACCGGCCGCACGCCCAGCGAACACTGGGCCGAGCTGGCCGAGCGCTTCGGCGCGCCCGCGTACGCCCGGATCGACGCCCCCGCCACCCGGGAGCAGAAGGCCGTGCTCGGCAAGCTCGCCCCGGAGCAGGTACGCGCCACCGAGCTGGCCGGCGAACCGATCACCGCCACCCTCACCACCGCCCCCGGCAACGGCGCGCCGATCGGCGGGCTCAAGGTGACCACCGCCTCCGGCTGGTTCGCCGCCCGCCCGTCGGGCACCGAGGACGTCTACAAGATCTACGCCGAGTCCTTCCAGGGCCCCGAACACCTGGCCCGGGTGCAGCGGGAGGCGCAGGACCTGGTGTCCGAGGTCCTCGCCACGGGCTGAGGGACTGCCGGGAAACCGCGCGGCGGCTACGGAAGGTGACCGTTGCGCCGGTTGAGGCAGAGCAGAGGACGCGGCAGGGCGGTGTCGTGGCCGGGCGGGCCACCACGGCAGTGACGCTCGGGAACTGCCACCCGCCCGGTCGCGCTTGGGTCAACCGGCCGACGGGGAGGGGCTGAGCGGCTGGCAGGCGGCAAGCGCCTCGGTGACCCTGGTATCCGTGGCGTCCAGATCCGCCCCGAGCTGGACGTCGCGGTCGGCGAGACAGTTCGCGTACGCGGCGTCGCTGCCCCGCCCCGCACCGTCCTGCCCGCCGCCGTTCTGGCCCCGGCCGGGCCCGCCGGTGGGCAGCAGGGACTGGCACGCCTCCTGGGCCTGCTGCCAGGTCTCGTCGTCGACGCCTTCCGGCCGGAGGTTGCCGAAGCCGCCGCGACCGCCCGGCCCGCCGGAGGCACCCGGCGACGGCATGCCGGAGGGCCGGTCCGTGGGCATCCCGGAGGGCATCCCCGTGGGCATCCCCGAGGGCCGGCCGGAGCCGTCGGGGCGGGGGCCGCCGCTCGGCATGGTGTCGGGAACGTCGATGCCCTGTTCCCGTAGACAGTTCACGTACGCGGAGAGGGCGGCGAACGGCTCGTTGCCCTCGGCGGAGCTGGTGTTCTCGGCCGAGTCCGACCCGCCACAGGCGGCAGCCGCGAAGAGGACCAGTGTCCCGCTCGTCACGGCCAGACCCAACCGCATACCTCGGTTGCGCATCGTTACCGGAACCTCCGAAGGTCGACGCCCACCGCACCGGCCGGTGCGGCGTCCCATACAACCGGTGGCACCTGCACGCCAGGTCGGACGAACCTCAAAACCAGCTCGGAACCGGGCCGGCACGGCGGGTCCCGCCGGGTTTCCCAGCGAACTTCGAGGTGCGGCCGAGTGAACTGCGAGGGGGCTTGCGGACACTCACTGCCCATGGGTGTTGGCCTGAAGGCGCTGCGCCGGCTCGGTGCTGGTCGGCGCGGGTGGTGGGTGGTGAGTGGTATCGCCGTGGCGGCACTGCTCGGATCGTCGGGGTACGCCTTCACCCGAACGGCGGAGTCACCGGCGGCGGCGACCGCGACCGCCACGGCCGACCGGGGCGAGGTCAGCGTGGCCGTGGCGACCACCGGAACACTGCGGCCCGCGCAGAGTCGCAGCCTCAGCTTCAGCACCTCGGGCACCATTGTCGAGGTGAAGGTCCGGCCCGGCGACGACGTACGGTCCGGAGAGCTGCTGGCGGCGATCGACGACGCCGACGCCCAGGATCGGGTGGAGTCCGCCGAGGCGGCGCTCGACAAGGCCGAGGAGGCCCTCGCCACGGCGACCTCGGGGCAGAGCGGCAGCACCTGCCTGACCGCCGGCTCCGTCGCCGCCGGCCAGGTGCGGCTGGTGACACTCGACCCGACATCGAGCCCCACCCCTGACGCCTCGACCGCCAGCCCGACCGCCACCCCGACCCCCGACTCGTCGACCACCCCCACCCCCACGCCCGGCGCGTCGAGCCTCCCGCCGACCGCCGTGCCGACGCCAGGCCGGTCCGGCTCGTCGGCGCAGCCCGGCCCGGCGGCATCCTCCGGCGGCAGCTGCACCAGCCGGGGCGGCCAGTCCGGCGGCGGCAGCGATCCCGTGCTCCGCGCCCAGCAGCAGGTCAACAACGCGCAGGCAAGCCTGGCCGAGGCGAAGACCGCGCTCACCGGCGCCAGGATCACCGCGCCGATCGCCGGCAAGGTGCTGGCGGTCACCGGCACGGTCGGCACCAAGGTCAGCGGCGGCAGCACCGTCATCACCCTCGCCGATGTCGCGGGCATGGAGGTGTCCGCACGGTTCCCCGAGGCGGACGCGGGCCGGCTGGTAACCGGCCTCTCCGCGACCGTCACCCTGGCCGACCGCACCGGCGAGGAGTTCGCTGCCACGGTCACCCAGGTCGATCCGGTGGGCACGGCCAGCGGTCAGATGGTCACCTACGGTGTGTCGATCAGCTTCGCCGAGGTGCCGACGGGCGCGCTGGTCGGACAGAGCGCGAGTGTCCGCGTCACCGTCGCGTCGGTTCCGGACGGGCTCCGGGTGCCGTCCACCGCGGTGCGCGCGGTCGATGCCGCGACCGGGACGGTGCTGCTGCGTACGGCCACCGGCGACGAGAGCCGGCAGGTGACCCTCGGGTTGCGCGGTGACCAGCACACCGAGATCCGTTCCGGGCTGGCCGAGGGGGATGTGGTGGTCGCCGCCGGGTGAGGAGTGGCCTCACAAAGGGTGGACACAGCTGGTTCTAGTGTGATCTTCAGCCAGCCCTGCTGAGCTTCGGCCGCAAGGTCGAGTCGAGGGGGCGGTTGTGCGTCAACCATCTGGGGAATCAGTTGGCCGGTCGGCGAGGGTTCTCGTGGTGGACGACGAGTCCAACATCCGTTCCCTGCTCTCGGCCACCCTGCGCCTGGTCGACTTCGACGTACGCAGCGCCGAGGGCGGGCACGAGGCGTTGGCCGTCGCCGCCGAGTTCGAGCCGGATCTCGTCGTGCTCGACGTGATGATGCCCGACCTCGACGGCCTCCAGGTGGCGCAACGGATGCGTGCCATGCCCACCGGGCCGGAGGTGCCCGTGCTGTTCCTGACCGGACGGGACCGCGTCGAGGACCGCATCTCGGGACTCATCGCCGGCGCCGACGACTACGTCACCAAGCCGTTCAGCCTGGAGGAGGTGGTGCTGCGGATCCGGGCGATCCTGCGCCGCAGCCGGGCCGAACGGGCCGACTCGACCCTGCGCTATGCCGACCTTGAGCTGGATGACAACGCCCATGAGGTACGCCGGGGCGGGCGGCTGATCGACCTCTCACCGACCGAGTTCAACCTGCTGCGCTACCTGATGGTCAACGCCGGTCGGGTGGTCAGCAAGGCGCAGATCCTGGACCGGGTGTGGAGCTACGACTTCGGCGGCGACGGCCGCATCGTCGAGTCGTACGTCTACTACCTGCGTAAGAAGATCGATCGACGGGATCCGCCGCTGATCCACACCGTACGCGGTGTCGGGTACGCGCTCCGGCTGCCCCGGACGGCGAACGGGTGATCCGGCCGAGGCGCCGGGCGGCGCGTCGCCCGGCGCGCTGGAGCCGGCGGTCCCGGCTGGTCGTGGTCTCCGCCCTGCTCTCGGTGGTCGCGCTGCTGGTGGCGAACACCGCCGGGTTGCTGCTGCTGCGCGGTCGTCTCGTCGATCCGGTGGACGGGCAGTTGACGCGCACCGTCGAGGGTCTGCTCTTCGTCGACGGGGTGGTGATGGCGCTGGCGTTGAGCGTGACGTCGGCGGTCGCGTTGACGACCACGCTCGACCGGATCGGCGCGGAGGTGGTGGCCCGCGACGCCGCCGAGCAGCGGCTGCGCCAGTTCGTCGCGGACGCCTCGCACGAGCTGCGGACCCCGCTCACCTCCATCCGAGGGTTCGCGGAGCTGTATCGCCGCGGTGGTGTCCCACCCGGTCCGGCGCTGGACGAAACGATGAGCCGGATCGAGGACGAGGCGGCCCGGATGGGACTGCTCGTCGACGATCTGTTGCTGCTGGCCCGGCTGGACATCGAGCGACCGATGCGGCGTCAGCGGGTGGACCTGCTGGCGATCGCCGCCGACACCGTCCGGGACGCGTACGCGCGCGTGCCGGACCGGCCGGTCCGGCTGGAGGCGCTCGGCGGGGACCGGGCGGGCCTCGAACCGGTCGGGGTGCAGGGAGACGAGCACCAGCTGCGTCAGGTCGCCACCAACCTGGTCGCGAACGCGTTGCGGCACACCCCGGCCGGGACCGACGTGGCGATACGGGTGGGTCGGCTGGGGACGGGTGCGGGCCGGCAGGCGGTGCTTGAGGTGGCCGACAACGGGCCGGGGATCCCGGCCGAGCACGTGCCGCACATCTTCGAGCGGCGCTACCGGGTCGATGCGGGTCGGGCCCGCGGCACCGAGGTCGGCTCCGGGTTGGGGCTGGCCATCGTGGCGACGATCGTGCAACGGCACGGCGGCCGGGTGGAGGTGGTCACCGACGTGGGACGGGGAGCGGTCTTCCGGGTGTTGCTGCCGACCGGCCCGGCCTTTCCGACCGTCGCCGAGCCCGGCGACTGACCACGTTCCCAGCGTGCTCCGAGGAAACACCGGGTCCGCTCCGAGGCGTACGGTCCAGGCTGTTCCGCATGCCAGTGGGACGCCTGGCCCGGCTACGCCGCCCTTCGCTGCTTGTCAACGCCGCACTCGGCGTGCTGGTGCTCGGTGGCGGAGTCTGGGTCTACACAATCTTCCGGGACGACACGCCGGCTGGGGCGGACAGCGGCACGGCGACCCGGACCGTCGAGGTCGCCCAGGGCACGGTGACCGCCACCGTCTCCTCGTCCGGCACCGTGCAGAGCGCCTCGACCGCCAATGCCGAGTTCGCCACCTCCGGCACGGTCACGGAGATCCGGGTCAAGGTCGGTGATCTGGTCAAGAAGGGCCAGGTGCTGGCCGTGGTGGACGACGCCGCGGCGAAGCGGGCCCGCACCGCTGCCAAGGCCAACCTGACCGCGGCGGAGGCGGCCCTCGACCGCGCCGAGGAGGCCGGCGACGACACGACGACGGCCGAGACCGAGGTCACCAGCGCCGAACTGGCCGTCGAGGAGGCCGAGGAGGCGGTGGCGGGGACGGTGCTGAAGGCACCCATGGCCGGTACGGTCGTGGCGGTCAACGGCAGCGTCGGCGGCTCCTCGGGCGGCGGTTCCTCGGGCGGCGGCTCCAGCTCGGGCGGGTCGGGCTCCGGGTCGACGAGCGGTGGCAGTTCCGGCAGCTCGTCGAGCTTCGTCGACATCGCCGATCTGACCAAGCTGGAGGTCTCCGCCGCCGTGGCCGAGGCCGATGCCACCAAGCTCAAGGCCGGCCAACCGGCGACCGTCACCTGGAACGTGCTCACCGACGTCACCGCCACGGCCACCCTGGCCTCCATCGACCCGAACGCGAGCAGCAGCAACGACGTGGTGACGTACGGGGTGGTGTTCAGCCTGGAGAACCTGCCTGAGGGGGTCCGCGCCGGACAGACCGTCGAGGTGTCGGTCGAGGTCGGCCGGGCCGAGAACGTGATCTACGTGAACTCGGTCGCGCTGACCACGGTGGGCAGCCGGCACACCGTCACGGTGCTGGAGAACGGCCAACAGGTGACCCGCCCGGTCGAGGTCGGTCTGGCCGGAGACCAGGCGGTGGAGATCACTTCGGGCGTGTCGGTCGGCGAGCAGGTCGTGGTCAGGACGTCGACCAGTGACAGCGGCGGCAGCCCGCAGGGTGGTTTTCCGGGCGGCGGGCCGGGCGGGGCCAACGGCGGCGGCTTCCCGGGCGGCGGCGTCAACAGCGGCGGCACCAGGTCCGGAGGACGAGGATGACCGGCGGGCGTCCGCCCGGCCCGACGGTGGCCGCCGGACATCCGCCCGGCCCGACGGTGGCGCGCGGCCCGCGTCCGGTGCTCGACGTGCGGCGGCTGACCAAGGTGTACGGCGAGGGCGAGGCGACGGTGCATGCGCTGCGCGGCGTCTCGATGGTCGTCGAACGCGGCGACTATGTGGCGATCATGGGATCGTCCGGTTCCGGCAAGTCGACCTTGATGAACATCGTGGGCTGTCTCGACGTGCCGAGCACCGGGAGCTACCTGCTCGACGGGGTGGACGTCAGCCGGCTCAACGACCGGCAGCTCGCCCTGGTCCGCAACCGGCGGATCGGCTTCGTCTTCCAGTCGTTCAACCTGATTCCCCGGACCAGCGCGGTGGCCAACGTCGAGCTGCCGTTGGCGTACGCCGGGGTGAAGGCGGCGCAACGGCGACGGCGCTCGCTGGCCGCGCTGGAGCTGGTGGGGCTCGGCGGCCGGGCCGACCACGGACCGAACCAGCTCTCCGGTGGCCAGCAGCAGCGGGTGGCGGTGGCCCGCGCGCTGGTCACCGAGCCGGCCCTGATCCTGGCCGACGAGCCGACCGGAAACCTGGACAGCAAGTCCACCGAGGACATCCTGGCGGTCTTCGACGAGCTGAACGCGGCCGGTCGCACCATCGTGCTGATCACCCATGAGCCGGAGGTCGGCGCGCGGGCCCGCCGGCTGGTCAAGCTCTTCGACGGGCAGATCTCCTCGGACGTGCGGCACCGTCCGATCGGCGTCGGGGCGTCCCGGACCGATCAACCGACCATCCGGATGGGGCGGCTGCGGTGAGCTTCTTCGAGATCCTGCGGTTCGCCGTCCGCGGGGTGACCGCCAACAAGCTCCGGTCGGCGCTGACCATGCTCGGCGTGTTGATCGGGGTCGGCGCGGTGATCCTGCTGGTCGCGGTCGGCAACGGCTCGGCCCGGCAGATCGCCGACCGGATCGCCGCCCTGGGCACCAACACGCTGACCGTGCAGAGCGCCGCGCGGGGCGGCAGCAGCAACACCGCCATCACCGTGCAGATCGCCGAGGCGTTGCAGGACCCGGTGCTGGCGCCGGACGTCAAGTCGGTCTCGCCGGTGGTCAGCACCTCCGCGACCATCACCTACCAGGGCAGCGACCACTCGGTGCAGCAGTTCGTCGGAACGTACCCGAGCTATTTCGCCGCCTCGAACACCCCGGTCGGCACCGGGGCCGCCTTCACCGCGGAGGATCTGGCGCAGGGCCGCCGGGTGGTGCTGATCGGTACGACCGTCGCCGAGGAGCTTTTCGCCGGCACCGACCCGCTCGGCGAGCAGGTCACCGTCGGCGGCGCGCTGTTCACCGTGATCGGGATCCTGGACGAGAAGAGTTCCGCCTCCGGGTTCCAGGACGTCAACGACGTCGCGGTGGCTCCGCTGACCGCCGTGCAGCAGGCCCTCACCGGGTACGGCGCGGTCAACTCGGTCATCGTGGAGGCGGCCGGCACGGACCGGGTCAACGACGTGCAGGCGCAGGTCGCCACCATCCTCGACCAGCGGCTGAAGGTCTCCGGCAACGACAGTTCGACGCCGTACCGGATCCAGAACGCCGCGCAGTTGCTGGAGACGCAGACCGAGACGGCGAACACCTTCACCGTGCTGCTCGGCGCGGTGGCCGGCATCAGCCTGCTGGTCGGCGGGATCGGCATCACGAACATCATGCTGGTGACGGTGACCGAGCGGACCCGGGAGATCGGCATCCGCAAGGCGTTGGGCGCGCCACGCCGGGTGATCCTGACCCAGTTCCTGGCCGAAGCGACCATGCTCAGCCTCATCGGTGGCGGCCTCGGCGTCGCGGCGGCCCTGATCGGCAGCCAGTTCAGCATCGTCGGCATCAAGCCGGTGATCGTGCCGAGTTCGATCGCGCTCGCGCTGGGCGTCTCGGTGGCCATCGGACTCTTCTTCGGCAGCGTCCCGGCGAGCCGCGCCGCCGGGCTACGGCCAATCGACGCCCTCCGTTACGAGTGACCTCGGGAAAACTGATGACAGACGTATCTGCCGGCCAGCGCCGTGCCGGCGAACACCGTGCCGATGCCGCGCCCGGCGGCCCCGACGACGATGGGCTCGCCACCGAACTGGTCGCGCTGGCCGGCCGCCGCTGGTGGAACCGGTGGACCGTCTACCTCGGCGCGGTGGCGCTGGCCATGGCCGGCTTCGCGGGCGGCGTCCTGGTGGAACGCGAGTACGGCACGCCGGCGTCCGGGAGCCCGGCCGGCGCCCGCCCCGGGCCGGCCGGGACCGCGGGCTTCCCCGGCGGCCGGCAGCAGGGCGACGGCGCGCCGGGCGGCGTCACGAACCCGGACGGCGCCACCGGCGCGGCAGCCACCACCGGCACGGTGAAGCTGGTGGACGGCACGACCCTCTACGTGCAGAGCGCGGACGGCACGGTGATCACCGTACGGACCACCGACGACACCGCCGTGCGGGTCGCGGAGGCCGGCGTGCTGACGGACCTGAAGGTCGGCGACCCGGTGACCGTGCAGGGTGCCGACTCCGCCGGCACGGTCACCGCCACCACCATCACCGCCACCCCCGAGTAGCGCCGACCCGTCGACTCCGGTTGCGCCGTCGGCCTGCACCGCAGCGGCCGGGGCCGCTGACCGACCGGGCCGCCCACCGGTCAGCGCGGCGGTGGTAGGTCGCGGAGGTCGAGCCGGCGGCGCAGGTCCGCGGGGAGCAGTTCGCGGAGCTGCTCGGGCAGCAGCGGCAGGTCCAGCAGGCTCAGCTTGAGCTGGCTGCGTTCCTGGTAGCGGCCCGGGTCCAGGCGGACCACCTGGCCGGCGTCGGGGCGGTAGCGGATGTGCACCGCGCCCTCCGTCGACCCGCCGCGGATCACCACCCCGTCCACCTCGACGGCGACCGGACCGGACCCGGGGCGCAGCTCCAGATGGACCACCTCGGTCGGCGAGAGCACCACCGCCCGGGTGATGCCGGCCATCGGCGCGCTCGGGGTGACGACCACCGCCTGGGTCGCCGGGGAGACCAGCGGTCCGCCGGCGGCGTAGCTGTAGGCGGTCGAACCGGTCGGGGTGCTGACCACCAGCGCGTCGCAGCGGTAGTAGCCGTAGCGCTGGCCGTCGACGGCCAGGGTGGCCGTGACGAAGCCCTGTCCGGGCTGGCGGACCAGCGCGATGTCGTTGAACGCGACCACGTCGTCGCCGCACACGTCGCAGGCCAGGCAGCTGTGCGCCTCGATGGTGAAGTCTCCGGCCAGCAGCCGGTCCAGCGCCGTCGACAGCTCCGGTGGCTCCACCTCCACCAGGAACCCCACCCTGCCCAGGTGCACGCCGAGCACCGGCGTCGGATCATGCACGGCCAGCCGCAGCGCGCCCAGCATGGTGCCGTCCCCGCCGATGCTGACCAGCACGTCCGACCGGGCGACGAGGTCCTCCTCCGGCATCGCCCGGACGGGCTCGGGCACCCGGTGCCGGTCCTCGGCGCGTACCGCCAGAACGGCCTCGTGGTGGGTGGCCCAGGCCGCGATGGTGTCCACCACCGGGGACACGTCCCGGGTGGGATGGAGCACCAACCCGAGCCGGATCCGGTCCATACCCACAGCTCACCACAGCCCGGCGGGTTCCACGGCGGTACGCGCGAGGCGCGCCGGCGGTGTCCCGACCGCCGGCGCGCCCTGGACCGCGGTGGTCGCCCGGCGGGCTCAGCGGGCCAGCGGAATTCCCGGCTGGCGCTCGTGGAGCGGACCGGGAAGGCTGCCACAGAGCCGGGCGAGCTGGTCGACGACCTTGTCCGGCTCGTCGAACGGATCCAGTCCACTCACTTCCAGGGGATCCAGGACGGGGACGGTCACGTGCGAGATCAGCGGATGGAGGGGCCGGTGGTCGACCTCCCCCTGACCGAGCAGGTCCTCGTGCAGCTTCTCACCGGGGCGCAGGCCGGTATAGACGATCTCGACCGGGCTGGCCGCCTGGGCGACCATCCGGCGGGCGAGGTCGTCGATGCGCACCGGCTCGCCCATGTCGAGGACCAGGGCCTCGCCGTCGCGGCCGATGCTCGCCGCCTGGAGCACCAGGTGCACCGCCTCCTGCACGGTCATCAGGTACCGCGTCACCTCCGGGTGGGTGACGGTCAACGGCTGACCTGCCTCGATCTGCCGCTGGAAGGCGGTCACCACGGAGCCCCGACTGCTCAGGACGTTGCCGAACCGGACGCTGAGGAAGGTGCCCGGGTGGGCCGCCGCGGCGTGTGCGGTCAGCATCTCCGTGATGCGCTTCGAGTAGCCGAGCACGCAGATCGGGTTGGCGGCCTTGTCGGTGGAGATGTTGACGAAGCGCGCGACATCGCGGCAGGCGTCCAGGACGGTGAGGGTTCCCCAGACGTTGGTCTTGACCGCTTCGCCGGGATGCCGCTCCAACAGGGTCAGGTGCTTCAGCGCCGCGGCGTGGAAGACGATCTCGGGTTGGCGTTCCCGCATGATGCGCCGAACCCCCTCGTCGTCCCGCAGGTCGGCGAGGATGAGTTCGGGACCGTCCAGCAACGCCCGTCCGGTGAGTGACATCTGAAGGCCGTGCAGCGCCGACTCGTCCCGGTCGAGCATCATGAGCTCACCCGGATTGGCGCGCATGATCTGCCGGCACAGTTCCGAGCCGATCGAGCCGCCGGCGCCGGTGACCAGCACCCGCCGGCCCGAGAGCCCGTTGTCGTCCAGGGCCAGGTCACCGACGACCTGGCGTCGCCCGAGCAGATCGCTGATCTGGACGTCGCGCACGTCCCTGACGGTGATCCGGTGGTCCACCAGCTCCCGGACGGGTGGCAGGACCTTGAACGCGGCGCCCGTCCGGAGGGTGGCCTCCCGGATCTCGCGGATCAGCGTGGCGTCGGCGTTCGCCACGGAGAAGATCACGGTCGTCGCCCCGGTACGGCGGAGGGCGTCGGCGAGCTGGCCCCGGCCGCCCAGCACCGGGACCCCGGCGATGCGCAGGTCACGCCGGTCCGGGTCGTCGTCGAGGGCTCCGACGGGGAGGTAGCGGCCGTTCGGATCGCTGAGCATCGCGCGTACCAGCCCCTGCCCGGCCTCGCCGAGACCGAAGAGGAGGACCGGCGTGGCCGAGCGGGCGTCGGGGCGCATGGCGCGGTCGCGCCGGTGCCGGTGCAGCAGGCGGGAGCAGAGCATCAGGAGCAGCGCCAGCGCGCCACCGACCACGGGGGTGCTGGCGGGCACCGGACGCTCGCCGAGCGCGAGCAGGGCGACCAGCACCAGCGTGGCCGTGGTGGCGGTGGTGCCGGCGAGCCCGCGGACCTCCTCGATGCTGCCGAGCGGCTGCCGGCCCGAGTAGATCCGGCGCAGCGCGCTGATGCCGACGTGGAGCACGGCGGCGGCGCCGCCGATCAGCATCACGCTGGCCGCCTGTTCGCTGGTGAGCACCTGCTCGTACCGGGTCCAGCCGGCGACGGTGAAGCCACCGACCCAGGCGAGGGCGTCGGCGGCCAGGAAGATGGCGGTACGACGACGGTTCACCCTGGCGCGGTTCGTGGTTGTCGAAGCCGACCGCTGAACAGGCTGTATCTCGGGTGGCATGCACAAACTCCCTGTCCTGTCCGTGGCCGGCGATGACCTACGGCAGGTCAGGGGCCACGCACGTCCCCTAACTGCTTAGCCGAAGTAAAGCGTTTCGTTTCCGTTTTCACGTTTCTGTGGCCGGATGTCTGGTTCCCCATCCGAATAATCGCTGAGCGGCGCGGTAATCGGGGGATGTTTCATTTTTGCCAGCCCGGCGGGATGCCACGGCGGCACGCAAAGGCGCGCCGGCGGTCTGCTGACCGTCGGCGCGCCCTGGACCGCGATTACCGGCGCGGCCGGCCGGTCAGGTGGGTCAGCGACCGGGCGACCAACTCGTCGCGGGCGGCCGGCGCCAGCCCTTCGAGCCCGAAGCCGAGGTAGACGGTGTCCCTGGTGACCACCACCGAGCCCTCCTCGAACGCCTGCTGGCTCCGCGACCAGTCGTTGGCCCCCGGGCTGGAGCCGGCCGGCGGCCCGGCCACCGTCCAGCCACCCAGGTCCGTCTCGAACGAGGTCTCCGCGACGGTGGCCCCGTCGACGATCACCCGGGCGTCGTCCAGGAACACTCCGAGGTTCTGGGTGGCCCAGTCGGTCACGTAGGTGATGGAGACCTCCACCTGCCGGCCCGCGTACGCCGACAGGTCGACCACGAACTCCTTCCACCCGTTGGACGTGCCGGTGGCCGCGTGCCACTCGCCGGTGGTGCCGGTCGGCGAGCAGTCCGCGCCCTGGTAGTGCGCGAGGAACGGGTGGATCTGCTGCACCCAGCCGGAGGCGCAGCTGTTCCCGGTCTCCGGCGCGGTCAGGCCGCCGGCGTCCGGCAACGTGGTCCACTCGTCGCTGCCCACCTCGTGCGCCTCGACGATCATGAAGTCCCAGTCCGTCTCGATGTCGAACGAGGTGTGGAAGCGCAACTCGCCGCTGCCGGCCCCGGTCAGGTCGACGGTCCGGGTCAGCCGCTTGTACGACTCGTCGGACTGCCCGCTGAACAGGTACCAGTCGCCCGTACGCGGATCGAACGGCGCGCCGCCCGGCCGCGTCCAGCCCACCGGCGCGGAGCTGGCGAACTGCGGGAACTGCTCGACCGGCAGGAAGCCCGACGTGGTCAGGAACGACGCGGTGTGGTCCTGGTTGCCCGCGGACCCCTCGGCGTTGAGCGTGCCGGTGAAGCCGGCGAACGCCCCGGCGTCACCCTGGACCGGGTACGGCTCCCCGTCGGGCGAGGTGCCGCCGTCGCTGACGTAGTTGTACGCCCCCAGCCAGTACTGCTGGAAGTCGTTCAACAGTGGCAGGCAGGTCGGGTCGCCGGCATCGGTGCACTCCGGTGGCGCGTCCGGCTGGTAGCCGTACAGGCCGTTGGCCGCCTGGGCGTAGAGCGCGTACTTGCCGCTGACCAGCAGCTTGCCGCCCTCGTTGAGGTAGTCCCGGACGGAGAGCTCGATGTCCAGCGCGGCCTTTGCCACGGTGCCGGGCACCTGGCCGGCGGAGCGCAGGATGATGTCGTCGCCGGTCTCCCAGACCACCGCCTTGTAGTGCGACAGCACGCCCAGGTGGTGCGGGGCGGCGCGGCCCATCGCGTCGAAGTCGTACACGTCGCTGCTGCGCCCGGCGGCGCGCAGCGAGGCGGCGATGCCGTCGGCGTACTTGGCGGTGCCGGTGTTCTGGACCGGGCTCAGCCCGGTGACGTCCTCCACCGCCAGCACCAGCACGTCGCCGCCGATGTCGTGGTGCACCCGGTAGGTGAAGCGCTCGCTGGTCACTGTGCCCTTCCCGGGCCGGGCGCCGGTGAACCAGACCCGCACCCGGTCGCCGGGCTTGGCGCCGGTGACCTTTCCGCGCAGCTCGGCGTAGTAGTCGTTGTGGGTGTCGCCGTAGCGCTTACCGCCGCGCCACTCGGTGACCCTGGTGGACTTCGCCCTGCCCCCGTTGATCGTGTAGTTCAGCTTCACGTTCTTCAGCGACCGCCGGGTGATCGCGGCGACCTGCTGGTCCCGACCGTACGAGACGTCGAAGGAGTCGACCACGAAGTCCGGCGTGCTGCGGCCGACCACCGAGACCGGCTCGTCCGGCCGCTGCGCCGACTTCGCCACGGCGAGTGCGAACGGCAGGTTCTTGGCCACCTCGGCGGCGATCAGCTTCTCGTCGTCGGGGAAGGTGAAGATGCTGACGCAGTCCTCCGGGTGCCACTGGTCGTTCGGGTCGGAGGCGGCGGCCGTCTGGCAGGTGGACATCTCCGGGGTGAATCCGAGCGTGCCGTAGCGCACCGTCGCGTGGGTGTCGGTGTCGCCGTTGGTGGTGTACAGCTCGGCGGAGAGATCCGGGTCGTAGCCGGGGATCGCCGGATTGGCGTCGTCACCGGCCAGCGCCTCGTAGATGACGTCGTCGGGCGACGGCGTGGAGACCTGCCAGCCGATGCCGTAGAGCAGCAGCTGGGCGGCGGAGTGGTAGTTCACGAAGAACGTGAACCTGAGCCGCTTGAAGAGCGCGTCCAGCGCCTTGGTCTCCGGCTCCGAGTTGGGCCCGGGGCCGCGGTAGGTCTCGCTGGTCGGGTCCGGCGAGGAACCCTCGTTGTCGTAGCCCCACTTGTAGCTGAAGTTACGGTTCAGGTCGACGCCGTCAACGCCGGTGATCTTCCCGTCGCCGTCGTTGTCGCGCAGGTTCTTGCGCCACAGCCGGTTGCCCGCGGTGAAGGTGTGGTCGTATCCGTCCGGGTTGAGCACCGGGATGAACCACAGCTCGGTCGAGTCGACCAGCCGGGTGATCTCCCGGTCGGAGCCGTACCTGCTCAGGACGTGGTGCATCAGCCGGCGGGTCATCTCCGGCGTGATCCACTCGCGGGCGTGCTGGGCGCCGGCGTAGAGCACCGCCGGGCGCTTGCCGTCCTTCGTGGTCTTCGCGTTCTTGGTGACCTTGATGGCGAGGATCGGCTTGCCCTGCGCCGAACGGCCGATGGTCTGCACCTGGGTCAGCTTCGGGTAGCGGGCCGCCGTCGCGGTGATCTCGTCGCGGATGCCGCCGGGCTCGCTGTACGAGCGGAACGCCCGCCAGCCCGTCGCCGCCTGCTCCCGCAGCACCTGCGAGGCGTTCTTGCCCCGGACCTGCTTGACCGACAGCCGCACGCCCTTGCGGGCCAACCGGTCGGCCTGGCCGCGGCTGAGCACCGTCTCGATGCGCGTGTTGCCGGCCTGGTCGGTGCTGGTCTCGTGTCCGATGTCGACACCGGCCTCGCGCAGTTGGTGCAGTTGCGTCGGGCCGACCGTGCCGACGTACACCTCCAGGCCGTCACGGCCGCCCGGGTCCGACTGCGGCCGTGCGCTCGCCGGTGCGGTCAGCGCGAGCGCGCCGACCAGAGTGAACACGCCGGCGATCGCCAGCGGTGTGCGCCTCATCCTGCCCCCTTCGTAAGAGCCTGGGGTGAGCTTCGCGGTTACCCCTGATCTATGTCAATCAATTGGTTCGGATTGTGGGGCGGATGGCCAATGAATTGTCAATGCGATAGGAATTCACGAGAATGTCTCGCTATGTGTTGCATGTTCGCTAATGGTGGTGCGCGATGTTAGTTTGATTTGTCTGCCCGGCCTTGATCGGATACAGCGGAGGCCCCTCATATGAGAAATGAGTCAAGCCAGGTTCGCGTTCGAGAGGCGACTCGTTCGCTGCTCGACGAGCGGCCGGCGAACCACGGTCCCGAACGGCATTCCGCCGCGACGCCGCCGGTTCGCCGGATTGCCCTGGTGACGCACGGGCTGCACCGCAACGGCGGCGTGGGGTCGGTGGTCAACTGGCTGTACGAGGGGCTCGTCGCCTCCGGGCGGTACACAGTGGACGTACATGACCTGGCGACGTCCGTCCGGGACACCTCCAGCCGGCGATTGCTCGCACCCCGGTCGTGGCGGCGGGCGAGCCTGCTCGGGCCACCGGGCGGGGTGCCGCACGAACGGTACTGGGGCGCCAACGCGGTCGAACTGGAGTTCATGAGATACCGGCCCCGGCCTGAGCTGACCGCGGCGCTGTCGGGATACGACTGCATCCAGGTCGTCGGCGGCTCGCCCGCCTGGGCGGCCCCGGTGCTCGCCGCCGGCCCGCCGGTCGTGGTGCAGATGGCCACGCTGGTCGAGTGGGAGCGGGCCTGCGGCCTCCCGTCCCGCTGGCGTCCGTCGGGGCTGTGGCGCGCGGCGATGACCCGGCTCACCAGCCGGATCGAGCGGTCCGTGCTGACCGCGGCCGACGCGGTGCTGGTGGAGAACCAGGTGGTCTTCGACTGGATCGAGGCGCTCGGGCAGCCGAACGTGATGCTCGCGCCGCCCGGCGTCGACACCGAGCGCTTCTCGCCGCCGCCCACCGGCTGGCGCGCTGACGGGTACCTCCTCTCGGTCTGCCGGTTGGGCGATCCCCGCAAGGGGCTCGACCGGATGGTCCGGGCCTATGCCGAGGCCCTGCGGACACGGCCCGACCTGCCACCGCTCATCCTGGCCGGCAAGGGGCGGCCCGAGCCGGAAACGACGGCGCTCATCGCGGAACTCGGCCTCGGCCCGCGGATCCGGATACGAAGCGACGTGCCGGCCGACAAGCTGGTGGAGCTGTACCGGGGCGCGTCCGTCTTTCTCCAGACCTCCCACGAGGAGGGCCTCGGCCTCGCGGCCGTGGAGGCGATGGCCTGCGGTGTCCCCACCGTGCTCACGGCCACCCACGGCGCGCGCGAGTGCGTGGTCGACGGGCGGACCGGCTGGTTGGTCCCGCTGGCACCGGCGGCCGAGGTGGGCCGGTCCGTCGCGGCGCGGCTCCTCGACGTTCTCCACCACTCCGGCCCGGCGATGGCTGCGGCGGCCCGTGACCGCTGCGAGGAGCGCTTCTCCCGCCGGGTGGCGCTGCGCCGCTTCACCGACACGTACGATCGGCTGCTGGCGGGCCCGGCGGGCAGCAGGTGACGTCCGCGACGTCCTACCGTGTCGTGGACCCTGAGCGGACGCCGACACGATCGCCCCTCAAGACCCGGGCGGTGCGCGGCCGGCGGCGCAAGGTGCCCCGGCTGACCTGGCTGCTGCAACTCTTTCCGGTGAGCATGGTGGTGCTCGCCCCGTACGCCGTGCTCATCGTCCCGATGGCGGTGCTGAACGGCAACCCGGACGTCGGCTTCATCATCATGCTGCTGGCCCTGGCGCTGCCCGGGTGCCTGGCGGTGGAGCTGGCCTTTCTCCGGCGGGTGGGCCGGCGGGGCGAATGGCACCGCGCGCTGACCCAGGCCAGCGCCGGCTATCCGCGCCTGTTCACGATCGCCCGGGTGGTCGCCATGGTCAGCATCACCGCCGATCTCGTCGGCGCCTGGGCCGGCCGGGGAACGATTTTCACGCAGGTCACGGGCGAGATCGCCGGATCACCGGCGGCCGTGGCCAGTTCGCTCTTCATGGGTTGGCGGTACCTCGCCTTCGCCCTGCTGGCCGCGAGCCTGCTCGCCGGCCAGTGCAGCCGGGCGGCCTGCCTGCGCTGGACGGCCTACCTGGTCGGCACGCAGGTGGCGGTCGCCATGACCACGGCGTTGACCGCGCCGCTGATGGGTTACCTGTCCTTCGTCGTGACGGTGGCGGCCATCTGCGGGCTGCTGCACACCCGCTTCGTGGTCATCGCCATCGCGACGCTGCTCCTGATCTGGCCGACGATCTACGCCCAGCGCAACGAGGTCCGGTCGCAGGGGGGCGTGGCGGTCGACGAGACGGTGAGCTCCGCCGACCGGTTGCGCTTCGACCTCCAGGTGACGCGGGCCAGCAAGTACGACGTACCGGTCGACATCGAGCACCCCGGTCTGCAGCAGATCGTCCGTTACGGCCTCGTGCCCCGGATCCTGGACCCGGATCGGCCGAGCCTGTCGACCGGCGCGCGGATCAACGAGTACCTCGGCGGAACCTCCACCTCCGCCTACACCTTCCTCTCCCTCGGCACGATCTACTTCATGAAGGGGCCATGGGGAGTGGTCCTGTACTACGCCGGGTGGGCGCTCGTCGCCCTGCTGCTGCTGCGCGTCGGTGGCGCGCCCGGGCCCGCGCGGCTCGCGATCTTCAGCTTCGTGGTGGCGGGTCCGCTCCTGTGGTCCAAGGTCTATCCGGAGTCGATGATCGCGTTCGTGCAGTTCACCGTCGCCGCGCTGCCGGCCCTGCTGATCCTGCGGCTCACCCGGCAACGGGCGGCGTCGCGGGCACGACCCGAGAACAGCTGGTCCGGATCGTGACCACGGCGGCGTCGCCGAGGCCCGGTGCGGTTGTCGGACGGGACCCGGGCCGCCGGGGGGCCCGGAAGTTCGGCCGGCGTGCCGTGGTGGCGTTGTCGGTGAACGGGTTGTCGAGCGTCGGCAACCTGATGGTCTCGGTGTCCGTCGCGCGGGGCGAGTCACTGTCCCGGCTGGGCCAGTACGCCCTGGCCTTCTCGATCTACGTGCTGGTCGTCGGCCTGGTGCGTACGGCGGTCACCGAGTCGGTGCTCGCCGCGCGAACCGGGCCGGCGCCGAAGACGATCGCGGACGGGGCGCGGCGGGCCTGCGCCATCGCCGTGGTGACCGGGGTGGCGGCGGCGGGCGCCGGCGTCGTGGTCGGCTCCTCGTACCTCACGATCGCCGGGCTGGCCCTCCCCGGCCTGGCGCTCTACGACTACGCCAAGGCCATCAGCATCGGTGTCGGTGGGACGCGGGTCGCCGTGGTGCAGGAGTGCGTATGGACCGCCTGCACGGCGGTGGCCGTCGGGGCGGCCTTCGTCACCGCCGTCCCGCCGGTCATGATCTTCGCCGGCTGGGCCGGGTCCGGCGCCCTCACCGGCTACGTGGTTGCCCTGTGGCAGCGGCACGGCGCGTTGCCCGGGTGGGGGCTCGACCGTCGTGACACTCGCGTCGCGGCCACCTTCGCCGCGCAGTTTCTGGTCACCACCGGCTCCGCCCAACTGGCCCTGAGCGGCCTGGCCGCCACGGCCGGGGTGGCCGTCGTCGGCGCCCTCGGTGCGGCCCGGACGGTCTTCGGGCCGGTGACCCTGCTGATGACGACGCTCTCCTCGCTGATCGTCCCGTACCTGGCACAGATGCGTCCGGACACCCCGCGAGCCCGGGTGCGGATCGCCGGCACGGTCGTCGCGCTCGCCGTCGGCCTGATGTTTCCCCTGGTGATCGCCGTGTGTCTGCTGCCCGACGAGGTCGGCCGGGCCGTGCTCGGCGAGAACTGGCACGCCGCCCAGCCGCTGCTGCCGCTGCTGTCCATCGAGGCGTTGCTGGCCCCGGTCGCCCTCGTCGCCTTCGCCGGGCACCGGGTGCAGTCCGCCAGCGGCCGGGCGCTGGCGATCGGCGTGGGCCTCGGGCCGCTGCGGGTGGCGGTGATCGTCGCGGGCGGTGTCCTGTTCGGAGCCGGCGGCGCGGCCGGAGCGTTGGCTGCGCTGGCCCTGCTCAGCGCCGCCTGTTGGTGGTTCAGCTATCTGTCTCTGGGTTCGGAGAAGGGATCCTTGCGTTGACTTCCTCGGTCGGACTGGTCTGCCTCGGCGAGGCCGGCAACTTCGGTGATGACCTGATACTGATCGCCGGGGTCAGTACCGCAGCCGCGGTTTCGGACGGGGACGTCCGATACCTCAGCTTCGGCCGGAGCATCGACTGGTCCGCGATCTCGACCCGGCTCCGGACCCCGCTCAACCCCCGGCCGGTCCGTGCGGGCCGCGACCTGCCCGGCTCACGGCGCAGCGAACTGAGCTTCCAGGGCTGCTCCGCGGTGCTGTTCGGCGGTGGTGGGCTGCTCCAGACCAGTCACCATCCGCACACCCCCTACCGGTGGCTGAGTTTCCTGCCCCGACACCTGCCGGCGGTGCCGGTGCTCGCCGTCGGGCTCGGTCTGGGTCCGATCAGCGCCGACTGGGAACGCCGGCTGCGGGAACTCGGCTCCCCGTTCGACGAGTGCTACCTGCGTGACGACGACTCGGTGACCCTGGCCGAGCAGCGGCTGGGGTGGCGCGCCCGGCGGTGCCGGGACTTCGTCGACCGCGCCTTCCTGGCGCAGCTGGGGCTGCACTGCGCACCGGCCGGCGGAGATCGGGCGAGGTCGCTCGGGGTGGCGCTGCGCCAGTGGCCGGGGCTCGACGTGACCGAGACCGCCCGGCACGTCGCCCGGGTGGCCGAGGCGTACGGCGTCGAGACGGTGCGGTTCTTCGTGCTGGAGGCGGGGGCCGGTGGACCCGATGTGACCTTCACCGAGCAGGTGTGCCGGCAACTGGGCACGGGCGATGCGACGGTTCTTCCGTACCTCGGTACGGATCTGCTTGACTTCGCCGCCGCGATGGCCGAGTGTTCGGTCGCGGTCTCGATGAAGCTCCATTCGAGCGCGCTCTGGGCGGCCCTGGATGTGCCGATCTTTCCCATCTGCTACGCGCCGAAGACGGCGGCGTTCTTCGGCCAGCCGTTCGCCGGGCTGAGAATCCACGACCGGGTGCTGCCGCCCGCCGTCGACGACGAGCGGGTGCCGCGGGCGGCCGACGTGGTGGGACCGTGGCTGCGGCAGGCCCTCGCCGGGCAGGTGCCCGTCACCCGCGCGCTGTTGAGCAACGGGGACAAGTTGCGATTCCAGACGTCGGGCACTGCCGTCAACATCTACCGCCGCCTCGGACGCACGGTCCGCAGCACGATCGGCGTCGGCCCGCGCTGACCCGCGCTCACCGGTGCCGGTCGATGGTGGCCAGGGCGGCGCGGACGCGCTCGGCCACCGTCTTGACCTCCGGCTCGGTCAGTTCGGCGTAGGTGGGCAGGTTGATGCCCCGCCGGCTCAGGTCGGTCGTCACCGGACAGTCCGCGGTCGGGTCGTGATGCGGCGGCAGCTCGGGGATCGGAACGAAGAAGGGGCGGGTCTCCACGCCGAGCCGGTCGAGCGTGCCGGCCAGCGCGTCGCGGGACGTCGCGTCCCCCTCGGGCCCGACCAGGAAGGCGGCCATCCACGGCGCGCGGCGCACGCCGGGCAGCACGGGCTGGGGCGACAGCTGCGCCTCGCCGGCCAGGTGTTCCTCGTAGCCGGCGATCACCCGGTCGCGCTCGGCGATGATCTCGTCCGCCCGGTCCAGTTGGGCGCAGAGCAACGCGGCACAGAGGTTGGTCATCCGGTAGTTGTAGCCCAGCACGGGAAAGTAGTAGCGCCGTTGCGGATCCATGCCCTGGTTGCGCAGCAGGCGCATCCGGTCGGCCAGCTCGGCGTCGGAGGTGGTCACGCAGCCGCCTTCGCCGGAGGTGATCACCTTGTTGCCGAAGAAGGAGAAGGTCGTGGCGTCGGCCAGGGAGCCGGCGGGGCTGCCGTCGAGCGCGGCACCGAACGACTCCGCCGCATCGGCGACCAGCAGCAGCCCGTGCCGTTGGCAGAGATCGCGCAGCGCGGGATAGTCGGCCGGGTGGCCGTACAGGTCGACGGCGATCACCGCTCGGGTGCGCGGGCCGATCGCGGCGCGTACCGCGGCGGGGTCGATGCACCAGCTCTGGGGCAGCACGTCCACACAGATGGCGCGCGCGCCGCAGTACGCGACGGCGTTCGCCGTGGCCACGTAGGTCAACGCGGGAATGATGACCTCGTCCCCCGGCCCGATGCCGGCCGCCGCGAGCACCAGGTGCAGGCCGACCGTGCCGTTGCTGGTGGCCACCGCGGTGCCGGCGGCGCATCGGAGGGCGAAGCGCTCCTCGAAGTCACGCAGGTACGGGCCCTGCGACGAGACCCACCCGCTCCGGACCGCGTCGAGG
The DNA here is from genome assembly GCF_050942455.1 of Micromonospora sp. CA-263727. Lineage (NCBI taxonomy): Bacteria > Bacillati > Actinomycetota > Actinomycetes > Micromonosporales > Micromonosporaceae > Micromonospora > Micromonospora sp. CA-263727. The sequence goes on from NZ_CP192031.1 coordinate 2,292,600, forward strand.
ACGTAGCGCTCCTCCAGCGCCGAGATGCTGGGCCGGGCCACCGGGTAGCGGTCGGGCATGCGGTCGCTCACGGCACCGCCTCCTGGCTGAGTGCGGTGGCGAACGCGGATCGTGGCACCGGGCCGGGCCGGCCCTGCGCCGCCCAGCGCAGCACGTCGAGATAGTCGCGGCCGGTGGCCTCCCAGGTGCGGGCGGCGAGCCGGCCGTTGGCGCGGCGGGACGCGGCGGCGTAGTGTGCCCGGTCGTCCAGCAGCCGCCGGACCGCCTCGGCCAGGGAGGCCGGGTCCTTGGCCCGGAACACCGTCGCCTCGGCCCCGGTGAACTCCAGCTGGGCCCGTAGCGGCTCGGCGTCGGCGCAGGCGACGGGGAGTCCCCAGCTGAACGCCTCCAGCATCGTCCCGCTGGCCGCCTCCCAGAGCGAGGGCACCACCACCGCGTCGGCTCGGGCGTAGATGTCGTTCAGCTCGGCCAGGGTGACGAATCCGGGGAAGGACACCCGGCCGCGCAGGTCGGGCAGGGTGGCGCGGGCGAGCAGGCGACTCGCCTCCGGCTCGACCAGCGGCCCCGGGCAGATCAGGCGGCACTCCGGGAGCAGCGCCATCGCCTCCAGCAGGGTGGAGTGGTTCTTGTGTGTCGCGGTCGAGGAGGGATAGACGAGCAGCCCCGGTTCGCGCCGGGCGGGCGCCTGCCTCGGCGCGGGCTGGAAGGTCGGCGTCGGAATGAGCACGATTCGCTGCGCCGCTTCGGGAAACAGCTGCCGCGCCTGCTGGTACGGGTGCGGCCAGGTGATCACCACGGCGGCTGCACGGGCGACGTTCTCCCGGATCACGGCCGCGAATCCGGGGGCGTGGAAGTCGGCTTGCAGGTGCCGCAGGTCGTGCAGGACGACGACCGACGTGCCGGGTCGGGCCGGAACGCAATGGAACGGGTACAGCGTGACGTCCGCCTGGTCCGGTGTCGGTCCGGAACGCTGGCGGAGGGCGTTGACCGTCCTGCGGACGGCCAGCGAGTTGCGCACCCGGGCCGGGGTCAATCGACGCAACAACTGCCCGGTGGAGTTGTCGGAGCGCAGTGGCTGGGCCACCTCGGCCCAGCCGATCCGATCGGTGGGCAGGTGCCCGCGCCACTGGTCCAGGGTGCCGCGAAGGATGTTGACCCGCAGGTGGCAGGAGGGGTCGGCGGCCATCCCGGCCAGCAGCCCGTAGGTGAATGCCTCCACACCGGCGGCGTGGCCGGGGCGGATCGGGGTGGCCTCGACGGTGATCCTCATCGGTCCACCCGCACCAGGCGTCCCATTCGCTCGTCCTCCAGGAGCTGGCGGTCGGCGTCGACCATGACCCGCACCAGGTCGCTGAAGAGGGTCTTGGGCGCCCAGCCGAGGCGACGACGGGCCTTCCCGTAGTCGCCGATCAGGGCGTCGACCTCGGCCGGCCGGAAGTAGGTCGGGTCGATCTCCACGTACTGCTGCCAGTCGAGTCCCACCTGGTCGAAGGCGGCCTCGACGAACTCGCGCACGGTGTGCCCCTCGCCGGTGGCGACCACGTAGTCGTCCGGCTCGTCCTGCTGTAGGGCCAGCCACATCGCCTCCACGTACTCCGGGGCGTAGCCCCAGTCCCGCACCGCGTCGAGGTTGCCCAGGTAGAGCTTGTCCTGAAGGCCCACCTCGATCCGGGCGACCGCCCGCGTGATCTTGCGGGTCACGAAGTTCTCGCCCCGTCGAGGGCTCTCGTGATTGAAGAGGATGCCGTTGACGCAGAACATGCCCCATGACTCGCGGTAGTTCACCGCCGACCAGAAGGCGTGGACCTTGGCACACGCGTACGGACTGCGCGGGTGGAACGGCGTCTCCTCGCGTTGCGGCGGCGGGGTCGAGCCGAACATCTCGGAGGAGGACGCCTGGTAGTAGCGGCAGCCGAGGCCGGCGGCGCGGGCGGCATCGAGAAGGCGAAGGGCGCCGAGCGCGGTGACGTCGGCGGTGTAGGCGGGGATGTCGAAGGAGACCCGCACATGGCTCTGCGCGCCGAGGTTGTAAATCTCGTCCGGCCGGATGTCCCGGATCAGGGCGGTCAGCGTGGCCGGGTCGGACAGGTCGCCGTAGTGCAGGAACAGGCGGGCCCCGGTGTTTCGCGGGTGTACGTCGATGCGGTCGAGCCGTTCGGTGTTGAACGAGGACGACCTCCGCTTGATCCCGTGCACCGTGTATCCCTTGTCCAGCAGGAGTTCGGCCAGGTAACTGCCGTCCTGCCCGGTGATACCGGAGATGAGTGCCACTCGTGACATTGAATCCCTCTCGCGCCCAACGAAGTTTGTTCCCGCGGAATCCTTATATCGGGTTTCCGGGTCGTTAATTCTGGTTTTCCGCGTAGTCGTGCGCGGGCGTCACCTACTGTGATTTCCAGTCACCGGATCGGCGCTCGATCGTTGGGCCAGACAGGTCTGTGCCGCGAGCGAGGAGCGAAGATGGCCAACGACACCACCCCCGCGGCCGATCTCCGAGAACGGTTCGCGACCGTTGGTGAGAGGCCTTTTCGGGTCCTGGTGACGGCGGAGTACTTTGCTCCCGGCTGGCGAGCCGGGGGGCCTGTGCGCTCCATTTCCGACGTGCTCGACATGGCCAGTGACGAAATCGACACGACCATGTTGACCCGGGACCACGACCTCGGTTCCAGCGAACCCTATCCCGACCTTTCCGGCCGCTGGGTCCGCTTCGGTCGGACGAACATCTTCTATCTGGGAGTGCGCCGGCCAACGCACTGGCGGCTGCTCTGGCGGTCATTGCGCCCGTCCCGGTTCGACCTGCTCTACGTGAACAGCGTCTGGTCGACCTTTTCGATCCTGCCCATCGTCGCCGCGCGGCTCGGCCTGCTGCGAGTGGATCGCATCCTGGTGGCGCCCCGGGGCGAGTTCGGGCGGGCCGCGCTGCGGCTGCACGGCGCCCGCAAGCGGATCTTCCTGGCCGGTTGGCGGTGGATGCTGATGCAGCCCCGAGTGCTGTGGCATGCCACCACGCCGGTCGAGGCCGCGGACATCCGGCGGGTGCTGCCCCGGGCGCGCATCGCGGTGGTCGCCATCGGCCGGGGGCCGGAGCCGGAGCCGGAGCCGGCCGAGCCGCCGGCGACCGAGCACGCGCGGCTGGTCTTCATCGGGCGGATCTCTCCGATGAAGAACCTCGACCTGCTCCTCGCCGCGCTGGCTCACGTTCCGGTGCCGGTGCGGCTGGACATCTACGGTCCGGTGGAGGACGTGGCGTACTGGCGGCGGTGTCAGGGGCTGCTGGCCTCGCTGCCCGAACGGGCCGCCATCACCTACCGGGGGGAGCTGCGCCCCGAGCAGGTGCGCGAGACCTTCTCGCGATACGACGCGTTCGTCCTGCCGACCCGGGGCGAGAACTTCGGCAATGCCATCGCCGAGAGCCTGTCGGCGTACTGCCCGGTGGTCTGCTCCGACCGCACGCCCTGGACGGCCGTGCTGCGCGACGGTGGCGGTCTGGTCCTCAAGGAGTTGACTCCGTCGGCGTTGGGCGCCCTGGTCACCCAGGTCGCCACGGCCGGGCCCGAGCAGCGGCACGCGGCCCGGGTGGCGGCCGGGGCGGCGTACCGCCGCTGGCGCACGAGCCGGGCCCGGGTCAGCGTGCTCGACCAGGCACGACAGGTGATCCGCGACCCGGCCTACCGGCTGCCCCCGCAGGGGCGGTCCCGGTGAGCCGGCGGGCAGCCGGCCTGCCGAGTCACTCAGCGAAACAACCGTGATCTGGCTGTGAGGAGATGCCCTGTGACCCGGGTGATGACCGTTGTCGGGACCAGGCCGGAGATCATCCGGCTGGCCCGGGTGATCGACACGCTCGACCGGACCGTCGAACACACGTTGGTGCACACGGGACAGAACTGGGATCCCGCGCTCTCCGACATCTTCTTCGCCGAGTTGGACGTCCGGCCGCCGGACCGCTACCTGCGGGCAGACACCCGCTCACTCGGCAGCCTGCTCGGCGCCGTCCTGGTCGGCACCGAGACCGCGATCGCCGAGCTGCGCCCCGATGCCCTGCTGGTGCTCGGCGACACCAACAGCGCGATCTCGGCCCTGATGGCACGGCGGATGAAGGTGCCGGTCTACCACATGGAGGCCGGCAACCGCTGCTTCGACCTGAACGTGCCGGAGGAGACCAACCGCCGCCTGGTCGACCACGTCGCGGACTTCAACCTGGTCTACTCCGAGCACGCCCGGCGCAACCTCCTCGCCGAGGGCCTGCACCCGCGCCGCATCCTGCACACCGGCTCGCCCATGCGCGAGGTGCTCGACCACTACCGGCCGCAGATCGACCAGTCCACCGTGCTGGCGCGGCTGGAGCTGGAATCCGGCGGCTACTTCGTGGTCAGCGCGCACCGGGAGGAGAACGTCGACAACCCGGACCGGCTCCGCCGGCTGCTGGACTGCCTCTGCGCGGTGCGCGACGAGTGGGGGCTGCCACTGCTGGTCTCCACCCACCCACGTACCCGCAAGCGGCTGGAGTCCCTCGCCGTGGACGGTACGCAGCTGGAGGCCATCGCCTTCCACGAGCCGTTCGGCTTCTTCGACTACGTCACCCTGCAACGGCACGCCCGGTGCACCCTCTCCGACAGCGGCACGGTGAGCGAGGAGGCGGCGATTCTCGGCTTCCCGGCGGTGACCCTGCGGGAGTCCATCGAGCGACCGGAGGCGCTGGACTCCGGGTCGATCGTGATGACCGGCCTGGACCCGGCCGGCGTGGTGGAGGCCGTACGGGTCGTGGTGGCCCAGGTGGCCGCCGGCTCCGTCGCGTGCCCGCTCGACTACCAGGTCCCGGACACCTCACGCCGGGTGGTCGACTTCATCCTCTCGACCGTGCGTCGCCACCATGACTGGGCGGGCATCCGCCGCTGAACGAACCACCGGCCGGGCCGGCACACCCATGACCACGGCCCCGCCCGGGACGTCCCGGGTCACGCACGCGCCGGCACCGACGGTCGCGTCCCGGCCCACCGTCAGCCGTGGCAGCACGGCGGCGGTGGTGCCAACCATGACGCCCTCCCTCAGCCGGCAGTAGCCGGAGACGGCGGCGAGCGGGTTGACGGAGACGTAGTCGTCCAGGACGGCGTCGTGTCCCACCGTGCAGTTCTGGTTGAGGTGCACGTGGCGACCGAGGGCCACGTTCGTCGTCACCCTCGCGCCTCCGGCCGCGAAGAGACCCTCCTGGAAGACGCAGTCCGGTCCGATCTCCGCGTTCGGGTGGACCACCGTGGCGGCCGGCAGGCCGTACCGGGCGATGGCCTGGTCGGTCTCGCGGCGCAACCGCGGATGCCCGACGCCGAGCGCGACGTGGGTGCTGGCCGGCTGGCTGGCCAGCCATCGGGTCGAACCGAGGAAGGGCACACCGAGGCGGTGCACCAGCCCGACATTGGTCTCGGTGGGATGGTCGTCGACGAAACCGAGAACCCGCCAGCAGGGCTTGTCCCTTGATCGCCCGTTAAGTAGGCAAATAACGGCATATACCTCTCGGCCCATCCCGCCTGCGCCTACGATCAGTACGTCGGTCGTCACCGTGGCTCCCTCGGCTGCGGAGAACGCCGGCCGCTCCCCGCCATCTGAACCGCCGCACGGCGTCGATGGTGACGGTCGAGCGTCTGTCGGCCGCGAAAGCCGCCACTCCGTCACTACCGGGTGTCACGTCCGGGGTCGCTCCCGACACCACTCCCGGGGTCGTTGATTTCGGTGCGTCCCGGGGGCGGTGTGGGCGCCGACCCTCCGGGCGGCAGGTTGAAGGTGAGCCACAGTGAACGAGCTGACGAGGACGCGCCTCCCCGACGACGCCGGGGGAGTGCGGGTCGCGCTTGCGTCCACGAAGGCGGTGGGGGGCTACCGGGTCGTCGCGACCGCGGGGGTCTTCGAGCCGGGCTTCCGCGGCGGCGGGCCGATCCGCTCGCTGCGGTTCATCCTGGACACCCTGCCGGACGACCTCGACGTCACCCTGATCACCCGGGACCGTGACCTCTGCTCGCCGGTGCCGTACCCGGGGCTGTCCGGGCGACTGATGCGCCGCGACGGCCGTTCCGCCGTCTTCTACCTCGACCCGTCCGCGCCACGGCACTGGATCCGGCTGCTGCGGCACGTCCGGTCCCGACCGGTCGACCTGCTGTACGTCAACAGCCTCTGGTCGTCGTTCTCGGTGTTGTCGATCCTCGCGGTGGCGCTCGGCCTGATGCGCGTCGGTGCCATCCTGCTCGCCCCGCGCGGCGAGCTGTCGCCCGCTGCCCTCGCCATCCGGACACGCAAGAAGCGACTCTTCCTGGCGGTGTGGGCCCCGGTCCTGCGCCGGCTCGGCGTGCGCTGGCAGGCGTGCAGTTGGCTGGAGGAGAACCAGATCCGGGCGGTCGTCCCGTGGGCGCAGGTGATGGTGAACGGCAACGAGTGCCCGATCCCGGAGCATCCGGCTCCGCCGGTCGTACCGCACGACGGGCCGCTGCGGCTGGTCTTCGTCGGTCGGATCTCGCCGATCAAGAACCTGGTCACGGCGCTTGAAGCGGTGGCCCGGGCGACCCGGCCGATGGAGTTCGACATCTTCGGCCCGCCGGAGGACGGGCAGTACTGGGCGCGCTGTCGGCGGATCATCGAGACGATGCCCGGCCACGTCCGGGTCCGCTATCGCGGGGAACTCGCGGCGGCGGAGGTGATGCCGACCTTCAGCCGCTACGACGCCTTTCTCTTCCCGACGTTGGGCGAGAACTACGGTCACGTGATCATCGAGAGCCTCGCCTCCGGCTGCCCGGTCGTCTGCTCCGACGAGACACCCTTCAGCGAACTGATCGCCGAGGCCGGGGGAGTGGTGGTCCGGCCGGCGACGGCGAGCGCCTTCCGCGAGGTGCTCGACCGGCTCGCCGACCGGTCGGGCCGGGAACGGGCCGAGGCGAAGGAGACCGCGGGCCGGCGCTACCGGCTCTGGCGGCAACAGGGCCGGGAACTCAACGTGCTGGAGCACGCCCGCCGGTTCTGCCGCTGACCGCCGGGCCGAGCCTCCGTCACCTCCGCCGGATCCGGATCGTTGCGAGAGATGTCCGGGTCCGTACGGATTCCGGCCGTTCGTTGGCCGTCGACCTACCGCCCGCTGGCCGTAGGACTCGTTTGTGAGGACAGCAGGTGCCAAGTCGCGTTCGTACGATGGTCCGGCGGGTGCGGGACCATCTGGCCGCCACCCGTGATCCCGAGGCGTTCGTCCGCTCCCTCGGGGTGAACCTGACCGGGCGGGTGAGGTTCTACGGGGTCAACCGGGCGATGTTCGGCTCGGAGCCCTGGCTGATCACCATCGGCGACAACGTCTACATCACCTCCGAGGTGCAGTTCGTCACCCACGACGGTGGCACGCTGATCCTGCGCAGGGACCACCCCGATCTCGACTGGACCGCACCGATCACCATCGGCGACGACGTCTACATCGGGATGCGGTCGATGATCCTGGCCGGCGTCAACATCGGCAACCGGTGTGTCATCGGAGCGGGGTCGATCGTCACCCGGGACATCCCGGACAACACGGTGGCGGCCGGGGTGCCGGCGCGACCGTTGCGTAGCACCGACGAGTACCTTGAGCGGTTGCAGGCCAAGTCGCTGGGCATCGGCCACCTGCCGGTGCCGGCCAAGCACGAGGCGATGAAGCGGATCTACGGGGTGACCACGGCCTGACCGCGCCGTCAGGCCCGCCGGTAGGCGACGCGCGGTGGGGGAAACTGGTGGACCTCGGCGATGGCGATCGGACCCAGCTGACCGGTCACCCCGGTCACCTGGTAGCCGAACCGGTCGCCGGACATCGTCGCCGGGCTGGCACCGAGATTCAACGCGGTCGGCTCGCCGGCCGCGTCGGCCAGCAGCGTCGGCGCGGTGGTGGCGGTGCCCTGCCAGACGAGCGCGTACCAGTGCCAGCCCGCGGGCAGCACCACCGGCGCGCTCAGCACCGATTCCTTGACCCCGGCGGTGACCACGCTGAGCGTGCCGAAGTCGGCGATCGGGCCCAGGAGCGCGGGTCGCCCGGTTGCCGGGTCGTGGGCGTACACGCCGTGCCGCACCACACCGGTGCCGGCCGTCGTCACCTCGACGCACGCCCGGTCGACCGGAGTGGTCTCGGCCAGGAACACCGGGTGCAGCAGGAGCCGCTGGAAGGCTCCCGTGTAGGCGCTGGCCCGGGTCGGGCCGGCCAGCGGCAGGAAGTAGCTGCCGGGCCCGTACGTCGCGCCCGGCAACTGCGGCTCGGCGGGTGGGTCGGATTCCGCGCGCCACATGCCGTAACCCGGGGAGACCGGCACACCGTACGGGATCCCGTCGACGCCGACCCGGTCCGGGACCGTGAGGTTCGTCGGCCCCTCCGGGATCAGCCTTCGGTGGAACAGCAGTGGCGCGGGCATCCGGGTCTGCGCTACGGGGTCGACCCGTTCGATCATCACGAAGTCGTCGACACCGGTGGAGACGACGATCTCGGTGGCGGTCGAGGGCGGGGCGAGGTAGCGGCGGTACGCGGTGCCGGTCACCGACTCCCCGACGTCGAGGACCCGCCCCCACACCAGCTGGGGGTAGTTCTTCTTCAGGGTGGAGCTGATGAACCAGCACTTCGTCGTGGTGTACCGGGCCCGCGTCGACGACTGCCCGTCGGCGAGCGGCAGCAGTCCGACCGCGATGCCCCACTGCTGCTCCCCGCCGCTGCTGATCACCCACTGGGTCATGCTGGCCGCCGGCGTTCGCGGGTCCCGCAGCGTGGCCGGGGTGATGTCGGTGAGGACGGCCAGAGTGTCGATCTTCGCCCAGACCGACCAGTTCAGGTTGCCGGCGCCGCCCACGTTCGGCATGAACTGCCGACGGCTGCCACCCGCCGGCACGGTCAACGCGGAACACTGCGTGACGCCCGCGTTGAGGGCGAACCGGTCCAGGGCGGTGACCGTCTGCGAGACCAGCAGACCGCCCGGCGTCCAGCGGTAGACGTTGTCGATCCGGCACAGCGGCGGGAGCTGCGGCATGATCGTGGCGATCGGCGTGCCGACGTTCGCCTGGGCAGCGTCGATCATTCCCCGGTAGGACGGGATCAGGTACGACTCCCGGATCTGGAGTTCCTGGCCGGTACGGCGACCGTCGGGCACCGGCCGGCCGTCGAGTTCCACGGTCACGACGTGTGAATGGGTGGCCGGGCGGATCTGCACGTCGGGGGTGAGCCCCGTGATCGGCACCGTGGTCCGGTTGGTGGCGCCCGCCACGTGGGTGAGCGGCGCCGCCGGCCGGACCCGCGCTCCCTGGGCGATGCCGTCGACGATCGTGTACGGGTTGCCGAAGAGCAGGCTGTTGGCGTTGGTGACGGCCAGCAGCGTGAACACCCGTGTGCCGTCGGTCCAGCGCGAGCCCACGTCGGCGGTGGTCTTGCCGTGGTTGGCGACGGCGATCTGGTTGCCCACGTTGTAGCCGTGGTTGCCGCCGACGTACGACCAGCCGGTGTTGATCGGGCAGTTGTCGTCGGAGGTGTCATGGATCGGTGTGCCGGCGCTGGACACGACCGGCCACACCTGGGCGTCGGTCGCGGTCGCCGGCACGAGGGTGACCTGCGGGAGACCGGAGTGCCACATGCCGACCATGCTCTCGGGAAACGCGAGGTTGGCGGGCATCACCAGGTCCCGGGTGGCGTCGAATCGCGCCCGGATCGACATCAGGGCGTTGGCGCGGTAGACGATCAGTTCGGGCATGCTCGGCTCCTCAAACCCCGACGCGCACCGTTCCTGTCACTGTGAGCCGTGCACCGGCCGTCCGGCCGTCCTCGGTCGGCTCCCGGACAGCATCACCGGCTGTTCCGGCGGGGCCGGGAGCCGGCCGGTCCGGGGCCGGGTCCCTGGTGGACGGGCCCCGGGCGTCGGAGTGCGGCGGACAAGGCGAATTCTTTCCGCCGTGCCGTTACGGCAGCCCAACTCACTCGATGTACAGGTGATCGGCATAAATCGGGGGGTTTATGCAAATCGGGGGATCAGTACAAATCGGGGGGTTTGTCCATGCGCGTTTTGATCACCGGCGGAGCCGGTTTCATCGGATCCAATCTGGCCCGCGCCGCGCTGGTCGAGCCCACCGTCAAGGAGGTCACCGTGCTCGACGACCTCTCGGTCGGCCTGCGGGGCAACCTGGACGGGCTGGACGTCGACCTGGTCGAGGGCTCGATCCTGGATCAGGCCGCCCTCGACGCGGCGATGGCCGGCCGGGACGCGGTGGTCCACCTGGCCGCGCTGCCGAGCGTCCCGCGCTCGCTGCGCGACCCGATGGCCTCCCACCACGCGAATGCGACCGGCACCCTCATGGTGCTGGAGGCGGCCCGTCGACACCACGTCGCGCACGTGCTCGTCGCCTCCTCCTCGTCGGTGTACGGCATGAACCCGGCGCTACCCAAGGCGGAGCTGACCTGGACCCGCCCGATGAGCCCGTACGCGGCCAGCAAGCTCGCCTCCGAGGCGTACGCCCTGGCGCACCAGGCCTCGTTCGGGCTGCCCACGCTGGCCTTCCGGTTCTTCAACGTGTTCGGCCCGGGGCAGCGACACGACCACGCCTACGCGGCCGTGATCCCGCGGTTCGTGCACGCCGCCCTGCGCGGAGAAGCCGTGCAGGTGCACGGCGACGGCACCCAGTCCCGTGACTTCACCTACGTCGGCACGGTCTGCGAGGTCATCCTCGACGCGCTCCGCCGCCGGGTGCACCACCCTCATCCGGTCAACCTCGCCTTCGGCGCCCGCGCCAGCCTCCTCCAGGTCCTCGACGAGCTGGAGGGCTTGTTCGGACGGCCGATCGCCCGGGAGCACGCGGGGCCGCGCGTCGGTGATGTTCCGCATTCGCTGGCCGACAACACCACCCTCCGGCGGCTGTTCCCGGAGGTGGCGCCGGTCGCCCGCGCCGATGGTCTGCGGGCCACCGTCGAGTGGATGGCCCGGCGGCTCGGCATTGAAGCTGCCGTGAACCGGTGACCCGCCCAGCGAGTCGGTCGGCACCAGAGCGGCCGGCCGCCGAGACACCGACCCCGGCCGGTGTCGCCGTCTCGCCCCCGGGGCCGACGCCGCGCGACCGGGACCGTACCGTCACCGTCGGCATCGCTGCCGCGATGGTGGCGAAGGGGATCGGCATGGCCGCCCCGCTGGTCATCACACCCGCCTGCTTTCGGTACCTCGGTGACCAGCGGTACGGCCTGTGGATGGCGGTCACCGCGCTGACCGGGATGGCCTGGTTCGCCGATCTGGGGCTGGGCAACGGCCTGCTCACCCGGCTCAGCCATCACGTCGACGATGCCCGGGCACAGGCCCGGGAAATCTCCAGCGCCTTCGCCACCCTCGGTCTGGTCGCCCTGGTGCTGGTCGCCGCCCTGGTCGCGGTCAACCCCACGGTGCCCTGGGCCGAGCTGTTCGGGGTGACCGATCCGCGCGTCGCCGCGGAGGCGTCCGCGCTGGTCCTGCTCTGCTTCGGGGCCTTCGTGGTCAACATTCCGCTCTCGCTGATCCAGCGGATCCAGTACGCCCGGGGTCAGGTGGTGCAGAGCAACGTCTGGCAGTCGGCGGGCGCCCTGGTGGCCATGGCGGCGGTGCTCGGCGCCATCGCCGCCGGATGGGGTCCGCTGGCGGTCATCGGCTGCGCGGTGCTGGCCGTACCGCTGACCAACCTGCTGAACACGGTGGTCTACTTCTGGTTCCAGGAGCCCGCCCTGCGGCCCGGCCCGGCCCATGTCGACCCGGGCACCGCCGTCGGCCTGCTCCGCCTCGGCGTGCAGTTCTTCGCGCTCACCACGATGTCGTCGATCGCGCTCAACGTGGACAGCCCGCTCGTCGCGCACCTGCTCGGGCCCACGGTGGCGGCCCAGTACGCCGTCGTCGGCAAGCTGTTCGGCGTGCTGTCGATCTTCATCGGGCTGGTGGGCATGACGGTCTGGCCGGTCAACGGCGCCGCCCTGGCCCGGGGCGAGGTGGCCTGGGTACGCCGCAACACCCGGCGGATGGTGCTCCTCTACGGCGCGGTCGTGGGCGTGATCGGCGGGACGCTGGTCGGCTTCGGCCAGCGGCTGGTCGAGCTCTGGGTCGGCGGCATCGACCGGTCGGCGGTGCCCCTTGCGCTCCTGGTCGGGTTGGCGAGCTGGTCCTTCCTGATCGCGGTCACCTCCCCGTTGATCATGGTGCAGAACAGCATCGGCCTGCTCCGGCCGCAGTTCGTCGGTTGGGCGTCGTTCCTGGTGGTGGCGACCGCGCTCAAGGTCTGGGCGCTGCGGCAGTTCGGGCTGGCCGGCCTGCCGGCGGCGGCCTGCGCGGCGTACGTGCTCACCATGTGGCCGGCGGTGTTCGTGGGGTACCGGCGCGCGGTGCGCCGGTGCCGGCCGGCGTGACCGGCCCGCCCGGCCACGGCGGCCGGCACGACGAGACAAAGGGAAGACGGATGCCCGGATCCTCGGATGACACGTCGGCGGTGGGTGGCCACCCGGACGGCGGAGCGCCCGATCGAAGCTGTCGAGTGCTGCGGGTGGTCGGTGAGCTGAACTACGGCGGCACCGAGATGCGCACCGCCGAGCTGCTGCCCCGGCTGGCCGCCGCCGGAGTCGACCTGCACCTGGTGACGCTCAGCGAGCGGATCGGCCCGGGGCCGTTGGCCGGCATGGTCACCCGCCACGGCGGCACGGTCACCCCGATCCCGCTGGACCCTCGCTTCGCCGCCCGTTTCCTGCGGCTGCTGCGGCGGCTGCGCCCGGACGTGGTGCACGTCGACTGCGCCAACTTCTCCGGCGTACCGCTCTCGCTCGCCCGGCTCTGCGGCGTGCCCGGCCGCGTCGCACACTTCCGTGGCGACGACAACCTGCGCCGGAGCCTGCGCAGACGGGCCTACCGCTGGATCTGCGGACAGCTGCTGCGGCGCAGCGCGACCCACATCCTCGGCGTCTCGCCCAGCTCCCTCACCTTCGGCTTCCACCGGGACTGGCGCGACGACCCGCGCTGCCAGGTGGTCCTCAACGGGCTCGACCTCGACCGGCTGAGCCGGCCCAGCGACGACGACCTGCGCGGGCTGATCGGCGCCGGAGCGGCGGACCTCGTCTGCGTGAGCGTGGGGCGGGCCTCGCCGGAGAAGCGGCGCTGGCTGCTGCCGCCGATCCTGGCCGAGTTGCACGCCCTCGGCGTGACGGCGCACGCGGTCTTCGTCGGGCCGGGCGACGAGGTGGACGACGATCGGGTCCGGAGGGCGGCGACCGCCGCCGGCCTCGCCGATCGGGTGCATCTGCTGGGTCCCCGCGACGACGTGGGCGGGCTGCTGCGGCAGGCCGACGTGGTCATCCACCCCTCGTGCCTGGAGGGGCTGCCCGGGGGAGTGCTGGAACCCGTCGCGCTGGGCGTCGGCACGGTCGCCGCCGACCTGCCCGGGGTGCGGTTCATCGCCGAGCGACTGCCCGGCGTGACCATCGTCGACACCGAGGCCGAGCCCCGGGTCTGGGCGGCGGCGGTGGGCACTGCCGCCGCGCACACCGCGACAACCGCGCCCGACCTGGCCGCCGAGCGCTTCGCGGCCAGCATCTTCGCCATCGATGCCGCGACCGCCGCCCACCTGGCGATCTACCGACAGCGGGCCTCGGGCCGGGCACCGCAGGAACGTCCGACCACGCAGCGGAGCCGGCTGTCGGCCGGCTCGGAACGGTGACAGAGATGAACGACCAGACGCTCGTGCGGGGCCGGGGGCCCCGCTCCGGTGACCGATCGGGGCGGACGGGCCATCCGCGCCCGCTGCTCGTCGGCGCGTACGCCTTTCCGCACGGCGACGCCACCTCCAACCGCCTGCTGCAACTCGCCCGGTGCGCGGCCAATGCGGGCGCGCAGACCCTGGTGGTCAACGACTGGCCCTGCGAGGTCGCCTTCCCCGGCCGGTTCGGCGACGTCGCCGGCATCGACCTGGTCACGATGCGGGTCCGGGGCCGTACCCGGCATACCCGGCTGTTGGCTCGCCTGGCCCGTCCGGTACGCGTGCTGCGCGCGATCCGTCGGGCGGGTGTGGGCCGCGACGACATCTCCGTGGTGCTGCTGCCGATGGCCCTGATGACCCTCGGCAACTGGGCGGTCCTGCGTCTCGCGCTGCGCTGCCCGGTGGTGGTGGACGCCAGCGAGCGGCACGACCGGCACCAGTTCCGGCGCGGCTGGCTCACCCCGTACTTCGTGCGGCACCGCTGGTCGACCTTCCTGGCGACCCGCCTCGTCCACCGGGCCACCGCGGTCTCCACCACCCTGGCCGGGTACCTGACCGACCGGGGGCTCGACGTGCTGGTGGTGCCGCCGCAGGTGGACTGCGACGAGTTCCCGGTGGCCCGGCCACCATCGCTCGCCGACGGCCTGCGCCTGCTCTACGCGGGTACGCCCGGCCGCAAGGACATGCTCGACGTGATCGTACGCGGGATCAGCCGGCTCGCCCCGCACGACCAGCGGCGGGTGAGCCTGACCATCGCCGGTGTCACCCGCGAGGAGGCCGCCGCCCGGTCGGACCTGGACGTCTCGGTGCTGGAGCAGGTGTCGGCCGAGGTGACGTTCCTCGGTCGGGTGCCCCGCGACACCGTGCTGGCCCTGCTCGGCGAGTCGCACTTCTCCATGCTGGTCCGGCCGACCGGCGGCTACGCGGCCCATGGATTCCCGTCCAAGGTGCCGGAGAGCCTCGCCGCCGGCTGCCCGGTACTGCTGAACTACACCAGTGACCTCGACGCCTACCTGCGCGACGGGGCCGAATGCCTGGTGCTCGACGGCAACGGCCCGGACGACGTCCGGCTGGCGGTCGAGCGGGCGCTGCGCCTACGCGACGAGGAGTGGACGGCGATGAGCCGGGCGGCCCGATCGCGGGCCCGCGAGTCGTTCGATCACCGGGCCTGGCGGGCGCGGGTGAGCACGTTCGTGACCGGCGACCGGTCGTGACCGCGACCCACCGGACCTGACATCGGGCCCGACGGCACGCCGTTCGCCGGTGCGTTGGCCTGGCGGCTGGCGTCGGCGTCGGCCTCCCCGCCCCGCTCCGGGCCGTCGGCGGCCGGCAGGTGCAGCAGGGCGGCCACCGCGAACCAGAACACGTACGGGTAGGTCTGCCCCGTGCCGAACATGGCCGACTCGGTCAGTTGGATCAGCAGGCCGCTGACGACGAGCCAGACCAGGCCCGAGTTTGCGCCGTGCACCGGGACGCGCAGCGCGACCCGCCCCGCGGCCAGCAGGAGCAGCACCAGCGGTATCGCGGCGGTGAGGCCCAGTTCCAGCAGCAGTTGCAGGTAGCTGTTGTGCACGACGCTGACCCCCGCACCGAAGAACTCGTCGTAGCCGGCGAGTTCGAGCAGGTGGTTACGGGACGCGTACCCGAAGCCCAGGGTGGGGCGGTTCTGCCACCACAGGTCGACGGTCGCCTGCCACATCTGGGTGCGGCCGTTGGACAGGTCGGCGCCTTCCGGGTCGGTGAAACGCAGGACCATCCGCTGCATCCACGGCGCCCTGAAGATGACGGGCAGCAGGTCGAGCAGGTACGCCAGCAGCAGCGCCGCGGTCGCCGCCGACGCCATCCGGAGCAGCGGCGCGACCCCGTGCCGCAACATGATCCAGGCGGCGCCGACCAGCACGGCCACGAGCCCGGTACGAGACTGCGACAGCAGCAGGCCGGCGGCGGCCGGCGCCGTTCCGAGTAGCATCGGCCAGCGGCGGTACTGCCGGTAGACGGCCCAGCCCAGGGGAATGGTCAGGGCGCAGACGATGCCGAGCATGTTGGGGTTGTTGTAGAGCCCCTGGAAACGGTGGCTGCTGGAGAGCGCGGCAGCCACCGTGCCGTTGCCGAGCCCGAGGACGAGGCTGGACACGGTGGACAGGCTCAGGACCAGGTAGACCATGCGCAGGTCGGCCAGCATGGTTTTCCGGTCGGACCAGCGACGCCGCACCACCACGTGGACCAGCGCGGCCAGCAGCAGCAGTGCGACGCCACGCTGGAACGTCTCCGAGGGGACCACCGACCAGGTGGTGCTCAGCGTGGCGAGCGCGGCGACCGTCCAGAGCGCGCCGATGAACACGCGGCTCCACGGGGCGGTCCGGGCCGGCGTCGGGGCCGGCAGGCAGAGTCCCCAGACGATCAGGCCGGCGACCGCCGCGTAGCGCGGATAGAAGCTGATCTCGACCAGCGCCGGGATGTCGGAGGAGGCGCAGACCAGCAGCGCCATGGTCAGCGCCAGCAGCCATCGCCAGCCGTCCACCCGGCGGCAGAGGGCGAGCAGCAGCAGTAGCAGGACCACGCCGGCAGCGACCAACGGCATGTTGACCGAGACGACGGTCGTGACCACCACGAGACAGGCCGCGCCGGCTACGAGGCCCACCTGGCCCAAACGGTTCATCACGTGTTGTCCTTTGGCTCGCGGTCGGCTGCGGTCGGTTTGACGGTGGCTCCGGCCGCCGTCAGACCCGTACGCCGGGCCGATCCGTCCGGGGCGTCGCGCTGGTCCACCGGGTCCGGGCCGCGTGCATCGCCCTGATCATGTCCGGCCAGCCGGGCGGCCGGTAACCGGTGGCTCGGGCGAGGGCCTCCGCGCGCATCGAGCGGTCGCAGGCGAACTCGTCGTCCGGAACGAGCTCACCCGACCACCGGTACACCTCGGCGACCAGCCGGAGAAGGTCGTACTTCGAGATCGGCTCGGCGGCGACGTGGTAGAGCCCGGTCAGTTCCTCGCGGGGCAGGACCACCGTGCGCAACAGCCGGGCGAACTCGACGGTCGTCACGCCGCTGTAGATCGCCCGGGTGAAGCCGCGTACCCGGCCCCGCTGGCTGAGGAACCAGTCCACCAGCGACCGGCTCGTGGTCAGCTCGTGCCCGATGATCGAGGTACGCAGGGTGAGCGCCGCCGCTCCGGTGGCCTCGCCCAGCAGCTTGGAGCGCCCGTAGAGGTCGGGCGGGTCGGGCAGGTCGTCCTCGACGTAGCCGCCCCGCTGGCCGGAGAAGACGCAGTCGGTGCTGACGTGGATCAACCGGCTGCCGGACTCGGCGCAGGCGTCGGCGAGCAGGTGGGGGAAGAGGGCGTTGAGCGTGACGGTGTGCACGGCGTCCTGGACGTCGGGCCGCTGTTTGATGACGCCCACGCAGTTGACCACGACGTCCGGCCGCAACTCGTCGACGAGCTGCCGTACCTGCGCGAACCGGGTCGCGTCGACTGCCGGGGTGATCCGGGCGAGCAGGCGCTCCGGGAACCACCCGGCCCGGTCGTCGATGCGTCGGGCGAGGCCGTGGACGTCGAGTTCGGGGGCGTCGCTCAACTCGCGGAGGACGGCGTGGCCGAGCATGCCGGTGACGCCGACGACGAGGACGCGGCGGGTCGCGGCGTCCGGCTTCTGGTCGGCGTCACCGCGCCGCCGGGGCACCCGTTCCGGTGCCCCGTTTCCAACCTCCACGCTCATGCCGGCACTCCGCTTCGCTTCGTGCCGCCACGAGGCACCACCGCGCCGCACCGATGATTCACTCGCTGACGCTCGCTCATGCCGGCACTCCGCTTTGCTCCGTGCCGCCATGAGGCACCACCGCGCTGCACCGATGATTCGCTCGCTGACGCTCGCTCATGCCGGCACGACGGCGGTTGCCGTGGCGTCGAGCTGTGCCCGTACCTCGGGCAGGGTCAGCAGCAGCGACTCGATCTCCGGTACGGAGAGCCGGCGGGCGTTGTGCGAGTGGAAGTCGGCCGCCGCGCCCCGCTCGACATTGCCCTCCTCGAAGTAGAGGGCGTAGTTCAGGTCGCGGCTGTCCACCGGTACCCGGAGGAATTCGCCGAGATCCTCGGCGTGGGTGAGCTCCTCGCGGCTCGCCAGGGTCTCGTACAGCTTCTCGCCGTGCCTGATGCCGAGCACGTTGAACTTCGCCGGCACCCCGAACAGGTTGCACAGGGCGGTGGCCAGGTCGCCGATGGTGCAGGCGTCGGCCTTGCGGATGAAGACATCGCCCGGCTGGCCGTACCGGAACGCGTGCTCCACCAGCTCGACCGACTGGCCGAGCGACATGAGGAAACGGGTCATCGACGGCTCGGTGACGGTCGGTAGCCCGCCCCGGCGGATCTGGTCGATGAACAGCGGGATGACCGAGCCGCGCGAGTACATGACGTTGCCGTAGCGCACGCAGCAGACCCGGGTGCGGGCCGCCGGGTTGTTGCGGGAGTGCGCCTGTGCCACCTTCTCCATCAGGGCCTTGGTCATCCCCATCGCGTTCACCGGGTAGACGGCCTTGTCGGTGCTCAGCAGCACCAGCGTCTCGACGCCGACCCGCTCGCAGGCGTCGACCACGTTCGCGCTGCCGAGCACGTTGGTGCGGACCGCCTCCAGCGGAAAGAACTCGCAGGACGGAACCTGCTTGAGGGCGGCGGCGTGGAAGACGAACTCCGTGCCCCGGGCGGCCTTGAGCACACTGTCGTAGTCCCGGACGTCGCCGACGTAGTAGCGGACCCGGTCGTCGCCGATGCGGTGCCGCATGGCGTCCTGTTTGGACTCGTCGCGGCTGAGGACCCGTACTTCCGCGGCACCGGAGTCCAGTAGCCGGGAGACCATTGTCTGGCCGAACGAACCGGTGCCGCCGGTGATCAGGAAACGTCTGTCAGAAAGCGAGGAAACCACATCTCCCCCTGCCTGTCCTCCCGTCGGGCAATCCTCGGGGAATCGGGATCTCGTCCATCGCGACCATACAGATTCACAAACGGCGCCGCCGCGTTTCCGTCAATTAGAGATCGAATCATGTTTGGTTCGTGAGGGCGGCTGTGCCTGCGAATACACCTCATGTAATGGCGTCGACCGGTCGCCGATCCGGCGCGGCGGACGCCACTAACGTGAAAGCGGGAATTGGGGCGGGGAAAAGTGATATGCGTACTGCATGCCAAGAGTTGCTCTCGACGGGACGCAATTGGACGCCGGGATCGCCGGCTCGACGCCGGGCCGGAACGGGACGCATCCGGACCCCACGACCCGCCGACCGTACGATCGGTGGAAGCGTCTCCTCGACGTGCTGGGCGCCCTCCTCGTCCTGATCCTGGGCGCTCCGCTGCTGGCCCTGGTCGCCCTCGTGGTGCTGGTGACGCACGGCCGTCCGGTGCTGTTCCGGCACAGCCGCCCGGGGCTGCACGGCGAGGTGTTCGAGCTGGTCAAGTTCCGCACCATGCGCCACCCCGACCCGGCGCGTGGGCTGGTGACCGACGAGCAGCGGCTGACCCGGGTCGGCCAGTGGCTGCGGGCCAGCAGCCTCGACGAACTTCCGGAGTTCTGGAACGTGCTGCGCGGCGAGATGAGCGTGGTGGGCCCCCGCCCGCACCTGGTCCGGTACCTCGCCCTCTACAGCCCCGAACAGGCCCGCCGGCACGACGTACGGCCCGGGATCACCGGGCTCGCCCAGGTGCGCGGCCGTAACGCGCTGGACTGGGACGCGAAGTTCGCCTACGACATCGAGTACGTCGACCGGCGCTCCTTCCTGCTGGACCTGAGGATCCTGCTGGCCACCGTCTGGGTGGTGCTCAGTCGCAAGGGCATCTCCGCGCCGGGCACCGCCACCTGGCACGAGTTCACCGGCAACTCGCCCGTACGGTCGCCGGCCGGCGAACCGGACCCCGCGTACCGCGGATGAACCGGGTACTGCTGCTCGGTGCCAGCGGGTTCCTCGGGCGGCACATCCGGGCCACGCTGGCCGCCCATGCGACCGTCCGGTCGCCCGGCCGCACGGAGTGCGATCTGATCCACATCGACCTGCCGGCGCTGACCGCGCTGATCGCCCGGGAGCGGCCGGACGTGGTGGTGGCCGCCGCCGGGCAGATCGTCGGCTCCGGCTACGACTTCGTGCGGGCGCACGTGGTGACCACCGCCAAGCTCCTTGAGGCGGTGGCCGACGCCGCACCGGCGGCCCGGCTGATCCGGATCGGTTCGGCGGCCGAGTACGGCGCGGTGCCACACGGACTCGCCGTACCCGAGGATCATCCCGGTACGCCGGTGGGCGAGTACGGGCTCAGCCACCTGGCGGCGACCCGGTTGGCGGAACTGGCGGGCGTGGCCGGCCGGGTCGACACGATCGTGCTGCGGGTCTTCAACCCGGTGGGGCCGGGCATGCCGCCGGGCAACGTGCTCTGCCGGGTGACCGCGCTGATCAGGTCGGCGATGGCGGCCGGGCACGGCGACGTCGCGGTGGGCCTGCACGACACGTACCGCGACTTCGTCGACGTGCGGGACGTGGCGGCGGCGGTCCTCGCGGCGGCGCGCGGCGGAGACACGACCGAGCGGGTCGTCAACGTCGGCAGCGGGCAGGCGGTGGCCACCCGGGACGTCGTCCGGCTGCTGGCCGAGGTGGCCGGCTTCACCGGTGGGATCCGGGACGGCAGCTTCACCGTCGACGCCGGCCGCTCCGCCGCCGTGCCCTGGATGTGCGCCGACATCGGGCGCGCCGGCCGGACGCTTGGCTGGAAACCGGCATACGACCTGCGTGAGTCGCTGGGCGCGCTGTGGCGGGCCGACGGCGACCGGTCGGTACGGCCGTTGACCGGCGCGGAGAGGGGATGACGCGGATGCGGATCGGTTTGCTCACCCAGTGGTTCGACCCGGAGCCCGGACCTGCCGCGCTGCCCGGGATGCTCGCCACGGCTCTGGCCGGCCGGGGGCACGAGGTCCAGGTGCTCACCGGGTTCCCCAACTACCCGACCGGGCGGCTGGCCCCCGGCTACCGGCTGGCCCGCCGCCGGGACGAGACCGTCGGGGCGACGCGGATCCGGCGGGTGGCCCTCTATCCCAGCCACGATCGCTCCGCACTGCGGCGGGTCGCCAACTACGGATCGTTCGCCCTCTCCGCGTTGGCCTCCGGCACGCCGGTGCTACGCGGACTCGACG
The DNA here is from genome assembly GCF_050942455.1 of Micromonospora sp. CA-263727. NCBI lineage: Bacteria > Bacillati > Actinomycetota > Actinomycetes > Micromonosporales > Micromonosporaceae > Micromonospora > Micromonospora sp. CA-263727. Next base: position 2,313,473 of record NZ_CP192031.1, read on the forward strand.
CGATCTGGGTCGGCAACTCCCCGATCAGCGTCGCCCTGCCGATGTGGTTCGCCCGGTACGCGTACCGGGTGCCGGTGCTGCTGCACGTTTTGGATCTCTGGCCGGACAGCGTGGTGGCGAGCGGTTTCCTCGGCGCGGGCCGGGCATCCCGGCTCGTCGAGCGGGGCATGGCCGGCTGGTGCGCCGCGATGTACCGCAGCGCCGCCCGGGTCGCCTGCGTCTCGCCCGGCGCGGCCGACCTGCTCGCCGGCCGGGGCGTGCCCCGGGAGAAGCTGGTGCACATCCCGATGTGGGCGGACGAGACGCTGCGGCCCGGCGTCGCGGACCTGCGCGCGGAGCTCGGCCTCCGCGCCGACCAGGTGGTCCTGGTGTACGCGGGCGCGCTCGGCGAGGCGCAGGGGCTGGACTCACTGGTCGACGCCTGCGCCCGGACCGCCGACCCCCGGCTGGTCTGCCTGATCGCCGGCTCCGGCACCACCGAGGAACGGCTGCGCCGGCGCGCCGAATCGGTCGGCGCGACCAACCTGCGCTTCCTCGGGCAGCTGCCCCGGGAACGGATGCCCGCGCTGATGGCCACCGGGGACGCGCACTACGTGAGCCTGCGGCCGGGCGGCATGTCGGCGTACACCATGCCGAGCAAGGTGCAGGCCACCCTCGCCGCCGGACGCGCCCTGCTGGTCGCCGCCGAGGGAGACGCCGCCGCCGTCGCGCGTGACAGCGGCGCGGGGATCACCGCCCGGCCGGGCGATCCCGACTCGATCGCCGCCGCCCTGCGGGAACTCTGCGAGTTGGGCCGGGAGAAGCTGGAACTGCTCGGGCAGGCCGGTCGGATCCACTACGACCGGGTCTTCTCCGTTGCCGCCGGTGCCGAGCGCGTCGAGCGGGCACTGGCCGAGGCGGTACGCAGCCACCGCCGGCGCTGACCCGCCACCCGCCGCGGGTCAGGGCCAGTCGTCGCCGGCTTCGAGACGCTGGTCGAGCAGCGTCGCCAGCGGCAGGGACTCACCGTCGCGCCCGCCCCGGCCGACCACCAGCGGTGGCGGGGAGGGCTCGCAGTCGGCACCGAGCAGCGACGAACGCAGGCTGGCCGGCACGGTCAGCAGGTAGAAGCGACCCCGGGTGTCGACGCCTCGGGCGCGGGCCCGGTCGACGTACCAGCCGGTGAGGCCGGTGCGGTAGCGGTGCCGGCCGTCGTAGCTGGTCACGCTGAGCCGTACCGTGCGCAGCCCGCGTGCGGTCGCGTCCGCGGCGAAGCGTGCCACCAACTCCGCCGCGGCGGCCTGCTCGGCGGCGCGGGAGCGGGCCTCCGCGTCGGCGTGCGCCCGCACCGCCCGCTCCCGCCGCTCCCGCCACTCAAGCCCACTACCCCCCACCACAACCCCGACCGTACCCCCACCCCACCCACCCGCCGCCCGCCCGCCCGCCCGCGTCGATCATGCACTTGTGGTGCCTGGTACGAGACTTTTGTCGAGGTTTGGAACCACCATAAGTGCATGATCGGCGGGCTGGGCGGGGGCGGCGGGGTGGGTGGGGGAGTTGGCGTGGGTGGGGAGGACGGGGTGTGGTTTAGAGGAGGCCGGCGCGGCGTAGTGCGTCGGCCATCGCGCCGTCGGCGGGTGCGGCCGGGCCGCCCCGGCCCTGGCGGGCCTGGCCGCCACGCCCCTGGCCGTCTTGGCCGCCCCGACCCTGGCCGCCCCGGCCTTGTCCGTCGCGGCCCTGCCCGCCGCCTCGTCCCTGACCACCCTGGCCCTGTCCCTCGCGGCCCTGTCCGGCCGGCCCGCCACGACCCTGCTGGTCCGCGCCGCGGCCGCCGCCCCGGCCGCCCCGGCCGGCGCCCGGCTCCGGCTCGTCCTCCAGTCGCAGGGTCAGCGAGATGCGCTTGCGCGGCACGTCCACGTCCAGCACCTTCACCTTGACCACGTCGCCGGACTTCACCACCTCGCGGGGGTCCTTCACGAAGGTGCGGGACATCGCGGACACGTGCACCAGGCCGTCCTGGTGCACCCCGACGTCGACGAAGGCCCCGAAGGCGGCCACGTTGGTGACCACGCCCTCCAGGATCATCCCGGGCGTCAGGTCGCTGATCTTCTCGACCCCCTCGACGAAGGTGGCCGTCCGGAACTCCGGCCGCGGGTCACGGCCCGGCTTCTCCAGTTCGGCGAGGATGTCGGTGACCGTGGGGAGGCCGAACCTGTCGTCCACGAAGTCGGTCGCGCGCAGGCCGCGCAGGATCGCGCTGCGGCCGATCACCGCGCGCAGGTCCTGGCCGGTGCTGGCCAGGATCCGGCGCACCACCGGGTACGCCTCGGGGTGCACGCTGGAGGAGTCCAGCGGGTCGTCGCCGTCGGGGATACGCAGGAAGCCCGCGCACTGCTCGAACGCCTTCGGCCCCAGCCGGGCCACCTTCTTCAGCTCGGCCCGGCTGCGGAACGGCCCGTTGGCGTCCCGGTGCAGCACGATGTTCTCGGCCAGCCCGGCGCCGATCCCGGAGACCCGGGTCAGCAGCGGCGCGGAGGCGGTGTTGACGTCCACCCCGACGCCGTTGACGCAGTCCTCCACCACCGCGTCCAGCGACCGGGAGAGCTTCACCTCGGACAGGTCGTGCTGGTACTGCCCGACACCGATGGAGCGCGGGTCGATCTTGACCAGCTCGGCGAGCGGATCCTGCAACCGGCGGGCGATGGAGACCGCGCCGCGCAGCGACACGTCCAGGCCGGGCAGCTCCTGCGCCGCGTACGCGGAGGCGGAGTAGACCGACGCGCCGGCCTCGGAGACCACCACCTTGGTCAGCTTCAGCTGCGGGAACCGCTTGATCAGATCCCCGGCGAGCTTGTCGGTCTCCCGGCTGGCCGTGCCGTTGCCGATCGCCACCAGCTCGACCTGATGGGCGGCGGCGAGCCGGGCCAGCGTCTCGATCGAGGCGTCCCACTGCCGGCGCGGCTCGTGCGGGTAGATGGTGTCGGTGGCGACCACCTTGCCGGTGGCGTCCACCACGGCCACCTTCACCCCGGTACGCAGGCCCGGGTCCAGCCCCATGGTCGGCCGGGCGCCGGCCGGCGCGGCGAGCAGCAGGTCACGCAGGTTGGTGGCGAAGACCCGGACGGCCTCCTCCTCGGCCGCCTGCCACAGCCGCGTCCGCAGGTCGGCCCCGAGGTGGATCAGGATGCGGGTCCGCCACGCCCAACGCACCGTGTCGCCGAGCCACTTGTCGGCGGCCCGGCCCCGGTCGCTGACGCCGAACCGGCCGGCGATCGCGGCCTCGTACCGGGTCGGGCCGGTGACGGTCGCGTCGGCGTCGCCGTCGGCCTCCGGGTCCATGGTCAGGTCGAGCATGCCCTCCTTCTCGCCCCGGAACATGGCCAGGATGCGGTGCGAGGGCAGCCTCGGGTACGGCTCGGCGAAGTCGAAGTAGTCGGCGAACTTCGCGCCGGCGCTCTCCTGCCCCTCGCGTACCCGGGACACCAGCCGGCCCCGCGACCACATCTGCTCGCGCAGCGTGCCGATCAGGTCGGCGTCCTCGGCGAACCGCTCGATCAGGATGGCCCGTGCCCCGTCCAGCGCGGCGGCGGCGTCGGCCACGCCCTTGTCGGCGTCGACATAGCCGGCGGCCGTCTCGCGCGGGTCCCGGGACGGGTCGCCGAGCAGCGTGTCGGCGAGCGGCTCCAGCCCGGCCTCGCGGGCGATCTGCGCCCGGGTCCGCCGCTTGGGCTTGTACGGCAGGTAGATGTCCTCCAGGCGGGACTTCGAGTCGGCCGCCATGATCTGCGCTTCCAGGGCCTCGTCGAGCTTGCCCTGGCTCCGGATCGACTCCAGCACCGCCGCCCGGCGCTCGTCCAGCTCGCGCAGGTAGCGCAGCCGCTCCTCCAACGTACGCAGCTGGGTGTCGTCGAGCAGCCCGGTGGCCTCCTTGCGGTAGCGCGCGATGAACGGCACGGTGGCGCCGCCGTCGAGCAGCTCCACGGCCGCGTGTACCTGGCGCTCGGCGACGCCGAGCTCCTCGGCGATGCGCTGATGAACAGAGAGGGTCACGATCTCGCTCCGCCTTCTGGTGTGGGTTCCGTGGTGCATTCTGCCGGGCTAGCGTGGCGATCATGGAAGCACCTGTGGAGCCGCGCGCCCGACGGCTCTTCGGCGGCAGCGCCCGGGCCCTCGGGGACCTCGCGACCAGCCCGTTCCGGGCCGACCGGGACCGCATCGTCGGCTCGCCGTTCTTCACCCGGCTGGGCGGCGTCACCCAGGTGGTCAGCCCGGGCGGGTCCGGGCTGCTGGTGCACAACCGGCTCACCCACAGTCTCAAGGTGGCCCAGGTGGCCCGGGCGATCGCCGAACGGCTCACCGCCGACGGGTGGCAGCGCGACCTGGTGGAGAAGCTGGGCGGCTGCGACCCGGATGTGGTGGAGGCGGCGGCGCTCGCCCACGACCTCGGCCACCCGCCCTTCGGGCACCTGGGGGAGCGGGTGCTGGACCGGCTGGCCCGGCACCGGCTCGGCCTGACCGACGGCTTCGAGGGCAACGCCCAGTCGTACCGGATCGTCACCTCGACCGAGATCCGTGGCGCGGCGACCACCGGTCTCGACCTGACCGCGGCGGTGCGGGCGGCGATGCTGAAGTACCCGTGGACCCGGCTCGACCATCCCGACCCGCACCCGCGCCTGCTCGACCCGCCGCCCCGCGGGGCGGCCCCGCCGCCGGACGACCCGGACAGCGGCTCGGTGAAGTTCGGGGCGTACCGCACCGAGCTGGAGGACCTGCGGCAGGCCCGGGCCCCGTTCGCCGGGCGGATCGCCGACTGGCAGCAGACCGTCGAGGCGTCGGTGATGGACACCGCCGACGACATCGCGTACGCCATCCACGACGTGGAGGACTTCTACCGGGTCGGGGTGCTCCAGCAGGGCGCGGTGGCCGCCGAGCTGATGGCCTGGCAGCGCGAGGGGGCGAGCCTGCGGGCCATCACCGACGCGGCGCTGACCACCTCGGCCCGCCGGCCCGGCTCGGCCATCGAGCGGCTGCGCCGCCAGTTGCACCGCAAGGACGGCTGGATCGCCGACGACGCCGCGTTCGCCGCCGCGGTCGAGCACGTCCGGGAGGAACTGGTCGAGGGCCTACTGGCCGTACCGTTCGACGGCTCGATCGAGGCGGAGCAGTACGTGGCGCGCTTCTCCGCGCGGTGGACCACCCGGTTCGTCGACGCGATCACCGTGGTCGAGCAGCCCGCGATGCGCTCCGGGCACGTGCTGCTGGCCCCCGCCCAGTGGCACGAGGTGCAGGTGCTCAAGTTCGTCCACCACCGGTTCGTGCTGGCCCGCCCCGACCTGGCGTTGCACCAGCGGGGCCAGGCCCGGCTGCTCGGCACCCTGGTGGAGGCGCTGCTGGAGTGGCTGCTCGACCCGGAGGAGGAGTCCCGCCTGCCCCGGCGGCTGCACGACCTGGTGGAGCTGGCCGAGGCGGAGCTGCATCCGCGTACCCCGGACCGGCTCGGCAAGGCCCGTGGCCGGGCCATCGTGGACTTCGTCGCCCAGCTCACCGACGGGCAGGCGGTGGCGATGCTGGACTCGCTCTCCGGCCGCTCCGGCGCCCTCTGGACCGACGCCTTCGTCCTCTGACCGGCAACCTCGTACCAGCCGGCTCGTTATGACTGTCGGGTGGGTGTGTCCCGGCGGAGGATGGAATCGGTTGGTGGACTCCGAGCTGTGGCTCGACGGTCGTACGGCCGTCAACATGATCGGCTACTCGCCCTGGCCGGCAGAGCGGTTGCTGTCGGAGCTGGTGGCGGGTCGGCGGGTCAGGGACCTGCCCGGAGATTTCGTCCTGGTGGCCAGCCGGCCGGGCGGCGGCCCACGCCTGATCGCCACCTCCGTCCTCGGCATCCGCCCCTACTTCTACCTCGACCGGCCGGGTCCCGCGCAGCACGGCGCGGACGTCTTCCGCCTGGCCCGGCAGGCACAGCTTCCGTGGCAGTGGAACCTGGACGCGTTGCGCGCGGTCGCCTGGTTCGGCCACACCGTCGGGACCCAGACGCTGCATCCTCGGATTCGGCGGGTGCCGCCCGCCTCGGTCCTGCTCCATGACGGGGAGCACTGGCGGGTGACGACGGACCGGTTCTGGGACGACGCGTTCTCGGCCGGGCGGATCCGGCTCGACGACGCGGTCGACGCCTTCCACACCGTGCTGGACGAGCAGTTGGCCCACCGCCCGCTGATCTCGCTGAGCGCCGGTTTCGACTCACGGGCCCTGCTGGCGCGCGCGTTGGCCACCGGGCAGACCCCCGACGTGTTGACGATGGGGCACGAGCGCAGCACCGACGTGGTCGTCGCCGCGAGAATCGCCGCGGCTGCCGGCCTGCGGCACAGCGTCGTGCAGATCCGGCCCGACGACTACTACCGGCACGCGACGCTGATCGCCAGACTGACCGGGGGCACCAAGACCATCGGCAACTGGCACACGTTCCTCTACTGCCAGGGCCGGCCGCCGCACGAGCCCCACCTGGTGGGCTCGAACGGCGAGTTCGCGCGGACGTTCTTCTGGGACAAGGGCGTGGTCGCGCGCGGCACCGGGCTCGGCGGCCGGCTGGCGGCCCGCGCCTACTGGGCGGCCAGGATCGGCCGGCGGGCCCGCCGCATGGCGCCGTTCCTCCCGTTCCTGACACCGAACGGCGTACGGGACGCCGTCGCCTTCAGCCAACGTTCGCTGCGTCCCGTGGCGACCAGCCGTGCCAACGGCCTGGACGTCCTCGACCGGTTCTACGCGACGGAACGCGTGCGGCACTTCATCGGCAACGGCCTGAACCTCTGCGGCCACTTCACGCTGCCGATGTCACCGTTCCTCGACGCCCGGGTCATCCAGGCGATCGCCGCGCTGCCCCGGACGGAGAAGCTGGGCAGCAACTTCCACCGCAGGGTGATCCAACGAAACGCCCCGGCCCTGATGGCCTACCCGGCCGGTGGTGTGGCCGTCCGGCCCCGGGCAGAGATCGGTTACTGGCGACGTGGCCAGCGGAACTGGGTTCCGTACTCGCCGATGAAGGGCGTCTACCGTGACCCCCGGGCGACCGAGATCCTGCGGGATTCGCCGCACATCGCGGAGTTCCTGTCCCCGGCGGGCCGGTCGCAGGTGGCGCTGGCCGGCAGCACCGAGGCAAAGGAGTTCCTGCTGACCCTGCACTTCGCGGGCGAGGCCGCCAGGTAGGGCGGCCCGGTCAGGCGACCGCCTGCCACCAGCCGTCGACCGGCGGCGGGTCGTCCACCACCACCCGTTCGCCGGGGCGTGGCACGGTCAGCCGGACGTCCCGCGCCTTGGCCTCGGCCCAGAGCCGGTCCACCGGCTCGGACCAGTCGTGCAGGGCGAGGTTGAAGGTCGCCCAGTGCACCGGCAGGAAAAGCCCGCCGCGCAGGTCCAGGTGGGCGGCGACGGCCTCCTCCGGGAACATGTGGATGCTGGGCCAGGCCCGGTCGTACGCGCCGATCTGCATCAGCGTCACGTCGAAGGGACCGTGTTCGGCGCCGATCTCGGCGTAGCCGCCGAAGTATCCGGAGTCTCCCGTGTAGTAGACGCGGCGCTGGCGGCCGGCCACCACCCAGGAACTCCACAGGGTGCCGTTACGGCGCAGCCCCCGCCCCGAGAAGTGCTGGGCGGCGGTGCAAATGATCTCCAGGTCGGCCACCCGATGGCTCTGCGACCAGTCCAGCTCGACGATCCGGTCCGCCGGCACCCCCCAGCGGTCGAGATGGGCGCCGACCCCGAGCGGCACCAGGAACGGGGCCGACTGCCGGGCCGTCAACTCCCGCACGGTCGCCATGTCGAGATGGTCGTAGTGGTCGTGGGAGATCAGGATCGCGTCGAGCTTGGGCAACTCGTCGAGGCGTACCGGTGGTTCGTGCAGCCGGCGCGGGCCGACCGCGGCCGACGGCGAGCACCGGTCGCTCCACACCGGGTCCAGCAGCACCCGCCGCCCCTCGATCTCGATCAAGGTGGTGGCGTGGCCATACCAGACGACGTTCAGCTCGCGGGCCGGATCGACGTCGATCGCGGCGGTGGAGCGCACCACCGGCACCGGGGCGGTCGGCCGCCGCTTCTGCTTACCGAAGACCAGATCGCGGAGCAGGTTGCGATCGGGCGTGGGAACCATGGTCTGGGTGCCCGCCCGGTTGTGGAACACGCCGTCGCGAAACTGCGGCGACCGGGCCGCCCGGGCGGCCCGCGCGCCGGTCAGCCGGCCGCCGAGGGCGGCCGGGATGCCCCTGGCCGCCCAGGCCAGGCCGGCCACCCCGGCCAACGCGGCCAGGCTGGCCCCCGCTGCGCTGATCCGCCGGCCGGTTGCCGGCCCTGTCGGCTCCTTCGGCGCCCGCATGGTCCCCCCTCCACTGCTTTCCGGATCCACCGTAACCGCCGCCGGCAGGTTCAGCCGCCGTTGCTGGGACGGTACGGGTGGCCGCGGTGGGCGGTCCCGTTGCCGCCGAGTCCGTCGGTGAGGTCCAGGACGCGCCGACCCAGCCGGGCCCGGGCCTGCACCGCCGGATGGGTGGCGCCGTAGTCGTCCGCGCCGGCCTGACCGTCGGCGAAGAGCGCGTACGTCACCACGGGAGCACCCGCGGTGTCGAAGATCACTCCCGCCTCGTGCCGGGCGTCGGCGAACCAGCCGGCCTTGGTGGCGATCCGGCCCCGCTCGGCCGAGGACATCTCACGCCGGATGCCGTCGGTGAACGCCACCGGGGAGCGCAACAGCCCCACCACGAACGCGGTCGAGGCCGGCGTGAGCAGCGTGCCGGCGACCAGCGCGCGGAGCAGGTCGTGCGTCTCCCGGGGCGTGCTGGTGCCCAGGAAGAACCGGTTCGGGTTGGCCACCGGCTGCACCTGAGTGTTGGGGAACCCCTTGGCCGCCAGGATCTGGTTGAGCTCGGCGGCCGGGCAGACCAGCCCGCAGAGCCGTACCGCGGTGTCGTCGGAGACGGTCAGCAGGTTGGCCAGCGCATGTCCCAGGGTGACCAGGCTGGGATAGGCGCCGTCCAGGCCGAAGATCCCGTCACCGCCGGGCACCACGATCGCCGCGGTCACCTCCACCTGCTGGTCGAGGGCGAGCAGGCCCCGGTCGACCTTGTCCAGCACCGCGACCGCCACCGCGATCTTGTTGACGCTGTACGCCTCGATCCGCCGGTCCGCCGACTCGCTCACCGCGACCAACGGCTCCGTGCCGCTCCGGTCGGCACCGGCGAGGCTGACGTACGCCTGCCAGTTCCCGCCGGCCCGGCCGCTCTCCCGGCGGTACCCGGCCCCGATCCGCGCCGCGACCCGCGTCCGGTCACCACCACCGTCGGCGGTCGCGTCGCGACCCGGGTCAGCTGCGGCTGGCATGGCTCCACCCAACACCGTGCCGGCCGTGGCCACCGTGCCCAGGCCGATCGCGGCCCTGCGGTTCATCCGGATGGTCAATCGTCTCTCCCGTCGGTCCGTGCGCCCTCTCCCGGACACCCTAGGCCGATCGATCGATGTCCGTGACCCCCCGCTCGTGTGGCCCGGCCGAAAAATGAACGAATCTCGAACAGCCCTTTCACACACTGCGACTATTCGCCAGTGCGGCCAGTATTGGAATGGTCTCGATTTTCTTCCGGCTCAGGCTGTCCCAGTACAGGCCAGCAGGACGGCGTGACGGCCCGCATCGGATAACCTGATCCGGCGTCACGATCAGATCGACGCTGAAATCGTGCCTGGTCTCCGGCAACTCGTCGTCAACCACCTGCAACGGGTGCACCGTGGTCACGATCGTCGTGTTCGGCCCAATCAGCCCGGCCTCTTGCAACAGTGCCACCTCAATATCCGAGTAGCCCGCGCCCTTTCCGAGCCGCACCCCGTGCCGATTGACGGCCACGCTGCCACACACGATGAGGTCTACGGTGCGCATCTCGTCCACGCCGATCTTCCGCGCGACCGTTGCGGCGACCTTGCTCGACGCGGCTTCACTGGGCGGCACGGTCAACGCCGCTGGATCGAGCAGGTAAAACGGCAGCGCTTCGGCCAGCTTGGGCACGGCCATGTAAACCAACTTGCCCTCAGTGAGCGCCCGCGCTCGCACGGGGAGCTGTGCCTTGTCCGGTACCGCCTTGACGACTCGGGCCGACTGCCAGAAGGGTAGCTCGGCCAGGCGGTCGGCGGCGGCTTCGGCCCCGAAGAACGCCGGGATGCGGCCGTGGACACCCGGCGCTACTGCTCGCTCCCGCTCCAAGAGCGCCCACACCCGTTCCCTGATCGCCTGCTTGGCCCGGTCAGTGTCCACGCTGGTCAACTCCGCCACCCCAAGCCATCTCTACCATGCCGATAGCACGTGTAGCGACGTCGTACTGGGAGCGGGGGCCGGTCGTGCCTGGTCGTTGGCGGTCAGGTGCCGGGGGTGTCGCCGTGCTTGGTGGTGGCCGTCAGGTAGTCGCGGTTGAGCCGGCCGATGGTGGTCAGCGGGATGCCCTTCGGGCAGACCACGGTGCACTCGCCGGCGTTGGTGCAGCCGCCGAAGCCGGCCTCGTCGTGCGCGTCGACCATGCCGATCACCCGGGTGTACCGCTCCGGCTGGCCCTGCGGCATCAGCGACAGCTGGGTGACCTTGGCGGCGGTGAAGAGCATGCCGGAGCCGTTCGGGCAGGCCGCCACGCAGGCGCCGCAGCCGATGCAGGCGGCGGACTCGAAGGCGGCGTCCGCGTCAGCCTTGGCCACCGGGACCGAGTGCGCCTCGGGGGCGCTGCCGGTGGGGACCGTGATGTACCCGCCGGCCGCGATGATCCGGTCGAAGGCGTTCCGGTTGACCACCAGGTCCTTGATGACCGGGAAGGCCCGGGCCCGCCACGGCTCGATGTCGATCGTGTCGCCGTCGGAGAACTGTCGCATGTGCAGCTGGCAGGCGGTGGTGCCGCGCTGCGGGCCGTGCGCGTCGCCGTTGATCATCAGGCCGCACATGCCGCAGATGCCCTCACGGCAGTCGTGGTCGAAGGCGACCGGCTCCTCGCCGGCGAGGATGAGCCGCTCGTTGAGCACGTCGAGCATCTCCAGGAACGACATGTCGGGGGAGACGTCGTCGACCTGGTACGTCACCATCCGACCCTTGTCCTCGGGGCCGGACTGGCGCCAGATGCGCAGGGTCAGGTTCACTTGTAGCTCCGCTGCGTGGGGTGGACGTATTCGAAGTTCAGGTCTTCCTTGTGCAGCACCGAGGGCTGGCCGGTGGCGGTGAACTCCCAGGCCGCGACGTACGCGAAGTGCTCGTCGTCGCGCTGCGCCTCGCCCTCCGGGGTCTGGTGCTCGGCCCGGAAGTGCCCGCCGCAGGACTCCTCGCGGTGCAGGGCGTCGATGCACATCAGCTCGGCCAGCTCGAAGAAGTCGGCCACCCGGCCGGCCTTCTCCAGCGACTGGTTCAGCCCCTCACCGTCGCCCGGCACCCGCACCCGCTGCCAGAACTGGTCCCGCAGGGCACGGATCTCGTCGATCGCCTTGCGCAGCCCGGCCTCGGAGCGCTCCATGCCGCAGTGCTCCCACATGATCTGACCCAGTTCGCGGTGGAACGAGTCCACCGTCCGGTCGCCGTCGATGGCGAGCAGCCGCTGGATCCGGTCCTCCACGTCGCGGCGGGCCTCGACGGCCGCCGGGTGGCTGCCGTCGACCTTCTCGAAGGGGCCGGCGGCCAGGTAGTTGGCGACCGTGTTGGGCAGCACGAAGTACCCGTCGGCCAGGCCCTGCATGAGCGCCGAGGCGCCGAGCCGGTTCGCGCCGTGGTCGGAGAAGTTCGCCTCGCCGATCACGAACAGGCCGGGGATGGTGGACTGGAGGTCGTAGTCGACCCAGAGGCCGCCCATCGTGTAGTGCACGGCGGGGTAGATCCGCATCGGGACCTCGTACGGGTCCTCGCCGGTGATCCGCTCGTACATCTCGAAGAGGTTGCCGTACTTGGCCTCGATGGCCTTGCGGCCGAGCCGGCCGATGGCGTCGGCGAAGTCGAGGTAGACGCCGAGCCGGGTCGGGCCCACGCCGCGGCCCTCGTCGCAGACGTTCTTGGCGGCCCGGGAGGCGATGTCCCGGGGCACCAGGTTGCCGAAGGAGGGGTAGATCCGCTCCAGGTAGTAGTCCCGCTCGTCCTCGGGGATGTCCCGTGGGTCGCGGTCGTCGCCCTTGGCCTTCGGCACCCACACCCGGCCGTCGTTGCGCAGCGACTCGCTCATCAGGGTCAGCTTCGACTGGTGGTCGCCGGAGACCGGGATGCAGGTCGGGTGGATCTGGGTGTAGCAGGGGTTGGCGAAGTACGCGCCCTTGCGGTGTGCCCGCCAGGTGGCGGTGACGTTGCAGCCCTTGGCGTTGGTGGAGAGGTAGAAGACGTTGCCGTAGCCGCCGGAGGCGAGCACCACGGCGTCGGCGAACTCCGTGGTGATCTCGCCGGTGACCATGTCCCGGACCACGATGCCCCGGGCCTTGCCGTCGATGATGATCAGCTCCAGCATCTCGTGCCGGGCGTTCATCTCCACGTTGCCCAGGCCGATCTGCCGTTCGAGCGCCTGGTACGCGCCGAGCAGCAGTTGCTGGCCGGTCTGCCCCCGGGCGTAGAAGGTGCGCTGCACCTGGGCGCCACCGAACGAGCGGGTGTCGAGCAGGCCGCCGTACTCGCGGGCGAACGGCACGCCCTGGGCGACGCACTGGTCGATGATGTTCACCGACACCTCGGCCAGCCGGTGCACGTTTGACTCCCGGGAGCGGAAGTCGCCGCCCTTGACGGTGTCGTAGAAGAGCCGGTGCACCGAGTCGCCGTCGTTGCGGTAGTTCTTGGCGGCGTTGATGCCGCCCTGCGCGGCGATCGAGTGGGCCCGGCGGGGGCTGTCCTGGTAGCAGTACGACTTGACGCGGTAGCCCTGCTCGCCCAGGGTGGCTGCGGCCGCCCCACCGGCCAGGCCGGTGCCGACCACGATCACCGTCATCTTGCGCCGGTTGGCCGGGTTGACCAGCTTGGCCTCGAAACGGCGGCGTTCCCAGCGGGTCTCGACCGGACCGTCGGGAGCCCTGGTGTCGGCGATCGGGTCGCCCTCGGTGAAGAGATCATCCATGGTCAGGACACCAATCCGGTGAGTACGGCGAACGGGACCAGGAGGTAGCCGACGCAGAGCGCGACGGCGAAGACCAGCGCCACCGCCCGGGCCCGCTGCTCGCCGCGCGGGGTCTGCTGACCGAGGCTGCGCAGCGCGCTGAACATGCCGTGCCGCAGGTGGAAGCCGAGGGCGACGACCGCCAGGGTGTAGAAGAGCGTGACGTACCAGCGCGCCGGGGCGAAGTCGGCGACCACGTTGGCGTACGGCCGGGACGGGTCGCCGACCGGGTTCAGCGTGCCGGTGGTCAGGTCCAGGATGTGGTAGATCACGAAGAGCAGGATGATCACGCCGCCCCAGCGCATGGTGCGGGCCGCGTAGCTGCCGCGTACCTTCTTGCGGTGGGCGTAGCGGACCGGGCGGGCGGCGCGGGCGCGCAGGGCGAGCACGGTGGCCGCCCCGATGTGCAGGAGCACCGCCGCCAGCAGTCCGACCCGCTGGATCCAGAGGAAGCCGGCGCTGGGCAGCAGCGGGGCGCCGAGTTCGCGCAGCCATTCGGCGTAGTGGTTGAACGACATGGCGCCCGCGAAGATCTTCAGGTTGCCCAGCATGTGTGCGACGAGGAACAGCACCAGCAGGATGCCCGTCACCGCCATGACGGCCTTGAGGCCGACGTTGGAACGGATGGGCGACCGCGTTCTTGTCGTGACTACCACGTCGCCGACGCTAAAAGCACTTCGATCAGTCGTCCAATGCATCGACACCGCAGTCTTGATAGCCATAAGCTATGTAGATGCAGCTCCATCAGCTGAAGTACTTCGTCGCCGTGGCTGAAGTACGACATTTCACCCAGGCAGCTGACCTCGTCGGCATAACCCAACCCTCGTTGAGTAAGCAAATTCACGTGCTGGAGGACACCCTCGGTGCCCCACTCTTCGAGCGGGTAAGAGGCAACATCACCCTCACCGCGGCTGGCGAGGCGCTGCTGCCCCTGGCCAAGCGGATCCTCGCCGACGTCGAGACCGCGACCCGGGAGGTGCAGGAGTTGGTCGGCCTGCGGCGCGGCCGGGTCCGCCTCGGCGCGACCCCCAGCCTGGCCACCTCGCTCGCGCCGCCGGTGCTGCGCCGGTTCCGTGACGCCCACCCCACCGTCGACCTCCGGGTGGAGGAGGGCGGCTCCCAGGACCTGGTCCGCGACCTGCTCCGCGGCGACCTGGACCTGGCGCTGATCATCATGCCGGCGCAGGGCACCGATCCCGGGCTGCGCGCCGACCCGATCCTGACCGAGAGCCTGGTCGTCGCCTCGGTCGACCCGCTGCCGATCGCCTCCGGCGACGACCTGCGCATCACCGACCTGCGCGACCAACCGCTGGTGATGTTCCGTGCGGGCTACGACCTGCGCGACGCCACGCTCCAGGCGTGCCGGGACGCCGGCTTCGAGCCGACCCTCTCCGTCGACGGCGGCGAGATGGACGCCGTGCTCAGCTTCGTCGAGGCCGGGCTGGGCGCCGCCCTGGTCCCCGGCAGCGTGGTGGCCAACCGGCCCGGCATCCGGGTCACCCGGCTGGCCCCGCCCGGGGTGCGGCGCACCATCGCGGTGGCCCGTCGTCGCGACGTGGTGCCCACCCACGCGGGCCGCGAACTACGCCGCATCCTCCTCGACTACGTGCACACCGCCACCGCCACCGACGCGCTCCCGCCCGGCGTGGAGCCCCTCACCCAGGACCCGCCCTAACCGGCCTCGGCGTCGTCCATGGCACGGTAGATGCGTTGCTCGGAGACCGGGTACGGGGTGCCCAGGGCCTGGGCGAAGACGCTCACCCGCAACTCCTCGATCATCCAGCGGAGCTGCCGCACCCGGGCGGAACCCCGCCGGGCGGGCGGCAGCGCCGCCACCATCTCGTCGTACTCCCGCTGGACCACCGCGACGCGGTCCTGCTGCTGCTTGTCGCGGGGCGGGTTGCCGGGCAGCCGATCCAGCCGTCGCTCGATCGCGGTCAGGTACCGCAGCAGGTCGGGCAGGCGGGCGTACCCGGCCTCGGTGATGAACCCGGCGTGCACGAGGCCGGTGAGCTGGGCGCGGATGTCGGCCAGGGCGGCCACCACGGCCAGGTTCCTGGTCGCGCCGAGGCGCTGCTGCACCGCGTACGCGGCGGCGAGCACCGCCCGGACCCGGTCCATCACCTCAAGCACGGTGTCCACCAGCCCGGCCCGGACCGTGTCCCGCAGCGCGGCGAACCCCTCGGCGTCCCAGACCGGGCCGCCGGCCCCGGCGACCAGCTTGTCGATCGCCGCCCCGGCCGCGTCCTCGATCAGCGCCTGCACCCCGCCGTGCGGGTTGCGGGACAGCGCCAGCTTCGCCTCGTTGGTCAACCGCCCCTGAAGGAACTTCGCCGGCGACGGCACGGTCAGCCGCAGCAGCCGCCGGGTGCCCGCCCAGTGCGCGGCCTCCTGCTCGCCGGCGGAGTCGAAGACCTTCACGCCGACGGTGCTGCCCTCGTCCACCAGCGCCGGGTACGCGGTCACCGCGTACCCGGCCCGCACCTGCTCGATGGTGCGCGGCAGGGTGCCGATCTCCCACCCGGTCAGCCCGGTGCGGGCCAGCTCCGGCGCGGCGGCGGCCACCACCTCGCGTACCTCGGCCTTGAGCTGGCGTTGCAGGGCCGGTAGGTCCTTGCCCTCGGCGACCGGCCGGTCGTCCTCGCCGAGCACCCGGAAGGTGACCCGCAGGTGCGCCGGCAGCCGGGCGACGTCCCAGGCGTCCCGGGGCACGGTCACCCCGGTCATCCGGCGCAGCTGCCGGGTCAGCGCGTCCAGCAGCGGCTCCTCGCCCGGATTGATCGCGGCCAGCGCGGCGCGGGCGTAGTCGGGCACCGGCACGAAGTTGCGCCGCACCGGTTTGGGCAGCGAACGGATCAGCGCGATGACGACCTCCTCGCGGAGTCCCGGCACCTGCCAGTCGAAGCTCTCCGCCGGCACCTGGTTGAGCAGCGGCAACGGGATGTCCACCGTCACCCCGTCGGTCGAGGTGCCCGGATCGAAGGTGTACGTCAGCGGCAGGTCGACGCCGTCGGCGTTCCACCGGTCGGGGTAGTCGGCCTCGTCCACCCTGCCCCGACCGGCGTTGACCAGCAGCTCCCGGGTGAAGGTGAGCAGCTCGGGCCGGTCCCGCCGGGTCTTCTTCCACCAGGTGTCGAAGTGCCGCCCGGAGACCACCTCGGCGGGGATCCGCTCGTCGTAGAACTGGAAGATCGTCTCGTCGTCGACCAGGATGTCCCGCCGCCGGGCCCGGTTCTCCAACTCCTCGACCTCGGTCAAGAGCCGCTGGTTGTCCCGCCAGAACTGGTGGTGGGTGGACCAGTCCCCCTCGACCAGCGCGTGCCGGATGAACAGCTCCCGACTCAACACCGGGTCGACCCGGCCGAAGTTCACCTTGCGCGAGGTGACCAGCGGTACGCCGTAGAGGGTGACCTTCTCGTACGCCATCACCGCCGCCTGCTTCTTCTCCCAGTGCGGCTCGCTGTAGCTGCGCTTGACCAGGTGCTGGGCGAGCGGTTCGACCCACTCCGGTTCGATCCGGCCGTTCACCCGGCCCCAGAGGCGGGAGGTCTCCACCAGCTCGGCCGCCATCACCCAGCGCGGTGGCTTGCGGAACAGCGCCGAGCCGGGGAACAGCCCGAACTTCGCCCCACGGGCACCCAGGTACTCGTGTTTCTGGGCATCCTTGAGCCCGACGTGGGAGAGCAGGCCGGGCAGCAGCGACTGGTGCACCCGGGGGGTGTCGATCTCCTCCGGCAGGTCCGCGCCGCCGCGCCGGCCACCATCGGCGGTACGCAGCACCTGGCGTACCTGGCTGACGATGTCCTGCCACTCGCGGACCCGCAGGTAGTTGAGATACTCGGCCCGGCACATCCGGCGGAACGCGCTGGAGGAGAGTTCCCGTTGCTGCTCGCGCAGGTGACGCCAGAGATTGAGGTACGCGACGAAGTCCGACTCCTTGTCGGCGAACCGGGCGTGTGCCTGGTCGGCCTGGGCCTGCTTGTCGGCCGGCCGCTCGCGCGGATCCTGGATCGACAGCGCGGCGGCGATCACCACCACCTCGGTGGCGCAGCCGTTGCGCTCGCCCTCCAGCACCATCCGGGCCAGCCGGGGGTCGACCGGTAGCTGGGCCAGCCGCCGGCCCAGCGGCGTGAGCCGGCGCGCCGGGTCGCTCTCGGCCGGATCGAGTGCGCCCAACTCGTGCAGCAGGTTGACGCCGTCGGTGATGTTGCGGCGGTCCGGCGGGTCGATGAACGGGAAGGCGGCGATGTCGCCGAGGCCGATGGCGGTCATCTGGAGGATGACCGAGGCCAGGTTGGTACGCAGGATCTCCGGGTCGGTGAACTCGGGACGGGAGAGGAAATCCTGCTCGTCGTAGAGCCGGATGCAGATGCCGTCCGAGGTACGCCCGCAGCGGCCCTTGCGCTGGTTGGCGCTCGCCTGGGAGACCGGCTCGATGGGCAGCCGCTGCACCTTCAGCCGCTGCGAGTAGCGGGAGATCCGGGCGGTGCCGGGATCCACCACGTACTTGATGCCGGGCACGGTCAGCGAGGTCTCCGCGACGTTGGTGGCCAGCACCACCCGCCGCCCGCCGTGCGGGGCGAAGACCCGGTGCTGCTCGGCGACGCTCAGCCGGGCGTACAGCGGCAGGACCTCGGTGTTGCGCAGCGCGGGACGGCTGGTGACGAGCTTGCCCAGCGCGTCCGCGGTGTCCCGGATCTCCCGCTCGCCGCTGAGGAAGACCAGGATGTCGCCGGGCCCCTCGGCGGCCAGCTCCTCGACCGCGTCGCCGATCGCCTCGATCTGGTCGCGGACATTCTCCTCGTCCGCCGCCTCCTCGTCCGCCGCCTCCTCGTCCGCCGCCTCCTCGTCGGTCGCCGCGACCTCGACCAGCGGGCGGTAACGCAGCTCGACCGGGTACGTCCGGCCGGAGACCTCGACCACCGGCGCCGGCTTACCGTCGGGATGCTCGGCGGTCGGCGGGCCGGCGAAGTGCCGGGCGAACCGGTCGGTCTCGATGGTCGCCGAGGTGATGATCACCTTGAGGTCGGGGCGACGGGGAAGAAGCTGCTTGAGGTAGCCGAGAATAAAGTCGATGTTGAGGCTGCGCTCGTGCGCCTCGTCGATGATCAACGTGTCGTACTGGCGCAGCATCCGGTCGGTCTGCAACTCGGCCAGCAGGATGCCGTCGGTCATCAGCTTGACCAGGCTGTGCTCACTGACCTGGTCGGTGAAGCGCACCTTGTAGCCGACCACGTCGCCCAACTCGGTGCCCAACTCCTCGGCGATCCGGTCGGCAACCGTACGGGCCGCCAGCCGGCGCGGTTGGGTGTGGCCGATCAGCCCGTGCACCCCACGCCCCAGCTCCAGGCAGATCTTCGGCAGCTGGGTGGTCTTGCCCGAGCCGGTCTCGCCGGCCACGATCACCACCTGGTGGTCGCGGATCGCCGCGGCGATGTCCTCCCTGCGCTCGCTCACCGGCAACACGGCCGGATAGGTGATCGAGGGCACGCCCGCCCGGCGCCGCTCCAGCCGGGCCTCCGCCGCGGCCACCTCGGCGGCGATCTCGGTCAGCGCCGCCTGCTGCCGCTGCGGGTCGCGCAGCTTCCGCAGCCCGTCGAGCCGCCGCCGCAGCTGGCGCTGGTCGCGGAAGATCAGCGGGGCGAGGCGGCGTTGCAACTCGCGGAGGGAATCGGTCGCGGCGGGGGTGGCTGGAGTCTGCATGTCGTGGCCAAGAATAGGCAGCCCGCCGCCGCCCCGCCTCCGGGTTACCCACCCCGCGCCCAGCCCGGCCCCGCCCGCGTGGGCGGTGTCCGGGTGGGCGGTGCCTGGGTGGGCGGTGCCCGTGCGTGCCCCCGTCCGGGTGGGCCGTGCCCGTGCGTGCCTCCGCCCGGGTTGGCCGTGTCCGGCTCGGCCCCGCCCGTGTGCCTCCGCCCGGGTTGGCCCCGCCAGGACTGGCCCCGCCTGGGTCGGCCGTGCCTGGGTCGGCCGTGCCTGGGTCGGCCGTGCCTGGGTCGGCCGTGCCTGAGGCGGGTCCTGGTCGAGGGTGGCAAGGCGGAGGAGGAGGCCATGCCGGTGTCGCACGGCCGACGACGACAACGCCGCCAGCCGAAGCGCCAGGACGCGCCGCAGCTCCGCCAGCCCCGTCGCCGGTCGCTTCAAGTAGTGCGCGGGCAAGCGATGCGTGGGTTGAGGCAGAGCAAAGGTGGCGTGGTGGGTCGTGCACACCGAGGGCGGGGCCGGTCTATCGTTGATCGTCGGGCCAGGAGCGAACACGGGAACGCCGATGACGATGCGTGACACCGACCGGGCGCTGGTGCAGGCCGCCAGCGCGGTCGCCAAGCTGCGTTGTCGCAGCGCCGCACACACCCTCGCCTCGGCGGCCCGTACCGCCGACGGCCGGGTCGTGTCCGGGGTCAACGTCGTGCATCCCGGCGGGGGCGCCTGCGCCGAGGTGGTGGTGGTCGGCGCCGCGGCCACGCAGAACGTGGGTGAGCTGGAGACGATCGTCACGGTGGGCGACCGGGGCCGTGTCCTGGTTGCCCCCTGCGAGCCGTGCCGTCGGCTGCTGGCCGACCACTTCCCGGCGCTGCGGGTGATCATCGGTCCGGTCGACGATCCGCAGGCGGTACCGGTGGCCGAACTGCTGCCCACCGCCACCGCCGACATCGCCGACTGACGTCGGATCGGGCGGCCGTCGCCCGGGTCGACAAGCGCCGACGAGCGGGTTGCGCTGGCTGGGCCGGCTCCGGGGGCGGCCAGCCTCAGTCTCCGGCGGGGCCGACCAGCCTCAGCCTCCGGGGCCGACCAACCTCAGTCTCCGGCGGGGCGGGGGTGGCCGGCTTCAGTCGCCGGTGGCGACCTCCAGCATGGAACGGGGGACCGGCACGTTCTCGAAGCGGACGTTGCCCTCGGGCACCATCCAGGAGAGCACGTGCGCGATCAGCTGACCCGAGCGGACGGCGGGGTCGTTCCGGTACAGCTCGCGGGCCATCTGCGGGTCGACCGAGAGGACGGCGATCCCACGGATCTGCGCGTCGTCGCGGTCGACGAACGGGCCGGCCGCGAGCACCGCGCCCTGCTCCACCAACCCGGCCTGATGGGCCAGGTGCGTTTTCTCCAGCAGATCGGCCGCCTCCTGCGGCAGCTCAGGAGCATCGACGGGCCGTACCAGAAGCACCACCGTGTGCCGATCGAATCGCATGTCCCACCCTAGGCAGGGCCTGCTCATGATCCCCGCAAGTTCCCTGATAGTGCTGCCTCGTCAGGGTGGGGAGACCGCAGCATCCCCGAAATTGTGCGGATCTTTCACCATCCGGGCCTCAGTGAGGGCGGCGGTGGGTCAGGGTGTGGCGGAGTTCGGCGAGGAAGCCGTCGAAGTCGTGGCGGAGGCGCTTCGCGGTGACGTGTAGGACGATCCAGTCGTTGCCGAGGAGCCGGTTGAGTCGGCGCCGGTCGCGGTGGAACTGTTCAGGGTCGTGATGCCAGAGCCCGTCGTACTCGACGGCCACCCGCAACTCCGGCCAGGCGAGATCGACCCGGGCGACGAACCGGCCCTGGCGCTCCACGACGAACTGCGTCACCGGCCGCGGCAGCCCGGCCAGCACGACGCGTACCCGCAAGCGCGACTCGGGTACCGACTCGGCTCCGGCGTCAGCCAGTTCGCTCACCCGGAGCAGCCGCTTCCAGCCCCGATCGCCGGCCCGTGAGCGGGCCAGTTCCGATAGGTCGTCGAGTCGCACCGCTCCGCTGGCGGCGAGCCGATCCACCGTCGCCACCGCGTCTTCCACCGAGCACCACTGCGCGAGGTCCCAACAGGTGCGTCGAGGGCGGGTGACCCGGAGTTCCCCGTGCAGCGTGATCTCGTCCTCACCCACCTCGGCGGTGTGCGCCGCCAGGCCCGCCACCGGCCCGAACCGTCGGCCCGTGGGCAGGAGCACATCGATTGGCTCGTCGGCGCCGACATTTCCGGCGCCGAACAGCGCTGCGGCGCTGCGACCCGCGATCGCCGCGTCCGCCGGGAGTAACAGCCGTGTCGCCGCCCGGCACCGGGTCCGATGCGAGATCGCGAGGTGGGCATCGGCGTAGACGTCCCGGAAGAGCGGTCGCCAGGCTCTGCTGCGCAGTTCGGTACGCGTGAGCAGCCCACGGGCCACCACGTCGGAGCCTCGGAAGATGCGACCCCGCAACTGCGGTGGCCGCCGGGGGGAGATCGGCATGGGCCCCACCCTGGACGAGCGGGACCCACCGTCGCCGCCCCTGTGGACAACCCCGACGTGGCGGTCCCGCCGCCCTGTGGACAACATGCGCCAGGTGCTGGTCCGCCGTGCGGAGGCCCGTCCGCGGGGTGCTGGCCGGATTGAGTGGTGGGAATCCGGGCCGTGCTTGGTCAGGTCGACTGGTGGAGGTCCGCCGTCGCGGTCAGGCGGCGGCGGACCAGATGGCGCGGAAGGCGGCGGCCTCGCCGGCCAGCCAGCGCTCGATCTCGTCGGGCTTCACCCCGTCGGGCATGCGGTGGGCGGTGCCGCGGCGCACGTCGACCAGGACCGGCTCGGCGTGGGGCAGGACGGCGTCCATGTGGCGGGCGGTCAGGTGCAGGGCGGCCAGCATTGCCTCCTCGCTGGGCGGCGCCTCGTCGAAGTGCAGCCGGACCGCCTCGGCGCGGCCGTCGGCGTACCGGATGCCGAAGTGTGGGTTGATCTTGACGGGGAGGTCGCCGAGCATGGCCAGGGCGTCGCGGGTCTGGGCGAGGTCGACGCCGGCCGGCTCGCCGAGCGAGCGCAGCCAGGCCGTCGCGCCCGGTACGAGGGTCTGGTAGAGCGGTCGCCAGCGGGGCTTGACCACGTCGGCCACCTGCGCCAGGTGGGTGCCGCCGGTGTGGAAGGCGATGTCCGCCTTGAGCGCCTTGACGAACTGGCCGTGCGGGTTGAAGCCGGACCGGCTGGCCCGCTGCCGGCGCAGGCCGCCGACGAAGCTGGCCTTGGTCGGCCCGGTGCGGCCGACGTACCGGGTGAAGCCGAGGAGGGTGGCGTACGGCGTGAGGGGGGTGGAGACGGGTGCGGTCACGAGCATCCTCCCAGGTCAGGAACTCGATTAGTACATACATTCTAATCGACGGGCCTGACATCGCCCAGGGCAGATAAGGGGCCACCCGGACACTCCGGATGGCCCCTGAAGAAGGAACTTTTCTACAGCTGACCGACGTCGGTGATCCGCACGACCGCGGCACCCGCCTCGTCCGAGGCGGCCAGGTCGATCTCGGCGCTGATCCCCCAGTCGTGGTCGCCCTCCGGGTCGTCGAGGATCTGCCGCACGGTCCAGCGCTCCCGGCCCTGCTCGATCATGAGCAGCGCCGGGCCGCGGGCGTTCGGCCCGGTGCCGATCTCCCCATACGACTCGAAGTACGGCTCCAGCGCGTCGGCCCAGGCGTCGGCGTGCCAACCGGCGTCGTCGTCCAACTCGCCGAGCGCGTCCCAGTGCCGCAGCGCGGCCAGCTCCACCCGGCGGAACAGGGCGTTGCGCACCAGCACCCGGAACGCCCGCGCGTTGCGGGTCACCGCCGCCGGGCGATCGTCCAGGGCGGCGGTCACCTCCGGCAGGTCGGTGGGGTTGCGCAGCCGCTCCCACTCGTCGATGAGGCTGGAGTCGACCTGCCGGACCAGCTCGCCGAGCCACTCGATCAGGTCGACCAGTTCCTCGGTCTTGGCCTCCTCGGGCACGGTCTGCCGCAGCGTCTTGTACGCGTCCGCGAGGTAGCGCAGCACCAGGCCCTCCGAGCGGGACAGCCCGTAGAACTGCACGTACTCGGTGAAGGTCATCGCCCGCTCGTACATGTCCCGCACCACGGACTTGGGGGAGAGCTGGTGGTCGGCGACCCACGGATGCCCCTGCCGGTACATCTCGTACGCGTTCTCCAGCAGCTCGGCCAGCGGCTTGGGCCAGGTCACCTGGTCGAGCAGTTCGAGGCGGGCCTCGTACTCGATGCCCTCGGCCTTCATCGCGGCGACCGCCTCGCCGCGGGCCTTGAACTGCTGCGCGGAGAGCACCTGGCGCGGGTCGTCGAGGATCGACTCGATCACGCTCAGTACGTCGAGGGCGTACGACGGTGACTCGGCGTCCAGCAGCTCGATGGTGGCCAGCGCGAGGGGCGACAGCGGCTGGTTGAGCGCGAAGTCGAGCTGGAGGTCGACGGTGAGCCGGACCCGCCGGCCGGTCTCGTCGGGCTCGGGCAGCTCCTCGACCACACCGCCGGCCCGCAGCGCCCGGTAGATGGCGATGGCCCGCCGGATGTGCCGGCGCTGGGCCGCCCGCTCCTCGTGGTTGTCGGTGAGCAGGTGCCGCATGGCGGCGAACGCGTCGCCGGGGCGGCCGATGACGTTGAGCAGCATCGAGTGGCTGACCTGGAAGCTGGAGGTCAACGGCTCCGGCTCGGCCTCGACCAGCCGGTCGAAGGTGGGCTGGCCCCAGCCGATGGAGCCCTCCGGCGGCTTGCGCCGGACCACCTTGCGCCGCTTCTTCGGGTCGTCACCGGCCTTGGCGAGGGCCTTCTCGTTCTCGATCACGTGCTCGGGGGCCTGCACCACGACCCGGCCCAGGGTGTCGAAGCCGGCCCGACCGGCGCGGCCGGCGATCTGGTGGAACTCCCGGGCTTTGAGCAGCCGGGTCCGCACCCCGTCGTACTTGGACAGGCCGGTGAAGAGCACCGTGCGGATCGGCACGTTGATGCCGACGCCGAGAGTGTCCGTACCGCAGATGACCTTGAGCAAACCGGCCTGCGCCAGGGTCTCCACCAGCCGGCGGTACTTCGGCAGCATGCCGGCGTGGTGCACGCCGATGCCGTGCCGGACCAGCCGGGACAGCGTCTTGCCGAAACCCGAGGTGAACCGGAAACCGCCGATCGCCTGCGCGATCATGTCCTTCTCGGCCCGGGTGCAGACGTTGACGCTCATCAGCGCCTGGGCCCGCTCCAGGGCGGCGGCCTGGGTGAAGTGCACGACGTAGACCGGGGCCTGCTTGGTCTCCAGCAGCTCTTCGAGGGTCTCGTGCAACGGCGTCATCGCGTACGAGAAGAGCAGCGGGACCGGCCGCTCGGCCGAGCGGACGACGGCGGTCGGCCGGCCGGTACGCCGGGTCAGGTCGTCGACGAAGCGGGTGGTGTCGCCCAGCGTGGCCGACATCAGCACGAACTGCGCCTGCGGCAGCTCGATCAGCGGCACCTGCCAGGCCCAGCCCCGGTCCGGTTCGGCGTAGAAGTGGAACTCGTCCATGACCACCTGGCCGACGTCGGCCCGGGTGCCCTCGCGCAGCGCCAGGTTGGCCAGGATCTCCGCGGTGCAGCAGATGATCGGCGCGTCGGCGTTGACGCTCGCGTCGCCGGTGAGCATGCCGACGTTCTCGGCGCCGAAGACCTCGCAGAGCGCGAAGAACTTCTCCGACACCAGGGCCTTGATCGGCGCGGTGTAGAAGGTTGTCCGGTCGTCGGCCAGGGCGGCGAAGTGCGCGGCGATCGCGACCAGGCTCTTGCCCGAACCGGTCGGCGTGTTCATGATCACGTTCGCCCCAGAGACGATCTCGATGACCGCCTCCTCCTGATGGGGGTAGAGGTCGAGGCCGCGCTCGGACGCCCAACTGGCGAACGCGTCGTAGAGGGTGTCGGGGTCGGCGGTCTTCGGCAGCGCGGCGGTGAGTGTCATGGCCGCTCCATCGTGCCCGGATCATGCCCCCCTACGCCAACCGGCGTCGCCCCCGGATGTTAGGAGGGGGCCCCTTTAGTACACCAGGCGTTAATAAGGTGCCCTTCCTTCATCTGTCAGCGGCGGCGGTAGAGCAAATCGGCGATCGGGCGGCCGGCCCGCAGCGCCCGCCGCTCGAACCGGGTCACCGGCCGATGGGCGGGCCGGGGCGCGAAACCGTCGTACAGGTTGACCAGGCCCGGGTCGGCATCCAGCGTCACCCGCATCGACTCGGCATACTCCGCCCAGTCGGTGGCGCAGTGCAGCGTGCCACCGACGGCCAGCCGGGAACGCAGCCGGGCGACATGCGCGGGCTGGATCAGCCGACGCTTGTGGTGCCGGGACTTCGGCCACGGGTCCGGGAAGAAGATGTGCACCGCGTCCAGCGAACCGGGCGTCATAAGATCGACCAGCTCCAACGCGTCGCCCTCGACGATCCGGATGTTGCCCAGTTCACGGTGGTGGACCAGGTCCAGCAGGTTCGCGATTCCGGGCGTGTGCACCTCGACCGCCAGATAATCTCGACCCGGGTCGGCGGCGGCCATCTCGACGGTCGTGTCGCCCATGCCGGACCCGATCTCGACCACCAGTGGGGCCCTACGCCCGAACAGGTCGGCGGGATCGAACGGGGCGGCGTCGGCGACGCGCAGGCCGTACATCGGCCAGAGCTGCTCCAACGCGGCCACCTGGCGGCCGCTCATCCGGCCGCCACGCGGGTGATAGGTGCGGATCGGCCGCGCCGCCGGTGCGGCGGCGACGGCGGGCATCGGGTCGGTGGAGGTCACAGCCAACCGAGCCTACGCGAGCATCGCGCCGGAACGGATGTGAGGTACGACCGGGGATGAGACCATCATCCCGTACGGCAGACCGGGTGTCCGGCGGCGCTCGGCGACTGTTCCGTTGCGCCGGGAGGGGGCATCGTGCCAGTGACCCGAACCCGTCCGGTGCCCCCGGCCGCCGCGCTCCCGGCCGCCGCGTCCCCGGCCGCCGCGTCCCCGGCCGCCGCGTCCCCGGCCGCCGCGTCCCCGGCGGCCTCGTTCGTGGCCCCGCTGCTCGCCTTGGCGACCGTCACGCCGCTGCTCGCCGTCGCGCTGGCCGTGCCGATCTGGCTGGCCACGCCGGCCCGCGCGGCAGGACCGGGACCGGCCGCCGTCCAGGAGGCCGCCGGGCACCCGGTCGCCGCGCCGCAGCCGCCCGGCCCGAACGTCTTCATCGAGGTCAGCCCCGGCACGGTGGAACCGGGGCACCTGGTCGGCCTCAAGGCCAGCTGCCAGGACAACTCGGTCGGCGCCATCGCCGTCTCGGACGCCTTCGGCCGGGTCGCGGTGCAACCCCAGCGCGGGCTGCTGACCGGGACGGCCCAGGTGAAGGAGCGGGTGTTGCCCGGCAGCTACCGGGTCAAGCTGGAGTGCCGGGGCGGCGAGACCGCGTCGACCATGCTCCAGGTGGTACGCACCGTCAAGCCCAGCCGGGGGCCGGCGACCGGCTTCGGTGGCGGTGCCGGCGGGGTCGCCTCCGGTCTGCTGCTGCCCGGCGGGCTCGCGCTCACCATCGCCGGCATGGTGGTGTGGATCGTGGCGACGCGTCGTCGCGGCGTGCGTGGGTGAGCGTGCCATGCCCGCCGCCCGTGGTGCCCCCCGACCGACCAGCTTCGGCCGAGCGACGCGAGGCGCTGCTGCTGGCCGTGCGGGACGTGGCTCCGGTACCGGCCGGGCGGGACGCCCCACCGGCAGCCCGCCGCGTCACGACCTCTTCGTACCGGATGGTGCCGGCCGCGCGTCGCGACCGACCGACCCCGACCACACACCGCGACCGACCGACCCCGACCGCGCGCCAAGACCGACCGGCCCCGGCCCAGACCCCGACCGCGCGCCCAGCGTCGCCCGCCGTACGCCTGGCTCTGCCCGTGGTGCCGTGCCCGGTGTCGCCCGTGGGGCCGTCCCCGGCTTCGCTGGCAGCAGCCGGCGCGAGCTGCGGTCCGGCCGCAGCCCTGGTCGCTGCCGCTCGCCGTGGTGCTGGTGCTGGTCGGCGTCTTCGCTACCGGAGCCGGGCTGGGCCGCGCCGTCGGCAGCCCGCTGGGGTGGGCCGCGACCGGCGGTGAGCAGGCGTCGGCCGGCGGGCCTGCCGCGCGTACGGCGGCCCGGCCGGTGCGCCTCTCCGTCCCGTCGATCGACATCTCCGCTGCGGTGAAGCCGGTCGGTGACGCACCCGACGGCACCATCGCGGTGCCGCCGTTGAGCCGGCACCAGGAGACCGGCTGGTATGACCGGGGCCCGGTCCCCGGCGACCCCGGCCCGGCCGTGATCGTCGGGCACGTGGACACCAAGAGCGGCCCGTCGGTCTTCTACGACCTGGGCAAGCTCCGGGTGGGCGACACGGTCGAGGTGACCCGGGAGGACCGCTCGGTGGCGGTCTTCACCGTGAACTCCGTCGAGCACTTCCCCAAGGACCAGTTGCCCGCCGAGCGCGTCTACGGCCACGA
Source organism: Micromonospora sp. CA-263727 (assembly GCF_050942455.1). NCBI lineage: Bacteria > Bacillati > Actinomycetota > Actinomycetes > Micromonosporales > Micromonosporaceae > Micromonospora > Micromonospora sp. CA-263727. The sequence continues at coordinate 2,340,772 of NZ_CP192031.1, forward strand.
CGGCCCACCGACCCTGCGCCTGATCACCTGTGGCGGCCAGTGGATCGGCGGCCAGACCGGCTACGCCGACAACGTGATCGCCTTCGCCACCCTCACCACCACCCACAACCCCTGACCCGCCGTGCGGAAGGATAGTGGGTGGTGGCCAACTCTCAGGCTGGCCGGGTAGCTCCTCGGCAACCCCGAGGCCGCGACCCTGAACCGTTCCAGGCTGGTCGGTGCCGGGAACGCCGTGGGCGTACCGAATGCCCGCAGCTTGATCGGTGTCACGGCCGAGATCGCGGCCGTGACGTTCAGAAGCGGTGAGATGCCGGCCCGTCAGGGGACCTGCTGCACGACCTCGAATTCGAGGAGGCTGGCGCCGGTGGCGACCGGTGGGCGCTGCTCGCCGGGCGGGGCGGCGTGCGCGGCGCGGGCGGGCCCGGCGGCCCAGTCCTGGTACGCCTGCTCGCTCTCCCAGCGGGTGTAGACGAAGTAGCGGCTCTCGCCGGCCACCGGGCGCAGCAGCTCGAAGCCGAGGAAACCGGGGGAGTTCTCCACCGCCCGGGCCCGTGCCGCGAACCGCTTCTCCAACTCCTCACCGGCTCCCGCCGGAACGTCGATCGCGTTGATCTTCACAACAGCCATGTCCCCACCCTAGACCTGAAGATGCGAACAGATCTTGGTACGTCGACGCCCGGCCGGGGGGCAGTTTCCTACCAGGGTCGGCGGGAGGGAGTCAGAACGACTCGACGGTGGGGAGGAGGTCGGCGTCGACCACGATGGGGGCGTGGTCGGAGGGGGCCTTGCCCTTGCGGGCCTCCCGATCCACGTACGCCGAGCGGACCGCGCGGGTCACCGGCGCCGAGGCGTACACCAGGTCGATCCGCATGCCCTTGTTCTGGTGGAACATCCCGGCCCGGTAGTCCCAGTAGGTGTACGGGTGTGGCCCCTTCATCGGGGTGGGCACCACGTCGGTGAGGCCGATATCGCGTAGCGCCGCGAGGGCTGCCCGCTCGGCGGGGGTGACATGGGTGGAGGTGGCGAACAGCGCCGGATCCCAGACGTCCTCGTCGGTCGGGGCCACGTTGAAGTCGCCGCAGACCGCCAGCGCCGGCGCGCCGGTCAGCTCGGTGTCCAGGGCGTCCCGCAGCGCCGCCAGCCAGGCCAGCTTGTACGCGTAGTGCGGGTCGTCGGGCGTGCGGCCGTTCGGCACGTACACCGACCAGACCCGCAGCCCGTCGCAGGTGGCCGCGATGGCGCGGGCCTCCGGCTCGGGGAACTCGGGCTCGCCGGGGAACCCGACCGTGACGTCGGCCAGGCCGACCCGGGACAGGATGGCGACGCCGTTCCACCGTCCGTCGCTGTGGCTGGCCACCGTGTAGCCCAGCTCGCCCACCTCGGCCACCGGGAAGGCGCCGTCGGGGCACTTGGTCTCCTGTAGGCAGACCACGTCCGGCCCGGTGCCGGCCAGCCAGTCGAGCAGTCGGGGCAGGCGGGCCTTCACCGAGTTCACGTTCCAGGTCGCCAGGCGCATGCTGCCAGCCTGCCGCATCCCGGCCCGCTCCGCGCGCCGCCGCACCAGCCCGCCCCCCGCACCAACTCGCCCCCGCACCAGCTCGCCCACTGCGGCGGCACGCCCCCGCACCAGCTCGCCCCCTGCGGCGGCTCGCCGGCCCGCGGGTGTTAGTAGGGGGCCCCTCCTATACACCAGGCGTTAACAGGGGGCCCCTCCTTACATCCCCTTACATCTCGGGGGGGCGGGTTTGTTCGGCTAGGAAGCGTTCGAGTTCGGCGCCGAGTTCCTCGGCGGTGGGCAGCGGGCCGCTCTCCGGGGCGAGCAGGTTCTGGCCGCTGCGACCACGGGCGAACGCGTCGTACTGCTCTTCGAGGGCCTGGACCAGGGCGGCGGCCTCGTCGCTCTGCGCGACCTGGCGGTCGATCTCCACCCGGACCACCTCGGCGGAGGAGCGCAGCCCGTCGCTGGGCAGCAGCAGCCCGGTGCTGCGGGACACGGAGGCGAGCAGCACCTCGGCGGCGGCCGGGTACTCGGCCTGCGCGACGTAGTGCGGCACGTGCGCGGCGAAACCCAGCGCGTCGCGGCCGGCCTCGCCCAGGCGGAACTCCAGCAGGTGGCCGACGCTGCCGGGGACCTGGACCCGTTGCAGCCACGGCTCGTAACCGGAGATCAGGTCGCGTCGGGTGGCGTGCGCGGTCACCCCGGTCGGTCGGGTGTGCGGCACCGCCATCGGGATCGCGTTGAGCCCGACGGTGAGTCGTACGTCCAGCCGGGCGGCGAGCCCGGCGACGGCGGCGGCGAACCGTTCCCACTGAAGGTCCGGTTCCGGCCCGGCGAGCAGGAGGAAGGGGGTCTCGTCGTCGTCGTGCAGCAGGTGCAGTTCCAGCGCCGGCTCGTCGTAGCTCTCCCAGTGGTCCTCCACGAAGGTCATCACCGGGCGGCGGGAGCGGTAGTCGAACATCTGGTCCAGGTCGAACCGGGCGATCGGGCGGGACTCCAGCGACGTGAGCAGCTGTTCGCGGGCCAGCCGGCCCGCGTTGCCGGCGTCGACGAAACCGGTGAGGGCCTGGATCAGGACCGGTTGGCCGAGGTCGGGCAGATCGTCGGTGAGTTCGTAGAGCTCGTGTGGGTCGAGCACCGGTGCGGCCTCCCTGGATGCGCATAACGGGTCGCCGGGTTGGCGGCGGCCCCGATCGCCAGAACGTACCCGCCATCCTGATGCATTCCTGCCGCGCCGGGCCGTCCGGCCCGGCACCGGTGCGCAACGGCCGTTCGGGTAGGGCGTTGCCGCGCCGGGGTACACATGGATGAGCGCCACCGAAGGGAGAGGCGATGAGCGACCCGGCCGCCGCCGACGAGCAGCCCACGACCCCTGCCTCGCCCCGGCCCGCGTCCGCCGGCGAGGCCATCGACGCCCCGCCGGCCACGCTCTGGGACCGGATGCGCCGGGATCCGCAGTACGCTCCGGAGCACCTCGCGGTCGAGGCGGTGCGTCGGCTCGGGCCGGAGGCGGCGCGGTGGGCCCGGCAGGCCCGCGCCGAGCAGCCCGGCGTGACCGCCGAGACCCTGGCCGAGCAGGCGGTACGCCGGTTCGTCAGCCGGGCCCGGCTCTCCGGCGCCGTTTCCGGGGCCGCCGGGCTGCCCGGCGCGGTGATCGACGTGGGGGTGTTGGCCTGGACGCAGGCCCGGATGGTGCTGCACATCGCCGCCGCGTACGGGGCGGATCCGGAGCACCCGGACCGGGCTGCCGATCTGCTGGTCCTCCAGCGGGTGCACAAGGTGGCCGCGAGCGCCCGGCTGGCGTTGGGGGTCGCGGCCGGCCGGGAGCGGGCCGGGGCGCTGTTCGGCGGCGGTGGGCAGGCGCCGCTGGGCCGGGTGATGCTGCGGCTCGGGGTCCGGCTCGCCCAGATGGCCGGGGTACGCGCGGCGAAACGGGTCTTCGCCAAGGTGATCCCCGGCGCGGCGATCGTGCTCGGCACCTGGGCGAACTCCTCGGCCACCACGAACCTCGCCGAGCGGTCCCGGGCCCTCTACCGGCGGCACGGCAACCCGCACATCCCGTCGCCCCGTCGTCCGCCGGAGGCCGACGATCAGTCGGCGTAGCCGGAGGAGCGCCAGGTCACCTCGGCGAGGCGGGACTGGCCGGCGGTGTTGGGGTGGAAGTAGTCCAGCGGGTTGACCAGGTCCAGGTCGAAGCGGACCCGGTGCACGGCGCCGCCGTCGTAGCGGCACCGGGAGCCGTACGCCCGGCAGGCCGCCGACAGGTGCCGGTTGTAGGCGTCGATCCGTTCCCGGAACGCCGTGCGGCGGGCCTGGTCGGCCGGGGCGGTCGAGGCCGCCTCGGCCAGCAACGCCGGGCAGACGCCGTGCCGCCAGGCCCGCACCACCCGCGACTCGCCGTGGCCGACCTCCCAGAGCCGGTACAGATCGGGGATGCTGACCACCAGCACCCGCGCCTTCGGGCGGCCCTCGCGCAGCACCCGCAACCCCCGGTCGATCTCGGCCCGGAAGTCGGCCACCGGGGTCATCGCCTCGATGGTGCCCCGGCAGGCGTCGTTGGCGCCGATCAGCACCGTCACGTAGTCGGCGCGGTCGCGTACCGCCGCCTCGGCCTGGCCGGCCAACGCCGCGGCCCGCGCCCCCGGGCGGGCGTGGTTGTGCGCCTTGTCGCGCAGCCCCGGGTTGCGGTCGAGCAGCCGGCGGTAGTGGCTCTCCACCCGCAGCCCGTCCCCGGTCGACCAGGAGTTGCGTTCGCACGAGGTCAGCACCAGGCAGGAGCCGAAGCCGGTGGTGATCGAGTCGCCGAGCGCCGCGACCACCTTGGGGGTGCCGGGCGGTGGCGTGCCGCGGGTCGGCCGGGGGGCCGCTTCTCCGCCCCCTTCGCAGGCCAGCGCGACCAGTGCGAGTAGGCAGACGACGGCGGTGGTCCAGCGTCCAGGCATGACTTCCCCAGCCTCACAGCGCAGAGCGACGGCATGGTGACTCTACGCGCGGGCTGGTCGGCGGTCACGCGCTGTTGTCGGGGATGCGGCAGACGCCTGTCGTCGCGGCGGTCAGCGTGGTACGCGCCAGGGGGCGCGCTGCCCGTGCAGCCACCACTGGAGAGCCCGGGTGATCCGGGGCAGCACCAGGTACGTCATCAGCGGGGTCAGGGTGAGGGTCATGACCAGCACCCGGGCCGCGGTGGGCAGGCCCGGCAGGAGCTGCCCGGTCAGCAGGGTGGCGGTCAGGCTGAGCGGGAAGAACGCCAGCCAGATGGTGACCGCCTGCTTCCAGCGCGGCGGTGACGGCGGCACGGTCGGCGCCGCGTCGAGCCGCTCGACGGCCTCCTCGCGGGCCGGGTCGAACCCACGGGGCGGTTCGAACTCGCGGGGCGGGTCGAACCAGCCCTCGATGCCGGTGCGCCGTTCGACCCGGGTGTGTTCGACGATGCCCTGCGCCGAGGTCAGCCACCAGTGGCGCTGCGGCGAATCCTCCCAACGGCGCAGGGTGTCCTGGTCGGCGAAGCGGTAGAGCATGTGCCACTCGCCCGAGCCGGGGGCGCTGCGAACCCACCCGGCGCCCAGGAAGCCCGGGAACGCCTCGGCCAGCGCGGTGCCGGCCCGCATCCACGCCACCATCTCGTCGGTGCGGGCGGGATCGGCGCGTCGGGCGACGGCGACGGTCACCGGCGCGGCGGGGCTCACGGTCATGCCCTCCATGTTCCCCGCCGGTACCCCGATAGGCCCGCTCCCGAGGGCCCGGTGTAACGCAACCCACCACCCGACGAAGCCGCCGCGGCGTCGATGGTTATCCCCGGCTCCGGAGGGTAGGTGGGGGTGATGACGAGATCACAGCCCCGGCGTGCCCGCGGCACGGTCGGTCACGGGTACAGCGCGCTGAACCTGCGGCTGGCGCTGGCCAGCTTCGGGCTCGTCACCATGATCGTGTTCGCGGTGCTGGCGTTCCGCGCCGCGCTGGTCTGGCTGGGGGTGGCCTGCGCCGTCTTCGCGGTGGTCGCCGTCGTCGACCTGGCCGTCATCCAACGTCGCCGGGCCGCCCGCCGCCGGGAGGAGCCCGGCGTGCGGCACTCGCTCTTCGAGTGACGGGAGAAAGCCCTGATGACCATCGCCACCACCAACCCCGTGAACGGGCAGGTGCTCAAGACGTACGGGGCGATGTCCGACGAGCAGATCGACGGCGCGATCGAACGGGCCGACCTGGCGCATCAACAGTTGCGCGGGACCAGCATCGCGCAGCGGGGTGGGTGGCTGAACGCGGCGGCCGACCTGCTGGAGGCGGAGCGCGACGAGATCGCCCGGCTGATGACCACCGAGATGGGCAAGACGTACGCGGCGGCGAAGGCCGAGGTCACCAAGTGCGCCACCGCCTGCCGCTTCTACGCCCTCCACGCGGCGGAGTTCCTCGCCGACCAGCCGGCCGACGCCCGGGCGGTCTCCGCCACCCGGGCGTTCGTCCGCTACCAGCCGATCGGGCCGGTGCTCGCGGTGATGCCCTGGAACTTCCCGCTCTGGCAGGTCATCCGCTTCGCCGCGCCGGCGCTGATGGCCGGCAACACCGGGTTGCTCAAGCACGCCTCCAACGTGCCGCAGACCGCGCTCCTGCTGGAGGACGTGTTCCGCCGCGCCGGGTTCCCCGAGGGCGCGTTCACCACCCTGCTGGTCGGCTCCGACGCGGTGGACCGGATCCTGCGCGACCCACGGGTACGCGCCGCCACCCTGACCGGCAGCGAGGTCGCCGGGCGCTCGATCGGCCAGATCGCCGGCCGGGAGCTGAAGAAGACCGTGCTGGAACTGGGGGGCAGCGACCCGTTCGTGGTGATGCCCTCGGCCGACGTGGAACTCGCCGCCGAGGTGGCCACCACCGCCCGCTGCCAGAACAACGGCCAGTCCTGCATCGCGGCCAAGCGCTTCATCGTGCACGCCGACCTCTACGACGCCTTCGCCGAGGCCTTCGCGCACCGGATGTCGGCGCTGCGGGTGGGTGATCCGATGGACGACGACACCGATGTCGGGCCGCTGGCCACCGAGCGGGGCCGCAACGAGGTCGACGCCCAGGTGCGCGACGCGGTCGACCGGGGAGCCACCGTGCTGTGCGGTGGGGAACTGCCGGCCGGCGAGGGCTGGTTCTACCCGCCGACGGTGGTCACCGACCTGGACCCGGGGATGCGGATGTGGTCCGAGGAGGTGTTCGGGCCGGTCGCCGGGCTGTACCGGGTCTCGTCGTACGAGGAGGCGATCGAGCTGGCCAACGGCACCGCCTACGGCCTCGGCTCGAACGCCTGGACCCGCGACCCGCAGGAGCAGGAGCGGTTCGCCACCGACCTGGCCGCGGGGGCCGTCTTCATCAACGGCATGACCACCTCCTACCCCGAGCTGCCGTTCGGCGGGGTCAGGAACTCCGGCTACGGCCGGGAGCTGTCGGCCCACGGCATGCACGAGTTCTGCAACGTCAAGACGGTCTGGATCGGCGACGGCACACCTCCCGCCAGCACCGGCACCCACGCCGAATAACCCGCCCCGCCGCTCCCCGCCCCCACCCGCCGCTCATCATGCAGTTGTGGTGCCCCCCAAAAAAGGGCATATCGGCACTTCCGGCCACCACAACTGCATGATCGACAGCGGCGGGGTGGGGCGGGGGTGGGGTGGGGTGGGGTGGGGGGTTAGTGGGGGTGGTGGGTTAGGACCTGGCCGGGCCAGGGGGGGTGGCCGGGGCGTTGCACGGTGAAGGGGTCGGTGGCGGTGAAGCCCTGCCGCTCGTACCAGCGCACCAGCGCGCCGTCGTCGCCGGCGTAGCAGTCCACCCGCAGCAGCCCCACGCCGCGCTCCCGGGCCAGCTCGGCGGCGTGCGCCAGCAGCCGGCCGCCGATGCCCTTCCCGGCGTGGGCCCGGTCGGTGACCAGCAGGTTCACGTACAGCTCCGGCTCGGTGGCCGGCGGCACGTACTCGGTCGCGGTGCCGACCACCAGCGCGCCGACCGGTTGCCCGGCCGCCTGCGCCAGCCACAGGCCACCGCCTCTGGCCCACGCGTCCGCCTGGCCGATGCGCCGCGGATCCGTCGAGGCGGGCTCGGCGCCCCACTGCCCGGTGCGCCCGAGCGCCGCCAGCCACGCGGTGGCGTCGTCGAGCAGCCGCAGCACCACTCCGGCATCCGCCGGCCCGCCCCGCCGCACCCCGACCTCCGCCATGCCCCTCATCCTCCACCACCCATCGAAAAGAAGTCTGGTCTGGATCCGACCGGATCCAGACCAGAACCTTGAGCAACTCGCCAGCGGAGGGCCCGGGTGGGTGCCGGTCGCCGACGGCGCCCACCCGGGGATCAGGGGATCACGAGACGGCGCAGGGGGCGCCGTTCAGCGTGATCAGGGACGGGGACGGGTTGGCGCCGCCGGTGGTGGTGGCGTTGAAGCCGAACATCGCGGTGCCGCCGGGGGCGATCCGGGCGTTGTACGACTCGTTCTTCGCGGTCACCGTGGCCCCGGACTGCGTCACCTGCGCCATCCACGCCTCGCGCACCGTGGCGTCACCGGTGAAGGCGAACCGGGCGGTCCAGCCGTTCAGCGTGGTGGCGCCGGTGTTGCGGATGGTCACCTGGGCGGTGAAGCCGGTGCCGCCGTGCCAGACGCCGTAGTTGGTGTAGGTGACCGTGCAGGCGGGCGGCGGGACCGCCCGGGCGTCGCCCTGGTCGGCCAGGAACGAGGCGATCCAGGCCAGCGCCGAGTTCCAGTTGATCGCGACCTCGTTGGTCGAGTAGGAGGCGATGTCGTCGACGAAGCAGAACATCGGCGCGCAGCCGGCGAGCAGCTGCTGCACGAGCGGGTCCTGGAGGTCGGCGTTCGGGCCGCCGGCCAGCGAGCCGGCGGGCGGCTTCGGCAGGCTCGGGTCGAGCTGGTGGCCGAAGATCCGGCTGTGCTGGTTCTCCGCCGCGTGCTCGCCCCACCCGGTCACGTACGAGATGTTCAGCGCGTTGCGGCCGAGGATGTAGTCCATCGCCTGCACGGCCCCGTCCCGGTACCTGCCGTCGCCGGTCAGGTCGAAGGCGGTGGCCAGCACGATCGCGTTGTTGATGACGTTGCTGTTGCCGCCCCAGAAGTAGCTGTCGGCGTCGCCGGGCATCGGCAGCCCGTACGCCTGGCGGCGCAGCTCGGCGAGGTAACCGTCGGCGGCGGCGGTGACCGAGGCCCGGATGCGGGCCAGCTCGGCGGCCGGCAGCCCGCTGGGCACGGTCGCCAGGTCCAGCCGGCCCAGCGCGGCGACGCTCTGCCAGCCGAAGCCACGGGCCTCGAAGACGTCGCCGGTGTGGTGCCGCGAGGCGGTCAGGTCGGTCAGGTAGGCGCGCTCGCCGGTGGTCAGGTACAGCTCGACGGCCGCCCAGTAGAACTCGTCGGTGACGTTGCTGTCGTCGTACGGGCCGCCGCCGTTGCTGTCGGCGCCGCTGGCGTACCGGTTGGGGTTGGCCTTGGCCGCCGCGTAGGCGGTCTTCGCCGCGGTGCCGCAGCGCTGCGCGAACGCCGTGTCGTACGGGGCGAACAGCCGGGCGCACTGGGCGGCCACGGCGGCCAGGTTCAGGGTGGCGGCGGTGGAGGGCGGGTGCAGTTCCCGCGGCTCCGGGTCGTCCTCGGGTTGCAGCGGCAGCCCGGTCCAGTTCCGGTCATGGATCTTGTGATGGGCCATCCCGGCCAGCGGCTTGCCCGCCGGCACCTGCATGCGCAGCAGGAACTCCAGCTCCCAGCGGGCCTCGTCGAGGATGTCCGGCACCCCGTTGCCGCGTTCGGGCACCCGCAGCGTGCTGTCGGCCAGGGCGGCGCCGTGTCCGGCGGTGGCGGCGTTCTTGGTCCGCTCGAAGGTGCTCAGCAGCTGGTAGGTGGCGATGCCGCCGTTGACCACGTACTTGCCGTGGTCGCCCGCGTCGTACCAGCCGCCGCGCACGTCGAGGCGGTAGTCGCAGACGCCGGGCTGGCAGGGCACGTCGGTGTCGCCCTGGTTGGGGGCGACGCCCAGGTGTCCGGCCGGCCGGGCGTACTCCGCGCCGACCAGGGCGCCGTCGATGGCGATGCCGCTGCGCTGGATGTAGAAGAACTGTAGGGCGTCCGAACGGAGCTGGTCGTAGAGCGTGCCGGAGATGTCGAACGGGTGGCTGACCTCGCCGTCCACGGCCAGCGTCAGGCCCCGCCCGGCGGTGCGGTACGACGAGAAGTCGACCGAGTGCACGTTCTGCGCCGACGCCGGGTCGACGCCGCGCGGGGTGGTGCTGCCGCGGGCCAGCACGGCGCCGGAGGCGGCGCGCAGCTGCCAGGGCAGCGCCGTGGTGGCCTCGGTGACCACGGTCGCGTTCTTCGGCCCGGCGGGCAGGTAGCCGACCTGGTTGACGCGGACCCGGGGGCCGGTGTCCGGCACGTACGGCTCGGGCGGCTCGCCGCCGCGCAACGAGACGTTGTCCAGGCAGACGGTCTGCTCGGCGGCGCTGCCGCCGACCTGGAAGATCAGCTGGGCTCGGGAGTCGTCCTCGGGCGCGACGAAGGTCCGTTCGATCCGCTGCTGGGTCGGGGTGGCCGCGGCGTTGACGGAGAAGTAGCCGGTGTAGGGGGCGTTGCCGAGTTGCAGCACGGCGTTGACCGCGCTGCCGGGGGTCGCGGTGACGTCGAAGCCGAGGGTGTACTCGGCGCCGCCGATCAGCGCGACGCCGTCCTGGCCGATGCCGGCGTCCCATTGGTTGGCCAACCCGCCGGGGACGGTGGTGCAGAGTTGGCCGTCGGTCACCCCGAGCGGGCCGGTGCCGTAGGAGAACCAGGGCGAAACGCCGGCGCTGAAGTCGCCGTTGGTGATCTGTTCGGGGGCGTCGGCCGGGGGATCGGCGTGGGCCGGGCCGGCGGACGCGCCGGTCAGCGCCACGGTGGTCGCCGCGGCGAGCACCGCGAGGCGACGTCGGGATGGCGTCACGGGGGATTCCTTCCGACGAGCGGGACGGAACGTGCGGGGTGGTGGGTAGCGTGGTGCGGAGGCTGGGAGCGCTCCCAGGTATCGGGCATGTTTCCAGGGCCGGCGGAGCCTGTCAATCGATCCTGTCCGATGAGAATCGGCTCCGCCGGCAGTGAGATTCGCCGCGCCACGCCCGGGCGTCCTGATCTCCTAGAGACAACCGCGCCCTTCGCCTGGCAGGCTGCGTGCCATGACCCTGAAGCTGCGTTCCGCCGGGACGAGCGACCGTGGGCTGATCCGCAGCGGTAACCAGGACGCCCTGCACGCCGGCACCTGGCTGGTCGCCGTCGCCGACGGCATGGGTGGCATGGCCGCGGGCGACCTGGCCAGCGCCATCGCCATCGAGGCGGTGGCGCCACTGGACCTGGCGACCCCCGAGGACGCTCTGGTCGCCGCGTTGCAGAGCGGCATCAAGCTGGCCACCACCGGGATCCGTCAGGCGGTCAGCGAGGACCCGCAGCGGCAGGGGATGGGCACCACGCTGACCGCGTTGCTGTTCGCGCGTACCGGCAGCTGCCTGGCCCTGGCCCACGTGGGCGACTCCCGCGCGTACCTGTTCCGCGACGGCGTGCTCAAGCAGATCACCCGCGACGACACCTTCGTGCAGATGCTCGTCGACCAGGGCCTGATCACTCCCGACCAGGCCGGCAGCCACCCCCGCCGGGCCGTGGTCACCCAGGCGTTGCAGGGCGACGAGGTCTCCCCGACGTACGCGACGATGCTGCCCCGGGCCGGTGACCGCTGGCTGCTGTGCAGCGACGGGCTCTCCAACGTCGTACCCGCCGACACGCTGGCCGAGGTGCTCGCCACCGAGCAGGAGCGGGAGGGGTGCACGCGGCGGCTGATCGAGCTGGCGCTGCGGGCCGGCGGCCCGGACAACGTCACCGTGGTCGTCGCCGACGTGGTCGACGAGGAGTGACGGTCAGCGCCGCCGCCCGGCCCGCCCGGTCGGCGTGGCCGTGGTCGGGTCCTCCGGCCAGGGGTGGCGCGGGTAGCGCCCGCGTAGCTCGGCCCGGACCTGCCGGTAGCCCGAGCGCCAGAACGAGGCCAGGTCGGCGGTGACCGCCACCGGCCGGCCCGCCGGGGAGAGCAGGTGCAGCAGCACCGGCACCCGGCCGCCGGCCACGTGGGGCGCGTCCGTCCAGCCGAAGGTCTCCTGGAGCCGCACCGCGAGCACCGGCGCGGCCGGGTCGGCGTAGTCCACCCGGATCCGGGAGCCGCTCGGCACGGTGATCCGTTCCGGGGCCAGCTCGTCCAGCCGGCCGGCCAGCGGCCACGGCGCCAGCCGGCGCAGCGCCCCGGCCACGTCGATGCGGGCCAGGTCGGCCCGGCGGCGGGCGGTGGCCAGCTCCGGGCCGAGCCAGTCCGCGGCGGCGGCCAGCAGCGCCGGATCGGAGACGTCCGGCCAGTCGTCGCCGAGCGCGTGCCGGCAGAACGCCAGCCGCTCGCGCAGCGCCCGCGCCGCCGGGGTCCAGGTCAGCAGGTCGAGGCCGGCGCCGCGCAGGCCGGTCAGCAGGGCCGCGACGACCTGCTCCGGGTCTGGTCGCGGCAGCGGGCGCTCGACCAGCTCGATCGCGCCGAGCCGGACCACCTCCCGGGCCACCACGTCCGTACCGGCCCAGCCGACCTCCCGCGCGGCGCGCAGCAGCGGCCCGCCGGCCTCCCGGGCGGTCGCCTCGTCCAGCGCGGCGGCGAGCCGCACCCGGGCGGTCGGCGCGCCGGGGAGCGGTCGGCCACCGCCACGGCCAGCCAGTCGGTGCCGGCCAGCGCCGACCCCGGCGCCAGCTCCGCCGCGGTCCCGCCGCTCATCAGGTACGCCGAGCCGCCGGGTCGCCGCACCCGGGCCAGCCGCTCGGGGTACGCCAGCCCGACCAGCAGCCCGGCGGCGAGATCGTCGGTCAGCGGCACCCGCATCCGCTCGTCCTGCCCGCGCCGACCCGCTGGCGCGTCTCCGGCGGCTGGCAGCAGGCGGCGCAGCCGGCGTACCTCGGTGCGCCACCGCGCGGTGGCGGCCGGGTCGGCGCCGGAGCGCAGCCGGCGCAGGGCGGCGGCGAGGTCGTCGCCCGGCCCGGCGGCGGTCTCCTCGGCGAGCAGCGCCACCACCTCGGCGGCCCGGTCGGCACCCACCCGGTCGGCCCCGTCGAGCAGTGCACGGGCCAGCCGGGGATGCGCGCCGGCGGCGGCGATCGCCCGGCCGCGTGCGGTGATCCGGCCGTCCGGTCCGAGCGCGCCCAGGGTGGAGAGCGTCTCGCGGGCCACCGCCATCGCCGCTGCGGGCGGCGGGTCGGGCAGCGCCAGCCCGGTGCCGTCGGGGTCGCCCCAGGCGGCCAGCTCCAACGCGAACCCGGTGAGGTCGGCGGTGGCGATCTCCGGCTCGGGATGGGCCGGCAGCCGCTCGTGCGCGGCCGGGGACCAGCAGCGGTAGACGTGGCCGGGGCCTCCCGGCCGGCCCGGCCGGCGCGCTGGGTGGCCGCGGCCCGGGACACCGGCACGGTGACCAGCGCGCCCAGCCCCCGGGCCAGGTCCAGCCGGGCCACCCGGGACAGGCCGGCGTCCACCACGGTCCGCACGCCCGGCACGGTCACGCTGCTCTCCGCCACCGCGGTGGCCAGCACCACCCGCCGCCGTGGCCCGGCCCGCAGCGCGGCATCCTGCTCGGCGCCGCCCTGCCGGCCGTGCAACCGCAGCACGTCGATGCCGTCGCGCAGGTCGGCCAGCCGGCCGGCGACGGCGCCGATCTCGCCCACCCCGGGCAGGAAGACCAGCACGTCCCCGTCGCGTTCCCGGACGGCCCGCCGGACGGTGGTCGCCACGTGGTCCAGCAGGGCCCGGTCCACCGGTCCGGCGCCGGGTGGCGGCACCGGGCGGGGTGGCGGCGCCCAGACCCGGGCCACCGGGTGCAACGCCGACGACGCCCGGACGACCGGCGCGGGCACGGCACCGCCGAGCAGGGCGGCGAAGCGGTCCGCCCGGGGGGTCGCGGACATCGCCAGCAGCCACAGATCCGGTCGCAGCGCGGCCCGGGACTCGACCGTGAAGGCGAGCGCGAGGTCGGCGTCGAGTTGCCGCTCGTGGCACTCGTCCAGCAGCACCGCGCCGACGCCGGCCAGCTCGGGGTCGTGGTGCAGCCGGCGGACCAGCAGCCCGGTGGTGACCACCTCAACCCGGGTCTGTGGGCCGGCCCGGCGCTCACCGCGCACCGCGTAGCCGACCCGGTCGCCGACCGGCTCGCCGAGCAGGGCCGCCATCCGGCGCGCCGCCGCACGGGCGGCCAGCCGGCGGGGCTCGGCGACGATCACCCGGCCGGCGACCGCGTCGGCCACGGCGAGCGGGGCGAGGGTGGTCTTGCCGGTGCCCGGCGGGGCGACCAGGACGGCCGCGCCCGCCGCGCGCAGCGCCGCGACCAGCCCCGGCAGCGCCGGTCGGACCGGCAGGTCGATGGGTACGTCGGAGAGCACGGCCCAGTCTCGCACCGCGTCCGTTCGACCAGGACGATCGGCCGCCCGGCGCCCGCCCCTGATCAGCCGGCGCGTGCCGCAGCGGCCGGTGGATCAGCGGGAGCGCAAGCCACCGACGAAGGCGTGCCAGGTCGACGGCGGGAAGGCCAGGACCGGCCCGTGGCGGTCCTTGCTGTCGCGTACCGCGATCCGACCGTCGACGGCGGCGACCTCGACGCAGTTGCCGTTGCCCACACTGCGCGTACTGGTGCGCCACTTCGCCGGGGACAGGTCGAGCGCGGTCATCGCGATCCCTTCGTCGATACCGACAGTGACCGCGTTGCAGCGGTCACGTAAAGTAACGAGAAGCCTCTTTCAGGCGCACCAAGGATGCCGCCGGATCGAGCGCCAGACGGCTCAGCCTCTCGTGCACAAGGCTATACGAGCGCACCTGTCCGGCCTCCTCCAGTGCCAGGCCTGTCGTGAGATTTTCCAGGTAAACCACTGCCGCGTCGGCCGCGTCGGCGAACGTGAGGATCACGTACGGTGAATTCATCGCCGGATGGCCACCGGCCTCGAACGGAAGTACCTGGATCGTGACGTTTGGTAACTGGGCAACGGTCTCCAGGTGGGCCAGTTGCCCCGCCATGACGGCCCGGTCGCTGACAGGGCGTAGCAATACTGCCTCGTTCAGCACCACCGAAAGCTCGACCGGGTCGTCGCTGCGCAGCACGTCCTGCCGGCGCAGCCGGGCGGCGACCTTGCGGTCGAGGTCCTCCTCGCCCGCGGTGAGCCGGTAGACCTGCCGGGCGTACGCCTCGGTCTGTAGCAGGCCGGGCACCGCCTCGGCCTCGTACGTGCGCAGGGTGGCCGCCTCGGCCTCCAGCCCGACGTAGAACTCGAACCACTCCGGCAGTACGTCGCTGTAGTGCTGCCACCAGCCGCGCTGCTGCGCGCCGCGGGCGATCTCGATGAGCGCCTCGGCGTCGGCGCCGGTGACCTGGTACAGCGCCAGCGCGGCGCGCACGTCGCGCGGCTTGATACCGATCTGGGCGTTCTCGATGCGGGACAGGTTGCTTTTGGACATGTCCAGTTGCCGGGCGGCGACATCCAGGGTCATCCCGGCGCGTTCGCGCAACTGGCGCAGTTCCCGGGCGATGCGGCGGCGGCGGACGGTGGGGCTCGCGGTCACCCTCCGAGTCTGTCATGACCAGATACGCAGGTCGCGTCAGCACGGAGTGCAACCGGGAAAAACGGGAGTTGCATTGCAGTTGCGCTCGGTGCATCCTTTCCCGGGTTAGCGATCACAATGGACGGGCGGCCTGGGAGGACGTTTGCTCATCGCCGACGAGTTCTTCCTGATCGCTCACGACGACACCCGAGGCAGGGCCAAGCTGCACCCGGCCGCGAACGGCCTCGGGCTGGCCGCCGGGCTCCTCGGTGAGCTGATCCTCTATGGACACATCACCGTCATCTCCGGCCAGGTCAACGTGCTCGACCGCCGCCCGCCGGCCGACGCGCTGGCGCACACCGTGCTCGACCAACTGATCGGCGAGGCCCAGCACCAGGCCGTGCGGACCTGGTTGAGCTTCCTGGCGCAGACCGCGGTGACCTCGGTCGGGGAGCGGCTGGCCCGGGCCGGCGTGCTGCGCCGGCAGGAGACCCGGCGGCTGTTGCGGACCACCATGGCCTACCTGCCGACAGACCTCAACGTGGCCGCCTGGCCGGCCACCCGCCTGCGCGCGGTGCTGGAGCGCCCGGAGCCACCGAGCGTGCCCGACGCGCTGCTGCTCGGTCTGGTGGCCGCCGCCGGGTTGACCCGCGAGGTGCTGTGGAGCGCCGGCCCCCGCGCCCACCACCGGCTCAACCTGATCATCCCGGCGCTGCCGGCCCCGCTGAAGGAACTCGTGGCGCACACGGAGTCCGCCGTGGGCGCGGCCGTGCTGCGCGGCATCCCCTGAACCGGTACACCCCTTCCCCTCCCCTGGAAACCGGAGCAGTCCATGTCCTCGACAGCGACAAGATCCGAACGACCGAGCAACGTCTCCGAGGCGCTGGCCCGTGGCCGGCTCGGCGTGCCCTCGGTCATCTTCTTCGTCCTCTCCGCGGCAGCGCCGCTGACCGTGGTCGCCGGTGTGGTCACCACCGGCTACGGGGTCATCGGGGTGCTCGGCATCCCGCTGGCGTTCCTGGCGGTCGCCGCGGTGCTGGCCCTCTTCTCCGCCGGCTATGTGGCGATGGCCCGCCGGATGGCCAATGCCGGAGCCTTCTACGCGTACGTCAGCCGAGGGCTGGGCCGCCCGGCCGGGGTGGGCACCGCCTGGGTTGCGCTGATCGCCTACAACGCTCTCCAGGTCGGGCTCTACGGCGCCATCGGCGCGGCGGCCACGCCGGTGCTGGACCGGCTCTTCGGCATCGCGCCACAGTGGTGGATCGTGGCGCTGGTGGCCTGGGCCCTGGTCGGGGTGCTCGGCCTGCTCCGGGTGGACATCAACGGCATGGTGCTGGCCGCCCTGCTCTGCGCCGAGATCGCCGTCATCGTGCTCTTCGACCTGGGCCAGCTGGGCAACCCGGCCGGTGGCAGCGTCAGCTTTGCCGCGTTCTCGCCGGACAACTTCTTCGTGCCCGGCGTCGGTGCGGTGCTGGTGCTGGCGATCCTCGGCTTCGTCGGCTTCGAGGCCTCGGTGGTGTTCAGCGAGGAGAGCAAGGACCCGAAACGCACCGTGCCGATGGCGACCTACCTCTCCGTGGCGATCATCGCGGTGGTCTACGCGCTCTCCTCGTGGAGCATGACGGTGGCCGTGGGACCGGACCGGATCGTCGAGGAGGCCGGCGCCCAGAGCGTCGATCTGATCTTCAATCTGGCCGGGGCGCACCTGGGCGACACGGTCCTCACCATCGGCCAGGCGCTCTTCCTGACCTCGGTGCTGGCCGCCATGATCTCGTTCCACAACACCACCGCGCGGTACGCCTTCGCGCTGGGCCGGGAGCGGGTACTGCCGGCGGCGTTCGGCCGGACCTCGCCGACCACCGGCGCGCCCCGGGCCGCGTCGCTGGCGCAGAGCGCGCTCGGGCTGGTGGTGATCGTGCTGTACGCGGTCAACGGCTGGGACCCGGTCCTGCAACTGTTCTTCTGGCTCGGGACCAGCGGCGGCTTCGGGGTGCTCCTGCTGATCGCCGTCACCGCGGTCGCGATCATCGCGTACTTCGCCCGCAGCGCTGAGCCGGAGACGCTGTGGCGGCGGCTGGTCGCGCCGGGGATCGCCGCGGTGGCGCTGACCGCGATCATCGTGCTGGCGGTGCAGAACTTCGCCAACCTGCTCGGCGTCGAACCCGACTCGCCGCTGCGCTGGCTCTTCCCGGCGGTCTACCCGGTGGCGGCGCTGCTCGGCGGGGTGTGGGGCCTGGTGCTGCGGCGCAACCGTCCCGACACGTACGCCCGGATCGGCCTCGGCGCGGAGAGCGCCGTGGCGGTCGCGGTGTCCCCGTCGGCCACCGGTCCGGTCGCCACGGAGGCCCGGCGGTGACGCCGACCATCGGGCGGCTCGAACCGGCGGATGCCCGGTGGGTGGCCGCCCGGATCGCCGAGTCCTTCCTGGTGCTGGACGCGACCCGATGGCTGGTGCCGGACGAGGCCAAGCGGGAGGCGGTGCTGGCCGGCAACTTCGAGATCATCGTCGAGCACGCCCTGCGGCACGGTCTGGTGTTCGGCACCGACGACCGGGCCGGGGTGGCGGTCTGGCTGCCGTCGGTCGGTGAGCCGCTGCCCCCGCCGCAGGAGTACGACGCCCGGCTGGCCGCCGCCTGCGGGGAGTGGACGCCGCGCTTCGTCCACCTCGACGAGCTGTTCGCCGCGAGTCATCCGCACCGGGACCACCATCACCTGGCGTTGCTGGCCGTCCAGCCGGAGCGCCAGGGCCAGGGCATCGGCAGCGCGCTGCTGCGCCACCACCACGCCTGGCTGGACGCCAACGGCGTGCCGGCGTACCTGGAGGCGAGCAGCGAGATCGGACGGAACCTGTACGCGCGGCACGGTTACCAGGTGTCCGAGCCGTTCCGGCTGCCCGACGGGACGCCGTTCTGGCCGATGTGGCGGGAGCCGGCCGCCGGCTGAGGCGACGCGGACACGATGGTGGCCGGGTCGTCGGACCCGGCCACCACCGCCACCCCCTGGCTAGTTCTGGTAGGTCCCGTCGAGCTGCCCGCGCAGCTTGGTCAGTGACCTGGCCAGCAGCCGGGACACGTGCATCTGCGACACGCCGATCTGCTCGGCGATCTGCGACTGGGTCAGGTTGCCGTAGAACCGCAGGGTCAGGATCCGCTGCTCGCGCTCGTCAAGGGTGGCCAGCGCCGGGCCCAGGGCGACCCGCAGCTCGGCCAGCTCGAACTCGCCGTCCTCGCCGCCGAGCATGTCGCCGAGTTCGGTGGCCCGCTCGCCATCGCCGGTCGGGGTGGACAGCGACACGGCGTTGTAGGCGCGGGCGCCCTCCAGACCCTCCAGCACCTCCTCCTCGGTGACCTTGAGGTGGGCGGCGATGTCGGCCACCGTCGGCGAGCGACCGAGGGTCTGTAGCAGCGAGCTGTTGGCGTCGGAGATGGCGAGCCGCAGCTCCTGCAAGCGCCGGGGCACCCGGATGTCCCAGGTCCGGTCCCGGAAGTGCCGCTTCAGCTCGCCGATGATCGTGGGGATCGCGTAGCCGGCAAAGTCGACCCCGCGGGTGGGGTCGAACTTGTCGATGGCCTTGATGAGGCCGACGGCCGCGGTCTGGGCGAGGTCGTCGGTGGGCTCGCCGCGGCCGCTGTAGCGGTGGGCGAGATGGTTGGCCAGCGGTAGCCAGGCCTCGATCGCGCGGTCCCGCAGCGCGGCCCGGGACGGGTGCCCGGCGGGGAGCGCGGTCATCGCGTTGAGCAGGTCGGTGGCGCTGTCGGAGAGCGCCCTCGGATCGAGCTTCGGGGCGGGAGTCGCCCGGGTTGTCGCCGGTTCGCTGATCGTTGGCGCGGTCATGGTGGTCCTCCCTGCACCTGGTCCGCGGATAAAGACGTGGCGCTTTGGTGTAGTGCTGTTCGTCCGTTCGGGAGTCACCTTAGCCCGATCGTCTCCCAGAAATCTAGCCGAACGGACGATGTACTTAAGTTATTTCTAGTCATGAAAGGCGGCAAAGTGGTCATCCCGCTGAGTTGATCAGGGGCAATCCGGGGGCGGTGCGCAAGGGTCATCCGGCCCGTTCGGGCAGGGCGGGGATGGCCGGCCACCCCACCCTTGTCCAGCCGGACGGACGGGGGGCCCGGCCGGATGGCCGAGCTAGCGTATGGTCGCCGATCGACTGTCGCCTTTCCGTCGTTGTCCCGTTGACGGGACCGGGCTTAGCGTCGCGGGTACACCCTTGATCGGAGGTGCCGTGCTCGACCCTGCCGTCCCCCAACTCGTCGTGAACTGCCGGACGCTGTACTTCAGTTGGCTCCCGACGGATCCCGAGGCGGTGGCGGCGCTGGTCCCGGCCGGGTTGCGACCGCACCCCGACCGGCAGGTCTTCATGAACCAGTACGTCGTGGACGACGAGAGCCAGACCTCCGGCTTCGGCCCGTACTCGCTGACCTACCTCGGGGTGACCCTGGCCGGCGTGGACGCCCCCGACGGGATCACCCCGGGCGGCTGGTGGACCCACTACATCACCTCCAGCGACGGGGTCCGCAACTACGCCCTGGCCCGGGGCGCCCCCACCCTGGCCGGCCACACCACCATCGCCGCCCACGGCGACACCGTGGTCACCTCGACCGGCATCGACGAGGCCCCGATGATCCGGGCCCGGGTGCGGATCGGCGACACCGGGCACGCCATCCACAACGGCCACCACCGGTACCTCACCGCGTTGCACGGCCAGCTGGTCAGCAGCATCTATCCGGTCGTCGCCGAACCGGTCAACTCGTTCGAGATCGAATCGGTGGAGTTCCTGGATCCGGAGCACCCGATCTACGCGTTGCGGCCGGAGAACCCGCTCACCATCGCCTGGGGCTACTACTCGCCGCGCTCCTCCTTCGCGTACCCGGGCGGGCTGACCGTGCTGGGCGAGCTGGCGCCGTCACCGGCCGCGGGCCTGCTGCGGTCGGACCTCCGGGTGGTGGGCCAGCCGGTGGGCGGCTGACGCCGGCTCCGCCACGGCCCTGGCCCGGCGGCCGTCCCGGCTCCGGGAACTCCGCGGCCCGGCGAGGTTTCCGCCGGCCCAGACGGGTACTCAGACGTCGGGTTGGCGCGTTGCGGCGCGGTGGGAAGAGTCCCGCGGCAGCGATGTTCCCGACCTCTGCGATCCCCTACCCGATCTGCGAGGAGGCCCCACCATGCCCGGCGAGACGACGAACTCCGTGACCGAGCGCCGTGCACAGGCGGTGGAGAGTGAACGGGGTGCGCTCTTGGCCGTACTGGTGATGGTCATCCTCGGCGTGGCCGGCATATTCGCCGTCTCCTGACCGGCCGTGGGGGCGCCCCGGTCGCACCGGAGCGCCCCCACCCGTGACGCTTCGCGCCCGTCAGGGGCGGGAGCCCGCGTCGTCGGTGTGCGGCACCCGCTTCGCCGGGATCACGCCGAGCCGGCCGGCCTGGTAGTCCTCGAAGGCCTGGATCAGCTCGTCCCGGGTGTTCATCACGAACGGGCCGTAGTGTGCCACCGGCTCCCGGATCGGCTGACCGCCCATGATGTACAGATCCAGCGCCGGGGTGTGGCTGTCCTGGCGGGTGTCGGCCGTGAAGCGCAGGGCGTCACCCGGCCCGTGCACGGCGAGCTGGCCGGTGTGCACCGGGCGCTGCTCCGTGCCGACCGTGCCGCGACCGCCCAGCACGTAGACCAGGGCGTTGAACTCCGGCCGCCAGGGCAGGTCGACCTGCGCCCCGGGCTCGACCGTCACGTGGGTGACGGTGATCGGGGTGTGCGTGGCGCCCGGCCCGCGGTGCCCGGCGATCTCCCCGGCGATCACCCGCACCAGCGCGCCGCCATCTGGCGTGGTGACCAGCGCCGCCTGGCTGCCACGGATGTCCTGATACTTCGGCGGGTTCATCTTGGCCGCCTTGGGCAGGTTGACCCAGAGCTGCGTGCCGTGGAACAGGCCACCGCTGACCACCAGGTGCTCCGGCGGCGCCTCGATGTGCAGCAGGCCGCTGCCGGCCGTCATCCACTGGGTGTCGCCGTTGGTGATGGTGCCTCCGCCGCCGTGGCTGTCCTGGTGGTCGAAGATCCCGTCGATGATGTAGGTGACGGTCTCGAAGCCCCGGTGCGGGTGCCACGTGGTGCCCTTCGGCTCGCCGGGGGCGTAGTCCACCTCGCCCATCTGGTCGAGGTGGATGAACGGGTCCAGCTCGCTCGTCGGCACCCCGGCGAAGGCCCGGCGCACCGGAAAGCCCTCGCCCTCGTAACCGCTGGGCGCGGTGGCCAGCCGGCGGACCGGCCGGAACGTGGTGGTCTCGTCGAGCCGGGGCAGCCGGGGCAGGACGAGGACGTTGTCGACGGTGATGGCGGGCATCGCGGGCTCCTTTAACTGTCACTGTGGGCGGTGCTGGGGGCGGCGCCGGTGCCGTCGACCCCCTGTAGCCGCCGGCCGAGCCGGGTGAAGATCGTGGTCAGGCAGGCGACCTCGGCGTCGTCGAGGTCGTCCATCAGGTGGGTGCGTACCGAGCGCAGGTGGTGCGGCGCGGCCTCGCGCAGGGTCAGCAGCCCGGCGGCGGTGAGCACCGCCTCGTTGCCCCGCCCGTCCTCCGGGCAGGGCTGCCGGGCGACCAGGCCGCGCCGCTGCATGGACGAGACCTGGTAGGTCAGCCGGCTGGGCGAGAAGACCAGCCGGCCGGCCAACTCGCCCATCCGCAACCGTTGCCCGGGAGCCTCGGAGAGCAGCACCAGCACGTGGTAGTCGGCGAAGCTCAGCCCGCTGGCGACGCGCAGGTCGTCCTCCAGGCGGGTGAACAACCGCTGGCTGGCCTCGATGTACGCCCGCCAGGCGGTCAGGCGGGCGCTGTCCAGGCTCTCGGTCATGGGGCGATGCTAGCACTGAACTTAAAATTTGAACAACATGGTCGTGGGCCTGGTTCGGGTAGGCTCTGGAGCGGCTCTGGGATGATGGTGAAGGTTTGAAGGACGTGTGCGGGCCGGCCACCGGCTGGACGCCGGGGCGAGGGCGGTCCCGCTCCGGGCGGGACCGCCCGGCCGGCCGGGCGGTGGGTCAGCCGGCGGTCTGTGGCGTACGGCCGCCGAGGTGCAGCCGGCCGAGCAGCTGACGGGCCTGGTCGGCCACGTCCGCCTCCACGATGACCGCGTACTGGCTGGCGCGCAGCGAACTGGCGGAGGTGAAGTCCCGTCGCCCGCCCGTCATCGCGTGCGCGACGGCGCCGAACACCGCGCCCCAGACGGCGCCGATGACCAGCCCGGCCAGGACCACCGCCAACCAGTTCGCGACGGTGAAGATGCCGAACAGCAGGCCGATGAAGAGACCGAACCAGGCGCCCGTACCGGCCCCGATCAGCGCCGCGCGGCCGGTGGTCATCCGGCCCAGCACGGTTTCCACCAGGGTCAGGTTGGTGCCGACGATGGCGGTCCGTTCCACCGGGAACCGGTTGTCCGCCAGGTAGTCCACCACGCGTTGGGCGGACGGATAGTCCGGATAGGCGCCGATCGTCACGGTCGGCGGGCCGGTCTGTGGCCCGTGCCCGTCGCCGCTGGGCGCCGCGGTCGCGCCGCCCGGGCCCGACGGGAGGGTGCCGCCGCCCGTCACGCCCGGCTGCCAGGCCGAGGGACTCGACTGTGTGGTCATGGGTCTCCCCCTTCGTCGGTGATCGCGTTCCCGCCGCACGGCGGCGATAACGCCCGCGCCGCATCCAGCCTGTCGGGCCGGGCGGCACGGCCGAGGTCGGGCGGTCCGCTCGGGGGCGGGTGAACGGGACGCCCCGCCGGCCACGGACGTGCGGCGGCCCCCGCGCCGCGCCGGAGGCGACGGCGAGGGGGCCGCTGCGGTTGTCTCAGGTGCAGGTGGTGCCGTTGAGGGCAAAGTTGCCGGGTGCCGGCAGGCTGGCCCCCGTCCAGGTGCCCTGGAAGCCGATGCTGACCGTGCCGCCGCTGGGCAGGCTGCCGTTCCAGGCGAGGTTGCGGACCTCGATCCGGTCGCCGGACTGGCTCCACTCGCCGTTCCAGCCGCTGGTCAGGCGTACCCCGGAGCCGACGGTGAAGGTCAGCCGCCAACCGGTGACGGCGGCGCCGCGGTTGGTCGCCCGGATCTCGGCGGTGAAGCCGCCGGCCCAGACGTTCGGGGTGTACGTCACCGAGCAGCCCCCGGTGGGCGGGTTGGTCGTCGGTGGCGTCGTGGTGGGCGGAGTGGTCGTGGGTGGGGTGGTGGTCGGCGGGGTGGTGGTCGGGGGAGTGGTTGTCGGCGGCGCGGTGGTGGGCGCCGGGCCGGCCGCGACGGCCAGGTCGTACGCCCGCTGCGGCACGAACTGGCCGGCACCGGCGATGCAGCCGTCCGCCTCGCCGGGCAGCTTCACCCAGAGGAACGCGTCGATGGCCGGATCGCCCGTGGCGGTGGTGCTCGGCGTGCCGATCGCCCGCCCCGGCGGGTCGCACCACTCGGAGCCGGCGGGACCGTTGCCGTTGCGGCTGGTGTCGATGACCGCGCGGAGCCGGGAGATGCCGGTCGCCGCGATGATCGACTTGGCGTACCCGATCTCGTCGGCGCTGCGCCGGTAGTTCGACACGTTCAGCGAGATGCCGTCGGCGCTGTTGGCGATGTCCGCCGCGGTCAGCCGGGCGGCGGCCTCGCCCGGCGAGAGCCAGGCCGAGTGCCCGATGTCGAAGTAGACCCGGGCCGCGGCCGAGCCGGCCTTGAGCGCCTTTCCGGCGTACGCCATCGAGGCCCGCGTCTCGGCCTGCTGGCTGGCGTTCTGGCAGTTGGTCATGATCGGGAGCACGTCGGGCTCCAGGACGATGGTGGCCGGACGGCCCGCCAGGCCGGCCGCGACCTGGTCGACCCACTGGCGGTAGGCCGTGTGGTTGGGCGCACCGCCGCTGCTGGCGCCGCTACAGTCCCGGTTCGGGATGTTGTAGACGACGATGATCGGCACCTTGCCCGCCGTGGCAGCCGCGGTGACCAGGGTGTTCACCTCGGCGCGTACGGCCGAGGTGTTGGTGGTGGTGAACCAGCGGCCCTGCGGGACGTTGGCGATCCGGTCCCGGATCACGGCGGCCCGCGGGTCGCCCGGGTTGGCTGCCACCCAGCGGGCGGCGCTGGTCTGCGGATCGACGTAGAAGGCGGAGTCGGCGGCGACGGCGGGCGTCGGCCGTAGCGCGCCCACGCCGACGGTGGCGGCCACGGTCAGCGCCGTCGCCGCCGCGCCGACCACCGCCAAAGTGCCTCGGATTCTCATGGTCTGCTCCTGATATCCATCGAAAAACATCCTTGGAAGCGCTCCCACGTTTCCGCCAAGGTACGGCCCGGTTGCCGCCTTGTGAAGACCTTCCGGAAACGTTCGGCTGCGTTGATCAAGAAGTTCGTGTCGGGACCGGCGCGCATCCTGACCGGAACTGCTTGATCAACAGCGTCGTCTCGGCGACGCCTACCATCAGCGGATGGCTTCGGACCGGGCGGGTGTTGTGGTGGTCGGCGCCGGGATCGCCGGGGTGGCGTGCGCCGGAGAACTGCGGCGCGCCGGCGTGCCGGTGGAGATCCGGGAACGCGGGCGGGTGGCCGGCGGCCGGATGGCCAGCAAGCGATTCGACGGCCGCCCCGCCGACCTGGGCGCCGCCTACCTGACGGTGAGCGATCCGGACTTCGCCGAGGTGGTACACGGCTGGCAGGCCGCCGGGTTGGCCCGGGAATGGACGGACACCTTCGTCGCGTACGACAACGGCGGCCGGCGCGAGGCGCCCGGCCCGATGCGTTGGGCGGCGCCAGGCGGGCTGCGCTCACTGGTCGAGCACCTGGCCTGGGACCTGACCGTGGTCGTGGACCGGCTGGTGCTCGGGGTCGAGCCGGGGCCGACGGTGGACGGCCGGAGGTGCGCCGCCGTGGTACTGGCGATGCCCGGGCCGCAGGCCGCACTGCTGCTCGCCCCGGCGCTGGCCGCCGCCACGAAGGTGGTGGAGCGGCAACGGTGGGCGCCGACGCTGTCGGCGGTGCTCCGGTTCCCGGCCCGGCGCTGGGCCGACTTCCGGGGCGCCTTCGTCAACGACCACCCGCTGCTCAGCCTGGTCTGCGACGACGGGGACCGGCGCGGCGACGGCGCGCCGGTGCTGGTCGCGCACACCACACCGGGGTTCGCCGCCGGGCATCTCGCCCAGCCCACCGGCGCCGCGCCGGCCGTCGAGGCGGCGGTACGGGACCTGCTCGCGTTGCCCGAGCGCGCGGTCCACGTGCACGTGCACCGCTGGACGTACGCCAGCCCCAGCGCCGGCGCCGACAGCGGCTTCCACCTCGACGACGACGGGATCGGGCTGGCCGGGGACGCGTTCGGCGAGCCCCGGGTGCAGACCGCGTGGCGCTCCGGCCGGGACCTCGGCCGGGCCCTGGCCCGCCGACTGGCCTGACGGCCCGGCCCGGAGAACCCGCCCTGTCGCCGGTCGGTCCTACTCCGGCGGGAGCAGGATCTCGAACCAGACCGTCGAGCCCCGCACGGTGGGGTCGGTGCCCCAGGCGTCGGTCAACTCCTCGATCAGACCCAGCCCACGGCCCCGGCTGCTCAGGGTGTCCGTGCGGGCCCGGGTGACGGTGCCCCGGGAACCCGAGTCGGCGACCGAGACGAGCAGGCGCTCGGGGCTCAGATCGATCTCCACCTGGGCCGCCGTGCCGGCGTGCAGCAGGGCGTTGGTGGTGAGTTCGCTGGTGCAGAGCACCGCCGCGCCGATCACCGACTCGGCCACCCGCCACTCGTCGAGCTGGGCGGTCATCCAGTGCCGGACCCGGCTCGGCGCGGTCGGCTCGGCGGGCACCTCCATCCGGGCCGACCGGCTCGGCCGCAGCGCGTACTCGACGGCGAGGACGGCCACGTCGTCCTCGGTCGCGCCGCTCACCGCGGCCGTGGCCACGGCGCACAACGCCCGGGGGTCGCCGCTGGGCGCGGCGGCCACCGACTCGGCCAGGCGGGCCAGCCCGTGCGACAGCGCCTGCTGACGACGCTCCACCACGCCGTCGCTGAAGAGCAGCAACGTGTCGCCGGGCGGAAACGCGACGGTACGCGTGGCGGGGCGGTAGCCGACGCCCAGCGGCGCACCGAGCGGTACCTCGACGTACTCGGCCCTCGGCTCGGCCCCGGGCGCGCAGCGCCGGAGCAGCGGCGTCGGATGGCCGGCGCTGGCCAGGGTGAGCTGCTCCCGGTCCATGTCGATGACGCCGAACGCCACGGTGACGAAGAGCTCGTGCGTGCCGGCCTCGGCGCCCAGGCTGCTCACCAGGCGGTCGAGCCCGGCGAGCACCTGGTCGGGCCGCGGGTCGTTGAGCGCCAGCGCGCGCAGGGCGGCACGGACCTGACCCATCCGGGCGGCGGCCTGCACGTCGTGCCCGGCGACGTCCCCGAGCACCACCCCCAGCCCGCCGGTGGGCAGCACGAACGCGTCGTAGAAGTCCCCACCCGCGGCGTTGCCGTCGACCCCGGGGTCGTAACGCGCCGCGATCCGCAGCCGGGGCAGGACCGGCAGGCTCTCCGGCAGCATGCTGCGCTGCAACAGCTGGGCGGTGCCGTGCTGGGTCTCGAACCGGCGGGCCCGCTCGGTGGCCTGCCCGACCAGCTCGGCCGAGGCGGCCAGCAGCGCCCGCTCCGGTGCCGACCAGGGGTGCGCGGAGCGGTAGCCGACGGTCAGCGTGCCCCGGACGACGGACGCCCGCAGCGGCACCGCGGCCAGCGCGCGGATTCGCTGGTCGTGCCGGTCGACGGCGATCTCGTGCAGGGGCTGGCCGTCGTCGGTGAAGCTGGCCCGTCCGTTGCGTGCGCTGACCACCGCCGGCGGGCGCCAGTCCGCCGAACCGCGCCGCCACAGCGGGGGCAACCGCTCGTCCGCCTCGTCCAGCAGCTCGCCGCGGACCCGCCGGGCCATCCGCCAGCCACCGCCCTCGTCGACGGCGAAGGAGACCCGGTCGGCGTCGAACGAGGTGATCGTGTAGCGCAGCGCGACCCGGGCCACGTCGTCCAGGGTGAGCGTGCCGGCCAGCGCCGCGGCGAACTCGCTGAGCCCCTGCAACTGGCGGGTCGCCGGGCTGGTCTCGGCGACCACGGAGAGCACGCCGACGATCCGGCCGCGGCTGTCCCGGACGGGGGAGCAGGCCCGGGTGTAGACGGCCGACCCCAACCCGCCCGCGCCGTGGCCCGGCGGGATCGGGACCTCCTTGCTCAGGAACGGCTCCCCGCTGCGGTAGGCGTGCTCGACGATCTCACCGACGCCCGGCGTCCGCCAGACCTCGGCGAAGACCTCGGCGGCCGGCCGCCCGAGGGCCTGCGGATGCTGCTCGCCGATCAGGTCGGCGTACCCGTCGTTGTAGAGCAGCAGCAGTTCGTCGCCGAGGTACAACGCCATCGGCGCGGGCGAGGCGAGCACGATCTCGACGGCCGCCCGCAGGGCCGGATCCCAGGACTCGTGCGGGCCGAGCGTCGTGCCGTCCCACGGGTGGTCGCCGACCAGGGTCGCGGTGTCCGGTACCTGCGCGCCCGGGACCGGGCCTGCTGGCGTGGGGACTCGCCCGACCGTTCCTGGCATGACCGCAGCCTAATGCGATGTCCGACGAACGCTTACCAGGTGCCCGCCGGGCGTGGTGGATCCCGTGCACGGTACTCGGGGTGATCATGCGTCGGCCTGGCGCGTAAGGCCATGTCAGAGCCCTTCTGGCGCGATCTGTCGGGAAAAAGGGGGCGACCGGCGCGGCGTGCCGCCCCGGCGTTGGGGTAAGCGCGCGGGGCAATCCATGCGACAGGAGGGACATCATGCCGGAAACCCTCGCGGCCACGCAGGTCGACATCGGTACCGCTGTGGCCGACATGTGGAGGTCGGTGCTGCTGTTCATACCGCGGGCCATCGCGTTCATCGCGATCCTCGTGGTCGGATGGCTCATCGCCAGAGCCGTGCTCAAAATCGTGGACGCGGCCCTGGAACGGGTGGGGTTCGACCGGGCGGTCGAACGGGGCGGGATCAAACGCGCGTTGGAACGGACCCGGTACGACGCCAGCGACATCCTGGCAAAACTGGCGTACTACGCCGTGCTGCTGTTCACGTTGCAGTTCGCCTTTGGCGTATGGGGCCCCAACGCGATCAGCAACCTGATCGCGGGTGTGGTGGCCTGGCTGCCGCGCGCCTTCGTGGCGATCGTCATCGTGGTGATCGCCTTCGCGATCGCCAACGCGGTCCGGGACATCGTCAGCGGGGCGCTCGGTGGGCTGTCGTACGGCAAGGTGCTGGCCGACCTGGCAGCGGTCTTCGTCATCGCGTTGGGGGTGATCGCCGCGCTGAACCAGGTGGGTATCGCCACCACCGTCACCACTCCGGTGCTGATCGCGGTGCTCGCCACGGTGGCCGGCATCCTGGTCGTCGGCGTCGGTGGCGGTCTGGTCCGGCCCATGCAGAACCGCTGGGAGGGCTGGCTCAACCGGATGGCCGAGGAGTCGCGGGCGGTCCGCGACCAGCGGCAGGGCAACGCGGCCGGCCGCGGCGACATGCAGCGGCAGATGGCCGACCGGGCGGGCGCCGAGCGTACCCAGGCGATGGCCGGGGAACGGGGCACCTACCAGTCCGGGAACACCGGCGACGAGACCCAGCAGTTCCGTTCGTGACGGTGGGTCGCGTCCGCGCGAGGAAGAGGACGGGTGTCCGCCGGCGGCGGACACCCGTCCGCCTCAGCGCCCCGGGGTTCCTACAGCGGCGGTGGCTGCGCGGCCGGCGCGCCCAGCACGGCGGTCAGCGCGCAGACGGCGAGCAGCCGCACCAGCACCCAGTCCGCCTCCGACCAGTCCAGCGGGCCGGTCGGCGGCGACCAGCCGTGGTCGCGGGCGGCGGAGCGCAGCCCCTCGGCGTACCCGGCGAGGGCCGCGGCGGTCAGCGGACGCTGGTCGCCGTGCAGGCTCTCGCGCACCGCGGCGGCGTGCTGGTCGACCGCGGCGAGCAGGCCCGGCTCGGCACTGGCGGCGGCGAGCCCGTCGAGACCCACGGCGGTGGCCAGCGTGACGAGGGTGGTCCGGGCCGAGTCGACGGCAGTGGGGGCGGGGACCCGGTTCGACGGCACGCGCATGAGGAACGAATCTAGCCAACCGGGACCGGCCGTGACTTCGGCCGCTCGGCTGGTCGGGGGGTCAGCCGCCGGTCGCCGGGGTGCTGACCGGGCGGATCGAGTCGGCACGGACCGGGCGATGGGCTCGCCGCGGCGGGAAACCACCCATCCGGGGAGCGCCCCGGCGGTCAGTCCGACGAGGGGGCGCTCGCGGGGCGACGGCGCGCCGCGTCGTCGGCAATGATCACGGTCGCCACCATCAGCGCCACGACGAGGCAGAACAGCCAGGAGCTGTCCGCGCTCAGCTTGGCGGAGACCGGCGCCTGCGCGGCGACGAGAAGGAAACCGAGCCACGCCAGGCGACGCTGGCGCGGGGTGAGGAAGCCGGGGCCCTGATGCATTCGGAAAGTCTTCCTCGGCACCGTGGCATTGCCGTCAGCCGAACGGCCCATTCTGCCCAACCCGTCCGAATTCCCACCCCCGGCTTCCCGCCGGCGACGCGCTACATGGTGTCGGGCCCGGTGCGGCCGGTGGTGGAGGGGCGGTACGCCCGGTCCGGATCGGTCGGCTCGCGGCCGGCGCCGGGGATCTCCCCGCCCCGGTCGGCCGCCTCGGGGCCGTGCCCGAAGGCGGCCTCCTCGCCGGCGTCGTTGCCGGTGGCGTCGTCGGCCTGCCCGTCGATCGTCGACCGGGCGACGGCCCGCTCCAGTTCCTCCAGCGGGATCCGTTCCTCGTCGCGCCACACCCTGTTGTCGGTCATGCCATCGCGGTACCCCGGCCCGATCGCCGCAAACGGCCCCCGCCGACGGCCCGTCATCCGCCCACGGCCCGCCCACGCGTTCGACCGGGGCTGGTGCAGCGGGACAGCGCGACGGCCGCCGGAATCCGGCGGCCGTCAGGGGGCCCGGGGCCCCGATCAGGGCTGCGGGCGGTCGACCTTGCCCCGCCAGCCGCCGGTCTCCTGCCCCCGCCGCTCGATGAACTGCTTGAACCGGTGCAGGTCGCCCTTTGCCCGGCGGTCGACCACGCCGAGCTTGTCGCCGGCCTGCTCGATGACGCCGTGCGGGTCGAACTCCAACTGGAGGCTGACCCGGGCGCTCTGCTCGTCCAGCCGATGAAAGGTCACCACCCCGGCATGCTGGGTGCCGCCAATGGACCGCCAGGACACCCGTTCGTCGGGTAGCTGTTCGGTGATCTCGGCGTCGAACTCGCGCTTCACCCCGGCGATCTCGACGGTCCAGTGGGTCATCGTGTCGGAGAGTTGGCGGACCTGTTCCACACCTTCCATGAAGTGGGGGAACTCCTCGAACTGGGTCCACTGGTCGTACGCCGTCCGCACCGGGACGGACACGTCGACATGCTCGGTAACGCCACTCATCAGCATCCTTTCCTGCGCCGGCAGGGGCGGTGGAGCGGACGCGGCCCGCCTCACCAGCGCGTCGTCTCGTTTCGGTGGCCGAGTGCCGCCCACACCTCGGACACCGTCTGGTAGCTGGTGTCCGCCGGCAGGCGCTCCAATGCGGCCAGCACATCGGCGGGCGCCTCGTTGTCCCGCGCATTGGCCAGCAGCGTGGTTCGGTCGCCGGGCAGTGCGGTCATCGTGATGAACCGCCCGAGCCGGCTGCGTGCCTCGACGTCCTCGGAGGTCATGCCCTGTGGAGTACCGCTGCGCAGGTCGCCGGCCGGAGCGGTGGTGGCCTCCGGCTGGTCCTCGCCCGCGGGTTCGGGCACCCGGGACTCGTCGACCCGCGAGCCGCCGGTCCCCGGCCCCTGCACGAGGCCGCTGACCTCCTGGCTCATCTGCTCGTCGACCCTGGGTGCGTGCTTGCTGCTGCCGCGATCCATGTCTTGTGCGCTACCCGGCGGGGCGGGTGGTAAACCCGGCAAGCCGTCACGAACCGGCCGGTGAGCGCGGTGGCAGAACCGGGTCCTCGGGATCGCTCGTCCCGGCCTGGAGCAGCCGGCCGCGCTGGAGTTCGGCGTTGATCTGGACACCGAGGATGAGCGCGGAGTTGGAGAGGTAGAGCCAGACCAGGAAGGCGATCACCGCGCCGAGGCTGCCGTAGGTGGCGTCGTACGCGCCGAAGTTCGCCACGTAGAGGCCGAAGCCGAAGGAGGCCAGCGCCCAGACGGCCAACGCCACCGCCCCGCCGGGGGTGAGCCAGCGGAACCGGGGCTGGCGGACGTTCGGCGCGGCCCAGAACAACAGCGACAGCAGCAGCATCGCGATCAGCGCGAGCGCCGGCCACTTGGTCACCGTCCACGCCGTACGGGCCGCGCCGCCGGCGCCCAGCCAGTCGCCGACCGCGTCCGCGACCGGGCCGCTGACGATCAGGCCGGCGGCGACGGCGGCGAGCAGGACCAGCACCAGCGCCGCCAGCCCGAGCTGCAACGGGCGCAGCTTCCATACCGGGCGTCCCTCGGCCACCCCGTAGATCGCGTTCGAGGCGCGGGTGAACGACGCGATGAAGTTCGAGGCCGACCAGAGTGCGCCGAGCAGGCCGAAGCTCAGCAGGATCCCGGCCGAGCTGCGCTGGTCCACCACCCCGCGGACCACGTCGACGAAGCCGTCGTTGGCCACCACCGAGCCGGCGCCGATGTCCCGGGCCAGCTCCAGCACCGTGTCGACGGTACGTTCCCCGTCGGAGACGAGACCGACCAGGGCGACCACCACGACGATGGACGGGAAGAGGGCCAGCACCCCGTAGTAGGTGAGCGCGGCGGCCCAGTCGGTGCAGTTGTCCCGCAGGAAGTTGCGACCGCTCCGGACCAGCACGCCGCGCCAGGTCGGCCACCGTAGCTGGCGGATCCGGCGAGGCAGCGGCGGTTGTGCCGGTCCGGCGTCCAGGTTCGTCATCATCACCGCTCCCCACTGCCGGGCCGTTCCGCACTCGCCGGACCGGCATCCCGGCGGCACCGAATGGCCCCACCGCTACCCCATCCCCACCCCCGCGAAACCCGTCCCCGGAAAAGTTGATCAAGAAGTTCGCGCCAGGCCGGCACGAACTTCTTGATCAACGCCGGTCAGCGGGCGAGGTGGGGTTTGCTGGGGGCGGGTGGGGGAACGCGACGGGGAACGCTCTTATGCGGAGGAGGATCGAGATGCCCGGGCGCGAGGTACTGCCCAGCACGCTGCGGCGCTCCCCGGAGAAGGCCCAGCGCACCTGGGAGAAGACACACGATTCCGCGGTGGAGACATACGGCGAGGGGGAGCGGGCGCACCGCACCGCCTTCGCCGCCGTCAAGCACCAGTTCGAGAAGGTGGGCGACCACTGGGAGCCCAAGGGCCGCAAGGGGCCGAGCGACGAGCAGGCCGCTGGCGGCGGACCGGCCCGGCGGGCACCCACCGCCGACGGCGTGGACGCGAACGCCTCCAAGGAGCACCTGATGGAGGTGGCCCGCAAGCTGGACGTACCGGTGCGGTCGAAGATGACCAAGCCGGAACTGGTCAAGGCCATCCAGAAGGCCAACGACCGGCAGACCGCGAAGGCGCGCGGCGACTGAGCCGACGCCGCTGCCCGGGCCCCTGTCCGCCACACCGGCGGGCAGGGGCCCGGCCCGCTCCACCCGCCGGTCTGTCCGCCGGGCGGGCAGGGGCCCGGCCCGGTCACCAGTGGCCGCCGCCGGGCGCCTGGATGTGCACCGCCTTCGTGGCGGTGAACTCGTCGAGCAGTTCCGGACCGTAGCCGAAGCCCTGGCCGCTGCCCCGGCGCGGATGGGCGGCCCCGGCCGGGGCGCCGCCGAAGACCGCGTTCACCTTGACCGTGCCCACCGGCAGCTCCCGCCAGGCCCGCTGGGCGTGACTCATCGACCCGGTCAGTACGGTCGCCGCCAGCCCGTACGGCGAGTCGGCCGCGCAGCGCAGCGCCTCGCTGAACGAGTCGACCACCACCACCGGCGCGACCGGACCGAAGGTCTCCTCGCGGACCAGCGCCATGTCGTGCCGGCAGCCGTCCACCACTGTGGCGGGATAGAAGGCCCCCGGCCCGTCCGGCAGGGTCCCGCCGATGCGGATCCGCGCGCCCTCGGCCGCCGCGGCGGTCACCTGCCCGTGCACCTGGTCCCGATGGCGTCGGTCGACCAGCGGGCCGAGGTCGGTCCCCGGGTCCCGCCCCGGTCCGAGTCGCCGTGCTCCGGCCCGCTCGACCAACGCGTCCACGAAGTCCTCGGCGATGTCCCGGTGGACGTAGATCCGCTCCACCGCGACGCAGATCTGCCCCGCGTTGGCGAACGCGCCCTGGGCCGCCTGGCCGGCGGCCCAGATCGGGTCGATGCCGGCGTCGACGACCAGCGGGTCGCTGCCGCCATTCTCCAGCAGCACCTTCGCCCCGGTGCCGGCGGCGGCCCCGGCGATCGCCCGGCCGGCGCGGGTGGACCCTACGTGCGCCACCACGTCCACCTCGGCGGCGGCCAGCGCCGCGCCGGTCTCCGGGCCGCCGGTCAGCAGCGACAGCACCCCCGCCGGCAGCGCGGCGTCGAGCGCCCGGGCCAGCAGCCATCCGGTCGCCGGGGCGCGTTCGCTGGGCTTGTGCAACACCACGTTTCCGGTCACCAAAGCCGCGCCGAGCAGCCCGCAGGAGACGGCGACCGGGTCGTTCCACGGGGTGATGACGGCGACCACGCCGCGTGGCTGCGGCGTCATGAAGTCGATCGCGGCGGGTTCGCCGTGCAGGGTGCGGCCACCCCGGGCCGGGGCGAGTTCGGCGTACTGCCGCAGGGTGGCGATGCCGGCCTCGACGCCGCCGCGGGCGTCGGCCAGCGGCTTGCCCATCTCGGCGGTGGTGGCGTGGGCGAGCTCGTCGGCGGCCTCGGCCACCGCGTCGGCGGCGCGGTGCAGCGCGGCGGCCCGCTCCGCCGGAGCGGTCGCCGCCCACTCGGCCACCATCCCGCGCGCCGCCGCCACGGCCTTGCCGACCTCGTCGGCCGTCGCGGACGGCGCGCTGGTCACCCGGCTGCCGTCGGCCGGATCGCGCACCACCAACTCGCCGGCGGCCCCGCCGGCACCCCACACCCCACCGATCAGCTGCGCAACCGTGTACATGGAGCGCTGGATGCCCCGGCCGGGGCCGGGCAAACGGACGCGTGCGGGCAAACGGGCGCGTGGCGGTGCGGGGCGACGCCGGGAGGCCCGGCCCGCGCGTTCAGCGTTCGATGTTGCGGTGGCGGGTACGGAGCTTGAACGGCATCAACGCACTCTCGATCTTGGTGGCGGTGGTCATCTTGGAGTCACCGTCGCGCCGCTCCTCGAACCGGATCGGCACCTCGAGGATGGTGTGCCCCAACCGGGTGGCGAGGTAGTGCATCTCGACCTGGAAGCTGTAGCCGTTGGACTGGACCCGCTCCAGCCCGATGTCCCGCAGCGCGTCGGCCCGCCAGATCTTGAAGCCGGCGGTCAGGTCGCGGATCCGCACCCGCAGCAGCGTGTGCACGTAGAGGTTGGCCCAGCCACTGAGCGCCCGCCGGTACAGCGGCCAGTTCTCGTCCAGCTCGCCGCCGGGCACATAGCGTGACCCGATCACCACACCGGCCTGGGTGGAGAGCAGCGCGCCGAGCATGCCCGGCAACGCCTCCGGCGGGTGGGACAGGTCGGCGTCCATCTGGGCCACGTACTCGGCCCCGCCGTCGAGCGCCCGGCCGATCCCGTCCACGTACGCCCGACCGAGGCCCTCCTTGCCCGGCCGGTGCACCACCTCGACCCGCTCCGGGTGCTCGATCGCGAGCTTGTCCGCGACCTCGCCGGTGCCGTCCGGGGAGTTGTCGTCGGCGACCAGTACCGTCAGTCCCGGCAGCGGCAGGGCGAGGAGCCGCTCGACCAGGATCGGCAGGTTACCCGCCTCGTTGTAGGTCGGCACCACGACGGTCACGCGGGCGTCCCGCCACGGCGAAGGCAACTGGACGGGTTCGATCATGGGGGACATCCTCGGTCGGCGGAAAGGTCACCCTGAAGGGTAGCCAGTTGTCCCTTCCGGGGTGAAATGGCTCCGCCTCCCACCCAGCACGACCGGCTGGCCGGGCCGCCGGGTTAGCTTCTCCGGGGCCGTGGGTAAGGCCACCGCGCGGCGGCGTGGCGCCGCTGGCGCGCGCGGTCGTCCACCGCGTCGCAGCCGACGTTTACTCCCCGGGGCGCAGGGAACCCGCCGCCCGTGCGAAAGGACCATGGGGAGCCGGATCAGCGCAGGTCAGCCGGGGTGCTGGCCGGCGCCGGCCGGGTCGGGGCGGGGGCCCGCCTGTTCGACGCGGTCCTGCTGGACCGGGACGGCACCCTGGTCGAGGACGTGCCGTACAACGGCGATCCGGAGAAGGTACGCCCGATGCCGGGCGCCCGCGCCGCGCTGGACCGGCTGCGGGCGGCCGGGCTGAAGCTCGCCGTGGTGACCAACCAGTCCGGGCTGGCCCGGGGGCTGTTCACCGAGGCGCAACTGCACCGGGTGCACCGCCGGATCGAGGCCCTGCTGGGCCCCTTCGACTCGTGGCAGTTCTGCCCGCACGACGACGGGGACGGCTGCGCCTGCCGCAAACCGGCGCCGGGGCTGGTGCACGCCGCCGCCCACGCGCTGGGCACGGCGCCCGCCCGCTGCGTCCTGATCGGTGACATCGGCCGGGATGTCACGGCGGCGCTGGCCGCCGGCGCCGCGGGCCTCCTGGTGCCGACGCCGGTGACCCGGGCCGAGGAGATCGCCGCGGCCCCCTGGGTGGCCGCCGACCTGCCATCGGCGGTCGGGGAG
Source organism: Micromonospora sp. CA-263727 (assembly GCF_050942455.1). Taxonomy (NCBI): domain Bacteria; kingdom Bacillati; phylum Actinomycetota; class Actinomycetes; order Micromonosporales; family Micromonosporaceae; genus Micromonospora; species Micromonospora sp. CA-263727. The sequence continues at coordinate 2,376,626 of NZ_CP192031.1, forward strand.
ATCCTGCGCCGCCAGGAGTCGCTGCGACCGGCGGACCGCGACACCGGCCGGGGCGGCACCGTGCTGGTGGCGCGGTCGGACTCGGCGGGGACGTGCTGGTGACCGGGCCGGGCATCCGGGCGGTCGCGGCCGGGGCGGAGCGGGTGGTGCTGCTCTGCGGCCCGCGCGGCCGGGACGCCGCCGACCTGCTGCCCGGCGTCGACGAGCTGGTGGAGCACCAACTGCCCTGGATCGACCCGGCACCCGCACCGGTCGACCCGGCCGGGATGGCCGCCCTGGTCGCCCGGCTCGCGGCGGTCGCCGCCGACGAGGCGGTCATCTTCACCTCGTTCCACCAGTCGCCGCTGCCGCTGGCCCTGCTGCTGCGGATGGCCGGCGTCGGGCGGATCGCCGCGATCAGCGACGACTACCCCGGGACCCTGCTCGACGTGCGGCACCGGGTGCCGGCCGGCGTCCCGGAGGCCGAACGCGCCCTGTCGCTGGCCGCCGCCGCCGGCTACCCGCTGCCCGCGAACGACGAGCCGCGGCTGCGGCTGCGCCCGGTGCCGCCGGCCCCGCCCGAGGCCGGCGAGCCGGGGTACGTGGTGCTGCACCCCGGTTCGGCCGCGCCGGCCCGGGGCTGCCCGCCCGAGCTGGCCGAGCGGATCGCCCGGGAGCTGGCCGCCGCCGGTCACCGGGTGGTGGTCACCGGCGGTCCACAGGAGCGTGACCTCACCGCCCGGGTCGCCGGCCGGCACCCCCCGGACCACGGCGGCCGGACCGGACTGGCCGAACTGGCCGGTGTCGTCGCGGGGGCCGGCGCCGTGGTGGTCGGCAACACCGGCCCGGCGCACCTGGCCGCCGCGTACGGGGTGCCGGTGGTCAGCCTCTTCGCCCCCACCGTCCCGTTCGGGCAGTGGGGACCCTGGCGGGTGCCGACGGTACGCCTCGGCGACGCCACCGCCGCCTGCCGCGACACCCGCGCCGCGCGCTGCCCGGTACCCGGCCACCCCTGTCTCAGCGGCGTCGAGCCGGGGGCCGTCGTGGCGGCGCTGCGGCTGCTCGGCGTACCGGCGGACCGGCTGCCGGCGCATCGCCCGGCGGCCCGGGTCGACACGTCCCGGCGGGCGGCGCCGGCGGTGGCCACCAGCGGCGGGGGTGGCCGATGAACGTCCTGCTCTGGCACGTGCACGGCTCCTGGACCACCTCGTTCGTGCACGGCAAGCACCGCTACCTGGTGCCGGCCACCCCCGACCGGGGGCCGTACGGCCTCGGCCGGGCCCGCACGTACACCTGGCCGGAGAGCGCGGCCGAGGTGAGCCCGGAACAGCTGCGCGACGCCGAGGTCGACGTGGTGATCCTGCAACGCCCCGAGGAGATCGACCTGGCCGCCGAGTGGCTCGGCCGACGGCCGGGCCGGGACCTGCCGGCGATCTACGTGGAGCACAACACCCCGAAGGACGGCAACGTCCCGCACAGCCGCCACCCGTTGGCCGACCGGGACGACCTGCTCATCGCCCACGTGACCGCGTTCAACGAACTCTTCTGGGACACCGGCTCGACCCGGACCGCCGTCGTCGACCACGGCATCGTGCCGCCGGCCGTGGAGTACACCGGCGAGCTGGACCGCCTCGCCGTCGTGATCAACGAGCCGGTACGCCGGTGGCGGGTCACCGGCACCGACCTGCTGCCCCGGTTCGCCGAGATCGCCCCGCTCGACGTCTTCGGCCTGCGGGTGGCCGGACTCGCCGACCACCTGGGCCTGCCCGCCGACCGGCTGACCAGCCACGACGACGTGCCGCAGCACCGGATGCACGCCGAACTGGCGCGCCGCCGGGCGTACCTGCACCTGTGCCGGTGGACCTCGCTCGGGCTGAGCCTGATCGAGGCGATGAGCATCGGCATGCCGGTGGTGGCGCTGGCCAGCACCGAGGCGGTGACGGCGGTGCCGCCGGGCGCGGGCGCCCTGGCCACCCGGGTCGACACCCTGCTGGCGGCCGCCGCCGGGTTCGTCGCCGAACCGGAGCGGGCGCGCCGGGTGGGCGTCGCGGCCCGCGCCGCCGCCCGCGAACGCTACGGCCTCGACCGTTTCCTCGCCGACTGGGACCGGCTCCTGGAGGAGGAAGTATGCGGATAGCGATGATCTCGGAGCACGCCAGCCCGCTCGCCATCCTCGGTGGTGAGGACGCCGGCGGCCAGAACACGCACGTCGCCGAACTTGCCGCCGCGCTCGCCGCCGCCGGGCACGACGTACGCGTCTACACCCGCCGCGACGCGGTCGACCTGCCGGTGACCGTACGCGGCCCGGACGGCTACGACGTGGTGCACGTGCCGGCCGGGCCGGCCGAGCCGGTGGCCAAGGACGCGCTGCTGCCGCACATGCGGCCGTTCAGCGCCTGGCTGGTCGAGCGCTGGCGGGGCGGGGACTGGGCACCCGAGGTGATCCACGCGCACTTCTGGATGAGCGGGCTGGCCGCGCTGGAGGCGAGCCGGCAGACCGGGGTGCCGGTGGTGCAGACGTACCACGCGCTCGGCACGGTCAAGCGGCGCTACCAGGGCGTGCAGGACACCAGCCCGGCCCGGCGGGTCGGCTACGAACTCCAGCTGGGCCGCTCGGTCGACCGGGTGATCGCCCAGTGCCGCGACGAGGTCGGCGAGCTGGTCCGGATGGGGGTGCCCCGCTCCCGGATCACGGTCATCCCGTCCGGGGTGAACCTGGGCACCTTCGCCCCGCTGGGCCCGGCCACCGAGCGGGAACCTGGCCGGGCCCGGATCCTCACCGTCGGCCGGCTGGTCGAGCGCAAGGGCTTCCAGACCGTGGTGCGGGCCATGGCGTACGTGCCGGACGCCGAGTGCGTGGTGGTGGGCGGCCCGCCCGCCGGTTTGCTGGAGGCGGACCCGTACGCCCGCCGGCTGCGCGCCCTGGCCGGCAGCTGCGGGGTGGCCGACCGGGTCCGGCTGGTCGGTGCGGTGCCCCGGGAGGAGATGGGCCGCTGGTACCGCTCGGCGGACATCCTGGTCGCCGCCCCCTGGTACGAGCCGTTCGGCCTGACCCCGCTGGAGGCGATGGCCTGCGGGGTGCCGGTGGTGGCGACCGCCGTCGGCGGCCTGCGGGACACGGTGGTCGACGGGGTGACCGGCGACCTGGTGCCGGCCCGCGATCCGCGGCTCCTCGGTGACGCGCTGCGCCGGCTGCTCGACGACCGGATCCGCCGGTTCGCGTACGCGGGCGCGGCCCGTGCCCGCGCCCGGCGGCACTACTCCTGGACGGTCACCGCCGAGCGCCTCGCCGAGGTCTACGACGAGGTGGCCGCGGTGCACCGGCCCACCCGGGTGGTGGCCTGATGCCGGCGGCCACCCCGCTCGACGCGCACCTGGCGCACCTGGCCGCGGCGCTGCCGCCGTACCGGCGGTGCGAGCCGTTGCTCGCCCGGTGGGGCGCGACGCTGGCGCAGCGGCTGACCGCCGGTGGCCGGCTGCTGGTCGCCGGCAACGGCGGCAGCGCCGCCGAGGCGCAGCACCTCACCGCCGAGCTGGTCGGCAAGCTGCGCGACGACCGCCAGCCGCTCTCCGCGATCGCCCTGCACGCCGAGACCTCCGCGCTGACCGCGATCGGCAACGACTACGGCTACCAGGAGGTCTTCGCCCGTCAGGTGCGCGCCCACGGCCGCCCCGACGACGTGCTGCTGTTGCTCTCCACCAGCGGCGGCAGCGAGAACCTGCTGGCCGCCGCGCGGGCCGGGCGGGAGGCCGGGCTGCGGTGCTGGGCCCTCACCGGCCCGGCCCCGAACCCGCTCGCCGACGCCTGCCACGAGGCGCTCGCGGTGGACTCCCCGGACAGCCAGGTCGTCCAGGAGCTGCACCTGGTCTCCAGCCACCTGCTCTGCGAGTACGTCGAACAGGCGATGCCGTCCCACGTCGGGCCGGCGACGCCGGAGCACGTCGAACCGGCGCTGCCCGCCGCGCCGGCCGCCGGCCCGGTGCGGGCCGGCGTCGAGGTGGTGCTGGACGGCGGCGCCGGTCGGCCGGTCGAGGCGTGAGGAGGCAACCGTGACGGGACCCGTGGTGGTGGTCGGCGACACCCTGCTCGACCGGGATGTCGAGGGCGTGGTGAACCGGCTCTGTCCGGATTCACCCGTGCCGGTGCTCGACGAGGCCGCGCACGTCGACCGGCCCGGCGGCGCCGGGCTCGCCGCCGTCTTCGCGGCGGCCCAGGGCGCCGAGGTGGTGCTGGTCACCGCGTTGGCCGACGACGCTGGTGGGGCCCGGCTGGGCGTGTTGCTGGCCGCCGCCGGGGTGCAGGTGTACCCGCTGCGGCTGACCGGGTCCACGCCGGAGAAGATCCGGCTGCGGGCCGGGGGCCGGGTGCTGCTGCGGCACGACCGGGGCGGCGGCGCCGGCGAGCCGGGGAGCCCTCCGAGGCGGTGCTGCACGCGATCGACCGCGCGTCGGTGGTGCTGGTCAGCGACTACGGCCGGGGGTGGCCCGGGCGCCGGCGCTGCGGGCGGCCCTGGCGGCGACCCGGGCCCCGGTGGTCTGGGATCCGCATCCGCGGGGTCCGGCCGCGGTGCCCGGGGCGCACCTGGTCACCCCGAACGAGGCGGAGGTGCGTGACCTGGTCGAGGCGCCCACCGCCGCCACCCGGCTGGTCACCGCCTCGCGGGGCGCGCAGGGCCTGCGGCAGCGGTGGCGGGCGGGCGCGGTGGCGGTGACGCTGGGCGCCGACGGTGCGCTGCTCAGCCATGCCGGCTCGACCCCGCTGATGGTGCCCGCACCGGTCGCCGCCGAGGGGGACACCTGTGGTGCGGGGGACCGCTTCGCCGCCACCGCCAGCCTCGCCCTGGCCCGAGGCGCCCTGGTCTCCGAGGCGGTGCAGGAGGCGGTGGCCGAGGCGTCCGCGTACGTGGCGGAGGGGGCGTGGCGACGGCGCTGCCGCCGCCGGTGCGCCGGGCCCCGCCGCCGGTGCACGCCACGGTGGCCGGAGACCGGGTCGGGGTGGCCGCGGCCGCGGCTGCGGTGGCCCGGGTACGCGCCGACGGGGGCACCGTGGTCGCCACCGGCGGCTGCTTCGACCTGCTGCACGCCGGGCACGTGGCGACCCTGCAGGCCGCCCGGCAGCTCGGCGACTGCCTGGTGGTGTGCCTCAACTCCGACACCAGTGTCAGCGGGCTGAAGGGACCCGACCGGCCGGTCATCCGGCAGGACGACCGCAGCCGGCTGCTGGCCGCGCTGAGCTGCGTCGACGCGGTCATGATCTTCGACGAGTCGACGCCGGCGGCGGTGCTGTCCTGGCTGCGCCCGGACATCTGGGTCAAGGGCGGGGACTACGCCACCGGCGGTGGCGACGGCGACCCGCTGCCCGAGGCGGAGATGCTGCGCCGCTGGGGCGGGCACACCGTCGTGGTGCCGTACCTGGACGGGCGCTCCACCACCGAGATGATCGCCGCCGCCCGCGCGACCGCCGCCCGCGCGGGCGACATCGGTCGCGCCCAGCGCAGCGGAGCGCGGGCATGAGCGCGCCGGCTGCCGGGCGGACCGTGCTGGTCACCGGCGGGTCGAGCGGGCTGGGGGCCGCGGTGGTGGCCTCGGTGGCCCGGGCCGGCGGCCGGCCGCTGGTGCTGGACCGGCAGGCGCCGGGCGACGGCGTGCCGTGGGTCGAGTGCGACCTGGCCGACACCCGGGCCGCGGAGGAGGCAACCCGCCGGCTCGCCGAGCGCGCGGGTGGGCTGGACGGCGTGGTCACCGCGGCCGGCATCGACGTGCCGGGCCGGCTCGCCGACGTGCCCGGCGAGACGTGGGACCGGATCGTCATGGTCGACCTGCTGGCCACGGCCGCGGTGATCCGGGCCGCGCTGCCGTTCCTGGCGGCGTCCCGGGGCACCGTCGTGACCGTGGCCTCCACCCTGGGGGTGAAGGCGGTCAGCGACGCGACGGCGTACTGCGCGGCGAAGTTCGGCGTGGTCGGCTTCACCCGGGCGCTCGCCGCCGAACTGGCCGGGACGGTGGGCGTCACCCTGCTCATCCCGGGTGGAATGCGGACCGCCTTCTTCGACGACCGGGATCAGCAGTACCGCCCCGGTCCGGACGCGATCCTGAACGATCCGGCGGACACCGCGGCCGCCGTCATGTTCGCGCTCTCCCAGCCCGCCGGCTGCGCGGTACGCGAGCTGGTGGTCTGCGCCGAGCAGGAGACCTCGTACCCGTGATCCTGGCCCTGCGTGCCCTCGGCGTCGGTGACCTGGCCACCGCGGTCCCGGCGCTGCGGGCGCTGCGGTCGGCGTACCCCGATCGGGAACTGGCGCTCGCCGTGCCGGCCTGGCTCGGGCCGCTGGTCGAGCTGGTCGGCGGGGTGGACCGGCTGCTGCCCACCGACGGGCTGGACCGGCTGGACCCGCCGGCCGGTCCGGTCGAGGTGGCGGTCAACCTGCATGGTCGGGGCCCGGATTCGCACCGGCTGCTCGCCGCCGCCCGGCCGGCCCGGCTGCTCGCCTTCGCCAACGCCGACGCCGGGCACGCCGACGGCCCGGCCTGGGACGACGACGAGCACGAGGTGGCGCGCTGGTGCCGGCTGCTGCGCGGGTACGGCATCGCGGCCGACCCGACCGACCTGGACCTGCGCCGCCCGGCGCCGGGGGCCATGCCCAGCGGCGTCACCGTGCTGCATCCCGGCTCGAAGATCCCCGCCAAACGCTGGCCGGCCGGGCGGTACGCCGCGCTGGCCCGGGAGTTGACCGCGCGGGGGCACCGGGTCGTGCTGACCGGCAGCGCGCCGGAACGGGCCGGCGTGGCGCGGATCGCCGCCGCCGCGGGGCTGCCGGCCGGCGCGGTGCTGGCCGGCCGGACCGACCTCGCCCAACTGGCCGCCCTGGTCGCGGCGGCCCGCCTGGTGGTCAGCGGGGACACCGGGGTGGCCCACCTGGCCACCGGCTACCGCACCGCCTCGGTGGTGCTCTTCGGGCCGGTCCCGCCCAGCCGGTGGGGGCCGCCGCCGGAGCGCCGGCGGCACCGGGTGCTCTGGGCCGGTCCGGGTGCCGGTCCGGTCCGGGACCGGACCGGCAGCCATCCGACGCTGGCCGCCCTCGGGCTGGACGAGGTGCTGGCCGCCGTCGACGAGGTGGAACGGACGGTGCGTGCGGACCGTGCGGTTGCGGCGTAGCGACCCGGGTCGGCCGGGGTACGAGCGGCGTCGGCGGGGCCAGGGCTGGTCGTTCCTGGACCCGCGCGGCGAACCGGTCCGCGACCCCGACGAGCTGGCCCGGCTGCGGGCGCTGGTGATCCCGCCCGCCTGGCGCGAGGTCTGGATCTCGCCGTATCCCAACGGGCACATCCAGGCCACCGGCGTCGACGCCGCCGGCCGTAAGCAGTACCTCTACCACCCGATCTGGCGGCAACGGCGGGACGAGGCGAAGTTCGACCACGTGCTGGAGGTGGCCCGCCGGCTGCCGGTGCTGCGTGACCGGGTCGGCCGGGACCTGGCCGGGCGGGGCCTGCGCCGGGAGCGGGTGCTGGCCACGGTGACCCGGCTGCTCGACATGGGCACCTTCCGGGTCGGCAGCGACCAGTACGCCGCCGGTGACGACCCGACGTTCGGGGTGGCCACCCTGCGCCCCGAGCACGCCCGGTCCCGGCAGGGCTGCGTGGTCTTCGAGTTCCCGGCCAAGGGCGGCGTCGAGCAGGTACGGCGCGTCTCCGACCCGGAGCTGTGCCAGGTGCTGACCAACCTGCGTCGCCGGCGGCGGGCGGCGGAGCGGCTGTTCGGCTACTGGGACGGGCGTGACTGGCGGGACGTGCGCGCCGACGAGGTCAACGACTACCTGCGGGAGGCCAGCGGCGGGGAGATGACCGCGAAGGACTTCCGCACCTGGCATGCGACGGTACGCGCGGCGACCGAGCTGGCTTCGCTCGAATCGCCTCGCTCGGTCACGGCTCGCCGGCGGGCGGTGGTGGCGGTGATGCGACAGGTGGCCGACCTGCTCGGGAACACGCCGACGGTGGCCCGCGCCTCCTATGTGGACCCTCGGGTGGTCGACCTGTTCCATGACGGGGTGGTGGCGCCGGTCAGCGGGGACACCTCCCGGGAGCAGGCCGAGCGGGCGGTGCTGACCCTGCTGGAGCGGGCCTGACCGGGGCCGTTCCCGCGACCGCGACGGGCCGCCCACACAAGGCTAGGTCTGGCCTGCGCCGCGGGCCTCGATCATCGCCTCGATGCCGTCCAGCACCCGGCCGAGCCCGAAGTGCCAATCAGCCTCGATGTCCTCGTCGTCCCCGCCCTCCTCGGCCAGCAACTCGTGGATCGCCGGGTACGGGCCCGAGGCGGTGAGCCTGGTCAGGTGGTGCCAGTAGCGCAGCCCCACCTCCTCTGGGGTCTGCCCGGTGCGGGCCGCGGCCTCGGCGAGGTCGGCGGTGGTGTTGGCCCAGCTGCGGGCGTATCCGCTGACCAGCATGATGGTGGAGAGCCGTTCGGTGCCGCGTAGCCCGGTGCCGCTCAGCGCGGCGAGCCCGTACTCCATCCAGCGCACCTGGTTGGGGCTGATCGGTGGGCCGCCGATCGGCACGTGCCGGATCCAGGGCTGCCGGCGCAGCGCGGCGAGGTTCCCCTCGGCCCAGCGGGCCAGCGCCGGCCGCCAGCCCTCGTCGGCGGCCCGCGGCCGGGGCGGCGGGCCGTACGCGGTGTCGGCCATGAGGTCGAGCAGGTCCTGCTTGGCCGGCACGTACCGGTACAGCGACATCGTCGCCACGCCCAGCTCACCGGCGACCCGGCTCATCGATACGGCGGCCAGTCCGTCGGCCTGGGCAACCCGGATTCCCGCGGCCACCACCTGCTCCAGGCTGAGACTGCGCTTCGGGCCCCGGCCGGGGCGGTCCCGCAGCCCCCAGGCGAGCGCGATGCTCTCGGGCAGCTCGACGTCGGCGTCGCCCACTCCACCTCCCGGACCGGTCTTGACCGTCATCCTAACTTCTGCGTATGGTCTACGCATTAAAGCGTACGTCATACGCAGTTAACGGAGGGTGATCATGGTGAACGGACCACCAGCGGTCGAACTGGCAGACCTGCGCAAGTCCTTCGGTGATCTGGTCGTCCTCGACGGCCTGACCATGCGGGTGGCCACCGGCGGTGTGCACGCCCTGCTGGGCCCGAACGGGGCGGGCAAGACCACCACGGTGCGGATCCTGGCCACCCTGACCCGTCCCGACTCGGGCAGTGCCCGGGTCGGCGGGCACGACGTGGTGCGCGAGCGGCGGCGGGTACGGCGGGCGATCAGCCTCGCCGGCCAGCACGCGGCCCTCGACGACGGGCAGACCGGCGCGGAGAACCTGACCATGCTGGCCCGGCTCGCCGGGCTGTCCGGACCGGCGGCCCGGGCCCGCGCCGCCGCGCTGCTGGAGCGCTTCGACCTGACCGACGCCGCCGGCCGGCGGGTGGTGACCTACTCCGGTGGCATGCGCCGCCGCCTCGACCTGGCGGCCAGCCTGGTCGGCACGCCGTCGGTGATCTTCCTGGACGAGCCCACCACCGGTCTGGACCCGCGCAGCCGGCAGGGGCTGTGGGAGGTGATCGGTGAGCTGGCCGGGGCCGGGGTGACCGTGCTGCTCACCACGCAGTACCTGGAGGAGGCCGACCGGCTCGCCGACCGGATCACGGTGCTGCACCACGGCGGGCTCGTCGCCGAGGGGACGGTCGCCGAGCTGAAGAGCCGGTTCGGGGCGCAGCGGCTGGAGCTGACCTGGCGTGACGCGGCCGGCTTCGCCGGGGCCTCGCACCGGCTGGGAGACCGGGTGACCCACCGCGATCCGGCCCGGCTGGCGTTCTCGGTGACCACCGACGGCAGCGCGCCACAGGTACGCGGCCTGCTCGACGAGGTCGATCCGGACCGGCACGGGGTGGTCCGGTTCACCGTCCGGGAGGCGACCCTCGACGACGTCTTCCTCACCCTCACCGGCGGACCGGCGACCGCGCGACGGGAGGCGGCCAATGTCTGAGCTGACCGTCCGGCGGACGCACGCGGCGGTGATGATCGGCCGCTGCGTCCGGCTGTCCCAGCGCAACGTCGACGCGCTGCTCGTCTCGCTGCTGCTGCCGGTGATCCTGATGCTGCTCTTCGTCTACCTCTTCGGCGGGGCGATCGACACCGGCTCCGCGTACGTCACCTACGTGGTGCCCGGCGTACTGCTGCTCTGCGCCGGGTTCGGTGCGGCCGGCACCGCGGTCAGCGTCACCACCGACCTGACCAACGGCATGATCGAACGGCTGCGCACGATGGACGTCGGCGCCACGTCGATCATCGCCGGGCACGTGGTGGCGAGCGTGGTGCGCAACCTGGTGTCCACGGCGCTGGTGCTGGCCGTCGCCGTCGCCATCGGGTTCCGGCCGGCCGTGGCGCCGCTGCGCTGGCTGGCCGCCGCCGGGGTGCTGCTGCTGTTCCTGCTGGCCGTCTCCTGGCTGTCGGCGGCCTTCGGCCTGCTGGCCCGTACCCCCGAGGCGGCCAGCGGCTACACCTTCCTGGTGATGTTCCTGCCGTACCCGAGCAGCGCCTTCGTGCCGGTGGAGACCATGCCCGGTTGGCTGCGCGGCTTCGCGGAGAACCAGCCCGTCACGCCGGTCATCGAGTCGCTGCGGGGGTTGCTGCTGGACGCCCCGGTTGGCTCGGCGCCGGCCCGCGCGGTGATCTGGTGCCTCGGCCTGCTCGCCGTCGGGGTGCTGCTCTCCGCGGTGCTGTTCCGGCGCCGGATCGCCTGAGCCGAGGGTGGTACGGCGGCCCCGGGGCCGCCGTACCACCCTTCAGTCGTTGAGGACCTGCGCCAGCCGGTCGCGGAACCGCCGCTCCGAGGCGGTCACCACGCTGCTGCCCAGGCCGAGGACCCCGCCGCTGGCGGCCGCGCCGACCACCTGCTCGGCGATCTCCACCAGCCAGTGCCGGTACGCGCCCGCCTCGCCCTCGTCCACCTTGGCCGCCAGCAGCGCCGACGCCGACTTCGCCCGGCCCAGCACGTCCTCGGCGTAGGTGCGCGGGTCGTCGGGCGCGATGGCCGGCAGCTCCTCGCCGGCCTCCGGGTCGCCCACCCGGTTCACCAACTCGCCGGCCACCGCCGCCACCAGCGGGCTGGCCGACTCCCGGCCGGCCGAGATGGTCTCCAGGCCGGCCGCGTTCTCGGCCATCGTCGCCCGGGTGCCGTCGGACTCGGCGGCGCTGGCCGCGGTGAGCACCGACTGTGGCAGGCCGACCAGCAGCCCCCACTCCTCGTCGGAGAAACCGAAACCGGTGTACGCCGGTTCTTCGATCACGCTCTGCCCCTCCCGCTCGTCGTTCACGTCGCTGCCGGCCGCGCCCTGCGCGGCCGGCGGCCGGCGGCCGGCCCAGGTTAGTCCAGGACCAACAGCCCCTGTTCGGACACCACGCTCACCGACAGCGTCTTGTACCCGACCTCGTCGAAGAGGACCGTCATCCGGCTCTCCTCGTAGCCGAGTACCAGCCCCGCGCCCCACTCCGGATGCCGGACCTGGCTGTGCACGGGGAACGGTCCCACCGCGCCGTCGTCGGCGGCGCTGGTGCCGGCATGACAGTTGTCGCAGTGCCCGCAGATCGCGGTCATCTGCTCGCCGAAGTAGGCCAGCAGCGTCTGCCCCCGGCAGGCGCTGGTCTCGGCGAAGGCCCGCATCATGTCGGTCCGCGAGCGGGTCAGGTTCTGCTGCCGCTCGGCCTCGGCCACCGCCGCCGTGGCGGCGTCCACCGCCGTGGGGGAGTAGCGCGGCGCGCCCACGCGCTGCCCCGCCCGCGGCTCCGCGGCGCCGACCTGTTCCAGCAGGGCCAGGTACTGCCCGAGCTTGCGCGGGCCCAACCCGGTGACCTCGCGCAGCTCCTTCCTGGTGGTCGGTCCGTGGCGCAGCAGCGCGGCCAGGTCGCGCAGCTCGGTGGCGTCGGGCAGGCCGCCGCTGAAGTAGCGTTGCAGCCCGACGTCCTCGGCCCGCCAGAGCAGCAGTACGCGCGCCGGCTGGCCGTCGCGCCCGGCGCGGCCGATCTCCTGGAAGTAGCTGTCCGGCGAGTCGGGCAGCGCCATGTGCACCACCCAGGCGATGTTCGGCTTGTCGATACCCATGCCGAACGCCGAGGTGGCCACCATGATGGGCACCCGGTCGGCGAGGAACGCCTCGTGCCGCCGGGTGCGGGCGGCGCCCGCCATCCCGCCGTGGTAGTGGTGCGCGGGAAAGCCGGCGTCGGTGAGCCGGCCGGCCAACTCCTCGGCCGCCCGGCGGGTGGGCACGTAGATGATGCCCGGCCGGTTGTCCTCGCGCAGCAGCGCGATCAGTCGCCGCCACCGGTAGTCCTCGGTCGGGCAGTGGGCCACCTCCAGGAAGAGGTTGGGCCGGTCCAGTCCGGACACCACGATCTCGGGCCGGCGCAGCCGCAGTCGGGCGACGATGTCCTCGCGTACCGGCGGCGAGGCGGTGGCGGTCAGCGCCACCACCGGTGGCCGGCCGATGCCGTCGACGAGCTGACCGAGCGCCAGGTAGTCGGGGCGGAAGTCGTGCCCCCAGGCGGAGATGCAGTGCGCCTCGTCGATCGCCACCAGGGCCGGCCCGAGTGCCCGCACCTCCGCCAGCCGGTCCGGGTTGGCCAGCTGTTCCGGGGTGATGAACAGGAACTCGGCCCGCCCGTCGCGGATCTCGGCGATCGCCTCGGCCTGCTGGGCCGGCGCCTCGTCCGAGCTGATCCGCACCGCCCGAAGTTCGGGGCGTCGCCGCTCGTTGAGCGCGGCGATCTGGTCCTGTTGCAGTGCGAGCAACGGCGAGATCACCACGGTCGGGCCGGGGATCAGGCTCGCCGGGATCTGGTAGATCGCCGACTTGCCGGCACCGGTGGGCAGCACCACCAGGGCGTCGCGCCGCTTCATCACGGCCCGCATCGCGGCCAGTTGGTTGGGGCGCAGGGTGGACCAGCCGAACAGGCTGCGCGCCGCGCGGCGCAACGACATCGAGTGCGTGGTCAGCTTCATCGAGGGCCGCAGGTACCCGGGTGCGCCGACGCCGAAACCCGGCGGGAGTCAGCGGCGGAACATCGCCCGGATCGCGACGAAGAGCAGCAGGCCGCCGACCACCAGGCCGAGCAGGCGTACGCCGGGGATGTCGGCCGGACTGGTCGCGTCGGCCAGCAGCAGGGGGTCCATCTCCGCACTCTGTCCGGATAACGCCACCCTAGGCAACTGTAAGGTTTATTGACTAATTGGGTGGCGCGGTGTGACCATGTCTGCACCGCCGGCTGGCGGTTGTCCCGCGGCGGAGAAGACGGGGGTACCACGACCGCATGAGCGAGCGTCAGCGAGCGAATCATCGGCTCAGCGCACCGAACGGCAACCTGGCGGCGCTGGCGGCCGCGGTCCTGCAACCCGGGTTCGTCGGCACCGCTCCGCCCGCCTGGGTGCGCCGCTGGCTGGCCGACGGGCTCGGCGGGGTGGTGTTGTTCAGCCGCAACGTCGTGGACCTGGAGCAGGTCGCCACGCTCACCGCGGCCCTGCGCGCGGAGCGCCCCGACGTGATCGTCGCCATCGACGAGGAAGCCGGGGACGTCACCCGCATCGAGTCCGGCCGGGGCAGCTCCCGCCCGGGGAACCTCGCCCTCGGCGCGGTCGACGACCCGGCGCTCACCGAGGAGGTGGCCCGTGACCTCGGCGTCGAACTCGCCGCCGCCGGGATCACCCTGAACTACGCGCCGGACGCCGACGTCAACTCGAACCCGGACAACCCGGTGATCGGCGTCCGCTCGTTCGGCGCCGAGCCGTCGCTGGTCGCCCGGCACACCACCGCCTGGGTACGCGGCCTGCAGTCCGCCGGGGTGGGCGCCTGTGCCAAGCACTTCCCGGGTCACGGCGACACCCGGGTCGACTCGCACCACGACCTGCCCCGGATCACCGCCGACCGGGCCCGGCTGCACGCCGTCGAGCTGGCCCCGTTCCGGGCCGCCGTCGCGGCGGGCGTACAGGCGGTGATGACCGGGCACCTGCTGGTGCCGGCGCTCGATCCGGAGCTGCCGGCCACCCTGAGCGGGCGGATCCTGGGCGGCCTGCTCCGGGAGGAGATGGGCTTCAACGGTGTCGTGGTGACCGACGCGGTGGAGATGCGCGCGGTGACCGACCGGTACGGCTTCGCCGGTGCGGCGGTCCGGGCCCTCGCCGCCGGCGCGGACGCGATCTGCGTGGGCGGTGAGCACGCCGACGAGGAGACGGCCCGCTATCTGCGCGACGCCATCGTCGACGCGGTCGTCGCCGGGGAACTGCCCGAGGAGCGGCTGACCGAGGCGGCGAAACGGGTCGGCCAACTCGCGGCCTGGACGGTGGCCGCCCGCGCGGAGCGGCCCGCTGCCAACGGCACGACCACCCGTGGCCCGGGTTCGCGGGTGGGGCTGGCCGCGGCGCGGCGTGCGCTGCGGGTCAGCACCGCCGGCCGGGGCGCCGTCGCGCTGCCGCTGGCCGGCCCCGCGCACGTGGTGGAGTTCGAGCCGCCGCACAACATCGCGATCGGGGCGGAGACCCCGTGGGGAGTGGCCGCCCCGCTGGCCGCGCTCGTGCCGGGCACCACCGGCGCCCGTTACGCCGAGGCCGCGGTGCCCGCCGACCCGACCACCGGCGCCGCCGGCCGGCCGATCGTCCTGGTCGTGCGCGACCTGCACCGGCACGGCTGGATGCGCGCCGCGGTCGACCGGGCGCTGGCCGTCCGGCCCGACGCGGTGGTGGTGGAGCTCGGCGTGCCCGCGCTGGTCACCGGCCCGGTGCACGTCGCGACCCACGGCGCCACCCGGGCCGCCGGCTGGGCGGCGGCGGAGCTGATCAGCGGTGCCGGGGTCAGCCCAGGCTGGTGACCAGGCCGGCGTAGTCGGGATGGCGCTCGATGAAGGCGGCCATGAACGGGCACTGCGGCACCACCCGGCCGCCCTGCGCCCGGACCTGGTCCAGCGTGCCGCGCATCAGCGCCGAGCCGACGCCCATGTTCTGGAACGCCGAATCCACCTCGGTGTGGGTGAAGACCAGCACCTCACCGCGCGGCAGGTAGGCGGTGAACCCGGCCAGCGCGTTGTCGACCAGGATCTCGAAGCGGTGTTTGGCGGGGTTCTCCTCGACCAGCATGCTCACCCGCTCATTGTCCACCGGCCACCGGCGGCCCCGATGTGGTTCGCCGGCGTCTCGTACCCTGGGCCGCGTGACGAAGCCATCCCCCGCCGCTATGGCCCCGGGTATCCGCACCCGCAAGACCCTCGGCCTGCTGGCCGGCCTCGCGCTCGGCGCGGCGCTGCTGGCCGGGTGCAGCAGCTCCGAGGGCGCCAGCACCAACTGCGGGCTGGACGCCTGCACGGTGACCTTCGACCGGGGGGTGGAGGCCCAGGCCAACATCTTCGGCGTCGAGGCCCGACTGGTCGGTGCCCAGGACGACCAGGTCACCATCGAGGTCGGCGGTGAGCAACTCTCGCTGACCGTCGGCGAGCAGGCCACCGACGTCGGTGGCCTCGCGGTCACCCTGGACAGCGTCACCGACTCCGAGGTCAAGGTCCGGATCTCCCGCTAGCCCGGCCGCTGCCCGGCCGGCGGGCGCCGGTCACGTTTGGGAATCCTCGGGTGCGGAGACTGAGGCGTCATGTCTCTCACCCGCAACGCCGAAGCCGCCGCCCGCACGGCCGGCAGCCGCTGGCTGGTACTCCTCGCCCGGGCCGGTTTCGTCGGCTACGGGATCGTGCACCTGTTGTTCGGCTGGCTGGTGTTGCAGATCGCGTTCGGCGCCTCGGCCGATGACGGCGACCAGTCCGGCGCGCTGCGTACCCTCGCGGCGCAGCCGATGGGTCGGTTCCTCGTCGTCGCCATCGCGGTCGGCCTGCTCGCCATGGCGATCTGGCAGGCCCTCGAAGCGGCCGTCGGGCACCGCGCCGAACGGGGCAACGACCGGCTCAGGGAGCGCATCGCCTCGGCCGCCCGGACCGTCATCTACCTCTGGCTGGCCTGGACGGCCGTCAAGGTCTTCGCCCGCGCCAACACCGACAGCGCGGCACAGCAGGAGGAACTCACCGCCCGCCTGATGGACACGGCCGGTGGCCGTTGGCTGGTCGGCGTCGCCGGCCTGGTGCTCGCCGGTGTCGGCGTCGGCATGGTGGTCTACGGCCTGCGGAAGAAGTTCCTGAAGCGCCTCAGGCAGGGCGAGATGGGCGTCCGGACCGGCCGGCTCGCCCGCCGGCTCGGTATGGCCGGTTACGCCGCCCGAGGCGGCGCGTTCGCCGTCACCGGCCTACTGGTCGTGCTGGCTGCGGTCGACTACGACCCGGAGAAGGCCCGTGGCCTGGACGCCGCGCTGCGGATGCTGCGCGACCAGTCGTACGGCACGATCCTGCTCACCCTGATCGGGCTCGGCATCGCGGCCTTCGGCGGGTACTGCTTCCTCCAGGCCCGATACCGCAAGCTGTGAAACGTCGTGGTTGACGGAATGGGCGCGGGTGGACCGGTGGTGGGGCGGCGTGGACGTTTGGGATGGCGTTTGGTGGGGACGCTGCGGCACGCTTCTGCTCCTTCTCGCCCCGACCGTCGTTGGTTGGTGTGGAGGACGTGCGGCGGTCCGAATCCGGGCCGGAAACCCGCACGCGGGATTGACCGGCGGCGAATTCGGGCATAAAGCGCGGTGAAGACGAGAGGGGGACAGCATGGCTGACGTGGCGAACGCCCGTACCTCCCGCAACGGGAGCGAGCCGTCCACCGTTGAGCTGGTCCAGCGGGCCACCGAGCAGGTATCCCGCCTGGTCCGGGACGAACTCGCGCTGGCCCGCGCCGAGTTGACGCAGAAGGGCAAGAACGCCGGCATCGGCCTGGGCCTGCTCGCCGCCGGTGGCGCGCTCGCGTTCTTCGGTCTCGGCGCGCTGGTCACCGCCGCGATCCTGCTGCTGGCGCTGGTGCTGCCGGCGTGGGCGGCGGCCCTGATCGTGGCGGCGGCCGTGTTCCTGCTCGCCGGCGTGCTCGCCCTGGTCGGCAAGCAGCAGGTCAGCCGGGCGGTCCCGCCGGTTCCGCAGGCGACCGTGCGTAGCCTGCGGGCCGACGTCGACGTGCTCAGCGCCGCGGTCAAGGACAGGGGACGGGCATGACACGCAACGGCACCGGCGACACCGAGGCGCTGCGGGAGGAGATCCGGCGTACCCGGGTCGAGTTGGGCGAGACGATGGAGGCGCTGGCCGCGAAGGCCGACGTCAAGAAGCGACTGAAGTCCTCGGCGGAGCAGGCGCGGGAGCGGATGCGGGAGCAGGCCGTGCTCACCGTGGCCCGGGTCCGCGGGCAGGCCAGCGTCGCCCACGAGCCGGCCGGCGGGCGGCTGGGGCCCGCGCCGTTCGTCGCCCTCGCGGCCGGCGCGGTCGTTGCCGCGCTGGTGCTGGTGATAATCCGAGGGAGGCGTGGGTGAGCAGGGGGGTCGGCAGGGCCGCGTACAAGCCGGTCGGTGTGGTCATGGGCATCGCCGCCGGTGCGGTCGCGGGCACCATCTTCCGCCAGGTGTGGAAGATGGCCGCCGGGGATGGCGAGGCGCCGAGCGCGACCGACGAGAACCGCCGCTGGGGCGAGATCCTCGCGGCGGCGGCGTTGCACGGCGCCATCTTCGCGGTGGTCCGGGCCGCCGTGGACCGCGGCGGCGCCCTCGGGGTACGCCGACTCACCGGTCGCTGGCCGGATTAGCGGGTCGGCCCGTCGCCTCCGCCCAGCGGATCTGACGCATCCGTCAGGTCACATGTCGGAGAATTTCGTCGGGTAGACTGTGCAGAGTTTTTGCGTACGTGGTTTGCTGTTCCACGCTGTTGAGAGATGGCGTGGGTTGAGAGAAGTCTCCTTCACCGGGGGCCGCCTCAGGCGCCGCTGCTCGAAAACGGCCAATCGGCCGCACGGCGTGCTCGGCCGCCAGTTTTAGAAGGAGATTCACATGGCGCAGGGAACCGTGAAGTGGTTCAACGCTGACAAGGGCTTCGGCTTCATCACCGTCGACGGCGGGGGTGCTGACGTGTTCGTCCACTTCTCGGCCATCCAGACCAGCGGCTACCGCTCGCTGGAGGAGAACCAGCGGGTGGAGTTCGAGATCGCCCAGGGCCAGAAGGGTCCGCAGGCCGAGCAGGTCCGCCCCCTCTGAGATCACCGGTCGGCGGCTGCCGGCCAGCGGCGAGGCAGTCCCCCCGGATTCGGTGTGAAGCCCCGCGTTCCGACAGGACGCGGGGCTTTCCGCGTCCCGTCGGTGCGCGGTCCCGTGCCGGGCGGCCCGGCTCAGCGTTGGTTGCGGGCCCGGACGCCGAGCCAGAGCAGGGCCAGGCCGACCAGCACCAGCACCAGGCCGAGCAGGGCCCAGAGCCGCTGGTCGGTCATCACGCTGCCCTCGACGTAGCCGAGGCCCTGCACCGTCCACACCGCGCCGACGACCACGGCCAGCAGGCCGAGGGTGAGCCGGAACCAGCCGCTCATCGCGGTCTCCCTCCCCGCTGGCCCACTGGCGGGCGCGCCGTTCACCACCGGCCGTGCACCTGTGCGCGGATCAGTTCGTCGTAGACCGCCGTCACCTCGGCAAGCTCCTGCGTGGTGAGTGCCGGCTGGCCGGCGACGGCGGCGTTGCCCCGCGCCTGCGCCGCGTCGCGCGCCCCGGGGATGACCACCGTGACCCCCGGCTGGTCGAGCACCCAGCGCAGCGCGAACTGGGCCATCGTCCGGTCGTCGCCGACCAGCGGCGCGAGCCGACGGACGGCGGCCAGCCCGAGGTCGTAGTCGACGCCGGAGAACGTCTCGCCGATGTCGAACGCCGCACCGTGCCGGTTGTACGACCGGTGGTCGTCGGCGGCGAAGGTGGTCTGCTCGTCGTACCGGCCGGAGAGCAGGCCGCTGGCCAGCGGGACGCGGGCGATGATGCCGACGCCGGCGGCGGAGGCGGCCGGCAGCACCCGGTCGAGGGGCTTGTGGCGCAGCGCGTTGAGGATGATCTGGACGCTGGCCACCCCGGGACGGGCGATCGCGGTGAGCGCCTCGTCGCAGGTCTCCACGCTGACGCCGTAGGCGGCGATGCGCTTCTCGGCGACCAGCGTGTCGAGGGCGTCGAAGACCGCGTCGTCGGCGAAGACCACCGTCGGCGGGCAGTGCAGCTGCACGAGGTCCAGAGTGTCCACCCCGAGGTTCGCCCGCGACCGGTCCGTCCACTGGCGGAAGTTGTCCAGGGTGTACGCCTCCGGCGTCTGTGGGACGCGGCGGCCCATCTTGGTCGCCACCGTCAGTCCGGCGTCCGGGTGGGCCGCCAGGAAGCGCCCGATCAGCCGCTCGCTGCGTCCATCGCCGTACACGTCGGCGGTGTCCAGGAACGTGATGCCGGCCTCGACGGCGGCGCTCAACACCGCCAGGGCGTCGTCCTCGGTGACCGTGCCCCAGTCGGCGCCGAGCTGCCAGGCGCCGAGCCCGACCACGCCGGTCTGCCGGTCCATGCGGGGGAAGGTGCGTTGCTCCATGCCGGTGAGCCTAGTGACCTTCGTTGCCCGCGCCGGTGGCGGGCCGTAGAATAAGAAGACGTACGTACGGTTTGCAACTGCGGTTCGCCAGCGCGGTGGGGAATGGAGGCGTCATGTGGGATCCGGCGACGTACCTGCGTTACGGCGACGAGCGCGCCCGACCGTTCCACGACCTGCTCGCCCGGGTCGCCGCCGACCGGCCGCGTACGGTGGTCGACCTCGGCTGCGGCCCCGGCACCCTGACCGCCACCCTCGCCGCCCGCTGGCCCGGCAGCCGGGTCGTCGGGCTGGACTCCTCGCCCGAGATGATCGCGCGTGCCGCCGCGCTGGACGCCCCGGTCACCTTCGGCGTGGCCGACGTACGCGACTGGCGCCCCGACCCGCACACCGACGTGGTGGTCAGCAACGCGGTGCTGCAATGGGTGCCCGGCCACCGGGAGCTGCTCACCCGCTGGGCCGGTGCCCTGCCCGCCGGCGCCTGGCTGGCGATGCAGGTGCCCGGCAACTTCGACGCCCCCTCGCACCGCGCGCTGCGCGAGGTCGCCGCGCGCCCGCCGTGGCGCGCGACGCTGGCCCCACTGATACGCGAAGCGCCGGTCGGCGACCCGGTCGACTACGCCGGCTCCCTGGCCGCCGCCGGTTGCGCCGTCGACGCCTGGGAGACTACCTACGTGCACCTGCTACCGGCCCGTCCCGACGCGGAGCACCCCGTGTCGGCCTGGCTGGAGGGCACCGCGTTGCGCCCGGTCCGGGCCGCGCTGGACGCCGCCGGCTGGTCCGCCTTCCGGGCCGCCCTGCGGGTACGCCTCGACGAGGCGTACCCGGTGCGGCAGGGGCAGGTGTACTTCCCGTTCCGACGGATCTTCGTCGTCGCCCGTACCGGCGCCCGCGCCCAGGAGAGCTCGTGACCGATCTGCCCACCTTCATCGCCGGACTGCCCAAGGTGGAGCTGCACGTGCACCACGTCGGCTCCGCCTCGCCCCGGATCGTGGCCGAGCTGGCCGCCCGTCACGAGGGGCGCAGCCCCGTCCCGGCCGACCCCCAGTTGCTGGCCGACTACTTCGCCTTCCGGGATTTCGCCCACTTCATCGAGGTCTACCTGAGCGTCGTCGACCTCGTCCGGGACCAGGAGGATGTCTGGATCCTCACCCACGAGGTGGCCCGGGAGCTGGCCCGCCAGCAGGTCCGTTACGCCGAGCTGACGGTGACCCCGTACTCGCACGTCAAGCGCGGCATCCCGGCGCCGGCGTTCTGCGAGGCGATCGAGGACGCCCGCAAGCGGGCCGCCGCCGATTTCGGCATCGAGCTGCGCTGGTGCTTCGACATCCCCGGCGAGGCGGGCCTGCCGGCGGCCGAGGAGACGCTGCGGATCAGCCTCGACGAGCGCCCGGACGGGCTGGTCAGCTTCGGCCTGGGCGGCCCCGAGATCGGCGTGCCCCGACCCCAGTTCAAGCCCTACTTCGACCAGGCCCGGGCGGCGGGGCTGCGCTCGGTGCCGCACGCCGGGGAGACCACCGGCCCGCAGACCGTCTGGGACGCGCTGCGTGAGCTGGGCGCCGAGCGGATCGGCCACGGCATCTCCGCCGCCGAGGATCCGCGGCTGCTGGAACACCTCGCGCAACGGCAGATCGGCGTGGAGGTGTGCCCCACCTCCAACGTGCGGACCCGGGCGGTGGCCCGCATCGAGGAGCACCCGCTGCCCCGACTGGTCGAGGCCGGGCTGCTGGTCACCATCAACTCCGACGACCCGCCGATGTTCGGCACCACCCTCGACGAGGAGTACGCGGTGGCCGCCCGGCTGCTGAACGCCGGCCCGGCGCAGGTGGCCGACCTGGCCCGCAACGCGGTTACCGCCTCGTTCCTCGACCCCGCCGGAAAGCAACGGATCAACGCGGAGATCGACGCCCATCTGGCGGCCACGACCGGCTGACCGGGCGGGTGGGCCGGAACCCGGTCCCGGCTCGCGCTCGCCGTGGGCGGCCGGCGGCCGCGGCGGTACGGAGTCGCGCGCGGCGGGAGGAGGTGTGGGGGGACCGTGTCTCCCGCCGCGCGCACTGCCCCACCGGCCACGGTGCGCTGGGAGCGGAGGACCGGTGGAACTGCTGGGTTCGGAGCTGATCCTGGCAGCTGAACCGGGCCGGTGGGCCGGCGTTAATGTGGATCTAAGGAAGACTTGTGCCGCCGCACAGCCCGCCCTGGCCGCCGCATTGCCCGCTGCCACGGCCGGCAACGGTCGCCGCTCAGCTCTCCGTGGGGCGTTGCCGGGGCCAACGACGCCCGCTGCTCTTCTGCTCCCGGGCCATCCGGCCGACCAGACCGAACCGGCTGACCTGGCGCGGCGTCGCCTCCGGGTCGGCGAGCAGCATCACCACGCTGGCCCCGCCCAGCTGGGCCCGGTCGATGCTGACCGAACCGTTGGCCTGCAACGCCACCCGCTTGGCGATGTCCAGCCCGAGGCCGGTGGAGCCCTGGTCGCTGGCGCCACGACGCAGGGCGCGGTCCGGGTCGGCGATGCCCGGGCCGGCGTCGTCGATCCGGATCGCCACGTACCCGTCGCGCCGGGAGACCGCCACCTCGAACGCGGCGCCCTGCGGGGTGTAGCGGAAGACGTTGCCGATCACCGCGTCCAGTGCGGCGGCCAACTCGGCCCGGGGCACCGGCGCGGGGATGCGAAGCTGGGCGCCGGAGACCCGGTGCGGGCGGTTCTGGTCGCCCGCGAGGGCCGCCCAGAACACCATCCGGTCGCGGACGACCTCGCTCACGTCACACATCGCCGGGCCGGCCTCGGTGGCCACCGCCTTGCGGGTGGTCTTGATCAGCACGTCGATCTCACCCTCCAGGGTCACGATCGCCTGCCGGATCCGCCGGATGCCGCGCCGGTAGTCCAGCTCCGCCTGGCTGAACGAGCCCACGCTGGTGTCGTCCGACTCCAGCGCCTCGGCGTCCAGCCGGAGCACGGTCAGCGGGGTCCGCAGCCGGTGCGACAGGTCCGCCACCAGCTCCCGCTCCTCGGTGCGGGCCGCGTCGAACCGGTCCGCCATCCGGTTGAAGGCATGGCCGGCCTCGGCCAGCTCGCGCGGGCCGCTCGGCTCGACGCGTACGCCCAGGTCGCCGTCGCCCACCGCGAGCGCCGCCTTGACCAGGCCCCGGGTGGCGTCCACCGCGCGGGCCGCGACCCGGTCCACCACCAGCACCGCCGCGCCCACCAGGGCGACGGCCACCCCGGTCAGCAGCAGCCAGCGGCTGCCGGCGCCCGCATCGAGCGCCGAATCGGGGACGAAGACCTCCACCACGGCCGTCCGGTCGCCGAGCACCACCGGGTCCAGCCGCAGCACCCCGCCGTCGACGTCGACGACCAGGGAACGCCCCTCGGAGCGGGCCCGGTCCAGCTGTGCCGCGTCGGCCCGCCCGGCGGCGGCGTCCACGTCCAGCCCGTGCACGACCGGACGGGTCGCCGGGTCGTCGCCGCTGGCGTCGATCGCGCGGGCCACCACCTCCGGCTCGGTGCTCACCGCGAGCGCCCCGGTCACCAGCGCACTGCGGCGGGCCGCGTCGGCGATCGCCTCCTCGCCGGCCTGCCCGCCCAGGACCAGCCCGAGCGGGATCAGGAAGACCAGCGCCAGCAGGGCGCCGGTGCCGGCCGTCAGCAGGGCCAGCGACCGTCTCAGTCCGGCGCCACCAGCCGAAAGCCCACCCCCCGCACGGTGCGCAGGTAGCGCGGCTTCGCCGCGGACTCGCCCATTTTGCGGCGAAGCCAGTACAGGTGAACGTCGATGGTCTGATCCTCGCCGACCGATGGCTGCCGCCATACCTCCTCCAAGAGCTCCCGCCGGGACACTACCCGGCCAGGACGGGCGGCGAGATACGCCAGCAGGTCGAATTCCTTACGGGTCAGCGCCAACGCCTCCCCGTCGAGGTGGGCGCTGCGCTCGCCGACGTCGATCCGCAGCCCGCCCACGCTGTGCACCGCCGGCTGCACGGCGCGGCTGGCCCGCCCCACCCGGCGCAGCACGGTGGTGATCCGGGCATCCAGGTGCGCGCCGGTGAAGGGCTTGACCATGTAGTCGTCGGCCCCGGCGCGCAGCAGCCTCACCACGGACTGCTCGTCGTCGCGGGCGGTGGCGATGATGATCGGCACGTCGGTGATGCCGCGCAGCATCCGCAGGGCGTCCGATCCGTCCAGGTCCGGCAGGCCGAGGTCGAGCACGACCAGGTCGGGACTTTCCGCGGCGACCCGGCGCAGCGCGTCCAGCGCCGTGCCCACCGCGTGCACGGCGTGGCCGCGGTCGGTGAGGGAGCGGAGCATCGCGCCGCGTACGACGTGATCGTCTTCGACCAGCAGGACGGTGGCCACCCCAGCACGGTACTCGCCGCGGCAGGCGCAGCGTTATTGCGGCCCGCCCGGCAACCCGCCAAGCTGGTACGACGATGACGTTCACCCTCTATCCGGACACCCGCCTGGCCCTGGCCCGGGACAGCCTCGCCGGCCTGTCGGTCGGTGACGCCCTCGGATCACAGTTCTTCGTGCCCGGCCGGAAGCCGGCCGACCTGGCCGCCGGCCGGCTTCCCCCGCCCCCGTGGCAGTGGACCGACGACACCGAGATGGCCTGCTCGGTGCTGGCGGCGCTGGCCGACACGGGCCGGATCGACCGGGACGCCCTGGCGCTCGCCTTCGCCGAGCGCTGCGAGCCGTATCGGGGCTACGGGCCCGGCGCGGTGCGCATCCTGCGACTGATCCGCAGCGGCACGCCGTGGCCGGTGGCCGCCGCCTCCGCCTTCGACGGGCAGGGCTCCTGCGGCAACGGCGCGGCGATGCGGGTCGGGCCGCTGGGCGCGTACTTCGCCGACTCGACCAGCCGGGCCACCGCGCAGGCCCGGGCGTCGGCCGAGGTGACCCACGCCCACCCGGAAGGGGTCGCCGGGGCGGTCGCGGTGGCGGTCGCCGCGTCCCTGGCCGCCCGGGCCCGCCTGGACGGGAGCCGCCCCGACCCGGCCCGCCTGCTGGCCGGCGTGGCCGCCGCGCTGGACCCGGCGACCGAGGTGCACCGGGGCGTGCGCGGGGCGGTCCGGCTACTCGGCCGGCCGCTGCCCGAGGTGGTCGCCGCCCTCGGCAACGGCGCCCGGGTCACCGCCCAGGACACCGTCGCCTTCACCTGCTGGGTGGCCGCCACGCACCTGGCGGACTACCCGGCGGCCGTGCGGGCCTGCGTCGAGGCGGGTGGGGACGTGGACACCACCGCCGCCATCGCCGGTGCGGTGGTCGCGGCCCACACCGGAGTCGGCACCGTCGGCGGGGTGCCCGCCGACTGGCTGTCGGCCCGGGAACCGCTGCCCGCCTGGGCCGGCTGACCACGGACCCGCCGCACCGGTTGCCCGCCGCAACCCGTTCCGCCCTCCGGCTGCCCGCCGCACAGGGCTGCCCGCCGCGACCTGTTGCCCGGCGGCTGCGCCGGTCAGCGCGGCGCGCTCGCCTCGACGACCTCGCCGCTGCTCCGGGCCGGGGCCGCCGTGTCGTCGGTGGCTGCCGCCCGTCCCGGCTGGTCGGCGGCGGGCGCCGGCTGCTCGGCGGTGGGCTCCTCGTCGAGCACGGAGCGGTCGACCTCCTCGGCGCTGCGGCGGCGTCGGCTGATCAACCAGCCCACCACCGCCCCGCCGCCCAGGCCGGCCACCAGGCCGGCGGCGAGCAGGCTGGTGGCGTTCGCGCCGTTGTCGCCCGCGGCCGGGGCCGGCGGGGCGTCGGCCGGCGCACCGCCGCCGGGCCCCGCGCCGTGGCCACCGTGGGCGCCCGGGTACGCCGGGTCGCCCGGCGTCAGCGTCAGCACGGGCAGCGGGCGCTGGCCGGGGCCGGGACCCCAGTGCACCTGGAGGCCGTCGGCGTACGTCTGGGTCAACTCGAAGGTCAGCCGGTCGGTCTGCGGCAGCGGAGCCATCGAGAACACCAGCCGGGCCGGGCCCTCGTCCGCCGGGCCCGAAGCCCGGGACCAGGTCAGCGCGGCGGTCACGACATCGGTGGCGGGGCCGTGCATGCCGGCCACCGGCGCGTCCAGCTTGCGGGTGGTGATCGCCGGCGCCCATCCCGGCACCGACAGCGGATACACCTCGGCGATCGGCGGGTCCGCCGGGATCCGGATCTCGATCCGTTCGGTCCGGACGCCGGGGCGCTCGTCGGGCACCACGAACTCGATCTTCACCGAGTTGCCCTGTTGGGCCTCGGTCGGGGTGAAGGTCACGCCGTCGGCCCACGCCGCAGCAGGCCAGACCAGCATCATGGCCGTGGCCAGGGCGGCCACCGTCCCGGCCCGGCGTCGACGGCTCCCGCCGCGCGTCATCGCCATCTTGGGTCCCCATCCGTGTCGTCGCGACCGGAACCGGCTCCGGCCACACCCGGTAGTTCGGATCCCAGGCCGAAAAGGTTCAACGGCGCGCCGGCCGCCGGGCCGCCGGTGTCGACGGCTCGTGTCTCCGGGCCGCCGGTGTCGGCGGTGGTGGCCGGCGGGGCGACCGATAGCATCGCAGTGAGCCGACATCGGCACCGTCAATCACATCTGCTGCGAGGAGTCACCCGTGTCCGCACCCCGTACCCCCGCCGTGGCCGACCCCGTCGTCGTCGCCGCCGGGACGACGGCGGCCGACGCGGTGGCCGCGGCCGGGCTGCCCACCAGCGGCCCGAAGGCGATCGTGGTGGTCCGCGACCCGCAGGGCGCGCTGCGCGACCTGGACTGGCGGCCGGCCGAGGAGACCGCCGTCGAGCCGGTCGCCCTCGACTCGCCGGACGGGCTGGACGTGCTGCGCCACTCGACGGCGCACGTGCTGGCCCAGGCCGTGCAGGACGTCTTCCCGGAGGCCAAGCTGGGCATCGGCCCGCCGATCGAGAACGGCTTCTACTACGACTTCGCGGTCGACAAGCCGTTCCAGCCCGACGACCTGGCCCGGCTCGAGAAGCGGATGCAGGAGATCATCAAGTCCGGGCAGCGGTTCCGCCGCCGCCGCTACGACAGCCTGGACGAGGCCAGGGCCGAGCTGGCCGCCGAGCCGTTCAAGCTGGAGCTGATCGACGTCAAGGGCGAGGGGCTGGACTCCTCCGAGGTGATGGAGGTCGGCGGGGGCGAGCTGACCATCTACGACAACCTCGCCGCCGACGAGGAGAAGGTCTGCTGGTCGGACCTGTGCCGCGGTCCGCACCTGCCGAACACCCGGCTGATCGGCGCGTTCAAGCTGATGCGCTCGGCCGCCGCGTACTGGCGGGGGAGTGAGAAGAACCCGCAGCTACAGCGGGTGTACGGCACCGCGTGGCCGACCCGGGACGCGCTCAAGGCGTACCTGAAGCTGCTGGAGGAGGCGGCCCGGCGCGACCACCGCAAGCTCGGCGCGGACCTCGACCTGTTCAGCTTTCCCGACGAACTCGGCTCCGGCCTGGCGGTCTTCCACCCCAAGGGCGGCATCATCCGCCGCGAGATGGAGAACTACTCGCGGATCAAGCACGAGCAGGCCGGGTACGAGTTCGTCAACACCCCGCACATCACCAAGGGCCACCTGTACGAGGTCTCCGGGCACCTCGACTGGTACGCCGACGGGATGTTCCCGCCCATGGAGGTGGAGGGCGCGAACTACTACCTCAAGCCGATGAACTGCCCTATGCACGACCTGATCTTCCGCTCCCGCGGTCGTTCCTACCGGGAGCTGCCGCTGCGGATGTTCGAGTTCGGCACGGTCTACCGGTACGAGAAGTCCGGTGTGGTGCACGGCCTGACCCGGGTCCGGGGCATGACCCAGGACGACGCGCACATCTTCTGCACCGAGGAGCAGATGGCGGCGGAACTGAAGTCGCTGCTCGCCTTCGTGCTCGACCTGCTGCGCGACTACGGTCTGGACGACTTCTATCTGGAGCTGTCCACCCGCAACCCGGAGAAGTCGGTCGGCACCGACGAGAACTGGGAGCGGGCCACCGAGGCGCTGCGCTCGGCCGCCGAGGAGTCCGGCCTGCAACTCGTGCCCGATCCGGGCGGGGCGGCCTTCTACGGCCCGAAGATCTCCGTGCAGGCCAAGGACGCCATCGGCCGGACCTGGCAGATGTCCACCATCCAGGTCGACTTCAACCTGCCGGAGCGCTTCGGCCTGGAGTTCCAGGCCGCGGATGGCACCCGGCAACGGCCGGTGATGATCCACCGGGCGCTGTTCGGTTCGATCGAGCGGTTCTTCGGGGTGCTGATCGAGCACTATGCCGGGGCGTTCCCGGCCTGGCTGGCCCCGGTGCAGGTGGTCGGCATCCCGATCCGCGAGGAGCACGCCGACTACCTGCACGGCTTCGTCGCCGCGCTGCGCGCCGAGGGCATCCGTGCCCAGGTCGACGCCGGTGACGAGCGGATGCAGAAGAAGATCCGTAACGCGCAGCAGCAGAAGATCCCGTTCATGGTGATCGCCGGGGACGACGACGTGGCCGCCGGCACGGTCTCGTTCCGCTACCGGGACGGCTCCCAGCGCAACGGGGTGCCGCTCGCCGAGGCGGTCGCGCACGTCCTCGACGTGGTCTCCGCCCGCACCAACACCGGCCCCTCGGCCGCCTGACCGGCCAGGGTGGTGGCGCCCGCCAGCTGCGGGCGCCACCACCGGTGGGTGTGCCCGGTCGTCAGATCCCGCAGCTCGGCGCCGACCAGGAGCGGCTGGGCGAGGCGCCCAGGTGGGTGTGGTCGTTGTGGCCCGGGTAGCCGGGGCCGAGGATGTTGCTGAAGCCGTGGTTGCGGGCCTGCTGGGCGAGTCGGCAGAACGAGGGCGACCCGGTCAGGTCGACGCCGTCGCCGTAGAGGTGCCGGCTGCTGGCCGCCCCGCCGACCGCGTTGTTGCAGGCGTAGCTGCGGAAACCGCTGCTGATGTAGAGCGGCACGTTGCCCAGCGCCCGCCGCATGGCCTGGAGCTTCCACATCGAGACCAGTGCGTTGAACCGGGCGGTGCTCGCCGCGACCGCCCCGCCGGACCAGTCGCCGTTGCAGCGGTTCCACTCGGCGTAGCTGAAGTTGACCGGCGTGCAGTCGTCGTCCTGGAGCGCGTAGATCTGGTTGAACGTCTGCGGGCCGGCCACCCCGTCGGCGGCCAGGCCGTACGCCTGCTGGAAACGAATCACCGCGTCCCGGGTCGCCGGACCGTAGCTGCCGTCGAGGCCGAGTACCGCGCCGTAGCCGGGGTAGCCGGAGACGCGGATCTGTAACTGGCGTACGTCCTCGCCGGTCATGCCGGAGGAGAGGATGCGGCCCCAGGTGTAGCAGCCGTCGGCCTGGGCGGCGGTGCCGGTGGCGAGCACCGTTGCCAGGCTCGCTGCCGCGGCCATCGCGCAGGCCGCGAGGGCCCGCCCCAGACGGTGCCAGCGGGTACGTCGTTGCATGGCGACTCCAATCGACGATCATCGAAGCAAGGTGGGACGAAAGTTTTGCCGATGTCGATGCAAGAGTCAAGAAAGGCGTGATGGCTTCTGCAAGCGGGCGTCATCGTTCTGTGTCGGGCCGGCGCAGCCCGTGGTGCGGGTGGCGAGCCCTCGCCGCGGGGTACGTAGGATCGCCGATGTGACTGGGGCGGAGCAGCACACCGACAGGGACATGGCCGACGGGCTGGACCGGCTCTGGACGCCGCACCGGATGCCGTACATCTCCGGAGAGGACCGGCCCGAGGGCGGCTACGAGAAGATCTCCGGTTGCCCGTTCTGCCTGGCTCCGGGCCGACCGTCGGAGGAGAGCCTGGTGGTGGCGCGGGGTGAGCACGTCTTCGTGGTGCTCAACCTGTACCCGTACAACCCGGGCCACCTGCTGGTCTGCCCGTACCGGCACGTGGCCGACTACACCGACCTGGACGGGCCGGAGACGGTCGAGCTGGCGTCGTTCACCCAGACCGCGATGCGGGTGATCCGTAAGGTCAGCAACGCGCACGGCTTCAACCTGGGCATGAACCAGGGTGGGGTGGCCGGCGCCGGCATCGCCGCCCACCTGCACCAGCACGTGGTGCCCCGGTGGGGCGGCGACGCCAACTTCATGCCGGTGATCGGGCGCACCAAGGTCCTGCCGCAGCTGCTCGGCGACACCCGCGACCTGCTCCTCCGCGCCTGGCCCTCCTGACCTACCCGCCGCCCGCCTCTCCTCTCCTCCCCTCCGCCCGCGTGCGGCCGGGGCGCGAGCCATCCATCCACCGCCGCGGGATCCTTTGCGCTGCTTACCCCCACGCATATCGGTTACGGAACGGAGTCGATACGTATCGGTAAGCAGCGCAGAGGAGGCGATGCGGAAGGGGATCCCGGGACGACCCGCAGGTCGTTCGCGTCGGGTCCGGGCACGGGCGGATCCGGGGCGATCCGGGCTGATCCGGGAAGCCCGGTCACCCGTACGGATGACCGTGGTGGACGTATGTCAAACGGTGTCCGGAAGATGGCACGATGCGCCGATGGTGGAGTCGACGCGGACACTGGGCCGCAGCGGCATCGAGGTCAGCGCCCTGGGCATGGGCTGCTGGGCGATCGCCGGTCCGTGGGCCGAGGGACGAACACCGCTGGGCTGGGGCCCGGTCGACGACGAGGAGTCGACGCGGGCGATCCGTCGGGCCCTCGACCTCGGTGTGACGCTCTTCGACACCGCCGACACCTACGGGGCCGGGCACGGCGAGCGGCTCCTCGGCCGGGCCCTGGCGGGGCGGCGGGACGAGGCGGTCGTCGCCACCAAGTGGGGGCACACCTTTGACGAGCGGAGCCGACAGGCCACCGGGACCGACGCCTCACCGGCCTACCTGCGGCGGGCCGTGCAGGACTCGCTGCGCCGCCTCGACACCGATTGGATCGACCTCTACCAGCTGCACCTGGCCGACCTGCCGGTGGCCCGGGCACAGGCCCTGATCGGCGCCCTCGAGGAGCTGGTGGCCGACGGCCTGATCCGGGCGTACGGCTGGAGCACCGACCGGGCCGACCGGGCCACCGCCTTCGGGCAGGACGCCCCGCACGCCGCCACCGTGCAGCACAGCCTCTCGGTGCTGCGTGACGCCCCCGACCTGCTCGACATCTGCGCCAAGTACGACCTGGCCAGCATCAGCTGTGGACCGCTGGGCATGGGGCTGCTCACCGGGAAGTACCACCCGGAGTCGAGGCTGCCGCACGACGACGTGCGGGGCATGACCTCGGGCTGGCTGGAGTGGTTCCGGGGCGGGCGACCCGCACCGGAGTGGCTGCGTCGGGTGCACGCGGTGCGGGCGGCGCTGACCGCCGACGGGCGCACCCTGGCCCAGGGCGCCCTGGGCTGGATCTGGGCCCGCAGCGACCGCACGATTCCGATCCCGGGCTGCCGCAGCGTCGCCCAGGTCGAGGAGAACGCCGCCGCGCTGGCCTGGGGGCCCCTCACCCCCGACCACTTCGCCGAGGTCGAACGGCAGCTGGCCGCGCTGCGCGCCGCCGCGCTCCAGGAGGCCGACCGCCCCTACTGGCCCAGCCCCATGCTTCCCACCGCCCGCCCCTGACCTCAGCTGTGGTGTTCCTTGCGGAGCTGGTCGGCGAGGTGGGCGGGCATCGGGTCGTAGCGGACGAAGTGCCGGCGGAAGGTGCCGGCGCCCGCGGTCATCGCGCGCAACTCGACGGCGTAGCGCAGCAGCTCCGTGGCGGGCACCTCGGCGCGGACCAGGGTGCGTCCCTCCGCGTCCGGGTCCGGTTCGGTGCCGAGCACCCGGCCGCGCCGGCCGGAGAGGTCGCCCATCACGGTGCCCACGTTGCCGTCGGGCACCCGGATGGCCACCTCGTCGATCGGCTCCAGCAGCGCCGGCTGCCCGAAGTCGGCGGCGGCGCGCAGGGCCAGCGCGCCGGCGGTCTGGAACGCGGCGTCGGAGGAGTCCACGCTGTGCGCCTTGCCGTCGACCAGGGTCACCCGCAGGTCCACCACCGGGTGGCCGGCGACCAGGCCGCGCTCCATCTGGGCGCGTACCCCCTTCTCCACCGACGGGATGTAGTTGTGCGGGACCGCGCCGCCGACCACCCGGTCGACGAACTCGAAGCCGGCGCCGCGCGGCAGCGGTTCCACCTCGATGTCGCAGACGGCGTACTGGCCGTGCCCGCCGGACTGCTTGACGTGCCGGCCGTGCCCGCGCGCCGGCGCGGTCAGCGTCTCCCGCAGCGCCACCTGCACCGGCTCGGTGTCCAGCTCGACCCCGCCGGCGCGCAGCCGGTCGAGGACCACGTCGGCGTGCGCCTCGCCCATGCACCAGAGCACCAGCTGGTGGGTCTCCGGGTTGCGTTCCAGCCGCATCGTCGGATCGCCGGTCACCAGCCGGGCCAGGTTGCGGGCCAGGGCGTCCTCGTCCGAGCGGGACCTGGCCACGACGGCCACCGGCAGCAGCGGCTCGGGCATCTCCCACGGGGCGATCAGCAGCGGGTCGTCCTTGGCGGAGATGGTGTCGCCGGTCTCCGCGCTGCCGGACTTGGTGATCGCGCAGATGTCGCCGGCCACGACCATCCCGACCTCCCGCAGGGTCGCCCCCAGCGGGCTGTAGAGATGGGCGATCCGCTCGTCGGCGTCGTGGTCG
The DNA here is from genome assembly GCF_050942455.1 of Micromonospora sp. CA-263727. NCBI lineage: Bacteria > Bacillati > Actinomycetota > Actinomycetes > Micromonosporales > Micromonosporaceae > Micromonospora > Micromonospora sp. CA-263727. Next base: position 2,408,626 of record NZ_CP192031.1, read on the forward strand.
GGGTGGCCGCGTTCGACCAGGCCGTGCCCGGAGACGTGCACCGTCTGCTCGGGGTGCAGCGTGCCGGAGAAGACCCGGACCACGCAGACCCGCCCGACGTGCCGGTCGATGGTGGTCTTGACCACCTCGGCGACCAGGGGGCCGGCCGGGTCGCAGGTCAGCGGCGGGCGGGGCGAGCCGTCCACCCCGGTGACCGCGGGCAGCGCGTGCTCCGGCGGCGCCGGGAAGCCCGCGGTGAGCACCTCCAGCAGCGCGTCCAGCCCGACGCCGGTCGCCGCGCAGACCGGCACCACCGGGTAGAAGTGGCCCCGGGCGACGGCCTTTTCGAGGTCCTCGACCAGGATGCCGGCGTCGATCTCCTCGCCACCGAGGTACCGGTCCATCAGGGTCTCGTCCTCGCTCTCGGCGATGATCCCCTCGATCAGCTCGTTGCGGGACTCGACGATGGCCGGCAGGTGCTCCGGGTCCGGCTCGCGAACCTGCGGCGGCAGGCCGTCGGTGTAGTCGAAGACCCGCCGGGTGATCAGCCCCAGCAGGCCGACGGTGGAGACCCCGTCGTCGCCGAGCATCGGCAGGTGCAGCGGGAGCACGTTGTCGCCGAAGACCCGCTGGCAGAGCGCCACCGCCTCGTCGAAGTCGGCGCGCGGATGGTCCAGCCGGGAGACCGCGACCGCCCGGGGCATGTCGACCGCGGCGCACTCCTCCCACAGCGCCGCGGTGGCGGCGTCCATCCCGTCGACGGCGGAGACCACGAAGAGCGCGGCGTCGGCGGCGCGCAGGCCGGCGCGCAGCTCGCCGACGAAATCGGCGTAGCCGGGGCTGTCCAGCAGGTTGACCTTGACGCCGTCGTGCAGCAGCGGCGCGCAGGCCAGCGCCACCGAACGCTGTTGGCGTACGGCCGCCGGATCGTGGTCGCAGACGGTGTTCCCGTCGGCGACCGAACCGGCCCGGGAGATCGTTCCGCTCGCCGCGAGCAGCGCCTCGACCAGGGTCGTCTTGCCCGCCCCGGAATGCCCGACGAGCACCACGTTGCGGATCCGCGCGGGATCGGTGACCGCCGGCACTCCGGCGGCGGCCCCCTTGTCCTGACTCCTCTGCGCCATCGGGCGCACCTCCCTAAGCCGGTGGTGGTGGGTGGCGACCGCCGCGCGCGACGGGGATGCGGCCCGGACGGGTACTGCGGCGATATCCTCCGGTGGATCGCTCCGGACCGGGCAGTCAACGGGCGGTCGGGTGATCCGGCTCACCCTCCCGGCTCGATCTCACACCCGATGCCGGGACCGGCACAACCCTCCCAGGTCAGACCGGCAGTGTCGGCGGGGCGGAGCCGACCGTTATCGTGGGACAGCCATGGCGAAGATCTTCCAAGTGTCGGCCCGCGCGGGGATGACCCGCGTCGTGGAGCCGATCGCCCGCCGCCTGCTGCGCGCGGGCGTGTCCCCCAACGCGGTCACCGTCGCGGGCACCCTCGGGGTGCTCGTCGGCGCGCTCGGCTTCGGCGCCCGCGGCCACCTGGTGGCCGGGGCGCTGATCGTGACGGTCTTCGCGCTCACCGATCTGCTCGACGGGACGATGGCCCGGATGAGCGGCGGCTCCACCCGATTCGGCGCGTTCCTCGACTCCAGCATGGACCGGGTCGCCGACAGCGCGGTGTTCGGCGCGGTCGCCTTCTACCTGGCCGGCGAGGGCGACCGCGCGGGCGTGGCCGCCGCGCTGATCTGCCTCGCCGCCGGTGGGCTCGTGTCGTACGTCAAGGCCCGCGCCGAAGGGCTCGGGATGGACGGCAACGTCGGCATCGCCGAGCGCACCGAGCGGCTGCTGATCGTCGGGGTCGGCGGCCTGCTCACCGGGCTCGGCGTCACCAGTGCGCTGCCGGTCGCGCTGTGGCTGCTCGCGGCGGTGTCGCTGTTCACCGTGGGGCAGCGGATGCGGCACGTGTACCGGCAGGCCCAGCAGGTCGGTGCCCCCGGCGGCAACGGGTGAGCGGCACACTGGCGGGAGGCGTGCGACGGTGAACGTCACCGAACTCGGCCTCGCCGCCGGCTGGCGGTTGATCCGCGCGCTGCCCCGCCCGGTCGCCGCCGCGGCGTTCAACGTTGGGGCCGACCGCGCGTACCGTCGCCGCGGCCCCGGCGCCACCCGGCTGGCGTCCAACCTGCGCCGGGTGGTCGGCCCGCAGCTGCCCGAGGCCGAGCTGGACGAGCTGGTCCGGCAGGGCCTGCGCTCGTACGCCCGCTACTGGCTGGAGGCGTTCCGGCTGCCCTCGCTGAGCCGCCAGCAGCTCCTCGCCGGGTTCCGGCTGGGGCGCGCCGAGCTGCTCGCCGCCGACGTGGCGGCCGGGCGCGGCGCGGTGGTGGCGCTGCCGCACGGCGGGAACTGGGACGCGGCCGGAGCGTGGGTCGCGGCCAACGGCTGGCCGTTGTCCACCGTCGCCGAGCGGCTCAAGCCGGAGGGCATCTACGAACGGTTCCTCGCCTTCCGGCAGGGCCTGGGCATGGAGATCCTGCCCACCAGCGGCGGCGAGCGCCCGGCGATCGACGTGCTGACCGACCGGCTCGCCGCCGGGGCGGTGGTGCCGCTCCTCGCCGACCGGGACCTGTCCACCCGCGGGGTGGAGGTGGAGTTCTTCGGCGGACGGACCCGGATGCCGGCCGGCCCGGCCCTGCTCGCCCTGCGCACCGGCGCGCCGCTCTACGTGGCGTCGATGTGGTACGAACCGGATGCGCCATGTGCCGCGCTCGACGGCCCGCTGCCGGTGCCCGGACCCGGGGAGGGCACGATGGAGACCCGGGTCCGGTCGCTGACCCAGCTGATCGCCGACCGACTCGCGGCGGGCATCGCCCGGCATCCGCAAGACTGGCACATGTTGCAGCGGATGTGGCTGGACTGAGGGGACGGGCGCAATGCGGATCGGCATCGTCTGCCCGTACTCCTTCGACGTGCCCGGCGGAGTGCAGAACCACGTCATGGACCTCGCGGAGGCGCTGATCGGGCTCGGCCACGAGGTGAGCGTCCTCGCCCCGGCGGACGAGGACTCGTCGCTGCCGCCGTACGTGGTGCCGGCCGGCCGGTCGGTGCCGCTGCCGTACAACGGCTCGGTGGCCCGGATCGCGTTCGGGCCGGTCTCCACCGCCCGGGTACGCCGGTGGATCACCCGGGGCGACTTCGACGTGCTGCACGTGCACGAGCCGCTGGCGCTGAGCCTCTCCATGCTCGCCGTGCTCTCCGCCCGGGGCCCGGTGGTGGCCACCTTCCACACCGCGATGACCCGATCCCGGGTGCTCTCCGCCGCCCAGGGCGTGCTCCAGATCGTGCTGGAGCGGATCACCGCGCGGATCGCGGTCAGCGCCCTGGCCCGCAAGGTGCAGGTCGAGCACCTGGACGGCGGCGCGGTGGAGATCCCCAACGGGGTGGCGGTGGCCAAGTTCGCCGGCGTCGAGCCGCTGCTCGGCTGGCCCGGGGAGTGCGCGCCGGGCAGCGGCGGCGCGCTCGGCTTCCTGGGCCGCTTCACCGAACCCCGGAAGGGTTTCCCGATCCTGCGGGACGCCTTCGTGGAGCTGGCCCGGCAGCGCCCCGGGCTGCGCCTGCTGGTCGCCGGTCCCGGCGACGCGGACGACCTGTTCGACCAGTTTCCACCCGACCTTCGGGATCGGGTGACCTTCCTCGGCCTGGTGCCCGAGGAGGAGAAGGCGCGCATGCTGAGCAGCGTGCACCTCTACGTCGCGCCGAACACGGGTGGGGAGTCCTTCGGCATGATCCTCACCGAGGCGTTGGCCGCGGGCACCACCGTCGTCGCCAGCGACCTCGACGCGTTCCGTCGGGTGCTCGACGGCGGCCGGGCCGGGCGACTCTTCCCCACCGGTGACCCGGTGGCGCTGCGTACGACCCTGGCGACGCTGCTGGACGACCCGGCCCAGCGGGCGGAGTTGACCGCCTGCGGCGACCAGGTGGTGGCAAATTTCGACTGGCCCGTGGTTGCCCGCCGGGTTCTGGAGGTATACGCAGCGGCGATCGAGGCGACCGACGGGCGGGTGATCGACCAGGAGTGGGTGGGGCTGGCCTGACCGGGAGGAATGGGAGCAGCACTACGATGCCGGGCATGTGGTGGGTGGTGGGCGCGACGGTGGCCGTCGTTCTGGTCACGGCGTACCTGATCTGGACCGCCGGCCGGGTCGAGCGGCTCCACGGCCGTGCGCAGCTCGCCGCCCGCGCCCTGGACGCCCATCTGCTGCGCCGGGCCGCGGCGGCGGCGGTGCTGGCCGAGCGCCGCTACGGCGTCGAGCTGTACGCGGCGGCCCGGATCGCCCTCGACGCCCGGCCGGACGAGCGGGAGGCGGCCGAGAACGACCTGACCCGGCAGCTGCGCGCGGTCCGGCTGGATCCCACCGACCCGGACTGCGAGGCGGTCATCGCGGCCAGCCGGCGGCTCGCCCTGGCCCGGCAGGTGCACACCGACCTGGTCCGGGACGCCCGTTCGGCGCGCGGCCGGCCGCTGGTGCGCCTGTTGCGGATGGGACGCGGGCACACCTGGCCGCGTTACTTCGACATCGACGACCCGACCCTCGCCGTCCCCGCCGCCGACGTCCCCACCCGGTGATCCGGGCGTCGGTCGGCCGGGCCGGGCGGGGTGCCGGGCGGGGCTCCGTCCCGGGTGACGGCGGCCACAGAGCAGGCCACCACGGGTCTGATTGGCTGTCGGTACGGCGTTGCGCCGGGCGTAGCATCTCCGCTGCCACCTCCCCGAGCACGCCTGAGGAGCGATGATCTCGTGCCCGAGACGACTTCCCCGAACGCCAGCGCCAGCCCGGTAGTCGGCACCGCCCGCGTGAAGCGCGGCATGGCCGAGATGCTCAAGGGCGGTGTGATCATGGATGTGGTCACCGCCGAGCAGGCCAGGATCGCCGAGGACGCCGGCGCCGTCGCGGTGATGGCGCTGGAGCGGGTGCCCGCCGACATCCGGGCGCAGGGTGGGGTGTCGCGGATGAGCGACCCCGACATGATCGACGGCATCATCAACGCGGTCTCCATCCCGGTGATGGCCAAGGCCCGCATCGGTCACTTCGTCGAGGCGCAGATCCTGCAGTCCCTCGGCGTCGACTACGTCGACGAGTCCGAGGTGCTCACCCCGGCCGACTACGCCAACCACATCGACAAGTGGGCCTTCACCGTCCCGTTCGTCTGCGGCGCGACCAACCTGGGCGAGGCGCTGCGCCGGATCACCGAGGGCGCGGCCATGATCCGCTCCAAGGGCGAGGCCGGCACCGGTGACGTCTCCAACGCCACCACCCACATGCGGAAGATCCGCCAGGAGATCCGCCGGCTCCAGTCGCTGCCGACCGACGAGCTCTTCGTCGCGGCGAAGGAGTTGCAGGCGCCGTACGAGCTGGTCAGGGAGATCGCCGAGACCGGCAAGCTGCCGGTGGTGCTCTTCACCGCCGGTGGCATCGCCACCCCGGCCGACGCGGCCATGATGATGCAGCTCGGCGCGGAGGGCGTCTTCGTCGGCTCGGGCATCTTCAAGTCCGGCAACCCGGCCCAGCGGGCCGCCGCGATCGTCAAGGCGACCACCTTCCACGACGACCCGGACGTGCTGGCCAAGGTCTCCCGTGGCCTGGGCGAACCGATGGTCGGCATCAACGTCGAAGAAATCCCCCAACCCCACCGCCTCGCCACCCGCGGCTGGTGAAAGGAGGGGCCCCCTGTTAACGCCTCGTGTAGAGCAGGGGCCCCTTCTTAACACTCGGAAGGAACCCACGTGACGGCACCGGTGATCGGTGTGCTCGCCCTTCAGGGTGACGTCCGCGAGCACGTTGCCGCGCTGAGCGGGGTGGGCGCGCAGGTCCGCGCGGTACGCCGGCCCGGGGAGTTGGACGCGGTCGACGGCCTGGTCATCCCGGGCGGGGAGTCCACCACGATCAGCAAGCTGGTCGACATATTCGAGCTGCGGGAACCGATCGACAAGCGGATCGCCGCCGGGATGCCGGTCTACGGCTCCTGCGCCGGCATGATCATGCTGGCCACCGAGCTTCTCGACGGCCGGCCGGACCAGCGCGGCTTCGACGGCATCGCGATGACCGTACGGCGCAACGCGTTCGGCCGGCAGGTCGACTCGTTCGAGGCGCCGGTGGGGATCACCGGCATCGAGGACGGCCCGCTGCACGCGGTCTTCATCCGCGCCCCCTGGGTCGAGCGGGTCGGCGACGCCGTCGAGGTCCTCGGCACCGTGACCGACGGCCCGGCCGCCAACCGGATCGTGGCGGTCCGCCAGGGCAACCTGCTCGCCACCTCCTTCCACCCCGAGCTGACCGGCGACCTCCGTCTGCACGCCTACTTCGCCGACCTGGTCCGCGCCGCCACCTGACACCGCCCGCTGCCCACCCGGCGCGGCCGGCGCGTGTCGCGGCGACAACGTCATGATCAATGGGGTTGATGAGGGTGGGGCGGGTGCCGGGGGTGGGGAGCGAGGTGGGGGCGTCGGTAGGATTGTCGAGATTCGGCAGGGCCATCTGGCCGCCACGGCTTCCACCAGAGCTGACCGGCACCACCGTGTGTGTTGGTGCGGAGCGGGGCGCGTGCGGTGCGGTCGATGCAGACGGCGGGTAGCAACGGAGGTAACAGATGTCCGGCCACTCAAAGTGGGCGACGACCAAGCACAAGAAGGCGGTCATCGACGCCAAGCGCGGCAAGATGTTCGCCAAGCTGATCAAGAACGTCGAGGTCGCGGCGCGTACCGGCGGTGGTGACCCGGCCGGCAACCCGACGCTCTACGACGCGATCCAGAAGGCCAAGAAGAACTCGGTCCCCAACGACAACATCGACCGGGCGGTCAAGCGCGGCTCCGGCCTGGAGGCCGGCGGCGCCGACTACCAGACGATCATGTACGAGGGGTACGGCCCGAACGGCGTCGCGCTGCTGATCGAGTGCCTGACCGACAACCGCAACCGCGCCGCCACCGAGGTACGCACCGCGCTGACCCGCAACGGCGGCTCGTTCGCCGACGCCGGCTCGGTGTCGTACATGTTCTCCCGCAAGGGCGTGGTGATCGTGCCGAAGGCGGGTACCACCGAGGACGACGTGATGCTGGCCGTCCTCGACGCGGGCGCCGAGGAGGTCAACGACCTGGGCGAGGCGTTCGAGGTGGTCTCGGAGCCGGGCGACCTGCTCGCCGTACGGACCGCGTTGCAGGACGCCGGCATCGAGTACGAGTCGGCCGAGTCCTCGCTGATCCCCAGCGTCAACGTGCCGCTGGACGAGGAGGGCGCGCGCAAGATCTTCAAGCTGATCGACGTCCTGGAGGACTGCGACGACGTGCAGAACGTCTTCGCGAACTTCGATGTCAGCGACGAGATGCTATCTCAAATCTGAGGGACGCGCTGGGTCGTGACCTACACCGAGCTGCTGTACGGACGACGGGTCAGCCTGTATATCCGGCTGAGTAAGGCGGCCGACGGCCGGAACCTCAGCAAGCAGGGCATGATCGATGATCTCCGGTCCTCTGTGCCGACCGGGGGTTTCGTGAGGTGGCCCTTCATGTGGATGACGGGCGGTCCGGTGGCATCCGTGACCGCCCGGAGTTCCGGGCGTGGCTGGCCGACGCTATCGAGGGTAAGCCGCCCCGTGGTGCCGTGTCAGCGGGCTTACGGTCCCGGAACGCGGCCACGGGCCGATGGGCGCAGCCGCTGGGGGTGGTACATGGTTTGCAGCGCGCGAGCGTGCGCGCCGGTCCAGGATCGTGGAAATCTCCGAACGGGTCGCCCGGACGGGTACGCGGGCAACGGGAGCAGGCCGACGACAGAGGCCATAGGGAAAAGCCTGCGGCCCGAACCATCCCATGGCCCGTGAACGACTACCGCCGCGCCATCCGCAACTGCCCCGATGCCCCCGTATCTGGCGGGTGCTGGTAAACCCCAATTTCGGCCGCGATATTGGCTTGACTCGGAAAGCAATTCATCCCCGTGCCGTAGTCGGCACGCTCGGCCATCAGTAGCGCAACCGTGAGGTTGGAGCCGACCGGGCCCTACGGTGCCCGTGCTGCGGACGGGAGCGCTTTCAATGCCCGGCGGAGGAGGCACGGCTAACCGTTGCGGTGGCGGCTTGGAGGCGGGTCGCTAAAGGATGTCTCGTAACTTGATGAAGGCGTTTGCTGTCAACGGTGTTGGTGTCACCCGATGAGGATGATGTTGTGCAGGTTGGCGATGCCGGAAGCGGTGTCGGCCAATGTGTGGGCGGCGCGGCGGTAGTCGCGCAGGATCTTGAAGCACTTCATGCGGGCCAGGGCGTGTTCGACCTGGGCTCGGAGGGTGCGGTGCTGCTTGTTCAGGTCGGCTTTCCAGCCGGGTAGGTCGCTGCCGTCGGCGGGTTTGCGGTACGGGATGATCACGTCTGGGTTGCCGCGGTAGGCGCCGTCGGCCATGACAGGCCGTCCGGCCAGCTTCTGGTCGATGCCACTGGTCCGGTAGACGATGGTGTCGTTGCGGTTGCCGGGTTGTGGGTCGCCGAGTGCGACGACCAAGCGGGTGTGGGCGTCGATGGCGACCTGCAGGTTCGTGGAGTAGCGGTAGTTCTTGCTCGGCGCGGCCAGGCGGTGGTCGCGGGTCGGGATCAGGGTGCCGTCGACGATGGTGATCTGGTCGACCCGGCGTCGGCGGACCGGGGCCAGGGCCAGCAGCGGGCCGAGGGTGTCGATGACCCGGTGCGCGGCGGAGTGCGACACCCCGAACAACGGGCCGATCTGACGCATCGTCAGGTTCGTGCGCCAATAGGCGGCGACCAGCAACACCCGATCCGCGAGGTCAAGCGACCACTGCCGGCCCGGCCGACCGTCAGCGATCGCGTCACCGCCACGCTCGGCGACCAGCCGGACCAGCTTGCGGAACTGAACGGGCTGCAGCCCAGTGAACGGAAAGATCCACTCCGGGCGGGCCGCCGAGATCACCTGCACCCCGACATCATCGACCACCGTCCCAACCGGACGGTCGCCGGGTTACGAGACATCGTGCGCCACGAACGCGGGAGGGAGCTGGTTGTAGGCAGAGCTCCTGAGCGTGGTGCTGTGTGAGAGATGAAGGTTGGCCCTTCGGAGCCGCTCTGCGGGGGGAGGCTTCAAACCGCCACATGCTGCGGGACCGGTGACGTGACCGTGGTGAGCGATGTGGAAAAGGCGCCCAGTGAGGTGTCAGGTGGGGATCAGGAAGACGAGCGTGAGCGAACCACTGATGACGTGTCGAAATGTATTAGATGACGCCGAAACCGGGTGTTTGATGTCGGCCTGGGATGAGTCTGGCGGGAGCCCGTTTACTGGCCAGGTGGTGTCCGGCATGGAGGTGGCGTGAGCCTGATCTGCCGCTCTCGCACGGAACGTGGGAAGACACGCCCCGACACAGCTGGCCGAGTTGGTGCCAGCGATAGGGAGCACTCCAAGCGGCTGAACCGCAAGGAGCTGAGTACCGTCGCGGGACGTGTCGGCGGACCGGTCTGTAGTAGCGACGAAGCCCTTGTAATGGGGGTGGAGTGAAGAGATCGGGTCATTCGTGGCTGGTGTTCGTATGGTCAACCGGGCCATGGTCTGGGAGGAGCCGAGTGAGCCAGTTGAAGTCACCAGGAAAGCCGTTCGATATTTCGAAGCGGGAGGTGTGGGAGGCGTATCTGAAGGTTAAGGCTAACAAGGGCGCCGCCGGTGTGGATGGCTGCTCGATCGAGGACTTCGAGAAAGACCTGAAGAACAACCTCTACCGGGTCTGGAACCGGATGTCCTCGGGCAGCTACTTCCCGCCGGCGGTGAAAGCGGTGCAGATCCCGAAACCGGACGGCGGCGGGGTCCGAGTGCTCGGGGTGCCCACGGTCGCGGACAGGGTCGCCCAGACGGTGGTGGCCGCGAGGCTGGAGGCGAAGGTCGAACCGATCTTCCATCCGGACTCCTACGGCTACCGGCCGAACAGGTCGGCGCTGGACGCGGTCGCGGCATGCCGGCAGCGGTGTTGGAAGACCGACTGGGTGATCGATCTGGACATCCAGAAGTTCTTCGACTCCGTGCCCTGGGACCTGGTAGTCAAAGCGGTTCAGGCGCACACCGACGACCGTTGGGTGGTGCTGTATGTCCAGCGGTGGCTGCAAGCACCGATGCAGTTGCCTGACGGAACCTTGCGACCGCGGGACCGGGGAACCCCACAGGGATCCGGGGTTTCGCCCGTGCTGGCGAACCTGTTCATGCACTACGCGTTCGACACCTGGCTGACCCGGACGTACCCGGGTATCCGGTTCGAGCGCTACGCCGACGACGCGGTCGTGCACTGCGTCAGCGAGCACCAGGCCCGCGAAGTGCTGGCCGCGCTCGGGGACAGGATGGAGGAAGTCGGGCTGCGGCTGCATCCCGACAAGACCCGGATCGTGTACTGCAAGGACGGCAAGCGACGCGGCTCGGCCGAGCACACGTCGTTCACCTTCCTCGGGTTCACCTTCCGCGCCCGCAAGGCGCGCAGCAGGAACGGAACCTTCTTCACCAGTTTCCTGCCCGCGATCAGCAAGGACGCCCTGAAGAAGATCAGCGGAGAAGTCCGCTCCTGGCGGCTTCACATGCGGATACACCTGACCTTCACCGAGCTCGCACACCGGATTAACCCGGTCGTGCGCGGCTGGTTGCAGTACTACGGAGCGTTCTACCGCTCCGCGCTGTTTCCCCTCCTACGACGCATCAACGCCTACCTGATGCGCTGGATCCGCAAGAAGTTCAAACGGCTCCGGACGTTCAAGAAGGCCCACGCGTGCTGGCACCGCATCACCCGCCAGCACCCCAGGCTCTTCGCCCACTGGGCATGGACACCGACGTTCTGGTGACCAGGATGACAAGAGCCGTGTAACGGGAGACCGTTACGCACGGTTCTGTGGGAGCCGGAGGGTGAAACTCCCTCCGGCCACCCGACCTTTAGCCCGCTGAGAGCGCCGTCGGGGGCGATAAAGAGGCCCGCCCCGGTTTTTTACTCCCCTCACGGGGGAGGTGAGCGACCGGGGCGGGGCTAGGGAGGATCACATGGTGGGCTGACCGGATCCGGGGCAAGTGCCCCGGCTACCCATTGCCTGATGAGGTGGGCAATTCTTTCCAGCGGCGACGCCTACGCGCGCACCACAGACGGAGCACTGACTTTGAGGGGCCATGTACGCACTCCCGGGGGGAATTGGTAGTCAGAGTGGGGGTCTTCCTCCGGTTCGCGTCCACTACCAGATGCGACCGTTAGATGGAGGTAGACCGTTGTGTCGTCCGCGCACTTGATCCTCAGCGCGGCGGGTGACAACCACACTCCGGGGAGGTCGCACGTATCCCACTCCGCAAACACGGGGGGCCGTGCGAAGTCGAGCAGTCGAGTAGTGAACACGAGCATCCTGGACGCTCGCCTCATGGGGGGTGGCATCTCCGCCGGAAGCGGCACGGAAGGCGGGGCGGGCCGTGGGGCCGCGACCGCCGACAGGAGCGCGCCCGATCCGGAGGACCGGTAGAGGATCTTCACTCCGGGCCGTGAATCGGGCCCGAATCGCTCCACCGCCGCGTGATCCGGATGGTCGCTGGCCGCGAACAGCGCCGCCAGCGTGTCAAGCACTTCGGTTGTCTGCACTCCGGGTTCTCCGTTCCTCCGCTACCAGGCGGACCTAAGTCTAGGTGCCACCCCGGGGGTGCTCTGGCCTGCCGCGCGACCGTCATCAGCGGCCTTGGGTCAGGGTGCGCAGCACCCGAAGGGGGCCGTCGATCGCCCACCCGACGACCCGACTGATGGACTGCTCCACATCGGGCTTAACCCCGATGCTCTCGCTGTCGGCCAGCAGGTCATAAAGACACGCCATCAGGTAGAGCATGAGCGCGAGCGAATGCCCTTCGTACTCCCGCTGAAGGGCGAGCTTCGCGGGCTGGCACGGCCAATTAGCGCCGCAGTCCCGGCAGCGCCACGACGGGCGAGCTGGGATGTGCTCAGCCATCCTGACCACCACCCCGGATGAGTTGGCCCAGGGTGCGCAGCTCGCCCGCGCGATCCCAGATGATCACCGTCGAAGTGTCTCCCGGCCGATCAGCCGATTCCGGCTCAGCGGGCCACGACAGGAGCGGGTGGGGGGTGGGCTTGCAGAAGTCACAGATGCACCGCCGTCCACCGATCCCCTTATGCCGGACCACCGCCCACCTCCCAAGTTGGATGAGGGGCTCCGGGTGTGACACGCATCCCCCTTGGGCTAGCGAACCGGGGCCCCTCGACTAGTACGGCAGCCGCCATTTGTGATCATGGTTGAGTCTCAAGGTTGAGGCGGCGGGCGTGGTGAGCTCGTCTGGCTCGTGCTTGGTGTCGGCGTCGCCAGTTTGACCAGTGCAAACGGTGGGCGATGCTGTGGGTCGGCCGGATCAGCAGGACGTTGATCAGGCGGCGGATCTCGTTGGTGGTCAACTCGATCATGTTGGGTGGGGCGGGACGGTCCGTTGTTCGGGCGTCGGCGGCGCAGATCGCGAGGACAGCGAGGGCGGCCATCGCCAGGGTGGTGAACCGGTGCCAGGACGTCCAGCGGCGGACCTGGTGCTGGTCGAGACCGGCCTGACCTTTTCCGGCCTGAAAGCCTTCTTCCACGATCCACCGGATTCCGGCTACCCGCACGAGCTGGGCGAGGGTAGCGGAGCCGGGTGTCCAGCAGCGGTAGAAGGCCATCTCGCCGGTGGTGTTGTTGCGGCGGACCAGCAGACTGTGCCGGCCGTCGTCGTCGGGGTCACCGTCGGCGCCGACGTCGGTCAGCCAGGCCCAGTCGTAGAACCGCGGCCCTTTCGATCCGTCGCCGGCGCTGCGCCGGGTCCATGCGGTGGCGGGCAGGTCCGCGGCCAGTCGGTCGGCGCGGCAGCGGGTCTTCCCGCCGTCGATCGGCACGAGGTGATCGCAGGAGACCGCCAGGACGTATCCCAGGCGGAGTTTGCGCAGTGCACTCCGCAGTCGGCTGTTGTTGCCGTAGGCCTCGTCCGCGGCGACCCACCGGGCCGGGACCAGGGCCTTCACCGCGGCGCTGATCATGTCGTCGGCCAGTTCGGATCGGGTGGCGAACACGACATCGTCGGGGACGCCCGCCCGTTCACACCGCTGGCGGTCGTCGGTCCAGGACTTCGGCAGGTAGACCCGCCGGTCGATCAGGGTGTGACCGTGCCTGCTCGCATAGGCCAGAAACACCCCGACCTGGGCATTCTCGATCCGCCCAGCGGTTCCGGTGTACTGGCGCTGGTGCGCCGCGAGGCGCTCTGTTGTATCCCCAGCTCAGCTGGGAGGAACTGGAGGGAGGTTCCTGGGTCTGATGGCTTACCCGTAGCTGAAAGGTGATCGGGGACAAGAGCATGCCAGGAAACCGGCGGTCATGGTCAGGCGTTGACGTGACGCGTCGTGGGACCCGCGCGATATGGCGAAGGCTGGATTGCTTGAAACCCAATCTCCAGACGATGAAAAGTACCATCCGCCGGAATTGACGCCTGGGACCGGTGCCGCGTCCTGCCTCGGCTTTGCAGCGTGGTCGGGGCATCCTCCGGACGCAGGGCGATGCCCAGCGAGGGCATTAAAGGAGATGAGTGGGTCGCCTACGTCGTGCTGACGTGCAACAGAGACGAACGCGGGATCGCCTACGGGGTGCGAGCCCTACGGCGACGGAGCGCTCGTAGTAGTCGCCGGGGTCACGTCCGGCCGAGGAGGACGGGAAAGCCGTCCGCAGGGCGAAGGAGCGCAGGTGATCGGACACCACAGGAATCGGGAGGTATGCGAAATGCAGAGCGCCGAAACGGTGCTGGGTGTCCTGCGTGAGCGCGGCAGGCGTGGCCTGCCGCTGGATGAGTTGTATCGACAGTTGTTCAACCCGCAGCTGTATCTGCTGGCCTACGGGCGCATCTACGCCAACCGCGGCGCGATGACACCGGGTGCCAGCGCGGAAACCGTGGACGGCATGTCGCTGGGGAAGATCGGTCGCATCATCGATGCGTTGCGCCATGAGCGCTACCGGTTCAGCCCGGTCAAGCGGACCTGGATCCCCAAGAAGAACGGGAAGCGACGGCCGCTGGGCTTGCCTACCTGGTCGGACAAGCTCGTCGGCGAGGTGATGCGTCTGCTGTTGGAGGCGTACTACGAGCCGAAGTTCTCCGCCCGGTCCCACGGGTTCCGTCCCGCTCGGGGCTGCCACACCGCGTTACGCGAGGTGGCGACGACCTGGACGGCGACGGCCTGGTTCATCGAGGGTGACATCTCCGACTGCTTCGGCACGCTGGACCACCAGGTCATGCTGTCGACGCTGGCGGAGCACATCCACGACAACCGGTTTCTGCGGTTACTGCGTAACATGCTCACAGCCGGATACCTGGAGGACTGGATCTGGAACGCCACGCTCAGCGGCGCGCCACAGGGCGGGGTGATCTCACCGATCCTGTCGAACATCTATCTGCATCGGTTGGACACGTTTGTTGAGAACATACTCATCCCCGAGTACACCCGAGGCGAACGCCGGGCCAAGAACCGCGCGTACTGCCGGGTGCAAGACGCGGCCGCACGGGCACGTGTTCGTGGTGACCGCACCACGGCAAGGAAGCTGCGCCAGCAGCTGCACCGCCTACCCAGCCGAGACCCGAACGATCCCGGCTACCGGCGGTTGCGCTACGTGCGTTACGCCGATGACACCCTGCTCGGGTTCGTCGGACCACGAGCCGAGGCCGAGGAGATCAAACAGCGCATCGCTCAGTTCCTTCGTGACGATCTCAAGCTGGAACTGTCCGAGAACAAGACGCTGATCACGCACGCCCGCACCAGCGCGGCGAGGTTCCTCGGCTACGAGATCACCGTCCAGCACGGCGACCACATGCACCATCGTGGGAACCGGACGGTCAACGGCACGATCGCGTTACGCGTGCCCAAAACGGTTATCACGGCCAAATGTGCCCGGTACCTACAACGCGGCAAACCCGCGCATCGGACCCGACTGGTCAACCACGATGACCACACCATCATCGCGACCTACGGGGCCGAGTACCGAGGCATCGTCCAGTACTACCTGCCCGCCGGCGACGTCTGGCGACTGAGCCGGCTTCGCTGGATCATGGAAACCTCCATGCTCAAGACCCTGGCACTCAAACACCGCTCGGCGGTGTCGACAATGGCCCGCAAGCACCGGACCACCATCGACACCCCGCACGGCAAACGGCGGTGTTTCGAAGCCCGGGTCGAGCGCGAGGGCAGGCCAGCACTGGTCGCCCGGTTCGGCGGCATACCACTCAAGCGGCAGAAGACAGCGGTCGTCCTCGACCGCCGCCCCGTCCCAATCGCCGCCCGCAAAGAGCTGATCAACCGGCTCCTCGCCGGGCGGTGCGAGGTCTGCGACGGCACGGTGGACATCCAAGTTCATCACGTCCGCAAACTCGCCGACCTCGATCGGGACAAGCAGTCACGCAAGAGCACCTGGACGAAGATCATGGTCAAACGGCGACGCAAAACGCTCATCGTCTGCGCCGACTGCCACACCCAGATCCACTCCGGCAACGCCGCAATCACGCAGTAGTCACTGGAGAGCCGGATGCCCGGAAACGGGCCTGTCCGGTTCGGGAGGAGGGCGCCGGAAAAGGACCTGCCCAGGCAGGCACCTCGCCAGCGCCCCACCTCACGACGCCGACGGTGTGCACGCCCTTCTTCAGATCCCCGGTCTCGTCGACCACCAAGACCCCATCAGGGTCACCGAGCCGGTCGATGACGACCTTCCGCACGTCGTCACGCACCGCGTCCGCGTCCCACTTCGCCCGGTAGAGCAACCTTTGCATCGCGTCCGGCCGGCCGTGTCCGGCCTGCTCCGCCAACTGCCAGCACGTCTTGATCCGCAGGTCGGCGAGCAGCCCGGTGACGAACCCGGCTGCAGCCCGGCGGGGCTCGACCCGGCAGAACCGGCCGGTGAAAGAGTCGATCACCAGGTCGATGGCTCGTCGCCACCGGGCAGGCTCTACGCTGTGGCTCTCGGCCACCGCACGGTCTGATGTTGTGTCCACAACGCACAGACGATCACGCGGTGGCCGTCCTCATTCCCGCGGGATCCGAGGTCACCTCACGAACGGCGGCTGCCGTACTAGACGCGACTGCCGGGCTATGGGTCGTCGCCTCCGCCAGTCGCGCCGTCTGCGAAGAGACTGCCCGACCGTTGCGGAACGAACACACCGCGTAGCACTATCTCCTGTAGACGGCACAGGACGTACCGGAGGTGCATCGGATGAACTACGCCGTGATAGAGGCGATGGCCGCAGCCGGCGAGACGGCAGACAGCCTCGCAGCCCAGATAGGCGTGGATCCGAAGACGGCCGCCAAGTGGGCCAACCCGGGACGGATTCCACAGACGCGCCACCGGGCGCAGGTTGCGACGGCGCTAGGCCGCGAAGTGGAGCACCTTTGGCCGGACGTCCTGAAGCGGCGGGAACCCGCCTGGTTCCGCCGATGGGTGGATGTCGAACGGGAAGCGGTTGCGCTGCGGTGGTTTGAGTTGGCGTGGGTGCCCGGCCTGCTACAGACGGAGGCGTACGCGCGGGCAACGCTGGCCATGGAGTCGCTGACCGCTGATGAGGTGGGCGAACTCGCCGCAGCGCGGGTGCAGAGACAAGCAATTCTGCACCGCGACCGGCCCCCGCTGCTGGTGGCCGTGATGGACGAGGCGGCACTGCGGCGCAGGGTGGGGCGTGACGGCACGGTGATGCGTGAGCAGTGCGAGCACATCGTGACCTGCGTGGAACAGCTGCCATCGGTTCAGGTGCACGTGGTACCCCTCGATACGCCGATGTATCTCGGTCTTGGCGGGCCGTTCATCATGGCCGACATGCCGGACGGTTCGAGGGTCGCCCATGAGGACGGGCAAGTCAGCGCTCAGATCACGGAGGCTGCGGCCGAAATTGCTACCCTTGACCGCAGGTGGGCGCGCATAGTAGGCGATGCCCTACCCCGGGCGCAGTCAATCGACCTCATTAGGGAAGTAGCGGGCTCATGGACATGACCGGCGCGCAGTGGCGCAAGAGCAGCAAGAGCGGTAGCAACGGTGGTGCCTGCGTAGAGGTAGCCGACAACCTGCCCGGTGTGGTCGGCGTACGCGACAGCAAGGATCCGACCGGCCCGGTGCTCACCTTCAGCCCAACTGGGTTCGCCTCGTTCCTCGGCGCGGTGAAGGCGGACCGCCTGGCCAGCTGAGACGGCCGCAGAGCGGAAAAGGGCCCCCACTGGGGGCCCTTTGTTGTTCCGGTGGTGGGTCAGTCAACCGAGATGACCTCGTGCCGCTCCCATGTCGGACAGCCGGTCGTCTCCGTCCCGCTCGGAGTCGGTCAGGAACACGTCCGCCGGAAGCTGCGCGGCGAGCGCCGCCAGGTCCGCCGGAACGATGGGAGCTTGCAGAACGGAGACGAAGATGCCGGGCTTCTGTTCGGTGATGTTCATCAGGGTTGATCCTTTTCTCAAGCTACGTTCAGGACGGTACGCAGACGACGGGAGTAATCGACAGCCGGGCAGCAACGTCCGCCCCGGTTGAACGGCCCGCCACCCGTCGAGCGGAGGGCGGGCCGTTCGGCGTCAGGCCACCGGCCGGAGCTGGATCAGCGTCGGCAGCGACTCTTGGGCGGTCCAGCGGCTCGTGTTCCGGGTGGCGTTCTTGCTGATCAGGGCACGGTCGATGGTGTTCATCGGTCGGCCCTGGTAGTAGAGCTCCGTGCCGCTCGCGGAGTTTCCGTTGTACGCCACGCAGGTGTGCGTGATCTCCACGGTCACCAGCCGACCGAGCGAGTCGTACTCCCGGATGGTGTCGTCCCGGCAGGCGGGGGCGAGCTTGGTGACGAGGTTCTCGTAGCCGCGGATGAGGCCGTTGAGCAGGTCGTTGGTGGAGAGGTTGTACTTGGCGAAGGCAACCATGGCGATGGAGTGGATGACCCCCATCAGTTTGCCGATGTTGTCGGCGGCGCGGGGGTCCTGGACAGCGTTCAGGTAGGCGTTGGAGAGCGCGGCGCAGTCGACGGCGCCGTTGACGAAGGGGCCGAGCAAGCTCCCCGGCATGCTGTCGATCTGCGCGATCTTGGTGACGGCGGCTTCGGTGCAGGCCTCGACGTCGGCGGCGGCGATGGCGTCGATGTGGTTGAGGATTTCCTGCTTCGAGGTCTCCACCGCCGCGATGATCTCCTGCTTGGCCCGTTCCAGGTCGCTACCGCCTCCGCTGCCGCCGTAGAGGTACGAGACCACGGCGACGGCGATCTGTGGCCACGGGATCGCGGCCCGGGCGGGTTGGGCGGTGCCGGACACGGTGAGCACCATCGCGGTGGTCGCGGAAATGATGCCGTTGACGAGTCTGCGTTTCATGTGCGGGTCCTCATCTCTCCGGGGTGATGTCTGCGGGGTCGGTCACGGTCAGGGGAGGCCGACGCCCTTGTCGATCAGCACCTGCAGGGCCCTCTTCGCGAGCCGCCGTGCGGTGTCGTACATGAGGACGTCCGCCACGAGCTGCCTGTTGAAGGGCCCGATGATCGGTGGACCGTCGTCGATCGTGAAGGTGTCGGTGCCCGCCCAGTACGTCCCGCGGACCGTTTTTCCGCCGTACGAGCAGGTGTACGTGTACAGACCGGCGTTCGGTACGCCGCCGTCGACGCAGTCCGGCGTCATCTCCTGGATGAGGTACTCCAGGCCCTGCCGGAAGTAGGGGCGTTGGGTCGCCGCGAGATTGGTGCCCTCGTCGGCGTCGACCATGAGGTAGGCGGCTTCCAACTGGGTGAACAGGACGATCATCGCCCTACCCACGGCATCGAGCGCGATCTCGTTCTCGCGGACCGTGCGCAGGTGCGCCTTTGCCGCGTAGGCCGCGTCGTGGGTGCTGTTCAGGGCGGGGCCGGCGGCCCACGGCACCCGCAGCAGTTCGACCTTTGTCACGGCCGCCTCGGTCTTGGCCTGGATCTCGTGGGTGAGCTGCGTGTCGAGGCGGGTGAGCAGGTCGACCTTCGTGCCGTTGATCGCGCCGATCACCTGCTGGATCAGCTGGCTGATCTCCTGCGGGGTGTAGACGCCGTCCCGCCCCATCTCGGCCGCGGCGAGCAGTATGTCGATGATCTTTCCGTAGTCGACGCCGTCGGCGACCTGCGCCCCGGCCGCCGGCCCCGGGGTCGGCCCCGGGGCCGACCCCGATGCCGACGTCGACACCGAGGCCGATGCCGCCGGGGGCGCCGGCAGGGCCAGGCCCAAGCCCAGCACCATGGCGGTGATCCCGCCGAGAAGTGGTTTCGCTGTCCGCACTCCGATCCTCCTCACCTTGCCCCCATCGATGTCGGTCGCGCCCGTCCGACAGCGGTCAGCGTTCCAGCTTCGAGAAGGTGTGCGGTATCCGTGAAAATACGCAAACCCCGGATTGCCTGAGGTTGCCGCGGACGCCCTGGACACCGCGCAGCGCGTCGATGCCGCTGCCGTAGAGCGCGGTCTATGATCGGTTTCAGGCAGCGAGTCTGGGGAGGCGCGGTGGCCGTACGTCCGTCGGGCGTCGGCGCGCAGGCGCCCCTCGTCGGCCGTACCAGCCAGTTGGCGGCGCTCGACGCGGCCGTGTCGGCGGTGGCCGGCGGCGACTTCGCGGCGGTCAACCTCTGCGGTGAGGCGGGCATCGGGAAGACCAGCATGCTGCGGGCGCTTCAGGACCGGGCGGGCGCGGCGGGGCTGCTCGTCTGCGCGGGCCGGGCCGCCGAGTTCGAGCGGGACGTGCCCTTCGCGATGTACGCCGACGCGCTTGAGCACCTCGTCTCGGCCAGCGGCGCGGCCGAGGACGGCGAGCTGGTGTCGCGCGCTCTCAACGGCCGGCCGATCCGCCACGGCTCGGCCTCGTCGGTGGGCCGGGCCCGGATCTACGCGGCGGTACGGCGGCTCATCGACGCGGCCCGGGCGCCGGGTGTCGCGTTGCTCCTCGACGACCTGCACTGGGCGGACGAACCGTCGCTGGAGCTGACCGAGTACCTCATCCGCAAGCCACCGCGTCGCCCGACACTGGTCGCGGTCGCCTTCCGCAGCGAGCGGCCCCCGTCCGGAGTCGCCGACGCGATCGTGCACCTCGGCCCGGCCGCGACCCGCATCAGCCTGCCCCATCTCGGGCCCGCCGACATCGACGCGCTCCTTCCCGAGGTGCCGCGCCGCCGTCGGACGCTCATCTCGCGCGCCAGTGGCGGCAACCCGCTCTACATCCGGGAACTGTCCCGATGCCGCGACGACACGCTCGCGGCCCTGGTGGACAACGACGACGTGGACGTCTCGGAACGCCACGTCCTCACCGGGCTCGCCAGCGACATCGCCGACCTGGCCGAGCCGGTCCGCCGGGTCGCCTACGCGGCGGCCGTCGCCGGTGACCACGCCTCGATCGGCCTGGTGGTGCGGGTGGCGGAGATGCCGACCAGCGTCGTCGTCGAGGCCGCCGACGAACTGCACCGGCGCGGGCTGATGGACGTCGAGGCCGCGCGGCTGCGGTTCCGGCATCCGCTGGTGCGCGCCGCCGCGCACGAGCTGGCCGGCCCGGCGTGGCGGGTCACCGCGCACGCCCGCGCCGCCCACCACCTGCGCGCCAACCACGGGCCGCCGCAGGTGGTGGCACACCACACCGAGCGGTCCGCCCAGCCGGGTGACGAGGCGGCGGCCGAGACCCTGATCGACGCGGGGTTGGCCTTCACCTACCACGCGCCGGCCCAGGCGGCCCGTTGGCTCGGCTCGGCGCTTCGCCTGCTGCCGGAGGACCACCGGCTTGGCGGCCGGCGGCCGACCGTGCTGCTCCAGTACGCCAGGGCCCTGGGGCTCAGCGGCGACCTGGAACGCAGCCGGGAGGTGTTACGCGAGCTGGCGCACGTCGACGATCGGGTACGTACCGAGGCGGTGGCGTTCCGTGCGGTCGTGGCCCGCCTGCGCGGTGACATCGACGAGGCGGCCACCCTGGTCACGGAGCAGCTGG
Organism: Micromonospora sp. CA-263727; assembly: GCF_050942455.1. Lineage (NCBI taxonomy): Bacteria > Bacillati > Actinomycetota > Actinomycetes > Micromonosporales > Micromonosporaceae > Micromonospora > Micromonospora sp. CA-263727. The sequence continues at coordinate 2,429,584 of NZ_CP192031.1, forward strand.
CCAGCGAGCGGCTGCCCCGGACCTCCGCCGGGAAACTGCACGTGGAACTCGCCGCGATAGCGGCGCTCGGCGAGGACAGCGACACCACGGTACGGCACGCGGGGCGCGCCCTCGCCCTGCTGGAAGCGGATCGTCCGGCGCTCTCCGCGGCGGCGCGTGCGCTGCGCGCCTTCGGCGGCCTCTACCGTGGAGATCTCGACGCGGCCCGGCACGACGGGGCGGTGGCGGCCGAACTGGTCGACACGGCGACGAACGCGGCACTGCGCCCGCACGTCGAGCTGTTCGGCCCGCTGGCGTGGGTCCGCATGCACCTGGGCGAGGTCACCGCCGCGGCCCATCACCTGGACCGGGCGGCCGACGTGGTGGAGAGCGTCCGGGACAGCAGCGCGGTGCCGTACCTGCTGGTCGTGCGTGCCGCGCTACAGACGCGGCTCGGGCGCCTGGAGGCGGCCATCCAACTCGCGGACGAGGCGGTGGCCGTGGCCCGCCGCATCGGCAGCGCCGAGATGCGGGCCATGGCGGAGGCGGTCGCACTGCGCCCGCTGCTGTTGACCGCCGGGCCCTCCGCCGCCTTCGGCGCCACCGGTCGGCTCGCCGGCAGCGAGTGGCCGCGGTCGCGGATGTGGCGGCGGGTCGGCCAGGTCAACCTGGCCATCGCCCATCTGGCGGCCGGGCGGCCGGAGTCGTGCCTGGGGATCGTCGCCGACCCGGGGCCGTGGCCGCCCGGCCCACCGACCGCCGTACCTCGGGACACGCTGCGGGCGATCGGGCTGGTCAGGTCGGGCGACACCGGCAGCGCCGGCCGGTACGCCAGCCGGGCCGCCTCGCTGGCCGACGCCGCCGGACTCGCCTACGAACAGGGTTGGGCCGGCTACGCCCAGGCGTACGTGGCCGCCGGTGCGCACCGGTACGACGAGGCGGCGGCGCTGGCCGCCTCCGCCGCCGCCCGGCTCGTCTCCGCCGGGGCGCCCGTCGAGGAGGCGCTCGCGCGGCACCTGGCCGGCAACGCGTACGCCCGGGGTGGCCGCCCCGGGGCCGCCCGGGACGCCTTCCGGCAGGCCCAGCAGGGGTACGAGAGCTGCGGGGCGACCTGGCTGCTGTCGGTGCTCGCCCGGCACCGGGCGGCGACCCCGTCCCGCCCGAAGCGGGACCCGCGTCCAGCGGCGACCGGCACCACCACGCTCTCCGCCCGGGAGCGGGAGATCGCCGAGCTGGTCCGGGCCGGCCTCACCAACCAGGAGATCGCCTCGCGCCTCTTCCTCAGCCGCCGGACCGTCGAGTCGCACCTGGTGCGCATCTTCGCCAAGCTGGGCGTGCGCTCGCGTACCGAGCTGGCCGGCCGGTTCACCGCCGAGCCCCCGACCAGGTAGCCGTCCGGTGCCTTGGGCAGGCGGGCCGGCAGTTGCTAAAGATATCTTTCTAAAGCATTCTCTACTACATGACCGAAGAGGTACCCCGGCGTTTGATCAAGGTCACCGACCCACGGGCCCTGCGGGCGTACGCGCACCCGCTGCGGATGCGCCTGATCGGGCTGCTGCGCGGCGAAGGACCGATGACCGCGACGCAGGCGGCGGCCCGGCTCGACGACAACGTGCCGAACTGCTCGTTCCACCTGCGGCAGCTCGCCAAGTACGGGTTCGCCGAACGCGTTCCCGGCGCGGACGGTCGGGAACGGCCGTGGCGGGCCACCACGCAGTACACGTCCTGGGACGACGACTCCGACGATCCGGTCATGCGGGCCGCCACTGACCAGATCAACAGCGTGATGCTCGGCCTCTACCTGCAACGCGCCCAGGACTACCTCGCCATCCGCGCCGACGAGCCCGTCGAGTGGCGGGTCGCCGCCGGCTTCGGCGACACGTTGCTGCACGTGACCGCCGCCGAGCTGCGCGAGGTCATGGAGAAGATCGACGCTCTGCTGGCCCGGTACGACGAACGGATCGCCGACCCGGCGAAGCGCCCACCCGGGTCCCGCCCGGTGACGCTCGTCCAGATGGCGCTGCCGCGGGGGATCGCGGCCCCGCCGGCACCGGCGAGCGGAGACGGGCCGTGACCGAACCCCTCGTCCTGACCGGCCCGGCGCCGTCGCGCCGGCCCGGCACTCCCCGCCGCCCCCGCATTCCGCGGCTGCTCCGGCAGACCGCATTCCGCCGCTACTGGTCCGCCCAGACCGTCTCGCTCTTCGGCGACCAGATCACCATGCTCGCGGTACCGCTGCTGGCCCTGCTCGCGGTCGGCGTCGGACCCGCCGAGATGGGCTACCTGACCGCCGCCTCGCTGCTGCCGAACCTGTTCTTCTCCCTGCCGGCGGGCGCCTGGGTGGACCGGTACCCGCACCGACGCCGGATAATGATCATTACCGACCTCGGCCGGGCCGGCCTTCTGCTGGCCGTGCCGTTGCTGTGGTGGGCCGACGCACTGAGCCTGCCGCTGCTCTGTGCCGTGGCCTTCCTGATCGGGGTCCTCTCGGTCTTCTTCGAGGTGGCACACGTCAGCCTGTTCGCCGCCCTGGTCCAGCGGCCGGACTATGTCGACGCCAACAGCCTGGTCAACGGCAGCAGGGCCATCTCGCACGTGGCCGGCCCGAGCATCGGTGGCGTGCTCATACAGGTGCTCACCGCCCCGGTCGCGCTCTTCTCGGGCGTGCTCACCTATCTGACGTCGGCGGTCTTCTTGGCCCGGACCGGGGTCGACGAGCGTCCCGTACCGACCGGCCCCGGCCTGGGCATGGCTGCCGGCGTGCGGTACGTGGCCCGCTCCGCGATCCTCCGGGCGACGGTGCTCGGCACCACCACGCTCAACCTGTTCAACTACATGTTCGCCGCGCTCTTTGTGCTCTACGTGACCACCGCGCTGGGCGTCTCCCCCGGCATGCTGGGCCTGATCATCGGGGCCGGCGCGTTCGGCGGGCTGCTCGGCGCGGCCGTCACCGGCCCGATCAGCCGCCGGATCGGCATCGGCCCCACGGTGCTCCTCGGTTTCGTCGCCTTTCCGGCCCCGCTGGTCCTCGTGCCGCTGGCCGTGGGACCGCAGCCGCTGGTGCTCGCGCTGCTCTTCGCCGCCGAGTTCGTCTCCGCGCTGGGCGTCATGGTCCTCGACATCGCGGTCGGATCGGTGCAGATCGCCGCCACACCGGTGGCGATGCTCGCCGTGGTCTCCGGCTTCCGGCGCACCGTCAACTACGGCATCCGGCCGATCGGCGCCCTGGCCGGCGGGGCGCTCGGCGCCACGATCGGAGTGCGTCCCGCCCTCTGGATCGCCAGCCTCGGGGCCCTGCTCGGGCTGTTCTGGGTCGCCTTCTCCCCGCTGCGCACCATGCGTAACCTGCCCGAGGAGTGACGCCCCGCCGCAGCCTGTCGGGGATCTGATGCACGAGAAGGCGTGGCGGAAGTCGGACGTGGAAACCTGGATCAGGAAGTATTCGGTCGGAGTTCACGGAACGCTGATCGGGGCCTGGGGGAGTGGTGACGGCGGAACGGTTCGCGCCCGGCGACGTGGTGGTGCGGCGCGAGATGCTGCGCGGCGAGGTCTGGTTCGGCTGCCCGACGATCTGCGTCGAGGACTCTGCCGATCTGCTCGCGCTCTACCTGCCATCGGGCGCCGAGTTCGGCTTTCCCGAGGAGGGGGCCTTCCCCTGCGGGCGGCATCCGTGGCAGCTTGCCGGGCATACCGCCTGGACCGGGCACGGCAAGCTGATGCTCCAGCGTCCCGGCGAGGCGCACTCGGTCGACGTCTTCTGGTCCGGCCCGGAGCGGGCCTTCGCCGGCTGGTACTTCAACCTCCAGGACCCGTTCCGGCGTACCCCCATCGGGGTGGACACCCTCGACCACGAGCTGGACCTGTGGTGGGCGGCGGACGCCGACCGGTACGTCTTCAAGGACGTCGAGATCTTCGCCGAGCGGCTGGTGGAGGGGCGCTATCCGGGGATGGGCGAGGCGATCCGGGCCGAGGGTGACCGGATCGCCGCCCTGCTCGACGCCGGCCACCGCTGGTGGGACGAGTCCTGGGCCTCCTGGAAACCCGATCCGGCCTGGCAAACCCCGCGCCTACCCCCCAACTGGTCCGCCGACCTGGGCGTCACCGGCTCAACAGGACGAAGCTCAGCTGACCGTCTCGCGTTCGCGCCAGGCGGTGCGAATCGAGGTGCGGCCGTTGGTCCGCAGCAGCGACCCCTCGTAGACCCGGGCGCCGGCGAGCAGGAACCCGACCGCCGTCACCAGTAGCAGCGCCAGCGAGGCGAAGAGTTCCCAGAGCGCGGCGTCCCCGCTGAACAGCCGCAGCGGCATCGCCGTCGGCGAGGAGAACGGCAGGTAGGACAGCACCCGCATGGCGGTGGTCTTGTCGTTCAGGAAGATCACCGCGAAGAACGGCAGCATCACCGCGAGCTGTACCGGCATCGACACGCCGCCGATGTCCTCCAGCCGGTTGACCAGGGCGCCGGCCGCCGCCCACATGGACGCGATCAGCACGAAGCCGAGCAGGAAGAACGGGATGAACCAGCCGATCGCCGGCCCGAGCAGGGAGAGCAGCCCGGTGTTGTCGCCGAGCGCCATGCCGGCCACCGCGACCAGGGCGACCAGCCCGATCTGCCCGAGCGCGAGGATGGTGCCGGCGATCATCTTGCCGGCCAGCAACGCCCGGACGGGCACCGCGGCGACCAGGATCTCCACGATCCGGGTCTGCTTCTCCTCGATGATGCTCTGCGCGATCTGCACGCCGAAGGTCTGCGAGGTGACGAAGAAGATGAAGGCGAAGGCGAACGGCACCAGGAAGGCGATCACCGGATCCACCGCATCGGGATTCAACAACCGGACCGGGGGCTCGGTGCTCAGCGCGGAGACCACGTCGTCGGGGGCGTCGTTCATGGCCAGCACGGCCGGGCCGGCGACGACCGCGGCGTCCACGTCGCCGTCGCGGACCGCCTGCTCGGCGGCGGCGTCGTCGGGCACCGTCCGCACCTCCAGCCCCGCCGCGCGCAGCGGGCCGGCCGCCGCCTCGGTCGCCGCCACCGTGGACGGTCCGCCGGAGAGCATCGGCGGCAGGATGGTCGCCGCCGCGGCGATCAGCAGGAAGAACACGGTGCTGATCAGGAAGGTGCGGTCGCGCAGCTTGACCCGGATCTCCCGGGCGGCGACCAGGCGGGTGGCCTGCATGGAGTTCACTGGGCGACCTCTCGGAAGATTTCGGCGAGGGAGGGACTGACCGGGCGGAACGCGCGCACCGGGCCGCGGGCCAGCGCCGCGTGCAGCACCGGCTGCTCGTCCGCGCCGGGCGCGAGGTCGAACACGGCGCGGTCGCCGTCGAGGTCGACCAGGGTCACCCCGGGCTGGTCCCGCAGCCAGCCGGCATCGGTCTGCACCACCAGCTCGAACCGGGGCGTGGTGTACGCCTCGCGCAACTCCTCCCGAGCGCCAGCGGCCCGGATCGCGCCGTCCGCGATGATCACCAGGTCGTCGCAGAGCCGCTCGACCACGTCGAGCTGATGACTGGAGAAGAGCACCGGAACACCGGCGGCGGCCCGCTCGCGCAGCACGGCGACGACCGTGTCCACGGCCAGCGGGTCCAGGCCGGAGAACGGCTCGTCGAGCACCAGCATCTCGGGTTCGTGCACCAGCGCCGCGGCGATCTGGGCGCGCTGCTGGTTGCCCAGCGAGAGCGTCTCCAGCAGGTCGTCGCCACGTTCGGCGAGCCCGATGCGGTCCAGCAACTCGTCGGTGCCGCGCCGGGCCGCGCCGGCGGTCAGGCCGTGCAACTGGCCCAGGTAGGTCACCTGCTCGCGGACGCTCATCTTCGGATAGAGGCCGCGTTCCTCGGGCATGTAGCCGAAGCGCCGCCGCACCTCACGGCTCAGCGGCGCGCCCCGCCACCGCACCTGGCCGGCGTCCGGGGCGAGCACGCCGAGGATGATGCGCATGGTGGTGGTCTTGCCGGCGCCGTTGCCGCCGACGAAGCCGGTCATCCGGCCGGCGACGACATCGAAGGACACGTTCTTGAGCACCTGACGGTCGCCGAAGCTGCGATCGACGCCGTCGAGGCGGAGGACGGTGGTCACGGCCTCGACGCTAGGTCGCTGATCTTGGGTTGCCCACCGCCCGGCGACGGAGATCCGGCTCCGCCTTGCGATGGAGGCGCTCACCCGCCGGGCCGGACCACCCCGTGCTCGTACGCGAAGACCACCGCCTGCACCCGGTCACGCAGGCCCAGCTTGCCCAGTGCCCGGCTGACGTGCGACTTCACGGTCGCCTCGCCCAGATGCAGCGCTACGGCGATCTCGGCGTTGCTGGCGCCCCCGGCGACCAGGACCAGCACCTCCCGTTCGCGCGGGGTGAGGTCGCGCAACGCCGCCTCCGCTGTCCGCCCATCGGCGGTCGTCCCGGCGGCGCCGCCCGGCCGGGCGAAAGTGGCGATCACCCGCCGGGTGAGTTCCGGCGCCAGCAGGCCGTCACCCCGGGCCACCACCCGGATCGCCTCGACCAGTGCCTCCGGCGTGCCGTTCTTGAGCAGGAAACCGCTGGCCCCGGCGGCCAGCGCGGCGAACAGGTAGTCGTCCCGGTCGAAGGTGGTGAGGATCAGCACGGCCGGGCCGCCCGGCTCGGCCGCGTCCGAGGTGATCCGCCGGGTGGCCGCCAACCCGTCGACGCCGGGCATCTCCACGTCCATCAGCACCACGTCCGGGCGGAGGGCCCGGGTCATGCCGACCGCCCGCTCGCCGTCCGCGGCCTCACCGACCACCTCGATGTCGTCCTCCACTTCGAGGATGACCCGGAAGCCGGTCCGGACCAGATGGTGGTCGTCGGCGAGCAGCACCCGAACCTTCTCGCTCATGACGGCACTCCGCTTCGCTGCGCGCCGCCATGAGGCTCCACCGCGCTGTGCTGATGATTCGCTCGCTGACGCTCGCTCATGACGGCACTCCGCTTCGCTGCGTGCCGCCATGAGGCACCGCCGCGCTGTGCTGATGATTCGCTCGCTGACGCTCGCTCATGACGGCACTCCGGTTGGTAGGGGGAGCGGGAAGCGGGTCCGGACCCGCCAGCCGCCGCCGGTACGCGGACCGACCTCCAGCGTGCCGCCGTGGGTCGCGACCCGTTCGCGCATCCCGATCAGGCCCATCCCGTCGGCGTTCGCCGGCCGGGTGGCCCGGCCGTCGTCGGTCACCTCGACCTCCACCTCGTGCGCCAGGTAACGGATCCGTACGTCGAGCACGGTCGCCCCGGTGGCATGCTTCAGCACGTTCGTCACCGCCTCCTGCACCACCCGGTACGCGGCCTGGGAGACCGACTCGGGCAGCGGCGTCGGCTCCCCGTACACCCCGAGGGTGGCTCGTGGCCCGGCCTCCCGCGCCCGGTCCACCACGGCGGTGAGCTGGTCGATCCCGGCGGGCTGCCCGGCGCGGTCCGGGTTGCCGTCGGGGGTCCGCAGCACGCCGAGCATCCGGCGCAGCTCGTCCACCGCCGTCCGGGCCGACTCCTCGATGAAGGCCAACGCGGCCCGAGCCTTGGCCGGGTCCCGGTCGAAGACCCGGCGGCAGGCTGCCGCCTGCACCCCCATCACCGACACGTGGTGGGCGACCACGTCGTGCAGCTCACGGGCGATCCGGACCCGCTCGCCGACCACGGCGTGCTCCCGGGCCTCCGCCTGCGACCGCCGTAGCTGCTCCGCCTGTTCGGCCAGCTCGTGCTGCCGGTGGGCGGCGACCCACGCGGTTTCGCCGAAGAAGTACGCGAACCCGAAGAACAGCGCGTTGACCAGAATGCCGCTGATCATCGCGGCGAGCAGCGGCGGCACCGGACCGATCGCGTTGGCGAAGGTTTCCTCGGTGATGGCGTCGTAGGTGGTCGCGTAGGAGATGCCGAGCCAGGCGAACATGGCGGCGATCACGCCGATGCGCAGGCGGCGGGCCAACCGGCGGTTCCCACCCCAGGCGCCGAGGGTGAAGATGGCGGCGAACAGCGCCCACTGCGAGAGCTGCCACTCCGGTACGGCCCGGACCTGGGACCCGATGAACGCCGCCGAGACCGCCAGCGCGCTGGCGGCGGGATAGCGCCGCCGCCAGATCAGCGGCAGCGGCACCGCGACGGTCCAGAGGATCTGTTCGAGGTCGGACGGCGGCGGTCCGAGCAGGAACGCGCCGGTGCTGCGGGCCAGCGTGAGGCTGAGCAGGGCCAGGGCGGTCGCGGCCAGCCCGGCGTAGAGGTCGAGGCGCTGCTGTTCGGGCGTCGGGCCCGGCCGCCGCCACTCGTCGCTGGTCTCGGTGGTCACCCTGATCAGGATGTCATCCCACCGCCCTCCGGGCACCCGCCGCCCCTGGACCGGGGCCGGTCCGGCATCGCCGCCGCCCGCTCCCGCCGGCGCGCCGGGCTCGGTATCCTGCCCCGGTGCCGACCCCCGACCTGCCGCTTGCGACCGAGCGGCTGGAGCTGCGACCGTTCCAGCCGTCGGACCTGTCCGACCTGCACGCCTACTTCGCCGATCCCGCCGCCCATCGCTACCTCTACAGCGAGGCCCCGGCCGATCTCGACGGCACCCGGAAGGTGCTGGCGCGACGGCAGCAGCGGACCGCGCTGCGCGAGAAGGGCGACGCGATCCACCTCGCGGCGGTGCTGCGCAACACCGACCACGTGATCGGTGACGTGCTCCTGATGTGGACCAGCCCGGAGCACCGGCAGGGCGAGATCGGCTACCTGCTGCACTCCGACCACCGGGGGCAGGGCTACGCCACCGAGGCGGCGCAGGCGGTGCTGGAGCTGGCCTTCGAGCGGTTCGACCTGCACCGCGTCGTCGGCCGGCTGGACGCCCGCAACACCGCCTCGGCGCGGGTGCTGGAACGGCTCGGCATGCGGCGTGAGGCGCACCTGAGGGAGAACGAGTTCGTCAAGGGCGAGTGGACCGACGAGGTGGTCTACGCGACGCTGGCCCGGGAGTGGCGGGCCCGCCGCCCGGCCGCCGTGCCGGTCAGGCCCGGTCCGACGGGCACGACCGACCGGTAGCTCGGGCCGCGGTCAGCCGAGGCCGTGGCCGGCCATCGGCGGCAGCGGGCAGTGCAGCAGACCGCAGATCGTCCGCAGCAGCTCGATCTCGGGCACGGTCATCGTCCCGTCGTGGCTGATCACCGCCACCACGGCCGCCACCAGCCGCTCCTTGTCGGCCGGACGCAGCCCGTCCAGCACCGGCCAGGCGGTCTCCAGGGCCAGCACGCCGTTCTCCGGTGGCGCGTACGGGAGGGTGGCGCCGGGCAGCAGCGTGGCGACGCCGGCCTGGAAGGCCCGGTCGGCGGCGGCCTGATCGGCGTGCCCCACTTGGGCGAGCGTGGCCAGCAGGAAGGAGGCCGCCGAGCGGGCGTCGGTCAGGGTGCGCCGGTCGGTACGCCAGCGGGAGTCGGGCCGCAGCGACTCCTGGAGTTCGGCCAGCAGCAGCCGGGAGAGGCAGTATTCGGTCACGTCGATCGCGCCGTCGGCGTGGATCAGCGTGAACACGGCCGCCATCAGCGACTCCAGCTCCGCCGCCGGGCGGGCGCGCAGCGCCGGGAAGGTCAGCTCGGCCAGCGGCAGCCGGAGCGTGGGGTGCAGCTCGGCCAGGGCGTCCGACTCGCGCAGCGCGGCGTCGGCCAGGGCCGGGCCGTGCCGGTCGGCCAGGGCGGCGTACTGGTGCTGCCGGACCGCCGGCTCGACGCTGAGCAGCAGGCCGAGCAGCAGTGGCACGGCGCTGTCCCGGTTGCGGGCCCGGTCGAGCAGGTGACCCGGGATCCGGTCGAGGATCGCCGCGGCGTGGGTGTAGGCGGTCTCGGTCGGGGCGGCCACCCGGCCCAGCACCTCGGCCGGGGCGACGCGTACCCGGGCGTCGTGGGCCGGAAGTCCCGGCCCGGCCGGACGGCCGGCCACCGGCGGCGCTGCCTGGCCCGGGGCGGGCTGCCCCGGCGCGGCGGTCGGGGCCAGACCGAGCGCGATGTCCTCCTGCCGGCCGGAGGGCGGTGCCGCCGCCCACCGCTGGGACAACTGCCGCAGCTCGGCCGGATCGAACGACGGCTCCAGCGCCCGGATCCGGTCGGCCAGCGGGGGATGGGTGGCGAACCAGGATGTCCGGGCCGCCTCGCCGAAGAGCATGTGGCCCACCTCGTCGCGCTTCGGCGACTTCAGCTCGGAGCCGTCGGAGAGCCCACCGATCTTCTTCAGCGCCCCGGCGATGCCACGGGTCTGGCGGGTGTACTGCACGGCCGAGGCGTCCGCGAGGTACTCGCGCTGGCGGGACACGGAGGCCTGGATGAGCCGCCCGGCGAGGACCCCGACGTACCCGGCCACCAGCAGCGCCAGCCCCACCAGCATCAGCGGGTTGATGCCGCCGCCGCTGTTGTTGCTGCGTTGCCGCCCGCCGCCGAGCAGGCCGAAGCGGGACATGCCCCGGCCGATCACGGTGAGGAAGAGGATGCCGAAGAGCAGGCCCATCAGCCGGATGTTGAGCCGCATGTCGCCGTTGACGACGTGGGCGAACTCGTGGGCGATAACGCCCTGGAGCTCGTCGCGGTTGAGTCGCTGCAACGCGCCCCGGGTGACCGCGACGGCGGCGTCGGAGGGGCCCCAGCCGGCGGCGAAGGCGTTGATCGCCGTCTCCTCCGGAAGGAGGTAGACCTCGGGCACGGGTACGCCGGAGGCCAGCGCCATCTCCTCGACCACGTTGCGCAGCCGGCGCAGCTCCGGGTCGGTGGTGTCCGTCGGCACCGGCACCCCGCCCAGCTCGCGGGCCACCTTCCCGCCTCCACCGCGCAGCGTGAGCGTCCGCACCAGCGCGGCCAGCCCGATCGCCGCGACCGTGGCCACGGTGACCGCGACGACGAACGCGGCGAGCTGTCCGGGGTCGGCGGAGGCGGCGTTGAAGGCGAACACCGCCGCGACGTTCACCACCACCACGATGCCGACCACGGCCAGCACGAACAGCAGTACCAGCCGGGTCGACAGCCGGCGTACCTGGCGCTGCCGTTCGAAGAAGTTCATCTGCGGTCGAAACTCAGAACGAGACCTGCGGGGCCTGGCGCTGCTGCGGGTCGTCCGGCGTGAAGAGCGCCGCCGGGCCGAACGAGAACATCCCGGCCAGCAGGCTGGACGGGAACACCTCGCGCTTGTTGTTGTAGGCCATCACCGCGTCGTTGTACGCCTGCCGGGCGAAGGCGACCCGGTTCTCCGTCGAGGTCAGCTCCTCCGACAGCTGCATCATGTTCTGGTTGGCCTTGAGATCCGGGTACGCCTCGGAGAGCGCGAACAGCCGGCCCAGCGTGGCGGTGAGCATGTTCTCCGCGCCGCTGAGCTGCTGCATGGCGGCCGGGTCGCCGGGGGCCGCCGCGGCGGTGGCCTGCGCGTTGACGGCGGCGTTCCGGGCCGTGATCACCGCCTCCAGGGTCTCCCGCTCGTGCTTGAGGTAGCCCTTGGCGGTCTCGACCAGGTTGGGGATGAGATCGTGCCGGCGGACCAGCTGCACGTCGATCTGGGCGAAGGCGTTGCGATACGCGTTGCGGGCCCGGACCAGCCCGTTGTAGATCGAGACGCCGAAGCCGACCAGCGCCACGACGATCAGCGCCAGACAGACCAATCCGATGATGATTTCCACGGCCGCTCCCTCGGTACGTACGTCGGTCCTGCCGCTGATGATCGTACGTTCGCCGGGCCACCTCCCGCCCCCGGCCGGTTCGGCGAGCTGTCGCCGCCGCTCGGACGAGGCCCGGAGGGGCTCAGGTCACCGGGTGGACCGGCGGGCCCTCACCACGCTCCGGCCGTCGATCATGTCGCCGATCGAGGCGCGCAACTCGTTGGCGATCTCCTGGCGTCGCGGCGTCGGCACGGAGCGCAGCGTCGCGCCCGCCGATCATGCAGTTGTGCTGGTCGATATATGTGATATGCCCCTTGTGTGGGGCACCACAACTCCATGATCGACCGGGGGTGGGGTGTGGCGCGCTGGAGTGGGCTCGGGCGGCGGCGATAGGGTGGGGCGACCGACTCGATCATCCGACCCGGGGGGCTTCGTGGGCGATTCGTTCGCGCATCTGCATGTGCACACGGAGTATTCGATGCTCGACGGAGCGGCCCGGCTCAAAGACCTGTTCGCCGAGGTCAAGCGGCAGGGAATGCCGGCCGTGGCGATGACCGACCACGGCAACATGCACGGCGCGAACGACTTCTACAAGCAGGCGATGGCCGCCGGGGTCACCCCGATCCTCGGCATCGAGGCGTACGTGGCGCCGGAGTCGCGGTACCACAAGCAGCGGGTGCGCTGGGGCCGGCCGGAGCAGAAGAGCGACGACGTCTCCGGTAGCGGTGGCTACACGCACAAGACGATCTGGGCGCGGAACAAGACCGGCCTGCACAACCTCTTCACGCTCACCTCCAAGGCGTACACGGACGGCTACTTCGTCAAGTGGCCCCGGATGGACGCCGAACTGCTCGCCGAGTACGCCGACGGCCTGATGGCCACCACCGGCTGCCCCTCCGGCGAGGTGCAGACCCGGCTGCGGCTCGGCCAGGACGCGCAGGCCCTCGAAGCCGCGGCGAAGTACCAGGACATCTTCGGCAAGGAGAACTACTTCCTGGAGCTGATGGACCACGGCCTGGACATCGAGAAGCGGGTCCGGGACGGGTTGCTGGAGATCAGTCGCAAGCTGGACATCCCGCCGGTGGTCACCAACGACTCGCACTACACCCACGAGGCCCAGTCCGAGGCGCACGACGTGCTGCTCTGCGTGCAGACCGGCAGCAACGTGGCCGACCCCAACCGGTTCAAGTTCGGCGGCAGCGGCTACTACATCAAGTCCGCCGACGAGATGCGCGCCGTGGACGGCTCCGACGCCTGGCTCCAGGGTTGCCGCAACACCCTGCTGGTGGCCGAGCGGGTCGACCCGACCGGGATGTTCGAGTTCCACAACCTGATGCCGCGCTTCCCGGTGCCCGAGGGGGAGACCGAGGAGACCTGGTTCCGCAAGGAGACCTTCGCCGGCCTGGCCCGCCGCTACCCGCAGGGCATCCCCGAGGGGCACGTGGTGCAGGCCGAGTACGAGCTGGGCGTCATCATCCAGATGGGCTTCCCGTCGTACTTCCTCGTGGTCGCCGACTTCATCCAGTGGGCCAAGAACCAGGGCATCGCGGTCGGGCCGGGCCGGGGCTCGGCGGCCGGTTCGCTGGTCGCGTACGCCCTGGGCATCACCGACCTGGACCCGATCCCGCACGGGCTGATCTTCGAGCGGTTCCTCAACCCCGAGCGCGTCTCCATGCCGGATGTCGACATCGACTTCGACGAGCGCCGGCGCGGTGAGGTGATCAAGTACGTCACCGACAAGTGGGGCGAGGACAAGGTCGCGCAGATCGCCACCTTCGGCACCATCAAGGCGAAGGCCGCGATCAAGGACTCGGCGCGGGTGCTCGGCTACCCGTACGCGGTCGGCGACCGGATCACCAAGGCCATGCCGCCGGACGTGATGGGCAAGGGCATCCCCCTCGAAGGCATCTTCGACCCGAAGCACCCCCGCTACGCCGAGGCCGGCGAGATCCGGGGCATGTACGAGTCGGAAGCCGACGTCAAGAAGGTCATCGACACCGCCCGGGGCATCGAGGGGCTGATCCGGCAGACCGGCGTGCACGCCGCCGGTGTGATCATGTCCGCCGAGCCGATCATCGAGCACATCCCGCTGATGCGCCGGGACTCCGACGGGGTGATCATCACCCAGTTCGACTACCCGACGTGCGAGTCGCTCGGGCTGTTGAAGATGGACTTCCTCGGCCTGCGCAACCTGACCATCATCGACGACGCGGTGAAGAACATCCAGCTCAACCACGGTAAGGAGCTGGACCTGCTGGCCCTGCCGCTGGACGACAGGGCCGCGTACGAGCTGCTGGCCCGGGGTGACACCCTGGGCGTGTTCCAGCTCGACGGCGGGCCGATGCGCTCGCTGCTGCGGATGATGAAGCCGGACAACTTCGAGGACATCTCCGCCGTCCTCGCGCTCTACCGTCCCGGACCGATGGGCGTGGATTCGCACACCAACTACGCGCTGCGCAAGAACGGCCTCCAGGAGATCATCCCGATCCACCCGGAGCTGGAGGAGCCGCTGCGGGAGATCCTCGCCCCCACCTACGGCCTGATCGTCTACCAGGAGCAGGTGCAGCGCGCCGCGCAGATCCTCGCCGGGTACACGCTCGGCCAGGCCGACCTGCTGCGCCGGGCGATGGGCAAGAAGAAGAAGGAGATCCTCGACAAGGAGTTCATCCCGTTCCGGGACGGCTGCCGTGAACACGGCTACTCCGACGAGGCCATCCAGAAGGTCTGGGACGTGCTGGTCCCGTTCGCCGGGTACGCCTTCAACAAGGCGCACTCGGCCGCGTACGGGCTCGTCTCGTACTGGACGGCGTACCTGAAGGCGCACTACCCGGCCGAGTACATGGCGGCGCTGCTCACCTCCGTCGGCGACGACAAGGACAAGATGGCCATGTACCTGTCGGAGTGCCGGCGGATGGGCATCCAGGTGCTGCCGCCGGACGTGAACACCTCCGCCGGGCCGTTCACCCCGGTCGGCAAGGAGATCCGCTTCGGTCTCGGCGCGATCCGCAACGTCGGCGCGAACGTGGTCGCCGCGATCATGCGCTGCCGCGACGAGAAGGGCGGGTACGCCGACTTCTACGACTTCCTGTCCAAGGTGGATGCGGTGGTCTGCAACAAGAAGACCATCGAATCACTGATCAAGGCCGGGGCGTTCGACTCGCTCCAGCATCCGCGCAAGGCGCTGCTCACCGTGCACGCCGACGCCATCGACGCGTACGCCGACGTCAAGCGCAAGGAGGCCGTCGGGCAGTACGACCTCTTCGGCGCGGGCTTCGGTGACACCGAGACGGCGACCAACACCACGGTCATGCCGACCATCGCCGAGGGGGAGTGGGACAAGCGCGACAAGCTCGCCTTCGAGCGCGAGATGCTCGGCCTGTACGTCTCCGACCACCCGCTGTTCGGCCTGGAGCACATCCTCGGCGCGGCGGCCGACTGCACCATCGCCGCCCTCTCCGAGGAGGGCACCGTGCCCGACGGTGCGGTGGTCACCCTCGCCGGCATCCTCTCCGGCGTGCAGCGGCGGGTCACCAAGCAGGGCCGGGCCTGGGCCTCGGCCACCCTGGAGGACCTCGCCGGCGGGGTGGAGACGCTCTTCTTCCCGAACACCTACGAGGTGATCGGGCAGTACATCGCCGAGGACGCCATCGTGGTGGTCAAGGGCCGGGTCGACCGGCGCGACGACACCCCGCGCATCATGGCGATGGACATGTCCCTGCCGGACGTCAGCACCAGCGCGGCCAACAAGCCGGTCACCCTCACCATCCCGGTCACCCGCTGCACCCCACCGCTGGTGGAACGGCTCAAGGAAACCCTGGTGCTGCACCCGGGCGACGCCGAGGTGCACGTCAAGCTCCTCAACGGCGGCCGGAGCAGCACCTGGCGGCTCGGCCCGGTGCGGGTGGCGGCGACCACCGCGCTGATGGCCGACCTGAAGAGCGTCCTCGGCCCGGCCAACGTCGGCTGACCCGCCCGCCGATCCCACCCGAGCTGACCCGGCCCGGGCCGAGCCCGCCGGCCGGGCCCGGTCAGACCGCTCGGTACTCCATCTCCGGGCGGCCGGGGGTGCCGTAGCGCGGCGTACGCCGGGCCCGCTCGACGGTCACCAGGTATTCCAGGTACCGCCGGGCGGTCACCCGGGACACGCCGGTGGAGTTGGCCACCTCGCTCGCCGAGTGGCCCGTGACGAGGGAGAGCGCGCCGAGCACCGCGTGCAGCGTCTGCGCGTCCAACCCCTTGGGCAGGGTCTGCCCGCTGGCGCCGCGCAGCGTGGCGAACATCTGGTCCACCTCGTGCTGCGCGGCGACCTCGCCGGCCGCGAGCGCCTGCCGCCGGTAGTCGGCGTACCGCTCCAGCTTGTCGCGGAAGGCGGCGAAGGTGAACGGCTTGAGCAGGTAGTGCGTCACCCCCAGGGAGACCGCCGTGCGGACCGCGGCCAGGTCGCGTGCGGAGGTCACGGCGAGCACGTCGATGCTGCTGCCGGCCGCCCGCAACGCCCGGCAGACCTCCAGGCCCGGCAGGTCGGGCAGCCGGAAGTCGAGCAGCACCAGGTCGACATCCGCGCCGTTGTTGCGCCGCAGCACCGCCATTGCCGCCCGCGCGGTGTGCGCGACGCCCACCACCACGAACCCCGGCACCCGCTCGGCGTACGCCCGGTGCGCCTCGGCCAGCAGCGGTTCGTCCTCGACCACCAGGACCCGGATGGCGTCGCCGCTCCCGTTCACTGGTCGACCTCGCCGGCGATGGGGAGCCGGACGGTGAACCGGGTACCGCCGCCCTCGGCGCGGCCCACCTCGGTGCTCCCGCCGTGCCGGTCGACCACCTGCCCGACCAGGGCCAGGCCGAGGCCGCGACCGTTGCTCTTGGTCGACCAGCCGCGGCGGAACGCGTCGGCCACCCGGTCGGGGTCCAGGCCCGGACCGCTGTCGGAGACCCGCACCACCAACTCGCCGTCGACCACCTCGACGAGCACCTGGACCCGGCGCGGCGGCGCGGTGCCGGCGACCGCCTCCAGGGCGTTGTCGACCAGGTTGCCGACCACGGTGAGCAGGTCGGTGGTGGGCAGCGGGCTGGCGTCGAGCCGGCATTCCGGCTCGATCACCAGGTCGACGCCGCGCTCGGCGGCCTGGGCGGACTTGCCGAGCAGCAGGGCCGCCAGGGCGGGGTCGGCGACCGCGCCGACCACCCGGTCGGTGAGCTGCTGGGCCAGCGCCAGGTCGCGGGTGGCCAGCTCGACGGCCTCGGCGGTACGCCCCAACTCCACCAGCGTCAGCACCGTGTGCAGGCGGTTCGCCGACTCGTGCGTCTGGGCCTGAAGCGCGTCGGTCAGCGCCCGCACCGAATCGAGTTCGCTGGTCAGGGCCCGCAGGTCGGTCTGGTCCCGCAGGGTCAACACGGTGCCCACCGGGTGACCCTCGAAGCGGGCCTGGCGCTGGTTGGCCACCAGCACCCGGTCACCGGCGAGCACCGGTTCGTCGTGCGCGTCCCGGCCGGAGGTCAGCAGGTCGGTCACCGCGGGCGGGAGGTCCAGCCCGGCCACCGGTCGGTCGACCCCGTCCGGCTCCCCGCCCAGCCCCAGCAGCCGGCGGCCCTCGTCGTTCACCAGCGCCACCCGGCGGTCGGTGGTGAGCACCACCAGCCCCTCCCGCACCGAGTGCAGGACCGCGTCGTAGTACTCGTACATCCGGGTCATCTCGGTCGGGCCGAGCCCGCGGGTCTGCCTTCGCAGGCGGCGGTTGAGCAGCCAGGATCCGAAGCCGGCGACCGCGAGGGAGGGGCCGGCGGCGCCGAGCAGCAGCGGCGCCTGCGCCAACAGCCGCCGGTTGATCACCCGGGTGGTGATGCCGACCGAGACCAGGCCGACGACCCGCCCGTCACTGTCGCGGACCGGCGCGACCGCCCGGACCGACTCGCCGAGCGTGCCGACGTTGGTGGTGGTGAAGGCCCGGCCGGCCAGCGCGGGTTCGATCTCGCCGAGGAACCTCTGGCCGATCTGTTCCGGGCTGGGGTGGGAGTAGCGGGTGCGGTCCGGCGCCATCACCACCACGAAGTCCGTTCCGGTCTCCACCCGGGTCGCCTCCGCGTAGGGCTGGAGGACGGCCGACGGGTCGGCCGAGCGCAGCGCCGCGCGTACGTCGGGGGAGCCGGCCACGGTCTTCGCGACCGCGAGCACCTCCTCCCGAGCCGCCTGCTCGGTGTCCGTGCTGGCCAGCCAGAACGCCCCGCCGGCAGCGACCGCCACCAGCAGCACGATCACCGCGGCCTGGAGGGCGAAGAGCTGTCCCGCGATGCTCCACTGCCGTCGCGCCACCACCGCTCCCGTCCTCGTCCGCCCCGGTGGCCCAGTGTCGCGCGCGGGTCGGCGTGGTATCGCCCGTGGGTCGCGGCGATGACCAGTATGACCACAAGGCTGTCGCCGGGTGAGGCGCAGGTCACATTGTCGGCATGGACACCACCACCCCTACCACCGCGCCGATGTCGGCCCAGCCCACGCGTCGGGATCCGACCCGCTACCTCTACCTGGCGGTGATCGCCGCCGCGATCGCCGGCGTCGTCGTCGGCCTCACCGCCCCCGAGTTCGGTACGACGCTGAAGCCCCTCGGCACCGGATTCATCGCCCTGATCAAGATGATGATCAGCCCGGTCATCTTCTGCACCATCGTGCTGGGCGTCGGCTCGGTCCGGCAGGCGGCCAAGGTCGGCAAGGTCGGCGGCCTGGCGCTCGGCTACTTCCTGCTGATGTCCACCGTCGCGTTGGCCATCGGCCTGGTGGTCGGCAACATCATCCAGCCCGGCGCCGGGCTGAACCTGGACGCCGGCACGGCCGGTGCCGGCCAGGCGGCGGCCAGTGGAGAGAGCGCCGGAACGGTCGACTTCCTGCTCGGCATCATCCCGACCTCGCTGCTCTCCGCCCTCACCGGAAGCGAGGTGTTGCAGACGCTGCTGGTCGCGCTGCTGGTCGGCTTCGCGGTGCAGGGCCTCGGCAGCCGGGGCGAACCGGCGCTGCGCGCGATCGGGGTCATCCAGCGGCTCGTCTTCAAGGTCCTCGCCATGATCATGTGGGCGGCGCCGATCGGCGCCTTCGGGGCCATGGCGGCGGTGGTCGGCGCGACCGGCATCGACGCGCTGACCAGCCTCGCCCAGATCATGCTCGGCTTCTACGCCACCTGCCTGATCTTCGTCGTCATGGTGCTCGGCGCGCTGCTCTGGCTGGTCGCCCGGGTGAACATCTTCACGCTCATCCGCTACCTCGGGCGGGAGTTCCTGCTCATCGTCTCCACCTCGTCGTCGGAGTCGGCGCTGCCCCGGCTGATCGCCAAGATGGAGCACCTCGGGATCAGCAGGCCGGTCGTCGGGATCACCGTGCCGACCGGCTACTCGTTCAACCTCGACGGGACCGCGATCTACCTGACCATGGCCTCGCTCTTCGTGGCCGACGCGATGGGCAAGCCGATGTCCATCGGGGAGCAGATCGGCCTGCTGCTGTTCATGATCATCGCTTCCAAGGGGGCGGCCGGGGTCACCGGCGCCGGCCTGGCCACGCTCGCCGGCGGCCTCCAGTCACACCGGCCGGATCTGCTCGACGGGGTCGGCCTGATCGTCGGCATCGACCGGTTCATGTCCGAGGCGCGGGCGCTGACCAACTTCGCCGGCAACGCGGTCGCCACCGTCCTGGTCGGCACCTGGACCGGCGAGTTCGACCGGACGCAGGCCCGCGCCGTCCTCGCCGGCCAGCACCCCTTCGACGAGACCACCATGCTCGACGAAGAACCCACCCCCACCCCCACCCACCCGCCCCGTGAACTAGCCCCCACCCCCGCCTGACCCCACCCCCACCCCACCCCACCCCCACCCCACCCCACCCACCTCTTTCCCACCCGCCCCCACCCGCCCCCGCCCCACCCACCCTTGCCGATCATGCAGTTGTGGTGGGCGTTCCGCCCCTTCTGCCCTATCCGTAGGGCACCACAACTGCATGATCGGCGCCCTGGGGGCGGGCGGGGGGGAGCGGGGTGGGGGAGGGGTGGGGGCCAGGGGGGTGGGATTGGCGCTCTGGTTCGGGTGTGAGGGGGGCTAGCGTCGGTGGGCGTGGAACTGGAACAGGCGCAGAAGTTGTGGCAACCGGAGCCGGGCTGGCTGAACACCGCCAGCTACGGGTTGCCGCCCGACCCGGCCTGGGAGGCGTTGCAGGAGGCGCTCGCCGGCTGGCGGGTGGGACGGGTGTCCTGGGAGAGCTGGGGCGAGTCGACCGGGCGGTCCCGGGCCGCGTTCGCCCGGCTGGTCGGGGTGCCGGTGGCCGACGTGGCGGTCGGTGCCACCGTCTCGCAGCTGCTGGCTCCGGTCGCCGCCGCGCTGCCGGCCGGTGCGCGGGTGGTCGTCCCCGAGGTCGAGTTCACCTCGAATCTCTTCCCCTGGCTGGTGCAGGCGGACCGGGGCGTCGAGGTGCGCACCGTGCCGCTGGACGAACTGGCCGCTGCGATCGACGCCGACACCGACCTGGTGGCGTTCAGCCTGGTGCAGTCCGCCGACGGCGCGGTGGCCGCGTACGACGAGATCGTCGCGGCGGCCCGGGCCCACGATGCGCTCGTCGCGGTCGACGCCACCCAGGCGTGTGGTTGGCTGCCGTTCGAGGCGGCCCGTGCCGACGTGGTGGTGGCGGGTGGGTACAAGTGGCTGATGGGCCCGCGGGGCACCGCCTTCGGTTATCTCGATCCGGCGTTGCGGGACCGGCTGCGGCCGGACGCCGCCGGCTGGTTCGCCGGCCGTGACCCGCACGACTCGTACTACGGGCCGCCGCTGCGGCTCGCCGACGACGCCCGCCGGTTCGACATCTCGCCGGCCTGGTTCTGTTGGGTCGGCGCGGCTCCGGCGCTGGAACTGCTGCTGGAGATCGGGGTGCCGGCGGTGCACGCGTACGACGTGGCGCTGGCCAACCGGTTCCTCGCTGGCCTGGGCCAACCATCCGGGCGCAGCGCGATCGTCACCGTGCAGGTGCCCGGCGCGCAGGAGAAGCTCGAACGGGC
Organism: Micromonospora sp. CA-263727; assembly: GCF_050942455.1. Classification (NCBI taxonomy): domain Bacteria; kingdom Bacillati; phylum Actinomycetota; class Actinomycetes; order Micromonosporales; family Micromonosporaceae; genus Micromonospora; species Micromonospora sp. CA-263727. The sequence goes on from NZ_CP192031.1 coordinate 2,450,184, forward strand.
CGGTGTGCGCGCGGCGGTGCGGGCCGGTCGGGTCCGGGCCGCCTTCCACCTCTACAGCACGGAGCGGGACGTCGACCTCGCCCTGGACGCGCTGACCGGCTGACCGGCGCGCGGGCCGCCCTCGCCGGCGGCGCGGCCCCGGCGGTCAGGGACCGGGGTCGCTCGGCCGGCCGGCGAGGGCGGCGGTGCTCACTTGGCGGTGCTCACTTGGCGGTGCCGGTGACGATGCCCGGGTTGATGCACAGGCCCGGCGTGCTGCCGTTCTTCTCGGCGATCTCCAGGCATCGGGTCACCTTGTCGACCTTGGCGTTGGTCTCGGTGATCTGCTTCTGGATCTCGGCGTTGCGGCGGTCCTGTTCGAGGTTGCGGGTCTGGGCGAGCTTGTCCTGGAAGGCCTTGATGTTGCCCTCGGTCTTGTCGTCGTGGTTGACCCGGGTGATGGTGACCGACAGGATGTCGACGTCGTCGGCCAGCCGGCCCTCCGCGTTGGTCTTGATGCTCTCGGAGAAGGGCTTGAGGTCGACGTTCAGGTTGCCGGTCTGCGCGTCGATCCGCTCCAGCGGGTTGTAGACGGCGAAGGCGTCGTTCACCGCGCTGTCCAGCTGCACGCCGACCCGCTGGCCCCGGAAGCTGTCGAAGTCGCCCTTGTAGTCCATGAACTGCTGCGGGGCGTTCTCCGGCCGGACCTGCCACTCGACCAGCACCTCGACGCAGGCGTCGGCGAGGGTGCCGGTACGCACCCGTACGCAGTTGTTGTCGCCGATGTGGTCGTACTTCTGCCGCCCGGCGTCCCACTCGCCGACCCGCTGCCACGGCGCGACCCACTTCAGGCCGGAGCCGGTGACCTTGCCGGTCGGCTTGCCGAAGCTGGTGACGATACCCACCGAGCGGATCGGTACCGAGTGGGCGCTCGACGCCACGGTGAGCGCGACTGTCGCGGCGAATATCGCGGCGGCGGCCAGGGCGCCGCTCCGCCGCACGTTCCGGGAACCAAGGAGGGCGACGGCGGTGGCGACGATCGCGGCGAACGCGGCGACGATCGCGAGGGTGAAGCCGAACGGCATCTGTCCGGACCTTTCGGGGGCGGCCTGCTGTCTTGATCAGCAACGTAGCGGTCGTGGGCAAGGGCCGGCCCGCCGGAGGGTGGCGTTGACACATGTCTTCCGGGCGGACCGGCAGGGCCTGCTGGCGTCGGTGCCTCCCGCGGCGGGAAGCTGCGGTCGGGTGGTGGGGCATAGACACCCATGACGGGCCGGAAATATATCGACCATCGACATAGATCGACGTGTCGGCGGGGTCGTAGGTTTCCTGCACGCGACGGCCCTGTGACCCCGATCACCGAACTGGTCGTCGCCGGTAACCGAAGGATGGGCGATGACCGGGCAAGCAATCCTGTCGGCACGAGGGCTCACCCGTGACTTCCGGGGTTTCCGGGCGGTCGACGGCGTCGACCTCGATGTCGCGCCGGAGAGCGTGCACGCGTTGGTGGGGCCGAACGGCGCGGGCAAGACCACGCTGTTCAACCTGCTCACCGGCTTCCTGCGGCCCACCGCGGGGCGGATCGAGCTGGCCGGCCGGGACGTCACCGGCCTGCCCCCGGAGCGGGTCGCCCGGCTGGGGGTGGCCCGCTCGTTCCAGATCACCAGCCTCTTTCCGCAACTGAGCGCCCGCGAGCATGTCGAGCTGGCGTTGCAGAGCCCGAGTGGGCTGGGCTGGCAGTTCTGGCGCTCGGCGAAGCTGATGCGCCGCTACGCCGACCGGGCCGGCGAGCTGCTCGACATGGTGGGCCTCGCCGAGCTGGCCGACGCGCCGGCCGAGGCGCTGGCCTACGGGCGCAAGCGGGCCCTGGAACTGGCCATCGCCCTGGCGCTGGACCCGAAGGTGCTGCTGCTGGACGAGCCGACGGCGGGCATGGGCCTGGAGGACGTGGACCGCACCGTCGAACTCGTCGGTCGCCTCCGCGCGGGCCGGACCGTGGTGATGGTCGAGCACAACATGAGCGTGGTCGGACGGCTCGCCGACACCGTCACCGTCCTGCAGGCCGGCACGGTCCTCGTCGAGGGCCGGTACGAACAGGTCCGCACCGACGAGCGCGTGATCACCGCCTACCTGGGAGCCGCTGATGCTGCGCATTGAGAACCTCTCCGCCTGGTACGGCGAGGCGCAGGTGCTGCGGGACGTCAGCCTTGAGGTCGCCGCCGGTGAGGTGGTCACCCTGGTCGGGCGCAACGGCGCCGGCAAGTCCACCCTGCTGCGCTGTGCGATGGGGCTGCACCCCGGCCAGCGCGGCACGGTGGAGCTCGACGGGCGGGACATCACGAAACTGCCGGCCTACCGGCGGGCCCGGCTGGGCCTCGGCTGGGTGCCCGACGACCGGGGCAGCTACGCCACGCTCAGCGTCACCGAGAACCTCACGTTGCCGCCGGCGGTCGGCCCGCACCCGTGGTCGCTGGAGCGGGTGTACGAGGCCTTCCCCGCTCTCTACGAGCGGCGCGACTCGGCGGCCACCATGCTCTCCGGGGGCGAGCAGCAGATGCTGGCGCTGGCCCGGGTGCTGCGGATGGGCGCCCGACTGATGTTCTGCGACGAGCCGACCGAGGGCCTGTCCCCGCTGCTGGTGCAGCAGGTCGGCGAGATCCTGCGGCAGGCCAAGCAGCACGGCGTGACGGTGCTGCTGGTGGAGCAGAACCTGCACTTCGCCACCGGCGTCGCCGACCGGCACTACCTGCTGGCCGAGGGGCGCATCGCGGAGGCGATGGAGAACTCCGAGGTGCGGTCGCGCGAGCGCGAACTGCTGTCGTACCTCGGGATCTGACGATTTTCCCAACCGGAGAGCGAGCCGCGCCGGGCGCGGATATGGAGGATCGGGCATGCGTAGAACCACAGGGGTGGCGGCGGTCTGCGCCGCCGTGATGCTGGTCGCCGGCTGCGGCGGTGGGGGACCGCAGAGCCCGGGGGACTCGAAGCTCACCGACGACAGGATCGTGCTGGGCGTACTCAACGACCAGTCCGGGGTCTACTCCGAGCTGTCCGGCCGCAACTCGGTGCAGGCCGTGGAGATGGCCATCGCCGACTTCAAGGCCAAGTACGGCGACGACGCGGTCACCGACAGGATCAGCGTCGAGTCCGCCGACCACCAGAACAAGCCGGACATCGCCAACAACCGGGCCGCCGAGTTGTACGACCGAAGGTCCGCCGATGTCATCTTCGACGTGCCGACCTCCTCGGCCGCGCTCAAGGTGGCCGACGTGTCGAAGGCCAAGAAGAAGCTCTACTTCAACATCACCGGCGCCACCACGGAACTGACCGGCAAGGCCTGCAACAGGTACACGTTCCACTACGCGTACGACACGTACATGCTGGCCAACGGCACCGGCCGGACGGTCACCGAGCAGGGTGCCCGGAACTGGTACATCGTCTACCCGGACTACGCGTTCGGGCAGGACATGGAGCGGAGCTTCTCCGCCGCGGTGCAGCAGGCGGGCGGCAGCATCGTCGGCAGGGACGCGACGCCGTTCCCCAACGACAACTTCTCCACCTTCCTGCTGAAGGCCCCGACGCTCGACCCGAAGCCGGACGTGCTGGGCACCATGCAGGCCGGCGCGGACCTGGTCAACCTGGTGAAGCAGTACAACGAGTTCAAGCTGCGGGAGAAGGGCGTCGGCCTCTCCGTCGGCCTGATGTTCCTGACCGACATCCACTCGCTGACGCCCGACGCGCTGGCCGGCACCACCTACACCGACGCCTGGTACTGGAACTTCGACCAGCGCAACCGGGAGTTCGCCGACCGGTTCCAGCAGCAGACCGGGGCTCGCCCGACCTTCGCGCACGCGGCGAACTACTCGGCGGCGTTCCAGTACCTGGAGGCCGTCCAGGCGGTCGGCACCGACGACGCCGACAAGGTGGTCGAGCACCTGGAGGGAAAGGCGATCGAGGACGTCTTCCTGCGCAACGGCAAGATCCGCGCCGAGGACCACCGGGTCATCCACGACGCCTACCTGGCCGAGGTCAAGCCGGCCGCCGAGGTCACCGAGCCGTGGGACTACGTGAAGATCCTCAAGACCATCCCCGCCGAGCAGGCATTCGCGAGCCCGTCGGCCGACTGCAAGATGTGACGAGGCGATGAGCGGTTTCCTGCAACACACGTTCAACGGGTTGGTGAGCGGGGCGTTCTACGCCCTGCTCGCCCTCGGGCTCGCGGTCATCTTCGGGATGCTGAGAGTGGTCAACTTCGCCCACGGCGCGTTCTACATGCTCGGCGCGTTCGGGGCGTACGTGCTGCTCTCCGAGGCCGGGGTGCCGTTCTGGGGCGCGCTGGTGATCGTGCCGGCGGCGCTGGGTCTGCTCGGCATGGCGCTCGAACGGGCGTTCATCCACCGGCTGACCCGGCTGGATCCGCTCTACAACTTCCTGCTGACCTTCGGGTTGACGCTGATCCTGCAGGACCTGGTCAAGAGCCGGTACGGGGTGCAGTCCAGCCCGTACGCCACCCCGGCCGGGCTACGGGGGTCCATCGACTTCGGCCTGTTCACCTTCCCGGCGTACCGGGTCTTCGTGTTGGGCTTCGCGATCGTGGCCTGCCTCGGGGTCTGGTGGCTGCTGAGCCACACCCGGATCGGCATGGTGGTCCGGGCCGCGACGGAGCGGCCCGAGCTGACCCGGGCCTTCGGGATCAACGTCGGGCGGTGGGTGACTCCGGTGTTCGGCTTCGGCATCGCCCTGGCCGGGGCCGCCGGGGTGCTCGCCGCACCGATGCGGGCGGTCAACCCGCTGATGGGCGCCGACCTGATCATCGTGGTCTTCGCGGTCGTGGTGATCGGTGGGCTCGGCTCCATCTTCGGCTCGGTGGCCGCCGGCTTCGGCATCGGCCTGGTCCAGTCGTGGGGCGAGGCGTACCTGTCGGAGTCGGCGCCGATCCTGGCGCAGACCCTGGTGTTCATCGTGATGGCGGTCGTGCTGCTGTGGCGGCCGGCCGGTCTGTTCGGGCGAGAGGAGTCGCCGGCATGACCTCCACACCCACCGTGCCGCCGGAGGCGCCCGACGCCGCCGCGCCGCGGTCCGCCCTGGGCACGGTGGCCGCCGCCCCCGGCTGGTTGCGCCACGCCCTGCTGGCGGCCGGGCTGGCGGTGGCGTTGTGGCTGCCCAACGGGCTCTACCCGGCCGTCGCCGTCGACATCCTGTGCTGGGCGCTCTTCGCCGTCGCCATCGACCTGCTGCTCGGCTTCACCGGGCTGATGTCGTTCGGGCACGCCGCCTTCTGGGGCACGTCGGCGTACGCGACGGGGTTGGTCGCGATCCATGCGGGCGTACCCTTCCCGGTCGCCGTGCTGGCCGGGGCGCTGGTGGCGGCCCTGCTCGCGGTGCCGGTCGGGTATCTCGCGGTCAAGCGGACCGGGATCTACTTCGCGATGGTGACCCTCGCCTTCGCGCAGATGATCTACTACATCGCGAACAAGTGGGGCAGCGTCACCGGCGGCGAGAACGGCCTACAGAGCGTGCCGCGGGAGCTGTTCGGCCTGGACCTCAGCGACGAGTACCACTTCTACTATGCGGCGCTGCCGATCGTGCTCCTCGGGCTGGCCGCCGCGTGGCGGATCGTGAACTCGCCGTTCGGCCGGGTCCTGGTCGGCATCCGCGACAACCCGGCGCGGGCCCGCGCGCTCGGTTACCCGGTGCACCGCTACAAGCTCACCGCGTTCGTCCTCTCGGCGTTCCTGGCCGGGCTCGGCGGGGGGCTGTTCGTGATGGGCCACCGGTTCGTCTCGCTGGACGCCCTGCACTGGACGACCTCGGGCAAGGCGGTCATCGTCGTCGTGCTCGGTGGCATCGGCACCCTCTGGGGCGGCGTGCTCGGCGCGGCCATCCTGGTCCGGCTGGAGGACTGGCTGTCGTACTCCGGGTTCGAGACGATCGGCCTGGTGACCGGCGGCATCTTCGTCCTGGTGGTGTTGCTGTTCCGGCGCGGGATCTGGGGCAGCGTGGCCGCCCTGGCGCAGCGCTGGCGGGTTTCCCGCCGCCGGTAGCCCGCCCGCGGCCGGTAGCCCGTCGGTGGCCCACGTCCCGGGCCCGGACATGCCGCTGGCCGGCATCCTGGTGGATGCCGGCCAGCGGTTCCTGCTTCCCCTGTGGAGGAATGCCGGTCGGGTCAGCTGTTCCAGTGCTGGGTGACGAGGTCGGCGGCCTGCTGTTCCCACTGGGCGTAGTGGTCCGGGTAGGCCGAGACCTGCACCTTCTGCGCGGCCACGGTCAGGGGCAGGTCCTTCCACCCGTCGATTTGCTTCAGGCCGTTGAGGAACGCGGTGGTGGCGTATTCGGGGTCGGTGATCTGTTCGACTGTGCCCCAGCCGGAGGAGGGGCGCTGTTGGAACAGGCCCTGTGAGTCGTGGTCGTTGCGGTCGCCGAGGTGGCCCAGGTTTTCCAGCTTGGATTCCTGCAACGCGGTGGCGATGGAGACGACTGCGGCCCGTTCGTCCATGCCGGTCTTCTTGGTGGCGGCGATGATGGCCTTGGCGTTGCTGGTCTGCTCGGCGTTGAGGTCGATGCGTGACTGCGCGCCCTGTACGCCGTGTGGGGTGAGGGCGCCGGTGTCGGGCTTGTCGGCCTGGACGGCGGCGGGGGTGGTGGTGCCGGTGGTGGTGGTGTCGTGGTTCAGCGGGCCCGCGGCGAGGCCACCGGCGACGGCGAGACCAGCGATACCGAGAACACTCTTACGCAGCATCGAGTTCATGATCAAAACTCCATCCGGGGGTCGGGGGTCCGCGCCACCTCGGTCGGGGGCGGCGGCGCGGAAGGGTGTGCGCCGGGTGGGCGCGGGAGGATCAGGGGTCCCCGCGGGGCCTGAGGGGTGGGCGCTCGTCGCGGGGCCGGTCCAGGTGTAACGACTGACCGGGGCGGCTCATTCCGGGGGACCCGCTCGCGGGTCGTCGTCTCCGGTGGGGTGGCCGGCGGGGGATCATGGCCGGGGGCCGGGCCCTGCTTGGTCAGCCACGGGTTACAACGCCATCCACCCGCCCGAGATTCCGTCGACGGCCCGCCGGCATCGCCGCATGACCGGGACATCGCCCCCAGATCGGACACCAACCCCGACCGTATGCCGCGCCAAAACGGACACAGAGCCCAGAGCGGGCGCAGACCCCAAACGGGCACAGACCCCAGGGTGGACGCCGGTTCCGGACCGGACGCCGGCTCCGCGCGGCCGGCACGGCGGCCGGCCGCTGTGGGTGCTTTTCTTGCGGGCGGGGCGACACGGGAGGCGGCGGTGACCGCTGTCACATTCGATACGATCCGGTTCCGTATCGTTAATGGGGAGCCTACGCTCGGGACCGATTACGGACGGGACCGTATCGAAACCGGGGGGTACCGGAGATGCAGCCGAACCAGAACACCGGACATCCGAGGAGGTGGGCGATCCTCGGGGTGCTGGTGATCAGCCTGCTCGTGGTCGTCCTGGACAACACCATCCTCAACGTCGCCCTGCGAACGCTCGCCGACCCGGTGCACGGTCTCGGGGCCAGCCAGGGCGAGCTGGAGTGGTCGATCAACTCCTACACGCTGGTCTTCGCCGGGCTGCTGTTCACCTTCGGGGTGCTCGGCGACCGGTCCGGCCGCCGCCGCATGCTCCTCATCGGCCTGCTCCTCTTCGGCCTGGCGTCACTGCTCTCGGCGTACGCGCAGAGCCCCGCGCAGCTGATCGCGGCCCGCGCGCTGATGGGGGTCGGCGGCGCGGCCATCATGCCGGCCACCCTGTCGATCATCTCCAACGTCTTCGACCCGCGCGAACGGGGGCGGGCCATCGGGGTGTGGGCCGGCGCGGTCGGCCTGGCGGTGGCGATCGGGCCGGTCCTCGGCGGCCTGCTGCTGGAGCACTACTGGTGGGGCTCGGTCTTCCTGATCAACGTGCCGGTCGTCGCGCTCGGCGTGGTGCTGGTGGCGCTGCTGGTGCCCGAGTCGCGGGATCCGAAGCCGGGCCGCATCGACGCGTTCGGCGTACTGCTCTCGGTGGTCGGTCTGGTCGCCCTGACCTACGGCATCATCGACGGCGGCGAGCACGGCTTCGGTCGGCCGGTGGTCTGGGCCTCGATCCTCGCCGGCCTCGGCGTGCTGGCCTGGTTCGTCGCCTACGAGCGGCGCAGCACCCACCCCTCGCTGGACGTGCGCCTGTTCCGGGTGCCGCGCTTCGCCGCGCCGGTGGCGATGATCGGGCTGATCTTCTTCGCCGCCATGGGCGTGATGTTCTTCAGCTCGTTCTACCTGCAACTGGTGCGCGGCTACAGCCCGCTGGAGACCGGCCTGCTCTTCCTGCCCTTCGCGATCGCCCAGCTGATCTTCGCCCCGCGTAGCGCCACGATGGTCCGCCGGTACGGCGGCCGGGCGGTCGCGGTGGTCGGCCTGCTGCTGACCGTGGTGGCGCTGGCCGCGTTCGCCTTCGTCGACGCGACCACGCCCATCTGGGTGGTGCTGGTCGTCTTCTTCCTCCAGGGGGTCGGGATGGCGAACATCATGCCGCCGGCCACCGAGTCGATCATGTCGGCGCTGCCCCGGGAGAAGGCCGGGGTCGGCTCCGCGGTCAGCAACACCATCCGCCAGGTCTCCGCCGCGCTCGGCGTGGCGGTGATCGGCTCGGTACTGGCCGCGGGCTACCGCTCCGGCATCGATCCGGCGCTGGCGGACCTGCCGCCGGTGGCCCGGGAGGCGGCCGGCGAGTCGATCTCCGGCGCGTACGCGGCGGCCGGGCAGCTCGGGCCCGCGGCCCCGCAGCTCGTCACGGCGGCCAACGACGCCTTCGTCTCGGCCATGCACTGGTCCGCGGCGCTGGCCGCGCTGGTCGCCGCGGCCGGCATCCTGGTGGCCCTGCGGTGGATGCCCGGCCGGCCGGAGACCGGCGTACCGGCACCGGCCGGCGAGCCCGAGTTGGCCGGCGCCGCCTGACGTCGGGGAGACTGGAGACATGACCACCACCGCAGATGCTCCGCGGCCGCCCGGTCGGCCGCGGAGCGTCCGCGCGGACGAGGCGATCATCGAGGCCACGCTCGACCTGCTCGCCGAGGGCAGCACGATCGAGGCGATCTCGGTGGAGGCGATCGCCGCGCGGGCCGGAGTCGGCAAGGCCACGATCTACCGTCGCTGGCCCGGCAAGGACGCGCTGCTGCGCGACGCGCTGCGCACCCTCAAGGGCGAGCCGCCGCAACCGGCCGGCCACTCCGTCCGGGAAGATCTGATCACGCTGGTCAGCGCGATCGGCCACAACGTCGACCCGCGGGCAGCGAAGATCATGCCCTGCCTGGTGCCCGAGGTGAAACGCAGCCCCGAGCGGTACGCGTTCTACCAGAGCATCGTCGAGCCCCGCCGGGCGGTGATGCGGGAGGTGCTGCGTCGTGGCATCCGGGACGGCGACCTCCGCGCCGACCTCGATGTCGAGGTCACCATGGCGATGCTCACCGGCCCGATGCTGATCCAGCGGGTGTTGAACTGGAACCCCGACCTCGACGAGAAGACCCTCCCCGAGAAGGTCGTCGACGGCGTCCTGGCCGGCATCCGCGCCCGCTGACCCGCCCGCCGCGCAGTGGCTCAGTCGGCCGGCGCGCGCAGCCGGTGCAGGCGCAGCGCCAGCTGCACCTCCAGCGCCCGCTCGGGTCGCTGCCAGTCCGCGCCGAGCAGCTGGCCGACCCGCTCCAACCGCTGGGTCACCGTGTTGACGTGCACGTGCAGCTGCTCGGCCGCTCGCGCCAGGCTGCCGCCCACCCCGAAGTACGCCTCCAGGGTGCGGATCAGGGCGGTGCCCCGACGGGCGTCGTAGTCGATCACGGGGCCGACGGTGGCGGCGAGGAACCGGCTCACGTCGGCGTCGCCGCCGTCGGAGACGGTGCCCAGCAGCAGCCCGACGAAGCCCAGCTCGGCGGTGCTCGCCCCCTGCCCGGCCCGGCCCAGCGCGCCCAGCGCGGTCAGGCAGCGGTCGGCCTCCCGGAACGCGTTGGCAAGCGACGCCGGCCCGGTGGACGGGCCGCTCGCCCCGGCCGTCACCGGCCGTCCGGTGATCCGGGACAGGTCCCGGGCCACCGCGCGGGCGCTGCCACCGGCGTCCTGCCCGGGCAGCATCAGGGCCACCCGACCGTCGCGCGCCGCGGCCAGCCCGCCCCGGGTCGAGGCGTACGTGGTGGCCCAGGAGAGCACTCGCTGCCGGGCCGACCCGGTCGCCGCGATGGCGTCCTCGCCGACGGCCACCAGCACGTGCGGAGCGTCCAGGTCCACGCCGAGGCGGCGGGCGCGGCTGCGCAGCGCGTCGGTGTCGCGCAGCGGCCGGGCGATCAGGTCGTCGAGCAGCTCGCCCCGGACCCGACCCTCCGCCTCGGCGACGGTACGCCGGAACAGCAGCAGCAGCGCGGTCACCAGCGCGGCACGCTCCAGGATCCGCTGGTCGGCGTCGGCCAGCTCGCCCTCGGGGTGCAGCACCAGCGCGCCGAGGTTCTCCGCGCCGGCCACCACCGCGGCGTACCAGAGCGCGCCCCGGCGTACGCTGCGCCCCTCGGTCCGGGACGCGGCCACCGCCTCCACGAGGTCCGCGCGGTCCGGCTCGTCGATCTCGCCCACCCGGGCCAGCAGCCGCCCCTCGGCGTCCAGGGCCAGCAGCGCCCCGCCGAGCACCTCGGTGACCGCGGCCGTGACATCCTCCACCCCGCCGCCGCGCAGCACCAGGGCGGTCATCCGGTCGTGGGCCGCCGCGGCCCGCTCCACCGAGCTGCTGTGCGCCCGGATGGTGGTGTTGGCCGCCGACAGCTCCGCCAACGCCGCCCGGGTCTCGGCCAGCAGCCGCGCGGTGTCGATCGCCACCGCGGCGTGCGCGGCCAGCGAGAGCAGCAACGCCACCTCCTCGCGGGCGAACGGCCGGGCCGAGCGGTTCGCCGCGTAGAGCACGCCGATGCTGGTGGAGCCGAGCCGCAGTGGCACCCCGAGGATGGCCACCAGCCCCTCCTCGCCCACCCCCGCGTCGATCTCCCGGGTGTGGTGGAAGCGATCGTCCTCCGGGTAGTTCGCGGTGACGTAGGGAGCGCCCGACTGGGCCACCAGCCCGCCGAGGCCGGCCCCCATCGGCAGCCGCAGCCGCTGGAACCGGGCCGAGACCGAGCCGTCGGTGACCCGCATGTAGGTGTCGCCGCGCTCGGAGTCGTTGAGCGTCATGTAGGCGATGTCGGCGCCGAGCAGGTGCCGGGCCCGGTGCACGATCGCCCGCAGCACGTCGTCCAGGTCGCGCAGCCCCGCCAGGTCGCTGACCGTGTCGTACAGGCCGGAGAGTTCGCTCTCCCGGCGGCGGCGGCGCTCCAGCAGCGCGCGGACCCGCAGCGCCACGGTCTTGGCCTGCTCCAGCTCGGCGATCCGGTCGGCGGGCAGCCCGGCCGACCGGGCAGCGACCAGCGGCCCCTCGAACTCGACCGCGGCCGCCTCCCGGGCGAGCAGTTCCAGGAACTCCACCGGCGACGACATGACGGACATTGTGCGGGCAACCATCAGTTCGCCGTCCAGCCCCCGTCGAGCGCGATCGAGGCGCCGGTGAGGAACGCCGCGGGCGGGGAGCAGAGGTAGGCCACCAGCTCGGCCACCTCCTCGGGCTCGATCAGGCGTTTGATCGCGGCCCGGGCCAGCATGATCTTCTCGATCACCTCGGTCTCCGGGATGCCGTGGGTGGCCGCCTGGTCGGCGATCTGGCTCTCCACCAGCGCGGTGCGTACGTACGCCGGGTTGATGCAGTTGGCGGTGACCCCGTGCGCCGCACCCTCCAGCGCCACCACCTTGGAGAGCCCCTCCAGGGCGTGCTTGGCCGCGACGTACGCCACCTTGTAGGGCGAGGCGCGCAGCCCGTGCACCGAGGAGATGTTGACGATCCGGCCCCAGCCCCGCGCGTACATGTGCGGCAGGGCTCGCCGGATGACCAGGAACGGCGCCTCCACCATCACCCGGTGCAGGTACTCGAAGCGTTCGACGGCGAACTCCTGCACCGGCGCGACGTGCTGTAGCCCCGCGTTGTTGACCACGATGTCCACCTCGGCGTCGAGCCGGTCCACCGCCTCCGGGTCGGCCAGGTCGATGCCCTCGGCCCGGCCGCCGGCCTCGGCGGCCACCAGCTTGGCGGCCTCGACGTTGCGGTCGACCACCAGCACGCTGGCGCCGGCCGCGGCCAGCCGCCGGGCACAGGCGCGGCCGATACCACCGCCGCCGCCCGTCACGAGGGCGGTACGGCCGGCGAGGTCGACGTTCACGACGTGGGGGACCGCCACGGGTTCTGCCGTCATGGCGCATGAAGTTACGAGCTGTGTGGCCGAGCGCACATGGGGTTGCGACACATACTCGCACCGCACTCTGTGGCCGGTCGCGACATCCGAGCCGCGCCGACGTGACGATGCCGGTACGCAGCCACCCGGCGGGCGTGTCCCGGGGCGCGGCGTGTCGGCCCCGTCGGTAGGGTGGTCGAACACACGTACTGCTCGGTGGGCGGGGATTCAGCGGGCTGCGGGGTCGGTGGCTCGACGCCGGTGGGCGGAGAGTCGGTGGCGGGAGGAGGCGGCGTGCGGGTGCTCGGCGTCGACCCGGGGCTGACCCGGTGCGGGGTCGGCGTGGTCGAGGGGGTGCCGGGGCGGCCCTGCGCGTTGGTCGCCTACTACGTCGTCTACACCGACCCGGCCGACGAGCTGCCGGCCCGCCTGCTGCACCTGGACCGCTCCCTGACCGAGCTGGTCGCCGAGCACCAGCCGGACAGTGTGGCCGTGGAGCGGGTGTTCAGCCAGCACAACGTGCGTACGGTGATGGGCACCGCCCAGGCCAGCGGTATCGCCGTGCTGGCCGGGGCGCGCGCCGGGCTGCCGGTGCAGACGTACACCCCGAGCGAGGTGAAGGCGGCGGTGACCGGCTCCGGTCAGGCGGACAAGGCACAGATGACCGCGATGGTCACCCGGCTGCTGCGGCTGCCCGAGCCACCCCGGCCGGCGGACGCCGCGGACGCCCTCGCGCTGGCCATCTGCCACGTGTGGCGCGGCGGCACGCGGTCGAAGCTGGCCGCCGCCGCGGACCGGGCGAGACGAGGAGCAACGAGATGATCGCCAGTGTCCGCGGCGTGGTGACCGCCACCGGTGGTGACCACGCGGTGATCGAGGTCGGCGGGGTCGGCCTGGCCGTGCAGTGCGCCCCCGGCACCATCGCCGACCTGCGGGTCGGCCAGCCGGCCCGGCTGGCCACCAGCCTGGTCGTCCGGGAGGATTCGCTCACCCTCTACGGCTTCGCCGACGACGACGCGAAGGCGCTGTTCGAGCTCTTGCAGACGGCCAGCGGGGTCGGCCCACGGCTGGCCCAGGCGGTGCTCGCCGTGCACACCCCGGATGCCGTGCGCAAGGCGATCGCCAACGCCGACATCGCGGCGCTGACCCGGGTCCCCGGGATCGGCAAGAAGGGCGCCGAGCGCCTGGTGCTGGAGTTGCGCGACCGGATCGGCCCGGTGCCGGTGGGTGCCGACGGCGCGGCCGGGGTGACCGGCGGGGCGTGGCCGGAGCAGGTCCGCCAGGCGCTGATCGGGCTCGGCTGGACGGCCGGCCAGGCCGACCAGGCCGTGGCCGCCGTCGCCGAGACCGTCGACGGCGCCACCCCGCCGGTGCCGGTGCTGCTCAAGCAGGCCATCCGGCTGCTGGGCCGGACCCGATGACCGGCGACAACCTGGTCTCGGCGTACGTGGCCGACGCGGAGCGGGACGCGGAGGCCAGCGTCCGGCCGAAGCGGCTGGACGAGTTCATCGCCCAGCACCGGGTCCGCGACCAGCTCGACCTGCTGTTGCAGGGCGCGATGCGGCGCGGCTCGCCACCCGACCACATCCTCCTGTCGGGGCCGCCTGGCCTCGGTAAGACCACCCTGGCCAACATCGTGGCCGCGGAGCTGGGCACCGGCATCCGGGTGACCAGCGGCCCGGCGATCGAGCGCTCCGGCGACCTGGCCGCGATCCTGACCAGCCTGGCCGAGGGCGACGTGCTCTTCATCGACGAGATCCACCGGATCGCCAAGCCGGCGGAGGAGCTGCTCTACAGCGCGATGGAGGACTTCCGGGTCGACGTGGTGGTGGGCAAGGGCCCGGGGGCCACCGCGATCCCGCTGGACGTCGAACCGTTCACCCTGGTCGGCGCGACCACCCGTGCCGGTCTGCTCACCGGCCCGATGCGGGACCGGTTCGGCTTCGTCGCCCACCTGGACTTCTACTCCCCGGCCGACCTGGAGGTGCTGCTGCACCGGTCGGCGCGGATCCTCGGCGTGCCGATCACCGACGACGGGGCGGCGGAGATCGCCGGCCGGTCCCGGGGCACGCCCCGGATCGCCAACCGCCTGCTGCGCCGGGTGCGGGACTTCGCCGAGGTACGCGCCGACGGCGTGGTCACGGTCGCCACGGCCCGCGCGGCCCTGACCGTGTACGACGTGGACGCGCTCGGGCTGGACCGGCTCGACCGGGCGGTGTTGACCGCGCTGGTCGACTCGTTCCGGGGCGGCCCGGTGGGCCTGTCGACGCTGGCCGTGGCGGTGGGGGAGCAGCCGGACACGGTGGAGGAGGTCTGCGAGCCGTTCCTGGTCCGGGCCGGGCTGCTGGCCCGGACGCCGCGGGGCCGGGTGGCGACCGAGGCCGCCTGGCAGCACCTGGGGCGTACGCCCCCGAATGGTACATTTGGCACCGAAGCTCCTCCCGTGGCCGATCTCTTCTCCGTGGACACCGGCGAGCCGTGATCCGAACGTGATCTGTGCCGCATTCGGCGTTCCCAGATACAGCGACTAGACTCGCCGCGGTCTGTACAGGATGTGAAAATCCGCCTCCGCTCCGGCGTTCACCCGCCGGGACCGGGGGCCAATGGGAAGGTCGACAACCGTGCTTTACGCAGCAGAAGGCGGCGGAGCGGGAGGCTTCACGCCGATCCTCATGATCGCTCTGCTCTTCGGCGTCATGTACTTCATGATGATCCGCCCGCAGCAGAAGCGCCGCCGCGAGGCAGAGTCCATGCAGTCCGGCCTTTCCGCCGGCGACGAGGTGGTCACCATCGGCGGGCTCTACGGCACGGTCACCGGTGTCGAGGACGACAGCGTCCTGCTTGAGATCGCCCCCGGAGTGCAGACCCGCTACGCCCGCCCGGCGATCGCCCGGGTGGTCACCAAGGCGGAGCGCCCCGTCGAGACGGCGGCCGAGGAAACCGACACCGTCAAGGACTGAGCACCGCGCCCACCCGGGCCGGCTCATCGGCCACCCGGGAGGGAACCGCCCGCACGCGTCCCCGGCGGGTGGCCGCCGTCGACGCGTGTGGCGAGACAACTGGATAGATGGCCGACGCCGGGCGTCGGCGCGCCGGCTCGGCCGGTCCACGCGCGCCGGCGTCGACCATCCGAGGCGGCGGCGTCAGCTCGGGTGCCGTCGGATGGCAGATCGTCGGCCGGAAACCCGGCCGACCTCGCCGCCGCGCCAGCGGCGGCGCGACCGTACAGGGAGACAGGACAGCCGTGGCACCACCTCAGGGACAGATGCGCCCGGGACGGCAGTTGGCCGTGCTCGGGGGCATCCTTGTCGTCCTCTATCTTTTGGTGTTCTTCTCGGGCGGCGCCAGTGGCGGCTGGAAGGACCGGCTCGAACCCCGTCTCGGTCTGGACCTCGTCGGTGGCACCCGGCTCACGCTGGAGGCGACCAACACGCTCGACGGCCGGGCCCCGACCGCGGACAACCTGGAGCAGGCCCGCCAGATCATCGAGAGCCGGGTCAACGCGTACGGCGTGGCCGAGGCCGAGGTGGTCACCGAGGGCGACCGCAACATCGTCATCTCCCTGCCTGGCGAGAACCGCGACCTGAGCGAGGTCGGCAGCGCCGCCGAGCTGCGGTTCCGCAAGGTCCTGAAGATCGCCGACGGTAGCGGGACGCTGCCGTCGCCGGCGCCGAGCGAGTCGGCCGAGCCGACGCCGACGGGCAGCCCGAGCCCGTCCGGCAGCACGAGCCCCACCCCGGACGCGGAGGCCACCTCGTCGCCGTCGGCCGGTGGCCAGGGCGGCGGGGCGCCGGCCACGCCGACCCCGTCCGCGACCGCGAGCGCCGCACCGTCGCCGACGGCGAGCGAGGAGCCGGTGCCGCAGAGCGTCGAGGAACAGCGCAAGGCCGTCGAGGAGAAGGTCGGCGCGGAGGCCTGGGCCGCCGCGAACGCGCTCCAGGCGCCGGCGGACCTCAGCGCCGACCCGTCGCTGGCCGACAAGCTCAAGCCGTTCGCCGAGCTGACCGGCCGTGAGGTCGCGGTGCTCCCGACGCAGATGCAGTTCAACGTGCCGACCATCAGCTGCCTCCAGCTCGACGACCGGCCCCCGGCGTCCATCTCCAACCCGGAGCAGCCGGCCGTCGCCTGCGAGGGCGGCTACGCCAAGAACCTGCTCGACGTGGCGAAGGTGCTCGGCACCGACGTGGACAGCGCCGCCGCGGTGCGCGACCAGACCAGCCAGTGGGTGGTCAGCCTCAACTTCACCCGCTCCGGTCAGGAGAAGTGGACCAACCTGACCCGCGAGGCGTTCAACAACGAGGGCCAGGCGTGTGACGCCACCGCGCTCGGCGACGAGGGCAAGTGCCGGGTCGCCGTGGTGCTGGACAACGCGATCATCTCGTCGCCGCAGATCCAGGGCGTGCTCACCGGCAACTCGCAGATCACCGGCAACTTCAACAACGCCGAGGCCAGCGAGCTGGCCGGTTACCTCAACTACGGCGCCCTGCCGGTCACCTTCCAGGCGCAGGAGCAGCAGAACGTCACCGCCACCCTGGGCGCCAGCCACCTGCGGGCCGGTCTGCTCGCGGCCGGCATCGGCATGCTGCTGGTCATCATCTACTCGTTCTTCTACTACCGCCTGCTCGGCTCGGTGATCTTCGCGAGCCTGGTGCTCTCGGCGATGCTGCTCTTCGGCGCCCTGGTGGTGCTGGGCCGGCAGATCGGCTTCACGCTCACCCTCGCCGGCATCGCCGGCATCATCGTCTCGCTCGGTGTGGCGGCGGACTCGTTCGTCATCTACTTCGAACGGCTGAAGGACGAGATCCGCGAGGGCCGCAGCCCGCGCAGCGCGGTCTCCCGCGCCTGGGTCCGGGCCCGCCGGACGATCATCTCGGCGAACGCCATCACGATCCTGTCGGCGGTGGTGCTCTACATCGTCTCGGTCGGCACGGTCAAGGGCTTCGCCTTCGCCCTCGGCCTGGCCACGGTGCTGGACCTGGTCGTGGTCTTCCTCTTCCGGCACCCGATGATGACGATGCTCGCCCGTAGCCGGGCGTTCCTGTCCCCGCGGGTCAGTGGTCTCGGCCGGGTGTTGCCGGCCAGGTCGGAGCAGGCCCAGTCCCGCAACCCGCGTGTCAAGGAGGCCTGAGATGGCTGCAGAGAACTCTCTGGCGAGCCGCCTCTACCGGGGCGAGGCCGGCCTCAACATCGTCGGCCGGCGCAAGATGTGGTTCACCGTCGCCGCCGTGCTGGTGCTGATCGCTCTCGGCAGCATCCTGATCCGGGGGTTCAACCCGGGCATCGAGTTCGCCGGCGGCAACTCGTTCCAGGTCCCCACCAGCGTCGGCACCATGCAGGACGCCGAGGCCACCGCGAACCAGTCGCTGGCCACTGCGGGCGAGGGCGCCCACGTGGTCACCGCGCAGAAGGTCGGCGGGGCCGGCGGCGAGTTCTACGAGCTGCGGACCACCCAGCTCGACCCGGAGCAGGCCGAGGCCGTCCGGCTCGACATGGCCGAGCGGTTCGACATCGACGCGGCGCAGATCAGCGCCAACCGGGTCAGTGAGGCGTGGGGCAGCCAGGTGACCAACCGGGCCGTGCTCGGTCTGGTCATCTTCATCGCGCTGGTGACGGTCTACCTGATCCTGCGCTTCGAGTTGAAGATGGCCATCGCGGCGATCTTCTCCCTGGTGACGAACCTGGCCCTCACCGCCGGCATCTACTCGATCGTCGGGTTCGAGGTCACCCCGTCGACGATCATCGGGTTCCTCACCATCCTGGGCTTCGCGCTCTACGACGTGGTGGTGGTCTTCGACAAGGTGCAGGAGAACACCCGGGGCATCACCGCGAACAACAACCAGACCTATGGCGATGCGGCCAACCTGGCGGTCAACCAGAGCCTGATGCGATCGGTCAACACCTCGGTGGTGGCGCTGCTGCCGGTCGGCGGCATCCTCTTCATCGGTGCCGGCCTGCTCGGCGCGGGCACCCTGAAGGACCTCGGCCTGGTGCTCTTCGTCGGTATGGGCATGGCGTTCCTCACCTCGATCACGCTGGCCACCCCGCTGTTGGTGGTGCTCAAGAACCGCGACCCGCGGATCGAGGCGCACAACCGGCGGGTGGAGGCCCGGCGGGCCGCGGTGGCCCGCGGCGAGATCCCGGCCGCCAAGACCAGCTCCCGCCGGTCGGAGGAGGTCGTGGAGAAGCCGGTGCCGGCGGAGGCCGGTGCCGCCGCCCTGGCCGGTGCCGCCGCGCCGAAGGTGGGTGCCCGGCCGGCCGGCAAGCGCTCCGGCGGCGCCCGGGGTGGACGCCCCGGCGGCGGCAACCGCCCGAGCAGCGGAAAACGGCGCTGACACCGCCGGGACCGACCCGGTAGGACGGACCAGGACGGCGTCCTGCAATGCTGTGCGAGCAGCGTGCAGGACGCCGTCGTCGTGTGGAAGGGGAGCGGAGCTACCGTGACGGAGACCCACAGCACCGGGGTACGCGGAGACAGCGGGCCGGAGGCGGCCCGGCTGGTGGCCAGCCGGGTGCTCGACGTGCCCGACTTCCCCAAGCCCGGCGTCATGTTCAAGGACCTGATGCCGTTGTTCGCCGACGGTGACGCCTTCCGCGACGTGATCGACGGGATCATCGCGTATCACGGGCGGGAGTCCTTCGACGCCGTGGTCGGCATCGAGGCGCGGGGCTTCGTGATCGCCGCCGCCATCGCGTACGCGACCGGCATCGGCGTGGTGCCGGTGCGCAAGGCCGGCAAGCTGCCCCGACCCGCCTACGCCGCCTCCTACGCCCTGGAGTACGGCGAGGCCACCCTGGAGGTGCACCAGGACGCCTTCACCGCCGGGCACCGGGTGCTGGTGGTCGACGACGTGCTCGCCACCGGCGGCACCGCTGCGGCAACGCTGGACCTGGTGGAACGGGCCGGTGGCACGGTGGCGGGCTTCACGGTGCTGCTGGAGCTCGCGTTCCTCGGCGGCCGGGACCGGCTGGCGCCGCGTCCCGTCCATGCCCTGCTGACCGTTTGAGAATCGGGTCGCCTCCGGATGACCCGGCACGGTCCGTCCGGCGGAGCGGCACGGCACCCCCGGTGCGGGTAGCATTGCCCATTGCTGACCGGGCGGTGACCCGTTCGAGCGGCGCGAGACCAGGCCGGCCGGCGCACGGTCGGTTTATTTCCGGCGAGCGGTGAGGAGGCCGGTGTCCCACGATGTCGCCCCTCCGGTGGAGGGCACGGTGCACCCGACAGGCGATGCGGACGGCTCGGTGACCGACCGCAACGGCGCCACCCCGGCGTCGGGCGGCGGACCCGACGCGGCACGGCCCACGGGCGACGCGCTCCTTCCGGTGGTGGCCCCCGAGGCCACCCCCGTCGAGGCCGTCGACTCGTCGGCGAGCAGCGGCTTCGGGTTGTCCCACGCGCCCACCGGCCGGCGGGTCCGGGCGCGGTTGGCGCGGTTCAACGCTCCGTGGCAGTCGTCCCAGGTCAGCGAGGTGCTGGAGCCGCTGATCTCGTCGCACCGGGAGAACCATCCCAAGGCCGACGCGCGGCTGTTGCAGCGGGCCTTCGACACTGCGGCACGCTGGCACTCGGGTCAGTACCGGAAATCCGGTGACCCGTACATCACCCACCCGCTCGCGGTGGCGACCATCCTGGCCAATCTGGGCATGGACACCACCACGCTGGTCGCCGCGTTGCTGCACGACACGATCGAGGACACCGAGTACACCCTCGACCAGATGCGCGCGGACTTCGGCGGCGAGGTCGCCCTGCTGGTCGACGGGGTCACCAAGCTCGACAAGGTCAAGCTCGGTGACGCGGCCAAGGCCGAGACGATCCGCAAGATGGTCGTCGCCATGGCCAAGGACCCGCGGGTCCTGGTGATCAAACTGGCCGACCGGCTGCACAACATGCGTACGCTCTCCTTCCTCCCCGCGCCGAAGCGGGAGCAGAAGGCCAAGGAGACGCTGGAGATCCTCGCCCCGCTCGCCCACCGCCTGGGTATGAACACCATCAAGTGGGAGCTGGAGGATCTGGCCTTCGGCACGCTGTTCCCGAAGCGGTTCGAGGAGATCAACCGGCTGATCGGGGAGCACCAGCCGCAGCGGGAGGCGTTGCTGCGGCAGGTGACGCAGAAGGTGCAGGTCGACCTGAAGGCCGCCAAGATCAAGGCGGAGACCACCGGTCGGCCGAAGCACCTGTACTCGATCTACCAGAAGATGATCGTGCGGGGCCGGGACTTCAACGACATCTACGACCTGGTGGGGGTGCGGATCCTGGTCGACACGGTGCGGGACTGCTACGCGGCGTTGGGGGTGATCCACGCGAACTGGCAGCCGGTGCCGGGCCGGTTCAAGGACTACATCGCCATGCCGAAGTTCAACATGTACCAGTCGCTGCACACGACGGTGATCGGGCCGACCGGCAAGCCGGTGGAGATGCAGATCCGCACGTACGCGATGCACCGGACGGCGGAGTTCGGCATCGCGGCGCACTGGAAGTACAAGGAGCACAAGGGCACCCAGATCGTCGGGCCGCCGGCGCACATCGACGAGATGACCTGGCTGCGGCAGTTGCTGGACTGGCAGCGGGAGGCGGCGGACCCGAGCGAGTTCCTGGACGCGTTGCGGTTCGACCTGTCCAGCCAGGAGGTGTACGTCTTCACGCCGAAGGGCGACGTGATCCCGTTGCCGACGGGGTCGACGCCGGTGGACTTCGCGTACGCGGTGCACACCGAGGTGGGGCACAAGTGCATCGGGGCGCGGGTCAACGGCAAGTTGGTGCCGTTGGAGTCGACGCTCTCCAACGGTGACGTGATCGAGATCTTCACGTCGAAGTCCGACACGGCCGGCCCGACGCAGGACTGGTTGGGTTTCGTCAAGAGCCCCCGGGCGCGGACGAAGATCCGGCAGTACTTCAACAAGGAGCGGCGCGAGGAGGCGATCGAGGAGGGCAAGGACGCGATCGTCAAGGCGATGCGCAAGCAGGGCATGCCGTTGCAGCGGATGCTCACCTCCGACAACCTGATGGCCATCGCCCGGGATCTGCACCTGCCTGACGTGGCGTCGTTGTACGCGGCGGTGGGGGACAGTCAGGTCTCCGCGCAGTCGGTGGTGCAGAAGCTGATGGCCTCCTACGGGGGCGAGGAGGGCGCGGCCGAGGACATCGCCGAGACCGCCGTCGCCACCCGGCCGCCGCGCAGCCGGGCCTCCAGCCACGACCCGGGTGTGGTGGTACGCGGGGTCAGCGACGTGTGGATCAAGCTGGCCCGCTGCTGCACCCCGGTCCCGCCGGACACGGTCTTCGGCTTCGTGACCCGCTCCGGCGGGGTGAGCGTGCACCGGGACGACTGCGCCAACGCCGAGGACCTGCGGGCCCAGGGGGAGCGGGTGGTCGAGGTGAACTGGAAGCTCACCTCCGCCTCGACGTTCCTGGTCGCCATCCAGGTGGAGGCCCTCGACCGGCACAAGCTGCTCGCCGACGTCACCCGGGTGCTCTCCGAGGAGCGGGTCAACATCCTCTCCGCCACCGTCACCACGACCCGCGACCGGGTGGCGGTGAGCCGGTTCAGCTTCGAGATGGCCGACCCCAAGCACCTCGGTCACCTGCTCGCCGCCGTCCGCAAGGTGGACGGCGTCTTCGACGCCTACCGCGTGACCTCTGGCGCCTAGACCGGCAGACAGCGAAGCGCCCGCCGGCACCGCCGGCGGGCGCTTCGGGCGTGGTAGGTCTGGTCAGGCGGGGGCCATGGTGAGGTCGGTGATGACGACCTCCTTCTTGGGGTGGCCGCCGCCGGCCTGCTGGGCGAACGCGCCGTCGTCACCGGCGGCGGCGATCTCCTTGACGAGGTCCATCCCGCCGGTGATGGTGCCGAGCACGGTGTAGTTCGGGTCCAGCGGGGAGTCGCCGTAGACGATGAAGAACTGGCTGCCGGTGCTGGCCGGCTGGCCGGAGTTGGCCATGGCGATGACGCCCTCCGGGTACGGCGGTCGCATGTCGGTCGGCAGGTTCTCCTCCGACATCCGGTAGCTCGGGCCGCCGGTGCCGTCGGTCTCCCGCCAGCCGTTGCCGGTGGCGCTCGGGTCGCCGCACTGAAGCACCTTGATGCCCTCGGTGACCAGCCGGTGGCACTTGGTGTTGTCGAAGAAGTTCTTCTCGGCCAGGTGGATGAAGCTCCCCGCGGTGCACGGCACCGCCGACTGGTCGACCTTGGCGGTGATCGGGCCGAGGTTGGTGGTGATCGTCATGGTCTGGGTGCCGGTCCGGCTCTGCTCGGCGCCCGGCAGCCCGACGTCCTTGGTCGTCGGGGTCCGCTCGCCGGCCGGGATCTCGATCCAGTCGCACTGCGCCGAGCCGCCGTCCCGGGCGACGTTCTCGGTGCCGCTGTCGTCGCCGATCAGGTTGCTGGCCAGCCAGGCCGTGCCGGCGACCACCAGCAGCAGGACCACGCCGGCCCCCACCACCGCCTGCGTCTGGCGGCGCTTTCGGGCCCGGGCCGCCCGCTCGGCCATCTCCTTCTCGAGCCGGGCGCGGGCCGCCGCGCGCTGCCGCTCTCTGGTGGACGTCACGCCTCGATCCTCCTGGACTGTGCTGTGGATGCCGCTGCGGTGGTGGAACCGTGGGTCAGTTCGGGTTCGTGCTGGCCTCGGGTGCGCCCGAGGCCGCCGAACTCGGCGTACCCGCGGGGGTCGGATCGGTCGGCGATGCCGGATCCAGCACCGGCTCGCCGACGGTCAGGCTCTGGAGGACGACGTCGTCCTTTGGCGCGACCTTTTCCCCGGCTTCATTGTCCACGGTCGGCAGGGCACCGATCTTCTCCACGACGTCGAGGCCCCCGGTGACCCGGCCGATGATCGGGAACTTCGGCTCGGCGGTGGTGTAGTCCTTGAAGAAGATCACGAACTGGCTGCCGTTGGCGCCCGGCGGGTTCGCGATCATGGCGACCGTGCCCTTCGGGTACGTCGGCGGCTGATCCGGGGCCGGGCTGGCCGAGGGGGAGGCTTCCGGCACGTCGGGCATGTTCTCGTCGTAGAACGAGTACGACGGGCCGCCCAGGCCGGTGCCGCTGGGGTCGCCGCAGCGCACCGCGCCCTCGGCCATGATCTCGTGGCACTTGGTGTTGTCGTAGAACGACTGGCTGGCCAGGTGGGCGATGCTCGCGGCGGCGCACGGAGCGCTCGCCAGGTCCAGCTCGACCGAGATCGGCGCGCCCTGGTTGGTGACGATGGTCATCGGCCGGTTGCCGGTGATCGGCAGTCCGGTGGTGGCCGGCTCGCCGACATCCTTGAGGTTGGTGTTGCCCGCCGTGTTCTGCGGGGTCCAGAGGCAGACCTCGTCGGCGGCGGTGTTCTCGGCCGGCTCGCGGTCGAAGGCGCCCAGCGCCCACGCCGAGCCGGCGATGACCAGCACGAGGATCAGGGCGGTGCCGACGCCGGCCCGGATCTGCCGACGACGTTTGGCGACGGCGGCCCGGCGGGCCAGTTGCCGGTCGAGCTTGGCCCGCGCCAGTTTGCGCTGCCGGTCCCTGCTGGAAGCCACCCGTGCTCCCCTTCCTCTACCCTGGTCGTCAGCCGGTGGTCGCGTACCCGTCGGGCGGCAGGTGCGCCACGCCACACGCCCGCCAGAGTGTACGGGTACCGGCTGTGAAAGTCGTCTACTAGGTCGGCTGGCACGTGGCATCGGGGTGCGTCAGTGCCCAGTGGTGCGGTTGGGACGGATGCGCCGGAGCCGGCCGGGCCGCCGGTTAGGCTGCGCAAGAGGACAGCTCGACGGAAGGGGAGCGGACGTGCTCGTGGCCGGCTTTCCCGCGGACGCCTTCGGCACCAACTGCTACGTGGTCGCCGCCGGGCCGGGGGAACAGTGCGTGGTGGTCGACCCCGGCATCGGGGTGATCGACCGGCTCGACGCGCTGCTCGCCGAGCATCGCCTGCACCCGGCCGCGGTCCTGCTCACCCATGGGCACCTCGACCACACCTTCTCCGTGGCGCCGGTCTGCGGGGCGCGCGGGATCACCGCGTACGTCCACCCGGCCGATCGGGAACTGCTGGCCGATCCGGCGAAGGCGCTGTCGATGGACCTCACCCAGCTCTTCGGCGGCCGGCTGCCGTACGCCGAGCCGGAAGAGGTCGCCGAACTGGCCGACGGTATGACGCTCGCCCTCGCCGGGTTGGAGATCACCGTCGACCATGCGCCCGGCCATACCGGCGGGTCGGTGCTGTTCCGGCTGCCCGGCGCCGGCTCGCCCTGGGAGGCGGAGCAGCTCTGCCTCTCCGGTGACGTGCTCTTCGCCGGTTCGATCGGCCGCACCGACCTGCCCGGCGGCAGCCTGCCGACGATGCTCACCAGCCTGCGGGACAAGATCCTCCCGCTGGCCGACGACACCGTCGTGCTGCCGGGCCACGGCCCCGCGACCACCATCGGCCGCGAGCGCGCCACCAACCCGTACCTCACCGAGGTGGCCGGGATGGGCGGCGCGCGACCGGCGGCCCCCAGCCGCGGCCTGTAACGGCCGCACCGACTCTTTCCCCGCGCGGATCGCGCGGGTCTGCGAACGGAGCATCATGAGCAAGCCCACGCCCATCTCCGGGTTCCCGGAGTGGACGCCCGCCCAGCGAATGATCGAGCAGTACGTCCTGGACCGGATCCGGTCGACCTTCGAGCTGTACGGCTTCGCGCCGCTGGAGACCCGGGCCGTCGAGCCGTTGGACCAGTTGCTGCGCAAGGGGGAGACCTCGAAGGAGGTCTACGTGATCCGGCGGCTGCACGGCGACCCGGAGGGCCTGGCCGGCGACGACGCCCTCGGCCTGCACTTCGACCTGACCGTGCCGTTCGCCCGCTACGTGCTGGAGAACGCCGGCAAGCTCCAGTTCCCGTTCCGTCGCTACCAGATCCAGAAGGTGTGGCGCGGCGAGCGGCCGCAGGAGGGGCGGTACCGCGAGTTCCTCCAAGCCGACATCGACATCGTCGACCGGGACACCCTCGCGCCGCACCACGAGGCGGAGATGCCCCTGGTCATCGGCGATGCGCTGCGCTCGCTGCCGCTTCCGCCGGTCCGTATCCAGGTGAACAACCGCAAGATCTGCGAGGGCTTCTACCGGGGCATCGGGCTGGCCGATCCGGAGGCGGTGCTGCGCGCGGTCGACAAGCTCGACAAGCTCGGCCCGGCCGGCGTGGCCGAGCTGCTGGCCGCCACGGCCGGGGCGAGCGAGGCGCAGGCCAAGGCGTGCCTGGCGCTGGCCGAGATCTCCGCGCCGGACGCGTCGTTCGCCGACGCGGTGCGCGCGCTCGGGGTCAGCGACCCGCTGCTGGACGAGGGCATCGCCGAGCTGACCGCCGTGGTGGAGACCGCCGCCGCGCACGCGCCGGGGCTCTGCGTGGCCGACCTGCGCATCGCCCGGGGCCTGGACTACTACACCGGCACCGTCTACGAGACCCAGATGATCGGGTACGAGCGGTTCGGCTCGGTCTGCTCCGGTGGCCGGTACGACAACCTGGCCAGCGCCGGGGCGGCCCGGTTCCCCGGGGTGGGTATCTCGATCGGGGTGACCCGGTTGCTCGGGCTGCTCTTCGGCGCCGGCGCGCTCTCCGTGTCCCGCGACGTGCCGACCTGCGTGCTGGTGGCGGTGACCAGCGAGGAGTCGCGGGCGACCAGCAACCGGGTCGCCGAGGGCCTGCGGTCGCGGGGCATCCCGACCGAGGTGTCGCCGAGCGCGGCGAAGTTCGGCAAGCAGATCCGGTACGCCGAGCGGCGCGGTATCCCGTACGTCTGGTTCCCCGGCCCGGACGGGGCCGCCGACGAGGTGAAGGACATCCGCTCCGGCGAGCAGGTCGTCGCCGCGGCGGGGGAGTGGACGCCGCCCCGGGCGGACCTCAAGCCGCTGGTGAGCTGAGCCGCTGGTGCCCCGACCCGGTCCGACCCTGGCCGCGGGGGCAGTGTGCCGGCCGGGTGGCACCTTTCCTCCGAAGTCTGATTTCACAGCGAAATAAGTATTTCGCTGTGAAATCAGGCCCAGTGGAGGGTGTTGCTCGGCCTGGCCTGGAACGTCGGCCCGGTCTGGCCCGGCCCGGTCCCGGTCTGGCCTGGTCTGGCCCTGGCGTGAGCGTGGCCTGGCCTGGGCATGGCGCGGCGGGCCGCTGAGCCCCGGGCACGGTCGCTGGCTCTCTCGACGACCTTTCGTGCCCGGGGCGGCTCAGCAACCCGCCGCCGGCCATCGCATCCATGCCATCCCGCGACGCGTCCTCGGCACCCCGCGACGCGTCCATGCCATCCCGCGACTGGGGCGGCGGGTTCGGCATGCGGCGCGGCCGGTCAGGCGGCAGGGAGGTCCAGCGGTAGCAGGAGGCAGCTGGAGGTGGCGTGGGCGACGAGGCGGGACCGGCCGTCGGTCAGCCGGGCCTCGGCCAGGGCGGTACGCCGACCGCTCTGTAGCACGGTCCCCTCGCAGCGCAGCGTGCCGGAGTCGACGGTGACCGGCCGGAGGAACTTCACGTTCAGGTCCAGCGAGGTGTAGCCGACGCCGACCGGCAGGGTGGTGTGCACGGCACACCCGGCGGCGGTGTCCAGCAGGGTGGAGATCACCCCGCCGTGCACCGTGCCGAGCGGGTTGTAGTGGAACTCCTGCGGCACCAGCTCGACCACGACCCGGCCCTCGTCGGCCTCCATCCGGGCCATGTCGATCAGGTGCATCACCGGCGGCGCGGCCAGCTCGCCGGCGATCATCGCGCGGAGCAGCTCCAGCCCGCCGCGGCGGCCGACCTGCGCGGCGTTGATGCCCGGATCCGACCAGGAGAAGGTCCGGCTACGTGCCGCATCCTGCGTCTGCGTCATGGACTCAGCCTGTCAGCGCTTGCTGAGTCTGTCAATCGAACTCAGTGCGGTGTCCGGATCCGTTTGCCGCGCCGCGCCGGGCCCAGACTCCGCCCTGCCGGAGCACCGCCGGGACCTCGCCGCGACACTGGCAACGCTCCTGGACGCCGCACTAGCCTTTCGGGCATGAGACCCGCGGCCCTGGACTGGTCGGTCGACAACTGCACGGTCGCCCGCGCGATGGAGGTGCTCGGCGAGAAGTGGACCCTGGTGGTGCTGCGTGAGGTGTTCAGCGGGGTCCGTCGCTTCGACGACATGCGGGTGCGTACCGGCATTCCCCGGCAGGTGCTGACGAACCGGCTGGCGACCCTGGTCGACCAGGGCGTGCTGCGCCGCGAGCCGTACCGGGAGCCGGGCAGCCGGCTGCGCCACGAGTACCGGCTCACCACCAAGGGGCTCGATCTCTGGCCGGTGCTGGTCGCCGTGCTGGCCTGGGGTGACCGGTACCTCGCCGACCCGGAGGGCCCGCCGCTGAGCGTCGGGCACCGCGACTGCGGTGCCGAGGTCCGCGTCGAGTTGCGTTGCGCCGCCGGTCACCACGTCGCCGAACCCCGCGACGTGATCCCCCGCCCCGGCCCCGGCGCCCACCCCCGCTGACCCGCCCCACGGTTCACCACGGGACGGGTCAGGGTGGTCGGGTGGGTTACCAGGCGAAGCCGGCGGGGTAGGAGACGGTGGCGAGGACCTGCTGGCCGGTGGCGTTCGGGTGGAAGTAGTCCCAGCCGGAGAGCTGGGCGAGGGTGAACGGGTAGCCGAAGACGGCGTTGCCGTCGTACCTGCAGTTCGACCCGTACGCGGTGCAGGCCGCCGCGAGCTGGCCGTTGAAGTCGATCACCCGCTGCCGGACCCGGTTGCGCCGGTCGACGTCGGCCTGGGCGGTGGAGGTCGGGTTGGCCAGGATGGACTGGCAGATGCCAAAGAGCGACCAGGCGGTGCGGGCGCTGGAGCTGTCCTTGCCGACCGACCAGAGCCGGTGCACGTCCGGGATGCTGATCACGTAGACGCGGGCGTTCGGCAGGCCGGTCTTGAGCCTGTTCAGGGCGGAGTCGATGTTCGCCCGGAAGGTGGCCACCGAGGTCATCGTCGACTCCGAGCCGGTGCAGGCGTCGTTGGCGCCGATCAGGATGGTGACGTAGCCGGCCCCCTGGCTGACCGCGGTGCCGGCCTGGCCGTACAGGTCGGCGGACTTCGCCCCGGTGCGGGCGGCGTTGTTGTTGCGGCCGTTGATGCCCGGGCTGACCGCGCGGATGCGCAGGTAGTGGCTGTTCACGGTGGAGTGGTCGCCGGTGCTGAACGAGCGGCTGGTGCAGTCGACGTACCACCCGCAGGCGTTGAAGCCGCGGGTGATGGAGTCACCGAGGCTCGTCATCGAGGTCGGCGGCGGGCCGGGGTCGGCGATGGCCGGGCTGGTGACGAGCAGGACGAGGGCGGTGACGCCGGCGAGGGTGGCCAGCGCGCGTCGGACGAGGGTCATGGTGGCCTCCGGTTCACGACTTGCCGGATTGCGGCGGTGACCAGAGCGTATAGATGACCTTCTGTGTCCACAATGTTGCGGAGGGGTTACGCCCGCCGGGAGAGGAAATTCGGGCAAAGGGTGGCCTTGCTTACGATCTTAAATATGTGAATACTTGCCCTCGCTTGGTCATTTCCCCAGGTGGCTGAGTTGCCCCCTGCCCTGTCGCCGTGACAGGGCCCCCGACCCCCATCCGGGAGGCTGTTACATGCGACCCACAAGGTCAATGCTGCGCCGCGTCGTCACCGTCGCCGCGGCCGGAACTCTCGTCGCCGGCGTGCTGGCCGGAGCGCCGGCCCAGGCGGCACCCGCGTCCGCCTCGCCCGACGCCGCGGCCGCCCTGGCCGAGCGGCTCGGCGACCGCGCCGCCGGCGCCTACGCCGACGCCGCCGGCAAGATGGTCGTCGCGGTGACCGACGCCGTCGCGGCCCGCCAGGTGGCCGCCGCCGGCGCCACCCCGAAGATCGTCAAGCGCGGCGCCGCCGAGCTGAGCCGGGCCACCGCCGAGCTGGACCGTTCCGCCGCGATCGCGGGCACCGCCTGGTGGACCGACCCGGCCACCAACCAGGTCGTCGTCTCCGTGGACAGCACGGTGACCGGCGCGAAGCTGGAGCGGGTCAAGGCCGCCGCCGCGCGGACCAACGGCGCGGTACGCATCGAGGCCGAGGCCGGCGTGCTGAGCACCCGCATCTCCGGCGGTGAGGCGATCTACGCGCAGGGCGGCGGGCGCTGCTCGCTCGGCTTCAACGTGCGCAGCGGCAGCACCTACTACTTCATCACCGCCGGGCACTGCACCAACATCGCGTCGAACTGGTACAGCAACTCGGGGCAGACCGCGCTGCTGGGCGCCCGTGCCGGCAGCAGCTTCCCGGGCAACGACTACGGCATCGTCCGGTACAGCAACCAGAGCGTCGTGCAGCCGGGCAACGTCTACCTCTACAACGGCACCTACCGCGACATCACCGCCTCCGGCAGCGCGTACGTCGGCCAGTCGGTGCAGCGCTCGGGTAGCACCACCGGCGTGCGCAGCGGCTCGGTCACCGCGCTCAACGCCACGGTCAACTACGCCGAGGGTCAGGTCCGCGGCCTGATCCGGACCACCGTCTGCGCCCAGCCGGGTGACAGCGGCGGCTCGCTGTTCAGCGGCACCATCGCGCTCGGCCTGACCTCCGGCGGCAGCGGCAACTGCACCAGCGGCGGCACCACGTACTTCCAGCCGGTCGGTCCGGTGCTCAGCGCCTACGGCGTCAGCGTCTACTGACCTTCCTTCCGCCCAACCGACCTGTCTCCTCCGCCAGCGGGCCGCCGGATTCCTCCTCCGGCGGCCCGCCCGCGCGCCCGCCCGCCCGCGCCCGTCGGCGTTAACAGGGGGCCCTTTTACTACGCGAGGCGTTAAGAGGGGGCCCTTCCTTGCACCCCGGGAACGGGGGTGTGGGGGTGCTGAGAGAATGTCGGGAGCAGATGTAGAGCAGACGAGGGAGACGCACGTCGTGATCCGTACCCATGACGCCGGCAGCCTGCGCGCGGCGGACGCCGGCACCACGGTGACGCTCGCCGGGTGGGTGGCCCGCCGGCGCGACCACGGCGGGGTCATCTTCGTCGACCTGCGCGACGGCTCCGGCGTGGTCCAGGTGGTGCTCCGCGAGGAGGACGCGCACGCGCTGCGCAACGAATACTGCGTCCGGGTCGTCGGCGAGGTGACCCGCCGCCCGGAGGGCAACGAGAACCCGGAGCTGCCCACCGGTGACGTCGAGGTGACCGCGACCGAGCTGGAGGTGCTCTCCGAGGCGGCCCCGCTGCCGCTGCCGGTGGACGACCAGGTGGTCGCCGGCGACGACATCCGGCTCAAGTACCGCTACCTCGACCTGCGCCGCAGCGGCCCGGCCCAGGCCCTGCGGCTGCGCTCGCGCGCCAGCCAGCTGGCCCGGACGGTGCTGCACGACCGGGACTTCCTGGAGATCGAGACCCCGACGCTGACCCGCTCCACCCCGGAGGGCGCCCGCGACTTCCTGGTGCCGGTACGCCTGCAGCCCGGCAGCTGGTACGCGTTGCCGCAGTCACCGCAGCTGTTCAAGCAGCTGCTGATGGTCGGCGGCATGGAACGCTACTACCAGATCGCCCGCTGCTACCGGGACGAGGACTTCCGGGCCGACCGGCAGCCGGAGTTCACCCAGCTCGACATCGAGATGTCCTTCGTCACCGAGGACGACGTGATCGACCTCGGCGAGGCGATCGTCGCCGCCCTCTGGTCGGACCTGGCCGGGTACGAGATTCCCCGCCCGATCCCGCGGATCACCTGGCACGACGCGATGGCCCGGTACGGCTCGGACAAGCCCGACCTGCGCTACGGCGTCGAGCTGACCGAGTTGACCGACTACCTGCGCGGCACCCAGTTCCGGGTCTTCGCCGGCGCGATCGACGCGGGCGGCTACGTCGGCGCGGTGGTGATGCCGGGCGGCGCGGCGCAGACCCGCAAGGAGTTGGACGGCTGGCAGGACTGGGCCAAGGCGCGCGGCGCCAGGGGCCTGGCGTACGTGGTGCTGGACGCGGAGACCGGCGAGGCGCGCGGGCCGGTGGCGAAGAACCTGTCGGCCGAGCACCTGACCGGGCTGGCCGACGCGGTCGGCGCCAAGCCGGGCGACGCGATCTTCTTCGCCGCCAGCGCGCAGGCCCGGGAGGCGCAGGAACTGCTCGGCGCGGCCCGGATCGAGATCGCCCGGCGGTCCGGCCTGGTCGACGAGAGCGCCTGGGCGTTTTGCTGGGTGGTCGACGCGCCGATGTTCGAACGGACGTCGGAGGAGAACGGCGGGGCAGCCGGCTGGACGGCGGTGCACCACCCGTTCACCTCGCCGAACGCCGAGTGGGTGGACCGGTTCGAGGAGGCGCCGGATCGGGCCCTGGCCTACGCGTACGACATCGTGTGCAACGGCAACGAGATCGGCGGCGGCTCGATCCGTATCCACCGTCGCGACGTCCAGCAGCGGGTCTTCGCGCTGCTCGGCATCACGCCCGAGGAGGCGCAGGACAAGTTCGGCTTCCTGCTGGAGGCGTTCAGCTACGGCCCGCCCCCGCACGGCGGCATCGCGTTCGGCTGGGACCGGGTCTGCATGCTGCTCGCCGGCGCCGACTCGATCCGCGAGGTGATCGCCTTCCCGAAGACCCGGGGCGGCTTCGACCCCCTCACCGGCGCGCCCACCCCGATCACCGGGCAGCAGCGCACCGAGGCCGGCATCGACGCCAAGCCCAAGCCCCAGCCGCCGGCCCACCCCGGCACCGCCGGCCCCGCCGCCCCGGTCGCCGACCCCACCTGACAACCACCCCGCCTCACCCGCCCCGGGACCGCTCGGGATCGTTGTCGACCATGAAGTCGTCGTCCTCTGGCCGGCGTGCCGGGACGGTAAGTTCATGATCGACGATGTGGGCGCGGGGTGGAGGTGCGTCGATGCGGTTGTTGGTGGTGGGCGGTAGCGGGCTTCTCGGGCGGGAGGTGTGCCGGCAGGCGGTCGGTGCCGGGTGGTCGGTGGCGGGGACGTATCACTCGGGGTCCGTCGGGGTGTCGGGCGTGACGGCACGGCGGCTCGACGTGACCGACCGGGCCGCGGTGCGGGCGCTGGTTTCCGCAGTACGCCCCGACGCCGTGGTCGGCACTCCCTACCGGTACGCCGACTGGGCGGTCACCGCCGACGGGGCGGCCAACGTCGCGTCCGCCGCCGCCGAGGCGGGGGCGCGGTTGGTGCACATCTCCAGCGACGCGCTGCACGCCGGGCGTCCCGAGGCGTACGCCGACGACGACCCGCCCACCCCGATCTTCCCGTACGGCGCGGCGAAGGCGGCCGCGGAGACGGCGGTGCGGGCCATCGACCCGGCCGCCGCGCTGGTGCGTACCTCGTTGATCCTGGGGGAGGGGAGCCCGCAGATCCAGCTCTGCCGGGACGCCCTGGCCGGCCGGGCGGCCCTCTTCACCGACGAGCTCCGCTGCCCGGTCGACGTCGCCGATCTCGCCGCCGCCGTGCTGGAACTGGTGGCGTCCGACTACGCCGGTCCGCTCAACGTGGCCGGCCCGGACGGGGTGAGCCGGGCGGAGCTGGGGCTGCTGGTGGCCCGCCGGGCGGGCGTCGACCCGGCCCACCTGAAGACCACCACGGCTGCCGCCGCCGGCCTGGTCCGCCCCGCCGAGGTACGCCTCGACTCCACCCGCGCCACCGGCCTGCTCCGCACCCGGCTGCGCGGCGTCACCGAACTCTTCGCCGCCTGAACCACCCGAACCCGCTGCCCCGGATCCTGCATAGTTTCTGTGCACAAGTATTGTGCACAGAAACTATGCACAAGTATTGTGCAAGCATGGGAAGTGACGAGAAGAAGGCACCGCGCCGGGTGCGGCTCGATCACCGGCAGGTCCGGGTGCTGGCGCATCCACTGCGTACCCGGCTGCTCGGCGCGCTGCGGGTGAAGGGGCCGGCCACCGCCACCACCCTCGCCGAGCTGCTCGACACCAACACCGGCGCGACCAGCTACCACCTCCGCCAGCTCGCCGAGGTGGGGCTGGTCGCCGAGGAGCCGGACCGGGGCACCGGGCGGCAGCGCTGGTGGCGGGCCGCGCACGACGTCACGAGTTGGGAGAACACCGACTTCGACGACGACCCGGACGCCCGCGCCGCGGTGGAGTGGATCCAGTCCGAGCAGGTACGCCTCTTCGTCGAACACGCCGAGCGGTGGTTCGCGGCACGCGACCAGTGGCCGCCGGCCTGGCGCGACGCGTTCGGTATGGGCGACGCCTTCATGACCATCCCGTCGAGCCGGCTGGCGGCGCTCAGCGCGGAGGTGTGGCAGATCCTGGAGCGTTACCGCGCGGAGGCCGACCCTGGCGAGCCCGGCGCCGAGCAGGTGCAGATCTTCCTTGCCGCGTTCCCGCTGATGCTGGGGAGCCGGCGATGAGCGCCCTGTCCGTGCGCCAGGTCCGGCGCCGTTACCTGGTCCTGCACGGGCTGCGCTGGCTGCCGGTCGGCCTGACCATCCCGATCTTCATCCTGCTCATGCAGGAGCGGGGGCTGACCCTGACCCAGATCGGCCTGGCCGTCGCCGCCCAGGGGGCGGTGGTGCTCGCCCTGGAGCTGCCGACCGGCGGGTTCGCCGACGCGCTGGGCCGCAAGCCGGTGCTGGTGGTGGCCAGCCTGGTCGGGCTCGTCTCGACGGCCCTGCTGGTGGTGGCCGACTCGCTCGCCCTGCTGGTCGCCGTCTGGGCGTTGCAGGGCGTGTTCCGCGCCCTGGACAGCGGCCCCCTGGAGTCCTGGTACGTCGACAGCACCCTGGCCGCCGACCCGGACGCCGCGTACGAGAAGGGGCTCGGTCAGGGTGGCACGGTGCTCGGCCTGAGCGTGGCGGCCGGCGCGCTGCTCAGCGGCGGCCTGGTGGCCCTCGGCCCGCTCGGCCCGGTCAGCGCCCTCACCGTGCCGGTCGTGGTCGCGGCCGTGTTCCAGATGGTCTACCTGGCGGCGCTGCTGACCCTGCTGGTGGAGGGGCGGCCGGCGGCCGGGCCGGGTGCCCTGCGGGCCTCGATCCGCAGCGCGCCGCGGATGGTCGGCGAGGCGTTCGGCCTGCTGCGCCGATCCCGGGTGCTGCTCGCCCTGGTGGCGGTCGAGCTGTTCTGGGGCTTCG
The DNA here is from genome assembly GCF_050942455.1 of Micromonospora sp. CA-263727. Lineage (NCBI taxonomy): Bacteria > Bacillati > Actinomycetota > Actinomycetes > Micromonosporales > Micromonosporaceae > Micromonospora > Micromonospora sp. CA-263727. Next base: position 2,484,458 of record NZ_CP192031.1, read on the forward strand.
GCATGGTCACCTTCGAGGGTCTGCTGCCGGTCCGGCTGGCCGAGGTGCTGGGCGACGCCGACCGGGCCGCCGCCCTGCTCGGACCGGGCAGCACCGTGGCGTGGCTCGCGTCGGCCGGCGGCGCGGCGCTCACCCCGCTGCTCATCCGCTGGCTCGGTGCCGCACCCGGTGCCGCCCTGCTGCGGATCGTGCAGGGGGCCACCGTGGTCGGGATGGCGCTGCTCGCCGGCCCGGTCGGGGTGCTGGTCGCCTTCTTCGCCTGCTACGCCGTGCACGGCGCGTCGAACCCGCTGCACATGGGGCTCCTGCACCGGCAGGTCGACGGGCCGTACCGGACCAGCGTGATCTCGGTGAACTCGATGGTGTCCATGCCGGCCGGCGCTCTCGGCGGTGTGCTGCTCGGGTTCGTCGGCGACCGCGCCGGGGTGAGCACGGCCATGCTGGTGGGCGCGGTGGTGCTGGCTGTCGCCGCGCCGCTCTACCTGCCGGCCGCAGCCCTCCGAGGTGCCGGAGAGGGCACCGGTCTGACGTGGGGCCGCCGGACGGCCCGCGCCGGGACCAGCCGCCGCCCGGCGGGCTGCCGGGGCCGCGGTGGTCCAGCGTGGAGATTGGCGAGCCGACCGATCGGGTACATCCCGCGCCGACCTACTGGAACCCCCACCGGAGGAACGCCATGCTCGCCATCGCCGCCGCCGCGGTTTTCGGCTTCGCCCTGCTGCTCGACCTGCTGGACACCAGGCTCGGCGCGCCGGACCTGTTCAACTGGAACACCCTCGTGCTGATCGGCCTGCTGCTGCTCGCGCTCCACCTGGCCGGCTTCGGCCGGCGCGCGGGCGGCGGTGGCCGCTGGTACCGGGGCCGCCGCCCAGGTCGCGGCTGAGCGGCTCGTCGGAAACCGCCCTTCGGGCTTTCCCGACCAGCCGTCGCTGACCGAGAACGATCATCGCGGGTACGGCCGGCGGCGCGATTCCGGCGTTGTCGGCCGAGCCCGGTACTGTTCTCGTGATGGAGTCCGACGCCCTCTTCACCCTCGGTGAACCCGCCGCAGCGCCCAGTGCGGTGGCGGGTTCCGGCGGCGTCGGCAGCTTCACCGCGGTCGCGCCGGATGCGCCGCTGCCCGTCCGGATGCGCCCGGCCGACCTGGACGAGCTGGTCGGTCAGGAGCACCTGCTCACCCCCGGCGCGCCCCTGCGGCAACTCGTCGCCGGGAGCGCGCCGATGTCGGTCATCCTGTGGGGACCGCCGGGCAGCGGCAAGACCACCATCGCCCACCTGGTGGCCGGGGCCACCGACCGGCGCTTCGTCGCCATGTCGGCGCTCACGGCGGGGGTGAAGGACGTCCGGGCCGTGATCGACACCGCCCGGCGGCAGCGGCGCTCGGGTGGCCCGCCGACGGTGCTCTTCATCGACGAGGTGCACCGGTTCAGCAAGACCCAGCAGGATTCGCTGCTCGCCGCGGTCGAGGACCGCACCGTCACGCTGCTCGCGGCCACCACGGAGAACCCGTACTTCTCGGTCATCTCCCCGCTGCTGTCCCGGTGCGTCCTGCTCACCCTGCACCCCCTCGACGACGCGGCGGTCCGCGCCCTGCTGCGGCGGGCGATGACCGACGAGCGTGGTCTGGCCGGTGCGCTCACCCTCACCTCGGAGGCCGAGGACCACCTCGTCCGGCTGGCCGGCGGGGACGTCCGCAAGGCGCTCACCGCGCTGGAGGCGGCGGCCGGCTCGGCCACCGCGCTCGGCAGCGGGCGGATCGACCTGCCCACGGCCGAGCGGGCGGTCGACACCGCGGCGGTGCGCTACGACCGCGCGGGCGACGCCCACTACGACGTGACCAGCGCCTTCATCAAGAGCATGCGGGGCTCGGACGTGGACGCCGCGCTGCACTGGCTGGCCCGGATGCTGGTCGCCGGCGAGGACGCCAGGTTCATCGCCCGGCGGCTGGTGATCTTCGCCAGCGAGGACGTCGGCATGGCCGACCCGGCCGCCCTCGGCGTGGCCACCGCCGCTGCCCACGCGGTGGAGTACGTCGGCCTGCCCGAGGCGCAGCTCAACCTCGCCCAGGCGGTGATCCACCTGGCCACCGCGCCCAAGTCGAACTCGGCCACCAGCGCGATCGGCGCCGCGATCGCCGACGTGCGGGCCGGCCGCGGTGGCCCGGTGCCCCGGGGCCTGCGCGACGCGCACTACGCCGGCGCGCGGGGGCTCGGCCACGGCACCGGATACCGCTACCCGCACGACGACCAGCGGGGCGTGGTCAACCAGCAGTACGTGCCGGACGACCTGATCGGCACCGACTACTACCGGCCGAGCCAGCACGGCGCGGAGCGGGCGGTGGCCACCCGGCTGCCGTTGCTGCGCCGGATCGTCCGCGGGCTACCGAGCCCCGCCCGTACGGAAGCGTCGCCAGCGGGCGACCGGGCCGAGGCCCCGACGCCGTCCGAAGTCGACGGTGACCGGCCTGCGGCAACGGGCGTCGGCGTCGTGGAACAGGTCGGCGGTAGCGCCGACGGGAAGGGTCAACAGTGAGATCGTCGGAGCGACCGGAGGACGGCCCGGAGGAGCCGCGCGGCAAGGCCCGTCGCTGGGGCCGGGGCAAGACCGAGGCCGCCCCGGAGGAGCCGGCCGCCGGCGAGGACTTCGGCTGGATCGACGACCTGCGCTCGGCCAAGCAGCAGCGCGGCGAGCTGGGTCCCGACGGCGTGACGCCGATGCCCGAGGCGCCCGCTGCCCCCGCCCGGGCCCGGCAGCGCCATCCGGCCCGGCTCACCCCGGCCCGGACCGCCCTGGCCTCGCGCCACCCGGCCGCTCCGGCCCGGTCCCCGCCGGCCGTCCTGGCCCCGCCGGCCGCTCGGCGCCGGTGCCGCCGGCCGGGCCGATCCCGCCACCGACCCCCGGCGGTCGCGGACAGGCGCCGCCGGCCCGCCCCACCCCGTCGGATCCGGCGGCCGGCCCGGCCGCCGCGCCCCCGCTGCGCCGGGGAACGGCCGAACCGCCACGATCCCGACCGGCCGACGGCCCCTGGCCCGGCTCCCCGGCGGCCCGGCCGCCCGCGGGCCCGCCGCCGCCCGCCGGTCCGGTGCCCGCTGCCGGTCCCCGGCCGCCCGCCGGCCAGCTCCCCGCGCGGCCGCCCGCCGAATCCCGCGAGCGGCCACCGGCAACCCCGCCGTATCCCGGTCCGCCCGTCGCCGGCCGGCACGATCCCGGCCCGCCGAAGAGCCCGACCGGCGGCTGGCCGCAGCCCGACGCCGGGCCACCGGGCCGGCGGTCGCGGCCGGGGCCGCCCCCCGAGCCACCGCTCTCCGGCCCCCCGACCGGCCCGTTCCCCGGCTCTCCGACCGGCCCGACCTCCGGCGCTCCGGTCGGACCGGCGGCCGGAGCGCCAACCGGTCCGGTGCCCGGCCCACCGGCACCCCGCCGGATGCCCGCCGGCCGGCCGAGCGGCATGCCGGCCGGCTCGCGTCGGGCCGCGCCCCTCGACGCCGAGCCGACCCACGGACCCGGCCTGCCGGAGGTGGCCGCCGGGCCGGGCTCGGCCGGTCTTCCGGAACCGCCGGCACCCCGGCGGGGGCGGCGTGCCATGGACGACCCCACGCCCCCCACCGACCCGACCGGCGGTCCTGGCCGGACGGCGTCGGGCCTGCTGCCCGCCAGCGGTGGACCGGCCGGTGCCCCGGCCGGCGGCCGGCGGGGCGGCCGTCGCCGTGCCGCAGACACCGCGGCCGACCAGCCGGTGGTGCCGCTGTCCGGCAACGCACCGCCGCTTCCCGGTGTGCCCGCCAGCCCCGCCGCCGGGCCCGAACGCGGGGAGGATCCGCCACGGGGCCGCCGGGCCGCGCCAGATGAGCCGACGCCGCCGGCGCGGGGCCGCCGGGTGGCGCCGGAGGCGGAGCTGCCGGGGACGGGCCGCCGGTCAGCCGACACGATGGACGCACCGGTGGGCGGTCACCGCGCGGCCGAGACGGAGGACACCCCGGTCCGGGGCCGGCGGGCGGCCGACGACGATTCGGTCTCCGGGCGCGGTGCGGCCAGCGGTGACACCGGGGAACGGCCGCCGGTCGCGCGACCCGGCGAGGGCCGGGCCGGCCGCCCGGAGCGGCCGGCCGACTGGCTGCGACAGGCCGGTCGCCCCCACCACACCGACCCGGCGCTGCCGACGATCAAACGGCGGGCCGCGCCGCCCGGGACAGCGGCCGGAGCGCCGCCGGCGGGACGGGCCGGCGGCACCCCGTCGGGCGGCACCCCGGTGATCGGTGACCGTCGAGGCGTGGAGGCCCCCGGCGGGGCCCCGGCCAACCGTCCGAACCCGGGCGCCGCGCCGGGCCGCCCGCCCGCTGATGGGCGTCGGGGCGTCGACTCCGGACCGGAGAACCCGGCCGCCGCCGCGCGCCGCGCCGACGGACCGCCGGGTCGCGGGCGTTCGGCACCGATGGCCGGGCCACCCGCCGCCGGCCCGGGTGGGAACGAGCCGCCGGCCGGCCGCCCCGGAGCGGAGCCGCCGACCGGCCGTACCCGGGCACCTGGCCGCCCGGACATCCCGCCCCGCGGCGCCGCCCGCCCGGACGGGATGCCGCCGGGGCCGGCGAGGGGAGGCCGCACCGACGGTGCGCCGGCTGGTCCGCCGCGCGGCGCTGCCCGGCCCGACGGGGTGGCCGGCGGTCCCGGTCGTCCCGGCGGCATGCCACCCGGCCCGGCCCGGGGCGCGGCCCGCCCCGAGGCCCCGGTCGGCCCCGACCCGGACGCCGCCCGGGGCGACGCCGGTCCGGCCCGCCCCGACATCGGTCCGCTCCGCCCCGACATCGGTCCGCTCCGCCCCGGCGTCGGCGCGCCGGTCGGTCCCGCACCCGGTGGCCCGATCCGCGCCCCCGGGGAGCGCCCCGGAGCACCCAACGCGCCGGCGGTGGCTCGGGCCACCGCCGCCTCCCCCGGCCCGACGACCGGTTGGCCGGCCGGGCCGCCCCGCCGCACCGGAACCCGGCCCGACCCGAGCCGTCCGGTGTCCCCCCCGTGCCGCCGCGCGCCGCCGAGGGCCCGGCGGTGGCCCGGGCCGCCGCCGTCGTCGCGCCCGTCGACCCGGCCGGTCCCCGGCCCGGCGAGCCGGACGTGCGCCGGCCCGTCGAGCCGGCGACGCCGGACGCCGACCGGCCCGAGGACGACCGGTCCGGCGCCGGTACGGAGCCACGCCGGCAGAGCCACGGCAACCAGCGGCTGCGCGCCGTCATCCTGGTGGCGGTCAGCATGATCCTGTTCGGCGGCGTTCCGGCGTACTTCGGTATGCAGATGATGGACCGGGACCCGGTCTTCGTCTCGCTGGACGACCTGGACGTGCCGACCTGGGCCGCGGCCGGCCCGGTCGACGACGTCAGCGGCAGCCCCTGGTGCCTGCTCGACTGCCGGCTGCGGGAACGCACCGTCAACTCCGAGCGGTCGCCGGAGGAGACGGCCCAGGCGTACGAGGCCGCGCTGCGCGAGGACGGCTGGCAGCCGTGGACGCCGCAGTACTGCCCCGAACAGCAGGAGAAGGGCAGTTACACCTGCTGGCGGCAGGATGAGTTGACCCTCGACCTCTGGGTCCGGTCGCCCACCTGCGTACCGCCGCCGGTGGACGGCGAGCCGGCGGTCGTACCGTCTCTTGATCCGGAGACCGCGGCCGAGGAGTGCACCGGATCGTTGGTGTCGGTGAAGGTCCGCAACGCGATCGACGACGAGCGGACCAGACCACAGCCGAGCACCGACCCGTCACTGACCGGTGTGGACCCGTACCCGACGCTGGACGAGGACCCGTTGGGCGAGTTGACGCCGTCCCCACCGTCCTGAGCCGATCGTCATCACGGACGGTAGGGTCTGGTTCTGGTGGCGCGCGTGCTTCCGCCGATCCTCGGCGGGCCACCGGGCGGTTGGCGTGGGCGAGACGGTCGTGCGTCTCGGGGGATCGTGCGGCCCCGGGACACTGGTTGAGGAGGACAGGCGTGGGCATTTTGGAGATCGCGGCGTTGATCGCGGCGATCGCGTTCGCGATGCTGGTGTTGATCCTGACGCTGCCCATCCTGCGGCTGCGGCACACCGTGGACGCCACCACCCGGATGATCAGCGACCTCAACGACCGGACCGGCCCGCTGCTCGGCGACGTGAACACGACGGTGCGCAACGTCAACGTCACGCTGGAGCAGGTGCAGACGTCGCTCGACGGACTGAACCTCCAGCTCGCCAAGGTCGACAACATGACCAGTAACGCGCAGAACATCAGCGCCAACGTCGCCAACCTGGTCGCCGTCGTCTCCGCCGCCGCGGCCAACCCGCTGGTCAAGGTGGCCGCGTTCGGCTACGGGGTGCGCAAGGCCGCCGCGGCCCGCCGGCACGCCGAGACCGAACGCGAGGTCCGCGACACCATCAAGGCCCAGCGGCGCGCCTCCCGGCGCGGAAACCGCTGACCGGCGCAGGACCGGGAGGTACGAGCATGAAGCGCCTGTTCTGGCTGGGAGTGGGGCTGGCCGTCGGTGTGGTGGTGGTCCGCAAGGCGACCCGCGCCGCCCGCGCGTACACCCCGGCCGGCATCGCCGACAACCTCTCGGAATCCGCTGGCGGTCTGGTCGAGGAGCTGCGTAGCTTCGTGGCGGACGTGCGGGCCGGAATGGCCGAGCGGGAGCAGGAGATCCACGAGGCGTTCGCCCACGGTGAGGCGTTCGACGACCAGTTCGCCGAGCTGCGCGGTGAGCCGCGCCTCGGTGACAGCGACATCTTTCCGGAGGAACACCAGCGATGAAGACGGCGGAGATCAAGCGGCGATACCTCGCCCACTTCGAGGCGAACGGCCATGCCGTGGTGCCGTCCGCTCCGCTGCCCGCCATCAGCGACCCGAACCTGCTGTTCGTCAACGCCGGCATGGTGCAGTTCGTCCCCTACTTCCTGGGCCAGCAGACCCCGCCGTACCGGCGGGCGGTCAGCGTGCAGAAGTGCATCCGTACGCCGGACATCGACGAGGTCGGCAAGACCAGCCGGCACGGCACGTTCTTCCAGATGAACGGCAACTTCTCCTTTGGCGACTACTTCAAGGACGGGGCGATCCCGCTCGCCTGGGAGCTGGCCACCAAGTCGGTCGAGGCGGGCGGCTTCGGGCTGGACCCGGAGCGGATCTGGGCGACGGTCTACCTCGACGACGACGAGGCGTACGACATCTGGCGGCGCACCGGCGTGCCGGCCGAGCGGATCGTGCGTCGCGGCAAGAAGGACAACTTCTGGTCGATGGGCATCCCGGGCCCGTGCGGCCCGTGTTCCGAGCTGTACTACGACCGGGGCCCGGCGTACGGCCTCGAAGGCGGCCCGGAGGTCGACGAGGACCGTTTCCTGGAGTTCTGGAACCTCGTCTTCATGCAGTTCGAGCGGGGCCCGGGCACCGACAAGGAGAACTTCCCGATCCTCGGCGAGCTGCCGGCGAAGAACATCGACACCGGCATGGGCCTGGAGCGGATGGCCTCGATCCTCCAGGGCGTCGACAACCTGTACGAGATCGACGAGGTCCGGCCGATCCTGGAGCGGGCGGCCGAGCTGACCGGCAAGCGCTACGGCGCGCACTCGGGGCACGCGGCCAACCAGTCGCACCCGGACGACGTGCGGCTGCGGGTGGTCGCCGACCACGTGCGCACCGCGCTGATGCTGATCGGCGACGGGGTGACCCCGGGCAACGAGGGCCGCGGGTACGTGCTGCGGCGGATCATGCGTCGGGCGATCCGGGCGGTGCGGCTGCTCGGCTGGCAGGACAAGGCGATGCCGGAGCTGCTGCCGGTGGCCCGGGACTGCATGGCCCCGTCCTACCCGGAGCTGGCCGCCGACTTCGACCGGATCTCCGCGTACGCGTACGCGGAGGAGGATGCCTTCCTGGCCACGTTGCGGGCCGGCACCACGATCCTGGACACCGCGATCGCCGAGACCCGGACCGCCGGTGGCCCGGCGCTCTCCGGTGAGAAGGCGTTCCAGCTGCACGACACGTACGGCTTCCCGATCGACCTGACCCTGGAGATCGCGGCCGAGCAGGGGCTCGACGTCGACCAGGAGGGCTTCCGCCGGCTGATGGCCGACCAGCGGGCCCGGGCCAAGGCCGACGCGCAGGCCCGCAAGACCGGCCACACCGACCTGTCGGCGTACCGGTCGGTGCTCGACGCCGGCGGGCCGGTGACCTTCACCGGCTACACCGAGGTGGCCCGCGAGTCGACGGTGCGGGCGGTGCTCGGCACCGACGGCCCGCGCGCGGCGGCGGTCGAGGGCGACACGGTCGAGCTGGTCCTCGACACCACCCCGTTCTACGCCGAGGGCGGCGGGCAGCAGCCCGACCTGGGCATGATCACGGTCGGCGGCGGCCAGGTCGAGGTCCTCGACGTGCAGCAGCCGGTGCCGGGGTTGATCGTGCACCGGGCCCGGGTGATCCGGGGCGAGGTACGCCCGGGGGAGACCGGCTACGCCGAGATCGACACCAGCCGGCGGCGGGCCATCTCCCGCTCGCACACCGCGACCCACCTGGTGCACCAGACCATGCGCAACTTCCTCGGCGAGTCCGCCACCCAGGCCGGCTCGCTGAACGCCCCGGGTCGGCTGCGGTTCGACTTCAACACCGCCACCGGGGTGGCGCCGAGCGTGCTGCGCGACGTGGAGCAGCAGGTCAACGAGGTGCTCCTGGCCGACCTGGAGGTGCACGCCTTCGTCACCTCGCTGGAGGAGGCGCGCCGCATCGGCGCCATGGCGCTCTTCGGCGAGAAGTACGGCGAGCAGGTCCGGGTGGTCGAGGTCGGCGACTACGCCCGCGAACTCTGCGGCGGCACCCACGTGGCCCGCTCCGGCCAGCTCGGGGTCGTCAAGATCCTCTCCGAGTCGTCCATCGGTTCCGGCGTACGCCGGGTCGAGGCGCTGGTCGGCATGGACGCGTTCAACTTCCTGGCCCGCGAGCACCTGCTGGTCGCCCGCCTCGCCGAGCTGTACCGGGTCCCCTCGGAGCAGGTCGCCGACCGGGTCGAGCAGACCGTCACCCAGCTGCGCGACGCCGAGAAGGAGCTGGAGAAGCTCCGCGCCCAGCTGGTGCTCGGCGGCGCGGCGGCCTTCGCCGCGCAGGCCAAGGACGTGCGCGGGGTCGCCTACGTCGGCATCGAGGCGCCCGAGGGGGCGGCCGGCAACGACGTCCGCACCCTGGCCCAGGAGATCCGGGGCCGGATCGACCCGGCCCGGCCGGGCGTGGTCGCCGTGGCGGCCCGGTCCAACGGCAAGGCGTCCCTGGTGGTGGCGGTCAACGCGGCGGCCCGGGGCCGGGGGCTGGCCGCGAGCGATCTGGTCAAGGCCGCGTTCTCCGGGCGCGGTGGCGGCAGCCCGGATCTCGCCCAGGGCGGCGGGCTGCCCGAGTCGGAGGTACCGAACCTCCTGCTCACGGTCGAGAAGGCGATCGCCGAGGCGTGAGTTACCGGCAAGGCGGGGTCAGGGCGGACCGATCGGTCCGCCCTGACGCGTTTCTCGACAGGGGTGACGTTCGGTGACTGAGTTGTCCCGGGGGGTGCGGCTGGGCGTGGACGTCGGCCAGGTCCGGATCGGGGTCTCCCGGTCGGATCCGCACGGGGTGCTCGCCACCCCGCTGGTCACCCTCGCCAGGGAGCAGAACCCCAGGCCAGAGGCGGTGCCGTCGGACATCGCCGAGCTTGCCGCGCTGGTCGCCGAGCACGAGGCGGTGGAGGTGGTGGTCGGCCTTCCGGTCAACCTGGCCGGCCGGCATGGCCCCGCGGCGGAGCACGCGAAGGCGTACGCTCGGCTCCTGGCCGATGTGATAGCGCCTGTTGCGGTGACGCTGGCCGACGAGAGGATGTCCACGGTCGTGGCGAGCCGTAGGCTTGCCGAACGAGGTGTCCGGGGGAAGAAGCAACGCGCGGTGGTCGACCAGGCCGCCGCGGTGGAGATTCTGCAGAGCTGGCTGGACGCGCAGCGGAGGCGGACGTAATGATCGACGACCTGGACCTCGGGTACGACGAGCAGGACCGGGGGGAGAAGGGCCGGCACCGCCGAGGCCGCCGGCGTGGTGGCCGTTCCGGCGGCGGTCGGGGCAAGACAATCCTGGCTCTGCTGCTGGCGTTGGTGCTGCTCGGCGGCATCGGCGGCGGCGCCTTCTACGGCTTCGACCGGATCCAGAACTACTTCGTCACCCCGGACTTCGACGGCACGGGCACCGAGGACGTCACGGTCCAGATCCCGCAGGGCGCGTTCCTGGCCGACATGGCCGTCGCGCTCTACGACGCCGGCGTCATCAAGAGCACCAAGGCGTTCATCAAGGCGGCCGAGGACAATTCCCGTAGCCGCAACATCCAGCCCGGCACGTACAAGCTGCGCAAGGAGATGAGCGGCGCGAACGCCCTCGCGGCGATGCTCGACCCGCAGAATCGGATCATCAACGGGGTGACCATCCCCGAGGGGCGCACCGCCAAGAACATCTTCAAGCTGCTCAGCGAGAAGACCGACATCCCGGTCAAGGAGTTCGAGGCCGCCGCGAAGGACCCGGAGAAGCTCGGCGTACCGGACTGGTGGTTCAAGCGGGAGGACGGCAAGAAGTCCAAGAAGTCCATCGAGGGCTTCCTCTACCCGGACACCTACGAGATCCCGCCGGACGCCACCGCGGAGGCCATCCTCGGGCAGATGGTCGACCATTTCCTCACGGTCACCGGGCAGATGGAGTTCGCCGACCGGGTGCAGAAGGAACGCGGCGGGATCAGCCCGTACGAGGCGCTGATCGTGGCGTCGCTGGCTCAGGCCGAGGCCGGCACCAAGAAGGATCTCGGCAAGGTCGCCCGGGTCGCCTACAACCGGGTGTACAAGGGTGGCTTCGACTGCAGCTGCCTGGAGATGGACGTCACGGTCAACTACTACTTCGAGTCGATCGGGCAGGCGGGCAAGACCTCCAGCCAGATGACCCAGAGCGATCTCGACAACCCGAAGAACCCGTACAACCGCAAGCTGCGGGGCATGATCCCCACCCCGATCAACAACCCGGGCAAGGACGCGCTGGAGGGCGCGATGGATCCGCCGGCCGGGGACTGGCTCTTCTTCGTGGCGATCGACAAGGAGGGCAACTCCGCCTTCGCCGAGACCTACGCGGGCCACCAGAAGAACGAGGCCAGGGCGCGGGCGGCCGGGATCATCTCGTGACGGTCGCGCGGCGGGCGGCGGTGCTCGGCAAGCCGATCGCGCACTCGCTCTCCCCGGTGATCCACAACGCCGGTTACGCCGCCGCCGGCCTCGACGGATGGTCGTACACCCGGATCGAGTGCGCGGCGGCGGAGCTGCCCGATCTCGTCGCCGGCCTGGGCCCGGAGTGGGCCGGGCTGTCGGTGACCATGCCGGGCAAGGAGGCGGCGCTCGCGGTGGCCGCCGAGGTCTCGCCGGTGGCCGCCGCCGTGGGCGCGGCCAACACGCTGGTACGCCGCCCCGACGGCTCCTGGTACGCGGACAACACCGACGTCAGCGGCATGGTCGAGGTGCTGGCCGGGGCGGGCGTACGCGAGGGCGCGACAGTCACCGTGCTGGGCGCGGGGGGCACCGCCCGGGCCGCGCTGGCCGCCGCGGCCCGGCTGCCCGCGGCCGGCGTGACCGTGGTGGCCCGCCGCCCGGCGGCGGTGGCCGAGCTGACGCCGGTCGCCACCGCGCTCGGGCTGGCCATGAGCGCCGCGCCGTGGTCCGACGCGCCCGCCCTGGCCAGCGCCGACCTGGTGATCTCCACAGTGCCCAAGGGGGCCGCCGACGAGCTGGCCGGCGCCGTGCGCTGGCGGCCGGGCACGGTGCTCTTCGACGCGATCTACGACCCCTGGCCGACCCCGCTGGCCGCCTCCGCCGCGGCGGCCGGCTGCCCCGTCGTCTCCGGCCTCGACCTGCTGCTGGCCCAGGCGATCGGCCAGTTCGAGCAGTTCACCGGCGTCCCTGCTCCCCGCCCCGCGATGGCCGCCGCGCTGGCTGCCGCCTGCGCCAGCTGACCGTCGCTCGCCTGTGCGGTGGCGCTTCTCTGCGTGAGCGATGGCGGGGCGGCGTGACATCCCGGAGCGGGGCCGCCGAGCCGCCGACGATCGGGCAACAAAGTGCCCTGAGCTGGGATGTCTTAGGGGGCGGTTAAGACACGCTTTGGTTGTGCTGTCGTCCGCGAGCTGCTTCTGGCGCGTCGTTACGCTGCTCAGCGTTATCGTCGCGACACAAGGAGTATTCGTGGCTAGACGTGGACTGCACCGCCTCATCCGGCCTCGTGGGCCCCGGCGCAAGGGCGTGGTCCTCGGCGTCCTCGGCACGACGGTGGTGCTGGGCTTGGCGGCGACCATGGTGCCCCTCTGGGCCGCCGACGACCTCTCGATCCCGGTGGTGGCCGACACCACCGCCACGATGGTGCCGCAGGACGGCGACAACAGCGTCAAGTCGACGCTGGCGACCTGCCCGGCCCGGTGTGACGGCAACCCGCGCGGTGCCCGGGAGGCGGTCCTCGAATTCTCGGTGACGTCGCTGCCCGCGAACGCGGTGGACGTCCGCGCGGTGCTGCGGGTGCACGCCTGGCAGGCGTTCGACGCGACGGTGACCGCGTACGCCTCCCGGCTCGACGCCCGCGCGGCGCGACCGCTGCCCGCGCCGGTCGGCACGGCCCTGGACGCGGTCACCGGGGTCGGGCGGGGCTTCAACGAGTGGGACGTGTCGGGGCTGGTCACCGGCAACGGCACCTGGACGGTGTCGCTGGCGCAGAGCGGACTGGCCACCCGCGTCTACTGGGCCTCGGCGGAGAACCGCAACCCGGAGCTGCGCCCCCGCCTGCTGATCAGCTATGGCGGGCAGGCCCGTCCGACGGCGGCCTCGCCCACCGCGTCATCCGCGCCCACGGTCGCACCCAGCCGGGTGCCCGCCCCGCCGAGCGTCTCGCCCAGCGTGAGCCCCACCCCGGCGAGCCCCAGCGCCAGCCCGACGCCGCCGACGCCCCCGGCGGCGGGTGCGAGCCGGTGCGGGACGGTTTCGGAGAAGCTGGTCCCGTCGTGCGGGGCGTGGTGGGGGATGTACTCGCCGACCAACCCGGCGACCTGGGACCACGGCCGGGCGATCACCGACATCGAGGCGCAGGTGGGGCGGACCTTCGACATCGTCCACCGCTACCACGACTTCTCCAACACCGGCAGCAACGGCGCCTTCCCGGACGCCTACCAACAGCAGCAGATGCGTGACGGCCGGATGATGTTCTTCGCCTGGGAGAGTCGGATCTTCTCCTCCGGGGCGGTGCTGACCTGGAAGGACATCTACAGCGGACGGTACGACGCGACCATCGACGCGGTCGCCGGCCGGATCAGGGCGACCGGCGTGCCGGTGTTCATGGGTTTCGACCACGAGCCGGAGGACGAGCCGGCCAAGGGCAGCGACGCGGACTTCGTCCGGGCCTTCCGGTACGTGCACGACCGGTTCGCCGCGGCCGGCGCCAGCAACGCGGTCTGGGTGTGGACGATGATGGGCTGGTCCGGCCACCACCACCGGTACGCGGGGCTCTATCCCGGTGACCGCTACGTCGACTGGGTGGCCTGGGACCCGTACAACTTCCACGTCTGTAACGGCAACCCGGTCTGGCGGAGCCCGAGCGCGACGATCGGCTCCTTCTACCGCTGGCTGGACGAGCAGGGCATCGGCGCGGGCAAGCCGCGGATGCTGGCCGAGTTCGGCACCAACTTCGACGCCGGCGACCCGACCGCCAAGCAGCGCTGGTTCGAGGAGTTCCCGGCGGCCCTGAAGGCACATCCCCAGCTCAAGGCGGCGATCTACTTCAACTCGCCGGGCATGACCCGGTCGACGGGCACCTGCAACATGACCATGAACCACGACGCGGCGGCGTTGACCGGGTTCGCCGCCGCCGGGCGGGACAGCTACCTGCGGCAACCTACCGGAGGGGGCCGCTGAGCTGAGGCGGTCCACGCTGCGGCGGTGGCTGTCGGGCATCCGACCGGCCGATAGATTTGCCCGGTTTTAGAGCCACTGGTCACCCAATCGGTGGATGTCGCGCTCCGGAGTGGACGAGGGACGCTACGTGCATCCTTGTCCACTCCGGAGGTCCAGTGTGCGCAGATTGTCCTTGCCGTGGTGTCCCGCCCGTCGGCCCCGAATCCGGGCCGGGATCATCGCGTTGACAACCGTCGCGGCCGTGCTGGCCGTGCCCACCGCGACATCCGCGGCCGTGCTGCCGGTCCCCGAGCCGGGCACCCTGGTCTCGACGAACCCCGCCGACCACACCCCGCACGCCGGAACCGGTGAGGCCCGCGCCTTCGCCGAGGTCGGCAACACGGTGTACGTGGGCGGCAGCTTCACCCGGATCCGTCAGACGGCCGGCTCGCCGTGGATCGTCCAGCGCTACCTGTTCGCGTACGACCGGAGGACCGGGGCGATCTCCACCTCGTTCCGACCGGTCCTCGACGGCGCGGCCAACGCGTTGATCGCCGGCCCGGGTGGCACGCTGATCGTTGGCGGGGCGTTCAAGACGGTCAACGGGGTGGCCCGGCGGAACCTGGTGGCGCTGGATCCGGCCACCGGCGCGACCCTCGCCAACTGGGTCGGCCGCGCCGACGGCGGGACGGTCCGCGACATGGTGCTGCACCAGAACCGGCTCTACCTGGCCGGCGCCTTCAACTGGATCAACGGCACCCCGCACTCCGGGCTCGCCCGGCTGAACGCCACCACCGGGGCGATCGACCCCACGTTCACCATCGACGCCACCGTCGGCCGGCACGGCACCGGCTCGTACGCCTGGACCATCGACGTCTCCCCGGACGGCCGCACCCTCGTCGTCGGCGGCAACTTCCGCTTTGTCGACGGCCTGCCGCGCGAGCAGATGGCGCTGATCGACCTGACCGGCACCCCGAGCGTGATCGACTGGAGCACGGAGAAGTTCGCGCCGCCCTGCGGAGCGCCGACGGTCTACGTGCACTACGTGCAGGACGTGCGGTTCGGCGCGGACGGCAGCTGGTTCGTCGTCGGCACCAACGGCGCACACGGCTGGCCGGCCGCGTACTGCGACGCGCTGGTCCGCTTCGAGACCGCCGCGCGTGGCCCCGGCCAGCTCGGCACCTGGGTCAACTTCACCGGCAACGACACGATCACCTCGGTCGAGGTGGCCGACAACGTCATCTACCTGGGCGGGCACTTCCGTTGGTTGAACAACCCGCACGCCGGTGACCGCCCCGGCGCCGGCGCGGTCGACCGGCTCGGTGTCGCCGCGGTCACGCCGGCCACCGGCATGCCGGTCAACTGGAACCCCGGGCGTCGGGGCGGCACCGCGCTGCCCGACGACGCGGCGTCCTGGGGTTCGCAGGTGCCGGTGCTCTGGCGGGGCAGCGACGGCCTCTACTTCGGGCACAACTCCGACGGCATGGGAAACGGGTACCACGGCCGGCTGGGCATGTTTCCGCTGGCCGGCGGGCGCACGATCGCCCCGCGGAACCCGCCCGCCGCGACCACCGGCCACCTCTACCTGAGCGTCGGTGCCGGCAAGCTCGCGAAGGTGCCGTTCGACGGTGCCGGGATCGGCTCGCCGACCACCGTCAGCCAGCCGAACTACACCGGGGCGGGAGCCACCTGGCGGGTCAGCGACCGGATCTACTGGTCGCACCTTGTCGCCGGTACGCCGACCGGCAGCCGGATCGACATCTCGATGTTCAACGGCGCCGCCGTCGGGGTCCCCTGGGAGTCCTCCGGCTACAACGCCTGGTTCAACCCCGCCCTGCTGACCGGGGCCTTCTACCTGGACGGGCGGCTCTACTACACCCGCACCGGCGTGAACCAGCTCTACTACCGGTACTTCGAGCCGGACGGCAACTACCTCGGTGCCACCGAGTTCAGCCTGCCCACCACCGGCGTCACCTGGTCGACCGTGCGCGGCATGGCCTGGGTCGGCGGGCGGATCGTGTACGGCGCCACCGACGGCGCGCTGCGCGGCGTGCCGTTCGACCCGACCGCCGCCCCGGCCACGGTGGTCAACGGCGCGGCGAGCGTCGTGCTGGCCCCGGCGGCTCCGGGACTGAGTTGGTCCACCCCGTCGATGTTCTTCTCCGTGCAGTGACCGGGGGAGCGGCGGAGCGCACGGTGACGTTGAGCGACCTGCTCCGCGTGCCGCTGCACCGGATCGGGGCGGTGGCGGTGGTCGCGGTGCTGGGCCTGGTCGCCGCGCTCGGCTACGTCACCCTCGTGCCCGGGCTGTACCGCGCGAGCGCGGTGGTGGCGGTCCGGCCGGTCGTCACCGACGCCTTCAGCCCCAGCGGGGCCGCCGCCGACCGGGCGGTGAACATGAACGTGGAGAGCGGCATCGCCACCGGCACGGAGGTGGTGCGGCGGCTGGCCGAGGTGAACGGGCAGGACCAGCGGGACGTGCGGGACGCCCTGGAGGTCGAGGTGCCCGCCGGTGGCCAGATCCTGCGCTTCTCCTACGGGGCACGCTCCGTCGCGCAGGCCGTGCGCAGCGTCAACCTGGCCGCCGAGTCCTACCTCGACGTACGCCGGTCGATGTACGAGCGGCAGCGCGACGAGATGCTCCGCTCGTACGACGAGAGCATCGCCAAGGTGGTCGCGCAGCAGGCGGCGATCCAGCAGCGGGTCGCCAACGCGCGTCAGGGCGGAACCGACACCGCCACGGCCGAACTGGCCGGCATCAACAGCCAGCTGACCCAGCTGAACTCGGCCCGTACCGAGATCGCGGCGGTGGACGTCAATCCGGGCTGGGTCACCCGGACCGCCGAGCCGGCGCTGGTCGCCACCGGCGGCCGGGCGTCGATGTTCGTGCTGGCCGGTCTGCTCGCCGGGGTGCTCCTCGGGGTCCTGGTGGCGTACGCCTGGGAATCGGTGGACCCGCGGGTCCGCTCGGCCGACGACGCCCGACGGACCAGCGGGCTGGCCCTGCTCGGGACGGTCCGCGGTCGTCGGGGGTTCGCCGGTCGCCGGTCGCCGGTCGCGGCCGACGTCCGGTACGTCGCGATGGCCATCGCGGAGCGGGTCCACCAGCCGGCCCGGGTGACGGTGCTCAGCGCCCGGGAGGATCCGACACCGATCACGGCCAGGCTGGCGGTCGCGCTCGCGGTGGCCGGTCGGGAGGTCTTCGTCGCCGACGACAGTGGGCGGCTGGACCGGCTGCGCGACGCGGTGCTCGTCGACCGTGACCGGTTACCGGCGTCGGTCGACCCGACCCGGCCGGCCGTCCCGAAACCGCGCACCGCGCCGAGCAGCGCCGACGAGATCACCGAGCGGATCACGGCCCCTCCTCGCCCGTCGCCCCGGCCGTTCGCCCGGCCGTCCGCCGACCCGGACGCCACGCTCGCCCTGCCGCAACTGGCGAACGGTCCGGCGGGTCCCAACGGCGCGCAGGCGCGCGGCGGCGAGGTCCGGGTGGGCGCGGGCTGCGTCCTGCTCGGGACGTTCCGGGAGGGTGCCCACCAACCACTGTTGCTCTTCAACGCGCCACCGGCCGAGACCGACGAGCGGGGTGTCGCGGTGGCCCGCCAGGGCAGCGCGGTGGTGGTGGTCGAACGGGACCGCACCCGGCAGGCCGAACTGCGTCGCCTGGTGGAGCGGCTGCGCGCGGCCGGGGTCACCACGCTGGGCTTCGTGCTGACCCGTGACGGGCGGGGCTGAGCCCGGTGCCGCGTACCCGCGCGCCGGCGATGACCGACGAGACCGGCGGCGGGCCGCCGGATCCCGATCCGCCGTGGCCCGCCGGGCCGCCCCGGCTGCCCGGCTGGCCGCTGGCGGTGATGTTCGGTCTGATGCCGATCTGGTGGCTGGCCGGTGCCTTCTATCTCGGCTGGGCGGTGTTCGGCGCGGTGCTGTTCGTGCTGCTGGTGCTCCGTGGACGGGTGCCGTTGCCGCCGGCCACCGGGATCTGGCTGCTGTTCCTGGCGCTCGTGGTGATCAGCGCCACCCGACTGTCGTCGGTGGGCTCGTTGGCCGCCTTCGGCCTGCGGCTGGGTTTCTACGTCACCGCCCTGGTGGTCGGTGTCTACGTGTACACCCTGGCCCGGGAGCAGGCCGACCAGGCGAGGGTCCTGGTGCCGCTCTGCGCGTTCTGGTTCGGCCTGGTCGCGCTGGGTTGGCTGGGCGTGCTGGCGCCACGGTTCGCGCTCACCACGCCGGTCGAGGTGTTGCTGCCGGGCGGCCTGGCCGGCAACGCCTACCTCCAGGATCTGGTGCACGTCACGGCGAGCGAGTACAGCGCCAGATCCCTCGAACCGGTCTACCGGCCGGCGGCGCCCTTCCCTTACACGAACAACTACGGGGCCGCGTACGCGATGACGTTGCCCTGCGTGGTGGCCTTCACCATGCTGTGCCGTCGGGGCGTGCTGCGTTGGGCGCTGCTGGCGTCGCTGCCGCTGTCGCTGGCGCCGGCCTTCCTCACCCTGAACCGGGTGATGTTCGCCAGCCTCGGCGTGGGGCTGGCGGTGCTCGGCCTGCGGGCCGCCCGGCGCGGCAACGTCCGGGTCGGACTCTCCGTCGCGGGAGTGCTGCTGGCCGGCCTGCTCACCACCCTGTTCATCCCGGTTGCCCGGTTGATCGGCGACCGGGTCGGGTCCAGCGACACCAACACCGACCGGTTCTCGCTCTACGCCGAGGTGGTACGCCGCATCGGTGACTCGCCGTGGCTCGGCTACGGGGGGCCGGTCAGCTCCGACACGGTCACCGCCGAGGCGCCGGTCGGCACCCAGGGGCAACTCTGGATGGTGCTGTTCGGCCACGGGATACCGGCGCTGGTCTGCTTCCTCGCGTGGTTCCTGCTCGCCGCCGTGCGCTGCGCCCGCGCCTCGTCGGCCGCCGGCCAGTGGCTGGCGGTGGTGCCGGTGGTCTGCCTGGTACAGATTCCCTTCTACGGGATGGCGAGCCCGAACATGTCCGTCGCCTTCTTCGCCGTAGCCCTGTCGATGGCGCTGGTCGAGGGGGAGGCGGCGGCCCGCCGGGGGCATGCGCCGGCTGCGCCGTCCGGCTCCCCGGTGGTGCCGGCGTGACCGCCGCCGCGCACCCACCCGCCGACGCCGCCACGTCCTCGCAGGGCGACCCGGCGACCGGGGCCGGGTTGGAGGCTACCGGGGCAGCGGCGACCGGGGTCGGGGTGGAGCCGCGGGGGCCCGGGAGCGACGCCGCGGCCGAGGCACGGCGCAGCGCGCGTGCCGGTGTGGCCGGTCTGCTCGGCGCGGCGGTCAACGGACTCCTCGGATTCGCCCTGGCCGTGGTCATCACCCGCGGCTACGGCACCACCGGGTCGGGCGTCTTCTTCGCCGCGATCGGAGTGGTCACGGTGGCCGCCGCGGCGTGCACGCTGGGCGCGGAGACCGGACTGATCTGGACGTTGCCGAGGCGGCGGGCCGGCGCCGCCGGTGACGCGGCCCGGGTCCTGCCGGTGGCGCTGGTCCCGCCGCTGTCGGTCGCCGTCCTGGTGGCTGCCGTCGGGGTGATCGTGGCCGACCCGGTGGCGTCCCGGCTGCTCGACGCGCCCGACGTCGACGGCGGCGTGGTGATCGCGATGAGCTTCGGCGCGGTCCCGGTGGTGGTCGGCATGACCCTGCTGCTCGCCGTCGTCCGCTGCGTACGGCCGATCCGCGCCTATCTCGCGGTGCAGTCGGTGCTGCTGCCGCTGGCCCGTCCGGCGCTGGTCGGTGTCGCGGCGCTGGTCGGCTGGGGGCTGGTGGCCGGGCTGGCGGGCTGGCTGGTGCCGGCGGCGCTCGCCCTGCTGGCCGCGCTGGCCCTGGTCGCCGGTCCCCTGGCGGTCGGGCGCGGAGCCGCGTTGCGGCCCCGACGGCAGGACTGGCGGACGTTCTGGCGCTTCGCGCTGCCCCGGGCCGGCTCGGTGGTCATCGACGCCGGTGCGGTCTGGGTGGGGGTGCTGCTCACCTCGGTGCTGGCCGGGCAGGCGGAGGCCGGCGTCCTCGGTGCGGTCGGTCGCTACGTCCTCGCCGGTCAGCTCGCCATGCAGGGGCTGCGGGTCGCGGTGTCGCCCCAACTGTCCCGGCTGCTCGGGCAGGGGCAGCCGGCGACGGCGGCGACCGTGCACCGGCAGATGACCCGGTGGGCGGTGGCGCTCTCCTGGCCGGTCTACCTGCTGCTGGCGATCCACGGCCCGGCCTTCCTACAGATCTTCGGGGCGGATTTCACCGCCGGGGCCACCGCCCTGACCGTGCTCGCGGTGGCCATGCTGGTGAACACCGGTGTCGGGAACGTGCAGAGCCTGCTGCTGATGAGCGGGCACAGCGGCCTGCACCTGGCCGCGGCCTCGGCGGGACTGCTGGTCACCGTCTCGCTCGGTGTCCTGCTGATCCCCGGCCATGGCGCGACCGGAGCGGCGGTGGCCTGGGCGGCGGGGATCGTCACGGAGAACGTGCTCGCGTTCGGCGCCGCGCGGGTGGTGGTCGGCCAGCCGCTTGCCGACGTGACGGTGCTCCGCGCGGCCCTGGCGGTCGTCGTCTCGGTGGGCGGCACCGCCATGGTCGGCGCGCTGGTGGGCGGGCGGGCGTTGCCCGGCCTGGCGGTGACGGTCGGCGGGTTGGCGGCCGGCGGCATCGTCCTGTTGACCGTGCCCCGGGTGCGGCGTGGCATCCGGGCGACCATTTCGCAGATCCGGGGTGGGCCGCCGGAAGGCGTCCCGCCCCGGCAACCGAAGGGCAGGTGAGGTCGTGCCGATCATCCGGGACCGGGTGAAGCAACTGGTGCCGACCCAGGTGACGAAGCGGGTGCGGGCCGGTCTGGTCGACTACGGGGTCCGCACCAGCGACCGCCGGCCGCTGCCGGAGTTCCTCATCATCGGCACCAAGCGGGGCGGCACCACCTCGCTGTGGAACTACCTCGTCCAGCATCCGCTGGTGCCCCGCCTCTTTCCGGCCTGGAACACGAAGTCCTCGCACTACTTCGAGGAGAACTGGCGGCGCGGCGAGGCGTGGTACCGCTCGCACTTCCCGACCGTGCGGCAGCGGCAGGCGCTGGAGAGCCGCCACGGCGGCCCGGTGCGGGTCGGCGAGGCGGCCCCGCTCTACATGTTCCACCCGCTGGCCGCGCAGCGGGTCGCCACGCTGATGCCGGCGGTGCGGCTGATCGTGCTGCTGCGCGATCCGGTGGAGCGGGCGTACTCGCACTGGAAGGAGCGGCGGAGCAACGGCGTGGAGCCGCTGGACTTCGCCGCGGCGCTGGCCGCCGAGCCGGCGCGCACCGCGGGGGAGCGGGAGCGGCTGATCGCCGAACCGGAGCACGTCAGCGAGCGCTACGACTGGTACAGCTACCGGGCCCGCGGCCGGTACCTGGAACATCTGGAACCGTGGCTGGCCCGCTTCGACCGGGCGCAGCTGCTGTTCCTGCCGAGCGAGGACCTCTACCGTGACGCGCGGGCCACCTACCGGCGCACCCTGGACTTCCTCGGCCTGCCCCCGTTCGGCCTGCCCGACTTCAAGGTCTACAACGAGCGGCGCTCGGCGCCGCTGGCACCGGCGCTGCGCGCCGAACTGACCGACTACTACCGCCCGTACAACGAGGCGCTGCGGCAGCGGCTGGGCCTGCGGCTCGACTGGCCGGACCGGGCCGCGTGACCGGATCGGTCGACCCGCGCGCCCGGGGCGACGGGTTGGGGTGGGTCACCCGGGCCCTCTTCGGCGACCCGCGCGTCGCGTTGGCCGTGCGCGGCCACCCACCGGCCGGGCACACCGTGATGGCCCGGTACGCGGTGCTCCCGTCGGTCGCCCGGGCCCGGTTCCTGCTGCCCCTGGGCTCGCCCCGGGCCACGGCGGCGGCGCTGCTGGCGTACAACGCGCTGCGGCCGGCGAAGGTGCGGGCGGTGCGCGCCGCGCTCGGCGCGGCGGCCCGGACCGGCGTCGTCGACCGGGTGCCGTTTCCGGTGCTGACCGTCGCGGTGCCCACCGGGCTCGACGCCGCCGAGTTGCTGCTCGCCGACCGGCTCACCGCGCTGCTCGGCGACCCGCCGTTGGGGACCGCGCGGCCCGCCGGGCCGGCCCGCTGCCCTCGCTCAGCGATCTACGCGGCGTGTGGGGTGCGTCCGCCCGACCCGAACCACAAACCGACGCTGCAACTGTTCGACGGCACCGGCCGACCGCGCGGATACGCGAAGATCGGCTGGAACGGCGCGACGCGGCTTCTGGTCACCGCCGAGGCGGCGGCGCTGCGGGAGCTCTCCGGCGTGGCCGGCGTGGCCGGGCATCCCGGCGCGCCCCGGCTGCTCACCGAGCTGACCTGGGCCGGGCAGGCGGTCGCGGTGACCGAGCCGCTGCCGGCGCGGGTACGCGCAGTGCCGGCCGGCGCGCCGCCCGACCTCGCGGCGCTGCTCGCGGTGGCCCGCCGGGGCCGGCCACCGGCCGCGCCCCGACCGCTGGCCGGTTCGCCGTTCCTGGCCCGGCTGGCCGTGCAGGCGCAGGGCGCGGCCGGCGGGAGCCGTGCCGTGCCGGCCGTCGCCGCACTGGCCCGCCGGCACGGCGACGTCGCCGTCGAGTTCGGGCACTGGCACGGCGACTGGGTGCCGTGGAACCTCGGCCGGCACGGCGGCGGCCTGGTCGCCTGGGACTGGGAGCACAGTGGAGCGGACGTGCCGGTCGGGTTCGACCTGGCCCACGACGCCTTCCAGCGCGCGGTGGTGCTGCGTGCCGCGCCGGTCGCCGCGGCGGTGGTCGAGGTCGAGGCGGCGCTGGCCCGACACGGTGACGGGCTGGGCCTGGACGCCCGGCGGCGCGGGCTGGTGACCGACGCGTACCTGGTGGAGATGTGGCTGCGGACGGCCCGTCTCGCCGGTGCCGGGGCCGGCTGGAACCGGAAGCTGCATCCCGCGCTGCTGGACGTCGTCGAGGAGCGACTTCGCGGTTGACGGCGCGGGCCGCGTGGCCTGCACGCCGATCACGGACAGAGAGATTACTCTCGACCGACCGTAGTATTCACTGGTCAGGAGGCGTGTGGTTCGCCGCTCCGGGGCGCCGACTGACACTCCAGGCGAACGTGTAGGGAGTCGCGTGGGCGCGAAGATCAGGGAAACCGGGGATCAGCCGGTGCTGTTGCTGGTCGGATCGAGTGGTGGGCACCTGGCTCAACTGCTGGCCCTGCGCCCCTGGTACGAGACCTGGCGGCGGTGCTGGGTCACCTTCGACACCCCCGAGGCGGTGTCACTGCTCGCCGGGGAGGATGTCGTCCCGGCGTACCATCCGACCACCCGCAACCTGCCCAACCTGCTGCGCAACGCGGCGCTGGCCGTCCGGGTGCTGCGTCGGCGGCGGGTCGCCGCGGTGGTCACCACGGGAGCGGGCGTGGCGGTGCCGTTCGTCGTTCTCGCCCGGCTGCGCGGCGTCCCGACCGTCTACATCGAGGTCTACGACCGGATCGACACGCCCACGCTGACCGCCCGGCTGTGCCGCCCGTTCCTGTCGGCGATGCTCGTCCAGTGGGAGGAGCAGCGCCGCCAGTACCCGGAGGCCACCGTCGTCGGGACGCTGCTGTGAGCGAGCGGCACCCGGCCGCCCGGCCGGAGCTGGGGGCGCGGCCGGAGTCGGGGGCGCGGGTGCCGGCGCAGCGGGAACCGGACCCGGACGGCCGGCTCCACCTGCTGGTGGCGGTCGGCACCGACCGGCACCCCTTCGACCGGCTGGTCGCCTGGTTGCGGTGTTGGCACGCCGAGTTTGCCGGCGAGGTCGTCCTGACCGTCCAGCATGGCCACACCCCGGCCGCCGGCCTGCCCGACGCGGTGCCGTTCCTCGGCCACGCCGAGTTGCAGGCGGCGATGGCCCACGCCGACCTGGTGGTCTGCCACGGCGGCCCGGCGACCATCCTGGAGGCCCGCCGGCACGGGCACCTGCCGATCGTGGTGCCCCGCGACCCGACCCACGGCGAGCACGTCGACGACCACCAGCAGCTCTTCGCCCGCCGGCTCGGCGCGGCCGGCCTGGTCCGGCTCTGCGAGTCCCGGCAGGACCTGCTGGGCGCGCTCGCCGCCGGCCTGGCGGACCGGTCGCGGTACACGGTGACCGTGGACGCCGGGGCGGTCGACGGGCAGCGGGACGCGGTACGCCGGGTCGGGGCGATCGTCGAGGAGCTGGTGGCCGCCGCCGCGCGGCGCGGCCGTCGGTCCTGGTGGCGGCCGTGGCGCGGGCTCGGCCCGCAGCACAGGCGGCATCGATGACCGGCTACCCGGCGGTGAGCGCCGTCGTGCCCACCCGGGACCGTCCGGAGCTGCTGCGGGCCGCGGTACGCGCCATCGTCGCGCAGGACTACCCCGGCCCGGTCGAGGTGGTCGTGGTGTACGACCAGTCCGAGCCGGACCCGATGCTGACCGAGTTGTCCGGTTCGGATCGGCCGGTGCGGGTGGTCACCAACACCCGCACCCCGGGCCTGGCCGGCGCCCGCAACTCGGGCACCCTGGCCGCCACCGGCGACCTGGTCGCCTTCTGCGACGACGACGACGAGTGGCTGCCCGGCAAGCTGCGCGCCCAGGTCGACGCGCTGGCCGGGGTGCCCGGCGGCGAGTTCGTCAGCTGCGGCATCCGGGTCGACTACGACGGGCACACCGTCGAGCGGGTGCTCGGCCGCGACTCGATCAGCCTGGGCGACCTGCTGCGGGACCGGATGACCGAGCTGCACCCGTCGACCTTCCTGATCCGCGCGACGGCGCTGCGCGACGGCTTCGGGCTGGTCGACGAGGAGATCCCCGGCAGCTACGCCGAGGACTACGAGTTCCTGCTCCGGGCCGCCCGCAGCGCCCCGCTGGTCAACCTGCCCACCCCGTACGTGCTGGTGCGCTGGCACAAGCGGTCGTACTTCGCCCAGCGGTGGGACACCATCGCCGAGGCGTTGCAGTGGCTGCTGGCGCGCTACCCCGAGTTCGGCGCCCAGCCGGCGGGGGAGGCGCGGGTCGCCGGGCAGATCGCCTTCGCCCGCGCCGCCTCCGGCGACCGGCGCGAGGCGGTGCGCTGGGCCGGCCGGACCCTCCGCCGCAACCTCCGCGAACCCCGGGCGTACCTGGCCCTGGCGGTGGCCGGGCGGATGCTCCGGGCCGACACGGTGCTCCGCACCCTGCACCGGCGCGGCCGGGGCATCTGATCGACTGGGCCGGTGCCGTCCGTAGGGCGGGACGCGGCGGGCGGTGCGGGGTGGCGGATACCGGGCGTGACAGACTGACCGCTGTGTTGCGCTGGTTGACCGCAGGGGAATCGCACGGGCCCGCCCTCGTCGCGTTGCTGGAGGGGGTGCCCGCCGGCGTCGAGGTGACCACCACCGAGATCGCCGGGGAGTTGGCCCGCCGCCGGCTCGGCTACGGCCGCGGCGCCCGGATGTCCTTCGAGCAGGACGAGATCGAGATCATCGGCGGCCTGCGGCACGGGGTGACGCTGGGTAGCCCGGTCGCCATCCGGGTCGGCAACTCCGAGTGGCCCAAGTGGCGCACCGTGATGGCCGCCGACCCGGTCGACCCCGACGAGCTGGCCAGCCAGGCCCGCAACGCCCCGCTCACCCGGCCCCGGCCGGGCCACGCCGACCTGGCCGGCATGCAGAAGTACGGCCACACCGACGCCCGGCCGATCCTGGAACGGGCCAGCGCGCGGGAGACCGCCGCCCGGGTCGCCGTCGGCACCGTGGCCAAGGCGCTGCTCCGCCAGGCGCTCGGCGTCGAGATCGTCTCGCACGTGGTCGAGCTGGGTCCGGTCGCCGTCAAGCCGGGGCTGCGCCCCGGGCCGGAGGACGCCGACCGCATCGACGCCGACCCGCTGCGCTGCCTCGACCCGGAGGCCAGCGCCCGGATGGTCGCCGAGGTCGACGCCGCGAAGAAGGCCGCCGACACCCTCGGTGGCGTGGTCGAGGTGCTGGCGTACGGGGTGCCGCCCGGCCTGGGCAGCCACGTGCAGTGGGATCGCAAGCTCGACGCCCGACTCGCCACCGCGCTGATGTCGATCCAGGCCATCAAGGGCGTGGAGATCGGCGACGGCTGGCAGCAGGCCCGGTCCCGGGGCTCCGAGGCGCACGACGAGATCATTCCCACCGCCACCGGGGTGCGCCGGGTCACCGACCGGGCCGGTGGCCTGGAGGGCGGCATCACCACCGGCGAGCCGCTGCGGGTGAAGGCCGCCATGAAGCCGATCTCCTCGCTGAACCGTGCCCTGGCCACCGTGGACGTCACCACCGGTGAGCCGGCCACCGCCATCAACCAGCGCTCCGATGTCTGCGCGGTGCCCGCCGCCGCGGTGGTCGCCGAGGCGATGGTGGCGCTGGTGCTGGCCGAGGCGGCGGTGGAGAAGTTCGGCGCTGACTCGGTCGCCGAGATCCGGCGCAACCTCGCCGGCTACCTCGACGCGCTGGTGATCCGGTGACCGGTCCCACCCGCCCGCTCTGCGTCCTGGTCGGCGCGCCCGGCTCGGGCAAGACCACGGTCGGGCTGGCCCTGGCGGAGGTGTTCGGCGTCGAGTTCCGCGACACCGACGCCGACATCGAGCGCCGCGCCGGCAAGCCGATCCCGGAGATCTTCCTCGACGAGGGGGAGGCCCACTTCCGTACCCTCGAATGGGCGGCGGTGAGCGCGGCGCTGGCCTCCTGCTCGGGCGTGCTCGCCCTCGGCGGCGGCGCGGTGCTGGCCGAGGAGAACCGCGCCGCCCTGGCCGGGCACCGGGTGGTGCACCTCTCGGTGGAACTGCCCGACGCCGTGAAGCGGGTCGGTCTCGGGGCCGGCCGGCCGTTGCTGGCGATCAACCCCCGGGCCACCCTCAAGCACCTGATGGACCAGCGCCGCCCGCTCTACGCCGAGGTGGCCACCGCCACGGTGGTCACCGACGGACGGACGCCGGAGGAGATCGCCGCCGAGATCGCGCAGCTGCTGCGCAAGGATGGTTAGGCTGCCGCCAATGGACGAGGTGACCCGGATTGCGGTCGGCGGCGAGCGGCCGTACGACGTGCTGGTCGGCCGTGGCCTGCTCGGCGCGCTACCCGGCCTGCTGCCCGACGCCAGCCGGGTGGCGGTGCTGCACACCGCGCCGCTGAAGGAGCTGGCCGACGCGATCGGCGACCGGCTGCGCGCGGCCGGCATGACGCCGCTGCCGATCGAGGTGCCCGACGCCGAGGCCGGCAAGCACGTCGACGTGGCGGCACACTGCTGGGACCGGCTCGGCGAGGCCGGGTTCACCCGCACCGACGCGGTCGTCGGACTGGGCGGCGGCGCGGTGACCGACCTGGCCGGCTTCGTGGCCGCCTGCTGGCTGCGCGGGGTGCGCTGGGCGCCGGTGGCCACCTCGCTGCTGGGCATGGTCGACGCGGCGGTGGGCGGCAAGACCGGGATCAACACCGCGGCCGGCAAGAACCTCGTCGGCGCCTTCCACCCGCCGGTCGGGGTGCTCGCCGACCTCGGCGCGCTGGACAGCCTGCCCCCGGTCGACCTGGCCGCCGGGCTGGCCGAGGTGGTCAAGTGCGGCTTCATCGCCGATCCGGCCATCCTCGACCTGGTCGAGCGGGACCCGGTGGCGGCGACCGACCCGACCGGGCCGGTGGCCCGGGAGCTGATCGAGCGGGCGATCCGGGTCAAGGCCGACGTGGTCGCCGGAGACCTGCGCGAGTCGGGCGTCCGGGAGGTGCTGAACTACGGGCACACCCTCGCCCACGCGATCGAGAAGGTCGAGGGGTACCGCTGGCGACACGGCCACGCGGTCTCGGTCGGCCTGGTGTACGCCGCCGAGCTGGCCCGCCTGGCCGGCCGGCTGGACGCGGCCACCGCGCGTCGGCACCGTGACGTGGTGTCCGCGCTCGGCCTGCCCACCAGCTACCCGGCCGACGCCTGGCCCCGGCTGCTGGCCGCCATGCGGGTCGACAAGAAGGCCCGGGGCAGCCGGCTGCGCTTCGTGGTGCTGGACGGGCTGGCCCGGCCGGCGATCCTGGACGGCCCCGACGACGACCTGCTGCACTCGGCGTACCGGGCGGTTGCCTCATGAGGGTGTATGTGCTCAACGGGCCGAATCTGGGGCGGCTGGGCACCCGCCAGGTCGACGTCTACGGCGTGACCAGCTACGCCGACCTGGTGGAACTCTGCGAGTCGACCGGTAAGGAACTCGGCCTGGACGTCACCGTCCGGCAGACCGACGCCGAGCACGAGATGATCGGCTGGCTGCACGCCGCGGCGGACGAGGCGGTGCCGGTGGTGCTGAACCCGGCCGCCTGGTCGCACTACTCGATCGCGGTCCGGGACGCCTGCGCCCTGCTGCGCGCCCCGCTGGTGGAGGTGCACATCTCCAACATCCACGCCCGGGAGCAGTTCCGCCACCACTCGGTGGTATCAGCGGTGGCCACCGGCGTGATCTGCGGCCTCGGCGTGGACGGCTACCGCCTCGCCCTGCACCACCTCGCCGGAGAACGTCCCTGATGTCGCTGTCTCGGACCGGCTTGGAGGCAGCAAGATCAGGGACGTTGCGATGATCATGGCTTTGGGCGCGGGCGGCGGGCTGGGCGGTGGCTAGTAGACTTGCCGGGTCTGTCCGCCAAATTGATGATCAAGGCAGGAAATGGCCACCACCAACGACCTGAAGAACGGCCTGGTACTCAACCTTGACGGGGAGCTCTGGTCCGTCGTGGAGTTCCAGCACGTCAAGCCCGGTAAGGGTGGTGCGTTCGTGCGTACCACGCTGAAGAACGTGCTCTCCGGCAAGGTCGTCGACAAGACCTTCAACGCGGGCACCAAGGTCGAGACCGCGACCGTGGACAAGCGCACGATGCAGTACCTCTACGCCGACGGCGAGGACTACGTCTTCATGGACCTGGAGACGTTCGACCAGATCCAGGTGCCCGGCGGTACGGTCGGCGAGGCGGCCAACTACCTGCTGCCCGAGGCCGAGGCGATCGTGGCCACGCACGAGGGCGTGCCGCTCTACATCGAGCTGCCGACCTCCGTCGTGCTCGAGGTCACCTACACCGAGCCGGGCCTACAGGGCGACCGCTCCACCGGCGGCAACAAGCCGGCGACCGTGGAGACCGGCGCGACCGTGCAGGTGCCGCTCTTCATCACCACCGGCGAGAAGATCAAGGTCGACACCCGCGACGGCCGTTACCTCGGCCGCGCCTGATGGCCGAGGGTCCGAAGCAGCAGATGCCGGCGCGCCGCAAGGCGCGCAAGCGGGCGTTGGACGTGCTCTTCGAGGCCGACCTGCGTGATCGTCCGCCGGCCGAGGTGCTCGCCGGCTACCTCGAACGGATCGAGAAGCCGCGCCCCGACCATCTCGGCTACGCGGTCGGGCTGGTCGAGGGGGTGGCCGCTCACCTGGACCGGATCGACGAGCTGATCTCCAGCTACGCCGAGGGCTGGACGCTGGACCGGATGCCAGTGGTCGACCGCAACCTCGCCCGGATCGCGGTCTACGAGCTGCTCTACGTCGACGAGATCGACGACGCGGTGGCGATCAGCGAGGCGGTCGAGCTGGCCCGGCAGATGTCGACCGACGACTCGCCCCGTTTCCTCAACGGCCTGCTCGGCCGCATCGCCGAGTACGCCACCCGCTGAGGGCACCGGCGTTCCCGGCGACCGAAACGGCGAAAGGGGCCCGTGCCGTACGGCACGGGCCCCTTTCGGCAGCGGTCAGGAGGCGAAGAACGCCCGCGGGTCGGCGACCAGCACGCCGTGCTCGGTCAGCCGCTCGATCAGGCCGGACGGCGAGGCGTCGTAGACGATCGCCAGGGCGCGCAGGTCGTCGGCGCGGATCGACAGCACCCGGCCGTTGTAGTCGCCCCGCTGCTGCTGGATGGCGCGGGCGTACCGGGCGACGTAGGCGAGCTCCTCGCTGGCCTCGTCGTAGAGCCGCTCCAGGTCCAGCACGATCTTGCTGGTGGGCTCGTGCCGCACTCCGCTGCCGTCGGGCAGCAGCTCCGAAACCGGAACGCGGTAGAACTCGGCCAGCTCGGCCAGACGGGACACCGTGACGGCACGGTCGCCGCGCTCGTACGAGCCGACCACCACCGCCTTCCAGCGCCCGTTCGACTTCTCCTCCACGCCCTGCAGGGACAGGCCCTGCTGCTGGCGGATGGAGCGCAGGCGGGCGCCCAGAGACTTGGCGTATTCAGAGGGCATTCGGACACTCCCAGTGCTGCTCGGGGTTCTCCCAGCGATCGCTACGGAGCGTGACGGTACGGGGATTCGTAAACCTGGTCAAGTGGTCGTGACCTTCCCGTTGGGCACGTGGGGTGACTTGTCCGGTTTCGCCAGGCTGAGTGCCGGCTCAGCGGAGGGTGCCCGATCGTGGCGTAGCCCACCGTGCCCGACCGCGATCGGGGCGTCGACCACTGGTAACGTGACCGCAGCCCCGCCACCGGCCGCCCGCGGCCAGCGGCGGAGGTCCCGACATCCTTTAACGACCCGTCCCGTGAGGCGGGGAAGGAGGTCTGCCGTGGCCTACCCATCGGCTGCCCGCTCGTCGCCACCGCGACAACCCTCGGTGAAGGTGATCCTGACCAGCGCCGACGTGCAACGCGTCGTCGACCGGATCGCCCACCAGATCCTTGAGAAGACCCAGGGCGCGGCCGACACCGTGCTGCTCGGCATCCCGACCCGTGGCACCCCCCTCGCCCGGCGTCTCGCCGCCCGGATCAGCGCCTTCGAGGGCATCTCCGTCCCGGTCGGCGTGCTCGACATCACCCTCTACCGCGACGACCTGCGCCGGCAGGCCACCCGGGCGGTCGGCCCCACCCAGCTGCCCGCCGGCGGCATCGACGGCATGCGGGTGATCCTCGTCGACGACGTGCTCTTCTCCGGCCGCACCGTGCGCGCCGCCCTCGACGCGCTGGGCGACCTCGGGCGGCCGGCGTCCGTGCAGCTCGCCGTGCTGGTCGACCGGGGGCACCGGCAACTGCCGATCCGCGCCGACTACGTCGGTAAGAACATCCCGACCGCGCTCGCCGAGAGCGTGAAGGTGACGCTGGCCGAGACCGACGGGGACGACGAGGTCCGGCTCTACGGGGAGGTCCCCACCGCATGATCCGGCACCTGCTCTCCGGCGCCGACCTGGACGCCGGCACCGCCACCCAGATCCTGGACACCGCCGCCGAGATGTCGGCCGTGGCCGGCCGCGAGGTCAAGAAGCTGCCCGCGCTGCGCGGCCGGACCGTGGTGAACCTCTTCTACGAGGACTCCACCCGGACCCGGATCTCCTTCGAGGCGGCGGCCAAGCGGCTCAGCGCCGACGTGATCAACTTTTCGGCGAAGGGTTCCAGCGTCGCCAAGGGCGAGAGCCTGAAGGACACCGCGCTGACCCTCCAGGCGATGGGGGCCGACGCGGTGGTGATCCGCCACCCGGCCTCCGGCGCCCCGCACCGGCTCGCCGACTGGGTCGACGGCTCGGTGGTCAACGCCGGCGACGGCACCCACGAGCACCCCACCCAGGCGCTGCTCGACGCGTACACGATGCGGTCCCGGCTGGGCCGGCTGGCCGGCCTGTCGGTCGCGGTGGTCGGCGACGTGCTGCACTCCCGGGTGGCCCGCTCCAACGTGCTGCTGCTCTCCACCCTCGGCGCCAAGGTCACCCTGGTCGGACCGCCCACCCTCATCCCGCTCGACATCGCCGCCGCGCTCGCCCCCGGCACCGACGTCTGCTACGACCTCGACGCGCTGCTGCCCTCGGCCGACGTGGTGATGATGCTGCGGGTGCAGCGGGAGCGGATGAACGACTCCTACTTCCCGTCCGCCCGCGAGTACGCCCGTCGCTACGGCCTGGACGGCCCTCGGATGCGCCGGCTGCCGGAGCACGCGATCGTCATGCACCCCGGCCCGATGAACCGGGGCATGGAGATCACGCCCGAGGTCGCCGACTCGCCCCGCTCCACCATCGTTGAACAGGTCGCCAACGGGGTCTCCGTCCGGATGGCCGTCCTCTACCTGCTGCTCGGGGGGAACAACCGGTGAACTCGTACCTGATCAGGAACGTCGGCGTCCTCGGCGCCGCACCGACCGACCTGCTGATCCGCGACGGCGTGGTCGCCGAGGCCGGCCCGGGGCTGACCGCGCCGGACGCCACCGTGGTCGGGGCCGACGGGCTGGTCGCCCTGCCCGGCCTGGTCGACCTGCACACTCACCTGCGCGAGCCGGGCCGGGAGGACGCCGAGACCGTCGAGACCGGCTCCCGGGCGGCGGCGCTGGGCGGCTACACCGCGGTCTGCGCGATGGCGAACACCTCGCCGGTCGCCGACACCGCCGGGGTGGTCGAGCAGGTCTGGCGGCTCGGCCGGGAGGCCGGGCTGGTCGACGTGCAGCCGATCGGCGCGGTCACCGTCGGCCTGGCCGGCGAGCGCCTCGCCGAGCTGGGCGCGATGGCCGACTCCGCGGCCCGGGTACGGATCTTCTCCGACGACGGCCACTGCGTCGCCGATCCGAGGCTGATGCGCCGCGCCCTGGAGTACGTCAAGGCGTTCGACGGGATCA
Source organism: Micromonospora sp. CA-263727 (assembly GCF_050942455.1). Taxonomy (NCBI): domain Bacteria; kingdom Bacillati; phylum Actinomycetota; class Actinomycetes; order Micromonosporales; family Micromonosporaceae; genus Micromonospora; species Micromonospora sp. CA-263727. Next base: position 2,516,865 of record NZ_CP192031.1, read on the forward strand.
TCGCCCAGCACGCCGAGGAGCCCCGGCTCACCGAGGGCGCGCAGATGCACGAGGGTGAGGTCTCCACCCGGCTGGGCCTGACCGGCTGGCCGGCGGTGGCCGAGGAGGCGATCATCGCCCGGGACGTGCTGCTGGCCGAGCACGTCGGCAGCCGGCTGCACGTCTGCCACGTCTCCACCGCCGGCAGCGTCGAGGTGCTGCGCCAGGCCAAGGCCCGGGGGGTGCGCGTCACCGCCGAGGTGACCCCGCACCACCTGCTGCTCACCGATGCACGCGCCGAGAGCTACGACCCGGTGTTCAAGGTCAACCCGCCGTTGCGTACCGCCACCGACATCGCCGCCCTGCGCGCCGCGCTGGTCGACGGGGTGATCGACATCGTCGCCACCGACCACGCCCCGCACGCGGTGGAGGACAAGGAGTGCGAGTGGGCGTACGCCCGGCCGGGCATGCTCGGGCTGGAGACGGCGCTGTCGATCGCGCTCGACGTGCTCGGCCCGGAGTGGGATCTGATCGCCGAGCGGATGTCGCGCGCTCCGGCCCGGATCGCCGGGCTGACCGGGCACGGTCACGATCCCGCCCCCGGCGTGCCGGCCAACCTGACCCTGGTCGACCCGGCGGCCCGTCGGGTGATCGACCCGGCGGAGTCGGCCAGCCGCAGCCGCAACACCCCGTACGCCCGGATGACGCTGCCGGGTCGCATCGTGGCGACCTTCCTGCGCGGCGAGGCGACGGTCCTGGACGGAAAGGTCGTCAAATAATGTCAAGGCGCGCAGGAGCGATCCTGGTCCTGGAGGACGGGCGCACGTTCCACGGCGAGGCGTACGGCAGCGTCGGGGAAACCTTCGGCGAGGCGGTCTTCAACACCGGGATGACCGGCTACCAGGAGACGCTGACCGACCCGTCGTACCACCGTCAGGTGGTGGTGCAGACCGCCCCGCACATCGGCAACACCGGCGTCAACGGCGAGGACGACGAGTCGCGGCGGATCTGGGTGGCCGGGTACGTGGTGCGCGACCCGGCCCGGGCCAGCTCGAACTGGCGGGCCACCGGCGGCCTGGAGGACCGGCTCGCCACCGAGGGGATCGTCGGCATCAGCGGGGTGGACACCCGGGCGCTGACCCGGCACCTGCGCGAGCGCGGCGCGATGCGGGTCGGCATCTCCAGCGTCGACGACGACCCGCGGGCGCTGCTGGCCCGGGTCCGCCGGTCGCCGCAGATGCTCGGCGCGGATCTCTCCGCCGAGGTGACCACCGCGACGCCGTACGTGGTGGCGGCCGAGGGCGCGCACCGGTTCACGGTGGCCGCGCTGGACCTGGGGATCAAGCGCAACGTGCCGCGCCGGCTCGCCGCCCGTGGGGTGACCACCCACGTGCTGCCGGCGGACTCGACCATCGAGGAGCTGCTGGCCACCGGCGCGGACGCGGTCTTCTTCTCGCCCGGCCCGGGTGACCCGGCGACCGCCGACGGCCCGGTCAAGCTGGCCCGCGAGGTGCTGCGCCGGCAGGTGCCGCTCTTCGGCATCTGCTTCGGCAGCCAGATCCTCGGCCGGGCGCTCGGCTTCGGCACCTACAAGCTCGGCTACGGCCACCGCGGCATCAACCAGCCGGTGCTCGACCGGGTCACCGGCAAGGTGGAGGTGACCAGCCACAACCACGGCTTCGCCGTCGAGGTGCCCGGCGTGCGGCCGGGGGCGGTCGTGCCCGACCAGGTGATCGAGACCGAGTTCGGTGGCGTGCAGGTGAGCCATCTCTGCCTCAACGACAACGTGGTCGAGGGGCTGCGGGCCAGGGACGTGCCCGCCTTCACCGTCCAGTACCACCCGGAGGCGGCGGCCGGTCCACACGACGCGGACTACCTCTTCGACCGGTTCGCCGAGTTGATCGAGGGCCGGATTCAGAGCGAGGGGCGCGCGAATGCCTAAGCGGACCGATCTCAAGCACATCCTGGTGATCGGCTCCGGGCCGATCGTCATCGGGCAGGCCTGCGAGTTCGACTACTCCGGCACCCAGGCGTGCCGGGTGCTGCGCAGCGAGGGGATCCGGGTCAGCCTGGTCAACTCCAACCCGGCGACGATCATGACGGACCCGGAGTTCGCCGACGCCACCTACGTCGAGCCGATCACCCCCGAGTTCGTCGAGCTGGTGATCGCCAAGGAGCGGCCCGACGCGGTGCTGCCCACCCTCGGCGGGCAGACCGCGCTGAACACCGCCGTCGCCCTGCACGAGGCCGGGGTGCTGGAGAAGTACGGCGTCGAGCTGATCGGCGCGGACATCGACGCGATCCGGCGCGGTGAGGACCGGCAACTGTTCAAGGACATCGTCGCCAAGGCGGGCGTACGGATCGGCATCGAGGACCCGTCGGGCCTGGTGCCGCGCTCGCGGGTCTGCCACTCGATGGAAGCGGTCCGTGAGACGGCCGCCGAGCTGGGCCTGCCGGTGGTGATCCGGCCGTCGTTCACCATGGGCGGCCTCGGCTCGGGAATGGCGCACACCGACGCCGACCTGGAGCGCATCGCCGGCGCCGGCCTGGCCGCGAGCCCGGTGCACGAGGTGCTGATCGAGGAGAGCGTGCTCGGCTGGAAGGAGTACGAGCTCGAACTCATGCGCGACCGCCACGACAACGTGGTGGTGGTCTGCTCGATCGAGAACGTCGACCCGATGGGCGTGCACACCGGCGACAGCGTGACCGTGGCGCCGGCCATGACGTTGACCGACCGGGAGTACCAGCGCCTGCGTGACCTGGGCATCGCGGTGTTGCGCGAGGTCGGGGTGGACACCGGCGGCTGCAACATCCAGTTCGCGGTCAACCCGGCCGACGGCCGGATCGTGGTGATCGAGATGAACCCGCGGGTGTCCCGCTCCTCGGCGCTGGCCTCCAAGGCCACCGGCTTCCCGATCGCGAAGATCGCCGCGAAGCTGGCCATCGGCTACACCCTGGACGAGATCCCCAACGACATCACCCGCAAGACGCCGGCCGCGTTCGAGCCGACGCTGGACTACGTGGTGGTGAAGATCCCCCGGTTCGCGTTCGAGAAGTTCCCCGGCGCGGACCCGGAGCTGACCACCACGATGAAGTCCGTCGGCGAGGCGATGAGCCTCGGGCGTAACTTCACCGAGGCGCTGAACAAGGCGATGCGCTCGATGGAGACGAAAGAAGGCGGATTCTGGACCGTTCCTGATCCGGTCGTCGCTGCCGCGACGGGCGCGGGCCCGGCGGGGGCGACGAAGGAGAACACCCTCGCGGCCCTGGCCACCCCGCACGACGGGCGGCTCTACACCGTGGAGCGGGCGCTGCGGCTGGGCGCCTCGATCGCCGAGGTCGCCACGGCCTCCGGCGGGATCGACCCGTGGTTCCTGGACCAGATCGCCGGGCTGGTCGAGCTGCGCGCCGAGATCGTGGCCGCGCCGGTGCTCGACGCCGGCCTGCTGCGCCGGGCGAAGCGGGCCGGCCTCTCCGACCGGCAGTTGGCCGCGCTGCGCCCGGAACTGGCCGCCGAGGACGGCGTGCGTACGCTGCGGCACCGGCTCGGCATCCGGCCGGTCTACAAGACGGTGGACACCTGCGCCGCCGAGTTCGAGGCCAGCACGCCGTACCACTACTCGTCGTACGACGCGGAGACCGAGGTGGTCGGCTCGGCCCGGCCGAAGGTGCTGATCCTCGGCTCCGGGCCGAACCGGATCGGGCAGGGCATCGAGTTCGACTACTCCTGCGTGCACGCGGTGCAGGCGCTGCGTGACGCGCCGGCCGGCCCGGCCGGTGGCGGCGGGTTCGAGACCGTCATGGTCAACTGCAACCCGGAGACCGTCTCCACCGACTACGACACCGCCGATCGGCTCTACTTCGAGCCGCTCACCTTCGAGGACGTGCTGGAGGTCTGGCACGCCGAGGACTCCTCCGGCCGGGCGGCCGGCGGGCCGGGTGTGGTCGGGGTGATCGTGCAGCTCGGCGGGCAGACCCCGCTCGGGCTGGCGCAGCGGCTCAAGGACGCCGGTGTGCCGGTGGTCGGCACCTCACCGGAGTCGATCCACCTGGCCGAGGAGCGGGGCGCCTTCGGGGCGCTGCTGGCCCGGGCCGGTTTGCGCGCGCCGGCGCACGGCACCGCCACCTCGTACGAGGAGGCGAAGGAGATCGCCGACGAGATCGGCTATCCGGTGCTGGTCCGTCCCTCGTACGTGCTGGGCGGACGCGGCATGGAAATCGTCTACGACGACGTCACGCTGCGCGACTACATCGGCCGGGCCACCGACATCTCCCCGGACCATCCGGTGCTGGTGGACCGGTTCCTCGACGACGCCATCGAGATCGACGTGGACGCGCTCTGCGACGCCGACGGCGAGGTCTACCTCGGCGGGATCATGGAGCACATCGAGGAGGCGGGGATCCACTCCGGCGACTCCTCCTGCGCGCTGCCGCCGATCACCCTGGCCAGCTCGCACGTGGCCCAGGTCCGCCGGTACACCGAGGCGATCGCCCGGGGGGTCGGCGTACGCGGCCTGCTCAACGTGCAGTACGCGCTGAAGGACGACGTGTTGTACGTGCTGGAGGCGAATCCGCGTGCCTCGCGTACCGTGCCGTTCGTCTCCAAGGCCACGGCGGTGCCGCTGGCCAAGGCGGCGGCCCGGATCGCGCTCGGCGCGACCGTCGCCGAGTTGCGCGCCGAGGGCCTGCTCCCGCCGACCGGGGACGGCGGCACGCTGCCGCCGGACGCCCCGATCGCGGTCAAGGAGGCGGTGCTGCCGTTCAAGCGGTTCCGCACGCCGGCCGGCAAGGGGGTGGACTCGCTGCTCGGCCCGGAGATGAAGTCGACCGGCGAGGTGATGGGCATCGACACCTCCTTCGGGCACGCCTTCGCCAAGTCGCAGTCGGCGGCGTACGGCTCGCTGCCGACCGAGGGGAAGATCTTCGTGTCGGTGGCGAACCGGGACAAGCGCGGGATGATCTTTCCGGTGAAACGCCTGGCCGACCTGGGCTTCGAGATCGTCGCGACCAGCGGCACCGCGGAGGTGCTGCGCCGCCACGGCATCGCCTGCGAGCAGGCGCCCAAGCACTACGAGGCCGGCGCCGACGACGATGCGGTGTCGCTGATCCTCAGCGGCCGGGTCGCCCTGGTGATCAACACCCCGCAGGGTTCCGGCGCCAGCGCCCGCTCCGACGGCTACGAGATCCGCAGCGCCGCCGTCACCGCCGACATCCCCTGCATCACCACGGTCCCCGGCGCCGCCGCCGCGGTGATGGGCATCGAAGCCCGCATCCGCGGCGACATGCAGGTACGCCCCCTCCAGGCCCTCCACGCCACCCTCCGCCCACCCCACGCCCAAGCGCGTTGACCATGGGGTTGGCGGCAGTCGACGAGATCGACATCGCCGCCAACGCATGGTCAACGGCGGGGTGGGTGCGGGGTTGGTGCGGGAGGAGAGGGGTAGGGGAGTGGGGTCGGTGTTCGAGGAGACGGTTCGGCGGGGGTTGTTCCGGGTGGGGGGTGGGGACGCGGAGGCGGCCCACGAGTTCACGTTGCGGCGGTTGGCCGGGTTGTCGCGGATGCCGGTGGTGCTGGCGGCGCTGCGGGCCCGGTACGCGGTGGCGGCGCCCCGCACGGTGTTCGGGGTGCGGTTCCCGAACCCGGTGGGGCTGGCCGCCGGGATGGACAAGGACGGCGCGGCCCTGCCGGCCTGGCCGGCGCTGGGCTTCGGCTTCGTCGAGGTCGGCACGGTGACGGCCCACCCGCAGCCGGGCAACCCCCGGCCACGGCTGTTCCGGCTGCCCGCCAGCGAGGCAGTGATCAATCGGATGGGCTTCAACAACGCCGGAGCGGAGGCCCTGGCGGCCCGGCTCGCGGCGCTGCCCCGCCCGATCGGCGTGCCGCTGGGGATCTCGCTCGGTAAGTCCAAGGTGACGGCGTTGGACGACGCCGTCGCCGACTACCGGGCGTCCTACCGTGCGTTGCGCGGGCACGGCGACTACTTCGCGGTCAACGTCTCCTCGCCGAACACCCCCGGGCTGCGGGCGTTGCAGGACCGGGCCCACCTGGACGCCCTGCTGGCCGCGCTGGTCGGGGAGAAACCGGTGCTGGTGAAGATCGCCCCCGACCTCACCGAGCCGGCCATCGCCGAGCTGCTGGAGGTCTGCCTGGCCCGGGGCGCCGCCGGGGTGATCGCCACGAACACCACCCTGGCTCGCGACGGGCTGGCCCCGGCCGACCAGGGGCGGGCCGGCGAGACCGGTGGGCTCTCCGGCCGCCCGCTGGCCGAGAGGGCGCGGCAGGTGGTCGCCTTCGTCCACGCCGAGACCGGCGGCCGGCTGCCGATCATCGGTGTCGGTGGCCTCGTCGACCCCGACCACGCCGCCCGGATGTTCGACGCCGGGGCCAGCCTGGTGCAGCTCTACACCGGCTTCGTCTACCGTGGCCCGGCCCTGCCCCGCGCGGTCGCCCGCGCCGCGGCGGCCACCCCGGCACCGGCCGCGGCGGGGTCGTGAGCCGGATGAGGCGGCGGCGCAGCCCCCGCTCCCGCCGCAGCGAACGGCCACGAACAGCGGGCGGCGTCCACAGCTCGTTCCTCGGGCGGCGAGTCGCGGGAATCCGGGGACTCCGCGCCCGTGGCGACGGGAGGCAGAACGGATGACGCCGGAACAGATTCTCGCCGCCGACGCCGCGCACGTCTGGCACCCGTACGCGACGCTGCCACCGGCGGTGCCGCCGTATGTGGTGGACAGCGCCGAGGGGGTGCGGCTGCGGCTGGCCGACGGGCGTGAGCTGGTCGACGGGATGTCGTCCTGGTGGGCGGCGATCCACGGCTACCGGCATCCGGCGCTGGACGCGGCGGTGACCGACCAGCTGGGCCGGATGAGCCACGTGATGTTCGGCGGGCTGACCCACGCGCCCGCCGTGGAGCTGGCCCGCGCCCTGGTCGAGCTGGCCCCGCAGGGACTGGAGCACGTGTTCCTGGCCGACTCCGGCTCGGTCAGCGTCGAGGTCGCGGTGAAGATGTGCCTGCAATACCAGCGGGCCACCGGCCAGCCGCAGCGCCGCCGGCTGGGCACCTGGCGGGGCGGCTACCACGGTGACACGTTCCACCCGATGAGCGTCTGCGATCCCGAGGGCGGCATGCACCACCTCTGGGGCGACGTGCTGCCCCGGCAGGTCTTCGCCCCGGCGCCGCCGGGCGGCTTCGACGGCCCACCCGATCCGGCGTACGAGGCGGCGCTGGCCGACGCGGTCGAGCGGCACGCCCACGAGCTGGCCGCGGTGATCGTGGAGCCGGTGGTGCAGGGCGCCGGTGGGATGCGGTTCCACCATCCGCACTACCTAAGGGTGTTGCGCGAGGTGACCCGGGCGCACGGCGTGCTGCTGATCTTCGACGAGATCGCCACCGGCTTCGGCCGCACCGGGACGATGTTCGCCGCCGAGCACGCCGGCGTCGCGCCGGACGTGATGTGTGTCGGCAAGGCGCTCACCGGCGGCTACCTCACCCTGGCCGGCGCGCTCTGCACGGCGCAGGTGGCGCGGGGCATCGGTGCCGGCGGGGTGCTGGCGCACGGACCGACCTTCATGGGCAACCCGCTCGCCTGTGCGGTCGCCAACGCCTCGCTGGGCCTGCTGCGGGACGGGGACTGGGCCGGGCAGGTGGCCCGGCTCCAGCGTGGCCTGCGCGCCGGCCTGGAGCCGCTGCGCGGCGCACCCGGGGTGACGGATGTCCGGGTGCTCGGTGGCATCGGCGTGGTGCAGCTGGATCACGAGGTGGACCTGGCCGCCGCCACGGCCGCCGCGGTGGCCCAGGGGGTGTGGCTGCGCCCGTTCCGGGACCTGATCTACACGATGCCGCCGTACGTCACCGGCGACGCCGACCTGGCGCTGATCGCGGCAGGTATCGCTGCGGCCGTCAAGGCCGCCTGAGTAGTCAGCTGTCCGGGCCCGCCAAGGTTGAGTAGCCGGACGGAGCAAGTTGAGCACCAGAGGAAAGGCACTCGGTATGGAGAGCTTCGGGGCCCGGTTGCACCGGGCGATCGGCGAGCGGGGACCGCTCTGCGTCGGCATCGATCCGCACCCGGAACTGCTGGTCAGCTGGGGTCTCACCGACGATGTCGAGGGGTTGAGGCGGTTCGCCCGGACCGTCGTGGACGCCCTCGGTGACCGGGTTGCGGTGGTCAAGCCCCAGTCGGCGTTCTTCGAGCGATTCGGGTCCCAAGGGGTGGCGGTTCTTGAGTCAACTATCCGACAGTTACGAGATTATGGCTCGCTCGTTCTGCTTGACGTCAAGCGCGGCGACATCGGCTCGACGGTCCGCGCGTACGCGTCGGCGTACCTCGATCCATCCAGTCCCATGTATGCGGACGCGGTGACCGCGAGCCCCTTCCTGGGCGTCGGCTCGCTCGCGCCGATGTTCGAGCTGGCCGCCGAACACGGCGGCGGAGTGTTCGTCCTGGCGCTCACCTCCAACCCCGAGGGCGCCTCGGTCCAGCGCGCCCGCGGTGCCGACGGGAGGACCGTCGCGCAGACCGTGATCGACGAGATTTCCCAGCTCAACGCGGGTGCGGAGCCGCTCGGAAGCATCGGGCTGGTGGTCGGTGCGACGGTCGGCGAGACCGGCTGTGACCTCTCCGCGGTGAACGGTCCACTGCTCGCGCCGGGCCTCGGCGCGCAGGGTGCCACGGCGGCGGATCTGCGCACGGTCTTCGGCCCCGCCCTGCCCGCGGTGCTGCCCTCGTACTCCCGGGAGGTGCTGGGAGCGGGACCAGACCCGGAGGCGTTGCGGGCTGCGGCGCAGCGCGCGGTGGCGGACTGCCGGGCTGCCCTGCGTCGTCATGACTGACTGACAGCTCGGTCACTTTGTGGTGATCATCGCGCGCCCACGTTGCCGAAAGCTCCGTTGACCGCTAGTTTTCCCCGCGCTGGGAACCCCTGGGTTCACAGCGACACCACGTTTCACAGATGCGGCGGCGCGTCCCGCCCGTCGCGATAGGGACCTGAGGAGAACTGGTGCCGCTCCCGTCACTGACCCCTGAGCAGCGCGCAGCCGCGCTGGAGAAGGCCGCGGAGATCCGCAAAGCCCGTGCCGAGCTGAAGGAGCAGCTCAAGCAGGGCAAGACCACCCTCGGAGCCGTTCTTGAGCGGGCCGAGTCCGATGATGTCGTCGGCAAGCTCAAGGTGTCGGCCGTGCTGCAAGCTATGCCGGGCATCGGCAAGATCCGGGCCACCCAGATCATGGAGAAGCTCAAGATCGCCGACAGCCGTCGCCTGCGTGGCCTCGGCGAGCAGCAGCGCAAGGCCCTGCTTGGGGAGTTCGCCGCCAACTGAGCACGGCTGCGTGTAGAAACAAGCAGTGAGCTTGGATGACGAGGCGCGTCCGGCGGCTCGGCTCACTGTCCTGGCTGGCCCATCCGGAGCCGGCAGGGAGAGTGTCGTCGAGCTGATCCGGGCGCGTTCTCCGTCAATCTGGACGCCGATCGCGGTCACCACCCGGCCCCGCCGGGAGGGCGAGCTGGACGGCGTCCACCGACACTTCCTCGCGCCGGCGGACTTCGACCGCCGGACCGCCGCCGGCGAGCTGCTGGAGTGGAGCCGGCTCGGGGCGTACCGGCGCGGCACGGAGATCGGCCCGTTGCGCAACCGGCTCGCCGCCGGTCAGCCGGTCCTGCTCCCGCTCGACCTCGACGGGGCGCTGCTGGTCCGGGCCGTGTGGTCCGAGGCGCGACTCGTCCTACTCCATCCGCCCGGCCGGATCCCGGGCCCGGCGACCGTGGCGGCCTTCGACCACAGCGTGTCGCACGACCGAACCGAGCGGGTCGTGGCAGAGCTGGTAGGGTTTATCGGTTCTTCATTCCTGGCTCCGGCCCGGCCGCGTCCGCGCGGTTGAGCGCCGGCACCGCGTTCGCGCGGTCCGTGCGAAAGACTCAGAGGTTCATCCGTGGGATCCATCGCCAACCCCGAAGGCATCACCAACCCGCCGATCGACGAGCTCCTGGAGAAGACGACGTCGAAGTACGCGCTGGTCATCTTCGCGGCCAAGCGCGCGCGCCAGGTCAACGCCTACTACAGCCAGCTCGGCGAGGGCCTGCTGGAGTACGTCGGCCCGCTGGTCGAGACCACCCCCCAGGAGAAGCCGCTCTCCATCGCGATGCGCGAGATCAACGCGGGCCTGCTCACCGCCGAGCCGACCGACCAGCCGTAATCCCCGCGCGTCGATGAGCGCCCGGATCATCCTCGGGGTGGGCGGCGGGATCGCCGCCTACAAGGCGTGTGAGCTGCTGCGCCTGCTCACCGAGTCGGGGCACCGGGTCCGGGTCGTGCCGACCGCTGCGGCGCTGCGTTTCGTCGGCGCGCCGACCTGGGCCGCGCTCTCCGGCCAGCCGGTCGCCGAGGACGTCTGGTCCGACGTGCACGAGGTGCCGCACGTCCGTCTCGGCCAGCAGGCCGACCTGGTGGTGGTCGCGCCCACCACCGCCGACCTGCTGGCCAAGGCGGCCCACGGCCTCGCCGACGACCTGCTCACCAACACCCTGCTCACCGCCCGCTGTCCGGTGCTGCTGGCACCGGCCATGCACACCGAGATGTGGGAAAACCCGGCCACCGTCGCCAACGTCGCGACGCTGCGGTCCCGGGGCGTACGGGTCATCGAGCCGGCCGTGGGCCGGCTCACCGGCGCCGACACCGGCAAGGGCCGGCTGCCCGACCCGGCGGAGATCTTCGCGGTCGCCCGGCGGGCCCTGGCCCGGGGCGTCGACGCCCCCGCGGACCTGACCGGCCGGCACGTGGTGGTCACCGCGGGTGGCACCCGGGAGCCGCTGGACCCGGTGCGGTTTCTCGGCAACCGCTCCTCCGGCAAGCAGGGCTACGCGTTCGCCCGGTCCGCGGTCGCCCGCGGCGCCCGGGTCACGCTGATCTCGGCCAACGTCGCGCTGCCCGACCCGGCCGGCGCGGACCTGGTCCGGGTGAGCACCACCGGGGAGCTGCGCGAGGCGACGCTGAAGGCCGCCGTCGACGCCGATGCGGTGGTGATGGCGGCGGCTCCGGCCGATTTCCGCCCGGCGCGGTACGCGCCTGGCAAAATCAAGAAGTCGGACGACGGCGTGGCGCCCACCATCGAACTCGTCACCAACCCGGACATCGCCGCAGAGCTGGGTCAGCGCCGTCGACCGGAGCAGGTGCTGGTGGTGTTCGCCGCCGAGACCGACGACGCCGAGGCCAACGGGCGGGCCAAGCTCGCCCGCAAGCGGGCCGACCTCATCGTCATCAACGAGGTCGGGCCGGAGAAGGTCTTCGGCGCCGAAACCAACGCGGCCACCGTCATCGGCGCGGACGGTTCGGTCATCCGGATGCCCGAACGGTCCAAGGAGGAACTCGCCGACGGCGTCTGGGACCTCGTGGTCGCCCGGCTCACCGGCGACTCCTCCTGACGGATGGACCGCTAGACGACCGTCGGTCGAGCCCCGCCGGTCGGTGACTAAACTGCCGCGGAACGACGTCCAAAAACTTAGGAGTGCCGTGACACGCCGCCTCTTCACGTCCGAATCGGTCACGGAAGGCCACCCGGACAAGATCGCCGACCAGATCAGCGACGGCATCCTCGACGCCCTGCTCAGCCAGGACCCGCACAGCCGCGTCGCCGTGGAAACCCTCATCACCACCGGCCAGGTCCACGTCGCCGGCGAGGTGACCACCAAGGCGTACGCCGACATCCCGACGATCGTGCGCGAGACCATCCTCGGCATCGGCTACGACTCGTCCAAGAAGGGCTTCGACGGCGCCTCGTGCGGCGTCAGCGTCTCCATCGGCTCCCAGTCGCCGGACATCGCCCAGGGCGTCGACAACGCCTTCGAGCTGCGTACCGGCGCGTCGGAGAGCGCGCTGGACGCGCAGGGCGCCGGCGACCAGGGCATGATGTTCGGCTTCGCCTGCTCCGAGACGCCGGAGCTGATGCCGCTGCCCATCGCGCTCGCGCACCGGCTGGCCCGCCGGCTCTCCGCGGTCCGCAAGGACGGCACCGTGCCCTACCTGCGCCCAGACGGCAAGACCCAGGTCACCATCGAGTACGAGGGGCTGCGCCCGGTCCGGCTGAACACGGTGGTCGTCTCCAGCCAGCACGCCGCCGACATCTCGCTGGACTCGCTGCTCACCCCGGACGTGCGCGACCACGTCATCGCGCCCGAGCTGGAGAGCCTCGGTCTGGACACCGACGGGTACCGGCTGCTGGTCAACCCGACCGGCCGGTTCGAGATCGGTGGCCCGATGGGCGACGCCGGCCTCACCGGGCGGAAGATCATCGTCGACACCTACGGCGGCTACGCCCGGCACGGCGGTGGGGCCTTCTCCGGCAAGGACCCGTCGAAGGTGGACCGGTCGGCCGCGTACGCCATGCGGTGGGTGGCGAAGAACGTCGTCGCGGCCGGCCTGGCCGAGCGCTGCGAGGCGCAGGTCGCGTACGCGATCGGCAAGGCGCACCCGGTGAGCCTCTTCATCGAGACGTTCGGCACCGAGACCGTGCCGGTCACCTCGATCGAGAAGGCCGTCTCCGAGATCTTCGACCTGCGCCCGGCCGCCATCATCCGGGACCTGCACCTGCTCCGCCCGATCTACGCCCAGACCGCCGCGTACGGCCACTTCGGCCGCGAGCTGCCGGACCTGACCTGGGAGAGCACCGACCGGGCCGCCGACCTCAAGTCGGCCGCAGGGGCCTGACCGGCGCCAGGCACGACGACCGGCGGCCCGCTGACGGGTCGCCGGTCGCCCGTGTCTGTGTCGACGTGCCCCTGGCCCACCTGGACCGCCCCTTCGACTACCTGGTGCCGCAGGCGCTGACCGCCGACGCGGTGCCCGGGGTGCGGGTGAAGGTGCGCTTCGCCGGCCAGCTCGTCGACGGGTGGCTGCTGGAACGCGCCGAGCGCTCCGACCACCCGCGGCTGGCGTACCTGGAGAAGGTGGTCTCGCCGGTGCCGGTGCTCGCCCCCGAGGTGGCCCGGCTGGCCCGGGTGGTCGCCGACCGGTACGCCGGCAGCCTGGCCGACGTGCTGCGCCTGGCCGTCCCACCACGGCACGCCCGGGTGGAGAAGGACGTCCTCGCCCAGGCCGCCGCGCCCGAGCAGGGCACGACCGCCACACCCGAAGGGCCCGAGGCCACCGCGCCGCAGGAGCCGACGGCCGGTCCACCGGCGACCGGCGGGTCGCCGGAGCCGGGCGGGTGGCGGGACTATCCGGCCGGGCCGGCGCTGTTGCGGGCGCTGGCCGAGGGGCGGGCACCCCGGGCGGTGTGGTCGGCGCTGCCGGGGAGGACTGGGCGGCCCGCTACGCCACCGCGGTCGCCGCCACGGTGTCCGCCGGCCGGGGCGCCCTGGCGGTGGTCGCCGACGGGCGGGACCTGGACCGGCTCGACGCCGCGCTGACCGGGACGCTCGGACCCGGCCGGCACGTCTGCCTCTCCGCCTCGCTCGGTCCGGCGCGGCGCTACCGGGCCTTCCTCGCCGCCCGCCGGGCCGACGCGCCGGTGGTGATCGGCACCCGGGCGGCCATGTTCGCCCCGGTCGACCGGCTGGGTCTGGTGGCCATCTGGGACGACGGCGACGACCTGCACGCCGAGCCCCGGTCCCCGTACCCGCACGCCCGTGAGGTGCTGCTCACCCGCGCCCAGCTCGCCGACGCCGCGGCGCTGGTCGGCGGCTTCGCCCGGACCGCCGAGGCGCAGCTGCTGGTGGAGACCGGCTGGGCCCGCGAGGTGGTGGCCGACCGGGCGGTGCTGCGGGCGCGAGCCCCCGCGGTCGCCCCGACCGGCGACGATCCGCAGTTGGCCCGCGATCCGGCCGCGGCCACCGCGCGGCTGCCGAGCCTGGCCTGGACGGCCGCCCGGGAGGCGCTGCGGGCCGAGCTGCCGGTGCTGGTCCAGGTGCCCCGTCGGGGCTATCTGCCCTCGGTGGCGTGCGCCGGGTGCCGCAGCCCGGTTCGCTGCCCGCACTGCGCCGGGCCGCTGGCGCTGCCGTCGGCCGGTGGCACGCCGGCCTGCCGCTGGTGCGGCCGGGTCGCCGCCGCGTACGCCTGCCCGCACTGCGGCGGGCGGCGGCTGCGGGCCTCGGTCACCGGCGCCCGGCGTACCGCCGAGGAGCTGGGCCGGGCCTTCCCCGACGTGCCGGTGCGCACCTCCGGCCGGGAGGAGGTGCTGGCGGAGGTCCCCGGCGGCGCCGGCCTGGTGATCTCCACGCCGGGCGCCGAGCCGGTCGCCGTCGGCGGCTACGGAGCGGTGCTGCTGCTGGACACCTGGGCGTTGCTGACCCGGGCCGACCTGCGCGCCGGTGAGGAGGCGCTGCGCCGCTGGTCGGCGGCGGCCGCGTTGGCCCGGCCGGCTGCCGCGGGTGGCCGGGTGGTGGTGGTCGCCGACGGCGCGCTCGCGCCGGTGCAGGCGCTGCTGCGCTGGGACGCCGGCTGGTTCGCGGCCCGTGAGCTGGCCGAGCGCCGGGAGCTGGGCTTCCCCCGGCGGTGCGGATGGCCAGCGTGACCGGCCTGCCGGCCGCTGTCGCGGATCTGCTGGCCCAGGCGCGGCTGCCCGACGGCGCGGAGCTGCTCGGCCCGGTGCCGGCCGACGGTGAGCGGGAACGGATGCTGGTGCGGGTGCCCCGGGCGCGGGCCGCGGCGCTGGCCGAGGCGTTGCACGCGGCGGCCGGGGCACGCAGCGCCCGGAAGGCGGCCGACCCGGTGCGCCTACAGGTCGATCCGCTCGCGCTGTTCTGATGTCGTTCGGTGACGGTGGGTGTCGATCCACGCGCCAGAGGTCGCCATATGCGATGCTGTCGTGACGCTGGGTGTGGGCGGGTGCGCCCGGGGACGCGTCTTCGGGGATGCCGCGGCAGAGGTGATAGCATCGCCCGTCATGCCGGGGCATACGACGGCTCCAGATCGCGGCGCGGCGCCGGGCTGCGGTGACGCAGGGCGGCGGAACCGCGTCGGTCGGGCGCGATATCGATGATCTCAATCAGCTGGTGATCAGGGGTGGACCAGTCGTGACCGTTCGTCAGTCGATCGTCTTCAACGGTGACCTCGGCAGTGGCAAGAGCACCGTCTCCGTGGTGATCGCCGAGCGGCTCGGGCTGCGCCGGGTCAGCGTCGGCGACCTCTACCGGCAGATGGCCCAGGAGCGCCAGATGACCGCGCTCCAGCTCAACCTGCACGCCGAGCTGGACCAGGCCGTCGACGGCTACGTCGACCAGCTCCAGCGCGACATCGCCGCCTCCGGTGAGAGCCTCGTCATGGACTCCCGGCTGGCCTGGCACTTCTTCACCGACGCGCTCAAGGTGCACATGATCACCGAACCGGGTGAGGCGGCCCGCCGGGTGCTGCTGCGCCCCTCCGGTCCGGCGGAGAGCTACACCTCCCAGGAGGAGGCCAAGGCCCGTCTGCGGGAACGCAGCGAGAGCGAGCGCGGCCGGTTCCTGATCCGGTACGGCGTGGACAAGGCCCGGCTGCGCAACTACGACCTGATCTGCGACACCACCCGGGCCCCGGCCGACGAGGTGATCGAGCGCATCATCGATGCGTACGAGGGGCGGCTCGCCCCCGAGGTGCTGCGCGGTGCGCCGCCGCTGCTGCTGCTCGACCCGGCACGGGTCTACCCGACCGAGGAGGGCGCGGGCCTGCGCGGGCTCTGGGATTCGGCCTTCGTCGCCGAGGTCGCCGCCGCCGGTGAGGCGGCCCTGGAGCCGCTGGAGATCGGCTACACCGGCGAGTACTACTTCGTGGTCAACGGGCACCGCCGGCTCAGCGCCGCGTTGCAGTGCGGGTTCCGGCTGGTGCCCGGCCGGCTGGTCGCCGAGGTCGACGAGCCCGTGGTGGGTGGGATGAGCGCGATCGACTACTTCGCCGCGCAGGCCCGCCCCAGCCTGATCCACGACTGGGAGGCGGCCCACGACATCCGGCTGCCGCTGCCGGAGCACGCCCTGCTCCGCGGGGACGCGGTGCTGGCGGGGGAGTCCGGCGCCGCCGGCTGACCGATCGTGGTGCGCCGGCCGGGGCGGATCCGGGCACTCCGTAGACTGGTACGGCACGGCCCGTCCCACCGCTAAGGAGTCCACCCGGTGACCGTCCAGCCCATCCGTCTTTTCGGGGATCCGGTGCTGCGCACGCCGGCCGATCCGGTGGTCGACTTCGATGCGGAGCTGCGCAAGCTCATCGCCGACCTGACCGACACCATGCGTGAGCAGAGTGGCGCCGGTCTCGCCGCGCCGCAGCTCGGCGTCGGCCTACGGGTGTTCGCCTTCGACGTCGACGACGTGGTGGGCCACCTGGTGAACCCGGTGCTGGAGTTCCCGGACGCCGAGGAGCAGGACGGCCCGGAGGGCTGTCTCTCCATTCCCGGGCTCTACTTCGACACCAAGCGCCGGCAGAACGTGATCGCCAAGGGCTTCAACGGCTACGGCGACCCGATGCAGATCGTCGGCACCGGCCTGATGGCGCGCTGCGTGCAGCACGAGACCGACCACCTCGACGGGGTGCTGTTCATCGACCGGCTGGACCCGTCCGGCCGCAAGGAGGCGATGAAGGCGATCCGGCAGGCCGAGTGGTACGACGTCGCCGCCCCGCCCACGGTCAAGCTGAGCCCGCACGCCGCCGGCAGCCCCTTCGGCCTGGGGCGGTGAACCGATGCGTGTGATCTTCGCCGGTACGCCGGCCGTCGCCGTTCCCGCGCTCGCCGCCGTGGCCGCGTCCCGGCACGAGCTGGTCGCCGTGGTCACTCGCCCGGACGCGCCCGCCGGGCGGGGCCGGGGCCTGGTCCGGTCCCCGGTCGGGGCCTGGGCCGACGAGCGTGGCATCGAGGTGCTCACCCCGGCCCGGCCGCGCGAGCCGGAGTTCCTGGACCGGCTGCGGACGCTCGCCCCGGACTGCGTGCCGGTGGTGGCCTACGGCGCGCTGGTGCCGCCGGTCGCGCTGGAGATCCCCCGGCACGGCTGGGTGAACCTGCACTTCTCGCTGCTGCCCGCGTGGCGCGGTGCCGCGCCCGTGCAGCACGCCGTGCTGCACGGCGACGAGCTGACCGGCGCCAGCGTCTTCCAGCTGGAGGAGGGGTTGGACACCGGGCCGGTGTACGGCACGCTCACCGACGAGATCCGGCCCGCCGACACCTCCGGCGACCTGCTGGAGCGGCTCGCCCAGACGGGTGCCGGGCTGCTGGTGGCGGTCCTGGACGCGCTGGAGGAGGGCACCGCCCGGGCGCAACCGCAGCCGGCCGACGGGGTTTCCCTGGCACCGAAGCTGACCGTCGAGGACGCCCGGGTCCGGTGGGCCGATCCCGCCTTCGCGGTGGACCGCCGGATCCGTGCCTGCACCCCGGCGCCCGGCCCGTGGACCACCTTCCGCGGCGAGCGGGTCAAGCTCGGTGTGGTCACTCCGGCTCCCGACGCCCCCACCCTCAAACCCGGCGAGCTGTTGGTCTCCAAGGCCCGGGTGCTGGCCGGCACGGCCACCGTCCCGGTCCGGCTCGGCGAGGTGCGGGCGGCGGGCAAACGGGCCATGCCGGCCACCGACTGGGCGCGCGGCGTCCGGGTCAGCGCCGGTGAGGAGTTCGCGTGAGGGACACCGCAGCCCGACGGGGCAACGATCGCCGGAGCCCGCGGGTGGGGCGGCCGGCGCCGGACCGGCCGAGGCACGCCGCGTACGAGGCGGTCGCGGCGGTGCACCGGGACGACGCGTACGCCAACCTGGTGCTGCCGGGGATCCTCCGCGAGGAGGGACTGTTCGGCCGGGACGCCGCCTTCGCCACCGAGCTGACCTACGGCACGCTGCGTCACCTCGGCACTCTCGACGCCATCCTGACCAGGGCGGCCGGCCGGGACGTGCAGCGGATCGATCCACCGGTACGCGACGCGTTGCGGATCGGCGCGTACCAGCTGCTGCACACCCGGGTGCCCGCGCACGCGGCGGTCTCCTCGACCGTCGACCTGGTCCGGGCGGTCGGCCAGGGCGCCACCGGCTTCGCCAACGCGGTGCTGCGCGAGGTCGCTGGCGCGGACTCCGACGAGTGGGTGTCCCGCCTCGCGCCGCCGATCCAGACCGACCCGATCGGTCACCTCGCTCTTGCCTACAGCCATCCACAGTGGATTGTCAGGGCGTTCGCCGAGGCGCTCGGCGGCGATCTCGGCGAGACCACCCGCCTGCTGATCGAGGACAACGAGCGGCCACCGGTGCACCTGTGCGCCCGGCCCGGCCTGGCCGACCCGGTCGAGCTGGCCGACGAGGTGGGTGGCGCGCCGGGTGCCTTCTCGCCGTACGCGGTCTACCTCGGCGGCGGTGCCCCCGGCGACCTGGCGGCGGTGGCCGACGGGCGGGCCCACGTCCAGGACGAGGGTTCCCAGCTGGTGGCGAACGCCCTCGCCGTGGCCCAGGTGGACGGCCCGGACGGCCGCTGGCTCGACCTGTGCGCCGGGCCGGGCGGCAAGTCGGGGCTGCTCGGGGCGCTCGCGGCGCAACGTGATGTGCGGCTGACCGCCGTGGAGGTGGCCGAGCACCGGGCCCGGCTGGTCGAGAGCGCGACCAGGGGCCTGCCGGTGAATGTGCTGCACACCGACGGCCGGCTGGTCGGCGCCGAGCCGAAGCTGCCGGAGAGGCATTTCGACCGGGTGCTGGTCGACGCGCCGTGCACCGGTCTGGGCTCGCTGCGCCGCCGGCCGGAGTCGCGCTGGCGACGCCAACCGTCGGACCTGCCGGCGCTGACCCGGTTGCAGCGCGAGCTGCTCGCCGCCGGGCTGCGGGCGGTCCGCCCCGGCGGTGTGGTGGCCTACGTGACCTGCTCACCGCACACCGTGGAGACCCACGTGACGGTGACCGAGGCGGCCCGCCGCTCCGGCACCCCGGTGGACTTCGTCGACGCCCGACCGCTGCTGCCGGCCGGCATGCCGGGTCTCGGCGACGGGCCGACGGTGCAGCTCTGGCCGCACCGGCACGGCACCGACGCCATGTTCCTCGCCGTGCTGCGCCGCACCTGACCAGGTCGTGGCCGTGCGGGTGGAAGGCGTTCGTCGCCCGGGCCGCCGAGGGGGGCCTGACCCCGGGGGGTCAGTTGATCGGCAGAGCCCGGGTGCCGGCGCCCTTCAGCGAACGGGTGAGCGTGCGCTCACTCCACAGGAAGCACTGCACGCCCCGGTTGCCGCTGCGCCACTCGTCCTGCGTGGGGTGGTAGAAGATGGTGCCGACGCGGTATTTGACGTTGCCGTCGTCCGGGATCTTCGCGAACTTGGCGATCATGCTGCGGCAGGCCTGGTGGGCCCGGTCGGCGTCCTTCCGGAACGCCGCGTAGCCGGTCGCCGGGGCCTGCCAGACGCCGACGAATTCGGCCCGGTGCTGCGCGGTGCACTTGACGGCGACCATCTCGGTCACCTCGTCGCCCTTGGTCTTGGCATTGAAACAGCCGTGCCGCAGCGGCGACGAGCCGGCCAGCGCACCGGTGAGGCTGGCCGTGCGCCGCTCCGGGATCGGGACGTCGAGGCCGCGCAGCTCGTGGGCGTCGCAGCGGAACCAGCGTGCGCCACCGGTCCAGGCCGGCGGCGACGGGAAGACGACGGTCAGCCCGATCCGGCCGGTACGCCAGTCGCCGCCCACCGTGGTCCGCAGCTCCCGGTCGCACTCGCGGAACGCGGTGCGCATCCCCGCGCTGCCGGCGGCCGGCGGGTTCGCCCCGCCCACGTCGGTGAGCGTGCCGACGTGCACGGTCTCGACCCGGTGCGGCTGCTTGCAGTCCACCGGGTCGTAGGCGCGAAGGTAGCCGACCTCCTGGGTCTGGGCGTGGCACGTCTTCGCCTCGGGCGTGAAGACCGTGGGCGCGGCCATCGGCGCCCAGTCGTCGACCAGGTCACCGTCCGTTCCCACTGGTTCGGTGCAGCCGGCCAGCGCCAGCGTCGCCACCGCGCCTAACGCGAACCCGGTCAGCCATCGTCGCATCCCCGTCGACCTCCCCCTGGGGCGTGGCCACGGACCGCGGCACGCCACGGACCGGCAGCATACGGCACCGTGGTCAGGTCACCGGTAGTCCCCGCGGGCCGACTCCCCGCATCGAACCGGTGAGCTTGCGGTCGTCGCTCCACAAGATACAGCGCACCCCGCGGTCGCCCTCCTCCCATTCCCGTTGCGACGGCGGATAGAAGATCGAGCCGGCGCGGTAGGGCAGGTCGGCGTTGTTGGGTACCTCGGCGAAGACGGCGATCAGCTCCATGCAGCGCTTGTGCGCCTGGCCGTCCGAGGCGACGAACTGCTCCCAGGTCATGTCCCGTTCGATGTACACGCCGACGAACTCCGCGCCGTGCGGCTCGGAGCAGAGCACCGGAGCCATGTAGTTGAGGCTGTCGCCGATGAGTTTCGGGTCGAAACAGCGGTGCACCAGCGGTGAGTCGCCGATCAGCGCGCCGCGTAGGCTCCCGGTGCGGTTGACCGGCCGGGTGTTGTCGATGCTGTCGGTCTCGCTCAGGTCGCAGCGGAACCACCGGGCACCGCCGTTCCAGGCCGACACCGACGGCAGGGCGATGTTCAGGGTGAGCCGGGCGGTGTGCCAGTCGCCACCGAGCACCAGCCGGGTCCGCTGGTCGCACTCGGCACGGGCAGTCCGCAGCGCCGCCGACCCCGGTTCCGGTCGCCGGCCGTCGGCCGCCGAGCCGGTGAACTCGCCGACGTGGACCGTCTCGGCCAGGTGGTTGCGCGCGCAGTCCACGGTCTCGTAGGTGCTCGCCTGCACGACCGCGGTGACCCGGGGCAGACAGGCGTCGGTGGCCGGCACGAACATCGTCGGTACGCGCATGACGGGCCAGTCGTCGGTGAGATCCCCGTCCGTCCCGCCCGGCTGCACACAGCCGCTCAGCAGTATCGCAGTTACACCGGCCAACGCCAGCGCCGCGAGCCACCGTCGCATCGTCCGCCCTTCCCGGGATCCGCCACGCGGCTGTCGGCTCTCGCGCCCACCGGCCTGCACGATACCGTCACCATCCCTGATGGAGTGTTGCCGCGATTCGGTCGTCTGGCCAGTCACGGCCCCGCTTCGTCCCGTTCCACTGGCCCGAAGAGGGCCATTCTGCACCATTGGTCACCTCTGGGTCACCGGGTGTTCCCGGTTGCCGGCGTGCCGCCAGCGGCGGATGGCGGCCTTCGTACACTGGCCCTGTGACCGTACCGCCGCCCATTGTCGCGCCCAGTATCCTCGCTGCCGATTTCGCCCGTCTCGCCGAAGAGGTCCGCGCCGTCGAGAACGCCGCGGACTGGTTGCACGTGGACGTGATGGACAACCACTTCGTGCCGAACCTGACCATCGGGCTGCCCGTGGTGCAGAGCCTGCGGGCCGTCACCGAGCTGCCCTTCGACG
Organism: Micromonospora sp. CA-263727; assembly: GCF_050942455.1. Classification (NCBI taxonomy): domain Bacteria; kingdom Bacillati; phylum Actinomycetota; class Actinomycetes; order Micromonosporales; family Micromonosporaceae; genus Micromonospora; species Micromonospora sp. CA-263727. Next base: position 2,538,179 of record NZ_CP192031.1, read on the forward strand.
TGCACCTGATGATCGAGGATCCGCGTCGCTGGGCACCCGGCTACGCCGACGCGGGCGCCTACAACGTAACCTTCCACGCCGAGGCGTGCGACGACCCGGTGGCACTGGCCAAGGACCTGCGGGCCGCCGGGGCCAGGGCGGGGCTGGCGATCGACCGGGACACCCCCATCGAGCCGTACCTCGATCTGCTGCCGAGCTTCGACACGCTGCTGGTCATGACCATCAAGGCCGGGTTCGGCGGGCAGCGGTTCATCCCGCAGCTGCTGGACAAGGTCCGCGCCGCCCGGCGGCACGTCGATGCCGGCCACCTCGACCTGCGCATCGAGGTCGACGGCGGGATCGCCGCCGACACCATCGAGCAGGCCGCCGCGGCCGGCGCCGACGCCTTCGTGGCCGGCACCGCGGTCTACGGCGCCGACGACCCCGCCGAGGCGGTACGCCGGCTGCGCGGGCTGGCGGAACGCGCGGCGATCGGGGCCTGACGTGGAACCGGCCGACGACCCCAAGGACGTGATCCTCGTCGTCGACGACGACGAGGACATCGCCCGCTTCGTCGAGTTCAACCTGCGGGTGCACGGCTTCGACGTGATGCTCGCCAGCGACGGCCAGGAGGCGCTCGACCTGATCGAGCGGCAGCGGCCCGACCTGGCCGTGGTCGATCTGATGATGCCGCGGGTGGACGGCCTGGAGCTGACCCGACGGCTGCGCGCCGACCCGATGACCGCGGCCCTACCGGTGATCATGCTGACCGCGAAGGGGATGACCGTGGACAAGGTCGTCGGGCTCAGCGCCGGCGCCGACGACTACCTGGTCAAGCCCTTCGACACCCTGGAACTGGTGGCCCGGGTCACCTCGACGCTGCGGCGCAACAAGGAGTTCCGCGAGGTCTCCCCGCTGACCGGCCTGCCGGGCAACAGCCGGATCCGGCGGGAGATCGCCGACCGGGTCCGGGTCGGCGCGGACTACGCGGTCGGCTACATCGACGTCGACCGGTTCAAGAGCGTCAACGACCGGTACGGGTTCTCCCGGGGCGACGACTTCATCTCCGCGCTGGCCCGCAGCCTGCACCGGGCGGTGGTCTCGGTCGCGCTGCCGCCGGCCTTCCTCGGGCACGTCGGCGGCGACGACTTCGTCTTCGTCTGCACCCCGGAGCAGGTGATGCCGCTCACCTCCCGGGTCTCGGCGGACTTCGAGTTGGCCGCGGACGCCCTCTACGATCCCACCGACCGGGAGCGCGGCTACGTGGAGCTGAAGGACCGGCGGGGCAACATCCGCCGCGCCGCGCTGGTCACCCTCTCCATCGGGGTCTGCCTCTCCGACGCCAACAAGCGCATCACCAACCCGCTGGAGGCGATGACCACCGCCTCCGAGATGAAGACCGTGGCCAAGAGCCAACCCGGCTCGTACGTGGCGATGGATCGCCGCCGCGGGATCGCCGATCCGAATCACCGTCATGTGAAGTAGCTCGCCCGGGTGGCCCCGCACCCCGTTCGGCGTGTAAGACTTCCCTCAGTACCCACCACGCGCTGGCGGGACTCGGTGTAATTCCGAACCGGCGGTGATCCACGGTCCGACCGTGGTAAGCCCGCGACCCGGGAGCGGTTCGTCCGCCCGGTGGACCTGGTGAGAATCCGGGGCCGACGGTTGGGTGCGGCCCGTCCGCGCCCAGACAGTCCGGATGGGAGACAGCGCGCGGGACGGAAGGGCCGTACGGCTCGCCGGGTTTCGGCGTGCCCACGACCTCTCCGGGGGCGGCTGTGCCGTACCCGGATTCCGCCGCCGACCTGTCTGGTCTCCCAGCCCCGCCCGCGCGAGCAGAGCGAGAGGGCATGGGCAACGGCGATGGCGAGCGTCTCGGTCGATGAGGCGATGCGGCGCGCGATCGAGCTCGCGGCGCGCGGGCTCGGCACGACCAGTCCCAACCCGGTGGTCGGCTGCGTGCTGCTCGACGCCGACGGCGAGGTGGTCGGCGAGGGCTTCCACGCGTACGCCGGCGGGCCGCACGCCGAGATCGTCGCGCTGGCCCAGGCCGGCCAGCGGGCGAAGGGCGGCACCGCGGTCGTCACCCTGGAACCGTGCGACCACACCGGCCGCACCGGCCCATGCAGCACCGCGCTGGTGCAGGCCGGCGTGGCCCGGGTCGTCATCGCCGTGCCGGATCCCAACCCGGTCGCCACCGGCGGCGCGGCCACGCTGCGGGCCGCCGGCGTCCGCGTCGACCTGGGGGTACGCGGCACCGAGGCGGAGCAGGGCAACGTGGCCTGGCTGACCGCGATGCGCCGCGGCTGGCCCTACGTGATCTGGAAGTACGCGGCGACGCTCGACGGCCGCTCCGCGGCGGCCGACGGCACCAGCATGTGGATCACCTCCGAGGCGGCCCGGATGGACGTGCACGCGTTGCGCGCGACCGTCGACGCGGTGGTGGTCGGCGTGGGCACCGTGCTCGCCGACGACCCCCGGCTCACCGTGCGTAACCTGCGCGACGGCAGCCTCGCCATCCGGCAGCCGCTGCGCGTGGTGGTCGACTCGGCCGGGCGTACCCCCCTCGACGCCCAGGTCCGCGACGGCGCCGCCCGCACCTGGGTCGCCACCGCCGCCGAGCTGGGGGCCGACCCGGGCGGCGGGGTCGACCTGTTCGCGCTGCTGGCGGCGCTGCACGCGCGGGGCGTACGCGCCGTGCTGCTGGAGGGTGGCCCCCGGCTCGCCGGGGCGTTCCTCGCGGCCGGCCTGGTCGACCGGGTCGTCGGCTACCTCGCCCCCCGGCTGCTCGGCGCGGGGCCCGCCGCCCTGGTCGACGCGGGCGTGACCACCATCACCGACGCCATCGACCTGGAGATCACCGACGTCACGCAGGTCGGCCCCGACCTGCGGATCACCGCGCTGCCCCGGAAAAGGGAGGGCTAGGCATGTTCACCGGCATCGTCGAGGAACTGGGCGAGGTCGTCGGGGTGACCCCGACGGCGCAGGACTCGGCCCTGGTAGCGGTCCGTGGCCCGCTGGTCACCTCGGACGCCCGGCACGGCGACTCGATCGCGGTCAACGGCGTCTGCCTGACCGTGGTCGACGTCGACCGCGGGGTGTTCACCGCCGACGTGATGGGCGAGACGCTGCGCCGCTCGGCGCTGAGCACGCTGCGCGCCGGCGACCGGGTCAACCTGGAGCGCGCCGCCGCGCTGGGTAGCCGCCTCGGCGGGCACCTGGTGCAGGGGCACGTCGACGGCGTGGGCGAGGTGCTCGCCCGCGAGCCCGCGCAGCGCTGGGAGACGGTCCGGTTCCGGCTGCCCGCCGCGCTGTCCCGGTACGTGGTGGAGAAGGGCTCGATCACCGTCGACGGGGTCTCGCTGACCGTGACCGGGGTCGGGCCGGACTGGTTCGCCGTCGGCCTGATCCCCACCACCCTGTCGCTGACCACGCTCGGCGCCCGGACCGTGGGCGACCCGGTCAACCTGGAGATGGACGTGCTGGCCAAGTACGTCGAGCGCCTGCTCGACACCCGCCCGGCCGACGGGGCCGAGGTGACGGCATGAGCGAGCGTCAGCGAGCGAACCGGCAGCGCAGCCAGATGGGGCATGCCGGCGTCGAGCGAAGCGAGGTGACGGCATGACCTTTTCCGATATCGAACAGGCGCTGGCGGACATCGCCGCCGGCCGGCCGGTCGTGGTGGTGGACGACGCCGACCGGGAGAACGAGGGTGACCTGATCTTCGCCGCCGAGCTGGCCACCCCGGAGCTGCTCGCCTTCACGGTGCGGCACACCTCGGGCTTCATCTGCGTCCCGCTCACCGAGAGCGAGTGCGACCGGCTCGACCTGCCGCCCATGCACCACACCAACCAGGATCGCCGGCAGACCGCGTACACCGTGACCGTCGACGCCCGGGAGGGGGTGAGCACCGGCATCTCCGCGGCGGACCGGGCGCACACCATCCGGCTGCTCGCCGACCCGACGACGGGGCCGACCGACCTGACCCGGCCCGGGCACGTGGTGCCGTTGCGGGCCCGTCCGGGCGGGGTGCTGCGCCGTCCCGGGCACACCGAGGCGGCCGTCGACCTGGCCCGGATGGCCGGCCTGCGTCCGGCCGGTGTGCTCTGCGAGCTGGTCAACGACGACGGCACGATGTCGCGGCTGCCGGATCTGGAGAAGTTCTGCGCCGAGCACTCGCTGACCCTGGTCACGATCGCCGACCTGATCGCCTACCGGCGGCGTACCGAGAAGCAGGTCGAGCTGGTCGCCGACGCCCGGATGCCCACCGCCCACGGGATGTTCCGGGCGTTGGGCTACCGCAGCGAGTTCGACACGGCCGAGCACGTGGCGCTGGTGATGGGCGAGATCGGCGACGGCCGGGACGTGCTGGTGCGGGTGCACTCGGAGTGCCTGACCGGGGACGTCTTCGCCTCGGTGCGCTGCGACTGCGGTCCGCAGTTGAACGCCGCGCTGGACCGGGTGGCGCGGGAGGGCCGGGGCGTGGTCCTCTACGTCCGCGGCCACGAGGGGCGCGGCATCGGGCTGCTGCACAAGTTGCAGGCGTACCAACTCCAGGACCAGGGCCGCGACACGGTCGACGCGAACCTCGACCTCGGCCTGCCGGCCGACGCCCGCGACTACGGCACCGGCGCGCAGATCCTCTACGACCTCGGCGTGCGCTCGATGCGGCTGCTGACCAACAATCCGGCCAAGCGGGCCGGGTTGGAGGGCTACGGGCTCACCGTCTCCGGCCGGGAGGGCATGCCGGTGCGCCCGCACCCGGAGAACGTGCGCTACCTGCGTACCAAGCGGGACCGGATGGGACACCTGCTTGACCTGGACGAACTGGCCGAGGCCCCGATGGGGCGTCCGGTGGCCGGCAAAGAGATCGGAGCGTAGCGGCGATGGCGGGTTTCGGTGAGCCGGGGACGACCCCGGTCGACGCGTCCGGGATGACCGTGGGCGTGGTCGCCGCGCGGTGGCACGGCGAGTTGACCGACCACATGCTGGACCGGGCGGTGGCCGCCGCGCAGGCGTGCGGCGCGCGGGCGGTGGTGGCCCGGGTGGCCGGCTCGGTGGAGCTGCCGGTGGTGGCCCAGGCCCTGGCCCGCCGCTGCGACGTGGTGGTCGCCCTCGGCGTGGTGGTACGCGGCGCGACGGCGCACTTCGACTACGTCTGCCGCTCGGTCACCGACGGCCTGACCCGGGTCGCCCTGGACGAAGGGAAGCCGGTCGCGCACGGCGTGCTCACCGTCGACACCATCGAGCAGGCTCGCGACCGCGCCGGCCTGCCCGACTCCGCCGAGGACAAGGGCTGGTCGTCGACGGTTGCCGCCCTGGACGCCGCCCTCGCCATCCGCGGAGTCGCCACCGCCGTCAGCCAGCGCGTCGGCTTCGGCGCCTGACAGGGCCTGAAGGGAAACCGATCGGGCGGCGGGTTCGCGCCCTGGCCGAGGTGTCGAACGGCCCGGCCAGGGCGCGGAGGTGTCTTCGTGAAGGCGAGCGCCGGTCGGGCGCCTAGCGTGGCGCGAGGCGTTGGGTGAGTGCCTCGCCTTCGACGTCCAGGGTCGGTACGACCTTGTTCATCCAGCGCGGCAGCCACCAGATCCGTCGGCCGAGGATGAGCATGGTGGCGGGAACGATGAGCATGCGGACCAGGAACGCGTCGACGAGGACGCCGATCGCGAGGGCGAAGCCGATGGTCTTGAGGATGATGTCGTCGGTGAGGGTGAAGCCTGCGAACACGCCGACCATGATGAGGGCGGCGGCGGCCACGACCCGGGCGCTGTGGGCGAATCCGTCGATGACCGCCTGGCGTGCTGGCGAGCCGTGTACGTATGCCTCCCGCATGCGGGTGACGAGGAAGACCTCGTAGTCCATCGCCAGGCCGAACAGGATGCCGGTGAGCAGGATCGGCAGCAGGAACAGCACGGGGCTGCCGGTGTCGAGACCGACGAGTTCGTTGAGCCAGCCCCACTGGAAGACCGCGACTGTTGCGCCCAGGGAGACGCCGACGGAGAGCAGGAAGCCGAGCGCGGCCTTGACGGGCACCCAGATCGAGCGGAACACCGCGGTGAGCAGGATGAGAGCGAGCCCCACGACGACGGCGAGGTAGAGCGGGAACACCTCGGTCAGCTCGTTGGAGATGTCGACGCCGACCGCGGTGACGCCGGTGACCAGTGCTCGGGCTCCGCTCTGGTCCGGTAGGTCGGACAGCGTGTCCCGGATGTCCGCGACGAGGCCCTTGGTGGACTGGTCCGACGGTCCGGAGCGCGGGATGACCGTGAGCGTGGTGTACTGCGCCGTGTCGAGTTGTTGCAGGTAGGACTGCTGCGCCTGCGGGCTGTCGCTGGTGATGGCCGGGATGACGGCGGCGATGTTGGCGTCGTCCCGGGCCGCCAGGGTCTGTAGCCGCGCGGTGGCGGCCGCGATCGCGGCGGTCGGGTCCGGGGCCTCCTTGGTGTCGACGACGACGAGCAGCGGCCCGTTGGCTCCGGCGCCGAAGTGCTCGTCGATGAGGTCGTAGGCGACGCGTACGTCGCTGCCCGCGGGTTTGGTGCTGTCGTCGGGCAGCGCGAGTTGCAGGGAGGCTGCGGGGATGGCGGCCACGGCGGCGGCCGCGATCCCGGCCACGAGCGCGGGCCAGCGAACCCGGGCAAGGCTCTCGGCCCAGCGGCGTCCGAGAGTGGGCGGCTCGCCGGGATTGCGGTCGGCGCCGGTGTCCGTGACGTTGGCGGCGGGGTGGTTCTTCACGGAGCGGGGACCTGGCTTCGTGATGCGGGTGCCGGCGAAACCGAGTAGTGCGGGCAGCAGGGTGAGCGCGATGAGGACGGCGAGGGCGACGGTGAACGCCGCGCCCAGGCCCATCTCGGTGAGGAATCCGATGCCGCACACGGCGAGACCGACGAGGGCGATGACGACGGCGAGGCCGGCGAAGACCACCGCCGAGCCCGCGGTGCCCACGGCGCGGCCCGCCGCCTCCTCCAGCGGGTGGCCACTGCGTACCTCGGCCTGATAGCGGGACAGGATGAACAGCGCGTAGTCGATGCCGACCGCCAGGCCGAGCATCGTGCCGAGCGCGGGGGTGGTGGTGCTCAGCTCGACGAAGCCGGTCAGGGTGGCGATGGCGGTGACACCGATGCCGACGCCGACCAGCGCGGTCAGCAGCGGCATCCCGGCCGCGACGAGCGAACCGAGGGTGACGGCCAGTACCACGAAGGCGATGGCGATGCCGATCAGTTCGGCGATGGCCCCGCCGATCTCCACGCCGAGCACGTCGCCGCCGATGGCGGCCGTCAGCCCGGCCTGCTCGGCGATGTCACGGGCAGCTTCGAGCGCATCGCGGTCCGTCTGGGACAGATGGACCGCGCTGCGGGCGTAGCTGACCGAGGCGAAGCCGGTGCGCCCGTCTTCGGAGATCGTTCCCGCGGCGTACGGGTCGACGATCGACAGGACGTGGCTCGTCCTCAGTGCCGTGAGCGCGTCGGACACGACCTGTTTGTTGGCCGGGTCTGCCAGTGACTCGCCGTTCGGGGCCTGGAACACCACCCGCGCGGTCGCGCCGTCCGGCGCGGCTCCGGGGTCGCGCTCCCTGATCAGGTCGAACGCCTGCGTCGACTCGATGCCCGACAACTCGAAGCTGTCGTTGGTCTTGCCCGACAGGGTCGTCGCACCGAGAGCGACGGTGAGGAGCAGCAGAGCCCAGATTCCCGTCACGGTCCACCGGCGTCGGAACGACCAGCGTCCGAGCCTGAACAACTGCCATGCCATGCCGTCTCCTCCTGCGTGTCTGTGACCGGGTCCCGGTGTGGGGTGCCTCGCCCGCGCCGGCGGAAGCACCCCACGCGGTCGCCCGATCGCTTGCCGCAGACGGTATCGTGAAAATATCCGGATGGATATTTTTGTGGCCGTAGTCATAGGATCGAGCGGGCCGCGCCACACCGGCCCGCTGATCGCCTTGGAGGTATGCCATGCCCGACCGGGACCCGCGGGGGATCCGACCCGCCCGGCAGGAGGGTTCACCGAAGCGGGGACCGTACGCCAAGGGGCTTGCGCGGCGGCAGCAGATCATCGACGAGGTGCTGGCGGTCTACGACCGGCTGGGCTTCGAGGGCACCTCGCTGCGAGCCATCGGAGAAGCGATCGGCGTGACGCATCCGGTGCTCAAACACCACTTCGGCACCCGCGAAGAGCTCTTCATCGAGGTGCTCCGGGAGCACGACCGCCGCTTCCTCGACGCCCCGGACGACGCAGACGGCACCTTCGTCGACCTGATCCAGGGATCGGCCGAGCACAGCATGCGGGTGCCAGGGCTGATGGCGCTGCTGAACAGCATGGTGGCGCACGCGCTGGAGGCCGGCAACGACCGCTCGCGGGCGCACTTCTCCGAGCGGTACGCCGACCTGCGGCGAAGAATCGTGACCCTCCTCGAGCAGGGCCGGGCGGCGGGCAGCGTCCGGTCCGACATCCCTCTGGACGAAGCGGCTTCGCTCGTCCTCGCAGCGGCCGACGGCCTCAGCACCCAGTGGCTGCTCGACCAGGGCGCTGACCTCAAGAGCGGCTTGTTGCTGCTGCAACGCCTCCTCGAACCACCTGGCCGACAAGCGGGTCAAACCGATGCTTAGACGCTGTTTGCCGCGGCGTAGAGCGCGTGCCACAGGGCCGCGCTCAGGGCGCCGCTTGAGATGGCTGCGGTGAACAGCATCGGCCATGAGCGCCAGAGGCGATGCGCCGTGGCCAGCCAGGCCAGGACGACGATCGGAAGCACGATCTTGACGAGTTGCCCGACCACCACGCCTCGGAAGAACTCCGCGTGGTGCGGGTCGGTCACGGTCAACAGCTGCCAGGGTGGTGCCAGCACCAGGGCCTGCCAGCCCTCGCCCGCCAGAAGGCCGCATAGCGCGCCCGCGGCCAGCGCCGAGGTCGACGCTCTGCCGACACGCACGATATGGCCGAGCAGGCCGAGAACCGGGCCCGCGACGAGGGATCCGGTCAGCCACAGCGCCGTCATGATGGCAACCGAGCGGAGCCCCAGCAGGTCAGCCGACGTGCCGTCGTCCAGGGTGCCCCCACTCCAGCGGCGGCCGACCATCAGCACGAGCAGGTAATAGAGCAGCGTGGCCAGCACCAACAGCGCGGTGGCACCGCCGACCGCTCGTTTCGCCGTGGCACCGGTGTGGCTGTCAGAGGCGGCCGGCCTCGATGATCCGGGCCAGGAACTGGCGGGTACGCGGCTGGGTCGGCGCGCCGAACACCCGCTCGGGCGGGCCGGCCTCGACCACCCGACCGCCGTCGAGGAAGCACACCTGGTCGGCGACGTCACGGGCGAAGCTCATCTCGTGGGTGGCCAGCACCATGGTCATGCCGTCGGACTTGAGGCCCCGGATCATGGTCAGCACCTCGCCGACCAACTCCGGGTCCAGCGCCGAGGTGACCTCGTCGAGCAGCAGCAGCCGGGGCGAGTTGGCGAGCGCCCGGACGATCGCCACCCGCTGCTGCTGGCCGCCGGAGAGCCGGTCCGGGAAGGCGTCGGCCTTCGCGCCCAACCCCACCCGGTCGAGCAGCTCCCGGGCGCGCGCCTCGGCCTCGGCCCGGGAACGCCGGTGCACCCGGCGCGGGGCGAGGGTGACGTTGTCCAGCACGCTCAGGTGCGGGAAGAGGTTGTACGACTGGAAGACCATGCCGATGCGGCGGCGTACCTTGTCCGGGTCGACGCCGGGGGCGGAGATCTCCTCGCCGTCCAGCTCGATGGTCCCGTCGTGCAGCTCTTCGAGAAGGTTGACGCAGCGCAGCAGGGTCGACTTGCCCGAGCCGGACGCCCCGATCAGCGCGACCACCTGGTGCTCGGCCACGGTCAGGTCGAGCCCGTCGAGGACGGCCTGCCCGCCGAACTCCTTGCGCAGCCCCCGGCAGCGTAGGACGTCCATCTCAGCCTCCGGACTGGCGTCGGGCCGCGCGCAGCGTCACCTGGTCGGTGACCGCGATCAGCGGGATGGCGAGCAGCACGAAGAGCACCCCGGCCACGATGTACGGCGTGTAGTTGAAGGTCTGGGCGGTGGCGATCTGCGCGGCCCGTACCGCGTCGATCGGCCCGGCCAGGGAGACCAGGCCGACGTCCTTCTGCAACGCCACCACGTCGTTGAGCAGGGGCGGTGCCACCCGCCGGACGGCCTGCGGCAGCACCACGTGCCGCATGGTCTGCCGGTAGGTCAGCCCCAGCGAGCGGGCCGCCGCGAGCTGGCTGGGATGCACCGACTCGATGCCGGCGCGGAACACCTCCGCCAGGTAGCCGCCGTAGGTGAGCACCAGCGCCAACCCGCCCAGCACCAGCACCGGCGGCATGCCCTGCAACCGCAGGCCGGGCACGCCGAGGGTGAGCAGGTAGAGCACGATGATCAACGGCAGGCCGCGGAAGGTGTAGGTGTAGCCGGCGGCGAGCGCCCGGATCGGGAAGAAGACCGGCCCGCGCAGCGTCCGCAGGACCGCGATCAGCAGGCCGAGCAGCAGCGCCCCGATCGCGCAGCAGACCAGCAGCCGGACGTTGAGCCAGAGCCCGGTCAGCACCCGGGGCAACGCGTCCCGGGCGATCTCCGGGTCCAGGAACGACTCGCGTACCCGGTCCCAGCCCGGTGCTCCGGTGACCGCGAACGCCAGCAGCGTGCCGATCGCCGCCGTGGAGGCGGCGGCGATCAGCACGCTCAGCACGGTCTGCCGGCGGCGGTACGCGGTCCTCGCCCGCTGCGCGGGCGAGGGATCGTGGTGCAGTGCGGTGCTCACGTGAGTTCGGGTGCTCCCGCGACCTGGGCGAGCCACTGCTGCTCCAACTGCTTGAGCACACCGTCGGCGGAGAGCTGGCCGACCGCTTCGCTGACGCAGCCGGTCAGCGGCGAGTCCTTGTCCAGCAGCAGCCCGAACGCCTCCGGGGTGCCCACCTGCGGCAGTTGCCCGACGATCACCGCGTCCTCGATCTCGGCGGCGGTGATGTAGAACGCGGTGGGCAGGTCCACCACCAGGCCGTCGAGCTGGCCGTTCTGTAGGGCCTTCTTCGCGTCGTCGTTGCTGTTGTAGACCTGCGGCTCGACCGTGGGCTTGATCACGTCGGTGATCGCCTGGTAGCTGGTCGTGCCGACCTGGGCGCCGAGCTTGGCCCCGCGCAGGTCGGCCAGGGCCGTCTTTCCGGCGATCTTGGAGGACTTCAGCGCGATGACGGTCTGCCGCACCAGGTAGTACGGCGCGGAGAAGTCGACCGCCTGCTTGCGCTCCTCGGTGACCGAGAACTGGTTGATGTCGAAGTCGAAGTTCTTGGGGCCGGGCGCGATCGCGGAGTCGAACTTCACCCGTGTCCAGACGACGTCGTCCCGGGCGTAGCCGAGCTTCTCGGCGACCGCGTAGGCCACCGCGGACTCGAAGCCCTCGCCGTTGTCGGGTTTGTCGTCGACGAACCACGGCTGGTACGCCGGCTCGTCGGTGGCGATGGTGAGCTTGCCGGGCGTACGGGTGCCCAGGTTCTCCTTCGCGCAGGCAGCGGCGCCGCTGGCGGAGGGCCGGGGGGCGGGCTCGTCCTGCGGGGCGCAGGCGGCGACCGCGAGCAGAACTGCGCCGGCGGTGGCGAACGTGAGCGTGCGTGGGGTCCTGACCATGGCGGACAGCGTACGACCACCATCGGCCGGCACCGAAGCGGTGTCCCACCATGTTGGTAGGGAATGCTGGTCCCGCCCACCGGTCAGCACCGGACCCGGTGCGCGCCGCGACCGAGGGCGACTGCGAGAATCTGTCTCCGTGAAGACGTTCGAGGAGTTGTTCGCGGAGCTGCAGGCCAAGGCCGCCGCCGGCGCCCCGGGCTCGGGCACGGTCGCCGCGCTGGAGAAGGGCGTGCACTTCATCGGCAAGAAGGTCGTCGAGGAGGCGGCCGAGTCGTGGATGGCCGCCGAGCACGAGGGGCCCGAGCGTACCGCCGAGGAGATCTCCCAGCTGCTCTACCAGGTCCAGGTGCTGATGCTGGCCAGTGGTCTCGGCCTGAAGGACGTCTACCGACATCTGTGAGTGCCCCGCCGTCGACCTCAAACCGATCGAAGGAGCACTCCGTCATGCTGCGTGTCGCCGTACCGAACAAGGGCGCGCTGGCCGAGTCGGCCGCCCAGATGCTGCGCGAGGCGGGCTACCGCCAGCGCACCGACCCCAAGGACCTGGTCTGCCGGGACCAGCCCAACGACCTCGAATTCTTCTACCTGCGGCCGAAGGACATCGCCACCTACGTCGGCTCCGGTGACCTGGACGTCGGCATCACCGGCCGGGACCTGCTGATCGACTCCGGTGCGCCGGCCGAGGAGGTCGTCGACCTGAACTTCGGCCGGGCCACCTTCCGCTTCGCCGCCCGGCCCGACGACGTCGACGACGTACGGGAGCTGGGTGGACACCGGATCGCCACCGCGTACCCGGGGCTGGTCGAGCGGCACCTCACCGAACTGGGTGTCAAGGCCGACGTGATCCGCCTCGACGGCGCGGTGGAGAACGCCATCCGGCTCGGCGTCGCCGACGTGGTCGCCGACGTGGTCGAGACCGGGGCCACCCTGCGCCAGGCCGGCCTGGTGGTCTTCGGCGATCCGCTGCTGCAATCCTCGGCGGTGCTGGTACGCCGGGCCGGCGCCGAGCCCCACCCGCAGGCCGAGCAGCTGCTGCGGCGGCTGCACGGGGTGCTGGTGGCCCGCCGCTACGTGATGCTCGCCTACGACGTGCCGGCCGGCCTGCTGGACCAGGCCAGCTCGTTGACCCCGGGCATCGAGTCGCCCACCGTCTCCCCGCTGCACCGCGAGGGCTGGGTGGCGGTGCAGGCCATGGTGCTCCGCGACGACGTCCACCGGATCATGGACGAGCTGTACGAGCTGGGCGCCCGGGCGATCCTGGTCACCAACATCCACGCCTGCCGGCTGTGAGAGACCGCCCGTCGCTGAGGCCGCCGCCGGTCGCGATCGCCCTGGCCCTGGTCGCGCTCGGCGGGACGGCCTCGGCGGCGCAGGGCGCGGTCAACGCCGAACTCGGGCAGCGGGTCGGCAACGCCACCCTGGGCGCGGTCGTCAACAACCTCGGCGGGACCCTGCTGATCCTGCTCGGGCTGCTGGCGCTGCCCTCGATGCGGACCGGGCTGGCCGCCCTGCGGCGGGCCCGCCTGCCCTGGTGGTCGTACCTGGGCGGGTTGGGCGGGGCGGCCATCGTGGTGCTCGGCGCGTACGCCGTACCGGTGCTCGGGGTCGCGGTGTTCACCATCGCCCAGGTCGCCGGCGGCAGCCTCGGCGGGCTGGCCTCGGACCGGGCCGGCCTCGCCCCGGTGGGCCGGTTGCCGCTGACCACGCCCAGGATCGCCGGGGCGCTGCTCGGGGTGGTCGCGGTGGCCCTGGCCCAGGTCGGCCACGCCGTCGGTGACCTGGCCGTCGGCGTGCTCCTGCTCGCGGTGGCCGGCGGGATCGGGGTCGCGTTGCAGGCCGCGCTCAACGGCCGGATCTCCGCCGCCGGCTCGGCCAGCGCCGCGGTCGCGGTGAACTTCGTCGTCAGTACGCCGGTGGTGCTGCTCGTCGCGGCGCTGGCCGGCGCGTTCAACGCTCCGCCGGCACGCTGGCCCGAGGGCTGGCACCTCTACACCGGCGGGCTGCTCGGCGTCGGCATCGTGGCCAGCCTGGTGATCGGGGTACGCGCGGCGGGCGTGCTGCGTACCGGCCTGGCCCTGGTCGGCGGGCAGCTCGGCGGCGCCCTGCTGCTGGACGTGCTGCTGCCGGCGGGGCCCGGCGCCCGGCTCCCGGTGCTGGCCGGCGCGCTGCTCATCCTGCTCGCCGTCCTGGTCGCCGGCCGCAGCCCCGGCCCGCCCACCGCCACCGCGCCTGCGGCGGTCCCGCCCACCGCCACCCCGCCCACCGGCATCTCCCGGCCTGCTCGCGCCGCCGCGTCCCCGCCGGCCGGCACCACCGCGCCTGCTGGCACCGCTGCGCCCACCGTGAATCCGCCCGCTGGCACCGCTGCGGCGGCCGGCGCGAGCCCGCTCGGCGGTACCGACGTCCGTGTGGCGCCGGACGGCCCGGCGGGGCCGGATGGCAAACTGGTGCCATGAGTGAGCGGAGGGAAACCGCGCAGCCGAGTGCCGGTGTGAGCGAACGTGAGCGAGTGACCGGCACCGGGCTGATTCGTCTGCGACCCCAGCGCATCCGGTTGGTCTGCTGGGTCTCGGCGGCCGTGCTGCTGGTGCTGTTCGCCGTGATCGCCACCACGCTGACCGGTCCCACCGGTAACGGCTACGGCACCTTCCAACGCGGTGACCAGCTTGCCATGATCGGGCTCGGCGTCCTCTTCGCCCTTGGTGCCCTGCTCTTCACCCGCCCCCGGGTCGAGGCGGACGAACGGGGCGTGCGGGTCCGCAACATCATCGGTTCGTACGAGCTGCCCTGGGAGGTGGTCCGGGGCATCCGGTTCGACCGGGGCGCCCCCTGGGCCGCCCTGGAGCTGCACGACGACGACCTGTTGCCGGTGGTCGCGCTTCAGGCCGCCGACAAGCAGCTCGCCGTCGACGGGGTCCGCGCCCTGCGCCGCCTACACCAGGCGCACCTGAGCGCACTGACCGACCGCCCCGCCGGCCACTGACCCCCGCCGGTCAGTGACCCTCGCCGGCCTACTAACCCTCGCCCGCTACCCCGCCGGTCGCCGGTCGAGCGTCAGTTGCCGCATCTCGCGCGCCCGTTCGGTCGGCCCAGCAGATCTTGGACGCTTCCCGTTCTTGAAGAACGGGAAGCGTCCAAGATCTTGCTGGAGGTAGCCGCAGGGGCGGAAAAGGGGCCGGGCACCCCCCGCGGCGGCCCGGCGCCTGTTCCTCGGGTGAGGCGGGACTTCCGCAAGGCGTCGGGGCCGTCGGCGGGAACGAACGGCCTTGCCGGGCTCGATGCGGCGGGTCCGGTTTGGGGGCGGAGTTACCGAGGGTGTAGTGTTGTCGAGTCGACCAGGCTGTCCGCAACGCGGGTGGCCGTGAAAGTGGGGCGCCCTGCTCCCACCCGAGTCGCCGACTGCGGCGGCCGGGTCCGGTCCCCGGTTCCGGGCGTGTCCCGGTTCCGGATGCGCGATCCTGTGATCGTGTCGACCGGTCGAGCGGGCCCTGGCATGCGCCGGGGCCTTCTGCTTTCCGGGTTGGTTCCCAACCGGGAGCCGCCGGGTCGGCCACGCATGAAGAACCGACTCGAGGAGGCCCCATCAGCGTCGAACCACGCGTGAACGAGCAGATCCGGGCACGTGAGGTCCGACTGGTCGGCCCCGAGGGTGAGCAGGTGGGCATCGTCCCGCTGGAGCGCGCCCTTCAGCTGGCCGCGGACGTCGATCTGGACCTGGTCGAGGTTGCGCCGATGGCGCGCCCGCCGGTGTGCAAGCTCATGGACTTCGGCAAGTTCAAGTATGAGAGCGCACTGAAGGCGCGCGAAGCGCGGCGTAACCAGCAGCAGACCGTCATCAAGGAGATGAAGCTCCGGCCGAAGATCGATCCGCACGACTACGAGACCAAGAAGGGTCACGTGGTGCGGTTCCTCAAGGCCGGCGACAAGGTCAAGGTGACGATCATGTTCCGCGGTCGCGAGCAGAGCCGCCCGGAGCTGGGTTACCGGCTCCTGCGCCGGCTGGAGAGCGAGATCTCGGAGCTGGGGTACGTCGAGGCCGCTCCGAAGCAGGACGGTCGAAACATGATCATGGTGCTCGCGCCGCACCGCGCCACCAAGGCCGCCGCGGTCGCCGCGGTCGCCTCCCGGGGCGGGGCGCCCCGGGACCGGGCTGCGGAGGATTCCGTCGGCCCGGAGGCCGGCGAGACCGCAGCAGCCGGTGACACCGGCACCGTCGCCGACAACAGCGGCGAGTAACAGGGGAGAAGACGTTCCACATGCCGAAGATGAAGAGCCACACGGGGACGGGCAAGCGGGTCCGCGTGACCGGCAAGGGCAAGATCATGAAGCAGCAGGCCGGTCTGCGCCACAACCTGGAGAAGAAGCCCTCCACCCGTACCCGCCGGCTGACGGGCCTGGTCGAAGCGGCCAAGTCCGACGTCAAGCGCCTCAAGAAGCTGCTCGGCCGCTGACGCGCGCCACCTGAGTCCAAGAAGGAGTTGAGATGGCACGCGTCAAGCGGGCTGTGAACGCCCAGAAGAAGCGCCGTACCCTGCTGGAGACCGCGAGCGGCTACCGCGGTCAGCGCTCCCGGCTGTACCGCAAGGCCAAGGAGCAGGTGCTGCACTCGATGCAGTACGCCTACCGGGACCGTCGCGACCGCAAGGGCGACTTCCGGCAGCTGTGGATCCAGCGGATCAACGCGGGTGCCCGGGCCAACGGGATGACCTACAACCGCCTGATCCAGGGCCTGCGGCTGGCCGGCATCGAGGTCGACCGCAAGATCCTGGCCGACCTGGCCGTGCACGACGCTCCCGCCTTCGCGGCGATCGTGGAGCTGGCCCGGGCTGCGGTGCAGGCCGAGGGGACCGGCGGCGCGGCGGCCCAGGCCGCCTGATCTCCGCATCGCGCAGCGAGGCGTCCCTCGACGACGGGGGACGCCTCGCGCGTGTCGCGGTGAGGACATCATGCCCTTCACGCCGCGTACGCCCAGGGTGGTCGCCGCCCGCCGGCTCCAGCGCCGTCGCGACCGTGAGGCCACCGGCCGGTTCCTGGCCGAGGGGCCGCAGGCGGTCCGCGAGGCGCTGAGCCGCCCCCGCACCGTGCTGGAGCTCTTCGGCACCCCCGCCGCCCTCGACCGGTACGCCGACCTCGCGGCGACCGCCGCCAGCGACGACGTACCCGTCTCCGAGGTGACCGACGAGGCCCTCGCCGCGCTCGCCGAGACCGTCGCCCCGCAGGGCCTGGTCGCCGTCTGCCAGCACGTCGACGTGCCGTTGGAGATGGCGCTGGCCCGCGCTCCCCGGCTGGTCGCCGTGCTGGCCGGGATCCGGGACCCGGGCAACGCCGGCACCGTGCTGCGCACCGCCGACGCGGCCGGCGCCGCCCTGGTGGTCTTCGCCGGTGACGCGGTCGACCCGTACAACGGGAAATGCGTGCGGTCCTCCGCGGGCAGCCTGTTCCACGTCGACGTGGTCCGCGACCGTGACCCGGCCGGCGTGGTCGCCACCGTGCGGGCCGCCGGGCTGGCCGTGCTCGCCGCGACCGGGCACGGCGAGGAGGACCTCGACGAGCTGGCCGACGCCGGCCGGCTCGCCGCGCCCACCGCCTGGCTCTTCGGTTCCGAGGCGCACGGCCTCCCCGACGAGCTGGCCGAGGCCGCCGACGCCCGGGTCCGGGTGCCGTTGCACGGGCGGGCCGAGAGCCTCAACCTAGCTGCGGCTGCGGCGGTCTGCCTGTACGCTTCAGCGAGAGCGCAGCGCTGACCGCGCACACCCTTCGGGAGCGCGACGGGAACAACAGCGAGCGAACGAGCAGCAGCGCCGGAACAACAGCGCGGAGACAACAGCGCGAAACAGGACAGCGTCCCAGCGGGACGGCCCCGGCCGGGCGGGCAGGACGGCCCGGCAGGACAGCACGAGGAGAGCGTCCCCGATGGTGAACGCGCCATGGCGTTCGTTTAGCCAGCCCGCCGGTGTCGGCGGGCAGCGGGTCTGACCTGCTCTCCACGCGACCTCCACCGGCGGGCTGCGGCGCAGCCGCGCGTCCGTAGACTCGCCTAGCCGCCCGTGAGGGCTGGCGCCGCCGTGAGGGAGTGCCCGTACGCCATGAGCTATCGCAACGATCCGTACGACCCGAAGCAGGTCGCCCTGCTCGACCCGGCCGCCCTGGCCGAGGCCGTGACCGAGGCCGAGAAGGCGTTCGCCGCCGCCGGTGACCCCGACGCGCTGGCCGTGGTGCGCCCGGCGCACCTCGGTGACCGGGCCCCGGTCTCACTGGCCCGCCGGGAGATCGGCGCGCTGCCGCCGGCCGCGAAGGCCGACGCCGGCAAGCGGGTCAACGAGACCCGCCGCGCCATCGAGCAGGCGTACGCCGCCCGCGCCGAGGTGCTGGAGCGGGAGCAGGCCGAGCGGGTGCTGGTCGCCGAGCGCGTCGACGTGACGCTGCCCTACGACCGCCGGCCGCGGGGCTCCCGGCACCCGATCACGGTGCTGATGGAGCAGATCAGCGACCTGTTCATCGGCATGGGCTACGAGGTGGCCGAGGGGCCCGAGGTCGAGCTGGAGTGGACCAACTTCGACGCGCTCAACATCCCGCCGGACCACCCGGCCCGCGGCCTGATGGACACCTTCCACATCGCACCGGCCGACGCCTCCGGCGACCCGGCGGGGTCGGGGCTGGTCCTTCGCACCCACACCTCGCCGGTGCAGGCGCGCACCATGCTGGCCCGCAAGCCCCCCATCTACGTGGTGGTGCCGGGGCGGGTCTACCGCACCGACGAGTTGGATGCCACCCACTCCCCGGTCTTCTACCAGGTGGAGGGCCTGGTGGTGGACAAGGGCATCACGATGGCCCACCTGCGCGGCACGCTCGACCACTTCGCCCGGGCGATGTTCGGCGAGGGCGCGAAGACCCGCTTCCGGCCGCACTACTTCCCGTTCACCGAGCCGTCGGCGGAGTTCGACGTGTGGTTCCCGGAGCACCGCAAGGGCCCGCAGTGGGTCGAGTGGGGCGGCTGCGGCATGGTCAACCCGCGGGTGCTGCGGGCCTGTGGCATCGACCCGGAGGTCTACTCCGGGTTCGCCTTCGGCATGGGCATCGACCGCACCGTGATGTTCCGGCACGGGGTGGGCGACATGCGGGATCTGGTCGAGGGCGACGTCCGGTTCACCCGGGCGTTCGGGCACGGGGCGTAGTGCGGGCGCGAGTTACGGAGACGGTGGTCTGAGTCATGCGAGTTTCTGTCAGTTGGCTGCGGGAGTACGTCGATCTCCCGGCCGACCTGCCCGCCGGTGAGCTGGAGCGGGCCCTGGTCGACCTCGGCATCGAGGTCGAGTCCATCGTGGACCTCGCCGGCACGGTGACCGGGCAGCTGGTGGTCGGCGAGGTCCTTGAGATCGAGGAGCTGACCGGCTTCAAGAAGCCGATCCGGTTCTGCCGGGTGGACGTGGGCGCCGCCAACGGCACCGGCGAGCCGCAGGAGATCGTCTGCGGGGCGCGCAACTTCGCCCCGGGCGACCGGGTCGTGGTCATCCTGCCCGGCGGGGTGCTGCCGGGCGGCTTCGCCATCGGTGCCCGCAAGACGTACGGGCACAACTCCAACGGCATGATCTGCTCCGCCAAGGAGCTGGGCCTGGGTGACGACCACTCCGGCATCATCGTGCTGCCGCCGGACACCCCGGCGAAGCCCGGCGACGACGCCCGGCCCGTCGTCGGTCTCGACGACATCGTGGTCGAGGCGGAGATCACCCCGGACCGGGGGTACGCGATGAGCGTCCGCGGCCTGGCCCGGGAGCTGTCGCACGTCCTGGCGGTGCCGTTCCGCGATCCGGGGCTGGTCCCCGCGCCGGCCGGCACGGCCGTCCCGGCGTACCCGGTCGAGGTGCGCGACCCGGTCGGCTGCGACCGCTTCGCGGCCCGGCTGGTGCGCGGTGTCGACCCGGCGACGCCGACGCCGAGCTGGATGCGGCAGCGGTTGACCGTCGCCGGGATCCGCAGCATCTCGCTGCCCGTCGACATCACCAACTATGTGATGCTCGAACTGGGCCAGCCGATGCACGCCTTCGACGCCGACCGCATCGCCGGCCCGCTGGTGGTCCGCCGGGCGGCGCCGGGCGAGAAGCTGACCACCCTCGACGGGGTGACCCGCGCGCTCGCGCCGGAGGACATGGTCATCGCCGACGCCGGGCTGCCGAACCCGCTCGCCGGTTCCGGCGACGGCGTGCCGATCTCGCTCGCCGCCGTGATGGGCGGCGAGACCAGCGAGGTCGTGCCGGGCACCGTCAACGTGCTCTTCGAGGCCGCGCACTGGGATCCGGCGATGGTCGGGCGGACCGCCCGCCGGCACAAGCTGTTCAGCGAGGCGGCGAAGCGCTGGGAGCGGGGCGTCGACCCGGCCCTGCCGCTGGTCGCGTTGGAACGGGCGGTGCGGCTGCTGGTCGAGCACGCGGGCGGCGCCGCCGGCGACGAGGTGCTGGACATCGACCACGTCCGGCGGCGTACGCCGGTCGTGCTCCCGGTCGAGCTGCCCAGCCGGCGGGTCGGGGTGGACTACCCGCCGGCCCGGGTGGTCGCCCTGCTGGAGCAGGTCGGCTGCACCGTGGCCCGGAGCGCCGACCGGCTGGCCGAGGAGCCGGGCGAGGTGGGCATCGCCGCCGCCGACGGCGAGGCGCTCAGCGTCACCCCGCCGAGCTGGCGGCCCGACCTGACCGACCCGGCCGACCTGGTCGAGGAGGTGGTCCGCCTCGACGGGTACGAGAAGGTGCCGTCACTGCTGCCGACCGCGCCCCCCGGCCGGGGGCTGACCTGGCCGCAGCGACGCAACCGGGCGGTCTCCCGCTCGCTGGCCGAGCGGGGCTACGTCGAGGTGCTGGCGCACCCGTTCGTCTCCGCCGACCTGGCCGACCAGCTCGGCCTGCCCGCCGACGACCCGCGCCGCCCGGCGGTGCGGCTGGCCAATCCGCTGTCGGAGGAGGAGCCGCTGCTGCGCACCATGCTGCTCGGCCCGCTGCTCGGCATCGTGAAGCGCAACCTCGGTCGGGGTTTGCGCGACCTGGCCCTCTACGAGATCGGCATGGTCTTCCACCCGCGCCCGGGTGCCGGCCGCCCACCGGCGATGGGCGTCGACCGGCGACCCAGCGACGCGGAGTTCGCCGCCGCCGACGCGGTGGTCCCGCACCAGCCCCGGCACGTCGCCGTCGTGTTGACCGGCGACATCGAGCCGGCCGGCTGGTGGGGCGCCGGGCGGCCGGCCGGCTGGGCCGATGCCGTCGAGGCCGGCCGCGCGGTCCTCGCCGCCGCCGGGCTCGCCGAGCGGCAGATCGAGGTGCGGGCCGCCGCGTACGCTCCCTGGCACCCCGGCCGCTGCGCCGAGTTGCTGGTCGACGGGGCGGTGGTCGGCCACGCCGGCGAACTGCACCCGGCGGTCGTCGCGGCGCTGGAACTGCCCCGGCGTACCAGCGCCATGGAGCTGGACCTGGACGCGTTGCCGGTGGCCCCGGTGGCGCCCGCGCCCATGGTCTCCGGCTACCCGCCGGCGCTGATCGACGTGGCGCTCGTGGTGGCGGACTCGGTCCCCGCCCAGGCGGTGCAACAGGCGCTCACCGAGGGCGCCGGCGAGCTGCTGGAATCGGTGCGCCTGTTCGACGTGTACGCCTCGGAGCAACTGGGCGCCGGCCGCAAGTCGCTGGCGTACAAGCTCACCTTCCGCGCGCCGGACCGCACCCTCACCGTCGAGGAGGCCGTCGCCGCCCGCGACGCCGCCGTGGCCCGCGCCGCCGCCCGCCACAACGCCACCCTCCGCGGCACCTGAGGTGTAAGGAAGGGCCCCCTCTTAACGCCTCGTGCATAGGAGGGGGCCCTTCTTAACGCGCGTCAGCGCTCACGGCGCGTCGGCGCTCACGGCGCGTTGGCTTAACGGTCGTCGGCGTCGATGTGGCCGAGGCGCTGGAGGCCGGGGAGGTCGCGAACGGTCATCCGGCGGTAGTCGGTGTCGACCAGCCCGTCGGTGCGCAGTTCCCGGAGACTCTTCTGGATCGAGGTCTCGGAGGCGCCACAGATGGACGCCAGTTCGGGCTGGGTGAGCCGCACGTCGATGACGACCCCGTCGGTTTCCTGCCGGCCATGCGTACGGGACAGCTCCGCGACGACCCGGGCGACCCTGATCTTCACCGGGTACGAGGAGAAGTCGATCCGCCGCCGGTTCGACCAGCGCAGCCGGTCGGCGACCATCGCGGCGAGTTCGAGCGCGGCGTCCGGATTGCCCTTGAGGAACCCGCGGAACCGCTCGGACGTGATCGCGCTGTAGCGAACCTTGCTGCACGCCGTGACGGTCGCCGAGCGGGGCCGGTCGTTGAGCGCCGACATCTCGCCCACCAGGTCGCCGCCGACCCGCAGGGAGAGCAGGGCGGCGCGGCCGTCGGGCAGCGCGGCGGTGACCTTCGTCAGGCCCTCCTCGATCAGCACCAGGTGCGACCGCCGCTGTCCCTCGTGGATCAGGATCTGACCGGCCGGCACCTGACGACGGACACCGAGGTCCAGCATGGCGGCCCGTACGGTCGGGCCGAGCCGCTGGAGGAAGGTGCCGTAGGGCCACTGCGAGTCCTGGGGTGGTTCTCGCCGCATCAACGCTCCCGCTCTGCTCAGCCGTCGACAGCGTCCGCAGCGTAGCCGGCCGACTGCGCTACGCCACGCCCGGTGTAGTGGCGCCGCTACGAAGAGGTACGCGACCAGCAGGCCGATGGTCGGGTACGGGTCCAACTCCAGGGCCAGCAGCACGTCGACCGGCACATTCCACATGCGACAAGTGCACCGCCGGCGGCCGTGCGGGATGCCCGCGCAGGACGGGATGACCGTTGCTGGACAGTCGCCTCGAAAGCCGTACTTCTGGGGGGTCTCGGCGGGGTGTCGCGGGTTGGATGTTCGCTGGTGCCCGGCCGTCGAGGACCGGGGTGAGGAGGGTGACGAGATGCAGCATCCGGAGCGGCGGCTGCTGGTTTGTGTGGACATGGAACGCTACAGCCGGCGTGACAACGTCCAGCAGTACGAGGCACAGCAGGACTTCCACCGGCTGCTCCGCGAGGCGGCCGGTGAGGTGGGCCTGGACCGGGTCGGCTGGACGACGCAGCAGGCCGGCGACGGGGAACTGGCCATCCTGCCCCGGGAGCTTCCCGAGGCGAGGGTCATCGGCCGCTTCCTGCCGGAGCTGAACCGGCGGTTGCGGCGCTACAACGCCAGCCGTCTCCCGGTGGCCCGTATTCGGCTGCGGGTGGCGGTGCACCAGGGCATGGTGCACCTCGACGGGGCCAACGGCTTTCCCGGGCAGGCGGTGGTCATGGTCAGCCGGCTCTGCGACGCGGCACCCGTACGCCGGGCCCTGGCGGCCTTTCCCGATGCCGGGGTCGCCCTGGTGGTCTCCGCGGACATCTACCGCGACGTGGTGACCGAGTATCCCGAGGAGATCCGGCCGGACCGGTTCCGGCGGATCGAGGTGGTCCACGCGGAGAAGGGTTTCCGGGAGCCGGCCTGGCTCACCGTCCTGGACGAGGACATCACCTCCTGGCGGGACGACGCCTCGCCTCCGCCGGCCGCTCCGACGCCCGAGCCGCCCGAGCCGCCGGACCCGCCGGATGCGCCGGATGCGCCGGTGGCATCGGACCCGCCGGTGACGCCGGATCTGCCGGTGGGCCCGGGGCGACGGGGCGGTGCGCCTCCCGTCGCGGGCGGCATCCGCACCGGGGACATCCGGGTGGAGGGCCAGAACGCCATCGGATCCGGCGCGATGGCGATCGGTTCCATCGGCCGTGACGCGGTGCTCCGACCGGAGACGGGCCGATGAGCGGCAACGACCCGACGTCGACCGCCGACGGCGAGGCCGCGGTCCAGGCCGCACCGGAACCCGCCGGCCCCGCACGCCAGGACGGTGCCGGCAACCCGGCGGGGGACGACCACGGGGCAGCGCCGCCGGAGGAGACCGCCGCTGCGGACCCCGCCGACGCCAACGCCGGAGACGACGCCGACGACGAGGACCTCGAAGAATCGCTGGACTCCGGTGACGTGCTACGCCAGCTCGCCGGTCTGTTCGGCGCCCGGATCGATGCCGGCGACATGTTCGTACGGGGGCAGAACGCGACCGGGCACGGTGCCCTGGCGATCGGCACGGTCAACGTCAGCGCCGGGTCGGATTCGGCGGAGGGCCGCCGCGTCTGGTCGGAGACGCTCGGCGAGGCGGCCGTGCTGGAGATGGTCAGCGGCTACGCCCCGGCCGGCAGCGACCAGCAGGTCGACCACCACCTCAAGCAGCGCCAGCTGGTGTGCCTCTCCGGCCCGCCCGGCAGCGGACGGTTCACCTCGGCGTTGGTCGCCTCGGCGCGCCGGCACGGCGTCAACGGGGTGAACGTTCTCGGCGTCGAGCAGCTGACCGACCTGCTCGGGGGAGACCTGGGCCAGGGCCGGGGGTGTGGCTACGTGCTGCGACTCGGCGACGAGGCCGTGCGTACGCTGGACGGCTTCACCCTGGTCGGACTGGCGGCGCGGGCCGCGACCAGCGGCGTGACCCTGGTGCTGGTCGGCGACTTCTCCCGGCGCGTCCAGGATTTCGCCGGGCACGTCGTCGAGCATCGACCGGCCCCGGCGGGCGAGGTGTTCCGGGTTCGCCTGCGGCGGGAGCTGGCGGGTCGGTGCGTGGGCCTCTGCGCCGGTGGCTGTGGCACCGAGTGCGCGGAACGGTACGTCGACGAGGAGTGTCTCGGTCATCCACTGCTCTCGGCGTACCTGACCGGGGAACCCCGGCCCCGCGAGGTGGTCGCCGTGGTGGAGGCCATCGCCCGGACGGCACCACGGGCCGGGTTGCTCACCGACCGGCTGACGCAGCTGCTGCCCCGGCAGCTTCGTGAGCGGGCCGCGCAGATCCTCGACCCGCAGGCGGACGGCGGCGCCGCGGTGGGCTGGCCCGCCGAGCTGGTACGGGCCTTCCGGCTGTCCTGTGTGGTCCTCGCCGGGCTGTCGACGGCGGAGATCCGGCTGGCCGCCAACCGGCTCGTCTCGCCGGACGGGGCCGCGCAGCCGCCCCCGGTACGGTTGCGCGGCGCGACCCTCGACGACCTGCTCGGGCCGACGCTGCGCGCCGCCGTGGTGGTGCCGGACGGGGAGTGGGCCATGGGTGGTACCCGGGTGCACTTCGCGCCGGGTGGCGAACAACTACGTTCCGCCGTGCTCGACGTGGCGTGGACCGAATGGTGGCCGCCCCGGATGCTGCTCGGCTGGCTCGCGGATCTGGTCCGGGCGGACCTGCCGGACGTACGGCAGGCCGCTGCCGCCGCTGTCGGATGGTCGGCGGGCCAGGACGTGCAGGCGGCCCTGGACACGGTGCGTGACCTGGCTCGGGAGCGACGGGCCGGGGTACGGCAGGCGGCCGCGATCGTCCTCGTCGCGATGGCGATGCAGCCCCGGCTGCGGTCGCGGGTCAGCGCCGAGTTGGAGCGCTGGGCCGCCGGTCCGGCGGCACATCTGCGGGACACCGTCGCCCGCGCCCACGAACTCGGGTTGGCCCGGCTGTGGCCGGACGCGGCCCTGGTGCAGCTGCGCCTGGTGGCCACGGGTCGGATGCAACGGTGGCACAACTCGGTGGTCCGCGGCCTGGTCGAGGTCTATCAGGGCGGACACGGGGCCGCCCTGATGCCCGCTCTGGCGCAGTGGACCAGGGATCCCGATCGCGAGGTCCGGCTGCACGCCGCGCGGGCGCTGCGGATCCTGGCCGAACGGTGGGCCCGGCCACCCCGGGAACACTGGCCCGAACTGCTGGATCTGGCGCGCCGGGACGTCATCTCCCCCGATGACCTGGCGACCCTCTGGGCGACGGCGCTGAGCCTGCCCGAGACGGCGTACCGGGCCTGGCGGACGCTCGGCTTCTGGCTCAGCCGGGCGGACGGCCAGCCCGAGGTCGCCGGGTACGTCCTGGCGTTGTTGCGGCTCGTGCTGGCCGGCCGCACCCCGCTGCGCCGCCGGCTCGACCACCAGTTGCGGCACGTCTGGCGTCCGGTCATGCCCCGGTGCGCCCTGCTCGACGACGTCGAAAACCTGATCGATGAGGATGCCTGATGACCACACAATCCCCGGGGACCCCACACGTCCGGCACGGCGTGCCGCAGCAGGCGCAACGCCGGTGGTGGCACACGATCTTCCCGCCCGCTCCCGTCCCGGTGGCGCCGGCCGCGCCTCCTCAGGTGACCTTCCGGCAGGACGTGCCGCACCCTCTTCTCGTACCGGCGAAGGGCGACGCCTTCGATTTCCGGCTGCACGTCGTCTATTTCTGGACCGCGAGCTACATGAGCTTCGAGGAGCTGCAACTACGCGCCGAGACGCTGCTGCCCTGGGCGGGTGGGATCGTCCGGGAGCGGGCGGTCGACCTCGCCCGCGAGCACGAGCCACACCGCGCCCATGACCTCGAACGGGCCTTGAACAACCTGCTGATGCACCAGCGTTGGCCGCAGGACCCGAAGCTGCCGCAGTTCTCGGTGCGCCTGCGGGTCAGCCCGGACGAGCAGGTGCGCAAACGGCTCCGGCCGTACTGGGAGGAGCGGATCAAGCTCGAATGCGACCACGAGCTTGAGAAGATCCGGGCCCGGCAGGCCGACGACCTGACGCGGCGGTGGGGCGCGGTGTTGCAGAGCCTCCAGGACGATCCGGTCACCGCGCACGCCGCGCGACTGACCGGTGAACAGTTCGCCGAGGTGTTCCGGCGCTATGTGGAGGAACGCCGCGACATCGTTCCGGATCTGGTGAGCCTGCTCCGGGAGGCGGTCAAGGGGCACGGCGACCTCGGTCTCGGTCCGTCCGAGTACACCCAGGCGTGGGATGTCGCGCTGCGAGCGTACGAGCGGCACTACGGGCTCGCCCGACAGGCGACGTGACTGCTGCACCGGCTCTTCCTCCCTGGCGGGGGAAGAGCCGGTGGGGCGGTGCAGCATCCACCGAACGGGTATAACCGACGGAATTTTTGGTTACCCACGAGTCACGTTGGAGCGGATAGCCTGCTGTGATCCCGATGACCGGGATCACACCCGCCACCCCCACGGGAGTCCGCTCATGTCCGACGCTCAACCCGCCCCGGTCGACGTCTGCATCGTCGGTGGTTGTGGCCGGGTGGGCCTGCCACTCGGCATCGCCTTCGCCGCCCGCGGGCTCTCCGTCGTGCTGTACGACATCAACGCCGACGCGGTCGCCACCGTCAACGCCGCCACGCTGCCCTTCGCCGAGCCCGGCGCGGCCGGGCCGCTGGCCGAGGCGGTCGCCTCGGGCCGGCTGCGGGCCACCACCGACCCGGCCGCGGTCGGCCTCTCGGAACACCTGGTGGTCGTGGTGGGCACCCCGGTCGACGAGCATCTCAACCCGGATCTCGGTGCGGTGCCGAGGGCCCTGGAGCGCTGTGCCGAGCACCTGCGCGACGGGCAGCTGGTCGTGCTACGCAGCACCGTCTACCCGGGAGTGACCGCGTTGACCGAGAAGTTGCTGGCCGGCCGGGGAGTGCACGCGGATGTCGCCTTCTGCCCGGAGCGTATCGCCGAGGGCCACGCGATGACCGAGCTGTTCACGCTGCCGCAGATCGTCGCCGCGCGTACGCCGGAGGCGCTGGCCCGGGCCGAGAAGCTGTTCCGGCACCTGACCGACGAAATCGTGCCGCTCGCGCCGGAGGAGGCGGAGCTGGCGAAGCTGTTCACCAACACCTGGCGGTACATCAAGTTCGCCACCGCCAACCAGTTCTGGATGATGGCCAACGACTTCGGGTTGGACTTCGCCCGGATCCGGCACGCGGTGGCCCACGACTATCCGCGCGCCGCGGACCTGCCGATGCCCGGGTTCGCCGCCGGGCCGTGCCTGTTCAAGGACACCATGCAGCTGGCCGCGTTCAACCGGAACAACTTCGTTCTCGGCCACTCGGCGATGCTGATCAACGAGGGCCTGCCGCTGTATCTGGTGTCCCGTCTGGAGGGTCGGTTCGACCTGGCCGCCTCGACGGTGGGCATCCTCGGCATGGCCTTCAAGGGGGGCAGCGACGATCCCCGGGAGAGCCTGGCGTACAAGCTGCGCAAGATCCTGGCGCTGAAGACCCGGGAGACGCTCTGCACCGACCCGTACGTGAGCGACGAGCGCCTCGTCGCCCTCGACGAGGTGCTGAGCCGGGCCGACCTGCTGGTCATCGCCGCTCCGCACGAGCAGTACGCCGACCTGGACACCGACAAACCGGTGATCGACATGTGGGGCCTGACCGGGCAGGGGGTGCGGGTGTGAACCCCCGGGTCTCGGTCATCGTGCCGGTCTACAACGAGGGTGAGGCGATCGTCCGCTGCCTGGAGCGGATGCTGCGGGAGCTGCTGCTCCCGGCCGAGGTGCTCATCGTGCACGACATGCCCGAGGACAGCACCGTCCCGTACGTCGCGCAGATCGCGCGTACCGACCCGCGGGTGCGGTCGGTGCTCAACACCTACGGTCGGGGACCGGCCAACGCGATCCGGTTCGGCATCGACGCGGCGCTGGCGCCGGTCGCGGTGGTGACGATGGCCGACGGCTGCGACGACCCCCGGCAGATCGACGAGCTGGCCCGGCTGGTGGACCGGGGTGTGGTGGTGGCCGCCGCCTCCCGGTACATGCCCGGCGGCCAGCAGGTCGGTGGGCCGAGGCTGAAGCGGATGATGTCGCGCTGGGCGGGCCGCAGCCTCTACACCCTGGCCCGGGTGGGCACCCGGGACGCCACCAACAGCTTCAAGGCGTACGACACCGCGTTCGTCCGCGAGGTGGGCATCGAGTCGCGGACCGGTTTCGAGATCGGGTTGGAGTTGACCGCCAAGGCGACCCGGTTGCGCTTACCGGTGGCCGAGATACCGACCATCTGGCTGGACCGGCCGCTCGGCGAGTCCCACTTCGACCTGGGGCGCTTCCTCCCCGGCTACCTGCGGTGGTACCTGTTCGCCTACGGTCGACGGCTGAGCCCGGAGAAGCTGGCCGCGCGGCTTCGGCCGGCGCCGGCCCCGGCCCGCAGCACCGAGTACGAGAAAACGGCATAGGAGCGCAGGTGGCGAAGATCCTGGTAACCGGTTCGGCCGGCTTCATCGGCGGCTACCTCGTCGCGGAGCTGCTGGATCGCGGCCACGAGGTGGTCGGCGTCGACAACTTCTCCAAGTACGGTCCGGTCAGCCACAGCTACGACGCGCATCCCCGGTTCCGTTTCGTCGAGGGCGACGCCCGTGACGTCGACCTGCTGACCGACCTGCTCGACGGCTGCGACCACCTGGTGGCCGGGGCGGCGATGATCGGCGGGATCTCCTACTTCCACGCGTACGCCTATGACCTGCTCGCCACCAACGAGCGGATCATGGCGTCGACCTGCGACGCGGCGGTCCGGGCGCACCGGGACGGCCGGCTGGCCAAGGTCACCTACCTCTCCTCCTCGATGGTGTACGAGTCGACCGGGCACTGGCCGAGCCGGGAGGGCGACGAGCGGCGCATCCCGCCGCCGCTGTCGTCGTACGGCTTCCAGAAACTGGCCGTGGAGTACTACGCCCGGGCCGCCTGGGAGCAGTACCAGCTGCCGTACACCATCGTGCGTCCGTTCAACTGCGTCGGCGTGGGGGAGGGGCGCGCGCTCGGGCAGGCCGAGGTGCTCTCCGGCAACGTGAAGCTGGCCATGTCGCACGTGGTGCCCGACCTGGTGCAGAAGATCGTCAAGGGGCAGGACCCGCTGCACATCCTCGGCGCGGGCGATCAGGTGCGGCACTACACCTACGGCGGCGACCTGGCCCGGGGGATCGCGCTCGCGGTCGAGCATCCGGCGGCGCGCAACGATGACTTCAACCTCTCCACCGCCCAGTCGACCACGGTGCTGGAGCTGGCCGAACTGATCTGGCGCAAGATCAAGGGACCGGATGTGCCGTTCCGGCACGTCAGCGACGAACCGTTCCAGTACGACGTGCAGAAGCGGGTGCCGGACACCAGGAAGGCCGGCGATCTGCTCGGCTTCACCGCCACCACCTCGCTGGACGAGATGCTCGACGAGGTCATCCCCTGGGTAACCCAAGCCGTAGCCGAATCCCGCCTCTGACTGTAAGGAAGGGCCCCCTGTTAACGCCTCCGGTAGAGCAGGGGCCCCCTATTAACAAGCACAGCTGATCGGCATCGATGTAATTCTCATGCGGCAGGTTGCATGAACTTGCAGCAGGATGTCGCCGCTGCTAGCCTCGATTGCATAGTCATGCGGAGGTGGGTATGGGGATTCGGGTCGCGGTTGCCGGTGCTAGTGGCTATGCCGGGGGTGAGCTGCTGCGCCTGCTTGCCGGGCATCCCGAATTCGACGTGCTGGCCGCCACCGCGCACCGCCAGGCCGGGCAGCCGCTGGACGCGGTCCATCCGCAGCTTACCGGGCTCGACCTGATCCTCGCCGACACGACACCGCAGGTGCTGGCCGAGGCCGACCTGGTCTTCCTCGCCCTGCCGCACGGCGAGTCCGCGGCCATCGCGGCCCAGTTGCCGGCCGGGGTGCGGGTCGTCGACCTCGGCGCGGACCACCGGCTCGTCGACGGCGACGCCTGGGCCAGCTACTACGGTGGCCCGCACGCCGGCGCCTGGACCTACGGCCTGCCCGAGCTGCCCGGCCAGCGGGAGCGGATCGCCGCCTCGTCACGGGTGGCCAACACCGGTTGCTACGCCGCGACGATCATCCTCGCGCTCGCCCCGCTGATCGCCGCCGGTGCCGCCCAGCCGTCGGACGTGGTGGTCGTCGCCGCCTCCGGCACCTCGGGCGCCGGTCGGGCCGCCAAGCCGCACCTGCTCGCCAGCGAGGTGATGGGCGACCTGTCGCCGTACCGGGTCGGCGCCCACCAGCACGTGCCGGAAATCAAGCAGGCCACCGGCGCGACCGGCCTCTCCTTCACCCCGGTGCTGGCGCCGATGCCGCGCGGCATCCTGGCCACGGTGACGGCGCTGCCGGCCGGCGAGGCGGACCCGCGCGCGGTGCTGGCCGAGGCGTACGCGGGCGCGCCGTTCGTGCACCTGCTGCCCGAGGGCCGGTGGCCGCACACCGCGGCCACCCTCGGTGCCAACTCCTGCCACCTACAGGCCACTGTGGACCTCGACTCCGGCCGGCTGATCGTGGCCGCCGCCCTGGACAACCTCGGCAAGGGCGCGGCCGGTCAGGCGGTGCAGAACGCCAACCTGATGTTCGGGCTGCCGGAGACCACCGGCCTGTCCCGCTGGGGGGTCGCCCCGTGAGCACGGTCGGCGCGGGTGCCGTTCGACTCCCGGCACGCGCCACCCACGGCCACCCCCGGGGCGCGAGCGGCGCGGCACGGCGGGGCACCGCGAGCGGCGACGAAAGGTTGGCCCGGTGACACTCTCCTCGGATCTCACCCGGGCGCAGGCCAAGGCGGCCACGCTGATCGAGGTGCTGCCCTGGCTGGCCCGCTTCTCCGGGGCCACCGTCGTGGTCAAGTACGGCGGCAACGCGATGGTCGACGCGGAGCTGCAACGGGCCTTCGCCGCCGACATGGTGTTCCTGCGCTACGTCGGCCTCAGGCCGGTGGTGGTGCACGGCGGCGGCCCGCAGATCTCGGCCATGCTCGGCCGGCTCGGCATCGACAGCGAGTTCCGGGGCGGCCTGCGGGTGACCACCCCGGAGGCGATGGACGTGGTCCGGATGGTGCTGGTCGGGCAGGTCGGCCGGGAACTGGTCGGGCTGATCAACGCGCACGGCCCGTTCGCGGTCGGCCTCTCCGGCGAGGATGCCGGGCTGTTCACCGCCGTGCGGCGGCCCGCGTACGTCGACGGGAAGCCGGTCGACATCGGGCAGGTCGGCGACGTCGAGTCGGTGGACACCTCGGCGGTGGCCGACCTGATCGCGGCCGGCCGGATCCCGGTGATCTCCACTGTGGCGCCGGACGCCGACGGGGTGCTGCACAACCTCAACGCGGACACCGCCGCCGCCGCGCTCGCCGTCGCGCTGCGGGCGCGCAAGCTGGTCGTCCTCACCGACGTGCCCGGCCTGTACGCCGACTGGCCGGACACCTCCAGCCTGGTCAGCGAGATCACCACGGACGACCTGGCGAAGCTGCTGCCCTCGTTGGAGTCGGGCATGGTGCCCAAGATGGAGGCATGCCTGCGGGCCGTCAGCGGGGGAGTGCCCGCCGCGCACGTCGTCGACGGCCGGGTCGCCCACTCCACGCTGCTGGAAGTGTTCACGTCGGAGGGCTTCGGAACGATGGTGATCGCGGCATGAGCGAGCGTCAGCGAGTGAGTCATCAATGCGGTGCGGTGGTGCCTCATGGCGGCCCGGAGCGAAGCGGAGTGCCGGCATGAGCGAGCGTCAGCGAGTGAATCATCAATGCAGTGCGGTGGTGCCTCATGGCGGCCCGGAGCGAAGCGGAGTGCCGGCATGAGCGCGCTCGTGGGCCGCTGGCGGCAGTCGATGATGGACAATTACGGCACGCCGCCGCTGGCGCTGGTCTCCGGCTCCGGCGCCGTCGTGGTCGACGACGCCGGCCGGGAGTACGTCGACCTGCTCGGCGGGATCGCCGTCAACTCCCTCGGGCACGCCCATCCGGCCGTGGTGGCCGCCGTGTCGAAGCAGGTCGCCACCCTCGGGCACGTCTCCAACCTGTATGTCGCCGAGCCGCCGGTGGCCCTGGCCGAGCTGCTGCTGGCCCTGGCGGGACGGCCGGGGCGGGTCTTCTTCGCCAACTCGGGCGCGGAGGCCAACGAGGCGGCGTTCAAGCTGTCCCGGCGCACCGGGCGCGCCCACGTGGTCGCCACCGTCGGCGGCTTCCACGGCCGCACCATGGGGGCGCTGGCGTTGACCGGCCAGCCGGCCAAGGCCGACCCGTTCCGGCCGTTGCCGGGCGAGGTCACCCACGTCCCGTACGGCGATGTCGCGGCCCTGGAGGCGGCGGTCACCGACGCCACGGCCATGGTGATCCTGGAGCCGATCCAGGGCGAGAACGGGGTGATCGTCCCGCCGGCCGGCTACCTCGCGGCGGCCCGGCGGATCACCGCCCGGCACGGCACGCTGCTGGTGCTCGACGAGGTGCAGACCGGCGTCGGCCGTACCGGGCACTGGTTCGCCCATCAGGCCGACGGCGTCGAGCCGGACGTGGTGACCCTGGCCAAGGGGCTCGGCGGCGGGCTGCCGATCGGGGCCACCCTCGCCTTCGGCCCGGCCGCCGACCTGCTCGGCCCCGGCTCGCACGGCAGCACCTTCGGCGGCAACCCGGTCAGCTGTGCCGCCGCCCTGGCGGTGATCTCCACCATCGCCCACGAGGGGCTGCTCGACCACGTCAAGCGGGTCGGCGAGCGGCTGCGCCGGGGCATCGAGGCGCTCGGCCACCCGCTGGTCGGCGGCGTGCGGGGCGCCGGGCTGCTGCTCGGTATCACCCTGACCGCACCGGTGGCGCCCGCCGCCGCGGAGGCGCTGCGCGAGGCGGGTTTCCTGGTCAACCCGATCCAGCCCGACGTCCTCCGCCTGGCCCCACCCCTGATCCTCACCCCCACCCAGGCCGACGCCTTCCTCGCCGCCCTCCCCACCGCCCTTCCAGTGGACCTTGGTACGAAGATGCCCGCGGAGGGGCCGGCGCTCACCACGATCTCGACCGACTCGACGGAGGCTTCCGCGTGACCCGGCATTTTCTGCGTGATGACGACCTGTCGCCCGACGAGCAGGGGGCGGTGCTGGATCTGGCGGCTCGGATGAAGGCCGACCGGTTCGGGTACACACCGCTGGCCGGACCACGCTCGGTGGCCGTGCTCTTCGACAAGCAGAGCCTGCGTACCCGGATCTCCTTCGACGCCGGCATCGCCGAACTCGGCGGCCACCCGCTCGTGGTGGACACCCAGGTCACCCACTTCGGTCGGGGCGAGACGCTCGGCGACGCCGGCCGGGTGCTGTCCCGTTACGTGGCGGCGATCGTGCTGCGTACCCACGGTGACGACCGGATCGCGGAGGTGGCGGCCGGGGCCACCGTGCCGGTGCTCAACGCGCTGACCGACGGGTTCCACCCCTGCCAACTGCTGGCCGACCTGCTCACCGTCCGGGAGCGGTGCGGCGGCACCGCCGGGCGGACCCTGGCGTACGTCGGTGACGCGGCGAACAACATGTCCCACTCGTGCCTGCTGGCCGGCGCGACCGCCGGGATGCACGTGCGGGTCGCCGGCCCGGCCGGCTTCCGGCCCGCCGCGGACGTGGTGGCCCGCGCCGAGGCGATCGCCGCCGGCACCGGCGGCTCGGTACGGGTGCTCACCGATCCGGTCGCCGCGGTCCGGGGCGCGGACGTGGTGGCCACCGACACCTGGACGTCGATGGGGCAGGAGGGTGACGGGCTGGACCGGCTCACCCCGTTCCTGCCGTACCAGGTCAACAAGGCGCTGCTCGGGCACGCCGCGCCGGAGGCGATCGTGCTGCACTGCCTGCCCGCGCACCGCGGCGAGGAGATCACCGACGAGGTGCTCGACGGCCCGCAGAGCGCCGTCTTCGACCAGGCGGAGAATCGGCTGCATGCCCAGAAGGCGCTGCTGACCTTTCTGCTCGGGGAGAAGACATGACCGCACCGGTGACCCGTGCCGCCCGGCACGCCCGCATCGTCGAGCTGATCCGTGACCAGGCGATCCGGTCGCAGAGCGAGCTGGCCGACCGGCTCGGCGACGAGGGCGTCCAGGTCACCCAGGCCACCCTCTCCCGGGACCTGAAGGAACTCGGCGCGGTCACCGCCCGGGGCGGGGACGGCCGGGCCGTCTACGTCATCCCGGAGGACGGCCACCGTCCGCTACGCGACGCCGAGGCGGCCCCGGCCCGCCTCGTGCGGCTGCTGCGCGAACTGCTCAACGAGGTCGACTCCAGCGGCAACATCGCGGTGCTGCGTACCCCGCCCGGCGCGGCCCACTACCTGGCCAGCGCGCTGGACCGGGCGGGCCTGTCGGAGGTGGTGGGCACCATCGCCGGCGACGACACCATCCTCGTCGTGGCCCGCGAGGCCGACGGCGGCGCCGCGCTCGGTGAACGGCTCGCCGGTTGGGCCCGCCGCGACGAGCACGTCGAAGGGATCGGTGCACCATGACCGAGCGGGTGGTCCTGGCGTACTCGGGCGGGCCGTACACCTCCGTCGCCATCCCGTACCTGGCCGAACAGACCGGCGCCGAGGTGATCGCGGTGGCGGTCGACGTCGGGCAGGGCGGCGAGGACCTCGACGTCGTCCGGCAGCGCGCGCTGGACTGCGGCGCGGTGGCGGCCGAGGCGGTCGACGCGCGCGACGAGTTCGCCGCCGGGTACTGCCTGCCGGCGATCCGGGCCAACGCCCTCCACATGGACCGCTACCCGCTGGTCTCCGCGCTGAGCCGGCCGCTGATCGTCAAGCACCTGGTCGCGGCGGCCCGCGCGCACGGTGGCACCATCGTCGCGCACGGCTGCACCGGCAAGGGCGACGACCAGGTGCGCTTCGAGGTGGGCCTGGCCGCCCTCGCCCCCGACCTGAAGATCGTCGCGCCGGCCCGGGACTTCGCCTGGACGCGCGACGCGGCGATCGCTCTCGCCGAGGAGAAGGGGCTGCCGATCGACGTGTCGGCCCGTTCGCCGTACTCCGTCGACCAGAACCTGTGGGGCCGGGCGGTGGAGACCGGCTTCCCGGAGGACAGCTGGAACGGCCCGGTCGGGGAGCTGTACTCCTACACCGGCGACCCGGCCGAGCCGCGCGACGCCGACGAGGTCGTGATCACCTTCGACGCCGGTGTCCCGGTCGCGATCGACGGCGAGACGGTCACCCCGTACCAGGCGATCCTGGAGCTCAACCGGCGCGCGGGCGAGCAGGGCGTGGGCCGGCTGGCCGGCATCAGGAGCCGCGAGGTGTACGAGGCGCCCGGCGCGCTCACCCTGATCACCGCCCACCAGGAGCTGGAGGCGGTCACCGTCGAACGGGACCTGGCCCGGTTCAAGCGCGGCGTGGACCAGCGCTGGGGCGAGCTGGTCTACGACGGGTTGTGGTTCTCTCCGCTCAAGGAGGCCCTGGACGCGTTCATCGACGACGCCCAGCGGCAGGTCAGCGGTGAGGTGCGGCTGAGCCTGCACGGCGGCCGGGCCACCGTCACCGGCCGGCGCTCCGAGGCCAGCCGCTACGACGCCCGGTTGGGTGGCAGCTGACCATGGGCACCAGAATGGGCGGAGTGGACGACAAGAACTTGACCGAGAACAGCGCAGCGGCCAACCGGATGAGCCTGTGGGGAGGTCGGTTCGCCGGCGGCCCCTCCGAGGCGCTCGCCCGGCTGTCGGTGAGCGTCCAGTTCGACTGGCGGCTGGCGCCGTACGACATCGCCGGCTCCCGGGCGCACGCCCGGGTGCTGGCCGGCGCCGGCCTGCTCGACCCGGAGGAGCTGGGCCGCATCCTCGCCGCCCTGGACGACCTGGAGGCGGCCTGCGCCTCCGGGGCGTTCCGCCCGACCGTCGACGACGAGGACGTGCACACCGCCCTGGAACGCGGGCTGCTGGAGCGGCTCGGCAGCCTCGGCGGCAAGCTGCGCGCCGGCCGGTCCCGCAACGACCAGGTCGCCACGGACCTGCGGCTCTACCTGCGCGACCACGCCCGGGGAGTGGCCGCCCGGCTGGTCGAGCTGGCCGAGGCGCTGGTGGAGCAGGCCGAGCGGCACGTGGAGACCGCCGCGCCGGGCATGACCCACCTCCAGCACGCCCAGCCGGTCACCTTCGGCCACTGGCTGCTGGCCCACGTGCAGCCGCTGCTGCGTGACCTGGAGCGGCTGCGGGACTGGGACCACCGCACCGCGGTCAGCCCGCTCGGCGCCGGTGCGCTGGCCGGTTCGGGGCTGCCGCTGGACCCGGTGGCGGTCTCGAAGGAGCTGGGTTTCCGCACCTCCTTCGCCAACTCGATGGACGCGGTCGCCGACCGGGACTTCGTGGCCGAGTTCCTTTTCATCACCGCGCTGGTCGGGGTGCACCTGTCCCGCCTCGGCGAGGAGGTGGTGCTCTGGACGTCGCACGAGTTCGGCTGGGTCGAGCTGGACGACGCCTTCGCCACCGGGTCGTCGATCATGCCGCAGAAGAAGAACGCGGACATCGCCGAGCTGGCCCGGGGCAAGTCCGGCCGGCTGGTCGGCGGCCTGGTCGCCGTGCTCACCATGCTCAAGGGCCTGCCCATGACGTACGACCGGGACATGCAGGAGGACAAGGAGCCGGCCTTCGACGCGGTCGACACCCTGGAACTGCTGCTGCCGGCGCTGGCCGGGATGATCTCCACCATGACGGTACGCGTCGACCGCCTGGTCGCCGCCGCGCCGGTGGGCTTCTCGCTGGCCACCGAGGTTGCCGACTGGCTGGTCCGCAAGGGTGTGCCGTTCCGCGACGCGCACGAGATCACCGGCAAGCTGGTGGCGCTCTGCGCGGCCCGGGACTGCGCCCTCGACGAGGTCTCCGACGACGACCTGGCCGCGGTCAGCGAGCACCTCGACCCGGGCGTACGCGACGTGCTCTCGGTCCGTTCGGCCCTCGCCACCCGGACCACTCCCGGCTCGACCGGCCCCGGCCCGGTCGCCGACCAGCTCGCCGACGCCGCCGACCGCCTGGTCGGTTGGCGCGAGTGGGCCGCCGAGCAGGTCGTCCCCCGCTGACCGGGCCGCCTCCCAGCGGCTTCCGCCGCAAGATCCGCGCAACTTCCGGGATGCTGCTGCCTCCGAGCTGGGTGGGGCAGCAGCATCCCTGAAGTTGCTGCCGGGTGCGTGCGGTTCGGGGCCCGGTGGGGTGGGGCGTGTTGGTGACGCCAACTCGATAGGGTGGACACCATGGAGGAGGTCCCGCAGCGCCTGGCGGTGAAGCCGAGTTGGCTGATCAGCCAGCTTGCCGTGCACGTCCGCCGGCTGGTGACCGACGGTTCCGCCGCAGCGGGGGCGCGCGGATACCACTACCGCATCCTGGCCGCACTGCACGAGTTCGGGCCGGCGAGCCAGGCCCAGCTCGGCCGCCGGTGCCGCATCGACCGCAGCGACGTCGTGGCGGCGGTCAACGAACTGGTCGAGCAGGGCTTCGTCGACCGGACGCCGGACCCGGAGCACGGGCGGCGTAACAGGGTGACCCTCACCAGGAGCGGCCTCCAGCAGTTGCGGCGCATGGACGGGGTGCTCGATCAGGTGCAGGACGAGCTACTCGCGCCGCTGTCGGCCGAGGACCGACAGACGCTGACCCGTCTGCTCGGCCGAGTGCTGGCCCACCACCAACCGGAGTGACCGACGGGGCGCCGACCGCCGCGGCGAGCGCCGCCGTCGCCTGCGGAACCCGAGGCGGCGGCCCGGGCGCGGGAGGGCGGGTTGCCGGTCGGGCTCCGGGCCGGTTACCTGGACGCGTGGACCATCCCTGGCTGCGCGCTCCCGCCGCACACGTCGCCGAGACCGCCCGGACGCTGCTCGGCTGGGAGGTCTCGGCCGGCGGCGTCCGGATCCGGCTGACCGAGGTCGAGGCGTACGCCGGCACCGGCGAGGATCCCGCCTCGCATGCCCATCGCGGCCCCACACCCCGTACGAAGGTGATGTTCGGGCCTGCGGGGCACGCCTACACGTACTTCGTCTTCGGTATGCACTGGTGTCTGAATATCGTCTGCGGCGGCGCGGGTGAGGCGGCGGCGGTGCTGCTGCGCGCGGGGGAGGTGGTGGACGGAGGGGATCTCGCCCGCCAGCGGCGCGGCGACGTGCCCGACCGGGACCTGGCTCGCGGACCCGCCCGGCTGGTGGTGGCCCTGGGGGTCACCGCGGCGGCGAACGGCACCAACGTGATCGACGGCAGCGGGCCGTTGCTGGTGACGCCGCCGACCCGGCCGGTCACCCCGTCGGCGGTCTCCGCCGGCCCGCGGGTCGGCGTGGCCGCCGCGCACGACGTGCCCTGGCGCTTCTGGCTCACCGGCGATCCCACCGTGACTTCGTACCGCCGGCACGCCCCGCGCAAGGGTGGGGGCGGGGAACGGAATAGTTGACTCGTCAAATATGTTGTGTCGGCAGTGCCGGGCGCCATCCGGCCCGGTGGGACGACACGAGGAGCTGGTCATGCAGTTCGGGGTCTTTACTGTTGGCGACGTTACGGTCGATCCGACCAACGGCCGTGAGCCGACCGAGGGCGAGCGGATCAAGGCGATGGTGGCCATCGCGCTCAAGGCCGAGGAGGTCGGTCTCGACGTCTTCGCCACCGGCGAGCACCACAACCCGCCCTTCGTCCCCTCGTCGCCCACCACGATGCTGGGCTACATCGCCGCCCGCACCGAGCGGCTGCTGCTCTCCACCGCGACCACGCTGATCACCACCAACGACCCGGTGAAGATCGCCGAGGACTACGCGATGTTGCAGCACCTGGCCGACGGCCGGGTCGACCTGATGATGGGGCGCGGCAACACCGGGCCGGTCTACCCCTGGTTCGGCCAGGACATCCGTAACGGCATCCCGCTCGCCATCGAGAACTACGACCTGCTGCGCCGGCTCTGGCGCGAGGACGTGGTCGACTGGAAGGGCAAGTTCCGTACCCCGTTGCAGTCGTTCACCTCGACGCCGCGTCCGCTCGACGGCGTGCCGCCGTTCGTCTGGCACGGGTCGATCCGCAGCCCGGAGATCGCCGAGCAGGCCGCGTACTACGGCGATGGCTTCTTCGCCAACCACATCTTCTGGCCGGCCGAGCACACCCGCCGGATGGTGGGCCTCTACCGGCAGCGCTTCGCGCACTACGGCCACGGCACCGCCGACCAGGCCATCGTCGGCCTCGGCGGGCAGGTGTTCATGCGGCGCAACTCCCAGGACGCGGTACGCGAGTTCCGGCCGTACTTCGACAACGCCCCGGTCTACGGGCACGGGCCGTCGCTGGAGGAGTTCACCGCGCAGACCCCGCTGACCGTGGGCAGCCCGCAGCAGGTCATCGACCGGACCCTCGGCTTCCGCGACTACGTGGGCGACTACCAGCGCCAGCTGTTCCTGGTGGACCACGCCGGGCTGCCGCTGAAGACCGTGCTGGAGCAGCTCGACATCCTCGGCGAGCAGGTCGTGCCGGTGCTGCGCAAGGAGTTCGACGCCCTGCGTCCGGCGCACGTGCCGGTCGCGCCGACCCACGCCGCGCTGCTGGCCGCCGGTGGTGGCACGGACAGCACCGTGCACGCCGTCGACGACGTCACCGGCCGGGCGCCGGAGGCCAGCCGATGACCGCGCGTACCGTCGCCGTGGTCTCGGCCGGTCTCAGCCGGCCCTCGTCCACCCGGCTGCTCGCCGACCAGCTCGCCGGGGCCAGTCGCGACGAGCTGGTCGGGCGCGGCGAGACGGTCGAGCTGCGGCCGGTCGAGCTGCGCGAGCACGCCCACGACATCGTCAACCACCTGCTCACCGGTTTCCCGTCGGAGGCCCTGCGGCAGGTGCTCGACCAGGTCACCGGCGCCGACGGGCTGATCGCCGTCACGCCGATCTTCAACGCCTCGTACAGCGGGCTGTTCAAGTCGTTCTTCGACCTGGTCGACGCCGACGCGCTGGGCGGCCGGCCGGTGCTGATCGGGGCCACCGGGGGCACCGCCCGGCATTCGCTGGCCCTGGAACACGCCCTCCGGCCGATGTTCACCCACCTGCGGGCGGTGGCGCTGCCGACGGCGGTCTTCGCCGCGCCCGAGGACTGGTCCGCCGGCACGGCGGACGGCGCGCTGCGCGCCCGGATCCGCCGTGCCGGCCGGGAACTGGCCGAGCAGGTGCACCGGCGTCCGCCGTCGAGCGGCCCGGCCGACCCGTTCGCCCTCACCACCAGCTTCGACCAGCTGCTGCCCGGCGGCGACGGCTGACCGCAAGGCCGCCCTGACCGCCAAGGCCGTCCCGGGGACAGGCCGTCCCGTGGCGGCGGGGCGGGCTCAGAGTTCGGGGTCGTGCGGGTGGGCGATGAGGACCGGGCAGCGGGCGTGGTGCACCAGCGCCTGGCTGACCGAGCCGAGCAGCAGGCCGGTGAAGCCGCCCCGGCCACGGGATCCGGCCACCACCAGCGCGGCGTCGCCGGTCGCCTCGATCAACGCCTGGTCGGGTTTCGGCGCGACGATCATCCGTTCCTCGACGGTCAGGCCGGGGTGGCTGCCCCGGGCCGCCGCACCCGCCGTGGCCAGCAGCTCCGCCGCCGGCCCGCGGTCGCCTGACTCCCGCTCGTCGGCGACGTGCGCCAGCACCAGGACGGCGCCGCGCCGGGCGGCCTCCTCGGCGCCGTACCCGAGGGCGAGTTCCGCCGACTCCGAGCCGTCCACCCCGACCAGCACCGGCCCCTCGCTTGGAATCGGACGGTCGGGCGGCCGGACCACCAGCACCGGGCAGTGACCGTGCGCGGCGACCTGGGTGCCGACCGAGCCGAGCAGCAGCCCCGCGAAGCCACCCAGGCCCCGGCTGCCCACCACGACCAGCTCCGCCCGCCGGGACTCCTCGACCAGCGTCGCGCCCGGCCCGCCGGCCACCTGGCGCACCTGCACCGTCAGCCCCGGCCACCGGTCGACCAGCTCGGCGGCGGTCTGTTCGAGCATCTTGCGGCCGTCCTCCGTCGGCGACGGCACCCCCACCTCGTACGGGTTGATCGGCACTCCGTAGCCGAGGGGGTGCAGGTAGCCGTGCACCAGGTGCAGCGGGCGGGACCGCCAGACCGCCGCCTGCGCCGCATGCTCCGCGGCGACCAGGCTCGGTGGTGATCCGTCCACTCCCACCACGACAGGTCGGTTCATTGGTCCTCCAGAGGTCGGTCAGGTCATTGTCGTCCGTGGCCCGCCGGTCGGCCGGCCCCCGACACGCCACCCGGGGCCGGCCTACCGGCGGCGCGGCGGGCCGAACCGGTCCGCCGCCCGTGGGGCCGCGCCGGGGGAGCGGCGCGACCCCGTCAGTCAAGATCCTTCGACCGTACGCGGCTTCCGCACGATCGCCACCGGGGAGTGGGCGTGGTGCAGCAGCGCGTGGCTGACCGAGCCGAGCAGCAGTCCGCTCAGCGCGCCGCGCCCCCGCGCGCCGACCACCACCAGTTGGGCGGCCCGGGACTCCTCCACCAGCGCGCGGGCCGGCGAGCCCCGGACCAGGCTCTGCCGCACCGGCACCTCCGGGTAGCGCTCCGACCAGCCGGCGACCGACTCGGCGAGCGTGCGTTCCTCCTCCTCGCGGAAGGCGTCCAGGTCGTAGACGAGCGGCAGGATGTCGCCGGGGCCGGCCGGGGTGGGGTAGAGCCAGGCGTGCACCGCGATCAGCGCCGTGCCGCGGCGGGCCGCCTCCTCGAACGCGAACCCGACCGCCTCCGCGGAGAGCTCCGAGCCGTCGACGCCGACCACCACCGGCCCGTCCGCCCGCGGTTCACCCCGCACCACCAGCACCGGGCTGTCCGCACCGGCGCTGACCTGCACGGCCACCGAGCCGAGCAGCAATCCGGCGAAGCCGCCCAGACCCCGGTTGCCGAGCACGACCAGCGCCGCGGCCCGCGCCTCGGCGAGCAGCACGGCCGTTGGCGCCCCGTCGACCACCGCGCCGGTGACCGCCACGTCCGGGGCGGCCTTGCCGGCCTCGGCCACCGCCTCGGCGACGCACTGCTCGGCCTGGTTGCGCAGGCCCGCGCCGGCGGGCGCGCCGGGCGCGGGGCCCAGCGGCACCCCCATCAGGGGCCAGATGAACGCGTGCACCACCCGCAGTGGGCGACGCCGGTACGCCGCCTCCCGCGCGGCGGCCCGAACGGCGTGCAGGGCAACCTCGGAACCGTCCACACCCACCACGACGGGGGCGCCGGTGTTGCTGGTCATGTCTTCCTCCTTCGGTCCGCCACCAGCCTGACCCATCCGGCGGCGACACGGTCCGCGACCCGCGGTTCCCGTCCACGGGTCAGCCACAGCACCAGGCCGGGCAGGGTGCTCACCGCGGCGCAGGCGAGCAACTCCACGGCACCGAGGGGCTCGGTGCCGAGCAACTCCCGCAGCGGCGCCAGCAGCACCCCGGCCACCTGGAGCAGCGCGGAGACGGCCACCGCGAGCGGCAGCGCCAGGTTGCCCCGCCGCCCGGACGGCGGTCGCGGCGCCCGGACCGCCAGCGCCACCCCGAGCTGGGCCAGGCCGAGCACCACGAAGACCACCGACTGCCACGGCCGGTCCCAGCCGGCGGCGAGCACGCCCGCGCCGAGCGTCACCGCCGCGATCAACGCCCCGGTGACCAGGATCTGCCGGCCCAGACCCGCGCCCAGCACCGACTCCCGTGGCGAGCGCGGCACCCGACGCAGCGCACCGGGCTCGGCCGGCTCGGCGCCGAGGGCGACCCCCGGCAGGCCGTGGGTGAGCAGGTTGATCCAGAGGATCTGGGCCGGCAGCAACGGCACGGCCAGCCCGAACAGCGGCCCGAGCAGCATCACCGCGATCTCGGCCACGCCACCGGAGAGCGCGTAGCGCAGGAACCGGCGGATGTTGTCGTAGATCCGGCGGCCCTCGCCGATCGCGGTGGCCACGGTGGACAGATTGTCGTCGACCAGCACCAGGTCGGCCGCCTGCCGGGCCACCTCCGTGCCGCCGCCCATGGCCACGCCGATGTCGGCCCGCCGCAGCGCCGGCGCGTCGTTGACCCCGTCGCCGGTCATCGCCACCACATGCCCCCGGGACTGCAACCCGGCGACGATGTCGAGCTTCTGCTCCGGCTGGGTACGCGCGAACACCCGCGCCGCCGGGTCCGCGTCCGCGGGATCGCCGGTGTCGCCGCGTACCACCGGATCGCCCTCGGCCCAGAGCCCGAGCTGCCCGGCGATGCTCGCCGCGGTGGCCGGGTGGTCGCCGGTGATCAGCATCAGCCGGACCCCGGCGTCGGCGAAGCTGCCGGCGATCTGCGCCGCCCCGGCCCGCAGCGGATCGCCGACCGCGACCAGCCCCACCGGCCGCAGCCCCTGCGGGTGGGCGGGATCGGCCGGCGGGCTGTCCACCAGGGCGGCGGCCAGCGCGAGCACCCGCAGCCCGTCGCCGGCCATCCGGTGCGCGGCGGCGGTCAGCTCGGCCAGCTCCTCGGCGTCGGCGTCGAGCAGCGGCGCGGCGAGCACGCTCTCCGGCGCGCCCTTGCACACCACCAGGTACCGGCGGTCGCAGGAGCGGTGCACCGTGGTCATCCGGCGCAACCGCTGGTCGAAGGGGTGCTCGGCGACGCGCGGCCAGGCGCTGCGGGTGCGCTGCGCGTCCAGGCCGCACCGGGCGGCGAAGGCCACCAGCGCCGCCTCCAGCGGATCGCCGACGGCCCCCCACTCCGGTCGCTCGTCGTCCGGCCGGGCCAGGGTGGCGTCGTTGCAGAGCAGCCCGGCCCGGGCCAGCCGGCGCAACTCGTCCGGCACGGCCACCGGCGCGCCGTCGCGGTGGACCCGGCCGTACGGGGCGTACCCGGTGCCGGTGACGGCGAACCGCGCGCCGTCGGGGGTGACCGCCTGCTGCACGGCCATCCGACCCTCGGTGAGGGTGCCGGTCTTGTCCGAGGCGATCACGGTGACCGAACCGAGCGTCTCCACCGCGTGCAGCCGCCGGGGGATCGCCCGGGCCGCGGCCATCCGGCGCGCGCCGAGCGCGAGGGCCAGGGTGACCACCGCGGGCAGCGACTCCGGTACGGCGGCCACCACCAGGCTGACCGCGGTGACCGC
The DNA here is from genome assembly GCF_050942455.1 of Micromonospora sp. CA-263727. Taxonomy (NCBI): domain Bacteria; kingdom Bacillati; phylum Actinomycetota; class Actinomycetes; order Micromonosporales; family Micromonosporaceae; genus Micromonospora; species Micromonospora sp. CA-263727. The sequence goes on from NZ_CP192031.1 coordinate 2,582,405, forward strand.
CATCTCCACCACCGGTCGGCCGCCGAGCACGCCGACGGCGAAGACCAACCCGGAGAGGAGCACGGCGGCGAGGCCGAGGATCCGGCCGAGCGCGGAGAGGCGGCGTTGCAGCGGAGTGGCGGCGGGCCGGGTGGTGGCCGTGAGGGTGGCGATCCGGCCCAACGCGCTCGCCGCCCCGGTGCGTACCACCGTGCCGGCGGCCCGTCCGGTGGTCACCACCGTGCCGGCGCTGACCTCCTCGCCGGCCTCCCGGGCCACCGGCACCGACTCGCCGGTCAACGCCGACTCGTCCAGGTGCAGCCGGCTCGCGTCGTCGAGCAGCAGGTCGGCGGGGACCACGTCGCCGGCCTCGACCCGGACCAGGTCGTCGCGGACCAGGTCGGCGGCGGGCAGCAGCACGTCCCGGCCGTCGCGCACCACCCGGGCGTTCGGTGCGGCCAGCTGGTCGAGCGCGGCGATGGCCCGGTCGGCGCGTACCTCCTGGACCACCCCGATCGCGGTGTTGACCAGGACGACGAGCAGGATGACCGCGGTGTCGGGGTAGTCCCGCAGCGCGGTGGTGACCACGGCGGCGGCCAGCAACAGGGCCACCAGCGGGTCGGTGAGCTGCCGCAGGATCCGGGTGGCCAGGTGCCGGCGGGGCGGCGCGGCGGCGGCGTTCGGCCCGTCGATCCGCAGCCGGCCGAGGGCCTGCGCCGAACTCAGGCCCGCCGCCGGCGTCGGTGTCGCCGGTTGCGTCCGTACCGGTGCGTCCCCGCCCACGACCTGGACCTGTCCGACCACCGTCGGGTCCGCCCTTCCCCACGGCCTGCCCCCGCCGGCACGCCTCCCAGTACCAGCCTGGTCCGGTCCACCGGAGCCCGGCAGGGGCGATCCGCCCGGCCGGCCCGGGACCAAAGACCCTGCCGACCCGGCCGCCCGATCACCCCGGGACGGTGCCGACGGCGACCCGGCGGGCCACCGTCGGCACCGTCCACCCGCGATGCGCCGTGCCCCGGACGCGCGCGGCCGGTCAGCGCTCGACCACCAGCCGGCGGGCCCGCAGCAGCCGGGCCCACCAGGGGCGCGGGGCCTCGGGCGCCGGTGCGCGCAGGCCCCGGAAGCTGACCCAGCCGCCCGGTCCCATGGTCAGCGCGCCGACGGTCGGCGGCCGTCGCCGGCCCCGCACCGCGATCCCGGCGGCGACCAGGCCGACGGCCAGCACCCCGGCCGCCGCGGCGAGCAGCCGGTCCGGGTCGGGCACCGGCCGGTACCGGACGTGCCCGTCGACCGCGACGAAGACCCCGAACGGACGCCCGTCGCGGGTCACCGGCACCAGCGCGGCCGGTGTCGTGCCGGGCAGTTCCAGCACCGGCCCGACCGGGACCGCCGGCACGGGCGGCTCCGGGGTGGGGGCCGGCCGGGCCGGCGGCACGAGCGGCACCGGCCCGGTGGCGTTGAGGATCGCGGTCATCTCGGGTACCTCCTAACGGGAGTCGGAAACGCCGGCCTGGGCCACGGCGGCGCGGCCGGCGGCCAGCCGGGCGATCGGCACCCGGTACGGCGAGCAGGAGACGTAGTCCAGGCCGGCGTCGGCGAAGAACTCCACCGAGTCCGGGTCGCCGCCGTGTTCGCCGCAGACACCGACGGCCAGCTCGGGCCGGGCGGCCCGCCCTTCCGACACGGCCAGCCGGATCAGCCGGCCCACCCCGTCCGGGTCGAGGGTCTCGAAGGGGGACGTGTCGACGATGCCCCGGTCAAGGTAGTCGCCGAGGAACGAACCCTCCCCGTCGTCGCGGGAGAACGCCCACGTGGTCTGGGTCAGGTCGTTGGTGCCGAGGGAGAAGAACTCGGCCTGTCGCGCGATCGGACCGGCGGTCAGCGCGGCCCGTGGGGTCTCCACCATCGTGCCGACCGGGATCGGCGGCGCACCCGGCACCTCGGCCAGTACGGCGTCCACCTCGGCCCGCACGGCGGCCAACTCCCGCACGTCGACCACCAGCGGCACCATGATCTCCGGGCGCGGGTCGCCGCCCTCGGCCACCCGCTGCGCGGCGGCCTCGGCGATCGCCCGGACCTGCATCGCGAAGAGCCCCGGCACGGTCAGCCCCAGCCGCACCCCGCGCAGGCCCAGCATCGGGTTGCTCTCCTGGAGCCGGCGCACCGCGGCCAACAGCACGCCGTCGTGGCCCGGGGCCTGCCCGAGCGCCTCGGCCCGGGCCACCCGCGCGGCGAGGTCGGGCAGCGCGGGCAGGAACTCGTGCAGCGGCGGGTCGAGCAGCCGGACGGTGACCGGCAGGCCGTCCATCGCCCGGAGGATCGCCACGAAGTCCGCCCGCTGCAACGGCAGCAGGTCCGCCAGCGCGGCGGCCACCTCGGCCGGCCCGTCGGCCAGGATCAGCCGCTCCACCAGGGCCCGCCGTTCGCCGAGGAACATGTGCTCGGTGCGGCACAGCCCGACGCCGCCGGCGCCGAGCGCGCGGGCCCGGGTCGCGTCGTGCGGGGTGTCCGCGTTGGCGCGTACGCCGAGGTGCCGCACCGTGTCGGCGTGGCGCAGCAGCCGGTCCACGGCGGTGACCAGCCGGTCGGACTCCGGTGCCAGCTCGCCGGCCAGGTAGCGGGTCACCGGGGAGGGCCGCACCGGCACCTCGCCGAGGTAGACCCGCCCGGTGGTGCCGTCGATGGAGATCACGTCGCCGGCCCGGACCACCCGGTCGCCGACGGTGAACTCGCCGCGTTCCGGGTCGATCTCCAGCGCCTCCGCCCCGCACACGCAGGTCCGTCCCATCCCCCGGGCGACCACCGCGGCGTGCGAGGTCTTGCCGCCCCGGGCGGTGAGGATCCCGGCGGCGGCGATCATGCCGGGCAGGTCGTCGGGGTTGGTCTCGCGCCGGACCAGGATCACCGGCGGGTCGGCCGCCGTCGCGGCGGCGTTGTCGAAGACCACCCGCCCGACGGCCGCTCCCGGCGAGGCGCCGACCCCGGTGGCCAGCGGCTCGGGGGTGGCGTCGGTGTCGAAGGTGGGGAACATCAACTGGGCCAGCTGCGCCCCGCTGACCCGGGTCAACGCCTCGTCCCAGCTGATCAGCCCCTCCTCGGCCAGCTGGGCGGCGATCACGAAGGCCGCCGCCGGGGTGCGCTTGCCGACCCGGGTCTGCAACATCCACAACCGGCCCCGTTCGACGGTGAACTCCACGTCGCACAGGTCCCGGTAGTGCCGTTCCAGCGTGCCCATGATCTCGGTCAGCCGGCGGTAGCTGGTCGGGTCGGTCCGGGCCAGCTCGGCCAGCCCCATCGTGTTGCGGCCGCCGGCCACCACGTCCTCGCCCTGGGCGTCGGGCAGGTAGTCGCCGTACACGCCGGGCGTCCCGGTGGCCGGGTCGCGGGTGAAGGCCACGCCGGTGCCGGAGTCCGGCCCCAGGTTGCCGAAGACCATCGCCATCACGTTGACCGCGGTGCCCAGGTCGTCGGGGATGTGCTCGCGGCGGCGGTAGAGCACCGCCCGGTGGGCGTTCCACGACTCGAAGACCGCCCGGATGGCCAGGTACAGCTGCTCGTGCGGGGCCTGCGGGAAGTCGTGCCCGACCCGGTCGGCGAAGACCTTTTTGTACGTCTCGACCAGCCCGCGCAGCTGCTCCGCGGTCGGCCCGTCCGGCCCGGCCGTGGCGTGCAGCGCGTCCAGCTCCCGGTCGAACTCCTCGGCCGGCACGCCGTGCACGGTCCGGCCGAACATCTGGATCAGCCGCCGGTAGGAGTCCCAGGCGAACCGCTCGTCGCCGCTGAGCCGGGCCAGCCCGGTGACCGTCGCGTCGTTGAGGCCGATGTCCAGGATCGTCTCCATCATCCCGGGCATCGAGTACCGCCCGCCGGAACGGACCGCCAGCAGCAGCGGCTCGGCCCGGTCGCCGAGCCGCCGGTCCAGCCGTACCTCGATCTCCCGCAGGTGGGCGTTGACCTCGTCGAAGAGTCCGGGCGGCACCGCCCCGTCGGCCAGGTACGCCCGGCACGCGTCGGTGCTGACGGTGAACCCGGGCGGCACCGGAAGCGCCAGCCGGGTCATCTCGGCGAGGTTGGCGCCCTTGCCACCGAGCAGATCGGCCATGCCCCGGTGGCCGTCGATGAAGTCGTACACGTATCTGGTCATGGTCGGGCCTCCACGTCGTCGTCGATGCCGCTGACCTGTTGGTATCAGTCCCGCCGCCGCCCCCGGCAGGGCCGAACGCCAACGCCCGGCGGGGCGTAGGTCCCGATCCGGAGGCGTGTCGCCGGGCCGCAGCTCCCGGCCCGGGTGCGTATCGTCGGGGCGGTGACCGACGACCTGCGGCTGCGCCCGGTCGGCGAGGACGACCTGCCGGAGTTCTACGCCCACCAGCTCGACCCCGAGGCCAACCGGATGGCGGCCTTCGGCCCGGCGGACCCGACCGACCGGCGGGCGTTCGCCGCACACTGGGTGCGCATCCTCACCGACCCGCAGCTCGTGGCCCGCACGGTGACCGTCGACGGCACGGTGGTCGGGCACGTGCTGGCCTTCCCGATCGAGGGCCGCACCGAGGTCAGCTACTGGATCGACCGGGCGCGGTGGGGCCGCGGGTACGCCACCCGCGCGCTCGCCGCCCTGCTGCGCGAGGTCACCCGCCGGCCGCTGCACGCCCGCGCGGCCACCGACAACCTCGCCTCGCTGGCCGTGCTGCGCCGCTGCGGGTTCGTCGTGCGCGGCACCGACCGGGCGTACGCCCCGGGCCGCGGTCACGAGGTCGACGAGTACGTCCTGGAACTTCCCGGGTGACCCGGCCCACCGGCGGGTGCCCTGCGGCGGCCCTGACCAGGGCGGCGACTACCCTCGCGGGGTGAACTGGCTGGAACTCGTCGGCTGGGCCGGCTCGGCGCTGCTGGTCTGGTCGCTGCTACAGACCCGGATCCTGCGGCTGCGCGCCCTGAACCTGGTCGGCTGCCTCATCCTGATCGGCTACAACACCGCCATCGAGGTCTGGCCCATGGTGGGGCTGAACGTCGTGCTGGCCGTGATCAACGTCTGGTACCTGCGCCGGCTGCTCGCCACCCGCCACGACGAGCAGACCTACCAGGTGGTCGAGGTGGGCGCCGACGACGCCTTCCTGGCCCACACGCTGCGGGTGCACGCCGCCGACATCGCCGCCTTCAACCCCGGTTTCCGGGCCGGGCGGGTGGCCGGCCGCTCGGCCTTCGTCGTGCTCCGCGCCGACGAGGTCGTCGGTGTGGTGCTGGCCCGGGACGCCGGTGACGGGGTGGCCCAGGTCGATCTCGACTACGTCACCCCGCCGTTCCGGGACTTCACCCCGGGCGAGTTCGTCTACCGGCGCAGCAGCCTCTTCACCGACCGCGGGTTCCGGCAGGTGGTCAGCCCGCCGGGCATGGTCGCCCCCTACTACCACCGGCTCGGGTTCCGCCGCGCGGGCGACTCGTACGTGCTGGACCTGGCGACGCCCGGCTGAGCGGCTGTCGGGGTTTCCCGACAGTTCCTGGACGGCCGCCCGATCGGGGCGATGATTCACCGCCGGGACGAGTGGGCATAGGCACCGCTACGCCGACGGGGCCTCCGCCGGCAGCGCCACCGGGCGTGGTCCAGCGAGGGGAAGCCGGGCGTGCAGAGTTATTGGAGCCAGCTGGCCCTGGTCGGAGTCCTGATCGTGATCAACGCGATCTTCGCCGGCAGTGAACTGGCCCTGGTGTCGCTGCGCGACAGCCAGGTCCAGCGGCTCGCGCGCACCGGTCGGGCCGGGCGGGTGCTGGCCCGGCTGGCCCGCGACCCCAACCGCTTCCTGGCCACCATCCAGATCGGCATCACCCTGGCCGGATTCCTCGCCTCGGCGGCCGCCGCGGTGTCCCTGGCCCGGCCGCTGGTGCCGCTGCTGGACGTGTTCGGCCGGGCCGCCGAACCGGTGGCGATCGTGCTGGTCACCCTGGCGCTCACCTTCGTCACCCTGGTCTTCGGCGAGCTGGCCCCCAAGCGGATCGCGATGCAGGTCCCGGAGCGGTGGGCACTGCTCGTCGCCCGCCCGCTGGAGGTGCTCGCCGCGCTCACCCGGCCGGCGGTCTGGGCGCTGGGCGCGACCAGCGACCTGGTGGTGCGGCTCGTCGGCCTGGACCCGAAACCGGAGCGCAACGAGATCAGCCCGGACGAGCTGCGCGACATCGTCGCCGGCCACCACGGCCTCACCACCGAGCAGCAGACCATCATCGCCGGCGCGGTGGAGATCGCCGACCGGAAGCTGCGGGCGGTGCTGGTGCCCCGGCTGCGGGTCTTCTGCCTGGACAGCGGGACCTCCGCCGAGGCCGCCCGGATCGTGCTGGCCGCCTCCGGGCACTCCCGCGCGCCGGTGGTCCGGCACGGCGGCCTGGACGAGACGGTCGGCGTCATCCACCTGCGGGACCTGGTCGGCGTGCGCGACGACCGGCCGGTCGACGACTACGCCCGCCGGCCGATGCTGCTGCCAGACTCGGTGCCGGTGGTCGACGCGCTGCGCCAGTTCAAGGCCGAACGCCAGCACATGGCGCTGGTCGTGGACGAACGCGGCGCCGTCGACGGCATCGTCACCCTGGAGGACATCCTGGAGGAGATCGTCGGAGAGATCTACGACGAGACCGACCGGGACGTACGCGAGGTCCGGACCGAGCCGGACGGCGCGCTGCTGCTGCCCGGCACGTTCCCGGTGCACGACCTGCCGGACATCGAGGCGGACCTGCCCGGCCGCCCGGACGGCGACTACACCACCATCGCCGGCCTGGTCCTGGCCGGCCTCGGCCGGATCCCCACCCCCGGCGAGCAGATCACCGTCGACGGCTGGACGCTTGAGGTCACCAACGTCGACAGCCGGGCCATCACCGGCGTACGGCTGCGCCGCCCCGGCACCGCACCGACCGAGGAAACGGCGCACGAGGTACCGCACGAGGACCCGCAGCCGGCGGCGACGATCGACGTGGGGACCATCCTGGACCGCACCCGAGGCTGACCCATGCCGGCTGCCGCAAGAGCCGACCGGCTGGAACGTCTTCGGAGGCAAGCCGCCGAGGGCTGGTCCCGGGGGCGGGCCGACCGCCCGCACAGCGGTGGCGGGTAGTGGCGGCCAGGAACATCGGGACGACGACCCACCAACCGGCCGCTGCGACCGGCCCGGTGCACGGGATGTTCGTGCCGCCGGACCGCTCGCCTCAACGAAGGACAGCTCCGCTGGGAGCTGCGGCACCCACACCTGCCCGTCCTGGGCCACCTCGCGCAGGTAGCCTCAATGAAGGGCAGCTCTGGTGGGAGCTGCGGCGTGGCCGTGGTGGGCTGGGTCGCGAGCCGCCGGTACCCCCCTCAATGAAGAGCAGCTCTGGTGGGAGCTGCGGCGCCGCAGGTCAGGATCGGGCAGGTCGCGCGAGGCCGCCCTCAATGAAGAGCAGCTCTGGTGGGAGCTGCGGCGCCGCAGGTCAGGATCGGGCAGGTCGCGCGAGGCCGCCCTCAATGAAGAGCAGCTCTGGTGGGAGCTGCGGCGCCGGTCTTCCCGGCGTAGTCGTCGACGTCGAGCCCCCCTCAATGAAGAGCAGCTCTGGTGGGAGCTGCGGCCTGCTCAGCCAGCGCGGCGCCCCACGGCGGAACGCTCCCTCAATGAAGAGCAGCTCTGGTGGGAGCTGCGGCTTCGGCCGGCTGCGCGGCTACGAGGCCCCGGCGCTCCCTCAATGAAGAGCAGCTCTGGTGGGAGCTGCGGCTCTCACCTCCGCTTTCCAGGGATATCCGCCGCTATCCCTCAATGAAGAGCAGCTCTGGTGGGAGCTGCGGCGAAGGTGGGTCCAGGTCGACGGGGGCACGAGATCGGTTCCCCCTCAATGAAGAGCAGCTCTGGTGGGAGCTGCGGCTGCCAAGCTCGCGGGGCGAACGGAAGGCATCCACCCCGTCCCTCAATGAAGAGCAGCTCTGGTGGGAGCTGCGGCCCTAGATCCGGATGAAGACGACGATCTAGCGGCAAACCCTCAATGAAGAGCAGCTCTGGTGGGAGCTGCGGCCCGCATCCGCGCCAGCCGATCCGGACCGCGTCGGGCCACCCTCAATGAAGAGCAGCTCTGGTGGGAGCTGCGGCGATCGGCGTGCCGGCGGGTGACCGGCGCGAACTCCCCTCAATGAAGAGCAGCTCTGGTGGGAGCTGCGGCCGCGTCGTCCATCACCCGCCGGGCGATGTCGGTGGGCCCTCAATGAAGAGCAGCTCTGGTGGGAGCTGCGGCACGTGATCGAGACGCTGAACTTCGTGGACACCGCCCTCAATGAAGAGCAGCTCTGGTGGGAGCTGCGGCTTCTGCTAGGCGTCAGGCGAAGCCGACAGCCACGGGACCCCTCAATGAAGAGCAGCTCTGGTGGGAGCTGCGGCTGAGTCAGGATTCTAGCGGTCCTGAGCTGCGGCTGGACGGGTCTGCCGCGGAGGGTGCGGTTTCTGCAAGATCGAGTCGCGCCTCTGGGTCGCGATCCTGCGCATCTGCATGGGGTGTGAGCTGTGCTGACACCGTGGCGAGGGGTCCACGCTCAGCGGCGGGATGACGCAGCCTTCGCCAGTGGGTTCAGAGGATCGCTGGGCCGTGGTCGGTGATGGTGCGGCTGCATCCGATGACGTCGAGTGGTCGACGGTTGTTCTCGCGGAGGGTGCCCAGGTTGCAGAACAAGACGGAATCCGTGCCCTCGTTGATCATATCGGTGAGTTGGGCACGAAGGCGCAGGAGCTTGGCCGGCCGGGCGTCCACGATGAACACGCTGTACTGTACGCGGTCGCCGTATGATTCGAGCTTCTTGGCCACCTTCGTGCGACGGACGTCGTCCGTGATGTCGTACGCGATGAGGTAGCGCCGTACGTCGTCAATGCTCATCGGGTCTTGATGCCCTGGTATCGGGGCTGCGTCCCGTCGATCACTCCCAGGACGAGGCGTGCCTGAATCTCCATTGCGCGTCGCCATGTCACGTCGTACCCGAAGATCGGGTGCCGGAACGTGCTGGTGACGCGGCGCTCGTAGCCGGCGATGAGAGCCTTGCGGCCGCGCTCGCCGATCCGGGTCGTGCCGAGCGCGGTCGAGAAGTCCCGCGCGCGGATCTCGCCGTTGTTGAATGCGTTCAGGACGACCGAGTCGGCTACCGGGGCCCGGAACTCCTCGACCAGGTCGAGGGCCAGCGCCGGCTTGTTGCGTCCGCTGCTGTGCAGGAATCCGGCGTGCGGGTCGAGTCCGCAGGCGACGACGGCCCGCAGGGAGTCCGCGGTCAGCAGGCCGTAGCTGAAGTTTAACGCGGCGTTGATCGGGTCGCGGGCGGGGCGTCGGGTCCGTGTCGAGAAGGTCAGCCCTTCGGCTGCCACGATGCTGGGCCGGAACATGGTGAGGAAGTGCTCGAAGTAGCGCGCAGCCGCATCGCCCTCGATGCCGAAGAGGTCGGTCAGTGATGGCGAGTCGAGGGCGTCCCGCTGTAGTTCCCGGAGCCGGGTCACGGCTGCCGGGGCATTGCCGTGGCGGCGCAGCAGGGTCGCCTGGTTGGCGACCTTCGCGGCCACGAACTGTCGGGCCAGGTCGATGCGCCCGTGGTGGGATGCGACGTGTTGGAGTAGTCGCGGACCCCCGTTGGGGCCCTGGGCCGCCCTGGCCCATCCGGTGACCCGGCCCGAGCTGGTGCACCAGACCACGGAGAGGCTGCGCCACAACACCTCGCGGATGAGGCCGCTGGAGAGGTCGACGTTGCCGTGCACCACGACGCCCTGCACGCGTTCGATGGGGAACGTGCCGAGCTTCTCGCCGCTCTTGCTGACCTCGATCCGCCCCCGCGCGACGTACGCCCGGGAGCCCGGCGTGGTCAGGTGCAGCACCTGCGTGTCCGGGTCGGCCACCACGATTCGGCGGGTCACCGGCGCGAGGGGGCGTTCGTCGGGAAGGCAGACCGTGATGTGCGAGCAGCGGGAGCAGCGCCGGTCGTCTTCGAGTGGGGGAGGGGCCTGCTCGGCGGCGAGGGTGCGTGCGGTGGCCGCCACCATGTCCCGGGCGAGCGCCCGGTCCGCTGACGAGATGGGCACGTCCACCCGGGTGTGGTGGTTGGTGAAGTAGATCGCCTGCCCGGCAACCGGGTAGCCCATGTCGGCCAGTGCTCCGGCCAGGAGGGCGACCTGGATCCGCATCGGTTCGGTGACCTCGGGGCGGCGGCGGACCGGGGTGGCCTTGTGCTCCACGACCGTCATCGCGGCGTTCTCGTCCAGCTCGACGGTGTCGCAGCGGCCGAGCACGCCGAGGTCGTGGCTGATCACGTCGACCGCCCGGTAGCGGCGAGCGCGCGACCCGGTCGGGTCGTCGGCCGGCGTGTGGGCCTGCGTGCCGATCTCCACCTGGTGGGTGTCGGTTTTCTCCCCCATGGCTTCGAGCCAGGCCCGGCGCGGGCAGAACGCCTGGTGCGCCACCAGGCTGATGGGGATCAGCTCGGGCATCAGCGGCGCCGGGATTTGAGTCGCTCGCCGAGCATGGCGCGGCGTTCGGGTGCGCTGTCGCTGCCGAACCGGTGTACCGGGAAGCGGACGACCGTGGTGACGCCGCGATGCGCCAGCCATTCACGGGCCGACTCGTCGCGGGGCGCGGCGTCGTCGGAAGTGCGCCCGAGGTCGTTCGGCGACAATCCGGTCGCGGCGAACCGGGACAGTTGTCCGCTGGCGAGGATGGTCCGGTGACGGGCGGTTCGCCAGCGGCCGGCCCAGACGGGTACGTAGAAGTAGCCGGCGGTGCCCCGGCCAAGGTGGCCGCTCGTGGTGGCGAATCCGGTGCCGCGTTGGGCGATGGGGAACTGCGAGATGCCCCAGAGCGCACACCAGGCCAGCGCGTTGTCGGTCGGCCCGGGGGCGGCGAATCCGGTCGGCGTACGGCTGTCTGGTCGGTCTTTGCCGATCTCGTCGCGGACGGTGCGGCCAAGCAGCCCGTCGCTGACCGCGGTGGCGGTCCGGGCGGCGACCGCGGCGGCGAGTGGGCGGATCCGGTTGCCGACGAACTCGGATCCCTGGTTGCGGGGCTGCATCTCCAGTCGGCTGGCACCGTCGTCCTGGAGCCGCTGGCCCTGCCGGTTCTTTCGCCAGTAGCTGGGTTCCCCGAGCGCGGCGATCAGCCGGAGGTCGAGCAGCGCCCGCGCGTCCGTGAGCCGGTCGAGCACGTCGTGCCGCCGCTGCTGGAGGGAACGCCAGCCGTCGCTGGTGGAGATGACGCTGATGCGAGGGCTCATCAGCGCTCGCTGCTCGGCTGCGCTGATCTGCCGGCTCGGCCAGCTTTCCGGGGTGTCGTGCCGGGCCGCGTGTCGGCGTACGATCTCGCCGATCGTCTCCGGGCTGGCCTGCGGAGCGCTCAGCACCGGCCGGGGTGTCATGCCCGGGGTCCACGACAACCGGACGTCGTCCAGACCGCCGTCCTCGACGATCGCGGCGAGCCCGTACAACGCCAGGTGCGACAGCATGATGTCCGGATCGGCGGTGGTCAGTATGAAGTCGCTCATGATCCCTCCGCGGAGACCTGCCCGTCGGCCGCGCGGAGCAGCGCCTCCAGGTAGGCGCAGCCCCACACCCCCCAACGGATGTGGGTACGTTCGATCAGCTCGTCCCAGAGACCCTCGTCGTACAGGGTGGCGGTGATCTCGTCGGCGTCGGCCAGCAGATGCTCGCTGGTGTGTGGGAAGCCGTGCCGGCCGTGCCCGTGGCTGGTGCCGATCAGCCGGGCCACCAGCTCCCGCCATCGGCCGCCCAGCGTGGACAGCGCGGGCCAGGCCCGGACCACGGAGAGCTGTTCGTGTCGCCAGCCGGTGGGCAGACCCGAGGACGCCCGGAGTTGCCGGCTCCTGCGGGCGTCCCGCACCCCGCTCTTGGCCAGCGGTTCCGGGGGTGCGGTGCCGGACCGCAGCGAGCGCTGGAAGCGGGGGTCGGCCTTCCCGTCGTCGTGGTGCAGGCCCGCGAGACGTAGTGCCACCACCAACTCGGCGGCGAGGTCGAGTCGGGCGGCGACCGTTCCGGCCCGCTCTGCCACGGCCTCGGCGTGCTGCTGGAGAGCGACGGCCCTGCGGCGCGGGGTCCACGTCTGCCGCAGCTCCGCGTCGTCGGTCGCCCTGCGGAGGTCGACGACGATCAGCCGGGACAGCTCCGGTTTTCCGTCGTCCGAATCCTGCCAGTGCAGGGTCAGCTCGGCCTCGGCCCGCTCGTCCGAGGTCCGGTCGAGCAGGCCGGCCGCCGCGACCACCATCGGGTATGGCGACAGCTCCGCACGATGTACGCGGAGCAGCCGGGCGACCTCCAGCGGATCGGGCTCGGCCGGATCCGGCTCGGTCAGCTCGGCGGTGGCGGCGACGGCGTCGAGGAACCGACGGTGCGCGGCCGTGTCCCGTTCGATCCGGAGCACGACCTCGCCCGGCTTCGGTTCGTCGAGCTTGTCGAGTACGTCGTCGACCCGCTGGTTGCCGTCTAGGTCGACGACTCCGAAAGTGAACAGCTCGTTGCTGTCGTCGATGACGATCTGGTCGCCGGGTCGGAGCCGGTCATCGGCGGCCAGCGGGCGTGGGGCGTCGTCGCCGGGCCGGACCAGCACCGAGCCCGGCTTCAGACGCTCCCGCAGCTTCGTCGCCCGCCGGATCGAGACCGGAAAGACCTCGTGCGGCCGGGGCGGAAGTTTTTCGATCAGCCGTACGGCGTCGGCCTCGTCGGCCGGCAGCGCGCGCCGCACGACGAGGCCGATCTCGTGATCAGGCTCGTCCAGGCTGTCGGAGAGCCACAGGTCCAGGTCGTCCTGGCCGGCGGCGAGGTCGTCGCTGGTGCGGGCGAGGTGCCACGCCTGGGCCAGTTCCAGCCGCTGGAGCAGGTCCCGCCGCAGCGCGGGGGCCGGCGGCCGGGGCTCGCGCAGGGCCCACGGCGCCAGGCCGGCCGGATCGGCGGACTGCCGCTCCAGCCAGGTGAGGGCCGCCGCCAGGTCGTCGCGCTGGTACGGCCCGGACTGGGCTCCGGCGGGCAGGTCGGCCGCGGGCACCACCACGGTGACTTCGGTCGGGCGCGACCCGAGCCGGTTGACCCGGCCGGCCCGCTGGGCGACGGCCCCGCCGGGCGCCAGCTCCGTCACCGCGGCGGACAGGTCGAGGTCGACCCCGACCTCCAGGCTCTGCGTGCTCACCAGGACGTCGACCGCCGCATCACCGCCGATGCTGAGCAGCTTCGACGCCGGCGGCCGCAAGCGGGCCACGTCGTACGGCCGCAGTCGACCGCAGATCAGCTCCGTCTCCATGCCTCGCGCCCGCAGCTCCTCGGCGACGGCGGCGGCGACCGCGACCGTGTTGACGAAGCAGCCGACCGTCGAGCCGTACGCTTCACGGAGCCGTACCGCCTCGTCGGCCAGCGTCGTGACGCCCGCCTTGCGCGCCGGGCCGCTGTGCGGGATCGGCCAGGCCGCCAGGGGGAGCAGGGTAACGGGTTTCGATGTGGTCAGCCGTTGCCGCAGCGTCTCGTCCACGTCGAGGTCGTCGGGTTCGACGCCGACCGCCACTCCGGCGTCGGCGCGGGGCGTGGCGGTGGTCTCGACGACCTGGAGGACCGGCACACCGAGCGGCTCCTCGGCGATCGTGGCCAGCTCGGTGACCCGGCGGGCCGTGACCACCAGTTGCTGGGACAGGTGCGCCTCGTCGACGATGGCCACCGTGTCGTACGCGAGCAGACCGGCCTCGCGGGGCCACGCCTGCGCCCGTGACCCGTAGCCGGACAGCAGCAGCCGCGAGCCCCACATGTCGGGCGTGGCGCAGAGCACGGCACAGCCGAGCGGGTCGTCCAGCCACCGACGGGACGGCGGCGCGCCGCCCCGCAGCAGCGCGATCGACAGCGGGCCGCTGGCCGGTTCCCGGCGGCCGGCGCGCAGCGAGTCGAGCGCGGCGGCCGTCCGGGCGAGGACGCTCCGACCGTCCCGGGCCTGCGCCAGCTGGGTCGCGATCGTTGTGGCGTGCTCGTGCTGGTCGTCGACGAGGGCCCGACGGTCGACGACGAGCGCCAGCCGGCGCGGCACCCGGACCGGATGCCCGGAGGCCATCAGCGCCACCGCGAACACGTGCACGTCGATGACGCTCGTCTTGCCCGCCCCGGTCGGGGCGACGAGTTGGTCCGGCCACCGGCCGGTACGCAGGATGTGGTCGAGCAGCCGCTCCTGCCACCGGAACGGCCGCTGCCCGCCTCGGACCGCGGCGAAGAAGGCGCCGAAGTCGGCCCGGTCGACGCTCACCGGGCCAACCTCCGCACGATGTCGGACGGCAGGTCCCTCGGCACGAGCAGGCCACCGCCCAGGTGCCGGCTCTGCCCGATGGCGGCGATCGTCCGAGGGCCGGTCAGGTCACCGAGGGTCAGCACCGCCCGGTACGGCTGGATCACCGTCTCCGGGTTCACCTTGTGCACGTAGCGGCCGACATCGCCGTCCATCACCCGTACCGCAGATTCGACCCGGACCCCGCGCCCGGCGGCGGCTGCCGCCAGCGCCCGATAGCGGACGTCGCCTCGGCCCGACGCGGTGATCTCGTCTCGCCAGACCAACGCGACCGACAGCGCGGCGGCGTCGGCCAGGGACCAGCGGCCCCCACGCGGCGGACGGCTGTCCGGCACCGCCACCGGCTCGGTCTGCCACCACCGCTCGGCGCCGGCGGCCGGCACCGGCCAAAACGCGTCGGCCGGGATCTCCATCCGGGCCTCGACCCTGAACGGCCCAGCAGCGACCTTGACGTGCCGCAGTCGTTGCACCGCCATCCGGATCAGGGTCAGGTCGACGTCGCTCGCATCTCGCGGCAGCAGCAACGCCAGCGCGGTACCGCCGACGTGCGGCGCGTCGGGGCCGATGAACTGGATCGCGACCCGGTTGCTGGGCCGGGGGACCCCCGGCTGGTAGGCGCCGGTCAGGATCGCGGGGGCGCCGTCGCCGACGAGCCCGACGAGCGCACGGTGCACGGCGACCGCGTACCGCACTCGCCGTTCCGGCGGGATCGGCCGGTCGACCTGGAAGAGCAGCACCGACGTCCACGGCGTCGGCGGTGGCGGCGGCTCCGGCCGGGCATACCGGCCGAGTGCCAGCCCCGTCGTCACCACCGGGTGCGCCGTGGTCTTCTCACTTGACCGGTGCACGTCGGCCCGCAACGGCGGTACGACCGACGTATCGCGGTGTGCCGCCTCCAGCGCGTCCACCCGGCCGGCGGTGGCGACCGCGAGGTCCAGGCCATCCCCGGTGAAAAGGTCGGCCTCCCGGTCGAGGTGGTGCGTCGGGTCGGCGGCGGCCACCGCGAGCCGCACGGGGGACTCGCTGGTCCCCAGGTAGGGCACCTCGGGGCAGAGCGCCCCCAGCGCGGCCGCCACCGGCTCGGGTGGGGCCTGCTCCCACGTCCAGGCGAACCGTCCGGAAACCGCGACACCGCTCACCGCAGGCTTGCCGACCAGCTTCTCCGACAGCGGGTTGCGGCCTTCCTTGACGACCAGACCCTCTTTCCGGTACGCCGTGGCGGCGCCGCCGTTGTGCAGCGTCTCCGGCACGGCGATGCCGTCCGGCGGGTTGGCCTCCAGCCAGCGCAACGCGTCACGATCGGCGTCGCAGGGCCGCAGCCCGTCGCCGTCGGCGACCGCCCGGACGCCCTGCGCCGCCGCGCAGACCAGGGCGGTGTGCAGCCGGGCCGGCGACGGCAGCGGATCGAGCTGACCGCTGCCCACATGTCCCTTGTAGACGCCGAGGAGCGGCTCGGCGACGATCGCGAAGCTCACGAGTTGTCGTCCGTCTCGACCGCACCGGAAACGATGTCCGGGTTGCCGGTGACCCGCATCGCGAGGCCCGACCACTTGACGTCGGCGGCCTTCTCGGCGTGCGCGAGCGCCTCGCTGAGCAACAGGTCGGCGGCGTCGATGCTGAGCGGCTCGACGTCCAGGAAGGTGCCGCCCCGCTGGTCGAGTCGGACCTTCGGCGACTCCGCCTCGACCAGGTCACAGTTGGCCCGCAGGTACAGCTCGGCGTCGGAGCGGGCGAGCGCGTTGAGCGCCAACGCGGCCAGCAGCGCCCGGCACGCGGCATCCCCCTCGACACCGGCACCGAACCGCATCTGCCGCAGCGTGGCAAAGGACAACACATGGGTACGGATGATGGTGTCGCAGGCGACGCCGGCCAACTGGTCGAGCGTCGGCGGGATGCCGCCGAGGCCGAGCGCGGAGGCCGACTTTGCCTCACCCGGCTTGATCCCGTTGGCCGCCTTGACGATGTCGCCGTAGGTGGCCGGGCTCAACTCCGCCTGTTGCCGGGTGGCCGTCTCGGTCATCGCCTTCTTGGCGAGGTTGATCTGCATGCCGACCGGGTCGACCCGCGCCCCGCCGCGCAGGGCCGGCGTGGGCTCCGCCAGCGCGCCAGCTTCGTCGCGGCTCGCCGCGACGAAGCCCACGATCTCCCCGACCAGCGCGCTGCGCCAGCGCCCCTGCCGGCTGCGCCGGCTCGAATCCCAGCCGCCGAAGACCAGCGTCACCGGACTCGTCTCCAGCAGGGCACGGGCGTTGGCCGGGGTCGCGTCCCGGACCGTCCGGTACGCCTCCGTCTGCGTGGTCGGCTGCCCATCGATCGCGCCGGCCCTGACATGACCGTCGTAGATCCTGTGGGGGAGCGTGAGGTCGTAGTAGTGCTCGACGGCCCCGTCCCGCTCGTAGCTGACCCGCACGTGCGGCACCCGGGACAGCAGCGGATGCCGGTCCTCGATGGCTTGGGCCAGCGCCAACTCGGCCCGGTTGAGCTGAGATTGCTTCGAGTCGATCACCACCGCGTACCGACTCTCGTCACCGAGGTAGCGCTGCTCGTACGCGTACACGCCGCCCTTCCTGCCCCGCGCGGCGAACTTGGCTGGTGCGACCGACGCATGCCGACCACCGGCCGGCTCCAAAGTGGTGGTCGAGGTGAGACAACTCGGCCCGCCGGCCGACCCGGCGGCAAGCAACGAAGCAAGATCCAACGAACGCACTCGTACTTCCTTCCATCGGCAACTGACGGCGGTGTCATAGTCAAGCCGCCCGTCTGTTACGTAGTCGTTTGGGTTGTCATCGATCCGGAGGAGAGTCATCCACCATGTGTTGTCAGATCGCCTCCGGTAGCAATGCCATCGTCGTGATTCGGACACGTAGCGGCGGCGTCGACATCTGCCGCACCCGGTTTGCCGGCGCTGGCGGGGTGGCCCAAACTGGCAGCTGGGGTGGGGTGCCCTTCATTGAGGCGTAGTCGTTTGCGTTGCCTCACGCACTGGAAAGCCGCTGCGCCCCTCCCTGTTTCCTCGCCAGTGCCGTCACCTGGACGAGAGCGCATCATCCGGAAGCGAGGATGTCGGCTGGGCGCGGGTGAGGACGTCTTCGGCGGGTAGTGGGCTGGCGGGGTGGTGGGTGAGGCAGAGCGGCGTGCGGGCCTTGCGGAACGGCTGCCCCTCGACGGCCACGTAGAACTGCCCGCTGCTCAGCCGCGAGATGTCCGGCACGTCGCCACCCTTGAAGCGCGCCATCTCGCGGGCCGCGTCGATGTGCACCGGCGCGTTGAGCAGCCCGTAGAACTGGGTCGCCGCGTTGCCCGGGATCTGGCTGTGCAGGCCTTTGGGCGCCTGGGTGGCGAAGACCAGGCCGAGGCCGTACTTGCGGGCCTGGGAGGCGAGCATCAGGGTGCTCCGGGTGCAGGCGGTGACCGGGCCGGACGGTGCCAGCGTCTGCGCTTCGTCCATCACCAGCAGTCCGCCCAGCGGCCGGTCGCCGGCCGGATTCCGCTTGATCCAGGAGAAGAGGGCCATCTGGAGTTGGTTGACGAAACCCTGCCGCTTCTCGTCGCCCGACAGCCCGACGAAGCTGATGACGGAAATGCGGGCGCGCTTGCCCGGTGCCGGCGTGAGCAGCATGCCTGGATCGGCTGCCGCTCCCACGCCACCGAACAGCGGGTCGTTGATCCGGGCGGCCTCCAGATTCTCGGCCAGGTCGGCGGCGATCGTCGCCGCGCCGGCCAGCTCGCTGACTCCGTCGGGGAGGTCCCGCAGTACGCCGATCAGGCCGGCCAGGCTCGCCGGCCCGCCGGTCCGGCCGTAGTGCCGCAACGCCTGCCGCAGCACCGCTTGGCCCCGCATCGCCTTCGCGGTGTTGGCGGCCACCTGTGCGCGTGGGGCCAGCGCGTCGACCGCGCTGTCGACCGCCTGGGTGAACTCGTCGGGGTCGTCGCGTACGCCACCGAAGTCGGGCAGGGGCTGGAAGGTCAGCGGTCGTCCACTCGCTCGTCCCGGCGTCCACACCACGACATCCGTCGAGTCGAGGTAGTCGGCTGCGGCCTGCGCGTCGGCGTCGCCCCACGCCGGTGGGTCGCTCGGCCAGGCGTCGCCGAGCCGGGCGAGGTCGTTGTTGGGATCCAGGACGATCGCGGAGACACCG
Source organism: Micromonospora sp. CA-263727 (assembly GCF_050942455.1). Lineage (NCBI taxonomy): Bacteria > Bacillati > Actinomycetota > Actinomycetes > Micromonosporales > Micromonosporaceae > Micromonospora > Micromonospora sp. CA-263727. The sequence goes on from NZ_CP192031.1 coordinate 2,600,815, forward strand.
AGCAGCGCGCACTCCTCGACCAGTCGCCGGATCAGCACGGTCTTGCCGGATCCGGACCCGGCGAAGATCGCTACGTGCTTGCGCAGCGCGGCCAACTCCACGTCGACGGGATCGCCGCGATCGAAGTCGACACCCAACCGGAGATACACCCCGGCTGGTGCGGCCACCGCGCCCGGTTCTGCTACCGCGTTTGGCTCCGCCGGCACGTCCGGCTCGGCGGAGCTTACGATCGGCTCGTCGGCCGGTTCCGTGTCCGCTGGGCCGATCGATGTGTTGTCGCCGGTGACTACCGCGTCGTTCCCGTCGGCCAGGGGCTGCGGCGCCCGGGAGTCCGAGCTGCATGGTGCCGGTTCGGTTGTCGACGCGTACCCGATGGGAGACTCGCGTCCGGCATCGGCGAGCGCGGTCGCCAGCAAGTTCGTACGCGAGGCCGGGCGTCGGTCCGCCAGCCAGGCCTGGAGGCCGTCCGGCTCCTCGGCGAGCAGTGCCCGTAGCGCGACCAGGCTGCGCAGGTCGTCCTCGCCGAGCGACAGCGTCCGCCCACCGGCCGCGACGAACTCCTCGACCGCCCTGCGCCGCTTGGGGCTGTCCGACCATTCTTCGTTGCGCAGGACGAACAGCCGACGCTGGGCGACCCCGTGGGCCAGGCCGGCGGCTACACAGGCGTTGCGCAGCCGGGCCAACTCGGCGTTGTAATGCTGCTCCGCGATGGCCCGGAACGCCCAGTGGGCCTCGTTCCCGGTTCCCTCGTCGAGGGTCCGCCGCAGCCGCGCGTGCAGCGCCGGACGGCGTACCGGGATCGTGTCCTGGTCGAAGTCGGCGCTCACGCCCTCCCTGATCCATGCGTCGAGAGCAGCGGCCAGCAGCGGCGGCACCTCCGTGTCCTCGTTGGCGGAGTCGAGCAGACCGGCTACCTGCGCCTGAGCCCGCAACTCTGCGTACCGCTCGTCCAGTAGGTGCAGTGACGAGCCGTCGGCCGGCGCTGGCACCGAGGCCGGTGCCTCGGCGGCGGCCGCAAGCGCGGTCATCTCGATGGCCTCGCGGTTGAGCACGCACGAGCGGATGTGCCGCTCGATGTTGATGAGCAACTGTCGCGGCGTGAAATCGACCGCGTCGGCGAACGCCTCGGCACGCACCGGCCAGGTCGGGTACGGCGGCACGAAGCCGACTTCCGCGTAGTGTCCCGCGAGCCGGCGCTCGACCAGAGCCCGGCCTACGTCGGCGTCGGGAATCGATTCGAGCGTGGCCGTCTCGCGGAACCGGTCCTGCACGGTGTCGACCGCGTTGCTCTTGATCAACGCCCAGGACACGGGCAGCAACGCGAGGACGGTCAGCGTCCGCCGGGTCATCTCGCGCAACTCCATCAGGCCGCTGGCGACCTGGTCGAGCAGGACGGCCGCCTGCCAACCGTCCGCATCGGTCTCGGCGGGCGCCACGGAGACGTGACTTCGGTTTGCCACCTGCGCGATGAGGCCGTCGACCTGGTCCACCGCGATGACCGAGGGGCCGGTGAGCGCGAGCAGAGATGACACGTCCGAGACGATCTCCTGCGGCAGCCGCCGCGCCGGCCGGATGCTCCACGCAGCCCGTTCACCGGCTTCTGCCTCGTCACCAGCGAGCAGGTACGACATGGCGATGTCCTGCACCCGGTGGTCGGTGCCGGCGAGCAGCGCCAGTGCACGGGCGGTGTCTCGACAGCCGATCCCGATCTGTCGGTTCAGGCCACCCAGAGCGGCGACGAACTCGGTCAACCTGTCCACTGTCATCGGGGCACGACCCGTCACCGCCATCCGGGTCACCACGGGAAGGTCGACCGTGTCGGCGAGACGTTGCAGGAAGGCGTGCAGCTGCGTCGTACCTTCCTCGTCGACCGACTGATGCAGACCCTCGACCACCGACACCGCGACGCTCCGCCAGAACGTGTTGGCGTCGAGCAAGTTGACCAGGAAGAAATAGCCGCCCCTGAGCTGGGTCAGCTCGCGGACCCGGCTGAGCAGGTGGGTCTTTCCGGCACCGCGTTGTCCCCGCACCGCGATGCCAATCGGGCTCGCGTCCGGGCTGCGCTCCGCCGCGGACAAGCCGTCCAGGACGGTCGAGAGAACATCCGGGTGGAGGCCGTCGACGTGGAAACGTGGGCGGTGCCAGACGTCGTTCCTGGTCGGCGTGTAGTTGAACTGCAAGTGCGCGAGAGCCTTCAGCGCTGCCTCGGTCACGACGCCCCCATAGCGATCGAGTGTTTGGGCTGGTCGCCGATCAACACTGCGGCGGCCCGAGCACGTGCATCGAGCGTCTTCTGGTTCGCTTCCGGCACGAGGATGACGCCGCGCCGACGGTGCAGCCGGCGTAACGCCGCGTCGACGTCGGCGGAGGTGAGATCACCGACCAGGTCGCGCAGGTCGGCCAGGCTCACCAGATCGCCAGCGTGAGGAGCGAGCTTCTGGTACGCGGCACAGACCCGCTCCTCCACGTCGGACCCGACCGGTGGCCGTCTTTCGTCCGGCATATCGGTGACAGTGGGGGCGTTCGACGCGTTGACGAACTCGCCGAGGCTGAGCCGCTGTGCCGCGAGGAAACGACCCCAACGCCGGAGTACGGCGTAGAGCGCGCCGCCGATGGCACCGGAGCGGGGCGGCGCCGAGTCGGCGGAAAGCTGAGTGCGACAGTGTGCCCAGCCCTTCTCGCCCAGCGTCAGCACGAGCCGGCCCGATATGCGTTCGACCTCGATCAGCTTCAACCGTTCCAGCTTCTCCCGCGACCCCTTCGCCAGTTCGCAGCGATGCTCCCGAGTCAACCTGGCGTTGGTCACGGGGGCCGCCTCGGACAGGAGAATGAAGAGAGCCGCTGTCTCGACAGACGTCAGCCGCTCGTCCGGCATGTCAGTTTCCTTTCCGGGCTCGCCTGCGATTGGCGAGAAACTGCTGGAGAAGCGCAAGGACGTTCTCGATGTCGTGGATCACTTGCGTGTTGGTGAAGCGGAGAACGGCGAACCCGTTGAGTTGGAGCATCACGTCACGATTCCGATCATCGGCGTACTTCCCCGCCGCCCTGTGATCATCCCCGTCGATCTCGACGACACACCGCTCCTGTTTCCACAACAGATCGACACGAACAGGGTTGACCAACGGACCCGGCCTGACCGTGTGATTCCACACCCGGCCGGCCGCCCACGACCGCGTAGCGAGAGCGGTCTCCAGCAACACCTCTGTGGGGCTCGTCGGGTGTGGCTTGCCGGGACGACCGACACGACGCGATCTGCCAGTCGGCGGCCCCCGCCGGGAGCGCTCCTCGACCGGCGTGCCGGATCGAACGCTGCTGCGGGTAGCCGGTCCGGAGCGTGCGACCGGGGCTTCCCGAATGGGGCGAGCCACCACGACCTCCGGCAGCCAGTCACCCGGCGCCAGCGATCCGCCGCCGATCCACACGGCGAGCCGGCCGTGGTCGACCAGCCATTGCGCTGCCCGTAGCAGAGCCAGCGTCCCGCCCTCGTCGAGGTTGTCGGGCGGCCGCAGGAGCAACGCGCAGACCGGCCGCCCGAAGCCGGCCGCGAGGACCCGTGCCAGCCCGAGCGCCCGCACCTCGGGTTGATGCCGCCGCGTGTGTGGCCCCGGCCCGGCCAGGGCGCCGACGGCCAGGTCGACGAGGAAGGGACCATACTGCGCGGTGCCGGCGGCATGCGCGATCGCGAGTGACCTGACGGCGGCCAATGCGCCACCGGCCGATGTCGTGATTCCTTCGGCTCCCGGAAGCCAGGCAGGAAAAAGTTGACCGGCTACTGCCTCCATCTCGTCCAAACTGGAGGTAACTGTCGCGCTCTGACTCAAAGATCCCGTTGTCCGCTGGAAAATGACCGCCGGAGCATCGGGCGGCGCAACCGCCACCGCTCGATCCACGTCGTTCGGCTCAAGGTGCTTGATCCACACCACTCGATCAGTGGGAATCTCCGAGAGAGAAAAAGCCAACAGTCTGCCTAACCTGAGGAGTCGGCACCCATCCTGGCGAGCGCGCGATTAGAGGTGCAATCATCCGGACGTGGATGCGTCACCACTGACCGGCACCAGTCGCCAGCCGATCAAGGGCACCGGCTCAGCCCGTGACCAGGATGTCGTTGGCCAATCTCTCGACTCCACCCCACGAGCGTTCGGCGTGCCAGCACCAACCGGACGATGGCGGTAACCGACGATCTTCTGATGCAATTCGATCAAGGGATCCCGCAACCACAGCATCACCGGCCACGGCCCAGCGATCCTCTGAACCCACCGGCGAAGGCTGCGTCATCCCGCCGCTGAGCGTGGACCCCTCGCCACGGTGTCAGCCCAGCTCACACGCCATCCAGATAGGCGGCATCGCAACCTTGAGCCGCTACTCGATCTCGCCGGAAGCGCACCCTTCGCGGCGGACCGGCTCAGACACAGCTCAGGGCGGCTAGAATCCTGACCCAGCCGCAGCTCCCACCGGAGCTGCCCTTCATTGAGGCGTGCCGAAGTTCATCGGCCGGGGCTGAAATGGCCCGGGCCGCAGCTCCCACCGGAGCTGCCCTTCATTGAGGCCCATCGGCGGCCACGGTCCCGCTGGGCATGGGCGAGCCGCAGCTCCCACCGGAGCTGCCCTTCATTGAGGCCCATCGGCGGCCACGGTCCCGCTGGGCATGGGCGAGCCGCAGCTCCCACCGGAGCTGCCCTTCATTGAGGCTCCTCCAGCCGCTCCGCCTGGCCCACGATCTGTGCCGTGCCGCAGCTCCCACCGGAGCTGCCCTTCATTGAGGCTCGTCGGCATCATCGCTGGCGTATTCCTCTCGAAGGCCGCAGCTCCCACCGGAGCTGCCCTTCATTGAGGCGCGTACGGGTCGCGTGTCGGGATCCACCGGCGCGGGGCCGGCCGCAGCTCCCACCGGAGCTGCCCTTCATTGAGGCACATCGGCGGCCAGGGGTGGGTGGACATCTCCGCCGAGCCGCAGCTCCCACCGGAGCTGCCCTTCATTGAGGCGTGATCCCCCGTCCGCGCTCCGTCAGCCCCGCGAAGCGCCGCAGCTCCCACCGGAGCTGCCCTTCATTGAGGCCTGGCCGTGCGGACGTGGGATGAGCACCAGCGCATCAACGCCGCAGCTCCCACCGGAGCTGCCCTTCATTGAGGCGTCGGTGGTGGGGTCGAGGGAGAGCCACGGATCGGTGCCGCAGCTCCCACCGGAGCTGCCCTTCATTGAGGCGTGGCAGTACCGATCTGGAGATCCGAGCTGCCATCGAGCCGCAGCTCCCACCGGAGCTGCCCTTCATTGAGGCCTGTCATGAATGGACGCCACGCGCCACCATCCTTAGGCAAAGCCGCAGCTCCCACCGGAGCTGCCCTTCATTGAGGCTTGTTGGTGAGGTTTTCGGCAGTAGTTACGTGATACTCGGCCGCAGCTCCCACCGGAGCTGCCCTTCATTGAGGCTTTGAGCGGTTCATTTCACCTGACCGCGAGGACACTCCCGCCGCAGCTCCCACCGGAGCTGCCCTTCATTGAGGCAACACCTATGCTCAGGTCCCCGCATGGTGCAACAAAGCGAGCCGCAGCTCCCACCGGAGCTGCCCTTCATTGAGGCTGCCGGTTCGTGCCGGTGTGCGGCAGCGTCACCGCGCCGCAGCTCCCACCGGAGCTGCCCTTCATTGAGGCATGGCCTGGGAGGGCATCGCGGACCCGGAGCAGGCCCGGAGCCGCAGCTCCCACCGGAGCTGCCCTTCATTGAGGCCAGATAGCGGCGGCCCGGATCGCGTCCGTGCCGAAGCCGCAGCTCCCACCGGAGCTGCCCTTCATTGAGGCTCCCCGGCGTACGTCATGGCGTTCCTGGCCGACTGCCAGCCGCAGCTCCCACCGGAGCTGCCCTTCATTGAGGCGCCGTTGTTCTGGCGGTCAGCATCACCGGGGCCAGGCCGCAGCTCCCACCGGAGCTGCCCTTCATTGAGGCAGGCCGAAGTTGTTGCTGCCGTCAGCGAAGATCACCAGGCCGCAGCTCCCACCGGAGCTGCCCTTCATTGAGGCCGGGCTGTGCTCCCGCTGTTGATTCTGACCGTAGGCCGCAGCTCCCACCGGAGCTGCCCTTCATTGAGGCAAGAGGGTCACTCAGCCCCGCGTCAGCCCGGGATCGCGCCGCAGCTCCCACCGGAGCTGCCCTTCATTGAGGCACCCTCAGCCGTGGGGCATCGACAACCTCCGACGCAGGCCGCAGCTCCCACCGGAGCTGCCCTTCATTGAGGCGTGACCTCGGAGTCCGGCGGCAGAATGCCCACCGACAGCCGCAGCTCCCACCGGAGCTGCCCTTCATTGAGGCCATCACACCCAGGCATCTTTGATCTGAAGGTGAGTGCGCCGGCCGCAGCTCCCACCGGAGCTGCCCTTCATTGAGGCTCGTCGCGGTGCACGCCGTCGTCGACCAGGCGCCGGCGGCCGCAGCTCCCACCGGAGCTGCCCTTCATTGAGGCACTCGCCTGGTGAGGCCGACACGCGGCCGAGCAGGGCCGCAGCTCCCACCGGAGCTGCCCTTCATTGAGGCGGGGACGGTCAGCCGGTGTCGGAGGATCTGTCGTGCCGCAGCTCCCACCGGAGCTGCCCTTCATTGAGGCCCATAGCCAGATCTCCTGAGGTCATGCGACTTCCCAGCCGCAGCTCCCACCGGAGCTGCCCTTCATTGAGGCGTGAGATATCCCGACCGGTAGCGGTCGCCAGTTTCCCGGGCCGCAGCTCCCACCGGAGCTGCCCTTCATTGAGGCGCGGTGTGCTCGGGAGTGCCCTCGGGGTGCGCCGCCGCAGCTCCCACCGGAGCTGCCCTTCATTGAGGCGCGGTGTGCTCGGGAGTGCCCTCGGGGTGCGCCGCCGCAGCTCCCACCGGAGCTGCCCTTCATTGAGGCGCGGTGTGCTCGGGAGTGCCCTCGGGGTGCGCCGCCGCAGCTCCCACCGGAGCTGCCCTTCATTGAGGCTACCGGGGCGCGCCGCCCAAGGCGGGAGGGCAGGGCCGCAGCTCCCACCGGAGCTGCCCTTCATTGAGGCGCCGAGCTGCCGCCGCGCGCTGCTGCACCCACCAGAGCGCCGCAGCTCCCACCGGAGCTGCCCTTCATTGAGGCCGAGGCGTCTCATCCTGCCCGCTCCTGTGCCATCGCCGCAGCTCCCACCGGAGCTGCCCTTCATTGAGGCCTGGCGGACAAGGCCGGTTACAGCCGAGTCGGGCACCAGCCGCAGCTCCCACCGGAGCTGCCCTTCATTGAGGCGCGCGGGACCTGGCCGAGCGCCCGGAGCTGGTCGACGCGGCCGCAGCTCCCACCGGAGCTGCCCTTCATTGAGGCATGGTCGGCGGCCCGCTCGCCCACCTGATCCCGCAGCCGCAGCTCCCACCGGAGCTGCCCTTCATTGAGGCGCCGTCCGCGGGGCGATCGCCGCCTGGAACGCCATGCCGCAGCTCCCACCGGAGCTGCCCTTCATTGAGGCGTGGTGGTGGGCGGCCTGCTGAAGGGCGCGTTCACGGCCGCAGCTCCCACCGGAGCTGCCCTTCATTGAGGCCCGCTGAAGCTGGCGGACAACCCGCAGGCCATGGGGTCGGCCGCAGCTCCCACCGGAGCTGCCCTTCATTGAGGCCTGACCCACGAGTGGCGGCACGACCCGGCGATCGCACGCCGCCGCAGCTCCCACCGGAGCTGCCCTTCATTGAGGCCGGGCGGCGTAGGGGGTGCGCAGCAGGAGTTCGCCGCCGCAGCTCCCACCGGAGCTGCCCTTCATTGAGGCGCCGAGTGGGCCGACCGCGCCGCCGCCCCGAAGCGGGCCGCAGCTCCCACCGGAGCTGCCCTTCATTGAGGCTCAGCGTGTCCACATAGGTGGGTAGCTGTGCACCATGCCGCAGCTCCCACCGGAGCTGCCCTTCATTGAGGCCTGTCCCCTCTTGGTCAGGATGGTGTGAGACACCCCGTGTGAGTGGGGTGCTGGCCTGAGGACGGGGATCGGAGATCCTTGTGTACGTGTCCACCTCATCTGGCAAGCAGCCGACGTCCGGCAGCGGGGCCGACCCGGCGCCGAAGCCGTCGCGGCGGGTCTTCAGCCCGGAGTACAAGCCCGCGATGGTCGCCGAGTACGAGAACGCCCCGAACGGCGAGAAAGGCGCGATCCTGCGCCGGGAAGGCCTGTACTCGTCGCACATCATCGAGTGGACACGGGCCCGCGACACCGGACATCTCGGCCCCGCCGGCCCTGACGCCACGGGTGCCGCCACGACCGGGGCCGGGTCACCACGGGTGAAGAAGTCCGCCGAACAGATCGAGTTGGAGAAGCTGCGTCGGCAGAACGAGAAACTGCAGGCGGATCTGAAGAAGACCCGTATGGCGTTGGACATCATGGGAAAAGCACACGCGCTCTTGGAAGAACTCTCCGGGAGCGCGGACAACGACAACCCGTCGAGGAGATCCTGACCGCCGTGTTCGGCGAGCTGCGCGACGCGGACGTCCCGGTCCAGCGGGCGTGCGCGTTGACCGGGACCTCGCGGGCGACCTACTACCGGCGGGCGCGACCGGTCGGTCCGCGCCACGGGCCGTGGCTGCCCCGGACCCCGCCACCATGGACGCTGAGCACGGCCGAACGTGCCCGGGTCCTGGCCGTGTTGAACTCGCCGGCCTACGCCGACCTGGCGATCCCTCAGGTGTGGGCGCGGGAACTCGACGTGGGTCGCTACCACTGCTCCATGTCCACGATGTACCGCATCGCCCGTGCGGCCGGGCAGAGCCGGGAACGACGCCGGCTGGCGACCCATCCACCCCCGGGTGCGCCCGGAGCTGGTCGCGACCGGGCCCGGTCAGGTGTGGTCCTGGGACATCACCGCGTTGAAGGGGCCCGTCAAGGGCGTCTGGTACCGGTGTTACGTCGTCATCGACATCTACTCCCGCTACGTCGTCGGGTGGCTCGTCGCGGCCGGAGAGGACGGAATTGTGGCCCGTGACTTCCTCGCCGAGGCGATCGGCCGTAACGGGATCGAGCCGCACACGATCCACGCCGACCGTGGTGGTGCCATGGTGTCGAAGCCGGTGTCGGAGATGCTCGTCGACCTCGGTGTCCTGCGTTCGCATTCCCGACCCCGGACCTCGAATGACAACCCGTACTCGGAGGCGCAGTTCAAGACGATGAAGTATGTGCCGGACTTCCCGGAACGGTTCGGGTCCCTCGCCGACGCGAGAGCTTTCTGCGACGGATTCTTCACCGCCTACAATCACGAGCATCGGCATTCCGGGATCGGCTGGCACACCCCGGCGTCGGTGCACTACGGCACCGCCGAGCAGGTCCGTGAGCACCGCCAACGCGCCCTCGACGCCGCCCACACCGCTCACCCGGACCGGTTCAACCGCCGGCCACTCGCACCGAAACTGCCCGACCATGCCTGGATCAACCAGCCAACCCAGCAGGAACAAACCGTCTCAATTTGACTTGACAACTACCGGTTCGCCGCCGAGGTTCTGGTTGGAGCCCTGTCTGTCAGGGTGAGTTGAGGCCAGCGGCTCATTGCAAGTCCGCCGGACAGGGCGAGTTCAGGATCGAGATACGTTGAATGCTGCTGTTGACGTTGTGACGGCCCAGGATGGGGTCATGAGTCGCAAGAAGGGTCCGCGTTCGGACGGGCCGAGGGCCCGCCGGTCGTTTACTCCAGGGCAGAAGCTGGAACTGCTGGCCGGGTATGAGCAGGCCGTCGTGGCGGGTGAGGGCGGGGCGTTCCTGCGACGCGAGGGCCTGTACTCGTCGTTGATGTCGGAGTGGCGCCGGGCCCGCGACGCCGGGCTGTTGCAGGGAAAACCGGCTGGCGAGACGGTCGGGCGGCCGTCGGCGGAGCAGGCGGAGATCGCCCGGTTGCGGCGCGAACTGGAGCGGACGCAGTCACGGTTGGCGCGGACGGAGACCGCGTTGGAGATCATGGGAAAAGCGCGCGAGCTCTTGGAGGACATCTCCAGGAGCGAGCCGGACGGTCCGGACGTGTTCGGGCTCGGCAGACGCTGATGGACGCCTACCAGCAGCTGACCAGTGCGGGTGCCACGACCCGGGACGCGGCCGCGATGACCGGGATCGCCCGGTCCAGCGCGGACCGGGACCGGCGTCGGCCGAGCCCGACACGGGTGTCGCGGCCGGTGCCGACGAACGCGCTCAGCCCAGCCGAGCGGCAGCGGGTGTTGACGCTGCTGGACAGCCCGCAGTTCGTCGATGCCGCTCCGGCGCAGATCTACGCGGCGTTGTTGGACCAGGGCGTGTACGTGGGTTCGATCGCCACGATGTACCGGGTCCTGCGCGAACACCGGCAGGTCAAGGAACGCCGCCGGCTGGCACGGCACCCGGCCCGCCGGCGTCCGGAACTGGTCGCCGACGCACCTCGGCAGGTGTTCAGCTGGGACATCACGAAGCTGGCAGGGCCGGTGAAGGGCTCCTACTTCGACGCCTACGTGATGATCGACATCTACTCCCGGTACATCGTCGGGGTCCGGGTCCACTCCCGCGAATCGGGGCCTCTGGCCGAGAGCATGATGCGCAAGGTGTTCGACATCCACGGCGTCCCGCACGTCGTGCACGCCGACCGGGGCACGTCGATGACCTCGAAATCGGTTGCTGACCTGCTCGAAGACCTGACCGTGACCCGGTCACACTCGCGGCCGAAGGTTTCCAACGACAATCCGTACAGCGAAGCCTGGTTCAAGACATTGAAGTACGCGCCGGTCTTCCCCGACCGGTTCGCGTCCCTCGCCGCCGCGCGGGCGTTCATGACCGACTTCGTGACCTGGTACAACAATGCTCACCGGCACTCCGGGATCGGCCTGCACACCCCGGCAGAGGTCCACCACGGCCGGCACCACAGCGTCCGCGGCGGCCGCGAGGACACCCTGGCCGCAGCACGAGCCGCGCACCCGGAACGGTTCGGCACCGACCGGCTCCTACCCAAGATTCTCGACCTGCCCGACCAGGTCTGGATCAACAGACCCGAGCCGAAGCCACAGGTCGCTTAACTCCCGTTGGCCTCATTCCCTTGACACGTTCCGGAGTGGCGTAGTGGGATCATCATTTTTGCCTCGTACAGCGCGTCGGCCGGGTCGTCCTCCGGGTGCCACAGCGCCTCTGGGTCTCGGTCCGGCTTCCATAGGTTGTCCACGTCGACATAGGCGGTCAGCGTGATCGTGGCGATCGGTTCTTCACCGTCCCACACCATCCAGGTCTGCCCGGCCGAGACGGTCGACGCCACGGCGGACCGGGGCAACGGGATGGACCACTGCTCCTCGCCTTGAGCGGCAAGCCAGGCGACCCGCTCACGTCGCCAGCTCATGATGATGTCAACGTCGCGTGGCCGGGCGGGAACGATGATCATTTCGGTGCTTCCTCGGGCCGGAACTTGGCGATGATGGACGGGTCGCCGTGGGTGCTGACGATCCGGTTGCGGTCGCCAGCAAAGACGGTGACGGAGACCCGTACCGGCCGCTTCTGCGTGTAGCCGGTGCGGATGAACAGCAGCACCGAAGTACCTGGCGGCAGGTGAGAAACCTGTTCGTCGTGACGCACCCGGAGGCGACGCATCACGTCGATGGACTCGTCGGCGAGCATTGTCGCCGGACCTGGCAACACACGGCGACCGAGTTACCCGACGGCGTTAGACCCGAGTCAAGATCGAGCGCGCTCTCATGCCGCTGTTCGGGTGTTTACGGTGCGTGATAGGAGGGGGTGCGGTCGTTGCCGATGAGCGGGCGTCGGACGACATCTCGACGGGCGGTGGCGGCTTCCGGCGGGTCGGGCGAGATCTTCGGCGTTACGGCGGCATTTTTGGTCTAGATCTTGGACAGTTCCTGTTCGGTGCGAACGGTAAGTGAGCCTTTCCGAGTAACGGTGTGAGGACTTGGAGTAGCTGCTCGACCAACGGCCCAGACGCGCCCGGATCCGTTGCGGTGCAACGGAAAGACGCAGAGCCCCGGTATGAAGGTGGTCCTTCCCGGGATCACCGTCATCGAGGTTCTGCGTCGCTATGAGTGTCACATACACCGCCGTCCTGCCCGTACGCGAGGCGACCGTGTCGTTCCTGTCCGGCCTCCTGCACGCGCAACGGCAACGGCTCGGCACCCGCGCCGGGACCCGGTCGTTGGGCTGCTTCAAGCAGGCCGTCTTGGTGATCCGCTGGTTGATCGACGGCACCCGCATCTCGCAACTGGCCGCCGACAACAAGATCAGCCGGTCGACCGCGTACACGTACCTGCATGAGGGCATCACCGTGCTCGCCGCCCAAGCCCCCGGCCTGCACTCGGTGTTGCTGGCCGCGAAGATGGCCGGCTACGGCCACGTCAATATTGACGGCACGCTGATCGAGACCGACCGGTGCCGCACCCCCGGGCCGACACCCGGGGTGGATCTGTGGTGGTCGGGAAAGCATGACAACCACGGCGGGAACGTGCAGGTCATCACCGCTCCGGACGGATGGCCGCTGTGGACCTCACCGGTACGCCCGGGGCGTGAACACGACACCACCGCCCTACGCGAGCACGGCATCGGGCCGCTGCTGCGCACCTGGACCGACGGCGACCTACGGCTCCTCGGTGATCTCGGCTACGAAGGCGAAGCCGACACGATCACAGTGGCGTTCAAGAAGCCACGCAACGGTGCCTGCACCGACATGCAGCAGCAATTCAACAAGGCCCACAACGCAGTCCGCGCCATCGGCGAACGCGGGAACTCCCTGCTCAAGACCACCTTCAAAGCATTACGCAACGTCAGCCTGTGCCCCTGGAGCATCGGCCGGATCACCGCTGCAGCCCTGGTCCTGCTCCACATCGACCACGCCCGCACAACATGATCACCCAACGCCACCAACCGTTACTCGGAAAGGCTCAGTGTCCAAGATCTTGACTGGCGCCTGGGACTGTACAAATAACGGCTGATTGACCGATCAAGGGAGAGACGCCAGATGACGACCGAGGCCACCGTGGGACAGCCGGCCGTGGGGCCGGTGGGTGCGGTCACGGATGAGCAGTTGATCGCGATGCTGGTCGATCGGGCTCGTGGGGACGGGCTGAAGCTGACCGGCGAGGGCGGGCTGCTGCAGCAGTTGACGAAGCGGGTCCTCGAATCGGCGTTGGACGGGGAGATCACCGACCACGTCGGCTACGACAGGCATGACTCGGCGGGTCGGGGTAGCGGGAACACCCGTAACGGCAGCCGGACCAAGACGGTGCTCACCGACGTCGGGCCGGTCGAGGTGCGGGTCCCACGCGACGCGGCGGGGACGTTCGAGCCGCAGATCGTGCGTAAGCGGCAGCGGCGCCTGACCGGTGTCGACGACATGGTGCTGTCGCTGTCTGCTAAGGGCCTGACCCACGGGGAGATCGCCGCGCACCTGGCCGAGGTCTACGGCGCTGAGGTGTCCAAGCAGACCATCTCCACGATCACGGACAAGGTCATGGACGGCATGGCGGAGTGGCAGAACCGGCCCCTGGACCGGGTGTATCCGGTCGTGTTCATCGATGCCATCAACGTCAAGATCAGGGACGGGCAGGTCGCGAACCGGCCGATCTACCTGGCCATGGCGGTCACCGTCGACGGCCACCGTGACATCCTCGGTATCTGGGCCGGTGACGGCGGCGAGGGCGCCAAGCACTGGCTGCACGTGCTCACCGAGTTGAAGAACCGCGGCGTGGCCGACGTGCTCATGCTGGTCTGTGACGGGCTCAAGGGACTGCCGGAGGCGGTGGAGACGGTCTGGCCGCGCACAATCGTGCAGACGTGTGTGGTGCATCTGCTGCGCAACTCGTTCCGCTACGCCGCCCGGCAGGACTGGGACAAGATCGCCAAAGCGCTGCGGCCGGTCTACACCGCACCGACCGAGGACGCCGCCACCGAGCGGTTCCTCGAGTTCGCCGAGGCGTGGGGCCGTAAGTATCCGGCGATCGTGAAGCTGTGGGAGAACGCCTGGGCGGAGTTCGTACCGTTCCTCGCCTTCGACGTCGAGATCCGCAAGGTCATCTGCTCCACGAACGCGATCGAGTCGGTCAACGCCCGTATCCGCAAGGCCGTGCGAGCTCGTGGCCACTTCCCGAACGAGCAAGCCGCACTCAAGTGCGTCTACATGGCCTTGATGAGCCTCGACCCGACCGGCGCGGGCCGCCGGCGCTGGACCATGCGCTGGAAGGCACCTCTGAACGCCTTCCAGATCGCCTTCGAAGGCCGGCTCACCCCGGCCAACCACTGACCACCTCAACAACCAAGATCAGCCGTTAACTTGACACTCCCTGGCGCCTGGGCGGGGTGTGGCCGCATGGCGTGGTGCTGTGGATTTTTGTTCCGTTTTGCCATGTTGGAGTGTGTCTCGGTTTTGGTGTTCTGGTGTGGGGTGGGCATCGATGGGAGCACTGATGGGGGCCGCTGGGGTAGCGGCCCCCATCGGTTCAGGGGTGGGTTGCGTTGGCTTATCGGGTGGGGGTGGGTGGGGTGGTGGTGAAGGCGGCCCAGGAGCTGGGGGAAAAGGTCAGTACGGGGCCGTTGGGGTCCTTGCTGTCGCGGACGCCGACGCCGCCACCGGGCAGCGCGTCGGCGACCTCGACGCAGTTGCCCTGGTTGCCGCTGCGGCTGCTCTTGCGCCACTTGACAGTCGTCGTGTCAGCCACGAGTGAATGCCTCCATCGTTGCGGTGATAAGGGTCCTCGACGACTTCTCGTCGAGTGCTCGTGAGGTCACGTCGTTCCAGGCCAGGTTGTAGGCGGCGACCTCGGTCCCTTTGTCGAGGTAGAGCGCACCGGTGAGGCTGTCGACGTAGACCAGCGGAGGTTCAAGCGGCTCCGTGGTGCCGGGCATGGCCGGGAATTCCAGGACGGTGAACGCGGAGGTCATTGCACCGTGCACGCCGGCCTCGAACGGAAGGATCCTGATCGTCACACTCGGCGACCGGCTGACATCGAGCAGATGCTGGAGTTGGGCCGCCATGACCTGCGGCCCGCCGACGGCTCGACGGATCACCGCCTCGCTGAGCACGACCGACAGGTGCGGTGGGCGAGGGCTGGCGAGCAGGCGTTGACGCTCCATCCGAAAGTCGACCTGCCGCTCCACCTCCTGCGCGTCGATGAGGCCATGAGGTACGCCCGTCACTTCCTTGGCGTATTCGCGGGTCTGAAGAAGTCCGGGTACGGCCTCTGGTACGTACTCGCGAATGCGTTCGGCACTGCTTTGCAGCCTTACGAACAGGCCGAACCAGCTGGGTAGGCGGGTGTTGGTGTAGTCGTGCCACCAGGCGCTCGCACCCTTGGTACGGGTTTCGCCGCCCAGGGCGAGCAGTTCGGCGCGGTCTTCGGCGCTGGCCTCGTACAGCTCGCACATCGCCTTGATCTCGATGTCGCGGAACTTCACGCGAGGGTCGCCGGCTTCGATGCGGTGGATGGTCGCGGGGCTGCGCTGGAGGAGCACGGCGGCTCGCTCCTGGCTCATGCCGGTCTCTTTGCGGAGGGCTGCCATCTTGCGGCCGATCCTCCGCCTCAACAGGGCCGATCCGTCCGTGTCAGACACGGAGCCTCCTATCACCACTTTGCCAAAGAGCAGCATACAAACGATGGGCCACTTGATCACGTTCTGCGCATTGCCGCCCTGACCAGGGCTAACATCTCGTGAAGTGCGCTAATGTGCAACCCCTTTCATGATTTCTTCCGCTGTGCCTTATTGCATTGTGCCCCAGCGCAGCCAGACGATGACGCTCAGCACGTTGCCGCACAACCCTCGCGGCAACAGCACACCCTCATGTGGACGGATAACGACCGTCTGCTGAGGACGAATCTGGCCAGCGGTGAAGTCCACAGGATTCACGAGCCGGGTGCGGGGACTGTGCCGCTTCCCCCGATCGGAGCGGTTCCCGCACTCCATGGTCGGGTGCGCGGTCGGTGTCGGGAAGGACCTGGCCGCGCATCCCTAACAGGAAGGTGATGGCAGTGCGCGTCAAGTGGTTCGTGCCGGTCGACGCCGATCACCCGTACCGTCCGTTCGGCCTCGCCCCGACGCCCGCGCCCATCGCCGGACCCGCCGTTGATCATGAGGTTGGCCGGTTGGCAAGCGCTCACCCGAACCGCCAACCTCATGATCGACGCGCTGGGGGTCTGGGGTGGGGTCGTGTATAGGTCGCCGCTGCCGTTGCCGGAGGTCGCGGCGGGGACCCTGCTGCGGCTGGAGGCGGGTGACTGGTCGTACGGGCGGGATCTGATTCCGGGCACTCCGGTCGCCGTCGTGGTGGCGGGTGTGCGGGATCTGCCGAATCGGGACGACGAGTGGGTGTGGGTGCTGGGGCATCGGCCGGAGTGCGCGTACCCGCATGTCGATCGGCATCCGCCGTGCATGGAGGTGCGGGTCGCGGTCGCCGCGCTGCGTGGGGGAAGGCGGGAGTCGTGACGGGTGGGTTTGTTTTCGATGATTCGACCGAGAAAGGCCAGTCGACGGTGAACGACACACCTTCCGGCGTACCCGGTGGGTATGCGCCGCATCTGCACGAGCATCCGGTGCCGAGCCGGCCGGTGCGGGCGGTGGGTAGCGCCGCCGCGCGGAACACGATGCGTGTTGCTGACGAGTTCTTCTATCTGGCGCATGACGATCAGACCGGTCGTCCGCGTTTGTTCGAGTCCGCGACGGCGCATGGGTTGGCTGCCGCGTTGCTGGTCGAGTTGTACCAGGAGGGGCGGGTCACGTTCGAAGGCCGGCATGTGCGGGTGATCGACGTGGTGCCGCCGCAGGACTGGCTGCGGCATCTGGTCCTGGATCGTCTGGTGGCCGAGCCTCGTCATACCGCGACCCGGACGTGGTTGGCGTTCCTGGGCACCAGCGCCTATGAGCAGGTGGCGACCCGGATGTGGCAGCTCGGGCTGCTGCGTCCGGAGCAGGTGGGCCGGTGGTGGCGGCATCGGACCGTCTACGTGCCCACCGACATGAACACCGCCGCCTGGTCGTGGGCCCGGCTTTCCTTCCAGGTACGCAACTACCAGCGGCTGAACGCTTTCGACGTGGCTCTCGCCGGGTTGGCGGTGCACACCCAGCTCGATTCGGTCCTGCTCGATGGTGCGCCGCTGGCGGCCCGCGCGTTCCTCGGTCAGCAGGTCGAGCAGGCGCACCCGCCGCTGCGGGACCTGCTCGCCGATCTCGGTGCCGTTGTCGGTGGTGCGGTGCTGAGCCACCGCACCTCCTGAGCCCATTTCACCTTTTCGTGGAAAGAGAAGTGATGTCCCACACGAGACCTGACACCGTTTCCGCCGTTCTTGCCCGTGGGCGGCTTGGTATTCCGTCGGTGGTGTTCTTCGTCATCGCCGCCGCCGCGCCGTTGACCGTCGTGGCGGGTGGTGCGACTACCGGGTACGCGGTCACCGGGGTCACCGGCATTCCCGTGTCATATCTGGTGGTCGCCGTCGTGCTGGCGCTGTTCGCGGTGGGCTACGTGGCCATGTCGCGCAGGATCGTGAACGCGGGCGCGTTCTACACCTACGTCACCCGGGGTTTGGGTCGTCCGGCGGGTGTCGGTGCGGCGATGGTCGCGCTGCTGGCCTACAACGCGATGCAGATCGGCCTCTACGGTGGGGCCGGCGCGGTCACCGCCCAGTTTCTGAGCGACCGCTACGGTTGGCAGCTGACCTGGTGGGTCTGTGCCCTCGCCGTGTGGGCGGTGGTGGCGGTGCTCGGGGTCGCCCGGATCGACCTCAACGGCCGCGTCCTCGCCGTGGTCCTGGTCGCCGAGTGCGTGGTCGCGTTGACCTTCGACGCGGTCATGGTCACCCACCCGGCCGACGGCACGGTCAGCTTCGTCACCCTCGCCCCGACGCACGTCTTCGCCGCCGGCATCGGGGCGGCGCTGGTCACCGCGATCACCGGTTTCGTCGGCTTCGAGGGCACCGTCGTGTTCTCCGAGGAGACGAAGGATCCTCGGCGCACGATCGCCCGTGCCACCTACATCGCGGTGGCGGTGACCGGTCTGCTCTACGGGTTGTCGGCGTGGGCGATGTCGGTGGCCACCGGCCCGGACCGGATCGTGGAGGCGGCTCGCGCCGACGGCACCGACCTGATCTTCAACCTGGTGTCCCCGTACCTGGCCGACAGCGTCATCACCCTCGCCCGGGTCCTGTTCATCACGTCGCTGTTCGCCGCCCTGCTGTCGTTCCACCACACGGTGGCCCGGTACCTGTTCGCCCTCGGCCGCGAACGGGTCCTACCGGCGGTGTTCGGCCGCACCAGCCGGCGTACCGGGGCACCGAAGGTCGGCTCCCTCGTCCAGAGTGGGCTCGCTTTCGCGGTGCTGGTCGGCTACGCGGTGGCCGGGGCGGACCCGATCGTGCACCTGTTCTTCTGGATCACCGTCACCGGCGGCCTCGGCGTCCTGATCCTGATGACGGTCACCTCTACCGCCGTGATCGGCTTCTTCGCCCGGGTCACCCACACCGAAGGGCCGTGGCGGTCACTGGTCGCGCCGGGCACCGCGACGGTCGCGCTCGCCGGGATCCTCACCGTGACCCTGCGCGAGTTCGACACCCTCCTCGGCGTCGCACCCGACTCGCCGCTGCGGTGGGCGTTCCCCGCCGCCTACGCCACCACCGCACTGCTCGGCATCGGATGGGCACTGCTCCTCCGCACCGTCAACCCCACCGTCTACACGGCGATCGGCCTCGGCGCGGACAGCGACACCAGCCCGCTACGCGCCCCCAACACCCTCCACCAACCCGCCTAACCACAGGGAGAAACCGTGACCAACACCGTCACCGTCCGACCCGCCACCCGCACCGACGCCGGACCCCTGATCGCCGTACTCGCCGAAGCCTTCCACCCCGGCCCCCTCGCCGACTGGCTCATCCCCGACCCCGACGACCGACGCACCATCTACTACCGCTACTTCAAAGACGCCTACCACCACGGCCTCGAACACGGCCTCGTCCACACCACCACCGACCAGACCGCCGTAGCGATCTGGCACCCCCACCACGAACACACCCCCACCCCAGGACGACTCACCACACTCGAACGCATCGCCGGAACCTACGCACCGAAACTCGTCCTCCTGGAACAACTCCTCGACACCCACCACCCCGACCAGCCCCACCACCACCTCGCCTACCTCGCCGTCGACCCCACCCGCCACCACCAAGGCATCGGCACCGCCCTACTCACCGACCACCACCGCCACCTCGACCACCTCGGCATACCCGCCTACCTCGAAGCCACCAACATGCACAACCGACGCCTCTACCTCCGCCACGGCTACACCGCCGGCACCACGATCACACTCCCCACCGACGGGCCCACCATCTGGCGCATGTGGCGCGGCACCCTGGACACCAACGGCAGCCGGACCCCATTCCCGCACACCAGACCACGGCGGCGGTCACTGTGACCACCACCCCCGCGACCACACCACCCATCCACCCCACACCACCGAGCCGCCCCGCACCACCGAGCCGGCCCGGACGGCCTGGGGACGTGGCCGCCATCACTGGCTCGCTCTCCCGCACGTCGTGCCGGACGCCCGCCGCCAGGGTGCCGGCAGCGCACTCCTCACACACCACCACCAGCACGCCGACCAACGCCGGCCACCCGACCGACACCATCGTCACCACCACCACAGCCCGCAACCACCTCACCCGACAGGGCTACCACCCAGGAACATCCCTGCGTCTGCACGGCGGCCCACACCTGTGGCCCCTCCGGCGCGCCGGCCGACCGAACTTCACCAGCACCGCCGACTGAGCCACCACCGACCGGGCGGCACCGTCGCTCAACCCGACGGCGGCGGTGCCGGTCCGGCTGGTAGCGGTGGGTCCAACCGGACCCGGTGCAGGGGCACCTGCACCGTGCTGCGACCGAGCAACCGGGCCACCGCGCGGATCGCCCACGGGCCGGACGGATGGCGTTCGGGGCCGATCAACCGGCCGCTCAGCCGGCCGTACCAGTGCCGGGTCACCACCAGGTCGGTCAGCCGCAGCGGGCCGCCGGGCCGGCCGCGTACCACCAGGTCCACCACCCGGCCCAGCCGGCGGCCCTGCTCGTCGTACGCGGTCCGGCCCAGCAGCTCACCCGCCCGCACGGCCGGCTCCCGGGATCCGGTCGATCAGGTTGCGGCGCAGCCACTCCTCCACCGGCGAGATGCCCAGCTCCTCGGCCCGCACCCGCAGCCACACCGCGCTGTCGACCCGGGTGACGAGCGCGTACGGAATGCGCAGCGGCGCCATCGGTCGGTCGGTGACGAACCGTTCGGCGGTGAGCACCAGCATCCGGCCGAGCCGGCCACCGACCCGCGACCCGAGCGCGCCCGGCCCGCTGAGCAACGTCCGCAGGCACGGCACCCCGTCCGCGTCGAGCGCGAACTCCACGTCGTCGACCTTGCCGACCAGCCGCCCGTCGGCGTCGACCAGTTGGCGGTCGAGCAGCTCGCGGCCCACCTGGATTCTCACTGCCCCATTCTCGTGCCGACGGCGAGCGGGACGGCGGCGATCGCCGCCGCGAGGATGACCAGCAGGATCACCGCGCCGAGCAGGTTGAGCCAGCGGCCGTTGACCCGGTCGCCGAGATAGGTGCGGTCGTTGGCCACCACCAGGATCGGCAGGTACGTCAGCGGCAACGCCACCGCGCTGATGATCAGCATGTACTCGGTGAGCGTCACCGGGTCGACCGTGGTGAGCAGCAGGAGCACCCCGAGCAGCACGCTGACCAGCAGCACGGTGTGGAACCGGGCCGCCTCGCGGGGGCTGACCCGTTTGCCCCACTGCCAGCCGAAGTACTGTGCGGCGGCGTACGCGGCGGAGAGCCCGGTCTCCAGCGCGGCCCCGAAGGTGACCGCGAAGAAGGCCAATGCCGCGATGGCCAGGCCGGCCGCGCCGAAGGCCAGCACGACCGGGTGCGCGACCTGGTCGAGGCTGGTGACCGGCACGCCGGCCGGGCGCAGCACCACGGTCGCGGTGGCGATCAGCGACAGCGCGAGGAACCCGCCGATCGGGAACCCGACCAGCACGCTGAACCGGGCGTCGGCGAGGTCGGCCGGGCTCCAGCGTTCCTCCACCCCGCCGGAGGAGAAGAAGAAGACCTCGTAGGGGCTGACCGTGGAGGCGAAGAGGGCCACTGCGAAGAACCAGTACGTCCCCCAGCCCTGCCCGCCCTCCGTCGGCAGCACCACGCCGCGCCCGAGCGCCGCCCAGTCGGTCGGCAGCCACCACAGCGCGACGGCGAAGACCAGCAGCGCAAGCCCGGCCAGCCCGAAGACCCGCTCCATCACCTGGAACCGCATCCGCCAGAGGACCAGCCAGACCGCCAGCCCGGCGACCGGTATCCAGAGCAGGTACGGCACGCCGCTGGCCAGCCGCAGCGCCAGCGCCACCCCGCCCAGTTCGGCGGCCAGGGTGATCACGGTGACCAGGTACGACGCGATCAGGTTGAGCAGCGCCACCCGGGCCCCGAGCCGCTCCCGGATCAGGTCAAAAACCGCCCGCCCGGTCACCGCCGCGATCCGGCCGGCCATCTCGGCGTACGCGCAGATGGCGACCACACCGAGCAGCAGCACCCAGGTGTGTGCCATGCCGAACCGGGCGCCGGCCTGGCCGGCGGCGACCAGGTCACCGATGTCGACGAAGCCGCCGACCGCGGAGAGGATGCCGAGGGTGGCGGCGAGGAGCTTCCTCACGTCGGCGGTGTCGTGGGCACGGTCATCGCCGCGACGATATCCCTGCTAAAGCCACTATCTATGGCAAAACCGGCATCTGTTGTCCGGTGGGCCAGCGCGCTCCGGACGGCGGGTCAGCCTGCTCCCGCGCGGCCTGCCGGCCCTGCTGGCCCGCCCGGCGCGACCGGCCCCGCGTCCGGCTCAGCCGGTCGGTGCGGAGGCCGCTTTCAGTGGTTGCCACCAGGTGCGGTTGTTGTGGTACCAGCGGATGGTGTCGGTGAGGCCGTGGTCGAGGGTGATGGTGGGTGTGTATCCGAGTTCGTGGTGGGTTTTGGTGGTGTCGAGGGAGTAGCGGCGGTCGTGGCCTTTGCGGTCGGGGACGGGTGTGACTTGGTCCCAGGTGGCGTTGCAGGCGTTGAGGAGTCGGGTGGTGAGTTGTTTGTTGGTGAGTTCGGTGCCGCCGCCGATGTGGTAGATGTGGCCGGCGCGGCCTTTGTGTTGGGCGAGGGCGATGCCGCGGCAGTGGTCGTGGACGTGGAGCCAGTCGCGGATGTTGCCGCCGTCGCCGTAGAGGGGGATGGTGTGGCCGTCGAGGAGGTTGGTGATGAAGAGGGGGATGATTTTTTCGGGGTATTGGTATGGGCCGTAGTTGTTGGAGCAGCGGGTGAGGACGACGTTGAGGTTGTGGGTGCGGTGGTAGGCGAGGGCGAGGAGGTCGGAGCTGGCTTTGGTGGCGGCGTAGGGGGAGTTGGGGTTGAGTGGCCAGTCTTCGGTCCAGGAGCCGGTGGTGATGGAGCCGTAGACCTCGTCGGTGGAGACGTGGACGAAGCGGTTGATGTGGTGGTGGAGGGCGGCGTCGAGGAGGGTTTGGGTGCCGAGGATGTTGGTGGTGACGAAGGGGGTGGCTTTGGTGATGGAGCGGTCGACGTGTGATTCGGCGGCGAAGTGCACGATTACGTCGTGGCCGGCGACCACTTCGTTGACTAGGGCGGTGTCGCAGATGTTGCCGTGGATGAACTGTAGTCGGGGGTCGTGGCGTACGGGGGCGAGGTTGGCGAGGTTGCCGGAGTAGGTCAGGGCGTCGAGTACGGTCACTTTGGTGGGTTCCAGGGCGGGCACTCCTTCGGCGCTGCCGCCTGGTGCGCCGAGGAGCATGCGGACGTATTCCGAACCGATGAAACCGGCCCCACCGGTGACGAGAATCCTCACGGGTCCGGAAGTCTACGCGAGCGCGGCTCGCGAGCCGGTCGCGTCGGCGACAGCGGCATGGACGGTGGCACCGAACTGCCGACGTGGCGGCAGCCGGCGCGCTTCGTTGCCCAACACGTACCGTGACGTTCTCCCGGTCCATCCGAAAGTCGTGCCGGTCAGGTCTGGACGGGTGGATCACGGCAACCGCGCGGAAGCCGCCGCACGCCCTGTCGGTTGCATGTGAGCGGCTGACGGCGTACTGATCTTCTGGGCCCGAGAAAACCAAACTATTCTCACGTCGGGAGCCGGGGGGCCATCCTCATCCTCGACCTGTCTCGCGCGTCCGCCGGGGGAAACACCCCCGCCGGGCGCGATTGTTCGGCCTGGCGGAACAGCAGGAGCCAGGCGATCAGCCGCACCGCGAATCGCCGGTGGACGAGCGATGGAGGCTACTTGAATTCGGTGGAACTGGCGCCGGTCACCGAACGTGTGGACGCCGGCACCGGGTCGGTGGCGTCGCCGTCGGAGACCGCCGCGCCGAGGCGAAGTGGCTGGCAGCCCCGGTACGTCGCCAGCCTGTGCCTGACCGATCTGCTGGTGGGCCTGGTGTCGGCGGTCGCCGCCCTCGGCCTTCGATTCGGCGCACACACGACCGAGCCGTACAACCGCGGGCACCTCTGGCTCACCATTGCGCTGCCGTTCGCCTGGCTGATTGCGCTAACGCTCAACCGGGCGTACGAAACGCGTTATCTCTTTGTCGGCAATGACGAGTACGCCCGGGTCGTTCGATCCGGTCTTGCGCTTACCACCACGTTGGCGATTGTCGCGCTCGTGTTCGAGTTCCGGCTCGCCCGGGGCTACGTCATCATCGCGATGCCGCTGATGGTCGTCGCCAGTGTCGTGCTGCGGTACCTCCTCCGCCAGCGGCTGCACCGTTCCTGGGCCCGCGGCCACCGGTTACACCGCGTGATCCTGGTCGGGCACGAACATGCCGTCGGCGAGATGGCCAAGCGGCTGCGCCGCGAGCGTTACCACGGGCTCGGGGTGGTCGGCGCCTGCCTGCCGTACGAGCAGGCCGACTCGGCGGCCCGGCGGGCCCCCGGCATACTGCCGCCGGTCCTCGGCACCTTCGAGGAGGTGGCGGCGGCGGTCAGCCGGACCGGTGCGGACACCGTCGTGGTGCTCTCCTGCCCGGAGATCGCCGGGGCCGCGCTGCGCCGGCTGGCCTGGCAACTGGAGCGCGACGACGTCGACCTGATCGTGGCCAGCAACCTGGTCGACGTGGCGGGCGACCGCACCACCATCCGTCCGGTCGACGGACTGCCGATGCTGCACGTCGAGCATCCCCGGCTCAAGGGCGGCCGGCGGTTGCTCAAGGGGTTCTTCGACCGGGTGTCGGCACTGCTGCTGCTCACCCTCGCCTCCCCGCTGTTGCTGGTGATCGCCCTGCTGGTCCGGCTGACGCCGGGCGCCGGCGGCCCGGTGATCTTCCGGCAGGAGCGGGTGGGCCGCAACGGCCGCCTCTTCGTCATCTACAAGTTCCGCACCATGTACGTCGACGCCGAGGACCGCCTCGCCGAGCTGCTGGACCGCAACGAGCACGACGGTGGACTGTTCAAGATCCGCGACGACCCGCGGGTGACCCGGGTCGGGCACTGGCTGCGCCGGTTCTCGCTGGACGAGCTGCCGCAGCTGGTCAACGTGATCAAGGGCGACATGTCGCTGGTCGGGCCCCGGCCGCCGCTGGCCCGAGAGGTCGCCAACTACCCGCCGGACATGCGCCGGCGGCTGGTCGTCAAGCCCGGCCTCACCGGGTTGTGGCAGGTCTCCGGTCGCTCCGACCTGTCCTGGGAAGAATCCATCAGACTGGATCTTTCGTACGTGGAAAACTGGTCGTTGACAATGGACCTGACGATCCTGCTCCGGACGCTGGGCGCGGTCGTCCGCAGCTCCGGCGCGTACTGACCCCGACCTCCGCACAGGAGAAGCATGAGCGACCACCGCGTGATCAACATTCTGTTCCACGGGATCGGCACACCGCGCCGGGAGCTGGAACCGGGTGAGGATCGCTACTGGGTGACCGTCGACCGGTTCCACGAACTCCTCGACGAGGTGATCTCCTGGCCGCAGGCGCGGCTCAGCTTCGACGACGGCAACGCCTCGGACCTTGAGGTGGGGCTGCCCGCTCTGATCGAACGGCAGGTGAGCGCCACCTTTTTCATCATCGCCGGCCGGCTGGGCGAACCCGGCAGCATCGACGCCGACGGAGTCCGGGAGCTACGGCGGCACGGCATGCCGGTGGGCAGCCACGGCATGTGGCACCGCCCATGGCGCGGCCTCACCCCCGCCCAGGCCACCGAGGAGTTCCACACGGCCCGGGACCAGCTCGCCGAACTCACCGGCGAACCGATCGACCAGGCCGCCTGCCCGCTCGGCCGGTACGACCGGGCCGTCCTGTCGCGGTTGAAGGCGGCCGGATACCGCCGGGTCTTCACCAGTGACCGGCGTCCGGCCCGACCGAACGCGTGGCTGCAACCGCGCTACAGCGTCCGGGCCGAGGACAGCGCCGCGGGCCTGCGCGACATCGTCTTCGGCCCGGGGCCGCTCGGCCGGGCCCGGTCGAGCGCCGTCGGTCTGGTCAAGCGCTGGCGCTAGCCATCAAGGGCGATGCGGCTGGGCCACGGCACACCCGACGCCGGAAGTACGGGTCATCCGTGCGCCGACCAGTTCGGTCATCCGGCGGCGGCCGACGAGCCGTCCCACCACGGGGGCGATCTTGTTGGACCGGCCGGCGACGACGTTGGGCGGCGGGTTGCGGCGGTCCAGCCCAGCCAGGGCCGCAGCCACTACCGTCCCGGCGGACATCCGCTGCGACCCGCCGTCGGCGCTGGCCCCGGCGACGTCGAAGAACTCGGTCTGGGTCGCCCCCGGCGACAGCGCGAGCACCCGCAGCCCGGTGCCCCGCGCCTCGTACCAGAGGGCTTCGGTGAAGCTGAGCACGAACGCCTTGCTGGCGCCGTAGACCGCCATGGTCGGGTTGGCCTGGTACGCGGCCATGCTGGCGACGTTGATGAGGAAGCCGTCCCCGCGCTGGCGGAGCCGGGGCAGGAAGGTGTGGCAGATCTCCACCACGCTGCTGGCGTTGAGCGCGATCTCCGACGTCAGGCGGGGCAGATCCAGTTCGTGGAACGGGCCGTGGTTGGCGAAGCCGGCGTTGTTCACGATACTGGTCACCTCGATCTGCCGGGTGTCGAGCTCGTGTCGCACCAGTTCGCCGACGTCGCGCTGGGTCAGGTCCAGCGGCAGCGTCGACACGGTGATGTCGTGCCCGGCGCGCAACTCCCTGGCGAGGGCGTCGAGTCGGTCTGCGCGGCGGGCGACCAGCACGAGGTCACTGCCGCGCTGGGCGAGTTGGCGGGCGAACTCCGCCCCGATACCGGCGCTCGCGCCCGTGACCATAACCGTCTGCCGGGAGTAGTCCACCGGCGGTAGAGAAGCAGCCATGGCGTCATGATATGCCCATCTGGCATTGAGTGCCAATCGGGCTTCGAGTGTCGGAAGCGATAGGCTGGGCACATGACGACGGCGGACGAGGCGCGGCCCGGGCTGTGGGCGAGGTCCCGGCAGCGGGCGTACGCCGAGATCACCGCCGTGGCGATGGATCTCTTCCTGACCAAGGGCTTCGAGCAGACCACAATCGACGAGATCGCCGCCGCCGCCGGAATCTCCCGTCGCTCCTTCTTCCGCTACTTCGGTACGAAGGAGGACGTCGTACTCGGCCACTTCGTGGCGGAGGGGGCGGTGCTCCGGGCCGCGCTGGAGCGTCGGCCCGAGGACGAGGAGATCTGGGCGGCACTGCGCGGCGCCATCTTCTCCTCGGCGGGGGAGTCGCCCGACACGCAGCGCCTGTTGGCGATCGCCCGGATGATGTACCGGACGCCGTCGCTGCGGGCACGCACCATCGAGAAACACCTTCAGTGGTACGAGCATCTGGCGCCCGAGGTGGAACGGCGACTGGGTACGGGAGATCCGCTGCGTGCCAGGGTCATCGTCGGCTGCGTCGTCACCTGTCTCGACCTCGCCGGTGAGGCGTGGACCGAGGACGGCGGCGTCACACCGCTCAGGGATTACTTCGACGCGGCGCTCGACGCGCTCCGCCGATAGCAGTGCCGCGGTCGATGAAGCTCGCTGGAAGGGACTCGCGCCGATAGCGCCGCGGGAAGCGGCAGATCCGGGTGTGGCCGCCGCCGCTCTCGTTTGCTGACGCCGGGGCGGCCGAATTACGGCTGATGCGCCGACAACGCTGAGTTACGGTGCTTCGATGCAGGCGAATGCGGCCCAGCGGGCGACACAGGCGGCCATGTCGTTGGTGGACCGGACATTGTGGACGGTCGATCGCACTGGATCCAGGGTCGAGTGGTCATCTTGGGGCTTCGATGCCACTCGATCATGGATCGAGCGTGATCTTGCACGCGCTGAAGCACGCGCGTTCATCGGTAAATCCGCGAACCGTCGGGCCGCCCGCCGTCGTCACGTTGCGTAGTTGGTGAGCTTCAGGAACGGCTTGCCGACACCCTTGCCGATCGACCATGCGCACTTGCCGACGCCGGTGGTTGCGGTATGTGTGCTGGCGGTAGCCGGGCGGGTGGGTGTGAGGCGTACCCCCGGTGGCGCTTTCCGGCCGGCAGGTCGCTGGCTCGCGGTCCCGGCCGGGGCGGTGGCGGGTGGATTGTTCGCCGCGGTTGAGCGAGGGGCGGGTGCCGGGCGGGCGTCACTCATGGTGCGGTGTGGCGGAGACCGGCGAGGAGGAGGGTGATGACCTGGTCGGCGTTGGTGCGGTAGCTCGGGTGGTCGTGGGTCGCGCAGATGCCTTGTAGGGCGACCATGACGGCGCCGGCGCTCACGTCGTCGCGGATCGTTCCGGTCTCCGCGGCGGAGGCCAGGAGGTCGGCGATCACCTGGTGCAGGGCCTGGGCGCCCTCGGCCAGGGTGTCCGAGCGGGTGGCCATGAGTGTCGCGAGGGTGCGGGCGAGGCCCTCATGGGCGTGCAGGTGGGCCACGAAGCCGCGCAGGAAGGACTCCAGCGCCTTGTCGGCGGGGAGGGTGGCGTGCAGGTCGCGGGCGCGGTCGCACAGTGCGGCGAGTTCTTCGCGGTAGACCGCTTCGGCCAGGGCTTCCCGGGTGGGGAAGTGGCGGTAGAGCGTGCCGGTGCCGACGCCGGCCAGCTTGGCGAAGTCGTCGAAGCGCAGGTTGAAGCAGTTGTTGGCGAAGAGTTCGCGGGCCTTGGCGATCAGGGCGTCGCGGTTGCGGCGGGCGTCGGCGCGTAGCGGCTTGGCGTCGGTCACGTGAGGTCCCATGTTGACAAGTGGAGACTGTCTCCATATTTTGAAAGTGGAGATAATCTCCGATTATAGGGTACGAGGTGGCTCGTGAAGATCTTGATATTCGGCCGGGGCGTGATCGGCGCAGCCTATGGGTGGGCCCTGGAACGGGCCGGGCACCACGTCGAGTTCTATGTCCGGCCGGGGCGGGCGGCGGCGTACGGGGATGCCATCGACGTCGATCTGCTCGACGCGCGACGGCGGCCCTGGGGAAAGCGGGTCGCCGAAAGGTGGCCGGTGCGCTACCGCGAGTCGCTGGAGCCGGACCATGACTTCGACCTGATCGTGCTGAGCGTGCAGCACTACAGCTTCGCGGAGGCTTTGGCCTTCCTGGGGCCGCGCGTGGGCGGGGCCACGGTGCTCGTCTTCAACAACCTGTGGGTCGAGCCGTTGACCGCGATCGAACATCTCCCCGCGGAGCAGGTGGCCTGGGGCTTCCCCGGGGCTGGCGGCGGTTTCGGCGACGACGGTGTGCTGCGTGGGGCGCTGCTGCCCATGGTCTTCCTCGGCACGCTCGACCGGCCGCCGACCGAGCGGGAGCGGGCCGTGCGCCAGGTGTTTCGCGGAGCAGGGTTCAGGGTCCAGGAGAACCCCGACTTCCGGGGTTGGCTGGCAATCCATTTCGTGCAGAACGCGGGTCTGCACACGCAGAGCCTGAGGCGGGGTTCCCTGTCCACGCTGACGCGCGGCGACGTACGCGAGGCGATCCTTGCCATCCGCGAGCTGCTACCGCTGGTCGAGGCCCGTGGCGTCGATCTGCGGCGGCATCGGGCCGCCCTGCTGCCGTTCACCGCGCCCGTCTGGCTGGCCGCACCGGCACTCGCCTGGCTGCTCGCCCGTTTCCCGCCGATGCGCCGGGTGACGACGGCTCACGCCAACCCCGAGGAACTGCGTGCGGTCTGCCGCGACACGCTGGCGGAAGCGCGCAGGCTGGGGGTGGAGGTGCCTCGGCTGGAGGCAGCCGAACCCTACTTCACCGACGCGAGCGCGGCTGGGGTGTCGGGGGCGGGCTTGTCGCAAGGAAGGGTCCCCGGCTGACGCCTGGCGCACTACAGGGACCCTTCCTTGCCCGAGACGTGCGCGGGGCGGTCGGGGCCGGGGGCGCTGTCTTATTCGACCGGCTGCGGGACGGGCTGAAACGCGACGTCGGTCACGTCGGCGACCAGCTCGGTGAAGTCGGTGCCGTACGCGGCCGGCTCGATGATGCGCAGCACCAGCGCGAACGGTCGGTTGGCGCCGTAGGTGCGGGCGAGTTCGGGGTGGTGCCTGGCCAGGTAGCGGGCAGCGGCGAGGTTGCTGCCCGCTGTCAGGCCGCCGATGAAGAAGATCGGGCGTCCACCGACCGGGCCCCAGAACCGGGCGAGCAGGACGTAGCTGGTCTCCGGGCTGAAGACGTACTCGGTGCCGCCGACCATGAACGATCTCCGACGTTTCTCCTCGTCGAAGACCTCGTACGTCACGCCACGGAGGATCGCCCGTACGTGCGTGACGCTGCGCGGACTCGCACCGCCGGGACCGCCGACGCAGAACTCGGTCAGCCGGCCGATCTCCCCGGTCGGCTGGTCCTCGCCGACCCGGTCCGCGTGCGCGCCGCATTCCCGGGCGATGGTCGCCAGCTCCACCAGCGCGGCGACGTCGCGGCGGTGGACGCTGAATTCGCGCGGCGACGACGCGTGCCGGGACACCACCAGGAGGCAGCTCGCTCCGGCGGTCAGGCCGAAGAAGGCGCGTGCCCGGTTCAGCTTGCGGCGGCGTAACAGGAACCCCGCGAGCCAGACGGCCGTACCGGCGATGACACTTGCCAGCAGATTGATCAGAAGGTCACCCACGCCTTGATGATGTCCGATCCCGTCAGGCCGCGGTCAGCGGCGGGGTAGCACGCCCAGGAGGGCGCGGTCAGGGCCAGCTTCAGGGGTTCCTTCAGCTCCATGCGGAAGTGGGCCAGGTCGATGCTCGCGGCGACTGGGTCGCGGGGAGAATGGCGGCAAAGATTCTGGAGGAGTGGTGATGCGGCGATTCGAGGGCAAGGTCGCGCTCGTCACGGCGGCGGCACAGGGCATCGGGCAGGCCGTCGTACGGCGGGTCGCCGCCGAGGGCGCTGCGGTGGTCGTCACGGATTTACGGGAGGACTCGGCCGCAGCGCTTGCCGAGGAGATCGGCGCGGAGCAGGCGCTCGGGGTCAAGGTCGATGTCACCTCACGCGCCGACGTCGATGCCGCGGTCGCCGCAGCGGTCGGGCGGTTTGGCCGACTCGACCTGGTGGTGAACAACGCGGGCGGCTGCATCGTCGCCTCGATGCCCGAGGAAACCACCGCCGAGGACTGGCACCGTCAGCTCGACTTCACCCTCGTCAGCGCCGCCCGTTGCATTCAGGCGGCCATCCCGCACCTGGTGAGGACTCGCGGCAACGTCGTCACGATCAGCTCGGTGAACGGCATCGCGGCCTTCGGCAACGTGGAGTACGCCGCGGCGAAAGCCGGCCAGATCGCGATGTCGCAGAACTACGCCGCCCGGTACGGTCCGCTCGGCGTGCGCTTCAACGTAGTCGCCCCCGGCACCGTCCGGACACCGAATTGGGACTCCCAACCGGACGCGCTGGAGAAGCTCAAGCCGATGTACCCGCTCGGCCGCGTCGGCGAGCCAGAGGACATCGCCGCAGCGGTCGCCTTCCTTGGCTCCGACGACGCTGCATGGATCACCGGACACACCCTACCCGTGGAGGGTGGCGTGCTGACCGGCCCCGACCCGATCGACCTGAGCCCGCCTGACACGCTCTACACAACCGCGCGTCAATCCGCCGACGCCTCAACGCCGGCATGAACGCACGCGGTACGACGGCAGATCCGGTTGGCTGATCGCTCTCGCCGTGGAGATGCGTTGACTGTTCTAAATCGTGGCGTGCTCCGGCGAAAAGGGTGGGCTCCAGGCGTTCACCCAGCTGGACGCCACACTGATGAATGTCCAGGCTGGTGCAGCCAATCATCGAGAGATAGGAGCATGGCAAAGTGTTGCCCGTCGCCCAACCGTCGACCGTGACAGGCGTGCTTTCCGCGCGGACCTCAACCCCGTTCGAGGGCGATCGCGGCGGCCTCGTACCGATGGCGGACGTCGAGGATGTTTGCCAGTCCCGTGAGGTCGGTGCGACCGTGTCGGGCGGCTGCCTGGTCGATCGCGGCGCGTAGCTCGGCTGCGGCCTCGCGTTTGCGCAAGGAGTCGAGAACGTCGGCTGCGACCGTCCAGGTCTGCTCCAGTTCCCTCGACCAGTAGCGGCTCGTCGAACCGAGTTCGTCGATCCACAACAGGAGGGCCCGGCGGATCTCTTCGACGGCGAAGGTCCGCTCGCCGATATCGCGGGAGATGCGTGCCAGCCACACGATGGCCTGCGTCTCGCAGTCGACCATCGTCGGCTCACGCGTCCACGCCGCCTTGCGCAGCGCGGTCGCGGCGAGTCGTAGCTGCGCCGCCCACGCCTTGGAGTCGAGCTGCATCATGATCTCCATCGACCGTGGGATCATGGCCGCGGCCGGGACCAGCAGATCCCGATCGGCGGGGCCGACCCGTGACACGCCCTTGCCGGCGATCTGCGTGGCGATCGTCGCGGTGACACCGGCGATGTCCTCCAGACCATGATGGAGCGCGTACCCGGCCGGCTCGATCTCGACGGCGACGTGAAGCGAGCGTTGGGCGAAGTAGAACTGGGCGATCTGGCGTCGCAGGTGATGGCTGATCGCCGAGAGGTTGCGCAGGGTGATTCCTAGTGGGTTGAGGAACTGCGCGTCCCGGTTGGCAAGCTCCTCCGAGACGGGTAGCAGGTCGTCGACCCCGATCTGCAGAGCTTCGGCCATGTCGTTGCGGTTGACCGCGGCCAGGTACCGCGCCTTGATCCGGTCGGCTCTGTTGGCGAGTTTCTCGGTCCCCGAAGCCATGTACAGCACTCTATGCCGATGCGGTGGTGACCGCCGGTCAGCCGCTTCACGCACGTAGTCAGCGGATCACGCGGAGCCCGTTGGCCGACGGCCGAGTCGGCTTCCCGCAGCTGCGCCCGGCCGGACGGCCGACGGTCACAGTCCGTCCAGGAGCTGGCGGACCCGGTGGAACTGCTCGTCCCGGGCCGGGTAGTCGCGGGAGTAGATTCTGAGGGAGTTCTCGGCAAGCCGGCGGGCCTCCTGCCGGCCGCCAAGCCCCGTACACCCGTCGTGTTGGTACCAGAACCGAGGACGGTGCCAATGTCGACGAAGGATCGGCAGCCGGCGATTACCGTCTTGAGTCCAGTTGTACCGGCTGAGAAAGTCCTGCTCCGCGCCCGCCAGTGGATCGAGTCGATCGTCCGGACCCGGTAAGGGCAGCCATTTCTGGAACGGCACGGAGCCCGCCGGTACGACGGCCTGTTCGCCCGCGTCGGTCAACGCCTGCCAGCTTCGCCTGGTCATGGCAGGGCATCGCCCGGGTGCTGTGCCGGCGGCGTGCGGGGGTCGTCCTTGAGAGCTACTCCGGACGTCCTCTCACGGGTGACGCGCCGGACCGGACGTCCGTCTAAAGTCTGTCGGTGGGTCGGCGGACTGGGCGGGGCCGTTGTTTGACGGGAGGCATCGGTTGAGCGCGCTGTTGAGGCCGGAGTCGGAGGGCCGGGCCGGGCGGGCCGAACGCGCGCTGCGGCTGCCGTTCGTCTGGATGCTGCTGGGGGCTGCCGGTGTCGGGGCGGCCTCGATGTTGTCGCTTGGCGGGCCGATCCTCGGTCTGGTAGGTGCGGCCGTCGCGGTCGCCGTCTATCGGGTGGTGATGCGCCGCGTCGCACGGCGGGACACGCCTGAGCTCGCCGGCCGGCATGCCGTACCCCAGCTGCTGCTCGGCGCAGCGTTCGGTGTCTTCTTCATCGGTGTGTCGGTCCTGGCGTTGTTGACCGAGTTCTTGTTCAGCCGGGCGGAGGGCAACCCGGTGTCGATCGTGGCGAGCATGGCGGCGGTCTCTTTGGGCGCGGCGGTCACCGAGGAACTGCTGTTCCGGGGTCTGCTCCTGCAGGCGATAGAGCGGATGGCGGGCAGTTGGGTGGCGCTGGGGAGCACCGCGCTGCTGTTCGGGCTGTTGCATCTGGCCAATCCGGCCGCGACGCTGTGGAGTTCGCTCGCCATCGCCGTCGAAGCCGGTGTTCTGCTAGGGGCGGCGTTCTTGTGGCGACGTAACATCTGGTTCGTGGTCGGGCTGCACTTCGCCTGGAACACCGCGGTGGGGCTGCTCGGCATCCCGGTGTCGGGCCATGCGGCCGACGGTCTGCTGGTCACCCGGCCGACCGGGCCCACGCTGCTGACCGGCGGTGATTTCGGGCTGGAGGCGTCGGTCGTACCGGTCGTCGTGGGCCTGCTGATCGCGATCCCGATGCTCGTCGCGGCCGGCCGACGCGGCCGCCTGGCTCCGCTGGGCCGTACCCGCAGCTGAAGTCTGAACTCCCTCGGGTTGCGGTGCCGGATTGCTGGTGTTCCGGGCCATCGGGTGGCTCGGTGGCGCGCTACCGCCGCGTTTCTCCGGGCTTCCACAGCCGCGCCGCGAGCCGGCCGGGTCGGCCCGAATCTGGCGCTCTACCCGGTGACGCCGGCCGTGGCCGGGCGGTCGGTGGGCGGGCCGGGCACCTCGCGCAGCGTGGCCGGGCGGAGCAGGGCGGTGGCCGCCGCCCGGCTGGTCGGGCTGCCGAGGGCGGCCCGGCTGAGTTCGCGCAGCAGGATCGCCGCCCAGTACCCGGTGGTGGCCAGCCGTCCGTGCCGGCGTCGGTAGAGGCGCACCTTGTTGAGGGTCAGCAGCCGCCACAGCCAGGGCGCCGCCCGCGAGTCACCACCGATGTGGGTGGCCCGGGCGGCCGGGGCCACCCGGGTGGAAAAACCGGCGTCGCGGGCCCGCAGGGCGAAGTCGGTCTCCTCGGAGTAGAGGAAGAACGACTCGTCCCACGGCGCGCACGCCGCCCAGCACCGTTCGCCGATGAGCATAGCGGAGCCGACGGCCCAGTCCGACGACGATTCCCGCTGGTAGCTGGCCGGGTCGGTGACCACCTCGCCGAGCAGCGGGAACCGGCCGGCCCGTTCGGCGCCGAGGAACGCGTCACCGAGCGCGCGCAGCACGGTGGGCTCCCGCCGCAGGGTGTGCTCGGGGCTGCCGTCGGCCATGGTCACCACCGGCACCACGATGCCGTCGCCGGCCCGGTGCAGCAGGTCGAGCAGGTGCCGGCCGCAGCCCGGCGCGAGCCGGATGTCCGGGTTGAGGACGAGGACCGCGGTGAACGGGGCCGCGGCGGCGATGGCCGCGTTGATGCCGGCCGAGTAGCCGGCGTTGCGGCCGGTCTCCACCACGCGCGCCTCGGGCATCAGCCGCCGGACGGTCTCCGCGGTGCCGTCCGTCGAGGCGTTGTCGGCCACCGTGAGGTGCCAGCGCAGGCCGGCGAGCCCGGGGCCGAGCGAGTCCAGCAGGCC
This sequence comes from Micromonospora sp. CA-263727, assembly GCF_050942455.1. Taxonomy (NCBI): domain Bacteria; kingdom Bacillati; phylum Actinomycetota; class Actinomycetes; order Micromonosporales; family Micromonosporaceae; genus Micromonospora; species Micromonospora sp. CA-263727. Next base: position 2,635,462 of record NZ_CP192031.1, read on the forward strand.
CGGCAGGACGGCGGCGCTGTGGTAGGTGACGACGATGACGGCGACGACGTCGCCGGATCCGGCTACCGGGTCGGTGGTCACGGAGGGTGCGCTCCTCGGGCGGGTTCGGCGGGTCAGGCGGGCACCGCAGGGCTGCGGTAGGTCCGGAAGATGTCGGCGAGATCGGCGCGCAGGCCGTCGGGGTGGTACTGCGAGCGGATCCGTTCGGCGGCCGCCTGCCCCGCCGACACCAGGGCCGCCGGATCCTCCTCGTAGCGGCGCAGCGCCTGCTCGACGGCGACGGCGTAGCCCAGCAGGTCGCCCTCGGCCACCGGCGTGCAGTACCGGGGGTCGAAGAAGTCGCGCCCGCCGAGGCCGGTGAAGCCGACGACGTAGGCGCCGCTGGCCATCGCCTCGGCCGGTGGCAGGCCGAAGCCCTCGCGCTCGCTGAAGCTGAGGAAGACCGCGCAACCGCGCAGCGCCTCGGCGGTCTGCGCCTCGGTCAGCCCGTCGATCGGCACGAGTTCCCAGCCGGCGAGCGCGCCGCGGGCCCGCAGGATGTGCAGCAGTTGCTCCTGCTCGTCGGCGCGGCGGCGGGGCATGTGGCCGATCCGGCGGCCGGCCGGGCGGGCCGGCGGGTGGAAGAGCTGCTCGTCGACCACCACCCGGGCCAGGCGTACGTCGAGGCCCGGGAAGGTGTGGCGGAGCAGCGCGACATTGTCCTCGGAGACCGTGACCAGCGCCTCGATGCCGGGGCAGTCCCGGTACGGTGCGCCGGCCGCGGTGTCGCCGTACGGCAGCTCGGTGAAGGTGTGGTAGGCGTTCTGGTTGAAGACCAGCTTCCGGGCCGGCGCGGGCAGCCGGCGCAGCGCCGGACCGTAGTACTCGGGCACCACCAGCAGGTCGGCCGGGCCGAGCGTGACGTCGGCGGCGGCGGTTACCCGGGTGTCGTTGCCGAACCAGTCGACCCGGAAACCCGGCCGGGAGTGCAGCACCGTGGCGGGAATCCCCGACTCGTTGAGCAGGTCCACGTGGCGGTAGAGGTTGCGGATGCCGCCGCTGGGCTTGTTGTCGTCCGGGCTGAGGTAGTGGACGACCCCCGATCCGCGGCGGTTCGGGTCGTAGCGCAGCGGTGGGGGAGTGCGTCGGCGTAGTTCCCGGGCGTGACCGAGACGCCCGAGCCAGTCCCGCCCGGCCCGGGTCGCGGTACCGATCATGACGGGTGCTCGGAGGAGGCGGCCGGCTCGGTCCGGTCGATGGGCGGCGCGGGCACGGCGTCGCCGGGCAGCGGGGCCACCCGCCGCCAGACACCGAGGTACGCGGCGGCCTGGTGCTCCCAGGCCAGCATGGAGGTGAACCGTTCCCGGGCGATCGCCCGCATGGTCGCCAGCTGCCGCTCGTCGTCGAGCAGCCCGTCCAGTGCCTTGGCGAACTCGTCCGCGCTGCCGGTGGCGACGTACCGCCCGGCCTCACCGGCGGTGCGCTGGGTCTCCAGCAGGTCGACCGCGACCACCGGCAGGCCGCGCGCCATGTATTCCACCGTTTTGGCCATTGTGGACAGATTGGTCATGTCGCTGAAGATGTCCGGCTGGATGCCGAGGGTGGCGCTGCGCAGCAACTCGTCGACCTCGGGCGCCTGGAGCCAGCCGGTGAACCGGACGACGTCGCCGAGCCCGCGCTCGTCGACCATGGCCCGCAGCGTGGGCAGACACTCACCGTCACCGGCGATGACCATCTCCCAACCGTCGCGTCCGCGCAGGGCGGCGAGCCGGTCGGCGGCCAGGACGGCGCGGTCGACGTGGTCCTGCTCGTTGATCACCCCGACGTACACGATCCGCCTGTCGGCGTCGGGGGCGGCGTCGGTCGGGGCGGCGATCTCGCTGGCGGCGGGCCCGTTGCGGACCACGGTCACCCGCTCGGGGGCGCAGCCGCCGCGGGTCAGCGCGATCTGCCGGTACGACTCGTTGGTGGAGAGCACCTCGGTGGCGCACCGCATGGAGAGCCGCTCGAACCAGGTGAGCAGTCGGGTGACGGCGGGTCGCGGAGCAGGGGTCTTGCAGGCGTACAGCTCCGGGCTGAGGTCGTGGTGGTCGAAGATCCAGCCCCGGCCGGTGGCCCGCATGGCCAGGGCCAGCGGCCAGAAGACGTCCGGCGGGTTGCAGACCTGCGCCGCCACCACCCGGTGCCGGACCACCAGCACGGCGAGGTGCCAGGCGACCCAGAGGAACGCCCAGGCGAACTCCGCGGCGAAGGAGACGATGCCGCGGCCGGCGAAGGGCTGGCGGAACGAACGGATCGCGGTGTCCCGGCTGCCCGGCAGGAGACGGAGTCGCTTCTCGCCGCGCGGGCAGATCACGGTGACGCGGTAGCCGGCGCCCTCCAGGGCGAGGCACTCCCGGATCACCCGCCGGTCCCGTTCGACCGGCAGGTTGACCACGGCGATGGCGACGTGCGGCCGTCGCGCCGTCCGGTTGGCGGTGTTTTCCGCGTGCTTGTCCGCCCGCGGCCGTGCTGCTGCCATGGATGCCCCCTCCGGCGGCCGGTCGGCCGCCGCCCCGGCGAGACCGGTCAGGCCGTCACCGTGGGTAGGCGGCGGGACCGGTGCTCGCCCCGTCACCATCGTGGAATCGAGTCCTCAGAACATCCCCCGTTGGTACTGTGCCGTCTGTCAACCCGGCGACTGATTGATCAGTAAGTTGGAAAATGTGATCTTCGCCCCAGATACAAGTTTCGTCCGGGTGTTCGCTCTTTCTTGCCAAGGCATTGCTGGCGCGGTGACACTTGTGCGGGCCCCGTAGCATCGAGTCATCGGCTGGTCCCGGCGTACCGTGTGCGGTGCGTCTCATTTCTCACCTGAACCTCAGCAAGGGGATGTAGTGGACCTCTGGGACATGACCAAGCTGCTCTTCCGGCGCTGGTATATCTCCCTGCCGCTCCTGCTGGCGGTTCTCGTGCTTGTCGGGGTCGCGAGTCAGGTCGTCAAGCCGGACTACAGCGCCAAAGCCCACATCCAGCTGATCCCGCCGCAGGTGGTCACCGGAGCGGACGGCCGGCAGAAGCCGATCAAGAACCAGTGGTTCGACCTCGGCTACGTGGCGCTGGGCAACGCCGCCATGATCGACGTGACGCGTCAGTCAGTGCTCAAGCAGATGGTGGACGAGGGGCTGACCGACAACGTCACCGTCACGATGGACCGGGTACCACTCTTCGAGATCGAGGCGGTGGGTGACTCTCCGGAGCAGGCCACCGCCAGCGCCGAGCGGATGCTCACCCTGATCACGGAGGCGGTCGCCGAGCGGCAGACCTCGCTGCGGGTGGCGGAGAGTGACATGATCACTACGCTCGCGCTCGACGACGGCAGCGAGGTCGAGGTCCAGCACTCCAAGGTGATGCGGGTGATGGTCGTCGCGCTCGGCGCCGGACTGCTGCTCACCGCGGGAGTGACCGTCGCCGTGGACGCGCTGCTGCGCCGCCGGGCGCGCCGCCGGGCCGGGACCGGTGCCACGGCGGCGAGCCCGGAGGCGTCCGCCGGCCAGCCCGCCGTCGCGCGCCCGCCGGCCAAGCCCTTCGACGGTGAGGCCACCCAGGTGGTCAGCGCGCCGGGCCGGGCGCCCAGCCCGACGGCCGCCGGCGCGGCCGTACCGCGGGTGGTTCGACAGCCGACCGGCAGCGGGTCCGGGCCGCAGCCGGGCCCCCGCATCGACGCCGAGTCGCGCCGCCCCTCGCCGACGCCGCCGGACGCCGACGCGACCGTCGTGCTGCCCGTCTCGCACTCCGCCAACTGGCCGCGCGGGAGCAGGGCCGACCGGCAGTGAGCGCGCCCGCGCCCGCGCCCGCGTACCACCCGGTCGATCTGGAACCGTCGCTCCTGACGCAGGGCACGTACAACATCCGTCGCACCCGCTCCCGGCTGGACGTCTCGGTGCTGCTCGGCATCACCATCGTGCTGCTCTACGTCCTGCCGGGCACCCTGATCGTGCCCAATCTGACCTACGCCGGCCGCCCGGCGCTGCTCGTGGCGTTGCTGCTCTTCGCGTGGTGGTGCCTGGCCCGCCTCAACCCGACGCTGCTGCTGGTCGGGCCACAGCCGATCCGCTGGGTGCTCTGCTTCTACCTCGTCGCCCACCTCCTGTCGTACCTGGCCGGGCTGATGCGCGGGCTGCCCACCCAGGAGGCGAACGCGCAGGACTTCGCGACGTTGCAACTGCTCCAGTTCCTGGGCGTCGCGCTCATCGCCGCCGACGGGATCCGCAACTGGGACCGGCTCAACCGGGTGCTCCAGGTGGCCGTCTGGTGCACCGGCTTCATGGCGATCGTCGGCATCGTTCAGGCGGTCTTCAAGTACGACGTCTCGGCGCACCTGGTGATCCCCGGCCTGGAGGTCAAGGGCGGCCTGGCCGGCTTCGGGCAGCGCGGGGACGAGGGCCAGTTCCGGGTGGCCGGGACGACCGTGCACTACATCGAGTACAGCGCGGTCATGGCGATGATGGTGCCGTTCGGCATCCACGTGGCCCGGTTCGCGCCGCGCAAGGGCCAGCGGCGACTGGCCGCGGTGTGCGCGATGCTCGCGGCGGTGGCGAACCCGATGTCGATCTCCCGGACCGGCATCGTGGCGCTCGCGCTCGCCCTGGTCATCATGGTGCCGATCTGGTCGTGGCGGCTGCGGTACACGTTCCTGTTCCTGGGCGCCGGGGCCGTGATGGCGATCATGCTGCTCAAGCCGGGTGTGCTGGGCACGATCAAGTCGATGTTCATGAACGTGGGGGTCGACCCGAGCATCGAGGGACGGACGAACGACTACGAGCTGGTGGGGCACTTCTTCGACCAGCGGCCCTGGCTGGGACGCGGGCCCCGGACGCTGCTCGACCACCCGGTGCACGACACCATCCTCGACAACCAGTGGCTCTACACCCTGGTGACCGGCGGCATCGTCGGCGTGTTCGCACTGCTCGCGGTGCACGTGGTCAGCATCGTGCTGGCCGTGATCGCGTTCCGCCGGGCCACCCGGGAGGCGGACCGGCACCTCTGCATGGCCCTCGTCTCCGCCCAGGTGGTCGCCGTGGTGGTCGGCGGCACCTTCGACTCGCTGTACTACACGACCTTCGCGATCAGCCTGGCCCTCTTCGTGGGCCTCTGCGGCGCGGTGTGGCGGTTGACCCATCCCGCCCGCATCATCCGTACCTCCAGCGTCCGGGGGCTAGATTGACCAGCATCGTCATCGCCGCGCACAACGAGGCCGCCGTCCTCGACCGTTGCCTCGACAGCGTGCTGCGCAACGCCGCCGTCAAAGACCCGACGCAGGTGGTCGTCGTGCCGAACGGCTGCACGGACGACACCGCCGCGGTGGCCCGGCGTCGGGGCGTCACCGTGGTCGAGCTGGCCGAGCCCGGCAAGTCCGCGGCCCTCAACGCCGGGGACGCCGCCGCGACCGGCTTTCCCCGCATCTACCTCGACGCCGACGTGCTCCTCGACGAGGGCGGCATCGACGCGCTGGTCCGGGAGCTGGCGCGGGTGGGCGCGCTGGCCGCGGTGCCGGTGCGACGGATGGAGCTGACCGGCCGCTCGCTGGCGGTACGCGCCTACTACGCCATCCACTCCCGGTTGCCCGCCGTGGTCGGTGGCCTCTACGGCCGGGGCGTGATCGCCCTCTCCGGGCCGGGGCGGGCGAGGTTCGGCCGGTTTCCCGACGAGACCGCCGACGATCTCTTCCTCGACTCGCTCTTCACCGAGCGGGAACGGCTGCTCGTCACGTCGACGGCGGTGCGGGTGGCGGCGCCGATGCGCGCCGGTGACCTCATCCGTCGCCTGGTCCGGGTCCGCGCCGGCAACACCGCCCTGCGCGACACGCTGCCCGGGGTCCGCCGTTCGCACAAAAGCTCCTGGCTGACCGATGTCGTGCTGCGCGCCCCCTGGTTGTCCCCGGCCGCCGTCTGCTACGTCGCGATCACCCTCCTGGCGGCGCGGCGTGCCCGTCGCGCGCGGCGAACGGGTCAGATCGCCTGGGCCCATGACGGTTCGAGCCGGGCCGCTGGTGGAAAAGCCTGACCGGTCGTACCGGAGAAGTGCCCGATGTCGCAGGACACCTGGTGGCGGCAGGGCGTTAGGCTGCGCCGCAACTGATGCGTAACAACAGTGCCGGCCATGACCCGGCCGCTCAGGGCGGTCGATCGAGCGGTACTGACCGTAGCAGCCTGGCGGCGTTGGGTACAGGCTGGCGTGGGGATACTTCCGAGGGAGCAACGTCGTGAACGGAGAGCAGGGGCGGTATGCCGGCCGCGGCGTCGCGTCGCTATGGTCCACAATGCCTGGTCGCTGGGTGAGGCGCCGGTTGGCGGGTGGGATCACGCTCGTCGTGGCGGTCGCGGTGGGCGCCTTCGTGCTCCCCGGTTCCGCCCAGGCGGATCCCTGCGACCCGGTGGTCAACCCGGTCGTCTGTGAGAACAGCAAGTCGGGCACCCCCGCCTCGGTCTGGGACATCGACGGCAGCGGCGACCCGTCGATCCAGGGCTTCGCGACCGACATCAGCGTCAACGCCGGCCAGCGCATCGACTTCAAGATCAAAACCGATGCTGCGGCGTACACCATCGACATCTACCGGCTCGGCTGGTACGGCGGCAACGGCGCCCGCAAGGTCGCCGACGTCACCCCCTCGGCGTCGTTGCCGCAGACGCAGCCCGAGTGCATCACCGAGGCCGCCACCGCGCTCTTCGACTGCGGCAACTGGGCGGTCTCCGCCTCCTGGAACGTGCCGTCGACCGCCGTCTCCGGGGTGTACATCGCCCGGTTGCAGCGCACCGACACCGGCGGGGACAGCCACATCACCTTCGTCGTCCGTCAGGACAGCAGCACCTCGGACCTCTTCTTCCAGACCTCCGACACCACCTGGCACGCCTACAACAAGTACGGCGGCTCGGACTTCTACTCCGGCGGCGGCTCGGTCGGCCGGGCTTACAAGATCAGCTATAACCGGCCCTTCGCCACCCGCAACAGCGTGGAGCGGCGGGACTTCCTCTTCGGCGCCGAGTACCCGATGATCCGCTTCCTGGAGCGAAACGGGTACGACGTCAGTTACACCACCAATGTGGACAGCGACCGGCGTGGGCAACTGATCAAGAACCACAAGGTCTTCCTCTCCGTCGGGCACGACGAGTACTGGTCGGGCGCCCAGCGGAGCAACGTCGAGGCCGCCCGCGACGCCGGCACCCACCTCGCCTTCTTCAGCGGCAACTCGGTCTACTGGAAGACCCGCTGGGAGCCGAGCAAGGACGGCACCGACACCGACCACCGCACCCTGGTCTCGTACAAGGAGACCTGGGCCAACGCGAAGATCGACCCGTCGAGCGAGTGGACCGGCACCTGGCGCGACCCCCGGTTCAGCCTGCCGGCCGACGGTGGTGGCCGCCCGGAGAACGAGCTGATGGGCACCATGTTCATGGTCAACGACGGTGACCTGGCGCTGACCGTGCGCGCGGAGGAGGGCAAGTACCGCCTCTGGCGCAACACCAACCTCACCTCGCTGGCCGCCGGCACCACCGCCACCCTCGCCCCGCACACGGTGGGCTACGAATCCGACGAGGACTTGGACAACGGCTTCCGGCCGCCGGGCCTGATCCGGCTCTCCACCACCGTCGGCGAGGTGCCGCAGGTGCTACAGGACTTCGGCAACAAGGTCGAACCGGGCACCACCACCCACCACCTCACCCTGTACCGGGCCGCCAGCGGTGCCCTGGTCTTCGGGGCCGGCACCATCCAGTACACCTGGGGCCTGGACGAGGTGCACGACGGGCAGAGCGCCCCCACCGACAGCCGCATGCAGCAGGCCGTGATCAACCTCTTCGCCGACATGGGCGTCCAGCCGGCGACCCTGATGAGCGGCCTGGTGGCCGCCACCGCGTCGGCCGACGGCACGGCACCGACCGTGACCATCTCCACGCCCGCCTCGGGCACCACGGTGGCCCGGGGCAGCCAGGTGACGCTCACCGGCACCGCCAGCGACTCCGGCGGCCGGGTCGCCGGGGTGGAGGTCTCCACCAACGACGGCGCCAGCTGGCACCCGGCGACCGGCACCACCTCCTGGTCGTACAGCTTCCACGCCGCGGGCCTGAGCACCCAGGTGGTCCGGGTCCGGGCCATCGACGACAGCGTCAACATCGGCACCGCGGCGACCCGGGAGTTCCAGCTCACCGGCCCGAACACACTCTTCGGGCAGCGGGTGCCGAAGACCCCCGCGGTGGACGAGAACAGCGCCGTCGAACTCGGCGTCCGGTTCACCCCGCAGACCGACGGCTTCGTCACCGGAGTCCGTTTCTACAAGGGCGCCGGCAACACCGGCACCCACCTCGGCCGGCTCTGGACCAACTCCGGCGACCTGCTGGCCGGCGGGACCTTCACCGGCGAGACGGCCACCGGCTGGCAGACCCTCACCTTCGACACCCCCGTGCCGGTCACCGAGGGGCAGAGCTACGTGGCGTCGTACTTCGCGCCGAGCGGCAACTACGCCGCCGACAACTGGATCTTCACCCGGGACTGGGACAGCGGCCCGCTCACCGCGCCACGCTCGGCCACCGGCGCCGGCAACGGCAACGGCCTGTTCCGGTACGGCGGCGCGGGCGGCTTCCCGAACGAGTCGTACGGGGCCGCCAACTACTACGTGGACGTCACCTTCGCAGTCAGCGAGGACCTGCCGCCGGCGGTCACCTCCACCACCCCGACGGACGGCTCCGGAGACGCCCCGGTCGAGGCGACGCCCTCGGCCATCTTCTCCAAGACCCTCGACCCCGACACGGTCTCCTTCACCCTGACCAAGGGTGGCACCCCGGTCGCCGGCGCCACCGCCTACAACGGGGCCCTGAAGAAGGTGACCTTCACCCCGTCGGAGCCGCTGGACTCGGCGACGAGCTACACCGCCGTGGTCACCGCCGAGGACTCCGAGGGCCGGTCCGGGACGGCCACCTGGTCGTTCTTCACCACGCTCGACAGCGACCTGCACACCCTCTTCGCCACCGACGCCGTCCCGGCCACGCCGGCACACAACGACGCCAACGCGGTGGAGCTGGGCGTGACGTTCCGGCCCCGGGTCGACGGCCGGGTGGTGGGCATCCGCTTCTACCAGGGGCCCGGCAACACCGGCAGCCATCCGGTGACGCTCTGGTCCGCCGGCGGCGCGGTGCTGGGCACCGCCACGCTGGCGAGCTCGACCACGGTGGGCTGGCGCACCGCGTACTTCGCCAGTCCGGTCGACGTGGTGGCCGGGACGAACTACGTGGCCTCCTACTTCGCGCCCAACGGCTTCTACCCGGGCGACAACGGGTACTTCTCCGGCACCCGGACGGTCGGGCCGCTGGTGGCGCCGGGCGGCAACAACGGCGTGTTCCGCTACGGGTCGAGCGGCTTCCCCAACCAGTCCTACGCCTCGACGAACTACTGGGTGGATCCGCTCTTCCTGACCGACGAGGAGGTCCCGCAGCCGGGACAGCCGGGCTCGCCGCCGCCGGGGGCGTACGGGATCTTCGCCCCGAGCGACACCCCGCAGGTGGCGAGTTGGGACGACAACGACGCGGTCGAGGTGGGCATGCGGTTCGTCCCGGGCGTGGACGGTGAGGTCTACGGTGTCCGGTTCTACAAGGGACCGGGAAACACCGGCACCCACACCGGGTCGCTCTGGTCTCCCACGGGCGGCCGGCTGAGCACGGTGACCTTCACCGACGAGACCGCGTCGGGCTGGCAGACCGCGTACTTCCCCGAGGTCGTGCCGGTCAGCGCCGGCCAGGAGTACGTCATCTCGTACCACACCACCGCCGGGCAGTACTCGGTCACCGGCGGCGGGCTGGCCAGCGCGCGTACTGTCGGGCAGTTGACCGTGCCGGCCACCGGGGCGACCTACCGTTACGGTCCCGGAGACGGATTCCCGTCCTCGTCGTCGAGCGCGAACTACTGGGTGGATCTGGTGTTCGCCCCGAACTGACCGTCGGCGGTGCGGGCGGTGCGGGCCGGGTGGCCCGTACCGCCCCGCCGGCCCGTCGACCCGACACACCGGCGGCACGCCCGCCGGCACGCGCGAAGTGGGGAGTAGCGGTGCGACTGCTCGTCGGCCTGCACCACCTGGAACTCGGGGGCAGCCAGCTCAACGCGCTGGATCTCGCGGTCAGCGTCCGGGACCAGGGCCACCAGGTCACGATCTTCGGCAACTACCGGGACGAACCCGGGCCGGTGGCGGACCTCGCCCGGCAGGCGGGACTGCCGGTGATCGCCGTACGGCACCGGGCCGAGCGCCTCGGGCGGACCAGCCCGGTCCGGCCGGCGCTGTCCCGGGCGTTGACCCGGGCCGTCCGCGAGGTCCGGGCCGACCTGGTGCACGCCTACGAGTACTCGGTGGCCCTCGATGCCTTCTACGGCCCGCACCTGCGCCTCGGCACACCGGTGGTGACCACCGTCTACGGCATGCGGGTCCCGCGGTGGATGCCCCGCTACGGTGGCCTCGTCGTCGGCACCGCACAGCTGGTGGCGGAGACGGAAGCGTTCCGGCCGCGACCGGCGCTGATCGAGCCCCCGGTCAACACCGACGTCGACGACCCGGCGGTGGTCGACGGCCAGCCGTTCCGGCAACGCCACGGCATCGGCCCGGACGAGATCGTGATCGGCGTGGTCTCCCGACTCGAACCGGACATGAAGGCCGAGGGGGTGCTGCGGGCGATCCGCGCCCTGCGGCTGCTCGACGACGACCGACTCCGGCTGGTGGTCACCGGCGGCGGCCCCTCCCAGCCCGACGTGGCGGCCGAGGCGGAGCGGGCGAACGCGGCGCTCGGCCGGCCGGCGGTGTTGCTGACCGGCCCGATGGACGACCCCCGCACGGCGTACGCGGCCGCGGACATCGCCCTGGGCATGGGCGGTTCCGCGTTGCGGGCGATGGCCTTCGGACGCCCCCTGGTGGTGCTCGGCATCAAGGGCTTCTCCCGCAGCTGCGCCCCGGAGACCCTCGACTACTTCCTGCGCTGGGGCTTCTACGGGATCGGCGACGGCGACCTGGACCCGGCCCCGCTGGCGGCCCAGATCGGCGAACTGGTCGGCGACCGGCGGCTGCGCGCCGAGCGCGGCGACTGGGGACGGCGACTCGTCCTGGGCCGGTTCAGCCTGAAGGCGGCCACCCAGACCCTGCACGAGGTCTACACCGACGCGCTGCGGCACCGGCCCGCGCCCGGGACCCGACTGCGGGAGGGGCTGCGGGTGGCCGGGCACAAGGCCACCGCCGACCTGCTGCCCACCACCGCCCGCCAACGGATCCGCCGGATGCTCGGGTGAGCGTCGAGGAGCGTCCCGCCCCGGCCGACGACCAGCCCCCGCTGTTCACCCGGGCGTCCCGGGCCCTGGGCTGGAGCATGGCGAGCACCATCATCAGCCGGCTCAGCACCCTGGCCATCGGCATCGCGCTGGCCCGGATCCTCGGTCCGGAGGCCTTCGGCACCTTCGCGGTGGCCCTGGTGGTGCTGCTGGCCGTGCTCAGCTTCAACGAGCTCGGGGTGAGCCTGGCGATCGTCCGCTGGCCCGGCGACCCCCGGGAGATCGCCCCGACGGTCGCCACGCTCTCGATGCTCACCAGCACCTTCGTCTACGGCGTGCTCTACGTCAGCGCGCCCGTCCTGGCCGGCGCGCTCGGCGACCCCGGCTCGACCACGGTCATCCGGGTCCTGGGACTGAGCGTCATCGTCAGCGGCCTGGTGGCGACGCCCGTGGCGCTGCTGCAACGCGCCTTCCGCCAGGACCGCAAGACCATCGCCGACCTGGTGACCAACTGGACCAGCGCGCTGGCGTCGATCGGTCTGGCGCTGGCCGGCAACGGGGCGATGAGCCTCGCCATCGGGCAGCTCACCGGCTCGCTCGCCGGGGCGGTGCTGTTCATCCTCTTCGCCCCGCAGGGGCTGCGGTTCGGGTTCGACCCGGCGAAGGCCCGCGCCCTGCTGCGCTTCGGCCTGCCGCTGGCCGGCTCCAGCATCGTCGTCTTCGCCACCACCAACCTCGACCGGGTCGTGGTCGGCGCCACCCTCGGTCCGACCGCGCTCGGCTACTACGTGCTGGCGCTGCAACTCGCCAGCTGGCCGATCACCGTCTTCTCCCAGCCGGTCCGGGCGGTGCTGCCGGCGGCGCTGGCGCGGCTGCACCACGATCCGCCGGCGATGCGCCGGTCGTTCCTCTCCGCGGTCGGCCTGCTCGGCTCCGTCACCCTGCCGGCGTGCCTGCTGCTCGCCGCGGCCTCGGACGCCCTGATCCGCTTCCTCTACGGCGAGGTCTGGCAGCCGGCGTCGGTGGTGCTGCTGTGGCTGGGGCCGCTGGCGGCGCTGCGCATCCTCTTCGAGCTCTTCTACGACTACTTCGTGGTGATCGCCGACACCCGGGTGGTCTTCACCGTCCAGCTGGTCTGGTTCGTGGTGCTGCTGCCCGCCCTCTACGCGGCCTGCGTCCTCGGCGGGCTGGGGAGCGCCTCCGCGGTGCAGTTCGCGGTCGCCCTGCTGGTGATCCTCCCGCTCTACCTCGCCTCGATGCGCCGGGTGGGGATCGCGCCGCGGTCGGTCGCGGCGCGGCTGGGACCGCCGCTGCTCGGCGCCGCCGTGGTCGTGGTGGTGGCCCTGCTGGTGGCCCGGGTCACCGCGATCGACCTGGTGGTGCTCGGGGTGGCCGGCGTCGCCGCGCTCGCCGTCATCGGCGCCCTCGGCTACCGGCTGCGGCACGTGGTCCGGGAACTGAAGACGGTCGGTTAGGCCCGGCAGGCGGGGGCCGCAGGCAGGGGGCGGCGGGCGGTCACCGCCCGCCGCCGGGGAGTCATCCGCAACGGGTCAGTGCGGTGACCTGGCTGAGGACGCGGCCGGTGGCCCAGTCGTACCGGACCGTGGCGTTTCCGCTCCAGGCGCCGACCTTGCGGCAGTCGATGTCGAGCGGGCCGTAGCCGTACGAGTCGTGCACGATCTTGTTGCCGGTGATCGCGGGGAACCAGCCGCCGGTGGCCCGCAGCGCGTAGCCCCCACCGGCCAGCAGGTTGTCGCGGATCGTCCCGCCGTCGTTGTACTGGTCCGGAATGAAGATCGGCGCGGTGGGACAGTCGTCGAGGCGCTGGTCGATGGTGTTGTGGCGGAGGACGACGTGCGGGCCGTGGTAGCCCTGCACGCCGTCGCCGTGCGGGTCCACCGTCCGGCACATCCCGGGCGGCACGGCGAGCCGGGCGTACGAGTCCTCGATCGTCACCGGCCCGGCGCCCGGGAACTCCTTCGCCCCGACCCGCCAGCCCTCCATCCGGTTGACCACCTTGCAACGGCGGCAGGTGTAGTTCGCCACCCCGAACGCGTAGTGCTGGTCGGTGGAGAAGGTCTGGCCGGGCGGGTTCACCACCTCGGAGTCCTCGATCAGCAGCCGGCCCCAGATCCGGTCGGCGTGGAAGTTGTCGATCGTGCCGTACAACCGGGTGCGGCGGATCACCACGTTCTCCGCCTTGACCAGGATGCTCCCGGTGACCAGGTGATCCTCCAGCACCGTGCCGGCCCGGGTGATGACCAGGTCGCCCCGGTGCTGCACCTTCGGCGTCCAGCCCGCCGGCACGCCGGTGCAGGCGGCGGTCGGGTAGGCCGGCAACGCGCAGCCGCGGCTCGGGCCCGCCGGCGGCGGCGTGGGGCTGGGCGACGAGGTGGGCCGCGGGCTCGGTGTGGGGCTCGGCGTGGCAGGGCCCGGCGTGGTGGCGGTCGGTCGCGGCGAACCGCTGCCCGGCGGGCGGCTGCTGGTCGGCGTGGGACGGGGGGACCGGCGACGCCGGTCGTGCCAGCCCTGGTAGCCCTCCGACGCCCAGGCCCGGACCGCCTCGCCGGAGTAGGACTGCGCCGGCTTCGGGCGGCTCGCCGCGTACGAGTTCATGGCGAACACGCCGGAGGTCACGAGCAGCGCCACCACGGCGCCGCCGACGGCGAGCCGTCGAGCCAGGTACCCGCGTCTGGGCTTCATCGTCCACTCCTCCTGCTCCTGGAACCGCGCGGCGCACACCGGGGCCCGGATCGACGTGTCGTCCCGGCGGGGCCGGGTGGGGTAGCGGGAAGGAACGGGACGGCCGGAGTCGGAACCCGGTTGGGACGGAACGATCCCGCGACCGTCGGGTGGTGGCCGACCGGGCGGGTAGGTTCCGGCCGACGACTGACGGATATCCGGCGCAGCGGCGGACCCGCCGCGGTAACGCGAGGTATCGTCGCGACAGCCCCCCGCCGCACCGGCCGCCCGGCCGGATCGAACCATGCCCGGTCGGGGCCACGCACGTCGGACGTTCGAGGGAGCCTGCGGTGGTAGACCGGAGCCGGTTCGGCGATCCGCCGTGGTCCGTGCGCCCTGCCTCGGGCCGGACGACCTGAATGAGGGTCCGGGTCGAGCCCGTCACCGGGGCGCAGGTGAGGGCGGCAGGACAGTTCCTCCATACCCACCTTAACGGTCAAGTCCCCGTTGAGGCGTGGGTACGCGCGGTCGAGGTGCCCTGGAAGGTCGACGCCCCGAACCACGGCATGATGCTGGTCGCCGACGGCGGGCAGGTGGTCGGCGTGCTGCTCGCCTTCTACGCCGAGCGCACGGTGGCCGGCCGCGCGGAGCGGTTCTGCAACCTCGGCGCCTGGTGCGTGCTTCCCGAGTTCCGTTTCCACAGCCTCAAACTGCTCAAGGCGCTGCTGGCCCAGCCCGGCTACCACTTCACCGACCTCTCGCCGAGCGGCAACGTGGTGCCGATCAACACGCGGCTGGGCTTCCGCTTCCTGGACACCACCACCGCGCTGATGCCGAACCTGCCCTGGCCGTCCCGGCCCGGCCGGCGTCGGGTCAGCGCCGACCCGGAGCTGATCCGACGCCGGCTCACCGGGCCCGACCTGGAGCGCTACCTCGACCACGCGGAGGCGCCGGCGGCCCGGCACGTCCTGCTGGTCGACGGCGACGAGTCGTGCCACGTGGTGTTCCGCCGCGACCGCCGCAAGCGGCTGCCGCTGTTCGGGTCGATCCTGTACGTCAGCAACCCCGCCCTGTTCCGCCGGATGCACCGGCTGCTCCGCCGCCACCTGCTGCTGCGACACGGGGTGCTGGCCACCCTCGCGGAGCTACGCGTGGTCGGCGCGCGCCCGCCGCTGTCGGTGCTGCTGCCCGACACCCGACGAAAGATGTTCCGCAGCGACAGCCTCGACCCCGACGACGTGGACTACCTCTACAGCGAGTTGGTCTGCCTCAGCTGGTGACCCGGGCGCCCGGAGGAGAGGGACGAACCCCGACATGCGTACGCAACTTCACGAACTTGTCGCCGACGCCGCCGCCCGGCAGGGCGGCGCGCCGGCACTGACGTACAAGGACGACACGGTCAGCTACGGGCAGCTCTGGCGGGGCGTGGCCGCGGTGGGCGCGGGCCTGCGCCGGCTCGGCGTCGAGCGTGGCGACCGGGTCGCCGTCTGGACCGAGAAGCGGATCGAGGCGGTCGAGGCGATCTTCGGCGCCTCCGCCGCCGGCGGCGTCTTCGTGCCGGTCAACCCGCTGCTGCGGCCCCGGCAGGTCGGCCACATTCTGGCCGACTGTGCGGTGCGGGTGCTGGTCACCACGCCCGAACGGCACGCGCTGCTGCGTGAGGAGCTGGAGCAGGTCAAGTCGGTCGAACATGTGGTCCTCCTCGGGGAGGCGGGCACCGCGACCGGCCGTCCGGCGGTGACCGCGTGGGCGGTGCTGCGCGACGGCGAACCGCTCCCGCCGGACGGGACCGGCATCGACGTCGACGTGGCCGCGATCCTCTACACCTCGGGCAGCACCGGCCGGCCCAAGGGAGTGGTGCTCTCGCACCGCAACCTGCTCGCCGGGGCGGCGAGCGTCAGCCACTACCTGGCCAACTCCGCCGACGACGTGATCCTGGCCGCGCTGCCGCTCAGCTTCGACGCCGGCTTCAGCCAGCTCACCACCGCCTTCACCGCCGGCGCGCACGTGGTGCTGATGAACTACCTGCTGCCGAAGGACGTGGTGCGGCTCTGCGCCCGGCACCGGGTCACCGGGCTGACCTGCGTACCGCCGCTGTGGTTGCAGCTGGTCGGGCAGCACTGGCCGGCGGAGGCCAGCAGCCACCTGCGGTACTTCGCCAACACCGGCGGGCGGATGCCGAAGGTCACCCTGGACAAGCTGCGCACGATCTTTCCCACCGCCCGGCCATACCTGATGTACGGGCTGACCGAGGCGTTCCGCTCCACCTACCTCGACCCGTCCGAGGTGGACCGCCGGCCCGACTCGATCGGCAAGGCCATCCCCAACGCGGAGATCCTGGTGGTCCGCCCGGACGGCACGCCCTGCGAGCCGGGGGAGGAGGGCGAGCTGGTGCACCGCGGCGCGCTGGTCGCCCGCGGCTACTGGAACGACCCGGCGCGCACGGCGCAACGGTTCCGCCCCGCGCCCGGCCGCGACGGGGAGCTGCTGCCGGAGCCGGCGGTCTGGTCCGGCGACACCGTGGTCCGCGACGAGGAGGGCTTCCTCTACTTCGTGGGCCGGGCCGACGACATGATCAAGACTTCCGGGTACCGGGTCAGCCCCACCGAGGTCGAGGAGGTCGTCTACGCCACCGGGCTGGCCGGTGACGCGGTGGCGCTCGGCCTGCCCGATCCGTCGCTCGGCGAGCGGGTGGTGCTGGTGGTGAGCCCGCCCGGCGGCGCCGACATCGACCGGGCGGCGCTGCTCGCCGCCGTCAAACGGGAGCTGCCGCCCTACATGCTGCCCCGGGAGATCGTGGTACGGCCCGCACTGCCCCGATCACCCAACGGTAAGTTCGACCGGAACCTCCTACGCCAGGAGTTGACCTCGTGACCAACCACCCCGCCGCGGCCTTCGGCCGCGACGCCGGCCGGCTCGCCGTGGGCGGCGTACCGGTCGACCGCCTCGCCGAGCGCGTCGGCGGCACGCCCTTCTTCGCCTACGACCGGGGGCTGCTCACCGGGCGGGTGGCCCGGCTGCGCGCCGTGCTGCCGGCCGAGGTGCAGCTCAGCTACGCGGTGAAGGCGAACCCGATGCCCGCCGTGGCGCAGCACCTCGCCGGGCTGGTGGACTCTTTCGACGTGGCCTCCGCGCTGGAGATGCGTACCGCCCTCGACACGCCGATGCCCGCCGACCGGGTCAGCTTCGCCGGCCCCGGCAAGACCGACGCGGAGCTGCGCCAGGCCATCGCGGCGGGCGTGACCATCGAGATGGAGTCCGAGAACGAGGCCGGCCGGGTCGCCGCGTTGGGTCGCCTGCTCGGGCTCCGGCCGCGCGTCGCGGTGCGGGTCAACCCGGACTTCGCGGTCAAGGGCTCCGGCATGCGTCTCGGCGGCGGTCCACAACAGTTCGGAGTGGACTCCGAGCAGGTGCCCGCGCTGCTCAAGGAACTGGCCCACGCCGACGTGGAGTTCCTCGGCTTCCACGTCTTCGCCGGCTCGCAGAACCTGCGCGCCGACAGCCTCTGCGAGGCCCAGCGCCGCACCGTCGACCTGGCGATCCAGCTGGCCGCGGAGTCTCCGCTGCCGGTGCGCTACCTCAACCTGGGCGGCGGCTTCGGCATCCCCTACACCGACCGGGACGAGCCGCTGGACCTCGATGCGATCGGGGCCAACCTCGCCGACCTGGCCCGGGGGCCGATCCGGCAGGGGCTGCCCGAGGCCCGGGTGGTGATCGAACTCGGTCGCTACATCGTCGGCGAGTGCGGCGTGTACGTCACCCGGGTGGTCGACCGGAAGGTCTCCCGGGGCCGCACCTACCTGGTGGTGGACGGTGGACTGCACCACCAGCTCGCCGCCTCCGGCAACTTCGGCCAGGTGATCCGCCGCAACTACCCGATCGCGGTGGCGGAGCGGATCGACGCCGAGCCGGCCGAGACGGTCACCGTCGTCGGCTGCCTCTGCACCCCGCTGGACCTGCTCGGGGACGCCGTGACGCTGCCCCGGGCCGACGTCGGCGACCTCATCGTCCTGTTCCAGGCCGGCGCGTACGGACTCACCGCCAGCCCGACCGCCTTCCTCAGCCACCCGGCCCCGGCCGAAGTGCTGGTCTGACCGCCCGACAAGGAGAAACAGTGGACGTCACTCACGCGGAGACCGTCGACGAGGTCCGCGAGGTCGTGGTCTCGGTGCTCGGCATCGAGGACCGGGCGGCCGCGCTGGACGCGTCGACGCCGCTGCTGGACAACCTGCCAGAGCTGGACTCGATGGCCGTGCTCGAACTGGTCGCGGCGATCGAGGAGCGGTTCGGCTTCACCGTCGACGACGGCGACGTGAGCGCCGAGCTCTTCGAGACGCTCGGCAGCCTGGCCGCCTTCGTCGCCGACCGCCGGTCGTAACCGGCGCCCGCGACGTGCGGCAGTCTACCGAGCCGGCGCCCGGCGCCGCCCCGCCCGCCCCCCGGGGTCGGCGGCGTGGGCCGCTGGCGATCCCGGCAACCCTGAGCGTGCTGACCGTGCTCGCCGTCGGCGGCGCGGTCGCGGTGGCCCGGCTGGCCCACACCGACGTGGACCAGGCCGCCGCCACCGAGGCGACCCCGAGCGCGCCGGTGGCGAGCGGATCGCTGCCGCCGCCCGGCTCGGCCTCGCCGTCGGCGGCCACGCCCGGCGCCAGTCAGGGGCTGGGCGCCCGCCCCACGACATCGGGCTCCGCCTCGCCGTCGGCCGCCAAGCCGTCCGCCGCCACCGCCCTGACCGGCTTCCCCGGCGCCGGCAACACCGGGGTGCCGAACGGCGTCCGGCTCTCCACCCATTCGGGGTCCTGCACGATCACCAAGGCCAACACGGTGATCGACAAGCGGCACGTCCGCTGCTCGCTGCTGATCAAGGCGAAGAACGTGGTGATCAGATCCAGTCGGGTCGACGGCACGATCCGGCTGGAGGGCGCGGGTCATTCGCTACGCATCGAGGACTCCGAGATCGACGGCGGCCGGGCATACGAACACACCGTGGGCTTCGAGAACCTCACCGTGCTGCGTTCGGAGATCCGCGGCGGTCAGACCAGCGTGAACTGCTACCGCAACTGCCTGATCCAGGACTCCTGGCTGCACGGCCAGTACGTGCCCGACGGGGAGGACTGGCACCTCAACGCCTTCCTGTCCAACGGCGGCAGCGACATCCGGCTGGTGCACAACACCCTGGCCTGCACCCCGCCCACCAACGCCGCCGGTGGCGGCTGCACGGCCAACGCGTCCATCTTCGGCGACTTCGGCCCCAACTCGAACTACACCATCCGGGACAACCTCTTCGTCGCCTCCAGCCAGATGTCCTACTGCTTCTACGGCGGCTACGACGAGAAGAAGCAGTACGGGACGCAGATCAGCGGGATCGTGGTCACCGGCAACGTCTTCCAGCGTGGCGGCAACGGCAAGTGCGGCTTCCACGGGCCGGCGACCTCCTGGGCCCGCTCCGCGCCCGGCAACGTGTGGCAGGACAACGTGTGGAGCGACGGCAAGGCCCTGCCCCCGGACTGATCCCGGGAGCAGGGGGCCGATCGGGATCGGTCACACCGCGGAAAGCACCGCGACGGCGATGGCGAGCCAGGCGACGGAGGCGGCGACGCCGACGCCGACCATGCTCAGCGCCTTGACGACGGATGAGGCCGGGGTGCGGGCGACGGCCAGGTTCGCCATGAAGCCCAGCGCTCCGATCAGCCCACCGACGGCGCCACCGACCACGACCAGCAGGATCGGCAGCGGGGCCAGCACGCGCAGGACCGCCGGCACCGGGGGGCCGGTCCGATGCTGGACGCCGTTGACCTCGACGGTCGGGTAGGGGTCGGCGAGCGCGCTGCGTACGGTTGCGTCGACCGTGCCGCCGGCCACGGCCGGCAACGCGTACCGGCGGCTGCCCGTCCGCGGAGCCGGCACACCGGCGACGGTGACAACCGGGCGGCCCCAGAAGGCGTTGGTGGTAACGACAACCGGGCCGGCCACGCCGTCGATGCTGATCGCTTCCGTGTTCACCGGCGGATCATAGGAAGCCCGCTCAGCCGCGTCTACCCCGTCCGGTCGAAGACCTCCGCCGGCAGCGGCTTGCTGTGCAGGATGACCAGCTCCGCGACGGCCCGGGTCAGGGCGACGTAGAGCCGGTTCATGCCGCGCGGCTCGGCGGCGACGATGTCGGCGGGCTCCACCAGCACCACCCGGTCGTACTCCAGGCCCTTCACCTGACTGACCGGGATCGCGTTCACGGCGGCAGCCAGGTGGTCGGCTGCGATGACGGTGCCGGTCTCCTGCGCCACCGCCTCGGCCAGGTCGTCCACCTGACGGATGGTCAGGGTGCCGCCCGGTCGGAAGGAACGGGTGGGTTCGATGCCCGGCGGCAGGGCGCGGGCGGCGACATCGGCGATGGCCTGCGGCACCCGGTACCCGGTCGGCAGGTCGAGCGTCCTGGCCTCCCGCCTGCCCAGCCGTTTCACCAGCTCCGGCCAGGAACCGGCGGCCAGCGGATGGGTGGCCTGGCCGAGGTCGCCCAGGATGGTCATCGAGGCGTGGGCGGCGCGACGTGCGATCATCCGACACTCCATCGGGGACAGATCCTGCGCCTCGTCGAGGATGACGTGCAGGTAGACGTCGTCGACGGGTTCCTCGACCTCCGCCACCGGCAGCGGCTCGGCCAGCACCGGCACGAATCCCTCCTCGCCGTACGGGTCGAAGCCGTCGCCCCAGCTCACCACCGTGTGCCCCTCGCGGAGGACGATCGCGGCGGCCCACCGCTGCGCGGCCCAGAAGTTGTTGTTCTCGATGGCCTGCCCGGCGAGCGCGATGGGCGTGGCCAGCCCGGGCGCGAAGAGCTGCCAGCCGTCGTTGAGGCTCCAGCTCACCACGAAACTCTCCGGCAGCCGAGCGCCGCTGCGCAGCTCACGCAGCTGCCACTCCGGCCTGGCCGCCGTCGGCCGCTCCGGCATCCCCAGGATCTCGGCGAGCTCGTCGAGCAGCGGAACGTCGTCCACCGTCCACTCGCCGTGCTGGGCGGGGAGGACGTCCTGCGGGGTCAGCGGTGGCCACCAGGCGTTCAGGAAGGCGTCCGGGACCTCCCTGCCGCCCAGCAGGTCCGACAACACCCTGGCCGCCTCGGCACGGGCGCCGTTGGGCCTGACGCCCTGCGCCTCGCATCTCCTGCGTATCTCCAGGCGGGCCTTTGCCAGGTCGTCGGCCCCGAGGGCACGCAGCTGCTCCGGCGCGTTCGGTGGGGTGTCCCAGGCCAGCTCGGTCAGCACCCGCACCATCTTCAGGTCCCCCTTGGACCGGGCCACCTCGGCGGAGTCACGCCGGGTCGCGACGACCCCCTCGAACAGCTCGCCGATCGCCCGCAGGTGGACGTTCTCCTCGCCCAGTCCGGGCAGCACCCGCCCGATGTACTCGGTGAACACCGTCGACGGACCGACCACCAGCACCCGGCCGTCGGCGAACCTGCCCCGGTCGGTGTAGAGCAGGTAGGCCGCGCGATGCAGGGCCACCTGGGTCTTGCCGGTCCCCGGGCCGCCGGTGATCAGGGTGACGCCGGCGGCCGGGGCACGGATCGCCTCGTCCTGCTCGCGCTGGATGGTGGTGACGATGTCGCGCATGTGTTCGCCGCGCGCCCGGTGGAGCGAGGCGAGCAGGGCGCCCTCGCCGACCACGCCGTCGACATCCTGCTGGGACAGCACGTCGTCGTCGAGGCCGACCACCCGGGGGCCCACGCAGGTGATGACCCGGCGGCGTGCCACGCCGAGCGGCTCACCGGGGGTGGCCCGGTAGAACGGCGCGGCGGCCGGCGCACGCCAGTCCACCACCAGCGGCTCACGGTTCTCGTCGCGTACGCCGAGCCGGCCGATGCGATAGGTGTCGCCGTCGTCGAAGTCCAGCCTCCCGAAGACGATGCCCTCCTCCTGCCCGCTCAGGTCGGCGAGCGTGGCGGCGGCACGCAGGACCATGGCGTCGCGCTCGACCAGGCCGGCGACCGGACCCGAGGCGGCGCGGCTGTGCCCCTCTGCCGTCAGCTCTTTCGCCTGCCCGCGCATGACCTCCAGGCGGGCGTAGACCTGGTCGACCACCTGCTGTTCGATGGCGATCTGATGGGCGGTCTGGTGGGTTTCGGACACGGGCTTCCCGTCGTCGTTCCTGCGTGACCGGTGCGGCTGGCAGGGCCGACCAGCACCTGTGACTGGTCGAGAGTATGTGCGCGGCAGCAGCACAAAATCGGCATCTGGCCCGATTCGGCGCGCTTGGCCGGCCGATATGATGGCCGTGGCGGAGGGAATTCAGCTGCGCGAAAGCGAGTTCGGCCCGGCCCGGCCGGTCAGCGCACCACTGCCGGGGACCAGGCGTCGGGGATCAGCAGGCGCGGCTCGCCGCTACCGTCGGCCGGGGTGGCCCAGACGTCGCTGGAGGCCGAGGCCGCGTCCGCGCGTGGCAGACCGTAGAGCACCGTCTCGTTGTCGAGCCACTCGATCTGGTCGTCGACGCTGCGGGTCTCGCTCAGCAGCGTCTCCGTGCCGGTCCTCAGGTCGTAGACCGCCGCCCGCCAGCGGCCCGGCGGCTGATCGCCGCGCTTCTTGAACGCCACCCGGGTGCCGTCCGGCGAGAGCGACGGGCACTCCACGTCCGTGCGTAGCGCGGTGACCGTGCGAGCGGTGAGGCTCCCCTCGACCAGCCAGGTCTTACCGCCCGAGGCGGCGGTGGCGTAGAAGCGGTCGCCGTCGGCGAAGGTGACCCCCCACAGGTTCTTGTCGATCGCGGTGACCACCCGGCCGCCGACCACCAGCTTGAACTCCTCGATGTCGCCCACCACCTCGCCACCGGCGCGGGTGACGACCGTGCGGGTGGAGAACTGGCCCGGATTGGCGTACGAGTCACCGGAGACGAAGCTGGTGGTGGCGGCCAGCGAGCCGTCGGCGGAGAGCCGGGTGCGACTGGGAATGCCGGTCAGCGGCAGATCCTGCGTCGGCTGCCAGCCGGCATCGAGCAGCCGCGCCGAGTACGTGGTGACGATGCCCCGGTCGGCGGAGAGGCAGACCGCACGGTCGGCGGTGGCGTAGACCCGCTCGCAGGAGACCGGGGCGAAGGTGCGGGGCCCGCCGGGGGCGGTGAGCGGCACCACGGCGACCCGCCCGTACTGCTGACCGAGGGCGGTGCTGCGGAACACCACGTGCGGCTGCGTACGCAGCGGCCCGAGCGCCCCGCCGGTGGCGACCGGCGTCGCCGCCGCTTCGAGGCTGACCTGCACGTGCCGCACCCGCCACACGTAGCCACCGGCCCCGACGACGGCGACCAGCAGAATGACGCCCAGCAGCGCCAACCGGACCCGGAAACTCATGCCGCCGCCTCCGTGCGGTCGATTCCGCGCAGCAGCCAGCCGGCCGCCGGGACCACGACGGCGAGCAGCGCCGCGAAGAGCAGCAGCGACCAGCCCGGTCCCTGGAGGCTCCAGAGCAGACCGAACAGCAGCGACGAGCCGAACCGGGCGAGCACCACCACGGTCTGCGCGGCGGCGATGCCGCTGCCCCGGGCCCCCGGCGCGACCAGGCGGCTGACCAGCGCGGGCAGCACCCCGTCGGTGGCGGCGTAGTAGACGCCGAGGCAGAGCAGCACGGCGAGGGTGAGGGTGAGGCCGCCGGAGGGCAGGGCCGCCAGCAGGTAGCAGGCGAGCAGCGCGCCATGGCCGGCGACCAGCACGCGGGCCCGGCCGACGCGGTCGGCGAGCCGCCCCAGAGGTACGGCGAGACCGAGGTAGGCGAGGCTGGTGCCGACGTACAGCAGCGGGAACCAGGTGGCGGCGAAGTCGTCGCGGTCCTGTAGGGCCAGGTAGAGGAAGCCGTCGCCGACGGTGACCAGGCCGAGCAGCCCGGCGGCGAGCAGTGGCCGCCGCAACCGCCGGCCGGCGACCTCGGCGGCGACCCGCCGTAGCCCCAGCCGGGCCCCCTGGGTCGCGGTCCTGATGTTGGGCACGAAGAGGACCAGGACGGCCAGGCCCAGCACGGCGACGGCGAACGAGACCACGAAGATCGAGTCGTAGCTGCCCGGCACGGCGGCCAACAGGGCGAAGGCGACCAGCGGCCCGAGGGCCGCGCCGAAGGTGTCGAGCGTCCGGTGCACCCCGAAGGAGCGCCCCAGCATGTCCGGGGCCGAGGAGTGGGCGATCAGCGCGTCCCGGGGCGCGGTGCGCAGCCCCTTGCCCAGCCGGTCCGCGGTGACCACCGCGGTGATCGCGGCGAACCCGGTGGCGGGCAGCATCGCGATCCGGCTCAGCGCCGAGGTGCCGTAGCCGAGCACGGCCACCCACTTCGGCTGGCCGCCCCGGTCGCCGGCGTAGCCGCCGGCGAGCCGGACGAAGGCGCTGACCCCCTGGTAGATCCCGTCCAGGAAGCCGTACGCGATCGGGCTGAGCCCGACCACCGCGGTGAGATAGAGCGGCAGGATCGACGCCACCATCTCCGAGGAGACGTCGGTCAGCAGGCTGACCACGCCGAGCAGGACCACCGTGGTGGAGACCCGGCGCACCCCGTCCTTGTTCTTCGTCCCGTCGGCGTGGGGTCGGTCCCGCAGCGACACGTACACGATCTGGGCCGGCCTTGTCGCTCTAGTCGGTCAATGCGGCGGCCAGCGCCTCGGCGACGCGGGCCTGCTGGGCGGGGGTGATCTGCGGGTAGATCGGCAGGGAGAGCAGCTCGTCGGCGGCCCGCTCGGCGTGCGGGAACGCGCCGGCCGGGTACCCGAGGTCGGCGAAGGCGCCGGTGCGGTGCACCGGAACCGGGTAGTGGATGCCGGCGCCCACCCCCGCCGCGTTGAGCCGGGCCAGCACCGCGTCCCGGCGCGCCGGAGTGCCGTCACCGGCGATCCGCACGCAGTAGATGTGCCAGACGTGCTCGTTGCCGTCGACGGTGACCGGACGGACCACGTCCAGCGACGCCAGCAACTCGTCGTAGCGGGCCGCGGCGGCGCGGCGGGCCGCGTTCCAGTCCGCGAGCCGGCCGAGCTTGGCCCGGAGCACGACCGCCTGGAGACCGTCGAGGCGGCTGTTCACCCCGACGATGTCGTGCGCGTACTTGGTCAGGCCGCCGTGGCTGCCCAGCGTGCGTACGGTGGTGGCGAGGCCGGCGTCGGCGGCCACCACCGCGCCCGCGTCGCCGTACGCGCCGAGGTTCTTGCCCGGGTAGAAGCTGGTGGCGGCGATGCCGTCGGCCCCGGCCTGCCGGCCGTGCCGGGTGGCGCCCTGACACTGGGCGGCGTCCTCAACGACCGCCACGTCCCGCCCGGCCAGCCCGGCGCGCAGCCGCGCCACGTCGGCGAGCTGCCCGTAGAGGTGCACCGGGAGCACGGCCCGGGTCGCCGGGGTGACGGCGGCCAACGCCGCGTCGACGTCGATCAGGTAGGACGCCGGGTCGCAGTCGACCAGGACCGGCCGGCCGCCGGCCCGGGCGACCGCCTCGGCGGTGGCGATGAAGGTGTTCGCCGGCAGGATCACCTCGGCGCCCGGCCCGACCCCGATGGCACGCAACGCCAACTCGATCGCGTCGGTCCCGTTGGCCACGCCGACACAGTGCGGCACGCCGGTGAAGGCCGCGTACTCGCGCTCGAAGGCGGCCACCTCCGCGCCGCCGACGAACGCGGTGTCGGCGATGACCCGCTTGAATCCGGCCTCGACCTCCTCCGCCACCTCCACGTGCGCGGCGGCGAGATCGACGAGCGGAATGTTCGGCATGCTAGTTCCCCACAACCCTCAGAACGGTCATTTCCCGTACGCCGCAGCCGGCTCGGCCACCGGCGCGAGCCGGCCCGGTCGGGCGGCGCGCAGCCGGCGGGCCGGGCTGCCGACCCAGACCTCACCCGACGGTACGTCGCACACCACCACCGAACCCATCCCCACCAGCGACCATTCGCCGACGGTCACGGCCTCCCGGATCAGCGCCCCCGCGCCGAGGTACGCCCCGGTGTGCAGCACCACGCCACCGCCGACCCGGACCCCGGAGGCGAGGGTGACATGGTCGGCGACCCGGTCGTCGTGGGTGAGCACCACCTGCGGCATCACCGCCACGTGCGCCCCCACCGTCACGTCCGCGGTCAGCACCACCCCGGCCAGCAGCACCGTGCCGGGGCCGAGCGAACTGCCCGCGCCGACGTCAGCGGCCGGATGGACGATCGTGGCGTACCGCTCGGCCGGCAACCCCAACCGCTGCACGATCCGCTGCCGGGCGGCGTAGTCGCCCGGATTGCCGACGCAGACCACGGCGGCCGTGCCGGGCAGCTCGACCAGCCCGTCGATCGCGCCGAGGATCGGCAGGCCGGCCCGCTCGGTGCCGTGCAGCGCCGGGTCGTCGTCGAGGAAACCGCGCAGCCGCCAGGTCGGCCGCACCTCGTTGACCGCCCGGACCGCCGCCGCGGTCTCCCGCGCGAACCCGCCCGCGCCGACGATGACCAGGTCGCGCATCAGCCGGCCCGCTTGCGCAGCACGCCGACGATGTGGTCCTGGTCGTCCTCGGTCAGCGCGTGATGCAGCGGCAGGATCAGCGAGTCGCGGGTCAGCCGCTCGGTCACCGGCAGCGGCGCGGGCGTCACGTCGGCGTAGGCCGGCTCCAGATGGGCGGCCATGATGCCACGCCGGGCCGACACACCGGCCGAAGCCAGCTCCGCGAGCACCTCGTCGCGGCCCACCCGGTACTCCCGGTCGATCAGCACCCAGAACGACTGGAAGTTGGTCTCGCCGTACGCCGGGTCGCGGACCGGCACCAGGCCGCCGACGGCGGCGAGCAGCTCGTGGTAGCGCGCCGCCATCGCCCGCCGGTGGGCCACCAGCTCCGCGAGCCGGCCGAGCTGCACCAGCCCGATCGCCGCCTGGATGTCGGTCATCCGGTAGTTGAAGGCGGTCTCCAGGTACGACTCCAGCACCGGCTGGGCACTGGCGTGCCGGTCGGCCGCGGAGACGTTCATCCCGTGTTCCCGCAACCGGCGCAGCCGGGTGGCCCAGGCCGGATCGTCCGTGGTGACCATCCCGCCCTCGCCGGTGGTGAGCAGCTTGCGGGGGTGGAACGACCAGGCGGAGATGGTGGCTCCCGCGCCGACCGGCCGGCCGTACGCGGTCGAGCCGGCGGCGCACGCCGCGTCCTCGACCAGCGCCACCCCCCACCGGCTGCCGGCCTCCCGCAGCGCGGTGACGTCGAACGGCACACCGCCCTGGTGGACGGCGATGACCGCCCGGGTCCGGGGGGTACGCACCGCGTCGACCGTCGCCACCGTCAGGTTGCCGGTGGCCAGGTCGACATCGGCGAAGACCGGCGTCGCTCCGACGTAACGCACCGCGTTGGCGGTGGCGATGAAGGAGAACGACGGCACGATCACCTCGTCACCCGGGCCGACCTCCAGCACCACCAGCGCCAGGTGCAGCGCGGTCGTGCAGGAGCTGACCGCCACCCCATGGCCGGCGCCGACCGCCGCGGCGAACTCCTGCTCGAAGCGGGCCACCCGCGGCCCCTGCGCCACCCAACCCGACCGGACCGCGTCGGCGGCGGCCTGCGCCTCCTCCTCGCCGAGCCGCGGGATCATCACCGGAATCCGGCGCTCGGTCACTGGGCCGTCTTCCGTTCGCGACTGCGGGGCTCGCAGGCCCGGCTCACTCCTCGCGCTCACCGAGCCGTCTTCCGTTCGCGACTGCGGGGCTCGCAGGCCCGGCTCACTCCTCGCGCTCACTTTTCGCCCCGCCACCAGTCGACCAGGCCCTGGAGCCCCTCGTGCAGGCCGATCTCGGTGCGGAAGCCGAGCCGCTGGGCGGCGGCGGTGGTGTCGGCCAGGCGGCGGGTGACCCCGTTGACCGCGCGGGCCGGCCCGAACTCCGGCGCCAGGTCGCACTTCATCACGTCGCTGAGCGCCTGGGCCAACTCCCGCAGGCTGGTCTCGGTGCCGCTGGCGACGTTGAACACCTCGTCGGTGACGTCGGCGCGGGCGGCCAGGATGTTGGCCCGGGCGATGTCGGCGACGTGGACGAAATCCATCGTCTGTAGCCCGTCGCCGAGGATCAGCGGCGGCCGGCCCGCCTCGATCCGCTCCATCCAGCGGATCAGGACCTCGGTGTAGAGGCCGTGGATGTCCATCCGGGGGCCGTACACGTTGAAGTAGCGCAGCGCCACGTAGTCCAGCCCGTACATGCTGTGGAAGCTGCGCAGCATGCCCTCGTTGAACGCCTTCGCCGCGCCGTAGAACGTGTCGTTGTGGTACGGGTGCTGCCGCTCGCTGGTCGGGAACTCGTCGGCGAGGCCGTACACCGAGGCCGACGACGACAGGACCACCTTGCGCACCCTGGCCGCGGCTGCCGCCTCCAGCACGTTGAACGTCCCGTCGACCAGCACCTCGTTGGCCAGCCGCGGCTCCTCCGCGCACTGGGTGATGCGGATCGCGGCGAGGTGGAAGACCAGATCCTTGCCCTGGGTGAGTTCCTGTACGAGCGAGATGTCCCGGATGTCGCCCTCGACCACCCGGACGCTGCCGTGCGGCAGGGCCCGGGTCAGGTTCTCCCGCCGGCCCCGGACGAAGTTGTCGAGGACGACCACCTCCGCCGCGCCACCGGCGATCAGCTCGTCCACGACATGGGAGCCGATCGTGCCCGCCCCACCTGTGACCAGGGCACGCGCCCCGGAGATCTCCACCGCGCTCATGACCGCAGTCCGCTCCAATCCGTGCCGCCCAGCGGCTCCGTCACACCGAGTCCCATGCCCAGCCCGGTCACAGTCCCATGCCCAGCCCGGTCACACCGCTGCCCCATCGCTGACGTCGACCAGTCTTCCCCCGTCGGCGAGACTGCGGGAGGCGGCCTCCAGGATGGCGATCACCCGCAGGCCAGACCGTCCGTCGGTGAGCGCCGGAGTGCCGCTGCGGATGGAACGCGCGTACTCCTCGACCATGGTCCGCAGGGCCTCCCGCTCGGTCAGCGCCGGCGCGACCATGTCCCCGGAGCGGTACGACACCAGCATGTCCCGGCGCTGCTCGTCGCCGAGCTCCTCGGTCGAGGCCACGTCCACCCCGCGATCGAAGATGGAAACCCGCTGGCTGGGGTTGAGGTCGTCCCAGACCAGAGTCCGCTTGGACCCGCCGATGATGGTGGTCCGGATCTTCACCGGCGAGAGCCAGTTGACGTGGATGTGCGCGATCGCCCCGGTGTTCAACCGCAACGTCAGATATGCGACGCAGGCCCGGCCCGCACCGATGCGATCCGCGCCGTGCGCGGCCACCGCGACCGGAACCACCCCGGGCGGCAGAATGAAATCAAGAATCGACAGGTCGTGCGGCGCCAGATCCCACATCACGTCGATGTCGCGCTGGACCAACCCCAGATTGATCCGTACGGAGTCGAGGTACTGCAGTTCACCCAGTTCCCCACTGTGAAGCAGGTCACGAATGTGCAGCACGGCCGGCGTATAGCAGTAGGTGTGGTCGCACATCAGCGACAGCCCCCGGCGTTCCGCCTCGGCGACCAGCGCGCGCCCCTGCGCGGAACTGGCCGCCAACGGCTTCTCCACCAGCACGTGTTTGCCGGCGCGCAGCGCCGACATGGCGACCTCCAGATGGGTGCCGGCCGGGGTGGCGACGGCGATCGCCTGCACCGTGTCGTCGGCCAGCACCGTGGCCAGGTCGTCGGTGGTCTGGACCGTCGAGTAACCGCCGAGAACCCGTTCGGCGCGGCCCACGTCGAGGTCGCACAGCCAGCGCAACCGGAAGTCGGTGGACGCCTGGAAGTTGCGGACAAGATTCGGGCCCCAGTAACCGGCGCCGACGACGGCCACGCCGATCGGTTCGTGCGATGCGTTCACGGACATCCGTTCGCTAGGCAGGACAGGACGCGCTCGCTGACGAGCGGGTCAGGAAGGTCCGTCCGGCAAGCTATCGAGAGCGCCATCGGATACGCCAGTGCAGTGACGGAATTCCAGCAATGACGCCGGGGCGAGAGGGCCATTCGGTTCGCCGCCTGCCCCGGGTGGTCCATTCCGCGCGCTGCGTCGGCTTGCTTACATCGGCCTTGTCGACCAGCGGCTACCGTTCTCCAGCCCGACGACACCGCCGCACGGATGAAGGAGCCACGGATGACCAACGACCCGGCGACGCCGCGCGGCGACGTGCAGATCGCCGCGACGGCCGACGTCGACGAGCGCGCCAGCATCCGTCCCGGCACGCGCGTCTGGCACCTGGCGCAGATCCGCGAGGGGGCCTCGGTCGGCCAGAACTGCATCATCGGCCGTGGCGCGTACGTGGGGCCCGGCGTCCGCCTCGGCGACAACGTCAAGCTGCAGAACCACGCCCTGGTCTACGAGCCGGCGCAGCTGGCCGACGGCGTCTTCGTCGGGCCGGCCGCGGTGCTCACCAACGACGAGTACCCCCGGGCGGTGACCCCCGACGGGCGGCTCAAGAGCGGTGCGGACTGGACGGCGGTCGGCGTGGTCGTCGGCGAGGGCGCGGCGATCGGCGCGCGGGCCGTCTGCGTGGCACCGGTCACCATCGGCCGATGGGCGATGATCGCGGCGGGCGCCGTGGTCACCAGGGACGTACCGGACTTCGCGCTCATGGTCGGCGTTCCCGCCCGGCGGGTGCGCTGGGTGGGACGAGCGGGCGAGCCGCTGGTCGCCAAGGGCGACGGCCAGTACGTGTGCCCGCGTACCGGCGCCGAGTACCGCGAGGAGGCGGGGCGGCTGACCGAGCTGACCGCAGCCGGATAGCGGCCGGGCTGGGGCCGACCGGCGGGCGCCGGCTCCCGGCCGATCAGGCAGCGGCCGGGGAGAGGTTCTGGAGGCGGACCTGGCCACGGGCGACCAGCCGGGCCTCGGCATCGGTGATCTCCACCTGCCACAGCTGCTGGCTGCGTCCCCGGTGCACCGGAGTGCCGACCGCGGTCAGCTCGCCGTCGCGGACCGCCCGCAGGAAATCGGTCTGGTTCGACACGCCGACCACCTGCCCACGGTCGCCGAACCAGAGGGCCCCGCCCACGCTGGCCGCCGTCTCCACCACCGCGCAGTAGACCCCGCCGTGTTGGATGCCGTACGGCTGGTACAGCTCCGGGCGTACCCGCCAGCGGATCGTCACCCGATCGCCGCTGACCTCGTCGAACTCCAGCCCGAGCAGGGCGACGAAACCGCCCGACATCGCCGGCATCTCCACGGCAGCCTCCTCGATCTTGGCGCCGCCAGCCTAGCCCGCGGCCCGTGACGGAACCCGGTAGGGCCGGACCCGCTCGATGGGGGAGAATCGGTGATCGTGACCGACAGCAATTTCCCGCCGTCCGGGCGGGGCTCCCTGACCGACGACCTGCGGTGGCGCGGCCTGCTCCAGGACTCCACCGATCCTGGCGAGCTGCGTTCGCTGCTCGACGGCCCCGAGGCCGCCTTCTATGTGGGCTTCGACCCGACCGCGCCGAGCCTGCACGTCGGCCACCTGATGCAGGTCACCACGGCTCGTCGGCTCCAGCTCGCCGGGCACCGCCCGCTGCTGCTGGTCGGCGGTGCGACGGGTCAGATCGGTGACCCGAAGGAGAGCGCGGAGCGCAGCCTCAACCCGCCGGAGGTCGTCGCCAGCTGGGTTCAGCGGATCCGCGACCAGCTCGCGCCCTTCGTGTCGTACACCGGCGACAACGCCGCCCAACTGGTCAACAACCTGGACTGGACCGGCGAGATGTCGGTGGTCGAGTTCCTCCGCGACGTGGGCAAGCACTTCCCGGTCAACAAGATGCTGGCCCGGGAGGTGGTCCGGGCCCGGCTGGAGAGCGGGATCAGCTTCACCGAGTTCAGCTACCAGCTCTTGCAGGCCAACGACTTCTTCGAGCTGCACCGGCGGTACGGCTGCCGGCTCCAGTTCGGCGGCTCCGACCAGTGGGGCAACATCACCGCGGGTGTCGACTACGTCCGCCGCCGCGGCCTCGGGCCGGTGCAGGCGTTCACCACGCCGTTGGTGACGAAGTCGGACGGCTCGAAGTTCGGCAAGACCGAGGGCGGCGCGGTCTGGCTCGACCCCGAGATGACCAGCCCGTACGCCTTCTACCAGTTCTGGATCAACGTCGACGACCGGGACGTGGGCCGCTACCTGCGCTACTTCAGTTTCCGTTCGCGGGAGGAGCTGGAGGCGCTGGAGAAGGAGACCGCCGAGCGTCCCGCCGCCCGGACGGCCCAGCGTGCCCTCGCCGAGGAACTGACCACCCTGGTGCACGGCGAGCGGGAGATGGCGCAGGTTGTCGCCGCCAGTCAGGCGCTGTTCGGCCGGGGCTCGCTGGAGGAGTTGTCGCCGGCCACCCTGCGCGCGGCGCTGACCGAGGCGGGCCTGGTCCACCTCGGCGAGTTGCCGGACGTGGCCACCCTGCTCAAGGAGTCCGGCCTGGTGCCGAGCATGAAGGAGGCCCGCCGGGTGATCGCCGAGGGCGGTGCGTACGTGAACAACAACCGGGTGACCGAGGCCGACGCCGTGGTCGCGCCGGAGGAGTTGCTGCACGGCCGGTACCTCGTGCTGCGCCGGGGCAAGCGCTCGTTCGCCGGCGTGGAGCTGGACAGCCAGTCGTAGTCGGCGGTGTGACGTGGAACGCGCCCGGCGGATTTGACGATCAATCCGCCGGGCGCGTAACTTTCTCTCTGCCAGCGCGGAACGGACGAAACAGGTCGAAAGACCTCAGGCCGGAAGCGCGGGTGGACCTCTCGGTTCTGGTGGGTACGCCCGCCGGAGCTGGGACCGGGTGGTGCCCCGGATTCGCCGCGAGGCGGATTTGGCGAGGCGGAACCGACCGGGTAAGGTTGACGACCGGCAGGGAACCAGGCGCGCTAGCGGGACACCGCAGCGGCTGGCCTGCCAAAACCACGACAGGGACGGCGAAAGCCGCACCGAATCGTGGTGCCCGGAGAAATGGGTTGAAGCGCGACAAAGCGGCAGCAGCCGGTTTGACACGGTAGAAACCAGCGGGTAACGTAGTAAAAGTGCCCGGCGCGAGTGCGGCGGGTGGGTTTGCCCCAGACGCGGTTCCACTATTGGAGTCAGCGTGTGGTGTGTGGTTGTTCTTTGAGAACTCAACAGGGTGCTTGATAAGCCAGTGCCAATTTGATTATTGCCTCGTGCTGGTCGGGCTTTGTTGTCTGGCTGGTTGGGGTTTCTTTGGCGACATTTTTTGTTGCTGGGGTTTGTTTTCCAAGTTTTTGTTGGAGAGTTTGATCCTGGCTCAGGACGAACGCTGGCGGCGTGCTTAACACATGCAAGTCGAGCGGAAAGGCCCTTTGGGGTACTCGAGCGGCGAACGGGTGAGTAACACGTGAGCAACCTGCCCTAGGCTTTGGGATAACCCTCGGAAACGGGGGCTAATACCGGATATTCACTGTCTGCCGCATGGTGGGTGGTGGAAAGATTTTTTGGCTTGGGATGGGCTCGCGGCCTATCAGCTTGTTGGTGGGGTGATGGCCTACCAAGGCGACGACGGGTAGCCGGCCTGAGAGGGCGACCGGCCACACTGGGACTGAGACACGGCCCAGACTCCTACGGGAGGCAGCAGTGGGGAATATTGCACAATGGGCGGAAGCCTGATGCAGCGACGCCGCGTGAGGGATGACGGCCTTCGGGTTGTAAACCTCTTTCAGCAGGGACGAAGCGTGAGTGACGGTACCTGCAGAAGAAGCGCCGGCCAACTACGTGCCAGCAGCCGCGGTAAGACGTAGGGCGCGAGCGTTGTCCGGATTTATTGGGCGTAAAGAGCTCGTAGGCGGCTTGTCGCGTCGACTGTGAAAACCCACAGCTCAACTGTGGGCTTGCAGTCGATACGGGCAGGCTAGAGTTCGGTAGGGGAGACTGGAATTCCTGGTGTAGCGGTGAAATGCGCAGATATCAGGAGGAACACCGGTGGCGAAGGCGGGTCTCTGGGCCGATACTGACGCTGAGGAGCGAAAGCGTGGGGAGCGAACAGGATTAGATACCCTGGTAGTCCACGCTGTAAACGTTGGGCGCTAGGTGTGGGGGGCCTCTCCGGTTCTCTGTGCCGCAGCTAACGCATTAAGCGCCCCGCCTGGGGAGTACGGCCGCAAGGCTAAAACTCAAAGGAATTGACGGGGGCCCGCACAAGCGGCGGAGCATGCGGATTAATTCGATGCAACGCGAAGAACCTTACCTGGGTTTGACATCGCCGGAAATCCTGCAGAGATGTGGGGTCCTTCGGGGCCGGTGACAGGTGGTGCATGGCTGTCGTCAGCTCGTGTCGTGAGATGTTGGGTTAAGTCCCGCAACGAGCGCAACCCTCGTCCCATGTTGCCAGCAATTCGGTTGGGGACTCATGGGAGACTGCCGGGGTCAACTCGGAGGAAGGTGGGGATGACGTCAAGTCATCATGCCCCTTATGTCCAGGGCTTCACGCATGCTACAATGGCCGGTACAATGGGCTGCGATACCGTGAGGTGGAGCGAATCCCAAAAAGCCGGTCTCAGTTCGGATCGGGGTCTGCAACTCGACCCCGTGAAGTCGGAGTCGCTAGTAATCGCAGATCAGCAACGCTGCGGTGAATACGTTCCCGGGCCTTGTACACACCGCCCGTCACGTCACGAAAGTCGGCAACACCCGAAGCCGGTGGCCCAACCCTTGTGGAGGGAGCCGTCGAAGGTGGGGCTGGCGATTGGGACGAAGTCGTAACAAGGTAGCCGTACCGGAAGGTGCGGCTGGATCACCTCCTTTCTAAGGAGCACCATCCAGTGAAAGCTGGTATGGAGCCCGCGGCCTGCGGATGTCGGGTCGGGGTGCTCGTTGGCGGAGACACTGGCGAGTTTTCTTCTGGCAACGGCCGGGATGTCTAGTACGACCATTCTTTGGGGTGGTAGGGAACGGTTGACCGGTGCGGCTGGGTGGGGAATGTAGAGCACCCTGTTGGGTCCTGAAGGAACAGCCCTGTGTGGTGGTTTCTTTTGGTGCCATTGTCCTGCCTGTGTGGTGGGGTGTGGTTTGCCAGGCATGGCCTGGTGTGGCATACCGCCGGCGGTGGTCGGGTTTGGTGTCGCACGTGGTGGGTTGTGGGTTGGTTGTTTGTTGAGAATTGCACAGTGGACGCGAGCATCTTTGTGGTCAAGTTGTCAAGGGCGGACGGTGGATGCCTTGGCACCAGGAGCCGATGAAGGACGTGGGAGGCCGCGATAGGCCTGGGGGAGCTGTCAACCGAGCTGTGATCCCAGGGTGTCCGAATGGGGTAACCCGGCTGGAGTCATGTCCAGTCACCTGCACCTGAATTCATAGGGTGTGTGGAGGGAACGCGGGGAAGTGAAACATCTCAGTACCCGTAGGAAGAGAAAACAAATAGTGATTCCGTGAGTAGTGGCGAGCGAAAGCGGATTGAGGCTAAACCGGTTGCGTGTGATACCTGTCAGGGGTTGCGTGGTCGGGGTTGTGGGACCCTGCTCGACAGGCTGACACCTGTTGGAGGAGTGATAAAGCCAGTTGTTAGCTGAATGGTCTGGAAAGGCTGACCGTAGACGGTGATAGTCCGGTAGGTGAAAGCAGCTGGTCTTCTGTGGGTGTTCCCGAGTAGCGGCGGACTCCTGTAATCTGCCGTGAATCTGCCAGGACCACCTGGTAAGCCTAAATACTTCCTGGTGACCGATAGCGGACGAGTACCGTGAGGGAATGGTGAAAAGTACCCCGGGAGGGGAGTGAAATAGTACCTGAAACCGTTCGCCTACAATCCGTCGGAGCCTTGCGGGGTGACGGCGTGCCTTTTGAAGAATGAGCCTGCGAGTTAGTGGCATGTGGCGAGGTTAACCCGTGTGGGGGAGCCGTAGCGAAAGCGAGTCTGAAGAGGGCGTTTGAGTCGCATGTTCTAGACCCGAAGCGGAGTGATCTAGCCATGGGCAGGCTGAAGCGTGGGTAAGACCGCGTGGAGGGCCGAACCCACCAACGTTGAAAAGTTGGGGGATGACCTGTGGTTAGGGGTGAAAGGCCAATCAAACTCCGTGATAGCTGGTTCTCCCCGAAATGCATTTAGGTGCAGCGTCGTGTGTTTCTTGCCGGAGGTAGAGCACTGGATGGTCTAGGGGGCCTACAAGCTTACCGAAATCAGCCAAACTCCGAATGCCGGTAAGTGAGAGCGCGGCAGTGAGACTGCGGGGGATAAGCTTCGTAGTCGAGAGGGAAACAGCCCAGATCACCAGCTAAGGCCCCTAAGCGTGTGCTAAGTGGAAAAGGATGTGGGGTCGCATAGACAACCAGGAGGTTGGCTTAGAAGCAGCCATCCTTTAAAGAGTGCGTAATAGCTCACTGGTCAAGTGGTTCCGCGCCGACAATGTAGCGGGGCTCAAGTACACCGCCGAAGCTGTGGCACTCACACGTGTACTTCGCCGGGTTTCTTTGGGAATCTGGTGCAGGTGTGTGGGTGGGTAGGGGAGCGTCGTGCCGGGGGTGAAGCAGCCGAGTGATCGAGTTGTGGACGCGGCACGAGTGAGAATGCAGGCATGAGTAGCGAAAGAAGGGTGAGAAACCCTTCCG
The DNA here is from genome assembly GCF_050942455.1 of Micromonospora sp. CA-263727. NCBI lineage: Bacteria > Bacillati > Actinomycetota > Actinomycetes > Micromonosporales > Micromonosporaceae > Micromonospora > Micromonospora sp. CA-263727. The sequence goes on from NZ_CP192031.1 coordinate 2,671,882, forward strand.
CCGGATGACCAAGGGTTCCAGGGCCAGGTTAATCCGCCCTGGGTGAGTCGGGACCTAAGGCGAGGCCGAGAGGCGTAGTCGATGGACAACGGGTTGATATTCCCGTACCCGCGAAGGAGCGTCCCTGATGAACTTCGTTGTGCTAACCATCCGAGCCTGGTGTGGTCTTCGGACCATGCTGGGGGAGCGTGGGAACCTGGCGGGTAGTAGTCAAGCGATGGGGTGACGCAGGAAGGTAGCTGAGCCCGGCCGGTGGTTGTGCCGGGGTAAGCGTGTAGGCCGTGCCATAGGCAAATCCGTGGCGCATGTAGGCTGAGACGTGATGCCGAGCCGATTCAGGTGAAGTCAGTGATCCTATGCTGCCGAGAAAAGCCTCTAGCGAGTTTCGAGCGGCCCGTACCCCAAACCGACACAGGTGGTCAGGTAGAGAATACCGAGGCGATCGGGCGAACTGTGGTTAAGGAACTCGGCAAATTGCCCCCGTAACTTAGGGAGAAGGGGGGCCGGAGACGTGAAGCCCCGTGCGGGTGGAGCGTTGTATGGCCGCAGAGAGCAGGGGGAAGCGACTGTTTACTAAAAACACAGGTCCATGCGAAGAAGTAATTCGATGTATATGGACTGACGCCTGCCCGGTGCTGGAACGTTAAGGGGACCTGTTAGCTCTTCGGGGCGAAGCGGAGAACTTAAGCGCCAGTAAACGGCGGTGGTAACTATAACCATCCTAAGGTAGCGAAATTCCTTGTCGGGTAAGTTCCGACCTGCACGAATGGCGTAACGACTTCCCCACTGTCTCAACCACAGGCCCGGCGAAATTGCAGTACGAGTAAAGATGCTCGTTACGCGCGGCAGGACGGAAAGACCCCGGGACCTTTACTATAGCTTGACATTGGTATCTGAGTTAGCTTGTGTAGGATAGGTGGGAGCCGGTGAAGCGCATACGCCAGTATGTGTGGAGGCAATCTTGAAATACCACTCTGGTTGATTCGGGTATCTAACTTCGGGCCGTTATCCGGTTCAGGGACAGTGTCTGGTGGGTAGTTTAACTGGGGCGGTTGCCTCCTAAAGGGTAACGGAGGCGCCCAAAGGTTCCCTCAGCCTGGTTGGCAATCAGGTGTTGAGTGCAAGTGCACAAGGGGGCTTGACTGTGAGACTGACGGGTCGAGCAGGGACGAAAGTCGGGACTAGTGATCCGGCACTTGCGTGTGGAAGCGGTGTCGCTCAACGGATAAAAGGTACCCCGGGGATAACAGGCTGATCTTCCCCAAGAGTCCATATCGACGGGATGGTTTGGCACCTCGATGTCGGCTCGTCGCATCCTGGGGCTGTAGCAGGTCCCAAGGGTTGGGCTGTTCGCCCATTAAAGCGGTACGCGAGCTGGGTTTAGAACGTCGTGAGACAGTTCGGTCCCTATCCGCCGTGCGCGTAGGATACTTGAGAAGGGCTGTCCCTAGTACGAGAGGACCGGGACGGACGAACCTCTGGTGTGCCAGTTGTCCCGCCAGGGGCACGGCTGGTTAGCTACGTTCGGAAGGGATAACCGCTGAAAGCATCTAAGCGGGAAGCTTGCTTCAAGATGAGGTATCCCACCCCACATTGTGGGGGTAAGGCCCCCAGCTAGACGACTGGGTTGATAGGCCGGAGATGTAAGCCCGGTAACGGGTTCAGTTGACCGGTACTAATAGGCCGAGGACTTGCTCACGAAGGTTCTGCTCGCGTCCACTGTGTAACTCACGACAAACAAACATACACCCCGACAAGTGTGTTGGTGTTGGTGTTGTTTGATATGTTGATAAGGTTACGGCGGTCATGGCGGAGGGGAAACGCCCGGTCACATTCCGAACCCGGAAGCTAAGCCCTCCAGCGCCGATGGTACTGCACTCGGGAGGGTGTGGGAGAGTAGGACACCGCCGGACACACGTTACAGTCGAGGGCCGCCCGGAATCGGGCTGGCCCTCGACTGCGTTGCGCCGTGGGACGGCGTACTCAGGAAGGATGTACCTGTGAGTTCAGGACCTCAGGGCGGAGACCGTCCCCGGGGCTACGAGGGTCGGCCCGGCGACCGTGACGGCGGGTTCCGCCGTGGCGACCGCCCGTCGGACCGCGACGACCGCGGGCGGGAGCGCGGCTTCCGCGACGGCGGACGCGGCGAGGGCACCGACCGTTCCCGGTCCGGTGGCTTCCGGCGGGACGGCGACCGCCGTGAGGGCGGCTTCCGCGACGGTGACCGCGGCGCGACCGGGGGCTTCCGTGGCGAGCGCCGCGATCGGGGCTCCGGCGCCGGCCGCGAGGGCGACCGCGGCACGGGTGGCTTCCGTGGCGAGCGCCGCCACGACGACGACCGGCAGGGCGGGTTCCGTCGGGACAGCCGGGACGGTGGCGAGCGCCGTGACAGCGGATTCCGGGGCGGGGAACGTCGCGAGGGCGGCTTCCGTGGCTCCGACCGCCGGGAGGGTGACCGTCGCGAGGGCGGCTTCCGTGGCAACGACCGCCGCGACGGTGATCGCCGGGAGGGCGGCTTCCGCGGCGACCGCCGGGATGGCGGCTTCCGCGATGGGGAGCGCCGCGACGGTGGTTTCCGTGGCAACGACCGCCGGGAGGGTGACCGTCGCGACGGTGGTTTCCGTGGCGAGCGGCGTGACAGCGGGCCCCGGGACGGGGAGCGCCGTGACAGCGGATTCCGGGGCGGGGAGCGCCGGGATGGCGGCTTCCGCGGCGGTGACCGCTCCGAGGGCGGGTTCCGTGGCGAGCGCCGGGACGGCGGCGGCTTCCGTCGGGGCTCCGAGGAGCGCGACGGGTCTCGTGGTGGCCAGGGGCGCTACGACGGCGACCGCCAGGGCCAGCGTCGTGAGGGTGGCTTCCGCGACGGCGAGCGCCGGCCGGGCGGTTTCGGCGACCGGGACCGTGCCCCGCGTGGTGCGGGTGGCTTCGGCTCCGGCGAGCGCCGGGAGGGCGGCTTCCGGCGCGACGGTGAGCGCCGTGACGGCGGCTTCCGCGGCTCCGACCGCCGCGAGGGTGACCGCCGCGACGGCGGGTTCCGTGGCGACGGTGGTTTCCGTGGCGACCGGCGCGACAGCGGCGCCCGCGACGGTGGCGGCTTCGGCGGCGACCGCCGGGAGGGCGGCTTCCGGCCGGACCACCGGGACGGCGGGTACCGGACCGATCGCCGCGACGGCGAGCGTCGTGAGGGCGGGTTCCGCGGCGGCGAGGGTCGTGACGGTGGCTTCCGCGAGCGCCGCGACGGCGGGTTCCGTGGCGGTGAGCGTCGTGAGGGCGGCTTCCGTGGCGGCGAGAGCCGGGATGGTGGCTTCCGCGGTGGCGAGCGCCGCGAGGGTGGCTTCCGGGATCGGGACCGTTCCCCGCGCGGCGAGGGTGGCTCCGGTGGTGACCGCCGGGGAGGCGGCTACGGCTCCGGCGAGCGTCGTGAGGGCGGCTTCCGCCGAGGGAACGAGGAGCGGGGCGGTGAGCGCCGCGACCGGGGTTTCCGGGAGGACCGGGGGTTCCGTGACGACCGGGATCGGGACCGGCGTGCTGGCCGGGACGAGGCGGAGCAGGGCGAGGGCGGGCGTACGGCGGCGCCGGTGCTGCCCGACGAGATCGTCGCGACCGACCTGGACAAGGACGTCCGCGCCGAACTGCTCTCCCTGGCGAAGCCGGTCGCCGAGACCGTGGCCCGCCACCTGGTGGCGACCGGTCAGCTGATCGACGAGGACCCGGCCGAGGCGCTCGCCCATGCGCTGGCGGCGCGTCGACTCGCGTCGCGGATCGCGGCGGTCCGGGAGGCGGTCGGCCTGGCCGCGTACCACAACGGGGAGTGGCAGACGGCGATCGCCGAGCTGCGGACGTACCACCGGATGACCGGGGTGCAGAGCCACCTCGCGGTCATCGCGGACTGCGAGCGGGCGCTGGGCCGGCCGGAGCGGGCGATCGACCTGTTCCGCGGTGCGGACCAGGAGAAGCTGGATCCGGCCGTCGCGATCGAACTGCTGATCGTGGCCGCCGGCGCGCGGGGCGACCTCGGCCAGCGGGATGCGGCCGTGGCCATGCTGCAGGTCCGCGAGCTGACCGCCGACGAGGCCGAGCCGTGGACGGCCCGGCTGCGGTACGCGTACGCCGATGCGCTGCTGGCCGTCGGGCGGCGCGCGGAGGCGCGGGAGTGGTTCTCCCGCGCGGCGGAGGTCGACGCCGAGGCGGAGACCGACGCGGCGGAGCGGTTGCTCGAACTCGACGGGGTGGTCATCGAGGGTGACGACCAGGACGACCAGGATGAGGTGGCCGAGGAGCTGGCCGCCGACCCCGGCGCTCCCGGCGCCCTGCCCGCCCAGCCGGACGCCGACCTGTCCGGGGAGGCGGTCGACGAGCTGATCGAGGACGACCCCGCCGGGGAGGAGCCGACCGCAGCGGATGCGGCCGAGGAGGACTCGGCCGGCGAGCCGGCTCCGGTTCCCGGGGCCGAGCCGGCCGCGGAGCCGTCCGACGACGGGGAGCGCGCCGAGGGCGAGCGCCCTCAGGAACCGCAGGCGCAGCCGCGATGACCGGCGCCGGGCGTCGGCTGGTCGACGGGTACGCCCTGGTCGTTTTCGACCTGGACGGGGTGATCTACCTGATCGACCGGCCGATTCCCGGCGCGGTCGAGGCGGTCGCCCGGCTGCACGGTGAGGGCCGGGCCGTGGCGTACGCGACGAACAACGCCTCGCGCCGGGCCGGTGACGTCGCCGACCTGCTCACCGGGATGGGCGTGCAGGCGCGGCCGGAGGAGGTGCTGACCGCCGCGGCCGCCGCCGCCCAGCTCTTGGGCGAGCGGCTGCCGGCCGGCGCGCCGGTGCTCGTGGTGGGCGCCGAGGCGCTGCGGTCGGAGATCCGCGCGGTGGGCCTGACCCCGGTGTCCGGCGCCGACGAGTCGCCCGCCGCGGTGATCCAGGGCTACGGCCCGCAGGTGGGCTGGGCGGACCTGGCCGAGGCGGCGGTGGCCGTGCGGGCTGGCGCGACCTGGATCGCCACCAACACCGACCGGACGCTGCCCAGCGGGCGTGGACCGCTGCCGGGCAACGGCGCGCTGGTCGCCGCGCTGGCGACCGCGCTCGACCGGGACCCGGACGAGGTCGTGGGCAAGCCCGCGCCGGAACTCTTCACCACCGCCGCCCGGCGGGCCGGCGAGGGCCGGACGCTGGTCGTCGGCGACCGGTTGGACACCGACATCGAGGGCGCCAACCGGGCCGGCCTGGACAGCCTGCTGGTGCTCACCGGTGTCAGCGACGTTCCCGAGCTGCTCGCCGCCCCGTCCCACCGGCGGCCGACGTACGTCTCCTGGGACCTGGCCGGGCTCTTCGACCCGGCCGAGGTGGCGCCGGTGCCGGCGGCCGGGCCGGAGAACGGCGGCTGGCGGGTGGCGGCCGGGGCGGAGGGTTGGGAGCTGTCCGGGGCCGGACGTCCGCTGGACGCGCTCGCGGCGCTCTGCGCGGTGGCCTGGCAGCAACGGCCGACCGGCCGGCCCCGATCGGCGTCGCCGGAGGCGGCGAAGGCGCTGGAGTCTCTCGGCCTGGCACCCTGACCGTGGCGGCAGGCCGCCGAGCGTCATCGCTGGACGCGCGGGGGCCGCTGTGTGGTCGTCGGGTAGCGGTGACGCGGGGCCCCTGCCGCGTCGATTTTCCCGAGGCGCGACTCAGAGCAGTTTACGGAGCTTGAGCAGGTCGAACGGGTTCGCCTTGATCGACACTTGGCGGTTGGCCACCGCGCGGGTGACGTCGAGTTCGCCGCGCACCAGGGCGACGAGGTCGTCGCTGCTGGTGGTCATCGCGATCTTCGCCTGCGGGTTGTCGCCGTCGGCCAGCTCGACCAGCCGCCCGCCGGTGAGCCGGCCGTGGAAGGCGGTTTCCAGGTCGGTGATCCGGCAGGCCAAGGTGCGGTCCAGATCGACACGATCGCGAACGGTTTCCGCGTTGCGTTCGAGCCGGGTGGCCAGATCCTGCAACGCCTGCCGACACTCGTCCACCGTGGCCAACATCGTCTCCTCGCCCCACACCACGTAGTCTCCCGGGCACGGTACCGCACGGGGTGCTCCCGGCGGCCCGGTAGCGTGACACCGGCAGACCCGCCGGGTGAAAGGACTCAGGCATGCAGGACGCGTGGCGCGCCTACCTCGGACTGGCCATGGGCCTGACGGAGGAGCCCCGCAAGAAGGCGCAGGACGCGGTACGCCGGCTGATGGGCTCGACCGGCGCGACCGCCGCCCAGCTCCAGACGCTCGCCGAGGAGCTGCGCTCGACCGGGGCGGCCAACCGGGAGGCGCTGACCAAGCTGGTGCGCTTCGAGGTCGAGCGCGCGCTCGGCGCGGTGGGGCTGGCCACCGCCGACGAGGTGGCCGAGCTGGACCGCCGGGTACGCGAGCTGGAGCGCCAGCTTCGGGCGGCGGCCGGCGTCGTCGGCGGGATCCCCGGGCAGACCGGCGAGGCGCAGACCGGCGGCGGACCTGCGGCCGTGGCGCCGCCACCCGCCCCGAGCCGGGCCGTGGCGAAGAAGGCCGTGGCGAAGAAGGCGGTAGCTAAGAAGGCGGTGCCGACCAAGGCGGTTGCCAAGAAGGCCGTTGCCAAGAAGGCGGTGGCGAAGAAGGCGGCCGGCACGGTGGCCCGTACCGATGAGGGGGTGGCCGCTCCCGCGAAGGCCGCGCCGGTGCGCCGGCCCGGACCGGAGGGGGCCGCATGAGCGGGCCACCGCGGCCCGGACCGCCGCCGCCGGGCCCCCGGCCGGGCCCGACGCCGCAGCGGTGGTCCGGCGACGAGGCCGAGGAGGCCGGTCACCCGGCGGTGGACGCCGCGGTGCAGTCGATGGTCAACGCCGCGACGCTGGCGCCCGCCGACCAGATCGCCCAGTACGAGGCCGCGTACCAGACACTGCGGGAAACGCTCGCCACCATCGACCAGGCCTGAGGAGGCCCGCCCCGCCATGGCACGTCGTAACCGGTTGGACGCCGAACTCGTCCGCCGTGGCCTGGCCCGCTCCCGCGAACAGGCGGCGGCGCTGGTGGCGGCCGGTCGGGTCCAGCTGCGGGGGGTGCCGGCCCGCAAGGTCGCGGCGATGGTCGACCCCGCCGATCCGCTCCTGGTCACCGGCGACGATCCCACCTCGGAGTACGTCTCCCGGGGCGGGCACAAGCTGGCCGGCGCGCTCGCCGCGTTCGCTCCCGGCGGGTTGGCGGTGGCCGGCCGGCGTTGTCTCGACGCCGGCGCCTCCACCGGCGGCTTCACCGACGTGCTGTTGCGCGCGGAGGCGGCCGAGGTGGTCGCGGCCGATGTCGGCTACGGTCAGCTCGCCTGGTCGCTGCGGAACGACCCCCGGGTGCGGGTCTTCGAGCGCACCAACGTCCGGACACTGACCGCCGAGGCGATCGGCGGCCCGGTCGACCTGACCGTCGCCGATCTGTCGTTCATCTCGCTGCGACTGGTGCTGCCGGCCCTGGCCGCCTGCACCCGGCCCGACGGCGACCTGGCGCTCATGGTGAAGCCGCAGTTCGAGGTGGGTCGGGACCGGGTCGGCGCGGGTGGGGTGGTGCGCGACCCGGCGCTGCGGACCGAGGCGGTGCTCGATGTCGCGGCGGCGGCCGAGACGTTGCGCCTGGGGCTGGTGGATCTGGCCGCCAGCCCGCTGCCCGGGCCGAGCGGCAACGTCGAGTTCTTCGTATGGTTACGCCGGGACGCGCCACCGGCCGACCCGGAACGGGTCCGGAGCGTGGTGGCGGCCGGGCCGCAGGGGCCGGCGGCGGGTGGCGACGCGCCGGACGAGGTGACGGAGGAGGTGGCCGGGTGAACGAGCGCCGCGAGCGGATCGTCAACGTCGGTGCGCTGCTGGTGTCGGTGGGCCGGGCGGAGGCGTCGCGGTGACCCGCACCGCCCTGCTGGTGACGCACACCGGGCGTCGGCGCAGCACCGAGCACGCGCGTACGGTCGCCGCCGATCTCATCGCCGCCGGTTTCGAGGTGCGGGTGGTGGCGGAGGAGGCCGAGGACCTCGACCTGCCGGGTGTGGTGCCGGTGACCGGTCTGGAGGCGGCCGAGGGCGCCGAGATCGTCTTCGCGCTCGGTGGGGACGGCACGTTCCTGCGCGCGGCCGAGCTGGCCCGGCCGGCGAAGGTGCCGTTGCTCGGCATCAACCTCGGCAAGGTCGGCTTCCTCGCCGAGGCGGAGATCGGTGACCTCGACACCGCGGTACGCGACGTGGTGGGCCGTAACTACAGCGTCGACGAGCGGCTCACCCTCGACGTCACCGCGGAGTTCGACGGCGGGCCGACGATCGAGTCGTGGGCGCTCAACGAGATCAGCGTGGAGAAGGGGGAGCGGGCCCAGATGCTGGAGCTGCTCGTCGACGTCGACGGGCGCCCGCTGTCCCGCTACGGCTGCGACGGGGTGGTCTGCGCCACCCCGACCGGCTCCACGGCGTACGCGTTCTCCGGCGGCGGGCCGGTGGTCTGGCCCGAGGTGGAGGCGTTGCTGCTGGTGCCGATCAGCGCGCACGCGCTGTTCAGCCGGCCGCTGGTGACCGCGCCTACCTCGACCTTCTCGATCACCGTCGATCCGTTCACGACCCTCGCGGTGCTCTGCTGCGACGGGCGGCGGGTGTACGACCTGCCGCCGGGCGCCCGGGTCACCGTGCGGCGGGGCGCCCTGCCGGTGCGGATCGTGCGGCTGCGGGACCGGTCGTTCACCGACCGGCTGGTGGCCAAGTTCGACCTGCCGGTGCACGGCTGGCGGGGCAACCGCCGCTGACCCGGGTCGCCGTGCCGGCTGGTCAAGTGTCGGGCCTCGCGTCTACTGTCGGTTGCTGTGCTGGAGGAGTTGCGCATCACCGGACTGGGCGTCATCGAGGACACGACGTTGCCGCTTGCCGGCGGCATGAACGTCATCACCGGCGAGACCGGTGCCGGCAAGACGATGGTGGTGACCGGTCTCGGCCTGCTCTTCGGTGGCCGGGCCGACGCCGGGCGGGTGCGGGCCGAGCCCGGCCGTGCCGTGGTGGAGGGCCGGCTCCGGCTCGACGGTCGGGTCGCCGAGGCCGTGCACACCCGGATCGCCGACGCCGGTGGTGAGCCCGACGACGACGGCGCGCTGCTGCTGAGTCGTACGGTCACCGTGGAGGGTCGCTCCCGGGCGCACCTGGGCGGGCGCAGTATGCCGGTGGCGATGCTCGGCGAGGTGGGGGAGCAGGTGGTGGCCGTGCACGGTCAGTCCGACCAGCTGCGCCTGCTGCGCCCGGCCGAGCAGCGGGCCGCGCTGGACCGCTTCGCCGGGCCGGAGCACGAGAAGCTGCTCGACGCGACGCGGGAGGCGTACGCGCAGTGGCGGCGGCTCGTCGACGACCTGGCGGACCGGCGACGCAACGCGCGGGAACGGCACCAGGAGTCCGATCTGCTGCGGCTGGGCCTCGACGAGATCACCCGGGTCGATCCGCAGTCGGGTGAGGACGACGAGCTCAAGACGGAGGCGCAGCGGCTGGAGCACGCGGAGGGTCTGCGTACCGCGGCGCAGCTCGCCCACCAGTGCGTGGCCGGTGGGCTGGAGGCCACCGACGACACGCCGGACGCCTCGGCGCTGCTGGGCACCGCCCGGCGGACCCTGGAGGCGCAGGCCGGCACGGATCCGGCCCTCGGTGAGCTGGCGGCCCGGCTGGAGGAGGCGGCCACGCTGGTCGCGGACGTCTCGGTGGAGCTGTCGACGTACCTCGCCGGGCTGGACGCCGACCCGGCCCGCCTCCAGGTCGTCTACGAGCGCCGGGCCGCGTTGCGCGCGTTGACCCGCAAGTACGCCGACGACGTCGACGGGGTGATCGCCTGGGCGGAACGGGCCAGGACCCGGCTGTCCGACCTGGACACCTCCGACGAACTTCTCGACGAGCTGGATCGGGAGGCGTCCCGGCTGGCCGGCGAGGTGGCCGAGTTGGCCGCCCGGCTGTCGGCGTCCCGGCAGGAGGCGGCCGGGCGCTTCGCCGAGCAGGTCACCGTCGAGCTGGCCGGGCTGGCCATGCCGCACGCCCGGGTCGAGGTGGCGGTGCTGCCCCGACCGGCCGGCCGGGCCGAGCCCACGTTGCCGGTCAACGGGGTGGAGGTCGGTGTCGGGCCGGACGGCGGCGACGAGGTCGAGCTGCGGCTGCTGGCCCACCCGGGCGCGCCGGCACTGCCGTTGCAGCGGGGCGCCTCCGGCGGTGAGCTGTCCCGGGTGATGCTCGCCATCGAGGTCGTCTTCGCCGGTTCGGGCGGCCCGCCCACGCTGGTCTTCGACGAGGTCGACGCCGGGGTCGGCGGCCAGGCCGCGGTGGAGATCGGCCGGCGGCTGGCCCGGCTGGCCCGTAGCCACCAGGTGCTGGTGGTGACCCACCTGCCGCAGGTGGCGGCCTTCGCCGACCGGCACCTGGTGGTGGCCAAGGACACCGGCGGGGCGGTGACCACCAGCGGCGTGCGGGTGGTCGAGGACACCGAGCGGGCCCGTGAGCTCGCCCGGATGCTGGCGGGTTTGCCGGATTCCGATCTGGGTATCGCCCACGCGGAGGAGTTGTTGGCCGTGGCGGCCCGGGAACGGCGGCCCTGAGGCCGGCGATTGTGAGCGGAGGCACACCAGCCTTCGCCCCGATGTGCTTCCCTGGGTAGGCGGCCCTGCTCAGGCATGTCGCGACGGATTCACCCGCTTCACATGCCAGGATGGTCACGATGCGTCTACCCACGTTGCGCCGGACCCGGAACGCGGAACCGGGACGAATCCTCGGCACCGCACGCCTTGATCGTCGGACCAAACGCCTGGTCGGCCGGCTCCGGCCGGGCGACATCGCGGTGATCGACCACGTCGACCTGGACCGGGTCGCGGCCGACTCGTTGGTGGCGGTCGGTGTCGGCGCGGTGCTCAACGCCAAGCCGTCGGTCTCCGGCCGCTACCCCAACCTCGGGCCCGAGGTGTTGATCTCGGCGGGCATCCCGCTGCTGGACGACCTCGGTGAGGGGATCTTCGAGCGGATCCGCGAGGGCGACACGGTGCGGATCGAGGGCAACACCGTCTATCTGGGCGACGACCCGGTGGCGCACGGCAGCCTGCAGGACGCGGAGAGCGTGGCCAAGGCGATGACCGACGCCCGGGAGGGCCTGTCGGTGCAGTTGGAGGCGTTCGCCGCCAACACCATGGACTATCTCAAGCAGGAGCGCGACCTGCTGCTCGACGGGGTCGGCGTGCCGGAGATCGCCACCGAGATCCAGGGGCGGCACTGCCTGATCGTGGTCCGCGGCTACGACTACAAGGCCGACCTGGACGTGCTGCGCCCGTACATCCGGGAGTTCAAGCCGGTGCTGATCGGCGTCGACGGGGGAGCGGACGCTCTGGTCGAGGCGGGCTACACCCCGGATATGATCATCGGCGACATGGACTCGGTCACCGACGACGTGCTGCGCTGCGGCGCGGAGGTGATCGTGCACGCGTATCCGGACGGGCGGGCCCCCGGGCTGGCCCGGGTCAACGGGCTGGGGGTGCCGGCGGTGACCTTTCCCGCCGCCGCCACCAGTGAGGATCTCGCGATGCTGCTGGCGGACGAGAAGGGCACCTCGCTGATCGTCGCGGTGGGCACCCACGCCACCCTCGTCGAGTTCCTCGACAAGGGGCGCGGCGGCATGGCGTCGACGTTCCTGACCCGGCTCAAGGTCGGCGGCAAGCTGGTCGACGCCAAGGGTGTCAGCCGGCTCTACCGGCAGGGCATCTCGGGTTCGTCCCTGTTGCTGCTGGTGCTCTCGGCGGTCGCGGCCATGGCCTCGGCGGTGGCCGTCTCCACCGTCGGTAAGGCGTACCTGGGTGTGGTCTCCGAGTGGTGGGACAATTTCGTGTTCCAGCTCGGCCAGCTCTTCTAGCTCCCGACCGATCAAGAGGCTGCAAGCGTGATCAACTTCCGGTACCACGTGGTGTCCCTGACCGCGGTCTTCCTCGCGTTGGCGATCGGCCTGGTCGTCGGCACAGCCGCCCTCAACGGCCCGGTCGCGGATTCGCTGAAGGAGACCGTCAACTCCCTGCGCAAGGACAACCAGCAGATGCGCCAGGAGGTCCAGAGCATGCAGCGGGAGCTGGAGCTGGAGGAGGAGTTCGCGGCCGAGATGGCCCAGGTCATCCTGCCGGGCAAGCTGACCGGCAAGCGGGTGGTGGTGCTCAGCCTGCCCACCGGCCGGGACCACACCGAGGGTGTGATCAAGATGCTCGGTCTGGCCGGCGCCGACCTCGTCGGGCGGATCGACCTGCAGGACAAGTTCATCAACCCGGAGAACAACAACAACCTGCTGGAGCTGGCGGTGACGGCGGCGCGGCCCACCGGCGCGCCCACCGCCGGCCTGCCCGGCAACGGTCACGGTGTGGAGACCTCAAGCGCCCTGCTGGCCACCGTGCTGCTGGACCGGCCGGCCGGCTCGGAGCCGGTCACCGAGGCCGACCGGCGGGCGGTGCTGGCCGCGTACGGCAACGCCAACTACCTGACCGTGGCCGACCGGATCACCGTCGCGGCGGAGGCGGTGGTGGTAGTCAGCGGGCAGCCGTACGTGGACAAGGACTCCGCGAAGAAGGACGAGTCGGTGGTCAAGATCGCCGAGCAGTTCGACCGGACCGGGGGGATCGTGGTGGCCGGCAACGGCTCCGCCGGCGGCAACCTGGTGGCCTTCGTCCGCGGCGACGCGGTGCTCGCGCAGACCATCTCGACCATCGACAACGCGAACACGGTGCAGGGCCAGCTGGTGACCACGCTGGCGCTGGTGCAGCAGCTGGCCGAGCGCAAGGCCGGTCAGTACGGCGTCGGCGACAGCGCCGCCTCGTTGGTGCCTAAACTGCTCCAGTGAGCCGACTGCGCACCCCCGTGCCCGACCTGACGACGTCCGCCGGCGGACGGGATCTGACGATGCTTGCCGGCACCCGATGCGGGAGGGCGTGAGCGTGCTCGGTCGACTGCTGGTGGCGGGCATCGGGGCGGCTGCCGCCCGGTACGCGCTGCGCCAGATCCGCACCTCCCCGGCCGGGCCGCAGCTGAACCGGACGAACTTCCGGGGCCGCACGGTCACCCTGGCCGCCGGCCCGGCCCTCGCGGCGGGCGCCTCCACCGCCGCGGCCTGCGGCGCGACGAGCGTGCCGGCCGGGGCGGCGACGCTGGTGGCCGGGCTCGGCGCCGGCGCCGTCGGGCTCTACGACGACGTGGTCGGCGCCCGGCCGGAGCAGAAGGCGGACAAGGGCTTCGCCGGGCACCTGACCGCGTTGCGGCAGGGGCGGATCACCGCCGGCCTGATCAAGATCGTCGGGGTGGGTGCGGCCGGCCTGACCGCCGCGACGCTGCTCGCCGCCGACCCGCGGGTGGCCGGGCACCGCCACCGGCGACGGCAGGGCGCGCTGGGGCGCGGCGTCGACGTGCTGCTCGGCGCGGGCGTGGTGGCCGGCACGGCCAACCTGGTCAACCTGCTCGACCTGCGTCCGGGGCGGGCGCTGAAGTCGGGCCTGCTGCTCGGCGTGCCGCTGGCCGCCGGCCCGCAGGGCGGGATCGCCGCCGGTGCGGTCGGTGCCGCCGCCGGGCTGCTCCCCGCCGACCTGAACGAGGATGTGATGCTCGGCGACAGCGGCGCGAACGCGCTGGGCGCCGTGCTCGGTGTGGCGCTGGCCGCCCGCACCGGCCCGCTCGGCCGGGCCGGGCTGCTCGCGGCGCTCGCCGGGTTGACCGCGGCCAGCGAGAAGGTCAGCTTCACGGCTGTCATCGCGCGTACCCCGGGCCTGCGTGAACTCGACGCGCTGGGCCGTCGCGCCGACTGACGTGACGAGACCGGCACCCCTCGCCGGCGCCGGCCGGGTGGCCGGAGCCGCCGCGCTCATCGCCGTACTCACCGTGCTCAGCCGGCTGGCCGGGTTCGGGCGTACCGCCGTGTTCACCTGGGTGGTCCAGGACAGCGACCTGGGCGCGATGTACGTCATCGCGAACACCGTTCCCAACATCATCTTCGAGATCGTCGCCGGTGGGGCGCTGGCCAGCCTGGTCGTGCCGCTGCTCGCCGGTGCGGTCGCGGCGGGTGACCGGCGGGCGGTGGCGGCGACCACGGGCGCGCTGCTCACCTGGGCGGTGACCCTGCTGGTGCCGCTGGCGGTGCTGGTGGCCGTGGGCGCCGGCCCGATCGTGTCGCTGTTCCACGGCCGCTCCCCGGAGGAACTGGCCGCCGGTGCCCGGATGCTGCGGGTCTTCGCGCCGCAGTTGCCGCTGTACGGCATCGGCATCGTGCTCACCGGCGTGCTCCAGGCGCACCGCCGGTTCGCCTGGCCGGTGATCGCGCCGCTGCTCTCCAGCCTGACGGTGATCGTGGTGTACCTCGTCTTCGCCGCGGTGGCGGGTACGGGAGCGAGCGTGGCGCAGGCGGGGCGCGGCGCGGAGCTGATCCTGTCGGGCGGCACCACGCTCGGCGTGGTGGTGCTGTCGCTGTCGTTGCTGATTCCGTTACGGCGGCTGCGGCTGACGCTGCGCCCCGGGTACGCCTTCCCCGCCGACGCCCGGGCCCGGGTGGGTGGCCTGGTCACCGCCGGGGTGGTGACGGTCACCGCCCAGCAGGTGGCGACGCTGGTGATCCTCGTCCAGATAGCCGGCGGGCGGACCGAGGCGCCACAGGTGTTCAACCTGGCGCAGACCTTCTACCTGCTGCCCTGGGGGGTGCTGGCGGTGCCGCTGGCCACGGCCGCGTACCCGGCACTGGCCGCGGCGGCGGCCGGCGGCGACGAGCGCAGCTACCGCGACACCCTGTCGGCGACCCTGCGTGGGGTGCTGCTGTCCAGCTTCCTCGGCGCGGCGGTGCTGGTCGGCGCGGCCGGGCCGATCGGCCGGTTTTTCCCCCTCGACGCCGAAGCCACCGCCGCCGCCGTCGCCGGGTTCGCTCCCGGGCTGCTCGGGTACGGACTCTTCGCGGTGCTCTCCCGGGCCCTGTACGCCCGGGGGGCGACCCGGGTGGCCACCGCCGCCATCAGCGCCGGCTGGCTGACCGTCCTGCTGGCCACGGTGCCGTTGGCGGTCCTGCTCCCGGTGGCCGACCGGGTGCTCGCCGTGGCGCTGGCCAACTCGGCGGGGATGCTGCTGCTCGGTGGGCTGCTGCTGGTCGCGGTGCGGCGGGTGGCCGGGCGGGAGGCGCTCGACGGCGCCGGCCGGGCCGCCGTCGCCGGGCTGCTGGCCGGCACGACGGCCACCCTCGCCGCGCTGGCGCTGCTCGGGTTGACCGACGCCGGGGACGGCACCCCGGCGCGGTGGGTGGCCCTGGTGCAGGGCATGCTGTCCGGAGTCCTGGTCGGCGTCGTGTTCCTCGGCGTGGTCTGGCTGGTCGACCGGCGGGACCTGCAACCGCTGCTGGCCGGCCTGCGTCGGGCCCGGACCCGCCGCGGAGCGGAGGGCGGGCACACCCCGGAGCGGGGCGACGGGAAGGAAACGGTGGACCGGTGAGCGCGAGGAACGCAGCGCAGCGGAGTACCGCAGTCGGGAACGGAAGGTTGGCCCGGTGAGCGCGGGGAACGCAGCGCAGCGGAGTACCGCAGTCGCGAGCGGAGGGCCAGCTCGGTGAGCGCGAGGAGTGAACCGTCGTTCACCGGCCGGCGGGGCACGGTGGTGCTGTTGCTCGCCTCCAGCACCGGTGGGGTCGGGCAGCATGTGCGCGCGCTGGCCCGCGGGCTGACCGCCGCGGGGGAGTCGGTGCTGGTCTGCGGGCCGGCGGCGACCCAGGAGCAGTTCGACTTCGTGGCCGCCGGCGCCCGGTTCCGGCCGGTGGAGATCCCGGCCACGCCCACCCCGGCCGACGCCCGGGCGGTGGCCGCGCTGCGGCGGGCGCTGGCCGGCGAGCGGGTCGGCGTGCTGCACGCCCATGGGCTGCGCGCCGGGCTGGTCGCGGTGCTGGCCCGGCCCGCCGCCCCGCTCGTGGTCACCTGGCACAACGCGGTGCTCGCCGGTGGTCTGCGTGGCGGCCTGTCCCGGCTGGTCGAGCGGATCGTGGCCCGGGGCGCCCGGGTCACTCTCGGCGCCTCCGGGGACCTGGTGGAACGGGCCGCCGCGCTGGGCGCGACGGATGCCCGGCTGGCGCCGGTGGCCGCTCCCGCGCTGCCCGCGCCGAGCCGGCGTCGCGCCGCCGTACGGGCCGAGTTCGCCGTCGCCGCGGAGCAGCCGTTGATCCTGTCGGTGGGCCGGTTGCACCCGCAGAAGCGGTACGACGTGCTGGTGGACGCCGCCGCCCGGTGGCGGGATCGCACGCCGCCCCCGGCGGTGGTGATCGCCGGCAGCGGTCCGGCCTACCTGCCGCTGGCCGCCCGGATCAGCGCGGCCCGCGCCCCGGTGACCCTGCTCGGGCACCGCACCGACGTGGCCGACCTGCTGGCCGGCGCGGATCTGGCCGTGGTGACCAGCGACTGGGAGGCCCGCCAGCTGTTCGCGCAGGAGGCGATGCGGGCCGGCGTACCGCTGGTGGCGACCGCGGTGGGTGGGCTGCCGGAGCTGGTGGGTGACGCCGTGGTGCTGGTGCCGCCGGGCGATGTCGACGCGGTCGACGCGGCGGTGCGGGGCCTGCTCGACGACGGGCCGGGCCGGGCCGAGCTGGGCCGGCGCGGTGCGGCGCGGGCGGAGACCTGGCCCACCGAGGCGGAGACCGTCGCCCAACTGGTCGCGCTCTACGCCGAGCTGGCCCCCGGGCCGGCCACGCCGGACGCCGACGCGCCGTCGACGGGACGCCGGTGATGCTGCGCCGAATAGCTCCGATCCTGCTCACCCTGGTCGTGGTGGCGCTCGGCATCACCGCGCTGGCGGCCGGTCCGCAGACGCCGCCGCCGCGGCGTACCGCGGACTACGTGGTGCTGGTCGGGGTGGCCGGGCTGCGCTGGGAGGACGTGGATCCGCAGGGCACTCCGACGCTCTGGCAGCTGGCCCGGGACGGCTCCATCGGGTCGTTGTCGGTGCGTTCGGCGCGCTGGCCCACCTGCCCGGTGGACGGTTGGTCGACCCTCGGGGCGGGCAGCTTCGCCGCGTGGACGGGGAGCCGGTCGGACGGGCAGTGCCCGCCCCTGGAGGTGCGGGTGGAGCGGCCCGACCTGATCGGCGCCAACCTGCCGGAACAGGAGGGCATCGTCCGGTACAACCAGGACCGGCTCTCCTGGGGCACGGTGCCCGGCGCGCTGTCGGAGTCGGTGCGTTGCTCGGTGGCGGTCGGTCCCGGGGCGGCGGTGGCCGCGGCCCGGCCGTTCGGCCGGGTCGACCGGTACGAGCCGACCCTGCCGGAGGATCCGGCCGAGCTGCTCGGCTCCTGTGTGCTCAGCATCGTCGATCTCGGCACGGTCGCCGGCGCGGACCCGGCGGCGCGCGCGGCGGCCGCCCGCGCCGCCGATGCGCAACTCGCCCGGGTGCTCGCCGGCCGACCGCCGCAGTCCCTGGTGATCGTGGCGGGGATCTCCGACACCGAGCGGCCGTCCCGGCTGCACGTGGCCATCGCCGACGGTCCCGGCTGGGAGAACGGCTGGCTGACCTCGCCCAGCACCAGCCGTCGCGGCTACCTGCAACTGGTCGACCTGGCGCCGACCGCACTGGCCGCGCTGGGTCGCCCGATGCCGGACCGACCGTTCCTCGGCCGCTCCGCGGAGTCGGTCGGTGGCCGGCCGGACGACCTCTCCGCCGCGATCGCCGAGCCCGCCGACGCGGACCGGGAGGCCGCAGCCCAACGGGAGGTGGCCGGCAGGTTCTTCACGCTGCTGGCCGCCGTCCAGGTGGCGCTCGCGGTGGCGGTGCTGCCGTTGCTGCGGCGGGCCCGCCGGCACGCCGGGCCGTACGGTCCGAAGCCGGTGCCCCGGCGGGTGGTGGAAACCGTGGAGGTGCTGCTGGTGGCCGCCGCGTTGGCGGTGCCGGCGGCCCTGCTCACCGAGGCCGTGCCGTGGTGGCGCAATCAGCATCCGGCGGCCACCTTCGCCGGGCTGACCGCCGCGCTGCTGGCCGCCGCGACGCTGCTGGTGCGGCTCTCCCCGGGCTACCGCACCACCCTCGGTCCGCTCGGCGCGGTGGCCGGGTTGACCACGCTGGCCATCGGCCTGGACGTGATCACTGGCGCGCGACTGCAACTCAACGGTGTGATCGGCTACTCCGCCTTGGAGGGGGGCCGGTACGCGGGACTCGGCACCGTCGGGCTCGGGGTGTTCATCGCCGGGGCCCTGTTGAGCGCGGGCTGGCTCGCCCAGCAGGTACGCCGTGGGTGGCGGCCGATGGTCATGGTGGCTGCGGGCGGTGTCGCCGTGGTGGTGGTCGGCAGCCCGTACCTGGGTGCCGACTCGATTGGCGCGATCGCGCTGACCGCCGGGGTGAGCGTGGCCGCGGCGATCAGTGCCGGTGGTTGGCTGACCCTGACCCGGCTCGCCTGGGCGGCCATGGCCGGGCTGGCGGTGACGGTCGGCTTCGCGGTGCTGGACCTGGGCCGTTCGCCCGCCGAGCGGGGCAGCCTGGGCCGGTTCCTCGCCGCGCTGGGTGACGGCACCGGTGGGCTGACCGTGCAGCGTTCCAGCGCCTCCAATTTCGACACTCTGGTCAACAGCCCGCTGACCGTGCTGGCCCTGGCCGGTGCGCTGCTGGTCTGGTTCGCGTTGCTACAGCCGTGGGGTGGGCTGATGCGGCTCTTCGGCATCTATCCGGCGATCCGGGCGGCGATGGCGGGCACCGGCGTGGCCGCCGGGGTGGGCGGTGTGCTGGGCGCCTCGGCGTTGGACGTGGCCGGTGCGGCCGCGGCCCTGGTGGTGCCGGTGGCGGCGCTGTCCGCGTTGCGGGTGCTCGACCACTCCGCGGACCGGACCCGGCCCGTCCCGGCCCGGCCGGCCGGCGGCGCCGCGGCCGACGGCGACGCGGATCACGCGACGGCCGGCGGCACGGACGAAGTGGCCCCGGGCAGCGGCGGTACGCAGCGGCCCGGGTCGGTGGCCACGAAGCCGGGCGGCGCCGGACGCGGGCGCGGGCGGGCCGTGCGTTCATCGGCCGAGGTCGCGACCGGGTGACCCGGTGACGGGTACCTCGGGTGCGGCACCAGCACGCCGCCGGGGAGGTGTTACCGTGGAGTCCCGTGGATCGCGTGATCACTTCGTTGATCGGCTCGGCGGTCTGCACGACCGCGACGGACGACACGGGAGCAGGCCTTGGCCCCTTCAGCACGGACGACCAGGCACATATTCGTCACCGGGGGCGTCGCCTCCTCGCTGGGTAAGGGGCTGACCGCCTCCAGCCTCGGCAATCTGCTCACCGCGCGAGGGCTTCGCGTGGTGATGCAGAAACTCGACCCGTACCTCAACGTCGACCCGGGAACGATGAACCCCTTCCAGCACGGCGAGGTCTTCGTGACCGAGGACGGCGCGGAGACGGACCTCGACGTCGGCCACTACGAGCGTTTCCTGGACCGGGCGCTCTCCGGCAAGGCGAACGTCACCACCGGCCAGATCTACTCCGACGTGATCGCCAAGGAGCGCCGCGGTGAGTACCTGGGCGACACCGTCCAGGTGATCCCGCACATCACCAACGAGATCAAGTCGCGGATCCTGGCGATGGCCGACCCGGACGACGACGGACGCACCCCGGACGTGGTGATCACCGAGGTCGGCGGCACGGTCGGCGACATCGAGTCGCTGCCGTTCCTGGAGGCGATCCGGCAGGTCCGCCACGACCTGGGCCGGGACAACTGCTTCTACCTGCACGTCTCGCTGGTGCCGTACCTGGCCCCCTCCGGTGAGCTGAAGACCAAGCCGACCCAGCACTCGGTGGCCCAGCTGCGCAACATCGGCATCCAGCCCGACGCCATCGTCTGCCGCTCCGACCGGGACATCCCGGACAAGCTCAAGCACAAGCTGTCCCTCTACTGCGACGTCGACGCCGAGGCGGTCATCGCCGCGCCGGACGCGCCCAGCATCTACGACATCCCGAGGGTGCTGCACCGGGAGGGGCTCGACGCGTACGTGGTGCGCCGGCTCGGGCTCTCCTTCCGCGACGTGGACTGGGGCGGCTGGGACGACCTGCTGGAGCGGGTGCACCAGCCACGGCGCACGGTCACCGTCGCCCTGGTCGGCAAGTACGTCGACCTGCCCGACGCGTACCTGTCGGTCAGCGAGGCGATCCGGGCCGCCGGCTTCGGCCACCGGGCCCGGGTGCAGCTGCGCTGGGTGCCCAGCGACGAGTGCGTGACCCCGGCCGGCGCGGCGGCGGCCCTGGCCGGCGTCGACGGCATCGTCATCCCCGGCGGGTTCGGCGTACGCGGCATCGAAGGCAAGATCGGCACCGCCCGGTACGCCCGGGAGAACGGCATCCCGCTGCTCGGCCTCTGCCTCGGCCTGCAGTGCATGACCATCGAGGTGGCCCGGCACCTGGCCGGCCTGGACGGCGCCAACTCGCTGGAGTTCGACGAGGAGGCCGTGCACCCGGTCATCGCCACCATGGCCGACCAGGAGGAGATCGTCGCCGGCAAGGGCGACCTGGGCGGCACCATGCGGCTCGGCGCGTACCCGGCGGCGCTCGCCGAGGGCTCGATCGTCGCCGAGGCGTACGGCAGCACCGAGGTCAGCGAGCGGCACCGACACCGGTACGAGGTGAACAACGCCTACCGTGACCAGCTGACCAAGGCCGGGCTGCACATCTCGGGCACCTCGCCGGACGGCCGGCTGGTCGAGTTCGTCGAGCTGGACCGCGACCTGCACCCGTTCTTCGTGGCCACCCAGGCGCACCCGGAGCTCAAGAGCCGCCCGACCCGGCCGCACCCGCTCTTCGCCGCCTTCGTCCAGGCCGCGGTGGCGTACTCCCAGGCCGACCAGCTGCCGGTCGACCTCGACGGGGCCACGGTGGAGCGGGTCACCCGCAACGACACCGCCGCGGCGGCGGCCGCCGCGTCGTGAACGGACCGGCTGGGCGAGCGGTGCCGCGCGGCACCGGGACGTGCGCCGCGGCGGTGGTCCGGTGAGCGCGGTCGAGCACCGCTACGAGGTGCGGTCGCGTGAGGTGCGCTACCGCGGCCGGATCTTCGACGTGGTCACCGAGGAGGTGAGCATGCCGGGCGGCGGCACCGCGGTACGCGACCACGTCCGGCATGTCGGGGCGGTGGCGGTGGTGGCGCTGGACGACGCCGGCCAGGTGGTGCTGATCCGCCAGTACCGCCAGCCGGTCGGCCGGCGGCTGTGGGAGCTGCCGGCCGGGTTGACCGATGTGGCCGGCGAGGATCCGGCGGTGACCGCGGCGCGGGAGCTGGCCGAGGAGGTCGACCTCACCGCCGGCCGGTTCGACGTGCTGGTCGACCTGCACAGCTCACCCGGGTTCACCAACGAGCTGGTCCGGGTCTTCCTGGCCCGGGACCTCGGCGAGGTGCCGGCGGCGCAGCGGCACGACCGGCACGACGAGGAGGCCGACCTGCAGATCGTCCGGATCGACCTGGACGAGGCGGTCGGCATGGCGCTGGCCGGCGAGATCACCAACGCGTCCTGCGTGGCCGGGCTGCTCGCCGCCGCCCGGGCCCGCGACGCCGGCTGGTCGGTGCTGCGCCGGCCGGAGACCCCGCTGCCGCGCTGACCGGCGTACGCGAAGCGCAGGGGCCGGGCGGAGAATCCGCCCGGCCCCTGCGCGTGGTTGCACAGATCAGTCGCGCAGCGGGCGGCCCTGCGCGTCGACGCCACCGTTGACCAGGATCAGGATCCCGTCGATGAGGCCCCAGAGAGCGCCGGCGCCGAACGTGCAGACACTCACGACGAGCTGAAGCACGCCGAGCTTGATGTGGCCCGTGTAGAACCGGCCGGCGCCGATGCCGCCCAGCAGGATGCCCAGGACCCCCGCGACGACCTTGCTCTTGTCGGAGACGCCCTGAGGGTGCTCCGGCTGAATAGGAGGAGTAGTCATGAGGCGACACAATAGTGATGCGCCCGATCGGTATCGCACCGGGACGCCCCAAGTGGGACGATGACGAACGAAGAGCGTCCTGCCGGTCGAGGCGGGCGTCACACCGGCGGTCCGGTTCCACACCTGACACATCGTCAGCGCCAGCGGCCACCAGGTGTCACAGTGCAGGCTCCGGCGACGTGCGGTCGCGCCTAGACTGCCGCCGGCGGGACCGGTTGACCGGGGCGGCAAAGGGGCCGCCGCGGCACCGCACACCCGGGGAGAACGGTCCCCGAAGAGAGGTGTCTGCATCGTGAAGGTCGGCATCCCACGCGAGGTCAAGAACCACGAGTACCGCGTGGCGATCACGCCCGCGGGCGTCAACGAGTTCACCCGCGGCGGTCACCAGGTCTTCGTCGAGGCCGGCGCGGGGATCGGGTCGAGCATCACCGACGAGGAGTTCGCCGCGGCCGGCGCCAAGATCCTGGACAGCGCCGACGAGGTGTGGGACGCCGCCGAACTGGTGCTCAAGGTCAAGGAGCCGGTGGCCGAGGAGTACCACCGGATGCGCGACGGGCAGGTGCTCTTCACCTACCTGCACCTGGCCGCCTCCCGGGACTGCACCCAGGCGCTGCTCGACCGCAGGGTCACCGGCATCGCCTACGAGACCGTCGAGCTGCCCGACCGGTCGCTGCCGCTGCTCGCCCCGATGTCCGAGGTGGCCGGCCGGCTCGCCCCGCAGGTCGGCGCCTTCTACCTGATGCGCACCGGCGGTGGCCGGGGCGTGCTGCCCGGCGGCGTCTCCGGCGTCTACGCGGCCAAGACCGTGGTCATCGGCGCCGGCGTCTCCGGCATGAACGCCGCCGCGATCGCCCTCGGCCTCCAGTCCGAGGTGCTGCTGCTGGACAAGAACGTCGGCCGGCTACGGCAGGCCGACGCCATCTACCGCGGTCACCTACAGACCGTCGCCTCCAACGCGTACGAGATCGAGCGGGCGGTGCTGGACGCGGACCTGGTCATCGGCGCGGTGCTGGTGCCCGGCGCGAAGGCCCCGAAGCTGATCTCCAACGAGCTGGTCTCCCGGATGAAGCCCGGCAGCGTGCTGGTCGACATCGCCATCGACCAGGGCGGCTGCTTCGAGGACTCCCGGCCCACCACGCACGCCGACCCGGTCTACCGGGTGCACGACTCGATCTTCTACTGCGTGGCGAACATGCCCGGCGCGGTGCCGAACACCAGCACCTACGCGCTGACCAACGTCACCCTCCCGTACGCCCTGGAACTGGCCAACCACGGCTGGCGCGAGGCGTCGCGCCGCGACCCGGCGCTGGCGCTGGGCCTGAACACCCACGACGGACGCGTCGTCTACGGACCGGTCGCGGAGGCGCACGACCTGCCCACCCTGCCCCTGGCCGAGGTGCTGGCCTGACCGACCAGCCACCGACCGCCGCAGCGGACAGGGCCGACGCGGGCCACCAGCCCGCGCCGGCCCTGCGCCGTGCCGTGCGCGGCTACCTGGACCACCTCACCGTCGAACGTGGACTGGCCGCGAACACGCTCGCGTCGTACCGCCGGGACCTCGAGCGGTACCTCGGCTCGCTGGCCGCCGCCGGGGTGACCGACCTGGCCTCGGTCTCGGCCGGCGAGATCGAACGCCACCTGGCCCGGCTGCGCGCCGGTGGCGGCGGGTATCCGCCGCTCGCCGTCTCCTCGGCCGCCCGCGCCGCCAGCGCCGTCCGCGGCCTGCACCGGTTCGCGCTGCGCGAGGGGCTGGCCGGCGCCGACCCGAGCCGCGACGTGCGACCGCCCACCCCACCCCGCCGGCTGCCCCGCGCGCTGCCGCTCGACGACGTGGTCCGGCTGCTGGAGAGCGCCGGCCCGGTGGAGGCGACCGGGGACGGCGCGCCACTGGCGCTGCGCGACCGGGCCCTGCTGGAGTTCCTGTACGGCACCGGAGCGCGCATCTCCGAGGCCGTCGGCGTCGTCGTGGACGACGTGGACGTCGAGGACGGGGTGGCGCTGCTGCGCGGCAAGGGCGGGCGCAACCGGCTGGTGCCGATCGGCGGGTACGCGCTGCGGGCGCTGGTCGCGTACCTGGTACGGGCCCGACCGGGACTGGCCGCCGCCGGCCGGGGCACCCCGGCGGTCTTCCTCAACTCACGGGGCGGTCCGCTGACCCGGCAGGGCGCCTGGACCATCCTGCGCCGCGCCGCGGCCCGGGCCGGCCTGACCGTGCAGGGGCCGCAGGCCGTCTCACCGCACACGTTGCGTCACTCGTACGCCACGCACCTGCTCGACGGTGGCGCCGACGTGCGGGTGGTGCAGGAACTGCTCGGCCACGCCTCGGTCACCACCACCCAGGTCTACACTCTGGTCACCGTCGAACGGCTGCGTGAGGTCTACGCCACCGCCCACCCGCGGGCGCGGGGCTGACCCGCCGCCGGCCGGCTCCGGTGGCGGGGGTCCGATTCCGCTGGTGCGGGGCGGGCGCCGCTGGTCGGTGCCGTCGGCCGACACGCCGAGCGGGTGCCGAACGCCCTGCTCGCCGGTGGCGTACAGTCGGCATCGGCGCGGCCCTCGCGGCAGGATGACGGGGCGCGCAGCGGCGCCGCTAAGGACGTTGGGCGGCTCCGACGCCGGATGGTCGTCGGGAGGGGGCAACGAGGACATGGCTGGCAACGGTGACCGTGCCGAGACCTGGACGTCGGAGCTCCGCGAACAGCAGAACGCCCTCGGCACGGACCTGGGCCCCGCCGACCCGGCCGCCTACACGATGCGCAAGCCGATCCCCGAGCCGATGCCGACCGACCGGCACGGCCCGGCCCGGATCATCGCGATGGCCAACCAGAAGGGCGGGGTCGGCAAGACCACCACGACCATCAACCTCGGCGCCGCGCTCGCCGAGTACGGCCGCAAGGTGCTGCTGGTCGACTTCGACCCGCAGGGCGCGCTCTCGGTCGGGCTGGGCGTCAACCCGCACAACCTGGACCTGTCGGTCTACAACCTGCTGATGCAGGACGACGTCACCGCCGACGACGTCCTGATCAAGACCGACGTGGCCGGGCTGCACCTGCTGCCGGCCAACATCGACCTCTCCGCCGCCGAGATCCAGCTGGTCAACGAGGTCGCCCGCGAGATGGCCCTGGCCCGGGTGCTCAAGAGCGTCCGCAAGGAGTACGACTACATCCTGATCGACTGCCAGCCGTCGCTCGGCCTGCTGGCGATCAACGCGTTGACCGTCGCGCACGGCGTGCTCATCCCGCTGGAGTGCGAGTTCTTCAGCCTCCGCGGCGTGGCCCTGCTGCTGGACACCATCGACAAGGTACGCGAGCGGCTCAACTTCGACCTGGAGCTTGAGGGCATCCTCGCCACCATGTACGACAGCCGCACCACCCACTGCCGGCAGGTGCTCCAACGGGTGGTGGAGGCGTTCGGCGACAAGGTCTACCAGACGGTGATCACCAAGACCGTCAAGTTCCCCGAGTCCACCGTCGCCGGCGCCCCGATCACCACGCTGGACCCGGCGTCCTCCGGCGCCCGCAACTACCGTCAGCTGGCGCGCGAGGTGATCGCCGCGCAGGCGGAGCGGTAGACCGGTAACCCCAGGTGTCCAGGCCGTGGACTACGGTCGTCGGCGTGAACGCGCCGCCCCTCGACCCGGCCGCCGCGGCGGAGCCCCCGCCCCCGGCGGCTGACTCCACCGCGGCCGACGGGCCGGCGTCACCGGCCGTCGCGGAGGCTGACAGCGGTGACGGCCAGCCGGCCGACGGCGGCGGATTCACCGTACGGCTGGCGAACTTCACCGGGCCGTTCGACCTGCTGCTGCAACTGATCGGCAAACACAAGCTCGACGTCACCGAGGTCGCCCTGCACCAGGTCACCGACGAGTTCATCGCCTACATCCGGGCGATGGGCGACGACTGGGACCTGGACGAGGCGAGCGAGTTCCTGCTCGTCGCCGCCACCCTGCTCGACCTGAAGGCGGCCCGGCTGCTGCCCGCCGCCGAGGTGGAGAACGAGGAGGACCTCGCCCTGCTGGAGGCGCGGGACCTGCTCTTCGCCCGGCTGCTGCAGTACAAGGCGTACAAGGAGGCGGCGGCGCACATCGCCGGGCTGGAGGAGGTCGGCGGGCGACGCTATCCCCGCGCGGTCACCCTGGAAGCCCGCTTCGCCGAGGCGCTGCCGGATCTCGTGCTCGGCATCGGCCCGCAGC
The DNA here is from genome assembly GCF_050942455.1 of Micromonospora sp. CA-263727. Lineage (NCBI taxonomy): Bacteria > Bacillati > Actinomycetota > Actinomycetes > Micromonosporales > Micromonosporaceae > Micromonospora > Micromonospora sp. CA-263727. The sequence goes on from NZ_CP192031.1 coordinate 2,697,961, forward strand.
GACTGCTCAAGCTGGCCGTCAAGGCGATGACCCCGAAGCCGGTGCCCGAGGTCTCCATCGCCCACGTGCACATGGTGCGGGTCAGCGTCCGGGAACACGCGGAAATCATCGCCGAGCGGCTGCGCCGGGCCGGCGTCGCCACCTTCTCGCTGCTCTGCGCCGACTGCGACGCCACCCTGGAGGTGGTCGCCCGCTTCCTCGCCCTGCTGGAGCTGTACCGGCAGGGCGTGGTGGCCTTCGTCCAGGAGCAGGCCCTGGAGGAGCTGACCGTACGCTGGACCGGTCCCGCCGACGCCAGCCCGACCCTGGCCATCGACGAGTACGCCGGCACCCCACCCGAGCCGACGGATGGGCCCCACCCCGACCCGGTCGTGGGCGAGGCGCTCGCGGGTGACGCGGTCGTGGACGGGCTGGAAACGACGGCGCCAGTCTCGGCGGGACCGGACACAGCGGCGCCGGAGGCGGCGGGCCTGCACGCGACGGCGCTGGACGCGGCGGTCCGCGCGGACGGGACGGGAACGACGGAGGAGCGATCCGGATGAGCAACGAGGAGCGCCGGGATTCGCTGGCCGACCAGGCCGCCGCCTGGATCCCACCCTGGCAACGCAGCCCCGAGCCGTCCGCGGATCTCGGTGCGAAGGTGCCCTCCCAGGGGCAGCCCCATACCAGGGTTTCGACGGACGAGAGCGCGAGCGACGAGCAGGCCGAGGGGCGTGCGGCGGCGGAAGGTGTCGCAGAGCCGGCCGTGGAGCCGGCGGCGGAGACGATCGCTGGTGCCGCGCCGGAGGGGAGTGCCGGGGCGGAGGAGAGTGCCGCGCCGGGGGAGAGTGTCGGGGCGGGGGAAGGGGCTGCGGCGGGGCGCAAGCGGACGGGAGGGCGGGCGCGGGCGCTGCCCGAGCCGCCGCCGGTGCTCGACGACGCGGAGTTGCGCGGCGCGCTGGAGGCGATCCTGCTGGTGGTGGACGAGCCGGTCAGCGAACTGACCCTGGCCCAGGTGCTCGAACAGCCCGCCGAGCGGATCGGCCCGATGCTGGACGAGATCGCCGCCGGCTACACCGCTGCCGGCCACGGCTTCGAGCTGCGCCGGGCGGCTGGCGGCTGGCGGCTCTACACCCGGCCGGAATACGCCACCTACGTCGAACGGTTCGTGCTCGACGGGCAGTCGGTCCGGCTGACCCAGGCCGCGCTGGAGACACTGGCCGTGGTCGCGTACAAGCAGCCGGTGACCCGGTCACGGATCTCCGCCATCCGCGGTGTCAACTGCGACGGGGTCATCCGTACCCTGGTGACCCGAGGGCTGATCGAGGAATGCGGCACCGAGTCGGACAGCGGGGCCTATCTGTACCGGACGAGCACGATGTTCCTGGAGAAGCTCGGTCTGAACAGCCTCGACGACCTGCCGCCCCTGGCCCCGTTCCTCCCCGACGACGTAGAAGAGCTTGCCGATGCCACGCGATAACCGCACCCCCTCCCCGGACGCGCCCGTCTACACCGCCGCCGAACGCCTGCAGAAGGTGCTCGCCGCCGCCGGTGTCGGCTCCCGACGCGCCTGCGAAGACCTGATCTTCCGTCGGCGGGTGACGGTCAACGGGCGGGTGGCGCAGCTCGGCGACAAGGTCGACCCGACCACCGCGGTCATCCACGTCGACGGCGAGCGGCTGGTGGCCGACACCCGGCTGGTGTACCTGGCGATGAACAAGCCACGCGGTGTGGTCTCCACAATGGCCGACGAGAAGGGGCGCACCGCGCTGGCCGACTTCATCGGCAACCGGGTCGAGCAGCGGGTCTACCACGTCGGGCGGCTCGATGCGGACAGCGAGGGCCTGCTGCTGCTCACCAACGACGGCACCCTGGCGCACCGGCTGATGCACCCCTCCTACGGGGTGCCGAAGACGTACCTCTGCGAGGTGTCCGGGCCGATCCCCCGCAACCTCGGCAAGCGGCTCGCGGCCGGCGTCGAGCTGGAGGACGGCCCGGTGACCGTCGACGCGTTCCGGGTGGTGGACAGTCTGGGGCGTACCGCCCAGGTCGAACTGACCCTGCACGAAGGGCGCAAACACATCGTACGACGGCTGCTCGCCGAGGTCGGCCACCCGGTGAGCCGGCTGGTGCGTACCTCCATCGGGCCGATCCGGCTGGGCGACCTGCGCGCCGGGCGCACCCGGCGGCTGACCAACGCGGAGGTCGCCGCCCTGTTCAAGGCCGTGGGTGACTGACCCCGCGGTCGCGGGTACGGCGCAGGGGTAGGCTGCCTGGCGGCCCGGCGGGGGTCGGCAGGCCGTGCGCCGCCGTGCCGGGCATGATTGACGACGTGTGGTCGACCGCTCGCGTCCGCCGACGGGGCGAAACGCGGGGTACGGGCTGAGGAGGACAACGGTGGAGGAAAACGTACCGGCCGGGTGCTGCGTGGTCGCTGTGGACGGGCCGTCCGGTTCGGGTAAGTCCACCGTCTCCCGACGGCTCGCCGCCGGCATCGGCGCCCGCTACCTCGACACCGGCGCGATGTACCGGGCGATCACCTGGGCGGTGCTGCGCTCCGGGGTCGACCTCACCGACGCGGAGGCGGTGGCCAAGGTCGCCGGCGAGGTCGACCTGCGCATCGGCACCGACCCCGCCGGGTACGGGGTGACCGCCGACGGGGTCGGCATCGACGCCGAGATCCGTGGATCCGAGGTGACCGGGGCGGTCTCCGCCGTGGCCGCCGTGCCGGCGGTGCGGGCGCTGCTGGTGGCCCGGCAACGGGACATGATCGCCAAGGCGGGCCGGATGGTGGTCGAGGGCCGCGACATCGGTTCCGTGGTGGCCCCCGACGCCGACCTGAAGGTCTACCTCACCGCCTCGGCGGCGGCGCGCGCCGCCCGGCGCAGCGCCGAGAACGCCGCCGACGTGGCCGCCACCGCCGCCGACCTGGCCCGCCGCGACCAACTGGACTCGACCCGCAAGGCCGACCCGCTGGCCCAGGCGGCCGACGCCGTCGTGCTGGACACCACCGAGCTGGGCATCGACGAGGTCGTGGCGCGGCTGCGGGCGCTGCTCACCGAGCGGGGCGTGGCGTGACCGAGCGAACCATCCGGCGCGGCGGCGTGCTCTGCGTCGCCGGCCAGCGAAACGAGGCGTGGGCGTGAGCGACAACGACGGTTGGGTGGAACTGCGGGAACCGGACCTGGACACCGAGGAAACGACCGGCCCGCAGCCGGTGGTGGCCGTGGTCGGCCGCCCCAACGTCGGCAAGTCCACGCTGGTCAACCGGATCATCGGTCGCCGTCAGGCGGTGGTCGAGGACGTTCCCGGGGTGACCCGGGACCGGATCCCGTACGACGCGCAGTGGTCCGGTCGGGCGTTCACCGTGGTGGACACCGGCGGCTGGGAGCCGGACGCGAAGGACCGCGCGGCGGCGATCGCCGCGCAGGCCGAGGCGGCCGTCGTCACCGCCGACGTGGTGCTGTTCGTGGTCGACGCGATGGTGGGCTCCACCGACGTCGACGAGGCGGCGGTGAAGATGCTGCGCCGCAGCGCCAAACCGGTGATCCTGGTGGCCAACAAGGCCGACAACACCAACATCGAGCTGGAGGCCACCTCGCTGTGGTCGCTCGGCCTCGGCGAGCCGCACCCGGTGTCGGCGCTGCACGGGCGGGGCTCCGGCGACCTGCTCGACGCCATCCTGGCGGCGCTGCCCGAGGCGCCGAAGGTGGTGGAATACCGCCCGCGCGGCCCGCGCCGGGTGGCCCTGGTGGGCCGGCCGAACGTCGGCAAGTCCAGCCTGCTGAACCGCTTTTCCGGCGAGGAACGCGCGGTGGTCGACGCGGTCGCCGGCACCACCGTCGACCCGGTGGACAGCCTGGTCTCCATCGGCGGCGAAACCTGGCACCTGGTGGACACGGCCGGGCTGCGCAAGCGGGTCGGCAAGGCCAGCGGCACCGAGTACTACGCCAGCCTGCGTACCGCCTCGGCGATCGAGGCCGCCGAGGTGGCGGTGGTGCTGCTCGACTCCAGCGAGCCGATCAGCGAGCAGGACCAGCGGATCCTGTCGATGGTCACCGAGGCCGGTCGGGCGCTGGTGATCGCCTTCAACAAGTGGGACCTGGTCGACACGGACCGCCGGTACTACCTGGACAAGGAGATCGACCGGGAACTGCGGCGGATCCCGTGGGCGCTGCGGCTGAACCTGTCGGCGAAGACCGGCCGGGCGGTGGACAAGCTCGCCGCCGCGCTGCACCGGGCGCTGGCCAGCTGGGAGACGCGGATCCCCACCGCGCAGCTCAACGCGTGGCTCACCGCCCTGGTCCAGGCCACCCCGCACCCGGTACGCGGGGGACGGGCACCGCGGATCCTCTTCGCCACCCAGGCCGGTGTGGCCCCGCCGCGGTTCGTGCTCTTCACCACCGGTCCGCTGGACGCCGGCTATCAGCGTTTCGTCGAGCGCAAACTCCGCGAGGAGTTCGGCTTCGAGGGCAGCCCGATCGAGATCTCGGTACGCCCGCGTAAGAAGCTCGGCCCCGGCGGCCGAGGCAAAGCACACGGCTGACCGCCCCGCCCTGCCCGTGCCCTGCCCCGCTCCACGACCGACGCGCCACCCGCAGAACCCCAGCCTCCTAGGACGCCCTGGCGGGGGGGTGTGGGTGGTCATGCTCGATCGCGAGGGAGGGGCCTCTGCGGCGGGCGGGAGATCCTGCGCTAAGCTGTACCGGCTGTCGCGGGCAAGGCCGTGCGATGGCATCGGGACGTGGCGCAGTTTGGTAGCGCACTTGACTGGGGGTCAAGGGGTCGTCGGTTCGAATCCGGCCGTCCCGACTTTGAGGAAAGGCCAGCTCGGCTGGCCTTTTTTGTTCATGCCTATGGATGTTTTGATCGGCTTTTGACACGTGATTTTGCCCGTACGAGCGTACGGTCTGAGGTCGATCGCCGTCCTGCCTGCGCCCAGGCGAAGAGTGCGTGTGGCTTGGCGGCACCCGGTGTGACGGAGCTCGATAGAGATCCGCGATAGCGGTGAAGGCCGCTTGAGCAGGCGTAACGGCCTTGGTTCTCTGCGATGCGGGCTGGAGCCTTCCTGCGTCTCTGGCACCGCGGCCCGGAAGGGCATGGCCTCAGGTCTCGACATTCGTCCGTTGTGGATGATCCTGACACACCTTCGACACGGATGTCCGTACGGTGACGTCGGTGTTTCACGCCGCCGGTCACGATCGACCCCGCATCGGATGGGCGGTCGCTTGTGTTCTGCGGCGGGCAGCTGGTCCGTCGTGTCGGCGGGTTACGGGGTTCCCATGGCTGGGGTAGGCCTCCAGTGCTGGAGGTGACTGCCAGGCGGTGGGGAGGTCGTCGTGGTCGATGGTGGTGTGATCGTTCGGGATCCGGTCGCCGGGTTGTACGGGTTCCGGTTGGAGATGGGACGCGACCGTAACGGCGCGCGGATGCAGGCCCGTCGGACGGGGTTCGTGACGGAGAAGGCAGCGCTGGCCGAGTATCGCCGGCTCAGCCGGCAACGTGATGCGCGGACGGTCCGGCCGAGGCTTACCGACACCGTCGAAACCCTCTGCCAGGACTGGCTTCGTGCCCGTGAGCAGGAGCTGCAGCCGAACACTCTCTACAACTACACGTGGCTGCTCAGCCTGATCTACCCCTACCTGGGCACGGTGCGAGGCTCGCGGCTCAGCGCCAGGATGACCGAGCGCGCCTACCGCCAACTGGAAGCGGCCGGCTACTCCCGCACCACCCTGCGCACCCTCGACCTCGTACTGACCAAGGCATACGGCGAGCAGACCGGCTTGACCCTCGGCGCGCACCGGCCACGCGAAAGCGACACCCTGCGGCCTGTCTGGACCCTCACCGAAGCCCGCCGCTTCCTCGACCACGTCCACCATGACCGGCTCTACCCGCTGTGGCGGCTGCTGCTGGTCACCGGCCTACGACGCGGTGAACTGTGCGGCCTGCAGTGGCGCGACCTGGAACCGGACCTGGCCACCCTCACCGTCCGCCGGCAACGCGTCGTCGAAGACCCGGCCAGCCGAGTGCGCGACAAGCCACCCAAGTCCCACAACAGCACCCGAACCCTCATCCTTGATCCGGTGACCCTCAAGACCCTCACCTCTACGATGCCGGCTGCCGGTTCGCGGTATATGTTCACCGGCCGCACTGGCCTACCCCTGCGGCCCGACAACGTCACCAGCCGCTTCAACCACCTCGCCACCCGCGCCGGAGTCCGCCCCATCGGACCCCACCAGATCCGGCACCTGCTCGCCTCCACCTACCTCGACGCCGGATACGGCATCCACGAAGTCGCCGAACGACTCGGCCACGACCCAGGCACCCTCATGCGCTACTACACCCGCGTCAACGCCACCCGCCGCCAACAAGCCACCGAACACATCGCCCAACTTCTCACCGAACCGTCGGAGTAGATACAAGACCGCGTTGACGAGGTCTAATCAATGCGTTGGGAAGCCGTGGACGACGCGGGCATCGCACTGCGATCGCTACTCGAGCGGGCCAGCCCGACTCCCCCTGAGTGGGGCGACGTTCGACCTGACCTGCCCGCCGTCGTGGCCGAGTGGGCCTGCCTTGCTGACTGATCGGGCGGGGTGGATGCCAAGGCGTTCGAATTGTCTTGAATCCACCGCAGCTCGCTTGCATAGTCGCCGTACGGCGTCGACCCCAGTTCAGATGAGGGAGATCGTGTCACACGCATCCGAGGTACTTCGTCTCCGGGAAGCTGAGTGGGCGCCAGCCCTGCGTGCGGTGTCGCTCGTCGCCGAGATTGACGCGCCGGAGGACCATGCCAAAGAGGTCATCCGTGCCCTGGGACGGGTCTTTTGGTACACCGCGCCCCTCGACCGGCAGCGGCTGCTCACCCGTCACTATCCCGCGTGCCTGGTCGTCGGCCTGGCCGGGATCGGTGCCGTCGGCTACGAGCAGGGCGACTACTGGAGCGCCGTCCACAACGAGGCGCCGAGTCAGGTTGACCAGACGCTGTGGGGAAGGGCCTTCCGCGCCAACCTCGACCACTTCCGCCTGGCCCGGTTTCATGGTCTGCCGCAGGTCAACGTCGGTGAGATCCTCATGCACGCCGGAATCCCCGCATACTGCCTCGGCGATCTGCTGAATCTCCTTCTGCAACGCCAGTCCCGCGAGCCCGGACTCACCGGTGAGGGCTTCCTCGCCTGGGCGCTCGCGCCCGGACGCGAGTCGCGCCTGAGCGGGACCGATAAACCGGCGCAGCGGTTCCTCCAGCGCGGCGATGACTACGCTGCGGACCTCATCGACCGCTGCCTCGACCTTCTAGAGCGGTTGCGGCAGCCGGGGTTTACCGCCGACGGACTCGGACTCTCCCCACATCTGGTTGCCAAGGCCCACGCGCTCGCAGAGGCGGATCAGCTCGACTGGACCGGCAGCTCAGAGCGCGCGGGATCAGCTGACGCGGCGGCGGCGCAGCAGCGTCCTCACCTGGAATTGGAGCCGTTCGGTCGGGGCCTGCTGGTGTGGCTGCCGCCGATTCACGACGCACTGGACGGTCGTGTCATGTGGCGGTTGCGTTCTGACGGCCAGGTTGAGTCGGTCGTCAGCCAGTCGCGTTGGCCGGGCACGCGCGAGACGGCCCCCGCAACAGCGGTGGCCATCACGCGCCCCGCCCGCCAGGTGGCGGTCGAGCCGGCTGGCTACGACCAGGAGTACGAACTGGACGTGGTCGACCCGCGCGACCCCCTGTTGGTCTTTACTGAGGACGGTCGACGGGTGCCGGCAACCTCCGGTCTCCCGCCTGAGCCGGTCTGGTTGCTGTATCCGCAGGAAGGCGATGGCGGTGGGCCGCTCGAACTGCGGTTCGAGGGCGACCTGCTCGACACGTACGAAGTTCCGGCGCCGTACGGCTGGCTCGGCTGGGCGCTGCGCCGTGCTGATCTTCGCCAGGTGTCCCAGCTGCGGCTGGGGGATGGGACGCCCCGCCGGGTCAAGGGTGCCCGCCGCGCCCAACTGCAGCTCGCCCAGCCGTTGCCCGGGATGAGCAGCCTAGTCGGCGCGCCGGTCGTTGCTACGGCACCGCGATTGACCCTGCCGACCGATCCCGGCGTGACCACCGAATGGTCGATCCGGATCCGCCGGCCCGGCTCCGGCCAGCTTCTGCACACCGAGAGCCTGTCGGTGGGCCACGACACGGCGGTCGACCCGTGGCGGCATCTGGTCCGTCCCCTGGTCGGCGCGTACGAGATCACCGTCCGGGGTCCGCTCGGCCGAGGCCTGGTCCGCACGCTGGAGTTCGCCGAAGGGCTGTCCGCCAGGTCCAACCCCTCCTGGCGGAAAATCACGGCGGACGGGCTGGAACCGGCCACCGTGCGGGCCGACGCCACCCTGCCCGGCCTATCGGTCACGCCCGCGATGACTGATTTGGGCCCCGCCGATACCGCTGCCGAGCTGCAGCTCGACAGCCCGGCCGGCGCGGCCACCGTACGGATCACGCCCGCCCACATGGCGATTCAGCGGCTGGGCGGCGATAGCCGCGGCGAATGGTGCCTGCAGCCACTGCGTCTGGACACCGAGACGATCGGCGAGGGTGAACTGCTGGTGCGGCTGCCGCGGGCGGCGGACGCACGGCTGATCGTCCGGTCCGGGGGCCGTGAGCTGCAAACCGTTCCGTCGGGAGCGACCTATGGGCAGCCGATGGCCCGGTTTCGGCTCGCGGCCATCGCCGACACGGTCGGCGCACACGGGCTCGCCCAGCTCGACGTCCGCTTTGACGGGCAGGACTTCCCGGTAGCGCGCTGCGTACCTCGACGCCTCGCCAGCGCGGTGCACATCGAGGGCGGCCGGCTGGTGCTGGTCGACGGCGTGCGGGCCGAGGGGCTGACGGCCGCGCTGTACCAGGTGTACGCGCCGTGGCAACCGCCGTACCTCGCACGCATCAGCGCGGACCTGGTCAGTGACCAGCTCCCCTCGCGGGTCACGGCGGCGGGGCCCCTCGTGGCACTGCTGCGCATCGAGGATCCGTGGTTGCCGTCGGACTGGCCAGAGTGGCCCGGCCGCGACAACGCCTTCGACCTCGCCGAGCTGACGTGGCAGCCGACCGGCCAGGACCCGGCGGGTGAGGCGGTCTCGGCGTACCTGGCCGGAGCAAGTGCCCTGCCCGACCGACCGGACATCGCGCCGCTGCTGTTCGACCTCTACCCGCGCGCGGACGACCTTCATGCCCGAGGTGTCACGGCCAACATTCGGGGCGCCGCAGCGCTCCTTCGCCCGCATCCCGCCGCCGCGCTGGCCGCGCTCACCAAGCACCGCGCCTCGGCTGACCAAGTGGTCGCACCCCTGGTGCACTCCGGTCTGATCGCCCTGCCTCCCGACAGGTACGTCAGTGCAGCCGACGAGGCGCGGCTATGGACGGCGAGCCCGCTGGCGGCAATGCTCGCCTCGGCTTACCGGCTGCCCGGCATCGCCTTTCAAGCCGATCTGCGGGAACAGATCGCCTCGGTCTGCGGGGAGGTGGCCGCGCACCTGCTCGCCGGCGGCCCCGATCCGTACGAGACGGTCGGCAGGTTCGACCAGTCGGCCGAGGTGTTCGCGTTGCTGCCGGCCGAGGAACGCGACCGGGTGTGGCGGGCGATGCGCGTCGTTCCCGGCGGCCTGCTCGACGCCGACGAACGGATGGTTGCGGCCCGCCACCTGTTCGAGGTACGGGTGAGGCCTGGCCTGGGACGGCTCTCCAGCAGCGCGGAGGGGCTGCTGCGCGCCCTGCAGAAGCCCTTGGCCGAGTGTGGCGGGCCGCGGGTGGTAGCGGCGGTGCAGGCCCGCAACCCCACTCGAGGATGGCTCGCTCTCCCCGCACTGTCGCTGGCGTTCGCCTTCGTGGCGCGGCTGGCCGCCCGAGGGCACACGGCCCCGGCCGGACTGCTACCACGAACCCTGCCCCCGCACGCGACGCTCGCCCGCAGCGCGCCGCGCCTTGTGGCCATCGACCTACTCCTCGCGGAATTCCTCCTGACCGGAGCCGGAGCAGCCGAATGATCCTCGACCCCCTCGCCACCAGCGACGCGATCGTCTCCACCTACCGGCGCTATCTTCGTTCCCTCGTGGAGCCAAAGGATCCCCGGCTCGCGGCCGCGCTCGACACTGCGATCGGCGAGGCGATCAACCAGGAGATCACCAAGGGGCCGCTGCTCGAGGCGACCCCGCCCTACGTCCCCAGCACCACGCCCCGGCAGCTCATCGACGCGGGCGTACTCCATCCCGGCATCGCCAGTTTGAGTGCCGGGCTGGCCATGGACCGTCCGCTCTACCAACACCAGGAGCGGGCGATCCGGAAGGCAACCGCAGGGCGCAACATCGTCGTCGCCACCGGCACCGGATCCGGCAAGACCGAGAGCTTTCTCATCCCCATCCTGAGCCAGCTGATGGCCGAACGTGCGGCGGGCACCCTCGGGCCCGGCGTGCGGGCGCTGCTGCTGTACCCGATGAACGCGCTGGCCAACGATCAGATGAAGCGGCTGCGGGGCCTGCTGGCCGAGGCACCGGAGATCACCTTTGGCCGCTACACGGGTGAGACCCACCGCAGCCGCCGGGAGGCCGCTGAGGTCTTCGAGCAGCAGAACCCTGGCGAGCAGCCGCTGCCCAACGAACTGCTCGGCCGGGAGGAGATGCAGCAGCGACCGCCGCACTTCCTGCTGACCAACTACGCCATGCTCGAATACCTGCTGCTGCGGCCCTTGGACATGGACCTGTTCGAGGGTGAGCACGCCGGGCACTGGCAGTTCATCGTCGTCGACGAGGCGCACGTCTACGACGGGGCTCGCGGGGCCGAGCTGGCGATGCTGCTGCGCCGACTTGTCGATCGGGTGGATTCGGGCCGGCCGGTGCAGTGCATCGCGACGAGCGCGACCGTCGGGCACGACATGGGAGCCGTGGTCGACTTCGCTGCCTCCCTCTTCCCTGTCCCGTTCGAGTACGACCCCGCGGATGAGGCGAGGCAGGACGTCGTCACCGCCGACCGGGTCCAGCTGCCGCCGGGACCCGAGTGGGGACCCCTGGCCGCCACGGCGTACGAGAAGCTGCTCAACGCGCCGGACCCCGCCGGCGCCGTCGTGGCCCTCGCCCGTCAGCACGGGTACGCCGGGGACGACCCCGCCGAGGCGCTGGCGTACGAGCAGCGCGTTCGCCGGCTCAAGGCGCTGCTCGCGCACGGGCCGATACCGCTGCACGAGGTAGCCCAGGCACTGTTCCCTGGTAGCGGAGCACCCGAGACCGCCTCGATGGTCGCCTTGGCCAACAGCGTGCACGACGAGGCCGGCACTCCGGTGCTCTCCGCCCGCTACCACCTCTTCGCCCGCGCGACGGAAGGCGCTTTCGCCTGCCTCGGAGCCAACGGGCCGCACGTCAGTCTGACCCGGCACGAGCGCTGCGGACGGTGCGGCGACGCCGCCTTCGAGTTCGGCACCTGCCGCCGCTGCGGCACCGTCTACCTGATGGGCACCCTAGAGCGGGTCGGCACCTTCACCGTGTTCCGGTCCCGCCGCTCCCGCGACGAGCAGCAGGTATGGATGGCGCTGGTCGACGAAGTGGCGACCGACGAGGACGAGGAGATGTTCAGCGGTGCTGCCCAGGCCACCGGGGAGCTGGGCGTGCTGTGCACCCGCTGCGGGGTGTTCCAGATCGGAAAGGCGGCCAACTGCCCGCGCTGCCCGGACGGCGCCATGCGGGCCGTACGTTTCCTACGGCAGCGCAGCGACGAACTCACGGCATGCCTCGCGTGCGGGGGACGCGGAGCTGGTCTGATCCGGCTCTTCGCCAGCGGCAACGAAGCCTCCGCCTCGGTCCTGGCGACCGCCCTCTATCAGAAGCTGCCCGTGGCCTCCGATCCCATCCAGCAGGGCCTGCGAGGCGGCGGGCGCAAGCTGCTGCTGTTCAGCGACAGCCGGCAGTCAGCGGCGTACTTCGCGCCCTACCTTGAAGACTCCTACGAGCGGATGCAGCGCCGACGGCTGCTTCACGAGGGCGCCGTCGCCGCCGCAGCAGGCGGTGACGAAGTACGCCTCGAAGACGTCGTCTACCACACATCCCGGGCCGCTGACCGTTACGGCATCTTCGAACGCCGGCAGAGCCGACAGGCGCGGGAACGGCAGGTCGCCCTCTGGGCGCAGGTGGAAGCCGTCGGCGTCGACGAACGCAACTCACTGGAAGGCAGGGGACTTGTCGCCTGGGACATGTCCCGCGACCCCGCCTGGCGACCACCCCAGCCACTGCTTGCCCTCGGCCTTACCGACGAGGAAGCCTGGGCGCTGCTCGCCGAACTGATCCGCTCGATCCGACTCCAGGGCGCCGTCGCTGCCCTCGACGGCGTGGACCCCCACGACGAGGCGTTCCAGCCACGGCTCGGCCCGATCTACGTACGTGGCACCGGCTCCGATCCGCGCCGCAAGGTGCTCAGCTGGTTGCCGACCCGGGGGACCAACCGACGGGCCGACTTCGTGACCCGCGTGCTCGCCCGGCTCAATCGGCAGACGGACCCGACCCAGCTGCTGGAAGGCGTGTGGCGCCTGCTGACCAAGGGACCACAGGCCGAGTGGCTGATCGCTGGCACCGAAGCCGGCATCGGACAGGTTCACCAGCTCGACTCCGCCCTGATCACCTGCACGCCCACGGCCAGCGGTCTGGCCATGTGGCAGTGCGGCAGGTGCCGCAAGCTCACCCCGTTCAACGTCCGCGCCACCTGCCCCACCATGGCCTGCACCGGCGACCTCGAATCCTGGACGCCTCCTGCTGTGGACACCGACCCGGACCACTACCGCAACGTCTACCGGGACATGAACCCGGTGCCGCTGCGCGTACTCGAACACACCGCCCAGTGGACCAGCGAACGAGCCGCCGAAATCCAGCAGCAGTTCGTCCGCGGCGAAGTCAACGCCCTCTCCTGCTCCACCACGTTCGAACTCGGCGTCGACGTCGGTGAGCTACAAGCCGTCATGCTGCGCAACATGCCACCGACCACCGCCAACTACGTCCAGCGAGCCGGTCGGGCCGGCCGCCGAACCGATTCAGCCGCGCTCGTGCTCACCTATGCCCAGCGCCGCTCGCATGACCTCTCCCGCTTTGCCGAGCCCGACCGGATGATCGCCGGAGAGGTACGGGCGCCGTACGTGCCCCTGACCAACGTGCGGATCGATCGGCGGCATGGCCACTCCGTCGCGCTCGCTGCATTCTTCCGGCACCAGTTCCGGACCCACGGCACCATCTGGCGTACGGCAGGGGAGTTCTTCCTGCCAGGTGACGACGGGATCGCCCCGGTCACATTGGTCCGCGACTTCCTCAACCCGGTCCCTCCACAGGTCACCGACTCGCTGCGGCAGGTGCTGCCGGCCGAGGTGCGCGACATCATCGGCGTCGACTCCGAAGGGTGGGTCGAGCACCTGACTGAACTGCTGGAATCGGTCCGGGCCGAGTTGCAGCAGGATGTCGACACGTACGAGCAGAAGCGGCAGGAGGCCTTCGCCGCTCGCCAGGACGACAAGGCCGCGCGGTACGGCCGCGTGATGAACACGATCATTCGCCGCGAACTGCTCGGGCTGCTCGCCAACCGAAACGTTCTGCCAAAGTACGGATTTCCCGTCGACACCGTCGAGCTGCGGCTGGCCTTCGCGGACGCCTCCATCGCCAAGCAACTAGAGCTTGCCAGAGACCTCTCGTCGGCCATCTACGAGTACGCACCCGGTGCGGAGGTCGTCGCCGGGGGACTGGTCTGGCAGTCGGCTGGCCTGTACCGGCTGCCCGGGCGTGACCTTGAGCAACGCTACTACGCGGTGTGCGACGGATGCGGCCACTACCGTGACTCGATCGACCGCCTCGACCAGGAGTGCCCGGCCTGCGGCACCGCCCTCGTCGGCGTACCCCGTCAGTACGCCATTCCCGTCTTCGGGTTCGTCGCGGCACGCGGTACCGGCCGGCGACCTACCAGTGCGCCGCGTCGGGCATGGCACGGCGCAACCCATGTCGTGTCGCCCGGCGCCGAACTCTACGCGGACAAGTTGGACCTCGCCGGAGGCGCGATCACCGTCCGGGCCGGTGCCCGGGGTGAGCTGGTGGCAATCAGCGACGGTGCGATGGGACGCGGCTTCCTCGTCTGCGCGACTTGCGGCTTCGCCGGCCGGGCCATCGACGGTCGAGTTGATCACCAGAGCCCGCTTAGCGGCCGTGAGTGCCGTGGCCGCATGGAAAACCTGTCGCTGGCCCACAAATATCAGACGGACGTCCTCGACCTGAGCTTCGACGGTGCGGTCGTAATTGGAGTCGAGGACAACGCCTGGCGATCGGTCGCCTACGCACTGGTGGAGGGGGCGGTGCGCGCGCTCGAGATCTCTCGCGACGACATCGACGCGACGGTCTACCGAACCGACGCTGGCCGCAGCGTGATCATGCTGTATGACACCGTGCCTGGAGGAGCCGGCCACGTCCGGCGCATCGCGGAGCGGCTGCGCGACGTACTCGACCATGCCCTGCAGCGGGTCCGCGACTGTGAATGCGGCCCGGAAACCAGCTGCTACCGCTGCTTGCGGGTGTTCCCCAACGAGCGCTACCACGAGCAGCTACGCCGTGGTGTGGCGGCGGACGTGCTCAGCCGCCTCCTCGGCAAGCGCGACCAGGCGTCCCTCGGGGCGCTACGGGTCTCGCTCGCCGACGTCAGGCCCGCACTCACCGCGACTCGCCGATTCCTGGTGACGGAGGCACCCGGCGAGGTCTTCGAGCCAGTCACCTCCGGGCAACTCGACCTATACGAAGGTCGTGTTGTCCTCGCCCGCCGTGACGGCGACGCTGCGGTAGGGCGGCTCTGGCTCCGCCGCGATGACCACAGCGTGGTCGGGGCGGGACTGCAGTCGATAGCCGGAGCGCGGTTGGATGACGGTGCAGACGACCTCATGTTGATCGGCGTTGCCGTGTGGTGATGTGAGGCTGACGGTTCCGCATACCCCTTCGTGGTCTTGAAGTGGGCATGGACTGGCCGAGGCCGGCCAGGGTTTGCTCGTCGCCTGGCGCTGGGCGGGGCGCGGGGCAGGGCTATTGCGTTGTCGGGTAACTGCTGGTCACGGCGATGATCAGGTCGTGTGATCGGCGGTTGGCTTGGCGGGTGGCCCGGGCGATGTTGGTCGCTCCGGTGGTGCGGTGCCAGCCGATCGCGGTGTTACGCAGCGTTGCGATGACGGCGGGTCCGTTGCCTGTCCGGGCCTGGTGGAGGTCTTCACGGAACGTCACGTCGCGCACGTGGTGGATCTTGTTTTCGATGTGCCAGTGTCGGCGGATCCAGCTCTGCAGGTCGACCGGCTGGCTTGGCCGGCGGGTAGTGACACGGTCAGGTAGGCGGTCTCGCGGCTGGTCCTACCAGCGACGATGCGGGTTCGGGTGATGCGCACGGCCTGCTGGGCGTGTGGGAACGCGATGCCGCCGGGGGTGGCGACGGTGACGGTTGACGGTGCGGGTCTCACGGCGGCCGTGACCACGGTCGCGAGTTCGGTCACCGACCGGGATCTGCGCCCAGGGAAGCCGTTTGAGCTGTTTGAACAGGGTCGGCTGGTTGGCCTTCACCTGCACGAGCAGGTGTGCTCGGCGGGCGGTGACCTCGTCGGCGTGACCGGTCTGGGTGTGCAGGGCGTCGGTGATGAACAGCACCCCGGCCAGGGAGCCGAGCACCTGTTCGACGGCGTCGAGCAGCGGCGCGAACGACGTGATCTCATTGCTCTTCGCGTCCACGGTGACCTGGGCGAGCACGATCCCGGTGGTGGTGTCCAGGGCGGACAGCAGATGCGTCTGCCGGCCGTCGGGCAGGCGTGCGCCGTCGGGTAGCCCCGGCGCATTGCTGCGCCGGGGCCCCCTCAGAACCGGACGTGCGACTTTCACCGCATCCGGCTCAAGCAAGTCCCGTGGGCGGTCGCAGGGTGTAAGGCGCGGGGCCTGGTGCTGCGGGTGTGTCCGGTGGCAGTCGGCGTCGTCGTCGCTGTCGCCAGTAGTAGGTCAGGGCCGGGTCGTCCGGAGACGCGTCGGCGTTGACCATCTGGTGTCGGCGGATGGGCGTCCAGGACAAGCGGGTCAGGCAGGCGCCGGTGTCCCGGTCGCCGAAGAGCCATCGGTCTTGCCTGGTCGGGTGGAACCGCCCGAAGTAGCGGTTCACGATCCATCGGTAGGACTTCGTCTCGTGCCGGTGTCGGGCCCACTTGAGCATCGTCCAGACGAGCGTGGAGTCGATGTCGTTGAAGACCTTCTTGGACACGACCGTGCGGTAGTACGCGGCCCAGCCCCGCAGGACCGGGTTGAGTCTGCTGATCACGGCGATCGCGTTCGCGCCGTAGAGGTTGCGGACCTCGGTCCGCAGCCGGGCGCGGAACCGCTTGACGGCCGCTTTCGACGGTGTGATCAGCAGTTTCCCGGGATTGCGGTAGTGGCGGACGGTGAAGCCGAGGAAGTCGAACCCGTCGGACAAGTGCACGATGCGTGTCTTGTCCTCGTTGAACGCCAATCCTCGCGGCGCCAGCCACTGGACGAGGCGTTGCTTGACCTGTTCGGCCTGCTCCCGGGTGGAGCAGAGCGCGACCAGGTCGTCGGCGTATCTGACCACGACCGGGGTTCCGGGCACCGACCAGCCCCGATGCGACGGGGTGGTCTGCTGCCGGGCCCCGGCTGCTGTCTCGATCCCGTGCAGGGCAATGTTCATCAGCAGTGGGCTGATCACTCCGCCCTGCGGGGTGCCCTCCTCGGTCGGGGCGTACTGCCGGTTCTCGACCACACCCGCTTTGAGCCACCGGGCGACGGGTTCCCTGGCGGGGAATCCGTGCAGGTGGCCCAGGAGCCGGTCATGGTCGATCCGGTCGAACGCCGCTGTCAGGTCCGCGTCGAGGACCCATGCCCGCTTCGGGTTCTTGCCCTTGCAGACGGCGAAAATCGCCTCGATCGCGTCATGACACCCCCGGCCGGGCCGGAAGCCGTAGCTCCTCGACTCGAACCGTGCCTCCCATTCAGGCTCCAGCGCGTTCAGCACCACGGCTTGCGCCGCCCGGTCGGCGATCACGGGGATACCGAGCGGACGCCGTTTGCCGTTGGCCTTCGGGATGTAGATCCGGCGGACGGGCCGGGCCATCGGTCGACACCCGCGCTGCTGGACCCAGCGGGCGAGATCCACCCGCTCGGGACCGGTCAGCGCGGTCCGGCCGTCGACCCCTGCTGTCGCTCGCCCCTGGTTGACCTGCGCGACCCGGCGCGCACTGAGTAACGCGTTTGCCCGGGATCGCAGCATCAACCGTTGCAGACTACGTACCTTGCGGTGCGCTCTTGCCTGCGACGCCGTGAAGATCCGCTGGCGCAGCCGTCGTACTTCCTCCTCCGCCTGGGTCCAGTTCACCTGGTCCCAGTCGTCGGGAAAGCCCTGCGCTCCGTTCACCGCCGAAACAGCGGCGTCCAACGTCCCCGCAGGCGCTGACGTCATGCCCATCACCATCTCCACAGACTCACCTGACCCGCGTGGGCTCCCTCTCGGGCCGGGCACCACCGCACCAACGACACGGCGCTGCCCGTATCCGGTCGGTTCGGCACCACACGGCCAGGAGGCGGCCGCACCCTGTGATGCCCTTCCCGTCGCCTTTCGGCATCCCGGCCTTCGCTTCTCGGGCCATCCTGTTCCCGGCCAGGACTTCCGCCTTCCTCACGGTCGGCCTACCAGCCGTTGAAGCTGGACCTGGACGGGGTTTCCACGTTCCGCATGCATGAGACACGCACGGATAGGGCGCCCTCTGTACCCCGGGGACGATGGTGCTCACCCAGCAGCGCTACGTTCCACCGCCGGCATCCGCCGCTTCTCAACGGCCAGTCCCTGATCTCGGCCCGGTCCCACTTCCCTCCACCCGGACCTTCAAGATGACGAGGCATCAACCAAGGGTTCACTCACGTTCGCCCGCCCGTCCTTCTCCTCACCCGTAGCCCCCGGAAGGAACGAGGACCCTTCGGCTTGAACCCTGGGCTCCGCACCCCGCAGTCACCCGCGACGCACGCCAGGGAGGAGACCGGCCACCAAGCACGGACCGGGGATCACGTCACCACAACGGCACCTCCTCCACCGTGATCCACTCAACACATGCGACCTCGTGTCGCACACGCAGGGTCTTGCCGTCGATGGCGATCACCGTGCGGTACCGCCTCGGCGCGGTCACCTCGGCGGGAGTGCGGGTACGCAGCCAGCTGGCCAGGACAGTGCCGAGCAGCGTGTCGTCCAGGCGCGTCAGCAGACGCCAGATCGTGCTGCCGACCGGCACTCCTGCGGTGAACACGAGCTGTTCCTGGGCACCTTCGTCCAGGTCGTGCAGCCAATCCGTGATCGCGGCGAACGACGACGCCCCGGCCATGACGGCACAGACCGCCACCGCCAGTGGCGGGGTCAGCGGGTACCGCACGCCTCGTGGGTCGCGTGGATCAGGAACAGCGGCGAGCGCGTGCAGCAGCCCGCCGTGTTCACCGTCGGTGACTGGCACTGCCTCGGCGATGCAGGCGGGTGCTGCTACGGCCAGTGCAGGGATGAGAGATGATGCCATCGGCGGGTGGGGTCTTCCTCGGAGTCATGAAGCGTCGCAACTCCATGATCACCGATGCGGCCTCACCCGCTTCCTACGCCTCCATAGAGGCCGAACTCGTCTCGAAACTCCTGGTCAACGGCCCGTTGGCCGACTATGCAATCGCCCTGGGGCGCAGGGGCATTGCCATGCTCGAAGTGGGGGAGAGCTTCGGCTGTTTCGGCGGTTTGGCGCTCCGCGCGGGTTGCGGTCATTGAGCCTCCGCCGCAGACGCGCTCCGGCTCAGGATGGCCGTAGGCCGTTCGCGGCCGCGGGCGCCGAGGGCGGTGGCGGTAGGCTGTCCTGTTTGCCATCGCCCCAGGCAAGCCGAGCAGTCCGCCGCCCGGCCACCGCGTCGGGCGAGGATCGCATCGCGTTGAAGTTGAACAAGGTTGCCCGCAGCTCCTCCTGCTGCTGGCGGGAGAGCCACCGCGCCGGGCGAGGCTCGCAACCTCACGTAGCTGTCGATGCCGACCAGCCACAGCGAAAACGCTGCGCCCGGCAACGCGTTGGGTGAGGATTGCGAGATGGTCATTTCGTCTGGGGTGCAGCTGTCGGTGGCCCGGCTGCTCCTGGCCGCTGAGCCCAGTGAGGATGGTAGCTGGGTGAGGGCTCGACCGGTGCGATCGTGCTGGTTGACTTGCGGAGCCTGGATACCTCGCCGGCATTGTCTTGAAGCGGCGGCTGCCGTACTACCGCACGAGGCAATACGTGTGAACTGGGGCTATTTCGATAACCGCTGTCGGTCATGTGACACCTTCTGCACTCTGGACAGAGAGGGTTTCGGCCGCATGATCGGTTCGTGTATACCCGGACCAGCGCTCTCGCTCTTGTCGCGCTCGGCGTCGCCGGATGCGGCGGCAGCCAGCCCAATACACCCGCGCGCCGGCCGCAGTGGGCGCCAGCACGGCTCCCGTAGCTTCCGCCTCAGCCCCGGCCGCGCGGCTTGATGCGAAGACCGTCCTCGACAAGCTGGCCAACGCGGATGTTGGCCTGACCAAGGGCGCCGTGCAGGACGAAGACACGGATCCCAACGACCTTCTTGGCCGCCTCAACGGCTACACGTCCCGGGCCGCCGGCGACCTGCCTGGTGGGGACTAGGAAGGCGAGAAGTACACCGTTGACCGCGGCATGGTGATCGAGGTCGTTCCGACGAAGGACGACGTCGACCGCCGGTCGACGTACATCCAGGACGCCTTGAAATCGCTGCCGATCCTTGGCACCGAGTACCACTATCGGGCCGACGATGGTCGAGTGCTGGTGCGCGTGTCAGGGAAGGTGAAGCCGTCAGCGGCGAAGAGGATCGAGCAGGTTGTCACTGACCTGTGACCGCCGAGGGGCGTAAAGCCCTGCCGGGGCTGCTTCGGCGGAGTGTGGAAAGCGGTGTCTCGGTGCCCGTCTTAGCCTCGATCCACCGACGCGGTTCGTGCTGAGCCTGTTGAATAGTTCCGGTATTGGGCGGTTCTGGAGCAGGGTGGGGTTGCCGATTACGTGATCGGCTTGCTCCGTGCGTGGTTGCTGAGGGGTGGGACGGGGTTCGTGGCTTGTGGTCGGGCCGCTTGGTTCCGGTCGGTGTGCCGTGGTCAGCTGGGTGCGGGGTGGACGGCGGTGAACAGGTTGTCGAACGCGGCCTGCCAGGGCCAGTAGTCGGGTAGGTGCAGGTGAACGGTCCGGGCCCGGTGGGCGAGGCGGGCGGCGACGGTGATGATCCGGGCTCGGATCGTCGCGGTGCGGGCGGTCGGCCAGGTGCCGGCGGCGAGGTGTCCGGCTGTGCGGGTGAGGTTGTGGGCGATGCCGGCGCAGGTCAGCCAGGCGTTGTTGGCGTTGAACCGGCCCGATGGCAGGTGCGCGAGTGGCCCGCCGATCAGGTCCGCGTTGACCTGCTCGATGACAGCGTGGTGACGGTGCTGGGCTTCGGCCTGGATCAGGGTGAACGGGCTGTCGGTGAACACCGCGTGATAGCGGTAGGCGGGCAGGAGTTCTTCCTGGCCCGGGGCTTGGGTCGGGTCGTCGCGGCGGACCCGGCGCACGATCAGCCGGGCGGTCACCGCGTGTCGGCTGCCGGCGAACGCGGTGTAGGTGGTCTCGGCGATCTGCGCGTCGGAGATCCACCGCTGGGCGTCGTCGTCCCAGACCGCCTGCGGATATTTGATGTCGATCCACTGGTCTGCGCTGATGTTCTCGCATGCGGTGCGGATCTTCGCGTCGATGCGGGTGGTGACGGAGAACCGCACGTCACGGCGCCGGCAGGTGCTGATGACGGTCTTGGCGTAGAACGCCGAGTCGGCCCGAACCACGATCTCGCCGGTAGCGCCGCACGCACGGGCGGTGGTGATCGTCTCGGCGATCATGCTGGCGGCGCCGCGAGCGGAACCGGCGTTACCGGCGCGCAGCCGGGTCGCGGCGATCACCGGCGCCGACAGCGGCGTGGACAGCGTCGCGACCAGCGGGTTGTAGCCGCGTAGCCGCACGTTGTAGCCGCCGACCTTGGCGTGACCGAACCCGATGCCCTGTTTCTGCTTGCCGTAGACCCGGCGCAGCATCGAGTCGATGTCCACAAAGCACAGCACGCCAGCACCGGCCAGGATCGGCGCCCGCTTCGACAGCCCGATCAGGGTGTCGCGGGCCGCGGCCTGCAACTGGCGCACGTGCCCGTGGGTGAAGGTCCGCAGGAACGACCCCAGCGTCGACGGCGCGTACACGCTGGTGAACAACGACCGCATACCCCCGTGCCGGGCGACGTCGAGGTCATCGATGCTGTCCGCCCCGGCGAGCATCCCGGACACGATCGTGGCGACCTTGCCCGCCGGGTTCGCGCCCTTGTCCGTCGGCACGCTCACCCGCTCGGCGACCGCGTCATACAGGCCCGCCTGCTCGGCAAGGCGCATCACCGAAACCAGGCCGGCACACGACACCAGATTTGGATCATCGAACGTCACGGCCGTCACCGGCGCGCCATAGCGTAATCTCACTTACGAGGTGCCCTCTCGAACCGAGTGATAGAAGCTTCGCAACTCCTATCCTTCCAGTTCAGAGGGCACCTTCTATATCCGGGGTCCTGCAGAGCCGACCTTCATCGGTGGATCGAGGCTTAGCTTCGTCGCGTGGCGAGAATCAGTTGCCGCGTCGGCGTTTGCTGAGCCAGTTGACAGCCTCTATGTCCGTCGCGGCTACGAATGGGCCGATGTGGCGGTTGTGCAATGGTGTTTGAGCGAATCGCTGGAGAACGTCGATGGGCTGCCAATCGAGAGGGTTGACGACGATTCCTCCGAGCAGGGCCAGCGGCAGTAGGTACGCCGCGTCGTGGAGCTTGACCGGTCGTGTCTCGACGATGGCCCCGAGCTGGCCGAGTAGGAGCGCGGCGCCGAGTGGGTTTCCCGCGGTCGTGGCCAGCATCGTTCGCGACTGCTTGTCGTCGCTGTCGTCTTGCCGGAGGTCGAACAGCTGGTTGAGGTCGTGGAACCGGGTGTTGGTGGTGGCGACGGATGCGATCCGGGACGCGACGCCGCTGTGGGAGCGGACTTCGCCGGGCTGCAGCGCGTGATCGGGTGCGGCGTTCGGGATGATCTCGAGGGTGCGGGTTGCGGGCGGGCTGCCCTCGTCGGCTGTGTGCGGGGAGCGCAGCCCCGGCCATGCCATGTCGCTCGGCCAGTTGACGAAGACCTCGCCGTGGCCGCGGTAATGCTGCCAGCTAAGGATGGAACCGTCCGCGGCTGCGATGGCGCCGGCGAGGTGGTCGTAATGGCCGTTGGCGAACCGGTCGAAGTACAGCACGGCCGCGTATCCGGAGAAGAAGGTGAAGGTGTTGGTGGTGCCGTCGAGAGGGTCGGCCCATGCGATGATGTCGCCGTCCTGCGGGTAGGTGTTGCGGGGGGACTCCTCGCTCCAGTAGGTGGCGCCGGGGGCGTATTCGGCGACGCGGGCAGCGATGAAGCTGTCCATCACGGTGTCGATCTTCGTGGGCGCGAAGCCTGCCTGGTCCTGGACGCCCGGCAAGGCGACCGGGTTGACGGTGCCAGAGCGGATCTGCGTCCACAGCTCGTTGCGCGCGAGGTTGAATGCTTCGCTGACGATCTCAGCTGCGAGCAGCCGGTAGAGGGGTGCCATCTGCATTCGTCCGCTGGACATCATGGCCTCCATTTGCATGCCTCATTGTGTGGCGCGAGTCTCGTCGGTTGGCAAGGATCACGGTGTGATCAGGTGGTGCTGAGCGTCGAGTCGGTGTCGTCGGGCCCGGTTGCGGGGATGTCGTCTCGTCATACGGATAACTGCTCGTGTCTTATCGCTGTATGCCGTCTATCGATGTGCGTTGTAAGACTGGTCGCATGAATGCATGGTGTAGTCCCAGCATCACACCAGGTGTCGTGCGCTGTGAGCCTGCGGTGAGACGGGGGTGAGGCCCCCGAGGCGGTCTGCCGGCTGCCGTGCAGACCGTGCCCGAAGGCCTCACCGACGCGGCCGGTCAGCCGTGGCCGGTCAGGTGGTCACCGACGCGTTCCTCGGTGCCCCTGCAGTGCGAGCCGTCCCGTCCTCGGCACCGCCGGCATCGCTGTCACGGACAGGCGACCGCAGCCGAGGTCAGCGGACCGCTGACGAAGCCGACGAAGTTCGTCCGCCACAGCGACGCGAAGTTGGTGTAGGTGCGGTTCCAGCACGCGTACTGCGTCTGGGCGCGCAGTTCCATGTGCACGTGCGGACCGGTCCAGCAGTTGCTGCCGCCGGTGGCTGCGCCGCTGAGGTGGGCCACGGTGCCCAGTGTCGTGCCCCATCGGCTCACGGTCTTGCCGACGTAGAGCGACGGGTCCCGCTTCAGGTGGGTGTAGCTGGTGTGCCCGTAAAGCGTGTTGTTGTAGTAGACGCCGACAGTCACCAGGTCGCCGCCGCCGCCGTAGCGGCAGGCGTCGTTGTCGATGATCTGGGTGACCTTCGTGGTGACCTGGTTGTTGTACGCGGAGTTGGATGGAGCCACGTACAGGACCACCGCCTGGCCGGAGCCGGTCGGCAGGTCCACGCTCCAGTCGTTGCGAGGCGAAGCCTTGAACACCGTGTGGTGGCCGCCGCTGGGCGTGGTGTCGGCGTATGGGTAGGTGCCCCAAGTCCCGTCCACCGGGCTGCCGACCCAGATGGCGGGAGACGAGTAGGCCTGAGCGGGGGATGTGACGGCTGCCGTCGCGGCGATGACCGCGACGGCGAACGCGAGCGCGACGAACGCCCGCACTCGGGATATGGACACGTTGCCTCCTTCTGACGGGGCACGGCGCGTTGCCGAGCCGATTCAAAGGTGACTGGTCCTGAGATTGACCTCGGGGGTCGGCGGCCAAATCTGGTTGTCCGCCGTGGACAGCGGACAACTCTGCGAGGGGCGAGGCTCATGAGGTCCTGATTGATGTTTCGAGGAGACGTTGATGTCGGAATCAAGAGCCCGAACGCGCGATGAGCGCGCAACGGGCCGGCCGCAAGCACGGCATAAGACGTGGTCAGGGGGATTGTTGCGCTGCGCCGGAGCCGTGCTGCTGTTGTGGCTGGCGACGGCCGCCGGATGCGCCCATACGAAGCAAAGGCCGCAGGCCGACGGCCCTCACACGAACGTGACGCTGCCGCCGACCCCGGACGTCGCGCCCGGCGTGACGTCGGTCGTGACGGCAGCGGACTCACCTGTGCAGGTGCTGCACCGGCGCGGCGAGTCGCTTGCCGGCGGTTACACCGTCGAGTTGTGCCGGGCGACGATCGCGGAACTCGACGCCGCGTTCGAGCAACGGGTCATCCGCGCCGCCGACACTATCGGCGATCCGCTGCTCAGCGAACTGGTCGTCAACGAGATCAGCGCGCTGGCGCGGCTGCGTGGCTGCAGTCCGGACGCCTCCACCGAGCAGCTGCGTCGCATCGACGACCTGCTCGAACGTCGGCTGGCGCAGTTGGGAGCCGGACGATGAGCATGGGTCGCTGGACGACCACGCTCGGCGTACTGGTGTGCATGATGGTGGTCGCGACGTCGCCGTCCCCGCCTGCGTCAGCGAGTGCGGCACGCAGCATCCGGTGGTTGGCGGCTGGCGACTCGTTCTCCTCGGGCGACGGCCTGCCACAACTCGCGGGCGACTGTCGTCGGGCCACGGGAGACTCGCGGACCTACAGCCAGGTCGCTGCCGGCCAGCTCAGCAAGTTGTCGGTGTCCGGCGGTGAGGCGAACCTGGCCGCCTGCTCCGGAGCGACCATCGAACAGTTCTTCAACGCGGTGGGCAGTCGCCGACCTCAATGGAAGCCCGGGGACGGCCGCTACGACCTGGTGACGCTGAGTTTCGGCGGCAACGACGTCCGTTTTTCAGACGTGCTAACGCAATGCGCCGGGCGACGTTACACCGGGCTCGCCGCCGAGCTGGTGGCATGGGAGCCCTCGGATCCGGGTCACCTGTGTCCGCGCGACGCCGACCTGCGCAAGCGCATCGACGACAAGATCGGTAGCCGGTACCAGGGGTTCCTCACCCGCATAGCCAACGATGTCGTCAACCGGGGCGGCAACATCGTGGTGCTGGGCTACCCGGCGCTGGTGGAGGAACCCGACCGATGGACAGGCCTCGCCCAGACGGTCGATCAGTGTTTCGGCATCGGCAGGGCCGACGCCCTGCAGATCCGTGGCCTTGCGGGTCATCTCAACGCCACCATTGGCCATGCGGTCAGCCAGGTCAACTCCCGAGCCCCCAACGGGGTGCGGCTGGCGTTTCTCGACGTGAACTCCGGTGGTAGCTGGGGCATCGGTCGTGACGACAGCCGACTGTTCGAACCGTCGCGGGGTCAGCGTCACAATCAGTGCGCCATCGACTCCTGGATCAACGGCCTGACCCGCAACGGCTCCTTCCACCCCCGGCAGCAGGGTTACAACGCCGAAGGGGAGATGCTCGCGCAGATTCTGGACAACCAGCTCGACTGGGGGCTCGCCCCGACCGCAGCGCCGGTCGTCAGGCCGACGATCAGCAACTTCGAGGCGGTGGTCAGTGGGCCTGGGCATGTGGGGGTGTCGTTTCGGGTCGGCTGGCAGGCCGGCCAGGATCCGGTAACCTGCCGCTTCTTCATCGACGGCCGAGAGGCGTTCACGGCGCAATGCGGGACGTCGGTGTCGAAGCAGTTCACGGGTCTGAGCCCGGGGCCACACCGGTTCTCGGCCGTGGTCGTGGACCGCTTCGGGGTGTCCAGTGATCCGTCGCCGACAGTGGCGCGCACCGTGCCCGGTGCAGCGCCACCGCCGGTGCAACCGGCCACGATCTCACTGACGCGGGGAGGCGCCGCGACGTCGGGCTACTGGTACTCGGTAACCCTGCAGGGATTCAGCCCAGGTTCCAGCGTCACAGTGACATGCCGAGATTCGGTCGACCCCGGTGGGTTCTGGAATCAGACGTTCGTCATCGGCGGTGACGGCCGCGCGTCGGATACCACGCTGTGCTACTCCGCAGACGGTCCTGACCATTGGGTGACCGGGGGCGGAGTGGAGTCCAACCACGTCTCCTGGTGACGCATGTTCCGCAGAGGCGTCGCTCAGCAGGCCCGGCCTCAACCGTTTCGCGCACCCTCGTCACGGTACGGCATCGGCCCCTCACGTCAGCTGCTCGAACACGGTAGACGGAATCACCGCATCTCATAGCAACGCAGTCGTACATCAGTCGACATGGCTAGCTAAGGACAGGTAGTTGACATGGCTAACGTTTGGCTCGACCGGCACAACCGCTGGGCCGGAATCCGGCGGACATACACTGTCGTGGCCTTCGTCCTGCTCGTCTCCCTGGACAATGTCGCGATCGGCCTGGCACCACCGCTGTATACCCCGATCAGCGCGGCCCTGCAGACAACCGAAAGCGCGATCGGCCTCGTGACGGCCGCGAACATCCTCATTTCTGCCGCGGCCGCAGTGGCCTGGGCATACGTCGGCGACCGCGCCAACCGCAAACTGCTGCTCATCACGGGCACGCTGCTGTGGACGGCCGCGTCGGCCAGCACCGCGCTGGCCGACGACCTAGGCACGTTCATCGCCGCTCAACTACTGGGCGCCATAGGCCTGGGCGCGGTCGGATCCGTGGGATTCTCCGTCGTCAGCGACCTGGTCTCCCCGCGCCGACGCGGTCTGGCGATGAGCCTGTTCGGCCTGTCGCAGGGCATCGGAACTCTTGCCGGAACCCTGGTCGGGGGCATACTCGGCGCCACGGACTGGCACCGGCCGTTCCGGGTACTGGCCGTCGTCGGCCTCCTGGCTGTCCTCCTTTTCCTGCCGACCTACAACGTACGCCGTGGCCAGAGCGAACCCGATCTCGCCAACATGTTCGCAGCCGGCCACGACTACCACCACCGAATCAGCCGGCAGGACCTCGCCGTGCTGATCGCCCGCCGCAGCAACGTCTGGCTCGTCCTCCAGGGGGTCACCGCACAACTTACCTTCGGATCGCTGGTGTGGCTGCCCCGCCTGTTCCAGGCCAAAGCCGAAGCCCAGGGCTACCCTCAGCAGACGGCAATCGTGGTCGGCGCAGTCTTCGCCACGCTGTTCCAACTCGGAGGCCTGTTCTCGATTATCGGCGGCCTGGTTGGTGACCGCGTCCAGCTCCGGACACCCCGCGGCAGAGCCCTCGTCGCGGCAGCCGGGATCACCGCAGGCATACCGTTCTACGTGCTGCTGTTCTTCACGCCGGTCCGCCTGTCCATCCCGCCCGGGGCCGAAGCCGGCGCCATCGCGGCCAGCGTGCTCGGCTCCGTGCTCAGCGAGCCGACCGTCGCCATCAGTTTCGTATGTGCCCTGCTGGCGCTTGCGCTGACCTCAGCCAACGCGCCGAACTGGTTCGCGATGATCGCCGACGTCAACCTTCCCGAGCATCGCGGCACCGTCTACAGCGCCGGCAACCTCGCCAACGGCATCGGCCGCGCCGCTGGCAACGGCATTGTGGGCGTCGTGTTCGCCGCCCTGACCCGAGCCATGCCCGCACCGCTGAACTACGCCGTCGGACTGGCGCTGTTCCAGGTGTTCTTCATCCCCACCGCCTGGATGTATTACCGCGCATCACGGACCACGCCAGCCGACATCGACAACGTCCGCGACACGCTACGCGCGCGCTCGAACGCTCCCGCCGCCCGGTGGCCCGCCGACGAGACCGCAGCCGTGTCCGACACGCCCGACCTCACCGCTGACGCCAAATCACAGTGAACCTAGGAGATTCGGTGCAACATACCGCAAACGCTGCCCAGCCGATGATGGACGGCAGCCGCATCCTTCCCGCCCACATCTCGGTCTACGTCATCGCGATCGTGCCGCTGATCGCCCTGGCCGCCGCCGTGCCGATCGCATGGGGCTGGGGCATGACGTGGCTCGACGTCGGCCTGACCGTCGTGTCCTACACGATCGCGATGCTCGGCGTGACCGTGGGCTTCCACCGGTACTTCACCCACCGGTCATTCAAGGCCCACCGCGCCATGCGCATCACCCTGGCCATACTCGGCAGCCTCGCCGTTCAGGGCCCGATCCTTCACTGGGTCGCCACGCATCGCCGCCACCACGCCTACGCCGACACTGAGGGAGATCCGCACTCGCCGTGGCAGTTCGGAACCTCCCCATTTGCCCTGATCCGCGGATTCTGGCACGCACACATGGGATGGCTGTTCCGTCGCGAGCTGACCAACCAGCGACGATTCGTACCCGACCTACTGGCCGACCGGGACATACGTGCCATCCACCGGCTGTTCACACCGATCGCGGCAGCGGGCTTCCTTGCCCCCGCCGTCGTCGGCGGCCTGGCGACCGGCACCTGGCGAGGCGCGCTGTCAGCGCTCTTCTGGGCCGGAGTGGTCCGGGTGGGACTCGTCCACCACGTGAGCTGGTCGGTCAACTCCATCTGCCACCTGGTGGGGCAGCGCCCGTTTCGCGCCCGCGACCGCGCGGCCAACTTCGCGCCGCTGGCCATCGTCAGCATGGGGGACTCGTGGCACAACCTGCACCACGCCGATCCCAGCTGTGCTCGCCACGGGGTGCGACGCGGCCAGATCGACATCGCCGGACGGGTCATCTGGGTGCTGGAACGCCTACGGCTGGTGTACGAGGTGCGGTGGCCCACACCCGAACGGCTCGCGCGCATCCAGTCCTAGATCCGGGCGTCTGGCTGGGCCGTCAACCTGGTCTCAGCCAAGCTCACCTCGGCCGCGCGGGTGTCCGGGTGATCAGGGCCGAGCAGCCAGCGCCGGGCAGCGACCGTCTCCTCCAGCAGCATCACCGCCTGGGCGTGCCGACCAGCCGCTTGGCACACCCGGGCCAGGATGAACCGGGTGTGGCAAGTGTCCGGGTGGGTCGATCCGAGCAGCTGCAAACGGCTCGCCAAGGTGTACTCGAGCCCGGCCACGGCCTCATCGAGCCGTCCCAGCGCCTCGTGGCCACCAGCCAGGTTGTGCCGCGACTGCAACGTGTCCGGATGCATCTCCCCAAGCGCCCGTCGACGAGCCAGTAAAGTCTCGGCGTGCAGCGCGATTGACTCCTCGTGCCGGCCAGCCGCTCGATAGCAGCCGGCGAGGTTGTTGCGGGCACGCAGAGTGTCGGGGTGATCAGGGCCGAGCACCTTCTCCGACGCCGCCAAGGTTGACCGAGTCAGCTCGGTGGCCTCGTAGAGAAGGCCGATCTCCCGAAGCCCGACCGCGACGTTGCTCGCGTTCTGCAGCGTGTCGGGATGGTCATCGCCGAGCGTCGCCCGCCGTGCGGCAAGGGTGGCGGTCGCCAGCTCCAATGCCTGCTCGAACCGCCCCGTTGACCAGTACCCTCCAGCGAGCCCGTACCGGGACGCGAGCGTGTCCGCGTGATCGGCACCCAGTGCCTCCCCGCGGACGTGCATCGACCGCTCGTACAGCGCGACGGAGGCGGCGTACCGGCCTTGGCCGCGGTGGTAGAACGCGGTCCGCAGAAGGACCTCGCCCGCCGTGTTGATGCATTCGACGGTCAGCGGCGAGGGCCGCTCGTCGCCGAGCCGCTCGGCGATGGCAGCCACATGCGGGGCGAGTTCGGCCCAGCGCGGCCAGTCGGCGACGGCGGTCTCGGGATCGTCGACGGGTAGCGCGTGATACAGCAGATCGATCGCGGTCGCCAGTGCCGAGGCGTCGGCATGCGCGCTGCGGATCACCGTCTGGACCAGTCGATGCACGGACGTGTGGCGCTCGGATCGTGACACCAGGCTGTAGGAGGTGAGCAGAGCCGTGGCGTCTTCGACGGCCAAGGGGCGGGCCAAGGGTGAGAACAGGCCGACGGGGATGCGGTCCGGGCCGAGGTAGGCCATCACGTTGAGGATCTTCGTGGCCAGCGGGTCGACGGCGTCAACGGCGTCAACGGACACCTGCCAGGTGCGCGCCACCAGGGCGTCGCTGGGGTGGGCGAGTGCGCGCGTACCGAGGACGTGCGACGGCTGCTCGCTCAGCCAGGCACGGTACTGAGCCAGCGACACGTACGGCCGCTCGACCAGATACGCCGCGGCGTGGTTGAGCGCCAGAGGCAGGCCGCTGAACTCCTCCGCCAAGGCGTGCAACTCCGTCGACTCCTCGTGGCGACCGGATCGCCGAGCCAGCAGGTCGACGCTGGTGTCGACGCTCAGCTGGGGTATGAGCATGGGAGCCAGACCCAGAGCCTGCCAATCCAGGTAGCGCCGGCTGGTGGCGATGACCAGTCCTGACGCGGGCATCGCCAAGATCGGCTCGATGACCTTCGGGTCGACGACGTTGTCGAGGATGAGCAGCCAGCCCGTGTGGGCTGCCAACCAGCGCTGTGCCCATGCTGCAGTGTCGACCACGCTGGCCGAGACTGGCCAGCGTGGCTCGATGTTCCGGGTCAACGCCGCGAGGCCTGCGCTGACGTTCTCCTGCGTATCGGCGCTGATCCACCAGATTGGGTTGAACCGCCGTCGGTGGCGATGGGCGTACTGGATCGCCAGCTCGGTCTTGCCGATCCCACCGAGGCCGTGTAGAACCGGCCCGATGACAATGCCGTGCCCCGCCGATCCGAGCAACTCGTCCACCCTGACCAAAGCGTCGTCGCGACCGAGAAAGACGCGTGCGGGATGGCGGGGCAGGTTCGACAACATCGGCGGTGCCTCAGGCTTGGACACCGGATCTGGTTGTGAGGTGTCGTCCTGACGCGAGCGCCGATGATCGCGGACCCTTTCCCAGGCCATGAGATACGAATCGGGGTCTTCGTTGCAGAAGGAGACATAGGCGATGACCGTGTCCCACGTCGGAAGCTTGTCGCCACCGGCAGCCTCGGACAATGCGGTACTGGAGCGTCCGGTGCCCCGCGCCATGGCACTGTACTTCGGATTGCCCGCGCGCTTGCGTAACTCCCGGAGCGAAAGAGCGAACGCGTGCAGTGGGTTCAGTTCGGGAAACAGTAGACGCTCAGGACGGCCCATCGGCAACTCCATACTCGAGACGAGGCTAGGTTCCCGGAGTGTCATCGTATCGTCGTGGGCGGCAGAACTGCGTCAGCGAATCGTCGGACCGACTCCAACCATTGGTCGGGCCGAGAGCGGTGCAGGCAGTGTCCGCCGTCCAGAACTACGAAATGCTCACCCGGAACGAGCCCACGAAGCGCGCGGCGTTCTTTGACCAGCGCACCGTTAGGCGGAGCCAGCACGCACACCGGCAGCCCGACCGATGCGACCATGCTCGGCAGGTGCCATGTCGGCCGGGTGGCAAGGGCTTCGATGAACCCGTCGGCGTCGGCCTCGACGATGCCGTCGATGGCGTGCTGGACATCCTGTTCCGCCCAGTCGGGATTGGTCGTCCTCGTGCGCCTGAGCAACGCGCGGCGATCACGGGCGGCCAAGTCGGCATCCGCCCGGATACCGGCAGCCATAGCGGGAAACCCGTCAGGCTCGCTGCCGGGTGGATCCTCCAGCACGACCGCGCGGGCGAAACCCGGTCGCGCGGCCAGCGTCAACGCCACGATGGCACCGAGACTATGCCCGATCAGCAGGTCAGTACGTGGTGGCATACGTTCGGCCGTCTGCTGGGCGAAGCTTTCGAGGCTGAAGGCGCCCGACAACGGCGGCGCCTCTCCATGGCCGGGCAGGTCGACTGCTTCAGTGTGCCAGCCAGCCACGCTGAGGGCCGGTCCGATCCGCCACCATGTCGCCGCTCTGGCCATCGCACCGTGCAGAAGGACCACGACGCCACGGCCGCTTCTCGCAGCGTGCCAGACCAGATTCATGCTGCGCATCCCTGACCGCAGTCGTCGCGTCCGGGCACGGCACCGCCGGACAGCTGCGGCTGCGAAGTGGATCGGCGCAGACGTCCCGACGGATCGGGCCGCTTGCTTTCAAGCGGTAGTCGGCCGATGGACCCTGCCGTGTGCTGCAGCTCCATGATTCCTCCGGTGACGATACTTGTGGAGCTTGCATGGTGCGTCGAAGCCTGCGGGCCTGGCGGGTTGTCCGCATGCAGCGGCGGTCTATTCGTGCCGGTCATTTGAGCCGGAGATGAGACGTCGAAACAGCGGTCAGTCCGAGGTCTACCCGGTCGAGGCACCCCCCCGTTTGGCCGATGAGGAGGGGGAGGGGGCGCCCGCACCTTGCTTGAGAGTCTCGCCGATGGGCTCGAGCCTTCGCAGGCAGCCGCCGTCCGGGCATTTCTCGACACGCCCACCGCAGCTGTGACCCGACTTGGCTCACGGTTGGCTGATTCTGGGGTCTGCGGGGCTGTGACCTGGGGTGTTGTGTTGAGAGGCACGCACTCCGCGTGGGACCCGTTCGCCGTCCATGTGACCGGGGTGCTGCGTGCGGTGATGGCTGCCGCCGAGGACGACCTGGGCACCCTGCCGGTCCGCGAGCCAACCAGCACCGACAGCGACGTGCCGGCGATCGCAGTGCACCTAGACGACCCGAACGGTGCCCGGGTGTTGTGGCTGCCGCCGAACGAGCTCGTGACCCGTCGCCGCGGCCCAACCCTGTCCCGGGTCGCAGCGAAGGCGCTGCAGAGCGGCGACGTGCTGCTGCTCGTCGACAGAGCCGCCCGCACATACCTGCGGGTGGCATTGACGGAGAAGCTGTCCGAGCGAACCGAGTACGCGGCACTGCGCATGCTGGTCGACTTCTGGCACGCCCGCGCTGCGGCGGCCCGCGACAGCGGCCTGACGCAGCAGCAGATTCTGGATCGGATGACCGGCACGACGCTCACGACCGCCGGCGCGGTCGGGCACTGGATGCGCGGCACCGTCGACGGCCCCGCCGACAGTGCAGACATAGCCCGCTTCGCCCGCGCCGTCAACGACGACGCGCTGCTTGCGGAGGCCGAACGGGTCGCATGGGCGCTGCGGACCCTGCACATCGTGCACCGCAAGCTCGGCGCGTGGCTGGCCGGTCAGGTGGAGACGGCCGTCAGCCGGGCGAAGGACAGCATGGTCGATGCCGACCTTGGCGTGCACGTCGCCGACCTGCTCGATGTGATTACCGAGCACCCAGTGGCGGACGTTGACCGGGCCGAACAACTGATCCCGGCGAGCCTCGTCGGCGTGCTGGCTTCTGCTTGATCAACCGGCGGATTTGCAGGTGACGCCCGCCGATGCGAATCGACAAGGCGCTGGTGGGCGAACACCTTGCGCCATCAATCCCAGTAAGCGACGCTCGTCATACACGAGGTCGAAGCAAGCGGTAACCCACCGTCGACGCCGTGCGCCACGCGCTGCGCAGGGTCGTCTCCCGCTGCATCTACAGCGCCGACCTCACCCCGATGGCCGTCGAACTGGCCAAGGTGTCGCTCTGGATTGAGTCCCTTGAGACGGGCGGGCCACTCACCTTCCTCGACGCGCACGTCAGACTCGGCAACGCGCTCATCGGCACGACGCCGACGCTGCTGCGGCGCGGCCCTTCAGCCTCACTCCAGAGGAGACCCCACGGGGCGCGGGAGGAGCTCGTACAAGCTGTTGAGAGGTCTGTGCCTCGAGCGTTCGGTGGAGGAGAGGCGCTGGTGCCGTTCTCCAGCGCCTCTCCGCAGCCGGGCCGCCCGAGATCTCACAACCGTCTCACGGACGGCCCGGGAAGGCCCGGTAGAGCCCGACCTGCCTCGGACCGCCGCCTGGCCGATGACCTGCATATTCGGCAGGAGGCGGTATCGTCCGGCAGCCGCCGGTAGACCTGCTAGTTTATGGGGGTCAAGGGGTCGTCGGTTCGAATCCGGCCGTCCCGACAGCGAGAGGGTTTCCGCAGGTCAGCGACTTGTGGAAGCCCTCGGCTCGTTTCTCTGCATCGATGGGCTGGCGTGTGGGGCGGTGCTGGAACCCTTAACTCGGGTGGTTTAGCGAGCCGGTCTTGGTTGCCTTCGCTGAAAATCGCCTGGTGGGCGGACCGCATCGGCGGCGTCGTGATCGTCATTGGACCTCTTAACGACGGACTAATTCCGGGCAAAACGGATGCGAGTCCGTTCCGGTTGCGATGGGGTGCTTGGCGCGGCAACCAGCATCATCGAGGTCCATCACGAAGGTTCCGGCTGTCCTGCGCCACTCGCGGGGTGGCCGCGTAGTGGTAGCACTCCGGATCCGAGAGCTGGGTTGCTCGATCCCCATCAGCACGTATACCCGTATCCCGGTCAGCGTGACCGTCGCGATGAAGTCATACGCCAGCCGCCCTCCGTCTGCGAGGTGGTCCACGCCGGTCGCGGCGAGGTTGGCCAGGCCGCGTTCTGAGGATTGGCCAGACGCCTTCGGTCGGGTTGAGAGAGAGATCGGTATGAGACAGAGCCGGGCCGCCCGGGGGAGGGTCTGTCAAGTTTTCGGTGTAACTGAGGTGAAATAGCTACTTACGCCCGGTACGGAGTCGGCCGTCGAAGGCGATCTCGAAGGCGTTCAGGGCCGCCTTCCAGCGGATGGCCCAGCGTTTGCGTCCGGTGCCGGTGGGGTCCAGGGACATCACCGCCAGGTACACGCACTTGAGCGCTGCCTGTTCGTTCGGGAAGTGGCCACGGGCGCGGACCGCCTTGCGGATGCGGGCATTGACGCTCTCGATCGCGTTGGTGGAACACACGATCGTGCGGATCTCGGCGTCGAAGGCCAGGAACGGCGCGAACTCCGCCCACGAGTTGGTCCACAGCCTGACGATCGCCGGGTACCGGTCGCCCCACACCTCGGCGAACTCCAGGAACCGCTGCTGCGCGGCCTGCTCGGTCGCCGCGGTGTAGACCGGCCGCAACGCCTTCGCGATCGCGTCCCAGTGCTGACGGGCCGCGTATCGGAACGACGCCCGCAGCAGGTGCACGACACACGTCTGGGTCACCGCCAGGGGCCAGGTCTGCCCGATCGCCTCGGGCAGGCCCTTCAACCCGTCACACACCACCATGCACACGTCCTCGACACCACGGTTACGCAGCTCGGTGAGTACCTGGAGCCAGAACTTGGCGCCCTCACCGCCGTCACCGGCCCACAGTCCGAGGACGTCGCGGTGGCCGTCGACGGTCACCGCGAGCGCGACGTAGATCGGCCGGTTCGCGACCTTGCCGTCCCTGATCTTGGCTCTGTCGCTGATCTTGTGATGTGGAATGATCCGTCGCCAACTCAGTGCTTTCGTTGATCATGTCCGGTGTGTTCGTTTGTGGAGCGGTTACTGCCGCATCTCTCGCTTCTGTTCATCGAGACGGTTGAGCAGCGTGACGGCGTCGTGGTGCTGTCCGCGCGGGTCCGGGCGGAGACCGCGCGGTGTGGTCGGTGTCAGCAGCGGTCAGCCAGGGTTCATGGCCGGTATCAGCGCCGGTTGCGGGACGTCGCGGTCGCCGGGACGGGGTTGCTGCTGGAGGTGTGGGTCCGGCGGTTTCGGTGTGACAACACCATCTGCCCGGCGCGGACGTTCGTCGAGCAGATCGAGGGGTTGACCAGTCCGCATGCGCGATTGACGCCGGGGCTGCGGGGCGTGTTGACGCAGCTAGGTCTGGCGTTGGCCGGGCGGGCCGGTTCCCGGTTGTCGTCGGTGATCGGGGTCGCTGCCGGTCGCGACACGTTGTTGCGGCTGGTGAAGGCGCTTCCGGACCCGCCGAAGACGCCGATCACCGTCCTCGGCGTCGACGACTTCGCGTTCCGCCGAGGTCGTCATTACGGCACTGTGCTGATCGACATGGACAGCCACCGCCCGGTCGACATGTTCGACGGCCGCGACGGTGACGGCCTCGCCGAGTGGCTGCGGCAGCACCCCGAGATCGAAGTACTCTGCCGGGACCGGGCCGGCGGATATGGCGAAGGCGCCCGCTCCGGAGCCCCACAGGCGGTTCAGGTCGCGGACCGGTTCCATCTCTGGCAGAACCTGGGTCAAGCGGTCGAGAAGACCGTCAACGCCTATCGGTCCCGACTCGTCGCTCCGGCACCCCCGCCAGCGGACGACACCATGCCCGCCGAGGTGCAGCCGCTACCCGAAAAGAAGATCGTGACCCGCCTGCGCGAACACCACACCGCCGTTCACCAACTGGCTGCCCAAGGACTGAACAAGTCCGCGATCGGCCGCAAGCTCGGCCTGCACCAGGCCACAGTCCGCAAATACCTGAACGCCGCCAGCTTCACCGAGTTGACCGCCGTCACCGAGCAACGCGCGCACTTGGTCGACGACTACGTCGCCCACCTGCACCAGCGCTGGAACGAAGGAGAACGCAACGCCACGCAGCTGTTCCGAGAGATCAAACAGCAGGGCTATCCCGGCGGAGAACTGGCCGTCCAGCGTTACCTACGCCGCTTCCGCAAAGGACTCGGCCACGCCCCGCACCCCGGCCCGAAACCGCCATCGGTGCGTCAAGTCACCTCGTGGATCATGACTCACCCTGACCATCTCGACGCCCGTGACGCGACCAAGCTTCACGAGCTGCGCAGCCGAGATCGGGACATCAACCGGCTGGTCAAGCACGTGCGAGACTTCGCGGTCATGATGACCGGCCGCCACGGCGACCGCCTGGAGGTGTGGATCACCGCGGTTGAAGTCGACACTCTCACACCGCTGGCCGGGTTCGCCCGCAACCTGCGCCGCGACTTCGACGCCGTCCGCAACGGCCTGACCCTGCCGCACAGCTCCGGCGCGGTCGAAGGCAACATCAACCGCCTCAAGATGATCAAACGGCAGATGTTCGGCCGCGCTGGCCTCGATCTGCTGCGCAAACGCGTCCTCCTCGCACACTGATCCCTTCACACAACCAGCGACAGAGCCCTGATCTTGACGTGGATCGCGTCCAGGAAGATCACCGGATAGACGGGGTCGAGCGGCCGGTTCTGCCACTCGGCCATCCCGTCGAGGACCTTGTCGGTGATCGTGGAGATCGTCTGGCGGGACACGTCCGCCCCGTACACCTCGGCGAGGTGAGCGCTGATCTCACCGGTGGTCAGACCCTTCGCCGACAGCGACAGCACCAGGTCCTCCACACCGGACAGGCGGCGTTGGCGCTTACGCACGATCGTCGGCTCGAACGAACCCGCCCGGTCCCGGGGCACGTTGACCTGCACGGGTCCGACATCGGTCAGCACGGTCTTCGTCCGGGTGCCGTTGCGGGAGTTGCCGTCGCCGGCCGGGTCGTGCCGGTCGTAGCCGAGGTGGTCGGTGATCTCGCCTTCCAGGGCGGACTCCAGCACGATCTTCGTCAGCTGCTGCAGCAGTCCGCCCTCACCGGACAGTTGCAGGCCCTGCTCGCGGGCCTGGGTGACCAGTTGGTTGACCAGGGCCGGGTCCACACCCGCCGCCGAGGCCGGCTTCCGGGACCGCTTCGTCGTCTCGTTCTCAGGCACTGCGGAAGTATCCGCTGTGTCCGTGATGACCGTCATCAGAGGTGTCTCCTCGCTTGTCAGGAGTTACACCGTTGTTCTTACAGACCCCTTCTGGCGCCATCACCCCCTGTCTGTCAGGGTGAGTTGAGGCCAGCGGTTCATAGCAAGTCCGCCGGACAGGGCGAGTTCAGGATCGAGAGTCGTTGAATACTGCTGTTGACGTCGTGACGGCCCAGGATGGGGTCATGAGTCGTAAGAAGGGTCCGCGTGCGGACGGGCCGCGTGCCCGCCGGTCGTTCACCCCGGGGCAGAAGCTGGAACTGCTGGCCGGGTATGAGCAGGCCGTCGCGGCCGGTGAGGGCGGGGCGTTCCTGCGGCGGGAGGGCTTGTACTCGTCGTTGATGTCGGAGTGGCGTCGGGCCCGTGACGCGGGTCTGTTGCAGGGCAAACCGGCTGGTGAGACGGTCGGACGGCCGTCGGCGGAGCAGGCGGAGATCGTTCGGCTGCGGCGGGAGTTGGAGCGTACGCAGGCGAAGTTGGCGCGGACCGAGACGGCGTTGACGATCATGGGAAAGGCGCGAGAGCTCTTGGAGGACATCTCCAGGAGCGAGCCGGACGATCCGGACGTGTTCGGGC
Source organism: Micromonospora sp. CA-263727 (assembly GCF_050942455.1). Lineage (NCBI taxonomy): Bacteria > Bacillati > Actinomycetota > Actinomycetes > Micromonosporales > Micromonosporaceae > Micromonospora > Micromonospora sp. CA-263727. The sequence continues at coordinate 2,735,869 of NZ_CP192031.1, forward strand.
TCGGGAAGCGCTGATGGCCGCTTACCGGGAGCTGACCAGCACCGGCACCACGACCCGGGCCGCGGCGGCGATGACCGGGATCGCCCGGTCCACCGCCGACCGGGACCGGCGCCGGCCGACACCGTCGCGGCCGGTCCGGCAGACGCCGGCGAACGCGCTGTCCCCACTCGAACGGGGGCAGGTGCTGCGGTTGTTGAACAGCCCGGAGTTCGTCGACGCCGCTCCGGCGCAGGTCTACGCGGCGCTGCTGGACCAGGGCGTCTACGTGGGCTCGATCGCCACCATGTACCGGCTCCTGCGCGAACACGAGCAGGTCCGTGAGCGTCGCCGGCAGGCCCGGCACCCCGCCAGGCGGCGTCCCGAACTGGTCGCCGACCGGCCGGGGCAGGTCTACACCTGGGACATCACGAAACTCGCCGGGCCGGTCAAGGGCTCGTACTTCGACGCCTACGTGAAGATCGACATCTACTCCCGGTACATCGTCGGGGCGCGGGTGCACGCCCGTGAGTCCGGGCCCCTGGCCGAGGCGATGATCCGGGACGTGTTCGACACCCATGGCGTCCCGCACGTGGTCCATGCCGACCGGGGCACCTCGATGACCTCGAAGTCGGTCGCTGACCTGCTCGAAGACCTGCAGGTGGCCCGCTCGCACTCCCGGCCGAAGGTGTCCAATGACAATCCGTACAGCGAGGCCTGGTTCAAGACGTTGAAGTACGCGCCGGTCTTCCCGGACCGGTTCGCGTCCCTCACCCAGGCGCGGGCGTTCATGACCGACTTCGTGACCTGGTACAACCATGCCCACCGACACGCCGGGATCGGCTTGCATACCCCGGCCGAGGTCCACCAGGGCCGCCATCACCGCGTTCGCGCTGGCCGCGAGAACACCCTCGCCACCGCGCGGGCCGCGCATCCGGAACGGTTCGGCACGACCCGGCTCCTACCCAAGATCCTCGACCTGCCCGAACAGGTCTGGATCAACAAACCCGAGCCACAACGACAAGCCGCTTAACTCCCGTTGGCCTCAATCCCTTGACACGTTCCGCACCCGGCAGTTAGCACTGTGAGGTATGCCACACGGCGGCCGTGGCCGTTGTCGATAGTATCGGCCTGCCGGTATGTCAACGAAGTTGATCAATGCGATACGGGGCGCGTCGGACGGCGTACCGTCGATGGCCCACGTGCGCGGTGGGAGGTGGCCTAAACTGCCCGGTTTGTCCGCTCGCGGGATCGTGCTCCGGCCAATTGACCTGCGTAGTTCCTGGTCGCCGATCACGCGAATGCGCACACCGCGGCCAGTCCATTGTTAACGCATTCGTAACGCCAATTGTCTGGCCTGGTGATAATCACCCTTCGCCGAAATCCAGGTGTGTGTGGTTCGGTTCGGGGTTTCACCTGGCCGGACCGTTTCGTTGGCAGTTGCCGACGTTCATTTCCCAGAGATGTGGTGCAGCTCTGCGCTGCCGCGGGGGATCCGAAGGGAGAGCTGGATGGTGGACAGCGACAGGCGGGACGAACTGGGGGCCTTGGTGTCGGCCTTCACCTCCTGCGAAGGCGGGCAAGGCCGGGTCACGGTCGTCAAGGGCACCGTCGCCACCGGCAAGACGACACTGCTTCACGCGTTCGCCGACCGGCTGACGGGGGCGCACGTGCTCACCGCCACCGCCTCCCGGCAGGAGCGGCAGATCCCGCTCGGCGTGATCTCTCAGCTACTACGCCGGGCCCAGTTGGCGGCCCCGGTCCGGGAACGGGCGGACGCGCTGATCGCGGAGGCTCGCCGGCCGGACGCCGGCCGCGCAGCCGGGGAACCGGTGGAGCATCGGCTCGGCGCCCTGCTGCTGGAGCTGGCCGACGAGCGCCCCACCATGGCCGGAGTCGACGACGCCGAGTACGCGGACACGGCCTCGCTGCGTTGCCTCCAGTTCACGGCGCGCCGCCTGGACGCCAGCCGGCTGCACATGGTGCTGAGCACCGACCACAAGACGCCGGCCGACTTCCAGTGGTTCGAGACGGAGATCGTCCGTCTGCCGCGCTTCAACCGGATGCGGCTGACGCTGCTCGGCCCGGAGGAGATCGAGGGCATCCTCGCGCCGCACCTCGGCCGGGAGGCCGCACGGCAGCTCGCGCCCTTCTGCCACCGGGTCAGCGGCGGCAACCTCGGCCTACTCAACGCGATCATCGAGGAGTCGCACACCTGGGCGGACGACGGGACCGACGAGATCACCCTCGGTCCCGGCGGCGCCTACGGTCAGGCGGTCGTGGACTGCCTGCGTCGCTGTCCCACCGAGGTCACTGCGGTCGCCCGGGCGGTCGCGGTGCTCAGCGGCGCGGCGGCGGTCCCGCTGATCACCGGCGTGGTCGCCCTCGACGCCGCCACCGTCGCCGCGGCGCTGGAGACGCTCAGCCTCTCCGGGCTCGCCGACGGCCTGCGGCACCCCGCGGCCCGCGCCGCCGTGCTGGACGACCTCGGCCCCGCCGAGCGCCAATCGATCCACAAGCGGGCCGCGCACGCGCTCAACGCGGCGGGCGCACCGGCGGCGGCCGTGGCCGACCACCTCACCGCGGCCGGTGACCAGATCGAGCCGTGGGGAGTGCAGGTGCTGGTCCGGGCCGCCCAGCACGAGATCGACCACGGCAGGTCGACGGCTGCGGTGCGGCACCTGGAACTGGCCCGGGAGCTGAGCACCGAACCGGCCGAGCGGGCGCGGATCATCGCGATGCTCACCTCGGCCGAGTGGCGGATCAGCCCCGCCACCGCCGCCCGGCACCTTCCTCAGCTCGTGGACCTGCTCCGGGCCGGCCGGCTCTCCGGCCCGGAGACGACCACGACAATCCGATACCTGCTCTGGTACGGGCGGCTGGACGACGCCGGTGACGCGCTGGAGCGACTGGTCGGCTCCGCCGGCTCTGCCGACGCACACTCGGCCGCAGAGCTGAACCTGTTCCGGCTCTGGCTCACCTACTCCTACCCGACACTGCTGGAACGGGTACCCGCGGCCCGCGACGCGCTGGCCTCGGAGATCTCGGCCGTCACCGTGGCGACCTCGCCGCAGCTATACGCGGCGAACCTGCTGCGCCTGCTCTCCGCCAACGGCTCCTACGACGACATCTTCGACGGTGCCGAGTACATCCTGCACACCTGCCGCCTCAGCGACGACAACCTGGACCCGCTGATCACCTCGCTCTCTGCACTGGTCTACGTGGACCGGCTCGACGTGGCCGCGCAGCGCTGCGACGCGCTCCTGGCCGAGGCGGTCGCGCGCGGGGTGAACACGTGGCAGGGTGAGCTGTCGCTGATCCGGTCGGTCATCGCGCTGCGCGCCGGTGACCTCGCCGCCGCCATCGAGGCCGCCGAGCGGGCGCTGCGGGTCACCGACGTGGAGTCCTGGGGCGTGCGGATCGGCGGGCCGCTGGCGACGCTCATCCAGGCGTACACCGCGATGGGCGACCACCGGGCCGCCGCGGCGGTGCTGCGTCATCGAGTCCCGGCGGAGATCTTCCAGACCGGCATCGGGCTCTTCTACTGGCAGGCACGCGGCTACCACTACGTGGCGACCGGCCGGCTGGAGGCGGCGGCGAGCGACTTCACCGCGTGCGGCGAGCTGATGACGAAATGGGGACTGGACCTGCCCGGGCTGGTGCCGTGGCGGACCGACCTCGCACAGCTCTACCTGCGGATGGGCCGTACCGAGCAGGCGCGGGTGCTGATCGAGGAGCAGTTGGCGCGGGTGTCCCGCGGCCGCTCCCGGTCCCGCGGCGTGGCGCTGCGACTGCTGGCGGCGGTGTCCGAGCCGCGCCGGCAGCTCGCCCTGCTGCGCCAGTCGATCGAGATCCTGGAGGCGTGCGGCGCGCAGCTCGAGTTGGCCCACGCGCTCGACGATCTGGGCCGCTTCCACCACGCCGCCGGTGAGCTGGACCGGGCGCGCGTGGTCAAGCGACGGTCCTGGTATCTGCTGAAGTGGTGCAGCGTGGTGACGACGTCCACCGAGTCGCAGCACGGCCGCCGGCCGGTCGTGGCCGACGCCGAGCAGCCGGGTGCGGGGGAGGACCAGGAGACCGAACGGCTCAGCGAGGCGGAGCGGCGGGTGGTGGCCTGGGCGGCGCGCGGGCTGACCAACCGGGAGATCGCCCGGAAGCTCTACATCACGGTGAGCACCGTGGAGCAGCACCTCACCCGCGCGTATCGCAAGCTCAAGGTCAGGCGGCGTACCGACCTGCCGACGGAGGCGCAGCTACCACTGGCCGAAACGGCATGACCCTGGCCGGCCGGGCCGGTGACGCCGCGACCGCGACATCACCGGCCCGGCACCGCCGGTCACTCGTTCAGCAGGCTCTTGGTCTCGCGGCGCAACCGCTCCGCGTCCTCCCGATCGGCCGGCGAGACGGGCAGATCCACCCGCTTGGCCTGCTTGTAGGAGGTCAGCGGCTCCGCCGGCGGGTTGTCGATCAGGTTCGCGATCGGCAGCACGCCCTTCTCCGCCGGCGTGGCCAGGGCGCCCGCCAGCTTGATCAGGAACCGGACCGGCTTCGGGAACTGGCCGGAGAAGTTGCTCTTGACGAACACCGGGTTGAAGAAGACGTACCTGATCCGGCCACCGCTGGTGTGCGCGGCGAAGTCGATGCCGAGCAGCTCGTTGGCACGCCGGGTCTGTGCCCAGGCCCGCATGCCGTTGTGCTTGCGGGCGAACATCAGGTCGTCCCAGTTCATCGCCTTCGCTCCGGCGCCGACGACGGCCAGGTTCACGATCACCGGTGCCGGGGCGCCGGCCATCAGTGGCGCGATCTCGTGGCTCAGCACATAGCGGCTGAGGTACGCCAGGGCGAAGCTGTATTCGATGCCCTCGTTGGTCTCCGCCCGGTTCATCCGCAGGTAGGTCGCGCACAGCACCAGTGCGTCCACGGTGCTGAACCGGGCGGCGACCTCCCGCGCGACCCGTCGGTTCTCCGCGACGAGCGCCAGGTCGGCGAGGATGAGATGGTATCGATCCGCCGCGCCGAGCCGGGCCGCCTCGTCCGCCAGCTCGCGCCCCTTCTCCGGGCTGCGGCCGACGACCACGACCTGGTTGCCGGCCTTCAACTCGTGGATCGCGAGCGCACGACCGATGCCGTCCGTACCCCCGGAAATGACGATGGTCTTCATGATCCTCCCCAGCCGGCCGGGCGACGCCGACCCCGAACATTATCCGGAACTCCTGATCCGTTTACGCTCGCGATGCTAGCAGGTTTGCACCGTGCGGTTGGGCTACGCGTACGCTCCGTTCATGCCTCGTGAGTCGGCGAACGTGTCCCCCCGCCCGCTGCGCCGGGACGCCGTCGACAACCGCCGGCGGCTGCTCGGCGCCGCCGCCGAGGCCTTCGCCGAGCACGGTCTGGCGCTCGACGTGCGGGACATCGCCCGGCGGGCCGGTGTCGGGATCGGCACGGTCTACCGGCACTTCGCCACCAAGGAACTGCTGGCCGACGCCGTGGTGGCCGACGTGCTCGACCGCTGGGCCGCCACCGTCCGGGAGGCGTCCGGCGCGGCCGACGCCTGGCAGGGGCTCGCCCAGTTCATGGAGCGGTCGCTGGAACTCGTCGCCCAGCATCGCGCGCTGCTCGACGGGCTCGCCGATCCGATGGTCGCGACACCGCGCTTCCAGCAGTGCCAGGACGAACTCCAGCCGGTCCTGGCCGGCATGATCGACCGGGCCCGGGACGCCGGTGTGCTGCGCCCGGAGACCACCCTTGAGGACGTGTCGCTGCTCCTGATCGGACTCGGCCGGATCATCCAGCTCACCGAGGCCCGCTCACCCGGCCACTGGCGCCGCCAGTTGCGCGTCGTTCTCGCCGGCCTCCGACGCCCGGAATAGGTCGGTGTGTGGCTGATAGGGGTCACTAAGGGGTAGGCGGCCCTTCCGCGCTCCGGTTAGCGTCCAATGGCGACGCACCGAATTTCTTTCTCCTTGCCCGCTGATCGCGGGAGGACGGCGCGGAGGAGCTTGTGCGATGAGACATTCCGGTGACGATGGCCTCGTCGATGTGGTGTTGGAGGGCGGTCCGGCGGACCTTCCACCCGAAAGCCGCCTGGTCAAGGCCGTCAAGAGCGACGAGAAGATCAAGATCGAGCATCACGGCGGGTACGAGCACTTCGAGCGCGTCGACGGCGTGCTGGCCGGGAATGGTGATTCGATCACCTATCGATGGACCACCCGCACCAGGATCGCCGAATAGTTCACCGCATTCACGAGCGGACATGGCAGACGATTACGAAAGGGCGGCACGGCGATGAGTGACAGCAGCACCAATTCCGGCACGGCGGACCTTGAGGTGGCCTGCGCCATTCCCGGTGAGACGCCCCAGGACAGCGTCAACTACGTCACGGTCGTCGCGCCGGACAAGGTTGCCGCCGGCGGCGAGATCCACCTTGAGGTCACGCTGCGCAGCCGCGCGGCCACCCCGAGGCTACTGGCCCGTAACGAGGTGACCGCCGAGCTGGAGGTGATCGTGGGCGGTGCGGGCGAGGGCACGCTGACCGTCACCGGGCTCACCAACCCGGCGGAGATTCCGAAGGGCGGCACGGTGTTCCTCAGCGGCGGCACGGTCACGCTGCGCGCGGAGCGGCCGGGCAACTACACGTTCACCCCCGGCGACCACACCGTGGTGACCTCCGACCACCCCGTGGTCTGCACGGTCACGGGCGGGTCCGCGATCGTGGCCAGGACCGAGGTCGCCTGATGACCGGCGTGCCCGTCGAGGCGCCCGCCGCCGGCCGGCTGACCTCGGTGGCCGCCACCGTGCTGCCCGGTGATCCCCGCTACGACGACCTCGTCCGCGGCTGGAACGCCCGCTTCGCCGGTACCCCGGACTACGTACGGCTGGTCGCGTCCACCGAGGACGTCGTCTCGGCCGTGCAGGAGGCGGTGGACAGCGGCCGGCGCATCGCAGTCCGCAGCGGCGGTCACTGTTTCGAGGACTTCGTCACCAACCCCGAGATCCGGGTCGTCGTCGACCTGACGGCGCTGACCTCGATCGGCTACGACCCCGGCATGCGCGCCTTCGAGGCGGGCGCCGGCGCGCTCATCGGCGAGGTGAACCGCACGCTCTTCCGCCAGTGGGGCGTCGCCCTGCCGGCCGGGACCTGCCCATCGGTCGGTCTCGGCGGCCACATCGCGGGCGGCGGCTGGGGTCCGCTGTCGCGGCTGTTCGGCTCCGTCGTCGACCACCTCTACGCCGTCGAGGTCGTCGTGGTCGACGAGGACGGCCGGGCCAGGGCCGTCGTCGCCACCCGGGAACCCGACGACCCGTACCACGACCTGTGGTGGGCGCACACCGGCGGCGGAGGCGGCAACTTCGGCGTCGTGACCCGCTACTGGTTCCGCTCGCCCGGCGCCACCGGCCACGATCCCGGCACACTCCTGCCCTCCCCACCGGCCAGGATGATCGTCGCCCAGGTGCTCTGGCCCTGGGCCGCGATGAGCGAGGAGTCGTTCAGCACCCTGCTGCGCAACCACGGCGCCTGGCACGAACGCAACAGCGACCCCGGCTCGCCCTACGCCGGCCTCTACAGCGTGATCGGCGCGACGCCGCGGGAGGGCGCCGGCGTCATCATCATGAGCATCCAGTTCGACGCCACGGTGCCGGACGCCGAACAACTGCTCACCGACTATCTCGCCGCGCTCGGCGACGGTGTCGGCGTCGATCCCGTCGTCCTGGAACGGCACGTCCTGCCCTGGCTGCACACCACCACCTGGCCCGGAGTGACGGACCGCGCCGACCACACCCGGCGGGCCAAGTTCAAGACCGCCTATCTGCGCCGGAGCCTCTCCGACGCCCAGATCACCGCGGTCTACAACAGCCTGACCACGCCCGGCTACCGCAACATGACCGCCGGCATCATGCTGGCCAGCTATGGCGGCGCAGTGAACGCCGTCGCCTCGGACGCCACCGCCATGCCGCAGCGCGACTCGGTGCTGCGCCTGATCTTCGCCACCGAGTGGACCGACCCGGCCGAAGACGAGCGGCACCTCACCTGGATCCGTACCTTCTACCGCGACGTCTGGGCCGACACCGGAGGCGTGCCCGCGCCCGGCGACACGGCCGCCGGATGCCACATCAACTACGCGGACGCCGACGTGGCCGATCCGGCGTGGAACACCTCCGGCGTCGGCTGGCACACCCTGTACTACCTCGGCAACTACCCACGGCTCCAGCAGATCAAGGCGCGCTGGGACCCCCGCGACGAGTTCCGGCACGCGCTCGGCGTCCGGCCTCCGCAGCCCGGACGCTGATCCGTCCGTGCACGGCCATCGGCGGCGGCGTATCCCCCGAACGCCGCCGCCGGGTCGTGGACGGACCGCGCCCCGCCCGCCCGAGTGACGAAGAGGCGATATGCACGAGCAAGAGAAGGTCGTCGACTACCTCAAGCGGGTCACGGCGGACCTACAGCGAACCCGGAACCGCCTCCGTGAGCTGGAGGAGAAGCGCGACGAACCGCTGGCGATCATCGGGATGAGCTGCCGGCTCCCGGGCGGCGCGACGTCACCGGAGGCGCTGTGGCAGCTACTCCTGGACGGCCGCGACGCCATCGTCCCCTTCCCGTCCGACCGCGGCTGGAACCTCGGGGCGCTCCACGACCCGGACCCGGACCACCCCGGCACCACCTACGTGCGCGGCGGCGGCTTCCTCGACGACATCGCCGGCTTCGACGCCGCCTTCTTCGGCATCAACCCGCGCGAGGCACTCGCGATGGACCCGCAACAGCGACTGCTGCTGGAAGCCGGCTGGACCGCCGTCGAATCCGCCGGCCTGCGGCCGCCCGCGCTGCGCGGCAGCCGTACCGGCGTCTTCGTCGGCATCGGCGGGCCCGAGTACGCCACCCTGGTCGCAGGCGACGGCGGCGGCCTGGAGGGCTACGCCGTCACCGGGAACGCGGCCAGCGTCGCGTCCGGCCGCCTCGCGTACACGATGGGGTTCGAAGGACCCGCGGTCACCGTCGACACCGCCTGCTCGTCCTCGCTGGTGGCCCTGCATCTTGCCGGCGACGCGCTGCGCAAGGGGGAGTGCACGCTTGCCCTCGTCGGCGGCGCCATGGTGCACGCCGCCACGGACGGCATCATCGCCTTCTCCCGGCAGCGCGGCCTCGCCGCCGACGGCCGATGCAAGGCGTTCTCCGACAGCGCCGACGGATTCGGCATGTCCGAGGGTGTCGCCATGCTCCTGGTCGAGCGGCTCTCCGACGCGCGCCGCAACAACCACAAGATCCTTGCTCTGGTACGCGGCAGTGCGGTGAACCAGGACGGTGCGTCCAGTGGTCTGACAGCGCCGAACGGGCCTTCGCAGCAGCGGGTGATCCGGGCGGCGTTGGCGAATGCGGGTCTGTCGGTGCGGGATGTGGATGCGGTGGAGGCGCACGGTACGGGTACGGCGTTGGGTGATCCGATCGAGGCGCAGGCGTTGCTGGCCACGTACGGTCAGGAGCGTGGCGAGGCGGGTCCGGTGTGGCTGGGGTCGCTGAAGTCGAACATCGGTCATACGCAGGCTGCTGCTGGTGTGGCTGGTGTGATCAAGATGGTGTTGGCGATGCGGCATGGAGTGTTGCCCCGCACGCTGCATGTGGATGAGCCGTCGTCCAAGGTGGACTGGGCGGCCGGCGCGGTGGCGCTGCTGACCGAGGCCCGCGACTGGCCCGAGGCGGCGGACCGGCCGCGTCGGGCGGCGGTGTCCTCGTTCGGCGTGAGTGGCACGAACGCGCACGTCATCCTCGAAGCGGCACCCGCCGCCGAACCGGTCGAATCGGCGCCGGCACCGCCGATGGTGCCGTTCGTCATCTCCGGCCGTTCGGCGACGGCGCTGCGCGGCCAGGCCGTCCGTCTCAACGACACCCCGCTCACGGATCCGCTGCGGGATGTCGCCCACTCCCTGTTCCACCACCGCGTGGCCTTCGAGCATCGTGCGGTAGTCGCTGCCGGTGAGCCGGATCGGCTGCGTGCCGCGTTGGATGCGCTGGCGGTCGGTGGTCCGTCGCCGGTGTTGGTGGAGGGTGTGGCGCATCGTGCGGTGCGTCGTCCTGCTTTTGTGTTTCCGGGTCAGGGTTCGCAGTGGGTGGGTATGGCGTCGGAGTTGCGGGCGCAGTCTGCGGTGTTCCGTGACCGTTTCGCCGAGTGTGAGCGTGCGTTGGCGCCGTTTGTGGACTGGCGGTTGTCTGAGGTGGTCGACGACGAGGTGGCGTTGGGGCGGGTTGATGTGGTGCAGCCGGTGTTGTGGGCGGTGATGGTGTCGCTGGCGGAGGTGTGGTCGTCGTTTGGTGTGAAGCCGTCGGTGGTGGTGGGTCATTCGCAGGGTGAGGTCGCCGCCGCGTGTGTGGCGGGTCTGCTGTCTTTGGATGACGGTGCCCGGATAGTCGCGTCTCGTTCGGCGTTGGTGGCGTCGAAGCTGGCCGGCAGGGGTGGGATGGTGTCGGTCTCGGCTTCCCGCGAGGAGGTGGAGTCGTGGTTGGTCGGGTTGTCGGTGGCGGCGGTGAATGGCCCGTCGAGCCTGGTCGTGGCTGGTGATGACCGGTTGTTGGATGCTCTGCTGGCCCGGTGTGAGCAGGCGGGGGTTCGTGCCCGGCGGATCGCGGTGGATTACGCCTCCCATTCGGTCGACGTGGAGACGATCGAGACGGACCTGCGCGCCGCCCTGGCCGGGATCGTCCCAACGGTAGGTGGTGTTCCGTTCTTCTCCACCGTCACCGGCCGGTTCGAGTCGGTGGTTGACGCGGACTACTGGTATCGGAATCTGCGTCAACCAGTCGGTTTCGCGGCTGCCGTGCAGGTGTTGGTGGCTGATGGGGTGGACGGGTTTGTGGAGGTGTCGGCGCATCCGGTGTTGACGACTGCGATCGAGGACACGGTCGAGGGTGCGGCGGTTGTTGTGGGGACGTTGCGTCGGGATGAGGGTGGTCTGCAACGGCTGTATCTGAGTCTTGGTGAGGCGTGGACACGTGGCCTGCCGGTCGACTTCACCCCGGCATTCGGGAACAACCCGCAACTGGTGGACCTGCCGACCTACGCCTTCCAACGAGAGCGTTTCTGGCTCGATCCCACACCGACGCACGGTGGTGATCCGGCGACGCTGGGCCTGACCGCCGCCGGCCACCCTTTGTTGGGCGCCGCCGTCCCCCTGGCCGACGGTGACGGTGTCGTCTTGACCGGTCGGATCGGTCTGCACACCCACCCCTGGCTGGCTGATCATGCGGTCAACGGGACGGTTCTGCTGCCCGGGACCGCCTTTGTCGAGTTGGCGTTGCGGGCTGGTGACGAGGCCGGCTGCGGCCGGCTCACCGAGTTGACCCTGCACGCGCCGTTGACTGTCACCCCGCGTACGGGTGTCGAGGTGCAGGTCCGGGTCACGGTTCCTGACGACACCGGTGCCCGTACTGTCACCATCCACTCCCGCGACGACGATGACGACGACGTGTGGACCATGCACGCCTCCGGCTCGTTGACCGCCACACCGTCCCTACCCGCCGCCGCGCCGATGGCCTGGCCGCCGGCCGGCGCCACCGCGCTGGACCTGGACGGCTTCTACGACCGCCTCGCCGCAGACGGGTACGACTACGGCCCCGTGTTCCGAGGGCTGCGTGCCGTATGGCGCCGTGGCGACGAGATCTTCGCCGAGGCCGGGCTGCCCGAGCCGGCGCACGCCGACGGGTTCGGCCTGCATCCGGCGCTGCTGGACGCGGCACTGCACGCAACGCTCGCGATCGGGGACGGCGAAGTGCGGCTGCCGTTCGCCTGGACCGGTGTGACCCTGCATGCGACGGGGGCGACCGTGCTGCGGGTCCGGCTGAGCCCGGCCGGGTCCGGCACCGCGATCCACGCCACCGACGCCGCAGGCCACCCGGTCTTCACCGCAGACGCGCTCGTCTCCCGCCCGGTCACCCCGGCGACCTCCGCGACCGGACCTGACTCGCTGTTCCAGGTGAACTGGGTACGGTCGCCGGCCCTGGACGCCCCCGCACCGCGCATCGCCGTCCTGGGCGACGACACGCTGGGCCTGCACGCCTCGGGTGTCGTTCCCACCGCCTACGCCGGCCTCGGCACCGTCACCGACGTCCCTGACATCCTCGCGGTCTGCCGCGCCGGCACGGGCACGCTGGACCCGGCTGCCGTACGCGCGTCCACCGCCGGGCTGCTGGACGTGCTCCAGGAGTGGCTCTCCGACGAGCGCTTCGCGGCCACCCGGCTCGCGATCGTGACCAGGGGTGCGATGTCGTGCGGGGACGACGCGCCCGGAACGGATCCGTCGCTCGCGCCGCTGTGGGGCCTGGTCCGCTCGGCCCAGTCCGAGCACCCCGGCCGGATCGTGCTCGCCGACCTGGATCCCGGGCGTACCGCCGACGACACGCCGCTTCCCGCCGCCCTCGCCAGCGCGGAGCCGCAGATCGCACTCCGCGACGGCGCCCTGCTCGTGCCGCGGCTCGTGCGTGCCGGACAGGCGCGCGGGCTCGTACCCCCGGTGGATGCCGACTGGAGGCTCGAGGTCACCGCGCCGGGCACCCTGGAGAACCTCGTCCTCGCGCCGCAGCCGGCACGCGCGGTGCGTACCGGCGAGATCCGGGTGGCCGTGCACGCCGCCGGCCTCAACTTCCGCGACGTGATGATCAGCCTCGGCATGTACCCGGATGCGGCGGCCGCCACCATGGGCGGTGAGGGCGCCGGCGTGGTCGTCGAGGTCGGACCCGGTGTGACCGGACTGTCTGTCGGCGACCGGGTGCTGGGCCTGATGCCCGGCGGTCTCGGCCCCTCGGTCGTCGTCGACCACCGGCTCGTCGTCCCGATCCCCCCGGGAATGTCCTTCACCGTCGCCGCATCGATCCCCGTCGTCTTCCTGACTGCGTATTACGCGTTGGTGGATGTGGCGGGTGTGCGTGTGGGTGAGCGGGTGTTGGTGCATGCGGCTGCGGGTGGTGTGGGGATGGCGGCGGTGCGGTTGGCGGGTGTGTTGGGGGCGGAGGTGGTGGCGACGGCGCGTCGGGACAAGTGGGGTGTGGTGGGTGTGGCGGGGGTGTGTTCGTCGCGGTCGTTGGAGTTTGCGTCGGTGTTTTCGGGTGTGGATGTGGTGGTGAATTCGCTGGCGGGTGAGTTCGTCGACGCGTCGTTGGGGTTGCTCGGCAACGGCGGTCGGTTTGTGGAGCTGGGTAAGACGGACGTGCGGGATCCATCCGTGGTCGCGGCCGCTCATCCGGGCGTGACCTACCGCGCCTTCGACCTGGTGGAGGCGGCACCGGAACGCATCGGCGAGATGCTGCGCGACATCGTACGGATGATCACCGACGGAGTACTGCGCCCGCTGCCGGTCACCGCCTGGGACATCCGGCGGGCACCGGACGCGTTCCGGCATCTGGCGCGGGCGAGGCACGTGGGCAAGCTGGTGCTGAGCATCCCCCGGCCGCTGGATCCGGACGGAACCGTGCTGATCACCGGCGGGACCGGAGGTCTGGGACGACTGCTCGCCCGGCACCTCGTCCGACGGCACGGCGTCCGGCATCTACTGCTGGCCGCCCGGCGCGGCGCGGCGACGCCCGGGGTGACGGAGTTGACGGCCGAACTCGCCGCGGACGGCGCGGACGTACGCGTCGTCGCCTGCGACGTGACAGACCGTGCCGAGGTCGTGCGCCTGCTGTCGGCCGTCGCGCCGGAACATCCGCTGACCGCCGTCGTGCACACCGCCGGCGTCCTGGACGACGGCCTGGTCACCTCGCTCGACCACGCCCGCCTCGACACCGTCATGCGGCCCAAGGCGGATGCCGCCTGGCACCTGCACGAGCTGACCGCGCCACTGGGACTCGCGCGGTTCGTGCTCTTCTCTGCGGCCTCCGGCACGCTCGGCGGCCCGGGCCAGGGCAACTACGCGGCGGCGAACGTCTTCCTCGACTCGCTCGCCGAGTTCCGCCGCTCCCAAGGGCTACCGGCGGTGTCGCTGGCCTGGGGACTGTGGGCGGAACGCAGCGGGATGACCGGGCACCTCGACGACGCCGACCTGGCGCGGATGGCCCGGGGTGGCATCGCGGCGCTCACCGCCGAGGAAGGGCTGGCGCTCTTCGACGCGGCGTTCGAGGCGGACACGGCGCAGCTCGTACCGCTCCGACTGGATCTTCGGGCGTTGCGCGCCCGGCCCTACGAGGATCTGCCTGCGGTCCTGCGCGGCCTGGTCCGGACCCCGGCCCGGCGCGTCGCCGCAGTCGACGGCCCGGCCGACCGTGACAGCCTGACCGCCCGGCTGGCCGCGCTGAGCGCTCCGGAACGCCGCAACCACCTGCGTGACCTCGTCCGCGCGCACGCCGCCACGGTGCTCGGACACACGGCCGACACCGCGATCGACCCGGGGCGCGCCTTCAAGGACCTCGGGTTCGACTCGTTGACCGGTGTCGAACTGCGCAACCGGCTCGGTGCCGCCACCGGCGTACGGCTGACCGCGACGCTCGTCTTCGACTATCCGACACCGGAGGCGCTCGCCGAGCACCTCGACGCGACGCTGTTCGGCACCGCCGCCGCTGCTGCCGGGCCGGCCGTCGTGCGCGCCACCGCGGACGCCGGCGAACCGATCGCCATCGTCGGCATGAGCTGCCGGCTGCCCGGCGGCGTCGACTCCCCGGACGCGCTCTGGCGTCTGCTGTACGACGGCGCCGACGCCACCTCGGAATTCCCCACCGACCGTGGCTGGGACCACGCGTCTCTCTTCGATCCCGACCCCGGCCACGCCGGCACCTCCTACTCCTCGCGTGGCGGCTTCGTCCAGGCGGCCGACCGCTTCGACGCCGGCTTCTTCGGCATCTCGCCACGGGAAGCGCTGGCCATGGACCCGCAGCAGCGACTGTTGCTGGAGACGTCCTGGGAGGCGTTCGAGGCCGCCGGTCTCGATCCCGCGACGCTGCGCGGCAGCCGTACGGCGGTCATGGTCGGGGCCAGCCGTCAGGACTACGCGACGCTCCAGCCCGGCACGCCGGAGGAGATCGAAGGCTATCTGGTCACCGGCAATGCGGCCAGCGTCGTGTCCGGCCGTCTGTCGTACACGTTCGGGCTGGAGGGCCCGGCGGTCACCGTGGACACCGCCTGCTCGTCGTCGCTGGTGGCGTTGCACCTGGCCGCGCAGGCGCTGCGGCAGGGCGAATGCGATCTGGCGCTGGCCGGCGGCGTGACCATCATGTCGACGCCCGGCATCTTCGTGGAGTTTTCGCGTCAGCGAGGTCTGGCCGCCGACGGCCGGTGCAAGGCGTTCTCCGCCTCGGCGGACGGGTTCGGTATGTCCGAGGGCGTCGGCATGCTGCTGCTGGAGCGGCTCTCCGACGCACGCCGTAACAACCACAGGATCCTTGCCTTGGTACGCGGCAGCGCGGTGAACCAGGACGGCGCGTCCAACGGTCTGACGGCGCCGAACGGTCCGTCCCAGGAGCGGGTGATCCGAGCGGCGCTGGCGAGCGCTGGTCTGTCCACTGCGGACGTGGATGCGGTGGAGGCGCATGGTACGGGTACGACGTTGGGTGATCCGATCGAGGCGCAGGCGTTGTTGGCCACGTATGGCCGGGAGCGTGGCGAGGCGGGTCCGGTGTGGCTCGGTTCGGTGAAGTCGAACATCGGTCATACGCAGGCTGCCGCCGGCATGGCCGGTGTGATCAAGATGGTGTTGGCGATGCGGTACGAGCGGCTGCCCCGGACGCTGCATGCTGACGAGCCGTCGCCGCACGTCGACTGGTCGGCCGGCGACCTGCGCCTGCTCACCGAGCCCCGGGATTGGTCCGGCAACGGACACCCGCGCCGGGCCGGCGTCTCCTCGTTCGGCGTGAGCGGCACCAACGCGCACGTCATCCTCGAAGAGGCGCCCGATTCCGGGACCGCACCCGAGCGGACCGGCGATCCGTACCCCATGCTCCCGTTCGTGCTGTCCGGCCGCGACGGTACCGCGGTCCGCGCCCAGGCTCACCGCCTCTCCGCGCACCTCGGCCTCTCTGTGCCCCCAAGCGTCGATGTGCTACCGGATGTCGCCCACTCCCTGTTCCACCACCGCGTGGCCTTCGAGCATCGTGCGGTAGTCGCTGCCGGTGAGCCGGATCGGCTGCGTGCCGCGTTGGATGCGCTGGCGGTCGGTGGTCCGTCGCCGGTGTTGGTGGAGGGTGTGGCGCATCGTGCGGTGCGTCGTCCTGCTTTTGTGTTTCCGGGTCAGGGTTCGCAGTGGGTGGGTATGGCGTCGGAGTTGCGGGCGCAGTCTGCGGTGTTCCGTGACCGTTTCGCCGAGTGTGAGCGTGCGTTGGCGCCGTTTGTGGACTGGCGGTTGTCTGAGGTGGTCGACGACGAGGTGGCGTTGGGGCGGGTTGATGTGGTGCAGCCGGTGTTGTGGGCGGTGATGGTGTCGCTGGCGGAGGTGTGGTCGTCGTTTGGTGTGAAGCCGTCGGTGGTGGTGGGTCATTCGCAGGGTGAGGTCGCCGCCGCGTGTGTGGCGGGTCTGCTGTCTTTGGATGACGGTGCCCGGATAGTCGCGTCTCGTTCGGCGTTGGTGGCGTCGAAGCTGGCCGGCAGGGGTGGGATGGTGTCGGTCTCGGCTTCCCGCGAGGAGGTGGAGTCGTGGTTGGTCGGGTTGTCGGTGGCGGCGGTGAATGGCCCGTCGAGCCTGGTCGTGGCTGGTGATGACCGGTTGTTGGATGCTCTGCTGGCCCGGTGTGAGCAGGCGGGGGTTCGTGCCCGGCGGATCGCGGTGGATTACGCCTCCCATTCGGTCGACGTGGAGACGATCGAGACGGACCTGCGCGCCGCCCTGGCCGGGATCGTCCCAACGGTAGGTGGTGTTCCGTTCTTCTCCACCGTCACCGGCCGGTTCGAGTCGGTGGTTGACGCGGACTACTGGTATCGGAATCTGCGTCAACCAGTCGGTTTCGCGGCTGCCGTGCAGGTGTTGGTGGCTGATGGGGTGGACGGGTTTGTGGAGGTGTCGGCGCATCCGGTGTTGACGACTGCGATCGAGGACACGGTCGAGGGTGCGGCGGTTGTTGTGGGGACGTTGCGTCGGGATGAGGGTGGTCTGCAACGGCTGTATCTGAGTCTTGGTGAGGCGTGGACACGTGGCCTGCCGGTCGACTTCACCCCGGCATTCGGGAACAACCCGCAACTGGTGGACCTGCCGACCTACGCCTTCCAACGAGAGCGTTTCTGGCTCGATCCCACACCGACGCACGGTGGTGATCCGGCGACGCTGGGCCTGACCGCCGCCGGCCACCCTTTGTTGGGCGCCGCCGTCCCCCTGGCCGACGGTGACGGTGTGGTGCTGACCGGCAGGATCGGCCTGCACACCCACCCCTGGCTCGCCGACCACACCGTGCTCGGTTCCGTCCTGCTGCCCGGGACCGGCTTCGTCGAGCTGGCTCTGCGGGCCGGTGACGAAGCCGGCTGCGGCGTCCTAGACGAACTGACCCTGCAAGCCCCGCTGGTGATCCCCGCACACGGTGCCGTCCACGTGCAGGTTCGTGTCGCCGCAGCGGACCAGGACGGCACGCGGGCCGTCACCATCCACTCCCGCGACGGCGATGCCCCCTGGGCTACGCACGCCACCGGCCTGCTGACCGCCGCGCCCTCCCGGCCCGGCACGGCCGCCCCGATGGCGTGGCCGCCGGCCGGCGCCACCGCACTGGACCTGGACGGCTTCTACGACCGCCTCGCCGCCGACGGGTACGACTACGGCCCGGTGTTCCGAGGGCTGCGTGCCGCCTGGCGCCATGGCGAGGAACTCTTCGCCGAGGTCGGGCTGCCGGACCCGGCGGACACCACCGGCTTCGGCGTGCATCCGGCGCTACTGGACGCGGCACTGCACGCGATGCTCGCGGTCGGGGACGGCGAGGTACGGCTGCCGTTCGCCTGGACTGGCGTGACCCTGCACGCCACCGGGGCGACCGTGCTGCGAGTGCGGCTGAGCCCGGCCAGGTCCGGTACCGCGATCCACGCCACCGACGCCGCAGGTCACCCGGTCTTCACCGCCGACGCGCTCGTCTCCCGTCCGGTCGACCCGGCCGCGCTCGCCTCGGCCACCACCCGCCAGGCACAGGCGTCCCTGTTCCGCGTCGGCTGGGAGGCGGCCGCAACCACCGAGGCGCGGCCGGCCCGGACAGCCCTGCTCGGCGCGGACGTCTTCGGGCTGCTGCCCGCCGGCGTCGCCTCGACCGGTTACCAGGATCTCGCCGAGATGACCGATTTCCCGGAAGTGGTGGCGGTCTGCTCCGGCACCGACCCCGCCACACCCGAGGCCGTCCACGCCGCCACCACCAGTCTGCTGCTCCTGTTGCAGCGCTGGCTGGCCGACGACCGGCTCGCCGACACCCGGCTCGCCGTCGTCACCCGTGGCGCGGTCGCGGCCACGGAGCACGACGACGTACCCGATCTGGCGCACGCCGCCCTGTGGGGCCTTGTCCGGTCGGCGCAGACCGAACACCCCGGGCGGTTCCTCCTGATCGACCTCGACCCGGATGCCGGTCTCGCCGCCGACCTGCTGACCGCCGCCCTGTCCGGCGCCGCACCACAGACGGCCCTGCGCGGCGACGCGCTCCTCACCCCCCGGCTCGTCCCGCAGCCGATGGCACGCGCCGAACTTCCGGCAATCGCGGACGGCACCGTACTGATCACCGGTGGCACCGGCGGCCTGGGCGCGCAACTGGCCCGCCACCTCGTCATCCGGTACGGCGCCGGCCGGCTGCTGTTGGCGAGTCGGGCCGGAGCCGACGCGCCGGGCGCCGACGCACTACGCGCGGAGCTGGCGACGCTCGGCGCCGAGGCCGAGATCGTCGCCTGCGACATCGCCGACCCGGACGACGTGGCACGGCTGCTGGAACGCATCCCGGCGGAGCACCCGCTGACCGGGGTGGTGCACGCCGCCGGTGCGCTGGACGACGGCATGCTGACCTCGCTCTCCACCGACCGGGTCGAGGCGGTGCTCCGCCCGAAGGTGGACGGCGCGCTGCACCTGCACCGGCTGACCGCTGCGGCGAAACCGGCGCTGTTCGCGCTCTTCTCCTCGGCCGCCGGCGTGCTCGGCTCGGCCGGGCAGGCCAACTACGCGGCGGCCAACGCCTTCCTCGACGCGCTCGCGGCGCATCGGCGCGCCACGGGGCTGCCGGCGACATCGCTGGCCTGGGGACTGTGGGAGCAGTCGAGCGGGATGACGGACCGGCTGGACGCACAGGACCGGCGGCGGATGTCCCGGTCGGGTCTGACACCGCTCTCCACCGAGGACGGGCTGGCGCTGTTCGACCTCGCGATCGCCGGGCCGGCACCGGCGGTCGTACCGATCCGGCTGGATCCGGCCGAAGACGCAGACGCCGACGCGCCGATGCTGCGCGGCCTGGTGCGCGCACCGCGCCGCCGGGCCGCCCGGAACACGGTAACCGCAGACGGCTTCCGGGACCGGCTGGCCGCGATGCCGGAGGGACAGCGCGCCGCGGCGGTGCTGACGCTGGTCCGTACGCACGCGGCGGCCGTGCTGGGGCACAACGGGCCCGGCGCGGTGGATCCCAGACGCGGCTTCCAGCAGTCCGGCTTCGACTCGCTGACCGCCGTGGACCTGCGCAACCGGCTCGGTGCCGCGGTCGGCATCCGGCTACCGGCCACGCTGATCTTCGACTATCCGTCGCCGGCCGTGCTCGCCGAACACCTGACCGCGCGCCTGACCGCCACGATGACGGCCACCCCGGCACCCGCCGCCGCACCGGAACCGATACGGCCGGGAGCCCTCCTGGCCGAACTCGACCGGCTGGAGTCGGCGCTCGCCGGAGCACGGCCCGACGACGAGGACAGTGCGCGGATCGGTGCCCGGCTGCACCGGCTGGCCGCCGCGTGGAGCGGTCGCCCGGAACCCGCCCCGGCTGGCGCCGCCGTCACCGACCGGCTCAAGGCCGCGTCGGCCGACGAGATCTTCGCCTTCATCCAGAACGAACTCGGCAAGTCCTGACCACGCCGCTCCAACCGCCCGAGGTGGGGGAATCCTGTGTCGAACGAGGAAAAGCTGCTGGAAAACCTCCGGTGGGTGACCGGCGAACTGCACGAGGCGCAGCAGCGGCTCCGCCAGGCCGAGTCCGGCTCGCGTGAGCCGATCGCGATCGTCGGCATGAGCTGCCGCTATCCCGGCGGCGCCAGCTCTCCCGAACAACTGTGGCGCCTGGTCGCCGACGGCACCGACGCGGTCGCCGGCTTCCCCGCCGACCGGGGCTGGCCCACCGAGGGGCTCTACGACGACGACCCGGGCCGCCACGGCACCTCCTACGTCACCGAGGGCGGCTTCCTCTACGACGCCGACCGTTTCGACCCGGCCCTGTTCGGCATCTCGCCGCGTGAGGCGCTGGCCATGGACCCGCAGCAGCGGCTGCTGCTGGAGGCGGCCTGGGAGACGTTCGAGCGGGCCGGCCTGCCCCCGGACTCGCTGCACGGCTCCCGCACCGGCGTGTTCGCGGGCGTCATGTACCACGACTACGCCGCCCGGCTGACCGAGATCCCGGAAGGGCTGGAGGGTTACATCGGCAACGGCAGCGCGGGCAGCGTCGCCACCGGCCGGGTGTCCTACACCTTCGGCCTGGAAGGTCCCGCGGTCACCGTGGACACCGCCTGCTCGTCGTCGCTGGTCGCGCTGCACCTGGCCGCCCAGTCCCTCCGGCAGGGCGAATGCGATCTGGCGCTCGCCGGTGGCGTCACCGTCATGTTCACCCCCGCCGTCTTCGTCGAGTTCTCCCGGCAGCGCGGTCTGGCGCCCGACGGGCGGTGCAAGTCGTTCGCGGACGCGGCGGACGGCACCGGCTGGGGTGAGGGCGTCGGCATGCTACTGCTGGAGCGCCTCTCCGACGCACGCCGTAACAACCACAAGATCCTTGCCTTGGTACGCGGCAGCGCGGTGAACCAGGACGGCGCGTCCAGTGGTCTGACGGCACCGAACGGGCCTTCGCAGCAGCGGGTGATCCGAGCCGCCCTGGCAAATGCCGGCTTGTCCACTGCGGACGTGGACGCGGTGGAGGCGCACGGTACCGGTACGACGTTGGGTGATCCGATCGAGGCGCAGGCGCTGCTGGCCACGTATGGCCAGGACCGGGATGTCGCCGACCCGGTGTGGCTGGGTTCGGTGAAGTCGAACATCGGTCACACCCAGGCTGCCGCCGGTGTGGCCGGTGTGATCAAGATGGTGCAGGCGATGCGGCACGGTGTCCTGCCCCGCACGCTGCACGTCGACCAGCCGTCCTCCAAAGTCGACTGGACCGAGGGACAGGTACGCCTGCTGACCGAGCCGCGCGACTGGCCGCGCGCAGACCACCCTCGGCGGGCCGGAGTCTCCTCGTTCGGCGTGAGCGGCACGAACGCGCACGTCATCCTCGAAGAGGCACCCGACGTCCCTGCCGTCGTACGGCCCGCCGTCTCATCGGTGCTGCCGTTCGTCCTCTCCGCGCGCACCGCCGACGCGCTGCGCGCGCAGGCATCCCGCCTCGCCGACCAGCTTCCCGATGACCTGCCGGGAACGGCGTTCTCCTTGTTCAGCGCTCGGGCGGCGTTGCAGCGGCGGGCGGTCGCGGTGACTGCCGATCGGGCTGTGCTGGGGACGACCCTGGACGCGCTCGGGGCGGGAGAGCCGGCCGTAGCTCTTGTTGAGGGTGTTGCTGTGGCGGAGGCGTCTCGGGTCGCTTTGGTGTTTCCGGGTCAGGGTTCGCAGTGGGTGGGTATGGCGTCGGAGTTGCGGGCGCAGTCTGCGGTGTTCCGTGACCGTTTCGCCGAGTGTGAGCGTGCGTTGGCGCCGTTTGTGGACTGGCGGTTGTCTGAGGTGGTCGACGACGAGGTGGCGTTGGGGCGGGTTGATGTGGTGCAGCCGGTGTTGTGGGCGGTGATGGTGTCGCTGGCGGAGGTGTGGTCGTCGTTTGGTGTGAAGCCGTCGGTGGTGGTGGGTCATTCGCAGGGTGAGGTCGCCGCCGCGTGTGTGGCGGGTCTGCTGTCTTTGGATGACGGTGCCCGGATAGTCGCGTCTCGTTCGGCGTTGGTGGCGTCGAAGCTGGCCGGCAGGGGTGGGATGGTGTCGGTCTCGGCTTCCCGCGAGGAGGTGGAGTCGTGGCTGGTCGGACTGTCGGTGGCAGCGGTGAACGGCCCGTCGAGCCTGGTCGTGGCCGGCGACGACCGGCTGCTGGACGCTCTCCTCAGCCGTTGCGAGGAGGCGGGGGTTCGTGCCCGGCGGATCGCGGTGGACTACGCCTCCCATTCGGTCGACGTGGAGACGATCGAAACAGACCTGCGCGCCGCCCTGGCCGGGATCGTCCCAACGGTAGGTGGTGTTCCGTTCTTCTCCACCGTCACCGGCCAGTTCGAAACCGTCGTCGACGCGGACTACTGGTACCGGAATCTGCGTCAACCAGTAGGTTTCGCGGCTGCCGTGCAGGCGTTGGTGGCCGATGGCGTGGACGCATTCGTGGAAGTGTCCGCGCATCCGGTGTTGACCACCGCGATCGAGGACACCGTCGAAGACGCCGCCCTTGTTGTTGGGACGTTGCGTCGGGATGAGGGTGGTCTGCAACGGCTGTATCTGAGTCTTGGTGAGGCGTGGACCCGCGGCCTGCCGGTCGACTTCACCCCGGCATTCGGGAACAACCCGCAACTGGTGGACCTGCCGACCTACGCCTTCCAACGAGAGCGTTTCTGGCTCGATCCCACACCGACGCACGGCGGTGATCCGACGACGCTGGGCCTGACCGCCGCCGGCCACCCTTTGTTGGGCGCCGCCGTCCCCCTGGCCGACGGTGACGGTGTCGTCTTGACCGGTCGGATCGGTCTGCACACCCACCCCTGGCTGGCTGATCATGCGGTCAACGGGACGGTTCTGCTGCCCGGGACCGCCTTTGTCGAGTTGGCGTTGCGGGCTGGTGACGAGGCCGGCTGCGGCCGGCTCACCGAGCTGACCCTGGAAACGCCGCTGACGCTCCCCGCGTCCGGCTCGATCCGCCTACAGGTGGTCGTCGGCGGAGAGCAGGAGTCCGGCAGCCGCCCAGTCAGCATCCACTCCCGTCCCGACGGCGAGGACCTCGCCACCCCCTGGCGCCGGCACGCCATCGGCCTGCTCGATAGCACCGGGCCGGCCGGGAACACCGACCTGACGATCTGGCCGCCGGCCGGTGCCGAGCCTGTGGACCTACACGGGCTCTACGACCGTCTCGCCGAGGGCGGCTACGGCTACGGCCCGGCCTTTCGCGGTCTCCAGGCCGCCTGGCGGCGCGGCGCGGAGACGTTCGCGGAGGTGGCCCTGCCGGACACGGCCGCCCCGGACGCCGCGGACTTCGGCGTTCACCCAGCGCTGCTCGACGCGGCGCTGCACGCGATGGCGGTCTCCGGTGACGGGGACGAGGGCCGGGTGCGGCTGCCGTTCGCCTGGACCGGCGTCACGGTGCACGCCACCGGCGCCACCCGGCTGCGCGTCCGGCTGCGTCCGACCGCAGACGGTGTCGCCGTCGACGCCGCCGACCCCACCGGCGCGCCCGTCGTCTCCATCGCCGAACTGACCACCCGGGTACTCACCGCAGACCGGCTCACCGCCGCCGCCGACGACGCGCTGTTCCGCCTCGACTGGACCCGGCAGCCCGTGGAAACGCCCGATGCCCCGGTCGAGGTGGCGCTGCTCGGCCCGGACGATCCCGGCCTCGCGCTCGGCGTACCGATGCGGCACTACGCCGACCTACAGGCGCTGTGCGCGGCCGGTGACCCGCCCGCGCTGGTACTGGCCGCCGTCGACGTGGACGGTGATCCGGCGATCGCGGCCCGCCGCGCGGTGCACCGCACGCTCGCGCTGATCCAGGCGTGGCTGACCGACGACCGGTTCGCCCGCTCCCGACTCGTCGTGCTCACCCGGCACGCCGTCTCCGTCACCTCGGCGGACGGGCCGCCCGAACCCGCACACGCCGCGGTCTGGGGGCTCGTCCGGAGCGTGCAGTCCGAGCACCCCGGCCGGGTGCTGGTCGCCGACCTCGACGGCAGCCCGGGCTCTGCGGCCGTCCTCACGGCGGCGCTCACCGCCGGCGAGCCGCAGATCGCGGTACGGGACGGCGACGCGTACCGTCCCCGGCTGGTCCGGGCCACGCAGTCCGGCCGGATCGTCCCGCCGCCCGGCGTACCGGCGTGGACTCTGGATCTGAACAGTGGCGACACCTTCGACGAGTTGGCGGCGGTGCCGTGCCCGGACGTCCTCGCCCCGCTCGGCGAGGGGCAGTTGCGCATCTCGGTACGCGCCACCGGCCTCAACTTCCGCGACGTGCTGCTCGCCCTCGACGTCGTACCGGCCCAGGACACCCCGTTCGGCGGCGAGGGCGCCGGGGTGGTCACCGAGGTCGGTCCGGGCGTGACCGGCTTCGCCCCCGGCGATCGGGTCATGGGGTTCATGCAGGGCTCCTACGGCGGTCCGGTGGCGGTCACCGATCACCGCCTGGTGGTCGCCGTGCCCGACGACTGGTCGTTCGCGGACGCCGCCGGCGTACCCGTGGTGTTCCTGACCGCGTATTACGCCCTGGTGGACGTGGCGGCGGTGACCCCGGGAGACCGGGTGCTGGTGCACGCGGCGGCTGGCGGCGTCGGCATGGCTGCGGTACAGCTCGCCCGCGTCTTCGGCGCCGAGATCTTCGCCACCGCCAGTCCGGGCAAGCACGACACCGTCGCCGGTCTCGGCATCGACAGGCACCGGATCGGTTCGTCCCGCACCATCGGGTTCGGCACGGACTTCCCCGCCGTGGACGTCGTGGTGAACTCGCTCGCCGGGGAGTTCGTCGACGCGTCGCTGGGGCTGCTCGGCGACGGCGGCCGGTTCGTGGAACTCGGCAAGACGGATGTGCGGGACCCGGCCGACGTCGCGCGGGCACACCCGGGCGTCGCCTACCGCGCCTTCGACCTGGTCGCGGATGCCGGCCTGGACCGGATCAAGGAGATGTTCGGCGAGCTGCTCGCGCTCTTCGAGAAGGGCGTCATCCGCCCGTTGCCGACCACCGTCTGGGACGTGCGGCAGGCCCGGGACGCGTTCCGGCATCTGGCCCAGGCGAAACACGTGGGCAAGCTGGTCCTCAGCGTGCCGCGCCCGCCCGACCCGGACCCGGACGGCACCGTACTGATCACCGGCGGCAGTGGCACCCTCGCCGCTGCGGTCGCCCGTCATCTGGTACGGGAACGGGGCGTCCGGCGCCTGTTGCTGGCCAGCCGGCGTGGCGGTGGTGCGCCCGGTGCGGTGGAACTGGCCGCCGAGCTCGCCGCCGACGGGGCGTACGTCGAGTTCGCCGCCTGCGACGTGGCGGAGCGGTCGTCGGTCGCGGCGCTGCTGTCCAGGATCCCGCCGGAGCACCCGCTGACCGGGGTGGTGCACACGGCCGGCGTACTGGACGACGGTGTCGTCGAGACCCTCGACCCCGGCCGGGTCGACACGGTACTGCGCCCCAAGGCGGACGCCGCCTGGCACCTGCACGAGCTGACCGCCGCGCTGGACCCGGCCTGGTTCGTGCTCTTCTCGTCCGCGGCCGGTGTGCTCGGCGGGCCGGGGCAGGCCAACTACGCGGCCGCGAACGCGTTCCTCGACGCGCTCGCCGGGCTGCGCCGCGCCGCCGGGCTTCCGGCGGTGTCGCTGGCCTGGGGACTGTGGGCCGAACGAAGCGGAATGACCGGGCACCTCGGCGACACCGACCTCACCCGGATGACCCGGGGCGGGATCCGGGCGATGCCGACCGCGACCGCCCTGTCGCTGTTCGACACCGCACTGGAGCAGGCCGATCCGGTACTGCTGCCGCTCGACCTCGACCTGGCATCGCTGCGCGCGGCGGACACCGTACCGCCGCTGTTGAGAGGGCTGGTGCGCCCGCCGGCCCGGCGGGCGGCGCGGGCCCGGGACACCGCTGACGACGGCCAGTCCCTGCGGCAGCGGCTGGCGGGGCTGGCCGTGCCGGACCGGATGCGGATCCTGACGGACCTGGTGCTCGGCCACGTCGCGGCCGTGCTCGGCCACGGCGCCGCGACCGCGATCGAGCCGGGCCGGGCCCTCAAGGAGCTGGGCTTCGACTCGCTCACCGCGGTCGAACTGCGCAACCGACTCAACGGCGCCGCCGGGCTCCGGCTCCCGGCGACGCTCGTCTTCAACCATCCGACGCCGGCCGCGCTCGCCGACCGGCTGCACCACGACCTGTTCCCGGACGCGGACCCGGCGCCGGCCGCCGCCGCACCCGACGACGCCGAGGTGCGCCGGATCCTCGCCACCGTACCGGTCGACCGGATCCGGGCGGCCGGCCTGCTCGACGGGCTGCTCCGCCTGGCGGAGAACACACCGGTCGGCCTGACGGAGAACGCGCCGACACCACAGCCGGCCGCCGAATCCATCGACGATCTCGATGTCGCGGCGCTGGTGCGGCGCGCGCTCGGACACACCGAATCCTGACTCGCAGCGGAGGGTCGCGGACAGATGAACACCTCTCAGGACCAGGTCGTCGAGGCACTGCGCGCGTCGTTGAAGGAGAACGAGCGGTTGCGCGACCAGAACCGCCGGCTCGAGGCGGCGGCCGTGGAACCGGTGGCGATCGTCGGCATGGCCTGCCGGCTGCCCGGCGGCGTCGAGTCCGCCGACGACCTGTGGCAACTCGTCGCCGACGGCGTCGACGCGATGTCCGGCTTCCCGGTGGACCGCGGCTGGGACGTCGACGCGCTCTACGATCCGGACCCGGACACGCCCGGCACCAGCTACGTGCGCGAGGGCGGTTTCGTGCACGGTGTCGGCGGCTTCGACGCGGCGTTCTTCGGCATCTCGCCGCGCGAGGCCACCGCGATGGACCCGCAGCAGCGTCTCCTGCTCGAGGCGTCCTGGCAGGCGCTGGAGCACGCCGGCATAGCACCGGACTCGCTGCGCGGCAGCCGCACCGGCGTCTTCGCCGGCGCCGGCGGCTCCGACTACGCCAACCTGCTGTCCCGGGCCGTGGACGGCGTCGAAGGGTACGTGGTCACCAGCAGTTCCGGCAGCGTCGTGTCCGGCCGGATCTCGTACACGCTCGGGCTGGAGGGCCCGGCGGTCACCGTGGACACCGCCTGCTCGTCGTCGCTGGTGGCGCTGCATCTGGCCGCCCAGGCGCTGCGGCGGGACGAGTGCGCACTCGCGCTCGTCGGCGGCGTGGCCGTGATGGCCACCCCCGGCGGCTTCGTCGAGTTCTCCCGGCAGCGGGGGATGGCCCGGGACGGCCGCTGCAAGGCGTTCGCCGACGCGGCCGACGGCACCGGCTGGGGTGAGGGCGCGGGCGTGCTGGTCGTGGAACGGCTCTCCGACGCACGTCGCAACAACCACAAGATCCTTGCCCTGGTACGCGGCAGCGCGGTCAACCAGGACGGCGCCTCCAACGGTCTCACCGCGCCGAACGGGCCCTCCCAGGAGCGGGTCATCCGGAGTGCGCTCGCCGCCGCCCGGCTCAGCACGGCCGACGTCGACGCGGTCGAGGCGCACGGTACCGGCACCACGCTCGGCGACCCTATCGAAGCCGAGGCGCTGCTCGCCGCGTACGGCCGGGACCGCGAGCCCGGACGGCCGCTCTGGCTCGGCTCACTCAAGTCCAACATCGGCCACACCCAGGCGGCGGCGGGCGTCGCCGGCGTGATCAAGATGGTGATGGCGCTCCGCCACGGGCTTCTGCCCCGCACCCTGCACGTGGACCGGCCGACCAGCCAGGTCGACTGGTCGGCGGGTGCCGTGTCGCTGCTGACCGAGTCGCGCGACTGGCCGCGCAACGGCCGACCCCGCCGTGCGGGGATCTCCTCGTTCGGCATCAGCGGCACCAACGCACACGTGATCCTCGAAGAGGCGCCGGTGGAGACCCCGGCACCGCCGCCGGAACCGGCCGGTCACCCCGTACCGTGGGCGCTCTCCGCACGCTCCGCGCACAGCCTGCGTACGGCCGCCGGCCGGCTGCGCGACCACGCGCTGGCCCACCGGCCGTCCCCGTCCGGCGTCGGCGCCACGCTGGTCGCGGCACGCTCGGCGCTCACCCATCGCGCGGTGGCGCTGGGACTGCCGGCGTTGGATGCGCTGGCGGTCGGTGGTCCGTCGCCGGTGTTGGTGGAGGGTGTGGCGCATCGTGCGGTGCGTCGTCCTGCTTTTGTGTTTCCGGGTCAGGGTTCGCAGTGGGTGGGTATGGCGTCGGAGTTGCGGGCGCAGTCTGCGGTGTTCCGTGACCGTTTCGCCGAGTGTGAGCGTGCGTTGGCGCCGTTTGTGGACTGGCGGTTGTCTGAGGTGGTCGACGACGAGGTGGCGTTGGGGCGGGTTGATGTGGTGCAGCCGGTGTTGTGGGCGGTGATGGTGTCGCTGGCGGAGGTGTGGTCGTCGTTTGGTGTGAAGCCGTCGGTGGTGGTGGGTCATTCGCAGGGTGAGGTCGCCGCCGCGTGTGTGGCGGGTCTGCTGTCTTTGGATGACGGTGCCCGGATAGTCGCGTCTCGTTCGGCGTTGGTGGCGTCGAAGCTGGCCGGCAGGGGTGGGATGGTGTCGGTCTCGGCTTCCCGCGAGGAGGTGGAGTCGTGGTTGGTCGGGTTGTCGGTGGCGGCGGTGAATGGCCCGTCGAGCCTGGTCGTGGCTGGTGATGACCGGTTGTTGGATGCTCTGCTGGCCCGGTGTGAGCAGGCGGGGGTTCGTGCCCGGCGGATCGCGGTGGATTACGCCTCCCATTCGGTCGACGTGGAGACGATCGAGACGGACCTGCGCGCCGCCCTGGCCGGGATCGTCCCAACGGTAGGTGGTGTTCCGTTCTTCTCCACCGTCACCGGCCGGTTCGAGTCGGTGGTTGACGCGGACTACTGGTATCGGAATCTGCGTCAACCAGTCGGTTTCGCGGCTGCCGTGCAGGTGTTGGTGGCTGATGGGGTGGACGGGTTTGTGGAGGTGTCGGCGCATCCGGTGTTGACGACTGCGATCGAGGACACGGTCGAGGGTGCGGCGGTTGTTGTGGGGACGTTGCGTCGGGATGAGGGTGGTCTGCAACGGCTGTATCTGAGTCTTGGTGAGGCGTGGACACGTGGCCTGCCGGTCGACTTCACCCCGGCATTCGGGAACAACCCGCAACTGGTGGACCTGCCGACCTACGCCTTCCAACGAGAGCGTTTCTGGCTCGATCCCACACCGACGCACGGTGGTGATCCGGCGACGCTGGGCCTGACCGCCGCCGGCCACCCTTTGTTGGGCGCCGCCGTCCCCCTGGCCGACGGTGACGGTGTCGTCTTGACCGGTCGGATCGGTCTGCACACCCACCCCTGGCTGGCTGATCATGCGGTCAACGGGACGGTTCTGCTGCCCGGGACCGCCTTTGTCGAGTTGGCGTTGCGGGCTGGTGACGAGGCCGGCTGCGGCCGGCTCACCGAGTTGACCCTGCACGCGCCGTTGACTGTCACCCCGCGTACGGGTGTCGAGGTGCAGGTCCGGGTCACGGTTCCTGACGACACCGGTGCCCGTACTGTCACCATCCACTCCCGGCCCACCGGCGACGCTCCGTGGACGGTACACGCCACCGGCCTGCTCACCACCGAACCCGCGCCCGGCGGCACGGACCTGACGGTCTGGCCACCGGCCGGTGCCGAGGCCGTGGACGTGGACGGCCTCTACGATCGTCTCGCCGACGGCGGGTACGGCTACGGCCCGATGTTCCAGGGACTGCGGGCGGCGTGGCGGCGCGGTGCCGACGTCTTCGCCGAGGTCGCTCTCCCCGAATCCGCGCACCTGGACGCCGCCGCGTTCGGGATACACCCCGCGCTGCTGGACGCCGCCCTGCACGCGACAGCCGTCGCGGACGCCGACCCGGACGGCCCGGTCCGGCTGCCGTTCGCCTGGACCGGCGTCACGCTGCACGCCACCGGCGCCACCGCGCTACGGGTCCAGCTCACCCGCACGGGTCCGGAGGCGATCACCGTCCGTGTCGCCGACCCCGCCGGCCGGCCGGTGCTGACCGCAGACTCCCTCGTCTCCCGTCCGCTCAGCACGGACCTGCCCACCACCGGCCCGGAGAGCCCGCACGACTCGCTGTTCCAGGTCGAATGGCGGGACGGGGTCCCGGCTGCGGCCGCGCCCGCCCGGGTGGTGCTGGCCGGTGCCGACCCATGGTCGGTCGGCGAGGCGCTGACCGGTGCCGGGGTCCGCGTGATCCGCGCCGCCACGCTCGGCGATGCCGCCGCGGAACCGGACACGGACGCGGTGCTGACGCTGCTCGACGACGACGGCGTCCACGACACCACGCACCGCGCGCTGCGCCTGGTGCAGGAGTGGTTTGCTGCCGCGACCACGGCCGGGCTCGTGGTGCTCACCCGGAGCGCGGTCGCCGCCGGGCCCGGGGAGACGGTGACCAGCCTCGGCGCGGCGGCGGCGCGCGGCCTGCTCCGGTCCGCCCAGTCGGAGCGGCCCGGCACGCTCACCATCGTGGACCTCGGCACCGCCTGGTCCGCCGCAGCACTCGCGGGCGCGCTGCGAACGGCCGAACCGGAACTCGCGGTCCGCGCAGACAACATCCTGGCACGCCGTCTGGTCCGCGCCACGACGGCCGAGGCGCTCACCGTACCGGCCGGAGCGCCGGCCTGGCGGCTGGACAGCACCGAGCCGGGCACGCTGGAGCATCTGGCCCTGGTACCCGCGCCGGAGAACTCGGCACCGCTCGGCCCCGGCGAGGTTCGGGTCGCGGTACGCGCCGCTGGCCTCAACTTCCGGGACGTACTCATCGCCCTGGGCATGTACCCCGGTAGCGCCCGGCTCGGCAGCGAGGGCGCCGGGGTGGTCGTCGAGGTCGGTTCGGAGGTGACCGGACTGTCCGTCGGTGACCGGGTGATGGGCCTGTTCTCCGGTGGCTTCGGCCCGATCGCGGTCGCCGACCACCGCACCGTGGTACCGATGCCGGACGGCTGGTCCTTCACCGACGCCGCCGCCACCCCGATCGCGTTCCTGACTGCGTATTACGCGTTGGTGGATGTGGCGGGTGTGCGTGTGGGTGAGCGGGTGTTGGTGCATGCGGCTGCGGGTGGTGTGGGGATGGCGGCGGTGCGGTTGGCGGGTGTGTTGGGGGCGGAGGTGGTGGCGACGGCGCGTCGGGACAAGTGGGGTGTGGTGGGTGTGGCGGGGGTGTGTTCGTCGCGGTCGTTGGAGTTTGCGTCGGTGTTTTCGGGTGTGGATGTGGTGGTGAATTCGTTGGCGGGTGAGTTCGTCGACGCGTCGTTGGGGTTGCTCGGCAACGGCGGTCGGTTTGTGGAGCTGGGTAAGACGGACGTGCGGGATCCATCCGTGGTCGCGGCCGCTCATCCGGGCGTGACCTACCGCGCCTTCGACCTGATGGAGGCCGGTCCGGACCGGCTCCGGGAGATGCTCACCGAGATCACCCGCATGATGGCCGACGGCACGCTCCGCCCCCTGCCGGTCAAGGCCTGGGACGTCCGCCGCGCACCGGACGCGTTCCGACACCTTGCTCAGGCGAAGCACGTGGGCAAGCTGGTGCTGAGCATCCCCCGGCCGCTGGACCCGGACGGAACCGTGCTGATCACCGGCGGCAGCGGCACGCTCGCCGCAGCGGTCGCCCGTCACCTGGTCCGGGACCGAGGCGTCCGGCATCTCCTGCTGGCCAGCCGCCGTGGCGAGGACGCGCCCGGCACCGCCGAGCTGCTGGCCGACCTGACCGGTGCCGAGGTGACCGTCGCCGCCTGCGACGTGAGCGACCGGGCGGCAGTCGCGCGCCTGCTCGCGGGCATCGCCGACGACCACCCGCTGACCGCGGTCGTGCACACCGCCGGCACCCTCGACGACGGCGTGGTCGAGGCGCTCGACCCGGACCGTGTCGACGCGGTGCTGGAGCCGAAGGCCGACGCCGCCCGGCACCTGCACGAGCTGACCGCGCCATTGGACCTGGCCCAGTTCGTCCTCTTCTCGTCCGCCGCGGGCACGCTCGGCGGCCCGGGCCAGGGCAACTACGCGGCGGCGAACGCGTACCTCGACGCGCTCGCCGAGTCCCGCCGGGCCGCCGGGCTCCCGGCCGTGTCGCTCGGCTGGGGACTGTGGGCGGAGCGCACCGGGCTGACCGGTGCGCTCACCGACACCGACGTGCACCGGATGTCCCGCAGCGGCGTCCGCGCGATCTCCACAGAGGACGGCCTGGCGCTCTTCGACGCCGGCATGGAGGCCGACCGGGCGACGCTCGTCCCGGCCCGGTTCGACGTACGCGTCCTGCGCGAGCAGGCCCGGGAGGCCACCCTGCCGCCGCTCTTCGCGGAACTCGTCGGACCGGTACGCCGGACCGTCCGGCAGGACTCTGCCCCGGACACCTCGGGCCTGGCCGCCCGGCTGGCCGGACGACCCTCGGCGGAACGGGACCGCGTCCTGCTCGACCTGGTACGCGGGCACGTCGCCGCGGTGCTCGGCCACGCCTCCGCCGACGCGGTGGAGCCGCTGCGGGCGTTCCGGGACGCCGGTTTCGACTCGCTGACCGCCGTCGAACTGCGTAACCGGCTCACCGCCGTGACCGGACTGCGGCTGCCGCCGACGCTCGTCTTCGACCATCCGACGCCGGCGGCCCTCGCCGCATACCTGGGGGCCGAGGTTGGCGGGGTGGAGGCCGTCTCGGAGGACCGGTCCGCTCCGGCGGCGGTCACCGGCGACCCGATCGTGATAGTGGGCGTGAGCTGCCGCTATCCGGGCGGTGTGGCGTCGCCCGACGACCTGTGGCGGCTGCTCGACTCCGACGGCGATGCGATCGCCGAATTCCCAGCCGACCGTGGCTGGGACGGGGACCTCTACGACCCGGATCCGGGCCAGCGCGGGCGGTCGTACACCCGGCACGGCGGTTTCCTCTCCGACGTGGCCGGTTTCGACGCCGCGTTCTTCGGCATCTCGCCGCGCGAGGCGCTGGCCATGGACCCGCAGCAGCGACTGCTGCTGGAGACGTCCTGGGAGGCGTTCGAGGCGGCCGGGATCGACCCGTCGGCGGCCCGGGGCAGCCGGACCGGCGTCTTCGTCGGCGCCAGCGGCCAGGACTACGCGGCGCTCGCGGCCGCGGCGCCCGAGGAGGTCGAGGGTTACGTCGGCACCGGCAACACCGCCAGTGTCGCCTCCGGCCGGATCTCCTACACGTTCGGCCTGGAGGGTCCGGCGATCACGGTGGACACGGCGTGCTCGTCGTCGCTGGTGGCGTTGCATCTGGCCGCGCAGGCGCTGCGGCAGGGCGAATGCGACCTGGCGCTGGCCGGCGGCGTCACGGTCATGTCCACCCCGGCGCTGTTCGTCGAGTTCTCCCGGCAGCGAGGTCTCGCCCCCGACGGCCGCTCCAAGGCGTTCTCCGCCTCGGCCGACGGCGCCGGTTTCGCCGAGGGCGTCGGCATGCTGCTGCTGGAACGGCTCTCCGACGCACGCCGTAACAACCACAAGATCCTTGCTCTGGTACGCGGTAGCGCGGTGAACCAGGACGGCGCGTCCAACGGCCTGACGGCGCCGAACGGCCCGTCCCAGGAGCGGGTGATCCGAGCAGCGCTGGCAAGCGCTGGCCTGTCCACCGCCGACGTCGACGTCGTCGAGGCGCACGGCACCGGCACGACGTTGGGTGATCCGATCGAGGCGCAGGCGTTGTTGGCCACGTATGGCCGGGAGCGTGGCGAGGCCGGTCCGGTGTGGCTCGGCTCGGTGAAGTCGAACATCGGTCACACCCAGGCTGCTGCCGGTGTGGCTGGGGTGATCAAGATGGTGCTGGCGATGCGGCACGAGCGGCTGCCCCGGACGCTGCATGCCGACGAGCCGTCGCCGCACGTCGACTGGGCTGCCGGGCAGGTCGCGTTGCTGACCGAGCCGCGCGACTGGCCGCGCGACGGCCGGCCCCGACGTGCGGGCGTCTCCTCGTTCGGGATCAGCGGCACCAATGCCCACGTCATCCTGGAGGAGGCACCCGAGCAGATTCCGGCCGAGGCGGAAGAGGCGTTCACGCGTACCCCTGTGCCCTGGGTTTTGTCGGCCCGGACCCCGGCGGCGCTGGCGGAGCAGGCCGGGCGGCTCGGCGCCGCGCTCTCCGCGCGGCCGGACCTCCGGATCGGCGACGTCGCCCACGCGCTGGCGACCACCCGCGCCCGCTTCGGGGACGCCGTGGTGCTCGCCGGCACCGACCGGGACGAGCTGGTCGCGGCCCTGACCGCGCTCGCCGAAGGCCGGGCGGCGGAGGCGGTGACCCCGGTCGCGGCGGCACCGGCCGGCGGCGCGACCGCGTTCCTCTTCAGCGGCCAGGGCAGCCAGCGGGCCGGGATGGGCGCCGAGCTGTACGAGACGCTGCCGGACTTCGCGGCCGCGCTCGACGACGTCTGCGCCCGCCTCGACCGCCAGCTCGGCCGATCGCTGCGGTCCCTGATGACCGCACCGGCGGAGGAGGCCGGGCCGTTGGACGAGACCCGCTACGCGCAGCCGGCGCTGTTCGCGCTGGAGGTGGCCCTCTACCGCCAACTGGCGGCGTGGGGTGTCCGCCCCGACTTCCTGATCGGCCATTCGATCGGCGAGATCACCGCCGCGCACGTCGCCGGCGTCTTCTCGCTCGACGACGCGTGCGCGCTGATCGCCGCGCGGGGGCGGCTGATGCAGGCGCTGCCCGACGGCGGCGCGATGGTCTCGGTGCGCGCCGCCGAGGAGGAGGTGCGGCCACTGGTCGACGCGGAGTCCGGCCGGGTTGCGATCGCGGCGGTCAACGCCCCGGACGCCACCGTCGTCTCCGGAGACGCCGAGGCGGTGGACCGGATCGTCGGGATACTCGCCGAGCGCGGGCACCGGACGAACCGGCTGCGGGTCAGCCACGCCTTCCACTCCGCGCAGATGGACGGGATGCTCGACGAGTTCCGGGAGGTCCTGGCCGGGCTCACGTTCGGCACGCCGACGATCGAGATCGTCTCCAACCTGACCGGCGCACCGGTGCCGGCCGAGGAGCTGTGCACGCCCGACTACTGGGTGCGGCACGCGCGGGAGGCGGTCCGGTTCCTCGACGGCGTGCGGTGGCTGCGGAACGCGGGCGTACGGCGCTTCGTCGAGGTCGGCCCGGACGCGGTGCTGACCGCGCTGGCTCGTACGACGCTGACCGGGGAGGCGGGTGGGCGCCGCGCGTTCGTACCGCTGATGCGTCGCGGCCGGCCCGAGGCGCGTACGCTGCTGGCCGCCGCCGGTGAGCTGCACCTGCACGGCCAGGCCGTCGACTGGACGGCGCTGCTGGCACCGCACCGGCCGCGCCCGGTGACGCTGCCGACGTACCCGTTCCAACACGAGCGGTTCTGGCTGGAGCCGCTGCCGGGTGGCGGCACCGTGGCCACCCGGCCCTCCGGCGTCCCGGAGCGCCTGGTCGGTGCGGCCGACCGGCTCGCCGAGCGGTTGCGTGGCGCCGACGGGGCGGACCGGCCCGGGATCGCGCTGGACCTGGTGCGGACGCTGGCGGCGGAGGTACTCGGCTACGCCGGTGCGCTCGACCCCGAGCAGGAGTTGCTGGCCGCCGGTTTCGACTCGCTCACCGCGGTGGAGCTGGTGGGTCG
This sequence comes from Micromonospora sp. CA-263727, assembly GCF_050942455.1. Lineage (NCBI taxonomy): Bacteria > Bacillati > Actinomycetota > Actinomycetes > Micromonosporales > Micromonosporaceae > Micromonospora > Micromonospora sp. CA-263727. Next base: position 2,771,385 of record NZ_CP192031.1, read on the forward strand.
GCTGGGCGCCGCGACCGGCGTGCAACCACCCGCCACGCTCGTCTTCGACCACCCGACGCCGACGGAGATCGCGGCGTGGCTCGTCCAGGCGGGCACGCCCGGCGATCCGGCGGCGGCGTCGACCGGCGGGATCGCGGACCTCTACTGGGGTGCGCACGCGGCCGGCCGTCCTGCGGAGGCGGCGGCGCTGCTGAGTGCCGTCGCGGCGCTGCGACCGGTGTTCGGCGCGACGGAGGCGGCGGCGCACGCGCCCCGGCCGGTCCCGCTCGCGTCGAGTGATCGGGAGCCCGCGCTGCTCTGCCTGCCCTCCTTCAGCCCGGCGTCCGGGCCACACGAGTACGCCCGGTTCGCCGCCGCGCTACGCGGTGAGCGCGCGGTCTGGGCGCTGCCCGAGCCCGGATTCCGGGCCGGCGAGCCGCTGCCGGAGAGCGTGGCCGCCCTGGTGCGGGCCCACGCGGCGGCGATCCGGGAACTGCGCGGTGACGCCCCGTTCGTGCTGGTGGGGCGCTCGGCGGCGGGCTGGGTCGCGAACGCGCTGGCCGCGCACCTGGAGGAGATCGGCGTCCCCGCCCGGGCCGTGGTGCTGATCGACACCTACGAGCCCGGCGACCTGGTCCGGCGGCCGTGGATCCGGGACGCGATGACCCGCGCGACGTCGGGCCGGGAGAGCGGGCTGGTGCTGCGCAACGAGGACCGGCTCGCGGCGACCGGCGGCTACGACCGGATCTTCACCGGCTGGTCACCCGCGCCGGTCGCCGCCCCGGTGCTGCTGCTGCGGGCGACCGAGCCGTTCTCGGCCGAGTTGCCGGATCTGGCCGGTCCGGAGCGTGACTGGACCGCCCGCTGGACCGCGCCGCACGAGGTGGTCGACGTGCCGGGCGACCACTTCAGCGTGCTGGAGGAGCGGTCGGACGCGGTGGCGAAGGCGTTGCACGACTGGCTCGTCACGGGCCGGTTCTGAGGGTGTCGTCGGAGGAAGGGATGGACGGATGAGGATTGTCGTCGTCGGCGCCGGGATCGGCGGGCTCGCGGCCGCGCTGGGGCTCGGCGCGGCCGGTCACCAGGTGGAGGTGTACGAGCGCGGCGACCGGCTGCGGACCGAGGGCAACGGGGTGATCCTCTGGCCCGGGGCCACCGGCATCCTGGACGCTCTCGGCATCCGTGTCGCCGAACTCGGTCCCGCCATGCACCGGGGCGAGTTGCTCACCTCGGACGGTTCGCTGCTGGTCTGGACGGACATGCGGGAGGTCTCCGCCCGCTACGGCCAGGACACGCTGCTGGTGTCGCGCGGCCGGGTGGTCGAGGTGCTCGGCGCCGCGCTGCCGGCCGGCACCGTCCGGTTCGGACGGCGCTGCACGGAGGTGCGGCACCGGGCCGACGGCGCGACCGTGGTCTTCTCGGACGGCACCGAGGTGGACGCGGACGTGGTGATCGGCGCCGACGGGTACCGGTCCGCGGTCCGGTCCCGGACGCTCGGCGACGCGCCGCGATTCACCGGCGTGGCCACCTGGCACGGCACCGGGCTGCTGCGGTCGGACCTGGCCGGCGGGCACACGGTGCGTACGTACTTCGGCCGGATCGGCATCTGCGCCGTCCACCCGGTCGGTGACGGCCTGCTGCACTGGGCGTTCGAGGGCCCCTGGTCGCCCGGTGACGAGGCGGAGGGGCGGGCGGCCGGCCCGCAGTTGCCGCGGCTGCGGGGCTGGTTCGGCGGCTGGGCGCCGGAGGTGACCGGCCTGCTCGACCAGGTGACGGAGGAGGACGTGCACGTCTTCCCGCACGCGCTGCACCGGGTGCCGCGCCGCTGGGGCCAGGGCGCGGTCACGCTGATGGGCGACGCGGCGCACGCGATCCCACCCCGGGCGGGCATGGGCGCGAACCAGGCGCTGGAGGACGCCTGGGTGCTCGCCGGGGCGCTGCGTGACGTACGTGAGCCCCGGCTGGCCGACGCGGCGCTGCGCGCGTACGAGTCGGCCCGGGTACGGCGGGTGCGGCGGGTACGCAACGGTGCCGCCTGGATGAGCCGCAGCAACAACATGCTCCTGATGCTGCGTGCGCTTCGGGTCGCGGTGCCGATGAACCGGCTGGCGCACGCCAGCGTGGCGGGCGGCAGCAACTACCTCAACAGCCACCGACCGAAGCCGGTGACGACCTCGTCCTGAGCGGCCGGCTCACCTCGGTTGACAAAAGAGTGCCCCGGCGCCGCGCCGGGGCACTCTGACGCGGCTCTCAGAACGGATACCGGGCGGGTACGTCCCGGACGGTTATCCACTGCCACTGGGTGAACTCGTCCCAGCTATGCGCGGCGCCGTACCGGGAGCCGTTCCCGGAGGATCCCCGCCCGCCGAACGGCACGTACGCGTTGTCGTTGATGGTCTGGTCGTTGACGTGCACGATCGCGGTGCGGATCCGGGCCGCCAGGGCCAGCCCGCGCTCTGCCGAGCCGGTCTGGATGGCGGCGGTCAGCCCCATGTCGGTGTCCCCGGCGACCCGGACCGCCTCGTCGGCGTCGGCGACCACGGTCACCGGCGCCACCGGGCCGAAGATCTCCTCCCGGAACGCGGGGCACTGCGGTGGGACGGCCGCCAGCACGGTCGGCCGGTAGTAGGGGCCGTCGTGGGTGCCGCCGGTGCGCAGCACGGCACCGGCCGCGACGCTGTCGGAGACGATCCGGTCGACCCGGTGCAACTGCGCCGCGTTGATCATCGGCCCGAGGTCGGCCGCCTCCCGCCACGGGTCACCGACCCGCAGCCCTTCGGCGCGTTTGACGAGCCGGTCCAGGTATTCGTCCGCGACCGACTCGACGACGATGTGCCGGCCGGCCGACATGCACACCTGACCCTGGTGGAAGAAGGAGGCCCAGGCGCCCGCCGAGGCGGCCAGGTCGAGGTCGGCGTCGTCGAGCACGACGAGCGCGTTGTTGCCGCCGAGTTCGAGCGAGACCCGCTTGAGGGTGCCGCCGGCGGCCGCACCGACCCGGCGGCCGACCTCGCTGGACCCGGTGAACGCGACCATGTCGACGTCCGGGTGCCGGGTCAGCGCCTCGCCCGGTACCGCGTCGCCGGGCAGCACCTGTAGGACGCCGGCGGGCAGCCCGGCCTCGGCGAACAGCCGGGCGATGAGGTAGCCGCCGGAGACCGGCGTGTTCACGTCCGGCTTCAGGATGACGGTGTTGCCCAGCGCGATCGCGGGTGCGACCGCCCGCATCGCCAGCAGCATCGGTACGTTCCAGGGGCTGATCACGGCCACCACGCCGACCGGGACCCGCCGGGCGATGCTCTGCTGGCCGGCGTCGGCGGGCAGCAGACTGCCGTGCGGCTGGGTGGGCAGCGCGGCGGCCACCCACAGCTCGTCGAGGACCGAGCCGGTCTCGTGCTCGGCCTTGCCCCGGACACCGCCGCCCTCGCGGATCAGCCACTCGACGACCTCCTCACGGTGCGCGGTGAGCAGCGCCGCGACGCGTCGCAGCAGTGCCGCCCGCTCCACCGGCGGGGTGTCCTGCCAGCCCGACCCGGCCTCGATCGCACGCCGCACCGCCGCGTCCACGTCGGCGGGCCCGGCGAGACCGGCGACCAGCAGGCGCTGCCCGGTGGCGGGTTCGAGTACGTCGACCGTGCCGCCGGCCGGGACCTCCCAGGCTCCGGTGAAGACCCGCCCGGCACACTCGGCCGGGTCGAGAAGTGTGCCCATCGCGTCGTGTCTCCTTCGCCTCAGCCGGCGCCGGAGGCCGTGCCGTGCCCCCGGACCGGGACGTCCACCAGCAGCGGTCCGTCCGCTCCGGCGCCCTTGGCCACCAGCTCGGTCAGGTGCGCCTCGTCGCGCGCGGTCACCGCCGGTACGCCGAAGAACTCCGCCGCCCGGGTGAAGTCCAGCCGTGGCGGCGCCAGATCGAGCCCCGGGTACCGGCCCGCGGCCGTCGCCCGGCTGCCCCACGAGTCGAGGGTCTCCTTGAGCGTCCGGTATTCGCCGTTGTTCATCACCACGAACGTCACCGGTACGCCGTAGCGCGCCGCCGACCAGAGTCCTTGCAGGCCGAACATCGTGCAGCCGTCGCCGAGCACCGCCACGACGGGCCGCTCCGGGTCGCCCATCCGGCTGCCGATCGCCGCGCCGATCCCGGACCCGAGACCGCCGCCGACCGTGTGCACGTAGGAGCGCGGCCGGTCCAGGCGCAGCACCGAGCGGAGCAGCAGCCCGGAGGTGATCGCCTCCTCCACGACCACCGCGTCGTCCGGCAGCCCGGTGGCGACGGCGTGCACCGCGGCCAGCGGTTCCATCGGGGTGCGCCCGTAGGACTGCCGGGCGGCCCGTTCGACGCGTACCCGCTCGGCGCGGGACCGGTCGGTCGCCGCCGCAATCCGGGACGCCGCCTGCGGGACGCGGCCGGTCAGCTCGGCGGCGAGCGCGGCCAGGGTCGGGCGCAGGCCGCCGGTCAGTCCGGCCGCGACGGTGAAGTTCCGGCCGACCTCGGCCGGGTCCGAGTCCAACTGGACCACCGTGGTGCCGGGCGGGATGGGGGAGCCGGGCGTGTAGTGGTGGGCCATGAAGGCGTGGCAGCCGACGACGAAGACCACGTCGTGCGGGGTGAGGCGGTCGCGGATGGCCGCGTACGTCGGCGCGAGCATGCCGGCGTGCAGCGGGTGCGAGCCGGGAAAGTCGACGCCGTCGTGCATCGGCTGGTGGTAGACGGTGGCGCCGAGCGCCTCGGCGACCGCCACCAGCTCGGTGACCGCGCCGTCCCGGCCGACCCCGTCGCCGGCGACCACGGCCGGTGCGGCGGCGCCGGCGAGGATCCGCACCGCGTCGTCCAGCCGGTCCGGGGCGCCGGCCGGGGCCAGCGCCGACCGGCCGAGCAGCTCGACGGGTTCCTCCTCGGCGAGGAGGTCCATCGGGATGGAGAGGAAGACCGGCCCGGCCGGTGGCTGCACCGCCAGCGCGAACGCGCGGCGGAGCAGGATCGGCAGGTCGTGGGCGTGGTGGACCTCGAAGACGTGTTTGACGGCGGCCCGGGCCAGGCCGCCCAGGTCGCCGGAGAGCATCGGGTCGTGCACGAGGTGGCGCCGGTCCTGCTGGCCGGCGGTCACCACCATCGGGGTGCGGGACCGGGAGGCGTTGAGCAGGCCGACGAGCCCGTTCGCCAGGCCGGCCGCGACGTGCAGGCTGACGAAGGCGCACCGGCCGGTGGCCCGGGCGTAGCCGTCGGCCATCGCGACCACGGAGCCCTCGTGCACGCCGAGCACGAAATCGAGGTCCGGCGCGTCGACGAGCGCGTCGAGGAACGGCAGCTCGGTGGTGCCGGGGTTGCCGAACACGGTGCGTACGCCCTCGTCGCGCAGGATCGCCAGCATCGCGTCCGCCGGCCGCATCCGGCTAGGCACCGCGGCCCACCCAGGAGCCGATCTTGGCGATGACGTCCTGGCTGTAGAGCCGCATCGCCTGCTGGACGGCGAATTCCGCCATGTAGCCGCGGAACGCGTCCGGCGGTTCCTCGGCCAGGTTCAGCATGTGGCGGTTGGCGACCACGGCGGGTGCGTCCAGCCGGTGCAGTGCGTCGTCCACGGCGGCGTCCACCTCGTCCGGCGGCACCACGTCGTCGATCAGGAGCCGCGCCTCGGGCTCGGTCGCGTGGATCCGGCGCCCGCACAGAATGACCTGGCGGGCGGTCCTGGCGCCGGCGACCCGGCCGAGGCGGAAGTTGGCGGCGCCGGGCACGATCCCCTCCTGGGCGGCCGGGAGCGAGAGGTACGCGTCGGCGGCCGCGATCACCTGGTCGAACACGAGCAGCAACTGGGCGCCGCCGCCGATCGCGAACGTGTCGACAGCGGCCACCCACGGCTTCGTGACCGTGTCCGCCGGTCCGTCGCCGGTACGCAGGCCGCGTACCAGCTTCTGGATGTAGCCGATCTCCCGGCGCAGCAGGAAGCCGACCAACGGGATCTCGCCGGCGTGCAGCCGTTTGAGGTTGATGCCGGCGCTGAACACGCGGCGGCCCCGGTAGCGGGGGTGGGTCATCGTCCCGCCGCGCAGCAGGCCGACCCGGACCTCGGGGTCGAGCAGCGCCAGGTCGACCGCTGTCTCCAGGTCCTCGACCTGCTCCGCGTCCTCGGCGTTGAGGTTGTCTCCCCGGCACATGGTCAGCTCGGCGGCGCTGCCCCGGCGGGCGATCCGCACGGCGCCCAGCTCCAGCGTGCCGGTGCGGCGGAACTCCGGCAGCAACTCCTCGGCGCGGCGGGTCGGGTGCAGCATGCTCTCCAGCAGGTGCGCACCGGCCTCCCGATCGCCCAGCACTGCGCCGGCGAACAGCCCCTGGCCGATCTCGTGACCGTCCTTCTCGGACTGCGTGCGGGAGCGGTCCGCGGCCAGTTCGGCGGCGGACGGCACCAGGCCGGGAAAGATCTCGGCTGCGGCGGGGAGCAGGTCGTCGAGACGGTGTCGCCGGGACCGGCCGTCGGTCAGCTCGGCGTAGACGGCGCCGATGTGGGCGCGCAGGAAGCGGGTACGCAGCGCGTTGCCGGCCGCGTGGGTCGCCCGGACCAGCTCACGCTCTCCGGGTGAGCGGTCCACCGGCTCCGGCAGCGGAGCCAGCGACGCGCGACCGGCGTCGACGAATCGGGCCAGCGCCGCAGCGTCCCGGCGCAGATCATGGCCGGTCAGCTCCGGCGGCGAGAGTACCGGGGCCGTGGCGACCGCCTCGGGCGCGGTCATCCGGCGGCCGCGTCGGCGCTCTTGCGGAGGGCGCGGTCGCAGGCGGCCAGGTGCGTGCCGAGCGCCTCCTCGAAGGAGTTGGCGGTCGCCTCCAGCAGCAGGCGGCGCCGGATGGCCAACTCGGAGCCGGCCGCGCCGCCGACCACGCCTCGGGCGACCGTGACGGCTTCGGCCGGGTCGTCGACGATGCCGTCGACCAGGCTGAGCCGCATGACCTCCTCGGCGGTCAGGTCCGCGCCGAAGAGCGCCATCTGGCGTACCCGGGCGACGCCGATCTGGTTGGCCAGCCGGTGCAGGATCATGCCCGGCCAGACGGCGCCGTGCCGGGCCGGGATGCGCAGCCGCAGGTCCGGGGTGGCGAGCCGGTAGTCGGTCGAGAGCAGCGCCTCGGCGGCGGGCCCGCCGCAGTTGCCCTGGGCGATCGCGATGGTCGCCACGGTGAGCCGCTCCAGGCGGCGCAGCGCGCGTTCCCACTTGTTCACCAGGTGCACGCCGGTCGCGCCCGGCCACTGTGGATCCGTGTCGGCGCCGGTCAGGTGCAGCACGACGATGGATCCGGGCGGTGCCTGCTCGGCACGCTCGCTGAGCGCCTCCACCCGGGCCACCAGCTCCGGGGAGAGCGGTTCGGCACCGTCGACGCGCAGGTACGGATCGGTGCCGGCGCCGACGGGGGACGCCATGTCACTGCCAGACAATGTGCTCTGCCTCTCTTCCGGGGTGCAGCCGCCGCGTCAGAAGCGGACGAGGGCCGTCTCGATGGTCGACCCGGGGCCCATGGTCATCATCACGCCGTGGTCGCCGGGGCGGACCACGTTCTCCTCGAGCAGCCGTTCGTAGGAGAAGAGGAAGGATCCGCTGGACAGGTTGCCGTAGTCGCGGAGCACGCCGGTGGTGTGGCGCACGTCGTGGCGGGTGAGGCCGAGATTGACCATCACCGAGTCGATGACCTTCTTCCCGCCGGAGTGGACCAGCCAGTGCGCGATGTCGCCGCGCCGCAGGCCGGTGTCGGACAGGAGACGGCCGATGATCGTTTCCGCGTGCGCGCCGACGACGTAGGGAACGTCACGGTCCAGGAAGAAACTGAATTTTCCCTCGTTGGAATCCCAGTCGTAACGCATTGCGTCGACTGCCTCGGGAATGATGCAGCTAGAGAATTTGAGGATCTGCGGCCCGCGTTCCTCGCCGCTCTCTCCGGCGAGCAGTGCCACGCCGGCGGAACCGTCACCGAAAAGGCTGTTCACCACGGCCGTACGCATCGTGCCGTCGAAGACGTACGCGGACGAGCAGGCCTCCACGCACAGCATCACGGCCAACTGGTCCGGGTGGGCGGCCGCCCAGCCGGCGACCGCGGTGAGGCTGTTCAGACCCGCGTTGCAGCCCATGCCGACGACGTCCAGCCGGCCGCAGTGCCGCCCGAGCCCGAGTTCGCGGATCAGCAGCGCGCTGAAGCCCGGCGTCATGAACCCGGTCGAGGTGACGCAGCAGAGGTATCGCACATCGGACAGGTCGGCGTCGGCCCGCTTCAGGGTCGCCTGTAGGGCGCGTACGCCCATGTCCAGGCCGGTCGCCCGGTGTTTGGCCAGCAGGTCGGCCTGACTCTCCGGCGCGCGCCGGCCGTCCTCCTGCTCCGGCGGCAGCACCAGGAACCGCCGGTCGATGGCGCTGTTGAGGAACAGGTTGCGGATGCGCGGATCGTCGACCCGCAGGATGTCCAGCAGTTCCCGCTGCGAGTAGCCGGCGCCGGGAACCGCGGTGCCCACGCCGACGATCCGGGCTGCGGAGCCGGCCATCCGGGTGGCGGCCGCAGAGCGCTCGTCCAGCAGACCGGTGCGCTGCATGAGTGTCGTCATCGTTGCTCCGTCACAGGTCGCCAAGGAACGTCACCATTTCATTGCCCGACGATCGGACAGTACGCAGCCGGTCCCGAGAACGGCTATCCTCTCGCCCGTGAATAACTGTCCTGAGCGCTCGTTAGGGGTGACTGGTTAGGGGCGGATAGGGGTGTCTCGCGGCGGCGGCGGTCAATAGCGTTCGGCGCAGAACGGGGTGTTCCGCGCGCAATTCCGCCGAGCGTGGACGGGTCTGTGACATCCCGGCGACATCGGTGAAACGCACCGGCGACGTACGGGCCGGGCGCCCGTCACACCCGCCATGGTCGAGGAGACGGTGACATGCAGCGTTCCGAGCTGATCCGGCCCCTTCCCGAGCTGCTCGCGGCCCAGGCCGAGCGGTACGGCGCCAAGATCGCCTTCCACGACGCCCGGCGCGCGGTGACCTATGCCGGCCTGTACCGGCGGACCGGCCGGCTGGCGGGACATCTCGCCGGGGTGCTCGGGTCCGGGGACCGGGTGGTGCTGCTGCTCAACAACGGCGTCGAGGTGGTCGAGGCGTACCTCGCGGTCACCCGGGCGGCGGGCGTGGGCGTACCGGTCGATCCGAGGTCCGCCGACGCCGAGCTGACGCACGTGCTGCGCGACAGCGGGGCACGCGTCGTGGTGACCGACCGGCCGCATGCCGCGCAGGCCCGCCGGGTCTGCCCGCCCGGCGTCCTGCTCGTGGTGACCGGGGACGGCGACGGCGGCGACTTCTCGTTCGAGGAGTGGGCGGAGACCGTCCCGCCGGTTCCCGCGCCGGACAGCCTCGGCCTGGACGACGTCTCCTGGATGCTCTACACCTCCGGCACCACCGGCCTGCCCAAGGGCGTGCTCTCCACACAGCGGTCGTGCCTGTGGTCGGTCGCCTCCTGCTATGCCCCGATCCTCGGCCTGTCCGCCGACGACGAGCTGCTCTGGCCGCTGCCGATGTTCCACAGCCTGGCGCACATCCTCTGCGTGCTCGGCGTGACCGCCACCGGCGCCACCGCCCGGATCATGGACGGCTTCGAGGCCGGCGAAGTACTCGCCGAGCTGCGCGCCCGCCCCTACACGATGCTCGTCGGTGTGCCGACCATGTACCACCACCTGCTGCGCAAGGTCGGCGAGCAGAGCGAGCAGGTCAGGCAGAGCGAGCAGGTCAGGCAGAGCGAGCAGGTCAGGCAGAGCGAGCAGGTCGAGCAGAGCGAGCAGGTTGAACGGGGCGGGCAGAGCGGGCAGGTTGAACGGGGCGGGCAGAGCGAGCGGGGCGGGCCGGAGCTGCGGCTGCGCGCCGCGCTCTGCACCGGCGCGGTGGCCTCGGCGGCGCTGCGTGACGAGGTCGGCCGGGTGCTCGGCGTGTCGCTGGTCGACAGCTACGGCAGCACGGAGACCTGCGGCGCGATCACCATGAACCGGCCCGGCGGCCGGTACGTCCCCGGCTCCTGCGGCCCGGCCGTACCCGGGCTCTCGCTGCGCCTGGTCGACGCGGAGACCGGGCACGACGTCCCCGACGGCGCCGAGGGCGAGGTCTGGGTCAGCGGCCCGAGCCTGATGATCGGCTACCACGAGCGGCCCGCCGAAACCGCCGCGGCGCTGCCGGACGGCTGGTACCGGACCGGCGACCTGGCCCGCCGCGACGACGACGGGTACCTCACGATCACCGGCCGGCTCAAGGAGCTGATCATCCGGGCCGGCGAGAACATCCACCCGGCGGAGATCGAGGAGGCGCTGCGCGGCGTCGACGGCGTCGTAGACGTCGCCGTCGCCGGCGAGCCGGACCCGGTGCTCGGTGAGGTGCCGGTGGCGTACGTGGTCGCCGCGCCGGACGCGGACCCGAGCCCGGCCGCACTGCTCGCCGCCGCCCGGGACGCGCTGGCGCCGGCGAAGGTGCCGGAGCGGATCTACCGGACGGCGGCCGTACCCCGCACCGGATCCGGGAAGATCCGGCGTCACCTGCTGCGCGAGCGGCCCGCACGGCTGCTCGCCGTCCGGACCGCCGGCCACCCGGCGCTGTTGCGGTCCGACTGGTCACCGGTGCCCGAGCCGCGACCGGCCGCGCCGATCCGGGTGGCCGTGCTCGGCACCTGGTCCGTCGACGGCGTACCCGCGTCGATCGACGGCGCCGTCTCATATCCGGACCTGGCGGCGCTGCGCGCGGCGGTCGACGGCGGGACGCCGGCCCCGGACCTCGTGCTCGCGCCGCTGCTGACCGACACCGTCGGCCGCGGCGACTTCGCCGGTGCGGTGCCCGCTGCGGCTGCCTGGGCCACCGGCTTCGCCGCGTCGTGGCCGGTGGACGGCCCGCTCTCCGCCGCCCGCCCGGCCGTGGTCACCCGGCGCGCGGTCTTCGCCGCCCCCGGCGACGACGTCGCGGGACTGATGCCGGCGCTCACCTGGTCCGCCGTCCCGGACGGCGGGCCGGTCCTGATCGACCTCGACGACACACCGCCGACCGCCGCGCTCTTCGCCGCCTGCGCCGCCACCGGGGAGCCGCGGCTCGCCGTCCGCGACGGGCAACTGCTGGCACCACGCCTGCACCGTGCCCCCGGCGCACCGGAGTCGTCTGGGCCCCCCGGTGCGCGGCAGTCATCCGAGGCCCCCGGTGCGTCGCAGTCGTCTGAGGTCCCCGGAGCGCCGCAGCCGTCTGAGGCCCCCGCTGCGCCGCAGTCGTCCGAGTTCCGCGATCGAGAACCGCGTGCCGAGCGGGACCGTCTGCGACATGTCCACGACGTGGTCGAGTCCGGCCCGGACGGCACCGCCCTGATCGTCGGACCGGCCGCCGGTGAGGCCGGCGTACTGGCCCGGCACCTCGCGGGCGCCTACGGCATCCGGCACGTAACCGTCGTCGACCTCGACGCCGAACCGGCGGTGACGGAGGCGCTCGGCACCGCACTCGCCACGCTCGACGCCACCAGCACGGTCACCCGGGACGACCCGACCGGCCCGGACGCGCTAACCAGCGTCCTCGCGGCGCTGCCGGCCGGACGTCCACTGAGCATCGTCGTCTCCGCCGTGCCGCCTGGAGACGACGCGCACACCGCCGCGCTGGCGCTGCACCAGCTCACCCGTACCCTGCCGCTGGCCGCGTTCGTGCTCGTCTCCGGCTTCGACGCGGCCCTGGGCGAGCCCGACGCCCACCTCGCCGCCTCCGCCGGGCTGCTCGGCGTACTCGCGCGGCATCGCCGGGCACAGGGCCACCCCGGGCTCGCGGTGATGCGTCGGCCGGGCGATTCCGGCCGCGCCTTCCTCGACCGGTTCGACGCCGCCCTCGCGGACGGCACGCCGGTGCTGGTCGCCGAGGAAGCCGACGCGCTGATCGACCGGGACCCCACCGCAGCACTGCTGCGTGAGCTGCGGCCGCAGCCACGGGCGGCGACCGACGACGCCGCCCTGCGGGCACGCCTGCGCCGGTCGTCGCCGGACGACCGGCGGCGGATCCTGACCGCTCTGGTGCGCGCGGAGGCCGCCGCGGTGGCCGGGCTGCCGGGCGCCTCCTCGGTCGGCACCGACGTGCCCTTCAAAGCGCTCGGCCTGGACTCGCGGACCGCGGTACTCCTGTGCGTCCGGTTGAGCGCCGCGACCGGCGTCGCGCTCCCGGCGACCGCCGCCTTCGACCATCCGACGTCCGCGGTGCTGGCCGAGGAGATCCGGCTCCGGTTCGACGGCGACGAGCGGCCCGCAGCCGTACGGCCCGCAGCCGAGGACGAGCGGCCGGACCGCACTGACGAGCCGATCGCGATCGTGGGCATGAGCTGCCGGCTGCCGGGCGGCGTCACGTCGCCGGACGCGCTCTGGCGGCTTCTCGCCGACGGCCGGGACGCGACCGGTGACTTCCCGTCCGATCGCGGCTGGGACCTCGGCGGGCTCTTCCACCCCGATCCGGACCATCCCGGCACCTCCTACGCCTCGCGCGGCGGTTTCCTGGACGACGTCGCCGGCTTCGACGCGGCCTTCTTCGGCATCTCGCCACGTGAGGCGCTGGCCATGGACCCACAGCAACGGCTGCTGCTGGAAGCGTCGTGGGAGGCCGTCGAGCACGCCGGCCTGGACGTCACCACCCTGCGCGGCAGCCGTACCGGCGTCTTCGCAGGCGTCATGTTCCACGACTACGGCACCGGTGCCGGGGAGCTTCCGGAGGGGATCGAGGGTTACCGGGGCACCGGAGCCGCGGGAAGTGTCGCGTCCGGCCGGGTCGCCTACACCCTCGGCTTCGAAGGCCCCGCCGTCACCATCGACACCGCCTGTTCCTCCTCACTGGTCGCGCTGCACCTGGCCGCCCAGTCCCTCCGGCAGGGCGAGTGCACGCTCGCGCTGGCCGGCGGCGTGGCCGTGATGGCAACCCCCGCCGTCTTCGTCGAGTTCTCCCGGCAGCGTGGGCTGGCTCCGGACGGGCGGTGCAAGTCGTTCGCGGACGCGGCGGACGGCACCGGCTGGGGCGAAGGCGTGGCACTACTACTGCTGGAGCGCCTCTCCGACGCACGCCGCAACAACCACAAGATCCTTGCCTTGGTACGCGGCAGCGCGGTCAACCAGGACGGCGCCTCCAACGGCCTGACAGCGCCGAACGGCCCCTCACAGCAGCGGGTGATCCGAGCCGCCCTGGCAAATGCCGGCTTGTCCACTGCGGACGTGGACGCGGTCGAGGCGCACGGTACCGGCACGACGTTGGGCGATCCGATCGAGGCGCAGGCGTTGCTGGCCACGTACGGTCAGCAGCGTGGCGAGGCGGGCCCGCTCTGGCTGGGGTCGCTGAAGTCGAACATCGGTCATACGCAGGCTGCGGCCGGTGTGGCCGGTGTGATCAAGATGGTGCAGGCGATGCGGCACGGGGTGCTGCCCCGCACGCTGCATGTGGACCAGCCGTCGTCCAAGGTGGACTGGGCGGCCGGCGCGGTGGCACTGCTGACCGAGGCCCGCGACTGGCCCGAGGCGGCGGACCGGCCGCGTCGGGCGGCGGTGTCCTCGTTCGGCGTGAGTGGCACGAACGCGCACGTCATCCTCGAAGCGGTGCCCGCCGCCGACCCGGCGCCCGCGCAGTTGCCGCCGACGGTGCTGCCGTTCGTGCTTTCCGGCCGATCGCCGGAGGCGCTGCGCGCGCAGGCGGCCCGGCTGAGTGACGCGCTCCCCGATGACCTGTCCGGCACCGCCCACTCCCTGTTCAACGCCCGGGCGGCGTTGGAGCGGCGGGCGGTCGCGGTGACTGCCGATCCGACCGTGTTGCGTGCCGCGCTGGGCGCGCTTGCGGTGGGGGAGCCGGGTGCGGGTGTGGTTGAGGGTGTTGCTGTGGGGGAGGCGTCTCGGGTCGCTTTTGTGTTTCCGGGTCAGGGTTCGCAGTGGGTGGGTATGGCGTCGGAGTTGCGGGCACAGTCTCCGGTGTTCCGTGACCGTTTCGCCGAGTGTGAACGTGCCCTGACGCCGTTCGTCGACTGGCGGCTGTCCGAGGTGATCGACGACGAGACCGCGTTGGCGCGGGTTGATGTGGTGCAACCAGTGTTGTGGGCGGTGATGGTCTCGCTGGCGGAGGTGTGGTCGTCGTTTGGTGTGAAGCCGTCGGTGGTGGTGGGTCATTCGCAGGGTGAGGTCGCCGCCGCGTGTGTGGCGGGTCTGCTGTCTTTGGATGACGGTGCCCGGATAGTCGCGTCTCGTTCGGCGTTGGTGGCGTCGAAGCTGGCCGGCAGGGGTGGGATGGTGTCGGTCTCGGCTTCCCGCGAGGAGGTGGAGTCGTGGCTGGTCGGACTGTCGGTGGCAGCGGTGAACGGCCCGTCGAGCCTGGTCGTGGCCGGCGACGACCGGCTGCTGGACGCTCTCCTCAGCCGTTGCGAGGAGGCGGGGGTTCGTGCCCGGCGGATCGCGGTGGACTACGCCTCCCATTCGGTCGACGTGGAGACGATCGAAACAGACCTGCGCGCCGCCCTGGCCGGGATCGTCCCAACGGTAGGTGGTGTTCCGTTCTTCTCCACCGTCACCGGCCAGTTCGAAACCGTCGTCGACGCGGACTACTGGTACCGGAATCTGCGTCAACCAGTAGGTTTCGCGGCTGCCGTGCAGGCGTTGGTGGCCGATGGCGTGGACGCATTCGTGGAAGTGTCCGCGCATCCGGTGTTGACCACCGCGATCGAGGACACCGTCGAAGACGCCGCCCTTGTTGTTGGGACGTTGCGTCGGGATGAGGGTGGTCTGCAACGGCTGTATCTGAGTCTTGGTGAGGCGTGGACCCGCGGCCTGCCGGTCGACTTCACCCCGGCATTCGGGAACAACCCGCAACTGGTGGACCTGCCGACCTACGCCTTCCAACGAGAGCGTTTCTGGCTCGATCCCACACCGACGCACGGCGGCGATCCGGCGACGCTGGGCCTGACCGCCGCCGGGCACCCGCTGCTCGGCGCCGCCGTCCCGCTGGCCGATGGTGACGGTGTGGTGCTGACCGGCAGGATCGGCCTGCACACCCACCCCTGGCTCGCCGACCACACCGTACTCGGCTCCGTCCTGCTGCCCGGGACCGGCTTCGTCGAGCTGGCTATCCGGGCCGGTGACCACGTCGGCTGCGACCTGCTCGACGAGCTGACGTTCGAGACACCGCTGATCCTGCCCGCCGACGAACTGGTCGACGTGCAGGTCACCGTCGGTCCGCCCGGCAACCGGGGTGACCGGCCGGTGACCGTCCACTCACGGCTCGCCACCGATCCCGCCTGGACTCGGCACGCCGCCGGCACGCTCACCACCGGTCCCGTGGCGACACCCACGGACGACGCCGGGCCCTGGCCGCCGGCCGGCGCCGTACCCGTGGACCTGACCGGGTTCTACGACCGGATCGCCGCCGACGGGTTCGGGTACGGCCCTGCCTTCCACGGGCTGCACCGCGCCTGGCGCCTCGGCGACGACGTACATGCCGAGGTGACCCTCCCCGGCCCGGAGCGCGCCGACGCGCCCGGCTACGGCCTGCACCCCGCCCTGCTCGACGCCGCCCTGCACCCGATGGCGCTGCTGCCCGGTGCGACCGGCGGCGGCCGGCTCGCCTTCGCCTGGACCGGCGCCCGCCTGCACGCCGCCGGCGCCACCGCGCTGCGAGTCCGGCTGTCACCGGCCGGCCCCGGCAGCGTCGCGCTCTCGGCCACCGACGCCACAGGCCGGCCCGTCCTCACCGCCGAGACGATCGCCGTTCGCCCGGCCTCGGCGGACGACCTCCGCGCCGCCCGCCGAGGCCCTGCCGGCGCGCTCTACCGGGTCGACTGGCTGCCGATGCCGGCACAGCCCGGACCGTTGCGCTGGACGTTGGCCGGCACCGACCCGGCCGGTCTCACCGCCGCCCTGCCCGTACCGACGTCCGGGGGAGCGGACACGGTCACCGTCGCACCCCTGTCCTTTCCCCGCACCGGCGACGACGGCGCAGACCTGCGTACCGCGCTCACCGGGACGCTGGAGTTGCTGCGCTCCTGGCTGTCCGGCGCGGAGAGCGACGACGCGCGGTTGCTGGTGCTCACCCGGGGCGCGGTCCGTGTCCAGCCGGACGAGCCCGCCCCCGACCCGGTGCACGCCGCGCTGTGGGGACTGGTCCGTTCCGCCCAGTCCGAGCATCCGGGCCGGATCGTGCTGGCCGACCTGGGCCCGGACCCGGACTCCGCACGCGTGCTCGGCTCGGTCCTGACCGCCGGCGAACCGCAGGTGGCGATCCGATCCGGCCGGTCGTTCGCGGCGCGGTTGCGCCGGGCGCCCGCCGGCACCGGATCGGCTCCTCTCGACCCGGACGGCACCGTACTGGTCACCGGGGCGACCGGCGGCCTCGGCCGGCTGGTGGCCCGGCACCTCGTCACCGCGCACGGCGTGCGGCACCTGCTGCTGGTCAGCCGGTCCGGCGCGGACGCCGGGCTGCTGGCGGACCTGGCGGCGCTCGGCGCGTCGGTGACCGGTGCGACCTGCGACCTGGGCGACCGGACGGCCGTCGCCCGGCTGCTCGCCGAGGTGCCTGCGGCGCACCCGCTGACCGCCGTGATCCACACGGCCGGGGTCGTCGCGGACGGCCTGATCGGTTCGCTCAGCCCGGAGTCGGTCGACGCGGTGCTGCGGCCCAAGGCGGACGGCGCGAGGTACCTGGACGAGCTGACCCGCGACCAGGACCTGGCGGCGTTCGTGCTCTTCTCGTCGGCCGCGACCACGTTCGGGGCGCCGGGGCAGGGCAACTACGCCGCCGCCAACGCCTACCTGGACGCCCTCGCCGAGCGGCTGCGCGACGCCGGCCGGCCCGCGACGTCCCTGGCCTGGGGGCTGTGGGCGGAGAGCGGTGGCATGGGCGGCCGGCTCGGCGAGTCCGACCTGCGGCGGATGGCTCGGAGCGGTACGGCGGCCCTGTCGAGCGAGGACGGTCTCGCGCTCCTCGACGCGGCGCTGACGGCCGGCGTACCGGCGCTGGTCCCGGCCCGGCTGGAGCTGGCGGGGCTGGGCCGCGCGGACGCACCCGTACCGGCGATCCTGCGGGACCTCGTGCACACGCCGGCCCGACGCCGGATCGCGGCCGATCCCGACGCCCGGCCGGCTCCGGACCGGTTCTCCGGCCTGGCCGCGGCCGACCGCGAGCGGGCTCTGCGCGACCTCGTCCTGAGCAGCACCGCCGCTGTCCTCGGCCACGCGACGGCGGAGACCCTCGACCCCGACCGGACCTTCAAGGAACTGGGGTTCGACTCGCTGACCGCAGTCGAGCTGCGCAATCGTCTGGCGACCCCGACCGGTCTGCGGCTGCCCCCCACCCTGGTCTTCAACTACCCGACCGTGAACGGCCTGACCGCGTTCCTCGCGGCGGAGCTGTCCGGCGGCGCGACCGGCGCCGGGGCGGTGGACCCGGAGCCTGCCGTACCCGCCGACGAGCCGATCGCCATCGTCGCCATGAGCTGCCGCTTTCCCGGAGACGTGGACTCGCCGGAGGCGCTGTGGCGGCTGCTCGACGACGGCGGTGAAACGATCTCGGCGCTGCCCGGCGACCGTGGCTGGGACGTCGCAGCGCTCTACGACCCGGACCCGGACCATCCCGGGACCTTCTACGTCCGTGGTGGTGGCTTCCTCTCCGGCGTCGCGGACTTCGACGCGGCGCTGTTCGGCATCTCGCCCCGCGAGGCCACCGCGATGGACCCGCAGCAGCGGCTGCTGCTGGAGACCACCTGGCAGACGTTCGAGCGGGCCGGGCTCGACCCCGCCGGGCTGCGTGGACGCCGGATCGGGGTCTTCGTCGGTACCCACGGCCAGGACTACGCGGCGCTGTTCTCCCCGCCCCCGGACGGGCTGGAGGGCTATGCCGTGACCGGTAACGCCGCCAGCGTCGTGTCCGGCCGGATCTCCTACACGTTCGGTCTGGAGGGTCCGGCGATCACGGTGGACACGGCGTGCTCGTCGTCGCTGGTGGCGTTGCATCTGGCCGCGCAGGCGCTGCGGCAGGGCGAGTGCACGATGGCCCTCGCGGGCGCCGCCTCGATCATGACCACACCGGACGGGCTCATCGCGTTCTCCCGGCAGCGTGGCCTCTCCGAGGACGGCCGCTGCAAGGCGTTCTCCGCCTCGGCGGACGGGTTCGGCATGTCCGAGGGCGTCGGCATGCTGCTGCTCGAACGGCTCTCCGACGCACGCCGTAACAACCACAAGATCCTTGCCCTGGTACGCGGCAGCGCGGTGAACCAGGACGGCGCGTCCAACGGCCTGACGGCGCCGAACGGGCCCTCCCAGGAGCGGGTGATCCGAGCGGCGCTGGCAAGTGCCGGCCTGTCCACCACCGACATCGACGCCGTCGAGGCGCACGGCACCGGCACGACGTTGGGTGATCCGATCGAGGCGCAGGCGCTGCTGGCCACGTACGGCCAGGACCGGGACGCGGCCGGTCCGGTGTGGCTCGGCTCGGTGAAGTCGAACATCGGTCACACCCAGGCTGCCGCCGGCATGGCCGGTGTGATCAAGATGGTGCAGGCGATGCGGCACGAGCGGCTGCCCCGCACACTGCACGCTGACGAGCCGTCGCCACACGTCGACTGGACTGCCGGGCAGGTCGCACTGCTGACCGAGCCGCGCGACTGGCCGCGCGACGGCCGGCCCCGGCGGGCCGGCGTCTCCGCGTTCGGCGTCAGTGGCACCAATGCCCACGTCATCCTCGAACAGGCGCCCGTGCAGCCGGAGACGCAGCCGGTCCCGGCGCCCCCGCTCCTGCCGTTCGTTCTCTCCGCGCGCACCGCCGACGCGCTGCGCGGTCAAGCCGCCCGCCTCCACGACGGCCTCCCCGCCGACCTGGCGGGTACCGCCCACACGCTCGCCACCGCCCGCGCCGCCCTCGACCACCGCGCCGTCGTGGTCGCCGCAGACGCCACCGGACTCCGCGCCGGACTCACCGGACTGGCCGGCGGCGACGTGCCGGTCGGTGCCGCCGACGGCGTCGCGACCCGCGCGGTGCGTCGGGTCGCTCTGGTGTTTCCGGGTCAGGGTTCGCAGTGGGTGGGTATGGCGTCGGAGTTGCGGGCGCAGTCTGCGGTGTTCCGTGACCGTTTCGCCGAGTGTGAGCGTGCGTTGGCGCCGTTTGTGGACTGGCGGTTGTCTGAGGTGGTCGACGACGAGGTGGCGTTGGGGCGGGTTGATGTGGTGCAGCCGGTGTTGTGGGCGGTGATGGTGTCGCTGGCGGAGGTGTGGTCGTCGTTTGGTGTGAAGCCGTCGGTGGTGGTGGGTCATTCGCAGGGTGAGGTCGCCGCCGCGTGTGTGGCGGGTCTGCTGTCTTTGGATGACGGTGCCCGGATAGTCGCGTCTCGTTCGGCGTTGGTGGCGTCGAAGCTGGCCGGCAGGGGTGGGATGGTGTCGGTCTCGGCTTCCCGCGAGGAGGTGGAGTCGTGGTTGGTCGGGTTGTCGGTGGCGGCGGTGAATGGCCCGTCGAGCCTGGTCGTGGCTGGTGATGACCGGTTGTTGGATGCTCTGCTGGCCCGGTGTGAGCAGGCGGGGGTTCGTGCCCGGCGGATCGCGGTGGATTACGCCTCCCATTCGGTCGACGTGGAGACGATCGAGACGGACCTGCGCGCCGCCCTGGCCGGGATCGTCCCAACGGTAGGTGGTGTTCCGTTCTTCTCCACCGTCACCGGCCGGTTCGAGTCGGTGGTTGACGCGGACTACTGGTATCGGAATCTGCGTCAACCAGTCGGTTTCGCGGCTGCCGTGCAGGTGTTGGTGGCTGATGGGGTGGACGGGTTTGTGGAGGTGTCGGCGCATCCGGTGTTGACGACTGCGATCGAGGACACGGTCGAGGGTGCGGCGGTTGTTGTGGGGACGTTGCGTCGGGATGAGGGTGGTCTGCAACGGCTGTATCTGAGTCTTGGTGAGGCGTGGACACGTGGCCTGCCGGTCGACTTCACCCCGGCATTCGGGAACAACCCGCAACTGGTGGACCTGCCGACCTACGCCTTCCAGCGCGCCCGCTACTGGGTGAACCCGCGCCCGAGTTCCGGCGACCCCACCGGGCTCGGCCTGACGGACGCCGGTCATCCACTGCTCGGCGCCGTCGTCGAACTCGCCGGCACCGACGGACTCGTCCTGACCGGCCGCGTCTCCGCGTACACCCACCCCTGGCTCGCTACGCCTGCGGTGCTTGCCGCTGCCCTGCCGGAACTCGCGGCCGAGGCGGGCGCCCGCGCCGGAGCCGTCCGGCTCGACACGTTGACCGTCGAGAGCATGCCGGTACTGCCCGGAACCGGTGCGCTCGACCTGCAAGTGACGGTGGGCGCACCCGACGAGCGCGGTCACCGGCCGCTCGGCGTCCACTCCCGGCTGCCCGGCGATCCCAACTGGACCCGGCACGCCACCGGCACCCTCACCGGCGCCGCACCGGAACCGGCCGGCACTGACAGCGGCCCCTGGCCGCCCGCCGGCGCATCCCCGCTGGCGCTGGACGACGACGGTGCCGACCCGTCGCTCACCGCCGATCCGTCGCTCGCCGCCGCCTGGATCCGGGACGGTGAGGTCTTCGCCGAGGTCACGCTCCCCGAGGAGGCACGCGGCGAGATCGCGCGCCTCGGTCTGCATCCGCTGTTGACCGCCGCCGCCCTGAGCGCGGTCGCGCCTGGCGCGCCGGCCGTACGGTGGCGCGGCCTCCAGGTCCACGCGACCGGTGCCGCCACGCTGCGCGCCCGGTTCACCCCGGTCGACGACGGCTTCCGGGTCACCTTCACCGATCCGGCCGGCCGGCAGGTCGCCTCCGCCGAGACGGTCACGCCGGGGAGCGGCCGGCCGGCGGTACCTCGGTGACCGGCGCGCTGTTCCACGTCGCCTGGCCCGCCGTCGCCACCGGGCCGGGGCTGCGCGGACGATTGGCGCTGCTCGGCGCGGACGGCGACCTTGCCGCAGCGCTGCGGGCGGCGGGCGTACCGGTGACCGTGGTGCCGGACGTCGCAGCGCTCGCCGCGTACCGCGAGATGCCGGAGGTGGCGGTCCTGCCGTGCCTGCCGGTCGCCGGAGACGTCCTCGAATCGGCGCACAGGGCGGTCCGGGACACCGCACGGCTGCTGCGGGAATGGCTGGCCGACCCGCGCCTGACCGGGACCCGGCTCGCGGTCGTCACCCGCGGCGCGGTCGCCGCCGGACCAGACGACGTGACCGACCTGGTCAACGCGCCGCTCTGGGGCCTGCTCCGGTCCGCGCAGTCCGAGCATCCCGGCCGGTTCGTCCTGGTCGACCTCGACGACGAACCGTCCGCAGCCGCCGCCCTGCCGGCCGCGATCACCTCCGGCGAGGCGCAGACGGCCGTACGCGCGGGCGTGCTGCGGGCACCCCGGCTGGCGCCGGCCACGGTGGCCGCCGATGCCGTCCCGCCCCGGTTCGCGCCGGACGGCACGGTGCTGGTGACCGGCGGTACCGGCACCCTCGGCGCGCTCGCGGCCCGGCACCTGGTGACCACGCACGGGGTACGCCATCTGCTGTTGATCAGTCGGGGCGGGCCCGAGGCGCCCGGCGCGGACCGGCTGGTCGCGGACCTGACGGCCCTCGGCGCGGAGGTCACGGTCGCCGCCTGCGACGCCGCCGACCGCGCCGCGCTGGCCGGGGTGCTCGACGGCATCCCGGCGCGGCATCCGCTCACCGGCGTGATCCACACCGCCGGGACGCTCGACGACGGCGTGCTCACCGCGCTCACCGACGACCGGATCGACGCTGTCCTGCGGCCGAAGCTCGACGCGGCGCTGCACCTACACGAGCTGACCCGCGACCGGGACCTCGCCGCGTTCGTCGTCTACTCCTCGGCCGCCGGCCTGGTCGGCGGTCCCGGCCAGGGCAACTACGCGGCCGCGAACGCCTTCCTCGACGCGCTCGCACACCACCGCAGGCAGCGCGGCCTGCCCGGCACCTCACTGGCCTGGGGTCTGTGGGAGCAGCGCAGTGCGCTCACCGCGACGCTGGGTGACGACGGCGTCAGCCGGCTGGCCCGGCGCGGCACCTCCGCGCTCACCGCCGACGAGGGCCTGGACCTGCTGGACGCCGCGCTTGCCGACGGGCGGCCGCTGCTGGCGCCGGTCCGCTTCGACCGGGCCGCGCTGCGCGCACAGGCGGATGCCGGAGCGCTGCCCGCGATCCTGCGTGGCCTGGTCCGGTCCGGTGCCCGCCCGGCGCTCGCCGGACCGGCCGCCGCCGACGACGCGAGCCCGCTCGCCGGCCGCCTGGCCGGGCTGGACGCCGCCGGCCGGCTGCGTGAACTCGTCACGCTGGTCGCCGGCCACGCGGCCGCAGTGCTCGGCCACGCCGGCGCCACGGAGATCGACACCGGGCGTGCGCTGCGGGACCTCGGGTTCGACTCGCTGACCGCCGTGGAGCTGCGCAACCGGCTACAGCGAGCGGTCGGTAGCCCACTGCCGGCCACGCTGGTCTTCGACCACCCGACCGTCGAGGCGCTCGCCGCGCACCTGCGCTGGGTCGTGTTCGGCGAGCCGGAGGAGACCACCGAGGCCGTACCGGTGACCGCCGCCCGCCCCACCGACGAGCCGATCGCGATCGTGGCGATGAGCTGCCGTTACCCGGGCGGGGTGGACAGTCCCGAGGCGTTGTGGCGGCTGCTGGAGGAGGGCGGCGACGCGATCGGCGACTTTCCCGCCGATCGGGGCTGGGACCTCGGCGGGCTCTACGATCCCGACCCCGGGCACACCGGCACCAGCTACACCCGGCACGGCGGCTTCGTCCGCGACGTGGCCGGGTTCGACCCGGCGTTCTTCGGCATCGCGCCCCGCGA
Source organism: Micromonospora sp. CA-263727 (assembly GCF_050942455.1). Taxonomy (NCBI): domain Bacteria; kingdom Bacillati; phylum Actinomycetota; class Actinomycetes; order Micromonosporales; family Micromonosporaceae; genus Micromonospora; species Micromonospora sp. CA-263727. Next base: position 2,794,167 of record NZ_CP192031.1, read on the forward strand.
GGCCGCGGTCATGGACCCGCAGCAGCGGCTGCTGCTCGAGGTCTCCTGGGAGGCGTTCGAGCGCGCCGGCATCGACCCCGGGACGCTGCGCGGTAGCCGGACCGGCGTGTTCACCGGCATCAGCGGACAGGACTACGCGGCACTCACCGCGCAGGTGCCGGAGGGGGACGAGGGCTATCTCGCGACCAGCACCGGGGCGAGCGTGATCTCCGGGCGCGTCTCCTACACGTTCGGCCTGGAAGGCCCGGCCGTCACCGTCGACACCGCCTGTTCGTCGTCGCTGGTCGCGCTGCATCTGGCCGGACAGGCACTGCGGCGCGGCGAGTGTGACCTCGCGCTGGCCGGCGGCGTGACCGTGATGGCCACCCCGGCGGTGTTCGTGGCGTTCAGCCGGCAGCGCGGTCTGGCCCGCGACGGCCGGTGCAAGGCGTTCTCCGCCCGGGCGGACGGCTTCGGCATGGCGGAGGGCGCGGGCGTGTTCGTCCTCGAACGGCTCTCCGACGCGCGGCGCAACGGGCACACCGTACTCGCGGTCGTGCGGGGCAGCGCGGTGAACCAGGACGGCGCGTCCAACGGGCTGACCGCGCCCAGCGGGCCGGCGCAGCAGAAGGTGATCCGGCAGGCGCTCGCCGACGCCGGGCTCTCCACGGTGGACCTGGACGCCGTGGAGGCGCACGGCACCGGCACCACGCTCGGCGACCCGATCGAGGCGCACGCGCTGCTCGCGACGTATGGACAGGACCGGCCGGCGGACCAGCCGCTCTGGATCGGGTCGGTGAAGTCGAACATCGGTCACACCCTCGCCGCGGCGGGCGCGGCCGGGGTGATGAAGATGGTGCTCGCCATGCGGCACGGGCTGATCCCGCGCACGCTGCACGTCGACGACGAGCCGTCGCCGCACATCGACTGGACGGCCGGGGCGGTCGCTCCGGCGGTCGACGCGGTGCCGTGGCCCGAGGCCGGCCGGCCGCGCCGATCCGGGGTGTCGTCGTTCGGCATCAGCGGCACGAACGCGCACGTGGTGCTGGAGGGCGTCCCAGCACCGGACGAGTCGGGGCCGGCCGCCGACGCGGACCGGCCGGTGCCGTGGCTGCTCTCCGCCCGGACCGAGGCGGCGCTGGCCGCGCAGGCAGGGCGGCTGCGCGCGGCCGTCGAGGCGGGGTCCGGGTCGGTCACCGACATCGGGCTGTCGCTGGCGACGACTCGGGCCGCGCATCCGTACCGGGCCGCGCTCGCCGGTGCCCGCCGCGCCGACCTGCTCGCCGGGCTGGATGCGCTCACCGCCGGCCGGGCCGCGCCGGGCCTGGCCCGTGGACGTGCGCACGGCGGCCGGCTGGCGTTCCTCTTCACCGGCCAGGGCAGCCAGCGTCCGGGGATGGGTACGGAACTGGCCTCGGCGTACCCGCGTTTCGCGGAGGCGCTCGACGAGGTCTGCACGCACCTGGACGGGTACGCCGACCGGCCGGTGCGGGAGCTGATGGCCGCCGCGCCGGGTACCGAGCAGGCCGCGCTGCTGAACGAGACCGCGTACACGCAGCCGGCGCTCTTCGCCTTCGAGATCGCGCTCTTCCGGCTGCTGGAGAGCTGGGACGTGCGGCCGGACCTGCTGCTCGGCCACTCGATCGGGGAGATCGCCGCCGTGCACGCGGCCGGAGTGCTCACCCTGGCCGACGCGAGCGCGCTGGTCTGCGGGCGGTCCCGGCTGATGCAGGCCATGCCGGCCGGCGGTGCGATGGAGTCGATCAGGGCGGCGGAGGCGGACGTACGGGCCGTGCTGGACGAGGTGGGCGGGGACGTGGCGATCGCCGCGGTCAACGGCCCGGCGTCGACGGTGATCTCCGGCGACCGTGCGGCGGTGGCGGCCGTCGCCGGCATGTTCGCCGCGCGCGGGCACAAGACCCGGGGGCTCACGGTCAGCCACGCGTTCCACTCGCCGCACCTGGACGGCATGCTGGCCGAGTTCGAGTCGATCGCGGCGACTCTGTCCTACGCGGAGCCGTCGATCCCGGTGGTGTCCGACATCACCGGGCGGATCGCGGGCGAAGAGATCCGGTCGGCCGCCTACTGGGCACGCCAGGTGCGTCAGCCGGTGCGTTTCCACGACGGCGTGCGAACCCTGCACGAGCACGGCATCCGTACGTTTCTCGAGGTCGGCCCGGACGCGGCCCTCACCGCGATGGCGCCGGACTGCCTGCCCGCCGGTGAGCCGGTCACCGTCGTCGCCGCCGTGCGCCGGGACCGGCCGGAGACCGCGTCGCTCGCCGAGGCGCTCGGCCGGCTGCACGTCGCCGGGGTCCCGGCCGGGTGGGACCGGGTCTTCGCCGGTGGGCGCCGCGTCGACCTGCCCACCTACCCGTTCGAGCGGCAGCGGTACTGGCTCGATCCGCCGCCGGCCACGGCCACGCCCGCCGGCGATCCGGTCGACGGCCGGTTCTGGGCGGCCGTCGATTCCGGTGACCTGGACGCGCTCTCCGCACTCGGTGCCGACCCGGCGACGCCGCTGCGGGACGCGCTCCCCGCCCTCTCCGCGCTTCGCCGGGAGAGCCGGGCACTCAGCGCGGCGGACGGCTGGCGGTACCGCGTCGACTGGACGCCGGTCTCCGTGCCGGCCCCGGCCGGGCCGCTCGGCGGGTGGATCGTGGTGACCAGCCCGGATGACCCGTCGGACGGCATCGTGCGAGCCATCCGGGCCGCCGGCGCCACGGTCGAGGTGCTCCGGCTCGACGCCCACCGGCTCGACCGGGCCGGTGTCGCGGGTGCGCTGGCCGCGGCCGCGAGCCGGCTCGGCGCCGTACCGGCCGGGGTGCTGTCCCTGCTGGCGGCCGCCGGCGGGCCGGGCGGCGTCGCGGCCACGCTGAGCTTGATCCAGGGGCTGACGGAGAGCGGGATCGCCGGGCGGCTGTGGGTGGCGACCCGGGGCGCGGTCGACGTGCACCCGGCGGATTCGCCGGCCGACCCGGACCAGGCCGCGGTCTGGGGTCTCGGCATCGTCGCCGGCCTGGAACTGCCGGCCCGATGGGGAGGGCTGATCGACCTGCCGGCCGAAACCGGGTCGGAGGCGTATGCCGCCCTCCCGCCGCTGCTGGCCGACGGCGGTGAGGACCAGGTGGCCATCCGGTCCGGGGTCCTCGCCCGGCGCCTGGTCCGTGCCCCGCTCCCGCAGCGGTCGCCCGCCCGGCCGTGGCGGCCGCGTGGGACGGTGCTGGTCACCGGCGGCACCGGCGCGCTCGGCGGCCACCTCGCCCGCCGCCTCGCCGCCGAGGGCGCCGCGCACCTGGTGCTGGTCAGCCGCCGGGGCCCGGCCGCCGCCGGTGCCGCCGACCTGGCCGCCGACCTGCGTGCCGCCGGCGCCCGGGTGACGCTGGCCGCCTGCGACGTCACCGACCGGGCCGCGCTCGCCGATCTGGTGCGTGACTGCGCGGATAAGGGTGAACGGGTCCGGGCGGTCGTGCACGCGGCCGGGGACGGCCGGCGCGGTGCGCTGGACGAGCTGACCGTGGCCGGTCTCGCCGACGTCGCCCGGGCCAAGGTGGAGGGCGCCCGTAACCTGCACGAACTGTTCCCGTCCGACGATCTCGACGCGTTCGTGCTCTTCTCGTCCGCTGCGGCGGTGTGGGGCGGCGGGAACCAGGCCGCCTACGCGTCGGCCAACGCCTACCTCGACGGGCTGGCCGCGCACCGGCGCCGGCTCGGGCTCGCCGCCACCTCCGTCGCCTGGGGACTCTGGGACGGCGGCGGCATGGGGGAGACCGGCGACCTGCGGCAACTGCATCGGCGCGGCATGCGTGCGCTGGAACCGGAGGCCGCCGTCACCGCGCTGCGGGCCGCCGTCGACCACGGCGAGGCCACCGTCGTGGTCGCGGACGTGGACTGGGACCGGTTCGCGCCGGGCTTCACCGCCGCCCGGCCCAGCCCGCTGATCGCGGACCTGCCAGAGGTCCGCGCCTGGCGGGACCGCACCGAAGCGGCCGCCGCGGTGCGGGTGGAGGCGCCGGTCCGGGACCGGCTGTCCGCCGTGCCGGCCGGGGACCGCGAGGAGGCGCTGATCGCGGAGGTACGCGCGATCGCCGCCGCCGTGCTCGGCCACCCGGACCCCACCGTGGTCGAGGTCGACAACGGCTTCGTGCAGATCGGCTTCGACTCGCTGACCGGCGTCGAGTTCCGTGACCGGCTCGGCACGGCGACCGGTCTGGCGCTGCCCAGCACGCTGATCTTCGACTACCCGACCGTCGCCGAGGTGGCCCGGCACCTGACCGGTCTGCTCGGCGGGGCCGGCCCGGCCGGTGCGCTGCTGGCGGACCTGGACCGGATCGAGGCCGGTCTCGGCGCCGCCGCCGCGTCCGCGAACGGGGAGGCGGCCGAGATCGAGGCACGGCTGCGGCGGCTGCTGGACCGCTGGCGGGCCGGGCGCGCCGATCCGGGCGAGCGGCCGGCCGAGGTCGACCTCGGCGACGCGAGCCTCGACGAGGTGCTGGACCTGATCGACGAGCTGGGGGTCTCGTGAGGCCGCCCGTGACCGCATCCGAGGGGATCCGATGACCACGATCGAAGCCGGTACGGTGAGCGACGCCTGGCTCCGCCGGTTCCATCCGGTGCCGGGCGCCGCCGTACGGCTGCTCTGCCTGCCGCACGCCGGCGGCGCGTCGAGCTTCTACTTCCCGATCTCCGCCGCGCTGTCGGCGCTGCCCGGCGCGCCGGTGGAACCGCTGGCGGTGCAGTACCCGGGTCGGCAGGACCGGCGGCACGAGCCCGCGATGACCAGCATCCAGCAGTTGGCGGCGCACATCACCGACGCGGTCGGGCCGTACCTCGACCGCCCGCTGGCCGTGTTCGGGCACAGCATGGGGGCGCTGGTCGGCTTCGAGGTCGCCCGGCGGCTGGAGGCGCGCGGGCACGTTCCGGCAGTGCTGGTCGTCTCCGGGCGGCGGCCGCCGGGGACCACCGGACCGGCCGAGGACCTCCACCGCCGTCCGGATGCCGAGGTGCTGGCCGAGGTCATGGCGCTGCACGGCACCAGCCCCGGGCTGCTCGACGACGAGGAGATCGTCCAGATGATCCTGCCCGCGTTGCGCGCCGACTACACGGCGGTGGAGACCTACGACCACCGGGCCGGGCCGTTGACCTGCCCGATCATTGCGTTCGCCGGGGACGCGGACCCGCGGGTGACACCGGCGGAGACGGACGGCTGGGCCGCCTGCACCCGGGCCGCGTTCAGCCGGCGGGTCTTCTCCGGCGGGCACTTCTACCTCGGTGACCGGCCGGCCGAGGTCGCGGCCGCGATCGCGGGGGCGCTGCCGTCGCCCGGCCCGGGGAGGTCGTGATGAGCATCGTGGCGAACTCGCCGGCCGGTTCGGCGGCGGACCCACCGGCTGGTTCGGCGGTGGACTCACCGGCTGGTTCGGCGGCGGACCTACCGGCCGGCTCGGCGGCGGACCCGCCGGCCGATTCGCCGGTCGACGTGTGGCGCCGGCTGGCGCTCGGCGTGCTGCGTAAGAGCGGCCGGGCGGACGCGGACGCGACGACCGACGACGTCGACGCGCTGCTCGCCTTCACCACCTACGACGGGATCACGTTGCCCGCCCTGCACACCGGCACGGCGGACCGCCGGCGGACGGGGCGGCCCGGCGCGGTGCCGGTGACCCGGGCCGGCCGGGCCGACGGCGGGAGCTGGCGGGTCCGGCAGCGGTATCCGGAGACCGATCCGGTGGCGCTGCGGGACGCCGTCACGGCCGGCATCGCGGGCGGCGCCGACTCGGTCTGGCTACCGGCGATCGCGGCCGCGCTGCCGGAGGCGCTGGCCGGGGTGCCGTTGGACCGTACCGAGGTGGTGCTCGACGCGGGGGAGGGGACCGAGGAGGCGGCCGACGCCCTGCTGCGGCTGGCCCGTGACCGGGGCGTACCGGCGGAGGCGCTGACCGGCAACCTCGGCGTCGACCCGCTCGGCATGCTCGCCCGTACCGGGCAGTCCGCTGGCGAGGCGGTGCTGACCGCGCTCGCGGCGCGGGTCGCCGGGGCGTACCCGCGGCTGCGGGCCGGGACCGTCGACGCCACCGTCTACCACGACGCCGGTGCGTCGGACGCCGAGGAACTCGCCGCCTCCCTCGCCACCGGCGTCGCCTACCTACGAATGCTCACCGGCACCGGCACCGGCACCGGCACCGCTACCGCCACCGGCACCACCATCGCCGGTGGCGCCGGCACCGGGCTCGGGATCGCGGCTGCGCTGGGCCAGTTGGAGTTCCGCTACGCGGCCACCGCCGACGTGTTCGGCACCATCGCGAAGCTCCGCGCGGCCCGTCGGCTGTGGGCCCGGGTGGCACAGGCGTGCGGCGGCCCGGTCACCGTGCAGCGGCAGGCGGCGGTGACGTCCGGGGTGATGATGACCGTCCGGGATTCGTGGACCAACGCGCTGCGGACCACCGTCGCCGGTTTCGCCGCGGTCGTCGGCGGCGCCGACGCGCTGACGATCCAGCCGTACGACGCGAGGCTCGGCGGCGTGGACCCGGTGGCCCAGCGGCTCGCCCGCAACACCCACGCCCTGCTGCGCGACGAGGCGCACCTGGCTCGGGTCGCCGATCCGGCCGGCGGTTCCTGGCATGTCGAGGCGCACACGGACGCACTGGCACACCGGGCGTGGGAGGTGTTCACCGAGATCGAGCGCGCCGGCGGGATGGCTGCGGCGCTGGCCGGCGGCATGATCGGCGACCGGATCGCCGAGACCTGGCGGCGGCGGGCGGCGAACATCGCGCACCGCCGTGATCCGATCAGCGGCGTCAGCGAGTTCGCGAATCTGGCCGAACAGTCCACCGCCCGCCCCGTGCCGCACGGTCCCGCCGGTGGTCTGCCGGTCCGTCCGTACGCGCTGGCCTTCGAGGAACTGCGCGACCGGGCGGACGCGCACGCGCGGCGGACCGGCGCCCCGCCCCGGGTGGCGCTGGTGCCGCTGGGACCGGCGTCCGCCCGCGCCGGTCGGCTCGCCTTCGCCGCGAACCTCTTCGCCGCCGGCGGCATCGCCACGGCCGAGATCGCACCCGGTGATCCCGGTGATCCCAGTGATCCCGGCCCGCCGGTCGTCTGCCTGTGCGGCGGTGACGCCGACTACGCCCGGCAGGCCGAGCCGGTCGCCGCCGCGCTCCGGGCCGCCGGCGCGGTACGGGTGTGGCTGGCCGGCCCGCCGGCAGGCTACACGGGTGTCGACCGCTACCTGCACACCGGCTGCGACGCCGTCGAGGTGCTCACGGAAACCCTCGACGACCTGGGAGTACTCCGATGATCCCGGACTTTTCCCGCATGCCGCTCGGCGACGACGTGCCTGCCGTGCCCGGTCCCGCCCCGGCCGTCTGGACGACCCCGGAGGAGATCGACGTCCACACCCTGCACACGGCGGACGACCTCGACGGCCTGGACCTGGGCACCATGCCCGGCCTGCCGCCCTACCTGCGTGGTCCCTATCCGACGATGTACGCCACACAGCCGTGGACGATCCGGCAGTATGCGGGGTTCTCCACCGCCGAGGAGTCGAACAGTTTCTACCGCCGCAACCTTGCCGCCGGCCAGAAGGGCCTTTCGGTCGCCTTCGACCTGCCCACCCACCGGGGCTACGACTCCGACCATCCCCGGGTCGCCGGAGACGTCGGCATGGCCGGCGTGGCCATCGACTCCATCCTGGACATGCGGCTGCTCTTCGACGGCATCCCGCTGGACCGGACCAGCGTCTCGATGACGATGAACGGCGCCGTCCTGCCGATCCTGGCGCTCTACATCGTCGCGGGCGAGGAGCAGGGCGTCGCGCCGCACCAGCTCGCCGGGACCATCCAGAACGACATCCTCAAGGAGTTCATGGTCCGCAACACCTACATCTATCCGCCGGGCCCGTCGATGCGGATCGTCGCGGACGTCTTCGCCTACACCGCGGCCCGGATGCCCCGGTTCAACTCGATCTCGATCTCCGGCTACCACATGCAGGAGGCGGGGGCGACGGCGGACCTGGAACTGGCGTACACGCTCGCCGACGGCGTGGAGTACCTGCGCGCCGGCGTGGGCGCCGGGCTCGACGTCGACGCGTTCGCGCCCCGGCTGTCGTTCTTCTGGGGGGTGGGCATGCACTTCTTCATGGAGGTCGCCAAGCTCCGCGCCGCCCGGTCGCTCTGGGCGCGGCTGGTCGAGGGCTTCGGCGCCCGTGACCCCCGCTCACTCAGCCTGCGCGCGCACTGCCAGACCTCCGGCTGGTCGCTGACCGCGCAGGACGTGCCCAACAACGTGGTACGCACCTGCGTGGAGGCGATGGCGGCCACCCAGGGGCACACCCAGTCGCTGCACACCAACGCGTTGGACGAGGCGCTGGCGCTGCCGACGGAGTTCTCCGCCCGGATCGCCCGCAACACGCAGTTGATGCTCCAGCACGAGTCCGGTACCACCCGGGTGATCGACCCGTGGGGCGGCAGCGCCTATGTCGAACGGCTCACCCACGAACTGACCCGGCGGGCCAGCCGCCATCTCGACGAGGTCGCCGCGGCCGGTGGCATGGCCCGGGCGATCGATGCCGGGATACCCAAGCTGCGGATCGAGGAGGCCGCCGCGCGGACCCAGGCGCGCATCGACTCCGGGCGGCAGCCGATCGTGGGTGTCAACCGGCTCCGGCCGGAGACCGAGACCCGCCTGGAGGTACGCCGGGTGGACAACTCCGCGGTGCGCGCCCGGCAGGTCGAGCGACTCCGGGAGCTGCGTGCTGCCCGGGACGACGCCGCCTGCCGCGCCGCGCTCGCCGTGCTCACCGGTGCCGCCCGCGAGACGGCCACCGGGGCCCGCAGGCCGGGCCTGGACGGGAACCTGCTGGCGTGCGCGGTCGACGCGGCCCGGGCCGGCGCGACCGTGGGCGAGATGTCGGCGGCGCTGGAGGAGGTCTACGGCCGGCATGCCGCGCCGATCCGGGCCGTCACCGGCGTCTACCGGACGGAGACGGGCGAGGACGGCGCGACGGCGCGGGCCCGGCAGGCGACCGACGAGTTCGCCCGGGCCGAGGGGCGCAGGCCGCGGATCCTGGTGGCGAAGATCGGGCAGGACGGCCACGACCGGGGCCAGAAGGTGGTTGCCACCGCCTTCGCCGACCTCGGGTTCGACGTGGACGTCGGCCCGCTGTTCCAGACGCCCGCCGAGGTGGCCCGGCAGGCCGTCGACGCGGACGTGCACGTGGTCGGCGTCAGCTCACTCGCCGCCGGGCACCTGACGCTGGTTCCCGAGCTGCGCCGCGAGCTGACCGCGCTCGGCGCCGGCGACACGACGATCGTGGTCGGCGGCGTGGTGCCGCCCGACGACCACGACGCGTTACGCGCGGCCGGGGCAGCGGAGATCTTCGGCCCGGGTACGGTGCTCGCGGACGCCGCGATCCGCCTCGTCGCCCGGCTGCGGGAGCGCATCGGCGCCACCACGGGGGAGGGTTGACCGTGGGGCGGGTCCCGGCAGACGTGGCCGAGTGGGCGGCGGCGATTCGCGCCGGCCACCGCACGGCCGTGTCCCGGGCGGTGACGCTGGTGGAGTCGAGCCGCCCGGCGGACCGGGAGACGGCACGGCGACTGGTGGTGCTGCTGGACCCCTATGCCGGGTCGGCGCATCGGATCGGGATGACCGGCCCGCCGGGCGTCGGCAAGTCGACGCTGATCGACGCGCTGGGCCTGCGGCTGACCTCCGGGAGCCACCGGGTCGCGGTGCTGGCGGTGGACCCGTCCTCCACCGTGAGCGGCGGCAGCATCCTCGGCGACCGTACCCGGATGGCGCGGCTCTCCGCCGACCCGCGCGCCTACGTGCGCCCGTCGCCGAGCGGGGGAGCGCTCGGCGGCGTCACGGAGGTCACCGCGGAGGTGATGACCGTGGTCGCGGCGGCCGGCTACGACGTGGTGATCGTGGAAACCGTCGGCGTCGGTCAGTCCGAGACCGCGCTGGCCGACCTCGTCGACACCTTCGTGGTGCTGGCCATGGCCGGGGCCGGCGACGACCTACAGGCGATCAAGATGGGCGTACTGGAACGCGCCGACATCGTCGCGGTCACCAAGGCCGACGGTGCGGGCGCGGACGCGGCCCGGGCTACCGCCCGGGAGATTTCGGCGGCCCGCCGCCTGGCCGGTTCGGTACACGGGCGGCGACCGCCGCCGGTCGTGCCGTGCAGCGCCCGTCTCGGCACCGGCCTGGCCGAGCTGTGGAAGCGCATCGAGGAGCACCATGCCGGCGCGGATCTGCCCGCGCGGCGCGGCGCGCAGCGGGCGGCCCAGTTGCGTGCCGTAGCGCGCGACTCCCTCTGGGCGGAGACGACCGCCGACCCCGGGCTCGCCGGCATCGTGGCGGCCGCGGAACGGGACGTGCGGGCGGGTGGGCTCAGCGTCGCGGCGGGAGCCGAACGGATCGCCGCCGCGTTCCGCTCGCGGCTCCGGCCCGACGGACAGCGGAGCAGATCGACCGGACCGACAGGGAGACCTCAGTGACCTCGACGATCATCCCCGCGCAGCCGGCGCCGGCCGGCCCCGCGACCACCGATCCGCGCGATCCGGCGCTGCGCGTCGCCGCCCTGCTCGACCCGGGCACGGGGGAGCCACTGCACGCCCCGGACGACAGTGGTGTGCTCGCTGTGCGGGGACGCATCGACGGGTCGACCGTCGTCGCCTACTGCACCGACGCCCGTTCGATGGGCGGTGCGCTCGGCGCCGCCGGCAGCGAGCACATCATCCAGGCGATCGACACGGCGGTACGGCTGCGGTGCCCGGCCGTCGGGCTGTGGCACTCCGGCGGCGCGCGGCTGGCCGACGGCGTCGAGTCGATGGACGGTGTCGGTCGGATGTTCGCGGCGATGACCCGCGCGTCCGGCCGCATCCCGCAGCTCTCCGTGGTCCTCGGGCCGGCCGCGGGCGCCGCCGCCTACGGACCGGCACTGACCGACATCGTGGTGATGGCCGAGGCCGGCCGCGTCTTCGTCACCGGACCGGAGGTGGTGCGGTCGGTCACCGGAGAGGTGATCGACATGGCCAGGCTCGGCGGTCCGGAGGCGCACGGCCGCCGGTCCGGCGTCGTGCACGTGCCGGCCTCGTCCGAGGCGGACGCGCTGCGCCGCGCCCGGCGGCTGGTGAACTACCTCGTGCACCCGGGCGCCTTCGACATCGCGCAGACCCGCGCGCCCCGCGACTTCCGGGCGCTGCTGCCGGAGTCGCCTCGGCGCGCCTACGACGTGCGCCCCCTGATCCGCCACCTGCTCGACCACGACGAGGAGGAGCCGTTCACCGAGCTTCAGCCGCGCTGGGCACCGAACATCGTCGTCGGGTTCGGGCGGCTCGCCGGTCGCGCCGTGGGGGTCATCGCCAACAACCCGCTGCGCAAGGGCGGCTGCCTGGACTCGCTCAGCGCGGAGAAGGCGGCTCGGTTCGTACGCATGTGTGACGCTTCCGGTGTGCCGTTGGTCGTGGTGGTCGACGTACCCGGCTACCTGCCCGGAGTCGGCCAGGAATGGGACGGCGTGGTGCGGCGCGGCGCGAAGCTGCTGCACGCCTTCGCTGAAGCCGTGGTGCCCCGGGTGACGCTGGTGACCCGCAAGGCGTACGGCGGCGCGTACATCGCGATGAACTCCAAGTCGCTCGGCGCGACCAGGGTGATCGCGTGGCGGGAGGCGGAGATCGCGGTCATGGGGGCGGAGGCCGCCGTCGGCGTACTGCACCGCCGGCAGTTGGCCGCCGCTCCGGACGCCGAGCGCGAGGAACTGCGGGCACGGCTGATCGCCGAGCAGGTGCGCGTGGCGGGCGGAGTCGACCGGGCGCGGGCGCTCGGCGTGGTCGACGAGGTGATCGATCCCGCCGAGACCCGGCAGCGGGTGGCGGTCGCGCTGGCCTCCGCGCCGGGTGGCCGGGGACACCACACGAACATCCCGCTCTGACCGCCTGGGACCGTCTCCGTGCAGGTGTACACGGATGGGGGGAACGGGAAACCCGCTCCCCCCATCACAACCACTCTGCTAAAGGCCGTACGCCAGGAGCACGAAGCCCTTGTCGCTCGGATAGAACGGCCGGTATCCCGAATGGACGTAGAGCATGCCCCGGCTCACCACGGCCCCGCCGCCGGCCGACACCGCACTACCGCGCCCCGCCAGCCCGTTCACGCCCGCGTAGTCCTGGATCGTGTCGTGCTGCCACAGCACCCGGCCGGTCGCCGCGGAGTAGGCGCGCATCTTTCCGTCCGAGCTACCCTCCCAGACCAGGCCCGGCGTGGAGGTGACCGCCGGACCATGCGCCAGGTCACAGGTCTCCGGGTACGCTGCCGCGCCTCCCCACGAGCATCCGTCCGCCGGGTTGGGCGTCGACCACAGGATCGCACCGTCCGCCGGGTTCAGCGCGAAGAGCGTGCCCGGATCCGCCTGGTAGGTAGCGACATAGAGACGGCGGCCGTCGTAGCTGGCGCCCCACATGATTCCGGAGAGCCCGCTGTTCGGCATCGGCTCCGACAACTGCCGCTGCCACACGATCTCGCCGGTCCGTGCGTCGAAGGTGTGGTAGACCCCGCTCTTCTGCCCGATCCCCACCAGCCGCCGGCCATTGACCGTCATCAGGTTGGGCAGCGCGCCGAAGTCGAAGTCGAGCGCCGTGCCGTCTTGCAGACCGGGGCAGTAACCCGGCGGCACGTTCGGGTTCGCGCAGAGTACCCGCCACGAGTCCGGATGGGTCATCTGCCGCTTCCACCGCACGGCACCGGTACGCGCGTCGAGGGCCAGCACGGTGTCGCTGTCGCCGGTCGTACCCGTGTAGTTCTGCCCGGTCCCGACGAAGACGGTGCCGGTCTCCCGGTCGATCACCGGCGAACTCCAGACCCCGGCGCCGGAAGGCTCGTAGCGGGTCGCTCCGCTGGGCCAGGTGCCGACCGCCTGCGGTTCCGGCACCGTGTAGTACCGCCAGCGTAGCTGGCCGGTCTCCGCGTCGATCGAGTCGAGGTGGCCACGGAAGGTGCAGCAGGCGTGGTCGACCCCGCCGACGTTGTCCCCACTGGACACCCCGACGTAGAGCCGTCCGCCGTGGTACTGCGGCGAACTGGTGACCATGGCGGCCGGGTGACTGTCCAGACGGGTACTCCAGACCAGCTCGCCGGTCCCCAGCGCGAGCGCGTAGAGGTAGCCCCGGTAGTCGCCGAAGTAGACCTTGCCCGCGGCGACCAACGGTCCGTTGCGGACCACCGCCTGCCCGACGCCCGGCTCGACGGTGTTCAGCGCGAAGGTCCACCTGGTCGCACCGGTCCGGGCGTCCACGGCGTAGAAGTAACCGTCGGGCCCGCCGAAGTACATCGTCCCGCCGACCACGGCGGGCTGGCTGCCGGAGGTGAGCACCGGCACCTTCGGGAAGGCGAAGGCCCATTTGAGGCGCAGGCGGCCCACGGTCGCCGGCGTGAGCGTGTGCTCGGCACCGTTGAACCGCGAGCCCTCCAGGTCCCGCTGCCAGGACGGCCAGTCCGCCGTCCCGGGCCGGAGCGCCACTCCGGCGGGCCCGGCCGGTACGGCACCCGGCGGGGCGGCCCGCACGGCGCCGGCCGGGCCGGTGAGCGCCGCGGTGGCCGCGCACAACACGGCGACCAGCAGCGCGGTACGGCGCCGTACGCGTGTCAGTGCAGTCATGCTTCTCCTCGATGTCCCTCGGTTGCGCCTCCGGTGAAACCGGCCGAGAGCACGGCCGGGAAACAACGTCCGGCGCCGCCGTTCCGGACCCGGCTCAGCGGGATCCGGAACGACGACGCCGGCGCTCGGTCGAAACGGCTCAGTAGACGAGCGTCACGTCGGCGACCGGCGGGTTGCTCTGCACGAGACAGGTGACCGTGTGGTCCCCGGTCGTGATGGCCACGTCGCCGGGACGGAAGAGGTAGGCCCCGTAGGCGGTCGCACCCACCTGGGCCACGCCCCCGGTGAAGGTCACGGTCTCGCCGATGTGCACCGGGTCCGGGTTGGTCAGCGGCGTCGAGGCGACCGAGCCGCTCGCCGCGCCGCTGTACGACAGGCTCACGGCCACACTGGTGCCGTTCGCGGGCTGCTCCGACGGGCTCGGCGACCGGGTGTCCAGCCGGACGCCGATCTGGATGGTGCTGCCCTTGCGCGCGAGCGTCGGCGCCGACAACGTCACGCCGATGACCTGGTCGGTGCTCGGCACTCCCGGAGCGCCGCACGAGTAGGTCACGTCGACCGTGCCGGCGACCTGGGCCGGCGCGGCCGTCGCCGCGGCCGGTGCGGACAGCAGGACAGCCGCCGTCACCACCGCCGCGGCAGCCCCCGTTCGAATTGCTCTCATGGTTTCCTTTCATTGGCCGAAAAAGAGTGCCGACAAATGTCCGGCACGCCGACGACGGTACCAGCGGGCTACCTGGCGCACAGCCCTTACGAGCCCCTATCGAGAGCAGCCACAAGGGGTCAGAACTGGTAATCGCCGAAGCGCCCCCAGGCGACAAAGGAAGCCATCAGGCAAAGCGCCGGAGGCAACACGTAATAGGGCCACCGGGCGGCCCGGACCGCAATATTGGCGAAGAGGCCGAGGAACATCATGACGGCGAGGCCGACGCCGGCGACCGGGGTCAGTACGGTGGCCACACCGGTCAACGGTGGCAGGATCATGGCAAGGGCGCCCGCCACCTCCGGCACTCCGAGCGCGCGAATGCCCCAGTCCGGAAAGAGGCGGGTGTATTCGTCCTCGGCACGCAGCTTCGGGATCGGGACGACGAACTTTGCCACGCCCGCCATGATGAACACAATCGCCAGAACCAACTGACAGGTCCACAGCAGTACATTCATCGCGTTACCGCACCCCGCTCCGAACCCGATTCGAACATCGCATCCGGAGGCTATCGGCGACGCGTCTGTAGCGGGACCCCTAGCACCCCTTATCCATGCACCACCCCGTAGATCAAGGGTCAGCGGCCCTCCCAGCGCGGCTCACGCCGCTCCGCGAACGCGCGGGGCCCCTCCACCGCGTCCCGGCTGACCATCCGCCGCTGCTCGCTCTCGAATCGGGTGGAGAACGCCTCCGGCAGCGGCATGTCGACGGACCGCAGCACCGCCTCCTTGATCGCCCGAACCGCCAGCGGGGCGCTGCGTAGCAGATCGTCCACCCAGCCCGCCACGCACTCGTCCAGTTGCGCGGCCGGCACCACGTCGTTGACCAGCCCCAGTTCCAGGGCGACCGACGCGGGCATGCGGCGGCCGGTCAGCAGGTAGCCCATCGCCACCTTCAGCGGCGCCTGACGAGCCAGCCGGAACGCTCCACCCGCGCCGGGCACCAGCCCCAGCCGGGCCTCGGGCAGCGCGAAGACCGACCGGTCGGACGCGACGACCAGATCGCAGGCGAGCGCCAGCTCGAAGCCGCCGCCCAGCGCATAGCCGTCCACCCGCGCGACAACCGGCTTGAGCAGCGAGAACCGCTCGGTGAGCCGTGGCCAGCCCGGGTGCCCGCGACTGCCGAACGTGGTCGGCGGCGCCCCCTGCTCGTTCAGCCGGGCCCGCTCACGCAGATCCTGCCCGACCGAGAACGCACGGTCGCCGGCACCGGTCAGCACGATCACCCGGACACCGTCGTCGGCCTCCGCGTCGTCCCAGATCCCGGCCAGCTCGGCGTGCATGTGCGTGTCCATGGCGTTCAGTACCTCGGGACGATCGAGCGTCACCCATGCGACGTGATCGCGTTTCTCGTACCGCACCCGCGGCCTGTCGTCCTCTGCCATCCACCCTCCTCGGTCTGCCTGCGCGGAACGGTCGCACATCGGCGCCGGGCCGTCCACACCTGACAGTCCGCTCGGAAGAGCCGGCACGCGGCGGGGCCGCCGAGGGGCCGACCGGCGGTCCACACCCACCGACACCCTGCTCGGTCCCGAAGTCGACCGCCGGCTTCAGGGCTAACCCGGATGGCTGATCCGACTTCAGGTCGGATCCTGGGGCCATGAGCGGGATCGAAGAGAAGCACCAGGAACTGCCGGGTCAGGGCCGGGGCCGGCCGTGTCGCTGCCAGGTCGCGGTGCCCGGCGGCCGGAGCCTCGTCCACCTTCTGCACTGACGGGAGAGAGACCATGGACACCTTCCTCGGCCAGCCGATCACCGGCGGCGTCAACGCGACCATGGCCCAGGTCCTCACCGAGGTGGAGGACGACCTGTGGCGCACGTGGAAGGCATCGCCGGACGAAGCGGACTTCCACCCCTGGGCCGGCCTGGTCGAGCCGATCATCGGCACCCGACCCGGCGACGGCCGGCACGCCACCGGAGCCGCCGTCGACCTCAACGTGACCACGTGCCCGTACATCGTCACGCGCACCGGTGAGACGTACGGCGGCGAGGCGGCCGCGCACGACCAGCAGGAGATGCGCCGGCGGGTGGTCGAGGTCTACGACCGGGCGGTCGCGTTCTTCACGGTCAGCGGCCGGCGGTCCGACACCAGCATCCGGGTCAACGACACGATCGAGTTCACCTACGACCGGTTCCGGGAGCTCTCCGACGCGCTGGTGTTCTACCTGTCCTGGGCGGTCTCGGCCGTTCACGTGCGGGTGAACCGGCCGCCCATCGCGGAGGCACACGCCCTGCCCGACAGCCATCCGGCGCTGCGCGCGATCCCCGCATCCGAGCTGGCCCGACCGGCCGAGGCCGCCATCCCGGCGATCGAGTTCCTCTACGCCGACGAGTTCTGGGCCCAGAACCACCAGGGCTGGCCGTACGGGCCGGAGCAGCAGTACTGGCAGATGCTGCGCGACTACGAGACCGTCCGCACTCCGATGTTGCACGGCAACCCGGCCCGGCCGATCAGGGTCTGTAAGAACAACGGTGTAACTCCTGACAAGCGAGGAGACACCTCTGATGACGGTCATCACGGACACAGCGGATACTTCCGCAGTGCCTGAGAACGAGACGACGAAGCGGTCCCGGAAGCCGGCCTCGGCGGCGGGTGTGGACCCGGCCCTGGTCAACCAACTGGTCACCCAGGCCCGCGAGCAGGGCCTGCAACTGTCCGGTGAGGGCGGACTGCTGCAGCAGCTGACGAAGATCGTGCTGGAGTCCGCCCTGGAAGGCGAGATCACCGACCACCTCGGCTACGACCGGCACGACCCGGCCGGCGACGGCAACTCCCGCAACGGCACCCGGACGAAGACCGTGCTGACCGATGTCGGACCCGTGCAGGTCAACGTGCCCCGGGACCGGGCGGGTTCGTTCGAGCCGACGATCGTGCGTAAGCGCCAACGCCGCCTGTCCGGTGTGGAGGACCTGGTGCTGTCGCTGTCGGCGAAGGGTCTGACCACCGGTGAGATCAGCGCTCACCTCGCCGAGGTGTACGGGGCGGACGTGTCCCGCCAGACGATCTCCACGATCACCGACAAGGTCCTCGACGGGATGGCCGAGTGGCAGAACCGGCCCCTGGACCTGGTCTACCCGGTGATCTTCCTCGACGCGGTGCACGTGAGGATCCGGGCTCTGTCGCTGATCTTGTGATGTGGAATGATCCGTCGCCAACTCAGTGCTTTCGTTGATCATGTCCGGTGTGTTCGTTTGTGGAGCGGTTACTGCCGCATCTCTCGCTTCTGTTCATCGAGACGGTTGAGCAGCGTGACGGCGTCGTGGTGCTGTCCGCGCGGGTCCGGGCGGAGACCGCGCGGTGTGGTCGGTGTCAGCAGCGGTCAGCCAGGGTTCATGGCCGGTATCAGCGCCGGTTGCGGGACGTCGCGGTCGCCGGGACGGGGTTGCTGCTGGAGGTGTGGGTCCGGCGGTTTCGGTGTGACAACACCATCTGCCCGGCGCGGACGTTCGTCGAGCAGATCGAGGGGTTGACCAGTCCGCATGCGCGATTGACGCCGGGGCTGCGGGGCGTGTTGACGCAGCTAGGTCTGGCGTTGGCCGGGCGGGCCGGTTCCCGGTTGTCGTCGGTGATCGGGGTCGCTGCCGGTCGCGACACGTTGTTGCGGCTGGTGAAGGCGCTTCCGGACCCGCCGAAGACGCCGATCACCGTCCTCGGCGTCGACGACTTCGCGTTCCGCCGAGGTCGTCATTACGGCACTGTGCTGATCGACATGGACAGCCACCGCCCGGTCGACATGTTCGACGGCCGCGACGGTGACGGCCTCGCCGAGTGGCTGCGGCAGCACCCCGAGATCGAAGTACTCTGCCGGGACCGGGCCGGCGGATATGGCGAAGGCGCCCGCTCCGGAGCCCCACAGGCGGTTCAGGTCGCGGACCGGTTCCATCTCTGGCAGAACCTGGGTCAAGCGGTCGAGAAGACCGTCAACGCCTATCGGTCCCGACTCGTCGCTCCGGCACCCCCGCCAGCGGACGACACCATGCCCGCCGAGGTGCAGCCGCTACCCGAAAAGAAGATCGTGACCCGCCTGCGCGAACACCACACCGCCGTTCACCAACTGGCTGCCCAAGGACTGAACAAGTCCGCGATCGGCCGCAAGCTCGGCCTGCACCAGGCCACAGTCCGCAAATACCTGAACGCCGCCAGCTTCACCGAGTTGACCGCCGTCACCGAGCAACGCGCGCACTTGGTCGACGACTACGTCGCCCACCTGCACCAGCGCTGGAACGAAGGAGAACGCAACGCCACGCAGCTGTTCCGAGAGATCAAACAGCAGGGCTATCCCGGCGGAGAACTGGCCGTCCAGCGTTACCTACGCCGCTTCCGCAAAGGACTCGGCCACGCCCCGCACCCCGGCCCGAAACCGCCATCGGTGCGTCAAGTCACCTCGTGGATCATGACTCACCCTGACCATCTCGACGCCCGTGACGCGACCAAGCTTCACGAGCTGCGCAGCCGAGATCGGGACATCAACCGGCTGGTCAAGCACGTGCGAGACTTCGCGGTCATGATGACCGGCCGCCACGGCGACCGCCTGGAGGTGTGGATCACCGCGGTTGAAGTCGACACTCTCACACCGCTGGCCGGGTTCGCCCGCAACCTGCGCCGCGACTTCGACGCCGTCCGCAACGGCCTGACCCTGCCGCACAGCTCCGGCGCGGTCGAAGGCAACATCAACCGCCTCAAGATGATCAAACGGCAGATGTTCGGCCGCGCTGGCCTCGATCTGCTGCGCAAACGCGTCCTCCTCGCACACTGATCCCTTCACACAACCAGCGACAGAGCCAAGATCAGGGACGGCAAGGTCGCGAACCGGCCGATCTACGTCGCGCTCGCGGTGACCGTCGACGGCCACCGCGACGTCCTCGGACTGTGGGCCGGTGACGGCGGTGAGGGCGCCAAGTTCTGGCTCCAGGTACTCACCGAGCTGCGTAACCGTGGTGTCGAGGACGTGTGCATGGTGGTGTGTGACGGGTTGAAGGGCCTGCCCGAGGCGATCGGGCAGACCTGGCCCCTGGCGGTGACCCAGACGTGTGTCGTGCACCTGCTGCGGGCGTCGTTCCGATACGCGGCCCGTCAGCACTGGGACGCGATCGCGAAGGCGTTGCGGCCGGTCTACACCGCGGCGACCGAGCAGGCCGCGCAGCAGCGGTTCCTGGAGTTCGCCGAGGTGTGGGGCGACCGGTACCCGGCGATCGTCAGGCTGTGGACCAACTCGTGGGCGGAGTTCGCGCCGTTCCTGGCCTTCGACGCCGAGATCCGCACGATCGTGTGTTCCACCAACGCGATCGAGAGCGTCAATGCCCGCATCCGCAAGGCGGTCCGCGCCCGTGGCCACTTCCCGAACGAACAGGCAGCGCTCAAGTGCGTGTACCTGGCGGTGATGTCCCTGGACCCCACCGGCACCGGACGCAAACGCTGGGCCATCCGCTGGAAGGCGGCCCTGAACGCCTTCGAGATCGCCTTCGACGGCCGACTCCGTACCGGGCGTAAGTAGCTATTTCACCTCAGTTACACCGAAAACTTGACAGACCCCGGCCCGGCGCTCGGCTGGTCGCCGGCCACGTGACCGGGCCGCGCCTGGCCTGCCGGCGTCTGGACCTGTGGTCGCGACGCTCAGCCGCGCAACAACGGGAGCAGTTGGTCGCCCTGCCGCCGGATCTCCGGCAGATACGGGGTGTCGGAGAGGATGAAATGGGTGATACCCAGAGACTGGTAGCGGCGCAGGGACTTCGCCACGTCCTCGGCTGAGCCCACCAGCCAGGTGGTGCCGGCACCGCTGCCACCGTAACGGCCGGGCGCGGTGTAGAGATTGTCGTCGAGCACCTCGCCGCGAGTGGCCAGGTCGAGCAGGCGTCGCTGACCGACGGCGGCGTGCCAGTTCGGATCTCGGGAAATGGCGCCGTTGGCCATCTCCGCGACCCTTGCCTCGGCTGCTGCCCACGCCTGCTCAGTGGTGTCGCGCACCACCGTGGTGACCCGTAGGCCGAACTCCAGCGGCGGGTGCTCACGCCCCAGGCGCTCGCTGAGTTCCTTGAGCCGGTCGATCCGCTCGTGCACGTCGTCGAGGGGCTCGCCCCAGAAGAGCTGGACGTCCGCCTCGGCTGCCGCAACCAGCTCGGCGGCGGGGGATGCACCGCCGAAGTAAAGCCGCGGGTGGGTACGCGCGGGTGGGTACGTCCGGGCCGCACGACCGGTCGTGTCGCAACGGTGGAACCGGTCACCGAGAAGTGGTCACCCGAATAGGTGACGTTCTCCTCAGTCCACAGTCTTCTCACGATCCGGATGAACTCCCGGGTCCGGGCGTAGCGTTGGGTTTGGTCGCCCTCGTGGTCACCGTAGGCGGCGAGGTTGTCCCGCCCGGAGACGATGTTGATCAACACGCGGCCACCGGTCAGGTGATCCAGGGTGGCGGTGGCAGCGGCGAAGTTGGCGGGTCGCCAGTAGCCGGGCCGGGCGGCGATCAGCGGTCGGAACGTCGTCGTCTGGGCAGCGAGCGCGGTGGCGACGGTGAAGGTGTCCGGCCGTCCCCAGCCGGTGCCGAGTAGTGCTCCACCCCAACCGTGCTGCTCCAGTGCGAGGGCATGGCCGGTGAGTGTTCGCAGGCTGTTGTGGCTGTCGACGACATCGTCACCACGGTGGCCGGGGTGGATCTCATTGGGGATGTACCAGAGGATCTCGAGATTGGTCAACGGAGGCCCTTATCTGAGTCGTGACCGACGATCGGTCGACGGGCAACGCCGATGCGGCCGGTCTTCTGCGCGGTCCCGTACCGGGATCGACTGGTGTTGCCTGAGGGTGAACGTCGCCGATTGCTCACCCATGCTGCGGGCACTGTCGAGGAGCCCGCAGCCGCTGGGGTCATCGGGTGTCCGAGATGGGCCCGCCGTCGGCCCAGCGGTGACTGCCGTCGGCCCATCCGGTCAACCCCGGTGATCGAGATAGCCTATCTATCCCATAGGTATTGTAGAAACGTCGCATGGCGGCATGCCAGCGACGGACCTGCGCGTGGTCGTGACGGCGGCCAGTGATTGGCCGAATTTCGCGGTGGCGTAACCCGCCGATAGGTGGGCTCGGCCCGCCGCAGCGGCAGTGTCGACGTGGGGGTCCCGGCAGGCCAGCAGCAGGGCCTGGCGGGGGAGGACTCAGCCGCGGCTTGCTGGTGGAAGAACGCCGCCGTCGACTACTGGAGGGGTGCTCTCCGTGGATCACGACGGCCGGCTGCTGCGGCAGAGGGAGGCGTCGGCTGGGCAGCACCGAGTATACACGAGCCAGTGCCTGGACCTCTGCGACCAGGCCAACGTGATCGTGGTGCATCCCACTGCGGCGGCCAGGTGGAAAGGCGCCCGTCCGGCCTGGTCCGACTTGGCCGCCTCCGATCGATGATGCCCTGACGCCATCCCCGCGCGCTGAGGTCATCGACCAGTTTCCTCATGGGCTCCGGGGTCGTCTTGAGCGATACGGCCTCCGTCGTCGTGCGGGGGAGGCCGAGTCTCGCCGACTACCGCATCGTTGACCACGAATGTCGGTAGCCGCGCAGCTGTTCTGGACCTTCTGCGCGGGAGGTCTGATGTGGTACTCACCGGAGTTGGACGGTCCTGATCCGCGCGGCAGGTGGTTGCGGCAGTCGGACCGGCGGGGCGCCTGCGGACATGGCGTCCTACACCACCATCGGATTCTGCGGGGACTCGGTTCGCCTTCCACGGGCGGATGTCGACCCGTGTCGACGACGCGCTGAGACTGGCTCTGGCGCACATTTTGGATGCTGTTGGTGATCTTGGAGTTTGATCATCAACTGGCGCGGAAGAGTTCTTGCAGGCGGCTTCGTGGGCGCTGACGCTGGTCGGGTCGGTGTTGAGCGAGTCGGATGATGTTGGTGCCGTCGGCGGTGAGGACGTGTTGGACGTGGGTCTTTGCGAGCCCCCGGTACCGGCAGTGGCGTAGGCCGTGCGCGCGGACAGTCTCGGAGACGGTGGCCTCGCATCCGGCGCGCAGGTCGTAGCGCCGTTTCCACTCGGGGGTTTGCTGTTGCGCACGGGCCTGCGTCTGGATGCGCTGCAAGGGCTCGGGTAGGAGGAGCAGGTGCCGGCCCTTGCCATCGACGTTGCCGGTGCACTGCTGCCGGACGGTGCAGGCCCGGCAATCCGCCCGGCGAAACAGCACCGACAGGCGAGGTTTGCCGTCTGCCACGGTCGGCTTCCATCGCGGACTGACCGTGCCTTTCGGACAGGTCATGGTCTCGGCCCGCCAGTCGATGTCGAAGTCTTCCTTGGCGAACCCGGGCCGGTCGGCGGCACGCGGATCCTGGCGGACTGGCCCGACGATCGTTATCCCGTAAGCCGTCGACGCCTGGTGCACCGTCTCGGGAGTGACGTAGCCACTGTCCAGAAAGTGCTCCGCCGGCGCCATGCGCTGCCCGACCAACGCGGAGTGGATCGCATCGACGACACCGATGTCCTGCTGCGGAGCCGGAGTCGTCACGACGTGCACGATGATGTTCGGTCGTTCCTCGTCGCAGGTCTCCGTCTGGTGATCCTTGTACCCGACCCACTCGACCTTGCCCGGCTTGTGGCTGAACCGGGCCTGCGGATCGTGTGGCGACACGATCTCCACGCTCGAGAACGGCCCGCGGGCCGGCTCCGCCTCGTCATCGGTCCCCGTGACGACGCGACGCCGCCGCGTCGTGCCCTCCCGGCTCTTACGAGCCCGCGACGCCTTCGCCTCCCGCCACCGCAACTGCCCTGACTCGTCGTACCAGTACTGCTGAATGCAAACCTGACGCAGCACCTCGACAGCAGCCACCGCCGAGCCGGCCGCCGGGGCGTTCGGACCGTAGACGGCACGCAGCAGGGCGATGCCGTCACCGCCGACCTGTTCCACATACTCGCGCAGGGCGACCGCCCCTGTCGGCTGCCGTTCGTGACGCACCGACCGGCCATACCGCTGCGCCCACTCCGGCGGCATGACACCAGCAAGCCACACCTCGTCCACCTTCGCCAAGGCCTCCAACGCCGCCCGCACCGTCTCGGCGACCAACTCCACCCGACTCAACCGGCGCACCGCCGCGAGGACATGGGTGGAATCCGTACGCTGCCGGCCCCGCGCCCGCACCAACCCCGCCTCTGCCAACCGATCCACCATCACCGCGAGCAACCGATCAGCCCGATCACCCTCGGCCAGCCGGTCCCGGAACTCGCTGAGCACCGAATGATCGAACCCCGGCTCGGTCAACTCCATCCCCAACGCGTACTTCCAGTCGATACGACACGCCACCGCCCGCGCCGCCTGCCGATCAGTCAGGTTCTCCGCATACTGCAACACCGACACCAACGCCAACCGAGCAGGCGACAACCCCCGACGACCATCGACCGGGAACCAGCCAACGAAGTCGTCATCAACGAACAGGTCCTCCAACCGATCCCGCATCACCATCGCCGGAGTGCCCTTCGGATTGGCAGCCCAGGCCACCCGAGCCGTCTCCGCCGGCACCAACGAAACCGAACCACGCCCCATCGACATCCCGCTACCCCAACACCAAGAGTCCCTCAACTCTGGCAGCGACGCGCCCCACCCGGTCACAGGGTCAAGATCACCAACAGCATCCAAAATGTGCGCCAGAGCCAGTTCCAGTCCGCCGTTGACAACCCGGGAGTTCCAGGATTGGCTGTCGTCGGCGCGGTGGCAGCGCGACGTCGCCGAGCAGGCGATCGCGGGCTGGGATGTGATCGGGGCCGACTTCTTCGACTCCGGATTCCCGCCAGATGCCGTGGCCGCGGCGCCCGCAAGCCGCAAGCCGCGAGCCTGCTGGCAGCCTGCCCGACCCCGGCAACGAGCATCACCTGTCACTACTGGCCCTGCGCGGCGTGGACTCCAAACGGGAGGTCCAGCGCTCCCGGTTTCGGGCGAAGGCGGCCATGTGAGCCCAGGTGATCGAGCAAGGCCGCCTTCTGGAACCAGGCCACGACCCCCGGCGCGCAGCCCGGCTCAACCCGAGGCCGTGGGCCATGCGGCGCGGCCCGCCCAGCTGCCGACAACACCCCGCGCTGCTCATCTGGCTGGCGGGGAGTCGATGGTGGCGGGGGAGTGGTGCGACGACTCCTTTACTCGGCCGGTTTATGCTTCAGGTGACCTGGACAAACGTGCGTGAGCATGCCGCTGGGCCACCGGACTACTGGGGGTCAAGGGGTCGTCGGTTCGAATCCGGCCGTCCCGACAGCGAGAGGGTTTCCGCAGGCAGAGACTTGCGGGAGCCCTCTTTTCATTGATCGGCATGGATGCCTGGTCTGGCACGCCGCTGTTGGACTCCTTGACTCGGGCAGGTGCCGAATGCCACTCCTCGATCTTCAGAGCTCACCGTCGGACTGTCCCGGACCTGGTCCGGGTTCCTCCGCGACTGGGACCGGTCGGGAACTATCCGGAGACCACCCGCTACAACTACCTGTTAGGACGCCCACCGCAAGGCCAAAGGGTCCAAAGGCGGACGTCCGCCCGCCTTCGACCCCGTGCTCTACCGCCGGCGTCACGCCGTGGAGTGCGGCATCAACCAGCTCAAACAACACCGCGCCATGGCCACCAGGTACGACAAACTCGCCGTGCGCTACGAAGCCACCCCTCACCATCGCCGCCATCAACCAATGGCTACGCGCCCCACGAAACACGGCCTAGTACGGCAGCCGCCGTTCGTGAGGTGACCTCGGATCCCGCGGGAATGAGGACGGCCACCGCGTGATCGTCTGTGCGTTGTGGACACAACATCAGACCGTGCGGTGGCCGAGAGCCACAGCGTAGAGCCTGCCCGGTGGCGACGAGCCATCGACCTGGTGATCGACTCTTTCACCGGCCGGTTCTGCCGGGTCGAGCCCCGCCGGGCTGCAGCCGGGTTCGTCACCGGGCTGCTCGCCGACCTGCGGATCAAGACGTGCTGGCAGTTGGCGGAGCAGGCCGGACACGGCCGGCCGGACGCGATGCAAAGGTTGCTCTACCGGGCGAAGTGGGACGCGGACGCGGTGCGTGACGACGTGCGGAAGGTCGTCATCGACCGGCTCGGTGACCCTGATGGGGTCTTGGTGGTCGACGAGACCGGGGATCTGAAGAAGGGCGTGCACACCGTCGGCGTCGTGAGGTGGGGCGCTGGCGAGGTGCCTGCCTGGGCAGGTCCTTTTCCGGCGCCCTCCTCCCGAACCGGACAGGCCCGTTTCCGGGCATCCGGCTCTCCAGTGACTACTGCGTGATTGCGGCGTTGCCGGAGTGGATCTGGGTGTGGCAGTCGGCGCAGACGATGAGCGTTTTGCGTCGCCGTTTGACCATGATCTTCGTCCAGGTGCTCTTGCGTGACTGCTTGTCCCGATCGAGGTCGGCGAGTTTGCGGACGTGATGAACTTGGATGTCCACCGTGCCGTCGCAGACCTCGCACCGCCCGGCGAGGAGCCGGTTGATCAGCTCTTTGCGGGCGGCGATTGGGACGGGGCGGCGGTCGAGGACGACCGCTGTCTTCTGCCGCTTGAGTGGTATGCCGCCGAACCGGGCGACCAGTGCTGGCCTGCCCTCGCGCTCGACCCGGGCTTCGAAACACCGCCGTTTGCCGTGCGGGGTGTCGATGGTGGTCCGGTGCTTGCGGGCCATTGTCGACACCGCCGAGCGGTGTTTGAGTGCCAGGGTCTTGAGCATGGAGGTTTCCATGATCCAGCGAAGCCGGCTCAGTCGCCAGACGTCGCCGGCGGGCAGGTAGTACTGGACGATGCCTCGGTACTCGGCCCCGTAGGTCGCGATGATGGTGTGGTCATCGTGGTTGACCAGTCGGGTCCGATGCGCGGGTTTGCCGCGTTGTAGGTACCGGGCACATTTGGCCGTGATAACCGTTTTGGGCACGCGTAACGCGATCGTGCCGTTGACCGTCCGGTTCCCACGATGGTGCATGTGGTCGCCGTGCTGGACGGTGATCTCGTAGCCGAGGAACCTCGCCGCGCTGGTGCGGGCGTGCGTGATCAGCGTCTTGTTCTCGGACAGTTCCAGCTTGAGATCGTCACGAAGGAACTGAGCGATGCGCTGTTTGATCTCCTCGGCCTCGGCTCGTGGTCCGACGAACCCGAGCAGGGTGTCATCGGCGTAACGCACGTAGCGCAACCGCCGGTAGCCGGGATCGTTCGGGTCTCGGCTGGGTAGGCGGTGCAGCTGCTGGCGCAGCTTCCTTGCCGTGGTGCGGTCACCACGAACACGTGCCCGTGCGGCCGCGTCTTGCACCCGGCAGTACGCGCGGTTCTTGGCCCGGCGTTCGCCTCGGGTGTACTCGGGGATGAGTATGTTCTCAACAAACGTGTCCAACCGATGCAGATAGATGTTCGACAGGATCGGTGAGATCACCCCGCCCTGTGGCGCGCCGCTGAGCGTGGCGTTCCAGATCCAGTCCTCCAGGTATCCGGCTGTGAGCATGTTACGCAGTAACCGCAGAAACCGGTTGTCGTGGATGTGCTCCGCCAGCGTCGACAGCATGACCTGGTGGTCCAGCGTGCCGAAGCAGTCGGAGATGTCACCCTCGATGAACCAGGCCGTCGCCGTCCAGGTCGTCGCCACCTCGCGTAACGCGGTGTGGCAGCCCCGAGCGGGACGGAACCCGTGGGACCGGGCGGAGAACTTCGGCTCGTAGTACGCCTCCAACAGCAGACGCATCACCTCGCCGACGAGCTTGTCCGACCAGGTAGGCAAGCCCAGCGGCCGTCGCTTCCCGTTCTTCTTGGGGATCCAGGTCCGCTTGACCGGGCTGAACCGGTAGCGCTCATGGCGCAACGCATCGATGATGCGACCGATCTTCCCCAGCGACATGCCGTCCACGGTTTCCGCGCTGGCACCCGGTGTCATCGCGCCGCGGTTGGCGTAGATGCGCCCGTAGGCCAGCAGATACAGCTGCGGGTTGAACAACTGTCGATACAACTCATCCAGCGGCAGGCCACGCCTGCCGCGCTCACGCAGGACACCCAGCACCGTTTCGGCGCTCTGCATTTCGCATACCTCCCGATTCCTGTGGTGTCCGATCACCTGCGCTCCTTCGCCCTGCGGACGGCTTTCCCGTCCTCCTCGGCCGGACGTGACCCCGGCGACTACTACGAGCGCTCCGTCGCCGTAGGGCTCGCACCCCGTAGGCGATCCCGCGTTCGTCTCTGTTGCACGTCAGCACGACGTAGGCGACCCACTCATCTCCTTTAATGCCCTCGCTGGGCATCGCCCTGCGTCCGGAGGATGCCCCGACCACGCTGCAAAGCCGAGGCAGGACGCGGCACCGGTCCCAGGCGTCAATTCCGGCGGATGGTACTTTTCATCGTCTGGAGATTGGGTTTCAAGCAATCCAGCCTTCGCCATATCGCGCGGGTCCCACGACGCGTCACGTCAACGCCTGACCATGACCGCCGGTTTCCTGGCATGCTCTTGTCCCCGATCACCTTTCAGCTACGGGTAAGCCATCAGACCCAGGAACCTCCCTCCAGTTCCTCCCAGCTGAGCTGGGGATACAACAGAGCGCCTCGCGGCGCACCAGCGCCAGTACACCGGAACCGCTGGGCGGATCGAGAATGCCCAGGTCGGGGTGTTTCTGGCCTATGCGAGCAGGCACGGTCACACCCTGATCGACCGGCGGGTCTACCTGCCGAAGTCCTGGACCGACGACCGCCAGCGGTGTGAACGGGCGGGCGTCCCCGACGATGTCGTGTTCGCCACCCGATCCGAACTGGCCGACGACATGATCAGCGCCGCGGTGAAGGCCCTGGTCCCGGCCCGGTGGGTCGCCGCGGACGAGGCCTACGGCAACAACAGCCGACTGCGGAGTGCACTGCG
The DNA here is from genome assembly GCF_050942455.1 of Micromonospora sp. CA-263727. Lineage (NCBI taxonomy): Bacteria > Bacillati > Actinomycetota > Actinomycetes > Micromonosporales > Micromonosporaceae > Micromonospora > Micromonospora sp. CA-263727. The sequence goes on from NZ_CP192031.1 coordinate 2,822,324, forward strand.
CAAACTCCGCCTGGGATACGTCCTGGCGGTCTCCTGCGATCACCTCGTGCCGATCGACGGCGGGAAGACCCGCTGCCGCGCCGACCGACTGGCCGCGGACCTGCCCGCCACCGCATGGACCCGGCGCAGCGCCGGCGACGGATCGAAAGGGCCGCGGTTCTACGACTGGGCCTGGCTGACCGACGTCGGCGCCGACGGTGACCCCGACGACGACGGCCGGCACAGTCTGCTGGTCCGCCGCAACAACACCACCGGCGAGATGGCCTTCTACCGCTGCTGGACACCCGGCTCCGCTACCCTCGCCCAGCTCGTGCGGGTAGCCGGAATCCGGTGGATCGTGGAAGAAGGCTTTCAGGCCGGAAAAGGTCAGGCCGGTCTCGACCAGCACCAGGTCCGCCGCTGGACGTCCTGGCACCGGTTCACCACCCTGGCGATGGCCGCCCTCGCTGTCCTCGCGATCTGCGCCGCCGACGCCCGAACAACGGACCGTCCCGCCCCACCCAACATGATCGAGTTGACCACCAACGAGATCCGCCGCCTGATCAACGTCCTGCTGATCCGGCCGACCCACAGCATCGCCCACCGTTTGCACTGGTCAAACTGGCGACGCCGACACCAAGCACGAGCCAGACGAGCTCACCACGCCCGCCGCCTCAACCTTGAGACTCAACCATGATCACAAATGGCGGCTGCCGTACTAGGCTCTGAAGTCCGGTCGACGTACCACTCATCCGGAGCTGTTCCTGTTCACCTCCTGGGCCGACGTGCAGGAGTACGCCGAGAACGACACCGCCGGCCAGGCCCTCAAGGCGATCGTGACGCTGGTCGACGCCTACGGGCCGGACGTGATCATGGACGCGGTCGACCGTCTGACCGACGAGCGCACCGCGAAGGTCACCGTGTCCACTGCGCACAAGGCCAAGGGCCGGGAGTGGTCGCGGCTACGGATCGGCGACGGCTTCGCGGCACCGTCGGTCGACGACGACGGGAATCCGCGCCCGCTACGGGCCAGTGAGGCCCGCCTGATCTACGTGGCGGTCACCCGAGCCCGCCACCACCTCGACCCGGTGGGGATCACCTGGATCGACGACTACGAGAACGCCACCGAGGCGGCCGGCGACGGCACGGTGGCCGGGCGACCGATGATCGAGCTGAGCCTGACCCGCCAGCTGAGGTACCCGAACTCCCCGATGTCGCAGTTCTTGGCCCAGCACCTGCCACACAGCGCGGCCGTCGTGCAGGACTACCTCCGGCGGATCTGCGACCTGCCCCGCCCGGTGCAGCCACTCGACGTGAAATACCCCGACTGGTCGGCGCTCGGCCACGCCATCGACTTCCGGCTCAGGCTCTGCCTGGGTAGTCCATTCGGCGCGCCGGTCAACATCGGCGTCGACGCCGTCGGCAGCGGCCTGCCCCTCCGAGGCGCACCCGCGCCACCCGTACGGGACGCCCTGCACCGGGCCGGACGCGACCTGATCTCCATGGTCGACGTGTACCTGCACGGCGACGACGACCTCGACGGGGAGATCTTGGGCCGCCTCTGTTTCGTGGCCGCCTACTACGAGGACATCTACCGAACCGGTGAGATCCGGCGGTACAGCATGCTGACCGGCGCCACCCCGGCCACCACTCTCGACAATCTCCTCACGGCGGTCCCCGACTACGCCATCGAGGACATCAACCGGCAGTTGGCGATCGCCGAGGAGCCGTTCGGACCGTTCCTCGAACTGCCCGCCACCGCCCGGATCTGCGGTCCGACGTTCCTCGGCAGCCAGGACATCGGCGGAGCGGACGCCGACTTCATCCTCGACGGCCTACTGCTGGACTGCAAGGCGACCATCCAACCCCGCAGGCTGGGCCGCGACGAGATCTACCAACTTGCGAGCTACCTGCTGCTGGACTACGACGACCGGTACGGCATCGACCGGGTCGGCCTGTACCTGTCCCGGCAGGGTGCCCTCGTCACCTGGAGCGTGCCGGACTTCCTGCGCCGCCTCGGCACCACCGGACCGGTCGGTGACCTGCGTCGGCGGCTGCGGGAATACCTTCACCGCCGGCGCGGCGCCCGCCTGGCCACCAGCCCGCAGCCCGACGGTGGCGCCAGTTCGCTCAGGTCTGGAACAAGACCTGGCGCTCGCTTCTCGGCGTGTCGAATGCCCTGGGTGCTCCGGTAAACCGTCCTGGGTTCGGAGACGTGGCATAACGGCGCCCGCACTTCTTGCTACGGAGCGATGGCCATCGTTGCCTCGCGGCCTTGGTTGAGGCGCTATCCGACGTCCTGTGTCGTCGGCTGGACACCTCGGACTAGCGTCGACAGGAATCGGATGGAGTCCTCGACGCGGTGCTTGATCGTCCGGAGGGTGGGGATGTCGAAGCGGCCTGCGGTGCCGTGCGTGCCCTTATTGAACTGGGAAAATAGGTTCATCACGTCGTTGACGTTCGTTTCCATGAAGTCGCCCAGAGCCTCGTAGCCGGCGCCGTTCAGGTCGAGCAGATAACCGATCTTCTCGCGCCTTGCGACCACCTTACCGTCGGGTCCTCGCTCACAGTTCGGCTTGGCCCGCAGCACTGCGGCGTCGGGAGCCTTCATGTTGATCAGCTCCACGATGACCTCGCGGGCACTGGTGCAGAAGTGCCGCGCCGCATCTGGGTTGCGCGGGTTGATCGCGAATAGTGCGCCTTCCCATCGGTTGTGCAGGTCCCCCGACAGCACGGACAGCTCGTCGGTGATCGACGTCTCCTCGATCTCCTCCGCCTCGGCGACCGTCTCGGTCAGGAGCGCGTTGGCGACCTGTGCGCTGTTGGCCGTCTCGGCTTCCGCTAGGTCAGCCAGCTCCTGCCCGCGCTCGTTCCACAGTTCGGATTGCTCATCAACCCGGGAGTACGCGGTGTGCAGCGCGATGGCGGAGGTCTGCACCGTGACGTAGCGGGTCGTTGAGCGCTGGCGGTTGAGCCGTGCAATCTCGGCGTTGAGCCGCTGCCGGTTGGAACGCACGCGTGCGTTGTGCGCACGCACCTCGCGGTTGTGCTTGTCGACGGCGCGCTTCACCTCGCGGTTGTACGCCGCAGCCTCACGGTTGTAGTTGGTGACGGCCTGCTTCAGCTTGCGGTTGTAATCGTCGACCATGCGCTTGTACTGGGCAGGGGTAATTTTTCGTGGCACCTCGACCTCCAAAACGTCCGCGCGCGAGGTTACGCCGACCGTATGACAGATTGCACGCTGCCACTGAAGGGATGTGGGCGTCACCTGCATGTACCTCAAGATCAAGCGCGCCAGCACGCCGCGGAGCGACGCGGTTGATCTTCAGGAATCCGTCCGGCGACAGCTTGGAGCGTTCTGCGTTGCTGGGTGCGCGGTCCGAGACTGCTCACGGAGCCGCAGGTTCATCGTCATCCGACCGGCGGCCTGTCGAGCAAATCCCTAGACCAGCAGAAACGAACGCGCGAGCAGCCCACGGTTGTGCTTGGGGCTCTGCATCCACCCTTCTACGGCCAGCGAGAGCAGGGGCAGCCACAACGTCGTCGGGTCCCAGCCCCCCGGGTCAACGGATTTGGCGATGTAGGCGATCCCCCCGCTGAGTAGTGAGTGCATGTGTCATGGCAGCTCCATCTGCGGCGTGCCCATTGGTGCTCGACGGGTGCTCGGGCGCCGTGGACGGGTCCGTGGTCGGGTGGACTGACTGGGACGCCGACCCGGCTGATTCGGGCCATAGCCGCGAATAGATGGACTCACGCGGCCTGGTTGGATCGGGTGACTCGACCAAGATCATGCTCCTAAACCGCGGGTCCGGAAGTATGGGCAAATCGGGCTGCTGTCTCGAACGCCGTCGTCCAGGGGAAGGCGCGCTGTCGATCCTTCCCACTGCCGGGCAGGTGTGGTTCCCATTGGTTTTCGGGGCCGAGCAGGATGTATACGCCTTCGTCGCGGAGGCTGGCCACGGCATGGCGGAAGGGCGAACGGGCGGCGAGTGCGGCGTTGACGAACGGGACGATGACGGTCGGTACCCTCCGTCCGATCAGTTCGGCGACCGAGGTCATGGCGTAGTTGTCGGCTAGGCCGAGGGCGATCTTGTTGATCGAGTTGTACGTTGCGGGTGCGATGATCAGGGCGTCGGCGGCGGGTAGCGAGCGGCGGTCGTTGGAGGATGCCCGATAGCTGGATCGCACCGCAGCGCCGGTCAACTGCTCGATCGCAGGGACATCGATGAAGTCGATGCTGTTGGGTGTGGCGGTGACGGCGGTCGTCCAGGAGTGCGTCTGCGCGGCGCGGATTAGTTGGGTCACGTCGGCGGCGGCCTCGGCGGCGCAGACGACGATCTGGAGGTGGCCGCCGGTCATAGCCGGATCCCGGCCTCTCGCGTGAAGTTGATGACGGCGGTGCGGGTGGAGCCCTTGGCAAGGAGCGCGAGGTCGGTGGCGATGCGTTGGACGGTTGGGCGGCAGTAGATCTCCTCGGGTGCTACCTCGTACGCGGTGCGTAGCGCGGTCAGGCCGTGCTCGTAGCGTCCCCACTGGGTGTAGGCGCGGGCGACATCGACGTACAGCGAGGCTCTGCGTTCGGCGAGCGTCACCTTGTCCAGCGGTACCGTGCGCGCGATGCCGATGGCCGTGCCGGCATCGCCGAGGGTCAGGGCGACATTGACCCGGTGGAGCAGGACGTTGGTGGCACCGAAGCCGGTCCACCGGTCGTTGCCGTCGTAACCGAGTCGGGTGGCGGCGCGGCCTGCCTCATCGAGCATCGCTTGCGCGGTATCGCCGTCGTCGCTGCGGGCGGCGGCGACGGCACCTCGGAGGACGAGAGCGCCGTAGACGGCTACCGCGTCAGCCGACGTGAGTCGCGTGTCCTGGTCGAGTACGCCGGCTGCGTTACCGGCGAGGGCCACTGCCTGCTTGTCGCGGCCGTTGCTCATCAGGGCGTGGGCCATGATCCGAGCACTCGTGGCGAGCGCCACCGGGTCCTCACTCGCCACTGCGGCTCGGGTGCTGCGCTCGGCCGCGATCAGGGCCATCCCTTGGTCGCCGACCTTGAGCAGGACGCTGCCGACGACGTGGTAGAGGTCCGCTGTCAGGACTTCGACCTGTCTTCTCTGTTCGCCCTGAGCGTGGGCCCTGGTGGGTTCGAGTGCGGGCAGCAGCGTGACGAGCTGGTCGAGTACGCGTTCGTACCGGCAGGCTTGGTAGTCGATCTTCGCTGCGGCCACGGCTCGGGAGAACTGTGGACTGGACAGCGTCACCGCATTCGCGTGGCTTGGCGAGACGAGCACGTCGAGTAGTGGCGCGACGCTGGGCGCAGCGGCGACGCCGATCGTGGCCCCGCGAAGTAAATCTCTTCGTCGCACGTCACCATCCGAGCCCGAGTCACCTTGTCCGTCACCGCCAGTATCCGAATCCACGCCGGCATTCGGCAGCATTGTGCCCACGGTTGCACCTCTGGTGCCCGTCGCCAGCAGGGCCTCGAATCGTTCCCGTGCATCGGGTGTGGCTCGGGCCAGCACGGTATCCAGCGCAGCCTGCATGTCGGCGCGCGGGAGGACCTTGTCGCCCTGGCTGCTCCACTTAGCCACGGTCCGTCGGGCCGCGCCCAAATGTTCGGCGAAGGCGGTCACGCTCATCCGCAGCGCGTTGCGCAGCGCGTTTGCCTCCCGGCCGGTCCAGGTCGTCACCGGAGCCATCGCAGGTCCTTCCGAAACGGACAGTCCTCGGCCTGGTGATCGTACCGGCACTTGGGGTGACGGCAGGTGCACCGCCAGTGCACCGGCCGGACATTCCGTCTACCCACCTCCCCGGACCAGGGTGGATGTGCCGGTATGCCGCTTCCCCGAGCGGTCTGGCAGGTCAGCGGCAATCTCACGCCAAGGAGATCCAGATGGATGTGCCGATCGGCGGCAGGTCGGAATGCGACCCGACGCACCGGCAAGGGCTCGCGCCGGGCACTCCGTCGACCGCACGGGTGACTCCCCGTTCGTGTACCGCCAGCAGGGCTGCGTGGACGGGTGACCGGCGGTCAGCTGCCCGCCGCCGACCGAGGGCGGTGGGCTTGCCGGCACGCCGGCAAGCCCACCGCGCGCAGGTGACAGCTCCGGCCGGAGGTCGATCATGACCGTGTATGTCTCGCGCAACGCCGCGACCGGTGAACCGCCACGAGGCCGTGCAGCGGATGTTCCGCCGGTGGTGCGGCCGGCCCAGGCCGATCTGCCGCTGCTGACGCATGTCTGGCGGGTCGTGTTCGATCGGCAGGCACGAGAGCACGACCGCCGGTGACCGGCGACCGGGACCAGGGCCGGGCCCGAGCACACGGTGCAGCGCTGTTCCGGCAGGAACATCTGCCGATGCAGCCGCTGTGGCTTTGCCGGCGGTGTGGTCAGCCGTGGCCGTGCGGCGCGGCGAAGCTTGCCCTCGCGGCCGAGTACCGGGACAGCCCGGTGAGCCTGTTCCTCTACCTGGCCAGCTGCCTGCACGACGCGATCGATGACCTGCACCGGCTCAATCCCAATGAGGCGGGTGGTGCCGCCTCATTATTTGACCGGTTCCTCGGGTGGCCGGCCCGCACCCGCGCCTACCGAGTCAACACCGCCACGGCGATCGGGAACGAGGAGACATCGTGAACGGCATCGGCCCCATCAACGTCAGTCGTCAGCCGGTGATCGCCAGCAGGTTCCACACACTGGTCCTGCAGCCCACCAGCTTCTGCAACCTCGACTGCACCTACTGCTATCTGCCCGACCGCAGATCCCTCCGCCTGATGAGCGATGCCGTCGCGCAAGCCTGCGCCGAGTCGACCGCGCAGCAGAACAGCAGTCATCCGGTGAGTGTCGTGTGGCACGGCGGTGAGCCGACTGCGACACCCGCCGACATCTTTCAGCGGCTGCTGACTCCGTTTGAGGATCTGCGGCGCGACGGGTGGGTGCGCCACGAGATCCAGACCAATGGCACCCTCATCAACCAGCGGTGGTGCGACCTGCTCGCCACCCACGACTTCGAGATCGGGGTCAGCATTGACGGTCCCGAGGCGCTGAACGGCAACCGACCCGATCGGACCGGGAGGGCAACGACCGCCCGGACGATGCGTGGCATACAGACGCTCGCCGACAACGGCCTGACGTACTCGGTGATCTGCGTCGTCACGCCAGAAACCATCGACCACGCCGACGACCTCGTCGAGTTCTTCGTCGGTCTGCCCGGATGCGAGTCGGTGGGCTTCAACATCGAGGAACAGGAAGGCGCTGATCGCCTGCCAGTCTCCGAGGAAGCCGCCTACCGGTTCTGGCATCAGATCGTGCGGTACCGGCTGGCCGGCAGTCCACTGCGGATCCGTGACGTGGACCGCCTGGCCGATCACCTCGCCGCCATCCCGCCGGCATCGTCGACTACGGCCCATACGAGCCGATCCCCACCGTCTCCCACGACGGCCAGGTGGTCCTGCTGTCACCGGAACTGCTTGGCATGAAGGACCCGCGGTACGCGGACTTTGACCGAAGCCGAGAAACACCTGGTGGCGATCTTCGGTAGTCCGGCCAGCGACCTGCTGGGAGATCCGCGGAAGCGATGCTTCGACCACCGTCAAGGCGCTGGTCAGGGCTCGCGGTTCCCCGGTCGGCCCGTGACATGATGGCGGCCATGGCGAAACGGCAGGACGTCGGCGGGCCCAACAGTCGCAGTGGGTCAGGTGTCGCCGCGGACGGTGTGACGGGTGGCAACGTCGATAGGCGGCTCGCCTTCGCGCAGGACCCCACGACGTCGCAGATGACCCTCATCGACCTGGCGTCCGACTCGTCGGCCGTGGTCCGTAAGGCGGTCGCGACCCGCACCGACGCGCCCGCGCAGGCACTGCGACCACTGACCCGGGACCATGATCGTCACGTCCGGGAGGCCGTGGCGAGAAACCCCTCGACCTCGGTCGCCAATCTTTTGCGACTTGTCAAGGACGCCGACAGGTGGGTCCGCTGGGGGGTCGCCGGCAACCCGGCCTGCGACGAGTCGATTCGCCGGGTGATGGCGGAGGCCCCCGACAAGGAGCTTCGTGGTCTCCTCGCGGAGAGGCGCGAACTGGAGCCCGAACTGGCCGCGCGGCTGGTCGACGACATCTCACCAGAGGTACGGGAACGACTCGCCACGCACACCCACGACCCCGACGTGATCACCGCACTGATGGCCGATCGCACCGCACGGGTACGCAAGGGGCTCGCCCGCAACCCGCGGACCACCGCCGCCCAGCGCAGCGCCCTCGCCCAGGATCCCGTGGTGGACGTCCGCGCCGCGCTGGTGGTCGCGGTCGATCTGACCGAGGCGGATCTGCGGCGCCTGGTCGACGACCGCTCGGTGCAGGTGCGGATGGCGATGGCGACGTCGGAGGTGATCCCGACGCACATCCGGCAGGCGCTCGGTAGCGATCCCGACGAGATGGTTGCCGGTGCGGCGCGGGACTTTCGCCCCGGGGCGGGCCGCTCCTCGGTGGTACGGGCTCCGCGCGTCGGTCAGCGGGCCTCCGGGGCTGGCCGAGGCCGACCGGGCGGCGCCCCGCGCTGAGGGCAGCGGAGCCCCCGTCACCCGCCCGTACGCGATTCCGCAGCCGGCTCAATCTGCGCTCAGCCCGCGTCGTGGGTCTGTAGCCAGAGTTCGAGCAGGCCGAGCTGCCACAGCTTGTTGCTGCCGGCCGCCGCCTCGGCCCGCTCGGGGGCGGCCAGCAGCTCCGCGACGTACCCGGGCTGGAACAGCTGGCGCTCGCGGGCCGCCGGGGCGTGCAGCGCCTCGACGACGAGGTCGCGCAGCGGACCGTCGAGGTTGCGCAGCGCCGGCACCGGGAAGTAGCCCTTGGGCCGGTCGACCACCTCGGGCGGCAGCACGTCCCGGGCGACGCGCTTGAGTATCCCCTTGCCGCCCCCGGTGACCTTGTGCGTCGGCGGGCAGGTGGCGGCCAGCGCCACCAGGTCCTGGTCGAGGAAGGGGGTACGGACCTCCAGTCCCCAGGCCATGCTCATGTTGTCCACCCGCTTGACCGGGTCGTCGGGCAGCATCAGGTGGGTGTCCAGCCGCAGCACCGCGTCCAGCGCGGTGTCCGCCCCGGGCGCGGCCAGGTGCGCGGTGAGCAGCTCGCGGCTGGCGTCGCGGTCGACGGCGTACGCCGGGTCGACCACCCGGGTCAGCTCGGCGTGGTCGCGGTCGAAGAACGCCTCGGCGAAGGTCGCCGCCGCCCCGTCGCGGGCGATCCGCCGCAGTGGCTGGTGGTAGCCGTAGCCGGCGAAGACCTCGTCGGCGCCCTGGCCGGACTGGGCGACCTTCACGTGCCGGGCCACCTGCTCGCAGAGCAGGTGGAAGGCGACCACGTCGTGGCTGCCCATCGGCTCGGCCATGGCGGCCACCGCGTGGCGTACCGCCGGACCCAGGTCGTCGTCGGCCAGTCGGATCCGCTGGTGGTCGGTGCCGTACGCGCGGGCCACCAGATCGGAGTAGTGGAACTCGTCGCCGGCCTCCCCGTCGCGGGCGTCGAAGCCGATGCTGAACGTGCGCAGCCGCTCCTGCCCCGCCTCGGCGAGCAGGGCGACGATCAGGCTGGAGTCGAGACCGCCGGAGAGCAGCACGCCGACGGGCACGTCGGCGACGAGTCGACGGCGTACCGCCGTGCGGAGCGCCGCGCCGAGCGCCTCCTGCCAGTCGCCGGCGTCCCGGCCGGCGTGTGCCGGGTCGCGCAGGTAGTCGGGTCGCCAGTAGACCCGCTCGCGGCTGCGCCCGTCGGCGTCGACCACCCGGACGGTCGCGGGCGGGAGCTTACGTACGCCCCGCAGCACGGTACGCGGCGCGGGGACGATGGAGTGCCAGGACAGGTAGTGGTGCAGCGCCACCGGGTCCACGCCGGTGTCCACGTCGCCGCCGTGCAGCAGCGCCGGCAGGGTGGAGGCGAAACGCAGCCGGCCCGGCGACTCGGCGAGGTAGAGCGGCTTGATCCCGAGGCGGTCGCGGGCCAGCAGCAGGCGGCGGCGTCGTCGGTCCACGACGGCCACCGCGAACATGCCGACCAGGTGTTCGACGAAGCGCTCACCCCATTCGGCGTACGCCACGAGGACCACCTCGGTGTCGCTGGTGGAGTGGAAGGTGTGGCCGGCGGCCCGCAGACGTTCGCGCAGTTCGGGGTAGTTGTACACGCAGCCGTTGAAGACCAGGGCCAGCCCGAGGTCGTCGCGCGCCATCGGCTGGGCCCCGGCCGCGGAGAGGTCGATGACGGTCAGCCGCCGGTGCCCCAGGGCCACCCAGTCCTCGTGCCAGAGCCCACCGCCGTCGGGACCGCGCGAGCGCATCGCCTCGGTCATCCGGGCCACGGCCGCGCTGTCCGGCCGGGCGCCGTCGAACCGCGCCTCACCTCCGATGCCGCACCCGGCACGGCTACCCGCGACCCCGGCCGGCAAACCCCGGCGGTCGCCGGGCCGTCTCGAAACCGTCTCTAAACAGTCTCGTTATTGGGGCTCTGGTCGAGGTGGCGATAGACGGTCGCCCGGGACACTCCGAAGGAGGCGGCGATCTCGTCGGCCGAGTGGGTGCCGGCCAGATGCATCCGGCGCGCGGTACGCACCTGCTCCGGACTCAGCGCCGGTGGGCGTCCGGGCCGCCGCCGGCCGGTGGCGCGCGGCGGGTCGTCCAGCAGCAGGCGGCGGACGCCTTCGAGCATGTCGTCGCGGAGCACCGGCGCGGGCACCTCCATGAGGAACACCACCGGGTCACTGCACATGGCGATGGCCTGCACCGCCCGGACCCGTTCGCGGCGTCCGGCGCCCGGACCGGCGACGATCTCGTTGGCCCGCATGGCGACCCGCATCAGCCGGTGGTAGGTGCTGCCCCGGTCGACCAACGCCAGGTCGTGGAAGAGCATGCCCAGCGGCTCCCGGTGGGCCAGCATGGTGTCCACCCAGTCCTCCAGCAGCGCCCATCTCGCCTGCTCCGCCGGCAGCGCGTCGGCCTTGGCCAGCAGGGCCTCCAGGTCCCGCAGGAAGGGTTCGCTCAAGGCGGTGAGCAGGTGCGCCTTGCTCGGGAAGTGGTAGAGGATCGCGGCCTTGGTCAGCCGGAGCCGTTCGGCGATCTGGCGCAGCGAGGTGTGCTGGTAGCCGTGCTCCGTGAACAGGTCGAGCGCGGCGCGCAGGATCCGGCTGCGGGTGCCGTCGGTCTCCTCCCCGGTCATGGCCCTCAGCGTAGCCGCACCTGACCGCCGGACAGGCTGGCTGCGCCGAGCCCTTACCATCGGTCAATAGAGTGGAGGAGTCGGCACAACGGCGGGAGGCCCCATGTCCGTGATCTCCATCGACAACCTCGTCAAGACCTTCGGCAGCGTACGCGCCCTTGACGGGCTCGACCTGCGGGTGGAACCCGGGGAGGTGCACGGCTTCCTGGGACCCAACGGCTCCGGCAAGTCCACCACCATCCGGATCCTGCTCGGCCTGCTGCGCCGCGACTCCGGACAGGTGCGGGTCCTCGACGGTGACCCATGGCGGGACGCGGTCGCGCTGCACCGGCGGTTGGCGTACGTGCCGGGTGACGTCAACCTCTGGCCCAACCTCTCCGGCGGCGAGGCGATCGACCTGCTCGGCGCGCTGCGCGGCGGCCTCGACGAGCGCCGCCGCGACGAGCTGTTGCGACGCTTCGACCTGGACCCGACGAAGAAGTGCCGCACCTACTCGAAGGGCAACCGGCAGAAGGTCGCCATCGTCGCCGCCTTCGCCTCCGACGTCGAGCTGTACGTCCTGGACGAACCCACCTCCGGCCTGGATCCGTTGATGGAGGCGGTGTTCCAGGAGGAGGTCCGCCAGCTCACCCGGGCCGGTGCGAGCGTGCTGCTCTCCAGCCACGTGTTGGCCGAGGTCGAGGCGCTCTGCCAACGGGTCAGCATCATCCGCGAGGGTCGCGTGGTGGAGTCCGGCACCCTCGCCGAGCTGCGTCACCTGGCCCGTACCACGGTGACCGTCGAGACCGCGCGCCCGCCGACCGGCCTGGAGGCGTTGCCGGGGGTGCACGAGGTCCGGCCGGTCGACGGCCGCGTCCGGCTGGAGGTCGAACCCGCCCACCTCGACACCCTGCTCGGCCACCTGATCCGCTTCGAGGTCCGGGCCCTGACCAGCGCGCCGCCGACCCTGGAGGAGCTGTTCCTGCGGCACTACGGCGACAGCGTCAACGGCAGCCGGCCGGCGACCGTCGGAGGCGCCGGATGAGCAGCTTCACCGGCACCGTCCGGCTGGCCCGGCTCGCCGTGCGCCAGGACCGGATCCGCCTGGCCGTCTGGGTGCTCGGCACGCCCCTGATCGGCTACGCCCTCGCCGAGAGCGTCGCCGGTCTCTATCCCGACGCGCAGACCCGCCTCGGGTACGCCGAGACCGTCCTGTCCAGCGTGGTCGCGCGCGCGTTCAACGGCCCGATCGCCGGCGCCGAACTCGGCGCCGTGGTGGTCACCGAGACGTACCTCACCCTCGCCCTGCTCGCCGCGCTGCTCAGCACCTTCGCCGTGGTCCGGCACACCCGGCGCAACGAGGAGACCGGGCGGGCCGAACTGCTCGGCGCCTCGGCCGTCGGCCGGTACGCGCTGCTCACCGCCGCCCTGGTGGTCGTGGCCGGCGCCAACCTCCTCGCCGCCGCGCTGCTCGCCCTCGCCTTCGTCGGCACCGGGCTACCGGTCGCCGGTTCGCTGGCCGCCGCCGCGGCGATCGGCGGGGTGGGCATCGCCTTCACCGGCGTCGCCGCCGTCACCGCCCAGCTCTCGGTCACCTCCCGAGGCGCGAACGCGCTCGCCGCCGCCACGGTGGGTGTCGCGTTCCTGCTCCGCGCCACCGGCGACGTGCTCGGCGAACGCAGCGCCGACGGAACGCGGCTGGACAGCGCCGGGCCGACCTGGCTCTCGCCGCTGGGCTGGGGCACCCAGGTGCGTGCCTTCGGCGGGGAACGCTGGTGGGTCCTGGCGTTGCCGGTCGCGCTGCTGGTCGCCGGGGTCGTGGTGGCCCTCCTGCTGGCCGAACGCCGCGACGTCGGCGCCGGCCTGCTCGCCGCCCGCCGGGGGCCGGCGCGGGCCGCGTCCGGGCTGCTCAGCCCGATCGGCCTGACCTGGCGGCTGCACCGCGGCACGCTGGCCGGCTGGGCGGTCGCCGTGGCGGTGCTCGGCCTCTCCTTCGGCGTGGCCGGCAACGAGATCGACGCGATGATCGCCGAGAACCCCGCGGCGGCCGAGGCGATCGCCCAGCTCGGCGGCGGGTCGGAGCTGGTCAAGGCGTACCTGGCGGCGATGCTCGGGCTGTTCGCGCTGACCATCGGGGCGTACGTCGTGCAGGCCGTGCTGCGTACCCGGGGCGACGAGGCCGACGGCGTGCTGGAGGCGCTGCTCGCCACGGCGGTCAGCCGCACCCGGTGGCTCGGCACCCAGGTGCTCGGCGCCGTCCTCGGCGCGCTGGCACTGCTGCTGCTGGCCGGTGTCACCACCGGCCTCGGGTACGGCCTGGCCGCCGGCGACCCGATCGGCTGGACCGCCGAACTGGCCGGCGCGGCGCTGCTGCGGCTGCCGGCGCTGCTGGTGGTCGCCGGGCTGGTGGCCGCCCTGTTCGGGGCGCTGCCGCGCTGGTCGGTCGCGCTGAGCTGGACGGTGCTGATCGGCTTCCTGCTGCTCGGCCAGCTGGGCGCGGTGCTCGACCTGCCCCAGGCCGTGCTGAACCTGTCGCCCTACACCCACGTACCCTCGGCCCCCGCCACCGACGTCACCGTGCCGCCGCTGGTAGTACTCACCTTGCTCGCCGCCCTGCTGCTGACCGCCGCCCTTAAGACCTTCCGCCACCGCGACACCCCCACCTGACCCCGTTGATCGTTTGCGGTCGAGTGACTCGACACGCCGCCAAACGAGTCACTCAACCGCAAACGATCAAGCTCTATGCACATCCGGCACCACCCGCGCGGGTCTCAGAGCACCTGGGAGAGGAAGCGGCGTAGGCGGGGGTGCTGGGCCGCCTCGAAGAGCGCGGCCGGCTCGCCGGCCTCCAGCACCACGCCGGCGTCCATGAAGGCGACCGTGTCGGCGACCTCCCGGGCGAAGCCCATCTCGTGGGTCACCACCACCATGGTCATGCCCTGCGCGGAGAGGTCCGCCATCAGGGCCAGCACGCCCTTGACCAGCTCCGGGTCCAGCGCCGAGGTGGCCTCGTCGAAAAGCATCACCTGTGGCTGCATGGCCAGCGCGCGGGCGATGGCCACCCGCTGCTGCTGCCCGCCGGAGAGGTGCGCCGGCCGGGCGTCGGCCTTCGCGGCCAGCCCCACCCGGTCCAGGTGCGTACGGGCCACCGCCACCGCCTCGTCCTCACCGAGCCTGCGGATCCGGCGCAGCGCGAGGGTGATGTTGCGCAGCACGCTCATGTGCGGAAAGAGGTTGAACTGCTGGAACACCATGCCGACCCGCTGCCGCAGGGCGTCCGGATCGTCACGCAGCACGCTGCGCCCGTCCAGCAGCACGTCACCGCGATCCGGTTCGAGCAGCCGGTTGACCGTTCGCAGCAGTGTTGACTTACCCGACCCGGAGGGGCCGATCACGCAGGCGGTCGCGCCCCGGGCCACGTCCAGGTCCACCCCGCGCAGCACCTGGTTGCGCCCGAAGGCCAGGTGCACGTCGCGCAGGCGCAGACTGACCGAACTGCTCATCGCTGGTTTCCTCCCGCCGCGCCGGGCAGCGCCAGGTCGAGGTCGTCGGGATCGTGGTCGGCCGCTCCGGTGGCCGGCCGGCCGTGCCGCAGCCGCCGGTCGATCCAGTTGACGACGTGCGTCAGCGGCACGGTCAGCGCCAGGTAGCAGAGCCCGGCCAGCAGCAGCGCCGACTGGTTGCCGGTGTTGGCCGCGTAGTCCTGCCCGATCCGGAACAGCTCCCGCTGGCTGGCCAGCAGGCCGAGGAAGTAGACCAGGCTGGAATCCTTGATCAGGGCGATCAGCTGGTTCACCCAGGCCGGCAGGATCCGCCGGATGCCCTGCGGGATGATCACCACCCGCATCGCCTCGCCCCAGGAGAAGCCCAGCGCGCGGGCCGCCTCCAGTTGGGTGGCCTCCACCGACTGGATGCCGGAGCGGAAGATCTCACCGATGTACGCCGCCGCGATCAACGACAGCGCCAGGATCCCCAGCGGGTACGGGTTGGGTCCCCACACCTGCATGCCGAGCGGCGCCAGGCCGACGCCGATCAGCAGGATCGTCGCCGCCGCCGGCAGGCCGCGGAACACGTCGGTGTAGACCCGGGCCGGCCACCGCAACCAGCGGGTACGCGAGATGCCCGCCACGGCCAGCAGGATGCCCAGCGCCGAGCCGAGCAGGGCGGCGGTGACCGCCAGGATCAGCGTGTTCGGCAACCCGACGGTGAGCATCTCGGGTAGCGCCTCGCGCATCGACTCCCAGTCGAAGAACGTCTCCCACAGGGTGCGCAACGGATCCACGGGTCGACCTCCGCCCTGCTCGCTCGTCGTCCTACCTCAGGAAGCGGCCGATGCCGAAGGCGCCGCCGACGTCGAGGGCGCCACCACGTTGCCGCTGCCCGGGGCGAAGTCGGCCGGGATCGGGCGGCCCGGGTAGTACTGCTCCTGCAACCGGGTCCAGGTGCCGTCGGCGATGACCTCGTCCAGGGCCCTGTCCAGCGCCTCGCGCAGCGCGTCGTTGCTCTTGGCGAAGGCGTACGCGGTCGGGGCCGGGCTGAGCAGCTTCGCGGCAACGGTGATCTTGCCGCCGCTGTCCGCGGCGGTCTTCTCGCCGATCTCGGCGGGGGCGATCCAGGCGTCCGCGGTGCCGGCCTTGAGCTGGTTGATCGCGCCGTTGTAGTCGGGCACCCGCACCGGGTCGAGACCCTTGCCGGTGGCGTAGTCGTCCTGGACGGTGCCCTGCACGACCACCACCCGCTTGCCGGGCAACTCGTCGAAGCTGGTCAGCGTCGAGCCGGCGGGCACGTCGAGGCCGAAGTAGCCGAAGTCGTACCCGTTGCCGAAGTCGACGGTCTTCTTCCGCGCCTCGGTGATGGTGATCGAGGAGCTGCCGATGTCGAACTTGCGGTTGCCGACCTGGGCGAGCAGGGCGGAGAAGTCGGTGCCGACGAACTCCACCTTCAGCCCGATCCGGTCGGCGGCGGCGACCAGCAGGTCGTTGTCGAAGCCGGTGAACTTGCCGTCCTTGAGGTACACGTTCGGCGGCGCGTCGCTGAGCGTGCCGGCCCGCAGCACCCCCGGCTGGAGCAGGTCGTACGGGTTGTCGGTACGGCCGGCGGAGTCCGCGCCGCAGGCCGTGAGGGTGGCGGCGGCGAGGACGGCGGCGGTGCCGACGGCGGTGGCCCGGGTCAGGGCAGGAAGGAATCGCACAGGTGTCTCCTGGTTGAGCGGCGGCGGGCACGGGCGTGCCACACCGACGGTCCGCCGCAGGGCGGACCGCTGGGATGGGTCGGTCAGAAAAGGGACGGGTCGTGAGGGGTAACGGCGCGGTCAGCTACACGCGGCGCTACAGACCCGCATCATGTCGACGTGCCGGCGCCGGGTCAGGCGCAGGCAGGCCCCAGGTCGATCGCGGTACGGCATGGTTCTCCTCCAGATCGGGATGACCTGGGAACCAGGCCACGCTTGCACCGGAGGCTGCTCCGATGCCTGGTCTTCACCCGGGGCACCCCTGCGCGGACGAGGGTTGCCGGCCAGCGAGCCGGGGCTTGACGCTGGCGCTCATGACCTGCCGCCGAGGCTAGCAGCCGGTGACGGGGCAACGTCCACCCGTTATGACGCCCCTCACGCTCACCGTCGGGGCTGCGTCGACCGGGCCAGCGAGCGGACCAGACGCTGGCCCTCGGGCCATGGTCCGTACCCGGTCCCGGAGTCGAGGTGTCCGACCGCACCCGCGTCGTGCAGCTCCGAGCGCCAGTCTCGCGCGTACCCCTCGAACTGGGCGAACGTGGCGAATGGGTCGGTGCGGCTGGCTACCAGGATCGAGCGGAACGGCAACGGCTCGCGGGGCACGTCGCCGATGAAGAAATCGACCTCTTCCTCCGGGGCGGGTCTCCAGTCCGGATCCAGGTGCGGCGGCGTGACCAGCAGGGCGGCCCGGACGGGGCCGACGTGCTGACTGGCCCAGACGGCGACGGTCAGGCACCCCGCGCTGTGCGCGACGAGGATCACCGGCTCGTCGCTGGCGCTGATCGCGGCGTTTAGCGCGGCGACCCGCTCGGCGCCGAGGTAGGGCGGCCCGGGCGGCTCGGGTGCCCAGCGATATCCCCGGTGCTCCCTGACCCAATCGTGCGACCAGTGGTCCGGTTTCGGCACTCCCCGCCCGGGCACCATGAGGTACCGCGTCATTCCCGCAAGGATAGCGATCCGGACGCGGTGCCGTGATGCGTGTCGATGCCGTACCCGGTGGGTGTTGCCGACGACCCGCGTGATCCCTTACGGTCGGCTCAGCGGTGGGCGGTGCGGTCCGCATCCGACAAGACACCGCCGGTGGTCCACCACGTGGGCCGGGAGGGTGGAACTCCCGGGCCGCGGACGCGTGGTGGTGTGTCGGCGGGCGAACCCCGAACCGTGCGGTGGCGCGCAGAGGCGTCGGGCCGACGGTGTGCCGGGGAGCGCGGACCTCCACCGGGAGCCACCCTTGTATCTCACCCCCCACGAGCAGGACCGTCTGCTCGTCCACGTGGCGGCCGACGTCGCCCGGCGTCGCCGCGACCGCGGCCTGCGCCTCAACTATCCGGAAGCCGTCGCGGTGATCACCGCCTTCCTGCTCGAAGGCGCCCGCGACGGGAAGTCCGTGGTGGACCTGATGGCCGCCGGCCGCACCGTGCTGACCCGGGAGGACGTCCAGGACGGCATCCCCGAGCTGTTGAGGGAGGTGCAGGTGGAGGCGACGTTCCCGGACGGCACCAAGTTGGTGACGGTGCACCACCCGATCCCGTGATCCCGGGGGAGATCCTGCCGGCCGCCAGGCCGGTGGAGATCAATGTCGGTCGTCCGGTGACCACGCTGCTGGTGGTCAACACCGGCGACCGGCCGGTGCAGGTCGGCTCGCACTACCACTTCGCCGAGGCCAACCCGGCGCTGGACGTCGACCGGGACGCCGCCTGGGGGCAACGGCTCGCCGTACCGGCCGGCACGTCGGTGCGTTTCGAGCCGGGTGTCAGCCGCACGGTGGACCTGGTGCCGCTCGGCGGCGCCCGGATCGTCCCCGGGCTGCGCGGTGAGTGCGGCGGCCCGCTGGACGGAGGGCGGGCATGAGTGAGCGTCAGCGAGCGAATCGTCGGTGCGGTGTGGTGGTGCCTCATGACGGCGCGGAGCGAAGCGGAGGGCCGGCATGAGCATCGTGGAACGGGATCGCTACGTCGCCCTGTACGGGCCGACCACCGGCGACCGGATCAGGCTGGCCGACACGAACCTGCTCATCGAGGTCGAGCACGACCACTGCGCCGGTGGCGACGAGGCGGTCTTCGGGGGCGGGAAGGTGATCCGCGAGTCGATGGGCCAGTCCCGGGCCACCCGGGCCGAGGGCGCCCTGGACACCGTCATCACCGGCGCGGTGGTCCTCGACCACTGGGGAGTGGTCAAGGCCGACGTGGGGCTGCGCGACGGCCGGATCGTCGCGCTCGGCCGGGCCGGCAACCCGGACACCATGGACGGTGTCCACCCGGATCTGGTGATCGGAGCGGCGACCGAGGTGATCGCCGGCAACGGCCGGATCCTCACCGCCGGCGCGGTCGACACCCATGTGCACTTGATCTGCCCGCAGATCGTCACCGAGGCCCTGGCCGGTGGGGTCACCACCCTGGTCGGCGGCGGGACCGGGCCGGCCGAGGGCACCCGCGCCACCACCGTCACCCCGAACGCCTGGCACCTGGCCCGGATGCACGAGGCGCTCGACGCGTTCCCGGTCAACGTGCTGCTGCTCGGCAAGGGCAACACGGTCTCCACCGAGGCGCTCTGGGAGCAGTTGCGGGCCGGGGCCGGCGGGTTCAAGCTGCACGAGGACTGGGGCACCACGCCGGCGGCGATCGACGCCTGCCTGCGCGTCGCGGACGCCTCCGGCGTACAGGTCTCCATCCACACCGACACGCTCAACGAGGCCGGTTTCGTCGCCGACACGCTGCGCGCGATCGGCGGCCGGGCGATCCACTCGTACCACACCGAGGGGGCCGGGGGCGGGCACGCGCCGGACATCATCACCGTCGCCGGGGAGCCGAACGTGCTGCCCTCGTCGACCAACCCGACCCGCCCGTACACCCGCAACACGCTGGCCGAGCACCTGGACATGCTGATGGTCTGCCACCACCTCAACCCGGCGGTGCCGGAGGACCTGGCCTTCGCGGAGAGCCGGATCCGGCCCTCCACCATGGCGGCCGAGGACCTGCTGCACGACCTCGGGGCGATCTCCATCATCGGCTCGGACTCGCAGGCGATGGGCCGGGTCGGGGAGGTCGTGCTGCGTACCTGGCAGAGCGCGCACGTGATGAAGGCCCGGGTGGGGGCGCTGCCGGGTGACGGCGCCGCCGACAACCACCGGGCGAGGCGGTACGTGGCGAAGTACACCATCTGCGCCGCCATGGCCAACGGTCTCGACCAGGAGATCGGGTCGGTGGAGCCGGGCAAGCTCGCCGACCTGGTGCTCTGGGAGCCGGCCTTCTTCGGCGTACGACCACACCTGGTGATCAAGGGCGGCATGATCGCGTACGCCCAGATGGGGGACGCGAACGCCTCCATCCCGACGCCGCAGCCGATGCTGCCCCGGCCGATGTTCGGCGCGTACGGCGGCGCGGCAGCCGCCACCAGCCTGGCGTTCGTGGCCCCCGCGGCGCTGGAGGCCGGGCTGCGGCTGGACGTGCGCCGCCGGGTGGCGCCGGTGGCCGACGTACGGTCGCGCGGCAAGACCGACCTGCCGGAGAACGGGGCGCTGCCGCGCATCGAGGTCGACCCGGACACCTTCACCGTCCGGATCGACGGCGAGGTGGTGGAACCGGATCCGGTGACCGAACTGCCCATGGCCCAGCGGTACTTCCTGTTCTGATGGCCACCTCGACCATGCTGCTGCTCCTCGCCGACGGACGGTTCCCCGCCGGGGCGCACGCCCACTCGGCCGGTCTGGAGGCGGCCGTCGCCGCCGGACGGGTGACCGATCTGACCACGCTGGGGGAGTACCTGCGTGGCCGGCTGGCTACCGCCGGGCTGGTCGCGGCAGCCTTCGCCGAGGCGGCCTGCCGGGCTGCCGCGCCAGGGCCAGCCGGTGCCGCGGCGGCCTGCCGGGCCGCCGGGGCGGGTTCGGCCGGTCAGGTCCGGTCGCCGAGCGTCCCGGACCGGGGCGGCCCACCGTCGTCACCGGAACCGGACGAGGCCGTCCTGCGGCGGGCGGTCCTGGCCCGGCTCGACGCCGAACTGGACGCCCGGACCGCCTCGCCGGCCCAGCGGGCGGTCTCCCGCCGGCAGGGCCGCGCGTTGCTGCGGGCCGGTCGCCAGATCTGGCCGGAGGCCACCTTCGACGACCTGCCCGCCGCACCCGGCGGACCGCACCAGCCGCTGGTGCTCGGGCTGGTCGGCGCCGCCGCCGGGCTGGACCCGGGGCAGGTCGCCACGGTCGCCGCGCACGCGACGGTGACCGGGCCGGCCAGCGCCGCCGTACGCCTGCTCGGCCTCGACCCGTACCAGGTCCAGGCCCTGCTGGTGCGGCTCGCCGACGCCTGCGACGTCACCGCGGCGCGGGCGGCCCGCGCCGCCGGGGAACCACCGGAGCGGCTGCCCGCAGCAACCGCGCCGCTCGCCGACATCCACGCCGAAGCTCATGCCACCTGGGAGGTGCGTCTCTTTGCGTCCTGAAATCGCGCACGACGAGTCCGTTCCGCACACCCACCCCGAACCGGGCGTCGACCCGCACGCCCCGCTGCCCACCACGGCCCGGGCGCTGCGGGTCGGCGTCGGCGGCCCGGTCGGCTCCGGCAAGACCGCCCTGGTCGCGGCGCTGTGCCGGGCCTTCGCCGACGAGCTGCGCCTCGGTGTGGTGACGAACGACATCTACACCACCGAGGACGCGGACTTCCTCAAACGGGCCGGGGTGCTCGACCCGTCCCGGATCCGCGCCGTGGAGACCGGCTGCTGCCCGCACACCGCGATCCGCGACGACATCGGCGCCAACCTCGACGC
Source organism: Micromonospora sp. CA-263727 (assembly GCF_050942455.1). Lineage (NCBI taxonomy): Bacteria > Bacillati > Actinomycetota > Actinomycetes > Micromonosporales > Micromonosporaceae > Micromonospora > Micromonospora sp. CA-263727. The sequence continues at coordinate 2,843,458 of NZ_CP192031.1, forward strand.
GATCGACGAACTGGCCGAGGCGCTGGGCCCGCTGGACCTGGTGCTGGTGGAGAGCGGCGGGGACAACCTGACCGCCACCTTCAGCCGGGGCCTGGTCGACCGGCAGATCTTCGTGGTCGACGTGGCCGGCGGGGACAAGGTGCCGCGCAAGGGCGGACCCGGGGTGACCGCCGCCGACCTGCTCGTCATCAACAAGACCGACCTGGCGCCGCTGGTCGGCGCGGACCTGTCCGTGATGGACCGCGACGCCCGTGCCCGCCGGGGCGCCCTGCCCACGGTCTTCCAGTCCATCACCGAGGACCCCCTCGCCGCCCGCGTCGCCGACTGGATCCGCCACGAACTGTCCCACCACCGCGCTGGAACACGGACATTGCTGGCCGCGCCGGCCCCGGTGGCGGTGCCGACCGAACCGGCGGCGGCCGACGCGAACCAGCCCGCGCCGGTCGGCGTGGCGCCCGCGCAGGCCTGATGCGGGCCACCGCCCGGCTGGTGGCGCGCGCCGACCGGCACGGTCGCACCATCCTGGCCGAGCTGCGCGGCGAGAGCCCGCTGCTGCTGCGCCAGGTCCCGGCCGCCGTCGGCGGCGTCACGGTGTACGTCGTCGGCGGCGCGGCTGGCCCGCTCGCCGGCGACGACCTGCGGCTGGAGATCGAGGTCGGCCCCGGTGCGGTGGTACGCATGCACACCGTGGCCGCCTCGATCGCCCTGCCCGGCCGTCCCGGCGCGGTCTCCCGGATGCTGGTCCGGGCGACCGTCGCCGAGGGCGCCGCCCTGCACTGGCTGCCCGAGCAACTCGTCGCGGCAGCCGGCTGCGCGCACACGGCCGAGTCCCGGGTGGACGTCGCCGAGGGCGCCATCCTGCACTGGCGCGACGAGCTGATCTGTGGCCGGCACGGCGAGCAGCCCGGCCACGCCGAGATGGTCACCCGGGTCGACCTCGCTGGCCGTCCCCTGCTGCGGCAGTCCCTCACGGTCGGGCCGGACGCCCCCGGCTGGGCCGGCCCGGCGGTGCTCGGCGGCGCGGCGGCCACCGGCTCACTGCTGGTCGTGAACCCGGTCGGCCCCGCCGAGCCGCCGGCGGTGTGCGGGACGCTGGCCCGGCTACCGCTGGCCGGCGGCGCGGCCACCCTGTGGACCGCCACCGCCCCGGACGCGCACACCGTGCGTTCGTACCTCGCCCCGGCGGCGATCGCGATCCCGTCAGACCGCGAAGACGACCAGGCCGCCCGAGCCGAGTGAGCGTCTCGGTGATGGTTCGCCATGGCTATCTGGTCGCCGCCGAGGTCGAAGCTGCCCTGGCCGAGTTGCGCCGCACGGTGCCGTCGCAGCAGGCGGGCCGGATCGTCGATCTCGGCGCCTGGGGGCTGACGGTCGACGACTTCCTGCTTGGTGAGGATGTGAGTACCCGGCCTGGGTCCACTCTGGATCGCCGGCCCGCGCCCGATGGGTGGGTATGGCAGGGTGTGTCCGGTGCCGGCATCCGCCGGTCGCAAGCGAGAGCCAGAGGAGTGGCAATGGCCAAGCACGTGAGTCGTCGGGCTGCGATTGGCGTGGGGGCGGCAGCGGCGGCGTTGGTGGCGGCGCCGGGTAGCGCCGCTGCGTCCGGCGGAGCGGCCGTCGCCGAGACCGTGGCCGGTCCGGTCGGGCCGCAGGAGTTGATCCGGCGTGCGTACCGGCAGCAGAAGGCGCGGGCGGGCGGGGTGTGGCACTCGCACATCGCGATGGTCGACTCCGCAGGTGCGTTGCAGTCCGTGGTGGAGGACGACGCCGACCGGGTGACGCACGGGTACAGCGTGCAGAAGCTCGCGGTCGCGGTGGCGGTGATGGACAAGATCGACCGGGGTGAGTTGGCGCTCGGGCAGCGTCTGGACCTCACCGGGGACATCATCCTCGGTGGCAGCGGCATCTACTTCCTACAGACCGTCTGGGGCGACGAGGTGACGGTGGCGAACTTCCTCACCGCGATGCTGCTCGTCTCCGACAACACGGCGGTCCGGATGTGCGGCCGGGTGGTGCCGGCGCTGGAGATCAACCAGATTCTCGCGGCCAAGGGTTTCACGCACACCCGGGTCGAGCCGGTCGCCAACCCGAACCGGTTCTTCCTCGGCGTGACCACCCCGCGGGAGACCCACGACCTGCTGTGGCGGCTGGCCAACAAGACCCTGCTGTCGACCCGGTCGAGCGACTTCCTGCTCGGCATCCTGCGTTGGATCAACGGCTACCACGACGGGGTCCGGCGAAACATGTCCTCGGCGGAGCGTAGCCGGGTCGCCACCAAGTACGGAGCCGACTTCGACGCCTCCGGCGCGGCCCGACACGAGGCCGGCATCATGTTCGACGCGACCGGCGCGCCGACGCTGACCTACGCCCTCTTCGCCGACTCCCTCGGCGACCTGGACAACTACGGGGCGACCCACCCGGCCGTGCAGGCGCACGCGGTCCTGGGGCGGGCCATGTTCGACGCGGTCGGTCCCGTTACCAACCGGGTGGCCCGGTCCCGACACTCCGTCCGGCAGTTCCGTCCGGTCAACGGCGGCTGAGGCCGGCGGGGCGAACCCCGCAAATGCGGTTGGCAGGCCGGACGCGGGCAACTAGCGTGCCTCGACCATGGACCTGCCTCGTAGCTTCGTGATCCGCGAGGGTGACCTCCGCATCCTCAACCCGATCGATGCCGGCAAGCTGGCCACCCTGGGCCGGGTGCTGAAGTTGCGGCCCGGCACCTCGATCCTCGACCTGTGCAGCGGCAAGGGCGAGTTGCTCTGCACCTGGGCCCGGGACCACGGGGTGGTCGGCACCGGCGTCGACATCAGCGTCGCGTTCACCGCGGCGGCCCGGGACCGGGCGGCGGAGCTGGGGGTGGCCGGGCAGGTCGGCTTCGTGCACGGGGACGCCGCGGCGTACGTGCCCGACGAGCCGGTCGACGTGGCGGGCTGTGTCGGTGCCACCTGGATCGGCGGGGGTGTCGCCGGCACCCTGGAGATCCTCGCGCGGGCGCTGCGCCCGGGCGGGATCGCGTTGGTCGGTGAGCCGTACTGGCGGATCGACCCGCCCGACCCGGCGACCGTCGCGGGCTGCCAGGCCGGGAGCCGGGAGGAGTACCAGGACCTGCCCGGCCTGGTCGGCCTCTTCGGCGAGCAGGGGTGGGACCTGGTGGAGATGGTGCTCGCGGACCAGGACAGCTGGGATCGCTACGCGGCGGCGCACTGGCTCAACCTGCGCCGCTGGCTGGACGCCAACCCGGACGATCCGCTGGCCGGCGAGCTGCGGCGGGAGTTGACCGAGGACCCGCTGCGCTACGTCCGGTACCAGCGTGAGCACATGGGCTGGGGCGTCTTCGCGCTGATCCGCCGCTGACCGCCCTACTCGCGGGGTGAGGCCGGGGGATCGACCCGGACCGGTCGAGCGGGGAGCCGCGCGGGGACCGGGGCGGGCTGCGGAAACGCGTCGGCGAGCTGGTCGGACCGGGGCTGGATCGGTACGGGTCAGGCCGGGGTGCGGCGGCGCTCCGCGGCCAGCCGGCCGATCAGGTCGCCGAGCTGGCCGGCCAGGTCAACGTCGCCCGGGACGCCCAGCCCGGCCAGGTCGGCGTGGATCCGCGCGGAGAGGCGTTCGTGTTCGCGCCGGCCGCGATCGGTCAGGTAGGCCCGGATGCGCCGGCGGTCGGCCGGGTCGATCCGGCGGAAGACCAGGTTGCGGTCGACGAGTTGGTCGACCAGCTTGGTCAGCGTGCCCGGAGGCAGGGACGCGGCGGTGGCGACCTCGCTCATCGGATGCCCGAGGCCGTCGGCGAGCAGGCAGAGCACCCGCCACGCCTCGATGGTGAGTGACTCGGCGGCGAGCACCCCGCCGACCCGGCGGGAGAGCAGCCGTTCGGCGCGGGTGAGCAGGGGCAGCAGGTCGGCTGCGGAACCGGGAAGGTCTGACATGGCACTCCCGCCTGGCGGTTGCCGTGCCATCGTACCGAGGCGTCCCGCTGGCTGGGGAACTCTGGTCATCACCATGGAGTGCGGCCACCATGTGTTCATGTCCGCGCCGGCACCGGGGTCCGGGCGCCCGCAGGCGGGGGAGAGCATCACCGCCGGGGCGTCCTGGCTCACCGTCGACCGGGGCGTGGTCAGTATCGCGCTGGTCTACCCGATGCGCGGGCCGGCCGGCATGTTCGGCCCGAGCTGCGAGTTGTGCGCCCAACTGGCGGTGGAGGAGGTCAACCAGCGCGGCGGGGTGCTCGGCCGGGAGCTGCGGCTGGTGCCGGTCGACGGCGGAGCGCCGCCGGCCGAGGTCGCCGCCGAGGTGGAGGCGCTGGTGTCGGTGGGCGCGGTGCAGGGCGTCACCGGCTGGCACATCTCCTCGGTACGCCAGGCGGTCGCCCCGAGGATCGCGCACCGGGTGCCATACGTCTACACCGCGCTGTACGAGGGTGGTGAGCGTACCGAGGGCGTCTTCATGACCAGTGAGACGCCGGACGCCCAGCTCTGGCCGGCGATGCGGGTGCTCGCCGCCGACCTGGGGGTGCGACGTTGGTTCGTGGTGGGCAACGACTACGTCTGGCCACGTCGGACCACCCGCGCCGCCTACCGGTACGCGCTGCGCGGCGGGGGCCGGGTGGTCGGGCATCACTTCCTGCCCCTGGAGGCCCACGACTTCGCCGAGGTGCTGGGCCGGGTCGAGCGCAGCGACGCCGACGCGGTGCTGATGCTGCTGGTCGGTGCGGACGCGGTGCGGTTCAACCGGGCCTTCGCCCGGGCCGGCCTGGATCAGCGCTGCCTGCGGTTGAGCACCCTGATGGACGAGAACATGCTGCTGGCCAGCGGGGCGGCGAACACCCGGCGGCTGTTCAGCACCGCCGGCTTCTTCGCCGGCCTGGTCACGCAGGAGAACCTGGACTTCCACGGCGCGTTCGCCCGCCGTTTCGGGCTGGAGGCGCCACCGCTGGGCAGCCTGGGGGAGTCCTGCTACGAGGGTGTGATGCTGCTGGCCGCGTTGATCGCCCAGGCCGGCACGCTGGACGTACGGGCGGTGGAGGCGTCCGCCGAGGTGGTGACGTACGGCGGGCCCCGGGGCGAGCTGCGGCTGCGCCGCCGGCACGTCCGCCAGCGCATCTATCTCGCCGAGGCCGACGGGCTGGATTTCACCGTCCTCGCCGAACTGTGACCCGGGTGCCTTGACATGCCCGGCCGCGGGCCGCCTAAGATGCTTCCTGTGTGAAGTATCCGGCCCTCGTGCCGGATACCGCCGCCCGTCCGGAAGTGGATGAGAATGATGGTCCACTGCGGTCGATAACCGTATGCCGGTGCCGTTCCGCCGATTCTCCCGGCGGTGGCGCCGGCATTTTCTTTGCCCACTCGTCGCGGCGAATCCGGTCAGTGGAAACAGTCTATTGAGGACCGGGAAACATCCGCGCAACGAAACGGATCGAGGCTTTCCCTGCCCGTATCCGAATCGGTGCCCGACCGGCGTCCACCCGCCGCGCCGGGCAGCGCCCAATGTGACCGACGGACCGCACCGCAGTACGCAGATCCGAACTCCTCGACCCGGGACCGGCGTTCGTTTCCGGGCAACTGACTGACGTCTCACCCGCGACGCAGGGAGAATTGATGACACTGTTCCGGGGCCGCCGCATCCTGGCGGGTGCCATGACCCTGGTCGCCGCGGCCGCGCTGGCCGCGTGCGGCAGCAAGACCACCGATGGGAACACCTCCGCCGGCGTCACCGCCGACGTCTCCGGCGACACCGTCAAGGTGGGCCTGCTCAACTCCCTCTCCGGCACCATGGCCATCAGCGAGGTGACCGTCCGCGACTCGATCATGCTCGCCATCGAGGAGATCAACGCGGCCGGTGGCGTGCTCGGCAAGAAGATCCAGCCGGTCGGTGAGGACGGCGCCTCGGACTGGCCGACCTTCGCCGAGAAGGCCGAGAAACTGATCCGCGAGGACCGTGTCGCGGCCGTCTTCGGCTGCTGGACGTCGGCCAGCCGCAAGGCGGTCAAGCCGGTGTTCGAGAAGAACAAGGCGCTGCTTTTCTACCCCGTGCAGTACGAGGGACTGGAGCAGTCACCGTACATCTTCTACACCGGGGCCACGACGAACCAGCAGATCGTTCCCGGCCTCGACTATCTCAAGGCGCAGGGCGCCAGGTCGCTCTACCTGGTCGGCTCCGACTACGTCTTCCCGCGCACCGCCAACAAAATCATCAAGGCGTACGCGCAGGCCAACGGAATGACCGTGCTGGGTGAGGACTACGCGCCGCTCGGTTCCACCGAGTTCGGCACGATCACCAACAAGGTGAAGTCCTCCGGTGCGGACGCGGTCTTCAACACCCTCAACGGCGACAGCAACGTGGCGTTCTTCAAGGAGTACAAGTCCGCGGGGCTGACCGCCGCCAGCATGCCGGTGGTGTCGGTGTCGATCGCCGAGGAGGAGGTCAAGAGCATCGGCACGCAGTACCTGGAGGGCCAGCTGACCGCCTGGAACTACTACCAGACCACCCCGGGCGCGGCGAACGAGAAGTTCGTGGCCGCATACAAGGCCCGCTACGGCGCGGACAAGCCGACCAGCGACCCGATGGAGGCCGCCTACGTCGCGGTGCACCTGTGGAAGGCGATGGTGGAGAAGGCCGGTGCCTTCGACGTGGAGAAGGTCCGGGAAGCCGCCAGCGGCATCACCTTCGAGGCGCCGGAGGGCCTGGTCACCGTGGACGGCCCGACCCAGCACATCGCCAAGACCGCCCGCATCGGCAAGGTCGGCGCGGACGGCCTGATCACCGAGGTCTGGAACTCCGGCCAACCGATCACCCCCGACCCGTACCTCAAGAGCTACCCGTGGGCCGGCGGCCTGAGCTGACCAGGTTGCGGCCGGGCGGCAGCCGCCCCGGCGGGTCCCGGTCAACCCGGCCCGGGCGGGACGTCACGTCCCGCCCGGGCCGACCCCACCAGCAGTTCGGAGTACGCACCGTGACAGTTCTCATCGGTCAACTCTTCACCGGCGTCAGCATCGGGGCGGTGCTGCTGCTGATCGCGCTCGGCCTGGCCCTGACCTTCGGCCAGATGAACGTGATCAACATGGCGCACGGCGAGTTCATCATGGCCGGGGCCTACACCACCTACGTGCTCCAGCAGGTCATCACGGCGGCCGGCTGGTCGCTGCTGGTCGCCCTACCGGTCGCCTTCGTGGTGGCCGGCGCGATGGGTGTGCTGCTGGAGATCCTGCTGATCCGCCGTCTCTACGCCCGCCCGCTGGACACGCTGCTGGTCACCTGGGGGGTGTCGCTGATCCTGCAACAGCTGGCCCGGGACGTCTTCGGCAGCCCCAACGTGCAGACCCGCGCCCCGGAGCTGCTCACCGGCAACATCGCGCTGCCCGGCGGGATCACCGTGGCCAACAACCGGCTGTTCATCCTCGCCCTGGCCGGCAGCGCCGTCGTCGCGCTGACCGTGGCGTTGCGGGTCACCCCGCTGGGCCGCCGGATCCGGGCCGTGGTGCAGAACCGCGACCTGGCGGCCGTCTCCGGCATCGCCACCGCCCGGGTCGACCGGACGACCTTCTTCATCGGCTCCGGCCTGGCCGGCATCGCCGGGGTCGCGCTCACCCTGCTCGGGCCGATCGGCCCCACCATGGGCACCAACCTGATCATCGACGCCTTCCTGGTCGTCGTGGTCGGCGGCATCGGCCAGCTCAAGGGCACCGTGATCGTCGCCTTCGCGCTGGGCGTGCTCCAGGCCACCGGCGAGTACCTGACCACCCTCAGCGTCGCCAAGGTGATGGTCTTCGTCGCCATCGTCGCGTTCCTCCAGTGGCGACCCCAGGGCCTGTTCACCCTGCGAACCCGGAGCCTCGCATGACCACCGTCGCCAGAGAGTCCGTCGCTGCCGTCGATCCCGCGCCACCGCCGGCCGGGCCGGCGGCGGGCCCGTCGCGCCACCGGTTCCGGGCCGCGGCCGGGTTCGCCCTCGGTGCGGCGCTGCTCTTCGCCGTCGCCCCGCTGGTGCTGTCGGACTTCCGGCTCTCCCTGCTGGCCAAGTACCTCTGCGTGGCCATGGTCGCGGTCGGTGTCGGCCTGGTCTGGGGGCGGGGCGGCATGCTCGCTCTCGGCCAGGGCGTCTTCTTCGGCCTCGGCGGCTACGCGATGGCCATGCACCTCAAGCTCGCCGACGCGGGTCCGGGCAACATGCCCGACTTCATGATGCTGTACGGGCAGCTCGACGAGCTGCCGCTGTGGTGGCGGCCGTTCGCCAGCCCCTGGTTTGCGTTGCCCGCCACCGTGCTGCTGCCGATGGCGGTCGCCTTCGTCCTCGGCTCGCTGGTCTTCCGCCGGCGGGTCCGGGGCGCCTACTTCGCCATCCTCAGCCAGGCCCTCGCCGCCGCCATGGTGATCCTGCTGATCGGCCAGCAGGGCACCACCGGCGGCACCAACGGGCTCACCGACATCCAGGGCTTCTTCGGCTACGACCTGGACGACCCGGTCAACCAGCGGATGGTCTACTTCGTCATCGCCGGTGCCCTGCTGGCGCTGCTGGCCCTGGCCCGGCACCTGATGCAGAGCCGCTACGGCGAGCTGCTGGTGGCCGTCCGCGACGGGGAGGAGCGGGTCCGCTTCCTCGGCTACGACCCGGCCGCCGTCAAGCTCGTCGCGTACGTGGTCGCCGCCGGCATGGCCGGGCTGGCCGGGGCGCTCTTCGTTCCCGCGGTCGGCATCATCTCGCCGGCGCTGATCGGGATCGTCCCCTCCATCGAGTTCGTCATCGGCGTCGCGGTCGGTGGCCGGGCCACCCTGCTCGGGCCGGTGCTCGGCGCGGTCGCGGTGGCCTGGGCGCGGACCGCACTGTCGGAACGGTTCCCGGGCACCTGGACGTACCTTCAGGGTCTGCTCTTCGTGGTGGTGGTGGCGTTCCTGCCCGGCGGCCTGGCGTCGCTGGTCGGCCTGGCCCGCCGTCGCGGCGGCGAGCCGGGGGCGGTCGGGCTGCGCGGCCGGTTACGGCGGCGCAGGGCGGAGGCGGCGTCATGACCGAGCAACTGCACGGGCTCTACGTGCGGGACCTGCGGGTGAGCTTCGACGGCTTCACCGCCGTCGACGGGGTCTCCCTCGACGTCGCGCCCGGCGACATCCGGTTCCTCATCGGACCCAACGGCGCGGGCAAGACCACCCTGGTCGACGCGGTCACCGGGCTGGTCCGGGCCACCGGATCGGTCCGCTTCGGCGACCGCGAGCTGCTCGGCCGGCCGGTGCACCGGATCAGCCGGCTCGGCGTCGGGCGCACCTTCCAGACCTCGACGGTCTTCGAGGAGCTGACGGTGCTCCAGAACCTCGACATCGCGGCCGGTGCGCGGCGCGGCTGGTCGACGCTGCTGCGCCGCCGGCACGGCGTGCCCGACGAGGTGGCCGAGGCGCTGCACGTGATCGGCCTGGCCGGTCGGGCCGACCAGCTCGCCGGCGCCCTGGCGCACGGGCAGAAGCAGTGGCTGGAGATCGGCATGCTGCTCGTCCAGGATGCCCGGCTGCTGCTGCTCGACGAGCCGGTGGCCGGCATGAGCCACGAGGAACGCGACGCCACCGGCCGGCTGCTGGAGCAGGTCAGCCAGGACCGCACGGTGGTGGTGATCGAGCACGACATGGACTTCCTGCGGCGTTTCGCGCGGACCGTCACCGTGCTGCACGGCGGCAGGGTGCTCAGCGAGGGCACCGTCGCCCAGGTGCAGGCCGACCCGCGCGTGCAGGAGGTCTACCTCGGCCACCCGGTCGACGCCGGGACCGCCCCGACGGCTTCGGAGGCATGATGCTCAGTCTGCGCGGCGTGCACGCCGGCTACGGGCGCAGCCGGGTGCTGCACGGTGTCGACGTCGAGGTGCCCGGCGACGGGGTCGCCGCGGTGCTCGGCCACAACGGCGCCGGCAAGTCCACCCTGCTGCGGGTCGCCGCCGGCCTGCTGCGCCCCAGCGCCGGCCGGGTCGAGCTGGACGGCGAGGAGATCACCCGGCTGGCCCCGCACGAACGGGTCGCCCGGGGCATCGCCTACGTGCCGCAGGGCCAGCAGTGCTTTCCGCACCTGACCGCGGCGGAGAACCTGCGCCTGGTCGCCGACGGCCGGCGCGACGGGGCGACGGCCATCGCCGAGGTGCTGGATCTGTTCCCGGCGCTGCGCCCGCTGCTGCGTCGCCGGGCCGGGCTGCTCTCCGGCGGCCAGCGCCAGCAGTTGGCCATCGCCCGGGCGCTGATCACCCGGCCCCGGCTGCTGATGCTCGACGAGCCGACCGAGGGCATCCAGCCCTCGGTGGTGACCGAGATCCAGGAACGGATCGTGGCGCTGATCGCGCAGACCGGCTTCAGCGTGCTCCTGGTCGAGCAGCACCTCGGCTTCGCGTTGCGGGTGGCGGACCGCTACCACGTGCTGGAGTCGGGTCGGGTCACCTCCGCCGGCGACGGCGGTAGCACCGCCGAACAGCGTGTCCGGGCGGCCCTCGCGGTCTGAACGCGTCTTCCGCTGATGGTCGGGAACGCATAAGGTGTCGATGGAAGCGCTCCCACGGCCTCTCGGGCAGGGCCGGTCACTCGGCGTTCCTCGTCACCCACCACCAGAGGAAGTCGCATGTCCGCACGTACGAAACTCAAGGCCGCCGCGACGGCGGCCGTCACCCTGCTCGGCCTGGCCGCCGCGCCCGCCGCGACGGCGGCTCCCACGGTCGGTGCCGCGGCCGTCGTCGCCGCCGCGCCCACCAGCGACTGGCTGCGCACCGACGGCAACCGGATCGTCGACGAGGCCGGCAACCAGGTCTGGCTCACCGGCGCCAACTGGTTCGGCTTCAACGCCAGCGAACGGGTCTTCCACGGCCTCTGGTCGGCCAACATCGAGACGATCACCCGCCAGATGGCCGAGCGCGGCATCAACATCGTCCGGGTGCCCATCTCCACCCAGCTGCTGCTGGAGTGGAAGGCCGGCCAGACGGTCCGGCCGAACGTCAACACGTACGCCAACCCGGAACTGGACGGCCTGAACAACCTCCAGGTCTTCGACTACTGGCTCGGGTTGTGCGAGAAGTACGGCCTCAAGGTCATGCTCGACCTGCACAGCGCCGAGGCCGACAACTCCGGGCACGTCTATCCGGTGTGGTGGAAGGGCAGCATCACCCCGGAGCTGTTCTACCAGGGCTGGGAGTGGATCACGACCCGCTACCGGACCAACGACACCATCGTCGCGATGGACATCAAGAACGAGCCGCACGGCACCCCGAACGACCCGCAGCGGGCCAAGTGGGACTCCAGCACCGACCAGGACAACTTCAAGTACGCCTGCGAGACGGCGGGCCGGCGGATCCTGGCCATCAACCCGAACGTGCTCATCCTCTGTGAGGGCATCGAGGTCTATCCGCGCCCCGGCGCCACCTGGAGCTCGCCCAACACCAATCCCGACCGCAGCCCCAACTACTTCTACAACTGGTGGGGCGGCAACCTGCGCGGCGTGGCCCAGCACCCGGTCAACCTCGGCACACACCAGCGGCAACTGGTCTACTCGCCGCACGACTACGGGCCGCTGGTCTACGAGCAGCCCTGGTTCGCCGGCAACTTCGACAAGAACTCGCTGACCAACGACGTCTGGCGGCCGAACTGGTTCTACATCCACGAGCAGAACATCGCGCCGCTGCTGATCGGCGAGTGGGGCGGCCGGCTCGGCCAGGACGCCCGGCAGGACCGGTGGATGGCGGCCCTGCGCGACCTGATGGTGGAGAACGGCATCCACCACACCTTCTGGTGCCTCAACCCCAACTCCGGGGACACCGGCGGCCTGCTGCTCGACGACTGGACCACCTGGGACGAGACGAAGTACAACCAGATCCTCAAGCCGGCGCTCTGGCAGCACAACGGCAAGTTCGTCGGCCTTGACCACCAGGTGCGTCTCGGCGGCGCCAACTCGACCACCGGCATCAGCCTCGCCGAGCGCTACGCCGGCGGCCCCGGCCCCGGCGACACCACCGTGCCGACCGCGCCGGGCCGGCCCGCCGCCACCGACGTCACCGCCACCGCCGCGACGCTGAACTGGGCCGCGTCGACCGACAACGTCGGGGTCACCGGGTACGAGGTGCTGCGGGCCAGCGGCGGCGGCGCGGCGAGCGTGATCGGCACCGTCTCCGGCACCACCTACCGCGCCACCAACCTCACCGCCTCGACCGGCTACACGTTCACCGTGCGGGCGCGGGACGCGGCCGGCAACGTCTCGGCCGCCTCGCCACCGCTGACCCTGACCACACCGGCCGGCAACGGCGGCGGTGGCGACCAGGGCTGCGCCGCGACGTACCGGGTGGTCAGCTCCTGGCAGGGCGGCTATCAGGCGGAGGTGACCGTGCGCAACACCGGCACGGCGGCCATCACCGGCTGGACGGTCAGCTGGACCGCCCCCGCCGGCACCACGATCGCGTCACTGTGGAACGGCCGCCTGACCACATCCGGCTCGACGGTGACGGTGCGCAACGAGACCTACAACGGCCAACTCGCCGCCGGGGCCAGCACCACCTTCGGGATGACCGGCAGCGGATCGGGTACGCCGGCCGACCTCAGCTGCACCGCGTCCTGACCGCCGGAGTCCGGGACCCCTGCCCCGCCCGCCCCCGGGCAGGGCAGGGGCCGTCCGGCGTCGCGACGCCACCCCGGACGGCCCCGCGCGGCCCGGGCCTGGGATGGGCCGCGTCATTCGCGTACGCATCGCGCTACGCCAGTCGGATCGCGTCCCCGTCGACGGTGACGTTCGCCGCGGGCAGTGGAGCGCCCGCCGGTCCACTGCGCACCGAGCCGTCCGCGATGTCGAACACGCTGTTGTGACAGGCACACGTGATCGCGCCGTCGGCGACCGAGGTGACCGTGCAGCCCTGGTGCGTGCACTTCGCGGAGTACGCCTTGATGGTGCCCTCCGTCGGCTGGGTCACCACCACCCCCTGGTCGCCGAAGATCACGCCACCGCCGACCGGGATGTCGGCCAGTGTGGCCAGCGCCGGCGGGCCGCCCCCGCCCTCCTCAGGTGCGCCCGAAGCAGAGGGATCGGCGCCGGTGCTCGGCGCGGCCGGCGGCGGGGGCGCCGCCGCCGGCTGGCCGTACGTCGCGCAGCCGGTCAGCGCGGCCACCCCCACCGCACCGGTGCCGGCCAGCAGGGCTCGTCGCGACCGGCAACAGCCGGCCTGCTCGTGGTTCATCTGAGGTGCCTTGCCTTTCGATGGTCAGAACTGGATGCCGAACGTGGTGAAGTACCAGACCGACGAGGTCAGGAAGAGACCGATCAAGGCGACGAAGACGACCCCGCCGACCGTCGGCAGCACCCAGCCGGCCAAGCCACGCTTGGGCAGGATGAGCATCTTGGTGGCGAACGCCCCGAAGAAGAAGCAGCCCAGCAGGGAGTGCAGCAGCGTACGCAGGTCGTAGTCGGCGAAGCCGAGCGCGTACAGGCAGTGCACGGCGACCGGGACGGTGAGCAGGAAGGCGATCCGGCCGGACCAGCGGTGCGCCCCACCCGCCCAGGGCGGGGAGAACCCGCCGAGTCGACCCCACATGGCCAGCGCGGAGAGCAACTGGATGACGGCGAAGAACGCCGCCCCCGTGCCCAGCCACACCTTCACCGTCAGCGGCGAGGAGAAACCCGCCACGTTGACCGCGATGCCGGTCGGGGTGTGGGTGCGGCCGTAGACGCCAAGTGCCACCGCGACACCCGCCCCGACCAGCAGCGGAACCAACAACGACGGTCGCCGCATCGACGCGCTCGGCGGCGGCCCGTCGAAGTCGCGCATCACCTCCATCGTCGGCTCACGCTGCCGGCGGGGCACCGTCCGCACGTTGCCCTGGCGGTGCTGGGACATCACGGTGCCCCCGGGATGACCGGCTCGGCGGTGATGGTGACCCCGTTGACGATGGTGCTGTAGAAGGCCGGGTCCAGCGGCGGCGCCGGGATCGGCTTGCCGTTCCAGGTGACGATGCCGATCTGGGTGCCGTCGGGCAACATGATCCAGCCGCCGTCGATGCCGGCCTTGCGTACCTCGTCGGTCGCCCGGTAGATCGCCGGAGCGGTGCCCGAGCCGGACTTCACCGCCGACTTGTCGGTCGGCGAGGCGGTGAACTTCCATCGGCGTACGCCGACGATCATCTCGCCGCTCGCGCTGTCACTCCGGATGACACCGGTCAGCTTGGCGTCCTTTCCGGTCAGTTCGATCTTTCCGTCCCGCACCGTGCCGGAGAGCCACAGCTCCATGCTCCGGCCGTCACAGACGTAGGCCTCGGCCTTGCCGCCCTTGACGGTGATGGCGATGGTGGCGCCGTTCTCCAGCTCGCCGATCCAGTTCTCCTCGACGTTGGCGACCTCCGTGCCGGCCGATGACGCGTCCGGTGCGGTCGGCGGAGACGTCTGGCCGGGACGCGTGTTCGCGGGGTCCGGTTGCTCCTCGTCCACAGGGGCCTCGGCGTCGGCGTCGGCCTCGACATCGGCCTCCGCGTCGGCGTCGGCGTCGGTTGGCGGCGCGGCGGCGGCTGGTGGGCCGGAGTCCGCCGCCGGCTGTGTGGCCGGCGGCGATGCCTGTGCACTCATCGTGAACAACACAGCAGCCGTCACGGCCCCCGACAGGAGGGTGAGCAACGGGGTCAGGCGCTTCATGGGCCACTCCCTTCGCCATCAGGTACGTGCGGCGGCAGTGGATCGGTTCAATCAGCGCCGGGCGAACGTTGCCGGCCCGATGTTCGGCAGCGCCCGGTGCTCAGCCCAGCCGGTCGTCGAGTTCGCCGAGGTTGGCCACGAACCACACCTGGCGGCCCCGGTTCGACTCGGTCACCAGGTCCCGCAGCGCGGTGCTGGCCGAGACCTGGGCGGAGATGTCGCCGACCACCACCAGCCGGACGCGGTAGTTGACGAACTTCTGCATGATCTCCCCGGCCAGCCCGGTGCGCAGCACGAAGAAGCGTTCGTCGAATCGTCCGGCGGGCACCGCCACCACGTCCGCCCGGCCGTAGGTGGCCCCGATCAGGTCGAGCGCGTCCGGCACGCCGGCGATCGGTGGCCCGTCCTCGTCGCAGACCAGCACCGGTACGCCCCGGCGTTCGGTCACCAGGTCAGCCATGAGGTGCCTCCGGGTCAGCCATGACCTACCTCCGGGTCGGTCGGATCAGTGCGGAACAGGTCGTTCCCCTCGGTGAGAACGTCCTCGATGAACCGCAGGACGTCGACGGTGTCCGCCAGGTTGCCCAGGACGATCACCTTGAGCTGGCGGCGCGCGTCGTCGTAGACCGTCCGCACGCGGAGTTGCGCGGTCGCGTCGCGACGTTGCGCACCGGCGACGAGCAGGGTGCTCAGCCGGTCGGCGGCCCTCGGGCCGAGGGCGTCGACCTCGACGACCGTGGAGACCTCGACCCGTGGTGGGGGCGGGCCGGCCGCCCGCCCGGTGAACGCGTCGAGGTCGGCTCGGGAGACGCGGTACTGCTTGCCGATCCGGACGGCCTTCAGCCGGCCGCCGCGGATGTAGCCGCGCACGGTGCGCACGTGCAGGCCGAGCCCTTCGGCGACCTGCTCGGCCGACAGCCAGTCATCCTGCATGGTTCCCTAAACTACCCCAACCGACGCAGGATGAGGACAAGCGGGTAACGATGAGTGGTAGGTCGCGGTCGGCGTGACGATGCTGGTTCATCGCCACCGGGCGGTCACACGGTGACGCTGCTGGCCGGCCGACGCCGCTTCGGCAGGGAGGCCGGGGCCCCGGCGTCGGTCGTCGCGGCGTCGGGCCGGACGGCCGTCCGCAGCTCGGCGAGGGCGGCATCGAGGCTGTCGTAGACCGGGAAGACCCCGTCGAGCTTCATCGTGTGCAGCACGGTGCGGATGAACCTCGACGGCGCGGCCAGGCAGAGCCGCCCACCACGGTCACGAACCTCGCGGTGGGCGCGGACCAGCAGGCCGAGCCCGACCGGGTCGATGACCTGGACCCGGGTCAGGTCCACCACGACCGTCCCGCCCATCTCCACCGCTCCGCGCAGCGCGGTGCGCAGGGCGTCGCCGGTCTCCGCGTCGATGTCGCCGCTGGTGGCGACCACCATCACGTCGCCGATGCGGTCGCCGCCGACAGCGTTGCCCGGTCCGCCGGAACGGTCGCCACCCCGCGGGGTCTTGCCCGGGGGCAGCGCGCTGCACCGGGGGCAGCGGTGCGGGCCGGTGGCGAACGGGGAACCGCTCCACCCATGGTCGGAAACCAGTGTCCAGACGACCTCGGCGTCCGGCAGCACGCACGCGGTGCCGGTGGTGGTCTCGCCGCAGACGTCGCAGATCAGGGTCATCAGGTTGTCGTCCGGTACGACGGTCATCCTGCTTCCTCTCCGGTGCCGGGGCCGGTGCGGCCGGGACACGGACTCGGGGCGTCGGGTGGGGCACCGTCGCCGTACGGACTTGTCAGCGGGAGTCGGAGCGTTCCTTGCTGGCGGTGGCGACCACGATCATCACGCCGACCGCGGCGAGACCGGCCTGGACGACCAGGCCCGGCAGGCTGAACCCCCGGACGCCGGCGAGCCAGGCGCTGATGGCGCCGAGCAGCGCGGTGACGGCGCCGATGGTCATGGTGAGCCACAGCGGCACGCTCGGCCGACCGGGAACGACGAGCCGGCCGAGCGCACCGACGGAGACGCCGACGGCGAGGGCCGCGGCGATCCCGGCGATGGTCATGCTGCTCCTCGTGCTCGCGGATTCGTGCGTCAGCTGCGGTTCGTCAGGTGCGTACGGTGACAGCCGCGCGGCCGTACCCGGCCGTACGCGAAGCCGCACCCGGGAGTGTGGTGGCACCGGCGGTCGGTGTGCCGGCGTCGGGGACCACGGCCGGCGGCGCCCCGGCGTCGGTGTGCACCGGCAGGATCTGGTCCAGCCGGGCGGCCTGCAGGATGCGGGCGATGCGCGGGTTGGGATTGCGCACCGAGAGCACGCCACCGGCGCGGACCATCCGGCGGTGCACGTCGAGCAGCAGGCCGATGGCGGCGGCGTCGACGTGCCGGCATCCGGAGAGGTCGATCACGACCTGCTGCGGATGCAGGGTCAGCAGCTGGTCGAAGACCACGCCGGTCTCCGGCAGGCAGGCCAGGTCGAACTCGGTGATGGCCACCTCCACCAGCGGCACGGTGCACTCGGGGCGTCGTGGCGTGGACACGTCGATGGCCCCCTCTCCTGAGGTCCCGAGGTCGGCTCTCACCCTGCCCAGCGGGGTTGGCGGGTACCGCGCGGACGTATGACAGTTGCGTGACAAAACACCCTTAAGCCGGGCGCGGTTGGCCGGCCCGCAGGGGCTTGTGGATGATTCCGATATGACAGCGGTACTGGTGATCGAGGACGACGACCGGATCCGGTTGGCGTTGCTGCTCGCCTTGGAGGACGAGGGCTACGACGCCCGGGGCGCGGCCACCGCCGAGGAGGGGCTGCGCGCACAGCGCCGGGACCCGGCCGACTACGTCCTGGTCGACCTGATGCTGCCCGGAATCGACGGGTTCGAGGGCATCCGCCAGCTGCGCCGCGACGACGACGTGCCGATCGTGGTGGTCAGCGCCCGCGACGACACCCACGACATCGTCGCCGCACTGGAGGCCGGCGCCGACGACTACGTGATCAAGCCGGTGGCGATCAAGGAACTGACCGCCCGGCTGCGGGCCCTGCGGCGACGGGCCCGCACGGTGAGCGTGGTGGAGGCGCCGGTGCCGGTGTTCGCCTTCGGCGAGCTGGAGGTCAGCCCCGAGGCGGGGGAGGTACGCCGGGCCGGGGAGCCGGTCGCCGTCACCCGCACCGAGTTCCGGCTGCTGTGCGAGCTGGTCGAGCACGCCGGCCGGGTGCTCTCCCGCCAGCAGTTGCTCAGCCGGGTCTGGGGCTACGACAGCGGCGATGAGCGGCTGGTCGACGTGCATGTGGGCCGGCTGCGCCAGAAGATCGAAACCGACCCGGCCAACCCCCGGCATCTGGTGACACTGCGCGGGCTGGGCTACAAACTACAGCGATGAGACGCCTCGGACTGCGGGCCCGGGTCACCGCCGCGTTCGCGGTGGGCGCGTTGCTGCTCTCCGCCTCGATGGCCCTGGTGTCCTACGAGCTGACCCGCCGTACGCTGCTCGACGAGCGGGAACGCACCGTGCTGCGGGCGGCGTACTACGACGCGGCGGTGGTCCGGGCCGGGCTGAACACCGAGAACCCCGACGCCGCGGAGGCGCTGCGGGCGCTGGACACCGGCACCAGCCGGCGGGCGTTGCTGTACCTCAACGACGAGTGGTACGCCCGCAACGCCGACACCGATCGGCTCACCGCCGCCGTGCCGGTCCGGCTGCACGAGTTGGTCCGGGCCGGGGAGCCGGCGGTGCAGCGGGTCCGGGTCGACGACCAGCCGGTCATGCTGGTCGGCGTGCCGCTGTCGGAGTCGGCATCGTTCTACGAGATCGCCTCGCTGCGCGAGCTGGAGCAGACCTTCCAGATCCTGGCGTTGGCGCTGACCGCGGTGGCCATCATGGTGGCCGGCTCGGGGGCGGCGCTCGGCTGGTACGCCACCCGGCACGGGCTGCGCCCGCTGACCGCCGTCGCCGACGCCGCCGAGCGGATCGCCGCCGGTGACTTCACCACCCGCCTCGCCCCGGACACCGACCCGGACCTGAACCGGCTCTCCACCTCCTTCAACCGGATGGTCGACGAGCTGGCCCGGCGCATCGACCGGGATCGGCGCTTCGCCGCCGACGTCAGCCACGAGCTGCGCTCCCCGCTCCAGACGCTGGCCGCGGCGGCCAGTGTGCTGTCCCGTCGGCGGGAGAACCAGGACGAGCGGACCGCCACCGCGTCCCGGCTGGTGGCCGACGAGATCGACCGCTTCCAACAGCTCGTCAACGGCCTGCTGGATTTGGCGCGCAGTGACCAACCGGTGCACCGGGAGCCGGTCGACATGGCCGCGCTGGCCCGGCAGGCGTGCCGCGACCGGGACCTGCCGGAGTCGATGGTGCACCTCGACGCGGACGCCCCGGCCACCTGGCAGGTGGACCAGCGCCGGGTCACGCAGGTGCTGGCGAACCTGCTCGACAACGCCGAGCGCTACGGCGCCGGTCCGGTCTCGGTGCGGCTCGCCCGCGACGGCGACACCGGCGTGGTCGAGGTGGACGACGAGGGCCCGGGGGTGCCGATGGGGGATCGGAAAGCGATCTTCGACCGCTTCGTGCGCGGTCGGGCGGCCAACTACCGTGGGGGCGGCGACGGTACCGGGCTCGGGCTCGCCCTGGTGGCCCAGCACGCCGCCGCGCACGGCGGCGACGCCTCGGTCAGCGACCGCCCCGAGGGCGGCGCCCGGTTCCGGATCACCCTGCCCGGGAGCGTCTCATGAGCATCGCCCGCACCACCCTGACCACCGCCCGCCTCGCCGTGGCCGTCGCCCTGGTGAGCCTGGTCGCCGCCTGCGGGGTGCCCGCCGAGGACCGCCCCCGGTCGGTGACCCCGCCACCCGGCCCGTTCCCGTACACCGCGACGGCCGTGCCGACCGCGGCCGAGACCGGCACGGTGACCGAGATGCTCTACTTCTCCCGCGACGACCGGCTGATCCCGGTGATCCGCCGGATCGACGAGGTGCCCGCGGTCGACGCGCAGCTGCGCGACCTGCTGGCCGGGCCCACGCCGGCCGAGCGCGACGACGGCCTGACCAGTGCCCTGCCGGGCGCGTTCAGCACCGCCGTGGTCGAGCTCGTCGACGGGCAGGCCCGGGTCACGGTCGCGCCGGCCGCCGCGGACACCGGCCGCAGCGACAACACGCTCGCGTACGGGCAGATCGTCTGCACGCTCGCGGGCCGCACCGACGTCGACGCGGTGCTCTTCGTGCGCGACGGCGTGCCTCTGCGGGTGCCCCGGGCGGACCTCTCCCTCTCGTCGGAACCGCTCACCGCGGCCGACTACGCGGTCCTGATCAGCCCTCGTTGATCGCTCGGGACCGTGACGGTCGCGTGACAATCCCCTCGGCGAGAGGTGTTCGAGTTTGACAGGGACGTCGACCGGGGCAGAAGGTCGGCGCCAACGTCGACGCTTGGAGGGACGGCTCTCGTGGAAATCACCGGCTTCTTCACCGCCATCTTCATCGGCCTGATCATCGGTGCGCTCGGCCGGCTCGTCGTGCCGGGCCGGCAGCGCATCCCGATCCTGCTGACCATGCTGATCGGCATCGTGGCCGCGATCCTCGGCACGCTGGTCGCCGGGGCCCTCGGCGTGGCCGAGACCCGTGGCGTCGACTGGATCGAGCTGGCCATCCAGGTGGGCTTCGCCGCGGTCGGCGTCACGCTCGCCGCCGGGGCGTACGGTCGCCGACGCTGACCGTGCCCGCCGCCGGCCCGCCCCCTGCGGCCCCGGGGCGGGCCGGCGCGCTGCCGGGCACCGGCGGCGCGGTCGCGGCGGAGGTGGACCACCCTGCGCACCCGGACCGCGACGACTCGTATCCTTTCCGCGAACCGTCATGGCTGGCGAGGAGCGAAGGGGCATGGTGTGAACGACCGGACCGAGACGTTGGAGTTCCAGGCCGAGGCACGTCAGCTGCTTCAGCTGATGGTCCACTCGATCTACTCCAACAAGGACGTCTTTCTCCGCGAGCTGATCTCGAACGCCTCGGACGCGCTGGACAAGCTGCGCCTGGCGGCACTGGTCGACAAGGACCTCGCCGTCGACACCGACGACCTGCACATCGCCCTCGACGTCGACCGGGACGCCCGCACCCTGACCGTGCGGGACAACGGCGTGGGCATGACCCGCGACGAGGTCGTCTCGGTGATCGGCACGATCGCCAAGTCCGGCACCGCCGAGCTGCTGCGCCAGCTGCGCGAGGCCAAGGAGACCGGCGCGTCGCAGGACCTGATCGGCCAGTTCGGCGTCGGCTTCTACGCCGCGTTCATGGTCGCCGACCGGGTCGAGCTGGTCACCCGCCGGGCCGGTGAGAGCGGCGGCACCCGCTGGGAGTCCACCGGCGCGGGCACCTACACCGTCGCCCCGCTCGACGACGCACCCCAGGGCACGGCGGTGACCCTGCACCTCAAGCCGGTCGACGCCGAGGACAACCTGCACGACTACACCGCCGAGTGGACGATCCGCGAGATCGTCAAGCGGTACTCCGACTTCATCGCCCACCCGATCCGGATGACCGTGGAGCGGCCCGGTGCGGACGACGCCCCCGCCACCGTCGAGACGGTGACGCTCAACTCGATGAAGGCGCTCTGGGCCCGCCCCCGCGGCGAGGTCGAGCCGGCCGAGTACCACGAGTTCTACAAGCATGTCAGCCACGACTGGGCGGACCCCCTCGAAACCATCCACATGCGGGGCGAGGGCACCTTCGAGTACGAGGCGCTGCTGTTCATCCCGTCGCACGCGCCGCTGGACCTCTTCTCCCCGCAGGGCCGCCGGGGCGTACAGCTCTACGTCAAGCGCGTGTTCATCATGGACGACTGCGACGCGCTCATGCCCAACTACCTGCGCTTCGTCAAGGGCGTGGTGGACGCCCACGACCTGTCGTTGAACATCTCCCGGGAGATCCTCCAGCAGGACCGGCAGATCCAGGCCGTACGCCGCCGCCTGGTCAAGAAGGTGCTCGCCACGATCAAGGACCTCAAGACCGGCCAGCCGGAGCAGTACCGCACCCTCTGGACCGAGTTCGGCCCCGCGATCAAGGAGGGCCTGCTCGAAGACGGCGACAACCAGGAGATCCTGCTGGAGGTCCTGTCGACCGCCTCCACCCACGACCCGGCCGAGCCCACCGACCTGGCCGGCTACGTCGGCCGGATGAAGGACGGCCAGTCCGACATCTACTACGCGACCGGCGAGCACCGCGCCACCATCGAAAACTCCCCGCACATGGAGGCGTTCCGGGCCAAGGGCTACGAGGTGCTGCTGCTCACCGACCCGGTCGACGAGGTCTGGGTGGAGCGGGTCGGCAGCTACGACGGCCGGACCCTGCGTTCGATCGCCAAGGGCCAGGTCGACCTGGACACCGAGGCGGAGCGGACCGAGGCCGGGGCCGAGCGGGAGCGCCAGCGCACCGAGTACGCCGACCTGCTCGCCTGGCTGGGCGACGTGCTGGCCGACTCGGTCAAGGAGGTACGCCTCTCGTCGCGGCTGACCACCTCCCCGGCCTGCGTGGTCGGCGACGCGCACGACCTCACCCCGACCCTGGAGAAGATGTACCGGGCGATGGGGCAGGAGGTGCCGAAGGTCAAGCGGATCCTGGAGCTGAACCCGGGCCACCCGCTGGTCACCGGGCTGCGCAAGGCCCACGAGCAGGGCGGCGCCGAGAGCGCGCTGGCGGAGACCGCCGAGCTGCTCTACGGCACGGCACTGCTCGCCGAGGGCGGCGACCTGGCCGACCCGTCCCGCTTCGCCCGCATCCTCGCCGACCGCCTGGCCCGCACCCTGTAGAACACGACCCCGCAGGCCACGCTGTCGCGCCGCCGATCTCCTTGATCACGCTCGATCCGGGATCGAGTGGCCTCACCGCCGCCCTGAGGCCACTCGATCCCGCATCCCGTGAGACCTTGCCGGCTGGGCCCGTCGGGCCAGGGTGGCGGTGGTGAGGCAGATGGCGGCGGCGAGGATGAGCGGCGGCCGGCTGCCCAGCAGGACGGCGGCGGCGCCGAGCGGGGTGGCCAGCGCGATCGGCCCGAACATGACGGTGTTGGCGGTCGCGGAGGCGCGGCCGAGCAACTCGTCGGGGCTGTTCGTCTGCACGGCGGTGACGGCCGCGACGAGCGCCCACGGCAGGCCGATCCCGGCCACCACCGAGGCGGCGACCACCGCCGGCCACCAGGGCAGGCACCGGCCCAGGCAACTCGCCGCGAAGAGTGCCGCGCCGGCCACGGCCACGGTGGTCGGGCCGAAGCGGGCGATCAGCCGCCCGGCGGCCAGTCCGCCGGCGATCGAGCCGGCGCCCTGGGAGCTGAGCAGTACGCCGAGGAACGTCGCCGGAAGGCCGAGGTCTTCGGTGACGATCGCGTATCCGGCGGCCGTGGTGAAGCCGGACATGCCGATCGCCACCCCGGCGAGGCTCACCGGCAGCCGGGTCGACGGCGATCCGAACAGGACGGCGAGGCCGGCGCGGACGCCGGTGACCCGGGCGCCCGGGGCGCGGGGGACGGCGGCCGGCGGGGTACGGGTCAGGCGTAACGCCACGTACAGCGCGGCGGCCACGGCCGGCAGGGCGGCGGCGAGCAGCGCGACGAGGTGGCCGCCCTGCCAGGCGTACAGGCCGGCGCCGGCCAGCGGGGCGACGAGTTTGACGCCCTCCTGGGCGCTGGACCGCCAGCCGTTGACGTGGCCGAGTTCGCTGGGCGACAGCGCGGCGGGCAGCAGCGCGCTCTCGCCGGCGTCGATGAGGACGTACCCGATGCCGTAGACCGTGGCCACGAAGAACAGGAGCCATACCTGGTCGGGGCCGCGGACCGCGAGCAGGCTCGGCAGCGAGGCGGCGAGCGTCAGGTTGGCGGCGATGACGAGCGGTCGCCGCGGCATCCGGTCGACCAGCGCGCCGAGCCAGGGGCCGGCGAGCGTGGGCGCGTAGACGCAGAGCCCGGCGAGCGCGGCGCGGCCGGGGGAGCCGGTGAGGTCGAGGATCCAGATGCCGGCGACCAGGGACATCGCGCTGCTGCCGAAGCCGGAGAGCACGGAGATCGCCACGAAGAGGATCGCGTTGCGCCGCACGGACACTCCAGGATTGAGTCGGGGTGACTCACAGCGTCAAGGCTGAGTCCACTGGAGGCAAGAGCGACGGAGAGCTGTCAATGGCGCGTTGACAGCGCGGCGGCGAGGTCGGCGGCGACGGCGCGTACCGGAAGGGGCAGCCCGGGTGTCGCGGCGAGGTCGGCGGCGATATGCCCGGCCAGGTCGAACAGGCCGCCGGGCTCCGCCTCCAGGGCGAGGGCGGTGGTGCGGCGGATCAGCGCGGCCCGGGAGAACCGGGTGTCCCAGCGGCGGTCGGCGTCGATCCACCGCTGTAGCTCGGCGAGCCGGGCGCGCAGCGCGGCGATCTCGGCCGGCCAGTGTCGGTCGGACTCCGTCCGCCGGGCCCGGCGCGCACCGGCCAGGCGTTGCCGGCGCTGTTCGGCGGCCTGCCGGCTGCCGAGCCCGAGCGCGTCGGCGATCTGCGACCAGGTCGCGCCGGCCTGCCGGGCCCGGTCGATGAGATCCAGCTCGTTCTCGTCCAGCTCGTCGCGGGCGGCCGGGATCCCGGCCAGCCGGCCCAGCGTGTCGCGCACGGGTCAACGCTACGTTGACAGCGGGTTGACCCCGATCCGCCGGTCAGCCGATTGACCGCGCCGTCCGAGGGGCCGGTGGGTGGACACTGCCCGTCGCCGGCAGGTCTGCCGTGCGTGGACGGACCTGCCGGTCCGGCGGCGGCCAGGGCGAGCCGCCACAACAGCGGGTCGGTGACCTCGGCGGGACGGTCGGTGTGGGTCAGCCGTTCGGCGTTTTCAGGCACGCGTGTTCCCCTCTTGTACCCGAGCATCGGAACCCTGATCTCCAGTGTTGATGCAGGTCAAGCGCCGTATGCGAACGATCGGGGCAAGGTGGGCGCGATCACTATCCCGTTCCTTGGGACGATTGACAGATGACCTTTCGCGGGCCAAAGATGTGCGCAACCTGATCACCCCCTACTTCGGAGATGTGACGCTGCGTAATTGGCGGTGCGGGCAGCGTCCACTCCGGGCGCATCGTTTTTGGCTGGTTACGGGGCTGAGACCAGCCGAGGCGACGCGTCGAACTCCTCGCCCACCCGCACGCCGAGAAGGGGCCACAAGCCTCATGTCCGAATTCCGTACCCGTACCCGGTGGCGACGCCGACTACCCGCATCCACGGCCCTGGCCGCCGGTGCAGCCGTGCTGCTGATGATCAGCCCGGCGGCGGCCGTCGTGCCGCAGGCCGCCGCGCCCGCCGCGCCTCCCGCCGACCTCGGCCGGCTCGCCGACGAAACGGCCAACGTGGTCGAGGTGCTGCTCGCCGACAACGACGAACTGGACGCGTTGGTGGCCACCGGCGTCGACCTCGACCACCACGTCGACCGCACCGAGGACGGCGGCATCGTCGTGCACGCGGTGGTGACCGGCAACGAGGTGGCCACCCTGACCGCCGCCGGCTACACCTTCGGCAGGGTCCTGCACACCGCGGCCGACTCGCAGGATCGGATCGCCGAGCGCGAGGCGACCATCGCCGCGCACCTGGCCGACAACCAGGACTTCGGCGCGGGTGCGGGGATCGCGGCCCGCGGGGTCGCCGCCTCCGACGTGAAGATCATCCGTGCCGACTACTACACCAACGGCTCGACCCAGGTGCTGTCGGTGGAGGCGAAGTGGGCGCAGGGGCAGACCGCCACCACCGCGCTCACCGTCCAGCGGGACAGCGGACCGGGCACCGAGATGGGCTCCGGCGGCACGCAGAGCATCACCCGCTTCGTCGACGCGAGCGTCTACATGTACCACCGCGGCGCGGCGAACGTGACCAGCCGGCCGGAGTACGTGCAGATCACCAGCCCCACCGGGGACGTCGCGGTGGCCAAGGTGAATGAATGGCTGCCAATCTCCGGCGACTCTCCGGAGGGTCCGGGCTACCAGAAGGACTTCGTCACCAGCTACCTGACCCCCACCGAGCTCTACGACCGGATCAAGAACCTGGCCGAGCAGTACCCGAGCCTCTCCGAGATCGTCGAGCTGCCCTACAAGACCAACGGCTACCGGCGCAAGGCGCAGGCCGTGCTCGGCACCGCCAACGCCAGCCGCGTCGGCGTCGACTCGCTGGCCTGGGGCCACGAGGGCGGCAACAACGTCTCGGTCGAGCTGGCCAACCCCGGCGCCGCCGACTCGCCCCTGGCGGTGACCGTCACCGGCACCGACGTGCGGGTCAGCCTGGCCACCAACGCCTCCGGCGCGGTGACCAGCACCGCCGCCGAGGTCGTCGCGGCGCTCAACGCGCACGCCGAGGCGGCGACGCTGCTGCACGCGTACACCTACCGCGGCAACGCGGGCACGGGTGTGGTGGCGACGGCCGCGAAGACCACGCTGACGGACGGCCTCCTCGCACCGGCGTCGGTCTCCCGCGACCCGCACCCGGTCTACGCCATCCGGATCGGCAAGCACCGCGACGGCTCCAAGCTCGGCGTGCTGGCGTATGCCCAGGAGCACGCTCGCGAGTGGGTGCCGCCGCTGGTGACCATCGAGACCGCAGAGCGGCTGCTGCGCAACTACGCCAGCGACGCGAACACCCGTGAGCTGGTGGACAACCTCGACATCTGGATCGCCCCGTCGGTCAACCCGGATGGCGGGCACTACTCGTTCTACGACTTCAACTCGCAGCGCCGGAACATGACCAACCACTGCCCGCTGACCGGGAACGCGGACTACCTCGCCCGCAACAGCTGGGGTGTGGACAACAACCGCAACTACACCGAGTACAGCCTCTTCGACGGCTACTCGGGCGCCTCGGCCAGCTGCACCAGCGACACCTACGCCGGGCCCAGCGAGCTCTCCGAGCCGGAGAACAAGAACGTCGACTGGCTGGCCTCCCGCGGGAACATCAAGTTCTCGATGAACCTGCACTCCTCGGGTAACTACTTCATGTGGTCGCCCGGCTCGTACGCGACCCCGGGCCGGATCTCGGCGCCGCGGCCGACCCTGGCCGAGGAGTCGCTGTTCTGGGGCGCCTCGTCGCGGATCCTGACCGCCATCAAGCGGCACCGCAACCTGGCCGTCACCCCGGCGCGTACCGGCCCGATCGCCGACGTGCTCTACTCGGCGGCCGGCAACTCCGGTGACATGCTCTGGTACAAGTACGGCATCTACGCCTGGAACTTCGAGGTCGGCACGTCCTTCCAGCCGGCCTGGGCCTCCGCCCGCGAGGAGACGCTGGAGTTCTCCAACGGTCTGGTGGAGATGCTGCGGGTGGCCCGCGACTACGACACCGACACGACGCGGCCGACCAGCTCGGTGCAGGTCGAGGCGAGCGACACGGCGGGCATGGTCGACGTCACCTTCGACACCAACGAGCCGGCCGCGGTCTTCTACACCCTCGACGGCACCAAGCCCACGTTCGAGTCGTCCCTCTACGGGTCGGCCGGCATCCGGGAGGGCGGCGAGATCCTGACCGTTCCGTCCGGCACGACCGTGCACTGGTTCTCGGTCGACGCCCGCGGCAACGTGGAGAACGGCTACCAGCCCGATGGGAACGGCACCAACTTCAACAAGAAGAAGGTGTGGGACCCGGGGGCGTTGCCGCTGACCGTCACCGCCCAGGTGCGGTGCGTGGCGGGTAAGGCGTACGTGGCGGTGCAGGCGAACAACGAGCACGACGCGACCGTGAGCATCGCGCTGGAGAGCGCGTACGGCAACAAGGCCGCCGCCAACGTCGCGCCGGGTGGGAACTCCTTCCAGCAGTTCAACACCCGGGTGGCCGCGGTCTCGGCCGGTTCGGCGACCGCCCGCGCCACCGGGACGCTCAACGGCGAGACCGTCACGAGCGTCGTCACCAAGGAATACGCGGCCGTCAACTGCGCCGACCCGCGTTCAGCCCAGTAACTGCAAGCGGCAACGGAGAATCTAATGAACACACGGAGTCGTAAGCGGCTACTCGCGGCGGGTGCCGCCGGTGCCCTGCTGGCCGGGTCGGTGGCGATGGCGTCGCCGGCTCTGGCGGAGCCGGGTGACGAGTCGGACGTGCAGGTGACGGTCGACATCGAGGAGATCCGGGAGCCGGGTGTGCTGGCCATGTCGGTGGCGGCGGATTCGGTCGCTCTGACCGAGGACGGGTCGACGCTGCTGGTGCGCCAGTTCGTCGGGACCCTGCCGACGGTGACGGTGACCGATACCCGGACCGCGGATGAGGTGCCGGAGGGTGCCGCGTGGGCGGTGCTGGGCAGCGCGACCGATTTTGTCGGTAGTGCGGGTCAGGCCCCGATCGGTGCCGGTCACCTGGGCTGGAAGCCGCGTCTGATCGACGGCGGCGATACCGGCCTGGTGTCTGAGGGGGAAGAGGTGGTGACGGTTCTGGACGAGGCGACGCAGCCGGGTAACAACGTGGGTCTGGTTGACCAGGAACTCCTGGTGTCGACCTTTGATTCGGGTGCGGTGGCGGGTGACGCGTACTCGGTGAACGCGGATCTGTTCCTGCGGACCCCGGGTGATGTCGCGGCGGGTGCCTACACCTCGACGCTGACCCTGTCGCTGTTCGAGTGATGCCCTGAGGAAAAAGGGGGGCCGCAGCGATGCGGCCCCCCTTTTCCTGCTCGGCTAACCAGCGGTGGCGAGGTCACCGGGCCGGGGACGCACGTCGTGCACGACGCTGGGCACGCTGCCGAGCAACGCCCAGTCCCGGCTGATGTCGGCGGCGGCGCAGAGCAGACGCGGCAGGTGCTCCTCGGTGAGGGTGCGTACCGACGTCTCGGCCGCGTGCACGGTGACGTTGAGGGCGGCGACGACCCGGCCCTGGCCGTCGCGTACGCCGGTGGCCACCGACCGGATGCCCGGCGCGAGATCCTCGTCCGCCAGTGCCCAGCCACGGGCCCGTACCTCGCGCAACGCGGCGTCGAGCGCGGCCCGGTCCGGTCGCCAGCGCGGTGCGATGCCGGAGCGGCCCGGCAGGGCCAGCACCCGGTCGAGTTCGGCCTCGCTCAGCGCGGCGAGCAGCACCTTGCCCATCGACGTGGCCGGGGCGGGGAACCGGGTGCCGATGGTCACCGCCAACGTGATGATCTTCGGTACCGCGACCCGGGTGACGTAGACGATGTCGCTGCCGTCGAGCTGGGCCATCGACGTCGACTCGTTGGTCAGCGTGACCAGGTGCTGCATGTGTGGCCGGGCGATCTCCCACATGTCCAGCGAGTTGATGTACGCCATGCCCAGTTCGAGAACCCGGGGCGTGAGGGCGAAGCCGCGTTCGGCGGAGCGTACGTAGCCGAGGTCGTCGAGGGTGAGCAGGATCCGGCGGACGGTCGGCCGGGCCAGCCCGGTCGCGCCGGCGATCTCGCTGAGCGTCATCACCGGTCGACCGGGCTGGAAGCAGCGCAGAACGTCGAGGCCGCGGGCCAGCGCTTCGATGAAGTCGGGTCGGGCGTCGCGCGCCATTGCTGCCTGCCTTCCGCTCAGGTCACGTGCCGGTCAATGCTTCCACTGCGCCGAGCCGGCGTCCCACTCGGTGTAGGTGTAGGGATTGTCCTGGATCTTCGTTTCGGGAATGTCGGGGTTCATGCCCCTGGCCCAGGCGTCGGCGCCCATCGCGCCGACCAGGTGCTCGACGGTCTGCTCGACGGCGCGCCGGGCCTTGGCCAGGTCGACCCCGAGCAGCTGGTGGTCGTGCTTGACCAGCCGGCCGTTGACCACGACGGTGTGCACGTCGCCGCGCTGGGCCTGGAACGCCACGTGGCCATAGGGGTTGAGGATCGGGAACATCACCGGCGACCGGTCGTTCTTGATCAGTACGAGGTCGGCCTTCTTGCCGGTCTCCACGCTGCCCACCACCGTGTCGAGGCCGAGCGCCCGGCTGCCGCCCCGGGTGGCCCAGTCGACCACCTGTTCGGCGCGCAGCCGGCAGTGCGTGACGGTGTCGGCGCGGGCGTGCGCCTCCAGGTGCTCGCGGGAGCGGTCGGCGCCGAGCGTGGTCCGCATCGCGGAGAAGAGGTCGCCGCTCCACCAGACGCTGGTGTCCATCGACAGCGACACCGGGATGTCGTGGTGGCACAGCGCCCAGGTGGGCGGGTAGCCCTGGCCGGCGCTCTGCTCGCTCTCCGTGGAGACCGAGACCGAGCCGCCGGTGGCGGCGATGCGGTGGTACGAGTCGTTGGTGAGCGTGGCGGCGTGCACGTACACGGTGGACGGGGTCATGAAGCCGTTCTCGTGCATCAGCCGGATGCCGTCGTCGTTGGTGGCGCCCCACACCCCGGCGTGGGTGGTGACCGGGAGGTCGAGTTCCCGGGCCACCTCGAACGCGGCCCGCTCGGGGAAGGCCGGGTCGCCGGTGACGTCGAAGGCCATCTGGAGGCCGAGCATGTCGTCGCGGCTGGCGAACCGACGCTCGACGAAGTCGCGGAACTGCGGGCTGGTGGACCACTCCCACGGCCCCTGCTGGATGTTGCCGTAGGCGAGGACGAACCGGCCGGGCACCTCGCGCAGGGCGTCCACGGCGGCGTCGGCGTGGTCGGTGCTCTGTAGGCCGTGCGACCAGTCGACCGTGGTGGTGACCCCGGCGTCGATCGCCTCGATGGCGGCGAGCAGGTTGCCGGCGTAGACGTCCTCGGGGCGGAACAGCTTGCCGGACTCCAGGTAGTACCAGACGAAGTACTGGGTCAGGGTCCAGTCGGCGCCGTAGCCGCGCATCGCGGTCTGCCACATGTGCCGGTGGGTGTCGATCATGCCGGGCATGAGGATGCCGTCGGACGCGTCGATCTCGATCGCGCCGTCGGGGGCGGTCAGCCCGACGCCGATCTCGGCGACGCGCTCGCCGACGACGAGGACGTCCGCGCCGGGCAGGACGCGGTGGGCGTCGTCCATGGTCAGGACGAGGCCGTTGCGGAACAGCAGGGGACGGTCGGGATCCGGGCCTGATACGGGTGCGCTCATGGCGGTCAACTCCCAGCGGTGGTCGGTGCGGCCCGCTAACGGACAGCTGTCCGTACTGCGGGCAGACCTGCGATGGGCGCAAGTGTGGGCGTCGCCGGTGGAGGTGTCAACGGTTGACAGCCCGCTTTTGCGATCCAATACTCGCTGACACGGACATGTGTCCGTCTGGCGGGCGGGAGTGGGATGTCGATGGCACCGGAGCACGGACTCGAACAGGAACCGAAGCCGGCCGGCGGCCCGTTACGGGGTCTGCTGGTCGCCGACTTCTCCCGGATCCTGGCCGGACCGTACGCCACCATGCTGCTCGCCGACATGGGCGCCGAGGTGGTCAAGGTGGAGAGCCCCGGCGGCGACGACACCCGCACCTGGATGCCCCCGGTCCGGGACGGGATCTCCACCTACTACCTGGGCATCAACCGCAACAAGCGCTCGATCGCCCTGGACCTGCGCGACCCCGACGACCTGGCGGTCGCCCGCGCCCTCGCCGGCCGCGCCGACGTGCTGATCGAGAACTTCAAGCCCGGCGGGCTGCGCCGCTTCGGGCTCGACTACGACACGGTGGCCGGGGCCAACCCCGGCGTCGTCTACGCCTCGATCAGCGGCTTCGGCACCGGCCCCGGCGCGGCGCTGCCCGGCTACGACCTGATGGTGCAGGCTGTCTCCGGCCTGATGAGCCTCACCGGTGACCCCGACGGCCCGCCGTACCGGGCCGGCATCTCGGTCTTCGACGTGATGACCGGCCTGCACGCCACCATCGGCATCCTCGCCGCCCTGCACCACCGGAGCGCGCACGGACGCGGCCAGCACGTCGAGGTCAACCTGCTCACCTCGGCGCTGTCCGGCCTGGTCAACCACAGCAGCGCCTACGTCGCGGGCGACGTGGTGCCGTACCGGATGGGCAACGCCCACCCGAGCCTGTTCCCGTACGAGCCGCTGCCCACCGCCGACGGCGAACTGGTCGTCATCGCCGGCAACGACAAGCAGTTCGCCAAGCTGTGCGAGGTGCTCGGGGCGCCGGAACTCGTGGACGACCCCCGCTTCGGGCGCAACCAGGACCGCACCGCCAACCGGGAGCAGCTGCGACCGCTGCTGGTCGAGCGGCTGCGTACCCGGACCCGGGACGAGTGGTTCCGCGAGCTGATCGCCGCGGGCGTGCCCTGCGCCCCGATCAACACCATCGACGGCGGCGTGGCGCTCGCCGACGAACTCGGCCTCGACCCGGTGGTCGAGGTCGGCGACGGCGACCAGGCGGTGCCCGGCGTCCGGCACCCGATCACCTTCTCGGACACCCCGGCCCGCTACGACCTGCCGCCGCCCGGCCTGGACGAGCACGGCGTCGAGATCCGCAAGTGGCTCACCGATCGGCAGGAGAACCCGTGACCAGCTTCCCGACCTCGATCGGCACCTCCGACGCCAGCAGCATCCGGCTGCTCGGCCAGGATCTCGCCGCCGACCTGATGGGCCGGGTCGGCTTCGGGGAACTGGCCTTCTGGCTGGTCGCGCAGCGCCGGCCCACTCCGTCCGAGGTACGCGTCTTCGAGGCGGTGCTGGTCGCGCTCGCCGACCACGGCTTCACCCCGACGGCCATCGCCGCCCGGCTGACCTATCTCAGCGCCCCGGAATCCCTCCAGGGAGCCCTCGCCGCCGGGCTGCTCGGCGGCGGCTCCCGCTTCCTCGGGGTCACCGAGGACTGCGGCCGGTTCCTCGCCGACACCCTCGCCGCCGTCGACGGGCCGCCGCCCACCGACGACGCCGGCTTCGACGCGCTCGCCCGCCGGGCGGTCACCGCTGCCCGCGCCGGCCGCCGGCTGGTGCCCGGCCTGGGGCACCCCGTGCACAAGGTCGAAGACCCCCGAACCCCCGTGCTCATCCGCATCGCCGAGGAGGAGCAGCTGTGCGGGCCGCACCTGCGGCTGTTCGAGGCGATCGGCCGGGTCCACCCCGAGGTGCTCGGCCGCACCCTGCCGCTCAACGGCGCCGGCGTCTGCGGCGCCGCCCTGGCCGACCTGGGTCTCCCGGTCGACCTGCTGCGCGGCTTCGCGCTGCTGGCCCGCGCCGCCGGCCTGCTCGGCCACCTCGCCGAGGAACGCCGCAACCCGATCGGCATGGACGTCTACCTGACCGTCGACCGCAACGCCACCTACACCGCCCCCGACCCGTCCTGAGAGGAGCCGTCCATGGCCACACTGGCCGCGGTCATCGCCTCCACCCACCACCCCTTCTACTACCGGGCCAGCACCGCGCAGGGCGAGGACCGGCCCCCCTTCGCCGACGAATGGGTACGCAAGATCACCGCGTTCCGGGAGACGCTGACCCGCGCCCGGCCGGACGTGCTGGTGATGGTCGGCTCCGACCACTTCCACCAGCTGTGGTTGGACAACATGCCCCAGTTCCTCATCGGCAAGGCCCCGTTCTACGACGCCAACTGGTACAACGAGGAACGCGAGTTCGGCCTGCCCCGGCTGCTGCTGCGCGGCCAGGAGGAGCTGTCCGGGTACCTGCTGCGCGAGGGTCTCGACGCCGGGTTCGACCTGGCGTTCAGCAACGAGCTGCGCATCGACCACAGCATCACCTGCCCGATCATCACCCTGCGCCCCGAGGCCGACCTGCCGATCGTGCCGGTCTACACCAACATCTTCGCCCCGCCGCTGCCCCAGCCGAAACGCTTCGTGCAGCTCGGCAGGACCATCCGCGAGCTGGTCGAATCCTGGCCCGGCGACCAGCGGGTCGCGGTCATCGGCACCGGCCACCTGTCGCTGGAGCTCGGCGGGCCGAGGCAGTTCGGCGCGCACGGGCCGGACCCCGAGTTCGACCGCAGGGCGGTCGAATGGATCGCCAACGGCGACCTGGAGGGCTGCCTCTCCGAGGTGACCCTGGACAGCCTGCACGCCCCCGGCAACGCCACCCACGGCTTCATGGACTTCATGCTCATGATGGGGGTGGCGGGGGAGGGCGCGAAGGCCGACTACGTCGACACCCTCGATCTCTTCCACACCATGGAGGCGTACTTCACCTGGTACCCGAACGGCGCGCCGGAGATCGGAGGGACGGCATGAGCAAGTACCTGCTGAACAAGTTTCTCTACACCGTCGACCGCGATCCCGACCTGGTCGAGCGCTACCGCGCCGATCCGCGGGCCACGGTGACCTGGTGGGAGGCCGAACGCGCCAACCAGATCCTCAACTGTCACGTCCCCGAGGCGAGCACCTGGCTGCGGTTCGAGGAGGCCGAGCGGGAGGCCCTGGCCACCCACGACTACGTGCGGCTGTTCGAGCTGGGCGCCCACCCGTTCCTCACCCTGACCCTCTTCATCGCCATGTTCGAGCGCGACCACGAGCCGCTGGGCTTCCAGAAGGAGTACGCCCGCCGGCTGGCCCACTTCTCCCTGCCCTACCCGGACATCGCCACCTGATGGACGCCGCCGTCATCACCACCGGCGGCCAGTTGCCCGTCGTCGCCCGCCGGGAGCCGCCGCGGCCCGGCGACGGGCAGCTCCGGGTCCGGGTCGCCGCCGCCCCGATCACCCCGCTGGATGTGCTCTGCGCCACCGGCACCTCGTACTTCGGGCCGCCGGCCACGCCCTACATACCGGGGGTGCAGGGCGTCGGCCACCTGGAGGACGGCACGCCGGTCTGGTTCGCCACCGCCGCCGGGATGCGCCCCGGCGACGGCAGCATGGCCGAACACTGCGTCGTCCCGTACGCCGACGTGGTCGCCCTGCCCGACGGCGTCGACACCCTGCTGGCCGCCCTCGGCCTCTCCGCGGTGGCCGCGCTGATGGCGCTGACCTGGCGCGGCGAGCTGCGGGCCGGGGAGCAGGTGATGGTGCTCGGTGCCGGCGGCGTCGTC
Source organism: Micromonospora sp. CA-263727 (assembly GCF_050942455.1). Classification (NCBI taxonomy): domain Bacteria; kingdom Bacillati; phylum Actinomycetota; class Actinomycetes; order Micromonosporales; family Micromonosporaceae; genus Micromonospora; species Micromonospora sp. CA-263727. The sequence continues at coordinate 2,877,875 of NZ_CP192031.1, forward strand.
GGGCAGGCCGCCGTGCAACTGGCCCGGCTGCACGGCGCCCGGCGGGTCGTCGTCGCCGCCCGCTCCGCCGCCGCCCGGGACCGGGCCCGCACGCTGGGCGCCGACGCCGTGGTCGCGCTCGGCGGCGCCGACGACGTGGGCGCCCTCGCCGCCCGGCTCCGGGACGCCTGCGACGGGCCGGTGGACCTCGTGCTCGACCCGCTCTTCGGCCTGCCGGCCGCCGCCGCGCTGCGGACCCTCGGCCCGCACGGCCGGCTGGTCAACCTGGGCAGCTCGGCGGGGGAACAGGCGTCGCTCGACTCCGCGACCCTGCGCAGCCGCTCGCTGCGGGTGCTCGGCTACACCAACAACGAGCTGGACGTGGCGCAGAGGGCGGCGGCGATCCGGGCGATCGCCGGCCACATCGCCGTCGGCCGGCTCACCGCGACCCACGAGACCGTCCCGCTGGCCGGCGTCGCCGACGCCTGGGCCCGGCAGGCCGAGGGAAGGGCCACCGGCCGGATCGTGCTGACCATGCCACCGCCCTGAGCGCCGTCGCGCCGAGCGGGCCGCCGGGCGGATACCCGGACCCTGGGCGGATCGCGCGGCGTCGACCGCCATGATGAGACGGTGAAGATCCTCTCCATCCAGTCCTCGGTCGCCTACGGCCACGTCGGCAACTCGGCCGCCGTCTTCCCCCTGCAACGGCTCGGGCACGAGGTCTGGCCGGTGCTGACCGTGCACTTCTCCAACCACACCGGGTACGGCGCGTGGCGCGGCCCGCTGCTGGCACCGGCCGACGTGGCCGAGGTGATCGCCGGCATCGCCGACCGGGGCGTCCTCGGCGACGCCGACGCGGTGCTCTCCGGCTACCAGGGCGACCCGGCGATGGGCGCGGTGATCCTCGACGCGGTGACCCTGGTGAAGACCGCCAACCCGGACGCCGTCTACTGCTGCGACCCGGTGATGGGCGACGTCGGCCGGGGCATGTTCGTCCGGCCCGGCATCCCGGAGTACCTGCGCGACGTGGTGGTGCCCCGCGCGGACATCATCACGCCGAACCAGTTCGAGCTGGAGTTCCTCGCCGACCGCCCGACCGACTCGCTCGACGCGCTGCTGGCGGCGGTCGACGCGGTACGCGACACCGGGCCGCGGCACGTGCTGGTCACCAGCGTGCTGCACGGCGACCTGCCGCCGGGGTCGCTGGAGATGGTGGCCGTGTCGGACGAGGGCGCCTGGGCGGTGACCACCCCGCTGCTGCCGATCAGCCCGAACGGCGGCGGCGATGTCACCGCCGCGCTGTACCTCGCACACCTGAGCACGACCGGCTCGCCGGCGACGGCGCTGGAACGCACCACCGCCTCGATCTTCGCGGTGCTGGAGGCGACGCTGGCGGCCGGCACCCGGGAGCTTCAACTGGTCGCCGTCCAGGAGGCGATCGCCGCGCCGCCGCCCCGGTTCCCCGCCCGTCGCCTGCGATAGACCCGGTCGTCTCGCGGCCGGCGGCGGACCCGGGCGGCGGCCAACCCGGCCGGCCTCACTCCTCGGGCGGGTGATGCCCGCTCAGCCGGGCCAGCTTCAGCGCCAGGTGCAGGCAGAGCCGCTCGGCGCCGTCCTTGAGGTCGGTCCCGGCGAGCTCCTCGACGCGTTGCAGCCGGTAGTAGAGCGTGGTGCGGTGCAGCCGCAGCTCGGCCGCGGTGGCATGGGCGTTGCCGGCCAGGTCCAGGTAGCGCTCCAGGGTCGTCAGCAGCGCCTGGTTCCCCGGTACGGGCAGCAGCCGCGCCAGTCCCGGGTGCACGTCGGCCACGGTGAGCTGCTGCTCGCCGAGCCGGGCCAGCACCCGGTAGATACCCAGGCCCGACCAGAGCACCACCCGGCCCAGCGTCGGCAGTTGCGCGCCGATCCGCGCGGCGTGCAGGGCCTCGGCGTACGACTCGACGACGTCGGCCAGGCGCGGCCGGACCCGGCCGACCCCGACCACGGTCCGCTCCACCGAACCGAGGCTGCGCGTGACGTGTTGCAGGTCGTCGTCGAGATGCCGGGCGGCGGTCTCCGGAGTGGGCCGGCCGGCGCTCGGTTCGGCGGGCAGCAGCAGCACCCCGTGGTCGTGCCGGACCAGGTGCAGCGCCTCCCGGGTGCCGGCCCGCCGCCGGGCCGCCACCAGCGACTGCTCCAACGCGATCCGGGCCCGCTCGTCCGGCTGCCGGTGCCGCGGCGGGACGAGGCGGGCGACGAGCGCGATCCGTGGCCCGTCGGCGGCGATCATGCCCGCCTCCAGCAGCGCCCGGACCGCCTGGTCGCGGGTGTCCGGACTGTCGGCGAGCAGCGTCCACGCCGCCTCGGTCTCGCTCTGCGCGGCCAGCTCGCCGAGCAGGTTCTCCCGGTACAGGGCCAGGGAGAGCTCCTTGAGCAGCCCGGTCGCGGCCAGGTCGATGTCGGGCATGCTGCCGTCCGGGTCGATGAACCAGACGAAACCGAGCAGCAGGTCATGGTGGCGCACCGGCACGCAGAGCCGGGGCAGCAGGTCGAGCTGCGGGCAGGCCGGCGTACGCACCGCTGCCCGCGCGTCGGCGATGCCGAAGTCACGGAGCCAGGCGATGACCTCGGGGACGGTCTGCCGGCGCAGGATGGAGGCGCGGCGAACCTCGTCGACCGGCCCGGTCTGTTCGCTGTAGACGACGACGCGCTGCCGTCGGTCCTCGATCAGCGCGGGTCGGCCGGCGTGGGCGGCGACGGCATCGACGATGCGTTGCAGTTCGACCCGCACCAGGTCCCCTTCCCTGCCGCAGACCACGGTGCGCGGGGACCGGCCCGGCCCAGCCATCATGATCAGAGTTCTGTCCACACTGGTAGAGAGCGCCCGACGCGGCAAACGTCTCCATGACCAGCATCCTCGCCAAGAACATCGATGCGGCCAAGGTTTTCCACGGCGGCGTGCTCGGATTCACCGAATACGCCGAGGTCAGCAACCCCATGACGAATAAGTAAAGGGCTTCCGGCGCCGCACCCGGCGCCGGAAGCCCACTGCTACACCGTGGCGAGCGCCTCGGTGGGCGCCAGGCGGGAGGCGCGGATCGCCGGGTAGAGGCCGGCGAGGCCGCCGATCACCAGGGTGGCGGCGACACCGCCGAGCGTCGCCCAGGCCGGCACCACGGTCGGCCAGCCCTGGGAGAGCGCGTACCCGGAGGTGACCAGGATGCCGAGCAGCACCCCGCCGGTCCCGCCGAGCGCCGACAGCAGCAGCGACTCGGCGAGGAACTGGGTGCGGATCTGCCCCCGGGTGGCACCGAGCGAGCGACGCAGGCCGATCTCGGCGCGCCGTTCCAGCACCGAGATGACCATGGTGTTGGCCACCCCGACGCCGCCGACCAGCAGGGCCACCGCCCCGAGGCCGAGCAGTAGCGCGGTGAACGTCTCGTCGGTGGCCCGGGCGGCGGCCAGGGCATCCGAGGGGCGGGAGACGTCGACCTCGTTGGGTGCCTCCGGGTTGGCGGTCGCCCCGAGCACCGCCCGGACCGCCTCGACCTGGTCGGCGTCGGCGCGGGTGTAGACGGTGGTGGGATGACCGTCGAAATCCAGGTGACCGGCCGCGACGGACCAGCCGACCAGGGCCGAGCTGTCCAGCTCCGGCGCGAGCGGCGCCGGGGCGAGCACGCCCACCACGGTGAACCAGCGGCCACCCAGCCATACCTGCACGTCCGGACCGGCGGCCCGGATCCCGAGCCGTTCGGCGGCGGTCGCGCCGAGCACCACGGCCGGGTACCGGGCGGTGGCCTCGTTGAGCCAGGTGCCGCTCGTCACCTCGGCCCCGACGGTCTCCAGCAGCCCGAGCTGAGCCGCCCGGATGGCGATACCGCCGGTCTCCGCCGCCGGGATGCGGTCGGTGCGGTAGACGTTGCCGGCGACCTGACCGGTGGCCGTCGCCTGGCTCACCGGCCCGATCCGGCTGATCATCGCCACCGCCTCGGGCGGAAGCTGCGCGTCGCCGCCGAAGAGGGTCCGCCCCGGTGACACGGTCAGCAGGTTGGTGCCGAGCGCGGCGAGGGTACGGTCCAGTTCGGCGCGGGACGACGACGAGATCCCGACCACGGCGATCATGGCGGCGATGCCGATGGCGATGCCCAGCGCCGAGAGGAAGGCCCGCAGCGGTCGGGTACGCAACCCGACCCCACCGACGCGAACGACGTCGGCGGGAGGCATCCGGGCCGGGGCGAGCCGGGCCGACCGGTCCGGGGAGATCACCGCCATCTCAGCTCACCCCGCTCGGCACCGGCCGCGAGTCGGCCCGCAGCCGTCCGTCGCGCATCTGCACCTGACGGGGCAGGCTGGCGGCGATCTCCCGGTCGTGGGTGATCACGACGACCGTGGTCCCGGCCCGGTGCAGATCGTGCAGGAGGTCGAGCACGGCCGTCCCGGAGCTGGTGTCGAGGTTGCCGGTCGGTTCGTCGGCCAGCAGCACGGCCGGCTCGCCGACGACCGCGCGGGCCACCGCGACCCGCTGCCGCTCGCCGCCGGAGAGCTCGTGCGGCCGGTGGTCGAGCCGGTGGCCGAGGCCGACGCGGTGCAGCGTGGCCTCGGCGCGCCGCCGCCGCTCCCGCCGGGGTACGCCGGCGTAGAGCAGCCCGTCCGCCACGTTGTCCAGCACCGGTACGCCGGGCGCCAGATGGAACTGCTGGAACACGAAGCCGATCCGGGTGGCCCGCAGCGCGGAGAGTTGCCGGTCGGAGAGTCGAGCCACGTCGTACCCGTCGATCAACACCGTGCCCGAGGTCGGCCGGTCCAGCGTGCCGATCACGTTGAGCATGGTCGACTTGCCGGAGCCGGACGGCCCGACGATCGCCACCAGCTCGCCGTGGCCGATCCGCAGTGACACGTCGGCGAGGGCGACCACCCCGCCCGCGTACTCCCGGCCGACCTGGTCGAGCACGATCACGTCTTCGCTCATGACCGCACTCCGCTCCGCTGCGTGCCGTCATGAGGCACCGTCGCACTGTGCTGATGATTCGCTCGCTGACGGTCGCTCATGACGGCATCCCGACGGTGGCGCCCTCGGTGACGCCGTCGCCGGTGATCTCGACCCGGCCGTTGGCGAAGAGCCCGGTGGTGACGGCGACGATCCGGCTGGACCCCTCGCCGAGGATCTCCAGCCCGTAGCCGCCCTCGGCCAGCGCCAGCAGCGAGGCCACCGGGACGGTCAGCACGTCGGGGCGCTCGCTGACGGTGAAGCTCAGCTTGGCGGAGGCCCGGTCGAAGTCGGCCAGCGCCTTCTGGTCGTTGACGGTGACGACCACCTCGATCTTCGTCTCGGCGCCGGAGTCGCCGGCCGCGCCGCTCTTGACGACCGTCTCGACCGTGCTGATCTTCCCCGCCACCTGCCGGCCGTCGGGCAGGGTGACCTCGACCGGCCCGCCCCGCTTGGCGAGACGCTGGTCGTCGACGTCGAGTTCCGTGGTGACCAGCCGGTCGGTGCCGGTGTAGGTGAGCACCGCCTGTCCGGGCTGGACGGCCGCGCCGACGTCGAGCTGGTGGCTCTCCACCCGGACCGGGCCGTCGGCGTACGCGATCCGGCCCAGCTCGACCCGGCCGGTCACGGCCACGCCGAGGTCGTCCTGCCAGGCGCGGACCGCGTCGGCGGTGGCCCAGGTGTACTCGCCGTCGACGGTGAAACCGGTGTAGCCGAGCGCCTTCAGGTTCCGTTCCAGCTGCTCGACGTCCGGGCCCTCGACGCCGGGCTGGAGCGTCCGGTACGCGGGCACCTTCCCGTACAGCAGCACCACCGGATCGCCGTCGACGGCGTAGAGCGCCTTGCCGCGCCGCACGGTGACGCCGGTGTCCGGCAGCGCGGTGACGGTGCCGGGCAGCCGGCTGGCGGCGGTCCGGCTGGGCCCGTACCCGAGCTCACCGTCGACGGTCTCCGCGTCGGCGAGGGTCTGCCGGGTGACGGTGGCGCTGGCGGGCGGCGCGGTGTCGGCCTCGGCGGCGGCACCCCGGACGCCGCCCCCGAATCCGAGCGAGGCGGTCACGCCGGCCGCCGCGACCAGCAGCAGCGCCACGCCACCGGCGGTGGCCGCCATCCGGGTACGGCGGGCGGGCGGGGTCATCGGCGACCGCCGAACTGCGGCGCGTGCTGCCGGCACTTCTCCATCGCGGTACGGAACGTCGGGTCGTCCGGGTTGATCCGGAGGGCGTCCCGCTGGATCTGGATCCGGCCGTCCGGTGCCGGGTCCGGGAAGTCCGGTACGCCGTTCTCCCGCATGCACCGGGCCATGGCCCGCATCTGTTCGAGCTGCTCGGCGTCGAGTTGTGGCGACTGGCCGCCGTTGGGCAGCAGCTCGCGGCACTTCTCCATGGCCGCCTCGACCTTGCTCCGGTCGACGCTGCCGTCGAACCGGAACGTCGGCCCGTTGCCGGCCCCCGGGTCCGGCATGTCCACGCCGTTCTCCCGCATGCACCGGGCGAAGGCCAACCGCCGCTCGTCGTCGCTTGCCTCGGTGCCGCTCGCCGAGGCGGAGGGGGCCGCGGCGGCGCCGCCGGCCGTGGCCACTGTGGTCCCGCCGTCGTCCTGGCCGGCGCACCCCGCCAGCGCGAGCGCCAGCAGCACGGGGAGCATGAGAATTCTCCGTCGCATCGTCGGTGTCCTTTCCGGCGTCCGGCGACCCTCGCCGGACGGCGCGTCCGGCGGCAGCCGCCGGACGACCGGGTCAGTCCAGCCGACGCCGCGTATCGCGGGCGTAACCGAACCCGTTTACGTCGGCGTTATCCCCGCCCGGGGCACCATTGGCGGGTGCGAGTGCTGGTGGTGGAGGACGAGGACGTGCTGGCGGACGCCATCGCGGAGTGGCTGCGCCGGGAGGCGTTCGCGGTCGACGTGGCGTACGACGGGGACGCCGCGCTGGAGCGGCTGGGCGTGAACGCGTACACGGTGGTGGTGCTCGACCGGGACCTGCCGGTCGTGCACGGCGACGACGTGTGCCGGGCGATCGTCGACTCCGGCGGCGAGACCCGGGTGCTGATGCTCACCGCCGCGGCGGCGGTGCGCGAGCGGGTGGCCGGCCTCGCCCTCGGCGCCGACGACTACCTGGTGAAGCCGTTCGCGCTGGTGGAACTGGCGGCCCGGGTGCACGCGCTGACCCGACGGGCCCGCCCGGCCGCGCCGCCGACGCTGCACCGGGCGGGGATCGTGCTCGATCCGGCCCGCCGCGAGGCGCACCGCGACGGCCGTCACCTGTCGCTGACCCGCAAGGAGTTCGCGGTGCTGGCCGAGCTGCTGCGCGCGGACGGGGCGGTGGTCTCCGCCGAGGAACTGCTGGAACAGGTCTGGGACGAGCACATCGACCCGTTCACCAACGTGGTGCGGGTCACCGTGATGAAGCTGCGGCGCAAGCTCGGCGACCCGCCGGTGGTGGAGACCGTGCCGGGAGCGGGGTACCGGATCCGGTGAAGCGACTCACCCTCCGGGCCCGCCTCACCCTGGTCTACGGCGGTCTCTTCCTGCTCGCCGGCGTCGTCCTGCTCGGCGTCACGTACGTGCTGGTGGACCAGCGGATGCCGCAGCAGTTCCGGGCCGAGTTCCCGGACCGGGCCGCGGTGGTCACCCGCGCCCCGTCGAGCGGGTTGGATTTCGACAAGATCCGCATGTTGATCCAGGACGTGCAGAGCGAGGCGAAGCGCAACGCGTTGGAGTCGCTGCTCACCCAGGGCGGCATCGCGCTGGTGGTGGTCTCGGCGGCGGCGGTCGCGTTCGGCTGGCTGATCGCCGGCCGGGCGCTGCAACCCCTGCACCAGATCACCGCGACGGCCCGCCGGATCGCCGGCGCGGACTCCGCCGGGCGCGGGCTGCACGAGCGGATCGCGCTGACCGGCCCCCGCGACGAGGTACGCGAACTCGCCGACACGTTCGACCAGATGCTGGAACGGCTGGACCGCTCCTTCGACGGTCAGCGGCGGTTCGTGGCGAACGCCTCCCACGAGCTGCGGACCCCGCTGACGTTGAACCGGGTGCTGGTGGAGTTGGCGGTCAGCCGGCCGGACGCCCCGGCCGAGGTGCGCCGCCTCGGCGAGGCGCTGCTGTCGGTGAACGAGCGGCACGAGCGGCTGATCGACGGCCTGCTCACGCTGGCCGACTCGGAGAGCGAGCTGATCGAACGCGCCCAGGTGGACCTGGCCGAGATCGCCGCGTACATGATCGATCAGGCGGTGGCGTCGTCACCGGGCATCCCCGTGCGCCGGTCGCTGGGCCCGGCCCGGACGGTCGGCGACCCGGTGCTGCTGGAACGGCTGACGGTCAACCTGGTCGAGAACGCGTTGCGGCACAACGTGCCGGCCGACGGCTGGGTGGAGGTGCGGACCGGCGTGGTGGCCGGGCGCCCGACGCTGGTGGTGGCCAACACCGGTCCGGTGGTGCCCGGCTACGACGTGGAGACGCTGTTTCAGCCGTTCCGGCGGCTGAACCGGGAACGGGTGGCCGGCACCCGGGGCTTCGGGCTGGGACTGTCGATCGTACGGGCGGTGGCCCGGGCACACGGCGGCACCGCCGAGGCCGAACCACGCCCCACCGGTGGCCTCACCGTCACCGTGACCCTGCCGCCAGCCTGACGGCGCACCGGGGGCGGCAGGTGTAGCGGTCGGCGTCGGGGGAACACCGCCGACCGCGCGGTGCCGCCCACGACCAGGGAGTTGCGATGTTCGACGGGTTCGAGGAGTTCGACATCGAGACGTCCGGTACGACGATCCACGGCCGGCACGGCGGCAGCGGGCCACCGGTGCTGCTCCTGCACGGGATTCCGGAGACGCATCTCATGTGGCACCGGGTCGCGCCCCAGCTGGCCGAGCACTACACGGTGGTCGCTACCGATCTGCGGGGCTACGGCGACAGCGGCAAGCCGCCCAGCACCCCCGATCACGAGCCGTACAGCCTGCGCGCCATCGGCCGCGACCAGATCGAGGTGATGGGCAGCCTCGGTTTCGACACCTTCAGGGTTGCCGCACACGACCGCGGGGCGCGCTGCGCGTACCGGCTGGCCCTGGACGAGCCCGACGCGGTCGTCCGGCTCGCCGTGATGGACGTGGTGCCCGTCGGCAGCGCCTACGACCGCGCCGACAAGGAGTTCAGCCTCGCCACCTGGGTGTGGTCGTTCCTCGCCGCGCCGCACCCGCTGCCGGAACGGTTCATCGCCGCGTCCCCGGCCACGCTGCCCGACCTCATGCTCGACACCTGGCCGATGGTGAAGGACGCCTTCCCCGACGAGGTACGCGCGGAGTATCTGGCCAAGTTCCGCGACCCCGAAACGGTCCACGCGATCTGCGAGGAGTACCGCGCCTCCGCGACACTTGACTACGAACAGGACGAGCGGGACCACGGCAACCGGAAGATCGCCTGCCCGGTGCTGTTCCTCTGGGGCGAGCAGGGCTCGGTGGCGCCCCTCTACGAAAACCCGCTCGACATCTGGCGGGAGTGGGCGGACGACGTCCGCGGCGAGCCGCTTCCGGCCGGGCACTTCATCGCCGAGGAGGCCCCTGAGCAGACAACCCGGCAGCTACTGGACTTCTTTGCGTGATCGGGCGGGCGTGCGGCGCTGTGGCGGTGTCACTCGCAGAACACCTGCACCTTGGCGTCGGGCTGGTCGACGTCGACGGTGACGTCGTCGAGCTGCTCGATGAGTTCCTCGATGTGCTGCGGTTTGAGCTGGGTGAGGTCGATCGGCACCCCTGACCTGTTCAGCTCCGCGTTGACCTTGGTGAGCGCGTGCGGAGGGATGAGGCTGGCGAGCCGGACCCCGGCGCGCAGCAGCTGTAGCGGGACCCGGACGTTGACCCGGCCTGGCCCGTCGCCGCCGAAGTTGTCCGCCGAACTCACCACCACCCGCAGGTATCTGGGTCGGGACTTCGGGCGGGGTGCCGCTCCCGGCGGCGACGCGGGCTGCTCTCGTTCGAGGGCGTCGATCAGCCGCTCGGCCTCCTCCGCGGTGATCCTGCCTTCGGCCAGCATCTGCAGGATCTGGCGGCGCTGCTCGTTCATGGTTGTCCCTTCCCCCACTGACTCATCTGACGCTCACCAGCACGGCCGTCCGGCCCTGCTCGATCTCGATCTGCGTGCCGGGCAGCGCCCACAGCAGCTGCCCGACGCCGCGCAGCGCGCCCACCAGGCTCACCCGGGTGGCGAGGCAGGCGACCAGTCCGACCAGCATCGCGAGCAGCAACAGCGGCGCCAGCACCAGCAGCGCTGGCAGGACCGGGACGTAGAGCCGCAGCCCGCGGCCGTTGGGGCGGCGACGGCGTACCGTCACCAGTTGCGGGATCATCGCGACCCCTCCAGCTCGGCCAGCGCCTCCTGGACGCTGATCTCCCCCCGCCGCAGGCGGTCGACGACGTCGGCGCCGCTGGGCGCCGGGTCGGTGTCGACGAAGTCGAGGTGCTCGGCGATCCGGTTCAGCCGGGACTTGACGGTCGGGTAGCTCACCCCGAAGATCCGCTCCATCTCCTTGATCGAGCCGTGTGACCGCACGAACGCGGCAACGAAGACCTGGTCGTCGACGCTGAGTTGAGCCAACTGGGGCGGCTCGAACTGACCCTCGACCACCACGCCGCTGCCGGCGAGCCGGACCCGCTCGACCACGAACGGCTCTCCGCGGCTCAGGTCGGTCAGTTCCTGCCAGTCCACCTTCGACCCCCTCCTCTACGCGACCCGTACCATCCATTCGTATCTTGAATTTCTTAAGGTGTCAACGTGCAAACCTTAATTTCCTCAAGCCCGACATCAAGGGCTGTCCCCGACTCACCCTCTCTCAGCCCTGTTCGCGGGTCGAGGCCCGGCCACGCCCTAGCGGCGCGTCGCGAGGATCACGCCGGTGAGGCAGAGCGCGCCGCCGAGCAGGGCGAGGGGGGCCGGTACCTCGCCCAGCACCGTCCAGGAGAGCAGGACGGTCACCGGCGGCACCAGGTAGGTCGCGGCGGTGGTGCGACCCGCCGTCCAGCGGGACAGCACGTAACCCCAGGTGAGGAAGCCGATCGCGGTCGGGAACACGCCCAGGTAGAGCATGCCCAGGGTGGCCGATGGCGGCGCTGCGGCGATCTCCCCGAGCAGCGCGGGGGCGAACGGCAGCAGGGCAGCGGTGCCGGCCAGCGCGCCGAGCCAGGTCATCGTCACGGCGTCCACGCGGGCCAGCAGGCGTTTCTGGAGGAGTACGCCGAAGGCGTACAACGCGGCGGAGAGCACCGCCAGCGCGACGCCGAGCTTGTCGGCGTGCCCGGTGAAGCCGCCGGCCGCGATCAGGGCCACGCCCGCGAAAGCTACCGCCATCCCGAGCCCGAGCCGGCCGGTGAGCCGCTCGCCCAGGACGAGGATGGCGGCCACCGCGACCAGGATTGGTGCGACCGACACCAGTAGCGCCGCGGTCCCGGCGTCGACCAGCCGCTCGGCGGCGTTGAGCGCGACGTTGTACCCGCCGAACCAGGCCACGCCCCAGAGCGCGATGAGCCCCAGGGTGCCGGACCGGCGGGGCGCCGGGGCGCCCAACCCCGGCGTGCCGTGTCGCGGTCGCCCGCTGCGGCGTCCGGCGCCGGTGGTGAGTGCTGCGACGAAGACGCTCAGCGCGATGGACGCGGTGGCCATCCGGCCCAGCGCCATGGCGCCGGGGGAGTAGTCGTGCCCGGCGAACCGGATGCCGACGAACGCCGACGCCCACAGGAGCACCGTCGTCCCGGCGGCGGCGACGATCGGCCAGGGCCGGGGCCGTCCGGTGGGCGGGGCGGGCTCCCGGGTGAGGGTGTGGGCGGCCTCGGCGGCGGGCCGGGTGGAAGCGGCGGCCGTGGTCGGGGCGGTGGTCTCCGCGCAGGTCATGCGGTGATTCTCATCCGGCCGACTCTTCAGTACCAGCGACTATTCCTTCATGACAGTTCAGTCGGGCTTTATAGTTGCGGTGTGCTCGACGTCCACCGCCTCCGGGTTTTCCGTTCCGTCGTGGCCTCCGGGTCGGTCCAGTCGGCCGCCGCCAACCTGGGCTACACCCCCTCCGCGGTCAGCCAGCACCTCACCGCGCTACAGCGCGAAACGGGCCTCACGCTGCTCGCCCGGGCGGGGCGGGGACTGCGACCCACGGCCGCCGGGCATGCCCTCGCCGCCGAGGCGGACCGGGTGCTCGCCCGCCTCGGCGAGGCCGAGTCGCTGATCGCGGACCTGCGATCAGGCCGCACCGGCGCACTCTCCATCGCGTACTTCGCGTCGGTCGGCGCGCCGTGGATGCCGCTCGTGGTGCGGCGGGTCACCACCGACCTCCCCGGCGTTCGACTCGACCTGGAACTGCGCGAACACATCCCGAACAGTCGAGAGGAACGCGCCGACGTGCAGGTGGTGGTGGGGCCCACCGGCTTCGACCCCGGTTCGGGCTTCACCGCCCACCATCTCCTCGACGATCCCTATGTCGCCGTGCTGCCGGCCGGGCACCGATTCGCCGAGCAGGACGAGGTGGACCTGGTTGACCTCGCCGACGAGCGCTGGGTCGACAACGACTTCGCCCGCGGCTGGTGCCGCGCCAACCTCATCGAAGCCTGCACCGCCGCCGGCTTCAGCCCGGCCTTCGGGGTGGAGGCGCACGACTACCCGACGGCGCTCGCCTTCGTCGAAGCCGGCATCGGGCTCACGGTGCTCCCCGCGCTCGGCGCGGCGAAGCTGCCCGACGGTGTGACCCGGGTCCGGCTGGTCCGTCCCACACCGGTCCGGTCGATCTATCTGGTGGTGCACGACGCGGTCGAGCACACACCGGCGGTGCAGACCGCGGTCGCCGCACTCCGCGAGGCTGCCGGCGGCGCACACACGTAGGAGGAGGCCGGCGCGCCACCGGCATCGCGAACAGGGCAACCGGGGCCGGCGCGGAACGGCCGACCCCGGTGCCCGTCAGCAGAGCTGACCAGGTACGTCAGAACCGCAGCTTGTGCAGGTAGCGGTAGCCGACCTCGGCGGTCCGCTGGGGAGTCACGTCGGGGGTGTCGTTCTCGACGATGTATTCGAGCACCGAGTGCTTCCGGAAGATCCGACCGAAATCGATCATCCCGGTGCCCAGGTCGGCCATGTCGCCGTCGGCCGCGTGCCGGTCCTTGACGTGGTATTGCAGGACCTTCTGTGGCGCGCAGCGGATGACGTCCAGGGTGAAGCCCTCGGGGTCGGCCACGCCGTCGCCGGAGTTGATGCCGCCGGTGACGGCCCAGTAGAGGTCGATCTCCAGGTGCACGAGCCGGGGATCGAGTTCCCTGGTCAGCACGTCCCACGGACGCCGGCCACGCCCGAGGTCGATGGTGAACTCGTGGGCGTGGTTGTGGTAGCCGTAGCTCAGCCCGGCCTTGCGCGCCGCCGCGGCCTCGACGTTCATCTGTTCCGCCCAACGCTTCCAGTCGTCGGCGTTCTCGGAGTACAGGTACGGCACCACCATGAACTTCTGGCCCAGGGTGACCGCGTTCTGGATCTTCTGGCGCAGCGCGGCCGGGTCGGCGCTGATCCCGTCGTGGCTGGAGCTGGCCTTGATGCCGATGCCATCCAGGAACCGGCGCAACTGGGCGGCGCTACGCCCGAAGTAGCCGAGCGCCAGCTCCACCCGTGGATAGCCGATCCGGGCGAGGTGCCGGAGGGTGGCGTCGTACCCCGGCTCACCCGACAGCGCGTCGCGGACCGTCCACAGCTGGATGCTGACCAGGCCCGGGGGCACCCGCCGACGGCCGGTGACCTTGGTGCCGGCCGCTGCGGCCGTCGCGCCGATCCCCGACGAGGCGAGCCCGACGCCGGCGACCGCCGCCAACGAACCGCGCAGCACACCCCGCCGGTCGATGACGGAGCGCCGCAGCGCGGCCATTCCGTCGTACCCGTAACACATGGTGACTCCTTTCGTGGGCTACCTGGTGGGAACCAGGACGACCTCGTCGGTCCCGGTCAGGGCGGGCAGACCGTCGGTGCCGCCGTCGGTGTAGGAGGCCACGAACACCGCGGAGAGGTTGTCGGTCGCCGGGTCGTGGCCCGAGGGCACCGTGGTCACGATCGAGCCGGTGCAGCCGTTGGCGGTGGTCATCGGGTGGCCGTGGTCGTCGTGGCCCAGGATGTACGTCACGCTGACCCGGGCACAGTCCACCGGCTGGTCGTCGGTGACGCGTACCTCGAACCGTACGGTGTCGCCGAAGGTGAAGGGCTGGCCGACGACCGGCGTGACCAGCTCCACCACCGGCTCGGCGTTGCCGACCACGACCCGGACCGACGCGGAGGCCGACCGTCCCTTCGGGTCGGTCACCTTGAGCGTCGCCTGGTAGATGCCGTTCTTCCGGTACGTGAAGGTCGGGTTCGTCGCGCGGGAGTCGACCTTGTCGTCGTCATCCAGGTACCACTCGTACCTGAGCCGGTCGCCGTCGGCATCCGTGGTGCCCTCGCTGGAGAACGTGACGGTCAGCGGCGGGTGCCCGTTGGTCTGCGACGCCGAGACCTGGGGCACCGGGCTGTGGTTGCCGTCCCAGCCGATGTAGTCGACGCGGGCCAGCTGCGCTTCCGGGTTCTCGCTGAAGAAGCCGTCGCCGTACTCAAGCACGTAGAGCGCGCCGTTCGGGCCGAATTCGAGGTCCATCGGGTTGTCGAAGACGATCGAGGGGAGCACCGACTCGATCCCGCTCAGCTTGCCGCCGCGGTTGAGCTGGAACGCCTTCACGTAGTCCCGGGTCCACTCGTAGAACAGCGGCTTGCCGTCGTAGTACGCCGGCCAGGCCACCGGCGCGCGGCCCCGCGTGGTCGGGTGGGAGTACCGGTACGCCGGCCCGGCCATCGGCCCGATGCCGCCGGTGCCCAGCTCCGGGAACTGCGCCGAGAGGCCGTAGCCGTACCACACGTCCGGCTGCTGCACCGGTGGCAGCTTGCGCAGGCCGGTGTTGTGCGGCGACTCGTTGACCGGCGCCGAGCAGTCGAACGTCTTTCCGGAGGTGTCGGTGGCAAAGTCGTAGTCCACGTACGGCAGCTGGGCGGTGGCGCAGTAGGGCCAGCCGTGGTTGCCGGCCTTGCGGGCGACGAACCACTTGCCGTGCCCGGCCGGCCCGCGCTGCGGGTCGGGCTGGCCCGCGTCCGGCGAGTAGTCGCCGACGTACAGCTCGTTGGTCTTGCGGTTCAGCTCGATCCGGAACGGGTTGCGCAGGCCCATCAGGTAGATCTCCGGGCGGGTGCCGGTCGTGCCCTTCTTGAAGAGGTTCCCGTCCGGAATCGTGTACCGGCCGTTGGCGCCCACCTTGATCCGCAGGATCTTGCCGCGCAGGTCGTTGGTGTTGGCCGAGCTGCGCTGCGCGTCGTACGCCGGGTTGCGCCCGGCACGCTCGTCGATGGGGGCGTAGCCGCCGGACTCGAACGGGTTGGTGTCGTCGCCGGTGGACAGGTACAGGTTGCCCTTGGCGTCGAAGACGATGTCCCCGCCGACGTGGCAGCAGATGCCCCGGTCGACCGGCACGTCCAGGATCCGCTGTTCGGTGGAGAGCACCAGCTTCTCCTTGACCAGGCGGAACCGGGAGAGCCGGATCACCCCGCGGAACGGCGCGAAGTCCGCCTCGGTGCCCCAGGCCGGCGCGTCGCCCTCGTTGACGTCCGGAGTGGACGGATCGTCGACCGGGGTGTTCAGCGGCGGCGAGTAGTACAGGTAGACCCAGTTGTTTCCGCCCTTGCCGAAGTCGGGGTCGATCGCGACGTTCTGTAGGCCCTCCTCGTCGTGCTGGTAGACATCGAGGGTGGCGGCGATGGTGTTGCGGCCGGTGTCGGGATTGTGCAACCACACCTCGCCCTTGCGGGTCACGTGCAGCACCCGGTTGTCGGGCAGCACGGCCAGGTCCATCGGCTCGCCGGGGCGGTCGTTGAGGGTGACCTTCTGGAAGGCCGACTCCGGGGGTGGGCTTGTGGTGCCTGGCGTGGTTGTCTGATTGGTCGGCGCGGCGATCGCGGTGTTCGGCGGGGCGATGAGGGCGATGGTCGTCAGGCCCGCCACGGCGAGCGCGAGTCGTCTCTTCAACTGCCTCTCCTTCTACTGGGGACGGATCGGGGCAGCACGGCGTCGCCCGTCGCGGCTGCGGATCAGCGACGCGGGCGTTGATCTGGGCGGTTGGGGTGGATGTTGGCCGATGCCGTCGGCCCGAAGCTAACAAAACGAATGCAGATATGTCCATGCCTTACGGCAGACTTCGGCACAACTTTTTGCTAAGACGACGAAAGAGGGGTCGATGCTGGTGAAACTGCCGGCTCCGTCGCGGGGCGGGTCAGCCGTCGAGTCGGACCATGGCCGAGGTGGAGAGGACGGCCCGATCCTGGTCCAGCGCCCGCACCTGGAAATACGGTCCCGGGTTCGCCGTGCCGACCGTGGTCTCGAAGCCGGTCCGCATGGCGTGCTCGACGACCACCGTCAGCGACTCGGGGTCGGGGCCGGCGAGCAACTGCCACGCCCGGGTCTGCGTCGACCCGTTCCACGACGCGTGGACCACGCTCTGCGCGCCGTCCCGGCGGACCGCCACGCTCGGCGGGTAGTACGGCGTGCCGACCCACTCGCTGCGGAACGCCCGGGAGGAGACGTTCTCCCCGGGCATCCGGGCGTCGTAGAGCAGGTTCCGCTGGCCGTCGCCCCGGGCGTTGCCGTCGCCCGCGTACTCGGAGTAGTACGGGCTCTGCCCCCACCCGACGAACTCGTTGCCGTTCGGCAGCGCCTGTAGGTTCCCCTGCGACCGCGAGGAGAGCGCCGGCTTGTGATGGTACGTCCGGTCCACCGTGGCCCTGCGGTTGTCGAAGTCGAGGTCGAGGGTCAGCCCGTACGACGGCTGCTCCGGCGGCCCGCCGGGCTGGTCGCAGCAGCCGTCGCCGACCAGGCTGATCCGGTTGCCCGACCGGAACCGGGCATCCCGCTGCCAGGCGAAGCTGGCCGGAGCGTCGAGGGTGAAGTCGCTGCGCCGGCCACCAAGCCGCCACTGGACGGCCCCACCGTCCCGGTCCACGGCGTAGACCGCCCAGGTGTTCCGAGCAGAGATCAACAGCTGCCCGTCGGGACCCTCGTCAACCGAGTTCACCTGGTAGGCGTCCCACACCCCGCCGGAGTGCACCGCATCCGACGCCGGCACCTGCGACTCGGCCGGGTCGACGTGCTCGCGGACGTTCCAGGAGAAGAGCAACTCGCCGCTGGAGAGGTCGACCTCCTGCACCTCACTGTTCAGGATGGCGCCGTCGGTCGGCCCGCCATACGGCCGCAGGTCCATCGGCTCGACCCGGGAGGCGATGAACAGCGCCGTACCCCGCTGGGTGAGCAGGAACTCGTCGGCGTCGGCCCGGAAGCCGTGGCGCGCGGTGACCGTCTGCCGCAGCCGGTACTGCGAGTCGTAGACGTAGAAACAGCTCTCCGCCCCGCCCGGCGTCTCCGCGACCGGGCCCTGCCACCAGGCCAGCACCGGCTGGGACGTTCCGGTCGTCGGGTCGTACCAGGTCTGGACCCTGAAGTCGGCGTTGCGCAGGCCCGGCGACGGCAGCGGCCGGAACCACACCGGCTCACCGCCGTCGCCGAGGATCAGCGTCCCGGTCTGGCCGACCATGGTCGACCGGCTGTACGGGGCGACGAAGATCTGCCCGGGGGCGGTGCCGGAGCGGTGCGTCGTGACGGCCACCCGCATCGGCCGCAGCTGCGGCGCGGAGACGAAGCTCCACACCTCCCTGCCGGAGATGACCGACTCGCCACCGCCGGCGGCCGGGGTGGGCTCGGTCGTGCCGCCAGCGCCGAGGGGCTGAGTGGGCTCGGTGGCGCACAGGGTCGGTAGCGGGGCATCCGCCGGCCGGTCCGGATCCGGCGGGCCGCCGGCCCACGCAGGGGTCTCCGCCCACCCGGCCCCGTCAGCCTGCCCGATGCCGTCGGCCTGCCCGAGCCCGTCGCCCTGCGGGGGGCCGTCGGCGTGCGGGGGCCCGTCGGCCTGGGCCGGACCGCCGGCATCGGCGACCCGACCGGAATCCGTCACCGAACCGGCCCCCGGAACCCGGCCCGCCGGTGGCGGCCTGCCGGTGCAGGCCACGGCACCCGACAGTACGACGGCGGCCAGCGCGAGCATCGCCGGCAGGCGCCGCCGACTGTGGCTGTTCGTCAGGCACTGCCGACCGTGACTGCCCCCGGGACGGCGCGTCCGCGCGGATCCGATCGGCTGCGACACCACTACCCCCGCACCCCGGCGGAAATGCGAATTCGGCTCCTACCCGGCCAAGCTATCAGTTTCCGGGCAACACGGGTGGACTATCGGGCGGCGTGGGCCGGCGTGGGCCTGTTTGTGCTCCCCGGCAGTAGGGTTCGGCCCTGTGGAACACGAACCAGGCGACGCAGGGGTGGCCGACCTGACGGACCGACTGCGCCGCTTCGCCGAGGAGCGGGACTGGCAGCGGTTCCACACCCCGAAGAATCTGGCCATGGCACTCGCTGGTGAGGTGGGGGAGTTGCTTGCCGAGTTGCAGTGGCTCACCCCCGAGGAGTCCGTAGCGGTGATGGCCGATCCGGAGCACGGCGCCCGGGTGCGCGCGGAGATCGGCGACGTCATGATCTACCTGACCCGCCTGGCCGACCTGCTGGGGATCGACCTCGTGGTGGCCGCCACCGACAAGCTGGCCGACGCCGCTCGCCGCTACCCGGTGGAGCGGTCGTACGGCTCGGCAACCAAGGCGCCGGCCGACGGCGCCGAGTAGCGGGTTGCGCCATTCGACTCGATAGGGTGCTGGGTACAGAGCGGTCCGACGGGCTTCCGGTGCACGGATATGCCCCCCATCCGCACGATCACTTCGTGCTGCCCGGGCCCCAACGGTTATGAAAGAGCAGTTGAAATCCCAACATTGTCCAGTTCGGACGGTAACGGGTCGGTATTGACTGGGGCGACCATTCGGTGCATTACCTGCTGTTCTGTGGTCGGTTGTTGGGCAAGAGGAAGTGTGTCCTTGGCGGACTGCAAATATACGTGTGCGGGAGGTGTCGATCGCGACGACATTCGCGTACGCTGATCGCACGTCACGAGGTCGCTAATGTGAGGAGGTGATCACGATGAATGGTGTTGTGCGTGGTGAGGTTCGCGGAGTTGCGGACGCGCTCTGACGTTGAGTGGCCTGGTGCCAGCGGCTGAAATTACCTTTCCCGCTGGCTCGGCGAGCGCGCCTAGCCGGCGGCCTTTAGCCATCCTTGAGCTGCTGCTCTAGCATTCGGTGCCGGCTAGGCGTCCCGCCAAGTTCGAGGCAGCGCGACATTTCATCTGTCACCGCATCACCCGCAGGAATTGTGCGGGCGAAATATTCCGGCGGCTACGGCGTTCATGTGGACAGAAAAGCCAACACGCTGAATGTGTGTTATCGCCGGACGTCGCCTGGTTGGAGGTGGCCCGGGTCGGCGTGTGGAATACCCGGGCTGTTGCGTCGTCCTGGATGCCGGATGATCGGCCGCTGGATACCGATCATGCTGTGGGCCGATCCGGGTGAGACCACCGTGTCCACCGAGGATGCGCAGGGCGTACACCATTGGGTCTTCTGCCACCTGCGGCCGGTGCGACCGAGCCGTCACCGGGCCGCCCGCCCGTGCGCGCAACAGCCCTCGGCGCATCCGTCGATGCCTGGTGAGGTAGGGCCGCTGACGGCGGCCGTGACGGGTCCGGTGGCGGCCGGTGCGCAGCAGGCGTCGCCTCGCCAGGCGTCGCGGCCCTCCTTGACCGCGACGGCGGCGATGACGAGGGCGGCGGCGGGGTCGGCCCACCCCCAGCCGAACAGTGAGTTGACTGCCAGACCGACCAGCAGCACCGCGGACAGGTAGGTGCAGAGCAGGGTCTGTTTGGAGTCGGCGACGGCGGACGCGGAGCCGAGTTCCCGACCGGCCCGGCGCTGGGCGGTGGAGAGCACCGGCATGATCGCCAGCGACAGGGCGGCGAGGGCGATCCCGAGCGTGGAGTGCTCCGCGCGGTCGCCGCCGAGGAGCGCGCGTACCGATTCGACGCCGACGTAGGCGGCGAGGGCGAAAAACGACAGGGCGATGACCCGCAGCGCGGCGCGTTCCCGGCGTTCGTGGTCGGAGCCAGTGAACTGCCAGGCGACGGCGGCGGCGGAGGAGACCTCGACCACCGAGTCGAGACCGAACCCGATCAACGCCGTGGACGAGGCGATCCGCCCGGCGGTGATCGCGATGATCGCCTCGATCACGTTGTAGGTGATGGTCGCCGCGACGAACCAGCGGATCCGGCGGGTCAGCACCGCCCGCCGAGCGGCGGAGGGTGCGGCCGGAAGACTCGGGACGAACGGCAGTGGCACGGCCATCAGCAGCACTTGTCGCTGTCGGCGGCCGGGCAGGCCGCCGGGTCGACGGCCAGGACCAGGCCGAGCAGGTCCCCCAGGGCGTGGGCGAGCCGCGGGTCGGCCAGCTCGTAGCGGGAGCGTCGGCCCTCCGGCACGGCCACCACCAGGCCGCAGCCGCGCAGGCAGGCCAGGTGGTTGGAGAGGTTCTGCCGGCTGGTGCCGAGCAACTCCGCCAGTTCGGCGGGATAACCGGGTCCGTCGCGTAGCGCGAGCAACAGCCGGGCCCGGACGGAATCGGACAGGGCGTGCCCGAAGCGAGCCAGGACTTCTCCGTACGTCAGTGCCTCCACACCCCAGACAGTACATCAGATTGTGAATTAACGAAACGCTGAACTATCTGCCATCGTCGAGCGTGGGCGCGGAGACACTGACCAGGCCCGAGACGCGGAGCACACCGTGCCCGGCGGTCAGATCGGCTTCCTGTTGGAGCACGTCTTGGTACTCAGCGGTCTGTGCGGCGTCCTCGATCTGCCCCATCCGCGCACGTTGAGCGGCATCCGAGAGGTGTTCGACCTTCTTCTTGCGGATGTCGCGAGCGGCCTGGTCAGAGCGCATTGGGGTGTAGATCAGCGACACCGATCGTTGGATGCCGGTGGACAGCAGCACGGGGGCGAGGAAGCCCGGATAGACCATTGACCGCGGCCACTCCGACACCCATAGGACGGCGTGCCAGGCGGAGTCGGTGCGCAGGTTGCCCCAGGTCCCGGTGACGGCGACCGGGCCGGCGGCGGCGAGTTCCTGACCGAGCCGTCCGTGCCGTTCCAGCGTCGCGGCCACCGCAGGGTCGTAGGCCGAGCGCAGGATCACCGCGACCTGGCCGGGACCGAGCCATCCGGTCGGGGTCAGGTCCGCCGAGCGCAGCGCTGCGGTGAGCGTCGCCATCTCCTGCCGGAGCACCGCCGCGAGCACCCACACCGGCGCGGTGTAGGCCAGCAGCATCCCGGTCCCGCCGTAGAACGCCGCCAGCAGCGTGAGCCCGCCAATGCCGAGCGTGATGAGCTGCGCGACCGAGAGCCCCAGCAGCACGCCCCGGCGGGTGAGCCGGCTGAACTTCATCGGCGTCAGCTCGCTACCGGGCGCCTTCTGTTCCGTCGTTGCGGGCATGGCCGGTCACTTCTTCTTCCACGGCGAACCCGTGGGATTGGACGAGGGCGAGGGAGTCCGCGGCTGCGGAGTCGAGGGCAGCGGCGGAAACTGATTGGGCTGCGGCAGCCGCGAGACCTGTGGGAGGCCCGCCTCTCTCATTCCTCGCCGTCTGGCCGTCGCGCGTCGTACGCCTCTGCGAGCGCAGAAGCGGGGAGCTATCGGGCTCAACCTTGGCGTTTGTCTCCCGACCCACCGGGTCATACGGTCCACTGGATGTCGAGGGTCTCCTGTGTCTTCTGCCAAAGGTCACGAGCGAGCTGCTGATCGGTGAGCGCTCCGCGCAGAGGATCGCGGCGCGGCGGGCACCGGCCGGTCGCGGAGCCGGGGGCCCAAAGCTCGCCGCCCGCGGCGGTCGGGTCGAGAAGGGCTCGTACCGCCGGCCACGCGGCGCGGTCCTTGCCCTGCACGAAAGGTCGCATGAGCACCGCGTTGCGGCGATCGCGACGCGTCTGCTCGAAGGCCGGCGGGCGATCAGGGGTCAGGCCGTCCAGGGCGCCGCCTGGGTGGGCGAGAAGGCTCATCATGTTCTGCCCGGCAGCGACGAGTCGGCGGTTGAGTTCGAGCCCGAAGTGCATCTGCGCCTGCTTCGATGTGCCATACGTGCGCATGCTTCGGTACGTCGTGTTCCTCTGTTCGAGGTCATTGAGATCGAGGCGGCCGATGCGCTGCGCGACGGACCCCATGGTGACGAGGCGTGCGCCCTCTGTGTGGAGCAGGGTCGGGAGTGCAGCGGCGGCGAACTGAACGTTGCCGTAGTAGTTGGTGCCGAACACCAGCTCATGCCCGTCGGCGGTCTCGCGTCGTTGCTTCTGGCTGAGCACCGCTGCGTTGAGCACGATCCCGTCGATCCTGCCGAACTCGGCGAGCGCTGCCCCGCTCTGGCGGGCCGCTGACAGGTCTGAGATATCCAGCGAGTGATAGCGGAGGTCCGCCTTGGGTATCCGCGCGGCAATGGCCTTCATCGCGAGGTCCGCCTTGGATTGACTGCGGGAGGCAAGCACGACGGTGGCGCCCGCGGAGGCAAGTTGTTCGCTGATGAAGTAGCCGATGCCCGCGTTGCCGCCGGTGACCACGAACACTCGGTTGCTCGCGTCAGGTAGATCTTTGGGATTCCAGGGGGAGGGATGGTTTGGCATGTGTGTCTGTCTTTCTGTCGTGTCGGGGCGTCAGACGGCGATCGAGCCGCCGTCGATGGGGATGATGGCGCCGTGGATGTGCGCCGCGTCCGGTCCTGCGAGGAACACGGCTAGCCGGGCCACTTCGTCGGCAGTTCCGGGGCGCCGGTCAGGGGAGGCTTGCGCGATCGCGATCAAGGCTTCCTCGTAGCCGATGTTGTCCTCGGTGACGGTCGGACCAGGCGCGATCGCATTGACGCGAATTCCGGCCGACGCCAACTCGTCCGCCCAAGACCGAGTGAGTGCGTGCAGCGCTCCCTTGGTCGCCCCGTAGAGCCCAGCGGGAGCCATTCCCTTGATGCCGGTGTTGGAGCCGATGTTGATGATGACGCCATTGCCGCGTTCCTTCATGCCCGGCACGAGCGCGCCTGCAAGCACAATCGGCGCAGCGACATTCACGCCAAGCGCTGCACTGATCTGCTGATCGGTGACCTCCGTCATCGACTGCGCGGGGATCAGAGTCGCGGCGTTGTTCACAAGGATGTCGACAGCGCCGAGGCCTTCGGCGAAGTCGCGAACGGTAGCGGGATCGGCCCCCAGGTCTACGGTCACTGCCCGGGCCTTGCCCTCCGTCGCGGTTGTCCGCTCAACGACAGCGCTCGCGCGGGCGGTATCGCGGCCGTGCACCAGCACGTCCGCTCCGGCGGCGGCGAAAGCGAGCGCGATGGCCTTGCCGATGCCGCTGGTCGCTCCGGTCACCAGCGCGGTCTTCCCTGTCAATGGCATGCTGCGTGCCTCCCGTTCAAGTCTGGACTGATGCGTCCAATCCTGGCGGCTCACGACTGGACTGTCAAGTCCAGTCGGGTATGATGGGCGTATGCCCACAGCGAAAGGACTCGCGACCAGGGAGCGCATCCTCGGCGCTGCCGTGGATGTGCTCATCCGTAGCGGGCGCGAGGCGATGAACCTCGACGACATCCTCGCGGTGACCAAGACGAGCAAGAGCCAGTTGTTTCACTACTTCCCCGGGGGGAAGCGGGAGCTCATCCACGAAGCGACGCACCGGCAGGTTCAGCGGATTGCCACAGGTCTGACTGGCCCGCTGGACAGCCTCGACGCCTGGCGCGCGTGGGTCGAGCAGACGATCCACCTGCACCGGACGCAAACCCAAGAAGACGCGTGCGAGGTCGCTGCTCTCGCTGCCCGCGTCCTTGACCCGGAACCGGGTGATCGGGCAATGCTCAGCGACACGATGCAGACCTGGAAGCGCCACTTCGCCGACGGAATCCGGGCGCTGCAAGCCAACGGCGAGATTCGGGATGACGCGGACGCTGACGCGATCGCCACGCTGTTCTCCGCCGTGCTACAGGGTGGCGCCGTGCTCGACAAGGCGACGGGCGAACTCAGCTTCCTCGAGCCAGCGCTTCGCGTCGCTCTTGCACACCTGGAGAGCTTCGCACGGGCCGTTGACGACGCCGAATGAGCCGTCCGGCCGCAACGCGCTGCGGCCTGCGTCTTCCGAGAACTACGACAGGAACGCCGGGGCCATCGCACCACACCCGCGCAGCTCATCCAGCGTGTGCGCGACTTCGAGTCGCGCCCCAGGAATCAGTTCCGCGAGTTGCACAGCGCTGCTGACAGGGTGACCAGGGTCCGTATCCCACGCCAGGATCAAGGTCGGCATCCGCAGCCCTCGGAGGGCCGAGTGGTCCGGAAGGTCCTAATACTACAGCCGCACTTGCCTGATCTAACGTTCTAGCAGCTCACGGGCATGATCGATGTCGGAGTTGCGGCTGCTGTGTAGCTGCGAATGTCGATGCTATGCGGCGGGCGGGTACGCGGTCGCACCGTCTGTCTGTTGTGGCTTGTCGTAGGGCGGGCAGGCTGCCGTGCTTGTGTTGATCGATGAGATTGTGGGCTGGCGGGCGGGTCTGGATGATCTGCTGGCCCGGTTCGCGCACCGGTTCGGGCGTGCGGAGCCGCGCCGGCAGGCGCTGGCCTACCTGGTCGGGTTGCTGTCGCCGTTGGCGAGCAAGAACGGCTGGACCCTCGCCGAGGCCGCTGGCGACACCACGCCGAATCGGATGCAGCGGCTACTCAACAGGTCTGCGTGGGACCCGGACGCTGTTCGCGACGACTTGTTCGCCTACGTGTCCGAGCACCTCGGCCACGACGGCGGGGTGTTGATCGTCGACGAGACTGGGTTCCTGAAGAAGGGTGTCAAGTCGGCCGGGGTGGTGAGGTGGGGCGCTGGCGAGGTGCCTGCCTGGGCAGGTCCTTTTCCGGCGCCCTCCTCCCGAACCGGACAGGCCCGTTTCCGGGCATCCGGCTCTCCAGTGACTACTGCGTGATTGCGGCGTTGCCGGAGTGGATCTGGGTGTGGCAGTCGGCGCAGACGATGAGCGTTTTGCGTCGCCGTTTGACCATGATCTTCGTCCAGGTGCTCTTGCGTGACTGCTTGTCCCGATCGAGGTCGGCGAGTTTGCGGACGTGATGAACTTGGATGTCCACCGTGCCGTCGCAGACCTCGCACCGCCCGGCGAGGAGCCGGTTGATCAGCTCTTTGCGGGCGGCGATTGGGACGGGGCGGCGGTCGAGGACGACCGCTGTCTTCTGCCGCTTGAGTGGTATGCCGCCGAACCGGGCGACCAGTGCTGGCCTGCCCTCGCGCTCGACCCGGGCTTCGAAACACCGCCGTTTGCCGTGCGGGGTGTCGATGGTGGTCCGGTGCTTGCGGGCCATTGTCGACACCGCCGAGCGGTGTTTGAGTGCCAGGGTCTTGAGCATGGAGGTTTCCATGATCCAGCGAAGCCGGCTCAGTCGCCAGACGTCGCCGGCGGGCAGGTAGTACTGGACGATGCCTCGGTACTCGGCCCCGTAGGTCGCGATGATGGTGTGGTCATCGTGGTTGACCAGTCGGGTCCGATGCGCGGGTTTGCCGCGTTGTAGGTACCGGGCACATTTGGCCGTGATAACCGTTTTGGGCACGCGTAACGCGATCGTGCCGTTGACCGTCCGGTTCCCACGATGGTGCATGTGGTCGCCGTGCTGGACGGTGATCTCGTAGCCGAGGAACCTCGCCGCGCTGGTGCGGGCGTGCGTGATCAGCGTCTTGTTCTCGGACAGTTCCAGCTTGAGATCGTCACGAAGGAACTGAGCGATGCGCTGTTTGATCTCCTCGGCCTCGGCTCGTGGTCCGACGAACCCGAGCAGGGTGTCATCGGCGTAACGCACGTAGCGCAACCGCCGGTAGCCGGGATCGTTCGGGTCTCGGCTGGGTAGGCGGTGCAGCTGCTGGCGCAGCTTCCTTGCCGTGGTGCGGTCACCACGAACACGTGCCCGTGCGGCCGCGTCTTGCACCCGGCAGTACGCGCGGTTCTTGGCCCGGCGTTCGCCTCGGGTGTACTCGGGGATGAGTATGTTCTCAACAAACGTGTCCAACCGATGCAGATAGATGTTCGACAGGATCGGTGAGATCACCCCGCCCTGTGGCGCGCCGCTGAGCGTGGCGTTCCAGATCCAGTCCTCCAGGTATCCGGCTGTGAGCATGTTACGCAGTAACCGCAGAAACCGGTTGTCGTGGATGTGCTCCGCCAGCGTCGACAGCATGACCTGGTGGTCCAGCGTGCCGAAGCAGTCGGAGATGTCACCCTCGATGAACCAGGCCGTCGCCGTCCAGGTCGTCGCCACCTCGCGTAACGCGGTGTGGCAGCCCCGAGCGGGACGGAACCCGTGGGACCGGGCGGAGAACTTCGGCTCGTAGTACGCCTCCAACAGCAGACGCATCACCTCGCCGACGAGCTTGTCCGACCAGGTAGGCAAGCCCAGCGGCCGTCGCTTCCCGTTCTTCTTGGGGATCCAGGTCCGCTTGACCGGGCTGAACCGGTAGCGCTCATGGCGCAACGCATCGATGATGCGACCGATCTTCCCCAGCGACATGCCGTCCACGGTTTCCGCGCTGGCACCCGGTGTCATCGCGCCGCGGTTGGCGTAGATGCGCCCGTAGGCCAGCAGATACAGCTGCGGGTTGAACAACTGTCGATACAACTCATCCAGCGGCAGGCCACGCCTGCCGCGCTCACGCAGGACACCCAGCACCGTTTCGGCGCTCTGCATTTCGCATACCTCCCGATTCCTGTGGTGTCCGATCACCTGCGCTCCTTCGCCCTGCGGACGGCTTTCCCGTCCTCCTCGGCCGGACGTGACCCCGGCGACTACTACGAGCGCTCCGTCGCCGTAGGGCTCGCACCCCGTAGGCGATCCCGCGTTCGTCTCTGTTGCACGTCAGCACGACGTAGGCGACCCACTCATCTCCTTTAATGCCCTCGCTGGGCATCGCCCTGCGTCCGGAGGATGCCCCGACCACGCTGCAAAGCCGAGGCAGGACGCGGCACCGGTCCCAGGCGTCAATTCCGGCGGATGGTACTTTTCATCGTCTGGAGATTGGGTTTCAAGCAATCCAGCCTTCGCCATATCGCGCGGGTCCCACGACGCGTCACGTCAACGCCTGACCATGACCGCCGGTTTCCTGGCATGCTCTTGTCCCCGATCACCTTTCAGCTACGGGTAAGCCATCAGACCCAGGAACCTCCCTCCAGTTCCTCCCAGCTGAGCTGGGGATACAACAGAGCGCCTCGCGGCGCACCAGCGCCAGTACTCCGGCACGGCCGGGCGGACGGAGAACTGCCAGCTCGGGGTGTTCCTCGCCTACGCCAGTCCGGCGGGGCGCACGCTGATCGACCGGGAGCTTTATCTGCCCCGCCGCTGGTGCGACGATCCCGCCCGCCGCGAGGAGGCTGGCATCGAGGCGGGCGTCGGGTTCGCCACGAAGCCTGCGCTGGGGCTGCGGATGGTCGAGCGCGCTGTCGCGGCGGGGCTGCCGGCGCGCTGGGTGACCGCGGATGAGGCCTACGGGCAGGACTCGAAGTTCCGGACGTGGTTGCAGCAGCAGCGTATCGGCTATGTCCTGGCCGTGCCCCGCAACCAGCGGGTCCCGACCACGGCCGGCAACTCGCGTCCGGACGTTCTCGCCGCCGCCGCGCCGGCTCTGGCGTGGAAGCGTCGCAGCTGCGGCGACGGCGCCAAAGGGCCACGGCTCTACGACTGGGCCGTGGCCTCTCTGCCCGGCACCGTCGACGGATACGGGCATTGGCTGTTGATCCGACGCAGCATCACCGATCCCACGGACCTGGCTTACTACCTGTGCTTTGGCCCCGCAGGCACCCAGGACGAGGACCTGATCCGCATCGCTGGGACCCGGTGGGCGGTCGAGGAGTGCTTCCAGACCGCCAAGACCGAGGTCGGTCTGGACCACTACCAGGTCCGTCGGTACGACGCCTGGTACCGACACATAACACCACCACCCGACCCTTCGACCACATGCATCGATGGTCACGATGGCGACGCCGACACCAATACCGCGCCAGAACAGGCCACTACCAGCGAAGACTCCAGCTCCACCAGGTGCGGCTGAAGTATCAGCGCCCCGTCGCAGCCATGGAATCGATAATTCGGTCGACCAATTCCGGTACCCATTCGACGTACTCGACCTCGGCCCCGGGACTGTAAAAACAACGGTGTAACTCCTGATCAAGGAGACGCACCTGATGACCATGACAACGGACGCCGTGGATACTGCCGCGGTGGCGAAGAAGAAGCAGGGCCTGGCGCTGCCGGTCGGGGTGAACGCCGACCTGATCGGCCAGCTCGTCGAGCAGGCCCGGACCTCGGGCCTGCAGCTGACCGGCGAGGGCGGGCTGTTGCAGCAGCTGACCAAGCGGGTCCTGGAGGCCGCGCTCGACGGTGAGCTCACCGATCACCTCGGCTATGACAAGCACGACCCGGCCGGTAAGAACGGCGGGAACTCGCGTAACGGCGCCCGCGCCAAGACCGTGCTCACCGACATCGGCCCGGTCGAGGTGACCGTGCCGCGTGACCGCGACGGCAGCTTCGAGCCGCAGATCGTCCGTAAACGCCAGCGCCGGCTGACCGGGGTGGAGGACATGGTCCTGTCGCTGTCGGCGAGGGGCCTGACCACTGGTGAGATCAGTGCTCACCTGGCCGAGGTGTACGGCGCTGAGGTGTCGAAGCAGACGATCTCCACGATCACCGACAAGGTGATGGACGGGATGGTCGAGTGGCAGAACCGGCCCTTGGACCGTGTCTACCCGGTGGTGTTTCTCGATGCCATCAACGTCAAGGTCAGGGACGGTAAGGTCGCGAACCGGCCGATCTACGTGGCTCTGGCGGTGACCGTCGACGGCACCCGCGACATCCTCGGGCTGTGGGCCGGAGACGGCGGTGAGGGGGCCAAGTTCTGGTTCTCCGTGTGCACCGAGTTGAAGAACCGCGGCGTCGAGGACGTACTGATGGCCGTCTGCGACGGCCTCACCGGCTTGCCTGACGCGATCAACACCGGTGTGGCCGCAGGCCGTGGTCCAGACCTGCATCGTTCACCTGCTGCGCAACTCGTTTCGTTACGCGGCCCGCCAGGACTGGGAGAAGATCGCCAAAGCGCTGCGGCCGGTCTACACCGCACCGACCGAGGCCGCCGCGACCGAACGGTTCCTGGAGTTCGCCGAGATCTGGGGCAAGAAGTACCCGGCGATCGTCCGGCTGTGGGAGAACGCCTGGGCCGAGTTCGTCCCGTTCTTGACCTTCGACACCGAGATACGCAAGGTCATCTGCTCGACGAACGCGATCGAGTCGGTCAACGCTCGCATCCGCCGGGCCGTCCGGGCCCGTGGGCACTTCCCGAACGAGCAGGCCGCGTTGAAGTGCGTCTACCTTGCCGTGATGGCCCTGGACCCGACCGGCACCGGCCAGCGACGCTGGATCACCCGCTGGAAAGCCGCCCTGAACGCCTTCGAGATCACCTTCGAAGGCCGCCTGTCCGCAGGCCGCAAGTAACCCACTCAAGATCCAGTTACACCGTTAACTTGACAGTCCCTCGGCCCCACCTGCATGTCGGGCGTAGAGGTAGCGGCCGGTGGGGCTGGTCGCTTCGGGTGTGGTGATCTCGCCGCCTGCGGCGGTCAGCCCGGCGACGACCGCGTCCAGATTATCGACGATCACGGTAGCGGAGGCGTGCGCGTAGCGGGCCCGTTCCTCGGGTGGGCCAGCGATCACCAGGAAGTGTCCGATCGCGGCCAACTCGATCCTGTCGAAGGCGAACCGCAGATCCGGCTCCGCGCCGATCAGGGTCCGCAGCGACGGCAGCGAGGCGTCGAGTTCATCAACCCAGAGCCGGGCGTACGTCTTCAAGACGGCCATATCCACTCCTGTACGTTGAGATTGCCGACCAGACCGTAAGGCAATAGCTACGGATGGGGTAAGTACGCACTTTTTGGTAAGAGGCGCATGCGAGGGAGGGCCGGCGAGTGGACGAGCCGTTTCCCGGCACACCGATGGCGACACACGTAGCCCAGGTGCACCTGGTGGCCCGCGAGGTGTTCGGCGTGGTCGGCAGCAAATGGGCGGTGCCGGTCATCGAAGCCATTGGCACCGACACGCGCCGCTTCGGTGAACTGCACCGGCAGGTCACCGGCATCAGCCACCGGCTGCTCACCGCCACCCTGCGACAGTTGGAGCGCAACGGAGTAGTCGACCGGAGACTTCATCCCACCGTGCCGCCACGCACCGAGTACCGGCTCACCCCCGCCGGTCGGGAACTGCACAACACGATCAACGGTTTCTGCCGGTGGAGCCGCCACCACCTGGACGAGGTCCTGGCCGCACGCCGCCGGTTCGAGCAGGCATGACATCCACATTCCCCGGCAACACTCCCGAGGAGCCCTTTCCAACCTGATCTTGCAGTTCGGCGCGGGTAGGCGCCGCCCAATGATCGATAAGGGTGAGGATCCAGGTAAGACAATAAATCGACCGAACCAGATGCCCCAACACGGGAGCCTCGCCCGTGCCGTACGAGCAGGTCGACCGCCGGGCTCGTCACGTCGCTGGGGAGGGGGGCAGTTGGGCGGCGCCGCCGTACGCCAGGAACGCGCTTTCATGAGCGCCGACCGTTCGATGCGACCCGCACCGGACGGTCGCACGCATCTGGACTCGCCCCGGCGGCGACCGGTTATAGGTCGACGCCCCGGGCACCGCGCACCGCCGCGCTTCGACGGCGACGCTGGCGGCTGCCGGCGGCCGGTCGCCATCAGCCGGGCAGTCAGCGTGCGGGCTCAGCCTGACGAGGTGCGCCACCCGGTCCGGGTCCGGTAGAGCCCCAGTAGGTCGTGTTCGACCAGATACTTCTCGTCGTGCAGCGGATCGGCGGGTTGCTGGGACGGGGAGAGTCGGCCGCGATCTGCCCGGGGTGCGTGTCCTCCCAGTCGGTGATATCGCGCAGCAGCCGACGCCAAGGAGACTGGCGGCGGTGACGTGCAGTCCGTTGCGGAAGCCCGATTGAGGGGACCGCCGGTGCGTGACGGGATCATGCCAGCGTTCGTTGGTCTGGGATGTGCAGGATCCGCTTGGGACGGACGAGGCTGGATGATCGCCGGGCGATGTACCTCCAACCGGGATTTTGTCCCGACCGCGGAATGCGGGCGTGGCCTGTCTGTTGCCGATGTAGCTTTCCCCGAGCTGCTCTTCGTTGCGTCAGGTCGCTTGCTGTGACGCTGCTTGAAGCGAACCATTCGGTATTCTTCCACTCGTCGATGCGGGAGGTGCTGTGTTGCTCGAGGACGGGATTGCCGGGGTCGGGCGTGGCGTAAGCAACGAGTTGAGTGGCACCGTGATCGGTCCGGCGGTCATGGCGGGGCAGATCAACGACCTGCACGTTCACCTCGCCTCGCGGGTGTGGGTTCCGCCGCACCAGTTGCCTCCTTTGGGCGTCACAGTCGTCAACCGGAGCGATGAGCTGGCCGAGATTGAGCGGGCGGTGTCAGCGGCGAACGGGCCGAACGCCCCGGTGGTGGTGCTGTGTGGGCCCGGCGGGGTCGGGAAGACGGCGTTGGCGCTGCGGTGGCTGCACGCGAATCGGGCGCGATTCCCGGACGGCGAACTGCGGCTGGATCTCGGCGGGGGTGC
This sequence comes from Micromonospora sp. CA-263727, assembly GCF_050942455.1. Lineage (NCBI taxonomy): Bacteria > Bacillati > Actinomycetota > Actinomycetes > Micromonosporales > Micromonosporaceae > Micromonospora > Micromonospora sp. CA-263727. The sequence continues at coordinate 2,909,489 of NZ_CP192031.1, forward strand.
AGGCGCTTTCCTGCCGCCGGGTGAGGCGCTGGGCACGCTGTTACGGGCATTGGGTGTAGCGGCGGAGGTGATACCGCCGTCGGCAGACGAGCGGGCCGGCTTGTATCAGTCACTGATCTTCAAGCGCCGCGTTGTCGTGTTCTTGGAGAACGCGGCTACCGCCGCGCAGGTTCGTCTCTTGCTGCCGGCTGGGCCGGAGGCGGCAGTGATCGTGACGAGTCGTTCGCGGCTCAGTGGGTTGGGCGTGGTGGCTTCGCCGGTGCTCATCGAGGTTGCGCCGTTGAGAGAGGACGCGGCAATCGACCTGCTACGCAGCAGGATCGGTGCGGTGCGCTTGGATCAGGAGATCGTGGCGGCGCGGCAATTGGCGGTTCTGTGTGGACGCTATCCGCTGGCGTTGTCCATCACGGGCGCGCGGCTGGCGGGCCGAACCAAGACGACGATCGCCACCGCAGTGCGAGATCTCGTTCAGGGACGCCACCGGCTGGTGTCGATGGCAGCAGTGGGCGACGATCGGTCTATGGCCAGTGCGCTCGATCCGTCGTATGCGTCGCTGCCTCCGCAGGTGGCCGTGTTCTGTCGGGCTGTGGGCTTGCATCCGACGCCGGAGTTCTCGTTGGCGGCGGCGGCAGCGGCAGGTGGTGTGACGGAGGATGAGGCGGAGGCGTCGCTGGTGGTGTTGACCGAGGACGGCCTGCTGACCGAGGTGGAGTACCGGCGGTATCGCTTTCACGATGTCCTGTGGCTCGATGCGGCGGCACGCGCGGCGAAGGATCCGTACCCAGTTCGCGCCGCGGTCCTGCGCCGACTCGTCCAGTGGTACCTGCGGCAGGCTGCCATGGCTGACCTGATCGTGAAGCCCGACCGTTGGCGGGTTGGAGAGATCTTCGAGGAACTGCGCGGGTCACCCACGTCGTACGCCGACCGCAAGGAGGCCCTGGCATGGTTGGAACTCGAGCGGGCGAACCTCGTGGCGGCCGTGCTCATCGTCGACGAGCCGTTTGGGGACTCGGACCGACGCGCAGTCGACGAGTTGGTCTGTCAGCTGTGCGTGGCGTTGTGGGGGTTGTTCTTCGCGATTCGAGACTACGAGGGCTGGATCGCTACCCACACGGCCGGGATCGCTGCCGCCCGGCGGCTTGGTGATGGGCTTGCGCTGGCGAAACTCTACTGCCAACGCGGTTTCGCGTACCTGGGGCGGGGCGATACGGAGGCGGCGAGAGCCGACTTCACCGAGGGGCTGCACGAAGCCGAATCGGTGGGCGATCCGCAGGCGAAGTCGACAGCGGTGGAGTCGTTGGGTCTCGCGGCGTTGCAGGAGAAGAGGTTTACCGACGCGCTCGCCTGTTTCGATCGGGCTCTCGAGATTGCCAGGTCGGCAAGGCTGGCCCGCCTGGCAGTGGCTTTACTGGTCCATCACCGCGGGCGGGCGCTCAGCGGTCTCGACCGGCATGGTGAGGCGCTCGCAGTGTTTGACACGGCGCTGGCGGAGATGCGGGCCGTCGGAGACCGCTACAACGAGGGTCGGGTTCTGACGAGTCGCGGGTTGACGCATAGTCGGGTGCACCGTCTCGACGAAGCAGCCGAGTCCCTGGATGCGGCGATCACCATCATGCGGGAGGAGTCGCTGTTCCAGACCGCGGAGGTCGCGGTGGCGCTGGCCGATGTCGCCGAGCAGCGGGGTGCTGTCGAGCGAGAGCGGGAGTTCCTGGATGAGGCGCTCACCGCGTACGTGCGCCTCGGCGCGCCGAAAGCAGCTGCGGTCGCGGAACGCCTCACGAGGCTGTCGTCCGCGGTTGAGCCGGCGGAGTGATCGTTACGTCATGTCGCGCATCGTTGACGATCACCGCAACCGTGGCGGCACGTTGGTCGTCGTGGCCGGCGGTCATCCAACCGTATGCCACGGACGCGAGGAGGGCTACATCGACGGATGGATCGACCGCGGCCAGTTCGACCAGCGGACCGCCACGGAGCGCGACGACGCACCGGCCGCAGGCTAGCTCAGCAGCAGCCATCAGGGCGCCGGGGTAGCGGGTCAGCGCCTGACGGGCTGCGGCGGCGGGCAGGCCGGCGGTGTCGTCCGCTCGGAGGATGATCAGATCAGCCAGGTGGAGCAAGGCGGGGTCGTGGTGACCCGTCTCCACCATCAGATGGCTGTCACCCGTCATCGGCCGAGTCAACGTCAGTTCCGCCGGGAGTCGCTCGATTCGAAGACTTGAACCGAGCTTGTCGGTGCCGGTGCGGACCACCTGTGCGGTCACTGCCGCCGGTCGCAACTCTCCGCGTCGGGGTACCGGCACGATGGCTGTGACGGCGGGGTGCCGTGGTTCGTCAATGCCGAGCCAGCGGTACAGCAGACCGCGTAACAGCGACGCGGATCGGCCGGGCTCTGATGTGGCTTCCGCCAGGATGTCCGCATAGGCGTCGGCCGCGGGCTTGGCGATGACCCCGTCCAACTGCTCGGTCAGTGAGCGCCCCGGACGCAGCCGCGGCGCTCGCCCGACGAACCTGGCGATCGGTGAATCAGGGTCCATCCCGGCCGAGTGGTCCGCCGCGATCAGCACCGGTACTCCGAGCGCTGCGGCATACATCGTCACGGAGCCGTGATCGCCGACGACGACATCGGCGGCGAGCAGCGCGGCACGCCATGACTCCCATGGCGGCACGAGGACCATTCCGGCCTGGCGGCAGCGAGCCAGCCACGCGCGGGTCTGCCACGGCGAGTGCCCATGCCAGATGTTCGGGTGCAGGACGGCAGCTACGGTGTAGTTGTCCAGCGGTAACTCGGCGAGCAGCCCTTGCAACAGACCGGGATCACGGCCGAGCAATGACCTGGATCCCCAGGTGGAGCTGACGACCACGAGCCGGCGACCGCTCGGGAGGCCGAACGCTGCTCGGTACGCGTTGCGCAGGTGCCGGCTGGCGACCAGCCGGTCCAGGCACGGGTCGCCGGCGACCACCGCCACGTCGAGCGCCTCCCGGCAGTAGCGACCCAGCCGGCGGAGCTGCTCCTCGTGCGAGAGGACCAGCGCTGACGGGACCACCGCACCCTCGTGCATCAGCCATTCGGCGGCCAACCCGAAGGCTCGGCGCTCGGCGCTCGGCGCTCGGCGCTCGGCGCTCGGCGCTCGGCGCTCGGCGCTCGGCGCTCGGCGCTCGGCGCTCGGCGCTCGGCGCTCGGCGCTCGGCGCTCGGCGCTCGGCGCTCGGCGCTCGGCGCTCGGCGCTCGGCGCTCGGCGCTCGGCGCTCGTAGACACTTATTATATCCCAAACCGTGTGGAACTATGACAAGCGGCGCGTTGAGCTGGTGGAGATCTCCGCCGTGGCTGGCGGAGACGGCGAGGTCGAAGCGCAGGCGTACCGCCCGCTTCCAGGGGATGGCGATGCAGCCGAGTTCCCGGAGCCTGTCCGTGATGCCGTGTTCGAATGGGCTCGACCGGGTGACCGTGAAGACGACCTGCACGCGGGGATCCGACTCCAGCACCGCCAACACGTCGACCAGCCGGGTCAACGCGGTGACGTTGTGGACCACCGCCAGCACCGTCCGGCAGTTCTTCAGAGTCAGCCAAGCGGCGGCGCTGGCACTGACAGGGAGTTGGTGCCGCTTGCCTCTTGCCACGTATCCCTCCCAGCGCCGTCACCTCGACCGGAGGTCGCACTGTACCGGGCAGCGGCGCGGGCCAGTTGGTACCGCCCATCCGTCGGCTTGCTGGAACCCCTCGGACACGGAGAATCGGATCCATGAACGTCTCCCGGACGCGGTTCTGGCGACCGCACCGGGCGCCGCCGTATCGAAGTTGGTGGCGGCCGGCGTCGACCACCGCTTGGCCGGGTTATGCCTGACCTACCGTCACTGGCTCTTGCGCAGCTCCAAGGTCACGCCAGCGTGATCGCGGGTGTCGAAGTAGCAGAAGCCTGAGCCATCGTCGCGACGTCCCCGCGCGATGACGGCCAGGCCGAGGGCACGTGCCCGGCTCTCCGCGACACCCAGGTCGGGCGACTCGAACCCGAGGTGGTAGACGCCCTCGCCGAACTCGTTCAGGAACCGGCGTTGGGGTGAGTCCATGCGGGGCGGCTAGCACAGTTGGAGTTGGAAGTTCTCCAGGTTGGCACACCGGTAGCGCATCGTCGCCGACGCCTCGTCATTGGGCACCTCGTACTCGACGTACGGGCTGCCCTTCGGGTAGTCGAATCACGGCCCGATGCCGACGCTCTCGTAGTAGGCTACGGCGCTGTCGAGGTTGTGGAAGAGCACGTCGAGATGGTCGCGGCGGTGTTGGCCCCGGCGTTGCCCGGCCGTGGCGTGACGGCCAGCAACTTCCCGCTCGTCGGCGATGTCGTGCCAGGACGAGGTGCGCAGGAAATCGGCGGTGTCGACCCCGTTTGGAACCGCGATCACGGTGTAGTAGGAGCGGATCGGTGTCTCCGGGGAGATGCAGACCTTGGCGGTGCGTGTCACGCCACCGATGTCGAACGACTTCGTCCAGTAGCCGGTCATCTCCTTCGGCAGTTTGTTGACGCGGGTGTAGTCGTAGGCCGGGAACGGGCGGCCGTCGAGCGGCCGGGGCGCTCCGGGTACCGCCCCTTCGTGCGGGCCCGGGGGTGCACCGAGTCGGCGACATGCTGCGCACCGAAACCGTTGCCGGCGCCCTGCTCCTGGCCGCCGCCGTAGTGGCGTTGGTTTGGGCCAACTCGCCGTGGTCGGACAGCCACCTGTCGTTGAGCGAGGTGCGCGTCGGGCCAGCAACGTGGCACCTGGACCTCTCCCTGGCGCCGTGGGCGGCCGACGGGCTGCTGGCGGTCTTCTTCTTCGTGGTCGGACTGGAACTCAAGCGCGAGTTCGTCGTCGGCGAACTCCGCGATCCTCGACGCGCGGCATTGCCGGTGGCCGCTGCGATCGGTGGAATGACGGTGCCCGCCACGATCTACGCGGTATTCAACGCCGGCAGCCAGGATGGTGCGCTGGCGGGTTGGGCGATCCCCACCGCGACGGACATCGCGTTCGCTCTCGCGGTGTTCGGCCTCATCAACACGCATCTGCCGGTGGCGATGCGGACCTTCCTGCTCACCCTGGCCGTCGTCGACGACCTGCTGGCGATCGGGATCATCGCCATCTTCTACACCAGCGCCCTGCGGCTCGATGCGCTGGCGCTGGCACTGGTACCACTGGCAATCTTCGCCCTGTTGGTGCGGAACCGGGTGCGGACCGGGTGGATCCTGTTGCCGTTCGCGGCAGCGACGTGGGCTCTCGTGCACACTTCCGGTATCCACGCCACCGTCGCCGGCGTGTTCCTGGCGTTCACCGTCCCGGTGTCTCGACAAGGGGACGATGCCGGACGCGGTCCGGCGGAGCGGTTCGAGCGACGGCTTCGACCGTTCACCGCGGGGGTGGCGTTGCCCATCTTCGCGTTCTTCGCCGCCGGGGTGTCGTTCTCCGCTGCTGGCGGCCTCGCTACGTCGGTGACCGACCCGGTGTTCCTCGGCGTGGCGACCGGCCTCGTCGTGGGCAAGACAGCGGGAGTGTTCGGTGCGACCTGGCTGATGCGGCGGCTCGCCGGTGCCCAACTCGGCGACGGAGTCGGTTGGTGGGACGTGTTCGGCCTGGCGGTGTTGGCCGGAATGGGCTTCACGGTCTCACTGCTGATCGGTGAACTCGCCTTCGGCGCCGGCAGCGCCCGCAACGACTACAGTAAGATCGGCGTCCTGGTCGGATCGTTGTTGGCGGCGATCCTGTCCACGCTCGTCCTGTGCGCCCGCAACGCCCACCACCGGCGAGTGGGAACGCTGGCGGCTCGGACCGACGCCGGCGGCGTGCCACGCCTATCCCGAAGCTGAAGCCATTGAAGGCCGACGAGCACCCGGTCCTAGTTCTCAGGACACGTTTCGATTTGGTCACCGGTGCCAGCTCCGGCATGGGCCTACCCGGTTCTCATGCGTCACGTCGAGCGAAGATCACACTCGCCGCGCTGCCGGTCGCGGTGATCCAGGCGAGCAGGATCAGCGCGCCGGTTTCGGCGGTGAGCACCGTGTCTGCGGTGGGGAGGTAGAGCAGGCTTCCGGCACGGTCGGGGAGCCAGCGCGCGTGCTCGGTATAACCAGCGGTCAGGGGAGAGACGATGAGCACGAGGGCGAGCATCGTTACCAGCGGCGGGATGAGCGAGCGGAGCAGGACGGTCAGGGCGAAGCCGAGCAGTCCGATCAGCACGAGATACCCGGCAGCCCCGACGAGGGCCCACCCCTCCACGCCCCCGGTCGGCGCGGGGTCGCGGGTGGCGAGCATGGTCGCTGCCGCCGCCCGGCCCGCACCGACCGCAGCGACGCTGGTGATAGCGGCTGCGGCGAGGTAGGCGAGGGTCTTGCCGGCGAGCAGCAGCGGCCGGTTTGGTGTCGCCGTCAGGGTGGTGCGGACCTGGCTGCCCTGGTACTCCGAAGCGGCGGTGAGAACGCCCAGGAGGATCGTGCCGACTTGGAGGAACGGGATCGTCAGGAGCGTCACCCGCACGGCGTCCGTCTCGTCGGTCGAGGATGCGGCGACGGCCGCGGTCAGGGTGACCGCTGCGGCCACGGTGCCGAGCGCCGTGGCGAGCACGGCGGGCAGGCCGCGGAGCTTGACCAGCTCGGCCGCGATGGTGTTCCCGAGTGCGCGGGTCATGCGTCGCGGCGGGTGAACACGACGCCCGAGACTGCGAGGAGCGCGATTGCCCACGCGGTCATGACGAGGCCGCCGGTCAGTGGGTCAAGCGCGTCCTCGAACATGCCCCAGGGGTCGCGGGCGAACAGGCGCATCCCGGCGAGGTCGGGTAGCCAGTAGGCCAGTGGGGTGAGGTTGGTCAGCAGCAGCGAGACGGACACGAGGGAGCTGTTGGCGATGAGCACGATGAGCGGGATGATCCCGCTGCGGGTCAGGGCCGTGATCGCCAGGGCGATCAGCCCGGTCAGTGTCCAGTAGAGGGCCGCGCCGAACCCGCGCCCGAGTGTGTCGGCATCGTCGGGTGTGGCGCCCGCGTCGCCGACGATGAGGTGCGCCAGCGCGAGGCAGGCGGTGATCGTGACGGCGGCGGTGGCCGCGATCAGCAGGACGACGGCGGAGGCCTTCGCGGCGAGGACCGTGACCCGCCGAGGGGTTGCGGCCAGGGTCGCGGTGATCTGCCTCCCGCCCCCGGCGTCGGGGCTGTTGGCGGTGTATTCGCTGCTGATCGCCACGACGCCGAGGATGACCGCGCCAACCGTGCCGAGCGGGATCGCGGAGAAGACCGCCTCGACCGGGGAGGTGTAGGCGACCGATTCGAGCTGCCCCGACTGGATCGCGCTGCGGACGTTGAGCGTGTTGAGAAGGGTGATCCCGAGCGAGCCGAGCGCCGCGATAGCGATCGCGACCAGCGCGGCCGGCAGGGTGACGGTCTTGCGTAGCTCGGCGGCGGCCGCCCGCGCCAGGATCACCGTGCATCCCCGGTGAGGCCGAAGAAGGCGTCCTCCAGGGTCGCGTACCCGGCGGTGACCTCGGCCAGCGGACCGGCCTTGACGATGCGGCCTGCGGCGATGACCACGAGGTCGTCGGCGATCTCCGCGACCTCGCTCATCAGGTGGCTGGACAGCAGGACTGTGCCGCCCGCGTCCGCGTGGCCGCGCAACAGCCCGCGTATCCATCGGATGCCCTCGGGGTCCAGGCCGTTCACCGGCTCGTCCAGCACGAGCGCGGCGGGCTCGCCCAGCAGCGCGGTGGCCAGGCCGAGGCGCTGGCCCATGCCGAGGGAGAAGCTGCCGACGCGGGTGCGGCCCGCGTCGGCAAGGCCGACCTGTTCGAGCACGGCGTTCACACGGCGCTTCGGGATGCCGTTGCTGCGAGCGACCCATCCCAGGTGGTTCCGGGCGGTGCGGGAGCGGTGCGCGCCGGAGCCGTCCAGCATCGCCCCGACCGTGCGCAGCGGATCGCGCAGGCCCCGGTACGGTCGCCCGTCGACCAGCGCGGAGCCCGCCGCAGGGCGGTCCAGGCCGAGCAGGATGCGCAGCGTCGAGGACTTGCCCGCCCCGTTCGGCCCGAGAAACCCGGTCACTCGGCCGGGCAGGGCTTGGAAGGTCACGTCGGCAAGCACGGTGCGGGAGCCGTGGCGTTTGGTGAGGCCGTCGATCGTCAGCATGGCTCTCATGCCAACAGGCGGAGGCCATGTCGTCATCGGGCCTGGGAACGGTCGTGCTCGGTCTAAGGTCTCTCAGACCCAGGACCGATACCCGAGTGCGGGCCGAATCTAGACTCGATTGATGGACACCGGCAGACCGACGTGGCGCTCACGCGCCTGGCTGGTCGCCGCCGGGGTGCTGTTCGTCCTCGCTCTCGTGCTCACGATGGTCGGCGTCGACAGGCCGGCCGTGGCCTGGACTGTGGCGCTCACCGCGGCCGTGCTCGCTGTCCTGGTGCTGGCCTGGGCACTACAGCGCACCAGGGCGCAACGCCGACGCTACGAGGAGGAGTTGGCGGCATGGGCAGGCGAGCGGGCGGCGCAGGCCGAGCGGCTGAGGATCGCCGCCGACCTGCACGATCTGGTCTCTCACGGCCTCGGGCTCATCACCGTCCGCGCCGCCGTCGCCCGCACCCTCACCGGCCCGGACGGGGAGAATGAACGCGCGGCGGCCCTGACCGATATCGAACGGGTCAGCCGCGAGACCACGACCGAGTTGCGCCGCATGCTCGCCGTGCTCCACGATCCGGGCGCTGCGCCGCTGCGCCCGGCCAACACCCTCGACGACCTCGCCGCGATCGTGCAGGAGGCATCCGCCCTCGGCGTCACCACCACTCTCGGCGTCGATGGCCCGGGCGAGGTGTCGCCGGGCGTGCAGCTCACGGTCTGCGCCGTCGTCCGCGAGGCCCTGCACAACACGATCCGGCACGCAGGCCCCACCCACGCCCACGTCGGCGTGCACCGCGACGGGGAGACCATCGTCGTGGACGTGCAAGATGCCGGCCCGCAGCGATCATGGCAGCCACAGCCCGGGGCAGGACACGGCCTCGACGGACTGCGCGAGCGCGTCACCGCCCTCGGCGGCACCCTCGACGCCGAGCCCGACGAGCACGGCTTCCACGTCACCGCCCGCATCCCCGACCAGGAGCGGTCATGACCGCAGCACGACCCCTCGGAACCATCCGGGTGCTGATCGCCGACGATCAACCCCTGCTGCGGCACAGCCTCGCCATTCTCATTGACGGCACCATCGACCTCGCCGTCGTCGGGGAAGCCGGCGCGGGCGAGGAGGCCGCGAACCTCGCCCGCGAACTCGTCCCCGACGTGATCCTGATGGACATCCGCATGCCCGGCGGGGACGGCATCGAAGCCACTCGCAAAGTCACTTCTGACCCCGCGCTGTCCGGCTGCCGGGTGCTTGTCCTCAGCATGTTCGACCTGGACGAGTACGTCTACGGGGCGCTACGCGCCGGAGCCAGCGGCTTCCTCCTCAAAGACGCCTACCCCGACCAGTTCCTCGACGCGATCCGCCGCACTCACAGCGGCGAGTCCCTGTTCGCGCCCGCGATCCTGAACAGGCTCATCGAGCACTACACCAGCCGCCCTGCCACACCGCCGCGACGACTGGACGGGCTCACCGAACGGGAAACCGAAGTGCTCGCCCTCGTCGCCCGCGGCCTGTCCAACGATGAAATCGCCGCCACGCTCACCATCTCCATCAAGACCGTCAAGACCCACATCGGCAACCTTCTCGCCAAGCTCCACGCCCGCGACCGGGCTCAGCTCGTCATCACCGCCTACGAGAACGGCCTCATCACTCCCGCCTGATTACAACCTCATTCCCGCTCCCCAACCGGGGACGGCTTGCCGGGCGAAACAGGCTCGGGGCGCCAGGTCAAGTGAACCGGGGGAAGGGAAAGCGCGTAGGTAGCAATGTACGACGTGGCTCTGGTGTTCCCCTCCTGAGTTCAGCCCTGGCCCGACCGTCAGAGCCGGAGGCTCATTGTTCGGCCGGTGCTTGCTCTGCAAAATCGGTCGTACGTGGCTCTGTCCACCAACCAGTACGCCGACAGCTGTCGCGCCGACTCCGTGGATCAGCAACTCACCGAGCAGCAAGATTTATACGATATGTGCTGTATGAACTTCTACAGACTCTTCCCATCGCAGGCGCCGGTGGACGGTCGGCGGGTGCCGCGATGACCGCGGCCAACCCGAACGGCCTGCTACGCGCTGCCGACACCCCCCGTCGGGCCACACTTCTCGAACTCTTCTTCGATGTCGTCTTCGTCGTCGCCCTCGCGCTCCTGTCCGAGAGCCTCGTGACCAACCTGACCTGGAAGGGCATCACCGAAACGACCATCGCGTTCCTTGCCATCTGGTGGGTGTGGGTCCTGACCGCGCTGGTCACCGACCTCTACAACCCGGACAGCCAGGTCATCCAGGTGGTGACGGTCGGCGTCATGTTCGGCGCGCTGATGATGGCCGCCGCGTTGCCGGCCGCGTTCACCGACCGGGCACTCATCTTCGCCGGCGCCTACGTGGCCAGCCACCTCGGCCGAGGACTCCTCTTCTTCCTCACACTGCACGAACCGAGAGCGCGCCGCCGCGCGCTACGGATCTGGATCTGGTTCTGGATCTCCGCCGTGGCGTGGATCGCCGGCGCACTCACCGACGCCGACCAGCGCATCCTCCTGTGGGGAATCGCGGTGGCCATCGACTACCTGGCATTCGCGTTCGGCTACCCGATCCCGCGCCGGTCACGAATCGCCGCCACCCAATTCAACCCCGTCGCCGAACACATGGCCGAGCGATACCACCAGTTCTTCATCATCGCCCTGGGCGACATCATCCTGGTCGCCGGCCTCACCTACAGCGGACACGCGATCACCACCGAGCGGACCATGGCAATGGTGGTGGCGTTCGCCAGCGCCACCATCATGTTCCGAATCTACGTGCACCGCGCCGCCGCGCAGCTGACCCAGGCCATCGAGAAGGCCCGCGAACCCGGCCGGTTCGCCCGGTCCGCGCCCTACACCCATCTCCTGATGGTCGGTGGGGTCGTCGCTGCCGCCGCCAGCACGAAACTCATCATCACCCAGCCGACCGGCGCCCTCGCCCCGACATGGCTCCTCGTCATCCTCGGCGGGCCGGCGATCTTCCTCCTCGGCCGGACCCGCTTCGAGTACGAGGTCTTCGGCCGAACCGCCTGGCCACTGCTCGCCGGCATCGCACTACTCGCCGCGCTCACCCCGATCGCGCTCACCCTCACCCCGCTACTCGCCATGCTCTACGCCAACCTGATACTCCTGGCGATCATCGTGTTCGACATCACCCTCCGCGGGCGACGCAACCCCGTCCCAGCCGCACCGCCACTATGAACGCCCCGAAGCGTCCCTCGCAGCGTTCCCGGCGGCGAGCGCACGCCGGCACCGAGTTCGGCATACGTCCGGCGGTTCGCCGCCTAGCAGCGATCCGAGTGTGACATTGCGTGACGGATGTTGCTGAGCCCAGCCGCTCCCTGAGCGCGCGGATCTCCCCAGCCCCGGGAAGAACACAAAGCCGCGCGCTCATAGCCGATGAGCGCGCATGCCTCAGCGCGCAAGATCACGCCCGATCCATGATCGCAACGTTGTTGCGTTTAGCGTTTTGTGCGGGGGTCAAGTCCTTTTTCGAAGATTGTGATGGTGGCGTGGAAGGTGTAGGTCTGTGTGGTTGCGGGGTGTTGGCCGGCGTTGGGGCCGTATTTGCTGGTGGGGTTTTTGCGGGTGCGGGCTTTGACGCGTCGGGGACGTCCGGTGGGTAGGAGATGGGTCAGTGCGGCGTGGCCGATCGGGCCGATCAGGGTGGTGGGGGTGGTGGGTAGGACTGCGGTGGCGGTGGTGATGGTGTCGGCGGCGGTGGTGAGCAGGGTGGTGAAGCTGATCCGGTCGGTGTCGAGTCCGGGTTGGGTGTAGACGGTGTCCGCGGCGGTGCGGATGAGCGTCTGGTAGACGGTGAGTAGGGCGTAGACCTCTTGTTCGATGCCGGGGATGCTGCGGGAGCGCAGGACACGGCCGTGGAGCATGGTGGCTTTGATGGAGTAGTAGGTGGTTTCGCTCTGCCAGCGTTCGTGGTAGAGGTCGATGAGTTCGTGGGCGGGGTAGCGGGTGTGGTCGGTCAGGCTGGTGATCAGCCGCCAGGGTTCGTGGCGGACGGTGCCGTCGGCGAGGGTGACGGTGACCTGCGCTTCGATGATCCGCACGAGCATGAGGGCGGGTAGTTTGCCGTAGCCGATGCGGGTCAGGTAGGAGCCGTCGGGTAGGCGTTGGCCGATGACGGGGCGGCGGCAGGCCGTCGAGCGGACCAGGAAGTGTGCGCCGTGTTCACCGACGGCGTGCAGGAATGCCGCGTCGTCGAAGTTGGCGTCGGCCAGCAGCAGCATCGGGGAGTCCAGAGCGTCCAGCAGCTGGCGTCCGTAGACCGGTTCGCCGTCGCTGTCGGGGCCGAACGCGCAGGCGAGCAACGCGCGGGTGCCGCACTCGATCAGCACGAGCAGCCGCAGCAGCGGATAGCCGGCCTCGCGCCGGCCTACCCGTTTGCGATAGCAGCGGGTGATCTGTTCCCGCTCGGGTATGTGCAGATACGTGCCGTCAACGGCCACGGTGCGTAGGCCCCGGTAGAACACGCCAGGCTGACCAGGCAGCCCCACGACACCGGCCAACGTCTCGAACAACCGACGCAACGGCGCCGGCCCGACCCGACGGCGGGCCCGCGCAAGCGCCGACACGCTCGGCCGGACAAGCCCCAACCCGGCCAGAGCAGCGGTCAACTTCCCCCACGTCGCCCGATACGAACAATCCTCGAACACCGCGAGCGCGAGCACGAAATACACCACCACCCGAGACGGCAACAGCCGCACCCGCTTCTCCCGCACCCCCGTCTCCTGCACCACCGCGTCCACCAGGTCGAAATCGATGACCTGCGTCAACTCACCCAGATGCCCCGGCGCGTACACACCCCCGGCCACCTCCACCAACCTGGTGATGACAGACTTCTCCATGACGGGACTCCCGATGATCGCCTTGCTCGACACAAGTTGATCTACCAGGAGTCCCGTTCCCGCTACCCGGCAGGGGTTGACCCACCGACCACACCGCTAACGCAACAACGTTGTCCATGATCGAGTGGCATCGAAGCCCCAAGATGACCACTCGAACCTGGATCCAGTGCGATCGACCGTCCACGGTGTCCCGTCCGCCAACCACCTCCACCGAGGTGGCTTCTGCTCACGGCCACGATTTCACTGAGAAGTAATTATGTCGGTGTGAAATCACGGCCGTCCGGACAGCTGACACCACATCTCCACCGCCTCCCACTGCGGCAGCCTCCACGAGGCCAGGCCAGGCAACTACGCAGCGCCGCACGCCCTTACCCGGAAAGCTCTACTGCTCGCTCATGGCCGCGATGTGCGCTACGCAGGGTCGGCGATGAGCCCTCGACCCTGCCGAGGATCAGCTGACCATCTGGCCGGTCTGGCAGCCGGCTTTGCCGTGGGCGTGGGCGGCGGCCCCGCTACTGCGGGGCGGCGTTTTCGGCCTCCTTGAGTACGGCCAGACTCAGCCATGAGGTGAACTGCTGGTTGATGATGTGGCGTACGCGCAACGCGTCCAGCACTGCCTGCGGCTGGGTGATCTGCCACACCCTGACGTCGAAGCAAGGCAGCCCGTCGTCGTTGAAGTTCTGTTGCGGCAGGAATGGCAGCGCCCGCCAGGCGATGCCGGCGTTGCGCAGTTGGTCGACCTTCATGAAGGTGCCCAGGTTGGCCAGCAGGGTGGGTAACGGCACTGTCCGGCCACCGCCGTAGGTCGTGCGTAGGTTCTGCATGGTGTTCAGCTCGTTGCCGCTGATGCCAATGTCGGCCCGGTCGAGTTCGGCCCACCACAGCGCGTCGTACGCGCCGATATATCCCTGGAACAGCGCAGCTGTACCGTCGGTGGCCCGTTCCAGGACGAACTCGTGGATGGCGTCGTTCACCACGTTGATCAGTACCGGGCCCGGGTAGGTGGCCTGGACCAGCTGGGTCAGCGTTGCGGCGCCGTTGGCGCCGTGCAGCCTGCTCTCCTCGGCCACCAGCTCCACGTGGCCGCCCAGGTCCTGGATGCGGCCGATGAGGTATTTGGCGGTGGGGCCACAGGCACCGAAGAAGTTGCGGAACTGAGACCGGCCGAACGTCATCTTCGCCGGGTCATACCAGGCCAGCACGCTCTCCGGACGCCGGACCACACGGTGGGCCATCAACTGCTGCGGGTACGGGGTGTCCGGCACCCAACCCTGCAACGCAGTGTCCACCTCGCTCCAGTTGGCGAACCGCCAGCGTTCGGCCACAGTGTCTGCGGCCAGCGCGGCGAACCCGGGGCTGCCCAACCACGCCGCACCCTGGACCAGTGACTGATACACCTCGGCCTGCTGCAGGTCATGCAGGGTGGAGTATTCGACGACCGCCTGACCCCGACCGATGCGCACCGTGCCGGCCTTCTCCGCGCCGGACGGCGCAGCGTAGTTCAGCGCGACTGTGCTGGGTGGCGCATCCGATCCGCCGGCCCACTTCCTTTGCTGCAGCACCGCCAGCGCCTTGACCACAGCGTCAGCGTCAACGAACTTCCACAGCTTCGTCGAGCTGCCGAACAGCAGGGCCGGAATCCCGGCTGACACAGCCCCCACCGCAGCGGCATGCTGGGGCAGGTTCCTTGCCCGGTAGACGAGCGAGCCGACCTGTACCGTCACGTTCTACCTCCTCCGTCAGCCCACACAGGAGCCGCCGGGAACACGATGGGCCGCAGCGCCGGGCTAACGCAGTCACCGGGGCGACACTCCACGCAACCAGCAGCTTCCCGTCAGCTACCGCTCGTCAAGGACCAACCCGGCGGCCACCGGCAACCGCTGATCAACGCCCGAGATCATCGTTGAAAGACGGCCGCATCCCCGATCCATCACGCCGCGACGGAACCCACAGCAACCGCTCATGCCGCAGGTCGTGTGACTCGCGTCGCCCTCGGCGCGGCGGTCTGCGTACTGGCGATCTGGCATTTGGGCTCAGGTTCCGATCCGGATGCTCAGCTGAGCGCCGAACTGGCGGAAGCCCAGTGCCCGCGCTACTCGGCGCGATGGTTCCGGTCGAGCCCGCCACTGTGGCAGCAGATGGTTCGCCAAGGCGTCCGCGGCTGCTGCGGAGGCAACGGCACGTGCCAGCCCTCGCCCACGTTGATCCGGTGTGGTGAGTACGCACATGTGGGCCACCAACCCCGGCCAGCGTCGGTAGCCGGCGGCAGCGACAACGCGATCCCCGCGGCGCACCACGAACGGCGCAGAGGTGATGTCGGCCAACCCGCATTCGTCGGCGTCGTCCACCATGACAGAGGCCAGGAGCCTGGCGAGGTCGGCATGTTCTCCGGGAACCACCTCCGCGGCATCGAGCCCGGCCGGCTGGAAGTCGTCCGCATCGAGGTACGCCAGGCTCGCCGGACCCAGCACCTCGACGACCGGCAGGACAGCGCGCAGCCGGTCAGCGTCCGTCAGTGCGTCGACCGGCAGACCGAGCAGCACCTTGCGTACGGTCTCGGCCCAGTTGCGTGCCGGTACGGTGACGAGGGTGGCGTCGCCCAACGCGACGATCCCGACCCAGCCCGGCGGACAGAACCGCGATCCGGCCGAGACGGCTACGTCAACACCGCCGTCAGCGGGAAAGGCCATCGGAACGCCAGCCATCTCAAGCCAGATCCCACGAGCCTGAACGAGCAACGGATCATGGGCCATGGACGCATCCTCATGCCTGGCCCGACGCTCACGCCACCGAGTTCGCAGCCGTCGCGGCCGGGCACCCTCTTGCGCCGCATCTCGTCCGGCCAGTCGGCCTTGTCCGCCCGCTGAGGCCCGAGAAGCGCATTGCGGGGCTCGTGTAGGCGTGCAACCATCGCCCACGTGATGACGATCAGAAAGGGCCATGGCGCGTAGGTCTCCACCGACAGTGCGTGCCGCTCTTCCACGGCGTCTCCGGCCAGGCGTGACCTTGTCGGTGGTCGGCAGGCTGACGGCGAGAGCGGTTAGCCAGCTCCAGGTCCTCGAGCGCTCCCGGCTTGGTCCAAGTCCGTTTCCCGGCGCTCTGGCGGAATGGAAACGGACGGTCCACCGGCGCGATGTCTCGGCTTTGCTGGAGGAAGTCGGTGGGCACGGGTGCCCGTGCTGCGATCCAACCGAGGCTCGTGAGGTGCCGCAACAGGCTATGGCACTGCTGGCACCGCGCGCCCGGCGCGAGTTCTGGTTGGTCGGGCATCTATCACGGGAGGAAACATGACGCGCGTGTCGCTGCCCACCCCCACGCTGCACACCCCTCGCCTTCGGCTGCGTCCCTTTGACGACGCGGATGCGAACCATCTCTTCGCGCTGCACAGCAGCGCCTACGTGCTGCGCTACTGGGACGCTCCGCCGTGGAGCGAACGCGTGCGCGCCGATCGGTTCATCACGGCTTGCCGGCAGATGGCAGAGGAGGGCACCGGGGCGCGGTTGGCCGTGGATCGTGGCTCGGACGGAGCATTCATCGGCTGGTGCAGCCTGAACCGGTGGAATCCGGACTACCGCAGCGCATCGCTGGGCTACTGCTTCGACGATGCGGCGTGGGGCCACGGCTACGCGACGGAGGCCGCGCGCGTCTTGCTGCGGTGGGCATTCGACACGCTGGACCTGAACCGCGTCCAGGCTGAGACCGATACCCGCAACACGGCATCTGCCCACGTACTGGAGAAGCTCGGGTTCGTGCGTGAAGGGACGTTGCGGGAAGACTGCATCGTGAACGGCGAGGTCTCCGACTCGTGGGTCTACGGGCTGATCAGGCGAGAGTGGCTGCCGTCGTCCGAGCCGGTCCCTGCCCGCTGAGTCCTTGCTCCCTCGCGCGACGGCGCCGGATCTCCGGGCGCTTCGTTCCGCTGAGTGATGGGGCCGGCACAGTGCACTCTCATGCCGCTGATGGCGCGTCGGGCTGGGGAGAGACTTGGTAGGTGCGAAGGCGCAGTTGGTGCTGAGCTGGGAGCCTCGATCTCTTGGGGGCGGTGCTCGGGCTCCTTCATGTTGGCCATCACGGGCATGATCGGGTTCGTGCAGGGCTGGACCGATGGTGATCTCGAGGCGGAGTTCGAGCTTTCCGTGCGAGCGAAGCGTCGCATCCCGCTTGGACCTAGCAATCGTGCCCCGCGTCCCGATCCCATTGACGTCCGGGCCTACCACCGATGCGGTGCCGCCTTCACCCATCTGTCCTGTCGCCCGGCTCAGGTGGTCGGGCTCCATACCCATGGGGTGGTGGTAGTGACCGGGTGTAGGCCCAGGCGTTGGAGGATGGGTCGGCTGTCCGTGGAGGCGTCGACCAGGAGGTAGGTTATGCCCCGGTCGGTGGCGATCTGCGCGCGGCGGGCGACCAGGGTGCGGTAGATGCCCTTGCCTCGCCACTGTCTGAGGGTCGAGCCGCCCCACAGGGCGGCGAACTGCGTACCGGGGAGAATGACCAGCCAGGCCGCCGATACGACCTCGCCCGCGGCCTCCGCGACGAGCACGACGATGTTTTCCGCAGCCGAGCAGATGCGGTCGTGTAGGTCATCGGCCAGCCAGGACCAGTCGGCGCCCCAGACCTCGGACTCCATGGCCGCGATCCGGCGTAGGTCGGTCAGGTCCGTCGTTGCGCGGACCGTGATGCCGTCGGGGGCTTCGCCGGAAGCGATCAGGTCGGCTGCCAGACCGATGACGACGGTTTCCTCATCCTCCGGCGCGAATCCGGCCAGCTGTAGCCGAGCGGGGAGGTCCCGCCGGTCGTGGCCGTACGTCTTCCACTCGACGGCCTGGCCACGCGCCGCGCTGCGGTTGCGCACCCGACCGATGAGCGCGTCCAGTTCCTCGACGGTGAGGCCATCAAGATCCTGGGCGAAGGCGAACCCTCGCGCAGGCGTGGCGACCTGCAGGACCGGTCCGTCCCACGACGGCCTCCAACTGCCCGGCAGCCGCGAAGCGATGGTGCCCCGCACCTGCTGGTCATGCAGGGCAAGAAGTTCAGTGCGAGTCAGCATCACGGCAGACGATCCCATCGGCGTTCCTTGCCGGCAAGCCGATTCCGCCATCCTCTTGGTGCCCGTGGAACGTGCTGCGGCGAACGTGCTGAGGCTCTTGCGGTGCGCGCGGCTGCGGCGCGTCGCGCCGGGCAACTCCGTGCCCGCATCGTCGCCAGCGTTGGTGCCACAAGGGTGGGCCGCCTGCGCCGGTGGCGGGCTGAAGTCCGACCGGCGACGTCGATGGCCCTCCGTGTCCGGGCATTGACGGGTGGTCATCGTCGTGATGTGCTCTGCCGTAACGATAGCGACAACCGTAATCGTTAAGTGAGGAGAGCTATGTCACTCACCGTGCCACCGGACCTGTTGCGGGCCGCCGAGTCGGGGTCAGTCGACGACGAGGAGTTCGTGACCTGCGTACGCGAGTCGCTGCCGTACGCGTGGCAGACCGTCAGCCGGGTGGCGGCGGACCTGGCCGCCTCCGACGGCGAGTTTGCCGACAATGTGATCCCGCCGCCCAGCGAGGCGGAACGGGGCCAACTGCTGCGCGCCCTGGCCAGCGACGCCATCCGGGCCAGCCTGGAGCGCCACTTCGGCGTCAAGCTGGCGTTCCAGAACTGCCACCGGGTGGCGGCGTTCCGGCCGTCGGCGGTGGACTCCGACACCTACCGCCGTTTCGTGTCCGTCCGCGGTCAACTGCTCAACCAGTCCCCTGAGCTGCGTGACTGCTGATCCTGCCGGAGCCCGGCGGGCGGGGCGGGGTGTGCGTGCGCACCTGTTCCTGCTCGCCGGGCGGCGTCCCGGTAGCGCCCACGCCGAGGCGCTCGCGGACGCCCACCGGTACGGGCGCGCGGCGGAGGCGGCCGGGTTCGACGGCGTGTGGATCGCCGAGCACCACTTCATCTCCTACGGCGTCTGTCCCTCGGCGACCGTCTTTGCCGCGCATCTGCTCGGCGCCACCCGGAGCATCGCGGTCGGCACCGCGGCGTGTGTCCTGTCCAACCGGCATCCGGTGGCGCTCGGCGAGGAGGCGGCGCTGCTGCACGAACTCTCCGGCGGCCGGTTCCGGCTGGGGGTCGGCCGGGGCGGCCCGTGGGTGGACCTCGAGGTCTTCGGCACCGGTCTGGACCGCTACCACCACGGCTTCGGCGACTCGCTGGACCTGCTGGTCCGGTGGCTGTCCGGGGAGCCGGCGGTGGAAGGCAACCAGCGCTTCCCGTTCCGGCCGGTCCCGGTGGTGCCGCGACCGCGCAGCCGGGTTCCGCTCTGGGTCGCCGCGACCTCGGTGTCCACGGTCGACCTCGCCGCGCGGTACGGTCTGCCGCTGCTGCTCGGCCTGCACGCCGATCTGGCCGAGAAGGCGGAACTGCTGGACCGCCACGCCCGAGTGGCCGCCGCGCACGGCCATGATCCCGCCGGCATCGAGCACGCCAGCGCGCACCTTGCCCAGGTGGCGGAGACCGATCGGGCGGCGGCACAGGCGGTGCGGGCCGGACTTCCCCCGCTGCTGGCCGGCACCGCGGATTACGTGCGCCTGGACGGCGCGCCGGCCGGGCGGCGCGACCCGGCGCGCTACGTGGACCACCTGATCGACATCCACCCCGTCGGCTCGCCCCGCCGTTGCCGGGAGGCCGTCGACCGGGCCGCGGACCTGCCGGGCGTACGGCATCTGCTGTTCATGGTGGAGGGGGCTGGCGGGCGGGCGCGGACCCTGGACACGATCCGCCGGCTGGCGACGGACGTGCTCGACCTTCCCGCTCCGGCGGCCCGGGCGATCCACTACCATGCGTCAAATGGAAACGGATACCAATGGCGTTAGTGTGGGGTGGTGGCGGTGAAGGTCGCGTTCGTCGGCAAGGGCGGCAGTGGGAAGACCACCCTCACCGCGTTGTTCGCCCGTCATCTCGCCGCCGAGGGGCGGCCCGTGCTGGCCATCGACGCCGACATCAACCAGCACCTCGCGGCGGCCCTCGGCGGGCCCGCGCGCGCCGCCACCACGATGACGCCGCTGGGCGCGTATCTACCGGCGATCAAGGAGTACCTGCGCGGCGACAACCCGCGCATCGGCTCGGCCGCCGAGATGGTGAAGACCACCCCGCCGGGGCGCGGCTCGCGGTTGCTGCGGGTGGCCGAGGAGAACCCGGTGTACGCGGCCTGCGTCGAGGCGGTCGGCGGGGTGCGGCTGGCGGCGACCGGTGAGTTCAGCGCCGAGGACCTGGGTGTGTCCTGCTACCACTCCAAGGTCGGCGCGGTGGAGTTGCTGCTCAACCACATGCTCGACGGGCCCGACGAGTACGTGGTGGTGGACATGACCGCTGGCGCCGACTCGTTCGCCTCGGGGCTGTTCACCCGCTTCGACCGGACCTTCCTGGTCTGCGAGCCGACCGTGCGCGGGGTCAGCGTCTACCACCAGTACGCCGGCTACGCCCGTGACTACGGGGTGGCCCTCTCCGTGGTCGGCAACAAGGTGGAGGACGCCACCGACGTGGAGTTCCTCCGCGAGCACGTCGGCACCGACCTGCTGACCTGGCTGGGCCGCTCGGCGTACGTGCGCCGGGCCGAACGCGGCACCGTCGGGCCACTCGACGGACTGGAGGCGGCGAACCGGGCCGTGCTGGGCCGACTGGCCGACGTCGTCGACGGCACCCCCCAGGACTGGGCGGCCTTCACCCGGTGGGCCCACGAATTCCACCGACGCAACGCCGACGCCTGGGCCAACGACCGCACCGGCGTCGACCTCGCCACACAGATCGACCCGGACTTCCGGATGGGCCCCGCGCCGGTTGCCGCGACGCCGGTTCCCTGAGCTAGCGGATCGATCATCAAACATCGGGCGGGGGACACCTATCGCGATCAGATGAAAACGAATACCATTACGGTTAGGTGGTTCACTGGGGGCCATCGGGAAGGAGTCTGTCTTGTGTTGACCGCAACCCGCCGTCGCCTCAGGGGCGCGATGCTGATCAGCGCCACGATGGCCGCGGCGCTGGTCGTCTCGGCCGCTCCGGCGCAGGCCCACGGCGCGTCGGTGCCGGTGGTCCTCTCCGCCGGGCACGTCGACGTGATCGAGGTGGAGTACGAGGACGGCGCGCTCGAACTCGGGGTGCACGACGACACCGTCGACCCGGGTGTGCACCGGCACCACTCGGATGTCGTCTTCGTCGTGAAGTCATCGGCGAAGACCACGGTTCCCGCCGATCCGGCCTACGCCTTCCTGGGCAGTGCCGGCGCGCCGGTGTGGATCCTGCCGCAGGTGCAGAACGAGAACCTGCTCTGGGCCGGTATCGCCACCGAGGAACTGGAGGACGGGGTCTTCGAGGGCGACTCGGTGGACCTGACCGTGCAGCAACTGATCAGCGCGCCCAGCTCCGGGAAGGTGGCGATCTACACGGAGAACCTGTTCGGGCTGCCGACGGTGCTCGCCAACAGCGGTGACGGCCTGCCCGACGCCGTGGAACTGCCGGTGGGCGACCACCTGCACGCCAACTGGGCGTTCAGCAAGGCCGGCGTGTACCTGCTCAAGGTGAAGGCCAGTGCGGTCCTGGCGGGCACCACGACCGTCGTGGAATCCGACTCGGTCCAGCTGCGCTTCGTCGTCCTGCCCTGACCGCGACCGAAAGATGGGGAGAACCGAGATGGATAGTTACCGTTCCCGCCGCTGGATCGCGGGTGCCGTCTCGACGGTGCTGGCCGGAGTGCTCTCGCTGGCGGTCGCCACGCCGGCCAGGGCCGCCGTCATCGAGCTGACCAGCGGGCACGTCGACATCATCGACGTCAACCACGCCGCCGGTGGCCCGATCGTGGTCAGCGTGCACGACGACACCGGCGCGACCTCGGTGGAGCGTGACCCGTCCACCGTCGTGTTCAGGGTGCCCGCCGCCGCGTACACCGCCGTGCCGTCGGGCTCGGCGTGGTCGTTCCTCGGCAGCGGCGGCCACGCGTACGTCCTGCCACAGACCAACACGGCGGGGCTGCTCTGGGCCGGCTGGAACACCACCGAGGTGGCCAGCGGAGCGTTGCAGAACAACCGGGTGGTGTTCCGGTTGACCAATGTGCAGGGGCCTGGCGGGTTCAGCGTCTTCACCGCCTCGGGTGGCACCCCGACGGTGTTGTTCGACAGTGGTGACGGGCTGCCGGACAACCTGAACGTCAACCGCAACGTGCACGCCCACCTGAACTGGGGCTTCGACGTCGCGGGCACCTACGTGGCGACCTTCGAGGTCAGCGGGGTGCGGGCGGCCAACGGGCAGACCGTGAGCACGACCAAGGACTTCACCTTCCAGGTTGGCTGAGCCACCCGAGGTCCCGCTGAGCCGCGCCCAGCCCGCATCGCCTGCGGGCTGGGCGCGGCCGGTCGGGGTGCGACCAGCCTCAAGGACGATGATAACCATTACCATCAGCGTGGTAGCCTGCTGCGCTCCGGCGCTGGAAGGAGGGGAGATCCGTGCGGAACATCCGTTGGCTGGCCCTGCCGCTCGTCTTGGTCGTCGCCCTGGCCGGGTGCGTCCGCGTCGATGTGCTCAGCGACCGCGACGGACGAGTCCAGGTGGTGACGACGACCGGCATCCTGCGGGATCTGGTGCGCAACGTGGGCGGCGACCGGGTCGTGGTCAGCTCGCTGGTGCCCGACGGCGCTGATCCGCACGCGTACGAGCCGTCCCTGCGCGACGTGCGCAACGTCGTCTACGCCGATGTCGCCTTCAGCAACTACATGCTTCTGGAGGAGCACGCCGTCATCAAGGCGCTCGACGCCAACCTGAGGCGGGGCGTGCCGAACGTCTCGCTGGCCGAGGGCGCGGTCAAGTACGCGGCCGAGATCATCCCACTGGTCGAGGACGCCGCGCTGGACACCATCTGGCTCGGCATGCGGGTGCGCGGCGCGGGTACCGGCTACGGAGCCAACCGCTCCTCGGACGTCCTGTTCAGCGCCACCGCGGTAACCGGGCCTGGTGCGATGGCCGCCTACCTGACCGAGTCGTTCGGCAAGCCGACCTTCTACCTCAACTCGGCCGACGGCTTCGACGCGGCCGACGGGTACCGGGACGACACCGCGACCCTGCCGCCGGACGCGCACACGCACATGAGTTGGGCGTTCGCTGAGCCTGGCGTGTACCGGCTCACCATGACGGCGCGGCTGGCGGTGACCCCGGACACCCGGCCGGTCCCGCTCGGCGAGCAGACCTTCACCTTCGCCGTCGGGATCGACCCGCACCGCGTCCCCGGTCTGGCCGACGCGGTGGTGCTGCGCTCGGGCCACGCCGACCTGACCGTCGACCTCGACGCCGTCGCGCGCGGCGAACCCGCGATCTACCTGCTTGACGAGCCGCACGGCAGCGACGACGCCCACCAGCACCGCCACGACCCGGCGCGAACCGTCATCGAGGTGCCGAACAGGGCGCTCGCCCAGGTGCCGGCCGACCGGGCGTTCCGCTTCCTCGGCCGGCCCGGAACCCAGATCCACCAGCTCCCGCAGGCGGTGCTCGGCAAGCACGTGCACGGCGAGATCGACCCGCACCTGTGGCAGAACGTCCGCAACGCCATCTCCTACGTGGAACTGATCCGGGACACCCTGATCGGCGTCGATCCGGCCGGGGCGGCGGCGTACCGGGACAACGCCACCGCCTACGTTGCGGAGCTGGAGGCACTCGACGCCTACGTACGGGACACCATCGCGCAGGTTCCGCCCGGTCAGCGGCACCTGATCACCACGCACGACGCGTTCGGCTACCTCGGCGCCGCGTACGACGTGCAGATCTCCGGATTCGTCACACCGCACCCGGCCGCCGAGCCGAGCCTGGCCGATCGTCGCCGGCTCACCGAGACGATCCGCAACCTCCACGTGCCGGCGGTGTTCCTGGAGCCCAACCTCCGGGCCCGGTCGTCGACCCTTACCGAGGTGGCCAGGTCACTCGACGTGCGTGTCTGCGAGATCTACGGCGACACCTTCGACGGCCGGGTCACCAGCTACATCCAGATGATGCGCTTCAACGCCGAGTCGCTGCGGGACTGCCTGGCGACATGAAGGAGGTACCTGTGAGAGCCCTCCGTCTGATGACGGTGGTCCTGCTGGCCCTGCTCGGGCCAGCCAGCGCCGCGTCGGCGGCCCAGCCCGCGCCGCCGGATCCGGCGCTTGACCAGTCGATCGCCCCCGACCAGCCGGTCGCCGCCGGGCCGGCGGTGCTCTCCGCCGGCCACGTCGACCTCGGGCCACGCTACGTCGACGGCGAATGGACCCTCCTCGTCCACGACGACGCGGCCGAACCGGTGTGGCGGGACCCCGACCAGACCGTGCTGCGGGTCACCGACGCGGCGATCCAGACGGTCCCGGACGATCCCGCGTACGAGTTCCTCGGTGTCGCCCCCGGAACCCGGGTGCACGTGGTGCCGCAGGTGCAGCACGACGATGTCGTCTGGGTGGGGTGGAACACGCAGGACCCCCGGGTGATGCGGACCATCGACCGGGGGGTGACCCTCGAACTCGCCGGCGTCGACGGTCCGGGCACGGTCACCATGTACGTCCAGGCCGGCACGTTCAACGCGCCGCAGGTGTTGTGGCGTTCCGCCGAGCCGCCGGGACAGCCGATGTGGGTGGAGGTCAACACCCACACGCACGCCAACTGGGTGTTCACCGAGCCTGGTGTCTACCTGGTCGCGGTCCGGGTCGGCGCCGACCTGATCAGCGGCGAGCGGATGTCGGCCGTCCGGCATCTGCGGTTCGCCGTCGGCGACGCGACGAGCACGGAGGCGGCGCTGGCCGCGCAGCCGGGCAGCGTCGAACCCGCGGCATCGCCGGCCGCGGCGGACGCGGGCGGTGACGGGCCCGCGGAAGGATCCCGGCAGTGGCTTCCGCTCGGCCTGGCCGCGACCGCGGCCGGGCTGGCGGTGGCGCTGGCCGTGGTGGTGCTGCGCGGGCGGGCGGCACGCCGCCGGGCCGAGCGGGAGCGGGCGGCGGGGGCGGCGGAATGAGCGCGCTGGAGGTCGAAGACCTCGACGTCGATCTCGGTGGCCGGCCGGTGCTGCGCGGTGTGCGGCTGCGGGTCGCTCCCGGTGACCTGGTGGGGCTGGTCGGGCCGAACGGCGCCGGCAAGACCACCCTGCTGCGCGCGGTCCTCGCCCTGGTCCGCCGCCGGTCCGGCCGGGTGCTGGTCGCGGGCGTGCCGAGCCGGCCCGGTCGGGCCGCGGTCGGGTACGTGCCGCAACGGCACGAGTTTGCCTGGGAGTTTCCGATCTCGGTGGAGCAGGCCGTCCTCAGCGGCCGGACCGGACGGCTCGGCCTGCTGCGCCGCCCTGGACTGCCCGACTGGCGGGCGGTGGCCGAGGCGATCGATCGCGTGCGCCTCGGCGACCTGCGCCGCCGACCGGTCGGCGAACTCTCCGGTGGACAACGGCAACGGGTGCTGGTGGCGCGGGCGCTCGCGCTGGAGCCGCAACTGCTCCTGCTCGACGAACCATTCACCGGGTTGGACCTGCCCACCCAGGAACTGCTCGGTGACCTGTTCACCGGGCTCGCGGCGGAAGGGAAGGCGCTGCTGATGACCACCCACGACCTGATCGGGGCGATGTCGTCCTGCACCCGACTGATCCTGCTGAACCAGCGGGTGATCGCGCAGGGCGCACCGGCCGACCTGCGCGACCCGCAGGTGTGGATGCGGACGTTCGGGGTCAGCGACCGCTCGCCGTTGCTGCGGATCGTCCAGGCCAGCTGATGCCGATCACCGATTTCCTCACCGATCTCTTCAACCCTGACCTGGCGTTCCTGCCCAAGGCGCTGGCGATAGCCGTGATGTCCAGTGTGGTCTGCGGCGTCATCGGCTGCTACGTGGTGCTGCGCGGGATGGCGTTCATCGGCGACGCGGTCGCCCACGCGGTCTTTCCCGGCCTGGCGGTCGCCTTCGTGTTGCAGGGCAGCCTGGTCCTCGGAGGCGCGGTCGCCGGCGTCGTGACGGCGCTGCTGATCGCCGTGTTCGCCCAGCACCGCCGGGTCAGGGAGGACTCCCTGATCGGCGTCTTCTTCGTGGCCGCGTTCGCCCTCGGCATCGTGATCATTTCGCGGGCGCCCGGCTACGCCGGATCGCTGCAACAGTTCCTCTTCGGCTCGATCACCGGCATCCCGGACCGGGACCTCTACACCGTCGGGTTCACCGGCCTGGCGATCCTCGCGGTGGTGTTCCTGCTGCACAAGGAACTGGTCGCGGTCAGCCTGGATCGGGAGATGGCCCGCTCGGTCGGGCTGCCGGTGTTCTGGCTGGACATCGTGCTCTACGTGCTGGTCACCCTGGCTGTGGTGATCTCGTTGCAGACCATCGGGAACATCCTGGTGCTCGCCCTGCTGATCACCCCCGCCGCCGCGGCCCGACTGCTGACCGACCGGCTGGCGCTGATGATGCTGCTGGCTCCGCTGGTCGGTGGCGGGTCGGCGCTGGTGGGCCTCTACCTGTCGTGGAGCTACGACCTTCCGGTGGGCGGAACGATCGTGCTGGTCGCCACCGCCGTGTTCCTGCTGGCCTGGCTCTTCGCGCCTCGGCACGGCCTGGTGCTGCGGCGCTGGCGCGACCGGCGGCCGGGCGACAGCACCGCGACATCGCAGGTCACCCCCGAGCCGTCAGCGATGCCCGAACGGGCGATGCGATAATGAAAATGAGTGCCGTTATCATGTGGCGGAACCATTGCTACGGCTAGCAACCCCGCGCCCCTCGCTCAGCAGGGGCGCGGACAGGGAGGAACCATGAGAACACCAGGTGCCCGCGGCCTCGCGGCCCTGATCGGCGGGGTGGTGATCGCGGCCGGATTGGCGCTGACCCCCTCTGCCGCCGCCGCTGCCGAGAAAGTGGTGTTGAGTAAGGGACACACCGACGCGGTCGACATCCACTACGCCGAAGGGCAACTGTCCCTGAAGGTGCACGACGACACGGTCAGCCCGTCGGTGACCCGGGACCCGGCGGACGTGATCTTCCAGGTGCTGCCCGGGGCGGCCATGCCGGTCCCGGACGATTCGCGCTTCGCCTTTCTCGGGCCCGCCGGGTCCCAGGTCTGGCTGCTGCCGCTCACCCAGAACCAGAACCTGCTCTGGCCGGGCTGGAACACCACCAGCCTCGGCGCTGGCCTGTTCACCGGCGACCGGGTCAGGCTCAGCCTCGTCGACGTGACCGGGCCGGGCGCCGTCTCGGTGTTCACCCAGGACACCTTCGGCAGCCCGTTGATCAAGTTCCGCAGCGACGACGGGCTGCCGGACGCCATCGACGTGCCCATCCGTACCCACGCCCACGCCAACTGGGCCTTCAGCGCCGAGGGCGCGTACACGCTGACCTTCCAGGCCGACGCGACGCGCACCGACGGCAGCACGGTCAGCACCGGACCGGTGCCGTACTCCTTCGTCGTCGGCGAACTCGACGGCAGCGGCCCGGAGACCACCCTCTCCATCAGCGGCATGGCCGACGAGTACCAGCCGGGCGACACCGTCACCCTGCGCGCGGTGCAGACGCCGCAGACCGAACTGGACCACTACCACTGGTTCAGCCGGTGCCCCGGATCCGACACCTTCGCGGTCATCCCGGGCGAGGCCGGATCCACCTACACCTTCACCGCGACCCGCGAACTGAACGCCTGCGAGTACCAGGTCCGGCTCTACGGCGACCACCACGAGGTCGTCGCCACCAGCGAGGAGGTGGCGCTCTGGGTCGCCTTCCCGCCGGCTGATCCGGGTACGTCGCAGACGATCACCGCCTCCATCGACCCGAACCAGGGGGCGCTGGTGATCAGCGTCGACCCGGACGACCGGGCCGTCGTGCTGCCGCCGGCACAGCTGTCCGGGTCGGGGGAGCGCTGGGAGAGCGCCGGCTCCCTGCGTCCGGTCACGGTCACCGACACCCGGGCCGCGACTCCCGGCTGGAGCGCCTCCGGCCAGTTGCCGAAGGACTTCGTCAGCGCCGACGGCGCCACCTTCAGCGCGGGTTACCTGGGCTGGACGCCGGAGGTCGTGCGCCAGTCCGGTGGTCAGGGTGTGGTCGCCGGTCCGACGGTCGCGCCGTACACCGTCGGGGTCGGTGGTGGCCTCGGCAATAGCGCGACCCTCGGGTCCGCTCCGGCCGGAGCCGGCCGGGGCACCGCCACCCTCTCGGCCGGCCTGCGGCTGCACCTGCCCACCGAGACCGCTCCCGGCACCTACACCGCGACGCTCACCCTCACCGCCATCTGACCCTGCTCACACCCGGTGACGGGCCGGGCGATGGCCGCTGCCGCCATCGCCCGGCCCCGTCCCGCCACCCTTCGCGAACGGACCACCCGAATGCGTACGCCCGCCACGCTCGCCGTCGTGCTAGCCCTCGCCGCCGGAGCAGTCCTTCCCACGACGCCCCGCTCGGAAGCCCCCGAGCGGGTCGCCACGGAATCCACCGCGGCGTCGTCGCTCACCTGGGGAGTGGCCCCGTCCAGCCCGGACGGTCCCGACGGGCGGCCGGCCTTCGAGTACAAGCTCAACCCGGGAGCCAGGCTCACCGACTACGTGGCCATCACCAACCACTCGGACCAGCCGATCACCCTCGACGTGTACGCCAGCGACGCGTTCACCACCCAGCAGGGCGGCTTCGACCTGTTGGCCGCCACCGAGAAACCGGTCGACGTCGGCGCCTGGGTCACCTTCAGGACCCGGACCCTCACCGTGCCGGCCACGTCCCGGCTGGACGTGCCGTTCACCCTCGCCGTGCCGAAGAACGCCACCCCCGGCGACCATCCCGGCGGCATCGTCGCCTCGCTGGCCGCAACCGGCACCGACGAGCAGGGCAATCAGGTCGCCGTCGACCACCGGGTCGGCGCCCGCGTGTACCTGCGGGTCACCGGCGAGCTGCGACCGGCCCTCGACATCGAGGACCTGGCCGTGACCCACGACGGCAGTTGGCACCCGCTGCGGGGCGGCGCCGTCACCGCCGAGTTCACCCTCCGTAACCCCGGCAACGTCCGGCTGACCGGGCGACCGGAGCTGACCGTCACCGGACCGTTCGGGTTGGCCCGACGCGTCGAGGTGGGCGGGTCGCTGCCGGAGATCCTGCCCGGCGACAGCTATCGGACCAGCGTGCGCCTGGCCGGTGTGCCACCGCTGTTCCGCCTTCAGGCCACCGTCGTCGTCGCGCCGGTGGCCGTGACGCCGGAGGTGCTCGATCCGGCGCCCGGGACCGTGACCCGCCGGGCCGCTCTGTGGGCGCTGCCCTGGCCGCAGCTGGTGATCCTGCTACTCGCCGGGGCCGCCATCTGGCTGGTCGTGCTGCGCCGACGCCGCCGTAGGCGGCAACTCGACCGCGCCGTGGCCTCTGCCCTGGCCCAGGGCCGGGCCGAGGGGGCGGGCAGTCGTCCCGGTGGCGCCCTGCCGGCTGAGGCTGGCACCGATCGCCGTGACACCCCGAACGACACCGAAGGAGACGCCAGATGATCGCCGTACCTCGGCCGGCGGGGCGCGCTGTCGCCGCCGGACGCCGGGTCGCCGCCGTCGCCGCGGCACTGGCGCTGGCCGGATTCGCGGCCGTGCCGGTGCCCGCCGCGGCGGCCCCGCCCGCCGGGCAAGAGACCAGCGAGATCAGCGTGGCTGGCACGGACCTGCTCTCCGTCGCGATGGAGAACGGCGACCTTGACCTGCGGATCCGCGAGACGCTGCCGCAGCGGAAGGAGGCCGTGCGGGATCCGTCCACCGTGTTGCTCGGACCGGACGGCGGCACGCCGGTGCGGGTGCCCGACCACCCCGCGCTCCGGTTCCTCGGTCAGCCGGGACGGGAAATGTGGGCGCTGACCGCCGGAGACCTGCACTTCCCCTACCTGGACACGACCGGCGTGCGCCACGGCGCGGTTCGCGGTGACACCATCGGGCTGTCGCTGGACGGGGTCGAGGGGCCCGGTGAATTCGCCGCCTACACCATCAATGGGCTCGGAAAGCCCACGCCGATCTTCGGCAACGTGGCCGGCATGCCGCGCGACACCCGGCTGCCCGTGGCGACCCGTACCGGCGCGATGGTGTGGCTCTTTGCCGCCGCCGGCGACTATCGGGTCACCGTGACCGCCGCCGCGACCACCACCAGCGGCGATGACGTGAGCGCGGCGGCGGTGTACCGGATCCGGGTCCCGCAGTTCGAGGCGCGGGAGACGCCCCCGTCTCCCGTCCCCGCCCCCGCGCCGGCGCCCGCGCCGCAGGTGGATCGGGCCGCACCCGCCCCGTCAGCGGAATCCGACACGCGGGCGTCGGCTTCCTCGCGGGAAGCCCCACTGGTTGCTCCCGCCGCTGCCGCGACCACGCCGGCGCCGCCGGTCTCCGCAGCCAGCTCCGGGCGCGTGGTCATCGACGACGGGCACGTCGACATGGGCCCGCAACTCGACGGCGCCGACTGGACGATCCGGCTCAAGGACGACACGGTCACCCCGGCCCGGTGGCGCGATCTCGCCGACGTGGTGCTACACGTCAAGGACAACGCGAAGACCACGGTGCCGGCGGGCGCCGACTTCCTCGGCTCACCCGGGGACACGGTGTGGCTGTTGCCGCAGGCCCAGCAGTCCGGCATCGTCTGGCCGGGGTGGAACACCCAGCACCCGTCGGTCATCTCCGGCACCCGCGGCCCGGTCACCTGGACCTTCAAGGGCGCCACCGGCCCCGGTCGGTTCACCCTCTTCCTCACCGGATCCTTCGGCGCCGCCGAGGTCCTGTTCAACTCCGCGACCCGCCTGCCGCAGCGGCTCGCCATTCCGGCCAACACCCATGCGCACGGCAACTGGGCGTTCAGCAAACCGGGCATCTACCGCCTCGCGTTCGAGATGAGCGCAACGACCACGGCGGGAAAGCAGGTCACCGACACCAAGACACTGACCTTCGCGGTCGGTGATGCGACCGATCCGAAGGCCGGCTCCGGCGCGGGCAACGGCTCCGGCAGCGGAGCTGACGGTACGGGCAGCGGAAGCCTGGCGCGGACCGGATCGTCCTGGCGACTGCCCGCCTTCGGCGTCGGGCTCGTCATCGCGGGCGGAATCGTACTGGCGCTGCTGCGTAACCCGCGACGGAAGCACCCGCTCAGGGCAGAATCGCCCGGCGGAGAACGGCCCACGCCCGCTCTGCCGTCAAGGCGCGGTCGGCCGGTGGCATCTTGCCCACCAGGGCGGCGACCATCCCGACTGCCAGCATGACGTCGTCCACCGTCACCGACTCCCTGACGGCTCCCGTCCGATGCGCCTCGCGAAGCGTCCCGGTGAGCGTCGCCTTGACGCGCTCGACGACGACCTCCAGCCGCGGATCGGCGGCGGCCGTGGTGACGATGTCGATGAAGACGACCGAGTTGACCGCCTGGTCGGTGATGGCCTTCAGCAGGTCGTCGAGGACGCAGGTCGGGTCGGCGGCGATGACCTCGAGTTCCGTGACGTTGTCCTCGAAGGCCGCCAGGGCGAGGCTGATCCGGTCCGGAAAGTGCCGATAGAGGCTGCCCTGACCGACGCCGGCCCGCTTCGCGACCGCGCTGAGCGGCGCGTCGATACCGCCCTCGGCGAAGACTTCGAGCGCGGCGGCGACCAGGGCTCGCCGGTTGGCTTGGGCCGCGTTGGGGCCGCGGTTGGCTTTACGGGGGCCGGTCACCGACATAGGGTAACCGGACAGGGTTGTCCGGTTGGTCTGGGAGGGATTCCGTGAGCGAGTGGGACATGGATGTCGACGCCCTCGTCGCGGGGTCGGGCGCGGCTGGGCTCTCCGCGGCGATCGCGGCGGCGGATGCGGGGCTACGGACGCTGGTGCTGGAGAGCACCGACAGGTGGGGCGGCACGACGAACATCAGCGGCGGTGGCCTGTGGATGCCGGCCAACCCACTCATGGCCAAACTCGGCATACCGGACTCGGTCGACGAGGCCCTGACCTACCTGCAGGCCGCGATCGGGGACGTCGGTCCGGCCAGTTCCCCGGAGCGTCGGCAGGCCTTCGTCGAGACGGTGCCGGAGGTGTTCCGGTTTCTGGAGCGACACGGCGTCCGGTGGGTGGCCGCGAAGGACTACCCCGACTACTACCCGGACCTCCCGGGCGGAAAGATCGGCCGCGGGATCGAGGTGGAGCCCTTCGACACCAAGATTCTCGGTGACTGGTTCACGAAGTCGCGCAGCGACGAGAGCTTGCCGCTCGTCCCGTTGCGGACCGACGACGTTTGGCTCGTTTCCCGCGCCTGGTCGACCCCGTCGGGGTTCGGGCGGGGAGCGCGGCTGGTCTTCCGGACCCTCGGCGGCTTCCTGCGGGGAAGACGTCTGTACGGCCTGGGCTCCGCGGTCACGTCGAGCCTGATGGCGATCGTACGGCGCCAGGGCACCGAAGTCCTGTTGAGCACGCCCCTGACCGGCCTCGTCGTCGAGGACGATGCGGTCGTGGGCGCGGTCGCGGCCCGGCCGGACGGGTCACCCGTACGCATTCGCGTCCGCTCCGGCGTGGTGTTGGCCGCCGGCGGCTTCGCGAACAACCGCGAGTGGCGCCAGAAGTACCACGGCATTCACGGATATAGTTCGGCGTCCGAGGGAGACCTCGGCTCCGCGATCCAGATTGCCGAGTCGATCGGCGCTCAGCTGGCGCTCATGGATGACGCGTGGTGGGGCGCTTCAGTTCCGAGTCCCGACCCCGACGGCAAGGCGATGTTCGTACTGGGCGAGCGGTCTTTCCCGTTCGGCCTCGTGGTGGACTCCGAGGGCAACCGGTACACCAACGAGTCGGCAAGCTACATCGACTTCGGGCACGCGATGCTCGAACGGCACAAGACCGTCCCGGCCATCCCGTCATGGCTCATCGTCGAGACGCGCCATCGACGTCGGTACCTGTTCAACCCCCTGCTGCAAGGGGGAAAGAAGCTGCGTGAGGCCGGCATCGTGCGCAAGGCCGACACGATCGAAAACCTCGCGGGCGATCTCGGCATGGACCCGGCCCGGCTGCGCGCGACCATCGACAGGTTCAACTCTTTCGCGCGAACCGGCGTGGACTTCGACTTCGGCCGCGGGCGTACCGCGTACGACCGCTACTACAGCGATCCCCGGGTCAAGCCCAACCCAAACCTCGGCCCGCTGGAGAAGGGGCCGTTCACGGCGATCCAACTCGTTCCGGGCGACCTCGGCACCAAGGGCGGTCTGCTCACGGACGCCGACGCGCGCGTGCTCGACACCACCGGCCGGCCGATCGCCGGACTGTATGCCGCCGGCAACACGACAGCCTCCGTGATGGGCCGCACCTATCCCGGGCCAGGATCGACCATCGCTCCGGCCGTCGTCTTCGGGTATCGCGCGGCACGACATGCGGCGTCCCACCGCCCACCAGGCACGCGAACCGGCAAGGACCGCGAAGAGCCCGCCGCCACGGAACAGGGGTAGCCCACAATGCAGGTAGCAGGGAAGGTCTTCGTGGTCACCGGCGGCGGCAACGGGATAGGACAAGAGGTCGCCCTGAGCCTGATCACCCGTGGCGCGCGGGTCGCCGCGGTCGACCTCAGCGGGACCGGTCTGGCGGGGACCGCGCAGCGTGCCGCCGTGGACGGCCGGAAGCTGACCACACACCCGGTGGACATCACCGATCGTGCGGCGGTCGGGAAGCTACCCGGCGAGGTCACGGCCCTGCACGGCCAGGTCGACGGGGTCATCAACATCGCCGGCATCGTGCACCGCTTCGCGCGGGTGCACGACCTGACGTTCGAGGAGATCGAACGGGTGATGGACGTCAACTTCTGGGGCGTGGTGAACATGACCAAGGCGTTCCTGCCCGTACTGCTGGAACGCCCCGAAGCCAGCCTGGTGAACGTCTCGAGCATGGGTGCGTTGGCCCCGGTACCAGGGCAGAGCGCGTACGGCGCGAGCAAGGCCGCAGTCAAGCTGCTGACCGAAGGGCTCTACGCGGAACTTCGTGGCACATCGGTCGCGGTGACGGTCGTGTTCCCCGGCGGGGTGGGCACCAACATCCTCGCCAACTCGGGGGTGAGTATGGGCGGCCGCAGCGCGGAGTCCAGCGGCACCGGCGCGAAGCTGACCAGCGTCGCGGAGGCAGGCAGGCAGATCATCGAGGCCGTCGAGAAGGGCAGCTATCGGGTCCGCATCGGTCGTGACGCCCGCGTGCTCGATCGACTCGCCCGTCTGATGCCGCAGCGGGCGACCGCGATGCTCGCCGACCGGATGAAGTCACTGCTCGACTCCTGACCGCATGCGGCCCGGTCGCACTCGTTGACGACCCCGCTCAGTCGTCGTCGGTGTCGGACATGCTGCGATCCCAGCGCTCCAGGAGGCAGCCGGCTCGTCGGCGCGTGCGGCGGCGGTCAGGCAAGGGTGTGACGGGTGTGCTCGACGATGCGTCCGTAGGCCGTGAGGACGACGTCGCGTCGCGCGTTGAGGATGTTGAATCCGTGTCCGACACCGGGGAGGTCGACGTGTTCGAGGAGCGCGTCGATGTCCTGGAGACGCCGCGCGTAGCGGACGGCTTCCTCGCGGAGGATGTCCTTCTGCGCCGTGATGACGAGGGCGGGGGCAATTCCCATGAGATCGGCGGTGTCCGCGCCTCCGGCCGGTGAGATGAGCCGGTCGCTTCGCTGCGCCACGTCCGGGCAGTAGACGGTGTCGAAGAGCGGCCCCATCCGCATCAGGAACGTCTCCTTGCCCTCGGCCATCTTGCGCTTCGCGGGCACCGACAGGTCCAGTGGCGGGTACATCAGCACCTGCAGGCCGATCTGCGGAGCGGCGTGCTCGAGCGCGAGGCGCGCCGCCCCGGCGGCCAGGGCCCCGCCGGCGGACTGGCCGCCGATCGCGAGCCTGCCGCCGTCCCAGCACCGCTTCGGCGACGCCGCCCAAAGCGCCACGTCGTAGGCCTGCTCCACCGGGCCGGGGAACCGGGACTGCGGGGCGGGAATGTAGTCGACGTTGACGACCGTGACGTTCGCATGGGCGGCGAGGAAACGACACAGCGGGTCGTCCTGCTCGGGATGACGGAGCACGAAGCCGCCGCCGTGCAGGTTGACCGTACACGCCGTTGCCGGCCGATCCGCCTTTCGGGGCGTACAGGGTCGCAGTGAGCTCGCCATGTCGGGTCGGGATGCGGGTCTCCTCGGTGCGCGCAGGGATCTCCCGGAACGAGATGTCCGGCGCGGTGCGCGCGGCACCGGGCGCCTTCTGCATGAGCGTGGCGATGCCGTCCGCGAGCCACAGGGGTAATGCCACGGCGTGTCTCCTCTCGACAGTGACCGCCCGACTGACGGCGCGGTGTCCAGCCCTTTCACGCGGACCCGGTTCGCGGCGGCCGCATTACGCTGGCGGGGTGCCACGGGTGACGGGTTCGACGAGAGACGCGATCGAGAGGGCCGCGACGCGCCTGTTCGCCGAGTTCGGCTACGCCAGAACCTCGGTGCGGGCGATCGCGGCCGAAGTCGGCGTCGACGCCGCGCTGGTGATCCGCCATTTCCGGTCCAAGGAACAGCTGTTCGTGGCCGCTGTACGCCTCGACCTCGCCTTCCAGGAGGTCCTTGACGGGCCCGTGGAAGCACTCGGGCCCCGATTGGTGGAGTACCTGCTGGAGGCGGACGAGCGGGCACGGGGAGTCTTCCTCGCCCTGGTGCGCGCCAGCGACGCCGGCCAGGTCGAGTCCGTGCTGCGCAGAACCCACGAGGCCGAGTTCGTGACCCCTTTGCGGCGGCGGCTCACCGGCCCCGACGCGCAGTTGCGGGCGCGGCTGGCTGCCGCCGTGGTGGCGGGGCTTCTCTACTCGCTCTGGGTGGTCCGCGACGAGGCTGTTGCTGCCGCGCCCCGCGACCTCGTCGTCGCGCGGTACGGTGCCGCGTTGCAAGAGATCCTCACCCCCGCCGGGAGCCTCTACTAAAGTCAACAACGTTGACATGGTGTCACGCCAGCCGCATGGTGGGGGCATGGACATCGAGGTCGTCGACCCCGCGTTGCGCCGCCCGGTGCAGAAGCTACCCGTTCCGAAGGTCACGAGCCGGTTCATGCGCTCCGTCATCCGGTGGGCGGGGCACCACCTGCTGCGCGCCTACCGCGTCGACGGGGTGACGGTGCGGGACGTGCGGGACGGGGCGGCGCGCATCCGCGTCTACGAGCCGGAGGTGCGACGGAGCACCGCGGCGGTGCTCTGGGTGCACGGCGGCGGCCTGGTCATCGGATCGGCCAAGCAGGACGACCGGCTCTGCGGCGAGACCGCGGCGCGGCTCGGCGTCGTGGTCGTGTCCGCGGAGTACCGCCTCGCCCCGGAGGCGCCGTTCCCCGCCGCGCTCGACGACGCGGAGGCCGCCTGGTCGTGGCTGCAAGGGAATGCCGCGTCGCTCGGCGTCGATCCAGCGTGGGTCGCGATCGGGGGCGAGAGCGCCGGCGGTGGGATCGCCGCGTGCCTGACCCAGCGGCTGCATGACATCTCCGCCGTGCAACCGGTTGCGCAGTGGCTGTTCTGCCCCATGCTCGACGACCGCACCGCCGCCCGCCGCGAACTCGACGCCCTCGACCACTGGGTGTGGAACAACGAGGCCAACCGCTTCGGATGGGCCTCCTACCTCGGAGCCGAGCCCGGCGCCGCCCAGCTGCCCCCGTACGCCGTCGCCGCCCGTCGCGACGACCTGCACGGCCTGCCTCCCGCGTGGATCTGCGTCGGCGACATCGAACTGTTCGCCGACGAAAACCGCGCCTACGCGGAACGCCTACGCGCCGCCGGCGTCGACGCCACCCTCGACGTGATCCCCGGCGCCCCGCACGGCTTCGAGAACTGGGCTGCCGACACCTTGCCGGCACGCACCCTGGTGGGCAGAGCGCAGGCGTGGCTCGCCGACCGCCTGAGCGTCGCACACCACGACACCCCCGCAGCCGCGCGGGAATGACGCATCCGCCCTGACGGACGGCCCGGTGTCAGCGGCTTCACCGATCAGAATTCTTCCGCCACGTCGTCGGTTTCTGGTAGCCCCCTCGCACCGGTGGAAGGATTGGTGACCATGACCGACGCTAGACCGCTGGGTGCCGACGAGGCCGCGTTCATCGCGGTGGTTCGCTCAGGCGATGCGGCGCGGTTTGCGCAGATCACCGAGCGCCACCGGCGTGAGCTGCAGGTGCACTGCTACCGGATGCTCGGGAACTACGAGGACGCCCAGGACATGACGCAGGAGACGTTCCTGCGAGCGTGGAACAAGCGGGAGTCGTTCAAGGGCCACGCTGCGCTGCGGACCTGGCTGTACCGCATCGCGACGAACGCCTGCCTTGACTTCCTGGAGAAGCGCAACGACCGCACACCCGTACCGTCCGGGCTGTCGAACTGCGGCTCCGAGGTGCTGTACCTGCAGCCGTACCCCGACCGGATGCTCCCCGAGGACCCGCAGGACTCGGTGGTGGCGCGGGAGACGATCGAGCTGGCGTTCATCGTCGCCGTCCAGCACCTGCCGCCGCGGCAGCGGGCGGTGTTCATCCTGCGCGACGTCGTCGGCTGGCCGGCGTCGAAGGCCGCCGACGCCCTCGATCTGACCATCGCATCGGTGACCAGCGCGTTGCAGCGGGCGCGCGTGACGATGCGCGAGCAGCTGCCCGACCGCCGCCTCGACTGGCGGAGCCCCGCCGCCCACGAGCTGTCGAGTGACGAGCGCGGCGTGGTCAAGTCGTACATCGACGCCCATGAGCGCAACGACCTCGACGGGCTGATGTCCCTGCTCCGCGACGACCTGCGCTTCGTGATGCTGCCCGAGGCGGGCACCTCGGTCATCACGGCCAAGGACGCGGTGGACGGCTGGGTCTCCGGTGGGCTCTTCCAGCCCGGCTACGACGACTGGCGCTGTATTGCCACGACGGTCAACCGCATGCCCGCCGCCGCGCTGTACCTCCGCACCCCTGACGACCCGGAGTACCGGCTGTTCAACATCGCGGTCCTGCACATCGTCGACGGGAAGATCGCCGAGCTCACCGGATTCGACGCCACCGACAAACCATGGCTGGACCTGCCCCCGACACTGTGACCAGACAAGTCCCCGTCGTCGACGACTCCAGCGCCACGGGCCGGCGTCACCGAAGTCACCGCGGAATGGCCGTGCTCATCGCCTCGTCTCGTATCGGGTCAGCACGACGCCGCCGGGAAATATCCGCGTCTCCACGAGGTTCAGGTTCACCCAGCTGTCCAGCGCGGTGAAGAACGGCGTGCCGCCGCCCACCAGGACCGGCACGGTGACCAGCATGTACTCGTCGATCAGCCCGGCCCGCATGGCCGCCCCGGCGAGCGTCGCGCCGCCGATGTCCATCGGGCCGGCGTCCTCTGTCTTGAGCCGGGTGATCTCGGTGACCGCGTCGCCGGTGACCAGGCGGGTGTTCCAGTCGACCGTGCTGGTCGTCGAGGAGAACACCACCTTCGGCATGTCCCGCCAGCGGCGGGCGTACTCGATCTCCGCCGGTGTGGCGGCGGGCTGCTGGTCGGCGGTCGGCCAGTGGGAACTCATCGCCTCCCACAGCTTGCGCCCATACAGCGCCAGGCCCGTCGCCCCCACCCGGTCGGACCACCACTGGAACAGCTCGTCGCTCGGCGACGAGTCCGGTCCCTCACCGCCACTCCAGCCGAGGTCGTCGCCGGGCGCGGCGATGTAGCCGTCCAGGGTCACATTCATGCCGAAGGTCAGTTTCCGCATCACGCCAGCCTCTCGTAAGTCGATCTCATACATACAGACGGGCGCGGCACGAAAACCTCATCGGTGCGCGCTGCCGGCAGACACCGGGCCACCGCGCGGACATGGCCAGCCAACCGCATCGGCGAAGACGGTCATGAGACGTACGCCGATCCGACAGGCGGACACTCCGACAACACTCCCGCAGGATCTGATGCGTCCTGGCCGACACGGAGGGCATGGTGCGAGCGCCGGCAACGGGCCAGCCGTCAGCGCACGAAGCACCGTTCGGCACCGCCAACCTGCAACCGCCCTGGCAGCTCGAACACGAGGTCAGCTCGCGCATCGGCGCAGCCCGGGCCAGCGAATGGCGGCAAAACTGGCTTGCGTCCGCCGGACGCACTGACTGCCGCTCCGCCAGCAGGCCGTAGTATCAGCGCACGCGCACTCAAGATGCGCACCGATGCCAAAAATTTGTGTCCGAGGGGGGACTTGAACCCCCACGCCCTATACGGGCACTAGCACCTCAAGCTAGCGCGTCTGCCATTCCGCCACCCGGACCTGCTCCGTCCAGCCTACCGCGCCGGCCTCGGTGGTCCACCACCCGTAGGCCGCCCGGCGGGCCGCACGGGGAGTTACTGTACACGCCGCAGGTGGATCATGCACATCGGCGTTCGGGGTCCGTCCGGGGCGGCTCGACTGGGTTCGGGACGGCCTCTTTACGCCGATGGGTCGGGTAGCGTCGGAGCGCCCATACCCGGCAGCATGGGCCTCGTGCCCCACGCCTCTCCCTTGGCCGTCGCCCAGCAGCGGGCTCTCGCGCTGCGCGGGGCGGGTAACCTCGCCGCCGCCCGTGACCTGCTGACCGAGGCGGTCGAGTCTGCCCGGCCGCCGTTCGGCAAGGACCATCCGGACGTGCTCAGCACGGCGCACCTGCTGGCCCGGCTGCACCGGGAGGCGGATGACCCGAGCGCTGCCCGCCGGGTCCTGGAGGAGGCGTTCGCGGCGGGGGAGCGTCGGTGGCCACACGCGGACCCACTGATGTTGGCGTTGTCCTTCGAGCTCGGCTCGGTCGCCGACGAGTTGGGTAACCGCCACGAGGCCCGCCGCAACTACACCCGGGTCGCCGCCGCCGGCCCCGCCGTGCTCGGCCTCGACCACCCGGCGGTACGCACAGCACGGGAGTATCTCGGCGACGCCGCTCCCGCCCCGCAACCGCCGGTCCCCCCGGCTCCGCAGCCGGAGCCGGCGAGCCAGTCGCATCTTGGCGCGCTTGCCGAGCCGACCGTCTCGTTGGCCGTGCTGTCGACCGCCTGGAAGCCGCACGATGCCGCGACGGCAGCCGATACCGCTCACCTCGCGGTGCCCTCGGCGCCTCCTGTGCCCAGCGCTCCTCCGCTTTCCAGCGTGCCGCCTCCGCCTGTCGCGCCGCCTCCGCCTGTCGCGCCACCTCCGCCTGTCGTGTCGCCTCCGCCCGTCCCGCTCGTCCCGGCGGTGCCGGCCATCCCGCCCCCTCCGGCCGTCCCGCCCGTTGCGCGACCTCCGGCCGTGCCGCAGGTCCCGCCGCCTCCGGTGGTGCCGCCTGCCCCGCACGCCCCGCCGGTCGGGCCGGCCCGGGCGGTGTCCGCGCCCCCGGCGGTCCGGACCGCCGCTGATGGCCCGGCCGCGTCGCCGCCCGCTCCGCCCTCCGGGGGGCCGTCGGCAGCGGGGCAGCGGGGCTTTGACGAGGAGACCGGGGTGATCGCGGTACCACCTGCCGCCGACGGGACGGCCCCGGAGGCCGGCGGACCCGCGTCGTTCGCGCATCCCGAGTGGGCCCGGCCGACGATCCGGGTCCAGCAGATCGGTCCGCTGCTGGAGGAAGAGGTGGCGCGTGCCGGCCGGATGCCGCGGCCCGCCACGCCGGGCGCTGAGGCGGCGTCCCCGGTCAGTGGGCCGCCGGCCTTTTCTCCGGTCAGCGCGCCGCCGTCATCCGGGCAACCGGTCAGCGCACCTCCCGTGAGCGCACCGCCCGGCACCGGCCTTCCCGGCGACGCCCACGCCAGGTCGGGCTACCCGCGGCAGATCAGCGCCCCACCGGGACCGACCAGCGAAGCAGCCGGTTACGCGCCGACCAGCAGGATTCCGGGCTACGCGCCGGTCAGCGGACCGCCGGGTTATACGCCGACCAGCGGGATGCCGGGCTACGTGCCGACCAGCGGGCCGGTGGGGGACGCACCAGCCAGCGGAGCACCCAGCCACGCGCAGACGGGCGGGCCATCCGGCTTGTCGCCGGCCAGCGGGCCGCCCGGGTATGGACCGATCGGCGTGGCGCCTGCGGTTGGGACGACCGGCGCGGCACCCGGACACGGGGCGGCCGGCGGGCCGGACCCGCACGGCGCGGGCAGCGGATTGCCCCACCACGGTCCGGTCAGTGGCCCGCCGATGCCCGGCCCGGTCAGCGGGCCTGCCCCGTACAGCCCGATCGTGGGCCCGCACCAGTACGGCCCGCACCAGTACGGCCCGCAGCAGAACGCGCCGCACGGGTACAGCTCGCAGCAGAACGCGTCACACGAGTACAGCTCGCAACAGGATGCGCCGCACGGGTACAGCCAGCAACAGCAGGGCCCGCAGCAGCAGATTCCGCAGCAGCGCGGTCCGCACGAGCACGGCGCGCGCCAGGACAGCTTGCCGCAGCAGGGCTCGGGCGGCGGCGGGTACCCGTACGGGGCGGGGCAGCAGGTCGCGCCGCCGGCGTACCCCCCGCAGGGTGCTGTCCCGCCGGCCTGGGGTGAGCCGACGGCGGGGCTTGCGGCGGTGGTGCCTCCGCCGCCCACGGTGGCCCCGCCGTTCCAGGGGCGCTGGCGCTCCCGGCGGTGGAGCCGGAGCGGGGCCGCAGCCGGGCGGCGATCGTGGTGGCGGTGGTCGCGGTGGTGGTGGCCCTGGCCGCGGTGGTCGGGGTGGGGGTGCTGCTTCTCGACCGGCGGGCGGCGCCGCCGGTGACGACGCCGGGGTCGACGGCGCCGGTGGAGTCCGATCCGCCGCCGGGGGATCTGAAGCTGCGCGACGACGCGGCCACGATCACGTTGACCTGGACCGATCCGTCGGACGGGCTGGTGCCGTTCATGGTGGCCGGTGGGCGGGCCGGGCAGCCGTTGGGGGTGCTGGCCACGGTGGACCCGGGGCAGACCCGCTACACGGTGAACGGGTTGAGCTCCCGGGTGGACTACTGCTTTGCCGTGCTGGCGGTCTATGGTACGGATCGGTTCGCCACGTCGACCCAGGTGTGCACGTCGCGGGAGGCCGGCGCCACCTCGAACTGACCGATGCCACCCCGGGGCCGCCGGTGGCGGCCGGCCCGCCGTCCCCGACCGACAGTGGTGACGGGACACGCCGACGACACGCCACGCTGGGTGTCCACAGGCGGACAGTGCGGGTTCCCGGGGTCCGTTGCGTGACCATATGATGGCTCCCGGCTCAGGGGAGGGGTCGCCGTGTCGGCGCGCCACCTGCCAGGACGACACGGGAGGCAGCCGGCTGTGGCGAGCATCGACGAGGCCGTTCCGACCCGCACCGCCCGCTCCCGGTCCCGGGTACGCGGTGGTCTGGTCACCGTGGGCACGGTGCTGGCGCTGCTGGCGGCGATGGGGCTGACCGTGCTCGGTCTGGGGGCCGCGGACAACGCGGTGGCCAGCTACGACGCGAGTTCGTGGCTGTGGAGCGCGGCGCGTAGCGAGCTGGCCCGGGTCAACGGGATCACCGCGCGGGTGGACACCCGGATGGAGGTGCCCGCGGCCCGGCGGCATCCGATGCAGGTGGTGCAGACGGACCGGCTGCTGGTGCTGCGGGACCTGAACACGGGTCAGATCAGCGCGCTGGACCTGGCCACGTTGCAGATCACCGCGACCACCCCGACGACCCCCGGCCTGGGCGTGAGCGTGGCGCTGCACAAGGACGCGGCGTTCGTGGTGGACGCGGTGCAGGGCGTGGTGCGGCAGTTGGACCCGCGGTCGCTGGCGCCGGTGGGCGAGCCGGTGCGTTATCCACCGGGGATCACCGGCGGAGCGTTCGACGGCGAGGGCCGGCTGTGGGTGGCGGTGCCGGCGGAGGGCACCGTTTCGGCGATCACCCCGGCGGCGTTGCCGTCGGTGCCCGCGGAGGGCTCGCAGGTGAGTCCGAAACAGGTGGAGACGCACGACGTGGCCGAGCCCAGCCACGAGCTGGTGGTCTCCACGCTGGACGACGGGGTGGCGGTGCTGGACCGCACCGCCGGGGCGCTGGTCACGGTGGTCCGGGGCGTCACCCGCCGTACGGTGTTGGCGGAGACGTTGACCGGGCCGGGCACGATGCCGGTACGCACCAGCGGGCCGGTGGTGCCGGTGACGGTGGCCGGGCAGCGGCAGGTGCACGTGATCGCCGACGGTGGCCAGGTGCGCTCCTTCACGGTGCCGGGTGACGGTGACCGGCTCAACCCGGCGGTGGCCTGGGCCGGGCGGTTCTACTGCGCGGACGAGGCGGCGGGCGTGGTGTACGCGTTCGACGCGACCGGAGAGCTGGTGGACACGATCAAGGGCCGGTGGGGCGGTCCGCTGGAGCTGGAGGTGCGGGAGAACTACCTCTTCATCAACGCCCCGGACGCGGCGACCGCGCGGGTGGTCGACGACTCGCACCAGGTGCGGGAGGTCGACAAGTACGCCAACGACGTGCTCGGCGGCGACCCGCCGCCGGACCCCCCGCCGCCGCCTCCGCCACCGAAGAAGCCGGAGGCGAGCAGGCCGGGCGCCCCGCGCAGCGTGACCGCCGCGGCGGGCAACGCGCAGGCGCGGGTGAGCTGGCGGCCGGCCGCGGCCAACGGCGCGGACATCGTCCGGTACGTGGTGGAGGGCGCCGGGCAGCGGCACGAGGTCGGTGCGAACCAGCGGTCGGTGGAGATCACGGAGCTGACCAACGGGGAGACGTACCGGTTCTCGGTGCACGCGGTCAACGCCAAGGGCGCCGGACCGGCCCGGAACAGCAACCCGGTGACGCCGACGGCGGAGGTGCCGGACCCGCCGGCCAGCGTGACCGCGCAGGCCCGCCAGGACGGCACGGTGGCGGTGAGCTGGCCGGCGGCGAACGGGCAGGGCAACAAGATCGCCCGGTACGCGGTGACCGCCGCCTCGGCCGGCACGAACGCCCCGGCCGGCGAGTCGACCGGCACCGAGCTGGTCATCAAGGCCGGCGAGCTGGAGTACGGCACGCAGTACGCCTTCACGGTGGTGTCGGTCAACGACAAGGGCGCGGGATCGGAGCCCTCCCCGGTGAGCAACACCGTGGTGCCCTTCGCCGTGCCCGGCGAGCCGACGGAGCTGCGGGCGGGCACGGTGGCCGACCAGCCGGGGACGGTGGCGGTGCAGTGGTCGCCGGCCGCCGCCAACGGCCGGCCGGTGACCGGGTACGTGGTGGAGGTGGGGGGCCGGCGCAGCGAGGTGACCGACACCCGGACGACGATCAGCGGCCTCGGTGACGGGCAGAACGTCACGGTGCAGGTCCGGGCGGTGAACGAGGCCGGTGAGGGGCCGCAGGCGACGACGACGGCCCGGACGGTGGCGGCGCCGCGGGTGACGGTGACCGGGTCGTCGGCGACCGCGACGGCGGCGACGGTGACGTTCACCGTGGACGCCGGGGGCGGGCAGGCCACCTGCACGTTGAGCCGGCCGGGTCAGCCGGCGCGCAGCGGCCCCTGCTCCAGCATCACGATGAGCGGGTTGACGCCGGGCACCAACTACACCTTCACCGTGACGGCGACCAACGCGGCGGGTCCGGGCACGGCGACGCGGGCGCAGGCCACCGACGCGCTCTACGGCGTCGCCACCTGCGTCAACGGCAGCGCGCCGGACCAGCGCACCTACTGCGACCGGGATGTCTCCGGCCGCAACGGCAACGAGATCTTCTCGGTGGCCCGGCAGGACGACGACCGGCAGGTCGGCTGGGCCCGGCCCGGCACCCGGCTCCGGGCGTTCTGCAAGCTGCGGGGCGAGGAGGTCTACGCCTACGTCTACAACAACGACAAGCGCAGCACCTGGTGGGTGCAGGTCGAGTACAGCGGGCGCAACTACATCCCCTGGGCCTGGCTCAACCTGGAGGGCGGGGACGACATCAACGTCCTGCCCACCTGCTGATCCAACCCGGCCGAGGAGCACCACCGTGAACAGCCAGGAACCGCTCACCCAGCAGGAGGTGCAGGGCTTCGCCGCCCTCGCCGCCCGGCTGGCC
The DNA here is from genome assembly GCF_050942455.1 of Micromonospora sp. CA-263727. Classification (NCBI taxonomy): domain Bacteria; kingdom Bacillati; phylum Actinomycetota; class Actinomycetes; order Micromonosporales; family Micromonosporaceae; genus Micromonospora; species Micromonospora sp. CA-263727. The sequence goes on from NZ_CP192031.1 coordinate 2,954,339, forward strand.
GAGAACGTCAACGCGGTGGTGCTCGGCAAGCCCGAGGTGGTCCGGCTGGCGCTGACCGCGTTGTTCGCCCAGGGGCACGTCCTGCTGGAGGACGTGCCCGGGGTGGGCAAGACGACCCTGGCGCGGGCGATCGCGGCGACCGTGCAGGGGCAGTGGCGGCGCATCCAGTTCACCCCGGACCTGCTGCCGTCGGACGTCTCCGGCGTGACCATCTTCAACCAGGCCACCCGGGGTTTCGAGTTCCATCCCGGTCCGGTGTTCGCCAACATCGTCATCGCCGACGAGATCAACCGGGCGTCGCCGAAGACGCAGTCGGCGCTGCTGGAGGTGATGGAGGAGCGGACGGTCACCGTGGACGGGGTACGGCATCCGGTGCCGCAGCCGTTCCTGGTGGTGGCCACCCAGAACCCGGTGGAGATGGACGGCACCTACCGGCTGCCGGAGGCCCAGCTGGACCGGTTCCTGGTCAAGCTCTCGGTGGGCTACCCGGACGAGTCGGTGGAGGTGGAGGTGCTGCGCGGGGCGACGGTGCGCTCCCCCGAGGCGCTCGCCGCGGTCACCGACACCGTGACCGTCGGCGAGATGGTGCGGATGGCCCGCCGGGTGCACATCGCCGAGCCGCTGTACGCGTACGCGGTGCGGCTGGCCGCGGCCACCCGCACCCATCCGCAGGTCCGGGTCGGGGTCAGCCCCCGCGGGGTGATCGCGTTGACCCGGGCGGCGTGCGCGTACGCGCTGATCGACGGCCGGGGCTGGATCATGCCGGAGGACCTCAAGGTGCTCACCGAGCCGGTGTTCGCCCACCGGCTGCTGCTCACCCCGGACGCGCAGGTGCGCGGGGTGACCGCCACCGACGTGCTGCGCCAGTCCGTCGCCTCGGTGCCGGTGCCGCTGCCGTCGGGTCAACCGGCCCCGGCGTCCTCCTGACCGGTGCGGGCCGACGTGGGGATCACCGCCCGGGGCATCGGGCTGCTCGTCGCCGCCGTGCTGCTGCTCGGCGCCGGCTTCCGTTTCGCGTACCCGGAGTTGACGCTGCTCGGCGCGGCGGCCGGTGCCGCCCTCGCGGTGGCCGTGGTCACCGCGGCCCGGCGGCCCCGGCTCCAGGTGCGCCGGCAGGCCGACCCGGACCGGGTGGCCCGGGGCGAGCCGGCCACCATGACGCTGACCGTACGCAACGCGGGGCGGCTGCGGGCGGCGAGCCTGCTGGCCACCGACCGCTGCGGCGACCGGGTGGTGCCGGTGCCGGTGCTGCGGTTGCGTCCGGGTACGGACACCACGGTCGGCTACGACGTGCCGACCACCCGACGCGGGGTGGTGCCGGTCGGGCCGCTGCGGGTGACCCGCCGTGATCCGTTCGGCCTGGTCGTGCTGGCCCGCTCCTACGGCGGCAGCGTGCCGGTCTGGGTGCACCCGCGCATCCACCCGTTGAGCGCGGTGCCCACCGGCGCCGGCCGCAGTCTCGACGGGCGGGTCGACGCGGTGCCGCACGGCTCGATCACCTTCGACTCGCTGCGGGAGTACGTCGTCGGCGACGAGCTGCGTCGGGTGCACTGGCGTACCAGCGCCCGGGTGGGTGAGCTGATGGTGCGGGAGAACGTGGACACCAGCCTGCCCCGGATCGTGGTGCTGCTGGACAACCGGGCCGCCGCCCACCCGGACCGCCTCGACGGGGTGGCCGAGTCGTTCGAGTCGGCCTGTGAGGCCGCCGCGTCGGTGGTGACCGCAGCGATGCGGGAGGCGTTGCCGGTGGTGCTGCTCTGCGTCGCCGCCGAAGCGGCGTCCACCGGGCCGGATGGCGGCGGGCCCAGCGGGCCGCTGGACCGGTTGGCGGCGGTGTCGTTGACCGGCGACGGGACGCTGGAGGAGGCGGCGGCGCGGCTGCGTCGGGATCGGCTCGGCGACACCCTGGTCGTGCTCACCGGGCCCGGTGGCCGCGACGACCTGGGGCACGTCGGCGCGCTGCGTGGGGCGTACCCGTCGGTGGTGGTCGGGGTCTTCGGGGCGGCGGAGCCGACGCCGCCGGGCGCGGCCGGCCTGGTCGTCGTCGACGCGGCCGACGGTGCGGCGTTCGCCGCCGAGTGGGACGGGGTGCGCCGGTGGTGAGGCGGCTGCGGGCGGTGCCGGCCGCGCTGGCCACCCTGGTCGTGCCGACCGCGATGATCATCATGGTGGCGCTGGCCGGGTCGGTGCTCGGCCGGGTGTACGCCGGATCGCTGCTCACCGTCCTGGTCGCCGGTGCGGCGGTCGGGTCGGTGCTGGTCAGCGTCGTGGCGCGGCGGCTGCCGTCCTGGCTGGTGGCACCGGTGTCGGTGCTGGTGATGGCCGGGTGGACGGCGTGGTGCCTGCGGCTGGCCGCCGCCCGGGCCGACCTGCCCGGCGGGTTCGCCGAGGTGGTCGGCGACGCCGCGGGCAACGCCATCCCCCGGCTGCTGACCGCGATGATCCCGGTGGAGCCGACGCCGGACACGATCCTGGTGCCGCTGGTGGCCGCCTGGCTGGCCGGGCTGGCCGGCGCGGAGGTGGCGCTGCGCGCCGGGCGGGTGCTGCTGGGCTATCTGCCGCCGGTGCTGCTCTATACCGGCGCGCTGTACGTGGTCGGGCCGAACGCCGAGCCGGCGATCGGCCCGACCGTGGCGCTGGCGGTGGCGGCGGCGCTCGGGCTGGCGGTGTCGGCGCGGGCGCCCGGCGGCGACCCGGTCGAGGAGCTGGCCCCGGCGGTGCGGGCCGGGGTGCGGGCCCGGCTGGCCGCGGCGTCGGCGGCCGGCACGGCGGTCGTGGTGGGGCTGGCGGCGGTGCTCGGCCCGGCGGTGGCCGCCCTGGTGCAGGAGCGACCGGTGGATCCGCGCCGCTACGTGGAGCCGCCGCAGGTGGAGACGCTGGACGAGAACCCGTTGATCAGGATCTCCGGCTGGGCGTTGAACCCGGAACAGCAGCTGTTCCAGGTGGCCACCGGCGGCGCCGACACCGACCCGGCGGCACCGCAGGACTCCGGGGCGCGGGACCCGGATGTGGCGGATCCTGGAGCGCCGGATCCGGCCGGGGCCCCGGACCCGGCGCGGAGCGGCGGCATTCGGGTCCGGCTGGCCGTGCTCAGTGACTACGACGGGGTCACCTGGCGGGTCGGCGCGACCTACCGCAACGCCGGGCGGATCCTGCCGGCCACCGACCCGGCCCCGTACGCCACCGTGGAGACGGTCGAGCAGGAGATCACGGTGGGCGAGCTCAGCGGGCGGCTGTTGCCCGCCGTCGCCACCCCGCGTGAGGTCAGCGGGGCGCGGGTGGCCTACGACCCGGGCACCGGCACGCTGATCCGTCCCGACGGGCTCAGCCCGGGGCTGCGCTACACGGTGACCTCGGCCCGGGAACGGCCGGATTTCAACCTGCTGGCCACGGCGAACACCCCGGCCGGCGACGAGGTGGCCCGGGTGCTGCACGTCGCCGACGGCGCGCCCGAGCAACTGCGTCGGCTCGCCGGCCAGCTGGCCGAGGAGAACGGCGCTCCCTATGCCCGGGCGGCGGCGATCGAGCAGTGGCTCGCCGAGCACTACCGGCTGGTCGCCGACGCGCCCAGCGGCCACGCCTACCCCAACCTGGCGTTCTTCCTCTTCGGACCGGGTAACGGCGGCGGGCAGCGGGGCACCTCGGAACAGTTCGCCGGCTCGTTCGCGGTGCTGGGCCGGCTGGCCGGGCTGCCGACCCGGGTGGTGGTCGGGTTCGCCGCGCCCCTGTCCGGGCCGGTGCGGGCCGCCGACGCGTACGCCTGGCCGGAGGTGCTCTTCGACGGGCTGGGCTGGGTGCCGTTCGACCCGCTGCCCCGACCGGACGACGAACCGCGGCCGGTGGAGGAGGATTTCCGTCCGCAGCCGGAGGAGCCGCCGCCGTCGGAGCAGCCGGAGCCGCCCCTGGAGCCGACCAGCTCGCCGCCCCCGCAGGCCGCCCCCGCCGGTCCCGCCGGCGACGATGGTGTGCCGGCACCGGTGCTGGCCGCCGGCAGCACCGGTGCCGTCCTGCTCGTGGTCGCGGGGCTGCTGGCGATCCTGCTGGGGATGCGTCGGGCGCAGACCCGCGGTCGACTGCACCGGGGCGACCCCGGCCACCGGATAGCCGGCGCCTGGCGGGAGGTGACCGACGCGCTGCGGCTGGCCGGGCGGCCGGTGGCCGCCGACCTGTCCGCCACCGAGGTCGCCGGTTGGGCCCGACGGGCCCTCACCGACGCCGTCGGCCCGGCTGCGAACAGCCTCGCCGACGCCGCTGCCGGGACCGATGGCTCGGATGACGACGCCGGGACCGGGGTTCCGGGCGCGGCCGTGCGGGTCGATGCCCGGGCCCGTGCCGGTGGCGTTACGCCGTCGGCGGTGGCCTGCGGCGCCGTCGACGACCTGGCCCGCCTGGTCAACCAGGTCGCCTTCGCGCCCGGCACGGTCACCGCCGCGCAGGCCGCCGCGGCCACCGCCGCCGCCACCACCTACACCGGGGCGCTGCGCGCCGCCCGCCCCCGCTGGCGGAGACTGCTCTGGTCGGCACACCCCGGCCCGCTGCGCTGGCCCCGCTGACCGCGACCGGCAACAGGGGGAGTCGGGTGGCCCGGCTGCCGGCGGTGGCGGCGGTGACGGTCCCCACTGGACGGTCACCGGCCCCCACCGCCGGCAGCCTGCCCGGTCAGGGCGTCGTGCGGAGCCCGGTGGTCAGGCAGTCGACACCGGCCGGTTCGAAGATGTCGTACTGCACCCGGACGAAGATGGCCGAGATGCCCTCGTGCCACCAGTGCACGTCCGTCTCCAGCGCACGCGGATCGAGTGACGGCCGGCTGATCCGGAAGCCGTGCAGGCCCTGGTGGCTGAGCCAGAGCGCCGGGGCCCCTTCCGGCACGCCGCCGTGATAGTGCAGGCCCCGTACCGACTCGATCTGGCATCCGGCCGGCAGCATCAGCCCGGAGTTGACCCGCTCGTCACCCCTGCCGCCGTCGAAGAACACCGCCCAGTGCGACACCCGCGCGGTGCTGAACAGCGTCCGGCGGTGCATCTGCCCGGCCGGCTGGCGGCACTGGTCGTCGGTCATCCCGGCCGGCTTGGCGTACACCTCGTCCACGTCGACCACACCGGCGTGGAACCAGTTCGTCCAGATCCGGTACTGCACCATCCGGCTCCTCGGGTCGCTCGCCGCGCCCCGCGCGAGCACGTACGCGCCCCACTCGCCGACGAAGTCGACGGCCAGGCCGTCGGCCACGTCCGAGGTCCGGACCCGGCCGCTCGGGTCCTCGGCCCGCAGGATCTGGTTGGCGATCGTGCACCCGTTGTACAGCAACAGCCCGGAGCGGGTCTCGACGTCGGTGCTGCTGCCGAAGAGGCCCGCGGAGAACCGGGTCCAGCCGATCTCGGTGGTGGCGTTGACACCGACGGTGTCGAAGGCCCGCGCCACGTGGTCACAGTCGGCCAGGGTCGGCGTCCGGCCGCCGATCGGCTGGCCGAGTTGGACCAGCTGCCGGCAGCTGGCGATGGTGTTCACCCGCTCGTGCAGGAACAGGTCGGAGCTGCCCATCCCGCCGGTGGCGAGGGTGGTGAAGTAGAGCTGCCCCAGGGTGTCCCGGCCCACGCCCGGGTGCCGGCTGCCCGGCACCCCGCCGTCGGCGATCAGCACCGCGGCGCGGTTGGGCACCCCCGCCCAACTGTGGACGCACGCCTCGGGGTCGGCGCAGTTGCGGGTGAGCAGCGCGTAGTGCCCGGGATGCCCGAGCCTGCCCGGGTTGGCCATGTCCCGGACGGCACCCATCGGGCTCTCCTCCCCGACGTTCCACTCGCCCGCCCGCGCGTCCGGGAAGATGACGTTGGCCATCACGTCCGAGTAGTGCTCGTTGAGCGCGCCCGGTTCGCCGCCCCGGACGAAGTCGGCGGTGAACTCCACCACGCCGTGGGTGAACTCGTGGCCCACCACGTCGTCCGCGGTCAGGTTGGTGCCGAAGAGCATCCGGGTGCCGCACTGGTCGAGGAAGCCCGTCGGGCACCAGAAGGCGTTGTCCAGGTCGGCGCGGACCACCACGTCGGCCGAGCCGCCCCGGCCGTCGAACCCGTTGCGGCCCAGCCCCAGGTAGTACGCGTCGATGGCGGCCAGGGCGGCGGAGACCGCGGTCGAGTCGGCGTGCGGCGTGATCCCCGCCGCCGGCACCCCGTTCACGATCTCCACCCGGTTGCCGGCCTCCGCGTTGCGGATGGTGTGCGGGATGGCGTGGTCGACCGTCGGGTAGCCCCAGAGCGCGCCGCCCCGGTCGGCGTCCCAGAACATGATCCGGCGGGGGAACGCCATCCGGTACGCGATGCGCTCCTCACCGTCGGGCACCCGCGTGCCGCGGAAGATCTCGGCGGAGAGGATCACCGGCTCGGCGGTCACGGTGGCCCGGGTGTACTCGTCTGCGGCCACCTTGCGGCAGGTGGCGTCGGCACCACACTCGATCCGCAGGTACTCCTGGTACGCCCCGGAGAGCGCCTCCTTGCCGGCGATGTCCGGCACCGTGTTGGTCTGCGGGAAGTAGACGAACCGGCCGGTGACCGACTCGGCGTTGCCGCCCGGCAGCAGGGTCACCGTCAGGCCGGCCCCCTCCACCGGCAGGCCGCCGTAGTACTCCTGGAACCTGACCCGGGTCCGGCCACCCACCCCGGCGATCTCCTGCGGATCGCGCAGGTGCTGCCGGACGGCGCGGTCGCCGTACAGGTCGAGCATGAAGGGCTTGCCGAGCACGTCGTACGCCCGCTCGGTGGCGGTGCTGCCGCTGGTCCTGACGTTGAGGTGCCCGAGGCCGACGTACGCCGGAGTATTGGTCATCGGGTCCACGACCACCTCGCCGAGCCACCGCACCGGGTTCCCGTCCGGGCAGCCGGCCACCTGGTTGCTGGGCAGGCTGATGCTCGGGCCGCTGACCGTCACGGCACCCGCCGACTGGTCGACCACATGCACCACCGGCGCGCCGGTGGTCACCGCCGACGCGGCCACCTCCTGGGCACGCTTCAGCTCGCCGTTGCCCTCGGCTTCGCCGTCGAAGACCCAGCCGCGGGTGGCCTGGTGCGCGCCGTCGGTCAGGTAGAACGGATCCAGGATCATCTCGGTCGGCGCCGGCAGCGGCCCCTCGGCGGCCTCGTGACCGCCGCGGTTCCTCAGCTGCGTACGCAGCACCTTGGCCGCGGCCTCGGCGTCGATCCGCGCACCCTTGGGATCGCCGGCCGGGTCGCCGCTGACATGGCCGGCAACCGCCCGGATGAGCCCCTCCGGGCTGACCACCACGTTGATCACGGCGTTGAAGACGCGTAGCTTCTCCGGGCCGACGAGCCCGAGGGTGACCGTGGAACAGTCACCGGCCTCCTTGACGGCGGTCACCTTGAGCTGCTTGGCGGAGTCCAGCCGCCAGAGCAGCGCGTTGCGCTCCACGAACGCCACGGCGTGCTCGGCGAGGGACGCCTCCGCCGGCAACTCGCTCGGCACCGCCAGCTCCAGCCGGCCGGTGGAACGCCCGTGTGGCCAACTCTCCGCCCGCAGCGGCTCGGTGGAACGCTTCGCGAGCGCCTGGAGCAACTCCTTCTGTTCCGCGGAGAAGTACGGATCCTCCCGGAAGTCGGTGTCGATCGTGGACTGCGACGCCCCGGGTTGCGGCTCGGCCAGTGCCGGGGCGGCGCCGGGCACGAAGCTCCCCGAGAGCAGGAGTGCCAGCACCCCGACGGCGGCTGTTCGGGTCCTACTGAACACGGTCTCACTTCCTTAACTTGCGTGGACAGCGGCGGGCGCTGAAGCTGGTCAGCCCCGGTGCCAGCCTGCGCGCGGCGGGCGTCGCTGTCGTCCGCCCCGGGGCCGGGTGCCGCCGTCCACCCCGGGTCGTACGCCGAGGCCGGTCATCTGCCCGTGGGCGGACAGACCGGCCGCCGCCCGGGCCTACCCCCAGACGGCCGAGCCGGTCGTGGCCCGGTCGGGCGTGACGCGGCGGTGCCGGGTCGGTAGCCCGAGGGTCGGGTTGGCGACGCCCCAGGCGGCGCCCTTGCAGATCAGTTCCTTGTAGCCGGCGGCGAATCGTCCGGTCAGCACCGCCGGCACGGCGCGGTCGTCGGCGGTGACGTACTGGATCAAGCCCTCCCTGCGGCCCAGCGAGATGCACTGGTTGAGGTAGCGCAGCGACGCGTTCGGGAGCTTTCCGCCGGTCAGGCGCGCCGCGATCGCGTCGGCGGCCTGCCACGCCATCGGGACGCCCGAGGCGCACGACATCCGCAGCGGCTTGTCGCCCCGGCCCATCGCGAAGGCGGCGTCGCCGATGGCGTACACCTCCGGGTGGGAGACCGAGCGCATGGTCGCGTCGACGACGATCTGGCCGGTGCCGGTGACCGTCAGGGCGGTCTTCTCGGCGATCGGATGGACCGCGAAACCGGTGGTCCAGACGGTGGCCGCGGCCGGGATGGTGCCGCCGTCGGCGGTGGCGGCGCGGTCGGCTTCGACGCCGGTGACGGCGGTCCGCTCGTGCACGGTGATGCCGAGCCGGCCGAAGACCTTCCGCAGGTGCCGGCGGCCCCGGGGCGAGAGCCAGTCGCCGAGGTCGCCGCGGGCGGCGAGGGCGACGTCGAGGTCCGGGCGGGCCTCGGCGATCTCGGTCGCGGCCTCCAGGCCGGTGAGGCCGCCGCCGACGACGAGGACGCTCTGCCCGGCGTCGAGGCGGGCCAGGCGGTCACGAAGCCGGAGCGCCCCGGGCCGGCTGGCGATCTCGTACGCGTGCTCGGCGCTGCCGGCGACGCCCTGGGTGTTCCAGCCGCTGCCGAGGGCGTAGACGAGGGTGTCGTAGGCGAGTTCGTCGGCGCCGCTCGCGTCGACGACGGCGACGGTCCTGCGGTCGACGTCGACGCCGGTGACCTTGGCGAGCCTCAGTTCGACGCCGGTGCCGGCGAACATCTCGCCCAGCGGCCGGGGCGTGAGCTGCTGGCCGACCGCAAGCTGGTGCAGGCGGACGCGTTCCACGAAGTCCGGCTCGGCGTTCACGAGGGTGATGGCGGCGTCCTCGCGGTGCAGCCGCCTGGCGAGGCGTCCGGCGGCGATGGCGCCGCTGTATCCGGCTCCGAGGACGATGATGCGGTGCGGCATGTCGGTGCTCCCGTCTGGTGTGGGTTCGCCACTTGAACCGGGCCGGGCCACGGTTGCTGACAGGAACCCGATGTGAAGCACCTCACATGCGGGTCAGAAGGCGGTGAGCAGGGGATCCCCGTGGTCGGTGGTCGCCCAGAGCGCGGTCGCACGCCCGAGCTTGTCGGGGTTGACCTGGCTGAGGAACGCCGCGATGCCTTCGCCGGTGACCTCCAGGCAGATGACGCCGACGACCCGGCCGTCCACGACCACCACGACGGCGGGATCGCCGTTGGCGGTCCAGGCGTACACCTCGGGTGCGCCGCCGAGCAGGGCGCGCTTGGCCTCGGTGGGTTTGAACAGCCCCCAGAGGAACTTCGCGACCGCGACGGCGCCCTCGAACGCCTTGGCGCGGGCCGGGACCTTCCCGCCGCCGTCCCCGACCGCGACGGCGTCGGCGGTGAGCAGGCGCACCAGCGGCGCGGTCTGGCCGCTGGTGGCGGCCGTCAGGAACTCCTCGACGATCCGTCGGGCGGCGGCCCCGTCGACCTCGATGCGGGTCTTGCCCTCCGCGATGTGTTTCTTGGCGCGGTGGAAGATCTGCTGGCTGGTGGCCTCGGTGAGGTCGAGGATCTCGGCGATCTCCCGATGGGGATAGTCGAAGGCCGCCCGCAGCACGTACACCGCCCGCTCCCGGGGGGCGAGGCGCTCCATCAGGGTGAGGACCGCGTACGACACCGATTCGCGCTGCTCGACGGTGTCGGCCGGGCCGAGCATCGGGTCCCCGCCGAGCAGCGGCTCGGGGAGCCATCGGCCCACATAGGTCTCGCGGCGCGCCCGCGCGGAGCCGAGCTGGTTGAGACACAGGTTGGTGAGGACCTTCGTCAGCCAGGCCTCGGGGACCTCGATCCGGTCGACCTCGGCGGCATGCCAGCGCAGGAACGTCTCCTGGACGGCGTCCTCCGCCTCCCCGGCGGAACCGAGGAGGCGGTAGGCGATGGCCTCCAGGCGCGGCCGGGCGGCCTCGAACCGCTCGACGTCCCCTGCGGTCAACGCCATGGCCCCGACCCTAGCGCGGCGGCCGGGCTGCCGGTGCCGGGCCCGGCCCGGAGCGGATGTCGTCGAGGGAGAGCAGCGCGGTCGCGGCGGTGCTGGGATGCCGCCCGCTCGCCGTCGCCGCGGCCAGGTGCCAGCGGGGCGAGTCGGTGATCGGAACGAAGCGCGTGGTGGTCCGCTTGGTGCGGAAGACCTGCGGTACGACGGCGATGCCCAGCCCGTGCCCGACCAGATCGAGCAGCCAGTGCACGTCGTTGACCTCGAACGCGACCCGCCGCTCGACGCCGACGGCCGCCATCGCCTGGTCGACGGAGTCCCGGGTGATCCAGCCGGGGGAGAAGTCGACGAAGGTCTCACCCGACAGGTCACGCAGGTCGACCTCGGGGCGATCCCGCAACGGATGCTCGGGTCCGCAGGCCAGCACCAGCGGCTCGGAGCGGATCGGGGCCAGCGCGACGCCGGGCACGGCCCGCGCGGGCGCGGAGACGAACGCCAAATCGAGGTCGCCGGTGCGGACCCGTTCGATCAGGTCGGGTGAGCCGCCCTGCCGCAGCCGGATCTCGACGCCGGGGTGGGCGGTGTGGAACCGGGCCAGCGTCGCCGGCAGGTCGATGGCGCCGAGGCACTGCATGGTGCCGACCGCCAGGGTGCCGCGCAGCAGCCCCCGTACCGCCGCCACCGCGTCCTTGGCGGCGGCGACGTTGGCGAGGGCGTGCCGGGCCTGGCTGAGCAGGGCCCGGCCCTCGCTGGTCAGCTCGACGCTGCGGGTGTTGCGCACGAAGAGGCTGGCGCCCAGCTCACGCTCCAGCGAACGGATCGACGTCGACAGGCCGGACTGCGCCACGTGCATGCGTTCGGCGGCCCGGGTGAAGTGCCGCTCCTCGGCGACCGCCACGAAGTATTCGAGCTGGCGCAGCTCCACGATTCATCACCAACACCGATTGCCGGGATCAGATTCTTCTGTTGGACAGCTTAGCTGTCGGGGCGGAGGCTGGAATCCGTGCCCGGCGGCCGACCCGCCGCGCGCGTCGCATCCGGACCGCCCCGAGGAGGAGCCTGCATGCAAACCCGTCGCATCGGTGACATCGCCGTCGGCGCGATCGGTCTCGGCGGCATGCCGATGTCGATCGAGGGCCGTCCCGACGAGCAGCGGTCGATCGCCACGATCCACGCTGCGCTGGACGCCGGCGTCACGCTGATCGACACCGCCGACGCCTACCACCTGTACGCCAACGACGTCGGCCACAACGAGTCGCTGATCGCCCGCGCCGTGGCGACCTACGGCGGCGACACCTCCGGCGTGCTGATCGCCACGAAGGGCGGTCATCTGCGCCCCGGCGACGGCTCCTGGACGCGCAACGGGTCGCCCGAATACCTCAGGAGCGCCTGCGAGGCGTCGCTCAAGCGACTCGGCGTGGAGGCGATCGACCTCTACCAGTTCCACCGCCCCGACCCCCAGGTCCCGTACGCGGACTCCGTCGGCGCCATCCGGGACCTGCTCGACGCCGGGAAGATCCGGATGGCCGGCATCTCCAACGCCGACCCCGAGCAGATCGTGCTCGCCAACGAGATCCTCGGTGGCCGGCTGGTCAGCGTGCAGAACCAGTACTCGCCGGCCTTCCGGTCCAGCGAACCGGAACTGACGCTCTGCGCGGAACTCGGCATCGCGTTCCTGCCCTGGAGCCCGCTCGGCGGCATCGCCAACGCCGGTGACCTGGGTTCGCGGTTCGCGGTGTTCGCCGAGGTCGCCCGCGAGCACGGGGTCAGCCCGCAACAGGTCTGCCTGGCCTGGATGCTGGCGAAGTCGCCGGTGGTGATCCCGATCCCGGGTTCGTCGCGCCCCGAGACGATCCGTGACTCCGTCGCCGCCGCCGAACTCCACCTGTCGCCCGACGACCTGGCCCGCCTCGACCAGCCCTGACGCACGGCGATCGGTGGCGGTGCAGCTGTTCGGCTCGCCGGGCCGGTGACCGCCGCGCCGCCACCGATCGGACCGGCGGCGGCTGGCCCGGGGGCGGCTGGTTGGTCAGGCGGTGCGGTGGCCGGTGCGCCAGGTGCCGGTGACCCTGATCGCGGTGATCTGCTCGGGGTCGGTGCGTACCGGGTCGCGGTCGAGTTCGACCAGGTCGGCGGCGGCACCGGGCCGTAGCACGCCCGCCTGCCCGGCCATCCCCAGCGCGGCGGCGGCTGCGCTGGTGTAGGCGGCGAGCGCCTCCTCGACGGCCAGCCCCTCCTCGTGGTGCACGACCGTGCCGTCGGCGACGCGGCGGGTGACCGCGGCCTGGATGCCGACCAGCGGCGACAGGGTGCCGGCCGGATAGTCGCTGCTGGCGGCGACCGATGTGCCCGCGTCGAGCAGCGTGCGCAGCGGGATGAGCGTGAGGGGCGCGGGCAGCGGGAGCATGGTCAGCTCCGCGCCGAGGTCGTACAGGAAGGAGGGTTGTGCGACCACCTGGACGCCCGCGTCGGCGAGCCGGCGTGCGGTGGCGGGATCGCAGACCATGGCGTGCTCGATCCGGGCCGGGCGGCCGAGCCCGTCGACGGCGGCGAGCGCGTCGGTGACCGCGCCGTTGCCGACGGCGTGCAGGGCCGGCGTGAGGCCGCGGGTGGCGGCTGCGCGGACGGCGCCGGCCAGCCGGTCGCGCTCCAGGACGCGCAGGCCGTTGTGCCAGCGGCCGTCCGGCCGGCGGGTCGGTGTGCCGCCGCGGCGGGACAGGGCGAGGGCCCGGCGGCCGTGACGCAGCACTGCCCGGGGCAGGCCGGCGGCGGAGCGGAGCACCTGCCCGCCGGTGAGGCACAGGTCGCACCGTTCGCCGCCGTCGACGAGAAGTTTGAAGCCGCCGAGCGGGATGCGGGGATGACCGGGATCCTGGTCGGGGTCGAGGTCGGGCACGGTGGGATCGCCGATCTCGGCGGGGCCGACGTGCCAGCGGTGCACGGTGACGGCGAGATCGGCGGCTGCGGCGGCGTACCGGGCGACGCCCTCCGGTGGCACCGCGAGATCCCCGATGCGGGTGATGCCATGCCGGGCGAGGAGCCGGCTGTGTGCGGTGGCGCGCGCCACCCAACCGGCGTCGTCGGCGCTGGCCCGTCGGGTGAGCGACTCGGCGACGAAGCTCGCCTGCTCGATGAGCACGCCGGTGGGGCGGCCACGGCGGTCACGTTCGAGGTGGCCGCCGGCCGGGTCGGGGGTGGCGGTGCCGTACCCGAGCAGCGCCAGGCCGGCGGAGTTGACCGTGGACTCGTGGTAGCTGACCGAGAGCAGGTGCAGCGGCCGGTCGGGGCAGGCGGCATCCAGCTCGGCCGCGGTCGGCAGGCGGCCCTCGGCCAGCTGTAGCGGGCGTACCCCGTGCAGGCGCAGCCAGCCGGAGCCGTCGTCGTCGCGGGCGATGGCGGCGATCCGGTCGAGCAGGGCCCGCAGCGTCGCCGGGTGCTGGTCGAAGGCGCGGGTGTGCCGGTCGCTGGCCACCAGGTACAGGTGGTGGTGCGGGTCGACGAAGCCCGGCAGCAGGGTATGCCCGGCCAGGTCGTGCTGGACGGCTCCGGGGCCGGCGGCGGCGTGTACGGCCGTCGTGTCACCGGCGGCGGTGATCGTGCCGCCGTCGATCGCCACGGCCTCGACGATCGGGCGCGCGGGATCCATGGTGCGGATCGTGCCCCCGCTGAAGACGGTGCTCATGCCCCGGCTCCGAGCTGGGCGAGCAGCCCCTCGGTCCAGGCCGCGAGGAACCGGTCCTGCGCGATCTGGCCCGGGGGGCGGCCGTAGGTGAACTCGCTGATCGCGAAGTAGAACAGCGACGACAGGGCCACGGCGGCGACGGCCGCCGCGTCGAATCCGTGGCGGTCCCCGGCGAGCTGCGCCAGCCACCCGGCCACCTCGTCGAAGCCGGGCTGGAACAGCCGCTCGTACAGTTCGCCGAGGTCGACGGGGAGGTCGGCGCCGCCGCGCAGGACGAGCCGGTAGAGGTCCCGGTCGGCCGCGACGTACGCGAGGACGGCCCGGCCGGCGACGCTGATCGCGGTGCGCGGGTCGGTCGGCTCGGCGATCCCCGGGCTGCCCTGGGCGGCCCGCCGGTTGCCGAGGACCCGGTCGAAGGCGGCGACGAGCAGCTCGCGTTTCGACCCGACGTGCCGGTAGAGCCCGCCCGCGCCGGGGGAGAGGCCGGCGGCGGCCTCGATCTGGGTGATCGTGGTGGCCTGGTAGCCCTGTTCGGCGAAGAGGCGCAGGGCCACGTCGATGATCTCGTCCCGTCGACTCACCCCGTAAGTAAACACTTACTTACCTCGCCTCGCAACGTCCGCGTTGACGGTCCCGCGACCGCGGGTGTTAACTGTTAACAGTTTTCGGGAGGTGGCGGTGTTCGACGGCAGGCCGATCCGGGTCGAGTCACTCGGCGAGCGACTCGCCACCGAGCTGCGGCGGCGCATCATCGCCGGGGACGTGCCGACCGGCACCCGGCTGGTGGAGGAGGAGCTGGCCGACTCCTTCCAGGTCAGCCGGGGACCGGTCCGGGACGCGATCCGGATCCTGCGGGCCGAGGGGCTGGTCACCGGCGCCGGCCGGTACGCGGTGACCCGCTCGCTGAGCGCCGCGGACATCGACGAGCTGATGGCCCTGCGGGAGTCGTTCGAACTGCTCGCCGCGGAGCGGGCCGTCACCGGCCACCGGGAGGAGCTCGCCGCCGCGCTGCGGGCCGCCCTGACCGAGATGGACGCCGCCGTGGCCGGACCCGATCCGGCCGCCTTCACCAGCGCCGACCTCCGGTTCCACAGCGCCTTCTTCGAGGTCGCCGGGCTGACCCGGCTGGGCGTGCTGTGGCACCAGTTCCGCCCGACCATCGAGGGGCTGCTGCACGCCTCCGGCAAACGCCTGGACGACCTCGCCCCGTCCGCGCGGGAACACCACCACCTCGCCGACCTGGTCGCCGCGGGCGACGTGACCGCGGTCAAGACCGAACTGCACCGCCACCTGCGGACCACCTGCGCGCGGCTACAGGCCGCGGCCCCGGCACCCACCACCTCGGCGAAGGAGTCGACACCGTGACCGCGTACCCCCGGGCAGCCCTGATCAGCGCGCTGCCCACGCTCTTCGACCAGCGCGGCGCGGTCGATCTCGACGCCACCCGGGCCGCCTACGAGGGGCTGGCCGGCGCGCCCCTGGACGGCGTCTTCGTCGCCGGCACGACCGGCGAGTTCACCACCCTCGACGACCTGGAGCGGCTGGCCGTCTGCGCGGTGGCCGGCGCGGTCTTCGGCCCGGAACGGACCTACTGGCACGTCGGGGCCGCCTCCACCCACCAGGCCGGGCAGCTCACCGCCGCCGCGGTCGACCAGGGCGCCCGGCGGCTGGCGGCGCTCACCCCCTACTACTTCCCGGCCACCGAGTCCGCGCTGCTGACGTACTACGAGACGGTGGTGGTCCGGGCCGCCGGCGTGCCGGTGTACGGGTACGTCTTCGCCGACCGGACCACCACCACGGTCCCGCCGGAGCTGCTCGGCCGGCTGGCCGGCACCGGCCTGGCCGGCGTGAAGATCAGCGGGGAGGGCAGCGCGGCCGTCGCCGCGTACCTCGCCGCCCTGCCCGACCCGCGGATCGAGGTCTACTCCGGCGCGGACCTCGAATTCGCCGAGGTCGTGGGGGTCGGCGCGACCGGCGTGGTCTCCGGTGTCAGCTCCGTGCTCCCCACCCCCTTCCTGGAGGTACGCGACGCCCTGCGCACCGGCGACGCGGTGGCCCTTCGGGCGGCCCGGGACCGGGCCCGCCGGGCCGTCGTCGCCACCCGGCACGGCAACCTCGCCCATCTGAAGGCGGTCCTGGAGCTGCGCGGCGTGACCGCTCCCGGCCTGCGGGCCCCGCTCGACGGGATCTCGCCGGCCGACCGCCGCGCCCTGGCGGCCGACGTCGCCGACCTGTTCTGACGACCCCACCCCTGCCCGTCCCGCAAGGAGGCCCCTCGTGAGCAGCTACCTTTTTCCCCCGCCGGCCGAGGAGGTCCGTGCCGAGCCCGGCGTCGTCCACACGGTGGCCAGCGGTGACCTGCGCCGCTCCGCGAACGTCACCTGCTGGCCGACCCAGCGGCAGTTCGAGGGCCACCTGGCGGCAGCGGTCGAGGCGCTCGGCTGGCAGGTCCGGCGCGCGCACCCGGAGGAGACCATCGAGGGGCACGGCTTCATCGCCAGCCAACGCCAGGGCATCGAGGTCTTCCGCAACATCCCGCCGGACGCCCCGCTGATCGTCGCCGAGGCGGTCTGGCAGTACAGCCACCACGTGCTCGCCGGGCTGCGTACCCACCGGGGGCCGATCCTGGTGGTGGCCAACTGGAGCGGCCAGTTCCCCGGCCTGGTCGGCCTGCTCAACCTGACGGCGAGCCTCACCAAGGCCGGCGTGGCGCACTCCATCCTGTGGAGCGAGGACTTCACCGACGACTGGGCGCTGCGCGGCCTGCGCACCTGGCTGGAGACCGGGACCCTGACCCACGACCAGAGCCACGTACGCGACCTGCCGCAGCTGCCGGCGGCCCCCGAGGTGGAGCTGGGCCGGGCGCTGGCCGCGCAGTTACGCCGCGACAAGGCGATCATCGGCGTCTTCGACGAGGGTTGCATGGGCATGTACAACGCGATCATCGACGACGAGCTGCTCAACCCGCTCGGCATCTACAAGGAGCGGCTGTCGCAGAGCGCCCTGGTCGCTGAGATGGCCCGGGTCGGCGACGACGAGTCGCAGGCGGTGCGTGACTGGCTGGACGCCGCCGGGATGACCTTCCACACCGGCGCCGACGAGGCGACCGAACTCACCGACGCCCAGCTGCTCAGCCAGTTCCGCATGTATGTCGCCGCGCTGCGGATCTCCGACGACTTCGGCCTGGACGCCGTGGGCATCCAGTACCAGCAGGGGCTCAAGGACACCGTGCCCGCCAGTGACCTCGCCGAGGGGTTGCTCAACAACGTCGAGCGACCCCCGGTGCGCAGCCGCGACGGTGCCCGCGAGCTCTACCCGGGCCGGCCGCTGCCGCACTTCAACGAGGTCGACGAGGGGGTGGCCGTGGACTCCCTGGTGACCAACCGGATCTGGACCGCGATGGGGCTCGACCCGGCGACCACGCTGCACGACATCCGGTGGGGCGACGAGTACGACGGCCGGTTCGTCTGGGTCATGGAGATCTCCGGCTCGGTGCCGGCCTCGCACAACGGCGGCTACCCGCACAGCTACAGCATGCGGCAGCCACCGATGTACTTCCCGCTCGGCGGCGGGACCCTCAGCGGGGTGTCGAGGCCCGGCGAGATCGTCTGGTCCCGGGTCTTCATCGCCGACGGGGCGCTGCACGTCGACCTTGGTCGGGGCACCGTCGTCGAGCTGCCGGCGGAGGAGACCCGCCGACGTCTGGACGCCACCACCCCGCAGTGGCCGATCATGCACGCGGTGCTGCACGGGGTCGGCCGCGACCAGCTGATGGCCCGGCACAAGGCGAACCACCTCAACGTGGCGTACGGGCTCGACGCGGCCAGCGCCGACCGGGCCCTGCTGGCCAAGGCGGCCATGTTCGAGGCGCTCGGGGTGGCCGTGCACCTCTGCGGGGACGTGCGGCTCTGATGGGCCCGCTCCTGATCGGCATCGACCTGGGCACCGCGAGCAGCAAGGGCGTCCTGACCGATGCCGAGGGGCGGGTGCTGGCCACCGCCGTGCGGCCCCGACCGCAGTCGATGTCGATGCCCCGGCCCGGCTGGGCCGAGGTCGACGCCGAGGCGGTCTGGTGGGGCGACGTCATCTCGATCGCGGCCGAGCTGACCGCCCGTACCGGTGGCGCGCCGATCGCCGCGGTCTGCGTCAGCGGGGTCGGCCCCTGCCTCGTGCTCTGCGACGCCGACGACCGGCCGGTGCGGCCGGCGATCCTCTACGGCATCGACATGCGGGCCACCGCCGAGATCGACGAGCTGACCGACCGGTACGGCGCCGAGGCCGTCCTGTCGCGGTGCGGCGCGCCGATCACCACCCAGGCGGTCGGCCCGAAGGCGCTCTGGGTCCGCCGGCACGAGCCGCAGACCTGGGCGCGGGCGCGTCGCTGGCACAACTCCAGCTCGTACGTGGTCAGCCGGCTGACCGGCGAGTACGTCATCGACCACCACACCGCCAGCCAGTGCGTGCCCTGGTACGACATCGAGGCCCGGCGGTGGCACGAACCGTGGTACGAGGAGATCGCGGCCGGCCTGCCGGCGCCCCGGCTGGCCTGGTCGGCCGAGGTGGTCGGCACGGTGACCGCCCCGGCGGCCGAGGCCACCGGCCTGCCGGTCGGCACGCCGGTCTGCGCCGGCACGGTGGACGCCTGGGCGGAGGCGGTCAGCGTCGGTGTCCGCACGCCCGGCGACCTGATGCTCATGTACGGCTCGACCATGTTCTTCGTGCAGGTGCTGCGGGAGCCGGCCCGGCATCCGCAGCTCTGGAACACCGCCGGAGTGGCCCCCGGCGACCACTGCCTGGCGGCGGGGATGGCCACCTCCGGCAGCCTGACCGGCTGGCTGCGTGACCTGGCGGGTGGGGTGCCGTTCGAGACGCTGGTCCACGAGGCGGCCGGCACCCCGCCGGGCGCCGACGGGCTGCTGGTGCTGCCGTACTTCGCCGGTGAACGGACGCCGATCTTCGACCCGGACGCCCGGGGCGTCATCGCCGGGCTCACCCTCCGGCACGGCCGTGGCCACCTGTTCCGGGCCGTCTACGAGGGCATCGCGTTCGGCATCCGGCAGATCCTGGACCTGCTGGACACCGGGGCCAACCCGGTGCGCCGCCTGGTCGCGGTCGGCGGCGGCACCCAGGGCGGGCTGTGGACCCAGATCGTCAGCGACGTGACCGGGCGCAGCCAGCAGGTGCCCCGGGTGACGATCGGGGCCAGCTACGGCGACGCGTTGCTGGCGGCCGTCGGGGCGGGCCTGGCACCGCCCGACACCGACTGGACGACCGCCGGGCAGCTTGTGGAACCGAACCCGGCGACCCGGGCCACCTACGACACCCTTTTCCAGCACTACACGTCGCTGTATCCGGACACCCGACAGGAGGTGCACGCGCTGGCCCGGCTACAGCGGGCGGCCACGGCCGACGCTGGGCCGACCGGCCCGGCGTAGTTAAGAAATCGATTTCATAACGCTTGAGGACCCGCCGCGGCGTGGGGCGGCTCGGGGAGCCGGCCGCGGCGCGGAGGCGTGCCACGACACGGAGCGTGGCACGACGCTGGCGGCGCGGGCCTCACGTCATCACACCGGGCCGGCGCGGTCGGGCCAGGCCGTGCCCGGTCGCGCCGGCCCGGTCTGTCGGGGCGATCGTGGGCAGCGGCGGCGACGTTTCCGCGGTCGTCGGCTCCGCCTCGGCGCTGCGGCGGGAGCTGCCCCGGACCTGTAGCCGGGTCGGCAGGACGAGCCGCTGCGGCTCGTTGTCGGGCGTGTGCCGCCGCTTGAGCAGCAGCTCGGCGGCGGCCTGGCCGATCTCGTACGCCGGCTGCTGCACGGTGGTCAGCGCCGGCCGGACCAGTTGCGACCAGAACGTGTCGCCGAAGGCGGCCACCCCGACCTCCGGTGGCCGCAGGCCACGGTCGTGGAGCGCCGCCAGGGCGCCCGCCGCCATCAGGTTGTTGGTGGCCAGCACCGCGTCCGGCGGCTCGGCGAGGTCGAGCAGCTCGCTCATCGCCTGGTAGCCGCCCCGGACCCGGAAGTCGGCGTACGCCACCCGGGGTCGCCGTCGCGGCGGCTCGCCCTCGCGGTGGGCGCGCAGGAAACCGCGCAACCGCACCATCGCCGCCGACGAGGCGCGCGGGCCGGTGATGCAGGCGACCCGGCGGTATCCCTCGTCCAGCAGGTGCCGGGTGGCGGCGTACGCGCCGTTCTCGTCGTCGGCGGTGACCGTGTCGACCGTCGCCGACTCGGGGGAGCGGTCCACCGCGACGACCGGGACACCGTGCTCCAGCAGGGCGGTGACATCGGTTTCAGCAAGCGAGGCCGGGAAGATGACGACGCCCGCCATGCGTTCGGCGAGGGCGACGTCGAGGTACTCCGCCTCCTTCTCCGGGTCGTCGTCGGCGTTGCACAGCACGACCGACAGGTTGCTGGCCCGGGCCACGTCCTCCACCCCTCGGGCGAGCGCGGTGAAGAACGGGTTCTCGATGTCGGAGATGATCAGCGCGAGCACGTCGCTGCGCTGTCTGCGCAGGCCACGGGCGACCCGGTTGGGTCGGAACCCGAGCTGTTCGGCGGCGGCCCGGACCCGGGCGGCGCGCTCGGAGCTGACGCTGCCGCCGTTGAGCACCCGGGAGACGGTGGCGGGGGAGACGCCGGCCGCCTTCGCCACGTCATAGATGTTGGCCATCGGGTACCTCTCCGGTTCGTCGAGCCGCCGAGGGCTCCGGTCGTACGCGATCAGGATCGCCTCTTGACACGGCCCGGCCGGGGGCGTTAACTCTTGCGAAACCATCCTGAAATCGATTCCAAGATAGTACCCCACCGCGGGTTCAGGAGGTACTCCTCAATGGTCACCATTCTCCCGCAGTCACCTCCCACCGGCAGGCTGCCGATCGCCACCGCGGTCGGCACGCCGGCCGCCGGTGCTCCGGTCGTGGCACACCGGCCGGGTGTCCGCCGGTGAGCCCAACGTCCACAATGGTGCAGGCCGGCTTGGACCACCGTCCGCCGGCCGCCGCACCAGGCGACGGCCGTGGCCCGGCCCGGCGACGCCGGCTCGGTCCGGTGGCGCTCTACCTGCCGGCGCTGGTGCTCGTCGCGCTCGTCTCGGTCTTCCCGATCGGCTACGCGCTGCGACTCAGCGTCTACCGGACCCGGGCCCTGCGGACCGTCGAGTTCATCGGCTGGGACAACTTCGCCACCGTGCTCGGGCTGGCCGGCTGGGCCGACATCGCCCGGACCTTCGTGTACGTCGGCGTCTCCCTGCTGCTGGCCGTGCCGCTCGGACTCGGGCTGGCGGTCCTGCTCAACAAGCAGGTTCGGTTCGTCCGGCTGTTCCGGGTGGTCATCCTGCTGCCGTGGGTGGTCTCCCAGACCGTCGCGGCGCTGCTCTGGAAGTGGCTGCTCAACGGCCAGTACGGTCCGCTGCACGGCCTCTTCGGCGGCGACGGCCCGCTCTCCTCGACGTGGGGCTCGATGGCCTCACTGATCGTGGTGAACGTCTGGCTCAGCTACCCGCTCGCCACGATCCTCTGCCTCGCCGCGTTGCAGACCGTCCCCACCGAGCAGATCGAGGCGTCCCGGGTCGACGGTTGCAGCCCGCGCCAGTCGTTCTTCCTGGTCGTCGTGCCGGCGATCCGGTCGACGCTGCTGATCCTCGTGATCATGCTGACCCTGCTCTACTTCAACATGGTCACGCTGGTCTACACGCTCACCGGCGGTGGACCCTTCTCCGGCACGCAGGTGCTGAGCCTCAACGCGTTCCTCCAGTCCTTCCAGTTCTTCAAGATCGGCATCGGCGCGGCGTACAGCGTCGTGCTCTTCGTCCTCAACATCGTCTTCGGTGTGGCGTACATCCGGGTTCTCAAGGGGAAGAACGATGCCTGACACCCTGACCGGCCCCACGACCTCGACCGGCGCCCGGGCCTCCGGGCCGCCCGCCGCCGCACCGCGCGACCCCGCCCGCCGTACCCCGGCCACCGGGCGTCTGAGCCGGGCCCGGCGGGCCGGCATCTACCTCGGCCTGCTGGCGGCCTCCGGGTTCGCCGTCCTGCCGCTGCTGTGGGGACTGAGCACCTCGCTCAAGCCGGAGTCGACCGTGCTCGCCACGCCGGTGCGGTGGATCCCGGAGCACCTCACCCTGGAGAACTACGAGGCGGTGCTGTTCCACTCCCAGATCCCGCTGAACCTGCTCAACAGCGTGATCGTCAGCGTCGTCACGGTCGCCGTCACCCTGGTCATCGCGGTGCCGGCGGCGTACTCGGCGGCCCGCTACCGGTTTCGCGGCAAGGCCGGGCTGCTCTTCTTCATCCTGATGACCTCGATGGTCCCCGGCATCGCGGTCCTGGTTCCGCTCTACTACCTGGCCGTGAAACTCGGCGTCTACGACACCTACCTCGTCATGATCGTCATCTACTCGGCCTGGCAGGTGCCGACCATCGTGTGGATCCTGCGCGGCTTCTTCGAGTCGATTCCGGTGGAGATCGAGGAGGCCGGGCGGGTCGACGGCATGTCCGCGGCCGGTGCCTTCCTGCGACTGGTGCTGCCGCTGGCCAAGCCCGGCCTCGGCGCCGCCGCCATCATCACCTTCGTCTACGTCTGGAACGACTACCTGATCGCCAGCACCTTCGTCAGCGATCCGGACCTGCGGCTGATCTCCGTCGGCCTCTACACCTATCTCACCCAGTACGGCACGGTCTGGGGCCAGTTGACCGCCGCGGTCATGGTCACCCTGCTGCCGATGATCATCGCTTTCGTCCTGTTCGAACGTCGCCTGGTGGCCGGCCTCTCGGCCGGCGCCAGCAAGGGCTGACCCTCAGCCCGGAGTCCTTGGAGACCACAATGAGCATTCGTCTGGACCGGCGGCGGCTGTTGATGCTGGGCGCCGCCACCATCGCCGCCGCGGGCACCGGCAGCCTCGCCGGCTGCGGCTCCGACGACGACACCGGTGACGGAGTCGCCGACCTGCAACTCTGGACCTTCCTCGACCCGACCGGCACCGACCCGCGCGGCAAGGCGCTCCAGGAGATCGTCGACGGGTTCAACGCCAGCCAGAGCGCCGCCAGGGTCACCGTGACCAGCATCAACTTCGCCAAGATCGATGGCGAGGTGATCCGGGCGGCCAACACCGGCGGCGGCCCCGACATCGTCAACATCTACCTCCCGCAACTCGCCCAGCACGTCGAGGGCGGCAGCGTCCAGCCGATCGACGAGTTCGCCAAGGACTGGCTGGCCCAGACCGGATCCGACTACCTCTTTCCGGTCGACAGCGCCAAGATCGACGGTGAGCTGATGGCGCTGCCCTGGGAGTCGCGGGTCTGGTTGTTCTGGTACCGCAAGGACATCCTCGACAAGTACGGCGTCACCCCGCCGACCACCCTCGACGAGGCGGTGGCGGCCGGCGCCGCGGTCCGCAAGGCCTCCGGCAACAAGGTCACCGGCTTCGCGATCGGCCTCTCCGAGCAGTCCCTCGGCGCCGACTTCATGGAGAAGTTCGACCCGCTGACCGCCGGCTACGGGGGCGCGGTCATCGGCGCCGACGGCAAGGCGAGCTTCGCCAGCGACGCCGGGGCCCAGGCCATGGCAGTGATCAAGAAGTTCGCCGACGCCGGGGCCTTCGGTCGGGAGGTGCTCACCATGGGCGCCGACGAGGTCGTCAACGGGGTCAAGGCCGGCACCGTGGCGATGGCGGTCGCCGGCAGCTTCCGGGTCGCCGCCACCCGCTCCGCCGACGGCGTCGGCGACAACCTCGTCACGACCCCCGTCCCCGGCGTGACCGCCGGTCGCCGGCTGCCCACCGCGGTCGCCGGACAGACCCTCGCGATGGGCGCCAACACCGAGCACCCCGAGCAGGTGTGGGCGTTCATGCAGTACTACCTGAGCGCCGAGTCGCAGGCCAAGTTCGCCGCCGCCGGGGTGCTGCCGGTGCTGCGCAGCGTCTACGAGCAGCCGGCGGTCGCCCAGGCGAGCAACGCCAAGGAACTCCTGGAGTGGCGCGACTACCTGGCCGCCGACGGCAAGGTCTCCGTCTACCCCGCCGACTACAGCGAACTCAGCACCAACCTCGTCAAGGCGGCCCAGAAGATGGTCTTCGACGGCGCTGCCATCCCTGCCGGGCTGGCCGAGGTCCAGAACCAGTACAACCAGAACAGGAAGTGAACCGGTGGATATCCGGCTGCCTCAACCCGACCCGCAGCGCTCGTACGACGTGATCGTCGTCGGGGGCGGACCCTCCGGCTTCATCGCGGCCATCGCCGCGGCCCGCCAGGGTGCCCGTACGCTCGTGGTGGAGAAGTACGGCTTCCTCGGCGGCATGCCGACCAGCGCGGCGCTCGGCCCGATCTCCCCGTTCCACTTCGGTGACGAGCAGGTCGTGCGGGGCATCCCGCAGGAGTTCGTCGAGCGGATGGTGTCCATCGGCGGCAGCACCGGCCACCTGCGCACCACCAACCCGCACGGCAGCGGCGCGTACCTCTGCTTCTACGACCGTGAGGCGTACAAGTGGGCGGCCCTCACGCTCGCCCTGGAGGCCGGCGTCGTGCCGCTGTTCCACTCCTTCGTCAGCGGTGTGCGCAAGGACGGCGACAGGGTCGTCGGTGTCACGGTGACCAACAAGTCGGGCAACCTGGACTACCAGGCGAAGGTGGTCGTCGACGCCACCGGCGACGGCGACGTGGCGGCGCTGGCCGGCGCCGAGTTCGTGCTGGGCCGCAGCGCCGACGACAGCACCGCCCAGCCCGGCACGATGATGTTCGACATGGCCGGCGTCGACACCCGGGCCGTCAAGGACTACATGGACGCCCACCCGGAGGAGTTCGAGTGGGCCTCCGAACTCGTCGCCGTCAAGCCGTACGCGGCCAGCCTGCCCCAGGACCACTTCGTCGGCCAGGGCTTCAAGACCCTGATCCGGCGGGGCCTGGACTCCGGTGAGCTCTACCTCGGCCGGGACACCATCCTGTTCCTCACCACCACCCACCCCGGGGTGCTGCACTTCAACAGCACCCGGATCAGCGGCGTCGACGGCACCGACGCGGAGAGCCTGACCCGCGGCGAGATCGACGGCCGCCGCCAGGTGATGTCGCTCAGCGAGTACCTGATCAGGAACGTGCCCGGCTTCGCCGACGCCCGACTCATCGCCACCGGGGTGCAGATCGGTATCCGGGAGAGCCGGCACATCCTCGGTGAGCACGTGCTCACCGGCGAGGAGGTGATGAGCGGCGCCAAGGTGGCCGACGTGGTGTCCCGCGGCTACTTCCCGATCGACATCCACAACCTCAAGGGCAAGGAGGGGTACGGCGCGGACAAGGACCAGGGCACCTGGGGCGACCTCGACGACTCGTACGACATCCCGTACCGCTGCCTGGTGCCGCGCCGGCTGGACGGCCTGGTCATCGCCGGCCGCGCCATCTCGGCCACGCACGAGGCGCACGGCTCGTTCCGGACCCAGGGCGGGGTGATGGGGATCGGCCAGGCCGCCGGCACCGCCGCCGCGCTCGCGGCGCTCGACGGCGTGGAGCCCCGAAAGGTCGACGTGTCCCGGTTGCAGGCGGCGCTGACCGGCCAGAACGCCTCGCTGCGCCGCGACCCGGAGCAGGTCCGGCAGCAGCGACAGGCGGCCGTCGCGGCGGTCCGGCAGGCCCTGGACGAGGGGCGGATCTCCACCCAGTACCTCGCCGACGCCGGCACCTTCACCGGCGCCGCGCCCCGGCTGTAGCGACACCGCACCGGCCCGGCCCGCGCACACCTGCGGGTCGGGCCGGTGCTCTCCGCCGGCCCCGGCGGCGATCGGTCTCCGGTCAGCTCCTACCTGGTCAGTCCCTACCGGTAGGCGCTGGCCGGTCAGCACCTACCGGATCAGGTGCGGGCCGGCAGGTCAGCGGGCAGGTCCGGTTCGAGCAAATGATGCAGCAGGTGCAGCGGCGCGGCGGTGATCCCGGCGTCGTCCACCGCCCGCGCGTACGCCGCCGCGGTCGAATCCTCCACCAGCCCGTGCACCAGCGGCAGCTCCGGGACGGCCGCCCACAGCAGCGACTCCAGCCGGCAGGAGGCGATCGTCCCGGGCAGCCCGAGGGCGGCCCCGGAGAGGGCCGCCGGTGCCGGTGGCAGCTCCGCCGGGACGTGACGCCGGGTCGGGCCGACGTGCAGCAGCCCACCGCCGGTCACCAGGACGTCGCGGTCCCGGCGCATCCGGGCCAGGGCCCGCCCGGTGTCCAACGCGGGCGGGAACGAGTCGTCCACCACGATCGTTCCCGGTGCCAGCCGGTCGACCTCGACCGGCTCGGTGGCCGCGCTCGTGGCCGCGATGATCACCTCCGCCGCGTAGCCGGCCGGGGCGAGCCCCGGTGCCGACGGGCACACCTCGATGTCACCGACGAAGCCGTCCGCCCGCAGCCGGGTGGCGTGCTCGACCAGTCGGGGCGCGGCGGCCGGGACGTCGCAGAGCACCAGCCGGGCGGGCGGGCGCTCCGCCCGGGCCAGCAGCAACCGCAGCGACGAGAACCCGATCGAACCGAGACCGACCACGGCCAGGCTGCGGCCGGCGAGGCAGCGACCGGTGGCGGCCAGCGCGGCCTCCACCGTGCGGACGACCGAGACGACGGTGACCGCGTGGCCGGTGGTCACCGCGACCCCGCTGCGGGTACGCCGCAGCACGCCGAGCCCGTAGCCGGTGCGGGCGGGAATCATGCCGGCCAGCGACACGCATCGTGCGCCGAGGCTGGCGGCCAGGTCGACCGCCTCGCCGGCCTCGCTGGCCAGGGCGTCCCCGGCGGCGGTCAGCTCGTCGGCGAACCGGGGCAGGCAGACGAAACCGGAGACGCCGAGCGGGCTGGTCAACTCCTCCAGCAGCCGTGGGCGGCCGTCGGGAAAGAGCAGGTCGCGTACCTGCTCCCGGGGCAGGCTCCCGGCGGGCAACCCGGCGATCGCGGCGAGTTGCGCCGGGGGCGGCAGGTAACCGACGATCGCCGCCGCCAACCCGGTCTCCCGGGTCGGCCCGGCCGTCGTCGCCCGCACGGTCCCCTCCAGCGGGGTCGACCGCGCCGAGACCGTGCCGCTGTCGGCCACGGCGGCGACCGAGACCGTGCCGGTGGCCGTGGAGGCGTCGTCGGTGGCGGTGGCCGAGCTGGCGGTGGCCGGGTGGGCGGCGGCTGCGGCGGTGAGGTCGGTGCGCAGCCACTCCGCGAGCCGGCCCAGTTCGGCCGGGGTGACCGTGTCGGGGGAGCCGCGCAGGGTGATCCGGAGCCCGTCCGGTCCGGGGCGCGCGGTCAGGAACAGGTCGGTGCCGAGTGGGGGCGGCGTCAGTTCGCTCTCCTCGTCCCAGTCGAGGCCGAGCCGGCCCGCCTCGGCGCCGACCGCGTCGACGGTCGCGGGCGTCGGGACGCCGAGTGTGGCGAAGTCCAGGAAGCTGAAGAAGAACTGGGCGCCGACGGGGGCGCCGCCCGGCCCGGTGGGCACGGCCGCCGCGATCGACGGCGGGTCGTCGTACCGCCGGGCGGCGGTGACCTCGGCCGCGACCCGGGCGAGCTGTTCGGCGAAGCCGGCCGACCCGTCCCCGTTCAGGCGCAACGGCAGCATCGCCGCGCAGGGGCCGAAGATCCGGTGCAGGTCCGGCAGCGGATGGTCCCGACCCGTCAGGGCCAGGCCGACCACCAGGTCGTCCTGGCCGGTGTGGCGGGCCACCGCCCGGTGGTACGCGGTCAGCACCGGGGCGTACAGCGTGGTCGCGGCGTCGGCGGCCAGCCGGCGCAGTCCGCTGACCGCGGCCGGGTCCAGGGTGAAGCCGCACACCGCCGCGACCTCCGCCGCCGGTGCACCGCTGGCCGCCGGCGGACCACTGGTCTTCGGCGCACCGCTCGGGCCCGGCCGGTCGGGGCGGGCGCGCAGCGCCGGCGGCCGGTACGGCGAGTCGAACCGGCCGCTCCACCAGGTGTGGGCGCTCGGGTCGGGCGGGCCGCCGGCGCGGCGGGCCAGCAGCGCGACGTACTCCCGGAAGTGGGTGCGCAGCGGGGGCAGGTCGGCGGGGAGGTCCGCTGCCAGCCGGTGGTAGACCGCCAACAGCTCCTGGCCGAGCAGGGCGGCGCTGTATCCGTCGCCGATCAGATGGTGGGCGTGTACCAGCAGGACATGGTCGTCGGGGGCGATCGCCAGCAGCCGCAGCCGCAGCAGCGGCCACGCCCACGGCTCGAAGGGCCGGCGGCGTTCCTCGGCGACCCGGCCGGCCAGCTCGGCTGGGCCGGCCAGCGCCTCGTGGTCGACCGGCAGCCGCAGCGACGGCGGCAGCTCCTGCTGGACCGGGGGACGGGCCCCGGCCGGGAAGACGGTGCGCAGCATCGGGTGCCGGGCCACCAGCAGGTCGACGGCGCGTTGGAAGACCTCGCGGCGCAGCCGGCCGCGCAGGCGTAGCCGGGCCAGCCAGGCCGTGCCGGCACCCGGGGCGACGGCGTCGGCGAGCAGGAAGCCGCGCTGGGTGGCCGTCACCGGGAACGGCCCACCCGGTCCATCCGGCGTCGCCGGGCCGGCGACGCCGGCCGTGGCTCGGGCATCGGGCTCGGCGCTGCCTTGCGCGTCGGCGGCGGCGTCGATCGCGGCGGCGAGTTCGCGCAGCGTACGGTGCTGGTAGATGACCGTCGGACGCGGTGTCGCCGGGAACCGCTCCTGTGCCCGGGCGAAGACCTCCAGCACCAGGATGGAGTCGCCGCCGAGGGCGAAGAAGTCGTCGTCGGGGGCGATCGCCGGCAGTTCGAGCAACTCGCGCCAGATCCGGGCCAGTTCCCTCTCGGTGCCGGTGCCGGTGCCGGTGCCGGAACCCGAACCGGTGGCGGTGCCGGAACCGGTGCGGTGAGCGTCGGAGTCGGTGGCGGCTGGGACAGCCGGACCGGTCACGGCCGGGAGGCGTTGCGGGCCGGGGGCGGCGGCGAAACCGCCGTGCGAACGCAGCCGATCCCGGTCGACCTTGCCGGTGGGGGTCAGCGGCAGGCTCTCCAGCAGGTGGATCCGGGCCGGGACGAGCTGCTCCGGCAGGCGCTCGGCGAGGTACCCCCGCAACTGCGCCACGGTCGGCCCGCCCTGCGGTGCGGGCACGACGAAGGCGTGCAGTCGTGGGTGCGGCTCGCCCTGGTACAGCACCACCGCGCCGGCCACCTCCGGATGGCTGCGCAGCACCGCCTCGATCTCGCCGGGCTCCAGCCGGTACCCGTGGATCTTCACCTGGTCGTCGAGGCGGCCGAGGAACTCCAGGGTGCCGTCCGGGGTGACCCGGCCCCGGTCACCGCTGCGGTAGTACCGCTCGCCACCGTGATGCCCGAAGGCGGCGGCGGTCAGCTCGGGCTCACCCAGGTAGCCGGGGGTGATGCCGACGCCTCCGAGGTGCAGCTCACCGGCCACTCCGGGCGGGCAGGGGCGGCCATCGGGGTCGACCACCCGTACCCGTGCCCCGCCGACCGGCCGGCCGATCGGCAGCCGGCGCAGCGTATCGTCGGGTCGACTGTCGATCAGGTGCCAGGTGGCGTTGATCGTCGCCTCGGTGGGGCCGTACAGGTTGGTGATCCGGCAGCCGTCGCCGAAGAGGTCGAACCAGCGTCGGACCGGCACCGGCGACAGCTCCTCCCCGCCGACGTGCACCCAGCGCAGGGCGCTGAGGTCCGGTGATACGCCGTGGCGCGCCGCCCGTTCCTCGGCGGCCCGCAGGATCCGCTCCCACAGGGTGGGCACCGAACTCCACACCGTGAGCCGGTCCCGTTCCAGCCGGGCCAGCAGCTCCTGCGGGTCGCGCAGCACCGACCGGGGGAAGGTGACCACGGTGGCCCCGACCAGCAGCGGTGCCAGGATCTGCCGGACCGAGGCGTCGAAGCAGATCGACGAGGTCTGGGCCAGCCGGTCACCGGGCCGGTAGCCGAAGGTGTCGATCGCCCAGTCGAGGTAGTTCACCATCGACCGGTGGGTGATCGGCACCCCCTTCGGCCGCCCTGTCGACCCCGACGTGAAGATCACGTACGCGGTGTCCTCCGGCGCGGGAGCGATGGCCGGTACCCCGGTCGGCGCCTCGGGTGCCTCCGCCCCGAGCCGGACCGGCCGGACCGTGCCGGTGAGCCGGGCCATGGCGCCCGCCGAGTCCTCGTCGTGCAGCACCACCTCGACCCCGGCGCGGAGCAGCTGCCCGTCGAGGCGGACCGGGGGGTGGGCGGCGTCCAGCGGCACCCAGGCGGCTCCGGCGCGCAGGATCCCGACCAGCGCGACGACCGACTCCGGGCCGGGCGCGGTGAGCAACCCGACGCGCTGGCCGGGGCGCACCCCGCCGGCGGTGAGCTGCGCCGCCACCCGGTCGGCGGCCCGGTCCAGGTCCCGGTAGGTCAGGGTCCGGTTGCCGTCGGTCACGGCCGCCGCGTCCGGGGTACGCCGGCAGGCCGCCCGGATCCGCCCGGTGACGTCGTCGACGTCGGCCGCCGGCCGGACGGAGCCGGCGACGTCCTCCCCTGCCGTAGGCCGGCGGGCGCCGCCGGCCCGCTGCGGGCGGCACCCGCGACCCCCCGGTCGCCGGGGCCGGTACGCCGCCCGGCGGCGAGGTCGACCAGTTCCCGGTGGTGCTCGGCGGCGAGCCGGGCCACCGTCGCGCGCCGGAACAGCCGCAGCGGGAAGTTCCAGGACAGCCGTAGCGTCGTCCCCGACTCCCAGCAGAGCAGGCTGAGCTGGGTGGCGGCGGAACCGGAACCGGCGGCCGTCGGAGCGACCGTCACCGGGCAGTCGGGGTCGGCGGTGACCGGGAACCGGGCGAAGCTGAACCCGGCCGGGCTGGCGGTGCGCGGACCGTCTCCGGTCGGGCGCAGCAGCCGGGCCAGGTCGATACTGGACACCGAGCCGTGTCGCTGCGCGGCCGTCCAGGACTCCCGCAGCCGGTCGGCGAGCCGGCCGGCCGGCTCGGCCGGATCCACCTCGACCAGCAGCGGCAGCGTGTCGGCGAAGGGGCCGACGATCCGCTCGATCCCGGGCAGCCGGGCGTCGCGGCCGGCCCGCGCCACGCTCACCGGCACCCGCCGTTGCCCGCTCCACCGGGCCAGGCACCGCAGGTACCCGGCGAGAAGCAGGTGGAACAGGGAGACGCCGGCCTCGGCGGCCCGTGCTCGCAACCCGGCGACCAGCGCATCGTCGAGTTCGTCCAGGTGCGTCACGCAGGGCGGGGTGGGCATCCCGGCCGGGTCACCGTCGTACGGCAGCCGCAGCGTCCACCCCGGATCGTCCAGCGTCCGACGCCAGTAGGCCAGATCGGCGTCGGTGGGCGGGGCGACATCGAGGGCGTACCGGCCGAACCCCGGAGCGGCGGGCGGGAGGGCGGGGACGCGGCCCCGCGCCAGCGCGGTGTAGCCGGCCCAGAGCTGCTCGCTGAGCAGGTTGAGGCTGAACCCGTCCCCGGCCGCGTGGTGCAGCACCAGCAGCAGGTGGGACCGGTCGGCGTGCTCCCGGACGAGGATCGCCCGCAGCGCCGGTTGCCGGGTCAGGTCGACCGGGGTGTTGCAGAGTCGTTCCTCCAGCTCGCCGAGCGGCCCGGTGAGCGGCTGAACCTGGTAGGAGATCGCGGCGGCATCCGCAGCCGAGGTCGAGGGGAGGACCACCTGGCGCGGCGCGCCGGCCGTCGGGACGAACCGGACCCGCAGCATCGGATGGTGGGCGGCGAGGTCGCCCAGCACCCGGCCGAGCAGGTCCGCGTCGAGCGGCCCGGTGACGGTCTGCCGCACGAAGGCGTAGCTGGCCACGGTCGGGTGCAGCCGCTCGTTGACGTGCCATGCCCGCTGCACGGCGGTCAGCGGGAACGGCTCCCCGTCGGCGACAGCCTCCGAGAGCCCCGCCGACGGCCCCGCCATCACCGGCGCTGCCGGCGCGGACCCGTCGTCCGGTGCCAGCGTCGGTACCGGCCCGTCCTGCGGAGGCGGCGTCGGTGCGGGCGCGTCGCCCGGTGGTGTCGCGGGCGGCGCGGCACCGGACTCCGCCAGGTGACCGGCCAGCGCGGCGACGGTGGTGTACTCGAAGAACAGGGTCACCGGCAGCTGTCGGCCGAGTTCGTCCTCCAACCGTTTGACCAGGTCCACCGCGGCCAGCGAGTCCAGCCCGAGGGTGAGGAACGAGACGTCGTCGGCGATCTCCTCGCCCGGCCGGTGCAGCGGCTCGGCGAGCAGCCGGCGCAGCAAGCGGGACAGCTCCTCCACCCCGGGCCGCCCCGGCCCCGGCTGCCCGCCGGTCGGCGCGGTGACCAGGCCGGCAGCCGGGCGGGTGGCCAGGCCGGCGGGCGGTGCGGTGGTCGTGGCGGTGGCCAGGCTGGCGGGGGGCGCGGTGGCCAGGCCGGCGAGCCGTGCGGTGGTCGCGGCGGTGGTCGCCGGAGCTGACTGTAGGTCCGCGACGACCAGGTGGGCGGCGTCGACATCCCGGGCCGCCTGTAGGGCCCGTAGCGCGGCCCGCACCGTCAACGCGCCGGCCGCGCCACGACCGGCGGCGGCCCCGAGGCCGCTTCGGGCGGCCATGCCGGCGTCGGTGATCGGGGCGAAGCCGACCGCCTGGGCGGGCCGGCCGGCAGCCCGCTGGGCGGCGGCGAAGGCGTCGAGGAAGGCGTTGGCCGCCGCGTAGTCGCCGACCGCCCCGGCCAGGCCGGGCAGCACCGCGCTGACCGACGAGAAGCCGACCAACGCCGCCCGGTCGTGGCCGTGCCGGCGCAACGCCTCGGCCAGCAGGTGGCTGCCGCGCACCTTGGGGGCCAGCACCGCGAGGATCTCCGGGACGGATTTCGCCGCCAGGGCGCCGATCCGTACCGTCCCGGCGGCGTGCCAGACGGTCTCCACCCGGGACACCCCGGCGAGCAGCGCGTCGACGTCGGCCGGCACGGTCACGTCGCAACGCTGGTACGTCGCGCGGGCACCCGCCGCGGTCAACTCGGCCAGCAGGCCGTCCGGGGCCTGGTCCGACCGCCCGGCCAGCAACAGGGTGGCGCGGCCCCGACCGGCGAGGGTACGAGCCAACTCGGCACCGACCCCACCACCGCCTCCGACGATCACGTGCACCCCGTCGACCCGCCCGGCCGACACCTCGCCGGCCCGGTCGACGGGGCCGCCCGGCCGGTCGGGGTGGCCGCCCGGCCCGCCGTCACGAGCGTCGGGCCGGCCGTCGGGGGCGGTGGGGCCCGCTGTCGGGACCAGGTGCCGCCCGAGCCGACGCCCGGCCCGCCAGGCCACCCCGGTCAACGCGGACCCGTCGGCGCGTGGGCCGCCCTCCGGCGCGGCGTTGTCGGCGCGGAAGGCGGACAACTCCCGGCACACGGACTCCACCCGGAGCGCGACATCGTCCATACTGGACATATCGATCACCCGGACGGGCAGGTCGGGGCGTTCGTCGGCCAGCGCCCAGCACAGCCCGGTCAACACCGCCTGGCCCGGCCGGGGCCGCTCCGGCGCCCCGGTGCCCTGGACGTCCTTGGTGCCCTGGACGTCCTCGGTGAGCACCAGCAGCCGGCCGAGCTGCCGGACCGGCTCGTCGAGCAGGGCACGCACCGCCTGGACCTGCCCGGCCACGGCGGCGTCGAGGGCGGCCACGTCCGGCGGGTCGACCGCCGGCCCGGCCAGCCACACGGTCACCTCCGGTGGCGCGAGGTCGACCGGCACGGTCGACACCGTGACGTCCCGGCCGTCGCGCGTGACGCCCGGGCCGTCGAGGGTGACGTCCCGGCCGGTGAGCGTGGCGGCGAGCCGTACGGCAAGGTCGCTGCCGAGGCCGGGACCGCGCAGCCGTACCCGGGCCGGCAGTGCACCGGTGCCCACCGGCGCGTCCCGCCAGGCGACCCGGTGCAGCGGCAGGGCTGCCCGCCACGGCGGCGACGGCGGGTACGACCGCCGCTCGAACGGGTACGTCGGCACGGGCACCCGCCGACGGCCGGCGTAGAGGGCGGCCCGGTCCAGCGGTCCACCCAGGGTCCAGAGCCGTCCCACCGCCGCCAGCAGCGCCCCGGCGGTGCCCAGCGCCGTCAGCACCCGTACCGGATCGGGGCAGGTCCCGTCGGTGGCCCGCACCGCGGCGCGGAGCTGGCGGCCCACCCCCAGGTCGATGACGGTGTCGTACCCGTCCTGGCGCAACCGCCGCAGCGCCGCGGGCAACTCCGGCCCGGCCGGTCGCACGGTCGCACCGGCCCGCCGGACGGCCTCGGCCGGGTCCAGCTCGCCGCGGACGGCGGTCACCGCGAGGTCACCGACGCCGTACCCGAGCAGGGTGTCCGGCACCACTCCCCAGGCGGCGAGCTGACCGGCGAGGGCGAATCCGACCGCGACCGCCACCTGCCCCGCGACCTGCGGATCCGGTGTCGAGCCGGTCAGGCACCAGGAGAGCAGCGGACGCCCCGCCACCGGCGCACCGGCGGCGGCGACCAGCAGGTCCCGGAAGACCGGCAGCCGGTCGTACAGGTCGCGCACGGCCACCGGCGGCAGCGCCGCGCCGTCCTCCGGGAAGACGAACACGCTCCGGGGCCGCCGGCCGATCGGCTCGTCGCCGAGGGTGTCGGCGGCGGCGTCGAGCCGATCGGCCAGGTCCCCGTCGGCGACCACGGCCAGCCGGTACGGGGCATCGTCACGGGCCGTGCCGGCGCTCGCGCAGACGTCGGCCTCGGGGAGTCCCGGCTGGGCGCGCAGGTGTGCGGCGAGTTTCCGGGCCGCGGCGCGCAGCGCTGACGCCGAGTGCGCGCTGAGCGTGGCCAGCGGGTATCCGGGCGGGTCCGGGACACCCGCGGGCGGCTGGGCCGGGGCCTCCCGCAGGATCGCGTGCGCGTTCGTCCCGCCGAAACCGAAACCGTTCACCCCGGCGATCAGCGGCCCGGACGCGGTCCACGGCCGCCCCTCGGTGACCACCGCGAAGCCGGCTCTGCCGAGGTCGAAGCGGGTGGCCGGCCGGGCGTGGTGCAGGGACGGCGGCAGGTGCCGGTGCCGCAGCGACAGCACCACCTTGACCAGCGCGGGCAGCCCGGCCGAGTTGAGCAGGTGGCCGAGGTTGGTCTTCACCGAGCCCAGCCCGCGCGGCACCCCGTCGGGAGGGGACGGGTATGCCGCGGCCAGCGACCGGACCTCCACCGGGTCGCCGAGCGCGGTGCCGGTGCCGTGGGCCTCCACGTACGACACCTCCGCCGGGTCGACTCCCGCCTCCCGGTACGCCCGCGCGATCACCTCCCACTGCCGGTGCGGGTTCGGGGCGAGCAGGCTCAGCGAGCGCCCGTCGTTGCCGACGGCCGTCCCGGCGACCACGGCCAGCACCGGTTCCCCGTCGGCGTACGCGTCGGCGGCCCGGCGGAGCACCAGCGCCGCGCCGCCCTCGCCGGGGACGAAACCGTCGGCGTCGGCGTCGAAGGCCCGGCAACGCCCGGTGGGGGAGAGCGCCTCGGCGGCGTCGAGCATCCGATACCCGGTTTCGGTGAGGTTGAGATTCACCCCGCCGACCACCGCGACGTCACACTCCCCGGCGGCCAGGCTGCGGGCGGCCAGGTGCAGCGCGACCAGCGCCGACGAGCACGCGGTGTCCACCGCCACCGCCGGCCCGGTCAAATCCAGCGCCTGCGCCAACCGGGCCGGTACGAGGTTTCGCAGGTTCCCGACCAGCATCGCCGCCCCGCCGCTCGCCCCGCCGGCCGCCAGCAGTTCGGGGTACGCGCTCTCGCCGACGGCGGCGAAGACACCGACCCGGTGGCCATGCCGGCGCGGTCCGGCGTACCCGGCGCGTTCCAGGGCCTCGTACCCGATCTCCAGGAAAAGCCGGGCGTGCGGGTCGGTGAGCCGGGCCTCCTGCTCGGTGAGCCCGAAGAACCCGGCGTCGAAGAGCATCGGGTCGTCGAGGAAGGAGCCCCACCGCGCGGCGTCCCCCGACGGGGTCCACCGGCGCGCGGGTACGGCCTCGACGGCGTCCACACCGTCGACCAGCCGTCGCCAGAACTCCTCCGGGGTGTCGGCACCGGGGAACCGGCAGGCCACCCCGATCACCGCGACGGTCGCCGACCCGCCGCCGTCGCCGTCACCGACCGGGTCACCAGCCGGCCGGTTGACGGGCGTGGCCGACAACCGCCCGGCCGGTGCCGCGACGATGGCGGGCTGGTCGCCGGGTGCCGCGACGATGGCCCACCGGTCGGCGAGCGCGACGGTGGCCAGCCGGTCGGCGAGCGCCGCGACGGTGGCGCAGTCCCGTAGGTCCGCCGGGTTCAGGGTGACGCCCAGGGCATCCTCCAGCTCGGCGAGCACCTCCATCGCCTTCAGCGACGACCCGCCGATGGCCAGGAACCGGTCGTGCGGGCCGATCGTGGCGGGCGGCCGGTCCAGCACGCGGGCCCAGACCCGCCGGATCAGCCCTTCGAGGTCCCGCCGGGACCGCCCGTGGCCGGCGGGCGGCAGCCGACGGAGAGCGGCCGCCGCACCCTGGACCGGGCCGCTCCCGGCCGGGAGGTGGTCTGCCGGTTCACTCTCGTCCGGCGCACTGCCGGCCGGGGTGCTCTCGGCCGGGGCGCGCCAGCGCCGTTCCCGGTCGGCGAAGTCGCCGGCCAGGTACCGGTCGCGCATCCGGCGTCGGCGCAGCTTTCCGCTGGTGGTCCGGGCGAACGCGCCGGGCGGCAGCGGCAGCACCCGGACCTCGTCGTGGCCGCAGGCCTCGGCCACCCGGGACCGGACGGCGGCGAGGACCCCGGCCGCGTCGGCCGGCGGGCGGGCCCACGGCACGAACACCACGATCTTTTCGCCACCGGTGTCCGGGTCGCTGACGCCGACCACCGCGGCCAGGTCGTGCGGCAGGCCGGGGGTGGCAACCGCCACCGACTCCAGGTCCGAGGCGTGGAAGGTCCGGCCGTTGACGAAGACCACGTCCTTGGCCCGCCCGGTGACACAGAGCCGCCCGTCGCGCAGGAAACCCAGGTCGCCGGTACGCAGCCAACCGGCCACGAAGGTGTCCTGGCTGGCCTGCGGCGCCCGGTGGTAGCCGCGGGCCACGTTCGGGCCGCTCACCTCGATCTGGCCGATGCGCTGCTCGGCCAGCGGCCGGCCGTCCTCGTCGACGACGCGTACCGCGCAGCCGGCCACCGGGTGGCCCAGGTCCATCATCTCGACCGCGTGCGGGCCGGGGCGCGTCGGCACCGCCCGGCCCCGGCTCAACTCGGCCCGGTCCAGCACCAGGGGGGCGGCCACCTCGCCGGGCGGGGGGAAGGTCACCGCGAGGGTCGCCTCGGCGAGCCCGTAGACCGGCCGCAGGGCGGCCGGGTCGAGCTTTGCCGGGCGGGTGTGTGCCAGGAAGGACCGCCACACCGCCGCCGAGATCGGCTCGGCCCCCACCACCACACACCGCACCTGGCCCAGATCGAGCCCGGCGAGAGTCTCGGCCGGCACCCGGCGGACCGCCAGGGCCAGCGCGAAGTTCGCCGCCGACAGCAGGGTGGCCCGGTGCCGGTGGGCGGTGGTGAACCAGATCGCCGGCCGTTTGGCGAACGTCAGCGGACTGATGCGTACCTGCTTGAGTCCGATCGCGAGCGGGGTCAGGTGGGTGCCGATCAACCCCATGTCGTGGAAGTACGGCATCCAGGTGACCAGGACGTCGTCCGGGCCCGCGCCGCTGGCCAACCTGCCCTGTTCCAGGTTGGCCAGCACGTTGTCGTGGGTCAGTTCGACCCCGCGGGGCGCGCCGGTGCTGCCGGAGGAGAACTGTAGGAAGGCGAGGTCATCCCCGGCCGGCGTCGGCAGGTCCTCCGGCGGGGTCCCGGCGCGCAACTCGGCCAGCCGCAGCACCGGCGCGGGCAGCCCCTCCGCCGCCGCAGCGGTGGCGTCGTCGGTGACCACCACGGCGTCGGCGAGCAGCTCCCGGACCGCCCGTACCCGGTTCGGCTCCGGCGGCAGCGGCACCGGCACCAGTCCGGCGGCGAGCGCGCCCCAGAACATCGGCTGGAAGTCGTCTCCGGCGTCGGCGAGCAGGAGCACGGGCGTGCCCGTCGCCACCCCGGCGGCACGGTAGCCGCCGGCCACCCGCAGCGACTCGTCCCGCAACTGCCGGAAACTGACCGTACGCTCGCTGCCGTCCTCCCGGACGTGCACGATGACCTGGTCAGGCGTTCGGGCGGCAGCGTCGAGGAGGACGTCGAGCAGACCCCGGCGGGCGCCAGGCCCGGTCGCAATCGACACAGCAGGATGGTAGTGGTTCATGATCTCCGTTCGGAATTCGGCTCGATGACGCTCAGGCCGCAACGGTGACCGCCAGCCGCCGCCGGGCCGCCAGCCGATCCACCACCAGCGCGTACGCGGTCACCACGACCAGGTCCACGGCGAGCAGCTGCCAGGGCGCGTCCGCAGCGGTGGCCTCGCTGGCCAGCTCCCCGGTGGCCGCCGCAATGCCCAACGCGACCAGGTTGTTGACCACGTGCAGCCCGATCGCCGCCTCCAGCCCGCCGGTGCGTACCGTCAGCCAGCCGGTCACCAGCCCGAACAGCACCAGGTCGGCGAAGCCCCATCGGGTGCCCCAGCCGTGCGCCGCGGCGAAGATCAGCGCCTGCGGCACGATCGCGATCCACGGGTTGCGCAGGTACGCCCCGGCCGCCTGAAGCAGCCAGCCCCGGCACACGTACTCCTCGGCCGCGGCCTGGAAGGGCACCAACGCCAGCAGTACCGCCATGCTGATCGCGAAGGTCCGGACGCCGACCCATCCGGACTCCTCGGTACCCGGGGTGGACCACTCGCCGGTGGCGGCGAGCAGGCCGATGAAGCCGCCCATCATCAGCGCGACCGTCGGCACCGCCAACAGGAGGCAGCGGACGAGCCAGCGCCAGCGCAGCCGACCGGTCACCGAGGAGACGGTGCCGGCCGGACGGGCCTGCGCCCACCGCGCGGCGAGCAGCACCACCGGGATCATCGCCGCCAACGAGACCAGCAGGAACCCGGTGTCGGCGATCGGGCCGAAGCTCGGCAGGCCGTCCGGTCCCTCCGGCTGCCCGGTCAGCTCCGCCGCGGTCAGCCACGGCGCCGCGAGCAGCACCATCAGGAAAGCGCCCCCCACCAGCACCAGCAGGGTGCCGACCAGCGGACGCCACCAGCGGTACGCGGGATTGCGGGCGAGCCGGTGGTACGCGGTCCCGGCCGGCGCCGGCTGGATCCGGCCCGGCCGGGTCGCCCCGGCCGGCGGGTACGGATACGGCGGCGCGGTGGGCGGCGGGTCGGCCGGACGGGGGCCGCTGGGCGGGATCGTCATGCTCCCAGGCTGCCGGTGGCCGGCGTCCACCGCGTCGCCCGCCGGCACGATCCGGCCCTATACCTCAGGTTGTGCATCCGGCCCGGCGTCCACGACGAACCGCCTACGGCGGTGAGCCGGAGTCTCCGAGTGAGGTCCGGGAACGTCGGTTGCCGGCTGCTGTTGCGTGGGTTGAGGCAGAGCGAGGGAGGCGTGGGGCCGGCATGTGGTCGTCTGGTGGCGATGACGCAGGGTCACCGCCCCGCCGAGTTCCCGGACGCTCACCGCGAGCAGCCGGTCGACTGGGCGGCCTATTGTCGTACCCCGATGAGACCGACCCGGGACTGGCTGTTGCCCGGCCTGCTGGCCGCGATCCAGTTGGCCGTCTGGCCGGGCATCCCGGTGCTGCGCGGGGATCCGCCGGCCGCCGGCCCGGTGGCGGTCGCGTTCGCCACCACCGTCGTGGTGGCCGCGGCCCTGGCCGTCCGGCGGGTCGCGCCCGTCGCCGCGCTGACCGGCGTTCTCCTGGGTCTCATGTTCGGGCAACTGGCCACCCCGGTCGACGCGTTGCTCGTGCTGGGCGTCGCGGACCTCATCGCGCTCTTCTCGGTGG
The DNA here is from genome assembly GCF_050942455.1 of Micromonospora sp. CA-263727. NCBI lineage: Bacteria > Bacillati > Actinomycetota > Actinomycetes > Micromonosporales > Micromonosporaceae > Micromonospora > Micromonospora sp. CA-263727. The sequence goes on from NZ_CP192031.1 coordinate 2,993,952, forward strand.
CCGTGCACCGGACACCGTGGGTCACGCTGAGCGCCGTCCTCGCCTGTACCGGCTGGCAATCCCTGCTGGCCGGGCAGCTGCTCGGCGTGGACCAGGAGCACCTCGTGCTGGCCGCGCTGGCCGCCGTGTGCTACCTCGTCACGGCCGCGCTGGGCCGAGGCCGACGCCGGTGGCGGCTGGCCCGGAACCGGGCCGCCGAGCGGCTCGCCCAGACCGAGGCCGACCGGCAACAGGCCGCCGTGGTGGAACGGCACCGGCTGGCCCGGGAGCTGCACGACGTGAGCGCCCACCACCTGACCGCGATCATCGTCACGGTGTCCGCCGCCCGGCGGCTCGCCGCCCGCCGGCCCGAGTTGACCGGGCAGGCGCTCGACTTCGCGGCCGACACCGGACGCGAGACGCTGGCCGCGTTACACCAGCTGGTCACCGTGCTCGGCGAGGTGGAGCGGGAGAGCGGAACACCGCTCGCGGAGCGGCTGGCCGACCTCGCCGCCGGCTTTCGGCGGCTGGGCCAGCCGGTGGCAATGGAGTTGGATCTGCCGCCGACGGGTCCACCGGGGGTGGTCGAGGCCGCCTACGCGATCGTGCGGGAAGCGTTGACGAACGCTCTCCGGTACGCCCCCGGCGGTGCGGTCCGGATCAGGCTCCGGCAGGGCCCGGCCGGACTCGACGTCGAGGTGGACAACACCGAGCCACCGCCGGCCGCCGCCACCGGCGGGAACCGGCCGCCGGATGCGGAAACCAGTGCGTCGCTGCCGCCGGCACGGCACCCGCGGCCGGTCGGCGCTGACCCGTTGGGTTCCGGTCGAGGACTCGCCGGAGCCGCGGGACGGGCGGCCGAACTCGGCGGATGGCTGACCGCCGGCCCGTCCCCGGCGGGCGGTTGGCGGGTACGCGCGGTCCTGCCGATTACTGGGCCGCAGGTGCCGCAGGACACCGCGCACCGAACGGCCGGGTGGGTCGAGACCGGATCGTTCGCCAGGGCCGATGCCACGGTGGTGCCCGGGGCGGGCTCGGCCGGCGACGACACGCCGCCCTCTCCGGTGCCGGCGGCTGATCGCGGCGGCTGGTGGGCCACCTCGGTGTCCCGGCCCGCCAGCGGGCTGCGACGCTGGCTGACCGCGGCCCACGCCCGGCTGGGTGGCGCGCGCCTGACCGACGTCACCGTCTTCGCCGGGTGCGTGGTGATCCCGGTCGGGTTCGCGCTGATCGACGAGGAGGCGCCGGTCTCGAAGGCCGTCCTGGATCCGGCCGGGTTCGCCCTGCTGGCGCTACTGCTGATCGGGCACGCCGCTCCGCTGCTGCTGCGTCGCCGCGCGCCGTGGCACGCCCTCGGCGCGGTCCTGGCCACGGCGCTGCCGTGGCCGCTGGTGGTCGGTCTCCAACTCCTGCCGGAGCCGGCCCTGTTCGGGCTGGCGTTCGGCGGCTGCGCCGAACTGGCGGCCGTCTACGCGGTCGGCCGGTACGCCGCCCGGCGGCGGACGCCGACCTGGTTGGCGGTACCGGTCGGGGCCGGCGGACTCGGACTGGTGGCCGCCGCGACCGTGCCCGTCTCCGGCGACGCCCCGCCGGCCGATCCGGTGACATCCGTCCTGATCACCATCTTCGTCGCCGGATTCCTCGGGCTCGTGGCGGCGTTGCTGCTCACCGTCCCGATGCTCGCGGCGTGGGGATCGGGACGGGCGGTACGGGCCCGGCACGACCGGGTCAGCGGCGCCGAAGACTCCGCGCTCGCCACTGCGGCGGCCCGCGTCGTGGCGGAGGTGCACGCCGAGCGGGCCAGGATCGGCCACGGACTGCGCGACGCCGTCCTGCGGGAGACCGCCCGGCTGGTGACCGCCGCCGCAACCGAACAACCCCCGCCGGATCGGAACCGGGCACCGGCCGGGGAGGAGGCGCGGGCGGCGCAGCTTGACGCGGTGACGGCCGCGGCGCGGGCCGCGCTCGCGGGCATGCGGGAACTGCTCGGCGGCCTGCACGACGTGCCGCAGCCGACTCTCACCGCGCTTCCCGACCTCTGCGACCGGCACCGGGCCACCGGCCGGCAGGTCGACCTGGACCGTCCCGCCGATCCACCCCGGCTCCCGGCCACCGTCGAACTGTCGGCCTACCGGCTGGTCGAGGGGGCACTCGGTGCCGGTGACCCGACTCCGGCCCAGGTCCGGCTCGGCTACCACTGCGACGGACTCGCTATCACCGTGACCGGGGTACCCTCGGCCACCGTCGGCCCGGCCGCGGCCGGCCTCGCCGCTCGGACCGCCGGCCTCGGCGGTTCGATCACCACCGGCCCCGGCACCGTGAACATCTGGCTGCCCACCGGCGACCCGCACTACCAGCTGGGAGTTGAACCCGATGTCCGTACGAGTGCTGGTTGTCGATGACCAGCGGGTGGTTCGCGCGGGTTTCGTCGCCATGCTGGACGCCGAACCCGACCTGACCGTGGTCGGTGAGACCGGCGACGGCGCAGCCGCAGTGGAACTGGCCGGCCGGCTGGCCCCGGACGTGGTGCTGATGGACATCCGGATGCCGGGGATGGACGGGCTGACCGCCACCGGCCTGCTCACTGCCGCCGGCGCCGGCCCCCGGGTGCTGGTGCTCACCACGTTCGACCTCGACGAGTACGTGTTCCGCGCGCTGCGGGTCGGCGCATCCGGGTTCCTGCTGAAGGACGCCGAGCCGGAGGAACTGCTCGCCGCCGTGCGGGTGGTGGCGGCCGGCGACGGCATGCTGGCCCCGACGGTGACCCGACGGTTGATCGACGCCTTCGCCACCGGCGGGGTGGTTGCGGCGGCTGCGGACAGCCCATCGCCGGTGGCGGGGTTGACCCCTCGGGAGCGGGAGGTGCTGCTGCTGGTCGCGAGCGGACTCTCCAACGGCGAGATCGCCACCCGGCTCGGTGTCGCCACCGGCACGGTGAAGACCCATGTCAACGGGCTGCTCGCCAAGCTGGGCGTACGGGATCGGGTCCAGGCCACGATCCTCGCGTACGATCTCGGCCTGGTGCGCCCGCGGGTGCCCTGACCGCCAGCGTGCCGGCTGTTTTCGCGGGATCGGGAAGTTAGGTTAACCTACCCTAACTTTGTCCGCCTTGGTGGTGGGAGGCGCGCGTGAAACGGAACCGGGGATCGTTGGTCCACAAGGCCGTGGGTGGCTGCCGGCAGCTGACCGGCGTCGGCTACTGGACCGGCGGATGAACGCCTTCCCGGCCCGCGCCGGAGCCCCATCTTGGGTTTGCGCCTCGGCCCGCGTTTGCGCCTCGGCCCGCTCCGCACCCTCGGCCTTGCCGGAAGCCGCGATCCGCGCTGGAGCGGTGGCGCACGCTGATCGCGGAACCCGGGCCCGCCTTGGCGTCCACGGTGACCCGAACGCCGTGGTTGGTCCGAACGCCCGGGGTGGCGAGGCAGCAGGGGCCAGCCGGGCCGCCCAGGGACGCCGTGCCGGTGTCGCCCGGTGAGCGGGTCCGGCACGGCGCTGGCCGAGCGGTCGGGTCCGCCGGTCGCGTCCCGGCTGGGCACCCGTTGGCTCATCCTCGCCGTGCTCTGCCTGGCCCAGCTCGTGGTGGTGCTGGACAACACCGTGCTCACCGTGGCGGTCCCGGCGCTCGGTCGTGACCTGGCGGCCAGCACCGCGGACACGCAGTGGATCATCAACGCGTACGCGTTGGTGCTCTCCGGTCTGTTGCTCACCGCCGGCAGCGCGGTGGATCGCTATGGCCGGCGGCGGATGCTGCTGGTCGGGCTGGTGCTCTTCGGGGTCGCCTCACTCGCCGCCGCGGCGGCCCGCTCGCCCGGTCAACTGGTGGCGGCCCGGGCGGCGCTCGGCGTCGGGGGCGCGCTGCTGGTGACCGCCACCCTGGCCGTGGCCATCCAGATTTTCGACCGTGCCGAGCGGCCCCGCGCGATCGGGATCTGGGCGGCCGTGCACGCGCTCGGCTTCGCGGCCGGGCCGCCGGTGGGTGGGCTGGTCCTCGCGTACGCCGACTGGCCGGCCATCTTCCTGCTCAACGTGCCGGTCGTGGTGGTCTGCCTGGTCGCCGCCGGGCTGCTGGTGCCCGAATCGCGCCGGCCCGGCCCGGCGCGGCTCGACCTCGCGGGCGCGCTGCTCTCCGGCGCGGGGCTCACCGCCGTGGTGTACGCGGTGATCTCCGCGCCCGACCACGGCTGGACGGCACCGGCCGTGGTCGGCGCGGCGAGCGCGGGAGCACTCCTGCTCGGCCTCTTCGTCGCTTGGGAGCGGCGCGTCGCGTACCCCATGCTCGACCTGCACTTCTTTCGTGACCGACGGTTCGTCGGCGCGGTGGCCGGGGTGGTCCTGATCACCTTCGGCAGCGCCGGCTCGCTCTTCCTGCTGGCCCAGCAGTTGCAGTTCGTCCGCGGCAACTCGGCCTGGGAGGCCGGCCTGCGGATGGCGCCGTTCGCGCTGACCGTGGTGCTGCTCAACTTCGCCGGCATCTCCGCCTGGCTGATCCGGCTGCTGGGCACCCCCGTCGCCATCGCGTCCGGCATGACCCTGCTCGCCGTGGGCCTGGTCGTCGCCGCGTACGCCCCGACCGACGGCTACGCCGTCCTGCTGCTCGCCCTGGTGCTGATGGGTACCGGTTGCGCGCTGGCCAATCCGGCCATCGTGGACGCGGTGATGAGCGCGATCCCACCCGAGAAGGCCGGCGCCGGCGCCGGAGTGGACGGGACCATGGCGGAGGTCGGTGCCAGCCTCGGGGTGGCCGCGCTCGGCGCGGTGATGAGCGCCCGTTTCGTGGCCGCGCTACCGGCCGATCTGGCCGGCGCGGGCTCCTTCCCGGCCGCGCATGCCGCCGCGGCCGAGTGGCAACGGGCCGGGGTTGCGGACGCGTTCGGCGCGGCGGTGGCGACCAGCCAGACGGTCGGCGCGGTCGCCGTCCTGGCCGGCGGCTGCCTGGCCGGGCTGCTGCTGCACCGGGCCGGACGCCGGACGGCCTGACCGCGGGCCGAGGCTCGCCGGTGGCGGTCCCGACAGAAACCGGACCGGTGCTTCGCGGAGGCGGGTAGGCGCCGGGCGGCCCCGGCGGAGAACCGCCGGGGCCGCCGTGGGTGCGGGCGGATCAGCTGGTCGGGAAGTTGTCCGGGGTGCGGATACGCTCGCGCATGAAGGCCCCGGAGGTGGTGAGTACGGAGGTGCCGGTGTAGTTGCTGCCGTTGCAGGTGCCGGGCCGCAACGCCGCGCTGCCCTCGGCCTTGTCGGAGAACGTCCAGTTCGCGTAGCCGATCTTCAGCCGATCCAGCAGGTCCAGCCACTGCCCGCTGCTGGTCAGGTCGGCCGCCCCGTCACCGGTGTAGTCGACCGTGCCGAACTCGGTGACGAAGAGCGGCAGCCGGGTGGCGGCCCGCTCCACCTCGGCCCGGTAGTTGTCCCGGTGTGATGCGGCGTAGAAGTGGAAGGCGTACATGATGTTGCTGGCGTTCACCGGGTTGTTGGCGATCTCGGTGTGGTTCGAGCCCTCCGAGACGCCCAGCGAGGACCAGGCGCGGGTGCCCACGATGATGACCGCGTCCGGGTCGTTGGCCCGGATGACCGGGATGACCTGCTCGGCGTAGTTCTTGATGGTCGACCAGCCGACCCCGTTGGGCTCGTTGGTGATCTCGTAGATCACGTTGTTCTTCGCGGCGTGCCGTGCGGAGACGGCGGCGAAGAAGGTCTTGGCCCGCTCCAGGTTGTACATCGGGTCGCCGGGCGTCAGCGTGTGGAAGTCGATCATCGCGTACATGCCGCGTCGGGTCGCCTCGTCGACCAGGTTGTTGACCCGGTTGGTGAAACCGGCCGGGTCGGTCTCGTAGCCCTGCTCCTGCACGTACATGGCAATGCGGAACAGGTCGGCGCGCCAGTCGGTGGCCAGCGCGTCCAGCGAGGCGGGGTTGTAGCAGTTGCCGAACCACTGGATACCGTGGCTGCTCATGCCACGCAGCTGGATCGGCCGCCCGTACTGGTTGCAGAGGTTGACCCCGCAGACCCGCAACTGTCCGTTGATGCCCACCGGGGTCTGACCGCCCGGCGGCGGGGTGGTGGTCGGCGGCGTGGTCGGCGGGGTGGTGGGTGGGGGAGTGCTCGGCGGTGGGGTGGTGGGAGTTGTCGAGCCGGTGCAGACCGTGCCGTTGAGGGTGAACGAGGTCGGCGACGGGTTGCTGCCGGTGAAACTGCCGTTGAAGCCGACGTTGGTGCTGGCGCCGGTGGCCAGCGCGCCGTTCCAGCTCATGCTCTGCGCCGTGACGGATCGGCCGCTCTGGCCCCACGTCGCCGACCAGCCCTGGGTGACGCGCTGGCCGCCGTCCGGGAAGGCGAACCCGAGGGTCCAGTTGTTGACCGCGTCGCCCAGGTTGGTGATCGTGACGCTCGCGGTGAACCCGCCGGACCAGCTGTTCGTCGTGTAGGCGACGGCACAGCCGGTGGCGGCCATCGCGTTGGTGGCGGGCAGGGCGGCCAGCGCGCCGAGGGTCAGCGCGCCGACGGCGCCGGCTGCGACCAACAGACGCCGGGAGCGGCGCGGAGGATGCTTCATGGTGGACCGTCGCAATCTGGTCGTGGTGGTGGGTCCGGCATCTCCGATGACATCGGACGGAGACCGGGAGCGCTCCCACGGCAGCCTACGACGTTATGAAACAGTCACGCAATATTTGCGTTCATCGAACTCTTCCGGTAGTCCGGACGGATGTGAGCCGGGGCCGGCGTGGGGCTCAGGGGAGTTGGTTGATGCGTACTACGGTGCCCGCGGGATCGCGGAACGCGCAGTCGCGGATCCCGTACGGCTGGTCGGTCGGCTCCTGGACCACCTCGGCGCCGCTCGCCTGCACCTGCTCGAAGGTGCCGGTCAGGTCCGAGGTGCCGAGGACGACCATGGTGTAACTGCCCTTGGCCATCAACTCGGCGATCGTGCGCCGCTCGTCATCGGTGAGGCCCGGATCGACGGCCGGAGGGTGGAGGACGATCGACGTCTGCGGCTGGCCCGCCGGCCCGACGGTGATCCAGCGCATGTTTCCGTAACCCACGTCGTTCCGCACCTCGAAGCCGAGCGCGTCACGGTAGAAGGCGAGCGACGCCTCGGGGTCGTCAGCGGGCAGAAACGTGTGGTGAATGGTGAGGTCCATGCCCATCACGCTAGGTCAGCGCGGGTGGGACCGCTTCTCGATTCCTGATCGGTCGCATGACCTGCTTGGCCACGCAACTCGGCAGGCCCGCCGCCTGGCCGGCGGCCAGGCGGCGATAGGCGCTCGGCGACACGCCGACCAGTTCGGAGAAGCGCGTGCTGAAGGTGCCCAGCGACGAACAACCGACCGCAAAGCAGACCTCGGTGACCGAGAGGTCGCCACGTCGCAGCAGGGTCATCGCCCGCTCGATGCGCCGGGTCATCAGGTAGCTGTAGGGCGATTCGCCGAAGGCGGCACGAAACTCCCGACTCAGATGGCCGGCCGAGAGGTGCACCCCCCGGGCCAGCGCCGGCACGTCCAGCGGCTGCGCGTAGTCACGGTCGATCCGGTCGCGTACGCGGCGCAGCAGGGCGAGTTCACGCAGGCGCGGGTCGGGTTTGTCGGCCACGGATGACAGCCTGCCTCGTGAACTGCCCGATTGCCCAACCTGATCTTACGATTTGCGCAGCTCACTACCCTGGCTCTGATCATGTGCCAGCGAACCTCTCGACTCGACAAGGGCTACGAATGAGTGACAGTCACTCTCCGTACGGAGGGCAGCCGGATCCGAACGCCGCCGCGTGGGGCGCCCCACCCGGCTCCCCGGTCGGGCCGCCGACCCCGTCCGGCTACCCGCCGCAGTTCGGTGCGCCGGCCCCGCCGCCGTACGGCGCGCCGCCCCAGCGGTCCTCGAACACCGCGCTCTGGCTCGGGCTGGGCATCGGCGCCGCAGTGATGGCGGTCCTCATCGCCTGCGGCGGAACCATCGGCTTCTTCCTGCTCAGCGATGACAAGCCGACGCCCAGCGCGTCCGGCAGCTCGGGCGCATCGTCCCCCGAGAGCGGCGCACCGTCGGTCGCGCCGCCGGTCGGGGAGCAGCCCGACAACAACAACGCGGTCACTGCCCGCAACTTCAGCGATATGCAGGCGGTCTGCGAGGGCAGCCAAATCCTCAACGCCGCGCCGTACCGCGAGGCCAAGAGCGCCAAGATCTACACCTTCGCCAACTCCCCGGAGCGTCCGCAGTCCTGGGTGAGCAAGTCGGCCGGCGTCAACAAGCGGTACTACGCCAAGACCGCCGACTGGGCGACGGTCTCCGTCGTCGGCTGCCTCACCTTCGAGGAGGGCAGCGAGGGCGAGCCCCGCAAGTGCGAGTACAAGGACCGCGACGGCAAGCAGGTCACCGTCGACTACCTCTCCTCGCGCTACACGCTGACCTTCCACGCGGCCAGGACCGGCGAGAAAATCGGTGACGGCGTCCGGATCAACGCGCCGGCCGTCCGCTGCCCGGGCTTCATCTCCTACAACAAGGCCACCATGAAGGCGTACGCCCAGCCGGACACCGGCGCCCTGGAACTAGCCCTGGACACCTTCACCTCCTGAACCCATCCACTTACCCCGATCGTTGGCGGCTGAGCTGTTCGACACGCCGGCCAAAAGTGCAGCTTAGCCGCCAACGATCCCGCTTTTCGGCCGGGCCGCCCCGGCGAAGTCAACAGTTTTCGCGTGACGATTTCAGAACCGGTCGGCCCCGGTGAGAAGCTGCTCAAGTCGGTCGGCGGTCGAGGTCACGAGCGCCAATGGCCGCTCGAACTCGTTGATGTTGAGATTGAGCAGGGGCACGGAGTGTCGGAAGGTCACCAGGTCGCCCAGGACGGACATCCCGCCGCAGACGGTGTCCCCGACCTCGCGCAGTGCCTGCACCAGGTTCACCGAGTTCAGCTCCCCGAAAGACGACTCGATCTGCACCCACTCCTCGGCCCCGTCCGCCAAGGTGACGTGCCAGAGCAGCACTACCTGCGACCGGAGGTTGCCGGTCTCGAAGACGAGCTTGATCATGTCGTGTCGCTCGTCGGAGATCTTGTAGTTCGAGCGGACATAGGTCGCAAGATTGGCCCAGGTCGCCATTTCAACTCCTTTGCCGTCGAGGTTGTCCTCGGGGGTAACGGGCAGATACGAGTGCACGCCCCTGGTGGCGGAATTGCAACCCTCGATCCACTCGCTGTGCAAGATCTGACACGTTTGACGACGACTTCCGGATGAAATTGCACTGGCGATTCAGCTAGCCTCAATCGGCTTTCCGGTTGTCCCGCTTGCGGAAACGGTGGCTGTTCTTCCCTTTGTGTTCCGTCCGGTCGGGGTCACCCGGGTCGATTCGAGGTCGACCGATCATGGAAACAGTTCGAGATGCCCGGGGGATCCTGAAGCGCGGGTCAGGCTCCCCGGGGCGGAGAATCCGCGGTACCGCGGTACCGGATCCGGGGTCGACCGTCGGCCGCCGTCTCCACCTCCGCCCGCACCTGGTAGACCTGCTCGATCCGGGCCGGGGTGAGAACCTCGACCGGGGTGCCGGCGGCCACCACCCGGCCGGCGTACAACAGGACCAACCGGTCACAGAACTGCGCGGCCAGGTTGAGATCGTGCAACGTGATCAGGACGGTGGTGGGCGACTCGGCGAGAAACCGCAGCAACTCCAGTTGGTGACGGATGTCCAGATGATTCGTCGGCTCGTCGAGCAGCAGCAGGTCCGGTTCCTGCACCAGGGCGCGGGCCAGGTCCACCCGCTGCCGCTCGCCGCCGGACAGGCTTGGCCAGCGCCGCTGCTCGAAGCCGGCCAGCCCGGCCTCGGCCAACGCGCGCCGGGCCAGGCGCAGATCGGCGGCGCTGACTGCGGCCAGGCGCGGCCGGTACGGCGTGCGGCCGAGCAGCACGACGTCCAACGCGGACATCTCAACGTCGGTGGCGACCTGTTGGGTGACCACCGCGATCCGTCGGGCCAGCGCGCGCCGGGGTATCGCGTTCACCGGGTCGGCGTCGAGCAGCACCCGACCGGACGCGGGCCGGGCCAGCCCGGCCAGCAGCCGCAGCAGGCTCGACTTGCCGGAGCCGTTCGGCCCGAGCAGCCCGACCGTGACACCCGGTTCGGCGGTCAACGCCACCTCGGCCAGGATCCGTACGCCGCCCACAGCCCAACCAACCCGCTCGGCGTCCAGCCGCGCCGGTCGCGGGCCCGGCGGGAACCCGCCGGTGCCGGTCGCCCGCCGACGGTCAGCCGAGGCCCGGTCGGTCGCCTCCGGGCCGGTCACGGCGTCCCCGCCCGGCGGCGCATGACCAGCGCGAAGACCGGCACCCCGAGCAGCGCGGTGAGCACACCGACCGGCAGTTCCTGTGGCGAGAACACCGTCCGCGCCGCGGTGTCCGCCCAGACCAGGAAGATCGCGCCGGCCGCTGCGGAGGCCGGCAGCAGCGTACGGTGTCGGGAGCCGATCACGAACCGCACCGTGTGTGGCACGGTCAGCCCGACGAAGCCGATCGCTCCGCTCGCCGCGACCAGCGTCGCCGCCATCAGGGCGGTGACGGCGAAGAGCAGCAGCCGGGTGCGTTCGGGCGAGAAGCCGAGCGACCGTGCCGTGTCGGCGCCGAACGCGAACGCGTCCAGCGCGGTCGCGCCGGCCCAGCAGATCAGCAACCCGGAGCCGCTGACCACGGCACTCAGCGCCACCGCCGGCCAGGACGCCGCGGTCAGCGACCCGAGCAGCCAGAACGTCACGCTGCGGGTGTCCTGCGTGTGCGCGTCGGAGATGACGATCAGGCTGGTGACCGCACCGAACAGCTGCGACACAGCCACCCCGGCGAGCACGATCCGGGTGGGTTCGCCGGCCCGCCGGCCGGCCAGCAGCAGCACCGCGGCGAACGCGGCGATGCTGCCGGCGAAGGCGCCGGTGGTCAGGCCGACGGGGCCGGCGCCGGCACTGATCCCGAGCACCAGCACCAGCACCGCACCCGTGGACGCGCCGGCCGAGACGCCGAGCAGGAACGGGTCGGCCAGCGGATTGCGGGTCAACGCCTGTAGCACCGCGCCGCACACGGCCAGGCCGGCCCCGACGAGAGCCGCCAGCAGTACGCGGGGCAGCCGCAGGTCCCACACGATGCTGTCCATCAGCGGTGACAGCGGGCGGACCGGTAGGCCAAGATGGCCGCCCACGGCGCGCAGCACGCTGCCGACCGGCAGATCCGCCGAGCCGACCGTGACCGCCGCCGCGATGCTGAGCGGCAGCAGGAGCACGGCCAGTGGCAGGACGTACCGGGCTGGCGGGCTCATCGACGGGCGAACACGACGTGGTCGTCCAGGTACTGCCAGACGGTGCCGACCTCGGCGAAGCCGGCCGCGCGCAGGGCCGCGAGGTGGAAGTCCAGTGGAGCCAGGGCCTGCGGCGGCCGGTCGGCGAAGCGCCGCTCGCGCTCCACGGCGAGTCCGGCCAGTTCCGGATGGCGGGCCGCCTGCGCGTACCAGTCCGAATAGCTGAGCGCACCGGCGGCGAACGCCTCCTGCTGCACCCACGCGTCGTGCCGTCGAGCGATCTCGCGCAGGCTCGGCGTTGATTCGTCGTAGCGCAGGTGGTCGGCGTTGAGCAGCACGCCACCGGCCGGCAGCAGCCGCGCCGCGGCGCGGTAGACGCGCAGCAACTGCTCCGGGGAGAGCCAGTGCAGCGCGGTCGAGCTGAGTACCGCGTCGACGGTACGCCCGGCCAGCGCCTCCTCCCAGCCATCGGCCACCAGGTCCACATCGTGCACCTCGGCGCGGCTGCCATACCCGGCGAGCGCGCCCCGGGCGACCCGCAGCAGGATCGGGTCGTAGTCGACTGCGACGGCGCTGGCATGCGGAAACCCGGCCAGCACCCGGTCGGTGATCGCGCCCGGACCGCAGGCCAGGTCCAGGATCGTCAGGTCGTGCGGGGAGTGCAGCCGCAGCACGTCGAGCATGGCCTCGAACCGGTGGTCCCGGTGCGCCACGTAGGCGGCCTGCTGGCCGTTCCAGAGGTTGAGCAGCCGCCGGGCGGCCGGCTGGTCCAGTACACCGAGGTCGGTGGCGTCCGGCGGGGTCATCGGGTGCTCCCGCGCAGGCCCGCGCCGACCAGCTCGGCCGCCTCGACGCTGCGGATCGACGGATCCATCGACGAGCCGGGAACGGTGATGAACCGACCGGCGACCACCGCGTCCAGCTTCGACGTCACCGGGTTGCGACGCAGAAAATCGATCTTCGACTGGGCGCTGTCGCCGTCGCCGCCCCGGGTCAGGTCGGCCACCACGATCACATCGGGGTTGCGCTCGGCGATCTCCTCCCAATTGCCGGCGGGCCACTTCTGGCCGGCATCGGTGTACGCGTTGCGCACCCCGAGCAGCGCGCCGACCGCGTCCGGCACGCCACCCTGTCCGGCCACGTACGGCGTGCTGGTGCCGGAGTAGTACCACAGCAGGGAAGGACCGGCGTCCGGCTGCCCGGTGCCGCCCGGCGTGGCGCTCGGGACGGCGTCCCGGGCCGCGTCCAACCGGCTCCGCTGTTCGCTGATCAGCTGCTCGGCCCGCTCCGGTACGCCGAAAATCCTGGCGATGTCGCGGATCTCGGTGAAGAGCCCGTCGAAGCTGACCGTCTGGATCGCCTCCGCCGGGTCCTCGCACGCGAACCCGGAGAGATAGGCCGGTACCCCGAGCTTCGCGAGGTCGGTGCGGGGGCCGGCGGCGTCCGTGGCGTACGCGGACGAGTATGTCGAGTAGACGAAGTCCGGGTTCGCCGAGCGGATCGCTTCCCCCGAGGGGTACAGCTTGGCCAATACCGGCACCTTCTCGTACGACGGTCGCAACTCGGGCAGCACCGGGTCGGTCTGGTAGCTGGTGCCGGCCATCCGATCGGCGAGGCCGAGGCTGAGCATGATCTCGGTGGCGTTCTGTTCCAGGGCGATCGCACGTCGGGGCGGTGCGTCGACGTCGACGGAAAGGCCGCAGTTGGTCAGGTGGACCGCGCCGGCCGAGGCGCTCGGCTCGTTCGGCCCGGCGGTGCCACCCGCGGCGCATCCGGCCGCGGCGAGCATCACGCAGAGCGCCGCCGTAATGGAAATGGTTTTCATGGGCGATGAAGCTATCAGCAGCTCCCGGCGGGCAGCACAACCGGGGTCCCGACCCCGCCCCGCAAGCTGGCGACTCGGCGGATCTCAAGACCGTGCGTTCGCGAGTGCGGCACGGACAGCGCTGCCGGCGGGCGGCCGGGAGTCGCAGTGAACCGGCGGTCGGTGCGAGCCGTTGTCGTAGGTCCAAGCGGCAGGTTGAGGGAGATCGAACTGTGGCGACTGCGCCCGGCGGTGGTGTCGGCCGATCAGGCCGCGAGCGGACCAGGTTCTCCGGAGCGGCACGCGAGGCATGGCGGCTTTCTGCCGGCCGGCTGGACCGGCGTGATCCGGCGCTGCGGCGTCGGCTCTCCGTCGGGATACTGGCCGTGCTGCTCGTCGGGACCGGCGTCGTGGCCAGCGCCGGGTTGGGCAGCGCCACGGCGGAACAGACCGCACTCACGGGCCAGCCGGTGCCGGACGTCCCGGTCGGGCCGAGCGGTGTGGACGGGCCGACCGGTGTGGTGCCCAGCTCGGGCACCATGGCGAGGCCGGTGCCGGACGGCTACCTTCCCGCGGTGCTCGCGGCGGGCCGGTCGTGTCCGGGGCTCACTCCGGCCCGGGTCGCCGCGCAGTTGATGGCCTCCTCCGGCTTTGATCCCAACCTGTTCGTCGCCCCTGCCAGGCAGGGCATAGCCCAGTTCAGCCCGCAGGTCTGGGCCCGGTACGTGCGGTCGGCCAACACCACCTCGCCCTGGGATCCGGGCGTGGCCATCCCTGCGGTCGGCCGGACCATGTGCGTCCTCATGGGGGAGCTGGGTGGGCTGGGCATGGACCCGTACCGGTTGGCGCTGGCCGCGTTCCGGGCCGGCCCGGAAACGGTTGTCCGCTCCGGTGGACTCCCCGACGACCTGGACGTCCGTGGCTACGTCGACCTGACCATGGGCTATCTCGACCACTACCAGCAGGACCCGCGACTTGGCGGCGAGGTGCCTCCCAGCGCCTCCCCGGCTGGCGGGAAGCCGACCGGGGCGAGGCCGTCGGCTGGTGCAGGCACGCCCGGTGCAGGCAGGCCCGAGGCCGGCAAGCCCGGCGCGGGAAGCCCGAGCACCGCCAAGCCGAGTGGCGCCGCGACACCTGCCCGGTCGCCACAGGCCCGTTCCAGTGCCGGCGCAGCGAAGCGGAACTGGCAGACCCGGGTGGTGCGGGCCACCTCGACGCTGCAACTCGGTCAGTCCTGGAGCACCGACCGGCTCAAGCTCGTGCTGGCGAACGACGGCAACGTGATTCTCCACGACCAGGGAAAGGCGGTATGGCAGACGGGCACGAAGGGCAGGGGCGGCCATCACCTGGTGTTCCAGGCCGACGGCAACCTGGTGCTCTACACCGGGTCCAATGCGACCGTCTGGACCTCCAACACCCCCGGCAACGACGGGGCGATCCTGGTGCTACAGGCCGACGGCAACGTGACCATCTCGAACGGTGGACGGGGGCTCTGGCACACCGGAACGATGAAGGGCTGAGCGACGTCGGTCCGCCGGCACGCGCGTCAGCGACCGCCGCACCACCCTGCCCCATCCCGACCACGGCGGCATGCCGGGACCTTCTTGCTGGTCGTTTGGTGCTGGTTCGGGCCGATGCGTAATACTCCACAGGCGACGGTCGGTCCGCCGTCCGGCACATCCCTCGACAGGAGACATGTTTCGATGCCCACGTGGTATGAGCTGCGCGAACACGCTCGCACCCAGTACAAGCTGGACGACATCGAGGACGACTGGTTCTCGCTGCTCTGGAGCTACCGATCCGAGCGCACCCAGAAGATCGTGGTGAGCCGCTACGAGGCCTTCGACCAGGAGTGGATCGAGTTCCGCAGCTTCGTCTGCAAGGAAGAGGAGCTGAGCCCCCGGGTCGCGTTGCGCAAGAACTTCGACTCCACCCTCGGCCTGCTCGCCCTCGACGAGGAGGGCGACTACGCCCTCATCCACCACGCGCTACTCGCCACCCTCGACCCGAACGAGTTCGCGCTCCCGCTGCGGATGCTCGCCTCGTTGGCGGACGAACTGGAGGACCAGCTCACCGCCCGGGACGACTTCTGATGCCGGAGCAGACCAGCGAGGTGTTCCTGCCGGCCGACTGGGCGGACGCCGGCCCCGGCCCCAAGCACTGGAGCACCGACGCCCGCAGCGACGATCCGGCCGCCCGGGTGGTGCACCCCCCGACGGAACCCGGCCTCGGCACCGGCAAGTCGTTCCTGTTCCTGTTCGGCTTCAAGACCGCCAGCGGGCAGGACCGTTCGATGCTGGCTCAGGAACTCGCCCAGATCGACGACGACATCGAGGTCCTGCGGGCCGCCGGATACACCGTCGTCGTCGACCAGCAGGCCACCCGGAAGGACCTGCTGGAGGCGGTGACCGGCGACGGCAGCGGGGTGGAAGGGCTCGTCCCGGCCGGCATCTACTGGAGTTCGCACGGCGGCGAGGACGGCAGCCTGGAATGCTGCGACGGCGCGTCGGTCTGCCCCGACGACGTCGACCCGGCCACCGTCTCGCCCGGGCTTCGGCTGGTGATCCTCGGCGCCTGCTATGTCGGTGCGTACGCGCCCGCCTGGCGTACCGCGCTGGGCGGGCATCCCCTGGTGGCCGGCTGGGGTCGCCCGGTGACGCTCGAACGCGCCGTCGACTTCCTCGAAACGGGCCGGGAGTCCGACGTCGGCCTGGACGACCTGATCGAGCGCTGGCTGCTCACCGACACACCGATCCCGGCCGCCACGAGCGCCACCGGCCTTATACCGGCCACCGCGACCGGCGGCCGGCCCGGCCCGTTGAAGAAGCGGATCGGTGCGATCGCGGGCCACCTCGGCGCGGAATGGGCCAAGCACGACAACCGGTACGACGTCACCGTGCCGCTGCCGGGCGACCGCACCCACGTGGTGCAGCTCTTCGCCGTCGACGGCACCGAGCCGTTCACCGAGGGCCTGCGGCTCTGCGGGATGGAGGCGGTGGTCGGACCGATGTCGATGCTGATCACACCGGAGCAGCTGCTCGCCGGCCCGACCGGACCGGGATACGGCCGGATCTCGCTGGTCAGCGGTGACACAGGTGTGCCGCAGATCGTCGCGCAGTCGTTCACCCCGCTGGCCGGCACGTCCAACCAGCAACTGGCCGCACACTGCTATCAGGTCGCGCTGCGCGCGGACACCCTGGAGCACCGCATCTTCGGCGTCGACTGAACCGGCGGTCACCGTTCGTCGATGTCGTATCCGCCGGCCACGTCGCCACACTCGACGGCGGTGACGTGGCCGGCGTGCCGGCGTAGGTATGCCCGGGCCCCCTGGTCGCCACGCGTGGTCTCGATGATCTCAGCCCAGTGGTCGCGACCCAGCACCACCGGATGGCCCGGCTCGCCGTCGTAGCAGGCGCGAGTCAGGCAGCTGGCGTGCGCCTGGGCCAGCAGTCGCGCCACCGCCAGCGCGGAGACCCCGGGCATGTCCACCAGGTGTACGCACACGGCCGAGACCTCCGGCAGGCGGGCGGCCGTGCTGAGCCCGAGCCGCAACGACGAGGCCATCCCTTCGGCCCAGCCCGGATTGTCGACGACCTGCACACCGGCCAGGTCGACGACGGCCCGGGTCCGGCGGGCTCCGGCGCCGAGGACCGCGATGATCGGGTCGCAGCCGCCGTCGCGGAGCACACGGAGCGCCGGCCCGAGAAACACCGGCGCCTTGGGGCCGCCGTAGCGGCGCCCGGCCCCGGCCGCCAGGACCAGACCGGCGACACGGCCTGCGGCGCCGCCGAGAGGAATCATCCCCACCCGCCGAGTGGTCCACGCCCATGGCGATCAGGTGACGTGGATGCGGCACCGGCCCGCAACGTGATCCCCACTTCGCTGTCGTACTGGTCTGACCGCCAGGAATGGCCGTGGGCAAGTCTACGGTGGCCGCCGGCCGACCTCGACCGGGCGCGCGGGCGTCCTGGCGGGACGTGTTCATCCCGCTCACGGACGGTCCACACCGCCATTCCGGCAGCGTAAGCTCCGGATGCTGTCGGTCATCGGCGGGCAGACGCCCCGCTGAGATCCGCGACTGCCGTCGGTAGACTGCGGCGGTGCGATATGACGAACTCGACGCGGCGATTCTCCAGCTGGTCGCCGGGGCCAGCGACGACCGCCTCCGGGTCTTCGGCGCCGAGACGGTCGACCGTCTCGTCCGGGGCGAACCGCTGCCGGACGTCGCCGCCGAGGACGAGTTCGACGAGGACGCCTTGGCGGCGTTCACCGTCGCCTGCGAGAACGTCCTGACCGCCAGCCCGACCGAGTTGCGCGCGCTGCTGACGCGCGTCGACGACGGCATCCTCAGCGACGGCGACATGGACCCCGAACTCCTGACCATCGTCTCCGCACTCGAACACTGGACGACCTACCTGGAGACGGGCCGGCGTGACGAGCTCTACGAACTCGCCATCCGCTCCGTCGAGCAGGTCGACTTCCAGGTCTCGGCCGATCTCGACGACTTTCTGGCCACACCCGAGATGGCTGCCGAGTACGAGCGGATCGAGCGCCTGCTCACCACCTAACGACTTGCCGGTCACAGGGCGACCTGCTGGCGGGCGGCCATTCTGCTGACCGTGACGTTGATGGCGAAGACTCCGATCACGGCTCCGAGGAGCAGGTATCGCGGCCCCAGGTGCCAACCGTGGTACGTCCAGTTGGCTGGTTCGTAGGCCAGCATGGGCAGGGTCAGCGCTAGCAGGACCGCGCTGGACGCGATCGATATCCGCACGTCGAGCGCGCCCACGAGGGCCGCCACCAGCCCGGCCGCCACGATGACCGGCATGGTGAGCCGCCCGGCCCAGTCATTGAGCGGGCCGGGCGTGAGGACAGCCATGGTCAGTGCGGCGCCGACCAGCCAGATCCATGGTCGCGCCACCCGTGATCGAGGTGCTCGACGCAGCGGCATCATCGCCAGGACGGCGAGCAGGCACGTCCACGTGGTGGGCAGCATGGCCAGGTAGAGGCCGGTCTGGATCGCCGGCGCCGCGCCGAGCCCGGGCCACGGCTCTACCGCGATCCACAGGTTGTTCGTCGTGGCGTACCAGATCTCCGCGCCGAAGGCGGCAATGGTCGTGGCGAGTGCGAGGCGGTAGCGGGCCCAGGCTGCGGCGGCCAGCGCGAAAAGCAACATGGCGGGCGTGAGCAGGCTCCCGCCGTACAGGAAGCCGGCGGAGTTTCCGGGCAACAGCAGCCATGCGTGCCACACGAGGGGCAGGGCGGTGAGGGTCACGCCGCACACGAGCAGGGACAGCGCGGTCAATCGCAGCGCGGAGTGGCGCAGGGTGTCCCGGGAGCCGAGCCGGTCCACACCGGAGCGGACCCGCAGACCTCCCACCACGAGGGCCAGGGACTCCCGAAGGCTGAGCTGCCTCCGGTCTGTCTCGACCGCGACAAGCGTTTCCAGCATCTCGTCGGCGCGGTACTGCCGGTAGGCCCGAGGGTATGCGCGCAGCAGCCACCGGTAGCGCTGCTCCCGGCCGGTCATGCCGGCACCGTCCGAACCGTCACGGCCGTCGACCGTGGGGAGCGGTCCCGAACGACCTGAGCCGCGGCAGCCATCCGCGCCGCCTCCGCGTGCAGTGCGGACAACCCGCGCTCGGTCAGCTCGTAGCTGCGGCGGGCGCGGCCGTTGACCACCGCCTCCTCGGCCACCTGCACCATCTCCTCGCTGGTGAGCCGGTCCAGCGCGGCGTACAGCGTGCCGGTCGTCAACCGCACCCGCCCGTCGGACAGCTCCAGCGCGCGCTTGACGATGGCGTAGCCGTGCAACGGCTCGTCCTGCAACGAGGCGAGGATGAAGTATGTGGGTTCGCGCATCGACGCGAGGGGTTTAGTCACGTCATCTACATAAGCAGATAGACGACCTATTGGTCAAGCGCGAGTCCCGTGGTCCGCGGATGACGCGCGGCCAGCCGAGCGACGCGACGCGAGCGGGTTACCGGGCTGGCGGTCCCGGACGCGAGGAGACCCCCACCCGTGCTCGGGTAGGGGCCCCATCGGCGTCACGCCGTGTTGGCAGAGGTGGCCGGCTTCTCGGCTACTCCACCGTGAGCGAGAATCAGCCCATCCCGTCCGCCTTGACGGACTCGATGAAGGTCCGCCAGGCGACCGGGCCGAAGGACAGCGCCGGGCCGGTGACGTCCTTGCTGTCCCGCACCCCGACGACGCTCGGGATGGTGTCCGCGACCTCGACGCAGGCGCCCTCGTTGCTGTAGCTGCTCTTACGCCAGAGGGCGTTGGGCATATCACTCATCGTAGCTCTCCTTGATCACGTTTCTCACCAGATCCTCTGACGCGCGGTCGTCCAGAGCAAGACCCCAGAGCGCCGCCCAGGCGTTCTCGTACGCCTCCATCTCGCCCGGCTTGTCGAGGTAGAGGCTGCCTGTCAGGGATTCGCTGTAAACCGTGGACGGCTCCGCCGGACGGGTGCCGACCCTCGGGAAGTCCAGCAGGATGAACGCACCGGCGACGGACGCGCTGTGCGGTCCAACGGCCAGAGGCAGGATCCTGACGTTGACGTTGCCTGTCCGGTTGACGTTCGCTAGGTGAGCAAGCTGTGTACGCCAGGCGTCGGGGTCGCCGATCGGCCTGCGGATGACTGCCTCATCGATGATCGTCTCGAAGTCGGGAGCGGCCGGCCTGCGCCGAGCCAGGAGCTTCTGCCGCTCCAACCGCAGGGCAACCTTCTGCGCCACCTCCTGTGAGGTCCGCTCGGGCTTGCTGTTGAAGATCGCCGCGGCGTAATCCGCTGTCTGAAGCAGGCCCGGGACGACGTTCGGCTCGTAGTGCCGGATCCGTTTCGCCGCGGCCTCCAGCCCGACGTACAACTCGAACCACGCCGGGATCGCTTCGCCGTAGCTGTGCCACCAGCCGCTTGCCTTGCTCTCCCGGGCGAGCGACACCATCACCTCGGTCAGCTCGGCCGACGTGCCGTAGTGCTGGCACATCAGGGTGACGTCGTGGGTCCGCAGTGACGTCTGCCCGCTCTCCAGGCGGTACATCTTCGCCCGGGACCACTCCAGCGCTTCGGCAGCAGCTTCGAGATTGATGCCGGCCTCTTCCCGGGCCTGCCTCAGCAACCGGCCGAGTTGCCGCCGGGGCACCGAAGATCCAGTATCGGCCATCGCCACCTCGTCTCAGTCCGGCGTACGCCCGTGTCTCATTTGGAACAGCATTTTGGGCTAGACGACACGGTGTCGATCTCTTCGTCCGAAATTCGGGCTGAGACGTTGCATTCCGTGTGACACCGGGACCATTGTGGCTGGTACCAGCCCTGCAAGCCATGATCGCGGGAGGTGCCGAAGTGTCCCGACGGTGGTTTCAACGCCCCGCCGAACCGATCGACGTCATCCAGCCGGCAACCCGGTACGCCGGCCAGGACGCCCTCCACAGGCGTAACCGGAAGCCGCACGGTGGCGCTCCCTGAGATCAGGCCGGAGGTGCCGTTCCGTGTCCAACTCGCGTGGACGGTAGTCGACCTTCACCGCCGTAAGGTCTGCTCACGCTGCCACCCGGTGGGCGGCTGCCCGAGCCTCACCGCCGCGGCAGCCGCCATCAACGCCTGGCGCTTCCAGGTCGGGAGATCTCCCCTTCCTGACCCGGAGGGCCAGCCCGCAGCCCTGTCGGCCGACAAGGTTCCGGCTGACCAAGCCTATTGAGACACCTCAGCGCGCGGCGTGTTCGGCGCGGGCGGGTGCGCCCACCTCGTGCAGGTGCCGGAGGGCCTGACGGTAGGAGGTGACGAGGCCGGTCTCTTCGTAGGGGACGCCGATCTCGGCGCAGTAGGCCCGCACGATCGGTTGGGCCCGGCGCAGGTTGGGCGTCGGCATCCCGGGGAACAGATGATGCTCGATCTGGTAGTTCAGACCACCGAGCGCCGCGTCGAGCAGCCGGTTGCCGCGGACGTTGCGGGAGGTCAGCACCTGCTTGCGCAGATAGTCCTCGTCGCCGGTCGGGTGCGGCATGCCCTTGTGGTTGGGGGCGAAGGTCATGCCGAGGTAGACGCCGAACAGCGCCTGGTGCACCAGCAGGAAGGCGAGGGCCTGTGGCGGCGAGAGGACGAGCAGCACCGCGGCGAGGTAGCCGGCGGCGTGCACGATCAGCAGAGCGCTCTCCACCCCGCGCTGTTTCACCGTGCCGTTGCGCAACGCCGTGACGCTGGACACCTTCAGACTGGCCGCGAGCAGGGTGAGCAGCGGGAAGAACAGTGCGGCCTGGTGCCGGGTGATGAAGCCCTTCAGCCCGCGCCGGCCGACGGCCGACCCGGTGGCCCAGACGAGCACCTCGGGAGCCACGTCCGGGTCGAGGTCGTCGTGGTTGGGGTTGTTGTGGTGACGGGTGTGCTTCTCCATCCACCAGCCGTAGCTCATCCCGATGCCGAGGTTGCCGGCCAGCAGCCCGGCGATGGCGCTCGGGCGCTTGGTGCGGAACACCTGGCGGTGCGCCAGATCGTGCGCCACGAGTGCGACCTGGGCGAAGGTGACGGCGAGGAACACGGCGGTGAGCAGCTGCCACCAGGAGGAGCCGATGACGAGGAAGGCCGTCCACCCGCCGAGGAACATCAGCGTGACGACGCTCAGCCGGAGGACGTAGTAGGCGGGCCGGCGCCGCATCAGCCCCGCGTCGATGATCCGGCGGGACAGGGCGGCGAAGTCGCTGCCGGTCGGCGTCTGGGACGGCGTCGTGGTAGTCGTCATGCCTCCAGCAGACCGCCTGGCGGCGTCGTCGTCAGGAGCGCTGTCCCCTCCACCGAAGGGGTGCTGGCACCCCTGCCGAAGGGTGATCTCGCGGGCACAATATGACGGGTGGAGGCGGCCGGGGCGGGTGATTCGACGTACGGGTGGGCCTGGCGGGGCGCTCGCGCGGTGCTCGCCGGTCTGGCCGCGATCGGCCTGGCGCTGACCAACATCGTGCTGCTCGGCGTGTCGGTCGTGGTGTTCGTGTTGGTCCCGGTGCCGTTTCTCGGCATGGCGCTGGTGCCCTGGACGATGACACTGGTCCGGAAGCGGGCGGATCTTGAGCGGAGGCTCGCCGCCCGGTCCGGCGTCCCGGTGCCCCGTCCCTACCATCCGCCCCCGCAGCGGGGCCTGCCCGGCGGCTGGCGGCGCTTCCGGTGGATCGTCACGGACCCGGCCACCTGGCGTGACCTCGCCTGGCTCCTGCCCGGCGCGCTCGTCGGGGCCGCCCTCGGCCTGATCGGCCTGGCCGTGCCGCTGTACGGGATCTTCGGCCTGACGCTGGGCCCGCTCTGGATCTGGCTCGGCACCGACTGGTACGGCTACGGCGCCGTCTGGTCCATCGACACGTTCGGCGAGGGCCTGATCTGCCTGCCGCAGGGCGCGGCCATCCTCGCCGGTGGCCTCTGGGCGGCACCGTGGCTGCGGCGTGTCGACGGGTACTTCGCCCGACTCCTGCTCGCCCCGACCAGGGCCGCCGAGCTCCGGCTGCGCGTCACCCAGCTGACCGCGACGCGCGCCGACACGGTGGATGCCCAGGCGGCCGAGCTGCGTCGCATCGAGCGGGACCTGCACGACGGCATCCAGGCGCGGCTCGTCTCGCTGGGCATGATGATCGGTCTCGCCGACGAACTGGTCGACCGGGACCCGACCGCGGCCCACGAGGTGCTCGCCGAGGCGCGCGAGGCGAGCGGCACGGCCCTGGTCGAGTTGCGGCATCTCGTGCGCGGCATCCATCCACCCGTGTTGGCCGAACGGGGACTGGGTGGCGCGGTGCGTGCGCTGGCGCTCAGCCTGCCCGTGCCGATCATGGTCGAGGTCGACCTGCCCGGCCGACTCGACACCCCCGTCGAGTCGGCCGCGTACTTCGCGGTGGCCGAGACGCTGACCAACCTGGTCCGGCACAGCCGCGCCCGGTCCGGATCGGTGTCCCTGCGGTACGCCGACGGCCGGCTGACCATGCTGGTGACCGACGACGGCGCGGGCGGCGCCGACCCCGCCGCCGGCACCGGTCTGCGGGGCATCGAACGCCGCCTCGCCGCCTTCGATGGCACGATGGCCGTGTCGAGCCCGCCCGGCGGGCCCACCGTCATCACCATGGAGTTGCCGTGCGCGTTGTCATCGCCGAGGACCACGCACTCCTCCGGGACGGGTTGACCCGGATCCTGCGGGCCTTCGACTTCGACGTCGTCGCGGCTGTCGACAACGGCCCGGCCCTGCTGCCCGCCCTGACCACCCACCAGCCGCAGGTGGCGGTCATCGACGTCCGTCTCCCGCCGACGTTCACCGACGAAGGACTGCAGGCCGCGATCGCCGCGCGCACCCAGCGACCCGGCCTGCCGATCCTCGTGCTCTCCCAGCACGTCGAGCCCATGTACGCCCGCGAACTGCTCAGCACACCGCACGGCGGCGTGGGCTACCTCCTCAAGGACCGGGTGTCCCACGTCGGCGAGTTCGTCGACGCCGTCCGCCGGGTCGCTGCCGGCGGCACCGCCATGGACCCCGAGGTGATCTCACAGCTCCTCGCCCGCCGGGAGCCCCTGGCGGTGCTCACCGCCAGGGAACGGCAGGTGCTCGGTGAGATGGCCGAGGGCCGCTCCAACGCGGCGATCGGGGCCAAGCTCCGGATCACCGAGAAGGCGGTGAGCAAGCACATCAACAACATCTTCACCAAGCTCGACATGTCCCCCTCCGACGATGACAACCGGCGGGTCCTCGCGGTTCTCGCGTACCTCAATGCCTGATCGCGACCCAGCCGGGGACCGGCGGCGGCAGCGCGGCTACCCCCTGGGGGTATGTTAGGGTGCGATGAGGCATACCCCCGGGCGGTATTGCCGGGCGGCGGTCCGCGCCGACGTCGGAGTTGCGGGCGGCCGTGGAGGGCTGGGTGAGGTTGTGGAGAGGGGCGTGCTGATGACTACCGCTGTTTATCAGGTGAGGGGCATGACCTGCGGGCACTGCGTGAGTTCGGTGAGCGCCGAACTCGGCGGGATCGCCGGTGTTCGCGATGTCCGGGTCGATCTCGCTTCCGGGCAGGTCACGGTCGACAGCGAGGCGCCGTTGGACTCCGCGACCGTCCGGGCCGCGGTCGACGAGGCCGGTTACGAGCTGGTCGACGCCTGACCGTTCCTTCCGGCCTGTCGAGAAACCGAGGTGTCCAGTCATGAAGACGGCGACGAAGCTGAGCGGTTTCGCGCTCGGTCTCGCGGCGGTGTTCGGCGCGGCGTACGGGGTCGGTCAGCTGGCCGACCCGGTCGCCCCGGTCGCCGACGCCCGCCACGGCGCGACCGCCGACCATGGCGCGGCCGATGAGGCAACTGGAGGCGAGGCCGTCTCGCGGGTTCCGGGCGGGCTGCTGGTGTCCGACCGCGGCTTCACGCTGGCCCCGGTTCCGGCCCCGCCGGGGGAGTTCGCTTTCCGGATCACCGGTCCGGACGGGCAGACCGTCACCGCCTTCGACGAGGCGCACGACAGGCGGATGCACCTGATCGTCGCCCGCCGGGACCTCTCCGGCTTCCGGCACGTGCACCCGCAGATGGCCGCCGACGGCACCTGGCGGGTGGCCGCGCCGTTCGGGGATCCGGGCACCTGGCGCGCGTTCGCCGACTTCGTCCCCACCGGCGGCCAGCCGCTCACCCTCGGCGTGGATGTCGACCTGCCCGGCGCGTTCACGCCGCGACCACCGCCGGCGGCGACGCGGACCGCCAGCGTCGACGGATACACGGTCGCCCTCGACGGTGACCTGCGACCGGGAGCGACGGCGAAGCTGACCCTGACCGTCAGCCGGGGCGGGACACCGGTCACCGACCTGCAACCCTACCTCGGCGCCTACGGCCATCTGGTGGCGCTGCGCGCGGGCGACCTGGCCTACCTGCACGTGCATCCCGACGGGTCGCCGGGCGACGGGCACACCCGGCCGGGTCCGCAGGTCACCTTCCACACCGAGGTTCCGTCGGCCGGCACCTACCGCCTCTATCTGGACTTCCAGCACGCCGGCACGGTGCGGACCGCCGAGTTCACCCTGACCGCTGCCGGTGTCGCCGGTCCGGCGGCGGGCAGCCCGGCGACGTCGGGCGAGCCCACCAGCCCGGCCCCGACCGCCACCGACGGGCACGGCGATCCCGGCCACGGCCACGGCTGATCGGAGGTTGTGATGACATCCAGCGCGAAGCCCCGGCCGCTCGCCGCGAATCGGATCGAGCTGGCCATCGGCGGGATGACCTGTTCCTCCTGCGCGGCGCGGATCGAGAAGAAGCTGAACCGGATGGACGGCGTGTCGGCCACGGTCAACTACGCCACGGAGAAGGCCACCGTCCAGTACACCGGCGACGTCACCGCGGACGACCTGATCGCCGTCGTGGAGAAGACCGGCTACCACGCCGCCCTGCCGCCCCCGCCCGGCCCCGGCGGTGCCGCCGAGCCGGCCGAGCCGGTCGACGAGCTGCGTGGCGTACGCACCCGGCTCTGGGTCTCCGTGGTGTTGAGCGTCCCGGTGATCGCCCTGGCCATGGTGCCGGCCTGGCAGTTCACCTACTGGCAGTGGCTCTCGCTGAGCCTGGCCGCGCCGGTGGTCGTGTGGGGTGGTCTACCGTTCCACCGCGCGGCGCTGGTCAACCTGCGCCACGGCGCGGCCACCATGGACACGCTGGTCTCGATGGGTACGCTCGCCGCGTTCGGCTGGTCGGTCTGGGCGCTGTTCCTGGGCGACGCGGGGATGCCCGGGCTGACGCACCCGTTCAGCTTCGACGTCAGCCGGGACGGCGGGGCCGGGCACATCTACCTGGAAGCCGCCGCCGGCGTCACGACGTTCATCCTCGCGGGCCGCTACTTCGAGGCCCGCTCGAAACGCGCCGCCGGCGCGGCGCTGCGCGCCCTGCTGGAACTCGGCGCGAAAGACGTCGCCGTGCTCCGCGACGGCGTCGAGGTCCGGATCCCGGTCGACCAGCTCGCGGTGGGGGACCGGTTCGTGGCGCGTCCGGGCGAGAAGATCGCCACCGACGGTACGGTGCACGAGGGCACCTCGGCGGTCGATGTCAGCATGCTGACCGGCGAGTCCGTCCCGATCGAGGTCGGTCCCGGCGACACGGTGGTCGGGGCCACCGTCAACGCCGGCGGCCGGCTCGTCGTCACCGCCACCCGGGTCGGCGCGGACACCCAGCTCGCCCAGATGGCGAAGCTCGTCGAGCAGGCGCAGACCGGCAAGGCGGCCGTGCAGCGACTGGCCGACCGGATCTCCGGGGTCTTCGTCCCCATCGTGATCGCCCTTGCCGCGGGCACTCTC
The DNA here is from genome assembly GCF_050942455.1 of Micromonospora sp. CA-263727. Taxonomy (NCBI): domain Bacteria; kingdom Bacillati; phylum Actinomycetota; class Actinomycetes; order Micromonosporales; family Micromonosporaceae; genus Micromonospora; species Micromonospora sp. CA-263727. The sequence continues at coordinate 3,020,272 of NZ_CP192031.1, forward strand.
GGATTCTGGATCGGTAACGGCGGTGGGCCGGCGGCCGCGTTCACCGCCACCGTGGCCGTACTGATCATCGCCTGCCCGTGCGCGCTCGGGCTGGCCACCCCGACCGCGCTCCTGGTCGGCACCGGTCGTGGCGCCCAGCTCGGCATCCTGATCAAGGGGCCGGAGATGCTGGAGTCGACCCGGCGGATCGACACGGTGGTGCTCGACAAGACCGGCACCGTGACCACCGGAAAGATGGATCTGGTCGACGTGCACCCGATCGACGGCCAGGACGCCGCCGAGCTGCTCCGGCTCGCCGGGGCGATCGAGGCGGCCAGCGAACACCCGATCGCCCAGGCCATCGCCGCCGGTGCCGCCGGCGCGGGGCCGCTGCCGCCAGTGACCGGATTCGCCAACGTCGAAGGGCTCGGCGTGACCGGCGTCATCGAGGGCCGCGAGCTGGTGGTGGGCCGGGCCCGGCTGCTGCGCGCGCGTGGCCTGGAGATCTCCGCCGAGGCGGAACAGGCCGCCGGTCAGGCGGAATCCGCCGGGCGCACCGCCGTGCTGGCCGGCTGGAACGGACACGTCCGCGGTGTCCTCGCCGTCGCCGACCTGGTCAAGCCGACCAGCCGGGCGGCGGTCGACCAGCTGCGCGCGCTCGGCCTGAAACCGATCCTGCTCACCGGCGACAACACCACCGTCGCGAACGCGGTGGCCGCCGAGGTCGGCATCGACGAGGTGATCGCCGAGGTGCTGCCCGCCGACAAGGTCGACGTGGTCAAGCGCCTCCAGGCCGGCGGGAAGGTGGTCGCGATGGTCGGCGACGGCGTCAACGACGCCGCCGCGCTCGCCCAGGCCGACCTCGGCCTGGCCATGGGCACCGGCACCGACGTGGCGATCGAGGCATCCGACCTGACCCTGGTCCGGGGCGACCTGACCGCCGCCGTGGACGCCATCCGGCTGGCCCGGCGCACCCTGCGGATCATCAAGAGCAACCTGTTCTGGGCCTTCGCCTACAACGTCGCCGCCCTGCCCCTGGCCGCCGCGGGGATGCTCAACCCGATGATCGCAGGTGCCGCGATGGCCTTCTCCTCGGTCTTCGTGGTCGCCAACAGCCTGCGCCTGCGCCGCTTCCACCCCATCGGATAACCCTGCACGCCGGGACGCCTCAGGCCGGCACCGACCGCACGTGGGTGGTCAGCACGCCGTTCGTGTAGGTGTGGAACATCAGCGACACGTGGCCGTCCTGGTAGCTCCAGGCCCCGGCGTTCTCCCAGGGCAGCACGGCGGTCGACACCACCCCGGGAGCCACCAGCAGCGGCAGCCCGGCGAACGTCGTGGCGACCGCCGCGTGGGCGTGGCCGACCAGGACCGCCACCACCTGCCGGTGGCGGGCGAGGACGGCGGCGAGCCCGGACGGGTCGCGCAGGCCGATCGCGTCGATGAACGGGATGCCCAGGGCCGCGGGCGGGTGGTGGAACCCCACGAAGGCGGGCGTCTCCGGCGCGGACGTCAGGCGGGCGTCCAGCCACTCCAGCGTGGCCGGTGACAGCCGGCCGTGTGCCGCGCCGGGGATCGAGGAGTCCGCCAGCAGGATGTGGGCGTCGCCGTGGACGGCCGCCGTCCGCGGCGGTGCCAGAACCTCGGCGAAGACCGACGACACGTCGTGGTTTCCGGGGCACACCAGCACCGGGAAACACTCGTGCAGCGGCTCCAGTACCTCGCTGACCTGGGCGTACTCGGTGGCGGTGCCGTTCTCGGTCAGGTCTCCGGTGATCAGGACCGCGTCCAGGTCGCCGGGGAGCGCGCAGAGATACCGCGCGGCCCGAGCGGCCCGCGCCGCCCGGGCCGCGCCGCCGTCCAGATGCAGGTCGCTCAGGTGCGCCAGCACCGTCACGTACGGCTCGCCACGCTCGGCGTCGTGCCCTCTGTCTCGGCCGGCACCTTCTCCGGCGGGTTGTTGCGGCCGTCCCGCCAGCGGGCCCACGCCCCCAGGCACATCGCCGCGGAGAGCACCAGCACGCCGACGAACGTGGTGGTGGACTGCTCCAGGCGCGGGTCGAGGAACTGGGCCACATAGGTGATCAGCAGGTTCGTGCCGAACAGCATCGAGACGGTGATCGGCTCGGTACGCACGATGCCCGCCTGGAGCAGGTACAGCGAGATGATCACGCCGACGATGCTGATCAGCAGGATCGCGCCGACGTTGCGTGGCGTGTACGGATCGAAGCTGTCCCGGGCGATCAGCAGGCCCAGCGTGACCAGGATCAGCACGCCGAAGCGGGACGCCATCATCTGCGGCACGGTCATGCCCCGGTCGCCGAGCCGCTTGGTGTAGTACGTGACGGCGGACAACGCGAAGCTGGTCAGCACGCAGTACACCAGGCCCGCCGCCAGGTCGCCCCGTGGCAGGTCGCCGATCGCGGAGGAGCCGCTCCACGCCGCCGCGACCAGAAAGCCCATCGCGGCCAGCATGCCCAGCGCGGCGACCACCTCCAGCCGCAGCGCCCGCACGCCGGGGCGCAGCTTGAAGCCGAGCGCGATGGTGATGCTCGGGACCAGGCCGAGGATCACCGAGTTCGCCATGGCCGGCTCGAAGACGGTGAACGCGTAGAGCACCGCGACCCAGCAGACCATGGTGGCCACGTTCAGCGCGATCACGTCGGGCAGGCAGCGCCGGACCGTGGCGAGCAGCGCCTTCTTGTCCCGGCAGATCAGGAAGTAGAAGCCCTGCGCGATGACGAACGAGTTGAACGCGATGAACTCGGGGGAGAGGTGCTGGACCAGCGAGCCCTCGAAGACCGACTTGGTGGAGTTGATGACGCAGTAGCCCAGGACCAGCAGGGTGCCCAGGAACGGCGCGATCCGGCTACGCGACATCGTAGAAGCCCTCGCCGTCGAGGTAGCGGGCCGTCATGTAGTCGCGCATCATGACACCTTCCACCTCGTGCATCAGGTGGACCAGCACCGGATATGTCATGTCGTTGACCGTCTGCGCCAGCTCCTGGCCGGGGTCGACCCGGGTCAGCCGCCCGTGGTAGCTCTCCAGCGCCTCGATCTCGTCCATCCGCGGGTAGCCGATCAGCTTCCCGCCGGTCGGGGCGATCATGTTGACGCAGACCGCGTGCCGGGGCGTCTCGTAGTGGTGCTGCCAGTTCGCGTCGAAGGTCTCCGGGTCGGTGTACGCGGTGACCGTCCACTCCAGCTGGCTGCTGCCCAGCGCCGCCCGGGTGAGCAGCGGCAGTTCGGCGCCGCAGACCCGGGCCCCGGTCTCGATCAGCCGTGGACCGTCCGGGGTCAGCTTGACCTCGGTGTGTGCCGGGCCGTTCGCCACCCCGAGCGCGTCCAGCACCCGGCCCACGTACCCGACCAGCTGCTCCTGCTCGTGCCCGTCGCGGATCATCAGCTGCGAGCCGCCGAGCAGGTCCCGCACCCCGTTGACACGCAGGTGGTGGGTGCGCCACAGGTCGCAGACGTAGTGCCTGCCGTCCATGCTGACCGTGTTCACGTAGTACTCCGCGCCGACCAGGTACTCCTGCGCCACCACGCCGTCGTTGCCCTGCCCGAGCGCGCTGCGCCGGCCGGTCAGCGTGTCGAACGCGGAGCGCACCTCGGCCGCGGTGCCGCAGAAGTGCACGCCGTCGTTGAGCGCGCCGCGCAGCGGCTTGAGCACCACCAGCCGGTCGGTGTCGCCGTACCAGCCGAGCAGCGTGTCCAGGTCGCTGGCGAGGATCTGGTCGGCGGCGGGCAGACCGGCCGCCTTCACCGTCTCGATCATGCGGAACTTGTCCCGCCGGGCGCTGCTCAGCCGGGTCCCGTTGGTCCGCAGGCCGAGCGCCTCGCTGAGCGTGTCGGCCATCTCGACGCCGCTCTCGGCACCGGCGAGCAGCGCGACCGGCGAGTGCGGGCGGATCGCGGCCACCGTGGCGGTCACGTCTCCGGCATGGACGATCGTGTCGCGGAAGTCGCCCGCCTGGAACGACGCCGCGAAGAGCGCGGGCGGGTCGGCGAGGCTCTGCACGTGCAGGCAGTCGTAGCCCGCCGCGTGGAACAGCGGGGCGAGATGCCGGGCGGTCGAAAAGGCGTCGACGATCGCGACGACCGGTCGCGGTGTGGTGCTCATGGTGAATCTCTCTCTCGACGGATCGGCGCACGGACTTCCGGACGCACGCTCATCGTGCAGCCTCGTGCACTGTGGACTTGGGTCGCCGCACCGCGGCCGGCGGTCAGGTCACGACCGCGTCCTGGGGCTTGCGTTCGGCGGTCACGGGTGTCGCGTCGTCGTCGGCCTTCAGCGCGCCGCGCCGCACCGCGATCTCCAGCGCCCAGCCGGCCAGCTGCGACGTGACGATGGCGGTGAGGATCAGCGTGGTGAACATCGACTCGTTGACGATCCCGGCGTCGTACGCCACGGTCGCCAGCACGATGCCGGGTCCGCCGCGGGCGTTCAGCGCCACGGCCAGGTTCGCCGAGTCCGGCCTGGACCGGCGGGTCAGCCGGGCCCCCAGGTAGACGCTGGCCGCCTTGGCCAGGCAGGCGACCAGGATGAAGCCGACGGTGAACCAGAGATCCAGCGCGTGCACCAGGTCGAGCCGGAAACCCACCACGGCGAAGTAGATCGGGATGAAGAAGCCGGCGGAGAAGCGCCGGATGGAGACCAGCGCCTCGTTCTCGTCCGGTCTGCCACGCCGCCCGGACATCAGGCCGACCACGAACGCGCCGAAGATCGGGGCCACGCCGAGGAAGACGCAGAGCGCGACCACGGAGAGGAGCACGACCAGGCGGAGGGCCACCTCGCCGGGGCGCGGCATCGGCGGCCGGTCGCCGGTGCGGCGCCGGATCCAGACCGCGACCAGCGCGGCCACCGCGAAGAACGCGATCGAGACGACCACGTGGTAGACCGCGTTCGGCACGGTCGCGTTGATGCCCAGCAGCGCGGCGACGCCGAAGCCCTCCTCGCCGCGGGCGGCCACCATGCCCAGCGCGATCGAGATGATCACGTTGAGCACGACGTCCTCCAGGACGGCCACGGAGAGCACGATCCGGGCGAACCGGGTCCGGATGATGCCCAGGTCCAGCATGATCCGGGAGATCACCGGGATGCTGGTGACCGCGATCGCGCAGGCGATCATCAGGGTCAGCGCGGTGACGTCGTTCGCCGGGCCGACCAGCGCCGACGTGTCGATCGCCCGGACCATGAGCAGGCCGATGGCGAACGGCACCACCATGCCGACCAGGGAGACCACGGTGACGGTGTTGCGGTCCCGGCGGGAGAAGACCGTCCGCATCTCGACGCCGGCCATGAACATCAGCAGCAGCATGCCGAGCTGGTAGAAGAGCGAGACGCCGACCGCCGCCGCGCCCTCGGAGGGAAAGAGCCACCGCTGCGCGTCCGGCGCGAGCTGCCCGAGCACGGTCGGGCCGAGCAGCAGCCCGCCGAGGATCTCGCCGATCACCGGTGGCTGCCGGAACCGGGCGAAGAGCCGCCCGACCAGGTGCGCCGCGAGCAGCAGCAGCATCAGGCCGGCGATCAGCTTGAACAGCTCAGCAGAGGCCACGGCCATCCTCCAGGCTGAGCCGGGAGACCACCGCGGACTCGGATCCGGTGTACTTGCCGTCGTAGGTGATCGACTCGCCCTGCATCGACCAGAACGCGAGCTTGCCGATCATCATCCCGGGATAGACCCGGACCGGCTGGGCGACCTTCATCTCCAGCGTCCAGGGGAACACCGCGCCGCTGTGCCCGAGCGGGGCGGAGAACTGGATCCAGATGCCGAGGGTCGAGGTGGACCGGCGGGCGTACAGGGTGGCCGCGTAGTGCGGGCTGCCCATCGCCTCCATGGTGCCGCCCAGGTAGAAGCGGCCGGGCTCCAGGAGCATGCCCTCGGGACCCATCTTGACGTGCTGGGCGTCCGGCGGGCGGAAGCAGTCGATGACGTCGTCGGTGTACCAGAGGATGTCCTCGGCGAGCCGGAAACCGTAGCTGTTCGGCTCGATCCGCTCGACGTCGAAGTCGTCGATGTGGATCCGTCCCGCCTGCACCTCGGAGAGGATCTCCGGACCGCTCAGGATCACATCCAGCTCCTCAGCACGGCGTGGACCTTGGCCCGGTACTCGTCCAGGCTGCCCGCGTTCTCGATCATCGCGTCCGGGCGGATCCGGTCGATGTGCCGGGTGGAGCGGTTGGCCAGCGAGGGGTCGCCGCGCTCGGCCAGCCGCTTCTGGCGTACGTCCTCGTCGCAGGTGATCCGCAGGATCCGGAAACCGCGGCCGGTCAGTCCGGGCGCGTCGTGGTCCGGGTCGCGCAGGTCGTCGTTGACGATCACGTCGGCGGTGGTCCCGTCCAGCCGGGCCAGGAAGTCGTCCACGATCGAGGTGGGCCGGATCCGGCGCATCGCGTCGGCCAGCGCCTCCATCAGCACCTGGTCCTGCGCGCCCGCGGCGAGCGTCGCGCCGGAGCGCAGGTAGACCTGTTCCTGGAGGTCGTAGAGCGGCTTGGCGAGCTTCACCACCGAGTGGGAGAGGCCCTGCCCCCGGGCGAACTCGGCGATCAGCGCCGCGCAGGTGGACTTGCCGGCGCCGGCCAGGCCGACGACGGAGACACGCAGCGTGCTCACTTCTCGCCCTCCGACAGCAGGACGTCCAGGTCGACGTCGAGGGTGCCGCGCAGGCGGATCATCTCGACGGTGTCCAGGGCGGTACGCAGTTCGGCCAGCGAGGCGTAGAAGCGCGCGTAGTCCGGGACCAGGTGCGACTGCCAGGTGAAGAAGGTGGTGTCCACCTGCCGGTCCACGATCTTGTTGAGATGGGCCCAGCGCTCGTTGCCGTCGGTCAGCCGCCACGCGGTCAGCGGCTCGCCCGGCTGCACCTCGGGCAGCAGCAGCGCGGCCAGCCGCCGCGGCGCGGCGGAGAACTCGGCGCCGACCCAGGACTCGAAGACGTCCGGGTCCATCAGGATCTTGTGGCCCGGCTCGTACGAGTCGATCCGGGAGTCCACGTTCTCCCGGACCAGCTTCTCCAGCCGAGGGTCGGCGCGGATCGTGCCGACCCCCACGTACGGGTAGTCCCGCCACGGGTGGACGGTGATCTGGCCGTCCTCCAGCGTGCAGAAGAGCTTGTCGCCGGTGAAGTACCGCCAGCCCGGGCGGCGCAGCACGGAGAGCAGCGTGGTGGTCTTGCCGGCGCCCTTGGCCCCCGCGATGATCACCGCGGTGCCGTCCTTGGCCACGCCGGACGCGTGCAGGACCACGGTGCCCGCGTTCTCCTCGTGCCGGATCACCAGATCCCGGACGAAGTCGAGGATCTGCACGGTGGACTTCTCGGTGATCCGGACGGTGAAGGTGTTGTCGGTGGCCACGTCGAGCGGCGCGTCCACCAGCGTGGCCCGGTTCACGTAGCGCTTGCGCCCGCCCGACGTGACCACGTGCGCGTCGAAGTTGAACTCGGCCGCGTTGCTGCGCCGCACGATCGAGGAGGGCACGTCCCAGACCTCGGCCGGCACGTCGGTCTCCGGGTGGTAGCCGAGCACGGTGATCCGGAACGTCGGCTCGTGGGCCGGCTGGTCCGACATCAGGTGCCGGAAGAAACGGTGCACCGGCTCGAACGCGGGCGCGGCGTCGTACGCCACCTCGAAGGCGACGGTGGTGTGCAGGAAGTTCAGGTAGCGGGTCACGGGCTCCGGCGATCCGGCCGGTACGACGCGCAGCAGCGCCTCGGCATGCGCCCGCAGCGACTGGGCCCACATGGGTTCGAGCAGCGGCGCGAGCCCGTCCACGCCCAGCTCGAAGTCGATGGTCAGGCGGACCCGGGTGCCGTCGGTGGTCTCGTCCACCACCCAGGCGCCGGACATCTCGGCCAGGTCCCCGGTGACCTGCGCGAAGCGCAGCACGGTGTCCGGGCCGACGGTGTCCCGCTGCGCCCAGCTCACCTCGCTGCCGTTGAGCAGCACCGTCCAGGTGGTGTTCTCCCCGTCGGCCCGGACGTCCACCACGTGCGGGGCGGTGCGGGCCAGCGTGGCGGCCTGCCGGACGGCGGCCCACACCTGGTCGGCGGGGCGGGCGACGCGGGTCTCCGCGGCGATCGTCGGCATCTCGTCCCCTCTCTTCCTCAGGCGGCTTTCATCGACGACGCGAGGAAGCCGACGTCCAGCCCGGCCTCCCGGGACAGCCGGGCCCACACCTGCACCGTGCGCAGCATGTCCCGCTGCCCCTCGGCGACCAGGCGGTCCGGCAGCTCGCCCGGAAAGCCGTCGAGCAGCCGTTCCCACAGCACGTAGATGTCGTCCACCCGGCAGGTGTCGCCACCGAACTCCTCGTCCAGGCCGAACACCGCGGCCAACTGCGGGCCGGTCGCGTCCATCACCTCGTGCATGCCGTACTCCAGGGCCAGCGCGAGGCAGTGCGCGTCGTCCACCGGCTGCCGGCCGGCCAGCCGGTGGTCGATGTCGAGGAGCTGCTCCAGCAGGCGCAGCTTGGCCGCCTGCTGCATCTGCGGCTGGTCGGCGCCGCCCTCCAGGTCCTCGATGTAGGCCCGCCCCTCGGCCAGCATCAGCCAGGCGGCCTGCACCCACGCCTCCACGGCGGCCTGGCTCGGCATGGCGTGGCCGGCGCGTACCGAGGGGAACGCGGTGATCCCGGCGGCCGGTGACGATGCGGTGGTGTCGGTCATGCGGCCGGCTCCTCGTGGCGGTAGGTGATGGCAAGGCGGGCGGCTCCGGCGCGCAGCGCGCGCAGCAGGGTTCCGGCCGCGCGGGCGTCCAGCCCGGCCAGGTCGGCCAGCCCGACCGGGCCGTCGGTGAGCGGCAGCGTGGCCGCGCCGGGCAGCACCACGCCGGCGCCGTTGCCGATCAGCAGCGACGCGTCCGGCAGGAACGGCATCAGGTTGCCGCCCGCCTCGGCGCGCACCTCGATCGCGGTCGCGGTGCCGGTGGCGCGGGCGACGTCGAGCGCGAGCGACACGTACTCGCCGGCCAGCGGACGGCCCACGGCGGAGGGTTCGAGCCCGGCGGCGACCGACTTGCGCAGGCTCTCCAGGGTGGTGGCGACCGCCTGCACCCGGGCGTCGCGCCAGCGGCCGTCGGCGACCAGCCGAATCCAGCGCAGCACGTACCACTTGCGGGTGGTGTAGACGTCGCCGTGGTGTGACAGCAGCGCGTCCATCAGGTGCACCAGCACGTTGTAGGCGTATCCGACCCGCCCCCGGGTCTCCCCGGCCGCCTCGGCCAGCGCGGCGTAGGCGGCCTGCTCCAGCGCGTTGTGCAGCGACTGCCGGCTCCACACGGTGCTCAGCGCGGGCAGCCAGCCGAGGTACGGCGCGGTGGCGTCCATCGTGATGCCGTTGACGATCCGTTCGGTCTGCTTGCGGCGCGGCTCGCGCGTCCTGTCCCAGCCGCGCAGGCCCGCCACGGTCTCGCCGGGCGGCAGCGCGGCCAGCCGGTCCAGCTCGACCAGATTGGACGCCAGCTCGGCCTCGGAGAAGCTCACCACCTCCAGGTGGTGACCGTCCTCGAAGATCTTCGTGGAGATCCGCGGGCCGTCGATCGCGGCCTGCTGGATGCGGATGAAGTCCAGGTCACTGGTGGGATTGGCCAGCCCGTGCACCGGTGAGCTGGTGAGCAGCAGCAGGCCGGGGCCGACCCGCTCGCGCATCAGCCCGGCCAGCCACTCCGGATCCAGGTCGCGGCCGGCGAGGAAGGTGCGGACGTGCTCGTGGCGGCGTGCCGTCAGCTCCTCCGGCGACAACGCATGCGGAAAACCGGGCGAATAACCCATGAAGGACAACTTTCGTCGGTCGGTACGGGGGTGCGCGGTCACCTGGCGGCAAACGAGCCGCGCGGGTGCCGTGTTGTCGATGACGCCGGGCGCGGACCCGGCGGCGATGCCGGGCCCGACCGCCGCGTGGACCGCGTGCAGCCGGTCCGAACCGGTCCAGACCACGTGCGCGCCGACCTTGCGTAGCGGCCGGACGTACGGCGGCGCACCGGCCAGCGCGGCCGTCGGCTGGTAGTCGTCGTGCAGGGCCACGAAGGCCACCCGTGGGTCGCCGGTCTCGTCGCCGCGCAACGGGCGGCCGTCCGGCTCCAGGAAACGCATCGGTACGGGAAGCTGGCGCAGCGCGGCCTTGGCGTGGGGCATCAGGCCGTCCTCGGTCACGTACAGCGCGCCGTTGTTGGCCGGGTGGTAGAACGCCCGGGAGCGCTCCGGGTCCAGCTCGCCGTCCGCGTCCACGGCCGCCAGCCCGGCCGCCACCAGCTGGTCGTTCAGGTGCACCAGGTGCGCGCTGCCGACCATGCCGTGGTCCGCGCCGAGCACCACCGTGTCGTCGGGGCCGGCGGCGTCCAGCACCCGGCCCAGGATCTCGTCCGACCAGCGGTAGCAGCGGCCGACCAGCGACCAGACCGCCTCGGCGATGTCCGGCCGGTACGCGGCGCTGCGCTCGTCGCAGAAGCCGAGCATCTCGTGCCCGACGTCGTCGGTCATCGGCAGGTAGATCACCACGAGGTCGGCGTCGTGCCCGGCCAGCACCGCGTCCGTGACCGCGCCGAAGGAGCGGACCGCACACTCCACGGAGGAGAGGAAGAACTCCTCGGCCGAGCCGTCCCCGCCCTCGGCGAGCCGGGCGCCGAAGGTCGCGGCGCGGTACAGCGGGCCGACCCCCTCGCCGGCGAACGGCGGGCCGGCACGCATCCGGTCGCGCAGCGCCGGGTCCGCGCCGCCGTACCGGGGACGCCACACGCCGGTGTGCGCCAGCAGCAGCCGGTCACCGACCCGGACGCAGGCCAGCCAGGTGCCGATCCGCTCGCCGGTCAGCCACACCGGCCGCCAGCCGCCGCCCGGGGTGAGCCGCACCTCGTCGTGGCCGCGCACCCGTACCCCGTCGGCGGTCGACTCGACGGTGACCGGGTGCGGGCCGATCAGCCACTCGCGGACCGACCCCGGCGCCACCTCGGTCACCGCGTGCCGGGCGGTGCGCCGGCTGTACGCCTCCACCGCCGCGTCCACCCGCGACCCGACCGCGTCATCGCCGTCGAAGACCCACGGCACGTGCACGAACACGCCGCGTACGCCCAGCGTCTCCCAGACCGGTCGCACCGCCGGGAACTGCGGGCCGAAGCCGCTGACATGGCTGCCGAGCCCGCCCGGCCCGGCGGCCGGCACGGTGTAGCCGGTGACGCCGTGCTCGGCGGGCCAGGCGCCGGTGAAGAGGGTGGCCAGCGACGGTGGGGTCTGGCAGTTCGGATGGGCGGGGCGCGCCGGGGCCAGCACCCCGCGTGCGCGCATCCGGCGCACCGCGGGCAGCGCACCCTGCCGCTCCAGGCGATCGACCACCCAGTGCGCCGCGGCGTCCCAGACCACCCAGTACACGGTCATCCGGCGGTCAGCTCCCGCAGCAGCGCCGGCAGATCTGCCACCGATGCCACCTCGTGGTCGGCGTTGCCGGTCAGCCCCTCGGCGCTCTGGTCCGGGTACTTGCCGGTGCGCACCTGGACGGTCCGCAGACCGGCGGACCGGCCACCGGCCACGTCCGTGGTGGCGTCGTCGCCGACCACCACGCACTGCCCGGCCTCGACACCGAGCGACGCGGCGGCCAGCCGGAAGTAGTCAGCGGCGGGCTTGCCGAGCACCCGGGCGGTGACGCCGGAGGCGTACTCGATCGCCGCGACCACCGCGCCGGTGTCGATGTGGTCGCCGTCGGCGCGCTTGAAGTACCGGCCGCGCTGCAACGCGAGCAGCTCCGCGCCGCCGCGGACCGCCCGGAACGCCTCGTCCAGCGCCGGGTAGTCCAGCGTCTCCCGGCAGTCGCCGACCAGCACGTGGGAATACGGCCCGACGGCGGCCACCGTCGGCATCTGCCCGGTCAACTCCCGGGAGAGCAGCGCGTACGTCCGGGCGTCCGCCGCGGTGAGCAGCCGTTTGGCGGCCACCACCGGGGTGAACAGCTCGTCCGCGGCGACCGTCAGCCCGTACCCGGCGAGTTCGGCGCGGATCCGCTCGGCGGTCTTCGAGTCGGTGTTGGTCAGGAACCGGACGCCCAGACCCAGCCGCCGCAGCCCGGCCACGGCCTCGGTGGCGCCGTCGATCACCTTCTCGTTGGCGTACAGGGTGCCTTCCAGATCGAGCAGGACCGCGCGTACCGCCGCCATCAGCGCACCACCCGGGCCAGCTCGGGGCGGGCCGCCACGGCGTCGGTGAGGAAGGTCCGCTTCGAGTAGTAGCCGCGCTCCGCGGGCAGGCCGTGCTCACGCAGGAACGCCTCCAGCCACTCGGCGATCGCCGCGATCTCGGTGAGCACCTCGGCCTCGTCCGGCTCCACCGCGGTACGGCTGCGCAGGTACTCCAGCTCGCACTGGTTCAGCGTGACCTCGCGGGCCTGGACCAGGCTGCAATGGTCGAAGAAGATGCCGTACACGTGGCCGGTGCGTGCCGACTCGAAGTTGATGTCGTAGCGGACCCGGCGGAACGACGGCAGCCGGACGGCCCGGACCCCCAGCTCCTCGCGGATGTGCCGCTCGAAGCCGCCGTCGTCGGCCAGGTCCAGCCCGTACGTGTGGGACTCCCGGCGCTCGAAGGCGTCCTCGGTGTACCACTTGCGCTTGAGCAGGTGCTTGCCGTCGGTGGTCGGGATGAACGAGGCGTAGCCGCGCTCCTGGTCGCCCGGACCGGTCACCTCGAACAGGTGGTTGAGGTAGTCCCACGCCTGGAACTCGTCGCGGTACTCCATCAGGTAGCCGGGCAGCGAGCCGGCGCGCATCCGCCCGTACAGCTCGACGGTCAGCGTCCAGATGTCCACCGGCGCTGCCAGGGTGTACTTGTATTCCAGCTCCTGGCCGCTGAAGCACTTGCGGTAGTAGCGCTGGTGGTTGTTGAGGAACAGGAACTGCTCGGCGTGCCGGCGTACCGCGTCGGCCAGCCAGCCCAGCGCGGTCACCTCACCGGTGATGGCCTCCGGGGTGATCCGGATGAAGCAGGCGTCCTCGGCCAGGAAGCGGATCTGGCTGTGCACGTGTGCCCGGTCGCCGTGCGCGGTCACGTAGAAGAGCGGGACCAACGGGCCACCGGCGTCGGAGACCGCGGCCACCGCCTCGCGCACGGCGGCGCCCGGCAGCAGGCCCGGGAACAGCTCGGCGCCATCCGCCTTCGCCGCGCCGGTGCGGCTGCCGTCCACCGTGCGGGACAGCAGCTCGACCGGGCCGAGCGCGGCCCAGGAGAGCACGACCGTGTTGCTGGGGAAGTCGGACTCCACCGGCGCGGGCAGCGGCACCAGCACGACCGGGTCGCTGCCGGCGAGCGGGGCGGTGCCGTTGAGCAGGTGGAGCCCGCCGAGGACGAGCCAGGCCGTACGGCCGGATGCGGCGTCGGAATGCACGTTCATTCTCCCTTGCGGCCGGTCGTGGTGACCGTGCCATCGCTGATCACTGCATCGTCGCCGTCCACCCCGGCGGCGGCCACGGCCGGCACGCCCGCCTCGCGTAGCAGGATCGCCAGATGACCCAGGGCCGAGCCCTGGTCGAACACGAAACCGGCGACGTGGTCGATGAGGACGCTGAGCACCGCGTACGGCCGGGCGGCCAGCACGATCGGCTTCTCCTCGTACGCCCTGACCCGTGCCAGGATCCGGGCCAGGCCCTCGTGCTCGCTGACGTCCTGGGACTTGTCGATGCTCACCGCCGGACCGATGGAGAGCCGGCGCAGCAACTCGTCGTCGTCGAGTCGCAGCAGCGGGCCGCGGGCGGTGCCGGCGGAGATGCACACCTCGCCGTGTGCCACCGAGACCGTGTCGTGGTCGCCGAGCACCGAGTAGTCGACGAAGTGGAGCCGGTCGCCCTCGAAGACCCACTCCAGGGTCACCGGGCCGTGCTTGGCGTGCATCGCCGCGGTGAACCGGGCGATCTGCCCCAGGTACGGCCGCAGCGTCGTGCCGCTCGCCGGCATCCGGACGTTGCCGTCCGCGTCGAAGCCCTGCGCCACGTCGGTGACCACGATGGTCTCGCCGCCCGCGGTGCCCCGGTTCAGCGCCATCAGCCCCTCGGGCGTGTACTCCACGACCAGGCCGCCGTCCCCGGCCAGCCGGGAGATCACGCCGAGCCGGCCGCGGATGAAGTCGCGCACCACCACGGCCTGCAACGCGGTGCCGTCCGCCGTCGCGCCGGTGGTGGCGGCCAGGTTGTCCAGCACGTCGTCCTTGGCCACCACGATCTGCCGCAGGGTGTCACCGAAGTCGAGCACGCACTCGTCGGACCCGCCGCGCAGCGTCTCCCGCAGGGCCGCCGCGGTGGCCGGGTCGGCGAGGCCGCGGCCGTTGAACTGGAGCACCCAGCCGGCGCCGGTGGCGACGCCGTGCTCGTGTGCCATCCGGTGCGCCGGGCCGCGCTTGGCCACGTAGCTGCCGTACACCGCGGCCACCTCGCCGAGGTGGAACGTCGGCGGCAGCGCGTCGAAATAGAGGCGGTACGCCTGGACCAGCGGCTCGGCGCTGCTGCGGGTCAGGTTCCGGGTGGCGGTCAGCGGGCGCACCTGGATCAGGTGTACGCCCGCCGCGTCCGCCGCCCACTCGACGTCCACGTCCTGTTCGCGGGTGCGGCGCAGCTCCTCGACCAGCTCGACGACCTGGCGCAGCACCGCGACGTCCGGGGTCTGGTCGGTGATCGTGGTCGAGCTGACCCGGGTCGGCACCGCCACCCCGGCCACCAGCTCGTCGGAGAGGCCCTCGACGTACTCGACGGTCACCGCGTCGTCGCCGTCCAGGCCGGTGAACGCCACTCCGGCCAGGGTGGGCTGGACCAACCGCTGCACGATCACCGCGAGCCGCGGCGTCGGGTCGAAATTGCCGGCCCGGATGCGGGCGGCCACCGCGGGCGCCTCGTAGTAGGAGCGCCAGCACCGCTCGACCGCGGCGATCACCGCCGCCGCGCCGGTCACGCCCAGGATCGACTGGTGCACCCCGGCCAGGCTGGATGCCTCGGTGTCCTCGTCGAGGCCGGACGAGCGGACCGCCAGCGGCACCTCGGCATCCTTGCCGTACATCTCGGCGAGCCGGGCGCGTAGCAGCTTGCGGGCCTCCTCGGGCAGCCGGATGCCGTCGCCGATCTTCTGGATCTTCGCTACCGAATCGGCGAAGAAGGCGCCCACGGTGGCGCGCAGGTCGACGAACGCGTCGGCGAGCGCGGCCTGCTGCTCCTCGGTCAGGGCGCTGGTGAACTCGCCGGCCGGCACCACGAACGCGCTCGGCACCCGGAACCGGTGGCTGGACGCGGCCAGCTCGGCGAACTTCGGACCCACCTCGGCCACGTCGATGGACGCGCCCAGCCCGGGGAAGCGCTGCCGGGCGAACTGCTTGTCGAAGTCCACGTGGATGTCGCTGGAGCGCGGGCCGACCGAGCCCTGGTACTTGCCGTCGTAGAGCAGGATCTCGCCGCGCGGCTGCCACCACATCATCTGGCCGATGTTGATGCCCGGGTACACCCGTACCCGGTTCATGCTGTAGAGCTGGAGCGTCCACTGGCCGGTGTAGCCGATGTCGCCGAGGCTGGCGGAGAGGTTGATGAACAGGCCCAGCCGGGCCACCGAGGAGCGGGCCGCGAACGTCGGGGCGTAGTGCTCGCTGCCCAGCACCTCGACGGTGTGCGCGAGGTAGAGCCGGCCGGGCTCCAGCACGTACCCGTCGTCCTGGATCTCGATCTCTTCGAACTCGTTGGTCCGGCGGGCGTCGAGCGGCATCTGCTGGTAGACGCGGAGCGTCCTGCCGAGCCGGAAGTTGTAGCTGTTCGGGTTGACCTGCTCCGGCGTGAAGGGCTCGATCGTGATGCGGCCGTTGGCCCGTTCTCGCGCGATCTCGGACCCGGTGAGAATCATGTGCCACCAATCTTCATGGGCTGCGAAGCGACCCACGCCGGATCGCAGGAATGCGATCTCTCTCCGGCGTCAAGCGGTTACGGTGTGCAGCTTGACACCCTCCACTTTGGCCCGTCCGCCCCGTCCCAGAGGTATAAGGTGCATGGCAGCTTGTTGCCTCACGCGCAAACCACAGGGAAAGCGGACACAAAGGAGCCATGAACGAGCGCCGCCCCCCGGACGAGCATCTACGCCTGGTTTACGGCTACGTGCTACGTCATGAAGTGATCCAAAACGCGCCGCGCGGGCTGGGGCTGTCGCCAGTGGAGGTGCACGGCGCGGTGGCCCATCTGATCAGTCTCGGTCTGCTGCGCCATCATTCGGGCGAGCGCTTCGTCGCGGTGCCCCCGCACGAGGCCGCCGAGCACGTGCTGCGCCCGCTGGAACACGAAATACGCGCCCGGCGCGCCGAGATCGACGAGATGCGGGACCGGCTGCGCGACTTCGTGCCGATCTTCGAGGCCGAACGCCCGAGCCTGGCCGCGCCCGCGCCGGTGCAGCGGGTCGAGTCGCTGGCCGCCGTCCGGGCGATGATCGTCGAGTTGAGCGAAGAGTGCACCGGGGAGATCCTGAATGCCCAGCCCGGCAACGGCCGCTCGGGCGGGCTGCTGGAGGAGGCCGCGCTCCGGGACACCCTGCCGATCCGCGGCGGGGTCCGCACCCGCCTGCTCCATCAGCACGCGGCCCGCTTCGACCCGGGAGTCCGGGCGTACCTGGACCGGATGTGTGCCGCGGGGGCCGAGGTGCGCACGGCCGGCGACGAGTTCGGCCGGCTGCTCGTCTTCGACCGCACGGCCGCGCTGATCGAGGCGCCCGACAGTCCGAGCGTCGCGATCATGATCCGCAACGCCGACGTGATCGGCTGGATGGCCCACCAGTACGAGCGGCTGTGGCAGGCCGCCGAGCCGTACCGCACCGGCCCGGACGAGTCGGCCGGCATCGCGCAGGGCCTGACGGGCCTGATCGCCCGGCTGCTCTCCGAGGGGTTGACCGACGCCGCGGTGGCCCGGCGGCTGGGCCTGTCGGTGCGGACCTGCCGCCGGTACGTGGCCGACATGATGGCCAGCCTCGGGTCGGAGAGCCGCTTCCAGGCCGGCTACCTGTTGGCCAGTCGGGAACTGCGCGGCCTGGCCGTGCCGCCGGCGCTGGCGCCACCGCTCGGGGGGAAGGGCTCGCAGAGCGGTTCCTGACGCGATCTCCAGCTAATTATTGATGTCCATGAATAAATTGGCTCGAACTCTGGCTCGCTGGATCGCCACCGATTACCAATGGGTTGCCCACGTGTGAACCGTCAACGTCCGGACGGCGCGGCACGGGCCCGAGAAGGGGGCAACACAGTGCGAACGAGCAGACGGCTTCTGGCGCTCGCGACGGCGCTCGTCGTGGCGAGCGGGTTGGTGGTGGCGGCGGTCACCGGAGACGGCAGGCCCGCCCAGGCGGCGCCGGTCACCATCACCAACGGCACCCAGTTCACCGACGCGAGCGGCAACCCGGTGCACGCCCACGGCGGCGGGGTGCTCCAGGTCGGCGGCTACTACTACTGGTTCGGCGAGAACCGCCACCCGAACAACACGTTCCGGGCGGTCTCCGTCTACCGCTCCACCGACCTGCGCAACTGGGAGTACCGCAACGACGTGCTCACCCAGTCCTACGCCGCCGAACTACAGGTCGCCAACATCGAACGGCCGAAGGTCATCTACAACGCCGGCACCGGGCGCTTCGTCATGTGGATGCACAAGGAGAACGGCACGAACTACAGCGAGGCCCGCGCCGCCGTGGCCTCGTCGGCGACCGTGGACGGCAACTACACCTACCACGGCAGCTTCCGCCCGCTCGGGCACATGTCCCGCGACATCACCCTCTACAACGACAACGGCACCGGCTACATGATCTCGGCCGCCGACGAGAACTACGACCTGCACATCTACCGGCTCACCGCGGACCACCTCAACGTCGCCAGCCTGGTCGGCAACTTCTGGAACGACGCCCACCGCGAAGCTCCCGCCCTGTTCAAACGGGGGAGCACCTACTTCATGCTGACCTCGGGCGCGACCGGCTGGAGCCCGAACCAGGCCAGGTACGCGACCGCGTCGAGCATCTCCGGCCCGTGGACCGGCTGGACCGACGTGGGGGACTCCACCACCTTCCGCTCCCAGCCGACATTCGTGCTGCCGATCCAGGGCACCGCCACGACGAGCTACCTCTACCTGGGCGACCGCTGGGCCGGCGCCTGGGGCGGCCCGGTCAACGACTCGCAGTACGTCTGGCTGCCGATCACCTTTCCGTCCAGCACCAGCATGAGCCTGGCCTGGGCCCCGTCGATCACCATCGACGCGGCCACCGGCACGATCACCGCGAACGCGCCGACGTACTACCGGATCACGAACCGCAACAGCGGCCGGGTCATGGACGTGGTGAGCAACTCGACGGCCAACAACGCCGAGGTGAAACAGTACGGCTGGAACGGCGGCGGCAACCAGCGCTGGGAGTTCCAGGACGCCGGCGGCGGCTACGTCCGCGTCGTCAACCAGAACAGCGGCAAGTGCCTCGACGTCGCCGCCGGTTCGACCGCCGACGGCGCCAACATCATCCAGTACACCTGCGGCGCCGGCACCAACCAGCAATGGCAGTGGGTGGCGACCGGCAGCTACTACCAACTCCGCGCCCGCCACAGCGGCAAGTGCCTCGACGTCGTCGACGCCGGCACCGGCGACGGCGCCGACATCCAGCAGTACGGCTGCCACGGCGGCGCCAACCAGCAGTGGTCCCGCACCCCGGTGTGACCCTCGCCCCGGCGATGGCGGCGCTCCGCTTCGTCCAGTCGGGATCGTGGCCAGTCGCTGTGGAACTGTCCACGATCTCGTTTCCGCAGCTGGCGGGTGGTTCTAGGACGCCTGGCGGGCGGGCAGGTCGGCCAGCCAGACGTCGGCCAGGTCGCTGAGGGGGACGGCGAGGGCCTGGCTGAGGCAGACCACGGTGCCGAACGCCGGTGCGGGAAGGCGGCCCGCCTCGATCTTGCGCAGTGTTTCGGGGGAGATGCCGGCGGCCAGGGCCACCTCGACGAGGCTGCGGCCGGCCCGCGCGGCCCGGAGCGCGGCTCCGAGGCGCTGACCTGCGGCGATCTGCTCGGCGGTGAGTGGTTGGCGAACCATGCCAAGCAGGATATCCCGGCGGAGCGGCCCCGGCCTGGCGTGGTATAAAAATACCGCACACGGAGGGGAGGCTGTCGTGATCGAGCTCAAGTCCGCCGAGGAGATCGGCCGGATGGCGGTGACCGGCCAGTTCGTCGGCGAGCTGCTCGCCGAGCTGAGCGGTGTCGCCGCGGTCGGCGTCAACCTGATGGATCTCGAACACCACGCCCGCCGCCGGATCTCCGAACGCGGCGCCGAATCCTGCTACTGGGACTATGCCCCGTCGTTCGGTCGGGGCCCGTTCCGCAACGTGCTGTGCCTGTCGGTGAACGACGCGGTGCTGCACGGCCTGCCGCACGACTATGTGCTGCGCGACGGTGACCTGCTCAGCATCGACATGGCGGTCGGCATCGACGGCTGGGTCGCCGACTCCGCGCTCTCCGTCGTCGTCGGCGCCCCCGATCCGGCCGACCTGACCCTGATCGAGGCCACCGAGGTCGCGTTGGAAGCCGCCATCACCGCCGCCCAGCCCGGCGGTCGCCTCGGCGACGTCTCGGCCGCGATCGGCGAGGTCGCCCACTCCTACGGCTACGGCGTCAACGCCGAGTTCGGCGGTCACGGCATCGGCCGTACCATGCACGAGGCCCCGCACGTCGCCAACAGCGGCCGGGCCCGCCGCGGGATGAGACTCGTACCCGGCCTCACCATCGCCATCGAGCCCTGGTTCTGCCGCTCCACCAATAAGATCAAGTTCGACAACGACGGCTGGACGATCCGCTCCGCCGACGGCTCCCGCACCGCCCACTCGGAACACACCGTGGCCATCACGGCCGCCGGCCCCCAGGTCCTCACCCGCCGTCCCGCTCGCGGCGGCGCCTCGGCCGACCCCACCAGAAGGCCCGCCGCCGCCTCCTGACCGCTACCCGCCCCGGAGGGCGTGGCCTGCCGTCCGGTGGCGGCCACCGGGGTGGCCGCCACCGGAGCTGCGTCACCGGCTCGGCCGCTCGGGGCCTCGTCGGCTGGCGTCGTCGCCGGGGATCACAGGTTGGCGCAGTAGCCGATGCTGAAGGTGCTGGCCCCCGGCGCCAGGGTCCGGTTCCAGTCCACGCCCCGGATCCGGTAATCACCGTCGGCCAGGCGTTCCCGCTTGAAGTTCCACGCGTCGTAGATGTTGCCCTTGAGATCGACGACGGCGGTCCATTCGACGGGTCTGTCGCCGGCGTTGGTGGCGGTGATGGTCGCGCAGTAGCCACCGCCGCTGTCGGAGTTCCAGCGGGCGATCGTGGTCAGGGTGACATCCACGTTGGAACCGGCCACCAGCCGGCCCACGCCCCACCGGGCGGTGCTCTGGTAGCCCACCCCCTCCTGCTCGGCCCAGTTGCGGATCGCGGTACGAGTGCCGTTCGACGCGTCGTTGACCTGGAAGTCCAGGCCGTGGAAGGTGTCCAGGCCACCGTATTCGAGCAGGCTGATCGCCGCCTCGACGGTGTAGCCCGTCCCGGTACGCACGGCCGCGCTCTCCAGCCGGCCCGCCTGGAACGCCTCGTCGCCGGTGCCGAACGACACGACGTTGTCGGCGTTGATCCGGATCTGGGTGTCGTCGTAGCGGTAGCTGCCGTTCTTGGCGTTGCCCGCGTCGACGTAGAACTCGACCGAGTCCTGGATCCACGGGTCGGAACCGGAGACGTCCACCACCGGGTCGGCGACCTCGGCCAGCACGTAGAGCGTCTGGCCCCGCCAGAGGGTACGCACCGTCGCGGTCGCGCCGCCGGTGCCGGAGACCTCCTTGGCCGTGGTCACCGCGCCAGCCCGGGCCCAGACGGCGTCCACCGTGCCGTCGATGACCGGCGCGCTGGCGGCCTCGCGCACCTCCAGGTACGACAGCTCCTCCACCAGGGTGAGGGTGCCCATCGCACCCGGGGTGTTCCAGCCGGACGTGGCGCCGTTGTCGCGGACCCGCACGTCCAGGGTGAGCGTGTCGCCCCGAGCGGCGCCGGCGAGCGGCAGGTGGGCGACCAGGTGGTAGCCGCCGTCCCGGTTGGCCACCACGGCCGGCACGTCACCGCTGCCGTCGCGGGAGACGTGGTACGTCTGGCCGCCCAGGACGAAGCTGACCCGGTCGTCGCCGGAGACCGTGGCGTCGTCGACCGTGACGTACGCGGTCAGGTGATCCGGTGCCCAGCGCAACTGGAACCGCGCCTTCTCCTCCACCCGGTGCAGCGGGAGCTTGCGCCAGGTCAGATCGGCCGGCGCGCCGGCGGTCAGCGCCACGTCGCCGGCGAAGACGTTGGCGGCACGCAGCCGGGCGGGCAGCTCGCCGTCCACCGCCCCGTGGTAGGCGGGCTTGGCCCGCAGGTTGTCGTCGAAGAACAGCGGCGCGCCGCTGCCGGAGCGCCACGATCGGCCGTCGGTGAGGCCCCAGACGGTGACGGCCGCCAGGTCCTCGGCGTGTGCCCGGAAGATCCGGAAGGCGTCCCGGTAGTAGTAGCCCTGCTCGATCAGGTTCGCCTGGGTGACCGGGGTACCCGTGGTGACGTCGAGTTCGGTGACGGCCTGGGTCACCGGCAGGTCCGTGAACGCCTCCAGCGCGGCCTCCAGGCTGCCGATCGGCGTGGCCAGCGAGACGTGGAACTGGTGGCCCACCCCGTGAACCGGCACGCCGCGGGCGAGCAGTCGTTGTACGAGGGCCCGGTAGCGGGCCTGCTTGCCGCTCTGCTCGGTGTTGTAGTCGTTGATGAACAGGGCGACCGGGTCGGCGTCCTCGACGGCGTAGACGTCGTTGAACGCCTCGTGCGCGTACTCGAACGTCAGGTCGATGTAGCTTTCGCCGAGGATCCGGTACCACTCGCTGCGGCGCAGGCCGTCGGCGTACTCGCCGCTGTCGCTGACCACCTCGTTGACCGCGTCGAACGCGTGCAGCGGGTTGGTGGCGGAGCCGAACCGGCCGTACCGCTGGCTCAGCGACTCGGCGACGGCGAAGATGTGGGTCCGCAGCCGCTCGCGCAGCAGCTGCTGGTGGGCCGTTGAGGTGCTCAGTGGTTGCCCGGCGGCGTCCTGGAAGAACCAGGCCGGGGTCTGGCTGTGCCAGACCAGCACGTGGCCGTAGACGCGCAGGTCGTTGTCCCGGGCGAAGTCCATCAGCGCCAGCGCCTGGTCGTGCGGGCGGAAGGTGCCCTCGTTGTCGTACCACGCCTCGGGCTTCATGTGGTTTTCCGGCGTGACCTGGTTGAAGTGCCGGGTCAGCAACTCGGCGGCCGCGCCGATCGTCTCCCGGCTGTCGATCGCCACGCCGACCGGGAAGTCGGTGGTCTCGTGGATGCCGGTGAGGTCCTCGATGACCGGGGGCTCGGGCACCCGTACGACGATGTCGTCGACGAGGAAGTCACTGGTGTTGCCGGCCACGTCCGCACCCTGCCAGCGGGTCTCGAAGTAGAGCAACGCGCTGTCGGCGGCCGGCATCGTGAAGCGGGCGGTCACCTGCGTCCAGCCGGCGTTGGTGACGGTCTCGAACTGGGCGAGGGTGCTGAACGACTGGCTGCCGCCGGTCGTGCTGGCCAGGCTGAGCCAGATCTGGTCGGTCGGCTGGCCTTCGGCGAACCGTAGCCAGGCGCTGAACTCGTAGCTCACGCCCGTCTCGAACCGGCTGGTCACGTCGCGGCCGAGGCCGGCGCCCTGGTTGACCCGGTCGGTGACCAGCGCCGCCGATGCGCCGCCGTGCGCGACGTCGGTGAGCGTGACCGTGGGGGCGCCGGGGCCACCGTCGCGCGGACCCCAGCCGTCCAGCCCGTCCTCGAAGTCGGTGTCGATGACGGTGGCGCCCGGCTCCGGCCCGCCGCCGCCGTCCGGCCCGGTGATCAGGATGTCGTCGAGGAGGAACGGGGTGTTGCCCTCCGCCTCGACGTAGAGGGTGGCGGCGCTGAGCCCCGCGGGCAGCGTGTAGTCGCCGCCGATGCGTACCCAGCCCTCCGCGGTGGCGGGGACGTTGCCGCCGATCCAGGTGTAGGTGTCGCCGCCGCCGGCCGGGGTCGCCTCGACGGTGAAGTGCACGCCGGCGGTGCCCTCGGTGCCGGCCGGAAGTTTCGCCCACGCGCTGACCGTGTACCGGGTGCCGGGTCTGAACAGTGCGGTCGCGTTCGTCGCCGGGCCCTGCCAGTTGGCTGTCCGGCCGGTGACGGAGAGGCTGTGGTCGCTCTCGTGGCCCTCGTCCGCGATGGCGAGGGTCACCGCACCGCGTGGGCCCCACGGGGCGTACGAGCCGGACTCGAAGTCGTTGGCGAGGATGGCCTGCGCGGCGGCGGCCGGGGCGGGCGCGGTGGCGATGGCCGCGAGGAGCGCGGTCGAGCAGAGTACGGCGAGGGTTCGCGATCGGCGTCGTGATCGATGGGACAGGTTCCAGAGGCGCATCGACGGTCCCTTACGGCAGGTTGGGGTGGCGGTGGGGTGTGCCGGGCATCGGCTTCCCGGGGCGGATCCAAGCGCGTGCATGTTATGACGGCACCACTGCCGTGACCAGAACTTCCGGAAGGTTTCGGAAATCTGCCCGGTCGGCGCGGGCCCGTGGAGACGTCGACCGGCCGGTAGGGTCGTCCGCGTGGATCTGAACGACATCGCCGCCCGGCTCGGGGTACCCGTCGAGGAGGTCGACCGGGTGCACCAGCTCGCCGGCGACCAGCCGTCGGCTCCGCTGCCCGCCAAGGCCGACGTGCCCGCGATCCTCGACCGGCTCGCGGTGCGGCCGGACGACGCCGCCGAGATCATGGCGGGCTGGCCGGACCCCGATTCACCACTGTGGACTCCGGAGCTGCGCTGGCTGCTGGATCGCTCGATCGCCCTGGTCCGGGCCGACCTCGGGGGGCACGGCTGGCTGTCGCCCGGTCCGGCGCTGCCGCGCGAACGCGGCCCCGCCTGGCAACACCTCTACGTGTACGCGTACCTGGCCCTGGTCGACACCGTCACGCGGTACCACCGCGACCACGGCATCGCCGAGACGGTGTCCTGGGTGGCCCTCGCGGATCTGGGCCGCAATCTCGCGATCGACCGGCGGATGCACCGCGAGGGCTGGCCGGTCATGCAGAGCTGGCTCACGCTGCACGCCCGCGGCGCGGTCTACGAGCTGGGCCGGCTGCAACACCATCGCGGCGGCAGCACCCTCGAACTGCACATCCCCGACTCGGGTCCGATGACCCCGGAGGCGGTCGCGGCGTCGCTCGACGAGGCCCGCGCGTTCTTCCCGCGCCACTTTCCCGAGGAGCGCTACACGGAGTTCTCCTGCGGCTCGTGGCTGCTCGACCCGCAGCTTCAGGAATACCTGCCCGAGGAATCCAACATCGTCCGGTTCCAGCGCAGGTTCGCGCTGGAACCCTACGAGGAGCAGGACGGGCCGGACGCCGACATCGAGGTGCTGCGGTTCGTGTTCCGCACCCTGACCACGCCCCTCGACCAGCTGCCCCGCCGCACCGTGCTCCAGCGCGCGATCGTCGACCACCTGAAGGCCGGCCGCCACTGGCACTGGCGCCGCGGCCGCTTCCCGATGTAGCGGTGGCGGCGGGAGGGCCGGCGACATGATCATCGACGCGCACCATCACCTCTGGCGGCCGGAACGTGGCTACGACTGGCTCGACGCGCCGGAGGTGGCGGCCATCCGCCGCCCGTTCACCCCGGCGGACCTGGTCGCCGAGCTGACCGCGGCCGGCGTACACGGCACCGTGCTGGTGGAGGGCGGTCGCTGCCACCCCGACGAGGCGGCCGAGTTCCTCGGCTACGCCGCCGACACGGCGCCGATCCTCGGGGTGGTGGCCTGGCTCGACGTCGCGGCCGGCGACGTGTCCGCCACCATCGAGGGCTACCGCCGGCTGCGTGGCGGAGAGCTGCTGGTCGGGGTGCGCGCACAGGTGCAGGCCGAGGCGGACCCCGACCACCTCGACCGGCCCGACGTGCGACGGGGGCTGGCCGAGATCGCCGCCGCCGGGCTGGTGTTCGACCTGGTGGTCCGCGCCGACCAGCTACCGGCGGCGGCGCGGGCGGCACGGGCGGTGCCGCAGCTCCGGTTCGTCCTCGACCATCTGGGCAAACCCCGGATCGACGAGGGCGAGGCGGGGCTGCGGAGTTGGCGCGGCCCGCTCGCCGCCCTGGCCGCCAACTCCAACGTCACGGCGAAACTGTCCGGTCTGGTCACCGAGGCGGGGCCCGACTGGTCAGCAGCCGACCTCGGTCCGTTCGTCCAGGTCGCGATCGAGGAGTTCGGCCCGGATCGGTTGATGTTCGGCTCGGACTGGCCGGTATGCCTGCTCCGATCGGACTATCCGGGCGTACGCCGGGCACTGGAGGCCGCGCTGCCGCCGCTGCCGGCCCGGCAGCGGCACGAGATTTTCGCCGGCAGCGCGGTGCGCGCCTACGACCTGGCGCGGCGGGTGGAGCAGCTGACCACGGGCGGCTGACCGGACCCGCCACCCCGCGCGACCAGGCCGTGATGTGACCTGGGTCACCGCTTGTGTCGCCCGGGAGCCTGCTCGCGCTGACCGGAGCTGGGGCTTTCGCAGGTCCCGTCCGCCATCCGCCGCCGGGCTGGCTCCGGTGCTCGCGCAGATGGGCCTGATCGTGTCGGTCACTACTGTTAGCGTGCGCTGCGTCGTTGATCGAGGACGATTCATCCAGAAATCTGGCTGTTCGCCACTGCGGAGGGTGTTCCTGATGGGCTGGCTACCGGTGGGAGACTCGTACGAGATCTCCCTCGTGGACGGAAAGGTGGCGGCCCGTTCCACCGGCCCGCGGGCCACCGGCCGTCCACTGAAGACACTGCCGAAGGCGCTGCGGGACACCTCCGAGGTGGACCGGTTGCGCCAGCTCGCCCAGTGGCTCGACCGGCACACCGCGGAATGCTTGGCCCGGGTCGACGCCTGGGTGGTGTCCTCGCTGCCGGTGCCGACCGGGCTGCTGGCCCGGGTCTGGCCGGACCCGGCCTGGCGGGACGCGCTGCGCGACCTCGTGGTGCTCGGGGAGGACCCGGCCGAGTCGGGCTTCCTGCGGGACGTCACCGACGGCGGCGACCTGCGCGTGGTCAACCTCGACGGGGAGACCGTCCGGCTCTCGCCGGCCAGCGCCACGCTGCCGCACCCGGTGTGCCTGCCCGGCCTGACCGACCTGCGGGAGTTCGCCGACGAACTGGACGTCACCCAGCGGGTCGAGCAACTGCACCGGGGCACCTGGGGCAAGCCCGCCAGCCTGCGGAAGCGGGACACCACGGTCACCGACTTCCGCGGTGCCAGAGTCCCCAACCGGCTGGCCGCCCGGGCCGCCACGCTCGGCTTCCGGGTCTCCGGAGCGCAGGTCAAGTGCCGGGTCTGGGAGGCCGGCCACACGGTCGAGGCGGCCCTGTGGTTCGACGAGGACTACTGGGACTCCGAGGCGACCCTGGGCAACCTCTCCTGGTCGGTCGCGGCGGGACCGCCGCTGCGGTTGACCGAGGTCGGGCCGGTGGCCTGGTCGGAAGGAATGCGGATGGCGACGGCACTCTCCGGCGCCCTGACCGGATCGGGGAAGGCGGCGTGACCGGGATGACGACCAGGTCGGGCAAGGATTCGGCCGAGAGCCTGCTGGCCGCCGGCGCGGTGCTGCCGACCGACACCGCCGGGGCCGGCGGCCGGGCGGTGCCGCTCACCGTCCGCAGCTATCGGCACCCGGCCCTCGACGACCGGCCGGTGGTCCGCCTGGTCGACGCCGCCCTGGGCGAGGGCGAGGACATCGCCGTCGGCTTCCTCGGCCTGACACCGGGGGCCGAGCCGGCCGTCGTCGGGCTGGGCCCACGCCGCCCGCTGGCCTTTCCGGAGTGGGTGCTGGTGCACCACCCGGCGGACGGGCGGCACGCCCTGGCGGTGGCGCCGGAGCTACAGAAGCTCGCCAAGCAGGCACGGTCACGGCCGAAGGCGGCCCTGGACGGGCACCAGAGCCTCGCCGACCGGTTCGCCCGTACGCTGCCGCACTTCCTGCCGACCTTCTTCGAGCAGGCGGCCCGGGTCTTCCTGGCCGCCGGGCAGGACGCCTACGCGACGCAGCTGTTCAACAAGGCACGCAGGGCCGAGGCGCAGCACGGTCTGCCGGTCGACCTGAACCGGCTGGACGAGGTCTACCTGGAGTTCGCGGCGGCCAAGGTGGTCTCCGCGACCGCGCTGGCCGGCCACGCGAAGGCGCTGTCCGCCCAGTTGCCGGCCGACGAGGCGCTGGAACGGTTCTGCCGGCTGGCGCTCCGGGCCGCAGCCGCCGGCGTGACGCCGTCCACGCAGTCGGCCAACGCCGTGAACCGGCTGGTCCGCAACGCCACCAAGGCCGCCGGTAAGGCCGGCGCCGGCACCGTCGCCGACCGTGCGGGGGCGTACCTGACCGAGCTGCTCCGGCTGCCGGTGGCCGCCGAGGCGCCGGCCGGCTGGTGGACCGCGCACCTGCCGGCGGTGACGACGCTGGCCGGCCGCGACCCGGCGATCCGCGGCAGCCTGCTCGACCTGATGCCCGCCGACCAGGACGACCTGGTCCGGTGGCTGGCCCTGTTGACCGACACCGGTGCGTTGACCGGGCTGTTCGACCCGGATGTGCCCGATCCGGCCCGCCCGCAGGACGGCGCCGTCGGCTGGCTGGGCCGCTTCGTGAGCCGGGCCCACTCCGGCAACCGGAGTCGTCGGGTGGCGCAGCTGTATCCACTCGTCGAGCGGATGGCCGACCGGCTGCGCGCCGAGCTGGCCGGCAGCGACGAGACCCTCGACGCCGACGGCGACCTGGACCTGCTCGACCTGCTGCTCGCCCTCGACCTGCCGGTCGCCCCGCCGACCGGGCGCGACACCCTGGATCTGGCGCACTGGGCCACCGGCGGGGGAGAGCGGGATCTGGTCGCCGTGGCCGGCGACGACCGGTTCACCGGGATCCTGCGCCGGGGCCTCGACCAGCTCGACGGCAAGCAGTCCGCCCTGCGCCGGGTGGCGGCAGCGCCGGGCATCCAGCCGTTGCTGACCGACTGGCTGCGGGCCCGGATCCGGGACCGCTTCACCACCGGGCTGCCGTACCTGCCGGAATCGGTCAACTGGCTGGGCAACCTCCCGGTCGAGGCGCTGCGCCTGGTCGCGGAGGAGCGCACCGATGACCCCGGCCCGGCCGGCGGCCTCGGGCCGGCCCTCGATGTCGACCTCACCGAGCACGTCGCCCGCAGCCTGCGCGGCGGGCTCGTCGACGAGCTCGGCTGGCCGGACTGGGAGCTGGCCTGGCACGAGGTGACCGGCGGAGACCACCGGGTCGAGCTGACCCGGCAGGAAGCCTGGCCGTACGTGATCCTGGGCGGGCCGACCACCGTCCGCGTGATCGGCGCCGAGGGCATCGTGCTCCGTCACGACCTGCGCATCCCGGCCGACGACATCTGGGGCCAACCCGGCTACCACTACGTCGACGGCCAGTTGCTGGTCTACTGGAGTTCCCAGGCGCTCGGCTACGACCTGCGCGGCTACTGGCACTCGTCGCCCGGCGAGCCGCAGCCCCTCGCCGGCCACTACCACGGCAGACAGCCACGCGGAAGCGAGATCACCCTGCCCCTGCCCGGCGGCGGGCGGACCACCGGCGACGGCGTGCTGCACGTCGGTGACACCGCGGTCCCGTGCGCGCTGCCGGTCATCACCGACGGCACCTCCCACTGGGTCTACCGCCGCGGCGAGGACGACGACCACGGCTGGCGCGAGTACGACCCGGCCAGCAACAGCCACGGCCGGCGCAGCCTGCCCGGCTTCCTGGCCGACCCGGCGGCCGGCGCGGGCCGCCTCCAGGAGTCGGCCAGCTGGCTGCGGCCGGCCCTGTCCGGCCGGGACACCCCGTCGGCGACGCCGGTGGACGGGCTGCTCGGCTGGCGGGTGACCACGCTGCCGGACGGCACGGTCCGCGGCGAGGACCTGGCCGGTCGTACCGTCACCGTGGCCCCCGGGCAGGAGCCGGTCGCGGCGTTGGTGCTGCCCGGCGACGACCGGCCCCGGGCCGTCCTCAAGGGCGTCGTCCTGGTCGACCCGGACGGCGTGGTGTCGGCCACGGTCGAATCGCAGACCAGCCCGGACCGCACCCCCGGCGCGGTCCCGTTGCCGGGGGAGAACTTCCTCGGCTACCTGCTGCCCCGGGACCCGGCCGGCTCGGCCGTCCTGCGCCGGATGGACCGGGACACCGTCGACGCGCTGTTCAAGGCGGCCCTCGACGAACACCGCGCCGCCCTGGCCGAAGCGGCGGCCCAGGCGGCCTCCCGGTCCCGGACGACCGCAGCCACCCCGGCCCGCACCGGCCTTACCGCCGCCGTCCCGCAGTCCCCGGCCGTCGCGCGGTCCGGCACCGGACCATCCGCCAGCACCGCTGTCGAGGACCCGCTGGTCGAGCTGGTCCGGTCGACGTTGCCGGCGATCAGCCACGACGCGGTGCTGGCCGGCGTGGCCGGGATGCTGCGGCTGGCCGCCCGGGTACGCACCGACCTGGACGTGGTGACCGAGCGGCTCACCAGGTCGTTGTCCGAACCGGCGGCGGTGCCGGTGGCCACCGCGACCGGCCCCACCGACGAGCGGCTCAACCTGGCCCTGGACGGGTTGCGTGGCACGGCGTACGGGGCGAACCGGTCGGCCCACGCCTTCACCCAGTTCCAGGCGTTCGCCGCCCAGCGGTCCAACCCCACCGGCCAACCCGTACGACTGCACCTCGACGGAGCGTCGCTGCCGAACGCCCTGGGCTGGTGGTCGCTGCTCGGCGGCGTCGCGGCCGTCGCCTACCGGGCCGTCGCGGCGGTCACCCCGGACGAACATCGGGACACGCTGCGCGCCCTGCTCGCCGAACTGGACCGGCTCGACCTCAGCACGGCGGCCGAGCCGGCCCGGTGGCGCCGGTTCGAGCTGCACCTGCTCGACGGCGACCTGGACGGCCCCGACGGCAAGCGCCGGTACCCCGGGCCGGGCATCCTGCCACTGCCCGACGGGGCGTTCGTCGCCGTCCTGGACGTCAGCGGCACGTCCACCGGCTACTCCTTCGACGCGCTGTACCACGACCCGGCCGGCGTGTTCGCCGTGCCCGAGCCGTACACGGTGCGCTCCTCGGCGCCCGTCGGTGACCGGCGGCCGGCCGGCTGGCTGGCCGGGTTCCACACCGAGTGGGCCGCCCGTGGCCCGCTGCCCTGGCGGCCGGAAGCGGCCGAGCGGTTCGCCGAGCTGACCGGCGTCACCCCCACCACCGCGAAGCTGGTGCTGGCCGGCCTGCCCTTCGTGGACTCGGCGCAGACGGTGCCGACCGAGCTGCGCAGGGCGCTCGGGGTCAAGCAGGTCGGCGAGGTCAAGCTGGCCTTCGCCATGCTGAACGAGGCCAGCCCGGAACTCCGGCGGGCCGTGGTCTCGGCGCTGCTGCCGCACGACCCGGCCCAGCTCTGGATCACCGGACCGGACGTGGCCGCCGCCGCGGCGCTCTGGAACGACGCGCTGGGGCGTCGGGTGGTGGTGCCCGAGCAGCTGCTCGCCGAGGCGACGCGCGCGGTCCGCGCCGGTTGGGGACCCGCGAAGGCGCTGCCCGCCCTGCTCGCCCCGGCCCGGTCGGTCGCGCTCAGCACCGACCTGGCCTTCGAGATCAGTGGCGACCGGGCCCGGCAGGTCGACGACCGGGCGGTCGGTTTCACCGGTGAGGTGCTGCGCTCCGCGGTCGCCGTGGCCGCCTGGGTCGCCCACCACACGCCCGCCGGCGACCCGTGCCGGGCCGCGCTGCCGGCCGCGCTGTCCGTGATCCGGGACCGGCTGGCCAACCCCGACCTGCTGCTCGACCTCGACCAGTACGTCTCCCTGCCCGCGTTCCGCCAGGTGGCGGGCAGCCCGTCGGAGACCGGACCCGGCTGGGAACGGTACGGGGCCATCGTCCTGGCCACCCACGACAGCCAACCGTCGCCCGCGCTGCGGCCGGACCTGCTCGACGCCGAGGGGACGGATCCGTACCTGCCGGCGCTGCGCGCCGACGCGGCCAAGCCGTACCCGATGGAGGTGGCGCTGCGCCTGGTCCGCGACCCGCGGTTCGCGGCGCTGCTCGGCGATCCGGGGGAGCCGGCCGGCGGCGCGCGGGCGGCGGACGGGACCTGGTGGCCGCAGGATCCGACCCGCTCGGTCCCGGATCAGGTGGCCGAGGTGGCCGCGGCACACGGCCTGACCGGCGACGCGGCGGCGGTGTACCTGATGTTGCTGGCCATGCCGGACCCGACGGACCGCAACACGGCGAAGTGGACCGGTTGGAAGCCGGCCCGGCTGAAGGCGGCCCGCGCCGAACTGGCCGGCACCGACCTGGTCATCGAGGCCAGCCGGTCCCGGGCCGGACGGTCGCTCTTCCTGCCCGGCCGATGGCTGGAGCGCGGCAGCGGGCAGGCGCCGATCGAAGGTTGGAAGGTCGGCCTGTTCGACCTCGCACCCGACGGCACGGCCGGGCTCGGCGTGACCGTGCCGTTCGCGCCGGTCGCCGACCTCTACCGGCGGGCCTGGCAACGCCTCCGCGACGGCGACCGGCCCCGGTTCGACAACCTGCCCATCCGTGGCTGACCCCTTTCCCCCTACGCCCCATCAGCCGAACCAGAGAGATCGAGGAACACCGTGACCGTGACGGAACACGTCCGCCCCACCGCGGCGCCGGAGACCGCCGCCCAGGTCCTCTCCGCCGAACAGCGGTACGCCGACGAGCTGGCCTTCCTGGCCGCGTACGACGACGGGGCCCGGCCACCGGGCTGGGCGTTGACCCCGCGCGCCGTGGTCACCTTCATCCAGGGCAGCGACGGTGAGACGTTGCAGCTGCCCGCCGAGCGGCGTACCGCCCCGGACGGCACCGCGCTGCCGGCCGGCATGACCATCCCGCCGAAGTTCGTGGGTGAGCGGAGCCTGGTCGAGCGGTGCGTGGTCACCCTGGCCGGCGAGCGGGGCCTGCTGCTGGTCGGCGAGCCCGGCACCGCCAAGTCCATGCTCTCCGAGCTGCTGGCCGCCGCGGTCTGCGGCACCAGCGCGCTGACCGTGCAGGGCACCGCCGGCACCACCGAGGACGCCTTCCGGTACGGCTGGAACTACGCCCTGCTGCTCGCCCAGGGCCCGACCCCGCAGGCACTGGTCGACTCGCCGGTGCTGACCGCGATGCGCTCCGGCCGGGTGGTCCGGATCGAGGAGGTCACCCGCTGCCTGCCCGAGGTGCAGGACGCGCTGGTCTCCATCCTCTCCGACCGGCGGATGAACGTGCCGGAACTCGCCGGCTCCGGGGACGGCCTGATCCGCGCGGTGCCCGGGTTCACCGTGATCGCCACCGCCAACCTGCGCGACCGGGGCGTGTCGGAGATGTCCTCGGCCCTCAAGCGCCGGTTCAATTTCGAGACCATCCACCCGATCTCGGACGCCGACACCGAGACCGACCTGGTTCGCCGGCAGGCCAGCGCCGCCGTGCAGCGCGCGGGCGCGGCGTACACGGTGGACGACGCGGTGCTGGAGGCGCTGGTCACCGTCTTCCGCGACCTGCGTTCGGGCCGGTCGGGCGAGGGCTGGGACGTGGAACGGCCCGGCACGGTGATGTCCACCGCCGAGGCGGTGCAGGTGGCGGCGTCGCTCGGCCTGGCCGCCGCGTACCTGCCCGGTGGGGACGCGCTCGACCTGGTACCCGGGCACCTGCTCGGCGTGGTCCGCAAGGACGACCAGAACGACCACGCCCGGCTGCTCGGCTACTGGGACGGCCCGGTCCGCCGCCGCGCCGAGGAAGGCTCGGCGATGTGGCGTCGGCTCTGGGACCGGCGGGAGAGCCTGCGTTGACGATCCTCACCAGCACGCCGATCGACCCGGCCCCGCCGGCCGTCGGCCCGTCAACGATCGCCCCGACGACTCCCGACCCGCGCGTGGTGGTCGACGCGCTCGCCGACTCTCTCCGGCCGTACCTGATCGGGGTACGACACCACAGCCCGGCGCTGGCGGCGGTGGTACCGGCGCTGCTGGACGCCGCCGGGGCCGAGGTGGTCTGTGTCGAGCTGCCGGCCGACTTCCAGCGCTGGCTGCCGTACCTGTCCGATCCGGACGCCCGGGCCCCGCTGGCCCTGGTCGGCAGCCACGGCACGGACGGGCCGATGGGCTTCTACCCGTTCGCCGACTTCTCCCCGGAGCTGGCCGCGATCCGCTGGGCCCGGCAGCGTGACGTCGAGGTGCTCTGCTGCGACCTGCCGCTGACCGACCCCGGCTGGACCTGCCACCCCGACCCGGCCACCGAGTCCGAGCCGGCCGCCGGTGGCGGTCCGGACCTGGCCGCCGGTGTGCCGGTGCCCGGCCCGCGCCGGTCCTACGCCGCCGCGCTCAGTGCCAGCGGCACCGGCCGCGACGGCGACGACCTGTGGGACCGGGTGGTCGAGGTGCGCGCCCCGGGCTGCCCGCCCGACGCGCTCCGCCGCGCCGCCCTCGGCGTCGGCTGGGCGATGCGCACCGACAGCGCCGAAGGCGACGGCGTACCGGCCCGGGACCTGGCCCGCGAGCGGCACATGCGCCGGGTGCTGGCCGAGGCCGGGGCGGACGGCCGGCGGGTCGCCGCGGTCGTCGGTGCCTTCCACGCCCCGGCCCTGCTCGCCGCGGCAACCTCCGACACCGGCGACGGAGCGGACGCGGTCGCCGTGGCCGCCACCCGCGACGGTGTGGCGCCGGCCGGTCCGGTCCGGTCCGTGACGACCCGACCCGCGCCGGCCACCGCCGACGGTTCCGATCCGGCGGTCACCTCGCTGGTGCCGTACGGGTTCGACCTGCTCGACTCCCGGTCCGGCTATCCGGCCGGGATCCGCGACCCGCGCTGGCAGCAGTCCGTCTTCGCCGCTGCCGGCGACCCGGAACGGATCCGGGCCGCCGCCGCCCGGGCGGTCACCGACCTGTGCCGGGAACTGCGCGCGGCCGGGCACACCGCCGGCACCGGCGAGGCCGCCGAGACGGTACGGCTGGCCGGCGACCTGGCCCGGCTGCGGGGCCTGCCCGCCCCCGGCCGGGGCGAGCTGCTGGAGGCGGTGACCACCGTGCTCGGCCAGGGCGAACTGCTCGGCCGCGGCCGGGCGCTGGCCAAGGCGCTGGAGACCGTGCTGGTCGGCGCCGACCGGGGCCGGATCGCCCCCGGCACGCCGCGTTCCGGGCTCGGCCCCGCGGTCGAGGCGGAACTCGCCGCGCTGCGGCTGCCCAACCCGGACAGCCCGAAGTCCCGCGAGGTCCGGCTGGACCCGCTGCGTACCGAGCTGGACGGGCGGCGGGAGGTCCTGCTGCAACGCCTCCAGGTCTGCGGCATCGGCTACGGCGAGCCGACCACGGTCTCCGGCACCGGCGACGGTGCCGCCCTGACCACCCGCTGGCAGCTGGCCTGGACGCCGTCCGTGGCAGCGCGGCTGGACCTGGTCGGCGTACGCGGGGTCACCGCCGCGCTGGCCGCCGCCGGCACCCTGCGGGAGCGGTTCCGCCGGGAGGCCGCCGACGGCGGCCCCACCGCTGCGCAACTGCTCACCGGGCTACCCGACGCCGCCCGCTGTGACCTGCCCGAACTGGTCACCGACCGGCTCGAACTGGTCGCCGCCGTGCTGCCGGGCAGCGGCACGCTGCCCGAGCTGCTGGCCGCGCTCGACCTGCTGGAGGGGCTGCGCCGGGAACACCTGCCCGGCACCACCGTCGAGAGCCGGGGCAAGGCGGCCGAGCTGGCCGTCGTACTGCTGGACGCGGCGGTCCGCGGCCTGCCCGGCCTGGCCGGCAGCGACGCCCCGGCGGACGCCGCCGCGCTGGTCGACCTCGCGGTCCGGGCCGGAGAGGACCGGATCGGGCTGCGTCTGGACGAGGCGCTCGGCCAGCTGACCCGGGCCGGTTCGTCGCTGATCCAGGGCGCCGCCCTGGCCGCCCGGGTGCTGCTCGACCTGACCGACCTGGAGACCCTGGGCACCCGGGTGGCCGGCTGGATCGACGCGGCGACCGGACCGGAGACCCGGCGGAGCCTGCACCGGCTGCTCGGCGGCCTGCTGACCGCGGCGCACCCGCTGTTACAGTCCGCCCCGGCCGCGCTGGACCCGCTGCTGGACCGGATCGAGCGGCTCGCCGACGCCGACTTCCTGGACCGGCTGCCGGCGCTGCGCGGCGGGTTCGACGTGCTCACCCCGGCGGCCCGGGGCCGGCTGCTGGACACCGTCTCCGAACGGCTGGGCGACCGGCTCGATCTGGCCCTCGCCGCCCCGCCCGAGCTGCTGGCCCGCTGGGCCGCCGCCGACGCGGCCGGCCGGGCCGCCCTGCTCGCCCGGGACATCCCGATCCCCGACCCGCCGGCCGGTCCCGCCGACACCCCGGCCGGCGCCGCACCCGGGCCGGTCACGTCGGCCGCCCAGCTCACCCCCGCGGACCGGTGGCGGCTGCTGCTCGGCCGCCAACCCGACCGGCTGCCGGCCGACGCCCGCCGCTACGCCCGCGCCCTCGACGAGTTGTACGGGGCGGGCCAGGGCGAGGGCGCCACGGATCTCGGCCAGGCGGCCGGCGGCGGCCAGGAAGCCTCCTTCCCGACCGCCCGCGACTGGGCCGACGAACTCGAAGCGCTCTTCGGCACCGCGGTACGCGAGGAGGTCATCGCCCGAGCGGTGGAGAGCGGCCGGACCGATGTGCTCGCCGAGCTGGACCCGGCCAGGGTGCGTCCCTCGATGGAGCTGCTGACCTCGGTGCTGTCGCTGGCCGGTGGCCTGCCCGAGGGGCGGCTGGCCAAGCTGCGGCCCCTGGTCCGGCGGCTGGTGGAGGAGCTGACCCGGCAGCTGGCGACCCAGCTGCGGCCGGCGCTGACCGGGCTGACCAACCCGCGTCCGTCCCGCCGTCCCGGTGGCCGGATCAACCTCGCCCGTACGCTGCGGGAGAACCTGGCGCACACCCAGCGGCTCGGCGACGGCCGGACGGTGGTGGTGCCGGAACGCCCGGTCTTCCACACCCGGGGCCGTAGGGAAGCCGACTGGCGGCTGGTGCTGGTGGTCGACGTGTCCGGCTCGATGGAGGCGTCGGTGGTGTGGTCGGCGTTGACCGCCGCCGTACTGGCCGGGGTCCCCACCCTCTCCACCCACTTCCTCGCCTTCTCCACCGAGGTGGTCGACCTGACCGACCGGGTCGACGACCCGCTGTCGCTGCTGCTGGAGGTGCGTGTCGGCGGCGGCACGCACATCGCCGCCGGGCTGGCCCACGCCCGCTCGCTGGTGACCGTGCCGAGCCGCACCATCGTCGCGGTGGTCAGCGACTTCGAGGAGGGCTATCCGCTGGCCGGACTGCTCGGCGAGGTCCGCGCGCTGGCCGGCTCCGGCGCGCATCTGCTCGGCTGCGCCGCGCTGAACGACCAGGGGATGCCCTGCTACTCGGTGCCGGTCGCCGAGCAACTCGTCGCGGCCGGGATGCCGGTCGCCGCTCTCAGCCCGCTCGAACTCGCCCGCTGGGTGGGCGACCGCATCCGCGGAGGATCACGTTGACGGACCGCACCGCCACCGCCGTGGCCACCGACCGGTTGCCGCCGGTGCTGCCGAGGGTCGCCGCCGCGGCGGTGGCGGCCCTGCCGCCCCGGCTGCACAGGCGGCTGGACGCCACCGTCGAACGGCTGGCCGCAGTCCCGGTCGGCCGGGTCGACGACGGCCTGTCGGTCGACTGCGGCCCCGAGGCACTGGTCACCCTGACCCCCGGACCGACCGGCGCGGTCACCGACCCGGACCAGGCGCGGTGCAGCTGCCTGCTGGCACCCCGCTGCCTGCACCGGACCGCCGTCCTGCTCGCCGCCCCGGTCGCCGACCCGGCCAGCCACGCCGATGCCGCGTCCGCCGCCACAGCGCCGGAGAGCCCGGCCACCGCGCCGCCCCGCCGTGCCGGGAAACCGGCTGGCGCGGCCGCCGGCCGGAGCCCGGCGCCGACGAAGGCGCAACGGGCGGCCGCCGCCGGGCTGTGGCGGGCCGCCGCCGCCGTGCTCGCGGCCGGCGTGCCGGCCGCCGGCGCGGTCCCGCAGGCCGAACTGCTGCGGGCCGCCCACAGCGCCCGGCTGGCCGGGCTGCCGCGCGCCGAGAGCGCCGCCCTGCGGACGGTACGCGGCCTGCGCGCGCAGCGGGGACGACAGACCGGCCACCGGCTCGCCGAACTGGTCGAGGTGCTGCACGACCTGCTGTACGTGTCCGGCCGGCTGGCCGCCGGCGACCCCGACCCGGCGCTGGTCGGTGTCCTGCGCCGGGCCTACCAACCCGACGGCCCGCTTGAGGTGCACGGCGTCTGCCGGGAACCGGTGATCAGCGCGACCGGGTACGCCGGGGTGGTCACCCATCTGGTCGCCGCCGACGGGCGTCGGCTCTCCTTCGGCGACGTGAAACCGGGCGGCCCGGACCGGGCGCGGGACTGCGCCCGTGCGGTCACCGAGATGGGCGCGGTGGCGGTCAACCACGCGGTGCTGGCCCGCGGCGGCCTGCGGATCACCGGCGGCACCGTCTCCCCGGACGGCCGGCTCGGTGCCGGCAAGGGGGTCCGGGCCAGCCCGCTCGCCGAGACCGACTGGTCCACCGGAGCGCTGGCGGAACTGTTCAGCCGCCCGCTCGCCGAGGTGGTGGCCGCGCAGTTGGCCGCCGACGACCCGGCGGACCCGGCTCGGGCCGGGACCGCGCTGGTCGGCGGTGACCTGATGGTGGTCGGTGCCGTCGGCGACCAGGTGCTGGCCCGGGAGCTGGCCCCCGCCACCGACGTCGGAGCGGAGCGCGCGCCGGTGCCGGACGGCCCGGTGATCCGGCTGGCGCCGGCCGACTCCCACCCGATGCTGGCCCACCTGGCCAACCTCCGGCGGCTCGCCTCCCGGCCGGGCCTGCGGATCCGGGTGGTCGGTCGGCTGGACCCGGACCGGGCCAGCACGCTGCGCCCGCTCGCGGTCGGCCCGGTGCCCGGCGCGGCCAGCACGCTCCGCCTGCCGGCAGGCTGGCACGGCCGGGCCGACCTCGGCTACGACGAGATCCAGGGCGGCCACCTACCGCCGCGCGATCCGGCCGCGATGACCGAACCGGTGCTCGCCGTCGGCCCCGACGCGGTTGCGGAGTCCCCGCTGTGGCGGGTCCGCCGGCTGGTGGAACTGGCCGTCTCCGGTGGTCGCCGCGCCGTCGCCGAGGCGGCTCGCGGCGAGGGCGCCGGGCTGGCCGGCCCGCTGCGTCGCGCCGGCTTCACCACCGCCGCCGCGGTGGCCACCGCGCTCACCGACGAGTCCGACCGGCGCGGCCGGGACGGGTTCGGCCGGCTCACCGATCCCGACCCGGACCGGTACGCCTGGGCCTGGCTCGCCGTGACCGCCCACCTCGCCGCCACCGGGCGGGAGCTGATCCGCTCCTCCTGGACCGCGCCACCCCTCGGCTGATCCGCGCCACCCCCGGGGTGGGCGAGCCCCGGGGGTGGCGCGGGCCGCACGGGCACCTCCAGGACGGTCGCGACGGCGTGTTCAGCGTCGACGAGGTGCTCCTCCAGGGTGGGGCCGGCGACGGTCAGGCCACGGCGGTGCAGCCAGTCGAACAGGTCGAGGCCGGCGCGGACCACTCCGGTTGCCGGGGGGACGACGGCCCGCACCACCGAACGGGCGGGCAGGTCGAGCCGTTCGCCTCCGCGATCGACGGTGACGGCCGCGACGAAGTTTCCGGCGGGTTGCCCGCTGAGCCAGGTGAGCAGGGTCGTCGGCGGTGGTGGGCAGAGTGCGGCCAGCGCGGACGGGTGGTCGATGTGCAGATGGCGTACGCGCAGTCGGCGCGCGCCGACCGTGGCCCGTTGGGGCAGGACCGACGTCGGTGCGGCGAGCCGGTCCTCGGCGGCGGCCACGGCGGCGGCCTTGGCCGCGATGTCGCCGCGAAGGGCGGCTACGGTTTCGGCGAGGGCCTGCCGAAGCTGCGCGTCGGGGGCGTCCAGAACCTCGGTGATCTGGCGTAGCGACAGGCCGAGGTGCTGTAGTCCGCGGACACGTTCCAGTCGGGCCAGTTCGGTCACCCCGTACCACCGGTAGCCGTTGGCGCGGTCCACCATGGCGGGGACCAGCAGCCCGATCTTGTCGTAGTGGCGCAGGGTGCGTTCGGATACCCCGACCATCCGCGCCAGCTCCCCGATCCGCCACACGGCGCCTTCCTCCTGTCTTGACCTTCTCCCTGCGTCAGGGTTCTAGCGTGCCGCCATGAGTTCCACTGACCATCGCTCGGCGGCCCGACTGACGGGCGCGCTGCTGCTGAGTTCATTGTTCGCCATGCTCGCCGGTGTGGCCCTCGTCCTGCCGTCGGGGCTGACCCTGAATCCGGCCGACCCCGCCGCCGTGTTGACAGTCGTGAACGCCCGGGTCGCGTCGCACCTGATCGGGCTCGGCCTCGATGTCGTCGGCTGGCTCGCCCTGCTCGCGGCCGGGCTCGTGATGACGACCCGCCCTACCGGGCACCGGCCGCAGTTGGTGTCGCTCGCCGGCGGGCTGCTGGCCTGCGCCGGTCTGGCGGGTCTGCTTCACGACGCCGGCAACCTGGCGCTGACCCAGTTGGCCGCCGATCCCACCGACCCGGCGGCCGCCATGGTGGCCTGGGCGGTGCTCCTCACCGCCAAGTGGACGGTCAACCTGGCCGGGCTGCTCTGGGCCGCCGCGACCGTGACGACCGCGCTCGGCGCACCGCTGCCCCCCGCGCTTCGTCGCGCCGGCGTGATCGCCGCGGCCTCCGGTCTCGCCGCGGTTCTGCTGCCATGGACAACCGGAATCGACGGCCC
This sequence comes from Micromonospora sp. CA-263727, assembly GCF_050942455.1. NCBI lineage: Bacteria > Bacillati > Actinomycetota > Actinomycetes > Micromonosporales > Micromonosporaceae > Micromonospora > Micromonospora sp. CA-263727. The sequence goes on from NZ_CP192031.1 coordinate 3,060,028, forward strand.
GTCAGCGGGGCTGGAACAGCTCGGCTACGGCCTCCACCTACCGGTGATGATCTGGTACGGCGCCCTGGGTTGGCGGCTGATCCACGACAACCCTGCACTCGCCTGAGGGCGACAGGCGGCCGCCTGGTCGTGGCGACGCAGGGTCTCGCGCCCGGTCTGCGTGAGCCGGCCGAGCCGTCACAGGGACCGTGGGTAATCCAGATTCGCTCCAGAAAGCGTTGACCATTTGATTGCTACCGTTTTCCCGCCGACGTCCGAAGGGGGAGATCGGTGACGACGACCCTTTCTTCGGCGGCGGGCTCTCGGCCGGATCGCCGGTTCAAAGCCGCGTTTTCCGCCACCGCCCTGCTGACGTTTCCGCTGCTGGTGGCCGCCGCGTTGGTGGTCGTGTACCGGGAGACCGGCCGGTTCTGGGGTGACCTCGCGGTCTACCGGATGGGCGCGGTGGCCGCCGCCGGCGGCGACGGGAAGCTCTACGAGGTCGCCTATTGGGGTGCCGACGGCATCGCGCTGGGCTTCACGTACCCGCCGTTCGCCGCGTTGCTCCTGCAACCGCTGGCCTATGTCGATGCCGCGACCGGGATCGGGATCTGGTCGGCGGCCTCGGTCGCCGCGTTGTCGGCCGTGGTGTGGGTGGCGCTGCGCGCCGCTGACGCCGGTGCCGGCGCTGGTCCGGTGCTGGTGGGCACGGTCGCGGCGCTGCCGATGTTTCCGGTTGCCGGTCACCTTCAGGTCGGCCAGGTGGGCCTGTTCCTGATGCTGGTCGTGCTGCTGGACCTGGCCGCCGGCCCCGACCGCCGTTGGCACGGTCTCGGGGTCGGCATCGCCGCCGGCATCAAGCTCACCCCGCTGATTTTCGTGGTCTACCTGCTCTGCCTGCGCCGGTGGCGGGCGGCGGGGGTGGCGCTGGCCGGCTTCGGCGCCACCGTCGGGCTCGGCTTCGCCTGGCGGCCGGTGGATTCGGCCCGGTTCTGGGGCGGCGGTCTGCTCGACACCGCCCGGGTCACCGGCGATCCCCGGACGGTGCTGAACCAGTCGCTGCACGGCGCGCTGGCCCGGCTCGGTGACACCGCCGACGTACGCGCCGTCTGGCTGCCGGTGGCGGTGCTGACGGCGGTGGCCGGGATCGTGGTCGCGGTCCGCTGCGCCCGCGCCGGTGAAGAACTCCTCGGCGGGCTCGCCATCGCGACGACCGGCCTGCTCGTCTCGCCGGTCTCCTGGCACCACCACTGGGTGTGGTGCGTACCGGCGCTGGTGCTGCTGGTGGTGCGGGGCCGGCGGGCCGGCAGCCGGCGTGCGCTCGTGGCCGGCGCGCTGCTCTGGGTCGGGTACGTGGCCAGCGCCGCCTGGATCCTGGTCGGGCTGCGCGGCGAGGACCTGCACTTCCGGGGCGGGGAACTGCTGTCCACCAACATGTACGTGCTGGTCGGGGTCGTGGCGTTGGGCTGGCTGGCGCTGCGTCCGGGCGGCGGCGGGGCCGGGGCCGACGGCATCGAGGAGGTGGCCCGGTGAGGGTTTCGGTGGTCGTACCCAACTACAACAAGGAACGGACGCTGCACGACTGCCTCTCTGCGGTCTACGCGCAGACCACACCGCCGGCCGAGGTGATCGTCGTCGACGACGCGAGCACCGACCGGTCCCGGCGGATCGCGGCCGGATTTCCCTGTACGGTGCTGGCCTTCCCGGTCAACCGGGGAGTGTCGGCGGCCCGTAACGCCGGTGCCGCCCGCGCCACCGGTGACGTGTTGTTCTTCGTCGACTCGGACATCGCCCTGGCGCCCGGCGCGCTGGCCGCCGCGGTACGCACCCTTGAGGCGTATCCCGACTGTGGTGTCGTGCAGGGCATCTACGACCTGCGCCCGCTCTACGACGACGGGCCGGTCGAGGCGTACAAGACGCTGTTCGAGCACTTCTGGCGGCGTCGGGCCACCGGAGTGACGGCAACCACGATGTTCGCCCTCACCGCCGTGCCGAAGACGGTCTTCGACCTGGTCGGCGGCTTCGACGAGCGGCTGCGCGACGCCGAGGACGTGGAGTTCGGCACCCGGCTGCCCGCCCGGTACGAGATCCGGATGAGCGACGAGATGGTCGGCCGCCACGACGACGTGGACCAGCTGTGGCCGTACCTGTCGGAGCTGTTCCGCCGGGCGGTGACGTACGCCGGTGCGGTCGCCGCCGCCCGTTGGGAACGGCCGGCCGCCGGGCCGCAGGCTCCGGACCGGACACCGCACCGGGTCGACCTCGGGTCGGTGGTCGGCATGGTCGGCAGCGGGCTGGCCGTGGGCACCGCGCCGCTGGTCCTCGTGTCGCCCTGGCTGGCGGCGCTGCCGGCGGGTCTGCTCGCCGCCGTCGTGGTGGCCGACCGGGAGCTGCTGGCGTTCGCCCTGCGGCACCGCGGCCCGCGGTTCCTGCTCTACGCCGCCGGGCTGCGGTGGCTCACCCACCTGACCGAGTTCGTCGGGATGGGGCTGGGGGTGTGCGGCGCGTTGCTGCGCCGGGTCCGGGCCGTCCGGTCCCGGCCCGTCGCCGTGGGGTCGCGCCGGTGAACGGCCGGTGGTGGCGACTGGCCAACCGCATGTTCACCGTCGTCTTCGTGGTGGCCCTGATCGTCGGTCTGGTGCTCTTCGTGCGCTCCCAGGACTGGACGCCGGTGTCGACGCTGGCCGGCCAGCTGGATCCGCTGCGGGTGAGCGTGGCCCTGGTCGGCGCGCTGCTGATCAATGCCACCGGGTTGCTGCTGGGGCTGGCGTCCTGGCGGGCGCTCTTCGTCGACCTCGGCGCGCCGGTCGACCGATGGACCGCGTATCGCCTGTTCTTCGTGGGGTTCCTGGCCAAGTTCGTCCCGGGCCGCCTCGTCGCCCTGCCGGTGCTGTTGCGGATGGGCAAGGAGATCGAGGTGGGGCCGGTCCGGCTGGCCGGGGTGTTCCTGCTCAGCTGGGCCGTGGTGGCGATGACCGGGATGACGGTCGCGCTGGCGGCCGGGCCGGCGCTGCTCTCCGGTGCCACCGGGTGGCTGCTGGTGGCCACGGTCCCGCTGGTCGTGCTGGTCGCCCGGCCGGAGCTGCTCAACCGGGGGCTCGCCCTGGCGGCGCGGCTGTTGCGGCGTCAGCCGCCGCAGGTCGTCGCGTCCCCCGCCGGTGTCCGGCGCGCCGTCGCCGCGCAGTCACTGTCCTGGTTCGTCTCCGGGCACCACCTGTGGCTGCTCGCGGTGGCCGCTGGTGCGCCGCCCGTCCGGTCGTACCTGATCTGTGTGGCGGGGTTCGCCGCCGCCACCGTCGCCGGCCTGGCGGTGATGGTCGCCCCGGACGGCCTGGGGGTACGCGAGGCGGTGCTCATGCTCGGTTTGGCCACGGTGCTGCCGGTGGCCGTGGCCACGCCGGTGGTGCTGATCAGCCGGCTGGTCTGCGCGCTCAGCGAGGTGGCCGTCGGTGGGGGAGGGCTGCTGCTGGCCCAGTATCTGCACCGGCGTCGGCTCGGCCTGGTCGAGCGGCCGGCTGCGGTCGGCTGAGCCGGGCCCGCCGCGGTGCGAGCCGCCGGAGTCGTTCCGGCGGAGAAAGGTGATGACACCATGTCGAACGCGCCACTACGGATGCTGGCACGGCTGGTCGGGGCACCGCTGCGGTGGCTGGTGCGCCGCAGCCCCCGGCTGAACGCCGCGCTCTGGGACACCCAGTACGCGCTGGGTTTCTGGGGCTACCTGGACGGGGCGGGCGACGGCGCGATGCCGTTGTCGCTGATCGAGACGTGGGCCCCCAACCCGACGATCCTCGACCTGGGCTGCGGCACCAGCGCCAACCTTCCGCTGACCCCGGGCCGGTACCGGCACTACCACGGGGTGGACATCAGCCGCCGGGCGATCGAGGCGGCCCGGTCGCTCGGCCGGCCGGACGCCTCCTACCAGGTGGCCGACATCCGGGCGTACCAGCCTCCGCAACGGTACGACGCGATCCTGCTGCGCGAGGTCATCTACTACCTGTCCGTGGCGGAGGCGGCCGACCTGCTGCGCCGGCTGCCGGGGCGGCTCACCGAGCGGGGCCGGATCCTGGTGCAGATCTACGACGTGCCGCGGTCCCAGCAGTTCGTGACGGTGATCCGGGACTGCGGGCTCGACGTGAGCACGCGGCTGCCGGCGGGCGCCGGGGAGGGCGGCTTTTTCGTTCTCACCCCGGCCGCCGTCGCGGAGTCCTGAGGGTCAGACCGGGACGCGGCGCTCCCACCACGGCCACACCGTCACCGGTTCGCTGCGCAGCAGCCGGCGATGCAGGTCCTGGAGCCGGTGCCCCGGCTCCACCCCGAGCCGGTCGGCCAGCGCGGTCCGGGCGTCCTGGAAGGCGGTGAGCGCCTCCGCCCGCCGGGAGGTCTGCCCGAGCGCGATGAGCAGCAGCTCCCAGAGCCGCTCCCGCATCGGGTGCTCGGCCAGCATCCAGCGCAGCTCGGCGACGACGTTCTCCACGTCGCCGAGCAGGAGCCGGACGCCGGTCACCTCCTCCAGCACGTCCTGGCGCAGCTCGGTCAGGCGGATCCGTTCGGCCTCGGCCAGCGGGCCGGTGGCCTCGTGCAGGGCCCGGCCGGACCAGCGGTCGAGGCCCCGCTGGAAAAGGAAGAGCGACTGGGAAAGGTCTGTCTGGGAGCGGGCGGCGCGGGCCGCTCGGACGTCCTGCTCGAAGCGGGCGATGTCCACCGCGCCGGCCGGGATGTCGAGGGTGTAGCCCGGCCGGGTGGAGCGCAGCACCTGGGCCAGCGCCGGTCGGCGGCCGGGCGGTTCCAGCACCCGGCGTAGCCGGCCGATGTAGGTGTGCACCATGTTCTCCACCGAGTCGGGGCGACGGCCGACCCAGATCGCGTCGACGATCTGGGCGACGGACATCACCATGCCGCTGCGCATCGCCAGCACCGCCAGGACCTCCCGCTGGCGGGGGGTGCCCAGGTAGAGGAGGGTGTCCGCGCGGCGGGCCCGCACCGGTCCCAGGAGCAGTATGGACAGTTCATCGTGCGACATCTGGTGTCTCCCCCGGGACGGTGACGAAGCGAAGCCCGCGGTCGGTCAGTCTCGGGAGCACCTCGGCGAGGGCCGCTATGGTCTGCGACCGGTCGCCGCCGCCGTCGTGGCAGAGCATGATCTGCCCGGGGCGGGTGCGGGACAGCGTCCGGGCGATCCGGGCGGTGCCGGGGCGGCGCCAGTCACTGGGGTTGACCGTCCAGTCGACCGGGGTGAGACCGAGTTCGGCGGTGGTCCGCAGGACCGTGGGCGACCAGTTGCCGCCGGGCGCGCGGAACAGCCGTGGGGTGATCGCGGTGGCGTCCTCGATCTCCCGCTGGGTGTGCGCGATCTCCGCTCGGATCTGCTCCGGGGAGAGCGCGGCGAAGGGCTGCGGGTGTGACCGGGAGTGGTTGCCGATCACGTGACCGGCGGCCCGCACCTGCCGGGCCAGGTCCGGGCGTTCCCGGACCCGGTCACCGATGAGGAAGAAGGTGGCCCGGATTCCGTGCCGGTCGAGCAGGTCGAGCAGGGCCGGGGTCCACTGCGGGTGCGGGCCGTCGTCGACGGTGAGCGCGACCTCGTCGCCGGCCAGGCCGAACGCCGGCCAGCGTGGACCGCCAAGGGTGGGGCGGCGGCGCAGCGCCTGCCGGCCGCGGTAGGCGAAGAGCAGATAGTGCAGTGCCTGGGCGTGCAGGTGCGAGCAGAGCCGGGCGGCGGATCCTCGGGGGTCGCTCATCGGGGCGTCTTCGCGGCGGTCACCCGCGTGGGGCCGAAGTCGCGGTCGGCGAGGTGACGCAACCCGCCCACCACGGCTCCCGTCACGACAGCCAGTTGCACCACCATGTGCACGGCGAAGAAGAAGACCGCGAACGCCGGCCCGCGGTGGCGCAGGACGAAGCGGAGCAGCCCCGGTTCGGCGACCATGAACAGCACGAAGAACAGCAGGGACAGCAGCGGCCAGCCACCGGTGAGCAGTGCCGTGGGCAGGGCGGCCGGCACCATGGCGGCGGCGACGATGCCCGCCGGAGTGTTGGCGCGGATGCCGGCCGGCCCGCGTTCGGCCAGGGCCACCGGGATCAGCAGCTGCGAGCGGCGGAACTGTTTGCGCAGCAGCGCGCCGAGCCGGCTGTCGTCGTCGTGCCGGCAGACCATCGTGTCGGTGAGCACGACGCCGTACCGGTCGCCCATCCGGTCGCCGAGTTCCACGTCCTCGGAGGCGCGCAGCCTCTCGTCGAAGAGGCCGACCGTGGTGAAGACCTCGCGGCGGATGACGCAGATCGCGAAGAGGGTGGTGCGTACCCGCCCGACGTTGCGCAGCCGCCAGTAGTGCCCGTGCAGCAGCCGGTACGCCTCGACGGGGCCGTCGTCGATCAGCGGTTCGAGCGCGTAGATGCCGTGTACGCAGGCCACGTCCGGCTGGTCGCGCAGGATCGCCAGGGCGTTGTCCAGCGCGTCCGGTTCCGGCGCGCAGTCGGAGTCGAGGAAGAAGATCAGCTCGCCGGTGCTGGCCTGGATGCCGCGGTTGCGGGCGGCGGCCGGTCCGGCGTTGCGGTCGGTGACCAGCAGCCGGCACGGGAACCGCTGCGCCACCGCCCGGGTGTCGTCGGTGCTGGCGTCGTCGACGACGATGACCTCGGTCACCGGGTGTCGTTGGCGGCGGACCGCCTCAAGACACGCACCCAGGGTCTTCGAGCTGTTGTGGGTGGGGATGATGACCGACACCGTCGGCGGCATGATGAGCACCTCAACGGGGTTTTGGCTAATGCGCGAGGGAATTGACCGGCGGCAATTGTGTTGCGCCCTGACCAAGTTATCGACCGGCAACCCAATCCGCAAGAGTTGCCTAGCGTAGTCAAGGTTGCATCCAGTAACGGTTCAGGAGAGATCATGGGGCAATAGATAGCGTCGTGACATGCCCAATCTGGTCAGTGTCGAGGAATGCGAGCGGTTCACCGTTCGTGAGGTGCACGACCTCTATCGGCGGTACGTGAACGCGAGCCAGGTCAATCTGATGACCTCGTTCGGTTTCGGCCGGGAATTGGTGGACCGGGCCGAGGGCGCCTACCTGGAGTTACGCGACGGCCGGCGGGTCCTCGACCTCACCGGCGGGGTGGGGGTACTCAACCACGGCCACAACCATCCACGCATCGTGGCGGCCCGGCAACGGTTCGCCGAGCGCCAGCGGATGGAAGTGCACAAGACGTACTTTTCGCCCTATCTTGCGGCCCTCGGCCACAACCTGGCGCAGCTGCTCCCCGGCGACCTCTCCATGTCGTTCCTGCCCAACTCCGGCGCCGAGGCAGTGGAGGGGGCGGTGAAGCTCGCCTACAAGTACCACGGCGGCCGGCGGGGGACCATCCTGCGTGCGGACTGCGGTTTCCACGGAAAGCTGCTCGGTTCCGGTGGGTTGACCGGGCAGCCCCACTTCAACTTTCCGACAATTCCGGGCATCGTCCCATTCGCGTATGGCGATCTGGATTCCGTCCGGTCGGCTATCGAGCGGCACCCGGGCGATGTCTATGCCCTCATCGTCGAACCGTTCAGCGCCTCCACAATTCGGTGGTGCGATGAAACTTTTCTGCGCGGCGTGCGCGAACTGTGCGACCGGCACGACATCGTGCTCATCTTCGACGAGATCTACACCGGTTGGGGCAAGACGGGCAGCCTCTTCTATTTCATGCGCTACCCGGATCTGATACCGGACGTGCTCACCACGAGCAAATCCTTCGGCGGCGGCAAGTCGTCCATCTCGGCCTTCGTCGCCCGGAAGCCGGTGTTCCGCCGCGCGTACGACAACCTCACCGACGCGCTGTTGCAGAGCACCAGCACGACCTACTACGGCATGGGGGAGGAGTGCGTCACCGCCATCGAGGCGATCAACATCGTGGTGCAGGACGACTACCCGGCGCGCGCCCGCGAGCTGGAACGGGTCCTCGAACCGGCCCTGCACCGGCTGGCCAAGGAGCACCCGGAGGCGGTCGGGCGGGTGGCCGGGGCCGGGGCGCTCTGGGGCGTGCACATCGACGGCGGCCCGAAGCTCCTCGACCTGGTGTCCCGGCTCGCCCCGGCCGGCATGGCCCGCGACCCGAGGTTCAAGGCCAAGCTCGTCACCTGCGCCGTCATCAACGCGCTCTACCGGGACCACGACATCTTCACCTACTACACGCTCAACGGCCTCAACCCGCTGATCATCGGCCCGTCGCTGGTCACCGACCCGGCCGACGCGCAGCGCGCCGTCGAGGCCCTCGACGAGGTGCTCGACCAGGGGCTGACCCGGCTGGTGACCCGGTTCGTCGCGCAGAAGGTGGGATCCCTGTGGTGATCGCGATCACCGGCGCCGCCGGCATGCTCGGCTCCCGGGTCGCCGAGCGCCTGACCGCCGACGGGCACCAGGTGCACGGCGTCGACCTGCGAGCCGAGAGCACGGTCAGCCACGTCGGGGACATCCGGGACGCGCGACTGCTGGAGCGCGCCTTCGCCGAGGCCACCGTCGTGATCCACTGCGCGGCGGCGCTGCCCAGCTACCCGGCCGACCAGATCCGGTCGGTCATCGTCGACGGGACGCGGGGCGTCTTCGACGCCGCTCGACGGGCCGGCGTGGCGCGGGTCCTGCACGTCTCGTCGACCGCCGTCTACGGGCTGCCGAAGCAGGTGCCCACCCCGGAGGAGCACCCCCGCGCGCCGGTCGACACCTACAGCGCGGCCAAGGCCGCCGCCGAGGAGATCGCCGAACGGCACCGGGCCGACGGACTGCCGGTGGCGGTGCTGCGACCCAAGACCTTCGTCGGCCCCGGCCGGATGGGGCTCTTCGCCATGCTCTTCGAGTGGGCCGAGGAGGGGCGCAACTTCCCGGTCCTCGGCCGCGGCGACGTGCGGATCCAGATGTTCGCCGTGGACGACCTGGTGGAGGCGGTGGTGACCGTCCTGCACGCCGAGGACGACCTGGCCAACGACACGTACAACCTCGCCGCCGAGCGCTTCGGCACGCTGCGCGAGGACTTCCAGGCGGTGCTGGACGCCGCCGGGCACGGCCGGCGGGTGGTCTCGCTCCCGGCCCGACCCGCGCTCGCCGCGCTCAGCCTGCTGGAACGCAGCCGCCTCTCGCCCGTCTACGGGCGGCTGCTGCACAAGCTGATGGCCGACTCGTACGTCAGCATCGACAAGGCCCGCGACCGGCTCGGCTTCCACCCGAAGCTGTCCAACCAGGACGCCATCCTGCGCACCTACGAGTGGTGGCGGGCGCAACGGCACCGCGACCGTCCGGCGCGCGAGGGCCGGACCAGCCGTGATCCCTGGCGGCAGGGCGCGCTGTCGGCCGCGAAGATCTTCTTCTGACGGGGGACCGATGACCGCCGCCGAGACCGTGGTGGAGCCGCCGGTCGCCCCGGTAGCCACCAAACGCGTCGCCCGCCTGCCCGGGCTGCTGCGACACCTGCTCGCCCTGGCCCGACCGGGCCACGTCGTCAAGAACCTGCTCGCCGTTCCGCTCGCCCTGGTGGACACCCCGGTCTGGACGGCGTCGGCCCTGTGGCGGTGCGTCTGGGCGGTCGCCGCGTTCACGCTCGCCTCCTCGGTGATCTACGTGGTCAACGACATCGCCGACCGCCACCGGGACCGGGCCCACCCGGAGAAGCGGCGCCGGCCGGTCGCCGCCGGGCACGTCCCGGTCCCGGTGGCCTGGGGGTACGCCGTCGTCCTCGGTACGCTGCTGGTCGCCGTGACCGTCGCCGGCCCGGCGATGCCCTGGTGGCCGCTGGTCGCCTACCTGGCCCTGAGCACCGCCTACAGCAGGTGGCTCAAGCACCTGCCGCTGCTGGACGTCTGCGTGGTCTCCGCCGGCTTCGTCCTGCGGGTCATGCAGGGGTACACCGCGACCGGGGCGGTGCCCTCCAGCCTGCTGTTGACCGCGGTGTTCAGCGGCTGCCTGGTGCTCATCCTCGGCAAGCGCCGGTACGAACTGGCCGCCCTGGGCACCCCGCACCGGCCCGCCCTGCACGGGTACAACCTGCTGCTCGCCGACCACCTGCTCGGCCTCACCACCTCCCTGGCCGGCATCACCTTCCTGCTGTACCTGCACCTCGACGCGCCGATCGACGCCTACCCGCCGGTCGCGTTGGCGATCGTCGTGCCGCTGGGACTGCTGGCCGCGTTCCGGTACCTCCAGGCGGTCCTGGTGTTGCGCACCGGCGGCGACCCGATCCGGATCCTGCTGCGCGACCGGACGATCGTCGGGTGCGCCGTCGCGGTCGGCCTCATCCTGGCCGTGGCGCAGATCACCGCCCGTTATCCACACCTGCTGACCTGGACGGACAGTTGATGAACCATCCCCTGGTGTCGGTCATCGTGCCGAACTACAACTACGCCCGCGCGCTGCATCTCTGCCTCGACTCGCTACGGGCGCAGACCTACCCGCAGCTGGAGATCATCGTGGTGGACGATTGCAGCACCGACGACTCGGTCGCCGTCGCCGAGGCCCACGGGGCACGGGTGGTGCGTACGCCGCGCAACGGCGGCCCGGCCGCGGCCCGCAACCTCGGCGCGGAGGCCGCGGCCGGTGAGATCCTGTTCTTCGTGGACTCCGACGTCGCGGCCCGGCCCGACGCGGTGGCCAACGCGGTCGACCTGCTCACCAACGACCCGACGATCGGGGCGGTCTGCGGCAACTACGACCCGGTGCCGCTGATCCGGGACAGCCTGCTGGAGGAGTACCGCTGCCTGCAACAGTCCTACTGGCTGATCGCCGACGAGGGCCGGATCAGCACGCTCTACACCGCGCTGCTGGCCATCCCGACCCGGGTGTTCCACGAGATCGGGCCGTTCAACCCCCGGCTGCGGGAGACCGAGAACGCCGACTACGGCCTGCGGCTCGCGCAGCGCTACGAGATTCTGCTCTCCCCCCGGGTACGCGGTGTGCACGACCACGACCACGAACTCGGTGTGCTGCTGCGCAAGGTCTTCACCCGCACGGCCCTGCACATCCCGATGTACGCCCGCAAGCCGGAGTTCCCCGGCGGGCTGCGCAGCGGCCCCCGGGCCTGGGTCAGCATCGCCGCCCCGCTGACCCTGCTCACCCTGGTCCTGCCGGTGCTGCTCGGTCCGGCCCTCCTGCTGGCGCCGCTGGCCGCGTTCGCTGCCTTCGTCGCCGGCGACCTGCCGATGTACCGGTTCGTCCGGGCCGAACGCGGCTGGCTGTTTCTGGTCTACTTCATCGCGATGCACTTCTTCCTGAACCTGGTCATCGCGGTCGCCGCCGCCTCCGGCGTGGCCGCCTGGCTGGCCTCGGCGCGCTTCCGCCGGCTCTACGACCGTCCGGAGGTCGCCACCCGATGAACACGCTTCCGCTGGTCTCGGTGATCGTGCCCAACTACAACTACGCCGAGTCCCTGGACCTGTCCCTGCGGTCCATCCTCGACCAGACCTACCCGAACATCGAGCTGCTGATGGTCGACGACTGCAGCACGGACCAGTCCGTCGCGGTGGCCGGCGCGCTCGGCGTCGCCGTGGTCAGCACCGGGGTGAACAGCGGCTGCGGCACCGCCCGCAACGTGGGCGCCGCGCACACCCGGGGCGAGCTGATCTGCTACGTCGACTCCGACCTGGCGCTGGCGCCCGACGCGATCGCCAACGCGGTGCGGATCCTGCGCGCGAACCCCACCGTCGGTGCGGTCTGCGGGATCCAGGACGCCGAGCCCCTGATCCACGACACCCTGGTCTCCCGGTACCGCGGCCTCCAGTACCACTACTGGTCGATCAGCTCGGAAGGGGACGTGTCGTTCCTCTTCCCCGCCATGTGTCTCATCCGGCGGGCGGTGCACGACGAGATCGGGCCGTTCAACCCGGCGCTGCGGCAGACCGAGGAGGTCGACTACGGCTACCGGCTCACCCGGCGGCACCGGATGCTGCTCACCTCCGAGGTACGCGGCCGGCACGACCACGACCACGAGCTCTCCGGGCTGCTGCGCAAACTGTTCCACCGGGGCCGGCTGCGCATCCCCCTGTACGCGCGGGCCCGGCGCTTCGGCAAGGGCTTCGAGACCGCCTCCCGGGCCTGGGGCAGCCTCGCCGCGTTCGCCAGCCTGCCGGCGTTGGCCGTACCGCTGCTGCTCGGGCCCGGGGGCGCGGTCGTGCCGGCCGCGTTGCTCGTCGCCTCACTGGTCTGCGACGCCGGCATGTACCGCTTCGTCCTGCGCCGGCACGGGCCGGTCTTCCTGCTCGGCTTCGCCGCCCTGCACTTCGTGGTCAACGTGACGATCGCGGCCGGGGTGGCGACCGGCGCGGTGCAGTGGTTGCTCTCCCGGACCTTCCGGCAGCTCTACGACGCCTCCTTCCCGATCGACGGCGCCCCCCGGTGGGAGTCGGCGTGACCACAGCCGTGCCGGTGACCGACACCGCCGCCGCGCCGACGTCACCGGCCCGCCCGGCGTCGCGGCGCTGGCCGGCGCGGGTGCTGGTCGTCGCCGCGGCGCTCTGGCTGGCGTTCACCGCCGCGCATCTGGCGCTGAGCGGGCGCTGGTGGCTCTGGCTCGCGGTGGACGCCGTGCCGCCGCTGGCCTTCCTGCTCGTGCCGGTGGCGTTGGCGGTCGGCGCGGCGCTGAGCGCTCTGCTGTCCCGGGCCCGCGTGGGCGGTGCGGCGGGCGCTCCGGTCTCCCGGGACCACACCGGCGGCGGCGCGCTGCGGCGGGCCCGCCGCGCGGTGGCGCTGCTGGTCGCCGCCGCGCTGCTGCTCGGCGCGGGACAGAGCGGGATCAACGTCCGCCGGTGGCAGGGCGGGGACGGCGCGGCCCCGGCCGACGCGCTGCGGGTGTTCGCCTGGAACACCGGCTACTGGGACGAGGGCGGCGAGACCGAGGCGCTGTACCGGGTCCTGCGGGACGCCGACGCCGACCTCTACCTGTTGCAGGAGTACTGGTACGAGAAGACGGCCGGGCCGACGGCGGCGACGCTCGACCGGCTGCGGGCCGAGTTCCCCGGTTTCCAGGTGGTGGTCGCCGGTGAGCTGGTCACCGTGTCCCGCCTGCCGGTGCTGCGGCAGGTGCCGCTGGAGGCGGTCGGCCTGCCTCCGGAGATCGCCGCGGCCGGCGACGAGTGGCGCTACAAGACCCTGCGTACCGACCTGGACGTCGGCGGTGGACGGGTGTTGTCGGTGTACAACCTGCACCTGCCCGTGCAGCTCTCGCCCGAGCACGGCCTGCTCGACGCCGACTTCTACCGGATCCTGCGGCGGCAGCACGCCCAGCGGGAACCGCAGTGGCGGGCGTTGGCCCGCGACGTGCGCAGCAACCCGCATCCGGTGCTGGTCGCCGGTGACCTGAACACCAGCCCGGCGATGGGCGACCTGGGCAAGCTGCCCGACGGCCTGCGCGACGCGAGCTACGCCATGCCCGCGCTCTACCCGGCGAGCTGGGCGGAGAGTCCCGGCTGGCCGAGGTGGTGGCGGCTGGACTGGGCGCTCGTCTCGCCGCAGGTGCGGGTGCACTCCTACCGCTTCGGCGCGGCGGGTGGGGTCTCCGACCACCGGCCCCAGGAACTGCTGGTGTCGTTGGCCGAGCGCTGACCCGGCCGTGCACGGTCCCGGCCCGTCGACGGTTCCCGGCCGTGCACGGTCCCGGGCCGGGCGCGGGGAGGGCCGGTCAACACCGGACCCGGCGGGCGGGGCCACGCCGGGTCCGGCCGGTCGGTCGGGTTACGGGGTCCAGACCACGTGCGGGTTCACCCGCCCGGTCCAGTCGAAGACGGCCATGTTGTCCCAGCCGTTGCCGGTCCCGTTGATGTTCGCCGGGTCCCAGCCGTTGCCGCGGATCGCATACCAGGTCGGCTCCCAGTAGAAGACGCCCACCGCGCCGGCGTTGCGCGCGGTGTTCTGCACCCAGCTGAACTGCTGCGCCTGACCGGCCCAGCTGGCCGGGATGTTGTCACAGAGCACGGTGCCGGGGATCGAGTTCGGCTCGTTGTCGGCGTCGGCCGTGGTGAACTGGTACGCCGTCTCGGCGAGCACCACCGGCTTGCCGTAGCGGGACCGCACGTCGACGATCACGTTGTACAGGTTCGCCAGCGAGCCGTGCCACATGCAGTAGTAGGAGAGCGCGGTGACGTCCCAGGTGACGCCCTGCGCCCTGATCCCGTCGTAGAACCAGCGGGCGTTCGCGTTGCTGTCCGCGTTGGCCGTGTGGATCCACACCTGGGTGCCGCTGTTGCACGCCTTGGTGGCGTTGTAGCCCTGCTTGAGCAGGCTGGCCAGCGGGGCGAAGTTGTTGTTGACGACCCGCCCGGTGGGCCAGAGCATGCCCACGTTGATCTCGTTGCCGATCTGCACCGCGTCCGGCGTGGTGCCCTGCGCCTTGAGCGCCGTGCAGACGTCGTGGGTGTAGTTGTAGACGTCGGTCTGCAACTGGCTCAGCGAGTGGTTGGCCCAGGCCGCGGGGGTGTACTGCTTGCCCGGGTCGGCCCAGGTGTCCGAGTAGTGGAAGTCGATCAGCAGCTTGAAGCCCTTGGCCTTGATCGCCCTGGCCTGCTGGAGCACCTTGGCCTTGTTGTTGTAGCCGCTGACCGGGTTGTTCCAGATGCGCAGCCGCAGGTAGTTGACACCCTTCGAGGCGAGGATGTCGTACGGGTCGGCCTGCGCGCCGGACGCGTTGTAGTACCGCGCACCGAGGTCGAGGCTGCGTTGCAGGGAGGAGACGTCCGCGCCGCGCATGGTGAGGGTGTTGGCCGCCTGCGCGGGGGCGATCAGGGCCAGCGGGGCCGCGAGGACGGCCACCGCCACGAGGGCGTGTCTGCGACAGACACGGCCCAGGGCCTGCAGGGACGGTTTCATGGCGCTCCTTCACATGGAGGGATGCGATACCCGCAGGGGGAGCGGGCACGTCCGGCGGGCTGCCGGACGGATCTGGTACCAGGTGAGGTGGTGGTGGGTGCGCCGGCCGGCCGCTGGGCCGGACCGGGTGTCTCAGGCCGGTGCGGGCGAGGAGGCCCGGACGACCAGGCTCGTCGGCACGGTGATGGAGAGCGGGGTGCGTCCGGCGATCACGTCGGTGAGCAGCCGGACCATCTCCTCGCTGATCCGGCCCAGCGGCTGGCGGACCGTGGTCAGCGGCGGGTCCAGCGTGGCGGCCAGCCCGGAGTCGTCGAAGCCGACCACCCGCACGTCGCCGGGCACGTCGCGGCCGGCCTCGCGGAGCACCGGCAGGGTGGCGGCGGCCATCACGTCGGAGGCGGCGAAGACCGCGTCCAGGTCGGGGGCCTGCCGCAGCAGCGTACGCATCGCCGTCGCGCCGCTCTCCCGGCTCCAGTCGCCGTGCCCGATCCGGGCCGGCTCGACCGGGATGCCGTGCGCGGTCAGGGCGTCGGTGTAGCCCTGCAACCGGTCCACCCCGCCGGAGGTGTCCTGCGGCCCGGTGATCGTGGCGATCCGCCGGCAGCCGGCGGCGACCAGGTGCTCCACCGCCGACCGGGCGCCGGAGCGGTCGTCGGCGGCCACCGAGCTGATCACCTGCTCGTAGCCGAGCACCCGGCCGCACGCGACGACCGGCACCTCGGCCCGCACGAGGTTGCTCAGCAGCGGATCGCCGGAGTGCGGCGAGACCAGCAGCACGCCGTCGACGTGACCGCCGGAGAGGTACGCCACCGTCCGGTTCCGCTCCTCCGGAGTCGAGGCGATCATCAGCAGCAGCGTCAACTCCCGGTCGGAGAGCGCCTGCGCGACCCCGCGCAGCAGCACCGAGAAGTTGGGGTCGGCGAAGAGCAGGTGCTGCGGCTCGGTGAGCAGGAAGGCGATCGAGCCGGACCGGCCGGTGGCCAGCGAACGGGCGTGCGGGTTCGCCGTGTAGCCGGTGCGGGCGATGGCCTCCCGGACGGCCCGGACCGCTTCCGGGCTGACCCACTCCCGGCCGTTGAGGACGCGGGAGACGGTCGCGTAAGAGACCCCGGCCTCGCGCGCCACGTCGCGGATGGTGGGCCGCTTGCGCCCCGTCGGGGGCGAGGTCGGCACGGATGGGATCATAGTCTCTGTCATCTCGTCGTCACCCCTTGACCGCGCCGGCGCCCAGGTCGACCCGCCAGTAGCGTTGCAGGCCGAGGAAGAGGGCGACGAGCGGGACGATGGACAGCAGCGCCCCGGTGACCACCGAGGTGTACATGGCGGGCTGGGACGCGCCCTGGTTGAGCAGCCCGTTCAGGCCCACCGTGACCGGGTAGAGCTGGTCGTCGCCGAGCATGATGAAGGGCAGCATGAAGTTGTTCCAGATCGCGACGAACTGGAACAGGAAGACGGTCACCAGGCCGGCGCGCATCATCGGCAGCGCCACCCGGCCGAAGGCGCCCCAGTCGCTGGCGCCGTCGATGCGGGCGGCCTCGATCACCTCGGTGGGTACGGCCGCGGCGGCGAAGACCCGGCACAGGTAGATCCCGTACGGGCTGATGATGCTGGGCAGCAGCACCGCCCAGTAGGTGTTGGTCAGCCCGACCTTGGCCAGCAGCAGGTACTGCGGGATGGCCAGGATGACCCCGGGCACGAGCACCCCGGCCAGGATCACGTTGAACACGAACGACTTGCCGGGGAAGGCGTACTTGGCGAGGGCGAAGCCGGCCATCGCCGAGACCAGGGTGGACGCCGCCCCGCCGACGCCGGCATAGAAGGCGGTGTTGGCCATCCAGCGCCAGTAGAGGCCGTCCCGGTACGCGCTGAGCGAGGCGATGTTGTCGAAGAGGTGGGTGCTGGGCGCGAGGGTGAAGGTGGCGAAGAGTTCCTCGGCGCTCTTGGTCGAGGCGATCAGCACCCAGGCGACGGGGAACAGGCAGTACAGCGCGCCGAGCAGCAGCAGGCCGGTGGCGGCGGGGCTGATCCGGCGGTGCGATGCGCGCGGGGCCGGTGGCGGTGCGCCGGTCACCGGAGCAACCGGGATCGCGGTGGTGGCGGTCATGCCAGCCCTCCGCTGGGTTGACGATTCGCTCGCGGGTGCTCGCTCATGCCGGCCCTCCGCTGCGCTGCGTGCCGGCATCTACGCTGCGTTGACGATTCGCTCGCGGGGGCTCGCTCATGCCCGATCCTCCTGTTGGAAGGCGCGCGAGCCGACGAGCTTGAGGAAGCCGAAGGAGACGACGAAGGCCGCCAGCGCGATGATTACCGAGGTGGCCGCCGCCGAGTGGACGTCGTTGCGGGTGAAGGCGTCGCGGTACACCTTCATCAGCGGCGTCCAGGTGGTGGAGATGGTGTTGCTCAGCGGGCGCAGCGTCATCGGCTCGGCGAAGACCTGCAAGGTGGCGATGAGCGAGAAGATGAACGTCATGATCAGCGCGGGCAGCACCATCGGGATCTTGACCCGCCAGGCGATCTGCACGTCCGAGGCGCCGTCCAGCCGGGCCGCCTCGAACAGGTCGCGGGGGATGGCCCGCAGCGCCGTGTAGATCACGATCATGTTGAAGCCGGTGCCGCCCCAGACGGCGATGTTGGCCACCGCCCAGAGCACCCCGGAGCCGGCGAGCACGTCGGGCGGGGTGATGCCGATGCCCTGGAGGACGTCGGCGAACGGGCTGACCCGGGGCAGGTAGAGAAAGCCCCAGAGCAGCGAGGCGACCACCGCCGGCACCGCGTACGGCAGGAAGATCGCGGTACGCGCGAAGGCGCCCACCCGGGTCCGGCCGGCGTCCAGCAGCAGGGCCATGAGCAGGGCCAGCCCGAGCATGGTCGGCACCACGATCAGCCCGTACGCCCCGACCCGGTAGACGCTGGGCAGGAATTCGGGGTCGGTGAGCGAGCGGGCGTAGTTGTGCAGGCCGGCCCAGATCTCGGTGCGCGAGCCGGCGCCCAGCCCCAGTCCGCTGACCTTGGTCCGGCGCAGGCTCAGGTACGCGGTGTAGCCGATCGGTGCCGCGAGGAACGCGGCGAACAGGAGCAGGGCCGGCGCGAGGAACGAGTACGGCACCGCGGCGCGCCGGCCGCTGCGGGTGGCCGTCCGGGGCGTACGAGTGGTGGTGGGAACCGTCACGACCGTGACCTTCCGTCGGTGCTCTGGTCGGCCCCGGCCGCGGCGCGCAGGGTTGCCGCGTCGCGGCCGGGCGGCGGGGTCAGCCGGCGAGCGTGAAGCCGGCGTTGCGCATGTCGTCGATGGTGGCCTGCTGCATGGTCGCCAGCGCCTCGGTGAAGGCCGCGGCCTGCCTGGACTGGGCGGCCTTGGCGAAGGCGTCGTTGTAGGCGCTGTAGGCGACGTTGACGTTCGGGCCGTAGGTGAACGGGTTGGTGATCCGGCTGGCCTCGGCGGCGACGGTGTAGAAGTCGGCCTGGTCGGCGAAGAAGGCCGGCGGCGTGGTCAGCGCCGTCGCGGTGGCGTCGACCGAGGCCGGGTAGACGTTGGCGGTGGTGGCCAACGCCCTGATCGCGGTCGGGTCGGTGTTCAGCCAGGCGACGAACTGGGCGGCCTGCTTCTTGTGCCGGCTCTGGCTGGTGACGCTGGTGGCCGAGCCGCCCCAGTTGCCGTTGGCCGGTGCGGCGGCGTCCCACTGTGGGAGCAGCGTGGCCTTCCATTTGCCCTTGGTCGAGGCCGCGCTGCCCTCCAGCACGCCGGGGCTCCAGACCGCGCCGATCCAGCCGACCTGGGTGCCGTCGTTGAGCGCGGCGTTCCATTCCGGGGTGTACATCGGCTTGTTGTCGATGACCCCCTCCTGCACCAGTCCGCCCCAGTACCGGGCGACCTTCTGGGTGCTGGCGTCGTCGATCGCGACGGTCCAGGCGTTGTCGCGTACCCCCCACCAGGCGGCGCCGGCCTGCTGGGAGAGCCCGGCGAACCAGCCCGAGTCGTTGGCGGAGAAGGTGCCGAGGTACTGCTTCGGGTCCGCGGCATGGATCTTGCGGGCGGCGGTCGCGTAGTCGTCCCAGGTGGCCGGGGCCGCCAGGCCGAGGGAGTCGAAGACGTCGGCGCGGTAGTAGAACATCATCGGGCCGGAGTCCTGCGGGACGCCGTAGACCGCCTCGGTGCCGAGGGTGACGGCGTTCCAGGCCGACTCGGGGAACTTCGCCTTGAGGTCGCCGACCTCGGCGGCGATGTCGGCGACCGCGTCCGCCGCGACCAGGGTCGGGATCTTCTGGTACTCGGCCTGCATGACGTCGGGGGCCCCGCTGCCGGCCTTGATGGCGGTGAGCAGCTTGGTGACGGCGGGATCGCCGCCGTCCTGCTTGTTCACGGTGACGTGGATGTCGGGGTGGGTGGCGTTCCAGGCCTCGACGACCTGGTCCATGTTCGGCGCCCAGCTCCAGTAGGTGAGTTCGACCTTCTCACCGGGGTTGCTGCCGGAGTCGTCGGATCCGCTGCATGCGGTGGTCAGAAACAGCGCCGCGGCCAGCACTCCGGCGAGCGGCAGAACTGCCTTTCTCATCGATCCTCCTCGATCTTGCGGGCCGCGGTGGTGCGGGCCGGGGCGCAGCCGGGAATGATGTGCGTCACCACATGGGCCTGTGACCGGTCACAGTGATGCGCCTCAGCTTGCTTGTCAAGCCCTTGCTTCAGGCAGGTTAAGTCGATGTATCGTGCGGACCGATGGGCTGTGACCGGTTACAGTCCTTCGGCACCACAGCGCGGCCAGGTCACCGATCGTGACCACGCCGACCCGTACGTCGCAGAGGAGTCACCGTGCTCACCGAGCCGCTCGTCGTCCGGCACCAGCCCTGGTCCGAGCCGCTACGCCGGCCGCGGATGAGCAACGAGGAGGACGTCCGGCCCGGCATCTCGCTCACCAGCCGCTACCTGATCCGCCACGGCCAGCCGGTCGTGCCGGTCTCCGGCGAGCTCCACTACAGCCGGCTGCCCCGGGGCCGGTGGCGGCGTCGACTGCGGCAGCTGCGGTCCGGCGGCGTCACCGTGGCCAGCAGCTACGTCTTCTGGCTGCACCACGTCGAGCACCGCGGCAGGCCGCGCTTCGACGGCAACCTCGACGTCGCCGCCTTCGTCGACCTGGCGACCGCCGAAGGGCTCGACGTCGTGCTGCGCATCGGTCCGTGGTGCCACGGCGAGACCCGCAACGGCGGCTTCCCGGACTGGGTGCAGCAGGCCCCGGTCCGGCACCGCACCGACGACCCGGCCTACCTCGACCTGGTCCGCGAGTGGTTCGGCCAGCTCGCCGCCGCCCTCGACGGCCGGTGCGGCCCCGGCGGGCCGGTGCTCGGCATCCAGCTGGAGAACGAGCTCTACGCCCAGCCCGAGCACCTGGTCACCCTCAAGCGGCTGGCCCGCGAGGCCGGCCTGTCCGCGCCGCTCTGGACCGGCACCGCGTGGGGCAGCGCCGCCCTCCCACCGGAGGAGGTGCTGCCGCTCTACGGCGGCTACGGCGACGGCTTCTGGGTCGACGCCGACGCGGCCTGGGACCCCACCTTCCGCGACCACTACTTCTTCTCCCACGTCTGGGACGACCCCGGCATCGGCGCCGACGTCCGCCGGCGGCAACTGCACGCCGGCAGCAGCGCCGACGCCGCACAATCCCGTACCCCGTCGGCGCTCTTCCCGCCGGCCACCTGCGAGCTGGGCGGCGGCATGGCCACCGCCTACCACCGCCGGCCGCGCCCCACCGCCCTGGACGTCGCGGCCATCGCCCATTGCAAGATCGGCAACGGGTCGGCCTGGCAGGGCTACTACATGTACGCCGGTGGCACCAACCCGCCCGGCGACGACGGCATGCAGGAGTCGCACGCCACCGGCTACCCCAACGACCTGCCCCGGTTGGGCTACGACTTCCACGCCCCGATCGGCGAGGCCGGCCTGCTCGCCGCCAGCCACGCGCAGCTGCGCCGCCAGCACGCCTTCCTGGCCGCCTTCGGCGCCGCGCTCGCCGAGATGCCGTCCAGCCTGCCCGAGGTCCGCCCGGTCGGGGTCGACGACGACCGCACCCTGCGCTGGGCGCTGCGCAGCGACGGCGCCAGCGGGTTCCTCTTCGTCGCCTGGCACCAGCCGCACCTGCCGCTCCCGGTCCACCGCGACACCCGGCTGCGGGTCGTACTCGACCGCGAGGAGATCGTGCTGCCCGCCCGGCCGATCGACGTACCGGCCGGCACCCTGGCCCGCTGGCCGTTGGCGCTGACCGTCGGCGGCGTACGCCTGGACTGGGCCACCGCGTCCGTGCTCACCCTGCTGCCGGGCGACGTGCCCACCCTGGTGCTGGTCGCCGAGGCCGGCATCGAGGCCACCTACTCGGCCGGCGGTGTCGCCGCCACCGTCGAGCCGGGCCTGTCGCCGGTCCGGCTCGACGCGGCCGGCGGCGCGCTGGACCTGCTGGTGCTGCCCGCCGCCGTCGCCGACGAGATCTGGGTCTGCGAGGACGGCCCGGTGCGGCGGCTGCTGCTCTGCGCGGACGAGCTGGCCTGGGGTCCGGACGGGCGGATCGAAGCGTACGGGCCGGCGGTGCGGGCCTACGACCGCGTCCGGCGGGCGTTCGTCGACGTTCCGATGGAGGACGTCGTCGACCCCGCTGCCGTGCCGGACGGCCGCCCCGGGGCCGCCGTGCCGAACGGCTCCCAGCCGGCCGGTGCCGGGTCGGCCGGTCCGGTCGAGTCGGTGGCGGTCGAGCTGGTCCGGGCCGCCGCCGGCACGGTGCCGGTGGACTACGGCAGGTACGACGGGCGGCAGTCCGCGCCCACCCCGGCGACCTTCGACGAGTTGGCCGCCGTCTACCGGGTGCCGCTGCCCCGGTGGGTCGCCGACCCGCGGCTCGACACCCACCTGCGGATCCGCTGGGCCGGCGACGTCGGCCAGCTACGGGTGGACGGCCGCCCGGTCACCGACCGGTTCTGGGACGGCTCGGTCTGGATCGTCAACCTGCCCGACGCCGGAGTCCACGGCGACTCGGTGGTGACCCTGCACCTGCTGCCGCTGGCGGCCGGCTCACCCGTGGCGCTGCCCCGGGACGCGCGCGACCGGCTGGCCGCGGTCGACGGGCAGCTGCTGGCCGTCGACGCCCTGCTGGTGCAGGGGCGCGCCACCTGGCGCGAACTTCCGGACCAGATCGGCGTGCCCGGTCCTCGACGCGAGCTGACCCCGCACCACGCCCGACCGGCGGCCTGAGCGGGGCCGTCCCCGCTCGGGACGCCGGCGCGCAACGTGGCGTTCACGGTGCCTTCGAAGGGCGAAGGGATCTATTGATCGCAATGTCTGCGACAATCCGTGTGGTCGCTGCCATGTGTCAGGCGGGCTCCCCCACCCGCCGTGGCAGCCGACAGTCAGGAGTCGCCGAGTGGCTCGCGTACGCAAGACCGCACTCGCCACGGTGGTCGCCGTGGTCATGTCCGTCGTGGTGGTGCCGGCACCGGCCCACGCCACGCCGCCCAACATCCCCTCGTACAGCACGGCGTTGAGCCGACTCAACTCGCTCACCGTCGCGGCCGAGTCCAACCAGTCCAGCTACAACCGTGACCTGTTCCCGCACTGGATCACGATCACCGGCACCTGCAACACCCGTGAGCAGGTGCTCAAGCGCGACGGCAGCAACGTCGTCGTCGACGCCAGCTGTTATCCGACCTCCGGGTCGTGGTACAGCCCGTACGACGGCGTGACCCGCACCAACCCCTCCGAGATCAGCATCGACCACGTGGTTCCGCTCGCCGAGGCGTGGCGCTCCGGGGCCTGGGCGTGGACCACCGCGCGGCGGCAGACCTACGCCAACGACCTCGGCGGTCCCGAGTTGTGGGCGGTCACCGGCAGCATCAACTCCTCCAAGGGTGACAAGGACCCGGCCCGCTGGAAGCCGCCGGTGACCTCGTTCCACTGCACCTACGCGCGGGCCTGGATCCAGGTCAAGTGGTTCTACGGCCTCTCGGTCGACAGCGCCGAGAAGTCGGCGCTGAACACCATGCTCAACACCTGCTGATTCCCTCGGGCGCAGGGCAGGGCAGGGCGATACATGCGACAGGGGCGTACCGCCACGGCGGTACGCCCCTGTCCGTTCGGCACGGTTGTCAGCCGCGTCGCCACTTCTGGTTCGCGCCGCCCAGGCACTCCCAGGTGATCAGGCGCGCGCCGTCGGCGTCGACCCAGCCGCCGATGTCGACGCACTTGTTCGCCTGCGGGTTGACCAGGTCACCCGCGGCGGACAGGACGAACTGCTGGGCCGGGTTGCCGCTGCACGTCGCGATCTGGATCGTCGCGCCGTTGTCCCGGGAGCCCCAGGCCACGTCCATGCACATGTTGTTCTGGGTGCGCAGCGTCCCGTTGGTGAAGGTCCAGGACTGCGCCGAGGTGCCGTTGCAGTTCCAGGTCTGCAGCGGTACGCCGTCGGAGAAGTTGGAGTTCGGCACGTCGATGCACTTGTTGTTCCAGTTGCTGATGATCCGGTTTCCGCCGCCCCCGCCGGTGGTGACCAGGGTGAGGCCGTAGACGCCGAGGATCTCGTTGACCGGCTGGAACCAGGTCTCGCCGCCGGTGGAGCAGTTGCCCCAGCCGCCGGAGGTGACGCCCTGCGCCTGGTTGCCGCTGAGCCAGGCGCCACCGGAGTCGCCGCCCTGGGCGCAGGCGTTGGTGCGGCTCAGCCCGTGCACGGCGCCCTGCGCGTAGTTGACCGTCTGGTTGCGGCCCAGCAGCGTCCCGCACCGCCAGCCGGTGGTCCGGCCGGAGCGGCAGACGGAACTGCCGATCGCGGCGTCCTGGGAGCCGGCGACCGCGACGTTGCCGCCCGAGTAGTTGTTCACCCACGGCTGCGGGGTCCAGTTGCTGTTGGTGCGGACCCAGCCGTAGTCGCGGCCGGGGAAGGTGGAGCCGGCAAAGGTGCCCTGGGCGACGTTGTTGTAGCCGAGCGTCGGGCTGCCGACCCCGCCGCAGTGTCCGGCGGTGACGAAGCCGCCGTGCACCGCGAAGCCGACCGAGCAGAGCGTGTTGCCGTTGATCACGTACTGGTCGCCGCCGCGGATGTCGTACCGGATCTGGGGCGCCTCGGCGGACTCGGCGATCCGGACCAGGCCCGGGTCGACCCCGCTGGCCGCGACGAACTCCGCCGCCTTGGCGGCGGCCCGGGTGCCGGCGGTCACGACGACCTGGTTCGCCGGCGCGTCGACGTACCAGCCGTGGACGGCCGCCGGTGCCGCCTTGCCGGCGTTGCGGTCGAGGGTCTCCTTGACCCGATCCAGGGTGGCTTCGCTGCGGGCGACCGTGGTGACCTCGGCACCTTCGGATCGGACGACCGCGGCGAGCGTCGGGTCGGTGACCGCCACGGTCAGGCGTTGCCCGCCGGACGGGATCCAGGCGCCGGCGAAGGCCGCGCCGAGCCGGGCCCGCAGGCGCCGTTCGACGTGCGCGGCGCTCGCCTCGACCCGGAGCCGGGTGAAGACCTGCGCCTCGGTCAGCCCGAGGTCACGACGCATGGCCCGGACCATCTCCGGGGCGAGATCGGTGCCCGCCGGCCCGGCGGCGGCACCGTGGGACCCGGCGCGGGATTCGCCGGCCTCGCTGGCCAGGGCGGCCGAGGATGACGGGGTGGCGACGGGGGAGAGGCCGGCGAGCAAGAGGGCGGCGGCTGCTACGAGGGTGCGTGGCGCTCGCGCCATGGAACTCCTCCTAGAGGTGGGGGCGAGGGGTGGGGGATCGATAGCAAGAGAGCGCTCTCACAGGGAAGTTTGTCGATGTTGCGGATAACTGTCAAGACTGTTGCCAGTTGTCGTGGGTGGGGCCGGCTCAGGTGGTGGTGTTGACCGCGATGATCCGGTCGAGCAGACCGCCGCCGGGGAAGTCGAGCATGAGCATGCCGGTGCGGCGGACCGGCGGGTGCACCTCGGGCCCCTCGTTGAGGTAGGTCAACAGGAACGGGTTCACGCCCTGCACGCCGAGCGCGCCGCCGGCCACCGCCGCCGGGGTGGCGAAGACGCTGGCCCCGCTGGCGAAGTTGACGTACATCCTGGTCGGGTCGCCGGCGCTGGTCGCGTCCAGGTGCCGGCGGACCCGGTCGCGCTTGGTGGCGATGGCGCCGACGTTCGGCACGTCGTACTCGTCCTGGATGTACGTCGACGAGCCGTGCCCCCAGTCGGCGAACTGGGCCAGGCCGTACTGGCCGTACCGGCCGCCCCGCGGGCCGTGCAGCACGGCCAGGACGACCCTGCCGCGCACCGCGCCGAGGGTGGGTATGCCGGCGCCGGCGCCCCGCTCGACCGACGGGCCCCAGAACAGGCCCGGGCGGGCGGAGCGGTAGCGGTCGAAGATGTCGGCGAAGCCGAGCTGCCCGGTGGCGTCGGCGCAGGACCCGATCTCCCCGGTGCACTCGTGCTTGAGCCGCATGATCACGGTCTCGGTGGGCCGCGCGGCGAGGAAGGCGCCGAGCACGGCCAGCACGTCGTCGAAGTTGGCCTGCTGGTAGGTGGCGCCGTGGTGGATGGTGAAGGTGTTGCCGCTGTTGATCCGGGCCCGGATGTCGATGGCCCGCACGCCGGCGTCGAGCTGGGCGGCGAGGGTGCCGGCGCTGTTGCCGTAATTCTCCTGGGTCTGGGTCCAGGCTCCGCCGTGGATGGACAGGGTGTCGTGGGTGCCGGGCAGGGAGAGGGCGGCGAGGCTGGCGCCGTCGGGCAGGCGGCGCATCCAGTCCGGGTTGCTGGCGGTGCTCAGTGACCGGTAGGCGGGATCGGCGGCCAGCGCGGGGGTGGGCGGCGCGGCGAGGGTGCCGGTCGCGGCGAGCAGGGTGGCGACGAGTCCGGCGGCGGCGCGCCGGCGGATCGTGACGGGGGGCATCATGCACGGAAATATATCGATCTAACGTGGCGCGACACGCCGTACCCGTGCCGCTGGGCCGCCGCGCCGGCCGGGACGAGTAACGCGCGCCGCCACGGGTACGAGCCGGGCGTGGCGGCGATCAGCGACTACGCGCTCCTCGGGGACTGCCACGGGGCCGCGCTGGTGTCGTCGGCCGGGTCCGTGGACTGGTGGTGCCCGGCGCGGTTCGACGCGCCGAGCGTCTTCGCGCGACTGCTCGACCCCGCGGGCGGGCACTGGTCGATCCGCCCCTGCGGGCAGTTCACCACGACCCGCCACTACGTCGACGGGACGATGGCCGTCCGGACGGAGTTCCGCACCGGAGGCGGGGTGCTGCGGGTGACCGACGCCCTCAGCCTCGGCGCGGGGGAGCGCGGGCACCGCATCGGCTTCACCTCCCCGCACGTGTTGATCCGGCACGTCGAGGTGCTCGCCGGTGTGGTGGAGGTGGCGGTCGAGGTCGCGGCCCGGCCGGAGTACGGCCTGGTCGAGCCCGTCGTGGCCGGTGCCGCGGGCGGGATCGAGTTGACCGGTGGCGCCGATCGGCTGCTGCTGACCGGCGATCATGACCTGACCGCCGACGGCTCCCGGGTGACCGGGCGGTTCACGCTCACCGAGGGCCGGGACGCGGTCTTCACGCTGCACCACCGCAGCGCCGCGGACCCGCCGACGACGCCGCTGGACGGGCGGGCGGCGCTGCGGGACACGATCGCCGGCTGGCGGTCGTGGGCCGGTCTCCACCAGGGCTACCAGGGACCCTACCGGGAGCAGGTCCGGCGCAGCGCCCTCGTGCTCCAGGCGCTGACCTACCAGCCCACCGGCGCGGTGATCGCCGCGCCCACCACCTCGCTGCCCGAGGAGATCGGCGGCGCCGCGAACTGGGACTACCGGTTCGGCTGGCTACGCGACGGCAGCTTCACCCTGAAGGCCCTCTGGGTCGCCGCCTGCCCCGACGAGGCGCACCGGTTCTTCGACTGGAAGGCCGCGTCGCTGGGGTCGGTGACCGCCGGTGACCACGTGCCGATCATGCTCGGTGCCGGCGGTGAGCGAGATCTGACCGAGCACAGCCTGGCGCACCTCGACGGCTATCAGGGCAGCCGGCCGGTACGGGTCGGCAACGACGCCTGGCGACAGCGGCAACTCGACGTGCTCGGCGAGGTCATGGAGTGCGCGTGGATCCTCCGGGACCGGCTCGACGACCTGTCGCCCGCGGCCTCGGCCCTGCTGCGTGCCCTGGCCGACCGGGCCGCCGACACCTGGCCGGAGGTCGACGCCGGCATCTGGGAGGGGCGGGAGGGCGAGCGGCACTATCTGACCTCGAAGCTGATGTGCTGGGTGGCCCTCGACCGGGCGATCCGGCTGGCGCCGATGCTGGACGCCGAGGCGGAGGTCCCCCGGTGGTCGCAGGCGATGGCGCAGCTCCGCGCGGCGATCCTCGACGCCGGCTGGAGCCCGTCGGTCCGGGCGTTCACCGGCGCCTTCGGCTCCGACCATCTCGACGCCGGTGTCCTCATCATGCCGATCGTCGGGTTCCTGCCCGGTGACGACGCACGGGTCCGGGCGACCGTGGACGCCATCGACCGCGACCTGGTCCGGGACGGCCTGGTGCAACGCTGGACGGGGGCGGGGGCGGAGGGCGCTTTCGTCATCTGCTCGTACTGGTTGGTGGAGGCGCTGGTGCTGGCCGGCCGGACCGACCGGGCCCGGCAGATCTTCGAGCTGGTCACCGGCCGGGCGAACGACGTCGGTCTGCTGTCGGAGGAGATCGACCGGCGCGACGGCCGTCTCATCGGGAACTTTCCCCAGGCGCTGTCCCACATCGGCCTGATCAACGCGGCCTGGGCCATCGCCCAGAGCGAGGCGGCCGGCGACGGGCCGCGCAAGCGCCATGACTGGCCACCCCCGCCCGGTTAGCGCCCGGCCGAGCGGGTATGCGCGGGCCGGACAGGATCTGCGAAGGGAGCACCCCGATGACCGGACGGCTGGACGGGAGGACCGCGCTGATCACCGGCTCGGACTCCGGCATCGGGCAGGCGACCGCCATCGAGTTCGGCCGGGAGGGCGCCAACGTGGTGGTGCACTACCTGCACGACCACGCGGGGGCCAACCACACGAAGGCCGAGATCGAGAAGGCCGGCCGGCGCGCCGTGGTGGTGCAGGGCGACATCAGCGTCGAACACCAGGTCGAGGCGATGTTCGACGAGGCGTTCGCGGAGTTCGGCACGCTGGACATCCTGATGAACAACGCCGGGGTGGACGCCTCCGGCATCTTCGTGGCCGACCTGGACACCGACACCTGGGACCGGGCCATCCGGACCAACGTCTACGGCGCGTTCTTCTGCTCCCGGCGGTTCGTGCGGCACCGCCGCGACCAGGGCGGACGCGGCAAGATCATCAACATCACCTCGATCCACCAGGAGGTGGCCCGGGCCGGCGGCGCGGACTACGACACCTGCAAGGGCGCCCTGCTCGAATTCGCCAAGAGCCTCGCCCTGGAGGTGGCCCCGATGCGCATGAACGTCAACAACATCGGCCCGGGAATGGTGCTCACCCCGTTCAACCAGCGGGCCATCGACGATCCCCAGTACCTTGAGGAGCAGGTGCAGAGCATCCCGTGGAAGCGGGCCGCCCAGCCGCAGGAGATCGCCAGGGTGGCGGTCTTCCTGGCCAGCGACGACGCCGAATACGTCACCGGATCGACCTACTTCATCGACGGCGGCCTCATGCAGAACCAGGGGCAGGGGGCCTGAGTCCCCGACGGTATCCCTGAGCGCATCGATCATCTACTATCGACCACGGCCGGAGCCGAGCGGTTGAAGAGGTGGCCATGCGCACGTCGATGCTGTCCCTTGTCGCCGTACCGTGCCTGCTGGTGGCACCCGTGCTGGCCGTACCCCCGCCGGCCCAGGGCGGCACCGGGGCCTCGCCCCCACGCCTGGCCAGCTCATCCCTGGCCGCCTCCTGGGCCGGGCCGCTGAGCACCCGGGGCCGGTACGTCGTCGATGCCGACGGCAACCGGTTCAAGCTGAAGTCCGGCAACTGGCACGGCGCGAGCGGCACCTGGAACGGCAGCGGCGACCAGGGCAACCCGGCCAACCACCATGCCGGCGAGAAGTCCGACCAGATGCCGCTCGGGCTGGACCGCGCGCCGATGGCCGAGATCGTCGCCAGCTTCCGCGAGCTGGGTCTCAACAGCATCCGGCTGCCCTTCTCCAACGAGATGATCCGGGACACCCGCCCGGTGCCGGACGCCTCGGTCCGGGCCAACCCGCAACTGCGCGGGAAGACCCCCTTGCAGGTCTACGACGAGGCGATCCGCGTCCTGACCGACGAGGGCTTCGCGGTGATCCTCAACAACCACACCAACACGTCGAGGTGGTGCTGCGGGCTCGACGGGAACGAACGGTGGAACGCGAGCCAGAGCGTCCAGCAGTGGGAGCAGGACTGGCTGCTCATGGCGCGCAGATACGCCGGCAACCGGCGGGTGGTCGGCGCGGACCTCTACAACGAGGTACGCCGCAACATCCTCGACGACCCGAACTGGGGGCTCGGCGACCGCCACGACTGGCACGCCGCCGCCCAGCGGGCCGGCGACCGCATCCTGACCGAGGCCAACCCGGACCTGCTGATCATCGTGGAGGGCATCAACTGGTTCGGGCTGCCGGTGGACGGCCTGCCGCACGGGCGGCCGACGCTCGAACCGGTCGGCCGGCTGTCACACACCCTGGTCAGGTCGAACAAGCTGGTCTACTCGGCGCACTTCTACGGCTACACCGGGCCGAACCACAGCGGCGCCACCGGCATCGGCGAGACCAGCGACCCGCGTTACCAGGACCTGAGCCGGGAACAGCTGCTCGACACCGTACGGCGACAGGCGTTGTACGTGGCGCTCGACGGCGACCGGCACTTCACCGCCCCGGTGTGGATCAGCGAGTTCGGGGTCGGTGGCCGCGACAACACCGACCAGAGGTCCCGGGACTGGTTCCGCAACTTCGTCGACTACCTCATCGCCACCGACGCCGACTTCGCCTACTGGCCGCTGGTGGGCTGGCACGACAACCGTCGCGGCAACGGCTGGGGGCTGATGCACTGGGACGCCGCGGGCCAACGGATGGGCCTCTACGACGGCGACGACTGGCGGGCCGACACCTGGCGGCGCCTGGTCTCCGGCGGCCTGACCGGCCCGGTCGCCCCGGTACGGACCTGGTCGATGCTCACCCTCGACCACGCCGACCTCAACCAGTCGCTGCGGATGCGCGCACAGCCCGACTGGGACTCCGGCGCGCGCAAGGCGGTCTGCCCGGACGGCCAGCGGCTCGTCGGCCTGAGCCGCACCGGCAATCGCGGCCTCTGCCTCGACGGCCCGGATGCCGGCGGGCATCTCGTGGTCCGGGACGAATCCCATGTGGACGTCGACTGGGCGGTCGGCTTCACGAAGTTGCAGTGCCCGCCGGGAAAGACCATCACCGGGTACGCGGTCCGCGGCGCCAACCTGTCGACCGTGCTGTGCCGCGACGCGGGATCGGCGCTCGGCGGCAGCACCCGGGTCGTGTGGTTCGACCGGGGTGACGACCGCCCGGCCGGCGGCCCGGGCGGCGACTTCGCCGTCGGGCACTACAAGGGCCAGTGCGCCCAGCACGAACACCTCGTCGGGGTCGCCTACCGCGCCTGGATCTGGTCCCCGGGCAAGGAACCCGACGCGCTGCTCTGCCGGGGCTGAGCAGCCGGACGCGGCGACGCCGCCCGCCCGATCGTGATCGAACGGGCGGCGTCGTTTCCCCCCAGCTCAGTGGGTGTCTTTCCGGGTTCAGCAGAGTCCGTTGCAGCCGTCCGGATTCGGCGGCGGTCCGGCCAGCCAGGGAACCGGCACGCCGGGCAGGGTTTCCGGCTGCGCGGTGCTGATCCGGGGCTCGGAGAAGACGGTGTTGAAGACGCCGGCGGTGTCGTCGACGTAGATGATCCCGCTCAGCTTGTTCTCCGGGATCGTGCCGTCGGCGTACGGCGGCGTCCAGTTGCGCACCATGGTGATGTTGGCGCCGAGGATCCGGCTCAGCCCGCCGATCCCCTTGACCGCGGCGACCCGGTCGTCGGAGTAGTCGGGGTTGACGTACCCGTGCTGGTTCTCGGGGTCGCCGTGTTCGGCGTCGTCGTCGCCTCCGGTGTCGCCGCTGTGGTCGCCGCCGCCCGGCTTGTCGTCGTCGGAGTCGTAGTGGGCGCTGATGCCGTCGTCGCAGTTCCCGCTCGCATCGCAGGTGGTGATGGTCTGGGCGGCGGAGGTGTGCGTCGCGCTGTCGAGGATCACGGCCTCATGCCTGACCGTTTCGAGCAGGGTCCCGTCCTCGCTGTAGACGTAGAACGTCGTCTCGGACCACACGTCGGACCGGCCGTTCCGCACGCGGGTCTTCTGCGTGGTCTCGCTGATCAGCTTGCCCGTGTTGTCGTAGACCAGCACGAGGTCGTCGATGTAGGTGCCGTCCGGCCCGCTCCGCTCCTCGCGCTGGTGGAAGATCGTGTGGCCCTCCGACTTGTCGGCGTTGAAGTGGTGCCGGACGGAGCCCCCCGGCACCAGCTCGACGTTGTCGAACGACCCGTCGGCGTAGTGCAGGCGGTAGTCGGTGTCGCCGAACCAGAACGTCTCGGTCCGCACGATGCCGCCGTACGCGGCCGGGCTGTGCGTCGTCTCGCCGGGCGTGTACTCGACGAAGCGCGACTCGAACGGAGTGATGAAGGAGCTGGCCGGATCGCCGGTGGTCTGTGACCTCTTGCCGAGACCGATCGCGACGCCGTCGCGCTCCACCGACAGCCTCAGGTCGTCGAACTGCTTCAGGTCGACACCCAGGCGGGCGTAGGCGTCCTTGCGGACCGGCAACGCGAAGACCCCCAGGGCCGGGGTGCCGGTCGTCGTCTCCCGCAGTGCGAGGAGTTCGTCCGGGAACGCGATGAAGCTGCCGCGCCCGTACGCGAACGACGGCAGCTTGTCGACCGACGCCAGCTCGACGGCGACCTGGAGGGTCGGGTGGCTCTCCGGGTCCCACGGGTCGGTCCCCGCGGCCAGCTCGTCGGCGTCGCTGAAGCCGTCCCGGTCGCTGTCCACGACCCGCCAGGAGAGGTAGCAGCCGGTCGGGTCACAGAATCGGGCGTACGAGAGCCGGGGCCGCTCGGACGGCTTGTCGGCCGATGCGGTGGTGGTCGTGACGGTCAACGCAACAGGTATGGCGAGCAGGGCGGCGGCCACAAACGCCACCCTCTTTCGGGTACGGAGGATCATGGGCCGTACCGTCGCACCAGCATCGCCCCGGAGCCCGCCCTCTGTCGGCAACCGGGCACGGATTCGGGCACCCTGGGGAATCCCCTGGCTAGGGCAGGGATGGGCACGACGAAGGTGGTTGAGATGGAGATCGACCGGGGCGCGGATCGGGGGCCGGAGGACGCCGACCGGCTGCTGGCCGCCGCCGACCGGGCCGGCGCTCCGGTGACCGCCGCCCGCCTGGTGGCCGAGGCCTTCCTCGCGGTGTCCCGCACCGCCGACCCGGCCGCCCTGCCGCCGTTCGTGCGCCGGCTGGCGATCCTGCGCGCCCGGCCGGCCCAGCCCGAGGTCGAGTTCCTCTACCACGCCATCGCCTGCGCGGTCAGCGCCCGCACCGGCCGGCGGCTCGGGCACCGTGACCCGGACGCCGCGCTGCGCCTCTTCGCCGCCGAGGGACTGCACGACGACCCGCTCCACGTGGAGTGTGCGATGGTGGCGACGCTGAGCGCGCTGCGGCCCGACCGGGTCCGTCCGACCTTCGCCGCCCTGGTCGAGCGGTGGATGTCGGGCGACCAGGTCGACGCGGCACGCCGGGCCCGGTTCACCACCATGCTCGGCATGGGCGACGCCTGGTCCGGCGACCTGCTGCGGGGCCGGGCGACGCTGCGCCGCGCCCACGGGTACGCCGTCGAGGCCGGCCGGCTCGACCTCCAGGCCGAGATCGTGTCCTGGCTGGCCAAGTGCGAGGCGCTCGGCGGCGATCTGGTGGAGTCGCGGCGCTGCCTGGCCGCGGCGCGGGTGCTCGCGGCCCGCTCCGGTTCCGCCTGGGTCGGCTTCCACATCGCCGAGTGCGCCGCCGCGCTGCACCTGGCCAGCGGCGACGTCGAGGCGTGGGTGGGCGTGCTGGAACGCCTGGTCGGCTCGGCCGTCGGGGTCAACTCGGGCCTGGTCTTCGAACACCGCTGGGAACTCGCCACCCACCACGCGCTGCGCGGCGACACCGCCGCCGCGCAGGCCGTCATCGAAGCCATCCAGGACCCGTCGCTGGACTGGCCGGGCGCGCCGGCGCTGCCCGCCTGGCGGGCCTGGATCGCCGCGCCGGCCGACCCGGCCGCGATGAGCTGGCTCGAACAGGCGCTCGCCGGGCTCAACCGGCCCGTGGAACGGCTGTCCCGGGCCCGGCTGGCCTGGCTGCTCGGCGTCCAGCACGCCCGCCTCGGCCGGCGGGCCGACGCGATCCGGTTGCTGGAGCTGGCGAGCAGCGAGTACGCGGCGACCGGCGCCGCCGGCCTGCTCGCCCGCGTCGCCGTCGACCTCCACACGGTCACCGAGGTGGCGGATCTGGCCACCGCGCCGCCGGTCCGTCCGGGCGGAGCGGCAGATCCGTCGCCGGCGGCCTCGGCGGGGTCCGCCGGCCCGTCGCAGGTCGATGCCGAGGCGGGTGGCAGCCGGCTGACCGCGACGGAGCGCCGGGTCGCGGCCGCCGTCGTCGACGGGCTCAGCAACCAGGAGGCGGCCCGGCGCCTGTCGGTGTCGGCCAAGACGATCGAGTTCCACCTCGGCAACATCTACCGCAAGCTCGGCGTACGTAACCGGACCGAACTCGCCCGGCACCTGCTGCGCTGACGCGCCTCGTCAGCGGACCTCGAACTCCAGCAGCGAGTAGCCGTACTGGTTGGAGCGTTTCGTGCCGTACACGCGGACGTAGCGTGCGTCCGTTCCGGAGATCCTGACCTGCACGGTGCCGCCGGTGCCGGTGGTGGTCGAATAGCGGGTGGACCACTGCCGGCCGTCGCGCGAGGTCTCCACCCGGTACGCGGTCGCGTGGGCGTGCTCCCAGACCAGGGTGACCCGGCTGATCTGCCAGAGCTGACCCAGGTCCACCCGGATCCACTGCGGGTCGCTGAACGCGCTGCTCCACCGGGTGCCGCGATCACCGTCCACGGCATTCCCGGGCGACCAGCGGTCGCCCTCGACGCTGGAGGCGGTGGCCGGGCGGCGCAGGGCGAGATTGCGCCCGTCAGGGTTGGGGCGGCCGGAGCCGGCCTGACCCGACCCGGTGGGACCGGTGGCCGGGGTGGGACCGGTCGTCGGGGTCGGTCCGGTCGTCGAGGTGGGCTCGGTCGTCGGGGTGGGGGAGGGGCCCCCGGTGCCGGACGGCGATGGCGCTGCCGAGCCGGTGCTGCCGCCGGTCGCGGCGGTCGCCTCCGGCGACGGGTTCGCTGCGGTGCCGACCGAGCCGGCGGGTGGGATGCCGGCCGGGTCCGGTCGGGGCACGAGCGACGATCCGGCGTCCACCGACGCGCGGCCCGCCGGGGCGGCCGGCCATGCCCAGTACAGCAGCGCGACGGCGACCATACCCACCACCACACCGCTGGCGGTCAGCAGGGTGAACCGCCGTCTGCGCCGCGCAACGGCGAGCGGCGAGCCGGCCGGTGCCGCACCGTCACGTCGGGCACCTGCCGCCCGTCCGCCGTCCATGCCGGCGGTGTCGGGCGTCGGCCGGGCCGTGCCGGTGGCGCCGGTTGCCGGCCGGGTCGTGCCGGCGGTGTCGGGGGTGGGCCGCGCCGTGCCGGCGGTGCCCGGTCCCGGACCGGTCGTGGCGGCACGAGCCGGAAACAGAACCCGCAGTGAGTGCGCCCGGTCCGCCGCGAAGCGGTCGCCACCGGAGGTGACGCCCTCCTCCGCCAGCCTGGTCTCGTCGGACATCGTCCCCCCGGGATCGAATCTGCGCGCCACCCTCGCGCTGCCGGACCTGTCACCAGGCGGTGATCCGGCACCCCTGAACCGTCGGCGTGGCCGGTCGGCCCGCTGCCCCCTTGCCGCCGAGATCGTCGGCGTCGGCGGCGACGATAGCAACCGCCCTCCACCGAAGGTTCCACCACCACTCGACTTGGAGACGGCCGGCGGCAGGGCTGGCGGGCACTCAGGAGAAGCGCGCGGGGTCGCCGGCGCCGACCCGGACGATCTCCGGCTCGCCGTCGGAGAAGTCGACCACCGTGGTCGGTTCGGTGCCGCAGTCACCGGCGTCGACCACCGCGTCGACGGCGTGGTCGAGGCGTTCCTTGATCTCCCAACCCTGGGTCATCGGCTCGTCGTCGCCGGGCAGCAGGAGGGTGCTCGACAGCAACGGCTCGCCCAACTCGTCGAGCAGCGCGCGGGTGACCGGATGGGCGGGGATGCGTACGCCGACGGTCTTCTTGCGCGGGTGGAGCAGCCGGCGCGGCACCTCCCGGGTGGCCGGCAGGATGAAGGTGTAACTGCCCGGGGTGGCCGCCTTCACCGCCCGGAACACCGCGTTGTCGAGCTGCACGAACTGGCCGAGTTGGGCGAAGTCGCGGCACACCAGGGTGAAATGGTGGCCGCTGTCGAGGTGGCGGATCTCCCGGATCCGGTCCATGCCGTCCTTGTTGCCGAGCCGGCTGCCGAGGGCGAAGCACGAGTCCGTCGGGTAGGCGATCAGCCCGTCCCGGCGGACGATGTCGATCACCTGGCCGACGGTGCGTGGCTGGGGGTTGTCCGGGTGCACGTCGAAGTACTTCGCCATGGGCGGTAGCTTAGGCCGGCATCTCGTACTGTCGCTTTGCTGACAGTGACCACGTGCGTTAAAAGTCGACGGTCATCGTTGTCTCATGGTCGTACGCGCTCCCGGCGGCGGCTACGGGGACATGCTCCGCCACCCCGCCATGCCCACCCCGGTACGGGTCACCGTGCTCGTCTTCGCGCTGCTGTCGCTGCTCTTCACCCTGGCGACGGTGCATCGGGTGCTGGTCGAGGACGGCTCGATCGGCGCCGCCGTGTTCTTCGCCGTGATGGCCGCGGCGGGCACGCTGGTGGCGGTCGGCTTGGCCGTTGGCCGCCCGTGGTCGCCCTACCCGGCGTACGCGCTGGCGGGCCTGTTGGCCACCGCCTCGCTCGGCCTCTTCGGCGCGATCACCTTCGTCGGCCTGGGCCTGCTGGCCTGGGTGCTCTGGGCCCTCAACAGCCGGGCCTCCCGGGACTGGTTCCGCGGACGCCGCCGGCTGCGCTGACGCCCCGGGCCGCGCGGACGCCGATTCCCGCCCGGGGAGGCCGCCGCGACCGCCCCAGGCGGGCCGGCGTGCCTACGCGGCAGGGGCGACCGCGGCCTGCGGCTCGTGCTCCGCCTTGGCGTCGTCCGTCTCCGCCTTCGTGGTCTGCTCCGCCTCGACGGGGGGCTCGGAGACTGTCGGGGTGGGCTTCGGGTTGACCCAGGAGAACTCGATCTCGATCGAGAACTCGTCCTTCCCCTCCTGCTCGATCTCCAACTCGCAGTACACCTGGTCGGCGACGGCGATCGTCCCCGCGGCGCCGTAGAAGATTTGTCCGGTCTCCAGCTGGCTCGCCACCTGACGCAGCCACGCGGCCAGATCGGCCCGCGAGACGGTCCGGGCGTCCTCGTAGATATCCATCCCGCCATGCTGACATTCCGGTCCCACATTCAGCCCGTGGGACTCCCCGTGGCCGTCACCTCTCGCCGGCGGACCGCCGCGACCATCGCCGTACCGGCCGCCATCACCACGCCGGCCAGGAGCAGCGCCAGTGCGCCGTCGACCCGCAGGGTCAGGATCGCGGAGGCCAGGGCGCCGAGTCCCATCGCCACGATGGCCGCCAGCCGCCGCAGCCATGCCGCCCCGGTGCCGCCCGCGGCCCGGCTGTCGGTGGAGAGGTTCACCATCGTCATCGTCACCACCACTGTGGAGAGGTCCCGGATGCCGATGTGTTTGACCGCCGCGGCCTGGGCGCCGAGCACCAGGGCCAGCAGCCCGGTGGTGACCAGCATCGCGACCTCGCCGGGGGCTCCGGTGCCGAGCCAGAGCCCGGCCAGGGTGAGCGTCAGCGCGCTGCCGGCGGCGAGGATGGCCAGACCGGAGCGGGGCAGCTTCGCCGGCCCCGACGCGTTCCTGGTCAGCCGGGCGGCCAGCACCGCGCCGAGCATGAAGGCGAGCAGCGCCACCAGGTTGTTGAGCACCGGCAGGCCGGCGACGCCGGCCAGGCCGAAACCGATGAACAGGACGTTGCCGGTCATGTTGCCGGTGAAGACCCGGTCCAGGGCGAGATAGCTGACGCCGTCGATCGCCCCGGTCGCCACGGTCAGCACCAGCAGCGGCACGTCGTACGTCTTGGTCATGGCCCTTCCGAGGCTCGCCGGCGAGCGGGCGACCACGGCGCGACGAGGGGGCGTGAGCAGGGCGATCGTCCCGGCAGGAGTCTACGCGGCGCGGGTGGCGGACCCGCCCGCCGCCCCGCCGGCGGCGGCCGGGACGACCGCGCCGTTGCGACGTTTGCACGGCCACCGCCCCACCCAAGTTCCGTCACCTGTCGGGTGCCTCGGATGTGAGCCGACCGTTACGGTCGGGTGGCCGTTCAATGCCACCGGAAGAGATTCCGGTGGATGGAGGATAGGTGGACAGCCGGTGCGGATCAGGGTGGCGATGCTGGCGGCGGCTCTGGTGGCCGGTCTGCTGGGGGCGAGCGGGGCTCCGGCGAGCGGCGCCGGGCCGGACGGCCCGATGCCGCTGCCCGACCCGAGGGTGCACCCGATCCAGGTCACCGGCCCGGCGGCCGAGCGACTGAACCTGATCATCCTCGGCGACGGCTACCAGCGGGACCAGCAGGAGATCTTCCTGGCGGACGTGGACCGCAACCTGGCGGTCATGTGGGCCACGGAGCCGTTCCGCAGCTACCGCAACTACCTGAACGTGTACGCGGTGGAGATCGCCTCGATCGACTACGGCGTCCGGTGCGACCCGGACGGCCGGGTACGCCATCCGGACGGCACGATCCGGGACACCGGTCAGCGCGAGGGCCCGATCAACGCCAAGAACACCGCGTTGCGGATGATCTACCAGGACGGCTGCAACGACCCGCTGTCGCGCGGCACCGTGTACGGCGGCGCGCCGCTGAACTGCGCGAGCTTCGCCGCCTACTACCCGGCCGGGGTGAACCCCTGCGAGACCGGCTCGCAGGCGCACAACCGGATCATCGACACCTACGTGGCGCCGGTGCTGGGCATTCCCCGTACCGCCCAGAACGTGCAGACTCTGGCGATCTTCAACACGTTCACCTACGGCGGTATCGGCGGCACGAACGCGACGACCTCCGGCGGCTCCCCGCAGGGCCCGCTGATCTCGCTGCACGAGATCGGTCACTCGCTCGGCACGTTGGCCGACGAGTATCCGTACTCCTCCCGGGACGTGGTGCGGGCCTGCTACACCGGCGGCGAGCCGGGCAGCTTCCACCACACCATCCGTAGCGCGGAGCAACTGGTCGCGGAGGAGCACAAGTGGTGGCGTTGGGTCGGCGAGGAGAGCCTCTCCGGCGGCGTCATCGGGGCGCACGAGGGCGGCGGCACGTACCCCTGCGGCCAGCGCCGGCCGAGCGAGCACTCGATGATGCGCTGGATCGGGTTCGACTTCGACCAGGTCGGCCTCGAACACATGGTCGCCCGGGTCACCGGCATGCGGAACTCCGGGCAGATGAACATCCGGCACACCCCCGTGGGCACGGTGGCCGCCGACAGCGTGCTGTGGGTGGAGAGCGGCCAGCCGCGCTACCACGAACTGGAGGTCACCTGGCGGGTCGGTGGCGCGAACGGCACCGTGCTCGACACGTACCACGGCCGCGACCTCGACCTCGGCGAGCTGGACCTGCCCGCCGGGGCCGTGGTGCACGTCGAGGTGCGTGACCCGGTCGGCCCGGACGGCATCGACTGGGTCCGCAACCCGTCGGCCGACAACACCGCCACGAACTCCGGCTTCAACGGGCCCCGGTTCGTGCAGACCCGGCAGTGGACGGTGGGCGGGACGAGGGCGACGCCGTCGGGGCCCGAGGCCACCATCACCGCCGCCACGATGAACAGCCAGCCGGTCGCCGGTGACGAGGTGGTCTTCGTACGGACCAACCATCCGACCGACCGGATCGTCCAGGTGACCTGGTCGCTGGAGGGCCGCCCGCTGCCGAACCCGCACAACAGCCGCAGTCTCGACCTCGGCGCGCTGAACCTGGCCCCGGGCACCTACCGGCTGGTGGCGACGGTGACCGACCCGGCGGATCCGGGTGGCGTCTCCGACCGGATCGAGTGGACGGTCGACAACGCCCGGCCGACCGCGCCGCGGACCCTCTCCGCGCCGCTAACCCGGCTCGCCGGCAGCACCGAGCACCCGGTGTACTTCAACGGCTGGGACATGTGGCTCGACCCGCAGGACGACCGCACCGGGTACGACGAGGACCGGTACGTCGTGGGCCAGCTCCGGCTCGACAGGCAGGGCTGGTTCCACTACTTCGGCTTCCCCGAACAGCCGATGCCCGAATCGCCGTTCCAGTTCCGCCACTCGGGCACGAACGTGAAGGCGCTGACGTACGGCAACCTCGGTACCGGCGGCCTGTCGAAGGCGACCTTCGAGCAGACCCTGCCGGACGACCACCCGAGCGGCGGGTTCGTGCCGGGCTTCGGCACCCACCTGGTGGAGCACCGGGCGATCGACGCCGCCGGCAACATCGGCCTGCCGAGTTCCTACCGCGCCACCGTGCTGCCGGGCTCGTCGCCGGACTGCACCACGACGCTGACCGGCGCGCAGCAGCGGCTGGTGGTCGGCTCGGGGGTGACCTGCCTCAAGGGGGCCCAGGTCAACGGTGGTGTCACGGTGCGGGCCGGTG
Source organism: Micromonospora sp. CA-263727 (assembly GCF_050942455.1). NCBI lineage: Bacteria > Bacillati > Actinomycetota > Actinomycetes > Micromonosporales > Micromonosporaceae > Micromonospora > Micromonospora sp. CA-263727. The sequence continues at coordinate 3,099,638 of NZ_CP192031.1, forward strand.
CGTCGCTGGTGGTCAGCGACAGCTCGATCAACGGCGCGCTGGCGGCGACCGGCGCCGAGGCGGTGCAGCTCTTCGGCAGCCGGGTGAACGGCTCCGTCCTGATCACCGGTACCAGCCGGGATGTGACGATCGCCGGTAGCACCGTCAACGGTGCGTTCAGCCTGTCGGGCAACGTCCAGGTGACCGCCAACGAGCGGTACAGCCGGCTGGCCGGCGACTACGGGCCGATCCTGGTCGGCAACCGGGTCAACGGGGCGCTGCACTGCACGGGCAACAGCGCGGCGGTCAAGGACTTCGGCGCGCGGAACACGGTGAACGGCAGCAAGGGCGGTGACTGCGCGGCGCTCTAGTCCGCCACCCCCGGGCGGGCAGTGCGTAATTCTGCTGCCGACGGTATATTCTTACCGCCGGTTGGCCTATCAGGGGAGTTGTCAGGTGGAGACCATCACCCCTCGGGGTTTTCGTGCGCTGGTCGGCAACGCGGGGCTCAAGGAGGAGGGCGACGACTTCGCCGCCCTGGTCTCGGAGACGCCGGCGGTCAGCGCGGCGGTCTTCACCCGGTCCCGGTTCGCCGGCCCGAGCGTGCTGCTCAGCCGCTCGGCGCGCGGCGCGGCGGCCCGTGGGGTGGTGGTGCTGGCCCGCAACGCCAACGTGGCCACCGGCGAGGAGGGCATGGCGAACGCCCGTGAGATCCAGGCGACGGTGGCGAAGGCGATCGGGTTGGACCCGGACGAGCTGCTGATCGCCTCGACCGGGGTGATCGGACGGCAGTACCCGATGCCCCGGCTGCGCGCGTACCTCGCCGGGCTGAGCTGGCCGTTCCCGCCGGCGGACTTCGACCGGGTGGCCGCCGCCATCATGACGACCGACACCCGTCCGAAGGTGGCCCGCTCCCGGTGCGGCACGGCCACCGTCGTCGGCGTGGCCAAGGGCGTCGGCATGATCGAACCGAACATGGCCACCTTGTTGACCTTCTTCTGCACGGACGCCGAGATCGACCCCGCCGACCTGGACCGGGTCTTCCGGGCGGTGATCGACCGGACCTTCAACGCGGTGAGCATCGACACCGACACCTCGACCAGCGACACCGCGGCCATCTTCGCCAACGGTCTCGCCGGGCCGGTCGACCTCGGCGAGTTCGAGCAGTCGCTGTACGACTGCGCCCTGCAACTGGTGCGGATGGTGGCGCGCGACGGCGAGGGCGCCAGCAAGCTGATCGAGGTCCGGGTGACCGGCGCCCGCGACGACGACCAGGCCAAGCGGGTTGGCAAGGCGGTGGTGAACTCGCCACTGGTGAAGACCGCGGTGCACGGCGCGGACCCGAACTGGGGCCGGGTGGCGATGGCGGTGGGCAAGTGCGAGCAGGACGACGACATCCTGCCGGAGCGGGTGACCATCGGCTTCGGCGGCATGGAGGTCTACCCCGCCGCGGCGACCGACGAGAAGCTGCGGTTGTTGCAGGAGCACCTGCGCCGCGACGACGTGGTGATCGAGGTGGACCTGGGCATCGCCGAGGGCGCCTTCACCGTCTACGGCTGCGACCTGACCGAGGGCTACATCCGGATCAACGCCGACTACACCACCTAGAGGCCAGTGGGGTGGGGCCGGGGGCGCTCCTGCGGTCCGGAACGCCCCCTCTACCGTGGATCGTTGTTCCGGATCAGGTGAACTTGAAGTAGCTGCGGTACTGGAATCCGTTGTCGAGGGTCAGGACGAACTCGCGGCAGGTGCCGGCCCAACTCCGGTCGGTCCTCCACCCGTAGTGGTACTGACCGCGGGCGTTGGCGGAGAGCTTCGAGTTGCCGGGGCTGATCGCGGGGACCGGGATGGGGCGCGGAGTGATCGGCCCGTCCGGGTTGACGGTCGCCAGGCTGCCGCAGTCGACCAAACGGGAGTAGGGCGAGTTGCTGGCCAGGATGTCCAGCCCGCGGTAACGGTCGAGCTTGAACCTCATCGGTGCGGCGCTACCGGCCTTGACGGTGTTGAGGCCCGGCGGTGCGGTGCGGCCGGTGAAGTCGCTGCGGCAGGACGGGTGGGTGTCGAAGGCCTCGCTGTTGTCGTTGCGGTTGGTGGTGCCCTGGACGGCGCTGTAGCCGAGGCCGCGGCGGGCGAAGGAGGCCCACAGGGTGCAGGCGTTGTCGCCGCCGGTCAGCGCCGCGTCGGCGGCGATGATGGCGTTGCGGCCGGTGACGAAGCCGGGGCCGCAGCCCTGCATCTTCAACCCGTCCATGACCAGCTGCATGGCGAGGTTGTTGCCGCCGCTGTTCCACGGGCCGTACACGTTCGGGTTGAAGCCGTGCCGCTCGACCAGATCCCAGGCCATGTCCCAGAGCACCGCCGCCCAGCCGTGGCCGATGCCGTGCGGGGCGGCCAGCGAGGTGCCGTCGAGCCAGCCGCCGGTCTTGATGCTGTCGTAGGTGAACGGCTGGAGTGCCATGTTCCGGGAGTACGGGCGTGGCCGGAAACCGTCACCCACCCGGCTGTCCTGGAACAGCGCGTACTGCCCGTAACCGCGTGGGGTTTCCGGGCCGTCGATCGCGGGGTTGAGCAGCGCGGCGATCGCGAGGAAATCGCTCCACCCCTCACCCATCTGCTCGTCACCGGTGAGGCAGTTGATTCCCGGGCCGCCGGTCAGCCGGAGGGAGACCCCGTGTCCGTACTCGTGGAAGATCGTCTCCGCGCGGAACGAGGCGTCCCGCATCGCCGGCCGGTCCAGGTTGCGGTGCACCCGCCCGGACGCCGGCAGCCCGGCCCTGATGCTGGTGCCGTCGGCCTGGCTGACCATCACGGCCGGGATCCCGACGGGTGGGCTCATGGATCCGCTCATCACCACCGGCGCGCTCGTGACGTTGTTGACCACCACGACGGCGGCGGCGCCGGCCTGCTCGGCGTTGGTCACCTGGAGGTGGAAGTTGCAGGCGCTGGTGCGGTCCACCATGGCGATCGCGCCGGTGGGCAGGCGGTACGCGGTGCAGCCGTCACCGGTCGCCCCGACGCCGTCGTCGACCTGCACGACGTCGCCGGCGAAACCGGCCCTGGTGGGGGCGGGCGTGAACCGCGCGTACTCCGCCTGGTACGTGGTGGCGGCGGAGCCCGAGCCGACGGTCACCGCGTTGGGCAGGCCGAACTGGTTGCCCGGCCAGAGGAACATCTGCATCCGCGGCCGGCCACCGTCGGCGGCCGGGGTGGAGAAGTTGGCGTTGTTCTGGCCGGAGCCGTCATGCGCCTCGCACAGCACGTCGTCACCACCGACGCCGCCCCGACCGTAGTTGTCGACCTGGAAGTTGCCGGCCGGCTCGTCGAAGCCGTACCGGTAGCTGATGTCGTGGACGATGTTGCACCAGTAGAACTGGTTCACCACGGCGGCCTGGGCGTAGGTCTGCGGATGCTCGTCGAGGTCGGCCGGGAAATTGAAGGTGAGGCTGGCTCCGCCCTCGGCGGCACTGTCCGGATCGACCTGGTTGTTGGCGTCCCGGTCGGTGTACGCGTACGCGTTGTTGCCCCGGGTGACGGTGTGCTCGGCACCGGGCACGCCGTCCGTGTCGTGCCACCCGTACGGCGAGGCGAGCCCGTCGGCCGGGTTGGTCACCACGGTCTGCGGCCCCTCGTTCGGGTCGTTCTTCGGGAACTCGAAGACCAGGTAGCTCGACCCGTCGTCGACGGAGTCCGGTGAACCCACCCTCGGGGTGGCGATGGTCCGGGTGCTGGCGACCGAGGTCTGCTGTTCCGGTCGGCCCAGCGTGCTGGCCAGGTCCGCCGGGCTGTCGTGGCTGGTCCAGTCGTCGGCGTCGAGCATCTCGCCGGTTTCGGCGTCGATGGTGACGTTCCACAGGTGGGCGTCGGTGGCGTCGTCGATGACGAGTTGCCAGGCCAGGCGGAGGCCGTCGGCGGTCGGCTGCCAGCCCAGCCTGGCCGGGATCGGTTCGTCGGAGATGCCGCTGCCGGAGACCAGAGTCTCCCGGGTGGCGCCGCCCGCCCGGGTGATGACTCGGGGGCTCGTGGGCGTGGGCAGGTCGAGGGCGTCGGCTGCGGCTTGCACGGCGTCGACGGCGTCGAGGTCGGGGGCGCCGGAGGTGCTGCCGGCGAGGCCGGAGACGAGGGTGTCGCCGACGAAGATGACGCTGCCGTCCTCGGCGATGTTGACCGTGGCGGTGGCGCCGAAGATCTCCAGGCCCTTGTGGCGTTGGGCGAGGTTGACGTGGGTGACGCCGTTGTGGCGGCTGGTGTAGCTGGACAGCACGGCGAGGTCGTCGAGATCGGCTCTGGCCACCCCGTGTCCGGTGGGGTTGGCTCGCAGGTAGCGGGTGGCGACCTCCTCGGGGGAGCCCTCGTTCGGGCCGGTCAGGAAGATCGGGTTCGACGCGCCACCCTCCTCCGGAGCGGCCGAGGCGGGGTTGCCGGGCAGTGACGACAGGGACACGACCAGGGTCGTGGCGAGCAGTGCGGCGGCGTAACGGCGACCGCGGGATCTCCGCGTGGATGACGGCACAGGTGTTCCCTTCGCTGGAAAGGACGGAGGGAGCGCTCCGTCGTGCGGAACGCTCCCTCCGTGGTCTCTACCGTGGGTCGGGGCTCGGGGTCAGCCGGTGAACGTGAAGTAGGAGCGGTACTGGAATCCGTTGTCGAGGGTCAGGACGAACTCCCGGCAGGTGCCGGCCCAGCCCTTGTCGGTCTTCCATCCGAAGGTGTACTCGCCCTTGGCGTTGGCGGAGAGCTTGGACTTGCCGGGACTGACCGCCGGGACGGGAGTGGGGCGGGGGGTGATGGTGCCGTCGGGGTTGACGGTCTGGAGGGTGTCGCAGTCGACCAGGCGGGAGTAGGGGGAGTTGCTGGCGAGGATGTCCAGGCCGCGATTACGGTTCAGCTTGAACTTCATGGTGGCGTTGCTGCCGGCCTTGGCCGTGTTGAGGGCCGGCTGCTTCGCCCGGCCGACGAAGTCGCCGCGGCAGGACGGGTGGGTGTCGAAGGCCTCGCTGTTGTCGTCCCGGTTGGTGGTGCCCTGGACGGCGCTGTAGCCGAGACCACGGCGGGCGAACGAGCTCCACAGGGTGCAGGCGTTGTCGCCGCCGGTCAGCGCCGCGTCGGCGGCGATGATCGCGTCACGACCGACGACGAAGCCGGGGCCGCAGCCCTGCATCTTCAGACCGTCCATGACCAACTGGAGGGAGAGGTTGTTGCCGCCGGTGCTCCACGGGTCGTACACGTTCGGGTTGAACCCGTGCCGGTCGATGAGATCCCAGGTCACGTCCCACAGGATGGAGGCCCAGCCGTGGCCGATGCCGTGCGGCGCGGCCAGCGAGGTGCCGTTGAGCCAGCCGCCGGTCTTGATGCTGTCGTAGGTGAACGGCTGGATCTCCATGTTCCGGGAGTAGGGCCGCGGCCGGATGCCGGCGCCACTGCGGTCGTCCTGGAAGAGGGCGTACGGGCCCATGCCGCGCACCCCGTCGGCCGAGTCGAACTTCCGGTCGAGCAGCATGGTGATCGCGAAGTAGTCGCTCCAGCCCTCACCCATCTGCTCGTTGCCGCTCAGGCAGTTGATCCCGGGGCCGCCGGTGAGGCGGTTGGAGATGCCGTGACCGTACTCGTGGATGACGATCCCGGCGTCGAAGTCGCCGTCCCGGATGCCCGGGTGGCTCGGGTGCTTGCGCACCGAGCCGGTGACGTCGCCGGCGGCGATGGCGTCCTTGATGGCGACGCCGTCGGCCTGGGTGACGGCGACCGCCGGAATGGTGACCGGCGCGGTGGTCATGGCGCCGGTGAGCACCGGCGCGGCGCCGGCGGCGTTGTGCGCGACCACCACGGCCTCGGCGCCGAGCGACTCGGCGACCTGGGCGCGCTGTAGGTAGGTGCAGGCGACCGTGCCGCCGTCGACCACGCTGATCCAGTTGCCGCCCGGCAGCGTGCCCGGGTAGGTGGACTCGGTGCAGCCGGTGCCGCCGTAGACGAACCCGTGCCCGGGCAGGCCGGCGACCGAGGGGGCGGGGCTGAACCGCGACCAGGTGGCGTCGAAGGAGCCCACGCCGTCGAGGACGACCTGGTTCTGGGCGCCGAACTGGTTGCCCGGCCACAGGTACATCTGCATCCGCGGGGTGCCACCGTCGGCGGCCGGGGTGGAGAAGTTGGCGTTGTTGGTGCCGCCGCCGTCCGCGGCCTCGGCCCGGACGTAGTCGCCACCGACGCCGCCACGGTCGTAGTTGTTCAGCTGGAAGTTCCCGGACGCCTCGTCGAACCCGTACAGGTAGGTGACGTCGTGGATGATGTTGTTCCAGTAGAACAGGTTCGCGGTCGCCGCGTCCCGGTAGCTCTGCGCGTGCTCCGTCAGGTCCATCGGGAAGTCGAAGGTCAGGCCGGGCCCGCCGTCCGGGCTGCTGCCGAAGTCCGGGGCGTTGTTGTTGTCCTGGTCCTGGTACGCGTGGACGTTGTTGCCCTGGGTCGTGGTGAACTCGGCGCCGGCGGCGCCATCGGCGTCGTGCCAGCCGTACGGCGAGGCGGTCCCGTCCGCCGGGTTGGTCACCAGGGTTCGGGGCCCGTCGTTCGGGCTCTCGGCCGGGCCGGCGTACACCCGGTAACTCGAACCGTCCGGCACCGGGTTGCGCGAGCGGAAGGCGTTGGGCTTGGGCTTGGGCTTCGGGTTCTTGGCCCGCCCGGGCGCCACCCGGTCCAGGTGGTTGGCGAGTTCGTCGGCATCGTGGTGGACGGTCCAGTCGTCGACGTCGAGCAGTTCGCCGGTCGCCGCGTCCACGGTGGCGTTCCACAGGTGGGCGTCGGAGGAGTCGTCGATCACCAGCTGCCAGGCCAGGCGTAGCCCGTCATCGGTGGGCTGCCAGCCCAGCTTCGCCGGAATCGGCTCGTCGGAGATCCCGCTGTCGGAGACCACGGTCCGCTGCGCCGCTCCACCGGCGCGGCTCATCACCCGCGAGTTCTTCGGGGCGGCCAGGTCCAGCGCGTCGGCTGCCGCCTCCACCGCCTCGACCGCGTCCAGCGTCGCCTCGCCGGAGACGTTCTTCGACAGCTCGGAGACCAGCGTGTCGCCGACGAAGACGACACTGCCGTCCTTGGCGACGTTCACCGTGGCGGTGGCCCCGAACACCTCCAGGTTCTGGTGTCGCTGCGCCAGGTTGACGTGGGTGACGCCGTTGTGCCGGCTGGTGTACTTGGACAGGATGGCGAGGTCGCCGAGGTCGGCGGCGGTCACGCCATACTGGACCGGGTTGGCCCGCAGGTAGTTGATGGCGATGTTGTCCGGGGCGCCCTCGTTCGGGCCGGTGAGGAAGATCGAGTGCGGGTTGCCCGATCCCTCTTCCGGAGCGGCCGAGGCCGGCGTGGGCAGTGATGTCAGAGAAACGACGAGAGTCGTGGACAACAGCAACGCGGCGTTGCGTCGGCCTCGGGACGAACGGGGATGCAGGTGCACCGCTGCTCCTTCGGGGGTTGGAAGGCATGAGCGCCAACTCACCACCGCCGAAGCGGTCCGCCACGGGTTGCCCTTGACGTCCCGCCCCGGATCACGGTCCATGTTGAAGACCGTTCGAGGTGAATTGCATCGACGCTACGGTGCAGTTCACAGGCGGGTCATCCGACTAGTGCCCAAATATACTGGTCGATGTCTCCTACGTTTGTCGGGTGGTCCGGGCTACTTGCCGCTGGCCAGCACGTCGCGCATCCGGTTGATCTCGACGTTCTGCTCCACGATGACGCTGCTGGAGAACTCGTTGATGATGGGGTCGACGCCGAGGGCCTGCGCCTCGCCCGCCATGTCGATCGCGCCCTGGTGGTGCTCGGTCATCATCTTCACGAACATCCGGTCGAACTCGGCGCCGCGGGCGTCGGTGAGACGGTTCAGCGCCTCGGCCGACTGCATGCCGCCCATGGTGTGCTCGTGGTTGCCGCCGGAGTTCCGGTTCAGGCCGCGCTCGGTCAGCCAGGCGTCCAGCACCTTGATCTCCGGCTCCTGGGCCGCCAGGATCCGGTCGGCGATGAGCTTGAGCTGCGGACTCTTCCCGCGCTCCGCCACCAGCTCGGCCATCACGAGCGCCTGCTCGTGGTGCGGGATCATCATCGTGACGAAGCGGATGTCGGCGTTGTTGTGCGGCGGGCGCGCCATGGGGGACACCTCGTTCGCCGGGACCGACTTCGCCGGCTCGCCCGGGCGGCCGGGCATCAGCACCGGCGCGGTGGAGTCCGGCAGGCCGGGCAGGTCGATCGGATCGGGCGTGGCCGTCGCCGCCGGCTTGGCGTCGTCGTCGGGCCACCAGACGACCACCGCCGTCCCCACCGCCAGCACCGCGAGTACGGCCAACTCAACCAGCACAATCGTCCGCGACTGCCGGAAAAACGCCCGGATCCACTCACCTAGCACAACTCGACTCCTGCCGTACGCCCGAGGTTGGCCGGGATGTTAGCGCGGTTAGGTGCCCTGTCCAGTGGATCATGCGCTGCGAAAAGGTGGCATTGGGCCCTGCCTGCGGCTATTCGTGCCGCAGGTGTTGCTGAACCGTGATCACAAGCGGTTCCCGTGTGTGACTCATGTCACAATATTTGAGTGGTGGATCAGGCTATCGTCCGGCTACCCCTGCTCACGCACAACGAAGGGTGTACCTACATGTCACAACCAACCCCACGAGGGAGCCGCAGGCTGTTTGTCGGCCTGGCCGCCACAGGCGCCCTTCTCCTCGGGGCCGTTGCGGCGGCGCCGCCCGTCAGCGCCGCCGAGAACACGATTCCGGCCGTTGACGAGATCGTCAGCAGCCCCAACCTCACCCAGATCGCCAACATCCCGAAGTTCGGCGGGTTCGCGGCGGAGTCGGCGTACAACTCCGACCTGGCCTTCCAGGGCAACTACGTCTTCGCCGGCAACTACAACGGGTTCAACGTCTTCGACGTGAGCAACCCCGCGTCGCCGCAGGTGGTCAGCCAGGTGGTCTGCGTCGGCGCCCAGGGTGACCCGGCGGTCTTCGGCAACCTGCTGTTCCTCGCCGTCGACTCGCCGCGCACCAACGACTCGTGCGACAGCGCGGCCGGCTCCGTGAACAACGCCGCCCACTGGGAGGGCGTCCGGATCTTCGACATCAGCGACAAGGCGAACCCGCAGTACATCAGCTCGGTCCGCACCGACTGCGGCTCGCACACGCTGACGCTGGTGCCGAGCAAGAACGGCGAGAGCGTCTACGTCTACGTCTCGTCGTACAGCCCGTCGACCAACGCGGCGTACTGCAAGCCGCCGCACGACAAGATCTCGATCATCGACGTGCCGCTGGCCAACCCGACCAGCGCCGCCGTGGTGGCCACCCCGGTCCTCTTCCCGGACGGCGGCAACACCAACACCAGCGGTTGCCACGACATCACCGTCTACCCGGAGCTCGACCTGGCCGCCGGCGCCTGCATGGGTGACGGCGTGCTGATGGACATCTCCAACCCGCTGAACCCGGTGGTGCTGAGCCAGGTGCGGGACACGAACTTCGCGTTCTGGCACTCGGCCACGTTCAACAACGCCGGCACGAAGGTGCTCTTCACCGACGAGCTCGGCGGCGGCGGCTCCGCGATCTGCCGGCCCACCTACCGGGACAACCAGGGCGCGGACGCGATCTACGACATCGTCGGCTCCGGTGCCGAACGGCAGCTGGTCTTCAAGAGCTACTTCAAGATCCCGCGGGAGAACAGCGCCTTCGAGAACTGCGTGGCGCACAACGGCTCGCTGATCCCGGCGATGGGCCGCGACATCATGGTCCAGGCCTGGTACCAGGGCGGCATCTCGGTGATCGACTTCACCGACTCGGCCAACCCGGTCGAGATCGCCTTCTGGGAGCGGGGCCCGCTCTCGGACACCCGCCTCGTGCTGGGTGGATCGTGGTCGACGTACTACCACAACGGGTACATCTACTCGAACGACATCCAGAAGGGTCTGGACGTCCTCAAGCTGGACGACCCGCTGACCAACAACGCGCGGGCGGTCGCCTTCGCCGAGCTGAACGTGCAGACGCAGCCCAGCTACCCGGCCTGCACCACCGTCCTGCGTGGGGAGAACACCGGCGTTCTCACCGTCGACTCCGGCATCACCTGCGTGGACGGCCTGGCGCAGAACGGTTCGATCCAGGTCAACCCGGGTGCCGGCCTGATCGTCTTCGGCTCGGAGGTGAACGGTTCGATCAACGCGGACCGCGCCTCGCTCGTGTCGATCGTGGAGACCACGGTCAACGGCTCGGTGCACGCCACCGGCGCCACCATCCGGGACAGCGAGATCACCGGCACGGTGCGCACCGAACTCGACCTGCCGGTCACGCTGACCGCGCAGGTGCGGTGCGTGGCGGGTAAGGCGTACGTCGCGGTGCAGGCGAACAACGAGCACAACGCGACCGCGAGCATCGCGCTGGAGAGCGCGTACGGCAACAAGGCCGCCGCCAACGTCGCGCCGGGCGGCAACTCCTTCCAGCAGTTCAACACCCGGGTGGCATCGGTGCCGGCCGGTTCGGCGACGGTCCGGGCCACCGGCTCCATCGACGGCGAGGCCGTGACGACTGTCGTCACCAAGGAATACGCGGCCGTCAACTGCGCCAGCTGATTCCCCGAATGACAACCACGAGTGATAGCGGAGAACGGATGAACACAGGGAATCGTAGGCGGTTGCTGGCGGCGGGTGCCGCCGGTGCCCTGCTGGCCGGGTCGGTGGCGATGGCGTCGCCGGCTCTGGCGGAGCCGGGTGACGAGTCGGACGTGCAGGTGACGGTCGACATCGAGCCGATCCGGGAGCCGGGTGTGCTGGCCATGTCGGTGGCGGCGGACTCGGTCGCTCTGACCGAGGACGGGTCGACGTTGCTGGTGCGTCAGTTCGTCGGGACCCTGCCGACGGTGACGGTGACCGACACCCGGACGGCGGATGAGGTGCCCGAGGGTGCCGCGTGGGCGGTGCTGGGCAGCGCCACCGATTTTGTCGGTTCGGCGGGTCAGGCCCCGATCGGTGCCGGTCACCTGGGCTGGAAGCCGCGTCTGATCGACGGCGGCGACACCGGCCTGGTGTCTGAGGGTGAAGAGGTGGTGACGGTTCTGGACGAGGCGACGCAGCCGGGCAACAACGTGGGTCTGGTCGACCAGGAACTCCTGGTCTCGACCTTCGACTCGGGTGCGGTGGCCGGTGACGCGTACTCGGTGAACGCGGATCTGTTCCTGCGCACCCCGGGTGATGTCGCGGCGGGCGCCTACACCTCGACCCTGACCCTGTCGCTGTTCGAGTAGTGGACTGGTGGGCGGCCAGCTCGCCGTGGCCCCCCACCAGGTCCCCACACAACGCTCCGGCCCGGCGGATTCCGCCGGGCCGGAGCCCTTTCCGCCATCTGGCACGCCGGCCGACCGATCACCCGATTGCGGCCGGGCATCCGGGTGCCCATGCTCGTGCCAGTCGGGGAGCGCACCCCCGCGTCATCATGCGGAACGAAGGTCCAGCGCGGGAGTCAAGATGGGCAGGGGCGTCATTCTGAGCGCCGTCGGCGGGCTCTTCTGCCTGCTGGTGGTGGTCGTGATCGGCTGGGCGCTGGTCGCCTACAACCGCCTGGTCCGCCAGCGTAACCAGGTCCGGGCCTCCTGGGCGCAGATCGACGTGCAGCTCAAGCGCCGGTACGACCTGATCCCCAACCTGGTGGAGACGGTCAAGGGCTACGCGGCGCACGAGCGCGGTACCCTGGAGGCCGTGGTCGCCGCCCGCACCGGCGCGATCGCCGCCGCCGCAGCACCCGGCCTGGCCGACCGGGCGGACGCCGAGAACAACCTCACCCAGGCGCTCGGCCGCCTCCTCGCGGTGGCCGAGGCGTACCCGGACCTCAAGGCCAACCAGAACTTCGCCGGCCTGCAACGCGAACTGGCGGCCACCGAGGACAAGATCGCCTACGCGCGGCAGTTCTTCAACAGCGCCGTCCAGACGTTCAACACCAGCGTGCAGTCCATCCCGACCAACCTCATCGCGGGTGTGGGCGGGTTCCGGGCGACGGACTTCTTCGAGGCCCTGGACGGCGAACGCGCCTCCGTCCAGGTCCGCTTCTGACGGCGCGGGCCCGGTGATGGACGGGCGCCTGCTCCTCGACCTGGGAGTGAGCGTGGCCGCGCTCGCCGGCTGGTTCGGCGTGTACGGCGTGGTCCGGCTGCTCACCCGGCCAGCCAGTCCGGCGCCCGCGCCGGCCACCATGGAACTCGGTGCCGAACCGCCCGCCCTGGTCAGCCTGCTGGTCAACCGCTGGTCACTCACCGAGGACGCGGCCGAGTCGACGCTGCTCGACCTCGCCGCCCGGGGCTTCATCGAGCTGCGGCAGCCGGGCAACGACCCGATGCAGACCACCCTGCACCTGCCGCCGGCACCGCCCGACGACGCCGGCCTGCGCCCGTACGAGCGTCGGGTGCTCGACCGGGTGCGCGGGCTCGCGGTCAACGGCGTGGTACCGCTGACCGCGCTGACCTTTCGCGACCGGGCCCAGGCCAAGGCGTGGAACAAGCGCCTGCACGCACAGGTCGTCGCGGACGCCCGGGCGGCCGGGCTGTCCCGGCGGCGCTTCGGTCCCGCGGTCACCACCCTGCTCGGCGTCGCCGCGTTGGTGGCCGCGGTCGGCGTCGGCCTGGCCGCCTTCCACTACGGCACCTGGCGCCAGGAGGACGACAACCCCGGGTTCGCCGCGGGTTTCGTCACGTTCGCGGTGCTGAGCACCATCGCCGGAGTGTCACCCGGCGAACGCGACACCGCCCTCGGCCGTCAGGTGGCGGCACGCTGGCTCGGGGTCCGCGCCTGGCTGCGCGGGCACGAGCAGTTCGACGAGTTGCCGCCGGCGTCGGTGGCGATCTGGGACCGGTACCTGGGCTACGGCGCGGCCGTCGGCGCGACCCGCCTGGCCAGCGCCATCCTCGACCTCGGCATGGGCGACCGGACGCTGGTCTGGTCGTCGTACGGCGGCACCTGGCACCGGGTGCGGGTACGCTACCCGCGGTTCTCCCCGCGCTACGGTCAGACGCTACCGAAACTGCTGTTCCGCGCGGTGATCAGCATCGTGATCGGCGGCTTCCTGCTGAAGCTCTTCGGCAGTTCCTTCGACCTCCTGCCGTCCAGCACCGATCGGGCGGAGCGGATCTTCACCTTCGTGGCCGACGGCGTCGTCGTCCTGGCGTTGCTGTCGCTGCTCTCCGGGGCCCACACGGCGGTGCGCGGCGTCGCGGACCTCGTCACCGAGCGCACCCTCACCGGCGAGGTGCTCTGGCTGGAGGTGTGGCGCTCCACCGCACAGGGGGAGAACCAGCCGGCCCGGCCCTGGCTGCACTACCTGGCGGTGGACGACGGCACCGGCGAGCGCAGCACCGCCTGGGGGCTGCCCAGCCAGTGGGCGGGCGACTGCCACGACGGGGACACCGTGACGATCAGGGTGCGCCCCTGGAGCCGGCGGGTGGTCAGCATGTCGGTCGTCGGCCACGGTCGCTCGCGCCGGTTGGTCGAGTCGCCGGTGGCGGGCGGGACCGACGACGCGGTGGCGGCGAAGCGCGGCGCGGTCGGGCCGGCGACGCTGTTCACCGTGGCGGAGGTCGGGCAGGCACTGGGCCTGCCGGTGCGGGCCGCCGAACGACTCGACCTGCCGGGCCCGCTGGCCGGTGCCCAGTTCCGGGCGGCGGGCGACGGCCAGCCGGTGTTGACCGTCCAGGCGGTGGGTGGGGCGGCGGGCCAGTGGATCTGGCGGCTCAACTCCCAGGGGCAGCCGCTGCCCGGCATCGGCGACGGGGCGTACGCGGCCGGTGAGCGCGCCGTGCTCCGGGTCGGTGACCGCACCGTGCTGGTGACGATCCTCGGCGCCGCCCGGGGTCGGGCCGGCTATCTGCCGTGGCTGCTGGCCCAGGGCGCCGCCCGGGTATCGGCCGGGCACGAGGGGGCGAGCGCCTGACCGCAGCGGTGCCCGCCCCTTTCGAGTTGACCCGCACGGAAGCGGGAACGCTTTGGCCCCCGGGCACGTCCGATCGCCATGAGTATTCGTCGAAGCGGGCGGCTGGCGGTCGTTCCATTGCTGTTGCTGGCATCCGCTGCCTGTGGGCAGCAGAGTGGTGCCATTGGTGCGGGAGATTCGGGTTCACCGGAGGTGTCGTACTCCGCGGACACCGTGGTGTTCCGGATGGACTACACCGGAGGGTTCGTGACGCCGGCGATGCTGGCCACCCGCCTTCCCAGCATCACTGTCTATGGCGACGGGCGGGTGTTCACCCAGGGACCCGTCACTTTGATCTATCCCGGTCCGGCGCTGCCCAACCTCCAGGTCGGCACGGTCAGCGCCGCCGACGTGGAAAACCTGCTCAAGCTGGCCCGGGACGCCGGGGTCGGCAGCACGCTCGACTTCGGCACCCCGCCGGTGGCCGACGTGCCCTCGACCCGGTTCACCGTGCGTGGCCTCAAGGGTGTCGAGGAGCTGGAGGTCAACGCCCTTGATGCCGAGGTGGCCGGCACCGATTCGGGCCTGACCGCCGAGCAGCAGGCGGCCCGGGTCAAGCTGCGCGAGTTCGCGGAGTCGCTGTCCGACCCGGCGGGGCCGCTCGCCGCGGCGGCGCAGACGCAGCCGTACGTGCCGACCGCCGTCGCGGCCGTCGCCGAGCGATGGGTCGCCAACGGCGAGGCCGGCGAGCAGCCCGAGGTGGCCTGGCCCGGTCCGGCGCTGCCCGGCGGCGAACTCAGCAAGGATCTGGGGCTGGGCTGCGTGACGGTCACCGGCGACGCGGTGCCGAAGCTGCTCGACGCCGCGGCGAAGGCCAGTGCGGCGACCCCGTGGACCTCGGGTGGCCAGCGCTGGACGGTCACCCTGCGGCCACTGCTGCCCGACGAGACGGACTGCGCAGACCTCGCCAACAACCGCTGATCCGATCTACGCGGCCGGGTCGCCGACCCGGCCGCACCGGTCGTGGCGGACCTCCCGGCGGCTGCGGCGGCCCGGGGTTGGCTCTGTGCGTGTTGGCTCTGTGCGTGCGGAGCGTTTCGTTGCTCCAGCGTGGACTTGAGTCGGCACGGGCACAACTTTTGCTATCTGCACAAAAATATAACGGTCTCTTGATCGAGGACGCGTCGCCGCAAAGATGTTCAGATGCGTCGTCTCACCCTGGCTGCGGGACGCACGATCTCGGGCCTGCTCGCGATCGTCCTCGCCGCAGCGGTCGGCCTCCTCGCCGCCGCCCCGCCCGCCGCCGCTCACGGCACCCTGGCGATGTCCACTCCGGCGGAAGGCGCCACGGTGGACCAGCCGCTGGCGACGGTGCAGCTCTACTTCACCGAACAGGTCGCCGCAAACGCGCACTTCACCGTCACCGCCCCCGGCGGCGGTCGGGTCGACAACGGCTGGACGTACGGGCCGCCCAAGCCGCTGGCCCAGCCGGTACGGGAGTACTTCCTGGTCGACGGGAAGTTCGAGCCGCGCGAATACTCGACCGGATTCCCGGCGGTGGTGACGATCGCCCACCTGCCGTCGGCGGGACAGTACTCGGTGAGCTACCTCTCCGTGGCCTCCGACGGCGAGGCGGTGCGGGGCACGATGAGCTTCCGCTACGCCGGGCCGGTGACCGCCGCGCCGCAGGGCTGGCAACCCCCGACCGACCAGCCGGACCCGTCACTGTTGGCCGCCGCCGAGCAGCACGGGCAGGGCGCGGCGACGGCCGTACCGTCGGTGTCGTCGGCCCCGACGCCGGCGGCGATGGCACCCTCGGCCGACTCGGCCGACTCAGCCGGCGGGGGCGGCCCCGGCCGCGTGGCCTGGATCAGCCTGGCCGTGGCGATCGCGGCAGCACTGGCCGCCGTCGTGCTGTGGCGCCGTCGCGACCACCCGTCCCCTGCGGTCCGGGCCACCGGCCGTGCCCGTGGCTCGGGACCGGCCCCCCGCCGATCGGCCACCGGCTCCCGCTCGACTGGCTCCCGCTCGACTGGCTCCCGCTCGACTGGCTCCCGCTCGACTGGCTCCCGCTCGACTGGCTCCCGCTCCACTGGCCTCCGCGGCACCGGCTCGGGTTCGACCGGCTTGCGTCCGACCGGCGAGGCGCAGCCGGCCGCGCGCACCCGGGGCAGGGCCGGCGTGGCCGAGGGCACGCGCGCCGTGCCCGCCACCGGAGCGTCACCGTCCGCTGCGGACGAGGTGGCCGTGGCCGGCGAGCCCCGGCTGAGCAACACGGGTCTGGCACTGCTCGTCGGCGGCCTGGTGGTCGCCCTGCTGGCCGGCTTCGGGCTCGGCCGGCTCGGCCCGGCCGACCAGCGCACCGCCACCGACGTCCAGCAGGCCGGCCCGGCCGGCGGCGGGCCGCTCGCCGCAGGGCAGGCGGTGCCGGCCGGCGGCGCCCACCAACACCCGGCGGGTACGGGGGCGCACACTCATCCGGGCGACGGCGGCGCGGACCAGACCCAGGCGACCGGGACATCGGTCAGCGCCGCCGGGTACACGCTGCAACCGGTGCAGCGTTCCCAGCCGGCCGACGTACGCATGGACTACCAGTTCCGGATCGTCGGGACCGACCGGCGGCCGGCGACGCGCTTCGCGGTCGTGCACGACAAGCCGTTGCACATGATCGTGGTCGGCCGCGACCTCGACGGGTACCAGCATCTACACCCCACCATGGCGCCCGACGGCACCTGGAGCGTCCCGGTGCAGCTGGCCCGGGCCGGCGGCTATCGCATCTACGCCGACTTCACCGTCATCACGGCCGACGGGACCCAGCTCCCGCTGGTCCTCGGCGTCGACCACCACGTGCCGGGCACGTTCAGCCCGGCCACACTGCCGCCACCGGCGTCGGCTGCGACGGCCGGGCCGTTCACGGTGGCGATGGAGGGCACGCCCACCGTGGGGATGAGCACGCCGCTGCTCTTCCGGGTGAGCCGCACCGGCGCCCCGGTCCAGCTGGAACGCTACCTGGGCGCGTACGGTCACCTGGTCGTGGTCCGCGAAGGCGACCTGGGCTACGTGCACGTCCACCCGGAACCCGAGCTGGTCGACGGTGCGGTCAAGTTCTGGCTGACCGCCCCGAGCACCGGCCGCTACCGGGCCTTCCTCGACTTCCAGGTCGACGGCAAGGTGCAGACGGCGGAGTACACGGTCAACCTCCCGTGAGACGTCCAGCCGCCCTGGCCGGTGCCCCAGCGGCCAGGGCGGCGCCGAGCGGGGTGTGCCAGTAGAGCACCTCCCGCCCCGACCGGCGCTTGGTCACCGTGCCCGAGTCGAGCAGCACGCGCAGGTGGTCACCGACCGCGCCCACGGAGAGCCCGGTGACCGCCGCCAGCTGCGACGTGCTGAGCGGACTCGCCAGCCGGACGAGGATGTCTGCCCGGTTCGGGCCGATCAGCCGGTCCAGCCCGTCCGGCACCGGTGGGGTGTCGTCGGCGAGAATGCCGCTGGCCGGATAGACCATGCCGAACCGGGTCGGTTGCTCCCACACCACCCAGCCGCGCACGCAGTGGGCGGGGACGAACACCAGCTGTTCGGCCTGGTCGAGCGGCAGCGGGGGTGCCGGGTAGTCGTTGACCTGTAGATGACCGTCGCCGAGCCACCGGACAGTGGGCTTGAAATCGGCGAGCACGCCCGCCCAGCCCTGACTGCTCAGCCGGGCGGTGCGGGCCACCACGTCGGCGCGTAGCCGGCGTTCCCGCGTCGGCCACTCCGGCCGTACCGTGTGCGTCCAGACCCAGTCGAGCAGGTGCACCGCCTGCTCCGTCACGCCGTCGCGGCGCAGCACGTCGGCGAGCGGTCCCGGGCGGGTAACTCGTAGGTCGGCGCGGATCTGCTCGTCGGTGCGCCCGGCTACGGCCGCCAACTCCTCGGCGAAAGTCGGGGCGGCGGTCGCGGGAGCCAGGGTGAGGAAGTCGGCCGTCCACCGCGGTTGGAACGACGCCGCCAGCAGCGCCCGCAGCATCGGGCGCCGGGCCAGCATCTGCTGGTACGCGGCGAGGTGCGGTCGCCGCCAGGAGTGCTGCCATGGACGACGCGGGCTGTGCAGCGCCCGCAGCGCGGCGACCGTATCGGTCATCGGCGAGATGGTGAACCGGCTGCGCGCGAGCAGGTCCACCGGCACCCGCCAGACCGACATGTTTCGCCTCCCGCCGTAACTCTAGGGCGTGCAGCGGCGGCTCCCAAGGATCATCGGGGTGAGGACCTACTCGGAGCTGTTCACCGTCCACGAGTTCCGCAATCTCTTCGTGGCCAACTGCGCCGGCATCGCCGCGCACGCCACATCGGCGCTGGCCCTCGGCTCGTTGACCTACGCCACGACCGGGTCGGCCCTGCTCACCGCGCTGAGCATGTTCGGTGCACCGCTGGCCAGCGTGCTCGGCAGCCTGACGCTGCTCTCTGCGGCGGACAGCCTGCCGCCGCGTCGAGCGTTGACCCTCGCCGCACTGGTCGCGCTCGCCGGGGCTGCTCTCCAGGCGGTACCTGGACTGCCGTTGTGGGCCCGGTTCGCCGTCATCCTGCTCGTCGCGTACGTCGGGTCGGTCGCTGGCGGGGCCCGCTGGGCGCTGATAAACGACATGCTGCCGGCCGGCGCGTACGTGCTGGGCCGGTCCACCATGAACGTCAGCGTCGGCGTCATGCAGATCGCCGGGTTCGGGGCGGGTGGCGTGCTGCTGGTCTGGCTGAGCCCGTACCAGGTGTTCCTGGTCGCCACCGCGCTGCGGGCCGTGGCGGTGGCGGTGACGCGGCTGGGGCTGCGGGAACGACCGGCCCGGGCAGACGAGCGGGCCTCGGCGGCGCGCACCATGCGGATCAACCGGGAGCTGTGGGCGGATCCGGGCCGTAGGTCGCTCTACCTCAACCTGTGGCTACCCAACGGCATGGTCGTCGGCTGCGAGGCGCTGTTCCTGCCGTATGCCGGGGACCGCGCCGGTTTCCTCTTCGCCGGCGGCGCTCTCGGCATGCTCGCCGGTGACATCCTCGTAGGTCGATTCCTTGCGCCCGCCGCACGGCAGCGGTGCGTCGTGCCGCTGCGGCTGCTGCTGCCCCTGCCGTATCTCGCCTTCCTGTTCCGTCCGGAGCTGCCGCTGGCGGTGCTCATCGCCCTGGTCGCCTCGGTCGGTTTCGCGGTATCGCTGCCGTTGCAGGAGCGGCTGATCGTCCACTCCCCGCCGCAGGCCCGTGGCCAGGTGCTCGGCCTGCAACAGAATGGGATGCTGACCGGGCAGGCGCTCTGCGCGGCCCTGGCCGGCGCGGTGGCCGACCTGATGCCGACCCACCGGGCGGTGGCCGTGCTGGCCGGGCTGTCACTGGTCAGCACAGTGCTGCTCACCCGAGGTCTGCGCGCAACCCGGCCGGTACCGGTTCCGCCGACGTCCGCCGCCCAACCGGCCGGGAGTTGATCGGCCGCCCCGGCGACGGACCCTGAGTACCCGGGCTCAGGCCACCATCGGTCGTCCGTCGGTACCGTGCCCCCATGCCTGTCCACGCGTCGTCGGACTCACCTGCGGCGGGCGTCCGGACGGCCGGCGTCGGGGCCGCTGTCCTGGCCGGGTGGTACGCCACCATCCTGGTCGCCGCCGCGTTGTGGGTCAGCGCGCTGCCCGCGGAGAAGACCGACGGGTCGTGCGACGGGATCGGCTTCGGCTGTACCCCGAGTGCCCGCGACGGAGCGTTGCTCCTCGCGATCTTCTACGGCCTGCCGGCACTCGCGGTCAGCTTCCTGGTCTCGTTGGTGATGCTCGCGGTCATGGTCGCGGCGCGGGTCCGATCCGGCCTGGTGGCCGGCAATGTCGCCGCGTTCACCGGTCTGGTCGGGCTCGCCGCCGTGGCGGTGGCGCTGGTGCTGCGGTGACCGGCGAGGCGGCCGGACCCGACCAACCTCGGCGGTGGCCGGAGGCAGCGCTCGGCGTCGTGTTCTTCGGCTGGATGTACGGCGGCCCGCTGCTGATCCTGCTCGGCCTGGCCAACCGGACCACGACCTTCCCGGATGCCGACCTGGCCGCGGTGCACGCCCGGACGACCCGCTACTTCGTCGCCGGCCTGGCCGTGACCTTTGGCGCTCCCGTGCTCGGCCTGGCGGTTGCCCTCGCGGCCGGCCGGCGCCGGTGGGCCGTCCGGTTCGGGTACGCGATCGGATTCGCCCTGCTTGTCGGGCTCGCGCTCGCCGGCATCCAGTCCATGGCCCGCGCCCCGCTGTCCGGTCAGACCGTGGAGCCGTCACCACGGCCACCCAGTTGCGTCGCCTACAGCGGTGGGACGAACACCTGTCCGGGTGGATGACCGGCCGAGGAGCCGTCGCCCGGCCGTACCGGCACTGCGCCGGTGTGGCCGGGCGTCGAGCGTGGTGACAATCTTGGCGAGCAGGCCCGGGTGGTGGTGCATCACCTGAGATCGGGTGGCCGGGAAGGCCGCCTCTTCTTGACTCATTCCAGAAAAGGGGCCAGACTGCGGGGCGTGGTCACGGCCCCGGACTTCCCCCAGATGCTGCGTGGAGCGGCTCTGCGCGTCACCCGCCCCCGGGTGGCGGTGCTGAGCGCGGTCCACGCGCATCCGCACGCCGACACGGATCTGATCATCCGTGCCGTGCGAGGAGGTCTGCCCGAGGTGTCCCGCCAGGCCGTCTACGACGTACTGCGGGCGCTGACCGGCGCGGGTCTGGTGCGGCGCATCGAGCCACCCGGCTCGGTGGCGCGCTACGAGTCGCGGGTCGGTGACAACCACCACCATGTGGTGTGCCGGTCGTGCGGCCTGATCGCCGATGTCGACTGCGCCGTCGGCGAGGCGCCCTGCCTGACCGCGTCCGACGGCCACGGCTTCTCCATCGACGAGGCCGAGGTCACCTACTGGGGCCTGTGCCCCGGCTGCTCCACCGCAGGCAATGCCTGATACCTGGTCCGCCAGTCACGGAAGGAACCTGATGTCCGAGAACCACGACGCCGTCGTTCATGACGCGAACGCGGGAAGCGAGTCGCGCTGCCCGGTCGCACACGGACGCGCCCCGCACCCGACCCAGGGGGGCGGGAACCGCGGCTGGTGGCCGAATCAGCTCAACCTGAAGATCCTTGCCAAGAACCCGGTCGTGGCCAACCCGCTCGGTGGTGAGTTCGACTACGCCGAGGCGTTCAAGGCCCTCGACCTGGCCGCCGTGAAGCAGGACATCGCGGAGGTCATGACCACCTCGCAGGACTGGTGGCCGGCCGACTTCGGGCACTACGGCCCGTTCATGATCCGGATGGCGTGGCACAGCGCGGGCACCTACCGGATCAGCGACGGCCGGGGTGGCGCCGGTGGCGGTCAGCAGCGCTTCGCGCCGCTGAACAGCTGGCCGGACAACGGCAACCTGGACAAGGCCCGCCGCCTGCTCTGGCCGGTCAAGAAGAAGTACGGCCAGAGCATCTCCTGGGCCGACCTCATGATCCTGGCCGGCAACGTCGCCCTGGAGTCGATGGGCTTCAAGACCTTCGGGTTCGCCGGCGGCCGTCCGGACGTCTGGGAGCCCGACGAGGACGTCTACTGGGGCCCGGAGACCACGTGGCTCGGTGACGAGCGTTACACCGGTGACCGTGATCTGGAGAACCCGCTCGCCGCCGTGCAGATGGGCCTCATCTACGTCAACCCGGAGGGCCCGAACGGCAACCCGGACCCGCTCGCCTCGGCCCGCGACATCCGCGAGACGTTCGGTCGGATGGCGATGAACGACGAGGAGACCGTCGCGCTCATCGCCGGTGGCCACACCTTCGGCAAGACCCACGGTGCGGGCCCGGCGGACAACGTCGGTCCCGAGCCCGAGGCCGCCCCGATCGAGGAGCAGGGCCTCGGCTGGAAGAACAGCTTCGGCACCGGCAAGGGCGCCGACACCATCACCAGCGGGCTTGAGGTCACCTGGACCTACCACCCGACCCGGTGGGACAACGAGTTCTTCCACATCCTCTTCGCGTACGACTGGGAGCTGATGCAGTCGCCGGCGGGCGCGCACCAGTGGCGGCCCAAGAGCGGCGCGGGCGCCGACATGGTGCCCGAGGCGCACGACCCGTCGAAGCGCCGCGAGCCGCGGATGCTCACCTCCGACCTGGCGCTGCGGTTCGACCCGGTCTACGAGCAGATCTCGCGGCGCTTCCTGGCGAACCCGGACGAGTTCGCGGACGCCTTCGCCCGCGCGTGGTTCAAGCTGACCCACCGTGACATGGGCCCGGTCGCGCGTTACCTCGGCCCGGAGGTGCCGGCCGAGACGCTGATCTGGCAGGACCCGATCCCCGCGGTGACGCACGAGCTGATCGGTGCCGAGGAGATCGCCGCCCTCAAGGAGCAGATCCTCGCCACCGGGCTGTCGGTGTCCCAACTGGTCTCCACCGCCTGGGCGTCGGCGTCGACGTTCCGGGGCAGCGATAAGCGCGGTGGCGCCAACGGGGCCCGGATCCGTCTCGACCCGCAGCGCGGCTGGGAGGTCAACAACCCGGACGAGCTGGCGACCGTGCTGGGCACCCTGGAGAGCATCCAGGAGTCGTTCAACTCCGCCCAGACCGGCGGGAAGCAGGTCTCGCTCGCCGACCTGATCGTGCTCGGCGGGGCTGCGGCGGTCGAGCTGGCCGCCCGCAACGCCGGCCACGCCGTCGAGGTGCCCTTCACGCCGGGTCGTGCGGACGCGACGCAGGAGCAGACCGACGTCGAGTCCTTCGCCCCGCTGGAGCCGACCGCCGACGGCTTCCGCAACTACCTGGGCAAGGGCCACCGGCTGCCGGCCGAGTTCCTCCTGGTCGACCGGGCGAACCTGCTCACCCTGAGCGCGCCCGAGCTGACCGTCCTCGTCGGCGGCCTGCGGGTGCTGGGCGCGAATTACGACCAGTCGTCGCTGGGGGTCCTCACCACCACCCCCGGGTCGCTGACCAACGACTTCTTCGTCAACCTGCTCGACCTGGGTACGGAGTGGAAGGCGACGTCCGAGGACGCGAACACCTTCGAGGGCCGTGACCTCGCCACCGGCGAGGTCAAGTGGACCGGCAGCCGCGCCGACCTGGTCTTCGGCTCGAACTCCGAGCTGCGCGCGCTCGCCGAGGTGTACGCGAGCGACGACGCCCGGGCGAAGTTCGTGCACGACTTCGTCGCGGCGTGGGTCAAGGTGATGGACCTGGACCGGTTCGACCTCGCCTGATCCACGACGACGTCCGGGTCGGCCCGCACGGGCCGACCCGGACGTTCGTGTAGATGTCTCGAACGGCTACTGGCGGCGCAGCTACCGGCCGCGGACCGGCGGTCACCGTGCTGCGCCACCACCTGGATCTGGTGTTCGGTCCGGAGTAGCCAGGCCACCGCCGGCATGTCGCGGATTTCGCCGAAGCAGACGGAGCAGACGGAGCAGACGGAGCAGACGGAGCAGACGGAGCAGGCGTCCGCCGTAGGACGGATCGTCGCCGATGGTGGGGGCATCGGGCAGTGCGCTGAATGCGGGGGATCCCTCGTGCCGCCGTCCGTCGTCGGGGGTCATCGCCGTCAGCGCGATGCCCAGGCCCAGGAGATTGTCCATCGGGCCACCTCGTTTCCATCTAAAGGCGTTACGGTGGAAACATGCTATGGGCGTCCCGGCGGCGGGTCAACTGGTAAAGTTGGTTTCGATGGAAACAGTCGCGAGCGTGACGCGGATGCGCCTGGTGGGCGGCAGCCTCGCGCTGGACTTCGTCAACACCCGCTCCGGTCCGCCGGTCGGTCCGCCGGACGACGACGTGCTCACCGGCTACCCCGAGCTCGTCGCCTGGGGGGTGTACGCGGGGGCCCTCGCCGAGCCGGAGGCGGCGGCGCTGCGGCGGATGTCCCGCGATGATCCGGGCGCCGCGCACTCCGTCCTCGCCCGATCGTTGCGCATCCGGGACTGCCTCGACGAGGTGTTCCGGCCGTTGACGGCCGGCCGGAGCCCGAGCACGTCCGCACTGGCCCGGCTGCGCGACGACGAAGCGGAAGCGCTCGGCCACGCACGGCTGACGCCCGGAAGCCCCTTCACGTGGACCTGGCGGAACGACACCGGCCTTGCCCGGCCGCTGTGGCCGGTGGTGCACGCTGCGGTCCTGCTTCTCACCACGGGCACACTGGACCGGATCAAGGGCTGCGGCGGCTGTCGCTTCGTCTTCAACGACGAGAGCAAGAACCGCAGTCGCCGCTGGTGCAGCATGGACGACTGCGGCACCGACCAGAAGATGCGGCGCTACGTCGTCGCGCGGCGTCGGCGTACGACCGGCTGACCTGCCGGCGCCGCCCCGTGGCCGGCGGAAACTTCCACCGGACCCGGGGCGGCGCGTCGACCTACAGGTTGCGCTTGTTGAGGAGCAGGTTGGGGGTGCCGGAGAGGGTGCCGCCGACGACGCCGCTGACGCCGTTCGACACGATCCAGTTGTGTACCGTGGCCTGGCTCGCGTCGCCGTACGTCGCCTTGTAGAGGGCTGCGGTGCCGGCGGCGTGCGGCGTCGCCATCGAGGTGCCGCTCAGGCTGGTGGTGGTCGAGGTGGGGTAGGTCGAGACGATGGCCGACCCGGGGGCGTAGATGTCGACGCACGATCCGATGGACGAGTAGCTGGCCCGGGCGTCGGTGTTGGTGGTGGCGGCGACCACCAGCGCGGCGGAGAGGTTGCGCGGCAGCCGGTCGCAGGAGTTGCCGCCGGTGTTGCCGGCGGAGGCGGCGAGGAAGACACCGCTGTTCATCATGTTCGTCAGCGCGGTCGCCAGGGTGGCGCTGTAGGTGTAGTTCCAGGAGGCGTTCGCCACGGCCGGCTTGTTCGCGTTCCGGGTCACCCAGTCGACTGCGCCGACGGCGGCGGAGAGCGTGCCGCCACCGGAGCAGTTCAGCCACTTCACGCCGTACAGCCGGACGTTCTTGGCCACCCCGTGGCTGGTGCCGCCGATGGTGCCGGCGACGTGCGTGCCGTGTCCGTTGCAGTCGGTGTTGTTGGTGTCGATCGCGTTGTACGCGAACTGGGCGCGCCCGCCGAAGTCGGGGTGGTTGGCTTGGACGCCGCTGTCGATGACGTAGGCGTGCACCCCGGTGCCGGTCGAGTTGTAGGTGTAGCTGCTCGACAGCGGCAGGTTGGTCTGGTCGATCCGGTCGAGGCCCCAGGCCGGCGGGTTGGTCTGGGTCGCGTCGACCACGTCGTACTGGATCACGTCACGCTCGATGCTCAGCACGTTGGCGTTGTGCGCCAGCTCGGCGACCTGTGCCGCGGTGAGCCGGGCCGCGAAGCCGTTCACCGCACGCTGGAAGTAGGCGGTGGGGGCGGCCCGCAGCGCCCGTGCCGGCGCCGTCGCGTCGGTCCCGGACTTCATGGTGACGACGTACGCCCCGGGGATGACCGCGACGTCGGTCGCCGCCTGCGGGGTGGTGATCGGTACGGCGGTGGCCCGGAACGGGCCGCCGGCCGCCATCGCCGGTTGCGGCAAGGTGAGCAGGGTGGCGACGACGGCGGCCGTGGTGACGCCGGCGGCGACCACGACGCGCCGCAGGCGGGGTAGGCGTGCTTGTGACACGGAGCCTCCTCAACAGAGACCATCCGATGTGGATGATCATTGACGTTGATGGAGGCTATACGGGCGGTTCTCAATATATAAGCCTGCTGATGTTACGGCTTGATGCCGGATAATCCATCATCCGCGCCCGCCGCCCCGGACCCGGTGCGTCTCGTACGCCCAGATGGCGACCTCGACCCGGTTCCGGGCGGCGAGCTTGGTCATCAGGCTGGCGACGTGGGTCTTCACGGTGCTCAGGCTGATGTGGAACTCGTGCGCGATCTCGTTGTTGGTCCGTCCCCGGGCCACCGCCGCGAGCACCTGCTCCTCCCGGTCGGTGAGCGGCTCGA
The DNA here is from genome assembly GCF_050942455.1 of Micromonospora sp. CA-263727. Classification (NCBI taxonomy): domain Bacteria; kingdom Bacillati; phylum Actinomycetota; class Actinomycetes; order Micromonosporales; family Micromonosporaceae; genus Micromonospora; species Micromonospora sp. CA-263727. The sequence goes on from NZ_CP192031.1 coordinate 3,125,397, forward strand.
CGGGCTGCCGTGGCGGCGCGCTGGGCCCGGTGTCGGCGAAGGCCCGCAACAGCCGGGTGGTGACGCTCGGGGCGATCAGCGCGTCACCGTCGGCCGCGGCGTGCACCGCCTGGGCCAGAAGTACGGAGCCGGCGTCCTTGAGCAGGAAACCCCGGGCACCGGCGCGCAGCGCGGCGTAGACGTACTCGTCGAGGTCGAAGGTGGTGATGACGACGACGGCGAGCGGGTCGGCGACGGTCGGCCCGGCGAGCCGTCGGGTGGCCTCGATGCCGTCGACACCCGGCATCCTGATGTCGAAGAGGCACACGTCGGGGCGCAGCCGCCGGGCCAGTTCGACCGCACGCTGCCCGTCGGCGGCCTGGCCGACCACCTCGATGCCGGGTTGGGCGTCGAGGATCATCGCCAGCCCGGTCCGCACGATCTCCTGGTCGTCGGCGACGACCACCCGGACCGGCCGCCGACCGGTGGGGTCGCCAGGGCGGTCGCCGGTCCGGTCGCTGGCTGGGCCGCCGCGTCCCGGCACGGTCACGCTGCCGCCCCGGTCCGGGGTAGCACGGCGGTGACTATCCAGCCCTGCTGCGGGCCGGGACCGGCCTCGCAGGTGCCGCCGAGCAGGCCGGCGCGCTCGGTCATGCCGACCAGCCCGTACCCGGGGGAGTGGCCCGGCCGACCGGTGGCGGTCTCGCCGTCGTCGGTCACCCGTAGCCGTACCGTGCTCTCGTCCACCACCACGCGGACCTGGATGCGGGTCGCGTGCCGGGCGTGCCGGCGGGCGTTGGTGACCGACTCCTGAGCCAGCCGGTAGATCGCGCTACCCAGCGACGGGGCGAGCGCGGCGGCGTCGCCGACGACCTCCACGTCCACCGCCGGCTCGCCCCGGGACTCGTCGGCGAGCCGGTCCAGGTCCGCCACCTGTGGTGTGGGCGCCAGCGCCGGTGGATCGTCCTCGCGCAGCTTCTCCTCGCGCAGCACCCGGACGATGCTGCGCATCTCGGCGAGGGCGCGGGACGCCTCCGCCTCGATCACCCGGAGCGCGTCGGTCGCCGCCTCCGGCCGCGTCGCCGCCAGGGCGAGCCCGGCCTGGGCGCGGACCGCCATCGCCGAGACGTGGTGGGCGACCGTGTCGTGCAGCTCGCGGGCCAGGCGTTCCCGTTCGAGCAGCGTGACCCGGTCGAGTTCGCGCTGCCGGGCCCCGGCCCGGTAACGCAGCGCGGCGCCCAGGGCCATCACCGCGACGAGGACGGTGGACCCGGCGAAGACGTCGGCGGGGCCGAGCTGACCGATCGCGGCGGCCAGCCCCAACTTGCCGACGATGAGCGCCGCCCCGAGGGCCGCCTCGCGCCCCGAACCCCAGCGGAACAGGGCGTACGCCAGCAGCGGCACGTACGCCAGGACGTTCAGGTCCAGGGCGTCCGGGTGGGTCAACAGTGGCAGCAGGCCACAGACGCCGAAGGTGATCGCGACCATCAGCAACGGCCGGGTCCGCCGCCACAGCAGGGTGGGCACCAGCCCGACCGCCACGATCACCGCCCCGGCCCGCCAGGGAAGGTCGGGCCGCAGCAGCCCTTCCAGCAGGGCCGCCGGCACCAGCACGGCGACGAGCAGCCAGTCCCGCCACACCCGCCGAGGGGCACCGGGCGGGCGGGGCTCGTCCCACACCGAACGCAGCAGACCGGGCACGGATCCATCGTAGGAAGGTCTCCCCGACCCGGGATCGGCCCAAAGTACGAGGAGAGGCCGCGGCGTTCGCGCCGGAAGCTCAGCCGGACCCGATGTTTCCTGGAGGCTCTGATTTCTCTGTGCAATAAAGATTTCGCTGTGAAATCACGGTCGGCGGGACATGTGACGCCCGCCGACCGTGCACCCGGGCCGGCTTACGGGTAGTTGGTCAGGTAGGCCACCTGGTTGGGGGCGTTGACCGTGTTGCCGGTGCTGTTGATGATCCGGTTGATGGTGCCGACGCCGCCGAGGGAGACCGTCACCATGTTGGTGAAGCGCACGTTCGGGTTGTTCGGCACCTCGTACGCCCGCTCGGCGACCACGGACGGGTTGACGTTGAAGTAGCAGTAGCTGCCCAGCCCCCACGCCTGGTGACTGGTCACCGAGTTGGCCACCTTGTACGCGGCGTACCCCCGGGTCGTGCCGTTCATCCAGGCGGCCTGGTTCGGCGGGTCGTACGGCATCTCGTTCTGGTAGAAGTACGTCCGGCCACCGTTGCCGTTCCAGATGGTCTGGTACTTCTGGTAGTGCTCGACGAAGAGGCCGTACATGGTCACGTCGTCGCCGTTGACGATCAGCCCGGTGTCGGCGGTGTTGAGCGCCCACCCGACGCCGTCGCCGTGGTCGGCGCGCCACAGCCACATGTGGTCGCCGATGACGTTGCGGCTGTTGACGACCAGGCTGGTGGTGGCCCGTCCGACGCCGGCCCCGCCGATGCGGAAGAAGACGTCGTGCAGCGAGGTCGGGTTGGCGGCGTGGCTGGCGGTGGAGCCGGCCGGACCGACCTCCATCAGCACCGGGGAGTTGACGGTGCCGGCCTCGAACATGAGGCCGGCGACCTTGACGCCGTCCACATCGGCGACCCGCATCCCGACCGTGCCGTTGTCGGTCTGGATGGTGGCCAGGCCGAGGCCGAGGATCACCGTGTTGGCCCGGTTGACCTGGATCGGCTCGGTGATGCGGTGCACGCCGGGGGTGAACAGCAGGTGCCGGCCCTGGGCGAGGGCGTTGTTGATGGTGGCCGCCGAGGCGCCCGGCCGGACGACGAAGAAGTCGGCCAGCGAGATGGACGAGCCGGCCGGGGTCTTGTTGTACCAGCTGGTGCCGGAGGAGTTGGTGCGCAGCGCCGGCACGAAGACGCGGTACTCGCCGGTGCCGTCGACGTAGAGGAACGGCTTCTCCCGGACCACGGGGGTGGTCGGGATGACGGTGTGCGACGGGTTGGGGAAGCTCGGGGCCGGGGCGCCGGCCACCCCCTGGAACACCATGTTCCACACCGAGCCGGTCCAGCCGTTGCCGAACTCGCTGTTGCGCGAGTACCACTGCTGCTGCGACCCGGAGACGACCAGGCCGTCGATGCGGGTGTCGGCCATCAGGCCGCCGCTGGACCAGCCGTCGCCGCCGTTCCAGAGCTGGATCTGGTTCTGCGCGCCGCGCAGGTGCATCCGCCGGTACGGCGCGGCCTGCGACACCGCCCAGCGCTCCACCTGCACTCCGGCGGGCAGGGTCACCGAGAGGTTCTCGGCGGCCCGCCAGAAGTTCTGGGTGGCGTTGCCGCCGAACCAGAACGCCTCGACCCGGACGTGCCCGTTGAGGTTGACGTCGTCGGGTGACATGCCGAGGCCGGCGACCTGGGTGAAGAAGCCGAGGTTGACGTCGGCGGTGTAGTTGCCGGGCTTGAAGAGCACGGCGTAGCGCTGCGGGCCGAACTGGTTGGTCTCCTGCTGGCTGAAGATGGTGTTCAGCCGGCTCTGGATGGTGGCGGTCGGGGTGGAGGGGTCGAAGACGTACGTGTTCGGGCCGAAGTTCGGGTTGCGCGGGTCGGTCGGCTCGACCGGGTCGCCGGTGCCGCCGCCGGTCTCGCCGTAGACCTGGAACTCCCACAGCGAGTAGCCGTAGCCGGTGCCGCGCTGGGTGCCGTACATCCGCACATGGCGACCGGCGCCGCTGACCGCGAGGGTCTGGGTGCCGCCGGTGGCGGTGGTGGTGCTGTAGATCGTGTTCCACGCGTTGCCGTCGTCGGAGACCTGGAGCTGGAAGGCGCGCCCGTAGGCGGCCTCCCAGACCAGGGTGACCTGGCTGATGGTGGCCCGGGTGCCGAGGTCGACACGGAGCCACTGCGGGTCGCTGAACGCGCTGGACCAGCGGGTGCCGCTGTTCCCGTCGACGGCCGCCGAGGCGGGGAAGGCGTCGCCCTCGGTGGAGGAGGCGGTGGCCGGGCGGCCCTGGGAGAGCAGGACCGGCGCGGCCTGCGCGGGGGCCGCGCCGACGGCCGGGAGCAGGGCGGCCACCAGGGCCACCGCGAGCCCGGCGAGCAGCCGCCGGGTGGTGGGCCCCCGGCGTGGCGTGGGTGGTGGTACGAGGGATGCGGGAGGTGTCATGACGTCGCCTGTCTCGGTCGAGGGCTGCTGACGTCGGACACGACGGGGTTCGGGACGGGGCCTCGGGGTCCTGCGGTGCCGCCGGGATGGCATCGCGGTTGCCGGAGCGCTTGCCCGAGAGTGTTGCCGTGACGTTGCGGCCCCGTCAAGACATCGATCTATAACTTCGTTATTTATCCTGAAAGTCTGCTTCGTCGGGTATCCCGGTCAGCGGCGGGTGCCGCCGGTGGCGAGCAGGCGGGCGATCGGCAGGGTGGCCGCGCCGAGCGCCACCGCGTCCACCCCGAGGCGGCACAGCTCGATCGACACCTGCGCGTACGGCAGGCGCAGGGACTGGCGGCCGGCGGCCTCGCGTACCGCGGGGAGCAGGTCGCCCAGCGCCATCGCGGCCCAGCCGCCCAGCACCACCCGCTCGGGATTGAACAGGTTGATCAGGTTGCCCACCCCGGCGCCCAGGTAGTCGGCCGTCTCGTCGAGCACCCGGCGCGCGGTCTCCGAGCGGCCGGCCGCCGAGACCAGCGCGGCGAGTTGGGACTCCTCGTCCTCGCCGGGCACCCGCCGGCCGCGCCGGGCCTCGCGGTACCGGTCGATGATCGCCTCGGCCCCGACGTACGCCTCCAGGCAGCCCCGGGCCCCGCAGCGGCAGGGCCGCCCGCCGTACACCAAAGTGGTGTGGCCCCACTCGCCGGCGCTGCTGGACGCGCCGCGGTAGGTGACCCCGTTGGTCACCACGGCCGCGCCGACCCCCGAGCCGACCAGGGCGAAGACCGCGTGCCGGGCGCCCCGGCCGGCGCCGAACCACATCTCCGCCTGGCCGAGCGTCTTGGCCCCGTTGTCGATGTGCAGCGGCAGGTCGGTGCCCTCGGCGATCAGCCGTTCCAGCGGCACCCGGTCCCAGCCGAGAGTCTGCGCGTCCACCACCGCCCGGGTGCCCTGCTCGACCACCCCGGAGACGCCGATGCCCACCCCCAGCACCTCGGCCCGGCTCGCCCCGGCGTCGGCCAGCACGGTGTCGAGGCCGGTCAGCACGTGCCCGGCCACCGTCGCCGGCTCGGTGCCGCCGTCTTCGAGCGGGTACTCGACGCTGGCCAGCAAGGTCATCGCCAGGTCGAACAGCTCGACCCGGACCCGGGTCTCGCCCACGTCCACCCCGACCACCACGGCGTGCCGGGGCGCGACCCGCAGCATCATGCTCGGCCGGCCACCGTCGGACTCGGCCGCCCCGGCCTCCATCACCAGGCCCTCGTCGATCAGGTCGCCGACCACGTTGCTCACCGCCGGCTGGCTCAACCCGGTGGCGCGGACCAGGTCCTGCCGGGTGAGCGGGCCGTCGAGGAAGATTCTGGACAGCAGGGCCGACCGGTTGCGCAACCGGACGCTGCGGTTCGTCGCCCGCACCAGCTCCACGTGTCACCCCCATCCCGTCGGCCGCCCGGGGCGACTGTACGACCCCGTGCTTGACGGCCCTCCGCCGAACCATTTTAATGACGACATTAATTAAGCCGTGATTTAACTCCGTCCACCACCACCCCCGGATCGAAAGGGCAGACCGTGTCGAGACGACACCTCGCGATACTCACCGCGACCGTCCTGGCCGCCGCCTCGCTGACCGCCTGCGGCTCCGGCGAGGAGTCCGGCGATTCCGGCAAGACCCTCACCTACTGGGCCAGCAACCAGGGCGCCAGCCTGGAGGCCGACAAGCAGATCCTCCAACCCGAGCTGGACAAGTTCGAGCAGCAGACCGGCATCAAGGTCAACGTCGAGGTCGTGCCCTGGTCCGACCTGCTCAACCGGCTGCTCGCCGCCGCCACCACCGGGCAGGGCCCGGACGTGGTGAACATCGGCAACACCTGGTCGGCCTCGCTACAGGCCACCGGCGCGCTGGTCGAGTTCGACGACGCCACCCTCGACAAGGTCGGTGGCAAGGGCCGCTTCGTCCCCGCCGCGCTCGCCGCGGCCGGCGCACCGGACAAGCCACCGGCGGCCGTGCCGCTCTACAGCCTCGCCTACGCCCTCTACTACAACAAGAAGTCCTTCGCCGACGCCGGCATCACCGCCCCGCCCGCCACCTGGGAGGAACTGGCCGAGGTCGGCAAGAAGCTCACCGGCGACGGCAAGTGGGGCCTCGCCGTCGAGGGGGCCAACCCGTCGGAGAACGCCCACCACGCCTTCACCTTCGGCCAGCAGTACGGCGGCGACTGGTTCGACACCGCCGGCAAGCCCAGCTTCGACACCCCGCAGAACGTCGCCGCCGTCAAGCGCTACATCGACCTGATGGCCGTCGACAAGATCGTCAACCCGAGCAACGCCGAGTACGCGCAGAACCAGTCCGTCTCCGACTTCGCCAACGGCAAGGCCGCGATGCTGCTCTGGCAGGCCGCCGGCGCCAACCTCCAGTCGCAGAACATGGCCACCGACGCGTACGGGATCGCCCCGGTGCCGTTCCTGGCCACCCCGCCGGCCGGCGGCAAGCAGGTCAACAGCATGGTCGCCGGCATCAACATCGCCGTCTTCAAGCACACCAGGAACCTCGACGGGGCACTGGAGTTCGTCAAGTTCATGACCAGCGACGCCGAGCAGGTGACGCTGAACAAGACGTACGGCTCGCTGCCGGCGGTCGGCACCGTCGCCGCCGACCCCGCCTTCGCCGCCGACGAGCAGAAGGTCCTCGCCCAGACCCTGGCCACCAGCGCGGCACCGCTGCCGCAGGTGCCCGAGGAGAGCACCTTCGAGACCCTGGTCGGCACCGCCATCAAGGAACTCTTCGCCGACGCGGCCAGTGGCAGGCCGGTCACCGAGGACAGCGTCCGGGAGAAGTTGACCCGGGCCCAGCAGCAGATGCGCTGACCACGGACCGCTGGCCGTGGGAGGTTACGCCGACCCTCCCACGGCCAGCCTGCGGAAGGACCTCGATGGCAACCACCACCACGCCGGCCGCCACCCCGGCCCGCGCCACCGGCGCCGGGAAACCGGCCCGCCCGTCCGGCCGCCGGCCCCGCCGGTCGCTGCTGCCGTACCTGCTGCTCGCCCCGGCGGTCGTGCTGGAACTGGCCATCCACGTGATCCCGATGCTCGTCGGGGCCTGGATGAGCCTGCTGGAACTGACCCAGTTCCACATCCGCGACTGGTCCGGCGCGCCCTTCGTCGGGTTCGACAACTACCGGGTGGTGCTGGACGTCAACTCCGCCGCCGGCGCCGAGCTGCTGCGCTCGTTCCGGGTCACGGTCATCTACACGGTGCTCTCGGTCGGGCTGTCCTGGCTGCTCGGCACCGCCGCCGCGGTGCTGCTGCAACGACCCTTCCGGGGCCGGGCCGTGCTGCGCGCGCTCTTCCTCACCCCGTACGCGCTGCCGGTCTACACCGCCGTCATCACCTGGACCTTCCTCTTCCAGCGCGACACCGGCCTGGTCAACCACGTCCTGGTCGACCAGCTCGACCTCTTCGACGACCGGCCGTTCTGGCTGATCGGCGACAACAGCTTCGTCGCCCTGCTGATCGTCTCGATCTGGCGGACCTGGCCCTTCGCCTTCCTCTGCATCATGGCCGGCCTCCAGAACATCCCCGACGAGCTGTACGAGGCCGCCGCCATGGACGGCGCCGGGTTCTGGCGGCGGCTGCGCTCGGTCACCCTGCCGATGCTGCGCCCGGTCAACCTGGTCCTGCTGCTGGTCCTCTTCCTCTGGACGTTCAACGACTTCAACACCCCGTACGTCCTCTTCGGTGGCTCCGCGCCCGCCGAGGCCGACCTGATCTCGCTGCACATCTACCGCAGCTCCTTCCAGACCTGGGACTTCGGCACCGGCTCGGCGATGTCGGTGGCGCTGCTGCTGTTCCTGCTCCTGGTCACCGCCGGATACCTGCTGCTGACCAACCGACGGAGGAACGATGCGTGAGACCGCCGCCGAACGCTGGTCACGCCGGGTCGTGCTGACCCTGCTCGCCGGCTTCGTCCTCGTCCCGCTCTACGTGATGGTCAGCTCGGCGATCAAACCGTTGCAGGACGTGCAGGCCGCCTTCACCTGGTGGCCCCGGCGTCCCACGTTGCAGGCGTTCGTGGACATGTGGTCGACCGTCCCGCTCGGCCGCTACCTGGTCAACAGCCTGCTGGTGGCCAGCGTGGCGGCGATCTTCTCGGTCAGCGTGGCGATCTTCGCCGCGTACGCGGTCAGCCGCTACCGGTTCCGCGGCCGGCAGGTCTTCTCGGTGACCGTGCTCTCCACCCAGATGTTCCCCGGCATCCTCTTCCTGCTGCCGCTCTTCCTGATCTACGTCAACCTCGGCAACGCCACCGGCATCGCGCTCTACGCCAGCCGCACCGGCCTGATCATCACGTACCTCACCTTCTCGCTGCCGTTCTCGATCTGGATGCTGGTCGGCTACTTCGACTCCATCCCGCGCGGCCTGGACGAGGCCGCCCAGGTCGACGGCGCCGGGCCGCTGCGCACCCTGTTCCAGGTGGTGCTGCCGGCGGCGGTGCCCGGCGTGGTCGCGGTGACCGTGTACGCCTTCATGACCGCCTGGGGTGAGGTGCTCTTCGCCTCGGTGCTGACCAACGAGAGCAGCCGCACCCTCGCGGTCGGCCTCCAGGGCTACTCCACCCAGTTCAACGTCTACTGGAACCAGGTGATGGCGGCCTCTCTGGTGGTCAGCGTGCCGGTGGTCGCCGGCTTCCTGGCGTTGCAGCGCTACTTCGTCGCCGGCCTCACCGCCGGTGCGGTCAAGTGAGCCCGTCCACCGTGAGAACCGAGGAGAAACCGCTCGTGCCGGACCTGTCCACGCTGCCGCCCGACTTCCTCTGGGGTGTCGCCACCTCGGCGTACCAGATCGAGGGCGCCGTGCGCGCCGACGGCCGCAAGCCGTCCATCTGGGACACCTTCTGCACCCGGCCGGGCGCCATCGACAACGGCGACACCGGCGAGGTCGCCTGCGACCACTACCACCGGTGGCCGCAGGACGTGGCGCTGCTGCGCGACCTCGGCGTCGGGGCGTACCGCTTCTCGGTGGCCTGGCCCCGGGTCCGGCCCGACGGGGTCGGCCGGGTCAACCCGGCCGGGCTGGACTTCTACGACCGGCTGGTGGACGCCATGCTCACCGCCGGCATCCGGCCGTTCGTCACGCTCTACCACTGGGACCTGCCGCAGGCGTTGCAGGACCGGGGCGGCTGGCCGCGCCGGGAGACCGCCGAGGCGTTCGCCGACTACGCCGCCCTGGTGGCGGCCCGGCTCGGCGACCGGGTGACCGACTGGTGCACCGTCAACGAGCCGCTCTGCGTCGCCTGGATCGGCCACCTCGAAGGGCGGATGGCCCCCGGCGAGCGGGACCTGGGCCGGGCGGTGCGGGCCGGTCACCACGTGCTGCTCGGGCACGGCCTGGCCACCGCCGCGATCCGCGCGCACGCCGCCCGGCCGGCGTCGATCGGCCCGGTGCTCAACCTCAGCCCGATCGACCCGGCCAGCGACCGCCCCGCCGACCTGGCCGCCGCCCGCCGGATGGACGGGCACGTCAACCGCTGGTGGCTGGACCCGCTGCACGGCCGCGGCTACCCGGCCGACATGGTCGACACCTACGGCATCGAGCCACCGGTACGCGACGACGACCTCGCGGTGATCGCCACCCCGACCGACTTCCTCGGCGTCAACTACTACTTCCGGCAGGTGGTGACCGACGACCCGGCCGGCCCGGCACCGTACGCCCGGCAACTCCCGGTGCCCGACGCGCCGCACACCGCGATGGACTGGGAGGTGCACCCCGACGGCCTGGAGCGGCTGCTGGTCGAGGTCTCCGAGGCGTACCAACCGGCCAAGCTGCTGGTCACCGAGAGCGGCTCGGCCTGGCCGGACGTGGTCGCCGCCGACGGCGTCATCGCCGACGCCGAACGCACCGACCACCTGGAGCGGCACCTGGCCGCCTGCGCCGCGGCGGTCCGCCGGGGCGCTCCGCTGGCCGGCTACTTCGCCTGGTCGTTGCTGGACAACTTCGAATGGGCGTACGGCTACGACAAGCGCTTCGGCCTGGTGCACGTCGACTACCAGACCCAGCGGCGGACGATGAAGGCGAGCGGCGCCCGCTACGCCGACCTCATCCGCACCCACCAACAGCCCACCGCGACGGCCACCCCCGTCGCGGTGCGCGGATAACGGGCCGACGGGGCCCGGGACGCCCCGGGTGCCGCGCCGGGCGGCACCCGGGGCACCACCCCGATGAAAGGAAGGGCACCTTATTAACGCCTCGTGTAGAGGAAGGGCCCCCTATTAACACGTGCCGATGGAGGTTCAGGCTCGGTGGCGGCGGCCAGGTCGGTGACGAAGGCGTCGATCTGGCCCCGGGTGACACCGGGCATGCAGACGAGATGGCTGACCGGGCCGTCGGTGGCCAGCAGCCACTTTTCACGGACCTGCCCGGGTGGGGTGGCGAACACGACCGTGAAGGCGTGCGGGTGCCGCCAGGCGGGCCAGCCGATCGCGGTGAGCCGTTCGACGGTGTACGCGGCGAGGCGTCGGGCCTCGCTCACCCGCCACCGGTGGCCTTCCCGACCGTGTGTGGCGATGGCGTGCCAGAGCATGGCGGCGGCCAGCCCGCACCGAGATCCGCTGATGGTGGTGTCGCGCGTCGCGGTGTAGGCGATGTGGCGGCCGTGGGTGCGGCGACCATCGCCGATCTCGCGGGCATGCTCGCGGATGAGGACGACGCCGCATGGGGACGGCACGCCGAAGAACTTGTGGCCGGAGATGGCGATGCTGTCGATGCCGCTGCCTGCGTCGAGGTGGAGGCGGCCGTCGAGGGCGAGGGGGATGCCGGAGAGGGCAGCGTCGACGTGCAGGTGACCGCCGGGGGAGTGGGCGGTGAGGATGTCGCGGATGCGGGCGGTGTCGTCCACGGCTTCGGTCATGGTGGTGCCGGCGGTGGCGACCACGATCGCCGGTCGGGTGGGGCGTCGCCGGATCTGGGCGGCAAGGTGGGTGTAGTCCATCTCGCCGTCGGGGCGGGCGTGGACGACGATTCCCCGTGCGCCGATGATGCCGAGGATCTTGCGGATGGAGTAGTGGGCGGCCGAGGAAAAGTAGACGCGGGCGTTCGGCCACCGGCGGTGGGCGGCGTGCAGGGCGGCGAGGTTGCCCTCGGTGCCGCCGCTGGTCACGTAGCCCCACCGGTCGTCGGCGGGCATGGCGAGGGTCTCGGCGACCCAGGCGACGACGGCCCGTTCCAGCGCCTTGGTGTGGGCCGCCCCGCCGGGGTCGGTCGCCGGGTCGCCGATGTTGTTCCACAGTCGCCGGCCGAGGTGGGCCAGCACGGCGCTGTGGTCGAGGTCCACCGCACCGGGAAACCCGATGCTGGTGTGCGCCCCGGCATCGGCCCGCTCCGCCAGCCGTCGCAGCACCGCCGGGACATCGACCGGGTCACGACCCAGATCGGCAGCCCCGGCGAGCGGAACAGCCCCGGTGAGGATGTCGGTCACGGCTGCCGCCCCGGGCGCAGATGGGCGGCGAGGATGCCGTGCAGGGTCCGGAGCCGCCGCCACACCTCGCGGGTGACGTCGTCGCCCTGCTCGGTGAGGTGTTCGTGCGGGTTGTAGTAGCTGATCCGGTCGGCGTCGAGCGTCCTGGTGCAGCGGACCCCGTCGACGCCCAGCGGCGCGTGCGGGTCGCGGCGCACGTGCAGGGCGGTGCCGTCGGTGAGCAGCGCGTAGCACTGGCCGGGCAGGTCGAAGACCGACCGGCGTACGCCGTTGACCGGCAGCTCGCGCAGGGAGCGGGCGACCTGGTGCCACCGGCCCCAGTCGCTGTCGAGGGTGGTGACACCGAGACCGACGTAGATCGCATTGCCGGGCAGGCTCATGTCGCCACCGTTGACCATGGACCCTTCGGGGCCGAGCGGATGCCACACGCGCCCGCTGCCGGCCGACCGGATGATGTTGTCGGCCGCCACCTCGGCCAGCTCGGTCAGCAGCCGGACCAGGTCGTCGGAGTCCGGCGACGCGAGCCACAGCCGGTAGGCGGTGCGCAGGGTGTAGCCGTGCGGCTCGGCCGGCGCGTCACCGACGAAGAAGAGCATGAGCCCGTGCGGGCCGAGCGCGTCCCGCTGCCCGAACCGCTGGTCGGCCTCGATCATGTGGCCCATGTTCAGCCGGCGGGCCCGGAACACCACCTGCATCCGCAGGTCAGCCCAGCGGCGGGCGGCAGGCGACACACCTGTGAGCATCATCGGTGGCCTCTCAGATCGACACGTCGACGGCGTCGGGAACGGCATGCGTCTTCGGTGTGCCACGGCCGATGCCGTGGTAGACCTCCGGACGGGTGCCGCGCAGGTGCCCGGCCCAGACGCCGCCGGTCACGGCGGCGGCGACGATGATCGCGGGCAGCAGCAGCGGGTACGGCGACCCGGGCGCGGCACCGAGCAGCGGTCCGACGTTGCCGACCATCGCGGCCAGCACCACCGACCCGCCGAAGGCGCCCAGGGCGGGCGCGAACCGCCACTCCCATCCGCCGGGCCGGGCACCCCGGATCCGGGCCGGGGCCGTCATCGCGGCGACCGACGCGGCCAGCAGCAGGCAGAGCAGGCCCATCGCGCCCAGCGTGGAGAGCCAGGTGAACATGGTCGCGACGGGATCGGCACCGCCGGCCGCGAATGCGCCCACCACGACCACCGCGATGCCGCTCTGCGCCAGCGACCCGCCGCGCGGCGCGCTGATCCGGGTCGCGCTGTCGGCCCGCGCGAGCCCGGCCGGCAGGACCTCCTCCCGGGCCATCGCGAACAGGTACCGCGCGATGACCGAGTGGAACGCCAACATGGCGGTGACGATCGCGAGGACCAGCATCACCTCCGCGACCGGTACCCATCCGCCGCCGACGCGGGCCAGCACCGACAGCGGCAGACCGCCGTCGGCCCCGGTGACGGCGTCGGGGCCGACGGCCACCCCCATCGCCCAGGCGGCGACGGCGTAGACCAGCCCGAGTACGACCGCCCCGGTGACGGTGGCCCGGCCGACGGAGCGCCGGTCGACGGCCTCCTCGACCAGTGACCCGGGGGCGTCGACGCCCATGAAGGCGGCCACGCAGAGGGCGATCGCGCCGCCGATGCCGCCGACCGCCAACCCCGAGGCGTCGAACCCCACCCAGGACAGCCCGCCGCCGGCCGGCTGCCGCACGGCAGCGGCGACGAAGACGGCGACGATCAGGAAGGAGACGGCCAGCACGGCGACCAGGACCCGGGTGGAGAGCACGATCGCCCGTACGCCGAGCACCCCGACGACCGTCAGCGCGACTCCCGCCCACACCCACCACGCGCCGCCCAGCTGGCCGGCGAGGGTGGCGCCGAACAACCCGTACAGGCTGGTCTGGATGGCGTTGTAGGCGACCAGGGCGACGATCCCGGCGGCGACGCCCCAGCCACGGCCCAGGCCGTGCGCGAGGATCCCGTAGTAGGCCGCCGGATGCCCGACCTGACGGGCCATCGCGGTGTATCCGACGGCCAGCACCGCGACGGTGCCCGCCACCAGCAGGAAGGTGAGCGGCAGGGCGGTCACCTGGGTGCTCGCGTAGGTCGCGGGAATGCCTCCGGTGAGGACCACCATCGGTGCCGAGGCCGCCGCCCCGAAAACCCACAACCCGAAGGGAGTGAGCGTACGGCGGGCCAGCGCCACCTGCACATGCGTCGAACTCACCGCCGCCCACCCCGCTCCGGGGAGTTGGGGCACGACGAGTCGCGGCAGCCGTCCAGCGGGTGCCGGTCCACGGCGACGGCGTTGGTGGCCACCAGGTACACGGCCGCCGGCCGCAGCGGCCCGCCGCGCCAGTAGTCGCGGTCGCGGTGCAGCCGCCGCCGCGCGGTCTCCGCGTCGGGGGTGAACCCGAACAGGTCGTGGTGGCCGTCGGGCCATTCGCGGCGGATGGCGTACCCCCAGGTGTAGGCGGCTTCGGTCGCGGCTGGCGCGGCCGGGCTGGCGTGCGCGGCGCGTAGCAGGGCCTGCCACCATCGCCGAGGCGCGGCCAGGGCGGGTCGGCGGGGGCGGCGGGCGCGGTCAGCGTCGGCATGTGACTCCTTTGCGGAACGGGGTGTGTCGGGGTGGCCCACCGGCCCGGGTCGCGGCCGGCGGATGCGGGACGGGGAGCGCGCCGTACGGTTCAGGGTGGACGTGCCGCCGCCGGCAGCACCGGCCGGCGCACCGGGATGCGGTGGGCCCGGACCCGGCGCGGCATCCCGCCGTCGGGCAGCTCGTCGGGGGACCGGCCGCCGGGCGGCGTGCGTACCATCCGCCACAGCACCGGGCCGCCGGGTGCCAGCCGGACCGGCGTCCGCGGCGCGTAGCCGAGCCGGGCGAGCAGGCCGGCCCGGGGCCGGTCGGTGACCAGCTCCGCGTACGACGGCAGCCGGTGCGGGTCGAGGGCCCGGTGCTGGGCGGCGAGCAGCACCCCGACGGCGTCCTGGTCTCCGGCGGTGTGCGCGAGATAGTGGTGCGGCGTGTGCGGGTGCAGCGCATCGGTCCAGTGGTGCAGCAGCGCGAACCGGGTCGCGTGCGGGCCGAGCGACCGGTAGAGCCCGAAGACGAGGGTCGCGCACGGCGGCGGTGGGCGGAGCCGGGGATACCAGACCGCCACGGCGGTACCGTCCTCGCTGGTGTCGATCCGGCCGTGGGCCATCGCGTGCGCCAGTACGAGCCGAGCGTAGGTGTGCAGCAGGCGGCGGCGGTGGGTGGTGTCGGGTACCAGCCACGCCCCGATCCGCCCCGCCTGCCAGGTACCGGTGAGCAGCGCGGTCAGGGCCGGCAGGTCCTGGCCGGTCGCCCGCCGGGCCGCCGGGTCGATCGGGCCCATGTCACCCTCGCCCGGCTTGGTGTGGCGGCCGTTGCCGGGCGGCCCAGCGCGCCGAGTCGAGCGACCGTTGGAAGGTGGCGGCCAGGTGCAGATCGGCGGGGGCGACTCCGGTGGCGGGCAGCCGCACCCGCGCCGTCTCGATCAACGCGGGCGGCCCGCAGACGTAGAACGCCTGCCCCGGCCGGTGGTGGTAGCGGGCCACCGTGAGCAGGTCACCCTGGGCCGCCGGCTCCACGTCACGATCCTCGGAGAAGACCGGCACCACCGTGAGCCAGCCCCGGTGGACATCCTGGAGCTTGTCCAGCGCCACCGCGTCGTAGCAGTCGAACAGCGTCCGGGCCCCCACGACCAGCGTCACCCGTCGACTCTCGGATGACGCGGCGACCTCCTCCACCATGGCCCGCAACGGCGCGAGACCCGTACCGCCGGCCGCCAGCAGCAGATCCGCGCCGCCCGCCGCCGCCACCGACAGGCCGACGTCGGCGGGCGGCCCGAGCCACAGCAACTCGCCCGGCGTCACCGCCCCGACCAGCAGCGGCGACACCGCCCCCGACGGCACGGCCCGGACGTGGAACTCCAGCGTCCCCTCCGGCCGGGGAGCATTCGCCGGAGACAACCACCGCCACACCCCCGGCCGGCGCGGCGTGCAGACCGGCACCGCCTGCCCCGGCCGGAACCGCAGCCGCTGCATCGGCCGTACGGTCAGCACCGCGACCCCGTGTGCCGCCGCCACCGACGTCTCCACCTCGCCGACGGTGACCTGCGGGCCATCCCCGATCGCCCCGGCGGCCCGCTCGACCACCCGCCACGCCCGGCGACAGCCCCGCTCCCACTGCCCCGCCAACTGCGGCTCCCAGGCGGTACCCGCGAACCGGCGCACCGTGTCCACCAACGCCGCGCTGACGGCCGTGTCGTGATACGGCTGAAGCCCGAACCGCCGGTACATCCGCCCCAACGCGGCCAGCGCCGCCCGCCGCCCCGCCGGGTCGTCCCGGCCCGCGATCAGCTGCCCGAGCGAGCAGAAGAACACCGCCGCAAACCGATGCGGCAGGAACCGCACCGACCGATCCTCCATGAACGCCCAAAAATGATCGCTGGCAGGGTCCCCTACACCGATGGTGGCGGACCAGGATAGATCGGGGCTGGCCGTCCTCCTGGCAACAGACACGGGCCGACCTCCTCTTGATTGGCGCACTTCCCGGGAAATGCGAATAGAAATCGGTGGCGTCGCTCACGCCGACGAAGCGACTCAAGACGAACTCAATCGCTGTCGGCTAGCGGAGCCCGCCGTTCTCGACATTTCGGCGACAAACACGAGTCTGGTAATCGCGTGACGGGAACCGTGTAGGAAAATGTCGGCCAGCTGTTGTGAGCGAATGGCGGCAGCTATCGAGCGGACGCGCGCTTGCCAGAAGCCCCGACGGAAGCGTTGTTGGCCGTGACGGGAACGACACGCGGTCGTTCCAAGATCATATCTCTGTCCGGGGGCCGCGAGGGGCTGAGTCATGCCTGCGGGCGTCACCGAAGCCCGGACATGCGGCCGGCGCATGGGGCCGGTTCGGCACCTGACCCCTGAATCCCGCTATTCACACAGCCCCACGGCAGCCCCGAGAAGGGGCGCGGGAAACTTTGCTCTGCTTCAACCCGCGCACTGGTCTCCGACAACGACAGTGCCCCTGCGGCGCCCCGCCGCTCGGTTGCTCCTTCGCAAGCTCGTCGATCATGCAGTTGTGGTGGGTGAATCGCCCGGCACGGGGCGTTTGTGAGGCACCACAATTGCATGATCGACGGGGTGTCGGACAAGGAGGCGGCCCGATCGTGGATCGAGCGCGGTTTCGGGGCGGTCCGTGTGGGGCGGGATGGGGTTGGGCGGGGACGAGGTGGGATGTTTCCATGCCCGGGACGTACAATGATCTTGAGAAGGCTCTGGGAATGACGTCACCCGGCCAGAGGCACCGTCGCCACTGTGGTCCAGCGGTAGGCGTGGCCCTCGCGGCGTAGTGCGATCAGCGGCACGCGGCTGATCGTGACGTTCACCGAAGGGAGATGGCGCAGGTGGGCGAGTCTATTCCGTATCGGAGCGGTCGGCGCTGACGAGCTGCTGTAGGCGATGGTGACGTGCGGCCGGAATCCGTCGGCGGGCTCGGGAACGCTGTGTGACACCGTGCCGATAGCCTCCCGTATTGCGGCGCGGAGCTGTTCGACCTGTTCCCAGGGTTGGACGAGGAGGCCGATGCCCTCGGGGTCGGGGTCGACCGGACCGAGGGAGAACTCCAGCGGTGGCAGCGTGGCACAACGTTGACGGGCCTCAGCGACGATGGCATCGACATCGTCGTCGCTGACCTCGTCGGTGAAGCCGAGGCCCTGCATGGTTAGGTGCAGGCCGTCGATCGGTACCAAATCAAGTCCGGGCAGCGCGAGATGACCTTGTTGGCGTTTGACTAGTTCGTGTAGTTCGGACTGATGCTCGAAGGTGAGATGCCAGGTGTAGAACCGGCGGTCGGCTCTCCAGCCGGGCCGCCAGTACCAGTGTTCGGTGAGATTGGACAGCTCCTCGTAGGCGGTCCAGCGTTGGTGCAGGCTGGCCAGTTCCCGACCGGTCATAACGGCGATGGTAAGCCCGGCGGTGTCGGGGCACGGGTCTGAGTGCGCGCGGACAGCAGTTCTGCTACGTGCCGGAGTTGCGGTTGCTGGGCGAACGGCCGGGCCATCGCGAGGAACTGGCGCGCACGCTGGTGCACCGACTCGTAGCGCTGGTCCGCAGTGAGGTCGAGGGCTTCCAGCACCAGCGAGCACGCCTGCTCGGGCTCGGGGTTGTCGCGATGCAGGTGAGCGGTAGCCAGGTCAAGGCGACTGAGCGCTTGCGGGCCAGGCAGCCCTGCGGCGTCAAATGCGTTGATGGCAGTGTTCAGATGCCCGGTGACGTCGACGCCGTTGCCGAGTGCGAGGTAGGCGGTGGCCGTGTTGGCGGCTGCCCTGGCATGGCAGTACGGGCCGAGGGTGAGGCTCGCAGTGACCTGGGAGCTGGAGGGATAGTCGGACAGGATCGTCAATGCTCGGTCGACGGCCTTGTCCACGCCGTACCGGTCTCCGAGTCGGGCATAGGCCCGCGCTTCCCCATTCACGCTCAGCCGAACGCGATGCGGACTCGGGCCGGCGAGGCGTAGGCCGTCTTGCGCGTAGGCCAGTGCGTCGTAGTAGTCGCCACTGTAGAAGGCGATGAGGCTCTGGGTGGCCCGAGCCCAGCCCTGGGCATCGGGCTGCTGTGCCGCCTCGGCGAGGTCGAACGCTTCGGCAGCGTACGCGTGCGCGAGCCCAAACGCGCCGAGGTCCAAGGCCAGGGCACCGAGGAGCCCGGACAGTTGGGCGGCAGCGACGTAGAGGCGGGCGCGCAGCGGTGGGTGTTGCCGGCCCGACATGAGCTGGTCAACATAGCCGCGTAGCGGCCGCATGCGGGCCATGAGCATCGCCGGGGTGAGGCGCTCATTGTCGGCGATCGCCTGACGGACCTCGTTTTCAAGATATGCCAGGCGAGCATCGTCGTCGTTCGACGTCTTCAGTGCCAGCCGGCGGGCATCGATGCTGTCCTTGTCCTCCCACAGAATCGACCCGTCAGCGCTGTTACCGGCCTTGGACTCGTTGCCCTCGATCGCTTGGAGCGCGGACAGGCGTCGTTGCCGGCGGTGTCGGTCGTTGATGCGATCGTATTCGACGGTAAGCACACCGCCGGTCTGTAGAACCGTGTCGCACCGTGTCCAGAAGGCGCGATCGGGATGCTGGTGACCGGTCTCCGTGCTTGCCACCGAACTGCGGCCGTACTGCACAAGACGCGCGAAGCTGTGCTGAGTGTGACCCGCGGCCTTGCGCAGTTGCGCAAGCCGACGGCCGAGGTTGCGCCGCGCCGTCCTGATCTCGTCGTCGGCCATCGCCAACCCCCGATCGTCTGCGAGTCTGCGGTAACGAAGCCCCACGGGATACGGCTGCCGGCCGCGACGATGCCGCGCCTGCCGTCGCAACGCAGGCGGCCGGAGTCCGTGCAGTGCTACTACATCCCATTGTCGGGGTAGCCGGTGGCTCCGGATCGGTTCACCATGGCAAGGTTTTGTCGGAGTTGCTGTCGGCCCTGCCGACAGTCCTTCATCTAGATGGTTGGAGTCGCGAGAAAGCTGGCAGTCTTCCCGTCCACAGCCGTCCTCTCGTATCCCAACTGTTGGCTTGGAGGTGCATCTCGCTCTCCCGCGGGGAGTGTCAAGTTAACGGCTGATCTTGGTTGTTGAGGTGGTCAGTGGTTGGCCGGGGTGAGCCGGCCTTCGAAGGCGATCTGGAAGGCGTTCAGAGGTGCCTTCCAGCGCATGGTCCAGCGCCGGCGGCCCGCGCCGGTCGGGTCGAGGCTCATCAAGGCCATGTAGACGCACTTGAGTGCGGCTTGCTCGTTCGGGAAGTGGCCACGAGCTCGCACGGCCTTGCGGATACGGGCGTTGACCGACTCGATCGCGTTCGTGGAGCAGATGACCTTGCGGATCTCGACGTCGAAGGCGAGGAACGGTACGAACTCCGCCCAGGCGTTCTCCCACAGCTTCACGATCGCCGGATACTTACGGCCCCACGCCTCGGCGAACTCGAGGAACCGCTCGGTGGCGGCGTCCTCGGTCGGTGCGGTGTAGACCGGCCGCAGCGCTTTGGCGATCTTGTCCCAGTCCTGCCGGGCGGCGTAGCGGAACGAGTTGCGCAGCAGATGCACCACACACGTCTGCACGATTGTGCGCGGCCAGACCGTCTCCACCGCCTCCGGCAGTCCCTTGAGCCCGTCACAGACCAGCATGAGCACGTCGGCCACGCCGCGGTTCTTCAACTCGGTGAGCACGTGCAGCCAGTGCTTGGCGCCCTCGCCGCCGTCACCGGCCCAGATACCGAGGATGTCACGGTGGCCGTCGACGGTGACCGCCATGGCCAGGTAGATCGGCCGGTTCGCGACCTGCCCGTCCCTGATCTTGACGTTGATGGCATCGATGAACACGACCGGATACACCCGGTCCAGGGGCCGGTTCTGCCACTCCGCCATGCCGTCCATGACCTTGTCCGTGATCGTGGAGATGGTCTGCTTGGACACCTCAGCGCCGTAGACCTCGGCCAGGTGCGCGGCGATCTCCCCGTGGGTCAGGCCCTTAGCAGACAGCGACAGCACCATGTCGTCGACACCGGTCAGGCGCCGCTGCCGCTTACGCACGATCTGCGGCTCGAACGTCCCCGCCGCGTCGCGTGGGACCCGCACCTCGACCGGCCCGACGTCGGTGAGCACCGTCTTGGTCCGGCTGCCGTTACGGGTGTTCCCGCTACCCCGACCCGCCGAGTCATGCCTGTCGTAGCCGACGTGGTCGGTGATCTCCCCGTCCAACGCCGATTCGAGGACCCGCTTCGTCAACTGCTGCAGCAGCCCGCCCTCGCCGGTCAGCTTCAGCCCGTCCCCACGAGCCCGATCGACCAGCATCGCGATCAACTGCTCATCCGTGACCGCACCCACCGGCCCCACGGCCGGCTGTCCCACGGTGGCCTCGGTCGTCATCTGGCGTCTCTCCCTTGATCGGTCAATCAGCCGTTATTTGTACAGTCCCCTCCCGCGACGCGGGCAACGACCAGACGGTGGGCTACGTGCTTATGCGCCAAGCTTAAGGTGCCACAGAACACCTTCGGATCGCCCCCGCATGCCCAGGGAGCAGGGGCGCGGGGGCGGTGGCCCGCGCGCCGTTGAGCGGATGACCCCCGCATGCGCGAGGAGCGGGGGCTTGTTGACCTGCGTTTCTAGAGATCAAGTGTGCTGTTTTCTTCACTTTGTGTCGCAAGATCGTCGGGTTCCTCTTGTATTGGATCGAGGGTCGGGTGTGTACACGAGGTGGTGGAGGTTGGACGTAACTGCGCAGCACCTGGAAAGAGCGATAATGGGAGCTATGGCAGCAGGACTGGACGCCTCGGAGGACCGGCCCGTCTGGGCTGCTCGGCTGCGCGCCGAACGCGCAGCACGCGAGTGGTCCCAGGCGGACGCCGTTCGGGCGCTCCGTGCCC
Source organism: Micromonospora sp. CA-263727 (assembly GCF_050942455.1). Lineage (NCBI taxonomy): Bacteria > Bacillati > Actinomycetota > Actinomycetes > Micromonosporales > Micromonosporaceae > Micromonospora > Micromonospora sp. CA-263727. Next base: position 3,146,368 of record NZ_CP192031.1, read on the forward strand.
ATGCGCAGGAGCAACTGCCTTCGGACAACACGTTGTTGCGCAACTGGAAGCGCTGGGAGGCTGGCGGAACCGAACCGGACCCGTTCTACAGGGCGCTCATAGCCAAGACCTTCGGAACAGTCACCGCGGCCTTCTTCCCGCCGCAAGCAGCCGGTGAGGCTGATCGGGCACTGCTTGAGGGATCCGGCATGGGAACCCTGGAGATCGTGGCGAGGGTGCAGGCGTCCGACGTGTCACCCTCGACCCTGGACGCGCTGAAGGTCACCGCCGATCGCCTCTGCTGCGAATACCCGTACATGCCTCCGGATCAGCTGCATGCGGAGGGGCAGTCATGGCTGCGGCGCATCACCTCCCTGATGGACCGCCGCCTCACGCTGTCCCAACATCGTGAGGTCCTGACGCTCGCTGGCTGGGTTGCCCTACTGGTCGGCTGTCTTGAGTACGACATGGGCAATCGGCGGGCCGCAGAGGGTACCCGTCGAGCCGCCGCGTCACTCGGTATGGAGGCTGGCAATGCCGCTGTATCGGCCTGGGCCTATGAGATGCGTGCGTGGTATGCCCTGACGCAGGGTGACTTTCGAGGTGCGATCGTTGCCGCTGAGGCCGGGGAAGCGGTTGCTACCGCTGACGGCGCGGCGGTTCAGCTGGCCGCGCAGCGGGCGAAGGCGTGGGCCCGCCTGGGCGACCGTCGGCAGGTCGAGACTGCTCTTGATCACGGCCGCCAGATGTTGGAGGCGCTTCCGTACCCGGCGGACATCGATCACCATTTCATGGTTGACCCCGCGAAGTTCGACTTCTACGCCATGGATTGCTACCGCATAGTGGGCGAGAACCGACTGGCGGAGATGTACGCCAACGAGGTCATCAGCTCCTCGACGGACCCGAACGGGATCGCCCGTAAGCCGATGAGGATCGCCGAGGCACAGGTGACGCTGGGTGTCACGGCTGCCCGGGAGGGAGATGTCGAGGCGGCGGTGTCTTACGGTAGACGAGCCCTCGAAGGCGACCGTAAGTCCTTGCCTTCGCTCCTGATGTGTTCACGGGAGCTGGCCCGCGCGCTGGCCAAGAACTATCCGAAACAAGAGCAAGTCACGTCGTACCTGGAGGAGCTTCGCACCCTGACCGTTGCCCACACGCAATGATGCAATGAGCCTTTCCGAGTAACGGTGTGAGGACTTGGAGTAGCTGCTCGACCAGCGGCCCAGACGCGCCCGGATCCGTTGCGGTGCAACGGAAAGACGCAGAGCCCCGGTATGAAGGTGGTCCTTCCCGGGATCACCGTCATCGAGGTTCTGCGTCGCTATGAGTGTCACATACACCGCCGTCCTGCCCGTACGCGAGGCGACCGTGTCGTTCCTGTCCGGCCTCCTGCACGCGCAACGGCAACGGCTCGGCACCCGCGCCGGGACCCGGTCGTTGGGCTGCTTCAAGCAGGCCGTCTTGGTGATCCGCTGGTTGATCGACGGCACCCGCATCTCGCAACTGGCCGCCGACAACAAGATCAGCCGGTCGACCGCGTACACGTACCTGCATGAGGGCATCACCGTGCTCGCCGCCCAAGCCCCCGGCCTGCACTCGGTGTTGCTGGCCGCGAAGATGGCCGGCTACGGCCACGTCAATATTGACGGCACGCTGATCGAGACCGACCGGTGCCGCACCCCCGGGCCGACACCCGGGGTGGATCTGTGGTGGTCGGGAAAGCATGACAACCACGGCGGGAACGTGCAGGTCATCACCGCTCCGGACGGATGGCCGCTGTGGACCTCACCGGTACGCCCGGGGCGTGAACACGACACCACCGCCCTACGCGAGCACGGCATCGGGCCGCTGCTGCGCACCTGGACCGACGGCGACCTACGGCTCCTCGGTGATCTCGGCTACGAAGGCGAAGCCGACACGATCACAGTGGCGTTCAAGAAGCCACGCAACGGTGCCTGCACCGACATGCAGCAGCAATTCAACAAGGCCCACAACGCAGTCCGCGCCATCGGCGAACGCGGGAACTCCCTGCTCAAGACCACCTTCAAAGCATTACGCAACGTCAGCCTGTGCCCCTGGAGCATCGGCCGGATCACCGCTGCAGCCCTGGTCCTGCTCCACATCGACCACGCCCGCACAACATGATCACCCAACGCCACCAACCGTTACTCGGAAAGGCTCACTGGCCTTGCCGCAGACGCTGAACTGGCGAGCACCTAAAGGTCGGGTGGCCAAAGGGTGAGATTCCCTCCGGCCACCCGACCCTTACGTAGCCTGGGACCTAATGAGGCGAAGGTGAGGGCAGTGATTCTTGCAGATCTTGCGACGGCGTCAATTCATCGCCAGTCTTATGATCAAGGTGCTGCTCTCGCAGCCAGGGCGCTAGCTGTCACGACTAGCCAGGAAGCAAGCATCGGTGCCGATCGACTTCGGAGCCTACGCCAGTTGATCGGGCCGAGACGCCAGGTTGCCGTTTTGGCTGACCTCGATGCACAACTTGCCGCTGCGCTCGCGTGATGTGAACGTAGTTATCTACCCCTGTGTCTCCTGATCAATCCAGGTCAAATAGGCGGGGTTGCCGCCCATGACCGGGGTTACGATGATCTCGGGCACGTCGTACGAATGCTGGGTCTTCAGATGGTCCACAAGCGCTGCCGACCGGCCAGCGGTGGTCTTGAAGAGCACCAGCCATTCGGTCGCGTTGTCGAGCTTTCCTTCCCACCAGTACACGCTGTTGATCGGGCCGGCGACCTGACCGCAGGCCGCTACCCGGGCCTCCACTGCGGAACGCGCCAAGTCAGCCGCTGCCTCTGCTGAGTCCACAGTGGTAGATACCTGGAAATGCCTGGCGTCTGTCATGCCAACCCTCCCTTGACCCGCTTCTAGCAAGAACCGTAGCCCACGGCGTTTGGTGGTGGGCCTGAGCCTCGATCCACCGATGAAGGTCGGCTCTGCAGGACCCCGGATATAGAAGGTGCCCTCTGAACTGGAAGGATAGGAGTTGCGAAGCTTCTATCACTCGGTTCGAGAGGGCACCTCGTAAGTGAGATTACGCTATGGCGCGCCGGTGACGGCCGTGACGTTCGATGATCCAAATCTGGTGTCGTGTGCCGGCCTGGTTTCGGTGATGCGCCTTGCCGAGCAGGCGGGCCTGTATGACGCGGTCGCCGAGCGGGTGAGCGTGCCGACGGACAAGGGCGCGAACCCGGCGGGCAAGGTCGCCACGATCGTGTCCGGGATGCTCGCCGGGGCGGACAGCATCGATGACCTCGACGTCGCCCGGCACGGGGGTATGCGGTCGTTGTTCACCAGCGTGTACGCGCCGTCGACGCTGGGGTCGTTCCTGCGGACCTTCACCCACGGGCACGTGCGCCAGTTGCAGGCCGCGGCCCGCGACACCCTGATCGGGCTGTCGAAGCGGGCGCCGATCCTGGCCGGTGCTGGCGTGCTGTGCTTTGTGGACATCGACTCGATGCTGCGCCGGGTCTACGGCAAGCAGAAACAGGGCATCGGGTTCGGTCACGCCAAGGTCGGCGGCTACAACGTGCGGCTACGCGGCTACAACCCGCTGGTCGCGACGCTGTCCACGCCGCTGTCGGCGCCGGTGATCGCCGCGACCCGGCTGCGCGCCGGTAACGCCGGTTCCGCTCGCGGCGCCGCCAGCATGATCGCCGAGACGATCACCACCGCCCGTGCGTGCGGCGCTACCGGCGAGATCGTGGTTCGGGCCGACTCGGCGTTCTACGCCAAGACCGTCATCAGCACCTGCCGGCGCCGTGACGTGCGGTTCTCCGTCACCACCCGCATCGACGCGAAGATCCGCACCGCATGCGAGAACATCAGCGCAGACCAGTGGATCGACATCAAATATCCGCAGGCGGTCTGGGACGACGACGCCCAGCGGTGGATCTCCGACGCGCAGATCGCCGAGACCACCTACACCGCGTTCGCCGGCAGCCGACACGCGGTGACCGCCCGGCTGATCGTGCGCCGGGTCCGCCGCGACGACCCGACCCAAGCCCCGGGCCAGGAAGAACTCCTGCCCGCCTACCGCTATCACGCGGTGTTCACCGACAGCCCGTTCACCCTGATCCAGGCCGAAGCCCAGCACCGTCACCACGCTGTCATCGAGCAGGTCAACGCGGACCTGATCGGCGGGCCACTCGCGCACCTGCCATCGGGCCGGTTCAACGCCAACAACGCCTGGCTGACCTGCGCCGGCATCGCCCACAACCTCACCCGCACAGCCGGACACCTCGCCGCCGGCACCTGGCCGACCGCCCGCACCGCGACGATCCGAGCCCGGATCATCACCGTCGCCGCCCGCCTCGCCCACCGGGCCCGGACCGTTCACCTGCACCTACCCGACTACTGGCCCTGGCAGGCCGCGTTCGACAACCTGTTCACCGCCGTCCACCCCGCACCCAGCTGACCACGGCACACCGACCGGAACCAAGCGGCCCGACCACAAGCCACGAACCCCGTCCCACCCCTCAGCAACCACGCACGGAGCAAGCCGATCACGTAATCGGCAACCCCACCCTGCTCCAGAACCGCCCAATACCGGAACTATTCAACAGGCTCAGCACGAACCGCGTCGGTGGATCGAGGCTGAGCACCGTCCGTTCCCGCTGCGCGAAGTATCTGGTGAGATCATCTCTCGTGTGCGGGGAGCAGGACGACGGGCGGCACCTGCTCCAGCGCCACCCAGGATCAGCCCCGCATACGCGGGGAGCAGGGGTCGGCGGCCCCGCGGTTGACGATCGGCCGGGGATCACCCCCGCGTACGCGGGGAGCAGGGGGCGGCCGGGTTCGATGTAGCCGCCGCACTGGGATCACCCCCGCGTACGCGGGGAGCAGGACGAGAACTTCACCGCCGAGCAGCAGGCGCAGGGATCACCCCCGCGTACGCGGGGAGCAGATCTCCATCGTGACGCCGGGCAGGTTGAGGTCCGGATCACCCCCGCGTACGCGGGGAGCAGAGGATCTCGGCGTTGCCGGCGTGGGTCTGCCGGGGATCACCCCCGCGTACGCGGGGAGCAGAGGTACCGCACGCCGTCGGCGTAGTAGCCAGGGGGATCACCCCCGCGTGCGCGGGGAGCAGGACGACGAACTGACCTACGCGATCCGGTTGCAGGGATCACCCCCGCGTGCGCGGGGAGCAGGTGGACGAGGGCGTCAACATCCCGACGGTGCAGGGATCACCCCCGCGTGCGCGGGGAGCAGTCTGGCGCTGGCGGCATGAGGGGCTGGCTGTGCGGATCACCCCCGCGTGCGCGGGGAGCAGGCCAGTTCGGACGCCGCGCTCCAGGAGGGGGAGGGATCACCCCCGCGTGCGCGGGGAGCAGGGGAATTCACCCTCACCCGATCGCCACAGCATCGGATCACCCCCGCGTGCGCGGGGAGCAGTCGTCACGGCCCTGCCCCAACTGCGGTACGGAGGGATCACCCCCGCGTGCGCGGGGAGCAGAGCGAGTTGCAGATCCAGTGCGCTGCCTGCACGGGATCACCCCCGCGTGCGCGGGGAGCAGCCTTCTTGACCTGCGGCTTTAAAGATCAAGTGTGTCGTTTTTCTTCACTTTGCATTCCAAGATCATCGGGTTCCTCGTTGATGGACTGAGGGGCGTGAGCGCGTGCGAAGTTGAAATTGAGGTTCAGCGTAGCTGGTGGTGGATGGTCGTCGGGCCATTGGTTGCGGCGTGGGTAGTGCTGGGAAAAGGGTGGAACAAGGTGATGGGCATGGTCGCCGTGAGTTAGGAGCCTGCTCCGCCTGGCCGGCATCACCCGAGGCCGCGCCCGCCTTGACTGGTGTGGGTTTCGATCGGGATGCTGAGGGGCGTGTCGCCCGAAACGTCCCCTGCCGTTACGTTCTCCAGCGCGATCGCGTGGGATGTCCTGGCCGAGGCGTGTGACCGTGCTGGTCTGGTGGCCGAAGACGCCGAGCTGGTCAGGCTGGGGCAGAACGCGATCTTCCGTCTACGTCGGCGCCCGGTGATAGTCCGGATCGGGCGGAGCAGTACGCAGATGCCGATCGCCGAGCGCGAGTTGTGCGTGGCCCGGTGGCTTGCCGGCCGGTCGGTGCCGGCAGCTCGACCCGTCGAGGACCTTGTCCACCTGTGGACATCGACGGCTATCCGGTGACCTTCTGGCACGCGGTCGATTCCGGCCAGCCCGCCCCGGACGCATCAGACCTCGCCCTGCTGCTCCGTCAGTTCCATTCGGCCGGCGACGACATCTGCAACCTGCCACGCCTCGCGCCGCTGTCGGAGGTGGAGGATTGGCTGGCCGTGGCGCACCAGGTGTCCCCTGAGCACCGTCAGTTCCTCCGTGGATACGCTGCGGACCTGATGGGCCGCTACCACCGCCTGACATTCGAGCTGCCTCAAGGGCCGGTGCACGGCGATGCGCATACCGGCAACCTGCTCGGTTGTGCAGGTGCCGCCGTGCTCATCGACTTCGAGGCGGCGGCGACGGGCCCGAGAGAGTGGGACCTGATTCCGGTTGCGGTGGCTTACAAGCGGCTGGGGCTGCCCCGGTACGACTACGAAGCCTTCGTCGAGGGATACGGTTTCGATGTGCTGCGTGGCATCCGCGAGGTGGGCATGACCACCTGGCTGATGCAGAACGTTGCCGAGAGCCCGCGCATCGAGGCCGAGTTCGAGCTTCGGGTCGAGTCGATGAAGAACGGGGATGATACGTGTGTCTGGCACGCATTCTGAGCCCAGGCCGGCGGTGCCCAGGCTCAAGGTCGACCCGACATGTGACCGCCCCTTTGTTCGGATCATCAACGTGTACGGCACCCGGTGGTCGGGTCTAGGTGGGCGAGGTCGGCCTGACGGCATCACCAGCCAGTTACGATTCGGGCGACTCGCTCGCCATCTTGACCACGCTCAGGACCAACTGCCAGCCGTTGTCGAGGTGCTGACCCTCGACCCGGCCGAGCTGGGGTTCCAGCGCTGGACGGTGAGTGACGCAATCGTCGGCGCTCGGCTGTGGCTGATCCAGGTGCCCTCCGGGCAATCCGTCGCCGCGTTGAGCCTTGACGTCAATGCGGATGCGTCGGACACCATCGATCTGTTGGAGGACTGCTACTACCTGGACGTGACGGTCGGTGGGGTCGCGGTGGAAACCTTCGCGGGTAAACGGGCTGTTGGGCATGGGGCCGAGCGGGCGAGCCTGGCCTTCGAGCCCGAGCGGCACCAGATTGTCTTCAGTGGTCAACTGCCGTCACGGAACACTGAGGACATCGTCCAACAGCTGATCTACCGTAGCGATCTACCGTACCGCGCGGAATACAGCGCCATCGCCTACCCGGCGGAACTGAACCGGCGTCCCGGCTCCACCGCTGCGGCCGGACCATATGTCAGCGTGCTCGCCGCCCAGCAGGACTACATCGAAAACTGCGCCTTCGTTTCGGCCATCCAGTGCGTCGCGAGCTGGGTGCGGCTGCGGGAGATCCGCGAGGAGGCGTACGCGGACCTACGCCTGTTCCGGCGAGCCGAGCGCCGTGGCCTGCGGGCCCGCCGGCATTCGCTGGAGCGGGTGGTCGATGGGCTCGGCGAACTTGAGCTTGAGCTCAGCTACAGCGTGGAGTCGGTATCCGACATGGAGCTGTTGGTGCCGTCGCTACGGGTCGCCGCCTACCATGCGGCCCTGTTCGATTGCATGGGTCTGCGCGCCAAGGCGGAGACGGTCGGCCGGATGCTGCAACGGCTGGAGCGGTCGGTCCGTGCGGAGCTGACCGCGATCGAGAGCATCGAGCGTCGGTCGGACGAGAACCGCCGCCTACGCTGGACCATCGCCCTCGGGTTCCTGAGCATCGTCGCACTGCCGATCACCATCATCTTGGCTTTCTTCGGGGCGAATGCGGCAGAGGTGGACGAAAATCTATCCATGTTCGACGGGCACTACGTGCCGCTGTATGTGCTCATCGCCAGTCTGATGACGCTCGGGATCGCCCTGTCGTTCGGCCTGTACCTCCAGCAACGACTGATCGTCCGACGTGAACGCCTCGCGACCGCCACATCAGTCCTACCCGCGCACGGGCCGCTGCCACGGCAATCCAACTCGCCGGGCCCGGCCAGCCGGTCGACCAGACCGGGGTCAGATTTGGGCGGCGGACCTCAACTCAGTCCTACCGGGGACCACTGAGCCATGCCGCGCAACCTCTGATTGCTCGGGGTTCTGCACACTCGGTCGTACGCGCCTATGTACCCCGCGACACACGGCTCGGATCACCCCGCCTGCGCGGGGAGCAGACCTTCAACCTGCCGAACTACGTGGGCGAGCTGGGATCACCCCCGCATGCGCGGGGAGCAGCTGAGGTCGGTCTCGTTCTCGGTGATGTCACCGGGATCACCCCCGCATGCGCGGGGAGCAGGTGGGCGCGGGGTGGCGTGGCTGGAGCCGCACCGGATCACCCCCGCATGCGCGGGGAGCAGGTGTCGCCGCTCGACAGGGCCGCCCCGCCGATGGGATCACCCCCGCATGCGCGGGGAGCAGACCAGGGCGACAGTCACGATAGCCCCAATCACAGGATCACCCCCGCATGCGCGGGGAGCAGTACGGACTGACCCCCTGACTTTCGAGAGGACCTGGATCACCCCCGCATGCGCGGGGAGCAGTACGGACTGACCCCCTGACTTTCGAGAGGACCTGGATCACCCCCGCATGCGCGGGGAGCAGTACGGACTGACCCCCTGACTTTCGAGAGGACCTGGATCACCCCCGCATGCGCGGGGAGCAGATGACGCTGTCCGATGGCGTCGACTCGGCCCGCGGATCACCCCCGCATGCGCGGGGAGCAGAGGTCGGCGTACGCGGTCTTGTCGTCGTTCTCGGGATCACCCCCGCATGCCGGGGAGCAGATTGCCTGCTCACGGCCCACCCCCGGTGCCTGAGGATCACCCCCGCATGCGCGGGGAGCAGGCCGCGGGTGTCTCCAGCGGTGGCACGTTGTGGGGATCACCCCCGCATGCGCGGGGGAGCAGACTTCTTGACCTGCGGCTCTAGAGATCAAGTGTGCTGTTTTTCTTCACTTTGCGTTGCAAGATCGCTGGGCTCCTCTTCGGCCGGGTCGGGGGTCGGGAGCGTACGCGGGGTGGTCGTTCGGGTTCAGCGTAGTCGGTGCTGGTGGGGCAGCCGGACGGTCCCGGACCGGCCATACGGGCCGGAGTTGCCGGTGCCCCTCGTCGGGACGATAGCGGACGGTTCGGGGGATGACTGTTCAGTTCGCGCCGGGCAGGGTCGCGGCGAGCCGGACGGCGATGTCGGTGTCGTAGCGGGCGGGGGCGAGTAGTCCCTGCCGGGCGAGGTCGCGCAGGAGGGGTGCGCGGGTGATGGGCCACTTGGTGGCCATCAGCAGTGGATAGTCGTCGGGGTGCTGGGCGAGATGGGCGGCGACGTCGCGTACGCCTCCGAAGTAGGCCATGTCCTTGAGGAAGCCACCCGGGGCGGACGTGTCGACCAGGCCGCGCTTGACCCGTACGGCGATCTGGAATGCCTCTTCCATGGTGGTGTGGCCGATCAGCTCGTCGACGACGCTGTGGAAGTCGCCGCGCAGGGCGGCGTCGCATGCGACGTACCGCAGGGCGTAGCGGCGGGTGACGTCGACGGCCGTGAGCCCGGCGCGTTCCTCGTGCCAGACGGCCAGGCCCTCCTCGGTGTGCAGGTAGCCGGCCAGGCCGTGCCCTAGGAGCCGGATCGTCTGCCGGCTGGCGTTCGCGGTGCGGAAGACGTGCGTGCCGATCTCGTGTACGACCAGCCGGCGCAGCTCGGGAAGGGTGAAGGTGGCGCCTGGGCGGACGCGGACCCGGCGTTTCGGGCCGAGCACGCTCATTCTGGCGACCATGTGCTCGGGCGTCTCGACGGTCCAGTCCGGCAGGCCCGCTCCACGTAGGACGGCCGCGAGGACGTCGGCGGCCTCCTGGGCGGAGTACGCCGGCAGGGAGTCGGTGGGCGGCGCGTCGACCTCGTCGAGGTAGCGTCTCGCCGCCTCCAACACCGTGCGGTCCGGGTGCCCGAACGTGGCCAGGGAGTAGTCGGTCATCTCGGCGGCCGACCGGCTGACCAGCGCCGCGTACGCACGCCGTGCCGTGTCCAGCTCACCGGCCAGCACGTCGTGCAGCGGTTGCCCGGTCGAGATGGCGGCCGACGCCCGATCGAGGGCCGGCTGAGCCGCCGGAGCATCGTCGTACTCGAATCGTGGATTGACCCGGCGCCCGGCGGCGGCGTAGTTGGCGACGAAGTCCTCGCGGGCGGCGGCCAGATTGGTCGGCGTGAGATGGCGGCTGTAGTCCACCTCCTGCACGGCGGAGATGACCAGGGCTGACGCCTCATCGATGTTGCTGATGTCCACGCGGGAACCCCATTCGTCACGCGGCAACCGGCCTGCTGGTCGGTTCTGGCTGGCCGGGTCTCCAGCATCATTCCATTTGATCGGCTGTTGTGAGACGACTACCCAACGTGGAGGATTCGCTGACTGGCAGCGGCGGGACCGCCGCCCGGAATGGGGGTCTCTCCGTTGGGCACCGAACCGGCGAACGATGGTGAGCGTGAGCTGCGCGACGCGTGCGTCGACGGCGATGTGGTGGACCTGACCGGCCGGGCCGACCGGGCCGTCCGGGCGGGCTTCCTGGAATCCCTGATGACCGATCCGGCCGTGACGATCCGCGCCGTGCGGCTCCGGAACGCCGTGATCGAGGGCACCCTCGACCTCAACAGCGTCGAGATCAGTTTTCCGGTCGCCTTCGAGGCGTGCGAGTTCGCCGCCGCACCGGACCTCCAGGACGCTCGCCTGCTCCGGCTCTCCCTCCGGGCGTGCCGGCTCCCCGGCCTGGCGGCCGGCGGGCTGGAAGTCCAACGTTCGGTGCACCTGGACGAGGGCTTCACCAGCACGGGCACCGTCAACCTGGTCGGGGCCCGGGTGGGCGGCTCCCTGTACCTGCGCGACGCCCGGCTGGACGCGCGGTCGAGCGCGGACGGCCACGCGCTCAACGGCAGCCGGATCCGGGTCGGCGGCCACCTCTCCTGCACGAACTCCGAGATCCACGGCCAGCTGCGCCTGATCAGCGCCAAGATCGCCGGGGTCATCAACCTGCGCGGCACCACCCTGAGCCGTCCCGGCGCCGTCTGCTTGCAGGGCGAGCGGATGGAAGTGGGCGAAGGGCTCTGGTTCGGGTCGAAGTTCCGTGCCGCCGGCCGGCTGCTGCTGAGCCACGCCCGGGTGGACGGCGGCGTCGACCTGGCCGGCTCGACCCTCACCGAGCCGGAGACCATGAAGGAGAACGACCGGCTGCCCGGGGCCGCGGTGAGCCTGCGGGCCGTGCGGATCCGAGTGGCCCGCAACCTCAAGTGCGCTGACGGGTTCAGCAGCACCGGCGCGATCGACATCGAGTCCGCCGAGGTCGCGGGCACCCTGTCGTTCCGGGATGCGGTTTCCTGTGGCAGCGGCCAGGTGGTCAACCTCGCCGGGACCAGCGCCGGCACCATCGACCTGGCCTTCAAAAAACGCCCCGACGGTACGCTCAACCTGCGCAACACCAGCACGAAGGTGCTCATCGACGCCCCCGACACCTGGCCCGCCGTCATCACCCTCGACGGCTTCCGGTACGGACGCCTCCAGGCACCCACCGAGGACGCGCCCGAGACGCCGGTCGCCCTGCGGCTACAGTGGCTCGGCAGATCGCCCAACGGCTACCTACCCCAACCGTACGAGCAGCTGGCCGCGGTCTACCGGGCAGCCGGCCAGGAACACGAGGCACGTCAGGTCGCCCTGGCAAAGCAACGCGCCCGGCGACACAAGCTGAGCATCCCCGGCCGCATCTGGGGACGCCTGATGGAGATCACCGTCGGCTACGGCTACCGGACCTGGCTCGCCGGCATCTGGCTGCTCGGCCTGACGGTTGCCGGCGCGACCGCCTTCGAGCTGGGCACACCGGTCGCCGCGGTGGAGAAGCCGCAGGGCTTTCATTCCGTGGTCTACACGTTGGACGTCCTGCTGCCCATCGCCGACTTCGGCCAGGAACGCTCCTGGCAGTTCGTCGGCGGCCTGCGCTGGCTGGCCTGGGGGTACGTGGTGGCCGGATGGCTGCTGACCACATCGGTGATCAGCGGCGTGACCCGCGTGCTGAACCGTTCCTGACAAACACGGGCCTCAGCATCGGTGCGTCACCGGACAAGATCCAGCTGCACCACGTCGTCTCCCTTCGGCGTCCAGCGGGCAACGGCGGCCCGTCGACTGTCGGCGCTCACGCCGATCGCTCGGAATCGTCCGCGCAGCGCAAGCGAAACCTCTCCACTGGCGGCATCGATTTGCCAGACACCCCGCCTGTTGTCAAGGCGACCGGACACCAGCAGTGAAGTCTCGTCCGGGGATACCGCCAAGTCGTAGTGGTCAGTGAAATCCGGCCCGATCTGCCGGATGAGACCCGACTTGGGATTGAACGCCACCACATGCCACCGCGCGCGGTCGTCGAAAACGGCTGCGGCCCCGGCCTCGTTGGAGACAAGGAAAAAGACCTCACTGGACCGTCCTGCGACGAGGTGCCCTGCTCGTCCCGGTGTCGAACAACCGGAAGGGCCGAAGAAGTCCTGATCCAGATCGAATGGTACGACCTGAGCCGGTTTATGTTTTGGGAAAGGGGAAATCAGGCCACTCTTGTACCGGGCGATGCTCCGGCAATCGTCGGCAACATACTCGACCCACCCGTCCGTCAAGTTCTCGTCCCAGGACATCACCCACTCAGCACCCAACGTTGCCAGCTTGACGATCTTCCCATCGTCCAGGACGGCGGCAATTCTTGAGTCGACATGAGTCGTAGTGGCGTCGCAGTCGATCACAGCGCCCAGCCTGCCGTGCGGCAGGCCGGATATGGTGAGGATGTCGGGAGTGCCACAAAACGCGGTCGATGAAACAGTCACAGTTTGGCCTTCACCACTGCCTGTGATCAATGCAAGTTCCGAAGGGCTGGCAGAGTCGGCCATACGGAGAACGTAAAGTTGGCCACCCGGTAGCCACACGATGCTCCCGATGTAACCCTCGTATGCCATCGCCAGCCGTTCCGGCTCAACGGCGGAGTCATCCCCGCAGCCACTGAGAACGACACCAGCAGCGACGACGATCGCGGTGACAGCAGCACGCCAACCCCGGGCCCGTGCCCTGAAGTCCCTGGCGGTCGCCATCGCCTCGCCCATTTCCCTCACCCGTCCCCACAACTGGCCACGGCCATTATGCTCGGGCCACTGTGGCTGCCTCACCGGTCGGCGGCCGGTGGCGTCGCAGCATCTGGCCAGGCAGGAGACCCGATCCTGGGGCCTTCGCTCTGCTTCACCCCACGCGCCGCCCCGTAACCGTCGCCCCACGACCGCAGCCTCCACCCTGCCGCCCAGGTGCATCCTTCGAGCCCCGCCGATCATGCAGTTGTGGTGGGCGTTATGCCATGAGACGGGGCATTTGTGAGGCACCACAATTGCATGATTGATGTGGCGAGGCGGGTGCAGGTGGCTGTAAACGACGTCAGGATCATGCTTGATGTCGGATGGAGTGGGATCACCCCCGCGTGCGCGGGGAGCAGGAGGGGCCGGAGGGTCGTCGGACCCCCGGAGTCGGATCACCCCCGCGTGCGCGGGGAGCAGCCCAGGTCGGGGTCGGTGTGAGTGGGCGGCGCCGGATCACCCCCGCGTGCGCGGGGAGCAGGCCCAGATGGAGGCCGTCCGCACTCCGCTGCCGGGATCACCCCCGCGTGCGCGGGGAGCAGAACCCTTCTGGGCAAGCGGTTCATCCCAGGAGGGGATCACCCCCGCGTGCGCGGGGAGCAGAACCTCGTTGCAGCGTTGATCGCGTCGGTGAGGGGATCACCCCCGCGTGCGCGGGGAGCAGATGAAATGGTGCCGGTCCCGGACGACGACAACGGGATCACCCCCGCGTGCGCGGGGAGCAGGACGGCGTCTGCCTACTGGAGGCGGTCGCCTGGGGATCACCCCCGCGTGCGCGGGGAGCAGTCGATCGCGCACACCACCCCGGCTGTGTTCGGGGGATCACCCCCGCGTGCGCGGGGAGCAGCGCTCCTCACCGGCCCGCAACGCTCGTGCGCAGGGATCACCCCCGCGTGCGCGGGGAGCAGCGGCCCAGCAGCGACAGGCCGCGGCGCTGCTCCGGATCACCCCCGCGTGCGCGGGGAGCAGCGAGGTCATCCGGCGGACGGCTGCCATGTGCTGGGATCACCCCCGCGTGCGCGGGGAGCAGGCTTGTTGACCTGCTGCTCTAAAGATCAAGTTCGCCGTTTTCGTTCACTTTGCTTTGCAAGATCCTTCTCCCAAGGAGGCACGCCGGGGTGCGCGGCGTGCGCCCGTTTCCGGGCTGAGGGCAGCGTACAGCCACTGAGATTGAGTGGGGCGGCCAAATGTGTTGCGGGCACGGTCGATGTTCGCGGCATGCTGGGACGAGGGCAGCGCGCCGGCACGGCGTCGTTTGTACTGAGTAAAGACCCGTACGCATGTCGGGCTGGTCAGGACGAGAGGCCGAGGGTGCCCGCGGTCAGGCCGTCGCCGATCTCCCGGGCCAGCAGGGCTCCGGTTGCTGCCGCCTGGTCAAGGGCGGTGCGGAACTCGACGAGCTGGCGGAAGGCGCGTCCGTATTCCTGCTGCTGGTCCAGAGGCAGCACGGGAATGGTGAGTCGCTTGATGTCGATGCGCAGGGTGCCGTTGGCGGAGCTGGGGGCCCGGCGGGCGAGTCGCAGGCTGGCTGTGCGGGAGATGGTGCCGGCGACGAACCACGGGTCGAAGCGGTTCGCGTCGACTCTGATCAGCTGGACACCGGGCCCGAGTTCGGATCCGAGTTGTTCGTCGGTGGCCACCCGGGCGTTGACTTTGTGGCCGATGGCCGGGACGAGGATGTCGCCGTCCTGTATCCGTGGCCCCGGGGCGTCGTGTTCGGCGCGGGTCACCGTGCCGGTGGCCGGGCCGCCGGAGAGGATGTCGGTGGCGGTGAGCACGACGGCGCTGGCAGTGCCGCCGGCCGCCCGGCTCCGGGAAGCCGCGCGCAGTACGGAGATGCTGCCGGAGCGGACCAGGTCGGCGATGTCGGCGTGGGGGGCCGTACGCAGCGGCGTTGCCGGTGTCGGCTGCACTGCGGGCAGGCGGCGTCGCATCCGGTCGAGAAGTCGGTCGAACTCGCCGACCCGGGAGACGGTCTTGGCTGGGTCAGCGGCGAGTTCACTGGCCGGTGGCAGGTGACGTTGGGGTGCGAGGTCGACCTGGTCGTCGAGCACGTCGATGGCGGGCACGATGCGGTGGACGCCGGGCAGTTCGGCGTACTGGTCGGACTGGTAGGCGGCCCACGCAGCGCTCACGATTTCGGGAAGCGGCTGGGTGCTCGACGCGGCAGTGGCGTCGACCATGAGCAGGTCTCCGGCCCGTGGCTGATGCGAATCGGGCTGGGCGAGCACCCAGATGTGCAGCCCGATGCCGGTCGGTGGCATCAGCCCGGGGGGGAGGGCGATGACCGCGCGGAGCGCTCCGCGGCGGATCAGCTCTGCGCGGATGCGGCGACCGGCCGGGCGTGACGCGGCAGCCGGGGGCATGAGCAGGACGGCGGTGCCGGCGGGGGAGAGGTGGGCCAGGGCGTGCTGTGCCCAGGCGAGTTCGGATTCGGTGCGTGGGGGGAGGCCGTAGGCCCAGCGCGGGTCGTAGGCGAGGCGGTCGTGACCCCAGTCGTGGACGCCGAACGGAAAGTTGGCCACGACGACGTCGGCCCGCAGGTCGGGTAGGGCGTCGGCGAGCAGGCTGTCGCCGATGTGCACGACGGGCGGCATCGCGTCGGGCCCGGAGCGCAGATGCACGAACCAGAGCCGTAGCAGCGTGATCAGGGCGTACTGCGGGTTGATCTCCTGCGCGTAGCAGCGGGTGGCTGTGCCGCTTCGCAGGGCCCGGTCTGCGGCCATTCGGAGGATCGAGCCGGTGCCGCTGGTGAAGTCGAACGTGCGGTGCCCGGACCCGGCGAGGGCCAGCATCACCTCGGCGACGTTCTCGGGTGTGCCGGCGAGGCCGGACATCGCGTGGGCCGAGGCCACGTACCGGCTGTGCAGGTACTCGAAGGCGGTCTCCGGGCCCTGTTCGGTGCCGAGTTGGTCAACCGTGCGGAGGAGCGTGGCGAACTGCGCGGTCCACTGTTTCGGCAACAGGTTTTCGACGAGTTTGGCCAGGTCGGCGTCGAGTGTGCGCAGCCGGGTGATGACCTGCCTTGGAGTCGGCAGGCTTCCGCCCATGGCTTCGGCCGGGTCGGCGCGGAGAAGCAGGTGTGCGCCAGCGATACCGAGTACGTCGCTGATCTGCGCCGCCGGCTGGAAGCTCTCGATGTGCCGCCAGGCCCACTGCTCGGTGCCGGCCTGATGTAGTCGCCCGTGGTTGCGCAGCCACTGCTCCACCTCGTGCGCGTCGAAGGACGGACTGGTCGGGGTGCCGCCCACGGGGGTTGGGAAGTCGGCATACCGGCGCCGCCAGTTGCTCACCGCTGCCCTGCCGACGTTGGCCAACCTTGCGATGCCGCTGGCCGTCAGGGTGGCCTCGCTCGGGGCCATGCTCGACTCTCTTGTCACCCGTGAACGTTATCATGGAAAACCAATTTGTGTACACGCTTCACGGCCGATACCGTGTCGACGGTTCGGTACACAATCGACCTCTGGAGGAGTCATGCCGCGGCGCGGGCGTAGCACAACAATCGGAAAGATCGCGAAGTTGCATCAGGACCGCCGGGTGTCCGAGATCCGGATGCTCGGCGAGTTGCTGCGTGACGAGCAGCGCGGCACGGCCGGCGAGGAGCGGGCGACGCGCGAACCGCAGGCCCTGCCGGCACCCCTCTGAACTGCTTGTACGACCTTTCCCGACGACCGAAGGAGGACCATGAACACCCTTGCTCGAACCAGCGCCGTCAACATCCTCGTCCACGTGCTTTCCGCCGGTCGAGTACGCCAGTCAGGGTGCGCGGCGGTACGGCTCCGGGGTCGCGGGCATCCCTTCCCAGGCGTACGCGCGAGTGCGCCTTGACCCTGTCGTCGGTGCCGCCATCGCCGACGCCTACGTGGCCGCGCCGGTCCGGGACGAGCGGGCCTACGCCGCGTACGCCGCCTTCTGCCGAGAGACGATGCGGCAGTACCACTTCCTGGTGGGGCGGGTGGAGTTCGGCGGCCTGGGCGTGGCGGTGCGGATCGTCGACGAGGATCCCTATGTGGACGCCATGTCGATGGTCGACGACGTGCGGTGCCGCCGGTTGCGGGTGTGGGCCAGCGCGGCCGGTGACAACCCGCATCCCTACCTCAGCGACGGCGAGAACGACATGTTTCGCGCGGTCCACGACGTGTTCGGGCACGCGGCGAGCGGCCGGGGCTTCGACCGGCACGGAGAGGAGGCGGCCTGGTTGAAGCACAGCACCATGTATTCGCCGCTGGCGCGGCGCGCCATGACGACCGAGACGCGCGGGCAGAACTGTGCCCAGGTCTTCGGTGGCCGCTTTGCCGTGCAGAAGGCGGTGCTGCTGCCCCGACTGTTCAGCGACCCGCGTCGGGTGCGCGTCGAGGAGGGTGAGGCGTAGCCGGCCGGTCGGTGTCGAGTCGCTCGATCTCCTGGCGCAACTCCCGCACCGTCGCATGCTCCGGCCCGTCGACCCGCACCCGCTCCTCCAGCAGCGATCTGAGCTGCCGTAACGCCCGGTCCTTCTCCCCGAGAGCGACGTGGGCTCGGGCGGCGCGAACCCGAAGATCGAGCACCACCGGATCGTGGTCGCCGCGCTGTCGGGCGAGTTTCTCGGCGAGCTGTCGCCACTGTCGCGCGGCGGCCCGGAACTCGCCCGCGGCGTGCAGCTGCTCCGCGTCGTGCAGGGTCTGCTCCACATCGGGCTCGGGTCGCCCCGCGGTGGGCGAGGCCGTGGGGCGAAACTGCTGCGGCACCCGTCCCACGATCGCGGCATATGCCTGCACCGCTCGGACGCTCTCGTCGAGCACTCCGGGCATCGGTGGCAGGTCCCGGGAGAGCGGAGCCAGCACTTCGTACGCATCGGCGGCCGTGGCCGGGCGATCCTGCGGCTGGATCGCCAGCAGCGCGTGGACGAGGTCGTCGAGCGTGGTCGGGATCTCGGGCCGCAGCTCGGCCGGGCGTGGTGCCGGCTCCATCGTCTGTCGTCGTAGCGTGGTCGTGGTGGTCGCGTCGTCGAACGGTGGCTCGCCGGTGATCAGGTCGAAGAGCGTGGCTCCGAGGCCGTAGAGGTCGGTGCGGTGATCGGCGGGCCCGCCGAGGAACTGCTCCGGGGCCATGTAGCCGACCGTGCCGAGGACCTGCCCGGTCTGGGTGATCTTCGAGTAGCGCTCGTCGTCCCGCACGACCGCGAGACCGAAGTCGAGCACCTTCACCGCGCCACTGCTGTCCAGCATGACGTTGCTCGGCTTGATGTCGCGATGCACCAGGCCAATCTGGCTCGCCGCGAGCAGGACGCTGCTGATCTGTGCCCCGATGGCGGCCACCCAACCGATCGGAAGTGGAGCGTGCTCGGCGATCAGGTCCGTGAGGGTGATCCCGTCGATCTTCTGGAGAACGACGTACGGGTGGCCGGCATGCTCGCCGAGATCGAAGACGGCGGGCACGCCGGGGTGGTCAAGCCGAGCGGTCAGCAGCGCCTCGCGGCGGAACCGCCGTGCCAGGTCCACGTCGGACACGGCCACGAACTTCACGATCACGGGCCGGTCGAGCAGCGTGTCGTGAGCAGGCCAGACTTCAGCCATCCCCCTGTGCGCCAACGGAAACCGGCCCAGCTGATACCGGTCCCTGAGGCTCGTTCCAGGCACCACGAGGCCCAGCATAACGACCGGTCCGGCCGTAACCCGGCACGTCCGTCCGGCTCTGCGTGGCTCATCTGGTGAACGACAGACTCCACATGGGTGCTTGCAAGCATCGTTCACAACGTGTTGAATGTGCGCTGAGTGCCGGACGAGCCTCCGACTGCAGACCGTCCATGTTGCGCGATCGGTGCGGCCGACCGTGTCCGGCTCGCGACAGTTCCGACGACCATGTCCTGGCGGTAGCGCCAGGCACCCGTTGACGGGGGATGGTTATGGCTGAGTTGGCCATCGACCGGGATTTCCTGCCCGCGTATGGCAGGCTTCAACGCCGCGTGCAGCGCGCCGTCGATGCCGCTATCCGGAAGTTCGCCGAGCACACCCATGCGGGCCTGCACCTGGAGAAGCTGACCGGCGCGCGTGACCCCAACATCCGCACCATCCGGATCGACCAGTTCTATCGCGGGGTGGTGCTCTACCTCGGCGAAGAGAGGTACGCGCTGCTCGACGTCCGTCCGCACGACGACGCCATCGCCTTCGCGGTGAGCCGCCGGTTCAGCGTGAACCAGGTGCTCGGCGTGTTGGAGACGCGCGATCAGGCCGGCATCGAGGAGTTCGTCCGGAACGAGCCCCGGGAACCGCGTCAGGCGGGAATCTTCGCGCGAATCAAGACCGCCGATTTCGTGCGGCTCGGCGTGGACGAGGATCTCGTGCCGCTGTTGCGTCTCATCGCCACCGACCAGCAGCTGGAGAGCCTCTCCGGCCGCCTGCCCGAGATGCAGTTCGACGTCCTGCTCGGCCTGGCCACCGGAATGTCGGTGGCGGAAGTCTGGGCGGAAATCGCCGACCGGACCGTCTCGGGCGTGGACACCGACGACCTTCTGACCGCGGCCCGCCGCACCCCGGAGCGGATCGCCTTCGTCTCGGGCCCGATGGAGCTGGCCGCCATCCTCGCCCACCCGTTCGACGTGTGGCGCACCTTCCTGCACCCGACACAACGCGACGTCGCCTACCGCGAGACCTACAGCGGCCCCGCGCTGGTGACCGGCAGCGCCGGGACCGGCAAGACCGTCACCGGCCTGCACCGTGCCGTGTTTCTCGCCGAGCGGTTACCGCAGGGGGAGAAGGTCCTGCTGACCACGTTCACCCGGGCGTTGGCCGAGGCGCTGGGCAAGCAACTTCACCGGCTCGCCACCGAGCCGGCGGTGCGGGCACGCATCGACGTGGTCAGCATCGACAAGCTGGCGTACGAGATCGTCAGCCGCGACACGAGACGGGTCGCCGTCGCCGAAAACGATGTCTTGGACCAGTTGTGGGAGGCTGCCGCGAACGCCGGGCCCACCCACGTGAACCGCGCTGGCCAGGTCACCACCTTCAGCGCAGCCTTCCTGCGGCACGAGTGGGAACAGGTGATCCTGGCCCAGCAACTGACCAGCCGGGAGGCGTACCGCGACGCCCCGCGCCGGGGCCGGGGCGCGGGCCTTCGCGGAGCCCAACGCGACCAGGTGTGGGCCGCGATCGACACGGCTGCCCGGGAACTGGCGAAGCGGCGGCTGCGCACTCACACCCAGCTCGCCGATGAGGCAGCGACGCTCGCGCGTCGTTCACCCGCGCCGTACCGGCACGTCGTCGTCGACGAGGGGCAGGATCTGCACCCGGCGCAGTGGCGTCTGCTGCGGGCGCTTGTCGCGCCCGGACCGAACGACATGTTCCTGCTCGCCGATCCGTACCAGCGCATCTACGACAGCTGTGTCTCCCTGGCCCAGCTCGGCATCGAGGTCCGCGGTCGGACCCGCCGGCTCACGATCAACTATCGCACCACCCACGAGATCCTCGACCTTTCCGTGCGGGTGCTGGGCGGCGACGCCGCCATCGGCCTGGACGGGCAGGAGGACAGCTTGCGCGGCTACCGCTCGATCACCCGTGGCGGCGTGCCCGAACTCGCTGCCCACCGCAGCCGCGACGGTGAGTGCGAAGCCTTGATCGAGCGGGTCGGCACCTGGCTGGAGCAGGGCGTGGAGCAGCACGCCATCGGCGTGGCCGCCCGAACCGGTCAGCTCGTCAGGAGCATCAGCAAGATCCTCAACGACGCCCACATCCCGGTGGCCGACGACAAGCGAGGCGTGGACGGGGTACGCGTGGACACCATGCACCGCATGAAAGGGCTGGAGTTCCAATGCCTCGCGGTCGTCGGGCTCGACGCGGGGGTGCTACCGGCACCGAACGCGCTCACCTCGGCGGCAGAGGATGCCCACGCCCACCGGCAGGACCTGCAACGAGAGCGCTGCCTCCTCTTCGTCGCCCTGACCCGGGCCCGCGACGTGCTCTACCTCTCGCACAGCGGTACGCCCAGCCAGCTCCTGCCGGTCAACCGATGACCGGCGGGGTCCCGGCCCGCGGTCCCAAACTGGGCGACGCGGCACGCTCCGTCTGGGGTAAGACCGACCGCAAAGGCACCTCTCCGGTCGGTTGGTTGCCACTGTGGCGGCACCTTGCCGACTCCGCCGACGTGGCGGGACAACTCTGGGATCACTGGCTGAGCCCGGCGACTCGCCGTCGCATCGCCGAGGAGGTGCCCGGTGGTGACGCCGACGCCCGTACCCTGGCCGTCTGGATCGCCGGGGTGCACGACATCGGCAAGGCCACGCCTGCCTTCGCCTGCCAGGCGTATCCGCTCGCCGAACGGATGCGTGATCGCGGGCTCGCATTCCACCGGGATCTGATCCGCGCCGACCGCCGGTACGCCCCCCACGCCACCGCCGGGCACGTGGTGCTGGCGGACTGGCTACAGGAACAGGGCTGGATCGACCCACACCCGTACGCCGTCATCGTCGGCGGCCACCATGGGGTTCCGCCGACCGACGAGGGCCTTCGTGATGTGCAGCTGCGTCCGCACCTGCTCGGTGACCCGGCCTGGCGGCAGGTTCAGCAGGAGCTGCTCACCTGGATGGCAGAGCGGTCGGGGGCGGCCGAGCGGCTCGTCGAGTGGGGCGCCGCACCGCTGTCGCAGCCCGTGCAGGCCGTCCTCACCGGTCTCGTCATCGTCGCCGACTGGATCGCCAGCAACGAGGAGTTCTTCCCGTACATCCTGGACGGCACGGACACGGGCCGGCTGCACTCCGGTTGGGACCTGCTGGACCTGCCCGCCCCCTGGCAGCCCGTGGACTCGCCGGTGAGCGTGGACGAGCTGTTCGGCGCGCGGTTCGCGCTACCCGAGGGCGCGACGCCACGCCCGGTGCAGCGGACCGTCGCCGAGTTGGCCGCGACCATGCCCCTCCCCGGCATGGTCATCATCGAGGCGGCGATGGGGGAGGGCAAGACCGAGGCCGCCCTGGCGGCGGTGGAGATCCTGGCCGGCCGCACCGGGGCGTCCGGCTGCTACCTGGCCCTGCCCACCCGGGCCACCAGCGACGCCATGTTCGGGCGGATGCTGTCCTGGCTGCGCCGGCTGCCCGACAGGCAGGTCGGCCGAGGCGCCCGGGATGTGCGGCTGGCCCACGGCAAGGCAGCGCTCAACCCCGAGTACGACCGGTTGCGACGCACCTTGCTGCCGAGCGGTATCGCCGAGGACGCCCGTGGCGCCGACATCGGCGTACACATCTGGCTCGCCGGACCCAAGCGGACCCTGCTCTCCAGCTTCGTCGTCGGCACCATCGACCAGCTGCTGTTCGCAGCGCTGCGCAGCAAGCACCTGGTGTTGCGCCACCTCGGCCTCGCCGGCAAGGTCGTGGTGATCGACGAGGCGCACGCCTACGACGTCTACATGGGCCGGTTCCTCGACCGGGCGCTGGAATGGCTCGGCGCATACGGTGTCCCGGTCGTCGTGCTCTCCGCGACGCTGCCCGCGCAGCGACGGGCCGAGCTGATGGCGGCGTACGACCACGGCCGGCTCGGGGCCCCTCCACCGCTCACCTGGCGCGACCGCGGCAAGCCGCGCATCGACCCGTACGCGGCGCTCCGCACCGACCTGCGCTATCCCCTGGTCACCGCCTCCACCGTCGACCGTGGCGCCACCGCCACCAGCTGCGCCGACTCCGGCCGCGGCATGGAGGTCAAGCTGCGGCGTCTGCCCGACGACCTGCCGGCGCTGGTGGAGCTGTTACGCGAACAGTTGGCCGACGGAGGCTGCGCGCTCGTGGTCCGCAACACCGTGGCCCGGGTCCAGGAGACGGCGGCAGAGTTGCGCGCGACCCTCGGTCCGGACACCCCCGTGTCGGTGGCGCACTCCCGGTTCATGGCCATCGACCGCGCCGCGAAGGACCGCTGGCTGCGCGACACCTTCGGACCACCCGGCAGCGGCGACCGCCCACGCCGGCACGTGGTGGTGGCCAGCCAGGTCGCCGAGCAGTCCCTCGACATCGACTTCGACCTGCTGGTCACCGACCTCGCCCCGGTCGACCTGGTGCTGCAACGCATCGGCCGGCTGCACCGCCATCCGCGCGCCGACCGGCCCACCCGGCTCGCGGTGCCCACCTGCTGGATCACCGGCGTCGACTGGACGACCGAGCCGCCGCAGCCGGTCGCCGGCTCGCGCCGCGTCTACCAGCCGGCCACGCTGCTACGCAGCGCCGCAGTCCTGCTGCCGCATCTCGACGGTGCGCCGCTGCGGCTTCCGGCCGACATCGCGCCGATCACCCAGACCGCCTACGGCGAGACGGCGCTCGGCCCACCATCCTGGCAGCCCGCGATGGCCGAGGCGGAAACGAAGCAGCGAGACGAGATCGCCGCAAAGGAGCTGAAGGCCGACGGTTTCCGCCTGGCCGGCGTCGCCGAGCCCGGGGTGCCCCTCATCGGCTGGCTCTCCGGCGGAGTGGGCAACGCCGACGACCGCGCGGCGCAAGGCCACGTCCGCGACACCGACGCCGATTCCCTTGAGGTCCTGCTCCTGGTACGCACAGCAGACGGCCTGGCGCTTCCCCCGTGGATCGACGGGGGTGGGGTAGTCGTGCCGACCAGCAGTGTTCCACGCTGGCCGCTGCCCCGCTTGATCGCGCGCTGCACCCTGCCGTTGCCGCGGTCGATGACCACGGCGGACGTGGTCGACGAGGTCATCGCGGAGTTGGAACAGCGCACCGACCTCGGCGCCTGGCAGGCAGAGCCCTGGTTGGCCGGTGAGCTTGTGCTCGACATCGAGGAGGGCGGAAGCACCACGCTGGCCGGCTTCGAGCTGCACTACGACCCCGGCGAGGGGCTGCGCGTCAGCCGGGCCGGCACCTGAGTTCACTTCGATTTGAGAAAGGAGGTGATGCCGGTGACCGGCTCACCTCACCCCGCCGGGTTCTCGCTGGTTGACGAGGCGTGGATCCCGGTGCTGGACGGCGCGGGCCAGCGCCGCGAGGTATCGCTGCTCGGCCTCTTCGAGCAGGCCGGCGACGTACGCATGATCGCCTGTGAACTGCCCACGCAGACCTTCGCGATCCTGCGGCTCACGCTGGCGATCCTGCACCGAGCCACCGGCGGCCCGGCCGGCGAGCCAGCCTGGCGGGCGCTCTGGCGGGAACGGCGGCTGCCGACCAATGACATCGCCGACTACCTCGGTGCCTTCCGCGACCGGTTCGACCTGCTGCACCCGAAGCACCCGTTCTACCAGGTCGCCGACCTGCGGGCGGCGAAGGAGAACAGCTACGGGCTGGAACGCCTGATCGCCGACGTGCCGAACGGCATGCCCTTCCTGACCACCCGCGCCGGATCGGGAATGGACTCGGTGACGCCCGCCGAGGCGGCCCGCTGGCTGGTGCACTGCCAGGCGTACGACACCTCCGGCATCAAGACGGGGGCGGTCGGTGACCCGCAGGCCAAGAACGGCAAGGGCTACCCGATCGGTGCCAGCTCGCTCGGCTGGCTGGGCGGTGTCCACCTGGAAGGCACCACCCTGCGGGAGACCCTGCTGCTCAACCTGGTGCCGGTCGCGCCCGGCTGGCAGGTGGCCGACGAACGGGACCTGCCGGTGTGGGAGCGCGAGCCGCAGGCCGCCGCCGAGGAGGCCGGCTCCACCCGAGGCCCGTACGGTCTGCTCAGCCTTTACACCTGGCAATCAAGGCGGATTCGGCTCTTCGGCGATGCCGGCGGCATCACCGGCGCGATGATCTCCAACGGTGACCGGTTCGACTGGCAGGACCGACACCTGCTGGAACCGATGAGCGTCTGGGGGCGCAGCGCGCCACGCGAACGCGAGCAGAAGCGGACCCCGATCTACCTGCCCCGGCCGCACGACCACAGCCGGGCACTGTGGCGAGGATTGCAGACCCTGCTGCCGGCGCCGCCACCGCCCGGTGCCGAGCCGCCGCAGCGGCTGTCACCGATGGTGGTGCAGTGGCTGGCCCGGCTGACCGTCACCGGCGTCGTCGGAACGGGCTTCCAGGCCCGCACCCGCGCCACCAGCGTCACCTACGGGTCCAAACAGTCGGTGGTCGACGAGGTGTTCAGCGACGCGCTGACCATGAACGTGCTGCTGCTGGTCGAAGACTCCGCGCTGCGTGCAGCGGCCGTCGACGCGGCCGTCGACGCGGAGGCAGCCGTGACGGTGCTGCGCCGGCTCGCCGACAACCTGGCCCGCGCCGCCGGCAGCCGGGACCTGGACAGCGGCGAGGCCGATCGGGCGGCCGAGCGCGCGTACGCGCTGCTGGACCGCGTCTTCCGGGACTGGCTGGCGGGACTCGGTCCGGGCAGCGACCCGACGTCCGAGCGTGCGGCATGGCAACGGCTGGTCCGCCGGGCCGTCGCCCGACTCGGCTTCGACCTGGTGGCAGCGTCCGGCCCCACGGCCTGGGTCGGTCGGACCGGCAAGGACCGCGCCGGTAAAGACACGCACTACTCCAGTTCACAGGCCGAGGCGTGGTTCCGCGTCGGCCTGGCCAAGGCACTGCCGATGGCGGCCGAGGCGGCGCGCGAGAAGCAGGAGGAAGCAGCATGACGGTGGTGGAAGCCGACCAGCCGGCCGGGCCGGCCCGAAAGGCGTGGTCCCGTCGCCGCAGAGAACTCGGTGAGCACGTCGCCCGGACGGTCGGTGCCCTACAGGCGCGGGTGCTGAGCACCGTGCCCCAACCCGAGGCGGTCAGCGCACTGGCCCGGCTGCGGCGCGGCATCGGCCGCACTCCGGGCTTCGACTTCACCCTGGAGCGGTACCTCCAGGTGCCGGAGGAGTTGCTGGGCTGCCGTCCGGCCGACGACGCCGAGGCGACGGATGCCGAACACGCCGTACACGACGCGGTGACCCTGTACGCGCTGCATCAGCAGTCGCGCCGTGAGCGGATGCATGTGGAGGGGCGCGGGCTGGGGCATGCCCTGTCCGAGTTGGTCCGCAAGTCCGGCGGGCCGGAGGGGGTACGGCGCCGCTTCGCCGCCCTCGGCACCGCCAGCACCTATCACGAGAGCACCTACCACCTGCGCAGCCTGATCACCATGCTGCGCGAGCACCAGATCCCACTCGATTACGGCCTACTCGCCGACGACCTGAAAACCCTTCGCCGGCCGGACGGGCCTCCCAAGGTACAGGCCATCTGGGGCCGGGAGTTCTTCCGCAGCCGGCCCACCACCGACGTTGACGCCACCACCACCGACTTCCCCGAGGAGAACCCGTCATGAGCCGCACCATCATCGACGTCTACGCGCTGCAGACCGTGCCGCCGAGCAACCTCAACCGCGACGACACGGGCTCGCCGAAGACCGCCGTCTACGGCGGCGTGCGGCGGGCGCGGGTCTCCAGCCAGGCATGGAAGCGGGCGATCCGGCTCGCCTTCGCCGACCTGCTCGACCGCTCCCAACTCGGCGAGCGGACCAAGCGGGTGGGCGAGTCACTCGCGGCGCGGATCCGCGCCCTGGACCCGAGCCTCTCCGAGGAGGCCGCGTCCACGCTGGCGGCCGATGCCTTCGTGGCCGGCGGCCTCGCCAAGGTCGACAAGAAGAAGGGCGAGGTGAAGGACATCGAGTCCAGTTACCTGCTGTTCCTGAGCCACCGGCAGTTGGACAACCTCGCCGCCGCCGTGCTGGAGGCATCGCGGGCCGGGGCTCCCCTCGACAAGGCCCGGTTCAAGGCGCTGGTCGACACCGAGCACTCGGTCGACATCGCGATGTTCGGCCGGATGGTGGCCGACATGACGGACATCAACGTGGACGCCGCCTGCCAGGTATCCCACGCCATCAGCGTGCACGCCGTCGACAACGAGTTCGACTACTTCACCGCGGTCGACGACCGCAAGGCCGACGCCGCCGAAACCGGCGCTGGCATGATCGGCACCATCGAGTTCAACTCGTCCACGCTGTATCGATACGCCACGGTCGATGTCGATGCGCTGCACCGCACCCTCGGCCACGCTGGC
This sequence comes from Micromonospora sp. CA-263727, assembly GCF_050942455.1. NCBI lineage: Bacteria > Bacillati > Actinomycetota > Actinomycetes > Micromonosporales > Micromonosporaceae > Micromonospora > Micromonospora sp. CA-263727. The sequence goes on from NZ_CP192031.1 coordinate 3,173,489, forward strand.
GCGACGCGCGCCGCCGTCGAGGCATTCCTCACCGCCTTCGCCCGCAGCATGCCGACCGGCAAGCAGAACACGTTCGCCCACCGCACGCTGCCCGACGCCGTGCTGGTGCGGCTACGCGACACCCAGCCGATCAACCTGGTCGGAGCCTTCGAGACGCCCGTCCGCGAGACGCACGCTGCCGGGCGGATCGAGTTGGCCGCAGAGGCGCTGGCCAAGCACACCGTCGCGGTCGAGAACGCCTACGGGGAGCGGCCGGTCGGTAGCTGGGTGACCCAGGTCGGGGAGAGGACCGTGGTGCTGACCGACCTCGGCAAGACGGTCAGCTTCGGCGAACTGGTCACCGGAGTGGGGGAGCAGGTCGACGCGGCGCTCGGGCAGCCAGCATGAGTGTGTTGTTGCTGAGGCTTGCGGGTCCGCTCCAGTCGTGGGGCTCGTCCAGCCGCTTCGCGCGCCGAGACACCGGGATCGCGCCGACCAAGAGCGGAGTCATCGGTCTGCTCGCCGCCGCCCAAGGCATCCGACGCACCGAGCCGCTCACCGAGCTACTCGGCCTGGAGTTCGGGGTGCGCCTCGACCAACCCGGGCAGATCCTGCGGGACTTCCAAACCGCCCGGTCCCTCGACGGGCGTCAGAGCGCCCCGCTGACCTACCGCTTCTACCTGTCCGATGCGGTGTTCCTCGCTGCCGTCAGCGGCGAGGAAGGACTGCTGCACGGTCTGGCCGAGGCGCTTGACCGGCCGCGGTTCCCGCTCTACCTCGGTCGTCGGTCATGCCCGCCGGTCGGCCCGCTCAACCTCGGCGTGCACGACGGAACTCTCGACGGCGCGCTGACGGAGTGGCCATGGCTCGCCGCCGAGTGGCACCGCAGGAAGGCGGCCCGCACGGTCCGGCTGGAGATCATTCGGGACGCGCGTGCGGGCGAGCCGGCCGTCGAGACCATGCCCGACGAGCCGGTCAGCTTCGACCCCGCACATCGGCAGCACACCTGGCGATCGGTGCTGCGCCGGCACGTCGATGTCACCAACGACCTCGCGGAGCGGGCCGGCGTCGCCGAACACGACCCGTTGAGCCTGCTGGGAGGCTGAGCATGTTCCTCACCCGATTCCAGATCAACCCGGCCCGTCGGGGCGCGCGGAAACTGCTCTCCTCGCCGCACGCCATGCACGCGGCGGTCCGCGCCGCCTTCCCCGTTGCAGCAGACTACGAGCGCGCCGGCAGCCGTACGCTGTGGCGGCTCGACACCCCGGCCACCTCGACCGTGCACCTCTACCTGGTCAGCCCCGGCCGACCCGACCTCACCCATCTGATCGAGCAGGCCGGCTGGCCCACCAGCGACGAAGCCTGGGTGACCCGGGACTACGACGGGTTGCTCCGGTCGCTGGCCCCGGGCCAGGAGTGGGCGTTCCGGCTCGCCGCCAACCCCAGCCACAGCGGGCGCAAGACCGCCGACGCCAAGGAGACGCAGCGCTTCGGCTACCTGCGCGAGCACGAGCAGATCGCCTGGCTGGTGCGCCGGGCGGAACGGCGTGGCTTCGTCCTGGCGAGCCAGCACGACGGCCGCCCCAACGTGCGACTGCACCGCCGACAGACGCACTCCTTCAAACGCGGCATGGGCACCGTCACCCTCACCACGGCGACGTTCGACGGCATCCTCCAGATCACCGATGCGGACGCCTTTCGTCGGGCGTTGACCGGCGGGATCGGGCATGCCAAGGCGTACGGCTGCGGCCTGCTCACCCTCGCCCCTGCCCAAGCCAACCCATGAAGATCCCCGGCGTGCCGCCGGCCGAACTGTCGGACCTCAACCGCGCCCAGGACCGGCTCAGCTTCATCTATCTCGAACGTTGCGTGATCCACCGGGACAGCAACGCGATCACGGCCACCGACGACAAAGGCGTCGTCCACATCCCCGCCGCGACCCTCGGCGTACTCATGCTCGGACCGGGCACCAGCATCACCCAGCAGGCGATGATGCTGCTGGCTGACAACGGTGCCACCGCGGTCTGGGTCGGCGAACACGGTGTCCGCTACTACGCCCACGGACGCCCGCTCGCCCGATCCAGCCGGCTGATCGTCGCCCAGGCCGCTGCCGTCTCCCACCGGGACCGGCGGCTTCGGGTGGCACGAGCGATGTACCGGATGCGTTTTCCCGGCGAGGACACCAGCAACCTCACCATGCAGCAACTTCGGGGCAAGGAAGGAGCCCGGGTACGCCGCTGCTATCGGGAGCACGCCACCCGGACCGGCGTCCCGTGGAACAACCGCGAGTACGACCCGAACGACTTCAATGGCAGTGACCCCGTCAACCAGGCACTCTCAGCCGCCCACGCCTGTCTGTACGGCATCGTGCATGCCGTCATCGTGGCCATCGGCGCCTCTCCCGGACTCGGCTTCGTCCACACCGGCCACGACCGATCCTTCGTCTACGACATCGCCGACCTGTACAAGGCAGACATCACCATTCCGGTCGCCTTCGATATCGCGGCCAGCCAATCCACCGACATCGGCGCCGACACCCGCCGCGCCGTCCGTGACCGCGTCCACGACGGCACCCTCCTCGACCGATGCGTGCGCGACATCCGAAGCCTGCTGCTCAGCCCCACCCCCACCGGCCCGATCGACGAGCAGTGGCTCGACGACGGGCCGGAAAGCGACACCGTACGCCTCTGGGACGAGGAAGGCCCCGAACTCGCCAGCGGGCGCAACTACGGCGGTGGAGTGGACTTCTGATGACCGTCATCATCCTCACCGCCTGCCCCGAGGGCCTACGCGGTCACCTCACCCAGTGGCTACTGGAGATATCCGCCGGCGTCTACGTCGGGCACGTCAACAGCCGGATCCGGCACCGGCTCTGGACCAAGGTCGTCGAGATGGCCGGGCCAGGACGGGCGTTGCTCGTCCACCAGCAGCCGGGCGAGCAACGGCTGTCCTTCCAGGTGCACGACCACCACTGGCAGCCCGTCGACCACGACGGCGTCACCCTGATCCGTCGGCCGAGCGAGCGAAAAACCTACAACCCGGCCCTGCCCCCAGGCTGGAGCAAAGCATCGAAACGCCGCCGATTCGGACGTCGTCCCGGGAGCGGCACCTCAGCGGCGAGTCCGAACCAAAGTGAACGAAAAACCGACAGTTGATCTACGGAAGCCCAGGTCAAAAAGTCTGCTCCCCGCGTACGCGGGGATGGTCCCTCACCCACTGGAGGACCCATGACCGACCCGGCCTGCTCCCCGCGTACGCGGGGATGGTCCCGTACTGGGCGGTCGAGAAGCACCGCGGTGTGCCTGCTCCCCGCGTACGCGGGGATGGTCCCCGCTGTGGCGATCACGCTGCTCCTGGCCCTGACTGCTCCCCGCGTACGCGGGGATGGTCCCCCCTGGGTCGCCGAGAACGTCCTCCCCGCCATCTGCTCCCCGCGTACGCGGGGATGGTCCCCGGCCGCGCTCATCGCGTGGCGGTAGCAGCCGCTGCTCCCCGCGTACGCGGGGATGGTCCCCAACCCTGTGCTCGCGCAACCAGTAGGGGAGCCTGCTCCCCGTGCATGCGGGATGATCCCTCGCCTGGGTCCATGTGCGGCAGCGCGCAGCCGCGTTGACCATGTGCTCGGTCTGACCTTGGCGTCGAGGTCGAGCCTCGGGTGGGCACCGGCCAGTCGGCGGTGCCCACCCGGTTGGTCAGCGGCGCTGGAGGGCCTTCACGTTGTCGCCGAAGGTCCAGCCCTTCGAGCCGTCCCAGTTGATCGACCAGGTCATCAGGCCCTTGAGGTTGCCGTTGTAGGTGTTCCACGCCTGGCTCACGGCCGACGGGGCCAGGTAGCCGCCGCCCGCGCCGACCTGGGCCGGCAGGCCGGGGACCTGCTTGTCGTAGGGGACGCGGATGGTGGTGCCCTGGATGACCAGGCCGGTGTTGAGGCAGTTGGTCTGGGCGACGAAGCCCTGCACGGTGCCCGCTGAATACGAGTCGCCGGCGCAGCCGTACATGCTGCCGTTGTAGTACTGCATGTTCAGCCACCAGAGCCGGCCGTTGTCGGCGTACTTCTTGATGATGGGCAGGTAGGAGCCCCAGATCGAGCCGTAGACGACGCTGCCGCCGGTGACGTACGCGGTCTCCGGGGCCATGGTGAGGCCGAAGCCGGCCGGCATCTGGGCGAGGACGCCGTCGATGATGCGGATCAGGTTGGCCTGCGAGGTGGAGAGCTGGTTGATGTTGCCGCTGCCGGTGAGGCCGGTCTCGATGTCGATGTCGATGCCGTCGAAGTTGTAGCGCTTGAGGATCGGCACGATGGTGGCGACGAAGCGGTCGGCGACCGCGCTGGAGCTGAGGTCGATGCCGGCGGTGGCGCCGCCGATCGACATCAGGATGGTCAGCCCGGACGCCTTGGCCCGGCACATCTCGGCGGGGGTGGGCACCTTGACGGTGGCGTCCATGCCGTCCTGCCAGAGCACGGTGCCATCGGAGCGGATCACCGGGAACGCGGTGTTGATCACGTTGTAGCCGTGGGCGGGGATCCGCGAGTCGGTGATCGGGATCCAACCCAGCCCCGGGTGTACGCCGTTGGACGCGCCGTCCCAGTTCTCCCAGTAGCCCTGGAGCACCTTGCCGGCCGGCTTGGGCTTGAGCGCGCAGGTGTCCGAGCCCAGCGGGGGAGTGGTGGTGGGCGGCGGGGTGGGCGTGGGCGACGACGTGGGGGTGGGTGACGGGGTTGGGGTCCGGGTCGGGGTGGGTGACGGGGTGGGTGCGCCGTCACACGGGCCGAGGTCGGTCCAGAGTGACGGGGTGGCCGCCGGGTTCCAGCCGGCGCCGACGTGCGCGGTGTGCGTGACCAGGGCCTGGTAGGTCCGGCCGGCGTAGGTGACCCGGCTGCCCGCCTGGTAGGTGTTGCCCTCGGCCCAGGTCGGCGCGGTGCAGGCGGCGAGAATGCCCGGCGCGCTGGTGGGGGTGGCCGCGAAGCTGGCGGCGGCCGGGGCTGCCGCGACGGCGGCGACCAGGGCGGCGGTGGCCAGCAGGGCTGGCGACATGGGACGACGTCGCATGGCATGCCTCCTCATCGATGGGGGGAGGCTATCGTTAACTTTATTAAAAGTAAATGCGTCGATCTCGCAGATGCGGCCCCTGACGCCCCCTCGGCGGCATGTCCGTGCGTTGTTGCGAAGATCGAGTGGGCAGGGCGTCCTCGATGTCGAGTCGAATGGCTCGTCGCGTCTCAGGTGTTGGCGGGGCGGTACTCCATGCCGTCGGGGCTGGGCCTCAGGACCGCGGCATAGCGCTGGTCGCCGCTGATGCCGTGGTCCTCATCGATCTCGAAACCGATGAGCGCACGGTGGTACGGCACCTCGCCGTAGACGGCGATCGCGATGTCGGCCAGCCACCGGTCGAGCGCGCTACGCCACGTCAACGATTCCACGCCGCTGGATTCGTCGAAGGGGTAGCCGCCGATGCGGCGGTCGACTCGGGCCAACGCGCCCAGCGGTAGGTAAAGCTCCAAGGTATCCAGCCCCTCGTACCGGGACAGGAAACCACCGCAGACGACGCGGGCGCCCGAGGGCAGCGTCAGCGTCCCGCGTAAGTGACCATGCTCGTGGAGGGCCGCCACGCCAAGGTCGACCGCCGCGAACCCCGTCCCGTCGCCTCGAAGACCATGGCAGCCCTGGACGTCGGCGACACGCCACAGGCACGATAGGGCACGGTCGACGTTGGCATCGTCAGCTGCGCCGAGAACCAGGCACAGTTCGTAGAAGCCACCCGTCCAGTTCTCGTCGTCGTTCATATCGTCCGCGATCCGCACCGCATCACCATCGCCGATCCGGCCGCAGACGTCACCCTGTTACTCGTGCCGCACTGCGTCGCGGCCATGAGCGGACGAGCCGATACGCGATGGATGGCCCAGCGGATCAAGCTGCCTGTTCCCGGTGGTCGAGCCAGTGGCGCACTGCAGTGAGGTCGATGTCGGTCAGTCCCACGTGCGGGTCGACGCGGTTCAGCAGCGTCGGGTGTGGGTGATGTGCGGCGATCCATTGCCGGTCGGTGTCGGTGATCTCGTCGTCGAGCCAGACAAATGGACGTTCTGCTGCCCACCGCGCCACCGACGCGGTCTTCCAGTGCACCCCGCTCGGTGGTTCTTCGTCATCGTCGATCCAGTCGACGACAGGCAGAGCAGGTAGGCCGAGCCGAGGTGCCACCACCTCGTTCGCCTCGGCCATCCACGTACTCGCCCAGACCAGTTCACCTGGCAAGGCGAGGAGCCGGCGACCGTCGTCGGGTTCAAGACGATCCAGTAGTGGATTGCCGTGGCAGTCGGGGCCGTCTTCCGCGCTGCCGCTGCGCTGACGACCGGCACCGGCTGGCCGGGCCCGAAGCGGGATGAGCACGCCGTCGATGTCAACAAAGATCAACGGTCTTCCGTCGCTGGCAGGCACCGCCGAACCGTACCGCTCATCGGCGGTCTGCGGTCGTCGCGGTCAGCTACCTGAACCTGACGTAGCGCGCGGCTCGCGGCAGATCCGGGTGGCGTCTCACCAGGCGTGTCGACCCCGGGACCACATTTCCGCGCGGCTCTGATTTCACACAGACATAAATATTTCTGTGTGAAATCAGAGCTGTTGGGAACATTGCCCCTGTGCGCGTCCCGCCGGGCAGGCTGGTCGCGTGACGCGCGCTCATCGGCAGAAGCGGATGCGGGTGCTACTCAAGCGAGATGGCGATATCGACCGCCTCCGCCATGGTCAGCGGGCCTTCGAGGCGGTAGGTCACCCCGTTCTCCTGCCAGATCAGGGTCGCCGCGGCGAGTCGGGCGCTCTCCTCCCGCACGGTGCCGGTGCGGTCCACGTACGACAGCGGGTGTGGGCCGCCGATCCAGATCGCCGGCTCGCCGCCGACCTGGGCCCACTCCGCCCCGGTGCCGCCGGCCTGCTTGAAGAAGGCGCCGTCGAGCCGGCCGTCGAACGCGTCGAGGCGCAGCTCGCCCCCCCGGTAGAGCAGGGTCGCCACCCGGTGGCTGCCGGTGCCGTCCGGATCGGCCACCAACACCCGCTCGGGCGGACCCAGCCGGGCCGGGGTCCGGATCGGGAACCGCACCGCGCGCTGCGCCTCGTCCAGCTCGGCCGGACGCTGGCCGGGCAGCGGCGACGGCGTGCCGGTCGGTGAGGGGGCAGCCGACGTGCTGATGGTGATGCCGGCGAAGCGCAGCAGCCCGGTCACCGCATCGGCGAGCGCGGCCCGGCCGGGCGGCAGCAGCGCGACCAGCAGGGCGGCCAGCGCCACGACGACCGCGTACCGCCAGCGGCGCCGGCGGTCATTGGTCACCGTGGATGGCTCGGCGGCGAGCCGGGCGTGGACCCGAGCCGTCACGTCGGGCGGTTCGGGTGTCTCCAGCCAGGTGGAGAGTTCGCGCAGCTCCCGCTCCAGGTCATCCACGATGGCTGACCTCCTCCACCGCGAGCAGGGCGCGCAGCTTCGCCAGGGCCCGGGACGTCCGTGACTTCACCGTGCCCCGGGGCCAGCCCAGCATCGTGACGGTCTCGTCCTCGGTGAGGTCGAGGAAGTACCGGCAGACGAGCACCTCGCGGTCCTTGGCCGGGAGCAGTCGCAGGGCCCGTACCAGCGCGGTCCGGCGCTCCCCGGCGAGGACCGCGCCGACCGCGCCGTCCTCGGCGATCTCGGCCGTCGGGTCGACCCGCGCCGCCCGCAGCACCAGGCCGTGGCGGCGGTCCCGGGACCGGTGCAGGTTGCGGGTCTCGTTGGCCACGATGGCCAGCAGCCACGAGCGGAAGGACGAGTCGCCGCGATAGCGGGAGAGCTTGCGGTACGCCTTCACGAACGCCTCCTGGATGACATCCTCCGCATCCGAGCCCGCGCCGAGCAGCACCGCCGTCCGGTACGCGGACGCGGTGTGTCGGGTGACCAGGAGTTCGTACGCCTCCCGGTCACCGGCCTGCGCGCGGGTGACGAACTCCTCGTCGTCCAGTGGTACCTCCGGTGGGATCACCCGTCATGACACCGCCCGCGCGGCCCGGGTTCCATCCCGGCGGAACCTCGGCGGCGCGAGCGGTGTCACCGGGTCATGATGCCGAAGTCGACCGTCTCCCGCCGTACCCTCCTGACCGCGCTGGCCGGCGCGGGCGCTGTCGCGCTGGCCGGCTGCGACGCCGCCCGCAGCCCGGCGGCCACCACCTCCGCCATCCAACTGCCGGACCCGCTGCTGGTCGAGATCGACAGCGGCCTCGGCGTGCTGCGCGGCGCCGACCGGCAGAGCATCCCGCACGCGGTCGCCAGCACCGACGGGCGGCTGGTCTACGCGAGCGCGCCAGAGGGGGCCGATACCGCGTTCTGGCGGATCGACGCCGCCACCGGCACCAGCTCCGAGCGGGTCACGCTGCCCGGTCGCTGGGTGCCGCAGACCGTCTCCACCAACGGTACGACCGTGGCGTTGACCACCGAGGGGGTGAGCGTCACCAAGGAACGCCCCGACGCGCGGGACGAGACTCCCGTGCTGATCGCCGACGCCGGCGGGGTCCGGCAGCGGCTGCGGCTGCCGGGCAACTTCGTCCCGGAGGCGTTCACCAACGATCTTGCCGGGCTCTTCGTCCTGGAATGGCTGCCGCCGAACGCGCCGGACCGCTACCGGGTCCGCGTCGTCGACCTCGCCACCGGCAGACCCGAGCCGCTGATCACCCGAAACAAGGCACCGATCCCGTCCGGCGCGGAGGAGGAGATGCGCGGCGACGGACGTCAGGCGGTGCTCGACCCGAACCGGACCGTGCTCTACACCCTCTACACCCACCAGCCCGACCACCAGCACACCCGGGACCGGATCAGCGGGCGGCCGGGCAGTGACGTGCACGCCTTCGTGCACACCCTGCACCTTGAACAGCGCTGGGCGTACTGCGTCGACCTGCCGCACCCGTTCGGCGAGGGACCGGCCGACGGCCACGCCATGGCGATCACCCCGGACGGCACCCGGCTCTTCGTCGTGGACGTCACCTCCGGCACCGTCGCGGAGATCTCCACCCAGGAGTTGACCGTACGCCGGACCGCCAAGCTGGCTGGCGACGCCCGTCCCGCGTACGCGGCGGCCGGCCGGGACCGGCTCTTCGTCGGCGCCGGCTCGCACGTGCGGACCGTGGCGCTCGACGGTCTTGCCGCCGGTGCCGGGTGGCCGGTCCGCGACCGGGTCACCGGTCTCGTCCTCAGCCCCGACGGCGAGCGCCTCTACGTCGGTCAGCACGCGGCGGTGAGCTGGCACGACCCCGCCACCGGCGCCGAGCTGGGCCGCATCACGGTGCCCGGCCTGGTAGGACTGCACGGCCCGGCCCTGCCGCCCACCTGAGAAAAACGTTAGTAGGGGGCCCCTTTACTACCTCAGGCGTTAATAGGGGGCCCTTCCTTGCAGCTTGGTGAGCAGGGCGTCGCAGGTGCGGACGACTACCTGTGCGCCGCGTCGTTGGGGCAGCGGGAGGGCGGGGTTCTCGGCGCGTTCCTGCCAGCGCCATCGTGCCTCGGCGCTGGCCTCCCAGAGCCAGCGGGCGGTCGCGTCGGGCGTGACGCCGAGCCGGGCCGCCGGGGCGTCGCCGTCGCCGCCGACCAGCCGGCGGGCCTCCTCCGCCAGCTCGGCCGCGAAGCCGAGCCGGCCGTCGCGCAGCGCCGCCAGCAGGCGCGACTCCTGGAACTCGTGCGCGCTGGCGAGGATCTGCTCCAGCGTGCCGAGCAGCTCGGCGGTGCCCGGGCCCGGTTCGGCGCGCAGCAGCGTCTCCACCGCCACCAGCGCCGAGCGGGCCTTGAGCACCTCCCGCCGGTCGACGAAGAGACGGTTGATCGACTCGCGTAGCTCGCCCAGCCCGGAGCGCCGCACCAGCTCGGTGGAGAGGGCCGCGCGGCTGGCGCAGCCGGTGCGTACCAGGGTGGTCGCCAGGCGCACCCCGACCAGGCCGAGCCGGTCCAGCAGGGCGGCCCGGGTCGCGGCGTCCAGCGGGACGGGCGGCTCACCACGGCCGAACCGCTCGGCGGAGAGCAGGTACGGCTCCAGTTCGGCGCGCGGCACCTGGGCCAACGCCGTCAGCGCCGCGAAGTCCGGTTCGCCGAGCAGCCGGCCGGCCAGGCCGAGCAGGCCGCTGCACGGGACCGCCGTGACGCAGAGCGCGTCCACGTGCGGCTCGCGCAGGGCCCGGCGGGCGAGCTGGCGGGCCCCGAGCAGCGCGTCGACCCGCCCACCGCCGGTCTCGTCCACCCTGGACAGCACCAGGATCGCGTTGACCGGGGCGGCCTGCCCGACAGCGCTCTCCCGGGCCGATGCCAACCCGTGCAGGTCGGCGCCGCGGGCGTCGCGGGTCAGGTACAGCATTGCGTCGGTCTCCCGCAGCACCCGCTCCATCACCGGGTCCCGCCCGGGCCCGCCGCCGTTCGCCGGGCCGCCCGTGCCCTCGTCGGCGCCGACCGCCGGGGTGTCGAGCAGGGTCACCGGCCGCAGCGAGCGGGCCGGCCAGCGCACCACGATGTCGCGCAGCTCGCCGGCCCGCCAACCGGCGAGGTCGACGCGCATCCCGGTGCCGGAGCGCTGCACGGCCAGCCGTTGCGGCGGATGGTTGGTCGAGTACCCGACGGCGTCCGGGTGCGGCCCGTCCTCGTACCAGGTGAAGGCGCTGCCGTCGACCGGCGCCACCTCCTCGCCCATCAGCGCGTTGAGCATGGTGGACTTGCCGCTGCGCCAGCCGCCGACGACCGCGACCCGCAGCGGCTGGTCGAGTCGGGCCGACTGGTGTCGCAGCTGGTCGGCGGCGCGCGGATTGTCCCGGTAGACGTGCCAGGCCTGGTCCAGCAGGTTCCGGACGGCCGCGTCCAGCCGCCATCCGCCGCTCATGCCGGCACTTCGCTGCGCTGCGTGCCGTCATGAGGCAGGTTCGCGCTGAGCCTGATGATTCGCTCGCTACGCTCGCTCATGCCGGCACTTCGCTGCGCTGCGTGCCGTCATGAGGCAGGTTCGCGCTGAGCCCGATGATTCGCTCGCTACGCTCGCTCATGTTCGGGGGGCCAGTGGTGCGGGGCGGGCGGCGGCCACCTGCTGGGCCTGCTCGTAGAGGGCGGCCAGCCGGGTCATCCGCTGCCGGATCTCGCGGTGCCGCTGCTCGCGTGCTGCCGCGTCGGTGTCGGCGGCCTGCTTGGCGTTGCGCAGCGACTCGACGATGCCCGCCTGCAACTCCTCGGTCAGCGCGCTGAAGTGGTCGCGCAGCAGGCGCTGCGCCTGCCGGGCCGCGTCCCGGCTGTCCTTGGTCACCCGGACGAAGAAGTCGTCGACGTGTCGCTGGACCGCCGCCTTGACGGTGGCCTGGCGGCGGCGCAGCAGCTGCCGTCCCTCGTCGCGGATGCTCTTGCCACCGAACAGCGCCCCGGCGCCGATCGAGATCGGATTGATCATCGGCATGCCGGCCAGCGTGAGGGCCAGGCCGAACATCAGCAGCCCGCCGTAGGAGCCCTTCATGCCGGTGATCACCTTCTGGCTCACGGTGAACCGGTCGACGCTCGGCCGCTCCATCTCCGGCAGCGGCTCCCCGTGCTCGGCCGGCACCGCCAGCGGCCAGGGCGGCAGCGCCCCGTGACCGTACCGGGTGAAGGCGTCGGCGACCCGCCGGGCGACCCAGTCGCAGCGTTGGACGAGCCACTGCCGGTTCGCCTCCGCCGCCTCGACGAGGCTGCGTTCCAGCCACTCCTGGACGGTGTCCCAGGCGACCAGCGGGTCGGCGGTCTCGAATGCCTCGTCCACCGTCCCGAGGATGTGCCGGGTCCGGTCGCGCAGGTCGTACTCGACGTCGGAGAGGAGGTCGGCCATCTCGTCGTTGAGCGTGTTCTGCCATCGGGTGGCGCAGCGGCGCAGCTCGTCGGCCTCCCGCTGGGCGGCGTGCAGCCGGGCCATCGGGCCGGACTCCTCGTCGGCGCGCTGGCTCTCCAGCTCCGCGCGCAGCGGCGCGGCGAGCTGCTCCACCACGGTCCGCGCGGTCAGCACCACAGTGGCCCGGGCCAGCACGTCGGGCTTGCCGGCCAGGTCCCGGCGGAGCCGGGCAATCAGCGGCGGAAATCCGGACTCGGCGTTGAGCGCGTGGTCGTCGGTGGCGGCGGCGCGCAGCCGCAACGCCGCCGACACCGCGATCAGCGTCGCCGGTACCCCCGCGTCGGCCAGGTGCCGCCGGTTGCGGTCGGCCACCGTCCGCCAGTCCGGCACCAGGTCCGTCTTGGTCTGCACCACGATCACGTTGGCGTGCGAGCGGGTCAGGTGCAGCAGCATGTTCAGCTCGGCGACGGAGAGGTCCCGGGTGGAGTCGGAGACCAGCAGGACGGTGTCCGCGCGGGTCAGCGCGGCGACCGGGGTGGTGGCGCCGGTCGCGGCCAACTCGCCGCTGCCGGGCATGTCCACCAGCACCATGCCGGCGCCGAGCAACGCCCGGGGCAGGCCGATCTCGACGTACGCGGGGCCGGCGCCGGGCCGGCGTCCGGTGGTGCCGGCGACCCCGGCCGCGATCTGTTCGGTGGGTACCGCGGTCCGCTCCACAGCGGCCGGTACGGCGACGGATCCCGGCGTCGCCGGTGGCGTCTGCACCACGGTCGCCGTGGCGACCTCCGCATGGCGCAGCACGGTCGGCAGGACGGTCGTGCGTCCGTCGCCGACCGGGCAGACCGGGGCGTTGACGATCGCGTTGACCAGTTGGCTCTTGCCCTGGTTCGGCTCGCCGACGACCAGCACGGTCAGCGCCGGATCGAGCAGGTGCGCACGCTTGAGCCGGACCGCCTGGAGCAGATCGCCGCGTCCGTGTTCCTGACACGTACGGGCGATGTCGTCGAGCGCGTCCAGCCAGATCCCGGCTATCACCGCACCAAGTGTGCTGATTTCAGAGGAATTATCAAGAGCTGATGTCAGCGGGGGTGCCGGGCGGACCCACGCCCGGCACCCCCACCGTTCCCCGTCAGAACAGGCCGTCGGCGAGACCCAGCACGCCGCCGGTCGAGGCGGACGCCTCGCCGTGGACCGCGGCGTCACCCTGCGCCGAGCCGCTGACCCCGCCGGTCAGCGCGCCCGTCGCGCCGCCGGTCACGCCGCCCGTGACGCCCGAGAGCAGGCCGTCCACCTGGCCGGTCACCCCGTTGACCGTGGACGGGACGTCGACCGGGGGCACCACGCCGGCCACCCCGTCGGTCAGGCCCAGGCCGCCCAGGGTCCCTCCGACGCCGAGCGAGCCGACCAGGTCACCGACCTGGCTGGTGGTGCCCGGCAGCAGGCCCGCCGTGGTGTCGAGCAGTCCGTTGCCGGCGGTGTCCACTGCCGACACCGGGTCACCGATCGTGCCGGTGACATCACCGACCGCCGGGCCGGTGGTGCTGTCGACCACGCTGGTGACGTCCGCGTCGAGGGTCTCCGCCACGTCGTGCACGCCGGTCAGGTCCGCGCCGACCCCGGTCGGCGACAGCCCCAGGCCGACGCCGGGCAGCAGGCTCACCCCGGCGGTGACCGCCGCCGGGTCGACCGCGATCGCGCCGAGGACGCCCGCCTTGACGTCCGCGCCGGTGTAGGAGCCACTGACGGTGATCTGCTGCGCCACGCTCTGGAGCTGGCCGATCACGTCGGTGCTGTCGCCGAGCAGCGGATCCACGCCGAGCTGGCCGGTCAACGGCGCCACCGGCGCGAGCCCGTGCACCGGGGCGTAGTCGACCACCAGCGGCACCACGTCCTGGACGTCGGCGGCGGTGATGTCGCCGAGCCCCGCGGCCCGCAGCGCGCCCTCCGGATCGAGATCGAAGGCCGACCGCGCGTCGGCGTCGGTGAGCAGGTTGAGCACGAAGTCGTGCAGGGTCTGGTCCATGTTCGCTGGTTTCTCCTCGGACGAAACGTCGGCGACCGGTGATCGCCAACGACGCTACGGCCGGTGAGCGACACCGGACATCGGGGACGATCCCGCAACCCGACCCGCCCGGTTAGGGGCAATCCCCCTCTCGTACGTTAGGGGGACTGGGGGCCCGGGGCCGGATGAAGTTGGGGCTCCTGATGTCGGAACGGTCTCTGGTACGAACGTAGGAGCCCACGGGACACCCCCCGGGGGTGGTCGCCGCTGCGGCCGAGGCGATCGAGGAAAGAAACAGATGCCGTACGTCCTGGGGATGCAGATCGGAAACACCAGCTCCGCGGCGGCGGTGGCGCGCTGGCAGGACGGGTCCTGGGGCCGACCCGAGCCGGTCGCGTTGCAGCCGACGCCGGCGCCGCTGCCGTCGACCCTGCTGCGGTCACCCGACGGCACGTTCACTCTCGGTGAGGTTGGCGACCCGGACCGTACCGCCCGGGGAATCCTGGGTCGGGTCGGTGACGACGTGCCCCTGCTGCTCGACGGCGACCCGTACCCGCCACAGACGTTGATCGCTCTGCTCGCCGCCCACGTAATCGAGTGGGTGGGCGAACAGGAGGGCGACGTGGCCGACGCGATCGTGCTCAGTCATCCCGCCGGGTGGGGGCGGCACCGGCGGGAACTGCTCCAGCGCGCCCTGTGGGAGCGCGGCCTGGGCGAGGTGACCCTGCTGCCCCGTACGGTCACCGTCGCCGAGAGTCACGCCGCCCGCGGCTTCTCCGGCGACCTGGCCGCCGTCTACGCCTTCGGCGGTGACACCTTCGAGGCGGCACTGGTCCGCCGCAACCCCCGCGGCCGGTACGAGACCGTCGGCGTCCCGCAGGGGCTCGCCGGCCTCGGCGGCACCGTCCTCGACGAGGCGTTGGCCGGGCACGTGCGTGCCGTGCTCGCCCGCGAACTCGCCGCCGCCGGCCCGGCGGCGCAGGCCACCCTGCGCGCGCTGCCCGCCGAGTGCGAACGGGCCAAACGGGACCTGACCGTCGGCGTCCAGACCGACGTGCAGCTGTCCCTGCCGACCGGCCCGGTCCGCGTGCCGGTGAGCAGGTTGCAGTTCGAGGAGCTGATCCGCCCGGCCGTACGGGCCACCGTGGAGCTGCTGCTGCGCGCCGTGCAGGCCGCCGGGCTGACCCCGGCGCGGCTCGACGGGGTGCTGCTCGCCGGCGGCGCCAGCCGGATCCCGCTGGTCGCGGAGCTGCTCGCCGCCGCCGGGCTTCCGGTCGAGACCGCCCCCGATCCGCAGGCGAGCGCCGCCACCGGCGCGGCCGTGGCCGCCGCCCAGATCCGGACCCCCGCGCCCGTGCCGGCCGGGCCACCCCCGCCGGCCGGTGGGGTCGCCCGTGCCGCCGCCCCGATGCCCGTCCGCCCGGCCGACGACCGGCCACGCGACGAGCCGCCACCCCGTCCACCGATCCGATTCACCCCGCTGGACCTGCCGAAGCCGTCCCGCCGGACGCTGGTGCGAAGCCGGGGACGCGAAGGATGACCTCCATGATCATGAGCGGCGTGGCGGAGTGCCCGCTGGTGCTCGACGCCGAACCGCGTGCCCTGCTGGACGCGGTCGCAGCCGACCCGACGACGCCGCTCACGCTCGGCGTGACCGGCCCCGGCGGCCACGGCCGCAGCGCATACCTGCACGAGCTGGCCGGCGTCTACGCCCGCGCCGGCGTCACCGTCCACACCGATCTCCCGGCGGACGGCGACGCCGCCGACCCCGACACGGTGCTGCTGGTCGACGACGCCCACCTGCTCGACGACGCCCGGCTGCGGGAGCTGCACCGGCTGGTGGCCGACCGCCGGCACCGGCTCGCCGTCAGCTACCGGCCGTGGCCCCGCAGCGCGGCGCTGGTCGAGCTGACCGACGCGCTGCGCCGCGACGGGCGGCTGGTGCTGCTCACGCCGTTCGCCCGGGCCCGGACCGCCGCCTACCTCTCCACCGTTCCCCGGCTCGGCCGGCACCCGGACGTGGTCGACTTCGTGCACGCCCAGACCGGCGGCGTGCCCCGGCACGTCGAATGGCTGGTCAGCGCGCTGCGCGAGCAGGATCCCGCCGCCGGCGTGCCGCCGGAGCCGCCCCGCCAGGTCGTCCTGCGCTTCGGCCCCGAGCTGGCGGACCTGACCCCCGACCTGTGGCGGCTGCTGATCGCCCTGGCCGCCGGCGTGCCGCTGCCGGTCGACGTGCTGCGGGTGCTGCTCGACCGCGAGCCGGCCGAGATCGACGAGATGCTCACCGAGGCCCGGGCGGCCGGTCTGGTCGGCGCGGACGGCCGGCTCACCCCGCTCGTGCGCCGGGCGGTGACCGCGTTGAGCCCGGCCACCGACCGGGTCGCGGTCTGGCGCCGGCTCACCGAGCTGCAACTGACCCGTGGCGCGCCGGTGCTTCCCCTGGTCCGCTCCCTGCTCGCCGCCGGGGTGGCCGGGGAGTGTCCCGGCGCCACCCTGGAGGCGGCGGCCGAGGAGGCCCTCGCCGCCGAACCGGCGCTCGCGGCCCAACTCTTCGCCGCGGCCACCACCGCCGGCCGGCCCGACGGCGCACGGCAGGCCCTCGCCGCGGCCCTCGCCGGTGACCTCGATCGCGCGCTGCGGCTCTCCGACCGGCTGCTCACCACGGCGTCGCCGGCCGAACGCGCCGAGGCCGCCACGGTCGCCGCGACGGCCCTGGCCCACCGGGGGCAGACCGACCGGAGCGTCGAGCTGTACCGGTGGTCCGGCGGCCCCGCCGCCGACGCCTTCGCCGCCGTGGGCGCGCTCGCCACCGCCAGCCCGGCCGACCGGCCCGACCCGGGCCCCGTCGCCCGCGACGAGCCGCCGACCCTGCACGCCAGCGCCGCCCGACTGATGGCCGACGGGGTACGCGAAAGCGTCCACGGCCCGCCCGCCGCCGCCCTGTCCACCCTCGTGCAGGCCGCCGCGCTGCTCGAACCCGACGGCCGGGCGGTGCTGCTGCCGGACAGCCCGGCCGCCCTGGCGGCGCTGACCGCGGTGCACTGCGGCGAGCTGGACATCGCCGAACGGGTCCTCGACCGGGCCCTGGCCAGCGGGATCGGCGGCCCACTGCTGGCCCCCCGGCACCGGCTGCTGCGGGCCTGGATCCTGATGGTCCGCGGTCGCACCGCCGACGCGGCCGGGCAACTCGCCGCCGCCGCCGACGGTCGACCGCTGGAATCCCGGGACATGCTCTTCGCCGCCGGGCTGACCCTCGGCGTCGCCCGGCGCGCCAGCGACCTCGGCGCGCTGCAACGCGGCTGGGTGCCCGCGCTGGAAGCCGTGGTCCGCCACCCCGTCGACCTGTTCACCCTCCTCCCGCTCGGTGAACTGGCCATCGCCGGGGCCCGGCTGGGGGACCTGGGCCGGCTACAGCCCTACCTGCGGGCCGCCCGCCGGCTGCTCGACCGGCTCGGCGACCCGCCACTGTGGCGTACCCCGTTGCACTGGAGCGGCCTGCACGCGGCGGTCCTCGCCGAGGACCCGGCCGCCGCCGACGACCACGTGGCCGCCCTGGTCGCCGCCGCCGGACACAGCCGGTACGCCGCCGTGGTAGCCGCCGCCGCCGAGTGCTGGGTGGAGGTGCTGCGCGGCACCGTCGACCCGGTCCGCGTCGAGGCCGCCGCGCGGGGCCTGCACGACACCGGGCTGTGCTGGGACGGTGCCCGGCTGGCCGGGCAGGCCGCCATCCGCACCGCGGACCGACGGGCGATGACCACCCTGCTGGACTGCGCCCGGACGCTCCAGGGCGGCGCTGCCGCCACGGACGGCAGGCCGGCCGCCGCCGGCACCACCACCCAGCGGCTCAGCGACCGGGAACGCGAGGTGGCCGAACTGGTGGTGGCCGGACTCACCTACCGTGAGATCGGCGACCGGCTGTTCATCTCGGCGAAGACGGTGGAGCACCACGTGGCGCGGATGCGTTCCCGGCTCAACTGCGCCAACCGCCCCGACCTGCTCGCCCTGCTGCGCACCATCCTCGCCGACCGGTCGAGCGCCACCGCCGGAGCACCCTGGCCCCGGCGGGCCGCGCCGTGAGCGCGAGGATCCCCCACAGTCAACGGTTTCGCCGTAACGAGAGGACAACCCTGTGACCCCTGCCGTGGCCACCACCGACAACCTCAGCCGCGCGCTCGACGACATCGTCGATCGGGTGCCGGGGGCCCAGTTCGCGGCGGTGCTCTCGCCGGACGGGCTCCTGCTGGGCGCGTCCCAGGGCATCGACGACGAGCTTGCCGAGCAGCTGTCCAGCATCGTCTGTGGACTCCAGGCCCTCGGCCTGGCCGCCGCCCGGGTCTGCGGCGACGGCGAGCTGCACCAGGTCGTCGTGCAGATGTCCCAAGCGTTCCTGTTCCACGCCACCACCGGCAACGGGGCGATCCTCACCGTCGGGATCGACGGCGAGGCCGAGGTCGGCGACATGGCATACGAGGTGGCCATGTTCGTCGCCCAGGCCGGGCATCTCCTGCCGGTGTACCTGGAACCGGTCGTCGGCGCCCCGGTGACGCCGGTGTGACCGTCAGCGGTTGCGCTGTCCGTCGTACGGCGGGGCCGGGTTCGCCACCTGCCACAGCTCCGCCGGCAGGTGCGCGATCACGTCGTCGTACTCACCGGCGGCGATGGCCTCGCGGAGGGTGTCGAAGACCGCGCGGATGCCGGCCTGGGCCAGCTCCGGGTCGACGTCCGCCCGGCCGCCGACCCGCTGCACGAACACGTCGAGCCCGAACCGCTCGGCGTCGGAGTGCGGGGCGAAGGCGTACGCCCGTAGTCCCTCGGGCAGCTGGTCGGCGAGGTCGCGCGCCTCGCCTCCGTCGATCCGCTCCGCCAGGGTGGTCAGCGTGGCCCGCGCGATCGCGGCCGCCTGCTCGGCTGACGCCCCGGTGCGGTTCGCCACGGAGTCGATGAACTGGTTGTCGTCCACCTCGCCGGCCCCCTTCTCGCCACGGACCCGGCGGATACCCGTGCGGCGGCGCACCAAACCGGCGGCCCGCCGCCCACGCCTTCCGGAAGTACCTTGACGAACCCGAGAAGATCGTTACGATCTGCGCAATGGCGACGGCAGCACCGGCGGAGCCGGACACCACCGACCTGACCGACGTCCACCCAGCCTGGCTGCCGCCTGCGGCGTTCCGCGCGGTCGGCTCCCGCCGCACCCTGATCTGCGGCGACGGCCTCCTCGTCGACACGGTGTTCGCCGAGGTCCAGCGGGCCTGCGCCGCGCATGGCGGCACGGTGCGCAGGGTTGCCGCCGACCCGGTGTCACCGATGACCGGCGAGTCGACGGCGGACCTCGTGCTCGCTCTTGTCCCGGCCCCCTCCACCGCAAACCCCACGCCCCGGCCCGACGCCGTGGCGTCGGCCGATTCCGTGGCCGGGCGGCCCGGACAGAGCGTGGCCCGGTCCGGGCAGGACTCCCTGGGGGTGGCTCGGGCCGAGCTGGCGGCGGCCGGCGGCGGGCCGCTCGGCGAGGAGGGCTACGCGGTGGTCCGCCCCGGCGAGGTCACGGTGGTGCTGGCCGACGCGCCGGCCGGGCTTCTCTATGGACTGTTCGACGTGGTGCGATCCGGTGAGGCCGCGTTCGGGGCGTCGCACCCGGCGCGGCTGCACCGGCCGGCGATGCGCCGGCGGATGCTCGACCACTGGGACAACGTGGACGTGCACCCGGTGATGGGGCAGGTCGAGCGCGGCTACGCCGGCGGCTCGATCTTCTGGCGGGCCGGCCGGCCCCGGCGCGACCGGGCCCGGGTGCGGGCGTACGCCCGGTTGCTGGCCGCAAGCGGGGTCAACGCGGTATCGGTGAACAACGTCAACGTGCACGCCACCGAGGCACGGCTGCTCACCGACCGGCTCGCCGACGTGGCCGAGATCGCCGACGAGCTGCGGCCGTACGGCATCCAGGCGCACCTGTCGGTGACCTTCGCCGCGCCGGTCGTGCTCGGCGGACTGCCCACCGCGGACCCGCTCGACGAGGCGGTGCGGGACTGGTGGGCCGAGACCACCGGGCGGGTGTACGCCCGCATACCCGACTTCGGCGGGTACGTGGTGAAGGCCGACTCGGAGGGCCAGCCCGGCCCGTTCAGCTACGGCCGGGACCACGCCGACGGGGCGAACCTGCTCGCCGGAGCGCTGGCACCGCACGGCGGCGTGGTGCACTGGCGGGCCTTCGTCTACAACCACCGGCAGGACTGGCGGGACCGCTCGACCGACCGCGCCCGCGCCGCCTTCGACCACTTCGCCCCGCTCGACGGCCGGTTCCGGGACAACGTCATCGTGCAGGTCAAACACGGCCCGATGGACTTCCAGACCCGGGAACCGGTCTCCCCGGTGATCGCCGCGATGCCCGGCACCCGGCTGGCCGTGGAGTTGCAGGTGACCCAGGAGTACACCGGCCAGCAGCGGCACGTCTGCCACCTGGCCCCCTGGTGGAGCGAGGTGCTGCGGTTCGCCCCCTGGGGGGAGGACGGGCGTACCGTCGCCGACGTGGCGGCCGACGGCGGCGGCCTGGTCGCGGTCTCCAACGTGGGCGACGACCCGTTCTGGACCGGCCACCCACTGGCCCAGGCCAACCTGTACGCCTTCGGCCGGCTCGCCTGGGATCCCCGGCTGCGCCCCGAGGCCGTGCTGGACGAGTGGCTCGACCTCACCTTCGACCCGGCGGCGTCGGCCGACCCCGACCTGCTGCGGCGCACCCTGCACGAGATCATGGACGACTCGTGGCGCAGCTACGAGCGGTACACCGCGCCGCTGGGCGTGGGCTTCATGGTCCGCCCCGGCCACCACTACGGCCCCGACGTCGACGGGTACGAGTACACCCCGTGGGGCACCTACCACTTCGCCGACCGGGACGGCGTGGGCGTGGACCGCACCCGGGCCACCGGCACCGGCTTCACCGGCCAGTACCCGCCGCCCTGGTCCCAGAGGTACGAGTCGCCCGCCTCCTGCCCCGACGAGCTGCTGCTCTTCTTCCACCACGTGCCCTACGACCACGTGCTGCACAGCGGCAGCACGGTGATCCAGCACATCTACGACACCCACTTCGACGGGGTGGCGGAGGTGGAGGCGATGTGCCGGCGCTGGGAGTGGCTCGCCGGGCTGGTCGACCCGGCCCTACACGCCCGGGTCACCGAGCGCCTGGCCGAGCAGCTGCGCTGCGCCCAGGAGTGGCGTGACCAGGTCAACGCCTACTTCCACCGCAAATCCGGCACCCCTGACGCCCACGGCCGCCCCCTGCACTGACCCGCCAGCCACCCCACCCCCCACGCATGTCGATCATGCAGTTGTGGTGCCGCACAAATGCCCCGTACCGAGCATTGCGCCCACCATTACTGCATGATCGGTGGCCCGGGGAAGGGGGTGGGGGTGGGGTACGTATTGGTAACTTTGCGTACGGTTATTTGTGGTCGGCGAGTGGGGGTCAATGCGATTTCGGAATGGTCGACCAGGGAATCGTTCACGGATGTGACGCGTTTAACTGTCGCAATCCCGCGCCGTCTCCGTGCGCGGGTTGGTCGCACCGGTCCGGTAATGTCCAGCCGTGCCCGGCATTGCATCGCAGATTATCGCTGGTCGTTACCGATTGATTCGCCCACTCGGCCAGGGCGGAATGGGTCGCGTCTGGCAGGCCCGCGACGAGACGTTACAGCGCGATGTCGCGATTAAGGAATTGGTGCCGCCACCTGGCCTCACCGACGACGAGCGGCACGAGATGCGGGAACGGTCCATGCGTGAGGCGCGCGCGGTCGCCCGGCTCGGGCACGTCAACGTCGTACGCGTCTTCGACGTGCTCCTCGCCGACGGTGACCCCTGGATCGTGATGGAGCTGATCCAGTCCCGGTCGCTGCACCAGGTGCTCGCGGCCGGAGGGCCGATGGAGCCGACCCGCGCGGCCCACGTCGGGTTGGGCGTGCTCGGGGCCCTGCGCGCCGCGCACGCCGCCGGCATCCTGCATCGCGACGTCAAGCCGGCCAACGTGCTGATCGCCGAGGACGGCCGCGTGGTGCTGACCGATTTCGGTCTCGCCACCCTGCCCGGCGATCCGCGGGTGACCCGCACCGGCCTGGTGCTCGGCTCACCGGCGTACCTCGCCCCCGAGCGGGCCACCGACGGCGTCGTCGGCCCCGCCGCCGACCTCTGGTCGCTCGGTGCCACCCTGTACGCGGCGGTCGAGGGGCGTACGCCCTACAACCGCTCCTCACCGATCTCCACCCTGGCCGCGCTCGCCACCGAGTTGCCGCCGCCACCGCAGCGGGCCGGCCCGCTGAGCGAGCTGCTGGCCGGGCTGCTGCGCCGCGACCCCGAGGAGCGGATCAGCGCCGAAGACGCGGAGCGCATCCTGCGCCGGGTGGCCGGCCCCATCGCACCGATCCGCGCGGCCGGCCCGGCGCGGGTGGGGTTGCCGGTCGCGGGAGCCGACGCGGCGGACGGAGCAGCCCGACCACGGATCACGCCGGAGTTCCGCGCGGGGGCCGCCCCCGCCGCCCCCGCCGGGGTCGCAGGTGCCGCCTTCGCTCCGGCCAACGGCAATCCGACTGGCGGCGGTCCGGCCAACAGCAATCCGGCCAACAGCAATCCGGCCGGCGGGGGCATCGCCGGGTCGGGTGGGTCGGCCCCGCACGGTTCTGCGCTGGCGGACCCGGCGGTGGGCGTGCGCCGCCGGCGGCGGCGTGGGCTGCTTGTCGGCTCGCTCACCGCCGCCCTGCTGCTGGCGTTGCTGGTGGGTGGGTCACTGCGCGGCGGCGGGCCGTTCGGCGGCACGGAGCCCGACCCGGCGGCGCGCCCCACCGAGTTGCCGGACGTGCCGGTGTCGCAGCTGGTGTCGCCACCGCCGGCCGGCTGGCACTATTACCGCGGCGATCCCGCGTTCCAGATGCCGGTGCCGGACGGCTGGACGCCCCACCGGGCGGACGGCCGGGTCGAGTTCCGGGAGCCGACCGGCCCGCGGTTCGTCGTGGTCGGCGAACTCCGGAAGGTCCCGGCGAGCCCGCTGGCAGAACTGCGGGCCCGGGAGAAGTCCGAGCGCCCGCGCTACGACGACTACCAGCGGGTGCGTCTCGCCACGGTCGGCTACCAGGCCGGGGCGGCCGACTGGGAGTGGACCCACACCGCCGACGACGGCACCCGGATGCACACGCTCCGCCGCACCTTCCTCGGCCACAACGGACGCGCGTACCTGCTCGGGTGGGGTAGCGCCGACGCCGAATGGTCGGCCAGCCAGCGTACGTTCGCGCTGTTCAGCGATGGGTTCCAGGCGCTCCCGCCGGCCGCCAGCTGGACCCGTCGCGCACCGGGGGGCCCGACGGTGAGCGGGCCCGCGAGCGCGCGGCCGGCGGCGACGCCGGGTGGCACCGGCACGACCGGGCCCGCGAATCCTGGTCAGGCCGGCACCACGGCACCGCCGTCGGCCAGCCCGGCCGCCGGTAACACGATCATCGGCTTTGCCAGCGATCGCTGCATCGACATCCCCGAGGGCAAGGCCTACGTGGGGGCCCGGCTGCACATCTGGGACTGCCACCGGAGCGCCAAGCAGCTCTGGACCTTCCCCGGCGACGGTACGGTCCGATCGATGGGCAAATGCCTGGACGTGGCCGGCGGATCGACCCAGGACGGTGCGGCGATCCAGCTCTCCGACTGCACCGGCACCGGGTCCCAGAAGTTCACCCTCAACAACGCCCACGACCTCGTCAACGTGCGGGCGGACCGGTGTGTGGACGTGGCCGAGCAGAGCACGGCCAACGGCGCCCGGCTACACCTCTGGCAGTGCAACGGCAAGGGCAACCAGAAGTGGAAGCTCGGCTGATCCGGCCCAGGCGTCCTCCCGGCTCAGGCGTCCTCCCGGACCAGCACCACGCCGTGGCCGTCGATCCGCAGTGGACGGCCCGGGTCGACCCGGTCGCCGGTGAGCAGGTCCACGCCGCCCCGGGCCGCCGTCACCGTCACCGGCTCGGGGTCGTGGTTGAGCAGGAACCGCAACCGCGTCCCGTCGGGGGTGACCCGTACCGAGGTCTCCAGGCCCGGCACGTCCGGGTACGGTCCGGTCAGGCCGTGGTGGTCCAGCACCTGCCGCACCACCCAGGAGACGCCGGGCTGCTCCAGCGCCGTGCCGACGTACCAGCCGTGGCCGGCGCCGTAGGAGTTGCGGGTGACCGCCGGGGTGCCGGCGTAGAAGTCGGCCCGGTAGCTGCCCACCACCTCCGCGCCGGCCGGGATGACCAGCTCGAACACCAGCCGGGCCGGGACCTCGAACCGGCCAGTGCCCAGGCAGACCGGGTTGACCACCTCCGCCTCGCGGGCGTCCCACTCGTCGACCCGGACGCCCATCAGCCGCCCCAGCGGGCCGGGCACGTCCATCAGGAACGCGTTGCCGTCCCCGTCCACCCGGCCGGAGAGGAAGGTGGTCAGCACCGACCCGCCCCGCTCGGCGACAGCGGCCAGCCGGTCGGCCAGGTCGTCCTTGAGCATGTGCAGCGCCGGGGCGACGACCACCTCGTAGCCGGAGAGGTCCGCGCCGACGCCGATCACGTCGACGTCCGCCCCGGCCGCCCAGAGCGCACGGTAGTAGGCCAGTACGACCTGCTGGTAGCGGACCAGCCGGGACGGGCCGTCGGAGATCTCCAGCGCCCACCAGCTGTCCCAGTCGAACAGCAGCGCCACCCGGGCCGGCGTCCGCGCGCCGAGCGTGACGTCGCCGAGCCGGCGCAGCTCCGCCCCGAGGTCGGCGACCTCCCGGAACACCCGGGTGTCGGCGCGGCCGGCGTGGCCGATGACCGCCCCGTGGTACTTCTCGCACGCCCCCCGCGACGCCCGGAGCTGGAAGAACAGCACCGCGTCCGCGCCGTGCGCGACCGCCTGCCAGCTCCACAGCCGCATCACCCCGGGGCGCTTGAGCGGGTTGACGTCCCGGCACGCCGTCGTGCTCGGAGTCTGCTCCATCAGCCAGAACGGCTGACCGTCCTTCAGGCCCCGCATCAGGTCGTGGCCCAGCGCCATCCACTCCGGCGAGCTGTCGTCCGGCGGGTAGTTGTCCCACGAGGCGAAGTCCAGGTGCTCCGCCCAACGGTGGTAGTCGATCGGCCGGTACATGCCCATGAAGTTGGTGGTCACCGGCGCGTCGCTGGACTCGCGGATGGCGGCCTTCTCGTCGCGGAAGTTGGCCAGCATCGCCTCGGACATGAACCGCCGGTAGTCCAGGGTGATGCCCTGGAACGCGGTGTGGTCCGGCCCGCGCCAGTGTTCGGTCAGCGCCGACGGCGGTTCGATCTCGTCCCAGTCGCCAAAGGTGTGCGACCAGAAGGTGGTGTACCAGGCCGCGTTCAACGCCGCCAGGGTGTGGTAGCGCTCGCGCAGCCACTGCCGGAAGCCCGCCGCGCAGAGGTGGCAGTAGCAGGCCCCGCCGTACTCGTTGCCGACGTGCCAGGCCACCACGGACGGGTTGTCCGCGTACCGGGCGGCGAGCCGGCGGGCCAGCTCGGTCGAGAGCCGGCGGAACACCGGAGAGCTGGGGCAGGAGTTGTGCCGCTGCCCGAACCGGTGCCGGCGGCCCTCGAAGTCGACCCGGGTCACCTCCGGGTGGGCACGGGCCAGCCACGCCGGATGGGCGCCCGTGCCGGTGGCCAGGCAGATCGTCCGGCCCTGCGCGGCGGCCCGGGCGACGATGCGGTCCAGCAGGGCGAAGTCGTAGGCGTCCGGGGCCGGCTGGGTCAGCGCCCAGTCGAAGACGCCGAGGGTGACGGTGTCGATGCCGGCCAGGTCGAACAGCCGGTAGTCGTCGGCCCAGACCGGCTCGGGCCACTGCTCGGGGTTGTAGTCCCCACCGAAGGAGACCTTGGCCGTGACCGGCAGACTCACTGGACGAACTCCCTCCGGATGGTGGCGATCATCGGTTCGCCGCCGCGGACCAGGGCCAGCACCAGCACCGAGCCGAGCGCGGCGAGCGCCGCCTCCGAGGCGACCAGGGTGAGCAGCGTCGCCGCGACCAGCAGCAACGCGGTGCCGACCGCGACCACCGGGGTACGCAGCACGAAGTAGCCGGCCAGCCGCAGCACGTCGGGCAGCCGGAACGTGAACAGCGACGTGATCACCAGCGCGTTCACCCCGACCACGGCCACCACCGCGCCGACCAGCACCAACGGCACCGCCCACCAACCGGGCACCCCGGCGGCCGGCAGGTTGACCAGGTTGACCGCGATCACCGTCAACCACACCAGCGTCGGCACCCAGACCAGCAGCGAGCCGGCCAGGTTGGCCCGGTAGCCGCGCCAGAACAGCCGCCACGGGTGCAGGTCGGTCAGGTCGAGGCGCTGGCGGTGCAGCGCGTACACCGCGGCGGCCAGCGCCGGGCCGAGCGGCACCGCGCAGGCGGCGACCAGCGGCAGGTTGCTGACGTGGCGCTCCAGCGCGAACAACGCGAGCAGGCCCGGGGCGGCGCAGGCCAGCAACAGCAACTCGACCACCAGCAGCGTGTAGACCAGCGCGGCACCCCGCGACAGCGGCCCTTCCCCGAACTCGCGCCGAACGGCGGCATTCATGACGGCACTTCGCTTCGCTGCGTGCCGCCATGAGGCACCACCACACCGAGTTGACGATTCGCTCGCCGGGGCTCGCTCATGAGCTGGCCTCGCCGTACAGGCGGGTCTCGTCCCACCAGGGGGGTGTCTCGTCGGTGACCGGGGTCAGTTCGGCCAGCGTCACCTCGTGTCGGGACAGGTGCAGGTCCAGCGCGACGCGGCCGGCCTGCACCGGCAGCGAGGCGTGCCGCCGGGCCGGCTCGGCGGCCTCCCGCAGCCAGTCCAACTGCCGGCTGGTCGGCGACGATGGGCGGCCCAGCTCGCACCACGCCCGCCAGAGGTTGCCCGCGTCCTCGCTGACCGAGGAGCGCAGCAGGAAGGCGGTGCGGGCCGCGCCGACCGGCAGGGACAGGCGCACCGTGTGCCCGTCGACCGGGTCGCGGCCGGTGACGTCGACCGGCGCCCAGGCCAGCACGGTGACCCGGCCGGTGTCGTCGCGGGTGACCAGGTGGTCCGGGCCGCGGGCGAGCACCTGGTCGCCGAGCCGGCTCATGAAGGCGTACAGGTGGTAGGCGGGTTTCTTGAGCTGGCGGTGGGTGAGCAGGCCGAACCCGCCGTGTAGCAGCGTCGTCGGGATCCCCACCTCCTCGAACATGTCGCTGAACGTCCAGTACGCGAAGGAGTCGACCAGGTCGCCGCCGCCGGCCAGCACCGGGGCGAGATAGGCGGCGTGGAAGGCGGTGTCGTGGATCGGGTTGTCCGGCCGGTACGAGGAGTTGAACTCGGTGACGTGCACTGGCAGGTCGGCGAGGGCGGTGCCGGCGAGCTGCCGGCGCGGGGCGGCGAACTGGTCCAGCAGCCGCTGCGCCGGGGCCAGGGTCTGGTGTACGCCGAACGGCACGTGCTGGGCCGGCCCGGAGGTGTACGCGTGCCGGCTGACGAAGTCGATCGGCACCTCCCGGTCCGTGACGAACTCGGCGAACCGGGGCAGCCAGTCGTCGCCGGCGCCGGGGGAGAGCGCCGGCCCGCCGACCTGGAGCGCGGCGTCCACCTCCTTGACGGCGTGCGCGCTGACCTCGTACAGCCGGTGGTAGGCGTCGGCGTCCGCGTCCTGCCAGAAGTCTTTCAGGTCGGGTTCGTTCCACACCTCGATCGGCCAGCGTCGCACCTCGGCCGGGCCGTACCGGTCGACGAGGTGGCCGACCGTGGCCCGGACCAGGTCGGCCCACTCGGTGTGTGCGCGCGGCGGGGTGACGTTGCCGCGCCACCAGAACACCGTCTGCGCGCCGCTGGCCAGGCCGGCGGGCATGAAGCCCAGCTCCAGGAAGGGCCGGATGCCGAGTTCGAGGTACGCGTCGACGACCTGGTCCAGGTACGTGAAGGCGTGCCGGACGTGGCGCTCGCCCCGGTGCTCGTACGGGCGGTGCACGCCGACACCGTCGCTGAACAACCCGTGCCCGCGGATGTGCCGGAAGCCGATCTCGCGC
Source organism: Micromonospora sp. CA-263727 (assembly GCF_050942455.1). Lineage (NCBI taxonomy): Bacteria > Bacillati > Actinomycetota > Actinomycetes > Micromonosporales > Micromonosporaceae > Micromonospora > Micromonospora sp. CA-263727. The sequence goes on from NZ_CP192031.1 coordinate 3,201,335, forward strand.
TGCACGAGCGCGAGGGAGTCCTGGTAGTCGCGCCGCAGCGCCAGCTCGAACCGGCCGGTGCCGACGGCGAACCGCCAGGCGTCGGACAGCCGGCCACAGGGGTGCTCCGCAACGGTGATGCGCATCGTCGTCCTCGTGCTCGGTGCCGGCGGGGTGGTGGCCGGTCCGGTCGCGCCGACCCGACCGGACCGGCCAGGTCCTAGCTGTGTGCCTGCTGGTAGCGCTCGTACGCCTTGGTGACCGTCTCCATGTAGGCGTCCAGGTTCTTGCTCTTCAGCTCCGCCACGTAGGCGTCCCACTGGGCGAGGTCACGCTGCCCGAGGACGAACTGGAGCGTGGCCTGGTAGACGTGGTCGCGCAGTGGGGTCTCCCAGAGCGACACCTGCTCCCGCTCCTCGTCGCGCAGCGGGTACGGCGGTGGCGGCAACTTCGGCGTCCGGGCGTTCATCACCTGCTGGAACTCCTGCTCCTCCGGGGAGAAGAAGGCCTGCACCAGTTCCGGGTTGCCGCCGTAGGCGAACACCCCGTTGTAGAAGCCGAAGTCCTTTTGCAGGTGCTTCGGGGCGTCGGGGTTCAGGCCGATGACGTTGACGTCCGGCGCGAGGGTGTGCTTGCCGGCGGCGTCCTTGGTGAAGGTGGTGCCCTCCACGCCCCACTTGGCGAACTCCTGGCCCGCGTCGGAGTACCAGAGCCAGTCGACGAACTGCATCATGGCCACGAAGTTCTTGCTCTCCCGGGCCTTCGACGAGATCATCATGCCGTTCTCCAGGCGGCTGGCCGGGTTGATCTCGCCGGCCGGGCCGATCGGCAGCGGGATCTTGGCGATCTTGGCCTTGGGGTTCTTCGCCAGGTCCGGCCGGTAGTCGTTGACCACGGCCTGGGCGTTGGCGCTGATCACGAAGGACTTGCTGTTGGCGAGCTTCTGCCGGGCGATGTCGTCGGTCTGGGTGAAGCTCTCCGGGTCGAGCAGCTTCTCGGCGACCAGCTTGTTGAGGTACTGCAACATCTGCTTGTACTTCTCGGCCGCGCCGGTGTACTCGAACCTCTGGGCACTGGCGTCCCAGCTGACGTGCTGGAAGTTCCAGCCCGCGCCCTCCAGCCCGTACGAGACGGCCAGGATGTTGAGCAGGTTGCCGGCCGGGTTGGGCTGGCTCCACCGGTCGGAGAACGGGTAGACGTCCGGGTACTTCGCCTTCATCGCCTTGAGCACGGTGTAGAGCTCGTCCCAGGTCCTCGGGATCTCCAGGTTCAGCTCCTCCATGATGTCGGTGCGTACCGCCAGGGAGTAGTCCTGCCAGGGCTTCTCGTGCAGGCCGGGCAGCAGGTAGTACTTGCCGTCCTCCTGCCGGAGCGTGTCCATCTCGGGCTTCAGGTTCCACTTCTCGATCTTGTCCTTGAGGTTCGGCATCAGATCGAGGTAGTCGCTGACCGGCAGGATCGCCCCGGAGGCGACGTACGCGTGCACGTCCGGCGGGTACGTCTTCGGGATGAGCAACGGCGTGTCACCGGCGCCGATCAACAGGCTGCGCTTCTGGTTGTAGTCGCTCAGCGGCACGGCGACCGGATCGAGCGTGACATTGGTCCGCGACGTCAGCTCCGACCAGAACAGCCAGTCGTTCTTCAGCGGGTAGTTCGGGTGGTTGTTGTACAGGACGGAGAAGGAGAGCGGCTCGGTGGCCTTGAACTGGGTGCCGACGGCGTAGTTCTCCATCGCGCCGGCCCGGTTCTCCGACAGGTCCTGGGCGTCGGAGGGGTCGTCGCTACACGCGGCGACGCTGGTGACGAGGAGCAGGGCGGCAGCGGCTGTCGCCACGTGGCGCCACGATCTGCGGAACATGGCGGTCCTTTCGGTGGTGGGGGCGGGGGAACACACTGGTCAGCCCTTGACCGCGCCGAGCATGATGCCGCGGACGAAGTACCGCTGGACGAAGGGATAGACCAGGAGGATGGGGAGCGTGGTGAGCACGATGGTCACGGCCTTGAGGGTCGCCTCGGCCTGCACTTCGTTGGCCTCGGCGATCGCGCCGACGTTCTCCGCGCCGGTGGCCCCGGCGATCAGGTTGCGCAGGTAGACGGTCACCGGCCAGAGTTCCTGCCGGTCCAGGTAGAGGAAGGCGGCGAACCACGAGTTCCAGAAGGCCACCGCGTAGAAGAGCACCATCGTGGCGACGATGGCCTTCGACAGCGGCAGCACGATCCGCAGCAGGATGCCGTACGTGTTCAGCCCGTCGACGGCGGCGGCCTCCTCCAGATCGCCGGGCAGGCTCTCGAAGAACGCCTTCATCACCAGCAGGTTGAACACGTTGATCGCGTTGGGCAGCGCGATGGCCCAGACGCTGTTCTTCAGCCCCAGGCTGGTGACCAGCACGTAGTTGGGGATCAGCCCGCCGGAGAAGAACATGGTGAACACCGCGATGCCGACCAGCGCGCTGCGACCCTTGAGGTGCTTCTTGGACAACACGTACGCGTAGCAGGTGGTCATCGTGATCGAGATCGCGGTGGCGGTCACCGTGTAGAACACGGTGTTGCGGTAGTTCGTCCAGAACATCGAGTCGGAGAGCACCAACTGGTAGGTGTCCATGTTGAACCCGCGCGGCACCAGGTTCACCTGGCCGGCGATGATGTACGACTCCGAGCTGAGCGACCGGGCCACGATGTTGACGAACGGGTACAGCGTCACCACCACGACGGCGGTCAGGATGATCGCGTTGACCCCCTGGAACACCCGGTAGCCCCGGGTCTCCTGGATGCCCGGCCGGCGGCGGGGGCGCGGCCCGCGCTCGGTGGCCCGCTCGACGGTCACCACAGGCTCGTCCCCACCGTGCGCCGGGCGATCAGGTTCGCCGACATGACGAGGATCAGCCCGATCACCGCCTCGAAGAGCCCGATCGCGGCGGCATAGCTGAAGTTGCTGGACGCGAAGCCCATCCGGAACAGGTACGTGGAGATCACGTCGGCGGTCGGATAGGTGAGCGGGTTGTAGAGCAGCAGGATCTTCTCGAACCCGACCGCCATGAAGGCGCCGATGTTGAGGATCAGCAGCGTCACCATGGTCGGCCGGATGCCGGGGAGCGTGACGTGCCAGGTTTGCCGCCACCGGTTGGCGCCGTCGATCCGGGCCGCCTCGTACAGGTCGTCGTCGATGGTGGTGAGCGCGGCAAGGTAGAGGATGGTGCCCCAGCCGACGGTCTGCCAGACCTCCGAGGAGACGTAGATCGTCCGGAACCACTCGGGGCGTTGCAGGAAGGGGATCGCCTCGCCGCCGGCCGCCCGGACCAGCGTGTTGACCGTGCCGTCCATGGAGAGCAGCTGCATCACCATGGCCGCCACGATCACGATGGACAGGAAGTGCGGCAGGTACGACACCGACTGCACGAACCGCTTGAGCCGGCGCGCCCGTACCTCGTTGAGCAGCAGCGCCAGCACGATCGGCAGCGGGAAGCAGAACAGCAGGGTGAGCGTGCCCAGCACCAGCGTGTTGGTGAAGACGTTCCAGAAGGTGGGGTCGCTGAGGAACATCTTCACGTACCGCAGGCCGACCCAGTACTCGCCGAAGATGTTGCCGCCGGGCTGGAACCGGCGGAAGGCGATCACGTTGCCGAGCATCGGCAGGTACCGGAAGATCAGGAAGAACAGCAGCGGCAGGATCGCCAGCGAGTAGAGCTGCCAGTCCCGGCGCAGCGCACGACGCCAGGTGCGGCGCGCGGCGCGCGGCACCGGCGGCCGGGTCTTCGGTGGGCTGGGTGTCGCCGCCGCCCGGGTCTGGATGCTCATTGCCGGCTCCGCGGCGCGGGCACGGCGGCGGGCTCGACGCGGACCCGGGAGACCAGCTGCCGGTGGTGGCCGACCTCGCGTTCGTCGCCGACCAGCCGCAGCGGCAGGGTCGTGGCGATCTCGTCACTGGACCGGCCGAGACGGAGCTGCACCTCACCGGGCTCGACGATGCGCCGGCCGTGCAGCCCGGTGAACGAGGTGACGTCGGCGGGGACCACGAAGGTGACCCGGGCCGCCGCGCCCGCCTCCAGCGGCACCCGCGCGTAACCGACCAGGCGGACCACGGGTCTCGTGGTCTGCGCCACCGGGTCGTGCAGGTAGAGCTGGACCACGTCGGCGCCGGCCCGCGAGCCGGTGTTGCGGACCGTGACGCCGACCGTCACCTCCCCGTCGACCGCCCAGCCCGCCGGCTCACCGGCGGCGCCGCCGGCGCCGTTGGCCCCGCCCGGCTCGGCCGTGGGGTCGGCCGGCCCGGCGGTCGCGGTGGCGTCGGTCCAGTCGAAGGTGGTGTAGCTGAGCCCGTGGCCGAAGGGGTACGCGGGGGTCGGGTCCACCGACGACACCTGGGTACGGCGACCGAGCGCGGGGGAGAGGTAGGTGCCGGGCAGGCCGCCGGTGTGCCGGGGCACGCTGACCGGCAGCCGCCCGGAGGGGTTCACCTCGCCGGTCAGCACCTCGGCCAGCGCCTGGCCGCCGAGCTGGCCCGGGAAGAACGCCTGCACGATGGCGGCGGCGTCGTCCACCGCCGCGCCGAGCGCGTACGGCCGGCCGGAGAGCACCACCAGCACCACCGGTGTGCCGGTGGCCAGCACCGCGCGTACCAGCTCGGCCTGCACCCCGGGCAGCCGGAGGTCGACGGCGTCGCAGCCCTCGCCGGAGGTGCCCCGGCCGAACAGGCCGGCCCGGTCGCCGACCGCGAGGACGCAGACGTCGGCGTCGCTGGCCGCCGCGACCGCCGCGGCGATGCCGGCGCTGTCGTCCCCGGTGATGGTGGCGCCCGGCACGTGGGTGAGCCGCGGGTGCAGTCGGTGCAGCGCCTCGCGCAGCGACGGTATCTCCACCCCGGTCTCGTGCTTCGGGTACTGCGGGCCGACGTGCAGCGGGAAGGAGTAGCAGCCGAGCATGGCCATCGGGTCGTCGGCGAGCGGGCCGACCAGCGCCACCCGCTGATCGGCGGCGAGCGGCAGCAGCCCGTCGCGGTTGCGCAGCAGGACCACGGAGTGCCGGGCCAGCCGCAGCGCCACCTCCCGGCTGGCGTCGTCGTCCAGCCGCAGCTCCTCGACGTCGGCGGGCAGCTCCTGCCACCCGTCGTCGAGCAGCCCCAGCTCGATCTTCTGGATCAGCACCCGCCGCACGGCCCGGTCCACCAGAGCCTCGTCGACCGCGCCGGAGCGGACCGCGGCCACCAGCGGCGGGCCGTAGGCGTCCACGGTGGGCAGCTCGACGTCGATGCCGGCGCGCAGGGCGAGCCGGGCCGCCTCACCGGCATCCGCGGCGACGCCGTGCAGGGTCTGTAGGAACCGGACGGCGAAGTAGTCGGCGACCAGGATCCCGGTGAACCCCCACTGCTCGCGCAGCACCCGGGTCAGCAGCTCCTCGTCGGCGGCCACCGGCACGCCGTCGATCTCGGCGTACGAGTGCATGACCGATCGGGCGCCGCCCAGCCGCAGGGCCATCTCGAACGGCGGCAGGATCACGTCGGCCAGTTCCCGGCGTCCCATCGGCACCGGGGCCAGGTTCCGCCCGCCCCGGGAGGCCGAGTAGCCGGCGAAGTGCTTCAGCGTCGCCACCACGCCGGCCCGTTCCAACCCCCGCACGTACGCCGCACCGGTCGTGCCGACCAGGTAGGGGTCCTCGCCGATGGTCTCCTCGGTGCGCCCCCAGCGATAGTCGCGGGTCACGTCCAGCACCGGGGCCAGGCCCTGGTGGACGCCGGCGGCCCGCAGCGACCGGCCGATCCGCCCGGCCATCTCCGCCACCAGCTCGGGGTCGAAGGCCGCGCCCCAGCTCAACGGGGCGGGATAGACGGTGGCGCGCCAGGCGGCGAAGCCGGTCAGGCACTCCTCGTGCACCTGGGCCGGGATGCCGAACCGGCTGGCCGCGACGATCTGCGCCTGGGAGGCGGCCAGCGACCGGGCGCCGAGGACCGGGTCGACCGGTGCGGTGCCGAACGGCCGGGTCAGCTGGCCCAGGCCGTACCGGATCGCCTCCGGCCAGGGCGGGATGTGCTCGACCAGCTCGGTCTGGTGGGGCGCGACGCCCTCACCGGAGGCGTCCGCGCCGACCCAGAGCCCGACCAGTTGGGCGGCCTTCTCCTCCAGCGACATCAGCGGGATGAGCGCGTCGGCCCGTTCGGCGGGCCGCAGCCCCGGGTCACGCCACCGATCGGCGTCCGGTGACGCCAATCGATCGTCCACGGGCAGCTGACTTGTCATGGCACCCCTTTGGCCGCGCCCGGAGGTCGTCCCGGCAGGCCACGTCGACCGCCGTGAAGCGCGGTGATTCTCGATAGTTTCGGAAACCAGTTCGGCATCTGTGTCGGGAACCTAAGGGTGCCGACAAGACGTGTCAAGGGTCGGAAAGTGACTGTTGGCGCTGCCCGATCGGCATCGCAGGGCGGTTGGAGGGTGCCCCGACAGCATCGACTCGCGTCATCACCGGCCGGTCGGTGCCGTGCTACAGTTCTCCGAAATTTTCGGAACCGTTGCAGAGGATCGGATGGCAGACGACCGATCGCCGGGAGTGCTCGGCCCCACGACGATCGCGACCATCGCGCAGGAGGTCGGCGTCTCGTCGGCGACGGTCTCCAAGGTGCTCAACGGGAGGTCGGACGTTGCCGCCGGCACCAGGGCGCGGGTCGAGGCCAGCCTGGAGCGGAACCGCTACCGCCGCCGCGCCCGGCGGGCCTCCGGCGAGGGCCAGATCGACCTGGTGTTCCACGAGTTCGGCTCCGAGTGGGCGCTGGAGATCATCCGCGGGGTCGAGGCGGTCGCCGCCGCCACCGGCCTCAACGTGGTGCTGTCGCAGCTGGACGGCGCGCACCGGCCGCCGCAGTCGTGGGTGGAGGCGCTGATCGCCCGGCGTCCGCTCGGCGTGCTGCTGGTGATGTGCAACCTGACCGACCAGCAGCGGCAGCAGTTGCAGCGTCAGGCGATCCCGGTCGTCGTGGTCGACACCGACAGCGCCAGCTCGGCCTCGGTGCCCACGGTCGGCTCGAACAACTGGAACGGCGGCCTGCTCGCCACCCGCCACCTGCTTGAGCTGGGTCACCGCCGGGTCGCGATCATCTCCGGTCCGCCGGACGTGCTCTGCGCCCGGGCCCGGACGGCGGGCTTCCGCTGCGCCCACGAGGAACTCGGCGTACCGGTCGACCCCGACCTGGTCCGCTCCGGGAACTTCCATCTCGACGCCGGCTACGCCCACGGCATCGAGCTGCTGAGCCGGGCGGACCGCCCGACGGCGATCTTCGCCGGCTCGGACCTACAGGCGATGGGGGTCCTGCGGGCGGCCCGGCAGCTCGGCCTGGACGTGCCCGGCGACCTCTCCGTGGTCGGCTACGACAACCTCCCGGTCTCCGCCTGGATCGGCCCGGCCCTGACCACGGTCAACCAGCCGCTGCGCGACATGGCCGGCACGGCGACCCGGATGCTGCTCGACCTCACGCGCGGGGTCGCCCTGCCCACCAGCCGGATCGACCTGGTCGCCGAGCTGGTGGTACGCGAGAGCACCGCGCCACCACCCAGTTGACCGACCACCTGCGAGGAATCCATGTCCCTGTTCGCCATGTCCCTCGACGAGCTGCGACAGTACGCGCCCACCGTGGCGGAGCCGGCCGACTTCGACACGTTCTGGCGCTCGACCCTGCGGGAGGCGTCGGCGCTGCCGGTGCTGGTCGACGTCCGTCCCGAGCCGACCGACCTGCGCCTGCTGGACACCTGGGACGTCACCTTCGCGGGCTTCGCCGGTGACCCGGTCCGGGCCTGGTACACCCGCCCGGCGGGAGTGCGCGAACCGCTGCCGGTGGTGGTGGAGTACGTCGGCTACGGCCGGGGCCGGGGCCTGCCGCACGAGCGCCTGACCTGGCCGGTGGCCGGGTACGCGCACCTGCTCGTGGATGCCCGTGGGCAGTCCGGCCAGTACGGCGTGGGTGACACCGCCGACCCGCACGGCGCGCCGGGTGGGCCGTCGCCGGTGACCTGGGGCATCCTCGCGCCGGAGGACTACTACTACCGCCGGCTCATCACCGACGCGGTGCGCGCGGTGCAGGCGGCGCGTGCCCTGCCCGGCGTCGATCCGCGGCGGGTGGTCGTGGCCGGCAACAGCCAGGGTGGCGGGCTGGCCCTCGCGGTCGGCGGGCTCGTGCCCGATCTCGCCGCGCTGATCGCCACCTCGCCGTTCCTCTGCCACCTCCAGCGGGCCATCGAGCTCACCGACGTCGGCGCGTACGGCGAGATCGTCAACTACCTCGCCGTCAACCGGGACGCGGAGGAGGCGGTGCGGCGCACCCTCTCCTACGTCGACGGCGTCAGCTTCGCCCGCCGGGCCTGCGCGCCGGGGCATTTCGGGATCGGGCTGCGCGACGTGGTCTGCCCGCCGCGCACCGGGTTCGCCGCGTACAACCAGTACGGCGCCGCGGGCGGCGGCGCGGAGCCGGTCGCCCGGACCATGCACGTGTACCCGTTCAACGGCCACGAGCACGGGGACGCCACGCACGTGCGACGCCAGCTGCGCTGGCTGGCCGGCGTGCTCGGTGAGTCGGCCGCCCCGGCTTCCCGGCCGGCGCTCGCGGTGCCCGGCGACGTGACGCTGCCGGCCTGATCGATTACCGGTCGCCGACCCGAAACTTTCGAAGCCGGCATCCTGGCCTGCCCGGCCACCCTGTCATGCGGTGGACCGGGCCGGGGCGGAGTGGCGGGTCCACAAAAGACGGCCTTCGGTGCGTTGAGCTTTCGGACGTGTTTCGATACTGTTTTCGATAGAACAGCCTCGAACTACTCATGATGGCCGGCTGAGTGCACCGGCCGGCGCGGCTTCCGGGCGACCGCGCTGGCGACGGGAGGGCCATCGTGCTGGGCAGTGGTCGAGGCCGGCTTTCCATCAGCACGGCTTCGTCGAAAGGCTCATGCCATGAAGAACGCCTTCGCCCGCGCCAGCGGGCGCCCGGCGACCCGACTTCGACCGCGCACCGCACTGGTCTCGGCCGCGGTTGGTCTCGCCGTCGTCGCCACCAGCGTGGTGGTGGCCTCCAGCGCCAGCGCGGCGACCACCCTGGGCGCGTCCGCGGCCGAGAAGGGCCGGTACTTCGGCGCCGCGGTGGCGGCGAACAAGCTCTCCGACTCGACCTACGTCGGCATCCTCAACCGCGAATTCAACTCGGTCACCCCCGAGAACGAGATGAAGATCGACGCGACCGAGCCGCAGCAGGGGCAGTTCAGCTTCGCCAACGCGGACCGGATCGTCAACCACGCGCGGGCCAACGGGATGCAGGTACGCGGCCACACCCTGGCCTGGCACTCCCAGCAGCCCGGCTGGATGCAGAACATGTCCGGCACCGCGCTGCGCAACGCGATGCTCAACCACGTCACCCAGGTGGCCACCTACTACCGGGGCAAGATCCACTCCTGGGACGTGGTGAACGAGGCGTTCGCCGACGGCAGCAGCGGCGCGCGGCGCGACTCGAACCTCCAGCGCACCGGCAACGACTGGATCGAGGCGGCGTTCCGCGCCGCCCGCGCCGCCGACCCGGGCGCCAAGCTCTGCTACAACGACTACAACACCGACGACTGGAGCCACGCCAAGACCCAGGCCGTCTACAACCTGGTCCGCGACTTCCGCAGCCGCGGCGTGCCGATCGACTGCGTCGGCCTCCAGTCGCACTTCAACCCCAACTCGCCGTACCCCGGCAACTACCGCACCACGCTGTCCAGCTTCGCCGCCCTCGGGGTGGACGTGCAGATCACCGAGCTGGACATCGAGGGCTCCGGCAGCACGCAGGCCGAGACGTACCGCCGGGTGGTCACCGACTGTCTCGCGGTCGCCCGCTGCACCGGCATCACGGTCTGGGGCATCCGCGACACCGACTCGTGGCGCTCCGGCGGCACCCCGCTGCTCTTCGACGGCAGCGGCAACAAGAAGGCGGCGTACAACGCGACGCTTGAGGCGCTGAACGCGGGTGGCACCACCCCGCCGCCCACCACGCCTCCGCCGACCACCCCGCCGCCGACCACGCCTCCGCCCACCACCCCGCCGCCGACCACGCCGCCACCCGGCGGAGCCGGCTGCACCGCGTCGATCTCGCTGAACTCCTGGACCGGTGGGTTCGTCGCCACGGTGCGGGTCACCGCCGGCGCCACCAGGCTGAACGGCTGGGCGGTGAACATCGCGATACCCGGTGGCAGCACGGTGACCAACACGTGGAACGCCCAGGCCAGCGGCAGCAGCGGCAACGTGACCTTCCGCAACGTCAGCTACAACGGCACCGTCAACCCCGGCACCAGCACCGAGTTCGGCTTCCAGGGCAACGGCGTCGGCCCCACCGCCACCCCCACCTGCACCGCCAGCTGAGATGAAAGGAGGGGCCCCCTCTTAACGCCTCGTGCATAGGAGGGGGCCCCTGTTAACCGGTCGAACCGATCGAGGGGCGGGCCCGGCGTAGCCGGGCCCGCCCCTCGATCAGCAGCGGCTGATGGTGGAGTTGTTCAGGGTGATGTTGCTGATGGTCAGGTTGGTCGCGCAGGGGTTCTCCACGATCCGGCTGTTGACCAGCGTGAAGTTGCGCAGGGTCAGGTCCCGGTTGCCGGGGAACTCGGTACGCGCGGCCAGCCGTACCTCCCCGCCGCCGCTGATCGTGCCGCCACCCGCAGCGATGTCCACGCCGTAGCAGTTCTCCAGCAGGATCGCGTTGTTGCCGGTGTCGGCGATGTCGACCCGGTTGATCGCGGTGCCGCCGGATTCCGAGACGCAGAAGATGCCCCGGCCGCCACCACGCGCCCGTACGGTGCCCACCCGGATGTTGGTCGGGTAGGCGGAGCCGATCCGGCCGGCGCGGTTGGCGATCCGGAACGCCGCGTAACCGGTGCCGGTGCCCGCGTTCTCCGCGTCGACCGTGGTCACCGTGGCGTTGATGGTCTCGTTGAGCAGCAGCCCGGACTCGCCGACGTTGCGCGCGGTCACCGTGCCGACGGTCAGCCCGTCCACGCCGTACGTCTCGACCGCGTGCGAGCTGGCGCCGGAGACGTAGACGTTGTCGATCCGGACGTTGCGGGTCCACTGGCTGGTGTCGCCCCGGTTGTCGATGCGTACGCCGAGCCCGCCGGAGAGCCGCATGTCGATCTGGCCGAGGATCACGTTGGTGACGTTGCGCAGGAAGATGCCGTACAGCGGGGCGCCGGTGACGCTGAGGTTCTGCACCTCGATCTGGGTGGTGCCGCGGGAGTAGATCGGCGCCTGGTCGCCGGAGCCGGAGCCGGTCACGTTGATGGTGCCGCAGACGTCGATCGTGGTGTAGCTGGGCAGCGAGATGCGGGAGCCGGCGCTGATCGTGCCGGAGCCGCGTACCACCACCCGTTGCTTGCTGGTGCGCCCGGCGCTGAGGCTGTTCACGGCGGCCTGCACGGCCGCTCGCATGTCGGTGCCGGTGTAGACCGTGCTGCTGCCGTTGCGGGCGGTCCAGGTGCCGCCGCTGAGCACGGCCTCGGCCTGGAAGGCGCCGCTGCCGCAGCCGCTGGCCGCGCCGAGGACGACCAGCTGCCACTGCTGGTTGGCGCCGTTGAGGTCCTGGTACTGGGAGATCATGCCGCCGTCGGCGGTGGACCAGCCCCACACGTCCAGGGCCTTGTTCGAGTGCCGGTTGACGAACCGGACGTGGCCGCCGTCGGAATCGGCGAGCCGGAAGTGCTGGCGGGTGTTGCCGCTGGCCGAGGTGTTCTGCACGAGCTGGACGCCGTCGTTGGCGTTGGGCACTTCGAGAACCTTGCCGCTGTGCACCGAGCGGATCTGGTAGTAGCCGCCGCCGACGTCGACGAAGCGCCACTGCTGCACCGCGGCGTCGTTGCGGGCGTACTGGTTGATCGGGGCGTTGTCGGCGGTGGACCAGTTCCAGACGTCCATCGCCTTGCCGCTGTGCCGGTTGACGAAGACGTACGTGGCGTTGGGGTCGACGGTGGCGGCCTGCGCGCTCGGTGGCGCGACCGCGACGGCGGTGCCGAGCAGGGCGAGCGTGGCGGCGGCCACCAGGCCGAGGCGTACGCGTCCCTTCGGTGTGCTGAGCAGCATGCGGGTTCCTCCGGATGCGGGTCGGTGGTGGAACGCCTGCCGGAGCGGTGGCCGGGACGGAGCAAGCGCTTTCCTGAATGATATATCGACACGCTCCGATTAATGCAAAGAAGGCGCCCGCGCGGCCCGTCGGCCGCGCGGGCGCCGCACCCCGGGTGCCGGGTGGGACGGCGTGACCCGGGTCAGGCGACCGAGCAGGGCGTCCCGTTGAGAGTGAACGAGGCCGGGCGTCCGCTGTTGCCGGTGTGGTTGGCCTGGAAGCCGATGCTGACCGAGCCGTTGGCGGCGATGGCGCCGTTGTAGGAGACGTTGCGCGCGGTCACCGCGCCGGAGGTCGGGGAGTACGTGGCGTTCCAGCCGTTGGTGATGGTCTGTCCACCGGGCAGGATGAAGGCCAGGCTCCAGCCGTTGACGGCCGTGGCGCTGGTGTTGGTGATGGTCACCTCGGCGGTCAGCCCGGTGTTCCAGGCGTTGACCGCGTACCAGACCCGGCAGCCCGCGCCCGGCGGCACGGTCGGCGTCGGCGTTGGCGTCGGCGGGGGAGTGGTGGGGGTGGCCGTCGGGGTGGGGGTCGGCGGCGGGCTGGTCGGCGAGGTGCTGTCGAGACCGAAGAAGCGCAGCGCCTGGGCGGCGTCGACCGGCAGGTTGTGCGATACGCCCTGCATGCTGATCGCCTCGATCGGCGCCTGGCCGCCGGAGCCACCGTACCGGGTGCGGGTGTAGCCGGACTGCGGGCTGTCGGTGAAGGTCGGCGTCTGGCTCAGGCCGTGCACGTTGGTCCACTGCTTGATCTGCTCGCCGAAGTTCGGGTAGCGCAGGATCTCGTCGTTGGTGCCGTGCCAGGTCTGCATCCGCGGGCGCGGGCCGCTGTAGCCCGGGTACGCGTTGCGCACGAGGTCACCCCACTGCTGAGGGGTCCGGCTGACCTGCCCGTTGGCGCACTCGCTGTTCCACTCCGAACCATTGGTGGTGGCGAAGCAGCCGAACGGCACGCCCGCGAAGGCGGCGCCGGCCGCGAAGACGTCCGGGTAGAGCCCGAGCAGGACGTTGGTCATCATCGCCCCCGAGGAGATGCCGGTGACGAAGATCCGGGCCGGGTCTACGGGGTAGCGCTGCCGGACGTGGTCGACCATGGACATGATGCCCACCGGATCGCTGCCGCCGCCCCGCCGCAGGGCCTGCGGGGAGGAGACGTCGAAACACTGGCTGCTGCGGGTCACCGACGGGTAGACCACGATGTAGCCGTACCGGTCGGCCAGGGCCGCGAACTGGGTGCCGGAGTGCATCGCCGGCCCGGTGCCGGTGCAGTAGTGCACCGCGACCAGCAGGCCCGGCCGGGCCGCGACCCGATCCGGTACGTAGAGGTACATGCGCAGGTTGCTGGGGTTGGTGCCGAAGTTGGTCACCTCGGTCAGCGCCGCCGCCGACGCCGGGGTGGCTACGGAGAGCGCGGCCAGCGCCGTCAGGGCGACGGCCGCCAGGGCGGCGCACCACAGTCTGATCGTTTTTTTCATGGAGACAGGTCCTCCGGACGGAAGTGGACAGGGCGGTGCTCCGATCGAGGGCTGCCCGGTGCCCGATCTCGTCCGGCTCAGGAACATCGATGATTATCAGTTCTGGCGGGTGGGTGTGGCAAGCGTCGGCGGGCCCGCGCCGCGCGGACCCGCCGACGCCGCCGATCATCGTGGACGTACCGCGATCACGGTGTACGGCGTGGTCTCCGTCGGTGGCGTGGTGAACCGGGCGTTGGGCAGGTAGAGCCGGCCGAGCGCCGCGGCGACCGTGGTCGGCACGTCGAAGTTCGGATCGGTGATCAGGCCGGCCAGCCGGCCGGCGGTGCCGGCCCGGTTCAGCTCGACCACGGCGATCTGGTTGAGCCGGTTCTGCACCACGTAGAGCGTGCGCCCGACGAGCAGCAGTCCGTCGCCGTTGGTGAAGGTGTGGCCCGGCACGTCGACCGTGGTGGTGCCACCGGTCGCCGGGTCCACCCGGAACAGGGTGCCGGTGTTGGAACGCACCACGATCAGACCCGCCCGGTCCGGCGTACGGGCGATGCCGTTGAGGTTGATCTCGGTGCCGACCTGCGCGAAGTCGCCGGTCAGCGGGATCGTGGTGAAGCCGGCGGCGGACGGCAGCGCCCCGTGGCGGCCCAGCGGCAGCCGGTAGAGCACCGGCCGGTACGAGTCGGTGAAGTACGCGGCCCGCTCGGTGAGCACGACGTCGTTGACGAAGGTCGGCGCGGCGGCGAACCGGTAGCTCGCCAGCACGGCGCCGGTGCGGGTGTCCACCACCCGGGCGTCCCCGCCGGTGCCGCCAGCGACGAAGAGCCGGCCCCGATGGTCCACCTCAAGGCCCAGCGAGGGCGTCCCGGTGGCCGGGCTGAGCAGCCGCCCGCTGCCGTTGACGAGGTCGGCCCGGTAGATGGCGCCGGTGGCGCGCGAGCCGAAGTAGGCGTACCGGCCGGCGGTGGCGATGCCCTCGGGCTGGAAGCCGTCCGGCAGGGAGATGACGCTCGGCCGGGCGGCGCCGGCCCGCGCCACCGCCGGCACGCCGCCGAGGGCCGGCACGCCGTCGGGGGACGCTGGCGGGCCTGCGGCGTGTGCCACCGGCGCGGCGGCTACGGTCATCGCCAGCGTGACGGCGAGGGTGGTGGTGAGCACGGTTCTGGTGGTCCGGTTCACGATCCTCCTTCGGGTCGGACGCCCGGCCGTCGCCGGGTCCGACCGCGTGGTCGCGCCGCCGGAGCCCGGCACGGCCGGGGTCGGTCCTCATCAATCTACGGCCCTCGCCCCCCGGCCGTTCAATTCGATCCCGGTGCAGAGCAACCTGCGGTTCGGCCAGGCGAGCATCTTCATCGTGCTGATGGCGCTGCTCGACGCCGTGGGCCCGCCGTCACGGGTACGCGGAGTGCTGGTCGGGGTGGCCGCGGCGTGGTCTCCGCCGAGGTGGCTCGCCTGGACTACCACTCCGCTCCCGGCGGACCGCCCCGCACCATCCCGCTGCTGGCCGCCTATCCGGGCGTGCGGACGTTCTCCTTCCGGTCGGCGAGCATGGCCCACGGGCGACTGGCCGCCTATGCCGCCGACGGACGGGAACTCGCCACCTACGACGACGAACTGGCCGCCGCCCTGCGTGCCGGGCAGCGCTTCTGAGGCGCGCCGCTGCGCGAGCCACCCGAGCCCGTCACTGCTCGCCGTCGATCGCGTCGGTCTCACCGTCATGGGAGAACTGCGGTGCCAGGTGCTCGTCCGGTTGCGGCGCCTGCGCCAGGGTGTGGTGCGGGTCGCCGTCGGGGGAGAACAGCACCGGATCGGTCTTCGAGGTCTTCTCGTGCTCTTCCTCCGGCTCGGTCACCGCCCGCTCCTCACGCTCGTGGCCGTTGCTTCTCGACGCTACGCGGGGTGGCCGCCGGGACAACCGGCACGGCGGCGGGCACCACCCGATCGGGGCGCCCGCCGGCCAGTCAGCGCCGGAGCAGGACCGGTCCCGCGTCGATCCGGGTCCGGAACAGCGCGTACGGCCTGCGCCGCAGGTCGCGTCCGCGCTGGAACGGCGGTTGCCGGTGCACCTGGTTGGCGATCACATAGAGATGCCGGTCGGCGGCGACGCAGAGGGTGTCCGGCCAGAGCAGTCGCGGGTCGTGCACGACCGTCTCGTACTCACCGTCCGGGCGTCGGCGCAGCACCGCGTTGTGCTCGTAGTTGGTGAGGTAGAGCCGGCCGGCGTCGTCGGACTCCAGGCCGTCGGCGGCACCGCCCTTGTCCCCCTCGTCGACCACGGTCGCGGCCACCTGGTCCTCGCCGAGCGTGCGGTCGGCCAGGGCGTCGGTGGCGACGCTGTACCAGCGGCGGGTGGCCAGGGCGCAGTAGTACAGCCGGGCACCGTCTGCGGAGATCGCGATGCCGTCGGCGCCGACGCCCACCGGCTGCGGCGGCCCGTCGGGGGGACGGACCAGGAAGGGCCGGCCCTCGACCACCGGGCGGAAGTTCGACAGCGGTTCGGCCTTGGTGGACGGATGGTCGTTCAGGCGACGCCAGGATGCGCCGGTCGCCAGATCGACCACGATGATCGCGTTCGGCGCGCCGTCGGCGGAGTCGGTGATGTACGCCAGCCCGGCCTCACCCCGCCGCAGGTCGAACCGCACGTCGTTGAGGTACGTCGTGGGCAGCGCCACGTCGGGCGGGAAGGTGATCACCTGGGCGACCGTGCCGGTCCGCAGGTCGATCCGGACGAGTTTCGGGCCCCCGGGGGAGGTCGGCCGGAACATCGGGCTGCCCGTGTCGAGCGCCCAGAGCCGGTCGGCCGGATCGACCACGACGCTCTGCACCGACACGAACGCCGACGGGTCGTCGTCGCCGGACGGGGTGTTCCAGCGCAGGTCGGGGTAGGGCACCTCGCGACCGCGGCGCAACTCGACCACGGTCGCGGGGACCTCGTCGCCCCAGCGCGGAAAGTTGACGAAGATCCGGCCGTGGTGCGACACGGTCACCCCGGTCGGCATCGGCCCCCGGAACCGGTGCACCACTTCCAGTGTGCCGACCGGCTCGTCTTCGGGCAGTCTGTTCCGCATCCCTCGACCTCCCGTCGCACGCCGTCATCAATTGATCTCTCTATGTACATTCTCCCAGGTCGAGCGGCGTATGTCACACCCGTGGGTCGGCCATCCGACCCGGCCAGCAGCCGGAAGTCGATTCGTCACCCAACCGTCACGTGTCCGCGCGGTACCCGCCACCTGCTGCCGGCAGGGTGGGGGACCGACCCCTCTGGCGTGGGAAGACGTGGGAAGGAGCACGGTATGGCCGTCGTCCTGGACGACCACCTGGTCACCCTGACCTGTGACAACTGCGGCGACACCGTCGCCGGTCCCCGCGCGCCGTCGGACGGCGAGGTGGTGTGGACCCTGGTGTCCGAGCACGGCTGGAGCGGGTCCCCGCTGGCCGCCGGCCCGCACCGGTGCGCCCACTGCACCCGGCTCGGCCCGGCCGCCGGCGGCGTACCCGGTGGCATCCTCGGCATCGAGCACCTCGGCGGCGTGACCGTGGTGACCGTCGCCGGTGACGTGGACCTCGACACCGGTGACACGCTGCGGATGGCGTTGCGGCACGCGGCCGACATGGGGGGCCACGTGGTGGTGGACCTCGGCCGGACCGACCTGATCGACTCGACCGCGCTCGGGCTGCTCGTCCGGGCCCACCGTGGCGCTGCCGACCGTGGCGCGCTCCTCTGCGTCGCCGCGACCTCGCCGCTGATCCGCCGCGTCCTCCAGGTCACCCGCCTCGACGAGGTGTTCCGCGTCGCCGAGGGCCGTGCCGAGGCGCTCGCGCAGCTCGCCGCCGCCGGCCCCGCCGGTGCGACCACGGCCGGCTCCGGCGCCTGAGCCGGCACCCCGGCCGCCACTCCGCCGGCAGCCTCGATCCGAGCCGGCAGCCTCGATCCGAGCGACCCGCCCGGCGGCATCGACGCGTCCGACCCGCCCGCGCCGCCGGTGCCGGGCTGCGCGGGCGGGCCGGAGATCAGCGGCGGCTGCGCCGGTGGCCGGCGAGCCGCAGGGCGTTGCAGACGTCCGCCACGCCCTCGACATCCCAGGCCAGCTCGCCGGCGGCCCGGCGGTGCTCCGCCCCGGCGACCAGGCCGGTGAGGATCACGACGCGGTTCTGCACCATCACCGTGATCTGCTGGCGGCGGGTCGTCCAGTCGGCGCTCAGCCGCTGGGCGACCAGCGCGGCGAGCCGGACGTCCTCGTCGTGATCCTGCGGCTCGTCCCACAGGGCGCGGAAGGAATGGTCGTCGGGCATGGGCCAGGGCCACGGCATCACCACAGCGGTCTCCTTTGTCGTCGATGCCGGCGACCCGACGCGCCGTCACGATCGACCACAACCTTGCGCAACGACCTTGGAGTCGACCGCACGGTTGGATGACAGTTGCATGACAGATCACACCGGTGAAGCGGCTGGCGGCGCGATGTCGTCGGCGAGGACGAGGTTGGCCATCACCGGCCCCAGCTCGACGTCGAAGCTGCCCTTCGAGGCCCGGTCGATCCGGGTGCCGAGGATGTCCGAGGGCACCAGGTCGGGGGTGAACTGGGATCCGGGCGAAGCTGCCGCCCACCGCCGCGGCCAGGGTCTCCGCAGCGAGGGTCTTGGCGACACCGGGCAGCCTCGCGTGCACCCGGTGATGTACCAGAAGGTGGACGGCGGCTACGCCGTGTTCGGGTCCAAGGGTGGTGCGCCCACCAATCCCGACTGGTACCACAACCTGCTCGCTCATCCGCAGGTCCAGGCGGAGATCGGCACGGACACGGTCGAGTTGGTCGCCAGGGTCGCCGCCGGGGACGAGCGGGAACGGATCTGGAGTGCGCAGAAGGCCGCGTATCCCGGCTTCGCCGACTACGAGCGGAAGACCAGCCGCCAGATCCCAGTCGTCGTGCTGGAACCCGCGCCGTAGGCGGAGACGTCCCAACCCCGGTGTCCGCCGGTGCGGCGTGGCCCTCGTCGCCGCTCCGGCCAGCGGGTCGTGTCCATGGCTGGCTAGCCGATCCCGTCCACCGCGTCGCGGATCGCGGCGGCGACCCGATCCGGCATCCCGGCCACGTCGAGCGGAGCCCGCCCGCCGACCTGACGGGGGATGAAGCGCTGCCATCCGAGGTCGAAGCAGAGCAGCGCGCGCAGGTCGGCTCGCCGGTCCACCCGGACTCCCGCAGCACGCTCGTACCTCACCAGATAGTCACCGGCCGTCCTGCTGTCGAACAACACCGCAAGGTTGAGCCGGCAGTGGCCGACGTCGCTGCCCCGGTTGCCAGCGGCCGCGTTCGGCCAGTCCACGACGCCGCTGAGGCGACCGTCGCACCACAGCACGTTGAAGTGCTGGTAGTCGCCGTGGACCAGGACCTTCTCCGCAGCGAGCGGCCCTGAGGCCGCCTCACGGGCGGCATCACGCAGGCCGCGGTCGCGCAGCCAGTCCAGGGGCGCGCTGTCGTCATACCACCCGTCCCACCGGGTGTGCGGATGCTCGGGTACGGCGTGGATCGCGGCCTGCGTGGTCGCGAGCTGACCCAGCCAGGACCGCATATCGGCCGGGGTCAGCTCCGGCTGCCCGGCGAGCGCGGTCGTGAGGGTGCACCGCACCCCGGTCTCGGTCCCGTCCTCGTCCATCGCGAGGAGTCGGGGCGCGGGTACCGCGCCGCCGTGGACGGCCGCGAGCGCGGCGGCTTCGCGGGTCACCAAGCCCTCCGTCCAGTCCTCGCCCGGCCAGCGGCGCAGCACCACCTCGGTGGGCCCGGCCGGGGAATCGACGGTGACCCGGTCCATGTCGGCGGTGATTCCGCCCGGCAGGGGCGCGACCGACCTCACCCGGCCGCGTCGATGAACGTGGTGTGCCACCCACCGCAGGATCTCCGGCGTCGGAGGCTCGTACTCGCGGGGCATCCGGTCAGTCTGGCAGCCGTCACCCGGACCTCAGAGACGACGCGGCCAAGGCGAGGTGCCGTGGCAGGGCCGGGTGGCCGCAGGCCAGGGATGCCGGCCATCCGTCTTGATGCTGCTGGCGAACGCGTCCCGGGCCGCAGCGTCGAAGCCCGGCGTCCCGGCGGTGGGGGCCCTGGTCAACCTCTCAACTCCGTCCGCGCTGGGTGCGGTAGCGGCGGATCAGGGCGGCGGTGGAGGAGTCGACGCCCGCCAGGTCGGCCTCGCCGCCGGTGAGCAGGGGGGCGAGCTGGTTGGCCATCACCTTGCCGAGTTCGACGCCCCACTGGTCGAACGGGTTGATGTCCCAGATCGCGCCCTCGGTGAGGACGATGTGCTCGTAGAGGGCGACCAGCTGACCGAGGGTGGCCGGGGTGAGCCGGTCGGCCACGATCGACGTGGTCGGGTGGTTGCCGGCCATCACCCGGTGCGGCACGAGTTCGGGCGCGGTCCCCTCCGCGGCGACCTGTTCGGCGGTCCGGCCGAAGGCCAGCGCCGCGGTCTGGGCGAAGAAGTTCGACATGAACAGGTCGTGCATGTCGCCGATCTCGTGGTTGGGCTCGCTGAACCCGATGAAGTCCGCCGGCACCAGCCGGGTGCCCTGGTGCAGCAGCTGGTAGAAGGCGTGTTGACCGTTGGTGCCGGGCTCGCCCCAGAAAATCTCCCCGGTGTCGTACGACACCGGTCGGCCGTCGGTGCGTACCGACTTGCCGTTGCTCTCCATGGTCAGCTGCTGGAGGTACGCCGGGAACCGGTGCAGGTACTGCGAGTAGGGCAGCACCGCGTGGGTCTGCGCGCCGAGGAAGTTGGTGTACCAGACGTTGAGCAGCCCGAGCAGCACCGGCGCGTTGCCGGCCAGCGGCGCGCTGCGGAAGTGCTCGTCGACGGCGTGGTAGCCGGCGAGCAACTCGTCGAAGCGCGCCGGTCCGATGGCGAGCAGCACCGACAGGCCGACCGCCGAGGGCAGCGAGTACCGGCCGCCCACCCAGTCCCAGAAGCCGAACATGTTGGCCGGGTCGATGCCGAAGTCCGCCACCCGCTGGGCGTTGGTGCTGACCGCGACGAAGTGCCGGGCCACCGCCTCCTCGCCGGCGTCGAGCCCGGCCAGCAGCCAGCGGCGGGCCTGGTGGGCGTTGGCCAGGGTCTCCTGGGTGGAGAAGGTCTTCGACACGATCACGAACAGGGTGGTGGCCGGGTCCAGGTCGGCGGTGGTGTCGTGGATGTCGGTGGGGTCGATGTTCGACACGAAGCGGCAGGAGATGCCGGCGTCGCGGTACGCCTTGAGCGCCTCGTACGCCATCACCGGCCCGAGGTCGGAACCGCCGATGCCGATGTTGACCACGGTGCGAATCCGCTCGCCGGTGTGCCCACGCCACTGCCCGGCGCGCACCTTGTCGGCGAACTGGGCCATCCGCTCCCGCACGGCGTGCACGTCGGCGACCACGTCCTGCCCGTCGACGGTGAGCGTGGCGTCGCGGGGCAGCCGCAGCGCGGTGTGCAGCACGGCCCGGTCCTCGGTGCCGTTGATGTGGCTGCCGGCGAACATGGCGGCGATCCGGTCGGCGAGCCCGACCCGCTCGGCCAGCCCGGTCAGCAGGGCGAGGGTCTCGTCGGTGACCAGGTTCTTGCTGTAGTCGACGTAGAGGCCGGCCACCTCGACGGTCAACCGCTCGCCGCGGTCGGGATCGGTGGCGAACAGGTCCCGCAGATGCGTCCCGCGGATCTCGTCGGCGTGCTTGCGCAGGGCCTGCCACTCGTCGGTGGTGGTGACGTCCGCAGCCATCGGATCGATCGTCTCCTCGCAGGTTCGGCACACCGCCGGCCTGGTACGGCCGGCGGGATGAGACCAGACTGCCACACGAAGATCGCCGCGCGAGTCGGACGCGGGGGAATGATCACGATCAGCGTTCGGCCGTTCACGCGGCGACCCGGGGGCCGTGCGCTGCCGGGTCCGGTGCTTGCCGGCTGCGGCGACAGGGCATGGTGGAGCAATGACGACGCCGGTACCGAGCGCCACCGCAGCCGCCCCCGGAAGTTCCGCCACCACCGCTCCCGTACGGCAGACGCTGCTGGTGCTCGGCGCCAGCGGCGACCTGACCGGGCGGTTGCTGCTGCCCGGGCTGGGCCGGCTGGTGGCCAGCGGGGCGGTTCCCGGCCTGACGCTGATCGGCAGCGGCATGGACGCCTGGGACGACGAGCGGTGGCGCCGGCGGGTGGCCGACTCCTTCGCCACCGTCGGCGCCGATGGCCCCCGCGAGTCCGAGGTGCTCCGGGGGACCCGCTACCTGCCCGCGGACGTGACCAGCGAGGAGGACCTGCGGCGGCTGCTGCGGGACTGCCAGGGACCGCTGGTGATCTTCTTCGCGCTGCCGCCGCTGGTGACCGCCCGCTCGGCCGCCGCGTTGGCCCGCGTCGGCCTGCCGCCCGGCACCCGGCTGATGCTGGAGAAGCCGTTCGGCGTCGACCGCCTCTCGGCCCGCTCCCTCAACAACCTGCTGGCCACCCTCGTGCCGGAGGAGCAGGTCCACCGCATCGACCACTTCCTCGGCAAGTCGACGGTGCTGAACCTGCTCGGCCTGCGGTTCGCCAACCGGATCTTCGAGCCGGTGCTCAACTCCGCGCACGTGGCCTGCGTGGACATCGTCTTCGACGAGACCCTGGGCCTGGAGGGCCGGGCCGGTTACTACGACGGTGCCGGCGCGCTGGTGGACATGGTGCAGAGCCACCTGCTCCAGGTGCTCGCCCTGCTCGCCATGGACCCCCCGCCCACCCTGCACGCCCAGGAGCTGCGGGGCCGCAAGGCGCAGGTGCTGCGGGCCGCCCGGCTGTGGCACGACGACCCGGTGGCGGCCAGCCGGCGGGCCCGGTACACGGCGGGCGAGATCGGCGGGCGTCGGCTGCCGAACTACGCCGACGAACCCGGTGTCGACCCGGCCCGCCGTACCGAGACGCTCGCCGAGGTTGTGTTGACGGTGGACACCTGGCGGTGGGCCGGGGTGCCGTTCCGGCTGCGTTCGGGCAAGGCGACGGCCGCCGCCCGCAAGGAGGCGATCATCACCTTCAAGCAGCCGTCCCGGGTGCCCGACGGGCTCACCGGCTACGAGCATCCGGATCGGTTGCGGATCGGATTCGGCCCGGACCGGCTCGGCCTGGATCTCAACATCAACGGCCCCGGCGACCCCTTCGAACTCGAACAGGTACGCCTGTCGGCGGACTTCGGCCCCGGCGACCTGCCTCCGTACGGCGAGGTGCTGCGCGGCGCGTTCGAGGGGGATCCGACCCTGTCGGTACGCGGCGACGTCGCCGAGGAGTGCTGGCGCATCGTCGAGCCGGTGTTGGCCGCCTGGAAGGCCGACACGGTGCCCCTACAGGAATATCCGGCGGGCTCCGCCGGCCCGGGTGACTCGCTGATCGGCGAGGTGACCGGCTGACGGGCACCCGAACCAATTTCACTTACGGTGATTGACTGATCTCTCTCAGCTACTTTACAGCTTGCGTTGCTAGCTTCCGGTCGCGCCGGGATCCACCATGGACGGCGCTGCCCGCTTACCCGCAGCCAAGGGAGAAGCTCGTGGTGTTCAAGAAGATGCTGGGAGCCTTCGGGATCGGCGCACCCAGCGTCGACACGGTCCTGTCCAATCCGAACACCCGGCCCGGGCTGCTCCTCGCCGGCCAGGTGAACCTGACCGGCGGCAGCCACGACGTGGAGATCGACCACGTCGTGGTGGGCCTCGTGACCCGGGTGGAGGTCGACGGTACGCAGGGGGACCGCGACGTCGCCTTCGAGTTCCACCGCGCCCCGGTCGCGAGTGGGCTGCGCCTGGCGCAGGGGCAGCAGCTGGCCCTGCCGTTTCAGCTCCCGATGCCGTTCCAGACCCCGGTGACCACGATCTACGGGCAGGAGCTGCCCGGCATCACCGTGGGCCTGCGCACGGAGGTAGCCGTCCGGGGCGCGGTCGACAAGGGCGACCTCGACGCGGTGCAGGTGCACCCGCTGCCGGTGCAGGAGCGGGTCCTCGAAGCGTTCGGTCAGCTCGGTTTCCGGTTCAAGGGCGCCGACCTGGAGCGTGGGCAGATCGCCGGGGCGCACCAGAGCCTCCCGTTCCACCAGGGGATCGCGTACTTCGCCGCGCCGCAGTACGCCCACGGGGTCCACGAGGTCGAGTTGACCTTCCTGACCGATGAGCAGGGCGTGGACGTGCTCCTGAGGCTCGACCGGCGGGCCGGCCTGAACCCCTTCGGGCACGGCTCCGCCGGCTGTTACCGGGCCGCGCACGCCGACACCAACCGGCTCGACTGGGCCGTCGAAGTCGACCGCTGGCTCCGCGAGGCCCTGGAGCGGCACGCCGCCCAGCACCCTGCGCCGGGATACGGCCAGCCCATCCCCGGTCAGCCCGCCTACGGCGGGCACCAGGAGCAGCACGAGCGGCGCGGGCCCGGAATGGGGGCCGTCGCCGCCGGCGTGGTCGGCGGCGAGGCGCTCGGCCTCGCCGGTGGCATGATCGCCGACGAGGTCTTCGACTCCTTCGGCGGCGACGAGGACGACGACGGCGGCGCCGACGACGAGTGACCCGTCGGTCCGGCTGAACGGTGTGGCGGCGGGGGCCGTCGTGGAACCGTCAGCCGCGTTCCGCTGGCCGGTGGGCCGTGACGAGGGGACGACCTGCGGTGGGGAGCTGGGCGTGCCGGGATTTCCGACCCGGGCCGGCGGCCGGTGAACCAGCAGCCGTCCCGCGCCGTCATGCGGGCGTGCGTCTGCCGCATTCGTCCGTGGACCTTCTGCGTCCGCCCGTCAGGCCAGCTGGAGGGCCATATGACTGTGAGTACTGATTCGTTCCCGACCCGTAGGCCATGGCTGAGTCAGAAGGTCGTCTACCTCGCCATCGTGGTGCTCGCGCTCGGCCTGATCGTGGTCATGTCGAGCAGTTCCGCGGCCGTTGCCGGCGAACGGGTGACGTTCGTCAACGCGACCGGTGAGACGCTCTGGGTCGGTGCGGGCGAGAGCGGGGACGGCTCGCGGAGGATCAGTGGCCTGCCCGTGCTGCGGCCGGGAGAGTCGAAGAGCATTGTCATTCCGGATGCCGAGGCGCCGGGCCACTGGCGGGGCAGGTTCTTCGCCCGGCAGCGGTGCAGCGGAGACCCCGGCAGCACGTTCAAGTGCCTCGTGGGTGACTGTGGCGCCTATGTGGACTACTGCGAGCGGGGCGCGGAGCCGGTGAGTCTGGCCGAGTTCAACTTCGACCAGAACAACCCCGGCGCCCCGTGGTACAACGTCAGCTATGTCGATGCGTTGTCGTTGACCATCACGATCGAGACGCCCGGCGGTTCGCAGACTGCGGTGGCGGGAAGCTGCGTCCGGTGGGACTGCTCCGGTGGCCAGTTGCTCGCCGCCTGCCCGGAGGCGCATGCCGTGATCGATCCGCAGCGGGGCGACCGGATCAACTGCGTCAACCCGGAGCGGGACGCGGAGAGCGCCTACACCGCCGCGCTCCGACCCTTCGGGGCGCGGGCCTATCTCTGGTCCACCCACGACCGGGTCGAGGGCAACGAGACCGTCTTCAGCTGTCCCGGCTGCGCGGACTACGTGGTCACCTTCCGCAACGGGGGAGCCTCGGCGGCTCCGCCCGTGAACCAGCCCGTCACCGCGGAATTGTCCGTCTTCGCGCTGCGCGGCTACGAGGACAAGTGCATCGACGTGCCGGGTGCCGTCTCGGCCGACGGCGCGCAGTTGCAGCTCTGGAAGTGCAACGACACCGCTGCCCAGCAGTTCTCGCGTGGCCCCAACGGGTCTCTGGTGGCGCTCGACAAGTGCATGGATGTGGCGTGGGCGTCGCGTGACGACGGCGCCAAGGTGCAGTTGGCCTACTGCAACGGCGGGCCGGCGCAGGTCTGGGTCGCCGAGGCGGAGATGCTGCGCAATCCGCACTCGGACAAGTGCGTCGACGTGCGCGACTGGAACAGCAGCGACGGCGCCCCGTTGCAGATCTGGACGTGCAACCCCGGGCAGGGCAACCAGACCTGGCGCACGGTCGGCCGTTGAGGAGCCACGACGGAGCGGAACCGGCCGCGCGGACCACCGCGCGGCCGGCCGTGGCGGATCGCCCCGCGCTCCCGAGCTGCGTGGCCCGGTCGTACCTGCGGCACGATGCTTCGCGGACACACCGGGACGGAAGGATGCGAATGGAAACGGATGGCCGGGGTCGGGCGTCGAGGGCGGGCACTCGGCCGGCCCGGTCGCGGCCCCCGGGCGCTCGACGACGGCGAGCGCTCTGGTGGCTGCTGCCGCTGCTGGCGGTGTTCTTCGTGCCGCTCGCCCCGACCGCTCGGGCCACCGCCGCCGCGCCCGCCGAGACCGGCAAATACTACGTCGTCGGGCCGCCGGTCAACGGCCAGCGGGAATACCTCTACAGCATCGCCCTGCTCACCCTCGGCAACGGCAACCGGTTCCGCGAGATCATCGACCTCAACCGGGGCCGGAAACAGCCCGACGGGGCCACCTTCACCGACGGCGTCGAACTCGCGCCCGGCTGGATCCTCGTGTTGCCACGCGACGCCGATGGTCCGGGGGTGCGGACCGGCGCGCTCCCGGCGATCGGGCCGCCGACCCCCCGGCCGTCGCCGAGCACGGCGGCACCCTCGCCGAGCAAGACGGCGGCGTCGCCGAGCACGCCGCCCGCACCGAGCGCCACCACATCCCAGCCGCCGCCGAGCGCAGCCCCGGCGGAGTCGCCGGCCGTGGCCGGCCCCCCGTCGAGGTCCGAGCCGTCCGTACTGGGTCGCCTCAGCGCCGACCAGGTCCGGGTCGGTGCGGCCGTGCTCGCGGTGGCACTCGCGGTCGTCGCGATCCTGGTGCTGCCCCGGCGGGTACGCCAGATGCGCTCGGTGACCCTCGACGACGGGCCGTGGCCGCCGGAACGGCACCACACGCCGACGCCGGCCGAACTCGACGCCGTCGCGGTGGCCACCCGGCCGGACGCTCGGCCCGGCCCGGGGACGTCGGCGGCGGCACCCGGCCTGGCCGAGTCCGAGGCGGAGCAGACGGCGGAGCGGGGGTTGCCGGACCTGCGGACGGCGGAGCATGCGCAGCTGCGATTGGCGAAGCCGGCCCCGGTCTCCGTGCCGTCCGCACCTCCGCCCGAGTGGCCTCCCCTCGTCGGCGTGGTGCCGACGCACGCCTCCACCGGGCGATCGGCCGGGCCGGAGCCGGCCGGTGCGGCGGACGGTGTCGGGCGGGCGGGCGTCGCGGTCCTGCCCCGGCCGGCGTTGCCGGACGACGGCGACGTGCCGTACGTCCGGGCGGACGTCCTCACCGAGGTCGGCCCGATCCTGGTACGCCTGGCCGGCGTCACCACCGGGCCGACGACGCCCGCCTACGCCTGGCTCGCCGACGACGAGCCGGCGCCCGCGGCGGCCGTGCCGCTGGTGCTGGGACGCAAGGGGCCGTGGCGGCTCCAGGTCGACCTCGGCCGGGCACCCGACGTGTTCACCCTGGTCGGCGCGATGGAGGAGTGCCGTCGGCTGGCTGCGGCGTACGCCCGGGAGTTGCACGCGGGCGGGATCGGGGTGGCCGTCGTCGGTGACGCGCTCGGCGCCGAGACCTTCGACGGCTGCCACAGCCTGACCGGTCTCCTGGAGGGGGGCGGTTCGGGTTCGGGCCTGTACGTGGTCATCACCGCCGGCATGCCGGCGGACGCGGCGGCCGGGATACGCGGGCTCGCCAAGGCCACCGGCGCCCGCTGCATACCGGTGGTGATCGGTCCGGTGCCGGATGGCCGCTGGTCGGCTCAGCTCGGCGTCGGGGACTGAAGCCGAGGTAGGACGGTCGGCAGTGCCGCCTTCGGCACCCGCGGTACGCGCTGCCAGACACCGTCGTCGGCGCGGTACGCGCGGCGTACCCGAACCCGCTGGTAGGAGCGGCTGCCGAGGACCAGCTCCACCTGCGCGGCGCGTAGCCGTTCCGCCTGGGTTCGGACCCCGGTGAGCGGGGTGAGCAGGTCGGCCGTTGACGTCACGTCGATCGCGCGGCCCCTCGGCACCCGCAGCTCCAGCATCAGCCGTCCCGCCCGGACCGGCGGCCGGCGCAGGTAGAGCCGCAGCCAGTGGCGCGGCAGCCGGACCCGGTCCGCCGGCAGGAGGGCGTACGCGCGGCGGGTGCCGAAGGTCGGCCAGCGCCGTACGTCGTTGGGCAGCCCGGCGGTCGACCGGGCCGGGGAGGCGCAGCGGATCCGCAGCGACTCGCTTTCGCACTCGCCGGCCGGCGTCAGGTGACCGGCGCGGTCGACGTCGAAGGTGTCCACCGCGATGACCCGGTCCAGGCGCGCCGCCGGCAGGAGGTACGCCTCGCGGAGGCCCCGCAGGTGTTGCAGGCGTGCGGGCAGGTGCGCCCGGATCACCCCCATCGGGATCGCGCCACCCGGTCCCACCCGGACCCGGAGCAGCCGACCGCCCTCCGGCACCGACCGGGGATCCAGGAACGCGAGCAGGAAAAGCTCGGCACTGGGCAGGCCGTCGGCGACCGGCCGGGCGTCGGCCGGCGCGACCACGAAACCCTCGAACTGTTCGGCGTTGACCTGCTGTCCCGGCGACAGCCACGCCGGTCCGTACGCCGCCGCCCGGCGGTTCTCGGCGGTCAGCGCCGGGCGGGGAAGCGGGGTCTCGGGTACGAGCGCCGGTCCACCCGGCGTCCCCGCGACGGCCGGCTTCGGCTCGGCCGGCTGCTCCGCCCCGGCTGGCTGTTCGACCTCGACGGGCTGTGCCTTCGCCGCTGGCGGTGCTGCCCCGGGCCGCGTCGGTAGGGCTGGCTGTGCCGCCTCGACCGGCTGTGCCGCCTCGACCGGCTGTGCCGCCTCGACCGGCTGTGCCGCCTCGACCGGCTGTGCCGCCTCGACCGGCTGTGCCGCCTCGACCGGCTGCGCGGTCTCGGGCGGCGCTGCCTCCGGGGGCGGGGTCGATTCGGCTCGATCGGTGTCGGGCGGGGTCGTGCTGCTCACCGTGATGCTGAGGCGGGCCGACGCCGGCACGAGCAGCCCGGTCGGGGTGGTGCGCAAGGCCGCCGGAGCGGCGGCGAACCGGGGTCGGTGGGCCTGCCACTCGGCGGCCTGCCCGGCGTGGTCGAGTGCGCGCAGGTCCTGCCGGGCGTCGACCAGCTCCGCGCTGCCACCCGCCGGCGGAGTCCAGACGGTGGCGCCGGTCGTCTCGGCCAACTCCTGTGCCTGCGTGCCGAGGCTCTGCTGCTCGTCCGGATCGGACGGCCAGGTCAGCCAGAGCCGCAGGTCCCGGCCGTAGAGCGGAAGGTCGCCCAGGAGGGCGGCGAGCTGGCCGCCGCTGTACACCCGCTGCGTGCCACCGTAGTCGCCGACCAGGAAGCCACCGGCCCGGGCCGTGACCGCCACGGTCACCAGCCCCTCCGAAGCCGTGCCGAGCCGGTGCGCGGTGGCGCGCCGGGTGACGAAGTCGGCCCGGGTGGCGAGGACGAGCCCGCCGTGCAGCGGCAGGCCCACCACGCCCCGGCGCGGGCGGACCAGGCCGTGGTCCACGGTGAACCAGCCGGGCAGCGGAGTGGCCAGCTCGGGCGGCTGGATCACGATCCAGTCCCGGCTCCGGCGGGTCACCCGGTCGAGCGGTACCGCGTGCAGCGGCCCGTTCCCGCCCTGCCGGTCGTGGTGCCGGATCTCCGCGCCCTCGGGACTGACCAGGACGTCGTGGGCGAGCAGGCCGGCGACCTCACTGAACAGCTCGATGTGCCGGGCGCCGTCGTCGGCCAGGATCCGTACGTCGTCCGCGGTCTCGCCGGAGCGCCGGACCAGGTCGGTGATGGCCCGTGCGGTGAGCGGCCGGTCGGGCTTCATCGGCAGGACCAGCCCACCGCGCGCCCCGGGTGCCAGCCAGAGATCGAACAGTCCGCTGATCCGCCGGTGCCGGCGGTGATCGAAGCGAAGCGTGGCCGGTGGCTTGTCGACGTCCGCCTCCGTCGTCGCGGATGTTGCCTGCATGCGCTCTCACCACCGTCCGTTTCCGGCGTGGCGGCCAGCACCCCACCACATCACCTGGTCTCGTGGCCCTTACGTCATCATGACGGAGACCGCCGGACTCTGGTTCAGCTCAGTCCGCACGTTTCTGCCGATCGGATTGAACGTATCCGGCTCTGATCCGCTGTAGAGGGTGTCGGCCCGGCCGATCGGCCGTGGGTTACTGGAGGAGGAACATCAGTGCTGGCAAAGCGCCCGAACCTTGCACGTCTGCTCGCGGGCGTGGCGGTTGCCTGCTGCCTGGTCGTGGCGATGGCCGGGCCGGCGGCGGCCCAGAAGGCCCCACCGGATCCGCAGGCCTACGTCAAGTACTACGTCGTCGCCGCGGCCCACCAGGGGCAGCCGGAGAATCTCTCCGAGATCGCGATCCGGTTCCTCGGCAGCGGCGAGCGATCCGCGGAGATCTACAACCTGAACGCCGGACGGGTACAGCCGGACGGAGCGAGCCTGACCGATCCGGCCCGGCTCAACCCCGGGTGGTACCTGGTGCTGCCGTGGGACGCGGTCGGCGAGGGGGTGAAGTACGGTCAGGTCCCGTCCGGGTCGAAGCCCCCCACCAAGGCTCCCACGCCCACCGGCAGCCCCAAGCCGTCCGGTAGCCCCAGCCCCAGCGCCAGCGCGAGCCCCAGCCCGTCGCCAACCGGCACGAAGGGCACCGCCGGCTGCACCGCCGTCGCCGCGTCGAGCAGCCGTTCGGACTGGGCCCAGCTACGGTTGGCGGCCGACGGCGCGTGGGACCTGAGCCGGGGCAACGGCGTCATGGTGGCCGTGGTCGACTCCGGGGTGGACGGCCGGCTCGAACAGCTCAACGGCCGCATCGCGGTCGGCGCGGACGTCACCGTCGGGAACGGCCGTGGCGACACCGACTGCCTGGGCACCGGCACCGCGATGGCGAGCATCATCGCCGCGAACGCCAGCACCGAGAAGTCCCCGGCCGGTCTCGCGCCCGACGCCACGGTCCTGCCGGTCCGGATGGTCGGCGCCTCGGGAAAGGGACGAGCCACGGACGCGGCGAACGCGATCGAGGTGGCGGTGAGCGCGGGCGCGTCGGTGGTGGCCCTCGGCTCCCACGTGGACCTCTCCGCCCCGGCGGTCGCCGCCTCGCTCACCACCGCGCTCAACCACGACGTGATCGTGGTGGCGGGCGCGCCGACCAAGCCCGTCACGCTGCCCTCGCCCAGCGCCGACGCCACCGGCGCCCTGCTGCTGGCCGGCGGGGTCGGCGCCGACAACAAGCTCGTCGAGGAATACCAGCCGAACACGGTGGAGGTGGTCGCTCCCGGTGCGGACGTGACCAGCATCGGGCCGGGGGACGCCGGCCCGCTGAGCTACACGGGCACCCGCTTCGCCGTCGCCTTCGCGGCCGGACAGGCGGCGCTCGTCCGGGCCGCCTATCCGGAGCTGAGCGCCGTCCAGGTCAAGCAGCGGATCCAGGGCACCGCCGACGCGCTGGGCGACGAGACCCCCGACGGGCGGTACGGCTCCGGCATGATCAATCCAGCCGCCTCGGTCGCCCGGACCATCGAGGGCGAGCAACCGGTCGGGGCGGGAACGGAGAGCGGCGGTGGCGGTGGTGGCATGGGCGCCCTCGTCCTCCTCGGCTTTGCGCTGATCGGCGGTGGCGCGTTCCTGACGCTCCAGCTCCGCCGCCGTCGCGCCTTCGGTTAGTCACCGCCAGAGAAGCGTGGGGGGTACGGGCGGCGCGCGCCGCCCGTACCCCCCACTTGTGCTCGCCGTGGTGGCCGAGCCGCCGCTTACCGCAGTCGCCAGGTCTGCTCGGCGTTGGCCACGTAGATCCAGAGCTCAAGCGGCTTGCCCTTGGCGTTCATGTCGACGTCGACGGACTTGCCGTTGAGTTGGCTGATGATGCCGCCCTTGTCGTTGATCTGCCAACTCTGGGCCGGGTTGCCGCTACAGATGGCCGCCTGGATCGGGGTGGTGTCCTCGGAGGCGCCCCAGGCGATGTCCATACACAGATTCTGGGACCGGATGGTCCCGTCGTCGCGGACAGCCCACCACTGCGCCGGCTCCTCGGCGCAGGTCTTCAGGGTGAGCCGCGTACCGTCGCCGGTGCTGCCGGAGCTGACGCAGAGCCCGGTACGCGGGTGGAAGAGCTGCTTGGCGCCGCTGGGCCGGGTCGGCTTCGGGGCCGCCGGCTTCGGTGCGGCGGTCGTCGGCTTCGCCGCGGCGGAGCGGGTGGGCTTGCTGGCCGGCGGCGACCCGTCGGAGGAGGGCGTGGTCGGGTCCGGCGCCGGAGCATCAGGCGACGGCGTCGAGGGGTCGGGCTCGGCCGGCTTGGGCCGGACGAGCCGGGTGTCGAGCGTGTAGAGGTCGGTGAGGGCCTTCACGGCCCGCAGGAACCTCTCGGTCGACTGGTCGAAGGCGCCGCCGGTCTGCCGCAGGGCCGTCGGCCCGCCGCGGTAGGCGGCGAGCGCCAGCAGGTACGGGTCACCGTCGAGGCTGGACAGCTCCTCGACCAGGCCGCACATCGCACCGCCCACGGCCGGGATCGCCACCGTCGGGTCCCAGGCCGAGCCACCGTCCGGGCCGTACGCCTGCCAGACCTCCGGGACGAACTGCGCGATGCCCCGCTGGCCGGTGGGGCCGAGCAGGTTGGCGTCGAACCCGGAGAGCGCCATCAGCTGGGCGGCGACCATCGGCGGCGTGACCTGGTCGCAGACGGACCCGGCCTCGACCACGAGCGGGACGTACTGGGCGGGTACGCCCTTCGCGTCGGCGGCCGGCGGCGCGGTCGGCTCCGGCGTGCCGGCCCCACCGAACTGCTTCAACTTGCCGTAGTACCCGGCGTAGCCGCTGACCAGGTCGACGTACTCGACGGCGTCGGCGGGCACCCCCTCCGCCTCGGTGACCGCGGGCAGCCCGACGTGGAAGGCGGCCACCGCGAGACGCCACCGGTCACCGGAGTTGCCGGCGATCCGGAGCTGACCGCTGAAGTCGCACAGCTGGTGGGCGAGCGCCAGGATGCTCGCCGAAAGATCCGAGCGCCGGGCGTCCGGCCACGGCTTCCACGCCTTCCAGTCGTCGTCGTCGAGGCCGGCGATGCCCTGACCACCCGAGCGGGTCTTCCGCGCCCGGTTGTCCAGGCCCGATTCGGCCATCAGCTGCCCGGCGATCCGTGCCGGGGTGAGCGCCGGACAGGAGCGGGCGGCGGCGGCGATGGCTGTCATCTGCTTCTCGGTGACGGCGTCACCGACAACCGTGTCGTCGCGGGCCGAGGCGACTCCCCAGTTGATGGTGGCGGTGACGGCGGAGAGGATCGCCAGTCCGGCCAGGACGGCCGCCACGACTCTGCGCGGCGTACGGCCGAATCTGAACTTGTTGGGCACCAGGTCGGTTGTCACGGGGCCATCCCTTTCGGCGTGGCGACACCTGTCGTGACGGATCTCCGCCGTCCGGCGTTCAAGGCCGCTGCGGATTTTTTCGATCCGTGCCGCCTGAGACTGAACCGGCCGGGGTGCGCAGCCGTCAATCGGGCGGCGCTGTTTCCGTCAGGTCGGCGGTTTCGGCCGCCGGCCCGCACCGTCGACAGTAGAGGAGACCAGATTGCTCAGGCACGATCGGCCCGATGTGGCGGCCGTGGGCACGGTGACGGGCGGACGAGCGACCTGCGAAGGGCGGTCCGCCACGAATGCGGCTATGCTCACGGTCAGGGCCGGGAGGACGCCGCTGCGTCACGTCCACCCGGCCGGCAGGGTGCGTTCCGTCCGTCAGGGAGGCGGTCTGTGTCGGCGGTCCCCAACGAGTCGATCGGACCGTGCCTTTCGGAGCGTGCCGCCATCGAGCCGTCCGCCGCCGAGGCACTGCTGAGGCAGATCGTCGACGAGTACCGCCAGCCCCTGCACCGCTTCCTCACCCGCCTGCTGCTCGGGCAGCAGGATCTTGCCGAGGATCTGGTCCAGGAGACGCTTCTGCGCGCCTGGCGTAACGCGGAGCGGCTGGCCGCCGATCCGTCGAAGATCGCGCCATGGCTCTACACGGTCGCCCGGCACGTGGCGATCGACGCGATGCGGGCCCGGCAGGCCCGGCCGCCCGAGGTCAGCCTGCCGGACCTCAACCGGGTCCCCGACAGCGACGACGAGATGGATCGCGTGGTGAGCGTCCACGCGGTGCGCCCCGCGCTGGGGAAGATCAGCCCGGAGCACCGTGAGGTGCTCCTAGAGATGTACTACCGGGGCGCCTCCGTAGCCGAAGCAGCGGTGCGGCTGGGGATACCCGAGGGTACGGTAAAATCCAGAGCCTATTACGCGGTACGCGCACTGCATGCCGCGATCGGCTCGACCGAGTCGTCCTGATCCCAAGGTCGCCCGGACCCAGACAGACACACCGCGTGGTGCCGACCCGTTGAGGAGAGGGCTGGATGCGCGCAGGCGGGGATCACGCCATGGCCGAGCAGGAGAGGCTGGCCCTCTACCTGATGGGTGCCTTGGACGACGCGGAGCGCGAGTCGTTCGAGCAGCACCTCGCCGGCTGCTGGCACTGCCTGGACGAGGCGGCAGAGATCGGCCCCTCGATCAGCGGCCTGGCCGGGCTGGGCGACGTGGACTGGTCGCCACCCGCCGCTGACCCGCCGTCCACGCCGGCACCCGGCACGAATGCCGAGGCGTCCGAATCCGGCGCGTCAGCCACCACGGCTGTCCGCGCGGCGGCAGCCGATACGAGCGGCGGAACGCTACCGGCCAGCGACAGCGACGCGGGGTCCGCGGAGGCGGGCGCGGGACAGACCGCCACCGGCGGCGTACGGTCCGGCACCGACGACGGCGCAGCCCGTTCCCCGGCCGACAACCGCCCGACGGGCAGGCGTCCGTCCAGTACGCGTCCGGGCTCGACGGCCGGCTTCCGGCGGCGGCGCCGGGCCCTCTGGGCGGGTGCGGCGGCGCTGGTTCTGGCGCTGGCCGGCGGGGTGGTGGCGGTCAACGAGTGGACTGCCCGCCCCGACCCGGTGCTGACCGCCTCGGGAGAGGCGCCCGGCTACGGGGCCAGCCTCTCCGTCGTCATCACCGTCGGCCACCAGGGCAGCGCCACGATCCGGATCACCGCGACCGGCCTGCGGCAGGGCCTCCGTTACCGGCTGTTCGCGGTGACCCGCGACGGCGCCACGCATGTCATCCGCGACTGGACCGCCTCGTCCGGGCCACAGGAGGTGGCCGGTGAGACGTCGCTGCCGGTCGACGAGCTGTCGTTCATCACGGTCGGCCTGGTCGACGGCTCCGCGATCGTGACCGCCCCGATCGCCAGGAATCCCGCCTCACCCCGCTGACCGCGATCCGGTCCACCTCGGGCTGGCGATCCCTGCCGCTGCCGAGCATTCTCCCCAAAAAGTTGGCCAGTCTGATGAACCAGGCGGGCCCGGCATACGTCATCGCGGCAGGAGCCGGCACCGGCGGGAGGAATTGCATCGGCCGACCACCGGATTTGTCAAAGAGTGCCGGACCGAGGGTTCCCGGCAGTCCCACTGCGGCCACCCGCATCCGTCAACTGGGCGAGGAATCGTCCTGATCGAGAGGGAAATCAATGACTGACGTCGACGTTGAGCGACAGCAGGCGCCACCGGCCCGGAACCTGTCAAAGTGGCTGAAGGACCAGCTCTCGTCACTCGGAAAGTCCCACCCGGATGCGAACAGCCTGACGTCGGAGCTTGGTGCCATCGTCACCACGACCACCTCCTTCGGCTCGCTGATCAACAACTATGCGTTCCAGGAAGAAAAGGTGCAGCTTGGTCTCGAAATCACCAACGCTGTCACCAGCTTGGGGACCACGGCGGCCGAAGGCATTGACGCCTACGTAAAAGGCGAGGTGAAGAATCCGTATTACATCGCGGCCAACGTCGCAAGTTTCGCGCTCTCGGTCGGCCGCACGGCCGTCGACCTGGCGATGGAGGATGGCAACAACAAGGAGACCGCCAAGTTCGCCATCGACGTGGCTCAGATGGCGACCCAGGTCGCCAAGTGGGGAACCAAGCCTTCGGCCAAGAAGGCCAAGGGCGAGGGGTACGACGAGTTGAAACAAGAGGTCAGGTCGCTTCAACAGGAGGTGGAATCCGCCAGGTCGGCCCTTGCGTCCTCCTCTGGTTCGGTGCACAGTTGGCGGTCCGCCCCCGCCGGAGGAGCGCCGAACACGCCGCCTGCACCGGAGACGAGGCAGCGGCGGCGTGCGAGCCGTTGACCATTCTTCGTGTTCCTCGGACGGTGCGGTGGGACGAAGGTGTCGACGGTTGGCCCGTGACGGCGAGCCATGACATCTGAGTCGGCAGCCGGGTGACGGGCCAGGGATACCCGCCGTGTCTGCGGCCCGGCGTACTCAAAGGTACCCGTGGCGACGTGCCCGGCACCGCAGGTGCCGGGCACGTCCTTGACATCGTCGTGATCGGTGCGGGGTGCCGGGATGGCGGACACACCGCCGCCCGGCACCGACATACCCGCTACCGGTATCCCGGGTGCCGGTGCACCGGCACCCGGGGGCTTCGCTACGCCGGTGGTGCGTGGACCACGAGCCTCAGCGGGACCGCGCCTGCGGTCGGCGACGGGACCCGACGGGCGACGGCAGCGCAGCCGGCTGACTTTTCGCCCCGGTGCCGCGCACGCTGGTGAGGCGTGCTGCCGCGGCCAACGGCGGGCCGTCCTGGGCGGCCAGGGCCAGCCGTCGCCAGCGGGAGTGATCGGCGGTGGTCCAGTTCCGTTCGCGCGACTCCTTCTCGGCCGCCGGGTGACCGGTCGGGGTGGCCCGGTCGTCGAGGTACTCCTTGGCAGCCAGACCACGGGCCTGGTTGGCGCGGCCCCAGGCACGGTTCCGCTCGGCGTTGAGCGCGTCGACGTCCTGGAGTCGCGGCTGGGCTACCGACGGCCTCTCGTCGGCAGGTGCGCGACCGACGCTGGCCAGCGCCGCGGCCTGCGCGACCGCCGCAGGCGGCGAGAGGGAGGTCGGCGACGCACGGCGGTGCGCCAGCCGGCTGCGCGTGGCGGTGTCCTGCTGGGAGCGCGGCGGAAGCATCGGTTTCCTCCCGAGGTCGAGGCTATGCCCGCCTACTACGGCTCCGACGCCGCCGGGTTCGTCCTGCGGTCGAACTAATTCCGTCGCTCGTTGCCGAGGTGGCGTGCCTGGTCGCAGCGGCAGCGGCGGAACCCGTCCGACGCTGCTGCTGGCGGGTGACGGAAAAACTCCGAACTCGCCCTGAACCGAGCGCCCGGTAGCGCCGTTAAGCGGCCGTCACCGGTGCCGGTGGTGCGGCCGGTGACCGCAGAGGCGAGCAGGGAAGGGAGGCGAGGTAGATGAGCAACGGATCCGTGGCGTTACGGCGTCCGGGTTTCCCGGCCGGGGAACCGGTGCTGGACGATCCACTCGCCGTGCGGGCGTACGACGATGGCCCGATCTGGTTGCGCGACAGCCTCTCCGAGGACGGCATCGGGTGGATCGGCGCCCACGGTGGGGCTGGCGCGACCACGCTGACCCGGCTGTTGGGCGGCACCGACATCGGCTGCCGCTGGCCGGACCCGGCCCTCGCCGAACCCGCCCGGGTCATGGTGGCCGGGCGGACGAACCTGGACGGCCTGCGGGCGGTCTCCCGCGCGCTGCACGCGCTACAGGAGGGGCGGCACCCGGCTGGCATGCGGTTGCTGGGCGTCGTGCTGATCGCGGATGCCGCCGGTCGGCTGCCGGCGCCCCTGCTCGGCCGGATCCGGCTACTGCGTTCGATCGCCCCGGTGCACCGGCTGCCGTGGATTCCGTCATACCGGGTGGGCGCGGAGCCGAAGCGGCCACCACGGCAGCTGTCCCGGCTGGCCGCGCTGGTGGACGCGGGGCCCCGGCAGTCCTGGGGGAGACCGTGACCAGGCTGGCCCGGATCGGGACGCTTGCCGCCCTGCTCGTCGTGGGGCTGTCCGGGCTGGGGGCGCTGCCGCCGGCCACCGCGGTCACGGCCGCGGACAGCTACACCGTGAAGATCGACGGCGGCAGCGCCGCGTTCCTCTACACGCTGTGCCTGAAGACCAGCACGACGGTGAACAATTATCCGCCCGGGGGCGGGGACCGGTCCTGTTCGGGGAAGAAGGGCTCGACCGACGGCACCATCAGCCTGACCGCCGAGTACAACCCCGGCGACACCGTGTGGATGGACCTCGAAATGCACACCGGTCTCACCGGTGAGTCGGTGACCAAGGACAACGTCGAGATCACCGGCGCGAGGAACTGCACGTTCAAGGGTGCCGTCCACGCCGGGAAGTTCCAGTGCGACAGCGCGATCAACCCGATCAACTTCGAACCGCCGGAGATCGAGGAGTACACGATCGACGGGACCAACCCCAACGAACCGATCGTGCAGTTGCTGAGCCTGATGGCGTGGTGTGTCAGCGCCGCGGCCGTGTGCGGCCTGCTGATCACCGGCGCGACGCTGGCGTCGCAGCTGCGGCGTGGCGCCCTGGAGGAACGGACCGAGTACACGAAACACATCGCGTTCGTCCTCGCGGCGTGCCTGCTGGCGACCACCGCCGGCCCGATCGTCGAGTGGCTCAACCTCACCGAATGACCGTCCGACGGGCCGGCGCGCGGTCCGTCGGGGAGAACCAGTATCCGATCTCGAAGGAGACGACATGTCCCTCTCCGTCATCCTCTACAGCCTGCGGCGGATTCCGATGGCGGTTCCGCAGCCCAGCACCGACGGGGACCTCCCGTCGAACCTGGCCGAGAAGGTCGAGCAGGCGCTCGGGCTGGTGGCCTGGGCCGGCACCGCAGCCGGTGTCCTCGGGGTCCTGGTGACCGGCGCGGTCATGGCCATCTCCCACAAGCGCGGCGAGAGCTCGGAGCACATGAGCCGACTCGGCATGGTGCTGGGCGGCTGCATCCTGGTCGCCACCGCCGGGCCGATCGTCACCTGGGTATTCGGCACCGGCGGGGGCGAGGGCAACTGACCTTTCACCGAGCGTAGGCCGAAGCGATCGTCCGACCGGACAGGTGGGGTGCCATGAGACTGAGACTTGCCTCCGACGACGGGGCCGAGGAGGAGAAGCCGTACTGGCAGCAACGCCGGTGGCAGATGTCGGCCGCCTTTCTCGCCCTCGCCCTCTGTGTCGGCACGGTCGCGGCCCTCGGCGGCGGACGCGACGCCAACTCCAGCGTCGCGGCCGAGTCCGGCCCGACGATCGGTGGCCTCGCTCCGGACGGCTCCCGGCCGCAGGGCTGCCGCACCGACGATGCCGACCAGCGGATTCCGAGCGTGGCGCCGCGGGACATCAGCTGGCAGCCACTCAACGGCGCCCAGGCCCCCCGCTCCGCCTCGGCGGGGCCGCTGAAGACCACCGGCCCGCTGCTCTGGTGCTTTGCGAACACCCCGATGGGCGCGGTCATGGCGGTGCACACCATCTCCCGCCAGATGAGTGGTCCCGACTGGCGGCTGGTCAGCCAGCAGCAGCTCGTGCCCGGGCTGGCGCGGGACTACTTCGACGCGATGCGGGCGTCGATCGAGGAGACCGGGCCGACGCAGACCACCAATGCACTGGCCGGATTCCTGGTGCTGAAGTACTCGCCCAGGACGGCCACGATCCGGGTGCTCGTCCGGCAGGCCGAGGTGCTGTACGTGTCTCTCGACTACATCGTGGACTGGAACGGCGTGGACTGGCAGCTTCGGCCGCTGAGCTCCGGCGGCCTCTACGCGCGGGTCAACCCCGTCGTCTCCCTCGTCGGCTTCGTGCTGTGGAACGAGGTGTGACACGTGGGCGAGTGCGCCACCGGTGATGCGGTGTACATCGGCACGATCGGGCAGGTCGTCGGCTTCTTCGAGCAGGGGATCGACGGCATTCTCAGCGACATCGCCAGCGCCATCATGGGCGCGGCGGTCGAACTCTTCGCCAACCTCGGCGACGTGCCGGCCCTCGGTGACGAGGAGCTCAACGACAAGATCCACCTCCAGACCGACTGGCTGGTCGTCACGATCGCGGTGGCGTCGCTGCTGGCCGCGGCGTTCCGGATGGCACTGGAACGCAAGGGCCAGTCCCTTGTGGTGGCCCTCATGGGCCTGGTCCGCATGATCCTCGTGGTGGGCGCGGCCTGGACGGTGCTCAACTGGTTGGCCACCGAGGCGGACAACTACAGCAGCCATCTCTACGACCAGGGCATCAAGGCGCAGCTCAAGCTGATCGCCAACTGCGGCACGGATGGGCTCACCGCGTTCCTGCTGATCATCATCGGCCTGTTGCTGCTGATCGCCGGCTGCATCCACGTCATCCTGATGTACATCCGGCTCGGCGTGATGGTGCTGCTCACCGGCACGCTGCCGCTGGCCGCGGCGGCCTCGATGTCCGAGTCGGGCGGGGGGTGGTGGCGCAAGCACATCGCCTGGATGATCGCCTGGCTGGCCTTCAAACCGGTGGTCGGGCTGATCATGTATTCGGGGGCCGCCATGATCGGTGCCACCGGCGGCGATGCCAAACACTACAAACTCGCCGGCGCTGCGGTCCTGTTGATGGCCGCGGTCGCCCTGCCCGCGCTGATGCGGCTGGTCGTGCCGGCGATGGCCAGCCTCGGCTCGGGTGGTGGCGTCGGCGCGGGCGTCGCTGCCGGTGCCGCCGCGGCGGGTGCGGTGGCGAGCGGGGCGAAGAAGATCGCTGGCGCCGGTGGCGGCGGGGCTGCCTCCGCCGGCCGGCCCCGGGGCCGAGCGGAGGTAGCTCGTCGGCGGGCGGTGCCTCGGGCGGCGGCCGCGCTGCCGGCGGTTCCGGTGGCGGGTCTGGTGGCGGGTCTGGCCGTGGTTCCGGTGGTGGGTCCGGTGCTGGATCCGGCGGTGGGTCGGGCGGCGGCGGGTCGAGAGCGGGGCGGGCCGCGCGGGGCGCGGCCGGCGTGGCGGCCGCGACGATCGGTGCGGCGGCCACGGTGGTGCAGGCCGCGGCCACCACCCACACGCACGCCAGCAACATCGCCAGCGGAGCGCTCCCTGATCGTGACCGTGAGTAGCTGATGTCGGGACGAGGAGAAGGACCAGCATGAGTACGACCGCGGAATCCATGAAGACACCGACCTACGGCAACTGGCGTCGCCCTCGCCGGGCCGGGCTGGGCTCGCTGGGCCTGGTCGGGACCGTCGGCCTCTTCGGTGCGCTCGTGATGATCCTGATCTCCTCGATGGTCTCCCTGAGCGCGGCCCTGGTGGTGGGGCTCCCGCTCGGGGTGATGCTGGCGCCGCTGGCGATCCGTACCCAGGACGGCCGCAACGTCTACAACATGGCCGCCGTCCGGATCGGGTGGCTGCGGCGCAAGTCCAAGGGGCAGCACCTGTACGCCTCCGGGCCGCTGTCGACGCGGCCGGGCGGCCGGTTCCGTCCACCCGGGCTGCTCAGCCGGGTGACCATGCTGGAGGGACGCGACCCCTACGACCGTCCCTTCGGCGTGCTCCACCACCGCAACCGCAACCAGTACACCATCGTGCTCAGTTGCGAGCCGGACGGCGGCTCCCTCGTCGACCCCGACCAGGTCGACACCTGGGTGGCGCTCTGGGGCGAGTGGCTGTCCCGGCTGGCGCACGAGCCGGGCCTGCGGGGCGCCGCCGTGGTCATCGAGACCGCCCCCGACCCGGGCACCCGCCTCGCCACCGAGGTGCTGGGTCGCATCTCCCCGGACGCCCCGCCGGCCGCGCGTGCCGTGATGGAGGAGGTGGTGCAGACGTACCCGGACGCGTCGTCGGAGATGAACACCTTCCTCACCCTCACCTACTCGGCACCCGGGGGTGCCCGGCGCGACCACGACACCATGCTCACCGACCTGGCGCTGCGGCTGCCGGGCGTGCTCAGCGGGTTGGTCGCGGCCGGCGGCGGGTCGGCGGAGCCGCTGTCGGCCGAGCGGATCGCCGAGGTGGTCCGGGTCGCGTACGATCCGGCCGTCGCCGCGGAGGTGCTCGACGTCCGGGCCCAGCACGGCAGCACCGGGCTGGAGTGGGCCGACGCCGGGCCGGCCGCCGCCGTCGAGACGGTCACCCACTACCAGCACGACTCCGGGATCTCCCGCAGTTGGTTGTTGACCCTGGCGCCGCGCGGCACGGTGCGCTCCGGTGTGCTGCGCAGCCTGCTCGACCCGGCGATGGGCATCCGCCGCAAACGGGTGGCCCTGGTCTACCGCCCGATCGACCCGGCGACCTCTGCCAAGATCGTGGAGTCGGATCGCCGGTCCGCCCAGTTCATGGCCAACTCGACCCGCGGCCTGGTCCGGGCCCGCGCGATCTCCGAGATCGAGGCCGCCGAGCAGACCGCGACGGAGGAGGCTTCCGGCGCGGGACTGGTCGAGTTCTCGATGCTGGTGACGCTGACCGTCGACTCGGCCGCCGAGGTCCGCGACGCCGACGTGACGATGCGCAACCTGCTCGGTGCCACCCGCATCGCGATGCGTCCGGCCGACCGGATGCAGGCCGCCGCGTTCTCCTGCGCGCTTCCGGTCGGCATCCTGCCGTGGGAGCAGACGATGATCCCGCACGAGCTGAAGGAGGCGCTGTGACGCAGACCCTTGGCGGCCTCGGGACCCGGCTGCTGGATCTCGGCCGGGGCTGGCCACGGCACGCCTCCGGACCGATCACGGCAATGTCCGATCTGGTGGTGCCGGCGGCCGAGGCGCAGGACCGGGAGCCTGACGAGACCGGCAAGCAGACGCCACGCGCGCTGCGCCGCGAACGTCGACGCAGGGCGCAGGAGGAGGCGGCCGAGCAGCGGTACCTGCGACGGCTGGCCCGGGCCAACGCGGACGACAACGTGCCGCACCGCGGCTCGTACACCCTGGGTGGTGGCCGGGTGGCCGCGGTGGATCCGCCGACCATGTGGCGGGCGACCACCGTGCAGGCCTGCGGCCTCTGGCCCTTCGCCTCCGGCTCCGGCGCACCGATGACCGGCATCCCGCTCGGCCAGCACATCCACACCGGGGCCACCGTCTGCGGTGACCCGCTCAACTGGTTCACCCGGGCCCGGTACATCTCCAACCCGTCGCTGTTCATGCTCGGCATGCCCGGCCTCGGCAAGTCGACGCTGATCAACCGGATGCTGATCGGGCTGACCGCGCAGGGCGTGGTGCCGCTGGTGCTCGGTGACCTCAAACCCGACTACGCCGACACCGTCCGCGCCCTCGGCGGGCAGGTCATCTCCATCGGCCGGGGCGTCGGCGGGCTGAACATCCTCGATCCCGGCGCGATGGGCAGGGCCGCCGCGAAGATCGGTGGACAGGCGGGCCAGGCCCTGGCCGCCGAGACCCACGGCCGGGTCCTCAACATGGTCGCGGCGCTGCTCACCATCGTCCGTGGCGTGCCGATCAGCGACCACGAGCAGTCGGTGCTCTCCGCCTGCCTGCGGCACCTGCGCGAACACACCCCGCCGGGGCAGACGTTCCGGCTGCCGCAGCTGCTCAGCGTGCTGGAGGAGGGGCCGCCCCGGGTCCGGCAGATCACCCTCGACCGGGGCCAGGAGTCCCGCTACCGTGATGCCGTCGACCCGCTGCACCGGTCGCTGCTCGGCATCCTCGACGGCCCGCTCGGCGACACCTTCGCCTCGGAGACCTCGACCCGGATCGACCCGGACGCCACCGCCGTCTGCATCGACATCTCCCGCATCGGTGAGGCCGACGGGCAGCTGACCGCCGCGGCGATGCTCGCCGCCTGGTCGGACGGGCTCGGTACGGTGGCCGCCTCGCACGCCCTGGCCGACGCGGGACTGGCACCCCGCCGCTGGTTCTTCACCGTCCTCGACGAGCTGTGGCGTCCGCTGCGGGCCGCCTCCGGCATCGTCGACCGGATCGACGCCCTCACCCGGCTGAACCGCTCCCTCGGCCTCGCCGACGCGAAGATCACCCACACCCTGAAGGACGCCGAGGCGCTGGGTTCGGAGGCCGATAAGGCCAAGGCCCGGGGCTTCGTCGAACGCGCCGGCATGGTGGCCTGCGCCGGCCTGCCCAAAGCGGAGATGGAGGATCTGGGGCGGGTGGTGGGGCTGTCCCGGCGCGAGATCGAGCTGGTGTCGTCCTGGTCGTCGCCGCCGGGCTGGGCCCAGGAAGGCGGCAACGAGGAGCCGCCCGGCCGGGGCCGCTTCCTGATCAAGGTCGGTGGCCGGCCGGGCATCCCGATCCGGGTCGCGATCACCGACGCCGAACGCCACCTGCACGACACGAACACCCGCTGGGTCGCCAACGGCGACGCCGAGCGGCTGAGGGCCGAACGGGCCGCCGTGGTACGGGCCGTGACCGGCGGCGACCTGCCGAGCACCGCCGGGCCGGCGCCGCGCGGGGACCACCAACAGCACCACGAACGGGGCACCGATGAGTAGCCGCCCGGCAGGGATCGGAAGCGAGTACCTGCCCTGGCTCATTCCCGGCTTCGCCCTGCTCAACCTCGTGGTCTTCGTCCTGCTGTGGCTGGGCGGCGCGCTCGCCGCCGCGCTCACCGGGCACGGCTGGCAACCCGCGCCGTTCACCCTGGACACCCACCTCAGCCTGGTCAGCGGGGCCACCGGGAAGGTCTGGCCGGGGGTTCCGCCGTACCTGGTCTACGGCGGGGCGGTCACGCTGGTCCTGCTCGGCAGCACCCCGGCGGTCCTGCTCGCCCGGGGGATCGTCCGCCGGCTCCGGGAGCCCCGCAGTCTCGCCCGACCCGGCGAGCTC
This sequence comes from Micromonospora sp. CA-263727, assembly GCF_050942455.1. NCBI lineage: Bacteria > Bacillati > Actinomycetota > Actinomycetes > Micromonosporales > Micromonosporaceae > Micromonospora > Micromonospora sp. CA-263727. Next base: position 3,245,498 of record NZ_CP192031.1, read on the forward strand.
AGCGGCATGATGGGCAAGGGAAGCGAGTCCCGCGCCCGCGAACTGCGCCCGTCGCTCAAGGAGGCCGCCCGGCTGCGCCCCGACGAGACCGGCAACCTGCTCGGCGACCTCATGCCCGCCGGGCCCGAGTTGCGCTCCTCCTTCGAGGACGTCGAACTCGACCTGATGGCGCCACGCGCCGGCAAGTCCACCGGGATCGCCATCCCACGGGTGTTGCGGGCACCCGGCGCGGTCCTGCTGACGTCCAACAAGTCCGACGTGTTCACCGTCACCCGGCAGGAGCGTACGAAGGTCGGCCGGGTGTGGACCTTCGACCCGCAGGGCATCGCGTACACCGAGCGCGAGATGTGGTGGGACATGCTCAGCGGCTGCGACACCATCGAGGGCGCACGGCGGTTGGCCGGCCACTTCGTCAGCTCGGTCAACGACGACTCGTCGAAGAAGGACTTCTGGATCGCCGCCGCCCAGAACACGCTGACCGCGCTCTTCCTCGCCGCCTCGCGCAGCGGTTCGTCCGTCGAGGAACTGCTCTCCTGGCTCGCGGACCCGGCCGACCGCACGCCGGTCGACCTGCTCCGCGACGTCGGCATGTCGGCGATGGCCGACCAGTTGCAGGGCACGGTACGCGGCGCCGTGGAGACCCGCGACGGCATCTACGAGACCGCCCGGCAGTGCGTCGCCTGCCTGCTCGACCCGCAGATCCTGGCCTGGGTCAGCCCCGACCCGAACCTTCCGGAGTTCATCCCGGAGGAACACGTCCTCGGCCGGGACACCCTCTACCTGCTCTCCAAGGACGGCGGCGGCTCCGCCGCCGGGGTGATCGCCGGGCTGGCCGACGCCATCATCCGCGCCGGGGTGGTCGCCGCCGAGCGGATGGGCGGCCGGCTGGACCCGCCGATGACCGCCATCCTGGACGAGGCGGCCAACGTGTGCCGCATCTCCGACCTGCCCGACCTCTACAGCCACCTCGGCTCGCGGGGCATCAGCGTGGTGACCCTGTTGCAGAGCTACCGGCAGGGGGTGCGGGTCTGGGGCGAGCCGGGGATGGACGCGCTCTGGAGCGCCGCCACCATCAAGCTGCTCGGCGCCGGGCTGGACGACGCGGACTTCGTCGACAAGGTGGCCCGCCTGGTCGGTCAGCACGACGTGCGTACCCCCTCATACTCCCGCTCCAAGGACGGCTCGTCCCGCTCGGTGTCGTACCGGCAGGAGCAGGTGCTGCCGGCGGACAAGATCCGGGCCCTGCCCAAGGGCACCGCCCTGCTGCTGGCCACCGGTGTGCGGCCCGCGCTGATCCGACTACGCCCGTGGTACAAGGAGCCCGATGCCGCGATGATCTCCGCGGCGGCCAAGGCCGAGGTGCAGGCCATCACCGAACGCGCCGCAGCGAGCTGGCAGCGACGGCAACTCGGCCGGGTGAGCTGAGGGCATGGCGCTGAAGAAGCTCCAGGCGGCCCGGCAGGCCCAGAAGCAGGCCCAGCGGCCGGTCATCGGCTTCGACGCCTCGCAACTGGCCTGGCTGGTGATCTCTATGATCGGGATGCTGCCACTGGCGGCCCTCGCGGTGCTGGCCCTGATCATCCTGGTCGTCATCTTCGCCATGGCCGGCGGCTCGCAGATGACCTCCGCCGCCGCCGACCCGTCCAGCAGCGGCGGCCCGGGCAGCGCCAACGCGCTGATCGAGCTTGCCGGCGGCGACGGTCGGGGCACCTTCTCCGGGGCGAAGGTGCCGGACCAGGAGCTGGTCGCGCCGATAAAGACCGCCGCCAAGGAGTGCGCGCTGCTCACCCCGGTGATCCTTGCGGCGCAGATCGAGTACGCGTCCGGGTTCGACGCGGACAAGGAGGGCCCGCAGGGGCGCAAGGGGCTCTCCCAGCTGACCCCCGAGGTGTTCGACGAGTTCGGTGAGGACGACGACGACAGCGGCGAAGCCTCCGCGCTCGACGCCAAGGACTCGATCCACGCCCACGCGCGGTACTTCTGCCACCTGGCCGCCGAGACCAAGCGGTTGCTGGCGGCGAAGGAGGTGGTCGGCGACCACCTCACGCTGACCCTGATGGCCTGGGACATCGGCCTGGAGGGAGTCAAGGCCCAGGGCGGCATGCCAGTGCTCGCCATGGGCAGCTACCCGTTCCAGGTGCGTGGGCTCTTCGCGACGTACACCAGCGACGGCTCGGAACCGGAGCCCGACCCCGACCCCGACTCCGCCACCGCCCTGCCCGTCCAGGCGGATCCGGACGACGAGTCGGACACCGACGGCACGACGTTGCTCAGCGGGTCGGACTTCGCCGCGATGTTCCCCAGCCGGAACTCCTTCTACAGCTACGCCGGGCTGACCGACGCGATGGCGAAGTTCCCCGCCTTCGCCGGCACCGGCGACCAGCAGACCCGCAAGCGGGAACTGGCCGCCTTCCTGGCCAACATCGACCACGAGTCCGGCGGCCTGGTACACGTCGAGGAGATCAACCAGGCCGCCTGGGGCAACTACTGCGACACCGGCCAGCCCTACGGATGCCCGGCCGGACAGACCGCCTACCACGGGCGCGGTCCGATCCAGCTCAGCTGGAACACCAACTACAAGGCCGCCGGCGACGCGCTCGGCCTGGACCTGCTCAACGACCCCGACCTGGTGAAGAACGACGCCTCGGTGGCCTGGCAGACCGCGCTCTGGTTCTGGATGACCCAGTCCGGCGCGGGCACGATGACCGCGCACGCGGCGATCACCGGCGGCGGGGGCTTCGGCGAGACCATCCGGACCATCAACGGCGCCCTGGAGTGCGGCGGCCGGAACAGCGCCCAGGTGCAGGCCCGGGTCGACGCGTACCAGCGGTTCGCCAGCACCCTGGGCGTCGACCCCGGCGACGAGAGCACCCTGAGGTGTTAGGGCGAAGTGGAGTGACCCCGCGATGACGCAGGCGACACCGCCGGGCTCAGCCGAAGAACCAGAGGACGCCGAGGAAGCCAGGCCCTTCTTCATCCTCTACCTCTACGGCGAGGAGTACGTCGAGGAACTCCGCCGGCTCTCGTCCTGGGTGGAGGACCTGCTGCTGCCGGTGTACGGCGGCGAGGTCAGCTCCTCGTCGCCGTGGTGTCCCCGTTGGCGGGAACACCCGGAGGCGATCGCCTACCTGCACGGGCTCTGGCTGGCCTGGCAGGAGCGGACCGGCCCGAAGGCGCAGGCGTCCGACCCGGCGACATGGCACCAGAGCTACCTCTGGCCAACCATGGAGGCGCTGCGTAGCGCCAACGGTCCCTTCGCCGGCTGCAAACCCGGGTTGCACCGCCCGAAGGACCGTCCCGAGGTCGAGGCGGACGACGTGTACGACTGAGGCGGCACGGGACGACGTACGAACGCGGCCGGGATCTGATCCGGGCGAGCCGTGAACACAGTGCCGGCCGGCTGCGTTGGTGGTGGCATGACGAGTGGGGATCGAGACCGGGCCGGCTGGCTCACCGACACCGGCCGGTTCCGCCGGATCGGCTCCGCCCTGAACTGGGTGGGGGAGCGGGTGGTCGTCGTCGGCGGCGACCCCGCCGGGAGGGTCCCCGCCATGGCGGCCGGCCTCTCGGCAGAACCCGACGTCGTCACCGTCATCGGTCCGCTCGACGCCGACGACGACCGGTCGGTCATCGAGACGGTGCTACCGATCGCGGTACCGCCCGGCAGCCGGGCCCGCGTCGTGGTGCCCGGCGCGGGCGCGACGCTGGCCGGTCGGCTCGCCCGCGAGCTGACCGCCGTCCTCGACGCGCCCCGCACGCAGGTGCTGTTGGTGCCCGGCGGGTCGCTGTTCGCAGTGGACGGCTGGCTGCGGCACACCCCGGACGGCACCGTCACGCCGGCCGGACGCCGCAGCCCCGAACCCCGCTGGGAGCGTGACGTCGACGAGTTCTGCGCGGCCGAGGCCACGGCGGCCGGCGAGTTGACGCTGCTGCCCATTCCGGCGGGGATGTGGCTGTTCCGGCACTCGCCCGACCGGTCCGGGCCGGACCTGGACGACATCGTCTACGGCGTACCGGCGGATCCCACCCGGCCGCTCCTGGTGGTCGGCCGGCCCGGCCAGCCGGACCCGAGCGACGACGAACTCGGCGCACTGCTGCACCGACTCGCGCCCCGGCTGCGCCGGCGCCTGGTCCTGGCACCGTACGGATCGGCCACCCCGGCCGTCGCCGTGGCCGCGAAGCTGGCCCGCGCCGACGCCCACCCGGTCACGGTTCGCACCGGCCTGCCGGTGCTCGCGTCCGACGGCCGGCCGGTCAGCCTGGCGGTCGACGATCGGGGCGCCGGCTGGCAACCGCTCGCCACCACCCTCAGCTGTGCCCCCACCGGCGCGATCCGCCTCAGCGGGCCAGTGCGCGGAGTCGACGGGTACCAGCCTCTCGACGGAAACCCGTTCCGGCTCAACGAAGAGTGGGTCGCCGAGGTGACCCAGTCCGGGCTCTGGGTGCGGCCGGCAGGGCAGGAAACCGGGGCCCAGGCCGTGCGGACACACCCGTGGGACTTCGGGAAGCTGCGGATCTTCGTCGGACTTCCCGGCCAGCCGCCGAGCTTCCAGGTGCTGCCACTGCTCGGGGCGCTGCTGGCCCGGCTGCCCGCCGACGCCCGCCGCCGGGTGGAACTGGCGCCGGCCCGGTTCGTCGACGCCGCCGGTGTCGACATCGCACCGACTCCCACCGAAGACCTCACCACCGGGCCGGTGCCGGCGGTCCAGCGGGCGCTGGTGCTGCGCGAACCGCTGCCCGGTGCCGGCGGGCCAGCCGCGGCCCAACGCTCGGTCTCCTGCCCGGTGCCGCCGGCGACCCGGCCCGTCCGGTCCGCACCGCGCGCCGACGCGCCGGACGGGCCGGGGAAGGCTCCCGCCCCGACAGAACCGCATGGTGCGCCAGAACCAACTCCGGGCGACAGCTCCGGGCAGCCGGCAACTCCCGTCCGGCCGGGCGACCTGACCCTGGCGCTGCCCGCTCTGCCGATGCCGCCGGCCGCGGGGCGGCGGCCACGGTCCGCTCGGCGGGCGATCCCGGTCCTGGCTGCCGTCGCGGCCCTGGCGGGCGCGACGGCCACCGGATACGTGTCGCAGCCGACCTCGGCCCGGTCGGGCCCGGACGAGCAGCGCGCCCAGAGCAGCGAGCCGCCCCCGTCGCCGGGTGATCCCGCGCTGGCGCTGCCGGAGCCGTCGGTCATCTCGACGGCACCCACACCCACCCCGCCGATCGCTGCTCCCTCGGCCGCCGCGGCCTCCCGCGCCGTACCCGGTGTGGCGGCCTCGACGCGGGCACCGGCGGCGCGGGCCAGCCGACCGTCCGCACCCACCCCGTCCCGGTCATCGGCGTCACCGTCCGCCTCGGCCCTTCCCGGCCGGGTCAACAGCTCCGGACGAAACCTGGCGCTCGCCGGCTCCGCCACCGCCTCCAGCGTGGAAGCCGAAGGCCGGCTCGGGGCCGGCCAGGCCGTCGACGGCGATCCGGACACCCGATGGGCCAGCGCCTTCGCCCCGGATCCACAGTGGCTGGCCGTCGACCTCGGGGAGATCTGGCAGGTCGGCCAGGTCAGGCTGCGGTGGGAACGGGCGTACGCGACCGCGTACCGCGTCGAACTGTCCGCCGACGGGCGGACGTGGCGGACCGTTCACCAGACCGGCAGCGGCGCCGGTGGCGTCGTCGACATCGCGTTCGTCCGGACGCCGGCCCGCTACCTGCGGATGGTCGGCACGGCCCGCGACATGCCGGGGTACGGGTACTCGATCTACGAGTTCGAGGTGCGCTGACACCGGCGGCCCGGCCGAGCCGGGTGCCGCCGATGACCGCCGGCGCCCGGGACCACGTCTGGGTCGCCCTGGGCCCTTCGCCTCAGGCGTCCCGGCCCTGCCGGTCGCTAGCCTGCGATGCGCCACATAGATCATCCGGCATGAGGGAGGCGACCGCCGTGGACACCGACGTCTGCCCGACGGGATCGGTCGGGACCGACACCGACGGGGTACGCCGGATGCGGGCCATCTTCGCCGCGAACGCCCAACCGCTGTACTACTTCCTGCTGCGGTTGACCCGTGGGCAGCGCGAACTCGCCGAGGACCTGTTGCAGGAGACCATGTTGCGGGCGTGGCGCCGGCTGGGGGAGCTGCCGGCGGAGGCGGACACGATCCGCCGGTGGCTCTTCATCGTCGCCCGGCATCTGGCGATCGACGCGGCCCGGGCGCGCGCCGCCCGGCCGGCCGAGATCTACGGCGTGGACGTGGGGTGGATGCCGTCACCGGAGAACGTGTTCGAGGAGATCGTGGACCGCTTCACCCTGGCCGACACGCTCTGCCGGCTCACCCCCGAGCACCGTGCCGTGCTGGTCGAGCTCTACTACGGCGGCGCCTCGGTCGCCGAAGCGGCCAGCCGGATCGGGATCCCGGAGGGGACGGTACGGTCGCGATCGTTCTACGCGCTGCGGGCCGCCCGGGGCATCCTGGACAGCGTCGACGAACTGGTGTCATGACCGGTACGCGGGCCCGGGTTGGCCGTTGCGGCCCGCCGCCCGGTTCCGCAGTTCCCAGCTCGCGGCCGCCACCGCCACCGGTGAGAGCCAGCCCAGCCCGGCGGCGACCGCGCGGACCGCGCCGAGCAGGTCGGGGGCCTCGAAGTGGCCGTACACCAGACAGCCGCGCACCGGCGCGCGGAGCAGCGAGGTGATCGTCCGGCGGTCGGTCGCGCCGGTCAGGATGATCACCCGCGACCGGCGGGCCAGGGCGGCGACCAGCTCCTGCTTGTCCGGCCCGGTGACCTGCTCGTCGAGCAGGGTCACGGCGGGGTGCAGCCGGTCGGCCAGGGCCACCGCCTCACCGCGGTCACCGGTGGCGGCGACGACCCGGATCCGCTCGCCGGAGTCGAGCACGGCGTGCAGGGCGGCCCGCTCGACCGCGCAGGGATGGGCGATCAGCGCGGTGACCACCATGGACCGGCCGTCCGTCGCTCCGCCGGGGACGTTGCTCGGCTCTTCGCGGGCGTCGCTCATCGGCCGGCCGCCGATCCGTCGCTCATAGATACCCCATCCGGGCGGTGGTGCCGGGCGGAAGGGCCCGTCGTCAGTACGACGGCGGCTCGGGCCGTGGTGTTCAGCCGATGGCCCGCCGGATGGGAGACGGCCGGCGGCCTACTGCCGTCCGGTCCACCGCACCACCGCTTCGGTGCGGTTACGGGCCTGCAACTTGGTGAAGATGTTCGCGAGGTGGTTCTTGACCGTCTTCTCGGTCAGCAGCAACTGGCGGGCGATCGCCGCGTTGGCATGCCCGGCACAGAGCAGCGCCATCACCTCCTGCTCGCGTGGGGTCAGGCCGAACCCCTCGCGCATCGTCCGGATGGTCTCCGCCCGATCCGTCCCCTCCTGCTCGCGGGCCGCCTGCTCACGCAGCACCGAGATGGTGACCGAGGCGCTGCGCGGCGACAGCCAGCCCTGACCGGCGGCCACGGCCCGGACCGCGCGCAGCAGCTCCGCCGGGTCGAACTCACCGTGGACCAGGTAGCCGCGGGCGCCGCCGCGCAGCATCCCGGCGATCAGCTCGTCGGCGTCGTCACTGGTCAGGACGAGCACGCGAGAGTGCTCCGTGAGCTGGCTGACCACGCTGAGCCCGTCGGCGATCGGCATCCGATGGTCCAGCAGGGTCACGTCCGGGCGCAGCCGCTGTGCCGTGGTCACCGCGGTCCGCCCGTCGGGCGCCTCACCGACCACGGTCACGTCCTCGGCGCTGGCGAGGTAGCCGCGTAACGCCATCCGTACGATCGGATTGTCGTCGACGATCATGACCTTGATCACGGCGACCACCCGCCGCTCCGGATCGTGGCGACGCCGGCCGCAGCCGAGAGCGGTACGTGGGCCACCACCGTGGTGCCGCCCCCCGGGCTGGAGTCGACCCGCAGCGTGCCGCCGATCGCCTGGGAGCGTTCGGTCATCCCGATGATGCCGAAGTTGCCCGCGGTGGAGAGCGTGGTCAGCTCGTCGGGAAGGGCGAAGCCGACGCCGTTGTCGTGGATGGTCATCATCACGTCTCCCGCCCGTTCGTGCAGGCCGACCTCGACCAGCGTCGCGTCCGCGTGCCGGGCCACGTTCTCCAACGCCTCGTTGAGGATCTGGGCCAGTTCGTACCGGGCCGCTGGGGTCGGCTCGACGGCGGTGGCGTCGAGGCGCACCGGTACGCCGGTCCGTTCCGACCAGGCCCGGCAGGCCTGCCGCAGGTACTCGGCCAGCGGCCGGTCCAGCGCGTCCCGGCGTAGCCCGGAAAGCAGCTCGCGAGCCTCCCGGATCGCGGTGTCGGCCCCGGCGGAGACGGTGCTGGCAAGCTCCTCGGCCAGGTCGGGTTGGCGGCGCAGCAGGCTGGGGAGCGCGACGGCGGCGAACGACACCCCGCGCAGCGTTTTCGCGACCGAGTCGTGCAGCTCGCGTGCCAGCCGGGCCCGCTCCGAGGCCGCCGCCGACTGGTGGGCGCTGGTCACCGCCGCCACCGAGGCGTCGATGTACCGGGCCAGGGCCGCGGTCACGACGGCGGCGCCGTACCCGCAGACGATATCGATCATCGGGAACGCGAGCACGAACGGAGCGGCGACGGAGTCTGCCGTCTGCGCTCCCTCGGCCCGCAGCAGTTGCGTCGCCACGGTCAGCCCGAGCCCGGCGTTGACGATCCAGAGTGGTAGCGCGCGGGTGCCCAGCAGGGCCCCGGTGAGCGCGGCGAAGCCGGCGGCGTAGCAGAAGAAGGCGATGCCGCCGCGGCTGAGCACCAGAACGGCGATCATCAGCGCGGTGTCGACGGCCAGGAAGCACAGCCGCCACCGGATGACGGCCGGCCATCGGCTCAGCACGCTGATCTGGAGGATCGTCGCGGCGGTGATGACGACAAGGGTGCCGACGGTCTGCCAGGTGTCGTCCACGAGGCGGATGCCGACACCGACCGCCGCCAACGTCAGCGCCAACCTGCCCAGCAGGATGGCTCGGCACAGGGCGACGTACGCGACGAATCGGCTCATCCGGTCGCGGTCAACCTACGGTGATCTTGTCAATGTCCGGGGGCGGACCGGTGTCGTTGTAGAAGGTGAGGCTGACCCGCCCGGCCGGGACGAGGGCGGTGTACTGGAAGGTGTGGGGGGTGTCCCAGTCGGTCCCGGTGAGACGGTGGGTGGTCGGCGCCTCCCCGTTGACGGAGATCTTGAGAGTGCGCTCGCCCTTGACCTGGTAGGTGACCGTGATGGTGCGAAGACCGGCCGTCGGCGTGGTGAGGTAGGCGGTGAGCCGGCCGAGGTAGCGGACGCGGGCGCCGCCCTCGCAGGTGGCGCAGCTGACGACGCCGGCGCCTTCGCTGAGCAGGTTGCCGGGATCCTCCGCCTGCACACTGATCGGCACGAACGGCGGCGGAGTGGAGCGGCCTGTGGTGACAGACGGCGCTGGCGTCGGGGCCGGCGCTACCGTACCGGCCGGGTTCGGCGCGGGGCCCGAGGTCGGCGTGGCGTTCCGCACGGTCGGGCTCGACGTCGGCTCGGCGTTCGGCGCGGCGGGACCCGCTGCCTCGGTGGCGACGGGGGAGGGCGATGCCGGGTCGGTCGGGGCGGTCGTCGCCGCGGGGGCGACGACCCCGTCCTGGGACCCGTCCGGGCGGCGCTCGTCCGGCGCGAGTAGCGGTGGCACCGCGACCGCGGCCAGCGCGATCGCGCCGGCCAGTGTGCTGATGCCCACCCAGTGCCCGGTGCGGGTCGGGCGATCCGGATCTGGTGCGCTGCCGATGCGTGCGACCGGATCGGCGACATTGGACACTACTTCGTTGGGCACCGTTCAATTCCCCCACGGAGAGCCATGAACCATGCACGTGACGGGCCCACGGTACACACCGGGTATGCAGACAGACAACGCCGGGCCGACCCAATCCGGGACGGAATGGGCGGCTCCACGGGCGGTGGTCCTGTTGATGTGCGGTATCCACCGGAGTCGCTGTAGCAGGTCCGGCCGACGTGTCCGGCAGAAGTCTAACTGGCGGTGATCCATGGGATCGAGGACCGGGGACGAGCGCGAAGGTGCCGAGCATCACAGCGGGTGGGCCGGGGCTGGCGCGCTAACGGCTGAGGAATGCGTCGATGCGTTGGCTTGCCTCCGGGCCGGTGGCGAGGGTGGCGATGGTCTGCGCCTCGTCGTGCGCCACCTCCTCCGGCGAACGCTGCCACGAATCGCGCAACAGGCGTTTCGCCTCGCCGAGAGCCCGCACCGGTCCGGCGCCCAACTCGGCGGCCAGCGCCTCGGCGCGCGCGTTCAGGTCGCCGTCGTCGACCACCTCGGCGACGAGACCCCACTCCAGGGCCTCGGCCGCGGTGAGGGTTCGGCCGGTGAGGGTCAGGTGCAGGGCACGGGGCTGCCCGACCGCCCTCGGCAGCAGCCGGGAGAAGCCACAGTCCGGCGTCAGGCCGACCGCGGTGTACGCGGCGGCGAACCTGGCCGACCGGGCCGCCACCACGACATCCGCCGACAGCACGGCGGCCAGCCCGGCGCCCGCCGCAGCGCCCTGCACCGCCGCCACGACCGGCTTCGGCAGATCGGCGAGTGCCCGCAGTCCACGGTCGAGCGTGCCGGCGAGGCGGTGCACGTAGGCTCCCCGGTCGGCTGCGGCAGCCATGGCCGCGAGATCGCCACCGGCGCAGAACCGTCGGCCCGCGCCGGTGAGCAGCACGGCCCGTGCCGTGGTGTCGGCTCCGGCTCGCCCCACACACGCGGCGAGCGCCTCGGCGGTGGGCAGGTCGATCGCGTTGGATGCGGCCGGCCGGTCCAGGGTGATCCGGGCGAGCGCGCCGTCGAGTTCGTAGCGCACCGGTCCGCTCATCGGGGTGCCATCCGCAGCGCGCCGTCCATCCGGAACACCTCGCCGTTGAGGTAGTCGTGGTCGATGACGCTCAACGCCAGCTGGGCGAACTCGTCGGGCCGGCCGAGGCGTCGGGGAAACGGGATCCCGTCGGCCAGCGCGGCCCGGAACTCCGCGGAGACGGTGGCGAGCAGCGGCGTGTCGATGATGCCCGGCGCGATGGTGCAGACCCGGATGCCGTACTGGGCGAGGTCCCGGGCGGCCGGCAGGGTCAGCCCGACGATCCCGCCCTTGGAGGAGGAGTAGGCGGCCTGGCCCACCTGGCCGTCGAAGGCGGCCACCGAGGCGGTGTTGATCACGACGCCGCGCTGGCCGTGCTCGTCTCCCTCGGTCCGGGCGATCTGCTCGGCGGCCAACGCCAGCACGGTGAAGGTGCCGATCAGGTTGACCTGCACGATCTTCGCGTAAAGGGCAAGGTCGTGTACGCCCCCGCGGCCGAGGATCCGGGCCGAGGGGCCGATCCCGGCGCAGTTGACCACGATCCGCAGCGGGACCCCGGAGCCGGCCGCGGTCTCCACGGCGGAACGCACGCTCTCGGCGTCGGTGACGTCGGCGGCGAGGTAGGTGACCCCCTCGACCTGCGGCGCGTTGGCGATAGCCGGTTCGAGGTCGAGGGCGAAGACGGACGATCCCCGGGCGGCCAGGGCGGCGGCGGTGGCCGCGCCGAGTCCGGAGGCGCCGCCGGTCACGACGGCGGCGGTGTCGGTGATTCGCATGCTGATTACTCCCTTGGTCGGTGCTGCTACACGTTGCGGCGGTACTGTCCGCCGACGGCGAAGAAGGCGTCGGTGATCTGCTGGAGCGAGCAGACCCGGGCGGCGTCCATCAGCACGGCGAAGGCGTTCTCGCCGGCGATGGTCGCCTGCTTGAGCCGGGTCAGCGCGGCGTCGGCCTCGTCGCGGTGCGCCTGGTGGAACCCGTGCAGCCGGCGCAGCTGCGATTCCTTCTCGGCCTCGGTGGCGCGAGCCAGCTGCGGTACCGTGGCGGGCGCTTCCGGGTCGTCGCGCAGGTAGGTGTTGACCCCGATCAGCGGCAGCGTGCCGTCATGTTTGCGCTGTTCGTAGCGCATCGACTCGTCCTGGATGCGACCGCGTTGGTAACCGGTCTCCATCGCGCCGAGCACGCCACCGCGCTCGTTGATCCGGTCGAACTCGGCCAGCACGGCCGCCTCCACCAGGTCGGTGAGTTCGTCGACGATGAACGACCCCTGTAGCGGGTTCTCGTTCATTGCCAGGCCCCACTCCCGGTTGATGATGAGCTGGATGGCCAGGGCCCGGCGTACCGACTCCTCGCTCGGCGTGGTGACCGCCTCGTCGTACGCGTTGGTGTGCAGGGAGTTCGCGTTGTCGTAGATGGCGATCAGCGCCTGCAACGTGGTCCGGATGTCGTTGAAGTCCATCTCCTGCGCGTGCAGCGACCGGCCACTGGTCTGGATGTGGTACTTCAGCTTCTGGGAGCGTTCGTTCGCGCCGTAACGGTCGCGCATGGCGATCGCCCAGATCCGCCGGGCCACCCGGCCGAGCACCGAGTACTCCGGGTCCATCCCGTTGGAGAAGAAGAACGACAGGTTCGGCGCGAAGTCGTCGACGTGCATGCCGCGGGCCAGGTACGTCTCCACATAGGTGAAGCCGTTGGCCAGCGTGAAGGCGAGCTGGCTGATCGGGTTCGCCCCGGCTTCGGCGATGTGGTAGCCCGAGATGGAGACCGAGTAGAAGTTGCGCACCTCGTTGGCGATGAACCACTCCTGGATGTCGGCCATCATCCGCAGCGAGAACTCGGTGGAGAACAGGCAGGTGTTCTGGCCCTGGTCCTCCTTGAGGATGTCGGCCTGCACGGTGCCCCGGACCTGGCGCAGCGCCCCGGCCCTCAGCGCGGCGTGCTCGTCGGCGTCGGGCGCCCGCCCGTGCTCGGCCTCGAACCGATCCACCTGCTGGTCGATGACCGTGTTGAGGAAGAAGGCCAGCACCGTCGGCGCCGGGCCGTTGATGGTCATCGAGACCGAGGTGGTGGGGGAGACCAGGTCGAAGCCGTCGTAGAGGGCCCGCATGTCGTCGAGGGTGGCGACCGAGACGCCGGAGGTGCCGACCTTGCCGTAGATGTCGGGACGGAGGTCCGGGTCCCGGCCGTAGAGCGTCACCGAGTCGAACGCGGTCGACAGCCGGGTGGCGGGGGAGCCGGCCGAGACCAGCTTGAACCGCCGGTTGGTACGGAACGGGTCGCCCTCGCCGGCGAACATCCGGGCCGGGTCCTCGCCGTCGCGTTTGAACGGGAAAACCCCGGCGGTGTACGGGAAGTGGCCGGGCAGGTTCTCCCGCCGGAAGAAGCGCACCAGCTCGCCGTGGTCGGTGAAGCGGGGCAGCGCGACCCGGGGGATGGCGTTGCCGGAGAGCGACTCCCGGGTCAGCGGGGTGCGGACCTCCCGGTCCCGCACCCGGAAGACGTGTTCGGTGCCGCGGTACGCCGACACCACCTCGGGCCATTCGGCGAGTTGCCGGCCGACCTCGGCCGGCAGCTGCGCTCGGGCGGCCGCCAGCAGGTCGTGCACCGGCGCCGCGTCCACCTCGGCGGCGACCAGCTCCAGTCGCTGCACCCGCCGTGCCTGCTCGGCCAGGTCTTCGGTGTCGGCGTGGTACGCGCGCACCCGCTCGGCGATCTCGGCGAGGTACCGGATCCGCGCGCTCGGCAGCAGCTGCCGGATCATCGTCGAGGCCCGGACGTCCACGCGCGGCAGCACCCCGTCGCCGGCCGGCAGCCCCGCGCCGACCAACAGGGTCCGGAGATGCTGGTAGAGCGCGCTCACCCCGTCGTCGTTGAAGGTGGCCGCCGAGGTGCCGAAGACCGGCATGTCCCGGGGGCGCGCACCGAACGCCTCCCGGTTGCGCACCAGCTGGCGGCGTACCTCGCGCAGCGCGTCCTCGGCTCCGCGCCGCTCGAACTTGTTGACCGCCACCGCGTCGGCGTAGCCGAGCATGTCGATCTTTTCGAGCTGGCTGGCGGCGCCGTACTCCGGTGTCATCACGTACAGCGACGCGTCGGCGTACGGCACGATCGCCGCGTCTCCCTGCCCGATGCCGGGTGTCTCCACCACGACCAGGTCGAACCCGGCGGCCTTCAGCAGGTCGATGATGGTGCCGAGCGCCTCGGGCAGCTGGTGGCCGCCCCGGGTGGCCAGCGAGCGGAAGTAGATGCGCCGCCCGTCCAGCGCGTTCATCCGGATGCGGTCGCCGAGCAGGGCACCGCCGGTGGCCCGCCGGGTCGGGTCGACCGCGACGACGGCCACCCGCAGCGCGTCCCGCTGGTCCAACCGCAGGCGGCGGATCAGTTCGTCGGTGAGGCTGGACTTGCCCGAGCCGCCGGTGCCGGTGATGCCGAGCACCGGTGCGCCGCGGCGCTCGGCGGCGGCCCGCAGCTCGTCGCGCATCGGGCCGGGCAGCGCGCCGAGTTCCGCGCCGGTGATCGCCCGGGCCAGCGCACGCCGGTCACCGGAGAGCACCGCGGCGGCGTCGACCGGGTCACGCTGCCACGGATCCACGTCGCACTCGCGGATCATCAGGTTCACCATCCCCGGCAGGCCCATCCGCTGGCCGTCCTCCGGGGCGAAAATGGTGACGCCGTGGCCGCGTAGCCGGGCGATCTCGGCCGGCACGATCACGCCGCCGCCACCGCCGTAGACCCGCACCTGGCCGGCGCCGGCCGCGCGTAGCGAGTCCACCAGGTACTCGAAGTACTCGATGTGTCCACCCTGGTACGAGGAGACGGCGACGCCCTGCGCGTCCTCCTCGACGACGGCGTCGGCGACCTCCTGGACGGAGCGGTTGTGGCCCAGGTGGACCACCTCCGCGCCCTGCTTCTGGAGGATGCGGCGGATGATGTTGATCGAGGCGTCGTGTCCGTCGAAGAGGCTCGACGCGGTGACGAACCGGATCGGGTTGCTGGCGACGTGGAGGGGCATCTCGGCACTCGAACCTTCGGATCGGCGGGGGCGGGCGGGGCGGGCAGGGACTCAGTCGGCCGTGGCCCAGCGGGCGGAGACGTCCTCGACGGTGGCCACCGCCTCGGCGCCGGCCGGCGGGGGCACGGACCGGGACAGCCGCGGCGCGGTGCCCGCGGCGACGTGCCCGTGTACCGACCGCAGGCAGCCCCGCGCCGCGACGTGCGGCTCGGCGACCGCCTCGTCGAAGCTGAGGACCGGGGTCACGCACGCGTCGGTGCCGTCGAAGACCCGGCTCCAGTCGCCACGGGTGCGGCTGCGGAATACCCGCGCGAACTCCGTCGCCAGCGTCGGCCACCCGGTGCGGTCGTACTGGTCGGGCAGGGCGGCCGAGTCGAGTTCCAGGCCCTTGAGCAGCAGCGCGTAGAACCTCCGCTCCAGCGCGCCGACGGCGACGAAGCGGTCGTCGGCGCAGCGGTACGTCCGGTAGAACGGCGCGCCGCCGTCGAGCAGGTTCTGCGCCCGTCCGTAGGCCCAGGCGCCCTGCGCCTTCATCTCCAGCACGTGCTGGGCCAGCACGCTGACCCCGTCGACCATCGCGCCGTCGACCACCTGACCGAGGCCGGAGCGGGCGCGCTCGACCAGGGCGGCGAGGATCCCGACCACGAGGAACAGGGAGCCGCCGCCGAAGTCGCCGGCGAGGTTCAGCGGCGGCACCGGCATCTCGGTCGGCCCGATGGCGTGCAGGACCCCGGTGATCGAGATGTAGTTGAGGTCGTGGCCGGCGGTGTGCGCCCGGGGGCCGGTCTGTCCCCAGCCGGTCATCCGGGCGTAGACCAGCCGGGGGTTGCGGGCGGTGAGCACGTCCGGGCCGAGCCCGAGACGTTCGGCGACGCCGGGGCGGAAGCCCTCGATCAGCACGTCGGCCCGGTCGGCGAGGTCCCGGACGCGGTCCCGCTGGGCCGGGTCCTTGAGGTCGGCCTCGACGGTGCTGCGCCGGCGCAGCACGTGGCTGGGCAGCTGGTCGGGCAGGGCGTGTGGTCGCTGCACCCGTACCACGTCGGCGCCGAGGTCGGCGAGGAGCATCGCCGCGTGCGGGCCGGGGCCGATCCCGGCGAGTTCGAGGACGCGGATCTGGTCGAGGGCCCGGGTCACAGTGGGTTCTCCTTCCGGCGCGATCTAGTTATCGTTCGCTAAGTAGCGGTCGAGGAAAGGACGGCAGTCATGTCGGTGCAGGTGGACCGGGGCGAGGACGGCATCACGACGCTGACGCTGGACCGGCCGCAGTCGCTCAACGCGCTCAACCACCGCCTGGTCGGCGACCTGGCCGCCGCGCTGGAGGCGATCCGCCGTGACCGCGACTGCCGGGTGGTCGTGCTCACCGGCGCGGGACGCGCGTTCTGCGCCGGCCTCGACCTGTCCGGGTACGGCGACGACGACCAGGTGGCCGCCGGTGGCGAGATGCTGCGCACCTTCGACCGGCAGCGCGAGATCGCCGATCTCGCCCACCGCCTGCACGAGCTGCCCCAACCGGTGATCGCCGCGGTGAACGGTGCGGCGGCCGGGGGCGGGCTCGCCCTGGTCTGCGCGAGCGACGTGCGGATCGCGGCGCCGGAGGCGGTCTTCGCCGTCTCCTTCATCCGGGCGGGCTACTCGGCCTGCGACATCGGGGTGTCCTGGCTGCTGCCCCGGATCATGGGGGCCGGGCGGGCCCACGAGCTGATGCTGACCGGCCGACGCTTCGACGCCGCCGAGGCGCTCCACGGGGGACTGCTGGCCCGGGTGGTGCCCGCCGACGAACTGCTGGCCGAGGCGCGCCGCACCGCGACCGAGATCATGGGCAACCCGCCCGCCTCGGTCGAACTGACCAAGGTGGGCATGTGGATCGCGCTGGAGACGCCGAGCTTCCGGGCCGCGGTCGAGTTCGAGAACCGGCAGCAGATGGTGGCGAACATGACCGAGGACCGGGTCGAGGCGACCCGGGCGTTCCTGGAGAAGCGGTCGCCGACGTACCACCGCCGTTGACCTGCGGGGCGCGGCGGGCGGGCGGGTAACCTGGCCGGTCACCGGCGACCGACCAGGTCACGCCCGATGATCTCCTTCATGATCTCGTTCGTGCCGCCGAAGATGCGCTGCACCCGGGCGTCCTGGAAGGCCCGGGCCACCGGGTACTCCAGCATGAAGCCGTACCCGCCGTGCAGTTGCAGGCAGCGGTCGATGACCCGGTTCTGCATCTCCGAGGCGGCGAGCTTCGCCTTCGCCGCGTCGACCACGGTGAGGTCGCCGTCGCCGTGGGCCAGGATCGCCCGGTCCACGAAGGCCCGGGTCACGTCGATCTCGGTGGCCATCGCGGCCAGCTCGAACCGGGTGTTCTGGAAGTCGGCGATCGGTTTGCCGAAGGCCCGCCGCTCGTTGACGTAGTCGAGGGTGCCGGCGAGCACCACGTCGGCCACCGCCACGGCGTGGGCGGCGATGGAGAGCCGCTCCAGGGGCAGCAGGCCGACCAGTTGCCGCAGCCCGCCGCCCAGCTCGCCGAGGACGTTGGCGTCGGGTACGAAGACATCGGCGAAGAAGAGTTCGGCGGTGTCCTGCGCGTGCAGGCCGACCTTGTCGAGCTTGCGGCCCCGGCTGAAGCCGGCCATGTCCCGCTCCACCACGAGCAGGCTGAGGCCGGGGGTGTCCCCGTCGGTATCGGTGCGGGTGACCACGATGACCAGGTCGGCGTTGATGCCGCTGGTGATGAAGGTCTTGGTGCCGTTGACCAGCCAGCCGCCGTCGACCCGCCGCCCCGAGGTGCGTACCCCGCGCAGGTCGCTGCCGGTGCCCGGCTCGGTCATCGCGATCGCCCCGATCAGCTCACCGGCGGCCATCGCCGGCAGCCAGCGGGCCTGCTGCTCGGGCGAGCCGAGCTTGGCGAGGTACGGGATGGCGATGTCGTCCTGGAGCGAGAAGCTGGAGGCCAGCGAGGTGGCGTGCACCCGGGCCAACTCCTCCAGCACGATGTTGCGGTAGCGGTAGTCGTGATGCTGCCCGGCGCCGCCGTACTCGGCCGGCGCGGAGAGCCCGATGACGCCCTGCTTGCCGGCGGCGATCCACACCTCGCGGTCGATCAGCCGGTCGGCCTCCCAGCGGTCGAGGTTGTCCACCACGGAACGGGCGACGAAGGTCCGCACCACGTCGCGGAACTGCTCGTGGTCGTCGGTGTAGAGGTTGCGTCTCATCGCCGTCCTTCCAGGTCGTTCGGGGTCACCGGGTCGTCAGGTCTGCCGTGGCGCAGTCGTCGAGCAACTCGTCGACCATCCGGCCGATCCCGTCGAAGCCGTCGCCGAGGGTCTGCCCCGCGGCGTGCCGGACGTGGATCTGTTCGAGGATCACCGCCAGCTTGAACTTTGCGAAGGCCAGATACCAGGGCAGCGTCGCGGAGACCCGACCGTCGAGGCCACGGCGGGCGCGGTAGCGGGCGACCACCTCGTCCACGTCGAGGAAGCCCTCGAACGCGGTGAGCCCGCCGGTGATCGGGTTGAACGGCCGGCCGATCTCGTCCCAGAACATCACCAGCATGCCGAGGTCGGCGAGCGGGTCACCGAGGGTGGCCATCTCCCAGTCGAGCACCGCCGCGATCCGGCCCGGATCGTCCGGCGCCACGATGAGGTTGTCGATGCGGTAGTCGCCGTGCACGACCGAGGCGTCACCCGGCGGCGGTAGACCTGCCCCGAGCCGGCCGGCCAACTCGTCGACCAGCGCCGTGTGCCGCTGCGAGACGGCGTGGTACTGGCGGTGCCACCGGGCCAGCTGGCGGGCGAGGAAGCCGTCCGGACGACCGAAGTCCGCCAGGCCCACCGCGTCGATCGGTACGTCGTGCAGGTCGGCCAGCGTGTCGACCATCGCGGCGGACAACCGTCGCCGGTCGGCCGGGGCGAGGGCCGCCACCAGCTGCCGGGTCCGCAGGACGGTGCCCGGCACCTCGGCCATCAGGTAGTACGGCACGTCCGCGTCGGTGGCGAGCGCGACCACCGGCGGCACCGGGACCGGGGTGGGCGCGAGGGCGGCCATCACCCGGTACTCCCGCGCCACGTCGTGGGCCCCGCGATGGTACGAGCCGTACGGTGGGCGGCGCAGGATCCAGCGGCCGACCCCGTCGGTGACCCGGAAGGTCAGGTTCGACCTGCCGCCGGCGACCAGTGTCGCGGTGAGCGGCTCCGCGAGGGTGACGCCCTGCTCGGTGAGCACCCGGGCCAGCGCGGTGAGGTCGACCGGCGGCGCGGTCACGAGCCGCTCCACCGCGGCGCCCGCTTCTCGGCGAACGCGGCCGCGCCCTCCCGGACGTCGTCGCTGACCAGCAGGTCCTGGATCGCCCGGTCCTGCTGGTCGTGCAGCTGGGCGTCCCAGGGCGAGCCCGCCCCGGCGGCCCCGCGCACCAGCTCCCGGCTCACCCGCACCGCGAGCGGGGCGTTGGCCGAGATCTCCCCGGCGAGCGCGAGGGCGGCGGCGAGCACCTCGCCGGCCGGCGCCACCCGGTTGGCCAGACCCCAGCGCAGGGCGGTGGCGGCATCCATCGTGGACCCGGTCAGCGCGAGTTCCATCGCCAGCTTCACCGGCAGGTGACGGGGCAGCTCGATCAACCCGCCGGCCGCGGCGAACAGGCCGCGTCGCACCTCCGGCAGGCCCACGGTGGCGTCCTCGCCGAGCACGACCAGGTCGCAGGCGAGCATCAGCTCCGTGCCGCCGCCCCGGGCCAGGCCGTTCACCGCCGCGATCGCCGGCTTCTGCCGGGGCCGGTCGACGAAGCCGGCGAAACCCCACTCCGGATGCCCCGGGTGGTGCAGTGACAGGCCGGCGCCGATCGCCTTGAGGTCGGCGCCGGCGCAGAACGCCCGGCCCGCGCCGGTGAGCACGATGACCTGGACCTGCGGGTCGGCCTCGGCCGCGGTGACGGCGTCGCCGACCGCGCGGGAGAGGTCGGCGTTGACCGCGTTGAGCGCTGCGGGCCGGTTCAGCGTCACCACGGCGACGCCGTCCCGGACCTCGACCTGCGCCGGCTCGGAAGAATCCATCTCCACTCCTGCTTACTTATCGCTCGCTCAGTACCGTGCTCGCCGAGGGGCTGAAGCCCACGGCCGGGGAGGGTCAGGCCGACCGCAGGCCGGCCATCCGGGACAGGATCGCCAGGTATCGCTTCACCAGGTCGTCCAGCGAGAGTTCGCCGTCGGGCCGGTACCAGGTCGCCACCGCCTGGATGGTGCCGAGCATCGCCCGCACCGTGTCCCGGGGGTACGTCAGGTCGAAGGAGCCGTCGGCGATGCCCTCCTCGACCGCGCGCAGCAGCCGGCCCTCGATCGCCGACCGCTTGGCGATGTAGCTGCGCCGGTGCTCCGGGGCGAGCGACCGCAGCTCGCCATCGAGGTAGGCGAGCTTGCCGCTGACCGCCATGTGCCGTACCAGGCACTCGACCAGGTCGTTGAAGCGCTGCACCGGACCGCCACCGCCGGCGTCGACCAGCCGGCAGACGGTGTCCAACCGGCTGATCGAGGTGTCCAGCAGGGCGTAGAGCAGCGCCTCCTTGTTCTCGTGGTGGTAGTAGAGCGCCGGCACCGTCACCCCCACCCGGGCGGCGATGTCCCGCACCGTGGCGCCGTGGTAGCCGTTCTCGTAGAACGCCTCCAGCGCCGCGGTCAGGATCGGGCTGAGCGTGACCGGGCGCGACGCCCGCGTACGCGGGTCGTCCTGCGGGGCGCCGGCCGTCGACCGTCTCATGCCCGCGACCGCCTCATGACGGGCACTCTAGCGACAGGTCGACCAGGGGGCGGCGACGGATCTCCGCGCGGGCCACCGAGCGCAGGTGCACCTCGTCGGGCCCGTCGAAGATCCGCATCGCCCGGTGCCAGCCCCACATCGCGGCCAGCGGCACGTCGTCGCTCACCCCCGCGCCGCCGTGCACCTGGATCGCCCGGTCGATGACCTCGGTGGCGACCCGGGGCACGATCGCCTTGACCATCGCGACCTGCGCCGCCGCGGCGCGGTTGCCGGCCTCGTCGATGGTGCGCGCGGCGGCCTGGCAGAGCAGCCGGGCCTGGTCGATGGCGATCCGGGACTCGGCGATCTCCCGCTGGATCGTCTCGCGTTCCAGCAGTGGCTGGCCGAACGCGACCCGGGCCCGGGCCCGGGCGATCAGCATGGCCAGCGCCCGTTCGGCGGCACCGAGCGCCCGCATGCAGTGGTGGATGCGGCCGGGCCCGAGCCGGGCCTGGGCCATCGCGAAACCATCGCCCGGCGCGCCGAGCAGGTCAGCCGCCGGCACCCGCACGTCGGCGAAGCTCACCTCGCAGTGGCCGTGCTGGTCGTACCGGCCGAAGACCGGCACGTCCCGGTGCACGGTGACGCCCGGGGCGTCCCGTGGCACCAGCACCATCGAGTGCTGCCGGTGCGCCGGCGCGTCGGACCCGGTCCGGCCCAGCACGACGAGGAGGGTGCAGCGGGGATCGGCCAACCCGCTGGTCCACCACTTGCGGCCGGTCACCACGTACCCGTCCCCGTCGGGGCGGATCGTGGTGGCGATGTTGGTCGCGTCGCTGGAGGCGACGTCCGGCTCGGTCATCGCGAACGCCGACCGGATCCGCCCGTCCAGCAGGGGTTCCAGCCACCGCTCGCGCTGCTCCGGCGTGCCGAACAGGTGCAGCAGTTCCATGTTGCCGGTGTCCGGCGCCTGCCCGTTGATCGCCTCGGGAGCGAGTTCCAGGCTCCAGCCGGAGACCTCGGCGATGTTCGCGTAGTCCACCTGGCTCAGCCCGGACTCGGCCGGCAGGAAGAGGTTCCACAGCCCGCGCCGTTTCGCCGACCGCTTGAGTTCCTCGATCACCGGCGGCACGCTGTGGTCGTCCGGTCCACCGGCCGCCCGGTGGCGGTGGTAGGCGGGCTCGGCGGGCAGCACCTCGTCGCGCAGGAACGCGACCATCTCCGCGTACCGCTGCTCGCCCTGCGACGACAGCCGCAGGTCAGGCCCGGACATGACGATCTCCCGCCGGAGGTAGGCCCGGACCGGGCGGTAACGGCGGCAGGTCCCGCGAGACCCGGTCGGTGAAGCGCGCCGCCCGTTTGGCGAGAAACGCGGCGATGCCCTCGGCCGCGTCGGCGCTCATGCCGCGCGTGTTCAGCAACTGCGTCTCCGCCTCGTGCGCCGCCGCCGGGTGCTCGGCGGTCAGCATCCGCCACACCAACTGCCGGGTGAGCGCGGCGGAGACCGGGGCGGCCCGCTCGGCGATCTCGGTGGCCAGCCCGAGCGCGACCGGGAGCACCTCGCCCGCCGGGTGGGTGCTGCGTACCAGCCCGCTGGCGAGCGCCTCGGCGGCGTCGAAGACCCGTCCGGTGAGCAGCCACTCCAACGCCCGTTGCGGTCCGACCACCCGGGCCAGGAACCACGACGAGCACGACTCGGGCACCAGGCCCAGCCGGGCGAAGGGAAAGCCCACCCGGGCGCCGTCGGCGAGGATCCGGATGTCGCAGGGCAGGGTCATGGTGATGCCGACGCCGACCGCGGGGCCGTTGATCGCCGCGATCACCGGCTTGAGTGCGGTGAAGATCCGCAACACCACCCGACCGCCGCCGTCGCGGCGCATCGGCAACTCCTCGCCCGGCACGTCGAACCGGGTCCCGGGCGGCGCCTGCGGGCTGGTCCGCCAGGCCCGGAACGTGTCGGCGCCGTCGGTCAGGTCCATCCCGGCACAGAAGGCCCGGCCGGCGCCGGTGAGCACCACCGCGCGTACCGTGTCGTCGGCGTCGGCCGCGTCCAGGCACTCGATCAGGCCCGACTCCATCTGGTCGGTGAAGGCGTTGAGCGCCTCGGCACGGTCGAGCGTGACGACGGCGACGTGGTCGCGCACCTCGTAGCGGACGTGGTCGTTCATCGGTCGATCCGTTCGATGACGGTGGCGTTGGCCATGCCGCCGCCCTCGCACATCGTCTGTAGGCCGAACCGCCCGCCGGTGTCCTCCAGGTGGTGCAGCAAGGTGGCCAGCAGCCGGGTGCCGGAGCCGCCGAGCGGATGACCGAGCGCGATCGCCCCGCCCCGCGGGTTGAGCCGCGCGGCGTCGACGCCGAACTCCTGCGCCCAGACCAGCGGGACCGGCGCGAACGCCTCGTTGACCTCGAAGGCGTCGATGTCGTCCACGGAGAGGCCGGCCCGGCGCAGCACCCGTTCGGTGGCCGGGATGACCCCGGTGAGCATGAGCAGCGGGTCGCTGCCGGTGACCGCGAAGCCGCGGAAGCGGGCCCGCGGGGTGAGCCCGAGCGCGCGGGCCCGCTCCCCACTCATGATCAGCGCGGCCGAGGCGCCGTCGGTCAGCGGCGACGAGTTGCCCGGGGTGATCTGCCAGGCGAGTTCGGGATGCCGGGCGGCGAGCGCGTCGGTACGGAAGGAGGAGCGCAGCCCGGACAGGGTCTGCGCGGTGGTGCCGGCGCGGACGGTCTCGTCGGCGGAGTGGGAACGCACCGTGCCGGCGGCGTCGGTCACGTCGATCGGGACGATCTCGCGGGCGAAGCCGCCGGTGGCGGTGGCGTGGGCGGCCCGCTCGTGCGACCGGGCCGAGTACTCGTCGAGCTGGTCGCGGCCCAGCTTCCACCGCGCCGCGATCAGCTCGGCCGAGACGCCCTGGCCGACCAGCCCGTCGGGGTATCGGGCGGCGAGCGGTGCCAGTGGCTCCCCGCCGGTGTTGGCTGAACCCATCGGCACCCGGCTCATGCTCTCCACCCCGCAGGCGATGGCGACGTCGTAGGCGCCGGCCATCACCGCCTGCGCCGCGAAGTGGACCGCCTGTTGACTGGAGCCGCACTGGCGGTCGACCGTCGTGGCGGGCACCTGCTCGGGCAACCCGGCGACGAGGGTGGCGGTGCGGGCCACGTTCATGGCCTGGTCGCCGCACTGGCTCACGCAGCCGGCGATCACGTCGTCGATCTCGCTGCCGTCGAGCCCGTTGCGCTCGACCACCGCCCGGATCACCGTGCCCAGCAGCTCCGCGGGGTGCACCCCGGACAGGGCGCCGCCGGCCTTGCCTCGCCCGGACGCGGTCCGCGCCACGTCCACCAGCACTGCGTCGACCACTTCTGGACCTCCCGTCCATGCCCCGTCCGAGCGGCGCGGCTGTCGAACCTCGATGGCGGAGGCCGGTTGTCGCCGTACCGCGGCGGATGGCGCTTACTTAGCGCTCGCTAAGTAAGCGTAGGGCGTGCATCCACTCGAGGTCAACCGCCGGACTGGCGGCCGGGGTGTGTGTGGAGGGTTACGCCTCGCGGTGCGGGTGGGAGTCCGCGTCCGGGACGAGCCGCCGCAGTTCCCGGTCGAGGGTGGCCTCGTCGCTGACCCGGACGCGGAACGGCAGCCGGATGTCGCGGTGCCGGTGCGTGGTCTCGGCCCGCAGGGTCAACCCGTCGGCGTCGACGGCGACCGGTACCAGCCGGACGCCGGCGGCGGTCAGCTCCGGGTCCATCAGCGCGGCGAAGCGGCGCACGATGTGGGGGTGTTGCCGGGACAGGCGGGCCAGGTGCGCCGCCTCGACGGTGGCGACCGGGTCGGGACCGGCCGCACGGTAGGCGGCGATAGGCACCTCGACGACGGCGCCCTGCCGTTGGACCTGCACGCCGTCGGGCTCGACCGTCCAGAGCGCCACCGGCGGCAGGTTGAGCAACGCGGTGACGGCGTCGTCGTCGCACGAGTCGAGGGCGGCCGGATCGAACCGGCGGACCCGGCCGGTCACGGTGACCCGCGCCCGCACCCGGGCGCGCACCGGCACCGGCACCAGGTGCGTGAGATCGAGCCGGACGGCGCCACCCGCTCCACGGGCGGCGACGAGCAGCCCGCCGAGCGGGGTCATCGCGTCGACGGCGACGACGACCGTGCCGTCGGCGAGGGCGGTGTGCGCATCGATCAGGTCCGCGGCGGTGCCGCCGACCTCCAGCCGCAGCGAGGTGCAGGCGGCGAGGGCGGACCGGACCGCGACCGCGTCGGACGGCGACCACTCGCCGACAAGTGCCGACGGCCGTTCGCTCTGGGCTGTCACGCCGGCCTCCTTCCACCGCAGTCGCCTCGGTCAGCCTAATAGGCAAGGCTTACCTTATTCAAGCGGACTGCGCTGGAGGGGGGCCGGTGACCTGCCCCTGCGGCCGGATCAGGCGGGCTGGTAGGTGAGGCAGTCGCTGGCCGTGCTGCCTGCGCCGACCTGGACGGACGGTGCCTTGCAGGCCAGGTTGGTGTTGTAGGTGCAGTCGGTGCGGGCGCACGCGCCGACGCTGCCGGTGATCTCCGCGATGCCGCCACGCACCGAGGACTCGACGTACGTCGCGCAGGAGGCGGCCTCGCCGGCCGCCGCGACGGTTACCGCCGGGGCGTGACAGCCGCCGTCGTTGAAGCTGCACGTGACGGCGGCGCATTCGCGTACTGCGGGCATCTGCAAGAGGGTCTTCATGGTTCCTCCGTTAACTGTTCGCCATCTTGATCGGCCGAGGCTCGATCGCCTCTCAAGAATAGCCAAAAAACCGTCCGTCGGCGCGATTCCGCAAGCAGAGTTCGCCCGCACTCTGCGGTATATCGCCTGTTCAGGTGCGTTGGAGAGCCGCCAAGAAACTATCGAGGATTTCGTCACATCGTGTCGAAGTGAAGGTAAGCCTAACCTTTATTCCGGCTTTGAGAAAAGGTAAGGCTGCCCTTTGTTCGGGGGTATTCGTGGCCGACTGTCGTCGGGTGAATCCGGAGCGGATACGGGTGTGGTGACCGGGTCGCCGCGTGGTCAGAAGATGCGGTAGCCGCCGTCGACCACCAGTTCCGTGCCGGTGGTGTACCGGGAGGCGTCGCCGGCCAGGTAGACGGCGGCTCCGGCGAGGTCGTCCGGGTGGCCCCAGCGGCGTAGCGGCACCCGGCTGATCACGCGCTCGGTGAAGGCGGTCGACTCCTGCATCTGCTGGCTCATGTCGGTGGCGATCCAGCCGGGCAGGATCGTGTTGACCCGTACGCCGTGCCGGGCGAGTTCGACCGCAGCGCCGTTGGCGAGCGCGAGCAGCCCGGCCTTGGCCGCGCCGTAGGGCTGGTTGTGTGCGGCTCCCTCGACCGCGGCGAGGCTTGAGATCGCGATGATCGACCCGCCCCGGCCGGCCGCCACCATCACCCGGGCCGCCTCCCGTACGGTCCAGTAGGCGCCGTCGAGGTTCACCGCCATCACCCGGCGGTAGTCCTCGGTCGTCGACTCGACGAGCCGGCTGCTCGTGCCGCCGATCCCGGCGTTGACCACGACGATCTCCAGGCCGCCGAGGCGGTCGGCCGCGTCGTCCATGCCGGCTGCGACGGCCGCCTCGTCGGCGACGTCCACCACCTGCCCGCTCGGCCGGCCGGGGCGGCCACCGAGGAGCTCCACCGCCGCCCGGACGCGACCCTCGTCGCGGCCCCAGATGCGGACATCGGCCCCGAAATCGGCGAGCGCCCCCGCGATGGCCAGGCCGATGCCGGCGGTGCCGCCGGTCACCACGGCCCGCCGGCCGGTCAGGTCGAACAGCGCAGTACTCATCGATGTCCCTTCGCAGTGCCGAGGTCGACCCGGCCGACGTCTATTGACACGAGTGTCAACTTGGCCCTACGTTCGGGCAAGTGACGCCGTTCACATTCCTGTAATGCCGGAAGGGCGAACGCATGAAGATCACCGAGCTGCGGACCCGGGTCGTCGCGCCACCCGAGTTCGTCTTCCAGTGGCGCGAGGACATCCCTCCGGTGCAGCTCACCATGACGGTCTTCGAGATCGAGACCGACGAGGGCATCACCGGGGTCTCCACCTCGTGGCTGCCGGCCGCCCCGCACGAGATCGCCGAGTCGGCGAACCACTTCTTCAAGCCGATGCTGATCGGCGCCGACCCGTTCCAGCGCGAGAAGATCTGGCACGAGCTGATGGCGTTCAGCCGCTACATGATCTCGCCGAAGGCGGCCAGCAACATCGACATCGCACTCTGGGACATCGCCGGCAAGGCCGCCGGCCGCCCGATCTACGAGCTGCTCGGGGCGTACCGGGACCGGGCGCCGGTCTACGTCACCACGGAGACCCAGCAGCACGCGCAGGACTACGCGGAGATCGCGGTCAAGTGCAAGGAGCAGGGGTTGCACGGCGTCAAGCTGCACGCCGCGGCGACCCCGGACAAGGACATCGAGGCGTGCCGGGCCACCCGGGCGGCGGTCGGCGACGACTTCACCCTGATGCTCGACGCCACCAGCGCGTACGACTGGCACGACGCGGTGCGGGTCGGCCGCGAGATCGAGAAGCTCGGCTTCCACTGGTACGAGGATCCGATGCGCGACGACGACGTCGCCGGTTTCGTGCAGCTCTGCCAGGTGCTCGACGTGCCGGTGCTGATGGGCGAGTCGACGGCGCGCGGGCCGTGGACCTTCGCGCACTACCTCACCCAGGGGGCGTGCGACGGGCTGCGCGCGGTCGGCGACATCATCGGCGGCATCACCGGCCTACGCAAGATCGGCGCGCTGGCCGAGCTGCACAACCGGCGGATGGAGCCGCACTCGTACGGCTCGACGCTGATCCAGGCCGCGCACCTGCACTACATCCTCTCGGTGCGCAACTGCGAGTTCTTCGAGCTGCCCTACCCGCGCGGGCCGCTGGACTTCGGCATGAAGGACGTGATCGAGGTCGGCGACGACGGGTACGTCCGGGCGCCCACCGCCCCCGGGCTGGGCTACGAGCTGGACTGGGATGTCATCGACGATGCCACCACCAGACAGTTCACCTGAGCCCCCGGTCGGAGTCGGGGTGGCCCGGCGGGTGCTGGTCCTCGGCGCGGGCGCGATCGGCGGGCTGCTCGCCGCCCGGCTCGCCGAGTCGCCCGCGCTCGACGTCCTGGTCGCCGCCCGCCGGCCGCTCTCCGAACTCACGCTCAGCCGGCGCGGGCCCACCGGCGACTCGCCGCCGGTCGGCGCGGCGGTGACGCCCGTCGTCGGCCCGGAGCTGCTGCCGCCGGTGGACTGGGTGGTCGTGGCGACCAAGACCTACGACACCGCCCGGCTCGCCGCCTGGCTCGGCACGCCCGCCACCACGACGGCGACGATCCTGGTCGCGCAGAACGGGGTGGAGCACCGGGAACGGATGGCCGCCTTCGCCGACCGCGACCGGGTCGTGCCGGCGATCGTCACCTACGGCGCCGAGCGCCGCGGCCCCGGACGGGTGGTGCAGACGCTGGACGGCCTGGTGCGGGTGCCGGCCGACGACGGCGGCCGGGCCTTCGCCGGCCTCGCCGGGCCGACCTCGCTTCGCGTGGAGGTGGTCGAGGACTTCGCCACCGCACTGTGGACGAAGCTCGCCTACAACGTCGTGGGCAACTCCCTCACCACCATCACCGACCTGCCGGTACGTGAAGTCGGGCGGCGGCCGGAACTGCGCCGGGTGGCCGCCGCGCTGGTCGCGGAGGTACGCGCCGTCGCGGCGACCCAGCGCGCGACCCTGCCGCCGGATCTGGCCGAAGCCATGCTGGACGAGTTCGCGGCGTTTCCCACGAGCGTGCGTTCCTCGATGTGGCAGGATCTGCACGCCGGCCGGCGGTTTGAACACGACGCCATCAGCGGCGCGCTGGTGCGAGTTGCGCGGATCAATGACGTTGACGCACCCTTTTCACAGATGGCGACCGATCTGCTGGAGACGCTGTCTCCGGCCCGAACCCCGGTCCCGTCCTGATGTCGCCCACCTCAGCCCCACCCAGGAGAGCACATGCCCGGCCCGACCGAGGTGCAGCAGGCGCGCCGCGACAACGGCCCCCTCACCGATCGCGGCGCGGCGCGCAAGCGGGAGTTGTTGGACGCGGCACGCCGGGTCTTCGAGCGCAAGGGTTTCATCGAGACCCGGGTACGCGACGTGGTCAAGGAGGCACAGGTCTCCCACGGCACCTTCTATACGTACTTCGACACGAAGGAAGCCATCTTCTCGGCGGTGGCGCACGACGTGGTCGACTCGATGCTTGCCTCGATGGCCACCCCGATCCCGACCAGTGGCTTCGACGAACGGATCCGCGACCTGGTGCGCCGCTTCGTGCACGCCTACCGTCCACACGCGCAGATGATCGGCCTGATCGAGCAGGTGGGCACGTTCTCGCCGGAGATGCGCGAGCTGCGCCTGGACATCCGGGACACCTTCGTGCGGCGTACCCGGCGGGGCATCACCCGGATGGCGTCCAGCGGCATGCTGGCCGACCCCGACCTCGACATCGAGTACACCGCCGAGGTGCTCGGCGCGATGCTGGAGTACAGCTGCTACCTCTGGTTCTGTCTGGACAAGAACTTCGACGAGGACCGGCTGGTGGAGGCGCTGGCCACGGTCTGGCGCAAGACGCTGCGTTCCGGCCAGCGCTGATCTCCGGGCCCGCCCGTGGGCCCGTCCCAGCCCGCTCGCGGGCTCGTTCCGGCCCGCCCGTGGGCCCGTCCCGGCCGGCTCTCGGGCCGGTCCCACCTGCCTGGCGGCCGGAGGTCGCCGACCGGCCGCCGTCCACAGCGGTGACCCGTGACGGCGCGTCATCCGCCCACCTGGCAGATCGGGACTTGACAACCGACCCCTTGACAGCCTCGGTGGCTCTGGTCACACTTGACATGCATGTCAACAACTGACTTCGGCGATGTTTCGGGGAGCCGCTCCGCCGGCTTCCGCTCTACGGATCACCCCGGCCCGCGCTACTGATCTCCCACCGCGCCGGCCACCTCAAGACGCTGCTTTCACCGCGCCGGGCCCGGCCCCGCGCACACCTCTTAGGGAGTAGTGGATGTCGAACCCCACGAGGTCCATGGCCACCGGCCGTGGCACCCGTCCCCGACGTGGGCGACACGCTGGACGCGTTGCCCTGATCGCTGGCGTGCTGACCGCAACCCTCGTCGCCGCGGGTTGCCGCGGCGCCGACACGCCCAACCAGGGCAACGGCGAGATCCCGGCCGTCGCGCAGAACCAGACGCTCACCGTGGGCGTCGCCACCCTGCAACAGCAGTACGCCGACCCGGTGCTCGCCAACGAGGGCGGCAACACCTACCCGATCAAGTGGTCGGTCGGTGAGCCGCTGATCCGGCAGGACCTGGACATGGTGCAGGTGCCGGCGCTGGCCACCGAGTGGTCGGTCAGCGACGACAACCTGACCTGGGACATCAAGCTGCGCGAGGGCGTCAAGATGCACGACGGCTCGGCGTTCACCGCCAAGGACGTCGAGACGTCGATCAACCGGGTGAAGAACCCGGACTTCACCTCGTACCAGGCCTACTTCAACAAGATCGACACGGTCGAGGTGGTCAACGACCACGAGATCAGGATCAAGACCAAGGTCCCGTACGCGAACCTCGTCTTCGACACCCCGGCGCCGGTGGCCACCGACTACTACAACCGGGTCGGCGAGGAGGAGTTCCGCAAGAAGCCGGTCGCGGCCGGCCCGTTCAAGTTCGACTCGCAGGTCTTCAACGAGTCGATGACGCTGACCCGGTTCGACGACTTCTGGGACACCGAGCGCATCCCCAACTTCGCGAACCTGATCCTGAAGATCATCCCGGACGAGAGCAGCCGGCTCTCCGGCATCCAGACCGGTCAGCTGGACATCGCCCAGGGCCTCACCCCCAACAGCGCGGCCCAGTTGCAGGGCAACCCGAGCCTCAAGCTGATCACCTCCAAGCAGGCCAGCGTGGCGAACGTCTTCTTCGTGGACAATTGGTTCCCGGAGGACTCGCCGCTCAAGAACGCCGACGTGCGCAAGGCGCTGATGCTCGCCATCGACCGGCAGAGCATCGCCGACTCGCTCTACCGTGGCTTCGGTTCGGTGACCGTCAACGCGACCCTGCCGGTGACGTTGGGCAACGACACCTCGCTCACCGCCTGGCCGTACGACGCGGCCGAGGCCAAGCGGCTGCTCGCGGCGGCCGGCGCCAGCGACCTGAAGTTCACCCTGCACCTCTACAACCAGACCACCGCCATCGCCGACGTGCAGAAGTTCGCCGAGGCCGTGATCGGTTACTGGAAGGAGGTCGGGGTCGACGTGACCATGGACGCGATGGATCCGGCCACCTATCTTGACAAGGCTGTCAAGCACCAGTTGACCGGTGCCGTCGTCCTCGGCACGCCGGGCCTGCTCATCTCCGACCCGGAGAAGCTCTCCATCTTCTACACCTCCACGGGCGGCTACTCGGCGGTCAAGGACGCCGAACTCGACGAACTCTTCGCCAAGCTCAGCTCCACCGTGAAGCGGGACGACCAGGCCGTCATCGCCGGTGAGATCAGCCGCAAGCTGCACGCCACGCTCTTCGGCCTGCCGGTGGTCTCACTCGACGCGGTGTACGCGGTCGGCCCGAAGGTCGCCGAGTGGAAGGTCATGGACGGCAACCCGTACCCAGGCCCGTTCTGGTACCTGCGGGCGAACTGATGACGCGGGTGCCCGGCGCTGTCCCTGCGCCGGGCGCCCGCACCCCGGCCGGACGCTCCATGGAGGGGCCATGACCAGATACATCCTCAACCGACTGCTCCAGGGCCTGATCGCGATGTGGGTCATCGTGACCATCGTGTTCTTCCTGGCGCGGCTCGGTGGCGACGCGGCCGCGCTGCTCGCGCCGGCCGACGCGACCCCCGAACAGGTCGAGGCGATCCGGATCAGCTACGGCCTGGACCAGCCGATCTACCTGCAGTACCTCGACTACCTGCGGGGCATCGTCACCCTCGACCTCGGGCAGAGCGTCAGCTATCGCCAGCCGGTGACCGACCTGGTGGTGCCGGCGATGCTGAACACCGCCCGGCTCGCCCTGAGCGGTTTCGTCATCGCCCTGGTCGTCGGCGTCGCGCTCGGCGCGGTCGCCGGGATGCGCGCCGGCTCGCGCTACGACCAGGCGGTACGCGCGTTGTCGGTGCTGGGGCAGTCGGTGCCGCCGTTCTGGCTGGGCATGCTGCTGGTCCTGCTCTTCTCCATCACGCTGGGCTGGCTGCCCGCCTTCGGGTCGGAGGGGTTCACCAGCCTCATCCTGCCGGCCTGTGCGCTGGCCGCCTTCCCGCTCGCCTCGATCGCCCGGCTCACCCGCTCCTCGGTGCTGGAGATCGTGGGACGGGACCAGACGCTGTTCGAGCGCGCCAAGGGGGTGGCGCCGGCGGTGCTGGTCACCCACATCCTGCGCAACGCCTCGCTGCCGGTGGTGACCCTGGCGGGCATCCAACTCGGGGCGATGTTCTCCGGGACCATCGTGGTGGAGAACCTCTTCGCCTGGCCGGGGGTGGGGCAACTGGCCATCCAGGCCATCCAGGCCCGCGACTACGCGTTGATCCAGGGCATCGTCGTGATCAACACCCTGGTCTTCGTGGCCCTGCTCTTCCTGGTCGATCTTTCCTACGGCTGGCTCGACCCGCGGGTGCGTACGCACTCGTCCGCCGAGCCGCAGAAGGCGGGTGCTCCGGCATGACCACCGACCTCGCCTCGCCGACCCCGCGCAGCGCCGCGCCCGGCACCCGGTCACGGCGCAGACCGGGCCGCCGCGCCGGCCGCTGGCCCTGGTTCTCCGGCACCGTGATGGCGGTCTTCGCGTTCTGCGGCGCGTTCGGCGGGCTCATCTCACCGCACGACCCCGACAAGGTCGACCTGAGCCAGTCGCTCAAGCCACCGGTCTTCGCCGGCGGCAGCGCCACCTATTTGCTCGGCACCGACCAACTCGGCCGCGACGTGCTCAGCCGGCTGCTCGCCGGGGCGCAGGTGTCGTTCCTCGTCGCGGCGGGCGCGGTGCTCATCGCCGGCGCGCTCGGCCTGGTCGTCGCGCTGGTCGCCGGGTACCTCGGCGGCCGGCTGGACACGGTGCTGACCCGCGTGGCCGACGCCTCGATGGCCTTCCCGGTGGTGCTGCTCGCCATCGTCATCGTGGCCATCTACGGCAAGGGCATCACCGTGGTGATCCTGGTGCTGGTGGTGGCCGGCTGGCCACAGTACGCCCGGGTGCTGCGCAGCGAGGTGATCCAGATCCGCCACCAGGACTTCGTCACCATGGCGAAGATCATGGGCGGCAGCCGGCTCTGGGCGATCACCCGGCACGTGGTGCCGAACCTGATCCCGACCCTGCTGGTGCTGGCGACGCTACAGGTCGGTCTGGCCATCATCGCCGAGGGTTCGCTGAGCTTCCTCGGCATCGGCGTGCCGCCGCCGGCCGCCTCCTGGGGCAACATGCTCGCCGACGGGCGCACCTTCCTCGCCACCGCCTGGTGGCTGCCGGTGGTGCCCGGTGTCGCGTTGAGCATCACCGTGCTGGCGGCGAACCTGCTGGGCGACTGGCTGCGCCACGCCCTCGACCCCGCGACGAGGCGGTAGGAGATGCTGGAGATCACCAACCTCACCACCCACTACTTCTTCGGCGGTCGGGTCGCCCCCGCCGCGCGCGGCGTCACCCTGACCCTGCCGAAGGGCTCGGCCATGGCGATCGTCGGGGAGTCGGGCAGCGGCAAGAGCACGGTGGCGATGAGCGTCATGCGGATGATCCGCCCGCCCGTCGGCGACATCGCCGAGGGCGAGATCCGGGTCGACGGCACGGACGTCACCCGGGCCACGTCCCGGCAGATGCGGGAGATCCTGCGTACCCTGATCGGCTTCGTGCCGCAGGATCCGACCACCGCGCTGGACCCGCTCTACACGATCCGCTCGCAGATCGTCGAGGCGATGCCGCACGTCCCGCGGGCCCGCCGCGACGAGGTGATCGTCGAGTTGCTCACCTCGCTCGGCATCGTCGACGCGGCGGCCCGGCTCAAGGAGCACCCGCACCAGTTCAGCGGTGGCATGCGCCAGCGGGTCGCGATCGCGATCGCGCTGGCCAAGGAGCCCCAGCTGCTCATCGCCGACGAGCCGACCACCGCCCTCGACGTGACCACCCAGATCGGCATCCTGCGGCTGCTGGACCGGCTGCGCCGGGAGCGGCACCTCACCACGATGTTCATCACCCACAACATCCGGGTGGCCCGGCTGGTCTGCCAGGACGTCGCGGTGATGTACGGCGGCGTGGTGGTGGAGTCGGGCCCGCTCGCCGCGGTCACCGACAACCCGTCGCACCCGTACACCCGGGCGCTGCTCGACGCCAGCTCGTTGGAGGTCGGGCCCCGGCAGCGCCTGCGCGCGATCTCCGGCAGCCCACCGTCGCTGACCGCGATGCCGCCCGGTTGTCCCTTCGCCCCCCGCTGCCCCGTCGCGACCGACCTCTGCCACCAGCAGATGCCGGTCACCGCGATGCGGCCGGACGGCGCGTCGTACGCCTGCTGGAACCCGGTGAACTCATGAGCGAGCGTCAGCGAGCGAATCATCAGCCCGGTGTGGTGGTGCCTCATGGCGGCACGGAGCGAAGCGGAGTGCCGACATGAGCGAGCGAATTTTGGAAGCGGTCAATGTTTCCAAGACGTACCGCAGCCGCACCGCCGGCACCACCCACGCCCTGACCGACGTCACCTTCGGGGTGGCCCGGGGGGAGATGGTCGGCCTGGTGGGGGAGTCGGGCAGCGGCAAGACCACGCTGATGCGGATCCTGCTCGGCATCGAGCAGCCGACCAGCGGCACGGTGAGCTTCCGGGGTACGCCCCGCTCGCGGTTCACCACCGAGCACCGGCGCGACTTCTTCAACTCGGTCTCGGCGGTCTTCCAGAACCCGTACAGCTCGCTCAACCCGCGGCGACGGCTCTGGGACATCATCACCGAGCGGCGCTCCATCGAACGCCGGGCCGGCCGGGCCGAACGCCGCGCCCGCGCGGCCGAGCTGCTGTCGGTGGTGTCGCTGCCGCCGGAGTTCGCCGACCGTTTCCCGCACCAGCTCTCCGGCGGGCAGCGGCAGCGGGTGGCCATCGCCCGGAGCCTCTCCGAGGAGCCGGACGTCATCGTGCTCGACGAGCCGATGTCGGCCCTCGACGTCTCGGTGAGCGCCCAGATCGCGAACCTCCTGCTCGACCTTCAGGAGAAGTTCGAGATGAGTTACGTCTTCGTCGCCCACGACATGCACATGGTGCGTCACCTGTGCCACCGGGTCGCCGTGCTGCTGAAGGGCCAGATCGTGGAGCAGGGCACGGTGGCCGAGGTGCTCGGCAACCCCCGACACGAGTACACCCGCAGCCTCATCGCCGCCTCCGAGCTGCGTTCGCTGGAATCCGAGGAAGAGAGGATCCGACCGTGAAGATCACTGAGGTCTCCGCCCAACTGCTCAAGCCGACCGAGTTCGAGTTCCAGTGGAAGGACCAGCTCCCGCCGCGCCGGGTCGGCATGATCCTGCTGCGGATCCGCGACGACGAGGGGCACGAGGGGCAGTGCATCACCTGGCTCGCCGGGCCGGGCCAGTTCGAGGACATGCTGCCCCGGGTGCGCGACACCCTGGTCGGCCGGGACCCGCACGACATCGAGCGGTTCTCCTACGAGCTGACCGACAACCTCACCGCCCCCAACGCGGTCTCCTCGGGCGTGGACATCGCCCTCTGGGATCTGGTCGGCAAGATCCACGAGCAGCCCGTCTACAAGCTGCTCGGCGCGGCCCGCGACCGGGTACGCGCCTACGCCAGCACGGTGCGTTACGACACCGTGCCGGAGTACGTCGACCTGGCGCTGGAGTGCCGCGACGAGGGCTTCACCGCGTACAAGCTGCACGCCTTCGGGGTGCCGGAGAAGGACATCGAGGTCTGCCGGGCGGTACGCGAGGCGGTCGGCGACACCATGGACCTGATGCTCGACCCGGTCAACGCCTACGACCGGCAGGGCGCGTTCAAGGTCGGCAAGGTGCTGGAGGAGCTGGACTTCTACTGGTACGAGGCGCCCATCGAGGATGCCGACATCCAGGGTCTGGCCGACCTGACCCGGTACTTCTCGATCCCGATCACGGCGGTGGAGAGCGTCGGTGGTGGCCTCAAGTTCGTGCCGCCGTACCTGGTGAACCACGCGGTGGACTCGGTGCGCTCGGTCGGGGACTGGACCGGCGGCATCACCGCGATGAAGAAGACCGCCGCGCTCTGCGAGGCGTTCGGCGTGAAGTTCGAGCCGCACAGCTACGGCTCGACCCTGATCCAGGCCGCGCACTTCCACGTCATGCTGGCCATCCACAACTGCGACCTGGTCGAGCTGCCGGTCCCCACCGGCGTGCTGGACCAGGGGATGAAGGACACCCTGCGGGTCAACGCCGACGGATACGTGGACGCGCCGACCAAGCCCGGCCTGGGGTACGAGATCGACGAAGACGAGATCGACAACCTGACCGTACGCCGGCTCACCGTCGGCGACTCCAGTTCGGTCGTCGGGCACTGACCCTTCTCGGACGGGATTGACACCCATGACGATCACCAACGAGCCCGGTTCGGACTTCACCCTCGCCGACCGGTTCACCCGGAGGGAGGGCCGGGTGTACCTGACCGCGATCCAGGCGCTCGTCCGGGTGCTGCTCGACCAGCGCCGCCGGGACACCGCCGCCGGTTTGGACACCGCCGGCCTGGTGTCGGGCTACCCCGGCTCGCCGCTCGGCGGGGTCGACCTTGAGATGAACCGTCAGCAGGCGCTGCTGGCGGAGCATCGGATCCGGCACCAGCCGGGGCTCAACGAGGATCTCGCCGCGACCGCGTTGTGGGGCAGTCAGACCGTCAACGAACTGCCCGGCGCCACCGTCGACGGCGTCTTCGGCATGTGGTTCGGCAAGGCGCCCGGGGTGGACCGGGCCGGCGACGCGCTGCGGACGGCGAACATCAGGGGCACCGCGCCGCACGGCGGTGTGCTCGTCATCGCCGGGGACGACCCGGACGCCGCCTCGACCAACTTCCCGACCGACAGCAACGGCGCGTTCATCGACTGGGGCATGCCGCTGCTCTACCCCGGCACCGTGCAGGAGATCCTCGACCTGGCCGCGCACGG
Organism: Micromonospora sp. CA-263727; assembly: GCF_050942455.1. Taxonomy (NCBI): domain Bacteria; kingdom Bacillati; phylum Actinomycetota; class Actinomycetes; order Micromonosporales; family Micromonosporaceae; genus Micromonospora; species Micromonospora sp. CA-263727. The sequence continues at coordinate 3,282,173 of NZ_CP192031.1, forward strand.
CATCGCCCTGTCCCGGGCGAGTGGGCTCTGGGTCGGATTCAAGATGGTCACCGACCTCGCCGACGCCTCCGGCTCGGCCGACGTCACCCCCGACCGCCTGCGGTTCGTGCGGCCCGAGGCGGGCTACACACCGAAGCTGCGGGTGAACACCCCCGGCCCGCCGATGCGCGAGGCCGAGCGGGACCTGGTCACCCACCGCCGGGCCATCGCGGCCAGCTACATCGAGGCCAACCAGCTCAACCCGGTCACCGTGGCGCCACCGGCGGCCCGCCTCGGCATCGTCGCGCCCGGCACCACCTACTACGACGTACGGCGGGCACTGGACCGGCTCGGTCTGGACGACGACGCCCTGCGCCGCGCCGGCGTACGGGTGAAGAAGGTCCTCGCGCTCTGGCCGGTGTCGACGGGGGAGTGGCGGGCCTTCGCCGAGGGGCTGGAGCAGGTCTTCGTGGTGGAGGAGAAGGGGCCGCTGATCGAGCGGATGCTCAAGGAGGCCCTCTACGGTCGCCCGCAGGCACCGGCGATCCACGGCAAGACCGACGCCGACGGCGAACCCTTCCTGCCCGGGTACGGCGTCTTCGGCATCGACCAGCTCGCCGCCGCGCTCGGCCCACGGCTGCGGGACCTGCTCGGCGACGTCGTCCGGCTGCCGGAGCGGCCCCGCCCCCGGACGCTGCTGCCGCTGGTCACCTCCCGCAAGCCCTTCTTCTGCTCGGGCTGCCCGCACAACAGCTCCCTCCTCGTGCCGGAGGGCGCGGTGGTGGGCGCCGGGATCGGCTGCCACATCCTGGAACTCGTGGTGCCCCGCGAGGAGTACGGCACCATGGCCGGCTACACGCAGATGGGCGGCGAGGGCGCGCAGTGGGTCGGCATGGCCCCCTTCACCAGCACGCCGCACATCTTCCAGAACGTCGGCGACGGCACCTTCCACCACTCCGGCAGCCTCGCCCTGCGCCAGGCCGTCGCGGCCGGCGTGAACATCACCTACAAGTTGCTCTACAACAGCGCGGTCGGGATGACCGGCGGCCAGCACGTCGAGGGCGTGCTGGACGTGCCGCGGCTGGTGCGCATGCTGGCCGCCGAGGGGGTCACCCGTACCATCATCACCACCGACGACACCCGCCGGTACCGGCGGATCCGGCTGCCCCGCGGCGTCCAGGTGTGGAAGCGCGAGCGGCTGGTGGAGGCGCAGGAGGTGCTCGCCGCCACCGCTGGGGTCACCGTGTTGCTGCACGACCAGCACTGCGCGGCCGAGAAGCGCCGGCTGCGCAAGCGCCGGCAGATGACCCAGCCGACCCGGCGGGTCGTCATCAACGACCGGGTCTGCGAGGGCTGCGGGGACTGTAGCGCGAAGTCTCAGTGCCTGAGCGTGCAGCCGGTGGAGACCGAGTTCGGCCGCAAGACCACCATCCACCAGTCCTCCTGCAACTTCGACTACTCCTGCGTACGCGGCGACTGCCCCTCGTTCATGACGGTCGAGACCTCGACGGGCGGCCGTGCCGGCGCCTCCGCCGACGGCACAGGCCCGGCGCTGCCGGAGCTGCCGTCGCCGACGGCGGCCGTGCCGACCGAGGCGTTCAACGTCCACCTGACCGGCATCGGCGGCACCGGTGTGGTGACGGTCAGCCAGGTGCTGGCCACCGCGGCGGTGCTCGACGGCAAACTGGTCCGCAACCTCGACCTGACCGGTTCCAGCCAGAAGGCCGGGACCGTGGTGTCGCAGTTGCAGGTCTACACCGATCCCGCGGCAGAACCGGCCGCCCAGATCGCCGACGGCGAGACCGACCTGATGCTCGCCTTCGACCTGCTCGCCGCGATGAACGCCAAGGCCCTGGCCAAGGCGTCCCCGGTCCGGACGGTGGCGGTCGGGTCGCTGAGTCCGACCCCGACGGCGGACATGGCGGTCGACCCGAGCATCGCCTACCCGTCGATCGAGGCCCAGGCCGCCCAACTCGGCGAGGTGACCCGCCGCGACGCCAACGTCTTCGTCGATCCGGAGGCGATCGCCGACGCGGTCTTCGGCAACCACCTGATGGCCAACACCGTGCTGGTCGGCGCGGCCTACCAGAGCGGGGCGCTGCCGATCTCGGCGGAGTCCATCGAGGAGGCGTACCGGCTCAACGGGACCGCCGTCGCGGCGAACGTGCAGGCGTTCCGGTGGGGTCGCGCCGCGGTGGCGGCCCCGGCCGCCGTGGCGGCGCTGGTGGCCGCCCGGGGGCGGCGGGTCGCCCCGCCCGCGCTGGCGTCCGCGCTGGCCGGGCGGGTCGCCGCCGTCACGGCCGACCCGGCGCTGCGGGACCTGCTGCGCACCCGGGTGGCGGACCTGGTCGACTACCAGAACATCGGGTACGCCGGGCGGTACCTCGACACCGTGCAGCGGGTGGCGGCGGCGGAAACGTCGGTGAGCGGCTCGGCCGGTCCGTTGACCCGGGCGGCGGCGACGCAGCTGCACCGGTTGATGGCGTACAAGGACGAGTACGAGGTGGCCCGGCTGCACCTGCTCGATTCGGCCCGGGACGCGGTGCGCGAGCAGTTCGGTGCCGGGGCGAAGGTCTCCTGGTACCTGCACCCGCCGATCCTGCGGGCGATGGGGATGACCTCCAAGATCCGGCTCGGGCCGTGGTTCCGGCCCGGGTTCCGGGCGCTCGCCGTGCTCAAGCGGGTCCGCCACACGCCGTTCGACCTCTTCGGCTATGCGCACCTGCGTCGGGTCGAGCGGGACCTGGTCGCCCACTACACCGCGCTCGCCGAGCGGGTCGCTGCCGGGGTCTCCGCCGGCAACCTCGACCGATGCGTCGACCTACTGGGCCTGGCCGACACGATCCGCGGCTACGAGCAGGTCAAGCTCCGCAACGTCGCCCGCTATCTGGCGGACTTGACGGCACAGGCCAGCGCCCTGGGCCTCGACCCGGCCATCCCGACGATGCTGCGGTCGTTGCCGACGGGCTGACCGGCCCCGACGCCCGGGCTTCCCGAGCCGGCGGGCCGACGGCCCGGTCCGGGTCCCGCCGGCCGGCAGCGCAGCCGAGGACGAGCCGGCCGCCCCCGATGCCGTCGGGGCGGCCGGTGGGCGCGGAGGGTGAGGTGTCGGGGACCTGCGCGAGGCGGTGCTGTCGCGATGCGACCGGGGTCAGCCGGCGCGGCGGACGGCCTGGTTGAAGGCGGCGGAGCCGACCGTCGCCATGCCCCCGTCGACCACGACCTGTGCCCCGTTGACGTAGGCGGCGAGCGGCGAGAGCAGGACCACGGCCATCTGCGCGATCTCCTCGGGCTCGGCGAACCGGCCCAGCGGCACCATGTCGGCCCACACCTGTTCGGTGACCGACTCGGCCAGCCGCCGCATGCCCTCGGTCCCGTTGACCGGGCCGGGAACGATCGAGTTCGAGCGGATGCCGTGCGGTGCCCACTCCAGCGCCAGCGAGCGCATGAGCTGGTCCACGCCGGCCTTTGCCGCCGCCACGTGCGCCTGCTGGGCGAAGGGCATCTGCGACTGCCCGCCGGAGACGAACAGGAGATTGCCCTGGGTGCGGCGCAACTGCTCGAAGGCGGCGTGGGCACAGTGGAAACTGCCGAGCAGGTCGATGTCCACGACCGCGCGGAAGCCGTTGGAGCTGATCCGCTCGGCGGGTGCGAGGAAGTTGCCGGCGGCACCGCAGACCACCGCGTCGACCGCGCCGAAGTGCTCCGCCGCCACCTCGAAGGCGGCCTGTACGGCGGCGGCGTCGCGTACGTCGGCGACGGCATAGGCCGCTTCGGCGCCGATCGCGGTGAGCTCGGCCGCCGCCTCCTTGAGCTTCGCCTCGGTACGTCCGCAGAGCACGAGGTTGGCGCCGACCCGGGCACAGGCTCTGGCGATCGCCAGGTTGACCCCGCTGCCGCCACCACTCACGAACACGGTTCGCTGACGCAGCAGGTCTTTGGGCAGTAGCGCGCGCATGTGCCAGCTCCCAACCGGGCCGGGGTCGCCGTCGCCGGCGTCTACGCCGAGTCTTCAGGAACTTGACAACAGTGTCAAGTATCGACGAGATTGGTTCGGGCCTGGCGATACCTCTCCTCACGACGGCGCTCCGTGACCCGGTCCGGCCGGCGACCACCGCGCCCTGAGGGCGGGATCAGTCGGCGGCGGGTTGCGGGGTGCCGCAGAGTTTGGTCCCCGGCGGAATGACCTCCTCCGCCTTGTGGATGCGGTACGGCGGCGGCCCCAGCTTGCCGGACGGGTTGATCGGAGTGATGTTCACCAGGCTGAGGAATTTGTTGATCACATTCACCACCGGGGCCAGGATCGTATAGCCGACGCCGTACGACGCCCAGACGCCGATCCCCACCCCGCGACAGACCGCCAGCGGCGACCCCAGCGCCGACCCCATGGTCGTCCCGTAGGCCGTCGACACCTCGAAGAAGAGACCGGCCTTGAGCACGAAGGCGCTGAACCCGAGGTCGAACCGGACCCGGTGCTCGATGAGCAGGCCCATCACGCCGACCGGCACCCCACGCAGGGAGTTGATCAGGCTCTCCTTGCGCTGGAAGTTCTTGCTGACCTGTGGGCCGAACCTGCCGTTGGCGTACCCGTAGCCCAGCGATCCGGCCAGGGAGAACTCACCCTTGCCCTTGATGGTCCCGACCTTCGCCCCGAACGCCGTGGTGACCTTGACGGTCTGGCTGATGGTGAGCGCCAGCGGCACGCCGAGCACGGTCCCCATCGGGATGCTGAACTCCACCGGGATGGGGAGCACCGCCTTGACGTTCTGCCCGTCGGAGATCCCGGCCTCGAACGAGTACCGGACCCCGAAGCCGCCGCTGACCGACAGTTCGGCCCGGGCCACCGAGCCGCCCTTGATGCTCAGGTGGAAGTCCGCCGCCGGCCGCTGGAAGGTGAGCGCGGCCCGCCCGAACAGCTTCGTACCGTTGCGGTCGTAGTTGAAGCTGACCTCGGCCCCGCTGACGAGGCTGACGCCGGTGGAAAAGTTGGCGACGACCGACTTGACCTCGCCGCCGCCGCGGATCGGCGCCGGCTGGGCGGGCCGGGGCGGCAGCGGGGCGAGCCGCAGCGGCACGCTCCGTCCGGCCCGGCCGGACGGGGTGGGCAGCGCGGCGTCGGCCTCCTCCTCGGACATCGCCCAGATCGGCTCCCCGGCCTGGTAGGCGACCGGGTCCTCGATCGCGATGCCCTTCTTCTCCAGGACGCCGTCGCGGATCACGTCGGTGATGGTGACCGGCCCGATCGTGACGAGCAGGTCGTCCCCCTCGCGCTGGATGTCGAGCACCCGGCCGACGCCCCGCCCGGTGACGAACATGACCTTGCCGGGGGCCAGGTCGCCGGCGCGCGGGGCGTTGCCGTCGATCCGCCAGGTGAGCCCGTCGGCGGTGACCGACCGGACCGCGCGGCCACCGCCGCCGACGAGGACCACGTCGGGCTGGTACGTCAGGTCGGGGTGGGGCACGGGCGCCATCCCGTACCGCAGCGCGGCCTCGCTGTACGGGTCCTCGTCGGCCGCGTTGGCGGTGCCGACGGGCGACCGGCCGGTGCAGGCCGTCGCGGTGAGCAGCAGCGTCGCCGTGAGGATGGCCGAGACAACCTTGCGGAGACGGTCGGTGCCCATGCGGCCGACCCTAGGGGGTGGCCGCGGCGAAGGAATCGGGGATTTCCCTACCTGCCGGCCGTCCGGGTCACGTGATCCGGGACGAGCGGCCTCGCCGACCTAATCGGGTGTTTTCGTCCGATATAGCAGGAAAGCGTGCTTGACTGCGGGAGAAGTGGTGCCCGCTGCCCGGGAAGGATCGGCATGCACGGACGTGAACTGCGTGGTCTGCTGCATCCGCTCCTCCTGCTCCTGATCCTCGAACGGCCCGGCCACGGATACGACCTGATCGACCGGCTCCGGGAGATGGGAATGCCCGATGTGGAAGCCGGCCACGTCTACCGGGTGCTGCGCGGCCTGGAACGCGACCAATCGCTGATCTCCGGGTGGGAGACCGCCGGGGCGGGGCCGGCCCGCCGGCGCTACCAGCTCACCGGCAAGGGCCGCGACGACCTTCGAGCCTGGACCGTCCGACTGGCGCAGCTCGACCGGGTCATCGACGCCTGCCTGCGGCGTTCGGCGGGGGCCTTCTCGCAAGCGCGCCCCGGTGGCGTCGACCGCTGCGCCGCGGCCCGACGATGAACGGAGGAGCATGGAGTCGCCCGTGATACCGGCGGTGGACCGCGCCTTCGCCCGCCGGGTCGCCCCGGCGCAGGCGCTCGCCGCCGACGCGACGCGCATCGCGCGGGCCTGCTACGCGATGGCCGTACGGTTCCACCGCGGCGGCAAGCTGATCGTCTTCGGCAACGGCGGGCCGGCGACCGACGCCCAGCACGTCGTGGTGGAGTTCGTCCACCCGGTCATCGTGGGCAAACCGGCCCTGCCGGCGATCTCGCTGACCAACGACGCCGCCACCCTCACCGGCATCGCCCGGGCGGACGGCTTCGACGAGGTCTTCGCGGCCCAACTGCGCCTGCTCGCCGCCCCGACGGACATCGCCCTCGGACTCTCCGTCGACGGCCGGTGCGCCAACGTACGGCGCGGCCTGGTGACGGCCCGCGACCTCGGTCTGCTCACCGTCGGGCTGCTCGGCGGCGACGGCGGCGACATCGCCTCGGAGGCCATCGCCGACCACGTCGTGGTGGCCCGCTCCACGGACCCGTGCATCGTCAAGGAGGTACACGTGACGACCTACCACATCCTGTGGGAGCTGGTGCACGTGCTGTTCGAGCAGCCCGGACTGCTGGAGCCGGAGGCGGTCCGGTGACCGGTCGGCCGCCGCGCCGCGGCCCGCTGGCCACCCCGAGCGTGCCCGCGTGCCACGACGAGGTCTGCATCACCTGCGCCGACGTGGCGGTCGCCGTCCGGGTCCGCGAGGTGCTGGCCGGCGGCCTTGCCGTGGTCGACACCGACGCCGGGCCCGAGGAGATCAGCGTGGCCCTGGTCGAGGCCGGACCGGGCGACGTGGTGCTGGTGCACGCCAAGGAGGCCATCGCCGTGGTCGAGCGGTCCGTGAGCGAGCGTCAGCGAGGGAACCAGCAGCGCAGTGTGGAGCCTCACGACGACGCCGAGCGGAGCGAGGTGGCGGTGTGAGCGCCCGGGTCGAGGGCGCGATCGGGGCGCTCTACCCGTTCCTGGACACCCGGCCGACCGACGTGGAGGCGGTGCTCGCCGAGGTGGCGCGCTCCACCGCGGCGAAGGCGGCGGAGATCGTCGCCCTCCGCGGATCGCTGGTCGCCCAGCACGGGCGACAGTTGGTCGACTGCGCCCGCCGATGCGCCGCGGCCTTCCAGGCCGGCGGCACGCTGTACGCGTTCGGCAACGGCGGCAGCAGCACCGACGCGCAGGACGTCGCGCAGCTGTTCCTGCACCCACCGGCGGCGGCCCGCCCGCTGCCGGCCATCTCGTTGACCCACGACGTCGCGCTGATCACCGCGCTCTCCAACGACGTCGGGTTCGAGGTGGTCTTCGCCCGGCAGGTGGCGGCGTTCGGCCGGGCCGGGGACATCGCGGTGGGCCTCTCCACCAGCGGCGGATCGCCGAACGTCCTGCGGGGGTTCGAGGAGGCGGCCCGGCGCGGCATGCTCACCGTCGGCATCGCCGGCTACGACGGCGGCCGGATGGCCGGATCCGAGTTCGTCGACCACCTCTTCGTGGTGCCGTCGACCTCGGTGCACCGGGTCCAGGAGGCACAGACCACGGTCTACCACGTGCTCTGGGAACTCACCCAGCAGGCGTTGACCGGCGACCTCTGACGGCGGTGGTGGAGCTGGCCGGCGTGCGGCGGGTGCAGGTGCGCGTCGAGGGCATCGTGCAGGGGGTCGGCTTCCGGCCGTTCGTGCACGCGCTCGCCACCGAGTACGACCTGGCCGGCTTCGTCGGCAACGACACCTCGGGCGTCTTCGTCGAGGTCGAAGGGGACGGTGGCCGGCTGGCCGCCTTCGTGGCCGACCTCAGCCGACGGGCGCCGACCCTCGCCCAGGTCGACCGGCTCACCACCGAGCCGGTGCCGCCGACCGGCCAGCCCGGCTTCGCCATCGTCACCAGCGTCACCGGCGTCGGTCGGGACGCCCTGATCTCCCCGGACACCGCCACCTGCCCGGACTGTCTGGCGGAACTCGGCGACCCGGCGGACCGGCGGCACGGCTACCCGTTCACCAACTGCACCAACTGCGGTCCGCGCTTCACCATCGTCGAGGACGTGCCGTACGACCGGCGCAGCACCACCATGGCCGACTTCCCGCTCTGCGCCGCCTGCGCCGCCGAGTACGCGGACCCGGGCGACCGCCGCTTCCACGCCGAACCGGTCTGCTGCCCCGCCTGCGGTCCGGCCCTGCGCTTCGTCACCGCCGACGGCAGCCCGCTGCCCGGCGAGCCGCTGGACACCGCCGTCCGGTGGCTGCGGGCCGGGCGGATCGTCGCGGTCAAGGGGCTCGGCGGCTTCCACCTGGCCGCGAGGGCCGACGACGACCGGGCGGTCGCGGCGCTGCGGGCCCGCAAGCACCGCGAGGAGAAGCCGTTCGCCGTGATGGTCGCCGACCTGCCGGCGGCGCGTACCCTCGTCGACGTGGCGCCGGCGGCCGAGCCGGTGCTCACCGGCGCCCGCCGTCCCGTGGTGCTGCTGCCGCGCCGCGCCGACGCCCCGGTCGCCGGGTCGGTGGCGCCGGGCAACCGTGACCTGGGTGTGCTGCTGCCGTACACGCCACTGCACCGGCTGCTGCTCCGGCGGCTGGCCACCCCGATCGTGCTGACCAGCGGCAACCTCTCCGACGAACCCATCGCGTACCGCGACGACGAGGCCCGTCGGCGGCTCGCGCCGATCGCCGACGGCTTCCTCCTGCACGACCGGCGGATCCACGTCCGCACCGACGACTCGGTGGTACGCGTGTTCCGGGGCCGCGAACTGCCGCTGCGGCGCTCCCGTGGCTACGTGCCCGCGCCGGTCACCGTGCCCTGGCGGTTCGACCGGCCGGTGCTGGCCTGCGGAGCGGAGCTGAAGAACACCTTCTGCGTGGCGAAGGGAGGGCGCGCGTTCGTCTCGCACCACATCGGCGACCTGGAGAACTACGAGACGCTGCGGGCCTTCACCGACGGCATCGCGCACTTCACCCGGCTCTTCGACGTCCGGCCGGAGATCGTCGCCCACGACCTGCATCCGGAGTACCTCTCCACCAAGTACGCCCGGGGGCGCGAGGACGTCGAGCTGATCGGTGTCCAGCACCACCACGCCCACATCGCGTCCTGCCTGGCCGACAACGGTGACCCCGGCCCGGTGATCGGCGTCGCCTTCGACGGTCTCGGGTACGGCCTGGACGGCACCCTCTGGGGCGGGGAGCTGCTCGTCGCCGACCTGGCCGGGTTCGAGCGGGTCGGTCACCTGGGCGCGGTGCCGATGCCGGGCGGGGCCGCGGCGGTACGCGAGCCGTGGCGGATGGCGGCGGCCTACCTCGACGAGATATACGGCGACGCCGTACCGGAGCTGCCGCTGCGGCGGCGGCACGAGCGGCAGTGGCCCGCGGTGGTGGCGCTGGCGCGGACCGGAACGAACTCCCCGCGTACCTCCAGCGCCGGTCGCCTCTTCGACGCCGTCTCGGCGCTCCTCGGCCGGCACGACCGCGTCAGCTTCGAGGGGCAGGCCGCCATCGCCCTGGAGCAGCGGGCCGACCGGGACGAGCGCGGCGGTTACCCGGTCGCGGCGGGCGGCCCCGTGCCACTGCGGGACGCCGGGTGCGCGCTGGTCCGGTGCGTGGTCGAGGACCTGCTCGCCGGCGTGGACCCGGGCCGGATCGCCGCGCGTTTCCACCACGGCCTGGCCGACGCCGTGCTCCGGGCGGCGGAGACCGTCCGGCAGCGCACGGGACTGGCCACCGTCGCGCTCTCCGGCGGGGTCTTCCAGAACATGCTGCTGCTCGAAGCGGTGGTGAGCGGCCTGGAGCGGGACGGCTTCCGGGTGCTGGTGCACTCGCGGGTGCCGCCCAACGACGGCGGCATCTCCCTCGGCCAAGCCGTGATAGCCGCCGCCCGCCCCCGCCCCTGAAATGTTAGGAGGGGGCCCCTCCTATACAAAAAGCGATAAGAAGGGTCCCTTCCTTACAGCTCAGCAGATGCGGGGGAGGGGGTCGCCGACGAGCATGTCGACCACCCGGGTGCCGCCGAACGCGGTCCGGAGCAGCACCATCCCGGGTGGGTCGGCGGCGACGTGGCCGATGACGGCCGCGCCGTCGCCGAGCGGGTGCCCGCGCAGCGCGGCCACCGCGGCCTCCGCCTGCGCGCCGTCCACCACCGCCACCAGGCGTCCCTCGCAGGCCACGTAGAGCGGGTCGATGCCGAGCAGTTCGCAGGCGCCGGTCACGGCCGGACGCACCGGCACCCGGGACTCGTCGACGACGACGGCGACCTGGGCCGCCTGCGCCAGTTCGTTGAGGACGGTCGCCACGCCGCCCCGGGTGGCGTCGCGCAGCAGGCGTACCCCGGGCGCCGCGTCCAGCAGGGCGGCCACCAGGCCGGGTAGCGGCGCGGTGTCCGAGGCGAGGTCGGCGGCGATGTCCAGTTCGCCGCGGGCGAGCATGATGGTGACCCCGTGGTCGCCGATCGGGCCGGAGACGACGACCGCGTCACCGGGCCGGACCTGCGCCGCGCCCAGGCGCACCGGGCGTTCCAGCACGCCGACGCCGGCCGTGTTGAGGTAGCAGCCGTCCGCCTTGCCCCGCTGCACCACCTTCGTGTCGCCGGTGACCACCTGGACCCCGGCCCGCTGTGCCGCGGCGGCCATGGAGGCGGTGATCCGTCGCAGGTCGGCGACGGGGAAGCCCTCCTCCAGGATGAACCCGGCCGACAGGTAGAGCGGCCGGGCGCCGCTGACCGCGAGGTCGTTGACGGTGCCGTTGACCGCGAGGTCGCCGATGTCCCCACCCGGGAAGAACAGCGGTGACACCACGTACGAGTCGGTGGTGAAGGCCAGCCGGCCGGTGCCCACGCTGAGCGTCGCGGCGTCGCCGAGCGCCGCCAGCGTCGGGTTGCGGAACGCCTCGACGAAGAGCCCCTCGACCAGGCTCTGCGTCGCCTTGCCGCCCGCGCCGTGGGCCAGGGTGATCCGGCTCTCCCGGATCCTCGGCGCGCGTCGGCGGGCCCGTTCGATGCGCTTGAGCACCTGCTCCTCCGGCGACAGCCGCCCGGCATCGCGGTCGGTCACCGTCTCCGCCTCGGCCACCGCGCGCTCGACCCATCCGGCGGTACGCTCGGTCGTCATACCCGCGCCGCCTCGGTCAGCCGCTGCCGGGTGAAGCGGCCGAAGTTGTAGTAGGCCGCGCAGGCGCCCTCCGAGGAGACCATGCAGGTGCCGATGGGCGTCTCCGGCGTACAGGCGGTGCCGAACACCTTGCACTCCCAGGGCCTGAGCACCCCTTTGAGCACCTCGCCGCACTGGCATGCCTTCGGGTCCGCCACGCGTACCCCGGGCACCTCGAAGATCTGCTCGGCGTCGTGGGCCGCGTACTCGTCGCGCATCCGCAGCGCGGAGTGCGAGATGAAGCCGAGGCCGCGCCACTCGAAGTACGGCCGCAGCTGCATGACCTGGCCGATCGCCTCCAGCGCCCGCAGGTTGCCGTCCCAGGGCACCACCCGGGTGTACTGGTTCTCCACCTCACAGCGCCCCTCGGCGAGCTGCTGGAGCAGCATGAAGACCGACTGCAACAGGTCCAGCGGCTCGAACCCGGCACACACCAGCGGCCTGCCGTAGTCGCGGGCGATGAACTCGTACGGTCGGCAGCCGATGACGGTGGAGACGTGCCCGGGCCCGAGGAAGCCGTCGAGCCGCAGGTCGGGTGAGTCGAGGATGGCCTTGATCGCCGGCAGGATGGTGACGTGGTTGCAGAACACCGAGAAGTTGTCGATGCCGTCGGCGGCGGCCCGCAGCACGGTCATCGCGGTCGACGGTGAGGTGGTCTCGAACCCGATCGCCATGAAGACCACCCGGCGGTCCGGGTTGGTACGGGCGATCTTCAGTGCGTCCAGCGGCGAGTACACCATCCGGATGTCCGCGCCGGCCGCCTTGGCGTCCAGGAACGAGCCGGTGCCGCCGGGGACCCGCATCATGTCGCCGAAGGCGGTCATGATGACGCCCGGCTCGTGGGCGATGGCGATGGCGTCGTCCACCCGGCCCATCGGGATGACGCAGACCGGGCACCCCGGGCCGTGCACCAGCGAGACGCTCTCCGGCAGGTAGTCCTCGATGCCGTGCTTGTAGATGGTGTGCGTGTGCCCGCCGCAGACCTCCATGAACTTGTACTGCCGTCCCGGCTCGCACAACGCGGCGATCTGGGTGGCCAGCACCTGGGCCCGCTCCGCGTCGCGGTACTCGTCGACGAAACGCATCTGGTGATCCCCTAGCTGATGTCGGATTCGGCGAGCGCCTGCAACTCGTCGGTGTACGCCTGCCCGAGGCCGGTCAGCAGCGCCAACGTGGCGGCCGCCTCGGCCTCGTCGATCTTGGACATGGCGAACCCGACGTGGACCAGCACCCAGTCGCCGACGCCGACCTGGTCCGCCTCCAGCAGGCCGATGTTGACCGCCCGCCGGACGCCCACCACGTCGACGACGGCGAGATCGTCGTGACCGGCCTTGATCTCGACGATCTCGCCCGGGATACCTAGACACATCGGCTCGTCCGGCCTTTCCCGTTCACATTCTTTCGATCTTGATGTAGCGCCGGAGTGCGGGCAGTTCCTTCCAGAACAGCCCCACCACGGCGACGCCGGCCAGCAGCACCACGAGCTTCCGCATAGCTCACCTCCTCCTTCGGACCCGCTCAGCCCGGCGGCAGGTTCGGCATGATCGGCAGGATCGGGCCGTGCGCCTCCGGCCGGATGCCGGTGGAGCGTTCGGGGTCCACCGTCCCGTCGTCGTTGTGGCCGCGCTGCTTGCGCCGCCGCGAGTTGCCCTCCTCGACGCCCTTGGTGTGCGCCGGCGTGTCGAGTTCGACATCGGGATCGCCCACTCGGATCTCGCCCATCTCCGCCCCCTCCATCAGTCGTTGCCGGACGGCTGGGCATGCCGTCGGCCCAGGTCGTCGAAGAAGCCGGCGATCTCCCGCCACACCGCGCTTCCCCCCGACATGCCCGTCCAGTGCCGCCGGACGAGCGTCACCAGCCGGAAGCAGTCGTCGACCGGCACCACCCACTGCTGGCCACCGCCGCGCGGCATGCCGGTCCAGACCAGGAACGCCTCGACCCGCGGCTCCAGCTCGGCCAGCTCGGACGATCGCGCCGCGACGGCCCGCCAGGCAGCGGCATCGATCTCCGACTCGGTGGTGCCGAGCGGGCTCGGGTAGTGCCCGAGCATCCGGCCGTCCTCCTGCTTGACGAAGAAGACCAGGCCGACCGGCACGTTGAGCTCCTCGGCGGGCAGGCCGGTCAACCGCCGGCCCCGGGCCGGGACGAGCTGGTACCGGCCGGCGCCGGCCGCCTCGCGCTCGAAGAGCAGCGAGCAGGGCGTGCAGGTGCAGAGCAGCTCCCCGTCCTGCCGGTCCCACACGTGCCGGTGCTCGGGGCGGACCGGCCCGGCGCACATGCCACAGCGCTCGGCCGTGGCCGTGCGCTGCCCCGCCCGGCGGATGGCCCGCCGCAACGCGCCGGCCGTCATGCCGGGCCGCCCGACGCCAGCGGCCCCGCCGCTCGCGCCACCGCGCCCGTGGCCGGCACCCCGCCGGTAACCGCCACCTTGCTCGTGGCCGTCACGCCGGGTTCAACGGCCACCGTGGCCGGCGCGTCGGGTGTGACCGCCGCCGTGGCCGGCGCGTCGGGTGGCTCCGGTCGCTGCCAGAGGGTGGTGACCGGGATCAGCGCCGGCACCGGGGCGGGCGCCACCACGTCGACGGCGGATAGCTCCGGCGCGAAGGTCAGCACCTGTTGCCGTACCAGGTCCCGCAGGGCCGCGCCGCCACCGCCGCACGACCTCGCGGCGAGGCTGATCCGCGCCACCTCGTTCTCGACGCCGAGCAGCGCGATCTCGGCGCCCTGCGCGCGCAGCTGCGGCCGGAGGTCGTCGACCGCCCGGGCCACCCGCCGGTCCAGCGGATCCGGGTGGATGCGGTGCAACAGCAGCAGGTGCCGCAGCAACTCGTCGCCGGTGAGCGGGTCGAGCGCGCCGGGGTTGCCGGCGGCGAGGTCGGTGACCCGGGCCAGCGCCTCGCCGTACACCTCGGTCAGCAGCTCGACGGCTTCCAGCGCCAGCTCGGCGGTGCGGCCGGGGGTCTGTTCGAGCTGGCTGAGCAGGGCGTCGAGGCGGGCCAGCCGCGGTTCGACGGCCGGGTCGTCGAGCCGGGAGACGACCGGTGGTGGCTCAGCCATGCGACGCGCCGAACATCGGCGAGTGGATCTTCTTGAGGGTCTGGCCGCCGCCGACGTACATGTGCACCCCGCAGGGCAGGCAGGGATCGAAGCTGCGTACCGCCCGCATGATGTCGACGCCCTTGAAGTTGTCCGGGCCGTTCTCCTCGAAGATCGGGGTGTTCTGGATCGCGTCCTCGTAGGGCCCGGGGGTGCCGTAGCTGTCCCGGGGACTGCCGTTCCAGGGGGTCGGCGGGTACGGGTGGTAGTTGGCGATCTTGCGGTCCCGGATCACGATGTGGTGCGACAGGATGCCCCGGACGGCCTCGTGGAAGCCGCAGCCGATGGCCTCGTCCGGCACCTCGAAGTCGGCGAAGACCCGCATGTCGCCGCCGCGCACCCGCTCCATCGCCCGATCCAGGAAGTAGAGCGCCATCGCCGCGGCGTACGCGATGAAGTAGGCCCGCGAGCGGTCCCGTTCCAGCGCGTTCGACCAGCGGGGGATCTTCCACTCCAGGGTCATCTCGGGCAGCGTCGCGCTCTTCGGCAGCAGGATCTGCACGCTGTGCCCGGTCGACTTGACGTACGGCGTGTCGACCATCTTGGCCAGCGCGGTGGTGTAGAGCCGGGCGAAGCAGCCGCCGCCGGTGTCCAGCGCGAGATGTTGCCCGCTGCTCTTGTCGAACCAGCGGGGGCTCATCACCCAGCTGTACTTGTCGTTGAAGTCGCGCTTGCCGGGATCCGGAAGGGTGGTCTGGTTCCAGGGGTGGCGGATGTCGACCGGGTTGCCGAGCGGGTCGTACTTGACGAACGGCTCCTCCTGGCCGGCCCAGTCCTTGTAGTAGGAGCTGCCGAGCAGGATCCGGATGCCGAGGTTGATGTCGACCAGGTCGGTGGTGAGCAGCTTGCCGTCGACCACGATGCCGGGCGTGACGTGCATCGCCCGTCCCCACTGCGTCATGGTCTCGTACCGGTAGTCGACCACGTCGGGGTTCTGGAAGGAGCCCCAGCAGCCGAGCAGCACCCGGCGGCGGCCGACCTCCTCGTAGCCGGGCAGCGCCTCGTACCAGAAGTCGAAGATGTCGTCGTTCATGGCGACGGCCTTCTTGACGAAGTCCAGGATGCTGACCAGCCGGCTCAGGTAGTCGGTGAACAGCGACGGCTGCGGCATGGTGCCGACGCCGCCGGGATAGACCGTCGACGGGTGTACGTGCCGCCCCTCCATCAGGCAGAACATCTCCCGGGTGGTCCGGCTGACCTTCAGCGCCTCCTTGTAGACCTCGCCCTCGAAGGGGTTGTAGGCCCGCA
This sequence comes from Micromonospora sp. CA-263727, assembly GCF_050942455.1. Lineage (NCBI taxonomy): Bacteria > Bacillati > Actinomycetota > Actinomycetes > Micromonosporales > Micromonosporaceae > Micromonospora > Micromonospora sp. CA-263727. The sequence goes on from NZ_CP192031.1 coordinate 3,297,825, forward strand.
TGATGTCGGCGATCGTCCGGTAGCCGTGGATGTCCCGACCCGGGGCCAGGGTGGACTCCGCACGGGCCAGGACGCTCGGGTTGGTCTGCTTGACCATCGCCTCGCAGAAGTCGACGAAGACGAGATTGTCCTGGAACAGGGTGTGGTCGAACATGTACTCGGCGGCCTCGCCGAGGTTGATGATCCACTCGGCCAGCGGCGGGGTCTTGATCCCGTACGCCATGTTCTGCGCGTAGACCGAGCAGGTGGTGTGGTTGTCGCCGCAGATGCCGCAGATCCGGCTGGTGATGAAGCCGGCGTCCCGCGGGTCCTTGCCCTTCATGAACACCGAGTAGCCGCGGAACAGCGACGACGTGGTGTGGCACTCGGCGACGATGCGGTTCGCAAAATCGATCTTCGTGTAGACGCCGAGGTTGCCGATGATCCGGGTGATCGGATCCCACGCCATCTCCACCAGCTCGCCGGGCTTCTGGCCGGCGGCCGGCTTCGGTTTCGTCGCGGTCAAGGCTCGTTCCTCTCCATCGCTGCCGGTGGTCGGGGATCCGTCGGCGCGGAGGGACGCCATCGGGGGTTGTAGCCGCTGGTGAGTTCGGGACCGTTGTGGTGCCACTTCGGTTCCCGGTTGGCGGTGACGTTGGTGATGCCGCGCAGGCGGCGGATCAACGCGCCGTACGGCTTGATGAGCAACGTGGAGAGGCTGCCACCGGGTGGCATGTCCATGAACGGCATGAACTTGTCGGGGAAGCCCGGCATGGTGCAGCCGATGCAGATGCCGCCGACGTTGGGGCAGCCACCCACCCCGCCCATCCAGCCGCGTTTCGGGACGTTGCAGTTGATCACCGGCCCCCAGCAGCCGATCTTCACCTGGCACTTGGGCGAGTTGTAGTCCTTGGCGAAGTCGGCCTGCTCGTAGTAGGCGGCCCGGTCGCAGCCCTCGTGCACGGTCTTGCCGAAGAGCCACTGCGGCCGCAGCATCTGGTCCAGCGGTGGCGGCGGGGCCGAGCCGGCGGCGTGGTAGAGCACCCAGGTCAGGGTCTCCATGAAGTTCTCCGGCTGGATCGGGCAGCCGGGCACGTTGACGATGGGCAGGCCGGCCCGGGAGCGGAAGTCCCACCCGAGGTAGTCGGCCAGGCCCATGCAGCCGGTCGGGTTGCCGGCCATGGCGTGGATCCCGCCGTACGTCGCGCAGGTGCCGGCCGCGACCACCGCCCACGCCTTCGGCGCCAGCTGGTCGATCCACCAGTTCACGGTCAGCGGCTCGCCGGTCCGCTCGTCGTTGCCGAAGGACGTCCAGTACCCGTCGCCGTTGATGTTCTCGTTCGGGATCGAGCCCTCGATGACCAGGATGAACGGCTCGGTCATCTCCCCGCGGGCCGCTCTGCGGTACGGCGCGAGGAACTCTTCGCCGCCGGCCGTCGGCGACAGCACCTTGTTGTGCAGGTTGACCTTGGGCAGGCCGGGAATGAGCCCCAGCACGATGTCCTCGATGGCCGGCTGGTCCGAGGCCGTCATCGACACGGAGTCGCCGTCGCAACTCATCCCCTCGGAGATCCAGAGGATGGTGACCTCGTCGACCCCGTTCCCCGCCGGCCGCACCGCGGCGGGCTCCCGCGTGCCCTGGCTCATGCCGCCACCTCGCTCCGCTCGGCGTCGACCTGAGCCTTTGCCGCGCCGGACTGTGGATTCACTCGCTGCCGCTCGCTCATGCCGCCTCGCTCCCCGGGTCGTGGCCGGCCGTCGCCGGCGCCAGCGCGGGGGAGGCCAGCACGTCCACGGTGATCGACTCCAGCACGACGTCGTCGGTGCCGGTGACGTCGATGTCGACGCCACCGCACTGCGGGCAGGCCACCATCGCCAGGTGGTCGTCGATCGGCCCGCCGCGACCGCAGTCGTGGCAGGCCACCGTCATCGGTTCGAGCACCAGGTCGACGGCGGTGTCCGCGGCCACCGTGCCGGCCGCGGCCAGCTGGATGCCCTGCGTGACGACGTCCGGGTCGACCGGGTGGCCACCGATGCGCACCCGCAGCGCGGTGACCCGACGCCCGGCCGCCCGGCGTACCGCCGCCTCCACGATCGCCTCGGACAGACCAGTCTCATGCATGCGTGCTCACCCCCCGTTCGCTGCCCTCTACGGGCGTACCTCGTGTCGTCCCCGCACCGCGGGCCAACCGCGCGGCTTCCTCCCGGACGATCCCGGCCACCGTGCGGACCGCCTCGTCGACCGCGGCGGCCACCGGAGCCGACAGCTCCATCCGCTCGTCGAGGGCGGCGGGCTGGCAACCCACGACGAGGACCCGGTCGACGCTCCCGCCGAGGCCGCGCAGCAGGCGCAGCACCGATTCGGGATCCATGCCGTGCGCGTCGGCGGCCGGCGCGTCCAGCACGTCGGCCGGCCGCAGCGTCCAGCCCGGGTCGTCGAGATCCACCCGGAGTACGGCCAACGTCCCGGGCGGCTCGTCCAGCGGCAACGCGTCCACCAGGACCAACACGTCATGCCGGCCGTCCAGCAGATCGTAAGCCAGATGCATCCCCCGGATGCCGTAATCGGACACGTCCACCCCCGGTGGGAGGAGGACGTCCCGGAGCCGCCGGACGACCTCGACGCCGAACGCGTCGTCACCGAGGAAGATGTTGCCGATGCCCGCGACCAGGATCCGGCCGCTGCCGGGACAGTTCGCCGGGCCGGGGCCGTCCACACCACCGTTCGCGGTGCCGGAGCCGGCCACGCTGCCGTTCGTGGCGCCGGTGCCGTTCGCGGTGCCGGGCGGGTTCACCGGGCCGTCCTCATCTCGCCGGGCAACGGTTCGACCTCCTCGGGCCGGAAGTGACGCAGCCGCCCGTACCACTGGTGCAGCTCCGCGCCCGGGTCGTCGTCCACCGTCACGGCCAGGAACCGGGTGCCGTCCACGTCGAGGAGCACCTGCTCCACCCGGGCGGTGCGGCCGTCCAGGAACATGTCGTGGGCGTCCGTGCCGCGCCGCCGGGGCCGTAGCCGCACCCGGCTGCCGCGTGCCAGCCGGGCGCCGGCGACCAGCACGGTCTCGGCCTCCGGCGGGATCTGAGCATCGGCACCCGGCTCCCACCAGGGCCGTTGCGGGCCGGTGCCGGTGTCGGTCTCGCCGCTCCGGCGTACCGGGGCCAGCGACCGGATCGCGCCGTGCAGCCGTTCGAGCATCTCGGGCGGCATGGTGTCGACCCGGTCCACGATCGCGGCCGCACGGGGATCGGTGGCCCGCGCCTCCCGCTTCTCCGCGTCGGAGAGGGTCAGCGTACGCAGCGAGAGAATCTCGTCGATCTCGGTCGCGTCGTGCAGGTCGCCGGGGCTCTCCGGGGCGATCTGCGGATGGTCGTAGAGAATGATGGGTGACGAGAGCAGCACGTCGACGGTGCCGGGCTCGCCGGCCAGCACCGGGAAGGTGTGCACGTTGCGACACCCCCGTGCCGCGCCCGCCGCCCACTGCGGCGGGTCGAGCAGGGACAGGAACCGTCCCCGGCTGACGCCGGCCAGCGTGTGGGCCGCCAGCAGGCAGCACCGCAGCGCCTCGTCCCGCGGGCTGTCCGGCGGGACGGTCTCGTCCGTGTTCTCCACCCGGATCCGGAGCCGCAGCAGGCGGAACGGCGCCTCGGCCGGGGCGGCCGAGACGGTGACCGACGCGGACAACGGCCACCGGCGGCGCACCACCCGCCCGACCGGCACGCCCCGGTCGTCGACGAGCGGCTCGACGTCCTCCCCGCCGGGCACCCGGATCTCCAGGTGGCGGCCCGTCCGCAGGTCGCCGATCGGGGCCTCGACGTCGTACTCCCGCGGCACCGCCTCGTCGAAGCTGAACTCGGTGCGGTCACTGACCTCGATCCGGTCCACCGGCCGGTACCCGCCGCCGGCCGTCCGGGCCTCGGCCACCTTGCGTTGCAGGTGCAGGAACCGCAACCGGACGTGGACCGTCGCGCTGTCCGCTGCCTCCAGCAGGCATTCGGTCTGCTGCCACGGGGACTCCGCCGAGCCGGCCACGCCGGTGTCGACCAGCCCCTGCGCCTGCGCCCAGGCCGGCGGTACCAGGACACCGAACTGCCAGCGGACCCGGTTCTTGCCCGAGGAGCGCCGATAGGGATAGAGCAGGTAACCCTCGTACAGGATGGCGTCCGCGACCGCCTCGGCGCTCTCGATCCGAGAACCGGGTCGATCGGTCGGCATGATGTTCGACCCCCTTCCGGGCCGGCGCGCGACCCCACTCGGGTGAGCGGTCACCCTGGTCTAACGCGTGGCGCCGGACGGCGGTAAGTGCGCGCCGCCGGTACGTGCCGGCCGCACTCACCCGACCCGGCGACCCGGGGACCGGACTGCGCCGGTCAGGTATGCCCGGCGTCGCGGTGGGGCGAACTTCTCGATCGCGTACCGCAGCATCACCCGTGGCATGACCCGGTAGTGCCGGGCCAGGAACTCCTCCTCGGCCGCACGGTCACGGTTGCCCACCTCGCGCAGCATCCAGCCCACCGCCTTGTGCACGAGGTCGTGCGGGTCGTGCAGCAGCCGCTCGCCGAGGCGGAAGGTCCACTCGAAGTCGCCGACCTTGATGAAGGCGAGCGTTGCCATGACGGCGATCCGCCGGTCCCAGAGCAGGCTCGACCCGGCCAACCGATCCAGTACGCTCCGGTCCCGGTCCATCAGCCAGGGGCCGACGATGTACGGCGCGGACGAGTCCACCAGGTCCCAGTTGTTGATGCTTGCGGTGTTGGCCAGGACGATGTCGAAGATCCGGCCCCGCTCGGCCTCGTCGCCCTTGGTGAACTTCCGCACCAGGATGAACAGTGCCGTCAGTCGCTCCTCGTGCACGTCGCCGGTCAGCAGCGTCGCCGTCTCGGCCAGGGAGAGGTCGCGCCAGTGCCGGCCGGCCACCCGGCGCTGGTCCGGCACGGAGACGCCGATGGCCCGGTCGCCCTCGCCGTACCCGCCCGGCACCATCTGTAGAAACCGGCTCATATCCGCCGCCCGGCGCGGGTCGGCGAGGCCGGCGAGTTCCTGACGTACGTCTGCGGTCGCGGCCATGGTGTCAGCCCGCCGCGCCCCATCGCAGGGACAGCCCGGTGACCGCCCGTTCCGTGCGGATCTCCATCATGCTGCCGAGGATGGTGGCCCGGTCGGCGACGATGGCGGTGGCGTCCAGCGTGTAGGTGATCCGGTCGCTGACGAAGACCGCGTTCCCGGCGGGCTCCTTCAGGTGCTGCGCCTCGGGCGGAGCGAGCCGGCCGGGGCGGATCGTCTCGGCCGCGCGGGCGACCGCGACGCCGGTGTCGGCGAGCGCGGCGTAGAGCGAGACGCCGGTGAAGTCCCGATCCTGGATGTCTTCGGCGTGTGGTCTGCGGACCCAGGACACCTGGTGGATCGCCGGGCGTCCGGCGAACTCGCGCAGCCGCTCCAGCCGCAGGGCGGTCTCCCCGGGCGGGATGCGGAGCTGGGCGGCGATGCGCGCCGACGCGCGGCGGATCGAGCGGGCCAGGACGATGGTGCGTACCTCGTGGCCCTGCTTCGCCAGGTCGTCGGCGAAGCTCTGGAGTGAGCCGAGCTGGTACGCCAGGTGGGGTGGGGCGACGAAGGTGCCCCGGCCCGGCCGCTGGACGATGAGGCCGTCGTCGCTGAGTTGCCGGAGCGCCTGGCGGAGGGTCATCAGGGTGACCCCGTACGCGGCGCTCAGCTCACGTTGGGCCGGTAGCGCCTCGCCCGGGGCGTAGTGCCCGGCCCGGATCTTCGCCGCGAGGTCCAGGGCGATGGCCCGGTATCTCGCTCCGTGTCCGGAGCTGCTGGTCAAGGTTGGTCACGCTCCTGGTCGAGTGCTCGGCGCATTTTAGCGAGGTCGGCACCGACATCGTGCGGGGTGACGCCGTCCAGTACCCGGCGCATGATGGCCGCGCCGACGATGACCCCGTCGGCACTTCGGGCGGCTTCGACCGCGTGCTCCGGTGTGGAGATGCCGAACCCGACCAGGACCGGGCGGTCCGTGTTGCGCTTGATCCTGGTGGCGAGGGTCGCGGCGGACGCGGCGACGGTGGCCCGCTCGCCGGTCGTACCCATCAGGGAGACGGCATAGACGAAGCCCCGGCTGCGACGGGCGATCTCGTCCAGCCGGGGTTGGGGTGTTGCCGGCGAGGCGAGCAGGACCAGTTCGACGCCGGCGGCGGAGGCGGCGTCCGCCAGCTCGCCCGCCTCGTCCAGCGGGAGGTCCGGCACGATCAGGCCGCTGACCCCGGCGTCGTGCAGGGCCGCGCAGAACCGCTCCGGGCCGTCGCGCACCACCAGGTTGAAGTACGTGCTGGCGACCAGCGGGACATCGTCGGTGAGACCGGTGAGGTCGCCGAGTATGCCGCGTACCGTCGTGCCCCGGGCCAACGCCACCTCGGTCGCCTGCTGGATGGTGACGCCGTCCAGGGTGGGATCGGAGAACGGCAGGCCGACCTCGATCGCGTCGGCACCCGCGTCGGCCAACGCGCGCAGGTGGTCCACCCAGGCCGCGGTGACGCCGCCGGTGAGGTACGGCATCAGCAGCTTGTGGCCGGCGTCCCGACGGCTCCGCAGGCGCGTTTCGAGCGTCACACCAGCTCCTTGAGGGTCGAGACGTCCTTGTCGCCCCGCCCGGAGAGGGTGAGCAGGACGCTCGCGCCGGGTGCCAGCTCGCCCGCGCCCGCCGCACGGATCACCCAGGCGACGGCGTGTGCCGATTCGAGGGCCGCGACGATCCCCTCGGTACGGGCCAGCCGTACCACGGCGGAGATCGCCTCGTCGTCGGTCACCGTCACGTAGCGCGCCCGGCCCAGGTCGCGCAGGTGCGCGTGCTCGGGCCCGACGCCCGGGTAGTCCAGTCCGGCGGCGACGGAGTGCGCCTCGACGATCTGACCCTCGCCGTCCTGGAGGAAGAGCGAGCGGGCACCGTGCAGCACGCCCACCTCACCGAGGGCGGCACCCGCGCCGCCCTCGGCCTCGACGCCCACCAACCGGGCGGAGGTGTCGGCGAAACCGGCGAAGGTTCCCGCCGCGTTGGAGCCGCCACCCACGCACGCCACCACGTGCTCCGGCACTCCGGTGCTCAGCTCGGTGGCGCACTGAACGCGCGCCTCGTCCCCGATGACCCGCTGGAACGTCCGCACCATCCAGGGATAGGGGTGTGGGCCGATGACCGAGCCGACGCAGTAGTACGAGTGCTCCGTCGCGCCGACCCAGTGGCGCATCGCCTGGCTGGTGGCGTCCTTGAGGGTACGGCTGCCGGTCGTGACCGGCACCACCTCGGCACCGAGCAGGCGCATCCGGAACACGTTGAGCGCCTGCCGTTCGATGTCACGCTGCCCCATGAAGACGGTCGCCTCCAGCCCGAGCAGCGCGGCTGCGGTCGCGGTGGCCACTCCGTGCTGCCCCGCGCCCGTCTCGGCGATCAGGCGGGTCCGGCCCATCCGGCGCGCCAGCAGTGCCTGCCCCAGCACGTTGTTGATCTTGTGGGATCCGGTGTGGGTCAGGTCCTCGCGTTTGAGCAGCAGGTTGATTCCCAATTCGGCGGAGAGGCGTCGGGCCAGAGTCAGCGGCGTCGGGCGGCCGGCGTGCGCCGCCAGCAGCCGGGCCAGAGTGCCCCGGAAGCCCGGATCCGGCCGGGCCTCCCGGAACGCCTCCTCCACCTCCCGGACCGCGGCCACCAGCGATTCCGGCACATATCCGCCCCCGTACCCGCCGAACCTTCCCGGCCGGCCGGGGTCGCCCATCACCCCGGACCGTGGCCGCAGCAGCACGTCCGCCATGAAATCCACCTCACCTCGCGACACCGCAACCGGCGCGACCCAACCGAGAACGACTATAGATCTATAACTCGCCGTAGAGTTCTATAACTCTATGAGGAGTGTGGCATAACGACGGGTCGGCGCGCCACCGGGTACACATCGGATGTATGTCGGTCCCGAATCCGGTGCGACCTCTCGACGGGATACACGTTTGTCTCTACCCTGACTTGTGGCCGTAACCTCCGATGTCTGCCGGAGACGCCGAGATGCCTACGCCGCAGAAGCCGCCAACACGCTGTCTCGGGCGCGTGGTCATCCGATCTCTGGTCCGCAGGTCATGGTTGCGGCCAGCGTCAGGCCCATCCGTCGCACCGATCGTCCCCACCCACAGTTGATCGGAGTCATCCGATGAGACGTCCACTCGCCGCCGTGCTAGTGCCCGTGGTCGCCGCGGGCATCCTCGCCGTCGCCAGCGCCGGGCCCCCGGGTCCGGCGCTGGCGGCGTCCGATCCCGCCCTCGCGTTGTGGTACGACGAGCCCGCCACCGACTGGGAGACCCGGTCGCTGCCGATCGGCAACGGCGCGATGGGCGCCAGCGCCTTCGGCGGGATCCAGTCCGAACGCCTGCAGTACAACGAGAAGACGCTCTGGACCGGTGGTCCGGGCGACGGCAACTACAACAACGGCAACTGGACGTCACCCCGGCCCACCGCGATCGACGACGTGCAGGCGTTGATCGACAGCCAGCAGCGGGTGTCGCCGAACACGGTGGCGAGCCGGTTGGGCGGCCCCCGCGCCGGATTCGGCGGCTACCAGAACTTCGGCGACATCTACCTCGACATGACCGGCACGCCCGCCTCGGTCGCCAACTACCGCCGCGAGCTGGACATCGCCGAGGCGACCGCCCGGGTCAGCTACGACACCGGGGGAGTCACCTACCGCCGGGAGTTCATCGCCAGCCATCCACGCAACGTGATCGTGACCCGGCTGACCGCGAGCCAGGCCGGGCGGGTCTCGTTCGTGTTGAGACACGTCGCGCCCCGCACCGGGGCCACCACGACCGTCAGCGGTGACCGGATCACCGTACGCGGCACCCTCTCCAACAACGGCCTGCTCTACGAGTCGCAGATCCGGGTGATCCTCGACGGTGGCAGCCGCACCAACTCCGCCGACCGGATGACGGTCAGCGGCGCCACCAGCGCCACGATCATCCTGTCGGCCGGCACGAACTACGCGTCGACGTACCCGGCCTATCGTGGCGCCGACCCGAAGCCGAGGGTGACCGCGGCGGTCGACGGCGCGGCCGGCCAGTCGTGGGGCGCCCTCTGGAGCCAGCACGTCACCGACTACCAGGCGCTGTTCAACCGGGTGTCGCTCAACGTCGGCGGGCAGATGCCGAACCTCCCCACCGACGATCTCCGCTCGGCCTACACGGGCGGCGCCAGCACCGCCGACCGGGCCCTGGAGACGCTGTTCTTCCAGTACGGCCGCTACCTGCTGATCTCCTCCTCGCGGGCCGGCTCGCTGCCGGCGAACCTGCAGGGGGTCTGGAACAACTCCAACAGCCCGCCCTGGTCGGCCGACTATCACGTCAACATCAACCTGCAGATGAACTACTGGCCGGCGGAGATCACCAACCTCGCCGAGACCACGGCGCCGCTGTTCGACTACATCGACGCGCTGCGTCCACCGGGCCGGGTGAGCGCGCAGAACATCTACAACTCACCCGGGTGGGTGGTGCACAACGAGACGACGCCGTGGGGTTACACGGGGGTGCACGACTGGCCGACCTCGTTCTGGTTCCCGGAGGCCGGCGCGTGGCTGGCCCAGCACCTCTACGACCACTACCTGTTCACCCGGGACGTGGCCTTCCTGCGCGACCGGGCATACCCGGTGATGAGGGAACTGGTCCAGTTCTGGGTCGCCAACCTGCACACCGACCCGCGCGACAACCGGCTGGTCGTGTCGCCCAGCTACTCGCCGGAGAACGGCGACTTCACCGCCGGCGCCGCCATGTCCCAGCAGATCGTCTGGGAGTTGTTGAGCAACACGATCCAGGCCAGCAGCACCCTCGGCCTCGACGCCGGCGCCCGGCCCCAGTGGCAGTCCACGCTGGACCGCCTCGACCCCGGGCTGCGGATCGGGTCGTGGGGGCAACTCCAGGAGTGGAAGGGGGACTGGGACAGCCCGACGGACACCCACCGGCACGTCTCGCACCTGTTCGGCCTGCACCCCGGGCGGCAGATATCGGCGCTGACCAACGCGAACTACGCCAACGCCGCCCGGGTCTCGCTGAACGCGCGGGGTGACGGTGGCACCGGCTGGAGCAAGGCATGGAAGATCAACTTCTGGGCCCGGCTGCGCGACGGCGACCGCGCCCACAAGCTGCTCCGTGAGCAGTTGACCGGCAGCACCCTGGCCAACCTCTGGGACACGCACCCGCCGTTCCAGATCGACGGCAACTTCGGCGCGACCTCCGGCATCACCGAGATGCTGCTACAGAGCCAGGTCGGCGTCGTGGACGTGCTCCCGGCGCTCCCCTCCGCCTGGTCCAACGGCGCGGTCCGCGGCCTGCGCGCCCGCGGCAACGTGACCGTCGACGTCGAGTGGGCCAACCGGAGCGCCACCCGCATCACCCTGGCCACCGGCACCAGCGGAAACCTGACCGTCCGTAACCCGATCCTCGCCACGGCCGACGTCGTCGACCTGACCACCGGCCAACCCGTGGCGGTGACCCGCAACGGCCCGCAGGTGACCTTCGCGGCCGTCGCCGGGCGTAGCTACCGCGCCACGGCGGCGTCGACGCCGACGACGAACCTCGCCCTGAACCGGCCGGCCACGGCCGACAGTTCGTGCGCCACGACCGAGGGCCCGGAGAAGGCCGTCAACGGCAGCGTCTCGGGCGGCTGGAGCGACAAGTGGTGTTCGTCGGGTCCGTCGAAGTGGTGGCGGGTCGACCTCGGCACGGCGACGACCGTCGGTCGCTTCGTCGTCCGGCACGCGGGCGCGGGCGGGGAGAGCGCGGCCTTCAACACCCGCGACTTCGACATCCAGGTCTCCACCAACGGCTCCACCTGGACGACCGTCGCGTCGCCGCGCGGCAACACCGCCAACGTCAGCACCCACCCGGTGGGCCCGGTCAGCGCCCGCTACGTCCGGATGAACGTGCTGACACCGACGACCAACGCCGGTGAACTGGCGCGCGTCTACGAGTTCGAGGTCTATCCGAGCTGACCTCTCCCGGTCACCGAAGCGCCCCGGGCATCGCCGGCGATGCCCGGGGCGGCGGGAGCACGCCCGATGACATTACGGCGGGTCGTCTCTATGCTACTAAGTGGAGTGAGCTCCGTGCTCCGTCGTCGCCGCCCGATCCGTTGGCAGGTACCGGCACCGAGGGGGAAACGCCGTGAACCATGCACCCGTCGAGGCTCAGCAGACGTCCAGCAATCTCACCGTGCTTCTGCGTACGCCGCTGCGCCAGCTCACCGCCGACCAGGTCCGCCCGCTGGTCCGGCGGGTCGTCGAGGACCGCGACCGCGCGGAGGCGGTGGACGTGGCGGCGTTCAATTCGGCGATCTGATCGCTGGTGACCACCGGGCCAGGCGCATCTGACGCACGGCCACTGACCCAGTACGTGCTCAAGGTGCACAGCCGGTGCGACCTGGCCTGCGACCACTGCTACGTCTACGAACACGCGGACCAGAGCTGGCGCGGCCGGCCACGGGAGATCGCCCCGGAGACGGTGGACGCCGCCGCCACCCGGATCGCCGAGCACGCCCGGCACCACCGGCTGCGCCGGGTCCACCTGGTGCTGCACGGCGGCGAACCGCTGCTGCTGGGGACGGCCGGGCTGGCGATGGTGCTGACCCGCCTGCGCGCCGCCATCGAGCCGGTCGCCGCACTCGACCTGCGCATGCAGTCCAACGGGGTGCTGCTCACCCCGCAACTCTGCGACCTGCTGGTGGCGCACGGCGTACGGGTCGGCATCTCGCTGGACGGCGACGCCGCCGCCAACGACCGGCACCGCCGCTTCGCCAGCGGGGCGAGCAGTCACGCCCAGGCACGCCGGGCGCTGGCCCTGCTGCGCCGCCCGGAGTACCGCGACAGCTACGCGGGCATCCTCTGCACGGTCGACGTGCGTAACGACCCGATCCGGGTCTACGAGGCGCTGCTGGCCGAGGCGCCGCCCCGGATCGACCTCCTGCTCCCGCACGCCACCTGGAACACTCCACCCCCGCGACCCGACGGCGCGGCCACCCCGTACGCCGACTGGCTGCTGCGCATCTACCGCCGCTGGATCCGGGACGGCAGGCCGGTCGACATCCGGCTCTTCGACTCGCTGCTGGCCGCCGGGGCCGGCGGGCGCAGCGGCACCGAGTCCGTCGGGCTCGATCCGGCGGGCCTCGCCGTGATCGAGACGGACGGGGCCTGGGAGCTGGCCGACTCGATGAAGACCGCCTTCGACGGCGCGGCCGGGACCGGGCTGGACGTCTTCCGCCACCCGGCGGATGCCCTGGCCGCCCATCCGGAGTTCGCCCGCAGCCAGCGGGGGCTGGCCCGGCTCTGCCGGACCTGCCGGGACTGCCCGGTCGTCGGCCAGTGCGGCGGCGGGCTGCGGGCGCACCGCTACTCCGACGCGGGCGGGTTCGACAACCCCTCCGTCTACTGCGCCGACCTGAAGCAGCTGATCACCGCGATGAACCGCGAACCCGGGACGGGCGCGGCGCCCACCGTCGGGGCGGCCGGCCCGGGTGGATCCGGCGGCGGCCTGCTGCTCGACGGACTACCGGCCGGTGACCTGCTCGACGACCTCGGGGCCGGCCACGGCTCGGCGGCCAACCTGCGGCGGCTGGCCGCCGGACAGCTCGGCTATCTCCGGGGAATGCTGGTCCAGCTCGCCGACCGGGTCGCCGGCTCGCCGACCGCCCCGGCCTGGGACCTGATCGCCCGGCTCGACGAGGAGGCGGCCGACGCGGTGTCGGCCGCCTTCGCCCACCCCTACCTGCGGCGGTGGGCGCGCCGCTGCCTCGCCCCGTCCGCCGGTGACTCCCCGGACCGGGCCCACCTCGGCGCGCTGGCCGCGGCCGTGGCGATCCGGGCCGGCGTCGACGCCGACCTCGAGGTGCCGCTCCGGTCCGGTCTGGTCCAGCTGCCGGGCCTCGGCGCGCTCCGGCTCGACGAGCCGGGGAGCGCAGCGCGCGGCTGACGATCGCGGGCGGCGGGTTCACGGCCCGCGCCGGGCACTCGGCCGTGCTGGTGCCGCCGGCCGGAACGGCCCCGCCGCCGGCCAGCTGGCTGCCGCTGCGGCGGGTCGAGCTGGACGGCGGGCAGCTCCTCGTCGAGGATCTCGACCCGTACCGCGACTGCCACGAGTGGCCGGTGGCGGGCCGGCTCGACCCGGCGCGGCTGGCGTCCTGGCAGCGGTCGCTGGTCGCCGCCTGGGCCCGGATCCGGCGGGACGCGCCGGGCCAGGTCGCGGGCCTGCGGGTCGGGCTGCGGGCCGTCACGCCGCTGCGGAGCGATCCCACCGGCCGGCTGCGCAGCGCCGCCTCCCGGGACGCCTTCGGGGCGGTCGGCACCGTCCTGGCCGACCCTGACCCGCTCGCCGAGCTGCTGGTGCACGAGTTCCAGCACGTGAAGCTCGGCGCCGTCCTGGATCTGAGCCTGCTCTACGACCCGGCGTACCGGCGGCGGCTCGCCGTGCCGTGGCGGGACGAGCCGCGACCGCTGGAGGGGGCGCTCCAGGGCACGTACGCGCATCTGGCCGTCGCCGAACTCTGGCGGGCCCGGGCCGGCGTCCGGGCCGGGCAGCACTATCGGCGGTATCGCGAGTGGACGGCGCGCACGATCGACGAACTGGCCGCGACCGGGGCGCTCACCGGTCACGGGGATCGGTTCGTCGGCCGGATGCGCGAGACCGTGGACTCCTGGTCCGATGACCCGCGCTGACCCGCCGGCCCGGGTCGGTCCCGCCGACCCCCGCGACGTCGACCGGCTCGCCGCCGATCTGACCGCCGTGGGGATGGCGGCCGGTCGGGATCTGTTGGTGCACTGCTCGATGCGGCGGATCGGGCCGGTGGCGGGGGGACCGGCGACGCTGCTGGCGGCGCTGCGCCGGGTGGCCGGTCCGGACGCGACCATGGTCGTGCCGGCGCAGACGGTCGGCAACTCGACCACGGGTCCGGTGTTCCGCGCCGCCACCGACGGGCTGGACGCGGCGGGCCGGGCCGCGTACGAGGCCCGGCTGCCCGGGTTCGATCCGGCGACCACGCCGTCGGAGGGGATGGGGATCCTCGCCGAACATCTCCGTCAGGAGTCCGGTGCGGCCCGCAGCGGCCACCCGCTCACCTCCTTCGCCGCCCTCGGCCGGCGCGCGGTCGAGATCACCGAGCGCCACGACCTCGACTGCCACCTCGGGGAACGCTCCCCGCTCGGCCGGCTCTACGCCGCCGACGCCGCGATCCTGCTGCTCGGCGTCGGCTACGACAGATGCACCGCGCTGCACCTGGCGGAGTACCGGCCCGAGGCGCGCCGGCCGGTGGGCCCGCCACCGGAGCAGGCGTACCGCTGCTATGTGCTGGTGGGCGGCCGGCGACAGCGCCGGGACTTCCACGCGCCGGTGCTCGACGCGAGCGACTTTGTCCAGCTCGGCGCGGCGATCGAGGCTCACCTGCCGGTCCGTCGTGGCCTCGTGGGCGCCGCGCCGACGAGGCTTCTCGATCTTCGTGCTGCGGTCGATTTCGCGACGACCTGGATGGCCGGGCACCGCCGACCGTAAGAGACCGCCGGGAGGCCCCGCACGGTTTTCCGACAGTCTCCACAGCGGTATAGACCGACCGGTGCCGGTGTGCTTACCTTGGGCGACGGGAGCGGGAAACAATCCACGGTCGACGGTGGGAGAACGGCAGTTGGACGAGGGCCGGGTGGCGGACGACCCGTTTGCCCCGCTGTTCTTCGTCAGCTATGCCGTGATCAAGCAGCCCAGGCGGGCGCCGGGTGGCTGGCCGGAGGCCAACGCGAACGCCCTGCGGCTCTTCACCGAGCTGTCGATCCACGTGAACGCCCTGACGAGTCGACCGGCCGGCGCGGACCCGGGTTTCATCAACCGGAACATGCGCGGTGGCGAGCGGTGGACCCCGGAGATGCTGGAGGCCGTCGGCACCTGCCAGGTCTTCGTCGCGCTGCTCTCGCCGGCCTATCTGGACAGTGAGTGGTGCGCGATGGAGTGGAACCTCTTCGCCAGCCGTACGATCGCCCGCCGCGACGGCCGGACCAACCACGAGACCTGCATCCTGCCGGTGAGTTGGGCCCCCGCGGACTCCTGCGAGCCGCCGGACCGCCTCCAGTGGTTCTCTCCCGACGGCACCCCCGACGAGGGCGTGGTCCCCATCTACCACCAGGAGGGCCTGTACGGGCTGCTCTCCATGAAAAACGACGCCAGCCATGTGGTGATCTGGAAACTCGCCCAGCGCATCGTCGAGCTGTCCCGATCACACTGGGTCGAGCCGCGGGTCCTGACCGCAGCCAACGGGCTCGACCGGAAGTTTTCCAGGAGGGGCAGATGACCGGGATCGGGGCAGCGGCGGCACCGGTGGCGATCGACCACGGCACCTACTTCTTCCTCAGCTACGCCCACTCCGCGCCGATGCTGGAGGATCCCCGGCTGGATCCCGACCACTGGGTCAAGATCTTTTTCGGTGACCTGTCGACGGCGATCCGGGGACGGATCTCCGCACCGGCCGACCGGCAGGTCGGCTTCTTCGACGCGCAGCTGAGCTCCGGCGCCGACTGGGAGGAGACGCTGACCGCGGCGCTCGGCAACACCCAGGTCTTCGTGCCGCTCTACTCGCCCGGCTATCTCAGCAACTCCTGGCCGCTCGGCGAGCTGGAGGCGTTCCGCCGCCGGTTGAAGGCCGCCCCGATCGTCGAGAAGTTCCGCCACATCGTGCCGGTGCTGTGGATCCCGCTGCCCTCCTGGGACCAGACCGCCGAGACCCGCGAGGCGCTCGAACTCGCCGGGGACGTCGCCGGGTATGCGGAGAACGGGCTGCGGGCGCTCTGCATGCTCGCCAGCTACCGGGCCGCGTACGAGGAGGTCCTGGGCCGGATCGCGACCGAGGTCATCCAGATCGCGCAGCGGTATCCGTTGCCGCCCTCCGTCGTGCCGAAGGTGGCCGAGGCACGCCACACCTCGCGGGCGGACGCCGAGTTCGTGGTCGTGGTCGCCGCCCCCACCGCTGCCGAGGCGCCGGCGGAGCGGGGGCCCGGGGTCTATGCCGAGCGCAGCGAGCAGTGGCGTCCGTTCGGGCAGGAGCAGGCGCTGCCCGCCGCCAAGTACGTGGCCAGCACGGCCGAGCGGCTGGGTCTGGCCACCCACGTCACCAGCTTCGCCGACGCCGGTGACGTGATGGCCCGCTGCCCCTCCGTGCTGCTCATCGACCCGTGGATCGTCAGCGACAGCGCTGGCGAGCACGACCTGGCGCTCGTGTTGAATCGCCTGCCCCGCTGGGTCATCCCGCTGGTGGTGCTCAACAAGGACGATCCGCTGAGCGCGGCCGACGGCAACGACTTCGCCGAGCGGGTCGCACAGATGCTCCGCCGGGCGAACCGCCCGCCGGCGAAGCGGGTCACCGAGCTGCCGGAGTTCGTCCGGATCATGCCCGAGCTGGTGACCGAGGCCCGCCGCCAGTATCTCAAGAACGCTCCCGTCGTGCCGTCGGACCGGCCGCGGGTCCGGCGGCCGCAACTCGGCCGGCCCGAACCGTCGGGCAGCACGCCCACCGGCACAGAAGAGGCACGATGACTGACGAACGCAACGGCCAGGTGGTCACGTTCTACTCGTTCAAGGGTGGCACCGGCCGGACGATGGCGCTGGCCAACGTGGCCTGGATCCTGGCGGCGAACGGCAAGAAGGTGCTGGTCGCCGACTGGGACCTGGAATCGCCCGGTCTGCACCGCTTCTATCACCCGTTCATCGACCTGAGCGTCCTGCGCGGCACCGGTGGCGTCATCGACATGATCCGTCGCTTCGAGACCAAGGCCTCGGCGAAGGACGCCGACGGGCGGTCGACGAGCCGCACCCTGCCCGACGGCTGGCAGGCGGAGTTCGCGCAGGTGCAGCACTTCGCCTTCTCGCTCAACTACACCTTTCCGGGCGGGGGCAGCCTCGACTTCCTCACCGCCGGCCGGCAGAACCGGGACTACGTCGCCGGGATCAGCGGGCTGGACTGGGACGTCTTCTACGACGGGCTGGGCGGCGGGGCGTTCATCGAGGCGTTGCGCGCGGACATGCGCCGCAACTACGACTACACGCTGATCGACAGCCGGACCGGGCTGAGCGACGTGGCCAGCATCTGCACCATCCATCTGCCGGACGTGCTGGTCGACTGTTTCACCTTCAGCGACCAGGGCATCGAAGGCGCGGCGCAGGTGGCCCGCGAGGTGAGCGGCCGGTACGAGAGCCGGCGGATCCGGGTGCTGCCGGCCCCGATGCGGGTCGACCCGGCCGAACAGGACAAGGCCAACGCCGGGCGGGCGCTGGCCATGCACCGCTTCGCCGGCCTGCCCGCCGGGCTCAGCGACGGGGATCGGCGCGA
Organism: Micromonospora sp. CA-263727; assembly: GCF_050942455.1. Classification (NCBI taxonomy): domain Bacteria; kingdom Bacillati; phylum Actinomycetota; class Actinomycetes; order Micromonosporales; family Micromonosporaceae; genus Micromonospora; species Micromonospora sp. CA-263727. The sequence goes on from NZ_CP192031.1 coordinate 3,315,176, forward strand.
CTACTGGGCCGAGGTCGAGGTGCCCTACGTGGCCTACTACGCGTACGAGGAGACGCTGGCCACCTTCGGCACCGACCGGGCGATGCTCTCCGCGTACGAGCGGCTCACCTCGGCCATCACCGAGGGCGAGGTCCGGTCGCTGCCGCGGCTGGACGACGCCGTGCGGAACCAGATGCGGTCCCAGTTCGAGCGCAAGAAGTTCCTGCCGCAGGGGGAGATCCTGCTGCGGTACGCCCCGAAGGACCAGGCCTGGGCGGAGTGGATCGAGCGGGTCCTCGGCCTGGCCGGGATCAGGGTCAGCGATGCGAAGCCGGCGGGCACGGGCCGGGATCTCATCCCGACCCGGACGCTGACCGTGGTCTCGACGGCCTACGCCGAGACCACACCGGACTCGCTGCCCCCGGCGGAGACCCCGGGTTCGGGCACCCCGCTCGCGGTGTACGTCGACGACGTCAAGCCGCTGCCCGAGTTCGTGCCGGAGGCGTCGATCTTCCTCAACGGGTTGACCAGGGTGAGCGATGCGGCGGCGAGCCTGCTGCGGCTGGTCGGCCGGGTCGAGTTGTCCAACGACGACGTGACCGCGGCGACCGGGGCCCGCTATCCGGGCAGCGGCCCGGAGTTGCAGAAGACGCCGGTGGCGAACGTCCAGTTCACCGGGCGCGACGAGGACCTACGCCGGCTGCGACGCCTGCTCCAGTCCGGCGCCAGCCGCGGCTACTCGCTGGTCGCGCTCCGCGGAATGGGCGGGGTGGGCAAGACCCAGATCGCCCTGGAGTACGTCCACCGGTTCCGGACCGCCTACGACCTGGTCTTCTGGATCGAGGCCGACCCGCAGATCTTCGTCGACTCGACGCTTGTCGACCTCGGCGAGCGGATGGGCCTGCCCGAGCCGGCGAACATCCCGGCCGCCATCCGCCAGGTGCACGACACGCTGGTCCGCGGCGACCGCTACCCGCGATGGCTGCTGGTCTTCGACAACGTGGCGGACTACCGGAAGGTCGAGGACTTCCTGCCCCGAGGCGGTCGGGGCCACATCATCATCACCGCCCGGGAGCAGACCTGGGGGGAGAGCGCGGAGACGATCGAGATCAACCCGTTCAGTCGGGCCGAGAGCATCGAGCACCTCCAGCGACACGTCGACGGCATTTCCCGGCGGGACGCCGAGCGGGTCGCGGAGGCGCTCGGTGACCTACCGATCGCACTCGCCCTCGGCGGCGCCCTGATCGCCGACAGCGGCATCACGGTGGACGACTACCTGGCCCAGCTGGCCGAGCACGGTGCCGCGCTGAACACCTGGGGGCCGTCGCTGGACCGGCTCAAGCAGGACTCGCCGGGGGCGTACCGCCTGCTGGAGATCTGTTCGGTGCTGTCGGTGAAGGTCTCCATCGAGCTGCTGAACAGCCGGGGCATCGGCGAGTTGCTGCGGCAGGCCGACCCGTCGGTGCCGAGCCGGTCGGGTGCGGCGCGGCTGATCCAGCGGATCAACCGGCTGGCGCTGCTCCGGCTCGACAACCGGGCGCAGCAGATCGAGATCCACCGGCTGCTGCGCGATGCCGTGCAGCGGCGGATGACCGAGGACGAGCAGCAGCGCATCCGCCGGCAGGTGATCAGCGCGGTGGCCGCGGCCCGGCCGGACAGCGACGTGGACGTGGCGGAGAGCTGGGACCGGTTCCGGATGCTCTGGCCCCACCTGGAGGAGTCCGAGGTGGCCATGCAGGCCGCGCTCGAATCCGACGACCCGGCCGTGCTGGAACTGCTGGTCGAGCGGGTCCGCTACATCTGGCTGCGGGGCGTGCTCAGCCAGGCCCGGGACCTGGCCGAGCGGATTCTGACGGCCTGGACCGACCGGCTCGGGGCGAGCACCGACCCGGACGAGCGGGAGATGCTGCACCCCCCACTGCTGCGCCTGCGCTTCAATTTCGGCAACATCCTGCGTTCCCAGGGCCACTTCGAGCAGGCCCTCGCCTACGACGAGGAGACCCTCGCCGAACAGCAGGAGCTGCTCGGCGAGACGAGCGCGGACGCGCTGATGACCGCCGGCGGGCTGGCCGGCGACCTGCGCGGCCTGGGCCGCTACGGCGAGGCCCTGGCCCGGGACCAGCAGACCCACCGGATGTGGTCGCGGGACTTCGGCGAGGACTTCCCGCGTACCCTCACCGCGTTGAACAACCTGGCCGCCTCGATGCGGCTGGCCGGCAACGTGACCGAGGCGCAGCGGCTCGACGAGCAGGTGTACGACCGGCGCCGGGTGGTGCTCGGCCGCAACAACCAATGGACCCTTGCGTCGGCCGTGAACCTGGCCCGGGACCTGCGGGAGTCCGGTGAGTACGAGCGTTCGCGGGTCTTCTCGCAGGAGGCCCTGACCGACTATCAGCAGCTGTCCGGGCCGAACGCGCTGGCCACGCTCGGTGCCCAGACGAATCTGGGGGTGGCGCTACGCACCGTCGGCCGGCCGGTCGAGGCGGCTCGGCTGCTCGATGCCGCGTACGACGCGTTGCGGGCGACGTTCGGCGAGAACAGCCCGGACACGCTGGCGGCCCGGCTGAGCCGGGCGACGAACCTCCTGGCGCTGGGCGATGCCGCCGGAGCCAAGGAGGAGTTGCGGGCCGTGCAGGCGCTCTACCGGGCGTCGCTCGGCTCCCACCACCCGCACACCCAGATCTGTGAGAACAACCTGGCGGCGGTGGCCCGGGCGCAGGGCAACCGGGAGGCCGCCCGGATGTCGGCCCAGGCGGCCGTCAACGGGCTGGGCGAGATGCTGGGCCCGGAGCACCCGTTCGTGCTCGCCGCCCAGATGAACCTGGCGGTCTGCAGGGCGGAGAGCGGAGATCTCGCCGGAGCCGTCGAGCTGGTGGAGAGCCTGCACGAGGTGATGGGGAGGGTTTTGGGCTCCCGGCACCCGGACACCCTGCGGGCCGCGGCCAACCTGGCACTGATCCGGAGCCGGCGCGAGCCGGCCTCCGGGCCGGAGGAACTGGAGCAGGTGGTGGCGGAGCTGATCAAGCGACTCGGCGGCGACCATCCGGACGTGCATGCGCTGGGCCACCGTAAGCTGCTCGACCGGGTGCTGGACCCGCACCCGTTCTGACCCGATGCCGGCGGCACGTCGGAGCACCGGGTGGTCGGGTCAGACCCGGCCGCCCGGGCGGACGTCGACCAGCTCCGGCAGGGGGGTGGCGAGCCAGGCGAGGATGTCCGGCAGGATCTGCATGGCGGCGAAATGCCCCACCCCGGGCTGCTCCTCGAACTCGGCGTGCGGGATCTGCGACTTGAGCCAGCGGGTGTGGGCAACCGGCGAGAAGGCGTCCTCCGCGCCGTGCCAGAGCCGGACCGGCACCTTGATCGACGACGGGTCGAAGCCCCAGTCCTGGCTGAGCGCCAGCGCGTCGTCGATCCACCCGTCAGCGCCGAACCGCACCGCCTCGGCGTAGCTCTCGGTCAGCAGGCGGCGCAGTGCGACGTCCTCGACCACGTTGCGGTCGGCGGGGCTCAACTCGCCGTCGATGAAGCTGACCACGCTCGCCGGGTCCTGCCGGGTGCGGTCGGCCCGGAGGGTCAGCGATTCGATCAGCCGGCGCCGGTCGGAGGTCGCCTCCCGGTAGGCCTCGATGTTGGAGGGAGCCATGCCGGCGTACCAGTCCAGCCCGGGTGCGTCGATGGGGGCCGGGGAGACCAGGACCGCGACCCGGGTCAGCCGGTCGGTGAAGAGGTCACTGGCGGCGCAGGCGAGGGCGTGCGGCCCGCCACCGGAGCGGCCGACGACAGCGAACTTCTCCAGCTCAAGGCGGTCGGCGATGGCCTGTACGTCCAGCGCGGCATCGACCACGCGGCGGCCCTGACGGCGGGTGGACCTGCCGTAGCCGGGCCGGTCGTAGCAGATCAGCCGGATGCCGAGCAGATGCAGGATCATGCTCCGGGGCTTCGGGCCGCTGCGGCTGCCGGGCATCCCGTGCATCAGGAAGACGGGAAAACCGTCCGCTTTACCCGATGTCTCGACGGCGAGGGTCCGGTCGTCCAGTGGGACGTCCCACTCAGTCGGCCGTTCCTGTGACACCCTGTGCCCTCCCGTCGAACCTCCTGGAAGGCGGCGTCGGTGGGCGCACCAGCACACACCGCCTCGGCTGAGGCTCCCCCGTCGATTGCGATGGGGCTGATCCCTGAAGAACTCAGCGTATCGCCTATCCAGGCAGGGACACCAGCAAGTCGGCGATACCTGACGGAGCCCGTCGGGCGGGCACGATGATGACCTTTGTTGCTGTTTGAGCAGCAACTCCATCCCTCGCCGGGTGGATCACCGGAGCATGCTCCGCGCTCTGCCCGCATGGCGGCGATGCGCCGAGCCAGGCCCGTGACCGGCGGATTCTCGCCCCGACGGCAGGTGCCGGGGTCATCTTCTGATACGCCTTTTGGACAATCGGGCATAACGTATCTTGCCGCGCCGTCCTGGCAAATCGGGTGTCGTTGGTTGCGGGCCGCGTTCCGTCGCCGTCAGCCGGTGATGTTCGAGCTTCAACGCGTCAAACGAGCGCCGAACGTAGTCGACGTACGGCGCGCCGGGGTGCCCGATCAGGGCCGGCCCCCCGTCACCGGCGTCCGCTCCCCGGCTGGAGAGCAGCACCTCGTAGGCGGCGACGTGGGCGCAGAAGGCGCGTAGCGGTTCCGGCATGCCGGCCTCGATCACCAGGTCGGCGTGGTCGAGGATGAGATCGCGCATCTTGACGTTTGCCGGCATCAGGCCGTGCTGGAGCCAACGCGTCCACTGTTCCTGCTGCGCCTGCGTGAGGCCACCATCGGATCTGCGCTCCGCGTCGCCGGGGAGGCCGGTGTCCCGGAGGGCCTGCCAGAGGCGTTCGTTGACATCGACAAGGGCGTGCAGCGGGCCGTAGAGGTCACGCAGCTGGCTGGCGACCCGGTCCAGCCGGACGCGCCGGCGCTCGGCCCGCACCTGGGCACGCTGGTTGAGCACGAAGACCAGCACGGCGACCACGATGCTTGCGCTGGCTGTGATCACGGCCGCCGTCACGTCACGCTCCCATCGAAGCCGGCCCGGGTGGCCAGTCTGCCATGCGGGCATCCGTCGGGACCGGCCGGAACACGGCGGCCCGGCGGGTCCGGCGGGGGAGTGGCGCCAGTGACGAGGAACACGTGACCGGACCGTCTGCCGATCGCTAATCCGGGGGCGGATTGTCGGGCACGGGAGCTAATCTGCGCTGCGGGCCTCGCCCTCCTCCCTGTCACAGCGCCCCGGCGGGCAGGATGCCGCCACCGCTCACCGGGCCAATTTCCAGTTCAGGAGTCTTCGTGACACAGCAACCTGTCGCGACACCACAGCCGGTCGCGACATCGGACAAGCTCGACGCCGCGGTTCTCAAGGTGGCGGGCGTCGTCGTGCTCGGCGCGATCATGTCGATTCTCGACGTGACGGTCGTCAGCGTCGCGCTGCCGACCTTCCAGAACGAGTTCGGCGTCTCCTACGCCCGCGTCGCGTGGACGATGACCGCCTACACGCTCGCGCTGGCCACGGTCATCCCGCTCAGCGGCTGGGCCGCCGACCGGTTCGGCACCAAGCGCCTCTACATGGTCGCCCTCGCGCTCTTCACGATCGGGTCCGGCCTCTGCGCCAGCGCCGACACCATCGGGCAGCTGATCGCGTACCGCGTGTTGCAGGGCCTCGGCGGCGGCATGCTCATGCCGCTCGGCATGACGATCATGACGCGGGCCGCCGGGCCGCACCGGATCGGCCGGTTGATGGCCGTCCTCGGCATCCCGATGCTGCTCGGCCCGATCGGCGGCCCGATCCTCGGCGGCTGGCTGATCGACGTGGCGAGCTGGCACTGGATCTTCCTGATCAACCTGCCGATCGGCGTCATCGCGCTGGTCTACGCGCAGCTGGCGCTGCCGAAGGACAGCCCCGAGCCGTCGGAGTCGTTCGACTTCTTCGGCATGCTGATGCTCTCGCCGGGGCTCGCCCTGTTCCTGTACGGCGTCTCCTCGCTGCCCGAGGCCGGCACCTTCGCCGACTCCGGGGTCTGGGTGCCCATGCTGATCGGCGCCGCGCTGGTGGTGTCGTTCGTGCTCTACTCCTTCCGGCCCCGGCACCCGCTGCTGGACCTGCGGCTGTTCCGCAATCGCCGGCTGACCATCGCGGCGGTGACGATGTTCGTCTTCATCATCGCGTTCATGGGGGCCGGCCTGCTCTTCCCGAGCTACTTCCTCCAGGTGCGCGGCGAGTCGACGCTCGCCGCCGGCCTGCTGATCGCGCCGCAGGGCATCGGCGCGATGCTCACCATGCCGATCGCCGGCGTGCTGGCCGACAAGGTGCCGGTCGGCCGAACGGTGCCGTTCGCGCTGCTGCTGATCATCGGCGGGTTCTTCACCTTCACCCAGGTCGACGCGGACACCTCGTACCTGGTGCTCTGCGGCGCGCTGTTCGTGATGGGCCTGGGCATGGGCGGCACCATGATGCCGATCATGACCTCGGCGCTGAAGACCCTGACCGGCCACGAGGTGGCCCGCGGCTCCACGCTGGTGAACATCCTCCAGCAGATCGGCGGCTCCGTCGGTGCGGCGATGATGTCGGTGATCCTCACCAACGAGCTGAACGCGTCCCAGCCGATCCCCGGCGCGACCGACCCGAGTGGCCGGCCGCTCAGCGAGGCCGGGCTGGCCATCGCCGCGCAGCAGCGGCCGGAGCTGCTCCAACAGTTCCCGGTCGAGCCGTCGCTGATCGAGCGCGGGCTCGACTTCGCCGCCAACGCCTTCGCCACCACCTTCTGGGTGGCGTTCGCGCTGGCCCTGCTGACGCTCATCCCGGCCGCGTTCCTGCCCCGCCGACGGGAGCGCTCGCACCTGCTCGACGACCAGCCGGGGGAGCAGCCCGGAGACCAGCCGAGGACGCCGGTCGTCGTTCACTGAGACGCCACCCGTCGGGGCCGCCGGACACCTCCGGGCGGCCCCGACGGCAAGGCGGGTGGTCAACCGGTGAGCCGTGCGGGGAGCGAGCACACCCCCCCGCACGGCCCGCCGTGGTCAGCCGTTGTCGATCAGGCTGGCGATCTCGTTGTAGATGAGGTGTGCCTTCGCGCCCTGGTTGGACGGGCAGCCGCCGAGGTGGTGCAGGGCGATCACCCGATGGCTGCTGTTCAGCACCGGTGAGCCCGAGTTGCCACCGGAGGTGTCACAGCTGTAGCTGATGTTCCAGGTGTTGTAGTTCGCGTTCCGTACGGTGCATCTCGCGCCGTTCTGGGTGTCCTCGAAGATCGACAGGCGCTTCGGGCTGCCGTCGCCGTGCCCGGGGATGTACATCTGAGTGCCGGTGGTGGTGGCGGTCGTCGCCAGGTAGAGCGTGCCGAAGCCCTGGATGGCGGCGAAGTTGTTCACCGAGTACAGGGTGTAGTCCAACTGGTTGGAGCCGCCACTGCTCACCCGGTAGAGCGTGGCGCCGCTGACCTTGGTGCCGGCGCCGGGGTTCGCGCCGCCACAGCTGGCGCACTGGTAGTTGAACTGCATCTCGCTGCCGCTGACCGCGGCCTGCGTCGAGAAGCAGTGCTTGTTGGTCAGCATGCGGTTGGTGTTGCCGACCCGCCAGGTGGTGCACATGCCGCCGCCGCTGATCAGTAGCCGCGCCACCGCGTTGCTGCGGGCAAACTCGGTGGGGTGGCTGCTCTGGTAGCAGACCACGTCGCGGCGGGCGTCGGTGCTACATACGGACTGGATGGAGAAGTTGTACTCGTTGATCTCCGTGCGGTCGTAGCCGCGCCAGAAGCGGTCGATGGTCGCGACGCCGCCACCGGAGGAGCGGCTGCTGTGCAGCGTCACCACTGCCGTGTCACCCTCCACCGACATCGCCCAGAAGCCCGCCTGCCCGTCGGTGGTGTAGTCCGAGCCGGTCGCGCGGTTCAGGTGGCGGTCGTACCGGTAGCTCTCCCGGCCGTCCGGGCTGGACACGGTGACGTACTCGCCGGGGGCCAGTCGCAGCTCGCCGAAGTGCACCTTGACGTACGTCGCGCCGGGATGCCGGATGACCTGGGTCCGGCCGTTGCGGGCGTACGACAACGCGCCGTCGACGGTGCGCAGCTCACCGACGGTCGTCACGCCCTCGGCCACGAACTGGTCCGACTCGGGCGCCCGCTCCGAGTGCGGCGTGAGAGGCTGAACCGAGTACGCCTCGGCGGGCGCTGACAGCAGGCTCAGCCCAAGTGTGCAGGCGCCGAGCGTGACCGCCACCGTGCGCAAACGTCGCAGGGCATGTTTCATCGTCGCTCCTCCCCAGGAACCAGAACCTTAACGAGTCCTAAGTCTTCATACACGAGCCCGAGCAACACATGCAAGACAATCAATGTCCGCTGTCGTTGCGCGAGCGCGAGATGTCCTGGGCGACGTACCGCGACCGGGCCAGCCGACCCGACCGGCTCGCCGCGAGTTCACCGCTGCGCCGCTGTCGCTACGCGCTCCCCACATCGGTCTTGCGGACCAGCATGTATCCGTACGGGGGCGTCGCCCCTTCGGATGGGACGTTGCCCTGGAAGACCAGGGCGAGACCGGCGGCGGCGAAGCGTTCCGCCATCTCCGCGGCGGAGAGCCAGTACCGGTCGAAGTCGACACCGAGAGTCGTGCTGGGGCCGTTCCGACGCAGGGTGCCGTCGCCGTGCTTGAAGGCCGTCACCAGGTAGCCACCCGGCTTGACGACCCGAGCGAGTTCGGCGAAGGCGCGCTCCCTGGCGTCCGGCGCGAGGAAGATCAACGAGAACCAGCACACCACCCCGGCCAGCGAACCGTCCTCGAACGGCAGCTCGCGCAGGTCGGCGACCTCGTACGCGAAGCCCGGGTGCTCTCGCCGCGCCACGTCGACCATCCCGGGCGAGAGATCCACCCCGCGTGGCGACAGACCCCGGCCCGCGAGGTACGGGAGAAGCCGCCCGGTGCCGCAGCCCACGTCGGCGACCTCCGTGCCCACGGCCAAGGTCATCTCGGCGAAGAGGTCGAGCATCGCCCGCTCGACCGGCATGCTCTCCAGGGCCCCGACCAGGTTCTTCGCGTACCACTCCGAGAGCACGTCGTGCGCGTCCCGCAACTCCTCGGTCCTGGCATCCATTCCCCGTCAACCCTCTCGTCGAGACCTCTGTGGCGGCGAATCTACCGCGCGGAACCCGACCCACCTTCCGGCCATCCGTCGACCTGCGGGCTCGGCGAGGAGTTGGATCGCGCCGTGGTACCGGACGCCCCCGGTAGCGCTCGGTCTGGGGCATGAGCGGGCGGTGGTGATGTGGTGTGTCCGCTGTCCGACGGCCGTGATTTCACACCGAAATGTTTATGTCTCAGTGAAATCGTGGCTGTGGGCAGAAGTCACCTCGGTGGAGGTGGTTGGCGAACCTGACACCGTGGGCGGTCGATCGCACTGGATCCAGGATCGACTGGTCATCTCGGGGCTTCGATGCCACTCGATCACGGATCGAGCGTGACCTTGCACGGACTGAAGCACACGCGCGTACAACCGGTAGGCCGTGGTTGGCCTGGACGTGGGCGGCGGTGGCGGCGCGTCTGCCGGTGCGGAGCCGATCTGCCGTGCCGTGCCCGGCACCGGATACCGATCAATCGCGGGCACTGGCCGCAGGCGGTTGAGCAGTGAGCGGCGGATCGGAGCGGGTGATCCTCGCGGTGCACGTTCGAGGGCTGGACGGCTTGTGTGTCGGTTGTCGGGCGTGGTGGTCCGTACCCGTGTTGGCAGGTGGAGTGGGCGACCAGCCGGCAGGCTCGCGCGAGCGTCGTCCGGTTTCTGGGCGGTGTGCGGTGACTACCCACGGCCCGGTCCTGCCGATCTGGAGCTGTGGCGGCTGCGACCTGCCGGCCGAGGTACAGGTCTGCCGGCACAGACGGGTGCACTGATGACCTCTGTCGATATATAACATGTGCAATGACACTGTGGACTCCCGGTGGGTGCGGGCGTAACGCCACGAGCAGAAGGAGGGGAGTATGCGACGCACACAACTGCGCATCGCGCTTCTCGTAGTGCCCGCCCTGGTGGGGAGCACCCTCATGGCGCCGGCCGGCGCGGAGCCCACGGGGTCGACCGCCCCGCCGGGTCCGGTGCGCGCGCATTCCGATGACCCGGAGCTGGTACGCATCCAGCTGACCGGGGCCGACATGCTGGACGCGGTCGTCGCCGCCGGCTTCGACATCGAGCACGGTCTCACCCGGGTGCCGGACGGGATCGAGGGCGAGGCGGTGGTGACCGCCGAGCAGATCGCCGAACTTGAGGCGATGGGCGTCGAGATCCTCGACGACGACGAGGGCTTCGCCTGGAGCGAGGAGGCCGACGGTGGCATCCGGGCGCTCGACGGGCGGGCCGTCCAGACGTTCAGCCACGAGAAGACGGTACGGATCGCCCGCGCCGACTGGTTCACCACGAAGGGCCAGGGCTTCCTCTACGTCGAGGCGCGGACCACCGAGGGGCAGCAGACGAACCCGATCGTCACGATGCAGCTCGAAAACGACCTGGGCGCGGGCACCCCGTTCGGTTTTGCCCGGACGATGAGCCGGTTCGTCGACTCTGGTCAGTACATGTTCCACCGGAACCTCTTCAAGCTGGACGCACGCCCGAACCAGATCCAGGTCACCAGCTCGACCGGCGGTGTCGCCACGGGCTTCGTCTCCAACTGGCTGGAGGAGGGTGCGCCGCCGCTGACGGCGGACCCGGCCTACAAGTGGGACTTCGTCGACGGCTACAAGCATCCGCAGCAGCTCTACCGCCGGGCCGAGGAGATCGCCCGCCAGTACCCGGACATCGCCCAGATCGTCTACCTGCCGCACCGGACGAACGGCTACCAGCGCAAGGCGCAGGCCACGATCGGCGGTACCGGGCAGGCCGCGGTCGTGGTCAGCTCGGCGGCGTGGGGCCACGAGGGCGGCAACGACCTCACCGTCGAGTTCGTGAACCGGCCGGGGGCGGATCTCCCACTCGCGGTCGAGGTCGACGGCACGGCGGTGCGCGTCCTGCTCGCGAAGAACGCCTCCGGAGCGCTCGCCAGCACCGCGGCACAGGTGGCGGAGGCACTCAGGACGCAGTCCGGCGGCCTGATCGACCGGGCGCACCCGTACCGGACCAACGCGGGCACCGGCATCGTCCAGGCGTCGACGCCCGTTGCGCTCACCGACTTCCTCGACCAGAAGCGGGTGGGTGCGCCGGAGGGTGAGGTGCCGCGTGGCCCGGCCACCATCCCGGTCCTGCGGATCGGCAAGCACCGCGACGGCAAGAAGCCCGGTGTGCTGATCCAGGCCCAGGACCATGCCCGCGAGTGGGTGCCGGCGACGACCACGCTGGAGACGGCCGAGCGTCTGGTCCGCAACTACAAGTCGGACAAGGAGACGAAGAAGATCGTCAACGACACCGACATCTTCCTCATCCTGTCCAACAACCCCGACGGCGCGAACTACAGCTTCTACAACTTCGCCTCGCAGCGCCGGAACCTGACGAACCACTGCCCGGACGAGAACGCCGATCCGGACCGGCGCAACTCGTGGGGCGTCGACCTGAACCGCAACTACCGGGTCGGGTCGGCGCACGACGGCTACGCGGGCGGGTCGAACAGCTGCGTCAGCGACACGTACCAGGGGCCGGAGAAGCTCTCCGAGCCGGAGTCGAAAAACATCATCTGGCTGGTCGAGAGGTACCGGAACATCAAGTTCATGATGTCGGTGCACTCCAACGGCGGCCAGCTGTTCTGGCAGCCCGGCGCGTACATCGCGGACGGGCGGATCACCACGCCCCGCCCGCCGCTGCGCGACGAGTTGTTCTACTGGCAGTCGGCCGCCCGGATCCTGTCGCAGGTCAAGGCGCACCGGGAGACCGTCGTCACGCCGGAGAACGTGGGCGGCTCGTCGGACGTGCTCTACTCCTCCGCGGGCAACGTGCGCGAGGACATGTACCACACCTACGGGATCTACGCCTTCGGCTGGGAGGTCGGCGGGTCGGTCTACAACCCGGCCACCGGCAACTGGCAGGGCGGGTCGTTCCAGCCGGCGTGGGTGGGCAACCCCGACCTGGTCAGCGGCCACGCCGAGACGATGGAGTACGCCAACGGCATCATGGAGATGTTCCGGATCGCGGCGGAGTGGGGCAAGGACAAGAAGAAGCCGACGTCCTGGCTGGTGCCCGGCGGCGGAAAGTACTCCGGGCCGGTCGACGTGCGTTTCGAGTCGAGCGAGCCGGCCACCATCTACTACACGACGGACGGCAGCCGGCCCACCTTCGACTCGCCACGCTACGCGGCGACCGAGTTCCGGGAGCCGGGCCAGGTGTTCCACGTGACCGAGACGACGACGTTCCACTGGTTCTCGGTCGACACGGCGGGCAACATCGAGCAGAACTACGACCCGTCGAAGAAGGACCGGCGCAACAACTACCGAAAGGCGACGATCAAGGTCACCCGGTAGCCGGCACCAGCACCCGCCCGCTGGTCATTGCCTCGTCAGTGCGAGCGGCGCGTGCCTTCGTACCGGATGTCCGGGATCGTGGCCGGGAGCCTCGCATCGTTCCGCTGCCTGGCGCGGGACGTTCATCCTGCGTTGTTCTCGCCAGCGATTTCCTTTCCCTGCGGCCGGCATCATGGTGCCGGTTCCGGTCGGGCAGCCGCCGGACCGCCACATCTGCGTTCCGGCCCGTCGCGGGCCGGTGAGAAGGAGGAAGCGTGCGCATCTCGGTTGCCCGCAGCGGCGCTGCCCTGGCGGCAGCGTCCACCCTGCTACTGGTGGTCGCCGCCTGTGCCCCGCCGGAGGACACCGGCGCGCGGGCCGGCGAGGCGGCCACGGCCACCGGTGCCGCCGACTTCGGCGGGATGGACGGGCTCATCGCCGCGGCCAAGAAGGAGGGGCAGCTCAACGTCATCGCGCTGCCGCCGGACTGGGCCAACTACGGCGAGATCATCAAGACCTTCTCCGACAAGTACGGCATCAAGGTCAACTCGGCTCAGCCGGACGCCTCCAGCCAGGAGGAGATCAACGCGGCCGATCAGCTCAAGGGCCAGGCCAACGCGCCGGACGTCTTCGACCTCGGCGCCGCCGTCGCGCTCGCCAACGTGGCGAAGTTCGCCCCGTACAAGGTCGCGACCTGGGACGACGTGCCCGACGCGCTCAAGGAGGCGAACGGCGCCTGGATCAACGACTACGGCGGCTACATGTCGATCGGGTACGACGCGGCGAAGGTCCCCGCCCCGCAGAGCATCACCGACCTGCTCAAGCCGGAGTACAAGGGCAAGGTCGCGCTCAACGGCGACCCGACGCAGGCCGGCGCGGCGTTCAACGGCGTGGTCATGGCGGCGCTGGGCAACGGCGGCTCCGCCGACGACATCGCCAAGGGCGTCGACTTCTTCGGGCAGTTGAAGAAGGCCGGCAACTTCCTGCCGGTGGACCCGACGCCGGCCACCATCGAGTCCGGCCAGACCCCGGTGGTCATCGACTGGGACTACCTCAACGTCGCGCAGGGCAAGAAGCTGGCGGGCAAGCTCGACTGGAAGACGGTCGTGCCGGCCAACGCGGTGCTCGGCTCGTACTACGTCCAGGCGATCAACATCGACGCGCCGCACCCCGCCGCAGCCCGGCTCTGGCAGGAGTTCCTCTACTCCGACGAGGGCCAGAACCTCTGGCTCGCCGGCGGCGCGCGGCCGGTGCGGGCCGAGGCCATGCAGAAGGCCGGGACCATCGACCAGACCGCGTACGGCGAGCTGCCGGCCGCCACCGGCACCCCGGTGTTCCTGACCGAGGCGCAGACCACCCAGGCCAAGGAACACCTCGCGGCGAACTGGGCGAAGGTCATCGGCTGATCACCCGATGAGCACCCTGACCCACCCGGCGGACCCCGCGGCCGACGCGCCCGGGGTCCGCCCCCGCCGTGGGCGAGGCCCACTGTCGCGTCGCGGTCGCAGCCTGCTCGGCGTCGTCCCGTTCTTCGCCTTCATCGCGGTCTTCCTCGCCATCCCGACCCTCGTGGTGGTGGCCGGCGCGGTCACCAGCGACGACGGCGGCCTCACGCTCGACAACCTGACGGCGCTGAGCGACGGCTACGTCGTCAACGCCTTCATGCGCAGCATCGTGCTCTCCGCCGGCACCGCCGTGATCGGCGCGGTCCTCGGTGGCCTGCTCGCGTACGCCCTGGTCACGGTCCCCGAGGGCGGCCTGCTGCGGCGGCTGGTCAGCGCGGCGTGCGGAGTGCTCGCCCAGTTCGGCGGGGTGACCCTCGCCTTCGCGTTCATCGCCACCCTCGGGCTCAGCGGTTTCGTCACGGTCTTCCTGCGGGACCGGATCGGCGTCGACATCTACTCCGGCGGTGTGTGGCTGTTCGACCTGCCCGGTCTCGCGCTGGTCTACACCTACTTCCAGGTGCCGTTGATGGTCATCGTCTTCCTGCCCGCGTTGGACGGCATCCGTCCGCAGTGGCGGGAGGCGACCGACAGCCTCGGCGGCTCGACCTGGCAGTACTGGCGGATGGTCGGCGGACCGCTGCTCGCCCCGGCGTTCCTGGGCGCGACGCTGCTGCTGTTCGCCAACGCGTTCTCGGCGTACGCGACCGCCGCCGCCCTGGTCAGCCAGGGCAGCCCGATCGCGCCGTTGCAGATCCGCAGCGCGCTGACCAGCGAGGTCGTACTGGGGCAGCAGAACCTCGGCAAGGCGATGGCGCTGGGCATGGTGCTGGTCGTCGCCGTGGTCATGGGGCTCTACGCCCTGCTGCAACGCAGGACCGCGCGATGGCTGGGGTGATCCGCCGGCGGGTCCGCCGCCAACGCGTGCTGCGCTGGACGATCCTGACCGGGCTCGGCGTCTTCTTCCTCCTGCCGCTGCTGGCCATGGTGGAGTTCACCACCCGGGGCGCCGGCGGCACGCTGACGCTGGACACCTGGCGGCTGCTGATCGACCTGCCCCGGCTCGGCGAGACCTACCCCGACCTGTGGGCCGGCATCGCCGCCTCGTTCGGGCTGGTCGTGCTCACCGTGCTGCTCATGCTGGTGCTGCTGGTGCCCACCGTGATCTGGGTGCGGCTGCGCCTGCCGCGACTGCACCGGCTGGTGGAGTTCGTCTGTTTGCTCCCGCTGACGATCCCGGCGATCGTGCTGGTGGTCGGCCTCGCCCCGGTGTACGCCTGGGTCACCTACTTCCTCGGCGGCTCCCCGCTCACCCTCACCTTCGCCTACACCGTCCTCGTGCTGCCCTACGCCTACCGGGCGCTCGACGCCGGGCTCTCCGCGATCGACGTACGCACGTTGTCCGAGGCGGCGCGGAGCCTCGGGGCGGGCTGGGCGACGGTGATGTGGCGGGTGGTGCTGCCCAACATCCACTCGGCGGTGCTCTCCGCCGCGTTCCTCACCGTCGCGCTCGTGCTCGGCGAGTTCACCATCGCCTCCCTGCTCAGCCGGGTCAATTTGCAGGTCGCCATCAACCTGCTCGGCAAGAGCAGCGCCACGATGTCGGTGGCGGTGTCGCTGGCGGCGCTGCTGCTCGCCTTCGTGCTGCTGTTGCTGCTCTCCCTCGTCGGGCGCGGTCGGCGGGCCGCCACCAAGGAGCTCACATGACCGGAACCACTGATGTCCGCACCACCCGCGCGGACCGGGGCGACCGGCACGGCGCAGCGGTACGGCTGCACGGGCTGCACCGTCGGTTCGGTTCGGTCCCGGCGCTCGACGGGCTCGACCTCGACCTCGCCCCGGGCGAACTGGTCGCCCTGCTCGGCCCCTCCGGATGCGGTAAGACGACGGCGCTGCGGGTGCTCGCCGGGCTGGAGGACGCCGACCGCGGCCAGGTGCTGGTCGACGGCGTCGACGTCACGACGGTGCCGGCGAACCGCCGGGACATGGGCATGGTGTTCCAGGCGTACAGCCTCTTCCCGCACCTGACCGCGCGGGAGAACGTCGAGTTCGGGTTGCGGCTGCGCGGGCGGCCGGCGGCCGAGCGCCGCCAGCGCGCCGGCGAGATGCTCGACCTGGTGGGGATCGGATCGCACGCCGACCGGTACCCGCACCAGCTCTCCGGCGGCCAGCAGCAGCGGGTGGCGCTGGCCCGGGCGCTCGCCATCCGGCCCCGGGTGCTGCTGCTCGACGAGCCGCTCTCCGCGCTGGACGCCAAGGTGCGCGTGCAGCTGCGCGACGAGATCCGCCGGATCCAGATCGAGGTCGGCACCACCACCCTCTTCGTCACCCACGACCAGGAGGAGGCGCTCGCGGTGGCCGACCGGGTCGGGGTGATGCGCGCCGGGCAGCTGGCGCAGCTGGGTCCCCCCGCCGAGGTCTACCTGCGACCGGCCAGCGCCTTCGTCGCGGACTTCGTGGGGCTGAGCAACCGGCTGCCGGGCCGGGTCGCGAGCAACGAGGTGGAGGTGCTCGGTTTCCGGCTGCCGCTGGTCGACCCGGCGGCTGCCCCGGCGGAGGCTACCTCGGTGACCGCCCTGGTCCGGCCGGAGTCGGTCGAGGTGGTGGCCGAAGAGTCCGGTTCGGGCCGGGTGCTCGCGGCGAGCTTCCTCGGTGCCACCAGCCGGGTCACCGTCGCCCTGCCCGACGACCAGTTGGTGGTCGCGCAGGTCGACAGTGGCCGGCTGGCGGAGCTTGCGCCGGGCACCGCCGTCTGGGTCCGGCTGCGGCCGGCGCCGGTGGCGCTCGGGGCCGGATGACGGCGACGCCTACCTGGGGCCGCAGATCACGTCGTCCATCAGCCGGAAGGTGCGTGCGTACACGGCGAGCGCCGCCTGCTCGTCGGCGAGCTGCGTGGTGAGGGAGAGCACCGCCACGCGCCCGCCGTCCCGGCTGACCCCGTTGGCGGTGCTCATGCCCGGCACGTCTCCGCCGTGCGACCAGTAACCGCCGCACCGGTTCGGGATGTACATGATGCCCAGCCCGTAGCGCGTTCCGGGGAGGAAGTCCTGGAACGTGTCGGCGAGCACCGTGTCGTGCAGCTGCGCCATCTGACGGGGCTTGAGTAGCTGACCGCGTTGCAGTGCCTGCCAGAAGCGGGCCAGGTCGGTCGGCGTGGTGATCATGTCGCCGGCCGCGCCGGCGACGGTCGGGTTGAACAGGGTGGTGTCGGTCAGCGCGCCACCCGGCTCCCACTGCTGGTAGCCCTTGGCGTGCGGTGTTGGCAGGAACGGCCGGTCGCCCGGCGTGGACGTGTGTCGCAGCCCGAGAGGTCGAAGGATCCGGCTACCCACCTCGGCGGCCCACGGCCGGCCGGTCACCCGCTCGATGAGCATGCCGGCGAGGATGTAGTTGGTGTTGGAGTAGTCCCACCGCGTGCCGGGCGCGAAACCAGGCTCGTGCTTCATGGCCAGGGCGACGAGATCGGCGGCGTCGTAGTGGTCGAACCGGTGCGCCAGATATCCGTCGTGGGAGCCCAGCGCGGGGATGTCGTTGGTGTAGTTGTAGATGCCGCTGGTGTGCTGGAGCAGGTGACGGACGGTGATCCGACGGCCGTCGTTGCCGTTGCCGGTGACCACGCCCGGCAGCCACCGCTCGACGGTGTCGTCCAGCGCCAGCTTCCGTTCGCCGACCAGTTGCAGCACCACGACGGAGACGAACGTCTTGGTGTTGCTGCCCATCCGGAAGTGCCCGTCGAGCGGCACGGGCGTGCCCCGGTCGAGGTCGCCGACGCCGGCTCGGGCGCGGGTGGTCGTGCCGCCGACCCGGGTGAGCCCCTGGACGCCGGTGATGCCGAGGCCGCGCAGGTCGTCGACCGCGACCTGGAGTCGTCGGTGGTCGTCGGAAGGCCCGGCGGTCGCCGGCACCGCGCCAGCGGCGACCAGAGTCCCCGCCAGCGCGACGGTCAGGCCCCATCGGCCGAGGTGTCCTCGCATGTCATGCCCCTCCAAACGGGTACGGGTGATGACCAGGAACCCGACCGTACGAAATCCCTCGATGCGTTTTCATCCGGCGAACCCCCCGGATCGGCTCCGGGTGACCCCCGAGAACATGTCGGGTTCCGGGCCGGCCGCGTCAGATGGTGATGACCACCTTCGCCCGGGCGTGTTCACCTTCGAGGTACCGGATGGCCTGGGGCACCTCGGGCAGGGGATAGGTCCGGTCGATGACCGGGGTGAGCCGGCCGGCCTCGGCGTGGGCGCGGAGCGTGTCGAGGTGTTGCCGGCTGGGCGCGGCGGCGAGGGTGAGGATGCGCTGTCGTACGAAGGGTGCCAGCAGCCGCCCGCGCGCGAGCAGCCAGACCGGTCCGATGAGACTGCCGCCCCGGTACACCCCGCCGCCGGAGAGCACCAGCGTCCCGGTCGGGGTCAGCGCCCGCCGGAGGGCGGTGAGGGAGCGGTTGCCGACCAGGTCGAACACGAGGTCGTGGCGGCGGTCGTCGCGGGTGAAGTCGTCGCGGGTGTAGTCCACGACGTGGTCGGCGCCGAGGGAACGGACCAGGTCGACGTTGCGGGTGCTGCACACCCCGGTCACGGTCGCGCCGAGCACCTTGGCCAGCTGGACGGCGAGGGTGCCCACGCCGCCGGAGGCGCCGTTGACGAGGACGCGGTGCCCCGGCTCGACCTGGCCGACGTCGCGTAGCCCCATGAGCGCGGTGATGCCGGCCAGCGGCAGGGCCGCCGCCTGTTGCGGCGTCAGGTTCGCCGGCTTCGGCGCGACCTGCGTCGCGGGTACGCACACGTACTCGGCGAATGCGCCGTTGGCGTCGCCGAGGTCACCGAAGACGGCGTCGCCGGGGCGTAGCTGTTCGACGTGGCTGCCGACGGCCTCGACCCGGCCGGCGAAGTCGCGGCCACGGATGCGCGCGCGGGGCCCCGAGCGGCCCATGCTCAACCGCGCCATCCGGGGATCGCCCCGCATGATGTGCCAGTCGTACGCGTTGAGCGCGGCGGCCTCGACCCGCACGAGCACCTCGTCGTCGGCCGGCACCGGCACGTCGACGTCGGCGAGCGTGAGCGTCTCCGGTGGGCCGTATCGGTCCTGCACGATCGCTTTCACGTTTCCTCCCCTCGGGGTGTACGGCGTACACCTTATGGAAAGAACGGTAGGTGTACGCCGTACACCTGTCAAGGCGGTTATCGTTTCAACCGCCACCGGAAGACGAGGACGACATGGCTGAGCAGGCTGAAGTGCTGCGCCGGGCGCCACTGAGCAGGGACCGCATCCTGCGTGCCGCCGTCGCGCTCGCCGACGTGGCCGGGATCGAGTCGCTCAGCATGCGCAACCTCGCCCAGGATCTTGGCGTCGTGCCGATGGCCCTCTACAAGCACGTGGCCAACAAGGACGAACTGCTCGACGGCATGATCGACGTGGTCGTCGGCGAGATCGACCCGCTGCTGCCCGGGGCCGGCTGGAAGCATGCGGTGCGCGAACGCATCCTCTCCGCGCGGCAGGTGCTGCTGCGCCACCCCTGGGCGCCGCTGGCGATCGAATCGCGGAACATGGCGACGCCGGCCCTCCTCGCCTACCTCGACTCGATGGTCGGGACGATCCGGGCCGGCGGGTTATCCGCCAACCTCGCCCACCACGTGATGCACGCGATGGGCAGCCGGATCCTCGGCTTCAGCCAGGAGTTGTTCGACGCCGCCCGGGACGCCGGCCGGTCCGGCATGACCACCCCGGAACCGCCGGCGCCCCTGCCGCCGGAGGTCGCCGCCCGCTTCCCGCACCTTGCGGAGATCGCCACGGCGGCGTCCCACGACGACGCGTCGGTGGTCGGGTCGGGCTGCGACGACCAGTTCGAGTTCGAGTTCGCGCTGGACCTGCTCCTGGACGGCATCGAACGGCTACACCGGCAGGACTGGACGTCGTCGCGCCGGCCCCGGTGAGACCGCGCATGATCGCCGTCAGGACCACGTCCGCTGGGCGCGGCGCCATCGCTGTGGGGTGGTGCCGTAACGGTCGCGGAAACGGCGGACGAGATAGGTCGCGTCGCGCAGACCGGTTCGGGCGGCCACGGCGTCGAGCGGCAGGTCGGTCTCGCGCAGCATCCGCCGGACCTCGGTCATGCGCCGTTCGGTGATCCATTCGAGCAGGGGGCGTCCGGTGCGCCGGCGGAGCACGGTCGTGAGGTGCCCCGGGGTGTAGCCGAGCGTGCGGGCGACATCCGCGGCGGAGACCGGTTCGCGAAACGTCGTCTCGATCTCGGCGAAGACCCGCTCGACGAGTGGATCCAGCGTGGCCGGCGCGCCGGGTGCCAGCCGCGCGGCGGCGACCAGAACCCGGGTGAGCAGTGCGGCGACGGCCTCCCGGGCGCCGAGGCGGCCGGGGTCGGCGAGTTCCTCGGCCAGGTCCGCCAGCCACGCCGACCAGTCCGACCGGTCGGGCTCCGCGATCCGACCGGGCCCCGCGCCGGCGGCGAAGAGGGCGAGCAGGGGATGGTGTGTCCAGGTCAGTGGGGAGACCGAGGTCAGGGCGGGTACGGCGTCCGGGGTGAACGCGACCGACCACGCGCGGCCGCGGGCGAGCTCAGTCGCGGTGGCGACGCCGATGACCTGCCCGGGTGACACGGCGTGGACCTCGCCAGCGCGTAGCGGCCGTTCGACGCCGTCGACGGTGACCGAGCCCATGCCCTCCTCGACATAGACCAGGACGAGGAAGTCGTGGGCGTGCCGGTGGTCCGGCGGGAGGCTGGGGTGGGCGGCTTCGGCGTCGAAACGGGTCACCGAGACCGGGGGCTGGCCGGGGCGGTGCCGGTAGCGGTAGACCGGCGTCCCGTCGGGCCGCACCGTGCGCAGGCTCGACGGGGCGCCCGGTGAGTCGATGGCCAAAGAATGTCCCATGGCGTCCACGTTAAGTCCTGCTCGATAACCGCAGAATATCCAAGACTTGGCGAGGACGACAGCGGGTCTGCCAGGGGCCACCGACGCAGACCGCCACCGCGTGCACAGGAGGCATCCATGGCAGCTTCGGCCCACGTACGCATCCTCGACCAGCGCACCCCGCAGGAACGGGACCGCCCGTTCCTGCCGGGCGCGGGAAAGACCTGGCTTCTCCCGTTCTACGACCTCTTCACCCGGATTGCCGGCGTCGGTGCCCTGCACGAACGCGTGGTCAAGATCGCCGGCATCGAGCCCGCCCAGGCGGTGGCCGACGTCGGCTGTGGCACGGGCAACCTGTTCTTCGCCGTGCTCGCGGCCCAGCCGAGCGCGCGGGTGACCGGCCTGGACCCCGACGGAGACGCCCTGCGCAGGGCGGCGCGCAAGGCGCGCCGCCGCGGCGTCGCTCCCACCCTCGTTCAGGGATTTGCCGACCGGATCCCCGCCGAGGATGCCTCGCTCGACCATGTGGTCTCGTCGTTGGCCCTGCATCACGTCGATGACGACGGTCGGATCGCGTTCGCGCGCGACGCGCTACGGGCGCTTCGGCCGGGAGGAAGGGTCACGGTCGTCGACTTCGGTGGCCCGGCATCCCGCGTCGAGCACGCCGGGCACCCGACACACCGCCATGGCCACCGCCCCGGCCACGCCCTCCGGCAGCTGACCCGCCTGATGCGTACCCGGGTGGGGGAGAGCCCGGTCGTGGCCCGCAACCACGGCGACGGCATCGTGACGCTCCTGGCCGACGCCGGGTTCGATGACGCCCGCGAGGTCGCGCACGCCGATCACCGGCTCGGTCGGCTCACCTTCGTGCAGGCGAGCCGACCCTGAGCTGCACCCGACGGGGTCAGAGCCAGGTGGTGGTCAGCCAGGCGGCCACGGCGGCGGCGACGAGGAGGGCGATGTTGAGTCCGATCTGCCGGGCCTCGTTGCGGGACAGGTGGACCGTGATGCCACCGACCTGGATCAGGACGAGGCCGATCGCCGCGACGACGGCGAGCCAGGGCGTGATGCCGGTCAGCGGTGGCAGGATCAGGCCGGCCGCTCCGAGAATTTCCAGAATCCCGATGGTCCTGACCAACGGCATGGGGGTGCGGTCGACCCAACCCATCATGGGCTGGAGTTGCTCCCGGCTCTGCACGGCCTTCTTGCCTCCGGCGTACAGGTAGAAGACGGCCAGCAGCACAGCGATGATCCAGTAGGCGAGTTCCACGAGGGGCTCCTCGGTGACGGGCGCGTGGCGACGGCCACGATGGTTGGTTACGTGAAGTAAGTAGCCACATCATGCGTCAGTATTGGGCGGCTTACAAAAGGCACACGCATGTGCGTAGGACGCGGGGGTTCTCATGCTGACACTGACCCTCCGGAACCTTGAGCGCGACGGCCTGGTGGACCGGACGGTGTACGCGCAGGTGCCCCCACGGGTGGAGTACGCGCTGACCCCCACCGGCAAGAGCCTCATCCCGCCGGCGCTGGCCCTCGCCAGCTGGGCCATCGAGCACGTGCCGCACATCGAGGCCAGCCGGGCGGCCTACCCGGTGCCGGGTGGCGCGGAGACCGGCACCTCTTCACGACGCCAAGCCACGGACCAGGTGTGACTCGATGGCCTCGATGACGCGCGGCCGGAGTTCGGCCGCGCGGATGACGGCGTCGACGGAGCCGACCTCGACCGCGCGTTGGATGTTGTGCACGCGGTCGAACTCCGTGGCCACCTCGCCGAGCTTCTCCGCGCGTACCGACGAGCGGAGTTCGTCGAGTTCCGCGGTCAACGCGGCACGGTCGGCGCCGGCGGCGGCGACGACGCGGGCCTCCAGGTCCCGTACCCGCGGGTCGGCCGCGGTGCGGGCGTTGACGTCGCCGGAGAACACCACCGCGGCGGCCGGAGCGCCGCCGAGCACCGAGGCGAAGGAGCCTTCCAGTGCCAGCACGGTCATGTTGGGGTTCAGCGCCTTCGAGAAGACCACGAACGCGCCACCGTGGTACCGCGAGATCACGCAGAACACGATGGGACCGCGGAAGTTCACGATCGCCCGGCCGATCTCCGCGCCGTACTCCAGTTGCAGCTTGCGCATCGACTCGGGCGAGCCGTCGAAGCCCGACAGGTTCGCCAACACCACCAGCGGTCGGTTGCCGCTGGCCGCGTTGATCGCCCGGGCGGCCTTCTTCGACGACCGCGGGAAGAGCGTGCCCGCGGTGTAGGTGTCCGGGCCGTCGGTGGGCGGGAAGCCGCGCCGGGCCACCGTCCGTGACTCGATGCCGAGCAGACACACCGGCATGCCGCCGAGGTGTACGTCCTGTACCACCGCGGTCTCCGCGTCGGCCATGCCCGCCCAGCGTTCCAGCACCGGGTGGTCCTGGTCGGAGAGCGCCCGCATCACCGTACGGATGTCGAACGGCTTCTTGCGGTCCGGGTTGGCCCCGGCGGAGAAGATCTCGCCGACGGTGGTGAAGTCGCTGCCGGCCACGGCGTGCGGGAAGGCGGAGATGTCGCGGTCGGTGGGGTCGGTGGTGGTCGCGCGCCGCGGTGCCGCCTCGCCGGGTGCGACGTACGTGTGGTCGTAGTGCGACATCAGCACGTCCCGCGCGGCGGCCAGGTTCGGCGCCCAGTACTGCGCCTGTCCGTTCGGGCCCATCACCCGGTCGTAGCCGCCGATGCCGAAGTTGTCCTCGGCGGAGACGCCACCGGAGAAGTCGAGCGACTGCTTGCCGGTGAGCACCATCGCCGAGTCCGGCGTCATCACCAGGACGCCCTTGGTGTGCATGAGCATCGTCGCCTCGGCGTTCCAGTACGGCTGCGCGCCGACGTTGATGCCCGCGACCACGATGTTGATCTCACCGCCGTCCTGGGTGAACTCGACGATCCGCTTGAGCGCGGCCGCCACCCAGTCCATGTTCTCCGTGCCCGACTTCATGGAGATCCGGGCGCCGGCGGAGAGCGCATACCACTCCAGCGGCACCCGCATCCGCTCGGCCAGGTCCAGCGCGGCGATCACCCGCCGGCACTCCGGCTCCGACAGGGCGCCGAGCGACTTGGTGGGGTCGCCGAGCAGCACGACCCGGGTGACGCCCTGCGGGTGCCGCGAGGTGGGCGTGGTGACCACGCCGGCGACGAGCGCCGCGCTGTTCTGCCCCTTCGGCCGCTCGACCGGCACCAGCACGTGATCGTCGTCGAGGTCGTGCTCGACGAAGTCGCCGAGCAGGCCGGTCAGCTCGTACGGGTACACCGTGTTGCGGCTGCTGGCGCGGAGCACCTTCAGGCGGTAGTCGTCGAGCGGCTCGACCGGCTCGACCGGGGGCTCGCCGACGGTCAGCTGCGCGCCGCCGGTGGCGTCGAAGGAGATCCGTACGGCGATCTTGATCAGTTCGCCGGTCCGGTGGTCGCGCTGCCGCGCGATGAAGAGGATCTCCTCCAGCCCGGCGCCCGCGGTCGTCGGCCGGACCCGGGCGGCGAGATTCTCCATCTCCTCGTGGGTCAGGTGGCTCGGCGGCCAGACGTAGATCACGATCCGGTTGGTGTTGAAGCGCGTCTTCGACGGTCGCCGCGACTGTGCCCGGCGGATCGAGTCGAGGCAGGCGGCGACGGTGTCCTCGGTGGTCGGCAACGCGACCAGCCGGCCGTCGTGCTCGCGCAACTCGGCCAGGTCGCGCACCTGCGCGAACGCGACGAGGCGCTGGTCGGAGGGGTTCTCCCGGGCCACGCACTGGAAGAGGTAGACCTCCTCGTCGGCCGACGGCAGCCGGGTCAGGTCGAATCCGCTCAGCCGTTCCAGCTGCATCCGCTGCGCGATGTACGGGTGCAGGCCGCGGATCAGCCGCTCCTCGCTCATCCCGGTGCTGGCCGGGCGGAACGTGAAGTGGTGGTGCATCACCGCGCCGCCGCGACCGGCGACGGTGGTGGTGACCCGCTGCACCTGCGGCGGCAGCGGGTGCGCGTTGATGACCTCGCGCAGCGCGGCGGCCATCGCGTCGAAGTCCTCCGGCTGGTTCTCCCAGGCGAGGTAGATGTCGGCGTCGACGGTCTCCTCGCCGTTCGCCAACTCGGCGAGCCCGCGCAACGCGCCGCCCAGCGCGTCGAAGCTCACCGCGGCGGAGACCAGGCTGGAGTCCGCCCGTTCGGCGACCACGAACGTGCAGCCCGCCACCGCGCGGGTGCGGACCCCGGCGATCGCCTTGTTGCCGTAGTAACGGCGGGTCAGCACCTCCAGCATGACCGCGTTGTCGAGGTGGTCGCGGACGAGCCGCTGGCCGAGCAGCCGGACCAGTGGCTCGGTGCTGCGCACCATGGCGGCGATCCGCTCGGCCCGGTCCGGCGTGTCCGGCTGCGCGTCCAGGTGACGCAGGTGGTTGCGGACCTCGGCGTAGACGCGGGCGCGGTTGCGGCGCAGCAGCGGCTGGGCGAACCAGGCGAACACCACGCCGCGCGCGAGGTCGGCGACCACCGGGAAGCGGACCTGGGTGGCGGCGACCAGCCGCTCCAGGGCGAGCCCGGCCGGCTCGCGCAGCGTGTCGTCCGGCGGCGGCTCCCGCAGCCAGGCGCGCAGCAGCGTCGCGACGACCGTGGCGTCGGCGGCGGCGCGTTGCTGGGCGAGGAAGACCCGGAAGACGGCGGCTTCCAGTTCGGGGGAGCGCTCCAGCTCGGCTACCCCGTAGTGCCCGAGCGCCCGGGCGAGCCGGGCCTGGAACCCGCTGGGCAGTCCGGCCCGTTCGACGTCGAGGCTCTGCAGGTAGGTGTGGAAGTACTCGCGGGCGCTGTGCACGTGGGCGCCGCCGTCCTCGCCGGTGGGCCGGTTGCGGCTCAGCTCGGCGAGGTCGGCGAAGACGTTGACGAGGTCGAGCTCCTCGGCCAGCGGCCGGTGGCCCTCCTCGGTGGCCGCCTGCCGGGCGAGCAGGTAGTCGTCGAGCACCCGGCGGTCGTCGTGCGGGTCGACGTCGAAGCCGAGCAGGAGACCACGCAGGTCCTCCTGGCCGCGTCGGGTGCGCTGGCGGGCCGGGATCCGCTCGGGTGCGGTGGGCAGGTCCAGCTCGACGGCCGGGGCGGCCGGTCCGTCCGCCGCCTCGTCGGCCTTGTCGGCGAGCGGCTCCAGCCGCAGCAGTGGGGCGCCGGCCTGCACCTGGTTGCCCACCGAGACGGCACATTCCTTCAGCCGTGCCTTGAACGGCGCCCGCAGCACCGTCTCCATTTTCATGGCTTCCAGCACCAGCACCGGCGCGCCCGCCTCGACCTCGGCGCCGACCTCCAGCGGGGTGGCGACGACCAGCGCGGGCATCGGCGAGCGCAGCACGCCGCCCTCGTCCCGGCTGACCCGGTGCGTCACGCCGTCCACCTCGACCAGGTGGATCGGCCCGTGCGTGCCGGTGAGCAGGCGGTACCGGACGCCGTTCACGACGATCTGCCCGGTGTGCCGGTCGAAGCGGTCGAGTTCGACGTCGACGGTGTGCAGTTCGCCGCCGGCCTCGATGCCGACCCGGAACCGGTGCGCGCCGATCCGTGCGACCCGCATCCGGTAGCCGATGCCGCGCAGCTTGAGGTCCAACGGGCGACCGCTGGCGTGCTGCACCTGCGGGCGTCCACCGGAGGCCGTCGCCAGCAGCCGCTCCCGCTCGACGCGCTCGTCCTCCTCGTACGCCTCGATGGCGGCAGCCGCCAGGGCGACGCCGGAGTGCCGGTGCCCGACGAGCCGGCCCGCGCCGCGGACCCGGTCGATCCAGCCGGTGTCCGCGCTGGCGTCGATCACCTCGGGCTGGTCGAGCAGGTCGAGCACGAAGCTCTTGTTCGTCGCGCCGCCCTCGATGATCACCGTGGTGTCGGCCATCGCGCGACGCAGCCGGCCGAGCGCCTCGTCGCGGTCGTGACCGTACGCGATGATCTTGGCGATCATCGAGTCGAAGTCGGCGGGGATGGTGTCGCCCTCGCTGACGCCGGTGTCCACCCGGATGCCCGGCCCGGCGGGCAGGTCCAGCCGGGTGATCCGGCCCGGGGCCGGCGCGAAGTCGCGGTCGGGGTCCTCGGCGTTGAGCCGGGCCTCGATGGCGTGCCCGCGCTCCACCGGCGGCTCGCCCGTGAGCCGGCCGCCCGCGGCCACCCGCAGCTGCGCCTTGACCAGGTCGAACCCGGTGGTCGACTCGGTGATCGGATGCTCGACCTGGAGCCGGGTGTTGACCTCAAGGAACGCGAACAGGCGGTCGCCCGGGTGGTAGAGGAACTCGACGGTCGCCGCGCCCCGGTAGCCGACCGCGACGGCCAGCCGCTCGGCCGACGTCTTGAGCTCGGCGGCCTGCTCCGCGCTGAGCACCGGCGACGCCGACTCCTCGATGACCTTCTGGTTGCGCCGCTGCACCGAACAGTCCCGGACACCGAGCGCCCAGGCGGTGCCCTGACCGTCGGCGATCACCTGCACCTCGACGTGCCGGGCGCCGGTGACCAGGCGCTCCAGGAACACCACGCCGCTGCCGAAGGCCCGCGCCGCCTCCTGGCTGGTGCGCTCGTACGCGTCGGCGAGCTCGGCGCCGTTGGTGACCACGCGGATGCCGCGCCCGCCGCCGCCCGCGGTCGCCTTCAGCATCAGCGGGTAGCCGATCTCGGTCGCCGCCGCCAGGGCCGCGTCCAGGGTCTCGACCGCGCCGCGGCTCCACGGCGCGACCGGCACGCCGACCTGCTCGGCGATCAGCTTCGCGCCGATCTTGTCGCCGAGCTGGCGCATGGCCTCCGGGCTCGGCCCGACGAAGGTGACTCCGATCTTGTCGCACAGCTCCGCGAACGCCGGGTCCTCGGCGACGAAGCCCCAACCGACCCACGCGGCGTCGGCCCCGGTCTCCACCAGGGCCTGTTCCAGCGCCGTCAGGTTGAGGTACGGGCGCGTGGAGGCGGGACCGAGGTCGTAGGCGATGTCCGCCTCGCGCACGAAGGTGGCGGTGCGGTCGACGTCGGTGTAAAGGGCGACGGTCTCGATCCGCGTACCGGTCTCCGCAGCCAGCTCTCGGACCGCGTGGATGAGCCGCATCGCGGCCTCACCACGGTTGACGATGGCGATACGGCTGAACACCCGACCGACCCCTCTGGTAGACGAACGACGAACGCGCCGGGGGACGGTGGCCCCTCGGCACAGATCACCTTTCTGCCTGGAAGCTGGCAGCGCCATGTCGTAACCACCGAACCCGGCACAGCCCGGGTTGTAGGAACCATACAAAACCTTTTGGCTGTCGCCGCTGATCGGTGGCGGTCAGGTTCGGCCGCTGATCAGGAACTGCATCTGGTGCTCGTGACTAGGGGCCACGCCGAACTGCCGGTCCAGCTCGAAGATCGACGTCAGCGGCGTGACCGTGACCGCCGTCAGGCCCGCCTGCTCCAGGACCGCCACCGTCTGGTCGATGGAGGTCGCGGCGGCCAGCGGCAGCACGGCCCGCACCTGGCTGTCGTAGTGGTCGGCGAAGTTCTCCGAGGCGTCGTCCAGGCCGCTGGGGAACCAGGTGCTGTCGACCACCGCGACCGTGCCGCCCGGCCGCAGCAGCCGGACCCAGTTCGCCACGGCGGTCTCCGGTTCGCGCAGGGTCCACATCAGGTAGCGGCTGGTCACCGCGTCGAAGCTGGCGGCCGGGAAGTCCGGATGGACGGCGTCGCCGGACGTGATGACCGGGCCGCCGGCCATCGCGGCGGCGTGCCGGCGGGCCTGGGCCAGCATGCCCTCCGAGAGGTCGATGCCGGTGACCCGGTGCCCGAGGCCGGCCAGGACCATGGCGACCTGGCCGGTGCCGGTGCCGACGTCGAGCACGTCCAGCGGCGCCGCCGGCAGGGCCCGTGCCCAGATGTCGGACCAGGCCCGCTGGTCGGCGGCGAGGCGGTCGGGCCGCTGCTGGTACTCGTCGTAGCTGGGCGCGCGGCCGGTCCAGTAGGCGTTGATCCGGTCCTGTGCCGTCATGCGGCTGTCCTCTCCTGGGCGGTCTGGTCGGTCGGGTGGAACAGGAGGTGGATGGCGCCGTCGAGGTCCAGGCGCTGGATGCCGATGCCGTAGACGGGTTCCAGGACCGAGGGGACGAGCACCTCGTCGGTGGTGCCGGCCGCGGCGACCCCGCCCCGGCCGAGCAGCACCAGGTCGTCGCAGTAGCGGGCGGCGAGGTTGAGGTCGTGCAGCACCACGACGGCGCAGGTGTCCAGATCGCGTACCAGCCGGAGCACCTCGTGCTGGTAGCGGATGTCCAGGTGGTTGGTGGGCTCGTCGAGCAACAGGTGGGTGGCCTGCTGGGCGAGGGCGCGGGCGATCAGCACCCGCTGGCGCTCGCCGCCGGAGAGCTGGGCGAACGCCCGCGGGCCGAGGTGCGCGGCGCCGACCCGGGCCAGGCAGCGGGCGGCGATCTCGTGGTCGATCCGACCCGTCCGCTGGAACGTCGACAGGTGCGGTCCACGGCCCAGGAGCACCAGCTCCGCCACGGTCAGCGCCGTCTCGCCGCCGGTCTCCTGCACGACCACGGCCAGCCGCCGCGCGGCCTCCCGCGACGGCAGCGCGGACAGCTCGTCGCCGTCGACCAGCACCCCTCCGGTGCCGCTGCGCAGGGCGCCGTAGAGCAGCCGCAGCAGGGTGGTCTTGCCGCTGCCGTTCGGGCCGATCAGCCCGAGCACCCGACCCGGTCGTGCGGTCACGCTGACTCCGTCGATCACGGGGTTCGTGCCGTAGCGCCAGCAGACCCCGGTCGCCTCGATCACGCGCCGGCCCGGAACCGCTGCACGATCCGCTCCAGGCCGTCGATCGACAGCGGGGTCGGCGGCTCGGTGAAGTTGAACAGCTGGGTCATGATGTCACCGTTGCGGACGGCGTTGAGCTTCTCCGCCCCGGGCAGCCCGGTGAGCCCCTGCTCGACGGCCCGGGGGTCGCCGTCGCCGTAGAGCAGGATCAGCACGTCGGGATTGCGGCCGAGCAGCTCCTCCACGCTGACCTCGAAGACCCGCTCCGGCACGTCGCCGAAGACGTTGCGGAATCCGGCGGCGGCCAGCTGCGGGTGGGCCATGCTGGCGGTGCCATAGGCGTAGGTGGTGCCGCCGCCGACCGTCGGGTAGAGCACCGCCGCGGTGCGCTCGGCGGCCGGGGCCGCCTCGGCCTGGATCTTCGTCATCCGTTCCCGGAGCGCGGTCGCCGCGGTCGCGGCCTGCTCCTCGCGGCCGAACACCCGGCCATAGGTCTCCAGTTGGGCGTAGATGTCGTCGAAGGTCGGCACGGCCGTGCTGTCGGGGCACATGGCGGGCTCCTCGAGCAGGGGGATGCCCACCGCCGAGAGCGTGTCCCGGGAGAGGTTGTCCACCTCGCCGAGCACCAGGTCGGGCTGCTGGCTGATCACCACCTCCTTGGAGATCTGGAGGTGGCCGCTGGTGTCGGTCTGGTCGGTCAGCAGCGGAATCCGGTCCAGTTCGGCGAGGGTCGCGGCGTCGTAGTACTCCTTCGGGTACTGCCCGGCGCGGGCGGTGACCCGGTCCATCACCCCGAGCGCGTGCAGGTACGGCACGGCCGCGCTCTTGAGCAGGACGACCCGCTGCGGCGCGGCGTCGAAGCTCACCTCCACCCCGCAGTTGCTGACGGTGACGGGGTATCCCGGGCCCGCGGCGGCCGGCGTGTCACCGGTGCCGCCGCCACAGGCGGCGGCGAGCAGCATGGTGGCGGAGACGGCCGCGGTGGCGGCGAGCCGCGTTGCCTTCATGGTTCTCCCTCGACGGATCAGGCGCTCATGCGCCGGTGGCGTGCAGACGGCGGATCAGGACCAGCAGGAAGGGCGCGCCGAGCAGGGCGGTGATGATGCCGATCGGGATCTCCTGCGGGGCCAGCAGCACCCGGGCCAGCACGTCGGCCCAGACCAGGAGGATCGCGCCGAGGAGGGCGGCGACCGGCACCACGCGGACGTGTGGCGCCCCGACGATGCGTCGGGCCAGGTGCGGGACGACGAGCCCGACGAACCCGATGCTGCCGGCCGCGGAGACCAGCACGCCGACGCTGAGCGAGACCAGCACGAGCAGGCGTAGCCGGAACCGGTCCGGCGACACGCCCAGGGCCTGTGCGGTCTCGTCACCGATGGCCAGCACGTCGAGCCGCCGCCCGGCGACGGTCAGGTAGAGGATCATTGCGCCCAGGACGAGCGCGGCCACCGCCAGCAGCACGTTCCACCGGGCCAGCCCGAGCGATCCGAGGAGCCAGAACATCACCGATCGGGCCCCCTCGGCGGATCCCGAGGCGAAGATCAGGAAGCTGGTGGTGGCGTACAGCGCGTAACCGACGGCGACTCCGGACAGGAGCAGCCGGATCGAGGTCACCCGACCCCCGCTGCGCGCGATCAGGAAGACCAGCACGGACGCCGCGAGCGCGCCGAGGAAGGCGCTGGTGGAGAGGGCGTACTGGCCGAAGCCGGCGCCCGCGCCGAAGAGGATGGCGGCGGCAGCGCCGCTGGACGCGCCGGAGTTGATGCCCAGCAGGTACGGGTCGGCCAACACGTTGCGCACCATGGCCTGCAACGCCACCCCACAGGCGGCCAGGCCGGCGCCGACCAGCATGCCGAGCAGGACCCGGGGCAGTCGGACCTGCCAGACGATGGCCTCCTGCGGTGGCGTCCAGCTCACCTCGGCGGGCAGGCCGACGAGCTGGTGCCCGATGATCCGGGCCACGGTCATCGGGGGAATCCCGACCGCTCCGGACCCGACCGCGGCCACCCCGGTCAGGATGAGCCCGACCGTCAGCGCGAGCAGCCACGCCCCGGTCCGGCGTCGTTGGGCCGCGACGCCGAGCAGGTCCGGCTGCTCCTTCGGCAGGGCGGTGACCGCCACCGTACCCCCATGTGCACTCTCTTGGCTCTTGCAAAGACTTGGCAAAAGCTAACAGCAAGATCAAGGAAGTGGAAGGCGGCTGAGGCGTTGTTCACCTGCCCGACCGCGTTGATCAACCGGCCGCCCGGCCCGCTGGCGCTGTTGTCGGACGGGTCCGCCGCGCTGGCGTGGGCCGCGCCATCCGTTCTGGTCGCCCGGCGGTGGGATCAGCTGCCGAGGTGTCGTCGCTGGTGGGACAGGCCGGGATGGTGCTGTCGGCCGGGGTGGCTGTGCGGGTCGGTGTGCACGGTCGCGCTGGTCAGGCGGGGGACACGGTGGGTGAGTTGGTGCTCGGCGTCGGCGGCGATCGTGTGGGCGGCGACGAGGCTGAGGCCGGCGTCGACGACGAGGTCGGCCTCGGCGTGCAGACGGTGACCGATCCACCGTAGCCGTACCGCGGTCACGTCGCGCACGCCGTCGATGTCGCGCAGGGTGGTCTCGGCCTGGTCGACGAGGGCGGGATCGACGGCGTCCATGAGTCGCCGGTAGATCTCCCGGGCGGCGTCGGCGAGTACGAGGGTGATGGCGACGGCGATGGCCAGGCCGACGACCGGGTCGGCCCAGTGCCAGCCGAGGGCGGCGCCGCCGGCCGCGCCGAGGACGGCCAGGGAGGTGTAGCCGTCGGTGCGCGCGTGCAGACCGTCCGCGATGAGAGCGGCGGAGCCGATCCGGCGGCCGACGCGGATCCGGTACCGGGCGACCAGTTCGTTGCCGGCGAATCCGACCAGGCCGGCGCCGGCCACCCATGGGATGTGGGTCATCTCGCTGGGATGCAGCAGCCGGTCGACGGCGGTCCAGCCGGCGGCGACGGCGGAGGCGGCGATGGCCACGACGATGATGATGCCGGCGATGTCCTCGGCTCTGCCGAAGCCGTAGGTGTAGGCGCGGGTGGCCGCCCTGCGGCCCAGCAGGAAGGCGATGGCGAGCGGCACCGCGGTCAGCGCGTCGGTGACGTTGTGCAGGGTGTCGCCGAGCAGGGCGACCGAGCCGGAGAACGCCACGATGACGCCCTGGGCGGCGGCGGTGACGCCGAGACCGACCAGCGAGATCCACAGCGCGCGTAGACCTTCGCGGGAGGTCTCCAGAGCCGGGTCGACCTTCGCCCGGGTGTCGTGGGAGTGCGGCACGGCCAGGTGGGCCAGTCGATGCCACCGCACGGCAGGTCGGCGACGCTCCCCGTGGTCGTGGTCGTGGTCGTGGTCGTGGTCGTGGTCGTGGTCGGGCATGGGCGGTGTCACGGTCCCCCCAGGGTGGTGGGCACGCGCACGCTGCGCGGTGCGGCGGCGACCGCGATAATATGTGCTCATGTACGCACGCGACAACGTTGCAGGTGCCAGTGACCTGCAACAACAGCTGCCCGGCGGGGGTGAGGTCGAGGCGGCGGTCGACATGCTGCGGATGCTCGCCGACGGCACGCGGCTGCGGCTGATGTGGCTGCTCAGCGAGGGCGAACACGACGTGAGCGCCCTCGTCGCAGCGATCGGGGCGGCCCGCCCCGCCGTGTCGCAGCACCTGGCCAAGCTGCGGCTGGCCGGGCTGGTGAGCGTACGGCGGGAGGGCCGCCGGGCGCTCTACCGGGCCCGGGGCGGGCACGTGCGCCGGTTGGTGGCAGAGGTGCTGCACGCTGCGGCGCACCGGGTGACCGGTGCGCCGGAGCACGATTGACAGCCGGGCGGGAAGCGCGACCCGGACCGGCCGTCAGAGATAGTCGAACAGCGGTGGGAAGACCAGGACGACGATCCAGGCCCATCCGGCGTACACCGGGAGGTAGCTGGTCTGCCAGCGTTCGAGCGTGGCGAACGGTCTGCGTCGGCGGACGAAGTGCAGCATCAGCCACGCCGACCAGGCGAGATTGGCCAGCAGGATGAGGTTCTCGCCGAGCGTGGCGGCCTTGTTGGGGGTCGTGCCGTACTCGCTGATCCGATGGGTGATCTCCCGGAGCACCAGCACGTCGATGACGAGCGCGCTGATCACGAGGGCGAGTTGCAGTTTGTCGAAGAGGCCCGGCGGGGCCAGCGGATCGCGGGCCGAGATCGAGTAGAGCAGCAACCCGAGCACCACGACCAGCAGCAGGTTGAACAGGATCAGCGCCTCCCGCTCGACGTCGATGCCGGCGCTGGTCCAGACGAGGGCCACGAGGAAGGCCAGCAGCACGGCGGTGAACAGCGGCGTGAAGAGCCGGGTGAGCACCGGCGCGATGTTCTCGACCACGCTCTGCTTGGCCTCGACCAGCCACCCGGCCACCACCACCGCGGCGACCACGCCGCAGGGCAGGACCCACTGCTGGATGAAATTCTCCGGGACGATTCCGATGGCCGTGAAGGTGCCGACCATGAACGCGATCAACACACCGCCGCCCAGGGCGATGAGTACGAAGTAGACGAACCACTCGCCGGTGAAGCGGATGAAGTCCATGCGTCGACGGGACGAGCGCAGGTCGTCGGCCACGTAGGCGAGGCCGACCACGAACCACAGGGCGATCGGGAGATGGATGGCGGTGAGCACCAGCGACTGGGAGTCGTCCGCGAGCGGATAGGCGTTGGCCGCGACGCCGCCGAGCGCGAAGAGCGCCAGCAGCACCCCGACCAGCGCTGGTCGGGCCTGCCGCCGCCAGGCGAGGAAGGCCGCCAGCCAGGGGAGCGCGAAGAGGGCGAAGTTGGGCGCGTAGAACGCGCCGTCCTGCTCGAATCTCATCCCGAACAACTCCGGCAGCTTGACCGACAGGGCCGCGCCCGCCGCGCAGGCGACCATCACGAGCAGGTCACGCCGGGACCGGAGGTTCGCCACCGGGCCGTCGGCCCCACCGGTCAGCACCAGTTGCTTCCAGAGCCGTTCCGAGTGCTCCCGGGCGAACTCGCGAGCCAGGTCGTCCAGGCGGCCCATGCGTTTGACCGCGATGAGGAACGCCTCGTCCGGCCGAAGCCCGACGGCGACGAGTTCGTCGACGGAATCCCGGAGATGGTCCTCAAGCTCCTCCGAGTCGGACTGTCGCAGCTCTGGGCGGCGCTGCACGTATTGACGCCACTGAGCGAACTGGTCCGCCAGCTCGTCATGGCCCTCCGCCGCTGTCATGCCGGACCGCCCAGGGGAATCGCGGCCGACCGCCGGACGTCACCGGGGCCGGGCCAGATCTCCTTGAGCGCGCCCACGACCGTGTCCCACTGGCGGCGTTGCTCGGCCAGCTCCGCCTGGCCGCTGCTGGTGATGCGGTAGTACTTGCGTCGTCGCTCCCCGGCGACCGACTGCCAGCTCGCCTCCACGTAGCCGAGGCGCTCAAGCCGGTGCAGCAACGGGTAGAGCAGACCCTCGGTCCAGTCCAGCTCGCCATCGGAGAGCTCGTTGATCCGTCTGAGAATGGCGTAGCCGTAACTCTCGCCGTCGGCCAGGATGCCCAGCACCATCGGTGTGGCCGAGGCGGCCACGAGATCCTTGGTGAGCTTCATGAGACCTTCCCGTGATTTATACCTAGAACCTTGATGCATAGTAGTTCTAGGTATATCCCGGCGCAAGGAACCGTGGCCTGTCCGTGCCGGCGCAGGTCGGGCAGGATCGATACGTGGACATCGAGCCGGTTGACTGCGCGCCCGAGCAGGCGTTCAGGCGGGTGAGGCTCCGGCAGAGCTGGGAGGATCTCCTCTTCCTGCACTGGCCGGTCGCGCCGGAGGTGGTTGCGCCCCTGCTGCCGGCCGGGACCCGGCCGGACACCGTCGACGGGCTCAGCTACGTCGGGCTGATCGGCTTCCGGATGGTCGGGCTGGGGCTGGGCTGCGGCCCGGGAGTGCCCTACTTCGGCAGCTTCTGGGAGACCAACGTCCGGCTCTACTCGGTCGACGGCGCCGGCCGGCGGGCCGTGGTGTTCCGTTCGCTCGACGCGTCCCGGCTGGTCCCGGTGCTGGTCGCCCGGGCGACCCTGCGGCTTCCGTACATGTGGTCGGCGATGCGGCTGGAGCGCGACGGTGACCGGCTCAGCTACCGGTGCCGGCGGCGCTGGCCGGGGCCGGCTGGTGCGACGAGCCGAATGGAGGTCCGGGTGGGTGAACCGGTCGCCGAGCCGAGCCCGCTGGAGCACTTCGTCACCGCCCGGTGGGGCCTGCACACCCGGGCCTACGGGCATACGCGGCACCTGCCGAACTGGCATCCCCGTTGGCCGTTGCACCGGGCCGAGTTGCTGCGTCTGGACGACGAGCTGATCGCCGCCGCCGGGCTGCCGTCGCCGCTGGGCCCGCCGGCCAGCGTCCTCTACTCTCCCGGCGTCCCGGTCCGCTTCGGTTCACCGGTTACCCTCCGGGGCTGCTGACGGCGGCGGAGCGGCTCGGCGCATCGTCCCGCCGCCGTCGCCGGTCGGCGGGGAAGCGTCACCGGTCGGCAATAGCCGCGCAATACGGTCGGCCACGCTGTTCCGCTGAGAGAAACAGCAGGTCAAGGCTTTGTCTCGAAATAAGTTACCTGCGGGTAGCTTATTGACGGCCGATCTCCGCCTGACTTAGCGTTCCCCCCAATCGAACGGCGTACGGCTCAACCGAACGAAGTTGGTTCGACGGGCCGGACGCCGTCCAGACGGGAGGCCGCGGGCATGGCCAACGACGGACACCTTCGATCACTACTCACCCCGGTGCGCCTGGGACCGGTGCAACTGCGCAACCGGGTCTTCGTCCCCGGCCACACCACCAACTTCGGACACCGGAACGAACCGACCGCGCGCCTGGCCGCCTACCACGCCGAACGGGCCCGCGGCGGCGTCGGTCTGATCATCACCGAGGCGATCCGGGTCCACCCGACCAGCGCCGGACGCAGCATCAGCCTGGGTAGCTTCAGCGACGCGGTCATCCCCGCCTACCGCGCGGTGACCGACGCGGTCCACGAGCACGGAGCCCGGATCTTCGCCCAGATCATGCACGCCGGACGGCAGGCCAACGGCGACGCCACCCGTACCGCCGCCTGGTCGTCCTCACCGGTGCCGTGGGCGGCCGGCGCGCACGTGCCGCACGCCATGGGCCGGCAGGACATCGCCACCGTCGTGGCCGCGTTCGCCGCCGCGGCACGCCGGATGCACCGCGCCGGCTTCGACGGGCTGGAGGTCCACGCCGGACACGGCCACCTGCTCCAGCAGTTCCTGTCGCCCCACACCAACCAGCGCGTCGACGCGTACGGCGGCAGCCTGGACAACCGGCTGCGGCTCACCCGCGAGGTGCTCGCCGCCGTGCAGTCGGCCGCGGAGCTGCCCGTCGGGCTGCGGGTCAGCGCCGACGAGTTCCTGCCCGGCGGACTGGACCCGGACGCGGTGGTGGAGATCGTGGCCCGGCTGCGCGAGGACTTTCCCCTCGCCTACGTCCACGTCAGCCACTCCGCCTACCACGGCAGTTACTCGCTGGCCACCCAGATGGCGG
Source organism: Micromonospora sp. CA-263727 (assembly GCF_050942455.1). NCBI lineage: Bacteria > Bacillati > Actinomycetota > Actinomycetes > Micromonosporales > Micromonosporaceae > Micromonospora > Micromonospora sp. CA-263727. The sequence goes on from NZ_CP192031.1 coordinate 3,352,170, forward strand.
ACATGAGCTTCGGCCACGCCCCGTTCCGGCACCACGCGGCACGGTTCAAGCGCGAGTTCCCCGACCTGCCGGTGCTGGCCGTGTGCCGGTTGGACAGCCTGCCCGAGGCGGCCGAACTGGTCGCCGCCGGCGAGGCCGACCTGGTCGGCCTCGCCCGCCCGCACATCGCCGACCCGCACCTGGTGCGCAAGGCCACCGAGGGCCGCCCGCACGAGGCCCGGTCCTGCCTGGCCTGCAACCAGGGGTGCATCGGCCGGTTGGAGCTGAGCCTGCCGATCTCCTGCGTGGTCAATCCGGAGGTCGGCGCCGAGGGGGAGTGGCGTACCGCCTGGCGGGAGCTGGCCGCTGCCGGCGGACAGCGGCGGGTGCTGGTGGTCGGCGGCGGGCCGGCCGGCCTCGCGGCGGCTGCCGCCGCCCGCCGCGCCGGGCACCGGGTCGACCTGGCCGAAGCCGGCGCCGACCTCGGTGGACAGGTCGCCCTCGCCGCCCGGGTGCCCGGCCGGGAACGCCTCGGCCTGCTCACCCGCGACCTCGCCGCGGAGATCCGCGCGGCCGGTGTCGAGGTACGGCTCGGCTGGCGGCCCGACGTCGAGGAGGTGCTCGCCGGCGGCTACCAGGACGTGGTGGTGGCGACCGGGTCCCGCCCGGCCCGCCGGCCGCTGCCCGGCGGGCCCCCGGTGCTCGACCTGTGGCAGGCGGTCGCGGACCTGGTCGCGCCGACCGGTGACGTCCGGCTGACCGGGACGTACGTGGTGATCGACGACGAGGGCACCTGGGCGGCCGCGTCCGTCGCGGAGGGGATCGCCCGCCGGGGCGGTCAGGTGCACCTGGTCTCGCCCACCGCCGCGGTCGCCGCCCGGATCACCACCTACTCCCGGCTGGCGCTGCTCAAACGCCTCGCCGACCTGCGGGTGGTGGCGCATCCGCTGCGTACCGTCCGGGCGGTCGGCGCCACGACGGTGGCGCTCACCGGGCCGCTCGCCGGGGCCGACGTGACCCTCACCGAGGTCGCCGCGGTGATCGACGCCGGCTCGGCGGTCGCCGTCGACGACCTGTTCCGCGCCCTGGACGCCCGGCCCGACGGACCCACCCTCCACCTGGCCGGTGACGCCAACGCCCCCCGCACCGCGCTGGAGGCGGTCTACGAGGGCCGCCTGGCCGGCGCCTTCCTCGGCCGTCACGACACCCCGGCCGCCGAACTGGTGAGCCATGCCCACTGACCCGTGCCGCACGCCCCGGCGTGCCGGCCATCCCGCTTGACCCGCACCGGCAGCCGACCACGGTCGGACCGACCCCAAGGAGTTGAGTTGTTGGACATCGAGAACCGCCTCACACTGGACGAACGATCGGCCGTCGACTTCGTCCTCGGCCTGCGCAAGCGCTGGGCGGACACCGTCTACCCGGCGCTGACCCGGGAGTACGCCGCCACCGGCGGGCAGGCCGCGGACATCGAGCAGGCCGGCCGGGCGCTGCGCGGGCTGCCGTTGTACCCGTGGTTCAGCCACCTGGAGCGGGTGCAGCAGAAGATGCTCTGGAAGACCGCCGGTGACGCGGTGCTCAGCCGCCGCGAGGAGCTGGCCGATCAGCTCGCCGCGATCCCCGCCCAGCCGGTCGGCTCGCTGCGACTGGACCCCGACCTGGCGCTGCCCGACTGGTACACCGACTACGACATCCACATCCAGCCGGGCGGCTTCTTCTCCGACGACATGTCCGCATACGTCTACGAGTTCGGCGCCCGCATCGTCATGCTGCGGGACAACGACGGCTACAAGTTCCACAAGCTGTTCACCGAGACCGCGCTGCCCGACCTGCCGGCGGCGACCCGGGTGGTCGACATCGGCTGCGGGTTCGGCAAGAGCACCCGCCCGCTGGTCGGCCGGTACCCGAGCGCCCAGGTCATCGGCTTCGACCTGGCCGCGCCCGGCCTGCGGCTGGCCCACGCCGAGGCGGAGGCGGCCGGGCTGCCCATCGACTACCGCCAGGGCGACGGGCGGGCTACCGGCCTGCCGGCCGGCTCCTGCGACGTGGTCACCGGGACCATGGTGCTGCACGAGATGCCGGCCGAGGCCATCCGGGAGACCATCGCGGAGGCGGCCCGGCTGCTCAAGCCCGGCGGCGCGCTGCGGTTCCTGGAGTTCCAGCTCACCGGCGACCCGCTGCGCGACGCCACCGTCTACGAGCACGCCGAGCGCAACAACGAGCCGTTCTTCCACGCGCTGTTCGGCTCCGACCTGGTCGCGGTCTGCACCGAGCTGGGCCTGACCGACGCCGGCTGGACGCCCTTCGACGAGCGCCGCAACGGCATGCAGCCGGAGGGCTGGGGCGACCGCGCCGAGTGGCACTTCCCCTGGGCCGTGCTGTCCGCGACCAAGCCGGAGGCGTGATGAGCAGCGAGTTCGACTACTTCGACGACCCCCGGTTCGGCAAGCTGTTCGACCTGGTCCTCCAGCTCTCCACCGAGTTGCACGTGACCCGGCAACGGCTGCTGGCCGTGGAGGCGCTGCTGGTGCGCCGCGACGTGCTCGGCGCGGGCGACGTGGACGGCTTCGAGCCGAGCCACGACGAGCAGCAGCTGCTCGGCGCCGAGCGGGACGCGCTGCTGGCCCGGCTGATGCGGATCCTCACCGAGGACGGCCCGGCCGAACACCCGCTGCGGGACCAGTGGGAGGCGGCACTGAACGGCAAGAGCGGCTGATGGAGCCGACGCCGCCGGCCAGCCTGGTCGACCACTACCTCCAGCTGTGCGAGGACCGGCAGCTCGACCAGGCCGGCCGGCTGCTCGCCCCGGGCGCCCGGCTGGTGTTCCCCGGGGGGCGTCGCTTCGGCTCCCTCGACGAGATGGTCGCGGCGTCGACCGGGACCTACCGGTGGGTGCGCAAGCACCGTGACCGGTACCTGGTCGGCGCCGGCGGCGACGACATCACGGTGACCTCGCTGGGCCGGCTCTACGGGCAGTGGCCGGACGGCACCGCGTTCGACGGGATCCGGTACGCCGACGTGTTCCTCGTCCGCGACGGGTTGATCGTCGAACAGCACGTCTTCAACGACCTGGCGGTGGCGGTGGCGCAGCGGGAAGCCGCTTCCCGCTGACCGGCCACCCCCGCACCGCCACCACCGACCCCGGCCGACAGGCCGGCTGAAGATTCCTTTTCTCCCAACGTTGACGAGGTGTTCGAGATGAAGCAGAAGTGGGGTTTGTTGCCGGCGGCGCTGGTCGCCGCGGTGGCGCTGGCCGGATGCGGGGGATCCGGCGGGGATTCGAGCGGCGAGGAGGGCACGCCGGCGAACCTGACCTTCGCCATCGCCTCCGCGGTGATCGGCCCGAAGGAAGAGGTGGCCATGTTCGCGGTGGCCAAGGAACTGGGGTACTTCGCCGAGGAGAAGCTGACCGTCGAGACGATCAACACCGATGGTTCGGTGGCCGCCCTCCAGGCGGTCGCCACCGGCAGCGCCGACGTGACCGCCGCGGACACCGGCTCCATCCTCGGTGCGGTCGAGAAGAACGTGCCGGTCAAGGCGATCGGCGGCCTGGTGCAGAACTGGCCGTGGGTGATGGCCGTGAAGCCGGACAGCACGCTCACCGGCGGCACCGACCTCAAGGGCAAGAAGATCGGTGTGATCAGCCTCGCGTCGGGCTCCGCGCCGTACGCCCGGGCCTACGTCGCGGCGGCCGGTCTCGACCCGGCCAAGGACGTGGAGCTGCTGCCGGTCGGGGTCGGCGCGCAGGCCGCCGCCGCGCTCAACGACGGCACGGTCGACCTCCTGGCGCTCTACACCCAGGCGTACGCGGTGATCGAGAACGCCGGTACCACGTTGAAGTACCTGAACAACCCGGACGCCTTCGTCGGCATCCGCTCGCTGAGCTTCGCCGTCGGGGCACGTGGCCTCGACGACAAGAAGGACGTGTACACCCGGTTCCTGCGGGCCGCGTACAAGGCGATGTTGTTCTCCGCGAACAACCCGGAGGCGGCGATGCGGATCGGCTACCAGGTCTTCCCGCAGATCCTCGCCGGCAAGTCGGTCGACGAGCAGCTGCCCAACGACGTGCGCAGCCTCCAGGCGTGGCTCAAGACGGCCACCCCCGCCACCGGCGAGCCCAAGGACTTCGCCGACTGGGGCGCCATCAGCGAGCAGGAGTGGACCAAGACCCAGGCGTACACCAAGGAGGCCGGGCAGATCACCGGCGACGTGGCGCTGGCCGACGTGTGGGAGCCGGGCCTGCTGGCCGGGGCCAACCAGTTCGACAAGGCCGCGGTGCTCGACAAGGCCGCCAACTACACCAAGTAGCAGCAGCGGACGCGGAAGGGATGACGATGGCCATCAAGGCGGTGGGTCGCCGGATGCAGCAGCCGGCAGCGGTGTCGGAGGGTTCCTGGATCGAGGTCGTCGGTCTGGACAAGCGGTACCAGCCGCGCAGGTCGGCCCCGACCCAGGCACTCACGGACATCAACCTGACCGTCCGGCGCGGGGAGTTCGTCTCCGTCGTCGGACCGTCGGGATGCGGCAAGACCACCCTGCTGAAGATCCTCGCCGGCCTCAGCCCGAAGACCGGCGGTGCCGTGCGCATCGCCGGCCGGGAGGTGAGCAAGCCCCTTCCCGAGGTCGGGATGGTGTTCCAGGCCCCCACGCTGCTGCCCTGGCGCACCATCTTCGACAACATCATGGTGCCGGTGGAGATCCAGAAGCTGGATCGCGTCAAGCACCGGGAACGCGCCCAGCAACTGCTGGACATGGTGGGTCTCTCCGGCTTCGAGCGGAAGTACCCGCACGAGCTCTCCGGCGGGATGCAGCAGCGGGCCGGCATCTGCCGGGCCCTGGTGCACGACCCGGCGGTGCTGCTGATGGACGAGCCGTTCGGCGCGCTGGACGCGATGACCCGCGAGTACATGAACGTGGAGCTGCTGCGGATCTGGCGGGAGAGCGGCCAGACCGTGGTGCTGGTGACCCACTCGATCCCGGAGGCGGTGTTCCTCTCCGACCGGGTGGTGGTGCTCAGCCCGCGCCCCGGACGCATCGCCGAGATCGTCCAGATCGAGCTGGAACGCCCGCGTGACCTGAGCGTCATGTCCTCCGACCGGGCCGGGGTGTACGTCGACCGAATCCGCAGCCACTTCAACGCCGCCGGCGTTATCGACTGACGAGGGGACGCCATGGCAACAACCGATGTGGCCGACAAGACCTCCCGCCCCGGCGCCCCGGCACCGGACCGCCCGGCCCGACGCCGGTTCGACCTGCGGGAACGACCCCAGCTCTGGCTGGTCCCGGCCGTCTTCGTGGTGGTCGTGCTGGGCTGGGAGTACGGCACCCAGCTGATCGGCGTCGACGAGTTCGTGCTGCCGCGGCCGTCGCAGATCGCCGAGGCCCTGCACCGGCAGCTCACCGACGCCCAGTTCTGGAGCCACCTCTGGGTGACCACCCAGGAGGCGCTGCTCGGCTTCGTCATCGGGGTGGGCGCGGCGGTCCTGCTCGGCACCTTCATCTCCCAGATCAAGGTGGTCGAGGCGACGCTGATGCCGTACATCGTGGCCTTCCAGACCGTGCCCAAGGTGGCCCTGGCCCCGCTCTTCGTGCTCTGGTTCGGCTTCGGCCTGACCAGCAAGGTGGTGATGGCCGCGGTCATCTCGTTCTTCCCGATGCTGGTCAACGTCATCGAGGGGCTGCGCGCCGCGGACGCCGACCGGATCCAGATGCTCACCGTCTTCGGCGCCAGCAAGGCCCAGATCTTCCGGATGGTGCGGCTGCCCAGCGCGCTGCCGTTCATCTTCGCCGGGCTGGACATCGGCATCGTCTTCGCCATCCTCGGCGCGGTCGTCGGCGAGTTCATCGGCGCCAAGGAGGGCCTGGGCTACCTGCTGCTCCAGACCAACTACAACTTCGACATCGCCGGCATGTTCGCGGTGCTGGTGGTGCTCTCGGTGATGGGGCTGCTCGCCCACTTCGTCATCCGCCTGCTACAACGCCGCCTGGCCTTCTGGGCCGAAGACACAAAGGTCATCGGCGCATGAGGGGTAAGGAAGGGCCCCCTGTTAACGCCTCCGGTAGAGAAGGGAACCCTTCTCACCCCGGCGACCCGAACCGGTTCGACGGGCGGGTGGCGGTGGTGACCGGCGCGGCCCGGGGCATCGGCGCCCGGATCGCCGCCACCCTCGCCGCGCGGGGAGCCACCGTCGCCGGGGCCGACATCGCCGGGGACTGGGCCGCCGGAGCCGCGGCCGACGTCGCCGGGGACTGGGCCGACGCCGCCGAGGACGGGGTCGCCGCCGGGGACGGGGCTGCCGCCAGGGATGGGGTCACCGCCGGGGACGGGGTCGCCGGCAGGGACGGGGCTGCCGGCAGGGACGGGGTTGTCGCCGGGGAACGGGCGGACGGACCGGCCGGGGCGGCGCACAGCCGGCACCGGGTCGACATCCGCTCGGCCCGCTCCTGCCGGGACCTGGTCGCCGAGGTGCTGGACCGGCACGGCCGGCTGGACCTGCTGGTCAACAACGCCGGCATCGTGCGGCGGGGACCGGCGGCGACCATGTCCGAGGAGGACTTCACCACGGTCCTGGACGTCAACCTGACCGGCACCTTCCGGATGTGCCAGGCCGCCTACCCGGCGCTGCGCGCCGCCCGGGGCGCGGTGGTCAACCTCGGCTCCACCAACGGGCACATCGCGGTGTTGAACACCGCCGGCTACTGCGTCAGCAAGGCCGGGGTGCTGCACCTGACCCGGGTGCTGGCCCTGGAATGGGCCGCCGACCAGGTCCGCGTCAACGCGGTCGGTCCGACCATCGTGCCCACCGACATGACCACCGACGTACGCGGCGACGCCGCGTACCTCGCCGACAAGATGGCCACCATCCCGCTGGGCCGGATGGCCGAGCCCACCGACGTCGCCAACGCGGTCGCGTACCTGCTCAGCGACGCCGCCGCCATGGTCACCGGTCAGACGATCTTCGTAGACGGCGGCGTGACCATCCACTGACCCGCCACCGCCCCCGACCAACGGGAGGAAGCCCATGACCCACCCCGACACCGCCGCCGCGCTCGCCGCGGTCGACGCCCACCTCGACGAGTTCGTCGAGGAACTGCAACAGCTCTGCCGGATCCGCAGCCGCCGCCAGGAGCCCGAGGAGATGGTCCGCACCGCGGAGTTCATCGCCGCCTCGGTACGCCGGTGGGGCGGGCAGGCCGACGTCATCGAGTGGGAGCACTCCTACCCGTACGTGCTGGCCGAGGCGCCCGGCGCCACCGACCGGTCGCTGCTGCACTTCACCCACTACGACGTGGAGGTGGAGCCGGCCGGCGACGACGCCGACTGGATCAGCCCGCCGTACGCCGCCGAGATCCACGACGCCCGGCTGTACGCCCGGGGGGTGGCCGACGACAAGGGCGCGCTGATGTCCCGCATCCACGCGGTGGCCGCCTGGCGGCTGGCCGGGCTGACCCCGCCGGTCACCAGCCGGTTCATCTTCGAGGGCAAGAAGTGGCTGCACAGCCCCGGGCTGGGCTCCTTCGTCACGGCCCACGCCGACCGGCTGACCAGCGACGGGACGCTCTGGGAGAACTCCTGGGTGGACGGGCAGGACCGGTTGCTGCTCAAGCTCGCCGAGAAGGGCGTGCTCTACCTGCGGCTCACCGCGCGTACCCTGCCCCGGGACCTGACCAGCCAGAACACCGCGCTGTTGCCGGCGGCGACGGCCCGGCTGGCCGCCGCGCTGACCCGCCTCCAGGAGCCCGACGGCACGGTCACCGTGCCCGGCTTCGCCGACGGCGTACGCCCGCTGACCGATGCGGAGCGGGACCTGCTGGCGGAGGTGGACTTCGACGGCGCGTTCCTGCGCGGCCGGGCCGGGGTGGACGGTTTCACCGGTGGCCTGGACGACCGGCAGGCGGCCGAGGCGATCCGTACCGTGCCGACGCTGACCGTCACCGGTTTCGCCGGCGGCGACATGCGCGACGACGTCACCCTCGGCATCCCGGCGACCGCCTCGGCGAAGCTGGAGATCCGGCTGGTGCCCGGCCAGGACCCGGACCAGGTGCTCACCGCCATCCGCAAGCACCTGGCCGCGACCGGCTTCGGTGACCTCGACGTCGAGGTGATGGCCACCAGCCGGCCCAACGTGACCGACCACCGCGACCCGTTCGTGGCGCTGGTCGCCGACGCGGCCCGCCGGGTGTACGGCACCGAGCCGGTGATCGAGCCGTACACCCAGTGGATCGGCAACCAGGGGGTGCTGGCCGGCCGGCCGATCGTCGGCGTGGGGGTGTCCCGCGCCGACTCCGGGGTGGACGGCCCCAACGAGAACATCCGCCTGGACGACTACCGGGCGGGCATCAAACATGTGGTGGAGGTGATGGCGGCGATGGCGGCGACGGCGAATCAGCAGCGCGGTCCGGAGACCGGCCAGGCCGGCGCGGAGCGTGACGGGGTGCCGGCATGACCCGGGCGCGCGGCGCCGGCCGGCGCGGTTACGCCGACGTGCCGTGGGGGCAGGTGCACTACCGCACGGCCGGCGACCAGGACGCCCCGGTGCTGCTGATCGTGCACCAGTCCCCGCTCTCCTCGGCCACCTACGACAGCGTGCTGACCCCGCTGGCCGACCGGGGACTGCGGGTCGTCGCGCTGGACACGCCCGGGTTCGGCCTCTCCGACCCGCCGCCGCGCCCCTGGTCCATCCCCGAGTACGCGGCCGGGCTGTGGCAGGCCGCCGACGCCCTCGGCCTGGGCCGGGTGCACCTGCTCGGGCAGCACACCGGCGCGGTGGTCGCCGCCGAGGCCACCCTGCGGGATCCGGACCGGGTGCACCGGCTCGTCCTGCAGGGCCTGCCGCTCTACGACGCGGCGGAACGGCAGGAGAAGAAGACGTCGTACGCCCCGGGCTACCGCCCCGACCGCGACGGCAGCCACCTGCGGGTGATCTGGGAGCGGGTGTACGGCCTCTACCCCCGGCTCACCCCGCCGGAGGCCGACCGGCAGGTCGCCGAGTACCTGCTGACCGGCCCGGACTACGCCACCGCCTACCGGGCGGTCTTCGACCACGCGCTCGACACCGACGCGCTGACCGCGACCGGGGTGCCCACCGTGCTGCTGCACGGCGACGCGGACCTGGTGCACCGGTTCACCCCGGTGGTGCGGGCCGCGCTGCCGAACGCGCCGCTGGTCACCATCCCCGACGGCACCGACTTCGTCGCCGACGAGCAGCCCGAGGCGTTCGCCGACGCCCTCGCCGCCCAACTGCACGCCGGCCCGGCGGGAGTGGCGCGATGAGTGGCGCGACCGTGCCGGCGCGGGTCACCTACACGGCGAAGGTGCGGGTCAGCGGCGGGCGGGGCGGCATGGCCCGGTCGTTGACCGGCACCCTGCGGGTCGACCTGACCCGCCCCGCGCAGCGCGGCCCGGACGCCCCGGGCACCGACCCGGAGGAGCTCTTCGCCGCCGGCTACGCGGCCTGCTTCGACAGCGCCCTGGCGGTGGCCGCCCGGCAGGAGGGGGTGCGGACCGGCCCGACCAGCGTGACCGCCGCGGTGTCGCTGGGCCCCACCGACGACGGCCGGTACGCCATCGCCGTGGCGCTGACGGTGGCCGCCCCCGACTGCCCGCAGGCCGACCTGGACCGGGCCGTCGCGGCGGCCGACCGGCTCTGCCCCTACTCCAACGCCCTGCGGGGCAACACCGCCGTGACGATCCGGGCCGATGGACAGCAGTGACCCGCGTGGCACCGCGCTGGTGACGCCGCCGCCGGCGTCACCGGGCACCGCCACGTCCACCACCCCGGCGGCGCTGGCGGTCGGCCTGGTGCTGCTCTACCTGGTCTGGGGCTCCACCTACCTCGGCAACCGGGTCGCGTTGGAGAGCCTGCCGCCGTTGGTGTCCACCTCGGCCCGGTTCCTGGCCGCCGCGGCGGTGCTCTTCGCGGTGGTGGCGGTGCGGCACGGGGTGTCCGGGCTGCGGCTGCCCCGGGCCGGCTGGACCGCGGTGGTGGTGACCGGGACGCTGATGGTCGGTGCGGGCAGCGCCCTGCTCGCCGTCGGCCAGCAGTACGTCCCCTCCGGACTGGCGTCGCTGCTGGTCGCGGCGATGCCGGTGTGGGTGCTGGTGATCCGCCTCGGCGCCGGGCAACGGCCGGCGCCGCTGGCCGTCGCCGGGGTGCTCGGCGGGCTGGCCGGGCTGGCGCTGCTGCTGGCCGCCCCGACGCAGCGGTGGCACCTGGCCGGCATGGTGACCATCGTGGCGTCCACGGTGGTCTGGGCGCTCGGCTCGGCACTGGCCCAGCGGCTGACCATGCCGGCCGACCACCTGGTCGGCACCGGCTGGCAGATGCTGGTCGGCGGGGTGGCGGTGGGGGCCGCCGGGCTGGTCGTCGGTGAGTGGCGGGAGCTGCGGCTCGGCGCGGTGACCGGCCGATCCTGGCTGGCCTGGAGCTACCTGATGCTGGTCTGCACGGTCGTCGGGTTCAGCGTCTACACCTGGCTGCTGCGCCGCGCGCCGCTGCAACTCGCGGCCACCTACGCCTACGTCAACCCGGTGGTGGCGGTGCTGCTCGGCATGGCGGTGCTGGGTGAACGGCTCACCGGCCGGCAGGTGCTCGCCGGTGTCGTGGTGCTCGCCGCCGTGGCGCTGGTGGTGGCCCGGGAACGCCCGCGACGATGGGCGGGATTGCCGCCGGGCGCGCCCGCGCCACCGTGAGCGCCGGCCGACTCCGCATCCCGGGCACGTCGACAGTGAGGACAGACATGACCACCACGACTCTCGTCGAGCGCGACGACATCCGCGTCCGCTCCGGTCTCGGCCGGGCCCTCGACGTCATCAACATCATCGCCGAGCGGGCGCCGGAGACCCTCGGCGTGTCGACGATCGCGCGGGAACTGGGCCTGCCCAAGGCGGTGGCGTACCGGATCCTCAAGGAGTTGGTGGCCGACGACTTCCTCAGCTTCAACGAGGACACCAAGCGGTACCGGCTCGGCGCCGGCGCGCTGGCGATCGGGCTGGCCGCGCTGCGCGCCCTGGACGTGCCGGACACCGCCCGCCGCTACCTGGTCCGCCTGGTGCGCGACAGCGCGGAGACGGCGACGCTCTCGGTGCGGCAGGGCTGGCTGCGGGTCTACATCGACCAGGTGCTCTCGCCGCACGAGGTACGCATGTCGGTCTCCCTGGGCACCAGCCACCCGCTGCACTCGGGCTCGTCGTCGAAGGCGATCCTGGCGGCGCTGCCCGACGCCGAGGTCGACGAGTACCTCGCCCAGCCGATGCGGCAGGTCACCCCCTCCACCATCACCGAGCCGGGGGTGCTCCGCGCCGAACTGCACCGGATCCGGCAGCAGGGCTACGCGGTGAGCATGGGGGAGCGGCAGAACGGGGCGGGCAGCGTCGCCGCCGCGGTGCGGTACGGCACCGGTCAGGTCTTCGGCTCGATCTCGCTCTGCGGTCCGCAGGACCGGTTCACCCCGCAGGTCTGCGCGGCGCACGGTGACCTGGTCGCGGCGGCGGCGGCCGAGATCTCCGCCGAACTCGGCTACCGGATCCCGGGGTCGCGTACGCCCGCCGACCCGGACTAGGCCGGCTGCCCCGGGCCACGGGGAGGACACGAAACCGCTGGGTGGGCCACCCCGTCCCGCCCAGCCGACACCGATTCGGGGATGGGGAGGTGGACCAGGTGATGAGCGACGGACCGCTCGCCGGAGTGCGGGTGCTGGACGTCTCGACGATCCTGGCCGGGCCGCTGTGCTGCCAGATTCTCGGCGACTTCGGCGCCGACGTGATCAAGATCGAGCACCCGACCGCCGGCGACAGCATGCGCGGGCACGGCAAGTCCAAGGACGGGCAGCCGCTGTGGTGGAAGGAGATCTCCCGCAACAAGCGCACGGTCGGGTTGAGCCTCTCCGCGCCGGAGGGCGCGGCGCTGCTGCTGCGCCTGGCCGAGCAGGCGGACGTGCTGGTGGAGAACTTCCGGCCGGGCACGCTGGAACGCTGGGGGGTCGGGCCGGCGGAGCTGCACCGGGTCAACCCCGGGCTGATCATCGCCCGGATCACCGGCTTCGGCCAGACCGGCCCGTACGCCGGCCGGGCCGGCTTCGGCACGCTCGCCGAGGCGATGAGCGGCTTCGCCCACCTCACCGGCGCGGCGGACGGCCCGCCCACCCTGCCGGCGTTCGGCCTGGCCGACAGCATCTGCGGCATCGCCGCCTCGTCGGCCGTGGTGATGGCGCTCTGGCACCGGGACCGCACCGGCGGCACCGGCCAGGTCATCGACCTCAGCCTGCTGGAGCCGATCATGACGGCGGTCGGCCCCGGCCCCACCGTCTACGACCAGCTCGGCATCGTCGAACACCGGCACGGCAACCGGTCGACCAACAACGCGCCGCGCAACACGTACCGCACCAGCGACGGCGCGTGGGTGGCGGTGTCGACCAGCGCCCAGGCGATCGCCGAGCGGGTGCTGCGGCTGGTCGGGCACCCGGAGGTGATCGACGAGCCGTGGTTCCGCACCGGCGCCGGTCGCGCCGCGCACGCCGACGAGCTCGACGCCTACGTCGGCGACTGGATCGGCGCGCGCACCCGCGAGGAGGTGAGCCGCGCCTTCACCGAGGCGGGCGCGGCCGTCGCCCCGGTCTACGACGCCCGGGACATCGTCTCCGACCCGCACGTACGGGAGACCGGCATGGTCACCGTGGTCGACGACCCCGACCTCGGGCCGATGCGGATGCACAACGTGATGTGGCGGATGTCGGCCACCCCCGGCCGGATCCGCTTCACCGGGCGTGCCCCCGGCGCCGACACCGACACCCTGCTGATCGACGAACTCGGCTGCGACCCGGCCGAGATCGCCGACCTCCGAGCCCGCGACATCGTCTCCTGACGTCGCCGACCCTGCTGAAACGCGAGGAACCGTGACCATCACCGCAAGGCCCGCCGATCGCCTGCTCGACGCCGTACGCGGCGGAGCGCAGATCTACGACCTCGGCCGGCTGCTCACGATCGGCATGCCGCAGTCGCCGAACCATCCGCCGTTCTGGCTCAGCATGCCCCGCCGGCACGGCGACATGGTCCGCGCCGACGGCGGCTCGGCCGCGAACGACCTGCTGGTCATGGGCACGCACGTCGGCACCCACGTGGACGCCCTGGCCCACGTCTCGCACGAGGGCCGCCTGCACGGCGGGGCCGACGCGGCGCAGGCCCAGGCCGGTGGCCGGTTCACCGAGCTGGGCGTGCACACGATCGAGCCGATGCTGCGGCGCGGGGTGCTGCTCGACATCCCGGCGGTGCTCGGTGAGCCCTGCCCGGCGGGTTACGAGATCACCCCCGCCGACCTGGACACCGCCGTAACCCGGCAGGACACCCCGGTGGAGCCCGGCGACGTGGTGCTGATCCGCAGCGGCTGGGGCCGCCACTTCGACCACGAGGACCGCAGCGTCTACGTCGGACGCGACTCCGGCGTCCCCGGGATCAGCACCGCCGGGGCCGAGTGGCTGGCGCAGCGGCGGGTGCACGCCGCCGGGGCCGACACCATCGCCTTCGAGTGCCTGCGCCCCGGGCAGGGGCACGCGAGCCTCCCCGCGCACCGGGTCCTGCTGGTCGAGCACGGCATCTACCTGATCGAGGCGATGGCGCTGGAGGAACTCGCCCGCGACGCGGTGCACGAGTTCACCTTCGTGATGATCCCGTTGCCGCTGTTCGGCGCCACCGGCTCGCCGGTGCGACCGCTGGCGGTGGTCGGCCGTGGCTGAGCAGACCCTCGGGCAGCGCCTCGCCGCCTTCGCCGTGGACACCCCCGCCGCCGGACTGCCCGCCGAGGTGGTCGACAGCGTGCGCCGTCGGGTGCTGGACGTGGTCGGGCTCTGCGTGGCCGCGTACCCGCTGCCCACCAGCCAGGCCGCCCTGGCCTACGTACGCGAGCAGGGCGGCCGGGGCCAGGCCCGGGCGATCGGCCTGGACGAGCCGGTCCCGGCGGCGCTCGCCGCCTTCGCCAACGGGGTGCTGGCCCACTCGCTGGACTACGACGACACCCACCTGCCCTCGGTGCTGCACCCGAGCGCCTCGGTGGTGCCGGCCGCGCTGGCCGCCGCCGAACTCACCGGCGCCACCGGCCGGGAGACGGTCGCCGCGATCGCCGTGGGCCTGGAGGTCTGCGTCCGGCTCGGCATGGCCGGCTACGACCGGGCCGCCGGCAACTCGGTCTTCTTCGAGCACGGCCAGCACGCCACCTCCATCTGCGGCACGCTCGGCGGGGCGGTCGCCGCCGCCCGGCTGTTCGGGCTGGACGCCGGGCAGACCCTGGACAGCCTCGGCGTGGCCGCGTCGATGGCGGCCGGCCTGATCGAGGCCAACCGCACCGGCGGCACGGTGAAACGGATCCACTGCGGCTGGGCGGCGCACGCCGCGGTCAGCGCCGCCTCGCTGGCCCGGCACGGCATCAGCGGCCCGCCCACCGTGCTGGAGGGGCGTTTCGGCTTCTACCAGGCGTTCCTGCGCGGCGAGTTCGACCCGGCGGAGATCGTCGACGGGCTCGGCAGCCGCTGGGCGGTGCCGGGCATCTTCTTCAAGCCCTACCCGGCCAACCACTTCACCCACGCGGCGATCGACGCGGCGCTCGCCCTGCGGCGGCGGGGGCTGGCCATCGAGGAGATCGAGACCATCACGCTCGGCGTGCCGACCCCGGTGATCCGCACCATCGGCGCGCCGATCGAGCGCAAGCGCGCCCCCCGCACCGGCTACGAGGCGCAGTTCAGCGGCCCGTACGCGGTGGCCGCGGGGCTCTGCGGCGGCGGTGTCCTCGGCGTCGGCCCGGACGACTTCACCGACGCCCTCGCCGCCGACCCGGTCCGCCGGGCGCTGATGGCGCGGGTGGAGGTGGTGCCCGACGACCGGTGCGACGCGATCTTCCCGTACCAGTTCCCGGCGGTGCTGCGGGTGACCACCCGCGACGGTCGGGTCTGGGCGGAGGAGGTGCTGGCCAACCGAGGCGGCCCGCAGCGCCCGCTCTCCACCGCCGAGTTGGCCCGCAAGTTCCACCACAACGTCGCCGGCCGGCTCGCGCCCGAGGCCGCCGACCAGGTCGAGCAGGAGATCGGCCGGCTGGACCAGGCCGCCGACGTACGCCGGCTGACCGGCCTGCTCGCCGCGGTGCAGACCGCCCCCACCGCCTCCGGCACGCCGGCACCGGCCCGCGCCTGACCTCTTCGAGGAGTGAGACCATGACAACCTTCGACCTGCTGCTGCGTAACGTCCAGGTGGTCCGGCACGACCGGCCGGACGTCGAGTCGGCGGACATCGCCGTAACCGACGGGCGGATCGCCCGCATCGCGCCCGGCATCGACCCGGCGGGGGCCGGCACCGTGGTCGACGGCGGTGGCCGCCTCGCCTTCCCCGGCGTGGTCGACGCCCACCAGCACTGGGGCATCTACAACCCGTTGAGCGAGGACACCGCCTCGGAGAGCCGCGCCTCGGCCCAGGGCGGGGTGACCACCGCGCTGACCTACATGCGGACCGGGCAGTACTACCTCAACCGGGGCGGGCGCTACGACGACTTCTTCCCCGACGTGCTGGCCGCCAGCGCCGGCCGCTCCTACATCGACTACGGCTTCCACCTCGCCCCGATGATGAGCGAGCACATCGACGAGATCCCCGCCCTGGTGGAGAAGTTCGGCGTCACCTCTTTCAAGATCTTCATGTTCTACGGCAGCCACGGCCTGCACGGCCGCTCCGCCGACCAGAACTCCTTCCTGATGATCCCGGAGGGGGAGCGGTACGACTACGCCCACTTCGAGTTCGTCATGCGCGGGGTGCAGGCGGCCCGCGAGCGCTTCCCGGAGCTGGCCTCGAAGATCTCGCTCTCCCTGCACTGCGAGACCGCCGAGATCATGAGCGCGTACACCCGGCGGGTGGAGCAGGAGGGGACGCTGAGCGGGCTGGCCGCGTACCACGCCTCCCGGCCGCCGCACTCCGAGGGGCTCGCCGTCTCGATCGCCTCGTACCTGGCCCACGAGACCGGCCTGCCCACCATCAACCTGCTGCACCTCTCGTCGGCCAAGGCGCTCGACGCGGCGCTGCGGATGGCCGAGGCGTTCCCGCACATCGACTTCCGCCGCGAGGTGACCATCGGCCACCTGCTGGCCGACATCACCACCGCGCACGGGCTCGGCGGCAAGGTCAACCCGCCGCTGCGGCCCCGGGAGGACGTCGAGGCGCTCTGGGGGCACCTGCTCGACGGCCGGATCGACTGGGTGGTCAGCGACCACGCCTGCTGCCGGGACGAGCTGAAGTTCGGCAACCCCCGCGACGACGTGTTCCTCGCCAAGTCCGGCTTCGGCGGCGCCGAGTACCTGCTGCCCGGCCTGGTCACCGAGGGACGCCGCCGGGGCCTGCCGCTGGCCGCAGTGGCCGCGCTCACCTCCTGGAACCCGGCCCGCCGGTTCGGCCTCGCCGCCAAGGGCGCCCTCGCCGAGGGGTACGACGCCGACATCTGCCTGGTCGACCCCGACGCGACCTGGACGGTGCGGGCCGAGGACTCCGAGTCGACCCAGGAGTACACCCCGTTCGAGGGCTTCGAGTTGACCGCTCGGGTGACCGACACCTTCGTCCGCGGCGAGCACGTGCTCGTCGACGGCAAGGTCTCCGGCGCCCCGCAGGGGCGGTACGTGCCCCGGGCCGGGCAGTAGGCCAGCGTCGTGACCGGCATCGCCCGCAGCTATCTCTACGTGCCCGGGGACCGGGCGGACCTGCTGCACAAGGCCCTCGGGCGGGGCGCCGACGCCCTCGTGGTCGACCTGGAGGACGCGGTCGCCCTGGCCCGCAAGGAGCAGGCCCGCGAGACGGTGACCGCCCACCTGCGGGCCACGCCGGCGGCGGTGGCCCACTGGGTACGGATCAACAGCGACCAGGTCGAGGCGGACCTCGCGGTGCTCGGCGCCGCGGTGGCCGGAGTCTGGGTGCCGAAGGCGGAGCCGGAGCTGCTGCACGAGGTCGATCGGGCGTTGCTGGCCGCCGAGCGGCGGCTCGACCTGCCGGAGCGGACGTTCCGGGTGGTGGCGCTGATCGAGACGGCCCGGGGTGTGCTGACCTGCGCGCAGGTCGCCGCCGCACCCCGGGTGCTGCGGCTGGGCATCGGCGAGGCGGATCTCGCCGGGGAACTCGGTCTGCAACCCGACGCCGATCGCACCGAGTTCACCGCGATCCGTTCCCAGGTGGTGGTCGCCTCGGCGGCGGCCCGGATCGCCCCGCCGGTCGGCCCGGTCGAGACCGCCCTGCGTGACCCCGAACGGCTGGAGCGGACCACCCGTGCCCTGCTGCGTCAGGGCTTCCGGGCGCGCAGCGCGGTGCATCCCGGCCAGCTCGCCACCATCAACGGCGTCTTCACCCCCACCGTCGAGGAGGTGGCCACCGCCCGGCGGGTCCTCGACGCCCTGCACCGGGCCGAGCGGGACGGCTCCGGGGTGGCCGTCGGCGACGACGGGCGGCTGGTGGACCGGGCCGTGGTCCGCGGCGCGGCGGAGGTGCTGAGCCGCGCTGGCGGAGCCGACCGGGACTGTCCGAACAGCCGGTAGGAGGCGCGCCCCCGAGCGCACCGAGCGGGCCGTCTCCGGCGGGAAGTGGTCGCGCGGCGGCGCGGACCGGACCGCCACGGATCCCAGAGCGTTCCGCAACGGATGCAACAGAACCGGTCCTCTGCCGTGTAATCAGGTTGTGAACGTTCCACGGTTTCCGTCCCGCGGCTCGGGGTTCGAGCCGTTCGTCCGGGAGTCCGGCGCCGGGCTGCTGCGCTTCGCGCACGTCTTGACGCTCGATCGGGCCGCGGCGGAGGACCTCACTCAGGAAACGCTCATCCGGGTGGGCCTGGCCTGGTCGCGGCTCCGCAAGGACGGCAATCCCGTCGGGTACGCCCAACGCACCATGGTCAACGTCTTCCTGAACGAACGCCGGCGCCGGCGGGCCATACCCGTCGAACGGGTGCCCGAGAGCGCGTGGGAGGACGCCGGGCTCGCGGCCGTCGACTCCACCGCGGTGATCCGGCAGATCCTCGGGTCCCTGCCACCCAAGCAGCGGGCCGCGATCGCGATGCGCTACCTCGCCGACCTGCCCGACCAGCAGATCGGCGAGCTGCTCGGCTGCACCGCGGCGACCGTCCGCTCCCAGATGTCGCGCGGCCTCTCGACGCTGCGCGCTCGCCTGTCCGCAGAGAGGTGAATCCCGTGTCCGACAACCGCCCGGACGAGTTGGCCGCGCTGGCCGACGCCGACTTCGACCTTCCGCTGACCGAGGACCTCGTCTCCCGGGTGCGGCGCGGGGTCCGCCGCCGCCGGGCGGCCCGAGCGGCCGCCGTGACCACCGGGGCCTTCGCCGCCGTCGGCGCCGTCGTCCTGGCCGTCAACCTGGTCACCGGCCCCGGCCCGTCCGCGACACTGCCGCCCGCCGCGTCGGCGTCCGCCTCGGAGAGGGTGGCCGGCCTACCGCTCGACGGCTTCCGGTTCGGTTTCCTGCCGGAGGGCCTGCGAGCCGACCCCCGCGACAGCGTCGCCAGCGTTGCCGTCGCCGAGAACCGCCTCCGCGACGACATCGCGGCACCCGGTCCCAGTGACCCGACCGCCGGTGTGACCACCCGGCGGTACGAGCGAGCCGACGGCGGCTCCGCGCTGTGGCTCACCGTGCTCAGGCCCCAGAGAGCCACACCGACGGCCGGCGCGCAGCTGATCACCGAGTGGCTCGCCGGCTCGCGCACGGCCGGCCGTAAGCCGATCGAGACGTTCGACGTGCCGGTCGGTCGGGCCGAGCTGGTGGCCCACGTGGGGACCGAGACCACCAACCACGACGTGGTCATCACGACCGACGACGGAGCCGTCATCTCGGTCATGGGCGACGAACGGGTGCCGGTCGAGACGCTCAAGCAGGTCGCGTTGGGCATCGCCCGGGGCTGAGGATGGCCGGCTCGCCGGCTGAACTCCGCCTCGACCGCCCCGGGGCTCTCCGACAGCCTCGCAGGCGTCACACCGGCTGACGCCTGCGGGCCCGCAGGCTCCGGTCGGCGATGGCCACCGCTGCGAAGAGCAGGACGCCACCGGCGATGGTGACCGCCTCCGCGGCCCTTGTCGGTGAGCCGGCGAAGGCGACGAACAAACCAGACAGCAGTACGACGACGGCCCGCCCCCAGGTGCGCGGCGACACGTGGTCGGCGGACCGTGCACCGAAGCAGAGGCAGGACACGCGCTGGCCGGTGGCCAGCAGATAGGTCTGCGCCGCGGTGAAGAACAGCCCCAGGACGGCGCAGAGCATTCCGGCGACCACGTCGCTCGTCGCCGCGAAGGACACGGCCGAGGCGGCCACCTCCACGACGATGATCATGGCGGCGGCGGCCGTTGCTGGCGGTCCGCCCAGGCCATAGCTGCGCAGGCTGCCGATGAACGGCCCGAGATCCCTCGCCTTCGCACCCGCGGCCACCAGCAGAGTGACGGCGAGGGCGTACCGTACCCACCCGGCCGCGTCGTCTACCACAGCAGCACCAGCAGCACGATCAAGGGCGCCAGCAGCGTCGCGAAGACGGGCCGCAGCCGTGGTATCCCCTTCTCGAACGCCGCGTCGGCGCCCTCCTTGTTCCGAGCCGCGAGGAAGATCAGCAGCATCAGCGCGCGTCCGAGCGCGAATCCCGTGCCCGCTGCGATCGCCTCACCCCACGACGCCCAGAGCATGATGGCGGCGACCATGATGTGCGGCAACCCCGTTGGCGAGTACGTCCGCATCCCGGTGCCCATCTCCGCACCGAACTGCATCGCGCCCCAGAAGGGGATGCGGGTGACGAACTGCGGCACCAGCCGGGCGTTCTGCGGGATCGGGAACGTGAACACGCCGAACTCCCGGACGACGAGCACGGCCGCCACGGTCAGCACCGCATACTGCCGTCCGGCCTCGGGTATCGGCGCGCGCAGCACCGACCCCACGACCACCAGGGCAAGGGCGGTGGCGATGCCGCCCAGGAAAAGACCCAGCACGAACCCGAATCCGTCTCTCCCTCGCCGGACCGACGAGGACAGCGCCCAGGCGCTGTTCAGGCTTCAAACGGATCCGGACAGCGAGAAGGCGGCCACCAACGCGGCCACCAGCCACGTGAAGCCGGCGACGTCGTAGCCCTTGACGGACAGCGCCAGGCTGGCGGTCTCGAAGACCCCCAGAACCGCCAGACCTGGCACCAGAGCCCCGAATCGGGAGCTGGTCTTCTCCATCGACGCGTCGGCTCAGATGGCCGTACGGCAGATGGAGAAGCGTGACACCCGGCCACCACCACAGTCGGCGTACTCGTACCAGCCGTCGGAGCACTTCCGTCGGGTGCCGGACGTCCAGCGCCAGGCGTTGTGGCCGTCACAGCTGGACGGGTCGTGCGTGTACCGGAAGTTGTAGCAGGTGCCGGAGGATCCGTCGTTGCGGTGCCACGACCCCGAGCAGTTGCCGGTGTAGAGGGCGGTCGACGGAACGCAGATCGACGTCGAGTTGAAGTAACCGCGGCAGTCGCTGTGCTCGGTGTAGGCGGCGGCGAAGGCGCCCCTCGGCCGTGACCACGGGAAGAGGTCGAGCACGCCGAGACCGGATGCGACCGCGGCGCCGGAGACGATGCCGAGCACCCGTCGCCGGCTCATCGCCGACCGCTTGTCTATCATCCTCGTCGGCTCGGGCGAAGCGGGGGCTTCCACGGCGCTGGGTACCAGATCCACCACCCGGCTCCGGTTGACGTCCGTCATCGTACGGTCTCCTTTCCGATGGTTGCGGCGCGTGCCACGGTGGCCTCCAAGGATTCGACGGAACCACCCGGCTCGGTGTGGAGCACCACGCCATCCGCGCTGACCACGACCACCGCGGGCACGTACGGCACGGTCAGCGCCCGCCAGGCGTCGGCGTCCTTGACAACGCGTACGTTCTCGGGCAGCGGCTTGTCGAACTGAGCGTCATCCGAGAGCACGGTCAGCTGGATGTCGTTTCCAAGGCCAGGAGCTATACGCGCGACGCCGCCGAGAAGGTCGTCGCACACCGGACAACGACGGTTGACTTTCACAATCACCGTCGTCCTGCCCGTGGTCGCCAGTGGTTGCAGCGCATTTGCTGTATTCGTGCCAACCAGGTTTTGCCCGACACCGTGATAGACGGCCAGTTCGAGCTCGCGCACCCGGCGGTAGAGCCCCGCCCCGGCCGCGAAGAGCAGCAGGACGAGCACGGCGAGCAGGATGACGGCTCCGACTAACGGGTCCATTCGATCATGCCGTCCAGTCGATGCGCTTGATCGATTTTAGGAAGTCGAAGGCGGTGTCGAGGGACTGCGCCGAGGCCGGCCCGCTCCACGGTGACAGCGTCGCCACCGCGCTCTCGGTGACGTAGAGCAGCGGCTCCAGTTCACCGCTCGGAGGCTTGGCGAGCCGCCACATCTCTCCCGCCTCGGCGCGGTAACCCTTCCACTGCGGCACCTGCCGGCTCGCGGTCTTCTTGTTCTCGACGAACAGCGTCCCGACGCCGGGAACCTCGTTGAGGTAGACCGAGCGTTCGAGGGTATGAGCCCTGCCTGGCTGCGCCGTCATGCCCTCCGGCGTGTCGGTCCACTGCAGCCTGCCGAACGTCTCGACGATGTCCGCGGTACGCCACTGTGGTTCGTAGAAGAGCGCGTGCGCGAAGTGCCACGGCCCGAGCAGCGCCGCCCAACGGGCGTCCGACGGTTCGGTGCAGTCGAAGATCACGAGCTCGCCCGCCGCGATGGCGAAGCGTTCGCGCTCGCGCCCGCCGACCGACTCCACGCCGGCGTTGAGCGAGGACAGGGACGCGAGTTCGAGTCCCCACATCTCCTTGGTCGAACTCGAACGGCCGTACTTGGGTGAGTACCGGATATGCGCGGTCCACGGCGTCCCGAACAGGGTCGTCGTCGGCCCGTCGGCCTCGACACTCAACAGGGATCTGTCAATTGTGCGAATGGCGGACGACAGGGTCAATTTCCCCTCCCTCATTGAGCCAAGTCACTGAGTTGCGGGTGATGCTGTCAGATGCGAGTGATCGCCGCCACCCCGTGCCGGCTGTATGCGCATTTTCGCTGGTAAATGTCCAGTCCGACCCTGCGGCTTGGGCGGGACCATCCTTCTGCTCCGAATCGGTCCGGATCAGGCTGGCCGGGCGCTCCCGCGTCGCGGAACGGCGGTGGTGGTCAGGGCGTCGATCAGGCCGGGAAAGCGGGTGTCGAGTTCGGCGCGGCGCAGCTCGATGGTGTGGGTGCGGCCGGCCACGACGGTGCGGGTCAGGCCCGCCTGCCGCAGTATGCGGAAGTGGTGCGTCATGGTTGATTTGTGTACGCCGAAGTCCCAGTGGGTGCCGCATTTGCCGTGCGGCAGGCCGTCGGCAAGCGTCTGCACGATACGCAGGCGGATCGGGTCGGCGACCGCCCGTAGCACGTCGACCATCGTCACGTCGGCGATGTCCGGCATCACGTCGTCGTCCCGGGCCATGCCCCCACCCTACCGTTGGACATCCGTCATACTGTCGCCTACGTTGACTGTATGACGGATGTCCAACAATGCGGTGCGGTGCGCTGGTCCTGGGACGCCGACGGGGTTGTCACCGTGACCCTCGACGACCCCGGCCGCACCGCGAACATGCTCAACCGGCGTCACTACGACGGGCTCGGCGCCTGTCTCGACGACCTCACCCGCCAGCACGACCGGCTGCGCGGCGTGGTGCTCACCTCGGCCAAACGCTCCTTCGTCTCCGGCCCGGACTTCGTGCCGAGCGAGATCACCCCGGACGAGGCGGCCGGCGCCTACGACCTGATGGCGCCGCTGCGCGACCAGGCGCGCCGGCTGGAGACCCTGGGCCGACCGGTCGCCGCCGCGCTCAACGGCTCCGCACTCGGCGGCGGCTTCGAGCTGGCGCTGGCCTGCCACTACCGGGTCGGCCCGAACGATCCGTCGGTGGTGTGGGCGCTCGCCGAGATCGGGATGGGCATCATTCCCGGAAGCGGCGGGACGGTCCGGGTGACCCGGATGTTCGGGATGACCGCGACGGTTCTGGAGATCATCGGGCCGGGCACGGCATACCACCCGGCGCAGGCGCTGGCCGCCGGGCTGGTGGACGAGCTGGCCGACGACGTGGTCGCCGCGGCGCGGGCCTGGGTGCTGGCGCAGCCGGCCGGGCATTTCGTACAGCGGTGGGAACGGCCCGGTTACGAGATTCCCGGGGGGACCGCAGAGCCGCCAGGTCTCGCCGAGGAGGTGAGGCGTCGCTCGGCGCGGTCGCCGGTGCGTGCGCTCGCCGCCGTGCTGGAGGTGGCGGCGCGTAGCGCGGCGGCGCCGCTGGACGAGGCTTTCGAGATCGAGACGGCGGCCTGCCGGGCGTTGCTGAGCGCGCCCGAGTTCCCGGATCTGGCGCATCTCTTCTACGCGATGCGCGCGGTCGCCACGGCGCCCCCCGAGCCTCCAGTGACGAACGTGCAGGCCGGGATGCGCGAGTTTCCGCAGATCGTCGCCAATCCCCTGGCAGCGGTGTTCTTCGCCCCCGACGCCCGGATCGTCGAGATCACCGACGCGGGCCTCATCCCCGAGGTTCGCGCGAGGGGCGGCATCCCGGTGCTGGTCCAAGGCGGCCAGGTCTCTTTCGTGCAGACCCTCCTGGACGCCGCCCCCGACCCCGCCGCGATGGTCGCCGCCGTCCGCCGCGCCCTCGACGGCGGCCTGCGGGTCGACCCGGCCGGCGCCGACGTCGCCTCGGTGCTCGCGGCCGGCTTTCCCGCCTGGACCGGCGGCGTCCTGCGCGCCGGAGGCGCCCGGTGAGATATTCGCTCGTCGAACTGGCCCCGGTCGCGCCCGGCGGCAACAAGCGGGAAGCCCTCGACCGAGCCCTCGCCGCCGCCCAAGAGGCCGAAGACCTCGGCTTCCACCGCTTCTGGTTCGCCGAGCACCATCACGTGACGGGATACGCCGCCCAGGACCCGGCCCTGCTGATCGCGGCGGCCGCCCAGCGGACCTCCCGGATCCGCCTCGGCTCGGGCGCCGTCCTCCTCAACCACTACAGCGCCTTCAGCGTCGCCGAGCGCTTCCTGATGCTCGAATCGCTCGCGCCCGGCCGGATCGACCTGGGGCTCGGTCGATCCACGGCCACGCCACTCATCGACCACGCGCTGCGCCGCGACCGGCACAGCCAACCGACCGACGATTTCCCCGACCAGGTACAGGAGATCGTCGGTTACCTCCACAAGGCATTCGACCGCGCCCACCCCTTCGCGGCGATCGACCTCACGGCCGGAATCGACGGCATTCCCGAGGTCTGGGTGCTCGGCTCCTCCGGCGCAAGCGCCGGCCTCGCCGCCCGGCTCGGCATCGGCTACACCTTCGGCGGCCACATCAACCCGGGCCTGACTGCCCGTGCGCTCCGCCGCTACCGGGGAGTCTTCACGAAGACGCCCTTCGGAACCGGCGCCCCACAGGCGATGCTCGCGCTCAACATGGTCGCTGCCGACGACGAGGAGTCGGCACACCGGCTGACCTGGCCCGCGCGAGCCCTGCGGGCCGGTGGGCGGGACCGGCCCATCCCCACCCTGGAGCAGGCCCGGGCAGAGCTGAGCGCCTCGTCGAGAGCACAACCGAGCACGATCGTCGATGGCGTCATCCCGCCGCAGGTCTCCGGAACTCCGGCGACCCTGCGGGCCCAGCTCGAACCGGTGATCCGGGAATCGGGCGCGACCGAAGTCATGGTCCAGGACATGTTGACCGATCCCGCAGCGCGAACCCGGTCCCGCCAGATCATCGCGGAGGCCCTTCAAGCCATCACGATCTGAACCGGCCGCCGCCCGGCGATTCTTCTGTCGAGGGCGGCGGCCGTCCCCGATGCGGATCGGTGTCGCCTTGCTGGCGGGCTGAGCCCTGGCGCGTCGCCGGAGGTTGATCGCCTCGTTACAGCTGGAGCAACTCGGCAACAGAAGCCTAAAGCAACGGCAACCATCAATAGACTGCTCTTTCCTAGCCTTGTGGTGCACCGAACCCGGTGCACCACAAGGGTTCCCGCGTCTCATTCTCCATAGTGGAGTGAGGTGCGGCACCCGTCGGCCGCTGCCACGGCCGGCTCAGGAAGGAGCAGCCAAGTGAGGCTCACACACCACGTCACTCGTCGCCGGCTCGGTACTCTGGGCGCCGCCGCGCTCGCCGGTGCGCTACTCGTCACCGCCGGGGTCAACCCGGCCGCGGCGACGCCGGCGACCGGCGCCGTCCTCGGCGCCGACCTGCCGACCGCCGTTGCGGGCAGCTACATCGTCGTGCTCAAGGACGGGCAGCAGCTCACCCGGGCCCGCGCGGAGGGTTTCACCACCCGGTACGGCGGTGTCCGCGTCGACCGCCTCTACGGGCGGACGGTCAACGGCTACTCCGCCACTCTCACCGAGCGGGCCGCCCGCCGGCTGGCCGCCGATCCGGCCGTCGCCTACGTCGAGCAGGACCAGCGGGTGCAGGCGCTGGCCACCCAGACGAACCCGCCGTCCTGGGGTCTCGACCGGATCGACCAGCGGAACCTGCCGCTGAACAACTCGTTCACCTACGGTCCGAGCAACGGTGTGCGGATCTACGTGGTCGACACCGGGGTGCGGATCACCCATCAGGACTTCGGCGGCCGGGCGGTGCACGGCTACGACGCGGTCGACAACGACTACAACACCGACGACGGCAATGGGCACGGCACCTTCGTGGCCTCGGTCGCCGCCGGAAGCGCCTACGGGGTGGCCAAGAACGCCACCGTCGTCGGGGTACGCGTGCTCAACAACAGCGGCTCCGGCACCACGGCCGGAGTCATCGCCGGCGTCGACTGGGTGACCGCGAACGCCACCCGGCCGGCGGTGGCCAACCTGAGCCTCGGCGGCGGCGCCAGCACCACCCTCGACGCCGCGGTCCGCCGCTCGATCAACGCGGGCATCACGTACACCATCGCCGCGGGCAACTCCGGCGTCCCGGCCACGGGCACCTCACCGGCCCGGGTCACCGAGGCGCTGACCGTCGGCGCGACCGACCGCACCGACACCCGTCCCACCTGGTCCAACTACGGCACCGTCCTGGATCTGTTCGCCCCGGGTGTGTCGATCACCGCAGCCTGGCGGACCAGCGACACCGCCACGTACACCGGCAGTGGCACCTCGTTCGCCGCCCCGCACGTGGCCGGCGCCGCCGCGATCTACCTGCGGAACAACCCCTCGGCGTCGCCAGCGACCGTGAACGCGGCGATCGTCGCCGCGGCGACCCCGAACGTGGTCGTCAACCCCGGAACCGGATCACCGAACCGCCTGCTCTACGTCGGCACCTTCGGGAGCTGATCGCAGGGCGACCGGCAACACGACCGTCCGCGCCGGCATCCGGCGCGGACGGCTCGCCCGTTCGTCGGACCGCGCACCGCCGGGGCGAGCGGCGAGCCCGTCGGGTGGCCGGGTGCGTTCTTCCTGGGAGCGCTGGGACCAGGCTGCTGGCGGACGGAATCCCTACCGTGGTCGACATGGTGAATCTCGGGACCCTGTTCGGCGGGGCGTGCGTCGTCTTGCTGCTTGCTGGCTGTTCCGCTGGAGCGGGCACCGGCAGTGGTGCCGCTTCCGACGACCCAGCACCGAACGGCCGGAAGGAGTCCGCGGCCTCGGCGGCGGCCGCACAGACTCCGGCGTCACCCGCTGGGGCCGGTGAGGTGTCGGCCCGCCCGTACGTCGGGATGTGGGTGACGGCCGACGGCCACATTCGGCAGCAGCTGCTGCCGGACGGCCGTTACGACGAGGCCCGTGGCGAGCGGGAGAGCGCCTACACGGGCTCCTACCAGGTCGTCGGGACCCGGATCGAGTACGTCGACGACACCGGTTTCAGCGCGGACGGCACCTTCGACGGGGACGTACTGCACCACGCGGGATACGTCTTCTATCGCGAGGGCAGCGACGCGCACCGGCAAGCGAGGGAGGAACGATGACGAAGGACAGCGCCACGCGGCACCACCGTCGCCTGCTCCTGACCGCGGGGATCGCCGGTGGACTGACGGCCCTCGCCGGGGCCGGCGTCGCCTCGGCGGGACCCCGCGAGCACATCGACAGGCAAGGATTTGGAAAGCCGGGCGAGGAACGCCGCAACAGGGCGGCGGTGTTGCGCGCCTTCGCGCGGCAGAACGCGGGCGGCGACATCTACGAGATCCTCCACGACGAGGTCGAGTGGACGATCGTCAACGGTCGTACCTACACCTCCAAGGCCGAGTTCCTCACGCAGGGGTCGGCGCCGATCCTGGACCGGCTGGCGTCGGCCCTCGTGATGACGATCCAGGACATGTGGATCGACGGCGACATCGTGATCATCCGTTTCGAGGGCGACGCGACGGCGATCGACGGCGTCGACTACCACAACGAGTACTGCTGGATCTGGCAGATGCGAGGCGGCCGAGTGGTGCGCTGCCACGCCTTCCTGGACATGATCGCCGTGCGGGAACTCGTCGACCGCATCGAACTGACCTGACCCGTCGACACGAGCGGACGTACCGGGGACTTGCTGCTCGGCCGGCTCTCACCGGAGCCATCTGCTGACGGCCAGAGTGCCCAGCAGCCGCAGCGCCTCGGCGCTGCGGCTGTGCGGCTGTGCGCGGTAGACGACCAACTGTTGGCCGGGCGCGTCCCGGATGTCGAACGCGTGGTACGACAACGTCAGTTCGCCTACCGCGCCGTGCCGGAACGTCTTCGCCTCGTGCGTCTTGCCCTGCACGTCGTGACGCCCCCACAGCCGGCGGAACTCCGGGCTCGCCGTACTCATCTCCTCGACCAGTTCCCGCGCCCGCCGGTCGTGCGGGTCGTGGCCGAGGGACAGGCGCAGGTTCGCCACACACGCCTCGGCGGCGCGACCCCAGTCGGCGAAGAACGCCGGGCCGACCGGGTCCAGGAAGGTCATCCGGACGAGGTTGTCCGCCTCGGCGAAGTCCGCGTAGAACGCGTCGGCCAGCGCGTTGCCGGCCAGCAGGTCGAGCCGCCGGTCGATGACCACGGCCGGGGTGTCCGGCCAGGCGTCGAGCAGTTCCCGCAGGCTCTGCCCGACCTGCGGTCGAGGAGGCGTCGGCGCGCTGCCGGGCGAGAGCCCGGCAAGCCGGAAGAGGTGGTCGTGGGCGTCCGGCCCGAGGTCGAGCGCCCGGGCCACGGCGGCCAGCACCGACGACGACGGGTTGCGCTCCCGGCCCTGCTCCAGCCGGGTGTAGTAGTCGACGCTCACCCCGGCCAGCACCGCGACCTCTTCGCGGCGCAACCCGGCGACGCGCCGCGTTCCGCTGGAGACGAGGCCGACGTCGCCCGGCGTCAACCGGGCGCGTCGAGCGGTGAGGAACGCCCCGAGCGCGGTCGTCGGCATGCCACCAACGGTAACCGTGCGGGCTCGGGCCAGGCAGGGTGCGGCACACCCTGGTGTTGTCCGGCCTGGCTGCCGACTCCGCCGCCGGTGACGGTGGGAGCACGAACCCCAAATCCAGGAGGTACGCCATGAGTAGCCCGATGCTCGACGAGGCGGTACTGGCGGAGATCGCCGGGAACACCGGCGGCCGGCGCCGTCCACTGATGTTCGTCAACGCCGCCATCCACACGCTCGACCCGGTGATCGGTGACTTCCCCGCCGCCGACCTGCTGGTCGGTACGAACGAGATCGTCGCGGTCGGCACCGGCCTGCACACCGCGGCCGAGGACGACGGCGCGATCGTCGTCGACTGCACCGGCCTGGCCATCGTGCCCGCGGTCGTCGACGGGGTCGCCGTCGCCGGCCTGCGTGTTCGTCCCGCCGAGAGGGTCGGCGTGCTCACTCCCGGAAACCCGGCCACCTTCGCCCTGGTCGCCGGCCCGACCTCCGGCCGATCCGCCCTGGAGATGATCGTCTGGCGTCCGGAGCAGGCCGCCGCGATCGTCGTCGACGGCGAGATCGCGCTGGCCAACGGCCGCCGGCTCACGCCCGCCCCGATCGAGCCCGACCTGCGCCCGCGCTCGGTCCAGAGCCCCCACCTCGGCATGTGGATCGACGAGACCGGCTTCCTGCACCAGGAACTCACCGCCGACGGCCGGTACGACGAGACGCGGGGCGGCCGGCCGCACGCGTACCAGGGGGCGTTCTGGATCGACGGCGACCGGATCGTCTACCGCGACGACCTGGGCTTCTGGGCGTACGGCCGGTTCACCGACGGGGTGCTGCACCACGCCGGATACGTTCTTCACCGCCGCTGACCGCAGAAAAAGACAAGGAAGCCCGACGGCACGAGCGTGCATCGGATCTGCGCGTGGCGGGCGGTGGTTCAGGCTACGAGCAGCCGGAGGCCGAGTTCCGCGGTGTCGAGGGCGACGAGGTCGCGGTTGCGTTCGGCCCAGCGGCCTGAGGAGAGGTCTTCGCGGAGGGTGCTCACGGCCCGTCGCTCGGCCTGTGGTCCGACTCTGGTCCAGACCGACACCGCGCGGCGGACGTGTTCGTCCAGATACGCCGCAGGTCGGCGCCAGTGTGCCTCGAAGAAGCCGTCGGCGCAGTCCCACGGGACGAGCACCGGCTCCGCGCGTCCCCCGATCGCGCCGGTCAGGTCGGCCAGTGAGGGCCATCCGACGAGGAGTTCCGCGAATTCAGGCAGGTAGTCGCGGGTGAGCCAGAATCGCTGACGCCAGCCGGTGTCATCGGCGTCGTAGGTGAACACCACCACGCGGCGGGCCACCCGGCGCATTTCCCGCAGCCCGGCGACCGGGTCCGGCCAGTGGTGGACGGTGCTGACGGCCATCGCGGCGTCGAAGGACTGGTCCGCGAACGGCAGGCTTTCCGCGGCGGCGGCCACGCACGGCGCGGCACCGGCCGGACGCTGGGCCCGCATCACGGTCGAGGGTTCCACCGCCGTGACGTCGCGGCCGGGTGGTTCGTAGGAGCCGGTGCCGGCCCCGACGTTCAACACCGTGCGGGCGTCCCCCAGTGCATCCCAGATGCGCGCGGCGATCCGCGGCTCGGTGCGCCGCGTCGCGGGGTACGCGGATCCGATGGTGTCGTACAACTGCGCGCCGAACATTCTCAGCTGCTCCTCGGGCATCGTCCTGACTCCCATCGCTCGTGCCTCCAGTTCCCGGTCGATGGCCGCCACCATGGCGGCAGCGCGGTCGCGCTGGTCCGTCAGCAGGCCGCGCAGCCGGCACAGGTGCGCGACGGCGTCGGTGGCCGGATCGTCGACCAGATCCGCGATCTCCCGCAGTCCGAAACCGAGCCGCCGGTACGCGAGCACCTCCCGGAGCCGTTCCACGTCGCCTGCGGAGTAGGCCCGGTGCCCCGCCGAAGTCCGCGCCGACGGCTCCAGGAGGCCGATCTCGTCGTAGTGATGCAGCGTGCGGACGCTGACACCAGCCAACTCCGCCACCCGCCCCACCGTCAGGTACTCCTCCACACCACCGACTATGTGACATGACGCCACGTGAGGAGCAAGCGCTCCGCGTCAGCATGATCGAAGTTCCGCTCACCGATACGGCCGGATGACGGTGACAGTGTCGACGTCACCGACGGTGACCATCGATCAGCGGCATGAGCGTGCAGTGGATCATCGTGGCGGACCGCGACGCCTTGGCCTTTTCATCGCTGTCTGCGGGTGCTTGGCATCGCAGACCAGCGAGAGGCACGATGCAGTTATGCCAGGTCAGGTCGAGACGGCTATTCGAGCTGGGGTTCGGGCGGGTACGCGCCTCCCAACGCCGACTGGTCGCGCCACCTTCGGGGTCGACGAGGTTTCCCCAGCCGGGTTGGTCTTGCTCTTCGGGACCAGGCAGACTCGAACGGTCTTTAGCTGGTCCTGCCTTGAGGGCATCCCGGGGTACCTGCACGGACGCGGCTGGGTTCGGGTTGGGGCAAACCGTGATGTTCGCGGCAACCGAGACACATTGGACGGGTATCTCAAGACCTTCGTCAAGCGGCAGACAGCAGACTACGTGGCGGTCGTCCTGGAGCGCGCTGGACTCGTCGATCTGGATCGAGAACGCCCCGCACGGGTGCGGCTGCGGAGGACGTGACTACCGGTGGGCGGTGGTCGCCGCTCAGGGCATTCCGCACAGATGGTGACGAGTGCTCGGGTAAACGCCCCGCGTTGTCAGCGGCATGAGCGAGCAGTAGAGCTTTCCGGGTAAGGGTGTGCGGCGCTGCGTAGTTGCCTGGCCTGGTGGAGGCAGTGGCAGTGGCAGTGGCAGGCGGTGGTGATGTGGCGTCCGCTGTCCGTACGGCCGTGATTTCATACCGAAATATTTATTTCTCGGTGAAATCGTGGTTGTGGGCAGAAGCAACCTCGGTGGAGGTGGTTGGCGGACCGTGGACGGTCGATCGCACTGGATCCAGGGTCGAGTGGTTATCTTGGGGCTTCGATGCCACTCGATCATGGATCGAGCGTGATCTTGCGCGCGCTGAGGCATGCGCTCTCATCGGCAGGAGCGCGCGCCGAGCCTTCGGCACGTTCGTTACGCAACGCGACGCCCGATCGGCGGCAGATCCGGACGCCGCCGAGGTACCGGCGGCGGCCTGCCACACGGCCCGCGCGTGTTCCGGAACGGGGAACACGCGCGGGCCGCGGCGGGTGCTGCGGTCAGCCCCGCGCCACGTCGGCGGCGAAGGCGCTGACCCAGGCCAGGGCCGAGTTCCAGTTGATGGTGATCTCGTTGACCGACCAGGCCTCCAGGTTGTCGACGTAGCACAACTGCGGCGCGCAGCCGTGCAGCCAGGAGGCGGCCAACGGATCATCCAGGCCCGAGTTCGGCCCGCCCGCGACCGACCCGACCGGCGGGTGCGGCAGCCGCGCGTCGAGGGACTTGGCGTACCAGCGGCTGTGCTGGTTCTTCGCGTCGTTGGTCCCGTACCCGGTGACGTAGGACTGCCCGAGGGCGTTGCGGCCGAGCAGGTAGTCGAAACCCTCCAGGACCGCGTCGGCGTAGACCCGACTCTTCGTCAGGTCGTACGCGGTGGCGAGAACCACCTGGTTGTTGAGGATCGAGGCGTTCGATCCCCAGGCGTACCGGCCGGAGGCCGGCGTGTAGGTCTGGCCGAACCGCTCCGCCCGCTGGAACGAGATCAGCCGGTCGGCGGCGGTGGTGACCCAGGACCGGATCTGGCTCCGCTCGGACAGGTCGGTGCCGAAGCGGGCCAGGTCGAGCTGGGCGAGCGCGGCCACCGAACCCCAGTAGAACCCGTTCTGGCTGAACGCCACCCCGGCGGCGTGGTGCCGGCTCAACCGCAGGTCGTCGAGGTAGGTGCTGGTCTTCGTGGTGAGGTAGAGCTGCGCCGCCGCCCAGTAGAACTCGTCGGTGACGTCGTCGTCGTTGTAGGGGCCGCCACCGACACGGTCCGCGTGCGGGGCGTACAG
The DNA here is from genome assembly GCF_050942455.1 of Micromonospora sp. CA-263727. Lineage (NCBI taxonomy): Bacteria > Bacillati > Actinomycetota > Actinomycetes > Micromonosporales > Micromonosporaceae > Micromonospora > Micromonospora sp. CA-263727. Next base: position 3,384,493 of record NZ_CP192031.1, read on the forward strand.
CGTGGGATTGTTCCGCGCCGCGGTGTAGGCGCGTCCGGCGGCCACCCGGAGCCGGTTCGCGAAGGCGGCGTCGAACTGCTGGTAGACCCGTGCGCCCTGGGCGGCGACGGCGGCGAGGTTGAGCGTCGCCGCCGTGGAGGGGCGGTGCAGCTCCCGCTTCTTGCTGGCCTGGTGCGGCAGCATCGGCGGGCCGCTCCACGACTCGTCGTGCACCTTGTGGTGCACCATGCCGGCCAGTGGCTCGCCGGCCGGGACCTGCATCTTGAGCATGAACTCCAGGTTCCAGCGGGCCTCGTCGAGGATGTCCGGCACGCCGTTGCCCCGCTCGGGGACCGCCAGGGTCGAGTCACCGAGCTGGGCCTGGGTGCCCGCCGCGACGGCACGCTCCCACGCCGACAGCAGTTGGTAGGTGGCGATGCCGCCGTTGACCACGTACTTTCCGTGGTCGCCCGCGTCGTACCAGCCACCGGTCACGTCGAGGCGGTAGTCGCAGGTCCAGTTGTCGACGTAGGACTTCGGCGTCTGGCACGCCACGTTGGTGTCCCCGCCGTTGGGTGACGCCGCCACGTGCCCGGCCGGGCGGGCGTACTCGGCTCCGGCGATGCCGCCGTCGATGGCGATGCCGCTGCGGTTGGAGTAGAAGAACCGCATCGAGTCCGTCCGCAGCGACGCGTACAGGTCGGACCGGATGTCGAAGGGGTGGCTCACCTCGTTGCCGATCGCCAGTTCGAAGCGGCCGGTGGCGGTGACCTGGCTGAAGTCGATCGTGTGCACGCCGGTGCCGGCGGAGCCGTCGAAGCCCGCCGGCCTCGTCGTACCGGTGGCCACCGTGCCACCGCCGACGCGGCGCAGCGTCCAGCCGAGCGCCGAGGTCGCGTTGGTCAGCACCGTCGCCCGCTTGGGTCCGGTCGGGGCGTACCCGTGCTGGTTGACCTTCAGCAGGGGCCCCCGGTTCGCGGTGTAGACGTACTCCCGCCCGGCCAGCGACACGTCGTCCATGCAGAACTCGTACGACCCGCTGGCCCCGCCGAGCCGGAACTGGAGCTGCGCGAGGACGTACGGCTGGGCGAAGGTGGTGTCGAAGGTGTACTCGAAGGTCTTCCACCCGTCACCCAAAGTGGGGTACTTGGTCAGGTACGTGACGTTGGTGGGGTTGTCGAACGGCGCCAGCTGCACGACGACCTGCCGGCTGACGCTCGCGCGGGCCCGGAACCGCAGCGTGTACGAGTTGCCGCCGGGCAGGTAGATGCTGTTGTGCCCGACGATCACGTCCCACGGGTTGGTCCTCGCGGGAGCGGTGACGCAGAAGGCGCCGCCGCTGAGCCGCTCGGTCATCCCGGCGTTGACCCACCACGGCTTGGTGGTGTCGGCGAAGTCGGTGTTCTCCAGCAGCTCGCCGTCGAGCTGGGGCCGGGGCGTGCCGCCCCGGTACGGCGGCAGGGTGCCCGGCTCGAGTTCACCCGGACCGTTTCCGCCCTCCGGGTTACGCGCGATGATCTCGTCGATTAGGCCGCCACCCGGGAAGTCCATCATCAACACGCCGGTGCGGTCCATGGTCTGCCGGCCGCCGAAGTTGTCGCCCCGGTCCGGGTAGAACTCCGGGCACCGGCTGTTGCGCTCACGCAGGCACTGGAGCAGGAAGTTGTTGACCCCGGTCACCCCGGGCTGCCCGCCGGCCACCATCAGGGGGTGAACGGTGTCCCCGGTGCCGCTGGCGAAGTTGACGTAGATCGCGTCGGGCCGGTGCGGGTGCGCGGTCTGCTCCCCCCGGTTGGCGTCCCACACCCCGTTGGTCTTCCGCAGGTGGGTACGAACCTTCTCCCACTTCGGCGCGATGTCCCAGAGGTTGGGTACCTCGAAGCTGTCCTGCACGTACTCGGTGTAGGACGTATCCGACTCGAAGGTGGGCAACACCCCGTACCCGTTGTAGACACCGCCCCGGGGTCCACGGAAGCCGAGCAGTACGATCTTTCCCCGGACCTGGTCCAGGGTGGGGACCGCCGCCTTCGCGTCGCCCGTCACCGAGTCCGCCCAGAACAGCTCCCGCCACGCGGTCGCCGGCTCGTACTCGTCACCGTCGCCGGTGTAGGCACGGCCCTCCAGATAGGACCGGAAGACCTTGAGCCGCCAGTCGGTGGTGTCGTATCCGTCGGCGTCGTAGCAGGTGAACGCCCCGGAGCCCGAGCACTCGGCCTTGAGGCTCAGCAGCACCGTCTCCGACGGGTTGGCGCGCAGGAAGTCCCGGGTCCTGGTCAGCACGTCGGTGAAGTTGGCGTGCTGGTAGTACACGCCGTGGTGGATGGTGAAGCTCATCCCGGCGTCGCCCTTGTCCACCCGGACCCGGATGTCGATCGCCCGGATACCGGCCTCGTACTGCGTGGTCAGGGTCCGGCCGGAGTAGCCGTGGTCCTCCTGGGTCTTGGTGACCGAGGTGCTGAAGCTCTCACAGCCACCACCGCCGGAGAACCCGCACAGCGACAGGCTGTCGTGGGTGCCCGGCACCGACAGGGCGGAGAGCTTGGTGTCGTCCGGGACCCGGCTCATCCAGTTCCGGTTCTCGGACGAGGCTTCGGTGATGCTGTTGTAGTAGTCGTCGGCCTGTGCTGGTGAGGCCGTCGAGGCCACCACCACGGTCGCCGCCGACAGGGGCAGCAGAACGGCCAGCACGGCGCGGAGAACCGTCCGCCGCACCGGCGACCGGCCACTCGGCCCTGATCGCCGGATCGGGATCTTCATCGATATGCTCCTAACGAGCGCAGCACGAGGGCTGCATGGTCACGTGGCGTACCGGTCCGGGCCAGAGCCACGGAGGTTCGGGGCGGTCGGATGACACTACGGGCGGACGCGCCACGGGTTCAGCCACGGCGTGATCTATCTTGCCCGGCGGGAAAATCCGCTCCCCGTCCAGACTGGAGTCCGCCGCGCGACCTGCAACCCATCTGGCGAGACATGCCCAGCCCGCTCCGCAAGCGTCCACCCGAGGGCTTCGGGGGCAGCTGGACCGCGGGTCATGTGTGGTGGATCGGGGCGTCCAGATCGGTCAGTGGACGACCCGAGCCGCCCCAGGACTGCGCGATGATCTCGGCGGCGATCGCGACCGCCGTCTCCTCCGGCGTACGCGCGCCGAGGTCCAGCCCGATCGGGGAGGAGAGCCGGGCCAGGGCCGCCTCGTCCACGCCCGCCTCGCGTAGCCGGCGCAGCCGGTCGGCGTGGGTGCGGCGGCTGCCCATCGCGCCGATGTAGTGCGCGGGGGTGCGCAGGGCGACCTCCAGCAGCGGCACGTCGAACTTCGGATCGTGGGTCAGCACGCAGAGCACCGTGCGCTCGTCGATGGTCGTCGACTCGAGGTACCGGTGGGGCCACTGGACGACGAGGTCGTCCGCGTCCGGAAAACGCTTGCGGGTGGCGAAGACCGCGCGGGCGTCGCAGACCGTGACGTGGTAGCCGAGGAAGCGGCCGATCCGGGCCACCGCGGCGGCGTAGTCGATCGCCCCGAAGACGATCATGCGGGGCGGTGGCACGTACGACTGGACGAAGACGGAGACGTCGTCGCGTCGCTGCTCGCCGTGCGTACCGAGGTGGATCGCGCCGGTGGCGCCGAGGGCGAGCATCCCGGCCGCCTGCTGCGCGACCGCGCGGTCCAGGTCGGGATCGCCGAGGCTACCGGCGACCCGATCGGGCCAGACCACCAACTGGGCGTCTCCGGCCGAGGCCGTGGCGACCGGCCGGCCGTCGGTGATCGCGGCGAGCACCTCGTCGGTCCCGGTCAGCGTGACCTCCGGCTGGACCATGACCTCGATCGTGCCGCCGCAGGTCAGGCCCACACCGAACGCGTCGTCGTCGCTGACGCCGTAGATCTCGGTCCGGGCCTTTCCGGTCTCGATCGCCTCCCGGCAGAGTTCGTAGACCGCGCCCTCGACGCAGCCGCCCGAGACGCTGCCCAGGACCTCGCCGTCGGCGGAGACGGCCATGGTCGCGCCGGGCTGCCGTGGGGCGGACCGCCAGGTCCGTATGACGGTCGCCACGGCGAATGCGACGCCGGCGGCGCGCCAGGCCGCCAGCCCGTCGGCGATCTCCCTCATGGTCGCACGATCCTCGGGCCGCGGTGGAACCGTCAACGTCGACCTAAGCAATTGCTTAACTCGGCGTTGACTTCGGTAACCGTCGGGGCGAGGGTCTGCCGGGACTGCGGAGGTGCGAGATGCAGGTTCCGGCACCGTTCGAGTACGAGCGAGCCACCACTGTGGATGAGGCGATCGGCCTGTTGGAGCGGCTGGGCAGCACGGCGCGACTGGTCGCGGGCGGGCACAGCCTGCTGCCGATGATGAAGTTGCGGCTGGCCAACTTCGACTACCTCATCGACATCAACGATCTGCACGGGGAGTTGGGCTACATCCGGCCGGGCCGGGACGAGCTGCGCATCGGCGCGCTGACCCGGCACCGCGAACTACTCGAATCCGCCGAGCTGGCCGCGTCGTTCCCGATCTTCGCGGACGCGGAGCGGGTGATCGCCGACCCGGTGGTGCGCAACCGGGGCACGTTGGGCGGTTCGCTCTGCCAGGCGGATCCGTCCGAGGATCTGTCCGCGGTCTGCACCACCCTCGACGCGAGCTGCGTGGTCCGCGGGCCGGGCGGCGCCGAGCGGGTCGTCTCGATGGAGGAGTTCCACGTCGGGCCCTACGAGACGGCGGTCGGCGACGCGGAGATGCTCGTCGAGATCCGGCTGCCGGTGCGGCCGGGCGGCGGCAGCGCGTACGAGAAGGTCGAGCGCCGGGCCGGCGACTGGGCCGTGGTGTCGGCGGGCGCGGCGATCTGGCTCGACGGCGGCGTGATCTCCGACGCCCGGGTGGGGCTGGCCGCGGTCGGCCCGAACACCACGGGCATCCCGGAGGTCTCGGCGGCGCTGCGCGGCCAGGAACCCACCGAGGAGATCTTCGATCGGGCCGGGGCGATCGCGGCGCGTAGCTGCGACCCGGCCACCGACCAGCGCGGCAGTGCCGACTACAAGCGGCATCTGGCCGCCGAGCTGACCAAGCGGGCCCTGCGCCGGGCCGCCGAGCGGGCGAGGAGCTGAGCATGCAGGTCACCATGACCGTCAACGACGTCGAGGTCACCCGCGAGATCGAGGGCCGGCTGCTGCTGGTGCACTTCCTGCGGGACGTGCTCGGCCTGACCGGCACGCACTGGGGCTGCGACACCAGCAACTGCGGCACCTGCGTGGTCTGGCTGGACGGCGAGCCGGTGAAGTCGTGCACGGTACTGGCCGCGATGGCCGGCGGCCACCAGGTGCGTACCGTCGAGGGCCTGGCCTCCGGGGCCGAGCTCGACCCGATCCAGCAGGGCTTCATGCAGTGCCACGGCCTCCAGTGCGGCTTCTGCACGCCCGGGATGATGATGACCGCCCGCGCTCTGCTGGACCGGAATCCGGACCCGACCGAGGCGGAGATCCGCGAGGCGATCTCCGGGCAGATCTGCCGCTGCACCGGCTATGCCACCATCGTGCGCTCGGTCCGCTGGGCCGCCGTGCAGGAGGCCGCCGCCGCGGCCCGGGTCCCCGAGCAGGGCCAGCCGAGCGCCGCCGGCGAGGTCTCCGCGCCGGCCGAGCCAACCGGTGCCGGCCAGGCGGTTGGGAGCGTCTCATGACCACCGTGCACGAGCGCGTGGACACCTTCCACGACAACGACCAGAAGCCCGTCGGATACGGCCGGATGCTGCGCAAGGAGGATCCGCGCTTCGTCCGGGGCCGCGGCCGGTACGTCGACGACGTCCAACTGCCCGGCATGTTGCACCTCGCGATCCTGCGGGCGCCGGTGGCGCACGCCCGGATCGTCCACATCGACACCAGCGCCGCCGAGGCGTCGCCGGGGGTCAAGGCGGTGGTGACCGGGGCGATGCTGGCGGAGCAGAACCTGGCCTGGATGCCGACCCTCTCCAACGACGTGCAGGCCGTGCTCGCCACCGACAAGGTCCGCTTCCAGGGCCAGGAAGTGGCGTTCGTGGTCGCGGAGGACCGGTACGCCGCCCGCGACGCGCTGGAACTCATCGACGTCGAGTACGACGTCCTCGACCCGGTCGTCGACGTGCGCCGCGCCTTGGCGCCGGATGCCCCGCTGATCCGCGACGACCTGGAGGGCAAGACGAACAACCACTGCTTCGACTGGGAGACCGGCGACGAGGCGGCCACCGCGGCCGTGTTCGCCCGCGCCGACGTGGTGGTCACCGAGGACATCGTTTACCCCCGGGTGCACCCCGCGCCGATGGAGACCTGCGGCGCGGTCGCCGACTTCGACGCGGTCGACGGCAAACTGCGACTCTGGTCCACCACCCAGGCGCCGCACGCGCACCGCACCCTCTACGCCATCGTGGCCGGGATCCCCGAACACAAGATCCAGGTGATCTCGCCGGACATCGGCGGCGGCTTCGGCAACAAGGTGCCGATCTACCCCGGGTACGTCTGCGCCATCGTCGCCTCGATCGTCACCGGCAAGCCGGTGAAGTGGATGGAGGACCGGTCGGAGAACCTGATCAGCACCGGTTTCGCCCGCGACTACATCATGCGTGGTGAGATCGCGGCGACCCGGGACGGCCGGATCCTGGCCATCCGCACCAACGTGCTCGCCGACCACGGGGCATTCAACGGCACCGCCGCGCCGGTGAAGTATCCGGCCGGCTTCTTCGGTGTCTTCACCGGCAGCTACGACATCGAGGCCGCCTACTGCAAGATGACCGCGGTCTACACCAACAAGGCCCCCGGCGGTGTCGCGTACGCCTGCTCTTTCCGCATCACCGAGGCCGTCTACCTGGTCGAGCGGATCGTCGACTGCCTCGCCGACGAGCTGGGCATGGACCCGGCCGAGCTGCGACTGAAGAACTTCATCCGACCCGAGCAGTTCCCGTACACCACCAAGACCGGCTGGGTGTACGACTCCGGCGACTACGAGCCCACCATGCGGCTGGCGATGGAGCTGGCCGGCTACCCCGAGTTGCGCCGGGAACAGGCGGAGAAGCGGGCCCGGGGCGAGCTGATGGGCATCGGCATCGCGTTCTTCACCGAGGCCGTCGGCGCCGGACCCCGCAAGAACATGGACATCCTCGGGCTGGGCATGGCCGACGGCTGCGAGTTGCGGGTGCACCCGACCGGCAAGGCCGTGGTGCGGCTGAGCGTGCAGTCCCAGGGGCAGGGGCACGAGACCACGTTCGCGCAGATCGTCGCCGAGGAGATCGGCATCCCGCCGGCCGACATCGACGTGGTGCACGGCGACACCGACAACACCCCGTTCGGCCTCGGCACCTACGGCAGCCGCTCCACGCCGGTCTCGGGCGCCGCCGCCGCGCTGGTCGCCCGCAAGGTCCGCGACAAGGCCCGGATCATCGCCTCCGGCATGCTGGAGGTCTCAATGGCCGACCTGGACTGGGAGAAGGGCGCGTTCCACGTCAAGGGCGACCCGGGCAGGTCCGTCACGATCCAGGACATCGCCCTGCGCGCGCACGGCGCCGGCGACCTCCCCGACGGCGTCGAGGGTGGGCTGGAGGCGCAGATCTGCTACAACCCGTCGAACCTGACCTACCCGCACGGCGCGTACATCTGCGTGGTGGACATCGATCCCGGCACCGCTCAGGTGACGGTGCGGCGCTTCATCGCGGTCGACGACTGCGGCACCCGGATCAACCCGATGATCATCGAGGGGCAGGTGCACGGCGGGCTGACCGACGGGGTCGGCATGGCGTTGATGGAGATGATCGCGTTCGACGAGGACGGCAACTGCCTCGGCGCGTCGTTGATGGACTACCTCATCCCGACCGCGCTGGAGGTGCCGGACTGGGAGACCGGCCACACCGTCACGCCCTCGCCGCACCACCCGATCGGTGCGAAGGGCGTGGGGGAGTCGGCCACCGTCGGCTCGCCGCCGGCCATCGTCAACGCGGTCGTGGACGCCCTGAAACCCTTCGGCGTACGGCATGCCGACATGCCGTTGACGCCGTCGCGGGTCTGGGACGCGATGCGCGGCAGCGCCCAACCGCCGATCTGAGGGGACATGATGTCGACGACGATCACCGACCGCGCCCGCGAGTTGACCGCCTCCCGCGAGCCGTTCGTGTACGCCACCGTGGTGCGCGCCCAGGAGCCGACCTCGGCGCTGCCCGGTGACGCGGCGGTGATCCGGTCGGACGGGTCGATCGAGGGCTTCGTCGGCGGGGCGTGCGCCGAGAGTTCGGTACGCGCCGCCGCCCTCGACACCCTGCGGGACGGCAACACGCTGCTGCTGCGGGTGCTGCCCGACGGCACGGCCACGTTTCCCGACACCCCGGGCGCGCGGGTGGTGGTGAACCCGTGCCACTCGGGCGGCGCGATCGAGATCTTCCTGCGGCCGATGCTGCCCGCGCCGGTGCTGGGGCTGGCGGGCAGCACGCCGATCAGCGCCGCGGTGGCGACCCTGGCGGCTGTCCTCGATTTCGAGGTCTCGACGTCCGGCGACTACGCGGGGGCGACCGCGGTCGTGGTGGCCGGGCTCGGCAAGGGGGAGCAGGACGCGATCCGGGCCGCGCTCGACGCCGGGGTGGGCTTCGTCGCGCTGGTCGCCAGCCACAAGCGCGCCGCGGCCCTGCTCGACGAGATGCAGCTGACCGACGCCGAGCGGGCCCGCATCCACTCGCCGGCCGGGCTGGACATCGGGGCGCGTACCCCGGCGGAGATCGCCCTGTCGGTGCTGGCCGAGGTGGTCCGCGCGATCAGGGTGGACGGCCTGGCCCCGACCGCGGGCCGGCCGGCGACCCGGGCTCGGCAGGCCGTCGACCCGGTGTGCGGCATGACGGTGATGGTCGGACCGGAGACGCCACATGCCCGCGTCGACGGGCAGGACCACTGGTTCTGCTGCCCGGGCTGCCTCGCGAGCTTCACGGCGGCATAGCCGTGAAGGTGACCGGCCTGGTGCTCGCCGCGGGCGCGTCCGTGCGCCTCGGCGAGGCCAAACAGCTGCTGCCGTACCGTGGGCGGACCCTGCTCGACGCGACCCTGGACCTGGCCCGCTCGTGTGGATTCGACCAGCTGCTGGTGACGCTGGGCGGCGCGGCGGACCGGGTCCGCGAGCGGGTGGACCTCACCGGGGTCCAGGTCGTCGAGAACGCCGACTTCAGCAGCGGCTGCGGCTCCTCGATCAGCACCGCGGTGCGGCTGGTCGACCCGCGCGCCGACGCGCTCGTGCTGCTCCTCGGCGACCAGCCCGGCGTACGCGCCGCCGACGTCCGGCGGGTCGCCGCGGCGCGAACCGCGCTGGCCGTGTGCCGGTACGCCGACGGGCTGGGACATCCGTTCCGGTTCGGCCGCGAGGTCCTTCCCGAACTGCGCGACCTGCATGGCGACAAGGCCGTGTGGAAGCTGCTGCACTCCGGCCGCCACCCGGTGACCGAGGTGTCCGCCGCCGGCCCGGTGCCGATCGACGTGGACACCCGGGCGGACTACGCGCGGCTGCTGGCGGGCGAGGCGCGATGAAGGATCCGCTGGCCGTCGCGCGCCGCCTCGACGCCGTCGACTACCTGGCCGACGACGGCATGGCGATGGCCCTCTTCCTGGCCCTGAGGCTCGGCAGGCCGCTGCTGCTGGAGGGCGAGCCCGGCGTCGGCAAGACCGCCGCCGCGAAGGCACTGGCCCGGGCGCTGGACACCACCCTGATCCGGTTGCAGTGCTACGAGGGCCTGACCGCCAGCGAGGCGCTCTACGAGTGGAACTACCAGCGGCAGCTGCTCGCGATCCGGCTCGCCGAGGCGCAGCAGGCGCAACTGACCGACGCCGACCTGTTCAGCGCCGAGTTCCTCCAGGAACGGCCGATCCTGCGGGCCGTACGCCACCGGGGGCCGGTGCCGCCGGTGCTGCTGATCGACGAGATCGACCGCGCCGACGACGAGTTCGAGGCGCTGCTCTTCGAGTTCCTCGGCGAGGCCGGCATCACCATCCCCGAACTCGGCACCTACACCGCGAGCACACCGCCGATCGTGGTGCTCACCTCCAACCGCAGCCGGGAACTGCACGACGCGCTACGCCGCCGCTGCCTGTACCACTGGATCGAGTTCCCGGAGCCGGCCCGCGCCGTGGAGATCGTCCGCCGGGCCGTGCCGGGCGCGGCCGAGCCACTCATCCGCACGGCGACCGAGTTCATCGGCGGCGTGCGTGGCCTGGAGCTGGAGAAGGCGCCCGGCATGGCCGAGGTCATCGACTGGGTCGCCGCGCTCTCCGTACTGGGCGCCACCGACCTCGCCGCCGCCGACGTCCTGCGGACCATCGGCACCATCGCCAAGACCCCCGACGACCGCGTCGCCGTCGCCGCCGCGCTCGGCACCCATCAGGAGAGTCAACCTTGAAGATCACTAACGAGTTCTCGGTCAGCATCCCGATCGAGCGGGCCTGGACGGTCCTCACCGACCTCGAAGGCATCGCGCCCTGCCTGCCGGGCGCCCAACTCACCGGCGTCGACGGCGACGTCTACAAGGGCAAGGTGAAGGTCAAGGTCGGACCCGTCATCTCCGACTTCGCCGGCACCGCCCAGTTCGCCGAGAAGGACGACACGCAGTACCGGGCGGTGATCGACGCCAAGGGCCGGGACGCCCGCTCGGCGGCCAACGCCGCCGCGGCGATCACCGCGCAGCTGCGCCCGGACGGCGACCGGACCCTGGTGAGCGTGGACACCGACCTGCGGATCTCGGGCAAGCTGGCCCAGTTCGGCAGCGGCATGATCAAGGAGGTGTCGGGCAAGCTGCTCGGCCAGTTCGTCGCCAACCTCGAAACGAAGCTGGCGGCCGAGCAGCCCGCCACCCCGGCCTCCGCCACCCCGGCCTCCGCGACCGTGCCGGCGGACCCGGCGGCTGCGGCTCCCGCGCCGGCGGGCCCGGCGTCGGCGGACTCTCCGGCCGGCTCCGCCACCGGGCCGGAGTCCACCCCCGCCGCGACGGCGACCACCGGTCCCGCCGCGAGCACGCCCGTCGCCACCGCCCAACCCGCGCCCGCCGCACCGGCCACCCCCAACCGTGACGACGACGCCTTGGACCTGCTCAGCATCGCCGGCGGATCGATCACCAAGCGGATCGTGCCGGTGCTGGTCGGCCTCGTCGTGGTCGGCGCGGTGATCGCCTGGCTGGTCGCCCGGCGGTGACCTCCGCCCCGCTGGGCGGGATCGACCGGGCCGCGTTCGCGGTGGCGTTCGCCGACCGGCTGCGGCACGCCGGCGTCCCGACCGGGCTCACCCAGGTCGACGACTTCGTCCGGGCGCTCGCCGTCAACCCGCCCGTCCAGCTGTCCACCCTCTACTGGGCCGCCCGGATCAGCCTGGTCCGGCGGCACGTCGACCTCGCCACCTTCGACCGGGTCTTCACCGCGGTCTTCGCCGACGCGCCGCCGCTGCCCCTGACCCGCTCCGCCGCCCCGCCCGGCCGCCGCGACGACGTGCACGTCCCGGTGCCCGCGCAGACCGCCGACGCGGGAGCCGGCGGCGGGCTGCCGTGGGCGACGCTGCCACCGGCCGTCGCCGAGGCGGCGGAGTCCGACACCGCGCTGCGGCTGCCCGAGCGGCGTCCCGCCGCGGTCGCCGGGCTCGCCGACCGGCCGTTCGAGGCGCTCGACGAGGCGCAGACCGCGCTGCTCGGCGAGGCCCTGCGCGCGGCCGTCGCCGGCTGGCCCAGCCGGCGCACCCGGCGGCACGCCGTGAGCCCGGCCGGACGGCGGGTCGCGCTGCGACCGACCGTCGCCCGGGCCCGCCGCACCGCATGGGAACCCGTCGAGGTGGTACGCGAGCGGCCGGTGCGGCGACCGCGCCGGGTCGTGCTGCTCTGCGACGTCAGCGAGTCGATGCGGACGCAGGCGACGGCCTACCTGCACCTGATGCGGGCGTTCGTGACGGTCACCGACGCGGAGGTGTTCGCGTTCGCCACCACGCTGACCCGGCTCACGGTCGCGCTGCGACACACCTCGCCGGCCGCCGCGATTGCCCAGGCCAGCGCGGCCGTGACCGACCGGTTCGGCGGTACCCGGATCGCCACGAACCTGCGTGCCCTCCTCGCGTCCCATCACGGCGACGCGCTACGCGGAGCGGTGGTGGTGATCGGCTCGGACGGCTGGGACAGCGACCCGCCCGGTGAACTCGCCGCCGCGATGGCGCGGCTGCGCCGCCGCGCGTACCGGATCTTCTGGTTGAATCCGCGGGCCGGCGTGCCCGGCTTCGCTCCCCGGGTGGCGGGCATGGCCGCCGCGTTGCCCTACTGCGACCGGCTGTTGCCGGCCGGGACGTTCCAGGACCTGCTGGACGCCGCCGGTCAGCTCCACAGTGTCACGTGGACCGCCGGCCTGAAGTGACCCACGCTGACGCCCGCGCCGCGCATCATCGCCTGGATCGCCCGCGAGGTCGACGCGAACCGGGACAGCTCGGCCGCGGCCGACGGCGCGCCCGGCCCGGTGAGCACCTGCGAATGCCACACCGCCTCGCACGTCGTGTGTGGCCCGGCCAGCAGCAGGAGATCGCCGTTGCGGACCTCCGGCGCGACGGTGAACGACAACGCCGGCGCGATGCCCTTGCCCCGTTTCGCCTCGCCCAGCGCGGCCGCATGACTCTGGAAGATCTGCTGCCGGTCGTCCGGCACGGCGAGCCGGCGCAGCATCGCCTGGACCGCGCCCAGGTCGGTGGCGGCCGACGGCCCGAGCAACCAGGTCTGCTCGCGCAGTTGGGCCGCTGACGCCCGTACGCCGGCCAGTGCATGCTCCGGCCCGACGACGATCACCAGCCGGTAGTTCATCACCGGCCGGGAGGCGATCGCGCGGTCCATGACTGGCGGCTGCGGGCCGATGGCGATGTCCGCGGCACGGGTCAGCAGCAGCGTCTCGAAGGACATCGGGTTACGTACGCTCAGCTCGACGTCGAGGTCGGCGGCGCGCTTGGTGAACAGCTCGATCAGCCCCGGCGCGGCGAGCTCGGCGAAGAGGCTGGAGGCGGCGACCCGCAGCAGCCGGCGACCACGCGCCGCGGCGTTCACCTCCACCACCGTACGGTCCTGCAAGCCCAGCAGTTCGGCCGCCCGGCTGGCCAGCCGCAGCCCGCCCGGGGTGAACGCGAGCCCCACCGAGGTCCGGGAGAAGAGCCGGTCGCCGAACTCCTTGCGCAACTGCGCGATGTGCAGCGAGACGGCCGACTCGGAGACATCGAGCTGCGCGGCGGCCTGCTTGACGGAGCCCGTCCGGACCACCGCGACGTATGCGCGCAGCTGTGCCGGGGTCATCGGCGTCGAACCTCTTCCCACCCCCGATCGCACGATCCGGAGTTTCCCTCGCGAGAAAGCTCGATCATGCCCGCTGTGCCGGGCCGCCGCCAACCCACCTGGCCTCAGGAAAAGTGCGTTTTTGGCCGATCCAGTCGCACACCGTCGACGATCAGGTCGACCTTCTCATTGTAGAAGGCGATCAGCCCGGCGATCGGCAGCAGCGCTCCGGTGGGGAAGGCGTACGACCAGGCGAGGTCCGCGTGCGCCGCGCCGTTGCCGCGGACCGACCAGTAGTCGCTGGTCCGGCCCTTGTACGGGCAGGAGGTCCTGGTCGTCGACGGGACGAGGTGACGGAAGTCCACGTCGGTCCGGTTCAGGTAGTAGCGGGTCGGCAGACCGGTCTCGAAGAGCAGCACCGGCGCGGCCGAGTCGGCCAGCACCACTCCGTCGAGTTCCACCCGTACCCGGCGGGTCGAGCGCAGCGCGTCGACCCGGGCGTACGGGTTACGCGCGTGCACGAAGACCTGCTCGTCCTCCTCGAACCAGGCGTCCATCGCGGCCCAGTCGAACCGGATCTGTCGGCCAGCCCGGCGACCGCGTCGTCCCCGTACCAGCGGGCGCAGGCGCTCCGGGAGGTCTCGCCCACCCGCAGCCCGTGCAACCGGGCGGTGCCGCGCCGGGACGGCTCCGACTGCCGCTCGTCGACCAGGAAGTCGCGGTGCACGTCGTCGGCCGGGACGTAGTACTGGGGGTAGAGCGGCCACTCCCAGACGTACCGCGCCCGGGTGGTGTCCAGCACCCGCTCCCCGGCGAGGAAGGCGCGGATCCGGCGCGGCACCGGCTCGATGTGGTCAACCTGGGTGATCGCCTTCGGGTAGTCCGCCACCGGTCCTCCTGCGCTGATTTCAGGGTGGGTACCGGTTCAACGATCGAGGCGACCCTTTCACGCGCCGGCCCGCCGCGCCGGCCGCTTCGCCCGCTGAACCGCTCCGGTCAGCGGTGCCAGGCGGACCAGAGTTCGGCGTACCTGCCGCCGGCGGCGATGAGTTCGTCCGGGCGGCCCAGCTCGACGATCCGGCCGTGCGCCATCACGGCGATCCGGTCGCACGTCTGGGCCTGGGTGAGCCGGTGGGCGACGACGATCGCGGTACGGCCGCGGATGAGGGCGGCGCTGGCCAGTTCGAGTTGTCGCGCGCCGGCGCTGCCGGCCTCGGCACTCGCCTCGTCGAGGACGACGATCGGTGGGTCGAGCAGGGCGATCCGGGCCAACGCCAGCTGTTGTGCCTGCCCGGGGGTGATCGGATGCTCGCCCTCACCGACCGTGGTGTTCAGCCCGTCGGGCAGCGCGGTGACCCACTCGTCGGCGCCGACCAGGGCCAACGCGGCGTGCAGGTCGTCGTCGGAGGCCCGGGGGGCGGCCAGCCGGAGGTCGTCGGCGAGGGTGCCGGCGAAGACGTGGACCTCCTGGGTGACGACGCCGACCGTGCGGCGCAGCTCCGCCGGATCCAGATCGCCGATCGGCCGGCCACCCAGCAGCACCTCGCCCTCGGCGGCGGGGAACACCCCGCCGAGGATGGCCGCGAGGGTCGTCTTGCCGGCCCCGCTCTCGCCCACGACGGCGAGCGACTCGCCCTCGGCGATCTCGATCGAGACGTCGTGCACGACGATCGGCCCGCCGGGGTAGCGATGCCAGATCGACTTGGCGGCGATGCCACCGGCCGGCCGTGCGGAGCCTCGGCCGGCCCCCCGCGTCGGCGGCACGTCGAGCCCGGCGATGCCGACGAGCCGGGCCAGCGCCGCGCCGGCCGACTGGATGTCGTTGAACGAGATCAGCAGCATGCTGAGCGGGCCGAAGAGCCGGTGGAAGAGCAGGGCTGCGGCCGTGACGTCACCGACGCTGCTCTCGCCGGCGCGGACCAGCAGGAAGCCGGTGAGGAGCACGGCGGTGAGGCCGACCGCCTCCGCGTAGTTCATCATGTTCGCGAACCACAGGAACCCCCGGACGGCCCGTAGCCGCGCGACGACCGCATTCCGCGACGCCCCGTCCACCCGCAGGTTCTGCCGCTCCTGCATGCCGTACGCGTGGACCGTCCGGGCGCCGGTGAAGGTGGTCAGCAGGCTCTGGGTCCGGACCGCCGCGGCCTCCCGCTCGGCGGCGTAGAGCCGCTTGGCCCGGGGCACGAACCGGCGCAGGCTCAGCGCGTGCATCGGGAAGACGACCAGGAACGCGGCGGCGATCCGCCAGTCGAGCGTCGCGAAGCCGGCGAACGTGATGACGACGGTGACCAGCGCGGTGAAGATTCCCGCGGCCAGCCGGATCGAGCCGGTGACCTGCTCCACGTCCTCGGTGACCCGGGAGGCGACGTCGCCGGCTCCGGCGCTCTCCAGTCGGACCGCGTCCATCCGCAGCGCGTGGTCGAGCACCTCTTCCCTGAGGTCGGCGCAGGCGCGCATGCCCCATTCGGTGACCAGCCACCGGGAGACGCCGGTCAGCACCGCGGCGGCGAGACCGGCGGCGAGGATCCAGGCCGAGGTCTGAAGCAGGGATCCGATGGCGCCGCCGGCAACGACCAGGTCGACCAGCCGGCCGAGCAGGATCGGCACGACGACCGCGGCGGCGCTCGCCGCGACGGATGCCACGACCGACATCCAGGCGAGCGCCGGATAGCGTCGCAGGGCCCGCCAGAAGGCGGCGAGGGTGGCCCGACCGCTGGCGACGGGAAGGATCGTGGAGGCCGCGCCGCTCACCGGAGCACCACCTCGGCGTACGCGGACCGACCGAGCAGCTCACGGTGGCGTCCGACGGCCGCCACCCGGCCGGCGTGGAGGAAGACGACGCGGTCGCACCGGTCGAGCAGGGGCGCGCTGGTGGTGACCAGGACCGTCGCGTGCGCGTTCCCGGCCCGGCACGCGCGTATCCCGTCGGCGATGGCGTGCTCGGTGACCGCGTCGACCGCCGTCGTCGGGTCGCGGAAGACGGTGACCGGCCGGTCGGCGAGCAGCGCCCGCGCGAGGGCGAGTCGCTGCCGTTGCCCGCCGGAGAGGTTCGACCCGTGGTCGAGCAGTTCGCGGTCCAGCCCCGCGTCGCCGTCGGTGAGCAGGTCACCGACGGAGGCCGCGGTCATGCTCCGGTGCAGCGCCGCGTCGTCCCGGTCGTCGCCGCTTTGCAGCACCTCGCGCAGCGTGCCCCCGAACAGGTCGACCGCGTGCGGCTCGACGAGCACGACCCGGCGCAACGAGGCGACGTCGAGGTCCTGGAGCGGCGTGCCGGCGAGCGTCACCTCGCCCTGCGCGGGCCGCCGGACGCCGGCGAGGAGGTCGGTGACGTGGTCCGCGGTCGTGGTCTCCGCGGTGACGATCCCGAGGATCTCACCGGGCTCCACGGCGAGAGTGACGCCGTCCAGGCCCGGTGCGTGCACCTCGTCGAGGACCAGCGTGCCCGACTGTGCCGCCTGTACGCCGCCGGAGGCGCGCTCGGGTGCGGCGAGCACCTCGGCGACGCGGGCCGCGCTGGCCCGTGCGGTGGCGAGCCGGAAGACACAGTCGGCGAGGTTGAGCACCGGATCGGTGATGAACGCCGCCAGCCCGACGATCGTGATGAGCTGCCCGATCGTGATCCGCCCCTCCAGGGCGAACCAGCCCGCCAACGCGGCCACGATCGTGATCAGCAGGCCGGTGGTGAACGTCGACGCGCCGACGAACGCGGCGCCGGCCTTGACCGCGCCGATGTTGGCGCGCAGTGACGAGTGGCTGGCGGTACGGTAGCGCCGCGCGGCCTCGCCGACGCCGCCGAAACCGCGAAGTGGCCGGAGCCCGCGCAGGAGATCCGACGCTGTCGCGGCGGCCCGGCCGATGGCCTGCTGCTGTGCCGAGGTGCGGCGCCCCACGACCGGCCCGAGCGCGTTGAGGCCGAGCACGAGCACCGGGATGCCGACCACCAGCCCGAGGCCGAGTGACCAGTCGATGCGCAGCAGGACGACGGTCGAGACGGCGAGCCCCACCAGCGCGGAGACGACCCGGCTGCCCAGCTCAAGCGAATCGGCGGCGGCCTGGGTGTCGGAGGTCGCGATCGACAGCAGCTCACCGCTCTGGCGGCCGGTGCGGATGCCCTGCCCGGCGAGGAGCCGGCGGACCACCCGCATGCGCAGTTCGTGGGACTCTTCCGTCACCGCCTTGGAGAGGAACCAGAATCCCGACCGCCAGCCCATGGTGAGAGCGGTGAAGAGCGCGAAGATCCCCAGGACCGACCAGGCCATCGCCGCGGTCGAACCGGTGCCGACGGCCTGGTCGATGACGAGGCCGATGGCCACCGGGACGAGTGCCTCGCATATCTGGTGCAGTGACCAGAAGGTGGCGCACAGCGCGGCGTCACGTCGCTGACGCCAGAACATCTCGCCGATCAGCCGATCGGCCGGGGAGGCGGCGCGCACGGTTATGCCACCCACCGCGACCGGCATCGG
The DNA here is from genome assembly GCF_050942455.1 of Micromonospora sp. CA-263727. Lineage (NCBI taxonomy): Bacteria > Bacillati > Actinomycetota > Actinomycetes > Micromonosporales > Micromonosporaceae > Micromonospora > Micromonospora sp. CA-263727. Next base: position 3,402,192 of record NZ_CP192031.1, read on the forward strand.
CCGGTACGCTTGCGGAGCCGCGCCGTCGTCTCTGCCATCCCCGCCCCACTCTCGACAAGTTAGGTTAGGCTAACCTACTGTCCTGGCCCGGCGCTATCCGTAGGCGCACCCGGTCGACGCCGTCCCGGGGCGCCGCCCGAACAATCCCGCCCGCCCGGTCAGCTCACCAGGTACCCCACCACGACCGCCGCGACCAGCGCCAGCACGGCCAGCACCGCCGCCGTGATCTTGGCGACACTGTACGGGCGTTCGCCGATGACCTCACCGGTCCGGGCATTGACCAGGATCTGGTACGACCGGCCGGCGTGCAGGTAGGCGGCGATCCACACCGGCAGCAGGAGCAGCTTGTACGTCACCTCCGAGTAGGTGGTGTCCACGGAGCTGACCTGCTGCTCGTCACCGCCGATGTCCGACCGGCAGTCCCGCTCGATGACCGGCGCCATCCGGGCCTTCGCCCCGGTCAGCCCCGTCTCGGGCTCGGTGTCGTACCGCAGCGCGTGATAGCCGGCCAGGTAGTCCCCGTGGTACGCGACCGCCTCGGCCAGCGGCCACGGGGTCAGCTGGTCCAGCTGTCGCTCCGGCAGATGCGTCGTGGCGGGCACCAGCACGTCGTCGAAGTCGCGGCGGACGGTGCCGTGCGCCGGGCGCCACCGGGTGTGCCGCACCTGCCGGGTGCGCGTCTCCGGCTTGCCGTCCACCGTCACCGTGTACGTCTCGGTGACGTAGTAGTGCTCACCGCGCTGGCCCCGGTAGTCCGAGACGGTCCGCGCGTCGAACGTCCAGTGCGGCAGGTAGGTGCCCTTGAGCGTCTCCGCCTCGCTGACCTTCTTCAGGCTGTTCGGCGCGAACCAGCGGCTGCGACACCACCGGCCCAGGGCGCTGCGCACCCCCGACCGGTCCACCGCGAACGGCAGCACCGCCTCCGGGGCGATCAGCCCGCCCGCCGCCGGCTCCGCCACCAGCGGCGTGGCACAGAACTGGCAGCGCTGGGCGAGCGCGTTGCTCTCGGTGTGGGCGCCGCAGCCCGGGCAGACGAACGCGTGCGCGCCGATGCTGGCCGCCGGCTTGCGCGCCAGCCCGGCCAGCTCGGCGTACGCGTGCTCGCGGACCTGGCGGCCGGCCCCCTCGATCTGCTGCCGGTACCCGCAGTACGGGCAGCTCAGCTCCGTCGTGCCCGGCGCGTGCTCCACCCGGGCGCCGCAGCCCCCGCACTGGTACGACGACGGAGGGAGGGCGGCCGGCCCTCCGCTGCGCTGCGGGTCGGTGCCGTGTGCCGTGCTCACTGCGGCGGCAGCGGCGGCGGGACGCTGGCCAGCACCGAGGCGATCTCCGGCAGTTGCCCGGCCGGTTGCCACTGCGCCATGCCGGCCCGCCAGACGAGCGTCTCCGGGCCCAGCGTGCCCGCACCCGCCCGCTCGGCCAGCCCACCGAGGTCGAACGGACCCTGCCGCTGCCCGTCGACGCCGATGAACCACTGCGCCTGGTTCGGCAGGGGCGGCGGCTCGGCGGCGGCCGGCGGTACGGGGACCGGTGCCGACGGCGTCGCCGCCTCGCCCGACATGGTCCGGGCCATCTGCTGGCCCATGGCCATGCCCATGCCCAACCCGACACCGGCGCCCGCCTCGCCGCCCGGGTTCTTCGCCGCCTCCTCCAGCGCGGTGGCCGCCTGGAACCGGGTGAACCTCTCCAGGTCGCCGACCGCGCCCATGCTGGTCCGCTTGTCCAGCGCCCGCTCGACCTCCGGCGGCACCGAGATGTTCTCGATGACGAACTTGGGGACCGCGATGCCGACGTCCGCGAGTTCCTCGGTCAGCACGCCGGCCAGCCGCCGGCCGATCGCGTCCTGGTGCGCGGCCAGGTCCAGCAACGGCACGCCGGCGGTGGCCAGCGCGTTGCCGAGCCGTCCCACGATGAGCTGACGCAGGTATTCCTGCACCTCCTCGGTGCGGAACTGCGGATCGGTGCCGACCAGCTCCCGCAGCAGCCGCTGCGCGTCCACCACCCGCGCCGAGTAGGCGCCGAACGCCCGCAGCCGGACCACGCCGAACTCGGCGTCGCGCAGGATCACCGGGTTCTGGGTGCCCCACTTCATCTCGGTGAACTGCCGGGTGTTGACGAAGTACACCTCGGCCTTGAACGGCGAGTTGAAGCCGTGCTTCCAGCCCTTGAGGGTGGACAGGATGGGCAGGTTCCGGGTCTCCAGCGAATACGTGCCGGGCGGGAAGGCGTCGGCGATCTGCCCCTCGTTGACGAACACCGCCGTCTGGGACTCGCGGACGACCAGCTGCGCGCCCATCTTGATCTCGTTCTGGTACCGGGGGAAGCGCCAGACGATGGTGTCCCGGCTGTCGTCCAGCCACTCCACGATGTCGACGAACTCGCCCCGGAGCTTGTCCATCAGCCCCATGGCCTCCCCCTTCTCCGCCCCGCTGCCGAGATCATCGGCGTAGCGGCGACGATAGCAAGCGCCCACCAGCCACGATCCCCGCGACGGCGCACCCGCCCGGCCCGGCCGCTGCCCCGGTCGACGGCAACTCGACCGGCCCGGCGCCGGCGTCCCGCTCAGGTGAGGTCGAACCGGTCCAGGTTCATGACCTTGACCCATGCCGCGACGAAGTCACGGACGAACTTTTCCTGCGCGTCGTGGCTGGCGTAGACCTCTGCGATGGCCCGGAGCTGGGAGTTCGAGCCGAAGACGAGGTCGACGGCGGTGGCGGTCCACCTGACCTCGCCGGTGCCGCGATCCCGACCCTCGTACACGTTCTCGGTCGAGGTGGAGGTCCTCCACTCGGTGTCGACGTCGAGCAGGTTCACGAAGAAGTCGGTGGTCAAGGTGCTGGGCCGGGCGGTGAGGACGCCGTGTCGTGCCTGCCCCGCGTTGGCGTCCAGCACCCGCATGCCGCCGAGCAGGACCGTCATCTCGGGGGCGGTCAGCGTCAACAGGTTGGCCCGGTCCAGCAGCAGGGTCTCCGGCGAGAGCTTCTGTCCGGCGCGCAGGTAGTTGCGGAACCCGTCCGCCCTCGGTTCGAGCGGAGCGAACGACGCCACGTCGGTCTCTGCCTGCGCGGCGTCCGTACGTCCCGGTGCGAACGGGACCGTCACGTCGTGCCCGGCGTGGCGGGCCGCCTGCTCGACGGCGGCGCAGCCGCCCAGGACGATCAGGTCGGCGAGCGAGACCCGCTTCCCACCCGACTGCGAGTTGTTGAACTCGTGCTGGATCCGCTCCAGCGCCGGGAGCACCGTGGCGAGTTCGCCCGCGTCGTTGACCTCCCAGCTCCGCTGTGGATCGAGGCGGATCCGGGCCCCGTTGGCCCCGCCCCGCATGTCGGTGCCGCGGAAGCTCGCCGCCGACGCCCACGCGGTCCGGACCAGCTGGGAGATGGAGAGGCCCGCGGCGAGGAGCTGGCCCTTGAGGGCGGCGACGTCCCCCTCCGTGATCAGCTCGTGATCGACGGCCGGGACCGGGTCCTGCCACAGTTGCGGCTGCGCCACCCATGGGCCGAGGTAACGCGAAACGGGCCCCATGTCGCGGTGCAGCAGCTTGTACCAGGCCCTGGCGAACGCCTCCGCGAGCTGGTCCGGGTTCGCCAGGAACCGCCGGGAAATCTGCTCGTACGTCGGGTCGGCGCGCAGCGCGAGGTCCGTCGTCGCCATCATCGGGGCATGCCGGCGGGTCCGGTCGTGGGCGTCGGGCACGGTGTCCGCCCCGGCCCCGTCCCTCGGCTTCCACTGCTTCGCGCCGGCCGGGCTCTCGGCGAGTTCCCACTCGTAGCCGAAGAGGGTCTCGAAGAAGCTGTTGTCCCAGGTGATCGGGGTGGGCGTCCACGCGCCCTCAAGCCCGCTGGTGATCGTGTCCCGGCCCTTGCCGGTGCCGAAGGTGTTGTGCCAGCCGAGGCCGCCGGCTTCGACCGGGCAGCCCTCCGGCTCGGGGCCGACGTACTCGGCCGAGGCGGCGCCGTGGGTCTTGCCGAAGGTGTGACCGCCGGCGATGAGCGCGACCGTCTCCTCGTCGTTCATCGCCATCCGGCGGAAGGTCTCCCGGATGTCCCGGGCGGAGGCGAGCGGGTCCGGGGTGCCGTTGGGCCCCTCCGGGTTCACGTAGATCAGCCCCATCTGCACGGCGCCGAGCGGGCCGGCGAGCTGCCGGTCGCCGCTGTAACGCTCGTCGCCGAGCCAGGTGTCCTCGGGTCCCCAGAAGATCTCCTCGGGCTCCCAGACGTCCTCGCGCCCGAAACCGAAGCCGAACGTGGTGAATCCCATCGACTCCAGGGCGCAGTTGCCGGCGAAGACCAGGAGGTCTGCCCAGGAGACCTGCCGCCCGTACTTCTGCTTGACCGGCCAGAGCAGTCGGCGGGCCTTGTCGAGGTTCGCGTTGTCGGGCCAGCTGTTGAGCGGGGCGAAGCGTTGCGCGCCGTCGCCGCCACCGCCGCGACCGTCCTCGATGCGGTACGTGCCGGCGGCGTGCCAGCTCATCCGGATGAAGAGCGGCCCGTAGTGGCCGTAGTCGGCCGGCCACCAGTCCTGCGAGGTGGTCATGACCTCGAAGATGTCCCGCTTCAACGCCTCGACGTCGAGGCTCTTGAATTCCTCCCGGTAGTCGAAGGCGTCGCCCATCGGGTTGGCCCGGGGAGAGTGCTGGTGGAGTACCTGCAGGTTCAGCTGACCCGGCCACCAGTCCTGGTTCGTCCTCGGCCGGCTCGGCTTCGGAGTGGGGGAGGGGATTACCGGGTTCTCGCTCTCGCTGCCGCGCTCAGACACGTCGCTTCTTCTCCTGTCGATCTCTCGTCCCGGCCGACTGGTTACCGAACGGTGCGCAGTATGCCCCAATTTCCGGTTGTATGTGGGAAGAGTCCGAACGGCACGCCGTGTGGGTCGGGCGGCCTGGAGGTGCCCGTTGCCGGCGGGAGTGTCTGTCCCGCGACCGGGAGCGTCCCTCGGTCGTCAGCGCGTGTGCGTCCTGCGGCCGGGAGTAGGGATCCGCCACCAACCCAACCCCCCCCGCCGCAACCGAAACATCGACCCCTGACTTCGGAACTACTCGTCTAGGCTTGCGCCGGTAGATCGGTGCTGTTCGAAGTGGACGGGGGTCGTGGTTGTGAGGGACAGTCCGCCGGTGGCCAGCGGTGGGCGGCAGAAACCCGTGGTGGACACCGGGGTGCCGCAGACCGCCCGGATCTGGAACTACCTGCTCGGCGGCAAGGACAACTTCGCCGCCGACCGTGCGGTCGGCGATCAGATCATCTCGACGCTGCCGCAGCTCGCGGAGAACGCCCGGCTCTCCCGGGCGTACCTCGTCCGGGCGGTGCGTCACCTCGCCGGTGAGGCGGGCGTGCGGCAGTTCCTCGACATCGGGACCGGCCTGCCCACCGCCGACAACACCCACGAGGTGGCCCAGGCGGTGGCCCCGGAGGCGCGCATCGTCTACGTCGACAACGATCCCCTGGTGCTGACGCACGCCCGGGCTCTGCTCGTCGGCACCCCCGAGGGTGCCACCGACTACATCGACGCGGACCTTCGTGACCCGGCCACGGTTCTCCGCGAGGCGTCGCGGACGTTGGACCTGGGCGAGCCGGTCGCACTCATCCTGATGGGCGTCCTCGGTCACATCGAGTCGGACGAGGAAGCGAAGTCGATCATCGACAGCATCATGGACCGGCTGCCGTCCGGGAGCTACCTGGCGATGTACGACGGCAGCGACACGAGCGAGGCGGTCACCGAGGCCGTGCGGATCTGGAACATCTCCGCCAACCCCAGATACCATCTGCGCAGTCCCGAGCGGATCGCCGGTCTGTTCCAGGGCCTGGAGCTGGTCGAACCGGGGGTCGTGTCGGTGACCCGTTGGCGACCGGAGGGCGGCTCGACCGCCCGGCCCGAGGAGATCGACCAGTACTGCGCCGTCGGGCGCAAGCCGTAACCGACGGGGTGTGCCGAACGGCGAGCGCCGCTCGCGTTCCGGCTGTCCGGTTGACAGGTACCGAGCCGAGCCAAACCGGCCACTGCCGCTTTCGGTGATCGGCGTCCTCACCCGGACCCTTTTTGGGATTGTCGGTGGTGCTGACATCGTGGGCGACGCGGAGGCACCGTGGGCAGGTCTGAGCACGAGCCGGAACCGGAGAAGGGAGGGCCGTCGACCTTCAGCCCGTCCGCCGAGTTGCCGCCGCTGTCCGCGCACGACCTCGGCGACCTGCGCCGGCTCGGGGAGCAGTGGCAGGTCAGTGCTGCCGTACGGGCGCTGCCGGTGGATCCCCAGGCGGACGGGTTCCGCTCGTCGGGTGGCGCGACCGGGGCCGCCGTGCTGTTCCGGCCGGACGGGGCCGGCCAGCTCACCGCCACCGCCGCCGCGGAACGGCGGGACACCCCCGAGGGGCGAGCCGCCGGCCGGCTGCGCCGGCTACTGCTCGGGCGGCCCCTGGCGAGCGCGTCGACGCTGCGCGAACGGATGCCGAAGCTCATCGCGTTGCCGGTGCTCGCCTCCGACCTGCTCTCCTCGGTGGCGTACGGGCCGGAAGCCATGCTGGCCGTGCTGGTCCTCGCCGGCAGCGGGGCACTGGGGCTGTCGCTGCCGATCGCGGCGGCCCTGGTCCTGCTGATGCTGGCCGTCGGCATCTCCTACCGGCAGACGGTCCACGCCTACCCGCACGGGGCGGGATCGTACCTGGTGGCCAGCGACAGCCTCGGCCCCCGCGCGGGGCTGACCGCCGCGGCCGGCCTCGTCCTCGACTACGTGCTCACGGTGGCGGTGTCGGTGAGTGCCGGCGTGGCCGCGATCACCTCGGCGCTGCCCTCCCTGGCCCCGTTCAGCGTGCCGATGGCGCTCGGCGTCATCGGCCTGCTGCTGACGGGCAACCTGCGGGGCATCCGGGTCGCCGGCAACCTCTTCGCCGCGCCGACCTACCTCTTCCTGGCCGCCATTGTCGGACTCATCGCCGTCGGGCTCGCGCACGCCGCGGCCCGTGGGTTCAGCGTGGTCGCGCCCCCGCCGACGGCCGCCGCCGAGGGGCTGGGCCTCCTGGTCGTCATGCGGGCCTTCGCCTCGGGCGCGACCTCGATGACCGGGATCGAGGCGGTCTCCAACGCCGTGCCGGTCTTCCGCCCGGTGGAGTGGCGCAACGCCCGGACGGTGCTCACCTGGATGGTCGGCATCCTGATCTTCCTCTTCACCGGCCTGACCCTGCTGTTCCATTTCAACGGCCTGGTGCCCCGGTCGGACGAGACGCTGCTGTCCCAGCTCGCCCACGTCACCTTCCCCCACGGTCCCTGGTACGCGATCATCCAGGCCACCACCGCCCTGGTGCTGCTCCTCGCGGCGAACACCGCCTTCAACGACCTGCCCCGCCTGCTGTACTTCATGGCCCGGGACAGCTACGTCCCCCGACGCTTCCTGCACATCGGCGACCGGTTGGCCCTGAGCAACGGGCTGATCCTGCTCGCGGTCGCCGCCGCGGTGATCCTCGTCGCGTTCGGCGGTCGCACCCACTCGTTGATTCCGCTGTACGCGGTCGGTGTCTTCCTCGCCTTCACGCTCTCCCAGACCGGCATGATCAATCACTGGCGGCGGCAACGGGGTCCCGGCTGGCGGCGACGCGCCGTCACGAACGGGGTCGGTGCCGCCCTGTCGGCCGTGGTGCTGCTGACCGCGGCGGTCACGAAGTTCGTCGAAGGCGCGTGGGTGGTCGTGCTCGCCGTGCCGGTGCTGATCTACCTCTGCCTCCGCGTGCGTCGGCACTACGACCGGGTGCGTCACGCCCTCAGCCTGCACCCCACGACCACCGGCGAGCCGGCCGGGGCGGGCACGATCGGGGAACGGACCCCCGCCGTCGTCCCGCAGCAGGTCCGGCACCTCTTCGTCGTCCCGGTGGCCCGACTCAACCAGGCGACGATGCGGACCCTCGCCTACGTCGGGTCACTCGGCCAACCGGCGCTGGCCCTCCACATCAGCCCCGAGGAGGGGGAGGCGGACCGGTTCCGCGCCCAGTGGGCCACCTGGGGCGATCACATCCCGCTCGAGACGATCCAGTCACCGCACCGCGTGATCATCCAGCCGCTGGCGGAGTATGTCAGCGCACTGCGGCTCAGCCGGCCCGACCTCACCTTCACCGTGGTCGTACCCGACGTGGTGGTCGACCATCCCTGGCAGCGGTTGCTGCACTACCGCACCGAACAGCGTCTGCGCCGGACCCTGCGCCGGCATCCCGGCATCATCGTCGCCAACGTGCCCACCCACCTGTGCCTCTGACCACGCCGGCGCCGGCCGGCATCCAGGTCGTACGCGCGGGCCGGGATCAGCCCGGCTCGGCCGCCTCGATCTGGATGCCGAGCGCCCCGGCCAGGGTGTACGACAGGGCGGCGAGGTCCTGCGGGGCGATGATCGCTCCCGCCATGCTGGTCACCCCGCCCACCCCGGCCAGGCCGCAGTTGGCGAACCGGGTGCCGGCCATCGTCGCCTGGGAGAACTGGGCTCCGGTCAGGTCGCAGTTGGTGAACCGGACGCCGGTCAGGTCCGCGTTCTGAAAGTCCGCCCGGGTCAGGTTGCAGCCGTCGAACAGCACGTTGGCGAAGTCGGTGAAGCGGAACGACGACAGGTCGAGCCGGCACTGCGACACCGTCACGTCCCGCAGCGCGCCGTTGATCCAGTGCACCCCGGTCATCCGCAGCGTCGCCAGCCGGACCCGGATCATGGACGACTTCTCCGCCCGCAGGTTCGCCAGGTTCGTACGCTCGACGAGGCAGTCGGCGAGGCTGGCCCCGTCGAGCTGCACGCCGCTGAGGTCCGAGCCCCGGAACCGGCACTGCGCGAACTCCACCCCGTCGGCCACCTGCCCGGCGAGATCAAGATCGTAGAAGCCCAGCCGCCGGAAGCTCGCCTCATCGGCGAGGCCGTGGTCCTCGCGGGTGGCCAGGTCCAGCGCGACCGGCGGCCGGGGCTTCACCGGCGCCCGCCACCGAGCGGCACCCGAACCACCACGGGACGATCGCGTAGCCATGTCCGCACGTTAGCGCGTGACGCGCAACGGTTGCCGGGTGCGCGCGGCGGTCGTGGGCGGGTCCTGCCCGCCGGATCGGGCTCGTCGGGGTGATGATGGCCGCATGGGGAAACCGAGTTACACGGTCGGGTTGGTGGTCCACCCGGTCAAGCCGGTTCTCGACTCGGTGCGGATCATCAGTCGGTTCGTCCACCGGCACGGTGGCACGCTGCTGGTGCGGGAGGCCGACGCGGCGCGGGTCGGGCCGGACATCGAGGCGGTGGCGGCCGACGCGTTCGTGGACCGGCTCGACGCCGTGGTGAGCCTGGGCGGCGACGGGACGATGCTCGGTGCCATGCGCCTGGTCGTCGGGCGGTCGACGCCGGTCCTCGGGGTCAACCACGGCAACGTCGGCTTCCTCGTCGAGGTCCCGCCGGAGGGGCTGGCGACGGCGTTGGACCGGCTGGTGGCCGGCGACTACACGCTGGAACCGCACAGCTGCTTCCAGGTCCGGCTGGACGGCGAGACGGTGACCGCCTTCAACGACGTGGTGATCGCGGCGGCCGAGGCGTTGCAGAGCGCCACGGTCGACCTGCTGGTCAACGGCGCCCGACACGGCTACTACCGCGGCGACGCCGTCATCGCCTGCACACCGACCGGCTCGACGGCCTACAACTACGCGGCCGGTGGGCCGGTGGTCTCACCGTCGGTGCCGTCGATCACCCTGACCCCGGTCGCGCCCATGTCCGGCATCAACCGCTCGGTGGTGCTCGGTGGCGGCGACGCCGTGGAGTTCCACAATCCGTCGGACCGGGTGTCGCTGCGGTTCATGGCCGACGGGACGCCGGTCGGCCTGATCGGGCCGGGCGACGGGCTGACCTTGCGGCTCATCGAGGACGCGGTCAACGTCGTACGGTTCGAGCCGACACTCCACGAGCAGCGTCAACGGGTCAAGCTGAGCCTGCTCGACCTGCCCCTGCGCCCCGACCAACTGCTTGAGCTGATACCGCCGCAACTGCGGGAGCGGGCCGAGCAGCTGCGGGCCGAGCGGCTCATGGCCGAGCGGCTCGTGGTCCCGCCGGGAGGTGCCAACCCACCGACGACCGCCTCCTGACGCTCGACGTCGCGTCGGTCCCGCAGGCATCCACGGCTATCCGCCGGAAGATGTTGCTCTGCGCCGACCTGCTGACCACGGCCCGGGAGCACGCGGCCCGTCCGGCGCTCGGTCGCTTCGGATTGGACGAAGCGGAGCCCGGCCGAACGGCCGCCGTGCCGCACCTGAAAGGGCCGAAGAGTAACAACAACCTCGTGACAAAGTCGTGTGGAGGGTTGTGGGGCTGGGCGTATGCCGCCATATTGCTCTGATCAACTTCCCACTGATGCCGATTCCACCCGCCCGGCGGCGGCCCCATCGGTGATTGGAGACCGCGTGTCCAGACGGATTTCCAGCGGCCCGACCGCGCCGGCATCTGGCCGCTGCCCGGCGCGGGCGACAAAGCGCGGGTGGTGAGGGTGGTGAGGACGGACGGGAGCCGGGGCGGCACCATTCGAGGCCGGCTCGTCGGCATCATCGCCCTACCCGTGCTGGCCGTCCTGCTGCTGCTCGGCTATGTGACGGTCATCGAGGTCTCCGGCTACCGGGCCGCCAGGACCGCCAGCGAGGCGGTGTCGGTCGCCCTGGCGGTGCGGGATCTGACCCAGGAGTTGCAGACCGAGCGTGGTCTCACCGCCGGTCTGCTCGGCGGTAACGTCGGGTTCCGCGCCGAGATGGGCCCGGCCCGCGAGCGGGTGGACCAGCGGCGGCAGGCGGTGGAGGCGGCGATCGCCGGCGGCGGGCCGGTGTCCACCCGGATCGACGCGGCCCTGCGGGAACTCGACGGGCTCGCCGTGGTGCGCTCCGCCGCCGACAGTGGCAGTGCGGGGCGGGCCGCGGCCTTCGAGTTCTTCACCGAGCGCATCGCCGCGTTGAACCGCGTCGACTTCGGCCTCGACCAGGTCGCCGATCCGGAGCTGCGCCGGCATGTGGCCACTCTCGACGCGCTGAGCCGGATCGAGGAGAGCACCGCCCAGCAGCGGGCCTTCCTCAACGGGGTGTTCTCCGCCGGTGGCTTCGCCCAGGGCGAGTTCCTCCAGTTCGCCGCGATGCGCGCGGCCCGCGAGGCGGCCCTGGCCGACTTCGCCGAGCAGGCCACCGCCAGCCAGAAGGCCGCCAACGACTGGGTGCTGGACACCGGGGCCGCCCGGGTGGCCGCCTACTTCGAACAGGTCGCCCTGGCCTCCGCCGACGGCCGGCGGGTCCAGGTCAACCCGCAGTCCTGGTGGTCGGCCCTGACCACCGTGCTGGACGGCATGCGCCAGATGCAGCAGCACGTCGGCGCGGAGATCGAGGCGCGGGCCGCGGAGCGCCAGTCCGACTCCACCCGGCGCATCCTCCTCGTCGCCGTACTGGTGGGACTCTTCCTCTCCGGTGCGGTGGGGCTGCTGGTGATCGCCTCCCGGTCGATCACCCGCCCGCTGGCGATGCTCGCCGCCGAGGCCCACGAACTCGCGACCAACCGGCTTCCCGCCGCCGTGCGCCGGCTTCAGGACGGGGCAGAGGGGAGCAGCCCCGAGGCGCCCGCCCCGGTTCAGGTCCCGGACCGCTCCAGCGTGGAGGTCCGGTCGGTGGCCGGCGCGCTCGACCAGGTGCAGGCGGTGGCCTTCCGCCTCGCCACCGAGCAGGCCCTGCTGCGCCGCAGCACCACGGAGTCCCTGGCCAACCTCGGGCGGCGCAACCAGAACCTGCTGCGGCGTCAACTCGGGTTCATCACCAGACTCGAACGGGAGGAGACCGACCCGACCGGGCTGGCCAACCTCTTCGAGCTGGACCACCTCGCCACCCGCATGCGCCGCAACGCGGAGAGCCTGCTGGTGCTGGTGGGCGCCGGCGGACCCCGGCAGTGGACGAACCCGCTGGCTCTCGCCGACGTGATCCGGGCGGCCATCTCCGAGGTCGAGGAGTACCGCCGGGTGCACCTGCGTCGCATCGACGAGGCCTGGGTGGTCGGCGCCAACGTGAGCGCCGTGGCCCACATGCTCGCCGAGCTGGTCGAGAACGGGTTGACGTTCTCGCCACCCGACTCCGACGTGGAGATCCAGGGCCGACGTACCACCGACGGGTACCTCATCGCCATCACCGACCAGGGCATCGGCATGTCCCCCGAGGAGCTGGCGCAGGCCAACGCGCGACTGCGCGGCGAGGTCGACTTCGTCTCGGCGCCGACCCGCTACCTCGGACACCACGTGGTGGGTCAGCTCGCCCGGGAACTGGGCATCGACGTCCAACTGGCGCCCTCCCCGGTCACCGGGATCACCGCCCGGGTGGTCCTGCCCTCCACCGTGCTCACCAGCGCGAACGCGACCGCGTCGGACGAGGGCCCGGCGATCGGCGCGGCCCCGCCGATCGCCATCGGCGCGGCTCCCACCCGGGGCGCGGCGGAGGCCGTGGAGGCGACCCCGGCCGGCCTGCCGCGGGAGATCGGCGCCCGTCCGGCGCCGGTCATCGGGCGAGCCAGCGCCGGCCCGCTCGGCGACGCCGGCGTACCCGCGGTCACCCGGCCGTTGGGGGCCGGCGGTTTCCCGACGGCCGGCGTCTCGGGCGCCGTCCCGGCCCCGCCGGTCGCCGGCCGGCCCACCACCATCCCCGGCGAGCTGGCCGGCACCGCTGCGGTGGAGGACCGGACCACCAACGGGCTGCGCAAGCGCCTGCCCCGGGACCGCCGGCCGGCCCCGGCCCCGCCGGTAGCGGCCTCGCCCGTACCTGACCAGCGCCCGGCGGCGCTCGACGACTCGCCCGCGGACATCCGGAACCGGTTGACCGCGCTGCGCGCCGGGACGCTGCGCGGCCAGGTCGAACAGTCGACACCGGTGACCGCGTCGGGTGACGATGCCGGGACCGAGCCTTGGAGGACACGTGACGGTTGATACCCATACCGATCCACACCAGTTGAACTGGCTGCTGGCGAACTTCGTCCGGCAGACCGACGGGGTACGGGACTCCGTCGCCGTCTCCTCCGACGGCCTGCTGATAGCGGTCTCGGCGGGCCTGGACCGGGGAGCCGGGGACCAACTGGCCGCGATCGTGTCCAGCATGGCCAGTCTGGCCCGTACCGCCTCCCGGAAGTACGACTTCGACGGGCTGAAGCTCATCATGATCGAGATGAAGCGGGGCTTCCTGCTGGTGTCGGCGATCAGTGACGGCAGCTGCCTGGGGGTGCTCGCCGAGGGCGACTGTGACCTGGGCCTGGTCGGGTACGAGATCTCCCTGCTCGCCGAGCGGTTCGGCACGATGCTGACCCCGGCGCTGATCTCCGAGTCGAGACGGGTGCTGCCGCGGTGAGCGACAGTGGACCCCGGCTTCCCGACCCGCGGATGATCCCGTACTGGACGCCGGCTCCGCCGCCGTCCGGCGCCGCACCGGAGCCACCGCCGGGGCCCGCAGAGGAGCCCGCGGACGAGGCCGCGGTACGTCCGTTCCTGCTCACCGGCGGGCGTACCCGGCCGGTGCAGGACGGGCTGCGGGTGGAGACCCTGCTCTCCGCCCAACCGGCGGCGCTCTCCGCGCCGCTACGCTTCGAGGCCCGCAGGATCGTCGAGCTGTGTCAGCGACCCACCACCGTGGCGGACCTCGCGGTGGCGTTGCGGGTGCCGCTCGGTGTCACCCGGGTACTCGTCGCCGACCTGCTCAGTGAGGGTTATCTGCGCCGCCAGGAACAGGGTGAGCTCTCCATCGCCATGATCGAGAGGATCAGGGACCGTGTCCGCGCTCTCTAGCCAGTCGCCCACGCCCACCGCGGTGAAGATCGTGGTCAGCGGAGGGTTCGGGGTCGGCAAGACCACCTTCGTCGGGGCCGTGTCGGAGATCGAACCCCTGGTCACCGAGGCCGACCTGACCGAGGTCTCGGTGGGCGTCGACGACACCACCGGCATCGCCGGGAAGACCACCACCACGGTCGCCCTGGACTTCGGCCGGATCAGCCTCGACGAGTCGCTGCTGATGTACCTGTTCGGCACGCCCGGGCAGGACCGCTTCGCCTTCCTCTGGGACGACCTCGTGGACGGCGCCCTGGGCGCGGTCATCCTGGTCGACACCCGGCGCATCGAGGACTGCTTCCCGGCCATCGACTACTTCGAGGACCACCACATCCCGTTCCTGCTGGCCATCAACAACTTCGACGCGACCCGCCGGTTCGAGCTCGCCGAGGTGCGCGAGGCCCTCGGGGTCGACGACAAGGTGGTGCTGGTGGAGTGCGACGCGCGCCAGCGGCAGTCGGTCAAGCAGGTGCTGGTCGCGCTCACCGAGGTGGTCCTGGCGCAACACCTCGCCCGGACCTCCGTCCGCCGGTGACGCGCCACCCGCGGCGCAACGACAGCAAGGAGACAGCAGCGATGCAGATATCAGGCTGGATCAGGGCGGCGGCCGTCGCCGGCTCGGCCGTACTGGCGCTGGCCGGCTGCGCGGCCGACTTCCAGCCCCGGGTCCCGGCGCCGGGCCCGCCGGAGAGGACGGCGTGCGGCACGCTGACGATCGCCGTCCTGCCCTGGGTCGGCTACGAGGCGAACGTCGCCGTGGTGAGCTACCTGGCCAAGAACCGGCTCAACTGCACGGTGGTGGAGAAGGACCTCACGGCGGAGGGAGCCTGGGAGGAGCTCGCCGCCGGCGATGTCGACGTCATCCTGGAAAACTGGGGCCGCGAGAGCCTCAAGAAGCGGTACATCGACGAGGAGCGGGCCGCCGTCGAGCACGGCATGACCGGCAACCGGGGAGTCGTCGGCTGGTACGTCGCACCGTGGATGGTCGAGCAGTACCCCGGGATCACCAACTGGAAGAACCTCAACGACTACGCGCACCTGTTCCGTACCCCCACCTCGGGCGGCAAGGGTGTGCTGCTCGGTGGCGACCCCTCCTACGAGACCAACGACCGGGCGTTGATCCGTAACCTGAAGCTGGACTTCACCGTCAGCATGACGGGCAGCGAGGAGAAGCTGATCGAGGCGTTCCGGGAGGCGGAGCGGAATCGCCAACCCGCGATCGGCTACTTCTACGCGCCACAGTGGTTCCTGGCCGAGGTCGACCTGGTCCACATCAAGCTGCCCGCGTACACCCCCGGGTGTGACGCCGACCCGGCGAAGGTGGCCTGCGACTACCAGCCGTACGACCTCGACAAGATCGCCAACCGGGAGTTCGCCGAGTCGGGCAACCCGGCCGCCGAGATGATCAAGAATTTCCAGTGGACCAACGCCGACCAGAACGAGGTGGCCCGCTACCTCACGGTGGACAAGCTCTCCCGGGACCAGGCGGCCAAGAAGTGGCTGGACGCCCACCCGGAGGTCTGGCAGGCCTGGCTGCCCGCCGACTGAGCCGGAATCCGCCACCGCCAGCATCTGGCCGATCTGCAGATCGGCCAGATGGCGCTATCTCGGCAGGCTGGCTCGCGCCTGGGCGACGAGGCGATCGCTGAGCACGGTGACCCGGGGCAGATGGCTGCTGGCTTACCAATCGGCCTTGTGCTTGCGGAGCAGTTGTTCAGAGTCTGCGTGCCAGGTGAGGGCGGGCTTGCCGGTGGCCGCGCGGAGGACGCGATCGCGTCGTCGATCCAGTCCAGGTCGTCTGCGGGGCGGCGTCGGCTTCGCCGGTGTGGACGTCCCAGTACCCGCGCATGGCTTTCTCTACCTCGTCCACGCCGAGGTTGACCTCGCCTCGGCCAGGTCCGCCCGCCCCGCAGCAGCGCCCTGCTCAACACCCTCGCCCAGGAGCTACGCCGCCGCCAACGCCACCACGCTGTCGCCGAACTCCTGCCCGACCTGGAGAACGCCCTCGTGCGCCAGCCAACCTGACACTACGGTCGAGCAATGAGCCGCCGCGGCATCGACGCCCTCGTCATCGGCGCGGGCGTATCCGGTCTCACCACCGCCATCTGTCTCGCCGAAGCCGGCCTCCGCGTCACCATCTGGACCGCCGAGCCACCACAGCAGACGACCTCGTACGCTGCCGGCGCGATGTGGGGGCCGTACCTCGTCGAACCCATCGACCGGGTACGTCTCTGGAGCGTCCAGACCCTGGATGTGCTGCGGCAACTCGCTGCCGACCCGCAGACCGGCGTGCGGCTCGTCTCCGGCATCGAAGCCTCCCGCGAGCCCGTCGAACCGCCCGAGTGGGGCAGCCAGCTCGACGGATTCCGCCTGTGCGAGGCGGATGAGCTACCGAATGGTTTCGTCACCGGGTGGCGCTACACCGCGCCGATCGTCGACATGCCTACCTACCTCGGCTACCTCGACCAACGGTTCGCTGCCGGCGGTGGCCGGATCGAGATCCGACGCGTCGGCTCGCTCGATCAGGCTGCCGGCGTCGCACCGGTTGTCGTCAACTGCGCTGGCCTCGGGGCCCGGGAACTCGTGCCGGATCCCATGCTGACCCCGATCCGTGGGCAACTCGTCGTTGTCGAGAACCCCGGCATCACCGAGTTCTTCTCCGAAGACACCGGCCTGTCTCCAGACCTGCTGCACTTCTATCCGCAAGGCAAGACCGTCATCCTCGGCGGCACCGCTGAGCCTGGCAACTGGAGGCAAGAGCCGGATCCGCACATTGCTGCCGCAATCATCGACCGCTGTGCCGAGTTGGAGCCGCTCTTTCGAGACGCCCGAGTCATCGAGCACCGCGTCGGCCTCCGCCCTGCACGGCCGTGCGTTCGCATGGAAAAAGAGCAGCTCGACGGCGTTACGCTGATCCACAACTACGGCCATGGCGGTGCCGGAGTCACCCTTTCCTGGGGCTGCGGAAAGCACGTGACGGGACTCGCTTGTTGACGGACGCTCGGCTTCGAGCGGATCGCTCGTCAGTGCCGGCAAACGGCGCGAACCGGTGCCGGTTCGGCAGCCCTACCAGTAGCCTAGGATGCTTTAGGGGAGGTGTGCCTGCTCACTTCGGCCGAGCCACCGGCGGGGTGGCGATCTGAGTAGCCGGAGGAGCGCCGCGCCAACCAGATAGGCGGCCAGCGCGCCGGGCGGGAGGCCCAGTGGCTCCGGCGCGGACATCCGTACCATGCTGTTGATCAGGAGGCCGGCCACCAGACCCGCGTACCCGGCGATGGTCAGGGCCGTGCGCAGTGCCGGCGCGGGCCACGCGGCGGCCTGGTCGCGTTGCCGGCCGGTACTCGGATGGCCGCTGCGGGCCTCGATCCGCCCGAAGATCGCGACCAGGACGGTCAGGATCACCGCCAGCGCGACCAGCCAGGGCACCCGCCACGCCCACCACGTGCCGGTGCCGACCGACGCGGGCGGCAGCCAGTGCACGGTGTTCAGGACGCCGACGAGCACCACCACCGCGCTGAGGTGCCAGAGGAAGACGGTGAGGACGACGGCGTTCACCGCGATCACCGCGTGCCAGGGGCGGGGGCGGCGGAGCAGCCGCTCGGCGGGCCCACGGAACAGCAGGATGAGCCCGAGCTGCGTGGCGGCCAGGGCGAGCAGCGCCAGGCTCGGCGGCGACGAGTTGTCCAGCCGCTCGCCCGGAACGGTGATCATGCTGATCGGGTAGGGGCCGGCGACGGTGAGCAGCAGCAGTGCGCCGAGGCCCACCAGGAGCAGGAGCAGCGCGGTCGGCCGTCCGGTCGGCAACCGGTGGGCGAGCAGCGAGCGCCGCTGTTCCGGCCCGCCGGCCGAGCTGCCGTTCTTGCCGGCCGCGTACGAGTCGTACCAGGCGAAACCGAGCTGGTGGATGGCGAGCCAGCCGAAGAGGAAGTTTCCTCCGGAGAGCGGGCCGTGGCCGAGCAGCCGACCGACGTCGCCGACGGCCACGAGCAGCAGCAGGGTCAGGGGCACGACGAAGCCGAGGCGTCGGTGGAGCCGATACATGACGGGGGTGAGCGCCACCACGGCGATGTAGGCGCTGAGGAACCAGAGCGGGATGGTGGCGAACCCCACCACGGTCCGGATCTCGGCCGAGTTCCCGCCGAGCAGCCGTCCCAGCAGGCTGCCTGCGGCGAGGATGAGCAGCAGGACGGTGGTGGGGCGGACCAACCGTCCACTGCGATCCAGCAGCCACTGCGTGGCGGTGACCCCACGCGCCCGGCTGCTGGCCAGCGAGGCGGCGTTGGCGAAGCCGCCGACCAGGAAGAACACCGGGATCACCTGGAACAGCCAGGTGACGGGACGCGCCCACACCAGGTCGGACAGGGCCGAGAAGCCGGTCAGGCCACCGGCCGGGTCGCGGGTGACGACGGTGACCGTCCAGTGGCCGAGCACCACGAGACTGATGGCCAACGCCCGCAGGAAGTCGACGTACCGCTCCCGCTCGGCCGGGGTCCGGCTGGCCAACATCCGTACCCGGCGCATGCGGTCAGACTATTTTCCGGCGAGGTGGGGTGACGGCGTCACCGAAGAATCCGAACCGGCCGGGACCGGGCCCGGTCCCGGGGTCACCCGTACAGCTGAATTCCCGCCGGTGCGCTGGTGCGGCGGGGCGACTCCGCCGGGCCGGGCGACGATGAACCGATGTGGCAGGCACCGCGCGGCCGGGTGGCCTTCGCGGTGCGTCCACCTCGGCGGGCCCGGCTGCGGAGCGGCCCGGCATGACCCGGGAGCCGTCATCGCGATCCGGGGCCGACAGCGGCGAAACGGGCCAGGGCGCGGGCTCGCGGCGGTTCCGACTCCGGTCGTGGGGGCCGGGCCTGGTGTCCGGAGCGGCGGACACCGACCCGACGACGGTCGCGACGCTGGTCGTGGTCGGTGCGGGCACCATGTTCGGTCTGGCCTGGCTGACGCTGCTCATGATGCCGGCGCTGGTGGTGGTGCAGATCCTCGCCACCCGGCTCGGGGTGCTGTCGGGGCGTGATCTTCAGCAGGCGGTCCTGGACGGCTACGGTCGGCTGGCCAGCGGCCTGTTGTTGATCTCCATCCTCGGGGTCAACGTGGTGACCATCGCGGCCGACGTCGCCGCCGGCGCGGCGGCGATCGGCCTGCTGGTCGGGGTCGACTCGCGCTGGCTGGTGCCCGCCTTCGCCGCCGGCGCGCTGGCCCTGCTGCTGATCGGCAAGTACGACGAGGTCGAACGGGTCCTCAAGGTGGTGATGCTGGGCCTGCTCGCCTACGGTGCGGCGGCGATCCTGGCCCGCCCCGACTGGCTCGCGGTCGCCCGGGGCAGCCTGGTCCCGTCCGTACCGTTCACCCAGACCCACCTCGCCGGGACGCTGGCCATCCTCGGCACCACCCTGACCAGCTACATGTACGTGTGGCAGACGGTGGAACAGGTCGAGCAGCCGTGCTCCCGTCGACAACTCAAGATCCGTGAACTCGACGCGGTGACCGGCGCCGGCCTCGCCGCGGTCATCTTCTGGTGCATCCTGGTCGCCAGCGCCGCCACCCTCGGCACCCATCACGAGCAGGTCACCACCGCGGAGCAGGCGGCCCAGGCGCTGCGCCCGCTGGCCGGCCCGTACGCCAGCGTGTTGTTCTCGGTCGGGCTGCTCGCGTCGGCGATCATCGCCGTTCCGGTGATCATGAGTACCGGGGGATACGTGGCCGCCAGCGCCTTCGGCTGGCCGCGCGGGCTGAGCCGCACGCCCCGCCAGGCCCCGCGCTTCTACGCCGTCGTCGTGGCGCAGACCCTGGCCGGCGTCGCCCTCGCCCTCAGCGGCATCGGCCCGATCCAACTGCTCTTCGTGGCCAGCCTGATCGGTGGTATCGCCACCCCGCTGGGACTGGTCATGCTCGCCCTCGCCGCGGGGAACCCGGCCCTGGTCGGGCCGGGTCGCATCCACTGGTCCCTGCGGGCCGCCGGCTGGCTCATCGCCGTCGTGGTCAGCGTCGTCAGCCTGCTCTACCTCGCCCAGCAGCTGCACCTGCTCGGCTCCACGGGCTGAATCGGCTGCTGCTGCATGGGTTGAAGCAGAGCAAAGGATGGCCGAGGGCAACCATGCCGTCGACCGGTAGCGGTGACGCGGCGCCTCCGGGCCACCGCGGTCCCGGACGCTCACCCGGCGGGGATGTCGCGGGAACCTCACGCCGCCGGGGTGTGTCCGGGCGCGACCGACGCCTGCACGACGAGGGCGGCCGCGCCGATGCCGGCGGCGTCGCGGGGCTGGGCGGAGAGCTCGACGACGATGCCGTGGCGCTGCCGGGCGTGCGCGGTCCGTTCCAGGTGGGCGCGCAGGCGGCGGGCGTAGATGGAGCCGGCCAGCGCCATCCCGGGGCCGGTGAGCACCAGGCGGCCGAGGTCCAGCAGGTTGACCACCGAGGTGACGGCCACGCTCAGGTGGGCGGCGGCCCGGTCGAGGAGGGCGAACGCGGCGGGGTCGCCGTTGACGGCGGCGCGGGCCACCATGTCGTACGCGCCGGCGGTCGCCGTCGCGTCGAGGGGCAGCCGCTCGCTCAGGTCCGGGTCGGCGCGGGCGGCCTCGACCACGGCGGTCATCGACGCGTACCGCTCGACGCAGCCACGATTGCCGCACGGGCACTCCCGGCCGGCGTAGTCGATGGAGACGTGGCCGAGTTCGCCGGCGTCGAAGCTGGCACCCCGGAACAGCGCGCCGTTGAAGACGAACCCGGCGCCGATCCCGGCCGAGAGGTAGACGCAGCCGAACGACTGCTCCCGGGACACCCGGCGGCTCCAGAACTCGCCGAGCGCGGCGGCAGCGGCGTCGTTCTCGGCGATGACCGGTAGGCCGATCCGCTCGGCGATGTCGGCGCGCACACCGTCCGTGCCGGCCGGGCCGCCGGGACGGCCGGGAAACGGCGTCGGCGCCACGATCGCCAGGCCCTCGATGCGCTCCTTGGGCAGTGCGAGGCCGGTCGTGAAGGCGTCGAAGCGGTCGGCCAGCCCCTCGGCGAGCGCGCCGGTCCCGGCGATTCGCGGCACCACCTCGCGGCCGACCACACCGCCGGTGAGGTCGATCGCGATGCACGTCATGATGTCGGGCCCGAGGTGGAAACCGATGCCGAACCGGCTGGCCGGATTGATCGATATCAGTTTTCGGGGTTTGCCGCGGATCGAGCCGATCGAACCGGTTTCGTGGATGATGCCCTCGGCGATGAGGTCGCGCACGATGTTCGAGATCGACGGCTGGGTGAGGCCGGTGACGTCGGCGAGTTCGACCCGGCTGATCGCCACCGCCGAGCGGATCACGTCGACGATCAGGGCACGGCTGCCCGGCCCGGCGGCGGGCGCTTCACGACGTGCCATGCGGCGGCGAGCTCCGGTCTCGGGCCGACGACGGGCGGTCATCGGCGGTCAGGCGATACCGTACCTGTCGGTGTGCGGCGGGCGAGGGCGGTGGGTTCGGTGACGGAAACGCTACGGCGGGTCGGGCTGGTGCTGGCCCGGGCCTCCCAGGTGCTCGGCGAGGAGCCCTACTATCACGAGTTCCTCGAAGGGCTGGAGCGGGTCCTCACCCCGTCGGGCGTGTCGGTCCTGGTCAGCGTGGTCAGCGACCGGGCCGCCGAGACCGCCGTCTACGAGCGCTGGTCGGAGCAGCGTCGGGTGGACGGGGTGATCCTGGTCGACCTCAGCCCCGGCGACGAACGGGTGGGGCTGGTCGCCGAGGTGGGCCTGCCGGCCGTGGTGCTCGGCGACCCGTCGACCGCCAACGGCCTGCCGACCGTCTGGACCGACGACGCCGGTTTCGCCCGCGAGGCCGTGCGTTTCCTGGCCGACCTGGGGCACCGGGTGATCGCGCAGGTGAGCGGGCCGCTGGCGTTCGCGCACTCGCAGCTGCGCCGTGGCGGCTTCGAGGCGGGGGCCGCGGCGCGCGGGCTGACCCTGCTCACGTCCGAGGGCGACTACTCGTACGAGACCGGCCGCGCCGCCGCTGCCGCCCTGCTCGCCGCGGGGCCGGCGCGGCCGAGCGCCATCGTCTTCGACAACGATCTGATGGCGCTCGGCGGCCTGCGGGCCGCCGCCGATCATGGCCTGGACGTGCCGGGCGACGTGTCGATGGTGGCGTGGGACGACTCCGCCCTGTGCCAACTCGCGGTCCCCGCGCTGTCGGCGATGAGCCACGACGTCGGCCGGATCGGCGAACTGGCGGCGAAGGCCATCACCGACGCCATGTCGGGTCGTCCCGCCGAGGTCTACGAGGCCCCGCGGGCCCACATAGTCGTCCGGCAGAGCACCGCCGCGCGCTGACCGGTCCGGTCGGGCGTGTCCGTCACGTCGTGCACCGACTACTTAAATTATTAATCTAACCTTGACAGGGCTGAAACCCCCGACCATGCTTTGGCCTCATCACCCGCGGTACCTCATCCGCGTGGATCTATGCCAAGGCAGGACGGACACCAGCATGGCGAATAGCCGACAGCTCATCGGAATCGGCGTGGTCGCGGTCCTCGCGCTCGCCACGGGATGCACCGGCGGGGCCGGCGAGGACGACGGCGGGCGCGGGGACTTCTCCGGCGACGTCACGGGTTCGATCACGGTCCTCACCAACCGCACCGACCTGGCGACCACAACCCTGCCCGGGTACGCGCAGCGATTCGAGGAGAGGTACCCGGGCACCAAGGTCAGCTTCGAGCCGGTGACCAACTACGAGGGTGACGTCACCACCCAGTTGAGTTCGGGGGAGTACGGCGACGTGCTGCTGATCCCGAACACGGTGCCGGTCGACCAGCTACCCCAGTTCTTCGAGCCGCTCGGCAGCGCCGACGAGCTGTCGCAGAAGTTCCGGTTCACCGACGAGAAGGCGTTCGGCGGCCAGGTGTACGGCCTCTCCCTGGGCGGGGTGGCGCAGGGCATGGTGGTGAACCGGCGGATCTGGGCGCAGGCCGGAGTCACCGCGCCGCCCAAGACGCCGGAGGAGTTCCTGGCCGGGCTGAGGGCGATCAAGCAGCAGACCGCGGCGGTGCCGTTCTAGACCAACTACAAGGACGGTTGGCCGCTGAGCTTCTTCAACAGCCAGCGCGCGATCCTGGCCGACCCGCAGGTCAACGAGAGGTTCCCGACCGATCCGGCGCCCTGGCAGCCGGGCAAGATCGCGTACGTCACGGACGGTCTGCTCTTCGACATCGTGCACCAGGGGCTCAGCGAGAAGGATCCGCTGACGACCAACTGGGAGGCCTCCAAGCCGATGATCGCCACTGGGCAGGTGGCCACGATGGTCCTCGGGTCGTGGGCGGTGCCGCAGATGAAGGACGCCGCGACGGCGGCCGGCGCGAACCCGGAGGACATCGGCTTCTGGCCCTTCCCCTACCAGAGCGACGCGACGTTCCACGCCCGCGTCGAGGGCGACTACAAGGCCGGGGTCAGCCGGAACTCGAAGAACAAGGCGACCGCGTGGGCCTGGCTGAACTGGTTCGTCACCGAGTCCGGCTTCGCCCAGGACCAGCAGGCCATCCCGACGCCGGTCGACCAGCCGCTGCCGACGGCGCTTCAGGACTTCGAGAAGACCGGCGTCAGGCTGATCGAACTGCCGGCGGCCACCACGAACGCCGGTAAGGAAGACCAGATCATCAAGGACTCCGAGATCGACCTGGCCGGAAACATCTATCGGCAGAAGCTGGTGGACATCGCCCGGGGCGCGGCCAAGGGCGACAAGGAGTCGTACTTCGCCGAACTCAACAAGCGTTGGGGCGAGGCGCAGCGGCGGGTCATGCAGTGACCAGCGTGCAGCTCCGGACCGGGGCGAGGGTGTCCGCGCCGTCGGCCCCCGGCCCGGCGGCCCGCGCGGTGCGTTCGGCGTGGTGGCGCGGGCGGACCCACTGGCTCTACCTGGCGCCGGCGCTGGCCCTGCTCGTCACCTTCACCTACGTGCCGGTCGGCAACATGTTCTGGTACAGCTTCCACCGGTGGGACGGCCTGAGCCCGGCGATGACCCCGGTCGGCTGGGACAACTACGTACGGGTGTTCACCGACGACGGGTACTGGCGGGTCTTCCTGGTCAGCCTCTACTACTTCGTCGCCTCGTTCGCCCAGATCGCGATCGCGCTCTACTTCGCGGTGGTGCTCAGCTTCCAGACCCGGCTGCGCAACCTGTTCCGGGGCATCCTGTTCTTCCCGTACCTGCTCAACGGGGTGGCGGTCGGGTTCGTGTTCCTCTACCTCTTCCAGCCCGGCGGCACCCTCGACACGGTGCTGCGGATGGTCGGGTTGGGCGAACAGACCCGGTACTGGCTGGGCGACCCCGACATCGCCAACGTGTCACTGGCCGGCACGTCGGTGTGGCGGTTCACCGGCCTGAGCTTCGTGCTCTTCCTCGGGGCGATCCAGTCGATCCCGCGTGAGTTGTACGAGGCGGCGGAGATCGACGGCGCGAACCGGTGGCACCAGTTCCGGTTCGTCATCGCGCCCGGCATCCGCCGGATCATCAGCCTGTCGTTCATCCTGGCGATCTCCGGCAGCCTCTCGGTCTTCGAGATCCCGTTCATCATGACCGGCGGCGCGAACGACACCCGTACCTTCGTCATCCGCGCGTACGAGACGGCCTTCCAGTTCCGCCAGATCGGCCTGGCCTCGGCGATGGCCGTGGTGCTGCTCCTGCTGGTGCTCCTGATCACCTGGGTCCAGCGCCGGCTCGTCCCGGACGAGGAGGTGACGCTGTCGTGAGCGGGCTCGCCCGGACGGCCAAGTGGGCCTCCCTCGTGCTGGCCGCGCTGGTGGTGCTGATCCCCCTGGTGGTGGTGCTGTTCGCCGCGTTCAAGACGCGCGCCGAGTACAGCACGACCGGACCGTTGACCCCGCCGCGCGACTGGCTCAACCTCACGAACTTCCGCACCGCGTGGACCGACGGCGCGATGCTGCGCGGCTTCTGGAACACCACCGTCATCCTGGTGATCTCGCTGACCGGCACGGTGGTGGTCGGCACGCTCGCCGCGTACGCGGTCAACCGGTTCGCCTTCCGCCTCAAGCGGTTGGTGCTGGGCCTGTTCCTGCTGGCCGCGCTGGTGCCGGGGGTGACCACGCAGGTGGCGACGTACCAGATCGTCAAGTCGATGGGCCTGGTCAACTCGCTGGGGGCGGCGATCGTGCTGTTCCTCGGCACGGACATCGTCTCGATCTACATCTTCGTCCAGTTCATGCAGTCGATCCCGCGCAGCCTCGACGAGGCCGCGATGATCGACGGCGCGTCCCGGTTCACCGTCTACCGGCGGGTCATCCTGCCGCTGATGAGGCCGGCGATCGCCACCGTGGTGATCATCAAGGGGATCGCCGTCTACAACGAGTTCTACATACCGTTCCTCTATCTCCGGTCGCCGGAGCTCAACGTGATCTCGACGGCGCTGTTCCGGTTCAAGGGCCCCTACGGCGCGCAGTGGGAGACGATCGCGGCCTGCACGATGATCGTCATCCTGCCCACCGTCGTGATCTTTCTGCTGCTCCAGCGGTTCATCTACAACGGCATCACCGCCGGAGCCACCAAGTGAGCGCCACCGCGTGGAAGGACGATCGATGATCTCGGTGCAGGATCTGGGCGGGGCGTGGACGCTGCGGGTCGCCGGCGACCCCGCCACCCCCGAGGCGGCCACGCTGGCCGGCCGGGCGGTGCCGGCGACGGTGCCGGGCTGCGTGCACGTGGACCTGCTCGACGCGGGGCTGCTGCCCGACCCGTTCCAGGACGACAACGAACTGGCGGTGGCCTGGGTCGGGCACACCGACTGGGCCTACGGCCGCGACGTCGCCTGGCACGGGCCCGCCCACGAGCGGCTCGACCTGGTCTTCGACGGCCTGGACACGGTGGCGACGGTGGAGTTGGACGGCACAGCGCTGGGCCGCACCCGCAACATGCACCGGTCCTACCGGTTCGACGTGACGTCCCTGCGCGACGGCGGCGACCGGGCACTGCTGGTGCGGTTCACCTCTGCCTACGCCGAGGCCGAGGCGGTGCGGAACACGCTCGGGCCCCGACCCAACGCCTACCCGGAACCGTTCAACTTCGTCCGCAAGATGGCCTGCGGTTTCGGCTGGGACTGGGGCCCGACGCTGGTCACCGCCGGCATCTGGCGGCCGGTACGCATCGAGGGCTGGAGCATCGCCCGGCTGGCGGCGGTCCGCCCGCTGGCCACCTGGCACGACGGGCAGGGCTGGCTCGACCTGACGGTGGAGGCGGAGCGCACCCGCGACGAGCCACCGCTGCGCCTGCGGGTGCTGCTCGACGGGCGCGAGGTGGCCAGCCGTGAACTTCCGCCCGGCGACCGCGGCGACCGGATCGAGCTGCCCGTTCCCGGGGTGCGCCCGTGGGCGCCGATCGGCTACGGCGACCAGCCGCTGCACGACCTGACCGTGGAGCTGAGCGCCGCCGGCACGGTCCTGGACCGCTGGCAGCGGCGCATCGGCTTCCGCACTTCGCGGATCGACCGTACGGCCGACGCGGTCGGCCACCGGTTCGTCATCCACGTCAACGGTGAGCCCGTGCTGGCCAAGGGCGTGAACTGGATCCCCGACGACGTGTTCCCGGCGCGGATGACCCGGGAGCGCTACGCCCGTCGGCTGCGCGAGGCGGCGGCCGTCGGCGTCAACCTGGTCCGGGTGTGGGGCGGCGGCATCTACGAGAGCCGCGACTTCTACGAGGTCTGCGACGAACTTGGCCTGCTGGTGTGGCAGGACTTCCTGTTCGCCTGCGCCTGCTACCCCGAGGAGGAGCCGCTGCGCTCGGAGGTGGTGGTCGAGGCACGGGAGAACGTGACCCGGCTGGCCGCGCACCCGAGCCTGATCACCTGGAACGGCAACAACGAGAACCTGTGGCTGCGCGGGGCCAGCGGCTGGAGCAGCCAACCGGGTGGCCAGCTCAGCTGGGGCGAGCACTACTACCTGCGTACGCTGCCGGCGATCGTCGCGGAACTCGACCCCAGCCGCCCGTACCAGGCCGGCAGCCCATGGTCCGGCTCCTGGGAGCACCCGCCGAACGACCCCGACCACCAGACGTTCCACTCCTGGGAGGTCTGGAACCGGCAGGGCTACCAGCACTACCGGGACACGACGCCCCGCTTCGTCGCCGAGTTCGGCTGGCAGGCGCCGCCGGCCTGGCGCACGTTGCGCGACGCGATCTCCGACGAGCCGCTGCTGCCCGACTCCCCGGGCCTGCTGCACCACCAGAAGGCCGAGGACGGCAACGGCAAGCTCGCCCGTGGCCTCGCCCCGCACTTCCCCGAGCCGGCCGGTGTCGAGGCGTGGCACTACCTCACCCAACTCAACCAGGTCCGGGCGATCCGCACCGGCGTCGAACACTGGCGCTCGCACTGGCCACACACCGGCGGCGCCATCCTCTGGCAGCTCAACGACCTGTGGCCGGTCACCTCGTGGGCGGCCATCGACGGCGCCGGCCGGTACAAGCCGCTGTACCACGCCCTCGGCGAGCTGTACGCGCCGCGCGCGTTGACGGTGCAGCCACGCGACGCGGGACTGGTCGTGGCGGTGCTCAACGACAGCCCGCAGCCGTGGCGTGGGCGACTGCGCGTCGAACGACAGGACACCACCGGCACCGTGCGCGCCGACCACGACGAGCAGGTCTCGGTCGCGGCCCGGTCGGTGACGCTGGTGCCGGTGCCGCGGCACGTCGCCACCCTCACCGCCGCCGACTCCGAGTTCCTGGTGGCACGGCTCGACGGCGTACGAGCGCTCTGGTTCGGCGTACCGGACAAGGCGTTCGCCCATCCCGACGCCGGCCTGACGGTGACCGCCGAGCCGGTCCCCGGCGGCCTCGATGTGCGGGTCTCGGCCGCCGGCCTGGCCCGTGACGTGCTGCTCCAGGCCGACCGGATCGACCCGGCCGCGGTCGCCGACCGCGGCTTCTGCACCCTGCTGCCGGGCGAGTCCACGACGATCCACGTCCGTGGACCGGCCGAGCTGGACCCGGCCCTGGTCAAGGCGCCCTGGACGCTGACCGACCTGGCCACCGTGCTCCGCCGGGCGTAGATCGCGCCCGGTACCCCCACCCTCGAAGGAGGAGCGCATGAAAGTCCCGCGGATTCCCCTGGCCGCACTGACGACAGCGCTCGTCGTCGCCACGATGGTCCCCACCCCCGCCGAGGCGTTCCCGGCGACGTCGAAGTCCACCGTGCTGAACTACCTGCGGTCGATCACCGGAGTGAACATCGTCAGCGGCCAGCACAACAAGGAGCCGGCCAGCGCTCCCGGCCAGTACAGCCGGCAGGTGTACGACATCACCGGGCAGTGGCCGGGCCTCTGGGGCGGTGACATGATGTTCCGCGCCGACGACATCAACAACCGGCAGCGCGTCGTCGATCAGGCGAAGACCGAGTGGGCGAACGGCTCCCTCGTGACGTTGACCTGGCACGCATGCTCGCCGACGGTCGGTCGGACCTGCGAGTTCGAGGGTGGTGTCAAGACGCAGATCTCCGCCGGCCAGTTCCAGGAGATCGCCACCGGTGGCACCAACCTGAACAACGTCTGGCGGAGCCGGATGGCCGAGGTCGTGCCCTTCCTGCGGCAGCTGCGCGACGCCGGGGTGCCGGTGTTGTGGCGACCGTTCCACGAGATGAACGAGAGCTGGAACTGGTGGGGCAACCGGCCCGGCGCCAACGGCGGCGCGAAGCTCTTCCAGCAGATGCGCGACTACTTCGACAGTCAGGGCCTGGACAACCTGATCTGGGTGTGGAACGTGCAGGACAATCCGGCCGGCGGGTGGGCCAACTACTACCCCGGCAGCAGCTACGTGGACGTGGTGTCGCTCGACGTCTGGTACAAGAACCACCCGTCGGCGGGCGACTACCAGCAGATCCAGTCGATCGCGGGCGGGAAGCCGATCGCGCTCGCCGAGATGGGCAAGATCCCGAACGCGTCGCTGTTGACCAGCCAACCACGGTGGACCTACTTCATGGTCTGGTCGGAGCAGCTGCGCGGGAGCAACACCAACGCGGAGATCCAGGCCGCCTACTTCCACCCCCGGGTGTTCAACCAGGGCGAGATCAACCTCGGTGGCGGTGGCGGTGGTACGCCGCCGCCGGCCAGTGGTGGGGTGGGCAAGATCCGCGGCGTGGCCAGCGGAAAGTGTGCTGATGTCAACGGCGCCAGCACCGCGAACGGGGCTCAGGTCCAGCTCTTCACCTGTGACGCGAACGGGGCGGCCCAGGCGTGGACGATCGGCTCGGACGGCACGGTGCGCGCGCTCGGCAAGTGTCTCGACGTCGCCGGTGGCGTCAATGCCGACGGCACCCGGGTCCAGACCTGGGACTGCGTCGCCGGCAGCCCCAACCAGCAGTGGCGATACAACGGCACGGCGCAGTCGCTGGTGAACCCGGCGACCGGAAGGTGCCTGGACGCCACCGGCCAGAGCACGGCGGACCGTACCCCGCTGCAAATCTGGTCCTGCACCGGCAACTCCAACCAGCGCTGGACCATTCCGGCCTGACCTGAGGGCCGGGTCGCCGGGCCGGCGCGCCCGGCGACCCGGTCCGGCCGTGACCGCCAGAGAGGATCGGAATGGCCGAGCACCACCGTCCGCTGTCCGGGCCCGCCGCAACGTTCCCCGACGGGTTCCGGTGGGGAGTCGCGACATCGGCGTACCAGATCGAGGGCGCGACGGACGCCGACGGCCGGACCGCGTCGATCTGGGACACCTTCTGCCAGGTGCCGGGGGCGGTCGCGGGCGGCGAGTCCGGTGCGGTGGCCTGCGACCACTACCACCGGATGCCGCAGGATGTCGCGCTGATGGCCGGGTTGGGGGTCGACACCTACCGTTTCTCGGTGTCCTGGCCTCGGGTACAGCCCGGTGGCCGCGGCCCGGCCAACGGGCCGGGACTGGACTTCTACGACCGGCTCGTGGACCGGCTGCTGGCGGCCGGCATCGACCCGTGGGTCACCCTCTACCACTGGGACCTGCCCCAGGAGTTGGAGGAGGCGGGCGGCTGGCCCGAGCGCGACACGGTCTGGCGGTTCGCCGACTACGCCGACCTGGTCTTCGACCGGCTACAGGACCGGGTCAGCTGCTGGACGACGTTGAACGAGCCGTGGTGCGTGGCCGTGTACGGGTACGCCGACGGGATACACGCACCCGGACGTCGCGACCGCGCGGCGGCGATGCACGCCGTCCACCACCTGCTGCTGGCGCACGGCGAGGCGGTGAATCGGATGCGGGCCCGCTCGACCCGCGACGACCACCAGTTCGGGATCACGCTGAACCTGACCCCGACCGTCCCGTACCGTCACACCCCCGCCGACCTCGACGCCGCCCGCCGCGCCGACGGCCTGGGGATCCGTATCTACCTCGACCCGCTGCTGCGCGGCCACTACCCGGACGACACGGTTGCCGACCTGGCCGCCGACGGCATCAGCCTGCCGGTCCGCCCCGGCGACCTCCAGACGATCGCCACCCCGCTGGACGTGCTGGGCGTGAACTACTACTTCACCGACACCGTCCGCGCCGACGGCGTCGTCGTCCGCAACGCCGCGACCACCGCCCTGGGCTGGCCGATCACCCCCCATGGGCTGACCGATCTGCTGCTTCGCCTGCTCCGCGACTATCCGGCGGTGCCGGTGGTCATCACCGAGAACGGTGGTGCGTTTCCCGACCGTCGTCCGCCCGCAGTCGCAGGGCCGGTCGAGGACCGCGACCGGATCGCGTTCCTGCGTGCCCACATCCGAGCCGTGGCCGACGCCATCGAGCGGGGCGCCGACATCCGCGGCTACTTCGTGTGGACGCTGCTCGACAACTTCGAATGGGCGCACGGCTACGGCCCGACCTTCGGCCTGGTCTCCGTCGACCGCGACACCCTGCACCGCACGCCCAAACACAGCGCCCGGTGGTACCGCGACCTGATCTCCGCGCAGCGATCCGGTGGGCCGATGCCGTGACGCGCCGCCGGCCCGCCGCCGACCAGGTGACCGGTCGGCGGCGGGCCGGTGCCGGCTGCCGGGAGGAACGGCGCGGGTACGACTACCGCGTCCCGAGCCCGAGGCTGATCGTCCTGGTCAGCGTGGCATTGTCGTCGTCGCCGTCCAGCGACCAGACCATCGCCCCGGCCAGGCCGGTCCGCCGGATGTACAGCGTCTTCTGGAGCACGACCGCCGGGTCGTCGTACGTCCAGAAGGTCGTGCCGTCGAAGAGCCAGGCGTGCCCGGCGCGAAGGTCGCGGTGGACGGTGAAGCCCCTGCCGGTCAGGGTCTTGAGCTGCTTGTAGTCCTCGTACCCGGGCGCGTGGATGGCCGGGGCGGGTCCGGTCGCCGGCCGGAACAGGCCGTTGCCGCCGCCGGTGACGCCGGTCCAGCCCTGCCCGTAGTACGGGATGCCGAGGACCAGCTTGCCGCGCGGCGCGCCCCGGGCGATCCAGCCGTCGATCGCCACCTGGACGGAGAAGTCGGGGCTGTCCGGGGCCTTCGCCGGCACGCGCAGCGCCGACTGCTGGTTGGTCACCCGTTCCCAGGTGCCGTGGAAGTCGTACCCCTGCACAGTGGCGAAGTCGAGGTACTGGAAGATCTTGCGGCCCTCGTAACCGGCGTCCATGGCCGCCGGGTTGGCCGGCAGGAAGGCGGTCAGCGGGTAGTGCTTGCGGGTGGCACGCCCGTACGCGTCGAGTTGTCGGCGGAACTCGGCGAGCAGCCTGGTGAAGTTCTGCTTGTCCTCCGGGCGGATGACGTTGCCTTCGTCGCCCGGCCAGTTCGGCCACTCCCAGTCGAGATCGATGCCGTCGAAGACGCCGGCCGCGGCGCCCGGTCCGCCGCTGCCGCCGTCCAGGTTCGGCAGGTTTCCCTTGAGGTAGAGGTCGATGCAGGAGGCGACGAACGCCTTGCGGGCGGCGTCGGTGCGGGCGGCGTTCGAGAAGTACGTCGACCAGCTCCACCCGCCCAGCGAGATCATCACCTTGAGGTTGGGGTGCTTGGCCTTGAGCTTAGCCAGCTGGCCGAAGTTGCCGTTGAGCGGCTCGCCCCAGGCGTCGGCCACGCCGTCGACGCTCTCCTCGGCCGGGACGGGACGCTGGTAGTCGGCCCAGGGGTCGCCCTCGCCCGGCCCGCCGTCGACATAGCAGCGGCCGTCCTCGCTGACGTTGCCGAAGGCGTAGTTGATGTGGGTGAGGCGGCTCGCCGCCCCGGAGGTGTCGAGCTTCTTGACCGGGAAGGCCCGGCCGTAGATGCCCCACTGGGTGAAGTAGCCGACCTTGTGATAGCCGGCGCCGCGATTCGTGCCGCCGGCGTTCACGGCGGTCGGCGGGGCGGCGGTGACCAGCAGGGTTGTCAGGGCGACGAGGGCGGTGAGGCGGCGGTGGCGGAACGGTCGCATCGGCACACTCCCACGAGGGATGAGGCGAAATTAGTTAAGACACCTTTCTGATCGATGAAGCTAAGCCGCTCACCTGCCACGGTCAAGAGCCGACGTGGCCGGCTCGTCGCGGGTGAACCGTGGATGGTAGAGAGATCTGGTGAGCGAGCAGCAGTTCGACAAGACGACCTCGTCCGAGGCGCCCGCGTCGCCGGTGCGGCAGCTGCGGCTGGTGGTGGCGGTCGACGACTACGAGGCGGCGGTCCGGTTCTACCGCGACGTGCTCGGCCTGCCGGAGCAGGCGGCGTTCTCCAGCGGCGACGACGCCCGGGTGGTGATCCTGGACGCCGGGCGCGCCACGCTGGAGATCGCCAACCCGGCGCAGAAGCGGATGATCGACGAGGTCGAGGTGGGCCGGCAGGTCGCGCCGCGCATCCGGGTGGCGTTCGAGGTGGACGACGCCACCGCCACCACCGACCGGCTGGTCGACGCGGGCGCTACCCAGGTGGCGCCGCCGACCACCACACCCTGGCACTCGGTCAACGCCCGTCTCGACGCGCCGGCCGACCTGCACATCACCGTCTTCCAGGAACTGCGCACCCTCGACGAACGCGCCACACTGGACGGCTTCGGCACCGACACGCCCTGAGAACCACCGTCTCCTGCCACCCGGTCAACCGAAGTCCACCCCACCCCACGCCCCCCGATCGCCGACGCCCTGTCGATCATGCAGTTGTGGTGCCTCACAGATGCCCTGTGTCGGGCAATCCGCCCACCACAACTGCATGATCGACGGGCTTGTGACCGGGGGTAGGGGGTAGTTTTTCCTGCGGGTGGACGACTTCGAGGTGGCGTACCAGCGGATGACCGCAGCAGGGGTCACGTTCCTGACCGCGCCGCGCGCCGAGTCGTACGGCCGGGTGGCGGTGTTCCTCGACATCGCCGGCAACAGGTGGGACCTGCTCGGCCCGGCCTGACCGCCCGGCCCGCATCGGTTCGCGTACACTGCCGGGCAGTTGGTCGCGCTCGGCGCGCGACCCCTGCGCATGAGGCGGTGGAGATGGACCTGGTGCCCGGCACCGTCCGCCGCTCGCGCCTGCGACGACGATAGTCGTCCGCACCCTCGCGCGTTCCTCCCGTCGTGCCCGCACCCGTCGTGCGGCCGGCAAGCCTCGTGACGATCCTGTTCATCCCATCCCGGGGAGTACCCGTGCCCGTGCCCTCGCTGGCCTCGTCGTTGTCCGACTCCGTCTGCGCCGCCGCAACCCGCCTCGGGCTGGCGGACTTCGCACCGCAGGTCCGCCGATCGGAGCACGCCGACTTCCAGGCCGACGGGGTGCTGGCGGCGGCGCGGGCCCTGGGCCGACGCCCCCGCGACATCGCGGCGGAGCTGCCGGCCGGGCTGCCGGCCGGAGATCTCGTGGCCGCAGCGACGGTGGCCGGACCCGGGTTCGTCAACCTCGAACTGACCGACCGGGCCCTGCTGGCGCAGCTCGCCGACCGGCTCGGCGGCGGGTGGTGGCGTTGCAGGGCGGCGACCTGGCCACCTCGAACTGCTCGGCATCGACGCCCCCGCCAAACTGTAGAGATGTAAGCAGGGGCCCCTTGTTAGCGCCTCACGAGGTAAAGGGGCCCCTGCTTAACAAACTGGACCGGGTCAGGCTGCGGGGCGCTGGCCGAACTGCATGCGGGCGAGCATGACCAGCATGACCGTGACACCACCGAGCAGCGCGAGCCAGGACCAGGCCCAGCCGATGGTGAAGCCGAGCACCACGAAGGCCGCGATCGCGAGCAACCAGGTGGTCGCGGTGTAGAGCCCGAACCGGGCGGCGGCGGCCGGGTCCTCGGTGAACCGGTCGGAGACGTCGTGGGTGGCCGTCAGGCGCAGCACCCACGGCTTGTGCCGGTTGGTCTGGGTGCCGCCGAGGTAGGTGAAGAGCACCACCGCGGCGACGACCGCCAGCGCGCCGCCGAGCAGCCAGGGCAGGTCGGTGCTGGTCAGGTAGTGCCAACCCGCGCCGAGCCCGGCCAGGCTGAGCGTGACGGCGAGCCCGTAGCCGGCGGCGCGGGCCGCGGGCACGGGATAGCTGGCCGAGGTCTCCTGGCGTAGCGCGTCGGCGGTGCCGGCCCCGGCGGCCAGCGCGGCGGCGGCGACCGCGACGAGCAGCCAACCGGATGGTACGGCCGTGCCGGCCGTGGCGAGCACCAGGAGGGCGAGCCCAGCGGTGCCGAGCGCGGCGAGGACCGCCGTGCGGACCAGGAACCCGGGGGCGGGGCGGACCCGGTGGCGGGCCCACTCGGCGCTGGCGGAGCCGGTGTCGCCGGCCGGGGTGGCGTCGAGCAGCGGGCCCAGGTCCCCGAGTTCCGTCATGGCCTGGCGGGCGCCGGCTGCGGGGGAGAGGCCGGTGTCGACCAGCTCGCCGACGCGGGCGACCAGGTTGGCCCGGATCTCCTCCTTGAGGTCCTGCCGCTCGGGGCTCATCTCGACGCCGGCGAACGCCTCGTCGAGGAGGCGGTGGACGTCGAGTGTGGTGCTGTCGGTCGAGTGTCGGGTGGTCATGCGGGCTGCCCTCCAGCTGAGGTGTCGGCGTGGCCGGAGCGGTCGGCCAGGTCGAGCAGGGTGTCGATGAGGTCGCGGGTCACCGACCAGGCCGCCACGTTGCGGTGGTAGACGGCCCGGCCGGCGTCGGTGATCCGGTAGTACTTGCGCCGGCCGCCCTGGGTCTCGTCGCCCCAGTACGACTCGATGAGCCCGTCCCGGGCGAGCCGGCGGTAGCTGGCGTAGAGGGTGGCCTCTTTGATCTCGTGCCGGCCGCCGGTGCCGTCCCGGATCCACTTGAAGATCTCGAAGCCATAGCTGTCGGTGCGACGCAGGATGCCGAGCACGATCGTGTCGGTGTGACCGCGCAGCAGGTCGGCGGCGAGCACGTCGTCGTCGGAGAGGACGACGGTCTCAGATTTATCAACCACGACAGGTACTGTATCAGATCAAGTACCTGACCGGCGTGGGCCGATCGGCCGGGCGAGCCCGTTCGACCCGGGGAGGTCAGGTGGCGTCGGGCAGCCAGGCGCCGAGGAGGCTGGGGTCGGCGACGGCCTGGCGTACCTGATCGCGCTCGGGCCCGGTCAGC
Source organism: Micromonospora sp. CA-263727 (assembly GCF_050942455.1). NCBI lineage: Bacteria > Bacillati > Actinomycetota > Actinomycetes > Micromonosporales > Micromonosporaceae > Micromonospora > Micromonospora sp. CA-263727. The sequence goes on from NZ_CP192031.1 coordinate 3,437,463, forward strand.
GGAAGGGCCCGGAGCCGGCCACCCCAGTCGGGGACCCGCTCCGGCTCGTCCAGCGCGAGCGACAACTCGATCAACCCGGCGAGCGCCAGTGCCTGTTCGACGGGGGGTGCGGCGTCACCGTGCCGGCGCAGCCCGGAGTTGAGCGCCCGGAAGGCCGCCCGGTCGTCGTTCTTGAACTCGCGCAGGATCCGCGCGTTGTCGAGGACCCGGGCCAGCCCGCTCAGCCGCGTCGAGCCGCCGTACTCCAGCTCCGCCGGCTCGTCGCGGGTGATGAAGATGATGGTGTTGCCCGACGGGTCGACGACGCTGAACCGCGACGCGCCGGGCCGGTAGCGGGTGATCCGCGGCAGCCCACGGGCGAGCACCTTGCCGTACGCGCGGCGCATCGCCGCGGTGAATGCCGCATGGTAGGGCGCGACCGCGTCGACCATCACCAGGCAGCCGCCGCTGCTCTCGGCCGCCGGGTCGAGGTCGCGCGGCGCCGGGCCGTAGTGCAACTCGAACCCGCTCCAGCGGAAGGCGAGGTAGACGTACGGCCTTCGCTGCTCGTACGTCACCGCGAAGCCGAGTGCGCGCCAGAAGGCGATCGTCTCCTCCACGGCCGCGCAGGGCAGCAGTGGCACGGTGGTCTCGTTCGGCTGGACGTGCTCGACGGTCGTCATCGACGGCCTCCCCGGGTCCGGATCGACATCCCGGCCAGTCTGTCAGCGTCCACGCCGCGGTACCGGCATGCCCGGCGCCGCGGGACCGGGCGGAGATGTGATCTGGCCGGGACGGTCCGCCGGTCACCGCTTGACAGTCGGGGTTCGGGGGCCAACACTGCGAAACAAGCCCGAAACAGCGAACCTCATCGATCAACACGATGGCAGTTGTTAACGTTCACACAAGCTGGTAGGGAGAGCCGACCATGTCGAGAGTCCTGGCCCGGGTGAGCGCGTTGCTCGCCGCCGTACTCCTGCTGTCGCTGCCCCCGGCGCAGCTCCCCAGAGCCGAGGCCGCCGCGCTCGACCCGTTCACCGGATACCTGATGGCGCACTTCACCGGGGAGTCCGCGAACGGCGAGCAGATCTATCTCGCGCACAGCCGGGACGGGCTGACCTGGCGCGACCTGAACAACGGCGGGCCCGTCCTGCTCTCCACCCTCGGCACGCGGGGCGTCCGCGACCCGTCCCTCGTCCGCTCGCCCGCCGGTGACCGTTACTGGATCGTCGCGACCGACCTGCGGATCGCCAGCGGCACGTCGTGGAGCGACGCGGCCAACCGGGGCAGCACGTCGCTGGTCGTCTGGGAGTCCCGCGACCTGGTGAACTGGTCCGCCCCCTGGCTGATCAACGTCGCGGGGGCGATCCCCGGCGCCGGCAACGCCTGGGCGCCGGAGGCCATCTACAACCAGGCGACCGGCGACTACGTCGTCTACTGGGCGACGAACTCCGCGCGCAACGGGGTCACCAAGCACCGCATCTGGTACGTCCGGACCACCGACTTCCGCACCTTCACCACGCCGCAGCTCTACATCGAACGCCCCGGCGGCCAGGGGATCATCGACACCCAGATCGTCGAGGTGGCGAACAGCGTGGGCGGCTACCGCTACTACCGGGCCTCCGCCGACGGCCACATCACCATCGAGGCGAGCAACTCGGTCCTCGGCTCGTGGACGACCCTCGGCAACCTGTCGCACCTGGGCATCTCCAACGGGACCGGCGGCGGCAACGTCGTCGAGGGGCCGATGTGGGCCCAGTTCAACGGCCGTGACGAGTGGGCACTCTGGCTGGACCAGTACGCCACCGGCCGTGGTTACCTGCCGATCACCTCGACGAACCTGGGCAGCGTCAACAACTTCCGGACCCGCGCCGACTACAACATGGGCGCCAGCCGCAAGCGGCACGGCTCGATCCTGAACCTGACCGCCGCCGAGGAGAGCGCGGTGCTCGGCCGCTGGGGCGCCAGCACCCCGGTCAACCGGATCCAGTCCTACACCCACCAGGACCGCTACGTCCGGCACGCCAACTTCGACGTACGCATCGACCCGAACGTCAGTCCCGCCCAGGACGCCCAGTTCCGGGTGGTGCCCGGCCTGGCCGGCGGCGCCGGCTACGTGTCGTTCGAGTCGGTCAACTACCCGGGGTACTACCTGCGGCACTACGCCTTCGACTTCGTGCTGGCGGCCAACGACGGCAGCCCGGTGTTCGCCGCGGACGCCACCTTCCGGCAGGTCGCCGGGCTGGGCAACGCGGCCTGGTCGTCGTTCCAGTCCTACAACTACCCCGACCGGTACATCCGGCACTACAACTACCTGCTGCGGCTCGACCCGATCAGCGACGCGCAGGGACGCAACGACGCCACGTACCGCCTGACCTCGTGACCGCCACCTCCGGTTTCGGTCGGCAGGCTCGTACCATTGCGCAGAGATCGCGACCGCGCTGCGGGGAGGGGCCATGGGCAAGGGGATATATGTGCAGGAACTGCCGGGGATCGGCAAGCGGTACGACGTCGACCTGGGCAGCAACACCCAGCGGATATCGATCGTGGTGCGCCGGGACGGTGCCCGTGACCTGTACGTCTTCGCGGCCGGCGCGGACGACCCGGTGGCGGTGATCGAGATGTCGGAGGAGCAGGCTCGCAAGGTGGGCGCGCTGCTGGCCGGCACGTACTTCTCCGAGTAGCCGGTCCCGCAGTCGAACGTCCCGTCCAGCCCACTAGGAGTCTTCACCGTGCACGCTGACCTCGTGGGCTTCGGCGCACTTGTGCTGATCGCGGGCCTGCTGGCCCGCTTCGGCCGCCGGATCAACCTGCCGACCGTGCCGTTCTTCATGCTCGCCGGCATCCTGCTCGGGCCGGGCACCCCCGGCCCCGTGCTGGTCGCCCATCCCGAGGACCTGAGCCTGCTGGCCTCCCTCGGCCTGGTGCTGCTCCTGTTCCACCTGGGCGTCGAGTTCCCGGTCGAGCAGGTACTCGGCAGCGGCAAACGGCTCTTCGTCGCGGCCGGCTCCTACATCCTGCTCAATGTCGGCGCGGGGCTGCTCTTCGGATACGCGCTCGGCTGGGGCGGCTACGAGGCGTTCGTGGTCGCCGGGGCGCTGGGCATCTCCTCGTCGGCCATCGTCACCAAGCTGCTCATCGAATTACGCCGGCTGGCCAACGCGGAAACCCCGGTGATCCTCGGCATCATCGTCATCGAGGACATCTTCCTCGCGCTCTATCTGGCGCTGCTGTCGCCGATCCTCTCCGGCGCCGGCTCGGCGGGGGAACTCGCGCTGCGCATCGGGCTCAGCTTCGCGTACCTGGTCGTGCTCTTCGCCGTCGCCCGCTTCGGCGCCCGCCTGGTCGGCAAGATCATCGACAGCCACGAGGACGAGCTGCTGGCCATCCTGATGGTCGGGCTGGTGGTGCTGGTCGCCGGCGTCTCGGCCGAGATCGGCGTCTCCGACGCGATCGGCGCCCTGATGATCGGCCTGGTGATCGCCCGGACCCCCGTCCGGGAGCGGGTCGAACGCCTGGTCCTGCCGCTGCGGGACGTCTTCGCGGCGGTCTTCTTCGTGGCGTTCGGGCTGAGCATCAACGTCAGCGAGGTCGGCTCGGTGGCGGTGCCGGTGCTGCTGGCGGTGCTGCTGACCGTGGTGACCAACGTGCTGGCCGGTCTGATCGCCGGCCGGCTGTTCGGGCTCAACCAGCGGGGCGCGGCCAACGTCGGCCTGACCGTCCTCGGGCGGGGCGAGTTCTCGCTGATCCTGGCCACGCTCGCGCTCGCCGCCGGCCTGGACGCCCGACTCGGCCCGTTCATCGCCCTGTACGTGCTGGTGCTGGCCGTGCTCAGCCCGCTGCTCGCGGCGAACTCGCGCTACCTCGCCCGGGTGATCCCGGACCGTCTGCTGCACTCCAGTTGGCGCTACGTCCGGGAGGAGACGATGAGCACCGCCTGCACGCACCTGGACCGGATCCAGATCACCGAGTCCGACGCCGAGGCGTGCCCGCAGTGCCTGGAGAGCGGCGACGACTGGGTGCAGCTGCGGATGTGCCTCACCTGCGGCGCGGTGGGCTGCTGTAGCGACTCGGTCAACAACCACGCCGAGGAGCACTACCGGCAGACCGGCCACCCGTTGATCCGCTCGCTGGAACCGGGCGAGGAGTGGCGGTACTGCTACATCGACGGTGCCCTGGTGCGCGAGCCGATGGGCTCCGACCGGTAGATCGGCGTCAGCGCCCGGCCCGCCGGGGCGCACCGGCCCCGGCGGGAGCACCGGGCGCCGCGCGCTCGATCAGTGGCGCCACCAGCGCGGCGAGCGCCCCGCCCAGCAGCGGGAAGACGATGAACAGCCAGAGCTGCCGGAGCGCGGAGCCGCCCTCGAAGATCGCCGGCCCGAAGGCGCGGGCGGGGTTCACCGCCGCCCCGGTCAGCGCCACACCCACCAGGTTCGCCACGCCGAGGGCCAGCCCGATCGACAGGCCGGCGAAACCGGACAGGTCGGTGCAGCGCTTGCTCACCACCAGCACGACCAGGACGAAGAGGAACGTCAGGACGGTCTCCAGCAGCATCGCGCCGCCGACGTTGATGTGCGTGCCGTAGCCGTTGGAGCCCAGCACACCGGTCTGGTCCGTCACGCCGCCCCAGCGGACCAGGATCCAGAGCAGGAAGGACGCCACCCCGGCGCCGACGAACTGGGCGATCCAGTACGCCACCGCACCGGCCGGTGAGATCTTGCCGGAGAGCAGCACACCGAGGGTGACCGCCGGGTTCACGTGGCTGCCGGAGAGTTGACCGATGGTGTAGACCAGCGCCAGCATGACGAACCCGAACGCCAGCGCGACCACCACCACCCCGCCCTCGACCCGGGCGGCGATGGCGCTGCCCACGCCGAAGAACACCAGCAGGAATGTGCCGAGGAACTCGGCTGCGTACCGCCTGATGTCGACCATGGCGTCAGTCTTGCCCACGCCGCCACCCGGCGGCGGCGTTTCCGCTGCTCAGGGTTGGTGTGAGCCGAACGGCGCGGGTCAGGAGGGGCGGTTGAGTCGCCGGTACACCGGAGCGAGCCGGTGGTGCAGCTCCCGGTAGGCGGCGAAGACCTCGTCGTAGGTGGCGCGGTACGCCGGATTCGGGGTGAAGACCCGGTCGGTGCGGATCAGGTCGGGGATGTCGGCGAAGGTGAGCAGCCCGGTGCCGACCGCGCCGATCCAGCCCGCGCCCCGGGCGTTGACCGCGAGTGGCTGGGCGTCCCGCCGGATCTCGACACCGAGCACGTCGGCGAAGATCTGGCACCACGCCGCCGACAAGGCTCCGCCGCCGGTGATCGCCATCGAGGTGACCGGGGCGCCGAGGAAGCGGTCGACCGCGCGGGCCAGCCAGCGGGTGTTGAACGCGACCCCCTCGAAAACCGCCCGCAGCAGATCCGACCGGTTGGTGTCGAGCGAGATGTTGAGGAAGCCGGCGCGTAGGTTCGGGTCGTCCACGGGCGCACGCTCGCCGTAGAGCCAGGGGGTGTAGAGCACGCCGTTGGCGCCCGGCGGCACGGTAGGAATGATCCTGTCGAACGCGTCGAAGATGGTGCCCTCGTCCCGGCTGACGTGGCCGGCACCGAGCAGCGGATCGTCGTACTCCACGATCTTGTCGCGGAGCCAGGTCAGGTTGGCGCCGGCGGTGGCCTGGAGGGCGGTCATCAGGTAGCGGTCGCCGATGGCGCAGGGCACCGAGGCGATGCCGGCGGCGACGTCGGTCTTCTTCCGGGGCACGTGGGCGGCGATCCACGACGAGGTGCCGACGTAGAGGTGCGGTTGGTGGTCGCCGGTGGTGCCGGCGCCGATCGCCGCCGCGGTGTTGTCGATGGCGCCGGCCACCACCCGCACCGACTCGGGCAGGCCCAGGTGCGCGGCGGCGGCCGGGGTCAGCGTGCCGATCACGTCGGTGCAGGCCACGATCGGCGGCAGCTTGTCGCCGTCGATGCCGCAGCCGGCGACCAGGGCGGGGGAGTAGCGGATGTCGCCGGGCCGCCGGTTGTCGGTCACCCACGAGGTCAGGATCGAGTCGACGGTGGCCACCGTCCGCCCGGTGAGCCTCAGGTTGATCCAGTCGAGCACGTTGAGGAACGACGCGGTCCGCGCGTACACCTGCGGCATGGTGTCGCGGATCAGCAGCATGTGGGCGGCCGGGTCCTTGCCGGTGGGCGAGGGCATCCCGCCGGTGAGCCGCAGCCAGCGCGCGATCCGGCGCACCGACATCCCCTGGTACGCGGGAAAGCCGCCGAACTGCCGCCGCAGATGGGGTGCGCCGCGCATGTCGAGCCAGCTGATGCACGGGGTCAGTGGCTCCCCGGCGGCGTCCACGGCGATGGTCCCCTCGCCCTGGGTCGACGCGCACACCGCGGCCACCGCCCGCAGTTGCTCGGGGTGGTCGCGGCCCAGCTCGGTGGTGACCTGCCCGAGCGCCGCCCACCAGGCGAGCGGGTCCTGTTCCGCGCCGCCGCCGGGCAGCACCCGCAGCGGAACCGGCCGTTCGGCCCAGCCGGTGACCGTGCCGTCGGCGGCGACCAGGGCCGCCTTCATCCCCGAGGTGCCGAGGTCGATCGCGAGGATCTGCGGTGGTGTGGCGGCCACCGGCTCAGACCCCCTCGACCAGCGCGAAGACCTGGTCGAACCGGGCGAGCGCGTCGTCGATGACCTCGTCGGTGTCGGCCATCGAGGTGTACATCCGGGAGCCGGCCAGGGTGATGATGCCGTGCGCGGTGTAGGCCGCGCCCATCTGCTCCATCAGCCGCTTGCGGGCCTTGTTCTCCCGCAGCAGCTTCAGCGGGTTGCGCATGTCGAGCAGCATGACGCCGCTGCACTCCAGATGCACGATCGACCCCTGGTTGTACGCGACGTACGGCAGACCATACTTGTCGATCAGCCGTTGCAGGCCCCGGGTCAGCCGGTCACCGGCCCGGCCGGCGATCACCGGCGCGTTGGTGCGGGCCATCTCCTCGATGGCGAAGTAGCCGGCCGCGCAGGACAGCGGGTTGGCCGACAGCGTCCCGCCGACCTGGATGTGCGCGCCGCTGCGACCGTCCAGCCCGGAGCCGAAGACGGCCATCACGTCGGCCCGGCCGCCGACCCCGCCGGCCATCGGGTACCCGCCGGAGACCGCCTTGCCGAGCACGGTCAGGTCGGGGGTGACGCCGAAGTAGCCGGCCGCGCCGCCCAGACCGAGCCGGAAACCGGTGACCACCTCGTCGAAGATCAGCAGCGCGCCGAACTCGTCGCACAGCTGGCGGACCCGGGCGTTGTAGTCGTGGGGCACCGGTCGGGTGCCGGACTCCGGGCCGACCGGCTCCACCACCACGGCGGCGGTGCCGCCGCGCAGCCGGTTCTCGATCAGCTTGCGTTTGAGCTGCCCGAGGTCGTGCGGGAAGGTCTCCCGGGTGCGGCTGGTGGCGCCGAACGGGATGCCCTTGGCGTTCATCCGGTACGTGCCGGGCACCCGCAGCCCGTAGACCATCGTGTCGGACCAGCCGTGGTAGGCGCCGCCGACCTTGATCACCATCTTCCTGCCGGTGAAGGCGCGGGCCCCACGGACCGCCGCCATCACCGCCTCGGTGCCGGAACCGAGCGAGCGGTACATCTCCACGTGCGGCAGGTACCGGTGGATGATCTCGGCGAGCTTGAGTTCGTACTCGTGGAACAGCCCGGTCACCGGCCCGGAGTCCCGGACCACCTCGGCGACCCGCTCGTTGACCGGGCCGTAGTTGCTGCCCAGGATCGTCGGCCCACCGGCCTGGAGGAAGTCGATGTAGGTGTTGCCGTCCCGGTCGACCAGGTACGCGCCCTCGGCCTTGTCGACGGCGAGCGGGAACGGGTAGTTGAAGGCCAGGTTGTGCTGCACACCGCCGGGGATGCGCCGCCGGGCCCGATCGGTGATCTCCCTGCTGGCCCGGCACTTGGTGTCGAAGTAGTTCAACACGTCGAGCATCGCGTCGTGGCGCAGCCCGCGCACCGGCTGGGCGGTCAGCGCCCGCAGCCGCCGCATCACGTCCTCGACGTCCGGATACTCGCTGATCGCATAGCCCAGCCGGGCCGACTCGGCACCGGGTGCCTCGTCGCCCGCCGGGGCCGCCGTGCCGGCCCCGCTTCCCGGCGTGGCGCTGGCGGCGGCCGCCTGCGCGGCTGTGGCATCGGCGCTCGGCAACTGCTCGTCGACGGGCACCCGCAGCGGCTCGACCGCCTCGGTGATCTGCGCGGCGATCCGCTTCTCGTCGGCGCGCAGCTTGCCGAAGGCGATCTCGCGGATCGCGGTCGGGATGGTGTAGACCCGGCCCGCCTCGCTGGTCAACGCCAGCAGGTACGCGATGGAGACCTTCTCCAGCAGCGCCATGTTGAAGACCGCCCGGTCCGGGTCGGTGCCCACGGCGACGATCCCGTGGTTGGCGATGATGAAGGCGTTGTCCCCGCTGGCGACCTTCTTCTGCACGTTGCGGGCCAGGAATCCGGTGCCCGAGGGGGCGTAGTCGATGATCGCCACCTCGCGGCCCAGGAAACGCACCTGCTCGTCGGTGAGCGCCGGGATCGGCTTGCGCAGGAACGCCAGCGCCGAGGCGTACGGCTGGTGGGTGTGCACGATCGCGTTCACGTCCGGGCGTTCCCGGTAGATGTTGGCGTGCATCCCGCACTCGATCGACGGCTTCAGGTCGGCACCGGAGCCGTCGGGCACGTGCCTGCCCTCGAAATCCACGATGCAGATGTCCTCGACGCGCATCCGGTCGTAGTCGTAGTTGCTCGGGGTCACCGCGTACCGGCGGTGGCCGGGGATCCGGACCGAGACGTTGCCCTCGGTCGCCTTGAGGTAGCCGCGGGCCAGCATCGTTCGGCACATGTCGACCACATGCTGGCGGGACAGTCGGTGCTGCACGCGCTCCTCCTCCGTCGGGCCGCCGGGGCGTCCGGGGCGCTGGCGGATCCATCCTCGCTCGGCGGGCCGGATCGAAACACCGTCCCGCCGGCAGCGAGAATCCGGGGCTTTCTTATCCCGTCGTGACAAAATCGGCCGGGTGAGCGCCCCTGGGTCCGTGGCCCCGTGGCGGCGGCTGCCCGCCGACCTGGCCACCGCGATGCGTCCGCACCTGCCCGCGACCGTGGCCGCCGTCGCGCTCGCGGTCACCGAGGCCACGCCGGCCTTCGCCACCATCGACGACGACAAGTTCGCCCGGGACGTACGCACCGCCGTCCAGGTCGCGCTCGACCGCTTCCTCGACCTGGTCGGCACCGACGAGCCGGCGCTGCCGCCCCGCTCCCGGGAGGTCTTCGTCGCGCTGGGCGCCGCCGAGGCACGGGAGGAACGCGGACCGGAGGCGCTGCTGGCCGCGCTGCGGATGGCGGCGCGGCTGCTGCTGCGGACCGCCTCGCAGTCACTGGCGCGGCTGCGCCCGGTCGGCACCGAGGAACTGATCGACCTCTCCGACGCGGTCACCGCGTACGTCGACGAGTTGGCCGCGGCGGCCACCGACGGCTACGCCCTCCAACTGCGCGAGCAGGCCGGCGAGGGCGACCGCCGCCGTCAGCTCGCCGAACTGCTGCTGCGCGGCGACGGCATGCCCAGCGCCGTCCAGGCCGCGGCCACCCGGATCGGCTGGCCCGACCTCGACACGCTGGTGCCCGTACTCCTGCCGCTGGACCAGGCCCGCGACGCGCGGTTCCGGTACGGCCCCGACGGCCTGGTCGTCGAGCGCGGACGCGATGCCGTGCTGCTGCTGCGGGCCGGCCCGCGCACGAGCCGGAACCACCTCGCCGAGGCGCTGGCGGGCCGCCGGGCGGTGGTGGGCCCCGCCCTGGGCTGGGCCCAGGTGCCGGCCGCGGTACGGCTGGCCGAACTGACCGCCGGCCTCGTGGCTGCCGTGGCGGGACCGACCTTCGTCGACGATCATCTCGTCGCCCTGATGTTGCGCGGGGAGACCGGCGCGCTCGCGGTCCTGGCCGCCCGCCGGCTGGCTCCGCTGGCTCCGCTGCGCCCCGCGCAGCGGGAGAATCTCCTGGCGACTCTCTACAGCTGGCTGCGGCACTGGGGTTCGCGCGCCGAGGTCGCCGCCGAGTTGTTCGTCCACCCGCAGACGGTCAGCTACCGGCTGAACCGCCTGCGCGAGCTGTACGGCGACGCCCTCGACGATCCGACCATCCGGTTGGAGTTGCTGCTGGTGCTGGCGCGCGGCAGCGGTCCCGCCCCGGTCTGACCGACTGGCGACGAATCGCCGTGTCGGCCGTTATCCGGTCGTCGATTTGTGGGCCGTTCATTTCCAAGTGGCATTTCTCGGACAGCGGACCGGTTCGGGTGGAACGGTGATCCGGCTCACGGTCGTTGCCCCCGAGGGGGGTGCTCCGGCAGGTCATTTCCCTATGCTGACGTGAAACGGCCGTCCCGCTCCGTCGAGGCGAATCGCCACGGTGGTAGGCGCGGGGCGGCTTTTTTGCGGAGTGTGGGAGAGGAAGTGGCAGCGATGGCCGGTTCCACGCGTATCTGGAACGGGATGTCCATCCCTGCGCCTGGCAGCTACCAGCTTGACACTGCGCACAAGCGGGTCGGTTTCGTTGCCCTGCACATGATGGTGAGCCCGGTCCGAGGCGAGTTCCGGGAAGCGAGCGCGCATATTCTCGTCGCGGACGATCCGCTTCAGTCGTCGATCCGGGCGACAATTCAGGCCGGAAGTCTCGACACGGCGAATACGGACCGCGACACCCACCTCCGTAGCGCCGACTTCCTCGACGTGGAGCGTTTTCCCGTCCTCGAGTTCCGTAGCACCGGGCTCGCGTTGCCGGAAAAGACCGATCCGATCTTCTACTGGGCGAAGCTCCGTAACCACCGGCTGGGTCGTCGGGTGGAGCAGCCGGAGCCCTCCCGGGCGGCGGACCCGATGACCGGGCGGTTCGTGCTCGCCGGTGAGCTGACCGTCAAGGGAATCACCCGCGCGGTCGATCTTCAGGTCGAGTTCGGCGGCGCCCGGCGTGACCCGTACGGGCAGGACATCTTCGGGTTCAGCGCGACGGGTGAACTCAACCGGGAGGAGTACGGCCTGGTCTGGAATGTCGCCCTGGAAAGCGGCGGCGTGCTGGTCGGCAAGAGCATCCGCATCGAGATCGCCGGCGAGGCGATCCGTCAGGGGTAGCCCCGCCGGCCCCGAACGCGCCGCGCGGCTCGCCTCGCCGGTGGTGACGTGCCGCTCAGTCCACGGCGGTCACGCCGAGGGCGGAGACGGACGGGTGGGTGCGCCCCTCGTCGTCGATCGCCAGGGCGAGGCCACCGGTGGAACGCGGCCCGGTGGGTGTGACCACCCGCAGGGCCGGGCCACCGTCGACCTGGGCGACGATCTCGCCGTCGCGTACGGTGACCGTGACGCGGTGGGTGGCGGCCGGGGTGAGCGCGGCCTCGGCGACCACCTGGCCGTCGCGGAGCAGCGCCAGCCGACCGAAGGCCACCCGCACCGAGACAGCGGCGTCGCCGCCCACCCCGACCAGCAGGGTGACGCTCCCGCCGTCGGCGCGCAGGCCGCGCAGTGTGGCGTTGGCCGTGTAGTCGGTCCAGTCCGCGCTGGCATAGGCGAGCAGCGCGCCGTAGGCACGGCGCGGGCTGTCGGCGGCGAACCGCCCGGCGGTCAGCGACGACAGGTCGGTCATCGGCTCGCCGCGCTGGTCGCGCCAGTCCCAGGCACGGGCGAACGGATCGGTCGCCCGCGCGGGCACTGCCGTCCGCTCGACCACCGCGCTGACGAGTTCGGCCGCGCCGGTGGTGGCGTACACCTCGGTCCGCTCGATCTGCCCGCCGGCGGCCGACCGGCGGCTGTTCGGCTCCGGTCGCAGCGACTTGTTCGTCAGCGCCGCGGCGAACCGTTCGGCGACCAGGTCGCGACTGAACGCGGTGGCCTCCGGATCGGTCGCGCTGTCACCGACCTCGGAGAACGGGTACGCGAACAGTTGTGGGCGCGGCAGGTCGTGGGCGGCGAACGCGGCGAACATCGCGTCCATGTCGGCGGTCAGCCGCGCCTGGTAGGTCGCCAGGCTCTCCGCTGCGCCGGTGACCGGGTCCCACCGCCGGTGGGTCAGCGGGGAACCCAGCTGGTTCGGGCCGGTCTGCACCCGGGTGTGCAGGTCGTGGGTGTGCGCCTGGAAGTCCCAGCGGCCGGAGCGGGCCATCCGGGCGATCTCCGCCCAGCTCAGGTAGTACGGCCGGTGCGTGCCCACCTGGCCGGTGATCAGGTAGGAGGCGGCCACCATGCGGTGTCGGGCCAGGATCGGGTCGGCGTACGCCCAGAGCCCCCGGGTGCCGTCGTCGAAGGTCAGGTAGACCGAGCGGGCCGGCACCGTGCCGCCGTTGAGGTAGTCGACGTACTGCGCCGAGGAGATCGCCTGGTATCCCGCCGCGCGGAGGGCGGTGAGCTGGGCGTCGAACGCCTCCGGGGTGACCACGTAGTGCTCCTGGCCACCGGGCGCGGTCGCGGCCGGGTCGTCGCCGTGCGGCCGGATGTCGTGGTAGGCCACCACCACCGGTGCGGCCTGCGCGGGCAACTCTCCGGCCAACTCGGCCCAGCGTTGCAGGTCGGCCGGGTCGACCCGGGTGACGGCGGTCTCCCGCTGCGCGCTGACCTGCCGCCGCAGATCGGCGAGGTACCAGGACACCCCGAAGGGCGTCGCCACCACCAGAAGCGTGGCCAGGGAGAGCAGCGCGCCGAGCGAGCGGGGCCAGAAACGCCTCATCGGAACACCTCTCCCCGGGAGAACACGATCACGTAGAGCAGCACCAGCGCCCCCGCTCCGGCGAGGGTGAGCGCCAGCCGGGCCAGCCGGGTCACCAGGTGCCGGAGGGCGTTCACACCGCGCTCCGGGACCAGACGCCGCGGCGGATCGTGCTCACCGAGTAGGGCAGCAGCCAGGAGAGCACGGTGGCGGAGAGCACGCTCATCAGCGGCCGGTACGCCCAGCGCGGGTCACCCGGGTTGTCCAGCCGGTACGCCAGTCCCCAGGCGGTGCCCTTGAGCAGCACCCCGCAGAGGTAGAGCAGGGGAACGGCCCACCAGCCGCGCAGCGGTGCCCAGAGCAGGTGGGAGAAGGCCATCGCCGGGGCCAGGGCGACCCAGAGCGCGTGCCCGTAGTAGAGCGCGGCCGGGCCCGGCCCGCGCCGCCACATGAACGTGCCGGTGAAGAAGAGGTTCCGGACGTAGCTCTTCTTCCAGCGGATCTGTTGGCGCAGGAACGGTCGTGGCCGGGCCGGCACCCGGGTCCAGACGTGGGCCGAGCGGACGTAGCCGACCCGCCAGGCGCGCGGCGGGTGGTCCTCGTCGTGGACGAACGGCGAGTCGGCGAAGCGCTGCTTGAGCCGGTCGCCGATCCAGCGTTGCCCGAGGACGTAGCCAGTGAGCTGCCGGTCGGTGGCGAAGCGGAACTCGCCGCCGAGGAACCGGTCCGCCGCCCAGGCCGGCAGGTAGTTGACCACCGCCGCGCGCCGGAACACCGCCAACGGGCCGGAGACGCAGGTGACCGCGCCGAACGACGCCTCGGCCGCCTTGGCCACCCGGAACTGGCCCTCGTACCAGACGTCCTGTACCCGGGTGAGCAGCGACTCGTCGGGGTTGAGCGCCCGCGCGTGCCCGCTGACGGCGCCGAGATCCGGTTGCCGGAGCAGGGCCTCGACGCAGCGTCCCAGCGCGTCCGGGGCAAGGACGCAGTCGGAGTCGGTGAAGGCGAGCACCTCGCCGGTGGCGTGTCGGGCGCCGTGCACCAGGGCCCGCTTCTTGCCGACGTTGCGCGGCAGACGCAGCACGGTGACCGGGAGTTCGGCGGCGAGCCGGTCCAGCACCTCGGCGGTGCCGTCGGTGGAGCCGTCGTCGACCACGATCACCTGCAACGGCCGGTAGTCGCTGCCGGTCATCGAGCGTACGCACGCCTCGATTCCGTCCGCCTCGTCCTTGACCGCCACCAGCAGGCTGACCCGGGGGGACGACGGCAGGGGCGGGAACGCGGCGGTGTGTCGGGGCTGCGGCGGGGCCGCACTGGGATCCACGTAGCGGGCGTAGGCCAGGTAGAAGACGGCGACGGTGGCGGTGAGCACGGCCACGCCGTAGTACGCCAGCAGCGGGGCGTGCGGCAGTTGGGGCGCCTGCCGGGCCAGCAGGACGATGAGGGGGAGCAGGGCGAGCACGGTGAGCAGTCGGCGCAGGCCGCGCCGGACCGGATCCGGCATCTCAGAGGACCTCACGTCCGGGCAGCCCGGTCAGTCGGTAGGTGGCGTCGAGCACCAGGGGCTGTCCGCGCAGCCACGACTCGTCCAGACCGGCCTGGGCGGTGTGCACGACCACCAGGTCCCACTCCCGGTCGGCGTGGTCGGCGAGGCGGTGCAGGGTTCCGCCGTCGGGGGTGCGGACCGAGGCGACGAGGTCGTCGACGAAGCCGACGTCCGCGCCGGCGCGGACCAGCTCGCCGATGATCTCCAACGCCGGTGACTCCCGGACGTCGGCGACACCGGGCTTGTAGGTCACCCCGACCAGCAGGACCCTGGCTCCGAGCAGGGTACGGCCGGATCCGGCGAGCAGGTCCCGGACCCGCTCGACGACGCGGCCGGGGCGGGCGGCGATGCCGCGCATCGCGGTCTCGATGAGCGGCGCCTCGCGGCGTTGCCCGCGTAGCTGCCAGAGCAGGTAGTGCGGGTCGCAGGGGATGCAGTGCCCGCCCACCCCGGGGCCCGGCTGGAAGGCCATGAACCCGTACGGTTTGGTGTCCGCCCCGTCGATCACCTCGGTGACGTCCAGGCGCAGGTCCCGGCAGAGGTCGGCGAACTCGTTGGCCAGTGCGATGTTCACCGCACGGAAGGTGTTCTCCAGCAGCTTGGTCATCTCGGCGGCCTCGGGTGAGCCGAGTCGGTGCACCCGGGGGGCGATCCGGGCCAGCGCGGCGGCGGCCCGCGCGGTGCAGTCCGGAGTCGTCCCGCCGACGACCCGGGGGGTGAGATCCTGACGGTGCCGGTCGTTGCCAGGGTCGACCCGCTCCGGGGCGAAGGCCACCCAGACCTCGTGCCCGACCCGCAGCCCTCGGGCGGCCAGCGGCTCTACCAGCAGCTCGCGGGTGGTGCCGACGTAGCTGGTCGAGGTGAGCACGATGGTCTGGCCGGGGCGGGCGTGGGCGACGACCGCCGCGCAGGCGGCCCGCAGCGCCGCGAGGTCCGGAGCGAGGTGGCGGTCCACCGGCGTGGGCACGCAGACCAGCACGGTGTCGGCGTCGGCGATCTCGCTGGGCGAGGTGGTGAGTCGCAGCGCGGGGTCGGTGGCCCGCAACGTCTCGCGTAGCCGGTCGCGGTCGATGTCGAGCAGGTCGGCCCGGCCGGCCCGGATGTCGTCGAGCCGGGCCGGATCGATGTCGACGCCGATGACCCGGGATCCGCTGGCGACCAGGGCGAGACTGGTGGGCAGGCCGACGTAACCGAGGCCGACCACTGCGGTGTACGCCCCCGGGACGGCGGGGACGGCGAACGCGGCCGGCTCCGGTGGGCTGGCCGGGGGTGCCGGGGCGATGGCCGGGACGTCGGACCGGATGGCGGGTAGGAGCTGCGACATGGTCGAGGGCCCTCACGGAAGGTGAACGGGGATGACCCAAGAGTGCCGAACCTGCCGCTCCGGCGACCGTCCGCTCAACAGTCGGCCGAGGACCAAAATACTACGGTCAGTAGTTGCCTGTTCGGTCAATTCTCCCGGCCGGAACGGGCGACTAGCGATGCTTTCGTTCCCGAAGCGTAACTTTCTGTAATCACGGTGGGATCGCTGGCAACGACCGCCCCACTGTTCTCACCGCGTCGCGGAGGGTAAGAACCATCACTGGCTGTGAGCTGGCCGGCTGTGTAGGTCGGGCGGCGCCACCTTGCTCGCGGGGCTCTGCCGCGACGGGGGTGCTGCTCCCGAGCGGCTTCTCGCCACCGTCACCGTGTTCCGGCTCACGTTCGGGTCGGCCGGGTGGTGGGCGGCGACGGGCGATGCGATAACCTACTAAACCCATAGGGATAAGCGCCTAATCCGAGTCGCTTCCGCCAGGGCTGAAGGGCGGGTTGTCGGCGGTCGCACAGCCGCCGGTAACCCGCCCGAAACCAGCTCCGCCACCACGAATGACGAGGAAAGATCAGTGATCCGCATCGAAGGTCTGCGGAAGACCTTCCACGGCCGGGGCCGCCCGGTCACCGCCGTCGATGGCGTCGACCTCACCGTCGCCGAGGGCGAGGTGTTCGGTGTGGTCGGGCGCAGCGGCGCCGGCAAGAGCACCCTGCTGCGCTGCGTCAACCTGTTGGAACGCCCCGACGAGGGACGCGTGACCGTCGACGGGGTGGAGTTGACCGCCCTGCGTGACGACCGCCTGCGGCGGGCCCGGCAGGGCATCGGCATGATCCACCAACACTTCGCCCTGCTCGCCTCCCGCACCGCGGCCGACAACGTCAGCTTCGCCCTTGAGGTGATGGGCGTCCCGCGGCGGGAGCGGGTCGCCCGGGTGGCGGAACTGCTCGACCTGGTCGGCCTCGCCGACCGCGCCGGCGCGTACCCCGCGCAGCTCTCCGGTGGCCAGAAGCAGCGGGTGGGCATCGCCCGGGCCCTGGCCAGCCGGCCCCGACTGCTCCTGTCCGACGAGGCGACCTCGGCGCTCGACCCGGACACCACCGGCGCCATCCTGACCCTGCTACGCGGCCTCACCCAGCGGCTCGGCCTGACGATCCTGTTGATCACCCACGAGATGGAGGTGGTCAAGCGGCTCTGTGACGGGGTAGCGATCATGCGCGAGGGCCGGTTCGTCGAGTTCGGCCCGGTGACCGAGCTGATCAGCCGCCCCGACTCCCGGCTGGCCCGGGACATCTTCCCGCTGGGTCCGGTGCCGACCGTGCCCGGTCACCTGCTGTACGACGTCACGCTCGCCGGGCCGGTCGGCGACGCGGCCTTCGTGTCCGACCTGACCCGCCGGCACGACCTGGACGTCCGCATCGTCGCAGGGGCCGTCGAACAGCTGGCGGCCACCCGGGCGGGCCGGCTGCGGATCGCGCTTGCCGAGGCCGCGCCGGGACTGGCGGATGCCCTGCGTGACCTGCGCGCGGCCGGGTTCGGCGTGGAGGCGGCCCGATGATCGCCCCGGACCTCGTCGACCTGCTGTGGCAGGGCCTGGTCGAGACCGCCTACATGGTCGGCGTCGCCACCCTGCTCTCGGGCGCCGGCGGACTGCTGGTCGGCGTACTGCTGATCCTGACCGACCGTGGCGGCCTGCTGGCGGCGCCCCGGCTCAACGGGCTGCTCGGCCTGATCGTCAACGTCGGACGCTCGCTGCCCTTCATCATCCTGCTGGTCGCGATCAGCCCGTTCACCCGATCCGTGGTCGGCACCACGATCGGCACCACCGCCGCGATCGTGCCGCTGACCGTCAGCGCCATCCCGTTCTACGCCCGGATCGTGGAGGCCGCCATCCGGGAGGTGGGCCGGGACGTGGTGGACGCGGCCCGCGCAATGGGCGCCTCCCGCCGGCAGATCATCGTCAAGGTCCTGCTCCGGGAGGCCAGACCCGGCCTGGTGGCGGGACTGACCATCACCGTCGTCGCGCTCATCGGCTACTCCGCGATGGCCGGCGTGATCGGCGGCGGTGGCCTCGGCGACCTCGCGCTGCGCTACGGCTACCAGCGGTTCGAGGACGACGTGATGATCGGCACCGTCGTGCTGCTGATCGTGGTCGTGCAGGCCGTCCAGATGCTCGGCGACCGGGTCGCCCGAACCCTGTCCCACCGATAGACGACCACGCGGAGACCCCCCGTGGAGACCGAGAGAAAGGCAATTCCGTGCGACGTACCATCCCTGCGTTGATCACCGCCGCTGCCCTCGTCCTGGGCCTCGCCGCCTGCGGCTCGGACCCGGCCGAGACGGGCACCTCGACGCCCACCGACGCCGCGCTCAAGGTCGGGGTCAGCCCCGTCCCGCACGGGGAGATCCTCACCTACATCAAGGACAACCTGGCGGAGCCGGCCGGGCTGAAGCTGGAGATCGTGGAGTTCACCGACTACGTGCAGCCGAACAGCGCGCTCGCGGACGGGCAGCTCGACGCCAACTACTTCCAGCACATCCCGTACCTGGACGAGGAGAAGGCCGCCAAGGGTTACAAGTTCACCGCGCTCAAGCCGGTGCACATCGAGCCGCTCGGCCTCTACTCGAAGAAGGTCACCAGCCTCGCCGACCTGCCGGAGAAGGGCGTGGTGGCGATCCCGAACGACCCGTCCAACTCCGGTCGGGCACTCAACCTGCTCGCCCGCAACGGCGTCATCACGCTCCGGGACGGCGCCGGGGTGAAGGCCACCCAGCGTGACATCGTGGACAACCCGAAGCAGCTGGAGTTCCGGGAGCTGGAGGCGGCCCAGCTGCCCCGTAGCCTTCAGGACACCGCCGCCTCGATCATCAACGGCAACTACGCCATCGAGACCGGACTCACCCCGGCCACCGACGCCCTGGTTCTTGAGCAGGGCGACGACAATCCGTACGCCAACCTGGTCGTGGTCCGCGACGGCGGCGAGAGCGACCGGCGGGTGCAGAAGCTGGAGGAGCTGCTGCACTCGGCCGAGGTGAAGAAGTTCATCGACGAGAAGTACAAGGGCTCCGTCCTGGCCGCCTTCTAGCTTCCGACCCCGGCTGGGCCGGCGCGCCGATCAACGGTGGCGCGCCGGCCCGGCCACGTCGTCCACGCCGGCTCCCGTCCCTCTCCTGCCTAGGATCCGCGGCATGGCCCAGATCGACCTGAGGCGGCTTCGGCTGCTTCGCGAACTGCGCGACCGCGGCACGGTCACCGCGGTCGGCACCGCCCTGCACCTGACCTCCTCGGCGGTGTCGCAGCAACTGGCGGCCCTCTCCCGCGATGTGGGCGCGCCGCTGCTGGAACCGCACGGGCGGCGGGTACGCCTCACCGACGCCGCCCGACTGCTGCTGCGGCACGCCGACATCCTGTTCGCCCAGCTCGAACGGGCGCAGACCGAGATCGACGCGCACGTCGCCGGGGCGGCGGGCACCGTACGCGTGGTCAGCTTCGCCACCGCCGTACCGGCGCTCGCGGTTCCGCTCGTCCACCACCTCGCCGTCGCCCGGCCCGCGCTGACCATCGCGCTGCACGAGGCGGACACCGACGTCGGCGTGGACCGGCTACTGCGCGACGACACCGACGTGGCGATCGCCCTGGACGGCGGGCTGCGCGTGGACGACCAGCGGTTCACCCGGCTGCCGTTGCTGGTGGACCCGATGGACGTGGCCCTGCCCGCCAGGCATCCGCTCGCGGCGGAGCCCGCCCTGCGCCTGGCCGACCTCGCCGACCAGCCGTGGATCATCTCCCCAGGTGGGCTGTGCCGGGACCTGACCCTGCGGGAATGCGCGGTGGCCGGCTTCACCCCGTCCGGCGGGCACGCCGCGGACAGCTGGGAGGCGACGATCGCGATGGTCGGCGCCGGCCTGGGCGTCGCCCTGGTGCCCCGGATGGCGATCCGGGCCGCTGATCCGGCCGTGGCCGTCCGGGTCCTCCGCGCCGAGCAGCCCCGCCGCCGGGTGGTGCTGCTGGTCCGGCGCGGCGGCGACCGCGCTCCGCACATGCGCGCCGTGCTGGACGGGCTGCGGCAGGTCGCCGACGCCTACGCGCAACAGGCCGGATTGGATGCGCCGACCGGCTGACCGTTCAGTTCTGCTGAACGGTTCCGGGCGCGAACCGGAGGTGGACCCGCCCGGGCGGGCTACCGAGACTGGTCGTGGCGTCGCCCCGTCCGTCCGTACTCCGCCCGTCAGGGGTGTCACATGTCCAATCCGAACCTGCTGCGCTTCGTCCTGCTCGCCCTGCTCTGGGGCAGCAGCTTCGCGCTGATCAAAGTCTCCCTGGAGGGGCTCTCGCCCAGCCAGTTGGTGCTGGCGCGGCTGCTGCTGGGCGCCGCCGTCCTCGGTTCCATCGCGTTGATCCGCCGGGTGCCGCTGCCCCGGACCCGGCCCGTGTGGGGGCACGTCGCCCTGGCCGCGCTCTTCGGCAACGTCCTGCCGTTCCTGTTGCTCTCCTATGGCGAGCAGAGCACCGGCGCCGGCATCGCCGGGGTTCTCATCGGCGGCACCCCGTTGCTGACGCTCGCCCTGGCCACCGCCGCGTTGACCACCGAGCCTGCCACCGGGCGCAAGACCATCGGCCTGGCGGTGGGGTTCGCCGGCATCGTTCTGGTCATCGCGCCGTGGAACTCGACCCTCGGCTCCCTCGGCGGGCAACTCGCCTGCTTCGGGGCGGCGGTCAGCTACGCCGTCGGCTTCGTCTACGTCCGGCGGTTCCTGTCGCCGCTGGGCCTCGCCCCGCTGGCCCTGGCCACCGGGCAACTGCTGGCGGCCGTGGCGTTGCAGGTGGTCGCCACGCCGTTTCTCGCCTGGCGTTCGCCCGACCCGACACCGCGGGTCATCGTCAGCATCCTGCTGCTCGGTGTGCTCAGCACCGGCCTGGCGTACGTCCTCTACTTCCGGCTGATCGGCGACACCGGCGCGACCACCGCCTCGGCGGTCAACTATCTGGTGCCGGTCGTGGCCGTGCTGGTCGGGGCGGCCTTCCTCGACGAGCCGGTGACCTGGAACCTGGTCGTCGGTGGCCTGGTCGTGCTGCTGGGCATGGGGCACGCCGAGAATCGGCTGCCGCGCCGCCGGGCGTCCCGTTCCGCACCCCCGGCGACCGCCGCTACCGGCCCGGCCACACCGGATGTGACGGGGCCGGGCGGTCAGTCGAGCCAACGGGCCGGGTCGCGGAGTTGCTAGGCTGGTGACCGCGCGGGCCATCCGCGCGAGGTGGGAAGAGGAGCGCGACATGTCGACGGGGGACGACGACATCTCGGGGTGAGCAACCCCGCCGCCGGCCGGCGAGCGCCGGGGCGGCCCGTCCTGTCGTAGCCCTGTCTGCCTGACCGGGGCGCCGGTCGCGTCCCCGGCTTCCTTCCCGAGGTCTCTCCGTGATGTCCGACGTCTGCGTCGTCTGCACCAACCTCTCCTTCTCCTGGCCCGACGACACTCCGGTGTTCCGGGACCTGTCCTTCACCGTGCCGCCGGGGCGTACCGGTCTGGTCGCGCGCAACGGCGCCGGCAAGTCGACCCTGCTGCGGCTGATCGCCGGCGAGCTGAGCCCCACCGGTGGCGGCGTGACCGTCGAGGGCGTGCTCGGCTACCTGCCGCAGAACCTGCCCCTGGCCGGGGAGCTGACCGTCGCCGAGGTGCTGGGGATCTCCCCGGCGCTGGCCGCGCTGCGGGCCATCGAGTCCGGCGACGCCAGCGAGGAGAACTTCGCCGCGATCGGCGACGACTGGGACGTCGAGGAGCGCAGCCGCGCCGAACTCGACCGGCTGGGCCTGGGCGAGATCGCCCTGGACCGGCCCCTGCACACCCTCAGCGGCGGTCAGGTGGTCTCCCTCGGCCTCGCCGCGCAACTGCTCCGCCGCCCGGACGTGCTGCTGCTCGACGAACCGACCAACAACCTCGACATCGACGCCCGGCACCGGCTGTACGCCGTGCTGGGGAACTGGTCCGGGTGCCTGCTGCTGGTCAGCCACGACCGGATGCTGCTGGACCGGATGGACCGCATCGCCGAACTCGACGCCGGCCAGCTGCGCCTGTTCGGCGGGAACTTCACCGCGTACGAGGAGGCCGCGCGGGCGGCCCGGGAGGCGGCGGAGCGCACCGTGCGTAGCGCCGAGCAGGAGGTCAAGCGGGAGAAGCGGGAGATGCAGCAGGCCCGCGAGCGGGCCGAGCGCCGCGCCGGCAACGCCGCCCGCAACCTCGGTGACGCCGGTCTGGCCCGGATCGTCGCCGGTGGGCTCAAGCGCAGCGCGCAGGAGTCCGCCGGGCGGGCCCAGCAGGCGCACGCCAACCGGGTCAGCGCGGCGCAGGGGCGGCTCGACGAGGCCGGCCGGGCGCTGCGGGAGGACGAGACGCTAACGCTGGAGCTGCCGGAGACCGACGTGCCCGCCGGCCGGACGGTGGTCGAGGGGCAACGGATGCAGGTACGGCACGACTCCCGGCCGCTGTTCGCCGGGGACGGTGTCGAGCTGACCATCCGGGGGCCGGAGCGGATCGCGCTGACCGGGCCGAACGGCGCCGGCAAGTCGACCCTGCTGCGCCTGCTGCACGGCGACCTCGAACCGCAGGGCGGGCGGGTACGCCGGGCCGACGGCCGGGTGGCGTACCTGTCGCAGCGGCTGGACCTGCTGGACCTCGACCGTACGGTGGCGGAGAATCTCGCCGGGTACGCCCCGCAACGGCCGTTGGCCGAGCGGATGAACCTGCTGGCCCGGTTCCTGTTCCGGGGCGCCCGCGCCCACCTGCCGGTCGGCGTGCTCTCCGGCGGCGAGCGGCTGCGCGCCACCCTGGCCTGCCTCCTCTACGCCCAGCCGGCGCCGCACCTGCTCCTGCTCGACGAGCCCACCAACAACCTGGACCTGGTCAGCGTCGGGCAGTTGGAGAACGCGCTGAACGCCTACCGGGGCGCGTTCGTGGTGGTCAGCCACGACGAACGCTTCCTGCACGACATCGGCGTACGGCGGTGGCTGCGCCTGGACGGCGGGAGCCTGCGCGAGATCCCCGCGCCCGACCTCGAGTGAAGGGTCGTCTGGCCCGGCCGGACTGCCCGAGCACGTCCGGGAGCGCGGTTCACGGGCGGGCACGGCGGCGTTACAGTGGGCATTGCCGGCGCTCTGACCGGGGAGGCGTCCGTGTCGAATCACCTACCTCTGCCGGAGCACCGATCCGCCGGCCGAGCGGCAGGCCGGACGGCACCCGGGCCGGTGGCGGGTCGGGCCGGTTCCGAGGCGGTGCCGAGCCGGGCCGCCGGGGTCGCGCCGCCCGTGCACGAGGCCGCGACGCTGGGCCTTGTCGACCGGCCGGGACGCGAACACTGGTGGGAGCAGCTCGGCGAGCGGGTCCGCGACCGGATGGAAGCCCGGGTCGGTCCGGTGGTCGAGTGGTGGGCGGATCGCCACCATCTCGACGCGCGACGCCCGTACGCGGTTGTGCTCGGCGCGCGGGGCCTCGCCGTCTGCACGCCGACCGTGAACGATCGGGGCGGCCCGGCGCAGCTGCTCACCGTCGTCCCCTTCGTGCCGTCGTCGCTGCGACACGCGGTCATCGTGCAGAAGCCCGCGCGGTGGCGGCGGGGGAGCCCGTCGCTGCCGGCCGGCGACTCGGCGCCACCGGCGGTGGCGGGCCTGCCGCTGTCCCCGCGCCTGCGCGATCTGCTCGGCAACCTGCCGGCGGACGCGCAGGCGCGACTACAGTGGCCGTTCGTCAACGGCGACGTGCTCGTCGACAGCGACCACTACTACCGTGGCACCAGCCATGAGCTGGACGTCTGGGCGTACCTCGCCGGGCGCCGGTGGGTGACCTTCGTCTCCGGGCACGGCACCGGCCTGTCCGGGCCGGCGCACCGGGCGTCGTGGCGGCTGATCTGCCGGCAGGCCGAGGTCGCCGGGCGATGAGACAGCCCATGGAGGAGCCGGACTACTACGCCCTGCTGGGCGTGTCGTCCGACGCCACGGAGGCCGAGATCCTCCGCGCGTTCCGCCGCGAGGCGCTCGTCCACCATCCCGACCGGGGAGGCGACGCCGACGCCTTCCGGCTGCTCTACCGGGCCCGGGAGGCGCTGCTCGACGCGGATCGGCGGGCCGCCCACGACCAGCGTCGGCGCGGCGCGGCTGCGCCGCCGGGCCGCCCCGGGCCGCCGCCCGGCCCGGACGAGGGGGCCGCCGACCCGTTCGAGTGGACGCAGGGCGCCGGGCCGAGCGCCGAGGATCGCCGGACGGGCGGACCGCAGGCGTACTACGAGCCGTTCCCGGCATACCAGGCCGGCCACTCGTGGCGACGCAGCGACCGGTTCGCCTGGTGGCAGGCGCCGGGCGGGTGAACGGGCTCAGGCGCACGGCTTCCTGGCCGAGCCCGGCACCCGGAGGCGTTGGCCGACGTCGATCGCGGTCCGCTTGCCCATGTCGTTGAGCTGTTGAAGCTCCTTCACGGTGGTGCAGTGCCGGGAGGCGATCCTGGTCAGCGTGTCGCCGCGCTTGACGACGATGGTGTCGAAGGGCAGCAGCAGGGGCGGAAGCGAAAATGTGGGACGGATGTACGGCAGACCCAGGGTGGGTAGCGGCTGGGCGGTCGGCGGAGGCCAGGCTGCCCGGCTGGCGAGGGCCGGCCAGTTCGCCGGCAGGCTGGTGGCGGTCGGCGGAGGGCGCTCCGAGTCGTCCGAGCCGATCAACGCGATGCCCCAGGCGCCGGCGAGCACCACCAGCACCCCGATCGTGAACCGGCGGACCCCGTCCTGCCGTTGGATCTCCTCGGCGACGAAGTCCGGCAGCTGGCCGGCGATGTCCACGCCGGTGGTCCGCCCGGCCGGAGCCGACACGGAGCGCAGGAGCAACGGCACGGGCGTGTGGACGTTCACGCCGCGTCGCGCCAGGTCCCGGCGGAGCGCACGCACGGCCGTGGCGTCCCGCGCGGCGGCTGCCGCCA
The DNA here is from genome assembly GCF_050942455.1 of Micromonospora sp. CA-263727. Lineage (NCBI taxonomy): Bacteria > Bacillati > Actinomycetota > Actinomycetes > Micromonosporales > Micromonosporaceae > Micromonospora > Micromonospora sp. CA-263727. Next base: position 3,461,960 of record NZ_CP192031.1, read on the forward strand.
GCTCCTCCAGGTCCTGGCCGGTCTCGTCGCGTGGGACGAGCAGATAGCCCTTTGTCCAGCTCAACACCCACTGCGCCCGGCCGCCGCCAGCCAGGGCCTGGCCGATGAGCGCGAACAACGCCTCCGCGAGTTGCTCCTCGGGCCCGGCGGCGTCGGTCAGCCGCCGGGCGAGCTCGGCCTGCTTGCCCTGCTCCAACAGGTCGAGGACCGTGCCGAGGGTGGGGCGTGCGGAGACCGCGACGCCACGTGCGGCCTCCAGCAGTTGGCTCGCCAGCTCCACCGCGAACGCCTCGGCGGCGGTGTCGGCCCAGGTGGCCTGCGGCAAACCCGTGGGCCGGCTCCGCGCCTGGGCGAACACCCTGTCCTGTACGCGCAGCACCGCCGCCCGGTCGGCCAGCAGCGGCTTCTCGTCGACCGGGATCGGGTCGCCCGCGGGCTGTGTCTCGATGATCGCGAGGCGGCGGGCCAGTGGCGGGTGGGAGTCCAGCCAGGAGCGGTTCGTCTCGATCGGGTGCTTGCGCAGCTCCGCCAGCCGCTCCTGGACCAACGGGTCGTCCACCATGGCGGCGAAGGTGCCGAAGAGATCCTCCGGCACGAAGCCGAGTCGTTGGATCGGGCGTACGAACATGGTCAGGAAGCCGGTCCAGGCGTGGCCGAGCGCGTGGACCCGGCGCAGCGCCTCGGCGGTCGCGGCCGGCCCGACCACGGCGGCCGCGCGGGCGTCGGCCTCCAGCTCCTGGCGGCGGCGTACCGCGAGCGACACCCACAGAAAGAGCCGGGCATACCCGCCGACGATCTTCTGGTAGAACCAGGCGTACCCGGAGATGCCCTGCCGCGACTGGGCCGTCATCCGCAGCCGGAAGAGCGCGGACTGTAGCGCCGCCGCGCCCCGATAGGTGACCGCGCCGAATCGGGTGTGCCGGCCGGCGTAGTGACCGAATTCGTGGGCGAGCACGGCCCGCAGCTCCGTCGGCGTCAACTGGGTCAGCAGCGGCACGCCGAGGTACATGGTCCGCGCGCCGACGGCGAAACCGAGCATCCGCGGCTCCTCCGACACCGCCGCGTTGACCTCCGGGGTCAGGAAGATGCGGGTCGGCGGCCGGGTGTCCAGCTCACCGGCCAACTCCTCCACCAGCCGCCACAGCTCGGGCGCCTGACGGCGGGGCAGGAACACCGCGCCGGTGGGCGGCGCCTCCACCCGGCTGACCGCCGCGACCCCGTAGAGCAGCGCGAAGACGGCCGAGATGCTGCCACCGACCACGAGCGGCCAGCTACCGCCGCTGGTCGGCGAGGTGAACGCACCCCAGAGCACGAGCACGACGAACAGCGAGTTCGTGGCGACGAGGACGAACGCCAGCACGTACACCCCGGCGAGCAGCGCGACCGCGAGCACCCCACGCAGCCAGCCGAGCACCGCGCCGACGATGCCGGCCGCCCCTTCGCGGCGGCGGCGCAGCGCGCCGCCGCCCCGCCCGCCGACCTTCATTCCTCCTCCAGGCGCTCGGCCAGGGCAGCGCGAGCCCGCTCCAGCGCCTGCGGATCGGTCTCGACGGCCGCCCGCAGCCAGGCCTGCGTGTCGAGCAGCGCCCGGACCAGCGGGTCCTGGCCGGCACCGATCCGGTACGCCCCGAACCGGCCCAGCCAGCCGACGCCCATCCCGGCCACCAGCGGGTCCCGTCCGGTCACCTCGTCGGCCGCCATCCCCAGCGCCTCCCTCAACGTCTGACGCGCCTTGGCCACGTTGGCGGCCACTCCGCCGCGGGTCATCCGTAGCGTCGTCGCGATCTCCTGCTGCGACCAGCCCTCCAGACTGAACAGCGCCAGCGTCATCCGCTGCCGGGGCGGCAGCGTGGCGAGCAGGCGCAGCACCTCGCGCGCCTCCGCGGTCTGTTCGGGGCTGGCCTGCGCCGGTACCGGCAGGTGGAGCAGCCGCTCCTGGCCGGTCCGGCGCTTGCGGTACACCTTCCACAGGCGCTGCACCATCACCCGGCGGATCCACGCCTCGGGCGCGTCGTAGCCGGCGACCCGGTCCCACACCCGGTACGCCTCGACGAACGCCTCCTGCGTCGCGTCCTCGGCGTCCGCCCGGTCCCCGCACAGCATGATCGCCTGCGCCAGCATCGACGGGTACGTGCAGGCGAAGAACGTCGCGAAGTCGCGCTGCCGCCCGGCCGGCTCGGCGTTCACCGGCCCATCTCCGCCCGCGGCAGGACGGGCGCCAACCGTACGGTCACCGTGCTCCCGTCCGGCGCGGCGTCCTCCACCACCCCGCCCGGTCCGGCCGCCCGGAGCAGCAGGGCTATCACCTCCGCCCGCGCCCGGGCCCGCGCGGGCCAGGTGTAGAGCGACACCAGCGAGTACGCCAACCGGGCGCCCACCACCACGATCATCAATACGACAGCGTCAACCATGTGCCGCGTCCTTCCTCCAGGTGCTGACATCGACATCCGAATACAGCCAGCAGGGCCCGGAAGGTTTACTCGGACGGTTCGCTCCATTATGGCCGCCCGGTGCGGCCATGGCCTTGACCGTGCCGGAACGCCGACACCCGCCCGGCACGGCGCGGTCTCTGCTCCGTCCGCGTCGCATGATCGTGCTCGATCGGGGATTGAGTGGCCTCTACATCGCAACGAGGCCACTCAATCCCGGACCGAGCGTGATTCACCACATCCCGCCGCGAGTGGCGGCCAGTGCGGTCAGAAGGGGCTCAGGATCAGCCCGGCCGAGCGGGGGTCGCCGTCGTGGACCAGCGACTCGAACGCGCCGACGTCGTCGAAGGCGAAGGCGTACGCCTTTCCGTCGCGCATGTTGGCGTGGATGACCCGGGCATAGTGGTTGGTCGGGTTGTTGCGGTAGAACTCGGCGGCGTTCGTGCTCGGCTGGGTGTGGATGGTGCCGAGCGTGCCCCGGTTCAGCGCGGCGCAGAGCGTCCGGGAGATCGGGCCGACCACCTGGTCGTTGGGGGCGGGCAGGTCGCCGTCGCAGCCCCAGACGCTCGCCGAGGAGGGCCGGTTGAACGAGGCGACGACCTGGCCGGCGCTGTTGGTGAAGGTCATGACGTTGCCCGAGGTCCGCCCGGAGTAGCGGACGTCGGGCCGGTCGCCGAACGGCACCACGGTCAGGGTCCGGCCGGTGTACGCGTTCCACGCCGAGGCGATGTACGAATCCAGGTAGGTCGGGCTGAGCAGGCCGGCGCCGGCCGCCTTGCCCGGTGCCAGGACCCGCAGCACCGTGCCGTCGCCGCGGGTGTACACCGTGTTGGCCCAGCCGGACTGGGACCGGATGCCGTTGATGATGGCGTTTCGACCGCCGGTGACCACGTCGCCGGTGCGTCTGGTGACGCCGTTGGCGCCGGTCACGGTGACCGCGTGCGGCACCGCGAACATGTCCACCTGCGAGCTGTTCAGCCACAGGCCGGCGTCGTTGTAGGTGAACTCGCTCCAGTCGAAGAGGATGTCGCGGTTGGGGTCACCGGGGGCCCACGGCGCGGGTTGCACCAGGCCGTCCGGGGTGAGGAAGAACTTCAGCTTCTCTCCGAGGGAGAAGTAGACGCGGCCGGAGAAGCCGCGCGGGAAGCGGATCGTCGCGGTGCCGCCGTTGGCCGGTCCCGGGATCGACGCGTCGGGTGCGGGGGAGGGCGGGATCTGCCCGCCGGTCCAGGGGGTGAACGTGCCGGCCTGGTTGACGTAGCCGAGGCGGCCGGAGGAGTGCTGCACGCCGAGCACGTACAGGTGGACGGCTCCGGCGCGGCCGGTGCTGTTGGTCACCGTGACGGGCAGCAACGGTGGGCCGATGGCCTGGGCCGGTGCGGCGGCGACGAGGGCGGTCGGGACGGCGGTGATCAGGGTGGCTGCGACAGCCAGCAGCCTTCTTCGGACAACCACGGGGACTCCTCCGGTCGGTGGTGACACGGTGTGAGAGAGCGCTCTCTCAGACTCTGACTGTTAAGGACGTTTGTCAATAGATGTGCGGCGATGTCGTGAGGTCGGTGGGCCGTCACCGCCTGCGATGCTCGGGAGCCCGCCGCCGCGGCCCATCGCCCACCGGTCAGCTGCCGCTGGCCAGGCCCGACAGCGAACCCCCGCTCGTCGGCGGGCTCCTCAGCGAAGGCGGCCTGGGCCGGTGCGCACGCACCGGCCCAGGCTCGCGCTCCACCCAGCTGACCGACTCAGAGCCCGAGCGCGTTCCGTCCGCCGACCACCGGCAGCCGCAGCTCGCTGTGCTGCGGCGCGACCCGCAACCGGGTCCCGCCGAGCGGCAGCAGCGTGTACTCCTGGTCGCTGGAGAAGACGACCACGCCGATCCGGTGACCCGCCGGGAAGACGTAGTCCTTCGGCTCCAGGGTCCACCGGAGGTCGTACAGCTTGCCCTGCTTGAGCGGCTCGGTGCGGGCCGCGCTCGCGCGGTTCTGTGGGTCCATCCAGCCCCGGGTCACCACGGTCGGCGCGGCGGTCGAGCCGGTCGGGCCGTAGTCGACCAGGTACGCGGTGAGGTTCGCGTCCGGCTTGTTGTCGATCGCCATCCGCAGCCGCATCTCGGGGCGTCCGGAGATGCGGACGTCGCGGGTCAGCTCGGGGGAGCGGTAGACGAGCCGGTTCGGGCTGGCCGTGTCCGCGCCGGCCACCAGGGTGTCCGGGTGGATGGTCCGGCCCTCGTCGACGAAGCGCTGCTCGACCTTGGCCTTCGCCGGCTTGCCGGCGGTGAGCGTGCCCGGGGCGGTGGCGGCGGTCGCGCCCAGGTGCAGCGGGACCTCGCGGACGCCCGGGTCGGGCCAGTTGCGGTACGTGGTGTACGCCCGGTCCTCCCGCTGGAGCACCGCGGTCGGCTCGTCCATGATGCCGTTGCGCACGTTCCACAGCCAGTAGTCGAACCAGCGGTTCTCGGTCTGCTTGTAGGTCCAGGTCCGACCGTCGGGCAGGGTCACCGACGCGGTGTTGCCCGGACCGCCGTGCCCACCCTGGTGCAGCCAGATCTTGCGCGGGACGTTCCGCTTGGCCAGCTCGTCCCACCAGCCGGCGAAGTGCTCGGTCTTCACGTTCCAGTCGTTGAGGCCGTGCACGACGAAGACGCTCGCCTTGACCTTCCGGGCGTCCAGGTAGTCGCGGTCCTGCCAGAACGTCGAGTAGTCGCCGGTGACCCGGTCCTGCCGCGCGGTCAGCTCGGCGATCTCGTCGGCGCAGGGGCCCTCGGCCCGCGCCCGGCCGGCGGTGAACTGGGCCAGCACGTCGACGTCCTCACCCTGGTAGGTGCCGGGCGCGACGACCAGGCCGTTGGCCCGGTAGTAGTCGTACCAGCTGCTGATCGCGGCGACCGGCACGATGGTCTTCAACCCCTGGACGCCGGTGGTGGCGACCTGGTTGGGCAGCGTCCCGTTGTAGGAGACGCCGGTCATGCCGACCGCGCCGGTGGTCCAGTCGGCGGTGACCGGCGCGCCGTTCGCGTCGTACCCCTTCGCCCGCCCGTTCAGCCAGTCGATCACCGCCTTGGTGCCGAGCGTCTCGGCCTGGTCGCCGCTGGTCGGGCAGCCGTCCGAGTCGGCGGTGCCGACGCTCTGACCGAGCACCACCGCGTACCCCCGCGGCACGTAGTAGTCGTCCAGTTGGCCGGGCAGGTTGGCCTTCGCCACCGCGCTCTGCACCGACGCGTCGGACCCCCGCAGCCCCGAGCGGCGGGTCACGCCGTTCTGCGGCAGCTCGTCCACCAGCACGCTCGGGTAGGGCACGTCGTTCCAGGTGCCCTTGCGGTACGGGCTGTGCTCGAAGATGACCGGCACCTTGAAGCCCTGGGTGGCGGTCTCCCGGGGCCGGGAGATGTCGATCGCCACCCGGTCCCGGCGACCGTCGCGGTCGGTGTCCACCGTGGTCTCCACGTACACCCGTTCCTCGATCGCCTCGGCGAGCGAGAAGACCGGCTGCGTCATGCCGTCGACGACCACGATGCCGGGGGACGTGGCGGCCGCGGGTTGGGCCGCCGCTGGCGGGGCGGCGCTCAACACCAGGACGCCGGCCACGCCGACGCCAAGCAGGGCCAGACAGGGGGTACGACGCACGCGCGTCTCCCTTCGCTCGGGCTGGTGGCCGGAGTCGACCAGGGGTGGATGTGGATCGATGATCCACATGCTAGCCCGGTCATCGTCCCCCGTCGATCACCTCGTCGGCTGCTGCTGGGGCGCGAGCACCGCCGGCGCCTGTTCGAGGACCGAGGCGGGCAGCTGCGGCCCGGCCGGCAGCGCCAGCGGCTCCTTGGCCCGGGTCACCAGCTCGACCACGGTCTGCGAGAGCCGGTTGGCCGACTGCGTCATGGACTGGTTGGCGGTGACGATCGCGGTCACCACCTCGGCCCGCTTCTGCTGCCCGAACCGGACGGCCTCCTCGATGCCGCGCGCCTGCGCGTCGATCGACTCGGCGACCTCCAGCAGCGTCTCCGGACGGATCGTCGGGGTCTGGATGGTCCGGGCGATCTGCGGAATGGCGGACTGCGACGCCCGCGCGTACGCGGAAAGCACGTCGTTGGCGCCGTCGGCGACCACCTGCTGCATGTCGGCGGCCTGGTTGGCCTGCAACAGCAGCGCCCACTGGGCGATGGTGAGCTTCATGGTCGGGATGGTCAGGTTCATCAGCAGCGCGAGACGCTGGCCCAGGCCGTAGTTGAGCGTCCGGATGTTGCGCACCTGCGGCGAGGTCGACCAGGCCACGAAGAGGCGCTGCTGGAACTCGTTGATGCGTACCTCAAGGGCCTGGATGAACTCGGTGACCAGGGAGAGCCGTTCCTGCCGGTCACGCTCGTCGACCGCGCCCGGTGTGACGGTGATCGACCGGGCCTCGGCGAGCGCTTCGTCGCGGACCAGCTCCATTACCGCGATCGCGCCGATGAGCTGGCCGATCGCCGCCTCGTTGGCCTTGTAGAGCTCGTCGCAGAGCACCACGTTGCGCCGCAGCTCGTGCTGCTTGGCACTGAGCTGCCCGGCCACCCTGTCCAGCTGCTGCTCGACCGTGCGCGCCTCCTCGAACAGCATTTCCAGCAGGTCGCGGCCCTTGCGGAAGGTGCCCTTGATGGCGTCCGCGAACTTGTTGAACGTCTCCCGGACCTGCGGGTCGCTCGGGTCGTACTTGCGGCGGAACGTGCGCATCCGGTCGTTGAGCTGGCGCATGATGCTGGTCAGCTCGGGGATGTCGACCCGGCCGACCTCCTTGAAGATCCGGCTGACCTGGGTGTTGACCTGGTCGATCGCGCTGTTGCCGAAGGACGCGAGCTGCTCGGTGTTGGCCAGCATCGCCGGGTAGAGCTGTCTCGCCGCGGCCTCGGCCTGGCCGCGCTGGGCGGGGCTGAGCAGGTCCGCGCAGGCCAGCTCGCGTGGCTGGCTGGTGGCCAGCGCGCTGGTGATGGCGCTGTCGGCGGCGCCGGCCGGTGGTTCGGCCGCGCCACCCACGATGCTGCCGAAGTCGATCTGCAATCCGTCGGTCATGGCCGGTCGGTTCCCCTCACTTGCAGGTGTTGGTGTCCTTGATGCAACTCAGCAGCGCGAGCGTCACGTCGGCGGCGGGCGCCGGGGTGGTGCGGATCTGCTCGGCGAGCGCGAGGTCGGGAAAGTCCGCCACGTCGTTGGCGCCGACCTGCAACGCCGAACGGAAGCCGTACGTCCGCCAGGCGATCGCCTGGATCTCCGGGTCCTTCATCGCCTCGATCAGCCGGTCGGCGGTGGTGTTGAGCGCCAGCAGCGGATGATCGCTGTAGATGGTCGGGTCGGGGTAGAGCAGCCGGACGTTCTTCAGCACGCTGGCGGTGCTCACGCCGCCGTGCGCGACCAGCTGGATGAGCTGGTTCTCGTACCCGGCGTAGAGCGGCGACTTGAACTCACCGCCCTGGGTGAGCCATTCCCGGAACCCGGAGTCGGAGCTGCGCGCCTGCAACCCCTGCGCGTCGTAGAGCGCCCGCATGGTGGGCAGGGCCCGGCGCGCCTGGGCGAGGTTCGGCGCCTGGAACACGTCGTCGGTGGCGATGATGCTCAGTTGGAGCTGGGCCAGCACGAAGCCGCTGTTCGACTTGGCCGCGTCGGTGCTCGCCACGGTGATCGGTCCGCGTAGGTCGGCCGCGCCGATGCCGTCCCAGGTCTGCTTCTTCAGCACGTGCTCCAGCAGCAGGGACTTCATGTTCACCAGGTAGTACCGGTTGTCCCGTTGCTCGACCAGGCCGCGCTTGACCAGCGCCTCGGTGCCGCGCGGCCCCGCGTAGACCACCTCGGGTGACTGGAGCAGGTTCTCGGCCCGGTACTCCGGGAACGCGCCCGGGTGCTGCGCCTCGAAGACGCTCTGCGCGCTGGCGCTCGACGGCCAGAGGCAGTCGAGTTGCCGGGCCTTGAGGTCGTCGCTGCTCAACTGCACCTGGTCGTACGAGCCGAGCGGCTGGAAGTCGACCTCCAGCCGGTACCTGTCCCGCAGGATCCGGACCACGTCGACGTCGGCCATCAGCTCGGACTTCTCGGAACCGCCGAGGCAGCTCACCACGGTCGGCGGGGCGGCCGACGTGGCCGGGTCGTCGGACCGTACCCACAGCACGGCGGCGACGACGCAGACGACGATCACCGTGACCAGTCCGATCAGGAATCGAACGCTCGGCAATCTCACGATGGCTCCCTCATCCCAGCTCTGGCAGCTTCGGCGGTGCGACGGTGTCGAGGTTGGCCCGGTACTGCGCGATGTCGCCCTGGTTGACCAGCCGGACGCTGTCCAGGGCGAACGCGGCGAAACGTTCGAACGCCAACTCGCCGTTGCGCTTGAGGGCCTCCGGATCGGTGTAGAGCACCGGCTTGCCCTGGATGTCGAGGTACTGCCGCACGACCCCGTCGAGGCTGGTCAGGTGCCCGCCGATCTGGCTGGCGGTGGAGTAGAGGCTGTTCGGCGCGGTCGCCCGGACCCGGGCGAACAACTCGGGCACGTAGCGGCAGGCCGACTCCAGGGCGGCCCGGGCGGCCGGTGCCTGCACGTCGCGGCTGAGCCGCTCGATGCCGCGCAGCACCTTGAGCGCCTCCTCGACCTTGGCGCGCGACTCGTCGAGGTAGTCGTCGCCGAGGGCCTGGGCCGGGCTGCGGTCGTCGAGCATGAAGTACACGCCGAGGGCCGCGGCGACCGCCAGCAGCGGTGCCCAGAGGAAACTGGTGGTGACGGCGAAGACCCCGGCGAAGACCGCGACCGCGGCGGCGAGCGCGACCGGCGCGGCCACCTTCCTCCTCACCGCGGCGGCCGGGACACGTCGGTGTGGCGGCGGCCGGTCACTTGTACCCCGCCGCCTGGCGCAGCGCCGCCACCAGGTCATCCTGCTGGACGTACGCGCCGCCGGTGGCCTCGGCGACCTCCGTGAGCTGCGCCGCGTCGACGTCCCGGCCGAAGGCGATGGCGATCACCGGTACGCCCAGCGCCGTCAGCGCGGAGACCGCCGCGCCCCGGTCGTCGGTCTCCGAGATGCCGTCGGTCATCAGCACCACCAGCCGCCGCCGGTCGTCGGGCTGCGGATCGCGCAGTTCGGTGGCGGCCCGTCGCAGGCAGGCGTACATGTTGGTGCCGCCGGTGGGACGGTAGTCGTTGATCTTTTCGGTGAGTCCGTGCAGCCCGGCAGCGTCGTCGCCGTCCACCATCCACGGCGTGCCCTCGACCAGGTCGCGGTTGAAGATCCCGACGGTGGTGACGTCCTGCGGATGCGTACGCAGGAAGTTGAGGGCGGCCTGGTCCTGGTCGAAGATCTGGTGTGCGGCGGCCCGGACCCCGTCCCAGCCCTCGTTCGAGGCCATCGACCCGCTGCCGTCGAGGCAGTAGAACGTGTTGACCGGGCGGCGGTACCGGGTCTGGTAGCGGTCCAGCGCGGCCTCGATGACCGGTGCCGCCGGATACTGGATGCCCTGCTCGTTGATGGTCGCCTGGATGCCCCAGTCCGGGTTGAACACGGCCAGGTCGGGGTTCTCCAGGGTCAGCCCGATGCTGCTGACCGGGCGTCGGCCCAGCTTGAGCAGTTGGGCCGACGCGCCCGCGTCGGTGAGCAGGTGCTCCTGCAACTCGCCGACGATCTTCCGCTTGGCGGCGTCGGCGTCGGTGCCGTGCGGCAGGAAACCCAGCGGCGCGTCGCTGATCGCCAGCGAACCGCGCGGATACGCCACCACCAGGGGTTCCTTGCCGGCCCTGACCAGTTCCTGGTTCTTCTCGATGACCAGGTCCTCGTAGGTGAACATGGTCCGGCAGTCGTCCGGCCGGGCGAGGCACTCGGTCATCATGGTGCCCGTCGACGGCGGCGTCTGGTCCATCGCCGCGATGAACCGGGTCACGCCCTGCTCGACCGCGGGGGAGTCGAGCTGCTCCTGGCTCAGCGCTGTGCCGGGACCGTTGCCCGCGAAGTAGTTCATGAACCCGAACAGCACGGTCGCCCCGGAGTTGGACTGCGTCGGGTTGGTCACCCAGACCGTGGTCCGGCCCGACTCGACGGCCCGCAGGATGTCCGCGATGCCGACGTCCGGCCGGCCGGCGAAGCCCAGCCGCTGCATCTCGCTGCGCCAGCCGGCGAAGACCACCGGGGTCAGGAACATCGGCCGCACGTCCTGCAACACGTTGGCCTTGTCACCGAGTTGGGAGAAGACGCTGGAGGCGAACCAGTAGGCGTCGTAGTCCCGGCTGCCGGCGGCGAGCAGCCGTGCCTGGTCGACGGAGCCCTTCAGCGTCACGTCGCACCGGTAGCCCCTGCTGGCGCACCACGGCTTGACGATGGTCTCGACCACGCTCTCCTGCTCGGACCCGGCGACGATCCGTAGCGCGGAAGGATCGGTGTCGATCCCGCCCGACCCCCGGGGGTCGGGTTCGCCGCCGGTGCAGCCGGCAGCCAGCACCATCATCGCCGCGGCGACTGCCGCAAGCCCCTTGACCCGCACGTACGCTCCGTCCCGCCGCTACCGATGATCTTCCAACGACCTGGCTTGTTGGTAGCACCGGCAAACCAACGGGACGGCGAACGTGAGGTGAACACTGGCAATCAGGTGGTGCCCGGCCGCCGCCGGGCACCGACCGGGTCAGACCGTGAGCCTTCGTGCTGCGGAGTCTCGAAGGCGGCGAGCCAGGTGGCGAGAAGCGATTCCAGGCGGGCCGCCTCGTCCGGGGCCAGCAGGTCGAGCAGGCGGCGTTCGTTGCGCATGTGTTCGGTGAACGCCTGGTCGATCAGGTCCCGGCCGGCCCCGGTGAGCGCGACGACCCGGGCGCGGCCGTCGCTCGTGCTGGGGCGGCGGGTGACCAGTCCGTCGCGTTCCAGCCGGTCGAGGCGCTTGGTCATGGCGCCGGTGGTGACCATCGTGAACGCCGCGAGTTCTCCAGGCGCACGTTCGAAGGGTTCGCCGGCGCGCCGGAGGGTGGCGAGGACGTCGAATTCGCCCTCGCCGAGCCCGTACCGCCGGTAGACGACGCGCAGCTGCTCGGTGAGGTGGCCGGCGAGGCGGTGCAGCCGGCCTATCACCCCCTGGGGGCTGACGTCCAGGTCGGGCCGTTCGCGGGCCCATGCCTGTTGGATGCGGGCGACGTGGTCGAGGTGTTCGGTCACACCCCGACTATAGCTTCCATGGAAGCTATAGTCGCTTCCGTGGAAGTTAATCTTCGGTGGGTGCCGGTCACCGCGGTCGCCCCGGTCGCCTGGGGGGCGACCTACTTCGTCACCCACCGGTTCCTGCCGGCCGACTATCCGCTGTACGGAGGGGCGATCCGGGCGTTGCCCGCCGGCCTGCTGCTGCTCCTCGTGCGCCGGGCGATTCCGCGCGGGTCCTGGTGGTGGCGGTCGCTGCTCCTCGGCACGCTGAACGTGGGCGTGTTCTTCGCGCTGATCTACCTCGCGGCACAGGTGCTGCCCACGAGCGTCGCCTCGACGATCATGGCGACCTCACCGGTCGCCATGATGCTGATCGCCTGGGCGATCCTCGCCGAACGCCCGCGCGCCGCGCACCTCGCCGGCGCCGGCATCGGGATCGGCGGCGTCTGCCTCATGCTGCTGGACGGCACGGCCGCGATCGCCTACTCCGGAGTGCTCGCCTCCGTCGCGGCCATGGCGATGTCCGCCCTCGGCTACGTGCTGGCGAAGAGGTGGGGGACGGGGATCGACGTGTTCTCGCTGACCTCGTGGCAACTCATCGCCGGGGGCGTGATCCTGCTGCCCGTCGCGGCGGTGGTCGAAGGGGCCCCGCCCACCCTGGACCGCCCGGCGATCTTCGGCTTCGGCTACGTCACGGTCGTGGCCACCGCCCTCGCGTTCGCCGCCTGGTTCACCGGGCTGCGCCACCTCAGCGCCGGCACGGTGGGGCTCATCGGGCTGCTCAACCCGCTCACCGGCGTGCTGCTCGGCGCGGTCATCGCCGGTGAGCGGCTCGCGCCCCAGCAGATCTGCGGCGTCGTCCTGGTGTTCGTCGGCATCCTGCTCGGCCAGCCGGTAGCCGAGCGTCTCGTCGGCCGGGCTCGCGATCAGAGTGAGACCCGCTCGGCGGTCACGGTCAGGGCTTGCGGGCCACCGCGCCGTACGCGTCGATCGCCACCGCGTCGGAGTCGTCCGGACGCCACAGGGTGATCGGCGCAATCCCGGGCTCCACCATCGTCAGCCCCTCGAAGCAGCTGGCCAACTGCTCGGGGCTGCGCAGGATGTACGGGACGCCGCCGCTCTCCGCCAGCCGCTCGGCGCCGGAGACCACCGCCGGGCTGGTGTCGGTGCCGTCCCAGAGCACCAGGTGACTGCCGGAGGTGGTGGCCCCCATCACCCGCCCCACGACGGAGCGGACCGCGTCCAGGTCGGGCTCGTAGCCCATCACACCCATGAACATCACGGCGATGGGCTGGTCGAAGTCGAGCGTGGCCGCCGCGTCGACGAGGATCTTCTCCGGGTCGTGGTAGTCGGCCGGCACGTACGTGGTCACGCCCTCGGCGGTCGTGCTGCCCAGCAGCGCCCGAGCGTGCACCAGCACCATGGGGTCGTTGTCGACGTAGACGATCCGCGACTCGGGCGCGATCCCCTGGGCGACCTCGTGGGTGTTCTGCATGGTGGGCAGGCCGGTGCCGATGTCCAGGAACTGCCGGATGCCCGCCTCGGCGGCCAGGAAACGCACGGCCCGGATCAGGAACCGGCGGGACTGCTGCGCCATCACCACGATCTCGGGATAGACCTCGGCCACGGCCGCACCGGCCGCCCGGTCGGCCGGGAAGTGGTCCTTGCCGCCCATCCAGTAGTTCCATATCCGGGCGGCGTGCGGCACCTCCGGTTGGAGCTTCGCGGCGAGGTCGGGATCCGGGCTGACCATGCGGGGCTCCTATCGGCGGGGGCGTCGGGCGGGCCAACGGCGCGACCGGCACATCCTACCGAGGGCGCGTCCACTTTCGACGGCCGTGGCGCACGGGCCGGTCGCCGGTGAGATCGATCCGGACGGTCGGGTCCGCGCCGCCGTCGTCGCCCGTACCGTGCCGGTGTGGCTCACGACAGCTATCCGCCGAGGGCGGCCCGGTACCTCCGGCTGTTGCACCGCGGCGGCCTGATCCTGGCCGGCCTGGTCGGTCTCGTCTTCCTCGTCGTCGGTGGCTGGCTGCTGGTGAGCCAGGGCTGGGACCGGGCCACCGGCGAGGTGCAGTCGTGCACGACACGGGTCGAGCGGACCGGCACGACCACCAGGACCGTCCAGCACTGCACCGTCAGTTGGCAGGCCGCCGACGGGCCGCACACCGCCTCGGTCGACGTCAGCGGCTCCGGCACGCTGCCCGGAGAGGCGATGGACCTGCGGGTCAACGGCGACAACGTCGTCGTGGCGACGCCCGCCTGGCTCGGCGTGGCGACCGCTGCCGGCGGCCTCGCCATGGTCGGCACCGCCGCCGTGCTGCTGCTCCGCCAGCGTCGTGCCCGATGATGTCCGACCCGACGGCTACCGTGTTCGGATGCAGCAGACGGTGCCCCGGAGGAGTCTCGATGGCTGACGCGGACGACGTCCGTCGCCTGGCACTGGCGCTACCGCAGGCGGTGGAGATCGACAGCGACGGTTTCGACTTCCGGGTGGCCGACAAGGGTTTCGTCTGGTCCTACCCCGAGCGCAGTCCCGGCAAGCCGCGCGTCATCCGCACCGACATCGCGGTGCTGTACGTCGGCGACGAAGCCGAGAAACAGGCGCTGCTCCTCGGTGAGCCCGAGCTCTTCTTCACCACGCCCGGCTACGACGGGCTGCCCCTGATCATGCTGCGGCTGGCGCGGGTGGGCGTCGACCGTCTTGCGGAGCTCGTCGGCGACGCGTGGCGGATGCGGGCCCCGGAGTCGCTCGCCGGCGACCTCGACGACGGTGAGCAGCGACGGTGAGCCCTCGCGGGGCGTGTCGGCAGGTGAACGCGGGCGGTGCGCGTCAGCGGCTGGCGAGCGCACGGAGTGGTCGACGGCGACACAGCCTTTCGGCGTGCCGCTGACCTGACTGGTCCGCTCCTGCGTCGGCGCCACCGCGGCCACCTGCCGGCCAGTCGACGGTTCGGCTGGCCGGCCTACGGAGCGCTCCCCCGCCCCCGTCACCCCTGGTGGATCACGGTCACTCCTGCACCCACGAGCCGGGTCGATCATGCAGTTGTGGTGGGCGCTCTGGTGCGGTTGGCCGGTTATGTGAGGCACCACAACTGCATGATCGCGGTCGGCGTTCGGCGGTCGGCGGTCGGCGGTCGGCGTTCGGCGTTCGGCGGTCGGCGTTCGGCGGGGGTGGGTGGGGTTACCAGGGGGTGGGTGGGGGTGGGGGGATGACCGGGGGGCGGTCGTTGCAGGTGATGGTGTTGGGTAGCTGCCAGTCGGCCAGCCAGCCGCCGTCGTTGCCGCCGAGGTCGGTGAGGCTGAACTCGGAGCCGGCGGGGGTGAAGTGGAAGGAGCCGCAGTTGTTCACCCCGACCGCGCCCACGTTGCGGGCGTCCACGTTCCGGAACGAGGCGGAGCCGGCGGTGCGGGCGCTGACCACGGAGGTGCCGGTGCCGTCGACCCGGACGTCCCGGAAGTGGACGTTGCTGATCGAGTAGAGGTCCTTCACCCCCCACTCGCTGACCAGCATGATCGCGTTGTAGGTGTTGTCCAGGTACGCGTCCCCGGTCACCTCGATCCGGGCGTCGATGCTGCGGTCCAGCGCGTAGAACCAGATCGCCCCGAGGCCGATGTTCCAGTTCAGCTCGTACGTGCCGGCGCGGGCGGTGGTGTTGTTGGCGATCCGCAGGCGCCCGGTGAACGGTTGCGCGCCGAAACGGGAGCCGACCTGGATGGCGCTGCCCTCCCGTACCGGGTCGGCGATCAGGTTGTTCGAGACGGTGTTGTCCGTCCCGCCATAGATCGCGATGCCGTTGGCCAGCACCGGCGACTGCACCGTGTTGCGGTCGAAGGTGTTGCGGGCGTTGGCCGTCGCCTCCGACCACATCGCCAGGCCGTCGTCGCCGGTGTTGCGGACGAAGTTGTTGGCCACCAGCGAGTCGGTGACGCCGGTGTGGAAGTTCAGCGCGTCGGCGATCTGGTCGACGACGATGTTGTTGGTGATCCGGACGTTGCGCATCGGGCCGTCCAGCCAGATGCCGACCTTGGTGTGCCGGATGTGCAGCCCGTCGAAGGTGGAGTCGCTGAACGCGCCACCGATGCCGTTGACCTGGTCGGTGTCGATGCGCTCCCGTACGTCGCCGACAATGGCGAAGTTGGCGAGGTGCACGTTGCGGCTGCCGCCGTCGGCGGCATCCCGGCCGTAGAAGCCGACGCCGGTGTGCACCGACCCGTCCGGCGCGGGGGTGGGTAGGGCGACCTCGCGGCCCTTGACGACGGTGTGCCAGTTGCCGGCGCCCTCGATCGTCACGTCGTCCACGATGATGTGCCGGTTGACCTGGTAGGTGCCGGGCGGCAGGTAGACGGGGAGCCGGTTGCGCTTGGCGAAGGCGATCGCCCGTTCGATGGCGGGGGCCGCGTCCCGGCGTCCGGTGGGGTCGGCGCCGAAGGCCAGCACGTTCGCCGCCCGCTGCCGCACCCGTGGCGGGCCGACCAGTTCCGAGTCGAGCAGGTCGATGACCGTCCACGCGGCGTTGCTGCCGGCCGGCGTGGTGAGCCGGATCCGGTCGCCGGCCCGGTAGGTGCGGCCGAGCAGCAGCCGCTGCTCGTCGTAGAAGTGGCTGGGCCGGAACGGCTTGCTGATGCTCGGGTACGGGGTGGTCTCGGCCGGCACGCAGGAGCACTCGGTGATCCACCAGTCCGGGTGCAGCAGGTCGGCGTCGGGGTCGTTGGTGAACGGGTACTGGTTGTAGAGCCAGGCGTACTGCGAGGTCAACGTCATGGTGCTGAGTCGCCGGCCGTTGGCCGCGACGTCCAGCGGCGCGGTGATCCCACCGCCGCCGGGCGCGTCCGGGATGCTGTAGCGCACGGTGATCGCGTTGGCCGGGGCCGGCAGGGTGAACTCGACGTGCTGGCCGGGCCGCAGCTTGACCGCCCGCCGGCCGGAGGCTTCCGACGGCAGCGTGTACGCGGTCCGGTCCGGGCCGATGACCTCGCCGTTGGTCACCGCGTTCTCCGCCTCCTGTTCCAGGAAGGCGACCTTCGCGCCCCGCCCGGCGACCAGCGCCGGATCGAGCGCGGCCCGGGTCACCACCGGGCCGGGGCCGGGCCTACCGGCCTTGCCGCTGGCGCTGGCCGGCGGGCCGGCCAGCATCCCCACGGCGGTGACCAGCGCCGTCACGGCGGCGACCGCCGGTCGACGCCAGCGTGGCCGTGTCGCGGGCATGCTTCGGTGCATCGGGTGACTCATCTCTGCTCGGTGGTGGGTGAGGCGATCGCGCCCACGGGCGCGGTCAGGCGGCGTAGACCTCGAACTGCGACAGTTGGCCGGCGGGCCAGCCGGTGTTGCCGGTGAACCGGACCCGGACGTGCCGGGTCGATGCGGCGGAGAAGGTCAGCGACACCCGGTTGCCGGTCGCCGGGTCGAAGACCCGACCGGCGGAGGCGACCAGGGTGCTCCAGGTCGCGCCGTCCGTGCTGCCCTGCACCGAGAGCGTCTGGGTCCGGGTCTGCCAGGCCGGTGACGGCGGCAGCCGGAGCAGCACCCGCCCGATCGCGGTGGCCGCACCGAGGTCGACCTGCACCCACTGGGGGAAGGCGTGGTTGGCGCTCTCCCAGTAGCTGTCGGGGTTGCCGTCGACGATGTGCCCGCTGACGTAGCTCTGGATGTGGCTGCTCGCCGTCGTCGGTCGGCCGGCGGCCAGGTCGCCGCTGGGCGGCGGCCCGCCTCCGGGCATCGGAGGGGTGGGCCGCACCGCCGTGAGGGCGAGCTGGCCCTTGAGCATCCGGCCGCCGTCGGCGGTGATCCGCAGGTAGTAGTCGGCGGAGCAGGAGGTGCCGTCCTCGTCGAGGGCCCGGATGCCGACCCCGGCCGGCGTGCTCGCCTGGGTCTCGCTGGTCTTGGCGATCTGGTTGCCCTCGTTGTACTCGTCGAACATCGACACGTAGAGGCCCTGCGCACCGAGCCGGATCATGTTGTAGAGGTGCCGCCAGTAGAAGTCGCCGTGCCGGCGGTGTCCGGAGGAGAGGTCGCCCGGCATTACGCAGGGCTGGTAGTCGATGCCGTGCGCGGCGCAGTCGGCCAGGTCGGGGCCGTTGACGTTGGCATGGAACCAGTCCAGCCCGTCGAGGGTGCCGGTGCGTCCGACCATCCACGGCGAGAGCATGTGGAACGCGTGGTAGACCTCGGCGAAGCCGGGCCGGGAGTCGTTGATGCCCTGCCGCCAGTAGGTGGGCACCCCGCCGATCACGTAGCAGCCCTGTGCCTTGAACCACTGCACCACGTCCAGGCAGGGCGCCGGGGCGAACGGGCGGCCGGGGTCGTCGAAGCCGAAACCCCAGATGCAGACGACCGGCTTGCCGTTCTGCCGGGCGTACGCCGCCGACGCGGTGTGCGCCGACATCTTGGTCGTCCAGTCCTGTTTGATCTGCGACTGCATCGACGTCCAGCTGGTGACGTCGTACATGATGTAGAACTTGCGTCCGTACCGTTCGGCCGCGCCGCGGACCTTCACCGCCATCGCGTCGCGGGTCGGTCCCTCGTCGCCGAACGGGTTGAACCGCTGCAACGCCGCGGTGTCGCAGCCGTGCTCCTGCATCCAGCGGAAGTGGGTGTCCACCGTCTGCTGGTCGTAGGAGGAGAAGAGCGTCGCGGGCTGGCCGTTGCCGAGGTTCGGGTACGCGGTGGGGTAGCTGTGCGCGTACTCCCGCAGGTCCGGCCAGGACACGATGGTGGTGTTGCCCGGTGCGGGCGGCTGGAACCGGTCCCGGCTCCAGTGCCACCAGCCCCCGATCGGCGCGCCGTCGCCGGGGCAGCTGAACCAGCCCTGGTAGCCGACGGTGATCTTGCCGACCACGTCGCCGGGTGGGCTGGCCGCGTGCGCGGGACGGGCGGCGATGGGCAGCGCGTCGCCGACGGCGGCGAGCGCGGACCCCGCCGCGATGGACCCGATCAGTGTGCGACGGGTGAGCGCCATGCCGACCACTCCTTCGACGGTAGGAGGGAATCGACGGACATGATGCCAGCCGACGACACAGGCGCGCAACAGTCAGACCGACGAATGAAAGACTGCGGCAATCCGGCTGTAAAAATCGAATGATGGCGGGTCCGCTGTCCTGCCGCCCGTCGCCCACCGCCCTGGCGGGGCGGTGACCGGTCAGAGTGGACCGGTGCGCTCGTGGGTGTCCGCCGGCGGGCGTGGCGCGACGATCTGGTGTTGCAGCCGGTCGAGCCGGTCGAGCACGTCGAACATCATGATCCGGAGCGAGGCGGTGTCGGCGTCCCGGTCCGTGGTCATCCGGCCGAAGGCGGCCCCGTAGTAGAGCGCGGAGAGCACGGCGGGAGTGACCACCTCGGTGACTCCCGCGGCCCGCAGCGCCGCGCCGGCCGTGCCGTCGTCGGCGATCAAACCGAGCAGCAGGTGGCTGCCGGTGGTCGCGGGGGAGCCGTGCTCGCCGGCCTGGGCGGCGGCGACGGTCAGCGCGGTGTGGGCGTCGGGGCTCAACGTGGCGGCGCTCGCCCCGCCGGGCCCCCGCGCCGGGCGGGCTCTGCGTGGCGGGCGACCGATCGACGCGTCGATCGCGGCCTGGATCGAGGCGGCCGGGAAGCCGAGCAGCTCGACGGCGTTCAACACCAGGCTCTCGCCCTCGTCGAGGAACGCCTGGAGGATGTCGACCGGCTCGACGGTCGCCGATCCGCGTGCCGCGGCCACGTCGTACGCCTGGCGCAGGATGGCCGCGACATGGTGGTTGGGCGGCGGTGTCAACTCGACCGGCTCGGGTAGCGCGAGTTCGGCGACCGTGTCGTGCGCGGCCCGGTCGGCCCCGTCGAGCGCCTGGGTCAGTGCGGCCTGGCAGATCCGCGAGACCGGCAGTCTCGCCTCCCGCACCCGATCGGCGAGGGCATCGGGCAGATAGACGTTGATCTTCGGCACGGTTCGATCCTGTCACGACTCGTCGGTTGGGGCGCAGGTCACACGATCATGCGTCTTGATTGCCTGCAAATCCTAGGGGCATACTAGGGTTATGCCAACGCTGCTGACCGCCCGCCGCGCGGTCGACTACGGCCGCACGCGCAGCGCGCTCTGTCCCAGCCGCTGACCCGGCCACAGGTCGCCACCGGCTGCGCGCCGCGCAGTCGACGCCACCGGCCATCGCCCCCACAGCGGCCTCCCGGCGGTCGGTAACCCGGGCCCTCCAGCGCTTCCATCCACCCGCGCCGGTCGCCCGTCACCACACCCATCGCTGGACTCCGCGTTCCCGCCCGAGGAACGCGGATCACCCCTGCGCGCCATCCGTGGTGCGCGAGCCGGCACAACGACTACGACAAGGTTGCGCTGCCATGACCCAGCACGATCCTGCCCGCTCGGCACTGCGACACGCGCCGTTCGGCGCCGACGAACTCGCCGCTGCCCGGACCGACCTCACCACCGGAATCAACCGGGTCTTCGCCGCCTCGGCGATGTCCGCCAGCGGGCACGGGAACATCAGCGTCCGGCTGCCCGGACACGACAACCTGCTTGCGATCAACGCCGGTGAGCTGCTGCGTCCCTGGCCCGCCGACGACCTGCGCGTCGGAGTGCCGGCGCTGCGTACCGTCAACGACGAGGTCGTCGTGGTCGACCTCGACGGGGAGGTGCGCTTCGGCACGCCGACCCCGTCGGTGGCCGCCATCCTCAAGATGCATGTCGGCGTCTACCAGACCCGCCCGGATGTCAACGCCGTCATCCACACCCACTCTCCGTACGCCACCAGCTACGCCCTCGCCTCGGTGAGCCTCCCCGCCCGCTACGAGGCGCTGCTGGTGCACGGCCAGGCCGTGGACATCCCGGTCGCGCCGTGGGCGCCGCGCGGCACGGCCGAGGCGGTCCGCGCCATCGCCGAGACCTACCAGGCGCACCCCCGGACGTACGGCATCCTGCTCGGCAACCACGGCCTGCTCGTCGCCGGGGACAACGCGGCGCACGCCGCGAGCCTGGTGGTGGCGATCGAGGAGGCGGCCGTGTCGAGCGTCGCTGCCCTCCCGCTGGGCGGCCCGGTGCCGTTCCCGGAGCACGTCAAGGACCTCGACCTGCGCCTGCGCTTCTGACCCGGCGGCCCGCCGCCGACCAACCCCTTTCCGATGACCCGAGAATCGAGATCAGTCATGTTGCGTACCGCCCGGACCATCCGGCACGTACCCGCCACACCCGCCCTCCGGCGCGGCCTGGCCGGCCTCCTCGCCGCCACGCTGCTCACCACCACCCTCGCCGCCTGCAACAGCACGGACGACTCCGCCGACGCGGCCGGCACGGCCGACGGCCTGACCAAGGTCACGCTGGCCTCGTCGCCGCTCGGCCACCTGGCCCCGATCTACCTGGCCCAGGAGAACGGCATCTTCGCCAGGCACGGCCTTGCGGTCGAGGTGGACACCGAGACCTCCGACCTGACCTCCGTGCCATCGGTGCTGGCCGGCAAGGTGGACTTCGCCACCGGCGACCTGACCACGCTGATCGTGGCGCGCGCCCAGGGGCTGGACGTCAAGGCGGTGGTGCCGGCGTCCGCCTCGACGGGCAAGGCCGGCGAGGACTACGGGGCGCTCGTGGTGGCCGGCGACTCCGGAATCACCAGCCCGAAGCAACTCGAAGGCAAGACCGTCGCGGTCAACATCCTCACCAACATCGCCGCGGCCGCCGCCCGCGAGGCGGTCCGCACCGCCGGTGGCAACTCCGACTCGGTGAAGCTCGTCGAGATCCCCTTCCCGCAGGTGCCGGCCGCGATCAGCGAGGGCCGGGTGGACGGCGCCTGGGTGGTGGAGCCGTTCCTGTCGGCGGCGAAGGCGCAGGGCGCGGTGCCGATCGGCTGGGGCTTCACCGATCTGGCCGAGGACCTCACAGTCTCCGCCTGGTACACCTCCGGCGCCTTCATCGGGCAGAAGCCGGAGGTCGTCACCGCCTTCCGGGCCGCGATCCGGGAGGCGTACGCCTACGCCCGCGAGCACGAGGACGAGGTCCGGGCGAAGATCCCGACGTTCACGCAGATCACCCCGGAGGTGGCCAGCAAGATCACCATCACCGGTTGGCGGGACGAGGTGAGCCGGCAGGCCGCCGAGAAACTGGCCGGATACGCGCAGCGCGACGGCCTGATCAGCACGACGCCGAACCTCGACGAGCTGATCCTGCCGTGACCACCCGCAGCCGCCGGCCAGCCCCCGCCCGGGGACTGGCCGGCGGCCCGACCGTGAGCCGGCGCGTGCTCGGTGTCGTCGGGCTGTTGATCACGGCGGCGGCGTACGAGGCGGTGACCCGGGCGTTCTTCTCGCCGCTGCACGTACCACCGCTGTCGGCCATCGCACCGGAGGCGCTCCGACTGCTCACCGAGGGCCGGTTCTGGACCGCGACGGGCCGCACCCTGCTGGCCGCGTCGGCCGGCCTGGTGATCGCGGTGGCGGCGGGAATCGTGGTCGGTTTCGCCATCGGCTCCGTCCCGTGGCTGCTGCGGGTGACCTCGTCCACCCTGGACTTCCTGCGCCCGGTCCCGTCGATCGTGCTGATCCCGGTGCTGGTCCTGGTGCTGGACGTCGGGCAGATCACCATCCTGCTCGTCGCCGTCTCCTGCTTCTGGATCGTGCTGTTCCAGGTGCTGTACGGCCTGCGCGACGTCGACCAGGTGGCCGTGGACACCGCCCGCAGCATCCGGCTCGGCCCGCTGGCCCGGGTCGTCCACGTCACCTGGCCGACCGTGCTGCCGTACCTCGGGACGGCGCTGCGGCTGATCGTCTCGGTGGCGCTCGCGCTCGCCATCACCGGCGGCCTGGTGATGGGCGCCGCCGGCCTCGGCGAACTGATCTGGAGCAGCCAGGAGTCCGGCGAGTCCACCGGCATGTACGCGCTGGTGCTGCTGACCGGCGGGGTGGGGATCGCGCTCGACCTGGCCGCCCGGCTGGCCGAGCGGCGGCTGCTGCACTGGCACGTGGCGACCCGGCGGGAGGTGGCCGGATGAGGGAGGGGCGACGCACAGCGATCGTCGGCGGACTGGCCCGGGGTGCCTGCGCCGCCGGTCTCGCCCTGGGGCTGCCGGTGGCGCTGTTCTTCCTCTGGTGGGTGGTCAGCGCGGAGAGCACCAACATCTTCCTGCCGCCGCTGCGCCGCATCGTCGAGGCGTTCGGCCAGGTGTGGCTCTCCGACATCTTCTTCCGGGACGTGGTGCCCAGCCTGCGGCGGCTCGCCCTCGGGTACGCGGCGGCGCTGGTGGTCGGGGTCGGCGTCGGCTACGTGATCGGCCGCTGGTCGGTGGTGCGCGCCCTGACCAGCCCGATCCTCGCCTACTTCCGGGTCCTCCCGGCCCCGGTGATGATCCCGGTGCTGCTGGTCGCGGTCGGCATCGGCGACGCCACGAAGCTGATCGTCATCGCGCTCGGCGCGATCTGGCCCATCCTGCTCAACACCGTCGACGGGGTGCGCGGGGTGGACGACGTCCAACTGGAGACGGCCGCGGCGTTCCGGCTGCCGAGCCGGACCCGGCACGGCCTGATCCTGCGCGCGGCCACGCCGCAGATCTTCGCCGGCGCCCGCCAGGCGCTGGGCATCTCGCTCATCGTCATGGTGGTCAGCGAGATGCTGATGAGCACCGACGGACTGGGCTTCACGGTGATCCGGTTCCAGCGGACCTTCGCCATCCCGCAGATGTGGAGCGGCGTGCTGCTGCTCGGCGTGCTCGGCTTCGGCCTGGCGAAACTCTTCGAGCTGGTCGAGCGGCGCGCCCTGAGGTGGCATCGAGGAGCCACCGGACGAGAGGAATCATGGTGACGGACGACACCGACCTGCTGCGGATCGTCGAGTTGGGCAAGTCCTACCGGTCCCGGGAACGCAACGTGGACGCCTTGGCCGGGATCACCCTGTCGGTCCGCGACGGCGAGTTCGTCGCCGTCGTCGGCCCCTCCGGCTGCGGCAAGACCACCCTGCTCAAGATCGTGGCCGGGCTGCTGCCCGCCTCGACCGGAGAGGTGTTCCTGGCCGGGCGGCCGGTGACCGAGCCACCGGCCGACCTCGGCGTGGTCTTCCAGGAGTACGGCCGCAGCCTCTTCGCCTGGAAGACCGTGCGGCAGAACGTCGAGCTGCCGTTGCGGCACCGTGGGCTCGGCCGCGCGCAACGCCGGGAACTGGTCGCGGAGGCGCTCGACGCCGTCGGCCTGGCGCAGGCGGCGCAGGCGTACCCGTGGCAGCTCTCCGGCGGCATGCAGCAGCGGGTCGCCATCGCCCGGGCCATCGCGTACCGGCCCCGGCTGCTGCTCATGGACGAGCCGTTCTCCGCGGTCGACGCCCAGACCCGGGGCGACCTGGAGGACCTGCTGGCCACCCTCTGGCGGCGGTACGCGATGACCGTCCTCTTCGTCACCCACGACATCGACGAGGCGGTCTACCTCGGCCAGCGGGTCGTCGTCCTCGGGGCCGCGCCGAGCGGGATCGTCGCCCAGTTCCCGATCGACCTGCCGGCGGTACGCGACCAGATCGGCACCCGCTCCGCGGCCCGCTTCGGCGAGCTGCGCGCCCAGGTCTACGCGCAGGTCCGCCGCACACCCGAACCCACATCCCCGCAACCGCACGAGGTGACAACCCGATGAGCGAGCATTCCCACGACACCGCGCCGCGCTGGCAGGACACCGGCGGCGGGGAAGGCCCGCTCTGGTCCTTCCACGTCGGCGACGTCGAGGTCTTCCCCATCCGCGAGGTCGACTACTTCCCGGTCCCGACGGACTTCTTCCCGCAGCTGGATACCGAGTCCTGGACCGAGGACGCGTTCTACACGGCCGAACCGTTCACCCGCGACGGCCGGATCGTGCTCAACCAGGAGGCCCACCTGCTCCGGACGAAGGACCGGCTGATCCTGGTCGACGCCGGTGGGGGCAACGGCAAGCCCCGCAACGGCGGGGTGTTCGACCGCGCCGACCGGCCCTTCCTGGAGCAGTTCGCGCGGGCCGGTGTCTCCGTCGACGACATCGACACGGTGGTCTTCACCCACCTGCACGTCGACCATGTCGGCTTCGCCACCAGCTCCGACGGCGCCGGTGGCTGGGTGCCGACCTTCCCCAACGCCCGGTACCTGGTGGTCCGGGAGGAGTTCGACTGGTGGACCGGCCCCGAGGGAGCGGTGGCGCTGCGGCGTACCGGGGACTACATCGCGGACAGCATCCTGCCGCTGCGCGAGGCCGGCGTGCTCGACCTGGTCCCGGCCGACCACGTGCTGGCACCGGAGATCCACCTCGTGCCGGCGTTCGGGCACACCCCCGGCAACGTCTACCTGGTGGTCGAGTCCGCCGGCCGGCGGGCCCTCTTCGCCGGGGACATGCTGCACCACGGTGTGCAACTGGAACGGCCGGAGTGGAGCATCCGGTACTGCGTGGTGCCGGGTGATTCGGCCGACCAGCGCCGCCGCCTGCTGGAGCGGGCCGCCGACTCCGGCGACCTGCTGGTGCCGGCCCACTTCCCGTTCCCCGCCGCCGGGTACGTGCACCGGGCCGAACGCGGCTTCACGTACACCTTCATCGAGGTCTGATGCGGTCGCTGTACATCGCGGACTTCCACACCCACTACGCCTGTCCGGACTACCCGGCCCGGCCGCCGCAGAACACGGCGCCCGAGCTGGCGGAGCGCTGGCGCGGGCTGGCCCGCCGGATCGCCGACCTGGACGGCCTGCTCGCCGAGGCCGGCCGGCGCGGCATCGACCTGCGGGTGCTCAGCGCGCCGCCGGCCCTGGTGACCCCGCACGGGGAACGCACCCGCCCGGCCGACCTGCGGCGGCTCAACGACCACCTCGCCGGGGCGGTGGCGAGCGCGCCGGACCGGATCCGGGGCCTGGCCACGATCGACGCCTTCGCCGGTGACCCGGCCGCGGAGGAGGCGGTACGGGCCGTCCGCGAGCTGGGGTTGTCCGGGCTGGTCGTCGACTGCGCCACGGACGGGCACCTGCTCAGCGCGAAGGCCGCCCGGCCCACGCTGACCGTCGCGGCCGAACTCGGCGTGCCGGTCTTCGCGCATCCGATCAGCCCCACGGCGATGACCACCGCCTTCGCCGGCCTCGGGCGGTTCGGCACCTCGCTGGCCCGCGGCACGATCAACGCCGCCGCCCTGCTGTCGCTGCTCTCCGACGGCGTCCTGGCCGAGCTGCCCGGCCTGCACGTCGTGTTCCCGATGCTCGGGGTCGCCGGCCTCTCGCTGGCCGCCGCGACCGACGAGGGGGAGCTGATCACGGCATCGGCACCCGCGACGCGGCGCGCCCACGTCTACCTCGACACGATGGGTTTCGCGCCGGCCGCGATCAGGTTCGCCACCGACCTGCTCGGTGCCGACCACGTGCTGGTCGGCGGGGACTGGCCGATCGGCCTGCGGGAGACCAGCCGCGAGCGGGTCGAGGCGTCACTGGCCCGCGCCGGGTTGGACGAGGCGCAGAGCCGCCTGGTCGCCGGCGGCAACGCGCTGCGGCTGCTCGGCGCCTTGGCGGCGGCTGGCGGGTGAGACCCGCGACCGCTCACCGGCGGGGCCATCGCCGAGTTCATCGGTCGATCGGCTCCGCCGGCCGCCGGTTCGCGAAGTCCAACCGGCTGCGGTGCGTGCCGGCGCGCAGCTCGTCGTCGGTCATCACCAGGTAGACCAGCGGGCAGTCCTGCGGGCCGGTCACGTCCAGCTGGCACAGGGTGCACGGCTCCTCGGGGCGGAGCGGGCACCTCGCATCCGGTCTACGGCCGTTCATGAACCCAGCATCTCCGCTGCCCTGCCCCACCGACCAGGTCCTTCGGCCCTACCCGGGTCGACTCAGCCGGCCGGCCGCCAGCCGAGCGCCGGGCCGAGCCGGGTCGCCATGTCGGTGAGGATCTGCGTGTAGTCGGCCGGTGCGAAGGTGAAGGGCAGCGCGAACGCGACCTCGGTGACCTCCCGGAACGCGGCGTGGGCGTGCAGCCGCTCGGCGATCAGCTCGGCCGGGCCGACCAGGTCGGGAGCGAACATCATCCGGGCCGGTCCCTGCGGCGACAGCGTCCTGGGGGTGCGTTGGCGGGCGTACTGCTCGTACCGTTCGCGCTGCTCGGCGGTGGCCGTGTCGGTGGGGATGACGACGAGCCCCTGGGAGACCCGGGCCCGGTCGCCGTCCGGATGGTGGGCGCGGAACGTCCGGATGTGGGAAAGCTGGATCTCGGCGAAGTCGACGCCCTCCTCGGCCTTCACCACGCTGCTGGTCAGCAGGTTCATGCCCTGCTCGCCGGCCCAGCGGGCCGAGCCGAGGCTACCCGCGCCGTACCACATCCGGGCGCCGAGCCCGGGGGAGTGCGGCTGGACCCGGCGGGAGAAGACCTCGAAGCCCTCGACGCCGTCGAAGTCGCTGGCCGGCTCGCCCCGGACGAGGTCGAGCAGCCGTCGTACCCGGGCATAGCTGAAGTCCTCCGCGTCGGCGGTGTCCGGATACAACGCCTCGCGGACCCGGTCGTAGTGCAGCGGCGGGCCCACGCTGACGCCGGGGTTGAGCCGCCCGCCGGCGAGGAGGTCGACCGTGGCCAGGTCCTCGGCCAGCCGCAGCGGGTTCTCCCAGCCGAGCGGGATGACCGCGGTGCCGAGTTCGATGCGGGACGTCCGCTGCGACGCCGCCGCCAGGACGGCGACCGGCGAGGAGATGCCGTACTGGAGGTGGCGGTGGCGTACCCAGGCGCTGTCGAAGCCGAGCTGTTCGCCCAGTTCGATGAGCTGAAGGGTCGACTCGTGGCCGGCGCCGGGGTCGGCCTCGTCGAACAGTCCGATGGTGAGGAAGCCGAGCTTGCGCAGCGGCGCCGGGGTTCTGGGCACGGGTGCCTCCGTCGCGGATCCGGGGATGGCGCGATCGCCACCATAACCGACTTGTCAGATGGGAATTGCCGGTGGTCCGGAAAGGGTGCGGGCCCGCACCGTCACCGCTGCGGGCCCGCACCACGAGGGTGGGTCAGTTCGGTTGCGCGGCCCAGAGCAGGGCCCGGCCCAGCTGGGGCTGGAGCCCCTTCGGGTGCAGCCGGAACGTCGGGTTGGTGCCGAACAGCACCACCCCGTTGCCGGCGGGGCCCACGCTGCGGACCACGCTGGCCTGACCGGCGGCGGCGGACCGCCCGTTCGTCCCGGTGGTCACCCACCAGCCGGCGAGCAGCGGATCCGTCGCGTACGCCTGGTCCACGGTGACACCAGCACCGAGGTTGGTGAACCAGACCGGCTGGCTGATGAAGGCGTGCCGGCTGGCACCGGCGGTGACCGGACCGCCCCGGTTGGCCACGTTCGCCACCCCGCTGGCCAGCGAGGGCCCGGCGGTGGCGGTGACGCTCAGCAGTGCGGCGGCGTTGCCGAAGCTCGCCCCGGCGGTGCCGAGCCCGACCACACCACCGCCCCGGGCCAGGAACGTGTCCAGCGCCGCCCGGTTCGCCGCCGTCAGGTTCGCCACGTTGAGGTTGCCGGCGACCAGCAGCACGTCGACCTCGTCGGTCAGCGTGTCGGCCAGCGTCGCGGCGGTGACGGCCCGCGCCGGAAAGCCGAGCGCGGCCAGGGTGTCGCGGGCCTCGACGGTGCCGAGGTAGCCGACGACGACCTCCGCCAACCGGGTTCCCTGCCAGCGGGCCGGAGCGCGCTCGAAGGTGACGCCGTGGGTGCGGACCGCATCCTGGAGCAGCTTGCGGCTGCCCGGGGCGGCCGGCACCACCACCGAACCGTCGGCCAGCCGGTGGACCCGCAGCCCCTTGCGGATCAGCGAGTTCACTACCAGCAGGTCGGCGGCGTCCTGGATGTCCAGCCGTACGTCCGGGTTGCCCAACGGCAGGCTGCCCCGGGCCACCCCGTCGTGGACCCGGCTCAGCGCCACCTTCGGCAGCTTCTTGTCCCAGAGCGTGTCGACGGTGGCGCCCCAGGTCAGCCCCTGGCTCCAGGCGGCCGGGCCGGCGTAGAGGTCGTCGACCCGTTCGGTCAGGTCGATGCCCGGTTCGAGCAGCGAGTTGACCAGGCCCCGCTTGGGCTGGTGCAGGTCGACCACGTACGAACCGGCGGGGTAGCTCTTACCGGCGGCCCGGAAGGCGTGCCTGGCCTGCCACACCCGGCCGCCGCTGCTGATCAACAGGTCCACCAGCCGTGCGGCGGCCGGCTCGGAACGCTGCCCGGCGCCGGTCGGGATGACGTACGCGCGGGGGAAGACGGTGTTGTAGTTGTCCTCCGGGCCCCACCCCGGCACGTAGTCGTCGGGGATGTCGCGCAGCGGCTCCCCGGCCCACCCGCGCCGGTACACTTCGGCCTGGTCGAACAGCACCTGGGCGCGGTGGTCCTCGATGTACCGCAGCGACGTCTTGATCGCCACCTCGTGCACGTCGGTGTTGATGCCGGAGCGGCGCACCCGTTCCTGCGGGGTGAGGTTCGTGCCGCGCGGGTTGAGCGGTGCCTCGATGGTGTACGGGATGCTGCTCTGCAACAGCGCGAAGGACGGCACGTAGATCGGCGGGAAGTCGTCCCAGACCCCGGGCTCGTCGTCCCGGAACGGGATCCGGGCCCGCTGCGTCTCGGGGTGGCCGAGGGCACGCAGGTTCTCCTCGATGCCCAGCGCGTTCGGCAGGGCGTGCTTGATGAACAGGTCGTACTCGTTGTTGACGTTGTGCGGCGGGGTGCTCGGGTGCAGCAGCGTCGGGCTGACGTAGCCGTGCAGGTCGAGCGTGATGATCGGCTTGCTGTCGATGACCAGTTCGCGGATCAGGTTCGTCTCGGGCTGCGAGACGATGGTGAGATCCCGGTTGAGGTCGTAGCCGTTGGCGTTGGCGCGGGTGCCGGCGACCCGGCCGTCCGGGTTGGACGTGATGTTGAAGACCAGCCGATTGCGCTTGAGCAGGCTGGCCACCCCGGGGTCGGTGCTGGTGGCGTACTCCTCGATGACCCGCAGCGCCGCGTCGGTGCCCTCCCACTCGTTGCCGTGGATGTTGGCGTTGACGAACAGCGGCGTCTTGTACCCGGCCAGCAGCTTCCGGTCGGTGCGCGCCCGGACCGGGTCGTCCTCGATGAGGCGTTTCCATTCCTCCTGCTGGCGGGCCTCCGTGCGGGTCTCCGGGGCGGTGACGGTGACCGCGTACAGGTCGTAGCCGCCGCTGGACTTTCCGGCCACCCGGGCGGAGACCCGGTTGCTCGTGGCCTGCAACGCGTTCAGCTTCGGGGCGATCTCGTCGTAGGGGATGACGCCGATGGCAATGGAGGCGTCGGCGGGGTTGTCCGGCCAGGTCGGCAGCACGTTCTGCCGGGGGTATCCGGCGGTCTGGTTCAGGCTGGGCGCGGACGGTGGCACGGCCGGCAACGCCGAGGCGTTCGCCGGCGCGGCCCAGGCCGTCGTGCCGAGCAGGGTGAGGGCGAGCCCGGCGGTGGCCAGGCGTACGGACATTCTGTGCACGATGGACAGCACTCCTGTCGGGTGGAGCGGGTGCCGTGTACGGGCGCAGCGATAGGGCCGGAGACCTACGGCAGGTGGGGAGCGCCCGCGTCGGGCGGAAGGAAACCCGGCGTCAGCGGCAGGGTCGACAGGCGGCGCTGGCGACGCGCAGGAGGTCGATGTGACCCCGCTTGGTGAGATAGGCGCTTCGCACGAAGAAGATCCTGTCCGGGATCACATCGGAGTGTCAACAGTCCGGATTGGCGGGAATCTCACAGCCGCACGGCGGCCGGGCCGTGCGCCGGCGCCGGAAGGCGACAAGTCTAAAATTATTGACACCATGTCCGCTCCGCTTTACCTTAGTCATGTCAAAGTTTTTGTACATGGAGGTGGGGCGTGTCGTCCGAGGAAAAACGTTCGTGGATCTACGTCGTGGTCGGCGTCGGCGTCGCCGCGATCTACTTCGTCACCGTCCTGTCGAAGGTGCCGGGCGCGGACGTGGCGCGGATCGCCTACGTGCGGCCGATGCTCATCGCCATCGGCGCCGGGATCGGCCTGGGCATCGTGGCCAACATCGCCGCCGCCGTCGCCGCGCCGAAGGAGGCCGGCCGGACCGACGAGCGCGACCGGCAGATCCACCGGCTGGGGGAGTACGTCGGGTTCTACGTGATGAGCGTCGCCGCGATCGTCCCGCTCGCCCTGGCCATGGCGCAGGCCGCCCACTTCTGGATCGCCAACACGCTGTACCTGGCGTTCGTCCTGGCCGCGGTCGCCTCGTCGGTCGCGAAGATCGTCCTGTACCGCCGGGGTTTCTAGCCATGGTCAAACCCACGAAGGTCACGAACTCGATCCGAGCCCTGCGGTTCGCGAACGGTGAGATGACGCAGGCGGCGCTTGCCGACCGCGTCGGGGTGACCCGGCAGACCATCATCGCCATCGAGCAGGGGCGCTACTCGCCGTCGCTGGAGGTGGCCTTCCAGATAGCCCGCGTCTTCGACGTGCCGCTCGACGGCGTCTTCCAGTACCCCGACTCCGGGGACTGACCCCCCACGAGCACAACCCGGCCCGCACGGAGATCGCCTCGTGGGCCGGGCCCGTCACGCCCGGAACCCACGCCCGGAACCCCGAAATCAAGGAGGAAGCCGTGTCTGCCCCTCAACGCCTCGCCCGCATCGCGGGACTGCTCTACCTCGCCGTCGGCATCGGCGGCGCCTTCGCCGAGATCGTGCGCGCCATGGTGTACCAGGCCGGCGACGCCGCCGCGACCGCGCAGAACGTCGCGACCCATGCCGGCCTCGTTCGGGCCAGCGTCGTGGCCGACCTCGTCACCACCGTGACCGGGTTGTCGACGGCCATGGCCCTGTACCTGCTGTTCAAACACGTGCACGCCAACGCCGCCCGGGTGATGGTGGCCTTCCTGGCGGTCGCCGCCGCCATGATGGCCCTCAACCTGACGCATCAGTTCCAGGCGCTTCAGGTGAGCGATGCCGCCTACACGGGAGCCTTCGGCGCGCCGGGATCCGACGCGCTGGTGCTGCTCATGCTGGACCTGCACCACCACGGGTACCTGATGACGCAGATCTTCTTCGGCCTGTGGCTGCTGCCGATGGGCTACCTCGTCTACCGGTCGGGCATGATCCCGCGCGTGATCGGCGTGCTGCTCGTGGTGGGCTGTTTCGGCTACCTCGTCGACACCTTCGCCCGGTTCACCGCCCCCGACCTGGGCGCGGCGCTGAGCCCCTACGTCGTCGCCCCGGCCGCCATCGCGGAGGTGTCGATGATCCTCTGGTTGCTCGTGAAGGGCGTCAAGACTCCCACCGCCTGACCACCGTGCGGTGTGGCGCACTGCCAGCGGGGTACGTCGATCCATGACGACAGCGGTGGCGTCTGGCGCACCGGCCGACCGGCCGTGCTGCCGCCGCTGCGGGAGGAGCGAACGATGTCGATGCGCAGGTGGCTCGCTGGTGTGGGCCTGATGGTGATGGCCGTCCCGACCGGGGCGTGCACGGGCGCCTCCGTCCCGGGCGGCGTGACCGCGTCTCCGGGCGACCCGGGTACGCCCACCTCCGGGGTGCAGACCTCCACCGCCGCCACCCCGTCGGCGACGGCCACCGCGACGGCGACCGGTGCGCCGCCGGTGCTGTCGGGCACCCGCCAGGTCACCATGACCCGGGTGGACGCCGTCGAGTCGGGCCTGTCGGTGAACGACGACGGACGGCTGGTCGAGGCCGACGACGACAGCGGCCGGCAACTGTTCGTCCCGACCCCGGTGGACGCCGACATCTTCCTGATCAAGGCGTACCGTGGCGGTGGCGGCGGGCCCGGCACGGGTGAGCCGGTCTGCTGGCAGGTGCACAACCCGGGCGACGCGCGACCGCTGGTCGTGCAGTCGGCCGCCTGCGCGGAGGACGAGCCACGCCAACGGTTCACCATCACCGCGGCCGACGGCGCCACCGAGGGCTACCTGATCAGCAACAACTCGGCGTTCCTGCGGCACTCCCGCCAGTCCGGCCTGATCCTGGAGGAGTTGGGCGACGCCGCGCCGACGAGCAGCTTCCGGTTCAACGACAACGGTCCGGCGCCGGACCGGACCTGACCGGCCCGGGTGACCCGGCCCGGTCAGGTGGACCGGGTCGGCACCCGGCCGGTGAATCGTTCGGCAGGGCCCGACGCCGAAGCCGGCGCCGCCGTTCGCCCCGAGGGCCTGGCGGGCCTTCGTCGCCCAGCTCGCCGGGCGCGCCTGACCCGGACACCGACGGGCCGAGCCGCGCCCGCGCCGCCGGCAGTGCCGCGGCGCGGTCAGTGATCGTGCCCGTCCAGGCCGGCCCAGGAGCGCAGTAGCCACCCGCCGATGGAGTCGACCGGGCCGGAGCCGGGACCGTCGACGATGCGTTGGACGATCTCGTCGCGACTGAACCAGCGAGCCTCCAGCAACTCCGTGCCGTCCACCGCGATCGTCTCGTCGACGGCCTGGGCGACGAAACCGACCATGAGGCCGGCCGGGAAGGGCCAGCCCTGTGAGCTGCGGTAGCTGACCGCGCCGATGGTGACACCGGCCTCCTCGGCGACCTCGCGGCGGACGGTGCCCTCCAGGCTCTCGCCGATCTCCACGAACCCGGCCAGCAGGGAGAAGCCGTCCGCTCCGGCCCCGTGATGGCGGGCGAGCAGGCAGTGTGGCTCCGGGCGGGGGCTTTCCACCAGCACGATCACGGCCGGCTCGATGCTGGGAAAGAGTTGCCGACCGCAGTGCGAGCCGCCGCACAAGCGCTGGTGACCGGCGTGGGCGCTGACGGTCGGCGCGCCGCACGACCCGCAGTACCGGCTGTGCCGGTTCCAGTAGAGCAGCCCGCGCGCGTACGCCAGGGTCGCGGCGAGCGGGCCGGGCAGCGTGGCGGCCAGGCTGCGCAGGTCGGCGCTGCCGTTCGCCGCGCCGAGTCGCAGCGCGTCCGCCTCGTCGGTGTCGCTCAGGTCGGCGGCGAAGGTCGCCGTCGTGCCGTCCAGGCCCAGCAGGGCGGTCTGGCCGGCGGCGGCGACCACGTCGCGGCCGGCGCGACCGGAGCGCAGGGCCGGCTGGCCGGTGGCGGTCAGCAGCGGGCGGTCGCGCCACATCGGCAGGACCAGGATGTCGTCGCGGCGGAGTTGCTCGGCGACCCACTCCGGGTCGGTGCGCAGGCTCGCCGCCCGGTCGTGGGGTGTCCTGGTGTACGCGAGACCCTCGAACGCCATGCCCTGATCGTGCCCCACGACCTCCCGGTGTGCCTTCCCGTGGCCGCCGGAGCTTGACAACGCGCCGCGCCGACACCAACCTGTCCTATAGTCCTACTGCCGTAGGACAACAGGAGAGGGTCGACCGGGAGAGGAATCGTCACGGTGATCGAGTTCGTGCTGGACGGCCGGTCCAAGGTGAACACGTACGTGCAGCTCGTGCAGCAGGTCAAACAGGCGCTACGGGTGGGTCTGCTGGCGCCCGGAGACCAGTTGCCGAAGGTCCGCGACGTCGCGCAGTCACTCGCGATCAACCCGAACACGGTGCTCAAGGCGTACCGCGAGCTGGAGCTCGAAGGGTTGGTGGAGGGACGGCCCGGGGTGGGCACCTTCGTCACCGCGACCCTCGCCCGCGGCACCCTGGCCGATCAGGCCGAACTGCGCGCCGAGCTGGTGGACTGGGTGCGCCGGGCACAGGCCGTCGGGCTGACGACCGAGGACATCACCGCCCTGGTGGCGACCACGATGCGGGCCACCTTTCCCGCCGCGTTACAGAAGGAATCCGCGTGAGAGGAAGCGGCATGGAGTTGGTGTTGGAGGCCGACGCGCTCGGCAAGAGATACGGCGGCAGTTGGGCGCTGCGCGACTGCTCGCTACAGCTGCCGGCGGGCCGGGTCGCCGCCCTCGTCGGGCCGAACGGGGCCGGCAAGAGCACGCTGCTGCATCTCGCGGTCGGCCTGCTGCCGCCCGACGCCGGGGCGGTCCGGGTCTTCGACCAGGTGCCGTACGGCAACACGGCGCTGCTGGCCGAGATCGGGTTCGTCGCGCAGGACACCCCGCTGTACCGGGATTTCACGGCGGAGGAACTGGTCACCGTGGGTGGCAAGCTGAACCGACGCTGGGACGCGGACCTCGCCCGGGGCCGGCTGGCCCAGCTCGGCATCCCGCCGGGCAAGCCGGTCGGCACGCTCTCCGGCGGTCAGCGTGCCCAGGTCGCGCTCGCCCTCGCGTTGGCCAAGCGGCCTCGGCTGTTGCTGCTCGACGAGCCGGTGGCCAGCCTGGATCCGCTGGCCCGGCGCGAGTTCATGCAGTCGCTGATGGGCAGCGTCGCCGAGTCCGGCACCACGGTGCTGCTCTCCTCGCACATCCTCGGCGACCTTGAGCGCGTCTGCGACTACCTGATCGTGCTGCACTCCGCCGACGTGAAGCTCGCCGGCCCGGTCGAGGAGCTGCTGGACGGGCATCGGCAGCTGCTGGGCCCGCGCCGGGCCGACGACCGCCCGATCGCCGGAGTGGCGGCGGTGGTGCGGGCCAGCCACACCGACCGGCAGTCCACCCTGCTGGTACGCGCCGACGGCGACCCGATCGACCCGTCGTGGACGGTCCGCGACGTCGCCCTGGAAGACCTCATCCTCGCCTACCTCACCGACGGCGGGACGGCGCGGGCCAGCCACGAGGAGTGGGGGGTCCGGGCATGATGTGGTTGACCTGGCGGCAGCACCGCAGGCAGGCCCTGTTTACCCTGATCGGGCTCGTCGTGCTCGCAGGCGTGATGGTCCCGACCGGCCTGGCCATCCGCCGCACCTTCGCCGACCTCGGACTGACCGACTGCGCCGGGCAGAGCAGCCAGACGCTTGACTGCGTCCGGGCGTTCAACGACTTCAACAACCGGTACGACACCCTGCTGCTGACCGGCATCCTGTTCCTGGTGCTGCCGTTGCTGGTCGGGCTCTTCTGGGGTGCGCCGCTGGTCGCCCGCGAGGTCGAGCAGGGCACCCACCGGTTCGTCTGGACCCAGGGCGTCAGCCGGACGCGCTGGGCGCTGGTCAAGTTCGGGCTCGTCGGTGCCGTCACGCTCGCTGCGGCGGTCGGCTACGGGCTGGGCATGGCCTGGTGGCTGGGGCCACTGGTGGCCGGCGGCGGTCGGAGCCGGTTCGACGTGCTCTTCTTCGACATGCAGGGCGTGGCGCCGATCGGCTACACGCTCTTCGCGGTCGCGCTGGGCGTCTTCGCCGGCACGGTCTGGCCCCGGATGCTGCCCGCGATGGCAGTCACCCTCGTCGGATTCGCCGCCGTACGGGTCGGGCTGACCTCGCTGGCCCGGCCGCACTACCTGCCGGCCCACGAGCACACCTACCCGCTCGTCTCCGCCGCGGGACCCGACGAGGGCGCGTTGCCCGGTGTCTGGACCCTCGCCGACGGCGTCCGGGACGCCAACGGCACGATGGTGGCGTCCGGCGCTCGGGTCATGTGCCCACCGGACAGCACGGGACCTAACGGCGGGCCGTGCGGCGCGGAGTTCGGCGACGGGGCCTACAACTGGACGCTCTACCAGCCCGCCGACCGG
Organism: Micromonospora sp. CA-263727; assembly: GCF_050942455.1. NCBI lineage: Bacteria > Bacillati > Actinomycetota > Actinomycetes > Micromonosporales > Micromonosporaceae > Micromonospora > Micromonospora sp. CA-263727. Next base: position 3,497,922 of record NZ_CP192031.1, read on the forward strand.
TACTGGCTGTTCCAGGGGATCGAGACCGGCATCTTCGTCGCGCTCGCCGTGCTCCTGCTCTGGCTCGCGATCCGGCGGGTTCGCCAGATCGCCTGATCACGGCCCGGTGCCGCCGGGCGGGTTGGCCACCCGGCGCCGGCGGGTGCCTGGCACCGTGGACGGTGCGGTGCCAGGCACCCGGATCCGGTCGGCCCGGTCAGCTCGCCGTGCAGGTCAGCGCGGGCGTGCTGTTCGCGCCGGTGAACGAGCCGAGGAAGCCGAATGTGGTGCTGGCGCGTGCGGCGAGCGCGCCGTTGTAGGAGACGTTGCGGGCGGTGACCGTCGATCCCTGGCTGGTGACGGTCGCGTTCCAGACCTGGGTGACGGCCTGGCCGTTGGCGAAGGTCCAGGTCACGGTCCAGTTGCTGATCGCCGACGCGCCCGCGGTGACCCGTACCTCGCCCTGGAAGCCGCCGGTCCACTGGCTGGTCACCGCGTACGTCGCGGTGCAGCCGCCGCCACCCGGCGGCGGGGTGCTGGGTGGCGGCGTGCCGGGTGGGGGAGTGGTCGGCGGGGGCGTGGTGGTGGGTCCGCCCCAGCCGGCGGTCGAGTCCAGCCAGGCCGCGCGGCGCAGCATCCAGTCCCGCAGGTACTGGACCTGCCCCTGCCAGGTCGGCGCCGTCGGGGTGTAGAAGAAGCCGATCATCGGCGCGGTCAGGTTCGGCCAGCGCTGGAAGTTGCGCTGCGCGCCGTTGGCCAGCGGGGCGGTGAGGGTGTTGAGCCGGCTCTGGAGGGACGCGTCGGAGAGCAGCCCCCGGCGCAGCGCCTGCCAGCGCAGCCGGACCTGGTTGACGAAGGCCGGATCCCGCATCAACTGGGTGTACCAGTCGTTCGCCAGCGGCTGCCGTACCTGTTGGTACTGCCAGCCGGCGGTCTGGTCGTTGGCGAAGAAGCCGCCCACCCCGAAGGTGAGGTCGTAGTCCCAGAGCGGCCCGGCGAAGATCTTGGTGTCCCGGTCCTTGTAGAAGTACGCGCTACGGACGTAGGAGTCCATCTCCCGGCTCAGCTCGTTGATGATGAGCTGGTCGATGAAGGAGTCCACGTCGATGTACGCCCGGTAGCCGGTGACCGGGTCGGCGAAGTTGGCGGCCCGCAGGACGTTGTGGAACTGCTGGATGTGGTTGCGCAGCCAGTCCCGCTGTTCCGGCTGCAACGGCGACGGGTCGGCGACCTCCAGGTAGTTCCAGCAGCTGGCCGCCGGTCCGGTGCACGGCAGGGTCGGCTCCTCGGCGGCCATCCACTCGAACTTCCAGATATAGCCGCCGGTGATTCTCGGCAGGGTCCGGTCGTCGGCACGGAGCTGTTTGAGGTCGAGGCGGTTCTTCGAGTTCTTGATCGTCTCGACGATCATGTAGACGCCCATGTAGTCGTCGGACCCGACCGGGCCGGCATCGGTGTTGAGGTAGAACTCCGCGAACCGGTACCGGGGGGCCGGTAGCCCCATCTCCCGCCCGAGGTCGTAGACGAGGGCCTCCCGGACCAACGCCTTGTCGGTGAACGGCCCGCGCAGCACCCAGTCGGAGTCGGCGGGCATGCCCAGCACCGGGTAGTCGGCGTCGTCGTCCTCGTTGTCCCAGAACTCGATCCGGTACGGGGTCTTGTCGAAGGTGGCCGACGACTGACCGCGTAGCCGGAACCCGGCCCGGGTGGCCACGGCGGGGGCGGCGGCCAGCGAGGTGGTCCCACCACCGGGCTCGAAGATCATGGTGGCGGCGGTGAAGTACTCCCGGCCCGGCCGGCCCGCGCCGTACGAGTCGATCAGGATCACCGGCAGGTCGTGGGCGGTGGCGGTGTTGCGGGCGACGTACATGGCGGTGCCGGGTGCTCCGGACGCGCTCTGCCCGACGAAGGGCTGGGCCCGCAACTGGGTGGTCCGGGTGAGGCGCAACGGGGCGCCGGGGTAGAGCGGCGACTGCGCGGTGGGCAGCCGTCCGTCGGTGGTGTAGCGGATCTGCGCGCCGCTGACGCTGGTGCTCAGCGACACCGTCACCTCCCCCTGGAACGTGCCGCTGGGCACGGAGAAGGTGATGTCTCCGACCAGGTCGTCGGCGGCGGCTGCCGCCACGACGGCGTCGGCCGTCGACGTGTCGGCGGCGGTGCCGGTGTCGGCGGCGCGGTCGACGGGCGGGCCGGTGCCGGCGATCGGTTCGGCGCCGGCCGGCGACGAGGGCGGCACGAGGAGCCCGGCGACCAGCACCGCGGCAGCCACGGCCGCCGTGGTACGCAGGGCCGCCGCCGCGATGCCGGTGCTGCGGAGGGTCAGACGCACGATGCCTCCTGTTCGGTTCGGTGGGCGGTGGTCGGTGCCGGAGCCACCCACGGTGCGGTGCCGTGGAAGTGGCGGCGCAGCGTCCGCCGCCATGGCGAGTCCGGCAGTTCCGGACGGAGGGCGGCCAGACCGGTGGCGTACTTGGAGATGCGGACGGGTCTCATCCCCCGGTGCCACAACATCCGGTCGGCCGGTGAGGCGGCGGCGCTGGTCTTGGTCTCGACCACGGCAAGGTCGGGTAGCCGCAGCGCGGTCCCGCCGTCCTGCCAGGTGAGCCCGGTGTCGACGGTGACCCGGCTGGCGGTGGCCGGCAGCAGCAGCGTGACCCGCCGGTAGCTGGTGACCAGCACCGGATCGAGGGTGCTGCCGGCGGTCGGGCTGATCGCCTCGGACCGCAGCGCCTCGTCGACGAAGTCGCGGCCGGGGCGCACGGTGGTGCGGTACTGCGGGTGGTACGGCAGCCGGTGCTTGGTGATGCTGCCCCGCGCCCCGCTGATCTTGACCTCCAGCCAGCACTGTGCGGAGTCGAGGTAGCTGCGGGTGCGTACCTTGAAGCGCCGACGCCGCCGGTACGCCGCGCAGTGGTAGCTGGCCAGCCAGGGCGTGTCGAAGTACACCGACTCGTACCGGAAGGCGCGCTCGCCGTCGATCTCCAACACCCGGGCGTCCGGGGCGAGCTGGCCCAGCAGGTACGGCAGCTGGTCGAGCGGGACGACGTACTTGCGGTCGACCCTGCGCTGTAGCGCGGCGAGGTCGATGAGTTCGCCGAGCCCGACGGGGGTCATCTCCGCCAACGCCGAGGCGATCGGCAGGGTGCTCATCGGGGTGCTCCCGCCGTGGCCGGCGCGCTGGCTGACGCCGCGCGGGTGCGGCCCTTGACCGAGTACCGGACGTCGACCACGGTGGTCTCGTTGACCAGGTCGAGCCGCTGCACGGTGGCGACGTGCAGCCGGGCGCCGAGCAGTTGTTCCAGCTGGGCGACGAGCGCGACCTGATCGGTGACGGCCGAGTCGAGCACCAGGATCTGGTGCCGGTAGTGGCGGAGCAGCCGGGGATGGTCGCCGACGAACATCACCACGACGATGAGCCCCATCAGCCCGGCGCTGAGCCAGACCGAGGTGGTGCTCAACGCGCCGAGAATGCCCAGGGCCAGGGCGGAGAAGTAGTACGCGACCTCGTGCTGGTCGAGTTCGGTCGAGCGCAGGCGGATGATGGAGAGCACGCCGAACAGCGCCAGTCCCAGCCCGAGCCCCGCGCCCACGTTGCTGGCGCTCAGCGCGCTCGCCACGGCGAGGACGCCGACGTTGACCCCCAGGTACGCGACGACCAGGTCGCGGCGGCGGTGTCGTGGGAAGTAGAGCCCGAACACGAGCAGCGCCACCGCGCAGATGTCGATCGCGAACAGGACGAGCTGCGACATCTCTGACGTCCTCCGGAACTTCCGGTAAACTTGCGGGAACAATTTCGAGAAGAGTAGGCACAGGAATCCAGATCGGTCAATGCCGTAGTCCGGGCGAGGGGGGTGCCCGCGGCGGTGATCCGCATGTGCCGATCTTCGTTTCCGGTGGACGGGCTGCGAGGTGTCCCGCCAGGACGGTTGCCGCCGCCGATAATTGCCGAAACCTCATTGACATATTTCGGTGTCCTGTTTGAAACTCGCCGGTATCGACATCGGCATCGGCATCCATCGATCGCCGTTCGTCGCCTCCAACCCCTGCCTGGAAGGAGAGCACTGGTGAACCCCAGCCCTGGCCGCGCCAGTCTCCGATCGACGGTCGTCGTGCTGCTGGTGGCGGCGCTCGCGCTCGCCGCAGCGGTGACCGTGGTAGCCAGAACCACCGCCGCCCAGGCCGCCCCCGGCAGCCTCGCGGCCGTCGCGTCGGTCGAGGACGAGGGCGCCGACTGCCCCGCGACCAACCCGGGTGCCCTGACCGCCAACTCCCGGCTTCCCGACCCCTTCCGGAAGGTGGATGGCACCCGGATCACCAGCAAGTCCGACTGGCGGTGCCGGCGAGCAGAGACGAAACGGCTGGCCGAGCGGTACGTCTACGGCGAGAAGCCGGCGAAGCCGCAGAGCGTCACCGGGACGGTGTCGAACACGAGCATCACGGTGAACGTGACGCACAACGGCCGGAGCGCCAGCTTCTCGGCGAGCGTCCAGCTGCCCGGCGGCACCGGACCCTTCCCGGCCGTCGTGGTGCTCGGTGGATTCGGCGCGGACACCGCCACCATCCGGGCCGCCGGTGCCGCCGTCATCAGTTACGACCCGCTCGCCGTGGGTCGGGAGGGCACACCGCGCAACAACAAGCAGGGCGCGTTCTACAGCATCTACGGCGCATCGAGCGGCACCGGCCTCCTGCTGGCCTGGGCCTGGGGAGTGAGCCGGATCATCGACGTGATCGAGCAGTCGGGCGGCAACATCCTGCGGGCCGACGCGACCGGCGTCACCGGATGCTCGCGGTACGGCAAGGGCGCCTTCGTGACCGGCGCCTTCGACCAGCGGATCGCGTTGACCATGCCGATCGAGTCGGGCAGCGCCGGTGCGCCGATCTTCCGCGGGATTCCCGGTGAATCCGGTGCCCAGCCGCTGAGCAGCGCGTACGGCGAGCAACCGTGGCTCGGCGACGCGTTCGGCTCCTTCACCGGCAGCCCGACCACGCTGCCGGTGGACACCCACCAGACGGTGGCCATGGTCGCGCCCCGCGGACTCTTCATCATGGACAATCCGCACGTCGACTGGCTGGCCGCCCGGTCGGCGAGTGTGGCGGCGCTGGCCGGTGCGGAGGTCTACAAGGCGCTCGGCGCGGGGGACAACATCAGCTACTGGTCCGACGTCCAGGACGGGACGCACTGCGCCGCCCGGTCCGAATGGCGCACCCCGTTGCAGCAGAACATCCAGAAGTTCCTGCTGAAGACGGGCAACGCCGCCGGCGTCATCCGGATCTCCAGCAGGAAGGCCGGCAACCTGGCCGAGTGGCGGGACTGGCAGACGCCGACCCTCGCCGACGGCCCGACCACCCCGCCGCCCACCACGCCCCCGCCCACCACGCCGCCGCCGACCACGCCGCCACCCACCACGCCGCCGCCGGCCGGTGGCGGGTGCTCGGCCGCGGTGTCGATCAACCAGTGGACCGGTGGTTTCGTCGCCACGGTGCGGGTCACCGCCGGCTCCTCGCCGGTCAACGGTTGGACGGTCGCGATGACCCTGCCCTCGGGCGCGAGCATCACCAACGCGTGGAACGCCGACCGCAGCGGTAACACCGGTGCCGTCCGGTTCACCAACGTCAGCTACAACGGCGCGATCGCCGCCGGCCAGTCGACCGAGTTCGGCTTTCAGGGCACCGGCACCGGCGCCGGGATGACCCCCACCTGCACCGGCCGGTAGTCGAACCAGTCGAAGGCGGCGCTGCCCTCGGTGACGTACAGCCCGAAGACCCGACCGGTGAAACCGGCGGCGACCTCGGTGGACAGGTACCGGCCGTCGAGTTCGGCGAGGACGACCGGTCCATCGGCGGTCGCCACCTCGAAGCTGACCATGTCGCAGGCGGTGGGACGTACGCCGAAGGGGGCGCCGGCCGCCGCGACCTGGTCGGCGGCGGTCACCGTCGGTGGTAGCAGATCGTGGGTCCGGGTCGAGATGGTCAGGGTGACCGGCCCGGCCGGCACCGGCCGCTCGCCGAACACCTGGCGGAACGGTCCGACCCGGCCGACGACCCGTACGGTGCCGCCGGCCACCTCCAGGTCGTAGTGGTGTGCCTCGTCGACGCGCAGGGTCAGGCCGCCCCGCCCGGTGCCCGGGTCGACGTGGATGCTGGCCCGGCAGTCGTGGTGCTGCTGCCGGTGGGCGACCACGGTGGCCCCGACCCGGTCGAGGGTCGCCCCGCCGGCGTGCAGGGTGAGCCAGCCGGGTCGTTCGGTCAGTGACCAGCTCTTCGCCGGCCGGCTCCGCGGCGAGATCCAGCTCGGCGCCAGGTCGGCGCCGTCGAAGTCGTCCCGGTGCTCGCCCGGGTCGGGCGACCCGGCCTGGGCCGGCGGGCTGCCGGCGGGAGCGGACATCACCTCCCCGACCGGGTCGGTGACCGGCCAGCCGTCCACCCACCGCACCGGCGCCAGGAAGGTCTCGCGGCCGAGCACGTGGTACGGCGGCCACTGGCCCTTGGCGCGGATGCCGAGCAGCACCATCCACCAGCTGCCGTCCACGGCCTCGACCAGGTCGGCGTGGCCGGTCGCCTGGATTGGCCGGTCGGTGCTGCGATGGGTGAGGAACGGGTTGACCGGGCCGGGCTCGAACGGGCCGCGGATGCTGCGGGACCGGGCGACGGAGACGGCGTGACCCGTGTGCGTGCCGCCCTCGGAGACCAGCAGATACCACCACCCATCGATCCGGTACAGGTGTGGGGCCTCGGGGTACTGCCCGCCGCTGCCCGACCACATCGGCACCGGGCCGTCGAGGACCGTGCCGGCCTCCGGGTCGATCCGGTACGACTCGACCCCGGAGACGGTCACCCAGCAGTCCCCGTTGTCGTCCCAGGCCAGCGAGGGGTCGATGTGCGGGAGGTCGAGGTAGACCGGATCCGACCAGGGCCCGGCCGGGTCGGTGGCGGTGACGATCAGGTGCCGGCCGAGGTTGACGTTCGTGGTGACCATCCAGAACCGGCCGTCGTGGTGGCGGATGGTCGGGGCGTAGATGCCGCCCGAGGCGGCGGCGTCGGCCGGCAGTTCGAGCTGGCCGGGGCGGTCCAGCACGTTGCCGATCTGCCGCCAGTTCACCAGGTCCCGACTGTGGAAGACGGGTACGCCGGGGAAGTACTCGAAACTTGAGCAGACGAGGTAGTAGTCCTCGCCGACCCGGCAGACGCTGGGATCGGGATGGAAACCGGGGATCACCGGATTGCGGTAGCCAGTCATGGGGGTCGATGCTAAGCGCTCCCCGGGGTGGGCGTGGGGCCGCGCCGGGCTCCGAAACTTCCACTGGTGTCGAACATGTTGACTTCTTTCGATGCATGTAGCGAGAATGCAATCATGCTCGCCATAAGTACGGCCGTTCGCTCAGCGAACGCTTCCCGCTCTCGACGAAACGGGGTGAGCGACCCCGTTCGGGGGCCCCCGCAGGGCTGTTTCACCGCTGGGCGCGCGGCTATTCGCCCTCCCATTTTCCGGGCGGCGATTTCGTCGGTGCCGCCGACGCGATCAGGGCGGTCGGCACCGGGCGTGAGCAGGCCGGGCGGGTGCAACGTCGGGCCGGGCGCGATCTGCGTCCGGGGATTCCATTGCCCTATCGGCTTTCGCGTCATCGGCAATTCGGCGGTGGATAGCGTCGCCACCGACGATGCCACTTGTGTGGTTGATTGACGCTTCCTGATCTGTGGGACAGGTCGTAGGTGTTCGTCGGCGGCGTTGGCTGGCAACACCAATTCGTCACATCATCGAAACGACATGTATCAACGTAATCAGATCGTGGAGGCAACACATGCATCTTCGTACTCGCTTGGCCGCGGTGCGCGCGGCAACCGCGGCGCGCTGGGCCTCGATCGTCCGGCCCCCACGGGCCGACACCGTCGGCGGGGCGTTCCGTCGGCGGGCCGGATTCCGGCTGGCCGTCGCGGCCGTCGTACCGCTGGCGGTGGCGGCCGCCGTCGGCGCGGTCTCGGTGACCGCCCAGGCCGCCGCCGCGGGATGTCGCGTCAACTACACGGTCAGCTCCCAGTGGCCGGGCGGTTTCACCGCCAACCTGGACCTGACCAACCTGGGCGACCCGCTCAGTAGCTGGACGCTGACCTGGTCGTTCGGCGCCGGTCAGCAGGTGACCCAGGCGTGGAGCGCCACGGTCACCCAGAGCGGGGGCCAGGTGTCGGCCCGCAACGTCAGCTGGAACGGCAATCTCGCCACCAACGCCAGCACCAGCTTCGGGTTCAACGGCTCCTGGAACGGCAGCAACCCGGTGCCGTCCAGCTTCGCGCTCAACGGCGTGACCTGCACCGGTGCGACCACGCCGCCGACCGGTGGCCCCACGCCCACGCCCACCCCCACCCCGACCCCCACGCCCACCCCGACGCCGCCACCGACCGGCGGCCCGCAGCCGGCCCGGTCGATGGGCTTCATCGGTTGCTCGATGGCGGAGAACGTCGCCCAGGGGTACGTGGCGATCGGCGGCCAGCGGATGTGGGGCCCGTACGGCACCGGCGGCATGGTGGTGCAGTCCTGGACCGACACCAACTCCAGCTCCTGGCGGCTCTTCGACCAGCAGGCGGCCCAGTACGGACGGCCGACGGCGGTGTGGGTGCAGATCTGCATCTTCTCCCAGAACGGAGCGACCTACGACGAGGTCAAGCGGCTCATCGCCAACGCCCGTCAGCACGCCGCCCCCGGCGCGACGATCTACATCAGCGGACAACCGCTCTACGACGCCGGGCAGACGTGCTTCCTGGCGGGCGCCAACGGTCCGCAGTTGACCGACAACCTCGCCCGGCAGGCGGCCGCCGACTCGACGCAGAACGTGACCTACCCCGGCGTGTTTCGGCTGCGCAGCAACGAGGTCTCCGACGGCTGCCACGCCAACAGTGCAGGCCAGCAATCCCTCGGCCGGCAGGCCCAGGGGTACTGGGGTTAGCCGGCAGTCATCGAACAGCTTCATTGACCGCTACGGTTAACACTCTTTAAGATTTGGCTGCCTCGAGGAAACCGTCCCTGTCCACCCGTACGTCCGACCGGCGCGCTGGCCGCACCCAGCGCGCCGGTCGCGGCGGCACGGCACCGTAACCTGCCAACGGGAAGGTCCTCGATGTCCTCACCGCGTCCCCGTCTCCGCTCGGCCCTGGCCGCCGGCCTGCTGGCGCTGGTCACCGCCGGCGCGACCCTCGCCGTCACCCCGACCGCCGCCCAGGCCGTGGTCCTGCCCAACAACTTCAAGAGCGTCGGCTACATGCCGTCCTGGGCCGGCAACGTCAACACGGTCCAGTACAACAAGCTCACCCACATCAACTACGCCTTCGTGCTGCCCAACAGCAACGGCACCCTGCGCGCCGTGGAGAACCCGAGCAAGCTCTCCTCGCTGGTCTCGCTCGGCCGCGCCAACAACGTCAAGGTCTCCATCGCCATCGGCGGCTGGAACAACGGCGACGACAGCGCCTTCGAGGCGCTCGCCGCCAACGCGGGCACCCGCACCACCTTCGTCAACAGCGTGGTCAGCTTCGTCAACCAGTACGGCCTCGACGGCGTCGACATGGACTGGGAGTATCCCGACCCGGGCGCCTCGGCCAACAACTTCAGCCTGCTCATGCAGCAACTGAGCAACGCGCTGCGCCCGCAGGGCAAGCTGCTCACCGCCGCCGTGGTGGCCGAAGGCTACTACCGCGACGGCGTACCGACCGCGGTCTTCAACTACGTCGACTTCCTCAACATCATGGCGTACGACGGCGGCAGCCCGCACGCCAACTACGACTGGTCGATCAACGCGGTGAACGGCTGGAAGGCGCGCGGCCTGCCGGCCGGCAAGGCCGTGCTCGGCGTGCCCTTCTACAGCCGGCCCGGCTACTACACCTACTCGCAACTGGTCGGCATGGACCCGGCCAACGCCAACCGGGACTGCACCACCGTCGGCGGCGCCCAGCAGTGCTACAACGGCATCCCGACCGTCAAACGCAAGACGCAGTGGGCGATGACCAACGCCGGCGGCATGATGAACTGGGAACTGACCCAGGACACCACCGGCTCGACCTCGCTGGTCAGCGCGATCTACGACACCGTCGTGGGCGGTACGCCGCCGCCGGGTGGCCGCACCGGCCCGATCGCCGGCATCGCCGGCAAGTGCGTCGACGTCGCCGCCGCCGGCACCGCCAACGGCACCGCGATCCAGCTCTACACCTGCAACGGCACCACCGCGCAGCGCTGGACCGTGGGCGCCGACGGTACGCTGCGCGCCCTCGGCAAGTGCCTGGACGTGACCAGTGCCGGCACCGCCAACGGCACCCCGATCCAGCTCTGGGACTGCAACGGCACCGGCGCCCAGGTCTGGCAGGCCCAGTCCAACGGCACGCTGCGCAACCCTGCGTCGAACAGGTGCCTGGACGCCACCGGCAACAGCTCCGCCGACGGCACCCGGCTACAGATCTGGGACTGCTTCGGCGGTGCCAACCAGGTCTGGCGACTGCCGGCCTGACCTGCACGGCCCCGTCCAGACCGCAGTGGTGTGGACGGGGCCAGCCCACCACCACGCCCCGTTACGAAAGCCGCTGTCAGTGGGCACGGTCGGCCGGAAACCACCGGCAGTGACGCTCGGGGCCGGCCCTGCGCTGGCGCTGCCGACAACGGGCAACCGACATTCCCGGGCGCTCACTCAGAGCCGGCCGACCAGCACCGTCACCCGGACGTGCTCGCGGAATCGGGTCTCCGGATGCAACGCGCGGCGAATCCGCGCGGAGAACTCCGACCGCTGCTCCGGTGCCGGCAGCGTGTCGACGGAGAAGACCGAGTAGACACCGCCGACGAGTTCGTCGAGGCTCAACTCGGCGGTGTAGTCGACAGTGGTCGCGCCCACGTCGTAGCCGGCGGCGACGAGGCTGTCCCGGTACCGCCGCTGGCTGGCGTCGTCGGTGCCGCAGCTCCGGTGGAGTTCGACGCCCCGCCACCGTTCCAGGACCCCGCGCAGGGCGCGTGACCAGCCGGTGTCCTGGAGCCACAGCGGCGTGCCGTTGGTCACCACGGCCACCCCGCCGCCCGCGCGGAACAGCGGACGGAGCCGGGGGAACAGCGCGTCGTGGTCCATCCAGTGCAGGGCCTGCCCGACGGTGACCGCGCCGACCGTCCCGCCACCGAGCAGCGCGCCCAGAGCGGGAACGTCGGTGTCCGCGCCGAGCAGCCAGCTGACGTTGCCCACCTGCCTCTCCCCGGCCGCGCGGCGGGCGAGCACCAGCATGTCGGGCTCCGGATCGACCCCGACGACCGCCCGCACCCGGGCGGCGATCGGCAGGGTCAGCTGGCCCGTGCCGCAGCCGAGATCGACCACCGTGTCCTGCGGCGTCAGTGCGAACGCGTCGGCCAGGGCGTCGAACACGGCCGGTGGATAGCCCCGCCGGTACCGCTGGTAGAACTCGGCCACCTCACCACCGAAACCCAGGTCCATGGGCTCCAGCTTGTCCGGCCGGACCACCCCGGACCAGGATTTCTGCTCACAGCAGCAGCCCGCCGTGTCCTCGTTGCCACCGGCCGACGCCCTTGGGATGCTGCGCGGGTGTCCTCCCTACCCGCCAACCCCGCCGACGACGTGATCGGCCAGCCGATCCGGGCCCAGTTCGAGGTCTTCCTCGACCAGCACCGGGCCGCCCTCAACAGCTGCCTGGACGGGCTCACCGAGGAGCAGGCGCGCCGTTCGCTGGTGCCGTCCCGTACCACCCTGCTGGGCCTGGTGAAGCATGCGACCTTCGTCGAGAAGGTCTGGTTCGACGAGGCCGTCACCTGCCGGCCGCGGGACGAGATCGGCATCCCCGCCACGCCGGACGAGTCGTTCGTGCTCGACGCCGCCGACACCATCGCCGGGGTCCAGCGGGCGCACCGGGAGGCATGCGAGGCGTCCCGCCGGGCGACCTCTTCCCTCGACCTGGACGACCTGCTGCACGGCAACCGGCGCGGCCCGATCCCGCTGCGCTGGGTGTACCTGCACGTGCTGCGGGAACTGGCCCAGCACTGCGGGCACGCGGACATCCTGCGCGAGCAACTCCTCGCGGAGTGACCCGCGGCCGTCGCCCGGTCGGCCGGCGTTGTCGTGGGGCGACGCGGCTGCTCCGCGTCGCCCCACCCCGCCGTCAGGCGGTCACGGTCGCTCAGAACCCGGTTCGGCCCGCGCCGTACTGGTAGAGCGGGTTGCCGAAGTTCGTCGCCGGCGGCTGCCCGGCGTCGATCGCGGCCCGGATCTGGGCCCGTTCGGCGGCGGTGGCACCCAGGTCGTACGGCAGGTCCCAGGCTTCCACCGCGTCGGCCGGCACGTCGGCGCCACCCGGTCGCAGCACGTCGCTCAGCTGCCGTGGCAGCTGCCACGGCAGCTTGCCGCGGGGCGAGTAGTCGCCGAAGAGCAGGCTGGCCAACGCCGGACCCATCTCCTCACCGCCCCGGTAGGTGACCACGACGGCGCTGGCCAGGTTGTGCCACTCGGTGATGACGTACGGCCGGGGCAGCACCAGCGCCACCACCACCGGGATGCCCCGGGCATGGAAGCCCTGGATCAGGGCGAGCTGCTCCGGCGGCAGGTACGGACGTTCCGTCGGCCAGTTCGTCGCGTGCGTGTACGACGCCTCGCCGACCGCCACCACCGCCAGTTTCGGGCTCGGCGCGTCGCCGGAGTGGACGGTCACGCCGTTGCGGGCCGCCCGGCTGCGGACCGCCTCCAGGATGGTCTGCGAGCCGTACTCGGCGTGGAAGAAGCTGGTCCACACGCAGCAGCCGGCGGGGTCGTCCGCCCGTGGCCCGGCCACCACGATGTTGTCGCCCGGGTTCAGCCGCAACGGCAGCACCGCGCCGTCGTTCTTCAACAGGGTCATCGCCTCCCGCGACGCCTGGTTGGCCAGCGCGGCGTACGCCGGTTGGTGGAAGCGGTACGGGCCGTTGACCGGGTCGCCGTAGGGGCTCTCGAAGACGCCGAGCTGGAACTTGAGCCGCAGCACCCGCCGGACCGCGTCGTCGATCCGGGCGGCCGGCACGCGGGCCAGGAAGGTGTCCATCGAGAAGCCGGCGGCGCCCGGGTCCGCACCGCCCATCACGTCGGAGCCGGCGTTCGCCGCGCCGACCCAGGAGCCGGACGGCAGCCAGTCGGTGGTGATCAGCCCCTGGTAGCCGAGGTTCTGCCGCAGGTAGGCGAGGATCGGCGCGCTGTCGCCGGCCCCCGGCCCACCGGGATCGAGGTAGGAACTGCCCGCGTACCCGGGCATGATGTTGACCGCGCCCGCCTCGATCGCCGCGCGGAACGGGATCATGTGGTACTTGATGGTGACGCCGTCGTAGACGATCAGTGCCTCCCCGCCGGCGCCCTCACCGGGCCAGTGCTTGACGGTGGCGAGCACCGAGTGGGGGTTGAGTTCCGGGCCGCCCTGGAGCCCGGCCACCAGCGCCCGCACCTGGGCGGCGACGACCTGCGCGTTCTCTCCGCCACCCTCCTGGATGCGGGGGTAGATGACCTTGGTGCCCACCTCGGCGAGCGGCCCGAGCACCCCGCGGGTGCCGACCTCCAGCTGCTCGCGTCGCTGCATGTCGCCGAGCTGGTACTCCAGCGCGTGGTTGCGCGCCGCGGCGAGGGCGCTCTGCATGGGATAGGTGGTCTGGTACCCGTGGATGGTGTCGCCGGCCGAGACGAACGGGATGCCCAGCCGGGTGCCGGAGGACGCCAGGAGCTGGTCGTGCAGGTCCTGCGGACCGGCCGGGCCGAAGTGCCAGCCCGAGCGCGGGTACGCCTGGGCGTTGTAGAACATCTGGTACGCCTTCTCCTCGGGCGTCATCCGGCCCAGCAGGTCGGTCACCCGGGTCTCGACCGGCAGCCGCCAGTTCTCGTACGGCTCGATCGTGCCGTTGCGGTTGAGGTCCCGGCTGCCGCCGACGATGGCGACGCCGTCCGCGACGGTTTCGAGGGTGGGCAGGTAGACGCTGAACCGGCGGATGTTCGAGGTGAGCGGGGTCCCGCCGACCGAGGTGACGTACCACTTGTAGGTCCAGCGGTCGGGCAGGTCCCAGGTCGGGGTGTAGGAGGTGCCGGTCGGCTCGGCGACCCTGGTGTAGAGGTCGAGCAGGTTTCCGCTGGCGGTGAAGTCGTAGTCGGTGCGGCTGATGTTGATCCACACCTGGTAGCGGGTCGCCCCGGCGACGGCGGCCCAGCTGAGGGTGGGTCGCCGGGTGGTGGTGACCATCGCGCCCTCCGCCGGTGCGGTCAGCGCGAACTGGTTGACCGTGCCGGGTGGCCGGGTGAGGCCGGAGAGCATCGGCGCGGTGGTCGCGGTGTCGTCGACGGTGCCGTAGACCTGGAACTCCCAGAGCGAGTAGCCGTAGCCGGTGGCCCGGGCGGTGCCGGTGAACCGGATGTAGCGGCCGGTGCCGGTGACGGCGAGTTGTTCGATCCCGCCTTGGCCGGTGGTGGTGGCGTAGATGCTCCGCCAGGTGTTGCCGTCGTCCGACAACTCCAGCCGGTACCCGGTGGCGTACGCGGCCTCCCAGTTGAGGACGACCCGGTTCACGGTGGCGACGCCGCCGAGGTCGACGCGGAGCCACTGCGGGTCGCTGAACTGGCTCGACCAGCGGGTGGAGGCCCGGCCGTCGAGCGCCGCAGCGGGCGCGTTGCCGCCCTCCCAGGACGACGCGTCGACCTTCTTGAACTCCGAGATCGGCCGGCCGTCGGGGGTGCCCGGCCCGCTGCCGGTGGTGCCGTGCACCTGGAACTCCCAGAGCGAGTAGCCGTAACCGGTGCCCCGGGCGGTGCCGTACATCCGCACGTACCGGCCGGTGCCGGAGACGGCCAGGGTCTGCGTGCCGCCGCTGCCGGTGGTGGTGCTGTAGATGCTCTGCCAGGGACCGGTGGCGCTGGTGGCGACCTGGATCTGGAAGGAGCGCGCGTAGGCGGCCTCCCAGACCAGGGTCACCTGGTCGATGGTGGCGGTGACGCCGAGGTCGATCTGGAGCCACTGCGGGTCGGCGAACTGGCTCGACCAGCGGGTGCCGGGATCACCGTCGGTGGCTGCGGAGGCCGGGGTGGCGTCCTGCTCGACGGAGGACGCCGTGGTCGGCTTGCCCTGCGAGATGAGCGGCCCGGCGGCTGCGGCGGGCTGGACCGGGATCGCGACGTAGACGGCGAGCAGGGCGAGCAGCGAGATCAACCGGGCGGCGAGCCGGCGGCGCGGACGGGACGAGCGGGGTGGGCGGAGTGGTGGCAGGGGCGCGGATGGCATGACGGCTCCCGTTGCGTGGTGGTGGTGTGACGGAGAGCGCTCTCCAACCAGAGTCATCGAGCCGCCTCCATCCGTCAAGAGTGCGGCGGTGAGCGCTTTCCGGCGGCCGTCGCGCGATCAGGCCGAGGCGCGTACCACCAGGGTCGGGTCGAAGATGACGCAGGAGACCGGCAGCCCGGGATCCGCCACCCGGGCCAGCAGCATCCGGGCCGCCTCGGCCGCCATGTCCTCCAGTGGCTGCCGCACCGTGGTCAGCGGCGGCTGCGCGGCCGGCGCCGCGCTGCTGTCGTCGAAGCCGACCACCGGCACGTCCTCGGGCACCCGCCGGCCCGCCGCCCGCAGCACGTTGAGGGCGCCTTGGGCCATCAGGTCGTTGGCGACGAAGACGCCGTCGACGCCCGGGTGGCGGTCGAGCAGCCGCCGCATGGCCGCCTCGCCGCTCTCCCGGGTGAAGTCCCCGGCCTCGTACGGCGGCCAGGCATGCCCCTGACGCGCCATGGCCTGCCGGAATCCGGCGGACCGGTCCTGGCTGGCCGGCACCTGCTCCCGGCCGCAGATCAGCGCGACCTGCCGGCAGCCGAGGCCGAGCAGGTGATCGACGGCGAGCGCGGCGCCGGACTCGTTGGCCACGTCGACGTAGCTGATCGGGGCGGGGCGGGCGGGCCGGCCCACCATGACCGTCGGGACGCCCGCGTCGACCAGTCGCGCCGGCAGGGTGTCCTCCGGATGCAGGGAGAGCAGCAGCACCCCGTCGGCCTGGCCCTGGCGCAGCTCGCCGAGCAACCGGTCGCGCGCCGTGTCGTTGCCGGTCAGGTGCAGCGCGAGCTGGACCGGGGTCGCGTTCAGCACGCTCATCGTGCCGCCGACGACGCGGCCGAAGAACGGGTCGGCGAGCAGCCGGCTGAAGAAGGGGTCGTCGGGGTGCTCGTCACTGTCCGAGACAACCAGCGCGACGGTGCCGGCGCGGCGGGTGACCAGGGAACGTGCGGCCCGGTTGGGCACGTAGCCGATGGCGTCCACCGCCGACCAGACCAGCGCGTGCAGTTCCGGATCGACGTTGCGTACCCCGTTGATGACCCGGGACGCGGTGGCCCGCGACACCTGGGCCACGCGGGCGACGTCGTCCAGTGTGGGCAGCCGGGTCTGGTCCCCGGGCCGGCCGGCGGCCCCCTCAGCCCGGGGCGGGGTGCGGGACGCCGACGGATTCGCCATGCCGCTGTTATAGCACGCAGCTCGGAAAGCGCTCTCCGAGCCGCGTCGCGTGCTTGCCGGCCACGACGTGGCCGCACCGCCGCTGCCCCACGCCCTACGGCCGCACCGCGTAGAAGCCCCGCCACGGCACGCCGCCGCCCCACAACTGGAAGGCACAGATCAGCGCCAGGAGGTGCGCGCCGCCCAGCGGCCCGGCCAGGAGCCAGCCCGGCGCGACCAGGACGGCGAGCCCGCCGACCAGCTTCCGGCGCACCGAGCCCTCCCGTCGGCGTCGGGCCGCCCATCGTCGACGGTGGCGGCGCGGTGGCCGCCACTGTAGGCGATCACCGCGACCGCACGGCTGCCTCGCTGAGGGATGGACGGCACGCGGCGTGGCTGGGCCGCTGGGTGTCCGCCCTGGCGGATATCCTCACGCCTCGTGAAGTCGCCGTCGAAGGAAATGCTGGTCGAGCTCGCCGAGTTGTTCCCCGGCGGGGATCCGGGCCGACGCTCGCTCTCCGTGCCCCTTCCGCCCGGACGGACGGTCCGCGGCGACGAGAGCGGCGGTGAACGGCCCGCGCTGTGGGTGAGCGACGGTCCGGCGCCGGCCGGCCTGTGGTCACAGTTGCACGCGGCACACCAGGGCTCCGGGTTGTGGCCGTTGCTGCTCGACGGCCTCGGCGGTGCCCCGTCACGCCCGTGGGACGAGGGCGAACTCTGGCCGGCGGCCATGTCCTCGCCCGCCGAGCACGATGCCGAGCGGCTGCTCGCCGGCTGGTGGGCCGCCTACACCGGGACCGACGCGGACGCTCAGCTGTCGGCGCAGCAGCGGACGGCCGTCACCGCACCGTACGGCCGGGACTGGCCCGGCCTGGCCACCCCGCTGCGGCCAGGGGTCGCGCCTGAGCAGCACGCGGAGCACTGGGCCGCGCAGCTGTCCCAGGCCCAACCCGCGATGCGCCTGGGTCTGGTCGCCGCGGAGCGAGGCGGTGACGCGCTGGCCGTCGCCGGCTGGCAGGGCGCGATCAACCACACCAACGACGCCGCCGAGCTGTCCGCCGTGCTGCGCAGCTGGGAGGAGCGGTTCGGCGTCCGGGTGATCGGCGTCGGCTTCGCCGAGTTGTACCTGAGCGTCGCCGCACCACCGTCGGACACCGCCGAGGCGTTGCGGGTGGCCGCCGAGCACTTCGCCTTCTGCCCGGACAACGTCTGGCAGGGGCAGCGGCCCCGCACGCTCGCCGCCTACGCCGACCGTCTCATTGCGGCCCCGACGTGGGCTTTCTGGTGGGACTGAGCGGCGACGCCGAGGGTGACCAGGAAACCGGCGTGGTCGGTCGTCCCGGCCATGCCGATCGACCGGCTGGACCGGATCGTGACGTCGGCGGTGGCCATGAACTGCTGCACTCCGCCGTCGTGCAGGTGCAGGTAGCCGGCCGGCACGCAGGAGCGCACGTCGGGTGAGCCGCCGTGCCGGAGGTTGAGGTCGCCGCTGACCACGGTGGGTTGGTAGCGGGCGCGCGCGTGCAGCTCCGGGATGGCGGTGCCGAGCAGGTGCCCGCACTGGGCGAGCGCAAGGGTCGAGCTGGTGTACGCCAGGTGGGTCGTGCAGGCGAAGTAGACGGTGGTCGCGTCGACGCAGAGCCAGGCCCGCTGCTCCGGGTCGGCCGGGTCCTGCGCCGGGTAGATCCCGCGGTACACCTCGTGACCACGGTACGGCGCGGGGATGTGCGCCAGCACTCCGACGCCGTACTGCTGCCCGTTGACGCAGTGGTAGGGGCCGCCGGTGCGGCCGTTGCGCGCCGGCTGGAAGGCCGACACGACCGTGCCGCCGTGCACCTCCGCCATCACCCGCTCCAGCGCGTCCACGTCGCCGGAGCAGATCTCGTTCAGGGTGACCACGTCGGGCGTCTCGGCGCGGATCACCTCGGCGGCCCGGGCGACCGCCCGGCCGGTGTAGCAGCCGGTGGCCATGCCGCTGTTGCAGAGGTTCAGCTGGAGCACCCGCAGCTGGGTGGGCCCGGTGGCGGCGGCCACCGAGCAGCCGGCCAGCACCGCGGCGGACGAGACCAGGCAGACGAGGGCCACCAGGGGCCGCGGGATGCGATACGGACGACCAGTCATGCCCCTGCCTTGAGCTACCCGAGGGGCTCGAAGTGTATCGGCAGCACCGCACCGGAGGGCCCCGGTCGTGACGGTGCGCCATCGGACGACGGGCCCTGCGTCACCGCGGGCAGCCGCCCGGACCGGCCCTGGTCGGCCGGTCCGGGCGGGTGATCGGTGCGATCTGGTCAGGGCGCCCAGGGTGCGGCGATGTTCCAGGTGCTGTCGGCGGCCCAGAGCGCCGGTGAGTTGTACGCCGCGCCGCCGGCGCCGTTGCTCATCCAGACCTCCGAGTTGTAGTGGCGCAGGAAGGAACCCCGGAAGTTGTACGACTCCAGCGACACGCCGCTGCCGGTGAGCCCGGTGCGGGCACACCAGGTGGCGTCGGCGCGCAGCAGCGCGGAGCCGTCGTTGGGCGAGTTGCGTACCCGGGACTCGGCGTGCCGCAGGTACTGGCCCGGGTAGTTGACCGACTCGAAGGAGTAGCACGCCGGATCGGCCAGGCCGGGCCGGATCGTGTAGGTCGCGTCCTCCTTGAGCAGCGTCGGGCTGCTCGCGTCGACCACGTCGGTGAACGCGAGGCTGTTCTGGTGGCGCAGGTACCGCTGGGTGTGGCCCGGCGTGGTCACCTGCAACGAGCGGCGGGCGCCCACCGGCAGGGCGACCGGCTGGCGGGGCGTGATCGACCGGGATGCGTTGATCAGCGCCTGGTTGGCGGCCCGGACCCGGGCCTCGTCCATCTTGACCACCCGACGGTCGTAGGTGAGGAAGCCGTTCAGCTCGCCTTCCAGGTCGGTGATCTCGGTGTACACCGAGGCGCTGAGGCCGGTGCCGACCATCAGGTTCTGGCTGCCCTGGACCAGCCCGACGTACCGGTCGGTCAGCGCGGTGGAGTTGGGCTGCCACTCGTACGCGAAGAACCCGCCGCTGGGGCTGTACTCGTGTCCGGGCATGCGCAGCCCCAGGCCGCCGAACTCGCCGAGCACGGCGATCCGGGAGGCCGACGGGCGGGGTGAGGCGGGGCCGAGGTAGGCGTGCCAGTCGTCGATGTCGCCGTTGCCCGGATCACCGAGCGACTGGCAGCAGTTGTAGCCGCTGTGCACGTTCACCAGCCGGGTCGGGTCCTGGTTCTTGACGTCCTGGCCGACCCGCCGGGTGTCGGCCAGGGCACGCTCGCCCCACCCTTCGTTGTAGACGGTGTAGGCGACCACCGACGGGCTGCTGCGATGCTCGTCGACGATCTCCCGCGCCTCCAGCTCGAACTGGGCCTGCTGGGCGTTGTCGGCGTCGATGTCCTGCGCGGTCAGCGACGGGATGTCCTGCCAGACCAGCAGGCCGAGGCGGTCGGCGTGGTAGAACCAGCGCTGCGGCTCGACCTTGATGTGCTTGCGGACCATGTTGAACCCGAGGTCCTTGTGTTTTTGCAGGTCGAAGGCGAGCGCGGCGTCGGTCGGCGCGGTGTAGAGGCCGTCCGGCCAGTAGCCCTGGTCGAGGGTGCCGGCCTGGAAGACGAACTCGCCGTTGAGCAGGGGACGCAGCACGCCGTCGACCAGCCCGGTGCGGATCTCCCGCATGCCGAAGTAGTGCGTGGTCCGGTCCACCTGGACGCCGCTCGGGTTACGCAGCGTCACCCGCAGGTGGTAGAGGAACGGGTCGTCGGGGGACCAGCGTCGGGCACTCGGCACCGGCACCTTGAACTCGGTGAAGCCGCCGGTGGCGGAGCCGACCACGGTGCTGCCGTTGAGCGTCTCGGCGAGCACGCTGTGCCCGGTCACGCTGCCACGGGTGTGCACCCGCACCCGTAGCGTGTTGTCGGCGAGGCTGGGGTACGTGTCGACCCGGCTGATCGAGGCGGTCGGCACCGGTTCCAGCCAGACGGTCTGCCAGATGCCGGAGACCGGGGTGTAGAAGATGCCGTTCGGGGTCTTGGTCTGCTTGCCGATCGGCGGGAGGCTGCCGTTCTGCCGGCTGTCGGTGGGGTCCCAGACCTTGACCACGATCTCGTTCTGGCCGGCTTGCAGGTGCGGGGTGATGTCGAAGCTGAAGGCGTCGTAGCCGCCGCTGTGTCCGCCGGCCTGCGCGCCGTTGACCCAGACCGTGGCCTGCCAGTCCACCGCGCCGAAGTGCAGCAGGGTGCGCCGGCCGGACCAGCTGCCCGGCACGGTGAAGGTGCGCCGGTAGAACAGGTAGTGGCGGTTGTCGTTGGCCGCGCGCTGCACCCCGGACAGGGCGCTCTCCACGGCGAACGGCACGTTGATCCGTTCCGGCAGGTCGGTGCCGAACTGCGGGGCGTCGTTGGTGGCGGACTGGCGCAGCTGCCACTCGCCGTTGAGGTTGAGCCAGTCGGGCCGGGTCATCTGCGGTCGCGGGTACTCCGGCAGCGGTGTGCCGGCGAGCGCCTGGCTGGTCCAGGGGGTGGTCAGCGGGGGTGTCTTCGGCGGTACCGCCTGGGCGGCGGTGACCGGGGCGAGCAGGCCGGCCAGCAGGGTGAGGACGGCCAGCGGGGACAGGATGCGAACGTGACGTGTCATGCCGTCTCCGGGGTGGACGGATCGCCGCGCGGGTGCCGTGACGGCTCACGCGAGGCAGGTGGTGGGTGGCATCGACGGGCGCCTCTATAACGTTATAGAGGTTCGCCGGGTGGTGCGTCAATAATTGGACGTCGATGCGTTGAGGAGGTCGGCAGGTGGGCGTGAGCCTGAAGGACATCGCCGAGCGGGCCGGGGTCTCGCTGGCCACGGTCTCCAATGTGGTCAACGGGTACCGCCCGGTCGGGGCGCAGACCCGCCTGCGCGTGCAGCAGGCCATCGACGAACTGGGTTACACGCCCAACCTGAGCGCCCGGCACCTGCGCCGCGGCCGAACCGGCCTGATCGCCCTGGCCATCCCGGAGCTGACCAACCCCTACTTCGCCGAGTTGGCCGAGATCGCCATCCGGGAGGCCGGCCGCCTCGGCTACACCCTGGTGATGGAGAACACCGCCGCCGCCTACGAGGCCGAGATGTCCCTGCTCAACGGGGCGCAGCGGCACGTCATCGACGGGCTCGTCTTCAGCCCGGTGCGGGTCGGCCGCGACGAGGTGCTGGCCCGGGCCACCGACACCCCGCTGGTGCTGATCGGCGAGGGCGTCCACGACGCGCCGTACGACCACATCGCCATCGACAACGTCGCCGCCAGCCGCTCGGCGGTGCGGCATCTGGTGGCCCTCGGACGCCGGCGGATCGCCTTCATCGGGGCCCGCCACGGCGACGAGAGCCAGGCCGCCCACCTGCGGCTGCGCGGCTACCGGGCGGCGCTGGCCGAGGCGGGGCTGCCGTACCGGCCCGAGTTGGTCGCGGTCACCGCGCAGTTCGGCCGGCGCGACGGCGTACGCGCGATGCGGGACCTGCTGGCCCTCGCCGAACCGCCCGACGCGGTCTTCGGTTACAACGACCTGATCGCCATCGGCGCCCTGCGCGCGGTGGCCGAGGCCGGCGGCCGGGTGCCCACGGACGTCGCGGTGGTCGGCATCGACGACATCGAGGAGGGCAGGTTCGGCACGCCCACCCTGACCACCGTCGCGCCGGACAAGGCGGAGATCGCCCGGCAGGCCGTACACCGGCTGGTGGCCCGCATCGAAGGCGCGGCGGTGACCGGACCGCTCACCGTGCAGACGCCGTTCCGGCTGGTGCCGCGGGAGAGCACCACCGGCCCGGGCTGACCGGCGCCGCGCCGCAGGTGGTCAGTCCCGCAGCGGGTACGGGATGAACGTGCTGCGGTTCTCGTCCACGTCCAGTTGCCGGCTGATCGGCGGGGCGGCCCGCTGCGGGCAGGTCATCCGGTCGCAGGTCTTGCAGCCCGGCCCGATCGGCGTCGCCGCCTCGGCCGCGTGCAGGTCCATCCCGGTGGAGTAGACCAGCCGGCCGGCGTGCCGCGTCTCGCAGCCCAGCCCGATCGCGTACACCTTGCCGGGCTGGCCGTAGCCGCCGTGATGCCGGGTGATGGTGCGGGCGATCCAGAGGTAGCGCTGCCCGTCGGGCATGGCGGCGACCTGGGTGACCACCCGACCCGGCGCGCCGAACGCCTCGTAGACGTTCCACAGCGGACAGGTGCCGCCGGTGCGCGAGAACGGGAAGCCGGTGGCGGACTGGCGTTTCGACATGTTGCCGGCCCGGTCGACCCGGACGAACGAGAACGGCACCCCGCGGGCCCGGGGCCGTTGCAGCGTGCTGAGCCGGTGGCAGACCGTCTCCCAGCCCATCGCGTAGTGCTGGGTGAGCAGGTCGATGTCGTACCGGCGCTGCTCGGCCGCGGCCAGGAAGTGTTCGTACGGCAGGACCAGCGCCGCCGCGAAGTAGTTGGCCAGGCCGACCCGGGTCAGGATCTGGGTCTGCGGGTCGTCGAACTTCTCCTCCTCGACGATCTCGTCGATCACGTCGGCGAACTCCAGCAGCGCGATCTGCGCGGCCATCCGCATCGCCTCCTGCCCGGCGCGCAGCGAGGTGGACAGGTGCAGGGTGCGGGTCTGCGGACGGAAGCGGTGCAGCTCGCCGCCGAGCGCGGCGGCGTCCTCGCGGGCGACGCGTACCCCGTGCCGTTGGGCCAGCCGGTCGCGCAGCAGGGCGCGGACCTCGCCCCGGCGCAGGCCCATCCGGACGGCCAGCCGCTCCGCCTCCTCGTCCAGCTCCGGTACGTAGTTCTGCCGGCGGTAGAAGAACTCGGTCACCTGGTCGTGCGGGCTGCGCCCGACCAGCTCCCGGTCGCCGACCAGCTCGGCGAGCTGCTCGTCGGCCTGCTGGTAGCGGCGGTGCAGCTCGATCACGGCGGCGGCCACCTCGGGCAGTCGGGTGGCCAGCTCGGTCAGCTCGGTCAGGCCGGCCCGGTTGGGCAGCGCCTCGCGCAGCCCGGCGACCAGACGCGGGGTGTCGTGGGCGGCGAAGACGGTCGGGTCGACGCCGAACAGTTCGGTGATGCGCAGCAGCACCGGCACGGTGAGCGGCCGGGTGTCGTGCTCGATCTGGTTGAGATAGCTCGGGGAGATGTTGAGATGCCGGGCCAGCTCCGTCTGGCTGAGCGCCCGCTCCTCGCGCATCCGGCGCAGTCGCGCGCCGGCGAAGGTCTTGGCGATCGCCCTCACCTCCCTTTTCCGGCGGTACCGGATCCGATCACATTAGCACCGCTGCGAATGGCAGCTTTCGCAAGTTTGCAAAATGGCTCGTCGACTTTTCAATAATTGGCTTTTTCCGTCTCTCGACCCGGTCGGCCGGGCCGTGTGACCGTGGGCGACACACCGGCGGCCCGGCATTGGCGCAGCGCCACCGAGTGCCGACGAAATGCGAAGGGGATGAGAGACGATGCTTACCGCGGTCGAGCAGTTGCGGCATGATTGGGACACCAACCCCCGCTGGCGGGGAGTGCAGCGCAGCTACCGCGCCGAGGACGTGGTCCGGTTGCGCGGCGCGCTCCAGGAGGAGCACACCCTGGCCCGGCACGGCGCGAACCGGCTGTGGCGGTTGCTGAACAGCGAGGACTACATCCACGCCCTCGGCGCGCTCACCGGCAACCAGGCCGTGCAGATGGTCCGGGCCGGTCTCAAGGCGATCTACCTCTCCGGCTGGCAGGTCGCCGCGGACGCCAACCTGGCCGGGCACACCTACCCCGACCAGAGCCTCTACCCGGCCAACTCGGTGCCCGCGGTGGTCCGCCGGATCAACAACGCCCTGCTGCGCGCCGCCCAGATCACCACCGCCGAGGGGGACACCTCGGCGATCGACTGGCTGGCCCCGATCGTCGCCGACGCCGAGGCCGGCTTCGGTGGCGTGCTCAACGCGTACGAGCTGATGAGCGCGATGATCGCGGCCGGCGCGGCCGGGGTGCACTGGGAGGACCAGCTCGCCGCCGAGAAGAAGTGCGGCCACCTCGGCGGGAAGGTGCTCATCCCGACCGGGCAGCACATCCGCACCCTGGAGGCGGCGCGGCTCGCCGCGGACGTCGCCGGTGTGCCGACCGTGGTCGTGGCCCGCACCGACGCGCAGGCCGCCACGCTGCTCACCACCGACGTGGACGAGCGGGACCGCCCCTTCGTGACCGGTGAGCGCACCGCCGAGGGCTTCTACCGGGTCCGCAACGGCGTGGAGCCGTGCATCGCGCGTGGCCTGGCCTACGCCCCGCACGCCGACCTGCTCTGGATGGAGACCAGCACCCCGGACCTGGAGGTCGCCCGCCGCTTCGCCGAGGAGGTCAAGGACGAGTACCCGGACCAGCTGCTGGCCTACAACTGCTCGCCGTCGTTCAACTGGCGCAAGCACCTCGACGACGCGACCATCGCCAAGTTCCAGCGCGAACTCGGCCACATGGGGTACAAGTTCCAGTTCATCACGCTGGCCGGCTTCCACGCCCTCAACTACTCGATGTTCGACCTGGCCCGGGGCTACGCCACCGACGGCATGCCGGCCTACGTCTCCCTCCAGGAGCGGGAGTTCGCGGCCGAGGCGGCCGGCTACACCGCGGTCAAGCACCAGCGCGAGGTGGGCACCGGCTACTTCGACCTGATCAGCACCGTGCTCAACCCGGCCGCCGAGACCACCGCCCTGCGTGGCTCCACCGAGGAGGAGCAGTTCGCATGAGATACGAGATCATCGGCCCGATGGCGGAGCGGTTCGAGGAGGTGCTCACCCCCGACGCGCTCGACTTCCTGGTCGCGCTGGACAGCGAGTTCGCCGCCCGCCGGGTGGCCCTGCTGGACACCCGCCGGGCCCGCCGGGACCGGTACGCCACCGGCCAACTGCCCGACTTCCTGCCGGAGACCGCCGCCATCCGCGCCGACCCGACCTGGCAGGTGGCCCCACCCGCGCCCGGCCTGGTGGACCGGCGGGCCGAGATCACCGGCCCGCCGGACCGCAAGATGACCATCAACGCGTTGAACTCCGGGGCCAAGGTGTGGCTCGCCGACTTCGAGGACGCCACCGCGCCGACCTGGCACAACGTCATCGGCGGTCAGCTCAACCTGATCGACGCGCTGGACCGGCGGATCGACTTCACCGACCCGCGCGGCAAGCGCTACGCCCTCGGCGAGGAGCTGGCCACCATCGTGGTCCGGCCGCGCGGCTGGCACCTGGTGGAGAAGGGGATCGTGGTGGACGGTCGACCGATCTCGGCCAGCCTGGTCGACTTCGGGCTCTACCTGTTCCACTGCGCCCGACGCCAGCTCGCGGCCGGCGCGGGGCCGTACTTCTACCTGCCGAAGCTGGAAGGGCACCGCGAGGCGCGGCTGTGGAACGACGTCTTCGTCTTCGCCCAGCGCTACCTGGGCCTGCCGCAGGGCACCATCCGGGCGACCACCCTGATCGAGACGATCACCGCCGCGTTCGAGATGGAGGAGATCCTCTACGAGCTGCGGGAACACTCGGCGGGGCTGAACGCCGGCCGGTGGGACTACATCTTCAGCATCATCAAGAACTTCGGGCAGTGGCCGGACTTCGTGCTGCCGGACCGCGCCGAGGTCGGCATGACCGTGCCCTTCATGCGCGCGTACACCGAGCTGCTGGTGCGGACCTGTCACCGGCGCGGTGCGCACGCGATCGGCGGGATGGCCGCCTTCGTCCCGAGCCGTGACCCGGAGGTCAACGAGGTCGCGTTGGGCAAGGTGCGGGCGGACAAGCAGCGGGAGGCCGGCGACGGGTTCGACGGCTCGTGGGTCGCCCACCCCGGCCTGGTGCCGACCTGCCGGGAGGTCTTCGACGCGGTGCTCGGCGAGCGCCCCAACCAGCTCGACCGGCGACGCGACGACGTCGACGTCACCGCCGCCGACCTGCTGTCGGTGGACAAGACCCCGGGGCAGGTCACCGAGGCGGGGGTGCGGTCCAACATCGCGGTGGCGCTGCGCTACATCGACGCCTGGCTCGGTGGCGCGGGCGCGGTGGCGCTCTGGAACCTGATGGAGGACGCCGCGACCGCCGAGATCGCCCGCTGCCAGGTCTGGCAGTGGCTGCACCACGGCACGCCGCTGGCCGGCGGCGGCTGCGTGACCGAGGAACTGGTGCGGTCGATGCTCGGCGCGGAACTGGCCGCCCTGACCGAGGGGCGCGCGGACGCCGACCGCGAGCGCGCCGGGCAGGCGGCGCGGATCGTCGAGGAGACCGCGCTCGGCGAGGACCTGCCGGCCTTCTTCACCACCGGCGCGTACGCCCGGCACCTGGGCCCGGCCCGGGAGCCTGCCCTGGCCGGTGGCTGAGGGCCGGTCGACGGCGTCTCGGTTCGCGGCCGGGTCACGTTCCGTGCCCGTCCTTCGGGACGGGACCGGGACGTGGTCGCGGTCAGCCGTCGATGCGGGTGATGTTGCGGATCTTGTTGGCGGCGTCCAGCGCGGCGACCTTGTACGCCTCGGCGAGGGTCGGGTAGTTGAACACCGTGTCGACCAGGTAGTCGACCGTGCCGCCGCAGCCCATCACGGCCTGCCCGATGTGGACGATCTCGGTGGCGCCGGTGCCGAAGACGTGTACGCCGAGCAGCCGGCCGTCGTCCGGCGAGACGAGCAGCTTCAACATCCCGTACGAGTCACCCACGATCTGGCCGCGGGCCAGCTCGCGGTAGCGCGCGATGCCCACCTCGAACGGCGTCGAACTCTCGGTCAGCTGCTCCTCGGTCCTCCCGACGAAGCTGATCTCCGGGATCGTGTAGATGCCGATCGGCTGCAACTCGTTCATCCCGCGGGCCGGCTCGCCGCAGGCGTGCTGCGCGGCCAGTCGGCCCTGCTCCATGGAGGTGGAGGCCAACGCGGGGAAGCCGATCACGTCGCCGACCGCGTAGATGTTCCCGACCGAGGTGCGGTAGTTCGCGTCCACCTCGATCCGGCCGCGCCGGTCCGCCGCCAGCCCGGCGGCCTCCAGCGCCAGGCCGTCGGTCTGGCCCTGCCGCCCGGCCGAGTACATGACGGTGTCCGCGACGATCTTCTTGCCGCTCTTCAGGATGCAGAGCGCGGCGGTCTGGTGCCGCTCCACCGCGGCGACCTCCTCGCCGAAGCGGAACGTCACGGAGAGGTCGCGCAGGTGGTACTTGAGCGACTCGACGACCTCCTCGTCGCAGAAGTCGAGCATCTGGTCGCGGCGTTCGACCACGGTGACCTTGGTGCCGAGCGCGGCGAACATGGAGGCGTACTCCATGCCGATCACGCCGGCGCCGACCACCACCATGCTGCGGGGCACGGCCTGTAGGTTGATGACCCCGTCGGAGTCCACGATGGTCCGCTCGTCGAAGTCGACGCTGTCCGGGCGGGCCGGGCGGGTGCCCGCGGCGATGATGGCCTTGTCGAAGGTGACCCTGGACTCGCGGCCGGAGCCGCCGTCGACCCAGACCGTGTGC
The DNA here is from genome assembly GCF_050942455.1 of Micromonospora sp. CA-263727. Taxonomy (NCBI): domain Bacteria; kingdom Bacillati; phylum Actinomycetota; class Actinomycetes; order Micromonosporales; family Micromonosporaceae; genus Micromonospora; species Micromonospora sp. CA-263727. The sequence continues at coordinate 3,525,780 of NZ_CP192031.1, forward strand.
GGGTCGGCGAAGCGGCCGGTGCCGGTGATCATCGCGATCCGGTTGCGGGCCAGCTGGTTGCGGATCACGTCGGTCTGTCGGTTGATCACGTGCTGGGTCCGGGCGGCCAGGTCGCTGACCGTGATCTCCTCCTTGACCCGGTAGCTGCTGCCGTAGAGGTCTCGCTGGGTGAGGCCGGTCAGGTAGAGCACGGCCTCCCGCAGCGTCTTGGACGGGACGGTGCCGGTGTTGATGCACACCCCGCCGATCATGTCGCGCCGGTCCACGATGCCGACCCGTCGGCCGAGCTTGGCGGCGGCGATCGCGGCCTTCTGCCCGCTGGGCCCGGAGCCCAGCACCAACACGTCGTAGTCATACACGATCGTCAGCGTGCCAAGATGTCGCGCTCCGCGCCAGGGTCGGTCCACCCACCGCCGCGCTTGACAGGCAAGCGACTGCTTGCCTATCGTGCCGGTGGTGGGCGACGTGTACAAGGCGCTGGCGGATGCCACCCGGCGCGCGATCCTCGACGTGTTGCAGGAGCGTGACGGTCAGACGCTGTTCGAGTTGTGCGTCCGGCTGGCCGACCAGGGTTTCTCCTCGACCCGGCAGGCCGTCTCGCAGCACCTGGCCGTCCTGGCGGACGCCGGCCTGGTGGTGATCCGCCGTGCGGGTCGGTACACCTTCATCGACCTTGACACGTCCCCGCTGCGACAGATCCACGAGCGATGGAGAGTTGGGCCATGCGAATCGGACACCTGAGCATCCTCGTCGACGACCAGGACAAGGCGTTGGCGTTCTACACCGGCGTGCTCGGCTTCACCAAGAAGACCGAGATCCCGCTCGGGGAGCACCGCTGGTTGACGGTGGTGTCGCCGGAGGACCCGGACGGCGTGGAACTGGTCCTCGAACCCGACCAGCACCCGGCGGCGGTGGCCTTCAAGAAGGCCCTCGTCGCGGACGGCATCCCGTTCACCATGTTCGGTGTGCCGGACGTGCCCGCCGAGCACGAGCGGCTGACCGGGCTCGGGGTGACCTTCACCCAGGCGCCGATGACGATGGGCGCCATGACGACCGCGGTCTTCGACGACACCTGCGGCAACCTGATCCAGATCGTGGCGCCAGCGGCCTGACCCGGCCGAGGGAGGTGCCCGCGCTGTCCGTCTGCGGTGGAGCTACGGGCGGCTCGCCCGCCTGGTCAACCCGCCTGACGGAGGGCTCGCGCTGACCCTTCGGCTGTCTCCCCAGAGCGCCGATGATCATGATAGGTTAGGCTTGCCTAACAGGAGGTGCTCATGGGGTTCGCGTCGCAGGTGCGGGAGCTGACCAGGGCGGACCACAGGGTCGCCCAGAACGGAACATATTTCGATGACCTGCTCGCGGGTCGGCTCGACCGGTCCGGCTACGCCGCGCTGTTCGAGCAGCTCTACTTCGTCTACCAGACGCTGGAGGAGGCCGCCGAGGCGATGCGCGACGACCCGGTGGCGGGCCCCTTCGTCGTCGACGAACTGCACCGGCTGCCACGGATCACCGCCGACCTGGCGTTCCTGCACGGCCCGGACTGGGCCGACCGGATCGCACCGAGCGAGGCCACCCAGCAGTACCAGACGCGGCTGCGGGAGGTCGCCTTCACCTGGCCGGCGGGCTTCGTCGCGCACCACTACACCCGTTACCTGGGAGATCTCTCCGGCGGCCAGGTGATGGTGCGGGCGCTGCGCCAGTCCTTCGGGTTCGACGAGGAGGGCGTCCGGTTCTTCCTCTTTCCCGGGCTGGAGGCGCGCACCTTCAAGCAGCACTACCGGGAGCTGCTCGACGCGGTGCCGTGGGACGAGGTCGAGCGGCAGCGCTTCCTGGACGAGGTGTCCTGGGCGTACCGGCTGAACACCGCCATGCTGGACGAGGTGGGCCGGGCCGTGCCGCGGAGCAGTGCGGCGTGACGACACCGACGCCGTTCCCGTCGCCCGAGGTGGTGACGGCGGTCATCCGGCACATGAACACCGACCACGCCGACGACTGCCGGGTGATCTGCCAGGGCCTGGGCGGGCAGGCGGCGGCCAGCGCGGCAGCGATGTCCGGCATGGACGCCGACGGAATGGACTTCCTCGCCACCGTGGACGGCGCGCCGGTCGCGGTGCGGGTGCCGTTCGCCGCCCGGCTGGTCGAACGCCGACAGATCCGCGCCGAGGCCGCCCGGATGTACCGGGAGGCGTGTGCCGCGCTGGGCATCGCCCCACGGCCCGAGGCCAGCTGACCGTCAACCGGCTGACCGAGCCACCGGCCGGCTGACCGAGCCGGTGGCTCGGTCAGCCGGTTGAGCGCTTCGGCACCACCAGCGGTATCCCGGTGCCCGGATGCGGAAACACCTCGATCTCGTGCTGGTAGACGGCGCTGAGCCGGTCCGCGGTGAGCACCTCGACCGGCGGGCCGTCGGCGACCAGCCGGCCGCCGGCCAGCAGCGCGATCCGGTCCGCGTACGCCGCGGCGAGACCCAGGTCGTGCAGGACGACCACGACACTGCCGCCGAGGCGGGCCCGGTCGCGGGCCAGCGTGAGCACCAGCTCCTGGTGGTGCAGGTCGAGCGCGGCGGTCGGCTCGTCGAGCAGGAGCATCCCGGTGCGCTGGGCCAGCACCCGGGCCAGCGCAGCCCGGGCCTGCTCACCGCCGGAGAGCGCGGAGAAGACCCGGTCGGTGAAGGACTCCATCCTGGTCAGCCGGAGGGCCTCGGCGACCGCGTCGTCGTCCTCGTCGGCGTACGGCGTGCCGGCCCACGGCGCCCGGCCCATCGCCACGACCTCGGCCACCCGGAACGGGAACGACATGGTGGCGCGCTGCGGCAACATCGCCCGCCGCCGGGCCAGCTCGATCGGCGTCCAGCCCGACAGCGACCGTCCGGCGAACTCGACGGTGCCCGCCGCGGGGGACAGGTCCCCGCAGATCGCGGCGAGCAGGGTGCTCTTGCCGGCGCCGTTCGGCCCGACCAGCGCGAGCAGCTCGCCGGGCCGGATCTCGATGGTCAGATCGGAGAGGATCGTCCGGTCGCCCCGCTGGATCCGCAGCCGGTCCGCGCGCAGGCCGACCTCGCCCGGCTCGGGAAACACCGCGTGCCTCATCCCCAGCCTCCCGCCTTCGCCCGGGTCCGGCGCAACAGCCAGAAGAAGCAGGGGCCGCCGACCACGGCGGTGAGTACGCCGAGCGGCAGCTCCTGGTAGTCGATCAGGGTGCGGGCGGCGAGGTCCCCGGCGACGACCACGATGGCCCCGCCGAGCGTGCTCGCCGGCAGCAGCAGCCGGTGACCGGGGCCGGCCACCATCCGGACCAGGTGTGGCACCACCAGCCCGACGAAGGAGATCACCCCGGTGAAGGCGACGGCGGCGGCGCCGAGCAGCGCGGTCACCGCGATCATGCCCACCCGGAGCCGCTCGACGTGCACGCCGAGGTGCCGGGCCGAGCTGTCACCGAGGGCGAGCAGGTCGAGGCGGCGGGCGGCGGCGACCGCGATCGCGATACCGACCGCCGCGCACGGCGCGGTCACCGCCACGGCCGCCCAGTTCGCCTGGGCCAGGCTGCCGAGCTGCCAGAACGCGATGGCCCGGACCGCGTCGGCGTCGCCGAAGAACATCAGCAGGCCGATCAGCGCGCCGGCCACCGCGTTGACCGCGATGCCGGTCAGGACCAGGGTGACCACCTCGGTCCGGCCGCCGGAGCGGGACATCGAGTAGACCAGCCCGGTGGCCGCGAGGCCGCCGAGGAACGCCCCGCCGGCCACGGTCCAGCCGCCGAGCGTGGAGACTCCGGTAATGATCACGGCTGCGGCGCCGACCGCGGCTCCGGAGGAGACCCCGATGACGCCCGGCTCGGCCAGCGGGTTGCCGAAGATGCCCTGCATCAGCGCGCCCGCGCAGCCGAGCGCCGCGCCGACGATGACGGCGAGCACCACCCGGGGGAAGCGCACCACCCAGAGCGCGCTTTCGCCGTGGGTGGCGCTGGGCAACGGTCCGATGTCGAGCCCGATGCGGTGCAGGATCGAGCCGAGCACCTCGGTCGGGGGCACCTGGACCTGGCCGGTGCCGGCGGCCACGAGGCAGAGCAGGACGAGGGTCACGGCCAGGCCGACGACCAGGGCCGTACGTCTCACGTGCACGATCCGTAGACCGCCTCGGCCAACGCCTGGATGGCCCGGCCGGTGCGCGCGCCGAAGGTGAGCAGCAGCCCGTCGTCCATGTCCACGATCCGGCGGTGCTGCCCGGCCGGGGTCTGCCCGATGCCGGGCAGGGCCAGCAGCCCGTCGACGCCCTTGACCGACTCCAGCCCCTCGGTCATCACCAGGATCACGTCGGGCGCCGCGTTGATCAGCCCCTCGCTGGTCAGCGGCCGGAACCGGGACAACCCGATCTCGGTGCCGGCGTCGGTGGCGCCGATGGCCCGGATCATCTCGTCCGAGCCGGCGCCCTTGCCGCCGATCAGGTACACCCCGGCGGTGCCGCGCACGTACAGGAAGGCGATCCGCAGCGGTGTGGCGCCCGTTGGGGCGCTGCGGCGAGCGGCGTCGACCTCCGTCTCGATGCGGGACACCAGCCGCTCCCCGGCCTCGGGCACGCCGAGCGCCGCCGCGATGGCCCGGACGTGCCGGGGGATGGCGGCGAGGGTCTGTTCGTCGTCGATCAGCACCACCGCGATGCCGGAGCTGCGCAGCTGGTTGAGCACCTCGGAGGGGCCGATGCTCTTGTCGGCGAGCACCACGCTCGGGTTCAGCCGCAGGATCGCCTCGGTGGAGAGGTCATGCCCGGCCGGGGTGACCACCGGCAGGTGGGCGGCGGCGGAGAAGGTGGTGGAGGTGTCCCGCCCCACCACCCGGTCGCCGAGGCCGAGGCTGAAGACGATCTCGGCGATCGAGCCGTAGAGGTTCACCGGGAGGATCCGGCCGGCGTCGCTGACCGTGACCGTCGTCCCGTCGGCGGAGGTGACCGTCGCCGGCAGGGCGCTGCCGGGGTCGTCGCCGATCGGCTCGACGTCGGTGTCGGTGACCACCGCAGTGGTGGGCCCGCAGCCGGTCGGCGGTGTCGTCGACGGGGTGTCGGTGGTGGTGCAGGCGGCGAGGCCGAGCAGGGCGGGCAGCGCCAGCAGGGCGACCAGCCGCCTCACCGCGACGCCCGCCGACGGCGGACGATCCGCAGCACCAGCACGGTGACCAGCAGCGCGGCGAGTCCGGCCAGCGTGCCGGTGAACCAGCGGCCGGCGGCCGGGCTGCTGTCGCTGACCTGGGTGAGCAGCAGCGGCTGGTCGGTGGCGGAGCCGGCCGCGGCGGAGGTGGCCACCTCCGCGTCGGACGTGGCGGCGGTCGCGGTCACCGCCGGGTCGGTCGGCCCACCGGTGGCCGAGGCTCCCGGAGCGGCGGTCCGGCTGGGGGAGGTGGCCGCCGGTGCGCTCGACGCGGGTGCGGCGGCCCGGGTGGTCGGGCTGGCCGGTCTGGTCGAGGTGGCCGGGGCGGCGAAGGTGACCGGCAGCTTGACGTCCTGTGAGCGGTCGGAGCTGCGGGTGTGGTCGTTGCGGCTGGCCACCACGCAGCGTCGGGTGGTGCAGTCCACGTCGCCGACCCGGGCCGTGATCTTCAGCTGGACGCGGAACGATCCGTTCGACCCGTACGGGACGGCCAGTCCCTCGCCATAGGAGGGCGGGTTGGAGGAGATCCAGTGCGAGGCGCCCGTCGAGCCGGTGGTGTCGATTCCGCCGCCGCAGGGCGAGGGGGCCACGCCGGCGCCGTTGTCGACGCAGTACGCGACGTAGATGCCCTTCTCCGTGTCGTAACCCGTCCCGGAAACGGTGACCGTGGTTCCGGCCAGGGGTATTCCGCTGGTCCTACTGACGGTCAGCCGCTGCCCGTTCGGTCCCTTGCCGGTGGTGTCCGCATAGGCGGGACCGGCCGCGATGGTGCCAATGGTCAGCAGCACCACGCTGGCCAGGGCGGCGGCGAGGCGGGCAGACATGAGTGACCTCCAAGTATTCGGTTAGGCTAACCTAAGTAGATCTTGAGGTCAGCACAAGGGGACGTTCGGAGGATTCTTCACAAGGTTAGGTGAGCCTAACCTTGGTTCGCCCTCTGATCCTTCTTGAGAGGAAGACGCATGTCCGTACCTCGACCAGGCGGCATCCGCCGACGGTCGTACCGGTGGGCGACGGCGGCCGTACTCGGCGCCGCCGCTTCACTGGCAGTGATCAACCCCGCGATGGCGGCACCTGCCGACATCACCGGGGGGAGCCTCGACTGGGGCTTCAAGAGCTCGTTCCGGGCGTACGTCTCGACCGGCAACGGCAACCCGCCGATTGCGGTCACCAACGGCGCTACCCGTAACGCCGACGGCACCTTCAAGTTCCCGGCAACCGGCGGCTCGTACGACAGCGCCACCGGTGCCACCACCGCCCACTACGGCGGCACCGTGGTCTTCTCGTACCCGGCGCACTTCTTCACCATCACCCTGGCCAACCCGACCGTGGTGGTGGATGGTGCCGGTAGCTCCCTGCTCGCCGACGTCGACCTTCAGGTCAGCGGCGGCGGCTTCGAGCCGGTGCAGATGACGCAGGCGGCGATCGCCACCCTGGGCACCAGCGCGACCAACCCGACGGTCTCCGACGGCACGGTCACCTGGACCAACCTCACCAGCACGCTCACCGAGACCGGAGCCAGCGCCTTCGCCGGCTTCTTCGCGGCGGGCACCGTGCTGGACCCGCTGTCGTTCACCCTCACCACCGGCTCCGGTGGCGGCCCGGCCACCCCATCGGTGACCGTGGACCCGTCCGCCGCCCTCGACCGCGAGGGTGCCACGGTGACGGTGAGCGGCTCGGGGTTCGACCCGGACGCCAACGGCGGCATCGGCTTCTACGTCGCCTTCGGCCCGAAGGGCGAGAACTACTGGACGAACTCGCGCCCCTACAAGCCGGTCAAGTGGGTGCACAAGAACGCCTCGTCCTCGGCGGCCCAGGTCAAGTTGGGTGCCGACGGCACCTTCTCCACCACGCTGGACCTGGTGTCGACCTACACCGACGGCAACGGCGACACGGTGGACTGCACGGTCGTGCAGTGCTACGTGTTGACCTTCGCCGCGCACGCCTCCAGTGACCGCAGCCAGGACACCTTCACCCCGATCACCTTCGGTGGCGCGGGTGCCCCGGGCGCCGAGCAGGAGATCAGTGCTCAGGTGTTGCAGTCCGGTCCGCTGACGCTGACCTCGTCCGGCAGCGCGGTGGCGCTGTCGGCCGCGCACCCCGGCGCCGTCGCCAACGGCGCCCTCAACGCGGTGACGGTCAGCGACCTGCGGGGCACCAACGCCGGCTGGAACGTGATCGGCCAGGTGGAGGAGTTCACCAGCGTGCTCGGCGGCACCATCGCCGCCGACAACCTCGGCTGGGCGCCGAACGCGTCCGTGCTCGCCGACGGGCTGGTGGGCGCTACCGGGGTGGTCACCCCCGGCGGTCGGGCCAACCCAGGTGCCGGCACCGGGCTGGGCAGCGCTCGTACGCTGTGCAGCTCCGCCGCCGGCGCCAGTGCGGGCAGCTTCCGGTGCGGCGCGGACGTCGACCTCGGGGTGCCGGCCGGCACCGCGCCGGGCGACTACTCCGCCACCCTCACCCTGACCCTGTCCTGACGCGTGGAAGGGCACCTTGTTGTGCGCAGATCGATGACGAGGTGCCCTTCCCCGCACCTGGTCGCCGCGACCGCGGCGCTCACCGCGCTCGCCACCGCCCTGGCCGGCGGACCGGCCGCCGCGCTCGCCGCGGCCCCGGCCCCGGTGGTGGCACCGGCCTCCGGCCTGGCCGCCGCGCCCGCGCCGAGCCCCAGCCCGAGCGCCGACGCCGGCTTCACCTGGGCGGTCCAACCCTCCGGGCCGGACGGCCCCACCGGCCGCAGCTACTTCGTCTACGACGCCGAGCCCGGCCAGCGCATCGAGGACCGGGTGGCCATCACCAACCTGAGCAAGACCCCGATGACCTTCGCGGTCTACGGCGCCGACGCCTTCACCACCGACGACGGGGGCTTCGGCCTGCACCCGGCGAGCCAACTGGCCGTCGACGTCGGCTCCTGGGCCGCGTTCGCCGAGCGCACCTACCGGGTGCCCGCCGGGGAGCGGGTGATCGTGCCGTTCCAGCTCACCGTGCCGGCCAACGCCAGCCCCGGCGACCACGCCGGCGGTGTGGTGGCCTCGATCGCGCAGGTCGCCACCGGCGGCGGCCAGCGGGTCAACCTCGACCGCCGGGTCGCCGCCCGGATCTACCTGCGGGTGGCCGGTCCGGTCCGTCCCGCGCTCCAGGTCGAGGCGATGCGGATCGGCTACGACAATCCGCTCAACCCGTTCGGCAGCGGGCCCGTCGTGACCAGCTACCGGCTGCGCAACACCGGCAACGTCCGGCTGACCGGCAATGCCCAGGTGCGCGTCAACGCCCCGTTCGGCATCCGGATGGCCACCACCACCCCCGTCGAGGTGCCGGAACTGTTGCCCGGCGCGGCGATCACCGTCACCGAACAGATCAACGGCGTGGTGCCCACCGGCCGGCTGGCCGTAGACGTGGTGGTCGATCCGGCCACCCCGGACCGCATCCTGCCGACCGTGACCCGTACCGCCACGACCTGGGCCATGCCCTGGGTCTGGACCGCCGTGCTGCTCGCCGGGCTCGGCTGGCTGCTGGTCACCCGGCTGCGCGCCCGGCGGCGGCAAAGGTCCACCGAGGCATGAGGTTCGTGGCGTCCGGCGCCGTCCTGGCCGCGGTCCTGCTCCTTGCCGGCGCCCCGAGCCCGGCCCCGCCGGTCCCGCAGGCGACCCTGGACCGGGCCGAGGCGAAGCCGCGGGAGCAGGTCCTGGTCCGGCTCACCGGCTGGCCCGCCGGCACCGTCGTGATCGCGCTCTGCGGCGCCGGTACGCCGCCGGACTGCGCGGTCGACACCTCGGTGCAGATCCACCTGGCCGCCGGCGGCGCCGGCGGCGCGCCACTGACCGTGGTGGCGCCGCCGGAGGGCTGTCCCTGCCAGGTACGCGTGACCACGTTGGACGGTCGGCTCACCGCCACCGCTCCGCTGGTCGTCACCGGCGCGACCCGGACACCCGGTAGCAGCGTCGTCCGGCAGCTGGCGACCCGCCCGCCGGTGGTGACCGAGGCGCACGTCGAGCGCGACGGTGGCTGGGCGGAGCAGTTCGGCGCAGCGGCCCGGCGCACCATCGTGCTGCGGCTGCGCAACGAGGAGGCCGTGCCCGCCGCGGTCAGCCTGTCGTTCAGCGTCGGTCGGGACGCCGACCCCAGCGGCTTCGTCGCGTCGCCTCCGGTGCCGGACCTCGCCCCCGGCGAGGAACGCGTCGTCCGGGTGCCGGTCACCCTGCCGGCGCCCGCGTTCGGCGACTACCGGATCCGGGGCGAGGTCGTCACGGCCGGCGCGGCGAACCGGGTCGAGGTCACCACCGACCACCACCCCTGGGCCCTCCCCGCCCTGCTGGCCCTGGCCACCCTCACCCTCCTGATCCGCACCTCGCTACAGAATCCCGGTACGCGACGGCGGCCGCAGGAACCTTGACGTACCAAGATCTGCCCAACCGGGGCGGGTGACCTTGCGATACTCGGGGAATGGCGCGGCGGTGGGCGTGGCTGGCGGTGCTGGTGGGCGGTGTGGCGCTCTGCCTGCTGGTGTCGCTCGCGCTGGTCGTCACCCGGAACGTCGTCTTCCTGCTGTTGCTGATCGTGCTCGGTGCGTCGATCGCGCCGGTCGCGTTCCTCACCTTCGCGCAGGCCCGCTCCGGCGACCGGCGCGTGCCCGGCTCGATCGTGACCGTGTCGGCCGTCTTCGGCGGCGTGATCGGCGTGGCCGCCGCGGGCTGGCTCGAATACGACACCCTGCGCCGGCTCGGCGTGCTCCCGATCGTCTACGTCGGGCTGATCGAGGAGGCGGCGAAGCTGGTCGTGCCGGCGGTGATCCTGCTGCTCTGGCGCCGGCGACCCCGATCCCCGAGCGACGGCCTGGTGATCGGGGTGGCGTCCGGCGCCGGCTTCGCGGCGCTCGAAACCATGGGATACGCGCTGCGGGCGTTGACCGCGTCGAAGGGCAGCCTCGGCGCGGTCGAGCAGGTCCTCCTCTTCCGGGGCCTGACCGCGCCCGCGGCGCACCTCTCCTGGACCGGGGTGACCGCCGCGGCGCTGTTCGCCCTGGCCGCCGCCCCGAGCGCCCGCCGCTGGCTGCTGCTCGTGCTGACCTTCTTCGGCGCGGTGATCCTGCACGTCTGCTGGGACGTCTTCAACGCGCCCCTGGCGTACGCCGTCGTCGGGGCCGTGTCGCTCGGCTGGGTGCTGCTGGAGCTTCACCACCACCACCACCGGTCGGCCGCCGCCCCGGGATTTGTCGCACCCACCGGGTAGGACCGACGGGGACCGATGAATTTCGGCGTGCCGGGCGGTGTTACCAGGCGAAACGCCGAAGGCAGGGAGAGGATGCGGTGATGAGCGAGCGAATCACCAGGCGCACCGCGGCGATGCCGTCATGAGCGGCGTAAGGGTGTTGGTGGGCACACGCAAGGGCGCGTTCGTCCTGACGTCGGACGGCAGGCGCGCTGACTGGAGGGTCGAGGGGCCGCACTTCGGCGGCTGGGAGATCTTCCACCTGACCGGGTCGCCGGCCGACCCGGACCGGCTCTATGCCTCCCAGTCCGGCGGCTGGTTCGGCCAGTTGATCCAGCGTTCCGACGACGGCGGCCGCACCTGGAGCACGGTCGGCAACGACTTCGCCTATGCCGGGGAGGTCGGCGAGCACCTGTGGTACGACGGCACCCCGCGGCCGTGGGAGTTCAAGCGGATCTGGCACCTCGAACCGTCCCGCGACGACCCCGACACGGTGTACGCGGGCGCGGAGGACGCCGCCCTCTACGTCTCCAACGACGGCGGCCAGAAATGGACCGAGCTGACCGCCCTGCGTCAGCACCGCACCGGCCCCACCTGGCAGCCCGGCGCCGGTGGTCTCTGCCTGCACACCATCATCCTGGACCCGGTGCACCAGGGCCGGATCTACGTCGCCATCTCGGCGGCGGGCGCCTTCCGCAGCGACGACGGCGGCGTCAGTTGGCTGCCGATCAACAAGGGCCTGCGGTCGGGGGAGATCCCGGACACCGACGCCGAGGTCGGCCACTGCGTGCACCACATCACCCAGCACCCGGCCCGGCCGGACACCCTCTTCATGCAGAAGCACTGGGACGTGCTGCGCAGCGACGACGCCGGCGCCAACTGGCGCGAGGTCAGCGGCAACCTGCCGTCGGACTTCGGGTTCCCGATCGCGGTGCACGCCCACGAGCCGGAGACCATCTACGTGGTGCCGATCAAGAGCGACTCCGAGCACTACCCGCCGGAGGGCAGGCTCCGCGTCTACCGCAGCCGCACCGGCGGCGACGAGTGGGAGCCGTTGACCGACGGTCTGCCGCAGTCCGACTGCTACGTCAACACCTACCGCGACGCGATGGCGGTCGACACGCTGGATCCCTGCGGCATCTACTTCGGCACCACCGGAGGCCAGGTCTACCACTCGGCCGACGGCGGCGACCGCTGGGCGCCGATCGTCCGCGACCTGCCGCCCGTGCTCTCCGTGGAAGTCCAGGTGCTGCCGTGATCCGGGTCGTCCTCCCGGCCCACCTGAAGACCCTGGCGCACGTGCACGGCGAGGTACGCCTGGAGGTGACCGGCCCGGAGCACGGGCCGGTCACCCAACGCGGCGTGCTGGACGCCCTTGAGGCGCGATACCCGATGCTGCTCGGCACCATCCGCGACCGGCACAGCGGCAAGCGCCGAGCCTTCGTCCGCTTCTACGCCTGCGAACAGGACCTCTCCAACTCCTCGCCCGACACTCCGCTGCCCGAGCGGGTCGTCGCCGGTGAGGAACCGTTCATCATCCTCGGCGCGATGGCCGGAGGATAGGAGCCACCCGCGTTCAGCGGCGGCGGGCGGCCAGGGCCAGGCGTACCCGGTTGGGGCTGCCGGTCTTGGTCATCAGGCTGGTGATGTGGGTCTTCACCGTGGTCACGCCGATGTGCAGCCGCTCGGCGATCTCCGTGTTGGAGAACCCCTCGGCCACCAGGTTCAGCACGTCCTGTTCGCGGGCGGTCAGCCCGTCGACCGGCGGGGGCGTCTCGGCACGGGCGTGCACCGCACGCTGGACCAGCCGCCGCAGCACCTCCGGGCTGAACGGGCTGTCGCCGGCGGCGGCCCGGCGAACACCGTCCAGCAGGTCGGCCGGGGGCGCATCCTTGAGCAGGAACCCGCAGGCGCCGGCGGTCAACGCCGGATAGAGGTGGTCGTCGTCGCCGAACGTGGTCAGCACCAGGACCCGGGTGCCCGGACGGTCGGCGAGGATGCGGCTGGTCGCGGTGATCCCGTCGACGCCCGGCATCCGCAGGTCCATCACGACGACGTCGGGGACGAGCCGTGCGGCGAGAGAGATGGCGTCGCGCCCGTTCTCGGCCTCGCCGACGACCTCGATGTCGGGCTGGGCGTCGCAGAGCATGCGCAGGCCCGCGCGGATGAGATGTTGGTCGTCGACCAGCAGGACACGGATCATGCCGGTTCCACCGTACGCGATCCCCGAGTGGCGTCGCCCGACACGGCCGGCAGGACGGTACCCACCCGCCAGCCCGCACCCGTCGGGCCGGCCGCCAACCGGCCGCCGAGCACCTCGACCCGCTCGCGCATCCCGGTGATGCCGTGGCCCCCACCGGCCGGCATCGTGGCCGGCAGCCAGCCCCGCCCGTTGTCCACGACCTCCCAGTGGACCGCGCCGTCCACCACCCTCACCGACAGGCGGGCCAGCGCGGAGGTGCCAGCGTGCTTGGCCACGTTGGTCAGCGACTCCTGGGTCAGGCGCAACACCGCCAGCCCCCGCACCGCGTCGAGTGAACCGATCGCCGGGTCGATGTCGGCCTCCACGGTCACCCCGGCCTGACGGGCCCGGTCGACCGCCGCGCCGAGGGCGGCCGGCAGCGCCGACGGCTCGATCGCGGTCAGCGCCGCGTCGCCGCGTACCCCCTCGGGGTCGCGCAGCACCGCGACCAGCCGGCGCAGGTCGGCGAGGGCCGCGGTGCCGGTGCCATGCACGTCGTCGAAGACCGCACCCACCCGCGGGTCCAGATCGGTCAGCACGTGCCGGGCCACGCCGACCCGCAGCACCATCGACGCCACGTGATGCGCGACCACGTCGTGCAGCTCCCGGGCGATGGCGCTGCGTTCGTCGGCGCGCGCGGCGCGGTCCTCCGACTCGCGCCGGCGCTGCTCCTCGGCCGCCCGCTGCTGCGCCTGCCGGGCGAGTTCCCGGGTGGTCCGGACGACCAGGCCGAGCAGCAGCGGGACGCCGACCTCCAGCAGCAGCCCGAAGACGCCGGAGAGGAGGCGTCCGATCGGGTCGCCGATCGAATCGGTCAGGTCGACCGCGGCCAGCAGCCCGGCGGAGAGCCAGATGGTCCGGGTCCGACCGGCCCGCATGGTCAGCTCCAGCAACGCCCAACTGGCACCGACCTGATTGATTGTGATGTCGTCGAGCAGGCAGATCGCGACCGCCAGCAGCGCGGTCTGGGTCAGCAGGTTGCCCAGTGGCCGGCGGTGGAGTGCCAGCCCGGCGACGAACGCGAGCACCGCGAGGAGATACTGCCGGGTGGTCGGCCCGGCCTGGGTGCCGAAGAGCAGATAGCCGATGCCGCTGAGGTCCAGCAGCAGCATCCGCACGAGGGCGTCGCGTGCGTCGAAGAGCCGTCCCACCCACCCCACGGGGATCAGCCTAGGTGTTCCGGCGCGGGCGTCGCTCCGCCCGCCGGCCGTGCCCACCTGGTCCGGACCGCCAGGTAGGCGGCCAGGCCGATCGGCCCGAGCAGGATCGTCAGCACCAGCACCGGGGCCATGACCAGCGCCGGCACCCCCCGTTCCCGGCTGTCGAGCCACGCCCACCGGCCGACGAACAGATCGAAGGCGATCATGTGCGCCCAGGCCGCCGCGGCGCCGTCCGCGGTGCCCAACAGATCGCGTACGCCGTCCAGGGTCGGGGACGCCACCGCCGGCAGCACCGCGCCGAGCGCCGGGATCACCAGGATCGCGTAGATCGCCAGGACCGGTGCGACGACCAGCGGCGATCCGATGACCCGGGCGGTCACCGACCACCTCGGCAGCAGGATCATCAGCGCCCAGAAGGGCGCGGCCACCGCGAACGTCAGCGTGAACAGCGCTCCGGTCATGCCTTTCCTCCTCGTCGCCGGTACGTGCTTCGCCTGATGATTCGCGCCCTCATGCGGCCAGCGCCAGGCTCGTGCGGCGTCGCCGGGCCACCACCAGGCCGGCGGCGGTCGCGGTCCCGACCAGCAGCGCCGCCGCGGCGGCCAGGGTGAGCGCGTCCGGCCGCAGCAGCGGCTGCCCGCGCAGGGCCTGCCAGGTCAACAGGAGCGTGACCGCGCCGTAGGCGCCACCCGCGACGACCAGCAGCCGCAGCCGGGTGCGCTCGTCCAGCCGGTCGCCGAGGAACCGGCTCAGCAGCATGGCCAGGATCGGCAGTGCCTGTAGGGCGTGCAGCCCCACGAAGTGCCCGATCCGCAGGTCGCCGCCGGTGGTGCTCCAGCCGACCAGCGGCAGCCCGGGCCCGCCGTCCGGGACACCCACACTGTGCGCCCCGGCGATCCCTTCGACGGCGGGAGCCTGGCCGGGCAGCACCATCGGTATCGCCACCAGCATGCCCAGCAGGCTGAGGCCGAGCCCGAGCCCGACCGCGTACCGGCCGACCCGGTCGGCGACCGGTTGCCGCAGCACCACGACGCCGATGACGACCTGCGCGGCGAACAACACCATGATCGCCGTACCCATCAGCTGCCACAGGACCGCGTTCAGCGGGCTGGTCTCGTTGTAGTGGCTGGTGGTGCCGCGCAGCACCTGCCCCACGATGACCGCCATCTCCACCACCCCCATCGCCACGATGACGGTGGCCGCCCATCCGGCGGCCCGGCTCCGTCGCGGCAGCTGGGAGAGCATCCAGGCGAGGCTGGTGCCGTACAGGACGAACGACACCGAGAACTTGAGCGGCTTGAGCCAGATCGGCACCCCGGTCAGCACCCGCTCGTCGGCGAAGACGCCGACCGCGGAGACGACGGCGAGTACCGCCATCGCCGAGACGAAGACCAGCAGCGGACGGTGCCAGTACGCCCTCCCGGGCGGATAGGTAATCATGCCTGTAGATGCTGCTGGCCCGGCACCCGCACCACACCCGACCACGGTCCCCACCCACGCCCCCCGGTCCCACCCCACCTCCTCCCCAGGTATGAGAGGAAGGAAGGGTCCCTTGTTAACGCCTGAGGTAGAGGCGGGGCCCCTTGTTAACGCTTCCGCAAGGGGAGATCACGACCTCCACCGTGCCGTTCTCGGGGAATCCGGCGCCGCCGATCACTCGCGCCAGATCGGCGGCAGTACCCGCCCAGGCCGCCGCACGTCAGTCACCTCCCGCTCGCCGACTCGGCAGCCGCAGCCACGCGGCCGGCGCGACCACGACCGCGTGGCGGGTCCGGGTCGAGCCGGCCGGCGGTCCGAGAACCCGGGTCGCGCGGAGGGGCTCCTGCCCGTCCCGGGCGAGGCACCGGTCCGTGTCGTAGGTGTCGGCGACCTGGCGCAGGGTGGAGGCGAGAACGTCAGATCTGCCCGTTGGATTCGCCAAGGAGGGCTTCCCACTCCTTCTCCAGGGCGTGGTTGATCCGGTGGTCGCGGGCGATGGCTTCTTTGAACCAGGCGATGGTGGCGGGCGCCATGGCGAGAATCTGGTTGTAGTTGAGGGCGGCCGGGTTCATGCCGAACAGCAGCCCGGTCTTGAGCAGCGTGCCTGAGGCGGCAATGGCGTGCCCGAGCAGCAGCATGGAGGTGAGCTTGGCGTGCTCCAGCTTCCGTTGCCGTCCGGTGCCGCCGGTGGCATAGCTGTTGAGAAGCCAGTGGCCCCGGATGATCGCGGACACGACGCCAGGAGTGATCCCCATCGTGAAGAAATGGCGCAGGTCGTATCCCTGCGTGTACATGTAGCGGGCGACGTCGGTCCAGGGCACCTTGACGCCGGAGGGGCCCAAAGCGAACGGGGAGTCGACGTGGCCGAGTTGAAGCAGGGTGAAGAGCGGGGGCTGTAGGCCGGCAGGCGTGTAGATGTCCGACAGTAGATGGCGCACTTGGGTGATGAGCGAGGTGATCAGGTCGATCGGGGCGGCGTCGGTGACGACCTGGACCCATTGCCCTGCGCGGTCGATGTAGGTGCCGGTGCCATGCATGAGATCTGCCACGCCGAAGAGGAAACCCAGCGCTGGATCGTGGCCGAGGCTCTGAAGCCGATGGGTGCCCGGCCTCATGCCGCTGACCAGGCCGCCGGTGGCCTTCGTGGTGGGAGCGTCATAGGGCACTTTGGCCAGCTTCTCGAATCTCTTGAAGAACTGGTCGTGGATCCCTCCTGCGCGGTCATGGTCCTTGAGCCACTGTGTGAGGGGCGATCCCGCGTACTTCTCGCTTAGGAAGGTGGAGTCCTGGGGGATCCGGACGAGGATCACGTCGAGGAGGGTGGCGAGGACCCCGGCACTGATGACGACCATCCAGTCGGTCTGATCCCAACTGATGTCCCCATGTTCGTCGGCGTAGCTGCGCAGGCTGCGAGCTATCTGGCTGGAGGGAAGAACCTGCGGGAGCGGATCCCGGGTCAGGTCGATGCCCAACAGGTCCAAGCGTGCTTCGGCAAGCGTGACGAGTTGGTCGAAGTCGCCCTCGGTCGGGACGACCGGCACGGTGTAACGGGGGTAGCGCCGCGTTTCCCAACTCGCGCTGATTCCTGCGTCCGGTGGGGGCTCCGGAGCTGGTACCGAGACGCCGAGCGCTCGTAGACGGGCGCGCACCTCGTCGAACTCGGATTCGACTCCGCCCAGGGTGTCGCCGACACGGTGTTCGCGCTTGAGCGCGTCCCTGAAGTCGAAGTCGACCTGGTCGACCAGGCCCCGCAGTTCGGTCAGGGTGACCGACTGGTAGGCAACGACCGCCGCAGCAGCCGAGAACTGATCACCGGGCACGCAACGGCTCCCGGCGTTCGAAGGCGTTCTGGCTGGCCTGCAAATCCACCAGGGCCAGTTGGAAGGCGTCCAACTCAGCCCTCAGCCGGGCCAGTCGCTGCTCGTTTCTGGTGCTCTGGCTGAGGTACGCCGCCATCCGGTGGGCGAGCCCGGCGATGTCGTCGGTGAGCTCGGCCATCGCCTGCTGATGACTCTTGATGACCTGCTGAATCAGATGCTCGCGTCGCTTCTCCCGTTCCCGCTCGTTGGTGCCCAGCACATAACGCGCGCCCTGATGGACGGCGACCCCGAGGATCACCACCGTGCCGATACCGGTGACCATCGCGCTCAGCCCCAGCAGCCCCCCGAAACCAAGGGCCGCCAGGCCCGAGGTGATCCCCGCCCCGCCGAGACCGGAGACGCTGCCGGCAAGACTGACTGCAGCAATCGGGGCCCCGAAAGCGGCCGCCTTGGCAGCGATGTCCTTGGTGGTGGTCTCCAGCTGGCCGGTCGTGATCTTGCCGCAAGCGAAGTCCTCTTCGGCGCTCACCAGCCGTTCGGTTGCCTGAACCACCTTGTCGGCCTCGGGGAACACCAGTTTGCCGACCAACAGGATCTGCTCCCGCTCGGTCTCCGCGGCGTGCTTGTCGGCCCGGGAGACTCGCACCAGATCGCGCACCAGCAACGTGAACACCGGCTCGCGCTGGCCTTCGTCGAGGAGGTCGAGCAACTCGCCGGCCAGATCCACGGCGTCCTCCCGGGTCGCCGCGTCGCTCGCGGCAACGCGTTGCGCCCCCGTGATCTCACCGCGCAACTCCGATCGTGCTTCGCCGTCGAGACCAATCGTCGAGGCGAACAGGTACAGGTTCGCGATCTCGCGAGGATCGAGGACCGCATCGACCAGGGCCAGGCTCACCAACACCCGGCAATAGAGCAGCTTCGCGTCGACGGTGAGCGCGGAGAGGTCTGCGGTGTCGTCGCGGTTGCGGGACGATCGCGACGACAGGCTGTCCTTGACGTCTGCGACCTTCGCCTTCACCTGCTCGGCGGACTGCTTCGCTCGCTGCTGCGCATCGCCGGCAGCATCAGCGACACGCTGCCGCGCGGCGCTCGTGCTCTCCGCGACCTTCCGTCCGGCGGTGCCGGCAAGGCCCTTCAGCCGTCCGAGCCCCACTTCACGAGGGTCCATCGCCATCCCTTTCACGTCCTCTGGCGGATGCCACCGGGGCTGGTCTGTCGCCGGATGCACGCGGACCTGTCTCTTTCCGGCGTGTGGCGCTTCCGGACGGCCTGGCGCTTCCGATGGTCCGGGGGAGTCATGCGTCCTTCTTGGACACTCCGAGGCCGCTGAGCGTAGCGGCGCCGACGTCGCACCATGCACCGCAGAACGGGCGGTCGTGGCCGCCGATCATCGCGCCGCGCAGAGACTGATGGGCGGATCGGCAGCCGGTGCCACCGGGGATGTTCGCGCCCGTGCTGCTCCTCGACCTGGGCGGAACGCTCGTACCGTCCGTCGGTGCCGCGCGGTTGCCCGGCTGCCTCGCGGCCCCGGAGCGCGCGGCGTAAGCCGGTGGTGAGCGGTCAGTGCACGCCCAGGCGGGCGATCGGCTCGACCAGTTCGCGTTCCTCGTACGACAGGTGCGACAGCAGGGTGTCGCTGAGCAGGTCGACCGCGGCGCGCAACTCGGCCATCCCGTCCGGTGCGGCGACGAACGCGACCAGTGCCCGGTCGACGCCCTCCAGCACGTCGTGGATGGCGTGGTGCTCCTCCTCGAGCCGGTCGATGACCGGCTTGAGTCGGGGGTCGGCCCGCCGCAGGTGCGGGAAGAGCGAGCGGTCCTCGATGGTGTGGTGGGTGGTCACCACCCGGCAGTACGACTCGCAGTAGGTGCCGAGCGTCCACTTGTTCTGTCGCATGGTCATCGTGTTGATGTGTGACCGGGCGGTGCCCACGTCGATCAACCCGGCGGCGACCTGTTCGATCAGGTCGTGGATCTGGGCCAACTCGGCGCGCAGCCCGTCGTGCACGTCGATCAGGTGCTGCGCGCCGGCCTGCTCGTGTGCGGTGTAGGTGCGCTCCGGGTCGGGCGTCGGCCCGCCGGGCCGCTCCGATTCGTCCCACACCCGCACGTCGCTGCGCCGGGTGCCGTCGTCGGGTGTCGGCACGACGGCGAACGGTCCGGCGGCGACGCCGGACCGGCGTGCCGCGGGGCGCCCCGCCTCCTCGGCCGCGTCGCTGCGCCTCGGGTCGCCGGTCCGTGCCGCCGCAGCGGACTCGGCCCGCGCCCCGCCACCCGCCGCCGCGTCACCCGTGCTGCTCGCGCCGCCCGGTCTCGTGCCGCCCGGCGCCGTGCGGTCCACGATGCCGGGGCTGGGCGAGACGCCGGCCGCGCCGGCTGCCCCGTCGCCGTGGACGGTCGGGCGTTCGGCGGCGACCAGTTCGCGGGTGGCCGGGGCGACCTCGGCGGCGAAGCGCCGCAGGTCGTCGGGGTCGTCGCTGCCGAGGATGAAGGTGCTGATCCCCTCGGTCAGGGCGAGGTCGGCGAGTTCCTCGGCCCACTGCTCGGCCGGCCCGTGCAGCGGGCCGCGACCGGTCGCCGTGAACCGCCCGTTGATGTTGAGCAGCCGGATCACGTCGGCCGCGGAGCGACCGGCCCCGGTGGCGGCGTCGTCGATGATGGCGTTACCCCTGGCCAGGTCGCCGGGTTGCAGGTAGGCCAGCGAGGGCAGCCATCCGTCGGCCCGACGCCCGGTCAGCGCGAGCATGCGCGGCTTGTAGGCGCCCAGCCAGATGCCGAGGTCGTGGGCGGGGGCCGGGCCACGCTTGGCGCCGAGCGCGCGGTGGAACTCGCCGTCGACCCGGACGCCGCCGCGGGCGTCGGCGTCCCAGATCTGCCGGATGATCTCGATCGCCTCCTCCAGGGCCCGCACCCCCTGACCGGGGGAGAGGCGTCGGCCGCCCATCGCCTCGATGGCGTCCCAGAACGCGCCGGCGCCCAGGCCCAGCTCCAGCCGGCCGCCGCTGAGCAGGTCGAGGCTGGCGACGCTGCGGGCCAGCACGGCGGGTGGGCGCAGCGGCAGGTTGGTGACGTTCGCGGCCAGGCGCACGCGTTCGGTCCGTGCCGCGACGAAGCTGAGCAGCGTCCAGGTGTCCAGGAACGCGGGCTGGTACGGGTGGTCCTGGAAGGTGACCAGGTCGAGCCCGACCTGCTCGGAGAGCATGGCGAGACCGACCGGTCGGGCCGGGTCGGCGTTGCCGGGTGTCAGGAACGACCCGAAGGTCAGGGGGTGCCCGTAGTCGCTCATCTCGGCCTTCCTTCCGGTAGCGCGGCGTCGATCACCACACCGGATATGTTATGTCGAGCAGAACATCTTTGCCCAATAAAATCTGTGACCTGCGCTAACCTTGCGGGATGAACGGCGCCCAGGGCGACGAGCCCCGTCCCGACCCGATCAACGACGACCTCGGGTGGATGCTCGGCGTGACCTTCCGGGCCTACATCCGGGCCGCCGAACACGCCGTCGGCGACCTCCCCGGCGGCCCGAGGGGATACCACGTGCTCACCGCCGCCGACCGGCGGCCTGCTCGCAACCAGGGCGCGATCGCCGAGGAACTGGGCATCGACCGGACCGTCATGACGTACCTGATCGACGACCTGGAACGCGACGGGCTGGTGCTGCGCCGGCCGGACCCGGCCGACCGGCGCAGCCGGCTGGTCACCCTCACCGAGGCCGGCCGGGAGGCCGCGCGGCGACGGCGCGACGAGCTGCGCCGGGTCGAGTCGCGCCTGCTGCGGGCGCTCACCCCCGACGAGGACGCCACGCTGCGGGCGCTGCTACGCCGGGTGGCCTGCGCGGCCCAGCAGGTCGACCCCTCACCGACCTCTGCGAGGCGGTGACGCAGGCGGCGGACCCTCCGCCATCCGCCCGGGGGCGCCGCCGTCGCGCCACCCGGACCTGACCGGCCCGCCTCCGCCGCGCCGCCGGAGCGCCCTGCGCCGCCAGCCAGACAGCATTACCGTCCCGAGGATGCGGATCACCAGGTACACGCACTCCTGCGTCCGGCTCGAACACCAGGGCGGGGTGCTGGTCATCGACCCGGGCACGTGGAGCGAGCCGCGCGCCCTGGCCGGCGCGGATGCCGTACTGGTCAGCCACGAGCACGCCGACCACGTCGACGTCCTGCGGCTGGCCGGCCTGGGCGTGCCGGTCTTCGCACCGGAGGGCGCCGTCCTGCCGGATCTGGCCCCGCTGCCGGTGACCCGGGTCAGGGCCGGGGAGCGGTTCACCGCCGCCGGTGTCGACGTCACCGCCGTCGGCGGGCGGCACGCCACCATCCACGGCGGCCAGCCCGACTGCGTCAACCTCGGCTACCTGGTCGCCGACGAGATCTACCACCCGGGCGACTCGCTGCATCCGCCGGGACGGCCGGTGCGCCGGCTGCTCGTCCCCGCGCAGGCGTCCTGGCTCAAACTGACCGAGGCGATCGACTTCGCCACCGAGGTCGGCGCGGCCGAGGTCTTCGCGATCCACGACGCCCAGCTCAACGAACGCGGCCTGGCCAGCGTCAACGGCTGGTTCACCGAGACCGTCCCCGGCTATCGCCACCTGGCCCCCGGCGAGACGGCCTGACCCCGCCACCGCGCCGGAAGCGGACCGTACGCCCCGGCCCCCGCGGCACCCCAGGTGCGTGCCACCGCCCGGTCCACCGTGGACCGCGAGACCGGGGCGAGCAGGGAGGATAGGGTCCGGGGTGCACCACCTCGCGAGCGGGAGATGAGATGGCCACCGACCACGTCGACGTGCTCATCGTGGGCGCCGGGCTGTCCGGCATCGGGGCCGCCTGCCACCTGCGGCGCAACTGCCCCGACAAGACGTACGCGGTGCTGGAGGCGCGCGACGCCGTCGGCGGCACCTGGGACCTGTTCCGCTATCCCGGCATCCGCTCCGACTCCGACATGTTCACCCTCGGCTACTCCTTCGCGCCGTGGACCGGGACGACGGCGATCGCCGCCGGCGGGACCATCCGCGACTACCTCCGCCGCACCGCCGACCAGCACGACGTCACCCGGCACATCCGCTTCCGGCACCGGGTGGCGCGCGCCGAGTGGGACGGCCGGCTGGCCCGCTGGACGGTGCACGCCCGCCGCGACGACACCGCCGAGACGGTCGTGCTCACCTGCGCCTTCCTCGTCGCCTGCACCGGCTACTACCGCTACGAGGCCGGCCACACCCCGCACTTCGCCGGGCAGGAACGCTTCGCCGGGCGGATCGTGCACCCGCAGCACTGGCCGGCCGACCTCGACCACACCGGCCGGCGGGTGGTGGTGATCGGCAGTGGAGCCACCGCGGTGACCCTGGTCCCGGCGTTGGCCGAGCGGGCCGCCCAGGTGACCATGCTGCAACGCTCACCCACCTACGTGCTGGCGCTCTCCTCGCGCGACGCGCTCGCCGACACGCTGCGCCGCCGGCTGCCGCCGCGACTGGCGTACGCGGCCGTGCGGGGCAAGAACGTGCTGCTCGCCACCGCCACCTACCAGCTCAGCCGGCGTGCCCCCGGGCTGGTGAGGAGGCTGCTGCGTCGGGCCGTCGCCCGGCGGCTGCCGGCCGGCTACGACGTCGACCGGCACTTCGCACCCCGCTACGACCCGTGGGACCAGCGGCTCTGCATCGTCCCCGACGGGGACCTGTTCGCCGCCCTGGCCGACGGGCGCGCCCACGTGGTCACCGACACCGTCGAGGCGTTCACCGAGCATGGCCTGCGGCTCACCTCCGGTGAGGAGCTGCCGGCCGAGGTCATCGTCACCGCCACCGGGCTCGACCTGCTCGCCCTCGGCGGGATGACGCTACGGGTGGACGGCGTGGACGTGGACCTGCCGCAGACGGTCGCGTACAAGGGGATGATGCTCTCCGGCGTGCCGAACTTCGCGATGACCCTCGGCTACACCAACGCCTCCTGGACGCTCAAGGCCGACCTCGTCGCCGGGTACGTGTGCCGGCTGCTGCGTCACCTGGACCGCACCGGCACGCAGGTGGTGACCCCGCTCGCCCCGCCGGACGGCCCACGCGCCCCGCTGATCGGTCTCACCGCCGGGTACGTGCGGCGCAGCATCGGTCAGCTGCCCCGGCAGGGACATCGGGGGCCCTGGCGGGTGCACCAGAACTACGTCCGTGACCTGCTGCTCATGCGGTACGGGCGACTCACCGACCCGGGCGTCCGGTTCACCCGGGCGCATGAGGCAGCAAGGAGTTCCCTCGATGCGTAGGTTCGACTTCACCAACGGCACGGCCGTGGTCACCGGCGCGGCCGGCGGCATCGGCGCCGCCCTGGCGCACGGCCTGGCCCGCCGGGGCAGCGCGCTGGTCCTGGTCGACCGGGACGCCGGACGCCTCGACGCGGTGGCTGCCGAGATCCGGGCCACCGGGGGACCGGTGGCGACCCACCTGGTGGACCTGGCCGACCCGGCCGCCACCGCGCTCCTCGCCACCGAGATCCGTGACCGGCATCCCCGGATCCGGCTGCTGGTCAACAACGCCGGGGTGGCCCTCGGCGGCCGGTTCGACGAGGTGACCCTCGACGAGTTCAGCTGGGTCGTCGACGTCAACTTCCGGGCGGTGGCGCAGCTGACCCATGCGCTGCTGCCGGCGCTCAAGGCCGAGCCCGGCGCGCATCTGGTCACCATCTCCAGCCTGTTCGGGCTGATCGCGCCGCCGGGCCAGGTCGCCTATGCGGCCAGCAAGTTCGCCGTCCGCGGCTTCACCGAGGCGCTGCGGCACGAGCTGGCCGCCGACGGCATCGGCGTCACCTGCGTACATCCCGGCGGCATCCGTACCCGCATCGCCCGCGACGCCCGGGTGGGCAGCGGCGTGGTCGACCGTGCCGGCCACGACGCCGCCCGCCAGCGTTTCGAGCGGCTGCTCACCATCGACCCGGCCACCGCCGCCGAGCGCATCCTGCGTGGCGTCGCCCGCCGGCGTTCCCGCGTCCTGGTCGGCGGGTCGGCGAGGCTGCTGGACCTGCTGGCCCGGATCGCGCCGGTCGGTCACGGTCGCCTGCTGCGCCTCGCCGGCCGCCAGGTCGACGACCGGCAGCCGCGCGCCGCCGCGCCGGCCCGCACGCCGGTGTGAGTACGCCGAGCACCCTCAGCCGCCGGCCGGCGTACGCCGCGTCGACGCCCAGCTGACCAGCGCCACCAGGGCGACCAGCAGTGCCGCCACCAGGTACACCGAGATCGACGACAGTGGGGTGAACAGCACCACCACCGCGGTCAGCGGTATCGCCACCCGGACCACCCGTTGCCGATGCGGCAGGATGCGGAGCGCCCAGAGCACCAGCAGGACGACCGCCACCGGCACGGCCACGGCGTACCCGGCGAGCAGCGCGCCGACCTGCCCGGGGTGACGCTGGCGGTCGATCGCCACCGCCACCCCGGCACCCACCGCGGCGACGCCCGCGAAGACGAAGTAGTGCCCGTATCCCCAGGCCAGGCCGCGAGCCAGCCGGGCCGGCAGGCCCACCGGCCGGTCGAAGTAGAGCCACCAGAGGGCGAAGACGATCGCGGTGCCGGCGACGGCGACCGGCCAGAGGCCCTCGTCCCCGGCGTCCACGCCGGTCTGCACCGCGACGGTGATGGCGAGCACCACGTAACCGAGCACGATCAGGGTGAACAGCCCGTAGCGTTCGGCGATGTGTCGCGGATGCCACGAGGTCATCCCGGCGCGTTCGGCGAACACCGGCACCAGCAGGTCGGCGACGGCGAGCAGCAGGAAGGAGAGCAGGCCGACATCGGTGGGCAGCAGCAGCCGCACCGCCCAACCGAGCTGCACCAGGGCCACCCCGGCGGCGTACCGCAGGGCGGTGCCGCGGTGACGGGGATCGCTGGTGGCGGCCCGCATCCAGTTGGCGACGGTGGCCAGCCGCATCACCACGTACCCGAGGGTCACGGTGGCGAAGTCGGCGCTCTCGAAGGCCGGCGGCACTCCGGCGGCCAGGATCAGCGCCCCGGCGATCTGCACCAGGGTGGTGACCCGGTACACGTCGTCGTCGGTCTCGTACGCCGAGGAGAACCAGGTGAAGTTCGTCCAGGCCCACCAGATCGCGAAGAACACCGTCAGGTAGCTGAGCATGGCGTGGCCGGGGCGACCGGCCACCAGAGCGTCGTGCAGCTCTCCGGCGGCCTGGGTCACGGCGACCACGAAGCACAGGTCGAAGAAGAGTTCCAGCGGCGTCGCCGACCGGTGCGGCTCGTTCGGCCGGCGGGGCCGCATCCGGCGGTACCACGGGCGCGGGGTGGCGCTCTCGGTCACCTGGACACTCCCTCGTGCCGTCCTCGCCGGCGCGCCGGGCGCTGAGTCTGGCCCGCGCCTGCCCCCACGCGGGGCGGCTCAGCCACACCATAGGTGCGCTGCGCGCCTCGTCGTGGTCGATTCCGGCACCCCGGAGGACGCGCGTCACCGCGCGGACGGCATCATAGATACATGACGCATCCGTCGGTGGCCGGCCCGGTCACCACGCTCTCGGCCGCCGAACGCGCCTACCGCCACCTGAAACGCGCCATCCTCGAACAGCTGCATCCCGGTGGCACGCTGGTCAGCGAGGGCGAGGTCGCCGAGGCGACCGGGGTCTCCCGTACCCCGGTGCGGGAGGCGCTGCTGCGGCTGGAGGCCGAGGGGCTGGTCCGGCTCTATCCCAAGCGGGGCGCGCTGATCCTGCCGGTCTCGGCCCGCGAGATCGCCGACGTGGTCGAGGCCCGGCGGCTGGTCGAGGTGCACGCCGCCGAGCGGGTCTGGCCACGGCGTGCCGAGATCCGCGCCAACCTGGCCGCTCGGCTGGCCGAGATGCGCGCCGCGCACGCCGCCGGTGACCTGGCCACCCTGATGGCCGCCGACCGGGCGTTCCACGCCACCGTCGTGGACGCGGCGGGCAACGAGATCCTCGCCGAGCTGTACCAGCGACTGCGCGACCGGCAACTGCGGATGGCCCGGGCGAGCTTCCGGCTCTCGCCCGCCTGGGCCGAGGTGGCGCTCGCCGAGCACGCCGCCCAACTGGCTGCCCTCGACGCCGACGATCCACAGCCCTGGCTCGCCGCGGTGGCCGCGCACATCGACACCGCCGCGCGCGTGTTCCTGGGCCCGCGATGAGCCGGCGCCAACCGAACCACCGGCCCAGCCCTGTGCCGGCATGACCGACCCGGCCAGCGCCCGACCGGAAGTGCCGCGCGGACGGGCCGTGCTGGTCTGGTCGGTGGCGCTCAGCGCGTACATCGCGGCCGTGTTCCACCGCAGCTCGCTCGGCGTCACCGGGGTGGACGCCGCGCACCGCTTCGAGGTCAGCGCGGCGACGCTGGCCACCTTCAGCGTCGCCCAACTCGCCGTGTACGCGCTGATGCAGGTGCCCGTCGGGGTACTGCTGGACCGGTACGGCTCACGCCGGCTCCTGATCACCGGCGGCGCCCTGATGGTCGCCGGTCAACTCTGCTTCGCCCTCGCCACCGACGTCCGCCTCGCCGTGGCCGGCCGGGTCCTGGTCGGCCTCGGCGACGCGATGAGCTTCATCAGCGTGCTGCGGATCGTCGCGTACTGGTTCCCGGGCCGCCGCAACCCGCTGCTGGTCCAGCTGACCGGCACGCTCGGCCAACTCGGCGCGGTCCTCGGCGCCGTGCCACTGGTGGCGCTGCTGCACCACACCGGCTGGACCACCGCCTTCCTGACCGCCGCGGGACTGGGGGCGGCGGTGCTGCTGGTGGCCGCCGCTGCGGTCCGCGACTCCCCGCACCCCGGCACCCGGCCCGCCACCGGGGCGTCGCCGGCCGCGGACCGGGGCCGGCTCGCCGCCGCCTGGGCGCACCCCGGTACCCGGCTGGGGCTCTGGACGCACTTCGTCACCCAGTTCTCCGGCACCGTCTTCGCGCTGCTGTGGGGCTTCCCGTTCCTGGTGCAGGGGCAGGGGCTCACCCCGACCGCCGCGGCGTCCCTGCTCACCGTGATGACCCTCGCCATGCTGCTCGCCGGGCCGGCGATCGCGTACCTGTGCAGCCGGTACCCGAGGCGCCGCTCGGTGCTGGTCTTCGGCATCACCGGCCTCACCGCCGGGATCTGGACGGTGCTGCTCGTCTGGCCCGGACCGGCACCCGGCTGGCTGCTGGTCGTCCTGGTGCTGATCCTGGCGCTGAACGGGCCGGGCTCGATGATCGGCTTCGACTACGCCCGGACCTTCAACCCGGTCAGCCGGATCGGCAGCGCCACCGGCATCGTCAACGTCGGCGGCTTCGTCGCCTCGATCCTGCTGATCCTCGCGGTCGGCGTGGTGCTGGACCTGGCCACCCCGTCCGGGCAGGAGGCCCCCGCCCTGGCCGCGTACCGCTGGGCGTTCGCCGTGCAGTACGTGCTCTGGGCGGTCGGCGCGGTGCAGGTGCTGCGCTGGCGCAACGCCGCCCGTCGCCACGACGGCGGGCCGGCCGCGTCGACCAGCCGCCCAGAAGCTGTGCCGGCCCGCCCCGGCGGCGGTAGGTTCGCCAGCGGGAGTGATCGTTGGCGCCGCCGCCCGCCGGGCGATGCCGCAGTGCGACGGCGTCGGCGCGGCGCGCCGACGCGGACGAGGAGGAGATCGTGAGCCAGCAGGTCAAGGGAGTCATCTCCCGCAGCAAGGGTGCACCCGTCGAGGTCACCGATATCGTGGTGCCCGATCCCGGGCCCGGCGAGGCGGTGGTGCGGGTGCAGTCCTGCGGGGTCTGCCACACCGACCTGCACTACCGCGAGGGCGGCATCAACGACGAATACCCGTTCCTGCTGGGCCACGAGGCGGCCGGCATCGTCGAGCAGGTCGGCGCGGGCGTCGAGGCGGTCGCGCCGGGTGACTTCGTGGTGCTCAACTGGCGGGCGGTCTGCGGGGTGTGCCGGGCCTGCCGGCGCGGTCGCCCCTGGTACTGCTTCGCCACCCACAACGCCGCCCAGAAGATGACCCTCACCGACGGCACCGAACTCTCCCCGGCGCTGGGCATCGGCGCGTTCGCCGAGAAGACCCTGGTGCACGCCGGCCAGTGCACCAAGGTGGACCCGGCGGCCCGGCCGGCCGCGGTCGGTCTGCTCGGCTGCGGGGTGATGGCCGGCCTCGGCGCGGCGATGAACACCGGCGGGGTGACCCGCGGCGACTCGGTGGCGGTGATCGGCTGCGGCGGTGTCGGCGACGCGGCGGTGGCCGGCGCGGCGCTGGCCGGCGCGACGACGATCATCGCGGTGGACACCGACACCCGCAAACTCGACTGGGCCCGCAAGTTCGGCGCCACGCACACCGTCAACGCCTCCGAGGCCGACCCGGTGGCCGAGATCCAGGCCGCCACCGGCGGCTTCGGCGCCGACGTGGTGATCGACGCGGTCGGTCGACCGGAGACCTGGAAGCAGGCGTTCTACGCCCGGGACCTGGCCGGCACCGTCGTGCTGGTCGGCGTACCCACCCCCGAGATGCGCATCGAGCTGCCCCTGCTGGACGTCTTCGGCCGGGGCGGAGCGCTGAAATCCAGCTGGTACGGCGACTGCCTGCCCAGCCGCGACTTCCCGATGCTCACCGAGCTCTACCTACAGGGCCGCCTCGACCTGGACGCCTTCGTCACCGAGGAGATCCCGCTCGACGGGGTGGAGGAGGCGTTCGCCCGGATGCACCGCGGCGACGTGCTCCGCTCGGTGGTGGTCTTCTGATGCCCGCCCGTATCGCCCACACCGTCACCTCCGGCACCTTCTCCCTCGACGGGCAGACCTTCGACGTCGACAACAACGTCTGGGTGGTCGGCGACGACACCGAGTGCGTCGTCGTCGACGCCCCGCACGACGTGGACGCCATCCTCGCCGTGGTGGCGGGCCGTCGGGTCACCGCGATCCTCGCCACCCACGCCCACGACGACCACGTCCGGGTCGCCCCGCAACTGTCCCGCGCCACCGGCGCGCCGGTGCTGCTGCACCCCGCCGACCGGGTGCTGTGGGACATGGTGCACCCCGACGAGCCGCCCGGCGGGGAACTGCACCACGGCGACACGATCGAGGTGGGCGGCGCCGCGCTGCGGGTGCTGCACACCCCCGGGCACAGCCCCGGCGCGTGCTGCCTGCACGCTCCCGCGCTCGACGTCGTGTTCACCGGCGACACCCTGTTCGCCGGCGGGCCGGGGGCCACCGGCCGCTCGTACAGCGACTTCGACACCATCGTCGGCTCGATCCGGGACCGGCTGCTCACCCTGCCGCCGCAGACCGTCGTGCACACCGGCCACGGCGACAGCACCACCATCGGCGCCGAGGCGCCGCAGCTGCCCCAGTGGCTGGCCCGCGGACACTGACCGGCGGCGGCGCCCTGACCACACCGGCACCGCGCCGCCGCGCCCGAAACCCGCGCCGCCGCGCCCGGAATCCGGGCCGCGGCGGCGCGCCGACCCTCGACACCGGCGACGTGCCCGCCGCGCCACCCCCGCACCTGACCCCGGCCCAGCGCGCCGCGTTGCGGCACGTCCGGGCGGTGGCGCTGGACGCCCGCCCGACGGCCCTGGCCCGCATCGGCCGGGCGCTCGCCGGCACCGGCGTACGGCACGACTGGGAACGACTCGTGGCGGCGTTCGCGCGGGCGGGCCGGGTCACCCTCAACTTCCATCCCGACCGGCTGCTCGCCGACGGGCGGACGGTCGCCGAAGCGCTCGCCACCGAGGGCGTCTACCGCAGCCAGTTCGAGACGGGGATCTCCAACGGCGGGCTGAGCGCGTACCCCGGCGGCGACCGGGACCGCTGGGAACAGCGCCTGTTCGGCGGCGCGTACCAGCGACCGGGCGTACGCCCGGCGGAGCGGCCGAAGTACGGCGGCCTCAACCTGCTCGACCACCCGGACGGCGCCTGCCCCCGGTTCGGCTCCTGCCATCTGCGGCTGCGACCCGAGGCGCTGGTCCGCAGCACGTTCTGTTTCGGCGACAGCCACCTCGGCCCGCGGGATGTCGGCACGGTCGACGTGGTCGAGCCGGTGCTGGCCGCTTTGATCGCGGCGACCGCCGCCACCGGCGTCAGCCTCGGGCGGCCGGACATGGATCTGGTCGCCCTCACCGGCGAACTGCTGACCCGCCGGGAGGACGTCGCCGGCGTGCCCCGGGCCGCCGGGCGTGCCCTCGACGACTACGTCGAGGCGCAGGTCCACGGCGAGATCCGGCTGGCCGGGGACGTGCTGGAGCTGGTCGCCGACCCCTCGTTCGGTGGCACCGGCACCGGGGCGACGCTCGCCGCGCTCGCCCGCCGGTACGGGTTCCCGCTGCGCTGGCACGCCGGGTTCGCGTTGCCCGCGCACCGGGTCGACGCCGGGTTCCGGGGACCGGCCGTTCCGCTGCTGGCGGCCCGGGTGCACGCCGGTTTCGCCCGGCCGGGGGAGCCGCTGCACGCCGCCCTGATCGGCCGCGCCGCGGCGTCGGTGGTGACGGAGCCGGGCCGGTGGGCCGATCGCGGCCCGACCGCGGACACTCTCCAGCATCTCAAGCAGCTCTGGCACGTCCTGGTCCGGTTCGGCACCCCGTACGACGTCTGACCGGTTCGTGCCCGGCGGGGATCGCCTGCGTGGCCTCCGGGGTGATGCGGATCGCAGCAACGGGTGGCCCGGGCATTTCCGGAATGCCCGACAGATCAGCCAGGTTGTGTCCCCCATAGCGCCGGCACGCAAACCTCGACCGGCGTCCGCGCAGTTCCCCCGAGAGCGGCTCAACCCCGAGCGGCTCGTAACGATCGAAAGGGCAACCATCGTGAAGTGGGACTTCACTCGATGGCTCCCGGCCATCGCGACGAACCCGAACCGGAAAACCGCCGTGAGCGTGGTGGGCGTGACGGCCCTCGCCGGGCTGGCCTTCGGCCCGACCGCCGTCGCCGCACCGATCACCACCGGCCCGCACGAGGGTGCCGTGGCGGCGATCGACAGGGCCACCGGCCGGACCACCAGGACCGAATCCGGGCAGAGCACCGCAGGCAGCGCCGCCTCCGACACCGACACGTCGGAGGCAGCCAAGCCCACCCGCGACGAGTTGGTCCCGTACGGCACGCAGGGCGCGCAGTCGCGCGTCCCGCTCGACAACGCACAGCGCAGCAACGCCAAGACCATCGTCGAGGTGGCCAAGGAGACCGGCGTCGGGGAGCGGGGTGCGGTGATCGGCGTCGCCACCGCGCTACAGGAGTCGAAGCTCTACAACCTCGGCCACCTGGGCGCGTACAACGACCACGACTCGCAGGGCCTGTTCCAGCAGCGTCCGTCCAGCGGCTGGGGCACCGAGGACCAGATCACCGATCCGGAGTACTCCTCGACCGCGTTCTTCGAGGCGCTCAAGAACGTCCGCGGCTGGCGGGACATGCCGCTGACCACCGCGGCGCAGACCGTGCAGGTCTCGGCCTACCCGTTCCACTATGCGCAGTGGGAGGACCAGGCGGCAGACGTCGTCTCCCAGCTCTGGTGACACCGGCCGGGCCGGCCCCACTCGGGACCGGCCCGGCCGCTCGCCAACCGGGACCGTTTGTTAATAGGGGGCCCCTGCTCTACGCCAGGCGTTAAGAGGGGGCCCTTCCTTGCTGGCGGTGGTGGCGGGCGGTGTCGAGCAGGGCAGCGAGCAGGGCCAGCGCGATGATCCCGGCGCCCAGCAGCAGCGATCGCTCGAACGCCTTCGTCCAGTCGTTGCCTCCGCTGCCCACCGTCGAGAAGAAGACCGACCCGACGGCGGCGATGCCGGCCGCCGAGCCGATGCGCTGGCCGGTCTGGAGCATGCCCGCGCCGCTGCCCGCCTGCGGGACCGGCACCTGCGAGAGGGTCAGCGTCTGGTTCGGGGCGATCACCAGACCGCTGCCGAGCCCGGCGACCAGCAGCGGAGCCGCGGTCACCCAGGGGACGGGGGCGTGTGGTGCCACTTCGATGGCGAGAGCCACCAGGCCGAGACCGGCCACCACGGCCAGCAGGCCGACGGTGACCAGCGGCCGGCCGAACCGGTTGACGATCCGTCCGCCGATCGTGGCCGAGACGGCGGAGCCGAGCGCGAACGGGGTGATCGCCAGGCCGGCGACGAGCGCGCTGTAGCCGAGGCCGGTCTGTAGGTAGAGCGTGAAGATGAAGAAGATCGCGGTGAACCCGCCGAAGTAGAACAGCGCGATCAGCGAGCCCAGCGTGTACGACTGGTGGTCGAACAGGCGTACGTCGAACAGCGGCGGGCCCTGCCGCGCGTACCGCCGCTCCCAGCGCCAGAAGCCGACCAGCGAGATCAGGCCGGCGGGGATGAGCAGCCACTTGGCCCAGCCGTGCCACTGCGCGTGCTGCACCAGCGGCAGCAGCACCAGCGTCACGCCCACGCCGAGCAGCAGCACGCCGACCGGGTCCAGCCGGCGCTGCGCGGTCCGGGACGTGACCCGGCCGGGCAGCAGCCGCCAACCGAGGATCACCGCGACGATTCCGACCGGAACGTTGACGAAGAAGACCCACCGCCAGCCGTGCTCCGGCCCGCCGGCGGCGATCAGCAGGCCGCCGAGCAGCGGCCCGACCGCGGTGGAGATGCCGATGGTGGCACCGAAGATCCCGAACGGCTTGGCCCGCGCCGGGCCCTGGAACAGCTGCTGGATCAGACCGGTCACCTGTGGGTTCACCACCCCGGCGGCGGCACCCTGAAGCAGCCGGGCGGCGACCAGCCAGCCGGGGGACTGGGCCAGCCCGGCCAGCGCGCTGGTCAACGTGAACAGGGCGATGCCGAAGACGAAGACGTCGCGCCGGCCCCGGATGTCACCGAACCGGCCGGCCGGCACCAGCGCCAACCCGAAGGTCAGCGCGTACCCGGAGAGCACCCACTGCAGTTCGCTGGGGTTCGCGTGCAGGGCGCGTTCCAGTGACGGGATGGCCACGTTGACGATGCTCACGTCGAGCAGCGTCATGAACGTCGCGACCAGCCCGACGGCGAGCGCCTGCCACCGCCGCCGCTCGTCGTACGCCTCGGGGTTGGCCGACCCTTTCGTCCCCGCCCGAGCCATCGTGTCCCCCGTCGATCACGTGTCGTCGAGCGCTACCCCGCCTTGCCGGGACGTGTCGCCCGTCAGGCCAGCTGCTGGGCGCAGAACCGCGGACCGAAGTCGAGCCCGGACATCGGCGAGTCCTCCCGGTGCAGCAGGTTCTTCTCGGTGAGCAGATGCAGCGGGGTCTGCAACTGCTCCTCGGTGAGGCCGCACTCCTGGGCGATCATGTCGGGGTAGGGGACCTGCCCGCGCGACTCCAGGGCCGCCACCGCGTCGTAAACCCGAGCCTCGACGTCCGACAGCTGCACCTGCTGCATGGTTTCCTCCTCACGTTCTCCCGCCTGTGGCAGGCGGTCTGCGCCGCGCGGTTACCCCCTGGCCGGCCGAAGATGCGCGCCCGATCGCTGGTCACGTCGTCCCCGCCCGACGGGTCCGCCGACTTACGCTGCACCGGTGACCGTCTGGGAACTCGTGGTGATCGGCGGTGGCCCGGCGGGGCTCTCCGCCGCCTTCGTCGCCGCCCGTCGCGGGGTACGCACGCTGGTCGTCGAGCGGGCCGCGCATCCGCGGTACAAGACCTGCGGCGGCGGGTTGACCGGCAGCTCGCTCGCCGCGCTGGCCGGGCGGATCGAGGTGCCCGCCCACGACCTGGTCGACCGGGTCACCTTCACCCTGGACGGGCGATGCGGCTTCACCCGGCGGCACGCGGCGGGACCGCTGGTGAGCATGGTGCGCCGGGAGGAGTTCGACGACCGGCTGCGGGCCGCCGCGGTCTCCGCCGGCGCCGAGGTCCGCGAGCGGGTCGCGGTCCGCGCGGTGGAACAGAACCCCGAGGCCGTACGCCTGCGACTGGCCGATGGTGGGACGGTCCTCGCCCGTACGGTGGTCGGCGCCGACGGTACCTCCGGGGTGAGCGCGCGCCACGTCGGGGTGCGGTACCGGCAGGTGGATCTCGGGCTGGAGCTGGAACTGCCGGTGTCGCCGCGGCAGTTGGCCCGCTGGCGGCACCGGCTGCTGCTGGACTGGGGCCCGTTGCCCGGCTCGTACGCCTGGGTGTTCCCGAAGGACGACCGGCTGACGGTCGGGGTGATCGCCGGTCGGGGTGCGGGGGAGCGGACCCGGGAGTACCTGCGCCGCTTCGTGGACCGGCTCGGCCTGGCCGGGGTGCCGCCGGCGTACGACTCGGGGCACCTGACCCGGTGCCGGGCCGACGACTCGCCGCTGCGTCGGGGCCGGGTGCTGGTCGCCGGGGACGCCGCCGGGCTGCTGGAACCGTGGACCCGGGAGGGGATCAGCTACGCGCTGCGCTCCGGTGAGCTGGCCGGTGACGCGGTTGCCGACGGCGACCTCGCCGGCTACGAACGGGCGGTGACCGAGCGGCTGGTGCCGTCCATGCGGGCCGGGTTCCGGCTGCTCGACGTCTTCTCCCGGCGCCCGGAGCTCTGCCACGCGCTGGTGGCCACGCCGCCGGGCTGGCGGGCGTTCACCCGGTTCTGCCGGGGCCGGGCCGAGTTCGACGAGTTGGTGGGACGGCCGTCGACGCGAGCGGCCCTGGCCCTGGCGGACCGCCTGCCCGGCCCGCGCCGGAGCCCCCTCGGTAGCCATCCAGGATCCTAGGATGCCCTACGGGCGGTGACCACCGCCACGCGGCCAAGCGGAGACGGCGAGTGACTCACACCGGTGAAGGGCCGAAGACCTGCGGGGTGGGTACTTAGGCCCTGCCTCGCGCCGCGCGGGCGACCATACGATGTGAGTCGAAAGATCAGTTGCCGACTCCCTTGGAGAATCCCGTGAAGCGCAGGACACTCGACATTCTGTTCAGTATCGGCGGGCTGGGCCTTGCGGTCCTGCTGCTGGTTATCGGGATCGTCCTGACCTCGAACGCCAACTTCGCCAACAACTACGTGCGCGACCAGCTCGGCGCGCAGAACATCACCTTCACGCCGGCCGACCAGCTCAGCGACGACGAGAAGAAGGTCGACTGCCTGGTCGAGAACGCCGGAAAGGAGCTCACCACCGGCAAGCAGGCCGAGTGCTACGCCAACGAGTACATCGGACTGCACCTGAAGAACATGGCCGGCGGTAAGACCTACGCCGACCTGGGCGAGCCGCAGAGCCAACTGCGCGAGCAGGTTGCCCAGGCCCAGCAGGCCAACGACCCGGCCCTCGCCGACCTGCAGAAGCAACTCGCCGACGTCAGCGCCCAGCGGGACACGGTGTTCAAGGGGGAGACGCTGCGCGGTCTGCTGCTCACCTCGTACGGCTTCAGCGAGATGGGCGCCAAGGCCGGACAGGCCGCCACGGTCATGTACCTCGGCGTAGCGCTGCTCCTGCTGCTCTCGCTGGCCGGCCTGTTCCACGCCTTCCGGACGCCGCCCAGCGAGGCGTTCGCCGCCCCCGAGGCGAAGAAGGTCGACACCGCCGCCTGACCGGCGTCGGCATCCCCCGGCGGCGCCCCGATCTCCACGGAGGTCGGGGCGCCGCCCCCGTCGACTGCGGGGCTGGTCGGCGGCGGGGCCGGTCAGAAGACCGGGACGCCCTCGCGGACCAGTCGCCAGTTCGGCTGGAAGAAGTCGGCCGGGTCGATCACGCCCCGGGCCTGCGCCCAGTCGATGAGCAACTGGCGGATCTCCTGCTGCGCGTTGTAGACCTGGGTCTTCACGATGCCGGGGAAGTTGCCGCCGCCGCTGCGCCGGTAGTTGTTCACCGCCACCACGAACTGCGCGTCGTCGGCCACCGGCGTGTCGGTGCCGGGCAGGACCAGCCGGGTGATCCGCTGGCCGGCCGGGCGGGAGATGTCGATGTCGTAGTCGATGCCGGAGAAGGCGTCGTAGTTGTAGTCCGGCACCGCCGGGTCGCTGATGGTGGCCGGGTCGACCGGCGTGCCCGGGGCGTGCGTGCGGAAGTAACCCGCCGAGTGCTCCAGGTAGGCGCGTACCTCGGCGCCGCTGAGCACGACCGCCTCCAGGGTGTTGTCGTAGACGTACAGCCCCGCCACGTCGCGGATCTTCACGTCGCCGGCCGGGAAGACCGCGGTCCGGCTGAACGGCGCGGCGATCGACAGCACGGGCAGGCCCGCGTACGCGGTGCCGGCGAGCGCCTCGGTCACCGTCTCGGTCTGCACGTGGTTGATGAAGTCCAGGATCGGGGTGTCCTGGTAGCGGGACTCGGCGGCGGAGAGCTCCACCGTGGAGCGGGCCACCACCTGGTTGACGTACGCGACGGTCTTCTGGTGCTGCCTGCGGACGGCCGCGACGACCTTCGGGTCCTCGACCACCGTGTTGGTGTTCAGCAGGGTGGCGGACTTCTTGGTGATCTTCCACCGGCCGCGCTCGCGGGCGAGCGTGAAGTCCATCCGGGTCAGCCGCTGACCCCACCGCGACGGCTCGGAGAGCAGCACCTGCTCCCCGGTGCGGAGGTTGGTCACGGACCGCTCGGGCACCTCCGCGTGGGCGTGCCCGAACAGGATCGCGTCGACGCCGGGGACCTGCTCGGCGAGCATCGCGACCGGGTTCTCCACCGGCAGCTCCGGGCCGTAGCTGGAGGTGCCGCTGTCGCCGCCGTGCGCCGAGATCAGGATGATGTCCGCGCCCCGGGCGCGCATGACCGGCACGTACCTGGCGGCGGTGGCGATCATGTCGTCGAACCGCAGCCGGCCCTCGACGTGTGCCCGGTCCCAGATCGCGGTGCCCGGGTTGGTCAGGCCGAGGATGCCGACCCGCAGGGTCGGCGCGGCGAAGCCGGGCGAGACCTTCTTGATGACGTACGGCTGGAAGGCCGGCTTGCCGGTGTGCGCGTTGACCGCGTTGGCGGCGAGGGCCGGGAAGCCGAGCTGGCGGATCCACTTGTCCAGCAGCGGCAGGCCGTAGTTGAACTCGTGGTTGCCCAGGGTCACCGCGTCGTAGTCGATGACGTTCATCGCCCGGGCCATCGGATGCTTCTCTCCGGTGGCGGTGATCGGCTCCTGCTTGGCGTAGTACGTGGCCAGCGGGGTGCCCTGGATCGTGTCGCCGGCGTCGAGCACCAGCGTCGCCCGGCCGCGCCGCTCGGCGCGGATCTGGTTGATCAGCGTGGCCAGCTTCGCCACGCCGACGTCGTTGCCCCGGCTGTCGTCGTACTCGGCGTCGCGGTAGTAATCCCAGTTGTAGACGTTGCCGTGGGTGTCCGACGTGCCGAGCAGGGTGAGGTCCCAGGTCCGCGTCCTGCCGGTGGCCGCCGCGGGCGCGGCGCTGACCAGCGGTGCGGTGGCCGCCGCCGCCGCGGCGACGAGCACCTGGCGGCGGGACGGGCCGATGGGGGTGGGGGTCATCTGCTGCCTTTCCAGAGCGGTTGTCGGCGCCTCATGAGCACCGCCGGCACCATAACCACCGAAGGTTACGACCCCCACCCGCAACCCCGGTGAAAGGAAGGGCCCCCTCTTAACGTCTGGCGTAGAGGAGGGGGCCCTTGTTAACACGCCTGGCGCTCCTGTCGGCGCGGTCGTCGCGCTGCCAGGCGAGCCGGCGGCCGGTGGTGGGTCCGCTGTTGGTCAGCGGGGCCAACTGGCCAGTCGACGGCGGACCCCAGCGATGTCGCCGGGGCCGAGGCCGTAGCGGGCGAAGCGGCGGTCCGGGATCCGGTCCAGGTAGCGGCCGGCCGCCCGGATGTCCTCGTCGTCGAGGGCGGGGTCGATCTGCCGGGCGAGCTCGACCAGCTCGGTCACGTCGCGGTGTTTCAGGGCGGCCGCCACGTCGATGTAGTCGCGGGCCTCGCGCCGGTTGACCAGGGCGGCGGTCTTGTTGGCGATGAGGTCCTGCACGTCCATCACCGGGCCGAGGTCCATCATCACCACCGGGCTACGGTGCCGGTCGAGCCGGGCCAGACTGAGCCGGATCTGCCGGCCGTCCCGGCCGACGACGAAGTCCCGCATGTCCCGGTCGAAACCGTCGAACAGGTCGGCGAGTTCGCTCTCCGGATCGGCGTCGGCCACCTCGAATCCGGCTGCCTCCAAGGCTGCCCGGACCCCGGCCGCCGCCGCGGCAGCGGCGCCCTCCACGTCGGCGAATAGGTCGACGTCTTCGGTCGGACGGGTGACAAGCCCGTGTGCGGCCCACGCCACCCCGCCGCCGAGCACGAAGCGGTGTGGCCCCGCGACGGTCAACGCCACCCGGGCCACCTCGCGGTAGAACTCGTGGGGATGCGCGCCGGTCACGCCGCCGCCTCGCTACGCTCGCGCGCCGGCGCGAGGCGCCACGTGGGCCCGGATGCTCCGCTCGCTCACGTCGGGCGGAGACCGCGATGCCGGGTCTCCCACGCCAGCCGTACGCTGCGGGGCAGGTTGAGCAGTCGCCACACCCGGCGCAGTGTCCGGCCGTTGACGAGTCGGCGCAGGTCATCGATGCTGCTGGTTTCCCGCAGGATGTTCTCGTACATCCAGAGCAGTTGGTCGGGATCGCCCAGGTCGAAGGCGCGGTCCGGGCACCACATCAGTCGTACCGGCAGTTCGACCACGCCTCGGGTGGGGCCGCGCAGCTCGGCCAGGGTCCGGGCCACCACGGCGGGACGGCCCGGCCTGGCCAGGTACGCCACGCCGGCCGCAGTGGGGGAGACGGCCTGCATGCTGTCAGGGTAACCCCAGCCGGGCTGAAACCGTCCCACCGGCCGCCCGGCCACGTCGGTTGCCCAGTCTCGCGAAGCCTGTCGGGTTATCGCCCCGGACAGCCCGAACACGCGGAAAGGCACTCTGCCCGCCCGAGGAGCGCGGGTGGTGGGTTCCGCTGGGAATGATCCGCGCCGGCGGGTCGTTGTATATGGTCCCGGCACTGCGAAGGGCGACTGCCCGCGCGCTGCCGGCCCGGCTCCGGGAATGTTGGTGGCCGGTTGGTCGTTGGACTTGGTTCCCCCGATGGGCGCCACCCGTGGTGGGTGTGTCGAGCCCTCGGATCGCGGGACTGATCCGCTCTTTCTTCCCCTGATCTTTCCGCGCCCGTGTGGCGTGTGTCCCCGCCTGCCGTTCCCCCTTCGTGTGGGCGTGCGTGGATGTCTACCCCCGGATGGAGTTTTGATCATGAACTCGATGCTGCGTAAGAGTGTTCTCGGTATCGCTGGTCTCGCCGTCGCCGGTGGCCTCGCCGCGGGCCCGCTGAACCACGACACCACCACCGGCACCACCACCCCCGCCGCTGTCCAGGCCGACAAGCCCGACACCGGCGCCCTCACCCCGCACGGCGTGCAGGGCGCGCAGTCACGCATCGACCTCAACGCCGAGCAGACCAGCAACGCCAAGGCCATCATCGCCGCCACGAAGAAGACCGGCATGGACGAACGGGCCGCAGTCGTCTCCATCGCCACCGCGTTGCAGGAATCCAAGCTGGAAAACCTGGGCCACCTCGGCGACCGCAACGACCACGACTCACAGGGCCTGTTCCAACAGCGCCCCTCCTCCGGCTGGGGCACAGTCGAACAGATCACCGACCCCGAATACGCCACCACCGCCTTCCTCAACGGCCTGAAGCAAATCGACGGATGGCAGAACCTGCCCCTGACCGTGGCCGCGCAGAAGGTGCAGGTCTCGGCCTACCCGGACCACTACGCCCAGTGGGAACAGCAGGCCGCCGACCTCGTCACCCAGCACTGGAACAGCTGACACACGCATAACCGACTGGCCGGCACCCCGGGTTGGGGTGCCGGCCAGCCGCGCACCCGCCTCCCGACCACCAAGAGGCGCCAGCCAACAACGCACCCACACCCGGCGCCGCCCAACCACACACCCCCCCCGTTGTTAATAGGGGGCCC
The DNA here is from genome assembly GCF_050942455.1 of Micromonospora sp. CA-263727. NCBI lineage: Bacteria > Bacillati > Actinomycetota > Actinomycetes > Micromonosporales > Micromonosporaceae > Micromonospora > Micromonospora sp. CA-263727. The sequence continues at coordinate 3,565,571 of NZ_CP192031.1, forward strand.
CTGCTCTACACCAGGCGTTAAGAAGGGACCCCTCCTTACACCTGGGGCGGCTTGGCTGGCTTAAGGTCGGTAGGGGAGGTGGTGGGGGTGGGGCTGCGGGACGTGCTTCTGGGCTGGCCGGTGTACCGGCAGCTCACCGGCACCGACCCGCTGGGTCGGGGCGCGGCGGCGCAGTCCGCCCGTACGGCCGGGCTCACCGCCCGTACCCAGGATGCCGACCGGGTGGCCCGCTCGGTCTGCCCGTACTGCGCGGTCGGCTGCGGGCAGCGGGTCTTCGTCACCGACAACCGGGTCACCCAGATCGAGGGCGACCCGGACAGCCCGATCTCCCGGGGCCGGCTCTGCCCGAAGGGCTCGGCCAGCAAGAGCCTGGTCACCAGCCCGCTGCGGCAGACCACGGTGCGTTACCGCCGGCCGTACGCCACCGAGTGGGAGGACCTCGACCTCGACACCGCGCTGGACATGATCGCCGACCGGATCCTCGCGGCACGGGCGGCGACCTGGGAGGACGTGGACGCCGAGGGGCGGCCGTTGAACCGCACCCTGGGCATCTCCAGCCTGGGCGGGGCGACGCTGGACAACGAGGAGAACTACCTCATCAAGAAGCTGTTCACCGCGATGGGGGCGCTCCAGATCGAGAACCAGGCGCGCATTTGACACTCCGCCACCGTCCCCGGTCTGGGGGCCAGCTTCGGTCGCGGTGGCGCGACGGTCTTCCAGCAGGACGTGGCCAACGCTGACGTCATCGTCATCCAGGGCTCGAACATGGCCGAGGCCCACCCGGTGGGCTTCCAGTGGGTGATGGAGGCGAAGCGGCGCGGGGCGAAGGTGTTCCACGTCGATCCCCGGTTCACCCGGACCAGTGCGGTGGCCGACGCGTACCTGCCGATCCGGGCGGGCACCGACATCGCGCTGCTCGGCGGGGTGGTCAACTACATCCTGGCGAACGAGTTGGACTTCCGGGAGTACGTGCTGGCGTACACCAACGCCGCGACGATCGTCAGTGACGACTTCGTCGACGCCGAGGACGCCGACGGTCTCTTCTCCGGCTTCGACCCGGAGACCGGCAGCTACGTGCAGGACAGCTGGCAGTACGCCGGCAGCGAGGAGAACTCCGGCAGCGGTCACTTGGCGGCGGAGCGGGACACCGCCGCCGGCCTGCACCACGAGTCGCACGGCGCCCCGATCTCCCGCAAGGTGCGGCGGGACGAGACGCTGCAACATCCGCGCTGCGTCTACCAGATTCTGAAACGGCACTTCGCCCGCTACACCCCGGAGATGGTGGAGCGGGTCTGTGGCCTGCCGCGGGAGAAGTTCCTGGAGTTGGCGCGCGCCTGGACGGAGAACTCCGGCCGGGAACGCACCGGCTGCCTGATCTACTCGGTGGGCTGGACCCAGCACACCGTCGGGGTGCAGTACATCCGGACCGGGGCGATCATCCAGTTGTTGCTGGGCAACGTGGGCCGGCCGGGCGGCGGCGTGCTGGCGCTGCGCGGGCACGCCAGCATCCAGGGCTCGACCGACATCCCGACCCTGTTCAACCTGCTGCCCGGTTACCTGCCGATGCCGCACCACGCCCGGCACCCCACCTTCGACGCCTGGGTGGCGGCCATCCGTCACCCGGACCAGAAGGGCTTCTGGGGCAACGCCCGCGCCTACGCGGCCAGCCTGCTCAAGGCCTACTGGGGGGAGGCGGCGACCCCGGAGAACGACTTCTGCTACGGCTACCTGCCCCGGTTGACCGGCGACCATGGCACCTACCGGCAGGTGCTCGACATGATCGACGGCAAGATCAAGGGCTACTTCCTGCTCGGCCAGAATCCGGCGGTCGGTTCGGCGCACGGGCGGGCGCAGCGGCTGGGCATGGCCAACCTGGAGTGGCTGGTGGTCCGGGACCTGTTCATGATCGAGAGCGCCACGTTCTGGCAGCGTGGCCCCGAGGTGGCCACCGGCGAGATCGTGCCGGAGCAGTGCCGTACCGAGGTGTTCTTCCTGCCCGCCGCCTCCCACGTGGAGAAGGAGGGCACGTTCACCCAGACCCAGCGGCTGTTGCAGTGGCGGGAGAAGGCCGTGGACCCGCCCGGCGACGCCCGTTCCGAGCTGTGGTTCTTCTACCACCTCGGCCGCCGGCTGCGGGAGAAGCTGGCCGGCTCGACGCTGCCGCGCGACCGGGCGCTGCTGGACCTGACCTGGGACTACCCCACGCACGGTCCGGACGCCGAGCCCGACGCCGAGGCGGTGCTGCGGGAGATCAACGGGTACGACACGGCCACCGGCCGCCCGCTGTCCGCGTTCACCGAGGCCCGCGACGACGGTACGACGGCCGTGGGCTGCTGGATCTACGCCGGCGTGTACGCCGACGGGGTCAACCAGGCGGCCCGCCGCCGCCCGGGACGCGAGCAGGACTGGGTGGCCGCCGAGTGGGGGTGGGCGTGGCCGGCGAACCGCCGCACGCTGTACAACCGCGCCTCCGCCGATCCGCAGGGCCGGCCGTGGAGCGAACGCAAACGCTACGTGTGGTGGGACGCGGAGGCGGGTCGGTGGACCGGTCGCGACGTGCCGGACTTCGAGTTGACGAAGCCGCCGTCGTACCGCCCGCCGGAGGGCGCGACGGGTCCGGCGGCGCTGGCCGGCGACGACCCGTTCGTCATGCAGGCCGACGGCAAGGGCTGGCTGTACGCGCCGAGCGGTGTGCTGGACGGCCCGCTGCCCACCCACTACGAGCCGGCCGAGTCGCCGATGCGTAACCCGCTCTACGGCCAGCAGGCCAACCCGACCCGCAAGATGTATCCGCATCCGGTCAACCCGACGAACCCGAGCCCGCCGCAGGAGCACAGTCAGGTCTTCCCGTACGTGTTCACGGTCAGCCGGCTCACCGAGCACCACACCGCCGGTGGGATGAGCCGCACCGTCTCGCCGCTGGCCGAGTTGCAACCCGAGATGTTCGTGGAGGTTTCCCCGGAGTTGGCCGCGCTGGCCGGCCTGACCCACCTGGGCTGGGCGCATCTGGTCAGCGCCCGAGCGGTGATCGAGGCGAAGGTGCTGGTCACCGACCGGCTCACCCCGCTGCGGGTGGACGGCCGGGTGATCCACCAGTTGTGGCTGCCGTACCACTTCGGCTTCGAGGGGTTGGTCACCGGCGACTCGGCCAACGACCTGTTCGGCATCACCCTCGATCCGAACGTGCTGATCCAGGAGAGCAAGATCGGTACCTGTGACGTGCGTGCGGGCCGCCGGCCCACCGGTGCGGCGCTGCGTGACCTGGTGGAGGATTACCGCATCCGGGCCGCGATCGTGCCCGGCGCGGTACCGCCGGCGGTCACCCCCGGGGTGCGGATCGAGCCGGGCCGCGACGAGCCGGGCGGCAGCGGCAGCGAACCGGGCGGCGACGGTTACCGGCCGGGCGGCGACGGGAAGGGGAACCGGTGACGGGCGATCCGGGAGGCCGGCCGGAGCCGCACGCGGCGGCGTCCGCCGCCGCGCCGCGATCCGACGACCCGGCGACCGAGGCCGGCTGGGTCGACGCGCCGCCGAGGATGGGCTTCTTCACCGACACCAGCGTCTGCATTGGCTGCAAGGCGTGCGAGGTGGCCTGCAAGGAGTGGAACGGGGTGCCGGCCGCCGGGCTGGACCTGCTCGGCATGTCCTACGACAACACCGGCGCGCTGACCGCGAACTCGTGGCGACACGTGGCCTTCGTCGAGCAGCCCCGTCCCGCCGGCCACGGCAGCGCACCCCCCGCCGGCACCCCGACCGAGGCCGCGCGGACGACGGAGTTCCTCGGCATGCCCGGCGCCGGGCCGCCCGGGCGTACCGGCGGCGCCGACGGGCGCAGCGACTTCCGCTGGCTGATGATGTCCGACGTGTGCAAGCACTGCACCCGGGCCGGTTGCCTTGACGTCTGCCCGACCGGGGCGCTGTTCCGCACCGAGTTCGGCACCGTCGTGGTGCAGGAGGACATCTGCAACGGCTGCGGCTACTGCGTGTCGGCCTGCCCGTACGGGGTCATCGACCGGCGGGCCGGCGACGGCCGGGCCTGGAAGTGCACGATGTGCTACGACCGGATCGGCGCGGGCCTGACCCCGGCCTGCGCGCAGGCCTGCCCGACCGAGTCCATCCAGTACGGGCCGCTCGACGAGCTGCGGGAGCGGGCCGCCGCCCGGGTCGTCACCCTGCATCGGCAGGGGGTGCCCGAGGCCCGGCTGTACGGCCACGACCCGGACGACGGTGTCGGCGGCGACGGCGCGTTCTTCCTGCTGCTCGACGAGCCCGAGGTGTACGGCCTGCCACCGGATCCGCAGGTCACCACCCACGATCTGCCGAGGATGTGGAAACGTGCGGGGGTGGCGGCGGTGGCGATGACGGCGGCGGTGGTGGCCGCGTTCCTCGGGGGTCGGCGGTGACGGAGCGTCCGCCGGTCGGTGACCGGTTCCGCCGCTTCCGTGACCGCCTCTGGCCGGCCGATCCGGCGCCGCAGCCGGGCGCCGGCGGCGCGACCGGACCCGGAGCCGGTGACGCGCTGTCGGCGCGGGACGGTGACACGGCCACGCCGGGCGTCGGCGCGACGGCCGGGCGGTCGACGAAGGGTGGCCGCGACGGCGACGGCCCGCCCTCGCCCGGGGCGGCCGAACGGCCCGGCGGCCGGGGGGTCGGGGCCGCCGAGGGGGTCGGGGCGGCGGGGGTGGCGGGGGTGGCGAGGAGCTGGCTGTGCCGCGGGCGGAGTTCACCTCCTACTACGGCCGGCCGGTCCTCAAGCCGCCGGTCTGGACCTGGGAGATCGCCGCGTACCTGTTCACCGGCGGGCTGGCCGCCGGCTCGTCGCTGCTCGCGGCGGGCGGGCAGGTCACCGGCCGACCCGCGCTACGCCGGGCGGGGCGGGTCGCCGCGGTGGGCGCGATCACCGCGAGCGCGGTCCTGCTGGTGAAGGACCTGGGGCGGCCGGAGCGGTTCCACCACATGCTGCGGGTGGCGAAGCCGACCTCACCGATGTCGGTGGGCACCTGGATCATCACCGCGTACGGTCCGGCCGCCGGGATCGCCGCCATCGCCGAGACGGCGTCGTGGCTGCCCGAGCGGGGCCCGCTCGGGCTGGTCCGCCGGGTGTTGCCGCCGGTGGGGCGGGTCGCCGGGCTGGCCGCCGCGGTGACCGCGCCGGCGCTGGGCACGTACACGGCGGTGCTGTTGGCCGACACGGCGGTGCCGTCCTGGCATGAGGCGTACCCGCACCTGCCGTTCGTCTTCGGCGGCAGCGCCCTGGCCAGCGGGGCCGCGGTGGGGCTGCTCGCCGTGCCGCCGGGGCAGGCCGGTCCGGCCCGGCGGATGGCGGTGGCCGGCGCTGCTTTGGAACTGTTCGGCGCGCATCAGGTGGAGCACCGCCTGGGCCTGGTCGGTGAGCCCTACCGGACCGGTCGGGCCGGTCGGCTGCTGCGCGCCGGGCGGGCGTTGACCGTCGCCGGGGTGGCCGGCGCGCTGCTCGGTGGGCGAAGCCGGGCCGTGTCGGCGCTCTCCGGCGTCGCGTTGCTGGCCGCGTCGCTGGCCACCCGGTTCGGGATTTTCCGGGCCGGTGTCGCCTCGGCCCGGGATCCGAAGTACACGGTGCTGCCGCAGCGGGAACGCCTCGCCCGGCGGCGTGCCGCCGAGGACGCCGACCCGCAGCGGTAGCCGGCTCGGACCGGCAGCCGGCGCTGCCCACCGGTGGGTGCGAGCCGCCTCGGCGCACACGCACCTGCGGGCTGTGATCCAATGCGTGGTGGAGGCGTTCAGGCGGCTGGTGCCCCTCCCGGTCTTCAAAACCGGTGTGGTCCGGGACCCGGGCCAGGCGGGTTCGATTCCCGTCCGTCTCCGCCAGGCTGCGAGGAGATGACCGATGGGCGACGGTCGCGCCGATCCGCGGCGCCGGGTGCCGCGCACCGACGCGCTGCTGGCCGAGCCGCGGCTCGCCGCGGCCGCCGCCCGGATCGGCCGGGACCGCGTCAAGGCCGCCGTCCGGCAGGCCCAGGAGCGGGCCCGCCGGGGTGAGATCAGCCCCGATGCGGTGTCCGACGCGGCGCTGGCCGGGTTGCCGCCGGCCGCCCCGCGGGCCGTGCTGAACGCGACCGGGGTGCTGCTGCACACCAACCTCGGCCGGGCCGCCCTCTCCGAGACCGCGGTGGCGGCCGTGGTCGCCGCCGCCGGGCACACCGACGTGGAACTGGATCTGGGCACCGGGCGGCGGGCCCGGCGGGGACGCGACGCCCTGGACGCCCTCGCCGCCGCCGTGCCGGCCGCCGAGGCGGTGCACGTGGTGAACAACGGCGCCGCCGCCCTGGTGCTCGCGGCCACCGCGCTGGCCGCCGACGCGGAGATCGTGGTCAGCCGGGGCGAGCTGGTGGAGATCGGCGACGGTTTCCGCCTACCCGATCTGCTGGCCAGCACCGGCGCCCGGCTGCGGGAGGTCGGCACCACCAACCGCAGCACCCTCGCCGACTACGCCGCCGCCATCGGGCCCCGCACCGGTTTCGTGCTGAAGGTGCACCCGTCCAACTTCCGGGTCACCGGCTTCACCTCGGCCGTGCCGGTGCGCCGGCTGGCCGGCCTCGGCGTGCCGGTGGTCGCCGACATCGGCTCCGGGCTGCTCGCCCCCGACCCGCTGCTGCCCGACGAGCCGGACGCCGCCGGCACCCTGCGCGCCGGGGCGGCGCTGGTCACCGCCAGCGGCGACAAGCTGCTCGGCGGCCCGCAGGCCGGACTGCTGCTCGGCACCGCCGAGCTGGTGGCGCGGCTGCGCCGGCACCCGCTGGCCCGGGCGTTGCGGGTGGACAAGCTGACCCTGGCCGCCCTCGCCGCCACCCTCGGCGACCCGGCCACCCCCACCCGGGCGGCCCTGCACGTCGACGCGGCGGCGCTGCGCGTCCGGACCGAACGGCTGCGCGACGCCCTGGCCGCCGACGGCCGCAAGGTCGAGGTGGTGCCGTCGGTGGCGGTGGTCGGCGGCGGCGGGGCCCCCGGCGTGGAGCTGGATTCGTGGGCGTTGAGCCTGCCCGAGCGGTACGCCGAACCGCTGCGCACCGGCGACCCACCGGTGCTCGGCCGGGTGGCGCGGGGCCGCCTGCTGCTGGACCTGCGGTGCGTGCCGGCACACGCCGACACCGGTGTGCGGGCCGCCGTGCTGGCCGTGCCGGGAGACGACTGACCATGCTGGTGGTGGCCACCGCCGGGCATGTCGACCACGGCAAGTCCACGCTGGTGCGGGCGCTGACCGGGATGGAACCGGACCGGTGGGCGGAGGAACGCCGCCGCGGCATGACCATCGACCTCGGGTTCGCCTGGACGCAGCTGCCCTCCGGCCGTACCGTCGCGTTCGTCGACGTGCCGGGGCACGAACGGTTCGTGCCGAACATGCTCGCCGGCGTCGGGCCGGTGCCCGCCGCGGTCGTGGTGGTGGCCGCCGACGAGGGCTGGATGCCGCAGTCGGCCGAGCACCTGGCCGCGCTGGACGCGCTCGGGGTGGCGTACGGCCTGCTGGTGGTGACCCGCGCGGACCTGGCCGACCCGCGGCCCGCGCTCCAGCGGGCCCGGGCCGAGCTGGCGGCGACGTCGCTGGCGGCGGTGGAGGCGGTGGCGGTCAGCGCGGTCACCGGGGCCGGCCTGCCCGAGTTGCGGGCCGCGCTGGACCGGCTGGCCGCCCGGCTGCCCGCCCCGACACCCGAGGCCCCGGTGCGGCTCTGGGTCGACCGCAGCTTCACGGTGCGCGGCAGCGGCACGGTGGTCACCGGCACCCTCGGCGCGGGCCGGCTGCGCGTCGGCGACGAGCTGGCACTGGCCGGCACCGGTGAACCGGTCCGGGTGCGGGGCCTGCACCGTCTCGGTGTGGCGTGCGACGAGGTCGGGCCGGTGGCCCGGGTGGCGGTCAACCTGCGTGCGCTGGCCCGCGACCGGGTCGCCCGGGGGGACGCGCTGCTCACCCCGGGCCGGTTCCGGGGCACCGACCTGGTGGACGTGCGGCTGGTCGGTGACCCGGTGGCCGACCTGCCCGCCACGCTCACCCTGCACGTCGGCGCGGCGGCGGTGCCGGTGCGGGTACGCCCGCTGGGCGGGGACACCGCCCGGCTGCGGTTGGGCCGGCCGCTGCCGCTGCTGGTGGGTGACCGGGCGCTGCTGCGCGACCCGGGCCGCCACCGCGTCGCCGGTGGGGTCACCGTGCTGGACGTGCTGCCGCCGGCGCTGCGCCGTCGAGGTGCCGGTGCGGCCCGGGCGGCCGTGTTGGCGACCCTGGACGGCCGCCCGGAGATGGCCGGTGAGCTGCGCCGTCGAGGGCTGGTCCGGGCCGCTGACCTGCTGCGCGCGGGCGTGCCGGTGACCGCGGCTCCGGTGGTGGGGGACTGGCTGGCCGACCCGGAGCACTGGCGGCGGCTGGGTGACCGGCTCGCCGACGTCGTGGCCCGCCACGCCCGGGAACACCCGCTGGAGCCGGGCGTCCCGGTCGAGGTGCTGCGCCAGGCCCTCGACCTGCCCGACCGGGCGCTGGTCGAGGCCCTGGTCCGGCCGCCGCTGCGGCTGGTCGCCGGCCGGGTCGCCGCCGCCGGGTCGCCGCCGCTGCCCGAGCCGGTGGCCCGCGCGCTGGCCCTGGTCGGCGCCGACTACGCGGCACACCCGTTCCGGGCCCCCGACGCCGACCGGCTCACCGCCGTCGGGCTCGGGGCCCGGGAGATCGGTGCCGCGGTACGCGCCGGCGCGCTGCTGCGGCTCACCGGCAACGTGCTGCTGCTGCCCGGCGCGCCGCGGCAGGCGGTGCGGGTGCTGGCCGAGCTGCCGCAGCCGTTCACGCTCAGCGCCGCCCGGCAGGCCCTGGACACCACCCGCCGGGTGGCCGTGCCGCTGCTGGAGCTGCTGGACCGGCAGGGGATGACCCGCCGGCTGCCCGACGACGCCCGGGTGGTGGTCGGCGGTTTCCTTGTGTCCGGTTGACCCATCGCCGCTCGGGGGCCGGGTTGCCCGCCTACCGTGACGCCATGGACCCTTCCGCGGTCTGGCGGGACCGGCAGCACCGGTGGCGGATCGAGGCGTACCGCGCGCCGGACCTGCGGTTCGCCATCTTCGCCACGAACGGCACCACCGAGTCGGCGCCGCTGTGGCTGTTCGGCATGTCGGCGCTGGCCCGTTGGTTGATGACCCACAAGATTTCCCTCGACGACCTGGAGACCGACTGACTGATCGCCCGGTCGAGGGACAATGCTTCCAAACCCGGCAGCACGGCCTCGCCGGTCCGTAGCGTGCGGGCTGTGCGGGACCGAGGCATCCGGAAGTTCGTGGCGGTACTCGCCGGCCTTGCCGTGATCTACTTCGGCACCACCGGCCGGTCGGCCGAGGAGGGCCGCGGGATCTCCGGCGGGCTCGTCGTGTTGGCGCTGCTCGCGGCCCTGCTGGTGTGGCACCTGACCAAGCCGGGCGGCGACGCGGCGAAGTGACCGCCGGTCAGCGGCCGGCGACGCTGCGGTTGAGCTGCCCGGCGGACTCCTCGCCGAGCGCCACCCGCACCAGCGCCGAGGCCAGCCGACCGAAGTCCGCCTCGTCGACCAGGCCGGCCAGCCGGTCCGTCGCGGCGGGCAGGCCGAGCCGTTTCGCCCCGGCGACCGTTCGCCGGTCGGCGTACGGGCGCAGCTCCGGCCAGACCATCTGCACCTCACGCAGGAAGATGTCCGCGCCGGTGGGCCCGATGCCGGGGAACTCGATGAGCAGCCGGCGCAGCGTGGCCCGGTCGCCGGCCGCCTCCCGGTGCAGCCGCCGCAGGTCACCGTGCCAGCGGTCCAGGCAGAGCCGGGCACCGGTGCCGAGCATCGTCGCGGTCCGCTCGTCGTAGCGCCGGTAGTGGGCCCGACCGAGCGCGTCGACCCGCTGTTGCCAGCTGGCCGCCTCCATCGCCTGCGGGGTGCGGTAGCCGGCGGCGAAGAGTTCCCGGGCGGCGGCCACCCCCACCTGCGCCCGGATCCGGGTGCTCAGCAGGGTGACGAGCACCAGCAGCTGGTACAGCGGTGCCGGCCGGTCGGCGAGCGCGATGCCCGCCTCCTCGGCGTACGTGCGGCGGGTCAGCAGGACCCGGGCCGTATCCCGTTGGTCGCCCATCGTCGCGGTGTACCCGGGCCGGGCCCGGCTAGGCCCGGGGGCGCGGAATGCCGCCGACGGCCGCGGGTAAGCCACGGCGGGACGCGGCTGGTCGCCGTGTCCACCCGCGAAGGGAGACGACCGTGACGAACCCGCAGCAGCAGGAGTTCCGGCGCAACGCGCAGGGCGGCACGAGCCAGGACAACAAGGGTCCGGGCCCGGGCGGGCATCCCCGTGACGCCGGCTCGTCGCGCGCGGACACCGGGCGTCCGGTGCCGCACGGGCAGGTGTCGCCGTACGGCCCGGTCACCCGACCGGTTGCCGAGGACGACAGCGACCGGCCCTGACCGACGCCGGCGCTAGCGTCGACCCGCTGACGGCCGCAGCCGGTTCCAGGTGGCTGCGGCCGTCAGCCCGTACGCGAGGTGCGGGACGAGGTCGGCGAGCCAGTCGGCGCGCCGCCAGCTGCGCGGGTCGGTGACGCCGAGCAGGGTCAGCGACCCGTCCGAGAGCGTCATGGCCCCGCCGCCGAGCAGGGCGGTGGCGCGCAGGATCGGCTGCCGGCGGCCCCGTGCCAGCGCCGCGAAGCCGACCGCGGCGGCCACGCCCAGGCCGTAGCCCATCAGCGCGCCGAGTCCGGAGCGGCGGTTGGCGGCCTGGTCCTTCGGGCCCAGGTGCAGGTGCGCGGCATCGGCCACCCGTCCGGCGCTCTCCTGCGGGGTCTGGCTGGCCGGGCGGGCCCGGGCCACGATGTCCAGGTAGGTGACGGCGTTGAGGGCCAGGGTGCCCACCGCCCCGGCGATGAGCCCGTCGGCCAGCGCGACGCCCTTCACTTTTTCGGGTCTCCCGGTTCGCGGTTGCCCTTCGGGCCGTAGGTGCGTTCGCCCCGGACGACACCGCGTTGGCCCCGGTCCTCCTGCAGGATCCGGTTGGCGGCCTCGTCGGCCTGCTGGTCCGATGCGTGCCGACCGGAGTTGTCGATGGCGTTGCGGATGCGGGCGCGTTGCTTGTCGTAGGCGTTGCTGCCCGGCCGTGGTCCTGGCATCGCGGTCTCCTCTGGTCGTCGCCGGTGGCGTACGCGGCCCGTCTACCCGCCTGGACCGCCACCAACCCCGCAGGCCGCTCACCGGGGCGCGCGGACCACCGCGACCGGACAGTGGCTGTGGTGCAGCACGTGGCGGCTCACCGATCCGAGCAGCAACCCGGACAGTTCGCCGCGCCCCCGGCCCCCGACCACCAGCAGCTGCGCCCGGCGGGAGGCGTCGGTGAGCACCTTCGCGGCCCGGCCGCGCACGGATTCGCGGCTGATCGGCACCTGCGGGTACCGCTCGGCCAGCCCGGCGACCGCCTCGGCGACCGTCCGTTCCTCGTCGGCCCGCAGCTCCGACTCGTCGTAGACCAGGGGTCGCATGTCGCCGGGGCCGGTGGAGACCGGATGCCGGTAGGCGTGTGCCGCGACGACCTCGGCGCCGCGCAGGGCGGCGGCCCGCACGGCGAACTCGACGGCCCGCCGGGACAGCGCCGAGCCGTCCACCCCGACCACCACCGGCCCGTCGGCCCGCGGGGCGCCGCGGGCCACCAGCACCGGGCAGTCGGCGTGCGCGGCCACCTGCGCCGTGACCGAGCCGACCACCAGCGCGGCGAGCCCGCCGAGCCCCTGGTCGCCGAGGACCATCAGGTCGGCGGTGGGCGCCTCGCCGAGCAGTACCGCGGTCGGCTCACCGTCGATGATCTCGCCGGTGATGGCGAGCTGCGGGGCGGTCGCCTCGGCCTCGTCGACCGCCGCGGTGACCAGCCGTTCGGCCTGTTCCCGTAGCCCTCCGCCGGGCGGGCCGTCGGTGGCCGGCGTGATCGGGGAGCGCAGCATCGGCCAGATGAGGGCGTGCACCACCCGCAGCGGCCGGTGCCGTCGGGCCGCCTCCGCGGCGGCCAGCCGGACCGCGGCGAGCGAGGGCTCGGAGCCGTCCACGCCGACCACCACCGCCGCGCCGCTGGCCGAGTTCACCGTCACCTCCGGGTGGCCGGATGCAGACCGGTCTGGGCCAGTATCGCGGTCGTCGGCGGTCGGCGGGGCGATACCGGCCAGCGGCGCGGTGTCGGTACGCTGGCGACGACCGCCTGGGGAGGGAGCGTCGTCGATGGTGGAGCCCGACCGGATGGTGGAGCCCGACCAGCCGAGCACCGCGCGGATGATCGACTTCTGGCTCGGCGGGGAGCACCACTACCCGGTCGACGTGGCCGCGGCCCGCGCCTTCGAGCAGGCGTACGGGCCGTGCGCCCCGGTCTTCCGGGCGCTGCGTGCCTTCCTCGGCCGGGCCGTGGGCGCGATCGCCGCCACCGGTGTGGACAGTTTCCTCGTCTTCGGCGCCGGGGTGCCGACCATGGGCAACGTGCACGAGGTCGCCGCGGAGGCGACGGTGCTCTACACCGACGTGGATCCGGTGACCATCCGCCTTGGACAGCGCATCCTGGCCGGCAGCGACCGGGCCGGCTACGGCTTCGGCGACGCCACGGACGTCGGCACCATCGATCCGGCGTTGCTGCACCGGTTCGTGCCGGGCTGGGGCCGGCGGCCGGTGGGGGTGGTCTTCCTCGGTCTCGCCGCCTTCCTCGACGACGAGACCCTGGCCCGCACCCTCGACGAGCTGTATACGGCGGCGGCGCCGGGCAGCCACCTGGCGATCGACTTCGACACCGAGGAGCTGGCCGGCCACCCCGAGGCGCTGGCCATGATGGGCCCGGCCTTCCGGATGCGCTCACCGGCGTCGTTCGGGCCGTTGCTCGGCCGGTGGACGCCGACCCCGGAGGGCATCGTGCCGGTCACCGACTGGCGGCCGGACGGATCGCCGGCGCAGGTGCCGGACGCCTTCCACGGCGCGGTGGCGGTGCGGTCGGCCGGGTGACCACGGGTGGACCCGCCTCCGTATGATGCTTGCCCCAGAGCAAGTATTTCGGAGGATGGTCATGGCGGATGCGCCCACGGGGGTTTCGCGCGCCCTGCGCGAGGCCCCGCCCGACCGCGTGGTCGAGGCCGCCGACCGGGCCATCCGGTCGATCCTGGGTGCGTCGGGCACCGCGGTCTTCGTCGCCGACTACCGGATCAGCGGGCTCTGGCGGTTGCTCGACCCGCGCCAGCCGGCCGCCGGCGTCGAGGCCGTCCAGGGTGTGGTGCAGCGCTGCTTCAGCAGCCAGCAACCCGTCCGGGACACCGGCGAGGACGGCCGGTGCCGGCTCTACCTGCCGCTGTCGGTGTGGGGCGAGCGGCTGGGCGTACTCATGGTCGAGTTGCCCGAGGCGCCGCCGGAGACCGTCGTGCGGCGGGCGGCCGACATCGCCGGGGAGGTGGCCCTGGCGCTGCGCGCGGCCGACCGGGAGACCGACCGCTACCGGCGGGCCCGGCGGCAGGAGCGGCTGAGCATGGCCGCCGAGTTGCAGTGGGAGCTGCTGCCCGGACGCAGCGTCAGCCACGGCCCGTTCCAGTTGGCGGGGCAGTTGGAACCGGCGTACACGGTGGGCGGGGACCACTTCGACTGGTCCCTGGACGACGGCCAGGTCACCGTGACCGTGCTCAACGGCGATGGCATCGGACTCGCCGCGGCGCTGCTGACCGCGGTGACGGTGAACGCGATGCGCAACGCCCGCCGCTCCGGCGGTGGCCTGGTGGAGCAGGCCGAACTCGCCTCCGACACGGTCTTCTACCAGCACCGGGGACACCGGCACGTGGCGACGGTGCTGCTCGAACTGGACTGTGCCACCGGGCGGGTGCGGGCGGTGGACGCCGGTTCCCCGCACCTGATGCGGCTGCGCGGCGGCACCGTCTCCCGGGTCGCGCTGGACCAGCAGCTGCCATTGGGCATGTTCGCCGAGAGCCGCTATGACCTGCAGGAGTTCGACCTCGATCCGGGGGACCGGCTCTTCGTCGTCTCCGACGGGGTGTGGGCGGCCGATCCCAGTGGCCGGGAGACGTACGGCGAGCGGGCGATGGCCCGGTCGATGCGGGCCACGCGGTTGCAGCCGCCGACCGAGGCGGTTGGTACGGTGATGCGCGAGTTGCAGGCCTTCCACGCGGACGCCGATCTGCGCGACGACGCGGTCGTCGTCTGCCTGGACTGGCGCGGCGCGGCCGGCCGGGAGGGCGGCTGACCGCGGCGCCGGGTTCGGCCTGAGCGGGACCAGCGGGACAATCGCAGGGGACATCGGGTGGAGCGACCGGATCTCGCCGCGGCGATCGACACAGCCGCCGAGGCGCTGGTGGGTGTGCTCGACTCGGCCGTCGCCCGACAGCGTCTCGCGGTCTCACCGACCCAGCTGCGGGTGCTGTCGCTGCTCACCAGCCGACCCGAGACCAACGTCAACGGGCTGGCCGAGTTGCTGGACGTCGTACCCTCCTCGGCCAGCCGGCTCTGTGACCGCCTGGAGGCGATCGGACTGCTGCGCCGGGTGGCCGATCCGCGGGACCGTCGTGAGGTGCGCCTGGTGCCGACCGCGGCGGCGACCGCGCAGCTGCGGTCCCGCCGGCACGAGGCGGTGCGGGCCGTGCTCGACCGGATGCCCGCCCGGGGGCAGCAGGACCTGCTGCGGGCTCTCCAGGCGTTCGGGCAGGCGGCGGAGGCGCCGGACAGCTCGGCCCGGACCGCCTGACATCGAACCTTCCATCCTAGGATGTTTTACAGGTGGTGACGACCACCACACACCTGACCGGCAAACCAGCCGGCACGCCACCGCTGGGCAGCCAAAGCGGCACAGGAGCCCGATATAGTGGCAGCGCATCCGGCCGGCCCGTGATCATCGACGGTGGACGGCGGGGCCAGGGGAGGTCCCGGACCGGGATCGCAAGGGGGTGCCGGCGTCAGCCGGCCCGACAGGGCGCACGACGTTCCACGGCCGACCAGGGGCCGCCGTGGCCGGCCGTGTCGCGGAGGAGGTTCGGTGTCGCGTCGGCCCGCTCGGGCAGAGCAACCCCAGACCTCGGGCGCCGGTGCGGCGCAGCCCGCCGACCGGGTGCTGACCCTGCCGAACCTGATCAGCTTCGTACGCCTGCTGGGCGTCCCCCTCTTCCTGTATCTCTTCCTCGTCGTGCGGGCCGACGTGGCCGCGATCGTGGTGCTGGCCGTCGGCGGCACCAGCGACTGGGTCGACGGCTGGATCGCCCGCCGGTTGCGGCAGGTCAGCCGTCTCGGTGAGCTGCTCGACCCGCTCGCCGACCGGCTGTACATCCTCGCCACCCTGATCGCCTTCACCGCCCGCGAGGTGGTGCCCTGGCAGTTCACCGCCGCCCTGCTGGCCCGCGAGCTGCTGCTGCTCGGTTCCCTGTCGGTGCTGCGCCGGCACGGCTACGGGCCGCCGCCGGTGCACTACGTCGGCAAGACCGCCACCTTCCTGCTGCTGGCGGCCTTCCCGACCCTGCTGCTGGCGGCCACGGTGCCGGCCACCACGGCGGCTGCCGGCGCGATCGGCTGGGCGCTGGCCTGGTGGGGGCTGGTGCTCTACTGGGCGGCCGGCGCGCTCTACGTGATCCAGGCACGTCAGCTGGTGCGGGCGGTACGAAGCGGAGGATCATGAGCGAGCAGCAGCGAGCCGGGCGTCAACGCAGCGCCGGCAGGGGCGACGATCCCGGTGAGAGCCGGCGGATCTACACCCCGGACTTCCTCACCGAGCTGTTCCGCAACCCGCTGGATCCGGGCTACGCCGACGCGGCGGCCCGCCGCGCGCAGACCGGGCAGCCGGCGCGGCCGGGCTGGTCGGTGGGGCCGGTGAGTCTCACCGTCGTCCTGCTGCTGGGTTTCCTGTTCGCGGTGGCCTACCGGCAGACCGTGGCCGAGGAGCCGGGACGCGCGCAGGCCCGTTCCGGGCTGGTGGCGCAGATCAAACAACGCCAGGGCGAGACGGACGCGCTGTCGGTACGCGCCGACGAGTTGCGCGAGGAGGTCAACCGCCAGCGGGAGGCGGCGTTGGGTGGCACCCAGGCGGCGCGGCTGCGGAATTTGGAGGCCAGCACCGGTCTGGGGCGGGTTCGCGGCGACGGCGTGGTGGTGCGGTTGGCGGACGGCCCGGCCGGTCAGGATTCCCTCAGCGGCGCCAACGTCGGCCCGTCCCAGGTGCTCTACAGCGACCTGCAGTGGGTGGCCAACGACCTGTGGGACGCCGGAGCGGAGGCGATCTCGATCAACGGGCAGCGGTTGACGGCGACCTCGACGATCCGTTCCGCCGGTCAGGCGATCCTGGTGGGTTTCCGGCCGGTCACCGGGCCGTACGAGGTGTCGGCGATCGGGCCGGATTCGATGCGTAAGCGCTACGAGTCCAGCCGTAGCGCGTTGACGATGCGCAAGGTGGCCCAGGACACCGGGTTGTCGTTCGGTGTGCGGGACGCGGACGACCTCACCCTGCCGGCGGCTCCGGAGCCGCGGCTACGCTACGCGGAGCCCGCCGTGAGTCCGAGCGCGTCGGGGTCGGTCGGTGACGCGCCGTCCGGCTCGGGTACGTCCCCCAGTCCCTCCGGAGGTGGTCGATGATCGCGGTGGTGGCCCTGCTGGCCGGTGTGGGGTTGGGTCTGTGGCTGGATCCCACGGTGCCGGCGGCGTTGCAGCCGTACCTGCCGATCGCGGTGGTGGCCGCGTTGGACGCCGTGTTCGGTGGGGTCCGGGCGAAGCTGGACCGGATCTTCGATGACAAGCAGTTCGTGGTGTCGTTCATCTCGAATGTGCTGGTGGCCGCGCTGATCGTCTATCTGGGTGACCAGCTGGGGGTGGGCGGGCAGTTGTCGACCGGTGTGGTGGTCGTGCTGGGTGTGCGTATCTTCGGCAACGTGGCGGCGATCCGCCGGCACCTGTTCCGGGCGTAGGTTTGTGGCGTGAGTGACGAGCACACAGAGACGGGCACGGGGTGGCCGCAGCCG
Source organism: Micromonospora sp. CA-263727 (assembly GCF_050942455.1). Classification (NCBI taxonomy): domain Bacteria; kingdom Bacillati; phylum Actinomycetota; class Actinomycetes; order Micromonosporales; family Micromonosporaceae; genus Micromonospora; species Micromonospora sp. CA-263727. The sequence continues at coordinate 3,582,546 of NZ_CP192031.1, forward strand.
GCGGGTCCGGCTCGGCCGGGCGGGCCGGCGGGTGATCCGGACCCGCGGCCGCAGTCGCCGGATCCGGACGAGTTGAGTCCGCTGTCGCCGCAGGGGCGGCCGGAGGACGACGCGCGGCCGGCGACGGACCCGCCGGAGGCTGAGCCGGCCGATGATGCCCCGGCGGCGCAGTCCGCGGCGCCGTGGCGGCGGTTCAGTTCGGCCGCGGTGATGATCGCCGTGCTGCTGGTGTTGCTGGGTTTCACGCTGGCGGTGCAGTTGAAGACCACGTCGACGGATTCGTCGTTGGCGGCGGCGCGGCAGGAGGACCTGGTTCGGATCCTGTACGACCTGGAGGCGCGGGAGATCCGGCTGCGGCAGGACATCACCTCGTTGGAGGAGAGTCAGCGGCAGTTGCGCTCGGGTGAGCAGGGGCGTGAGGCGGCGCTGGAGGAGGCGACCCGGCGGGCCGACGAGTTGGGCATCCTGGCCGGCACGTTGCGGGCGCGCGGTCCGGGTCTGGCGGTGCGTTTCCAGGCGGGTACGAAGCCGATCTCGGCGAGCCGGGTGCTGGACGCGGTGCAGGAGTTGCGGGGGGCCGGCGCGGAGGCGATGCAGATTTCCGGCGTGGACCGGGCGTCGGTGCGGATTGTCGCGTCGACGTACTTCCTGGACGGTGAGAACGGTTCGTTGATCGTGGACGGGCGTCGGTTGATCGGCCCGTTCACGATCACGGTGATCGGGGATCCGTCGACGATGCGTACGGCGCTCAACATTCCCGGTGGGGTGGTCGCGGAGGTGGCCCGGGACGGCGGTAACGTGATCGTCGAGGATCGTGAGGTTGCCGAGGTTTCGGCGCAGCACGTGCCGAGCACGCTGGAACACGCTCGTCCGGTCACCTAGGCCGGTGGGCAGGCACCGGTTGGTCCGGTGTCGCGAGGGATGTTAGGACGCTTCTGGTGATTCCTGAGGATCTGCGTTACACCGCTGAGCACGAGTGGGTGGCCACGGCTGACGGCGGTGCCGTGCGGGTCGGCATCACCCAGTTCGCGCAGGATGCGCTCGGCGACATCGTGTATGTGCAGTTGCCGGAGTCCGGTGCGGTGGTGGCGGCTGGTGAGTCGTTGGGTGAGATCGAGTCGACCAAGAGCGTGTCGGAGATCTACGCCCCGGTGGGCGGTACGGTGTCGGCGCGCAACGAGGCGTTGGCCGACACGCCGGAGGTGATCAACACGGATCCGTACGGTGCGGGTTGGTTGGTGGAGATCGCTCCGGCGGATCCGGCGGCGGTCGACGGGCTGCTCTCCGCTGCGGCGTATCGCGAGTTGACCGAGAGCTGACGCGTGTCCCTGTGCCGGCGGGTCGGTATCCGTGCCGCGCGTCCGGTTGCCCTGTTTTTCGGCGCTGGCTAGGCTCGCCCAGTCGACCGAGAACCCATTTTGTTGAGCGTCGCGGACAGCCTTTCGGGGCACGGAGAGCCAGCCGCCGGGTGGATGAGAGCCCGGCGGCCAGACCCGCCGTCTCCCGACGCCGACCGAAACAGATCCGTGAGGTGGTCCCCATGACTCGCCCAGGCGACGAGTTCCCCCCGCTCGACGTCACGTCGACGCTCAATCTCGGTTCGCTCGAGGAGGCGCTGGAGGGGCCGGACACCGATGTGGTGCCGAGCCGGATGTCCGGTTCGTTGCCGCCGGGGATGGCGCTGCTGGTGGTCCGTCGGGGTCCGAACGCGGGTGCCCGGTTCCTGTTGGATCACGATGTGACGACCAGTGGGCGGCATCCGGACAGTGACATCTTCCTCGATGACGTGACGGTGTCGCGTCGCCACGCGGAGTTCCACCGGGATGGTGGCACGTTCACGGTGCGGGACGTGGGCAGCCTGAACGGCACGTACGTGAACCGGGAGCGGGTCGAGGCGGCGACGTTGAGCAACGGTGACGAGGTGCAGATCGGCAAGTTCCGGGTGGTGTTCATCGCCGGTCCGCGCCCGGAGGGTGAGGCCGGCCGGGGGTGAACGAGCCTGCGGCCTCCACGTCGTCCGGGGCGGGTCATGCTCAGCCGTTGATGAGTATCGGCGAGGTGCTGGCCCATCTGCGGGCGGATTTTCCGGACGTGACCATTTCGAAGCTGCGGTTTCTTGAGGCTGAGGGCCTGGTGGAGCCGCAGCGCACGGCGGCGGGTTACCGCAAGTACGGCTGGGATGATGTGGCGCGGCTGCGGTTCGTGTTGACCGCGCAGCGTGATCAGTATCTGCCGTTGCGGGTGATCCGTGAGCAGTTGGCGCAGTGGGATGCCTCTGGTGACGCGCCGGAGCGGTCGCGGCCGGCGTTGGTGGCGGTGGGTCCCGATGGTGAGGTGCCGGGGCGTGGTGCGGCGCAGCCGGTCGAGTCGGGGCAGGTGCGGCTGGACCGGACGGAGCTGGTGGCGCGCAGCGGGATCGACGAGTCGACGTTGGGCGAGTTGGAGCGGCTCGGGCTGCTGGTGTCGGATCCGCCGGGTTGGTACGACGGCGATGCGTTGATCATCGCAGGGGCGGTGGCGGGTCTGGCGGCGTACGGGTTCCAGCCGCGGCATCTGCGGGGTTATCGGACGGCGGCGGACCGGGAGGTCGGTTTGTTCGCGCAGTTGGTGGCGCCGTTGGCACGGCAGAGTGATCCGGCGGCGCGGGCGCGGGCGGCGGAGACGGCGCGGGAGTTGGTGGCGTTGTCGCAGCAGTTGCATGCGGCGTTGGTGCGGGTGGGGTTGCGTTCGACGCTGGGCCGGTGAGGGCGGTGTGCGTACGGTTTGGCTCGTGGGCGCGTGGCGTAGGCTTGCGGGGGTAACCCCTCTTCTGGCGCGGGCGTCGGCGCGGGCAGCGCACGGGATGGCCGTGTCGCGGTCCGTGTACCGTGCAGGGAAGGGCGCGGTGCGGCATAGGTGACAACGACACGGAGGCGGCGGTGCGCGAGCTGAGCGTGGTCGGGGTTCGGGTGGAGCTGCCCAGCAACCAGCCGATCGTCCTGCTCAGGGAGGTCGAGGGGGACCGCTATCTGCCGATCTGGATCGGCGCGGTCGAGGCGACGGCGATCGCTTACGAGCAGCAGGGTGTCAAGCCGGCCCGGCCGTTGACCCATGATCTTCTGCGGGATGTGTTGGCGGCGTTGAAGGCGCCGTTGCGGGCGGTGGAGATCACCGAGTTGAAGGAGAACGTCTTCTTCGCTGATCTGTTGCTCGGTGACGGGGTGCGGGTGTCGGCGCGGCCGAGCGATTCGATCGCGTTGGCGTTGCGGGTCGGTGCGCCCATTCGTTGTGCGGAGCAGGTCCTCAGCGAGGCGGGGATCGTGATTCCCGACGAGCAGGAGGACGAGGTGGAGAAGTTCCGGGAGTTCCTGGAGCAGGTGCGTCCGGAGGACTTCGCCGGCTGATCCGGCCGATGGGTGCTGCTTCCCGCCGGGGGTGACTCTCGGTTATGGTGATGGTTGTCGCTGTCGATGCGCGGCGTGTCGCGATGGTTTCTCCGTGGTAACCCTGGATGGTCGCTATAGGGTTGCCGTGTCGAGGGGTGCGCGTCCCGGAACGACGTGTCACCGCACTGACGGGGAGGTTGTCCGGATGCACGAGCCGCGAGATTCCGATCCGGGTACGGGGCTGGTCGAGTCGGGTGGGATGCCCGGGTCGGCGACTGACAGTGACGGTGCGGTGGGGTACCGGGGTGTGACGGCGTGCCACGCGGTGGGGATCAGCTACCGGCAGTTGGACTACTGGGCGCGGACGTCGCTGGTGGTGCCGAGTGTGCGGGACGCCTCGGGTTCGGGTACGCAGCGGTTGTACTCGTTCCGGGACCTGGTGGTGTTGAAGGTCGTGAAGCGGCTGCTGGACGCCGGGGTGTCGTTGCAGAACATCCGTAAGGCGATCGAGGCGTTGCGCTCGCGTGGGGTGGAGGATCTGGCGGGCATCACGCTGATCTCCGACGGCACGACGGTGTACGAGTGTCGTTCCCCGGAGGAGGTGGTCGACCTGTTGCAGGGCGGCCAGGGGGTGTTCGGCATCGCGATCGGTGGTGCGTTCAAGGAGATCCTGGGTTCGTTGTCGCACCTTCCGGCGGAGCCGGCGGGGCAGGAGCCGCAGGAGCCTCCGGCGGTGGACCTGGTGGGTGACGAGTTGGCCGCGCGTCGGGCCCGCCGCCGAGCCGGCTGAACGTAGACGAAGGAAGGGCCCCCTCTTAACGCCTGCGGTAGTGCAGGGGCCCCCTCTTAACATCGTGGTGGGCGGGGGGTTCGCGGCGGGCGTCTGTTGGCGCTGGTAGCGTTGATCGTGCCGGTAGTACCCGCGTGGGAGAGACCGCCTGGCGGCAGCCGGGTCGGCGCCGAAGGGGCAAATCCTCCCCGGAACCTCTCAGGCAAAAGGACCGCGTCGGGGCAGGCACTGTGGAGCGCCCGTGGGGTGTGACAGAGGGGGAGGGCCGACCTGTCGACCCCGCCCCCGCAGGAGCGCCGCCCATGATCGCAGAGCAGTTCGCCGACCGTCATATCGGTCCTGGACCGGACGACGAACGCCGGATGTTGGAGGCCGTCGGGTACGCCTCGATCGACGAGCTGATGGATGCGGCGATCCCCGAGGTGATCCGCTGGCACGGCCGCCTGGACCTGCCGGAGCCGGCCAGCGAGCAGGACGCCCTGGCGGAGCTGCGGGCCCTCGCGGCGCGTAACACGGTCGCCGTGTCGATGATCGGGTTGGGTTATCACGGCACGCACACCCCGGCGGTGATCCGCCGCAACGTGCTGGAAAACCCGGCCTGGTACACCGCGTATACGCCGTACCAGCCGGAGATCAGCCAGGGTCGGTTGGAGGCGCTGCTGAACTTCCAGACCATGGTGTCCGACCTGACCGGCCTGGCCACCGCGAACGCGTCGATGCTCGACGAGGGCACGGCGGCGGCGGAGGCGATGACGCTGGCGCGGCGGGCGTCGAAGAGCAGGAGCCCGGTGTACGTGGTCGACGCGGACACCCTGCCGCAGACCATCGCGGTGATCACCGGTCGGGCCGAGCCGCTCGGCATCGAGGTGCGGGTGCTGGACGTGGACGTCGCGCCGTTGCCGGCGGAGTTCTTCGGCTTGCACCTGCAGTATCCGGGCGCGTCGGGGGCGGTGCGGGACCACGCCCCGCTGGTCGAGGCCGCGCACGCCGCCGGGGCGCTGGTGACGGTGGCGGCGGACCTGCTGGCGTTGACGTTGCTGCGTGCCCCGGGGGAGATCGGCGTGGACATCGCCGCCGGCACCACGCAGCGCTTCGGGGTGCCGATGGGTTTCGGTGGGCCGCACGCCGGCTATCTGGCGGTGCGGGCCGGGCTGGAGCGGATGCTGCCGGGGCGGCTGGTCGGGGTGTCCCGCGACAGCGCCGGTGATCCGGCGTACCGGCTGGCGTTGCAGACCCGGGAGCAGCACATCCGGCGGGAGAAGGCGACCAGCAACATCTGCACCGCGCAGGTGCTGCTCGCGGTGATGGCCGGCATGTACGCGGTCTACCACGGCCCGGACGGGCTGCGGGCGATCGCCCGGCGTACCCATCGGATGGCGGCGCGGCTGGCCGCGGGGCTGCGCGCCGGTGGGGTGGCCGTCGCCGAGGGGACGTTCTTCGACACGGTGACGGCGGTCGTGCCCGGCCGGGCGGCCGAGGTGGTGGCCGCGGCGGCGCGGGCGGGGGTGAACCTGCGGTGTGTCGACGCCGACCGGGTGGGGATCTCCTGCGACGAGACCACCACCGCCGCGCATCTGGCGGCGGTGTGGGCGGCGTTCGGTGTCGACGGGGTGACCGGTGACGTGGCTGCCGTGGTGCCGGCCGGGTTGGCCCGTACCTCGGACTTCCTCACCCACCCGGTGTTCCGTAGCCACCGGTCGGAGACGGCGATGCTGCGGTACCTGCGGCGGCTGGCCGACGCCGACTACGCCCTGGACCGGGGCATGATCCCGCTCGGCTCGTGCACCATGAAGCTCAACGCCAGCACCGAGATGGAGCCGGTGAGTTGGGCGGAGTTCGCCCACCTGCACCCGCTCGCCCCGGCCGGGCAGACCGCCGGCTACCGGGAGATGATCGCCCAGTTGGAGGGGTGGCTGGCGGAGGTGACCGGCTACGACGCGGTCAGCGTGCAGCCCAACGCCGGTTCGCAGGGGGAGTTGGCGGGGCTGCTGGCGATCCGCGCGTACCACCGCAGCCGCGGTGAGGGAGACCGGGACGTGTGTCTGATCCCGTCGTCGGCGCACGGCACCAACGCCGCGAGCGCGGTGATGGCCGGGATGCGGGTGGTGGTGGTCGGCTGCGACGCCGACGGCAACGTGGACCTGGTCGACCTCGACACGAAGATCGACAAGCATCGGGGCGCGCTGGCGGCGATCATGGTGACGTACCCGTCGACGCACGGGGTGTACGAGACGGGCATCGCCCAGCTCTGCGCCCGGGTGCATGACGCCGGCGGCCAGGTGTACGTGGACGGGGCGAACCTCAACGCGCTGGTCGGGTTCGCCAAGCCGGGCCGCTTCGGCGCGGACGTGTCGCACCTGAACCTGCACAAGACGTTCTGCATCCCGCACGGCGGTGGTGGGCCGGGGGTGGGGCCGGTGGCGGTGCGCGCCCACCTGGCGCCGTTCCTGCCCGGGGATCCGGGCGGCGCGCCGGTCGAGGGCCGGCCGGTGATCTCGGCGGCCCGGTACGGGTCGGCGGGGATCCTGCCGATTCCGTGGGCGTACCTGCGGATGATGGGCGCCGACGGGCTGGCCCGGGCGACCGGGGTGGCGGTGCTGGCGGCCAACTACGTGGCGGCGCGGCTGCGCGGGCATTTCCCGGTGCTGTACGCGGGCAACAAGGGCCTGGTGGCCCACGAGTGCATCCTGGATCTGCGGCCGTTGACGAAGGCGACCGGGGTGGGCGTGGACGACGTGGCCAAGCGGCTGATCGACTACGGGTTCCACGCGCCGACGATGTCGTTCCCGGTGGCGGGGACGTTGATGGTGGAGCCGACCGAGAGTGAGGACCTGGCCGAGCTGGACCGGTTCTGCGACGCGATGATCGCCATCCGGGCGGAGATCGACAAGGTCGGCTCGGGGGAGTGGCCGGCCGGGGACAATCCCCTCGCCAACGCGCCGCACACGGCGGCGATGGTGGCCGGTGACGAGTGGCCGCACCCGTATCCGCGGTCGGTGGGTGGCCATCCGGCCGGGGTGGACCGGTGGGGAAAGTACTGGCCGCCGGTGCGTCGGGTCGACGGCGGGTACGGTGACCGGAACCTGGTGTGTTCGTGTCCGGCGCCGCAGGCGTACGAGGGTTGAGCTCTCGCCGCCGAGCCGGGGCGGTCAGCGCCGCCCCGGCTCCGCGTCGACCTGGTCGTTCTGGTCGGCGGACCGGGGGACTAGCCTTGGTCGACGCGGAAGAATGTGGTGACGGATCGTGATCGTCTCAGGCGGCGAGCGCGTGTCGGGCGGGGCCGCGGTGCGGAGCGATGCTGCTGCCGTCGGGCAGCAGCTCGCCGGTGTCCTCGAAAACGATGACGCCGTTGCAGAGCAGGCTCCAACCCTGCTCAGGAAAGCAGGCGAGGACCCGGGCGGCTTCCCGGTCGGTGGCGTCGGCGGAGGGGCAGGTGGGTTGGTGCTGGCACATCGGGTTCTCCGGACTGTGGGGGCACTGTGTCATGGTTCACATGACCAGTGACGCACAGTACCAAGCGAAAGCGCGCGGCATCGAGCCGATGTCCGCGTGGTGCGTGGGAAATCCGCTGAACGGATGAGCATGAATCGCCCAGACGTCGTGGAAGCGCTCCCACGGATGGTGGTCGATCCACCCGCCGCACCCACCCCATGCCGGGGCCGGCTCGTCGAACGCGCCCGATGGGAATGGCGCCCGGCCGACGGCGGCGACCCCGCCGCCCGTACCGAAGAATTCCTCGCCGCCCACGGACTGCCCCTGCACGACCTCGCCCGCCCGGCACCCCGCCACCACCACGACACGGTCTGCGGCGCCGCCCTCTACCTCTCCGCCGCCGCCGGCGCCCTGCTCGCCGGCGGCCCGGCCGGCGCCGCCAACCCGGCCGACCTGCCCGAGGTCGCCGTCGTCGTCTACGGCCACACCGACACGCCCCCGGCCCACCCGGGCCCGCCGACCGGCTGGTGGCGCGGCCCGTGGACCGAAAGCTGGACCCCGCGCCAACACGCCACCGCCGTGGACGCCGTACGCCAGGCCATCGGCCACGGCGACGTCTACCAGGTCAACCTCGTCGGCCACGCCGCCGCCCCGTACACCGGCGACCCACTGCCCGCCCTGGCCCGCCTCGGCCGGCTGCCCGGCGCCCGCTACGGCGGCGTCCTCACCGGCCCCGGCTGGGCCATCGGCTGCGCCAGCCCCGAAACCCTCATCGAACTCCGCGGCGGCACCCTCACCACCCGCCCCATCAAGGGCACCCGCCCCGCCACCGCCGCCGGCCGCGCCGACCTGCTCGCCTCGGCCAAGGAACGCGCCGAACACATCATGATCGTCGACCTGGAACGCAACGACCTGGCCCGCATCGCCCGCACCGGCAGCGTCCACGTCGACGACCTGTTCGCCGTACGCCGCTGGTGCGACCTGTGGCAAGCCGAATCCACGATCCGCGCCCACGCCGCCGACGGCCTCGGCCTGGCCGACCTGCTACGGGCCGTCTGCCCCGGCGGCTCCGTCACCGGAGCGCCGAAACTCGCCGCCCTCGACCACATCGCCGCCCTGGAACCCGTCGGCCGCGGCGCCAGCATGGGCGGCCTCGGCTGGGTCGACGCCGGCGGAATCGACCTCGGGCTGACCATCCGCACCGCCGCCGTCGACCGCGAGGCCGTACACGTCTGGGCCGGCGGCGGCATCACCTGGGACAGCGACCCCGACGCCGAGGTCGCCGAGGCCGCCGCCAAAACCGCCCCGGTACGCGCCACACTCGCCTGACCACGCCCACCAACCCCGCACCGCCAGCGCCCACCCGCGACCCGCCAGCCAGCCACGCCACCGGCACCCACGCCCGATAGCCTTGCCGGCATGACGATGCGGGACATCCGAATCATCGGCGACCCGGTGCTGCGCACCCCCTGCACGCCGGTCACCAGCTTCGACACCCAGCTGCGCGACCTGGTCACCGACCTGATGGACACCCTGCTCGGCGCACCCGGCCGCGCCGGCGTCGCCGCCCCACAGATCGGCGTCAACGCCCAGGTCTTCGTCTACGACGCCGACGGCCACCGCGGCCACATGGTCAACCCCGTCCTGGAGGTCTCCGAGGAACTCCAGGACGACGACGAGGGCTGCCTGTCCATCCCCGGGCTGTACTTCCCGACCCGCCGCGCCCTGCACGCCACCGTCCACGGCTTCGACCAGCACGGCGAACCGCTCACCATCGCCGGCAGCGGCTTCCTCGCCCGCGCCCTGCAACACGAGACCGACCACCTCGCCGGACGCCTCTACGTCGACACCCTGCGCGGCGAGATCCGCCGCCGCGCCCTACGGGAGATCCGCGCCGGCCGCTTCGACTCACCCCGCCGCGCCTGACACCGCCCACCGCTCACGGGTGATCTCGTACTCCACCTCACCCAACTCCGCGCCGGGCAGCGGATCCGGCCACGACTGGTGGAAGGTCCGCACGTACCGCATCCCCACCGCGGCCATCGTCGCCCGGGAGGCGACGTTGACCGCCATCGTCTCGGCGAAGACCCGCCGCAACCCCAACTCGGCGAAACCGTGTCCGAGAGGTACGCAGCGTCGCCTGGGCCATGGCCGCATTGTCACCCACCGGCCGGCGTCCCACCGCGCCCGGCCCGTCACCGCGCGGTCAGGGTGAACTCGCTGTAGTCGGCGATCCGGGTGAACCCCAACCGCTCGTACAGCCGCACCGCGGTGACGTTGTCCGCCTTCACGTTCAACGTCACATGGTCGACGTCGGCGCGCAGCAGGCCGCAGAGCCGGGCCACCGCCGCCGCTGCCAGCCCCCGACCCCGCCACGCCGGCCGGGTCGTCACGTTACCCAACGCCGCCACCCGGTAGGCCCGGGAGAACACGTGCACCCCGGCCACCGCCACCAGCGCGTCGCCGTTGCGGACGCCCACGTACCGGCCGGTGTCCACCATCCGCGCGTCGAAACTGTTGCCCGGATACGCCGCCGCGTACAGCTCGTGCAGCTGCGGCAGGTCCGCCCGGCCCAGCGTCACCCCGGCCGGCGGCACCGCCGCCAGCCGCCCCGGATCGGTCAACGCCATCTTGTGGTGCAACCCGGTCGACACCACCCGGAACGACCCGCCCAGCACCGCCGCCAGACCGGGGGACAGGTGCGCCTCCAACCGGGCCGGCAGCACCGGCGACAGCTCACCCAGCAACGCGGCCAACTCACCGACACCGGCCGGACGGGCCAACGCCAACAGGACCGGCGGCCGTACACCGTGGTACAGCAACGCCACCGCGTCCCCACGCCGAAACCACGACGTGTACGGCCAGAAGAAGTCGTCCAGGTCACCCAACTGGTAGGCGCACAGCATCGGATCCCGAGCCAGCAGCTCCGCCAGGACGGCCCGGTCGTGTTCCGCGCACACCGGCATCCGCCGATGATCACACGCCCGGTTCCGCTCCGCTCACCCGGCCGACGGGGCGACGCCGTCCGCTCACCCGGCCAACCACTGGTCGTAGCCCAGCTTCGCCACCAGGGCGAGGACCACCACCAGCAGCACCACCCGCACGAACCCCGAGCCCCGACGCAGCGCCATCCGCGCCCCCACCATCGCGCCGGCGATATTGCACACCGCCATCGCCGCGCCGAGCAGCCACCACACGTGCCCGGTCACCGCGAACACCGCCAACGCGCCGGCGTTGGTGCCCGCGTTGACCACCTTCGCCATCGCCGACCCGTGCACGAAATCCGCACCCACCAGCGCGCTGAACGCCACCACCAGGAACGTGCCGGTACCCGGCCCGATCAACCCGTCATAGGTGGCGATACCCACCCCGGCGACCAGCACCGCCACCACCATCCGGGTCCGGGTCCGGGTCCGCCGCCGCGGCACCGCCACCACCCCCAACCGGGGCCGCAACACCACGAACAACGCCACCGACAGCAACACCACCAGCACCACCGGCCGGTACGCCGACGGCGGCACCGCACCGGCCAGCGCCGCCCCCAGGCCGGCACAGACCACCGCCATCGCCGCCGCCGGCCCCGCCACCGCCCAGTCGATCTTCGTACGGCGGGCGAACGTCACCGCCGCCGTGGACGTACCCGCGATCGCCGCCAACTTGTTCGTGCCCAACGCCGTGGCCGGCGGCATCCCCGGCACCGCCACCAGCAACGCCGGCAACAGCAACAACCCGCCACCACCCACCACGGCATCCACCCAGCCGGCCAGCGCCGCAGCGGTCAGCAGAGTCGCGAAGGTCACCGGGTCCACGTCCACGGGCCGCAATTCTTCCCACCCGGGCACACCCTGCGCCGCCGCCTGTGGCCAGCCTCACCGGCGGCGCTGACGAGCCAGCCACATCCCCGCCACACCCACCGCCAGGAACACCAGCATCGAACAGAACAACGCCCGTACCATCGGGCAACTGTGCCACGGCGTCGATAAGGTGACACCGTGCGTCTGGCCACGTTCAACCTGTTGCACGGCCGGTCCCTGACCGACGGCCTGGTCGACCCGACCCGGCTCACCGCCGCCGTGACCGCCCTCGACGCCGACGTCCTCGCCCTCCAGGAGGTCGACCGCGACCAGTCCCGCAGCGGCCACCTGGACCTCACCGCCATCGCCGCCCAGGCGCTCGGAGCCACCGAACACCGTTTCGCCGCCGCCGTGGTCGGCACCCCCGGCGAGGCGTTCCGCCCGCTGACCCACGACGACGACGGCCACGGCGAACCCTGCTACGGCATCGGCCTGGTCTCCCGCCACCCGGTCACCACCTGGCGGGTCACCCGGCTACGACCCGCACCGGTACGCTCCCCGGTTTACGTGCCCGGCCCCGGCGGCGGCCTGATCCTGCTCCGCGACGAACCCCGCGTCGTGCTCGCCGCCGTGCTGGACACCCCACACGGGCCGCTCACCGTCGCCGCCACCCACCTTTCCTTCGTGCCCGGATGGAACGCCCGCCAACTACGCCAGGTCGTCCGCATCATGCGGTCACTGCCCGCCCCGCGGATCCTGCTCGGCGACCTCAACCTGCCCGCCTGGGCCACCCGCCTGGTCTCCGGCTGGCGACTGCTGGGCCGCCGCCCCACCTATCCCGCCGGGCAACCCCGCGTCCAACTCGACCACGTCATCGCCGACCGGCAGGGCTTCCACCAACTCCCACCGGTCACCGCCGTACGCACCCCGCTGTCGGCCATCTCCGACCACCGCCCCCTGCTGGTCGACCTCGGCTAGCTCCACCTGCCGGATCGGGACTGCGGCCGGCCGCTCGCCAGCACCGTTCAGCCCGGGGGACCGAACGCCAACGCCAGCCGCAGCGCCGCGTCCCGCACCCCGACGAACCGGCGCACCTGCGCCAGCCGACCCGCACGCGCCGCTATCGCCGCCATCCGCTGCGTCGGCCCACGCCGCACACCGTCGTAGCGGGCCAACGCCGACGGCACATCCGGCGCCGCCGCCAACGCGTCCGACAACGCCGCCGCGTCGATCAACGCCTGGCAGGCGCCCTGACCCAGGTCCGGCGTCATCGCGTGCGCCGCGTCACCCAGCAACACCCAGCGCCCCCGCACGTACGTCGGCAACGGCGACAGGAAATGCACATCGTGATGCAGCAGCCCCGCCGGATCGATCCGCGCCAACACCGCCGGCAGCGGATCGTGCCAGTCACCGAACCACCGCCGTAGCGCCGCCAGGTCACCCTCCGGCGGCCGGAACCCCTGCGGCGCGGCCACCGCCGCGTACCAGTTCGTCACCCCCGGCGCCTGCGGTGTCACCCCGAACTTGCGGCCCCGCCCCCAGGTCTCACCGGCCGCCGGCACATCCAACGGCACCGTGCCCCGCCACGCCGTCACCCCCGCGTACCGCAACGGATACCGGTCCCTGAACATCGCGGCCCGGGTCGCGCTGCGGATGCCGTCCGCACCGACCACCACGTCGTACCCGTCGGCCAACGCCGCCGGATCGTCCACCGCGGCGCCGAACCGCACCGTGCCCGCCGGCAGCGCCTCCGCCAGCAACCCCAGCAACACCGGACGCGACAGCAGCCGCACCCCCTCGCCGTGCTGCCGCCGGATCCGCTCCGCGTCCAACGTGGCGATCACCGAACCGTCCGGCCGGCGCATCGCCCCGTCCGGTTGCGCCCGCCCCCGCTCGCGCGCGACCGGCCCCACCCCCAGGCGGTCCAGCGCCCGCAACGCCGACGGCCAGATCCCCAGCCCGGTGCCGGTTCCGGGTAGCCCACCGGACCGCTCGAAGACGGTCACCGTCCACCCGGCCCGCAGCAGCCCGTTCGCCACGGCCAGCCCACCGACGCCGCCCCCGATGACGGCCGCTGATCCTCGCATCAGCCAACCGTACTACACATGTAGTTGCCAACACTACTGCTGTAGTGTCAGCCCGTGGACGCCCGCCAACAACAGCTCCTCGACGCCGCCATCACCGTCCTCGGGACCCGCGGCACCCGCCACCTCACCCACCGCGCCGTCGACGACCAGGCCGGCCTGCCCACCGGCTCCACCTCCAACCGCTACCGCACCCGGGAAGCCCTCCTCGCCGGCGTCCTCACCCGCCTGCTCGACCGTGAGACCACCGGCTGGAACCGCCTCGCCGGCAACCTCGACCACGTCGACCCCGACACCTTCGCCACCGCCCTCGGCACCCTCGTCCACGAACTCACCACCACCGGCCGCACCCTCACCCTCGCCCGGCTCGCCATCTTCGCCGAGGCCGCCCACCAACCCGCCCTGCAACAGCAGATCGCCCACCGTCAACACGACCTCGCCGCCTGGGCCACACCCCTGCTCGCCGCCCTCGGCGCCCAGCGCCCGGCCACCGCCCTGCGACTGCTCCTCGCCCTCGTCGACGGCCTGCTCAACAACCAACTCGCCAACCCCGACCCGGACTTCGACCCCGGCACCGCGATCGCCACCGTGCTGCCCGCGATCCTCACCCCCGACGGGCGGTCGGCCACCCCTCGGTGAGGTCGTGCACGGCACCCGGCGGCCGGACTCCGCCGCCCGACCGGGACTTCGACACAGGGCCTAACCGGTCTGGCCGCCGGCCAACCCGATCAACGCGCGGTTCGTCCGGTTGGACCGCACCGCATCCCGCTGCTGCCCCGCGGTCACCTCGATGTACGTCTGCGACGACGCCAACGACGCGTGCCCCAGCAGCCGCATGATCTCCGCCGCACCCGCACCGTCCTCGGCCAACCGGGTCGCGAACGTGTGCCGCAACGCGTGCAACCGCGCCCCACGCGGCACCCGGTCACCGATCCCGGCTCGCCGGTAACAGGACTCCACCAGATACTGCAAGCCACCCCGACGCAGCGGCTCGCCCCGCCGGTCCACCAGCAACGGCGAATCCGGCCGCACCGTACGCGCACCGAACCGGCGCACCCGACTGTCCAGATGCTGCGCCAACACCGCGTCCAGGTCCGGCTCCACCGGCACCATCCGCGGCCGCCCACCCTTGCCGGCCACCTCCAGCCGCCGCTCACCGGGCCGACCGGCCAGCGAACCGACCCGCAGCGCCAGCAACTCCGACAGGCGCAGCCCCGCGCAGAGCGCCAGGGCCAGCACCGCCACGTCCCGCTCCGGCCACGGGTCACGCTGCCGCCCCTCGGCCCGCGCGGCCGAGGCGAGCAGCCGCTCGGGGGTGTCCTCGCCGCGCAACGGCTTGGGCTGGGGGAGCGGAGACCGGGGCCGCCCCACCGCCGGCATCGGATTGCCGGGCACCACCTGCTCGACCACCAGGAAGGCGAAGAAGCCGTTCCAGGTGGACCAGGCGCGCCCCACGGAGGCGGCGGCCCGGTCGGTGGCGAACCCGGCGAACGCCGCCCGCATCAGGCTGGGGGAGAGCGAGCCGACCCGAAGGTGATCAAGGGGGAGGGGAGGGGTGGCCAGCCCCGCGGCGAGCGCGGCGACGGCGGTCAGATCCCGCCGGTACGCGGCCTGGGTGTGCGGGGAGGGCTTACGAGTGGCCCGCGCGGTCAGAAACTCCTCGATCAGCCCGACAACCGTTTCACCCGATTTATCATGCATAAGGCATATTATGCAGGTTTTTCGTGTTGCCGGGCAACGGAGGGGAGTGGCGGGCCGACCCCCGGCAACGAGCGCTGTGGGTACGTTTCTTGCGGTCAGAGCAGCAAGAAACGTACCCACAGTCGGGGAACTTCGACGTCGTCACCGGGCGGCGGACCGACATGGCCAACACGTCGCGGTTCGCGCGCGTCCACGACGAGGCGTCGGCCGTTGCGAAGTGCCGGCCGACGCGGCGGCCCGCCGCGCAACGCGTCGGCGCGGCCCTGGCTCGCCGATGCGGCAAGTCGGCGGCGGTGGGAGCGGCTGGTGCCGGTCGGCCGGAGGGAGTACTTCCGGATCACGACTTGACATAATGTTAATTATCGAATGTGGCGGGCGAGCGCGGATCGGGGCGTAGGGCGGGCGTACCGGTGGGCGTCGGTCAGAGGCCACCGCCGACGCGGAGGATGGCGCCGGTGGTGTAGGAGGCGTCGGGGCCGAGTAGCCAGCTGATGGCGGCGGCCACCTCGTCGGGTTCGCCGGGGCGGCCGAGTGGGATGCGGCTGGCGGCGCGGTCGGGGCGGTCCGGCTGGCCGGAGAGGGCGTGGATGTCGGTGCGGATGATGCCGGGGGCGACGGCGTTGACACGGATGCCGTGCGGGGCGAGTTCCTTGGCCAGGCCGATGGTGAGGGCGTCGGTGGCGGCCTTGACGGCGGCGTAGTGCACGTACTCCCCTGGGCTGCCGAGGGTGGCGGCGACGGAGGAGACGTTGACGATGGCGGCATTGTCGACCATCCGGCGGGCGGCCTGTTGGGCGCAGAGGACGTAGCCGATGAGGTTGACGTCGACGACGCGGCGCAGGTCGTCGGGGTCGAGGTCGGCGAAGGGGCCGATCGGGCTGGTGATGCCGGCGTTGTTGACCAGGCCGGTGATCGGGCCGAGTTCGGCGGCGGCGTCGAAGAGGGCGGTGACCTGGTCGGGGTCGCGGGTGTCGGCGGGTACGGCGATGGCGCGTACGCCGGTGGCGCGCAGCTCGGCGGCGACGGTGCCGGCGGCGGCGTGGTCGCGCCGGTAGCCGAGGGCGATGTGGTGGCCGCCGCGGGCGAGGCGGCGGGCGGTGGCGGCGCCGATGCCGCGGCTGCCGCCGGTGATGACGGTGACGGGCGTCATTGTGCTTCTCCCCTGCCCCGGGCCGGTGTCGGCGACGTTACCGTGGCGGTCGCGGCGGCGGGTAGCGGGTTGTGGTCGAGCGCACGGCCGGTGGTGATTGCCTAGGCTCGCCGGCGACGGTGTCGAGTGAGGAGTGGGCGTGGCGGGTCTGGGTGTCGGGGATCTGGTCGAGGATTTCGAGTTGCCGGACGAGACGGGTCGGTCTCGGCGGCTGTCGGAGTTCCTGTCGGTGGGGCCGGTGGTGTTGTTCTTCTATCCGGCGGCGATGTCGCGGGGGTGCACGGCGCAGAGCTGCCATTTCCGGGATCTGGCGGCGGAGTTCGCGGCGGTGGGGGCGCAGCGGGTGGGGATCAGTCGGGATTCGGTGCAGCGGCAGGCGGAGTTCTCGCGGCTGCACGGGTTCGACTATCCGTTGTTGTCGGATCCGGATGGTGTGGTGGCGCAGCGGTTCGGTGTGCGGCGGCGGTTGCCGTTGGGGGCGTTGAGTACCCGGCGGATGACGTTCGTGATCGGGACGGATCGGCGGATCGTCGAGGTGGTGCACAGCGAGCTGGGGATGGACGAGCACGCGGATCGGGCGTTGCGGGCGTTGGGGGGCTGATCTTCGGGGTCTCGGCGTCGGCTGGTATCAAGGCAGGCGGCTGAACACGTGTACGAGGGAATGGGGTTGTGCGATGGGTGCCGCTGGCCAGGGTTTGTCCGATGACGAGGTGCGCGGTATCCGGGAGGCGTTGGCTGCGGGCCGTAAGCCGAAGGTGGTCTTCACGGCTGCGGCCGGGCAGATGGCCGGGCAGTTGGGTCAGGTGGTCGAGTTGACCGATCCGGCGGGGTCCGACGAGTTCGTGGTGGTGCGGTTCGGGCGCGACGAGTTGCCCTTCTCCCCTGCCGATCTGGCGGTGGCGCCGCGGGGTGTGGGACGCCGGGCGGCGGAGCCGAAGGCGGAGGTGGAGGCGGAGGTGGAGGCCGAGCCGGTGGCGGCTCCTGGGCCGGTGGAGCCGGAGTTCGTGTTGGACCGGGTGCCGCAGCCGCGGCGGGAGGAGCCGCGGGAGCGGCCGGAGTCCAGGGAGGAGGCGGTGGTGGAGGCGAAGCCGGCGCGGCGGGTGGTGAAGGCGGCGAAGCCGAAGAGTCCGGCGGGGTTGACGGTGACGTTGGCGTACGCCGAGGGCGAGTGGACGGTGGCGGCGCAGCAGGGCGGGAAGGTGTTGGCGAAGCCGTACGTGCTCAAGCCGGCGGAGGCGCTGCGGATGGTGGCGTTGGTGGACGTGCCGGGGGTGCAGGAGGCGGTGGAGCAGATCCTGGCGGCGGAGCGGTCGGAG
Organism: Micromonospora sp. CA-263727; assembly: GCF_050942455.1. Taxonomy (NCBI): domain Bacteria; kingdom Bacillati; phylum Actinomycetota; class Actinomycetes; order Micromonosporales; family Micromonosporaceae; genus Micromonospora; species Micromonospora sp. CA-263727. Next base: position 3,600,178 of record NZ_CP192031.1, read on the forward strand.
GCCGAGCAGCAGGCGGAGAAGTTGCGGGCGGAGTTGGCGGAGATCGAGGCCCGGTTGGCGGAGTTGCGCGAGGCGGGTTGATCGGCGCGGTGGTGTGGTCGGCCGGTCCTGGGCGATTGCCCGGGGCCGGCCGTTGTCGTCGTGGGTCGGCGGTGCTGCGGTGCGGGGTCGCGGTTGCCGTCGGCGGTGGTGGCGGCGTGGGGTGGGTCCTGGGCCCGGCCACGGCGTTTGGTGGTGGCGGGTCGCGGCGGCGCGGGGCCGGTCAGGTGGTGGTCGGTTCGTGCCGGACGGGGAAGTTGACGGAGTTGGCGATGAAGCAGACGTGGTGGGCGTCGTCGTGCAGGGCGGTGGCGGTGTCGGTGGTGTCGGGGTCGGCGACGGTGACCTGGGGGCGCAGGACGACCTCGGTGAAGCGGCCGGAGCCGGTGCCGTCGGTGGTCATGGTGCCGGTGGCCTGGTCGACGTAGTCGGTGACGACGATGCCGTTGTCGGCGCAGAGGTGCAGGTAGGCAAGCATGTGGCATTGGGACAGTGCGGCGAGCAGGAGTTGTTCGGGGTTCCAGCGGGTGGGGTCGCCGCGAAAGGTGGGGTCGGAGCTGCCGGCGATGGGTGGGTGGCCGTCGGCGGTGAGGTCGTGGTCGCGGCGGTAGTCGCGGTAGCCGCTGGTGCCGGTGCCGAGGTTGCCGGTCCAGGTGACGGTGGTGGCGTAGTGGTGGGTGCGGGGCATGCGGTCAGCCTTTCGGTCCGCTGTGGTGGGTGAGGAGGGCGTCGAGCAGGCGGACGAGTTCCTGGCGTTCGGCGGGGTCGAGTGGGGCGAGCAGGGTGTCCTGGGCGGTGTCGAGGGCCTGTTGCAGGTGGTTGAGTTCGCGGCGGCCGGTGGGGGTGATGCTGACGACGTTGCGGCGGCGGTCGTCGGGGTCGGGGTCGCGGCGGACGAGGTGGCGGCCGGCGAGGTCGTTGAGGGTGGCGACGATGTCGCTGCGGTCGATGCCGCTGTGCCGGCCGAGGTCGGCCTGGCTGGTGGGGCCGGTCTCGTCGAGGGCGGCGAGGAGCCGGTAGTGGTAGCCGCGGGCCTGGTGGGTGTCGAGGACGGCGGCGACGAGGCGTCCGGCGTGGGCGGCGGTCTGGGTGAGCAGCCAGCTGGGGGTGGTGTGCAGGCGGCTGGGTGCGGCCGGGCCGGTGGGCTTCATGCCCCGACTCTACCGGTCATCGTTGGCCGCACCCACGATCAGGTGCTATGTTGGTTGGACCAATATTGGCATAACCAATGGATGGAGTCGTCATGTCCACCACCCTCGACGGCCGGGCCCTCGGCCGGACCCACTACGCCACCCGGGCCGTGCTGGAACGGTCGTTGGCTCCGCTCGGGCTCACCTTCCCCCAGGCGCTGCTGCTCAACGCCCTGGCCGGCGCCGTCGGCCCGCTCCCCCGCGACGAGGCCGCCGCAGGGCTGGTCCAGGCGCTGAAGGTGGCCGGTCCGGCCGCGCAGGCGACGCTGACCGAGTTGGTGGCGGCGCAACTGGTGGCGCCGTTGCCCGAGGACCCGGGCACGGTCACGCTGACCCCGGCCGGGCGGCGGCTTCAGCGCCGGGTGGCCGGGGTCTCGGGTGAGATCGGGGCCCGCCTCTGGGCGGACCTGCCCGCCGGTGACCTGGCCGTGGCGGCACGGGTGCTGGAGGTCGTGCGGCGGCGGGCCGAGGCGGAGTTGGCGGCGTAGCCGATCCGCCCGGCCGCGATGCGTGGACCGTGGCCGGGTCGGGGTCAGTGCTGCGGGATGTTGGCCACCCCGATGCGCTTGCGGAACACCCAGTACGTCCAGCCCTGGTAGGCGAGGACGATCGGGGTGAACAGCACCGCCACCCAGGTCATGATCTTGAGGGTGTAGGGGGTGGAGGCGGCGTTGGTGGCGGTCAGCGTGCCGGCCGGGTCCAGCGTGGAGGGCAGCACGTTGGGGAACAGGGCGGCGAAGAGGGTCGCCACGGCCAGGCCGATCGCCAGGGCGGTGCCGGTGAAGGCCCAGCCCTCTCGGCGTACCTTGGCCGCGGCGAGACCACCGAGCAGGGCGAGGGCGGCGGCGACGGCGAGCACGACGGCGGTGGCGCTGGAGCGGATGGTCAGGGTCCAGGTCAGGAACGCCACCGCGAGCAGGGCGGTGGCCACGCCGAGGCGGACCGCGAGGGCGGCGGCGCGGTGTCGGATGTCGCCGGCGGTCTTGAGGGCGACGAAGACGGCGCCGTGGGTGCCGAAGAGGGCCGCGGTGGTGACGCCGCCGAGCAGGGCGTACGGGTTGAGCAGGTTGAGCAGGGCGCCGGCGTATTCGTGGTCGGCGGTGAGGGGTACGCCGCGCAGGATGTTGGCGAAGGCGACGCCCCACAGGATGGCCGGGATGAGTGAGCCGAAGAAGATGGCCTGGTCCCAGCGGCGTTTCCAGGATGCCTCGGGGCGCTTGTGGCGGTATTCGAAGGCGACGCCGCGGGCGATCAGGGCGAGCAGGATGAGCAGCAGGGGCAGGTAGAAGCCGGAGAAGAGGGTGGCGTACCACTCGGGGAAGGCGGCGAACATGGCGCCGCCGGCGGTGATCAGCCAGACCTCGTTGCCGTCCCAGACCGGCCCGATCGTGTTGATCATGACGCGGCGTTCGCGGTCGTCGCGGCCGAGGACGGGCAGCAGCATGCCGACGCCGAAGTCGAAGCCCTCCAGGATGAAGTAGCCGGTGAACAGCACGGCGACGAGGAGAAACCAGATGGTGGTCAGTTCCACGGTGGGGCTCCGGTCAGTAGGCGAAGGCGAGCGGGCGCTCGGCGTCGTCGGTGTCGTCGGGTTCGGGGGCGGGGGTGACGTCGGGCACGCCGGCCCGGGCGTAGCGGATCAGCAGTTTCACCTCGATGACGGCGAGGACGGCGTAGATGAGGGTGAAGGCGGCGAAGCTGGTGAGGACCTCGGCGAGGGAGACGCTGCGGGAGACGCCGTCGCGGGTGAGCATCTCGCCGAAGACGATCCAGGGTTGGCGGCCCATCTCGGTGAAGATCCAGCCGAAGGAGTTGGCCAGTAGCGGCAGGATCGGCATGGCGAGGCCGGCGCGCAGCAGCCATCTGCTGGTCGGGGTGCGGCCCTTGCGTTGGCTCCAGAGCACCAGCAGGGCGATGGCCGCGGCGGCGAGCCCGAATCCGATCATGAAGCGGAAGCTCCAGTAGGTGACCGGGATGATCGGGGTGTAGCTGCCGGCGCCGTACTGGGCGGTGTAGAGGGCCTGGAGGTCGTTGATGCCGTGCACGGTGCCGTTGGGGTCGCCGGTGCCGAGGTAGGACAGCAGGTGCGGGATCTTGATGGCGAACAGTTCGCGGCTGCCGTCGAGGCTGCCGACGGTGAGTACGGAGAACGAGGCGGGGCTCTCGGTGTCGTAGAGGCCCTCGGCGGCGGCCATCTTCATCGGCTGCACCTGGGTCATGATCTTGCCTTGGATGTCGCCGGTGATGACGACGGCGGCGGTGGAGACGAGGGTGACCCAGGAGCCGAATTTCGCGGCGAAGCGGTAGGCGGGGGTGTCGGCGCTGTCGCGGTTGCGGATCAGGTGCCACAGGGCGACGGCCACCAGCAGTGATCCGGCGACCAGGAAGGCGCCGGCGATGGTGTGTGGGAAGGTGATCAGCGCGACCTTGTTGGTGAGCACGGCGACGAAGTCGGTCAGTTCGGCTCGGCCGGTCTCGGGGTTGACCCAGTAGCCGACGGGGTTCTGCATGAACGAGTTGGCGGCGAGGATGAAGTAGGCCGACAGGTTGGTGCCGATCGCGGCGGCCCAGATGCTGGCCAGGTGCAGGCGTTTGGGTAGTCGGTCCCAGCCGAAGATCCACAGGCCGATGAAGGTGGATTCGAGGAAGAAGGCGACGAGCGCCTCGATGGCCAGGGGTGCGCCGAAGATGTCGCCGACGAAGCGGGAGTAGTCGCTCCAGTTCATGCCGAACTGGAACTCCTGCACGATGCCGGTGACCACGCCCATGGCGAAGTTGATCAGGAAGAGTTTGCCGTAGAACTTGGTGAGTTTGAGGTATTTTTCGTCGCCGGTGCGGTGCCAGAGGGTTTGCAGGATGGCGACCAGGACGGAGAGTCCGATGGTCAGCGGTACGAAGAGAAAGTGGTAGACGGTGGTGACACCGAACTGCCAGCGGGCGACGTCCAACGCGTCCACCTGCAACCCCCAGCTATTCATACTACAAGACGTAGTAAATACTACAGCCCGTCGTAGGTTGGTGGGCAGAGGCGGGCGGCCCGAACCCGGCCGGGACCAATGACCCTGCTCACCTCTGCCGTACGGCCCGCCCTGACCGCCGCCGGTCACGCCGGCCGTGCGACCATGGCCCGCTGATGGACACCCTCCACTCGCCCTGGCGGCCGCCGCTGATCTGGCGGGCCGCGCAGCTGCTCGCCCGCGTCGTCGTCGGGCTGCTGGCCCGGCTGGAGGTCACCGGCGACATCCCGGCCGCGCTGCGGGGTGGGCCGCTGATCCTGGCCGCCAACCACATCAGCCCGTTCGACCCGATCGTGCTCGCCGCCGCCTGCCGGCACCGCCGGGTGGCCCCCCGGATCATGGCCACCGGTGGGCTGTTCCGCACCCCCGTGATCGGGGCCGCCATGCGCAGCGCCGGGCACATCCGCGTCGACCGGGGCACCAGCGGCGTGCACCGGGCCCTGGACGACGCCGCCGCGGCGGCCATCGCCGGCGCGCCGATCCTGGTCTACCCGGAGGGACGCATCGGCCTGGACCCGGGCCTGTGGCCCGAACGCGGCAAGACCGGCGCCGCCCGGCTCGCCCTGTCCTGCGGCGCCCCCGTCGTCCCGGTCGCCCAGTGGGGCTCCCACGAGGTGCTGCCCTACCGGACGCCCAAGGGGCTGCTCGGCGGCGTGGCCCGCGCGCTGCTGCGCCGCCCGAGGGTGCGGGTGCACTTCGGCGTCCCGGTGGACCTGTCCGACCTGACCCACGGTGTTGCCGGGGCGGCCCGGCTGGGCACCGACCGGATCATCGACGCCCTCACCGACACCCTCGTCCCGTTGCGCCCGGACGAGCCCGACCGGCCTCGGCACGTCGACCCCGGGCGGCCGACCGACACCAGCCGCTCGCACCGCCGCCGACCCGCCGCCGGCTGACCGCCCGGCTGGCTGCGCCGCCGGGCACGCGGTCGGATCAGCGCGCGCGTCCGCCGGGTTCAGCTGGCCTGCTGCACCGCCCGCAATACCTCGGTAACCGCCGAGGCGACCGGCGCCACCGGCGCGGCCAACGCCGCCAGTCGCTGCAACAGCGCCGTCACCCGGGCCGGCTCCGGATCCGGCCGGGCCAGCTGGATCCGCAGCTCCGCCGCCACCGCGCGGGCCGGATCCGGCAGCTCGTCACCGTGCCGGTCGAGCACCCCCACCAGTTGGGCGACCAGGGCCGGCACGTCGACGCCGGGGGCCGTCGCCCACAGGCCGCCGCCGACCGCGTACGCCCCGGGACCCACCGCCTGGTTGCCGACCTGACTCACCCCGCCGGACTGCTGGATGCCGTAGTTCGCCGATGCCTCCGACATGCGTTCCTCCCCTGTCTCAGGCGGGCCGCTCGCCGCCCGGCGCCGGCGCCGGCTGCCCGTGTTGTTCGGCATGGGCGCCCGCCCCCACCGCCTGGTTGCCGATCACGCTGAGCCCGCCGGTCTGGACGACCCCCTGGTTGAGAATGGTCATCTGCCGGTTGCGTAGCTCCGCGGTGTCCACGCCCCGGTCGTCGAGGAAGTCCACGATCGCCGCGAGCACGTGCCGCTCCACCACCTTCAGGTGTTTGGCGGCGTCCAGTACCTGGAAGTAGTTGTGGTAGTCGGCGCCGGCCGCCAACTCCCGCACCCCGGCCCGGGCGCCGTAGTCGTAGCCGAGGTCCTCGTCGGCCAGCCGGCGCAGCCGCGTCTGCCGCCGTCCGTGGCTCAGGACGTCGACCAGGTCGCCCAGCAGCCGCTCCGCCGAAGCGAAGGCGGTGGGTAGCAGCTGGTCGCTGCCGGTGGCGAGCAACTGCACCAGCTGGTTGGCCGACAGCCGCTCGGTGAGCCGGTCCACGTCGTGGTAGGCCAGCCGTGGCGGCTCCAGCACGGTGCGGGCGCACTCCAGGTAGAGCAGCCGACCCTCGGTGGAGAAGTGCAGGAAGGTGCTGGCCACCACCTCCGCACCCCAGGACGGCACGATGGCGCACAGGTAGTGGCGGGTGGCGCCCTGGGGATGGGCGGCGACCTGGCGTATCTCCTCGTCGGACCAGAGCTGCCGCGGCATCCGGGCCCGCTCCGGCAGCAGCCGGGCGTCGTCGGCCAGCAGTCGGCCGCCGACGAAGACCCGGTCCTCCAGCACCAGCCCGGCCAACCGGTCCGGGCTCGCCGCGGTGTCCAGCCCGGCCAGCCGGTCCCGGACGTGGTCGATCAGTTCCAGCACGGTGAACGGCGTCGTCGCTTCGCCGGCGACGTGTTCGGCCGGCCGGATCGGCAGGGCGAACGACCAGCCGGCCACCGGCGTGCCGTGCCCGACGAACGGGACGTACCCGCCGTAGACGGTGACGTTGCCCCGCTGCGCCTCGTCGACGGCCGCCAGCCGTGCGGCGTACCGCTCCGGCACCGGTGTCTCGTCGGGTGCCGCCGCGACGAACCGGTCGCGGCGCAGCCGGGTCACCAGCAGCCGCCGGGTGCCGTGCAGGTGCGTCACGAGCACCAGGAACGCGGCGATGCCCGCCGGCAGTGCCAGCCACGGCCGGCCGAACAACCAGCCGGGCACCGTGTCGTCGGCGGCACCGTCGAGCTGGATCAGCAGCAGCAGCGAGACCAGCGCGGTCGCAACCATCCACAGCAGCGGAGCGAGTGAGCCCCGCTGGTTCTGCCGGATCACGGCGCCGGCTCTCATCGCGAGGGCCACCAGCACCGTCCAGAGCGGGGCGACCAGCAGCGCCAGGCCGCCGAGGACGAGCAGCCTCAGGTCGCGGCGGCGGCTGCGGCGACGGGCGGCCAGGCAGTGCCGCAGTACCGGCGACAGGTCGAAGCCCACGGACGGTGCGACCGCCCGCAGGTGGTCGCCGAGCACCTCGTCGAGCATCCGCTCGGCGAACTGCTCGTCGGTGTGCGCGGCCACGCAGAGGTAACGGGTGGCCGCGCTGTCGGGCTGCCGCAGGGGTGGGCGCTGCGTCGGCAGCGTCGGCGGCGCGGTGGGACCGCTCGGGGGCAGGGTCATCTCGTCGGTCCTGCGTCGGCGCGGCGGTCACCGGCGCGCGATCGTGTCATGAGCCCGATCAGCAGCAGGCCGTAGGCCAGACCGGCGATGACGCCACCACCGACGGCACTCAGGGTCAACGGCCGCAGGTCGGTGAGGGGTCCGGCGTCGTCGACGAGCAGGGCGAAGACGATTCCCCCGAGCGTGGCGGTCACCGCGCTGGCCACGCTCGCGCCGAGCACTGCCAGCGCCTGGTACGGCCGCGTTGGCGCCGGTAGGGCGACGAGCCGGCCGAGCAGCCACACCGTGATCGCGATGAACAGCAGCGTACGCAGGTTCTCCGCGAGCCAGTACCCGACGAATCGGGACGAGGCCGGCTCCGCGTCCCATCGTGGCCACGCCAGCCCGTATCCGAGGGTCCGGGTCAGTTCCAACGCCAGGCCGGCGGGGCCGTCTTCACGGGGCAGGGGGTCGAGCCAGTCCTGCAACTGCCGGTTTCCCCACGGGCTGCCGACGGCCAGCACCAGCGCCACGAAGACCCGGGCGGCGTTCGGTATCCGGCGTCGCGCCGGCGGCGGGGCGGGTGGCGTGATCCGGGGTGGCAGCGGATCAACCGGGTGTGCGGTGAGCGTCGCCCGGGGCGTAATCGACTGAGCGGGCTGCTCGGACGTCGGCCACGGCATCACCCGCACATGATGCCCGCTACGGTGCGGATGCCGTCCGTACCTGTCCGGTATCCGGCAGTCGCTACGGGCGGGATGCCGTGTCCCGGTTGCCACCCGGTCACCGGGGCCGGGCATACTGCGCTGCGTGCCACCCGGTCACCCCTACCTGGACGCCCCGGCCCCGCTGGCCTTCGCCCACCGTGGCGGCGCCGCCGAGGGCGACGAGAACACCACGGCGGCCTTCGCCCGCGCGATCGACCTCGGCTACCGGTACGTGGAGACCGACGTGCACGGCACCGCCGACGGGGTGGCCGTGGTGTTCCACGACGACACGCTGCAACGGGTCACCGGGCAGCGTGGCCGGATCTCCGCGCTGCGCTGGGCCGACCTGGCCGCGGTGCGTGTCGGCGGCGCCGCGGTGGTCCCCCGCCTGGACGAGGTGCTCGACGCGTGGCCACAGGTGCGGTTCAACATCGACGTCAAGTCCGACCGGGGGGTGGCGCCGACGGTGGCCACGGTCGCCCGGGCCGGTGCCGGTGACCGGGTGCTGCTGGCCTCGTTCAGCGATGCCCGGCTGGCCCGGTTGCGGGCCCTGACCCACGGGCGGGTGGCCACCGGTCTCGGCGTACGCGGGGTGGCCCGGCTGCGCTGGGCCTCGCTGACCGGCCGGCCGGTGCGGCTGCCGCCGTCGGTGGTGGCCGCGCAGGTGCCGGTGCGCTACGGCCGGCTGCCGGTGGTCGACCGCCGGTTCCTGCGGATGGCCCACCGACTCGGGTTGCAGGTGCACGTCTGGACGATCGACGAACCTGCCGAGATGCACGACTTACTTGATCTCGGTGTTGATGGCATCATGACCGACCACGTCGGCGTGCTGCGCGACGTCTACCGCAGCCGCGGCCACTGGGCCGCCTGACCCCCCTGGGCGAGGATCCCACATGGCCGACACGGCGACCCCTGCGGCGCAGGACAGTCCACCACCACCGACCAGCACCCGCCGCGAACGCACCGGCTGGTATTTCTACGACTGGGCCAACTCGGCCTTCCAGACCACCGTCATCACGGTCTTCCTCGGGCCGTTCCTGACCAGCGTGGCGAAGGTCGCCGCCGGGTGCGAGCTCGGCGAGGAGTGCGCCGGGTACGTGTACCCGCTGGGCATCAAGGTGGCCGCCGGCTCGTACTACCCGTACCTGATCTCGCTGTCGGTGCTGTTGACGGTCTTCGTCCTGCCGGTGATCGGGGCGATCGCCGACCGGTCGCTGCACAAGAAGCGGCTGCTCGCCGGGACGGCGTTCACCGGGGCCGGCGCGACCATCGGGATGATGTTCGTCACCGGCGACCGGTACCTGCTCGGCGGCGTGCTGTTCGTGGTGGCCAACATCAGTTTCGGCGCGGCGATCGTGGTGTACAACTCGTTCCTGCCGCAGCTGGGCGGGCCGGACGAACGCGACGCCATCTCCAGCCGAGGCTGGGCGCTGGGCTACCTCGGCGGTGGTCTGCTGCTGGCGTTGAACCTGGTCGCGGTGCAGTCGTTCGACAACGGCACCGCCGAGCGCACCCTGGACATGGCCCGCTGGTCGATCGTGTCGGCGGGCCTGTGGTGGGCGGCGTTCACCCTGGTGCCGCTGCGCTGGCTGCGCGAGCATCCGACCGCCGCGGCGCTTGCCGCCGGTGGCCGCGGCAACGTGCTCACCGACGGGTTCCGGCAGCTCGGCCGCACCCTGCGGGAGATCAAGGCGTACCCGTTGACGCTGTACTTCCTGCTGGCGTTCCTGGTCTACAACGACGGCATCCAGACCGTCATCACCCTGGCCAGCCAGTACGGCACCGAGGAGCTGCGGCTGGAGCAGAGCACGCTGATCGTGACGATCCTGCTGGTGCAGTTCCTGGCCTTCGGCGGGGCGCTGGCGCTGGGCGCGCTGGCCGGGCGGATCGGCGCGTGGAAGACCGTCCTGCTGAGCCTGGTGCTGTGGACCGCGGTGATCGTCGCCGCGTTTCGGCTGCCCGCCGAGGCGCCGCTGCAGTTCATGGTGCTCGGTGGCGCCATCGGTCTGGTCCTCGGCGGCAGCCAGGCGCTGAGCCGGTCGCTGTTCAGCCAGCTGATCCCGGCCGGCAAGGAGGGCGAGTACTACGGCTTCTACGAGATCAGCGACAAGGGCACCAGTTGGCTCGGCCCGCTGGCGTTCGGTCTGGTGTTCCAGCTCACCAACTCCTACCGGGTGGGCCTGGTCTCCCTGCTGATCTTCTTCGTGGTCGGTTTCCTGCTGCTGCTGGCGGTCCCGATGCGCCGGGCGATCGTCGCCGCCGGCAACACCCCACCACGGGTGCTCTGACCCACACCGCCTGCCCGTGTTGATCGGCTCGGGGACGCCGATCGACTAGGCTGCCCGTCCGTGACTACCGCCGACGACGCCGCACCGACCTGCCTGGCCCGATCCCCGCTGGCCGGGCCGGGCGGCCACCTGGCCGGGTGCGCGGCGGCCCGCGGCGTCGACGGGCGGCCGGCGCACGCCGCCGCGCTGCGGTTCTACTGGGGGCCGATGGACTGCGGCAAGTCCACGATGGCCCTGCAGATGAACTACAACCATTCCCGGCAGGGCCGCCGCGGCCTGGTGACCACGCGCATCGACCGTTCGTTGGGCCCGCAGGTCACCACCCGCATCGGGTTGGCCCACGAGGCGATCGAGGTCACCGACTCGCTCGACCTGCGGGCCCTGGTCCGCGACGCCTGGGCCGACGGGGTACGGGTCGACTACCTGATCTGCGACGAGGCCAGCTTCTACTCGGTGGAGCATGTGGAGCAGATGGCCGAGCTGGTCGACAGTTACGACGTCGACGTGTACGCCTTCGGCCTGGCCACCGACTTCCGGTCCTGCCTGTTCCCCGCCGCGCAGCGGCTGTTCGAGCTGGCCGACTCGGTGGCCCGGATCCAGGTCGAGGTGCTCTGCTGGTGCGGCCGGGAGGGGCTGCTCAACGCGCGGGTCGCGGGTGGCCGGGTGGTCCGCGAGGGCGAACAGGTGGTCATCGGTGACACGGTCGACACCGGCGAGGTCCGCTACCAGGTGCTCTGCCGGCGGCACCACCGGGCCGGCGACCTCGGGCCCGGATAACAAAACGATCACCGCTGCGAACCTTTCCCGGGGCCCCGCCACTTCTGGTGCGTGACGAGATGGCGACCACGGGCGTACCCGGCCCGTGAACCTGCGGGGGTACGGGACGAATGAGGTTCGCGTGGCGGCGTGCCCGGGGCACGAAGGGGCTGCTGCTCGCCGCGGCCGGGGCGGCCCTGGTGGCGACGGTCGCCCTCACCGGGCTGGCCGCGTACAACCGGGACGTGGTCGACTCCGGCACCCGCAACGTGCTCGCCGCGGCCACCGCGCAGGAACGGTCGGTGCTGGTGCGGGCCTCGGCCGGGCGGACCGGCGAGGCCCTGCGCGAGCGGGACACCGCGCTGCGGGCTCAGGTGGGCGCCGACCTGGACGGGCTGGCCGCCCGGGTCACCACGGCCGGGTACGCGGCCGGCCGGCAACTGCGGGGCGACACCGGCGACGCCGTCGCCGACCGCACCGGCAGCATCTACGCCTCGGTGATGTTCCTCGACGATCTGCCCGCGCACGCCCGGCTCACCGCCGGCGCCTGGCCGCAGCCCGGCGCGCCGGCACCGCAGACCGCGGTGGCCGCGGTGGCCGCCGCGGCGCTGCGGGTGGGGGTCGGCGACCGCATCCCGATCACCGACGGGCTCACCGGGCAGGTCACCGAGGTGACCGTGGTGGGTGTGTTCACGCCCGTGGACCCCGGTGCCGCGTACTGGCGGCTGGCGCCGGAGACGGCGCACGGCTCGCTGCCGCAGGCGGCCACCTACGGCCCGCTGACCGTCGCCCGTGACGACTTCGTCGCCCACTTCCTGGCCAACGCCTCCGCCGGCTGGCTGGTCGAGCCCGACCTCTCCGCGATCGGCGCCACCAGCGCGCTGGACCGGCTGGCCGGGGCCGCCACCCGGATCGTCACCACCACCCCGGAGGCGGCCGGTCTCGGTGACTCCGCGGTGGCCACCAGCGACCTCACCGTCCTGGTGCCACGGTTGCAGCAGGCCACCCTCGTCGGCCGGTCCGCGCTGGTCACCCCGATGCTGCTGGTGATGGTGCTCGGCGGGTACGCGCTGCTGCTGGTCGCCGTCCTGCTCACCGAGCATCGCCGCGGCGAGACCGCGCTGCTGCGCGCCCGGGGCGCCAGCCGCTGGCAACTGGCCGGGCTGACCGCGCGGGAGGCCACCCTGGTCGTCCTGCCCGCCGCGGCCCTTGCCCCGCCGATCGTCGCCGAGCTGCTCGGGTTCGCCCACCGGCTACCCGGGCTCGCCGCGGTCTCGCTGCGCCCGGACGTCTCGCCCGACTCGATGCTCTGGCTGGTGGCCGGGGCCGCAGCCGCCGGTTGCGGGCTGGCGATGATCGGGCCCAGCCTGCGCCGCGGCGGAAGCTACGTCGCCGACCTGGCCAGCCGGTCGCGCCCGAGCCGGCGCGGCATGGTGCAGCGGGCCGGACTCGATGTTGTGCTGGTCGGTCTGGCCCTGCTCGCCTGGTACCAGCTCGGCCGGTACTCCTCACCGCTGTCCCGTTCCCGGGGCGGGGAGTTGGGCGTCGACCCGCTGCTGGCCGCCGCGCCCACCCTCGGGGTGCTGGCCGGGGCGGTGCTGGCCCTGCGGCTGCTGCCGCCGCTGGTCCGGCTCGCCGAACGGTGGGTGGACCGCAGGCCGTGGACCGCCACCATGCTCGGCACCTGGCAGGCCGGCCGGCGGCCGCACGCCGGACCGGTGCTGCTGCTCGCCCTCGCCGTCGCGGTCGGCACCCTCGCCTGGTCCCTCGCCGGCACCTCCCGACAGTCCCTCGACGACCAGGCCGCCCACCAGGTCGGCGCCGACCTGCGGCTGACCGAGATCAACGGTTCCGCTGCCGACGACCGGGCCGACCAGCTCGCCGAGCTGCCGGGCGCGGCGGCGGTCCTGGCGGCCTGGCGGGACCGCCTGCGGGTCGGACCGGAGTCCGAGCCGGTCACCGTGCTGGCGTTGGACGCCCAGGCCGCCGACCAGGTGGTGCGGATCCGCCCCGACCTGGCCGGCGGCTCCACCGACGAGCTGTTCGGCGGCCTCGCCGACGGGCGCGTCACCGCGCCGGACACCCCGCTGCCGGCGGGCACCCGTCGGCTGACCGGGCGGCTGCGCACCACGGTCACCTCTCCCTTCGGTGTCATCGCGTCGGTCCGCCACCACGTGGTGCTGGCCGGGCCACGCGACGGGCACCGGCGGCTGCTGCTGGGTGCCACCGGCAACGGCGAACCGCTGCGGTTCTCCGTCGACCTGCCGGCCGGGGAGACGCCGTGGCGGCTGGCCGGGTTCACCACGGAGACCGTCGGCAGCGACCAGATGACGCTCGACTGGCAGCTGACCGACCTGCGGGCCAGCCCGGACGCCTCCCGCGGCAGGCCGGTCGACCTGGCCGGCGACGGGCCGTGGCGGATGGTCGACCGGTCCGGTCCGGTGGCTTCGGCGACGGCCGTCGGGGGCGGCCTGGCGGTCACCTATGGACGCAGCGGGGCATCGGACGTCTTCGCCAGCGGGAAGACCCTGCAACTGGGCATCTCCCGGCCGGCGGCGGGCGGCGCGGTGCCGGCGGTGGCCACCCCGCAGGCGCTCGCCGCGCTGCGCCGGGACGTCGGCACGCGGACACAGCTGGTCCTCGGTGGCGCCGGCGTCGAGGTCACCGTGGTCGACACGGTGGCCGCGCTGCCCGGTGACGCCGAGGACGCCGCCCTGCTGGTCGACCTGCCGTCGCTGAGTACCCGGATCTTCCACGACAGCGGCCTCGTCCGCTCGCCGCAGGAGTGGTGGGTGGCCGCCCGGCCCGGGCAGGCGGAGCCGGTGGCCACCGCCGCCACCGCGCTCGGCGGCCTGGCCGTGCTGAACCGGGAGGGCGTCGCCGCCGAGCTGGCCCGGGATCCGTTCGGGGTGGGTGCCCGGGGTGCGCTGTTCGCCGCCGCCCTGGCCGCGGTGCTGCTGGCCGCCGTCGGGGTGGCCGTGGACGTCAGCGCCACCGCCCGCCGGCGGGCCACCGAGTTGGCCGTGCTGCGCACCCTCGGCGCGGGGCACCGCCTGGTGGCCAGGTCGCTGCTGGCCGAGCAGTCGTTTCTGGCCGGGATGGGGGTGCTGGTCGGGTTGGCCGTCGGGGTCGGCGTCGCCGCGGCGATGGCGCCGCTGGTCATCCTCACCCCGTCGGCCAACCGGCCCCACCCGCCGCCGCTGTTGACCGTCGACTGGCCACCCGTGGTGGCCACCGGCGTGGGCCTGCTGGCACTGGCGTTGGCGTTCAGCGCGGCGGTGTCGGTGACGATGCGGCGGCTGGCCGCAACCCAACTCCGTATCGGGGAGGACCGGTGAGCGCGAGGAACGCAGCGCAGCGAAGTACCGCAGTCGCGAGCGAAAGGCGGGTCCGGTGAGCGCGAGGAGTGAGCTTGCGAGCCCCGCAGTCGCGAACGAAAGGCCGGTCCGGTGAGCGCGAGGAACGTGGCGCAGCGGAGTACCGCAGTCGCGAGCGAAAGGCCGGCCCGGTGAGCGCGAGGAACGTGGCGCAGCGGATCAGGGCGTTCGGTGCGCACGTGGGTTTGCTGGCGGTGCTGGGGTTGGTGGCGGCGCTGCTGGTGAGCGGCCTGCCTCGGCTGGCCAACGGGTACGCCGACCGGAGTTTGCAGGCCGACGTGGCCCGGTTGCCGCATCTCGTCCGCGACGTGTCGATCGCCGTGGAGCGGCAACCTGACGAGCCGGTGCCGGCCGCGTCGGGCCGGGCCGACCTCGACCGGTTCGCCGGGGCGTTGCCGCAGCCGCTGCCCGGCCTGGTGGATCGCCGGTGGTATGCCGCCGCGCTGGACGAGGAGCGGCTGACCGCCACCGGCGACGACCCGCCGATGGACGGTGGCGCGATCAAGAAGGTCGGCCTGCGTGCGCAGACCGGGATCGAGGAGGCGGCCGTCCTGACCGCCGGCCGCTGGCCGCGCGGCGAGGTGGGTCGGCCCGCCGAGTTGGCGGTGTCGGCGGCGGTGGCCGAGGTCCTGTCGCTGCGCCCCGGCAGCCGGTTGCGTTTCGCCGGTCCCGTCGCGTCGAAGCGGGCGCAGGCGCAGGTCGTCGGGGTGTTCGAGGCACGCGACGCCGGCGACCCGGTCTGGGACGACCTGATTCTGGCCCTGGATCCGGTGGTGCCGGTCGCCGACGGCGAGCCCTACATCGCCGCGGCGATCACCGACTGGGCCGGGATCGACGCGGTGTCCGTCGGCAGCGGCACGCCCGCCACCTCCGAATGGCGGTACCGCTTCGACGAGCGGCGGCTGGACACCGCCACGCTGGAGGCGGTGGCCACGGCGGTGGACGAGTCCCGGCGTGTCCAGTGGCGGCCCGGCGCGACGGTGCACACGTCGCTGGACGTCGCCCTGGCCCGGTTCGCCGGGCAGTTGCACGCGGTGCGGGCCCTGCTGGCCATCGCGCAGACCGGTCTGGTCGCCAGCCTGCTCGGGTTGATCCTGCTGGCCGCCCGCCTGGCGGTGCAGCGTCGCCGCGCCGAACTGGCGTTGCTGCGGGCCCGGGGTGCGTCGCTGGCCGCGATCGGCCGGCGAACCCTGGTCGAGGCGGCGCCGGTGCAACCCGTGGCGGTGCTGCTCGGCTGGCTGGTCGCCACCCGGATGCCGGGCCGGTCGGACGGGGCCCCGTGGGCGGTGCTGCTGCTGGCCGTGCTCACCACCGCGGTGGTGCCGGTGCTGGCCATGATCCACCAGCGGCGGGGTGGGCTGGTCGCCGCCCGCGGCGATCTGGTCCGGCAACGCCCGTCGGTACGCCGGCTGACCGTGGAGGCCAGCGTGGTGGTCCTCGCCGGGCTGGGTGTGGTGCTGCTGCGCCGCCGTGGCCTCGACCCGAGCGGCGGGGTCGACGCGTACCTCAGCTCGGTGCCGGTGCTGGTCGCGGTCGCCGCCGCGCTGGTGGCGATCCGGCTGTTGCCGTGGCCGCTGCGGCTGGCCGGGCGGTGGGCCGGGCGGGCCCGGGGTGCGCTGGTGTTCCTCGGCGTGGCCCGCGCCGGCCGGGGTGCGCCGGTCGCGCTGGGGCCGCTGGCGGTGCTGATCGTCGCGGTCAGCACCGGCGTGTTCGGTGGGGTGGTCACCACCACCGTGGCGGCGGCCCGGGACCGGGCCGCGGCGCTGACCGTGCCGGCCGACGCCTGGCTGACCGGGTACGCCTTCTCCCCCGACTCGGCCGACGCGCTGACCGGGGTGCCGGGGGTGCAGGCGGTGGCCCGGGTGTGGGTGGAGTCCAACCGGCGGTTGTTGTCGCAGGTCGGGCCGGAGGCGACGGTGCTCGGTCAGGCGCGGGTGCTGGTGCTGGACGGCCCGGCGTTCGCCGAGGTGGTGGCCCGCAGCGGGGTCGACGTCGAGGTGCCCGCCGTGCTGCGCGCCGCCGCCCGTGGTGACGGGCCGGTGCCCGCGGTGGTTTCTCCCGGGTTGGCGGCGGAGTTGGGCGACGCCGCGGTGGCCGATGTCCAGGGCCGGCTGTACGAGTTCCAGGTCGCCGCGGTGGCCGACACCTTTCCCGGTGTGGGGTTGGGGGTCGACCGGTTCGTGGTGCTGCCGTGGCAGGCGCTGCCCGAGTACGCGTTCACGCCGATCATCCCCAACCGGTTCCTGCTCGCCGGCGACGACATCGACGAGGCGTACCTGCTGGGCGTGGCCGACGACGAGCAGCGTCGGCGGCAGTCCGCGGTGCTCGGCGTGGAGGTGGCGCGGCCGGAGCTGCCGGCGGCGCTGGAGACCCGGCGGGCGTACCGGGCGGGACTGGACCGGACCGGGGCCAACGAGGTGCTGACCCTGGCGTTCACCGTCGGTGCGGCCGGGGGGACGGCACTGGCCGTGCTCGCCGTCGGGTTCGCGGTGGTCGCGGACGCCGCCGGTCGGGGCCGGATGCTGTCCCGGCTGCGCACGATGGGGCTCTCCGCCGCGCACGGCCGCCGGCTGCTGGTGTACGAGCTGGTGCCGCTGGTGCTGGTCGCGGCGGTGACCGGCGGGGCGGTGGGGCTGCTGCTGCCCCGGCTGCTCGGCCCGACCCTCGGGTTGGCCGCGTTCGCTCCCGACGTGCCGATCCGCCCCCATCTGGATCCGCTGGTCGTGGGCGGGGTGCTGGGGTTGGTGGTGCTCGGCCTGGCGGCCGGCCTGGCCGTGGAGAACCTGGTGAACCGACGGATGCGCCTCGGCGAGGTGCTGCGTCTCGGAGAGGAGAGCCCATGAGCGGGCGGCGGCGGGCGGAACAGTCAGCGCCGGTGCAGGTCGGCGCGCGGCGAAGTGGGGTGGCGGCGTGACCGTGGTGAAGGATGTTCCGGATCTCGCGACGTTGCAGCAGCGGGCGGCGGAACGGGCCGCTGCCCGGGCCGGCGGCGCCGACCGGCTGCGCGGGCACATCGTCTGCGACGGCCTGGTGCGCATCTTCACCACCGAGGGGGTGGAGGTCGTCGCGTTGCAGGGTCTCGACCTGGTCGTCGACCGGGGCGAGCTGGTGGCCATCGTGGGCGCGTCCGGGTCGGGCAAGTCCACCGTGTTGAACATCCTGTCCGGGCTGGACACGCCGACCGCGGGGATCGCCCGGGTGGCCGGCTACGACCTGTTGACCATGTCGGCGGGTAGGCGGCTGCGGTACCGGCGGCACACGGTCGGCTTCGTGTGGCAGCAGACCGGCCGTAACCTGCTGCCGTACCTGAGCGCCCGGGAGAACGTGGAGCTGCCGATGCGGCTGGCCGGGCGGGGTGGTCGGGCGGGCCGGCGGCGGGCGGCGGAGCTGCTGGAGATGGTCGGCGTCGGGTATTGCGCGGACCGCCGGCCGGGGCAGATGAGCGGCGGCGAGCAGCAGCGCTGCGCCGTCGCGGTGGCCGTGGCCAACGACCCGGAGGTGCTCTTCGCCGACGAGCCGACCGGTGAGCTGGACGAGGCGACGGCGGCGGAGGTGTTCGCCGCGCTGCGCGCCATCAACGCCGAGCTGGGCGTGACCGTCGTGGTGGTCACCCATGACCCGCAGGTCGCCTCCCAGGTGCGGCGGACCGTGGCGATCCGGGACGGGCGGACCGCCTCGGAGGTGCACCGCACCGCACGGGTCGGCGTCGACGGCGTCGAGGAACTGGTCACCGAGGAGTACGCGGTGCTGGACCGGGCCGGACGGATGCAGCTGCCGGCCGGTTTCGTCGACGCGTTGGCGCTGCGGGACCGGGTGAGGCTGACCCTGGAACCGGACCACGTGCAGATCCGTTCGGGGGACGAGAGGGGTACGCGGTGAGCGCGCGAATCATCAGTGCGGTGGCGCCTCCTGCCGGCACTCAGCGAAGCGGGGTGACGGGATGAGCGAGGATCTGGTCCGGGTCGAGGGGCTGTGCCGTGACTACGGCAGCGGCGACCGGGTGGTCCACGCGGTGCGGGACGTGTCGCTGCGTGCCGGCCGGGGCGAGCTGGTCGCGGTGCGGGGGCGCTCCGGGGCGGGCAAGACCACCCTGTTGAATCTCATCGGCGGCCTGGACCGGCCCACCTCCGGGCGGGTGTGGGTGGCCGGCCACGAGGTGACCTCGGCCGGTGAGCGGGACCTGCTGCGGCTGCGCCGGGACACGGTCGGTTTCGTGTTCCAGTCCTTCGGGCTGATCCCGATCCTGTCCGCGGCGGAGAACATCGGGGTGCCGATGCGGTTGGCGAAGGTGCCTGCCGCCCAGCGCGAGGAACGGGTGGCGGTGCTGCTGGAGCTGGTCGGGCTGGGCGGCCACGCCGGGCAGCGCCCGTACGAGTTGTCCGGTGGGCAGCAGCAGCGGGTGGCGATCGCCCGGGCGCTGGCCAACGATCCGGCGTTGCTGATCGCCGACGAGCCCACCGGCCAGCTGGATTCGGAGACCGGCCGGGCGGTGATGGACCTGCTGCGGGCGCTGGTGCACGCCCGGGGGATGACCGCCCTGGTGGCCACGCACGACCCGACGCTGGTGGAGTTGGCCGACCGGGTGCTGGTGTTGCGTGACGGTCGACTGGTCGAGTCCACCGAACCGGTCGGGGTGTGATCAGTACGGGTCGCCGCAGACCCGCCAGCCGCCGTCCTCCCGCACCACCGACAGGTCCCGCTGTTCGGTGCCGCCGCTGTCGCGGGTCAGCCGTACGGTGACGGTGCCGTAGGGCCGGCCGCTGCGGGTGGCCACCGACACGTCCACGATCTCGTAGTCGCGCACCACCGGCGGGGTGCGTACCCAGCTGGTGAAGCCGAGCTGGCTCCACCGGCTGCGCGAGTCGGCGCAGAGTCGCTCGTACGCGCCGTCGGTGTCGCCCGCGGTGACCTGCCGGAGGAACCCCTCGGCGGTGTCCCGGACCGGGCCGGCGGCCTGGGTGACCAGCTGCACGTTCCAGGCGCCCAGGCCGGCGACGCCGACACAGCACAGGGCCATCCCGGCGCCGACGAAGACGAGCCCGGCCCGCACCGGTTGGCGTCGCCGGGCCGGCCTGCTCCACGGCTGCGCTGCGCCCACATCATCCGACGGTAGAGAATCGGTCGCGGCGGCGGGCGGAAAGCCGGCGCGGCCGGTCCGCCCGGCGGGCCGGGTCAGCCGCGGCGGCGGGCCCGGGCCGCCCAGACGGCGTACGCGGGGTCGCGGTCGAGGTTGTGTCGGTCCCGGTCGTAGCGGCGGGTGGTGCGCGGGTCGGCGTGGCCCATCGCGTCCTGCACGTCCTCCAGTGGCACTCCCTCGGCGCGGGCGGTGGTGGCGAAGGCGTGTCGTAGCGAGTGTGGCGACAGTCGCGCCCACGCGGGTATCCCGGCGCTGCGGGCGAGCCGGCGGACCAGCCGGAACACCGAGTGCCGGTCCAGGCGGGCCCCGCTCGTGGTGACCAGCAGCGCCCCGGTGAGCTGTGGTACGGCCACGCCCTGGCCGGCGGCCCGTTCGGCCAGGTACGCGTCCACCGCGTACGCCGTGCCCGGGGTGAGTGCCCGGCGGCGGGGCTTGCCGCCCTTGCCGACGAAGCGCACGCTGCGGTGCCCCCGCTCGGCGCCGAGGTCGTCGACGTCGAGCGAGACCAGTTCCCCGACCCGCAGCCCCAGGTCGGCCAGCAGGGCGATGGCGGCCCGGTTGCGGGCGGCGACCGCCCCGGTGTCGGCCTCGGCGGCGGCGAGCAGCGCGTCGACCTCGTCGGGGGTCAGGCCCACCGTGGCGGAGTGGTCCCGGTCGATGCGGGGCCGGTCGGCGCCGGCGACCGGGTTGGTGTCGACCGCCCGCAGTTTGGCCAGGAAGTCGTACCAGCTGGACAGGGCGGAGAGTTTGCGGGCCACGGTCGCCGGGGTCAGCGGCCGGCCGGTGCGCGCGGCCAGGGTGCTCTCCAACGCCCGCGCGTACTCGTTGACGTGCAGGAAGTTCGCCCGCAGCGGGTCGAGGTGGCGGGTGTCGCACCAGGCCAGCCAGCCGGTGACGTCGCGGCGGTACGCGTCGCGGGTGTGTTCGCTGAGTCGGCGGTTGCGCAGCCACGCCTCGGTGACGGCGACCGGCCCACCGGGCAGGGCGGGATGGGCCGGGGGACGGTACAGCACCGGAGTGTCCTGCGAACGCATATGAAAAAGGTTCTCAGCTCGGCCGGCGGTTGGCGATCAGGCGCGCCGGTGATCGTCGTGGGTGGTGACACCCGGCCCGCTGGCGCGACCTTCTCGCCGGGGACTGACCGAGATGGCCGGGCGGCCGGCCCGGCCATCTCCCCCGTCGGTCAGTGGTCGCGCTTGGGCAGCAGGGCGACCAGGGCCGCCGGCACCGCCAGGTGCATCACGCCCAGGGCGACCTTGGCGCCGCCGGTGGCGTCCACCTGGAGGAGGGGGACGAACGAGAGCAGCGTCACCACCACCGCGAGGGCGAACCAGATGCCGGTGGCCCGACGGCCGGCGACCCGCTCCAGGAGGGCCAACGCCGCCCAGCCCAACAACGCCGAGCCGGCGGAGATGACGATCACCGGGCCGAGGTTGACGACCGTCTCCGGCTGCCCCGGACTGCGTACCGCGTAGTCGACGCCGGCGATCGCGCCGACGATCCAGATCACGGCGCTGGCCAGGACGGCAGCGGCCACGCCGGCGGCACGGCGGCGCAGAGGCGAGGTGGTGCTGACGGGCTGCACGGTGGTGCTGCTCATGGCTGCTCCTCGATCGGGGACACCAACAACCACGACCGTACCAGATCGTCCCGCACGAAACTATCTTTGCCGGGACCATAAAGTCGCCGGGCGTGACACACCGCCGGCCCCGGCCGCTGGTCGACGACCGGGATCAGCAGACCGAGCCGGTCGGCCCGCACCCCCCGCCGCCGGAGAGCCGCTCGACGACCAGGCGTTGGATCGCCCGCAGGAACACCTCCCGCTCGGCCTCCGGCAGCACGGCGAGCACGTCCTGGTCGAGTCGGGCGGCGATCTGCTGGGCCTGGTCGAGCACCCGCTCCCCCTCCGCGGTGACCTCGACCAACCGGGCCCGCCGGTCGGTCGGCGAGGGCACCCGCCGGGCCAGCCCGGCCGCCTCCAGCTGGTCCAGCGTCACCACCATGGTCGTCTTGTCCACCCCGCACAGCTCGCCGATCTGCCGCTGGGTGAGGCCGCCGGCCCGGGCCCGCGACAACACGCAGTGGGCCCGGGGTGAGATGCCCAACTCGGTCAGGCCGGCGGCGTGCTCCGCGCGCAGCGCGTGACTGGCCCAACTGAGCAGGAACATCAGGTCCGACGGGCGACCCGGCGACGGGGAGGTCATACAATGAGGTTAACAAGATGTTCCGGCACGGGATCGTTGCCCAGTCAGGAACCAGGGACCCGGCGAACGGCCACGGTGGCCGACAATCGACGTCATGACCGCATCGGCGACGCCGCCGGCCCGCGCCGAGGAGGTGTCGCCCCCGACGCCGCCGGCCGACCGGCTGCCCGACTTCGTGGTGGCCGTCAACTACGACGCCGGCGAGACCATCGGCTGGCCGGCGTTCACCGAGGTCACCCTGGCCGGGCGGGTGGACCTGCCGGCCGACGTCGACAACGACGAGAACGGCGGGCCGCTCTGGCTGCGCCGGGGGCTGCGCCGCCCGTGGGCCGACATCTGGCAGACCGAGGTACGTCACGCCGGGTGACCGCGGGCCGCGCGGAGTGCCACCGGCCGGCCACCCGGGCGGTTAGGGTGCTGCGATGGGCACGCACTCCGCCGCCGTCGAGGCACTCAAGGCCGATCCGGCCACCGCGTCGCTGCGCCGGTCGCTGGAGGTGTACTACGGCGATCCCGGGCGCGACGCGGCGATGGACGCCTTCTACGCCCGCTTCGTCCGCCCCGGCGACCTGGTCTTCGACATCGGCTCGCACGTGGGTGACCACATCGGCAGCTTCCGCCGGCTCGGCGCCCGGGTCGTCGCCGTCGAGCCACAGCCGCTGTGCCTACGGGCGCTGCGCGCCATCTACGCCGACGACGACCAGGTCACCCTGGTCGAGGCGGCCTGCGGGGCACAGCCGGGCCGGATCGGTTTCCTGGTCAACTCGGCCAACCCGACCGTCTCCACCGCCTCCACCGACTTCGTGGCCGCGGCCGCCGGCGCCGGCGGCTGGGAGGGCCAGGTATGGGACGGACAGATCGAGGTGCCGGTCACCACCGTGGACGCCCTGATCGCCGAGCACGGCACCCCGGCCTTCACCAAGATCGACGTGGAGGGTTTCGAGGACGCGGTGCTCGGTGGCCTGAGCCGCCCGCTGCCCGCGTTGTCGTTCGAGTTCACCACGATCGGGCGGCCGGTGGCGCTACGCTGCCTGGACCGGCTCGCCGCACTCGGCTTCGACGGCTTCGACGTGGCGCTCGGCGACCACAAGTCGTTGACCCTCGGCCGGTGGGCGTCCGCCGAGGAGATGGCGACGCACCTGCTCGCGCTGCCGCACGAGACCAACTCCGGCGACGTCTACTGCGTCCGGTCACCGGCCTGACCTGGCGGGCGTCGACGCTCCCCCGCAAGGCGGCGTCGCACCCGCCGCCTACCCTGGCGTGGTGCTGTCCCAGATCAACGGCCTGTCCCGACACTTCACCGAGGACACGCTCCGGGTCTACCTGCTGAGCCGCTCGACGCGCACCGACAACGGCTGCCTCGTCGTGCGCGGCTACGGCAGCCGGCGCGGCGTGTACCAGAAACTCGGAGGCCGGGCCTGGGCGCACATCGCGGCGTACGTGGTCTTCGTCGGTGGCTACGACCCCGCCCTTGAGGTCCACCACGACTGCGGGGCACCGGACTGCATCGAGCCGACCCACCTGCGCCAGCTCAGCCACTCGGACAACTGCCGCGAACGCGCCCGGCGCCCGCAGTGCCGCAACGGGCACGACCGGGAGGTCGATCCGGCGACGGGCCGTTTCCGGCGAGTCTGCCGGAGGTGCAACCGCGAGGCACAGAAGCGCTGGCGCGAGCGTCAGGCCGCAGAGGTCGCCGAAGCACGCGCGGCTATCCGAAGCGGTCGGCCAGCTTCGTCAGCTTGGTGACGTACGTCGGCCAGTCAAAGTCGTGCGGGATGTTGGGATCCTCCCGCCGCAGGCCGATCACCGTGTCGTGCTGCTCGCGCATGATGTCGGCGTGACCGGCGTGACGAGCGAGGTCGCAGGTCACGTGGACGATGATCCTTTGCAGCGTCACGTCCTGTCCACCTGGCCGCCACCACGACACCCGCCCCGGCGCGTCGAGCGGTAGCTGTTCGATCGTCTGATCCGCGAACACCCCGACACGGCGATACAAGTCGATCAGCCCATCCTTCGTCTCCTCCTCCCGCGCGTACCAGTCCGCCTGCGGGTCCTCCTCGAACGCCCGCATGGGAACCAGTTCCTCAGGGGTCGGGAATTCGCGCCCGAAGGTAGGCCCGAAGTAGCCGGCTTCGACATTGAGGCAATGCTTGAGGACTCCCAGCAGGTTGTTGCCGGTCGCGGTGCGGGGCAGCCTGGCCTCACGTTCGCTCAGCCCGTCGAGCTTCCAGATCAGGTTCTCGCGAATCGCCTGGAGGTAGTGGTGCAGCGCAGCCTTCGCATCGCCCAAGTCAGCCATGCCCGCCAGTCTTCCTTGTGCCTTGACCGCCATCCCAACTACATGGCATCCGGGACATGGCCGGGGTGGGAAACTTACACCAGCGTAATGCCTTACTCACCTTAACAGTCATTATGATGTGCTTGCGATATGTCCGCTTCGTGGGCAATAAATATTGGATTTCGGTAACCGGTAATCCGATAAAGGTTCGGGAGCGCCGGGGGACGCGCGGGCGGGATCGGTCCGCCTTCCCGGCGAGCAGGCCGGCGACCTCGGACGGCGAGTTCACCCTCCCGATGCTGACCTGCGTGCTGCCGCCTGCGGCGGCGCTGAGCGGCAGTGGTGCCGGTCAGCGCACGGCGGTCGCACCCTGGCTCGCCTCGACCTTGGCGCGCAGCTGCGCTACGCCCGGGTGCCCTATCTCGGTGAGGATCTCCAGGGCTTGCCGCCAGCAGCCGCAGGCGGCTTCCGGGTCGCCGAGGGCCTGGTGGGTGTCACCCAGGTGCCGCAGCGCCTCCGCCTCGTTGTGCCGGTGTCCCAGTTCCCGGCTGAGGTCCAGCGCCCGGCGATAGCAGCGAGCCGCCCGCCGGTACTGACCGAGATGGTGATGGGCGTAGCCGAGCGTGTCCCAACTGTTCGCCTCGCCGGTCAGGTCGCCGAGCCGGCGTTGCAGGGCGACCGCCCGCTGGCAGCAGCGGATCGCCTCCTCGTGCTCGCCGAGCATGGCGTGGTCCCAGCCGACCGCGTTGAGTGCGCGGGCCTCTCCCGCCTCGTGCCCGCTGTCGCGGAAGAGCCGTAGCGCCCGCTCGTCGTGGCGCAACGCGGCCGCCTGGTCGCCCTCCTTCTCGCTGGCCCAGCTCAGAGTCAGCAGGGTGTGCGCCTGACCGACCCGGTCGGCAAGCTCCTCCAGCAGCGCCAGCGCGCGCTCCAGGTGAGCGCGGGCCAACTCGAACCGGCCCGTCTCGGAGTAGGCGGGAGCGACATCGCGGTGCGCCTGCGCCCTCGCCGCCCGACCGCCGTCACGCTCGGCGGCGGCCAGCGCGCGCCCCTGTACGGCGATCAGGTCGTCCCAGTGGCTTCGGCGGCTCAGGAAGGTGGTCAACGCCCACGCCAACTGCCAGACGTGCCGGTCGAAGCCGTGCCGCGCGGCCAGCTCCACCACCCGCACGAGCACCCCGTGTTCCTCGGCGAACCAGGCCAACGCCTGTGTGTTGTCCACCGGCTGTTCCGGCTCCACGTCGGGATGGACCGGCGGCGGCA
This sequence comes from Micromonospora sp. CA-263727, assembly GCF_050942455.1. Lineage (NCBI taxonomy): Bacteria > Bacillati > Actinomycetota > Actinomycetes > Micromonosporales > Micromonosporaceae > Micromonospora > Micromonospora sp. CA-263727. The sequence continues at coordinate 3,625,391 of NZ_CP192031.1, forward strand.
CGATTGGGTCCCGAAGTGGGGACAGCTGCCGGTCGGCGCGACAGGCACTGTGCAGATAGTGGTCCACGATCCGGTGCAGGGCGGCGCGGCGGGCCCCCGCCGGCTCCGACTCGACCAACTCCGCCGCGTACGCCCGCAGCAGGTCGTGGCAGGTGTACCTGCCCGGCACCCGCTCCACCACCAGTTGCGACCGGACGAGTTCGCCGAGCAGGGGACGCGCCTGCCGCTCGGGCAGGGCGGCGAGGCTGGCCGCGGCCCGCACCGAGATGTCCGGCCCGGGATGCAGCCCGAGCAGGCGGAACAGCCGCGCCGCCGGCTCGCCGAGCGCCCGGTGCGACCAGGAGAAGACCGAACGCAGGTCGGTGACCGGGTCCCCACCGCCGGCGAAGCCGTCGAGGCTGCCCTGCAACTCGGCCAACTCCCGGTCCAGCGCGGCGAGCGGGAACCCGGGGTGCGCCGCCGCGCGGGCCGCCACGATCGCCAGCGCCAGCGGCAGCCCGGAACACCGCTCGACGATTCCCTCCACCGGTCTCGGTTCGGCGGCCACCCGGCCGTCGCTCAGCCGGCTCGCCAGCAGCTCGCGAGCCTCGGCGGCGGTGAGCGGGTCGAGGGTGATCGGGCTGGCGCCCTCGACCGCCACCAGGCCGGACAGCTGCTGCCGGCTGGTCACCACCACCGCGCATCCGGGGACGCCGGGCAGGAGCGGCCGTACCTGCTCGGCGTCGCGGGCGTTGTCGAGCACGATCAGCATCCGCCGGCCGGACACCATGCTGCGGTACCGGCCGGCCAACGCGTCCCGCTCCGTCGGCACCGACCCGGGCGGCACGCCGAGCGCGTCGAGGAAGCCCCGCAGCGCCACCACCGGCGGCAACGGTTGCGCGGAGGGCTCGAAGCCGCGCAGGTTCACGTACAGCTGCCCGCCGGGAAACCGGTCCAGGTTGTCGTGGGCCCACCGCAACACGAGCCAGGTCTTGCCGATCCCACCCATCCCCCCGACGACCGAGATGACGGCCGCGCGTTCCGGTTCGGCCTGCCGGTCCAGCGCGTCGGTCAGCGCGGCCAGCTCACGGACCCGGCCCGCGAACATCGCGGGCGGCGCCGGCAGCTGCCGGGGAGCGGCCGGTCCGGCGGCGGCGCGCGGCACGGCCGAGGCGGCGAACTCGCGGTCGCCGTGGAGGATGCGCAGATGCAGCTCCTGAAGGTCGGGGCCGGGGTCGACGCCCAACACGTCGGCCAGGCGGTGCCGGATCCGCTGATAGTGGTCGAGGGCCTCGGCCTGTCTGCCTGATCGGGCCAGCGCCAGCATCAGTTGGCCGGCGAGACGCTCGTCCAACGGCTCTTCGGCAACGCAGCGCGACAACTCGGGCAGCAGCGTCGAATGCCGACCGCTGCGCAGGGCGGCGTCGGTCCGGTCGCGTTCGGCCGCGAGCCGTCCCTGATGCAGCGCGGTACGAAGGATGGTGAACCAGGGGGTGTCCAGCTGCGCGAATGCCTCCCCCCGCCACAGGCCGATCGCCTCGTCGAACAGCCGCAGGGCGTGGTCGTCGTCGGCTGCCCGGCGGGCGCGGGACACCAGCGCGTCGAAGCGGTGCAGGTCCACCGCCAGGGGATCGACCGTCAGCAGGTAGCCGCCGCGTTGCTGGACGATGCCGACGTCTTCGGCGGCGCTCAGGCAGCGGCGCAACCGTGACAGGTAGCTGTAGAGGGAGCTGCGTGCCCGCTGCGGTGGCCGATCCGTCCACACCCGCTCAATGAGCTGGTCCACGTGTACGACCTTGTTCGCCTCGACCAGCAGCACCGCCAGGACGCATCGCTGCCGTACATGGCCGAGGTCGACCGGATCGCCGTCGATGAGCGCCGCGACGTCGCCCAGCAGCCTGAACTCCACGACCATGCGCCCTCACTGTCCGCCGCTGACGCCGACCACCGGTCATCCATTCTGAGCTGTGAATTCAAGGTTCCGGCAAGCATTTACGTATGGCGGGACGCGGATGCTGACTCCAACGGGGCGGGCACGGACACACGCGCCGATGGCCCCGGTAGGACCATCCGCATCCCTACTCACCGATTGGGATCTTCAGTGCTCAAGCGTGGATTGATCGCACTGGCCGGCAGCGCCGCACTCGTCCTCGGACTCGTGGCGCCGGCTCAGGCCGCCGTCGCCGCCAAGTACCCGGGACAGGTCAAGTGCCCCGTGGGTGACTACCAGCTCTGCATCGACGGCGGCCGCGGCGGCTTCACCATCAGCGGCAAGACGTTCTCCGGCCATGCCAACGCGATCCTGCTCAGGAACGTCAGGAACGTCACGATCAGCGGGAACCGATTCAAGAATCTCAGCGGTGCCACCGGGTACGCCGCGGTCCATGTGAAGAACTCCTCCGGCATCGTGATCAGGAAGAATGTCTTCTCCAACCTGAGTAACCGCGGGATGATGCACGGGGTCTACCTGGTCAAGACCTCGAACAGCAGCATCACCGGCAACAAATTCTCGTCGATCACCGGTGACCCCGTGCGGATCAGGGACGGAAGCAAGAAGAACGTGGTGAGCGGGAACACCTTCATCAAGTCCGGCCAGTACGCCATGTTCAGCGAGTGGGGCCGGCTGGACAAGAAGGAGGTGTGCGGGAGCGGCAACATCTTCAAGAACAACAAGTACGGAACCGGCTACTCCGGCAAGAAGATCTCGCTGATCAGGTGGGGCGGCCGTGGAGGTGGCAGCACCGGGCTTCCGCTCACCTGGGGCAACTGCAAGAAGGCCAGCATCGTCAACAAGGGCGGCAACACCAGGATCTAGGGCCGGCGTGATCGCCCCAACGGGGGCCCTGGAAGCGCCGGCGGGGCGACGCACGCTCCGCCGGCGCGGTGTCGGCGTTCCCCGGTGGCATAGGCTCGGGCGGGATGTGGGACGGGGGCAGGCGATGGTGAGTACGGCTGGAATTGTCGGGATCGCGCTGGTCGCCCTGGGGCTGGTGCTGACGCCGGGGCCGAACATGGTCTACCTGGTGTCGCGGTCGGTGACCCAGGGCCGGCGCGCCGGCCTGATCTCGCTGCTCGGGGTCGCCGCGGGTTTCGCGGTCTACCTGAGCGCCGCGGTGGCCGGTATCGCCACCGTCTTCGTGCTGGTACCGGCGCTGTACACGGCGGTCAAGCTGGCCGGCGCGGCGTACCTGCTGTGGCTGGCCTGGCAGGCGATCCGGCCGGGCGGCCATTCGCCGTTCACCCCGGCGCCGCTGCCACCGGACCCGACCCGGCGGCTGTTCACCATGGGGCTGGTCACCAACCTGCTCAACCCGAAGATCGCCATCCTGTACGTCTCGCTGCTGCCGCAGTTCATCGACCCCGCCCGGGGCAACGTGGCGACGCAGAGCCTGCTGCTGGGACTGACCCAGATCGTGGTGGCGTTGACGGTGAACGCGGTGATCGTACTGGCCGCCGGCGGGATCGCCACGTTCCTGGGCCGGCGGCCGATGTGGCTGCGGCTACAGCGGGCGCTGATGGGCACGGTGCTGGCGGCGCTGGCGGTGCGGATCGCGACCGACCGATCCCGCGCTGCGGTCGCCGCCGGCTGATCGGGGCAGTCCGATGGCGGCGAAGAATCAGCTACCGCGGTAGCCGCGATCGCAGATCCAGCTCGACGCCCACCTCAGGTCCCGGATTCGCGGAGCACGGCGACGCCGCCGGGCGGCAGGGCGAGCGCCGCGTCGACCGGGGCGTCGGTGAGCAGTTCCACGCCCCGCGCCGGTACGCGTTGTTCCCGGTCGGTGTGGTTGAACAGGAACAGCCAGCTGACGCGCTCGCCCCGGCGGCGTACCGCCTCGACGCCGGCGGGTGCGTCCGGGTGGACGGGGGCGGCGCCGGCGGCCCGGGCGGCGGTGTCGAGCAGCCGGCGGTACGTGTCCTCGTCGGGGCGGGTGGAGACGTACCAGGTGGTTCCGGCACCCCAGCGGTGTCGGGTGACCGCGGGGCGCCCGTCGAGGATCCCGCCGGCGTACGAGGTGACCGCGTCCGCCCCGGCCAGGTGCAGGGTCTCGGCCCAGATCCGTCCGGTCCCGCCGCCGGCGAGCGGGATGTGGTCGCCCTCGGCGAGCGGGTGGAACTCCTCCGCCCGCACGCCGAGCAGGTCGCGCAGGGCGCCCGGGTAGCCGCCGGGCCGGACCCGGGCGTGCTCGTCGGCGGCGCCGCTGAGGTAGGTGGCCAGCAGGTGGCCGCCGCCCCGGACGTACTCGCGTACCCAGTCGGCGGTGGCGTCACCGGCCAGGTAGAGGGCGGGCAGCACGAGCAGCCGGTACCCGTCGAGGGGGTCGCCGGGGGTGACGGTGTCGCAGCCGTAGCCGGCATGCCAGAGGGCCCGGTGGGCGGCGGCGACCTCCTCGTGGTGGTCCAGCCGGGTCGAGGGCAGACCCGGGTGACGCAGCGCCCACCCGCTGGCCGCGTCGACGGCGATCGCCACCGACGCCTCGACGCGCCCGTCGACCTCGGTGAGCCGTGCCAGCGCCGCGCCGAGTTCGACCGCCTCGCGGAAGACCCGGCTGTCCGGGCCGGCGTGCGGCACCAGGGCCGAGTGGAAACGTTCGGCGCCGCCGGTGGGGGCCCGCCACTGGAAGAACATCGCGCCGCGGGAGCCGCGGGCGACGTGGGCGAGGCTGTGCCGCAGCATCCGCCCCGGTTCCTTGGCGTGTATCCGGCCGGCGGTGTGGATCTGGTTGGGGGCGCTCTCCATCAGCAACCAGGCCGGGGCGGCGGGTGCGCCATGATCGGGGACGGCCGGTGATCCGCGGCCTGCCGCGGTGGCGGGGGCTGGGCGGCAGGCGGCGGCGTGTTGGGCCCAGCCTCGGGCCAGGTCGCCGGCGAGCGCGGTCTGTTCCTCCGCGCCGACGTCGACCGCCGACGGGTAGTGGTCGACGGCGACCACGTCCACCTCGGCGGCCCAGCGGGCGTGGTCGACCGGCACCCAGTCGCCGAGGACGTAGTTGGTGGTGATCGGGATCGCCGGGTTCGCCGCGCGGAGCAGGTCGCGTTGCTCGGCGTACGCGGCGAGCAGGGTGTCCGACCAGAACCGGCGGAAGTCCAGCAGTTGGCCGGGGTTGGCCAGGTACTGGGTGGCCCGGGGGGTGCTGATCTGGGCCCAGTCGGAGTAGTGCTGGCTCCAGAAGCTGGTGGTCCAGGCATCGTTGAGGGTGGCCAGGTCGCCGTGGCGGGTGGTCAGCCAGCGGCGGAACGCCCGGGCGGTGTGCTCGCAGTGGCAGGTGGTGCCGTACTCGTTGTGCACATGCCACAGGGCGAGGGCCGGATGGTGGGCGTACCGGTCGGCGAGGGCGGCGGCGATGCGTCGGGCGGCCTGCCGGTAGGCGGGTGCGGCGGCGCAGTAGGTGTCCCGGCTGCCGTGGTGCAGCCGGACCCCGTCGGCGGTGACCGGCAGCGCGCCCGGGTGGGCGAGGGAGAACCAGGGCGGCGGGGAGGCCGTGGGGGTGGCCAGGGCGACCCGGATGCCCCCGGCGTGCAGCAGGTCGAGCACCTGGTCGAGCCAGTCGAAGGTGTACCGGCCGGGGGCCGGTTCCAGCCGGGACCAGGCGAAGACCCCGACGGTGACCAGGTTGACCCGGGCCTGGCGCATCAGCGCGACGTCCTCGGCCCACACCCGCGCCGGCCACTGCTCCGGGTTGTAGTCACCGCCGTAGCAGAGCGGACCGTCGCTCCACATGCCACCACCGCCAATTTAGTTGGATAGGCATCCAAACTATGGAGGGGCTTTGCCCATGTCAACGCCAACCGATAGTTCCGGAATCGATGAACATCGTTGACATTTCGTTGGGTATTTAAAGAAACTGGCGACACCGCCCGTGCCGTCGTCGAGGAGACCCTGATGCCGTACCGACCACCGTTGGTGCCGTACGAGACCTTCGTTGCCGACCCGCCCGAGCTGCCCGTCCGGACCCCCGGCGAGGACGGCGTGGCCCTGGTGGGCCGGGCCGAGGTCGCCGGCGCCGACCCGCACGGCGCCACCTTCAAGGCCGCGCTGGCCGACGGCGTGACGGCGGTGGTCCGCATCGACGCGGCCGGCGACGGCGTGATCCGGGTACGCCTCGCCGAGGACGCCCAGGCCCGCAGCCGCTCGGCCCGGGCCGTACCGCTGGTCCACCCGCGTGCCCACCCGGCCACCGTGACCGTCGACGACCGGTACGTGCGGGTGGCCAGCGGCGGTGTGGTCGCCGAGGTCCGCCTCGACCCGTGGCGGATCCGGTTCCTGCGCTCCGACGGCGCCGTGCTGGTCGAGCAGGACTCCGGCACCGTCGACATCAGCGGCCGGCGGCGCACCCTCCCGTTCGGACACTCCACCGCCGACGGAATACGTGTCGCCTGGCACGAGAGCTTCGTCGCGCCGGGCGACGAACGGTTCGTCGGCTTCGGCGAGAAGTTCACCCCGCTGGACAAGCGGGGCCAGCGCGCCCTGATGTGGAACTTCGACGCCTTCGGCAGCGAGTCCGACCGCTCGCACAAGAACGTGCCGTTCTACCTGTCCAACCGCGGCTACGGGGTGCTGGTCGACAGCGGGCTGCCGGTGCAGTTCGACGTCTGCCAGTCCACCCACAGCGCGGTGCAGATCCTGGTCCCCGACGACCTGCTCGACTACTACGTGCTGGCCGGACCGAGCCCCGCCGAGGTGCTGGACCGCCTCGACGGCCTCACCGGTCGCCCCTACCTGCCGCCCCGGTGGGCCTTCGGCGCCTGGATCTCCTCCGGCTTCTACCCGGACAGCCAGCAGAAGGTGCTGGAGCGGGCCCGGCTCATCCGGGCCCGGGACATCCCCTGCGACGTGCTGCACCTGGACTGCTACTGGCAGCTGGCCGGATGCTGGTCGGACCTGCGCTGGGACGCCGAGGCCTTCCCCGACCCGACCGGGATGCTGCGCATCCTCGCCGAGCAGGGTTTCCGGGTCTGCCTCTGGATGAACCCGTACCTGATGACGCAGAGCCCGCGGTACGCCGACGCCGAACGGGCCGGCTTCTTCCTGCGCCGGCCGGACGGGCAGACGTACGTCGCCGACGTGTGGCACGGCAGCTATCCGGCCAGCGCCATCGTGGACCTCACCAACCCGGCCGCGGTGGACTGGTTCACCGGGCTACTGCGGCCGCTGCTGGAGCAGGGCGTGGCCGTGTTCAAGACCGACTTCGCCGAGGGGGTGCCGGCCGACGCGGTGGCCCACAACGGGATGACCGGCGTCGAGCTGCACAACGTGTACACCCTGCTCTTCAACGACGTGGTCGCCAAGGTCACCGAGGAGGTGGCCGGGCACCGGACGGTCTGGGCCCGCTCGTCGTACCTGGGCGGGCAGCGGCACAGCGCGCAGTGGAGCGGCGACGTCAACGCGACCTGGCCGGCGCTGGCCAGCACGCTGCGCGGCGGGCTGTGCCACGGCCTGTCCGGGGTGCCGTTCTGGAGCCACGACACCGGCGGCTTCCACGGCGTCCCCGAACCGGACCTCTACGTCCGCTGGTCGCAGTTCGGCGCGCTCTCCCCGCTGGTGCGGCTGCACGGCACCACCAGCCGGCTGCCCTGGGACTTCCCGGCCGAGGCGGAACGCCACGCGGTGGCCGCGCTGCGGCTGCGCTACCGGCTGATGCCGTACCTCTGGTCGGCCGCGGTGCAGGCCGCCCGCACCGGCGCGCCGATGATGCGCGCCCTGCTGGTCGACACCCCGGACGACCCGACCGCCTGGACCGCCGACCTGCAGTACCGCCTCGGGACGGACCTGCTGGTCGCGCCGGTCACCGATCCGTCCGGCCGCCGCGACGTCTACCTGCCGGTCGGGGACGACTGGATCGACGCCGGGACCGGGCAGCGGCATGCCGGCGGACGGCACCTGCCGGTGGCGGTGCCGCTGTCGAGGATGCCGTTGTTCGTCCGCCGTGGCGCCCTGGTGCCGCTGGTCGCGCCGGGCGCCACGGTCGACGACGGCCCGTTCCGGGACGTCACCCTGGTCAGCTGGGGCGCGGTCGACGGGCGGACGGTGGTGCACGACGTGGACGGCGACACGATCATCGAGGCGATCCGCGACGGCGCGGAGTTGCGGGTCCGGACGCGGGGACCGCTGCAGGTGGGGCAGCTGGTCCTTGCCGGGGTCGGCGATGCCGACCTGCCGGCCCGGTCACTGCTGAACGGCGAGGTGGTGACCGTCGTGCCCTTCGCGGGGTTCTTCCCCGCCGAGGGCTGACCGTCCCGCGCGGCACCCGGTCTGGACGGAGTCGGGTGCCGCGCGGGACGGGGTCGGGGTACGGCGCACCCGAGGGCGGGCTTGCGGAGCAGGAGCGCCGGGCTAGGATTAGTTGGGGACCCGAACAAATTAATCGACGGTAATCCGTCCCACGGGACAGGGCGTGCCGGCGGCCCGCACGGCATGATCGCCGCCGTGACCGCGGTACGCGATGATGGACGCGCGCCGCGACGCCGGCGCAGGGAGCGGGCAGATCGTGATCAGCATCCACAACGAACCGCAGCCGACCGACCTCGGCGACGTACGGGTCGCCAACCGCGCGGTGGTCCTGCGGCACGTACGCCTGCACGCCCCCTGCTCCCGCGCCGACATCGCCGCGCGGACCGGGCTCAACAAGGCGACCGTCTCCAGCCTGGTGAGCGAGCTGATCGAGCAGCGGCTGGTACGCGAGACCGGACTGACCGAGAACCGGGTCGGCCGCCCGGCGACGATGCTGGTGCTCGACGGCGAACCGTACGCCGCCCTGGGTCTACAGATCGGCGCCGACGAACTGGTCGCGGTCGCCATCGACCTCGGCGGCAACCGGCTGCTCACCTGGCGGCGGGCCTTCGCCGCCGGCACCGTCTCCCCCGCCGAGACGGTGCGCGCGCTGGCCGCGCTGGCCCGCCGGGCGATCGGGCGGGTCACCGCCCAGGGCCGCACGGTCCTGGGCCTCACCCTCGGCGTACCGGGGCTGGTCGACTCGGCCGGGGCGGTGCCGCTCGCCACCGCCCTGGGCTGGCGGGACGTGCCCGTCGCCGCCGAGCTGCGCGCCGCCCTGCGGGAGCCCGGCTTCGCCGTCGGCGTCGACACCGTCGCCAACCTCGCCGCCCTGGCCGAACAGCGGCACGGCGCGTACCCGGGCACCGCCGACCTGGTGCACCTGACCGGCGGGATCACCGTCGGCGCGGGCATCATCGCCGCCGGCCGGCTGCTGCGCGGCGGACGCGGCTTCGCCGGCGAGATCGGCCACGTCTCCCTCGACCCGGCCGGCCCGCTCTGCGCCTGCGGCGGCCGGGGCTGCCTGACCGCGCTGGTCGGGCTCCCCGCGGTGGTACGCCGGCTGCTGCCCGACGCCGAGGCCGACGGCCCGATCACCGACTACCTGCCGGAACTCGACCGGATCGTGGCCCTGGCCCGGCAGGACGACCCCGGCGTGCGCAGCGGGCTGGCCGACACCGGCCGGCACCTCGGGCGCGGCGTGGCGATCCTGGCCGACCTGCTCAACCCGGAGGCGGTGCTGCTCGGCGACCATCTCGCGACCCTGGCGCCCTGGCTGCTGCCGGCGGCCCGGTCGGAGCTGGCCGCACGGACCCTCGCCCCCGGCGCCGGAGGTTGCCGCCTCGACGCCTCCACGCTGGAGACCGCGGCGGCGCTGGGCGGCGCGACCGCCGCGCTGGCCACCGTCGAGGCCGGCCGGCTGCCGGCGGGCTGACCCGCCCGCGCCGCCACGCCCGGCCGGCGCCCGCGGCGCGGACACCACCGCCCGAGTCTTGACCGGATCCGTCGCGGGTGCCAACCTCGAAGCAAGCCGCTCCGTTCGGGCACCCGGGGCGGCTTGCTTCTCGCGGTTTGTCGAAGCGCTTCGCCAGCGTCCGGGCCGACGACCGTCACCCCACCATGACCTGCGATGCCGCTCGGCCCTCCGTCGTCGAAGCGCTTCGACCACCGGCGCGCCGGGCACTGGAAGGCAGCCCACCATGACCGACCCCACCACGCCCTCCCCGCGTGATCGCGTCGAAGACCTGCTGGCCCGGCTCACCCTGCCGGAGAAGATCGGCCTGCTGCACCAGTGGCAGGCCCCGGTGCCCCGGCTCGACCTGCCCGGCTTCCGCACCGGCACCGAGGCGCTGCACGGCGTCGCCTGGCTCGGCCCGGCCACCGTCTTCCCCCAGGCGATCGGCCTGGCCAGCACCTGGAACCCCGACCTGGTACGCGCCGTCGGCGCCGCCGTCGGCGACGAGGTGCGCGCCAAACACCACGCCGACCCCGAACGGGTCGGCCTCAACGTGTGGGCGCCGGTGGTCAACCCGCTGCGCGACCCGCGCTGGGGACGCAACGAGGAGGGCTGGTCGGAGGACCCGTGGCTGACCGGCCGGCTCGCCACCGCCTACGCCGAGGGGCTGCGCGGCGACCATCCCGAACGGCTGCGTACCGCCCCCACGGTCAAACACTTCCTCGGCTACAACAACGAGACCGACCGGGCCACCACCTCCAGCGACCTGCCGCCCCGGGTGCTGCACGAGTACGAGCTGCCGGCGTTCCGCGCACCCCTCGCCGCCGGCGCGGCGGTCGGCGCGATGGCCTCGTACAACCTGGTCGACGGGGTGCCGGCGCACCTGAGCCCGCTGATCGACAGCGAGCTGCGCCGGTGGGCGCCCGGCGAGGTGCTGGTGGTCGGCGACGCGGGCGCGGTGACCAACATCGCCGGTGTGCAGAAGCACCTGCCCGACCACGTCAGCGGGTTCGCCGCCGCGCTGCGCGCCGGGATCGACAGCTTCACCGAGGACGACACCGACAGCACACCAACCCGGCAACGCCTGACCGAAGCCCTCGAACGCGGGCTGATCACCCCCTCCGACGTGGACCGGGCGGTCCGCCGCATCCTCACCATCCGGCTGCGCCTGGGCGACCTCGACCCGCCGCACACCGACCCGTACGCCGCCACCACACCGGACGTCGTCGACTGCCCGGCCCACCGGCAGCTGGCCCGGGAGGCCGCCCGGCAGTCCGTGGTGCTGCTGCGCAACACCGGGCTGCTCCCGCTCGCCCCCGGGCTGCGGGTCGCCGTGCTCGGCCCGCTCGCCGACGTGGTGTACGAGGACTGGTACAGCGGCACCCTGCCGTACCAGGTGACCACCCACCAGGGCCTGGCCGGCCGGCTGCCGGAGGTCACCACCCACTCCGGCAGCGACCGGATCGCGCTGCGGGTGGGCGAGCGGTACGTGGGCTGCCCGGCCACCGCCGAGGGTGGCCCGCTGACCGTCGACGCCGACGCCACCTGGTTCGACGTCGACGACTGGGGCCGTGACACGGTGGCGCTGCGCGCCGTCGGCAACGGCCGGCACGTCGGCGCCGACGACGGCGGCGCGCTGGTCAACGACCGCCCCGGGCCGGGCGGCTGGGTGGTCCGGGAAACCTTCCAGTTCGACCCGCTGCCCGACGGCACCGTGCTGCTGCGCCACCTGGCCACCGACCGGTACGTCACCGTCGACACCGACGGAGGGCTGCGGGTCGACGGCGACGGGCCGCAGGCCGGCACCGCCTTCGGCATCGAACTCGGCACCGACGGCACCGCCGAGGCCGCCGCGTTGGCCGCCGCCGCCGACGTGGCGGTGGTGACGCTCGGCAACCATCCGATGGTCAACGGACGCGAGACCGAGGACCGCGTCGACCTTGCCCTGCCGGCCCGGCAGGAGGCGCTGCTGCGCGCCGTGCACGCCGCCAACCCCCGCACGGTGCTGGTGGTGACCAGCAGCTACCCGTACGCCCTCGGCTGGGCGCAGGCCCACCTGCCGGCGGTGCTCTGGTCGTCGCACGGTGGACAGGAGCACGGCGCCGCCCTGACCGACGTGCTGCTCGGCGACGCCGAGCCGGCCGGCCGGCTCACCCAGACCTGGTACGCCGACGCCGCCGAGCTGCCCGACCTGCTCGACTACGACGTGATCGGGGCCGACTCCACCTACCTGTACTACCGGGGCGACCCGCTGTACCCGTTCGGGCACGGCCTGTCCTACACCCGCTTCGACTACGCCGACCTGCGGCTGAGCGCGGCGGCGGTGACCGTCGGCGAGGAGGTGCAGGTGAGTGTCGAGGTCACCAACACCGGCGACCGGGCCGGCGAGGAGGTGGTGCAGCTGTACACCCGGCAGCGCCGGTCCCGGGTCAAGCAGCCGCTGCGGCAACTGCGCGACTTCGCCCGGATCACCCTCGCCCCGGGCGAGCGCCGGACCGTGACGCTGCGCCTGCGCACCGCCGAGCTGTCCTGGTGGGACGCCGACCGGGCCGCCCACGTGGTGGAGGACGCCATCCACACCGTGCTGGTCGGGCGCTCCGCGACCGACGTGCGGCTGGTCGGCGCCGTGGCCGTACGCGGCGAACCCGCCGAGCGGCGGGCCCGGCTGCACACCGCGAGCGGGGCCCGGTGACCGGGCGCGGACGCATCCCGTCCGGCCAGCCCACCATCGCCGACGTGGCCCGGCACGCGGGTGTCGCGGTGAGCACCGTGTCGTACGTGCTCAGCGGCAAACGGGCCATCTCCGAGGTGACCCGCAACCGGGTGCTGGCCAGCATCCGGCTGCTCAACTACCACCCGAACGCCGGGGCGCGGGCCCTGGCCAGCCGGCGCTCCAACGTGATCGCCCTGGTGCTGCCGCTGCGCTCGGGCATCCAGGTGCCGGTGGTGATGCAGTTCGCCACGGCCGTGGTCACCTCGGCCCGCCGCCACGACCACGACGTGCTGCTGCTCACCTCCGACGAGGGCCCGGAAGGGCTGCGCCGGATCGCCGCCGGCGCCCTGGTCGACGGGGTCCTGGTGATGGACGTGGAACTGCACGACGTCCGGGTGCCGCTGCTGCGCGAGCTGGGTCGGCCCAGCGTCCTGATCGGGCTGCCCGCCGACGCCGACGGTCTGACCTGTGTGGACCTGGACTTCCACCGGGCAGGTCAGGTGTGCGTGGAACACCTGGCGGGGCTGGGGCACCGGCGGGTGGCCCTGCTCGGTGCCCCGGCCGCCGTCTACGACCGGGGCACCGGCTTCGCGCACCGCACCCGGGCCGGCGTCGTCGAGGCGGCGGCCGGGCACGGTGTCGACGCGGTGACGATGCCGTGCGAGGAGAACGCCGCCGACGTACACCACCGGGTGGTCGAGCTGTTCGCCCGGCATGCCGACCTGTCCGGGCTGGTGGTGCAGAACGAGGCCGCCGTCGGTCCGGTGCAGGCGGCGCTGGCCGCCCTGGGCCGGCGCGTGCCGCACGACGTGTCGGTGGTGGCCGTCTGCCCGGACCAGTTCGCCGAACACGCCAGCCCCCGACTCACCTCGGTGCCGGTGCCCGCCGAGGAGATCGGCCGGCAGGCCGTGACGCTGCTGATGCGCAAGCTGGGCGAGGAGCCGGTGCCGCAGGTCACGCTCCTGGAACCCCGGCTGACCGTCCGCGACAGCACGGCCGCCGCACCCCACGACCGGGACGCCGGACACGCCACGGTGCCCGACGGCACAACCGCCGGGCACCGTGGCGTGGCGGGCCCGGCCGCGACCCGGGTCGCGGGCTGACCGGCCCGGTCCCGCCGCCCACCGGAGGGCGGGACCGGGCCACTAGACTGCCGCTTCGATGGACGTCCAGCCCGCCCCCGCCGCCGACCTGCGCCCCTGTGCCCACTGCGGACGCGACGTGCCGCAGCGCGTCGGCGCGGGCCGGCCGTTCCGGTACTGCCGGGACAACGACGGCGCCTGTCAGCGGGCCTCCCGCAACAGCCGCATGCGTCACCGCAACGCCCCCGGCCTGCCCGGGCAGGTGGCCCGCACCTGGGAGGCGGTGGACCGGCTCGACCAGATCGTGGAGACGCTGACCGAGGCGTTGCACGCCGAACTCTCCCCGGCCGGGGTGGAGCGCCAGCTGTCCCAGGTCCGCGCGGAGACGGCCGGCGAGGTCGCGGCGGCGCAGACCGAACGGGACGAGGCGCTACGGGCGGCCGAGGACGCCGCCGCCCGCGCCGAGCGGGACCGCCGGCAGGCGCAGACCGCGACGGCCGAGCGCGACGCCGCACGGGCCGAGGCCACCGCCGCCGCCGACCGGGCGAGCGCCGCCGCCGAGCACACCGAGCGGGCCGAGGTGGCCCGCGACGAGGCCCGACGGGCTACCGCCGCCGCCGAGGCGCTGCGGACGCAGGCCGAGTCCGACCGGGACACCGCCCGCGCGCAGCTGGCCACCGTGCAGGCCGACCTGGCCGCCGAGCGCCGCCGAACCGCCGACCTGATCACCGAGCGGGACACCGCGCGGGCCGCCGCCGAGCGCGCCGGGCAGGCCGCCGCCGAAGCCGGCGAACGCGCCGCGCAGCTCCGTACCGAGGTCGAACAGCTGCGGACCGCCGCCGAGCGCGCCCGCGGTGAGGCCGAACGGTCCCGGTCGCTGGCCGCCGAGGCCCGGGCCGTTGCCGAGCAGGCCCGGGCGGAAACGGTCGAGGCCCGCGCCGCCGCCGACCATGCCCGGACCGGGACCGCGCGGGCCGAACAGGAGCGGGCGCAGGCCGAGACCGCCCGCGGCGCCGCGGAGGCGGCGGCGCGGCGGGCCGCCGAGGAACTGGCCGCCGCCATCGCGCAGGCGGAGACGCTGCGCGCCGGCCTGGCCGCGGCGAGCGCCTCCGAGGAGAGGCTGGCGGAGCTGACGGTACGGCTACGCGCCGCCGAAGCCGACCGCGACGAGGCCCGCCAGCGGGTGGCCCAGCTCGCCGCCCAGGTCGGCGACCTGGCCACCGCCCTGACCCGGCTGACCTCCACCCAGCCACCCCCCTGATCCCCCTCACCCCCGCCCCCCGTCGTCGTCGATCTTGCACTTCGGCTCGCCGTCATGCGCCCTTGCGGTCATCTGGGGCGACGTGAAGCGCGAGATCGCGGCTGTGGAGGGGGTGGGGTCAGGGGGGTGGCTGGAAGGGGCTGAGGAGGCCGGGGCGGATCTGTTCGGCGAGGGTCACCGCGTCAGGGGCGGCGATGTCGATCGCGGCGTACCGGCCGTAGCCGGCGGCGGTGGTGGCGGTGAGCGTGACCAGCCCGAGCCGGCGTTGCAGCACGCTCTGCCGCAGCTGCCAGTCGATCACGGCCGTGCCGCGCAACGCCACCGTGGTGCGGCTCAGCAGCCCCGACCGGACCACCAGGTAGTCGCCGCAGACGGCATGGCCCAACGACCGGTACGCGAGCACCGCGGCGACCACCGCGACCGGCAACACCGCCGGCCCACCGAGCCACGCCGCGTCCGGCACGGCGTCGAACAGCCCGCCGGCCCCGGCCAGCAGGCCGGTGACCACCGCCGTCACCGTCACCGCCCAACCGAGGCGGCGGCGCAACGCGGCGGGCGGATGGCCGCGCAGCGGCGCCTCGAACGGGCTGGGTTCGGCGTCGAGCACGGCGGCGGCCACCCGGCGGGCCACCCGTACCGGGCCGCGGGGCAGGATGGTGGTGGCCGGGCTGAGGCTCCAGATCCTCAGACCGGTGGTCACCACGTCGGTGTCCGCCGTGCCCATCCACCGCCACAGCACCGGCTCGGCGATCTGCACGCCGCGTAGCCGGTCGTCGTCCCGGTCGACCGCCCGGGTCTTGAGCAGTCCCTGCGTGGTGCGCAGCACCGTGCCGGCGGCGGTGGGCACCCGCGCCAACCGGAAGCCCCAGTTCTCGGCGACGAAGGCGCAGGCCAGGCCGAACGCGCCGAGCACGCCGGTGGCGGACACCGCGAGCGCGATCGACCAGCCGGTGCCCAGCGACCGCGGGTCGACCAGCCCGCCGATCGCGCCGACCGGGTCGAACCCGAACGCCTGCGCGGTCCAGAATCCGCCCCAGAGCAGGCCGGCGGCCATCACGAAGGCCCAGATGTTGGCGACGTTGTGCACGATCCACGACCAGCGGATCCGGGCGTACACCCGCGACCCGTCGTCCGCGGCGGCGTCCGGGCCGGCGTCGACGTCGCCGCGCAGCAGCTCCCGGCGCAGCCGCTCGGCGGTGGTCGCCGACACGGCGTCCAGCCGCAGCGCGGCCTCGGCGCCGCTGCCGGGCAGGCCCGCCCCGACGGTCAGCACCCGCAGGCCGGCCAGCCGGTGCCGCAGCAACGCCGTCGCCTCGACGCTGCGGATCCGCTCCCGACGCACCGACCGGTGCGCGCGCACCAGCAGCCCGGTCCGCAACTCCACTCGATCCCCGGTGACCCGGTAGCGGGTCTTGACCCAGCGCAGCACGTCCCGGGTCGCGCCGGTCACGCCGAACGCGGCGACCACGAGCGCCGGCCACAGGGTGGACAGTCGCGGCTCCACCCCGAACACCCACACGGCCAGCCCCGCCGGAGCCAGCGAGAGCAGGCTGACCACGGCGTCGACCCAGATCACCCGGGGGTCGAGCCGCTGCCACGGCACCTCGCCGCTCACGTCGCGTCCCCGGGCGTGCCGCGGACCAGTTCGGTGAGCTGCCGGGCGGTGTGGGCCGCCTCGTCGGCGGCCAGCCCCACCAGTTTCACGGGTCCCTGCGCGGAGGCCGTGGTCACGGTCACCGTGGCCAGGTCGAACAGCTGTTGCAGGGGGCCGGCGACCCGGTCGACGGTCTGGATCCGGGACATCGGGGCCACCCGCCACTGCCGGACGAACCAGCCGGAGGCCGCGTACACCGCCTCGTCGGTGGTCTCCCACCGGTGCACCGCGTACCGCCAGGTCGGCACGACGGCGGCGTGGCCGGCGGCGAGGACGGCCACCACGACCAGCGCCGGCCCCAGCGTCGGCCGGGCCGCCGGCACCAGCGTGTACGCCACACCGAGACCGCCCAGCAGCGGCGCCGCACCGAGCAGCGAGCGGGCCGTCCACCATCCGATCGCCCGCCGCCGCACCCGGTGACGCGGCGGGCGTAACCCGACTGCCGAACTCGTCATCACCCCATCCTGTGCGACGGTTCCGGCCCGGACACCTGCCATCCGGCCAGGAAGCTGGCCAGGTGGCCACCTCCGGTGGCCGATGGGCGACCGCGAGCGGGCATGGTCACTGTCTAGGCTCGCCGCATGAGCGAGCGAATCGTCAGCGCCGTGCGGTGGTGTCTCATGGCGGAGCGCAGCGTAGTGCCGGCATGAGCGAACGCAGCGAGCGGACGCCCCGACCGGCCGGCACAAGGGCGCCGCGTTGGCTGCTGCCGGCGGAGTTGGCCGAGCCCGATCCGACCCGGCCGCGACCGCGCCGCACGGCCCGCGACTGGCTGGTGGACGTCCTGCTGTTCACCGGCGCGGCACTGCTCGGCTTGAACACGTGGGCGGACCAGCCGCCGTACTACGCCGACGCGACACCGGCCTGGATGCTCACGGTGGACCCGTGGGTGGGCGCGGCGGCCTGCCTGGCCCTGTGGTGGCGGCGACGCTTCCCGCTGGCGCTGGCGATCGCCCTGGTGCCGGCGCTGATGCTGGCCGGCACCGCGCTCGGGGCGTCGATGGTGGCGGTGTTCACCGTGGCGATCCGACGCGACTGGCTGCCGGCGTCCCTGGTCACCGTGGCCTACCTGGCGCCGACGCTGCACTTCGCCGCGCTGCACCAGCCGCCGGGCACCAGCAGGTCGGTGGCGATGGCCTTCACCGGCGTGGCATTCCTGGTGCCGCTGAGCTGGGGGATGACCACCCGGGCCCGCCGCCAGCTCATCCTGGGCCTGCGCCGTGATGCCGACCGGCAGCGGCAGGATCACCAGCGGCGGCTGGCCGACGCCCGCCGGGCCGAACGGGAACGCATCGCCCGGGAGATGCACGACGTGCTCGCCCACCGGATCTCCCTGCTCTGCGTGCACGCCGGTGGCCTGGCCTACCGCACGGCCCCGGCGCAGGCCGGCGCGGCGGTGCCGCTGGCCGCCGACGAGATCCGCGAGGCGGCGGAGGTGATCCGGGATGCCGCCGCGCAGGCGCTGGACGAACTGGCCGAGGTCCTCGCCGTGCTGCGCGACGGCGGCCCGCAGGACCCGGCGGCCGCACCGCAGCCACGGCTGACCGACATCGCCCGGTTAGTCGCCGAGGCGCGGGCCGCCGGGCAGCGGGTCAGTTTCGAGATGGTCTGCGCCCCGGGCACCGCCGAGACGCTGCGGCCGGCCACCCAGCGCACCGTCTACCGCATTGTCCAGGAAGGACTGACCAACGCCCGCAAACACGCGCCGGGCGCGCCCGTCGAGGTACGCGTCGACGCCGCTCCGGGCTCCGGTGTGGCGGTGGCGGTCAGCAACCCGGCGCCGTCGGGTTCACGCGGCGGGCCGGGTGCCGGCGCCGGCCTGACCGGGCTGGCCGAACGGGTCGCCCTCGACGGCGGCACCGTCGAACACGGCGTCACCGACGGGTCGTTCCGCCTGACCGCCCGGCTATCCTGGCCGGCGTGACGGCGGGCGAGCGCATCCGGGTACTCCTCGTCGACGACGACGCGTTGGTGCGTACCGGGCTGCGGCTGATGCTCGGCGGCGCGCCGGACCTGGTGGTCGTCGGGGAGGCGGCCGACGGGGTGGACGTCGCCGACGCGGTGGCCCGCTCCCGTCCCGACGTGGTGTTGATGGATGTGCGGATGCCGCTGCTGGACGGGATCGCGGCGACCCGCGGCGTGACCGGCCGGGCCGGACACCGGCCGGTGGTCATCGTGCTGACCACCTTCGACGCCGACGTCACCGTGGTCGAGGCGTTGCGGGCCGGCGCGGCCGGGTTCCTGCTCAAACACACCCCGCCGGAACGGATCGTCGACGCGGTCCGCCGGGCCGCTGCCGGGGAGCCGGTGCTCTCCCCCACCGTCGCCCGGACGCTCATCGAGCGGGTCGCCGCCGGTGGCGGTCCGCCGGACGCCCGCCGGCAGCGGGCCCGGCAACGGTTCGCGCTGCTCACCGAGCGGGAGCAGGAGGTCGCCCGGGCGGTCGCCGCCGGGCTGTCCAACGCCGACATCGCCGCCCGGCTGTACCTCTCCGTGGGCACGGTGAAGGCGTACGTGTCCAGCGCGCTGGCCCGGCTGGAGTTCACCAACCGCATCCAGTTGGCCCTGCTGGCCCACGACGCCGCCGAGGACTGAGCAAGCGTGTTGCCGGTTGTCGAGCGCGCCTGCCGTCGCTGCGGGTGGTGTTCCGCCCGGCTGTGCCGTGCCGAGCGGGACCTGCACGCCCGGCGGTTCGCCCGCGAGGACGACGTGTCGCTGGACGCCTACTTCGCCGGCAAGGACGACATCGCCACCAGCGTCGACGGGCTGCCCGGGCTGCCGCTGCCGTTGCCGCCGACCCCACCGGTCGGCTGACCTGCCACGGCGCGTCACCGACCAGCGTGCCCGCGCGGGTGACCCGGCCGGTTACCATTCCCGCTGGCGGCGACGGTCCGCCGTGACGACCCGGCCGGGGCGACCCCGTCGGGCGTACGCCATGGCCAGCTACCCTTGACACCGCACCCGCGGGAGCGGGCCGCCAAGGCGTGGCCGCGGGAATGGCCCGGCGCAGGCGGACCGTTACACCGACAGGACCAGCACCACCAAAGAGGGGAAGTCGATCATGGGCGAGCGTATGCTGCGCGGTAGCCGACTGGGCGCGGTCAGCTACGAATCCGACCGCAACACGGAGCTCGCGCCGCGGCAGACCCGCGAGTACCTGTGTGCCAAGGGTCACCAGTTCGAGGTGCCGTTCGCCGTCGACGCCGAGGTGCCGACCACCTGGGAATGCAAGTTCGACGGCAGCGTCGCCCGGCTGGTCGACGGCAGCGAGCCGGAGCAGAAGAAGGCCAAGCCGCCGCGTACCCACTGGGACATGCTGCTGGAACGGCGGTCGATCGCCGAGTTGGAGGACATCCTCGCCGAGCGGCTGCAGGAGGTTCGCACCCGCCGCGGTCGCGCCTGACCCACCGCACGAGACGGCGCCCCCGGGAGGTTCTCCCGGGGGCGCCGTCTCGTGCGTTCAGCCGCGCGGCTCCACGATCTCACCCTCGATGGCCTGGCCGCCCGCCGACCCGCCAGCGGTCCCCTGCGCCGCCGCGCCGGCCGGCTGCGCGGGCGGGGCATCCCCCGGCTGCTGCGGCGCGCCCCGGTACACCCGTACCCGGCGCGGCCCGAACAGATCACCGGCGGCCATCGACGACACCCGGCGCTCGGCGGACCGCTGCACCCCGCCACGGGCCAGCCGGCGCACCGGCGGCACCAGCAACACCAGCCCCACCAGGCCACTGAGCAACCCCGGGGTGGCCAGCAGCAGCGCGCCGAGCAGACCCACCAGCCCGTCGGTGACCTCGCGGCCCGGCGGCCGACCGGACTGCGCCGCCTCCCGGAACCCCCGCCACGCCCGGATCCCCTCCCGGCGCAGCAACACCAGCCCCAACAGCGAGGCCGCGAACACCAGCAGTGTCGCCGCGCCGAAGCCGATCGCCCGGCCCACCACCACGAACACGGCCAGCTCCGCGACCACGGAAGCCAGCAGGGCCAACGGTACGAACCTCAGTGCTCGGCGCATATCACCCCATCCGCCCCACGGCGCCTCGATGTGTGCGGCCCGCCCGGAGGGCGCAGCCGTCCCGTCCCGTACGTCCAGCATGACACGTTCCGGCTCACGGCCACCGCGCCTGACCCGCGCCGCCCCCCTGCCATCCGCGCCGCACCGCCGTACGCCGGTCGCTCACCGCCCAGCTGGTGATCCGCCACAGCGCCTCGGCCACGATCAGCGGGCTCATCTTGCTGGCCCCGCGTTCCCGCTCGGCGAACGTGATCGGCACCTCCACCATCCGCGCCCCGGCCCGGTGCGCCAACCGGCACAGCTCCACCTGGAACGAGTACCCCTGCGAGCACACCGACTCCAGGTCCAGGGCGTCCAGCACGCCCGCCCGGTAGACCCGGTAGCCGCCGGTGGCGTCGGCCACCGGCATGCCCAGCGCCAGGCGCGCGTACAGGTTGCCGCAGCGCGACAGCAACAGCCGCCGCAGCGGCCAGTTGACCACCCGGGCGCCACGGGTCCACCGCGACCCGATCACCACGTCGGCGTCGCGGGCCGCAGCCAGCAGCGTCGGCAGGTCCTCCGGGGCGTGCGAGCCGTCGGCGTCCATCTCCACCACCGCGTCGAAACCACGCTGCCGGGCCCACGCGAACCCCGCCAGGTAGGCCGCGCCGAGCCCCTGCTTGCCCTCCCGGTGCAGCACGTGCACCCGCTGGTCGGCGCGGGCCAGACCCGCGGCGATCCGGCCGGTGCCGTCGGGGCTGTTGTCGTCGGCGACGAGGATCTCCACCTGCGGCGCGACCTGGCGGACCCGCCGCACGATCCCGGTGACGTTGTCGGCCTCGTTGTAGGTCGGGATGACCACCAGCACCCGGCCCACCCCGGGTACCCCGGTCACCGCCGGACGGATGTCGGTCCTGCGCATCACCGCTGCCCCCCCCTCACCCCGGGCGGTCGGCCGCCTTCGCGGGCCGGCCACCGTGACGGCGCCGCAGCACGGCCACCCCGGCCAACGCGACCACGCAGAGCCCGGCCAGCAGCACCTCCGGCAGCACCCCGACCCGGGTGGCCAGCGTGCGCCCCTCGGTCAGCGGCAGCTGCCGCACCACGACGGCACGGGTGTTGAACCCGGTGGCATCGCTTACCCGCCCGTCCGGGGTGACGAACCCGGACACGCCGACCGTGGAGGCCATCAACGCCGGCCGCCCGTGCTCCACCGCCCGCAACCGCACCATGGCCAGCTGCTGGCGCGCCTCGGCCACGTCGAAGGTCGCGTTGTTGGTCTGCACCACCAGCAGCTGCGCCCCGCCGAGAACCGTGTCGCGGACCAGCCCGTCGTAGGCGACCTCGAAACAGATCACGTCGCCGAGCACCACCGCGCCGGTGCGCATCACGCCCGGTTCGGCGCCGGCCACGAAGTCCGACCGGACCCGGTCGACCTGCTTGCTGACCATCCGGGCGACGTCGCGCAGCGGCACGTACTCGGCGAACGGCACCGGATGCCGCTTGATGTACAGCTGCTCCAGGTCGGGGCCGCTGCCCGGGCGCCACAGCAGCCCCGCGTTGCGCACCTGCCCCTGCTCCGGCCCGACCAGCACCGCCCCGACCACGATCGGCACGCCGACGGCGTCCGCCGCGGCGGAGATCCGCGCCCCGGCGGCCGGGTTGCGCAGCGGGTCGATGTCGCTGGAGTTCTCCGGCCACACCACCAGGTCCGGCCGGGGCCGGGTGCCGACGGCCACCTCGGCGGCCAACTCGATCGTGGCGTTCACGTGGTTGTCGAGCACCGCCTGCCGCTGGGCGTTGAAGTCCAGCCCGAGCCGAGGCACGTTGCCCTGCACGATGGCCACGGTCACCGCGTCACCGGGCCGGGCCGCGGCCACCGGCACCAGCAGACCGCCGGCGAGCACCAGCAGCACCGCCGCGGCACACCCGGCGGCCGGCGCCCACCACCGCCCGCCGGTCGTGCCCCGGCGGGCCCGGACCAGCCACCAGGCCCCGGCGGCGAGCAGCCCGCCGGTCAGCGCCACCGCGAACGTCACCAGCGGCGCGCCGCCCAGCGCGGCCAGCCGCAGCAGCGGCGACCCGTCCTGGCTGAACGCCAGCCGCCCCCATGGGAAACCACCGAACGGGGTACGGTCGCGCAGCGCCTCCTGCCCCACCCACAGCACACCGGTCAACGCCGGCCACGCCGCCGCGAACCGGTCGGCCAGCGGCGACACCCACGCCGTGGCCAGGCCCAGCAGCGCCAGGTAGCCGGCCTGTAGCAGCGACAGCAGCACCCACGGCAGGTAGCCGGTGTGCAGGTTCGTCCACGACAGCAGCGGCGCGAACAGCGCCAACCCGGTCAGGAAACCCAGGCCGGCGCCGGCCCGCAGCCGCCGCCGGTGCGTCGCGGCGGCCAACAGGGCCACCCCCACCGGCGCCAACGGCCACCACCCGTACGGCGGGAACGCCACCAGCAACGCCAGCCCGGCGGCCACCGCCATCGCCACGGCCACCGGCAGGCGGATCGGACGCAGACCGGATTCGGGGTGGCCCGGCGGCACGGGCGCGGCGGCACGGTCCACGGTCGTCACGGGCGAGTCGGGCGGGATCACGGGGCGAAGGCTACCCGGCCGCCCCCGTCACATCCGCGCCGCCGGTCGCCCCGGCGGGCGGGAGTCCCCCCGGGGCGTACCTGGGCGGCCCGCTACCGGCGGCGGGCCAGCAGGACGGCGTCGTGGACGACGATGTCGTGTCCGTCCGGGTCCACCGCGGCCCGGGGGCGGCTCTGCGCCACCAGCACCTCGAAACGCCCCGGGTCGAGATCCGCGGCGACCTGCTCGGCGGTGTACATCATCTCCGGGTAGTGCATGCGGTGGGCCGTGGTACGCAGATCGTGCGGATGGTGCCCGACGATCAGCAGCCGACCGCCGGACGCGACCGCCGCGGCCAGCCGGGCGAACAGGTCCCGCCGCGGCTCCGCCGGCAGGTGCATGAACTGCGCCGACACCAGGTCGTACGCGCCCTCGGCGGGCGACCAGCGCAGCAGGTCGGCGTGGGTCCACTCGATGCGCTCGGCGATCTGCCCGCCGGCGGCCTTGGCATGCTCGGCGGCCCGCGCCAGCGCGGTGGTGGAGATGTCCACCGCGGTCACCGTCCAGTCCCGCCCGGCCAGCCACACCGCGTCGGCGCCCTCGCCGCTGCCCACGTCCAGGGCCCGCCCCGGGGCCAGCCCGGCGGCCTCGGCGACCAGTTGCGGATTGGGCCGGCCGCTCCACACGGCCGGCTTGGCCTGGTAGCGCTCCTCCCAGGCCGCCTCGGTGAACATCTGCGCCCGCTGCCGCCGGTGCTCCATCACCGCCAGGCGGGTGTCCTCCTCGACCAGGTCCCCGTTGATCGCCGCGCCGGCGAGCATGCCGGCCCCGGCGGCCCGGATCACCTGGGCGAACAGGTCGGTGACGTTGCCGGCCACCCACACCCCCGGCACGGCGGTGGCGCCGGTCGGGTCGGCCGGGATCTGCCGCCCGACGACGTGACCGGCCACCTCCAGGTCGACCGCCGCCAGCCCGAGGGAATCCAGCAGCTCCGAGCGGGCGGTCATCCGCGTCGCGACCACCACCGCGTCGAGCGCCACGATCTCGCCCGAGGCCAGCCGCACCCCGGTGAGGGTGTCCCCGGCCACCTCCAGCGCGACCACCGGGCCGGGCACCACGGTGATGCCCCGCGCGGCGAACCGTTCGATCTCCTCGGCATCGGGTGCCGGGCCGTCATGCAGCAGGAGCAGCACGTGCGGGCTCCACTGCCGCCACAGCTGGGCGTGATGCGCCGCGAGAGGCCCGGTGGCCAACACCCCGACCCGCCGGTCACGGACCTCCCAGCCATGGCAGTACGGGCAGTGCAGCACGTCGCGGCCCCACCGCCCGGCCAGCCCGGGCACGTCGGGCAGCTCGTCGACCAGACCGGTGGTGACCAGCAGCCGCCGCGCCCGCACCGTACGCCCGCCGTCCACGGCGACCACGAAGTCGGTGCCGTCACGATCCACGGCGGTGACCGTCCCGTCGACGATCTGCCCGCCGTAGCCGGTGACCTCGCCCCGACCGGCGGCCACCAGCTCCGCCGGCGGCGTGCCCTCGCGGCCGAGATAGTTGTGCACCCCGCCGGCCGGTGCGTTGCGCGGCTCGCCGGCGTCCACCACCAGCACCGTGCGCCGCGCCCGGGCCAGGGTCACCGCGCCGGCCAGCCCGGCGGCCCCGCCGCCGACCACCACCACGTCGTACCTGTCGTCCATCCGTGCCTCCTCCTCGGACCCGTCGGTACACACGCTGCCCCCGATCCCCGCAGGCGACAAGTAATGTTGCTGTTATGGCAAACGACGAGGCGGCGGTTCTGGCGGCGGTGGGTTCCCGGTTACGGGCGCTGCGCAAGCGGCGCGGCACCACCCTGAGCGACCTCGCCGACACCACCGGCATCTCGGTGAGCACCCTGTCCCGGCTGGAGTCGGGGCAGCGTCGACCCACCCTGGAGCTGCTGTTGCCGTTGGCCCGCGCCCACCAGGTGCCGCTGGACGAGCTGGTCGGCGCGCCGACCGTCGGTGACCCCCGGATCCGCCCCCGCGCGATCGTGCGACACGGCATGACGTTCCTGCCGTTGACCCGCCGTCCGGGCGGTCTACAGGCGTTCAAACAGATCCTGCCGCCATACACCCCCGCCGACCCGCAGCCGCAGTCC
Organism: Micromonospora sp. CA-263727; assembly: GCF_050942455.1. Lineage (NCBI taxonomy): Bacteria > Bacillati > Actinomycetota > Actinomycetes > Micromonosporales > Micromonosporaceae > Micromonospora > Micromonospora sp. CA-263727. The sequence goes on from NZ_CP192031.1 coordinate 3,650,506, forward strand.
CACGAGGGCTACGAGTGGCTGTACGTGCTCTCCGGCCGGCTGCGGCTGCGCCTCGGCGAACACGACCTGACCCTCGCCCCCGGCGAGGTTGCCGAGTTCGACACCCGGGTGCCGCACTGCGTGGCCAACCCCGGCCCGGAACCCACCGAGGTGCTCAACCTCTTCGGCCCGCAGGGCGAACGCCTGCACGTGCGGGCCCGCCCCGCCGCCGGCTGACCCGGCCGGTCGACACGAAATCGGGGCGCGGCATACGCCGCGCCCCGATGCTCCCAGGCCCTCCCCGGCCGGTGCGGCGAGGATGTGGCACGCCGACCTTCGGACCGACCAGACGGCGACTGGCTGCCCCCGCCGGGCCGTTGTCTACTGGCCGTGCACCCCACCCTGCCCGTACACCGGTATCCGCGGCCGGTTCGCGCCGCCCCGCCGACCCCCGCCCGCTGGACCTGGCCGCCGCGACGAACTGCTCGATGTCGCTCGGCCAGCGGACGAAGGGACGAAGCGAACAACAGCCGCTTCCCGTGGTAGGACTCAAAGACGGTACGTGGCCCACCCCCGGCCTTGTCAACCCACCCCCGACGAGTCGCCGCACCGCCCCGGCGTGTCGCCTCGCCGGCCACCGGCCGCACCGGTCTCACGACTCGCCGGCCACCTCACCGGCAGCCGGCGGCACCGGGCGGTCGACTCAGCCGAGCAGCGGGCGCAGCAACGCCCGGACCGCCGCCGGGTGTTCCGCCGCGAGCAGCCCGGCCGCGGCCAGCACGTAGTCGCCGTCCACCACCGGCCGCGCCGCCCGCGGCAGCGCCCACCGCCGGCGTGGTCGGCCAGCACCGCGGCCAGCACCCCCGCCGCGTCGGTGTCGCGGGCGTGCCGCAGCACCCCGCCGGAGCCGACCAGCAGCCGCACGTCCCGCAGATCCCGCCCGGCCCGCTCGCCGGTGCCCACGCCCCGGGCGTGCCGGCGCAACGCCACCGTCGCCGCCAACGCCGCGATCCGCGCATCCACGGCCCGACCCGCCGCGTCGCCCGGCAGGAACCCGGGCTCGGCGGCCCGGGCCGCCGCCGCGGCCGCCAGCCCGTCGCCCTCGCCCGCCGCGACGAGGCGTTCCTCGACGGCGGCCCGGACCACCCCGGGGGCGCTCCACCGCATGCCCAGGTCCCCCTCCACGGTCCGCGCCCGCCACAACGCGCCGGCCACCTCCCGACCCGGCCCGCTGGCCCGCTCGTCGGGGGTGAGCACCGAATACACGTCCGTGGTGGCCCCACCCACGTCGACCACGGCCAGGTCCCCACCGGCCACCTCGGCCAGGGCCTCCACCCCGGTCAACACCGCGTCCGGGGTCGCCGCCCGCACCAGCCGGGCGAACCGGCCACCCCGCGACAGCCGCTTGCCACCGATCACGTGCCGCAGGAACACCTGCCGGATCGCCGCCCGCGCCGACACCGGCGCCAGCACCCCGATACGGGGCAGCACGTTGTCGGCCACCGTCACCGGCACCCCCGCCCCGGCCAGCAGCCCACCCAACCCGTCCCGGACGTCGACGTTGCCGGCCAGCACCACCGGCACCCGCCAGCGGGCCCGCGCCAGCCGCGTCGCGTTCTGGGTGAGCGTGTCGGCGTCCCCGCCGTCGGTGCCGCCGACCAGCAGCACCACGTCCGGGCGGGCCGCCCGCAACGCGGCCAACTCCACCCGGCCCAACCGCCCGGCCGCCACGTGCACCACGTCCGCCCCCGCCGACAGGCCCACCCGCCGGCCCGCCTGCGCGGTCACCAGCGGCTCGTAGCCGATCACGGCCAGCCGCAGCCCACCACCGGCCGACGAACACACGTACCAAGGGACGTCACGGACCCCCAGCGGCGCGGTCGCCGCCGACACCGCGGCGTCCAGGCCGTGCAGCACGTCCGTGCCGACGGTGGTCGGCCTCGTCGCCGCCGCGACCAGCCCACCGCCGTCGAGGTCGACCACCGCCACCTTCGTGTACGTCGAGCCGACGTCGGCGCAGACCGCGACGCTCACGCCGGCGCGGGCACGACCACCGTGCCGGTGGCGGTCACCGCCACGATCGGCGGGTCGAGGACCTCCGCCGCCGACTCCCCCCGATCCGGCCGGCCCCGGCACACCACCCGGACCTCGAAGTCGATCCCGCGGCTGCGGGCGCCCACCCGGGTCACCGTCGCCACCACCTCCACCACGTCACCGGCCCTCATCGGCGCCTTGAACTGCACATCCGAATAGGACGCGAAGAGCCCCTCGTCGCCGTCGGTACGGATGCACACCTCCGTGGCCACATCCCCGAACAGACCCAACGCGTACGCCCCGTCGACCAGATTGCCCGCGTAGTGCGCGTGCCCGTACGGCACATACCGACGGTGCGTCACCGTCACACCCAGCCGCTGGTCGGTCATGCCACCTTCGCCTTCCGGCCCGTGATCAACGCGTGGACCAGGTACGACGCCACCTCACCCGGAGTGGTGCCCCGGCCGAAGATCCGGTCCACCCCCAACTCGGTGGCCTGCGACTCGTCGAACCGCGGCCCGCCCACGATCAGCAACGGCCGCCGGCCCGCCGGCATCGCCTCCCGGAACGCCGCCGACATCTCCCGCGTGTTGTGCAGATGCGCGTCGCGCTGCGTCACCACCTGCGACACCAGCACCGCATCGGCCCGCGCCACCCGCGCCGCCTCCACCAGCTCCGGCACACTGACCTGCGCACCCAGGTTCGTCACCGACAACTCCCGGTAGTACTCCAGGCCCTTCTCCCCGGCGATGCCCTTCACGTTGAGGATCGCGTCGATGCCGACGGTGTGCGCATCCGTGCCGATACACGCCCCCACCACCGCCAACTTGCGGCGTAACCGCCGCTTCACCACCGCGTTGACCTCCTTGGCGGACAACAGCGGAAAGTCCCGCTCCACCACCTGCACCGCCGACAGGTCCACCAGATGGTTCACCCGCCCGTACACCACGAAGAAGGTGAAACCGTCACCCATCTGCTTGGCGTGCACCAGCATCGCCGGCTCGATGCCCATCCGGTTCGCCAACTGGATCGCCGCGCCCTCGGCCCGCTTGTCGCGCGGCACCGGCAACGTGAACGACACCTGCACCATGCCGTCACCGGTGGTGTCCCCGTACGGCCGAACGATCGTCTTGGTCATCGCTTCTCCAGGATCCGGCCGACGAGCCGCCACATACCGCTCGACGGGTTTCGCCGATGATCCGAACCCGTCGGATCGAGTTCCTCGGCGCGGGCGAGCGCCCCGGCCAGACCGGGTGCGAAGTCCGCGAAGTCCAGCCGGGTCTTGTCATACGCCGGCACGTACCTCTTCAACCGGTTCGCCACATCCGGATAGCCGGCGCAGTATGACCGGCAGTCCGCATGATGCAGCAGCAGCCACAACTCGAAGCACGGATTCGACACCGCCAGATGGACGTTCCGTCGCCGCGCCTCGACTGCGGCGGATTCGATGTCGAAGTCGTCAACGTCCACGACGCACCACACCTCGTCGAAAACGCCCGGATGCCGGGCACGATATCCTGCCGCCGCCCGTACGAGGGCGTCCGGTGCAACACCGTCCTGGCGAATCTTGACGGTCAGACCGCTGCTCCGCGTCACGCGCTTCAACCCATCGAGGTAGGCCGGCTCGGTGCGGGCAGCACCACAGAAGACCAGAACCGTGTAACGGCGATCCAATACCGGACGCCGCCGGCCGCCGTGATTCTCACGCCGCGGCATCGTCGCCCCGCGCCCGACGGACTGCCGCCCGGAAATCCTCGTCCGAGAGCAGCGGTACGGCCCCGTAACTGCCGGCCAGGTAGCGCCCCTCGGTGTTCTCGTTCTTACGTGGGTGGAAATCGGTGAGCGGGAACAGTCGAGTGGCACCCGAATCCGGTGTCTTCTCGACGAACCAGATCTCGTCCCGGGAGAGCGTCTCCTCATCCAGCAGCGTCGGATCATGCGTCGTGAAGACCAACTGCGCGCCACGGACGTTCGTCTCGTCGTCCCGGAACAGGTTGATCAGCCGGGCCGTCAGATGCGGATGGAGGCTGGCGTCGACCTCGTCGACCACCAGCAGCCCTCCCGCGTCGAGGACGTCGACGGCGTCCACGACAAGGGAGATCCAACCCCGGGTCCCCGCCGACTGCTCCTCGATGCCCAGGCTGACCGACGACCCCCGGTGGTGAAAACGCAGGCTCGGTCGGGCATCCGGCATCTCGCGCTCCAGGACGACTCGTGCCCTGCGGATGAACTCCTCGCTGCTCAAAAGCTGATCAATATCATCGCTATCGGGGAAGAGCTCGTTAAGGTGGTCAGCGGTGAGCCGCAGATGAGCCTCCTGGACAGTCACGTCACGCAGACCCAGATCGGCTGCCTGGATGAGGGAGACCAAGGCAGCGGCGCGATCCGTTCCCAGCCGCCTGATCAGGCTCTCACCTGCGGGGTCGTTGTCGACTGCCCCGAACCGGATGCCGGTTCGGAACCACCGGTAGACGGGCTGCACCTCGGCGAGGTCGTTGTGAGCGGCGACGCTAAGGAACAAAGCGTTACCGCGGGTGTGCCGCGCCAGCAGTTCACCGCGGGTGCGATGCTCCGGAACAGTGGAGCCGAGCCGGATGGAGCCCTGCTCACGCTCGAAGATCACCCGACGCCGGTTGTGCGGATACGCATAGAGCCACTCCTCGACAACGCTCTCATCGTCGACCTCGACGCCATACGTGTAGCGGAGACCCTCGACAAAGATCTCGACACAGAACAGCGACGACCGACCAGAAACCGCCGGATCGAGCCGGAAAGGTGCCCGCGGCACACCGCTTCCCGGCTCCCACCACGCGTACGACTCCCGGACCGCGGTCTGTAGCCAGCGCAGCGCGTCCAGCAGATTCGACTTGCCGGAGGCGTTCGCGCCGAAGATCGCCGCCACCGGCACCGCCGGCTTGCTCTTGTCGTACGCCGGGATGAGCAGGAACTCCTGCTCATCCCGGATCGACTTGTGGTTGACAACCCGGAAGCTACGCAGCATCGCCGCCACCCCGGACAGTTTCGAGCATCATCTCGCAAGTAAATCGCACGAAACGCTCGCTGTCTGCGCTCAACATGCTGCCTCAAGAATTTCGGTGGCCGGGTTGTAGTAGTCGGGCTCGTGCCGCGCCACCCCACCCAGACCCTTGCCCCGGTCCGCCGGCCGCTTCATGATCCCGAACGTGCCCTCGGCGATCGCCGTCAACAACGACTGCTCACCGATCCGCTCCAGCAACCCCACCGCCGCACCCAGAACCCGCTGCGCGCGCTGCTGGATGAACCCGCCCGGTGCCGGCACGAAATCCTCGTGCAACCCACCCGCCGCACCCAACACGTACCGCACGTTCTGCAAGGCGATGTCCCGATCCGACAACCACGGCGTCACCACCGCCTCGGTCATCATCCCCACCAGCAGAATCCCCTGCCCGGTCATGGCGCCCACCAGGTTGAAGAACCCGTCCAGCAGATTGCCCCGGAACACGTCACCGGTCATGTGCTTCGTCGGCGGCATCCACTTCAACGGCGCCTCCGGAAACAACTCCCGGGCCAGCAACGCATGCGCCAACTCCAACCGGAACGACTCCGGCACATCCGGATTGATCTCGAACGCGTGCCCCAGACCCAACTGCCAGTCGGCCAACCCCGCCTCATGCGCGAAATACTCGTTGAGCAACTGCGACACCGTCACCGTGTGCGCCTCATCCACCGCATCGGCCGTGGTCAGGTAATTGTCCTCACCGGTGTTGATGATGATCCCCGCCCGGGCGTGCACCTGCCGGGAGAACCGCTGGTCCACGAACGTACGGATCGGATTGATATCCCGGAACAGGATCCCGTACATCGAATCGTTGAGCATCATGTCCAGCCGCTCCAGACCCGCAAGCGTGGCCATCTCCGGCATGCACAACCCCGACGCGTAGTTCGTCAGCCGCACATACCGGCCCAACTCCTTCGACGACTCGTCCAACGCCGCCCGCATCAACCGGAAATTCTCCTGCGTCGCATACGTGCCGGCGAACCCCTCCCGGGTCGCCCCCTCCGGCACGTAATCCAGCAACGACTGCCCCGTCGACCGGATCACCGCGATCACATCCGCCCCGGCCCGCGCCGCCGCCTGCGCCTGCGGAATGTCCTCGTAGATGTCCCCGGTCGCCACGATCAGATAGATCCACGGCCGCTGCGCCGGATCCCCGTACCTCTTCACCAGCCGATCCCGCTCCGCGCGACGCCGGTCGATCCGACGGACCCCGGCCGCCACCGCCCGACGGGCCCCCCGCCGCGCGACCGTCGCGGCCCTCCCGGTCGGCTGCCCGAACCGCACCGACCCGGCCGCCGCCTTCTGCGCCAGCAACGTCACATCGGCGATACCCTCCCGCGCCAGCGCATCGAACACCGGCACCGCCACCCCGTGCCCCAACCCCACATCGGCGACCACCACGTCCACCAGCCGGTTCACCCACGGAATGCCATCCGGATCAGCGCCGCTCACCCCCGCCAACCGCAGCACCGCCCGCTCCACCGACACCGTGGTGTGACTGCGCGCCAACTCCACCACCGGCCGCCCGGCCCGCCGCGCCAACTCCCGCGCCCGCGTTACCAGCACCGGATCCAGATCCAGCTTGCCCGACACGCCGCCGGCAGCCAGCCGCACACCCGCGCCAGCGGACCGCCCGCTCTCCTCGCTCACGAAGGCCCTTCCTCGTAGATCACCTCACCGCGCAGCACCGTGGCCCGGCACACCGGCAACGGCGTCGGATCCCCCGCACCCCGCGCCTCCGGATCCTCGGCCTGCAACACCGGCAGGCCCCGATCCACCCCGGCCGGCGTCGACCACACCGCGAACGTCGCCGGCGCACCCAACGCAAGCACCCCCTCGCTGTCCAGATGCACCGCCCGCCACCCACCCCGGGTGTGCGCCGCGAACGCCGCCCGCACGCTCATCCGCTGCGCCGGGTTGTGATGCGCCGCCGCCGCCCGCACCGACCCCCACGGATCCAGCGGCGTCACCGGCGAATCGGAACCGAACGCCAACGCCACACCCACCCCGTGCATCGCCCCCATCGGGTTCGACGCCAGCGACCGCGCCAACCCCAGCCGCGTCTCGTACATCCGGCCCGCGCCACCCCACAACCGGTCGAACGCCGGCTGCATCGACGCCACCACCCCGAACTCCACGAACCCGGCGATCAACCGCCGATCCATGATCTCCGCATGCTCCACCCGGTGCCGCGCCGCCCGCACCCGATCCGTGCCCAGCTTCTCCGCCGCCCCCGCGAAACCCGCCAGCACCGTCGAGATCGCCGCGTCCCCGATCGCGTGGAACCCGCCCTGCATCCCGTGCGCCGCACAGTCCAACAGATGATCACGCACCTGCTCCGCGCTCAGATAACCGTGACCACACCCCGACCCGTCGGCGTACGCCTGCGACACATGCGCCGTACGCGACCCCAACGCCCCGTCGGCGAACAGATCACCACCGGCGCCCACCGCACCCAGCTCCCGGGCCCGCGCCGCGCCACCCAGCTCACCCCAGTACCCGTACACCTCCGGCACCCCCGCACCGGAGAGCGCCAACAGGCCGGTGAAGTCCTCCTCGTCGGAGATCTCCGGCCCACCACACTCGTGCACCGCCGCGATCCCCAACGACGCCGCGTGCCGCAGCGCCACCCGCTGCGCCGCCACCCGCTGCGCCCGCGTCACCGAAGCCCGCGCCACCGCCCGCACCACATGATGCGCGTCCCGCCGCAGCCACCCCGACCCGTCGTACCCGGGCACCGCCACCGCCTCCGGACAGTCCGCCAACAGCGCCGACGACACCAACGCCGAATGGATCGACGCCTGCGACAGATACACCCGCCGACCACCGGCCGCCCGCCCCAACTCCGCCGCCCCCGGCGGCAGCGGCGCCGGCCACGTCGACTCGTCCCAACCGTGCCCCAGCACCACCGCCTCCGCCGGCAACCCGCCCGCGAACACCGCCACCGCGTCCAGCAACTCGCCCGCCGACCGCACCCCGGACAGGTCCAGCCCCGACAACGCCAACCCGGTGTCGCTGACATGCACATGCGCGTCCACGAACGCCGGCGTCACCAGCGCCCCGTCCAGCTCCACCACCCGGTCCGCAGCCGGGGCGTCCGCGTCCGCGCCCAACCAGGCGATCCGCCCGTCACGAACCAACAGCGCCGTCGCGGACGGATCCGCCGGGCAGTGCAGCACACCGGCGCGGTACAACGTCGAGGGGTTCTTCGTCATGGGCTCAGTCTGCCGCCAGCCGGGCCTCGAACAGCCCACGCACCCCCGGCTCGCCGCGCAGCAACCCCAACGCCAGCTCCGCGTGCCCCGGCACGAACCCGTTGCCGACCAGCATCGTCACGTCCGCCGCCAGACCCTCGGCGCCCAGGGCCGCCGCCGCGAAGCTCGTCGCCATCGAAAAGAAGATCACCGTGCCGCCGTCCGCGGTCGCCAGCACCGCGCCATGCTCACAACCCGGCACGTCCACGCAGACCACCGTCACCTCCGCCGGCACCCCCAGCGCCGAGGTCACCGCCGTGGACAACGCCACCGGATCCCGGGCGTCGGCCACCGCCACCGTGTCAGCCAGGCCAGCCGCCACCAGCGCGTCCCGCTCCGCGGCCACCGGCACCACCCCCACCGTACGACCGGCACCCGCCCGCCGCGCCGCCGCCAGCGACAGCGAACCGCTCTTGCCCGCACCGCCGATGACCGCCACCGTCACCGGCCCGCCCCCCGGCTGCGCCGCCCGCTCGGCCACATACCGCGACACCACCCGGGCGGTCAATGCCGGCGCGCCGCACACGTCCAGCACCGCCAGGGACAACTGCGGGTCCAGATCCTCCGGCAGCACCGCCGCGATCGACCGGGCGAACAGGATCGCCCACCCGTCGCAGGGCACCTGCTCGCTGCGCCCGTCCCAGCGGGCCAGACCGTCGGTGACCACCAGCGGGGTGAGCGTCAACGACACCAGCGTGGCCACCCGCTCGCCCGCCTTGAACCCCAGCGGGGAACGGCGGCCGGCCTCCTCGACCGTGCCGATCAGCATGCCGCCCGACCCGGTCACCGGGTTCTGCATCTTCCCCCGGGTCGAGATGATGTCGAGGACCTCCGCGCGGACCGCATTGCCGTCGCCGCCGTGCTTCTCCGACAACTGCCGGAAGCTCGCCGCGTCCAGGTTCAGCCGCTCGATCCGGATACGCACCTCGTTGGGCGCGATCTCCCGCCGCGCGTCCAACCGCCAAGCCGCCTGCGGCAGCACCCCCGCCGGTTCCACGACACGGTGCAGACCCACCGGTGACGTCACGCCGACCTCCCCTGTCTAGTCGCCTGAAAGCCCTGACCTGGACTCGCGTGGCGGGAAAACTTCCGGCAGACTAATTTCTTCACCGGATATTTTCCAGTAGCCTTCGGTCCGCTGATCATCCAGGTCCGCCGATCATCCAACCAGAGGAGGGGCCGTGACCCAGACCCAACCGCCGGTGCAGACCATCATCCCGGCACCCCAACCGGCCCCCGCCGCCACGCTCACCGGCCAGCCGTACGAATACCGCCGCAACCCGCTCGTCGAACCCGACTGGACCCGCTTCCCCGGCTGGCGCCACGTCACCCGCGAGCAGTGGGAGAGCGCCCAGTGGCAGCGCGTCAACTGCGTCAAGAACATCAAGCAACTGCGCACCGTGCTCGGGGACACCGTCGACGAGAGCTTCTACGCCGACCTCGACGCCGACCAGCGCGCCCTGGCGACCATGTCGATGCTGGTACCACCGCAGATGATCAACACCATGGTGCCGTTCGCCCCGCTGACCACCGAGGCGTTCCTGGCCGACCCGATCCGGCGCTACATGATCCCGGTCGCCTCCGACCGGCGCACCGACTGGCCGTCGCACCCGTACGCCAGCCGCGACTCACTGCACGAACACGACATGTGGGTCGCCGAGGGCCTCACCCACCGCTACCCCACCAAAGTCCTCGCCGAGCTGCTCTCCACCTGCCCGCAGTACTGCGGGCACTGCACCCGGATGGACCTGGTCGGCAACTCCACCCCCGCGGTCGACAAGCTCAAGCTCACCCTCAAGCCGGTCGACCGCTACGACGCCCACATCACCTACCTCAAGGCCCACCCCGGCGTACGCGACGTGGTCGTCTCCGGCGGCGACGTGGCCAACGTGCCATGGCGCAACCTCGAGTCGTACCTGATGCGCCTGCTGGAGGTCGGCACCATCCGCGACATCCGGCTCGCCACCAAGGCCCTCATGGGCCTGCCCCAGCACTGGCTCCAGCCCGACGTGGTCGAGGGCCTGGAGCGGGTCGCCCGCACCGCCGCCCGGCGCGGAGTCAACCTGGCCATCCACACCCACGTCAACCACGCCCAGTCGCTCACTCCGCTGGTCGCCCGCGCCGCCCAGACCGCCCTCGACGTCGGCGTACGCGACGTGCGCAACCAGGGCGTGCTGATGCGCGGCGTCAACGCCACCAGCACCGACCTGCTCGACCTCTGCTTCGCGCTACAGGGCGAGGCCGGCATCCTGCCCTACTACTTCTACATGTGCGACATGATCCCCAACGCCGAGCACTGGCGGGTCCCGGTCTGGCACGCCCAGCAGCTCCAGCACGACATCATGGGCTACCTGCCCGGCTACGCCACCCCACGGATCGTCTGTGACGTGCCCTTCGTCGGCAAGCGCTGGGTCCACATGATCACCGAGTACGACCGGGAACGCGGCATCTCCTACTGGACGAAGAACTACCGCACCTCCATCGAATCCGCCGACCTGGCGGCGCTCAGCAAGCGCTACGCGTACTACGACCCGATCGACACCCTGCCCGAGGCCGGGCGGCAGTGGTGGCAGACCCACCGCGACGACTGATCAGCCCACGGACGACAGTCGGGCCGCCGGATCATCCGGCGGCCCGACTCTGCGATGGGGTCACTTCGTGAAGGCGTCCCGGGCGTTGCGCCCCGCGTCCTTCATGTTCTCGCCGGCCTTCCGCGCCCGAGCCTCGCTCTGCTCGGTGGCGCCCTCGGCCCGCATCCGCTCGTTGTCGGTCATGTCGCCGATGCGCTCCTTGGCGGCGCCGCTCATCTCCTCGACCTTGTTCTTCGCCTTGTCGGTGAAGCCCATGTCGCCTCCTCTGAAATCCGCCGTGGCGAGGCGGGTGGCCCCGCTTCGTTGGTGTGCCCTTGACTCGTCGGTCAAAACCCGTGCGCTGGGTCACATCGCGTAGTGCATCCTAGGACACTAGGGGAACGGCTGGACCGCTCGGCTGGTTAACTGGACGGATGGGACAGATCCTGCTGATCCGGCACGGCGAGACCACCTGGAGCGCCAGCCGACGACACACCTCGTACACCGACCTGGAGCTGACTCCCGACGGTGAGCGCCAGGCCCGGATGCTCGGCCCGGTCCTCGCCGACCAGCGCTTCGCCGCGGTGCTGACCAGCCCGCGCAAGCGGGCGCTCTGCACCGCGCAGTTGGCCGGGCTGACCGTCGCCGACACCGACGACAACCTGGCCGAGTGGAACTACGGCGAGTACGAGGGACGCACCACCGCCGAGATCCACGACGAGCATCCGAGTTGGAGCGTCTGGACCGACGGATGCCCGGGCGGGGAGTCCCCCAACGAGGTCGGCGAACGCCTCGACCGGCTGCTCGCCAGGGTGCAGCCCCTGCTCGACCGGGGCTCCGTCGCCGTGGTCGGGCACGCGCACTCGCTGCGCGTGCTGGGCGCCCGCTGGATCGGTCTGCCGCCCTCGGCCGGCGGGCTGCTCCGCCTGGACACCGCCACCCTCAGCCTGCTCGGGCACGAGCACGGGCGGCGGGTCATCCTCCGGTGGAACCAGCCCGCTCCCCCGCCGGCCGAGACCGGGTCGACGGCCCGGCACTGACCGGCGGCGGCCGGCGCGCCGCCGGTCACGCCACAGACGATCGGCTCCGGTCCCGCGTCACCGCCGGGACCGGAGCCGTTCATGGCGTGGAGGGATCAGAGGTAGCGCGACGCCTCGTCGACGAAGTGCTGCGCGTACCCCTCCGCCGGGATGTCCCCGAGGTAGTACTTCTTGAGGTCCCGGCGGGTGCTGGCCAGGGGATCGCTGCCGAGCAGGTCGTCCAGGGCCGCGTCGAGTCCCTGCACCCGGCCGCCGTACGCGTCGATCACGTAGCTCGCCCGCCCGAGCGGGAACTCGTCGGTGAACCTGACCGCCGGCGTCGAGACGGCGACCATCGCGAACGGCTTCTCCGAGTACAGGTAGTCGGCCACCACGCTGGACACGTCCGACACCATCACGTCCGAGGCGTTGAAGCAGTCCACCACCGACATCGTCGTCTCGGCCTGCTCACCGAAGACGTGCGGCCGGCCGTTCGTCCGGCGGTCCTCCGCCAGCAGCGCCCGGATCCGGTCACACTCCCGGGTCAGCTCCGGGGAACGCCGGCTGTACGGGTGCGGCCGGAACACCACACTGCACCCGCGGTCGACCAGCGCCTTGATGATGTCGTAGCCAACCAGCAGCGACGAGTAGTTGGAGTCGGTGTAAAAGCCGGCCCACGTCGGGGCGTACAGGACCCGTGGATTGGCGATCGAGGAGATCGGGCCGGTGGCGATGGCGACGTTCTCCACCTGGGGGCGGCCGACGATGGAGAACATCTCCCTCGGCATGCTCACGCCGTTGGCCGCGAAGCGGTCGACCGCGGCCTGACCGGCGACGAAGTTCCGGTCGTACACCCGGAAGACCGGGTTGTGGCTCGGCACCTTGTCGCTGTCGCCGTGGTTGAGCTGGATGTGCGTCAGGTTCGTGTACCGGATGACGTGGTTGTTCTTCGTCGCGGTGTTGACGTAGAAGGCGGCCCGCAGCGACGGGGCGATGACGTCGTCCAGCTCGGTCAGCCCGGACCGGAGGACCACCGGTGCCTTGGTCAGACCGACCACCTCGTTGAAGTTGGCCTCGCTGCGCACCAGCACGAAGTACTTCCGGCCCAGGCGCTCCAGGTAGGGCAGCCACATCGCGATCTGGTAGGCGGTCCCGGCGGGCGCGTTCCAGTGCACGAGGAAGGCCGGCTCGTAGGCGGTCAGCGCGGCGTGCAGCTTGGTCTCGGTGTTGTGCCGGGCCCGCACCCGCTGCACCGCCTGGAACCCGGTGTACCCGACCAGCCCGAGCGCCGCCGCCGACACCGCCAGCACGATCACGCCGGGCGCGTTGGTGAACGCGCAGCCGACGGCCACCAGCACCGCGACGCCGTTGACCAGCACCGCCCGGCTGGTGTTGGGGCGCAGCGCGCGCTGCGAGTCGGTGCCGGGCAGGTGGGCCGAGACGGGGTAGACCGAGCGGGCCGCGGCTCCCATCGGCGACTCGCCGAGCACCGCCAGGGCAGCGAAGCCGACCCCGGCGGCCAGCGCCGGGTCGAGGCCGCCGTGCACCGCGCCGAGCAGGTACGCGCAGGCGAGCAGGAGCATGCGCGACACCACGGACGGCCCGGAGGGCACCGAACCACCGCTGAACACGCCGCGCCACGTCCAGGCCAGCAGCCCGACCGCGAGCAGCGCCGGGGGAAGCGCCCAGAGGCGGGAATCCCCCACCGCCGCCAGCAGCACGGCGGCGAGCGCCAGCACCTCGGCCGACAGGATGGGCAGCCGTCCCATCAGCCATCCGCTGAACCCGGAGCGGGCCGGCTTGGAAGTCGTCGTCACCGCCGGACCCCCGTCGAGGACGCGTTGATCCGCAGCGCCCGGCTGACCCGGCCCCGCCAGTTCGCCAGGAAGTTCTGCTGCAACTTCAGCTCCTTCTCCAATTGACTTACCCGCTCCTCAAGGCTTTTCAGTCCGCGTGGCTCGCGGAACGGTGGTTCGAATGCGTACTCGGGCCGCAGCAGGTCGCCCTCGTGTCCCTGCCGCAGCCAGCGCAGCCGCGACATCACCTGCCGCCGCCCGACGACGTCCGAGGCCATCAGCGTGTGCACCGGGCCGGGGAACTTGGCGGCGGCGAGCGCCTTGTCGTAGGCCGGGTTCTCGTTGCCCGGCTGGAACACGTGCGCCAGGTCGTTGTGCTCCAGGAAGCGCAGGTAGGTCTCGAAGGTCTCGACCTGCCGCGTCGCGAAGACGTCGAAATCGGCTTCCTGGTACAGCTGCTGGGCGTCGATGTCCGGCGGCAGGTCGGCGTAGAGGCGGTAGGGGATGCCGTGGTACTCCGCCAGCTCGACGGTGCGGGAGTCGTGGGCCAGCACGACGGCCGGCGTGCCCGCCAGCACGGCGGCCACATTGCCGTGAATGCGGGTGCCGAACGCGAAGTGCTGCTCGGCCATGAATTTGACCCACGTCGATGCGTCCACGAAGAACCGCATGCGGTCGTTCTCGTAGAGAGGATGGTCGGTGTGGATGGGCATCCGCTTGTTGGAAACCTTGGCCGGGTTCTCCCCCCACAGCATCAGGGCGAGCCGCTGATGCTGCTGCGGCACGATGACGCTGTTGGGATAGCGGTTGGTATTGGCTTCGACCAGCCGGTCGACCCCCTTGACCTTCGGGGTGTACGAGATGGCCATCGGGCTGTCGTAGCCGAGATAGTCGACCTTGCGCACCAGCGGTCCCAGCGGCCCGTTGCCGAACATCGACGGACACCCGATCACCCGCACGTGCTCGTCGCCGAAGCCCAGGTACTTCAACATGCGGGCGGTGTACTCGCCACGGACACCGATGGAGGCGGAGCGGTCGAGGACGGCCCGGGTGAACCGGGTGACGATCTTCTTGTAGTCGTCGGGCAGCGTCTCGAACTCGGTGCCGTACGGCAGCTGGGCGCCGATGCCGACCACGGTGACGGGGATCGTCAGCCGCTCGATGACCTCGGCGAGCCGCTCCAGGTGCGGCAGGAAGGTCGCCCGGTACGAGTTCGCCATCGGCAGGACGAACCGGTCGAACTCCTCGTTGGTCCGGTTGATGTAGGTGGAGAGATGCACCGGCCGTTCGTGCACGTAGGCGTTGGCGACCACCTCGGCGTCGGGCACGCTGATCACCCGGTACACCGCGCTGTAAAACAGCATGTTCCCAGAGTTCGACCCGAAGACACCCAACCTGGAGGTGGAAAGGCTCTGTTCGTGCGACAGTGCTGTCAGCGGATTCTTGCCGGCACGGATGAGGATACGAGTCATGAGCGGACTCCGGGCACCGTCCGGCTGAACCGCGACCGCATCGATCGGTACATCTCATCCTCCCCTTGACGACCCGCAAGCTGGACTCGAACGGCACTCGAATGGCCGAGTTCCACCAGATGACGCCGGGCGTCGGGCCCGGCGTCTGCTCGCGATCGGGTCTCACTTCCGCAGAATCAGGGATGGATCCTAGCTTCGTCGGCTGGGAATCGGCGGCACCGGGGGGAGGGTGTTGTCTACCGCCCTCGACCGCTTTGGCGCGGTATCGTCCGGCTGACCGACGCGACGGGGACGGGTCAACCCGCCGGCTCGGCCGGAGCGCCCCGGTGCCGGTGCGGACCCGCCGGCTCCGCGCTGGTCTTCGGCGGGCGGTGCTCGTACGGGGTGGAGAGGACCACGGTGGTCCGGGTGGTGACATTGGCCGAGGTACGGATCTCCTGGAGCACCCGCTCCAGGTCCGCCGGACCGGCCACCCGCACCAGCAGCAGGTAGAAGTCCTCCCCCGCCACCGAGTAGCACGAGTCGATCTCCGGCAGGTGGGCCAGCCGCTCCGGCGCGTCGTCCGGCTGCGACGGGTCGAACGGCCGGATCGCCACGAAGGCCGTCAGCGGCAGGTCGAGGGCCTCGAAGGAGACCCGGGCGGCGTAGCCCTTGATCACCCCGCGCTGCTCCAGCCGGCGCACCCGCTGATGCACGGCCGAGACCGACAGCCCGACCTTCTCCGCGAGGTCCGTGTACGACAAGCGCCCGTCCGCGGTGAGCGCGGTGACGATGGCCCGGTCGATCTCCTCCACGGCGTGCAACCTACCGGGAAAGCGCCACCAGCGCGACGACGGGCCCGCCGGGCGTCGCGCTCGGCGGGCCCGTCGTCGCTTTCGGTCAGCCCCTGGCCAGGGACCGGGAGATGACCAGTCGCTGGATCTGGTTGGTGCCCTCGACGATCTGTAGCACCTTCGCCTCGCGCATGTAGCGCTCCACCGGATGGTCGGCCACATAGCCCGCGCCGCCGAGCACCTGCACCGCGTCCGTGGTCACCCGCATCGCCATGTCGGTGGCGAAGAGCTTCGCCTTGGCCGCCTCGATGCAGTACGGCCGCCCGGCGTCGCGCAGTCGGGCCGCGGCGAGCGTCAACGCCCGGGCCGCGGAGATCTGGGTGGCCAGGTCGGCCAGGGTGAACCCGAGGCCCTGGAAGTCGATGATCGACCGGCCGAACTGCTGGCGCTGCCGGGCGTAGTCCACCGCGTAGTCCAGCGCCGCCTGGGCCAGCCCCACCGCGCAGGCGGCGATCCCCAACCGGCCGGAGTCCAGGGCGGACATGGCGATGGTGAAGCCGGCCCCCTCGCCGCCGACCAACCGGTCGGCCGGCACCCGGACGTCGTCGAAGGCGAGCTGCGCCACCGGCGAGGAACGCAGGCCCATGGTGCGCTCGGCCGCCTGCGGGTGGATGCCCGCGGTGGCGCGGTCGGCGAGCAGGCAGGAGATGCCCCGGGGGCCGGGGCCGCCGGTGCGGCAGAAGATGTTGTAGAAGTCGGCCGACTGGGCGTGGGTGATCCACGCCTTGGTGCCGGAGACGACGTACGCGTCGCCGTCGCGTACCGCCCTCGTGGTCAGCCGGGCGGCGTCCGAGCCGCCCTGTGGCTCGGACAGGCAGTACGCGCCGAGCAGTTCGCCGCCGATCATGTCGGGCAGCAGCTTGCGCTGCTCGTCGGTGCCGAACGCGGCGACCGGGTGGCAGGACAGGGTGTGCACGCTGACCGCCTCGGCGACCGCGAGCCAGCGGCTGGCCAGGATCTCCAGCACCTGTAGGTAGACCTCGTAGGGTTGGCCCGCGCCGCCGTGCTCCTCGGCGTAGGGCAGGCCGAGCAGGCCGGCCCGGCCCAGGGTGCGCAGCACCTCCCGGGGAAACTCGGCGCGTTCCTCGAACTCGACCACCTTCGGGGCGAGTTCCCGGTCGGCGATCTCGGTGGCCAGTTCCAGCAGGTCGTGGGCCTCGTCGGTGGGCAGGATCCGGTCGACAGTCATAGCGCGATGAGCTCCGTGGGGGTGGTGTTGAGCCGTCGTACGCCGTCCGTCGTGCAGACGACGATGTCCTCGATCCGGGCGCCGTGCCGCCCGGCCAGGTAGATCCCCGGTTCGACGGAGAAGGCCATCCCCGCCGCCAGCGGGCGGTCGTTGCCCGCCACCACGTACGGCTCCTCGTGGCCGTCCAGGCCGATGCCGTGCCCGGTGCGGTGCAGGAAGCCGTCGCCGTATCCGGCGGCGTCGATCGGCTCGCGCGCGGCGGCGTCGACGGCCGCGGCGCTCACTCCCGGGCGGACCGCCGCCACGGCGGAGCGCTGCGCGTCCCACAGCACCGCGTAGTAGTCCAGGAAGTCGGCCGGCGGCCGGCCGCCCGCGACGTAGGTGCGGGTGCAGTCGGAGCGGTAACCCGAGGGCATGGTGCCGCCGATGTCCACCACCACCGGCTCACCGACGCCGATCGGCCGGTCGGCGGTCCCGTGGTGCGGGCTGGCCCCGTTCGGGCCGGCGGCGACGATGACGAAGTCGACCGTGACGTGCCCGGCGGCGCGGATCGCCGCGGCGATGTCGGCGGCCACCTCCACCTCGGTACGCCCCGGCCGCAGCCACTCGCCCATCCGCGCGTGCACGGTGTCGATCGCCGCGCCGGCCTCGGCGAGGGCGGCGACCTCCGCCGGCGACTTGTGGATCCGCAGTTCCCGCAGCACCTCGGAGGCGAGCCGCTGCCGGGCGTCGGGCAGCGTGGCACGCAGCGCGAGAACCTGCTCGGCCCACATCCGGTCGGCCAGCCCCACCGCACCGACCGGCCCGCCGAGCGCGGCGGTGACCAGCGGGTACGGGTCGGTGCCGTCGGCATGGTCGACGATGCGTACCCCGGTGTCCGGCGCCGCCTCCGCCGCCGGCCGTTCGAGGGTCGGCACGATCAGCGTCGGCTCCCCCTCGGCGGGCAGCACCAGCAGGGTCAGCCGCTCGCCGGCGTGCGCGTGGTAGCCGGTCAGGTACCGCAGGTCGGAGCCGGGGCTGAGCAGCAGCGCGTCCAGCCCGGCGTCGGCGGTGGCGCGCTGCGCGGCGGCCAGCCGCTGCCGCGGATACAGCTCCTCGATCCCCACCCGGTCAGCTTAACGTTCGTTTGGGGAAGCTGGGTCGAACGGGGCCGAGCCGAGGTTACTCGATCAGCCAGAGGCAGAACGGGTGGCCGTCCGGGTCCAGGCAGACCCGCACGTCCTCCTGCGGCTGGAACTCGGCCAGGGTGCCGCCGCAGGCCAGCGCGTGGTCGAGGGCGGCGGGAAGGTCCTCGACGCCGATCTCCAGGTGCATCATCATCTGCTGGCGGCCCGCCTCGGCCGGCCAGGTCGGGCGCTGGTACGCCCGCTCCCGCTGGAAGGACAGGCCCACCCCGCCGCCGGCCGGGCGGAGGATGACGTCGTCGGCCTCCTCGACCTCGATGTCCCAGCCGAGCAGGCGCGCGTAGAAGCGGGCCAGCGCGGCCGGGTCGGGCGTGTCCAGGTTGACCGTGGTCAGCCTCAGCCCGGTCGGTACGGTCATCGCGTCCTCCTGGTGGCGCCCGGCCCCGACGTGCCGTCCGCCGCGAACGTCGGTGGGTTGTGTCAGGCTGTCGGGCGTGGCACAGCAGACCCCGATCATGCTCGTCGACGCGCCCAGTCTCTACTTCCGGGCATATTTCGGCATCCCCGAGTCCGCCGCGAAGACCGCCGACGGTCAGCCGGTCAACGCGGTGCGTGGCTTCCTCGACATGCTCGCCCACCTGGTCCGGACCCGCCGGCCGGGGCGGATGGTGTGCGCGATGGACCACGATTGGCGGCCGGAGTGGCGGGTGGCGCTGCTGCCGTCGTACAAGGCGCACCGGGTGGCGCCCGAGGGCGGCGAGGTGGTGCCGGACACCCTCACCCCGCAGGTGCCGATGATCCTCGACATGCTCGACGCGCTCGGCATCACCGTCGTCGGCGCGGCCGGCTACGAGGCCGATGACGTGCTCGGCACCCTCTCGGTCAGCCAACCCGGGCCGGTCGAGGTGGTCTCCGGCGACCGCGACCTGTTCCAACTGGTCGATGACGCGCGTGGGGTGCGGCTGCTCTACATCGGGCGGGGCGTGGCCAAACTGGACGACTGCGACGACGCCGCGATCCGGGCCCGCTACGGCGTGCCCGCCGACCGGTACGCCGAGTTCGCGGCCCTGCGCGGCGACCCCAGTGACGGGCTGCCCGGGGTGCCCGGCGTCGGCGAGAAGACCGCCGCCCGGCTGATCGACCGGTACGGCGACATCGCCGGCATCCTCGCCGCCCTGGACGACCCGGCCGCCGGCTTCGCGCCCGGGCTGCGGGCCAAGCTCGTCGCCGCGCGGGACTACCTCGCGGTGGCGCCGAAGGTGGTCCGGGTCGCCCTCGACGTGCCGCTGCCGCCGCTGCCCACCGAGCTGCCGGTCGCGCCGGCCGACCCGGACCGGCTCATCGAGCTGGCCGAACGCTGGAACCTCGCCGGCTCCACCCGCCGCCTGGTCGAAGCCCTGACCACCCCCACCCCGTCTGGTCAATCAAGAAGTTCGCGTCACGGATCGACTGTTCGATGACGCAGGCCGCTTGATCAACAGGGGTAGGGTGGGTGGTCAGGCCACTTCGTGGAGGTAGCCGCGGATGGCGGCGGCGAGGGTCTGTTCGCCGGGGCGGGCCCACACGTCGGCGTTGAAGACCTCCACCTCGATCGGGCCGGTGTAGCCGGCCGCGTCGACCGCCTCGCGCAGGCGGCGCAGCTCGATGCAGCCGTCGCCGGGCAGCGCCCGGCCGAGCAGCACCCCCTCCGGTAGCGGGGTGACCCAGTCGCAGACCTGGAAGGCGGCGATCCACTCCCCCGCCCGGGCGATCTGGGTGTAGACCGTGTCGTCCCACCACACGTGGTACGCGTCCACCACCACCCCGACCACGCCCGGGTCGAACCGCTCGGCGATGTCCAGCGCCTGACCGAGGGTGGCGATGACGCACCGGTCGGCGCTGAACATCGGGTGCAGCGGCTCGATGGCGAGGGTCACCCCGGCGGCGTCGGCGTGCGGGGCCAGCTCGGCGATGGCGTCGGCCACCCGGGCCCGGGCGCCGTCGATGTCCTTGCTGCCGGCCGGCAGGCCGCCGGAGACCAGCACCAGCACCGGGGCGTTGAGGGCGGCCGCCTCGTCGATGGCGCGCAGGTTCTGTTCCCACCAGTCGTCGGCGGTGAAGAAGCCGCCCCGGCACAGCGTGGTCACCGCCAGCCCGGCGTCACGGACCAGTTTGGCGGCGCGGGCCAGGCCGTACTCGGCGACCGGTTCCCGCCACAGGCCGATGCCGGGCACCCCGGCGGCGGCGCAGCCGGCCACCACGTCGGGCAGGGGCCAGTGCTGGGCGGTGGCCTGGTTGAACGAGAAGCGGCGCAACGCCTCGCGGTTCGCCGGCCCGGCCGGCTGCCCCGGGGCGGTCACTGGGTCACCCCCGCGACGGTGAAGTAGGCGCGGGCGCGGGCGGCGGCCAGCTCGGCGTCGGGCAGCAGCCCGGCGGCGTCGGCGAGGGTGAGCAGGGTGGCCAGGTTGGCTGGGGAGCGGCCGGACTGAAGGCCGCCGACCATGGTGAAGTGTTCCTGGTGGCCGGCCAGCCAGGCGAGGAAGACGATGCCGGTCTTGTAGTACCAGGTGGGGGCCGCGAAGAGGTGCCGGGCCAGCGGCACGGTCGGCGCGAAGATCTCGTCGTACGCGACGAGGTCGCCCCGGTCGAGAGCGGCCAGGGCGGCCGAGGCGGCCGGCGCGATGGCCGCGAAGACACCCAGCAGAGCGTCGGAGTGGCCCGCCTCGTCGCCCCGGATCAGCTCCGGGTAGTGGAAGTCGTCGCCGGTGTAGAGGCGTACCCCGGCCGGCAGCCGGCGGCGCAACGCCACCTCGCGGCCCGCGTCGAGCAGCGACACCTTGATCCCGTCCACCCGGGACGCGTGGGTCTTGAGCAGCTCGACCACGGCGTCGGCGGCCAGGTCCAGCTCGGACGAGCCCCAGTAGCCGGTCAGCGCCGGGTCGAACATCGGACCGAGCCAGTGCAGCACCACCGGCCGGTCGGCGGCGGCCAGCAGCTCGTCGTACACCCGCAGGTAGTCCTCGGGGCCGTGGGCGGCGGCGGCCAGGTGGCGGCTGCACATCAGCACCGGCACCGCGCCCGCGGCCTGCACGTCGTCGAGCTGTTCGCGGTAGGCGGCGGTGACCTCGGTGAGGGTGGCCGGGCCGGCCGGCAGCTGGTCGGTGGCGACACCGGCGACGATCCGGCCGCCGGCCGCCCGCGCCTCGGCCGCGCTGCGCCGGATCAGGTCCCGGGTGGCCGGGTAGTCCAGGCCCATGCCGCGCTGCGCGGTGTCCATCGCCTCGGCCACCCCCAGGCCGTACGACCAGAGGTGCCGGCGGAAGGCGAGGGTGCGGTCCCAGTCGAGCACCGCCGGGGCGCCCGGGGTGTTGTCGGCGGCCGGATCGGCGACCACGTGCGCGGCGGCGTACGCGATGCGGCTGCGCGGCGGCCCGTCCGGGCGGGGATGGCCGGCGTCGCCGGCCAGGCGCAGTCGCCGGCCACCGGGCAGGGTCACCTCGACGCCGGTCACAGCGCCAGCTCCGGCACCTCGACCCGGCGGCCCTCGCGGGCCGAGAGCAGGCCCAGCTCGGCCAGCTGCACGCCCCGCGCCCCGGCCAGGAAGTCCCAGGGGAAGGCCTCGCCGGTGGCGACGTGCCGCAGGAAGGCCTCCCACTGCACCTTGAAGCCGTTGTCGAAGTCCTCGTTGTCCGGCACCTCCGTCCACTGCGACCGGAAGTCCTCGGTGGCCGGCAGATCCGGGTTCCACACCGGCTTCGGGGTGACCGCGCGGTGCTGCACCCGGCAGCGGCGCAGCCCCGCGACCGCGCTGCCCTCGGTGCCGTCGACCTGGAACTCGACCAGCTCGTCGCGGTGCACCCGGACGCACCAGGAGGAGTTGAGCTGGGCGATCACGCCGCCGGCCAGCTCGAAGACGGCGTACGCGGCGTCGTCGGCGGTGGCCGGGTACGGCCGACCGGCCTCGTCGACCCGGCGCGGGATGTGCGTGGCGATGGTCGCGGAGACCGCGCGTACCTCGCCGAAGAGCTCCGCCAGCACGTAGTGCCAGTGCGGGAACATGTCCACCACGATGCCGCCGCCGTCCGCGGCCCGGTAGTTCCACGACGGGCGCTGCGCGGGCTGCCAGTCCCCCTCGAAGACCCAGTAGCCGAACTCGCCGCGCACCGACAGCACCTGGCCGAAGAAGCCGCCGTCGAGCAGCCGCTTGAGCTTGCGCAGCCCGGGCAGGAAGAGCTTGTCCTGCACCACGCCGGTGCGTACCCCGGCGGCGCGGGCCGCGCGGGCCAGGTCGAGGGCGGCGGCGGTCTCCTCCGCCAGGGGCTTCTCCGTGTAGATGTGCTTGCCGGCCTCGATGGCCTGCCGGATGGCCTTCTCCCGCTGCTGGGTGACCTGCGCGTCGAAGTAGATCTCGACGTCGTCGCGGGCCAGGGCGGAGGTCAGGTCGGTGGTCCAGTCGTCCAGGCCGTGCCGTTCGGCGATCTCGCGCAGCTTGGTCTCGCTGCGGCCGACCAGGACGAGATGCGGCCATACGGTGGTGCCGTCGGCCAGCGGCACACCGCCGGACTCTCGGATGGCCAGCAGGGAACGCACCAGATGCTGCCGGTAGCCCATCCGGCCGGTGACGCCGTTCACGATGATGCCGATCGACCTGCGGGTCATGGATGTCCTTCCGTCACGCACATCAGGTAAGCGCTTTCCTGCCAGCCTAGGCCCCGCACCCGAACCGGGGCAAGGGCTTGCCCCGCAGCGGTCGTTCCGGCCGTCGACGGCGGTGTGCCGGCACCGGCGCACCGCCCCGGGCCTGGTCGCGGCGGCGCCGGCGACAAGGCGTGAGCTGCGCGAACCACGGAACAGGAAAGGGCCTTCACTGCGGTACGGTGACGCTGGCCGGGTGGCGCGTGGCCGGCGCAGGCGTGAGGGGGCGGTACGTGGCGACTCTGTCCGATGTGGCCCGGCGGGCCGGTGTCTCACCGGCCACGGCATCCCGCGTGATCAACGGCAGCAGCAAGCCGGTGACCGACGAGTTGCGCGAACGGGTGCTCCGGGCGGTCGCCGAGTTGCAGTACGTGCCCAACGCCCACGCCCAACTGCTCGCCCGCTCGCATCGCGGCGCCGTCGGCGTGATCGTGCACGACGTCTCCGACCCGTACTTCTCGGAGATCACCCGGGGGCTGCAACGGGTCGCCACCGACCAGGGCCGGCTGCTGATGATCTGCAACAGCTACCGCGACCCGGAGCGGGAGCTGGAGTACGTCGAGCTGCTGCGCGGCCACCAGGTCGCCGCCATCATTTTGGCCGGCTCCGGCTACCACGACGCCGACTTCACCCGGCTGCTCAACGGCAAGCTGGCCGCGTACGAGGCCACCGGCGGGCGGGTCGCGGTGATCGGCCGCCACGAGCACTCCGGCGACGCGGTCATGCCGGACAACCGCGACGGCGCCCGGCTGCTCGGGCAGGAGCTGTGCCGGCTCGGGCACGAGCGGATCGGGGTGGTGGCCGGGCCACGGGTGCTGACCACCACGACCGACCGGCTCACCGGGCTCCGCGAGGCGCTCACCGGGCACGGCCGGGAGCTACCCGAACACCGCATCCGGTACGCCGAGTTCGACCGCGACAGCGGGGCGGACGCCACCGCCGCCCTGCTCGACGCGGAGCCCGGGCTGACCGCGATCGCGGCGCTCAACGACTCGATGGCCATCGGCGCGCTGTCGCTGCTGCGCTCCCGGTCGGTGGCGGTGCCCGGCCGGGTCAGCGTGTTCGGCTTCGACGACATGCCGATGGCCCGCGACGTCACCCCGGCGCTGACCACCGTCCGACTCCCCCTGGTGGAGATGGGCGCGCGGGCGATGACGTTGGCCCTGGACGCCGGAGCCACCCGCCCGCGCGTGGAGTCGCTCGCCGCCGAACTTGTCCGCCGCGACAGCACCGGCCCCGCTAGCTGAGCCGGCGCGCCAGCCACAGCCCGGTGGTCAGCTTCTGCTCGACCACGCCGCCGCGTCCGTCGACGAGGTCGGCCAGGGCCCGGTGCAGGCGGGAGCGCTGCCGCTCGGGCAGCATCCGGTGCGGCGAGAACGTGGAGAGCAGGGTCAGATAACGGGCCGTGTCGTAGCGCACCACCGTCTCCACCTGCCGCTCCTGCACGTCGGTGAACCATGGCGAACCGCGCAGCTCCTCGGGGCGGAACGCGCCCGGATGGCGGGCGTGCACCGGCTGTCCGGGCTGATCGGCGATCTCCGGCGCGTACTCCAGGTAGACCGCGTCCATCTGCGCGCGCAGGCCGGCGTCGGCGAAGTCGTAGTCGTGCCCGAAGATCGCGAGCACCCCACCCGGCGTCAGCGCCGTGGCGGCCAGTCGGGTGCGCCGGTCGCGCTCGACCCAGTGCCAGGCCTGCGCGCTGGCCAGCAGGTCGACGCCGCCGGAGGGTGGGACCCAGTCCTCGAACCGGCTGACCACCACCGACACCAGGGCGTCGCCGTCGACGTGGCGGGCCAGCAGCGCCGCCATCGCCGGATCGGGTTCGACGCAGGTCAGCGGTACGCCGAGACCGCGCAACAGCGCCGTGCCCTTGCCCGTCCCCGCGCCCGATTCCACCACGCTCCTCGGGGCCCGCCCGGCATAGTCGAGGATCAGCTCCAGGATCTCGGCCGGATAACCCTCCCGTGCCTCGTCGTACGCCTCGGCGACCTCGCCGAACACCCGCCGCTGTTCCCGTGCCGCCGCCATGGCTGGAGCCTACTGAACCTGCCTACCTGATCAGGTGAGGTCGACCGGACCGACAACGCGGCCTCTCCCCCGACGACGCTATCTACGGTGGATCGACTGCTGTACATGGTCTCCCCCAGCCCACGCGACGCCGCAATCCGTTCCAACATTCCGCCGACAATCCGTGGCCCAGAGTTGCCATCAAGCGGATGACAAATGCGAATGTCGGCAAATTGTTGGCAGTCCGCGACAGCACTTGCCGACACGTGGAGCGACAGCGTCTGATATCCGTGTCGCTGTCCACATCGGCTCAGGTAGGCCAATCGCGAGACGACCTGTTGTCAGCGGCGAGACCAGGATGGCCTGGCGTAACCTTGGCCGCACGCTGGCCGAGTTGAGGCTGGCCGCAGGCTACACACAGCACGTATTCGCCGGGCTCGTGCAGTACGGGCGCAGTTCCGTAGCCAACACCGAGACTGGCCGCCAGCAGTCCGGCCGCTCGTTCTGGGTACGTTGTGACGCTGTCCTCCATGGCACCCGCGCCGAAGGGGAGACGTTAAGAGAACTGCGCCGGGTCGAGGCACGCTGGGCCGAGTTTGCGAGTTGGACGGCCGACAATCTCGGCGATGCCCGGGATGCCAGCTACTGGCTCCGGCACGCGCTTTCGCTCTCCCACCAAGCGGACGACGACCAGATGATCTCTTATGTGCTCATGCGTCAGGCTCAACACGCCGTCGAACGCCGCGACCCAGACAGCGCTCTAACGTACCGCCAGGACGAGGGAATGACGAGGACCTGGCTGGCGACGGCGTACGTGCTGCGTGGTCGCATCGAGGAGACAGCCGAGCAGGCCGACAAGGTCCTCACGCTCGCGGCCGAAACGGGATCGGTCCGCCTTACGCAGGCGCTGCGCCGCGTGGACGCCGAACTCGCCGCTTACCGATCCCAGCCGCCAGTACAGCGCTTCCGCGCCCGATATGCCCTCGCCGCTCAGATCAGCGGCAGAATTGGCACGTGAATCTTTGGACAACCGCTAATGCGACCGACGAGTCCCGCCGCCACGCGAGGGTCGCAGTCCTGCCCATCGGCAGCTTCGAGCAACATGGCTCGCATCTACCGCTCGCCACGGACACCATCGTCGCCAGCGCTGTCGCCTCCGCGCTGGCGGAACGCTACAGCCTGTTCCTGCTACCGCCGGTCACGATCTCATGCTCTCACGAACACGCCGCGTGGCGAGGAACGGTCAGTATCAGCGCGACGACCCTCATTGCCATCGTTGAGGATGTCGCGGCCTCCCTCCACCGCCAAGGCATCGACCATCTCGTGCTGGTCAACGGGCACGGCGGCAACTACGTGCTTTCCAACCTGGTCCAGGAGGCCAACACCGACGGGCCGCGACTCGCGCTGTTCCCCAGCCGCAGAGACTGGGAGCAGGCGCGCCACGATGCCGGATTGGAGAGCACGAGCCACGACGACATGCACGCCGGAGAGATTGAGACATCGATCCTGCTACACGTCGCGCCGGACACCGTCACGGCGGAGTTCGAGAAAGCCGACCACCTTACGGAGCGGCCACACCTCCTGATGGTCGGCATGGGTGCGTACACCGACACCGGCGTGATCGGGCAACCATCGTTGGCGACCGATACCAAGGGGAGCGACGTGCTTGCCAGTCTCGTGCGCAGCTTCGAGCACACTCTTGGTTTGCTGACCAAGGAGCAGAAGCACGCCACCTCTGGCGACTAGTAGTGCTTTGTCACATTTCGGTATAGTTCGAGGACTGTTGGTGTGGTGAGTCGTTGGCTCCGATGTGGATGTTCGGGAAGTGGAGCGTCTGGCTGGCGATCTGGCCGATTTCACCGCTGATGTGTTCGGGTCGTTGACTCGGGTCGGGTGGCAGGATCGGGCTGGGCAGTATGTGCGTGGGTTGATGGTGGATGGGCGGCGTAAGTCGATCCAGCCGATGGCGGGCCGTCTGCCGGGTGTGCATGATCAGGCGTTGAACCATTTCGTGACGAACAGTCCGTGGAATGTGGTGCCGGTGCGGCGGCGGCTGGCGGTGCGGATGGATGAGGCGATCGCACCGGCGGCGTGGGCTCTGGATGACACGGGCTGGCTCAAGTGCGGCAGGGCGTCGCCGGGTGTGGCTCGGCAGTACACCGGGACGGCGGGCAAGGTCACCAACTGCCAGATCGGGGTGAGTCTGAACCTGGTCACCGACATCGCGTCGTGTCCGGTGGACTGGCGGTTGTTTATGCCCGAGTCGTGGGATCCCGCCTCGGCCGAGGCTGCCCTCGATGTCGATGTGCGGCGGGCGCGGTCGCAGATCCCCGATGAGGTCGGGCATCGGGAGAAGTGGCGTCTCGGGTTGGACATGATCGACGAGGTGATCGGGTGGGGGCTGACACCGCCGGTGATCGTGGCGGACGCCGGATACGGAGACAGCGGCGAGTTCCGCCACGGCCTGGCCGAACGCGGCTTGTCCTTTGTGGTGCAGGTGGCCACCACGATCGGCGTTCAACGGCAGGAAGCAGCGCGGACCGCGCCACCGGCGGCGTGGACAGGCCGGCGACCGACACTCCGATACCGGGACCCCGCGACCTCGGTCAAGGATCTGGTCCTGTCCCACGGTGCCGCCGCGGCCCGCTCGGTGTCCTGGCGTGACGGCTCGCGCACCCGCGCAGGCCAGCCGGTGAAGATGCGCTCCCGGTTCGTGTTCCTGCGGATCCGGCCAGCCGGACGTGTCCTGCTCGCCGCCCACCGCGACCAGGACCTGCCCGAGGCGTGGCTGATCGCCGAATGGCCACCCGACCGCGACGAACCCACCAAGTACTGGCTGTCGAACCTGCCCGCCACCACCCCGAAACGCACCCTCATCCGATGGGCGAAACTCCGCTGGCGCATCGAACACGACTACCGCGAACTGAAAACCGGACTCGGCCTCGACCACTACGAAGGCCGCACCTGGCAAGGCTGGCACCACCACGTCACCCTCGTATCCGCCGCCCACGCCTACTGCACCCTGCAACGCCTCGACCCAAAAGCCCCCGCGCCGGCCTGACCCTCTACGCCCTACTCCGCGAACTCCAAGCCCTCCTGGCCCGGCTGGCCGGCGCATGCCCCACCTGCAAAACCCGCTTCCCCACAAGAAGAAAACCCCGAGACCGTCTCCGATCATGACAAAGCACTACTAGGCCGCATGAGCAGGTGGGTTCAGTCCCGACCACGGCTGGATGGCGCTGCCGAGTCCCACCCAGCGGCAGCTCTCCCCCGACGACGGGGTCCGCCGCCGGCTGGCGCTGTACCGGATGCACCTGCACCTGCTGATGACCGTGGAGATGCCCAGCCGTGGCATCACCCCGGCCAACGACCCCGGCCGGCACGCCCTGCTCGCCGAGCTGCTGGACCGCGACCTCGCCGGCCTGTCGGGTGGCTGACCGGTTCGGGCGGCCCGGAGGCGTGCCGGCGGTGCCGGCTAGCCGGCCGCGGGAGCGAAGCGGGCGAGCGGGTTGGCCAGCGCGCCGACGAGTTGCAGCGCCGCCGACGGGTCGGCGAGGTCGACCATCTGCTGGTTGTCGCGCAGTTGCAGCCGGTTCAGGCAGGAGAGCGCGAACTCGCGGGCGAACAGGTCGTAGCGGGCCAGCCGCTCGGTCAGGTGCGGCACCTGGTCGGCGTACTCGGTGGCGCAGTCGGCGACCGCCCGCCAGAAGGTCTCCTCGTCGACGACGCCCTGGGTGGCGAGGGTGGCGGCGAGGAAGCGGAAGAAGCAGTCGAAGACATCGGTGAATATCGACAGGAGCTTCATGTCCTCCGGGACGTCGGCCCGGATCCGCTCGACCGCGGGGGGCAGCTCCGCGTCGGCGTTCATCACCACGATCTCCTCGGCGATGTCCTTGAAGATCACCCGCTCGACCACGCCGTCCCGCAGCACCAGGATGACGTTCTCGCCGTGCGGCATGAAGGCCAGGTCGTACGCGTAGAAGGCGTGCAGCAGCGGCGTGAGGTAGGCGTTCAGGTAGCGGCGCAGCCACTGCACCGGCGCCAGCCCGGAGGCGGCGATCAGCTCGGCGACGAAGGAACGCCCGTCGACGTCGAGGTGCAGCAGCGACGCCATGGTGGCCAGCCGCCGGCCGGGCGCAAGGCCGGGCACCGGGCTCTCCCGCCAGAGCGCGGCCAACATCTTCCGGTACGGCGAGTAGCGATCGGTGGCGGCCTCGTACTGCCGGTGCCGGTAGCCGACCGCGGCCCGCTCCCGGATGATCGTCAGGCCGGTGGACCGGAACACCTCGTCGCCGGCGATCAGCTCGGCGAGCCAGTCGTTGATGGCCGGGGTGGCCGACATGTAGGCCGCCGACAGCCCCCGCATGAAGCCCATGTTCAGCACGGAGAGCGCGGTCTTGACGTAGTGCCGATCCGGCACGCTGACGTTGAAGAAGGTCCGGATGGACTGCTGGGCGAGGTAGTCGTCCGGCCCCTCGCCGAGGTGGACGAGCCGACGCAGGGCCACCTCTCCGGCGAAGGTGACCGACAGCTTGTTCCACCACTG
This sequence comes from Micromonospora sp. CA-263727, assembly GCF_050942455.1. Taxonomy (NCBI): domain Bacteria; kingdom Bacillati; phylum Actinomycetota; class Actinomycetes; order Micromonosporales; family Micromonosporaceae; genus Micromonospora; species Micromonospora sp. CA-263727. Next base: position 3,680,040 of record NZ_CP192031.1, read on the forward strand.
CCAGGGGTGCACCGGGATGAGGTGGTAGTCGGCCAGGTCCAGGCCGAGCCCGGCCATGGTCTCGGCGAACCCGGCGAGGGTGGCCTCGTCCAACTCCGCGCGGACCAGCGTGTCGTAGTCGAGGTCGGCGGCGCTGGTGAACGTCGCGTGGTCGCGATGCGCGGCCAGCCAGATCAGCCGTACCGGCCGGGCGGTCTCCGGGGCGTAGCAGTGGTACTCGTCGACGCCGAAGCCGAGCCGGCCGTTGTTGGCCACGAAGCAGGGGTGACCCTCGGTCATCGACGTCTCGATGACCTGGAAGTCGGCCTCGACCAGCTTCGCCGCCGTCGGCAGCGGACGGTCCAGCTTGTACGCGATGCCGGCCAGCGTGGAGCTGATCTCCTCCAGGTAGACCGGCAGGATCCGGTCGCTGAGGCCGAGCGCGCCCCGCAGGTCGAGGCAGAGGTCGACCGCGTCCAGCGGCAGGGACTCCTCGCCCCGGCACCGGGTGATGCTCTCCGGGTCGATGTCCCAGTGCTCCAGGGTGAGCACCCGCGCGGCGAACCGGTACTCGACCGCGCCGGAGTCGCCGGAGACCGCGTACCACCGCCGGCCGTCGGCGTCGGCGGGAACGGCCGTCGGGTCGACCGGCTCGGGGGTGAGGAGCCGCTCGTGGGTGAACTCGGCCAGCGCCTTGCGCACCAGCAGCCGGTTGGCCCGCGCCCAGTTGTCGGGGCGCAGGTGGTCGACCGCCGAGCGCGAGGGATGGGGCGCAGGCAGCTCAGGCGTGGTCAAAACGGTGCTCCTTGGCTATGGTGGCGGCCACGAACCGCTGCCGGGTGCAGATGCTCAGCAACGCCGTCTTCTCCGGCTTGTCGATCGGGCCGATCACCTCGAAGCCGACCGCCGCGTTGAGCGCGTGCACGGCGGTGTTGCGCACATCCGGTTCGACCACGACCCGCGCCACCGCCGGGTCGGCGAAGAGCCAGGCCATCACGGTGGTGATCACGGCGGTGGTGAAGCCGCGCACGGGGGTGTCGGCCGGGGCGCAGAGAAAGTGCATGCCCACGTCGCCGGGTCGGGCGTCGTAGAGCCCGACCAGCTCGACCCGCGCCGGATCGTACCGCTCGGCGAGGAAGGCGGGCTCGCCGCGCCACAGCCCGAGGTAGGCGTCGTGATGCGGGTGCGCGGCGATCCGGCCGTACTCGGCGGCGACCCGCGCGACGTCGGCGTCCTGCATCATCCAGAACGCCGCCTTGGGGTGGGTGACCCACCGGTGCAGCAGCGGGGCGTCGGCGGCCACGTCGAGCGTACGCAGGGCGAACTCGCCGAGCTGCCGGTCGTGTCGGGTGTAGACGACCTCGGTCACGCGGTCACCCCGACCGGTGCACCGAATTCCTGGAACGTGATTGACTTCTCCACCGGGTACGGCTCCCGGCCGAGCATCTCGCGGATGATCCACGCGTTGCGGTAGGGGCCCATGCCGAGGTCGGGCGAGGTGATGCTGTGCGTGTGGGTGCCGCCGTTCTGCAGGAAGATGCCGCGCCCGGTGTGGTCGACGCTGTAGTTGCGGGCGACGTCGAGCCGTCCGTGGCCGTCGAAGCGCAGCCGCTCCCGGACCGGGTCCAGGAACGCCGGCACCTGGTACCGGTAACCGGTGGCGAGCACCAGCCCCTCGGTGTCCAGGGTGTAGTCCCGTTCCTGCTCGACGTGGCGCAGCCGGAGGCTGTGCAGGCCGGTGGTCTCGTCGTACGCCACGCCGGTCAGCTCGGTGTTGGTCATCAACCGGGTGTTCACCGGACCGTCCACGCTACGCGCGTAGAGCAGGTCGAAGATGTCGTTGACCAGGTCGGCGGAGATCCCCTTGAACAGCCCCTTCTGCTCGGCTTCCAGGCGGTAGCGGGTCGGCTCGGGCAGGGCGTGGAAGTAGTCCACGTAGTCCGGTGAGGTCATCTCCAGGGTGAGCTTGGTGTACTCCAGCGGGAAGAAGCGCGGTGAGCGGGTCACCCAGTTCAGCTGGTAGCCGTACGTGTCGATGTCGCCGAGCAGGTCATGGTAGATCTCGGCGGCGCTCTGCCCGCTGCCGACGATGGTGATGCTGCGTTTGGCCCGAAGCGCGTCGCGGTGCTCCAGGTAACGCGAGTTGTGCAGCGCGTCGGAGGTCAGGCCCGCGCAGGTCTCCGGCAGGTGCGGCGGGGTGCCGGTGCCGAGCACCAGGTGCCGGGCCCGGTGGGTGACGGTGTCGCCGCCGACGGTCGCGGTCACCACGTACCGGTCGTCGGTCGGGTCGTACTCCACGGCGGTCACCTGGTGGCCGAAGCGCAGGTTGGGCAGCTTCGCGGCGGCCCAGCGGCAGTAGGCGTCGAACTCGACCCGCAGCGGGAAGAAGCTCTCCCGGATGTAGAAGGGGTAGAGCCGGCCGATCTCCTTGAGATAGCTGAGGAAGGAGTACGGCGAGGTGGGGTCGGCGAGGGTGACCAGGTCGGCCAGGAACGGGGTCTGCAACCGGGACGACTCCAGCAGCATGCCGGGGTGCCAGGCGACATCGGAGCGGGCCTCCAGGAAGAGCCCGTCGAGATCCTCGATCGGCGCGGTCAGGCAGGCGAGGCCGAGGTTGTACGGGCCGAGGCCGATCCCGATGAAGTCGTGACTGGGCATCCGGGCCTCCAGGGTGGGGTTCGGGCGGGGCATGGTCAGCCGACCGGGCAGGTGAGGTCGGCGGCGGGTGCGGCGTGGGTGTGCACGTACCGGCCGGCGTGCTCGGCGATCAGGTCGAGCACGTACGCGACGTCGTCGGCGGTGGTGGCCGGGTTGAGCACGGTGAACTTGAGGTACTGCCGGCCGTCGACCTTGGTGCCGGCGACCACGCCGAGGCCGGAGGCGGCCAGCGCCTGGCGGGCGTGCAGGTTCGCCGGGTCGGCGAGCTCCCGGCCCGGCCCGGTGGGCCGCCACCGGAACACCACCGTGCTCAGCGGCGACCGGGTGAGCACCTCGAACCGGGGGTCGGCGGCGACCAGCTCCCACGCCTGGTCGGCCCGGTCGCAGACCTCGTCGAACAGCTCACCGACCGCGTCCGGGCCCATCACCCGCAGGGTCAGCCAGAGTTTGAGCGCGTCGAAGCGGCGGGTGGTCTGGAGGCTCTTGTCGACCTGGTTGGGGATGCGCTGGGCGACCATCCGGGCCGGGTTGAGGTAGTCGGCGTGCCAGGTGGCGTGCCGCAGCGTCCGCCGGTCGCGGACCACCAGCGCGCTGGAGCTGACCGGCTGGAAGAAGGACTTGTGGTAGTCGACGGTCACCGAGTCGGCCCGTTCGATGCCGTCGAGCAGGTGCCGGCGGGTCGGCGAGACCAGCAGCCCGCAGCCGTACGCGGCGTCCACATGCAGCCACACCCCGGCCGGGCCGCACACCTCGGCGATCCCGTCGAGCGGGTCGATGGTGCCGAAGTCGGTGGTGCCGGCGGTGGCGACCACGGCCATCACGGTCAGCCCGTCACGCCGGCAGCGGGCGATCTCGTGCCGGACCGCGCCGGGGCGCATCCGCCGGTCCGGTCCGGTCCCCACCAGCACGACCGCGTCCGGTGCCAGGCCGAGCAGCTTGGCCGCCTTCTGCACGCTGAAGTGGCCGGCCGCCGAGGCGATGATCCGCAGCCGGGGCAGCAGGATGCGCCGGTCGGTCGGGCTCGCGCCGGCCAGCGCCTCCTCCCGGGCCAGCAGCAGGGCGTGCAGGTTGGACTGGGTGCCGCCGCTGGTGAACACGCCGTCGGCGGCCGGACCGAGGCCGATCCGGGCGGCCGTCCAGTCGATCAGCCGCCGCTCGATGAGGGTGCCGCCGGCGCTCTGGTCCCAGGTGTCCATCGAGGAGTTGACCGCGCTGAGCACCGCCTCGCCGAGCAGCGCCGGGATGAGCACCGGGCAGTTGAGGTGCGCCAGGTAACGCGGATGGTGGAACCAGACCGCGTCGCGCAGGTAGACCTCGTCCAGTTCGTCCAGTGCCGCGGTGGTGTCGCCGAGCGGCCGGTCCAGGTCGATCGCGTCCACCAGCGGGGCCAGCTCGTCGGGGCGTACGCCGGTGAAGGGTCCGGTCACCTCGGCCACCCGCCGGGCCACCCGCTCGGTGCCGGCCGTCACCGCCTGCCGGTAGTCGTCGACTGTGCCGTCGTTGAACAGGTGGGCCCGGGCTCTGGTGGGCCCGGTCGTCGGCCGGGTCGGCGTTGCCTCGGCGGTGTGTACCGGCAGGGTCATGGACTGTCCTCCACGCTCGGCATATCGATTTTCGGGCAGCCGGAAGCCGCCGCACAACTGTTGGGCGGCGGTTGCTGTGGTTTCGGCAGGTGGAGGGGCGGCCGGTCGGGGTCGCCGTTACCGGCCGCCCAGCGGCGTCAGGTGAGCTTCTTCGCGCCCTGGATCGCCGTGGCGAGGTTCTCCAGCAACGGCGCGGAACCCGCGTACGAGAAGCGGGGCACCGCGTCCCAGCCGGTGACCTGCCCGGCCTGCACGGCGGGCAGTTGCTTCCAGGTGGGCTTGGCGGCCAGGTCGGCCGGTTGCAGGGCGGTGCTGCGGTTGTCGAGCAGGATCAGGTCGGCCGGGAACTTGCTGGCGTTCTCCCAGCTGAGCGCCTCGAAGTAGTCGCCGGCTTCGAGCTTGGTGGGCACCACGATGTCGACGCCGAGTTCGGCGAAGTACATCAGGTCGGTGCTGACCTTCGGGTTGGAGACGTAGAAGAGGTCCGGGCTGCCGGAGGCGGCCATCACCTTGATTCCCGGGTTGGCCTTGACCGCCTGGCGCACCGCCTCGGCGGCGGCCTCGAAGCGGGCCTTGGCGTCGGTGACCTTCGTCGCCGACAGGTCCGCCCCGAGGGCCTCGGCGAGCTGGGCGTACCGCTCGATGGGCTTGGTCATCGGCACCCGGGCGGTGGTGATGGTGACCACCGGGGCCAGCGGGAGGATCTTGTCCTTGCTCTCGTCCGGCACGTACCAGTAGGCGCCCGGGTCGTACATGTGGGTGACCAGCAACTCCGGGCGCAGCCCGGCGTACTTCTCGACGCTGAACTCGCCCCAAACGTTGCCCAGGATCTCCACGCTCTCCACGTCCAGCTCGCCGGCCTGCGGATCCGCGCTGCCGTCGGCCTTCTTGGTCTCGCCGAAAACGCCGACGACCTCGCGGGACAGTCCGAAATCGACCAGCGCGGCGGCGGAGCCGGTGAAGGCCACCACCCGGGCGGGGCGGGCTTCGGCGGTGACCGTCTCGGGGCGGTCGTCGGTGAACGACCACGGGCCGGAACTCTTGTCAGCGCTGGGCTCTGCGGCATCGTCCCGGCCACAGCCGGCGAGCACGGCGGCCACGGCGGCAGCGCCGCCAGCGGCGAGCAGGCCCCGGCGGGAGAGGCGGCGGGCAGAGACGGGATCAGGCATGATGTCGTCTTTCGATCAAGGTCGGGGGGACCGTGGACAGCCGGGGTTAGGCTAACCTAACCTAACTTCCTGTCAAGTCCCGCACGGCGTTTCGCTCACTGGAGTTCACACTGTCCGTCATCGAGTCGCCACCCGACGAAACGCCAACCCGGTCCACCGCACCGCCCCGGCACCGTCGCGCCGCGCTGCGGGCCAGCGGCCTCATCGCCGCCACGTTGGCCCTGCTCGCCGTCGCAGTGCTCAGCATCACCGTCGGCGCCAAGCCGATCCCACTCTCCGATGTGTGGCATGCCCTACTGGACCCCGACGCCGCCGAGTACGCCGTGGTCCGGCAGATGCGTCTGCCGCGTACGCTGCTCGGACTGCTCGCCGGCACCGCCCTCGGCGTCGCCGGCGCGGCGATGCAGGCCCTGACCCGCAACCCGCTCGCCGACCCCGGCCTGCTCGGCATCAACGCCGGCGCCGCCGCCGCGATCGCCACCGCCGCGCTGCTCCTCGGCGTCGGTGGCGGCGGCCAGGTGTGGTTCGCGCTGCTCGGCGCGGCCGTGGTCACCGTCGGCGTGTACGCGGTCGGTGGCGGGCGCGCGGCCACCCCCGCCCGGCTGGCGCTGGCCGGCGCGGCGCTCAACGCGGCCCTCTACTCCTACGTCAGCGCGGTGATGCTGCTCGACTCCGCCGGCCTGGAGCGGCTGCGCTTCTGGACGGTCGGATCGCTGGCCAGCGCCGACACCGACACCGTGCGGCAGGTGCTGCCCTTCATCGCGGTCGGGCTGCTGGCCGCCCTGGCCGCCGCCCGGCCACTCAACGCGCTGGCCCTCGGCGAGGACACCGCGCAGGCGCTGGGCGCCCGCCCGGCACTGATCCGGGCCGGTGTGATCATGGCCATCACCCTGCTCTGCGGCGCCGCCACCGCCGCCTGCGGCCCGATCGTCTTCGTCGGGCTGCTCGTACCGCACCTGGTACGTGCCCTCACCGGGCCGGACCTGCGCTGGCTGCTGCCGTACTGCGCGCTGCTCGCCCCGGTGCTGCTGCTCGGCGCGGACGTGCTCGGTCGGGTCCTCGGCCGCCCCGGCGAGCTCCAGGTCGGCATCGTCACCGCGGTGCTCGGCGGCCCACTCTTCCTCTGGCTGGTGACCCGGACGAGGACGGCCCACCCATGATCGTGATCCGCACCCCGGGCCGGCTCTCCCTCCGGCTGCACCCCCGCGCCCTCGCGGTGGGCGCCACCTGCCTGCTGTTGTCGCTCGCCGTGGGCGTGCTCGCCGTCGGCCACGGCGACTACCCGATGTCCCCGGCCGACGTGCTGCGCACGCTGGCCGGCGGCGGCAGCCCCGCCGAGGAGTTCATCGTCACCGAGCTGCGGCTGCCCCGGCTGGTCACCGGGCTGGCCGTCGGCGCCGCGCTGGCCCTGGCCGGCGCGGTCTTCCAGTCGCTGGTCCGCAACCCGCTGGGCAGCCCCGACATTCTCGGCTTCACCCAGGGCGCGGCGGCCGGCGCGCTCGTCGTGGTGGTGCTCGGCGGCAGCAGCGCCGCCCTCGCCGGGGCCGCCGCGGCCGGCGGCATCGCCACCGGCCTGCTGATCTACCTGGTCGCCTGGCGGCGCGGCGTGCACGGCTACCGGCTGGTGCTGGTCGGCATCGGCATGTCGGCCATCCTCACCGGCGTCAACGGCTACCTGCTGACCCGTGCGCCGCTGATGGAGGCGGCCCGGGCCATGCTCTGGCTCACCGGCAGCCTCGACGGCCGGGGCTGGTCCGACGCCGCCCCGCTGCTGGCCGCCCTCGCGGTGGCGGTGCCGGTGCTGCTCGCCTGCGGCCCGGCGCTGCGGATGACCGAGCTGGGCGACGACGCCGCCAGCGGACTCGGGGTGAGCGTGCACCGGCTGCGGATGCTGCTGCTCGCCGCCGCGGTGCTGCTGGTCTCCCTCTCGGCGGCCGCCGCCGGCCCGGTGGCCTTCGTCGCGCTCACCGCGCCGCACCTGGCCCGACGGCTGACCCGGGCGCCCGGCGCCAACCTGCTGCCGGCGGCGGCGGTGGGCGCGCTGCTGACGGTCACCGCCGACCAGGTGGCGCTGCGCGCCCTCCCCGGTCAGCTCCCGGTCGGCGTGGTGACCGGCGTGATCGGCGGCGGCTACCTGGTCTGGCTGCTGGCCACCGAACGCCGGGCGGGCCGGCTGTGACGACCACCAACGAGAACGGAGCAACCAGCATGCCGACCTCCCGGCTGGGCGGAAGCGGGCTGCGGCTCGCCTACGACCGGCGCGTCGTCGCCGAAGACCTGACCGTCGCCGTCCCCGACCGGTCCTTCACGGTCATCATCGGCCCGAACGCGTGCGGCAAGTCGACCCTGCTGCGGGCGCTGTCCCGGCTGCTGAAGCCGGCCGCCGGGTCGGTGCTGCTGGACGGGGAGGACATCCACCGCCGGCCGGCCCGCGCGGTGGCCCGCACGCTCGGCCTGCTGCCGCAGTCGCCGATCGCGCCGGACGGCATCGGGGTGGCCGAACTGGTCTCCCGGGGCCGCTACCCGCACCAGGGCCTGCTGCGGCAGTGGTCCCGCGACGACGAGCGGATCGTGGCCGAGTCGATGGCCGCCACCGGGGTCGCCGACCTCGCCGACCGGCTGGTCGACGAACTCTCCGGCGGCCAGCGGCAGCGGGTCTGGCTGGCCATGGCGCTGGCCCAGCAGACCCCGCTGCTGCTGCTCGACGAGCCGACCACCTACCTCGACATCGCCCACCAGATCGAGGTGCTCGACCTCTGCGCCCGGCTGCACGAGGAGCAGGGCCGCACCCTCGTCGCGGTGCTGCACGACCTCAACCACGCGGCCCGCTACGCCAGCCACCTGATCGCGATGCGCGGCGGGCGGGTGGTCGCCGCCGGCGAACCCCGCGAGATCGTCACCGCCGGCCTGGTCGAGGAGGTCTTCGGGCTGCCCTGCCGGGTCATCGACGACCCGGAGACCGGCACCCCGCTGGTGGTCCCGGCGGCCCGCATCCGCACCGGTACGGTGACGCCGTGAACAAGCACAGTGACGGTGCGGACGCACGACGCTACCGCGACGCGTGGGGCATCCCGCACCTGCGCGCCGCCGACCACGGGTCGCTGGCGTACGCGCAGGGCCGGGTCACCGCCCTCGACCGGGCCTGGCAGATCGAGGTGGAGCGGCACCGCTCGCAGGGCACCAGCGCGGCCTTCCTCGGACCGGACGCGGTGGCCTGGGACAGCTTCGCCCGCCGGGTCCGGCTGGACGACACCGCACGGCGCTGCCACGCCGCCCTCGACCCGGCCACCGCCGGATGGGTGGGCCGCTACGTCGACGGGGTCAACGCCGGGCTCGCCGCGGGCGCGGCACGGGCACCCGAGTTCGCCGCCACCGGCCTGACACCCGGCTGCTGGCAGCCGTGGACGCCGCTGGCGCTCTGGCTCACCCACCACGTGCTCTTCGCCGGCTTCCCCACCAAGCTCTGGCGCGAACACGTGGCGCGCACCCTCGGCCCGTCGGCCGCCGGGCTCTTCGCCGTCGACGGTCACGTCACCTCCGGCAGCAACGGGTGGCTGCTCGCCGGGGAGCGCACCGCCGGCGGCGCGGCGCTGATCGCCGGCGACCCGCACCGGTTCATCGAGGCCCCCGGCATCTACCAGCAGATCCGGCTGGCCTGCCCGGAGTACGACGTGCTCGGGCTCGCGGTGCCCGGGATACCCGGCATCGGGCACTTCGGCCATGCCGGCGAGGTCGCCTGGGCCATCACCAACGCCATGGCGGACTACCAGGACCTGTACGCCGAGCGGCTGCGCCGCCGGGACACGCTGGTCGAGGCGTACGGGCCGGACGGGTGGCGGCCCGCGTACCGGCGGGTCGAGACGATCGAGGTGGCCGGCGCCGAACCGGTCGAGGTCGAGGTGATCGAGACCGAGCGCGGGCCGGTGATCTCCGGCGGCCCCGACGACGACCCGGCCGTCACGGTCAGCCTGCGTCACCCGCCCCGGGTCACCGGTGAGCTCGGTTTCGCGGTGCTGCCGGCGCTGCTGCGCGCCCGTACCGTCGCCGACGTGGACGCGGCGCTGGACGGCTGGGTGGAGCCGGTCAACGTGGTGCTCGCCGCCGACACCGCCGGTGGGCTGCTGCACCGGGTCGCCGGCCGGGTCCCGGACCGCCACCCCGACAACCGCCTGCGGGTGGTCCCCGCCTGGGAGCCGGAGCACGCCTGGCGTGGCTGGCACCCCATGCCCAGCTCCCCGATCGACGGGGTGGCGGTGATGGCCAACGACCGCGGCATCGCCGCCGGGCTGGGCGTCGAGTTCGCCCCGCCGTACCGCGCCGACCGGATCCACGCGCTGCTCACCGCCGGCACCGGTTGGCTTCCCCAGCAGATGGCCACCGTGCACACCGACACCCAGCTGGCCGCGGCCGGGCCGCTGCTGGAGCTGCTCGCCGGGCTGACCGGGCTCAGCACGGAGGCCACCGACCTACGCGAGCGCCTGCTGCGCTGGGACCGCCGGATGGCCGCCGACAGCGTCGACGCGGCCACCTTCGCCGACCTGCGCGCGGCCGTGGTACGCCGGCTCGCCGCCCACCCGGCGCTGGCCGCCCTGGCCGAGCCGCCGGCCTACCCGGAGGTGTTCCGGCCCTGGCTGGCCCTGCTCCCCCGGGTCGGCTACGCCGTGCTGCCGCTGCTCGACGCCGACCTGCCCGGCCTGGACCGGGACGCGCTGGTGCGGGCCGCCGCCGAGGAGGTCGCCGCCACCGCCGACACCGGCACCTGGGGCCAGCGGCACCGGCTCACACCGTGGCGGGCGCTACCCGACCCGGCCGCACCGCCGGGACCGGAACTGGCCGGCGACCACGACTGCGTGCTGGCCACCTCCAGCGTTCCCGGGCTCACCGACCTCTGCCTGCGCGGGCCGGCCGCCCGCTACGTCTGGGACCTGGCCCGGCGTGAGGAGAGCCGGTGGGTGGTGCCGCTCGGCGCCACCGGCTCCGGGCCGCACCGCGACGACCAACTGCCCCTTTGGGTACGCGGCGAGCTGATCGCGGTGACCTGCGACTGGGACCGGCTGACCGAGGAGCACCACGATGACTGACCCGCATCACTACGAACGTCACGTGCCCGGGTTCGGAGTGGTCACCTTCCGGCCGGTGGACCCGGACGCCGACGCCGACGTGATCCACGACTGGGTCAGCCGGGAGCGGGCCCGGTTCTGGGGCATGCGCGACGCCGACCGCGACCGGGTCGCCGAGATCTACCGGTACGTGGACTCGCTGCCCACCCACCACGCGTACCTCACGCTGCGCGACGGCGACCCGGTGGCGCTGTTCCAGACCTACCAGCCGGAACACGACCCGGTCGGCGAGTGCTACCCGGTACGCCCCGGCGACCACGGCGGCCACCTGCTGATCGGTACGCCGGTGCGGCCCGAGCCGGGCTTCACCGGCACCCTGCTCGCCGAGTTCATCGCCTTCGTCTTCACCGACCCGGGTCGGCTGCGGCTGGTGATGGAGCCGGACGCGCGCAACGACAAGGCGATCGCCCGGCTGCGACGGGCCGGCTTCGTCGAGGGCCCGCTGATCGACCTGCCGCACAAGCGGGCCCGACTGATGTTCCTCGACCGCGCCGCCGGCCCGGCGGCCCGGCAGGACGCCTGATCCAGAGGATCGTCACTCGAATTCCTCGTGCCCGGCCCGCCCTGTCGGTGGGCAGTGGCCCGCGGCGCACCACGCCCCGCTCGGTGTGCCGGCGCCGCCTCTGCGCGGGCGTTAACAGGGGGCCCTTCCTCTACCCCAGGCGTTAATAGGGGGCCCTTCCTTTCATGCGGTTGCGGGTGCATACATGGGGGTCTATTTTTAAATCTGCCAATCGACAAGTCCTGTCGACTGACGTCGAAATGCCGTCGAAGCGCTTCGAATAGTTTCGACACGGTCAACGAAGGGAGTCGACAATGCTCAGAACGGCGCGCCTCGGGATACCGGCGCTCATCCTGGCCGCGATCATCGGGGTGACATCAGCCCCCGCGCATGCCGCGGTGTGGAGTTCCTCCGATCGTTGGGGCACGTGGACCAACGGCGGCTACACGCTCTACAACAACATCTGGGGCAGCGGGTACGGGCCGCAGACGATCTGGGCCAACTCGTACAGCAACTGGGGTGTCTGGGCCAACCACCCGAACACCGGTGGGGTCAAGTCCTACCCCAACTCGACCCGCGCGGTGAATCGCCGGCTCAGCTCGCTCCAGAGCGCGACCAGCAGTTTCAACGTGAGCGTGCCCAACGCCGGGGCGTACACCAGCGCTTACGACATCTGGGCCGACGGGCACACCTACGAAATCATGCTGTGGATGAACAAGTACGGCCCGGTCGGCCCGCTCGGCTCATTCCAGACCAACGCCTCCGTGGGCGGGCACAGCTGGGCCGTCTACCGCGGCTCGAACGGCTCCAACCAGGTCTTCTCGTTCATCCGCACGTCGAACACCAACTCCGGCAGCGTCGACATCCGGGCCATCATGAACTGGATCCGTGCCCGCGGGTGGTTCGGCGACGTCACCCTGAGCGAGGTGCAGTTCGGGTACGAGATCACCAGTTCGTCCGGCGGCATGAATTTCAACACGAACAGTTTCTCCGTCTCCTTCTCCTGACCGTCGTCATGGCCGGGCCGGGCGTCGGCCCGGCCATGCGTCGGCCGCGCGGCGAACTCCCACCACCGGAACGTCCAGGATGTTCCCGCCGGCGGGCGGCGAACAGGACGGAGTCGGACGCCGGTCGCGGATGACGTACGGGATGTGTCATGGTGGTCGCCGTGTCGGGGGCGATCGGGATCTGGCTGTCCGACGTCATCAGCGCCCACGACCTGGCCCGGCACGCGGCGAGCAGGCTGCTCGGCGTTGATGTCGACCGGGTCGCGCTCGGCCGGGAGCCGGGCGGCCGGCCGTACGTCGTCGGGACACCGGGGTTACATCTGACCGTCAGCCATTGCCGGGACGTGGTGGCGGTGGCTGTCACCGAGCAGGGACCGGTGGGCATCGACGTCGAGCAGGTGCGGCCGTTGCCCGCCGCCGACCTGGCCCGGCGCTGGTTCTCCGGCCCGGAGGCGGAGTGGGTCGCCGCACGCCCCGACGACTTCCTGCCGCTGTGGACCCAGAAGGAGGCGGTCGGCAAGGCGCTCGGCATCGGGCTACGCCACGGCGGGCTGCGCCGGCCCATGCCGCTGCCACCGGCCGCCGCGCTGACCGCCGCCCTCGCGGACCGACCCACCATGGCGGTGGGCGCGTGGCGTCGGGGCAGTGTCGTGATCGGTCTCGCCTGCGACTCGGTGGGGGCGCTGGGAGCCCCCACCGAGGTCAGGGTTGTTTCAGATTCGGCCAGGTGAGCGCGGCGGCTCCCCAGGTTGCCCCGGCCCCGAACGCGGGCAGGACCACCCGGTGACCGGGACGCAGCAGGCCGGTGCGCTGGCCGTGGTGCAGTGCCAGCGGGATCGAGGCCCCGGCGGTGTTGCCCACCTCCCTCAGATGCGTGATCGCTGCTTCGGCGGGCAGGCCCAGGTGTTTGGCGAGCGAGTGCAGAATGCGGGCGTTGGCCTGGTGACCGGCGATGCGGTCCACCTCGTTCACCGTCCAGCCGACCTCGGTGAGGGTGTGCCGGGTGACCTCCTCCATCCGCGTCACGGCGGTGACGAAGGTCGACCGACCCTGCATCCGGATGTACGCGGGAGTGGGGTCCCCGCCCAGCCTGGCCCGCGCGCCGCCGCCCTCGACCGTGATCAGGTCAGCCTCCGTCCCGTCGCTGTGCAGGGTGACCGCGAGGATCGCCCCCGGTTCGTCGGCCGCGCCGGCCCGCAGCACCACCGCGCCCGCGCCATCGCCGAAGATCGGCCGGGTGCCGCGGTCGGCCGGGTCGACCAGCGAGGTGAAGCTCTCCGCCCCGATCAGCAGCACCGTCTCGGCGAGGCCGGCCCCGATCAGCGCCCGGCCGCTTTGCAGCCCGTAGAGGAAGCCGGAGCAGACGGCCGAGATGTCGAACGCGGGCACCGTGCCCAGCCCGAGCCGGGCCGCCACGGTCGGGCCGGTCGCCGGGCAGAGCCGGTCCGGCGTGGTGGTGGCGACCACCACGTAGTCGACGATGTCCAGCCCGGCGCTGTCCAGCGCCTCCCGGCCGGCCGCCACGGCCAGGCCGCTCGTGCACTGCTCCGGGTCGACAACGTGACGCTGGCGGATCCCGGTCCGGGTGGTGATCCACTCGTCGGTGGTGTCCAGCTCGGCCGCGATGTCGGCGTTGGTGACGACCCGCGTGGGCAGGTAGGAACCGAGCCCGCAGAGTACGGCTGACCGGGCCATCAGAAGTCGAACTCGCTCTTGGCCTTGACCACCAGCTCGACCAGTCGTTCGCACTCCTCGGTGCTGTGCCCCGCGGTCAGCCCGACCCGGAGTCGACCCGCGTTCAGCGGCACGTGCGGGTAGACGAAGGCAGCGGTGAAGATGCCCTGCTCCATCAGCCAGTTCGCCACGTCGACGGTCTTCCGCTCGTCCCGCACCATGATCGGCACGATCTGGCTGCGGGTCGCCCCGATCTCCACCCCTGCCGCGCGTAGGCGGGTGAGCACCAGCTCCACGTTGGCTGCCAGATCGGCGCGCAGTCGAGCGCCATGCCTTTCCAGGTGGGTCAGCGACGCCAGGGTGGCGCCGGCGACGGCCGGAGCGGAGCCGCGCGAACTGGTGTACGACGGGGCCATGTAACGCAGCTCCCGTTCCAGCTCACGGCGGGTGAGCACGAACCCGCCGACACTGCCCAGCGCCTTGCTGAAGGTGGCCACCACCGCGTCGACCTGGTCCAGCACCCCGAAGTGCTCAGCGACGCCGAGGCCGTTGGGGCCGACCACGCCGAACGAGTGCGCCTCGTCCACCACGATGCGGGCGTCGTGTTTCTGCGCGAGCGCCGCGATCTCGTCCAGCGGGGCGTAGTCGCCGTCGGCGCTGTACAGGCCGTCCACGATGATGATCCGACGGCGCTTCTCCGTCGAACGCCGCAGCAGGCTCTCCAGCTTCGCCATGTTGCTGTGGGGGAAGGTACGCACCTCGGCGCCGGACAGCTGGCTGCCCATGAAGATCGAGACGTGGTCGGTGCGGTCGTTGATGATGACGTCGTCCTTGCCCGCCATCCGGGTGATGACTGCGAGGTTGGCCGCCATCCCGGACGGGAACAGGATCGCCGACGACAGTGGAGACAAAGCGCTCAACTTGGCCTCGATGTCGTGGTGGAGCCGAGTGTGCCCGCACAACAACTGCGCGCCGTAGGTGTTCGTGCCGAAGCGCTCGATCGCGTTGACCGCCGCCGCCTTCAGTGCCGGATGCTGGGACAGACCGAGGTAGTCACACGAACCGAACATCGTGAGATCCCGATGTCGATCCGTGGTGACCAGGTTGCCGTCGTTCGCCTCGATCACCGGAAAGAACGGGGAAATGCCGTCCCGTTCCCACTGCTCGTAGAATTCCTGGGACATCGCGATCTCCTAGAGCCGGTCCATGATGGCGGTGAGCAGCTTCGCGACGTCGGCCTCTCGGTCCAGCTCGAAGGTCTCGACCAGGTCCAGTTCCACGCCCAGCTTGCGTTCGAGGTTCATGAGCACCTCGGAGAAGGTCAGCGAGTCCATGTCCAGGTCGACCAGCTTGACTCCCAGAGACCCCACGGTGTTGCCGGTCTCCTCCTCGATCTCATGGATGAGGAGGGAGGCCAGCTGATCGGTGTCGAACGGGGTGACCGTCATCGGTGTTTCCTTCCTTCTGAGGGGTGCGGTGCAGCGCGGAAGGCCCCGTCGCCTTCCGAGCGGAGGTAGGAGGGGGTTTGGTCAGGGACGAGAGGCGGCGGCCGGCACGCGGGCGGCCGAGGAGGCGCGAATGACGCCCTGGCTCAGCAGAATGCCCAGCACGACGATCAGCGCGCCGACCGGCTGGTTCCAGGACAGCGTCTCGTCGAGCACGACGATGCCCAGCGCCACGCCGACCAGCGGCGACACATAGGTGACGGTGGACGCGGGGGTGGCGCCCCAGTCCTGCACGATCCGGGTGTTCCAGATGTACGCGATACCACTCGCCAGGACGCCGAGACACAGCACGCTGAGCAGGATGTTGCCGGTCACGTGCACCTCACCGGTGGCGACGAATGGCGCGACCACGACCATCATCGCGGCCGAGAGGGTCACCAGCACCGTGGCCACGGTGACCGCGTCGTACCGGTACTTCCCGGTCACATACCGGCGGAGGTGGGTGAAGGCGAGGCCGTAGCTGGCGGTGCCCAGCAGGCAGGCCAGCTGCGCGGGGCCGGTCGTGAAGCTCTCCACGAGATGCCACGGCCCGAGCACCATCACGATGCCGATCCCACCGAGCACGATCCCGGACGCGCGCAGCCCGCTCAACCGCTCCTCGGGCAGCAGCGCGAGCCCGATCACCATCGTCATCAGCGGGGTGGTCGCGTTGTAGATGCTGGACAGCCCGGACGGGATGTAGTTGGCGGCCCAGGCGAACAGCAGCAACGGCAGCACGCACAACAGGAATCCGACGATGCCCAGATGCTTGATCAAACCCCACTCCCGGGGCCAGGCGCGCCTGGTCACCAGCAGGATCAGGTTCAGGGTCGCCGCGCCGAGCACCAGCCGCCCCAACACCAACTGCTGCGGGGAAAGGCCGGCAATTGAGATCTTGATGAAGAAGAAGCTCGATCCCCAGGTCAACGACAGCGCCAGGTAGGCGAACAGGGTCGACCCCCGCGGTCTGGACATCAGCACTCCTAGAAGGTGCGGAGCCCCCGTCCGCCCGGCTCGACCTTTCCAGTCGCGCAAACCTTGACGCAAATGAATGTTGATTATGAGGTCATAAGTCGTTGTTATGATGACCTATTCGTCCGAATACACAAGGGAGAAGCGATGTCGGGGGTCGCAGATTCCGGCAGCAAAGACGACCGTTCGGTCAAGTCGTCCCGCATCACCATTGCCCAACTGCGCGCCTTCGTCGGCGTGGTCGAGCGGGGCGGTTTCGGCAAGGCCGCAGCGGCGCTCGGCACCACCCAGCCCGCCATCTCCCACGCCATCGCCAGCCTGGAACGCGCGCTCGGGGCCGACCTGCTCAACCGTCAACGCCGCCCGCTGCTCACCCAGTACGGGCAGGACCTGCTGCCACACGCCCGCTCCGCCATCGCGTCGGTCGACGCCTTCGCGATGGCCGCCGAGCACCGCCGCAGCCAGCTCTCCGGCCAGGTCCGCCTCGCCGCGCCGTCCACCGCCTATTACGGGCTCCTCCCGCGCTGGCTGAGCCGATGGAAAGACAGCGCCCCACGCATCGACGTCAAGGTTTTCGAGGCCGACGACGAGGAACTGCTGGAATGGCTGGCCAACGGCACCGTCGACGCGATCGTGCTGGTCGACCCGGACCAGGAGTGGCCGGGTAGCCTGCTGGTGGCGCAGGACGCCTTCGAGGCCGTGCTGCGCAAGGATCACCCGCTGGCCGCAGAGCCCCGCGTCGAACTGGCCGACCTGCTGGACGACCCGCTGATCGTCCGCACCGGCGGCTGCGCCGGACCGGTGACCGAGATGTGCCTGCGCGTCAAGAGCGACTTCTCGCCGACGTACGAGGTGCGTGAATTCGGCGCCCTGATCGCGATGGTGGCCAACCATCTCGGCGTGACCATCATTCCGTCGCTGGGTCGCAGCCTGCTCACCGACGAGTTGACGATGGTGCCGCTGCGGCCACAGGTGCAGCGATCGCTCTACTTCACCGGCCCCACGGACCGGCCGTGGAGCCCGCTGGTGACCACCCTCGCCGACGTGTTGAAGCAGGACTCTCCATCGGCCGGCGCGGCTCCGCCGGCTGACGAATCTCCGGACGGCGTCCCGGGTGCGGCATCACGGCGGTGACGAGGTCGGGGCGCTGGAGTAGCCCCACTCGCCGAGCGGCTTCTCCAGCACGCGCTCGACCGCGGCGAGCTGTGCCGCGGTCAACTCGTCGCGGTAGGCCGCCTCCCGGCCACCGTGGAACTGGTAGCGGCCGAACCCCTTCTCGTACCCGGGCGACCATTCCAGACCGAGGAAGTCCAGCATCCGGCCGACCTGCTCGCGCGGCGCGGCGATCACGTCCTCGTAGCGCACGTCGAGCCACTGGGCGGCGGGGTGCGCGGCACGCGCGTCGGCATAGGCCGCCATCAGCATCTTCCAGCCGAGCGCGGCGAGCACCGGAAAGGACCGGTCGTGCTCGGCCCATTCCTGCCGCAGGGCCGGTGGCAGCGGGCCGTACAGCCAGCCGTCCGGCCCTCGCCAGCCATCCCACCAGCCCATTTGTAGCCAGGAGTTGGCGACCGCCCGGCCGTCCCGGACCACGTTGATCACCCGCAGGTCGGGGTAGGCGGCATGCAGGAAACCGGTGCGCGGCCAACCGGTCAGGTGGTGCGAGAGCAGCCGGCAGCCCTGCCGGGCGATCCGCGTGTCGAAGAAGCCGCGCAGCCGGCCGGCGATGTACGGGGTGAGGTCCTCCGCCACCAGGTCCCGGCAGGGCCGGGAGAACCCGGCGAACACCTGCCGGTCGAGCAGGTGGTACGCCTCGGACGGGGCCACCCGCAACCGGCCCCGTTCGACCAGCCGACGGCTGTGCCGCAGCGAGGTCATGCCGACCGGGCGGGGCATCGAGCGCCGGTAGAGCGGGCCGTTGAAGCGGCCGGCGAGGTTGAGCCGGGACAGCTTGTCGTCCAGCCCGGAGACGAAGCCGACGTCGGGATGCCGCGACAGCAACTCCTGCACCAGCGTCGACCCGCACCGTCCGGTGCCCACCACCACTGACAGCACGACTCAGCCCTCCTGGGACTCTGCGGCCGGCGCGGCGGGCTCGGCCGGGCGGCGCAGCGGGTAGCGGAACCGGCGCAGCGCCGGGACGGTCAGCGTGGTCACCACGGCGTACGCCGCCGGGGAGAGCCCGGCGACCCACTCGCTGTCGCCGGTCACCGGCACCGCGCCCACCCGGTGCCGGGACGGGTTGCCGGCCACCGAGTGGGTCGGCGCGAGCCGGACCGCGCCGGCGCTGGTGAACGGCAGGTCGGCCGGCTCCACCCCGGCGAAGCGGGCGATCGTCCGGATCGATTCCTGCGGGGCGGCGACGAAGTCCTCGTACCGCATCCGCAGGTAGCGGTCGGGGCGGCGGTGCGCCCACAGCCGTGCCGTGGCGGTGTTCCAGGCCAGCCAGAGCAGCGCCGCCTTCCAGACCGGCGGGCGGCTCATCAGCCGCGCGTCGTCGGCGCCGTCCAGGCCCCGCCGACGCCGCCAGGAGAAGGCGGTGGCCCGGGGGTCGCGCACCAGGTGCAGCACGCGCAGGTCGATTCCGGGTAGCGCGCCGAGCAGCGCGCCGTACGGCGGCAGCTTCGAGGAATCCACGATCAGCGGCGGGCTCTGCGCTCCGGCGCGGCCGACGTGCGCGGCGATCGCCGGGTACAGGGCGGCGACGGCGGCGTCATCGGGATGCCCGGCGACCGGCGGCCGGCCCTGCCGGTCTCGGCCCAGCAGGCCCGGCAGGCCACGCAGGCGCAACCGCCGGCGCAGCCCGTCGGCGATCCGCGCCGGGTCGGCGGGCGGCAGCGACGCCATCACCGCGCTCCAGAGCGGACAGTCCCGGAACGGCAGCCCGCAGCCGCACGGCCGGTTCTCCACCGCGCCGCGCTGCCACAGATAGCGAAGCTCGCCGGCGGCGAAGACCCCGTCGAGCTGGCCGAGGATGGTGGTGACCAGGGTGCTGCCGCTGCGGCCGCTGCCCGCCAGGTAGAGCACCCGCACCCCGCTCACCGGGCCACCGTGGCGGCGGCGAGGGCGTAGGCATCACGCAGCCGGGACAGGTGCGCCGCCGGGGTGAAGTCCCGCTCCACCTTGGCCCGGCCGGCACGGCCCATCGCCCGCGACCGGGCCGGGTCGGCCAGCAGCCGGCCGAGCGCCGCGGCGAGCGCCGGCGGGTCCTCGGCGGGCACGATCTCGCCGTCCACTCCGGCGTCGATCAGCTCCGGCAGGCCGCCCAGGTCGGTGCCGACCACCGGCACCCCGCACCCGAACGCCTCCAGCACCGCCATCGGCTGGTTCTCGTGCCACCGCGACGGTACGGCGACCACCGCGCACGCCCGGACCAGCCCGTGCAACTCGGTCTTGCCCAGCCGGCCGTGGAAGCGGATCCGCCCCGGCGCTCGCCGCCGGGCCAGCTCCTCCAGCGCCGGCCGGGCCGGGCCGTCTCCGGCGATGTGCACGGGCACCCCGTCCGGCAGGGCCGCGACCGCTTCGATCAGCACGTCGACGCCCTTCTCGGTGGCGAGCCGGCCGGCGTAGAGCACGCCGCCGCCGGGGGCGTCCTTGACCGGCAGGCCGGCGACGTCGACGAAGTGGTTCACCACGTGCAGCCGCTCCGGATAGACACCGGCCCGGCGCATCACGTCGGCCAGGAACCGGCTCGGGCTCACGAACACCTGCACCGGGTCGTACGCCCGCAGGGTCCGGTGCAGCCACGACTCGACGGCGAGCAGCGCGCTCGCCGCCAGCGAGCCGTCCTTGCAGCGCCGCCGGGCCGCCGCCAGCGGCCCGGCGGCGACGCAGACCTGGCAGAGCGCACCGCGGTCGAGCAGTTGGTAGCTGGGGCAGGCGAGCTTGTAGTCGTGCAGGGTCAACACGCAGGGCACCCCGACCGCCCGCGCCGCGGCGAGCACCGACGGCGACAGCTGGTGGTAGATGTTGTGCAGGTGCACGATGTCGGGCCGGAAGTCGTCGATGACCCGGGCCAGTCCCCGCCGGCTCTGCGGTGACCAGATCATGCGGGCCGCGGTCGCGACGCGCGGGCGAAGACCGCGCGCCACCGGCTCCAGCTCCACCTGGGACGGAAAGAACCGGGCGTACGCCAGTGGCGACGCGTTGTCGGGATGGTCCATGCCGAAGTACTCGACCCGGTCCCCCGCCGCCCGCTGTAGCTCGGCGAGGTCGAGCAGGTAGCCCTCGGCGCCGCCCCGGCGGTAGAGGAACTTGTTCACATGCAGCACACGCATCGGTTCGGCCTGCTCACGTCGACTTTGCCGGGTCGCCGATCCCGGATGTGGTGACACGGGCGGTTCGGGGCACCGCCAGCGCCACACGCTATGCAGGGCCCGTGCGGCCCGTCCAGTTCACGATTGTCCATCTGGCTGAACGGATGATCTCCGTTTGCCCGTACGGTCCGCGGTCTGGTCTTCGGCCGTGGCCTGCGTATAGCCTGGCTCGGGCCCGCCTCGCCCAGCCCGGCCGACGCAGCGGCTGGTGGCCCTGACCCGAGGAGGACCGGTGCCCCACCCGGACGACGAACCCTCCGCGCTGGTCTACACCGCGCGGCGCGTCGCGCGGCACCTGCGCTGGGCCCGCACCGAGGGGCTGCGGCGACTGGTCGAGGAGGACCGGCTCAACCCGGTCGAGCGGGCCGGCACCGCGCTGGCCAAGGCCCGGTGGCGGCGACGCCACGGTGTTCCGGCCGGGCAGGCACGGCCGGTCTACCTGGTCGGGTTGCAACGATCCGGGACCAACATGCTGGTGCGGGGTCTGGCCGCCGCGCCCGAGTTCGAGGTGCGCAACGAGAACGACCGGCGGTTGTTCCACCGCTTCCAGCTGCGCCCGGACGCCGTGTTGACCGCCACGATCCGGCGTAGCCGGCACGCGTACATACTGGTCAAGCCGCTCTGCGAGAGTCACCGGGTGGACGAGCTGCTGGCCCTGCCCGGCGTCCGGTCCGGTCGGGCGCTGTGGGCCTGGCGCGATGTGGACGACCGGGCCCGCTCCGAGGTCGCCAAGTTCGGCGACGCCAACCTGCGGGCGTTACGCGCGATCGCCGACGGCAGCATCGGTGGCCGCTGGCAGGGGCAGCGCCTCGACGCCGAGGCGTACGAGCTGATCCACGGCTTCGACTACGACCGGATGGATCCGCACACCGCGGCGGCCCTGTTCTGGTACGTGCGCAACAGCCTGTACTTCCGGCTCGGCCTGGACCGCCGCGACGACGTGCTGCTCTGCTCCTATCAGGCGCTGACCGCCGACCCACGGCGGCACCTGGGCCGGGTCTGCGGGTTCCTCGACTTCCCGTACCATCCACGGCTGGCCGCCCACATCGCGCCACGCGCCCCGCGACGGCGGCCGCTCGCGCTCGACGCGCGGGTGCGGGCGCTCTGCGACTCGTTGACCGCGCGGCTGACCGCGGCGGGCGGCGACGCGCCCCCTCCCCGGCCCGCCCGGATCGCGCCGGGGCAGGACCATGGCTGACCCCACCTCGCCGGCCGCGCCGGGCCACGGGCCGATCTTCCTGGTCGGCTGCCAGCGTTCCGGCACCACCATGCTGCGTCTCGTGCTCGACTCCCACTCGCGCATCAGCTGCGGGCCGGAGACCCGTTTCCTGCCCGACCTACGCCGGATCGTCGGGCGCGACTGGGAGCGGCTGGCCCGCTTCGGCTTTCCCCGCGAGGACTGGCTGCGGCGCATCGCCGGCTTCTTCGGCGGTATCCATACCGACTACGCGGCGGCGCGGGGTAAGACCCGCTGGGCCGACAAGACCCCGCTGTACGCGTTGTCGATCGACTTCGTGACCGAGGTCTTCCCGGACGCGCAGATCGTGCACGTCATCCGCGACGGCCGGGACGTGGTGGTCTCGCACCGCAAGCGCTTCGGCTACTGGTCGGCGGTCAAGTGCGTGGTGAAGTGGCCGCGCTACATCCGCGCCGCCCGCGCCGCCGGCCGGGCGCTGCCCGCCGACCGCTACTACGAGCTGCGGTACGAGGACACCGTCGCCGACCCGGAGAAGGCGATGCGGGGGCTGTTCGAGTTTCTCGGCGAGCCGTGGGAGGAGGGCGTCCTGGACTACGGCGACAAGCAGCACGACGTGGCCCAGAAGTACACCACCGAGGCGCGGCGGCGGCGGGTCGCGGCGGGCACCGACAGTTCGATCTACGCCTCGCGGGTGGGCACGTACCGCCGGGAGCTGGATCCGTTCCTCCGCCTGCTGTGCTGGGTCTTCTCCGGCCGTACGCTGCGGGAGCTGGGCTACCGGTGAGGCGGGCGTGGCGGGTGGTGGCGCTGGCCACGGTGCTGCTGGTGGCGGGCTGCACCGGCGGCGGTGACCGCACGCCGGCGCGGACCCCACCCACCGGCTCCGCCGCGCCGCCGGTCTCCTCCGCCCCGCCGGCCGCCGGCACCGGCAACCCGTTCGGCGCGCACTGGGACTGGTCCCGCTACGACCAGTTCCGCCCCTATCTGCGTCAGCTCGGCGGATCGGCCACCTACCACGAGCTGAGCTGGTGCCACGTCGAGCGGGTCGCGGGACGGCCGGACTGGTCCCCGGTGGACCGGATCGCGCGGCGCACCCGGGATCTCGGCATCACGCTGAACCTCAAGATCCGCATTGGCACCTGCTGGGCGACCGGTGGCACCGCCGCGCACACCCGGGGCGCGGTCGGCAAGACCGAGTCGAGGATGCCCCTGGACCTGGCGGCCTACCAGACGTTCGTCCGGTCCGTGGTGACCCGGTACGCCCCGTACGGGGTGCGGCAGTACGCCATCGAGAACGAGGTCAACGCGCCGCAGTACTGGGCGGGCAGCCCGGAGGAGTACGCCCGCCTGGTGCGCGCCGCCGCCACCGCCGTGCACGAGGCCGACCCGGCGGCCCGGGTGGTCGACTCCGGCATCAGCAGCGTCGCGTACGGCTTCGGCATCGTCGACCGGCTGCTGCGGGAGGGGCGGGCCGACGACGCGGTCGCCGCCTACCGGGCGTACTTCCAGCGCCGGATCGGCACCCGGGGGCAGAAGATCCCGGCGGTGGGCGACGCGACGCGACTGCGGGCGGCGCTGGCCAACGCGGCGAACGTGCGCAACGTGGCGTTCCTCGCCGCCACCGAGGGGCTGATCGCCGAAGGCGTGGTCCAGCTCCGGCAGGTGCACTTCTACGAGCACGTCGACGGCGTGCCCGCGCTGCTGGACTATCTCCGGGCGCGCACCCCCGCCGGGGTGCCGGTCGAGGCGTGGGAGGTCGGCCAGTTCTGGCGCGACGGCGACGGCGACCCCGCCGGCCGGGCCGCCGAGATGGTCAAGGTGGTCTGCCAGCTGGTGGCCGGCGGCGTGCGGCAGGTGATGTGGCTGCCGCTGGCCTACCACCCCGACAACCGGGCGGGCGGCGAGGTGCGGTACGGCCTGCTCGACCCGGACGGGACCGAGCGGGACGCCGGCCGGATGATGGCGGCGCTGGTGGCCGCCGCCCGAGGGGCCACCGTCACGGCGGTCGCCGTGGGCGGGCTGACCGGGGTGGCCTTCGCCCGGCCGGGCGAGACGGACCTGGTGCTCTGGTCGACCTCCGGCGCGGAGGTGGCCGTCACCGGCGGGCCGGAGCTGCGCGGCGGGCCGGTCGGCGCGACGCCGCACGCCGCCGGGCAGGTGCGGGTCGGCGCGACGCCGGTGCTGCTGCGGTCGGGTCAGCCGCTCGACGACGTTCTCGCCGCGCTGCGCTGATCGCCGGCGGTTCCGACCGGAGTAGAACGGCGGCGGCGCAACGTCCGACACCTGTAGGTATCCCCGCGGCACGGGCGGCCCATAGCCTACGCACCACTCGACAACCGAAGGAGTGTGCATGCGTCGCAATGCGAGGCTCTGGCGGATAGCCGTCGCGGTGCTACCGGTCGCGGCGGTCGCCGTGCTGGGACCGGCGCCGTCGGCCCTGGCCCAGCAGCAGACGGCACCGTCGATCGTGGTCAGCGACGGGGTGACCCAGCCCGTCTTCGGGTACGCCGACGCGATCCGCGAGCGGGTCTTCGTCGAATCCACCTTCGACAGCGACGGCGACGGCCTGCGGGACGTGATCGCCTTCGACATCATGCGACCGAAGGCCACCGAGAACGGCCTGAAGGCGCCCGTCGTGATGGACGCCAGCCCCTACTACTCCACCGTCTGCCGCGGCAACGACTCACAGTGCAAGCAGGACTTCGACGGCGACGGGCTGCTCGACCTCTGGCCGCTGTTCTACGACAACTACTTCGTGCCGCGCGGCTACGCGGTGATCCTGCTGGACATGGCGGGCACCAACAAGTCGACCGGGTGCCCGACCACCGGCGGCGCCGCGGACAACCTGAGCGCCAAGATGGCGATCAACTGGCTCAACGGCCGGGCGGTCGGGCGTGACGCGGCCGGGCGGACCGTGAAGGCGAGCTGGCACAACGGCAAGACCGGCATGATCGGCAAGTCGTACGACGGCGCGCTCGCCATGGCGACGGCGGCGACCGGCGTCAGCGGCCTCTCCACCATCGTGCCGATCGGCGGCGTCGCCGAGTGGTATGACTACACCCGCAGCAACGGCCTGGTCACCCGCGGCAACCACTACCAGTCGTCGCTCTCCAACACGGTGACCGACCCGGACCGCCGGGCGTACTGCAAGCCGGTGCGGGACGCGCTGGCCGCCGACGACGGCGACGCGACCGGCGACTACTCGTCCTTCTGGAACGAGCGCAGCTACGTCAAGAAGGCGGACAAGGTCAAGGCCAGCGTCTTCATGATCCACGGCCTGAACGACAACAACGTCAAGCCGGACCACATGAGCAAGTTCTGGTACGCGATCGCCGAGCACAACGTGCCACGCAAGCTGTGGCTGCCGCAGGTGGGGCATGTCGACCCGTTCGACTTCCGCCGCGCCGAGTGGGTGCGGACGCTGCACCGCTGGTTCGACTTCTGGCTCCAGGACGTGCCGAACGGCATCATGGACGAGGACCAGGTCGACATCGAGCGGGCCGCCGACGTCTGGGAGACCCACACCAGCTGGCCGGTCCCCGGCACCGCCGACACCGAGGTCTTCCTCAAGACCGGCCCGAACGCGGGCTCGCTCGGCCTGGTGCCGGTCGCCAGGCCGGCCACCGGCACGTTCCAGGACACCCCGAGCCAGAGCCAGACCACGATGGTCACCAACCCGACCACGGTGAGCGCCAACCGGCTCGTCTTCCTCTCCGAGCCGCTCAGCGCGCCGCTGCACATCTCCGGCACGCCCACCGTGCGGCTGCGCGCCTCGGCTGACCAGGCCGACACCAACTTCGGCGTCATCCTGGTCGACTACGGGCGGGCCGAGCGGGTCGCCCACACCCAGAGCGGTGAGGGCATCACCACCCTGACCACGAAGGACTGCTGGGGCGGGAGCAGCCCGACCGACGACGGCTGCTTCCGGCAGACCACCAAGCGGGTGGCGACCACCGACTACGAGGTGGTCACCAAGGGCGTGCTGGACGCGCTGAACCGCCAGTCGGTGCGCAACACGGTGCCGCTGGCGCCGGGTGCGACGTACAACTTCGACTTCCCGCTGCTGCCGGAGGACTACGTCTTCGAGGCCGGGCACCAGATCGGGGTCATCGTGGTGGGCAGCTACTCCGGTTACCCCAGCCAGGTCGTCCAGACCCGGGCCAACATCGAGGTGGCGCTGAAGAGCAGCAAGGTCACCCTGCCGGTCGTGGGCGGGGCCGCCGCCGCGCACGCCGCCGGGCTCTGATCCGATCCGTGACGCACCACGACGGGCGCCCCCGGTGTTGCCGGGGGCGCCCGTCCGGTTCCGCCCGCCGACCGGCGAGCCGGGCTCGGGCGGCCGGGCTCAGGGGGCGAGGACCAGGGTTTTCAGCGAGCTGTCCAGCGTCGCCGCGTCCACCCCACCCGGCCAGCCGCGCAGCAGCCGGCCGCCCCTGCTCACCAGCACGACGCCGGGGGGCTCGCGCATCGCGTACGCCCGCCAGACCTCCATCGCCGGATCCGTCGCGACCGGATAGTCGACCCGGTGGGCGCGGAGGAAGTCGACGAGCGCCGCCGGCTTGTCGTCGCTGGCGACGCCGACGAAGACCACCCGGTCCCGGTAGGCGCCGGCCAGGTCGCTGAGCGCGTCCTGCCGCTCCGCGCAGGTGGCGCACCACGAGGCAAAGAAGACCAGCACGACGGGGCGGTCCGCCCAGAGCCGCGCGACCTCCAGCGAGCTGCCGTCGGTGAGGGTGGCGGTGAACTTCGGCGCGGTCGGCGCCGAGGCCGGCGGGTCGCGCAGCGCCAGCCCGGTCGGCGCCGGGCCCGGCAGCGCCGCCGCACCGCCGGGCACGACGGCGGGCGGCTCGGCATCGGCGTCCGAGCAGCCGCCGAGGGCCAGCGCCACCACCAGCGGGACGGACAGCCACCTCGACACGTGCCCACGGCCACGGTCCGGGTGGCGGGCGGGACGCCTCACGGGACCACCGCCACCAGCGACGGGCCCTCGGCGTTGTCCCGGTCGATGGTCAGCTCGATCGGCGGCCGGTCGTCGACCGCCAGCCGGTAAGCGGTGCGCTCCGGGACACGCACCGGGATGGCGAACGCACAGTACGTGGGGACCCGCTCGACTCCGAGGTCCTCCTCGAAGGCCGCCACCGCGGTGCCGGCGGGCAACTCGCCGCTGACCAGCGTCCCGCCGTCGGCGTCGGTCAGCCGGTACTGCGCCGTCCGGTGCAGGAACACGTACGGGCCGGTGCCGGCGCAGTCCACGCCGGCCGCCCGGATGTTGATGTCCCGTACCAGCACCCGGACGGTGACCGGCGAGGCCGCCTCGGCCGCGCCGCCCCGGTCGCATCCGACGGCGGCCAGCAACACCGACACCATGATCAGCAGTTTCCGGCCCACTGAAGGCACGCGCCACCTCCTCTCTCTCCTCGATTGCCTCCGCCCGGCCACGGTGACCGTGGCCGGGCGGATCGTCTCGGCGAACCACCCGGGGTCTCCCCGGAGTCGGCGTCTCCGCCGGAGACCCCAGGTGCTCCACCACCCGGTCAGCGGGGTGGGGTCACCTGCTGACCTGGCACATCTTGGTGACGGTCTTGCTCGGGTCGCTCTCGGAGGTGGCGGTCAGGCGCACGTGGCCGGTGGCCGCCGCCGTCTTCGTCGCCCCCACGGAGACCTTCACCGTGGTCGACTTGCCGAACTTCGCCGTCGCCAGCTCGTTCGGCAGCCAGACGCGCCACCCCTCACCGACCGCCTCCGCCGACAGGCGGTACACGTCCGACTTGAGGTAGGCGTTGACGTTCTCCGGGTGCGCCTGGCCGCCGGCCGAGAAGGAGCCGGTGTTGGTCAGCTCGAAGGAGCAGTTGACGCCCTTGTTGGTGGGCTTGGTGGCCGGGGTGCTGACCCAGCCCTCGGAGAGCTCGACACCGCGCCGGCTCGAACCGCCGTTGCCGTCCAGCGACTTCACCGCGACCGTGTACGTCAGGATCCCGTCAGCGGTGCGCTTGAGGTCGATGACGTAGAAGTGCAGCCGGTTGGCCTCGTCGGTGTACTCGTACTGGCTGCCCGAGTCCGCACCGGCGTGGAACAGGGCGTCGGACAACTGCCGGTAGTCCCCCATGGTGATCTTCTGTGGGGTGCCGTCCGGCCGGTAGAAGTCGATCATGTCGATGTCCTGCGGGTTCGCGTCGATCACCCACTGGAACGGCGCGCTGTCCGCGTTCTTGGTCTTGCTGACCAGCACGCCGGAGTCCGGAGTGAACGAGTCCGCGCCCATCCGGTCGACGACCTCGACGGTGTAGTTGTTGAAGTTGCCGCCGTCACAGAGCGGGTCGGCGGTGACGCTACAGGACGGCGACAGGTCCTTGTTCATGGCGATGTTGATGCCGGTCAGGCCGCCCGGGCCGGCGTCGACGGCCCGCGCGGTCACCTGCGCGACCACCATTCCCGAGGAGGACAGCGCCTCGCGGGAGAGCCGCAGCAGGTGCTCCTCGCCGAGCAGGCCAATCTTGATCTTGTCGCGCACGGTGTGCAGCGAGCCCATCGAGCCGCCGTTGGTCGGCGGAATCTGCCACCGGGTGTGCGGGCCGCCCGGCCCGTTGAACGTGCCGCGCGACATCATGCTCCAGATGCCGGTGTACGCGCGGCGCAACGGAACGCCGTAGGGGTTGTTGTAGTTGTCCCCGATGGTGAGCAGGTGGGTCAGCTCGTGGGCGTACACGCCCATGCCCGAACTCTCCGCCTGGGTCGAGGAGTTGCCGCTGGCGTTCGGCCAGATGGTGGCGGCGGCCTTCCACGACGTCCACTCGACGTAGCGGGTCTTCGCCCAGTTCGGCAGGGTGGGGTCCGGTGGGCCCCACGCGGCCGGGATGTCCTCCTTGTTCTGGAAGAGCATCTGGCCGAACTCCTGCCAGGTCGAGGATTCGTCCTGCCCGGCGGAGAGGATGAAGATCAGCTCGAACTGGTTGGCGACATCGTTGCCGACGGCGGCCCGCCAGGCGCCCAGGCCGTCGGTGCGGATGTTCCGGTTGCAGGTCTCACCGGTCGGGCAGGCGCCCGGGTTGAAGCTGTTGTCGATGCCGTACTGGTAGGACTTCGACGGCATCGTGTACGGCCCGAAGCCGGTGAGGTCGACGCCGTACCGGCCGTTGGAGTCCTGCATCCAGTATTCGTGCAGGGTGTGCCCCTTGTTGAGGGCGTTGGGGGTGTTGAGGAAGTCCTGGTAGAACGTGGCCACCTGGTCGCGCGGGATGTTCGACGCGGTCGACTGGGGGTTGCCGAAGACCGTCGAACGTGCCCGCTGGGTGATGACGAACGGCTGGTCCGAGTAGTCGAGCGTGACCAGTGCGATCTTGAAGTTGCGAATCGACCCCTTGACGCTCGGGTCGGCCCAGTTCTTGTTCGGCACGGCCCGGTAGTCGCTCCAGGTCATGTCGTCCGGGCTCTGCCAGGTCTGCGGATCGTACACCTCGAACGGGCCGGTGCCGCCGGCCGGGTTGCCCGGTGCGGCGGAAGCCGGCACGGTCGCGGCCGACACGACCAGGGCGGTCGCGATGGTGGCGACCAGCACCGAGCGTCGCGCCCGCGAGCCTCTCCTGCTGAGCAGGTGCATCCAAGTCACCCTTCGTTGATGGTGAGGGTGGCGCGCGGACGCCCTCGATCGAGAGAGGACCGCCCGTGGCGCGCCGTGCTGGCGAATCTAGAGTTCGAGGCAGCCGCCGGTCACCATGCAGATGTCGGCAGGTCGTCGCCGCTCTTGCGACAGATGCCGGAAGACGATCACTTCCGCGCGGGCCAGCTCTGCGACCAGCCGAGCAGCGCGGCGAGCCGGGCGTTGTGCGGGGCGAACCCGGCGGCCAGCTCGCCGCGCAGCGGGTCGGTGAGTTCCGACGGTCCACGGTCGACGCGGCGGGTGTGCCGGGCGAACCCGGGCGGCCGGAACGGCGCCAGGTCGAGGAAATTCAGCACCTTCGCGTAGACGGTGGCCGGATCGGCGTACAGATCCTCGCTGCGCAGCACCAGCAGCCGGCTCTCCGGCACGTACGCCAACCACCGTTCCAGCTGCTCGGCGTAGCGCCCGCGCGCCAGATAGGAGTGGTGCCGCAGGGCGGTGTGCGCCGACCGGGTGTCCGGGCCACGGCGCAGGGCCACGGCGAGGCGCTCCGGCTCGGCGCGCAGCGCATCGGCGAACGACAGCGGCTCCGCGCCGTACGAGCGGGTGTGCAGGTAATGGGAGTAGGCCCGCTCGACCGGGTCGCGCAGCAGCGCGACGAACCGCGCCCGGGGCAGGGTGGCCGCCACCCGCTGCGGCACGCTCGGGTGGAAGAGGTAGTACGGGCTCGCTTCGAAGCTGCGAAGGCCGGGGACCGCCGCCGGGAAGTGCGCCCGGTACCAGCGTTCGCCGCGGCCGTGGTGGAGGCTGAAGAACTGCAACTCCTTGCCGGTCGCGACGCGCACCTCGGGATGGCCGGCAAGGTAGTGGTAGAGCGAGGTGGTGCCGCACCGCTGCCCGCCGATGACCAGGAAGTCGGGCAGCGCGCCGGGCGTCAGCATCCGTCCCCAGGCCCGGGCGCTGCGCACGGTGCGGCGCAGCCGGTCGACCGCGCCACGGCGACCGGCCCCGGTCATCGCCCCACCGCCGCCGCGCCGGAGGGGCTGGCGACCTCGCCGTCGTCACCCCGGCCCGGCCGCCGGCGCGCCAGCGTACGCAGCACCAGCACGTCCTCCCGGCTCAGTCCCAGGGCGAGCACCCCGCCGAGGTAGACCGCGACGATGACGACCAGGCCCACCGCGGTCTGCGCCGGCCAACCCGGCACCAGCCAGCGCGCTCCCAACCCGGCGAGCAGGGCGATCGCCCCGGCCGCGAGCCCCTTGAGCATGCCGGCGCTGACCGGCAGGGCCCGGATCAGCGCCCGGACCTGTAGCACCCGGGCCAGGTTGACCGCGGCCAGCGACACCGCCCACGCGACGGCCGCTCCGACGATGCCGTACGCCGGGATCAGCCAGAGGTTGAGCAGCACGTTGAGCAGCAGCACGGCGAGATTGTCGTACATGTTGAGGGCCACCCGGCCGGACATGTTCAGCACCGTGCCGCAGGGCCCGGTGGCCGCGTTCACCAGCTGGCCGGCGGCGAGGATCACGGTGACCGTCGCGCCGGCGGCGAAGGTCCCGCCGAAGAGCCGCAGCAGGTCGTCGGGGAAGACCAGCAGCGCCACGAACGCGGGCAGGGACAGTCGCACCACCCAGCCGGTCGCGGCGCGGTAGATGCGCCGTACCTCGGTCATCCGCTCCTGGTGGTAGAGATAGGCGAGATGCGGACCGAGCGCCGCGTTGATCGGGGCCAGCACGAAGATGGCGACGGTGACCAGGCGGGTGGCCACGTTGTAGACCCCGACGTCCTCGCCGCTGCCGAGCGCGCCGAGCAGCAGCGTGTCCATCCAGATGAGCCCGGTCGCCGACAGCGACGACACCCAGCTCACCGTCGAGAAGCTGAACAACTGGCGGGGCCGGTATGCCGCCGGGGCCGGCGGGACCGTGCGCAGCAGCCGACGGAGCGCGCCGAGCGCCAGCGCGGCGGCCGACCAGGCGGCACCGACGAGCGCCCAGTACGCGCCGGTCAGGCCCGCCCCGGTGACCAGCGCCAGGGCGGTGAGCGCGAGCCGGGTCGCCGGCTCGTAGACCTGTCCCACGAGGGTGAAATACCGCTGGGTGCGCCAGCCCCGGGTGGCCGCCAGCGCCGCCTCGCACAGGGTCGAGGCGGGCAGGGTCAACGCCACGAGCCGCAGGCCGGTGGTGAGCTGCGGGTCGTGCAGGAGCGCGGCGAGCCACGGTGCGGCCACGGCGAGCCCGGCCCCGATCACGGTGGCCGACCCGGCGGAGATCAGCAGCCCGAGCCGGACCGTGCCCCGGATGGCGGCCGGGTCGTCGTCGGCGAGGTGCACCGCCACGAAGCGGGTCAGCCCGGCCCGGAAGCCGGAGAGCGAGAGCAACCCGAGCAGCGCCAGCACGGCGTAGCACTGGGCGTACCGACCGACCTGCGTGATGCCCAGCCCCCGGGCCAGCAGCAGCATGACCACGAAGACCGCCGCCTGGCTGAGGATCGCCCCGGCCAGGTTGAGTCCACCGCCCCGCGCGATGCCGCGCAGGTGCTCCTCGCCGGCATCGGCGGTGGAGCGCGCCGAGGTCACCTCACCGATCCGCTCGGCCCGTCCGACTCGCCGCTGGACCCGGCGGCCGCGGGGTCGCTGGTCCCACCGTCGGCTTCCGCCCGTGGGCCGGGAATGGCCGGGCCGGCCGGTGCCACGGAGGTGCCGCGGGCCCGCGACAGCAGTTCGAGGAACGCGACCAGCACCACCGCGATCAGCAGGCCGGCACCGGCCACCGGCAGGGCGGTGCGCAGCAGGGCGGTGCGCCGCGACACCGGTTCGGTCGCTCCGACACTGGTGACCTGCGCCGGGTCGGCCGCCTGGATCTGCGCGCGAGCCGCCTGCAGGCTCTGGCGCGCCTGGCCGAGGGTGCTCGTCGCCGCGTCCCGCTGCGCGAGCAGCGCCTGGTAGTCGGGGAGCTTGGGGCCGATCCCGTCGAGGCGTCGCTGCGCGGCGTCGATGGCCCGGGTGACCGCGGTCAGGCCCCGGCCGTTGCCGACCGCCTCCATGGTCAACTGCTGCTGCCGCAGGCTGGCCAGTTCGTTGAGGGTGGCCTGATAGAGCCGGTCCGGCTGGGACACCTTGTGCGTCTTCTCCCAGTCACCGATGGCCCTGGTGGCCGCGGTCACATCGGCGCTGGCCGCCGCCACCTCCTGGGTGGCGATGTCCAGCTGGGAGGAGAACAGGAAGGTCAGCGCCTGGGCCGAGGCCGCCGAGAGCACCGGGGTCACGGTGTCCCGCCGCGTCGCGGTGTAGCTGATCTCGATCTGGCTGCTCGCGCCGACCTGGGTCACCCTCAACCCGTCGCGCAGCGCACCCGCGGCGACCCCGGTGTCCGCGGCGACCTGGTCGATCACCTTCGGTGACCGCACCGCGGCGCTGAACGCCGCGACGAACTGGTTCGCCGCCTGCTGCCCGGTGTACTGCTGGGCGGCGGCGCCGCCGACAAGCGCCGGGGCCGCCACGTACGCGGTGCCCGTGTACTGCTGCGGTGCGAGCAGCACGACGGTGGCGGCGATACCGGTCGCCAGGACCGGCACCCCCGCCAGCACCCACAGCCGCCGCCGCGCGACCCGCAGGTAGTCGACGATTTCCACCCTTGTGCTCCCCACTTCTTTCATGTCAGTGACCGGACGCCAGCGGTGGCGACAGGGGCGGCGACCCGGGCGGGGCCGCCGCGCCGGGACCGCCGCCGCCCGGACGACGGGCGACCGCGCTGGCCGCCGCCGCGAAGGCGAACAGATACCACAGCGTCACCACATTGGAAATCACGTTGGAGGCCGCGCTGACCGCGACGAACGCTACCGCGCAGCCGAGGAAGCCGACCGCGACGCCACGCTCGAAGCTGTCGGGCGGCGCGCGGCGCAGGGCCAGCCGCCCGGTGCGCAGGACCATCACCATCATCGCGAGGTACGCGAGCAGGCCGACCAGCCCGGTCTCCACGTACGCCCGCAGGAAGTCGTTGTGCGGCTTCTTCGCCTCGCCGGTCTCCCGCTGCGTCATGTTGGGGCCGATGCCGGTGACCGGGTTCCGGTTAGCCAGCGGGACGATCTGTGCCCAGTAGTCCAGCCGCCAGGCGAGTGTGTTGCCCGTCGGGCCGCCGCCGACGGCTCGGACGTCGGCGAGCGCCACGAACCGGTCGGCGACGGCCGGCAGCAACACCACTCCGCCCACCGCCACCGCGCAGAGCATGGCGACCATCCGCTTGCTGCGGTGCAGCACCGCGACCACGACCAGGCCCAGGGCGGTGCCGATGATCGCGCTACGGGTGTTGGTCAGCAGCAGGAAGACCACCGAGAGCACGAGCAGCACGCCGAGAGCGCCGCGCAGCCGCCGGGCGAGGTACCGGTGGACGCCACAGCCGAAGATCACCATGAACATCAGGTAGCGCCCGAACGTGGTGGACTGGCTGAACGGGCCGCTGATCCGGGTGAAGCTGCCCTTGACCTCCGAGGGCGGGGCGCCGAGCAGCGACATGACCAGGGTGTAGCCGAGCGCCAACGCCAGCGAGACATAGCAGGCGAGCAGGATCTGCCGCATCCGCCGGGTGTCGGGCATCAGCTGTTCCAGCACCACGAACATCACCACCACCGTGACGATCCGCAGCGCCTCCAGCAGGCTTGTCGTCGGGCTGCCCGCACCCAGCGCGCTGACCAGGCAGGTCGCGCCCACGAGCAGCAGCGCCCAGCCCAGCGGCGAGCCGCGCAGCCGTCCGTCGCGGCGCAGCTGCGCGGCGAGCCAGAGGCCGGCGGCCAGCAGGAAGAGCACGGCCAACAGGGTCGACGGGTCCAGCGCCCGGCTCGCCGCGGTGACGTCACCGCGACCGGCGGAGGGAGCGCTCAGCTTGAACAGGTCGACACAGGACCGTACGGCGAGCATCAGCATCACGTACGCGGCGAACCGGGTCATGGCGAGCGCGCCCACCGCGACGCCGCCGAGCACGGCGAGCGGCAGCACCACGGACGCCTTGCCGCCGGAACCCGTCGAGACGCCGATGACGACGGCCGTGGCGGCGCAGGCCAGCGCGGCGAGCCCGGTCAGGATCCGGCCGGGCGGTGCGGCGGGCACGGCCGCGCCGTCGGCAGGCCGCGCTGGGCGCGGGTACGGATTGTCGAGAGTCACTGGTCCCACTGGGTTCGGTTCGCCTGCTGCCGGTCGTGATCGCCCCTCCGAACCGTCCACCGGTCGAAGATCGGATCAATCTAGTCCGGCCGGTGAGCGGGACAGAATAGGCTGTTACGGGGAACCGCCACTCAGCCGGCCTTCGCGGCCCGCTCGGCCCTCCTGCGGCTGGCGGGACCGACCACGTCGAGGTAGAGCCGCTCCAGCTCGCCCGCGGCGGCGTCCCAGGTGTATTCGCCCCGGACCCGGTCACGCAGCGCCCGGGCACCGGCGCGCTGGGCGGGCAGGTCGGCGAGGACCTCGCTCAGCACCCGGGCCAGATCCTCCGCCGACCCGTCGCGGAACAGCCGCCGCCCGGGGCCGTCACGCTCCAACACCTCCACGTGCGGCGAGATGTCGCTGGCCACCACGGGCAGCCCGTACGAGGCCGCCTCCAGCAGGGTCAGCGGCAACCCCTCCAACCGGGACGGTTGCACGAACCCGGCCGCGTGCGAGTACAGCTCGGCGAGCAGGTCACCGTACGCGAACCCGGTGAACACGATCCGCGGGTCGCCCTGCGCGATCTCGCGCAGCCGCGCCACGAACCCGTCGGTGAACGACGAGCCGCCGACGACGGCCAGCCTCATCTCGGTCGGCACCCGTCGAAACGCTCGGATCAGTAGGTCCGCGGCCTTTTCCGGCACCAGCCGGCCGACCAGCAACAGGTAGTTGCCGGCGGTCAACCCGAACCGCGCGGCGAGGTGCCGGGCCGCCACATGCTTCGGATCGGCCACCCCGTTCGGGATGTACCGGACGGAGCTGCCGAACTCGCTGTCGTAGTGCGCGGCGAGGCCCCGCGACACGGCCACCCGCTCGTCGGGCACCCGGCCGCTCATCCAGTAGGCCGTGTCCAGCACCGTCCGCGCCGCCCACCCCCATTTCGCCCGCTGGTTGTCCAGGCCGTGCACGGTCAGCACCACCTTCGCCCGGGACAGGTGGCGCGGCAGCGGTGCGACCAGGCCCGGCCCCAGCCCGTGGTAGTGCAGGACGTCGGGGCGCTGGCGGAGCGCGGCGAGCGTCGAGGTCGTCGAGTGCACGATCGCGTCCAGGTGCTTGCTCGGCACCGTCCGCACCTGCCGTAGCCGTACCCCGCGGTACTCGTCCAGTGGTGCCGCGCCGTAACTCTGCCGGCAGTACACCGTGACCTCGTGGCCGCGCGCGGCCAACCGGCTGGACAACTCCTCGACGTGCCGCTCGATCCCGCCGTAGGTGGCCGGCATGCCCTTCTGGCCGATCATGGCGATCCGCAGCGGACGCCACTCGCTGCTCCGACCGCCGCGCCGCCGGAGGGCCGGGTCGGTGCGCCCCCCGGCGGGCCCGTCGGGGCGGACGCCCGCAACCGTCTGGTCGGGACGACTCGCTGTCGCGGCGGTACGCGCGGCGCGGATAACCACTTCTGTCTCCTCGAACGGTCGACGCCACCGATGCTCGGGGTGGCGGTGGCCACCTCTGCGCTCGGCGTCCAGATCATGCCCCGGTGAGTCTTCGGCGAACAGCAGCCCGCGACGGCTGCCCGGTCAGCGCAGGCCAGGCGGACAGGGCGTGGAGAGGCAGGGTCGGGCGGGTGGCGCGCACCCGCCCGACCGGTCGTTCGTTACGGGCCCGCCTTACCGAACTCCACCCAGTTGAGGTTGAAGAAGTTGCTGGTCGGCCCACCGGTGGCCGGCTTGAAGACCAGGTACAACGTGTGTTCACCCGCCGCCCGGCTCAGCGGCACCGTCTGGCTCTGCCAGGTGTTGGTGCTTCCGGTGGCGTTGACGGTCGCGGTGGTCACCAGCTCACCGGTTGGCGAGTCCAGCCGGACCTCGACCGTGCCCTGTGGCTGCCCGATCCGGTTGGCCGCGCCACCGGCGACCCGGAAGGTGAGCGAGGCGACCTGACCGAGGTCGATCGGGCGGAACCCGAGGTGCGCGTTGTTCTGGATCTGGGTCACGTGCAGCACCCCGTCCACGTCGTTGGTCGTCGCCGTGGCAACGCCCCCGACCTCCTGCGCGTTCTCCGCCTCCTGGCGCCAGGTCTGCATGGTGATCTGGTTGGTGTCGGAGAGGGCCGGCTGGCCGTTCGCGCCCAGGTCGGTGTAGGTGGCGCTCAGGCCGAGGAAGAGGTAACCACCCGCATGGTCGGCCTCCTCCGCCCGGGTCTGGAACGTGCCCGAGCAGCCGGTGGTGGTTTCCAGCCCGTGGCCGTGCGAGTCGTGCCCGAGCACGGAGGAGACCTGCACCCGGCCGCAGTCGACCTGGCCGTCCTCCGGGTCGGTGACCTCGACGGTCCAGGAGATCCGGTCGCCCCAGTTGAAGAAGGATCCGTTGGTCGGCGAGGTGATCCGCACCGTCGGCGCGGTGTTGCCGACGACGATCTCCCGCAGCGTCACCGACGACTTGCCGGTGGAGTCGGTCACCGTCAATCTCACCTGGTGGACGCCGTTCTCGGTGAAGGTGAAGGTCGGGTTCGCCTCGGTCGAGGTGGCCGTGCCGTCGCCGAGGAAGTCCCAGGCGTACGAGATCGTGTCGCCCGGATCCGAGTCGTACGAGCCCTCGGCGCTGAACCGCACGGTCAGCGGCGCCTGGCCGGAGGACGGGGTGGAGGTGGCCTTGGCGACCGGCGCGCGACCGTTCTTCACGTACCGCACCACGGAGAGCTTCGCCTCCGGGTTGGCCCGGAAGAAGCCGTTGCCGTACTCCAGGACGTAGAGATGCCCGTCCGGGCCGAACTCCATGTCCATCGGGTTGTCCCACCGGAAACCGGAGAGCAGCGGCTCGATGCCCTGGAGCTTGCCGCTGCCGTTGGTCTGGAAGCTGAACAGCCGGTTGCGGGTGAACTCGCCGAAGACCACCGTGTTGTCGAAGTACGCGGGGAACTTCGAGTCCGACTCCAGGTTCGGGTCGTACTTGTAGATCGGCCCGCCCATCGGACCGACGCCACCGGTGCCCAGCACCGGCCAGTCGTTGCCGCACGGCACGGTCGGGGTGGACAGGTAGTCGGTCGGGCACGGGGTGAACGCGCTGAAGGTGTAACCGAGCTGCGCCTGCTGCACCGGCGGCAGGTTCCGCAGGCCGGTGTTGCGCGGGGAGTCGTTGACCGGTGCGGCGCAGTTGTACGGACCGTGCGAGGTTCTGGTCGCGTAGTCGAACTTGATGTATGGCAGGTTCGGCGCGTAGCAGTACGGCCAGCCGTAGTTGCCGGCCTTGTTGGTGGCGATCCACCGGCCGGTGCCCGCCGGGCCACGGTCCGGGTTCGACACCCGCGAGTCCGGCGAGTAGTCACCGATGTAGGCGAAGCCCTTGGCGTCCACGTCGAAGCGG
Organism: Micromonospora sp. CA-263727; assembly: GCF_050942455.1. NCBI lineage: Bacteria > Bacillati > Actinomycetota > Actinomycetes > Micromonosporales > Micromonosporaceae > Micromonospora > Micromonospora sp. CA-263727. The sequence goes on from NZ_CP192031.1 coordinate 3,717,795, forward strand.
AACGGGTTGCGCAGGCCCATCAGGAAGATCTCCGGGCGGGTCTTGCCGTCCCGGTACTCCGCCGGCGGGAAAAGGTTGCCGGCCGGGATGCTGTAGGTGCCGTCCGCCTTGACCTTGATGCGCAGCAGCTTGCCCCGCAGGTCGTTGGTGTTGGCGGCGGAGCGCTGCGCATCGTAGGCCGGACCCCGGGTCGGCATCTCGTTGACCGGGGCGAAGTTGTCCGAGCCACTGGCATTGGTGTTGTCGCCGGTGACCAGATAGAGCAGCCCCTTGCCGTCGAACTTGATCTCGCCGCCCACGTGGCAGCAGGTGCCGCGGTCGGCGTCGACCCGCAGGATCTTCTGCTCGGTCGACATGTCCAGGTGCGGGGTCGGCGTCTCGACCAGCTTGGCCCGGGAGAGCTGGTTGTACCCCTTCCAGTTGTCCCAGACGCTCGGATCGTCGCTGTCCGCCGGCGCGGAGCCCATCGGCGTGTTCAGCCGCGGCGCGTAGTAGAAGTACACCCACCTGTTGGTGGTGAAGTCCGGGTCGATCGCGACCGACTGCAGACCGTCCTCGGAGTTGGTGTAGACCGGGATCTCCGCGATGACGTCGTTCAGACCGGTCGCCGGGTCGTACATCCGCACCGCACCGGTCCGGGAGTTGTGCAGCACCCGACCATCCGGCAGCACGGCCAGGGTCATCGGCTCACCCGGCCGGTCGTTGAGCACGACCTTCTCGTAGTTGCTCTGCACGGTGGCTCCACAGTCGCCGGCGGCCTGGCCCGCGGCCCACTGGATGCCCCCGACCAGGTGCTTGCGGAACGCACCCACGCCGTAGATGTCGGAGGAGTCACCAAGACCGGTGTAGAAGGAACGGCCGCCCTGGAAGTCCTGGCACCAGGCGATCGGGTGGTCGTACCCCATGGTGCCGCCGGTGTAGGTCTTCTCGCTGACGGTGGCCAGCACGTGCGCCGTGCCGCGCACGTTGGTGTCGAAGTTGTACCACTTGTCGACGAGAGACACCTCGCGCGGCAGCGTCGCGGTGGCCGGGTGCACCCGGTCGGCCGCGGTCACCCACCCCGCCGCGGCCGGCGCCACGCTGGTCGCCTTGGCGCCCACCAGCTGCTGGTAGAAGGGCCAGTTCGGCTCGGTCTCGGCGGCGGCGTGCACGCCGACGAAGCCGCCGCCGGCCCGGATGTAGCCCTCGAACGCGGTCTTCTGCGCGGTGTTGAGCACCTCGCCGGTGGTGTTGAGGAAGATGACCGCGTCGTAGCTGGCCAGGTTCTCGGCCGTGAACGCCGTGGCGGCCTGCGTCACGTCGACGGTGAAGTCGTTGTTCGACCCGAGGGTGCGGATGGCGCTGATGCCCTTGTTGATGGAGTCCCGCCGTTCACCGGCGGTCTTGTGGAACACCAGCACGCTGGTGTCGTCGTGCTCGTGTCCGGGATGCGCCGTGGCCGGCACGGCGGTGAGCAGCGGGGCGGTCAGCACCGCGCCCGCGAAGAGAGCCAACCATCGTCTTACCGATCTTGCCATGTCTGATCCTCCGGGGGTTCGGAAGGCCGAATGCACGGTCGCCCGCGTGGAGCCCAGGGCTACCGGGATGCGGGGATGCGCCCGGCCGCGCGCGCGGCGGCCGGGTCGCCGTTTCCGTGGGTCTGGTATCCCGACGCCGCTGCGCCGGGGATCCGATCAGTCGCCGTTGCGGTAGATGGTCAGCTCGGACATGTTGTCGTAGCTGAGCTTGGCGTAGTCCAGCGACTGTCCAGGGTTGGCCGTGCCACCCGGTGCCGTGTCCATCTCCCAGTTGGCGTGGTGGAAGTCCTGCTCGCCGATGGTCTGGAAGAACTGCTGGAAGTTGATGTCACCCTTGCCCAGCGGGGTCATCTCGTACCCGTTGGCCTGCTCGGGGTTCTTGCTGCCGTCCTTCGCGTGGAACAGCGGGAACCGCTTGGTCCGCCGGGCGACCGTCAGGATCGGGTCGAACAGGCTGGTCCTCTCCCTACCCGCCGAGTTGACGTACGTGGTGTGCTTGTAGCGCGCCACGTACGCCCAGTAGATGTCCATCTCGAAGAAGACGTACTTCGCCTCGGTCTTGGCGAAGAAGTACTCCAGCTTCCGGACACCGGAGGAACGGGTCGGCCGGTTGTTGCCGTCCAACGGACCACTGTCGAGCAGGAAGCTGTACGCCGCGTCGTGGTTGTGGGTGTACAGCCGCATCTTGCGCGCCCTCGCCTGCTCGCCCAACTCGTTCCACAGGTCGGCGGCGGCGTCCCAGTCGGACTGGTAGTTGCTGTTCGTCGGGTCGCTGCCGGTGCCGATGTTCTTCATGCCGAGTTCCTCGGCGATGTCGAGCTGTTGCTGGAACGTGGCCCTGTTGATCGAGGTGTGGGTGCCGTTGGCGACCAGGCCGTTGTCGTCCAGGATCTTGCGGATCTCCCTCGGCGTGATCTGCCGGCCGAGGATCGAGGTGTGCTGGTTGTAGCCGGCGAACTCGATCTCCTTGTAACCCAGCTCCGCCAGGCGGGCGAGCACCCGCTCGAAGCCGTACGGCACACCGCTGGTGTCGGGCGCGGCCGTGATCCGGTCACGGACGCTGTACAGGATGATGCCGCGGTTCTGCTGCGGTATCAGGGGTTCGACGCTCCAGCCGCCCTTCGCGATGGCGGGCGCGCCGGTCTGCAGAATCGGCAGACCCGCGGCGCCGAGGGCGGCAGCGGCGCCCGCCGAGGCGCCGAGGATCCTGCGTCGGGTCAGCTTCGGGTTCGGGCCAGCTGCGCCACCGGCACGGCGTTGCACCTCGTCCATTGTCTTCCACCTTTCCGCGGTGGCTTCTGGGTCCACCGGACAACAAGTAGAGGAACTGGGGTAGGTCGTCACAGAGCCGCCGCGCCGCCGAAACGCGCCGGTCTGGGGGCCCAGGGGCCCGGGTGAGTCTTGGACGTTACGACAATGTCACGCTTGTTACGTCTGGGCAGACGGTATCGCTGCTGATGAGGGAAAGAAAGGGCCTGCTGCGTCGAACTTTTGCTGGACTGACGATGGCTTTCTCATCAACCATCAGGAAGTGTGGACACTCGTCGTCCGGCCAGCGGCCACAGAGGAGCACGCGCCCCGGCGACGCTGCGAGCACCGGACCCGTTGCGCGGGCAGTCAGCCGGCGGTGCGGCCCGCCGCGATGCGCCACCCGGCCGCCGACTCCTGCTGCTGCCAGAACCGGGCGAACCGGCCCCCCGCAGCGAGCAGCTCCTCGACGGGTCCGTCCTCGACGACGCGCCCCTCCTCGATCAGGACGACCCGGTCGGCGTGGCGGATACTGCCGGGCCGGTGGGTGACGATGATCCGGGTGCGCGACACCGGATCGTCGGTGAGCGCCCGGACGACAGCGGTCTCGTTCTCGGTGTCCAGGGCGCTGGTGGCCTCGTCCAGCAGGAGCACCGGCGCGGGCTTGAGCAGCGCGCGTGCGATGCTCACCCGTTGCCGTTCGCCGCCGGACAGGGCGGTGCCGGCCTCGCCGACGACAGTCCCCTCCCCGTCGGGCAGGCGGGCGGTCAACTCGTCGACACGGGCCAACGCGGCGGCCCGGGCGACCCGGTCAGCGTCGGCCGTGGTGTCGCCGGCGAGGATGTTCTCCCGGACCGTGCCCCCGAACAGATACGGGTGTTGGAAGACCACGCTGACCAACCGACGCCTGGCGTCCGGATCCAGGGTGGCGACGTCGGTGTCGCCGATGCGGATGACACCGGTCGACGGTGTGTGCAGCCCCGCGAGCAGCGCCAGGATGGTGCTCTTGCCCGATCCGGAGGGGCCGACGATCGCGGTGGTGCTGCCCGGTTCAAAGGTCAGGTCCAGGCCGTCGAGGACGGGCGGGCCGTCCGGGTCGTAGCGGAACCCCACGCCGTCCAGCCGGATCCGGGGCGCCCCGGCCGGCACCGGCCCGCCCGCCGCGCCCTCGGCCGGCACCGGCGCGTTCAGAACGGCGTGCATCCGCCGTAGGGTCGCCGTGGCACTCTCCAGGGCGGGGGTGAGCTCACCGAGCGCGACGAACGGCTCCAGGTAACGTGCGATGACGACGATCAGCGCGATCGCCTCCGGGATGCCGAGGTCGCCCCGCACCGCGAGCACCGTCGTGGTGCCGGCCAGCAGCACCAGGGCGATCTGACTGGCGAGGCTGAACAACAACTGCCCCGGGATCTGCATGAGCACCACCCGCACGGCCGCGCCGTGCTGGGACGCCAGCGTCGCGCCGACCACACTGCGGGCCGGCTCGGCACGCCGGGCCGCCCGCAGGGCCTGCTGGTTGCGGGCGAACTCGACGATCCGCTCGGTCAGCGCGCTGTTGCGCTCGTCTGCGGTGCGGTCCGCGGCCCGGGAGATCCGCCCGGCCGCCCAGAACGCGCCGAGCAGCACCGGCACCCCGGCCAGCGCGGCGAGCCCGAGCGGCACGGAGACCGCGAGCAGCGCCAGCCCGACGATGACGGGCAGGGTGATCGCGCCGATCAGCGGGGTGACCAGGTAGACGATGATGCCGAACAGGTCCGGGCCGGTCGCCGCGATCGCCTGCCGGGCGGTGGCGGTGTTGTCGGCGGTGAACCAGGTCAGCCGGATTCGGGTCAGCCGGTCAGCGATGGCGTGCTGGGCATTGTTGAGCAGCCCGTACCCGAGGTCGAAGCCGATCCGGGCGACGCCCGCGTCGACCATCCATCCCACGACGGTGACCGCGGCCAGGGCACCCACCCACGGCCACGCCTGTGCGGGGTCGGGCCCGAACAGGGCGGCGACGAGCGGCACCAGCAGCACCGCGCCGGCCGCCCGCAGGATGACGCCGACGACGGTCAGGGCGGTGTGGCCGACAGCCCGGCCACGCTGGTCGGGAGGGAGCAGACGCAGCAGGGTGCGGATCATCGGGCCGCCCCCTCGGTCTCGAACGACTGACCGGCCGGATGCGGCTGCCCGTCCGGGTCGGTCGCGGCGTCGTCGGCACGGCGGCCCTGTCCGGCGTCCCAGAGCCGCCGGTACCGGCCACCGGCCGCGAGAAGCTCGTCGTGGGTGCCGGTCTCGACGATGCGTCCCTCGTCGAGCACCACGATCCGGTCGACGCCGGTGACGGTGTGCAGCCGGTGGGCGATGACGAGCACGGTGCGCTCGGCGGTGAGCCGGTTGAGGGCCTGTTGCACGAGGTACTCCGATTCGGGGTCGGCATAGGCGGTCGCCTCGTCGAGGACGAGGACCGGGGTGTCGGCGAGGATCGCGCGGGCGATGGTGAGGCGTTGGCGCTCCCCGCCGGAGAGTGCCGAGTCGGGTCCGAGGAGGGTGTCGTACCCGTCGGCCATGCGCTGGACGCGGTCGTGGATGTGCGCCGCTCGGGCCGCGTCGGCGACCTGCTCGCGGGTCGCTTCCGGCACGGCGAGGGCGATGTTGTCGTGCACGGTGCCGTGCACGAGTTGCGTCTGCTGGAACACGAAGCCGACCCGTTCGTACAGCTCATCCACGCCGAGGTCGCGTACGTCGCGACCGCCGACCCGGATCGCGCCGGAGTCGACGTCATAGAACCGGGCGAGCAGCCCGGCCAGCGTCGACTTGCCCGATCCGGACGGGCCGACGAGCGCGGTGACGGTGCCGGGAGTGAGGGTGAGCGAGACGTCGGAGATCACCGGCACGCCGGGCCGGTAGGAGAAGCTCACCCGGTCGAAGACGACGGTCCCGGCGCGGTGGCCGGTGAAGACGCCGTCGACCTCCTCCGGGCCGGGGTGGACGGCCTCCGCGGCGGGCCGCAGTTCGGGCCCGTCGAGGGTGTTCTGCACGCGGCGGGCGGCCAGCAGCCCGCCGCGCAGCCCGCTCAGCCCGTAGCCGATCCCGAGCAGCCGGGCGCCGAAGGTGGTTCCCAACAGCAGGAACGGCAGCAGCGTCACCGGCTCCATCGAGCCGGCGGCGACGAAGGCGGTGCCGGCGGCGGCGATGACGAGCAGGAACGTCCCCGGCCGGGTGGCGAGGTCCATCAACGTCTTCTTGTTGGTGAACGGCCGCTGCCAGTCGTTGAGGAACTGGATGTACTCGCCGAGCCGGGCGCGGAACGTCGACGCGGCGACCCCGCCGAAGACCCGGATCACCGGCTGTCCCTCCAGGTAGGCGCCGGCCTCGCCGGACATCCGCTCCGCCCACCGCTGGGACTGGCGGATCCTCGACCCGGACTGGATGATCATCACCCACATGGTGAGCACGTAGACCAGCACCGGCACGAACAGCAGCAGCGCCATCCGCCAGTCGACCACGAAGAGGTAACCGAGCACGGCCAGCGGCGCCACGATCGCGGCGACGGCGTCGGAGACGGCATGTGTCACCAGGTAGTGCACGGCGAGGGTGTCGTCCTGCACCACCTGCTTGACGTGGCCGGAGCCACGGACGGTGAACCAGCCCAGCGGCAGCCGGGCCAGCTTGCCGAGCAGCCGCTGCCGCACGCCGCGCGCGAAGCGGGCGTCGACGAGGTGCAGCCACAGGGTGAGCGCGCCGCTGAGCAGGGTTCCCGCGCCGAGCAAGGCGACCGCCCAGAGCCCGACCGCCCACAGCGCGTCCTCCGGAGCGCCGGCCAGCATCCGCCGGGCCAACTCGACCAGCAGCACGAACGGGGCGAACTCCACCAGGGTCACCACCGCCTGCAACACCCCCGACAGGACGAGGGTGCGCTTGAGCGGCGCCAGCAGCCGCCCAGCGCCCTGGGCCTGCCAGGCACCCCGTACCTCCGAGCCGGGCGCGCCCGGGCGCACGGCTCCGGCCGGGCTCACGGGCTCGGCCGGGCTCACGGGCTCGGCCGATGCCGTCAGGGCCGTCGTCGCGGCAACGTTATCCAGGGCAGGTGCGGACGGCACCTCCGACGACGCCCGATCCGCCGGCACGCCGGTGGGTGCGGTGGCCTCCGCCGCGGCCCGGACAGCCGCCCGTTCCTCTTTGCTGGCGCGCCACTTGCCCATCGAACGGCCGTAGATCCAGTACGACTGCCCGTACACCGCGGCCTTCGGGAAGCCGAACTCGTCCTTGAGTCGGGTCCGCAGGTGCTTGAGGGAGACGTGTTCGGTGCCGAGCCAGGCATACCAGTCCGACCAGTCGCGTGCCTCGACCGCCCCGGCCAGCGAGGTCCCTCCGGCACGTGGCACCCAGTGGACCCGTGCCCGCGGATGGGTGGCGAGCGGGATGAGCAGATCGGCCTCGTCGTGCTGTTCGAGGTACACCTCGACCGGCACGTCCGCGGGGACCGCGCCGAGAATGCCGTTGATCGCCGGGATCGACGCCGAGTCGCCGATCAGCAGATAGCCGGTCGGCAGTTCCTCCGGCACCTCGAACCGGGACGAGCCGAGCGAGGTCGCCATGACGCGCCACCCCGGCTGGGCGTTCTGCGCCCAGACGGACGCGGCGCCGGCCGGCTCGTGCAGCACCATGTCGATGGCGAACTCGCCGGTCGACGCGTCGGCCTCGGCGATCGTGTAGGCGCGCTGATGCTCGGCCTCGCCGCCGCCCGGGTCGGGAAACCAGAACCGCAGCCAGGCCGTGGGGGCGATCTCGACCTCGTCGAAGAGCGTCGGTGAGGTCAGCCGGATGCGCACGAAGTTCGGCGCGCGCTGCTCCCGTCCGACCACGGTCGCCTCATGGTCGCGGGCGCCGAAGCTGCGCATGACCGCGCCCTGGAATCCGCGTCTGCCCATCAAAGTTCCTCTCCGGTCGCGGCGAGGTCCGCGACGATCTCATGGACCGGCCGGCCGGGCGGCGCGACGTGGACCAGGCCACGGATCGCGCCAATGGGCAGCAGCCGTACGTACTCGGGCAGTGCGAGGTATGCCGGGCCTAGGCGGTCGTCGACGGCATCGAGGCGACCGCCCCGCAGACGACGATCGCCTTGTAGGGGGTAACTAAGGGCACCCTAAATTAGGGTTCGCAGGAAGACAAGATCGGCTTCAGCGGTGACGGGCCGGGCGGCGTGCGGGCCGCCGATCGTCCGTCCGTGATCGTCGCCGGTGGGCCGGGCGCGGCTGACCGCCCGGCGTTCCGGATAACACCGGCATCCGGGCGAGACCGCGCCTTGCCGGACCGCCGCCCTGGACTCCGCCTCGGCACGACCGCCCTTATGAAACCCGCCCTAGCCGGCTTCGAGGTCCCGCCAGCGATAGCGCACCGTCGACACGGCGACGAGAAGGATGGCGACAGCGGTCATGGTGAGGGCCGCGGGCCGGTGCCAGGCGTCGCGGGGCACGGCACCGATCCAGTGCACCGGGGAGAGCTGGCGCGCCCACGACGGGAGTTCCAGCAGGTCGGCGCGGAGGCAGACGACAATGCCCCAGCCGACGGGGAGCCAGGCGACGGGGACCGCCCGGGGACTCAGCGAGTGCACGGCCACGGCGCCGCCGATCAGCAGGACGACGGCGGCGGTGTAGGACAGCGTGGCGGTCAGTCCCTTTCCGAAGTAGTGACCTTCGCCGAAGCCCGCCACCAGGCCCAGACCGGTGGAGAGACCACCGCAGAGCAGAACCAGCAACGACCACACCGTCACCAGCAGCGTGGCGGATGTCCACCACCGCCACCGGCTGACCACGGTGGACAGGCTGTACCCCACCCGGCCGGACGTCTCCTCGGCAGCCAGCCATTGCGCGATCTGAATCCCGGCGGCGGCGGCGAGCAGCGCGTTGAGCTGGACGAAGATGGCCAGAGTGGCGTTGACCGTGGCGTCGTGGTCGACCTGCGTGGCGGCGTCGAGGTGGTTGATCTGGGGGGTCAGGTATCCGAACGCGAAGGCGAACAACGCGCTGGCGCCGACCCAACCCACACCGATACCGGCGGTGAGCCGCAGGAGGAGGGTGAGGGGGGAACGGACCCAGCCCGGCGCCGTGGCCGGACCCGGCCGCGGGGCGATGATGCCGGCGCCCTGGTCACGCCGGGCGGCGACCGCGGCGGTGGCGGCGAGCAAGCCGACGGCCAGCGCACCGGAGGCGATCCAGGGCCACAACGGTGGATCCGCGGCGAACGGCCGGATCTCGGCCAGCCACGACTGCGGATTCCAGCCCGCCGCATCCCACTGCTGCGCGTCCACCGCCGCTCGGGCCAGGTAGCTGATCAGCCAGATACCGGTCGCGAGAAGGTAGGCGGTCCGGGCGGTCCGGCAGCATTGGGCGACCAGGGTGCCGATGCCGATGAACACGACCATGAACATCGCGAGCCCGCCGGCATAGCGCCCCGACCCGCCGAGGGGGAAACCCAGCGCCGTCAGCCCGGTCGCGGTGATCAGCGCGGTCAGCGCCGCCGTGAACGCGGCGGCGGTGACCCCGGCCGCGGCCGGTGCCAGCCGGTGGACCGGGTAGGACGTCAGGATGTCGAGGCGTCCGGTGTCCTCGACGCTGCGCGTGAACCGGATCGCCAGGTGCACGCCGATCAGGGGGATCATGATCAGGGTCAGGTAGCCCATCTCGTTGACCAGGATGCCGCCCAGGGTGTTCAGGTCGTATCCACGGCCCTGCAGCGCGGCACTGCCGTCAAGCAGTTCGTAGGCGCCGGCGTACCGGTCGCGGCTGGCCCGATCGGGGTACGTCCCGTTGATGGTGGCCGCGCTCGCGACCACGAGGGCGGCCACCATCAACGGCCAACCGAGCACCTGGGGCCAGCCGGTGCGCAGGCTCAACGACAGGCAGCGCCAGTATCCGGTCATCGCACCGCGCCCTCGGCCACGGTGCTCGGGACGTCGCCGCGGTAGTTGGCGAGGAAGAGTTCGTCGAGACTGGGTGGCTGCACCGTCAGGGAGGCCGGTTCGGCGGCGGCGACGCAGCCGACCGCTGCGGCCAGCGCCGCGGGGCCGGCGCGGAAGCTGACGTGGGTGCCGTCCGGTCGCGTCGTCACGGCCAGGTCGACGAGATCGTCGAGCCGGTCCAGGCCGGTGAGCGGGTGCCTCGTCACCGCAGCCACCCGGGTGAGGGTATGGCTGCGCAGGTCGGCCAGCGTGCCGGTCCGGATCACCGCGCCACGTCTGATGATGCTGACGCGGTCACACAGGACCTCCACCTCGGAGAGGATGTGGCTGCTCAGCAGCACCGTGCGACCGTCGTCCTTCAGCTCCCGGACACACTGCTGGAAGACCTCCTCCATGAGCGGGTCCAGCCCTGAGGTGGGTTCGTCGAAGAGGAAGAGGTCGGCGTTCGTGGCGAGCGCCGCGATCAGCGCCACCTTCTGCCGGTTGCCCTTCGAGTAGGTACGCGTCCGCTTGGTCGGGTCCAGCTCGAACCGATCGATGAGCTCCCGCCTGCGGTGCGGGTCGGCGCCGCCGTGCAGCCGGCCGAGGACGTCGATGCTGGCTCCGCCCGTCAGACCCGGCCACAGCGCCACATCGCCCGGCACGTACGCCAGGCGCCGGTGGGCCGCCACCGACTGGGTCCAACAGTCCAGACCGAAGATCGCCGCTTTGCCGGCGTCCACCCGCAGTTGGCCGAGCAGGGCCCGGATGGTGGTGCTCTTGCCGGCCCCGTTCGGTCCGAGGAAGCCGTGCACCTCTCCCTGGGCGACCGTGAGGTCCAAGTCGTTCAACGCGACCGTGCTGCCGAACACCTTGCGTACGCCTCGCACCGTGATCGCGTCCATACCGACATCCTGACACAGAATGGAAGCTGCTGCCATCTTGAAAGTTGCTTCCGTCATGAGTAAGAATTTCACATCGTTACACTCAACGGCATGCCGCTCAGCCTGCGTCAGCGCAATCGAATGGCCGCGATCCGCGCAATCCAGGACACGGCCATGGAGCTCTTCGACTCCCGCGGATTCCACAACGTCACCATCGACGACATCGCGCGGGAAGCGGCGGTGTCGCCGTCCACCTTCTACCGCTACTTCGGCGCCAAGGAGGGGCTGTTCACCATCGATCCGTTCGCCGCCGTCGGGGCGGACGGCTTCGACGAGGTCCTGGACCTCGACGACCTTCCCGGCACCATGACACGCCTCGCGGCCAGCGCCGGTGACGGGGGCCCGTGGCGCGGCATGCGCTACGTGCTGGAGGAGCCCACGATCCGGGCCGCCGTCTACGCCACGATGGACGCCATGGTCGAGCGCGTCGCCGCCGCCCTGGCCGACCGCGGGCACGGGCCGACCCCGGCCAAGGTCCTGGCCCGCACCTACCTCTTCGGCGTCTACTTCGGCGCCCTCGAACAGTGGCACCATGACGGCCGCACCCGGCCCATCGGCGATTACGTGCGCGAAGCGCTGGAAGCGATCCCGGCCAGACAGGAGGCAGCCGGGCAGCTCGCCGACGATGGCGGCGCGTGACACCGCCCCGGTGGCAGCGGCCGGTGGTCGGATGTCGCGCAGGCCGCCCGACGACCTGCTACCAGCCCGGATAACGGGCCGGGGTGACCCGGGCGGTGATCAACCGGATCAGCTCCGGCGCCAGCTCGTCGATGAAGAAGTGGTCACCAGGCAGCATCCGGAGGTCCACGGTGGTCGCATGGTCACGCCATCCGGCCAGCTCAGCCGGGCGGACGGTGCGGTCGGCGGTGCCGCCGAAGACGGTGAGCGGGGTGTCCAGCGGCGGCTCGTCGATGAACTCGTAGGTCTCCAGCACGGCAAAGTCGGCGCGGATGATCGGCAGCGCCAACGCCATCAGCTCCTCGTTCTCCAGCACCTCGGGCGGCGTGCCGTTGAGCGCGCGCAGATGTGCCTTCACCTCGGCGTCGGAGGCGTCGTGCACCGTGGGCTCGTGACGCCGGTCCGGGGCCGGTGCGGCGGAGACGAACAGGTGCGACGGTCCGGGCCGGCCGCGGCGGCGGAGCAACCGGGCGAGCTCGAAGGCGAGCAGGCCGCCCATGCTGTGGCCGAACAGCGCGTAGGGCCGGTCGAGCAGCGGTTCGAGCGCGTCGGCCAGTGCCCGGACCAGCGGTGTGAGCCGGCGGTACGGCTCCTCCCCCATCCGCACGCCGCGGCCGGGCAGCTCGACCGGGCACACCTCGACGTGACTCGGCGCCAGCTGCCCCCAGGCACGGTAGACCGCCGCGGCACCGCCGGCGTACGGAAGGCACACCAGGCGGGTCGCCGCCGCCGGGCGCGGGCGGCGGGCCCAGAACCACTGCTCGCTCACGCCGGCTGTCCCGCGGCGTCCGTGCGGAGGACCCGTGCCAGCTCCTCGATCCGGCGGCCGGGGTCGGCCACCACCAGCTCCAGGAGCTGGCCCCACTGGCGACGCAGGCGGCCCACCAGGCGCGGATCGACGCGGTCGGCGGCATGCAGCCACAGGCCCCGAAGGATACCGGCGTCCTCCATGACGATCAGGCCGAGATCCACCTCGGCCGGTCGCAGGCCGGCGGGCACATGCACGAAAACCCCGTCGGCGGAAACCGGTTCCAGGCGTACGCCGCGCAGCACGGCCGGCGGCAGCGGCGCGTTGAGCAGGTTGAACCCCAGGCGCACCCGGTCACGGGCGGCCGGCATCTCGCGCCGCAGCGGCTGCATCGGGACGGCATGATGAGCGTGCGCCTCCAGGGTCCGTTCCCGCACCCGCGCGATGACGTCGCGGAAGGTCGGGTCGCCGCCCAGGTCGACGCGGAGCACCAGGGAGTTGACCAGGTAGCCGATCAGGTTCTCGGCCTCCGGCCGCTCGCGCCCGGCGGTCGGGAAGCCGACGGCCAGGTCCCGGCTCCCGGTGTACGCCGCGAGCAGCGCGTCGTACGCGGCGAGCAGCACCATGAAAAGCGTGGCGTTCTCCCGGTTGGCCAGCGCGCGAAGTCCCGCGGTGAGATCCGGACCGAGCACGAAGTCGTTGCCCGAACCGGACGCCGCCTCGTCGGCCCCCAACTCCTCCACGACGAACGACGGTGCCGGTGGGAGGTCGGCGAGGCGGTCCCGCCAGTACCGGGCGTGCCGATCCAGCGCACCGGACTCGTACTCCCGGCGCTGCCAGGCCGCGAAGTCGGCGAACTGGACGGGCAAGGGCGGCAACCGGGGGTCGCGCCCGTCGGCGAACGCGTCGTACGCCACCGCCAGCTCGCGCAGCAGCACTCCGTACGACCAGTTGTCGGTGACGGCGTGATGGATGGAGAGCACGAGGATCCGGTCCCGGTCGTCCACGGTGATCAGCCGAGCCCGGACCAGGGGGCCGTCGGCCAGTGGGAACGAACGGCCCGCCTCCTCGTCCAGCACGCGGCGGATCGCCGGCAGCGGGTTCGCGGCGTCGGCCGCGTCGAGCCGGGACCGGACCAGCGGCCAGGCTCCCTCGTCGTCGATCACCTGCACCAGCCCGGCCGGCCGGGTGACCAGCCGGGTCCGGAGTGTCTCGTGCCGCTGCACCAGGTGGTCAAGGGCCCGGCCCAGGGCGTCCTCGTCCAGGGCGCCGCGCAGGCGGGCGGCGGTCACCACCGTGTGGAAGGCGTCCTGCGGCGGGACCGGGAAGTCGACGCAGAGCTGCTCCTGGGCGAACGACAGCGGAAGGTCACCGCCGCGGGTCACCGGTTCGACGGCCGTGGGCGCCGGATCGGCGGGCCCGGGGCCACGGGCGGTCAACCAGCCGGCCAACGTCGCGACGGTCGGCTGCTCGAACAGGTCGCGCAGCGACACGTCGACGCCGAGGCGGGCCCGCATCCGGGAGATGACCTGGGTGGCCAGCAACGAGTGGCCGCCCAGCTCGAAGAAGTCGTCGTGGACGCTGACCCCGTCCACCCGGAGCAGTTCGCCCCAGATCTCGGCGAGCGCGCGTTGCAGGTCGTCGCGGGGCGGCTCGTACGGCGTACGCAGGCTGGGACGCAGCAGGTCCGGTGCGGGCAGCGCCTTGCGGTCCACCTTGTCGTTGGGCGTCAGCGGCAAGGCGTCCAGGAACACGAACGCCGACGGGATCATGTACTCCGGCAGCCGTTCGGCGAGGGCGGCGCGCAGCTGCGGCTGTAGTTTCCGCGCCCGGCGCGCCGTGCTGCCGTTGACCCAGGCCGACAGCGGTCCGTCCGCGGGCGGCGGCTGCGCCGCGGCAACCGGGTGCTCCGCTGTGCCGAACCGGCGCAGCACCACGTGGTACGCGCCGTCCGGGCCGTGGTCGGACCAGTCCAGTTCGGCCCGGTAGCCGGCCGCCTCGGCGAACCGGACCAGCTCCTCCGGGTCGACCCCGCCGCCCGCCAGCACCCGGGCGTTCGGCACGTCGCGGACGGCGAGGACGTCGCCGTCCAACTGCCCGCGCAACGCCTCCATGGATGTCCACTCCTGCCAGGGGTACGTGGCCGGAGGAACGGCGGCGCCGGCGGTGAGGACCACGTCGTACCGGAACCGGGTGAGCTCGTTGTCGAACCGGCCGCGCTTGGGCCGCACCCGGACATCGGCGATGCCGGGGAGCCGGCTCTGGAGAGCCCGGAAGTAGCGCGGATCGATCACCAGCTCCTCCTCCTCGGCCACCCGGCGGCGGACCCGCGTGCGCAGCGTGTCGTCGGAGTCGCCGGGCTCGGCCCGGTACCGCTCGACCGAGGTGTGGAAGGCCCCGAGCAACGGGAGGCTGCGGACATCGCCGACCACCACGGCACCGCCCGGGGCGAGCCGGGCCAGTGCCCCTTCGATCACCCGTGCCAGGTACTCCTCGTCCGGGAAGTACTGCACCACCGAGTTCAGCAGGACGACGTCGAAGAGCTGGTCCGGCAACCGGTCGAGCTGATCGGCGGCGCACTCGTGCAGCTGGACGTCGCCGGGGTACCGGGCCGAGTCACGTACCCGGTCCAGGACGACCGTGGAGAAGTCGGTGCCCCAGTACCGCCGGCAGCGCGGGGCCACGGCGTGCAGGATGAGGCCGGTGCCGCAGCCCACGTCGAGCACCGACTGCGGCGCGCGCGACAGCACCAGGTCGGCGGTCCGGTCCACCCAGTCACGCATCTCCACCGCAGGAATGGGCTCGCCGGTGTAGCTGCTGTTCCAACCGCTGATGTCGAACGTCGGGTCGACCTCCGGAGCCGAACCGTCGTACGCGGAATCCCAGATGCTGCGCCACTGGTCCAGTTCGTCCGGCTGGGCCGGGAGCCCGTCGGTCACCACGTACGCCACCAGGCGCTGGTCCCCGGGCGTGTCCTCGCGCACCAGGACCACTGCCTGCCGGACCGCCGGCTGCTGCGCTAGCAGCGCCTCGATCTCACCCAGCTCGATCCGGAAGCCGCGCAGCTTCACCTGGTGGTCCATCCGGCCGAGGAACTCCAGGCCACCGTCGGCGCGGCGCCGCACCAGGTCGCCGGTGCGGTAGAGCCGGTGGCCCAGCCCGATCGGGAACGGGTGCGGCACGAACCGCTCGGCGGTGAGCTCGGTCCGGCCGAGATAGCCGCGGGCCAGGCCGGCGCCGCCGATGTGCAGTTCACCGGGGACACCCGGGGGCACCAGCGCGCCGTACGCGTCGAGGACGTGCAGTTCGGTGTTGGCGATCGGCTCGCCCAGCCGGATCTCCCCCGTCACCCGCGACACCGCCGACCAGATGGTGGTCTCGGTGGGTCCGTACATGTTCCACAGCTCCCCGCCGGACCCGACCAGCCGCTGAGCCAGATCCTCGGGGAGCGCCTCGCCGCCGCAGAGCATCCGGAACCCGGCGGGCGGCGTCCATCCGGCGTCCAGCAGCAGTCGCCAGGTGGACGGCGTGGCCTGCATCAGCGTGGCCCCGGAGGCGGCCAGCGCCGCGCCGAGCCGGACGCCGTCGGCGGCCACCTCCCGGCTGGCCAGGTGCACCCGCGCGCCGGTGGTGAGCGGCAGGAGCAGCTCCAGCATGGAGATGTCGAAACTGAGCGTGGTGACGGCGAGCAGGGTGTCCGCCGGGGTGATCCCCGGCAGCTCGCGCATCGAACGCAGGAAGTTGGCCAGTGCCCGGTGCGGAATCTGCACGCCCTTGGGTTGCCCCGTCGAGCCGGAGGTGTAGATCACGTAGGCCAGATCGTCGCCGGCGACCCCGACCTGCGGCGGCGTCGTGCTCTCGGCCGCGAGCGCCTCCGCGTCCCGGTCGAGACAGACGACCACGGCCGGCGGCTCCGGCAGCCGATCCGCGAGGTCACCTTCGGTGAGCAGCATCTTCAGTCCCGAGTCGGCCATCATGAACGCGAGGCGCTCGACCGGGTAGGCCGGATCGAGCGGGACGTAGGCGCCGCCGGCCTTGAGCGTGCCGAGCATCGCCACCACCATTTCCGGGGTGCGCTCGGTGCAGATTCCGACCAGGTCCCCGTGCCCGGTGCCGAGTCGGTGCAGGTGATGCGCGAGCTGGTTGGCCCGGCGGTCGAGGTCGGCGTAGGTCAGGGTCCGGTCGCCGCAGCGCAGCGCCTCGGCGGCGGGGTCCGCCCGCGCGCGGGTGGCGACGTCGAGGTGCGCCCAGGGCAGGTCGTCCCAGACGCGCCGGGTGTCGTTGGGCTCGTGCGCCAGCCGCCGGCGTTCGTCCTCGTCCAGCAGGTGGAGCTTGGCGACCGGGCGATCCGGCGCGTCGATGATCTGCTCGACCAGCCGGTGCAGCGCCCTGGACATCTGCGCGACGGTGGCGGCGTCGAACAGGTCGGCGTTGTACTCGAACCAGCCGCCCAGCCCGTCGGGCCGGTCGAAGACCTGCAACTCCAGGTCGAAGCGCGCGGTCGCGCTCGCGACGGTGTACGGGGTGACCCGCAGCCCGCCCAGGTCGAGCTCCGGCACCTCGATGTTCTGGAACACGAACGACACCTGGAACAGCGGCGACCGGGACAGGTCCCGTCGCGGGTGCAGCTCCTCGACCAGCCGCTCGAACGGCAGGTCCTGATGCGCGTAGGCACCAAGGCACGCGGCCCGGACCCGGGACAGCAACTCCCGGAAGGTGGGGTCGCCGGTGAGGTCCATCCGCAGCGTCAGCGTGTTGACGAAGAAGCCGACCAGCCGCTCGATCTCCGGCCGGGTCCGGTTGGCGATCGGCGCGCCGATCACGAGGTCGTCCTGACCGCTGTAGCGCCGCAGCAGCACGGCGAACGCGGCGAGCACCGTCATGAACGGCGTGGCGCCCTCCTGGCGGCTCAGCGCGCGCAGCCGCTCGGTCAGCGGGCCGGGCAGCCGGAACTCGGTGGAGCCGCCGCGCGAGCTCTGCACCGGCGGTCGCGGCCGGTCGGTGGGCAGATCGAGCACCGGCGGCGCACCGTCCAGCGCCGCCGTCCAGTAGGCGAGGTCTTCGGCGAGACCGGGGCCTTCGAGCTGCCGGCGCTGCCAGGCGGCGAAGTCGGCGTACTGGATGGGCAGCGCCGGCAGCGGGGACGGCCTGCCGTCCCGCAGCGCCGGATAGAGTGTGATCAGCTCCTGCACGGCCACCGCCACCGACCAGAGGTCGGCGACGATGTGGTGCATGGTGAGCAGCAGGACGTGCTCCTGCGGCGCCACCCGGAAGAACCGTACCCGCAGCAGTGGGCCGGTCCCGAGGTCGAACGGCCGCTGCACCTCCTCCTGGAGCAGCCGCCGCACGTCGTTGCCGTCACAGTCGACCACCGCGAGGTCGGCCTCTCCGGTGGCCGCGACCCGCTGTACCGGCTCCCCCTCCACCTCGGCGAACGTGGTACGCAACGCGTCGTGCCGGCGCACGATCTCGTCGCAGCAGCGCCGCCACACCGCCAGGTCCAGCGGCCCGGCCAGCCGTACCGCGATCGGCACGTTGTACGCGGCGCCGCCCGGCACGAGCTGCTCCAGGAACCAGAGCCGCTGCTGCGGGAAGGAGAGCGGGAACTCGCGCACCCGCGCGCGGAGCCGTTCGGCCAGCAGGCGCCGCTTGTCATCCGTCGACAGGCGGTCCAGGTCCGGCGTGCTCATGTCTCGCTTCCTCCTTCGGCAGCCAGCAGCTCGCGCAGCATGGCGTCCACCTCGTCGTCGGAGAGCTCTGCCACCCCGTCGGCGATCGGCTCGATCGGGGCCGGGGCCGGCACCTCCGCGGCGCCCGCCATGAGCCGGGACGTGTTCGCCACGGTGGGCTGGTCGAAGAAGTCGCGCAGGGTCAGCTCCACACCGAACCGGGCGCGCAGCTTCGTGCCGATCTGGACCGCGGCCAGGGAGTGGCCGCCCAACGCGAAGAAGTCGTCGTTGCGGCCGATCCGGTCGATGCCGAGCACGTCCCGCCAGATGGCCGCGATGTCCGCCTCGGCGCCGGGGGCCGGCTCCTCGTACGGGATGTCGAGATCAGGGCGCGGGTGCAGCGTGGACGGTGCGGGTGCCTCGGCCAGCTCGGCGGCCAGCCGGGCCGGGTCGATGGCCGCGGCCGACCGCTGCGCCGCGGCCAGGTCGCGGGCGGAGACGACCAGCTGGGCGGGGAGCGGGTCGGTCGCCAGGATCCGGTCGAACAGGTCGCCGCCCTCGGCCACGGTCAGCCCGCCGGCCGGGTCGTGCAGGGCGGCCAGGCCGGCCGGCGAGGGCTCCGGCGGGGCCGATGCGGCGCGCTCGATCTCGTCGCGCATCGACGCCGGTTCGTGGACCCGCTTCATGGTGAAGTCGCGCATCTGCACCAGCAGCCGGCCCTGTTCGTCGTGGACGTCGGCGTCGCAGGTGAGCGTCTCGCCGGACGAGTCGCCGCCCTCCCTGATCCGGATGTGACACACCATCCGGCTGGTCAGGCCCCGGACGAACCGCAGGCTGCCGTACCAGAACGGCAGATAGTAGCCCTCGGCGGCGTACACCCGTGACGCGCCGCCGACCACGTCGAGCAGGGCCGGGTGCAGCAGGTAGGTGTCCAGGTCCGCGGCGTACCGCTCGGGCAGGTCCAGGGTGGCGACCATTCCGGTGGTACCGACGTGGATGCGGGTGAGGCAACGCCACCGGCCGTGCACGGCGAACCGGATGAGTCCGCCCTCGGCGGCGAAGTCCAGGCGCAGCCGGCGCCGGAGCGCATCCTCCCCCTCGATCACCTCGTGGACGTCGCAGGCGTCGAGCAGTTCGCCGACCGCGCGCCGGGGACGCTCGACCGGGTCGTGCAGCACCACCGTGCCGGCGCAGTGCTCCTGCCGGCCGGCGGCCCCCCGGCTGTGCACGCGGAACCCCGTCGCCCCGCCGTCGCCCCGCTCGACCGTGGTGAACATCTCGCGCTCCTGGCCGTCCGGGACGATCACCGGCGAGGTGAAGAGCACGTCCCGGAACTCGATCTCTTTACCGCCGGCGTGCGGCGCCACCGCGGCCCGGACCATCTCCAGGTAGGTGGTGCCCGGGACCAGACCGTGCCCCTGCATCCGGTGCTCGTCGACGATCCAGCTCTCCGCCGTGGTGATGGTGGTGCGGAACGTCTCCGCCGTCGCGGTGCGTCGCAGGCGGCGTTGCAGCAGCGGGTGGCCGATGTCGGTCCCGCCGCCCGGGTCGGCCGCCATTCCGGTGCCACGCCAGGTGTCCCAGGCGACGGCCGTCACGCCGTCCCGCCCGGCGGCGAAGGTGTCCAGGAAGGCGTTGGCGGCGCAGTAGTCCAGCTGGCCCGGCCCCCCGAGGATCGCGGTGCGCGACGAACACAGCAGGAAGAAGTCGAGCGAATCCCGGCCACACACCGCATCCAGGACCAGGGTGCCGCGGGTCTTGGCGGCGAGGACCGCGTCGGCGTCGGCCCGTGACGTTCCGGCGAGCAGACCGCTCGCGGGCAGCCCGGCCGCGTGGACGACGCCGGACAGCGCGCCGAAGCGGGCCCGCAGCTCGTCGACCGCCCGGGTGGTCTGCGCGAGGTCCGTGACGTCGGCGTGCAGCACCATCGGCCGGGCGCCCAGGTCGTGGAGCGCCTTCAGGCGTCGGATCCGCGCGCTGGTCGGGTCGTCGGTGCCGTGCTCGGCGAGCCACTGCGACCAGGTCTCCTCGGGCGGGACGGGGGTACGCCCGAGAAGGCCGATCGCCGGGGCCCGCACGGAGCGGGCCAGGTGTTCGGCGAGCGCCAGGCCGATGCCGCCCAGGCCGCCGGTGATGAGGTAGACGCCGTCGTCACGCAGCCGGCCGGCGGACGGGCCGGGGTCGAGCTCGACAGCGTCGAAGGTCCGGGCCCACCAGTGGCTGCCCCGCCGGGCCAGCACCGGCTCGTCCGGCACCGACCGCAGGGCGCGGGTCACCGATTCGACGCTCGCTCCGGTGAGGTCGAGCAGCCGGCAGGTGACACCGGGGACCTCCTGCGGGACGACCGTGCACGGGCCGACCAGGGTGGCGTTCTCCGGTTGCAGGCGCTCGTCGCCGGTCACGCTGAACACGCCCCGGGTCAGCACGTCCAGGATCAGTGGCGGGTGCTCCGCCCGGCCGGCCAGCGCCTGAGCGAACGCCAGGAGGCTGTGGAATCCGACGGCCTCGGCACGGTCCAGGTCGGCACCGGGTTCCACGGCCAGGCTCCACAGGTGGACGACCCGCGCCGGCCGGCGATCGCCGAGCGCGTCGAGCAGGCGCCGGTAGTCGCCCCGGTCGGCCGGATCGACGGTGAAGGCGTCCGGGCCGGCCTGGGCGAACCCGGTTCCCGCGCTGACGCGCACGACGGCGGGGAGGGCCTCGGACAGGGCCCGGCCCGCGGGAAGATCCGCGCCCAGCACCAGCCAGGGGCCCTCGTCGGCGCGGGGCCGCACCGGCTGCATCCGTCGCCAACCGGGGCGGTAGGTCGGCGACGAGGCCGGTCCAGCTGTCTCCGAGCGATCAGGCGCCACCCAGAAGCGGCGGCGCTGGAACGGGTACGAGGGGAGGCGCACCCGACGGCGGCGGTCAGCCTCGCAGACGGCGGCCCAGTCGAGCGTGGCACCCGCGGCCCAGATCGTGCCCAGCCCCTCCAGCAGGGCCTGCCGGCCGGCCCGCTTCCCGTCGTGCCGGCCCATGGTGCCGGCCGCGACCCGGTCCGCCGTCCAGGACCGGTGTCGCCGGGCGAAGGTGGACAGCGAGTCACCCGGGCCGACCTCCAGCAGGATCAGGTCGGGATCGGCGAGCAGGGCGCTCAGGTTGTCGGCGAAGCGCACGGTGGAGCGCAGGTGTGCGCCCCAGTACTCCGGGTCGGTGGCCTGACCGTCCTCCAGCCACGTTCCGGTCAGGTTGGAGCAGACCGGCGTCCGCGGGGGGCGCATCGCGATCCCGCGGACCTCCGCGACGAACGGTCGCACCGCCTCCTCGACCAGCGCCGAGTGGAACGCATGCGAGGTGTGCAGTCGCCGGCAGCCGACGCCCCGCTCCACGAGCTGCCGCGCCACGTCGTCCACGGCATCAGCCGGACCCGAGACGACGCAGAGATCGGTGCCGTTGACGGCGGCGAGGCTGAGCCGGTCGGAGAGAAGCTCCGCGGTCTCGGCCTCGGGCAGGAAGACGGCCAGCATCGCACCGGGCGGCGTGGCCTGCATCAGCCGGCCGCGCGCGGTGACCAGGGCGGCGGCATCCTCAAGGCGGAACACCCCGGCGAGGCAGGCGGCGACGTACTCGCCGATGCTGTGGCCGGCCAGCGCGTGCGGTTCGACGCCCGCCGCGATCACGGTGCGGGCCAGGGCGTACTCGACGGCGAACAGGGCCGGCTGGGCCAGCTCGGTCTCCGTCAGGTTCGCCTGCGGCTCGCCGGCCGGGAAGAGCGCCGCGCGTACCGTCGCGGGGAACAGGTCGAGGCAGCGGTCCAGCTCGGCGCGGAACACCGGGTCCTCGCCGTACAGGTCGCGCGCCATGCCGGCGTACTGGGTGCCCTGGCCGGGGAAGAGGAAGGCCACCTTCGCGGGTCGGCCGGCGACGCCCGACGCACCGGCGCTGGCGGCCCGGCGCAGTCGTCGCACCGCGTCGGCGCGGTCGACGGCCACCACCGCCCGCCGCTGCTCGAAGGCCCGTCGCCGGGTGGCCAGGGTGAAGGCCACGTCGGCCAGCTCGTCGTCCGGATGCGCATCGAGGTGGTCGGCGAGCCGCTCGGCGGCCTGCGCGAGGGCGGCCGCGGTGCGCGCCGACAGCGGCAGCAGCTGCCAGGGACGGCCGGGCTCCGCCGGTAGGATCGCCGGTCCCTCCTCCAGCACCACGTGGGCGTTGGTCCCGCCGATGCCGAACGAGCTCACCCCGGCCCGGCGAGGCTGGTCGGTGCGGGGCCACGGCCGGTGCGCGGCGTTCACGAAGAACGGGCTGGTCTCCAGCGCCAGTTCCGGGTTGGGCCGCTCGAAGTGCAGGCTGGCCGGGATGGCCTCGTGCTTGAGGGCCAGCGTCGCCTTGATCAGCGCAGCCGCGCCGGCGGCCGCGTCCAGGTGGCCGATGTTGCCCTTCACCGAGCCGATCGCGCAGAAGCCACGCGACGCGGTGCCCTCCCGGTAGGCGCGAGTGAGGCCGGCGATCTCGATCGGGTCACCGAGCGCGGTGCCCGTGCCGTGGGTCTCCACGTAGCCGACCGTCTCCGGCGCGACACCGGCGATGCCGAGCGCCTCGGCGATGACCTCGGCCTGGCCCTCCACGGCGGGCGCGGTGTAGCCCACCTTGAGCGCACCGTCGTTGTTCACCGCCGAGCCGCGGATCACCGCGTCGATGATGTCGCCGTGCCTCCGCGCGTCCGCGAGCCGGCGCAGCACCACCAGGGCGACGCCGTTGCCGATCACGGTGCCGCCGGCGGCCGTGTCGAACGGCCGGCAGTGGCCGTCCGCGGACAGGATGCCACCCGGCTCGTACTGGTAGCCGTTGCGCAGCGGCATGTTCACCGAGACCCCGCCGGCCAGGACGATGTCGGACTCCCCGGACAACAGGCTCTGGCAGGCCAGGTGGACCGCCACCAGCGAGGTGGAGCAGGCGGTCTGCACGGTGACGGCGGGCCCGCGCAGCCCGAGCTTGTACGCGGCCCGGGTGGCCAGGAAGTCCTTGTCGTTGGCGAGCTGGGTCTGATACGGGCCGAGCGCCTCGATCACGCCGCGGTTGGCCATCAGGTTGTAGAGGAGGTAGGTGTTCAGGCTGGCACCGGCGAAGACCCCGATCCGGCCGGGGAACGCCTGCGGGTCGTAGCCGGCCGACTCCAGCGCCTCCCAGGCGCATTCCAGCAGGACGCGGTGCTGGGGATCCATCAGCTCCGCCTCGCGCGGGCTGAAACCGAAGAAGGCCGCGTCGAAGGTGTCAGCGCCGTCGAGGACGCCCTTGGCCCGTACGTAACCGGGCCGGCTCACCAGCGCGGGGCTGACCCCGGCCGCGCGCAGCTCGTCCGGCGAGAAGGAGGAGATGCTCTCCTGGCCGGTCGCCAGGTTCGCCCAGAAGGCGTCCACGTCGGCGGCCTGCGGAAAGCGTCCCGCCATGCCGATGACGGCCACCTGAGACAGGTCGTCGGTCGAGTCGCTCACTGGTTCACTCCCCTGTGAAGTCGGTACGGCTCTTCGCCCGGCGGGTGGCGGCCCGGTGGCGTTGCGCCACCGCCGCACGCCGGCCGGCCACCCGCTCCCGGGCAGCGGCCAACGGATCGGCGGCCGGGCCGGCGGCCAGGTGCTCGGCCAGTGCGCGCACGGTCGGGTACTGGAACAGCTCGACGAGCGTGACCGGCCGGCCGAGGGCGTCCCGCAGCGCAGCACGCAGCTCGGCCATCAGCAGCGAATGGCCGCCCAACTCGAAGAAGTTGTCCTGCACACCCACCCGCTCGATGCCGAGCAACCGGCTCCATGCCGCGGCGATGCTCCGCTCCAGGTCGTCGCGCGGGGCCTCGTATGGATTGGCCAGGTCGGGCCGGGACAGCTCCGGCTCGGGCAGCGCCGCGCGGTCCACCTTGCCGTTCGGCAGCAACGGGAAGGACGGCAGCGGGACGAAGACGGCCGGCACCATGTAGTCGGGCAGCCGCTGCCGCAGGTGGGCGATGAGCTTGCCCGCGGCGGGCAGTTCGTCGCCGGACAGATAGGCCACCAGCCGTTGGTCACCGCCGTGCGGCCGGGCGGTGACGATGGCCTCGCGGACGGCCGGATAGTCGGTGAGGACCTGCTCGATCTCGCCGAGCTCGATCCGGTGACCGCGGAGCTTCACCTGGTGGTCGAGCCGGCCCAGGTACTCGATGGCGCCGTCGTCGCGGAACCGCGCCAGGTCACCGGTCCGGTAGAGCCGGGTGCCGGGGGCCGGGTCGAACGGGTGCGCGACGAACCGTTCCGCGGTCAGCTCCGGCCGGTTGAGGTAGCCCCGGGCCAGGTTCCGTCCGCCGATGCAGAGTTCGCCGGCCACCCCGGCCGGCACCGGCTGCCGCAGGCGGTCGAGCACGTACATCCGGGTGTTGGCGATGGCGTGGCCGATCGGCACCGGTCTCGGATCGCCGTCACGGCGGCACGCCCAGGCGGTGACGTCGACGGCCGCCTCGGTCGGGCCGTAGAGGTTGTGTAGCTCGGCCGGTACCGCGGCGAAGAACTGTTCCTGGAGCTCACGCGGCAGGGCCTCGCCGCTGCAGATCACCCGGCGCAGGCTGGGGCACTCCGCCGCCCCCTCCTCGGCCACGAAGACCCGCAGCATCGACGGGACGAAGTGCACCGTGGTGATGCGCTCGCGGCGGATGGTCTCCACCAGGTAGCGGGCGTCGCGGTGCCCGCCCGGTACGGCCACCACCAGGCAGGCGCCGGTCATCAGCGGCCAGAAGAACTCCCAGACCGACACGTCGAAGGAGAACGGCGTCTTCTGTAGCACCCGGTCGGAAGCGTCGAGCCGATACTCGTCCTGCATCCACAACAGGCGGTTGCGGATGCCGGCGTGGACGTTCATCACCCCCTTGGGCCGCCCGGTGGAGCCGGAGGTGTAGATCACGTAGGCCAGGTCCGCGCCGTCCACCTCGACGCCGGGCGACGAGGCCGCTTCGCGGGCGAGGTCCTCGGCCGACTCGTCCACGCAGAGCACGTCCGCGTCGGGTCCCGGCAGCGAGGACGCCAGGCGGCGCTGGGTGAGCAGCACCGGCACCCGGGCGTCGGCCAGCATGAACGCGATGCGGGACTGCGGGAGACCGGGATCCAGCGGCAAATAGGCACCGCCGGCCTTGAGCGTGGCGAGCAGCGACACCACCATCTCGACGGAGCGCTCCATGCACACGCCCACCAGCACGTCGCGGCCCACGCCGAGCCGGCGCAGGCGGTGCGCGAGCTGGTTGGCGCGGCGGTCCAGTTCGGCGTAGCTGAGCCGCTCGTCCTGGAAGCGCACCGCCTCGGCGTCCGGTGTCGCCCTGGCCTGTGCCTCGAACTGCTCGTGGATCAGGCCGGCGCCGGGCCATTCACGGTGTCCGCCGTCGCCGAGCGCCAGGACCTCCCGCTGTTCGGGCTCGTCGAGCAGCGGGAGCCGGCCGATGGACCGGTCCGGGTCGGCGGCGATCCCGGCCAGCACCACCTGGAGGTAGTGGACGATGCGGCGGGCGGTGGCCTCGTCGAAGAGGTCGAGGCTGTACTCAAGCCGGCCGTGGACGCTGTCGCCGTCCTCGGCGAGCAGGAGTTCGAGGTCGAACTTTGCCGTGCCGGCGTCGACCGGCAGCGGTTCGACCCGCAGGCCGCCGCCGGTCCACGCCGGGAACGGGACGTTCTGCAGGGCGAACCCGACCTGGAAGATCGGCGTACGGGCCAGAGTGCGGTCCGGCCGCAGCGCCTCCACCAGCCGCTCGAACGCGACGTCCTGGTGCTCGTACGCGTCCAGGCAGACCTGCCGGACCCGCCGCAGCAGCTCGCGGAAGGTGGGGTCACCGGAGAGGTCGGTGCGCAGCGCCAGGGTGTTGACGAAGAGGCCGATCAGGGATTCCAGCTCGGGCAGCCGCCGGTTGGCCACCGGCGTGCCGACCACCACGTCCTCGGCGCCGCTGAGCCGGCCGAGAAGCACCTGGAAGGCGCCGGCCAGCACCATGAAGAGGGTGGCCCCCTCGGCGCGGCCGAAGGCGCGCAGGTCCCGTACCACCCCGGCGGGTACGGTCAGGTGGAGCGCGGCGCCCCGATAGCTCTTCGTCGGCGGCCGGGGCCGGGCCAGGGACAGGTTGAGTTCCGCGGGCGCCCCGCGCAGCTGTCGGACCCAGTAGTCCAGGCCGGCCGGGTCGGCGGGCCGCTCCTGCTGCCAGCGGGCGACGTCCGGGTACTGGACGTCGAGGGCGGGCAGCGGGCTCTGCGCGTCGGCGGCGTACGCGGCGTAGAGCGCCAGGACCTCGCCCAGCAGCACGCCCAACGACCACTGGTCGGAGACGATGTGGTGCATGGCGAGCAGCACCACCGCCTCGTCGTCGGTGCGGCGCAGCACCTCCCAGCGCAGCAGCGGCCCGTCGGCGAGGACGAACGGCCGGTCGAAGAAGCGTTCGGCGAGTTCGGCCTCCACACCGTCCGTGTTCTCGCGCACCACCAGCGCGGCCGGCGCCTCCGGACGCACCACGAGCCAGGGCCGGCCGTCGATCTCCGGGAACACCGCGCGCAGCGCCTCGTGCCGCCGCATCACCTCGTCGCAGGCGCGACGGAAGGCGGCGACGTCCAGGCGGCCACGCACCAACAGGGCGGCCGGCAGCAGGTAGGCACGACTGTCCGGGGCGAGCTGCGCCAGGAGCCACAGTCGCCGCTGGGCGGCCGCCAGCGGCACGGGCGCGGCCGGATCGGCGCGGCGCGGCACGACCGGTGCGCCGACGACCGGACCGGCCGCCGCCGGCCGGGCGCCGCGATCGCGCAGCTGGGCGGCGAGGGCGGCCACGGTCGGGTGCTCGAAGACCGCGCGCAGCGGCAGCTCTACGCCGACGACCGGCCGGAGCCGGGTCACGACCCGGGTAGCGAGCAGGGAATGTCCGCCCAGCGCGAAGAAGTCGTCGTCCAGACCGAGCCGCTCGACCCCGAGCAGCCGGGCGAAGACGTCGGCGACCACGTGTTCCAGAGCGTCGCCCGGGGCCCGGAAGGGGGTCTCCGAGCCGGAGCGGCCGTACTCCGGCTCGGGCAGCGCCGCCCGGTCGATCTTGCCGTTCGGGGTGAGCGGGAAGGCCGGCAGGTGGACGAAGGCCGCGGGCACCATGTACTCCGGCAGCCGCTCGCGCAGGAACGCCACGAGTTGGGCGGCCGGCACGTCGGCGGCGGCCAGATAGGCCACCAGCCGGGTGTCGCCGGCGTGCTCGCGGGCGGTGACCACTGCCCCGCCGACCGCCGGATGGGCGGACAGCGCCGCCTCGATCTCGCCGAGCTCGATGCGGAATCCGCGGACCTTCACCTGGTGGTCGATCCGGCCCAGGAACTCCAGGCTGCCGTCGGCTCGGCGGCGCGCCAGGTCGCCGGTGCGGTAGAACCGGCCGGCCGGGGCGGCGAGTTCGACGAACCGGTCGGCGGTGAGGTCGGGCCGGTTCAGATAGCCCCGCGCCAGCCCGGCGCCGCCGATGTACAGCTCGCCGGGGACGCCGGGCGGCACCAGCTGCCCCCGCCGGTCGAGGACGTGCAGGCCGGTGTTGGCAACCGGCTCGCCGAGCAGGATCGGACCGGGGAGGACCCGCCAGACCGCCGACCAGACGGTGGTCTCGGTCGGGCCGTACAGGTTCCACAGCTCCGCACCTCGCGGGCGCAGCTGGGCGGCGAGGCCCGGTGGCAGCGCCTCGCCGCCGCAGAGCATGCGCAGCCGCGGCGCGCCCGCCCAGCCGGAGTCGACCAGCATCCGCCAGGTCGACGGCGTGGCCTGCATGATCGTGACGCCGGCCCGGTCCAGCGCCCGCGCCAGCTCACGACCGTCGGCGGCCACGGTCCGCGACACCAGCACCACACGGGCGCCGGTCACCAGTGGCAGCAGTAGTTCGAGCACCGAGATGTCGAAGGAGAGGCTGGTGACGGCGAGCAGCACGTCGTCCCGGCCGAGCCCCGGACGATCCTGCATGGAACGCAGGAAGTTGTTCAGCGCGCGGTGCGGGATCTGCACGCCCTTGGGCCGGCCGGTCGACCCGGAGGTGTAGATCACGTAGGCGAGATCCTCGGCGGCGACCGCACCGGCCGGCGGATGCGCCGGCTGCCCGGCCAGCTCGCTCTCGATCGCGTCCAGGCACGCCACGACGGCGGTCCCGGCCGGAACCCTGTCGCGCGCCCCGGACCGGGTGAGCACCAACGGTGCCCGCGAGTCGTCGAGCATGAACTCCAGCCGCGCCCGCGGATAGTCCGGGTCCAACGGCAGGTAGGCGCCGCCGGCCTTGTGCACGGCCAGGATGGCGATCACGGTCTCCGGCGAACGCCGCAGGCAGAGGCCGACCAGCACGTCCCGGCCGACGCCCCGCCCGCGTAGCCAGTGCGCGAGCTGGTTGGCGCGCCGGTCCACCTCGGCGTAGGTGAGCGTGCGGTCCTCGAAACGGATGGCCTCGGCGTCGGGCGTCTCTCGCGCCCGGCGGGCGACCCGCCGGTGTGCCAGGTCGTCGACGGGCCAGTCGCACCGGCTCTCCGCGCCCAGGGCCAGCAGCGCCGCCCGTTCCTCGTCGCCGAGCAGTGCGAGCGCCCCGATCGGCGCGTCCGGGTCGGCCGCCGCGGCGGTCGCGAGCCGGCTCAGGTGGGCGGCCATCCGCTCGATGGTCGCGGCCTCGAACAGGTCGCTGTTGTACTCGATCAGCCCGCTCAGGCCGCCGTCGCCGTCGTCGACGAGTTGCAGCTCCAGATCGAATCGGGCCGTGTGGCTGCGCAGCGGAAGCCGGGCCATCTCCAGCCCGGCCACCTCGACGGTCGGCAGAGGTTGTGCCTGGTAGGCGAAGCTGACCTGGACCAGTGGGGGCCGGCCGAGGTCGCGTGCCGGCTTCAACTCCTCCACCAGCCGGTCGAAGGGAACCTCCTGGTGGGCGTACGCCCCCAGGCAGGCGTCCCGGACCCGGTCGAGCAGCTCGGCGAAGCTCGGGTCACCGGCGAGGTCGGTGCGGATCGGCAGGGTGTTGACGAAGAAGCCGATGAGTCCTTCCAGCCCGGCCCGGTCCCGGTTGGCGACCGGCACACCGACGACCACGTCGTCCTGCCCGGCGTAGCGGTGCACGAGGACCTGGAACAGGGCGAGCAGCACCATGAACGGGGTGGCCTCGCGTGCCTGCCCGACGGCGACGAGGTCCCGGACCGGACCGGCCGGGAGGTCGAAGTGCCAGGAGTCGCCGCGCGACGACGCCACCGGCGGGCGCGGATGGTCCAGCGGCAGCTCAAGCACCTGTGGGGCCCCGGCCAGGCGGGCGGTCCAGTAACGCAGGTCGTCGTCCCAGTTGTCCCGCTCGCGCCGCGCGACCTCGCCGTACTGGAACGGCAGTGGTGGCAATCCGGGCGGACGGCCCGCGCGGTGCGCGGCGTAGAGCGTGGCGAACTCCGCGAACAGCACGCTCACCGACCAGCCGTCGGCCACGATGTGGTGCAGGACGACGATCAGGCGGTGCTCCTCGTCGGCGACCCGCAGCAGCCGCAGCCGCAGCAGCGGCCCGGCCGCCAGGTCGAACGGGGTGCTGACGGCGACCGCCACCCGGTCCGCGAGGGCGTCGCCGGGCGCGGACCGCAGATCCTCCTCGCCGATGTCGACCGCCACGCCCGACGCCACCACCTGGACCAGTTCGCCGTCCCGTTCGACCACCGTGGTGCGCAGCGACTCGTGCCGGGCGACCAGGTCCGCGACGACGGCGCGCAGCGCCGCCCGATCGAGCGGACCGCGCAGCCGGACCGCCGCGGGCACCAGGTAGGCGGTGGTGCCGGGGGTGAGTCGTTCGAGGAACCAGAGGCGGCGCTGCATGGCCGAGAGCGGATAGGTCTTCTCCCGGTCGGCGAGACGCCTCGTGAGGCGTGCGCGCTGTTCCGGCGAGAGGCCGGCCAGCCGATCGCGCAGGCTCATCGCTCGTCCGCCTCGGCCAGCAGGGCCTGCCGCTCGTCGGCGGGCAGCCGCTCCAGCTCGGCGAGCAGCGCGTCCGTCGGGTCGTCGGTGGCTCGATCCTCCGCGGGAGGATCTTCCGCGTCGGCCAGCTGGGTCAGGATCTGCTCCGCCACCCGGCGGACCGACGCGCCCTTCAGCAGGCCGGCGATGGGCAGCGTGACGCCGAGCTGCGTCCGGATCTGGTTCCGCAGCACCATCGCCATCAGCGAGTCCAGGCCCAGCTCCAGGAAGGGCTGGTCGAGTCCGACCTGGACGGCGGAAACGGCGGCCTTGCGGCGGGGACCGGCGCCTGAGCCCAGAGCCACGCCGACCCCGCGGGCGAGGTGTCCGGCGAGAACGTCGAAACGCTCGGCCGGTGGCAACGCCAGCAGCGCCGCACGGGTGAGCAGCGGCTCCCCCGCCGGTACGGGCGCGGATGCGGGCGTCGGCGCGGGCAGGTCGGTCGCCGACGGCGATTCGTACCAGTGCCGGGTCCGCACGAACGGTGAGGTCGGCACCGGCACCCGGCTGCGCCGGTAGCCGCGGTCGAACCCGAGCCAGTCCACGTCGGTGCCGTGCCGGTACAGCTCGGCGAGCGTGCTCAGCAGGGTCTCCCAGTCGTCCACGCCCGCCCGCAGGCTCGGCAGGCGCAGCAGGTCGCCGCCCGGGCCGAGGTCGTCGAGCAGGGTGGCGTCCGGGCCGATCTCGACGAATCGGTGGTGCCCGAGACCTCGCAGCGTCGCCACGCCGTCGGCGAACCGCACCGGTCCACCTGCCTGCGCACTCCAGTGCTCGGCTCCCGGTGCCCGGTCCCAGGGCTTTAGCGCCCCGGTCAGGCTGGACACGAACGGGATACGCGGCGGCGCCTGGGCGATCTCGGCGACGGCCCGGCGGAAGGCGTCGAGCCCGGGTGCGCCGGCCTCGGCGAGCCGCGCCCGCTCGGTCACCAGCCGCAGCCCGCCCTCCAATTTGATCACTCCGGCGGCACAGGCTGCCGCCACCTCGCCCACGCCATGGCCGAGCACCGCGGCCGGCTCCACCCCCCAGGAGCGCCACAGCTGGGCGAGCGCGTACTCCACCGCGAACAGCGCCGGCTGCGCCCGGGTCGGACGGCGCAGGTCTGTCGCGTCCGGGCGCGCCGGGAACAACACCGGCAGCAGCGGATCGGAGAGCAGCTCGTGGCACCGCTCGATGGCCTCCCGGAACACCGGGGCGGTTTCGTAGAGGGTGCGCGCCATGCCGGCGCGCCCGGCGCGCTCGCCGCTGAACAGGAACGCGACCTCGGGGTCGCGGACCGAGGCGGGCGCGGGGTGCGCCATCGCCCCGGCGAGCGCCGCGTGCAGCTCCGCCGCCGTACCGCCCACCACCGCGAGCCGGTGGGCGAAGTGCATGCGTCCCGTGTTGGTCGACCAGCAGTGGTCCGCCACCCGCACGGACGCGGTCGCCCCGAGCAGCTCGCGGTGCCGGGCGAGGAGCGCGCGCAGGCCCTCCTCGCTGCGCGCGGACAGGGCGAGAACGGAGCGCGGCCGACGGTCGTCCGCCGCCACCGGCTGCCGCCGCGGGCCCTCCTCGACGAGCAGGTGGACGTTGGTGCCGCTCAGCCCGAAGCTGCTCACACCGGCGATCCGGCGGCCGTCTCGGGGTGCCCACTCGGTGAGCCGGGTCGGCACGGTGAACGGCGGGCGCTCCAGGCCGATGAGGGGATTCAGGCGCTCGAAGTGCAGGTGGGCGGGGATCGCCCGATGACGCAACGCCAGGATCACCTTGATCAGACCGGCCACCCCCGCGGCTGCCTCCAGGTGGCCGAAGTTGGTCTTCACCGAGCCGAGGTGCCACTCCGCGCCTGGTTCCGCCGGGTAGACCTCGGCCAGCGCCTCGGCCTCGATGGGGTCGCCGAGGGTCGTCGCGGTGCCGTGTGCCTCGATGTAGGAGACCTGGCTCGCCCTGACCCCGCTGGCGTCCAGGGCGCGGCGCAGCAGGTCGCGCTGGGAGAGCACGTTGGGTGCGGTGAGGCCGGTGCTGCGGCCGTCCTGGTTCATCGCCCCACCGCGGATCACGGCGAGCACGTCGTCGTCGGTGGCGAGCGCGTCGGAGAGGCGCTTGAGCACCACCATCCCGCAGCCTTCGCCGCGTACGAACCCGTTCGCCGCCGCGTCGAACGTCCGGCACCGGCCGTCCGGCGCCATCATCCCGAACTGGGAGAAGCCGATCGTGGCAAGCGGCGAGAGCATCACGTTGACTCCGCCGGCCAGGGCCAGGTCGCACTCGCCGGACCGAAGGCTCTGGCAGGCCAGGTGTACCGAGACCAGCGAGGAGGAGCACGCGGTGTCGACGGACACCGCGGGGCCGCGCAGGTCGAGGAGGTAGGCGAGCCGACCGGAAACGATGCTGTGCGCGTTTCCGGTCACCACGTACGGCGTGACCTCGTCGGGCCGGCGGAAGTTGCGAAGCGCGTAGTCGTTGCCGATCACGCCGACGAAGACGCCGGTGCGGCTGCCGGCCAGCCGGGCGTGCCCGGCGTGCTCCAGCGCCTCCCAGGCCACTTCAAGCACCAGCCGCTGGTTGGGATCCATCGCTTCGGCCTCACGCGGCGAGATGCCGAAGAACGCCGCGTCGAACTCGTCGATCCGGTCCAGGAAGCCGCCCCAGCGGGTGGTCATCGTCCCCGGCTGGCCCACCTCGCCGCGGTAGAAGGCGTCGACGTTCCAGCGGTCCGGTGGGACCTCCTGGATCGCGTCCACGCCGTCGGCGAGCAGGCGCCAGCACGAGTCGGCGTCCACCACGCCACCCGGGAAGCGGCAACCGAGGCCCACCACGGCGATCGGCTCGTTTCGCTGTTCGCGGGCCGCGGCCAGGTCGCGTTGCAGCTGGTCGATCGCCAGGAGAGCGCGTTTCAACGTGGCGGCAGAGGTGTCCGGAGCGGTCATCTCAGGCTCTTTCGTCGGCGGTGTCATGGCGGGTCCCCTCGATGGCCTGGAGGCGTTCCAGGAGTAGCGCCTCGACGTCGCTGTCGCTCAGCGCCGCGACGTCGAGGACGGGCTCGGACGCTGCGGGCGGCACTGGCGGTGCGGGCGGCGTGGCGTCGTCGACGAGCGCCGCCTCCAGGGGTATCCCCATCTGCTCGGCGAGGAACGGCGCGAGCGCGTCCACGGTGGGGTATCGCCAGGCGAGCGTGGCCGGCAGCGGCGCGCCGACGAGAGTCTCCAGTCGTCTCCGCAATTCCAGCGAGAGCAGTGAGTCGAAGCCCATGCCGGCGAGTGGGACGGTGGTGTCCACCCGCTCGGGGTCCAGCTTCAGCACGCGGCCGACCTCTTCACGGCAACGGCTGACGAGCAGATCGCGGCGGCGGCGGCCCGGCTGCACCGCGAGCAGCGCCCGGTGCAGGTCGTCGCGCCGCTTTCCTTCCGCGACCGGCGCCGGCCCGGCCGGCGGCAGATCCTGCTGCGCCTCGGGCAGCTCGCGCAGCAGGGGCCGGGGCCGCGCGGCGGCGTACGCGGGGGTGAACAGCGACCAGTCCACGTCAGCCACCACGGTGGTGGGCCGGTCCGTACCGAGCGCGCGGTCCAGCTCGGCCAGGGCCGGCTCGACCGGCATCAGCCGCAGGCCGCGGCGGGCCAGCTCGTCTTCGTGCGCGTCATGGGCCTGCCCGGCCGCCCATGGGCCCCATTGCACCGACAGCGCCGGCAGTCCCCGAGCGTGACGGTGTTCGGCGAGCGCGTCGAGGTAGGCGTTCGCGGCGGAGTAGGCACCTTGGTGCCCGCTGCCCCACACCCCGGTGATCGAGGAGAACAGGACGAAGGCGTCGAGCGGGCCGGCCAGCAGCTCGTGCAGGTGCAGCGCGCCGACGTCCTTTCCCGCGACGACGTGTCGCAGGTCGGCCGCGGTGGTCTCGGTGAGCGGC
This sequence comes from Micromonospora sp. CA-263727, assembly GCF_050942455.1. Taxonomy (NCBI): domain Bacteria; kingdom Bacillati; phylum Actinomycetota; class Actinomycetes; order Micromonosporales; family Micromonosporaceae; genus Micromonospora; species Micromonospora sp. CA-263727. Next base: position 3,751,350 of record NZ_CP192031.1, read on the forward strand.
CGGACCAGCGAGACGTCGCCCGCGACGTGGAACACGGAGCGGACCGGGTCGCCGCCGGTGGACAACCGGTCGAGCAGCGCGGCGAGTGCCGCCCGGTCGGCCAGGTCGCAGGCGGCCACGGTGACCCGGGCACCGAGCGCGGCCAGCTCGGTCTCCAGGTCCGCGACGCCGGGCGCGGCCGGGCCGCGCCGGCTGGTGAGCACCAGGTGTTCGGCGCCGGCGCGGGCGAGCCAACGGGCCAGCTCGGCGCCGAGCGTGCCGGTACCACCGGTGATGAGCACCGTCCCACGGGGTCGGTGGGCCGGCGGGGCCGGCTCGCCGGTGGCCGAGCGCACCAGCCGGCGGGCGAAGAGCCCGGCCGGCCGCACCGCGAGCTGGTCCTCGTCCGCCGGGCCGCCCAACGCCACGGCCAGTCGCTCCACGGCGGTCCCGTCGAGCGTGCCGCCGACGTCGATCAGCCCGCCCCACCGCTGCGGGTGTTCCAGGCCGATCACCCGGCCCAGTCCCCAGGCGAGCGCCTGCGCCGGGTGCTCGACCGGGTCGGCCGGACCGGTGGACACGCCGCCCCGCGTGATCAGCCACAGCGGAGCGGTCACCGCGGCGTCGACCAGGGCCTGTGCCAGGGCGAGGGTCCGGGCGGCGCTGTCGGGCAACGGCGCGTCCGTGACGGCCAGCAGGGACACCACGCCGCGGGGCGGCTCGGGCGAACGCCGCAGTGCCGCGGCGAGCGACGCCCGCTCCGCGCCCGCGACCGGCACCTCGACGACGACCCCGCCCTGCCCGGCGAGCGCCGCGCGAACCGCGTCGGCGAGGTCGGCGCCGGCCGGGGTGCCCGGGGTGACCAGCAGCCAGGTGCCGGACAGCGGCGTCGCCCCGGTCACCGGCAGCGGCGTCCAGGTGACGCGGTAGCGCCAGGACCGGGCGTCGGCACGGTCGCGCGCCGCCCGACGCCAGGCGGCCAGGGCGGGAAGCACGGTGGCGAGGGCGGCGCGCTGGGCCGTGTCGGCAAGTCCCAGCACCCCGTGCAGCGTGTCCAGGTCACCGTCCTCCACCGCCTGCCAGAGCGTGTGGTCGGCCGGCGGGACGGCGGCCTCGTGCTCCACCCAGCAGCGTTCCCGTTGCCACGGGTAGGGCGGCAGGGACACCACCGGTGGAACCGCGCCGTACAGACGGGTCCAGTCGACCGGCAGGCCGGCGCAGTAGAGCCCGGCGAGCTCGCCGAGCAGCGCGGCGCGGCCCGGCTGGTCGCGGTGCAGTGAGGCGACCACCGTGCCGGGCTGCTCGCGGAGGTCGAGCTTCTCGGCGAGTGCGCCGACGAGCATCGGGTGGCCGGAGATCTCGACGAAGGTGTCGTGCCCGGTCGCCAGCAGGTTGTCCACGGCACGGTCGAACAGCACCGGCTGACGCAGGTTCGTCGCCCAGTAGCCGGCGTCCATGGCGGACCCGTCGACCGGCTCGCCGGTGACGGTGGAGACCAGGGTACGGGTGGCCGGCCCCGGGGCGAGGCCGGCCAGCGCGTCGCGCAGCACGGTCTGCAACGGCTCCATCTGCGGGCTGTGTGAGGCGTAGTCGACGGATTCCAGGACCCGGCAGAAGACGCCCTCCGCGTCCAGGAGGTTGGCCAGTCGCTCCACCGCCGCGGTCTCGCCGGAGATGACCGTCGAGGTGGGGCCGTTCCCGGCGGCCGCCGAGACGAGACCGTCGTCGAGCCGGGCCAGGATGTTCCGGGTCTCGTCGTAGGACGCCCCGACGACGGCCATCTTGCCGCGTCCGATCACCGTGCGGATCACCCGGCCGCGGTGCACGGCGACCCGAAGGGCGTCGTCCAGGCCGAGGGCACCGGCGACGTGCGCCGCGGCGATCTCGCCGACGCTGTGCCCGACCACCGCGGCCGGCTCGACGCCCCAGGACCGCCACAGGGTGGCGAGCGCGATCTGGAGCGCGCAGGTGGCCGGCTGCACCACACCCGGGTCGGCGAGCCGGGACCGCTCCGGCGCGACGGTGAGCTGCTCGACCAGCGACCAGTCGACGTGCCGGCGCAGCGCGGCGTCGCAGCGGCGCAGCGCCTCCCGGAAGACCGGTTCGGTGTCCAGCAGATCGGCGGCCAGCGGCCACCAGCGCGGGCCCTGTCCGGCGAAGACGAACACCGGCCGGGGCCGGCGGCCGGCCCATCGGACGCCGGCGATCAGACCGGGGTGGTCGGCGCCGCGGGCGAAGGCGGCGAGCGCCTCGCCCAGCTCGGCCGCCGACCCGCCCACACAGGCCAGTCGCGCTGCGTGGTGGGTACGCCGGACCGCGGCGGCCGCGCAGTACGCCGCGACGGCGGATTCGGCTCCGGGCTCGGTCAGCCGGGCCGCATGCCGGGCGGCGAGTTCGCGCAGCGCCGCGTCGGTGGACGCCGAGACGGTGAGCAGGAGGGTACGGCCGGCGACGGCCCGTTCGGCCGGGGCGGCCGGCGGGGCCTCCTGGAGCACCAGGTGACAGTTGGTGCCGCCGAAGCCGAACGAGCTCACACCGGCCAGCGCCGGACCGTCGCCGGTCGGCCACGGCCGCGCGGTGTCCGCGACCCGCAGCGCCAGTTGTTCGAAGGGGACGTGCGGGTTCGGCTCGCGGAAGTGCAGGCTGGCCGGGATGCGGCGATGACGCAGCATCAGGGCCACCTTGATCAGGCCGGCGATGCCCGCCGCGGCCTCCAGGTGCCCGAGGTTCGACTTCACCGACCCGATCAGGCAGGGTCGCGCGGGGTCGCGGCGCGCGGAGACGACGGCGGCGAGCGCCTTCGCCTCGATCGGGTCGCCGAGCAGCGTGCCGGTGCCGTGCGCCTCGACGTAGTGCACGTCGCCGGGCGCGACGCCGGACCGGGCGTACGCGGCGCGGATGACCGCTTCCTGGGCGTGCGGGTTCGGCGCCATCAGCCCGTTGGTCCGGCCGTCCTGGTTGACCGCGCCGCCGCGGATGACGGCGTAGATCGCGTCGCCGTCGCGCACCGCCTGGGCGAGCGGCTTCAGCACCACGATGCCGGCGCCCTCGGCGCGGACATAGCCGTCGGCGCGCGAGTCGAAGGGCTTGCACCGCCCGTCGCCGGCCATCGCGCCGGCCCGGGTGAAGTTGATGGCCAGCGCCGGGGAGAGGATGAGATTCACCCCGCCGGCAAGGGCGAGGGTGCAGTCGCCCTGCGCGATGCTGGCGCAGGCCTGCTGCACGGCGACCAGCGAGGACGAGCAGGCCGTGTCGACGGCGAGGCTCGGCCCGTGCAGGTCGAAGAGGTAGGAGAGGCGGTTTGCGGCGATGCTGAGGGCGTTGCCCGTGCCTGTGTGCGCGTCGATCCGGTCGAGTCGCTGGAACTGTAGGTGCGCGTAGTCGTTGGTGGCGATGCCGACGAAGACCCCGGTGGCCGAGCCGGCGAGCTGTTCCGGCACGATGCCCGCGTCCTCCAGCGCCTCCCAGGCGACCTCGGCGAGCAGGCGCTGCTGGGGATCCATCCGGGCGGCCTCGCGCGGGGAGATGCCGAAGAAGGCGGGGTCGAAGCCCTCGACGCCGCCGGGCAGGAACCCACCCCATCGGCTGGCGTCGAAGTCCTCGGCCCGCCAGCGGCCGGCGGGCACCTCGGTCACGGCGTCCCGGCCCTCGGTGAGCAGTCGCCAGTACTCCTGCGGTGTGTCGGCGCCACCGGGGAAGCGGCAGCCGATGCCGATCACCGCGATCGGCTCCGGACCTCGCGTGCGCGGTGGTGCGGGCGTCGGCTCGGCAGCCGCGGCCCGGTCGCCGGCCAGGAACGCGGCCAGGGCTTCGACCGTCGGGTACTCCCAGGCGAGGGTGGCCGGCAGCGCCCGGCCGGACCACTGCTCCATCTCGCCGACCAGTCCGATCAGGTCCACCGACTGGAGGCCGTAGGTCGCTATCGGACGCTTCGGGTCGAGTGACCCGGGATCGAGGCGCAGCCGCGTGCCGAGTTCCCGCAGGATCCGCTCCTCCAGCTGTTCCCGGCTCAGGCGTACGGCCGCCCCGGTCGACCGCGCCACGACGGTCAGCGAGCCGTCCAGGTATGCCTGCCTACCGGCGAACCGCTGTAGCTTGCCGCTCGATGTCTTCGGGATGCTGCCCGCCTTGACCAGCACGATGTCGTGGACCTGTAGCCCGTGCTCCGTGGCGACCGCGGCCCGGACGGCGGCGAAGACCTCGCCGGCGTCGAGGCGGGCGGCGCTGACGTTGACCGCCTGCACCACGACGAGCCGCTCCTCGTCGCCGGAGTCCACCGAGAAGGCGATCCCGGCGCTGCGGCGCAGTGCCGGATGGGCCTCCTCCACGGTGCGCTCGATGTCCTGCGGGTAGTGGTTCCGGCCGGCGATGATCACGAGGTCCTTGATCCGGCCGGTCACGTAGAGCTGGCCGTCGTCGAGGAAACCGAGATCGCCGGTGCGCAGGAACGGGCCGCCGCCGTCGGCGAGCTGGGCGCCGAGCCGTTCGGCAGTCTCTTCGGGGCGGCCCCAGAAGCCGCGCGCGACGCTCGGTCCGGCCACCCAGATCTCGCCCACCCGGCGTTCCGGCAGTGGTGTCCGTTCGTCGGGGGCGGTCACCACGAGCCGGTGCCCGGCGATGACCGGACCGCAGCCGACGAGGGTCCGGGCGGCGGCGCCGGCCTCGGCCAGTTCGATCCGGTTCCGTTGCAGCGCGTCGGCCCGGACCCGCAGCAGCGACGGCTCGGAGGCGCGCGTCCCACCGGTGACCAGCAGCGACGCCTCGGCCATCCCGTAGCAGGGGTAGAACGCGGCGCGGCGGAAGCCGCTGGGGGCGAAGGCGTGGGCGAATCGGTCCAGCGTCGCGGCCCGGACCGGCTCCGCGCCGGAGAAGGCGACCTGCCAGTTGCTGAGGTCGAGCTCGGCACGCTCAGACTCAGGGATCTTCGCGACGCACAGGTCGTAGGCGAAGTTGGGTCCGCCGGCATGCGTGGCCCGCAGGTCGGCGACCGCGCGCAGCCACCGGGCGGGCCGTTTCAGGAAGGCCAGGGGCGACATGAAGGTCACCGGAAGCCCTCGGTAGGCCGGTTCCAGCAGCCCGCCGATGAGGCCCATGTCGTGGTACGGCGGTAGCCAGATCACGCAGCTCGGGTCCCGATCGTCGGCGTCGAAGAACCGGTCGTCGATGGCGGCCAGGTTGGCGAGCAGATTGGCGTGACTGAGCATGACGCCCTTGGGGCTTCCGGTGGAACCGGACGTGTACTGGAGCAGGGCCAGGTCGTCGCCGCGCACCCCCGGATGTCGCCACTGCCCCGCCATGGCGTCGTCCACTTCGTCCACCGCGATCCACGGCAGCCTGCCCGCCTCCGGGACGAGGGCGACAAGGTGCTCACTGATCCCGGCGTCCGCGGCCGGGGCGAGAACGGCCGCCGGAGCGGCGTCGCGGAGCACACCGGCCAGACGGGGCAGCATCCGGGCGAGCAGGCCCGGGTCCGGTGGGTAGGCCGGGACCGGCACGACGCCCGCGTAGAGGCAGCCGAAGAACGCCGCCACGTAGTCGAGCCCGGGCGGGCAGAGGATCAGCGTCCGGTCGCCCTTCGTCGTACGCTCGCGCAACGCGACCGCGATGGCGCGGGCCCGGCGGTCGAGGGCGGCGCCGGTGAGGACCTGCGCCGGGCCCTCGCCGTCGACCAGGAACCGGTAGCAGGGCAGGTCGGAACGGCGGCGCAGGACGGTACGGAAGCGATCGACGAGCGTCTCGTCCGAGGACGCTGCTGCCATCACACACTCCACTTCTCGCGGGGTCCACCGGGCCGCCGCGGTCAGGCCAGGGCGGCGCCCCACAGTTCGGCGCGGTCCAGTTCGCCGTCGGCCAGCGGGCCTTCGGTCGCCGTGACGACGAAACTCTCCCGGGCGACCACGTCCACCCGGTGGCGGCGGAGCCGCTTCTGGATGCCCTTGGCGGCGGAGCCGGCGAAGAACCCCGTCCCGGTGACGGTGTCGAAGGTGGCGGCGCGGCCGCTGAACCCGGTGGGCAGCCGGTCCAGCCACTCCGCCACGCCGGTGGCGGCCGGGTTGCCACCTCTCGTCGCGGCCTGCCTGCGCGACGCCGGCCCGGGAAGGCCCATGTTGTGCGTGGGCGCGCCGACCAGCAGCAGGTCCACGCCGTCGAGCGTGGGCGCGGAGGCGGCCTCGGCGACGATCACCTCGGCACCCGTGGACCGGAGTCCGGCGGCCACCGCGTCGGCGACCCGGGACGTGTTGCCGAAGCACGACTCGGTGACGATCAGGACGTTCATCTCGACTCCTCGCTGCGGGACATCGGGTGCCGGGCCTGCGACGAACGCCGCCGGAGCAGCTCGGCCGCGCCGACGGCGACGAGCGTGCCGAACACGACCAACGGCAGATGCAGGATCCAGCTGTTCCAGGCGTGCGCGTGCCGGAAAACATCGTCAAGCGTGTCCATCGCACCTTCTGCGAGCGAGGGGTGATCAGCGACAGGAGCGACGGCAGGCGCTCACGACCAACGACCGCGAGTCCGAGACGCCCCAACCCCCAGTCCACTCAGGACCGGCGTCCTCGGATGCCAGTTGCATCCCCGTTGATGTGACTGTCGACCGCGCGAAAGGCGGTGTCAACGCATCGGGAGCGACACCGACGCCGCTACGGGCTGTAGTCGACCGCATGCGGAACGTCCATTCCCGCTGCTCGTACGCATTGTCACTGTCGCGTCACGAAGCGCGTGTGCAACATGCGCAACAAGATCATCTCCTGTCGGAATCCACCCGCTCAGCGGATATTGAACTGACCGACAGCCGATCCGGGCCATCCGAACGTCCGAGGCACCCACCACTAAAGACGATCCGGCCACGCGACCCGATCATGCGGGGCGACCGGCCGAAGGACCCTCGACAGTGGACCGATGGGCCCTGCGGCCACAGCGCGCCGGGGGAAATCATGGAGACGCATCCATCGAGCCGACTCTTGAGGAAGGTCACCATGACACGCTCGGCCCACCGCTTCACTCGGCCACGAGCGTCCACCACTCAGATCGGGCGGTCGTTATGAGCGGTTCGTCCACCCCGACCCCGGAGAACGCCGTCGCCCTGGCCGCCGCCCGGCAGGCCGACTCGATCCGCCGCCGGCAACGCGTTCTCGATGCCCTCCAGCACGTTGCGACCCACGGCGGTGACACCACCATCAGCCGTGTCGCGCGCATCGCCCGGGTGCACCGCACCTTCATCTACCGTCACCCCGATCTGCTGGCCCAGGTGCGGTCGCTGGATCGAGACGAGCGCCTGCCAGGTCAGTCCCCCGGAAGGGAAGTTCGATCGCATGGCAACGGATAACAACTGCGCCGTCATCGGAAGCGGCATCTTCGGCATCCAGGCGGTCCGCGAACTCACGCGCCGGGGGACCTTTGTAGACTGGTACTCGTCGGATCCGGAACCGGGTGGAATCTGGCAGCCCATGCCGTGGGGCAAGACCCGCGAAAGCACCGAGCTGGTGAATCCGGGGTGGTGCATCGCCCCCGAACTCAGAATGAAGCCAACCGTGACGGTTCAGGAGTTTCGCGCCCTCCTGAGGTCCTGGTCCGACGAGCGTGCCGACCTCCAGCAGAGACGTTTCCTCACCCGCGTCGACAGTGTCGTGGAGCACGACTCACACGTGTGCGTGTCGACCTCTCACGGCGAGACAGCGTACGCATTCGTCGTCGTTGCGACGGGTCACTACGGGGCCCCGCACATCCCAATCGATCGGACGGGGGACAACTGCTACCACGCCGCCACCCTGCATGACCTGTCGCGCATCGAACCCGACCAGTCGGTCCTCGTGGTCGGCGGCGGACAGAGCGGGGTGGAGATCTGCGAGGAGATCATCGAGGATCGGCCCGACATCCGACTCTCGTGGTGCACCGGGCGCAGGGTGCGACTGATATCCCGGCACTCCCCCCTCGCCATGCTGGGGACGTGCGTGCGATATTCCACGAGAGGTGAACCGCCGCGCGGATTCGTGATCACCAAGAGCCCTGCCACGGTCTCGACCCACTGCACGATCATGCCGATCCGTGCCCTCCAGGTCGATGGAGATCGAGTTGAGTTCTCCGACGGGAGTGTTCAGAAATTCGACCACATCATCGCTGCGACCGGGTACGCGTCACCGGTCGGCCTCGACTTCCCCGCCCCGGATCGGGCCGGGACCAAGGGCATGCGTCTCTCCCCACGCCATCGGATCGCCGCCCTGAACTACGACGGCGACGGCTGCGGGGGCGCCTCGATGCGTTGTGCCCGCAAGCAGGCAACTGCGGTTGCCCGCCTCTTCGCGCACGTGCAGGGAGCGAAGGAGTCGCCGGCGTGATCGCAAGTTGCCCCAGCCCACGCCTCCGGGCTCGGATCCCTCCCGACACATGATTGTGCTCGGGGACGTGAACCGCACGGTCGGCCCGCGCGTCAAGGAGGCATGCCAGAACAAGAGTGGGAGTTGCCGAGCGGGATCTCCAACAGCACGCTGCGCCGTGTCCAGCAGGCGCTGGACAGGGACTTCCGTGTCGCCATAGACAACAATCGCGCGGATCGCCGGGCCGGTCGCGGGCTGGCCGGCGGGCTGAAGGCGCCGAACACCAGGGCCCAGACGAGGCAGATCCGCGCCGGCACGGCCGCCCTGGTCAACGACCGCCTGAAGGAGGGCTGGTTCGGGCCGGCGCGCGTCGCGTTGAACTGGCTCTTGCGGCGGTTCCGCAGGAGCGAGGGCCGTGAGGCGGCGCCGACGGCCGATCACCGTGGAGATTACCCGGCGCCCGATCACCGCGGGCAGTACGGGGCAGCCGATCACCGCGGGCAATACTCGGCGCCCGACAACCGTGGGGAGTATTCGGCGGCCAGCGAGCACCGGCGGCGCTCGCTCACCTCTGAACAGGTGGAGAGGTGGAAGGAGGTGCTCGCCACCGCAGAACCGGACGCGTATGAGAAGCGTGTCGTCGAAAGCGCCATCGCCGCCGCGTACCTCGTCGCCCACAACCGGGACCTGCAACAGCTCTACCAGAAAGACCCCCGGGAGATGCAGAGTCTCGCAGAGATCATCGTGGCGGCTGACCGGATCGCCGACCAGTACCCGCCTCGACCCACCAACCAGTCGTTTGGTCCGCCCCCGCAGCCCGCGTTCGGCGGCGAGTTCATGGGGCACCGTCCCGTCGCCTCGGCGACGCCGTCTCCGCAGCAGAACGGCCCCGGAGAATGGCAGGCGCGCGAACCGGCAGTCAACCTCAGGTCAACGGCGCGCGCCGCAGCCATGACGACAGTCACGCGGTCCATCTCAGCGGCGTCAGACACCAGCCGGGACTCGTCGCCGACGCGTCGGGACACGCCGAGGAAATCCCGCCGCAGGTGACACCGATGCCGCTCTCCCGTCACACATATCATGACGCCCGGCCGGTGGCAGGTGCGGTCACCGCGGCTGGAGCAGCCCACGTTCGGCCATGAAGGCTCGCAACGTCTCGGCGTCCTCAGCCGACATCAGGCGACGTGGGATCACGGTTGCCGGCATCCGGCCGACGTACACGATCCAGAACTCCGGGGTGTCCCTGACCTGGGCGACCCCGTCCCAGGCGATGCCGCCGGACTCCGAGCCGCTACGCATCATGATGTTGTCGTCGGTGATGTCGTAGGCGCCCTCGACCGCGTAGCGACCGGAGCGGCGTCGGGCGCGCAGCCGTACCCACGGCCAGTACAGCATCGCCAGCAGGCCACCCACGACCATCGCCATCCACAGCGGCGAGATCTGCTCGCCCCACGCGTGGCGTCGGGAGACGGCGAAACCGATCGCCCCGACCGCCGTCAGCACCGCGCCGACAAGTCCGTACCTGCGCAGCTGACCGCTGCTGAGCGCAGCGGCCACCCGGCCCGGGTAGGCGGGATCGGCTGGTACGGCAAAACGGATGTGCACGCCAGAACGATAGTCCCACCCGTCTCCGGGCAGCGCCTGACTCGCGCCCCGCTGGCCGGAACAGCGCATAGAATCTGGCGGACAAGCGCCCCCGGACAAGAGGGATCCGTCGTGACGCGTTCGACGACGTTCCTGCTGGAGAGCCTGCTCCGGGCCGGGATGCGGGATGTCGTCGCAGTGGAGCCGGCCACGGGTGGGGTCGCGGCGCTCGCGGGCATCGCCACCCGCCGGGACGCGCCATCGGTGTTCGTCAAGGCCCTCGTCGACGCGCCGGCCGACGAGGTCTTCGTCGCGGAGGCCGAGGGGCTGGCCGCCCTGCGCGAGTTCGGCGGCGTGACGACACCCGAGGTGATCCTGGCGGACCGGGAACTGCTCGTGTTGTCGCTGCTGCGGCCGAGACCGCGCTGCGAGACCTTCTGGGAGCAGTTCGCGCATGCGCTGGCCCGCCTGCACACCAGCACGACCCACCCGCGCTTCGGTTGGCACCGCGACAACTGGCTGGGCCGCCGCCGGCAGACCAATACCTGGGAGGACGACGGCTTTGCCTTCTTCACAGAGCACCGGCTGCTTCGATGGCTCGGGGAGCCCCGCGTCGAGGCGGCACTCGACCCGGCAGACCGGGCGGCGTTGGAGCGCCTGTGCCAACGCCTGCCCGACCTGCTGCCGGACCGACCGGCCTGTCTGACGCACGGCGACCTGTGGGCACAGAACATCCTGGCCACCCCGGACGGGCAGCCCGCGGTGATCGACCCGGCCGTGTCCTACATGTGGGCCGAGGTCGACCTCGCCCACGTGTGGTCCACCTCGCCACCGCCCGAGGCGCACCGGTTCTTCGAGGTCTACGCGGAGCTGACCGCCCTCGACGACGACTGGCGGGCCCGCGTGCCGATTGTTCAACTGCGACAGCATCTCGCCGTGCTGGCCCAGTTCGACGACGACTGGGGCGCGGCCGACCGGATCCGTGCCACCCTTGCCCCGTTCCGGACGCGGGCCCGAGCAGAGGCCGGAGGGCTGACCACCGGAACCTCGCGCATGGTGCCTTCGGAGGCCGGGTTGCGCGCGGACTGTGCGCGGTGCTTCGGGCTCTGCTGCGTCGCCCCCGCCTTCGCCGCGTCGGCCGACTTCGCGCTCGACAAGCCCGCCGGGCAGCCGTGCCGCAACCTGCTTCCCGACTTCGGCTGCGGCATCCACGCCGAACTCCGCGACCGGGGCTTTCCGGGCTGTACCGTCTTCGACTGCTTCGGCGCGGGACAGCGGGTCGCCCAGCAGACCTTCGGCGGGCGGGACTGGCGGGCCGCGCCGCAGACCGCCCGGCAGATGTTCGACGTCTTCGCGGCGATGCGTCCACTGCACGAGCTGCTCTGGTATCTGACCGAGGCGCTCGCCCTGCGCCCGCCGGTCGAGCTGCGTGAAGAACTGTCCGCCGCGCTCGCCGAGACCGATCGGCTGGCCTCCGGCAGCGCCCGGACACTGCTCTCACTCGACGTCGACGCGCACCGTGGCAGAGTCAACGCGCTGCTGTCGCGTACCGGTGACCTGGCCCGGGCGCGCGACGGCGGCGCCGGGGCCGACCACCGTGGGGCCGCCCTGGTCGGCCGCGACCTGCGCCGCATCGACCTGCGCGGGGCGAACCTGCGCGGCGCCCTGCTGATCGGGGCCGACCTGCGCGGCGTGGAGCTGACCCGGGCCGACCTCACCGGCGCCGACCTGCGGGCCGCCGACCTGCGCGGCGCCGACCTGTCCGGTGCCCTGTTCCTGCACCAGTCACAGGTCGACGCCGCCCGTGGCGACCGCCGCACCCGACTGCCGGCCCGGCTCCGCCGCCCGGCCCACTGGTCGGCGCTGCCGCTCGCTGCGCACCGGCCGTCGCGGCGACCGCCGCCGGGCCGGCACGTTGCCCGCCACCCCCCGTCGTAGCGGCGGGCGATCGTCAGCCGGGGTACGGCGCCACGGCGCGTGCCGTGCGGAGCGCCGTCGCCCACCAGCGCAGCCCGGCGAGGAGGGTGCCGAGCGCCTGTTCGGCCCGCTGCGGGTCACGCGGACCGCCACCTGCGCCGTCGAAGTGCTCCCACACATTGGCGAAGGCGACCGTGTGCCGCAGCGTGACGGCGTGCAGTTCGGCGAAGACCAGGCGCAACTGTTCGACCGCGCGCAGCCCACCGGAGGAGCCGCCATAGCAGACGAAACCCACCGGCTTGGCCCACCACTGCTGGTTCGCGCCGTCGATCGCGGTCTTCAACGGCCCCGGGTACCCGTGGTTGTACTCGGGGGTGAGCACCAGGTAGGCGTCGGCCTGGCGGACGCGGTCGGCGAAGGCGGGCGCGTCGCCGCTGCCGTCCTGGCTCGGCGGCAGCGCCAACCCAGCCAGGTCGATCAGGTCGAGGTCGAGGTCGGTGTGGCATTTCAGGTGGGCGAGCAGCCAGTCGGCGACCTGCGGCGCCACCCGCTCGGCGCGGACGCTACCGATGATCACCGCCAGCCGGATCGGGACGTCGGACACGTGGATCACCTCTCGGTACGGGATGCGATGGTCGGTGCCGCGGCCGGCGGGGACAACGCCGCGAGGTCCGCCGGGCAGAGGTGGACGCCCAGCGCGGCGAGCACCTCGCCCAGCGCGACGTCGGCGACGGTACGGGTGACGCTGGCGCCCTCGGCCGGCTCGACGGTGTAATCCCGACCGATCAGCCGCCGGACCTGGTCGTCGTCCTTGCGCACCACGACGAGCCGACCGACGAACGGGGAGCCGGGACTGGTCGCGGTGAGATGGTTGGCGCCTGCCACGTCGACCGGGTACGTCACCTCGTCGACCAGCGTGTAGAGGGTCTCCCAGCCGTCGGGCCGGTGCTGCTGGAGCCGCCAGCCGCCGTCGTCGCCGCGCCACGTGCGCAACCGCCACCGCCCCTGCCGGTGCACCTGCGCGTGGGTCAACGGCACCGGTTCGAGCAGCCCGGCACCGAACCCCGGGTCGGCCAGCCACACGGCGTCGCCGAACTGGACCCGCACCACCAGATGCGAGCGGGGACGGGGGTGCACGGCCGGGTCGCCGGTACGGGTGAGGGTGCGGGTGACGGCGAAGCCGAGGCGTTCCAGCACCGCCGCGAAGAGCAGACCGTGCTCGAAGCAGTAGCCGCCGCGCCGCTGCCCGACCAGCTTGGCCCCGATCGCGGCCAGGTCGACGCTGACGCCCCGGCCCAGCGGGATGTCGAGGTTCTCGAACGGGATCGCCGCCACGTGTGCCCGGTGCAGCGCGGTCAGGGTCGGCACGGTCACCTCGGTGCCCGCCCGGTAGCCGATCCGGGTCAGGTATCCGGGCAGGTCGAGCGGTTCCCGCTGCCACCCGTCGTCCGGCCCGCCGGCCGCGATCCCCACCGGCTCGCCGATCGTGCTCTGCATGTCGGGACCGTACGATGTGGAAACGCTTACACCGCAAGACCCGGGCCGGGCCGGATTCAGGCGCTCTGCCGGTGCACCAGCGTGGAGGGGTGCAGGACCGCCTGGTCGGCGGTGGCGGTACCACCGAGCAGGCACCGCACGGCGCTGACCGCGATCCGCTCCACCGGATGGGTCGCCGTGGTCAACGGTGGCTGCCCCAGCGCGGCCAGCGGCACGTCGTCGAAACCGACCACGGCCACGTCCTCGGGCACCCGCCGCCCGGCCTCCGCCAGCGCCCGCAACGCGCCCAGCGCGGTGGCGTCGGTGATCGCCACGATCGCGTCGGTGTCGGGCCAGTCGCGCAGCACCCGCCGCGCGCCGGCCGCACCGGTGTCCAGGCTCAGCCCCCGATCGCGGTACGCGCCGGCAGCCCGTGCTCCCGCAGGCACGCCCGGTACGCCGCCAGCGGCTGCCGCATGCTCGGCACCCAGGTCGGCCCGGTCAGCATGGCGATCCGCCGGCGACCGGCGGCGATCAGGTGACGCAGGCTGGCGGCCATCGCCGTCCGGGTGTCCACGTCGTGCGAGGCGACCCGGCCGAAACCGGGGCCGATCGCGGCGACCCGGCCGCGCAGCGCCTCGGGCACGGCGTCGAGCAGTTCGGCGTCGTGGTTGACCAGCACCACACCGTGTATGCCACGGTCGCGGGCGGCCTCGACGACCGGTGCCGGCTCACCGGGGCGGATCCACCGCACCGACACCCCGAGGCCGTGCTCGTCGGCCTCCCGGGCCGCGGCGCTGACCAGCCGGGTGGCGTACTGGTCGGTGAGCATCTCGGCCCGAACCGCGACCATGCCGATCAGCACCCGGTGCCCGCGCCGGCTGGCCAGGGAGACGGCCAGCGGATTCGGCACGTACGAGAGTTCGGCGGCGGCCCGCCGCACGTCCGCGAGCGCCTGGGCGGAGACGGGACCGTTCCCGTTGAGCGCCCGCGAGGCGGTGGCGATCGAGACGCGCGCCGCGCGGGCCACGTCGGCGAGGGTCGGCTGGGAGGGCCGCGATCGCGCCACTGGTTGCTCCGGTTCTGCCGGTGTCGGTCGCTCCATCGTGCCCGATGCGCGCCTGTCGCATCGGGCACGAGCTCAGCGGCGGGCCGTGGCCGCCCGCGCCTCGGTCATCCCCTGGTTGGCCAGCGCGTCGGCGCGCTCGTTCTCCGGATGACCGTTGTGCCCCTTCACCCACAGCCAGGTGACCCGGTGCTGGGCGCAGGCCGCCTCCAGCCGCTGCCACAGGTCGGCGTTCTTCACCGGCTGCTTCGCCGCGGTCCGCCAGCCGTTGCGTTTCCAGGAGGCCAGCCAGCTGGTGATGCCGTTGCGCACGTACGTGCTGTCGGTGTGCAGCTCGACCGTGACCGGGCGGGTCAGGCTCTCCAGCGCCTCGATGGCGGCGGTCAGCTCCATCCGGTTGTTGGTGGTCGGGGTCGCCTCACCACCGCGCAGTTCCCGCTCGTGGCTGCCGTAGCGCAGCACCGCGCCCCAACCCCCCGGCCCGGGATTGCCGCTGCACGCGCCGTCGGTCCAGATCTGCACCACCCGGCCGGCCGCCTCGTCCACCATGCGACAAACCTACCGAAGCCTCCCCCGCTTGCGGGAAACTGGGCACCCGCCCGGCCCGGCGCGCGGCTATGGTTGGCCGGATGAGCGGGCCCGTCGCCGAGGGACAGCTGGTGATCCGCCCGGCGGAGCCGGGCGACGTCGAGGTGCTGCACCGGTTCATCGTGGAGCTGACCGAGGCCGAGGAGTTCCCCGGCGAGGTGACCGCAGAACCTGCGGACGTGGCGCAGGCACTGTTCGGGGCGCGACCGGTCGCCGAGGCGGCGGTGGCCACGATCGACGGCGAGCCGGTCGGCTTCGCGCTGTACTACTCGACCTACAGCAGCGTGGTCGGTCGGCCCGGCATCCACCTGGACGACCTCTACGTCCGGCCGGAGCACCGCGGCGACGGGGTCGGCCGGGCCCTGCTGACCCACCTGGCCGAGCTGGCGGTGCGGCGCGGCTGCGGTCGCCTGGAGTGGTGGGTGCTGCGCACCAACGACCCGGCCCTGCGCTTCTACCGGCGGCTACACGCCCGCACCCTCGACGAACTCGACGTGCTACGGCTGGACGGGGAGCGGCTGCACGCGCTGGCCGCGCAGGCCCGCGACCGATCCGGCGCCCCGCGCCCGGCCGACACCCGCCGCTGACCCCTCCGCGCCGGAGGCCACGCCGCCCAGATCGGCAACGGGTCGACACGGCGACGGGTCGACACGGCGACGGGTCGACACGGCGACGGGTCGCACGGCCCTGGGCCGGCACGGCGGCGGTCCACGGCGGCGCGGGTCAACGGCTGGAGTGGTCGGCCGCCGGATGGTCGGGACCGACGACCGGCGGCGGGACCGCCCAGATCGGGCGGCGCGACGGCCGAAGGCGGTCGCGGAGGCGACCGGCGGCGTCGGCCACGGTGGCGGTCACCATCGGCCGCAGCCGGGTGGAGCGCATCACGGCCAACTCCTCGGCCAGGGTCGTCGCCCCGTCGAGGAAGCGCAGCACCCGTTGCGCCGGGTTGCGGTCGAAGAGCCGGCCGAAGAACTCCGGACCGTCGACCAGGTCGCGGTCCAGGGCCCGCAGCGCGACCGCGTCCATCCACCGGTGCCGACCGGGGTACGCGGGCCTCGGCACCGGCGGCCGTCCGGCGGCGAGCGCCCGGGCCACCTGTTCGGCCTGGCGATGCATCGCGGAGAAGGTGAAACCGGTCGACGGGCGGGTGGCGCCGCCGGCGCTGCCCAGGCGTACCACCCGGGGCGAGGGGCGGACCGCGAACGGCCCGTCGGTCATCGGGATGACGCCGTTCTCGACCTCCCGGACGGTGAGCCGGGCCGGGTCCAGGCCGAGCAGGTCCCGGTAGCCGGCCAGCGCCCGGTCGTACGCCGCACCGGTCAGCAGGTCGGGCGAGAACTCGGTGTACTCGACCAGCGCGTACCGGCTGTCCACCGGAAGCAGGTAACCGAACGAGACGCCCCGGGCCGGCTGCGGGGTGCGAAAATCCATCAGCACGGCGCGGGCCGGGTCGAAGAGCGGCCGGTCCGCCGCCAGCCACCAGCCGCGGAAGTGCTGCAACCAGTTCGTACGCCCCGGGCGACGCGGTGGTCGCGGCCGGGAGTCCAGCACCCAACCGGCCCGCAACGCCGGACGGTCACCGCCGGTGCCCACCAGCACCCGGCCGCCGTCGTCGTGGAGGGTCTCCACACCGGCGACGATCCGGGTCACGCCGAGGCGTCGCTCGGCCTCGGCAGCCCGGTCGTAGATCGGGCCGGAGCGCAGCATCGCGTACCGCAGGGGGGCGAGTTCCAGCGTGCGGTGCGCGCCGGGTGTGACCACCTCGACCTGCGACCAGCTCGCGCTGAGCAGGTCGTCCAGGTCGTTGCCGGGCCGGTCCCAGAACGCCCACGTCCGGTCCTGGCCGCGTCGGTGCACCGGATCGACGACCGCGATCCGGAGACCGTGCACGCCGTGCCGGGCCAGCGCGGCCAGCACGAGCGAGGCGGCGCCACCCCCGCCCACCAGGGCGAGATCCACGTCGACCGGCACCATCCCCACCCCAACCACGCTGCCACACCCCCTGCATGTAAGGAGGGGTCCCTTCTTAACGCCTGGTGTAGAGCAGGGGCCCCCTATTAACAACGGGGGGGGTGTGTGGTTGGGCGGCGCCGGGTGTGGGTGCGTTGTTGGCTGGCGCCTCTTGGTGGTCGGGAGGCGGGTGCGCGGCTGGCCGGCACCCCAACCCGGGGTGCCGGCCAGTCGGTTATGCGTGTGTCAGCTGTTCCAGTGCTGGGTGACGAGGTCGGCGGCCTGCTGTTCCCACTGGGCGTAGTGGTCCGGGTAGGCCGAGACCTGCACCTTCTGCGCGGCCACGGTCAGGGGCAGGTTCTGCCATCCGTCGATTTGCTTCAGGCCGTTGAGGAAGGCGGTGGTGGCGTATTCGGGGTTGGTGATCTGTTCGACTGTGCCCCAGCCGGAGGAGGGGCGCTGTTGGAACAGGCCCTGTGAGTCGTGGTCGTTGCGGTCGCCGAGGTGGCCCAGGTTTTCCAGCTTGGATTCCTGCAACGCGGTGGCGATGGAGACGACTGCGGCCCGTTCGTCCATGCCGGTCTTCTTCGTGGCGGCGATGATGGCCTTGGCGTTGCTGGTCTGCTCGGCGTTGAGGTCGATGCGTGACTGCGCGCCCTGCACGCCGTGCGGGGTGAGGGCGCCGGTGTCGGGCTTGTCGGCCTGGACAGCGGCGGGGGTGGTGGTGCCGGTGGTGGTGTCGTGGTTCAGCGGGCCCGCGGCGAGGCCACCGGCGACGGCGAGACCAGCGATACCGAGAACACTCTTACGCAGCATCGAGTTCATGATCAAAACTCCATCCGGGGGTAGACATCCACGCGCGGCAAGGGGGGGGTTCGGCACGTGGGTGAGCGCCGTGTGGCGCTGAGTGAAAGTCAGGGGGAATTGGTTCGGCGGGCTCGCGGGCCGAGGGGCCTTCGCGGCGCCGGGACCATGTTCAACGACCGACCGGCGCGGATCATTCCGCGGATCCGCCGGCCATGCTCACGCCCTTGCGGCGGCGTGGCCCCTACTCGATCGTCCGGAGCCTGTAACGCTCAACGGCCGGCGGCGATTCCCAGGCGCCGACCGGAAACCGGACATCGGGTGCGATCGGCCCGAGACCTCGCCGACCTCGTCATCCGCCCAGCCGGGACAGCACGATCATCGGCACATGGGTGCCGCAGTCGCCCGGGGCCTTAAGTGCCGCTTCCGCTGACCGGGCGGACGGCATCGGGGATTTCTCGTTCTGACTCGATCGGATGCCGGGCCCACCTAGTGTTGGGCACGCCGGTAGCAGGACGTGCGGTTGACCACCTGAACGACGTCCCACGCAGTCAGTGGACGACAAGTGAGGGAAGACGCGCATGAAGGCGACCAGAGGTCTCGTACCGGCGTTGGGCAGCGTTGTCCTCGGGGCGTTGCTGCTGCCCGGCGCCGCGCTGGCCGACACCACCGTGTCACCGTCCACCACTCCGGTCGGGGGGACCGTCGTGCTCACCGCGACGCACTGCGACCCGAACTCCGGCGACGCGGTCTTCCACGTCACCGGGCCGGACCGGGACCAGAATGTCCGCTCCACCAGCGTCGGGGCAAGCGGCGGGTTGAGCGCCGAGCTGTTCACCGCCGGGTTCACCCTTGGCACGTACACAGTGGCGACCATCTGCGGCGACGGTGCTCGCGACGGCGGCGAGACGCTCACCGTCGCGCCGGTCGGCGGTGCTCAGGCCGGGGGGCGCGGCGGCGGTGACGGCACCGGAACGCTGGCGGCCGGCGCGACCCTGCTCGCCACCTCGCTCGGCGGCGCCGTCATCCTGGCCCGTCGCCGTCGCCACGCGGCCAACGCAGCGACACTGTGACCGGCGGCCCCACTCGATCCAGCCGTCGGGGCCGTGACCGACGGCGTGGGCATCCGCGGCGGCTCGACGCGGACTGCCGGGAGCGCCCCGAACCGGCGGCTGCTTCGACCAGTGTCGCGGCGCGTGCGTCGACAACGTGCTCGGACTTCGCTACCCGGGTCGCGTGACCCGGGCCGGCCGGTCGTGGGGCGTTTGACCGCCCGGGCGCCGGGAAGACCGTGCGCCACGGCAGATCCCGAGGAGCGACGATGGCGCAGGCAGGACGGGCCAGGAAGCACACCGGGGCGGGCAAGGCCCCGATGCCGCGCAAGGCGGCGGCGAAGAAGGTGGCCACGGCGGCGAAGCGGGCCACCGGTGCGACAGCCGCCAAGACGCCCGGCGAGAAGCCCGCGCCGACGAGCGCGCGCACCGCCCGGAAGAAGGCCGTCTCCGCGACGGCCTCCCCGACCCGCCGCCCCACCGCGAAGGCCACCGCGGCGAAGAAGACGACCGCGCCGAAGAAGACGACCGGCGCGAAGTCGGCGCCGGCGGTCAAGAAGGCCGCAGCGGTCACCAGGAAGGCCACAGCGAAGAAGACGCCGGCAAAGAAGGCCGCGGCGAGGAAGACAGCGGCCACGAAGGCACCGGCGAAGAGGGCCACGACGAAAAAGGCGGCGACCAGGAAGACGTCGGCCAGCCAGGCTGCGGCGTCCCGGTCCCGCGCGGCCAGCACGGCGCCGGCGAGGAAGGCTACGACGATGGAGTCGTTCGGCAGCCGGCGCGGCGCCCGGACCGGATCCCGCTGAGTGGCGGAGTCTCCCTCGGAACAGCTCGTCATGTCCCTAGCCCCGTCGCGGCGTGCGGGACCCCGCCGGGCCCGGCCGGCGCCGGGGCGGAGAGGATGGCGGGGTGGCCAAGCGAGACAGGCGGCCGGCACGACGGGCCGAGATGACCGGAGCATGCCCGTGCGGGCAGGGACTGCCCTACCCGGACTGTTGCGGGCGGATGCACCGCGGCGAGGC
Organism: Micromonospora sp. CA-263727; assembly: GCF_050942455.1. NCBI lineage: Bacteria > Bacillati > Actinomycetota > Actinomycetes > Micromonosporales > Micromonosporaceae > Micromonospora > Micromonospora sp. CA-263727. Next base: position 3,771,103 of record NZ_CP192031.1, read on the forward strand.
GGACGCGCCGACGGCCGAGGCGCTGATGCGGTCCCGGTACGCGGCCTTCGCCGTCGGTGACCCGGACTACCTGCTGCGCAGCTGGCACACCCGCACCCGACCGGCCCGGCTGCTCCTCGATCCGGCCCAGCGCTGGACCCGCCTGGAGATCGTCGACACCGACCAGGGCGGATTGTTCGACAACACTGGCGCTGTGGCGTTCCGCGCCCACTACCGTGAGGCCGGCCGCCCGGGCACGCTGACCGAGCGCAGTCGCTTCGTCCGCGAGGACGGCCGCTGGGTCTACCTCGACGCCAGCTGATCGCGCCCCGCGCCGACCTGCTCCGGGCCGGCGCGCTGCGGAGCCGCAGGCGGCGGGGCGACACGGTGGTGGGCGGCCGGCGGCTCGACCGGTACGCCCCGGCCGCGGTCGTCAGGCGTCGCTCCGCACCGATGGCGGCGGGTCCGTCGCCGGCTCCGGCGGGATCCGGTCGCCGGCCGCTCGGATCACCAGGATCGCCGCGACCAGCAGGTACGGCACCGCGGCGACCGCGAACGCCACCGCGTTGCCGGCCCCGGTGGCGATCAGCCCGAACCCGGCGTACACCGTGATGGTGGTCAGGTCGGTCGCCATCCCGGCCAGCGAGGTGACGGTGGCCCGGGAAGGCCCGCTGATCCGGGCCTGCAACCGCGCGTCGGCCAGCACCGAGGCGAGCTGGAAACCACAGAACGCCAGCGCCAGCAGCAGGAACCCGGACGGCCTGCGGAGCAGCGCTCCCCCGGCCAGGGCCAGCGCCGAGCCGGCCAGCAGGAGCGCGTGCCCGGGGGCACGCAGCCGCTGGCCGGCCGGGGCGAGCAGGCCACCGGCGATCTGCCCGAGCGTGACGATCAGGAGCAGCAGCGGCACCGTGGTCAGGGCGACGCCGGTGTCCCGGGCCAGCAGCGGGGTGTACTCCTCCAGCGCGCCCCAGACCGCGGTGACCACCGCGACCAGCAGCACGGCTGCGCGTACCGTCCGGTCGCCGCGCACCTCGACGATCCCCGCCCGCAGGCCCGGCCCCCAGCCGGGCTCGGCGGCGCCGGCCGGCTGCCCGGCGGCAGCGGACCGGCGGTGTTCGGGGAAACGGGCGGCGACCGCGGCGGCGAGCAGGCAGGCCGCCACACTGGCCGCACCGACGGCCGGGTAGCCGCCGAGCCCGAGCACCGGCCCGGCCAACAAGATCGACCCGAGTACGCCGATGGTGCCGGCGGTACGGGCCCGGCCGATGGTGCGGGCGTACCGGGCGGGCGCGCCGAGGTGGTCGAGTTCGTCGAAGACCAGGGCCTCCAGCGCACCGGAGGCGAGCGCGCCGCCGGCTCCCCAGAGGACGAACCCGACGGCAAACGCGGGGTAAGACGGCACGAGCGTCCACAGGGCGAAACCGGCGGCGGTGCAGAGCGGCGCGAGGCAGAGCAGCCGACGCCGCGAGGTCGCGTCGGCCCAGGCGCCGGAGGGCACTTCCAGCACGATGCCGGCCACCGACCAGATCACGAACAGCGAGGAGATCTGCCCGACCGACAGGCCGGTGTCGGCGAACAGCAGCACGTACACCGGGTACAGCAGGATCAGGTCGGTGAGGAACGCGTACGCGTAGAGGGTGGCCGCCAGGCGGCGGGCACCCGTCGAGGTGAGGCTCATGAGGCCTTTTCGGGTGGGACGGGTCACGGACGCCGGTGCTACGGCGACCGCGGGCGGCCCACGGCCTCGGATGACACATCAATGTCGCCAGGTCATGGCGGTGATGCTAGCCGGCCGCGCGGTGCTCTGCCACGGCGTAGCCGGGACGCGGCGCGGGACGGGACGCAGGTGGTCCCGTCCCGCGCCGCGCTCAACGGGGCGACTGGTCGTCGGTCCTCGGTAGGACCATGGTCGAGTCGCCGTCGTCGGTGGTGCGCTGCCCCGGCACGTCCGGGGCCGGCGAGGTGACCTGGGTGGCGTCCGGGTCGTCATGGCCCGGCAGCGGTGCGTCGGGCGTCGGCCGTGGCAGCGGCGTCGTCGCGTCCGGATCGGCGGCGGGGGCGCTGACCACCTGGGTGGCCTCCGGGTCGTCGTCGACCAGCGGGGTTCCGGCGGGTCCGGCGGTCGCAGGCGGGGCGGTGCCAGGCGGGGCGGTGCCGGCCGCGCCGAAGGTCGGCGCGCTGGAGGTCGATGCGCTGGAGGTCGATGCGCTGGAGGTCGGCGTGGTGGGCGCGGTCGCCGGCTCGGCGGGGTGCTCCGCGCTGTCGCGGCGGCCGGCGGAGTAGGCGCGGGCGTGCTCCGCGATGGTCCGCGACTCCTCCTCGGCCCGGGACAGCCAGGACTCCCAGCGGCTCTGCATCGGCCGGACCAGCCCACCGCCGACGCCGACGACCAGGATGCCGCCGATGGTGGCCAGCACGGCGATCAGCACCGGGGTGGTCACGGCGGTGGCGACCCCGATCTGGTTGAGCGCGGCGATGACACCGAGACCGAGGATGAAGGCGGAGGCGATGGTGGCCAACAGCCGGCCGTACGACAGTCCGCCGAGCGCGCCGGAGATGATGTCCTTGACCGCGCTGGCGATGGCGGCGGCAACGACCACGATGACGATCGCGACGAAGGCACGCGGCAGCCAGGCGATGATGCCGGCGATCAGGTCGGATATCGGGTTCGGCCCCCAGATGCCGAAGGCCAGGTAGAGGGTGAGCAGCAGGACGCCGTAGTAGGCGAGCCGGACGACGATGTCGCTGGCGTCGTAGCGGGACCGGGCCAGGGCACGCCGGATTCCGCCGCGCTCGACGGCGCGGTCGAAGCCGATCCGGTCGAGCAGCCGGTCGACGAGCTTCAGGACCGCCTTGGCGACCAGCCAACCGGCCACCAGGATCGCCACGAAGGCGACGGCCTTAGGTAGGAAGAGAAGTATCGAACGGAGGGTGTCCCCCACCGCGTCACCGAAGTTGTCTCGCATCGGATGGTCCTCCACAGGGGCGGGTGGTTCGTCCGGCCCGACCTACCCGGGTGGCCTGTGGGGGAAACGTCCGCGGTTCCCGGGCTCAGCCCGGGCAGGAGTAGACGACCTCGGTGCTCGCCTGCGCCGGCGCCGGGGAGACGATGTTCACGGTGGCGGTCTCGGTGGTGCTGCCGACGCCGCTGAACGACCAGCGCAGGGTCAGCTCGACGGTGCGCTGGCCCCAACCGACCCGCTCATCGAGCAGGGCCCCCGGGGCAGCGCCGGAGCGCAGCCACTGGTACTCGATGACGCCGGCGCGGCCGTTGGTCTGCACCGTGGCGACCACGTCGACGGTCACGTCGCACTGCTCGCCCGCCGGCCGGGGCACGGCGACGCTCAGCTCGGCGATCTCCAGTGGGCTGAGCCGCTGCCAGATCCACAGCCCGACCGCGGCGAGCAGGGCGAGGGTGAGCAGGGTGGAGAGCACCGAGACGAGCCGACGCCAGGCCGACCTGCGCCGTGGTGGCGGCGCGGGTGCCGGCCAGGCGGGCGCCGGCGGCGGGGTGGCCGGCACACCGGGCCCGAACCGCAGCTCGCCGCCGGGTCCGGCGGTCGGGGCCGCGAGCGCTTCGGCAGCGGTACGCGCCCCGGCCGGGCCCGCGGTGACGGACGTACCCGAGCTGACGGTGAGGTCCCCGCCGGTGGCGGCAGGCTCGGTCACCGCCTGCCGCACCGTCTGGTCCAGCGACACCGTCTCCTGGTCCGGTCCCAGGTGGACGGTCGCGTCGCCGGTCGGCACCCGCGACGTCGCCCCCAGGTCGACCGTCGGCGCCGCGCCGCCGAGATACACAGTCGGCGTCCCGCCGGTGAGCGGCGCCGTCGGCGTCCCGCCGGTCAGGTGCTCGGTCGGCTCCCCGCTGGTGAGTTGCCCGGTCGGCGCCGCGCCGCCCAGGCGCACCGTGGGTTCCTCCGGCGGCACGGGGCGGGGCGGGGTGTGGTCGGGGTGGCCGCCGGTCGCCGGGCTGGGCAGCGCCCGATCGGTGGGCAGGGCCTCGGTCACGTCGTCCGGGTGGGTCACGGCTGCGTCTCCCGCTCGTCGTCGGCCTGGTAGGTGGGGCGCGCCCGGTCAGCCCGGCGTGCAGTAGGGGTAGAGCGTCACGTACACCGTCGGTTCGCCGGTGGTGGTGTTGCCGGCGGCGTCGGTGGCGAGGACCGTCACCGGGATGCGGATGGTGGATCCGGGTCGCGGCAGGTCGCCGAACACGCCCCGGAACAGGCCGCTCCTGAGCAGCGTCATGCTCTGCTCGTACGGCTGCTTCTCGATGGTGTAGCGGAAGCGGACCCGCAGGTCGCCGACCACCGTGCGGTCGTCGGCGACCAGCGCGGTGACGGTGCTGGTCGTGGGCCCGTACGGACAGCCGGCCGGATCCAGCTCGGTCGGGCTGACCGCGACCCGGTCGACCGTGGGCCCGGTGGTGTCCGGCGGCGGTGGCGGGCTGGTGCTGGTCGACGGGGACGGCGACGGGCTGTCGCTCGGCGGAACAGTCGGGGTGGTCCCGCTGCTCGGGGTGGCACCGCCGGTCGGGGTGACGGGCACCGCGGCGGTCGGCGTGGTGGACCCTTCCGGGGTGGGCGTGGTGGAGCCATCGGGGGTGGGCGGGGCGAGGACCTCGCCGGTGGGCACCGGGCCGCCGGTCAGGTCCGTCCTCGCCTCGGGCCGCACCGCGCCGGCCGGGGTCGCCGGCTCGTCCCGGGCGGCGTAGCTGAGCCCGGCGCCGCCGACCAGCAGGGCCGCCACCAGCCCGCCGCCGGCAAGCGCCGCCCGGGCGCGGCCCCGTCGTGGCACGGCGGGGCCGCTGTCGTCGCCGGCCGACGGAGTGGGGCCGACCGTGGCGGCGCCGAGCGCGGTGCTGGCCACGGCGGTGGCACCGCCGGCGCCGTCCGGGAACGGAAAGAAGGCAGCCAGCAGTGCGGCCCGCTGGGCCAGCTCCCGCAGCCCGCGCTCCTCCCAGTCCGCCCCGTACGCCCCGGCGGCCACCTCCTCCAAGGTGGCGAGGAAGACCTGCGCGGGCTGCGGCCGGTCGGCGGGGCGTTTGGCCATGCCGTGGCGCAGCAGGCCGTGCACCGGTCGCGGGGCCGGGTCGGTGGGAATCGGCGCGCGGGCGTGCTGCTGGCGCAGGGTGGCCAGGTCCCGCCCATCGTACGGGGGATGGCCGGTGAGGCACTCGAAGAAGGTCGCGGTGGCGGCGTAGATGTCGCAGGCCGGGCTGACCGGCGCGCCGGTCCACTGTTCGGGGGCCATGTAGCGCGGCGTGCCGGTGACGCTGGCACCGGAGCTGACGCCCACCGGCAGGGCGATGCCGAAGTCGGCGAGTTTGCTCGTGCCCTCGGCGGTGACGAGCACGTTCTCCGGCTTGTAGTCGCGGTGCACCACGCCACGGGCGTGTGCCGCGCCCAGCCCGGCCAGCGAACCCTTGAGCACGCAGAGCGCCGACTCCGGCGTGGTCGGGCCCTGGGCGCGCAACATCTGCCGCAGCGAGACGCCGTTGACCAGTTCCATCACGATCGCCGCGCCGCCCGGTGCCTCGACGTACTCGTAGAGGCGGCAGACGTACGGGTCGTCGATGTCGGCCAGCAGTCGGGCCTCGTCGCGGAACGCGGCCCGGAAGAGGTCGTCGTCGTGCCGGCCGGTCAGATACTTGATTGCCACGGGTGTGCCGGTGGCATCGTGGACGGCGAGGTCGACGCTGCCGGACGCGCCGGCGCCAAGCCGGCGGACCGGGGTGTAGCCGGAAAGTCGCCATTCGGTCATGTCGCCACTCTCCGCGCTCCGCGCCGCTGGCCGGTGCTCCTGGGCACGCCGGTCATTATCGCCCGCGGGGCCGGCGCGGCCATAGGCCCGACAGGTGCTGTCATCGGCCGGGCGGCCGCCCGGGGGCAGGCGGTCCGGGCGGCTGCCGGGTGGCAGGCGGTCGGCCCGGGGGCCGCCGAAGCGGGCGCGGGACGGTCGGTCGCGGACACAACGCCACTGGTATCACCACCGGTCAACGCCCGGCAGACACGGACCGCCGCCGGAACGGGAACCTGGACCGGATCATCGGCTGCGCCCTACCCTCGACGGCGTGTCGATCACCGACGCGGAGCTTGCCGTCGCCGCGGCCGAGGCCGGGGCGACGGTGTTGCGCGCCCGGTACGGGGCGGCGCTGGCCCGGGTGGACAAGGGCGCGGGTGACTTCACCACCGTCGCCGATCTCGAAGCCGAGCGGGCCGTCCTCGACGTGCTCCGGGCCGCCCGTCCGCGGGACGAGGTGCTGGCCGAGGAGAGCGGCCGCACCGGGCCCGGCGACAGCGATCGGGTATGGCTGGTCGATCCGCTGTGCGGGACGCTGAACTACGCCGCGCGCACCATGCTCGCCTCGGTCAACGTCGCCCTGCGGATCGGCGGCACGACCACGGTGGCCGCCTGTGCCGACCCGTTCGCCGACGAGGTGTTCTGGACCGAGGGCAGCCGGGTCCGGGTACGCCGTGGCGGGAACGACGCGCAGGTCGAGCCATCGGCGCACTCGCGCCTGGTCGAAGTCAACCTCGACCCGCCGTTCCCGAACGGGGCCGCCTTCCGGGCGGTCCGGTTGCTCGCCGACCCGGACTTCGGGGCGCGGTTCCGGCCCCGGGTGGTCTCCACCACCCTCGCGGTGGCCTGGGTCGCCGCCGGCCGACGGGCCGCCTACCTGACCGACGGCCACCTGCCGGACAGCGTGCACTTCGCCAGCGGTGTCGCCCTCTGCCGGGCCAGCGGCTGCGTGGTCACCGGCCTGCGGGGAGAGCCGTTGCACACCGGGGTGGGCGGGCTGCTGGTGGCGGCCGACCAGGAGACCCATGCCGCGTTGTCGGAGCTGGTCGACCGGCAGTTCGCGGCAGGTCACACCCAGACTTAGAACATGTGTGCGAAGATGGCCCCGTGTCGGGCGAGGCCACCATCCTGCATGCCGACCTGGACGCGTTCTACGCCTCGGTCGAGCAGCGCGACGATCCACGGCTGCGCGGCCGTCCGGTGGTCGTCGGCGGCGGCGTGGTGCTGGCCGCCAGCTACCAGGCCAAGGCCTGCGGTGTGCACAGCGGCATGGGCGGTGCGCAGGCCCGCCGACTCTGCCCGGACGCGCTCGTCGTGCCGCCCCGGATGGCCGCCTACAGCGCGGCCAGCCGAGCGGTGTTCGAGATCTTCCGGCAGACCACGCCGCTGGTCGAGGGGCTCTCCATCGACGAGGCGTTCCTCGACGTCGGTGGTCTGCGCCGGCTGGTCGGGCCGCCGACCGGGATCGCCGCCGGGCTGCGCCGGGCGGTACGCGACGGCGTCGGCCTGCCGATCACCGTCGGCGTGGCCCGCACGAAGTTCCTGGCCAAGGTCGCCAGTGGCGTCGCCAAGCCGGACGGCCTGCTGGTCGTGCCGCCGGGCGGCGAACTGGCCTTCCTGCACCCGCTGCCCGTCGAACGGCTCTGGGGAGTCGGCCCGGTCACCGCCGCGAAGCTACGGCAGCACCGGATCCGTACGGTCGGTGACGTCGCCCGGCTCGGCGAGGCGACCCTGGTCTCGCTGCTCGGCGGCGGTGCCGGCCACCACCTGCACGCCCTGGCCCACAACCGGGATCCGCGACCGGTGCAGGTAGGCCGGCGACGCGGGTCGATGGGCGCCCAGCACGCGCTGGGTCGATCCGGGCACCGGCCCGCCGAGTTGGACGCGATCCTCGCCGGCCTGGTCGACCGGGTGACCCGGCGGCTGCGGTCGTCCGCCCGGACCGGCCGGACGATCACCCTGCGGCTGCGCTTCGCCGACTACACCCGGGCGACCCGGTCGCGCACCCTGCCGAAGGCGACCGCCGACACCGGCCCGGTGCTGGACGCCGCACGCAAGCTGCTGCGGGCCACGCTGCCCGAGATCGAGCGACGCGGCGTCACCCTGATCGGCGTCGCGGTCGGCAACCTCGGCGACGGACACGTCCAGCTGCCGCTGCCCTGGCACACCGAGCCGGCGGCGGAGCTGGACGCGGCGGTCGACGCGGTCCGCGAGCGCTTCGGTTCGGCGGCCCTGACCCGCGCGGTGCTGCTCGGCCACGACACCGGCCCGGAGATGCCGCTGCTGCCCGACCCCTGAGCACCGGGCCGAGATGCCCGCCATCCGGTGCGGGTGAGGCCGCCGCGGGCAGCCCACCCGCACCGGAAGAGTCCGGGCCGCCGCTCACCCGCCGACCGGCGCTCCCCCGGCGGGATCGACGACCGCAGCCAGCGCGCGCACCGGTTGCCGCCCGACCCGACCCGCCAGTGGCTCGGTGCCACGATCGAGCCGGGTCTCCGGCAGGGGCCGCCAGAGGAGGTCGACCGGGATGCCGTCGGGCCGCGACAGGTCGGGCCGATCGCGGTAGCCGAGCCGACGGAAAAGGCGACGGTCGGTGCTGCTGTGCACCTCGGCGTACATCGGCAGACCGAGGGTGTCCATCCACCGGTGGCTGCCGGCGAGGACCGCCGCGGCCTGCCCGGCCCGGCCGGCGTCCGGCGGCGCGGCGAGGAAGGCCATGTGGTTGTGGGCCTCGTCGGGGCGCCGCGCGGCGAGGACGTGATCGAGCCGGCGGAAGCGTGCGGCGTGCTCACCGCCGGCGTGTTCGAGGCGCTCGTCGTACCGGGACGGGGGTGGGATCGGGCGGTAGCGGTGGAACCAGACCGTGGCGGCGGCCCCGTCCTTGAGCAGGAACGCGTCACCGAACAGCAGCGCGTGCTCGACCCAGATACGGGCCACGGCGGCGACCACGGCGGGCCGCCGCCGCTCGTCCGGCACCAGCCAGAGCCCGAGCGGGGTAGGGGCGACGGTGGCGGTCACAAGGTCGACGATCCAGTCGATGTCGCGCCACCGGGCACGGTTGACCGGCAGGTTGATCTGCATGGGGAACTCCTGGTCAGGTGAAAGTCCGAGGTGAAAGATCTGGCCTGGCCAGCGACCCGCGGACGACCGCGGGCAGCCGGCAGGACCGGTGACACACGACCGCGTACGGCGGCCGTCGGGTGTCGCACCGGCCGGCCGTCGCGATCGCGACGGCGTGATGCCCGGCGTCGGCCCCGGCGGTCAGGCCGGTCTACTCCGCGGGCGGGGCGAGCGGGACGGGCGGCGGCGGGTGCCGGCGGGCCGGGTCACCTGGCCTCGGATCGCGGGCGGCGTCCAGCCGATCGGGGCGGCGTCGGCGGTTCCGCTGTGGCTGATCAGGGTCGAGTCGACGCCGCTCTTGCCGGGCACCGGCGAGACCGGAAACGGCCTCGGGGGTCGATCGACCCGGCGGTCGTCGGGGTGCTGCGCATCGCCGCCGGGAGCCACGCCCGCACGCTGCTTGGGCGCGCCCGAGTGCCCGGCCCGGTACGACACGGTGTCGGCGGCGACCGGCTTTCCCGACGACGGCGAACAGCAGATCGGCACGTCGACCGGAGCTGGCACGGTCAACGGCGGCGAGGTGGGCAGTGGCTCCGGTTGTGGCGCGGCGTCGGGTTCGGTGGGCGACGGGATGGCCGGCGGCGGCTCCGGACCAGGCTGGGCGACGACCGGATCCAGGATGTCGAACACCGGGTCGAGCACGCCGAGAATCGGTTCGAGTTCGTGCAGGAGCGGATCGAGATTGGCGAGGATCGAGTCGAGCAGCGGCGACATCGGGCCCAGGAGTTGGCTCAGGAGTTCGACGATCGGGTCGTTCACCGGGCGCGCCGGGGCGGCGACCGGGGCGGCGGCCTGGTCGCGGGCGATCTCGGCCAGCAGCGCAGCCACCCGGGCCGCGGCGTCCACCAGCACCGGGCCGGGCGGATCCGATCCGGGGCGCGCTGCCGGTGGATCAGCCGGTGGCCGGTGGCCGGCAGGCGGTGGGGCCACGTCCGACGGTGCCGGCAGTGGCACCCTGTCGGACGGCAGGCCAGGACCGCCCGGCAGGGGCGGCTCGGCCGGTCTGGCCGGTGGCCCGGTGGCCGGGGGCGGAGCCGGCGCGACCGGCGGAGGCACGACAAGCGGCGGCGCGGCAACCGGCGGCGCGACCGGCGGAGGCACGACAAGCGGCGGCGCGGCAACCGGCGGGGCGGCGGCCGGGGGCACGACGATCGGCGGCGCGGCAACCGGCGGCGGCGCGGCAACGGGCGGGGCGGCGGCCGGGGGCGGAGCCGGCTCGGCCGGGGGCGGGGCGTTGGCGGGTGGATCGGGTTCGGCCGAGGGCTTGCCGGCGAGCGGCGGCGCCGGCGCCGACGGGTCGGGCGACTGCGGGTGTTCGTCGACAGCGCCGTCAGGCGACGGGGGCGCATCGGCCGCCGGTCGGCCGGGCGCGACCGCGGTGACCACCGGGGCGAGAACGGCCTGGATCAGGTCGGCCGCCGGGGGGACCGCTCCGTCCGGTGTGGTCACCGGCGATGGCTCGGCGGCGTGGGCGGGCTCGGCGGCGACGTCATAGGCGACCCAGGCGACACCGGTGACCACGGTCAGGAAGCCGAGCCGCAGCGCGACGCGGATCAGCCGGCCAGGCCGCGGACTCGTCACCTGTGCCTCCCCCGTACCGACTGCCACCAGATGCGATCGCACCTTAACGCGCCGCAACTTGCCGATCACAGACTGCACGGCGTGTCGGGGCGGAAAGACCGGTGTCACCCCGCCTGGACGCCGGCCGTCGCCGAGCTTCCAGCCGCACTGGTCGGGCACCTGGCGGCGGGGCGGCTCAGCCGGGCGGCGGCATCAACCCGCCCTGGTAGGCGGCGGCGACGGCCTGGGCCCGGTCGCGCAGCCCGAGTTTCATCAGCACCCGCCCGACGTGGGTCTTCACCGTCGCGTCACCGATGTGCAGCCGGGCGGCGATCTCCGCGTTCGACAGCCCGTACGCCATCTGCACCAGCACCTGCCGCTCGCGGTCGGTGAGCCGGCCCAGCTCGCCGGCCGTGGGTACCCGGTGTTCGCCGAGCGCGGCGAACTCGGTCAGCAGCGACCGGGTCACCGCCGGGTCCAGCCAAGCCTCGCCGGCCGCCACGGCCCGCACCGCCATGGTCAGCTCGTCGGGTACGGCGTCCTTGAGCAGGAACCCGGAGGCGCCCGCCCGCAACGCCGCCCGGACCGCGTCGTCCACGTGGTACGTGGTGAGGACCAGCACCCGCACCCCGGCCCCCTCGGCGGTGATGGCCCGGGTGGCGGCGACCCCGTCGACGCCCGGCATCCGCACGTCCATCAGCACCACGTCGGGCCGCTCCCTGCGGGCCAGCTCGACGGCGGCGGCACCGTCGGCGCACTCGCCGATCACCTCGATGTCCGCCTCCGCGGCGAGCAGCATGGCGATGCCGGAGCGCACCAGCGGCTGGTCGTCGGCGAGCACGACCCGGATCACGACGCCACCCCCACCTCGACGGGCGGCAGCGGCAGCCGGGCGTACACCCGGAAGCCCTCGCCCGGCACCGGCCCGGTGGTCAGCTCGCCGCCGGCGACCGCGACCCGTTCGCGCAGGCCGACCAGGCCGCGCCCGGTCGACAGCGCGCCGCCGACGGGGGTCCCGTCGCCACCGGTGTCCCGCACCTCCACCTCCAGCTGGTCGGCCCAGTTGAGCCGGACGGTGGCGGTGGCCTGCGGGCCGGCATACCGGACGACGTTGGTCAGCGCCTCCTGGACCGTCCGGTAGGCGGCCAGGCCCACGCTCGGATCCACCGGTCGGGACGGCCCGTCGACGGCGAGGTCCACCCGCAGCCCGCTGGCGCGCATCCCGGCCACCAGCTCCTCGACGTCGCCGGGACCCGGATGCCGGGGATCGGCCGGCGCCGTGGTGTCGCCGGGCGCGATGACGTTGAGCATCCGACGCAGCTCCTCGACCGCCTGACGGCCGGCCTGCTCGATGTGGGTCAACGCCTGCCCGGCCCGGTCCGGGTCGGTGGCCAGGACGCGACGCGCGCCACCGGCCTGCAACAGCATCACCGTCACCGTGTGCGCGACGATGTCGTGCAGCTCCCGGGAGATGCGGGCCCGCTCGTCGGCCACCGCGCGTTCCGCCTCGACTGCCCGCAGGCGCTCGGCGGCGGCGAGTCGTCGGCGGTTGCTGCCCGCCCACCACCCCAACGCCCAGGTGCCACCGACGACCAGGGCGTAGACCAGGGCGAGGCCGACGAAGACGGCGGTCCGCCGGCCGGCATCCTCCCGGCCGGCGAGCCACGCCTCGTTGGCGGCGATGACCAGGTACGGCGCCAGGGCCGGGACGGTGACCCAGGCGCGGGCCGCCGACGCGTGCGCGCCCACGGCGTAGAGGGCGACCAGCACGCCGAGCACCGGCTGGTAGCCGGGCACCAGGGCGGTGCCGACCAGACCGAGGACCCAGACCACCGCGAAGACGGCGACCGGTGCCCGGCGCCGCCACAGCAGGGCGACCGGGCCGAGCGCGGCGAACGCCAGCAGCAGTACGGTGGACCCGCCCAGACCACCGGCGCGGGCCAGGTCGGTGCCGGCGGTGGAGAACAGCGCCAGGTCGAGCAGCCACACCGCCACGGCGACCAGGACGTCCCGGCGCGCCGGGGCGGCGGCCAGGACGGCGTGGCGGGCCGGCGGCGGTACGGCGGTGGCGGTCATCGTGGGCCGTGCGGCTGGCAGAAGCAGAACAGGATGCAGAAGCCGCCGGTCATCTCGCGCAGCGAACCGAACCGGTGCTCGGCGCGGCGCGGTTCCCGTTGGGCCTGCTCCAGCTCGCCGGCCCGGCGCAGCAGGTCGTCGTCGACCAGGTGGATGTCGCGGGCGATGACCTCCTGCCGGCGCAACGCCTCCCACAGGTCGCCGCCGGCGCCCTCGATCGCCTTGGCCAGCGCGACGGAGTCGGCATGGCCGACCTGGGCGCGATAGCCGGAGGTACGGCCGAGGGACGCGACGAGGGCCAGCGGCGCCTGGTCGGTGAGGGCGAACCGGCGCCACTTCCACACCGGCGCCGCCTCGACGGGCAGCCGTTCCTCCAGACCGGCCGGGAAGATGACCACCTCGAGGTCGGCATGCGGGTCGAGCAGCTGCTTGGGCGGGTTGGGCACCAGCACCTGGTCGCCGTCGACCAGCACACCGACGGCGAGGTGGCCGGCGAGGCGGTCGGGCGCGCGGCGGTCCTGGATGGAAACTCTGATATCGGCGAGGATCGCCGTGTCGACGCACATGGGGGTCCTCCGGGGGCAACGGGTGCGTGCACGTTAGGCCGACCACGATCAGGTCAGCTGTCGGGCAACCGTAGCCCCTCCGTCCACCTACCGGTTGACAACCACCCCGATGTAAGGAAGGGCCCCTTCTTAACGCCTCATGTAGAGGAAGGGCCCCCTCTTAACGGCCCCGGCGGGCGGCTCAGTGGCCGCGATAGAGCGCCGCGATGTCGTCGGCGAAGTGGTCCTGCACCGTCTCCCGTTTGATCTTGAGGGTGGGGGTGAGTTCCCCGTCGGCCTCGGTGAGGTCCCGGGCCAGGATCCGGAAGGTCTTCACCTGCTCCGCGTGGGAGACGGTCTGGTTGGCCCGGTCGATCGCGTCCTGGATCTCGTCGCGCAGCTGCGGGTCGTCACGCAGCCGGGCCAGCGACGCGCCGGGATGCCCGTGCGCGTCCCGCCACCGTTGCCAGGCCTGCGAGTCGACGGTGACCAGCGCGGCGACGTACGGGCGGCCGTCGGCGACCAACATGGACTGGCTGACCAGCGGATGCGCGCGGATGCGCTCCTCGATCGGCGCGGGCGCGAGGTTCTTGCCGGCGGCCGTGACCATGATCTCCTTCGTCCGGCCGGTGATCCGCAGGAAGCCGTCGTCGTCGAGGCGGCCGAGGTCGCCGGTGTGCAACCATCCGCCGTCGGTCAACGCCTCCCGGGTGGCCTTCGGGTTGTTCCAGTAGCCGGGAAAGACCACCTCGCCGCGGACGAGGACTTCACCGTTGTCGGCGATGCGGACCCGTACCCCCGGCAACGGCCGGCCGACCGTGCCGATCCGCATCGCCGTCGGCAGGTTCGACGCCAACGCCGGTGAGGTCTCGGTCAGTCCGTAGCCCTCCAGCACGGTGATGCCCACGCCGCGGAAGAAGTGGCCGAGCCGCTCCCCCAGCGGCGCCCCGCCCACGATGGCCATCCGGCACCGTCCGCCGAGCGCCGCGCGCAGCTGCCGGTACACGGCAAAATCGAACAACAGGTGCGCCAGGCGCAACGGCAGCCCGGGGCCCTGCGGCCGGTCCAGGGCCCGGCTGTACCGCACGGCGACCTGCTCGGCCAGGCTGAACAGCCACTCACGGTGCCCGTCCTCGGCCATGTGCCGGGCCTGGTCGTGCATCTTCTCGAACATCCGTGGTACGGCGAGGATGAACGTGGGCCGGAACCGGCGCAGCTGGTCGAGTACCCCGGAGGCGTCGGCGCTGTGCACCATCGTGGCGCGGTTGTGCACCATGCCGACCTGGATCAGCCGGGCGAAGGCGTGTGCCAGCGGCAGGAACAGCACGGTCGACGCGCCCGGGTGCAGCAGCTGCGGCAGCACGGCGGTGGCGTTGCCGATGTCGGCGGAGATGTTGCGGTGGGTCAGCACGCAGCCCTTGGGCGGGCCGGTGGTGCCGCTGGTGTAGACGATGGTGGCCATGTCCGCGCCGGTCACCGCGCCCCGACGGCGATCGACCTCGGCGGCGTCCACGGTACGGCCCTGGGCGGCCAGCTCGATGAGGTCGCCGGCGTCGATGCGCCAGGTCTGCCGCAGCGCCGGCAGGTCCGGCCGCAGCCCGGCCACCGTGGTGGCGTGGTCGGCGGTCTCCACCACGCAGCCGACCGCTCCGGAGTCGCCGAGGATCCAGTGGATCTGATCGGTGCTGGAGGTGTCGTAGATCGGCACGGTGACCGCGCCGATCGACCAAAGCGCGTAGTCGACGAGCGTCCACTCGTAGCGGGTGCGGCTGAGCAGCCCGACCCGGTCGCCGTGGGCCACTCCGGCGGCGACGAAGCCGCGGGCCAGGGCCAGCACGTCGTCGCGGAACTGCCGGCAGGTCACCGGCAGGGAGCCGCCCCGACCGGAGCGCCGTACCGGCCACGAGCGGGGGTCCGGATCCGGGCGGATGAACTGTACGGCGTCCGGGTCCCCCACCGCGTTGCGCCATACCTGCTCGGCCAGGCTGGCGTCATCGCCGCCGGTGATCGGCTCAACCGCTGTCTCCCGCACGCCCGCCCACCTGCCGTCGTTACCGTCGCGCTGCGGTTGATGGTGACCCGCCGCCCGCCGCCCGGTCCCGGGAACCCGGAAACCCGCCCACCCCGCTCCCGCCCCGTGCTACGCCGCGATGGGCCCTCGGCGTTAACAGGGGGCCCCTGCTCTACCTCAGGCGTTAAGAGGGGGCCCTTCCTTCCGACGGTGGGCGAGGTGGGTGAGGAGGAGGGCGAGGAGGGCGGCCTCGGCGGCCAGGATGGTGACGGCCCAGGTGGGGCCGAGCCAGTGGGCCAGGGTGTCGTACCAGTAGCGCACCAGGAGGGTGAGCACGGTCGCGGCGAAGACCGCCGACGCCAGGCCGTACAGGGCGTAGGCGAGGCGGTCGCGCGGGCGGTGGGCGCGTACCGCGCCGGGGCCGTGGCGCAGCAGTTGGCCGTAGAACCGGTAGCTGTCGCCCCGCAGGTCGGTGAGGTTCAGCGCGTGGCTGAGCATGTAGTAGCCGTCGAGCCGCAGGAACGGCACCAGGTTGAGCGCGGCGGCGGCGGTGCCGAAGATCAGCATCGTGCTGGCCAGCTCGTGCAGCTGGCCGCCGGGCGTACCCCAGAGGTGGATCGCGGCGAACGGGAGCAGCGCCAGCATGCTCACGAAGATCCCGGCGAAGGCGGTGGCCACCCGACGCCGCGGGGTGAACAGCACCACGTCGTCGACCTTGCAGTACGGGGCCAGCAGCGGGAAGCGCCACATCATCCCGATCTCGGTGACCCGCCCGCCGAAGTGCCGGCAGGTCAGCCCGTGGGCGCACTCGTGCAGGAAGACGATCACCCAGGTGACGACCACGGCGGCCAGGATCGCGGGCAGCGGACGGCCGCCACCGGTCACCCCGTCGGCCAGCTCGGGCAGGTGCAACGCCACGTACCCGGCCACGGCGAACACGGCCAGCAGCGCCGGCGCCACGAACCACCAGCTGAACACCGGCGCGAGCCGGGGCAGCAGCCAGCTGAACAGCCGTTCCGGGTCGAACAGCGGCAGGCGGGCCGAGAGCGGTCCGCGCCGGCCCTTCGCCGCGCCCGCGGCGGCCGTGGCGGTGAGCCGGGCGAGTTCCTCCGGGTCGGTGGCGCCGTCCAGCAGCTGCCGCTGGTGCAGCATGCCGAACAGCTGCTGCCAGTTCTCCGGCCCGAGCCGGCGCTGGTAGGCGGCGGCGTACTCGCCGGCCAGCTCGTCCAGGCCGCGGGTGCCGTCCATCCGGGACATCAGGAAGTGCTCCCGCGGCCCCACCCGGTAGTACCAGCCGGTCTCCGGGTCCTTGACGTGGTGGACGAGCTTACCGTTGCGCCACTGGCCGGGGCCGAGCACGATGCCGGCCCGCAGCCGGGGCCGGGTCCAGGTGGCGTCGACGGTGGTCATCGCGGCCCGGCCGGGGCGAGGTCGTCGAGCAGCGCGGTCCGCATCAGGTAGGACAGGTAGATCTCGTCGAGGATGCTCACGCCGAGCCGGTTGTTGGTCATGTGCATGTAGGAGCTGAGCAGGATGGGCAGGGCGACGTCCAGGTCGCCGACCGGGGTGGGTTCGCCACCGCCACGCTGGAACGTCAGCTCGCCCCGTCCGGTCGCCTCGACCACCCGGTCCCGCAGTTCCCGGCAGTGGGCCGACCATCGGCCCTCGACGCCGGTGGCCCGGACGGCGGCGTCGGCGCGGGCCGCCGCGCGGATGGCGGCCAGCCGGTCGCGCAGCCCGGCGTCCATCCGGCGGTAGCTGCTGTCGAAGCTGTCGTGGTAGTCGTCGCTCGGCTCGGCGTAGGAGACCTCCCAGAACCGGCGGTACTCGTCGAGGAAGTCGGCGATGCGCCGGTCGTCGGGGAGGAAGGCCGCGCAGAGCATCATGCTCAGCTGGGCGGAGAGGCCGAGCAGCACCGGGCGTACGTGCACGTTGGTGGTGGCCAGCAGGTCCAGCACCACGTCGCTGGCGTGCTCGAAGTGCCACTCGGCCAGTTCGATGCCGGCCGGCCCGCCGTAGCGGCCGTACTCGCGCTCGTACGGGATGTGGTGGTAGCTGTTGTTCGCCCGCATCGGCATCACGCCCTCCGGGCCGTACTCGGCGTCCCACCGCTGCTGGCCGTACTCGGCGAGGAACATCTGCTTGTACAGGTCGCCCAGCCCTTCGCTGTCGACCTCGTAGAGCGCCGGCCGGCGGCGCAGGAACGCCCCGAGGGCGGCGTCCACCCGGGCCCGGACCAGCGCCGGGTCGACGCCCGGGGCGGGCAGCACCCGCAGCCGCACGTGCGGGCCCTCCATCCAGTACTTGATGAAGAAGTACCGGGTGATCAGCCCGTCCGCCCGCAGCTCGTCCACCAGCGGCCGGACGCCCTCGACCAGCATCGGGTTGGCGTTGCTGGCGTAGAAGACGTGCACGCTGAGCCAGCCGTGGTCGGTCGGCGACGGGTAGTCAGTCATTATCGGCTCCCCCTCGGACACCGTTGAGTTCGACGGTCAGTTCGGTGACGTACGCTCCGGCCTCGCCGCGCAGCAGCTGCTCGTCGCGGTCCGGCAGCATCTCGGCGAGCACCAGCCGGCTGCCCGCCGAACGCCCCATCGCCGCCAGCAGTTGCAGGCAGAGGTAGCTGTCAAAGTCGACGTAGAGCGGCTTGTGGTCGGGCCGCCCGCCCGGCGCACCGGCGCGACCGGCATCGTCGTCGGCCGGGGCGAGCCGGCCGCCCTCCGGGGTGGCGAAGACCCGGCGGGGCAGGCCGTTGTCGCGCCGCCACCGCTGCCAGGCCAGGAACCACTCGGCGTCGTCGAGCTGCCCGCCACGCGCCGGCAGGTAGTCCGGGTGCAGCTTCCACATCCGCCGTTGCAGCACCAGGTCGCCGTGCACGATCCGGGGATAGCCGGCGATACCCCGGTCGGGCAGCGGCACGGTGGTGCCGGCCCAGAAGTCGGGCTGGGCCATCCCGAGATAGGCGAAGGTGAGCAGCACCTGCTGCACCTCGGGCAGCGCCATCGGCAGCAGGAAGCCCAGGTAGACCGGGATGACCTCGGCGTCGAGCCGGCGCGAGCGCAACAGCAGCCGGTCGGCGACCGGATCGTGTTCGACGCGGAGATCGTCCATCTGGATCTGCTCGGCCGCCGGCCGGAAGCTGATCTCCCCCGGGCAGACCAGCTCGTACGGGGTGACCGCCGGGTGCAGGTTGAGGTTGGTGGCGTCGTACCCGCCCTTCAGCTCGGCGAGCACGGCGCCGGGCGGCGCGAGCCGGGCCAGCTCGGCGCGGAGCGCGCCGGCCAGGTCCTCGTCGGCGAAGAGGTGGGCGAAGCGGGAGAAGAGCAGCGTCATGCCGGAGTAGATCCGGTTGACCACCACCCGGTGCCGGTCGCCCTGGTCGGCGAGTTGGAGGAAGAACGACCGGGGGTCGAGGGTGCCGAGCGTGTCGGGCACCATCGCGGCGACGTCGGTCATCAGCGCGTCGTCCAGCGCCAGCTCCTCGGCACCGGCCGGCAGCCGGTGGTACGCCTCGTTCACCCGCCGCGCCAGCTCGACGCGCGCGTCGTCCAGGGCGGCGATCTCCTCCTGCCGGAACCAGTTCTCCTGCCGGACGTAGGCGTTCTCCGCGTCGAACGCCCGGCGGCGCATCATCCGCCCGGTGTAGTGCTCGAAGAAGTCCTGCTGGAACTCGTGGGCGAAGGTGAGCAGGTCGTCGCAGCGTCCACCGACGCCGAAGCGGGCCCGGAAGAAGCCCTTGGTGGCCAACCGGCGGGGCAGGTTGATGTCGAACACCGGCATGATCTGGGCCAGCGCCCGCAGGCCGGGCAGCACGTCGCGCCGCCACCGGTCCCGGTCGGCGGTGACCGGCGCCTCGGTGCGCAGCGCGGCGTCCTCGTAGACCAGGGTGCGGGGGGCCGGGACGTCGGCACGGCCGAGGTCGGCGTGGGCGGCGACCAGTTCCCGGCGGATCTCGGCGAGCGCCGCGCGGCGACCGGCCACGTCGGCGTCCGGGTAGCCGGTGGCGAGGCGGTTGACGGTGCCGACCCGGTCGGCGAGCCGGTGCGCCCAGTCCCGGTCGATCTGGCGCAGCGCGAGCCGGTAGCCCGCGACCGGATCATCGGCGTGGATGTCCAGTTGCAGGTTCGGCACCACCAGCAGACCGACCCGGAGCAGGTGGTGCAGGTACTGCCCGACCTCGTCCGCCGGGCGGCCGTCGGCGGCCAGCTCGGTGACCAGTTCGGACATCCGGCGGACCCGGCCGCCGTCGAGCGCGGCCAGGATGTCGTGCAGCACCTGGCCGGTGGGCAGCACGAAGAGCGACTCGTGGATGGACTCCATGGTGATCGCGGCGTCGCCGTCCTCGGAGCTGGTCCGCCGTCGACGCAGGTAGCGCAGCCGGCCGCGCTCGATGCGCCAGCCGGTGGTGACGGTGACCGGTAGGTCCGCGCGAAGCGCCTCGTCGGCCAGCACGATGGCCGACAACCGGCCCAGCGCGGCCAGGTTGAGCCGGGCCGCGCCGCGCTTGGCCGCGCCGGGGCCACCGGACGCCGGCCGGACGTCGAGCAGCCGGCCGCCACCGGGGCCGAACGTCCCGACGTTGACGGTGGTCAACCGGCTGAACGGGCTGGTCTTGCAGGCGGTGCGCAGGGCGTACTCCAGCAGGGAGCGTTCCACCCGGCGGGCCCGCTTGCCGGGCTTTCCCGGCGCGGCGAGGTACCCCGGCAGGTACTGGTCCAGCGACGGGGAGGCGAGCAGGATGCCGCCGCGCAGGTCGGGGTCGTCGGCCAGGTCGCGCAGCACGGCCCGGCGTTCGGCCAGCTCCTCGGCCAGCACCGCCGTGCCGGCGGCCAGTTTCCGCCGGTACGCGTCGAGGGTCTCCAGCCAGCCGGTCAACGCCCGGTGGGTGTCCGCGCCGAGCGCGTCGGCGGGCCAGTCCGACGGGTCGGCCGGCCGGGGCTGACGCAGGTTGTACACGTCGCGGCGTAGCCGGATCAACCGCTGCCGTAGCCCGTCGTCGGGCAGGTTGCGGGCCACCGCCACCTGGAGCGCGTCGGCCAGCTGCCGGCCGGTGTCGCGCAGCCGCTGTTCCAGGTCGAGCAGGTGGCGGGCCCAGGCGGCGCTGCGGTCGAAGGCGAGCCGGTCGGCGACGTCGAGGGGCAGGCCGGCGATGCGCAACATGAACACGTCGGGCATCCGCCAGGACACCTCGGTGGCCGGTGGTGCGGGCAGGGACACCGTCACGGGGCTCTCCTTCGTCGGCGCGTCGGCGCGGGTCGGGGGCGTCACAGCCGGTACGCCAGGTCGGCGGTGGCGTCCGGGTGCCGCCCGAGGAGGAGGAACAGCACGGTCCGTTCGTCGGTGCCGTCCAGCCCGAGGGCGGTGTCCATGGAGACGTTGTCGAAGCCGAGCACCGCGCCGCAGCCGACCCGCTGGGCGGTGGCCGCACAGTAGGCCCGCTGGGCCACCGCGCCGATCTCGGCGTTGAGGATCCGGTAGCCCCGGGGGCCGTAGGCGTCGAGCACCGCGTCGCGCCGGCCGGCGACGGCCAGCACCGCCCCCACCTGCCCCATCGTGTAGTTGGTCAGGAAGTACTGCTGTTGCAGGAAGGCGGACATCCCGCCGTCGGGCTCCGGCCCGGATGGCAGCAGCGCGTGCCGGCGCGGGCAGTAGGCGTAGCCGCCGGGGGCCAGGCCGTCGAGGTGGTTGGCGAAGACCCAGAGCCGGGTCAGCGCCGGCGCGTCCGCGGGCAGCCCGGCGTCGGCCGGGTGGTGCCGGCCGGCGGCGGCGAAGGCGAGCGTGGTGCCGAGTTCGGCGGCGGTCAGCTCGGGCGGCCGGCGGAACCGGCCGAAGCTGCTCGTCCGGGTGGCCAGCACCGCCGACAGGGGACGGTCCAGCCGGTCGAGCCGGGGTGCGGGCAGCGCCACCGGCTCGCCGGGAAGCTCCCGGGGAGCCGCGTCGGTGACGGCCTGCGGGGTGATGACGGCGGGGACCGCCGCCGCCCGGTGCACCGCGGTCACGGCGGGAAACTGGCGTACCCGGCGGGAACGCTCGTGCGCGGTGTACCGGACCCGGACCTCCGCGGCCGGCGGGCCCGGCACCGCGACCTGGCCCGCACCCGCGCCGGCCGCGTGGATGGGGTCGCCCGCGCCGGCCGTGTCGGCAGCACCGACCGCGCCGGCGGTGGCGGACCCGCCGCCCGCGCCGGTCGGGTCGGTGGTCCAGCGCAGCGGCACGACCGCGAAGACGCTCTGCTCGTCGCTGTCGAAGTCGAGCAGCCGGTCCATCGGCGCCGGGTCGAAGCAGAGCAGCCGGCGCAGCGGTACGCCGAGCGCGGACGCCAGCAGGTCCCACGAGCCGAGCAACGCGCCGAGGTCCTGGGTGACCACGTGGTAGCAGAAGCTGTTGTACTTGAACGAGTTCTTCCAGAACTTGATGGTCGCCAGCAGGAAGCTGTCGGCGTCCTCGGCGGCGGCCAGCCCGGCCCGCACGGTGCCGCTGACGTCGCCGAGCAGCAGCCGCTGGAGCAGGTGCCGGCCGGTGTCGTAGTGGTAGACGCCGGGCAGCAGCGGTGCGGACGCCCCGGCGACCAGGTACAGCTCGACCGGGTACATGCCGCCGCCGGAGGCGGTGCCCCGCCCCCAGACGGCGTGCTCGAAGTGCGCCCGCTTGGCGACGTCCTGGTTCCAGTTGACGGTCATCCGCCGGTCGAGCACCCCGTACGACAGTCGCAGCAGGGTCGCCAGCCGCGCCAACGACCACCCGTCCGCCACCGGCGGTCCGGCCCGGGTGGATCCGTCCGCCACCGGCGGTCCGGCCCGGGTGGATCCGTCCGCCACCGGCGGTCCGGCCCGGGTGAGTAGGTCGCGCAGGGTGGGCAGCTCGGGCAGGTCGGTCGGCAGCGGCACCCGGGGCGCGCCGGGGTACGCGGTGTGGCGGGAGGGCTGGTCGACCCAGTCCACCTCGAAGTGGAGCGGTTCCATCGGGACCCGGGCCCGGCGGAAGACCGCCTCGGTGTAGTCCCGGACGATGTCGCGGGCCTCCTGCTGCATGGCGGTGCTCCTACGGGAAGGGGTGCGGGTGGAGGTTGCGGCCGGTGGCGCCGAGCCGGTCGGGTCCGGACGTGCCCCGGGCCAGGTGGCGCTCCAGGCGGTCGCCGTGCAGCACCCGTTGCCGCTGCCAGCCGAAGTCGATCGGGACCAGGGCGGGGGCCACCAGCGCCATCGTGTGCACCCCGGCGATCTCCTGCTCCGGGCAGGTCTGGTCGACGGCGAGGACGTCGCCACCGAGGCCGGAGATCAGCCCGCAGAGGTACTCCACGTCGGCGCGCAGGTCGTCGTTGGTCGGCCGGGTGGCCAGCCAGTCTCCGTACAGCTCGGTCATCGACCGCAGCGGCGGGTCGTCGAAGAGGAACCGGGCGTGCCGGGTCATCTCCGGCAGCCCGTACAGCAGGGCATGGTGGCTGAGTTCGGTGACTCTGGTGTAGTCCCGGGTCATCTCCCGCAGCGCCGGCTCGCTGGCGGCGACCCGCTCGTCGAAACCGGGGACGTAGGACGCCGTCTCGCAGACCGCCGCCCGGACCGCGTCGTCGGGGTCGAGGCTGGCGCCGGCGGCGAAACAGAGCTGGCCGAGCCCGTCGCCGCGCTTGACCGCGACCGCGGTGACCACCGGGACGGGCAGGTCGGCCCGGGTGTCGAAGAGGCGCAGGTCGTACCCGAGCAGGTCCACCCGGTCGATCATGAAGTGCACCGACTCGTCGCGGCAGGTAGCGGGGTCGATCTCGGCCTGCCGCGCCGAGCCGTACCAGCCGAGCAGGAAGGCGTCCCGTTCGACCAGTTCGAGCATGCCGTGCAGCAGCGCCTCCTCCGGGCAGCTGCCGCTGGCGCAGCCGTTGGAGCACTCCTGGACGAACTTGCGCTGGTCGGTGCGCCGGTCCAGGTAGTACACGAGTTGCTCGGGCACGAGCCGGGGCTCGCGGTCGCGCAGCGAGTACCCCCAGACCCAGTGCATCGGCTCGGCCGGCGAGTAGGGGATGTAGTGCTGCCCGTGGCCCTGGTAGAAGGCCGGGTGGTAGCCCAGGCCGGCCGGGTCGAGGGCGTGCGGGGCGAGGTTGGCGTAGCTGTCGAAGACCGTGGTCGTCTTGGCCCGGGGGAACTGGCCGGCATACCGCTCCAGCCCCTCCAGCAGGGCGTACGTCTCGCTGCTGCCATAGCTGTTGGCGTGCCCGCTCCACCACATCTCGTGCAGGTCGTAGCGGCTGCGGACCCGGAAGTAGCCGGTCACCGGCGCGGTGGCGGTGGCGTTGTAGGCGCGTAGCGCGGTGCCGCCCAGCGCGCCGGCGACCGGGTTGGCCAGCGCGGTCACCGGGAGGTCGAGCTCACCGGCGGAGCGCAGCCGGTACCTGGACGGATCCGGCTTGGGCCGGCTGGTCAGCGCGAGGAGCGCGGCCTCGGCGCTGTCCGGGCGGGTACGGGCGCAGGCCGGGCACTCGGAGTCGACCAGCACCGCGACGACGGTGGTCTCCAGGGTGTCCATCCGCAGCTGCCACAGCCGGCCGACACCGGGCCGCTCGGGACCGGGCCGGGCGGCGGCGAGCAGCAGGGGCCAGAGCGCGTCGACGGCGAACGGCGTCAGGTGGGGCAGCGCGGCGACGGCGCCGACCCGGGCGCCCTGTTCCAGGGCGTGCCGCTCCTCGCGTACCCGGATGGCCTGCCAGCGCCGCTGCACGCAGAGCGGGCAGGGGCCCGGCGCGGGGCCGGTCTCGACGCGCTGCGCGAGGTCGGGCGTCGCGGACCAGCGGGGGCCGACCAGCGCGGTGGCGCCGTGCAGCCAGATCGGCACCACGTCGCCGCCGGGAACCGCCTCGGCGCCGTCGCGGTTCGCGTCGGTCAGGCCCAGGGCGGCGATGCGTACGGTGACCCCGTCGAGCGGCGTCGGGCCCGGCGGGTGCGCGCGGTCCTGGCGTCGCTCGTGGAGCGCCTCGCCGAGCTGTTTGAGGCTGCTGTCCCACCCGGTGGAGGTGGTCCGGACGTCGACGATCATGCGGTTCACCTGTCTGCGGTCGTGCGGTGGGGGCGGGGACCGGGTGCCCCGCCGACGTGGAGCGCCGGCGGGGACGAGGATGGGCGGCCTACCCGCCGCCGCAACCGGTGCTGGTGCTGCTGCTGCAACAGCTCGACGTGCTACAGCTGCAACAGCTGGAGCACGAGCAGCTGGAGCTGGACCAGGCCATGACCATCGTGTCGATGGCGTCGACGTCCTCGATCTCGAACGTCTCGGTCTCCAGCGTGCGCAGTTCGTCAGTGAGTTCCGGCATGTGAGTACACCTCCCCTCGGGTGACACGGACCACCGTCGCGCCGGGCGTCCGGAACGTCCGGCGTCGCGGTGGCTCAGCTGGCGCAGGTCGGCAGATCGCGATGTTCACTGCGGACCGAATCGGGTAACGAAGCGGATGTCGGGGTTTGGTTCGGCACGGGACGTCTCCTTGAGCCGGGTCGACGCCAGTCGTCTGTGGTCGGTGACCGCACCACCACGGTGGATCCAGCGGAGGCACGCAGGGGCTGCTCGCCGGTGTGGGCCGGCGGCGGATGGATCGTGTTGCGGTCCCACCAGGACGGGAGGGTCATCGGCGTCGGGGGTCAACCCCGCTCACCCAGCTCAGCCGCAGCTGGAGCAGCTGGTGCTGCAACTACAGCAGCTGGACGTGCTGCAACTACAGCAGCTGGAGCAGGAGCAGCTGGAGCTGGTCGCCGCCAGCGCCTCGGCGCCGTCCTCGATCTCCTCGATCTCGAAGGTCTCGGTCTCCAGCTCGCGGAGCTCGTCGTTCAGGGTGATCGGCATGTTTCCACCTCCTTTCCGTGGTGCGTGCCTCGCCGGAGCACTTGCTGTGGTGGCTTCTACTCGGCCGGACGGCCGTGGTGACGCAGCAGGACCACGCCGCTGCGGAACGCCCCGCTGGCCCGGATGTCCCGGGTGGTCGTCTCGACCAGCAGGGCGCTGATCGACCGCTCGGCCAGCGCCGCCAGCACCGCCGCCCGGTCGGTGCCGGCCGGGGCGGCGTGCGGGTCAGCGGTCGCGGCGTCGCCGGCGGTGAGCGTCGCCGGATCGAAGTCCCGCAGCACCGGGTCGCCGAGGTCGGCGTCGATCCCCTCGAAGTGCCGCACCTGGACGCGTCCCACCGCGTCCAGCGCGGCGGCCAGTCGGGTGGCGACCGGGTCGAACCCGCCGGCCAGCGCCCAGCGGCGGTCGCCGCCGGGCAGCTCGGTGACGGCGAGCATCGCGTGGGCCGGCGCGGCGCCGGCCAGCGCCAGGACCGTCAGCCGGCAGCCGAGGCGGTGCGCCGCCTTGACCACGAAGGCGGTCTCCTCGTCGTGGACCAGTTCCTCCTCGCTCACCACGCGCAGCCCGGACCGGCCGCGGATGGCGCCGGTCAGCGCGTGGTAGGCGAGCGCGTCGGCCAGGCCCCGGTCGATCACGCCGTCGAGGGTGGCGGCGACCGCCGCGCCGGCCACGGTCGGCTCGACCCAGTCTTCGGCGCTGCGGCCACTGGCCGGCAGGGCCAGGGCGGCGGGCACCCAGAGCCGTTCCTCGCGGCCCAGCACGGTGGCGGGCAGCCATCGCCGCCGCGGGTCGTCGGGCGGCCCGCCGACCGCCGTGTCCAGCTGCGTCCACGGCACCGGGTGCTCGCCGCGGTCGCGCAGTTCGGCCGCGGACGCCGACACCGCGCCGGGCGGGTCGGCGTACCGGCCGGCGTGGTCACGGATCGCCACCCGGTACGCGGCCAGCCGGGCGCCCATCACGGTGTGTACGTCGAAGGCGCTCACCTCGCGTGGCCCGCGCCGGCCGGGCAGCCGCAACCGGGCCGTCTTCAACGGCGCCTGCTCCAACGGGTCGTCGACGAACCGGGTGAAGACTCCGGCGTTCGGCGCCACGAGGACCTCGGCGCGCTGGTACGTGTCGTCGTCCGACCCGTCGGAGGGCCCGGCCGCGGGCACCTCGACGTGCCGGCAGACCGGGCAACCGGGGTGCGGCAGCACCCGTTCCCGGGTGGATTCCAGGGTGGTCGCGTCGAGCAGGAGCACCCCGGCGGCGGTGTCCGGCGCGAGGGCGCCGGTCAGCGCCCGGAACAGTTCGAACGCGGCCGCGTTGCCGAGCATCCGCCCGGTCACCTCGGGCAGGCTTCCCGACGCGCCGGACTCGATGCCGACAGGCCCGACGGCGAGGTGACGCCAGAAGTCGGCCGAGGCGGCCGGGTCGGCGGCGGCGGTGAGCCGCAGTTGGGCGCAGAGCCAGCAGGGCGTCTGCCCCGCCGCCACGGTCGGCCCGACCACCGCGCGGTCGTCGTCCCAGATCACCGGCACCAGCAGTGGCCCGTCCCGGTGGCAGGCGCGGGCCAGCTCGGCGAGGCGGGCCAGGCCAGCCGGCCCCGCGCAGTAGACCACCGCGTCCGCGCCGGCGACGGTCAGCGCTCCGGAGTGGACGGTGACCTGCGCCGGCACCCCGTCGGCGTGCAGCTCCGCCAGGTCGGGGCGCAGCGCCTCGGCGTACCGGCCGGGGTCGTCGTCCGGGTACAGGTCCAGCGCCACGCATCCGTTGCGGAGCAGGCCGCCGGCCGCCGCGAGCAGGGCCGCTCCCTCGCCGCCCAGCGCCACCCGGGCCTGGTGGAACCGCAGGAACCGGCCCGTGGGGTCGTCGGCGAAGTGGTCGACGAACTCGATCTGGGCGGCGAACCGGCGGGCCAGCGGCTCGGCCAGTTCGCTACGGTCGCCCGCGTCCTTGGCGAAACCGCGGGCGAGCAGCGCGCGGACCAGGGTGAGCACGGTCTGCCGCTGCGCCGGTTCGAGGGTGTCGGTGAGCTGGGCGAGGGTGTGTTCGCCGGTGAGGTACGGGCTCAGCGAGGTCAACCAGCGGAAGGCCGTCTTGCCTTTGATCAGGAAGGCGCTGTCCGGACCGCGTAGGTACGCGCCGGCGGGGGCGTCCAGGAAGACCACGTCGTGCCGGAGCTTCGGCCGCATTCCGAGAGTCTTCCCGCCGTCCGGCGACACGCTCATCTGGGCTCCTATGGCATCGACGTCGACAGTCACGAAAGTGAGTACATGCTGCCCAAGGTCAACTCGCGAGTCAACAAACTCTTTCAAAAAAGGTAATGTTGCAGATGAATATTGTGGCCGTGAGCTGCGGCTAAGACAAAACGTACGTTCAGCCGCCCAGTCCGGGACTTCCGGCCCGGATCGACCTCCGCTACCCTGTGGGCGGCCGTCGGCCTGCCCCAGGTCAGACACCCCACGCCGGGAGCTGACCAGGGCATGGCCGTCGGCCGCGGCGCACCCGGCGGCGGGAGCGTTTTCATTGCCCCTGCCCGCTCGACTTTACGGACAGTTAATTGGTGACGTGCAAGCAACCCAGAGTGGCGGCAGAAAATTTGAGACGCTCTCACATGAACATTCGGAGAAACCTCCTCGGCGGGTCCCCTCTGCCCGATTTTCCGGTTACGGCGTTCCGTTGATGGCCGACCGTTTCGCCATCGAACTGGATGGCGTCACCAAGCGTTATCCGGGTGGGGTCACGGCGGTCGACCGCCTCGGCCTACGGGTGCGGGAGGGCGAGGTGCTCGGCTTCCTCGGGCCGAACGGGGCCGGCAAGACCACCACCATGCGAATGCTGGTCGGGCTCGTCCGGCCGAGCAGCGGGCGCATCCGGGTGCTGGGACAACCGCCCGGCACCCCGGACCAGCTGGCCCGGGTGGGCGCCCTGATCGAGTCGCCGGCCTTCTACCCGCATCTGTCCGGCCGGGACAACCTGCGGCTGGCGGCCCGGTACGCGGGCGTGCCGGACAGCACCGCCGACCGGGTGCTGGCCGAGGTACGCCTCAGCGAGCGGGCCGGATCACCGTTCCGCACCTACTCACTGGGCATGAAGCAGCGGCTGGGGGTGGCCGCCGCGCTGCTCAAGGAGCCGAGCCTGCTGATCCTGGACGAGCCGACCAACGGCCTCGATCCGGCCGGCGTCTCCGAGATGCGGGAGTTGCTGCGCTCACTCGGGCAGCGGGGCCACACCGTACTGCTGTCCAGTCACGTCCTCGCCGAGGTCGAGCAGGTCTGCGACCGGATCGCGGTGATCGACGCCGGCCGGCTGGTCGGCGAGGGCACGCCCGACGAGCTGCGCGGAGCGCTGGGCGCCGGGACGCTGCTGATCGACGCCGAGCCGGTGGAGCGGGCCGTCGCCTGCCTGCGCGAACACGACGGGGTCCGGATGGTGGAACCGGTCGACGGGCGGCTGCGGGTCACCGCCGATCCGGCGCTGGCCGCCGAACTCAACCGCCGGCTGGTGACCGCCGGCATCGACGTACGGGAGCTACGCCCGGTGCGTCACTCGCTGGAGGAGGCATTCCTGGAACTGACCGCGGCGCAACGATCCGACGCCGAGGCCGCGGACCCGACCGCCGAGCCGACCGGCCGGCCGCACGTTGCGACGGGAGTCAACCGATGATCGCCTCGGTGCGGGCCGCCTGGTTCGCCGACCGCCGGCGGCCGGCGGTGTGGACGATCACCGCGACCTGGACGATCCTCGCCATCGCGTTCGGCATCGGCATCCCGTACCTCGTGCACCTGGCGCTGGCCGGCGACCCGGAGCAGGCCGACGCGGCCGAGTCCCTGCTCGCCGCCGTCCTGCCGGGCCAGTTGGTCACCACCGGGATCGGGCTCTTCCCGCTCTTCGGCGGCGCCATCGTGGTCATCCTCGGCGCGCTGGTGGTGGGGAACGAGTACCGCTGGGGGACGCTGAACCTGATCTTCACGCAGCGGCCCCGACGCGGGCAGGTGCTGGCCGGGCACGCGGTCGTCCTCGCTGGCCTGACCCTGCTGATCGCGGTGCTCACGTTCGGCGCGCTGGCGCTGGTCACCGGAGTGCTCGGGGTGGTCGAGGGGCGTGCCGCCGGCTGGCCGCCGGCCGCGGAGCTGGCCGGGGCGGTGGTCGCGGCCTGGCTGATCTGCACCGCGCACGCGAGTGTCGGCTGGTTCCTCGCGATCGCCTTCCGCAGCACCGCGACCGCGATCGCGGTCGGTCTGGTCTGGACGCTGGTGCTGGAGAACGCGATCAGCGGGCTGGCCCTGGTGCTGAGCCCCCTGAAGGTGGTGCAGCAGATCCTGCTGGCCCCCAGTTCCGGGGCACTGGCCGGCGCGTTGGGCGCCCGCTCCCAGTTCGACGGGGGCACGCCCGGGGTGGTGGAATCCTCCGGCGCCCTGTTGCCCGCCCTCGTCCTGCTCGGCTACACCCTGCTCATGTTCGGGCTGGGCAGTTGGCTGGCGGCGCGTCGGGACGTCAGCTGACCGCCGGAAGGGACGTGGAGATGGATTTCCTGCTCGCATTCGCACTGACCGGTCTGATCGCCACGGGTGGCTGGATCGCCTGGGCGGCGGTGCGGGGCTGGTCCCGGATCCGGGATCGCCGTCACGAGCTGCGGCTGGCCCGCGCCCGGTCGGCGGCCCAGATCCGCCGGGCGGAGCTGCGCGAGATCGAGCTCGCCAACGAGACGTACCAGGACTTCGTCCGTCGCCACCCGGAACGCTGAGCGGCGGCGACCCGGGCCTTTCCGACCGGGCCGCCGCCCACCTGTCACCGGCGATCCGGAGCGTACGGCTCACGCGGCGTCGGCACTCCGGACGCGACCCGCGGCACCGGCAGGCCGAGCCGCTCGACCCCCGCGACGATCAACGCCTCCGTGGCGAGCCGGAGGTCGAGGACGACCCCCCGCTCGTCCGGCCAGAGCGGTTCCAGGGTCGCGGTCTGCGAGTCGAGCAGGCTCGCCGGCATGTAGTGGTCGGAGCGCAGGGACATCCGTTCCCGGATGACCTCGGTCGGCCCCGCCAAATGCACGAAGTCCACGCTCGGCGGGCCCTGCCGCAGCACGTCCCGGTAGGAGCGCTTCAGCGCCGAGCAGGCCAGCACCGTCGACACGCCCTCCCGGTGCCGGTCGGCCATCCACCCGGCCAGGGCCCGCAGCCACGGCCAGCGGTCGTCGTCGTCCAGCGGCACGCCGGCCCGCATCCGCGCCACGTTGGCCTCGGAGTGGAACTCGTCGGCCTCGGCGAAGGCCAGCCCGGTCAGCGCGGCGATGCCCCGGGCCACGGTGGTCTTGCCCGCGCCGGAGACCCCCATCACCACGACATGCCGGGTCGACGGCTCACCAGTCATGGACCGTCCCGTCCATCAGCCGGTTGAACGGCAGGTACGCCGGCTGGTACGGGAACCGGGCGGCGGCCTCCTCGTCCAGTTCCACGCCGATGCCGGGCTGGTCGCCCGGGTGCAGGTAGCCGTCGGTGAAGGTGAACGACTGGCGGAACACCTCGTCGGTGAGCGGCCCGTGCCGCATGTACTCCTGGATGCCGAAGTTGTGGATGGCCAGGTCCAGGTGGAGCGCGGCGGCCATGCCGACCGGCGAGATGTCGGTCGGGCCGTGGATGCCCGACTTGATCTGGTACTGGGCGGCGAAGTCGAGCAGCTTGCGCATCGCGGTGATGCCGCCGGTGTGGGTGACCGCGGAGCGCACGTAGTCGATCAGCTGCTCCCGGATCAGGGTCTGGTAGTCCCACACCGTGTTGAAGACCTCGCCGATGGCCAGCGGCGTGGTGGTGTGCTGGCGGACCAGCCGCAGCGCCTCCTGGTTCTCCGCCGGGGTGCAGTCCTCCAACCAGAACAGGTCGTACGGTTCGAGGGCCTTGCCCAGCTTGGCGGCCTGGATCGGGGTCATCCGGTGGTGGCCGTCGTGCAGCAGCGGCAGTTCCGGGCCGAACTCGCCGCGGACCGCCTCGAAGACGCCGGGCAGGTGGCGCAGGTACGCCCGGGTGTCCCAGTCCTCCTCGGCCGGCAGCGGGGTGCGCTGGGCCGGCTCGTAGTCGTAGCGCTTGCCGCCGGTGCTGGGCTGGGCGGCGACCCCGTACACGGCGTTGATGCCGGGCACCGAGGTCTGCACCCGGATCGACCTGAAGCCGAGTTCGAGGTGCGCCCGGATCGAGTCGAACAGCTCCGGCAGGTCCCGGCCGGAGGCGTGCCCGTACGCCATGATGCCGTTGCGCGACGCGCCGCCGAGCAGCTGGTAGAGCGGCATGCCGGCGGCCTTGGCCTTGATGTCCCAGAGCGCGACGTCGACCGCGGCGATGGCGGCCATGGTCACCGGCCCCCGCCGCCAGTACGCCGAGCGGTAGAGGAACTGCCAGGCGTCCTCGATGCGGTGCGCGTCCCGGCCGAGCAGCAACGGCACCACGTGGTCCCGCAGGTACGAGGCGACGGAGAGCTCGCGCCCGTTGAGGGTGCCGTCGCCCAGGCCGGTGATGCCATCCTCGGTGGTGATCTTCAAGGTGACGAAGTTCCGGTCCGGACTGGAGACGATGACGTCTGCGGCGACGATCTTCACGAGGGGGTGCCTTTCTCGCGGGTGGTGCTCAGCGAAGGGTGGTGCCGGCGGCGCTGCCGGTGATGAGGGACAACTCGTCGCGGCGGGGCAGGCCCTCCCAGTCGCCGTGCGCGGCGACCGCGAAGGCCCCGAGCGCCACCGCGCGCCGGAGCCGGTCGACGAGATCCAGCCCGTCGAGGTGACCGGAGAGGTAGCCGGCGGTGAAGGCGTCGCCCGCGCCGACGGTGTCCACGGCGGTGACCGGCACCGCGTCGACCTGCGTGACACCGTCACGGGTGTACGCGCGGGCCCCGTCGGCGCCGAGCTTGACCAGCACCGTGCGCACACCGCGCCGGAGCAGGCCGGCAGCCGCGCTGGCCTCGCCGGCGTCGGGCTCGGCGACCAGGTCCAGTTCGTCGGCGGAGGCGACCACGACCGACGCGTACCCGGCCAGCGGGGTCAGGGTGGCGCGGGCCGCCTCCCGGGACCAGAGCCGGGACCGGTAGTTGACGTCGAGCGAGACGGACGTGCCCGCCTGCGCGGCCTCCCGCGCCGCCCAGGTCACCGCCGCGCGGGCGCTGTCGGAGAGCGCCGGGGTGATCCCGGTCAGGTGCAGCACCCGGGCCCCGGCCGCGAGCGGCTCGCGCAGGTCGGCCACGCCCAGCGCCGACCCGGCCGAGCCGGTCCGGTGGTACCCGACCCGGGTCACGTCGGCGGTGCGCCGCTCCAGGAACATCAGGCCGGCGGAGCGGTCCGGGTCCCGGCGGGCCCCGGCGGTGCCGACCCCCTCGGCGCGCAGCTGGCGCAGCACGAACTCGCCCAGCTCGTCGCCGCTGACCCGGCCGACCCAGGCGGCGCGGTGACCGAGCCGGGCGAGGCCGATCGCCACATTGCACTCCGCGCCGGCCAGGTGCATGGTCAGCGGCCCGCCGGTGGCCAGCGGGCCGGGCGACCGCAGCGACACCAGCGCCTCGCCGACGGTCAACAGGTCAACGGCGCTCACGAGGTACCGACCGCCGCGAGGTAGGCGCGGGCCCGTTCCCGCAGGGCGTCGAGGTCGCCACCGGAGGCGGCGTCGCCGACCAGCGGGCCGCCGACCCCGACCGCGATCGCGCCGGCCGCGAGGTAGCCGGGCAGGTCGGCCAGGCCCACCCCGCCGACCGCGACGAACGGGATGTCCGGGAACGGGTCGCGCACCGCCTTCAGGTACGCCGGGCCGCCCACCGAGGCGGGGAAGAGCTTGACGGCGCTGGCCCCGAGCCGCACCGCCGTGTACGCCTCGGTGGGGGTGAGCGCGCCGGCAGCGACCGGCAGGCCCCGGCGGACCGCCTCGCCGATCGACTCGACCACGGCCGGGGTGACCACGAACTGGGCCCCGGCGGCGGCCACGTCGGCGACGTCGGCGGTGGTCAGCACGGTGCCCGCGCCGACGAGTGCGCCCTCCGGCGCGGTGGCCCGGATCGCCTCGATGGCCGCGCAGGCGCCGGGGGTGGTCAGGGCCACCTCGACGATCGAGACGCCCTCGGCGAGTAGGGCGGTGCCGGCCGCGATGGCGGCGGCGGTGTCGGTGCCGCGGATGACCGCCATCAGGCGGGTCGCGGCGAGTTCGGCGGTGAGGTCGAGGGTCATGATCACCATTCCGCGTAGGAGCCGTCGGGGTGCCGGAAGGTGGGGCTGCGCCAGGCGTGGCCGCGCTTGTCGGCCGCGCGTACCGCCTGCTCGTCGATCTCGATGCCCAGCCCCGGCGCGGTCAGTCGCTGGACGTGGCCGTCGACGAAGGTCAGCGGCTCGGGGTCGACGCAGTAGTCGAGCACCTCGGCGCCGAGGTTGTAGTGGATGCCGATGCTCTGTTCCTGGATCAGGTAGTTCGGCGTGGCGAAGCCGACCTGGAGACAGGCGGCCAGGGCGATCGGGCCGAGCGGGCAGTGCGGGGCCAGCTGCACGTCGTAGACCTCCGCCAGCGCGGCGATCTTGCGTACCTCGGTGATGCCGCCGGCATGTGACAGGTCCGGCTGGGCCACCGCGATGCCGGCCTGGAGCACGGGCAGGAACTCCTGCCGGTTGTAGAGCCGCTCCCCCGTCGACACCGGCGTGCTGGTGCAGCGGACGAACTCGCCGATCAGGTGGGAGTTCTCCGGCACCACCGGCTCCTCCAGGAAGAACGGCCGGTACGGCTCCAGCAGGGGCGCCACCCGGCGGGCGTTGGCCAGGGTGAACCGGCCGTGGAAGTCCACGGCCACGTCGCGGTCGTCGCCGAGCACCTCGCGGGCGGCGGCCACCCGCTGCACCACCGCGTCGAGTTCGGCGACGGAGGCGACCGGGCTCATCCGCCCGGAGGCGTTCATCTTCACGGCGGTCAGGCCGGCCTCCACCCGGGCGGCGATCTGCTCGCGGACCTCGCTGGGTTCGTCGCCGCCGACCCAGCCGTAGACCCGGATCCGGTCCCGGACGGGGCCGCCGAGCAGCTGGTGCACGGGGGCGCCGTACCGCTTGCCGGCGATGTCCCACAGTGCCTGGTCCAGGCCGGCGACCGCGCTGGCCAGGATCGGGCCGCCCCGGTAGAAGGAGCCCTTGGTCATCACCTGCCAGTGGTCCTCGATGCGCAGCGCGTCCCGGCCGATCAACAGCTCGCTGAGCTGCGCCACGGCGGTGCGTACGGTCTCCGAGCGGCCCTCGCAGGTCGCCTCGCCCCAGCCGACGATCCCGTCGACGGTCTCCACCCGGACGAACAGCCAGCGGGGCGCGACGAGGAAGGTCTCGACCCGGGAAATAGTCGTCATCTCGGTCAGCCCTTCGTCGCGCCGGCGGTGAGCCCGGAAACGATGTACTTCTGCACGAACAGGGCGATGACCATGATCGGCAGGGTGACCACGGTGGTCGCCGCCATCAGGCCGCCCCAGTCGATGCTGGCGTAGCCGACGAAGTCGAAGATCGCCACGGGCAGGGTCTTCGTGCTCGCGCCCGAGAGCACCAGGGCGAACATGAAGTTGTTCCAGGAGAAGATGAAGGACAGGATGCCGGCGGTGGCGATGCCGGGGACGGAGAGCGGCAGGGTGATCCGGCGGAACGCGCCGATGTGGGTCAGCCCGTCGACGAGCGCCGCCTCCTCCAACTCCTCCGGCAGGCCGTCGAAGTAGCCCATCATGATGTAGACGATCAGCGGCAGCGACACGAACATGTGGCTCAGGATCAGCACGCTGAAGCCGCCGACCAGGCGCAGGTTCGAGAAGACGTAGTACCAGGGCACGAGCAGCGAGACGCCGGGGATGACCCGGGCCATGAGCACCACGAGCGCCGACTTCTTCATGTTGAAGCGGCTCATCGAGTACGCGGCCGGCACGCCGAGCAGCAACGACAACACGGTCGCCGCGAAGGCCACCCAGAGGCTGTTGACGATGAACTGGACGTAGTTGGCCTGCTGTAGGACGGTGTCGTAGTTGCCCAGGGTGGGCGTGAAGAACAGCGCCTTGCTGGAGTCGTAGATGTCGACGTTGGTCTTGAACGACGCGGCGACCATCCAGAGCAGCGGCGCCACCAGCGACAGCACCACCACGACCAGCGCCACCGCGCGGAAGGCCCGGAACCCGGTGCTCGGCTTCATCGCCCCGCCTCCTTCCGGCGGGCGGTGAGCGCCCACATCGCGCCGATGATGATCAGGAAGAACAGGATCAGCACCGTCGAGGAGAGGCCGTACTCGTTGTAGTCGAAGCTCAGGCCGTAGGCGTACACGTTGAGGGTCTCCACCTCGTTGAACGAACCGCCGCCGCGGCCCTTGGTGGCGTAGAGGATGTCGAAGGTCTTCAGCGCGTCGATGCCGCGCAGCAGGATCGCGACGATCACGGTCGGCATCAGCAGCGGCAGGGTGACGTGCCGGAAGCGCTGCCAGGCGCTGGCGCCGTCGATCATCGCCGCTTCCTGCGGCTCGTCGGAGAGCGAGGTCAGTCCGGCGAGCAGGATCAGCACCACCATCGGCGTCCACTGCCAGATGTCGATGAAGATGGTGGTGGGCAGCGCGGTGTGCTGCCCGGCCAGCCAGGGCTGCGGGCCGATGCCGACCCAGCCGAGCGCCTGGTTGGCGAGGCCGATGTTGGGGTCGAAGATGAGCCGCCACATCATGCCGACGGCGACCGGGGTGGCGACCAGCGGCAGCAGGATGGCGACCCGCACCCACTTCTCGCCCCGGAACGGCCGCCACAGCAGCAGCGCGATCGCCATGCCGAGGACGACCTCGAAGAGCAGCGCGACGCCGGTGAACGCCACGGTCCGCGCCACGGCGGGCCAGAACCGGTCGGTGTCGCCGAGCACGTCGAGGTAGTTCCGGAAGCCGATGAACTCCGACTCGGCGCGGACCGAGCCCGAGGAGTCGGTCAGGCTGAGGTATCCGGTCCAGGCGAGCGGGAAGATGATCAGCGCGGCGACGAAGGCCATGGCCGGGGCCGCGAAGAGCCACTTGCGATGGTCGTTGGCCCAACGCGCCCAGCCGGGCGTGTCGGGCATGACGGAGGCGCCGCGGGGCGCTCTGCTGGGGGCGGTTACAGCTGGCATCAGATCTCCGTGGTGGGGAGGCCGGACGGGGGTGGCGGGGCTTCTCCGCCCCACCACCCCCGCGCCCGGACTCAGCGGGCCTCGTCGTCCAGGAACTTCTGGAACCCCTGGTTGGCGGTCTCCGCCGCGGCCGCGGCGTCCTTACCGGTGATGGTGTCGACGATCGGCTGCCCGACGATCTCCCGGGCCTGCGCCACCCGCTCGACCACCGGCCGGTCGTGGCCCACACCGTTGGCCAGGCTCACCGTGATCGCGTCGGCCATGTCCTTCGGGTAGGTCGCGATGCCCTCGGGGTTCTCCCAGACCGAGGTACGGGCGCCGGGCACGCCGGCCTTCTGCTGCGCCAGCGTCTGCTCCTTGCCGGCCGCCCACTCGATGAACTTCCAGGCGTTGCTCTGGTTCTTCGAGGCGTCGTTGATCGCCAGACCCCAGGAGGGGACGTTGTACGGCTTCGAGCCGGCCGGGCCGGCCGGGAAGGGCGCGAACCCGACGGTCTCGGAGACCTTCGACTTGCTCGGGTCGGTGGCGTTCTTGTAGAGCGAGTTGGCCTCGGTGTAGAAGGCCGCCTGCCCCTGGGTGAAGATCGCCATCGCCTCGGACCAGCTCATGTCGGTGCTGATGTTGGCCGGGCCGTGCTCGCGCAGCAGCCCGCCGTAGTACGCGTACGCCTGCTTGGCCGCGTCGCTGTTGACCGCCGCCTTGCCCGAGGCGTCGACGAAGTCGCCACCGAAGCTGTAGAGGAAGCTGGAGAACTGGGTGACGGCGGCGGCCTTACCGGTCCGCGAGACGAAGCCCGCCACGCCCGGGTTGTCCGCCTGGATCTTCGCGGCCTGTGCCTTGAGCTCGTCGAGGGTGGCCGGCGGGGCGGTGAAGCCGGACTTCTCCAGCAGGTCCTTGCGGTAGTAGAGGACCTGCTGCTCGGTGATGATCGGGATACCGACCACCTTGTCGTCGTAGGTGGTGGCGCCCACCGGCGCGGCCTGGAAGTCGCCGAAGTCGAAGTCGGCGCTGCCCTTGGCCTTGTCGGTCAGGTCGGCGAGGTACTTGTTCTTGGCGAACAGCCGCCCCTCCTGCAACGGGCGGTACATCATCACGTCGATGTCGCCGGAGCCGGCGTTGAGCTTGACGTTGTACTGGTCCGACAGCTGGTCCTCGCCGAGCTGGGTGACCTCGACCTTGAGGCCGGTCTGCTTCTCGAA
Organism: Micromonospora sp. CA-263727; assembly: GCF_050942455.1. Taxonomy (NCBI): domain Bacteria; kingdom Bacillati; phylum Actinomycetota; class Actinomycetes; order Micromonosporales; family Micromonosporaceae; genus Micromonospora; species Micromonospora sp. CA-263727. The sequence goes on from NZ_CP192031.1 coordinate 3,808,307, forward strand.
CTCCGGCAGCGCCTTCCGGATGTTCTCGGTCCAGACGTGGTTGACCAGCGTCACCCGCACGGTGTCCGAGCTACCGCTGTCGTCACCACCGCCGCAGGCGGAGAGGGTCATGGCGGCGACCACCGCCAGAGATGTACCGATTATCGATCGACGTCCCACGTCCGTCTCTCCCTTACTGTCCTGGCCGCCACCCTCGGGGGGTGGGCGCGACCTCGGCCTGTTACATCCGCTTAACGTCGGGATGCTAGGCCGAAAAAGCAGACTTATACAAGGGAGAGACCTAACTGATATGATCCGACGCGTGAATCCGCCCTTGCCCGGGGTCGCTCCCACCCAGTCCGCCCCCGCCGAGGCCGGACTACACGGACGCGTCCTCGATCATCTCGGCACCGCCATCTGCGACGGCGACCTGACGGCCGGAGCCGTGCTCAACATCGACGACCTGGTCGACCGCTACGCGGTGTCCCGCTCGGTGATCCGCGAGGTCCTCCGGGTGCTCGCGTCCATGGGATTCATCGAGACCCGCCGGCGGGTTGGCGTCATGATCCGGCCGGCCGACGCCTGGAACGTCCTCGATCCCCAGGTGATCCGCTGGCGACTCGCCTCGACCGGCCGCATCGCCCAGATCCGCTCGATCACCGAGCTACGCACCGCCGTGGAACCGCACGCCGCTTGGCTCGCCGCCCACCGGGCCGACCACGACGAGGCGAGTGAGCTGGTCGGCCTCGCCGCCAAGATGTGGGCCGCCGGCAAGGCCGGCGACGAGGAACGCTTCCTCGGCCTCGACATCGAGTTCCACCAGCGGGTGCTCCGCGCCTCCGGCAACGAGATGTTCGTCAAGCTACAGAACCTGGTCGCCGAGGTGCTCATCGGCCGCCACCACTACCACCTCATGCCACACCACCCGCACGAGCAGGCACTTCAACTGCACGCGGACGTCGCCCAGTCGATCCAGCGCCGCGACGGGGAGACCGCCCGCCGCGCCATGGTGGAAATCATGGAACACGCGTTCGAAGAGATGTCCTCGATCTGGGAGCAGGAGCGCACCGCCGAGCCGAACCCGGCCTGAACGGACGTGCAGGAACTCGGTGCCCCGGAGGCGTCGCGCAACCGGACGCGCACTGGGTGCGGGCGGCGCTAGATCGACACGACCGGCGTCTCCACCAGGTGTTCGGCGATGAACCAGGTCTGTAGTTCGTTGGTGCGGATCACGTTCGAGACCAGCAGGTCGTTGCTGCCGTCGTCACCGCCCTCGGCCACCCGGGCCGCCGCATCGTGCGCGTCGGTGAGGATCGTCTCGTGCGCCTCCAGCAGGCGCGACAGCATCGCCGGCACCTCCTCGGCCCCGTCCGGCGGGCGCGGCACCCGGGTCAGCTCGGCCACGTGACGCGGATCCCCCACGGCGATCCCACCCAGCGTCTGGATCCGCTCGGCGACCATGTCGACCAGTTCGAGCTGTTCGTCCGCGTGCTTGTCGAGCAGCAGGTGAAGCTGGTAGAAGGTCGGCCCACGCATGAGCCAGTGGTGCTTCTTGTAGAGCGAGTGCAGGATGCGGGTGTCGGCGAGAATCCGGTTCAGCCGCTCGCACGAGTACATCCGCGCGTCGTACGAGAGGGCGACCGGCAACTGCCGGACGGTGCCGAACGCCTGGATCTCACGGCCGTGCTGGTGCAGCCGGGGCTGGCTGTCCGACCGCTGCTTCTGCTGGGTCATGCTCTCCTCCTCGGATACGTCGGATCGGTGAGGGCTTCCGGTGCGGGGTCAGGCCGCGGCTCGGCCCTGTTCGGCGAGGATCCCGCTCGCCTGACCGACCTCGATCAGGTAGCCGTCCGGGTCCCGCAGGTAGCAGCGGATCTCCACACCGTGGTCCTTCGGCTCGGTCAGGAACTCCCCGCCGCGCGACCGCCACTGCCGGTAGACCGCGTGCACGTCGGTGACCCGGATGTTGATCGCGCCGCTGAGCGTGTCCGGATCCGGCGGCGCCTGGGCCCGTACGGTCGGCTTGTCGTCGGTGGGGCCACCCTCGTCGTTGATCACGATGTAGCTGTTGTGGAAGCGCAGGATCGCCGGCTGCCGTTCCCGCACCACCGTCGCGCCCAGCACCTGCCGGTAGAAGTCCCGCGAACGGTCCACGTCCCGCACGATCAGCAGATGGGTGAGCACCATCCCGCCCGCTGGCTGGAAGTAGTCCGGCGCCTCGTCGGCCATCCCCGCCTCCCGATGTCGAAAGCCGGGGCGTACCCACTGACGGCGCCCGCACACCCGCCGCAGCCTTCCGGTCGGGTTCGCCGACGGGTCACCCGAGCGGGGCCGGACGGCCACCTACGCAGCCCGGGTCGAAGCGGGTCGTCGTTGTCGATCACGACATCCGCCCGTACGGTCGGGGACGCCTCGGCCCGGTAGAGCCGCTGCGCCGGCAGGTACCGCCGCCGGTACCGCTCCCGGACGGTCTCCACGGTGCCGAACAGTTCCACGTCCCGGGTCAACGCGCGCCGCACCGCCACGTCCGGGCTGACCTCCAGGTAGATGCTCAGGTCCCAGAAGTCCCGCAGGCCGGGGCGGAGCAGGAAGATCCCGTCGAACAGCAGGACCGCACCCTCGCCGGCGTGCCGGGTCGGCTCGACGCGTTCCGTGTCGCCGCGATGGTCGAACACCGCCGTCCGGTAGTGGCCGCTACCGCCCGGCCCGAGCGGCCGCAGCAGCGACAGGACCAGCGCGTCATGGTCGAAGGAATCCTCGTAGTAGCCCTCCGGGGAGAGGCTGCCCCGCCGATAGCGCAGCCGCCGTGGCCGGTGGAAGCCATCGACGCTGGCCAGGATCGTCTCGCGTACGCCCGCCAACCGTCCGCCCAGTTCCGCCGCGAGGGTGCTCTTGCCGGCCGTGTCCGGCCCGTCGATCGCCACCCGCAGCGTGTGCGCCGGCCGCCGCGCCACGATCAACTCGGCGAGACGGGTGAGCAGGTCGGCCCGCGTCATCGCCCGCTGCTCCACGTGCCCCACCCGTTCCTTCTGCCCGATGCCGCCGTACGGCGCAACCCCCGGAGCGCGCCGTCGATCTTCCCGCCGGGGCCGACCGGAGGGTGACGTGGTGGTGTCCCTCGGCGACACTGGCATGGTGACTTACCACGACCCCTACCAGCCGCAGCACCACGACGTGTCGGGCAGCCTGCCGGTCCCGGCCCAGTACGGCCCGCCGCCGACCTACTACCCGCCGGCGGTCCTGGTCGCGCCCGCAAAGTCGACCGGTGCCGCCGTGGCGCTGGAGTTGGTCCTCGGGCTCTTCGGCATCTTCGGCGTGGGCAACATCTACGCCGGCCGGATCGTCACCGGCGTGGTCCTCATGGTCTCGTTCTGGGTGCTGTTCTGGATCAATTTCCTCCTCGTCTTCGTCGTCGTGGGCCTCGTCACCATGCCGCTGACCTGGCTCGTCTACCTGGCCGGCGGTGCGCTGTCCGCGGCCCGCGGCGTCGAGCAGTACAACCTGCGCGCCGTCGCCGCCTGAGCCATCTCGGGAGACCGCGCGACGGACGCGACCGACGACCGCCGTTGGCGGCTCACCCGGGCCCCATCCGCCGGCCCGCCGCGCATCTCCGGCAGGGGCGGTCGGGGATCGAGACGCTGCTCGTCCGCGCCGGCGACGGACCGCGCCAGCCCTCGCTCTCCCGCCGCGCCGACGGCCATGACCTCCCCGCCGGGCGGGTCAGCCGATCCTGGTCGGTTGTACGGGAAATGACGGGGCGCCGGGCAGGAGCGTGTCGTCGAAGTCGTAGCGCAGTTCGTTGACCACCTCGACGACCCCGCTGACCCGCGCGGCGAGCCGCCCCGCGATGTCGACCGCCGAACGCTGGTCCAGTTTCCCGGTCATGGTGACGACGCCGTCGCTCACCTCGACCCGGACCGTGCCGTCGCGTACCGCGAGCACCCGGCGCAGCACCTCCTGGACCACGTCGTCGCGGATGTCGGCGTCCGGGCGCAGGTGCACGCTCAGCAGGTCACCACGGGTCACGATGCCCACGATCCGGCCGAGGTCGTCCACCACCGGCAGGCGCTTGACGTGCTCGCGGTCCATCAGCTTCGCGGCGGCCACCAGAGAGGTGTGCGGGAAGGTGGTCACGGCGGGCGTCGACATCAGATCCCGCGCGATCCCCGCCTCGCCCTTGCGCCGAGCCTGACGCCGCCTCGGCCGCTCGAAGATGCGCCGCTCGTCCGGCTCACCCATCCATTCCACCTTGTGCAGCAGATCCGCCTCGGACACCACACCCCGCACATGCCCGAAGTCGTCGACCACAGGAACGGCGCTCACCCGCCGGTCCGCGAGCACATCCACGATCTTCCGGTACGGTGTCCGCTCCACCACCGTGGCGACGTCCCGGGTCATCACGTCGCCTACCTGCCAGGCCCTCATCACACCCTCCTCTGCCGGCTCGGTACCCACGCTATGGCGTACGCGCCGGGTCGGGTCAGCGCCGGCGGGCCCCACCCGGCGGGACCTCTGGCCACCCGATCCCGGGCACCATGGCCCTACGGTGCCCGCAGGCCCGCACCTGCTCCGCATCCAGGCCGGCCCCCCATCGGTCCGGCCCGCCCCGGATTCGCGACTGATCGAGCGTGCCGGCGTCAGGCGGGATGACGTGAGCTTTCGGCTGCGGCTTTCGCTCTCCACCTGGATCCCGGCGACGAGCAGGTCGAGGCCGTACACGAACTGTTCCGTGGAGCCGACGACGTGGCCACGAAGAAGGCGGTCACCACATCGAGATCCGCGACCGTGATGCCGACGTGGTCGAAACGTCGCACATGCGACATGAACCGTGCTCCCGTCGTATCGATCATGCACCTGCCACAGGTGTTCAAGCCGGCTCGCAGCGCTCCGAGAGGGCGTAGCGGGTGAGCACCACGTCGCCGATCTGGCGAGCCTCCACCACCTGGGCCCGCCGCCCCGGATGCCACGGGAACCGGCCGTCGCCGACGAAGCGTGGGGCCCGCCGGTCCCCGACGAAGAAGGGGGCCACCACCAGGTGCAGTTCGTCGGCGAGCCCCGCGGCGAGGAACTGGCCGTGCACCTGCGCGCCCCCCTCCACCAGCAGCCGGCACACCCCCCGGTCGGCGAGGTCGGCCAGGGCCCGCGCCAGGTCGACCGGGTCGCCGGCGTCGACCACCGTGGCCAGGTCGCCCAGCCGGTGCCGGGTCTTCTCCAGCGCCCCGCCGGCGCAGTAGACGATCCGGTCGGTGTCGCCCACGGTGAAGAACCGGGCGCCCGGGTCCAGGTCGCCGCAGCCGGTCACGGTCACCCGCAGGGGAGATTCCGGCAGGCCCCGGGATACCCGGTCGGCCCGGCGGTGGGCGCAGCGGACCAGCAGCCGGGGGTCGTCGCGGCGGACCGTGCCGGCGCCCACGAGGATCGCGTCGCAGCCGGCGCGGACCGCGTCGACCCGGTCGAGGTCCGCCTCGTTGGAGAGCAGCAGCCGCTCGTCGGTGGCGTCGTCGATGTAGCCGTCGATCGAGGTCGCGCAGCTGAGCAGCACGTACGGCCGCTGGGGCGCCGGTAGGCCGGTCATCGGACGAACGGGAGGTCGGCGGCGCGGGCGGCGCGGCTGGCCTTCGCCGCGAGATAGTCGGCGTTGGCCGGGGAGAGGAAGACGCCGGTGGGCACCTGCTCGGTCACGGTCACCCCGAGCCGGCTCAGCTGCTCGGTCTTCTCCGGGTTGTTGCTGAGCACCGCGATCGGCCCGACGCCGAGCGCGGCGAGCATCTGCGCGGCCACGGTGTAGTCGCGTTCGTCCTCGTCGTGGCCGAGCGCGACGTTGGCCTCGTAGGTGTCCAGACCGGCGTCCTGCAACGCGTACGCGTCGAGCTTGGCGTACAGGCCGATGCCGCGACCCTCCTGCCGCAGATAGAGCAGGTAGCCGCCGGCCTCGGCGATCCGCTGTACCGCCTCGCGCAGTTGCGGGCCGCAGTCGCAACGCTGGCTGCCGAACACGTCACCGGTGAGGCACTCGCTGTGCGGGCGGACCAGCGGCGCCGCCGCGCCCCGCTCGGCGCTGCCGTCGCCCTCACCGAGGGCGAACGCGACGTGTTCCCGGCCGTCGACCAGCCCGTCGAAGGTGAACAGCCGGGCGGTGGTGGCGTAGCCGTCGGAGAACCGCAGCGGCACGGTGACCTGCGTCCGGATGGTGGCGACAGGCAGTGTTTCGGACATGGGTCTCCTCGTCAGACGGTGGCGGGTACACGGACACGTCGGGCCAGCAGCACGGCGGCTCCGGGCAGGCTCGCGACGAGCACCAGTGCCCCGTACACCGTCGCGGTGGCCACCCCCTCGGCGGCGGTCAGACCGGCGGCGGCGAACGCCCAGGCGGCCACCCCTTCGCGGGGGCCGAACCCGGCGACGTTGGCCGGCACCCCCATCGCGAGCAGGGCCAGCAGGGTCAGCGGCAGGAGCAGGCTCAGCGGGGCGGTGGAGCCGGCCGTCCGGGCGGCCACCAGGAACGTCGCGAGGTGCCCGGCGACCGCGAGCGCGGAGGCGAGCAGCACACCGGCCCAGGTACGTCGGGCCAGCAGCCCGCTGCGTACGTCGGACACGGCCGTGCCGAGCGCGCGGGCCCACCGCGACGCGCCGGAGTGTGGCAGCAGCCGGGCGGTCAGCACCACGCCGGCCAGCAGCGCGACCGCCACCGCGGTGGCGACCGGCAGGTACGGCCGCACCGGCGACGGGAAGGCAAACAGCAGCACCACCGCGACAGCGACCAGCACGACCTGCCCGGCGACCCGTTCCCACACCACCGCCCGGATGCCGCGGCCGACGTCGCCGACGTCCCGGCCGTGGCGGACCGCGCGGTGCACGTCACCGAGGATCCCGCCGGGCAGCGTGGCGTTGAGGAACACCGCCCGGTAGCAGTGCGCCACCGCGTCGCGCAGCGGCAGCCGGACCCCGAGGCCACCCGCGACCAGGCTCCACCGCCAGGCGGCGCAGACCGTGGTGAGCAGGCCGATGGCGAGCGCGGCGGCCAGCGCGGGCGCGTCGATCAGGCGCAGTCCGGCCAGGAACGGGCCGGTGCCCAGCCAGCACAACAATCCCACGAGCACGGCGAGCCCCAGGGCCAGTCGCGCCCACCCCCAGAACGAGCGACCCGCCGGGGCAGCCGTGGAGACGGCGCCACCAGCTTCATCCCCCACGCAAGCCTCCCCGGCATGGCGATCTTCCCTGACTGTACGCACGTACCCGGGCGGCCGACGGTTCAACGACGCAGGGCGAGCAGGTCAGCGTGGTCGACCAGGACATCGAGCCGGCCGGCGTCGAGTTCGGCCCGTCGACGCTGCGCGTACTCGCGGGTACGGTCGGTCAGCTCGGGGCGTTGCTCGCAGGCCGCGTCGAGCCAGCCGGCGAACCACTGCGCCGCCAGCGCGGACTGCTCCGGCCCGAGCCGCCACGGGCTGGGCCGCGTCTGCACGGTCACCCCGTGCCGGGCGAACGCCGCGACACAGGCGTCGGCCGCGTCCGGCCCGAGCAGCCGGCGACCGCCCGTGGTACGCCGCTGGTGGGCGTTGAACGCGTCGGCGATCTCGGTGTCCAGCGGGTCGGCCGGGGTGAGCCGCACCGTGCCGGTCACCGAGATCAGGAACAGCGTCGGGCAGCCGGCTTTGGCACAGGCCGCGACCAGTTGGTCGACCTCCTCGGCGGTCAGCATGTCGAGCAGGGCCGAGGCGGTGACCAGCGCGGCGTCGGCCAACTCGGCGGCGGTCAGCCGGGTCAGGTCGCCCGAACGCGTCTGCACCGTCACCGGGGCGCCGTCGGCGGCGGTGGCGGGCATCCCCGCCCGGGCCCGGGCCAGCAGGTCCGGGTCCTGGTCGTGGAGGATCCAGTGCTGCGGCCCGGGCAGCAGCGGGGCCAGCCAGCGGCCCAGCGAGCCGGTGCCGGCGCCGAGGTCGTGCACGACGAACGGTCCGGCGCCGGTCAGCCCCGCGCGGAGCGTGTCGACCAGGTCCGTCGACCGGGCCGCCACGTCGGCGGGTTCCCGCAGCGCGAGCCACTGCGCGAAATCGGGCGGAAGATCCACGGTCATGCCGTCACCTCGCTCCGCTCGGCGTCGGCCTGAGCGTTTCCCGCACCATATTGATGATTCGCTCGCTGCCGCTCGGTCATGCCGCCATCGCCTCCTTGAGGGCCGTCGTGATCCGGTCGGTGGTGGTCGTCCAGTCCTGGAGGGTGGCCCGCCGGCCGCGGGCGGCGCGACGCAGGCGCTCGCGCAGTCCCGGATCGTCCAGCCAGCGGCGCAGCGCCGCCGCCAGGGCCTCCGGGTCTCCGGGCGGCACCAGCAGGCCGGGCCGGCCGTCCGGGGCCGTGCGGCCGAGGGCGTCGGGCAGGCCGCCGACCGCCGAGGCGAGCACCGGGATGCCGCGGGCCAGGGCCTCGGTGACCACCATCCCGTACGTCTCCCCGCGCGAGGGGTGCACCAGCAGGTCGGCGGCGGCGTACGCGGCGGCGAGCCGGTCACCGGCCAGCGGGCCGGCCAGCCGCACCCGGTCGCCGAGCCGGTGGGCGGCGATCCGCTCGCCGAGCCGGTCGACGAACGCCGGTTCCCGGTGCAGCGGGCCGGCACAGGTCAACGTCCAGCGCCGGTCGGTGACCGCGGCGAGGGCCTCCACCAGCACGTCGTGTCCCTTGTGGGTGGCGACCGCGGCGACGCAGAGCAGCGCCGAGCCGGCCGGTGAGCCCGACGCGGGCGACGCCGGATCCACCCCCGGCGCGGCGACGTGCACCCGGCCGGCGGGCAGCGCGTACCGGCGCAGCAGTTGGTCGCGGGTCCAGTCGCTGGTGGCGATGACGGCGGTGGCGGCGGCCAACGCCCGTGCCTCGGTGTCGTCGTCGCGCGGCAGGTGCACCAGGGCGACCAGGCGCAGCCGCCGGGCGTGCGCGGCCAGTGCCTCCGGCACCACCGAGGCGACCAGGCCGTCGATCAGCACCAGCGCGTCGTCGGGCAGCCCGGCGAGCAGCCCGGCCAGGGCGGCCCGTTCCGCCGCGGACGGTTGGGGCCAGCCACCCGGCACGGAGTGTTCCCGTACCGGCCAGCCGGCGGCGGTGAGCCCGGTGCAGATCCGCCGGTCGTAGCCGTTCCCGCCGCTGGGCGAGGCCGGGTCGTCGATGTCGCCGGGCAGGATCACATGCAGGGTCGACACCTCAGGCGAGGTTCTCGCCGGCGCCGCCCGGCCCGAGCGCCCGTTCGTAGCTGGCCCAGGCGACGTGCGACTCGTGCAGGGTGACCGTGATCCCGGCCAGTCCGTGGGCGCCGGCGCCGAAGCCACCGGCGTGCACCCGGTCGGCGAGCCGGTCGGCGATGGTCCGGGCCAGCACCTCGGTGGTGGTGTTCGTGCCGGCGAAGGCGGGCTCGTCGTCGAGGTTGCGGTAGTTCAGCTCACCGAGCACCGCCTTGAGCTGCTCGGTGGCGAGCCCGATGTCGACCACGATGCCGTCGTCGTCGAGGTCGGGGCGGCGGAAGGTGGCGTCGACGACGAACGTCGCGCCGTGCAGCCGTTGGGCGGGGCCGAAGACCTCGCCGCGGAAGCTGTGGGCGACCATGATGTGGTCACGGACGGTCACGCTGAACACGGATCACTCCCCGTCGTAGGTGATGAGGTGGCACAGTGCGGGCAGGCTGCCGGCGCTGAGGCGGGTGAGCACGTCGGGCAGCTCCGCGAACGGCGAGCGCCCGGTGATCAGCGCGTCGAACACCGGGTCGGCCAGCAGGTCGAGGGCGAGCGCCAGCCGGTCGGCGTAGCTGCGGCTGTCCCGCCGGGCGGGGGCGACCCGGCCGACCTGGCTGCTGCGGATGGTGAGCCGTCCGGAGTGAAACGCCGCGCCCAGCGACAGCTGCACCGGCCGGTCGCCGTACCAGCTCAGTTCGAGCACCGTGCCCTCGGGCGCGAGCAGGTCCAGGCCGCGTTGCAGCCCGGCGCCGGTGGCGCTGGCGTGCACCACGAGGTCGCGTCCGCCGGAGGCGGTCTCGGGCGCGGCGAAGTCGACGCCGAGCGCGGCGGCCACCTCGGCGCGGGCCGGGTCGGTGTCGACCAGCTCCACCCGGACGCCGGGGAACCGGGCCAGCAGCGCCGCCACGGCACAGCCGACCATGCCGCCGCCGACCACGCTGACCCGGTCGCCGACCAGCGGCGCGGCGTCCCAGAGCGCGTTGACCGCGGTCTCCACCGTGCCGGCCAGCACCGCGCGGGCCGCCGGCACCCCGTCCGGCACCACGGTCACGGCGTCGGCCGGCACCAGGTACGCGCTCTGGTGCGGGTACAGGCAGAACACCGTCCGCCCGCGCAGGTGGGCCGGGCCCTGCTCGACCTCGCCGACGCTGAGATACCCGTACTTGACCGGGGCCGGGAAGTCGCCCTCCTGGAACGGGGCGCGCATCGTCGCGTACTGGCTGGCCGGCACGCCACCGGTGAAGACCAGCGTCTCGGTGCCCCGGCTGACCCCGGAGTAGCGGCTGCGGACGAGGACCTCGTCGGCGCTCGGCTCGGGCAGCGTGACCGGGCGGATCTCGCCCACGCCGGGGGCGCGGAGCCAGAAGGCGCGGGCCGCTCGGGTCACCGATTTTCTCCTCACCTGCGTCCGGACCGAACCGATCCGTCATGTTTTCCGTACTTCCCTGGCAGGGGTCGTCGATCATAAACACGGAGGCACGGTGTCCACAGTTCGAACCGGTCCGCAAATCGGACTGATCGTCCAGATTGCCCTGCTGGCGGGGCTCGCCGCGACGGTCGGTCTCGGCGTCGCGGGCGGGCTGGCCGGCCTGGCGTACGGCACCGTGACCTGCCTGGCGCTGATCCGGGGCCTGCGGCGCGCCGGTTCGGCCCGGCTCGGCCCGGCCGACTGGGTGACGATGGGCCGCGGGCTGCTGGTCGGCGCGGTGACCGCGCTGGTGACCGATGCCCTGGTCGCCGGCCGTCCCGCGCCGGTGGTGGCGCTGGTCGCGCTGACCACGGTGGCGCTGACGCTCGACGCCGTCGACGGCAAGGTGGCCCGACGGACCAGGACGGTCAGCGCCCTGGGCGCCCGGTTCGACATGGAGGTCGACTCGTTCCTGGTGCTGATGCTGAGCCTCTACGTCGCCCCGTCGGTCGGGGTCTGGGTGCTCGCCATCGGTGGCATGCGGTACGCCTTCCTCGCCGCCAGCTGGGTGCTGCCCTGGATGGACGCGCAACTGCCGCCGCGCTACTGGCGTAAGGTGGTCGCCGCGGTTCAGGGAATCATGCTCGCGGTCGCCGCGTCCCAGGTGCTGCCCGGCCTGTTGACGACGCTGGTGCTGGTGGCGGCGGTCGGCCTGCTGGTCGAGTCGTTCGGGCGGGACGTCGTCTGGTTGTGGCGGCACCGGCCGGCGCCGAGCGTGCCGGCGCTGGTCGTACCGACCATGCCGACCGTGCCGATCGGCGTTCGGCGGGCCGACCGGGGCGGGGACCGCGAGCTGCCGACCGCGCCCGTACTGTCGCTGCGCTGACCCGGGAGAACCAGTTGTCGATCTCAACGCCCGCCCCGGGCACCGACGAGACCACGAACGCGCCGATCGGGTCGGGCGACTTGACGCCGACCGGACCCGGGACGGGCGAGCAGCCCGGTCGGAGTCGGCGGCGGACCATCGCGGCCCGGGTGGTGACGGCGCTGGCCGCCGCGCTGGTGCTGGCCGCGCTGACCCTGCCCAACCAGCCCTGGCGGATGCAGCCCGGCGCGTTCCTCCGTATCCCGCTGGAGGCGTTGCTGCTCGTCGCGCTGCTGCTCGCGCTGCCCGGCCGGCCACGGCGGGTGGTGGCGGCGGCGTCCGGGGTGCTGATCGGACTCGTCGCCGTGGTGAAGGTCGGCGACCTGGGCTTCTACTCGTCGCTGGGTCGCCCGTTCGACCTGGTGCTGGACTGGTCCCTGCTCGACGAGGCGTTCACCTTCGTGGCCGAGTCGATCGGGCGGCCCGGCGCGATCGGCATCGCGTTGGGCCTCGGGCTGGTGCTGCTGGTCGTACCCGTGCTGACCGCGCTCTCCACGGTGCGGCTGTCCCGGTTGCTGGCCCGGCACCGCACGGGCGCCACCCGGGTCGTCGCGTCGCTGGTGGTGGTCTGGGTGCTGCTGGCCGCCTTCGAGGCCCGGATCGTGACCGGCGTCCTGGTGGCCGACACCAACGCCAGCGCCCTCGTCCACGACCACGCCGCCGAGGTCCGCGAACGGCTCAACGACCGCGAGGCGTTCGCCGCCGAGGTCGGGGTGGACCCGTTCCGCGACGTGCCCGGCGACGAGTTGCTGACCGGGCTGCGCGGCAAGGACGTGCTGCTCGCCTTCGTGGAGAGCTACGGCCGGGACGCGGTCTCCGATCCCGAGTTCGCCTCCGTCCAGCGGGTGCTGGACGAGGGTGCCGACCGGTTGAGCGCGGCCGGCTTCGCCTCCCGCAGCGGGTTCCTCACCTCGCCGACCGTCGGCGGAGGCAGCTGGCTGGCGCACGCCACCCTGCTGTCCGGGCTGTGGATCGACAACAACCAGCGGCACAAGAGTCTGCTCGCCAGCGACCGCTTCACCCTCGGCGAAGCCTTCCAGCGCGCCTCCTGGCGTACCGTCGGGGTGATGCCGGCGGTGAACCAGGCCTGGCCGGAGGGGAAGTTCTACGGCTACGAGCAGTTCTACAGCGGGCCCGACATGGGCTACCAGGGCCCGAAGTTCGCCTTCGCCCCGATGCCCGACCAGTTCGCCATCCACACGTTCCACCAGCGGGAGCGGGTCGGGCCGCGGGACCGGCCGGTGATGGCCGAACTGGCGCTGGTCTCCAGCCACTCCCCCTGGACCAAGGTGCCCTCCCTGGTCGACTGGGACGACATCGACGACGGCGAGGTGTTCCGCCACGGCATCATCGGCACCCCGACCGCCCAGGCCCGCACCGGCTACCGGCACTCGATCAGCTACACGGTGCGTACCCTCATCTCCTACCTGGAGACCTACGGCGACGACGACACCGTGCTGGTCTTCGTCGGTGACCACCAGCCCGCGCCGGTGGTCACCGGTGAGAATCCCAGCGCGGACGTGCCGATCCACCTCATCGCCAAGGACCCGGCGGTGCTGGAGCGGATCGCCGACTGGGGCTGGCAGGACGGGCTCACCCCCGACGCGAACGCCCCGGTCTGGCCGATGGACTCCTTTCGCGACCGTTTCCTCACCGCCTTCGGCCCCACCACCGCCCGTCCCCAGGCCCGGACCCGTTAGCCCGGTGTCGAGGTCCTCGGCCCGACCGAGGACCTCGACACGAAGCTAGGCGGGTTTCTGGGCCACCAGGATGTCGCGGACGATGGCCTGGTCGACGCGGTGCGAGAGGGCGCGCCAGGGGCCGGTGTCGAGGACGGTGAGGCCGGCCTCGGCCAGCCGCTCGGCGGCGGCCTCGCGCCGGGCCACGTTGGTGTTCCAGGAGATGCCGAGGGCGCCGCCGGGGCGCAGCAGCCGCGCCCAGCCCGGCACGGCGGCGGTGAGCAGCGCGAGCGGGTCGCGGGCCAGGCCGGTCTCGGCGGTACGGCTGCCGTGCTGCACGCCGTACGGCGCGTCGGCCACCACCACGTCGACCGTCTCCGGGCGGAAGAACTCGCCGGCCCGGGTGGTGTCGGCGTTGACCACGTCCACCGACTGCACGTCGCCGGCCTTCTGCGCCTCCTTGGTGGCGGCCACCTCCAGCCGCAGCCGCCGGCCGACCACCTTGCGTTCCCGGCGCACCGGCCCGGACTCCAGCACCCGGTGCTTGATCCGCTTGCGCTTGAGCCAGGTGGTGAGGAACGCCTGGTACGCCTCGAAGTCCTTGCTGTCCCGGTCCACCCCGGCGGCGTCGAAGCCGTACATCATCGCCTGGTTGACGGTGGTGCCCCGGCCGCAGAGCGGGTCGAGCACCCGGAACCGCCGGCTGAGCAGGTCACCGGCCCAGTCCGAGGCGAGCAGGGTGACGTTGAGCAGCAGCTTGGTGAACTGCTCGTTGGTCTTGCCCGGGTACTTCTGGATGGTGATCAGGTCGTCGTCGAACCGGTCCAGCCGGCTCAACGGCACCGGCCGCAGCAGGTCGCCGACGAACTCGAACAACGCGTACGCGCTGGAGAGGTTGCCCAGCAGCGCCGCGTCCCGCTCGCCCAGCCCACCCTCGACCTCGAACGTCACATAACGCGCCCCACCGATATCGGCGGTCGCCACCTCCCCGATCCGCCCCCCGAGCACCGCGCCACCGAAGATCTCCAGTTCCGCCCGCGTCAACTCGACCGACGCCCCCGCGTACACCCGGTTACTAGCCGGCAGAATCAACACCCCATACCGCTCCACAACCACCCACTATCCCACCCCGCCCCCACCGCGCCCCCACCCCGCCCCCGCCCCCGCCCCCGCCGATCATGCAGTTGTGGTGCCCCGCAAAAGCCGTGAACACCAGCTTTCGGGCACCACAAGGGACTGTACAAATAACGGCTGATTGACCGATCAAGGGAGAGACGCCAGATGACGACCGAGGCCACCGTGGGACAGCCGGCCGTGGGGCCGGTGGGTGCGGTCACGGATGAGCAGTTGATCGCGATGCTGGTCGATCGGGCTCGTGGGGACGGGCTGAAGCTGACCGGCGAGGGCGGGCTGCTGCAGCAGTTGACGAAGCGGGTCCTCGAATCGGCGTTGGACGGGGAGATCACCGACCACGTCGGCTACGACAGGCATGACTCGGCGGGTCGGGGTAGCGGGAACACCCGTAACGGCAGCCGGACCAAGACGGTGCTCACCGACGTCGGGCCGGTCGAGGTGCGGGTCCCACGCGACGCGGCGGGGACGTTCGAGCCGCAGATCGTGCGTAAGCGGCAGCGGCGCCTGACCGGTGTCGACGACATGGTGCTGTCGCTGTCTGCTAAGGGCCTGACCCACGGGGAGATCGCCGCGCACCTGGCCGAGGTCTACGGCGCTGAGGTGTCCAAGCAGACCATCTCCACGATCACGGACAAGGTCATGGACGGCATGGCGGAGTGGCAGAACCGGCCCCTGGACCGGGTGTATCCGGTCGTGTTCATCGATGCCATCAACGTCAAGATCAGGGACGGGCAGGTCGCGAACCGGCCGATCTACCTGGCCATGGCGGTCACCGTCGACGGCCACCGTGACATCCTCGGTATCTGGGCCGGTGACGGCGGCGAGGGCGCCAAGCACTGGCTGCACGTGCTCACCGAGTTGAAGAACCGCGGCGTGGCCGACGTGCTCATGCTGGTCTGTGACGGGCTCAAGGGACTGCCGGAGGCGGTGGAGACGGTCTGGCCGCGCACAATCGTGCAGACGTGTGTGGTGCATCTGCTGCGCAACTCGTTCCGCTACGCCGCCCGGCAGGACTGGGACAAGATCGCCAAAGCGCTGCGGCCGGTCTACACCGCACCGACCGAGGACGCCGCCACCGAGCGGTTCCTCGAGTTCGCCGAGGCGTGGGGCCGTAAGTATCCGGCGATCGTGAAGCTGTGGGAGAACGCCTGGGCGGAGTTCGTACCGTTCCTCGCCTTCGACGTCGAGATCCGCAAGGTCATCTGCTCCACGAACGCGATCGAGTCGGTCAACGCCCGTATCCGCAAGGCCGTGCGAGCTCGTGGCCACTTCCCGAACGAGCAAGCCGCACTCAAGTGCGTCTACATGGCCTTGATGAGCCTCGACCCGACCGGCGCGGGCCGCCGGCGCTGGACCATGCGCTGGAAGGCACCTCTGAACGCCTTCCAGATCGCCTTCGAAGGCCGGCTCACCCCGGCCAACCACTGACCACCTCAACAACCAAGATCAGCCGTTAACTTGACACTCCCCACCACAACTGCATGATCAACGGCGTGAGAGGGGTGGGGTGGGGTCAGGCGGGGAGGCCGGAGACCTGGGTGTTGATCCAGGGGCGGATGGAGGAAAGGTCGCCGTAGATGGAGGGGCCGGTGGCGCAGGTGGAGTTGTTGTTACCCGCACGGCTGGTCGCGCCGATCAGGTTCCAGACACCGTTGATCCGGCGCACCTGCGGGCCGCCGGAGTCGCCGTAGCACGCGCCGGAGTTGCCGTTGGTGTTGTTGGTGCAGATCTCGTACGGGCCGTTGATGCCGCTGCACCGGCTGTCGGCCACGATCGAGGTGTCCAGCTCGTTTGCCACGGTGGGCGCGGAACCGCAGCCGCGGGGCGCGCAGGTCTGACCCCAGCCGATGATCCGGGTGGCGGTGCCGACCGCGCCGGAGTCGGTCGGGATCGGCGCCGGGGCGTAGCTGACCGAGTTGGACAGCTGGAACAGCTTGACGTCGATGGTCGGGTGGTTGACCGCCCGACTCACCCCGACCACCGTGCCGCCACTGCTGCGGTTGGTGCTACCCACCCGCACCGACGAGGGGGTCGGACAGTGCTTGGCGGTGACCACCCAGTTGGCCTTGATCAGGGTGCCGGTGCAGCCGGAGGTGTAGACCAGCCACGGGTAGTTCTCGGTGGCCGGCCGGCCACCGACCACGAACGTGCCGACGCCCGCGTCCTCGGTCCAGGTGTACGTGCCGGCGGCACCGGCGACGCTCAGGCTGCCCGCGAAGAGTTGGTTGACCCGGGTCGCCTCGGCCGTGCTCGGGTTGGCGTTGGTGCAGGAGACCGGGGCGCTGCTGCCGGACATCAGGTCGGAGCAGAGGCCGGTGCGCCGGTCGGGCAGGCCGAGGATGTGGCCGAACTCGTGGCTGGCGATCCGGGTCCGGTTGTATCCCTCGTTGACCGCCTGCCAACCCATCCAGATCCGGCCGGAGCCGAGCCCGGTGACCTGCGCCCGGGGCCAGCCGCTGTCGACCAGGATGGTGACGCTGGCGGGCGTGCCGGGCACCAGCCGGACGTTGCTGACCCGGCTGTTCCAGATCTGGGCGGCCTGGTCGAAGTTGGTCCGGAACTCTCCGGCCTGGCTGGCGTCGTAGTAGACGGTCCGGGCGGCGGAGGCGCTGGCGGCGGTGGCCACCTGCACCCCGGTCGCGGCCAGCACCGCCGCCAACGCGGCGGTGGCCGCGCGCAGCAGTTGTCGTCGGATCATCACGCACTCCCCTGGGGGCTCCGCGGCGCACCAACACGCCGCAATCGATGTGCGTGAATATTAATGGCCGACCCTCGATAGCTGTCATCGCGGACGTGTCATACCGTCCACCGCTGTCACCCGGGCGTTACCCCGCCGGTGAAGCCTCCGAAGGAGCATGGCGGCCCCGGTCGTGGCGTTCACCGCGCTGCCCGCCGGCACCGCGACCGCCGCGCCGAGCAGCGCCGCGCAAACCACCGCGCAGGGCAGCGCCGCGACCGGCGACCCGTACTGCGGTGACGCTGGCCGCGTCAGAGTGGGACCCGTTCGTTCTCCTCGGGCAGCCGCCGTTCGAGGTCGCTGATGATGGCCCGTACGCGGGCCAACTGCTCGCGTACCGACGGCTCGTCGTCGGCGTCGTCGGCCGGCGGGTGGCCGGCGCGCAGCGCCGCGACCTGCTCGGCCTCGTGTGCCTCCTGTAGGGCGGTCAGCACCAGACCGACCAGCAGGTTGGTGAGCAGATAGCAGGCCGCCACCATGTAGGAGACGTAGTACCCGATCGCCCAGGCGGTGACCTCGCGGCCCTCCTGCAACGTGTCGGTGATGCCGTCCAGCGACAGCAGCAGGAACAGCGTCAGCATCGCCTGCCCCACGGTGCCGTACTGCTCGGGATAGGAGGCGCCGAAGAGCATCCAGCCCAGCATCGCGTACCCGTACAGCAGCAGCGCCGTGACCAGGAGGAAGCTGGCGAGTCCGGGCAGGCTGCGCCGGATACCGACCAGGATCACCCGCAGGCTCGGAAAGAGCCGGAACGCGCGCACGATCCGGGCCAGGCGCAGCAGCCGCAGCAGCGTGACGTTCTCCCGCACCCCGGGCAGCAACGGCGCGGCGATGATCAGCAGGTCGAACACGTTCCACCGGTCCCGGAAGAACCCGGCCGGGGCCGGCGCGTGCGCGGCGAACCGCACCAGCAGCTCGACGACGAACAGGACCAGGCAGGCGTACTCGACGGCGCGCAGCACGGTGCCGAGCGCCGTGACCACGCCACCGTATGTCTCCAGGCCCAGCGCCAGCGCGTTGACGATGACCACGGCGAAGCTGGCCAGGTTGAACCAGGAGGCGTCGACCACGGCCCGGCACCGTACGGCCAGCCGGTCTGAAGGACCGCGGGCAACGCTCGTCATGGATCTCCTCGACCGGCTTCCAACCGGACGGCAGCCTATGACATCCCCGGACAGGCCGGGCGACCAGACCACCCACATAGGACAAATGCCTGGTCACGAGGCGGCGTCTCGCGGGGGGCCGCGGATCACCCCGACCCGCCCGGGAAAATTCATGAGCTTCCCTCGCGTCCGGCGTTGACGACACGCCCGGCACGTGGGATATAGATACCCATGCGTCGATTTGAGCGAACCGGGCAGGATGCGTCGATCCCCCGAAGGCCAGCAACCCTACGTCGTCGTGCCCGGGTGCGGATCGTGGCCGGGCTGGCCGCGCTCGGGGTCATGCTCCCCGCGACAGCGGCCTTCGCGGACTCGCTGCCCAACCTGCCGCACAACGCCGGAGGATACGAGTCGTCCTTCTCCCCCGCCTACGACTACGACACCGACGGCTGCTACGCCGTCTCGGCGATCAGCCCGGACGGCACGATCAACGGCGGCCTGAACACCACCGGCGCCATCAACGGCAACTGCCGGGACCGGTCCGACCTGGACCAGTCCCAGACGTACGCCCGGTCGAAGTGCAACAACGGCTGGTGCGCGATCGTCTACGCCAGCTACTTCGAGAAGGACCAGGCCGTGCACGGCAGCGGCCTCGGCGGCCACCGGCACGACTGGGAACACGTCATCTCCTGGGTCAACCAGGCAGCCAACCAGGTCGACTACGTGACCACCACCCAGCACAGCAGCCAGCGCACCTATCCCCGCGCGCAGGTACGCTTCGACGGCACCCACCCCAAGGTCGTCTACCACAAGGACGGCGCGTCGACGCACTTCTTCCGGCTGGCCAACAACAACGACGAGCCGCCGGAGAACCACTACCACACCTGGCACTACCCGCCGGTGGTGGACTGGAACGGCTGGCCCAGCATCGAGCTGCGCACCCGGCTGATGGAGGCCAACTTCGGCGCCGCCACCATCAAGATCAAGGACGGCTCGTTCGAGTACCTGCTCAACGTCTCCAAGCCCGCCGGAATCCCGTTCAACCCGTACGGTTGAGCGGATTGGAGATCGCGCGGCGAGCTGACCCACCGGCTGCGGTAGGCCCGGACGGCCACCCGGTGACCGACTTCGGCGAACGCGCCGACTTGGCGGAGACCGCGACGCCGGGGAGCCATCGGGAGGTACGACCGGCGCCCGCCCCCGCGGGCGCCGGTCGGGTCGTCAGCCCTTCACGCAGACCACCTGCTTGAGGTGTGCGACCACCTCGACCAGGTCCTCCTGCTGCGCCATCACCTCGGTGATGTCCTTGTACGCGCCGGGGATCTCGTCGACCACCCCGGCGTCCTTGCGGCACTCCACTCCGGACGTCTGCGCCGCCAGGTCCGCGGTGCTGTACGTCCGCTTGGCCTGGGCCCGGGACATCCGCCGTCCCGCCCCGTGCGAGGCCGAGCAGTATCCCCACTCGTTGCCCGAGCCCCGCACGATGTACGAGCCGGTGCCCATCGACCCCGGGATGATGCCCAGGTCGCCGCGGCCCGCCCGGATCGCTCCCTTACGAGTGACCAACACGTCCACCCCCTCGTAGTGCTCCTCGGATACGTAGTTGTGATGGCAGCTGATCGGCGCGTCGTAGCCGACCTGCGGGAACCGGTCCCGCACCAGGTTCATCAGCACGGCGAGCATGACGGCGCGGTTGCGCCGCGCGTACTCCTGCGCCCACCACAGGTCCCGGCGGTAGGCGTCCATTTCCGGCGTGCCGGTGAGGAACACCGCCAGGTCCCGGTCGGGCAGGTCGGCGTTGTGCGGCAGCCGGCGGGCCACCGCGATGTGCCGCTCGGCGAGTTCCTTGCCGATGTTGCGTGACCCGGAGTGCAGCATCAGCCAGACCCGACCGGAGTCGACGCCGCCCTGCTCCAGGCAGACCTCGATGAAGTGGTTGCCGCCACCGAGGGTGCCCAGCTGCCGCCGGGCCCGCGTCTCCAGCTGCGCCACCCGCCGGTCGAGGTCGGTGAAGCGCCGCCAGAAGTCGTCCCAGCCGCGCTGCTCCAGGCCCCGGACCCGGCGCGGGTCCACCGGGTCGGCGCGCTGGGCGAAGCCCACCGGGATGGCGTCCTCGATGGCCCGCCGCAGCCCGGCGAGGTCGTCGGGCAGGTTCTCGGCGGTCAACGAGGTGCGCACCGCCGACATGCCGCAGCCGATGTCCACCCCGACCGCGGCCGGCGACACGGCCTGCCGCATGGCGATGACCGAGCCGACCGTGGCGCCCTTGCCGAAGTGCACGTCCGGCATGACCGCGACGCCCTGCACCCACGGCAGCGCGCCGATGTTGCGCAGCTGCCGTGCGGCCTGCGGCTCGATACCGTACGGGTCGGTCCACACCCGCACCGGGGCCCGCGTCCCCGCGAGCATGCTGAAACCCATGGTGTCTCTCCTGAAGTCCGTGCAGCGGCCCGCCGGTCTTGCACCTCTGGTCGCTGATACATCACCTCTGCGCCTTATCCGGCGACCAGGAGTGCATGATCAACGCGCACCGAAGAGGGCGGCGGGTTGAGGGTGTGGAGAGCCGCCCGGACCCGGGACGGGTGGGCGGCCTCGGCGGGATCGGGCGGCGCGCTGGTTAGCTGCGTCGGGCCGATCGCCGGGTCGGTTGGGGGCGGCCTGAGCGATGTGCCGGTGTGCCGCCGGGCATGACGGCGGGACACGGCAGAAGCCACTCGGCCTGGCTGCGGTCACGTTTCGACACGGCGTACTCCCTCCGGCTCTCGTCGGATCTGTCCGATGCCGAGAAGATTAGGGACCGTCGGCCGGGGCCGCAATCGATATTGAGCCGACGATCAGGCCCGCGCCGCGTCCTCCCGGTCCGCGGCGACCCGATCCAGGTGCGCGGCGAGTTCGTCGGTGAGCAGCAGGTCGGTGCGGATCTCGTCGTGCGGGTACGCGGCCCGGCCAACCATGTGCGCGGCCACCGGAGCGGTGGCCAGTTGGAAGACGCCGACCAGCACCAGCGTGGTGATGTCCACCCCGGTACGCAGCCGCAGGCCGCAGCCGACCAGCACCAGCAGCAGGCCGAGCACCTGCGGCTTGGCCGCGGCGTGCATCCGGGTGAGCAGGTCGGGGAAGCGCACCAGGGCCACCCCGGCGGCGAGGCTGAGCAGCGCGCCGGTGATCAGGCAGACGGCGGCGACGATGTCGAGCACGGCGTCCAGGCTCATTTGCTGTTTCTCCCGGCGGCGAAGCGGGCGACGCTGACCGACCCGACGAACCCGAGAACCGCCAGGACCACCAGCACCGGCAGGGCGGTGGCGTCGCGGCTGTAGGCGGCCTCGGTGGCGATCGCGGCGACGATGATGGCCAGCAGCACGTCGGTGGCCACGGCCCGGTCCAGGATCGACGGGCCGCGGATGATGCGGGTCAGGGTGAGCCCGCCGGCTGCGGCGAGCAGCACGGTGACGGTCACGGCGACGGCGGTCATGTCGGCACCCCTTCCAGGTCGGCCGGTGGCGGTGGGTAGGCGCCCTCGCGGACGCGGCGCTGTTCGTCGGCGGAGCCGATGGCGGCGATGATGCGTGCCTCCAACTCCAGCACGCCACGCCGGAACTGCTCGACCTCGTCCAGGCTGTCCAGGTTGATGACGTGGATGAACAGGGTGCCGGTGTTGCGGTCGGCCTCCAGGATCAGGCTCCCCGGCACCAGGGACAACGCCTCGGCGGTGAGGGTGAGGTTGAGGTCCGTGTTCACCCGCAGCTGGACCGCGATGACGGCGCTGCGCGGGGTGTGCCCGACCCGCAGGGCCAGCCAGGCGATCTGGGCGGAGGCGACCACCAGGTCGAGGAGGAAACGCAGTGCGAAACGCAGCAACGGCAGCGGGTGGATCCGCCCGGCGAACGTCACCGGGGGCAGCGGGAAGACCGCCAGCAGGATGGCGGCCACCACCAGTCCGCTGATCACGTTGGCCCAGGAGAGGGTGCCCCAGAGCAGCACCCAGACGGCGACCAGGCCGGTCACCGCGATGATCCGGCTGCGCCGCCGGGCCGCCCGGGTCAGCGGCGGGTTCGGCGGGTCGGCCGGCGGGGCCGGGGTCATCGGGTCGGGGTTCACGGCGTACCCCCAGGGAAGACGGCCTCGACGTACGGTGTCCGGCGCAGCAGGTCGTTGGCGGCGTCGGTGCTGAGGTCGAACAGCGGACCGGCGACCAGGGTCAGCACCAGCCCGAACACCACCAGGGCCACGGTCGGCGCGATCATCAACCCGGGCATGACGGCGCCCGTCTGGGCGACGGTGACGACCTGGTGCGGCTGCTCCACACCGTCGGCGCGGGCCGCCGGGGCCAGGCCGCCGACGTCCGGCATGTCGGGGTGCGGTGCCCGCCAGAAGGCGAGGTTCCAGACCCGGGCGATGGCGTAGAGGGTGAGCAGGCTGGTGAGCAGCCCGCCGGCGACCAGGATCCAGGCCAGCACGCCACCGTTGTCGATGCCCGCCTGGACCAGGCCGAGCTTGCCGAGGAACCCGGAGAACGGTGGGATGCCGGCCAGGTTCAGCGCGGGTACGAAGAAGAGGATGGCCAGCAGCGGCGAGAGTCTCGCCAGGCCGCCGAGGCGGTCCATGGCGGTGCTGCCGCCGCGCCGTTCGACCAGTCCGGCGGCGAGGAACAGCGTGGTCTGGATGGTGATGTGGTGCACCACGTAGAAGATCGCCGCGGAGAGGCCGAGCGACGTGGTGAGCCCGACCCCGAAGAGCATGTAGCCGATATGGCTGATCAGGGTGAACGACAGCAACCGCTTGATGTCCGACTGCGCGACCGCGCCGAGGATGCCGACCACCATGGTCAGCACCGCCGTCACCAGCAGCAGGGTGGCCGTCCGCCCGCCCGGGAACAACAGCGTCTCGGTACGGATGATCGCGTACACGCCGACCTTGGTGAGCAGGCCGGCGAAGACGGCGGTGACCGGGGCCGGCGCGGTCGGGTAGCTGTCCGGCAGCCAGGCCGACAGCGGGAAGACCGCCGCCTTGATGCCGAAGGCCAGCAGCAGCATGCCCTGCAACACCAACCGGATGTCGTCCGGCAGGGCGTCGAGCCGGTCCACGAGCTGGGCTAGGTTGAGGGTGCCGGTCGAGGCGTACACCAGGCCGATGGCGACCAGGAAGATCACCGACGAGAGCAGGCTGACCACGACGTAGGTGGTGCCGGCCCGGATCCGGGTCTCGGTGCTGCCCAGGGTCAGCAGCACGTAGCTGGCGACCAGCAGGATCTCGAAGCCGACGTAGAGGTTGAACAGGTCGCCGGAGAGGAACGCGTTGCACACGCCGGCGGTCAGCACCAGGTAGGTGGGGTGGTAGACCGACAGCGGCGTCTCCTCGTTGCCGTCGGCCATGCCCTGCCCGATCGAGTAGACCAGCACGCAGAGGGTGACCGAGGCGGAGACCACCAGCATCAGCGCGGCCAACTGGTCGGCGACCAGCACGATGCCCAGCGGGGCGCCCCAGCCGCCGACCTCCACCACCAGCGGGCCGTCCAGGCTGGTCTGGATCAGCAGCGTCGCGGCGACCGCGACGGTCGCGGTGAGCACGGTCAGGCTGACCCATCGCTGGGCGCCCGGGCGACCGAGCAGCAACAGCGTCAGCGCCGCGCCGAGCAGCGGCATCACCACCGGCAGCGGGACGAGGTACGTCATCCGGCCCTCCCCGCGTCCGCCGTGGCGGCCAGCGGCCGCTCGTTGTCGGTCTGCGTGTCGTCATCGTCGTCATCGTCGCCGTCACTGGAGTCGGCGCCGTCCGGGCCCTCGTCGCGCTCCGCGAGCTCCATGATCCGGCGGTCCTCGACGTCGTCCTGCACCTCGTCGTGCCCGTTGAGGTGCCAGCTGCGGTACGCCAGGGCGAGCAGGAACGCGGTCATGCCGAGGGTGATGACGATGGCGGTGAGGATCATCGCCTGCGGTAGCGGGTCGCTCATCTCCTCCTGCGGGGTGCTGCCGACGATCGGCGCCCCGCCGGCCCGCCCGCCGGTGAGCAGCAGCAGGTTGGCGCCGTTGCCGAGCAGGATGACGCCCATCAGCACCCGGGTGAGGCTGCGCTCCAGCAGCAACGTCACGCCGGCGGCGACGAGCACGCCCACCACGATGACGTAGGTGAGGTTGGGTGTCACACCAGCTCCTTTTCCCGTACCTCGTCGTCCTCGGTCTCGTGCTGGCGGTCCATCTCGGCGCCGAGGCTGCGCAGGATGTCCAGCACCAGGCCGACGACGATCAGGTAGACGCCGACGTCGAAGAAGGCCGACGTGACGAAGTGGATGTGCCCCAGCACCGGCAGGTGGAAGTCGAGCAGGGCGCTCTGTAGGAACTCCCCGCCGAGCAGCATCGCGGCCACCCCCGTGCCGACGGCGACGAAGAGCCCGGCCCCGAGCACCACGCCGGCGTCGACCGGCGCGGCCCCGTTGAGTTCGGTACGCCCACCGGCCAGGTAGCGCACGGCCAGGGCGAGACCGGCGACCAGGCCGGCGGCGAACCCGCCACCCGGGGCGTTGTGCCCGCTGAACAGCAGGTAGATGGAGAAGATCACGATGACGTGGAACAGCAGCCGGGTGACCACCTGGAGGATGACCGACTGGGACCGGGCGGTCGCGCCGGTGGTCAGCCAGCGTGGCCGGGTGGACTCCGCCCGACCGCCGCCGGGGATGTCGCCCCGCCGGCCCAGGTCGCGGGCATGGCGGAAGATCAGGCTGGCCACACCGGTGGCGGCCACCACCAGCACGGCGATCTCGCCCATGGTGTCCCAGGCCCGGATGTCGACCAGGGTCACGTTGACCACGTTCTTGCCGCCGCCGTACGAGACGGCCTCGTCGGGGAAGCCGACGGAGATCGGCACGGCCTGGCGGGCGCCCGCCGCGACGTACGCCATGCCGGCGGTGACCGCGCCGACGGCGACGCCGATGGCCACCCGGCCACGGCGGCTTGACCGGATCGGCCGCTCCGAGAACTTCGCCGGCAGCCGGCGCAGCACCAGCACGAACATGACGATCGTGACGGTCTCCACCAGGAACTGGGTCAGCGCCAGGTCGGGCGCGCCGTGCAGGACGAACAGCAGCGCGATGCCGTAGCCGGCGACGCCGACCAGGATCATCGCGGTGAGCCGGCGCAGCGCGCGGGCGGCCATCACGGCGGCGACCACGACCACCGCGGCGGCGACCCCCTGCAACGGCGTGTCCCAGAGGTGGAAGCGCTGCGGCCAGGGGCTGCCGGCCAGCAGCGCGCCACCCGGCATCAGGACCAGCACCACCAGGATGACGCCGAGATAGAACGGCAGCGAACCACGCTGGGTGGCGCCGGTCAGCTCCACCGCCAGCCGGTCGACGCCGCCGATGGACTTCTTGTAGGCGGTGGCGCCGTCGAACGGCAGCCGCAGGCTGGCCCGCACCCGCTCGCGGCGCAGCAGGTGGAAGAGGCCGGCACCGCCGGCCACGGCCAGCGCCGACAGGCCCAGCGCCGGTGTGAGCCCGTGCCACAGCGCCAGGTGGTAGCCCGGCTCGGCGGCGGGGTAGAGATCGGCGTACGGGGCGAGCAGGCGATCCACCGCCGGGGCGAGCAGGCCGACCGCGGCGCCGGCCAGCGCCAGCACGGCCGCCGGCGCGAGGAACGGCCAAGAGACGGTCCGGACCGTGGTGGCCGGCGGGTCGGGCGTGTCGGGCGTGCCGACCTTGTCGGCGAAGGCGCCCCAGAGGAAGCGCAGCGTGTACGCCACGGTCAGCATCGCGCCGAGCACCACGCCGGCCAGCACCATCCGGTCGCTGCCGCCGCCGTGCAGCAGCGCCTCGACCGCCGCCTCCTTGGCCACGAAGCCGGCCATCGGCGGCAGGCCGGCCATCGACGCCGCGGCGAGCCCGGCCACCACCGCCAGCGCCGGTGCCCGACGCCCGACGCCGCTGAGTTCGCGCAGGTCCCGGGTGCCGGTGGCGTGATCGACGACACCGACCACCAGGAACAGGGTGGCCTTGAACAGCGCGTGGGCCAGCACCATGGCCACGCCGGCCAGCGCGGCGTCCCGGCTGCCCGCGCCGAGGATCACCATCAGCAGGCCGAGCTGGCTGACCGTGCCGTACGCGAGCAGGAGCTTGAGGTCGACCTGGCGCAGCGCGGCCCACCCGCCGAAGAACATGGTGATCAGGCCGGTGGCCAGCAGCACGGGTCGCCAGGGCGCGAGGCCGGCGACGGCGGGGCCCATCAGGGCGACCAGGAACACGCCGGCCTTCACCATCGCCGCGGCGTGCAGGTACGCGGAGACCGGCGTCGGCGCCGCCATCGCGCCGGGCAGCCAGAAGCTGAACGGGAAGATCGCCGACTTGCTCAGCGCGCCGAGCAGGACGAGCAGCAGGGCGACGGCGAGGTAGTTGCCGCCGGGCAGGTTCTGGGCGATCTCGGACCAGCGGTAGGTGCCGGCGTGCTGGCCGAGCATCACGAACCCGGCCAGCATCGCCAGGCCGCCCAGCGTGGTGACCAGCAGCGCCTGCATGGCCGCCCGCCGGCTGGCCCGTTTCGCCGGGTCACTGCCGATCAGCAGGTAGGAGAAGACGGTGGTGAGTTCCCAGAACACGTACAGCAGCAGCAGGTCGTCGGAGACGACCAGGCCGAGCATCGCCCCGGCGAAGGCGACGAAGACGGCGGCGAAACGCCCCAGCCCGGCGTCGTCGGAGCGGAAGTAGCGGGCGCTGTACGCCAGCACCAGCGCGCCGACGCCCCCGACCAGGACCACCATCAGCCAGGACAGCGTCCCCATCCGGAGGGCGAGCTCCAGCCCGAGTTGCGGCACCCAGGGCACCGTCTCGACCACCGGGTCGCCGGAGCGGACTCCGCCGGTCTGTGTCAGGGCCCACACCAGCGTCGCGCCGGGCGCCAGTGCCACCAGGTAGAGGGCCTGCCGCCCCCAGAGCCGCACCAGTGCCGGGGCGATCACGGCTGTCAGCGCATGGACCGCCACCAGTACCAGCACACACCCTCCCCAGAGATCATCCGTCGGTGCAACGACCCTATCCGGTAAGGACCGCCATCTGCATCTGTCGTGATTTGGATCAAAGGTGTGTCCGATGACAGAGCGCCCAGAGCGGCGTCCGAGTTCACCTCAGCTTCATCGATGGACTCGAAGCCGAAACGCGGCATCAACCAGGACCAGCACCTCGACCAGAACGGTCGTTCAGTCCTTTCCGGTCCGGCGCAGCCGGCCGTCGTCGCGGTCGATACGCAGTTCCCGTTCGAGTTCGACGATGAGGGTCCGGAGATCGTCCAGCCGCTGGCTGATCGCGATCCGGTCCAGCTCGTCGGGCACCCCGTCACCGTCCTCGTCGTACCCGGGGGCGAGCCCCTCGGTCATCTCCAGCCGGCGCGCCTCCTCCATCGAGTTGACGAAGACCGCGATCAGGATGTTGAGCAGCAGGTTGACGGTGATCACCACGAAGCTGGCGTAATACAGCACGGTCCACGGGGAGAACTCCATGCCCTGGTCGATCAGGTCCGGCAGGGTCTCCAGGGAGAGCAGCACGAAGAGGGTCAGCAGCGACCGCCCGATGTTCCCGTACTCCTCCGGGTAGACGTCCTTGAAGATCAGCCAGCCGGCCATGCCGTAGACGTAGAGCGTCACCACGGCCAGGGCGAAGAATCCGCCGATGCCGGGCAGGCTCCGCCACAGCGCCGCGACGATCGTCCGCAGGCCGGGCGAGAAGCGCACCAGCCGCACCATCCGCAGCACCCGGACGACCCGCAACAGCGCCGAGTCGCCGTGCAACGCCGGGACGAAGATCGCCGCGATCACCAGGAAATCGAAGACGTTCCAGCCGTGCCGGAAGAAGTCCTGTGGCCGACGACCGTAGGCCAGCAGCCGGATGGCGATCTCGACGACGAAGACGGTCCGGAACATCCACTCCAGCGCGTACAGCGCCGTGCCCGCGGTGCCCAGGTGGGGATAGGTCTCCAGGCCGAGGACCACCCCGTTGGCGAGGATGACCCCGACGATGGCGATCTCGAACGGCCGCGAGGCGGAGATTCGGGCACACGTGTCGACCAGCCGGGAACGGTGCGCGGAGTTGGCCGGTCCACCCCGCTGGGCCGGCACGTGCAGACCGCTCACCGGATGGCCCGCCCCGGCGGGGGCACCGGGGCCGGCAGGGCCAGCCACCGTGCGTCACTCTGGCATCGACGTACGGCAGTCATGACCCACAGCCTACGGGCCGGCGGTGCCCAACATCAGCCGCCCGGGGGCCGGAAGGATCAACACGTGGGACGGTCGGTTGCCGCCGCGGGACGCGGCAACGGGGCGGCGCTCTCGCTGACCTGGTCGGCTATCCGACGGCAGCCCAATCTTGGCCGGCCGGGTCAGTAACCTCCGGTCCCAGGAAGGTGGCCGTCGCCGCAAGCCGCCCCGGGACAGAGGGCGCGAACGCCCCGAAAACGGAGGGTTCCCATGACCGTGACTCCGAGCATCCCGGGCGTGCTGTCGGTGCGGGTGCCCGGCATGGGCTGGTGCGAGCACAACCCGTCCGGACCGCGCCGCGAGGCGGTCCGCTGGTCCCCCGCCGCCCGGGTGGTGGGCGACACCCTGCGCTGGCCCGCACCCGAGGTGCTCACCGACCGCGCCACCAGCAGCGGCCCCTCCATCGTCGGCACCGGCAGCAACGCCTGCATGGCCTGGCGCGGCGCGGGCGCCGACCGGCGGATCTGGTACTCCCGTCAGGACCAGCTGGCGCCGGGCGCCGTACCCGGCGACAACCGGTACCGGTGGGGTCCGCAGTTGGTCACCCCCGCCGCCTTCACCACCTCCGGCTTTCCCGCACTCGCCCGGTACGGCACCCGGACCTTCCTGTTCTGGCGAGCGATGACCGTCCCCACCGAGATGCGCTGGTCGGAACTGCGCGGCCAGGACTGGACGCACCCGCGGTTCGGCCCCGGCGCGCACTGGGCCTACGAGACCCTCGACTGGATGCGTGCCGTCGACGGCGTGGCGGTGGCGGGGCACCGCGGGCGGCTCTACTGCGCCTACCGGGTGCACCTCGGCGGCGGCACCCGGATCGCGTTGCACGCGTTCGACCAGGACCTGATGGTCGTCGAGGAGAACTACACCTCGTGGCGTACCACCGAGATCCCGGCGCTCGCCTCCGACGGCGACAACCTGTTCATGGCGTGGCGCGGCCTCGAGGACCTGAACATCCACTGGGCGGTGGTTTCCGGCTCGACGCCCAGCGGCGAACAGGTCCTGCGCGACCGGGCGACCGCGGCCGGCCCGTCGCTCGGCGTCGTGGACCGCGGCCGCCTGGTGATGGTCTGGGTCGGCGCCCCCGGCGACACTGCCGTCTGGTGGTCGGAATACCGCAACGGCCGGTGGGGCCCGCAACAGGCGTTCAGCGACCGGAAGATGTACGTCGCGCTCCGCGCCAGCCTCGCCTGAGTACGGCATCGCGGGGGTGGCGCACCACCGGGTGCAGTGCGACGGGGGGCTGTGCGGCGGGGTGCAGTGCGGGCGGGACTAACCGCCGAGGCGGCGGACCATGTTCATGATGGTCTCCACCTGGGCGCCTCCCTTGATCGGATAGTTCGTCGCGCCGAGGTAGCCCCACCAGTCCCAGCAGCCGTTGGGGTTGCTCGCCGAGGTGATCGCCTGCGGATAGAGCACGATCGTGGCGTTGGTGTCGGCGTACTGGTTGAGGTTGGCCCGGTCCACGAAGGCCGTACCGACCCGGCTGTGGCCCTGTAGGCACCCGTGCAGCGCCACCAGCAGCCGGCAGCTCGCCCCCGACGCGCAGGAGGACGGGACGTAGGCGAACCCGTCGGCGTCCATGCTCAGACCGTTGGCCCAGCCGTTGACGGCGAAACTGTTCTGGCTGAACCGCACCAGCGTGCCGCCGAGCGGCCCGGTGTTCGGGGCCTGCACGGAGCCGTACAGCTTGCGCAGGAAGGAGTTCTGCGGGTCGGTGCCGCAGTCGTTGAGGTACGGCGCCGCCGTGGCGGAGCAGCCGACCGTCCCGTACGGCGTGACCCAGCCGTGCCCGGCGGAGGAGCCGCTGTCGTACTGCACGCTGGCGCCGAAGTGCTGCTGGTAGCGGACCAGGTCGTCGCTGACCGACCGCTTCACGGTGGAGTCGGCGCTGCCGTGGAAGACGTAGACCGGCTCGCCGGAGAGCCCGGAGACCGGGTCTACCCAGCCGTACCCGGCCCAGGTGCGGGTGTATGCCTGGAGGGTGCTCAGGTATGTCGGATAGATGTTGTCGCCGCAGCCGTAGAGCGCCTGCGCGACGTTGTTCTGCGCGCAGTAGTAGGGGCCGGCGGCGAAGAGGGCCGCTCCCCTGATCCGCTGCGAGTAGGCCACCTGGAGCTGGGTGGCCAGGTACGCGCCGGAGGAGACACCGGCGACGTACACACCCGAGACGCGGTACGTCGACAGCGTTCCCGAGACCGGCGTCTTGGTGTGCGGGGTGGCGGCGGCGTACGCGGGCGCTGCGGGGGTGAGCAGCAGCATCGCGACGGCACCGGCGAGCAGTCGCAGGGCAGTTTTCGTCATGACGCTCTCCCTGGTCCGGTGAGCGGCCGGCGGTGGTGTCGGCGTACGGCGACGCTAGCGTGAGCCACGTCACCGGCAACATGAGCGAAACCCACACGCCGCGGCACCACACTGTGGTGCCGCCCGCCGCCCGCCCTACGAACGGAAACTGTCCAAGACCTGGCGTCCACCGTCCATTCTGCGGGACGGGCGTGCCTGTGGCCGGGCGGTTGGCGTCGCCGTCGAGGAGGTGCCGGCGGTACGTTGTCGGGGCGCGCGTTGTCGGGGCGCGGTCAGTCGGTCGAGGAGCGGGTGACCGGCAGGTCGAAGTAGGTGTCCGGCCAGGGCTCGTCGCGGAGGCGGAAGTGCCACCACTCACGGTCGTAGCCGACGAAGCCGCCGTCGGTCATCAACTGCCGTAGCAGCCGCCGGTTCTCCCGGGCGGCGTCGCCGATGCCCGGCGAGTCGGTGTGGGCGAGCGGGTCGAAGCAGTCGAAGCCGGTGCCCATGTCGACGCTGTTGTCGCCGAAGCGCTGGTCGCGCGGGGCGGTGCAGGCGACCAGGGGCTGGCCCGGGAGGTAGCCGGGCTGCTCGGGCACCGGCACCTCGACCAGCGTCACGTCGACGGTGCTGCCCCGGCTGTGTGCGCTGGGCGCGCCGAGGTAGCCCCGGTCGAACAGCTCCGACTTGGCCACCCGAGGGTAGAACTCGGCCTTCATCTGCTGTTCGTCGGTGTGGCGGGCCCAGGTCTGGAAGTCCTCCACCGCGCGTTGGGGGCGGTAGCAGTCGTACACCTTGAGGCTGCGGCCGGCGGCCAGCGCGGCGTCCTGCACCCGGCGCAGCGCTTCGGCGGCCGGCGCGGTGAGCAGGCACAGCGCCTCGGGGTAGCCGTCGACGCGCCGCCCGACGAAGTTGTGCGCCGTGGCGTACCGGATGTCGGACCGGATGCGGGAATCCACGTCGGACAGCACGACGAGGCCCGGCCGGGTCGGCGCGGGTCGCGGCGCGGGCTCCGGCCGGGTGCATCCCGCCCCGGCAGCCGCCACCAGCGCGACCGCGACTCCCACCAGCAACCGTCGCGCCGGCCCGCCTCGGCGGGGCGCGCCGGCCGGGCCGGAGACTCTCACAATCAGCGACAGTATCGGCGGATGCCGGCTCGGTCCGGCGAACGGGTCGCTCACCGGACCGGCAAGGGGTTCGCTCGCCGGAGCGGCAAAGGGTCAGTCGCCGCAGCGGCGGTCGGCGGCGCGGACCCGACGGGCGGCCACCACCGCCACGACGACCGCGGCGACGCCCACGGCCAGCGCCACCAGCATTCCCGCGCCGGGTCCGTCGTCGAGGGCGGCGGACGCGATACCGCCGGTCTGCGCTGCGCCGGCCGGCTCGGACGCGACCGGCGACGGCGGGGCGTCCAGCTCGCCCGGCTCCACCAAGCGGCCGACCGATGCCTCCGGGGGCAGCGTGAACCCCCAGTCGAGCAGCGCGGCGCCCTGTTCCCAGCCGCGCAGCGGGCGGGGCTCGGCGCCGAGCAGCGTGACGACCAGCCGCCGGCCGTCGCGTTCGGCGGCCCCGACGTAGGTGTGTCGGGCGTAGTCGGTGAAGCCGGTCTTGCCCCCCAGCGCCCCGGGATACCGGAAGATCAGCTGGTTCCCGTTCTGGATCTGGAAGCCCTTGGCGCGCAGCGACTTCTGTGCCGGGATCCTGGTGCGCTCGGTGAGCACGTACCGGCGGAAGGTCGGATCGGCGAAGCAGGCACGGGCGATCAGCGCCAGGTCGTACGCGCTGGTGAACTGGCCCGGGGCGTCCAACCCGGACGGGGTGACCGCGTGGGTCTGCAGGGCGCCCAGCCGGCGGGCCTGCTCGTTCATCTCCCGCACTCCGCCGGCTGTCCCGTCCGGCCCGCCGCCGAGGCGGGCCAACGCGTTCGCGGCCTCGTTGCCGGATTGCAGCAGCAGCCCCAGCCAGAGGGTCTCCACCCGGTAACGGCCGTCCGGGAGCAGCCCGACCGCCGAACTGCCCGGCGCGATATCAAGGTCCTTGCGGGTGATGGTGACGACCTGCTCGGGGTCGAGCCGCGGCAGCATGGTCGCGGCCAGCAGCAGCTTCTGCACGCTGGCCGGGGTGGCGTACTCGTGCGGGCCGCAGCCGCCCAGCACCGCACCGGTGTCCAGGTCGGCCAGCAGCCACGAGGTCGCGGTCACCTTCGGCGGGGTGGGCACGCCCGGCGGAACGACGAGTCCGGGGGTGGCCAGCGCGTCGCCGCCGACCACCTGGTGCTCCGGCACGGACGGCGGCGGGGTCGGCCGGGGCGACCGGACCACCTTCGGCGCGACCGCCTTCGGGCAGCGCAGCGCGGTCGAGGTGGGCCCAGCACCCGGAGCCGGCGCGGCGGCGGGCGGCGGCGTGGCGGGAGGTGTCGGCGCACCGACGGTCACCGCCGCCGCACCGGGAGTCGCGGGCATTGCCGCGATCGCGACGACGGCGGCGGTGACGGCCAGGGCCCGGACTCTCATGAACACGCAGACTAACGGCACGATCGGCGATGCCGGGCGCCCCGCCGGTAGCGCGATCCGGCGTGTTCCGGCAGCGATCCGCACCGACACCGGTTGAACCGATCGTCACTGCCCCCCGTATCCACGGCCGAACCGAGGCAACGTCCGGACCTGGCACGGGAGCGCTCCCGACGCCCGGTCCGACTTCACCGGGAGGGGTCCTCGGCAGACCGGGCCGGGCCCGCGCTGCCGGACTCTTTCCGGGCATCCATGGCGCATCAGCCAGTGTGCAGCCGACGTCGTCGGCCCACCCGGCGGTCAATCATGAGGAGAGAGCATGGTCAGGCGTACGCAAACGCAGCGGAAGCACGCCGCTCTGAAGCTTGGCGGGGTCGGCGTGCTCGCCGTCGTGCTGCTGGGGGCGGGTTTGACGCTGGCCTCCGCCGCCGACGGCGCCGGGGCGCAGACGGCGAACTGCCCGACCGTCCGCGACAAGCTCTCCGGCGTGCCGGCCGCCGCGGTCGCCGGCGTCGAGCAGGAACTGGCCAACCTCGACAAGCAGATCCAGGAAGCCAACGCGCGCCTGGCCGAGCAGGCCGCCAACCCGCAGGGCGGCGCGAACTTCATCCAGAACGCCATCCTCGGCCCGCTGGCCAGCAAGCGGGTCGCCGCCCTCGACCGGATCGGGATCAACATCTCCCGCGTCGGTGGCCAGCGGCCCGACCTGAGCAGCCTGGCCACCTGCGGCCTGAACGCGGCGGGGGTGAGCAGCCAGCTCAACGGCAGCACCGGCGGCCTCGGTGACACGGGCAACGCCGGCAACGGCAACCAGGGCGGCGCCGGCAACGGCAATGCGGGCGCGGCCGGGGCCCAGACGGTGAACTGCCCGACGGTCCGCAACCGGCTCTCCGGCGTGCCGGCCGCCGCGGTCGCCGGCGTCGAGCAGGAACTGGCCAACCTGGACAACGAGATCGCCGACGCCAACGCCCGCCTGGCCCAGCAGGCCGCCAACCCGCAGGGCGGCGCGAACTTCATCCAGAACGCCATCCTCGGCCCGCTGGCCAGCAAGCGGGTCGCGGTGCTCGACCGGATCGGGATCAACATCCAGCGGGCCGGCGGACAGCGGCCCGACCTGAACAGCCTGGCCACCTGCACCCTGAACGCGCCCGGCGTGCCCAGCGCGGTCAACGGCAACGCCGGCACGGGCAACGCCGGGAACGGCAACGCGGGCAACGGAAATGCCGGCAACGGCAACGCGGGCAACGCCGGGAACGGCAACACCGGTGCCGGCAGCGGCGTCGCCCAACGGGTGAACTGCCCGGGTGTCCGGGACCGGCTGCCGGCCGTACCGGCCCAGGCCGCCGCCGAGGTCCAGCGCGAACTCGCCAACCTCGACACCCAGATCGCGGAGGCCAACGCCCGCCTGGCACAGCTCGCCGTCCGGCCCGAGGGTGGCCCGAACTTCGTCCAGAACGCCATCGTCGGACCGCTCAAGGACAAGCGGGTCGCGGTGCTCAACCGGATCGCCACCGCGATCGGTCGGGTCGACGGCAACCGCCCCGCCGACCTGGTCAACCTGGCGCCCTGCTCGGTGAGCTGAGGCTGATGAGCTGAGGCGGGTGGGCGGCGGCCGGGAGTCGCCGCCCACCCGCCCGCGCTGCGCGGTTGTTCACAAGTGGTTGACCGGCGGCTCACTCTCCGACTACAACCGCAGCAACGCTCGACCGGATCCCCCGGCGGCGGTCGCGAGGTGGTGGCCGTGGCTCTGATCTCCTACGACGACACCGATGCCGCCGCGTTCGCCGCCAGCCGCGAGCTGGCGCGGGGCGGCCTGCACCGCTGGCGGTACGCCGTCCAGCAGCACCTGCGGCCCCGGACCGGGTCGACCCTGCTGGATCTCGGCGCTGGCACCGGCGCGTGGGCGGGCGCGTTCGCCGAGTGGTACGGCGTCCGGGTGCTCGCGGTGGAGCCGGCCCCGGCGATGCGCGAGCGCTGCCCACACCGCCCGTTGCTGGCCGGGGACGCCACCGCGCTGCCGCTGGCCACCGCCAGCCTCCACGGCGCCTGGCTGTCGACGATGATCCACCACGTGGCCGACCTGGACGCCATGGCACGCGAGCTGCGCCGGGTGCTCCGGCCGGGCGCCCCGGTGCTGATCCGCTCGCCCTTCCCCGGGCGGCACCAGCGCATCGCGCTGTTCCACTGGTTCCCCGAAGCGGTCCGGGTCCTCGACGCGTACCCCGGTCTGGCCCGGGTCCGGGCGGCCTTCGCGCGGGCCGGTTTCCCGGTCAGCACCGTCGAACCGGTCGCGCAGACCACCGCCGACTCGCTGGCCGACTACGCGGGCCGGATGGACCGCCGGGCACACACCCCGCTCCAGCTGATCACCGACGCCGAGTTCGCGGCGGGGATGGCGCGGCTGCGTGCGGCGGCCGGCACCGCCCCGGGCGGGCCGGTCATCGATCATCTCGACCTGCTGGTGCTGCGCTGAGTTCACCACGCCAGGCGCGCCCGCGCCGGCCAGAGCGTGGCCCCGGGCCGTCCCCGGGCACCTTCTCCTCCCTACGGTTTGAGACTTGCCGTGACATTCCTGCCGAGAATCCAGCGATAACGCTGGAAAAGTCTCCACGGGCAGGTCAATGAGACACTTGAACCCGGCCAGGCCACCCGAAATCCAGTTCTCGCGAAGGGTTCGCATGCAGCAGCCAGCACGGTCCGCCGCCGACAGCCACGACGCGATCGAGGTACGCGGGGCGCGGGAGAACAACCTCGCCTCGATCTCGGTCGACATTCCCAAGCGCCGGCTGACCGTTTTCACGGGGGTCTCCGGGTCCGGCAAGTCCTCGCTGGT
Organism: Micromonospora sp. CA-263727; assembly: GCF_050942455.1. Classification (NCBI taxonomy): domain Bacteria; kingdom Bacillati; phylum Actinomycetota; class Actinomycetes; order Micromonosporales; family Micromonosporaceae; genus Micromonospora; species Micromonospora sp. CA-263727. Next base: position 3,844,346 of record NZ_CP192031.1, read on the forward strand.
CTTCGGCACCATTGCCGCCGAGTCGCAGCGGATGATCAACGAGACCTACAGCGCCTTCCTCCAGTCGTTCATGCCGAACGTCTGCCGGCCCGACGTCGACTCGTTGCGCAACCTCACCCCGGCGATCGTGGTCGACCAGGAGCGGATGGGCGCCAACTCCCGCTCCACCGTCGGCACCGTCACCGACGCGTACGCGATGCTGCGCATCGTCTTCAGCCGGCTCGGTGACCCGCATGTCGGCGGGGCCGGCGCGTTCAGCTTCAACCTGGCCGAGGGCATGTGCCCCACCTGCGAGGGCCTCGGCCGGGTCTCCGACCTCGACGTCAACGAGCTGGTCGACGTGGAGAAGTCGCTCAACGACGGCGCGATCACCGTGCCGAACTTCGCGGTCGACACCTGGTACTGGCAGACCATCGTCGCCTCCGGCCTGTTCGACCCGGACATCAAGCTCCAGGACTTCACCCCGCAGCAGTGGGCGGACCTCCTGCACAAGCCGGCCACGAAGATCAAGGTTGGCAGCGCCAACCTGACCTACGAGGGTCTGATCGTCAAGGTGCGCCGGCTCTACCTGGCCAAGGACCGCGAGTCCATGCAGCCGCACATCCGGGCCTTCGTCGACCGGGCGGTCACCTTCACCACCTGCGCCGACTGCGGCGGCACCCGGCTGGGCGCCGCCGCGCTCTCCTCCCGCATCGCCGGTCACAACATCGCCGAGTGCGCCGCCATGCAGATCAGCGACCTGGCCGAATTCCTCCGGGGCATCGACGACGAGTCGGTCGCCCCGTTGACCGGTAACCTGCGGGACCTGCTGGACTCGCTGGTCGAGATCGGCCTGGGCTACCTCAGCCTCGACCGGGAGTCCGCCACCCTCTCCGGCGGCGAGGCGCAGCGGGTCAAGATGGTCCGGCACCTCGGCTCCAGCCTCTCCGACATCACGTACGTCTTCGACGAACCCACCGTCGGCCTGCACCCGCACGACATCGCCCGGATGAACGACCTGCTGCTGCGGCTGCGGGACAAGGGCAACACCGTGCTCGTGGTCGAACACAAGCCGGAGACCATCGCGATGGCCGACCATGTGGTCGACCTCGGCCCGGGCGCCGGCGCCGCCGGCGGCCGGATCTGCTATACCGGCGACGTGGCCGGCCTGCGCCGCTCCGACACGCTCACCGGCCGGCACCTGGACCATCGGGTACGGCTGCGCGAGCCGGTCCGCACCCCCACCGGCCAACTGCCCATCCGCCACGCCGACCTGCACAACCTGCGCGACGTCAGCGTGGACATCCCGCTCGGCGTGCTGACCGTGGTCACCGGGGTGGCCGGCTCGGGCAAGAGTTCACTGGTGCACGGCTCACTGCACCGTCGCGACGGGGTGGTCGTGGTGGACCAGTCCCCGATCCGGGGCTCCCGGCGCAGCAACCCGGCCACCTACACCGGCCTGCTCGATCCGGTACGCACCGCGTTCGCCAAGGCCAACGGGGTGAAGGCGGCACTGTTCAGCGCCAACTCCGAGGGCGCCTGCCCGACCTGCAAGGGCATCGGGCTGGTCTACACCGACCTGGCCATGATGGCCGGCGTCGCCTCGGTCTGCGAGACGTGCGAGGGCCGGCGGTTCACCGACACGGTGCTCACCTACCGGCTGCGCGGCCGGAACATCAGCGAGGTGCTCGGCATGTCGGTCGCCGAGGCCCGGGAGTTCTTCCCCAGCGGGCCCGCGCGGGTGGTCCTGGACCGGATGGCCGATGTCGGGCTGAGCTATCTCACCCTGGGGCAGCCGCTGACCACCCTCTCCGGCGGCGAGCGGCAGCGGCTGAAGCTGGCCATCCACATGGCCGACAAGGCGAGCACGTACGTGCTGGACGAGCCGACCACCGGCCTGCACCTGGCCGACGTCGACCAACTGCTCGCGCTGCTCGACCGGCTGGTCGACACCGGCAACACGGTCATCGTCATCGAGCACCATCAGGCGGTCATGGCGCACGCGGACTGGCTGATCGACCTCGGCCCGGGCGCCGGCCACGACGGCGGCCGGATCGTCTTCACCGGCACTCCCGCCAACCTGGTCGCCCAAGGCGACACCCTCACCGCCCACCACCTCCGCAACTACCTGACCACCTGATCCCCCCACCCCGCGCCTGGGCAGCGCTGGTCATGAGGTCAGCGGCGGTTTCGAGATCAGACCCGCCGCTGACCTCACGATCAACGGGAGGGTCGGGGAAGGTGGCGCAGCCAGCGGCGTTGCCAGGGTGTCTCGACGGCCTTGGGACGGTAGGCGGCCCGGACCCAGTCGACCGCCCGGTCGGCGGGCAGCCCGTCGAGGATCGCCAGCGCCGCCAGGGCGGTGCCGGTCCGGCCGGTGCCGCCCCGGCAGGCCACCTCCACCCGCTCGCCGGCGTACCCGCGGCGCAGCGCCTCGCGCAGGGCGTCCAGGGCGTCGGCGCGGTCCACCGGCACCCAGAAATCCGGCCATCGGATCCGCCGGTGCGGCCAGGCCGGGGTGGGTCCGGGCGCGAGCAGCAGGCTGAAGTCGGCCGGCGAGGCGGGATCGGCGACACGCCGCCCGCGCACCCGTACGCCGCTGGGCAACTCGACCACACCGACGTCGTCCGCCCAGCCCCCTCCGCCACCCATCGCACCAGTATCCGCCCGCGCCACGATCACCCGCTCGGCAGGGCCACGACGACCGTCAACGGGCCTCGCGGTCGGGGCGGTGCTGGTCGTCGGCCCAGGCGCTGCGGTAGAGGGTGCCACGCCCCTGCGGGTCGGGCACGCCGGCCGGCGCCGACTCGACCAGCGCCTCGCTCGTGTCGTCCGACCGCAGGCCACCGGCGCGCCGCGACCGGCGCATCCGGGTGACCACGAACCAGACCAGACCAGCCACGCACGCGACGATGACCAAATTCTGTAGCACCCCGGCGTAGCCCTCGACCAGATGCCAGTTGTCCCCGAGCAGGTAGCCGGCCAGCACGAAGGTGCTGTTCCAGATCAGGCTGCCCAGCGTGGTGTAGGCCACGAAGGTGAGCAGCGGCATCCGCTCCACTCCGGCGGGAATGGAGATCATGCTCCGGAAGATCGGGATCATCCGGCCGAAGAAGACGGCCTTGACGCCGTGCCGCAGGAACCACTCCTCGGTCCGGTCGATGTCGCTGAGCTTCACCAGCGGCAGCTTGGCCGCGATCGCCCGCGTCCGCTCCCGCCCCAGCACCGCGCCGATCCAGTAGAGCGCCAGCGCACCCAGCACCGAGCCGAGCGTGGTCCAGAAGATCGCCCCGACCACGCTCATCCGCCCCTGCGCCGCGACGAACCCGGTGAGCGGCAGGATCACCTCGCTGGGAATCGGTGGGAAGAGGTTCTCCAACGCCACGGCCAGCCCTGCTCCCGGGCCGCCGAGCCGCTCCACCAGATCGGTGACGAAGCCGACCATCCCGTCCTCGGGGGGCGCGGACTGGCCGACGACGCCGGCAGCGGACGGGGCGTACGGGGACTGAGTCATGTCCACCACGCTACGAACTGAAGCTGGGAGCCGCTCAGCCGGCCGTCGACTTCGTGGGCGCGGAGCCCGTAGGCTGCGCTCTCGTGGGAGAGCAGTCCACGCGGGGTCCACTGAGGATCGCCGTCGCCCAACCGTCCTGCCGGGCGTACGACGTCGCGGCGAACGTGGCGGCGCACGCGGCGCTGGTCCGCGCGGCGGCGGCCCGGGTGGTGGTGTTCCCCGAGCTTTCGCTGACCGGTTACGAGCTGGACGCCGAGCCGGTCGAGGTGTCCGACCCGCGGTTGGCGCCGCTGGTGCGGGCGTGTGCCGAGACGGGGACGCTGGCCCTGGTCGGCGCGCCGGTGACCGGCGAGCACATCGGCACCCTCGCCGTGCGGGGCGACGGCGCGCGGGTGGCGTACCGCAAGATGTGGCTCGGCCCGGTCGAGGCCCGCCGGTTCACGCCGGGCCCGGCGCCGGCCGTGCTGGCCGTCGACGGCTGGCGGCTCGGCCTGGCCATCTGCAGGGACACCGGCGTCGCGGAGCACGCGGCCGGCACCTGCGCCCTCGGGATCGACGCCTATCTGGCCTCCGTCCTCGAGTCGGCCGCCGAGGCGGCGGTGCCCGACGAGCGGGCGTTGCGGATCGCCACCAGGCACCGGGTCTTCGTCGCGGTCGCGAGCTTCGCCGGATCGACCGGCGGCGGCTACGCCGCGGCGGCCGGCCGGTCGGCGGTCTGGGCACCGGACGGTGCGCTGCTCGCCCGGGCCGGCACCGCACCCGGCGAGTACGTGCACGCCACCCTGACCTGACGACGCACGCCGGTCAGTCCTCGTCGTCATTCCCGGACGTCGTCGCTTCGAGCCGGTCGATCAGGTTGCCCAGGCGGTCGGCGAAGTCGGCCGGAACCCGGCCGCGCTCGACCTCGTCGTCGAGGCGTTCCCGCAGGTCCTCGACCCGCTTCTCGCGGTCCTTCGGCTTGCCTCCGGCCAGCTTGGTGAGTTCCTTGCGCAGCTTCTCGGCGGCCTTGCCGTCGATCTTGCCGGCCAGCTGCGCCTCGGCGAGCAGCGCGACGAACTCGGCCGCGGCCTGCCGCAGGCTCACCGGTTCGGGCCGGGCCGTCGACGGGGTGGCGCTGGGTCGCGGCGTGGCCGGTGCGGTGGACGGCGGCGTAACCGGCACGGTGGTGGGCGTGGCGGTGGGCGTCTCGTCGCCCCGGTCGCCGAGGACGAACACCACGCCGAGGCCGATCGCCAGACCGGCCACGACCAGCACGGCGACCGGCGGGCCGGAGCGCCGCGACCGGCCGGGGCGGGCACCGGGCGGGTCGCGCCACGCGGCGGAACGCCGGTACCGGGCCAGACGTCGCCCTCCGCACCGCGCGGCGGAGCGCCGGTCCCGGACCACGGGTCGGCGTCCGCGGCACGGGCCGGAGCGCCGGCCGGCACGACGGCGGCGGCGGACCACCGGCCGGCGCGATCGATGAGGGTCGGTGGCTGCGCGGGTCCCGGCTCCACCGGGACGGGCGCCCCGGCCGGTGTGGAGATGATCGGCAGGACGGCGGTGGAGGACCCCGCCTCGCCGGTCGCGCCGGCCCGGAGCCGGGCGGCCAGCTGCCCGGCGGTGGGCCGCCCGGCCGGGTCGGCGTCGAGGCAGGCCAGCACCAGCTCGGCGATCTCCGCCGGCAGCCCCGGCACCTGCGGCGGCGTCACGGGCGGGCGGTGGTTGTGCACCGCCAGGGCCTCCTCCCAGCTGCTCACCGGCAGCGGGACGGCACCGGTGAGGGTGCGGTAGAGCAGTACGCCGAGGGCGTACACGTCGCTGGCCGGGTTCGGCGCCCCGGCGCCCAACCGCTCCGGCGCGGTGTACGCGGGCGTACCCATCATCGGTTCGCCGGGCCGCCCGGTGCCGGTGTGCTGCGGCCCGGCGAGCGCGGCGATGCCGAAGTCCAGCACCTTGGCGCCGGTCTCGGTGAGCATCACATTGCCCGGCTTGACATCCCGGTGCACCACCCCGATGCGGTGTGCGGCGGCCAGCGCGGCGGCCACCTGGGTGGCCATCCGGAGCGCCGGTGGCCAGGGCAGCGGGCCGTCGGCCAGCCGGTCGGCGAGGTTCTGCCCGTCGACCAGTTCCATCACCAGGTACGGCACCACCGTCCCGCCGTCGAGGGTGGCCTCCCCGTAGTCGTACACCTGGGTGACGTGCGGGTGGGTGAGACGGGCCGCGGCGCGGGCCTCCCGCCGGATGGTGGCCCGCAGATCCGGGTCGACGGCGAACGTTCCGGCGAGGACCTTCACCGCGACCGGCCGGCCCAGCACCTCGTCGTCGGCGCGCCACACCTCGGACATGCCACCGAGGCCGATGCGCTCGTGCAACACGTAGCGACCGTGCAACCGTAGGTGGGGCGTGAACGGCGACATGGCCGCCCAGTCTGCCTGGTCCCCGCCCGGCCCACCACCCGCCCGGTTCCGGTTGTGACCCGCGACGGCTCCGTCGCCTCCGCGCCCTGGGTCGAGGCCCCTGGCCGACCTGCGGCGGGCCCCGCCGACGGCCGGCCGCGCTCCGCCTCGGCTCGACCGAGGACCTCGACCCGGGGCCTAGGCCGGCCAGGGACCTCGACTCAGGACCTAGCAGGCGCGGGCCCGGATGTTGCCGGCGCAGCTGGGCGGGGCGGAGAGCGGGGCGGGCTGGATCTGGTCGGCGAGCCGGCGCAGGGCGCCGGCCGCGAGACGGCGGGAAGCGGCGAGCCGCGCGGTGCGGGGCGGCTCAGCGTGGACCGGCGCGTCCGGTCGGGCCGAGTTGACGTGACGCGTGACCGCGTCGACGGCGATGACGAGGCCGACGGGCTGTTCCATGGTCAACTCCTCAGGACGGGTCCGGAGCTGCTCCGGACGACGAGCGTGGTGGGTAGCAGGATCTGACCCGCCGAGACGTCCGTGGGCGGATCGAACAGGAGATCGGCGGCGGTGCGTCCCTTCGCCTCGCCGGGTTGCCGGACGGTGGTCAGGCCGGCCGACGCGGCCTCGGGAATGTCGTCGAAACCGGTCACCGACACGCTCCGGTCCTCCTCGCCGCTGGCGCGCAACGCGTCGAGCGCGCCCAGGGCAAGGACGTCGGAGCAGGCGAGCAGCGCGGTGCACCGCTCGGGGCCGACGTCCAGCGCACGGATGGCCGCGGCACCGGAGGCCCGGGTGTTGTCGGCGGCGGAGAGCACCGTCAGCTCGGACCAGGCGACACCGGCCGCCGCGAAGGCATCGGCGAAGCCGGCGAGGCGGTCACGGGTGGTGGGATGCGGCACGTCGGTCACGGCGGCCACCCGCGGTCGCCCGACGGTGCCGTCGCACAACACGTCGTCGGCGAGCAGGGCGACCCGCCGATGGCCGAGCTCGACCAGGTGCTCGGCGGCCGAGCGGGCCGCGGCCCGCTCGTCGATGCCGACCCATCGGTCACCCTCGGCAGGACGCGAGGAGGTGGTGACGAACGGCAGCCCCCGGCCGCGGATCGTGTCGATGATCCCCTCCTCCTCGCCTGCGCAGTAGACGCAGAAGCCGTCGACGGCGGCGTTCTCCACCGCCTTGCGCGCGCCGGCCAGGTCGGCGGGCAACGGCACCAGCAACAGGTTGCTGTCGTGCCGCTCGGCCGCCTCGGCGACCCCGGTGAGGAACTGCACCGCGAAGGGGTCGGTGAAGGCGTACGACAGCCGCGAGGTGAACAGCACCCCGATGGCGCCGACGAAGCCGCGCCGCAGCGAGCGAGCGGTCGGATCCGGTCCCGGATAGCCCATCTGCCGCGCGGTGTCGAGAATGCGCTGCCGCAGCTCTGCGGAGAGCTGGTCGGGGCGGCCGTAGGCGTTGGAGACGGTGCTGCGCGAGACACCGACGGCCTCGGCGACGGCCCGCAGAGTCGGCTTCACCGGCCCCTCCCCGTTCTGGATCGATTCAGTCTGGATCGATCCAGAGATTAGCCGCACGGCCCTGAGGGTGTCAATGCCCATGACTTCCGGGCCCGCGCGCGGGCTCCGCCCGCACGCGTCAGCCCCGCCGGCCGGTCACCGGGAATCGAGCTCGACGATCATCCGTTCGAGGATCTCCGGCGTACGCTCGGGCGGCTCGGCCTCGACGCAGAGCTGCTCCATCGCCACCGCGTAGTAGTCGAGGTCGTCCCGCTTGTCCAGGTAGATCGCGCTGGTCAACTGCTCGATGTAGACGATGTCGGGCAGATCCTTGTCGCCGAAGCGCAGGATGGTGAAGGCGCCACCGGCGGCGGCGTGCCCACCGGCGGCGAACGGGATGACCTGCAACCGGACGTTCGGCGTCCGGGTGGCCTCAAGCAACGACTCCAGTTGACCGCGCATCACCCGGGGCCCGCCGATCGGCCGGCGCAGCGCCGCCTCGTCGACGACCGCCCACAGCCGCGACGGGCGCGGTCGGCGCAACACCTCCTGGCGGCGCATGCGCAGGTCCACCCGGCGGTCGATCTCCTCCGGCCCGGCCCGGCCGTGACCGAGCAGCACCACGGCTCGGGCGTACTCGCGGGTCTGCAACAGGCCCGGGACGAACTGGACCTCGTAGCTACGGATGAGCGCCGCCGCGGCCTCCAGGCCGAGGTACGACTGGAACCACGGTGGGAGCACGTCGCCGTAGCGGTGCCACCAGCCCGGATTGTTCGCGTCCCGGGCCAGCTTGAGCAGGGCCATACGCTCCTGGTCGGCAGTGACGCCGTAGAGGGTGAGCAGATCGGCGACGTCGCGCTCCTTGAACCCGACCCGCCCCAGCTCCATCCGGCTGATCTTCGATTCGGAGGAACGGATCTCCCAGCCGGCGCTCTCCCGGGTCACCCCACGCGACTCCCGCAGCCGGCGCAGCTGGGCACCAAGCATCATCCGCAGCACGGTAGGGCCCGCCGCCGGGCCCTCCTCGGCGGAAACCATGGTCACCTGCCGCCCTCCGCATGCCGTCAGCGACCGAACCGGTGGACCGGCGCGGCCGACGTGTAAGCATGCCATGAACCTTCAGTGAGGTGAACCTCCGTCCCGGGCGTGGCGAATCCCATCAATGGGATGGCAGGTCAGCCGATCAGATGATCGAAGTCGCCGTCCCGGGCACCGAGCACGAACGCGGTGATCTCGTCCACGGTGTAGATCAGCGCCGGGCCCTCGGGGTGCCGGGAGTTGCGCATCGCGATCCCCGCTCCCCCGGGCAACTCCGCCAGTTCGACGCAGTTTCCACTGGGATTGCTGCGCCGGCTCTTCTGCCAGGCAAGGGGAGGCAACTGGTGGACGGGTACACCGTTGGGCGGCTGCTGCATGGGGCCTGTTCTCTCCGGGAGGCGCCGGCGCCGTGGGAGGAGCGGTAGCGGCACGAGGGGCGAAGTCAACTAAATCATCCTGCACATGCACGTGCATCTGCTATTGCATCTGCAATGGACAGCGAGCATGATAACGCATGTGCGCGGTGCTGAGCCGCTCACATTCTGTTACGCGAACCTGGCCGCCACCAGGGGAAACGAGGTGTCCGCCAGCGCCCGTCCGCCGGCGCTGGGACGCGCGTCGCAGCGAGGGGAGAGAGCGTGCCGGATCCGCTGACCGTCGCGTCCGGCATCTGCGCCATGGGCGCCCTGCTCTCCTCCTGGCAGTTGGGCCGCCGCGCGGTGCGCGCCGAGGCCGAGATCGGCCGCCTCCAGGCCGAGCTCACCGCCGAACGACACGCCGCCAGCCATGACCCGCTGACCGGCCTGCCCAACCGACGCGCCTTCTACCGCCTCGCCGCCACGCTGCTCACCGACAGCGCCGGCCGCCCACTGATCGCGGTGGTGCTGGACCTCGACGACTTCAAGATGATCAACGACCGGTACGGGCACGCCGCCGGCGACAAGGTGCTGATCAGCGTCGCCGAGCGGCTGGCCACCTTCGCCGGCGACAACCTGGTGGCCCGGCTCGGCGGCGACGAGTTCGCCGGGCTGCTGGCCAGCCCGACCGTCGATCGACGGTGGATCGAGCACGCCACCCGGCGGCTCTGCGACATGCTCGCCGCACCCATCCCGATGGGCCCGCTCACTCTCCAGGTGACCGCCTCGGTCGGGCTGGCGCCGGTGCACGGGACCCAGCTCACCGAGGCGCTCGACCGCGCCGACGCGGCGATGTACCAGGCCAAGGGGCTCGGGACGTCCCGGCCGGGCCGGGAGCTGCGCGGCACCGCGCACCTCGCCGAATGCTGACCCTCACCCGCGGCAGAGCTACCGCGGCGCCGGTGTCAGTGCCAGCCGTAGCCGGCGCGCAACGCCTGGCCGACCCGGTCGAACCGGGCCCGGTCCAGCACCGCGCCCTCGCGCCGGATGCCGTCCTCCCGCATGGTCAGCACCCGGTCCAGCCGCACCCAGCTGGGCCGGTTCTCCCGGTCCCACTCGCCGGGGCCGAGGGCGAGCCAGTGCCGCTCACCATCGCGGTCCCGCTGGCTGGAGAGCATCAGCCCGAACAGCGTCCGGCTGTGCCGGCCCACCACCAGCACCGGCCGGTCCTTGCCCTGCCGGGGGTCGTCCTCGTAGGACACCCAGGTCCAGACGATCTCGCCCGGGTCGGCCTGCCCGTCGGGCTCCGGGGCGTACGACAGCTCGCGGCGCTGCAACGCGGTGACCTGGCGGGTCCGCGCGACCCTGGCCGGGGTCGGCCCGGCACGCCGGGGGGTCGGGATCGCCGCGCCGACGCGGGCCGCCATACTCCTCAACAGACCTGCCACGGCGGCAGCCTATCCGCTGCCGCCGGTCCCGGCGTCGGCGGGGACGCCGGGCGTCCGGGTTCTCCCCGCGCCGCGGGGTGGTTCCGCCGTCGCGCGCTACGGCCGGGGCTCACCCGGGCCGGCGTTCGGGTCGATCATGCCGTCGGCGGCGGTGGGCAGCCGGGCGACCATCTCCCGGAACTCGCCGACGGTGACCGCCTCGCGCAGCGTCGCGAAGACTGCTGCCGCGCCGGCGCCCGCCGTCTGCTGGTCCACCCCGGCCCGCCGGCCCACCTGATACAGGAAGTCCGCGGGCGACGACCCGGTGTCCGGGGCGTCGCTCAACTCGGCCGGCAGGTAGCCGGTCGGGTCGGTCGTCGGATCGCTGGCCATCCGCTCCACCACGGTCTGCAACACCGCGCGCGCGACGGTGGCGGCCTGGTCGGGCGGCAGGCCGGAGCGGCGCGACACCGCGTCGACGAAAAGCGGAAACCGCACGGCGTCCTCCCGTCGTCAGCGCCGCGCTGGTTACCCCGGCCCGTCACCGGTAAACCGGCGCACCACGCGGGCCCGGGCCGGCCACGACCGCAGGAGAGACAAGTTTCCGGCAAACGAGGAGCGCGCGGCGCGCCGAGTTGGTCGGCACGCCGCGCGCCCGGAACGGGCCCGATGCCGACCGGGCGAAGCCGAGGGCTCCACACCGGCGGGCAAGGAGATCGCCCCGAGGTCTTCCGACCGGCGTACGCCGGCTCGCGCCCGCACGTCGCGCCCCCGTTCCACACCACGTGCCCGCGCGGCGGAAGACCGCACTGGCAGCCAGCCGTGCCAGGATCGACCGATCCGGGCACGCGGGTTGCCAGAGTGATCATTATCGTACGCGTACAGTTAGGACTCTTGTCAACGCTTGATTCCAGATCGAGCCCTCGTGTAAATCTGGTGTTCCGCTGCGCGAGGAGTCCCCATGCCTGAGGCCCCCGACCGACCCGGCGAGACCTTCGCCGAGCGCCTCGACTGGCTGTTCCGCACCACCCGGGACTCGACCGGCAAGCCGTACAGCGTCCGACACGTGGCCGGCGAACTGACCCGGCGGGGGTGCCGGATCTCCCACACCCACCTGAGCAACCTCCGGCAGGGGCGGTCGCCGGATCCCCGGCGGTCGGTGGTGGAGGCCATCGCCGCCTTCTTCGGCCGGCCCCCCGCCTTCTTCACCGGCCGGCCCGCCGGCCCGGATCCACACTTCCTGGTCCACGCGCTGGCCGATCCGCACATCGAGCAGGTGGCGATGCGACTGGTCGACGCCCGCCTGTCGCCGGAGGGGCACGCGGCCGTGGTGGCGATGATCGAGCAGGTGCAACGCCTGGAGGCCGCCGCCCGCAGCCGGCGCGACGCAGGCGAACGGCCCGCCAGCGGTGGCTGAGACCGAGCCGGCCCGCCGCGTGGCACCCCGGGCCGCCCCGGGCTGCGTACGCCTCGCCCGGTGGTGGCGGCGGGAGGACGCCACCACCCCCCGGTACGCCCACCAGGTACGCCGCTGCGACCATCTGCTCCACGGCCTGGTCGTGCCGCGCCCCTTCGCCCTGGCCGACTTCGTCGCCGAGTTGGCCCGCCAGCGCGGACGACCGCTGGTGGTACGGGCCGTGCGGACCCGGCGCGCCGAGGCCCGGGCCGTGTGGTGTCGCGGCACCCGCGCCGACCACATCCTGGTCAGCTCGCCCCGTTCCCGGCTGCACCGCGACCACCTCGTGCTGCACGGCATCGGTCACATGCTCTTCGGTCACGTGGGAGGTTCCGCCGCCGACGCCGGTCTCGCTCCGGCGCCCGGCGCGCTCCGGCGCGTGGTCCACACGCTCGACGAGGAGTGGCAGGCCGAGGTTTTCGCCACCCGGGTGCAGCAGTTGGCCGGCCGGCGGGCCGGTGACCCGCCACCGGCCCCGGAGGCCGTCCTGGCCCGGCTCTCCGCCACTCTGGAGGGTCGGCCGACCGCCCGCTGAGCGTCACCGACACCGGGATCACGCTGTTGACGAATCGTGTCAGGTCCGCCACTCTCGGACGTTGCTTCCGGTCGCCGCGACAGCTGGCGGGCCGCCGGAGCGTCCGAGGGGGAAGTGATGCGACGTCATAGCGGTGACAGCCTGAGTGACCTGCGGGATCAGTCGATGCGGTTGCTGGCCGCGCTCAGGCTGCCCGCCACCTTCACCTTCGCCCAGCTACACGAACGGGTCGAGCGGCACCGGGAACGGTCGGTGCACCTCATCCCCCGCCACCTACCGGCACTGGCCCCACACGGCCTCTGGGTGGCCGGCGAATTCGCCGACTACGTCTTCTACGACGCCGACGCCAGCACGGTGCGACAGAGCCTGATCATCGGCCACGAGTACGGCCACATGATGTTCGACGACGCCTCCGTGCCCGGCGACCTCGAACACCTCACCGCCATGCTCATGCCGTCGGTGGACCCGACCGTGCCGCGGGTGATGCTGGCCCGCAGCGCGTACGACGAGCCGATCGAACGCCGCGCCGAGCTCTTCGGGACCATCGTCGTGCAGCGGGCGGAGTCCTGGTCGGAGATCCCGGCCACGGAGCCGGCGGATCCCGAGCTCTCCGCGCGACTGATCGCGACGCTGGAGGGGCGGGCCCCACGGTGGTGAGTGTCGTCCGCGGCGCGATGATCGTGGTGCTCCTGGTCTGCTGGGGCCTGAGCCTGTACAAGCTGCGCGACCTGGCCCGGGACCGGGGCAACCTGTCGCTGCGGGTGCTCTGCCTGGCCCTGCTGACGATCACCGTGTCGATGACGATCCAGCCGTTCATGCCGATGATCGACCAGTTCCTCGGCGTGCTGGACGCCGCCCGGCTGATCTCCAACTGCCTCACCCTGCTGTGCACCACCGCCGCGCAGGCCTTCCTGCTCTACATGACCAGCGACGACGCCGGGACCCGCCGGAGCGTACGGCGCCGGAGCGTGGCCCTGGCCGTCACCGTGGCGACGATGGTCGCCCTGTTCGCGGTGACACCGCCCGCGGCCGGGCTCTCCGATCCCCGGGTACGCGACGGCGAGTACTACGGCGAGCCCTTCTACGCGCCGTTCCTCTACGTCTACCTGGCCTACCTGGGCTGGTCACTGGTGCAGGTGGTGATCCTGGCCAGCCGGTACGCCCGGATCGCCCACCGGCCGTTGCTGCGCTTCGGGCTCTGGCTCATCGTGGTCGGCTCGCTCTGGGGGCTGGCCTACGTGTCGGCCAAGCTGGCCGCGGTCGCCGTGGGCATCCTGCGGCCCGAGTGGGGCCTCGCCGTGGACGGGGTGGTGGTGCTCAGCTTCACCATCTCGATCCTGCTGGTGCTGATCGGCTCCACCATCGGATCCTGGGGGCCGATGGTGGGGCTGGACCGGCTGTGGGAGTGGGCAGGGGCGCTGCGCGACTACCACCGCCTGCACCCGCTGTGGCGGCGCATCCACGAGGTGGTGCCGCAGATCGCGCTGCTCCCCCCGGCGACCGGGTTGCGCGGGGCGCTCGCCGTCGCCCGCGACGCCTCGCTGCGCCGGGTCAGGATCACCGTCGAGATCCTCGACGGGTACGCGAGCCTGCGCCCGTGGATGTCCGACGCGGTCGCCGCGCAGGCCGAGCAGCTGGCCCGGCAGCACGGCCTGGCGGGGCAGCAGCAGGCGGCCGTCGTCGAGGCGGCCGTGATCGGCGCGGCGCTGCGGGCCCGGCGGGACGGTCTGCCCGCCGCCGACGGGGCCGGGCAGCGACCGGACCCGTTCCCCGGCCCCGGCGCCGATCTCGGCGCGGCCGACCAGGTGACCTGGCTGGCCCGGGTCGCCGGGGCGATGTCGACACCCCTGGTCACGATGATCGTCGCGGAGTCCGGTCCGCGCCCCGGAACCGCCCCGGCCCAAACCGCCGAACGGTAGACCCGCCCGCCTGCCCGCGCCGTCGAAAGGTAGATCTGTGCCCACCGCCGTCGACCCGACCACCCGCCCCGCCACCGACCGGCTGGCCCGGGCCGTCACCGAGGTGTTCGCGCCCGCGGTGTTGGCCGCCGTCATGCCCTTGGTGGTCGCCGTGCAGAGCACCGCGCCGGCCGTCGCGGTCGGGCTCGGCTGGGCCGCGCTGGCCGTGCTGTTCTGCTCCGCCGTCCCGTACGGGATCATCTGGCTGGGCGTACGGCGGGGCCAGCTGACCGACCACCACATCGGCGAACGCAGCCAGCGCCGCCGGCCCCTGGTCTACGGTCTGGTCTCCGTGCTGGTCGGCCTGGCGGCGCTGATGCTGCTCGGCGCGCCCGGCCCGCTGGTGGCCATGGTGGTGGTGATGTTTGCCGTCGGGGCCGCCGTCACCGTGGTGAACCAGGTCTGGAAGTTGAGCGCTCACGCAGCGGTGAGCGCCGGTTCGGTGGCCGTGCTGATCATCCTGTTCGGCCTGGTGGCGGCCCCGCTGGTGGCCCTGGTCGCGCTGGTGGGCTGGTCACGGGTCCGGCTGGGCGACCACACCCTCGGCCAGGTGCTCGCCGGCGCGACGGTCGGCGCGCTCGTCGCCGCCCCGATCTTCGTGCTGCTCGGCTGAGCCGGCCACCGCGGTTCCATCGTCCGGGGCCCGCTCCTCGGCCGCCCGCGCCCGGCGGGCCTCCCGCCAGCGGGCCGCCCGACGGGCGTCCACGGTGTAGCAGAGTTCCCGCGGCGCCTCCGGCCGTCCGGTCACCCGGGCGAACGGCAGCCCCCGGCCCGCGTAGTCGTAGTGCGCCTTCAGCAGCCGGGTCAGCCCCGCCATCGCCCCGATGATCTTCTTTCGGGGCCGCCCGGTGGCCTGGGCCAGATCCCGCACGGTGAACAGCCGGTCCGGCTCCGCCGCGAGCGCGTCGAGCACCGCCGCCACCGTCCGGTGGGTGGCGCTGCGCCCCTGGCCGAGCCGACGCAGATCGTCCACCGTCCAGTCCGTCGTCGGCTCGCTGCGCTCCGGCTCTGCGCGACGGCGGGGCGCCGGCGTGACCCGCTGCCGGGCGTCGAGGTCGGCCAGCAGGCGGGCCACGTGCGGGATGTACGCCAGCGGCACCGCCACCAGGACCATGCCCTCCGGGGTGGCGCCCGGGGAGCCGCCCACCACCGCGGGCGGGTACGGCGGCTCGCCCGGCAGCAGCTTCACGAGGTCGTCGGCGAGGCGGCGGCCGGCGCGGGCACGAACCGGTACCCCAGGCCGCGGACGGTCACGATCATCGGCGCCTGGTTCCCGTCCAGCGCGAGCCGCCGGCGCAGCCGCTTGATGTGCACGGTCAGGGTGTTGGAGGTCTCGTCGGAGACCCCGCCCCAGACGGCGGCGAGCAGCTGCTCCCGGGTGACGGTCCGCTCGGCGTGGCTCATGAAGAAGTAGAGGAGCCGGAACTCCTTCATCGGCAGGGCCACCGCCCGCCCGTCCAGGCGCACCTCGAAGGTCGCCGGGTCCACCCGCAGGCCGCCGAGTTCGATCGGCGGGTCGAGCGCGCTGGCCGTCTCCGGACGGATCGCCCGCAGGATGGGCAGCACCTCCTCGGCCCGGTACGGGCGCCGGACGCAGGCCGTCGCGCCGGCCTTGAGCGCGGCCACGGCGACCCCTCCGTCGTCGTCGCCCACCCCGGCCACGGTCGGGATGCCGGCCCGGCGGGCCAGCAGCCGCACCAGCTCCGTGCTGCTCATGGTGGCCAGCCCGGCGGCGACGACCGCGGCGTCCGGCTGGAGGGCGCCCGCGGCCAGCAGCGCCTCGGCGGCGTGCGGGTAGTGGTGTCCGCGTACCCGGTGGTCGGCCAGCTGGGCGACCAGCGCGGCGCCGACGCTCTCGTCGTCGTCCACCACGAGCAGCACGAAACGCCCGTCGGATCGATGGTCACCCCTGGCGGCCTCGACGAGGTTGTTCATCACATACCGGCTCCGGTTCAGGTTCAGGTTCAGGTGCGGTCGGCCTCAGCCGAAGCGACCGGTGATGTAGTCCTCCGTACGCTTGTCGGCGGGGTTGGTGAAGAGCTTGCCGGTCTGGCTGAACTCGACCAGCCGGCCGTGCCGCACCTGCTTGGCGTCCACCTCGGCGGTGAAGAACGCGGTGTAGTGGCTGACCCGGGCGGCCTGCTGCATGTTGTGCGTGACGATCACGATCGTGTAGTCGCTGGTCAGCTCGAACATCAGATCTTCGATCTTCGCGGTGGCGATCGGGTCGAGCGCCGAGCAGGGCTCGTCCATGAGGATGACCTCGGGCTTGACCGCGATCGTCCGGGCGATGCAGAGCCGCTGCTGCTGACCGCCGGAGAGCGCCAGGGCGCTCTTGCGGAGCTTGTCCTTCACCTCGTCCCAGAGCGCGGCCTTGGTCAGCGCCTCCTCGACGTGGTCGTCGAGCCGGCCCTTGATGCCGTTGATCCGCAGCCCGTACGCGACGTTGTCGAAGATGGACTTGGGGAACGGGTTCGGCTTCTGGAACACCATCCCGATCCGCCGGCGGACCTGGATCGGGTCGACGTCCTTGGCGTACAGGTCCTGGCCGTGGAAGAGCACCTCGCCGCTGACCCGGGCCCCGGGGATCGGGTCGTTCATCCGGTTCAGCGCGCGCAGCACCGTGGACTTGCCGCAGCCCGACGGCCCGATCATGGCCGTGACCTGGTTCTGCTGGACCGGCATGGAGGTGCCCCGGACGGCCTCGTAGCTGCCGTAGTAGACGCTGACGTCGTTCAGCTGCATCACCGGTGCGGTGGACGGCACGACGCCGGGCGCGGTGGTGCCGGGGGCGTGGACCGACACGGACGGTCGGGTGGTCAGGTCGGAGTCGTTTCGGGCCATGTCAGCGCTCCTTGATGGCGAACCGGCTTGCGATGAGTCGAGCGATGATCGTGAAGCCGAGCACGATCACGATGAGCGTCAGGGCCGCGCCCCAGGCGCGATCCTGGGCGGCCTCGAAGGGTTGGCTGGCGTTGCGGAAGATCTGCGCGGGCAGCGCCGTGTTGAAGCCGTCGAAGAGGTTCGAGTTGGGCGCGAACACGATGCCCGTGACGATGACGATCGGGGCGGTCTCGCCGGCCGCACGGGCGACGGCCAGCAGCGAGCCACTGGTGATGCCGGAGATCGCCGCCGGCAGCACCACGGTCAGCGTGGTCTTCCACTTGCGGGCGCCGAGCGCCATGCTCGCCTGCCGCAGCTCGTCGGGGACCAGCCGGAGCATCTCCTCGCTGCTGCGGATCACCACCGGCAGCATCAGGCAGGCCAGCGCCAGCGCGCCGGCGAAGCCGGTCTGCTGGCCGACGAGCAGCACCCAGGAGATGTAGATGAAGACGCCCATCACGATGGAGGGCACGCCGGTCATCACGTCGGCCATCAGCCGGATCAGCCGGGCCAGCGGCGACTGCCTGCCGTACTCGTTGAGGTAGATGGCGCCGAAGACACCCAGCGGGATCGCCATCAGCGCGGCCATCCCGGTGATGAGCAGCGTGCCGACGATCGCCGGCGCCATGCCGCCGCCGTCCCGTCGGTACGAGTTGGGGATGTCGTCGGTCAGGAAGCTCAGGCTCATCATCCCGGCGCCCTTGATGACGACCTCGTAGGTCACCAGGGCGAGCGGGACGACGGCGAACAGCACGGCGGCCCAGATGGCGGCCGTGGCGAGGTGGTTGCTGAACCGGCGGCGGCCGGACAGGGCCGCCCGGGTCAGGTCGGGACCGCCGGCTCCGGCGCGGGTGGCGGGTGGTGCGGTGACGGTCATTTACCTGCTTCCCTTCATCCGCGCCTCGGCCCGGCGGACGATCACCTGGGCGAGCACGTTGATCAGTACCGTCATCGCGAACAGCACCACGCCGAGGCCGATCAGCGCGGCCGTGTAGGTGCCGGTGGACTCGCCGAACTGCTGCACGATGACCGCGGCCATCGTGTTGCCGGGCGCGAACAGGTTCGCCGTGATGTTCGTCGAGCCGCCGATGACGAGAGCCACCGCGATCGTCTCGCCCATCGCCCGGCCGAGGCCGAGCATCACCGCGCCGACGATGCCGCCGAAGCTGTGCGGGAAGACCGCGCCGCGGATCATCTCCCAGCGGGTCGCGCCGAGCGCCAGGGCGGCGTCCTTGTCGGCGCGCGGCACGGTGCTGAACACCTCGCGGCTGATCGAGGTGATGATGGGCGTCACCATGATCGCCAGAATGATGCCGGCGGTCATGAAGTTGCGCCCGCTGCTGACCGGGCCGAAGAGGTTGCCGAGCACCGGGATGCCGCCGAAGACGTCGTGGAACCACTGGTAGACCGGGACCAGGGCGGGGGCGACGACCAGGATGCCCCAGAGGCCGAAGACCACCGACGGGACGGCGGCCAGCAGGTCGATCACGGTCACCGCGGGGCCGCGCAGCCGGCGCGGCGCCAACTCGGTGAGGAACAGCGCGATGCCGATCGAGACCGGCACCGCGAACAGCAGGGCGATCAGCGACGAGAGGGCGGTGCCGTACGCGAACGACAGCGCCCCGAAGATGGCGTCGCCGGTCGCCGGGTTCGGGTCCCAGATCCGCTCGGTGATGAACCGCAGGCCCATCGCGTCAAAGGCGGGCCAGGCCTCCCGGACGGTGGTGATCAGGATCAGCCCGAGGATGGCCAGCACCAGCACGCCGGTGCCGAGCGTCCACCAGGAGAAGACCCGGTCGCCGAGGGCGCTGCCGCCACGCTGGGCCAGCGTCGACCGGGAGTCGGGGGACTTGGTAGTTAGGGTCATCTTCACTCCAGCTCAGGTACCCCTCTGGGGACGGGATCGAAGTGATCCCGTCCCCAGGTGGAACGCCCTAGCGATCTTGATCCGGATCAGCCCTGGATCTTGTCGACCTGGGCCAGCGCCTTCTCCTTGAGGGAGGCCGGCAGCGGCGCGAAGTCGATCTCCTTGGCCAGGTCCTGGCCGTCGTTGAGCAGGTACTTGAGGAAGCCCTTGACCAGCTCCGCCTTGGCGGCGTCGCCGTAGGAGGCCTTGACGATGATGAAGGTCGGGGCGGTGATCGGGTACGAGCTGGCGCCGGCGGCGTCGAGCGGGTTGTAGCTCAGGTCCGCCTCGATCGCGGCGCCCTCCAGGCCGGCGGTGGTGCCCTCCAGCGACGGCTCGACGAACTGGCCGTCCTTGTTCTTGATGGCGGCGAAGTTCAGCTGGCTGGCCTTCGCGTCGCTCAGGTCGACGTAGCCCACGGCGCCGTTGGTCTGCTTGATGATCTGCGCGACACCGGTGTTCTTCTCGCCGCCCTGGGTGCTGGCCGGCCAGGCCACGGTGTCACCGCTGCCGAGCTTCCAGGCGTCACCGGCGGCGGCGGTCAGATACTTGGTGAAGTTGTTCGTGGTGCCGGAGCCGTCCGAACGGTGCGCCACGACGATCGGCGTGCTCGGCAGCTCCACGCCCGGGTTGTCCGCCTTGATGGCGGCGTCGTCCCAGGTCTTGATGTCGGTCTGGAAGATCTTGGCGAGCGTCACCGGGCTCAGCTGCAGCTTGTCGACGCCCTGCAGGTTGTAGGAGATCGTGATCGGCGCCGCCACCGTCGGTACGTAGAGGAACGACCCGGCGGCCACGCCGTCGGTCTCCTTCACCAGGCTGTCGGTGCCGGCGAAGTCGACCAGACCCTCACCGAACTGCTTCTTACCGGTGCCCGAGCCGGTCGCGTTGTAGGTGACCGTCACGTTGGAGGCGACGCCCTTGAAGGCTTCGATGACCTCTTGGTAGTACGCGTCGGGGAAGCTCGCGCCGGACGCCTTCAACTCGCCGGACAGGCTCGCGTAGGCGCTGTCGCCGCCGCTTCCGCCCGGCTCCGTGCTGTTGTCATTGCTACCACAGCCGGTAAGCGCGAGCGCGGCAAGCGCGACGCCGGCAAGGACGCGCCGCGAAAGCACGTTGCGGTTCACCAGGTAAGCCTCTCTATCGGGGTGCATCAGCCCGTCCGGGCCGTACGCGAGTCAAGCTAGGAGGCAGAGGTAGCCGGACTCCCGGCGCCAGATGAACGGAAAATGAACTTGGCGGCTCCGGTGATGGCCGACGGGCGACGGGATGTGACGTTCCGGAGGCGAGCGCGCCGGATGCCCGGAATGGGCGGGTGAGACGTGCCTCTCAGAGGCGGATCGTCCCGGTCACCAGGTAGACCACCTGCCGTGCCACGTTCACCGCGTGGTCGGCGTACCGCTCGTAGTACCGGCCGACGAGGGCCAGGTCGATCGCCGACTCCACCCCGTACGGCCAGGCGGAGACGAGCATCGACAGCAGGCGTTCCTGGGCGGCGTCGACCTCGTCGTCGTCGAGGCCGAGTTGCATCGCGTCGAACCGGTCGCGGGTGGCCAGCACGACGGCGGTCTTGTCGGCGATCCGGGCCGCCGCGTCCGCCATCGAGGTCAGCAGCGGCACCGCCGGTTCCGGGACCACCCCCACCGGGTGTCGCATCAGGACGATCTTCGCGACGTGCACCGCGAGGTCGCCCATCCGTTCCAGGTCGCCGGCCATCCGCAACGCGCAGAGCACCAGGCGCAGGTCGGAGGCGACCGGCTGGTGCCGGACCAGCACCTGGGGAATCATCGCCTCCACGTCGGACCGTGCGGCGTCGAGCACGGCGTCGCCGTCCAGCACCGCCTGGGCCGCGCCCCGGTCGACGTCGAGCAGGGCCCCGCTGGCGCCCCGGATCGCCGCGCTGGCGTCCCGGCTCATCGTGGCCAGCACACCGGTGAGCCGGTCGAGCTGCTCGTCGTAGCTGTCCCGACCCATCGCGCCTCCTCCGTCCATCCGGGCCGGTGCCGACCCGCGAGCGGGGCACCGGCCCCGGCGGGCCGGCCCCCGGTCCTGGCCAGCAACCTACCTGCCGCGCGCCCGGCCGGCGGTGCGAGCGACCGGCGGCGGGTCGCTCTCACTCGGCGAGCACGTCGAGCAGCAACGCCGCCGTCCAGCCGAACGCCGGGGAGCCGAGGCCGGCGCCGGTGTCCGGGTGGAAGTACTCGTGGCATCCGGCCGTCTCGGCCAGCCCGATCATCGAGGCGCGCAGGCCGGCGGCCAGCCGGGTCTGCCCGTGCGCGAGCAGGCCGTGCCGGACCAGCCAGTTGATGTTCATCCAGCTGGGGCCGCGCCAGTAGCGCAGCGGCTCGAAGTCGGCCGCGGTGCGGTCGTGGCTGGGCAACGGCCGTTCCATCCCGGCGGCGAGGCCGAACCGGGCCGAGGTGGCCTCCACGAGCACCGCCTCGACCTGCCGTGCCGGCAGGTCGGGCAGGATCAGCGGCGCCAGCCCGAGCACCGTACGGGCCGGCGTCAGCCGGCCGCTGCGCAGGTCACGGGGATGGAAGGTGCCGGTCGTCGGGTCGTGGAGCCGGTCCACCACGGCCGTGGTGATCCGGGCCGCCCGCTCCCGGTGCGGGCCCGGATCGGCGCCGATCTCGCCGGCGATCTCGGCGAGCGCGTGCTCGGCGGCCCCCATCGCCGCGTTGAACAGCGGACACTCCACCAGGAAGGGATGCCGGTCGGCCAGGCCGTCGTCCCGGTAACCCGCCGCGCGGTATGCGGTGACGATCGCGATGTAGCGCGCATAGTCCAGGTCGGTGGGGCGGTGCGCGGCCGCCGCGTGCACGGTGTCCCGCCGACGGTACGCGCGCAGCACCGCCGCCTCGGCGGGCACGGCGGCCAGCGGGGCGTCCCAGGCGGGGCTGTTGTCCAGGCCGGATTCCCACGGGTGCACGATGCTGGCCAACCCGGCGCCGCCGACGTCGCGGCGGGTGGCGAGGTAGTGCTGCTGCGCGACCAGCCGCGGGTAGAGCCGGCGCAGCGCGGCGCGCCCGTCCGCCGACGGCGCGCGGCGGTACGCGTGCCAGGCGGCCAGGGCGTGCACCGGCGGCTGGACCAGCCCCGAGGTGGCCACCCGGGGTGTCCCCTCGACCGTCGCCGAGGCCCAGAACCCGGGTCCCGGGAAGTAGGCCCCGCCGGGCACCACCGGGTTGAAGACGATGTGCGGCACCCGGCCGTCGAGCCACTGGGCCCGGAACAGGCTGGTCAGCTCTTGCCAGGCGTGGTCGGGGCGGACGTGGGCCCAGCCGATCGCGATGAAGGCGGAGTCCCAGCTCCACTGGTGCGGGTACAGGGTGCGCGACGGGACGGTGTGGTCGTGCTCCCAGTTGCCGTCGAGCGTGCTCACCGCCAACTGCCAGAGCCCGGCATGACGCCGGGGCACGCCGCCGCCCGGGACACCGCCGGGCGGCGCCGGTCGGGCAGTCCAGTTCACCATGAGTCACTTTCCGATAGCGCCGCCGCTCCAGGATAGGCCAGG
The DNA here is from genome assembly GCF_050942455.1 of Micromonospora sp. CA-263727. Classification (NCBI taxonomy): domain Bacteria; kingdom Bacillati; phylum Actinomycetota; class Actinomycetes; order Micromonosporales; family Micromonosporaceae; genus Micromonospora; species Micromonospora sp. CA-263727. The sequence continues at coordinate 3,866,783 of NZ_CP192031.1, forward strand.
AGCCGGCCGGAACACCGCTTCGCCACCCGGGACCTGCGCGCCGCAGAGTATCCACAGTGGATTTAGACCATGAAGCATGTCAATCTGGACCGACCCGGCGAAACATATGAGCCACATCTATGTGGCTAATTCGCCGGCAAGAGTTCAAGTATTGCTCAAGAAGCGCCCGGAGCAGATTCCCAACCTCCCGGACAGACCACAGACTCGACGCGCCGGTGCGGGGGCAACGGCCCGGATGTCTGAATCGCTGCCCCGGCACCGCCCAGACACGGGAGGAAATTTGACGAACACATGGCGCGTACCCATCGCCCTCGCCATGGCCACGGTGCTGATGGCCGAGACCACGGTGGCCGTCGCGGCACCGGCGCGGGCCGCGGCCCCGCCGGCCCCGACCGCGGCGGTGGAGAACCCCCGCCGAGGACCGGCGGAGGCCCAGGACGAGGCGTCCGCGAGGCTGATGGCCCGCATCCAGGAGCGCCGGATCGAGATCCTGGACGCCCGGACCGGGGACACCAGCAGCTGGGCCAATCCGGACGGCACGGTGACGGTGGAATCCTTCACCGGCCCAATCCGGGTACGCGACGACAAGGGCGCCTGGCACCCGCTGGACATGACGCTGACCGTCGTGGACGGCGTGGTGCGGCCCCGGGCGGCCGCCGCCGAGATCACGTTCTCCGCCGGCGGCAGCCGAGCCGCCCTCGCGCAGGTCACCCGCGGCGGCAGGACGCTCGGGGTCGACTGGCCGGGGAGGCTGCCCGAGCCGGTGTTGGCCGCCAACGTCGCCACCTACCCGAACGCCGTCCCCGGCGGTGACCTGGTGGTGACCGCGCTTCCGGAGGGCTTCTCGCACTCCGTGGTGCTGCGCGAGAGGCCGACCGGGCCGGTCGAGTTCCGGCTGCCGGTCGCCAGCGAGAACCTGGTCCTGGAGGAGGCGGCCGGCAAGCGGCTGCGCTGGAGGGATCACAGGGGCAACGAGGTCGCCACCGCACCGCCACCGCTGATGTGGGGATCCTCCGCGAACCCGGGCTCCGCCGATCCCGAGCACACCGCCGTCATCGACACCACGGTGGAGAAGGCCAAGGACGGCAAGGGGCAGGTGCTGGTCCTTCGACCCAGCCAGAGGTTCCTCGCCGACCCCGACCTGGTCTACCCGGTGACGGTGGATCCCACCAACACCCTGACCGGCCCGACCACCGACACCTGGATACAGCACTCGGCGTACCCGAACAGCCAGCGCGGCTCGACCGAACTGAAGGCCGGCACGTACGACGGGGTGCAGAAGGCCCGTTCGTTTCTCAAATTCAACACCGCCAACTACACGGGTAAGAAAATCGTCTCGACCGAGCTGAGGCTGTACTCCTACTATTCGTCGACCTGCGCCACCACCGGCTCCGGGGTGGAGGTGCGCCGGATCACCGCCAACTGGGACCCGGCGGCGATCTCCTGGTCGGCGCAGCCGGCCACGACCGCCACCGGCGCGGTTACCAGCAAGGCGGCCAAGGGCTACAGCTCCGCCTGCCCGGCCGGGCACGTGTCGTGGAACGTCAACTCGATCGTGCAGGCGTGGGCGGACGGACAGCCCAACTACGGCATCCGGCTGGCCGCGGTCACCGAGACCGACGTGCTCACCTGGCGTCGCTACCGGTCGGCGAACTACGTCCCGGACGCACACGACCCGAGCGTCGAGCCCTCGCTGACGGTCACCTACAGCTCCTACCCGGCCGTGCCGGCCAGCCTGGCCGTCTCGCCGTCCCAGGTCAACGCCTACAACGGCGTACGGTACGTCACCTCGCTGACGCCGAAGCTCTCCGCCAAGGTCAGTGACGCCGACGGCGGCACGGTGCGGGCCCAGTTCGAGGTCACGCCGAACCCGACGTACAACGACACGACCTACACGTACACCGCGACCAGCGGCGCGGTGGCCTCCGGGTCGGCGGCCAGCCTGGCCATCCCGGCAGCCAACCCGTTGCCGGCCGGCAAGCGGCTGCGGTACCGGGTACGTGGCTACGACGGCGCGAACTACGGGCCGTGGTCCAGCTACGTCTACTTCACCATGAACACCGCCAAGCCCGGGGCGCCGACGATCGACTGCGACGCTTACCCGAAGGAGACCTGGGCGGACCGCCAGGCCGCCGGCGCCGAGTGCACCTTCAGCACCACCGCCTCCGACGGCCAGGGCTACCTGTGGGGGTTGAACGACCCGACCACGCCCAAACGGATCGACGACACCGTCCGGGGAACCGGCGGCGAACCGCTCACCGTCACCATCAACCCGGCCGACGGCTGGCACACCCTCTACGCCAGGACCGTCGACTCGGGCGGCAACATCTCCGACGGCACCACCGCCTACAGCTTCGGGGTCGGTGCCGACGGTGCGGCGCTGCTCAGCCCCGGCGAGGGCGACCGGCCGGCCCGCCGGACAAAGCTGGCCGCCCGGGGCAAGCCGACCTACACCCAGGTCACCTACCAGTACCGCCGCGGTGAGACCGACACCTGGACGAACGTGCCGCTCGGCGGCGTGACCCGGGACTCGAACGGTCTGCCGCTCACCGCGTGGCCGGTCGCGCTCACCGGCGGCGTCGCGCCGGACCTGACCTGGAACGTGACCGACTCCTTCGCCGACGACGGTCCCGTCGAGGTCCGGGCCGCCTTCACCGACGGCGCCCGGACCGGCTACTCAGTGCCCCACACCATCACCGTCGACCGCGACGCCGGCACCGCCCCGGACGAGGAGATCGGCCCCGGGTCGGTCAACCTGCTCACCGGCGACTACGGCATCTCGGAGTCGGACGTCTCGCTGTTCGAGCTGTCGGTGACCCGTTCGGCGTCCTCGCGGCGGCCGGATGCGGGGTCGCAGCAGGAGGGCCAGGCGCCGATCTTCGGCCGGGAGTGGACCTCCGGGACCACCGCGGAGATCACCGACTCCGACTGGGTGTACCTGAAGAAGACCTCCGCCACCTCGCTCGTGCTGGTCGACGTCGACGGCGAGGAGTTGGGCTTCGCCGCCACCAGCAACGGTGGCTGGAGGCCGGAGCCCGGTGCGGAGGAGTTCACCCTCACCGGCGCCTTCACCGGTTCCTTCACCCTGAAGGACACCGACGGCACGGTGACGGTCTTCACCCGACCGGACAGCACGGCCACCACCTGGCAGGTCGCCAGCAGCAGCCTGGACGGCCTGGCGAACTCCACCACCACCGTGGTTTCCGAAGTGGTGACCGTGGACGGCAAGAAGCTGGTCCGACCCAGGCGGATCATCGCACCGACCTCGGCGGTGTCGGCGTCGACCTGCACCGCGACGCCGTCCACCAGGGGCTGCCGGGCGCTGGAGTTCACGTACGCGACCACCACCACGGCCACCGGTGGCGCGTTCGGTGACCACGCCGGGCAGGTCAAGGAGATCCGGGCCTGGGCCACCGCCCCGGGGGCCTCGGCCGCGACGGCCAGGACCGTCCAGGTGTACGCCTACGACACGTCCGGCCGGCTGCGGGAGACCTGGGATCCGCAGATCAGCCCGGCGTTGAAGACCGCCTACAGCTACGACAGCGCGGGCCGGGTCACCCAGCTGACGCCCCCCGGCGAACTGCCCTGGACGTTCACCTACGGCAACGCCGGTCAGGCCGCCACCTCCGGCGACGGCATGCTGCTGAAGGCGTCCCGCCCGGGGCTGAAGCGGGGAACGGCCGACGTGGTCGAAGGGGTCGCCGCCACGAGCGTCGTCTACGACGTGCCACTGACCGGCGCGACGGCACCGTACGGCATGGGCCGCGCCGACGTGGCCGCGTGGGGACAGACCGACGTCCCCACCGACGCCACCGCGGTCTTCCCGGTCGATGTCACGCCGCCCGGTCACGCCGGCTCCGCGCTCGCCGCGACGGACTACCGGCGGGCCACCGTCACCTACGCCGACGCCTCCGGACGTGAGGTCAACGCCGCCGCGCCCGGCGGGCACATCTCCGCCACCCAGTACGACCACTTCGGCAACACGATCCGCCAACTGACCGCGGGGAACCGGGCCGTCGCCCTGGGCCTCTCGGCGCAGGACCGCGACGTGCTGATGGACCTGGGCATTCTCGACCTGTCCACGGTCGAACGGGCGGAGCTGCTCTCGACCGTCTCGGTCTTCAACACCACCGGAACCCAGGAGTTGGAGAGCCTCGGTCCGCTGCGCCGGGTCACCCTGACCGCGGATGTCACCTCCGGCGGCGGCGTGCTGCTCGCCGCCGACGAGTCGGTGGTCGCCCGCAGCTGGACGGTCAACAGGTACGACGAGGACCGGCCCACCGACGGCACCGCCAAGGTCGAGGACCAGGTCACCACGGTCACCGAGGGCGCACAGCTGCTGGACTTCCCGCACCTGCACCTCGAAACCCGGGTCACCAGGACCGGCTACGACTGGGTGAAGGGGCTGGCCACCAGGACGATCGTCGATCCGACCGGCCTGGCTCTGACCACCACCACCGAGTACGACGGGCAGGGCCGTACCACCAAGCAGATCCTGCCCGGCGGGACCGGCGCCGACGCCGCGACCCGGGTGACGACGTACTGGTCGGCCACCGGCACCGGCCCGTGCGCCGGCCGACCGGAGTGGGCGGACCTGGTCTGCACGGTCGCGCCGGGCGGCGCGGTCACCGGCGGCGGAGCCAACCCGACCCAGCTTCCGACCACCACCACCGAATACGACTGGTGGGGCAACGACGCCAAGGTCACCGAGACCGCCAACGGGGCCACCCGGACCACCACCACGACGTACGACAACGCCGGTCGTTCGCTCACGGTGACGGTTGCGGGCGGGCTCGGCCCGGCCGTCCCGGCGACGACCACCGAGTACGACCCGGCGACCGGGACCGCGGTCCGGACCGTCTCCGCCACCGCGGGGACGATCACCAAGGTGTTCGACCGGCTCGGTCGGGAGATCTCCTACACCGACGCCGACGGCGGTGTCACGACCACCGAGTACGACCTGCTGGGCCGGACCGTCAAGGTCACCGACAACGCGCCCTCCACGGTCACCTTCAGCTACGACCACAGCGCCGAACCGAGAGGGCTGGTCACCGGGAGCGTCGACTCGCTCGCCGGCGCCTTCTCCGCCAGCTACGACGCCGACGGGTCGGTGGCCACGGAGAAGCTGCCCGGCGGCCACACCCTCACCGTCACCGAGGACACCGACGGCAACACCACGTCGCGGGTCTACACCCGGGACAGCGACGGCGAGGTCATCCTCGCCGACACCGTCGCCGAGTCCGTCCACGGTCAGGTCGTCCACCACGTGGGCTGGTCGGCACAGTCGTACCGGTACGACCGGGCCGGCCGCCTGATCACCGTGCACGACTCGGTCGACGACGTCTGCACCCGGCGCAGCTACGTCTTCGACCGGCGGACCAACCGCACGTCGTCGACCACCGCCACCGACGGGTCCGGCGGGTGCCCCACCGGCGGGGGTGACACCGTCAGCCACAGCTACGACAGCGCGGACCGGCTTGTCGACAGCGGCTACCGCTACGACGCGTTCGGCCGCACCACCGAGCTGCCGGGCAGCGTGCTGAGCTACTACGTCAACGACCTCGCCCACCGGCAGGTAGCCGGCGGCCGGCGTCAGACGTGGCAGCTCGACGCCGCCCACCGCTTCCGCTCCTGGACGGTGGAGAGCGGCGACGGCGACACCTGGACCCGGACCTCGTCCAAGGTCAACCACTACGACGGCGACGGCGACAGCCCCCGCTGGATCGTCGAGGACGTGGCCACCGGCGCGCTGACCCGCAACGTCGAGTCGGCCAGCGGGGAGTTCGCCGCGACCACCGGCAGGACCGGCGACACCGTCCTCCAGCTGTCCAACATCCACGGCGACGTGGCGCTCCAGCTCCCGCTGGATGCCACCAGGCCGCCGGTCGTGCTGGACAACGACGAGTACGGCAACCCGCGGGCCGGGCAGCCGGCCACCCGGTACAACTGGCTGGGCGCCAAGCAACGCTCCGCCGAGACCCTGACCGGTCTCACCCTGATGGGGGTACGCCTCTACCACCCGGTCACCGGCCGGTTCCTCACCGTCGACCCGGTCTACGGCGGCAACAACAACGCCTACGAGTACGCCAACGGCGACCCGGTGAACCGATTCGACACCAACGGTCAGTGGAGCTGGGCCAAGAAGAAGCTCAAGGCGGCCGGCAAGAAGATCAGCAAGACCGCGAAGGCGGTGAAGCGGAAGGTCACCAGCCACATCAAGAAGCACCGCAAGTTCTACGGCTGGGCGGCGGTCGTGGGCGCCGGCATCATCGGCGGCGCCTGTGTGGCCGCCACCGCCGGCATCTGCGCCGGGGCCGGCGGCCTGCTGATCGGCGGGGCCATCGGCGCGCTCGGCGGCGCCGCCCAGTACCGGATCGCGAACAGGCGACGGACGAGGGGCGGCTACATCGGCCACATGGCCCGGGGCGCCGCGGGTGTGGTCGCCGGCGGCGTCTACCTCCGGATCCGGACCGTGGGCGCTCCCCAGACGGCGAAGCGCTGGGCCGACGGATTCCGCCGCGAGTCCAAGTTCGGCAAGCACCGGCGCAAGGTGAACCAGCACTGGAGATTCGGCACCCGCTGGATCCGCTGACCCAGCCGCCCGATCGACGCAGGGGTGGGGCTCCGGGTGACCCCGGCCCCACCCCTCGTCCAGCTGCCGCCGTTGTCAAGGGCCAGGCCCAGTTCGGCCGTTACCAGCGATGACTCCCACGCCCGGAATTACCATCAGTGGATGGGACCAGCAGCGCTTGACGAGCCGCCGCCCCGGATCGACCTTTCCCGGCTGCCGGCTGTCCACGTCTCGGCGCGGCTCGCGCTGCTGTGACGCGTCGCCCCGGCGCAGGGGCCGCGCCGTCGCAGCGGCGGGGCCGGATCCGGCCCACCGGGAAGACGCCCGAGGATCCGGGCGACGGCCGGTGGCACGCGCTCCCCGTCGACGAGGTCGAGCGGCTCCTGGAGACCGGTGGCCGAGGGCTGGCCGCCGCCGAGGCGGCGCGGCGTCGGGAGCGGTACGGGGCCAATCGCCTGGCCGAGGAGCGGGCCACCCCGGCGGTGATCGTCCTGCTTCGCCAGTTCCGCAGCCCGCTGATCCTGATCATGCTGATCGCCTTCGTCATCGTGCTGCTGCTCGGGGAGTATCTGGATGCCGCCGTCGTCGCGGCGGCGCTGGCCCTCAACGCCATCGTCGGCTTCACCCAGGAACGCAAGGCGGAGCGGACGGTGCGGTCCCTGGCCCAGTTGGTGGTGCCACACGCCCGGGTCATCCGGGACGACGGGGAACGCGAGATCGACAGCGCGGACCTGGTGCCCGGCGACGTCGTCCTGCTGGAGTCGGGGGCCCGGGTCCCGGCCGACCTGCGGCTGACCGTGGTCAACGCGCTGAAGGTCGACGAGTCGCAGCTCACGGGCGAGTCGGTTCCGGTGGACAAGGACACCGGGCCGGTCGACGCCGAGGCGCCGGTCGCCGACCGGCGCTCGATGGGATACAGCGGGAGCGTGGTCAGCAGCGGGCGGGGCACCGGCGTCGTCGTGGCGACCGGCGCCCGCACCGAACTCGGCACGATCGCGGGACTGATCCATCACGAGGGCATCCCGGCCACCCCGCTACAGCACGCCATTTCCGGGTTCGCGAAGCTCGTCGGGGTCGCCGTGCTGGCCGCCTCGGCGCTGGCGTTCGTCAGCGGCCTGCTGTTGGGCGAATCCGTCCGGGACATGTTCACCGTGGCAGTGGCGCTCGCCGTGGCCACCGTGCCCGAGGGGCTGCCGGTGGCGGTCACGATCACCCTGGCCATCGGGGTCCGGCGGATGGCCCGACGCAACGCCATCATCCGGCATCTGCCGGCCGTGGAGACGCTGGGTTCCACCACCGTGATCGGCTCGGACAAGACCGGGACGCTCACCGAGAACCGGATGACGGTCCGGGAAGCCTGGGCCGGTGGCCGACGCTTCCAGTTCGGCAGCGTCGGGTTCGAGGGGAGGTCCGACCCGGCGACCGTGGCGGCGATCGGTGACTCCCGGGCGCTGCGACTGACCCTGCTGACCGGCGTGCTGAGCAACGAGGCCGATGTGGCCCGCCGGGACGGCCGGTTGGCCACGGTCGGCGACCCGACCGAGGTGGCGATGCTGACGGTGGCGCTGGCAGCCGGCTTGGACCCCACCGTCGTACGGCGCGAGCACCGGGTGCTCGCCGATCAGCCGTTCGAGCCGGCCCGGCGCTACTCCGCCAGCGTCCGCACCGAGGCCGGCCGCGACACGCTGTACGTCAAGGGCGCACCGGAACGGATCGCCGGCATGTGCGCGCGGATGCTGACCGCCGAGGGCACGGCGCCGTTCGACGAGGGCGCGGTCAGCCAGGCGGCCCGGGACTTCGCGGCCGACGGCCTCCGGGTACTGGCGTTCGCGTACCGGCAGGTGGCGGAGGGCGAACGGCAGGTTCTCGACCAGGAACCCGACGACCTGATCTTCTGCGGCCTACAGGCGATGGCCGATCCGCCCCGGGCGGGAGTGCGTGAGGCCATCGCCCAGTGCCGGGACGCGGGCATCCGGGTACTGATGATCACCGGCGACCACGCGACGACGGCCGGGGCGATCGCCCACCAGCTCGGGATCACCGACAAGCCCACGCAGGTGCTGGAGGGCACCCAGCTGCGGCGGCTGCCCAGCGGGGAGTTGCCGGACGTGGTCGCCGGCACCTCGGTCTTCGCCCGGGTCTCCCCGGAGCAGAAGCTGTCGATCGTCTCCGCGTTGCGCGACTCGGGACAGGTGGTGGCGGTGACCGGTGACGGCGTCAACGACGCGCCGGCGCTGCGGGCCGCCCAGATCGGGGTGGCGATGGGCCGCGAGGGCACCGACGTCGCCCGGGAGGCCGCCGACATGGTCCTGGCCGACGACAACTTCACCACCATCGTCGGGGCGGTACGGGTCGGCAGGGTGACCTTCGACAACATCCGCAAGGTCTCGTTCTTCCTGGTCTCCACCGCCGTCGGGCTGGCCCTGGCGATCCTGATCGCACTCTGGGCGAAGTGGCCGCTGCTGATGGTGCCGGCCCAGCTGGTCTGGCTGAACATCGTGACCAGTGGCCTACAGGACCTCGCGCTGGCCTTCGAGCCCGGCACCGAGGGGGTCCTGCGTCGCCGGCCCCGTGGGGCCCGGGAGGGCATCATGTCCGGGCTGCTCTGGGAACGGACGATCGTCTCCGGCGTGGTGATGGCCGCCGGCACGCTGTGGATGTTCCACCGGGAGCTGACCGCCACGGGCTCGCTGGAGTACGCCCAGACGGTGGCGCTGAGCACGATGGTGATCTTCCAGGCGTTCCAGGCGGGCAACGCGCGCTCCACCTCCCGGTCCCTGCTGCGGATGAGCCCGTTCTCCAACCGGTTCCTGTTCCTCGCAACGGCCGGGGCGGTGGCGCTGCACGTGGCGGCCCTGTACCTGCCGCCCACCCAGTTCACGCTCCGGGTGGAACCGTTGCGGCTGGAAACCTGGGCCATGATTGTCGCCGTGGCGCTGTCGATCCTGGTCGTCGTGGAGGCGCACAAGGCGATCCGCCGCCGGTGGCCGGTCAGGCCACGCCGGGAAGATCGGCCCGGGACGGCCTGAGCCGAGACCGGCCACTCTCAGGCCGCCTGCCGGGCCGCCTCCGGGTCCAGGGTCGCGCCGGCGGGAACCAGGCTGACCAGGGCCGCCGGCAGGCGTACCGGGGTCACCTCGCCGTAGCCGAGCATGGCGGGCACCCCGGCGCCGGCGAGGACGTACCGCCGGCCGAGGTCGGTCACCACGGAGATCGCGCCGCCGGGCGCGCCGGGCGCGGGCGCGGACTCGACCAGGACGCCCCGGCCCGGCGCCACCAGCACGTGGTCTGCCGCCGTCGCCCGGGGCGCGCCGGTGACGGTACGCGGTGCGGCGGTCAGCTCCGGCAGGTCCACGCCGTGCCGCAGCTCGATCGGCCCGCCGTCGTCACCGACCCGGGCGCACAGGGTCGGTGAGTCCACGGTGGCCAGCCGGGGTGGCGCGGTCGGTGGCGCGCCGGGCCCGGTGGGGGCGAGATCGGCCAGTTGGGGCAGGGTGGCGAAGCGTCCGAGGCTGAGCTGCTCCGGCTCCCGCTGGCCGGTGCGGGCGAGCAGCAGACCGGCCTGCAACTCGGTGATGCCGGCGAGCCCGTCGCGCAGCACCACGGCGTGCTGCCGACCGCCGCCGGAGTTGCTCACCAGCAGCACGTCCCCGACCCGGGCGCCGGCGACCCGGGCGGACCGCTCGCCGAGGCCGGGCAGCTCCGGCGGGGCCAGGTCGTCGCCGGCCGGCACCGTGTTGAGCAGGGCGGCGGCGACCGGGACAGCCCGGGCCCGGGTGGTCGCCAGCGCGGCCAGCACCCGGTCGGCGTCGCGGATCAGGTGTCGCCGCTGGTGCCGGAGCAGGTGCAGCCGGCCGTCGGGGTCGCGCAGCAGCAGCGCCGCCTCGCCGAGCGGCCGGCCGCCGGCGCCGTCGACACCGATCAGCAGCGCCGACCGGGACTCCCGCCGGCCGGCCTCCGTCGCGGCGACCGAGCAGACCGTCCACGGTGCGGCGGAGAGCCGGCCCGCCGCCGGCAGCGAGTCCGGCGCGTCGGCGATGCCCAGCGGCAGGCCCCGGGGCACGCCGTCGATCGACCGGCGGGAGACCAGCACGGTCCTCGGCCGCTCGGCTCCGGTGATCAGCAGCGCTGACGCGTAGTTCAGCACCGGGTGCAGTTTCTCCTCGCGGTAGACGAACCGGGCGCCGGACTCCCTCTCCACGATGACCGCGCCGGAGTCGCGCCAGGTGCCGCCGCCACCGGTGAGAAGGCCGTAGAGGGCGGAACCACCCAACCCGATGGCCGCCACCAGTACGCTGGCCAGCGCCGCGCCAGCGAGCCGGCGGAAGGGCGACTGCGCCGGGTCGGTCTCGCGCATCACCAGCGCGGCCACCGCCCGCTGGATGGTGAACTGGTAGGAGTGCAGCTGGTCCTGCCGCGACGGCATGGCGTCCTCTCCGCGAGACGGTCGGCGCACAGGATATGCGCTGTGTCGATGTCCCGAGGACCGTGCGTCGCCGCCGGGCGTCCGGCCGCCCGGTAGCATCCGGCCGGTGAGCGTACGTTTCGAGGAACTGGCCTGGCGGCCGACCCCGATCGGCGAGATCAGCCTGCGCCGACGCCGGGACCCGCGACTCGACCTCGACGTGTACGAGGTCAAGCTCGATGACGAGTTCCTGATGTCCAGCCTTTTCACCGCCGGTGAGATCGAGCTGGCCCGGCTGGGGTTGGCGGCGGTGGCCGGGCCGCGTCTCGACGTGGTCGTCGGCGGGCTGGGGCTGGGCTACACCGCCCGCACCGCGCTGGCCGACGACCGGGTCACCGAACTGCTGGTGGTGGAGGCGGTCGAGGACGTCATCGACTGGCACCGGCGCGGTCTGCTGCCGTTCGCCGCCGGGCTCGCCACCGACCCGCGTACCCGTCTGGTGCGGGCCGACTTCTTCGCCCGGGTGGCCGACGGGAGCGGCCTCGACCCCGACGCCCCCGGGCGACGTTTCCACGCCGTCCTGCTGGACGTCGACCACTCCCCCCGGCACCCGCTGCACCCGAGCCACGCCGCCTTCTACACCGCCGGCGGGCTGCGCCGGCTGGCCCGGCTGCTACACCCGGCCGGGGTCTTCGCGCTCTGGTCGGACGATCCGCCGGACCCGGCCTTCGAGGCGGTCCTCGCCGAGGTCTTCGCCACCCACCGCAGTCACGTGGTGACGTTCGCCAACCCGCTGACCGGCGGCGAGTCGGCGAACACCGTCTACCTCGCGCAGAACCCGGCCTGAACCACGCCTGGGCCGGGCCGTCCGGCATGATCCGGGCGCAGCCGGGTAAGAGCTGGACCGGCAGGCCGCCCGTACCGACCAGCGGGCGGCCGGTACGGGAGGTGGAGATGCGTGCCCTGTTCTGGGTCGTCGGCGTGGTCGCCGGTGTGCTCGTCCTGCTCGGACTGCTTCTGGAGGCGGTCCGCTGGCTGCTCGTCATCGGCGTCATCGCGCTGGCCGCGGTGATCGTGCTGGCCTTCCTGCGGGGCCGCCAGTCCGCGCACAACTACCCCAGCCGGCGCTGACGCGGGCAGCGCACAGGCGGGGTCAGACCCCGGCGGTGGCGAGGGCGGGGGCCGGGCGGTCGTCGGGGGTGGCGGCGGCGGGGCGACGCGGGTTCGGCAGGGCGAGCCGGAAGACCTTCTTCCATGCCGAGAAGACCTGTCGGGGCAGCGACCCGGTGGTGTACTTCAGTCCGTACCGGTCGAAGAGCGCCCGCACCTCGGGGGCGATCTCCTGGTAGCGGTTGCTCGGCAGGTCGGGGAAGAGGTGGTGCTCGATCTGGTACGACAGGTTGCCGGTCATGATGTGCATCAGCCGGCTGCCGCTGATGTTGGCCGAGCCGAGCATCTGCCGCAGGTACCACTCGCCCCGGGTCTCGCCCTCGATCGAGGTCTTCGAGAAGGTCTCCACGCCCTCCGGGAAGTGCCCACACATGATCACCGAGTGGCTCCACAGGTTGCGGATCAGGTTCGCGGTGAACGTGGCGGCCATGGTGTGGAAGAACGACGGCCCGGAGAGCAGCGGGTGGATCACGTAGTCCTTGAGGACCTGGCGGCGGACCTTGCGGCCGGCCGCGCGGAGCCTGGCCCGGAACCCCGGGTCCTTGTGCAGCCCGTCCTTCAGGTACTTGCCCAGCTCCAGGTCGTAGGCGGCGACGCCGTACTCGAAGAAACAGGCGTTGACGAAGTTGTAGAACGGCTGGCCCAGGTAGGCGGGGTGCCAGGGCTGGTCCTCGTCGACCCGCATGATGCCGTAGCCGAGGTCGTTGTCCTTGCCGACGACGTTGGTGTAGCGGTGGTGCAACTCGTTGTGCGACTGCTTCCACTGCTCGGCGGGGGTGGCGTGGTCCCACTCCCAGCTGGTCGAGTGGATCTTCGGGTCCCGCATCCAGTCCCACTGGCCGTGCAGGATGTTGTGCCCCATCTCCATGTTCTCCAGGATCTTCGCCACGGAGAGGCCCGCGGTGCCGAGGATCCAGGCCGGCGGGAAGATCGAGAACAGCAGCACGACCCGGCTGCTGATCTCCAGCTTGCGCTGGGTCCGGATGATCTTCCGGATGTACGCGGCGTCCCGCTCGCCCCGGGAGTCGATCACGCGCTGTCGGATGGCGTCGAGTTCCTTGCCGAGGGTCTCGATGTCCTCGGCGCTCAGGTGGGCGATCGGGTTGTCGGCCTTGTTCTGGATGACGGTCACGGCGGCGGGTCTCCGATCAGATCTCGATTTCGCAGGGCCCGGCGGCGGCCGACACACAGGTCTGCACGCGTACGCCGTCGCCCGGCAGGGCGGTGGTGAGTTGGCCGTTGCGCAGGTCGCGGACCGCGCCCTGACGCAGTGGCAGTACGCAGCCGAAGCAGATGCCCATCCGGCAGCCCGAGGGCATCAGCACCCCGGCGTTCTCGCCGGCGTCCAGCAGCGGGGTCGCGCCGGTGGCCTCGACGGTCACCGACGAACGGGTGAAGGTGACCGTTCCGCCCTCACCGGTGGTGATCACGGTCGGTCGGAACCGCTCGGTGTGCAGCCGCTCGGCCTGCCCGCGGGCGGACCAGTGCGCCTCGGCCGCGTCGAGCAGCCCCACCGGGCCACAGGCCCAGGTCTGGCGGGCCAGGTGGTCGGGGACCAGGGAGTCGAGTTCGGCGACGTCCAGCAGGCCCTCGACGTCGGTGTGCCGCTCCACCAGCCGGATGGCGCCGTCGTCGGCGAGCTGGCGCAGTTCCGCGCCGAAGACCACGTCGGCGGCGGTGGGGGCCGAGTGGACCAGCACCACGTCGCTGCCGGCGAGCGCGCCGGAACGCAGCATCCCGACCACCGGGGTGATGCCGCTGCCGGCGGTGAGGAAGAGCACCTGCGGCGGCACCGGGTCGGGCAGGACGAAGTCGCCCCGGGCCTGGTCGAGCTGCACCACCGTGCCCGGCCGGATGCGCCGGACCAGGTGGTTGCTGACCACACCGTCGGGGATCGCCTTGACCGTCACCGAGATCGGGTCGGTGCGGCGGCCCGGGGGTGAGGTCACCGAGTAGGCCCGCCACTGCCGTACGCCGTCGACGTCGACACCGAGCCGGACGTACTGGCCCGGGCGGTGTCCCCGCCAGCTGCGTCCGGGCCGGATCAGCACGGTCGCCGCGTCCGGGGTCTCCGGGTGCACGGCGACGATCCGACCGCGCAGGTCGGCGCCGGCTCGCAGCGGGGCGACCAGGTCGAGATACTCCCCGGGCAGCACCGGCGTGGTCACCGTCTCGACGAGCCGCCACAGGCGCTGCCGGAGGGACCTCGCCGTGCCCGGTCGCGGGACGGTGGCGGTCATAGGACGATGTTCGCGGCGCCGTGGCATAAAATCTTGGCCAGCGAAGGTAAAGCGATCCATCCCTTTTGTGCGGGGAGAACAACCGTGGCGGAATCCTCCGGAACCACTCATCGGGCGGCCCGCATCGAGCTGGACCAACGGGTGGCCCGCGAACTGCGTGACCGGCTGCCGCTGGTCGCCGAGCGGACCGTCACCGCGATCACGGCCGAGGTGCCCAGCTACTCCGGCACCCTGACCGGCCAGATGCGGGACAAGATCGAGAACGCGGTGCAGATCGCGTTGGGCACGTTCCTCCAGTTGCTCGAACGATCCCAGGGCAGCGACCCCAGCACCCCGCTGGTCCCGGCGCTGGAGGCCGCGTACGCCCTGGGCAGCGGCGAGGCCCGCTCGGGCCGCAGCGTGGACGCGCTGCTGGCCGCGTACCGGGTCGGGGCCCGGGCCTCCTGGCGGGACATGGCCGCGGCCACGGTGGCGATCGGGTTGCCCGCGGCCACCGTCGCCGAGTTCGCCGAGCTGATGTTCGCCTACATCGACGAACTCTCCGCGGCCAGCGTGGCCGGGCACGCCGACGAGCTGGCCAGCGTCGGCCGGGCCCGGCGGCGGAACCTGGAACGGCTCACCCAGCAGCTGCTCGCCGGCGATCCCGAGGACACCCTGGTACGCAGCGCGGAGCGGGCGCACTGGCCGCTGCCGCAGACCCTCACCGTGGCGCTGCTGCCGCAGGCGAAGCTGCGCGGGGCGCTCGCGCTGCTCGACGAGCACACCCTGGAGAGCAGCGAGGAGCTGCCGGCCGGCGACTCCGACGAGGAGACCGCCGTGCTGCTCGTACCGGACGTGCACGGCGACCGGCGGCGGCAGCTCGCCCGGGTGTTGCACGGACGCCGCGCGGTGCTCGGGCCGGCCCGCCCGTGGCTCCGGGCCTGCTCGTCCTACCGGCGGGTGATCCGGGTGGTCGCCCTGGGCATCGCCCAGCCCACCGACGGTGAGCCGCTCGACACCGACCGGCACCTGGCCGAGCTGCTGCTCAGCGCCGACGTCGAGGCCCTCGCCGACCTGCGCGCCCGGGTACTGCAACCACTGGCGGCGCTGCCCGCGGCCACCGCGGAGCGACTCACCGAGACGTTGCGCTCCTGGCTGCTGCACCAGGGGCGGCGCGACGACGTGGCCGCCGACCTGTTCGTCCACCCGCAGACCGTGCGCTACCGGATGGGCCAGCTGCGCCAGCTGTACGGCGAGCGCCTCAACGACCCACGCAGCCTGCTCGATCTCACCGTCGCGCTGGCGCTACCGATCGGCGTCACGCCGGCAGGTTGAGCGGGCCGGACAGGGCGGGGCGTCATTCGAGGGTCGTCGGCCCCAGCAGCCGGATCTCCTCGACGTCGAGTCTGGCCTGCAACTCGCGGAGCACGGCATCGTCGATCTCGCGGTGGTCACGCATCCGGGTGACCTCGCGCCGTTTGTGATCGAGCGCGGCCAGCCGGAGCCGGCGCTCGACCTCGCGGGCCGCCGCCGACTCCTCCTCCTGCTCGGCCTGCACGGTGCCGAGGTGGTCCTCGTACTCCGCCTGGAGCCGCTGCGTGACGTCCGGATCGGCGCCGACCCGATCGGCGATGTCCGGCAGCGCCGTGAGGGTGGCCCGGGTCGCCTGCGCCTGCGCCTGCCTCGTCTCGTCGGCGTGTTCCGGGTCACCGGAGAGCCTGGCCCAGCGCATCACCAGCGGCAGGGTGGCGCCCTGGACGAGCATCGTCAGCAGGATCACCGTGGCGACACAGAAGATGATCAGGTCGCGTTCCTTGACCGGCTGGCCGTTGGCGGTGGTCAGCGGGACGGCGAGCGCCGCCGCGAGGGAGACCGCGCCCCGGAATCCGGCCCAGCCGGCGACCGTACGCACCCGCCAGTTCACCCACCGGGCGCCCCTGGCCCGACGCCGGTCCACCAGCCAGGCGACGGCGGCGGTCAGGTTGATCCAGAGCATCCGTACCGCGAGCAGCACAGCGGCCACCACGAGCGTGATGACGATCGCGCGCATCAGCGAGGTGCTGGTCACGGCCCGGACCGCCCGCGGGATCTGCATGCCCACCAGCACGAAGAGTCCGCCGTTGATGAGGAACGTGGTGAGGTCCCAGAACCCCAGCGCGAGCACCCTCGACCGGGCCCGGATCACCCGGGGGCTGGCCACGACGAGCATCAGCCCGGCCACCACCACCGCGAGCACGCCGCTCTCGTGGATGGCCTCGGCCAGGAAGAAGGCGGCGAACGGGGTCAGCACGCTCAGCGCGCCCTCCCGCAGCGGGTCGTCGAGGCGTTTGCGGACCAGGATCACCACGAGGCCGACCAGTAGGCCGGCCGCGATGCCGCCGAGGAACGACAGTCCGACCCGCCCGACCAGCTCGAAGGCGTTCGGGAACGCACCCCCGCCGAGGAGCCCGAGCGTGACGGAGAACAGCACCAGGGCGGTGCCGTCGTTGATCAGGCTCTCCGCGTGCAGGGTGGTGAGCAGGCGTCGGGGCATCCGCTTGGCCAGGCCGGCCACGGCCGCGGCGTCGGTCGGGGCGAGCACCGCGCCGAGCACCCAGGCCGCCGCCGGGTCGACGCCGAGCCGCTGCACGACCAGCGACACCGCCACCATCGTGACGGCCACCAGCCCGATCGCCAGCAGGGCGATGAAGACGACGTTCGCCCGGATCTCGCGCAGGCTGCTGGTCAGGCTCTCCCGGTAGAGGATGGCGGGCAGGAACAGCAGCAGCACCACCTCGGGTTCGAGCATGACGTGGCTCAAGGCCGGGATCAGCGCCAGCAGCGCGCCGAAGCAGATGAGCAGCACCGGCGGCGCGACCCGGTACCGGCCACCGAGCGTGGTGCCGACGAGCACGGTGATGCCCAGCGTGATGATCAGCAGCAGTTCGCTCACGTCACCCCCGTTCGCCGCCCCTCACATGGTGGTACGCCGGGCGGCCGGGAAATCGCCGTTTGCACAGACCACGGCCATCTGGGCGGCCCGCTGCGGCGGGCGGGACAGGTGGGCGCTCTAGGATCGCCTCGACCATCACGACGAGTCCCGCGCCCACCGGGCCGGACCGGCCGATCGGGAATGAGATGACGGGGACGATCACCGACAGGATCCTGGACAACCCGGTGTGGGCGGCCCTGACCGGCGCGCAGCGGGGGCTCGCCGAGCGGCACGGCGAAGCGGCGCGCTACCACCGGGATGTCTCACCGTTCCACGCGATGGCCGACACCGACGATCCGGCCGCCTGGGCCGACCTCGCGGCGTTGGCCGGTCCGGGGGCCACCGTCTGGATGGCCGGCGGCACCGGATGGCTGCCCGCCGGATGGACCGTGGAGCAGCAGATCGAAGGGGTGCAGTTGGTCGACGTCGCGGCCGAGACCGCCGGCGATCCCGAGGCGCTGCGGCTGACCAACGCCGACGTGCCGGAGATGCTGGATCTGGTCGCCCGCACCCGGCCCGGGCCGTTCCTGGCCCGCACCATCGAACTCGGCCACTACCTGGGCATCCGGCGGGACGGGGTGCTCGTCGCGATGGCCGGCGAACGGATGCGGCTACCCGGGTGGTCCGAGATCAGCGCCGTCTGCACCGCGCCCGAGGCGCGCGGTCAGGGTCTGGCGGGCCGGCTGATCCGGGCGGTCGTGGCCGAGATCCGGGCCCGTGGCGAGCGACCGATGCTGCACGCGGCGGCGGAGAACACCGGCGCGATCCGGCTGTACGAGGCGCTCGGCTTCACGTTGCGCCGGCAGATGCTGTTCTGGTCGGCGCGGACGCCGGGCGCCGGCCCCGCGGCCACCTGACCGGCGTGCCTACCGGCCCGGGCCGGCCCCCAGGTCCTCCTCGATGCGCTTGGCGGTGGCCAGCAACGGGGGCAGCAGCTCCTTGCGGATCATGTCGAACGAGCCGCGGCTGGCGTGGGCGGAGACGTTGACCGCGGCGATCACCGTGCCGTTGTCACCGTGGATCGGTGCGGCCAGCGAGCGCAGCCCCTCCTCCAGCTCCTGATCGACGATCGCGTACCCCTGGGCGGCGATCCTCGTGAACGTGGCACGCAGCTTGGCCGGGTCGGTGATGGTCCGCCGGGTCAGCGGCCGTAGCTGTGCCGCGGCGAGATAGTTGTCCAGCCAGTCGGCGGGCTGCGCGGCGAGCAGCACCCGGCCCATCGACGTGGCGTACGCGGGGAACCGGGTGCCGACGCTGATCCCCACCGTCATGATCCGCTTGGTGGGGACGCGGGCGACGTAGACCACCTCGTCGCCGTCGAGGACCGACACCGAGCAGGACTCGTGGACCTGCGCGACCAGCGCCTCCATGTGCGGCTGGGCGACCTCCGGCAGGCTCAGGCTGGACAGGTAGGCGTAGCCGAGGTCGAGGATGCGCGGACGCAGCGAGAACAGCCGCCCGTCGGTGTGCACGTAGCCCAGCTCGACCAGGGTGAGCAGGAAGCGGCGCGCGGCGGCCCGGGTCAGCCCGGTGGCCCGGGCCACCTCGCTGAGGGTGAGCTGCGGATGCTCGGCATCGAAGGCCCGGATCACGGCGAGTCCCCGCTCCAGCGACTGGACGAACTCTCCGGATCGCGCCGCCTCGTCGGTCACTTGACCTCCTGCCGCAGAGTTTCCTGGGCCACCTTGAACGCCCGGTTCGCCGCCGGTACGCCAGCGTAGACGGCCACCTGGAGCAGAACCTCACCGACCTCGTCCGGCGTCAGTCCGTTGCGCAGCGCGGCCCGTACGTGCATCGCCAACTCCTCGTCGTGGTGCAGGGTGGCCAGCACGGCGAGGGTGATGCAGCTGCGGGTACGCCGGTCCAGGCCGGGCCGGGTCCAGATCTCGCCCCAGGCGTACCGGGTGATCAGGTCCTGGAAGTCGGCGGTGAACCCGTCGGTGTTGGCCACGGCGCGGTCGACGTGCGCGTCGCCGAGCACCTGTCGGCGGACCGCCATCCCGGCCTCGTGTCGCTGCTGGTCGGTCACGGGGTCACCCCGCCTTCCGGGTCGAAGTGGGCCGTCAGCAGCCGGGCGACAGCCTCGGGTTGCTCGACGTTGGCCAGGTGCGCGGCGTCGTCGAGAATCACCAGCCGGGCGGAGGGGATCCGCCCGGCGATGTCCCGGGCGTGCGCCGGCGGGGTCGCCGGGTCGTCGGCCGCGCCGATCACCAGGGTCGGGGCGCGCACGGTGGCCAGCGCCGCGCGCAGGTCCATGTCGGCGATCGCCTCGCAGCAGGCGGCGTACCCGGCCGCTGGCGTGGCGGTCAGCATCTGCCGGTACGCGGCGACGGTGTCGGGCCGGGCGGCGGCGAAGGCCGGGGTGAACCAGCGTTCGACCACCGCGTCGGCGATGGTGTCCAGCCGGCCGGCGCGGACCGTGGCCGCCCGGGTTCGCCACCCGTCGGCCGGGCCGAGCGACGCCGAGGTGCAGAGCAGGGCGAGCCGGTCGATCCGCTCGGGGGCGTGCGCGGCCAGCCACATGCCGACCATGCCGCCGAGAGAGAGCCCGGCGTAGTGGACCCGCCGCAGGTCGAGGTCGTCCAGCAGCCGCAGCACCTCCCGGCCGAGCAGCTCGATCCGGTACGGCCCGGCCGGCACCGCCGAGCGGCCGTGCCCGAGGTGGTCGTACCGGATGACCCGGAACCGGGTGGCCAGCGCCACGACCTGCGGCTGCCACATTGCGCCGGTGGTGCCGAGCGAACTGCCGAGCAGCAGCACCGGCGCGTCCGGCGGCCCGTCCACGGTGGCGTGCAGCAATGAGGTCATGACTCACCACCGTGCAGGTCAAGGGCACGGTCGACCAGTTGGCCGGCCGAGCCGAGCCAGCCGGCCGGGTCCAGCGCCGAGTCGACGTCCCGCTCGGTGAGGTGGGCCCGCAGCTCCGGGTCGGCCAGCAGCGCCGCCCGGAACGGGGGGCGGCCGGCGGCGCGGCGGACCAGGTCGTGGGCGGCGGCGCGGCCGAGCGCCGGCGCGAGCCGGGCGGCGACGGCCTCGGCGAGCAGCAGGCCGCCGGTGGCGTCCAGGTTGGCCCGCATCCGCTGCGGGTCCACCCGCAGCCCGGTCAGCATCCGGGCGGTGCGGGCGGCGGCCCCGCCGGCCAGGTGCAGCAGGTCGAGCAGGGGCTCCCATTCGGCGTGCCAGCTGCCGGCGGCCCGTTCGTGCTCGTGCCCGGCGGCGGCGAACAGGGTGCCGACGAGCCCGGGGCCGCGCCGGGCCGCGGCGGTGACCAGCACCGAGTCGACCGGGTTGCGTTTGTGCGGCATCGCCGAGGAGCCGCCGCGCCCGTCGCCGCCCTCGGCCACCTCGCCGATCTCGGTCTGGGCGAGCAGGCCGACGTCGAGCGCGACCTTGCCGGTGGCGGCGAGCAGCCCGCCGAGGGCCGCGGCCAGGTCGAGGACGGGTTGGCGGCGGGTGTGCCAGGGCAGCGGGCTCGCGGCGAGGCCCAGCTCAGCGGCGAACCGCTCGACCATCGCGGGCCCGGCCGGCCCGTACGTGGCGAGGGTGCCGACCGCCCCGCCGAGCTGCGCGGGCAGGGCGGCGCGTACCCGGTCCAGCCGGGTTTTCGCCTCGACCAGGCCGAGCAGCCAGCCGGCCGCCTTGAGGCCGAAGGTGGTGGGTGCGGCCTGCTGGCCGAGGGTGCGGGCGACCATCAGGGTGTCGCGGTGGGTCCGGGCGAGCCGGGCGGCGGCGTCGGCGGCGGCCTCGACGTGCCGCAGCAGTGGCCCGGCGGCTCGGGCCGCCACCAGCGACAGGGCGCTGTCGAGCACGTCCTGGCTGGTGGCGCCGTGGTGCACCCAGGGTCGGGCCGGTTCGGCGACCGCGGCGGTCAGCTCCCGCACCAGCGGGACGACGGGGTTGCCGGCGGCCTCGGCCGCGACGCCGAGGGCCGCCGGGTCATACCGCTCGGCCCGGCACCGGTCGGCGATCTCGGCGGCGGCCGACGCGGGCAGCAGCCCGGCGTCGGCGGCGGCCCGGGCCAGCGCGGCCTCCACGTCCAGCAGCGCCTGGAGCAGGCGGCCGTCGCCGAGTTCGGCGTCGACGTCCGGCGTGCCGGACAGGTTGCGCAGCAGCCCGTCAGAGGGCGAAGAAGACGGTTTCATGCTCTCCCTGAAGACGGATGTCGAACTGGAAGCCGTCCGGTGCCGGGCGCGCCACGAGCGTGTCCCGGCGGGCGGGGTCGACGGCGCGCAGCACCGGGTCGGCGCTGTTGGCCGCCTCGTCCGGGAAGTAGATCCGGGTGACCAGGCGGTGCAGCAGGCCGCGGGCGAAGACCGACAGGGTCAGATGCGGCGCCTCGGTCTCCCCCTCGGCGGCGGGCAGCGCTCCCGGCTTGACGGTGAGCAGCGCGTACCGCCCCTGCCCGTCGGTCTCGGCGCGGCCGAAGCCGCGGAATCCGGCGACCGAGGGTGGCCGGGCGCCGCGCGGGTCGTCCGGGTGGTCGAAGCGGCCCTCCGGGTCGGCCTGCCAGCTCTCCACCATCGCGTCGACCACCGGGACGCCGGCCCCGTCGAAAATCCGGCCACGAATCCAGAACGCCTGCGGCGTGCCCTCGGGTACGACGTACGGGCCGTCGGGCCAGCGCAGGCCGATGCTCAGGTACGGCCCGACGGTCTGGGCGGGCGTGACGCCCCGGCGCTCACTCATCGTCGTCCTCGTCCTCGAAGGGGGTAGCGTCCCGGCCCCGCAGCACGATGTCGAACTCGTAGGCCAGGGCCCACTCGGGCCGGGTGGCGGCGTGGTCGTACCGGGCGATCATGCGTTGCCGCGCGTCCTCGTCGCGGACCGAGTTGAAGATCGGGTCCTGGAAGAACAGCGGGTCGCCCGGGAAGTACATCTGGGTCACCAGCCGCTGGGTGAAGGCCCGGCCGAAGAGCGAGAAGTGGATGTGCGCGGGCCGCCACGCGTTGTCGTGGTTGCGCCACGGGTAGGCGCCGGGCTGCACGGTGACGAACTCGTAGCGGCCCTGCGCGTCGGTGAGGGCACGCCCGACGCCGGTGAAGTTCGGGTCCAGCGGCGCCGGCCAGTTGTCGACGACGTGCCGGTAGCGGCCGGCCGCGTTGGCCTGCCAGACCTCGACCAGGGTGTGCGGGATGGCCCGGCCGTCGCCGTCGAGGACCCGGCCGTGCACGACGATCCGCTGCCCGAGCGGCTCTCCGTCGTGCTGGCGGGTCAGGTCGTGGTCGAGTGCGCCGAGGCGGCCCTCGCCGAGCAGCGGCCCGGTGACCTCGGTGAGCCGCTGGGGCAGATAGGTCAACGGCTGCTGCGGGGCGCGGATCACCGTGGCGCGGTAGCCCGGGCTGAGCAGGAGCGGATGGGCGTCGACATCGTCGCGCCGGTAGCTCGGCAGCACCAGCTCGCGGGGGGTGTCCTGGGTCATGGCTGCTCTTCCCCTCAGGCTTCCAGTACGACGGCCAGGCCCTGGCCGACGCCGATGCAGATCGCCGCGAGGCCCCGGCCGCCACCCCGGCGGTGCAGCTGCCAGGCCAGCGATCCGAGTATCCGTGACCCGGAGGACCCGAGGGGGTGGCCGAGGGAGATGGCGCCGCCCTGCGGGTTGACGATCTTCGGATCGAGGTCGGGCCACTGGGCCAGGCAGGCCAGCGACTGCGCGGCGAAGGCCTCGTTGAGTTCGACGACGTCAAGGTCACTCCAGCCGAGGCCGGCGCGACGCAGGGCCTCCTCGGCAGCGGCCACCGGGCCGACGCCGAACAGGTGCGGTTCGATCGCGGTGACGGCCCGGGAGACGACCCGGGCCAGCGGCGCGCGGCCGATGCTCTCCGCGCCGGCGGCGTCGGCGAGCAGCAGGACGCTCGCCCCGTCGTTGAGCGGGGAGGAGTTGCCGGCGGTGACCGTGCCGTCGGGCCGGAAGACCGGCTTGAGCCGGCCCAGCGCCTCCAGCGTGCTGGTCGGCCGGATGCTCTCGTCCCGCGCCACGTCGGTGTCGGGCAGCAGGGCGACCTCGTCGGCGTAGCCGCCGTCCTGCCAGGCCCGGTCGGCGAGCTGGTGGCTGCGCAGCGCGAACTCGTCCTGGGCGTCGCGGGTGATCCCGTAGCGCTCGGCGAGGATCTCGGCGCCCTCGCCCAGCGGCACCGTCCACCGCTCAGGCATCCGGGGGTTGACCAGACGCCAGCCCAGCGTGGTGGAGTGCAGCATCTCGTGACCGCGTGGGTAGCCCTGCTCGGGCTTGGCGAGCACCCAGGGCGCCCGGCTCATCGACTCCACTCCCCCGGCGAGGCAGATCGAGGCGTCGCCGAGAGCGATGGCCCGGGACGCGCCGATGACCGCCTCCAGCCCGGAGCCGCAGAGCCGGTTGACGGTGGCGCCGGGCACCGACGGCGGCAGGCCGGCCAGCAGGACGGCCATCCGGGCCACGTCCCGGTTCTCCTCGCCGGCGCCGTTGGCGTTGCCGAGCAGCACGTCGTCGATGCGGGCCGGGTCGAGCCCGGGATTGCGGGTGACGATCTCGCGCAGCACGTGGGCGGCGAGGTCGTCGGGGCGTACCCCGGCCAGGCCGCCGCCGTAACGACCGATCGGGGTGCGGACGGCGTCCAGCACGTACACGTCACGGGTCATGCCGCCACCTCGCTCCGCTCGGCGTCGTCCTGACCCCATCCCGGGCTGAACCGATGATTCGCTCGCCACGGCTCGCTCATGCCGCCGCCTTCATCGTCGCTTCCAGGGCGCGCAGCACGGCGAGTTCGTCGGCGGTGGGCGGCTGGCCGGTGGCCAGTTCGTCGGCGACGGCGAGGGGCCAGCCGGTGGCCGCGCGGGCCTGCTCGACGGTGACGCCGGGATGCAGCCGGGTGAGGGTCAGTTCGCAGGTGCCCGGGTCGGCCTCGAGGACGCCGAGGTCGGTGATGACCGTGCGGGGTCCGCCGCCGCGCAGGCCGAGCCGTGCCCGGTCGCCCGGGCCGGCGCCGTAGCCGACCGAGGTGACGAAGTCGACCCGTTCGGTGAAGGTACGCAGGCTCTGCCGGACGATGACCACCACCTCGCCGCAGGAGGCGGCGATCTCCGGTGCGCCGCCGGCGCCGGGCAGGCGCACCTTCGGGTCGGTGTAGTCGCCGCCGATGACGGTGGTGTTGATGTTGCCGTACCGGTCGAGTTGCGCCGCGCCGAGGAACCCGACGTCGATGCGGCCGGGCTGGAGCCAGTAGTTGAAGACCTCGGGCACGGAGACCACCGCGTCGGCGGTGTCGGCGAGGATGCCGTCGCCGATGGAGAGCGGCAGCCGGTCGGGCTTCGCGCCGAGGCAGCCGGACTCGTAGATGAGCACGAGGTTGGGGGCGTGGGTGGCGCGGGCCAGGTTCGCCGCGGTGCTGGGCAGGCCGATCCCGACGAAACAGGCGGTGCCGTCGCGCAACTGCCGGGCGGCGGCGACGGTCATCATCTCGTCGGCGGTGTAGCTTCCGCTCACGCCGCCACCTCGCTTCGCTCGGCGTCGGCCTGAGCGTTCAACGCGCTGTGCTGCCGGTTCGCTCGCTGACGCTCGCTCACGCCTGCACCTCCGCCGTCATCACGTGCTGGTCGATCCAGTCCCGGAAGGTGTCGCGGTCCCGGCTGATCGCGTCCCAGGCGACGTAGAAGTCGTTGTCGCGGACGGAGTAGCCCTGGGCGTACGACGGGTGTGCGCCGCCCGGCACGTGTGCCACCGCGGTGAGCGCCCAGCCGGGCAGGATCACCTGCCCAGGCACCGGTTCGAGTTCGTCGACCAGCTCCTCGACGGTGACCAGGGACCGCTGCGCGGCCAGCACCGCCTCCTTCTGCACGCCGGTGATGCCCCACATCTGGACGTTGCCGGCCCGGTCGGCGCGCTGGGCGTGCACCACGGCGACGTCGGGGCGCAGGGCGGGGACCGCGGTCAGCGTCTCCCCGGTGAAGGGGCAGTCGATGGTGCGGATGTTGGTGGTGTGCCGGGGCAGGTCGGTGCCGGTGTAGCCGCGCAGCACGGCGAAGGGCAGGCCGGCAGCGCCGGCCACGTACCGGTTGGCCATCCCCGCGTGACTGTGTTCCTCCAGCTCCAACGGCGCCGGCCAGGAGTTCTGCACGGCGTCCCGGAAGCGGTGCAGCGAGCCGACGCCGGGGTTGCCGCCCCAGGAGAAGACCAGGCGGCGCGCGCAGCCGGCGCCGATGAGCTGGTCGTAGATGACGTCGGGTGTCATCCGTACCAGGGTCAGCTCGCGCCGCCCCTGCCGGATGATCTCGTGGCCGGCGGCGAACGGGATGAGGTGGGTGAACCCCTCAAGCGCCACCATGTCACCGTCGCGGACCAGTTCCGCGACGCCGTCGGCCAGCGAGACGAGCTTCGCCATGGGCCTCCCCGCCTCCTGCGATTCGTTGCCCGCAAACGCTGTTCGGTATGCGGACTCACGTACTTATCTCGAACGTAATGCCCCGCAACGCGATCCGTCAACGCGCTCCGGACGGCGGAGTTCGCGGCGACGACCCCGTTGCAGAAATGTTGCGGCGACCCGTTGACGTGAGCCAGGCCACGTGCAAACGTTCTAGATGAGAACAGCCGTTCGGCTTGCGAACAGCTTGGGAAGCTCCTCCCGACCAGCATCGACCACCACCTCCGGTCCCCTCCACGGACCGCCGGACGCGGGAGTACCTGCATGCGCCGTCTAGTCGTATCCGCCATAACCGCCGCCGCCCTGCTCGCCTCCGTGACCGCCTGCGGCTCCGACGCCGACGAGCCCGGCGACGGTGCCGGGGGCACCACGAAGGTCAAGGTCGGCGCCATCCCGATCGTCGACGTGGCACCGCTGCACCTCGGCATCTCGAAGGGCTTCTTCGCCGAGCAGAACATCGAGGTCGAGGTGGTCAACACCACCGGCGGCGCCGCCGCAGTGCCCGGTGTGGTCAACGGCGAGTTCGACTTCGCCTTCGGCAACGTCGTCTCGCTCATCGTGGCCCGCTCGCAGAAGATCCCGCTGAAGGCCATCGCCGAGGGCAACTCCTCCACCGGCGAGCAGGGCAAGGACTTCGGCGGGATCGTCGTACCGGCCGACAGCCCGATCACCAGCGCGTCCGAGCTGGCCGGCAAGACCGTCGCGGTGAACAACCTCAAGAACATCGGCGACACCACCGTGCGCGCCTCGATCCGCAAGGCCGGCGGCGACCCCTCCGGCGTCAAGTTCGTCGAGCTGCCCTTCCCCGACATGCCGGCCGCGGTGAACGGCAAGCGGGTCGACGCCGCCTGGATCGTCGAGCCGTTCTTCACCGTCGCGCAGGACCAGGGCGCCAAGGTGATCGCGTCCAACTTCGTGGACACCGCGCCGAACCTGACCATCGCCGCGTACTTCACCACCGAGAAGACGGTCCAGCAGAAGGCGGACCTCACCAAGCGGTTCACCGCTGCCATCGAGAAGTCCCTGGCGTACGCGCAGGAGAACCCGGCCGAGGCCCGCGCGGCGCTGCTCACCTACACCCAGATCGACCCGGCCGTGGCCGAGAAGATCACCCTGCCGGGCTGGTCCGGCCAGATCAACCGCGACTCCGTGCAGACCATGGCCGACCTGATGCTCGCCGACGGTCTGATCAGCGAAAAGGTCGACATCGCGGAGCTGCTCCCGTGACATCCACCCTCGCCCCGCCGGCCCGCAGCACGCGGGCCGGCGGGGCCGGCCAGACCCGACTGCCCGGCGGCACCGCGCTGCTCGGGGTGCTCGGGTTCGCCACCTTCCTCGCGCTGATCGAGGCGGTGCCGCGCGTCGGCCTCGTCTCACCGGACTACCTGCCGCCGGCCAGCCGCATCGGCGTCGCCCTGGCGGACCTGGTCGGCGAGTCCACCTTCTGGACCGCCCTCGGCGACACCGTACGCGGCTGGTTCCTCGGCCTGGTCATCGCCGTGGCCCTCGGCATCGTCGTCGGATTCGTCATCGGCACCGTGCCGGTCCTGCGCGAGGCCACCGCCTCCACCATCGAGTTCCTGCGGCCGATCCCCTCGGTGGCGCTCATCCCGCTGGCCGTGCTGGTCTTCGGCACCGACCTGCGGTCGGTGCTGCTGCTGGTGGTCTACGCCGCGTTCTGGCAGGTGCTGGTCCAGGTCCTCTACGGGGTGCAGGACGTCGACCCGGTCGCCCAGGAGACCGCCCGGACCTTCGGGCTCGGCCGTCTCGCCCGGGTCCGGCACGTCACCTGGCCGACCGCGCTGCCGTACGTGCTCACCGGCGTGCGCCTCGCCGCCGCCGTGGCCCTGATCCTCGCCATCACCGCCGAACTCGTCATCGGCGCGCCCGGCCTGGGCAACGAGATCGGCGCCGCGCAGTCCGGCGGCGCCGTCGCCCGGATGTACGCGTTGATCGTCGTCACCGGGCTGCTCGGCGTGGCCGTCAACGTGCTGGCCCGCCGGCTGGAGCGCTGGCTGCTGGCCTGGCACCCGTCGGTCCGCCGCGAGGTGACGGCATGAACGAGCGTCAGCGAGCGAATCATCAACGCAGCGGTGTTGCTCAGGCCGACGCCGAGCGAAGCGAGGTGGCGGCATGACCCTCGCCCGCCGGGTCACCCGGGCCAGCGTCGCCGCCCTGGCGCTGCCGATCGTGCTGCTGGCCGTCTGGTGGGTGCTCACCGCCGACAGCGAGAGCTACTACCTGCCGCCGCTGTCGGAGATCCTGGCCAGCATCGCCGACGTCTGGGTGCACTCCGGCCGGCTCGGCACCGACGTGCTGCCCAGCCTGCTGCGGCTGTTCGGCGGCTTCACCCTCGCCGTGCTGCTCGGCGTGGGGCTGGGGGTGGCGATCGGGTCGTCGCCCCGGCTGCGGGCCTTCTGCGAGCCGGTGCTGGAGTTCCTCCGGGCCATCCCGCCACCGGTGCTGGTGCCGGTGCTGATGCTCTTCGCCGGCATCGGCGACACCATGAAGGTGCTGGTGATCGTCTCCGGCTGCGTCTGGCCGATCCTGCTCAACACCGTCGAGGGGGTCCGCGCCGTCGACGAGGTGCAGGTGGAGACCGCGCGCTGCTACGGGGTACGCGGCCCGGCCCGGCTCTGGCACCTGGTCATCCGCTCGGCCAGCCCGCAGATCGTCACCGGCATGCGGCAGGGCCTCTCCATCGGGATCATCCTCATGGTGATCAGCGAGATGTTCGCCGCCAGCAACGGGCTCGGCTTCAGCATCATCCAGTTCCAGCGCTCCTTCGCCGTCACCGAGATGTGGACCGGCATCCTGCTGCTCGGTCTGCTCGGTTTCCTGCTGGCCACCGCCATGCGAGTCTTCGAGCGACGCGTCCTGAACTGGTACTTCGGCCTGCGGCAGGCCCAGCGAGGAGGAAACAGATGAACGAGAGCCGCACCGAGGCGCTGCTGGACGTGCGCGGTGTACGCAAGGTGTACGAGGGGCACGGCCGCAGCGTGGAGGCGGTCCGCGACCTGACCTTCGCGGTCGCCAAGGGCGAACTGGTCTGCGTGGTCGGTCCCTCCGGCGCCGGCAAGACCACCCTGCTCAAGTGCATCGCCGGCCTGCTCGCGCCGACCTCCGGCGAGGTGGTGCTGGAGGGCGAGTCGGTCGACGGGCCGCCGCCGGGCATGGCGGTGGTCTTCCAGGAGTACGGCCGCAGCCTCTTCCCCTGGATGACCGTGCGGGGCAACGTCGAGCTGCCGCTCAAGCAGAAGAAGCTGCCGAGGGCGCGCCGGGCGGAGCTGATCCACCAGGCGCTGGACGCGGTCGGGCTGGCCGACGTGCACGGGGCCTACCCGTGGCAGCTCTCCGGCGGGATGCAGCAGCGGGTCGCCATCGCCCGGGCCATCGCGTACGAGCCACACATCCTGCTGATGGACGAACCGTTCGCCGCGGTCGACGCGCAGACCCGCGCGGACCTGGAGGATCTGGTCCGGTCGCTGTGGCAGCGGCTCGGGGTGACCACGCTCTTCGTCACCCACGACATCGACGAGGCGGTCTACCTGGGCCAGCGGGTGCTGGTGCTCTCCGCCTCGCCGACCGTGGTGATCGACGACGTCACCGTCGACCTGCCCGCCGAACGCGACCAGCTGTCGACCCGCTCGTCGGCCCGCTTCGCCGAACTGCGGGCGCACGTCTTCGCGCAGATCCAGCGGGCGAAGACGTACCACCGCGCCAGCAGCGCGGCGACCGGTGACCCGGCCGTGGCGGTCGCCGACCCGATCCCGACGGTGACCGCGTGACGACCGTCCGGGAGGCCACCCTCGACGTGCTGCGCCAGCTCGGCATGCACCGGGTCTTCGCCAACCCCGGCTCGACCGAGGTGCCCTTCCTCACCGATCTCCCCGACGACCTGGAGTTCGTCCTGGCCCTGCACGAGGGCTCGGTGGTCGGCATGGCCACCGGGCACGCCCTCGCCACCGGGCAGCCGGCCCTGGTCAACCTGCACACCACCGCCGGGCTCGGCAATGCCGTCGGCGCCCTGGCCACCGCCCGGGTGAACCGCGCCCCGCTGGTCGTGCTCGTCGGCCAGCAGGACCGCCGGCACCTGGCACTGGAGCCGTTCCTCGCCGGGCGGCTCGACGGGCTCGCCGGGGCGTACCCGGTCTGGGTCAACCAACCGGTGCTGCCGCAGGACGTGCCGGCGGCGGTGCGGCGGGCCTGGCACGAGGCGGTGGCGCACCGCGGCCCGGCCATCGTGGTGGTGCCGATGGACGACTGGGCGGCGCCGGTCGACCCGTCGCTCGGCCTGGCCGCCCCGCTCACCGTCCGGCGCGCCGATCCCGGCGCGGGTCCGGCCGCCGAGGAGCTGGCCCGGCTGCTCGACGCCGCCGCCAGCCCGGTGGTGGTGGTCGGCGCCGGGGCCGACGACCGGCGCACCTGGGACGCCCTCGTCACGCTGGTGGAGCGGCTGGGCGCGCCGGTATGGCAGGAGCCGTTCGGGGCCCGCGCCGGTTTCCCGCAGGACCACCCGAACTTCGCCGGACACCTGCCGGCCGGCCGGGCCCGGCTGCGCGCGGCCCTCGACGGGCACGACGTGGCCCTGGTGGTGGGCACCGGCGCGTTCCGGCAGTACCCGTTCCAGCCCGGGCCGCTGGTGCCCGACGGGCTCACCGTCGCCGTGGTCTCCGACGACCCGGACGAGCTGCACCACAGCCGGGCCGAGCTGGCCGTGCTGGCCGACCCGGCGACGCTCTGCGCGGCCGTGGCCGAGCAGCTCGGCGCGCGTACCGCGACGGCCCCCCGGTCCGGCTCACTGCCGGCGACCCGGGAAGTGATCGTCGCGCCGCCGGCCGACGGCGAGCCGATGCGGCCCGAACACGTCTTCGTCGCCCTCGCCCAGCGGCTGCCCCGCGACGTCGTGCTGGTCGAGGAGACCCCGTCCAGCCGGCCCGACCTGCACCGGCTGCTGCCCGCCCGGGAGCCCCGGGGCTTCGTCAGCGCGGCCATGGGCGGCCTGGGCTTCGGCCTGCCCGCCGCCGCCGGGCTGCGGCTGGGCGACCCGTCGCGGCCGGTGGTCGCGGTGCTCGGCGACGGCTCCTCGCTCTACGGCATCCAGGGCCTGTGGAGCGCCGCCCGGTACGGCTGCGGCGTGCTCTTCGTGGTGCTCTCCAACGGGCGGTACGCCATCATGGACCGGCTCGCCGAAAGGGCCGGCGGCAAGGCGCCCTGGCCCGCCTTCGACGAGGTCAGCGTGCACGACCTGGCCCGCGCGCTGGGCTGCCCCGCCCGCCGGATCACCGGCCACGCCGACCTGCTGGCCGTCCTGGACGAGGTCGTGCCCACCCTGGCCGACCGCACCGAGCCGCTGCTGCTCGACGTGCCGGTCGCCGACGGGTACGTCGAACCCTGAACATCTCGGCACCACCTGGCAAGGAGGATCACGATGACCCTGCTCGACACCGGCACCTGGCACGGCACCGTCTACAGCGATGGCTGGGTGGAGGCGGCCGGCGGCACGGCGCCCGTCCGCTCACCGGCCACCAGAGAGGAGATCGGCCGGGTCGGCGTGGCGGACGCCACCGACGTGGCACGCGCCTGTGCCCGGGCCGCCGAAGCACAGCGTGCCTGGGCCGCGACCAGCTACCTGGAGCGGGCCGCCGTGCTTCGTCGGGCCGGGGCGTTGTGGGAGCAGCACGCCGCCGAGGTCGGTGACTGGCTGGTCCGCGAGGCCGGGTCGATTCCGCCGAAGGCCGGCGTCGAGACGGCCACCGCGGCGCAGGAGTGCTACGAGGCGGCGGCCCTGGCCGCGCACCCGCTCGGCGAGATCATCCCGAGCGCCCAGCCCCGGCTGAGCCTGGCCCGCCGGCTGCCGGTCGGCGTGGTCGGCGTCATCTCGCCGTTCAACTTTCCGCTGATCCTGGCCATCCGCTCGGTCGCGCCGGCGCTGGCGCTGGGCAACGCGGTGGTGCTCAAGCCGGACCTGCGCACGGCGGTCTCCGGCGGGCTGGCCCTCGCCCGGGTCTTCGAGGAGGCCGGGCTGCCCGAGGGGCTGCTGCACGTGCTGCCCGGCGGGGTGGACGCCGGGGAGGCGCTGGTCGCCGACCCGCGGGTACGGGTGATCAGCTTCACCGGCTCGACCGCCGCGGGCCGCAAGGTCGGCGAGGCCGCCGCCCGCCACCTCAAGCGGGCGCACCTGGAGCTGGGTGGCAACTCCGCCCTGGTGGTGCTCGACGACGCGGATCTCGACCTCGCCGCCTCGGCCGGCGCGTGGGGTTCCTTCCTGCACCAGGGGCAGATCTGCATGACCACCGGCCGGCACCTGGTGCACGAGAGCCTCGCCGAGCGGTACGTCGAGGCGCTGGCCGCCAAGGCCGACCACCTGCCGGTCGGCGACCCGGCCAAGGAGCAGGTGGCGCTCGGGCCGATCATCGACGAGGCCCAGCGCGACAAGATCCATGCCCTGGTCACGGCGAGCGTCGACGCGGGGGCCCGGCTGGCCGCCGGCGGCACCTACGACGGGCTGTTCTACCGCCCGACCGTGCTCGCCGACGTCACCCCGACCACTCCGGTGTACGCGCAGGAGGTCTTCGGCCCGGTCGCCCCGGTGGTCGCCTTCGCCGACCTGGACGAGGCCGCGGCCCTCGCCAACGGCACCGAGTACGGGCTGTCGCTGGGCGTCCTCAGCCGCGACGTGATGAAGGCGATGGCGCTGGCCGACCGCATCCCGAGCGGCATCGTGCACATCAACGACCAGACCGTCGGCGACGAGGCGGTGGCCCCGTTCGGCGGGGTCGGCGCCTCCGGCACCGGTTCCCGGTTCGGCGGGGCGGCGGCGAACGTGGAGGCGTTCACCGAGACGCAGTGGCTGACCATGCAGGGCGACATCACCCGGTACCCGTTCTGAGGGGAGGGAGAGCACCGTGGCGGGCGGGACCCGCTCCCCGGGGGCGTCGGTGACCTCGCGGGTGTTGGCCATCCTCGGCGCGTTCGACGTGGCCCACCCGGCCCTGGCGCTCAGCGACATCGCCCGGCGGGCCGGGCTTCCGCTGGCCACCACGCACCGGCTGGTCGCCGAACTGGTGACCGGCCGGGCGCTGTCCCGGGCCGCCGACGGCACCTACATAATCGGCGTACGGCTGTGGGAGGCCGGGCTGCTGTCACCGCTGCACACCCGGCTGCGCGAGGCGGCGCAGCCCTTCCTCCAGGAGCTGTACGCCACCCTGCGGGAGAACGTGCACCTGGCGGTCCGCGACGGTGACGAGGCGCTGTACGTGGAGAAGGTCACCGGGCACCGGTCGGTCCCCACCATCTCCCGGGCCGGTGGCCGGCTGCCGTTGCACGCCACCGGGGTCGGCAAGGCGCTGCTGGCCTTCGCCCCGCCGGAGGTGATCGCCGCGCACCTGCGTCGTCCGTTGCGCCGCTGCACCGCGTACACCGTCACCGAACCGGGCCGGCTGGCCCGCGAGCTGGCCGGGATCCGGGAGCGGGGCTGGGCGCGTACGCACGAGGAGATGACCCTCGGCTCCTGCTCGGTCGCCGTCCCGGTGCCCGACGCCGACGGTACGATCCTGGCCGCGATCGGGGTCGTCGGGCACAGCCTCGGCGCCGCCCCGCAACGGCTGGTGCCGGCGCTACGGGCCGCCGCCGAGCAGGTGGCCGACCGGCTGGCCGAAACGCACGAAACGATGCCCCCGTACGCACCGGCGCGACGACGGGCGAGCGCGTGAGTGGTTTCCGTGCAGCCCCGGGTAGCGTCGGCACGGTGGCGGGGTCGGGCGCGCTGCTCGGTGTCGTCCTGCTCGCGCTGAACCTGCGGGCCGCCATCGCGGTGCTCTCCCCGCTGCTGCCGGACGTGCAGGCCGACCTGGACCTGGGCAACTTCGCCGCCGGCCTGCTCACCACGCTGCCGGTGCTCTGCTTCGGGTTGTTCGCGCCGCTCGCCGCGCTGCTGGGCCGCCGGATCGGGATGGAGGCCGCGCTGCTGGCCGGGATGCTCGGCATCGTGGCGGGCAGCGTGGTCCGCACCGTGCCCGGCATCTGGTGGATGATCGCCGGCACGGTGGTCATCGGCGCGGCGATCACCATCGGCAACGTGCTGGTGCCCGGCATGGTCAAGCAGGACTTCGCGCGCCGGCAGGGCACCGTGACCGCGCTGACCACGGCGGCGTTGACCGGCGGCGCGGCGGTCGCGGCGGCGGTCGCCGCACCGCTGGCGCACACCGGGATCGGCTGGCGGGGCACCCTGCTGCTGGTGGGCGCGCTCGCCGCGGTCGCCGCGGTGGTCTGGGCGCCGCAGCTGCGCCGACGCCACCGCGCCGGCACGCTCACCCTCGGTGGCGGCTCGGTACGGCGCTCCCCGATCACCTGGGCACTCGCCGCGTTCATGGGCATGCAGTCGCTGACCTACTACGCGCTGCTGGCCTGGCTGCCGACGATCCTGCGGGACGGCGGCGTCTCCCCGGCCGACGCCGGCTGGGCGCTCGGGCTGTTCAACCTGCTCGGCATCGCCACCGCCGTGGCCGCGCCGGCGGTGGCCGGCCGGCTGCCCGACCAGCGCCTGCTCGGCGTCGGCGTGGCGGCGGCGTGGACGGTGGGACTCTCCGGCCTGCTGCTGGCCCCGGCGCTGTACCTGTTGTGGGCGGCCGTGACGGGGCTGGCGCAGGGCGCGGGAATCGGTCTCGCGCTGGCCCTGATCGTGTTGCGGGCCGGTGGCCCGCAGTCGGCCCGGCAGCTGTCCGGGACGGTGCAGTCGGTCGGCTACCTGGTGGGCGCCGCCGGGCCGCTGCTGCTCGGCGGGCTGCGCGACGCCTCCGCCGGCTGGAACGTGCCGCTGGCCGCGCTCTGCTTCGCGGCCGTCACCATGGGCACGGCCGCCTGGTGGGCCGGCCGGGACCGGCAGCTCTGACCAAAATGATCAAGTTGGTTTTCCACTGAGCGGAAACCGGCAGCGGCGGCGTCCGCCGCCGGCGGGCAGGCTGATGACCGGGGCGGCAAGGTCGCCGCCATCATCAGGACGTCAAGGAGGCAGGGATGCGCACCCAGGTCGGCATCGTCGGGGCGGGACCGGCCGGTCTCATGCTGTCGCACCTGCTGCACCGGCAGGGCATCTCCTCCGTGGTGCTGGAGAGCCGCAGCCGGGAGTACGTGGAACAGCGGCTTCGCGCCGGGGTGCTCGAACAGGGCTCGGTCGACCTGCTCCGGGAGACCGGGCTGGGCGCGCGCCTGGACCGCGAGGGGATGCGGCACGAGGGCATCGAGCTGCGCTTCGACGGCGAGTCGCACCGGGTGCCGATGACCGAACTGACCGGGCGGGCGATCACCGTGTACGGGCAGCAGGAGGTGGTCAAGGACCTGATCGCCGCCCGGCTCGCCGCCGGCGGGACGATCCTGTTCGAGGCCGAGGCGGCACGCCTGTCCGGCCTGGAGTCCGCGCCCGCGGTGCACTTCCGGCACGAGGGCCGGGAGGAGGAGCTGCACTGCGACTTCGTGGTCGGCTGCGACGGCTTCCACGGGGTGAGCCGGGGCGCGGTGCCGGACGGGGTGCTACGCACCTACGAGCGGACGTACCCGTTCGCCTGGCTGGGTGTCCTCGCCGCCGCGAAGCCCGCGGTGGACGAACTCATCTACGCCCACCACGAGCGCGGTTTCGCCCTGTACAGCCTGCGCTCGCCGGAGATCTCCCGGCTCTACCTCCAGGTGCCCGCCGACGAGGAGATCGCCGACTGGCCGGACGAGCGGATCTGGGCCGAGCTGCGGACCCGGCTGGAGACGGTGCCCGGCTGGACGCTCAACGAGGGGCCGATCCTGGAGAAGGCGATCACCCCGCTGCGCGGCTTCGTGGTCGAGCCGATGCAGTGGCAGCGGCTCTACCTGGCCGGCGACGCCGTGCACATCGTCCCGCCGACCGGGGCCAAGGGCATGAACCTCGCTCTCGCCGACGTCGCGCTGCTCGGCGACGCCTTCGCCGCCTGGTACGCCGACGGCCGCACCGACCTGCTCGACAACTACTCGGACACGGCGCTGCGCCGGGTCTGGCGGGCGCAGCAGTTCTCCTGGTGGATGACCTCGATGCTGCACCGGCTCAACGCCGACGACCCGTACGAGGCGAAGCTCCAGTCGGCGACCCTGCGCTACGTGACCACCTCCCCGGCGTACGCCACCAGCCTGGCGGAGAACTACGTCGGCCTACCCCAGGTGTGAGGCCGGGCCCCGCCGCGCGGGGTCAACGGGCAGGGGGAGAGCGCCGAGGGGCAGGTCTCCCATCGATGTGATTTCACCGAGAAATATTTATTTCTCGGTGAAATCAGGCTCCTGACGACATCCGCCACCGGCCATGCATCCGCGCCGTGATGGGCCGGGCGAATGATCTCGGGCGGGACTCCGGGAACTGGCGGGGGCCGGTCTGCGACTAGGTGCTCAGGCGGCGGGCATCCGGGCGAACGGCGACAGCACTGACCCGAGGGGCACGGGCCAGCTTCACACGTACACCTCTATGTCGATCGGAAAAGTGCATGTCTCTGACGGAATTGTCCGGCGCGTCGGCGCCGGAGCCCTCCCCCGGCCCGGAACCGGCCGCCGCCGGCGCATCCGCTGCCCGTCCGCAACGACGCCCGTCGCCGCTGGCGGCGCTGCTGGTCCGCCTGCACTTCTACACCGGCATTCTGGTCGCCCCGTTCCTGGTGGTGGCCGCGCTGACCGGCCTGGCGTACACCGTCACACCGCAACTGGACCAGCTTCTCTACGGAGACCGGCTCACCGTGGCGGCCGTCGGCGAGCAGCCGAGGCCGCTGGCCGAGCAGATCGCCGCGGCGCGCGCCGCCCACCCGGACGGCGACCTCACCGCGGTCTCCCCCGGCATCGACGACCGGACGACGCAGGTGGTGTTCGCGCTGCCGGAACTGGGCGAGAAGCAGCACACCGTCTACGTCGACCCGTACACGGGCGAGGTGCGGGGGCAGTTGACCACCTGGTTCGGCTCCACCCCCGCCACCACCTGGCTGGACGACCTGCACCGCAACCTGCACCTGGGCGACCTCGGCCGGCACTACTCGGAGATCGCCGCCAGCTGGCTGTGGGTCCTGGTGCTCGGCGGGGTGATCCTGTGGTGGCGTCGCCGCCGCAACGGCCGTGGCCGGGTCAAGCACCTGCTGGCCCCGGATCTCTCGGCGGCCAAGGGTGTCCGGCGGACCCGGGGCTGGCACGCCACCACCGGCGTCTGGCTCGCCGTCGGGCTGCTGATGCTCTCGGCGACCGGGCTGACCTGGTCCCGGTTCGCCGGGGAGAACTTCGCCGCCGGGTTGGCCGCCCTCGACGCCAGCCGGCCCGGCCTGTCGACCAGCCTGACCGGCGCACCGGCCGACGGCGGCGGGGAGCACCAGCACGGTGGCGCGCCACCGGCGGCGGCCGACCCGGCGACCTTCGACCGGGTCCTCGCCGTGGCCCGCGACGCCGGATTGTCCGGACCGGTCGAGATCAGTCCGGGCGAGCCCGGCACCGCCTGGAGTGTCGCCCAGACCGACAACCTCTGGCCCGTCGGGCGGGACCGGGTGGCGATCGACCCGGACAGCAGCGCGGTGACCGCCCGCAGCGACTTCGCCGACTGGCCCTTCCTGGCCAAGCTCAGCGCCCTCGGCGTCCAGGCCCACATGGGCCTGCTCTTCGGCGTGGTCAACCAGATCCTGCTCGCCGCGCTCGCCGTCGGCCTGCTCTGCGTCATCGTCTGGGGCTACCGGATGTGGTGGCAACGCCGGCCCACCCGCGCCGACCGGCGCGCCCTGGTCGGGGTGCCGCCGGCCCGGGGCGGCCTGCGCGGGCTGCCACTGTGGGCGCTGCTGGTCGGCGTGCCGGTGACCGTCGCGGCCGGCTGGGCGCTGCCGTGGTTCGGCGTGACCCTGCTCGGTTTCCTGGTCCTAGACGTCGTGCTGGGCGTCGCGGCCCGGCGTGGCGGCGGCAGGGCCGCTCCCGCCGGTAGCTGACCGGTCCCGTCCCGGCCGGGTCGCCCGATCCGGCCGGGACGCGCCCTTGGAAATCGATGGTCCGGACCATGGCGCGCGGCGACGTTACGGGGTAGAAACATCTCAACCCAGTTCCTTCACACCGTGATACAAGTCCGCCACGGCAAGAGAGCGCTCTCACACCGTGGTCCACCATGTCGCCGGGCCGGACGAGCACAGGGCCCGACGGGAAGGACGAACGTATGCCGACCCCACCACGATCACGACGGCGACTCGGCCGGGCACTGGCCCTCGGCCTGGTGCTGACCACCACCGCGGTGGCCACGAACACCCCGGTCACCGCCGGCCCGCCACGCCCCACCACGCCCGGCTTCGGGCCCAACGTCACGATCTTCGACCCGAGCATGCCGGTCAGCCAGATCCAGGCGACCCTCGACGCGGCCCACGCCGCGCAGGTCGACAACGAGATGGGCACCACCCGGCACGCGTACCTCTTCCGGCCGGGCAGTTACGGCACCGCCACCCAGCCCCTCCAGATCAGGGTCGGCTACTACACCGAGATCTCCGGGCTGGGCGCCTCCCCCACCGACGTCGTGATCAACGGCAAGGTCGAGGCGTACAACCGTTGCCTGACCGAGGGCGGCACCGGCAACTGCATCGCGCTGGTCAACTTCTGGCGCACCCTGTCCAACCTGTCGCTGCGCATCAACGCCGCGGGCCAGGACGACTGCCGCGCCTCGGCCAACTTCTGGGCAGTGTCCCAGGCGGTGTCGCTGCGCCGGCTCGACATCAGCGGCGGCACGCTGTCGCTGATGGACTACTGCACCAACGGGCCGCAGTACGCCAGCGGCGGCTTCATCGCCGACTCCCGGCTGCCCGCCACCATCAACGGCTCCCAGCAGCAGTGGCTGACCCGCGACAGCGAGGTCGAGAGCTGGTCCAACGGCGTGTGGAACCAGGTCTTCTCCGGCGTGGTCGGCGCCCCCGACGACGCCGGGTTCCCCGACCCGCCGTACACCACGCTGGACACCACTCCGGTCAGCCGGGAGAAGCCGTACCTCTTCGTCGACGCCAAGGGCAAGTACCAGGTGCGGGTGCCCATCGCCCGACCCGACACCCGCGGCGTCACCTGGGCCAACGGCCTGACGCCGGGACGGAGCATCCCGATCGGCGACTTCTTCGTCGCCAGGCCGTCGGACTCGGCGCAGGTCATCAACGCCCAGCTCGCCCGCGGCAAGCACCTGCTGCTCACCCCCGGGGTGTACGGCGTGGCGCGCAGCATCGAGGTGCGCCGCCCCGACACGGTCGTCCTCGGCATCGGGCACGCCACCCTCACCGCCGTGAACGGGGCGGTGCCGCTCGACGTCGCCGGCGTACCCGGCGTGATCGTCGCCGGCGTCACCATCGACGCCGGACTCAAGGAGTCCCCGGTGCTGCTGCGGGTCGGCCAGAAGCACGGGCGCGGCCACAGCACGCCGAAAAACCCGATCACGCTCTCCGATGTGTACTTCCGGGTCGGCGGGCCGCACATCGGCAAGACGGACACCGCGCTGGAGGTCAACAGCGACCACGTGCTGATCGACCACACCTGGGTGTGGCGCGGTGACCACGGCGTCGAGGGCTTCACCAAGGGGGTCAACGGTGACACCGACCGCTGGCGTACCAACACCGGACGCTACGGCGCGGTCATCAACGGCGACCACGTCACCGCCACCGGCCTCTTCGTCGAGCACTTCCAGCGGTACAACACCGTCTGGAACGGTGAGCACGGCACCACGATCCTCTACCAGAACGAGCTGCCGTACGACCCGCCGACGCAGGCCGACTGGCGCAACGGCAAGGTCAACGGGTGGGCCGGCTACAAGGTCGGCGACCGGGTCCGGCACCACACCCTGTACGGCGGCGGCGTGTACGTGTTCAACCAGAACAACCCGTCGATCCGTACCGAGAACGGCTTCGAGGTGCCGGTCCGGCCGGGCATCCGGCTGCGCCACATCATGACGGTCAACCTCAGCGCCGGCACCATCGACCACGTCGTCAACGGCGTCGGCGAAGCGGCCGACATGGACCGCGTCGGCGCCCCCGTCTACCTCACCCAGTACCCGTAGGAAAGGAGGGGCCCCTTCTTAACGCCTCGTGCATAGGAAGGGGCCCCTTTTAACGTCTCAGCTCGGCGGTTGAACTCCCTGCCGGCGCCGCGCCGTACTCCTGCTCGCAACGGTCGGGGGACCACAGGCGTGAGGAGGCCGTGCGATGGACGTGCTGCTGGTGGAGGACGACGACTCGATCGCCGAGCCACTGGTCGACGGGCTGGCCCGCTACGGCATCTGCGCGCGACGGGTGGCCACCGGCGCCGCGGCGCTCGCCGCGGCCCGGGCCGAGATGGTGCTGCTGGACCTGGGCCTGCCCGACATCGACGGCATCGAGGTCTGCCGCACGTTGCGGCACCACGCGGACGTACCAGTGATCATGTTGACCGCGCGGGGCGGCGAGGCCGACCGGGTGCTGG
Organism: Micromonospora sp. CA-263727; assembly: GCF_050942455.1. Classification (NCBI taxonomy): domain Bacteria; kingdom Bacillati; phylum Actinomycetota; class Actinomycetes; order Micromonosporales; family Micromonosporaceae; genus Micromonospora; species Micromonospora sp. CA-263727. The sequence goes on from NZ_CP192031.1 coordinate 3,906,963, forward strand.
GACTGGAACTCGGCGCGGACGACTACCTGGTTAAGCCGTTCAGCCTGCGGGAACTCGTGGCCCGGATGCATGCCGTCGGCCGCCGGACCACCCCGGGCGCAGGCGGCGGGCACGGCTCGCCGGAAGGCGCGCAGCGGGTCGGCGACCTGGTCATCGACCGCCGCACCCGCCGGGTCCGGTTGCGCGGCACGCCGGTCCCCCTCGCCCCCAAGGAGTACGACGTACTGGTGGCGCTGGCCGCGGATCCGGGTGCCGTGGTCACCCGGCGGACCCTGCTGGAGACGGTGTGGTCACCGAACTTCTTCGGGCGGGGCAAGACGTTGGACTTCCACGTCGCCTGCCTGCGCCGCAAGCTCGGCGATCCGGCCTGCATCGAGACCCTCCGCGGGGTCGGTTTCCGGCTCGCCGTGACGTCCTGACCCGGACATGGTCCGCCGGCTCCTCGTCACCTACCTCACTTTCGCGTTGCTGATCCTGGTCGCGCTCGAAGTGCCGCTCGGCTACGTCTACCAGCGCGGCGAGCAGCAGCGGGTGTTCGGGCACCTCGAACACGACGCCGAGGTGCTGGCCGCATTCGTCGACACCGCGCTCGGTCGCGGCGAGCCGGACCAGATCGACCTGCTGGCCGAGGAGTCGGCCCGGCGTTGGGGAGGCGAGGTCGACATCGTGGACGCCGACGGCCGGGTGCTCTCCGCGACCCGCCGCGACCACGCCGCGTCGGCCGCGCTGGTCGCGACGGTAGATCTCTCGGCGGTCGCCGGTGGCCAGGTCAGCAGCGGGATCAGGAGGTCCGACGGGGTGCCCACGATGTGGGTCGCCGTGCCGATCCACCCGGGCAAGCCGGACCAGGGCGCGCTGTTGTTCAGCGCCCCCACCGCGCCGATGACCACCCGGATCCACCAGTTCTGGTCGGTACTGGCCGGGGTCGGGGTGGTCGTGCTCGCCGCCGTGGCAGTGGTGGCGGTGGCGCTGGCCCGCTGGATCGGCCGGCCGGTCCGGGCCCTGGAACGCGCGACCCGCCGGCTCGCCGACGGCGAGATGTCCACAACGGCGGTACACGGCCCGCCCGAGTTGCGACGCCTGGCGGCCACCTTCAACGCCACCGCCACCCGGTTACAGGAGTTGATCGCCGCCCAGCAGTCCTTCGTCGGGCACGCCTCACACCAGCTCAGGACGCCCCTGGCGGCACTGCGGCTGCGCCTGGAGAACCTCGAACCCGACATCGGTACGGCCGGCCAGCCAAACCTGCGGGCCGCCCTCGTGGAGACCGACCGGCTGGCTCAACTGGTCGACACGCTGCTGGCGATGACCCGCGGCGCCCACCCCACCGATGCGCCCGAGCCGGTCCGGGTGGCCGCCGTGGTGGCGACCCGAACCGAGTCCTGGACCCCGGTGGCCGCCGCACGCGGGGTCACGTTGCGGACGTCCGGGCCGGACCCGACCCGGGCCTGGTCGCTGCCCGGCGCAGTCGACCAGATCCTGGACAACCTGCTGGCCAACGCGCTGGCCGTGGCACCCGCCGGCAGCACCGTCACCGTCACCTGGGGCCCGACGGCCGGCGTCGACACCGCCTCGGGCCCAACGGTGGACGGCGGCACCGCAGCCGGCCCGACGGCGGGCGGCGGCACCGGTGCGGTCGAGCTGCGGGTCACCGATGCCGGCCCGGGACTCAGCGCCGCGCAGCGTACGCAGGCGTTCCAGCCGTTCTGGCGGGCGCCCGGCGCGGCTCCCGGCGGGACCGGGCTTGGGCTCGCGCTGGTCCGCAAGCTCGCCGAGAGCAGTGGCGGGACGGCCCGGCTGGACGCCGTCGACGGGCCCGGTTTGGCCGCGGTGGTGGTCCTGCCGGAGGCGCAATGCCAGGAATCGGCCAGGAAACCGCCAGAGTTCGGCCGAGGGCTGAGCCGGGCCGGCGACCCGGCGCGTACTCCGGGTCGTAGTCAGCCGGCCGACGACGCCGGGCCGCCACCGGCCACCGGCGTCGCGGCATCAGTGGAGACCCTCGGAGGTCAGGATGCGTAGAGCAGTGCTGGTAGCGGTCACCATCGCCGGTGTCGCCGTCCCGTTGGTCGCCGGTACCGCGCTGGCCACCGCCAAGGACTCACGCCAGCGGGTCAGCACGGGATCCGGCGCGGGCTTCGAGATCGAGATCGATCCGAGGCTGGACGCGAAGTTCGGGCCGCGTCCGGTGAACGCGGTGCAGGCCGCCGAGATCGTCACCCAGCGGTTCGTCGGGGCCCGGGTGACCGAGGCCGAGTTGGACGAACGCGACGGCGGCCCGATCTGGGAGGTCGAGTTCGTGCTCGGCGGCCGGGAACGGGAGGTCGACGTGGACGCGGTCACCGGTGCGATCCTCGCCGACGACGATGACGATGACGACGACGACCGGGATGACGACGACCGCGACTGATCTCCCGGCGACCCGGCGACCGGCGCAAGGCCGGTCGCCGGGTCCGGTCAGGATTCCGCCCCCGCGGATCGCGGAGCGTGGTCGGACGCGCAGCGCGTCATGCCAGGTGCCCGCCGAGTTTCGTATAGCCGCGCAGCAGGTCGCGAGAGATGATCAGCCGCTGCATCTCGTCGGTGCCCTCGAAGATGCGGTAGAGGCGCACCTGCCGGTACCAGCGTTCGATCGGCAGCTCGCGGGTGTAGCCCATGCCGCCGTGGATCTGGAGCACCCGGTCCACCACCCGGTTGACCATGCCGGCGCCGTAGAGCTTGGCCATCGAGGAGGCGTGCCGCGGGTCCAGGCCGGCGTCGACCGTCCAGGCGGCACGCAGGATGAGCCAGCGGGCCGCCTCCAGCTCGGTCTCCGAGTCGGCGATCATCCACTGGATCGCCTGGTTGGTGCCGATCTTCGCGCCGAACGTCTCCCGGGTGTTGGCGTGCTCGATCGCCATCCGCAGGGCGCGTTCGGCGATGCCGACGGCGTGCGAGGGGATGGTGTAGCGCCCCTTGCCGATCCACTCCATGCCGAGGGTGAAGCCCTGGCCGAGTTCGCCGAGGATGTTGCGGTGCGGCACCCGTACGTCGTCGAAGACCAGGGACGCCGGTCCCCCCTCGCCCATGGTCTGGATGAACTCCGACCGCCAGCCCATCGCCCGGTCCACCAGGAACGCGGTGGCGCCGCCGTGACGGGCGCCCCGCTCGGGGTCGGTGACCGCGATGACGATCGCGAAGTCGGCGTCGTTGCCGCCGGTGATGAAGGTCTTCTCGCCGTTGAGGATCCAGTCGTCGCCGTCGCGGCGGGCGCTGAACCGGATGTTGGCGGCGTCCGAGCCGGCGCCCGGCTCGGTGATGGCGAAGCAGGAGATCCGCTCGCCCTCGATGGTGGGCAGCAGGAACTCCGCCTTCTGCTCCTCGGTGGCGTGGAAGAGGATGTTGTCGGCCTCGCCGCCGAAGCGGAACGGCAGGTACGACCGGCCGATCTCCGTCCAGATCAGGGACTGGACGACGGCGGGCAGCTCCATGCCGCCGTACTCCTGCGGCGTGGCCAACCCCCAGAAGCCGAACTTGCGCGCCTTGAGCTGCAACTCGCGCAGCTCGGAGCGTTCCAGGCCGGGCTGGTGCGCCCGTTCCCGGCGCAGCAGCTCCTGTTCCAGCGGCATGACCTCTCTGGCGATGAAGTCGCGGGCGGTGTCGCGGATGGCCCGTTCTTCGTCGGACAGCCCGAAGTCCATGTCTTCACCGGCTCCTCTCCGTGGACGCGTGCTCAGCGCGACCCATGGCGCTAAACTAACGCTGGAAGTTTTATGCTGTCCAGACCCCGGTGTGGCACAGTTCCGGGCGGAACACCATGCAGGAGGAGAAGATCCATGCCCCGGCCACGACAGGCGCTGCTCAGCCGGCAGCGGATCGTCGAGGCCGCCGCCACGCTGATCGACGCCGAGGGGCTGGCCGGGTTCTCCACCCGCCGACTCGCCGCCGAACTCGGCGTACGGGGCCCGTCGCTCTACAACCACTTCGCCACGAAGGACGAGATCCTCGACGCGGTGGCCGACAGCATCACCGGCCAGGTCGACGTGTCGTACTTCGGCAGGATCGACTGGCGGGAGGCGCTGCGCCGGTGGGGGCACTCCTACCGGGCGGCCCTGGCCGCCCACCCGAACATCGTGCCCTACCTGGCGCAGGGGCCCGGCCGGCGTCCGGCCGCGCTGGCGATGGCCGACGCCGTCTACGGCGGGCTGGTCGAGGCGGGCTGGCCACCGGCCCGGGCGACCCACATCGGCGCGCTGATGCGGTACTTCGTGGCCGGCTCGGCGCTGGGTTCGTTCGCCCGCGGCTTCGTCGAGGACCCCGGGCTGTACGCCGACCAGTACCCGCACCTGAGCCAGGCCCACCGCCTCGCCGAACACCAGCAACGCGTCGACGAGGGCGCCTTCACCCTTGGCCTGGAGACGCTCGTCGACGGGCTGGCACGCACCTACGAACGCACCGTCGGCCCGCTGCCGTCCCTTTGACAGACGAGTGGGCGGCCTTCGGCGGCGGGGCCACGACCGACCCGGGACCTCGACGCAGGGCTTCAGGGCGCGCCTTAGGAGTAGACGCTGCGCACGGAGTCATGACCTCGGTGAGTCCGGAAACCCGCGCCGGTCGCCGGTTGTCGAGCGCGCCTGCCGTGAAGGCGAGCCGCCGAGCGTCACTGCGTGCCTCGCCTCCACCGGCCTACTGCCGGCCGCTCTCGGATGGCGGGTGTCGGGTGAGGCCGCTGCGACCGGTCCACGGATCTTCGGGCCGGTGCGGTCAGGTGGCGGCGTCGCGTTCGGCGGCCTCGATGGCGGCGTCGGTGACCCGGAGCATGCCGAGCAGCAGGGTGAGCGCCAACCCACCCATGATCGCGAAGACCGCGCGGAGGCCGAACAGCTCGGCCAGCAGGCCGCCGACCACCGCGCCGACCGGCATGCTGCCCCAGGCGAGCAGCCGGTAGCTGCTGTTGACCCGGCCGAGCAGCCGGTCCGGGGTGATCCGCTGGCGCAGCGAGATCGTGATCACGTTCCAGGCCGCGAGCAGGATCCCGCCGCCGAAGAAGACCGCGCCGAGCACGAACGGGTTGGTGCTCACCGCCGGAGCGCCGACGACCACCGCCATGGCCACCACGGACACGCCGAGCGCGCGGGCCCGGCCGAGCCGGCGCTCGATCCACCCGGCGACCAGCGAGCCGAGCACGATGCCGGCGGCGATGGTGGTCAGGAAGATCCCGTACCCGGGCTCGGTGAGCCCGATCGCCGAGCCCGGCCCGACCGCGTAGAGCACCAGCACCGCGAAGACGGCGTTGGTGATGAAGTTGCTAACGCCCACCATTGTCGCCAGGGTGCGCAGCAGCCGGTGTCGCCAGAGGAAGCGCAGCCCTTCGGCGATGTCCGCGCGCAGGGTGCTGCGGCCCGCCCGTTCGATCCGGAACCGGCCGCCCACCAGGAGCAGCACCGCGACCGCGACGGCCCAGAGCCCGGCCGGCCCGGCCAGCGCCACGGCCGTGCCCGCGGCCACCAGCAGCCCGGCCAGCGGCGGGCCGACGAACTGGTTGGCGGCCAGTTCGACGGCGTGCAGCCGCCCGTTGGCCCGGGGCAGCGCCTCGCGCGCCACGAGCTGCGGCAGGATCGACTGGGCCGAGGTGTCGTACAGGGTCTCGGCGACGCCGGCACCGAACGCCACCAGGTAGAGCAGCCAGATCGACCCGACGTCGAGCGCCACCGCCAGCGCCATCGCGCCGAAGAGGGCCGCGCGCAGCGTGTTGGCGACCAGCATCACCCGACGCCGGTCGAGCCGGTCGACGAGCGCGCCGGCCGGCAGCGCGAAGAGCAGCCACGGCAGGCTGAACGCCGCCACCACCCCGGCGACCAGCACCGGCGAGCCGGTGTAGCCGACCGCGACCAGCGGCAGGGCGATCTTGACGATCCCGTCGGCGAGGTTCGACACCGCCGACGCCGACCAGAGCCGCCAGTACCTGCCACCCAGCCGGTCCGGCTCGGGGCGAGGCATCGTCACCGGATCCGTACGCAGTGAGTCCCCGACCCCTGTCATGCGCCCGATCATCGCAAAAGTCGCCACCGACGGTGTTCACCGGCCAGTCACCGGCAGTTTGGCTGGGGTCCGGAAGCCGGCCGTAAAGTCCCGACGCTGGCTCAATCCAGGAAATAAGGACGGTTCATCGGGTGTGGCTCGGGGCTGACAAGAAGGAGTTCGAGGCTTTCCTCGACTCCGCTTCTGTTTACTGGCGCAAGAACCTGGGGTCCACGCCGTCCCAGAGCTACATCGTCGTCGAGGTGTTCCACCAGGACATCAGGGTGGCCATGCGCAACCTGGCGTTCGCGAACGCGATCCGCCGGATCGTGCCCGCCCAGTTGGTGGTGGTGACCGGCGTCGAGGAGATGTGGCACGAGGCGCTCTGGACCGAGTTCGACGTGAAGCTGGTCGAGCAGATCGCGGAGGCTTACGGGGCCAGCCAGGTCATCGACCTCTACCGCCTTGTCGAGGGGCCGGCCAACTCCGCCACGCCGGGCGCGGTGCCGGTGACGCTCTTCGGGCGGCAGTTGACGCCGGGCGACCCGATCAGCGAGGAGACCCTGGCGGAGTTCGTCAGCGCCACCTACTGCCGGGTGACCAAGCGCCCCCGGCCGCCCGAGAATCCCGCCGCCGACCCGCGTTACCGGCGGCGGCAGGCGCTGGCCCGATCGATCTCGTCGGCCTACGACGCGCTGCTCGGTGGCGGATCCGTCGTGGCCCTGGTGACCAGCCACGTCGACTACGATCACTGGGGCCTGGCGGTGGACTCCGCCCGGCGGGCCGGCGTGCCGATCGTGCACACCCAGCAGACCGGCTGCCTCAAGGCGTACGCCCTCTATCCCGAGACCGACACCGGTCAGCACACCTTCCGGGGCGAGCTGACGCACCACATCGGCAGCTTCTTCGAGCAGCGGGTGTGGTCGCGGCGGGCCGAGGTGCGACGCAACGCGGAGCTGGTCGCCTGGCGGTCGAAGGTCAACCTGGGCCGGCCGAGCTGGTGGCGCGGTGGCGCCAGCGCCTCGGTCGACATCACCAACAGCGACGAGCGGGCGCGGTTGCGTACCCACTTCGCGGCGAGCCTGGGCTTCGATCCGTCGCGGCCGATCGTGGCGGTCTTCAACCACGCCGTCTCCGACGCGCCCGGCACCAACCACCAGTCCTTCCCCACGCTGGCCGACTGGTTCGAGGAGACGGCGCAGTTCGCCAGCACCGCCACCGAGGTGCAGTGGTTGTTCCAGGATCATCCGAGCCAGTTCCGCTACGACAGCACCGACTTCTTCGACGCGGTGGCCCGGCGCTACGGGCGGCACCGGCACATGGTGTTCCAGCCCAGCAAGGATCTGAGCAAGAACGGCCTGTGGAGCCTCGTCGACTTCGGCGTGACCGTGCGCGGCAGCGTGAGCAACGAGCTTCCCGCGTACGGCATCCCGGTGCTCCAGGCGGGGTGGTCCGAGTGGAGCGAGTGCGGGCTCTCGACCGTGGTCAACGACCCGGAGACCTACTGGAAGGCCCTCGACTCCGCGATCACCGCCATGCTGAACGGTGAGGAGATCATCTCGGCCGAGCAGGTCGAGCGGGCCCGGCTGTGGCTCTGGTTCTACCGCAGCGCCACCGACCTCTTCACGCCCCAGGTGCCGCACTGGGAGGTCTGGCCCGCCGACTACCTGCTGCGATCGGTGCGGACCGCGTTCCGGCACATCGAGAGCGACGCCGATCCGCTGTTCGAGGCCGTGGAACGGATGTGGACCCGGCGGGAGCCGGTGTTGACCCGCACGGACCTCCGGGTGCCCGGAGATGTCCGGTGAGCCCGTTTCAACCCGGAACACGCGGCGCGTCGACCTTGCCCTCTCCCGAGGCGCAAGGGGAGGTTGGGAAGGGGCCGGCGATGGCGATCGGCGCATGGTTCGCCACCGAGTTCGACGATCCGGTCCCGTCGCGCGACCTGCCCGCGACGTTCACCTCCGGCAGCGACCCGCAGGTGCTGGTGGTCGAGAAGGTGGCCCGGGGCGTCGCGATCGTGGGACGGGTCCAGGACGCGTCCGGCACGGTCGTGCTGAAGGTACGCACCGACGGCCGTCCGGTCCGCGTCCGGGTGAATCTCCACGTCGACGGCGCCTCGCAGGGCGCCTGGTCCCGCGTCGCCGCACCGAACCGGGGCGTGCGCGAGCTGCCGCGCCTGGTCATGGTCCGGGCCCAGGGCACCGCCCGGGCCGCTGCCCTGATCAGCCGCCAGCGGGGTCGGTTGCGGATGGTGGAGGCGCACGCCTGGGTGGAGTTCGACCTGCGCGCCGAGGAGGTGGGCGCGGACGGTCTGCTGATCGTCGAGGTTGCGGACGCCGCGTTGCCGCAGTGGGCGGCCGTATCGCTCAGCCCGCTGGCGGCGATCGGCGTACGCATCAACCAGGTCGAGGTCGTCGCGATCGGGGACGTCGGCGAGGGGAGGGAATCGGGTCGCCTCACCGGCGCGCCCGCGCAGCTCGCCGGCCTGGTCAGCGCCGGCGGGCTGGTCGGCGCTCGGGGCCGTGGCGAGGGTCCCGCCCGGTCGAGGTTCGTCGTGGTCAATGCGGGCCACACCGCGGTCCGGTGCCGGTTGCGCACCACGACCGCCTCGGCGCCCCCGGCCGCGATTCGCCAGCCCAACCAGGCCTGGCTGCGCCGCAAGAAGGGGCAGACCGTGCTGAAGGCCTTCCGGGTGGCCCAGCGCGGGGCGGGCTATGCGCTGTTCGAGGCGTCGCCGTTCACCCGGCCGCCCCACCCGGACGACGTGGTGGTGCGCGCCGCGAGCCTCCTCGACGGCACCGACTGCCCGGTGAGCGCGACGGCACTGGCGGGGGACGCGCTCGACGTGGTGATCGAGCGTACGGCCCCGGGACCTGTGCTGATCGGGCTGGCCGAGCCCGAGGTGACGGCGATGCGGCGACGGGTCTCCGAACTCGTCTGCCAGGTCGTCGAGTTGGAGTGGTGATCGTTGACTGACCTCACGTGCCACGACCTGGTGCTCACCGACGACGCGGCGGCCAACCGGGGCGCTATCGAGCGGCTACTGGCCGCCCAAACGGGCGGGACGATCCGCCTGCCGGCGGGCACCTTCCCGCTGGACCGAGGAGTCGTCCTCGGATCCGGCTGGACCCTGGCCGGCGCGGCGCCCGGCGACGGGCCGGCGACGACCTGGCTGACCTCGTCCGCGCCGGACGGCCAGCCCATCGTCCATGTGCTCGGCTCACGGGTGACGATCCAGGACATCGGTTTCCGCCCACCGCCGTGCGCGCCCGGCGAGCACGGCGGCGACCTGGGCACCGCGATCACCATCGGAAAATATCTCTACCCGGCCGAAGCGGAGTGGATCGAGGGGATCCAGCTCCGGCGCGTCCAGGTGGAACGCCGCGACGCCCGCGACGCCAACTGCATCGCGGTGGTCGGCGCGGTCCGCGACATCGCCATCTCGGACGTGTCGATCGTGGGTGGTTGCACCGGCATCGCCGTGCACTGGGGCGCGGTCGGCGACAGCGTCAGCTCGATCACCGGCCCGTCCTACCACCCGCACCATCTGCGCATCTCCGACCTGCGCGTCTCCGACGCCTTCGAGGGCTTCTACCTCAGCTCGGTGCATGACGTCGAGGTGGACCGGGTCTGCCTGTCGGAGGTCGAGATCGGTTTCCGGCTGCTGCCGGGCGACAACACGGACCGGTTCCACTCGGCGAACGGCAGCTCCGTCGGCGAGCGGATCCGGGTGTCGCGGGCCTGCGTGTCCTGGAACGGCCCGCTGTACGCGATGCGGATCGCGGGCTGGGGCCGCAGCGAGATCGACCACTCGATCCGGGTGCTCGAATACCAGGACGTGGTGGTGGAGGACTGCACCCTGGTGCCGCTGCCGCTGGCCGCGACCGGCTCCGGCGATTCGCGGCGGTCGCGTTCGCCCGTCGTGGTCGAGCAGGCGTCCGGGGTGCTCCTGGACGCGATCCGGGTCGACCTGCGCGGTCCTTCGCGTACCGGATCGGACTGCTGCTCGCTGCGGAGCACCGGCCCCGCCAGTCCTGTTGCCGTTCGCTAACCGATCACCCGGGCCAGCTCGGTGCGGATGGAAGATACGCAGCCCGCGACTTCCCTGATGGTGCTACCTCGCCGCGGGCGGGAGACAGCACCATCCCCGAAACTGCGCGGATCTTCGGGGCGCGGTGGCGAAGCCCCGGTCGGCGGGGCAGCGGTGGCGCCGCCGACCCGCCGACCGGGCAACGTCAGAGGCTGGTGCAGAGCGTGCCGTTGAGCCGGAACACGGTCGGCACCACGTTCGGCCCGCTGTACGCGCCGACGAAGCCCACGCTCGTGCTGGCCCCGCCGGCGAGCTGGCGGTTGTCGTCGTTGCCGGTGACCCGGACGCCGGTGCCGACCTGCTCCCAGTTCGCGCTCCAGCCGCTGCTCACCTGCTGCCAGGTCGTCGGCCAGGTCCAGGTCAGCGTCCAGCCGTTGATCGGGCTCGTGGCGTTGTTGACGATGTCGACGGTGGCCACGTAGCCGTTGCCCCAGTCGGTGGTGTTGGTGAAGCGGACGCTGCACGTGCTGCTGGCCGGGCTGCCGGTGGTGAAGGTGAGCGGCGGCGACGCCCAGGAGACCCGGCCCGCGGTGTCCCGGGTCAGCACGTTGACGGTGTACCGGCTGCCGGGGTCGAGGTTGCCGACCGTGAGGGTGCTGCCCGAGGTCTCGCCGAGTTGCTCGCTGACCGCGCCGTTCTGCCGGTACACCTCGTACTTGGCGATCGGGCTGGCCCCCCGGGTGGCCGCCGGCCAGGAGATCGTCGCGGTCCGGTCGGTGACGCCGGTGGCGGTGGGCTGGCCGGGCGCGCCGGGCTGGCCGGTCACCACGGTGGCCGGGCGGACCACGAGCGTGGTGAGCGAGTACGGCGGCAGCGTACGGCTGGTGGCGCTGCCGCTCTGGCCGGCGGCGATGGCGGCGGCGCCGTTGGTGTGGGTGTAGACCCGCGGCGCGGCGGCCGACGGCGTGAAGCCGGCGTAGTCGATGGTGACCGGGTGGGCGTGGTCCGGGTCCCGGTTCACCAGCAGCACCGCGACCTCCCCGTTGGCCCGGCGTACCGCGTGCGCGCCAACCAGCGGCTGATCCGAGCCGGCACGGATGAACTGGTCGCCGGTCTGCGCGAAGAGGCTCATCATGGACAGCCCGTGGTACGACGCGAACGGTGTGTTCAGCGGCGGCTCGCAGACCGAGCCGTCGGAGGTGCAGGTGCCGCTGGAGAACATGCCGTAGTCGCCGTAGTCGGTCTGCCCGGCCACGGTGGACACCGTGCCGATCCCGTTGCGCACGTTCCACCACTGCACGGTGAAGACACCGTTGGCCAGCAGCCCGCTGTACGCGTCGGCCAGGAACAGCGCGGCCGGCTGGCTGGTCATGCCACCGGAGGTGACGTTCAGCTCGGTGAGGCTGATGCCGATGCGGGCGGCGTTCGGTCCGGCGTACCGGGCGATCTGCTGCCGGAGCAGGTGGATCGCGTCGTCGATGTGGCTGGTGCGCGGCAGCGACTCGGCGGCGGTGCCGCCCGGGTACCAGTGCACGTCGACGAAGTCGATCTTCGGCCCGGCGATGGTGAGCACGGTCTGGTTCCACGGGCCCGGGTCGTTGCCGGCGGTCAGCCCGTCCGGCCAGTTCGCCGGCATGGTCAGCACCGCGCCGACCTTGATGGTGGGGTCGACGGCCTTCATCGCGTCGGCGTACTCGACCACCAGGTTCGCGTAGTAGGTCGCGCTCTTGTCCGGGTGGTGGTCGGCCTCCCAGGCCGACCCGTAGTGGCCGTTGCCGTAGTTCTCGTTGCCGACCGTCCAGTACCGGGCACCGTACCTCTTGGTCACGTTGGCGTACCGCACCCAGTCGGCGGCCTCGGCGGGTGTGCCGGTGCCGTAGTTCGCGATGATCATCGGCTGGGCGCCGGTCCGCCGTACGCCGGCCATGAAGGTGTCGAAGTCGGTGCCCGGCGCGACGTAGCCGCCGGGCGCGGTGTGGTCGCGCCAGTGGTAGATGTCGGCGTACGAGCCGCCCGGGTAGCGCAGCATCTGCACGCCCGCGGCGCGGAGCAGGTCCGACGTCTCGACGCTGCCCAGCTGGGAGTCCCAGATGGCGTGGTTGATGCCGAGTGCGGTGTCGGGCACGGTGGCCAACCCGGCCCGCGTGTTCACGGTCACGGTCACCGGCGCGGTGGCCGCGCCGACGCTCGGCTGGTTGATGCCGACCAGGATGCCCGTGGCGAGCAGCAGGCCCGTCACCAGCGCGGCGCGGCCGCGCCGGGACGGCCGCGATGCCGGGATGTGGCGGCGACCGGAGGTGCTCGGATCTCTCATGGTTGTTTCCTTCGTTGGTCACGGCGGAGTTCGCCCGACCCGGGTCCCCGATGGCGGGTCCTCGGCGGCGCAAGGGACACCCGGACGGTTCAGGCCACCTGCCGTCGCCCCCCGGGGACCGTGCCGGTCCCGGTTGCCCTTGGGCGACGGTCACTCACGCGCGTGACAACGCATCGAGGCACAAGAATCCCACAGCGCTCGGGACGACTCAACGGCGCGCACGAATAGTAAGGTTTGTGAACAGTTGGTGTACGATGATGTCCGTCGATGCGCGGTGCGGCCGTCGACACCCCGTTCCCGATGGAAAGGAGTGATCACATGTCGAGATTGCGCGCCCTGGCCGCGCTCGCGACGCTGACCCTCGCCGGCACCCTGCTGGCGGTCATCCCGTCGACCCCCGCCTCCGCCGCCGCCTGCGCGACCCCCTGGCAGTCCTCGGCGGTCTACACCGGAGGCATGCAGGTCTCCCACAACGGGCGCAACTACCAGGCGAAGTGGTGGACGCAGAGCGAGGCCCCGCCGGGCACCACGGGGGTCTGGCAGGATCTCGGCGCCTGCGACGGCGGCAACCCGCCGCCGGGCGGCAGCTGTAGCCACCCGAACTGGGCCGCCGGCACCTGGTACCCGGCCGGCAGCATCGTGCGCTACACCAACGGCCAGTACTACATCGCCAAGCACGACAATCCCGGCTACGACCCGATCATCAGCACCTGGTACTGGGACCCGTACAGCTGCGGCGGCACGCCGCCCACCACCAACCCGCCGACCAACCCCGGTGGCTTCGTGGTCAGCGAGGCCCAGTTCCAGCAGATGTTCCCGGGCCGGAACTCCTTCTACACCTACTCGGGTCTGGTCGCCGCGCTCAGCGCGTACCCGGCGTTTTCCCGCACCGGCAGCGCCACCGTGCAACGCCAGGAGGCCGCCGCCTTCCTGGCCAACGTCTACCACGAGACCGGCGGGCTGGTGCACATCGTGGAGCAGAACACCGCCAACTACCCGCACTACTGCGACTACGGTCAGCCCTACGGCTGCCCGGCCGGCCAGGCCGCCTACTACGGGCGCGGGCCGATCCAGTTGAGCTGGAACTTCAACTACAACGCCGCCGGCAACGCGCTCGGACTGCCGCTGCTGACCAACCCCTGGCTGGTGCAGAACGACGCCTCGGTGGCCTGGAAGACGGCGATCTGGTACTGGATGACGCAGAACGGCCCCGGCACGATGACCGCGCACAACGCGATGGTCAACGGCGCCGGGTTCGGCCAGACCATCCGCAGCATCAACGGCTCGATCGAGTGCAACGGTGGCAATCCCACCCAGGTACAGAGTCGGGTCACCCGGTACCAGCAGTTCGTCGGCATCCTCGGCGTACCCGCCGGGGCGAACCTCTACTGCTGAGGCCGCGCCGACCGGCGTCGCCGCACCCCGGCGACGCCGGTCAGGCCAGCTTCGGCGTGGCCCGGTCGATGATCGCGGCGAAGTCGACCCCGGCCGGCAGGGTGCCGTACGCGTGGCCGCGGTCACCGCCGAGCCGGGAGGCGCAGAAGGCGTCGGCGACGGCCGGATGCCCGTGGCGCACCAGCAGCGCCCCCTGCAACACCAGGGCCAGTTGCTCGACCACCCGCCGGGCCCGCACCTCCGGTTCGGCCGGATCGGCGAGGGCGGCCTCGACCTGGCGTACCGCGGCGTCCAGTCGCGGGTCGGCGCCGGCGGCGGCGTCCACCTCGGCGCGGAACGCCGCCAATACCTCGGGCTGGCCGGTGAGCGCGCGCAGCACGTCCAGCGCGGCCACGTTGCCGGAACCCTCCCAGATCGAGTTCAGCGGCGACTCGCGGAACAGCCGGGGCATGCCGGACTCCTCGACGTAGCCGTTGCCACCCAGGCACTCCAGCGCCTCGGCGGCGTGCCCCGGCCAGCGCTTGCACACCCAGTACTTGCCGACCGCGAGGGCGATCCGCTTGAACGCGGTCTCGGCCGCGTCGCCCCGGGCGGACCGGTCGGTCGCCCCGGCGAGCCGCATCATGAGTACGGTCGCCGCCTCGGACTCCACGGCCAGGTCGGCCAGCACGTTGCGCATCAGCGGCTGGTCGGCGAGGTACCGGCCGAACGCGCGCCGGTGGGCGGCGTGGTGCGCGGCGGTGAGGACGCCCTGGCGCATCCCGGCCGCCGCGCCGACGACGCAGTCCAGCCGGGTCAGGTTGACCATGTCGATGATGGTGCGGACGCCCCGCCCCTCCGCCCCGACCGGCCAGGCCACCGCGTCGTCGTACTCGACCTCGGCGGAGGCGTTGGAGCGGTTGCCGAGCTTCTCCTTCAGCCGCATCAACCGCATCGGGTTGCGGCTGCCGTCGGGAAGCACCCGCGGGACCAGGAAGCAGGTGAGCCCGCCCGGCGCCTGGGCCAGGGTGAGGAAGAGGTCGCACATCGGCGCGGAGGTGAACCACTTGTGCCCGACCAGCCGGTAGCTGCCGTCGGGCTGCGGGTGCGCGGCGGTGGTGTTGGCCCGCACGTCGGATCCGCCCTGTTTCTCCGTCATCGACATGCCGGCCAGCAGCCCCTGCTTGGCCAGCGGCACCCGCAGCCCGAAGTCGTACGCCCCGGCGGTGAGCAGCGGCTCGTACCGCGCGGCCAGCTCCGGGGCGTGCCGCAGCGCCGGCACCGAGGCGTAGGTCATCGAGATCGGACAGCCGTGGCCGGCGTCGGGACGCCAGGTGTAGAACTTGGCGGCCCGGGCCACGTGCACACCGACCCGGTCGTCCGCCCACGGCGCGGCGTGCAGGCCGTGCCCGACGGCGGTCCGCATCAGTTCGTGCCAGGACGGGTGGAACTCCACCTCGTCGATCCGGTGACCGTAGCGGTCGTGGGTACGCAGCACCGGCGGGTGTTCGTTGGCCAGCCGGCCGTGCTCGACGGCCTGCTCGCTGCCGGCCAGCCGACCCAGCTCGTGCAGCTCGGCGGTGGCCCAGCCGGCGCCCTCGCGGGCCAGCGCGTCGAGCAGGGCCGGGTCGTCCGCGGCGTCGTGGCCGACCAGCGGGGGAACCTGGTTGAACACCTCGTGTGTGGTCACGGCGAAACTCCCAACGCGCGGGTGGATGAGGGCGGTCCGGCCAGCGATCGGCCTCAGTTCAGCGGCTTGGCGAACCAGTGGTGGGCGTACGGATTGGTGTTGTAGCGCGGGATCTCCTGGTAGCCCGCGCTGCGGTAGAGACGCATCGCCTCGGTGAGGCTCCGGTTGGTGTCCAGCCGTACGCTGCCGGCCCCCGCGGCGGCGGCGTGCCGCTCCAGTTCGTCCAGCAGCCGCCGGCCGACGCCGAGCCCACGCACCGACCCGGAGACCCAGAGGCGCTTGATCTCGGCGGGTTCGCCGGGTTGCAGCCGCAGCGCCCCGCACCCCACCGCCTCGGTCGCGACGGTGGCGACCAGGAACAGCCCGGCCGGGGGTACGAGTTCGCTCTCCTCGATGCTGCTGCCGGCCGGGTCGAAGCCGGCGTCGAAGCGCTCGGCGAGTTCCCGCACGTACGCCCGCAGGCAGGCACGGGCACGCGGATCAGCCGGATGGCAGGGGCCGATGGTGACCAGCGAGGCCATGAGCAGGCGCTCCACCTCGGCCATGGCGGTGGTGAGCCGGGTGCGCTGGCCGGTGCTGAGCGGTGCCAGCACCGACCAGGCGAACTCGTCGGACCTGCCGTCGAGCAGGTCCCACTCGGCCCGGCCGGCGTCGGTGAGGCGGGCGGTCCGCACCCGTCCGTCCCCCGCGCCGGGCCCCACCACGACGAGCCCCTCGCCCTCCAGCGTCCGCAGCAGCCGGCTGAGGTAGCCGGCGTCGAGGTCCAGCCGGGTCCGCAGGGCGGCGACCTCGGCACCGGCCGGGCCGATCTCCCACAGCAGGCGGGACTGCGCCAGGGGCCGGTCCCGGGCGAGGTAACTGTCGTCCAGTGCGCCGACGCGCTGGGTCACCGTGCGGTTGAAGCGCCGCACCACGTCGACCAGTCCGCGATTCATGATTACTGACTATAGTCAGGTATTCCATCGCGCAGCCGCACGGCCCCGGCCCGCCGGAAGGAGAGGCCGCGGGCGGGCTTCGGTGGGTCAGGTGGATCGCTGGCGGAGCGCGGAGGAGTTCAGGGCCGCGAGTGCGGCGGCGGCGAGCACGGCCGCGCAGCCGTACAGCACCGCCGGGGCGTGGACGACGTCGGCGAGCCAGCCGAGCGCGTTGGTGGTCAGCAGCAGCGGCAGGCTCTGCGCGAGCACGAGCACGGACTGCACCCGGGCCAGGTGGGTGACCGGTGTGGCGGCCAGGATCAGCGGGCCGACATGGGTGGCGAAGATGCCGGAGCCGACGCCGATCGCCGCCCCGGCCGCCGCCGCCCAGCGCGGCGGCCCGCCGACCGCCAACGCGGTCACGCCGGCGGCGGCCACCAGCAGGCCGGCGGCGGCCGCCACGCCCGGCCGGGCCGACGCGCCGCGCAGCAGCACCGTCAACGCGACGACTGCCGTGCCCAGCGCCACCGCCGCGACGACCGCGCCGGTGGCCTGCGCCGACCACACCCGTTCCCGGGCCAGCAGCGGCACGAGCAGCGACGAGACCGGGAGCAGAAACCCGGCGGCGACGCCGGTCACCAGCAGCGCGGGCCGCAGCACGGACTCCGACGCGGCGAGCCGCAGCCCGTCCAGCGCGGCCCGCCACACCGACGGCGCCGGGCGAGCTACCTCGCCAGGGTCAGACCGGCTCTCGCTGGGGTCGACAGGGCCGGCCGCGCGAAGGCGCAGGAGCAGCAGGACCGCCAGCATCACCAGGAAGCTCGCGGCATTGACCAGGGCCACCCCGGCCAGCCCGGCCGCGGCCAGGATCGGGCCGCCCAGCGACGGCCCGGCGAACACGGCCAGTTGGCCGGCCATCTGGCGGGCCGACATCGCCCGGGCCAGCGCGGCGGGCGGCACCAGGCGTCGGGGCATCGAGCCCGCGCTGGGCAGGTAGAAGGCGTCCACGATGCCGATGGCGAGGGCGGTGAGCAGCAGCGGCAACCGCGGATCGGCAACCGACCACACGGCGACGGCCAGCGCCACGGTGACCACGACCATCGCCGCGTCCGAGATGATCATTACCAGCCAGGCGCCGACCCGGTCGGCCACCGCACCACCCACCAGCAACAGCAGGACCCGGGGCAGGTTTATCGCGGTGAGCACCAGGGCGGCGAAGCCTCCCCCCTGCCCGGCCGCCACCCAGGCCATCGCGAACGCCATCGCCTGCACGCCGAACAGGGACAGCCCCGTGCCGCCCAGCCACGCCCAGTACGCGCCCGGCACCACCGTCCTGCTGCCGGCCACCGCCGCTGCCACCACGGAGTCTCCCCGCCCACCGCCGACCACCCCGGCCGGCGCCGGTGGGACGGCTCCGCTCGGGCTCTCGCGTCGAGCACTGTCCGGCCTCGACCGGGTCGAGGGTCAAGCCGCCAACGTTGCCGGACACCGCGCTAGTCGGCCAGCTCGGTGCGCGGGAGCAGGTCGGGCGACCAGCCGAAGCGGTAGCGGGGAGCGGCCACCCCCTGGGCGAAGGCCGCCGCCACGGCCGGGGAGCTGACGATCCGCCAGTCCTGTTCCTTGGTCACCTCGAACCAGATGAGGCCGATGATGTCCTCGTGCTGTGGCAGCAACCGGAACGTCTCGGTGATCCATTCGGCCTTGCGACCACCGGTGTCGGAGGCACCGGTCTCGGTGATGACCAGCGGCTTGTCGCTGAAGGTGCGGATCTCCCTGCTGGTGTCCTTGAAGATCGCGTCGAAGGACCGGTACTTCGAGAAGGCCCCCATGCCGTAGTAGCCCGAGAGCCCCACCCAGTCGACGTACTCGTCGCCGGGGTAGAGCCCGGCGAGTTTCGGGGTCGAGCCGTCCCATCTGGCGTTCGGGCTCCACACCCAGATGACGTTGCTGGCTCCGGCGGCCTCGAACAGGTCGTGCACGTGACGCCAGGCCCGGACGTAGTCGCCGGGTCTGTTGCCGTTGGCCGTCTCACACCACGGGTACCAGTTGCCGTTCATCTCGTGCGCGAACCGGATCGCCACCGGGTGGTCGAGCGCCCCGATCCCCTCGGCCCAGGAGAGCAGGTAGTCGTCGAAGTCGCCGCGCGCGATGTGGGACAACCGGTAGTCGGGCTGGTGGGAACGGATCCGGTCGATCGTCCGGCGGGCGGCCCCCTGCTCGCGGGCCTTCTCGTCCAGCCGGTAGTCCCACGGCTCCCAGGCCAGCATCGGCAGCATGCCGCGACCGCTGATCTCGTCGAAGAGCGCCCGGTCGAAGGTGTCGGTCGCCCAGCCGGAGCTGAAGAGCATGACCTGCGGCTGGTGTCCCGCCGCGGCGGTGAAGTCGGCGACCGGCGTGAAGTCGTACGGACCCTCCTTGGTCGCGACACCGATGAAGACCTTCTCCGCCGGTGGGAAGACCTCCGGCGGGCGGGACGAGGGGCTCGGCTCGACCGCGGCGGCCGAGGGTTGGGTGGTGGTGTGTTCCGGCTTGCCGGCGGCGCGCTCCGGCCTGCCGGCCGTGGTCCGCGGCGCGATGGCGAAGGCATAGGTCAGCAGCAGCACGCCGACCAGCGCCATCGTCACCCGTGGCACGGTCAGCCTCGCCATGGCACACCCGCCTCCGCGGCCACCCGTGTGGTCGGCCGGCCGCGTTCCTCGCTGCCGGCGCGGGCGGCGATCAGGGCCGGTTCGGTGCCCCGCTCGGCACGGGCCAGGATGCTCGACCCGACCGCGATCAGCGGTGGGCCGAGGCCGGTCAGCAGGGTCAGCAGCGGCCAGACCCGGAGCGGGGTGAGATCGTGGTCCAGCGCGAAGCTCGCGGCGAGCAGGCCGGCGGCGAAGGCCGCCCAGCAGAGGTGCAGGCGGAAGGTGCCGAGCGACTCGGTGCTGCGCAGCGCGCCCTTGGCCGTCACCACGAACCCGAGCCTGCGCCGCAGCAGCGCGCCGATGCCGGCGGCGAGGTAGATGGGGCCGGCGAAGAGCGCCAAGGCCATGCCGACCAGGCCGATCTCCTCCCGTTCGTGCGCCGCGATGTTGAACCGGCGCAGCCAGAGCCAGAGCGCGAACCAGGTGCCGATGGTCGTGCCCCACAGCGCCGACCAGACGGTGACGTCGAGCTGGGCCGCGCTCACGCCGGTGAGCAGGTACATGGCCGTGGCGACGTTGCCCAGCAGCAGGCTGACCGCCACGCTCGGGTAGTAGAACTGGAGCAGGCGGTACTGCCAGCGCCGTCGGGACCGCAGTTCGCGCGGCGCGCCCAGCTCGCGGCGGAGCAGGATCTCGCAGATGCCGGCCGCCCACCGCCGCTGCTGGTTGAAGTAGTCGGCCCAGGACGTCGGGCCCTCCCCGATGGCCACCACGTCCGGGGTGTAGACGCCCTTCCACTGGTTGCCGGTCTGCGGGTTGGCCGCGGCGTGGACCCGGATGCTGGTCAGGTGGTCCTCGATGATCGAGTCCTGGTAGCCGCCGACGCTGCGCCACGCCGCCGGCCGGTAGAGGTGGCCGGTCCCGGTGAGCAGCGGCGCGTCGAGGCCGTTACCGCCGCGCGCGATGAGTCCGTTGTAGAGGTACTGCTGGACCGACGCGCCGTGCGCGACCAGGTTCTGGTGCATGTTGCCGTAGACCTGCGGCGTCACCACGAAGGCGACATCCGGGTCACGGAAGTAGCCGAGGGTGCGTTCCAGGAAGTTCGCCAGCGGTACGTGATCCGGGTCGACGTTGGCGACCACGTCGTACCGGTGCTCGTGCTCGGCCCGCCAGGCGTTGTGGTTTCCCGACTTGGTCCGGGCCCGGAACTCGCCGCTGGGCTGGTTGTACTCCGCTCGGCCCCGGCGGCTGAAGTGCCGCACCCCGAGCCGCGCGGCCATCTCCCGTACCGCCGGGTCGTCTCCCTCGTCGAGGATCCAGACGTCGACCTGGCCGCAGTAGACGATCTGCCGCAGCCTGCGCAGGGTCCGCTCGGCGACGTCGAGCGGCTCCCTGCTCGGCACGATCGTGGTCAGCAGGGCCACCCGGAGCCCGACCGGCGGGTCGACCGGCACCGGGTCCCGGGCGTGGTACGCGAACACCCAGATGACCATGTTCTGCGCGAGGCGGATCAGCTCGACGCCGACGACCACGCAGAAGCCCAGCCGGGCCGCCGTGGTCTGCCAGCTGCCGAGCCCGGCCACCCCGGATCCGGGGACGTGGCCGGGGAGCAGCAGCCAGCCGACGAGCGACAGCCCGGCCGCGCTGTTGACCAGGACGAGCAGCGTCAGGGTCAGCCGTGCCGCGGGCGAGAGGACGTGGCGGAACTCGACCGCCGCCTGCGGGCTCCGCGGCGCGACCAGCGGGCCGGCGATCGCCCCGCACTTCGCGTACGCGAGGCGGGCCCTGATGTTGCGCTGACGACGGTCCGGGCGGGTATCGGCCGCGACGCCCACGTTGCCCCCAAGGGTGTGAATCCTGCCCGCCACGAAGCCGGACACGGCTGATCCTAGGTAGGCAATTCACCCATACATCACTAATTGCCGGATTTACTCAAAGGACCCGAAGGGACGGCCTGCACCCGGTCCGGCCATTCACCGAGTCGGACGACCCACAGCCGCCGGGCGCCCCCGAGACACCCGGTCACGTCGGCGCTGCACCGGCACACCGACCGCGGCGATCGCCGCCAGCACACCCACGGACCAGCGAGCGCGTACCCGGATGAGGGCCGCCGCCCCGAGCGTGGCCCATGCCGGGAGCGTGAAGAGGAGCAGCTGCGGCAGCCAGATCGGCGTCGCCTGCGCCACGAGCAGCAGCCCGAGCGGTGGCACCACCGCCCAGGCGGTGTACAGCGCGGCGGGGTAGCGCAGCGGAAGGCTGAACAGCGCCAGCGCGAGCAGCACGGCTCCCAGCACGGTGACGCCGAACAGCTCCCTCGGGGTCGCGGCCAGCGCGTTCAGGCTCGGGTTCGACAACTGCGCGAGCCGCCCGCCCTGCTGCACGGCATGCCCGAGCACGCCGGCCGCCGGCAACGCACCCACACACCCGGCGACCAGCCACCGGACGGCCACGTCACGCCGGAAGGCGAACACGGTCCAGCCGTGACCGACGAGCAGCAGCAGCGCGACCACGTCGCAGAGGCCGAGCAGCACCACCGAGGCGCCATAGCCGGCGAACCGCCCGGCGCTGGGACGATCGGCCGCCGACCGGAGGAGCCAGGTGGCGAGCACTGCGGCGAGCAGGGTCAGCGCGTACGGCTGGGCCTCCTGCGCGTAGCGGGCGGCGGTCGGCAGCAGGGCGAAGAGCACGCCGGCCAGCAGGCCGGTGCCCGGCGTGAACATCCGGGACGCCAGCGCGCCGACGAGCGCCGCCGCGGCGGTCATGGCCAGGATGGAGGGTCCGCGCAGGGCGAGGTCCGAGGTGCCGAAGACCTCCGCCCAGGCGCGCACCAGCAGGTGGTACGGCGTGACGGCGAGGTCGCCCCGGACGAGCGCCGACCAGTTGTCCGGCCAGGACGGCGCGACCCTGCCCCAGGTGGCGAGCTCCGCCACGCGCAGCCCGGACGCGCCGGCCCCCAGGACGCCGAGCGCGCCCATCAGCAGCGCCGGCACCAGCCAGGCGGCGACCCGCCACCAGGGGGTGTCGGTCACCGGACGGCCGGGGGCGACGCCGTGGCCCTCTCCCCAGGGGTCCTCGTCGCTGGCCTCCGGCGACCCGAGCCGGGGCAGCACCATGGTGTCGGCGTCCTTCATCCGTGTCTCGCGCATCTCCCCCGTGGGCACCCGTCGCCGAGCAGCGTATTGAGCGACATTCACCGCGAGGGCGTTATGCCGCATAAGCCACCAAAACGGTATCTGGTGTTGCGGCCGGATGCCGGCGCCGCGACCCCCGAAACCTGAGGCTTGCGCACCCGTCACGAGAACCGCTATGTTAACGATAACATTGACAATGATCCATACTGCCAGCAGAGAGGTCAGCACGATGGCCCTGAGTCGACGAGCATTCACCCTGGGCGCGGTCGCCACCGCCGGGCTCACCGCCTCCGGCCTGGCGATCAACCCGCAGGCCGCATCGGCAGCCACCTACACCGCGTACCTGAAGACCTACTTCACCGAGTCACCGAACCAGTCGGCGGCCAACTACGGCCTGCACCTCGCGGTCAGCCGGGACGGTCTGAACTGGTCCCCGCTGAACCAGAACAACCGGGTCGCCACCCCGACCGCCGGCGACCTGGGCCTGCGCGACCCGTTCATCTTCCGCAAGCAGGACGGCGCCTTCGTGGTGGTCGCCACCGACCTGTACGGCCTCGACTTCGGGCGCGCCAGCCAGTACCTGCACGTGTACGACTCGACCAACCTGACCAGCTTCACCGGATACCGCCGGATCCAGATGCACACCTACAGCAACGTGCACACCTGGGCGCCGACGGTGTTCTGGGACGCCGGGCGCGGCCAGTACGCGATCGTCTACTCGGCCAACACCAGCACGGACCTGTTCCTGGTGAACTACACCAGCGACTTCCGCACCGTGAGCGCGCCGCAGACCTACTTCAGCCCGGGATTCCCGGTGCTCGACGCCGACATCCACGTCGACGGCGGGGTGACGTACCTGTACTACAAGAACCTCGCCAACGGGAACCTCTACGGCGCGCGGTCGAACACCGGCGCCCCGAACAGCTTCACCACCTACACCGGCGGGCTGCGGCAGGGCAACGCGATCGAGGGCGCGCACCTGGTGCGACGCAACGACGGCGTCGGCTGGTGGCTCTGGGGCGACTCGTTCAGCCCGGTCAACAACGACTTCTACCTCTGGTCCACCGGGAACATCGGCGCCAACTCGTGGTCGGTGCTGAACCAGCGGGACTACACCCCGCCGCTGAACTCCAAGCACGGCTCGATCGTCGGGATCACCGAGGCCGAGTACAACGGCGTGGTCAGCCGCTGGGGCCTGCCGAACTGGGTCCGCCTGAAGTCGTCCAACTTCCCCGACTACTTCGTCCGGCACGCCAACGGCGCCATCCGCATCGACCCGTACCCGTTCGACCCGCACCGCGACCAGTTGTGGCGGATGGTGCCCGGGCTCGCCGACCCGGCCGGGGTCTCGTTCGAGTCGATCAACGTGCCCGGCAGCTTCCTGCGGCACAGCGGCTACGTGGCGCGGCTGGCCCCCAACGACAACAGCGCCACGTTCCGCGCCGACGCCACCTTCTACCGCACCGCCGGGCTCGCCGACAGCTCGTGGTCGTCGTTCCGCTCGTACAACTTCCCCACGTACCACCTGCGGCACGCCGGGTACGTGCTGCGCATCGACCCGCTCAGCGCGTCCTCCAGCGCCGGCGACCGGCAGGACGCCACCTTCCGGGTCACCTCGTAACCACCGCCACCCCGTCAGCGGACGGATGCCGAAATCCGGGTCCGTCCGCCCGCCCCATGCCAGGATTTCGGAGGCTGTGATGCCCTACCCGTCCCTCAACCGCCGGCACGTACTCCAGGCCGCCGGCGCGGCGGCCGTCGCCACCGCTGTCGGCCCCGCCCTGCCCGGCGGCACCGCCAGCGCGGCCATCCCGCCGGCTCGGCCCGACATCGGCGTCTCCGCGTACGCCTTCGACCTGGGCCAGGTACGACTGACCGCCAGCCGCTGGCTGGACAACCAGAACCGCACGCTGAACTATCTGCGCTTCGTCGATGTCAACCGGCTGCTCTACAACTTCCGGGCCAACCACCGACTCTCCACCGGCGGCGCGGCGGCGACCGGCGGCTGGGAGGCGCCGACGTTCCCGTTCCGCACCCACTCGCAGGGGCACTTCCTGACCGCGTGGGCGCACATGTGGGCGGTGCTCGGCGACACCACCTGCCGGGACAAGGCCAACCTCATGGTGGCCGAGTTGGCCAAGTGCCAGGCCAACAACGCCGCCGCCGGGTTCAACACCGGTTACCTGTGCGGCTATCCCGAGTCCGACTTCACCGCCGTGGAAGCCCGCACGCTGAGCAACGGCAACGTGCCCTACTACACCATCCACAAGACCCTGACCGGCCTGCTCGACGTGTGGCGGCACATCGGCAACACCCAGGCCCGCGACGTGCTGCTGGCGCTCGCCGGCTGGGTCGACTGGCGCACCGGCCGGCTCACCTCGGCGCAGATGCAGGCCATGCTCGGCACCGAGTTCGGCGGCATGAACGCCGTGCTGACCGACATCTACCAGCAGACCGGTGACGCCCGCTGGCTGACCGCCGCCCAACGCTTCGACCACGCCGCGGTGTTCAACCCGCTCGCCGCCAACTCCGACCAGCTCAACGGCCTGCACGCCAACACACAGATCCCGAAGTGGATCGGGGCCGCCCGCGAGTTCAAGGCCACCGGCGCCACCCGCTACCGCGACATCGCCAGCAACGCCTGGAACATGACCGTCAACACCCGCACCTACGCGATCGGCGGCAACAGCCAGGCCGAGCACTTCCGGGCCGCCAACGCGATCTCCGGGTACCTGCGCAACGACACCTGCGAGCACTGCAACACGTACAACATGCTCAAGCTGACCCGGGAGCTGTGGCTGCTCGACCCGAACCAGACGGCCTACTTCGACTTCTACGAGCGGGCGCTGCTCAACCACCTGATCGGGGCGCAGAACCCGGCCGACAACAACGGGCACATCACCTATTTCACGCCGCTGCAACCCGGCGGGCGGCGCGGTGTCGGGCCGGCGTGGGGCGGCGGCACCTGGAGCACCGACTACAACTCCTTCTGGTGCTGCCAGGGCACCGGCCTGGAGAGCAACACCACGCTGATGGACTCGATCTACTTCCACAACGGCACCACCCTGACGGTGAACCTCTTCATGCCGTCGGTGCTCAACTGGTCGCAGCGCGGTATCACGGTCACCCAGACCACCAGCTACCCGGCCAGCGACACCACCACGCTCACCGTCACCGGCAACGTCGGCGGATCGTGGACGATGCGGATCCGCATCCCGAGCTGGACGCAGGGCGCCACGGTCAGCGTCAACGGCACCGCGCAGAGCATCGCCACCACCCCGGGCAGTTACGCCGCCCTGACCCGCTCCTGGGCCGCCGGCGACACCGTCACCGTACGCCTGCCGATGCGGGTGATCGTGCAGCCGGCGAACGACAACTCGAACGTGGTGGCGCTCACCTACGGTCCGGCGGTGCTCTCCGGCAACTACGGCAACACCGCGCTCTCGGCGCTGCCCGCGTTGGCCACCGCCTCGGTCAACCGCACCAGCACCTCGGCGCTCACCTTCACCGCCACCGCCAACGGCGCGACCGTCAACCTGATCCCGTTCTACGACGCGCACGGGCACAACTACACCGTCTACTGGAGCGCGAACGGCCAGACCGGCACCGCGGCTGCCACCTTCCGGCTCGTCAACGCCGCCAGCGGTCTGGTGCTCGGCATCGAGAACATGTCCACCGCCGACGGCGCTCCGGCGTTGCAGTGGGGCGACAACGGCACCCTGGACCACGACTGGCAGCTGGTGGTCGACGGTGCCGCCGTGAAGTTCCGCAACGCCAACAGCGCCAAGGTGCTCGGCGTACAGGACATGTCCACCGCCGACAACGCCCAGGTCCTCCAGTGGTCGGACACCGGCACCGCCGACCACCGGTGGACGATCGTCGACCTGGGCGACGGCTCGCACAAGATCCGCAACGGGCACACCGGCAAGCTGCTCGCCGTCCTCAACGGCTCCACCGCCCAGGGCGCCCGGGTGGTGCAGGATCCGGACAACGGCACCCCGGACAACCAGTGGCGGTTCGTGCCGGGCGGCGCGCGCCGGATCCAGAACCTGGCCAGCGGCCTGGTGCTCGGCGTACAGAACATGTCCACCGCCGACGGTGGCCTGGTCCTCCAGTGGGGAGACACCGGCACCGCCGACCACCTCTGGACCGCGATCGTGGACACCAACGGGTACCTGCGGTTGCGCAACTCGAACAGCGGCAAGGTGCTGGGGGTGGAGAACGGCAGCACCGCCAACGGCGCCCGGGTGTTGCAGTGGGCCGACACCGGCGCGGCCGACCACCGCTGGCGGCTGCGGTACGGCGCCGACGGCTACTTCCGCATCCAGTGCGGAAACGGCGGGCGGGTCCTCGGCGTCTCCGGGGGCTCCACCGCCCAGGGCGCGCAGATCGTGATCTCGGACGACAACGGCGCCAGCGACCGCCTCTGGCGGTTCATCTGACCACCGCCGGCCAGCGCCACGGCGGGTCTCCCGACACACCAAGATATCCACCGGCATCACTTGAGATTGTTATCGATAACATGCTGGCTTCGGGCCGAGGAGCGTGGGGCACGCTCCCGTTCCGGGTCACTGGCCATCCGGGCCACGCGGGGCAGTAGCCGACCCCCCCGCCGCCCGCCGACGACCTGTCCGGGCCACTCGCGGTCCATCCCGCAGCCTGCCGCACCAGCGCTGGAGAGGAACCACGATGCGTCCCAGATGGAATGTCAGGGCCACGCTGATCGCGGCCACGGTCGGCCTGATCAAGGGGCCCCTCCGTGGTCTACCACAACGGCCGGTACCACGTGTACGCCAGCACCGCCCGGTCGGCCGGCTACCACCTCGTCTACGTCAACTTCACCGATCCGACGACAACGGACACCTGTACCGGTCGCAGAGCTCCCTGGCGGGCTTCCCCAACGGGATGAGCCAGCCGGTCATCGCCATGCAGGACGCCAACCGCAACCGGCTCTTCGAGGCCGCCAACGTCTACAAGGTCGACGGCGGCGACACGTACCTGATGTTGCACGAGGCGATCGGCAGCGACGGCGGCGCTGGTTCCGTTCCTGGACCGCGCCCGCCATCACCGGACCGTGGCAGGCGCTGGCCGGCAGCGAGAGCAACGTCTACCAGGGCCTGGACCCCAACGCCGGCGGCGACTACGACAGCCTGCCCTGGCGGCTCGGCCTGCTCACGCAGACCAACTCCACCTGCTGAATCCGGTCGATCGCCAGCAACGATAGGCCACCACGCAGTACACGCCGGGTCCGGGCCGGAGGCTTCCGGCCCGGACTCCGGGTGGTCCCGGGCGTGGGCGCGCGTCACGGGTGGTCGCAGCGGTGGTGGAACAACACCGCGTGCAACCGGTTGACCAGGTCCGCCTGCCCGGTCAGCGGCGGGGTGAAGCAGAGCCGGTAACAGGCGGCCGGACCGTCGGTCGGCACCGAGACCAGCAGCCCATGCCGGTCGAGCCGAAGTGGACACGGCAGGCAGTCGGCGGGCACGTCGATGCCGGCGGCGACCAGTTGCTGGCGCAGGAACGGGTAGAACTGCGGGCCGTGGTGGTCGACGAGGTCGACCAGCAACGGTCGTTCCGCGGGGGCGACCGGATCGGGGCTGGCCTGCCGATAGTCGTCGAGATCGACCGGCAGGTCACGGTCGCGACCGACGAGGGTGACGCGCTTCGGGAGCACCTCGACGATGACGCTGCCGTGGCCGACGTCGAGCAGGTCGGGGTCGGGCAGCGTGGCGGCGATCGCGTCGGCGGCGGCCCGCGCGGCGGCTCCGGCCAGCGGGGTGGCCCGGCCACCGACCCGCAGCCGGCCCCAGGTCGGCGAGAACGGCAGCGGCGGCTCGTCGGCAACGTGCACGATCACGGCGCGGGAGGTCGCCGCCAGCGGGTCGTCGCGGTGACACAGCAGCAGGATCCGGCCATCGGTGGTGGCGCCGTGCCGGACCCCGGTGACGGCGGGCAGCCGGCGCGCGACGACGGTGGCGAGCGCCGTGCTGCTGGCGAGGGTGCGGGCGATCTCGGCCCGGCTCGGTCGCATGAGGACTCCGTTCGGAAGAGGGCGTGGTGCCAGCCGGTCAGCCGGGTTCGACGCAGGCCCGGCAGGGCTCGTCGGCGCCGATCAGTTGGGCCAGCCGCCGCCCCGCGTCGTCGGGGGTGGCGAGCGGCGTGGCGAAGGCGATCCGGACGTCCCGGTGGTGCCGGGGCAACTCCAGGCGCAGCACGATCCCGTACCGGTCCAGCCGCAGCGGGTGCACCCGCCCGGCGTCGACCCGACGGGCGGCCGGCACCAGGTGGATCAGCTGTCGCATGACGGCCGGGTGCCGGTCGTGCAGGTGGCGCAGCAGGTCGGCTTCGTGCGCGGCGAGCGGATCGGGCCGCGCGGTGGCCAGCGTGTCCGGGTCGACCGAGACGTCACCGTCGGCGTCCACCAGCTCGGCGGCGGCCAGGTCGAGCAGCGCGGTCACGTCGTCGCCGTCGAGGTCGTCGAGGCTGAGCCAGCCGGTCAGGGTGGCCCGGCCCCGAACCCGGTCGCGCCCGGGGAGGGGGGCCAGGTCGGTCAGCTCGACCAGTGCGGTGACCTCACCCGCCTCGAGCAGGTCACGGGTAACCTCGGCGCGGGCCGGCAGGGACAGCCGCAGCCGGCCGTCGGCGGTCACCGCGTGCCGGCCGACCAGCTCCGCGCAGTGGCTGGGCGTACGCAGGCGCAGCGAGTCCGTGACGGCAAGGATCGTACGCAGCCGCTCGGCCGGTGTGCCGAGCGTCGCCGCCGGGAGTATCTTGCTCAAGGCGCCCACCTCCGTTTAGGTTAGCCTTACCTTACTAGAGAGGTGATGATGAACCAGTCCCGCCCGAAGATCAAGCGCTCCCGCCGTCTCGGCATCCCGCTCACACCCAAGTGCGTGCGGTACTTCGAGCGCCGCCCCTTCCCGCCCGGCGTGCACGGCCGCGCACGGAGCAAGGAGAGCGACTACAAGGTCCGGCTGCTGGAGAAGCAGCGGCTGAAGGCGCAGTACGACCTGCGGGAGCGGCAGCTGCGTCGGGCCTTCGACCGGGCCGTCCGCCGCCCGGGCAAGACGGGCGAGGAACTGCTGATCGACCTCGAAACGCGGCTCGACGCGCTCGTCCTGCGCGCCGGCTTCGCGCGCACCATCTACCAGGCCCGCCAGATGGTGACCCACGGACACGTCAACATCAACGGCCGGCGGGTGGACCGGCCCTCGGCGCAACTGCGCCCCGGCGACCTGCTGGCCGTGCGGGACAACAGCCGGACCAAGACGCCCTTCGTCGTCGCCGCGGCCGGGGCACACGCGCCGGAGCGCCCCGCCGCCTACCTCGACGTCGACCTGGCCGGGCTCACCGCGCGGCTGACCCGGCTGCCCCAGCGCTCCGAGGTACCGGTCATCTGCGACGTACAACTCGTCGTGGAGTACTACTCCCGCTGACGGCCCCCGGGACGGTTCCGTTCCCCACCGGAACGTGACCGTCCCGGGCCCGCGTCATCCTCGTCGCCGCCCGCCGCACCGGCGAGTACGCCGTCGCAGGCGGCGGCGGGGCGCCCGCGACCGCGCTGCGCCGGCGCAGGCCGGCTACGCCCGTGCGCCCGCGGCATCGCTCAGCGGCGGGGCGGCGCGGCGACGCTCTGGCGCGGGACGAGGGCCGGCGCGATGGTCTCACGCAACGCGCCGCCGCTGACCGACTCGATCTGGGTCAGCAGCATCTCCAGGCTGGCCCGGGCAACCGCGTCGAAGTCCGGTCGCACGGTGGTCAGCGGCGGGATGAAGTACGCCGCCTCCGGCACGTCGTCGAAGCCGACCACGCTGATGTCGTCCGGCACCCGGCGACCGTGCTCGTGCAGGGCCCGCAGCACGCCGAGGGCGAGGTGGTCGTTGGCGGTGAAGACCGCGGTGACGTCGGGCATCCGGGCCAGCATCTGCCCGCACCGGTACCCGGCCGCCGCGGACCAGTCCGCCGGCACCAACGGCGGGACCTCGGCTCCCGCCGAGAGCAGGGCCGCTCGCCAGCCCTCGATCCGCCCCGCGCTGTCGAACCAGTCGGACGGCCCGGAAACATGCCAGACCGTACGGTGGCCGGCGTCGAGCAGGTGCTCGGTGGCGGCCCGGGCGCCGGCGGCCTGGTCGACCGTCACCAGCGGCATCGGCCGGTGGGGATCCCCGTCGACGGTGACCAGCGGCACGTCCTTGGGCAGGCGCTCCAACGCCTCTCCGGCCGACTCCACCGGGGCGATGACCACGATGCCGGCGACCCGGTGGGCCAGATGCCGCTCGACCGCCGCGGAGATCGACCGGTGATCGAGGTTGCGCACGCTGCCGACGCTGACCGCGAAACCCGCCTCGGCGGCGGTCTGCTCCAACGCGGCGAGCAGCGACGCCGGACCGTAGAGGGTGGTGTTCTGCGCGACCACGCCGATCACCTGAGAACGGCCGGTGACCAGCGCGCGGGCCGCCCGGTTCGGGCGGTAGCCGAGTTCGGCGATCGCCGCCTGGACCCGCAGCCGGGTCTGTTCCCGCACGTTCGGGTGGCCGTTGAGCACCCGCGAGACCGTCTGGTGGGAGACACCCGCGAGGCGGGCCACGTCCGTCATCGCAGGATCGCGTACGGCCATCTCTGACTCCCCGCATGCCGTCGGTCGCCGCGGCCCGTCGACGCTGACCGGAGCGGCCTTGAACACGATCCTCTCTCGCGGCGCCCACCCCGGACCGTGCCGCCCGGCGTGGATAACGCTAGATCAAGGACAGTCTACGCCAGCACCGACGCCGGTCGACGGAAGGTCAACCAGCGGGTGGCCGCCCGGCCGTCACCGAACGCAACGTGCCGGGCCGCCCCTCCCAGGGCGGCCCGGCACGCCGGCAACAGCGTCGCGGTATCGCGGCGTCGCGGTCAGAACCCCCGGGCGAGCCGGTAGTACGCCTGGTTCCACCGGATCTCGTCGGCGAAGCGGCGAGGGTCGGTGTCGGCGTCGATGACCAGCAGTTCGGTGCGGCTCATCTCGGCGAGGTCGGACAACTCCTCCACGCCCAACGCCTGGGAGAGCACGGTGTGGTGCGGCGCGCCCGCGGTGATCCACGCCTCGGCCGAGCCGGCCAGGTGCGGGCGGGGCCGCCAGACGGCCCGGGCCACCGGCAGCCGCGGCAGCGGCTGCGGCGGCACGACCACGTCGACCTCGTTGGCCACCAGCCGGAACCGCTCGCCCATGTCCGCCAGGCCGAGCACCACCGCCGGACCGGGCTCGGCGTCGAAGACGAGCCGGACCGGGTCCTCCCGGCCACCGATGCTCAACGGATGGATCTCCGCCGTCGGCACGCCGCTGGCGATCGTCGGGCACACCTCCAGCATGTGCGCGCCGAGCACCAGCTCCGCACCGGGGGTCAGGTCGTAGGTGTAGTCCTCCATGAACGACGTGCCGCCCTGCGCCCCGGCCGACATCGCCTTCAGGGTGTGGACCAGCACCGAGGTCTTCCAGTCCCCCTCGCCACCGAAGCCGTACCCGTCGGCCATCAGCCGCTGCACGGCGATCCCGGGCAGCTGCCGCAGCCCGCCGAGGTCCTCGAAGTTCGTGGTGAACGCCCGGAACCCGCCGGCGTCCAGGAAGGCACGCAGACCAAGCTCCAACCGGGCGGCGTACCGCAACGAGTCGTGCCGCTCGCCGCCGGGCCGCAGCTCGGCGACGACGCGGTAGATGTCGTCGTACTCCTTGACCAGGTCGTCCACCTGGGCCTCGGCCACCTCGTCGACCGACCGCACGAGATCGTTGACCCCGTAGGTGTTCACCGACACGCCGAAGCGCAACTCCGCCTCGACCTTGTCCCCCTCGGTCACCGCGACGTCGCGCATGTTGTCGCCGAACCGCGCCAGGCGCAACGAACGCATCGCCGACCAGCCGATCGCCGCCCGGGTCCAGGCACCGACCCGGGAGACCACGCGTGCGTCGCCGACGTGCCCCGCCACCGTCTTGCGGGCCACGCCGAGCCGGGTCTGGATGAACCCGAACTCCCGGTCGCCGTGGGCGGCCTGGTTCAGGTTCATGAAGTCCATGTCGATCTCGGCCCACGGCAGCTGCTGGTTGGCCTGGGTGTGCAGGTGCAGCAGCGGTGTCTGCAACGCGTCAAGGCCGGAGATCCACATCTTCGCCGGCGAGAAGGTGTGCATCCAGGCGATGACCCCGACCGCCCCCCGCACGGCGGCATCCCGACAGAGCTCCAGGATGTCGGCGCTGGTGGTCAGCACCGGCTTCCAGACCACCCGGGCGGGGATGTGCGGCGACTCGTCGAGCCGGGCGGCGATCTGACGGGACTGGTCAGCCACCTGCCTGAGGGTGTCCTCGCCGTACATGGCCTGGCTTCCGGTGAGGAACCAGACCTCGGGTTCTGGGCGTGTTGCCATGGGCGTTGCCTTCCGCGAGAGGGGCGGTTACTTGTAGCGGATGCCGATGAGGCGCTGGAGCAGGATGAACGCGAAGAGCAGGCCACCGATCACGATCTTCGTCCACCAGGAGTTGAGGCTCCCGTCGAACGTGATCAGAGTCTGGATCACACCGAGCACCAGCACACCGAGCAGCGTGCCGAAGACGTAGCCCGAGCCACCGGTGAGGACGGTGCCGCCGATGACGACGGCCGCGATCACGTCGAGTTCCATCCCGACGGCGATCAGCGGCGCTCCGGAGAGCGTGTAGAACGACAACAGGATCCCGCCGATCGCCGAGCAGAGCCCGCTGATGGTGTAGACCGCGATCCGGGTACGCCCCACCGGCAGGCCCATCAACAGCGCCGACTGCGGGTTCCCGCCGATCGCGTAGACGTTGCGCCCGAGGCGGGTGTACGCCAGCACGTAGGCGGCGACGGCGACCACGGCGAACGCGACGAGCACGCTGACCGAGACGAAGTTGCCCCGCGGATCCCCGATCCGGTACTGCGACATCGTGGTCCAGAAGCCGTCCGTGATCGGGATCGAGGCGCCGCTGATGAAGGTGCACAGTCCGCGGGCGAAGAACATCCCGGCGAGCGTCACGATGAACGGCTGGATATCGAAGAAGTGGATCGCGCAGCCCATCAGGAAGCCAAGGGTCGGCCCGATGAGCAACGCGATGACCAGCACCAGCAACGCGGGCAGACCGGACTGGAGCAACCACGCCGAGACCATCGCCGTCATCGCGACCACCGAGCCCACCGACAGGTCGATGCCGCCGGTGAGGATCACGAAGGTCATCCCGACGGCGACCACGAGCAGGAACCCGTTGTCGATGAAGACGTTGAAGATGACCTGGATGTTGGAGAACGCCCGGTACTGGGAAACCCCGATGCCGTACATGACCAGCAGCAGGGCGAGGGTGGCCAGCACCGGCACGTGCCGCCGGGGCAGCCGGACCCAGCCGGGCACAGTGGTCAGCGAGATTCCGCTCATGCCGGCACCTGCTCCTTCTGCCGCTGCGGTGACGCCTCGGGGGGCGTGGCACCGCGTCGGCGGCGGCCGAACTTGGACCGGAAGGCCGGCGCCTGGACGAGGCAGACGGCGATCACGACGACCGCCTTGAAGAGCAGTGCTGTCTGCGGCGAGATGTTCATGGCGTACACCGACGTGGTGAGGGTCTGGATGATCAGCGCGCCGAGGACGGTGCCGCTGAGGAAGAACCGGCCGCCGGCCAGCGACGTGCCACCGATCACGACCGCGAGGATCGCGTCGAGCTCCACCCAGAGCCCGGCGGAGTTGCCGTCGGCGCTGGAGACGTTGGCGGTCATCATGAATCCGGCGATCGCGGCGCACCCGGCGCTGACGACGTAGACCAGGAAGACGACCCGGCCCGACCGGAGACCGGCCAGGCGGCTGGCCTCCCGGTTGCCACCCACCGACTCGATGATCATGCCGAGCGCGGTCCGGCGGGTGAACGCCGCCACGAGCAGGGCCGCGGCCAGCGCGATGAAGATCGCCAGAGGCAGGGTCAGGAAGTGGCCCAGCCCGATCGCCCGGTACGGGCCGGAGTTGATGGTGATGATCTGGCCCTCGGTGATCAACTGCGCGAGGCCCCGGCCGGCCACCATCAGGATAAGCGTGGCGATGATCGGTTGGATGCCGATGACGGAGACCAGGACGCCGTTCCACGCGCCGAGCACCAGCGCCGCCCCGATCGCCATCGCGAGCGCGGTCAGCACCATGCCGAGGCTGTTCTGGTCGGGCGCCTTGCTGATGTACAGGCAGGCGATGGCGCCGCTGATGGCGCAGACCGAACCGACCGAGAGGTCGATGCCGCCGGTGGAGATGACCAGGGTCATGCCCAGCGCGACCAGGATCAGCGGCGCGCTAAGCCGGAGGATGTCGATCGGGGTGCCGTAGAGGTGGCCGTCCTTGACCTCGATGGAGAGGAAGCCCGGACGGTAGAGCGTGTTGGCCGCCAACATGATCACGAGCACGGCGACCGGCCAGAACAGCCGGTGACCGAGCAGCGGCTTGATCCGCTCGCTCATGCCGGCACTCCGCTTCGCTCCGCGCCGCCATGAGGCACCACCGCGCTGAACCCGATGATTCGCTCGCTCATTGGTTCGCCCCCTCCCCCGGGGATCCGCCGGTGTCCCCCTGGGACCCGCTGGCGATGGTCTGCATGACGCGGTCGGCGTCGACGGTGTCGTCGTTGGTGAGGTGCGCGACCAGCTCCCGGTCCCGCATCACGGCGATCTTGTGGCTCAGCCGCAGCACCTCTTCCAGCTCGGCGGAGATGAACAGCACCGCCATGCCACCGTCGGAGAGCTGCATTACGAGCTTCTGGATCTCGGCCTTGGCGCCGATGTCGATGCCGCGGGTGGGCTCGTCGAGGATCAGCAGCCGGGGCTCGGTGATCAGCCACCGGGCCAGCAGGACCTTCTGCTGGTTGCCGCCGGAGAGGTTGCGCACCGGCAGGTCGGGATTGGCGGGGCGGATGCTCAACGCCTTGATGTACATGTCGACGAGTTCGTCCTGGCGACGCCGCGGGATCGGGCGCAGCCAGCCGCGGGCGGCCTGCATCGCGAGGATCATGTTCTCCCGGACCGACAGGTCGGCGATGATCCCTTCCGCGCGGCGGTTCTCCGAACAGAACCCGATGCCGTGGTCGATGGCCTGCACCGGGGTACGCAGACCGGTCGGCTTGCCGCTCACCGCGATCTGCCCCCGGTCGGCCCGGTCGGCACCGAACAGCAGCCGGGCCACCTCGGTACGGCCGGAGCCGAGCAGGCCCGCCAGGCCGACCACCTCCCCGGCGTGGATGGTCAGGCTGAACGGGGCGACCGCGCCCTTGCGGCCGAGCTCCGACACCTCCACGAAGGGGGTGCCGCCCTCCAGCGCCGCCAACTCCCGCCGGGGATGCTCCTCGATCCGCTCGAGGACGTCGAGCTCCTTGCCGATCATCTTCTCGACCAAGGACAGTTGCGGCAGCTCGGCCGTCGGGTACTCGCCCACCAGCGTGCCGTTACGCAGCACGGTGATCCGGTCGGCGATGCCGTAGACCTGGTCGAGGAAGTGGGTGACGAAGAGGATCGCGATGCCCTCGTCGCGCAGCTGACGCATGATCCGGAAGAGTTGCGCCACCTCGCCAGCGTCCAGGCTGGAGGTCGGCTCGTCCAGGATCAACACCCGGGCCTGGACGTCGATCGCCCGGGCGATCGCGACCATCTGCTGCACGGCCAGCGA
This sequence comes from Micromonospora sp. CA-263727, assembly GCF_050942455.1. Lineage (NCBI taxonomy): Bacteria > Bacillati > Actinomycetota > Actinomycetes > Micromonosporales > Micromonosporaceae > Micromonospora > Micromonospora sp. CA-263727. The sequence continues at coordinate 3,942,711 of NZ_CP192031.1, forward strand.
GAAGCTCGCCACCGGCGCGCTGACGTCGATGTCGAGATCCAGCCGGGCCAGCAGCGCCCGGGCGCGCCGCCGGACCTCACCCCAGCGGACGGCGCCGAATCGGCGGGGCTCGCGACCGATGAAGATGTTCTCCGCCACCGACAGGTTGGGGCAGAGGTTGACCTCCTGGTAGACGGTGCTGACCCCGGCGGCGGCGGCCTGCATCGGCCCGTTGAAGGCCACCTGCGCGTCACCCAGGGTGATGCTGCCGTCGTCGATGCCGTAGACACCGGTCAACACCTTGATCAGGGTCGACTTGCCGGCGCCGTTCTCGCCCATCAGGGCGTGCACCTCACCGGGAAAGAGCCGGAAATCGACATTGTGGAGTGCGCGCACCCCGGGAAAGGACTTGCTGATCCCGGTCATCGTGAGGACCGGACGGCTATCCGTCATCCCATCAGACCTCTTCTGGGTTCTATCGGTACGGAAGGGCCACAGCGCCCCCGTGGCGTCCCGCCCGGCCGACCCTCAGGGCCGGTCGGGCGGCTGCGGCACGGGGGCTACGAATCAGGCGCCCACTCCGTCGGGTAACTGGACGACGCGGCGGGGCCGCCACGTCAGCGCGGCGGCCCCGGGCGTCGATCAGTACTTGCGGTTGGGCAGCGCCTCCTTGGCCTGCTCCTGGGTGAAGGTGGTCTCCTCGGTCTCGATCCGAGCCGGCACCTCCTCGCCGGCGTGGACCTTCTTGGCCAGCTCCATCAGCTGTGGCCCGAGCAGCGGGCTGCACTCGGCGATGAAGTTGAACTTCCCGTCGGCCAGGGCCTGCATGCCGTCCTTGACCGCGTCGATGGTGATGATGGTGATGTCCTGGCCGGGCACCTTGCCCGCCGCGGTGATGGCCTCCAGAGCGCCCAGGCCCATGTCGTCGTTGTGCGCGAAGAGCACGTCGATCTTGGAGTGGGCCTTCAGGAACTGCTCCATGACCTGCTTGCCGCCGGCCCGGGTGAAGTCACCCGACTGGGAGGCGATGACCTTCAGCTTGGGGTCGGCCGCGATCGCCTCGGCGAAGCCCTTCTTGCGGTCGTTGGCCGGCGCCGAGCCGGTGGTGCCCTGCAACTCGACGATGTTCACGTCGCCGGTCGCGTCCTTCTTGTTCTCGATCAGCCACTCGCCCGACAGCCGGCCCTCCTTGACGAAGTCCGAGCCGAGGAAGGTCTTGTAGAGCGACTTGTCCGCCGAGTCCACCGCGCGGTCGGTCAGGATGACCGGGATGCCGGCGTCCTTGGCCTCCTTGAGCACGGTGTCCCAGCCGGACTCCACCACCGGCGAGAAGGCGATCACGTCGACCTTCTGCTGGATGTAGTTGCGGATGGCCTTGATCTGGTTCTCCTGCTTCTGCTGGGCGTCGTCGAACTTCAGTTCGACGCCCGCCTCGACGGCCGCCTCCTTGATGGAGTTGGTGTTGGCCGTACGCCATCCGCTCTCGGCTCCGACCTGGGAGAAGCCGAGGACCAGCTTGCCGTCGCCGGCCCCCTCTCCGGTGTCGCTGTTGCCACAGGCCGTCACGCTGCCGGCCAGCAGGACGGCGGCGGCGACGACCCCGAACGTGCGCCGGGGCATTCGCATTTCTCTCATCGGATCTCCTCAGGTGGGTGCGGTGTCCACGCCCCCCGCCGACGTGCGCGGGCGGCCTGCGCTGGTGGTGTGGATCCTGTGGGTGGTGCGAATCTCAGTCGCGGGCCGCCGGGGCGGCCCGCGTCCGGTCAGGAGGTTGCCGAGGGCGGGGGACGTTGACCGTAGACGTTCTGGTAGCGGTGGTAGAGGGCATCGATGTCGGCCTGCGCCATCGGCACCGGCGGCCCGAGCGCGCGCGCCAGGTGCGCGGTCCGGGCGACGTCCTCGCACATCACCGCGGCCTTCACCGCGGCACGGGCGTTGCGCCCGATGGTGAAGACGCCGTGGTTCTGCATCAGCACCGCGGGCGAACGGTGCCCGGTGAGGGTGCTGACGATGCCCTTGCCGATGTCGTCGCCGCCGATCAGCGCGAACGGGCCCACCGGGATCTCCCCGCCGAACTCGTCGGCCTGTGCGGTCAGATGGCAGGGAATCGACTCGCCACGCGCCGCCCACGCGGTGGCGTACGTGCTGTGGGTGTGCACGACACCACCGACCTCGGGCATGGCGCGGTAGACGTAGGCGTGCGCCGCGGTGTCGCTCGACGGCGAAAGCTCTCCCTCGACGGGCACGCCGTCGAGGTCGCAGAGCACCATGTTGTCGGCCGACAGGTCGTCGTAGTCGACACCGCTGGGCTTGATCAGCATGAGGTCACGGCCGGGGACCCGCGCGGAGACGTTGCCGGCGGTCCAGGCCACCAGGCCGTAGCGGGTCAGCTCGCCGTGCAGGCGGGCGACGGTCTGTCGCAGCTCGGTCAACTCGACGCTCATGCCGTCACCTCGCTTCGCTCGGCGTCGGCCTGAGCGTTCACCGCACCGCACCACCGGTTCACTCGCTGACGCTCACTCACTCCGTCACCTCGCTTCGCTCGGCGTCGGCCTGAGCGTTTACCACACCGCACCACCGGTTCACTCGCTGACGCTCACTCATACCGCCACCTCCAGCGGGGCCTCGTGCTGCGACGCGGCCGACCCGACGGCCGCGTTCCGGATCGCCCGCAGGCGCAGCATCACGTCGTTGGCGCCCCGGCCGAAGTGGTCGTGCAGCGTCCGGTACTCGGCGTAGAGGGCGTCGTAGGCGCGGGCCCGGTCCGGGTCCGGCCGGTAGACCGCCTCGTCCACCCGCCCCATCGCCTGCGACGCCTCCTGGATCGAGGGGTACGCGCCGGCGGCGACCGCGGCGTGGATGGCCGAACCGAGCGCCGGTCCCTGTGCCGAGCCGATGATGCCCAGCGGCCGGTTGGTGACGTCGGCGTAGATCTGCATCAGCAACTCGTTCGAGGTGAGGCCGCCCGCGATCACCAGGTCGTCGACCGTCATGCCCGCCTCGACAAACGCCTCGATGATCATCCGGGTGCCGTACGCCGTCGCCTCCAGCAGGGCCCGGTAGACGTCCTCCGGCCGGGTGGCCAGGGTCAGGCCGACGATCAGTCCACTGAGGTCATGGTTGACCAGCAGCGAGCGGTTGCCGTTCCACCAGTCCAGCGCGACCAGTCCGTGGGCGCCGACCGGTTGGGCGGCGGCCAGTTCGGTGAGCCGCTCGTGCGAGGCGACGCCGGCCGGGGCGGCGTGCTCGACGAACCAGCCGAAGATGTCACCGACGCCGCTCTGCCCGGCCTCGTAGCCCCACGCGCCGGGGCTGATGCCGCCGTCCACGACGCCGCACATTCCGGCCACCTCGGCGACCTTCGCGCCGTTGACCACGTGGCAGGTGGAGGTACCCATGATCGCCACCAGCCGGCCCGGACTGATCGCCTGCGCGGAGGCCGCGGTGACGTGGGCGTCGACGTTGCCGACGGCCACCGCGATCCCTTCCGGCAGGCCGGTCCACGCGGCGGCGTGTGCGGTCAGCTCGCCGGCCCGGTCGCCCAGCGGCATCAGCGGACCGTCCAGTTTGGCGGCGAAATCGCCGAAGCCGGGGTTGAGCGCGGTCAGGTAGTCCGCCGAGGGGTACCGGCCGTCCTGCCGGATGCCCTTGTAGCCGGCCGTACAGACGTTGCGGGTCTCGACACCGCAGAGCTGCCACACGATCCAGTCCGCGGCCTCGATGAAGCGCTCGGCCCGGTGATAGACCTCCGGGTCCTCCTCCAGGATCTGTAGCCCCTTGGCGAACTGCCACTCGGCGGAGATCTTGCCGCCGTAGCGGCCGATCCACGGCTCGCCGCGCTGGTGGGCCAGCGCGTTGATCCGGTCGGCGTGCGGCTGGGCGGCGTGGTGCTTCCAGAGCTTCACCCAGGAGTGCGGGCGCTGGCGCAGCTCCGGCACCTCGCAGAGCGGGGTGCCGTCGGCGAGCGTGGGCAGGACGGTGCAGGCGGTGAAGTCGATGCCGATGCCGACGACGTCGGCGGCGGCCACCCCGGCGGCGGCCACGGCTGCGGGTACGGCGTAGCGCAACACGTCGCGGTAGTCCTCGGGATCCTGCAACGCCCAGTCGGGGGGCAGGGGCGTGTCGCCGTCCGGCAGAGCGGAGCTGATCACCGCATTGCGGTACTCGTGCACCGCCGTCCCCAACTCGGCGCCGTCGCTGACCCGGACCACCAGGGCCCGCCCGGACAGGGTGCCGTAGTCGACCCCGACGACGTACCGGTCGCCCGCCTCGTCCACACCGCTCATGTTCAACCTCCGCCGATGACGAATCTCAGTGTTAACGCTCACATCCTGCACCGTCAAGACACCTACCGGCAACAGCTCCGTAACGGAGCGCGCCGCCCGACCCGGCATCCGCGCCCGGAGCCGGCGACCGGCCCGATCCGGGCCCTGCGCCACAGTTCGGCGTGGACTGGAATCGTAGCCGCCACACCCCGGTCAGGGACACCACCCGCACGCCGCCGGCCGGCGACGGCCGGCACGAGGTACCCGCCGGCGCCGCACGCGCCGCTCGACCCCCGGATGAGGTCCGGAATGAGCGTTAACAGGCGCGACCGCGAGACGGGATCGACCCCGACCCGCCCCGACGCGCCACCACAGGCACGACGGCAACTCCCCCGACCGCCGCTGACATGCCCATCCAGGGGCCGACGGGAGATCGCCGGGAGATCGCGAAGACTTCCATGGCGATCGATACCCGCCCGCCGTCCGATCAGCTGCCCGACATGTCAGCGATAACATGACGGCCATCGATACGTCGACCGGCGAGCCGGCCCAGCGGGTCGGCGAGCAGCGGGGCAAAGCCGAGTTCGGCGGCACCGACCAGGGTGGCGTCGTCGCCGAGCGCCGCGGTGCGCAGCCGTACGTGCTCCCGGGCGACCGGCAGCACGTTGCGGGCGATCCGGCCGCGCACCTGAGCCGCCGCGCCGGGATACAGGTCGCAGAGCATCCCGCCGAAGACCACCATGCCCGGGTTGAACAGGTTGATCAGATTCGCCACCCCGATGCCGAGCCAGTCGCCGATCCGGCGCAGCGCCTCCCGGGCCGCCGGGTCGCCGCGGTCGGCGTCGTCCGCCACCGACCGGATGGCCGCCCGGCCGAACAACTCGGGGGGCCGGCCGGCGACGTCGAGCAGGGCCCGCTCGCCGACCTCCGCCTCCAGGCAGCCGGACGAGCCGCAGCCGCAGGGCCGCCCGTCGTACGGGTTCACCACCATGTGTCCCAGCTCGCAGCCGTAGCCGCCGTCGCCACCCAGCAGCCGTCCACCGACGATGATCCCACCGCCGACGCCGACATCCCCATGCAGGTAGATGAGGTTCTGGAAGCCGACGCCCGCGCCGCGCTGCTGCTCGGCCTGCGCGCCGAGATGCGCCTCGTTGCCCACCGACACCGGCAGTCCGAGACCGAGCCGGCGGCCGAGTTCGGCCCCGAACGCCTGATCCACCCAGCCCAGATCGGGCCCGAAGCGGACCATCCCGTCGCCGGGTCGGATCATGCCGCAGTACGACGCGCCCACCCCCACGCAGGTCGCATCGGGCGGCGCCGCGTCGTGCAGCTGACGGCCGAAGCCGGCGAGCACCTCGACCACGCGGCGCAGGTCGGGCCCGGCGCGCGGGCGTACCGCCGTCCGGCGGTCCAGGATGGACCCGCCCAGGCCCACCCGGGCCGCCACCAGCCGGTCCACGGCGACATCGAAGGCCAGCACGTAGAACCGGTCGGCGGCGGGCCGGACCATCAGCGAGGGGCGCCCGGCCCGGCCGGTGTCCGTGGGCAACTCCTCGTGGACCAGACCCACCCGGTTCAACTCGGTGGTCAACGCCATGATGGTGCTGCGGTTGAGGCTCATCCGCTCGGCCAGATCGGCGCGGGACACCGCGCCGTCCAGGTGCACGGTGCGCAGCAGAGCACCGGCGTTGCGCCGACGGATCTCCTCCTGGACCAATCCGACCTCCGGCATCAGCCTCGACGGTGCGGGACAGCTGACGCGAGGGAGTCTTTCCCAGGTCGTGAGACGGCGTCAAGCCGGCCCCGCGGCCGGGGCCGTCGCCGTGCGACGCCGCCGCCGACGGTGTGGGCCGGCCATCTCGGCCAGCCCACACCGCACGGTCAGCGACCCGCGCCGGCGCGCCGCTTGTTGTAGACGTCGAAGGCCACGGCGACGAGCAGCACCAGGCCCTTGACCACCGACTGCAACGACTGGTCCACGCCCATCAGCTGCATGCCGTTGCTCATCACCGCCATGATGAGACCGCCCACCATCGCGCCCACCACGGTGCCGACGCCACCGGTGACCGCCGCGCCGCCGATGAAGGCCGCGGCGATCGCGTCCAGCTCGAACATGTTGCCGGCCGCCGGCTGGGCGCCATTCGACCGCGAGGAGAAGATGATCCCCGCCACGGCGGAGAGGAAGCCCATGTTGACGAAGATCCAGAAGTTGACGGTACGGACCTTCACCCCGGACAGCATCGCCGCGGAGAGGTTGCCGCCGATCGCGTACACCTGCCGGCCGAAGACGGTCCGGCGGGTGAGCAGGCCATAGACGAGCACCAGCGCGGCGAGAATGATCAGCACGATCGGCAGGCCGCGGGCGTGGGCCAACTGCCAGGCGAAGTACATGACCACCGCGCCGACCAGCGCCATCCGCGCGACGAAGAGCGCGAACGACTCGACGGGCTGCTGGTAACGGATCCGCGCGACGCGGGTACGGAAGCAGCTGACCACATAGCCAGCCACCGCGATGGCGCCGATGAGCAGGGTGAAGGCGTCGTAGCCGTCGCCACCGATCAACCCGTTGAGGAAGCCGGCCGCGATCTTGTTGTACTCGGCCGGGAACGGCGACAGCGAGATGTTGTCCAGCACCCGGAGGGTGAGGCCACGGAACAGCAGCATGCCCGCCAGGGTCACGATGAAGGCGGGGATGCCGACGTACGCCACCCAGAAGCCGTGCCAGGCGCCGACCGCGAGCCCGACGGCCAGCGCGGCCAGCACGCCGACCCACCACGGTTGGCCCTGTCTGATGACGACCACGGCGGAGACCGCGCCGGTGAGCGCGACCACCGAGCCGACCGACAGGTCGATGTGCCCGCCGATGATCACGATGACCATGCCGATCGCGAGCACCAGGATGTACGAGTACTGCAAGACGATGTTGGTGATGTTGCCCGGACTCAGCGAGAGGCCGTCGGTGAGGAACGCGAAGAGCGCGACGATGACGACGAGGGCGACGAAGATGCCGCTCTGCCGCAGGTTGTTCATGATCAGCGTACGAGGGTCGCTGGTGCCCACGTGCAGTGCGGCGGCGGGAGCGCTCTCGGTCGGCGTGCCCGGCGCGGCCGAGGAGGGCTTGGTGCTGGTCATCCGACGGGTTCCTTCTCCTTCGCCATGAGTTCCATGAGCTTCTCCTGGGTCGCCTCACCGACCGGCACCACACCGGTGATCCGGCCCGCCGACAGCGTGTAGATGCGGTCGCACATGCCGAGCAACTCGGGCAGCTCGGAGGAGATGATGATGACCGCCTTGCCGTCGGCGACCAACCGGTTGACGATCGTGTAGATCTCGAACTTCGCCCCCACGTCGATGCCGCGGGTCGGCTCGTCCAGGATCAGCACGTCCGGGTCGGTGAACAGCCACTTCGACAGGACGACCTTCTGCTGGTTGCCACCGGAGAGCTTGCCGACCAGGGACATCACGCTCGGCGCCTTGATGTTCATGTCACGCCGGCTCATCTCGGCGACCTTGATCTCCTCGTTGTCGTGCACCCAGCCGAATCGCGCAAGCTTGCGCAGCCCGGCGGAGGAGACGTTACGGCGGATGTCCTCGATGAGGTTGAGCCCGAAGCGCTTGCGGTCCTCCGTCGCGTACGCGATGCCGTTGCCGATCGCCTCCGCGACGGAGCGTGCCTTGATCTCCCTACCGTGCATGTACAGCCGGCCGGTGATGTCCCGGCCGTACGACCGGCCGAAGACGCTCATGGCCAGCTCGGTGCGCCCGGCCCCCATCAGCCCGGCGATGCCGACCACCTCGCCGGCGCGTACGTCGAGGCTGGCGCCGTCCACGACGAACCGGTCCTGGGTCGGGTGCCGCACCGACCAGTCCGCGATTCGCAGCACCTCGTCGCCCGGCGCGGAGACCCGGTCGGGATAGAAGCTGTCCAGGTCGCGCCCGACCATGCCGCGGATGATCCGCTCCTGGGTCACCTCGCCGGAGCCCATGTCGAGCCGCTCCACCGTCCGCCCGTCCCGCAGCACCGTGGTCGAGTCGGCGATGGCGGTGATCTCGTTGAGCTTGTGCGAGATCATGATGCAGGTGATGCCCTGGTCGCGGAGCCGGCGCATCAGGTCGAGCAGGTGCGCCGAGTCGAGGTCGTTGAGCGCGGCGGTCGGCTCGTCGAGGATGAGCAGCCGGACCTTCTTGGAGAGCGCCTTGGCGATCTCCACCAGTTGCTGCTTGCCGACACCGAGCTGGACGACGGGGGTGACCGCGTTCTCGTGCAGCCCGACCGACGAAAGCAGCGCCGCCGCTTCGGCGTTGGTGCGGTTCCAGTCGATCAGGCCGCTGCGGCCACGGCGCTCGTTGCCGAGGAAGATGTTCTCGGCGATCGACAGGTACGGCACCAGGGCGAGTTCCTGGTGGATGATGACGATGCCGTGGTCTTCGCTGTCCCGGATGCCGCGGAAGTGCACCGGCTCGCCGTCGAAGAGGATCTCGCCGTCGAAGCTGCCGGACGGGTAGACGCCCGACAGCACCTTCATCAGGGTGGACTTGCCGGCGCCGTTCTCGCCGCAGATGGCGTGGATCTCCCCGCGGCGCACGGCGAGCGAGACATCCTGGAGCGCCGCCACCCCGGGGAACGTCTTGGTGATGTGACGCATCTCGAGGATGTTGTCGTCCATGCTCACCGTCCTGAGCGTCTAGTTCGTCGTGTCTGGAGGGTAGTCAATGCGAGGCGGGCGCCGGGCCCCGCGACGGCCGCCGCAGCCGAGCCCGGCACCGCGCCGTCAGCTCTTGGCCTGGCCGGCGGCGACTTCCTCGGCGGTGTAGTAACCGGAGTCGATCAGGATCGGCTTGATCTCGTCCTTGAACACGGTCTGCACCGGCAGCAGGTGCGACGGGACGACCTTGACCCCGTTGTTGTAGGTGCTGGTGTCGTTGGCCTCCGGCGTCTTGTCCTGGAGGAACGCCTCGGCGGCGACCACGGCCTGGTCGGCGAGGAGGCGGGTGTCCTTGAAGATGGTGGAGTTCTGGACCCCGTCGTTGATCAGCTTGACCGACGCGATCTCGGCGTCCTGCCCGGTCACCACCGGCATCTTGTTGGCTCCACCGTAACCGGCGTTCTGTAGGGCGGTGAGGATGCCGCGGGACAGGCCGTCGTACGGCGACAGCACTCCGTCGACCTTGCTGCGGTCGTTGTAGCTCGACGTCAGCAGGTCCTCCATCCGCTTCTGCGCGCCCTCCTGCTGCCAGCGCAGGATCGCCACCTGCTCGATCTTGGTCTGCCCGGACTTCACCTTCAGCGTGCCGTCGTCGATGAAGGGCTTGAGGGTGTCCATCGCGCCGTTGAAGAAGAAGTGCGCGTTGTTGTCGTCGAGCGATCCGGCGAAGAGCTCGATGTTGAACGGCCCGGTCGCGGTGCCCTTCGAGCCGTCCTTGTTCTGCACACCGAGGCCGACCAGCAGTGCGCTGGCCTGCGCGACGCCCACCTTGTAGTTGTCGAAGCTGACGTAGAAGTCGACGTTCGGGCTGTCCCGGATGAGCCGGTCGTAGGCGATGACCGGGATCTTCGCGTCCGCCGCCGCCTGCAACTGTCCACTCAGGGCGGTGCCGTCGATCGCCGCGATGATCAGCACGTCGGCGCCCCGCGTGATCATCTGGTCGACCTGCTGGGACTGGGTGGGGATGTCGTCACCGGCGTACTGGAGGTCGACCTTGTAGCCCTTGGCCCCCAACTTCTCCTTGACCGCGTTGCCGTCGGCGATCCACCGCTCGGAGGTCTGGGTCGGCATCGAGACACCGATGGTCAGGTCGGCGGGCTTGTCACCGCCGTTCCCACCGCTGCCGGCCCCATCGCCACTGCAAGCCGCCATGCTCAGCGCCAGCACGGCGCTACCGAGAACGGCCAGGACTCTTCTGCTCACTGGCTTCCCCAATCTGGAACTAGCGCCGTCAGACGCCTGCGCGGGTCGCACTTGGACGCCAAACGTTAGCGCTCACATAGCCAGCGTCAACACCGCGATCGAAATCCGGCGGTCACGGTCTCGTAACGAACAAACCGCTCCTCCGATCGGCCAGGTTGCCGCAGGTCAGAGCGGTGGAAACGCAGCGACATCAATGGGTTGCCCGGGCCGGATCGTCGACATTCATCGACAGGCACGGATTGGTCGGGGTCGGGCGTCGACGACGGACCGCAACCGGACCGGCACATCCCGCGACACCCACACCGGACCGCCCCGCGCAGCCCGACCGTCCTGACGCACCACCGTGTCCCCGGCCCGGCGGCGTCGGCCCGGAAGCCGACCGGCTCGGCCGGCGGTGTCGGAGCCACCCACGGCCGCGGGGCGCGGCGGATCCCCGGTAGGGTCGTGGTGTTGCCGTGGCCGGCTCTCACCGGCAACGGTCCGTCGCCTGTGGAGGCTCTGTTGGAACGAATGGGACCGCGGACCAGGCGGGTCGTCGACCGGGTCAACTCCGCCGTCGTGGCGCTGCGCTCCGCTCCGCTGCTGGGCCGTCTGCTCAGCCGGGGCCTGACGGTCGTCACGTACACCGGCCGCCGCTCGGGCCGCACCTTCAGCACGCCTGTCGGCTACCGACGCACCGGCGAGACCATCACGATCAAGGTCATGATGGCGGACTCGAAGAACTGGTGGCGGAACTTCCTCGGCGACGGCGCTCCGATCGCCCTGCAACTCGACGGCGTCAACCGGACCGGGCACGCGGTGGCTCGACGCGACGGACAGGGACGCGTGAGCGTCACCGTACAACTGCACCAAGCCTGAGCCGGGCCAGTATCGGCGACGTTCGCCGCCGCGACCACGCTGACCTCTCCGATCCAGATCCGGCACCACGAGGGAACAGCACCCCGCGCGGCGCCGCTCCCACGATCTGAGCGAGCGTCCGGGAATCCGGTGAGACAGCTACGCCGCGTCACCGGTACCGGACGACGGCGCGGTTGCCCTCGGCCGTCCTTTGCGCTGCCTCAACCCACGCAGCAGCAGCCGAGCAGCACCAACCCGCCAGCCCCGGCCCACGGAACCAACGCCCACTGAGGTGCGCACCCGGGATCGTGGACAGTCACCATTCGCCCACGGAACAGCACTACTCCCCCAGGCAGTCCCGGACCGCTGCGCTGAGCCGGTTGGCGCGCTCGTCGTCGATGCCGCCCATCTGGTTGACCACGTAACCGAAACCGACCTGGTGGGTGTCGTCGCCGAAGGCGAGGTGCCCACCGGCGCCGTCGTGGCCGAAGCTGCGTACGCCGAGCATCGGGCGCGGCACCGAGTGGACGAGGAAGCCGGTCCCCCACCGGTGTCCCGCATCCGGGTCCCCGTACACCTGCTGGCCGGCGGCCCGGACCACGATGGCGTCGTCGACGTGCGCGGTGGCGAGCCGGCGCGGGCCGTCCACCTCGGAGACGCAGGCGGCGTAGAGGCGGGCCAGCCCCTCGGCCGTGCTGACCGCGCCCGCGCCCGGGATCTGGGCGGCCTGTATCGCCGGGTCGTTGAAGCTGACCAGGCCGTCGTCGTCGGCGGGGAAGGCGAACGCGCCGCCCATGGTGATCCCGCGTTCGGCGACCGGGTGGCTGGCCGGGCCGGGGTCGCCGATCGGGGCCAGCATCCAGGCGACCGCGCCGCGTTCGGCGGCCGGCAGGCCGATCCAGGTACGCAGGCCCAGCGGCTCGCCGAGGGCCCGGGCGAAGTAGACGCCGGGCAGCTCGCCGGTGATGCGGCGGATCACCTCACCGATCAGCCAGCCGTAGGTGATCGGATGGTAGCTGTGCGCCGTGCCGGGCCGCCACAGCGGGGTCTGCGCCTCGATCGCCGCGATCACCGGGTCCCAGGCGAGCACTTCCTCCCGGGTGAAGGGCTTGTCCAGGGCCGGCAGTCCGGACTGGTGGGTGAGCAGCCACCGTACCGGGATCTCCGCCTTGCCGTGCTGGCCGAACTCGGGCCAGTAGCGGACGACCGGGGCGTCCAGGTCGAGCCGGCCCTCCTGCACCAGCCGGTACGCGCAGATCGCCATGATCCCCTTGGTGACGGAGAAGACGACCGCGGGCGTGTCGGCGGTCCAGGGGCGGCCGGACCGGGGATCGGCCAGCCCGCCGTACAGGTCGACGACCTTGCGGCCGGCCCGGTAGACGGAGACCGCCGCGCCCACCTCGCCGTGGTGGGCGAAGTTGTCCCGGAACACGTCGGCGACCCGGCCGAAGCCGTCGTCGGCGACCCCGTGGATCTGACTGTCGATCAACCCGCTATCCCTTCACGGAGCCTTGGCGGAGGGCCTTGATGAACTGCCGTCCCCCACTGACCCTGGAACGCGCCGAGCGCACCGGCCATCGTACGTCTGGTGGCATCGCCGACCATAACTATGGCGAGCTGGTCGGCGAACCCACCGGCCCGATCACGGTCCACCACGACCGCACCGCCGGCCCGGTGACGGCCACTCCCTAGCGCGTTACGCGTACCACGACGTTGCCGACCTTGTGGCCGGTGTCGACGCGGCGATGGGCGTCGGCGATGCCCGCCAGGTCGTAGATCTGGTCGAGCACGACGGTGATCTCGCCGCGGGCGACGAGACCGAGCAGGAGGTCGAAGTCGCTGACCCGTTCGGGCGCGGCTCCGGCCACCACGTTGCCGCGCGCCCGCAGGGTCTCCCCCAGGCCCGCCACGACGAGCAGCAGCACGCCCCGGGTGCTGAGCAGCCGCCGACCGGAGTCGATCGGCAGGTTGCCGACCGCGTCCAGCACGACGTCGAACCGTTCGGTGGTGGCGGCCAGGCCGCCGTCGGCGTAGTCGATGACCCGCTCGGCGCCCAGCTTGCTGACCAGTTCGGCGTTTGCCGCGCTGGTCACCGCGGTCACCGTCGCCCCGAAGTGCCGGGCGAGCTGGACGGCGTTCGTGCCGATCGCACCGGACGCGCCGTTGACCAGCACGGAGGCGCCCGGGCCCAGGCCCGCCTTGTCGCGCAGGAAGAACAGCGCCGTGCTGCCGCCGAAGAGCAGCCCGGCGGCGTCCTCGTGGGTGACCTCGGCGGGCTTGCGGGCGAGCCGGTCCGCCCGCACCGCCACGTACTCGGCGTGCGCGCCGAGGCTGAGGCCGGTCATGCCGCACACCTCGTCACCGGGGGCGACGTCACCGACCCGGGAGCCGACCTGCTCGACGACGCCGGAGAAGGAGCCGCCCAGGGTCGGGCGGCGGGGCCGGACGACGCCGAACATCAGCCTCGCCGGGACGCCGAACCCGGCCGGGAACCGCGCGCCCCGGATCCGCGAGTCGGCCGAGGTCACCGCCGACGCCCTGACCCGCACCAGCACCTCGCCAGCGCCCGGTACCGGCCGGGCGACCTCGGCGACGCGTACCACGTCGGGCGTGCCGTATCGATCCATGACTGCTGCCAGCACCGGGCTCTCCTTACGCTCGTAAGTCTGGTTGGATGGTAACCTTACGACCGTAAGTCGGCAATCAGGACCGGAGAAACGTTTGTGATGGCCCGTCGCCCAGCGCTCAGCCACGACCGCATCATCGAGGCGGCGGTCCGGGTCGCCGACCGGGGCGGGATCTCCCAGGTGAGCATGCGCAACGTCGGCAAGGAGCTCGGTGTCGAGGCGATGTCGCTCTACCACCACCTCGCCGGCAAGGACGCGTTGCTCGACGGCCTGGCGAACTGGATCTTCACGCAGATCGAGCTGCCCGACCCGCAGCGGCCGTGGCGGCCGGCGATGGCCGAACGCGCCGAGTCGAGTCGGCGCGCCTTGTCCCGGCATCCCTGGGCCCTGGGTCTCGTCGAGTCGCGCCGCTCACCCCTGCCGGCGCTCCTGCGGCACCACGAGACCGTGCTCGCCTGCCTGCGACGCAACGGCTTCCCGGTCACCCTGGCGTCACACGCGTTCTCGGCGATCGACGCCTACGTGTACGGCTTCGTGCTGACCGAGCTCAACCTCCCGTTCGAGGCCGACGGGGGAGCGGACGGGTTCGTCGACGAGATCCGACACGCGCTGCCGGCCGACGAGTACCCACACCTGGTGGAGATGATCACCAACCAGGTCGTCGGCCGGAACTACAGCTACGGCGACGAGTTCGGGTTCGGTCTCGACCTCATCCTCGACAGCCTCGAACGGCACCTCGCCGGTCAGCGGCTGCCGGAGGACCCCCGGGCGGGCGAGGCGGATCCCAGACCGCGATCCGGCCCGGCAGAGCCTGGTCCGGACGCCGGTGTTGTGTCCGGACCAGGCGCCAACGCCGCCGGCCGTCGGCTGGGCCCGCCGTAGCCGCCGCGCTGCTCTCCGGCCGCCGGCATGACGTCGTGACCGGTTCCGGCCCCCGGCGGCTGCGCGACGCCGGGGCACCGGACCGGCCGGTCAGGAACCGGCCGGGACCCGGGCCGCGAGCGGGCGGCCGACGAGCCGGCGCAGCGCCAGGTAGCCCACGCAGCCGAGGCAGAGGTCGAACGCGGCGTTGAGAAACGCCGCAGCCAGGGCCGCGCCCGTCGCGACCAGGGCGAGCACCGGCAGTCCGGCGAGCTGGCCGACCAGCGCCGCCCCGACGAAGACCAAGCCGACCACCTGCGCGAACCGGACCGGAGCGGCCGGTTCCAGCTCGCTGGGCGGGGCGAGTCGCGGAGCGACGAGCGTGCGGTAGAGCAGCCCGTACGGGCCGAGGCGGGGGTTGGCCGCGGTGATCGCGAAGACCACGGCCTGGACGAACAGCAGCGGGGTTCCGCCGCCGAGCAGGGCGGCGGCGAGCACGACGGTGGTGACGGCCGCGGCGAACCGGGGCGCACGAGGATCGAGAAGCATGGCGATTCCTGGGGGCTTGGGCACGGCGGGCCGGGTGGCCGGCACCGGCACGGAGGGATGTACGGAAACGGTCAGCGGCGACGGTCGGGGCGACAGAGGCTGGCCGCCAGCCGGCCATGGTCCACCGTCCGGCGGCGGGTGAGCGCCACGGCCCTCACCGGGTCACCCCGGCGGTCAACTCGCGCAACGCCGTGGCCAGCTGACCGGCGTCCGGCACCCCGGAGACCCGCCGGACGACCCGACCGCCGGCATCCACCAGCAACACCGTCGGCGTACGCCAGATGCCCAGTTCACGCGCGGCGTCGAGGTGCTGCTCGGCATCCACCTCCAGCAGACGCACCCCGCTGACGGTGGCGGTGACCCGGTCCAGGACCCGTCGGGTGGCCCGGCAGGGCGCGCAGACGGCCGAGGAGAACTGCACCAGCGTCGGCCCGCCGGCGACGACGCCGAGGCCAGCGAGCGCGGCGGAGGGACCAGCGGCCGGCGACGACGACACGGCTCGGATCCGCCCGTTGCGCCGGCTGTGCCACACGCCGACGACGGTGGCCGCCAGCAGCACGCCGGCCAGCACCACCGCCCTGATCAGCCCGGGGTCTCGCACCGCTCTAGCTTGCCACGCCGTGGTGGCGGGCCGCCTCCGCCACCTGCCTGGTGTTAAGAGGGGGCCCTGCTCTACAGCAGGCGTTAACAGGGGGCCCTTCCTTCTCAGAGCCATTGTTTGGCGAGGAGGTCGTAGGAGGTTGCGCGGTCGGCGGGGTCGTGGGTGATGGTGGTGACGAGCAGTTCGTCGGCGCCGGTGACGTCGCGCAGGGTCCGCAGCAGCGCGGCCACCGTCTCCGGCGAACCGACGAACTGGGTGTCCACCCGGTCGGCGACCAGATCCTGATCCGCGTCGGTCCAGGGCTGCCCGGCGACGTCCTCGGGCCGGGGGAACGGGATCGCCCCCTCGCCGGTGCGGATGCTGCGTACCCAGGTCGGGTAGGGGGCGGCCAGCCGCCGGGCCGCGTCGTCCGTGGCGGCGACCACCACGTCGGCGGAGACCATCACGTAGGGCTGGGCGAGCACCGGCGACGGCTGGAACGCCGCCCGGTAGGCGCTCACCGCGTCGAGCACGGAGGCGGGGCTGACGTGGTAGTTGGCGGCGAAGGGCAGGCCCAGCGTCCCGGCGAGCTGGGCGCTCTCCCCGCCGCTGCTGCCGAGCAGCCAGACCTGTAGGTCGGCGCCCTCCCCCGGCGTCGCGTGCGCGTCGAGCCCGTCGGCGTCGCGGTAGTCGCCCCGGATGAGGGCGAGGATGTCGGCGACCTGCCCGGCGAACGGCGGCGGTACCGCGCCGGGCTGGTGCAGCAGGGCGCTGGCCTGGGCGAACCTCGGTGAGGCGAGCACCTGCGCGTAGGCGAACGGCGGCGGGATGAGCAGGCCGTCGACCACCCGCGCCGGTGCTGGAACCGGTGCAGACTGCGCCTGGACCGCCTCGACCCGGCGCTGGCCGGAGCGACCGATCCCGAGGTCGATGCGGCCGGGATGAAGGGCGTCCAGGGTGCCGAACTCCTCGACCACGGACAGCGCGGTGCGGTGACCCACCTGGACCGCGCCGGAGCCGACCCGGATGGTGCTGGTGGCGGCGGCGACCTGCCCGATGAGTACCGCCGGGGCGGAGCTGGCCACCCCGCTGGCGAGGTGGTGTTCGGCCAGCCAGTACCGGTGGTAGCCGAGGTCTTCGGCCCGGCGGGCCAGATCGACGGTGGCGCGCAGCGCGTCGCCGGCGGTGCGCCCGGCGCTCACCGGGGCGAGGTCGAGCACGGACAGCGGGGTGGGTGGCATGGCGCTTCCTAACTTCACTCAGGCCGTCACGGCGGCGGACGACGGGGGGCGCAGAGGGCGGCTGGGTATCTCCCGGCGCAGCACGGGCGCGATCTCAGCCTGGAAGAGTTCCAGGCTCGCCCGGTGCTCCGCGTCGGTGAGCCCGTCGCGGTCGGTCGGTAGATGGATCACCTCGTGACCGAGCGCCGCGTGATAGCGCGACACCTTGTCGATGATCTGCTGCGGGCTGCCGACCAGGATCGAGCTGCGTTCCACGGCGTCCTCCAGGGTCGGGAAGACCGGTGCGACGCCCAGCCGGCGGAACGCCTCCAGGCGGGCCTGATAGATGGGCCGGTAGGTGTCGATCGCCTCCTGCGAGGTGCGGGCGGCGTAGAACCCGGCGGTGCCGGCGCCGACCAGCGCGTCGGCGGGATCGTGGCCGTAGTGGACCCAGCGGTCCCGGTAGTGCCGGACGAGTTCCGCGTAGGGCTCGACGGGGTTGGTGACATTGGCGGAGAAGATCGGATCACCGTGGCGGGCGGCGAGGTCGACCGAGTCCCTGCTGGTGGCGCTGCCGTGCCAGACCCGGATGGGCTGTTGCAGCGGTCGGGGCCAGGTTTCCGCCTCGGTCAGCGACGGCCGGTACCGGCCCGTCCAGGTCACCCTCTCCTCCCGCCAGAGCCTACGGAACAGCTCGTATCCCTCGCGGTTGCGGTCCCACTGGTCGGCGGGGGTGACGTGGAACAGCTGGGCCTGGGCGGTGCCGTTGCCCTTGCCGATGATCAGTTCCAGCCGGCCGCCGGAGAGATGGTCGAGGGTGGCGTAGTCCTCGTAGGCGCGTACCGGGTCGAGCAGGCTCAGCGTGGTGACCGCGGTGAAGAGCCGGATGGTGCTGGTCTTCGCGGCGATGTGGCTGAGCACCACCGGGGGCGAGGAGGAGATGAAGGGCCGTTCGTGCCGTTCGCCGACGCCGAAGCCGTCGAAGCCGAGTTCCTCGGCGAGCACCGCGCCCTCGACGACGTCGCGGAACCGTTCGGTGGTGCTGCGCAGCCGGCCGGTGACCGGGTCGGGCAGGTGCGCGATCAGGGTGATCAGCAGGAACTTCATGCCACTGCCTCCGCGCGGACCGGTCGGGCCGCCGGCAGGCCGAGGTGCTCGCGCAGCGTGGCGCCGGTGTACTCGGTCCGGAAGACGCCGCGCTCCTGGAGCAGCGGAACCACCTGGTCGACGAACTCGTCCAGGCCGCCGGGGGTCAGGTGGGGCACCAGGATGAAGCCGTCGGCGGCGTCGGCCTGCACGAAGTGGTTCATGCGCTCGGCGACCTCCCCTGGCGTGCCGACGAACGACTGCCGACCGGTGACCTCGATGACCATGTCCCGGATACCGAGGTTCTTCTCCTCGGCCAGCGCGCGCCACCGGTGGGCGGTCGCGACCGGGTCGTCGAAGAGGCGGGTCCGCCCCTTGCTGATCGAGTCGTCGGAGACCTGCGGGTCGTCGGTGGGCAGCGGGCCGTCCGGGTCGTAGCCGGACAGGTCCCGATTCCAGAGCTGTTCCAGCAACAGGATCGCCGTCTGCGGGGAGACCTGCTGGCGGCGGATGTGGGCGGCCCGTTCCTGGGCCTCGGCGGCGGTGGCCCCGAGCACGAAGGTGACCCCAGGGATGATCTTCAGTTCGTCGGCTGCCCGGCCGTGCCGGGCCAGGCGCGACTTCACGTCCCGGTAGAACTCCTGGCCGTCCTCCAGCGTGCCGTGCCGGGAGAAGATCGCGTCCGCGCTGCCGGCGGCGAACTCCCGGCCCTCCGGTGAGTCGCCGGCCTGGAGGATCACCGGGTGCAGCTGCGGGCTGCGGGGCACGGTGAAGTGTCCGGAGATGTCGAACTGGTCGCCCCGGTGGGCGAAGGCCCCGGCCTCGGCGGTGGCGAGGTAGCGACCGGCGGCGCGATCCCCCACCACCGCGTCCGGCTGCCACGACTCCCACAGCTCCCGGGCGGTACGCACGAACTCCGCGGCCCGCTGGTAGCGCAGCGACCGGTCCAGGTAGCCGCCCCGGCGGAAGTTCTCCCCGGTGAAGGCGTCCGAGGTGGTGACCACGTTCCAGGCGGCCCGGCCGCCGGAGAGGTGGTCGAGGCTGGCCAGTTGCCGGGCCAGCTCGTACGGCTCCCGGTAGGTGGTGTTCAGGGTGCCGGCCAGCCCCAGGTGGGTGGTGACCGCGGCGAGGCCGGCCAGCACGGTCAGCGTGTCCGGCCGGCCGACGACGTCCAGGTCGTGGATCCGGCCGCGCTGCTCACGCAGCCGCAGTCCCTCGGCGAGGAAGAAGAAGTCGAACTTGCCCCGCTCGGCGGCGCGGGCCAGGTGCACGAAGGAGGCGAAGTCGATCTGGCTGCCGGACTCGGGGTCGCTCCACACGGTGGTGTTGTTCACGCCGGGGAAGTGCGCGGCGAGGATGATCTGCTTGGGCATGGCGGTCTCCTCAGGTCAGGCGGGCGACGCGGCGGCGAAGCGGTTGGCCGGTCGGGCCAGGCCGAGCAGGTCGCGCAGGGTCCCGCCGGGATAGCGGGTGCGGAACAGAGCCCGGTCCCGCAGCGCCGGCACGAGGGCGCGGGCGATCGTGGTGAGGTCGTCGGGCAGCACGGCAGGGCGCAGCCGGAAGCCGTCCACGCCGGACCGACGCCAGTCGGCGAGCAGGTCGGCCAGCAACGTGGGGGTGCCGGTGAAGACGGCCGCGTCCGAGACGTGCTCCGCGCCGTCGAGGCCGTCGAGGCGGTCCCGTCGCCGGCGGGCCAGCGTGGGCGTCTCGTCGAGCAGCACCACGAGGTCGGCGAGGATCCGCAGCGGTGGGCCGGTACGTCCGGCGGCGGTCTCGGCGGCACGTACCTCGGCGACGATCGCGGCGGCGTGGTCGGCGTCGGACGGCGTGACGAAGACGATGTCGGCCTGCGCCGCAGCGAACGCGTACGCGACCGGCACGTGGGCCAGCGCGGCGACCGGCGGCTGGCCCTGCGGCGGCCGGGGCACGATGGACGGTCCTTTCACCGCGAACCACCGGCCCGTGAAGTCGGCGTAGTGCAGCCGTTCCCGGTCGACGAACCGGCCGGTCGCCACGTCCCGGATCACCGCGTCGTCCTGCCAGCTGTCCCAGAGCCGGCGGACCACCTCGACCGCGTCGGCGGCCTCGGCGAACAGCTCCTCGACGAGCCGCGCGGTGGCCGGGTCGTCGAGCCGACGCAGGTCGATCGGTGGCACGTCCCGCCGGCCGAAGTGCCGGGCCTCGGCCGGCGTGGCCGAGACGCGGGGGCGCCAACCGGCCCGTCCGCCGCTGACGTAGTCCAGGGTCGCCACGGCCGTGGACACGTGGAACGGCTCGGTGTGCGTCACGCTGGTCGTCGGGACCAGCCCGACGTGCCGGGTCGACGGGGCGATCCGGGCCGCGATCTGGACCGCGTCGAGGCGTCCCCGGAGCTGGTCGGTACGGCCGTCGGGGCCGTCGGGCCGGGACGACTGCACCGCGAGACCGTCCTCGATGGTGAGCAGGTCCAGCGTGCCGCGTTCGGCCTCGGCGGCCAGGTCGAGCCACCACCGGGCGGTCAGCGGCGCGGTGGGTTCGGCCGGGGAGAGCCGCCAGGCGGCGGGGTGCCAGCCGAGACCGTCGAGGGCGACGGCGAGATGCAGGGTGGAGTCGGGCACGGGTGGGCCTCCTACGGTCGGCCGGTGGTGACGAGCGCCGGCAGCGCGGCGATCAGCGAACGGGTGTGGTCGTGCCGGGGGTAGTTGAAGACGTCGCCGACCGGGCCCTGCTCGACGACCTCGCCGTCCTGCATGACCAGCACCCGGTCGGCGAGGTGGTGCACCACGCCGAGATCGTGGGAGATGAAGAGCAGGGCGGTGCCGTCGACCGCCCGCAGGTCGGCGAGCAGGTCGAGGACCTGGGCCTGGACGGAGACGTCGAGCGCGGAGACGGGTTCGTCGCAGACGAGCAGGCTGGGGCGGGGGGCGATGGCGCGGGCGATGGCGACCCGTTGCCGCTGCCCGCCGGAGAGCCCTCGGGGGTGGCGGCCGAGCAGGTCCGGACCGAGACCGACCCGCCGGAGCAGGCCGACGACGTGGTCGAGCCGGTCGGCCCGGGGCAGGCTCGGGTCGAGGTTCTCGGCCACCACCCGCCCGACGGTCCAGCGGGGGTCGAAGGAGCCGAGCGGATCCTGCGAGATCACCTGAAGCCGGCGGCGACGAGGGCGACGGGTCCGCTCCGGCACCCCACTCCAGCGCTCACCCTCGAAGGTGACCGTGCCGGTGTCGGCATCGAGCAGGCCGGCGACGATCCGGGCCACCGTGCTCTTGCCGGAACCGGATTCGCCGACCAGCCCGAGCGTCTCGCCCCGGGCGACGGCGAGGCTGACGTCCCGCACGACGGTGTGCCGACCGTACCTCTTGACCAGCCCGATCGCGTCGAGAACCGGGTCGCCACGGCGGACCTCCGGTCGGGGCGGCAGCTCGACCCGGGCAGCACCGGCGCTGGCGGCGAGCCGCCGGCCGCGCGACGACGCCGACGGCACCGCGCCGAGCAGTTGCCGGGTGTACGGGTGCTCCGGTGCCCGCAGCAGCCGAGCGGTGGGCCCCTCCTCGACGACCTGCCCGTCCCGCATGACCAGGACCCGGTCGGCGATCTGGGCGACCACTGCGAGGTCGTGGCTGATCAGCAGCAGGCTCAGCCCGGCGGCCCGCCGCTCGGCGAGCAGGTGCAGGATCTGCGCCTGCACGGTGACGTCCAGCGCGGTGGTGGGCTCGTCGGCGATCAGCAGGGCCGGCTCCCCGGCCAGCGCCGAGGCGATCAGCGCGCGCTGCCGGAGGCCGCCGGAGAGCTGGTGCGGGTACTGCCGGGCCCGCCGGTCGGGTTCCGGCACGTGCACCAGGTCGAGCAGATGGCGGACCCGGCCGGCGCGTTCCCGACGGCCGACGATGCCGTGGGTGGCCAGCACCTCGGCGATCTCGGCACCGACGGTGCGCAGCGGGTCCAGGGAGACCAGGGCGTCCTGGAGGACCAGCCCGGCGAACCGGCCGCGCAACCGCCGCCAGTCCCGGGGGCGGTGCCCGCGTACGTCGATGCCGGCGAGTTCCAGTCGGGCGGCGTGCACCCGGGCGCCGGGGCCGGCGAGACCGACCAGGGTACGCGCGGTCACGCTCTTGCCGGAGCCGGACTCCCCGACGACCGCCACGCACTCGCCCGCCTCGACGGTGAGGCTGACCCCCCGCACGGCGGCGACCTCGCCGGTCGGGGTGTCGAAGGTGACGTGCAGGTCCTCGACCGCGACCAGCGGGCCGCCCATCAGCGCTGCCGCCCGTCGAGGCGGGCCTGCCAGTGCCGGCCGAGGGCGGTGAGCGACACCACGGTCGCGGTGACCGCGAGGCCGGGCAGGACGCTGATCCACCAGGCCACCTGGAGGTAGTTGCGTCCCTCGGAGAGCATCGCGCCCCACTCCGGTGACGGTGGTTGCGGCCCCAGGCCGAGGAAGCTCAGGCCGGCGGCGATGATGATCGCCTCGCCGAGCCCGATCACGACGAGCACCGGGACGGGGCCGATCGCGTTGGGCAGCACGTGCCGCAGCACCAGCCGGGGCCGGGACAGTCCGAAGGTGACGGCCTGTTCGACGTAGCCGGAGCGGCGTACCAGCAGGGTCTGTCCCCGGACCACCCGGGCGAAACGGGGCAGGGCGGCGAGGCCGATGGCGCCGATCAGGCTCGCCGTGCCCGGGCCGGCGACGGCGATGAACAGCAGTGCGAGCAGCAGGATCGGGAACGCCGAGAGCGCGTCGAAGGAGCGGCTGAGCGCCTCGTCGGCGAGCCGGTGCAGCAGCCCGGCGAGCAGGCCGAGCAGCACCCCGGCGGTGACCGCGACGGCGGTCGCGGCGACTCCGATGGTGAGCGAGTGCCCGGCGCCGTGCACCACCCGGGTCCAGACGTCCCGCCCCAGCTGGTCGGTGCCGAACCAGTGCCCGGAGTCCGGTGGGGACAGCACCCGCAGCGGGTCGGCGGCGAGCGGGTCGCCGGGGGCCAGGGCGGCTGGCCAGACCGCCGCCACGAGCAGCACGGCGAGGTACGCCCCGGCGGCGAGCAGCCCGATCCGGGGCCGGCGGCGACGGCCGGCCGCGGGTGCCGCCGACTCGGCGGCGGGGGTGCGGCGGACGGCGCCGGCCGGTACGCCGCCGAACGTCACGGTCATCGTCAGCTCCTTCGCAGCCGCGGGTCGACGATCAGGTACGCCAGGTCGGCGGCGGTGCTGACCACCACGTAGACGGCGGCGGAGAGGGTCACCACGGCCAGCACCACCGGCATGTCCTTGCTGGTCACCGCCGTGAGGGTGACCTGGCCCAGGCCGGGGCGGCCGAACACCTGCTCGACGATGACGGCGCCGCCGAGCGCCGTGCCGAAGAGCCAGCCGGCGAGGGTGACCGCCGGCAGGGTGGCGTGCCGCAGCGCGTGCCGCAGCAGTACCGCCCGCTCCCGCAGTCCGCGCGAGCGGGCGGTGAGCACGAACGGCTCCTCCAGGGCCCGGTCGATGCCGTCCCGGAGCACCTGGGCGAGCAGCCCGGCGATCGGCAGGGCGAGGGTGACCGCCGGCAGGACCAGCGCGGCGAGGCCCTGGTCGCCGGCGACCGGGAACAGCCCGAACCGGAACGACAGCACGCTGAGCAGCACGATTCCGATCAGGAACGGCGGGGTGGAGACCAGCAGCAGTTCGGTGCCGGAGCTGACCCGGCGCAGCCAGGGCCGGCGGTCGCCGGCGGTGACGACGGCGATGACCAGCGCCAGCAGCACGCCGAGCCCGGCGGCGGTGACCGCGAGGAGCAGCGTCGGGCCGAGCTGCTCGCCGATCACCTCGGCCACCGGCCGCTGCAACAGGTAGGACCGGCCGAGGTCGCCGCCGGCGAGCCGCCACAGGTAGTCGAGGTACTGCAGGACGGCCGGGCGGTCCAGGCCCCACTCGGCGACGATCTCGGCGCGGATCTGCGGGGTGTCCGCCCCGTCGCCGATGATGCTGTCCACGGTCTCCCCGGGCGCGGCCAACAGCACCAGGTAGGCGGCGGTGGCCGCGGCCCAGAGCACGGCCAGGCCGGCGCCGACCCGGCGGATCACCTCCCGCAGTCGCGGCCGTGCCATGTCACTGGCCGATCCACAGGTCGTACGCGCTGGCCGGTACCCCGGCGGTGGGTTCGAACCGGACGCCACCGACGGCGGTGCTGGCGGCGATCTGGTCGGCGGGGGCGTAGAGCGGCAGCGCCAGGGCCTGCTCGGCGACGACCCGCTGTTGCAGGTCGGCGTAGAGGACGGCCCGCCGGGCCGGGTCGGCGGTGGCCTGCCCCTGCTCCAGCAACTGGTCGACACGCGGGTCGTTGGCCCGGGTCCGGTTGATGCCGCCGCCGGAGTGCAGCAGCAGGTTGAGCGCCGCCCCGGCGTCGGTGTCGGCCCGCGAGTTGTCGAAGACCTCGTACTCGTTGGTGTCGAAGGCCTCCTGGGCGGTGCCCTGGTCGACCAGGCTGACCTTGAGGTCGATGCCGGCGCTCTGCTTGACGGCGGCCTGCACGGCCTGGGCGAGGACGTCGCGGCGGTCGCGGACGAACGGTGCGGCCTGGAGCAGCCGTACGGTGAGCCGCCGGCCCTCCTTGACCCGGTATCCGTCGGCGTCGCGCCCGGCCCAGCCGGCCTGGTCGAGGAGGCTGTTGGCCTTGGCGGTGTCGCCGCCGTAGCCGCCCTCCAGGCGCTTGTCGTAGAGCGGGCTGGCCGGGCTGACCACGCTCCAGGCCCGGGTGGCGGTGTCCCGGTAGACGGCGGTCAGCACCGTCTGCACGTCGACGGCCTCCCGGAACGCCTGCCGGACCCGCAGGTCGTCGAAGGGTGCCCGGGAGGTGTTGAAGTAGTACGAGTAGGCCGAGCCGGAGTTGAGTTCCCGGGTCAGCCGCAGCCGTGGGTCTGCGGTGACCAGGGGCACGTCGGTGGCGGGTACGCCCTCGACGAGGTGCACCTGACCGGAGGTGAGCGCGCCGACCCGGACCGCGGACTCCTTGAGGAAGCGGTAGGTGATGCCGTCGAGGTGGGCCGGTCCGGTGTGGCGGGCGGTGGGTGGCGCCCAGTCATAGGTGGGGTTGCGGACGTAGCGCAGTTCCTGGCCGGGGACGTACCGGTCGAGGAGGAACGGGCCGGTGCCCGCGACGTCGGTGCCGCCGGCCTTGAGGTTCTTCGCTTCGACCAGGGACCGGGGCGAGACCTGGGCGCCCTGCGGCGAGGCGAGGAAGTCCAGGATCAGCACGTCCGGCGCGCTGAGGACCAGCCGCACGGTACGCGGGTCGACCACCTCGACGGCCTTGAGGTTGCGCAGTTGCACGGCGGCGACGCCCGGTGCGTAGCCGGCCTCGCGGAGCTTGTCGAAGTTGGCCTTGACGGCGGCGGCGTCGAAGGGGACGCCGTCGGTGAAGGTGACCCCGTCGCGCAGCGTCAACGTGTAGGCGAGACCGTCGGGTGCCGCCTGCCAGCCGGTGGCCAGCCACGGGACGAGGTCACCCCGCTCGTCGTAGGCGAGCAGCGCCTCGAAGCTGTTCCACACCAGCAGACGGGCCTTGGCCTGGGCATACTGGTGCGGGTTGAGCGTGATCGGCTCGGTCTCGATCGCCCAGGTGACGGTGCCGCCGGAGCGGGGCTGGCCAGCGGCCTCGGCGGACGGCGCGGCGGTGCTGGCACAGGCGGTGACGAGCAGCAGCAGGGGTAGGGCGACGGCGAGGGCGGGTGAGCGGCGGACGGGCATGGCGAACTCTCCTGTCCATTCAGGCAGAAGGGGTACGACGGCGTCCCGGCCGGCACGGTGCTGCGGGCCGCCGCTTCGATGCGGGTGCCGTCGTGATGGTCGACGCAGGCGGTGAACCGCTCCGGTCAGGCGGCTATCCGCCCGGCCCAGCCGTCGGAGCCGGCCGCCAGGCCGGTGTAGCGACCCCGGTGGTAGAGCAGCGGCGAGCCGGTGTCCGGGCTCCGCACCAGTTCCGGCTCGGCCAGCACGATGGCGTGACTGCCGACGGTCACCCGGTCGACCACCCGGCAGAGCAGCCAGGCGAGGGTGCCGTCGAGAATCGGTACCCCCTCGGGCCCGGTCAGCCAGCGGGTCGGCGCGGCGAACCGGTCGATCCCGCTGGTGGCGAAGGTGCGCGCGAGCTCCTGCTGGTGCTGGGCGAGCAGGTGCACCCCCACGTGCCGGGCGGCGGCCACCGTGGGCCAACTGGACGAGTCGAGGTTCAGGCAGAACGACACGACCGGCGGCGACAGCGACACCGACGTGAAGGACGTGGCGGTGAAACCGACCGCGGGCGGTCCCGGCGCCGTGACCACGGTGACGGTGCTGGCCTGGTGGCGCAGCAGGGTCCGGATCTCCTCGGCGTTGGCGTCGACGGGCGGTTGAACGTTGGTGGGCGGGGTCATGGGTCCTCCCGGGGGCGGTCGGAGGTGGCTAGGGCTGGGCGGGGAGATCCGCCGCCAGCCGCTCGTACGGGATCTGTTCGCCGGCCTCGATGGCGATCGGCAGCCGGTTCTCCGCCGGTGGCAGGGGGCAGGTCGCGAAGTCGGTGTAGGCGCACGGCAGGTTGATGGCCCGGTTGAAGTCCAGCGTCACCCGGCCCTGCTCGTCGGGCGGGTCGATCGCCAGGGCCCGGTTCGCGGCGTACGTCGTCACACCGGAGGTCCCGTCGGTGAACAGCACCGACAGGCTCCCCGGTGACCTGCCGTTGAACGCGGTCAGCCGCAGCGGCACACCGTCCACGGCAAACTCGACCGCACCCGGCGCGTCGTACACGTGTTGAAGCCCTTCCACCGCCGCGCCGACCCGGGTCGGCCGCGCGGTGTCGAACGGCACGAACCGTCCGGACAGGACCCAGCGGGTGGTCGGCGGGTACGCCGGGGTGCCCCGGTAGCCGGTGCGCAGCGGGTGCTCCGGGCGGCGTGGCCGCAGGATGTCGTATCCGCCCCGACGGGCGATCTCCAGCACGCCGCCGTCGATGCCGACGGTGATGCCGTCGCGTTCCTCGATCGGGCCGAACTCGTGACGGCCGGTCACCGGCCGGTCGTCGACGACGACCAGTTCGCCGTCGGCCAGCGAGACGACCACGCCGCGCGGTCCGCTGTGCCACTGCCCCGGCACGCCGGGGAAACGCCGGGGACGCGCGGCGAGCCAGTGCAGTCCGGTCACCGCGAGGAACCCGTGCGGGTCGGCCAGGGCCCGCTCGTGGTGGTCGTGCCATTCCTGCCATTCCCGGACGAACGTGTCGGGCTGCCGGTCGCCGCCCTCGGACGCGCCGGCCGACGATGCCACGGCTGCCGCGTGCGGGTGGGTGCGGGTCATGTCGGGATTCCTTCCCGTCGAAGGTGGACGCTGCGGGCGCGACGTGGCTGCGGCGGCCCGTGCGGGTGGGCGGTCGCGGCACGACAGGGCTGGCGGCCGGGGGCGATGAGCCGGGACCCGGTCGGTTGGATGGATGGGACGTCGACCAGGACGCGACCGCGGCCGTCGAGAGATGGAGGTGACGCGTCGACGCGGCGGGCCACGGTGGCCGCGGCGGCGGGACGTGTCGCGACGGTGTTCCGGTGTCACCTCACCCAGCGTCAGGCAAGGATCGAGGGGGTTCAGCGGGTTCGGTCGCTCGGTGGCGCCGTCGGACTCAACAGGCGCTGCTACACACCCGGAGGAAGTCGACGAAGCGGCGCCGAACGAGACGCGTGCTCCGGTACATGCCAGGACCGTAGCGCGGTGTTCGCGCCGAGTCACCCTGACTGTGACTGCGCTCACAGGCCCTTCCCTCCCCTGGACGGACCACTCGACGCCGCCCGAAAGAGCAGCTCAACCACGGTCCACCAGCGACGGTCCACGACCCACCCCCGAGTGCCGGCCGACGAGAGCACGACGATAAACTCTACTCAGCCGGTAGGTTATATAGGTATTGTGAGCCCATCGGCCCGGTGTGACAAGGAGGTGTCCATGACGACAAGCGTCGCGCCGCTCGCGCCGGGGCTGCACGCCGACCCCGCGCCCGTCGAGTTACGCCAGGTCGGACGGGCCTTCACCGGACGCCGCGGCAGGCACCACGTGCTCCGCGACGTCACATTGCGAATCGCCGCCGGGGAGGTGGTGGCGCTGCTCGGCGCCTCCGGCTGCGGGAAGTCGACCCTGCTCCGGCTCGTCGGCGGGCTCGACCAGCCGAGCGCCGGTGAGATCCGCGTCGACAGCCACCCGGTGCGCGGGGTGGAGTCGCGTACCGCGATGGTCTTCCAGGATCCCCGCCTGCTGCCGTGGCGGAGCCTGGCCGGCAACGTGGCCTTCGGCCTCTCCCCCGGCCGCGACCGCGCGAGCGCCCGCGCCGACGTGCGGCAGTGGCTGGAGGTGGTCGGGCTGGCCGCCTTCGCCGAGCACCGCCCCCGGCAGGTCTCCGGCGGGATGGCCCAGCGCACCGCGCTCGCCCGGGCGCTCGCCCGCCGGCCCGGCGTGCTGCTGCTCGACGAGCCCTTCGCCGCCCTCGACGCCCTCACCCGGCTACGCATGCAGGACCTCGTCGAGCAGGTGCAACGGGCCGCCGGCACCACGGTGCTGCTGGTTACCCACGACGTCGACGAGGCGCTGCGGCTGGCCGACCGGATCGTCGTGCTCGGCCCCGTCGGGCCGGCCGGGCCGGGGTCGACGATCCAGCTGATCACCACGGTTCCGGGGGCCCGACCCCGGGACCGCAACCTCTCCGCCCTGGCCACCCTGCGTACCGAACTACTCGACCGCCTCGGCGTACCACGTGAAGGAGACCGAACCCCATGAGGAAGACGGCCGCTGTCGTGCTGACCGCTGCCCTGCTGCTGCTCACCGGCTGCGTGGCCGGCGAGGACACCGACGGCTCGTCCGCCACCGGCACGACCCAGCTACGCCTCGACTACGCGTACTGGAACCCGGCGAGCCTGGTGCTGCGCGAGCAGCGCTGGCTGGAGGACGACCTCGCCGACGACGGGGTGTCGGTCAGCTGGTTGCAGTCCGCCGGCAGCAACAAGGCCAACGAGAACCTGCGCGCCGCCGCGCTCGACATCGGCTCGACGGCCGGCGTCGCCGCGCTGGTGGCCCGGGCCAACGGCTCCCCGATCAAGACCATCGGCGTGTTCAGCCAGCCGGAGTGGGCCGCCGTCGTGGTGGCCAAGGGCTCCCCGATCACCTCCGTGCAGCAGCTCAAGGGCCGCAAGGTCGCCGCGACCAAGGGCACCGACCCGTACTTCTTCCTCTTGCAGGCGATCGACGAGGCCGGGCTGACGCCGAGCGACGTCACGGTGGTCAACCTCCAGCACGCCGACGGCAAGACGGCGCTGGAGCGGGGCGACGTCGACGCCTGGGCCGGCCTCGACCCGCACATGGCCCAGACCCAGGTCGACGCCGGCTCCACGCTGCTCTACCGCAACGTCGCCTTCAACACCTACGGCGTGCTCAACGCCCGCGAGGAGTTCATCTCCGCCCACCCCGAGCTGGTGCAGGAGGTGGTGAACGCCTACGAACGAGCCCGGCAGTGGATCGTCGAGCACCCCGACGAGGCGGTGGCGCTGCTGGCCCGCGAGTCGAAGGTCTCCCCCGAGGTGGCCCGGGTCGTCCTCGCCGAACGCACCCGGTTCGACGTCGATCCGGTGCCGGGAGCGGCGCAGCAGCAGGTCTTCGCGCGGGTGCTGCCCATCCTGGTCGCCGACGGCAACGTACGCACCGACGCCGAGGCCCGCACGGCGCTGGAGAGCATCTTCGAGCCGCGCTTCGCCCAGGCCCGGCCCAAGCCGTGAGCGCGAGCAGTCCGGTGGCGGTCGAGCCACCGCCGACCCACCCGGCCGAGACGCCGGAGCCGGTCGCCGCCGGTCGCCGTGGCCCCGCCCGGTTCGGGTACGCCGTCGCCGGTCTGCTGCTCCCGCTCGCCCTGCTCGCCGGCTGGCACCTGCTGGCCGTCTCCGGCGGCTACTCCCGGGCCCAGCTGCCGCCGCCGTACGACGTGCTGCTGGCGCTGCGGGAACTGATCTCCCGGGGCGAGCTGTGGCAGCACCTGGCGATCAGCGTGCAGCGGGTGCTGCTCGGCTTCACCGCCGGCTCCGCCGCCGGTCTGCTGCTCGGCGGCCTGGTGGGACTCTCCCGGGCCGCCCGTTCGCTGTTCGGCCCGACCGTCCAGGCGGTCCGGGCCATCCCGTCCCTGGCCTGGGTGCCGTTGCTGCTGCTCTGGTTCGGCATCGGCGAGACGCCGAAGATCACCCTGGTCGCGATCGGCGCGTTCTTCCCGGTCTACACCACCGTCGCCGCCGCCCTCTCCCACGTCGACCCGCACCTGGTCGAGCTGGGGCGGGCGTACGGGCGCACCGGGGTCCGGCTGCTCGGCACGGTGCTGCTGCCCGCCGCCACGCCGCCGGTGCTGGCCGGCCTGCGCCTGGCCATGGCGCAGTCCTGGCTCTTCCTGGTGGCGGCCGAGTTGATCGCCTCGTCGATGGGGCTGGGCTTCCTGCTCATCGACAGCCAGAACACCGGCCGCACCGACATCATCCTGCTCGCCATCGTGCTGCTGGCGGTGCTGGGAAAGCTCGCCGACACCCTGCTCGGCCTCCTGGAACGCCGGATTCTCGCAGCCTGGACCTGACCTCGCCGCGCCGCTCAGCACCGGGGGCGGCCGCGGTCGCGGCCCGGAGCAGCGGAACGACCAGCTGGCGGCGCCGGGCCGGCCAGCGGCGTGGCCGGCCCGGCGAGCGACACTCACCGCCGGGGCGCGGTCTCCGGCTCCGGGATCCGCTGGGCGGGGATCGCGGCCGTGGTCACGGTCAGCCCGTCCGGCAGCCCCGAGACCGTGGCGTGCCCGGCGGCGTCGACGGTGACCCCGAGTTCGGCGTCGGCGACCCGCAGGCCGGTCACCGACACCGCGCCGAAGCCCGGACCGGCCAGCGGCGCCACGCGTACCGTGCCGGCGGGCACGTCGGGGTAGACGCCGGCGGCGACGTGCAGCAGCGACACCGCGGCGGCGGCCGACCAGGCCTGCGGACGGCAGGCGGCCGGGTACGGCACGGGACGGCCGAGCGCGTTGCGGTCATCGCCGCCGTGCAGCTCCGGCATCTGGTAGTCGAACGCCTCGGCGGCGGCCAGCAGCCCGTCGGCCAGGCGCAGGGCGGGCTCGTGGAACCCGGCGCGGGCCAGTCCGGCGAGCACGATGGCGGTGTCGTGGGTCCAGACCGAGCCGCAGTGGTACGACAGCGGGCTGAAGCCGGCATCGTGGGTGGACATCGTACGCAGCCCGAACGCCCCGGAGAGCGCGTCGCCGCCGAGCAGCCGGGCGACCTGTGCCTGCTCCTCGCCGTCGAGCAGGCCGGTGCCGAGCAGATGGCCGATGTTGCTGGTCAGCGAGTTGACCGGGCGCTTGTCGCGATCCAGGGCGAGGGCCGGTTGAGGGCCCTCCGGACCGTCCACCCAGTAGGCGGCCCGGAACCGGGCGGCGAGCCGGCCGGCCCACTCGCGCCAGCGGTCGGCGCCCGGCCGGTCGAAGGCGTCGAGCAGGGCGGCTCCGTTGACGGCGGCCTCGTGCGCGTACCCCTGCACCTCGGCGAGGGCGATCGGCGCGGTGGCCAGCCTCCCGTCGCGGAACCGGATGGCGTCGCCGGAGTCCTTCCAACCCTGGTTGGAGAGCCCGTGTCCGGTGCTGTCGACGTACTCCAGTAGGCCGTCGCCGTCGGCGTCGGCGTGGTCGCGTAGCCAGCCGAGCGCGGCGTCCAGGTGCGCGAGCAGCGGCTCGACCTGCTCGGCGGGGAGCCCCCAGCGCCAGGCGTCGTGCAGCAGGTTGATCCAGAGCAGGGTGGCGTCCACCGTGCCGTAGTAGGCGGGCGGCAGCCGCAGGCCCACGTCGGGCAGGCTGACCTCGCCGCGGCGCAGCTCGTGCAGGATCTTGCCGGGCTGCTCGCCGGTGGCCGGGTCGGTGCGCCGGCCCTGCCGCCGGGCCAGCACCCGCAGGGTGCCGGCGGCCAGCTCGGTGCCGAGCGGCAGCAGCATCCGGGCGCCCCAGAGGCTGTCCCGCCCGAAGAGGGTGAGGAACCAGGGCACGCCGGCGGCGAGGAAGACGTCGCCGGGGGCCTCGGGGTCGGCCAGGCGTAGCGCGTGCAGGTCGTCGAGGGCGCGGTGGAGCAGCCGGTTCAGCCGCCGGTCGTCGGCGTGCAGCCGCGGCCGGGCCCAGGTCGGCTCGGTCGGCGGGTACGCGACGACGGCGCGGGGGTCGGTGACGGTGAGCCGCCAGCGCAGGGTCAGGCTGGCCCGGGGCGCGAGGGTGACCGGCCAGGTCAGCCGGGGGCGGTGGCCCGGTCCCCGGCGAGGTCGAGTGCCGCGTCGGCGGCGGTGACGGTGACGGTGGCGCCGCCGGTGGCCCAGCTGAGCTGGCCCGGCGCCGGGGCCCGGGCCGGCAGCGGCGGGCTGGTGAAGCCGGTCTTCACCCGCTCGATCGGGGCGAGGTCGCAGCCGAGGTCGAGGGTGACGGTGGCCGACACGGGCTCGGCGGCGGTGGAGACGAGGTGGATCTCCTCGGTCAGGCCGTGCTGGTCGAGGCGGCGGGTCCGTTCGACGCGGACCGTCGGGTCGGCGCCGGGGTCGCCGAGCCAACGGGCCAGGCCGACGAAGCGGGTGGCGTGGGCGGTCACCGGCGCGTGGCCGATCGCCTCGGGCTCGCGCTCGTCGACGCGCAGTTCGGCGCGGGACAGGACGCGGCTGTCGGCGTGGAAGACGCCCTGGACGCCGAGCGGCCGGATCTGCCCGGCGGAATCCCCGAGCGCACTGGTGGGAGCGAGCACGACTCCCACCAGATCGTGCAGCAAGGGTTGCAGGTGGCGTGCGGTCACGTACGGCTCCAGGTTCGTTATGGAACGGCGTCTTGACAGGCGGTTCCGGGAGGGTGCAGAGTCCGAAACACTCCAGCAACTTGAACGATCCAATCCTGCCCCATCCAAATTGGATCGTTCAAGCCCCACGAAAGGTGTGATGTGGCGGAAAAGGTGACCATTGCCACGGTGGCCCGGCATGCCCGGGTCAGCCGGCAGACCGTGTCGAACGTCATCAACGCGCCGCACATCGTGCGGCCGGAGACCCGGCAACGGGTCCAGGAGTCCATCGTCACCCTCGGCTACCGCGCCAACCAGGCCGCCCGGCAGATGCGTACCGGCCGTTCCCGGCTGATCGCGGTCCGTATCGAACCGACCCGGGACGGCATCAACGGCTCGGTGCTCGACCGCTTCCTGCACGGGCTCACCGAGACCGCCGAAGCGGCCGGCTACCGCGTCATGCTCTACACCGCCGCCGACGTCGACCGCGAGATCGCCGCCTACGGCGACCTGCTCAGCGCGTACGACCTGGACGGGTTCGTGATCACCGGCACCGACCACGGTGACCCGCGTACCGCCTGGCTGGCCGAGCGGGAGATCCCGTTCGTCACCTTCGGCCGGCCGTGGGACCACCCGCAGGCGCACAGCTGGGTCGACGTCGACGGCGCCGCCGGCACCCGGGAGGCGACCGCCTACCTCATCGAGGCCGGCCATCGCCGGATCGCCTTCCTCGGCTGGCCGGCCGGCTCGGGCGTCGGCGACGACCGGCGGGCGGGCTGGCGTCGCGCCCTGCTCGCCGAGGGCATCGACCCCGACGGGCTCGATGCCGAGACCGAGGACGGCATCGCCAAAGGCGCGCGTACCGCCCGCGAAGTGCTCGACCGGCCCACCCCACCCACCGCCGTCATCTGCGCCAGCGACTCCCTCGCCCTCGGCGCCCTCCAGGCCGCGCGCGCGGCCGGCACCGCCCTACCGGTGATCGGCTTCGACGACACCCCGGTCGCCGCCGCGATCGGCCTGAGCAGTGTCAGCCAACCCCTCGGCGACGCCGCCGCCCGCTGCGTCGACCTGCTCACCGACCTCCTTGACGGGCCGCACCGCGACCCGCGGCAGGTGCTGCTACGACCCGCGTTGGTCCTGCGGCACCTCGCCTGAACTCCCCGTCCCTCACCTCAGGAGAAAGCACGATGACACCCCGCGTTCTCACCCGAGCCGCCGTGGCCGGCCTCACCGCCGCCGCGCTCTTCGGCTCGACCGCCTGCGGCGGCGGCTTCGACGACCCCGCCGGCGAGACCACCCAGTCCACCGGGCCGGCCAGCCTGCAAATCATGATCGGCTCCTCCGGTGACGCCGAGACCAAGGCCGTGCAGGATGCCGCCGCCGCCTGGGCCGCCGCCTCCGGCAACCAGGCCACCGTCGTCCCCGCCCAGGACCTGACGCAGCAGCTGGGCCAGGGCCTGGCCGGCGGCAACCCGCCGGACGTGTTCTACGTCGACGCCAGCCGCTTCGCCGACTACGCCAGCGTCGGCGCTCTCGAACCGTACGGCGACAAGATCAGCAACGTCGGCGACTTCTACGAGAGCCTGCGCAACACCTTCACCTACGACGGCAAGCTGTACTGCGCGCCCAAGGACTTCTCCACCCTGGCCCTTCAGATCAACACCGAGCTCTGGTCGAAGGCCGGCCTGACCGACGCCGACGTGCCGACCACCTGGGACCAGCTCACCGCCGCCGCCCGCAAGATCAAGGCCAAGGGCATGGTGCCGCTGGTGCTCGGTGACACCCGCGACCGCATCGGCGCGTTCTTCGTACAGAACGGCGGCTGGCTGCTCAGCGCGGACGGCAAGTCCGCCACCGGCGAGACCCCGCAGAACGTGGCCGCGCTGACCCACGTCAAGGAGATGATCACCGAGGGGCTGGTCCGCTTCCCGAAGCAGCTCGACGCGGGCTGGTCGGGTGAGGCGTTCGGCAAGGGCGCCGCGGTGATGACCGTCGAGGGCAACTGGATCAAGGGCGCCATGCAGAACGACTTCCCGAAGGTGAAGTACCAGGTCGTCGAGCTGCCGGCGGGTCCCGCGGGCAAGGGCACGCTCTCCTTCACGCAGTGCTGGGGCATCGCGGCCAAGAGCCAGTACAAGGAGCAGGCGATCAAGTTCGTGGAGGCGATGACCAGCGGCGAGCAGCAGATGGCCTTCGCCAAGGCGTTCGGCGTCATGCCGTCCCGGGAGTCGGTCCGCGACCAGTACACCGCCGAGTTCCCCGCCGACAAGCCGTTCATCGACGGCGCCGCGTACGCCCAGGGCCCGGTGAACGCCCCGAAGATGGACAGCGTCCTGCAGGACCTTGAGGCCGGTCTCCAGGGTCTGGCCAACGGCGACCCGAAGAGCATCCTGGCCAACTTCGACAAGAACGCGAAAGCCGCGCTCGGCGGCAGCTGAGTGATTGCAGGGGCCCCCTCCTATACCCCAGGCGTTAAGAAGGGGCCCCTGCTTATCCCCGCCGAAGGGAGGAAAGATGGCCGAGGGCCGCAGGCGTGGCGTACGCGCCAACGAGAACATCGCCGGCTGGCTGTTCGTCGCGCCGGTGATCGTCATCCTCGGGCTGTTCCTGCTGCTGCCGATCCTGATGGCGCTCTGGGTGAGCCTGACCGACTGGAACGGGCAGGGCAGCCCGTTCACCGGTCAGGTGCCGTTCGTCGGCACCGACAACTACACCCGGCTCTTCACCGAGGACGGCCTGGCCCGCCGGGACTTCATGACCGCCATCCGCAACAACATCTACTACGTGGCGCTGGTCGTGCCGACGCAGACGGTGCTCGCCCTGGGGCTGGCGCTGGTGGTCAACAACCGGCTGCTCAAGGGCAAGAGCTTCTTCCGGACCGCCTTCTACTTCCCCTCCGTCACCAGCTCGGTGGCGATCAGCGTGGTCTTCCTGTTCCTGTTCGCCAACTCCGGCGCGGTCAACAACCTGCTGCGGATGTTCGGCATCAGCGGGCCACAGTGGTTCGCCGACTCCCGGGGTGTGCTGCACCTGCTGCTCGGCGTGGTCGGGGTGGAGAACCCACCGGCCGCGCTGACCCAGGGCGGGCCGTTGGGGCTGAGCTGGTGGGAGTGGATCTCCGGCCCCAGCGTCGCGATGATGTCCATCATCACGCTGGTCATCTGGACCACCTCCGGCACCTTCATGCTGATGTTCCTCGCGGCCCTACAGAACGTGCCGGTCACGCTGGAGGAGGCGAGCACGCTCGACGGCGCGAGCCGCTGGCAGCGGTTCCGCCACGTCACCCTGCCGATGATCAAGCCGACAATGTTCCTGGTGCTCACCCTCGGCCTGATCGGCTCCTGGCAGGTCTTCGACCAGGTGTACGTGATGAGCCAGGGCGACCCGGCCAAGACCACCCTCACCCCGGCCTACCTGTCGTACCGCACCGCGTTCCGGGACTTCGAGTACGGCTCCGGCGCGGCGATCTCGTTCGTGCTGTTCCTGATCATCATCGTGCTCACCCTCGTGCAGCGCCGGGTGATGGCCGACCGGGACCCCGACCGGCCCCGGTGGGGTCGGCGGCACCGGCGCGCATCGGAAGGATCCGCGAGATGACCACACTGGCCGACCGGCCCACGACGCCCACCCGGCGCCGCGGCGACCAGGGCGCCCGCACCCTGGCCACCCGGTTCCTGGGGTACGCCGTCCTGGTCTTCTTCTCGCTGGTCTTCCTGTACCCGTTCGTGATCCAGATCGGGAACTCGCTCAAGACCGAGCCGGACGCCGCCGCCAACCCGCTCTCGCCGATCCCCGACACGGTGGTGCTCGACGGCTTCGTCCGGATCTTCACCGGCACCAACTTCCCGCTCTGGCTCGGCAACTCCCTGCTGGTGACGGTGGTGGCCACCACCGGGCGGGTGTTCTTCTGCTCCCTCGCCGGGTACGCGCTGGCCCGGCTGCGCTTCCGGGGTCGGGCCGGACTCTTCGCGGCGGTCATCGCCGTGATGGCGGTACCCGGTGTGGTGCTGCTGATCCCCAAGTTTCTGGTGCTCAACCAGCTCGGCATCTACAACAGCTACACCGCCCTGATCGTGCCCCTGCTCGCCGACGCGGCCGGCGTCTTCATCATGAAACAGTTCTTCGAGTCCATCCCGGTCAGCGTGGAGGAGGCGGCCCGCATCGACGGCGCGAGCATCTTCCGCACCTTCTGGTCCGTGGTGCTGCCGATGGCGAAGCCGGCGCTGATCACCCTGACCATCCTCTCCTTCCAGGGCACCTGGAACGAGTTTCCGCACAGCCTGGTCTCGGTGCAGGATCCCAGCCTGTTCACCCTGCCCCGGGGCCTCGCCGACCTGGTCAGCGGCTCGCTCGGCAAGGGCACCCAGTACCCGCTGAAGCTCGGCGCGGCGCTGCTCGCCACCATCCCGGTAGCGATCATCTTCGTCCTTTTCCAGCGCTACTTCGTCCGGGACGCCAACGAGGGAGCCGACAAGGGATAGACCAGGGTTAGGCCGTCCGGAGACAATCGGCAGCGCGCTGGTCGAGTCGCTTGGCGAATGTAGGCAGGCGCGGGCCGAGGCTACTGAGGCGGGTACGGATGTTCGTCACCGCCGAATGCGCGCGGCCCGACTTGACGCCTGCCATCGCGTCCATGGCATGGTTCCAGTTCTCGGCCGCCTCGCTCAACCGTCCCTGCGTGCATTGCACGTCGGCAAGATTAGCCAACGTCAGGGTGTGGATCCGGCGGTACGTTTCAGCGTTTCGAGTGGCGATCGATCGACGGAGTTGCCTTTCGGCACCCGGTAGATCACCCAGGTCACGAAGGGCCTGGCCAGCTTGGCTGGCTAGGGAGGTTTCGGTGAACCCGCTGGTACGAATCCACATGGGCTCGTCTTCGGGTGAGGCGTTCGAGAGGTGGGTTTCGGCAGCAGAGATTGCCGAAGAAGTGCGCGCGCTGTCGCTTGTCGCCGCATGGCCACGAGCAGTGAGGATAGTAAAGAGCGCGGTCGCGGCCGGCGTTGCCCTTCCCTTCGACCATTCGAGGGATGAACTGGCGAGTTCAAGTGCTTCCTGCCCGTGGCCGAGGTCAACGGCTTGGTGCGCCATAGCGCGCAGCGTGAATCCGGCGAGTGCCCGGTCATCGGCTTCGTTCGCTAGACGTAGAGACTGGACGTAGTAGCGCTGGGCCAGACCGTGCAGAGACGAGTCGAAGGCTTTCCATCCAGCAAGGTAGGTCATCTCCGCTGCGGCGCTGAACATGGCCCTGCGATCGGCATCAGAGGAAAAGCTTCCGCGAAGGTACCCGGCGACATCGGAGGTGAGGTACTGGACCACTGCTAGGCGGGCGTGGCCGCCCCCAAACCGCTCGTCGGCTTTGCCGAACACAGCCAGCATGTCCCGTACAGCGGCGATCTCGCTGCGGCCCACGGCGACATCGCCGCCTTGCGCCCGTCGTCCACGCTCTGCGATCTCCTGCCAGGAGTCCAGAGGGACGGCGAGCGCTGCCAGCGAGTAGAGGGCGGTGAGCCCGAACGCCCGTCGCTCCAAGTCGGCCCTCCCGACTGTCAGGAGATCGGTGGCTGGATCGTGCTTCCACCAGTCCAGACCACCTAGGTCAGGCTCCAGGCTACCGCCTGTGGAGAATCCGAGATCGGTTGGATGGACCACGTAGCCGAGGCGACGAGAGATCGCTTCGGCTAGGTATCGCTGGGTTTGTGCGCTGGGCCTTACCCCGCCGACCCAATGCCCGACATGGGACCGGTCGCAGGACGACAGGTCATCGTTGTGTTCGCGGGCGACAGCGCGGACGGCGGCCGCACACGCGTCATAGGACCACTGGCATTCCTTGACTGCTGCCAACAACTTCTCGTTGCGCTGCCTCGGCGTCCGCGCCATCCGCCGGCCTTCCTGCTCGATCTGCGTTCAACGCGTTCAACATGCCCAGTGTCCTATCAGGCTACCGACGGTGATGGCGAGCCAGTTCACTACACGTAGACCTTATGACACGGGAGGTGAGCGTGGCGATGACCGTTCCAGCACCGTCGGTGAGCGAGAACGCAACGGTGATGTCAGTGATGGCCGCGCACACCGAGCACAAGGCGGCCCTGACGGCTCGGAATGAGTGTCAGCCGGGCGACCAGGGTCGCCACACGAACGAGGGCCAGAGGCTCGGGATTACTCCCCGACACCACGTGACTAAGGGCTCCGTGATGTCGGGTGAACGGGTAGAGCGCACCGCGCGGCCCACTGGCGCGTCGGACGTGCGCGGCCGAGCGGTGCGCTCCACTCACCAGAACGAAGGTAGGGGAAGGTGACGACGTATCACGGTGGACCACAGCTTGATCAGGCGCAGGCGACATTGGAGCGTCACGCGGTATCCAGCGCGGACGGTCTCTGCCTGGCCTGTCGGGTGCCCGGTCCGTGCGGTGAGCACGAGGCTGCGATGCGAGTGTTCTGGTTGTCTGCGCAGCTGCCTCGGCGGGTGCCGGGCGCGACCCGTCCGGAGTTGATCGGCGCGCGGCGTCTCGGCCGCCCTGGGATGCTGGTCCGGGTGCGCTGAAATGCCCGCGCCGCTACGCGACTGCGAGGTTGCCGGAAGCATCCCTCGCGCCAGCGATGACGACTGGATGCGCTTTGTGGCTAGCGCGCAGGAGACCGCTGGTTTCCACCGGCGAGGAACGGGCGGTCTGTGTATCGGCTGCCTCGATGCCTGGCGGCGCGCTGTCCCGTATCCCTGCATGCAGGCCGAGTGGGCTTGGCAGGTTCTCGATCGCATCGCCGCGATCTCCGTACGAGATGGCGCGGATGCGTCGCGTTCCGCGCCCCGGGTGGTGGTCTCCGCGTGATCAAACTGCTCCCGGTCAGGGTGCGTGGCCCACCGCCGCTGCCTTGGAGGTACATGCACCCGATGACACAAGGAAGGGTGATCCTGCCCGCCGTCACGCATGACAGGACCACCCGACCACCGGCAACGACGAACTCGATACGAGATGTAGAGGAGTAGGCCGCTATGACGGTGGCTACCGACGAGATTATCAACGTCACTCTGCCGACAGAGTTCACGAAAGCCTGGGAGCGGATCCCCGGCCTGAAGGTCGACGGTAGGACGTTGACCATCGATCCCGCGCAGTTCTTCTTCCGCTTCGAGAACCCGACCTGGTTGCTCTGCGACTGGCGGCAGGTCCGCGACCGGCTGCTACCGATGGTGGAGACCACGGAGACGGCCATCGAACAGATGGTGCTCGACTTTGTGCGCACCCACAGCTACCAGAGCACCGATCCAGCCGAGGTGCTGCGCACCGCGCACGATGTCTACACGTACATGTTCCGCGAGGAACATCTGGAGGACCCGGGCCTGGACTTCGTACCGCCGAACACGCTGCTGATGCTGCGGGAGTGCGGCACGCTGATGGCGCTCAACCGCGTTGAAATGGACGGGCACATCAGCAACGTCTCCCCGGCCTGGATGCTGTGCGCCGCCGCGCAGGTGGTCTACGATCTGGACAAGGCGACCGCTGAAGTGCTCGATGAGCTGTATCACGGCACCTGGTTCAACGAGTCGCGGCGGCGTGAGAGCGTCCTCGCGCACGCGGCTCTGGGCGGCAGGCTGGTTCACGCCTGCCAGGGAGCACCGAACATGTCCGGTGGCTGCGTCGTGCCCTTCGGGGCCGACGTGGAAGCTATGCGCCGCGAGCTGGCCGGCATGCGCGTTCCCTGGATCGAGGCCACCCTCGCCCCCGCCACCGACCAGTAGCGACGACCGGTCAGCGGTCGCGCGTACCCGCACCTCGGGTACGCGCGACCGTCCCGATTCCGTGAAAGCGAGCAGCAGCCATGATCACCAATTCGGTACCCAGGGACAGCGGCGGCCGAGTGGCCCAGGTCCACGACGGGCTCAACGGCATCAGCACCAGCCTCAAATACGTCAACTACCAGCTCGACACGGCCGGTCCCGGCCACGAGCCCCACCCCTGGCTGTGGACCGCCTCCACCGGCCATCTCCGCAGCGTCGTCACCAAGGAAGCGGAACTCGTCGGACACCTGGCCACCGCGATAGAACGCTGGATCAAGGCAAACCCCGACGCCGACCCGCCGAACGTCGCGGCAATGCGGCAAGCGGTCAAGCACTACCGAAGTATCGCCCGCAGCCTGCTCACCTGTGCCC
This sequence comes from Micromonospora sp. CA-263727, assembly GCF_050942455.1. NCBI lineage: Bacteria > Bacillati > Actinomycetota > Actinomycetes > Micromonosporales > Micromonosporaceae > Micromonospora > Micromonospora sp. CA-263727. The sequence continues at coordinate 3,983,550 of NZ_CP192031.1, forward strand.
GAAACGCCCGCAACGCGCAGGCCAACCTCGATGTCACGAACACCTGACCCATGGACGGCGCCTCAATCAACCGGAACGCGTGGAACGCCCAGGCACACGCCCTCCTACCGAACGATCACGCGCAGAACGCACCGGGCCGGTTCGAGTGGACCCAATACCCCGGACACGGCCCCGGCATCGAGTTGTTCGGGCAGCTACACGGGCAACACGTGGTCGAACTCGGTTGCGGCAACGGAGACAACCTCGCCGCCGTTGCCATGACTGCTGCGCGCTGCACCGGCGTTGATGTCGCCCCAGGGCAAATCCGCCGCGCACGCATACGTTGGGGCCACCTCGGTATCCGCTACGCCTGCGATGACGCCGGGACGTACTTGACCTTGCACCGCGCCCCACTGGACATCTGCTACTCAGTGTTCGGTGCGATCGGGCACACGCCACCAGCACAGATCCTTCCGCTCATCGCGGCACGCCTACGTCCCGGCGGACATCTTCTGTTCTCGGTGGCCGATCCGGACTGGCTCGGTCAGAATCGCCGAGCCCTCCAGCTACCAAGCGGCGGCACCGTCCCGGTGGCCCGCTGGCTAGCCAGCCCTACCGGCTGGCGACAAGCAACCCGCGCCGCTGGCTTCGTGGTCACCGACACCCACGAGGTAGACGCGCCCGCTGGCAGCGCACGTTGCTGCTTCGTCATCTCAGCGACCAAACCGAAACAGCGTTCGGCGGCAAGATAGCCGTTCCCCACGCTCGATCCCGGATCGAGTGGCATCCCAGCGGCCATGAGGCCACTCGATCCGGGACAACGTTGTTGCGTTAGCGGTGTGGTCGGTGGGTCAACCCCTGCCGGGTAGCGGGAACGGGACTCCTGGTAGATCAACTTGTGTCGAGCAAGGCGATCATCGGGAGTCCCGTCATGGAGAAGTCTGTCATCACCAGGTTGGTGGAGGTGGCCGGGGGTGTGTACGCGCCGGGGCATCTGGGTGAGTTGACGCAGGTCATCGATTTCGACCTGGTGGACGCGGTGGTGCAGGAGACGGGGGTGCGGGAGAAGCGGGTGCGGCTGTTGCCGTCTCGGGTGGTGGTGTATTTCGTGCTCGCGCTCGCGGTGTTCGAGGATTGTTCGTATCGGGCGACGTGGGGGAAGTTGACCGCTGCTCTGGCCGGGTTGGGGCTTGTCCGGCCGAGCGTGTCGGCGCTTGCGCGGGCCCGCCGTCGGGTCGGGCCGGCGCCGTTGCGTCGGTTGTTCGAGACGTTGGCCGGTGTCGTGGGGCTGCCTGGTCAGCCTGGCGTGTTCTACCGGGGCCTACGCACCGTGGCCGTTGACGGCACGTATCTGCACATACCCGAGCGGGAACAGATCACCCGCTGCTATCGCAAACGGGTAGGCCGGCGCGAGGCCGGCTATCCGCTGCTGCGGCTGCTCGTGCTGATCGAGTGCGGCACCCGCGCGTTGCTCGCCTGCGCGTTCGGCCCCGACAGCGACGGCGAACCGGTCTACGGACGCCAGCTGCTGGACGCTCTGGACTCCCCGATGCTGCTGCTGGCCGACGCCAACTTCGACGACGCGGCATTCCTGCACGCCGTCGGTGAACACGGCGCACACTTCCTGGTCCGCTCGACGGCCTGCCGCCGCCCCGTCATCGGCCAACGCCTACCCGACGGCTCCTACCTGACCCGCATCGGCTACGGCAAACTACCCGCCCTCATGCTCGTGCGGATCATCGAAGCGCAGGTCACCGTCACCCTCGCCGACGGCACCGTCCGCCACGAACCCTGGCGGCTGATCACCAGCCTGACCGACCACACCCGCTACCCCGCCCACGAACTCATCGACCTCTACCACGAACGCTGGCAGAGCGAAACCACCTACTACTCCATCAAAGCCACCATGCTCCACGGCCGTGTCCTGCGCTCCCGCAGCATCCCCGGCATCGAACAAGAGGTCTACGCCCTACTCACCGTCTACCAGACGCTCATCCGCACCGCCGCGGACACCGTCTACACCCAACCCGGACTCGACACCGACCGGATCAGCTTCACCACCCTGCTCACCACCGCCGCCGACACCATCACCACCGCCACCGCAGTCCTACCCACCACCCCCACCACCCTGATCGGCCCGATCGGCCACGCCGCACTGACCCATCTCCTACCCACCGGACGTCCCCGACGCGTCAAAGCCCGCACCCGCAAAAACCCCACCAGCAAATACGGCCCCAACGCCGGCCAACACCCCGCAACCACACAGACCTACACCTTCCACGCCACCATCACAATCTTCGAAAAAGGACTTGACCCCCGCACAAAACGCTAAACGCAACAACGTTGCGATCCGGGATCGAGCATGATCTTGCACGGTGCGCGCCGAGGGGCGCGTGTCGGTTCAGTGGGTTGCGGCGAGGGTGGGCGCCGCAGCCCGTTGCGTGGGCGAGGTGACCGTGGTGGTGGGGCTGTTCGGGGCGAGGCGGATCCGCACCGTGGAATCGACCTCGGTGCCCAGGGCGAGGAACTCGTTGCGGGTGAGGGTCACCGTCACGGTCTGACCGTCGTCGGCGGTGATCTCGACACGGATCTCGAAGCCGATCCGGGTGATCCGGGTGACCCGGCCGGGCAGGCCGGCGTTGTCGCCGTCCTCGGTGGAGAGTTGGAGGTCGTGCGGGCGCACCAACTGGTCGCCGAGCTGGGTGACCGGGCCGAGGAAGCGCATGACGAACTCGTTGGCGGGGCTGTCGTACAGGTCGTCGGGGGACCCGATCTGTTCCACCCGCCCGTCGTTGATCACCACGATCTCGTCGGCGACCTCAAGGGCCTCCTCCTGGTCGTGGGTGACGAAGACGGTGGTGACGTGCACCTCGTCGTGCAGCCGGCGCAGCCAGTCCCGCAGTTCCTTGCGGACCTTGGCGTCGAGCGCGCCGAACGGCTCGTCGAGCAGCAGCACGGTCGGCTCGACGGCCAGCGCCCGGGCCAGCGCCATCCGCTGGCGCTGCCCGCCGGAGAGCTGCGCGGGGAGCCGGTCGGCGAACTGTTCCAGGTGGACCAGCGCGAGCAACTCGTCGACGCGGCGACGGATCTCGTCCTTGGGCCGCTTGCGGATCTCCAGGCCGAAGGCGACGTTGCGCCGCACCGACAGGTGCTTGAAGGCCGCGTAGTGCTGGAACACGAACCCGACGTTGCGCTTCTGCGGCGGCAGCCCGGTCGCGTCCACGCCCTCGATCTCGATCTTTCCAGTGTCGGCGCGTTCCAGGCCCGCGATGATCCGCAACAGCGTGGACTTGCCGCCGCCGGAGGGGCCGAGCAGCGCCGTGAGCCGGCCGGACGGGATGCTCACCGACACGTCGTCCAGCGCGACGAAACTTCCGAAACGCTTGCCGACGTTGACAATCTCGATGCTCAACGGTCTTCCTTCGGCCTCAGGACGGATACGACGATGATGCAGGCGACGGCGACGAGGGCGAGGAGGAAGGCGGTGGCGTACGCGCCGCCCTTGTCGAAGTTGAGGTACTTCTCCTCGACCACGAGCGTGGCCGTACGGGTCTCACCGAGCACGTTGCCGGAGACGACCTTGACCGCGCCGAACTCGCCGAGCGAACGGGCCAGGCTGAGCACGACACCGTAGATCACGCCCCACTTGATCGACGGCAGGGTGATCCGGCGGAACGTCTGTAGGGCGTTGGCCCCGAGGCTGCGGGCGGCCTGTTCCTGCTCGTCGCCGACCTCCTGGAGAATCGGCACGACCTCCCGGATGACCAGCGGCAGCGCCACGAACACGGTGGCCAGCACCATGCCCGGCACGGCGAAGATGATCTGTAGGCCGGCCGCTTCGAGCGTCGGGCCGAACCAGCCGTCCCGACCGCCGTAGACCAGGATCAGGGCGAGGCCGACGACGATCGGTGATACCGACAGCGGCATGTCGAGCAGGGCGTTGAGCGCCCGCTTGCCGGGGAAGTCGTAACGGACCAGCAGGATCGAGATGCCGACGCCGAACACCGTGTTGATGATCACGGCGGTCACCGCGATGACCACGGTGAGCCGCAGCGCGTGGGTCACGTCGGGATCGGTGAGGATGTCGTTGAGGTTGGTGAACCCGTCGGCGAACGCGTTCCGCCCGACGAGGTACAACGGCCACGCCACCAGGAAGAACAGGTACGCCGTGACGACGACCCGCAGGGCGTACCGGCCCGGACCGCGACCCACCTGGGTGCGGGCGGCGATCGAGTGGTCAGCCACGGCGCATCACCCTCCGCTGGATGGCGTCGAGCACGACGATGACGGCCAACGAGATGGCCAGCAGCACCACCGCGACCGCCGCCGCGCTGTCGGGGTTGTCGTTCTCGATGCTGCTGAGGATGCGGACCGAGGCCACCTCGGTGCGCATCGGCAGGTTGCCGGAGAGCAGGACCAGTGAGCCGTACTCGCCGACCGCGCGGGCGAAGGAGAGCGCGGCGCCGGCCGCGATGGCCGGGGTGAGGCTCGGCAGGACGATGCGGCGGAAGGTGGTGTAGCGGCTGGATCCCAACGAGGCCGCGGCCTCCTCGACCTCCGGGTCGAGTTCGGCCAGCACCGGCTGCACGGTACGCACGATGAACGGCAGCGTGACGAAGAGGAACGCGAGGAACACCGCGATCCGGGTGTTGGCGATGTTGACCCCGAGCGGGCTGTCCGGCCCGTAGAGCGACAGCAGCACCAGCCCGGCGACGATGGTCGGCAGCGCGAAGGGGACGTCGATGAGGATCTCCAGCGCGCGCTTGCCGAAGAACCGGTCCCGCACCAGCACCCAGGCGATCAGGGTGCCCATGACGATGTTGACCAGCGTGACTGCCAGCGCGGTGCCCACGGTGAGGCGGATGGTGGCGGCGGTCTGTTCGTTGGTCACCGTCTGCCAGAACCCGGCCCACCCGCCCTGCGAGGCGGTCACCGCCACGGCCGCCAGCGGGATGAGCACGAGCAGGCTGAACCACACCATCGCCACGCCGAGGCCCAGACCGGAGACCCGGGTGAGCGGCAGGCCGCCCCGGGCCGACCGGCGGTTGCCCGCCGGCCGGTCCGGGACGAGCGTGGTCGAGGTCACTTCGCCTTCCCGGAGGCCGCGATGACCTTGGTTACGATGCCCTCTTTCTCGTCGAAGAACTTCTTCGACAGCGCCGACCAGCTCTCGAAGTCCTGCTCGACCGTCAGCAGCTTCTGCGGGGCGGGGAACGGGTTGGCCGGGTCGATCGCGCCCTCGATACCGCTGGTGTCGACGCCGTCGATGATCGGCCGGAAGCCGGTCAGCGCGAACTGCCGCTGACCCTGCGGTCCGAGCACGAAGTCCAGCCACTCCTTCGCCTTCGGATCGGCGGCCTTGAGGATCGCGCCCGGATTCTGGATCAGGATGGTCGTGGCGGGCAGCACCCAGTCGAGTTCCTCGCCGTTCTGCCGGGCCAGGATGGTCTCGTTCTCGTAGGCGAGCAGCACGTCACCGGTGCCACCGAGGAAGGTGGTGGTGGCGTCCCGGCCGCTGTTGGGCAGCGACACCACGTTGGTGAAGAGCTTGGTGAGGAACTCCTCCGCCTGGGCGTCCGTTCCGCCGTTGGCGGCGACGTGCCCCCAGGCGGCGAGGGCGTTCCACCGGGCGGCGCCCGACGACGCGGGATTGGGCGTGACGATGCCGATGCCGGGCTTGATCAGGTCGTCCCAGCCCTGGATGTTCTTAGGGTTGCCCTTGCGTACCGCCAGCACCACGACCGAGGAGGAGACGATGCCCTTGGTCGGGCCGTCGTCCCAACTCTCCTCGACCAGACCGGCGTCGACCAGCCGGGTCACGTCGCTGGTCACGGAGAAGTGGACGTAGTCGGCCTTCAGGCCGGACACCACCGCGCGGCTCTGGTCGCCGGAGGCACCGTAGGAGGTCTTGAACCTGACCCCCTTGCCCGCGTCGGTCTTGTTCCACTCCGCGGCGATGGCCTTGTTCGCCGCCTCGGGCACCGCGAAACCGACGATGCTCAGCGTGGCGGAGCTGCCCGCCGCGTCGCCGCCACCGCAACCCGACAACGCCAGGCCGGTCACCATGGCAAGAGCGACTGCCGCTCTGATCCGGTGTCTCATCGCAGATCCCGTCCTCCATCCAGTGCGCGCCCGCACTATATAAATCCGACCAATTAGATAGGGAATTTGCCCGTTTTGAGTTGCCGTGGAGCATGAACAGTGATGGGTGCGGTCACGGATCGGGCCTCGATGCCCGGCTGGCAAACACCTCGACCGCGGCGATCAGCCGTCGCGCCCGGCCCCGTGCCGGCGCGGCAGCCGTGATCCCCCGCGCCGACCGCGCACCGAATATCCCACCAACTCGACAGGTTTTCAAGCCTTACCTGCGCGGCGCGGCCACCCGACCCCCGTCACGCCACGCACGGTGGACGATCGGCGGCATCGCGCGCCGGTCGATCGACCGGCGCGAGCAGGTCGGCCAGGCTGGCCCGGTCGACCACCCCCTCGATGGCCCGGTGCACCGAAAGCCACACCTCACCCAGCCCGACGGCCACCCCGCGATACGCCGTCACCTCGGCCGGCACTCCCCGGACGGTCGTCAACGCCCCGCCGGTAGCGCGCAGCACGTCACCCACGGTGATCTCCCCGGGCGCACGGGTCAGCGCGTATCCGCCGTCGGCGCCGCGCAGGCTGTGCAGCAGTCCGGCCCGCCGCAGATCCAGCAGGATGCCCTGTAGGAACGAGTAGGGGATGTCCTGATTCGCCGCCAGCACCGCCGCCTTCACCACCTCCGGATGACGCTGCGCCACCGCCAGCATGGCCCGTACGGCGTAGTCCGATCGCGCCGAGACGTACACGACTACACCCCCGATCCCCCACATACTCCATCAGACATATAGGGATAGTGGCCAGAGCGCGGGTGGCACGTCAAGACGAGTTTTTGGCGGGCAGCTCACCGCACCCGCATCGCCCGCACGGCCTCCCCCGCAAACGGGCAGACCACCCGGCGAGGGCCACGTCACGGAACCGGATCGCCCGGTCGGTGCGTACCTCATAGCCGGAGACCTGCCGGGACCAGCCCTGCGCCACGTCCGGGTTGTAGAGGTAGATGTAGCTGGCGTCGTCCACGATCTGCTTGGCCACCTGCTCGTACCGCTGTTTGCGGGCGGCCTGGTCGGTCTCCGTCCGGGCCTGGTCGAGCAGCCGGTCCACGGCGGGGTTGCGGTACTTGTGGAAGTTGAACGTGCCGCCGCTGTGGTGCTGGGTGTAGTAGAACTCGTCGGGGTCGACGTTGCCCAGCCAGCCGAGCAGGAACGAGTCGAAGTTGCCCTTGCCCTGCTCGTCGAGCCACTGCGCGAAGTCCAGCGTACGGATCCTGACGTTGACGCCGATGGCCGCCAGCTGGGCCGCGATGACCTGCGCCGCGGTGACCGTCTCCGGGTACTCGCTGGTGACCATCAGGTCCATGGTCAGGTCGCGGACGCCGGCCTGGTCGAGCAGCTGCCGCGCCTGGTTCGAGTCGTGCCGGTACGGCGCGTACTCGTAGTGGAAGGCGCTGCTCTGCGGGATGGCGGTCTGGTTGACGGTGGCCAGCCCGAACCTGGCCGCCTTGGTGATCGCCTCCCGGTCGAGCGCGAACGCGACCGCGCGGCGCACGTTGACGTCGTCGTACGGCTTGCGGGCCTGGTTGAGGGCGAGGAACCAGTAGTCGCTGGACGGCACCGAACGCACCGTGATGTCGTCGCCGTCGAGCAGCGCGGGGACCTGCTGGGGTGGCAGGTTGTCGGTCCACTGCACCTCGCCGCCGCGCAGGTTCTGTAGGGCCGCCGTGGGGTCCTTGACGAAGGTGAAGGTCACCCCGTCGAGCTTGGGCCGGTCACCCCAGTAGTTGTCGTTGCGGACCAGCCGGATGTGGTCACCGGAGCTGTGGGCGGCGAGCGCGAACGGGCCGCTGCCGACCGGCTTGGTGGTCACCTCACCGGATTCCACGTTGGACCTCTGCACGATCGCCACGCCCTTGGAGCCGCCGAGGTTGGCCAGCAGGTTCGGGGTGGGGGCGGTGAGGGTGATGACCACGGTGGTCGGGTCCGGCGCGGTCACCGACTTGACGGTGCCGAACCGGTACGCGTTGTTCAGCTTCTCGTCGATGATCCGGGTGTAGGAGTAGACCACGTCCTGCGAGGTCAACGCCGACCCGTCGGAGAACTTGACGCCCTCGCGGAGGGTGAACGTCCAGGTCAGCTGGTCGTCGCTGGTGGTCCAGCCGGTGGCCAGCGACGGCCTCATCGCCAGCTCCGCGTCCGGCTCGACGAGGGTGTCGTAGACGTTCTCCAACACCTGGAAGCTGTGGTAGGCGGAGGTCTTGTGCGGGTCGAGCCGGTCGGGCTCACCGCCGATGGCGGCCCTGAGCACGCTCCCGGCGCCGGCTCCGTCGGCTCCGTCCACATCGACGCTCTCGGCCGCGGTACAGCCGCTCAGCGCACCGAGCGTCAGGGCGAGTGCGGCGCCGGCCATCGTGGGTCTGGTGCTGGACATGGTCCTCCCGTCTCCCGGCCTCGCCCCACGCTAACCGCAGACCCGCTGGCCGGCAGGGCACGGAGCTGCCGGTCCGGCTCTTGGCGGTACGCCGGAGGAGCCGCCGGCCAAGCCCGGAGGCGGTTCACGCGACGCCGGCTACGGCTGCCCTGCGGGACAGTTGTTGCTGGTCAGCCGAACGGTGTACTCGGCGTCGTCGTGGGTGATGCCGGACGGCGCCCCGTCGAACCAGGTTTCCACCTTCTGCCAGCCCCGCCGTTGCTCGTAGTGCAGGTGCGGTGCCCCGGAGTTGCCGGTGCTGCCGAGCCGCCCGATCTGCTCGCCCCGGGCGACCCGCTGCCCGACCCGCACCAGCGGCGGTTCGAGCAGGTGCAGGTACTGCGTCTCCCACCGACCACCATGATCGATCTTCACCCAGTAACCGCCGCCACGGCCGCGGGGGCCGTCCGGGTTCTCCGGGGTACGGCCACCCAGCGACCCGTTGATGCCGGCCACGGTGACCGTGCCGGCGGCGGAGGCGAGCACCGGCCGCCCCCAGGACTCCCCCTCGGTCGGGAAGAGGTCCACGTCGTAGTCGTCGTGGCCGGGATAGGTGCCCAGCTGCCACGTCTCGCCACAGGCGACCGGCAACTGGAACGGCGGGCGCGGGCCCGGTGGCAGCAGCAGCGGCACCACGAACGCGGCGACCGCGGCCAGGGCGGCGACCGCGGCGAGGGCGAGCAGGACGCGGAGCAGGCGGCGGGCACGGCGATGGGTACGGGGGTGGCCGTTCGTCACCCGCCAGAGCATGGCAGACCCGGGCAAGCCTGCCTCCGGGGACCGCCGCCGGACGGGTCAGCCGAAGGCGCGCGCCGGCCAGGTGCCGACCTGGCTGGCCGGGAGCGCCCCGGTCAGCGGTCGGCGACGCTGTCCCCGCTGGTGGGGTCCCCGGCGACGAGCGGGTGGGCCGGATCCGGTTGGCCGCAGGGCAACGGTACGGGCACGGTGGCGACGTAGCGGTGCCCCTGCTGCGCGGTGAAGGTGAGCCGCTCACCCTGCGGCCGGGCCGTGACCCGCTTGCCGGTCCCGGCGTCCACCAGCTGGTACGGCCCGGCGAAGAGCGGACTGCGCAGTGTCACCGCGCCCGTCCGGCCGGCGGTGACGGCGATCTCGGTCGCGGCGCCGGCCGACCACCTCGTGTCGACCGTCAGGTCGCCACGGGCCCGCAGGCCGCTGACCGAGCCGTCCGCCCAGGCGCTGGGCAGCGCCGGCAGGATCTGGACCTCGCCGCTCTGGCTCTGCAACAGCATCTCCGCCACCCCGGAGGTGGCCCCGAAGTTCCCGTCGATCTGGAACGGGGGGTGGGTGTCCCAGAGATTGCCGAGGGTGCTGTGCCGGAGTTGTTCGGTGAGCATCTTGTGGGCGTGGTCGCCGTCGAGCAGCCGGGCCCAGAAGTTGATCTTCCATGCCTTGCTCCAACCGGTGCCGCCGTCGCCCCGCGCGGTCAACGAGACCCGGGCCGCGGCGGCCAGCTCGGGGTCACGCAGCGCGGAGATCTGCGCGCCGGGGTGCAGGGCGAACAGGTGCGAGACGTGCCGGTGCTCGTTACCCGGGTCGTCCAGGTCCGCCTTCCACTCCTGCAACTGGCCCCAGGAGCCGACCCGGACGCCCGGATCGAGCCGGCCGAGCGCGCTGCGCAGCTCCTGCCGGAACGCGGTGTCGCCACCGAGGATCCCGGCGGCCTCGATGGTGTGGGTGAACAGCTCCCAGACGATCTGCTGGGACATCGACGCGCCGGCGGTGAAGTCGCCCTGCTCGGGCGAGTAGCTCGGTGACACGACCAGCTTGCCGTCGCGCGGGTCGACGACCAGCTCGTCCAGCCAGAACTCGGCCAGCTGCCTCATCACCGGGTACGCCCGGTCCCGCAGGAACGCCCGGTCCCGGCTGAACTGGTAGCGCTGGAAGTAGTGCTGGGCCAGCCAGGCGCCGGCCTCCGGGAACCAGAAGGCGGTGGCCCAGTCGTGCACGCCGGTGAAGCCGTAGACGTTGGTCTCGTTGTTCACCACCCAGCCCCGGCTGCCGAAGATCTCCCGCGCGCTGACCTGACCCGGCGGCACCATCGCGTCGACGTAGTCGAAGAGTGGCGCGGTGGTCTCCGAGAGGTTGGTGGTCTCGGCCGGCCAGTAGCTCATCTGGAGGTTGATGTTGACGTGGTAGTCGGCGTCCCAGGGCGGATTGGTGACGTTGTTCCAGACCCCCTGCAGGTTCGCCGGCAGCGACCCGGCCCGCGACGACGCGATCAGCAGGTAGCGGCCGTACTGGAAGAAGAGCGCCTCCAGGGCGCGGTCGGCCGGGGATCCGCCGCCGGTGTAGCCGCGCAGCAGGTCGTCGGTGGGGAGGTCGGGCATCTGCTGGCCGATGTCCAGCCGGACCCGGTCGAAGAGCGCCCGGTGGTCGGCGGTGTGCGCGGCGCGCAGCTGGGCGTACGTCCTGCCGGCCGCGGCGCTCACGGCGGCCGTCACGGCCGCGTGCGGGTCCACGCCCCGGTAGGTGGGGTGGCGGGGCGCGTAGTCGGTGCCGGCCGCCAGGATCAGCGTGGCGGCGTCGGCGTCGCGCACGGTGACCGTGCCGTCGGCGGCGTCGGTGACCGCGCCACCCTCCGCCCGGACCTGGATCTGGGACTCGTACCTGAGGCGGTTGTCGTCGAGCGCGCCGGTGAAGGTGATGCGGCCACCGCTGGCGGTGGCCGCCTTCGACCGGTTGTTCGGCGCGGTGACCCCGGCGGTGAAGCCGATCCGGCCGGGCTGGTCGGCGGTGAGCCGGACCACCAACACCCCGTCCGGATAGCTGGCGAAGTACTCGCGGGTGTAGCGCACCCCGCCGGCGAGGTAGGAGACCCGGGCCACCGCGGTGCCGATGTTCAGCTCGCGCCGATAGTCCTGGACCGGGCCGGGGTCCCGGGTGAGCCGCAGCGACAGGTCACCGAAGGTGTCGTACGAGCCGAATCCGCTCTTGGGCTGGCCGAGGCGGCCCGCCACCTCCGGGGGCGACAGTCGGCCATGCTCGTCGATCAGGCGCTGCACCTCCTCGATGGTGTCCGGTCGCGGCGACGTCCAGTTGCCGAAGTTGTACCCGTTCGCCGAGCCGGGACCGCCGGTCCAGAGGGTCTTCTCGTTGACCTGCACGGTCTCCGTGGCCACCCGGCCGAAGATCATGCCGCCGAGGGCGCCGTTGCCGATCGGCAGCGCCTGGGTCTCCCAGTCGGCGGCCGGTTCGTCGTACCAGAGGGTGTGCGGGTCCCGGGCGGGGGCAGCGGTCGTCAAGCGACGTGGGCGCCGGCGCGGATCGTCCATCGATGCCTCCGGATCGTCCGAGGTCAGGGGGGCGAACGGACCGGCCGGACCACCCGCGGCATGCATCCGATGTTTGAGCACGAGGCTACAAAGGACGTCACGAGGAAACAAGGGCTCGATACCTTGTGGACAACTCGGCAGCCTGATAGACATCCGATGTATTGCTGGTTCATGACGGCACGGTGACTGGGGGCGACGGGTGAGGCTGTTGCGGGTGGGCGCACCGGGGCGGGAGACCCCGGCGCTGCTGGACGAGGCCGGGCGGTTACGTGACCTCAGTGGAGTGATCGGTGACCTGGACGCCGCCTTCCTGGCGGCCGGCGGCCCGGCCCGGTTGGCCGCGATCGGCGTGGACGAGCTACCGCTGCTCGACGCGGCCGAGGTACGCGTGGGCCCGCCGCTGCGGCCCGGCAAGATCGTCTGCATCGGCCTGAACTACCGGGACCACGCCGCCGAGACCAGTGCGCCGCTGCCCACCGAGCCGGTGGTCTTCCTGAAGGCCCCGGACACGGTGGTCGGTCCGGACGATCCGGTGTTGGTGCCCCGCGGCAGCACCAAGACGGACTGGGAGGTCGAACTCGCCGTCGTCATCGGCCGCCGGGCGCGCTACCTGGACTCCGCCGAGGAGGCGATGGGCTGCGTCGCCGGGTACGCCATCTCCAACGACGTCTCCGAGCGGGAGTTCCAGCTCGAACGGGGCGGCCAGTGGGACAAGGGCAAGTCCTGCGAGACGTTCAACCCGTTCGGCCCCTGGCTGGTGACCGCCGACGAGATCCCGGACCCGCAGGACCTCGGGCTGCGGCTCTGGGTCAACGGCGTACCACGACAGGACGGCACCACGAAGAACATGCTCTTCCCGGTGGCCGAGATCGTGCGTTACCTGAGCCGGTTCATGGTGCTGCACCCCGGCGACGTGATCAACACCGGCACCCCGGCCGGCGTCGCCCTCGGCGCGCCCGACCCGAAGCCGTACCTGGCCGCGGGAGACGTGGTCGAGTTGGAGATCGACGGCCTGGGTCGGCAGCGTCAGGTGGTGGCAGCCGCATGATCTTCACCGACCTGGAGATCTCCGACCTGCGCTTCCCCACCTCGCGGGAGCTGGACGGCTCCGACGCGATGAACCCCGACCCGGACTACTCGGCCGCGTACGTGATCCTCCACACCGACGCCGGGGACGGTCACCAGGGCCACGGCTTCGCCTTCACCATCGGCCGCGGCAACGAGGTCCAGGCGGCGGCGATCGCGGCGCTGCGCCCGTACCTGGTCGGCCGACCGGTGGCGGCGGTCCTGGCCGACCTGGGCGGCTTCTGGCGCGAGCTGGTGCACGACTCCCAACTGCGCTGGCTCGGGCCGGAGAAGGGCGTCATGCACATGGCGATCGCCGCGGTCGTCAACGCGCTGTGGGACCTGCGGGCCAAGCGGGCCGGGCTGCCGCTGTGGCAGTTGCTCAGCCGGCTCAGCCCGGAGGAGCTGGTCGACCTGGTGGACTTCCGCTACCTCAGCGACGCGTTGACCCGCGAGGAGGCGTTGCAGATCCTGCGCGCGGCGCGGCCGGGCCGGGCCGGGCGCGAGCGGCACCTGCTGCGGGAGGGCTTCCCCGCGTACACCACCTCGCCCGGCTGGCTCGGCTACGACGACGACAAGCTGCGCCGGCTCTGCAAGGAGGCGGTGGCCGACGGGTTCGGCCAGATCAAGTTGAAGGTCGGCGCCGACCTGGCCGACGACATCCGGCGGATGACCATCGCCCGGCAGACCTGCGGACCGGACTTCCGGATCGCGGTGGACGCCAACCAGCGCTGGGACGTGCCGACCGCCATCGACTGGATGCGTGAGCTGGCCCCCTTCGACCCGTACTGGATCGAGGAGCCGACCAGCCCCGACGATGTGGTCGGGCACGCCACCATCGCCCGCGAGCTGGCCCCCGTGCCGGTCGCCACCGGCGAGCACGTCGCCAACCGCGTGCTGTTCAAGCAGCTGCTCCAGCTCGGCGGGGTCTCCTATCTGCAGATCGACGCGACCCGGGTGGCCGGGGTCAACGAGAACATCGTGATCCTGCTGCTGGCGGCGAAGTTCGGCGTCCCGGTCTGCCCGCACGCCGGTGGGGTCGGGCTCTGCGAGTTGGTCCAGCACCTGGCCATGTTCGACTACGTGGCGGTGGCCGGCGAGATGCAGGACCGCGTCATCGAGTACGTCGACCACCTGCACGAACACTTCGTCGATCCGGTGGTGATCCGCCGGGGCCGGTACGTCGCCCCGACCGCACCCGGCGCGAGCGCCGCGATCCGGCCACGGACCCGCAGCGAGTACGCCTACCCGGACGGGCCGATCTGGTCGGGGCCGGCGGCCGGACGCCCGGCCGGAGAAGAGGTGACACCGTGAACGCCGACCAGCGGGAGTTCGCCGGCCTGGCCGCGGTGGTCACCGGCGGGGCGTCGGGCATCGGCCGGGCGACCGCGACCCTGCTCGCGAGCCGGGGTGCCCGGGTGGCCTGCCTGGACCTGAACCCGCAGGACGTGCCCGAGCCACTGCTCGGGCTGGCCGCCGACGTCACCGACGACGGGTCCGTGCGCGCCGCGGTCACCGCCGCCCGGGAGGCGCTGGGCGGCCTCGACATCCTGGTCAACAACGCCGGCATCGGCGCGCGGGGCAGCGTGGAGGCCAACTCGGACGAGGAGTGGCACCGGGTCCTCGACGTGAACGTGGTCGGCATCGTCCGGGTGACCCGGGCCGCGCTGCCGCACCTGCGCGCCTCGGCGCACCCCGCGATCGTCAACACCTGCTCCATCGCCGCCTGGGCCGGGCTGCCCCAGCGGGCGCTCTACAGCGCCAGCAAGGGCGCGGTGCAGGCGCTCACCCTGGCGATGGCCGCCGATCACGTCCGCGAGGGCATCCGGGTCAACTGCGTCAACCCCGGGACGGTCGACACCCCGTGGGTGCGCCGGCTGCTCGACGCGGCGGCGGATCCGGCTGCGGAACTGGCCGCGTTGCGGGCCCGCCAGCCGACCGGCCGCCTCGTCACCGCGGAGGAGGTGGCCGCCGCGATCGCCTACCTGGCCAGTCCGCTGGCCGCCACCACCGGCAGCGTGCTCGCCGTCGACGGCGGGATGCACGGCCTGCGCCTGCCGCCGCCGCCCGGGTAGCACCCCGCCCGACCAGTAACAGCCTCCGAGAAACGCCGCACCGTACCCACCCCACTGGAGGACCACCGTGAGACATACCGCCAGAACCATCCTCGCCACAGCGCTGGCCACGACCCTGGCCCTCGGCACCGCCGGCTGCGGCGACCCGTCCGACGGGACGGGCGGCCAGGCCGGCGCCGGCCCGCAGATCGGCATCGACCTGCCGCGCGCCGACTCCGACTTCTGGAACTCCTACGCCAAGTACGTCCCCCGGTTCGCCGACGAGTACGACATCAACCTGATGTCGCCGACCAACTCGCAGAACGACGTGGCCAAGCTCGTCGCCAACGTCCAGGCGATGACCAGCCAGGGCGCGAAGGCCATCGTGATGGCCCCCCAGGACACCGGCGCGATCGCCTCCACACTGGACACCCTGGAGTCCCGGAAGATCCCGGTGGTCTCCGTCGACACCCGACCCGACCGCGGCCGGGTCTTCATGGTGGTCCGCGCCGACAACCGCGCGTACGGGCAGAAGGCCTGCGAGTTCCTCGGCGAGAAGCTCGGCGGCACGGGCAAGGTGATCGAGTTCCAGGGTTCGCTCTCCTCGATCAACGGCCGGGACCGCTCGGAGGCCTTCGCCGAGTGCATGAAGACGAAGTTCCCCGGCATCACCGTCTTCGAGGAGCCGACCGACTGGGAGGGCGCGCGGGCCGCGGCGGCACTACAGACCCGACTCGCCCAGCACCCCGACATCAAGGGCATCTACCTGCAGGCCGGCGGCGTCTTCCTGGCCCCGACGCTACAGGTGCTGCGGTCGAAGAACCTGCTGGTCGCGCCGGAGGACCCGAAGCACATCTTCATCGTCTCCAACGACGGCATCCCGCAGGAGTTCGAGGCCATCCGCAAGGGTGAGATCGACGCCACCGTCTCCCAGCCGGCCGACCTGTACGCCAAGTGGGCGCTCTACTACGCCAAGGCCGCCGCCGAGGGCAGGACCTTCCAGCCCGGCCCGACCGACCACGACAGCACCATCATCGACATCGGCAACGGTCTGGAGGACCAGATCGCCGCGCCGCTGGTCACCCGGGAGAACGTCGACGACCCGGCGCTCTGGGGAAACCAGATCGGCAAGTGATGACCGATCACGAGCAGACGGTGGACACCACGGCCCGGGGCACCGTCCCGGCCGTGGCGGCCCACGGCGTCTCCAAGCGGTACGGCGCGACCGTGGCGCTGCGCTCCGCCGGCATCAGCGTCGCCACCGGCGAGACCCACGCGCTGGTCGGGCGCAACGGCGCCGGCAAGTCCACCCTGGTGTCGATCCTGACCGGGTTGCAGCGGCCGGACAGCGGCGAGGTCCGCTTCGACGGGGCCCCGGCGCCGGCGCTGGCGGACCGGGACGCCTGGCGGCAACGGGTCGCCTGCGTCTACCAGAAGTCCACCATCATCCCCACCCTGACGGTCGCGGAGAACCTCTTCCTCAACCGCCAGGCCGGTCGCGGCCCGATCGACTGGCGCGGCCTGCGACGCCGCGCCACCGACCTGCTCACCGGGTACGGGGTCGCGGTCGACCCGGCCGCGCTCGCCGGCTCGCTCACCGTGGAGCAACGGCAGCTCGTGGAGATCGCCCGGGCGCTCTCGTTCGGCGCCCGGTTCATCATCCTCGACGAGCCGACCGCGCAGCTCGACGGCGCCGCCATCGGACGGCTCTTCACCCGGATGCGCGAACTCCAGGCCGCCGGGGTCACCTTCCTGTTCATCTCGCACCACCTTCAGGAGGTGTACGACGTGTGCCAGACGGTGACCGTGCTGCGCGACGCGCGGCACATCCTCACCCAGCCGGTCGACACCCTGCCCCGTGACGATCTGGTCGCCGCGATGACCGGTGACACCGCCCACCTGCTCGCCACCGGCGCCGACCGGCCGCCGGCATCTTCGACCGCACCCGTGGTGCTCGACGTGCACGGGCTGCGGCTGGCCGGCTGCTACGACGGCGTCGACCTCTCGGTACGGGCCGGTGAACTGGTCGGCCTGATCGGTTCGGGCAGCAGCGGCAAGGTGGCGCTGGCCGAGACAGTCGCCGGGCTCCGGGCGGCCGACGCCGGCACGGTGACGATCGCCGGGAGCGTCCCGAAACCGGGCAGCGTGCCGGCCGCGCTCGACGCCGGGCTCGGCTATCTGCCTCAGGACCGGCACCGGGAGGGCCTCGTCCCGCTGCTGTCGGTGGCGGAGAACGCCACCCTGCCGATCACCGACCGGCTCGGCCCGATCGGCGTCGTGCTGCCGGCCCGGCTACGCGCCACCGCCGAGCGCATGATCAACACGTACGACATCAAGACCGACGGGCCGCGCCAGCCGGTCAACGGCCTCTCCGGTGGCAACGCCCAGAAGGTCGTGCTGGCCCGGGCGTTGGCCAACGACCCGAAGGCGCTCGTCCTGGTCAGCCCCACCGCCGGCGTGGACGTCCGGTCCAAGGCGTCCCTGCTGCACGCCGTCGCCGAGGCCGCGGCGGGCGGCACCGGCGTCCTGATCGTCTCCGACGAGCTGGACGACCTGCGCTCGTGCGACCGGGTGCTGGTGCTGTACCACGGCCGGCTGGTGCGGAAGTTTTCCCGAGGTTGGACGGACGCCGAACTGGTGGCCGCAGTGGAGGGAGTGGAGCAGCCGTGACCGGCACCCCGACGATCGCCAGGCCGCCGACACCGACCGGTCCCCGGCCCGGTCTCGGCCGGCTCCCGCTGGCCCGGCTGCGGGACTTCGCACTGGTACCGGCGATCCTGCTGCTGGTGGTGGTGGGCGCGCTCATCGACCCGGTGTTCCTCAGCACCGCCAACATCACCAACGTGCTGCAACAGCAGACCGAACTGGCGCTGCTGGTGCTGGCCGAGGCGATCATCCTGATCTCCGGCAAGTTCGACCTCTCGCTGGAGTCGACGATCGCGCTGGCCCCGGCGTTGGCCGTCGCGCTGGTCATCCCGGCGGCCAGCAACGGGCTGGGCACCGAACTTCCGGCCAGCCTGGCCATCGTGCTCTGCCTGCTCACCGGGCTGGCCATCGGCGCCTTCAACGGCCTGCTCATCCTGCGCTTCCAGCTCTCCGCCTTCATCGTGACGCTGGGCATGCTGATCGTGCTGCGCGGTCTACAGATCGGGATCACCGGCGGGCAGAACCTCTTCGACATCCCGCCCTCGGTGCTCTACCTGGGCAGTGCGGTCTGGCTCGGCCTGCCCGCGTCGATCTGGATCAGCGGCACGCTCTTCGCGGTGGGCATCGCCGTGCTCGGCTTCTTCCGGCACGGCCGGGCCGTCTACGCCATCGGCGGCAACACCGACGCGGCCCGGGCCGCCGGCATCCGTACCGATCGGGTGGTCTGGGTGGTCCTGATGATCGGCGGCGTGCTGGCGGCGCTGGCCGGCCTGCTGATGACCGGCCGCCTCGGCTCGGTCGCGGCGGCGCAGGGCGACGGCATGATCTTCACCGTCTTCGCCGCGGCGGTCATCGGCGGGATCAGCCTCGACGGTGGCAAGGGGACGCTCTTCGGCGCGCTCTGCGGCGTCATCGTCCTCGGTCTGATCAACAACATCCTGACCCTCGGCGGGGTCTCCGCCCAGTGGATCCAGGCCATCTACGGCGGGATCATCCTGGTCGCGCTGATCCTGGCCCGGCTCACCTCCGGCAAGGCCCAGGACTAGGAAGGAGCAGGCATGACCGGCGTACGGGTGGGACGGTCGGCGGCGACGGTGAGCCGGTTCGGCCTCGGCTGCGCCCAGCTCGGCAACCTCTACACCCCGATCGGCGAGGCGGACGCCACCGCCACCGTGGCGACCGCCTGGGACTGCGGGGTCCGGTACTTCGACACCGCCCCGCACTACGGTCTGGGGCTCTCCGAGCGCCGGCTGGGCGACGCGCTGCGGGCCCTGCCCCGCTCGGCGTACACGGTCAGCACGAAGGTGGGCCGGCTGCTCGTGCCGGATCGCTCCGGGGCCGGCCGGCGCGACCCGGAGGGCTTCGACGTGCCCGCCGACCATCGGCGGGTGTGGGACTTCACCGCCGACGGGGTACGGCGTTCCCTGGCGGCGAGCCTGGTCCGGCTCGGCCTCGACCGGATCGACATCGCGCTGATCCACGACCCGGAGGAACACCGGGCGGCGGCGCTTGAGCAGACCTACCCGGCGCTGCACGAGCTGCGGGCCCAGGGCGTCATCGGCGCGATCGGTGTCGGGTCGAAGCAGTGGCAGGTGTTGCACCGGTTCGTCACCGAGACCGACGTCGACGCGGTCATGGTCGCCGGCCGGTACACCCTGCTGGAACAGCCGGCGCTCGACGCGCTGCTGCCCGATTGCCAGCGCCGGGGCGTCTCGGTGCTCAACGCGGGCGTCTTCAACAGCGGCCTGCTCGCCGTGGAGCGCCCCCACCCCGGCCTGCCGTACGAGTATTCCGACGTGCCGGCCGCGGTGCTCGCCCGGGTGCGGGCGATCGCCGAGGTCTGCACCCGGCACGGCACCTCGCTGCCGGCCGCGGCGCTGGCGTTCGCCGTCGCGCATCCGGCGGTGGCGGCGGTGGTGGTCGGCGCCCACCATCCCGGGCAGGTCCGGCGCAACGCCGCGCTGTTGGCAGCGCCACCCCCGCCGGAGGAGTTCTGGTCGGAGCTGGTGGCCGAGGGTCTGCTGCGCCCCGACGCCCCACTGCCCACCTCACCGGTGGGTACGGGATGATCGTGCGCGAGGAGGGTGGAGGCAGAACGTGGCAGTCACGGACGAGGCGATCGACAAGATCAAGCAGATGATCGTGGCCGGTGAGTTGCGCCCCGGCGACCGCCTGCCCCGCGAACCGGACCTGGCCGAGCGGCTCGGGCTGTCCCGCAACTCGCTGCGGGAGGCGGTCCGGGCGCTGGCGCTGATCCGGGTGCTCGACGTGCGGCAGGGCGACGGCACGTACGTGACAAGCCTGGATCCCGCGCTGCTGCTCGACGCCCTGAGCTTCGTCGTCGACTTCCACCGCGACGACACGGTGCTGGACTTCCTTGAGGTCCGGCGGATCCTCGAACCGGCCGCGACCGCGCTGGCCGCGCAGCGGGCCAGCGACGAGGACGTGGCGGCGCTGCGGGAGGTTCTCGACGGCCTCGGCGACAGCCCGACCATCGAGGAGCTGGTCGCCAACGACCTGGAGTTCCATCGGCTGATCGCCGCCTGTGCGGGCAACAACGTGCTCTCGTCGCTGCTGGACAGCCTCTCCGGGCCGACCACCCGGGCCCGGATCTGGCGCGGCCTCACCCAGGAGGGCGCGGTCGACCGGACCCGCGAGCAGCACGCGGCGATCCTCGATGCGATCGCCGCCCGGCAGCCGGAGCTGGCCCGCTCCTGGGCCACCGTGCACGTCGCCGGGGTCGAGGAGTGGCTACGCCGCGTCCTCTGAGGTGCCCTCAGCGGCGGGCGGCTCGGGCGGCCGCGTCGGCGTGACCGATGGCCGGACCCGCTTTGCGGACCGATCGGCGCACCACCTCGCAGCCCGGATCGCCGGGCCGGCCGGGCCCCACCACGTCGCCCCGGACATCGGTGACGATGGTGGCGAGCAGGTCCCGGCTGTGTTGCAGGGCGGCGATCTTCTCGGTCAGCATGTCCAACTCGCCCTGTAGCGTCTCGGCGAGTTCGGCGCGGTCGGCGGGCTCGTCGGGGATCGCGGCCCGCCCGTCCAGCAGGAACTTCAGCGCCTGCCCGACCACGCCGGACGGCAGCGCGGCGGAGAGCATGCACCGGATGCGGGCCACCCGGTCCACGTCGGCCTCCCGGTAGACCCGGTAGCCCGAGTTGGTCCGCCCGGGCGTCAACAGCCCCTGCTCCTCGTAGTAGCGCAGCATCCGTTCCGAGGCTCCGGTACGCGCGCTCAACTCGCCTATCCGCATACCTTGACTCTAACGTCAGTGTCAGGCTTTAGCGTCGATCCCGTGATCATTTACGTCCTTTTCGTCTGCTCGTTCGCCGTGGCCACCGCCGAGTTCGTGCTCGTCGGTCTGCTCCCCCAGGTCGCCACCGACCTGGACGTGTCGGTACCCGCCGCCGGGCAACTGGTCACCGCGTACATGGTGGTGGTCACCGTGGGTGGACCGGTCGCCACCGTGCTGACCCGCCGGTTGCCCCGACGCGAACTGCTGGCCGCCACCATGGCGTTGGCCACCGGGTCGGCGGCGGCCAGCGCCATGGCCACCTCATACCCGATGCTGCTCTCGGCCCGGCTGGGCTCGGCGCTGGCGCAGGCCCTGTTCATGGCGGTGGCCTCCCAGGTGGCCATGGCCTCGGTGCCACCCGAGCGGCAGACCACCGCGGTGGCCCGGCTGTTCGGCGGGTTCGCCCTGGCCACGGTTCTCGGCCTGCCGCTGGGTAGCCTCGTCGGTGCGGCGTTCGGCTGGCCGGCCACCTTCGCGGCGGTCTCCGGCCTGGCCGCCGTCGGGCTGCTCGGCGTGCTCGTCTTCTGCCCCCGGATTCCCACGCCACCGCCGTCCGGGGTACGCGAGAGCGTCGGCAAGCTGTTCCGGCCCGCCATCCTCGCCGGGCTCGCGGTCACCCTGCTGACGCTGACCGGATTCGTGGCCGCGTTCACCTACGTCGCCCCCATGCTGCGGGAGGTCACCGGCCTGAGCCCGGGCTGGGTCAGCGTCGGGCTGGTCGGCTACGGCCTGGGCACCATCGCCGGCAACCTGCTCGCCGGCCGGGTACGCCCCCACACCATCAGCCGCCGCCTGCCGGTGGCGGTCGGCGCCCTGGCCCTGATCCTGCTGGCGCAGCCGGTCCTGCTCCCCGTCGCGCCGGTGGCGCTGACCGGGCTGGCCCTGCTGGGCGCGGCGGCGTTCCTGGTCGTGCCGCTGGTCCAGACCTGGCTGATGGGTCAGGTGGACCCGGGCGCCACCGGGCTGGTCGCCGCCGTCAACATCTCGGTCGCCGGAGCGGCCGGCGCGCTCGGGGCGGCGCTCGGCGGCGCGGTGCTCGCGGTCGGGCTCGGTGCGGCCTGGATCGGCCCGGTCGCCGCCGTCTCGGTGCTGGTCGCCACCGCCGTCGCCGCCGGCATCGCCCGGCGGCGGCCACCGCTGCCCGACGTGACCGCCGCGCCGGCACGGGGCGGCGCGGCATGACAGCCCCGCCCTTCCCGGTACGCCTTCGTTCGATACCATCGAACACAGGTGGCGGACCAGGGACTGCCAGCCGCGACAGGAGGTGCCGCATGCGTTCCATGGGAGGTCATCCCGTTCCCGAGCAGGCCCGCCCCGCGCCCGCGGTCACCGGCAGCACGCCGGCCAGCCTGGTCGGTACCCGGATCCGGCAGTACCGCAAGGAGCGTGGGCTGACGCTGCGCGGCCTCGCCGCCCGCGCCGACCTGTCGATCGGCTTCCTCTCCCAGGTCGAGCGCGGCATCTCCTCGATCGGGCTGACGGCCCTCGGCAGCGTCGCCAAGGCGCTCGACCGCACGGTGGGCGACTTCTTCGACGCCGACGCCGGGTCCTCAGGCGCCACCGTCACCCCGCTGCCCAGCCATTTCACGCTGACCAGGGCGGAGACCACCGCCATCCAGTACGTCTCGGGTCAGCAGACCTACCGGATGCTCTCCGAACGCGGGCCGGACCTGCTCCTCGAACCGATGCTGGTGCACATCGCGCCGGGCGGCCGGCGGGAGAACGCGTACGGCCACGCCGGTGAGGAGTTCGCCTACGTCATCTCCGGCGAGCTGCTGTACGAGGTCAACGGCGTCGAGCACCGCCTGCACCCGGGCGACAGCGTGCATCTGCGCTCGTCGGTGCCGCACCGCATGTACAACGACACCGACTCCGTCACCACCGTGGTCTCGGTCGTCACGCCCCGACTGTTCTGAGACCGGACAGGCAGCCGGTCTTGTTCACTGTCATGAAATGTGCTGGCGATCCGGGTGCCGCCGGCTCAGCGCCGGAGCCGGCGGTCCACCTGTTCCAGGGTGGCCCGCCAGATGGCCGTGCCGGGGTCGATGACGTCGAAGTGGTCGCCCGGCAGTTCGAGGTGGCCGAGGTCGTCGCCGGCCGCCCGACCGGCCGCCGCGAAGCGCCGGTTGATGTCGACGAGGTCCAGGCTGTCCCCTGCCCCCTGGACCAGCAGGATGGGCACCGTCAGCGGCAGCCGCGCCATCGGGTCGCTGGTGGCGTACCGCTGCGGTACGGTCGCCGGGGCCCCGTCGAGCGCCGCGGCGACCGCGCCGTCGCCGAGTTGACGGCGCTCGGACTCCGCGAGGTCGAGGACGCCGGCCAGCGACACCACCAGCCGCAGGCCCGGGGCGGCGTTCCCGGAACGGTGCGGGCCTGGACCGGTGCCGGCAACCAGGTCGGCTGCGGCCCGTAGCGCCAGTTGCCCACCGGCCGAGTGACCGAGGACGACGATCCGGTCCAGGTCCAGCACGCCGGTGCCGGCGAGGTCGGGCAGCACCGCCAGGGCGCTCGCCACGTCGGCGGTGGTGGCGTCCCAGCCGTGCTGGTCCGGCCGTCGGTACTCCACGTTCCACGAGGCGTATCCCCGGGCGGTGAGGTCGACGGCGAGGGCGTCCATCAGGTCGGCGCCCCAGACGGAGCGCCAGAAGCCACCGTGCAGGAGCACCGCGACCGGCGCCGGGGGTGGGCCGGTCGGGGACGGCAGTCGCAGGTCGCCCCACTGGTCGGGATCTGGACCGTAGGCGATCCGGGCGGCCGGCGACCGGAGGCGGTGCACCGCGTGGCGGATCGCCCACGCCAGCCCCCACACGCCCCGGCCGTGCAGGTGGAGCGCACCGGCGACGGGGGTCTCGGCGGTGAGGTCGTACCAGAGCACGTGCGGCGCGGCACCGGTGATCAGGGCCCGCGCCTCGGGGGTGGGACCGGGTAGCACCACCACCGGCGGTGCCGTCGCCGCCACGGATGCCCGCAGCGCGTCGGCCGAGTCGGCGACGAGCAGCCGGCCGGAGACCCCGAGACCCGCCGCCGTGGCGGTGGTAAGCGACTCCAGCAGCGCGATGTCGGCGGTCAGCTCCGGACCGGCCACCACGGTGACGTCCATCCACTCTCCTCAGCGGCGAAGCAGGGGCAGCACGGCCGAGCCGAGCAGCTCCACGCCACGGTCGTCGGTCAGCCCGTGCGGTGTGCCGAACTCGACCCGCCGGACCCCGGCGTCGATGAGCCGCTGGGCCTGGGCGGCGACCTGGGCCGGGGTGCCGGAGAAGGCGAACCGGTCGAGCACCTCGTCGGGAACGAGACGGCCGGCGGCGTCGTGCTCGCCCGCGTCGACCAGCTGCCCGACCCGCGCCACCAGGCCGTCCGGCAGGGTGACGGTCGGGTCCAGCTCCGCCACCACGGCGAGGTACATGGCGACCTCCGTGCGGGCCCGGCTCCGGGCCGCCTCGCCGTCGGTGTCGACCACGGTCACGGCACCGAGCACGATGCCGATCTCGTCGACGTCGCGTCCGGCGGCGACCGCGCCGACCCGGAGCCGGTCGCGGACGACCGGCACCATGTCGGGGTTGGCGCTGCCGCCCACCTTGATCTCGTCGGCGATCCGGCCGGCCAGGGCCGCTCCCCGGGGCCCCCAGGCACCGATCAGCAGCGGCGGATCGGGCCGCTGCACGGCGTAGCGCAGCGCGGTCTCCGGGGCCAGCGAGAAGACCTGTCCCCGATAGCCGGTCCGGTCACCGCGCAGCAGCCGGTAGACGACCGCCGTCGCGTCCTCGATCGTGGCCAGCGGCCTCGGCTGGGCCAGGCCGACCGCCCCGAGCCAGGTCCCGCGGGCCAGGCCCAGGTAGGCCCGGCCCCGGGAGGCGAGGTCGAGCGCGGCGATCTGCCCGGCGATCTCGTACGGCGCCAGGGAGTACGGGTTGAGGCAGGCCGGGCCGAGCCGTACCCGGCTGGTCGCCTGCGCGATCTCCAGCAACGGGAAGATCGGCGGCTGGTACATCAGGTCGCCGAAGACGGTCAGCACGTCGAAGCCGTACGATTCGGCGGCGCGGGCCAGCCGGGCGTAGGCGCCGGCGGGTTTGTCGCTCTGCAGGCCGAGTCCGATCTCGACGGTCATCAGGTGAGGTCCGCCGAGTTCATCCGCCGCCGGCAGGTGCGTTCCACCTTCATGACGAGCCGCTCCTCCGGGTCCGGGCAGGCGAAGTGCGAGTCCTGGGCGAGCCAGTCACCGGCGGCCAGGTCGCGCTGCTTGGCGGCGAGGAAGGGCAGCACCGCGGCGAGGGCGTACACGCAGAAGTGTCGGCCGTCGGGCAGTCGCAGGTGGGCGCTGTTGGTCAGCTCGAACGAGTCGCCGGTCGCCATGCCGCAGACCGACCGCCCCTCGATCCGGTCCACGGTCACCTTGAGGTCGTAGATCTCCATGTCGCCGTCGGCGCTGCCGGTCATGATCACTCCTTCTCGTCGAGCCGTACGATGATCTTGCCGATCGTCCGCCGGCCGGCCAGTTCGTCGAGCGCCGCCGGCGCCTGCGGAAGCGACACCACCCGGCTGACCGGTGGTCGGACCGCCCCGGAGCCGCAGAGGTCGAAGAGGGCCTGGTAGGCGGCGCGGACCTGCTCCGGGCGGCGCCACGGGTACCGGGACCCCCAGGAGAGCCCGACGAGGTCGGCGTTGGCCGCGATCAGCCGGCCCGGGTCGACCGGCGGTGGTGCGCCGCCGGCCGCGCCCACGGTGACCAACCGGCCCTCGAACGCGAGGCAGTCCAGCGACCGGGCCAGCACGTCACCGCCGACCGGGTCGACGACCACGTCGACGCCGCCTCCGTCGGTGGCGTCGCGGACCGCGGCCACGAAGTCCTCGCTCGTGTAGTCGACGGCCAGTTCGGCGCCCTGGTCCCGGCAGACGGCGGTCTTCGCCGGGCCGCCCGCGGTGGCGATGACCCGCGCCCCACGGGCGACCGCGAGCTGGGTGACGGCGATGCCCACCCCACCGGCGCCCGCGTGCACCAGCACCGTCTCTCCGGCGGTCAGCCGGGCCCGCGCCAGCGCGAACCACGCGGTCTGGTACGTGACCGGCAGCGCCGCCGCAATGGTCGGGTCGATCGTGGACGGACGGGGCACCACCACGGCGGCGTCCACCGTCACCGTGGAGCCGAGCGCGCCACGCGGCAGCGCCGGACAGGCGACGACCTCCTGGCCCAGCAGCTGCTCGGCGCCGGCACCGGCCGCGACCACCCGGCCCGCCGCCTCGACCCCGGGGGTCATCGGCGGGTCCGGCCGCACCGGGTACTCCCCTCGGCAGAGGGAGACGTCGAGGAAGTTCAGGCCGACGGCCCGTACGGCGAGCTGGACCTCGCCGGGGCCGGGTGGTGGGTCGTCCGGCAGCTCGGCCACCGACAGCACCTGCGTGGGCTCGCCGGTGCGGTAGGCGACCAGCCGGCGGATCATCGCGTACCCACCGGATCGCGCAACAGCTCGGCGTGGTGGTGCACGATCTGCCAGCGGCCGTCGACGCGTCGCAGCACGTCGGTGACGCGGCTCGCCGACGGCGGGTCCTCGTCGCCGCTCCGCGCGACCAGGACGTAGCGGGCGAGGCCGACCTCGCCCCAGACGTCGATGCGCTTGTCCTGCGCGGTGAGCACGGCCAGCCGGGGCCGTTGCCCGGCGGCGTCCCGCTGGTCGCGGTACGCGTCCAGCTCCGCGCGGCTGCGCAGCGGCCCGGGTAGGTGGGTTTCCCAGGTGGTCACGTCGGCGTGCAGGTGCCCGTCGAAGCGCTGGCGGTCGCCGGTGAGGAAGGCCGCGTACAGGTCGTCGATCAGCGCGGCGATCAGTGCCGCGTCGGCGGTCACGAACGTCATGCCGCCCCTCCCCGGTCGTCCCGGGCGATCCGGCCGCCCTTCATCACCCATCGCACGCCCCGGAACGCCGACGTGTCGGCGAGCGGGTCGTCCTCCATCGCGATCAGGTCGGCCACCTTGCCGGCCTGCACGGTGCCCCGGTCCGCCTCGACCCCCAGCCACCGGACGGGTCCCCGGGTGCCGGCGTGGATGGCCCGCGCCGGGCCGATCCGCTCGGCCATGTACTCCAGCTCCCGGACGGTGGCGTTGGTGCCCTCGAAGTGCCAGAAGGGCGGCATGTCGCTGCCGAGCAGCACCTCCACGCCAGCGTCCACGGCCATCGCGAAGCTCTCCAGGTGCCGGGGGCCGGCCCCAAGCGAGCGGCACTGCATCCACTCCGGTACGCCGAGTTCGTCGAAGAACTCCTTGCAGCGGGTCACCAGCAGCGTCGGCACCAGCGCGGTGCCCCGCTCGGCCATCCGGGCCACCACCTGCGGGGTGAGCTGATAGCCGTGCTCCACGCAGTCCAGCCCCAGCTCGACCGCCGCGCCGATCACCTCGGCCGGTCCGGCGTGCGCGGTCACCTTGCGTCCCCACGCGTGCGCCGTCTCCAGCACGGCCGCCAGCTCGTCGGTGAAGAGTTGGGGGGTGTGGATGCCCTCGTGCTCGCCGGCGATGCCGCCGGAGATCATCACCTTGATCAGGTCCGCGCCGGCCTTGATCTGGCTGCGCACACCGTGCCGGAACCCGACCGGCCCGTCGCATTCCAGGGTGTCGCTGCTCTCGTGCCCGTGCCCGCCGGTGCAGACCAGTGCGCGGCCGGCGGTGTGGATGCGGGGGCCGGGAATCCGGCCGGCGGTGATGGCGCGGCGCAGCGCGAAGTCGGCGTGGTCCTTCTCGGCGACGCAGCGCACCGTGGTCACGCCGTGGTGCAGCGTGCGTCGTGCCCCGTCGGCCATGTAGTAGGCCAGGTCGTGCGGGCCCATGGTCTTCACGTTGTCGCCGCCGGAGCCGGGCAGCGACAGCGAGAAGTGGGTGTGCATGTTGGCCAGGCCGGGGGTGAGGTACGCCCCGTCGAGGTCCACGTCGGTCACCGCACCGGCGACCCGCGCCTGGGCCGCCACCTCGGCGTACGGGCCGACGGCGGCGATCCGGTCGTCGCGTACCCAGACTCCGGCGTCCGGCACCGGGGCCAGGCCGTCCAGCACCCGGGCGTCGAGGACGGTGCAGTTGCCGAGCAGCAGGCTCGGCGGGTCGCCGGCGGTCACAGGATCACCCCGTAGATGTCGCGGGCGGCCTGGGCCGACACGTACCCCTCCGCCACGTCACGACGCACCGCCTCCGGATCCCGCAACCCCGGATCACCATGACCACCACCACCAGCGGTCAACAACGACACCCGATCACCAGCAACCACCCCCGTACGACACGTACTCACCCGCGCCTCACGACCCGTACCCGCAAACACCACCACCTGATTCGGCTCCGGCGACAACCCACCCGCCAACGCCCACGGCGCACTCCGCGTCTTCTTGATCACCGAAAGAAACTCCCCCGACGACACAAAACGAATATCCCGCCGCAACCCACACCCACCCCGAAAACGCCCCGCACCCCCCGAATCCACCCGAATCTCCACCCGCTCAAAGAACATCCCGGTCTTCGCTTCGAGGACCTCCACGGGGGTGTTGCGGGCCTGGGTCTGGCAGAGATGGTTCGCCGGTCCGATGCCGTCGTGGTCGGCGGTCGCGCCCCAGCCCACCGGGTCGTTGTTGCTGACGGCGAAGATCCGACCGGTCTCCGGATCCACGCCGACCATCATGAACCCCGGCACGTCACCCCCGCTGGACGCCGGCGACCGCTCCGGCATCCCCTGCGCCAACGCCTTGTAGATCAGTTCCAGGGCGACCGTCCCGGTCCACTGGGTGAAGGTCGCCGCCGGGTACTCGGCGTGGAACAGCGACCCGGGTTCGGCGCGTACCCGCAGCGGGGCGAAGTGTCCGGCGTTGGTCTGCTCGGTGGGGGTGGTGATCGCCTTGAAGGCGACGCGGCAGGTGGCGATGGTCGCGCCGAACGGCAGGTTGACCGGTCCCGGCACGGCCGGCGAGGAGCCGGCGAAGTCGACGGTGAAGGTGCCGTCGGCGACGGTCACGGTGACCCGCATCAGGATCGGGTCGGAGGTGACGCCGTCGTCGTCGAGCCAGTCCTCGGCGCTCCAGGTGCCCTGCGGCAGCGCGGCCACCGCCTCGGCGGCGGAGTCGGCGGCCGTGGCGATGAGCCGCTCGACGACGGCGTCCACGGTGGCCGTGCCGTGCCGCCGGTGCACCTCGACCAGCCGGCGTTCGCCGGTGCGGAGAGCGGCGATCTGGGCGTGCAGGTCCCCCAGCACCGCGTCCGGCATCCGCGAGTTGAACCGGATCAACTCGTGGATCTCCCGCACCGGCTCTCCCCGGGACACCACCTTCGTCCCCGGGAAGATCACGCCCTCCTGGTGCATGTCCGTCGAGTCCAGCACGTACCCCGGATCCTTCGCCCCCAGATCCATCCAGTGCGCCCGGATGCAGAGGAAGCCGACCAGCTCGCCGTCGCCGTCGCCGTCGCCGTCGGCGGCAGCGGCAGCGGCAGCGGCAGCGGCGGGGCCGGCCGGGGCGGGCAGGAAGACCGGCGCGAAGAGGGTGGCGTCGTAGGTGTGCGCGGCGTTCCAGTACGGGTAGTTCAGCAGCACCACGTCGCCCGGGTGCAGGTTCTCCCGACCCACGTACGCCACCCCCTTGGCCAGCGAGTAGTCGTTCGCGCCGAGGAACCGGGACAGGCCGGTCGACTCGGCGACCAGGCGCAGGTGGCGGTCGTAGACGGAGATGCCGAAGTCGTGCACCTCGTAGATGACCGGGTTGAAGGCGGTCCGCACCAGCGTCACCCGCATCTCCTCGGCGGCCGAGGTGAGGTAGCTGCCGATCACCTCGACGGTTGCCCCGTCGACCGTGGACTCAGCCATCGACGTCGACCCCGTAGATGTCGCGGGCGGCCTCGGCGGAGACGTACCCCTCCGCCACGTCACGACGCACCGCCTCCGGATCCCGCAACCCCGGATCACCATGACCACCACCACCAGCGGTCAACAACGACACCCGATCACCAGCAACCACCCCCGTACGACACGTACTCACCCGCGCCTCACGACCCGTACCCGCAAACACCACCACCTGATTCGGCTCCGGCGACAACCCACCCGCCAACGCCCACGGCGCACTCCGCGTCTTCTTGATCACCGAAAGAAACTCCCCCGACGACACAAAACGAATATCCCGCCGCAACCCACACCCACCCCGAAAACGCCCCGCACCCCCCGAATCCACCCGAATCTCCACCCGCTCGAAGAACATCCCGGTGCGGGCCTCCATCACCTCGATCGGCGTGCCCCGACCGGTGCTGCCGGAGACATGGGTGGCGGCCTCCATCCCGTCGTGGTCGGCGGTCGCGCCCCAGCCGACCAGGTCGTTGTTGCTGACCGCGAAGATCCGACCGGTCCCCGGATCCGCGCCGACCATCATGAACCCCGGCACGTCGCCCCCACTGGACGCCGGCAATCGCTCCGGCATCCCCTGCGCCAACGCCTTGAGGATCAGCTCGACGGCGACGATGCCGGTCCAGAGCGTGAAGGTCGGCTGCGGGTAGACGGCGTGGAAGAGGGTGCCCGGTTCCGCGCGGACCTCCAGCGGGGCGACCGTGCCGGCGTTCGAGGGCTCGTCGGGTGAGGTCAACGACTTGAGGATGACCTTGCAGATCGCCTCGGTCGCGCCGAACGGCATGTTGATCGGGCCCCGGGTGGCCGGGGCCGAGCCGGCGAAGTCCACGGTGAACCGCCCGTCGGCGATGGTGACCGTGACCCGCATCTTCACCGGGTCGTCGGTGATGCCGTCGTCGTCGAGCCAGTCCTCGGCGCTCCAGGTGCCCTGCGGCAGGGCGGCGAGCGCGGCCCGGGTCCGGGCCTCGCCGTCGGCGATGATGTGGTCGACCGCGGCGGCCACGGTGGGGCGGCCGAACTTCTCGACGATCTCCAGCAGCCGGCGCTCTCCGGTGCGCAGAGCGGCGATCTGGGCGTGCAGGTCCCCCAGCACCGCGTCCGGCATCCGCGAGTTGAACCGGATCAACTCGTGGATCTCCCGCACCGGCTCTCCCCGGGACACCACCTTCGTCCCCGGAAAAATCAACCCCTCTTGGTGCATGTCCGTCGAGTCCAGCACGTACCCCGGATCCTTCGCCCCCAGATCCATCCAGTGCGCCCGGACGCAGAGGAAACCCACCAGCTCGCCGTCGCCGTCGGCGTCCGCCGGATCCGGTCGGAAGACCGGCGCGAAGAGGGTGGCGTCGTAGGTGTGCGCGGCGTTCCAGTACGGGTAGTTCAGCAGCACCACGTCACCCGGGTGCAGGTTCTCCCGACCCACGTACGCCACCCCCTTGGCCAGCGAGTAGTCGTTGGCCCCCAGGAAGAAGGTCAGCCCGGTGGCCTCGGCGACCAGCCGCAGGTCGGCGTCGTAGATCGACAGGCCGAAGTCGTGCACCTCGTAGATGACCGGGTTGAACGAGGTCCGGATCAGCGTGGCCCGCATCTCCTCGGCCGCCGACAGCAGGTAGCTGCGCACGACCTCGACCCGAGCGCCATCCAGTGTGGTCATCGCGCCTCCTCCAGGGTCACCAGCAGGTAGCGGTGCTCGTCGACGGTGACCCGCTGGCCGCTGGGCACCACCGTGGTCGAGGTGCCCTCGTCGACCAGCGCCGGTCCGGCGAAGGTGTCGCCGGGCTCCAGCGCGGCCCGGTCGTACACCGCGAACGGCACCACGGCGCGCCGGCCGAAGTCGTACGCGTCGCGGTGGGTGAGCAGCGCCCGGGTCGGGTCGCCGTCGCCGCGCGGGTGCGTGCCCAGCTCCGGGCGGACGGTCCGGCCGATGCCGCGTACCCGCAGGTTGAGCAGTTGCAGCGGGTTGCCCATGGTGTGGCCGTAACGGCCGCGGTGCAGCTCGTCGAAGGCGGCCCGGACCGCGTCGCGGTCCAGCGTCGACCCGACGGTCACCATCAGGCTGTGTTCCTGGCCCAGGTAGCGCACCTCGAACTGGCGCTCCAGCACGGCCTGGTCACCCGGCACGCCCTGGGCCACCAGCGAGGCGACCGCCTCCGCCTCGACCGCCTTGAACAGCTCCTCCAGGTCGGCCAGGTCCACGTCGTCCAGGGCGGCCATCACGGTACGGCTGAAGTCGTTGACGATGTCCGCCGACAACATCCCCCAGGCGGAGAAGCCGGACGGCGCGAAGGGCACGATGACCTCGCCGATGCCCATCTCCCGGGCCAGCAACGGCGCCAGCAGGGGCCCGGCGCCACCGAAGGCGAGCAGCGCGAAGTGCCGGGGGTCGTGTCCCCGCTCGACGGTGATCTGGCGTACCGCGCCGACCGTGCGGGCCAGCAGCACGTCGAAGACCCCCGCCGCCGCGCCCGCCGCGCTGAGGCCGAGCGGCTCGGCCAGCTGTTCCCTGATCGCCGTGCGGGCCGCCGCGTCGTGCAGCCCCATCGTGCCGGCGAGGAAGCGGTCGGGGTCCACGTAGCCGAGTACCACCGCCGCGTCGGTGACGGTCGGGCTGGCGCCGCCCCGGCCGTAGCAGACCGGCCCGGGATCGGCTCCGGCGCTCTGCGGCCCCACCTTGAGCAGCCCCCGGTCCAGCCAGGCGATCGAACCGCCGCCGGCGCCGATGGTGCGGATGTCGTACGTCGGGATGAGCAGCGGGAAGTGCTCCAGCTGGGCCTCGTACGCGGCGACCGCGGCGCCGTTCTCGATCACGCAGGCGTCCAGCGAGGTGCCGCCGATGTCGAAGGTGAGCAGCCGCTCGCGCCCCAGTTCGGTGGCCAGGTAGGCGGCGCCGACGATGCCACCGGCCGGGCCGGAGAGGACGGTGTGCGTGGGCGAGGTCTTCGCCACCGCGCTGGTCATCGAACCGCCGCCGGAGCGCATGATGAGGAACTGCCCGGCGAAGCCCCGCTCGGCGAGTCCGGACTCCAGCTCGTCGACGTACCGCTCGAAGATCGGCCGGATGTACGCCTCCAGCACGGTGGTGCTGGTGCGCTCGTACTCGCGGTACTCCCGCACGATGTCGGTGGAGAGCGAGAGGCTGACGCCGGGGAACTCCTCCCGGATCAGCCGCGCGGCCTCCCGTTCGTGGCTCGGGTCCAGGAACGAGTGCAGGAAGCAGATGGCGATCGAGGTGACCTGCTGCTCCACGACCAGGTTGCGGGCGGCGGCCCGGACACTGTCCGGATCCAGCTCCTCGACCACCCGGCCCCGATGGTCGAGGCGGCCCCGTACGCCCGCGGTGAAGCGGCGCTGCACCAGGCTCGGCGGGCGCTGGTAGGTGAAGTCGTACATGTGGTCCGGCGGGACGTTGCCCCGGCCGATCAGGAAGATGTCCCGGAATCCCTCGTTGGTGATGATGCCGGTCCGGCCGCCACGGCGCTCCAGGACCGCGTTCAACCCCAGGGTGGTCCCGTGGGTGAAGAGCTCCACCTCGGACAGGTCGGTGCCGAGCGCGGCGATCGCGGCGAGCACCCCGTCGGCGGGACGGGCCGGCGTGGTGGACGCCTTGCGGAAGCGCACCCGGTTGCTCCGCGTGTCCAACTCCATCGCGTCGACGAAGGTGCCGCCGATGTCGACGGCCAGCCGGATGGGACGACGGGTCATGGCGTGACGGCCTGCTTTCCGATCAGGGCGGCGAGTTCCGGGATCCGCCAGCAGGCGGCCCGGCTCGCGCCGTACGACTGAAGGTGTTGCGGCTGGGAGCGGCAGGTGTCGGTGACGAACGGGCACCGGGCGGCGAGCGCGCAGCCGGTCGCCGCGTCGGTCTCCTCCAGGTCCTTGACCAGCTCCACCCCGCCGGTGCCGGCGGGCGGTCCGCCGAGGCGGGGGGCGCTGGCGAGCAGCGCCCGGGTGTAGGGATGCCGGGGGGTGTCGAAGACGACGTCGACCGGTCCCTCCTCGACGACCCGGCCGAGGTAGAGCACCGCGACCCGGTCGGCGAAGCCTCGGACGGTGGCCAGGTCGTGCGAGATGAAGACCGAGGCCCGGTCGGTGTCGGCGGTCACGTCGGCGATCAGGTCGAGGATCTGGGCCTGGACGGTGACGTCGAGGGCCGAGGTCGGCTCGTCGAAGACGATCAGGTCCGGCTCGCCGACCAGGGCGCGGGCGATGCCGATGCGCTGTGCCTGGCCGCCCGAGAGTTCATGCGGGTACCGCCGCAGGATCGAGCGGTCGAGTTCCATGCGGTCCAGCACCGCGGCGACCCGGGCGTCACGCTGGGCGGCGGGCAGCCCGGCGGCCCTCAGCGGTTCGGCGACGGAGTCGCCGACGGTGCGGCGCGGACTGAGCGAGCCGATCGGGTCCTGGAAGACGAGTTGGACGCGGGTACGCAGCCGGCGCAGCGCCCGTCCCCGGGCCGCGGGACGTCCCGGCTGCCGCACCAGGTGCTGCCCGGCGACGGTGACCGTGCCGGCGGTGGGCGCGACCAGACCCATGATGAGTTTGGCGAGGGTGCTCTTGCCGCAGCCGCTCTCCCCGACCACGCCGAGCGTCTCGCCGGGGGCCAGCCGCAGGCTCACACCCCGCAGCGCGTGGTGCCCGCCGGAGCCGAACCGGCTGCGGTAGACGACGTGCGCGTCCTCGATCTCCAGTACCGCCGGTCCCGGCGGCGCGGCCTCGGGTCCGGTGTCGCGGGCCGGCACCGCGTCGGCGGCGTCGACCGGTCCCACCTGGGCTGGCGTCGCCGGGCCGGTGACGATCAGCCCGCTCTGCGGGTGGAAGCAGGCCAGCGACCAGTCCTCGGTGGGGCCGGCGACGGGCATGGTGAGCGGGCGGCGGGCCGTGCAGTCGCCGTCGGCGTGGGCACAACGGGTCGCGAACGGGCAGCTCCGCGGTGCCGCTCGGAGCAGCGGCATGGCGCCCGGGGTGGCCACGACCGGCCGACCGTCGACGCCGGGCACCGAGCGCAGCAGCGCCCGGGTGTAGGGGTGCGCCGGCTCACCGAAGACCTGCCCGGCGGGTCCGCTCTCCACCACCGTGCCGGCGTAGAGCACCACCACCCGGTCGCAGACCTGTGCGATCGAGGCGAGGTCGTGGGAGATCAGCAGGACGCTGCGGCCGTCCACGTCGGCGGCGTGCCGGAACTGCCGCAGGATCTCCCGGGTCAGCGTCACGTCCAGGCCGGTGGTCGGCTCGTCGGCGATCAGCAGGCCGGGAGCGCAGCCGGTGGCCAGCGAGATCATCACCCGCTGGGCCATGCCCCCGGAGAGCTCGTGCGGGTACGCGTCGAGCCGGCGCTGCGGGTTGCGGATGCCGACCGCCTCGAACAGCTCCCGGGCGGCCTCCCGGGCCCGCTCGGCGGACATGTCCTGATGGGTGACGAGCCGGTCGGTCAGTTGACGCCCGACGGTCCGGGTCGGGCTGAGCGCCCCGCGCGGGTTCTGGAAACAGATCGCCGCGCCCCGTCCCCGGTGCCCGGCCAGGGCGGTCTCGTCCATCCGCAGCACGTCCGCGTCGCCGAAGCGGACCCGTCCGCTGGTCTGCGCGCCGACGGGAAGCAGCCCGACCACGGCGCGGGCGACCATGCTCTTGCCGCCGCCGCTCTCCCCCACCAGACCGACCACCTCGCCCGGCCGCACGGCGAGGGTGACGTCGCTGAGCGCGGCCACCTGCCGGCCGGCGCGGTGGATGACCACGGAGAGGTTCTCGATGGAGAGCATGGTCACCGCCGCTTCGCGTTCGCGCGTTCCTGCAGGCCCTCGCCGAGCAGGCTGAACCCCAGGACGGAGACGAACAGGGCCAGACCGGGCGGGACGCTGGTCCACCACCGGCCGCCGACCACGTCCGCCGCGCCGAGGCTGATCATGGCCCCCCACTCGGCCTCCGGGATGCTCACGCCCAGGCCGAGGAAGGAGAGCCCGGCCAGGGTGAGCATCGCCCAGCCGCAGTTCAGCGGGGCGATCACCCGGACCGGG
This sequence comes from Micromonospora sp. CA-263727, assembly GCF_050942455.1. Classification (NCBI taxonomy): domain Bacteria; kingdom Bacillati; phylum Actinomycetota; class Actinomycetes; order Micromonosporales; family Micromonosporaceae; genus Micromonospora; species Micromonospora sp. CA-263727. Next base: position 4,019,301 of record NZ_CP192031.1, read on the forward strand.
GTGAGGCTGTTGGGCAGCAGGTGCCGCCAGAGGATGCCCGCCGTCGAGGCGCCGGAGGTCACCGCGGCGTCGACGAAGGGCAACTCGCGCTGGGTGCGTACCTCGGCGCGGACCAGCCGCGCGTACGCCGGGGCGTTCACCGCCGCGATGGTGATGATCAGGTTGACGGTGCCGTTGCCGAGCAGGGCGGCCACCGCCAGCGCGAGGATGAAGGTGGGGAAGGCCTGGAAGATGTCGACCACGCGCATCAGCACGTCGTCGAGCCAGCCGCCACGGTAGCCGGCCACCAGGCCGAGCAGCGTGCCGACCAGCACGGCGAGCGCGACGGCGGCCACCGCGATGCCCAGGTCCAGCCGGGCGGCGTACAGCACCCGGCTCCAGATGTCCATGCCGTTGCCGTCGGTGCCGAGCAGGTGGTCGCCGCCCGGCGCGGCCAGGGTGGCGGCCGGGTCGATCTCCGTCGCGCCCCACGAGCTGAACAGAGGCGCGCCCACCGCGGCGACCGCGACCAGCGCCAGGATGGTCGCGCCGGTGATGATCAGTACGCGGGAGAAACGGTCCTCCCGGCGGCGCGTGACGGGTGCCGCGCCCTCTGCGGGACCGGCGGTGCGCAGGTCGGCCATCAGACCCTCACTCTCGGGTCGAGAATCGCGTGGACCACGTCGGCGATGAGGAACACCAGCACATAGCAGAGCGCGATCACCAGGACGGACGCCTGTACCACCGGGTAGTCCCGGTAGAGCAGGCCGCGCAGCGCCCACTGGCCGAAGCCCTGCCAGGAGAAGACGTACTCGACCAGGACGGTGGAGCCGATGGCGGTGCCGAACACCAGTGCGGCCAGCGCCGGCAGGCGCAGCAGGGTCGACCGCAGCAGGTAGCCGTAGAGCAGGGTTCGTTGCGGCAGTCCGTGCGCCGCCGCCGCGGCGTACGCCTCGGAGTTCAGCACCTCCAGCGCCGAGGCCCGTACGCTGCGCAGCAGCGGCGCCACCACGCCGACGACCAGCGTGAGTACCGGCAGCGCCAGGTGGGCGGCGGCGCTGGTGACGGCCGCTCCGTTCCCGGTGAGCACGGCGTCGACGAGGTCGGCGCCGGTCAGCGGGGTCAGGTTGGTGTCCGGGTCGACCCGCCCGCTGGGCGCGGGAAACCAGCCCAGCACGCTGTAGCCGACCAGGACGAGCACCAGGCCGAGCCAGAACTCCGGGATGGAGTTGCCGGCCAGGGCGAACAGCCGGATGCTGTGGTCGCCGAGGCGGTTGGCGTGCCGGGCCGACCAGACGCCGAGCACGGTGGCCACCACCAGCGCGATGGAGACCGCGATCGCGACCAGTTCCAGGGTCGGCCCCACCCGCAACGCCATCTCGCCGCCGACCGGAGCGCCGCTCTGGATGGACGTGCCGAAATCTCCGGTGACCAGACCACCGAGGTAGTCGAGGAACTGTCGCCACAGCGGCTGGTCCAGCCCGAACCGGGCGCGGGCCGCGGCAGCATCCGCCTCGCTGGCGTTCTGCCCGAGGATGGTCCGGATGGGGTCGCCGGGCAGCACCCGGACCAGGAGGAACGTCAGGACGACCACCCCGAGCAGCACCGGGATGAGCTGGAGCAGCCGCCTGACGACGAAACGGAGAATTCGCATGAAGGGCGCCGGTCCGGGTCAGGCGGAGGCGGTCAGGTAACGCAGTCGGGCCAGGCCGTCCATCGGCTGCACCCAGCCGGCCACAGCCTCGCGTACCGGCAGGTTGAAGTTGGGTTGGCAGACCACCACCCAGGGCACGTCCGTGGCGAGGATCTGCTGCACCCGCTTCCAGAGCGCGTTGCGGGCCGACTCGTCGACGGTGGTGTGGGACTGCTCGTAGATCTGCTCGATCTCCGGATTGGTGTAGTTGGAATAGTTGAGGTTCGCGCCCTTGACGAAGCTGGTGGCGAGCATGTACTCGACGTCGTTGACCCAGAGCTGTCCGGAGGTGAGCTGCAACGGGATGTTCTTGCGGGTCCGCCGCTCGCCGAGGGTGGCCGGGTCCAGCGGGGTCAGCTTGAGGTTGATGCCGACCTTCGCCGCCTCGCTCTGCACCTGCACGGCGATGCGCTGCTGCTCCTCGTTGTCCGCCTCGAAGACGAGTTCCGAGTCGACCGTGCTCCGGCCGGCGGCGGCCAGCGCGGCCCGCGCCTGGTCGAGATCATGGGTGAACGGGTAGCCGCTCTCGTCGTACCCGGGCATGTCCAGCGGCACCGGGCTCTTGGTGGGGCGGGCGTCGCCGCCGTACACGTTGTTGATGATCTGCTCGTAGGGCACCGCGTAGGCGAGGGCCTTGCGGACGTCGACGTTGTCGAACGGCGCCGAGGTGACCGACATCTGGATGGCGACCTGCCGGTTGCTGGCCGCCGAGATCACCTTGATCCCGTCGGCATTGCGCAGGTCCTGGACGTCCCGCTGGCTGACGCCGAGGGCGATGTCGATGTCGCCGGCCTCCAGTTGCAGCCGCTGGTTCGCGGCGGCCGGCACCACGGAGATCCGGATCGTCGGCGTCCGGGCCGGGTCGGGCCCCGGGTAGCCGGTGTTCGCGGTGAGTTCGATCTCCTGCCCCTGGGTGGCCTTGGCGACGTTGTAGTAGCCGCCGGTGGGGGCGTTCTTGGCGAACCACTCCTTGGCCCAGGGGTCGTCGGCGGTGGCGTGCTTCTTGGCCTCCACCGAGTCGAAGACGTACAGCGAGATCGCCTGGATCTGCCGGGCGAGGGCGCTGGGGAAGGCCTGGTGGAACTCGACGGTGTAGTCGTCGACGACCTTGACCTGGTCGGCGGCGGTCAGGCCGATGGTGCGGTAGATGCCGGCCACGTTCGCCTGGGCGGCGAACGCCCGGTCCTTGGACCACTTGACGTCCGCCGAGGTCATCTCGTTGCCGCTGGCGAACTTGACGCCGCGGCGCAGCTTGAGGGTCCAGACCTTCTGCTCGGCGTCCGGCTCGAAGGACTCGGCGAAGGTCGGGGTGATGTTCTGGGTGTCGAGGATCTGGCTGTCGCCCGCGTTGGTGACGCCGTAGTCGATCATGTAGGGGAAGACGTTCTTGTAGAGCATCAGCGCGGTCAGGTCGAAGCCGACGAAATCCTGATCCCAGCTGGACAGGTAGCTCGACACCGCGATCCGCAGCGTGCTGGCGGTCGGGCCACCGGACGCGCCGTTGTCCGTTTTCGAGCCGCTGTTCGCGGCGCAGGCGCCGGTGCCGAGCAGGAGCGCGATGCTGCCGCCCAACTGCAGCACCCCGCGGCGGGAGATGGCGGGCGAGGAGGAGCCCGCACCAGGTGAACGTGCCATGAAGTAGTCCTCCTAGAACTACGAGGCGGACGGGCCGCGCAGCGGACCTCCTCGTGTTCTATCGGATTACGTGACAGCGAACAAGAGCCCGCACGTTGTTCACAACCAGACTCCCGAAATCGGCACCAAGCACCACCCGAACGGCCGATGACGTGCGAAGAAACTGTTCACACGAGTTCACACGACCGACACGAACAGCTGTTCACGGCCACCCCGGAGTCAGACGCCTCCCACGGAGATCACCCGAAAGCCACGCCGCAGCCAGCCCACCGACCGGCTACTCGACTACACCCGCCCGACCTACCGCCGACGCCCGCCAGCCCGCCAGCCAGTCCCTCCCGAACAGATCCAGCCCCAGACAGACCCGCCCCGGATCGAGTCGCCCAAACGCGCACCCCGGCCAACACCCCGTCGAGGCGTGTTAATAGGGGACCCCTCCTCTACCGCAGGCGTTAAGAAGGGCCCCCTCCTTACCATCGGTTAGGTGATGAGGAGTTTTCGGCCGATGCCGGCGCGGAACTGGGTCATGGCGTCGGCGTAGGAGGCCAGGGGGAAGCGGTGGCTGATGAAGACCGCCGGGTCCAGGACACCGACGGCGAAGAGTTCGGCGGCGCGCTCGAAGCTGTGCAGGACGGCCATCGAGCCGGTGATGCTGATCTCCTGGTTGTAGATGCGGTACGGCTCGACGGGCACCCGGGTCTTGTACTCGGAGACGCCGAACTGGAGGAACGTGCCGGCCGGGGCGACCCGGCGCAGGCCGTCTTCGATGGCGGCCTGCACGCCGGTGCAGTCGATCACCACGTCCCAGCCGCGCGGCCGGTCCAGTTCGTCGGCGCTGGCCGCGTGCACCGAGCAGCCCAGCTGCACCGCCGTGGCGAGGCGATCCGGGTTCAGGTCGACCACGCTGACGGTCGCCGCGCCGCAGCGCTTGGCCAGCTCCAGCATCATCAGGCCCATGGTGCCCGCGCCGTAGATGAGGTAGTGGTCGGCCAGCCGTCGGGGCAGCACGTCGAAGCCGCGTACGGCGCAGGAGAGCGGCTCGATCAGGGCGGCGTCGGCCGGCGCGACGCCTTCGGGCAGGGCGACGCAGTTGCGGACCGGCGCGAGGGCGTACTCGGCCGCGCCGCCGGAGACGGTGACCCCGATGGCGTTCCAGCGTTCGCAGAGGTTTCCCCGGGCGCGCCGGCACTGGTAGCACTCGCCGCAGTGCAGCGACGGGTCGACGGCGACCGGGTCGCCGACCCGCAGCTCGGTGACGTCCCGCCCGAGGGCGACCACCGTGCCGGCGAACTCGTGGCCCGGCACGATCGGGTACGCGGGGGCGAACTCGCCGTCCATGATGTGCAGGTCGGTGCCGCAGATCCCGCACCCGGCCACCTCGACGACCACGTCCCGCGGGCCGGGCGTGGGGTCCGGCACGGACTCCACGCTGATCTGACCCGGCGTGACGATGACTGCTGCCTTCACTTGACCGCCCCCATGGAGAGTCCTCGGACGAGTTGTTTCTGGGCGATCCAGCCGGCGAGCACGACCGGCAGCGACACGATCGTCGCCGCGGCGCAGAGCCGGGCCAGGAAGAGCCCTTCGGAGGTGATGAAACCGACCAGGAAGATCGGCGAGGTGCCGGCCCGGGTGGCGGTCAGGTTGACCGCGAAGAAGAACTCGTTCCAGCTGAAGATGAAGCAGATCAGCGCGGTGGCGGCGAGGCCGGGCGCGACGATCGGCAGCAGGATGCGCCGGATGGTGACGATCAGGTTGGCCCCGTCCATCGCCGCCGCCTCGATCAGCGCCGGCGGCACCTCCAGCAGGAACGAGCGCATCATCCACACCGCGAGCGGCAGGTTCATGGCCGTGTAGAGCACGACCATGGTCCAGATGTTGTCCAGCATGCCGAGTTCCTTGACCAGCAGGTAGATCGGCAGCAGGGCGGCGACCATCGGCAGCATCTTCGTGCTGATGAAGAAGAAGAGCACGTCGCGCCACTTGGCGACCGGCCGGATCGACAGCGCGTACGCCGCCGGGGTGGCCAGCAGCAGCACCAGCAGCGTGGACATCACGCTGGCCATCACCGAGTTGAGCAGGTACGGCGCGATGTCCCGGTCGAAGACCTGCCGGTAGCCGTCCAGCACCGGGGTGAAGAACCAGGACGGCGGGTTGCTGGCGGCGTCGACCTCCCGCTTGAAGCCGGTGAGCACCATCCAGAACACCGGCAGGAAGAACAGCAGCCCGGCGAGCCAGGCCAGTACGGTCCAGACCGCTCCGGTCAGGCCGGCGCTGCGCCGGGCCGGGCTGGCGGTGCTGCGACGGGTCGCGCCGGCGGCGCGTTGACGTAGCGCGGTCATCGAGCGTCCTCCATCCGGAACAGGCTGGAGATCACCCGCAGCGCGAAGGTGGCGACGATGATGGTGCCGATCACCACCACGACGCCGGCCGCGGCGGCCTCGCCGTACTCGAACTTGCGGAAGGTGGTCAGATAGATCTCGTACGGCAGGTTGGTGGTGGCCCGGCCCGGCCCGCCCTGGGTGATGGTGAAGACGGCGTCGAAGGTCTGCACCAGGTAGATGGAGCCGAGCAGGGCGCCCAGTTCCAGGTACGGCCGCAGGTAGGGCAGGGTCACCCGGGTGAAGGTCTGCCAGGGCCCGGCGCCGTCCACCCGGGCGGCTTCGAGGGTCTCCAGGGACTGGCCCTGCAAGCCGGCCAGGATGATCAGCATCATGAACGGGGTCCACTGCCAGACCAGCGCGGCGACCACGGAGACCATCGGGTACTGCGACACCCAGTCGGTGCTGCCGCCGAGGATGCCGTTGATCAGGCCGTAGGACGGGTTGTAGATGGCGTGCTTCCAGAGCAGGGCCGCCGCCATCGGCATCACCAGGAACGGGGTGATGAGCAGGGTCCGCACGATGCCCCGGCCGGGGAACTTGCGGTCGAGCAGGATGGCCAGGCCGAGGCCGAGCAGCACGGAGAGGATCACCGACGAGGCGGTGAGCACCACCGTGTTGAGCAGGGCGGCGCGCAGCCGGTCGTCGGTGAGCACCCGCCCGTAGTTGGCCAGCCCGATGAACTCGCGGCTGCCGGGACGCAGCACGTTCCAGCTCTGGGTGGAGAGATAGAGGGTGAACAGGAACGGCAGTTGGGTCACCACGATGGCGAAGATGAGGGCGGGCAGCAGCGGGGCCCGGCGGGACCAGCGTTGCCCCCGGCCGGGCTGGGAGGGTCGTGCGGTGGGGCGCGGTGTCGCGCCCGCACCGGTGGTGATGGTCGTGGTCATCGATCCGCCTCGGGCAGGGCCGGGGCCGGCCGGTCGGCCGGCCCCGGCGCGCGACTACCGGTGTTTGTTCGCGACGTCCTCGGCCAGCCGCTGGCCGTCGGCGAGCGCCTTGTCGACGCTGACCTGGCCGGCGATGGCGGCCGACACCTCCTGGGAGACCTTCGTGCCGAGGTCGGCGAACTCCGGGATGCCGACGAACTGCACTCCGAGCGCGGGCCGCGGCTGCACTCCCGGGTTGACCGGGTCGGCCTCCTGGATGGACTTGAGCGTGATGTCCGCGAAGGCGGTGGCGGAGTCCCGGTACTCGGCGATCTGGTAGGTGGACTGGCGCTTGCCGGCCGGCACCCGGGACCAGCCGAGCGAGGAGCCGATCAGCGCCTCGTACTCCTTACCGGTGGCCCAGGAGATGAACTTCCAGGCGGCGTCGGCGTTCTTAGTGGTCTTCGGCATGGCCAGCGCCCAGGCCCAGAGCCAGCCCGAGGAGTCCGTCTTGTTGACCGGCGCGTACGCGTAGCCGACCTTGCCGGCCACGGTGCTGGAGTTGGGGTCCTCCAGCGTGCCCGCGGCGGAGGTGGCGTCGTACCACATCGCCGCCTTGCCCTGGCCGAACGTGTTGAGGCACTCGGTGAAGCCGGCCTGCGGGGCGCCCGGTTGGCCGTGCGAGCGGATCAGGTCGACGTAGAACTTTGTCGCCTCGGTGAACTCGGGCGAGTTCACCTTGGGCGTCCAGTCCTTCTCGAACCAGGTGCCGCCGAAGGTGTTCACCACGGTGGTCAGCGGCGCGAACAGCTCGCCCCAGCCGGGCAGGCCGCGCAGGCAGATGCCGGACACCCCGGCGCTCTTGTCGTCGAGCTGGGCGGCGAACTGGGCCACCTGCTGCCAGGTCGGCCGCTCCGGCATGGTGATGCCCTTGGCCGCGAAGAGTTCCTTGTTGTACATCAGGAAGGACGACTCGCCGTAGAACGGCGCGGCGTAGAGCTTGCCGTCGTCGCCGGAGAGCGAGGCGACCATCGGCTGGAGCAGGTCGCCCTTGTCGTATCCGGTGTCGGCGTCGGCGTAGGAGCTGAGTTCGTGCAGCCAGTCGTTCTGCGCCCAGATCGGCGCCTCGTATGCGCCGATGGTCGCCACGTCGTACTGCCCGCCCTGGGTGGCGACGTCCTGGGTCACCTTGTCGCGCAGTTCGTTCTCCGGCAGGATCGTGAACCGCACCGTGATCCCGGTCTGCTTGGTGAAGTTGTCGGCGGTGACCTTGGCCAGGTCCTCCATCTGCGGGTTGCCGACCATGAGCACGGTGATGGCGGTGCCGTCGCCGCCGGAGGAGCCGCCGCCGGCTCCGGAGCAGGCGGTCGAGGCCAGGCCGACCGTGAGGGCTACGGCGACCGCGCCGCGCCATCGGCGAGAAGACCGTGTATTGGGCACAGCAAACCTCCGTGGTGGTGTGGTGGGTGAAGGAGAGGATCAGCCGGGGGCGCTCAGACGCGCAGCACCACCGGGCCGAGCAGTGAGTACCGGTGTGCCTCGGAGGCCGGCAGCGCGGCGTCCGTGACGATGGTGTCGACGTCGGCGACGTCGGCGAAGCGGCAGAAGCTGTGGCCGCCGAACTTGGTGTGCACCCCGGCGAACACCACCCGCCGGGACACCGACATCACCCGGGCCTTGACGTCCGCCACCGCCGGATCCGGCGTGGTCAGGCCGTGCTCGCGGGAGATGCCGTTCGCGCCGACGAAGGCCAGGTCGATGACGAAGCCGGCGAGCATGCGGGTGGCCCAGTGGTCGACCGTGGCCAGCGTGCGTCCACGGACCCGGCCGCCGAGCAACAGCACGGTGATGCTCGGGTACGCGGCCAGCGCCGCCGCGGTGGGCAGTGAGGCGGTCACCACGGTCAGCGGCCGGTGGGTGGGCAACGCCTCGGCCACCAGTTGCGGGGTGTAACCCTCGTCGATGAAGACCGACTCGGCGTCGCCGAGGTGCTCCACGGCCGCGGCGGCGATCCGCCGCTTCTCCACGACCATCCTGGTGGCCCGGGTCTCCAGGGTGGTCTCGAAGCGGGCGGTCTCCACCGGGTACGCGCCGCCGTGGGTCCGGCGTACCAGGCCCTGCTGTGCCAGCAGGCTGAGGTCACGCCGGATCGTCTCCGGCGCGACGGCCAGGTCGGCGGCGAGCTTCTGCACGTCGACGTCGCCCTGCCGGCGCGCCAAGGTGAGGATGTGGTGTCTGCGCTGTGTTGCGTCCACTTCTCACCTCCCGCCCGGCCGTGTGTCTTTTTGTAACACCGTTAACGGCGGGTGACCGCGGTCACATGCAGGTCAATCTGGTGGATTTGCTGCCCGTCCGCAAGCCCCGAACGGGCAGGCCGGAACGGGCATCAGCGGCATATCCGTTCATAACGATCGCCCGTTTGGCATCGCCGGTTGCCCGGTCCCCACCCGAGACGCCCGCTCGGGCACGCCGGTGGTCACTGCGGAGCGGGGCCGTTGTCGACGAGCCGGAACCGGGTGGTCAGCGGCGCGTCGCCGAGTTCCTCAAGAATCAGGCCACGGGTCGAGGAGTTCTGTAGGTACGCGGCGTTGTTGCTGATCGCGTACGTCGGCTTGCCGTCGCGCTGGCCGTCGCGGACGACCGTGAACCGCTGCCTCGGCTCGTCGGCCGCGCAGGGGGCCGAGACGACCCGCAGTGGCTCGCTGCCCGCCGAGCGGACCTCCCAGCAGGTGTCGGTCAGGTCGCCGGTGCCCCGCTCCGCGGTGCGGATCAGGTACGTGTCCGGCCCCTGCGGAGCGAACACGAACAGTTGACGACCCTCGTCGCCGTCGACCTCGGCGAGCCGCCCGTCGTCGAGCAGCGACAGCCCGGCCGCCTGGTCGGAGACTCGCACGACGGTGACCTGGCGCTGGCCGGAGAGCACCGCGTCGGTGCCCGACGGGCTGGACGTGCCGCCGGTCGGCCCGGAGTTGGGCGGCCCGGAGCTGGACGGGGTGGCAGTGGGCGGGGCGGCGCTGGGCGGGGCGGTGGCCGCCGTCGGCCCGGCCGGGCCGACGGGGTGCCCGGCGGCGCGCCGACGAGGCGGGCCACCACGGCGCCGCCGCCGAGCACGCCGACCAGGAGGGCGCCCACCGCGACCGACGCGACCTGCCGGCGGCGACGCCGCAGGTCACCCCGGCGGCGGATGTCGGAGACGACCGGGACCCGCCCCTGCCCGCCGTGTCGGGCCAGCGCCCGCAGGGCCTCGTCGAGATTCTGCTCAGAGGTCATGGCTCCTCCCCCCGCCCGTGCTCTCGTACTCGTTCTCGGTCAGGTACGCGGCGAGGGCCCGACGCCCCCGGGCGAGCCGTGTCTTGACGGTGTTGGCGTTGGCGCCGGTCTCCGCCGCGATCTCGGCCACGCTGAGGCCGACCAGGTGGTGCAGCACGACGACCCGGCGCTGGTCGGCGGAGATCCGGCGCAGGGCGTCCACCACGGCGACATGATCGACCGACGCCGCCTCGACGTGCCGCTCGGTGGACTCCCGGCGGTGAGCGCGCAACCGGTTCACCGTCTTGCGCCACGCGCTCACCGCCACCCGGTACGCCACGCTGCGCACCCACGCCTCCGGGCTGTCACACTGCCGCACCGACGCCCAGCGGTCCCACGCCCGGGCATACGCCTCCGCCACCGCGTCCTCGACCTCGGTCCGGCTGCCGACCATCGCGTACAGGTGTCCCAGCACCCGGTGGGCCGACGCGGCGTAGAAGGCGTCGAACTCCTCGGCGTCGCGCATCGATCAACTCCTCGGAGGCGTCACCCGCGTCGGGGCGCCGGGCCGGTGTCGTTGAGCCGGAAGCTACTCGCCGGCGGGGCGTCGCCCAACTCCTCCATGATCAGACCCGACCGCGCCGAGTCCCGAAGGTACGCCCACCGATTGCTGATCACGTACTCCCGGGCACCGCCACCGGCCGCCGGGGCGATGACGAACCGCTGAGCCGAGTCGTCCGCCCGGCAGGCGGCGCCCCGCACCACCAGCGGATGCGCGTTGCCGGGGTTCTGCACCTGCCAACAGACGGGCTGCCCCGTGCCACCGCTGTAGTACGCCTTGACCAGGAACTCCTGACCGCCGAGCGGGGTCGGCACGAAGACCTGCCGACCGCGGTCGTCGTCCACCTCGGCGAGCCGCCCCCGGTCGAGCAGGGACAGCCCCGACTCGAACGCGCCGACCCGCACGATCGTGACCCGGCGCTTACCGGAGAGCAGCGGGTCGGCGCTCGGCGTCGCCTGCGGGGAGGCCGTCGCACCGTCGACGGTCGGGCTCACCGCCGCCGCACCATCGGCGATCGGGGTCGCCGCCACCGGGGCCGTCCCGGCCGGTCCGGTGTCGCCGTCGGAGCCGGACGCCAGCCCGTACACCCCCACGGCGGCGCCGGCCAACGCCACCAGGCCCACACCTGCGAGCCATCTACCCACCACCATCATCGCCTCCCCGGCTGCCGGTTGTCGGTGTGGCCAAACCGTCCTGGCCCGCCACCGCGTACAGCCTCATGACGCGCGGGTCCGGGGGGTGGTTTCACCGATCCGCCAGAACTTTCGCCCTCGCCGGACGGCACGACCAGCACCCTTCCCATTCAGTGATCAAGGCAATACGGTGGGTACGGCGCTGGGGTCACGGATCGGAGGTCCCAGGTGGCGGAGTTCGACTACATCGTGGTTGGCGCGGGTTCGGCGGGGTGCGTGCTGGCCAACCGGCTGACCGAGGATCCGGGCATCCGGGTGCTGCTCGTCGAGGCCGGCGGGTGGGACAGCAGCCCGTGGGTGCGCATTCCCAAGGGGTTCAGCCGGCTGATGGACGACCGGCGCACCGCCTGGCACTACCCCGCCGAGGTAACGCCGGGGCGGCAGGAGATCTGGCAACGCGGTCGACTGATCGGCGGCTCAAGCTCGATCAACGGCATGGTGTACGCCCGCGGCGACCGGCTCGACTACGACGAACTGGAACGCCGGGGCAACCCCGGCTGGGGCTGGGACACCATGCTGCCGATCTTCAAGCGGTTGGAGGACAACCCGCTCGGGGCCTCCGAGGTGCGCGGCGCCGGCGGCCCGTTGCGGTTGTCCACCGCCACCGGCACCGACGAGATCTGCGAGGAGACCATCGCCGCCGCCGAGGAACTGGGCTGGCGCCGGGTCGACGACCTGAACGCCACCGAAGACGAGCGGATCGGCTACCTGATGGCGACCATCCGTGACGGTCGCCGCAGCAGCGCCGCCGACGCCTTCCTGCACCCGGTCCGCCAGCGGCCCAACCTGACCGTGGCGGTGCGGACGGTCGTGCTGCGGGTCCTCGTCGAGCGGGGTCGCGCCGTCGGCGTACGCGCCCGCCGGGGCGGGCAGACGGTCGACCACCGGGCCGCCGCCGAGGTCGTCCTCGCTGCCGGCGCGATCGCCACGCCACAGCTGTTGCAGGTCTCCGGCATCGGCCCGGCCGACACCCTGCGCCGGGCCGGCGTCCCGGTGCTGCTCGACCGGCCCCGGGTCGGTGCCGGCCTGCGGGAGCACCGGACCACGCCGATGCAGCACCGGCTGGTCGGCCGGGCCGGCTACAACCCGCGGCTGAGCAGCCTGCCCGGGCAGGCCCGGGAGATGCTGCGGTACGTGTTCACCCGGCGCGGTCCGCTCGCCCTGCCGGTGTACGACCTCGGGGCGTACCTCCGGGCCGAGCCGGAGGCCGACCACCCGGACGCCCAGATGCTGATCGCGCCCTTCTCGGCGGCGCCCCGGCGACCCGGACGAGCGATCGAGCTGGAGTCCGAGTCGGGGCTGATGGCCCAGGTCACGGTGACCCGGCCGGAGAGCGAGGGCAGCCTCGCGATCACCTCGGCCGACCCGGGCGCCGCGCCGCGGATCGTCGCCAGCTACTTCGACGCCGGACACGACCGGCGGGTGGCGGTCGCCGCCTTCCGGCGGGCGCGGGAGTTGTTCGCCACCGGGCCGATCGCCAAGCGGATCTCGGCGGAGACCGTGCCCGGTCCCGAGGTGCAGCACGACGACGAGATCATCCAGGCGGGGCGGTCGCTCGGCTACTGCGGCTACCACGCGGTGGGCACCTGCGCGATGGGCCCCGGCGACGACTTCGTGGTGGACCCGCAGTTGCGGGTCCGGGGCGTGGCCGGCCTGCGCATCGTGGACGCCTCGGTCCTGCCGATCCTCGTCTCCGGCTACCTCAACGCCCCCATCATGGCCCTGGCCTGGCGGGCCGCCGACCTGATCCGGGCCACCTCCCGAGATCCTGGCACCGGACAGCCCTCCGAGGGGCGTTGACATACCGAGATCTCGGACGGCTCAGGGGCGTAGCAGGGGTAGGAGTTGGGTGCCCTGGCGTTGGATTTCCGGCAGGTAGGGGGTGTCGGAGAGGACGAAGTGGGTCACCCCGAGGCTCTGGTATCTGCGCAGCGACTTCGCCACGTCCTCGGCGGAGCCGACCAGCCAGGTGGTGCCCGCCCCGCCGCCGCCGAAGGTGCCGGGGGTGGTGTAGAGGTTGTCGTCGAGCACCTCCCCCCGGGCCGCGAGGTCGAGCAGCCGCTGCTGACCGACGGCGGCGTGCCGGTTCGGGTCGCGGGCGATGAGGCCCTTGCCGGTCGCCATCTGCGCGACCTTCGCCTCGGCGTCGGCCCACGCCTGCTCGGTGGTGTCCCGGATCAGGGTGGTGACGCGCAGCCCGAACTCCAGCGGCGGGTGCTCCCGACCCAACTTCTCGCCAAGGCGCCGGAGACGCTCGATCCGCTCGGCGACGCCGTCGAGCGGCTCCCCCCAGAACAACTGCACGTCGGCCTCGGTGGCGGCCACCGACTCCGCGGCCGCCGAGGCGCCGCCGAAGTAGAGCCGGGGGTGCCGGCGGGAGCCCCGTTCGACGGGTCGGGGCACCACCGTCGAGTCGGTGACCGAGAAGTGTTCACCGTGGTGTGTGACCCGCTCCTCGGTCCACAGGCGACGGACGATCCGGATGAACTCCCGGGTGCGGGCGTAGCGGTGGGCCTGGTCGCCCTCGTCGTCACCGTACGCCGCCAGGTTGTCCTTGCCGGACACGATGTTGACCAGCACCCGTCCCCCGGTGAGATGGTCCAGGGTCGCGGCGGCGGAGGCGAAGTTGGCCGGCCGCCAGTAGCCGGGCCGGATCGCGATCAGCGGCTGAAACGTGGTGGTCCGCGCGGCGAGCGCGGTCGCGACCGTGAAGGTGTCCGGCCGTCCCCAGCCGGTGCCGATGAGGGCGCCCGCCCAGCCGTGCTCTTCGAGGGCCAGGGCGTGGCTGGTGAGGGTCGCCAGGCTGTTGTGGCGCTCGACGACGTCGTCGCCCCGGTGGCCGGGCTGGACCTGGTTCGGGATGTACCAGAGGAATTCGAGGCTCATGACAGGTCTTCCTTTCGGTTGGGTGCGCGGTGGACGAAGTGGGCGAGCTGGGCCTCGCGGACGGCCGTGGACTGGCCTTGGACAAGGAGGAAGAGGGCCGACCGCGCGTGCAGTTGGGCGGTGTCCTCGCTGGCGATGCCGTGCCCGGAGCGGGCGACGAGCAGGGCGCGGGTGAGGGTGCCGAGCGCCTCGCCGGTGGCGACCTTGAGGGCGAGGCGCTCGTCGAGCCGGTACGGCCCGCCGCCGGCCGCGGCGGCCTCGTCGGAGAGTCCGTAGGCGTCCGCGCGCAGCTGCCCGATTCGCGGGGCCCATGCCGCGGCCACCTGCGGCGCCAGCGGGTGGGACGCGGCCCCCAGTTCGCGCAGTACGGTCGCCGCCAGCCCGAAGTGGTGGGGGCGGGCGTCGCTCGCGGTGGCGAGGTCGGCCGTGCGCCACCGGGCGATCGGCTGCGTGCCGAGAACGTGCTCCTCGGGTACGGCGACCTGGTCGAGCCGTACCCGTCGGGTGCGGCTGCCGGTGACGGCGCTGAGCCGCAGGGGGGTCGCCGGGGTCTGCTCGCCGACCGGCACGAGCGCGGTCACCACGGTGCCGGCGCCCGGCTCGACGGCGGCGACGGCGAGCGCCTCGTTGAGTCCCCAGCCGCTGACCCAGGTGATGGTGCCGTCAAGGATCCAGCCGCCCCGGGCGGGCGTGGCGGAGATGAAGTGCTCCGGGAAGCGGCGAACATCGCTGATGCCGGCGCCGGCGAGCAGCCGGCCACGGAGCAGCCGCTCGGCCAGCTCGCTCGGTGCGCGCCCTTCGGCGAGCGATGCCGCGACACGTCCGACGATCGGGGCGTGCTGCGCCCAGACCAGCCAGGTGTTGACGCAGGCGCCGGCGATGGTCTCGTGCAGGCGCCGGTCGGCGCCGCGGTCGAGCCCGGCACCGCCGTACGCGACGGGAGCCAGGTGGTTGAGCGCGCCCAGCTCGGCCAGGCGGTTGATGGTCTCGGCGGGGACCTCGGTCCGGTCGGTCTTCAGCGCGGCCGGCCGGAGGGTCTGCTCGGCGTACTGTCGGAGGCGGGCGACGAAGGGGTGCCGGTCGGCCGCCTCGACGGCCTGGGCTGCGCTGTTGGCCGCCGTCGTGGTGGATGTCATCACTCTCCCCGGTGCCGGCCCGTCCCGGGCCAGCTCGTCAAGGCTTCCCCCCGGCGGCGCCGAAGGTATGGCCGAAATCACGATTAACTCCTATCAAGCCTATAGGTATTGTATAGATCATGGCCGGGTTGCTTCTCTACTCCAGGCGCGAGATCGACTTCGCGCTCTTCGCCAGCGCGCTCTGTCAGCGCTGATCGGTCGTCGCGCCGCCCTCGACGAGTCGGCGCTGACCAGCCCCCGATCCGCAGCCACTTGGCGGTGATCGGCCCGTGGACGACCGCCACGGCGGCGTCATCGTCGACGCCCGATCCCGCCACGCCCCCCGTCAGCCGCCCGGAACGCCGCGCCCCCACCAACCCGGGAACCGCGCGCCCACCGGCCGGCCCACTCGCGTCATCTGAGAGCCGGTAGCCGGAGCCATGCCCGGCTGCCTCGACCACTGAGAGAAGCCGATGTCTGACCTCCGAAGTTCGATCGAGAACGCCACACCGGGCCGCCGTACCTGGCCCTGGCTCGCCGGGTTCGCCGTCCTCGCGCTCGTCGCCGGGATCGGGTTCGCCGCCGCCCGCGGCGGCGACTCCGCGGACCAGGCCGCCGCCGACGGCGCACCCGTACGCGGCGGCACCCTGCAGTTCGCGCTCATCGACTACCAGCGCAGCCCCGACCCGCACTGGGGCACGAACTACGCCGAATCCCTGATCGGGAACAACGTCACCGACAAGCTGACCTGGCAGGACCCGGACACCGGCGAGATCACGCCGTGGCTGGCGGAGTCCTGGGAGTACAACGACGACCTCACCGAGTTCACGTTCCGCCTGCGCACGGACGTCACGTTCAGCGACGGCACCCCGTTCGACGCGGAGGCCGTCAAGGCCAACTTCGACCAGTACGTGCGGGGCGACGAGAAGCTGGGCATCAACCCCAACGGCGCCGTCCTGCTCCCCGGCTACCTGGAAACCCGGACGCCGGACCAGCACACCGTGGTGGTCCGCTTCGAGAAGCCGCTCGCCAGCTTCCTCCAGGCGTCCGCGTTCACCGCCAACGCCCAGCCCGGGTTCCTGTCACTGTCGACGCTGAAGCTGAGCGCAGAGCAACGCACCGACCCGACGAAGATCATCGGCACCGGGCCGTTCGTGTACGAGTCGTGGGAGGAGCAGGTCAAGACCGTCCTGGTCCGGCGCGCGGGCTACCACTGGTCGCCGCCCGCGATCGGGCACGACGGCGAGGCGTACCTGGACCGGGTCGTCTTCAACACGATCCCGGAGGCCAGCGTCCGGACCGGCTCGCTGGCCTCCGGCAGCATCGACGCCACGCTCGACGTCGGAACCACCGACGAGAAGCCACTGGCCGCCCAGGGATTTAAGATCATCAGTCGCGGTGTCTCCGGCACCGCGATCTTCTTCAACCTCAACTCCCAACTCTTCCCGACCAACGACATCGCGGTACGCAGGGCGATCCAGCTCGGCTGGGACCGGGAGGCCGTCAAGCAGACCGTGCTGACCGACTCCTACTCGGTCGCCACCTCGGTGCTCGCGCCCTCCGTTCCCGGCTACGTCGACTACAGCGCCTCGGTGCTCCGGTACGACCCCGACGAGGCCGCGCGACTGCTCGACGCGGCCGGCTGGGCACCCGGCCCGGACGGGATCCGGGTCAAGGACGGCAGGAAGCTCGTCGTCAAGCTGCTCGGCATCAGCAACCTGGTGGTGAACAAGCCGGCCTACGAGTCGGTCCAGCAGGACCTCAAGAAGATCGGCATCGACCTGCAACTCACCGTCGTGCCGATCCCGGACTACTCGGCAAACGTCGCCAATGCGAAGACCGACTGGAACATCACCGCCGCCAACCGCTCCCGCAACGACCCGGCCGTGCTCAACCTGCAGTACAGCCCGCTGCTCGGCAACGGCGCCCACCTCACCCAGGACTCCACCGGCGTCGACGTCGACGAGGTCACGCAGGCCCTGGGCCAGCTCGAACTCACCCTCGACCCGGCCCGGCGCAACCAGTACGCCAAGGCCGCCCAGGATCTCCTGCTGGACAAGTACGCGCTGGTCAGCCCGGTCTACAACCCGTCGCAGGTGATCGCCCACGCGGACCACGTCCACGGGATCATCTTCGACGCCCAGTCCCGCAACCACTTCGTCGACGCCTGGAAGAGCAACGGGAAGTGACGGTCGGTGGTCGCCGGGGACGGATCCCCGGCGACCACCCGCCCACCCGGGAAAGGAACGTCGTGCTCCGCTACGTCGCGCTGAAGATCTGCCGGGCCCTGTTCGTGGTCTGGGCCGCGTTCACGCTGACCTTCGTCCTGCTGTTCGTACTGCCGGCGAACCCGGTGGACCTGCTCTTCGACCCGGCCGAGCTCAACACCGTTCCGCCCGAGGTCCGCGAGCAGATGGCGCAGAACTACGGCTTCGACAAGCCGGTGGTGTTGCAGTACCTCGACCGGCTGGGTCACGCCCTGGCCGGTGACTTCGGCAGCTCGGTGCAGTCGGGCCGGCCGGTCACCGCCGCGATCCTCGACGTGCTGCCGAGCACCCTGCTCCTCGCCGCCGGCGCGCTGGTGCTGGCCCTGCTCATCGCCTTCGTCATCGCGCTGGTCGCCACCGCGACCCGCCACGTCTGGCTCCGCAACCTGGTCGAGGCGCTACCGTCGGCCTCGGTGTCGGTGCCGGTCTTCCTCTCCGGGATCCTGATCCTGCAGGTCTTCTCGTTCCGGCTGGGCTGGTTCCCGGCCTTCGGCGACGACGGTCTCAGGAGTCTCGTCCTGCCGCTGGTCACGCTGGCGATCCCGGTGTCGGGCCCGATCGCGCAACTGCTCGTGCGCAGCTTCGCCACCGAGTTCCACTCCGGCTACGTCACCACGAGTTGGGCCAAGGGAGCCACCCGCCGCCGCATCATCGTCGGCGACGTCTTCCGGAACGCCAGTCTGCCGGCGCTCACCATCGCCGGCATCACCTTCGGCAACCTGATCGCCGGCTCCGTCATTACCGAGACCGTCTTCGCCCGCCGGGGCATCGGCCGGATGACGCAGAACGCGATCAACACCCTCGACGTCCCGCTGGTCCAGGGAATCGTGGTGCTCGTGGCGGTCAGCTTCGCGTTGATCAACTTGATCGTCGACCTGATCTATCCGCTGCTGGATCCGCGACTGCGGGCCACGCTCGCCGCCTCCCCCTCCCCGGCAGCGTGAGGAGAACACGCGATGACCGCCGAACCTCACACCCTCGCCCCGCCCCGTACCCCGGACCCGACGGCGCCGCGCGCGACGCCCGCCCCCGTGCCGGGCAGGGGGCCGGCCGCCGCCCGCGCGCTCGCCCGGCGACTCGGTGAACCCGCCCGGCAACCGACCCTCCTGGTCGCCTGGATCGTCGTGCTCGTCGTGATCGGCTGGGCCGTCGCCCCGCAACTGTTCACCTCCTACAGCCCCTACCAGGGCGACCCCAGCGCGAGCTTCGCGGCACCGAGCGCCGAGCACTGGTTCGGCACCGACCGGCTGGGCCGGGACCTCTTCGCCCGCAGCGTCTACGGGGCGCGCACCACCCTCACCGCGACCCTGCTGGCGGTACTCATCGCCTTCGGCATCGGCACGGTGGTCGGGCTGGTCGCCGGCTTCGCCCGGGGCGTCGTCGACACCGCCATCATGCGGGTGGTCGACGTCTTCCTGGCGATCCCCAGCCTGCTGCTGGCCATGGTGGTGGTGTCGGTGCTCGGCTACTCCACGCACAACATCGCCCTGGCGGTCGGCATCTCCTCGATCGCCTCGTTCGCGCGGGTGATGCGAGCCGAGGTGTTCACGGTGATGACCCAGGACTACGTCAAGGCCGCGTACGGCCTCGGGGTGCGCCGGTGGGGCGTACTGGCCCGGCACGTCGTACCCAACTCGCTCAGCTCGGTGGTCGCGCTGGCCGCGCTGGAGGTTGGTGCGGCCGTGCTCGCCGTCGCCTCGCTCGGCTTCCTCGGCTACGGCGCGCCACCGCCGCAGCCGGAGTGGGGGCTGCTGGTGGCCGAGGGCCGCGACTACGTCGCGGTCCACCCGTGGACCTCGATCCTGCCGGGCGCGGCCCTCGCCATCGTCGTCATCGCCACCCACCGCATCAGCACCTCGTTCCGGAAGGGCCACCGCCGATGACCGACACCGCCCGCACCAGGTCCACCGCCGCGGCCGACCCGGCGTCGGACCCCCTGCTGCGGATCGCCGACCTCACCGTCGACTACCGGACCGGACGTCGTCAGTGGACGCCCGCCGTGCGGAGCGTCAGCCTCCACGTCGAGCCGGGCGAGTTCGTCTCGCTGGTCGGGGAATCCGGCTCGGGCAAGACCACCCTGGTCCAGGGCGCCCTCGGGCTGCTGCCCGCCGCCGCGCGGATCCGGTCCGGCGCGATCGCCTACTCCGGCGTCGACGTCACCGGCTGGCACGACCGGCGGATGGCGCTGGTGCGGGGCAACTACGTGGGTTTCATCCCGCAGGACCCGAACACCTCGCTGAACCCGGTCAAGCGGATCGGCCAGCAGGTGGTCGAGGCGGTACGGTTCAACGCGCCCCGGACGGCCGACGCGGCGCGGCACCGTGACGCCGCGCTGGAGAGCCTGCGTACCGCCGGGTTGTCCGACGTCGAGCGGGTGTTCCAGCAGTACCCGCACGAGCTCTCCGGCGGCATGAAACAGCGGGCGCTCATCGCCATCGCCCTGGCCGGCCAACCGAAGATCATCCTGGCCGACGAGCCGACCAGCGCCCTCGACGTCACCGTCCAGAAGGTCATCCTCGACCACCTGATCCGGTTGCGCGAGGAACTCGGCATCGGCATCCTGCTGGTCACCCACGACCTCGGTGTCGCACTGGACCGCTCCGACCGGATCCTGGTCATGCGCAACGGCGAGATCGTCGAGCAGGGCCCGGTACGCCGGGTGCTGGAGCACCCGACCGACGACTACACCCGCCGGCTGCTCGATGCCGCCCCCAACCGGCACCGCGGCCGGCTCGAACCCACCTCCGGCCGGCGGCCGGCGGCGGCCGACCCGCCGGCCGTGCTGCGGGCCCACGCGCTCACCAAGACCTACCACCTGCGGGGCCGGGACCAGCGGCGGGAGCTGCGCGCGCTGGACGCCGCCGACCTGCTGGTGCGCGAAGGCACCACGCACGCGATCGTCGGCGAGTCCGGCGCCGGGAAGTCCACCCTGGCCAGCATCCTGGTCGGCTTCGCCACCGCCGACGCCGGCACCGTCCACGTCGGCGACCGCCTCCTGACCGGGCTGCGTGGCGCGCGGCTCCGGGAGCTTCGCCGCGACCTCCAGTTCGTGTTCCAGAACCCGTTCACCTCGCTCGACCCCCGCTTTCCGGTGCGCCGGATCATCGCCGAGCCGCTGCGGGCGTTCCGGTTGGCGACCAGCGCGCGGCAACGCACCGACCGGGTGGTCGAGCTGTTGCGGGCGGTGGCCCTGGACGAGAGCTACCTGGACCGGCTGCCGGGCCAGCTCTCCGGCGGCCAGCGGCAGCGGGTGGCGATCGCCCGGGCGATCGCGCTCAACCCCCGGATCCTGGTGCTGGACGAGGCGGTGAGCGCACTCGACGCCTCGGTGCAGGCCCAGATCCTGCAACTGCTGGTCGACCTACAGGCCGAGTTGGGGCTCAGCTACGTCTTCGTCACCCACGACCTCGGCGTGGTCCGCCTGATCGCCGACGACGTCACGGTGATGCGGGACGGGACGGTGGTCGAGACCGGCCGGGCCGAAGAGGTCTTCCGCGCACCACGACACGACTACACCCGACAGCTGCTGGCGGCGATCCCGGGCACCCGGCTCGCCGCCGCCCGGTAAAGGGAGAAGGCCATGCTGCACCTCAACGTCAACATCCTCAACGCGGGCGTCTTCGGTGGCTCCTGGCGCTTCCCGGGCACCGACGGCACCGCCAGCTACACCATCGAGCACTACACCTCGATCGCGAAGAAGGCCGAGCGGGCCAAGCTCGACGCCGTCTTCCTGGCGGACGGCCCGCTGCTCGACCCGAGCATCGCCCACCGCACCGGAAACAACCTCGAACCCACCACCGTCCTGGCCCGCATCGCCGCGCAGACCGAGCGGATCGGCCTGATCGGCACCCTCTCCTCCTCCTACAACGACCCCGTCGAGCTGGCCCGCCGCCTGGGTGACCTCGACTATCTCAGCGGCGGCCGGTTCGGCTGGAACGTGGTGACCACCGCGGGAGCGGTGGCCGCCCGCAACTTCGGCCGGACCAGCGAACCCGAGCACGCCCTGCGCTACCGGCGGGCCGCCGAGTTCGCCGCGCACGTCGTCGCCAGCTGGGCGGGACGTACCGAACTCGCCTCCCCGCAGGGCCGCCCGGTCGTGGTCCAGGCTGGCGGCTCCCGGGACGGCCGCCGGCTCGCCGCCCAGGTCGGCGAGGTCATCTTCTCCGCCGACCAGGATCTCGACCACGCGCGGGCCTTCCGCGCCGAGATCCGCGAGAGCGCCACCGCGTTCGGACGCCGTCCGGAGGACGTCGTGATCCTGCCCGGCATCTCCACCGTCGTGGGCAGCACCGAGGCCGAGGCGCACGCCCGGCGGCAGCTGCTCGACGAGATCCTGCCCGACGCGTACGCCCGCCAGCGCCTCGCCGGCCAGCTCGGGATCGCCCTCGACGGGCTTGCCGACGACGAGCCGATCCCGACCGAACTGCTCGTGGATCCCGACCACGCCGGTGGCTCGCAGACCTTCTACCGGATCGTCAAGGCGATCATCGACACCGAACGCCCGACCCTCGGCCAACTGCTGAAGAAGCTCTCCGGCGGCGGCGGGCACCGCATCGTCGTCGGCACCCCGGAGCAGATCGCCGACGACATCGAGACCTGGTTCCGGGCGGGCGCGGCCGACGGCTTCAACGTGATGCCCGACGTGCTGCCGTCGGGCTTCGACGACTTCGCCGACCACGTGGTGCCCGAGCTGCAACGGCGCGGCCTGTTCCGCACCGAGTACGACGGCCGGACCCTGCGCGAGCACCTCGGGCTCGGCCTGCCGGCGGTCCCGGCCCCGGCGGCCGAGCCGCGCGCCGTCGAACCCGCCCGGTGACCATCCCCATTCGCAACCTGGAGGTGATCGATTCATGAGTACGGCTGTCCAGCTCGCCCTCGCGGTCGGGGTACCGGACCCGCACCGGGCCGACGGCCCGGCGGTGGTCTCCCTCGCCGGGGCCCGCACCATCGCCGCGGTGGCACGGCAGGTCGGTGTCGCCGCGATCCGGATCGCCGACGGCGGGCCGACCGGGCGCACCCTCGACCCGACGGTGGTCGCCGCCTACCTCGCCGGGGTCCACGACGGCGTCGGCTACGTCGCCGAGATCCCGACCACCCGGCACGCGCCGTACAACGTCGCCCGCCGCGTGCTCTCCCTCGACCGGGCCACCGCCGGTCGCGCCGGCATCGCCCTGCGAGCCGGTCAGGGCGACGAGGTCAGCGAGGCAGCCGCCGCGGGCCACGACGCGACGGATCCCGCCCGGCGCTGGGCGGAGTACGTCCAGGTGCTGACCCGGCTGTGGGAGTCGTTCCCGCAGGCGGCGCTCGTCGGCGATCAGCAGGCCGGCATCGTCGTCGACACGGCACTGGTCAAACCGATCAACCACGAGGGCGCCTACTACCGGGTCGCCGGCCCGCTGGACGGGCCGTCCTCCCGGCAGGGACGCCCGGTGGTCGTGGCCGACCTGGGCACCCTCGACGCGGCAGCGGTCGCGGAACACGCGGACGTCGTCGTGGTCGACCGCTGGCGGGCCGCCGGCGCCGACGCCGCGTTGACCGATGCCCTGCGGCGCGCCGGCCGGTCCCGGCACGACGTCGCGCTGCTCGGCCGGGCCGAGCTGGCCCGGCCCGGACCGGCCGCCGTGGCTCTCGGTGACGAGTTGCGGGCCTGGGCCGCCGAGCAGCGGCTCGACGGGGTCGAACTGCTCGCCCGGGGTGGCACCGAGCAGGTGGTGAGCGCGCTGCGCACGGTGGTGCCGCGACTGGTGCAGACCGGCGCACCGCCGCCCACCCTGCGGGCCGCGCTGGGCCTGGCCGAGGTCGCGGCGGTGCTGGCATGACCGCCGGACTGGTCGGCACCGCCCCGGCCGGCCCCGCCGACCCGGCACCCGCCTTCACCGTCGAGGGCATCCGGGCCGCGATCCGGCCGGTCCTGGACCGCCTCGGCGTCAGCGCCGCCGCTCGCGAGCAGGCCCGCGACTACGCGTTCGACGACGTGCGGGCGCTGGCCGAGCAGCGGATCACCCTGACCGGCATCGCCCGGGTCGACGGCGGCGCCGGCGGCACGCTACGGGACGTGACCGACCTGATCATCGACATCGCCCGGGCCGACTCCAACGTGGCCCAGGCGCTGCGCAACAGCTTCCTCACCGCCCATCAGGTGGCGACCCGCCCCGACCTGCCCCACCGGGCGGTCACCCTGCGGCGGCTGCGCGCCGGCGACCTCTTCGCCGGCACCGCCAACGAACGCTCCGGCGGGGCCAGCGGCTCGGTCAACACCACCATCCGGCGCGACGGCGACGGGTACGTCATCAACGGCGAGAAGTACTACTCGACCGGCGGGCTGTACGCCTCGTGGTTCTCCGGTTCGGCCAGGGACGAGAACGGCGCCGTGTTCGGCTTCACCGTGCCGGTGGAGCGTGACGGCGTACACCGGCTCGACGACTTCGACGCGGTCGGCCAGCGCCTGACGGCCAGCGGCACCACCCGGCTGGTGGACGTACGGGTCGCCGCCGACGAGATCGTGAAGCGGGACAACAGCCGGTTGGACAACCCGTGGCTGGGATCGTTCGCCCAGCTCTACCTGGCCGCGGTCGAGGCCGGCATCGCCGCCGCCGCGCTCGACGACGCCGTCTGGTTCGTCCGCGAGAAGGCCCGGCCGATCAAGCACAGCACGGCGAGCCGCAGCGGTGACGACCCCTACGTGCGACAGACCGTGGGCGAGATCGCCGCCCGTGCCCACGCGGCCCGGTCGGTGGTGCTACTCGCCGCCGACGTGCTCCAGGGCGTACCCGGCCTGACCGGTCCGGCGGCACGTGCCGCCGGCGCCGAGGCCGCGGTCACCGTGGCGCAGACCGGGGTGGTCGCCATCGAGTCCGCGCTGCGCGCCGCCGAGCTGCTCTTCGACGTCGCCGGTGGTTCGATCACCGGCCGTGACCTCGGCTTCGACCGGCACTGGCGCAACGCCCGCACGGTCGCCAACCACAACCCCCGGCAGTGGAAGGCATCGGTTGCCGGCGCGTACCACCTGGTCGGGGAGGAACCGCCGACCACGGGCCTGTTCTGAAGGAGGAGACGAACGAATGACCGTCAAGGCGAACCGCGTACTGGGCCGCACCGGCGTCCTGGTCGCCCCGCTCACGCTCGGCACGATGAACTTCGGCCGGTGGCAGGAGGAGGCCGAGAGCATCCGGATCATCCAGGCCGCCCTCGACGCCGGCATCACCACCGTCGACACCGCCGACGTCTACGCCCACGGCGCCTCGGAGGAGATCCTCGCCAGGGCGCTGCGGGGACGCCGCGACGATGTCTTCCTGGCCACCAAGTTCCACGGCCAGATCGGCGACAATCCCCAACACGCGGGCAACTCGCGCCGCTGGATCGTCCGGGCGGTGGAGGACAGCCTGCGCCGGCTCGACACCGACCACATCGATCTCTACCAGGCGCACCGGCCGGATCCGCACACCGACCTGCTGGAGACACTGCGTACCCTCAACGACCTGATCCAGCAGGGGAAGATCCGCTACTACGGCACCTCCGTCTTCCCCGCGTACCAACTGGTCGAGGCGCAGTGGCTGGCCGACCGGCACGGGCTCGTCGCCCCGCACACCGAGCAGCTGCCGTACTCCCTGCTGGTGCGCAGCGCCGAACGGGAGGTCTTTCCGGTCGCCCGCACGTACGGCGTCGGCGTGCTCAGCTACGGCCCGCTGGCCGCCGGCTGGTTGTCCGGCCGGTACCGGGTCGGCGGCGAGCAGCCGGAGTCGGCGCGCGCCGACCTCATCCCCGGCCGGTTCGACATCGGCCTGGAGCGCAACCAGCGCAAGCTGGCCGCCGCCGACGCCCTGGCCCGGCTCGCCGAGGAGAACGGCCTGACCCTGGTCGACCTGGCCCTGGCGTTCACGCTCAACCACCCGGCGGTGAGCAGCGTGATCATCGGCCCGCGCACCCTCGACCACCTGGAGGGCTACCTCAAGGCGGCCACCGTCGAACTCGACCCGCGCCTCCTCGACCGGATCGACGAGATCGTCGCCCCCGGCACCCACTTCGTCGAACGCGACACCGGCCGGGACCTTCCGTCCCTGACCCCCGCCGCGCTGCGCCGCAACCACCCGACCACCAACTGACCCGCACGGGAGACACCCATGAGCTACGGCGCCTTCGACCAGACCTACGCGGCGGCCGGGGACCGCTACCAGCGGCTGGAGTACCGCCGGGCCGGCAACTCCGGGCTCGACCTGCCCGCGTTCTCCTTCGGCCTGTGGCAGAAGTTCGGCACCGACTACCCCTTCCACACCCAGCGCGACATCGTGCTGCACGCCTTCGACCTGGGCATCACCCACTTCGACAACGCCGACCGGTACGGCCCGCCACACCGCGCCGCGCAGCAGTTCTTCGGCAGGGTGCTCGGCCGGGACCTGGCCCCCTACCGGGACGAGCTGATCCTGTCGACCAAGGCGGGCAACCCGATCGGCCCCAGCCCCTACCTCAAGGGCGGCTCCCGCAAGTCGCTGCTCACCTCGCTGGAGCACAGCCTGCGCGACCTGAACACCGACTACGTCGACATCTTCTACAGCCACAGCCCGGACCTCACCACGCCGATCGAGGAAACCGTCGGTGCCCTGGTCAGCGCGGTGCAGCAGGGCAAGGCCCTCTACGTCGGGATCTCCAACTACGGCACCGAGCGGGCGCAGGAAACCGCCGCGCTGCTCCGCCATGCCGGTGTGCCGTTGCTGGTCCACCAGCCGCGGTACTCGATCTTCGACCGTCGACCCGAGCTGAACGGCCTGCTCAAGCTGGCCGCCGAGGACGGCTTCGGCCTGGTCGTCTACTCACCGCTGGCCCAGGGCCTGCTCACCGACAAGTACCTCGACGGCATCCCGTCGGGCGCCCGCGCCGAGAACAGCACGTTCCTGTCGCCCGACGTCATCGACGGCACCTACCGGCAGCGGGCCACCGCCCTCCACCGGCTCGCCGAGCAGCGCGGCCAGTCCCTGGCGCAGCTGGCACTGCAGTGGGTGCTGCGGCAGCCGCAGGTGACCTCCGCGCTGATCGGCGCCAGCTCCACCTGGCAGCTGGACCACAACGTGAGGGCGCTCGACTTCCCGCCCCTGACCGAGCAGGAGCTGGCGCTCATCGACGAGCACGGCGTACACGGGACCGGGTTGAGGCTTTGACATGCCCGAACTCGCCGCACCGATCGGCGCCGGCGTCGAGGACGGACGCCCGTTCCGGCTGGGTTTCCTCCTGCACCTCGACACCGACGTTTCGCCAGCACGCGCCTACCGGGAGGCGGTCGAGGTTTTCGTGGCCGCCGAGGAGCTGGGCTACGACTCGGGCTGGGTGATCCAGCGGCACTTCCGGCAGGGCAACGAGCACGTCTCGGCACCGCTGCTGGTGCTCGCCGCGATCGCCGAGCACACCACCCGGATCGGGCTGGGCACCGGCGTGCTCGTACTTCCGTTGGAGGATCCCCTCAAGGTCGCCGAGGACGCGGCCACCCTCGACGCGATCAGTGGTGGCCGCCTCGAACTCGGCGTCGGCTCGGGTCCGTTCCCGGGCGCCTGGGAGGCGTTCGGGAAGGACCTGGCCGGCCGGCACCAGCTCTTCGACGCCGCGGTGGGCCGGCTGCACCAGCTGCTGGCGGGCGTCCCGGTCAACAGCCTCGGCGAGGTGCTGCACCCACCCGCGAACGGCCTGCGGCGACGGCTCTGGCAGGCCACCACCAGCGACCCGGGACGGGCGCACGCCGCCGCGGCCGCTGCCGGGCTCGCCGGTGACGGGCTGCAACTCTCCCGCGCCACCGGCTGGCGCGACGGCACGGTACGTGAGGCCCAGCGGCACCAGGCCGAGTGGATCGCCGCCTACCGGGCGGCATGGCGGGAGCCCGACCGGCGGCCCCGGATACAGGTCTCCCGGGCCGCCTACCCCCACCCGGACCGGACGGAGGCCGTCCGGCTGGTCACGCCCGGGGTCCGCCGGTGGCAGAGCTGGCAGTCCGCCCGGCGCGACGTCGCCGGCCTCGGCGTCGAGGAGTACCTGGCGGCCGACGGCGGCCTGCTCGGGCCGCCCGAGGCCATCGTGGCGGAGCTGGCCGCCGATCCGGCGCTGCGGCACGCCACCGACCTGCTGCTGAGCTTCGTTCCCGGTGTCCCCGCCTTCGACGAGCACCTCCGTCTGCTCGCCGCCGGGGCGCGGCAGCTGGCGCCCGCGCTCGGCTGGCGGCCGGCCACGAGCCGACCGATCCCACCCACCGACCGACCCGCGCCCGCGCACCGCCACGTCGCCGCCTCCGGAGGGACGCCATGACCGGATTCCACCTCAACCTGTCCCTGATGACCCCGGGTCACTTCCGGCACGCCTGGCGGCTGCCGCACGCCGACCCGCTGGCCTACCTGGACATCGACCACTTCGGGCGGCTGGCGCGGATCGCCGAGGCCGCGAAGATCGACGCGATCTTCCTGGGTGACGGCCCCGCGCTGCGTGGCGAGATCGAGGAGGCGCCGGGCACCGGCCTCGACCCGCTCGTCCTGCTGGGCCACCTGGCGGCCACCACCCGGAACCTCGGTGTCGTCATCACCAGCTCGACGACCTACAACTCGCCGTACAACCTGGCCCGACGGTTCCAGGCGCTGGACCATGTCACCCGGGGCCGGGCGGCCGTCAACATCGTCACCACCGGGACCCCCGCCGCCGCCGCGAACTTCGGCCTGACCGCACACCCGGACAAGCAGACCCGCTACCGCCGGGCGTACGAGTTCCTCGACGTGGCCACCCGCCTCTGGGACGGCTGGGATCCCGAGGCGATCGTCGCCGACAAGAGCAGCGGCCGGTACGCCGACCTGGCCCGCATCCATCAGATCGACCATGTCGGCGAGTTCTTCTCGGTCGCCGGGCCGCTCCCGGTCCCGGCCGGGCCGCAGGGTCGACCGGTCATCGTCCAGGCCGGCGGTTCCCCGGGCGGGCTCGCTCTCGCCGGCACCTTCGCGGATGTCGTGTTCACCGTGGCGCAGACCCGGTCCGCCGCGACCGCGTTCCGCGACGAGATCCGCCGACGGGCGGCATCGGCCGGACGGCACCCCGACGACGTGAAGGTCTCCCTCGGCGTGGTGGTGCTCGTGGCCGCGACCGAGGAGGAGGCCCGGCACCGGGAACAGCAGCTCTACGCGACCCTGCCGATCGACCGGTTGACCGCCGCCCTCACCCGCAACCTGGGCCTCCCGGACGGCGTCTACGGGCCGGACGACCCGATCACCGTCGACGACCTGCCCGACGCCATCCCCGGCGACGCCTTCTCCGCGGGTTTCAGCGCCGCCACCCGCGCGCTGATCGCCGCCGGCCCGCGTACTCCACGGGAGCTGGTCCAGCGTGGTGCCGGCGGCTCCGGACACCGGCTGCTCGTGGGCTCGGCCGAGCAGGTGGCCGACGACCTCCAGGGCTGGTACGAGGCGGGCACCGCGGACGGGTTCACGGTGATGCCGGCCGACACCTCCGTCGACCTGGAGAACTTCGCCGAACTGGTGGTGCCGATCCTGCAACGACGCGGCCTGTTCCAGCGCGAATACCGCCACCCGACGCTGCGCGCCCGGCTCGGCCTGCCGCTGCCCCGCCGGCAGCGATCGCCCCGGACGGCCACGCCCGTGCCCGGCAACGGCGGCCCCGAGCTGACCTCCGTCGCCGCCCGGTACGGCGACCCCGCCGCGACGCTCGGCGTGGCCACCGACACGATCCGCGGGCAACTCGCGCACCGCTCGGTGCGCAGGTTCGGCCCCCGCGCGGTCACCGACGACGAGCTGACCGCGCTGGTCGCGGCGGCACAGTCGGCCGCCACGTCGTCCAACCTCCAACCGTGGAGCGTCGTCGCGGTACGCGATCCCGCGCGCCGGGCACGGCTCGCCGCGCTCGCCGGCAACCAGGGCTTCATCGCGCAGGCGCCGCTGTTCCTGGTCTGGATCGCCGATCTCGGTCGGGCCCACCGACTCGCCGACCGCGGCGGAGCGCCACTCGCCGCCACGGACTACCTGGAGAGCACCCTCATCGGCTTCGTCGACACCGCGCTGGCGGCCCAGAACGCCGTGGTGGCCGCGGAGTCGCTCGGTCTGGGCACCGTCTTCGTCGGCGCCATCCGCAACCACCCCGAGCAGGTCGCCGCCGAGTTGGCGCTGCCGCCACACGCGGTGGCCACGTTCGGGCTGGCCGTCGGCGCGCCGGACCCGGCCGAGCGGGCCGGGGTCAAGCCCCGGCTGCCCCTCGATGCCGTGCTGCATCGGGAGCGCTACGACGCCGACGCGGCGGACGGGCACATCGGCACCTACGACAAGCGGCTGGGCGCCTACAACGCGCGGTACGGGCTGCCGGGCACCTGGAGCGACCGGCTGCTCGCCCGGCTCAGGGGGCCGGAGTCGATGGCCGGGCGGCACCGCCTTCGGGAGGCGCTGGCCCGCCTCGGCCTGCCCTCCCGGTGACCATTCTCCGCCGAGGGTGACCGGCTCCCGAGCAGCGCGGTATCAGGCGCCGGTGACGGTGCCGACCGGCACGGGCGCCGGATCGGGCGTGCGGTACGCGTCGAACATGGTGTGCCGGCGCAGGTCGAACCCGAGCGAACGGTAGAGCCGGATCGCCCGGGTGTTCTCGGCCGCGGTGTGCAGGAACGGGGTCTCGCCGCGGGCCCGGATGCCGGCGGCCACCGCACGGACCAGGCGGGAGGCGAGCCCCAGCCGCCGGTATGCCGGGTCCGTGCAGACCGCGCTGATCTCGGTTCAGCCCGGCGGGTGCAGGCGCTCGCCCGCCATCGCCGCGAGCCGGCCGCCGATCCGGATGCCCAGGTAGGTGCCGAGTTCGATGGTGCGGGGCCGGAACGGCCCCGGTTCGGTGCGGGCCACCAGGTCGAGCATCTCCGGCACGTCGGCCGGGCGCAGGCGGACCGCTTCCGGGTCGGGGGCGTCGCGCAGGGCGGTGGCGACCATCTGGACTCCGGGGATCCGCTCCACCCGGTCCCAACCGGCGGGCGGGTCACCGCTGACCCCGGTCACCGCCACCACCGTGGCGGGGCCGATCAGCGCCGCGAGGTCGGCCCAGGCCCGCTCGTCATGGCCGGCCGCCAGGGTGGCGAACGGGGCGACGTCCGGGTGGTAGCGCGCCGCCTGGCCGTTGACCTGGGCCAGGTGGGCGTGTGGGCCGGTGAGCCCGGCCCACACCGGGTTGTCCAGGATGTCCGTCACGGTGCCTCCAGGCTCAGGGGCGCGGCAGGCCGGGTGGATTGACCTCGGAGGCCGGGATGGCTTCGTCGCTCAACCCCCACCGGGCCAGCACCTCCTGGTACCGCCCGTTCCGGATGACGACGTTGAGCGCCTCGCTGAGCGCCGGGACCAGGTTGTTGTCCTTCTTGGTCATCGCGGCGATCTGGGCCGGTACCTCGCCGCCGCCCGGCACCACCCCGACGATCTTGGTCTCCCCGCTGACCGCGGCGTGGTAGACCAGGGCCGGGTTCGGCCCGAAGTACGCGTCGATCCGCCCGGAGCGGAGGGCCAACTGGTACTCCGTCGGGCGCTGGTAGTAGACGATCTTCGCCTCGGCCAGCCCGGCGGCCTTGTTCTGCTCGTTCCAGCGCAGCAGCACCTGTTCCTGGTTGGTGCCGGAGCCGACGGAGACGGTGAGCCCGGCGATGTCGGCCGGCTTCTCGATCTTCTCGATCTTCCCGTCCTTCTTGACCTCCCAGCCGAGCGAGTCGACCCGGTAGGACGCGAAGTCGTAGATGTCCTTGCGCTCCTCGGTCACGGTGATGTTGGAGAAGCCGACCTCGTTCTGCCCGGAGCGGATGACCAGGAAGAGGTTCTCCCAGGAGGTCGGTTGCAGCTCCAGCTCCAGGCCGAGCACGTCGGCGACGAGCTGGGCGATGTCCGGTTCGACACCGATCAGGGTCCGGTCGTCGTCGGCGCGGAACGCCAACGGCGGGTAGCCCTCGCCGCTCACGCCGACGGTGAGCTTGCCGTCCGCGCGGATCGCCTCAGGCACCTTCGCGGCGATCTCGGCCACCTTGTCGGCCCGGATGCGCGGCTGGTCCGGGCTGGTGTTGATCACCTGGCCACCGGTGGCGGACGGGCCGACGGGCACCGACCGTTCGGCCTCCGGCGTGCCACAGGCGGCCAACGCGAGGACGCCGACCAGGGAAACCAGGACAGCGTTGGGCCATCGGGGCATGACGGGCTCCTTTGCTCGGGAGGACTTCGGTGGGTTGGGTCAGAGGACCTTGGCGAGAAAGGCGCGGGTGCGTTCGTGTCGTGGGTCGTCCAGGAGACGCCGGGGCGGGCCCTGCTCGACGACGCGGCCGTCGTCCATGAACACGACCGTGTCGGCGACCTCGCGGGCGAAGCCGATCTCGTGGGTGACGACGATCATGGTGGTGCCGCCGCGGGCGAGGTCCCGCATCACGTCGAGGACCTCGCCGACCAGTTCCGGGTCCAGGGCGGAGGTCGGCTCGTCGAAGAGGACAACCTTCGGCTCCAGTGCGAGCGCCCGGGCGATGGCGACCCGCTGCTGCTGGCCGCCGGAGAGTTGGCGCGGGTAGCTCTGCGCCTTCTCGGCGAGGCCGACCCGGTCGAGCAGCCGGGCAGCCGACTCCGCCACGTCGCGTCGCCGCCGCCCCTGCGCCGAGACCGGCGCCTCCATGACGTTCTCCAGCACGGTCAGGTGCGGGAAGAGGTTGAAGTTCTGGAACACGAACCCGATGTGCGTACGCTGGCGGAGCACCTCCCGCTCCTTCAGCTCGCGCAGCCGCCCCCCGGCCTGGCGGTAGCCGACGAGTTCACCGTCGATGCGCACGTACCCCCGGTTGACCTTCTCCAGGTGGTTGATGCTGCGCAGCAGCGTCGACTTGCCGGAGCCCGACGGGCCGAGGATGACGACCACCTGGCCGGCCTCGACCTCCAGGTCGATGCCGCGCAGCACCTCCAGCGGGCCGAAGCTCTTGTGGATGCCGCGCACCTCCACCATCAGCTGGCTCACCGGCCGGCCTCCCGGTCGAGCGCGTCGGCGAGGTGCGCGTGCTCGGCCCGCCGCTGGCGGCGCGCCGCCGCCAGGTTGCCCAACACCCGGCGGGTCCGCTGCCACGGCGTCTGCGGCAGTACCCGCACCGCGCCACGCGCGTAGTAGCGCTCGACGTAGTACTGGGCGATGGAGAGCACGGTGGTCAGGGCCAGGTACCAGATCGCGGCGACGAGCAGCAGCGCGATCACCCGACCGTTACGGGCATAGATGATCTGCACCTGGTAGAACAGCTCCGGGATGGCCATGATGTAGACCACCGACGTGCCCTTGACCAGGCCGATGATCTCGTTGCCGGCGGTCGGGATGATGGTCCGCATCGCCTGGGGCAGCAGGATGCGTCGGATCTGGCGACGCCGGGGGATGCCGAGCGCCATCGCCGCCTCCAACTGCCCCTGGTCGACGGAGAGAAACCCGGACCGCACGATCTCCGCGCAGTACGCCGCCTGGTGTAGCGCCAGGCCGAGCGCCGCGGCGGTCAACGGTCCGATCAGGTCCTGGGTGCCGATGTCGAAGAAGGCCGGCCCGAACGGGATCCCGAACGAGATGCGGTCGTAGAGCAGCGCGAGGTTGAACCAGAAGAGCAACTGCAGGATCAGCGGTACGGAGCGGAACAGCCAGACGTAGCCCCAGGAGACGCCCTGCAGCAGCGGGCTGCTGGACAGCCGCATCAGCGCCAGCACCGTGCCGAGCGCGAAGCCCAGCACGATGCCCAGGGCGGTCAGCTGCAGGGTCACCCCGACCGCCCGGAGCACCGTCTCGTAGAAGAGGTACTGGCTGACGACGTGCCACTCCCAGGCCGGGTTGGTGACCAGCGCGTGCAGCAGCATCGCCAGCAGCACCGCGACCACGACGCTCGCCGCCCACCGCCACGGGTGCCGGGCCGGCACCACCTTGAGCGACCGAAGGTCGTCCGGCGGCGGGCGCGTCCCACTGGCCGGCGCCGCGGAGATCGCTGTCATCGCCAGTTCCTCACATTGCCTATTATCCCTATAGGAAATAGGGGATGCAAGACCCATCACCGTCGATCCGTCCGGCTGTGAGTTGCGTTACCTATGCTCGGACCGGGAATCAGCTCACCGGTTCCGGGTTGGAGCCAGATATGACCGTCGCACCATTGCCTGCCGCGCGTCCGGACCGGCCGGAGGTCACCCGGTGACCGCCGCCCCGCTGATGCCGGGTGATCTGATGAGCCGCCGGCAACGCCTGCGGCTCATCCTCGTCCTCGGCTCGCTGATCGCGGTGGGCCCGCTCACCATCGACATGTACCTTCCCGCGCTTCCCGCGATCGTCGACGACCTCGCCACCAGCTCGGCGGCGGTCCAGATGACCCTCACCGGAACCCTGGTCGGGCTCGCCCTGGGGCAGTTGCTGATCGGCCCGCTGTCGGACGCGGTCGGCCGGCGCACCCCGCTGATCGCGGGCACCGCGCTGCACGTCGTCGCCTCGGTCTGCTGCGCCCTGGCCCCGAACGTCGCGGTGCTCGGCGCGCTGCGGGTCGTCCAGGGGCTCGGCGCGGCCGCCGCCGCGGTGATCGCCATGGCGGTGGTACGCGACCTGTTCAGCGGCGCGGCCTTCGCGCAGTTGCTCTCCCGCCTGCTGCTGGTGATGGGGGCCGCCCCGATCCTCGCGCCGACCCTCGGCAGCGAACTGCTGCGGTGGACGCAGTGGCGCGGGGTCTTCGCGGCGCTGGCCGTCTTCGGCGTGCTGCTGATGTTGATCGCCCTGCTCGGCCTGCGGGAGACCCTGCCGCCCGCCCGACGCCAGCGCGGCGGGGTGCGCCCCACCATCCGGCTCTACCGCTCGCTGCTGCGCGACCGCGCCTTCGTCGGGCTGGTGCTGGTCGCCGGGCTGGCCATGGCGGCCCTCTTCGCCTACGTCGGCGGATCCTCGTTCGTCCTCCAGCAGCACTACGGGCTCGACGAACAGCAGTTCGGGATCGCGTTCGGCGCGGGCGCGGTCGGCCTGATCGCCGCCACCCAGGGCAACGTCCGGCTGCTGCGGCGCTACTCCCCGCAACGGATCCTGCTGGCCGCCCTGCTCGTGGGCACCGGCGCCGCGCTGGTGCTGCTCGGCGTCGCCGCGACCGGGCTCGGTGGGCTGCCCGCCCTGCTCGCGTCGCTGTGGGTGGTGCTCGCCTCGGCCGGGCTGGCGCTGCCGAACGCCCCCGCGCTGGCGCTGACCCGGCACGGCGAGGCGGCCGGCACGGCCTCCGCGCTGCTCGGCGCGGTGCAGTTCGGCATCGGCGCGCTGGCCGCGCCGCTGGTGGGCGTACTCGGCACCGGCGCGGTGGCGATGGCCCTGGTGATCGCCGTCGGCCTGGCCTCGGCGCTGGTCGTGCTCCTGCTCGTGGTGCGGCCGACCCGGCTGGCCACGGTGGAGCCGGAGCTGGTGGCCGTCGCGGCCCACTGACCGCCGGCGAGGGCACGGCCGGCCTGCCGCCGGACGGTTGTGTCGGTGGGGTGCTCTACCGTCCGGCGTCGTGAACGCAGTGCAGACGTACCGCTATCTCGCCTCCTCCGCGCTCGGCCGGGGCTCGCTCGCCCTACAGACCAGCGGCGGGCCGGCGCCGAATCCCCGATTCTTCACCGGCTTCCTCACCACGCCGCAGGCCGCCGCGGTCGGTCTGCTGGCGGTGGCCGAGGTGGCCCGCACCCGCTACCACCGGCCGGTCAGCCCGGCCAGCCTCGACCCGGTGGTCACCGGTAGCCGGGACCGGCTCCGCTTCGAGTCCTTCTCCGGTTGCTGCGGGGTGTACGCGCGGCTGGACGCGCTGCCGGCCGGGCTCGACGGTGACGCGGTCGAGCACGGCACCACCAACGTCGACGTCAACACCCCGCTGCGTGCGGCGCTGACCCGCGTCGGCGGCCTGGATCCGCTGCACCTGTCGGTCGGCCCCGACGACCTGACGGTGTCCACGATGGATGGCGAGGTGGTGGAGAAGAAGGTTCCGCTGCCCGTACGCTGGCTGCGCGGCTTCGCCGAGGTGCAGGTGCTGGCCGCCCGGTTCGAGCCCCGGGCGGAGCTGCCGGCGGCCGAGGCGACGGCGTTCCTACGCCGGCTGCCGAGCGGCAACGACCGGTCGGTGTTCTGGGTGGTGCCCGCCGGCCGGTCCCTGCGGCTGACCTCCCGGCCCGTCGCCGGGGCGGTCTGCCTGGCCGGGCCGAGCCGACTCACCGCGCTGCGCCCGATGTTGCGCTTCGCGAAGACCCTGCGGGTGTACGGGCCGACCGTGACGGCCGGTTCCGCCCCGGTGCCGAGCGTCTGGGAGTTGGACACCGGCGCGCTGCGGCTCTCCCTCACCCTCTCCCCCGAGCCGTACCGGGGCTTCTCCGGCGAGGGCGCGGCGCTCACCGCGCTGGCCGGCGACGACGTCGTCGACGACGCCGACCTGATCTCCGCCCTGCTCTCCTGGGACCCGACCGTCGACGTGGACCGGCTGGCCAGCCAGGCGGGCCTCGACGCCGGGCGCGTCCGGGGCGCCCTGGCCCAGCTCGGCACCGCCGGCCGGGTCGGCTACGACGTGGCGGAGGCGGCGTACTTCCACCGGGTCATGCCGTACGACGCGGGCCGGGCCGAGCGGGACAATCCTCGGCTGGTCGGCGCGCGGGCCCTGCTCGACGCCGGGGCGGTGCAGCTCGACGGCGCCTGCGCCACGGTGCGCAGCGGCGACGAGGTGTACCGGGTCCGCCAACTGCCCGACGGCGGCCTCACCTGCACCTGCCCCTGGTGGGCCAAGCACCGGGGGCAACGGGGGCCGTGCCGGCACGCCCTGGCCACCCGGATGTCGACCGCCAACCAGGTCGAGGAGGAGGTGTGAAGCCGGCGGAGCGGCTCACCACGATGATGAGCACGGTTCGGCGACGCCGGGAGCTGGCGGCCGACGGCACGAGCGACCTGTTCGACCTGGTGTCGAAGGGCCACGCCGAATCGATCGCGGCGGCCCTGACCGGGCTGCCCGAACAGCGCCGCCGGGCGGTCGGCGTCGAGCTGGCCGCCTGGTTCAAGAAGCGCGACCGGGAGACCTGGTGGGGCTCCGGCACCGGCACCGCCCTGGCGGTGGCGGTGGTCGGCTGCCTGCCCACCGCCGCCCAGGCGGCGGCGATCCTCGGCCGCGGCTCGGTCTTCGTGGACGGCGTCCGGGCGGCGAGGCTGGTCCGCAGCGTGGCCGAGGAGCGGGGGGTCGGCTGGCTCGCCGACCTGGCGCACCGGATGGCCGCGCGGTTCACCCAGGACGACTGGGTCGAGCGGTGGCAGTTCGTCGCCACCCTGCTGCACGCCGAGGGCGCCGCGCCGCCCACCGACGACCGCTCCGTACAGCTGTGGCTGAGCGCCGTCGAGTTCGCCGACCGGCAGCATCGGCGGCGGCCGGTGCCGGTGGCCGACCGGTTGCGCGCCGACCCGTTCCTCTCCACCATGCTGCCCCGCCTCTTCGAGGTGGACGGCCTCGGCACCCGGATGATGTCCGACGTCGTGTTCCACGTCTGGGACGATCGGGAGCGGCACGCCCTGCTGACCGCGCTGGCCCAGCTCGCCGCCGACGGAGTGGTCGACCGGGTGATGCTGGTCGACGGCTCGATCGGCCGGCTGCTGCGCGGCGACCGCCCCGGTGCCCTGCGCGCCTTCACCACCCTGCTCGGCCTGCTCCAGCCGACCCCCGCCGAGGTCGCCGCCCGCAGCGCCGACTACCTGCGGCTGCTCACCGACGCACCGGCCCCGGTGGCCACCATGGCCCAGAAGGCGCTGCGGGAGCTACCCGTGCGGGAGTGGGAGGCGCTGCTGGACGCCGCCCGGCAGGTGCTGGCGCGTCCCGACAGGACCCTGGTCCGCAGCCAGCTCGCCTGGCTCGACCGGCTGGCCCGCCAGCACCGGGACCGGGCCGTCGAGATCGCCGAGGTGATCGCGGTCGCCGCCGAGCATCCCGCCGTCGAACTGCGCGATCGGGCGACCACGCTGGCCGTCCGGCACGGCTTCGAGCCGACGCCGGCCGGTTCCGGTGCGACGGTCAGCCGGCCGCGCGGCGACGACCTGCCCCCGCCCCTGCCGCCGGCACCGGCCGCCGAGCCGATCACCGACGTGGACGAGCTGGCCGAGGAGGTCGCGGCGCTGCTCGGCACGCCGTCGCCGGGCAGCGGGCTGGAGCGCATCCTCGACGGGCTGGTCCGGCTCAGCGCCAGCCACGCCGTCGGGGTCGCCGAGGCGCTGGGCCCGGTCATCGAGCGACGGCACTGGTCCTGGGGCCACGAGCACAGCTACCAGCCGATGTGCCTCTGCGCCGTGGTGGTCGACCTGTTCCGGAGCGTGGTCGAGCGGCATCCCCGACGGCGCAGCCGCTGGCAGGCCCTGCTCGCCGCGGCAAGCCCCGCCGATCCGGCGCGGTCGGCACCGGAACTGGCCACCACCGACCCCCGGATGCCGCCGCCACACCGCCTGCTGCGGGCCCGGCTCGCCGAGATCGGCATCCGCTTCGGCGAGCCGGGACTACCCGGCCTGCTCTCCGCCCCGACGAGCGGAAACGGGGCGCTCGATCCGCTCGCCCTGGTGGAGCGGCTGGCCGCGCTGGGCGAGCGGACGCCGTGGCGGTGGGACCTCACCCAGGCACTGCTGCGGCTGCCCGCCGACGCCGACGAGGCGGTGGCCGGCAAGGCGGCGGCGCTGGGCACGCCGGCCGGGGACCGGCTCGCCGGGTGGCTGCGCGACGGCGGGCTGCCGCAGCCGGTCATGCGGGCCGCCCCGGTCGCCCGGCGACCGCGCCGGTCCGGCTACGACTGGGAGTACGACCAGCTGCCGGCGCGGCGGATCCTGGTCGAGTTGCGCCCGCCCGAGGGGTACCACGACCGCTATGGGCTGCTCACCGCCGACCCGGCACCGATCGGGATGGAGCACTCCGGTTGGGCCAACCTGTGGCCGTCGATCCTGCCCGGGCACCGGGGCGTGGTCGCCGCGTACCTGCTGCCGATGGTGGCCGGCACGGCGGACATGGACCAGCGCGACGGCACCGCCGTGCTGCCGCTGCTCGCCGAGGCGACCGGACCGGGTGGGGTGGCCCTCGACCTGGCGGTGGCATACGGCCTCGGCGCCCGGCACGGCGCGGACCGGATCGCCACCCTGGACGCCCTGCTCGCGCTCGCCGCCGCCGGTCAGTTCGACCCGACGGGCACCGGCGAGCAGTTGGGGGCGCTGGTCGCCGGGCAGTCGGTAAAGC
Source organism: Micromonospora sp. CA-263727 (assembly GCF_050942455.1). Classification (NCBI taxonomy): domain Bacteria; kingdom Bacillati; phylum Actinomycetota; class Actinomycetes; order Micromonosporales; family Micromonosporaceae; genus Micromonospora; species Micromonospora sp. CA-263727. Next base: position 4,057,852 of record NZ_CP192031.1, read on the forward strand.
TGTCCCGGGCGGTCGAGCCGCTGCGCGACGCCGTCGGGGCGGGCGCGCCGCTGACCGTGTGGCGGTTGCTGGCCGCCGCGCTGCCCGCGGTGCTCGCCGCGCCCACCCCACCGCGCGGCGCGCCCGACCTGCTCACCGTGGCCACCGAGACGGCCACCACCACCGGCGTACGGATCGAGGTGCCCGGCCTGGCCGAGGTCGCCGGGCGGGGCGGGTCGAGTCGCCTGGTCACCGAGGCCCGCCGCCTGCACCGCGCGCTGGCCACGGCGTGACGCCGGGCGCGGGGCCGCCCGTGACCGGTCCCGCGCCCGCCGCGGCGGCACACCTCGTCACCGCTGGTCCGCCGGCAACGTCCTCGTAGTACGCGATCTTGGACAGTTCCCGTGAGCCACAAACGGGAACTGTCCAAGATCGGCCGTGCCGCGGGTGGCGACTGGTCGGCGCGGTGGGTTCAGGGGTGGGTGGGCTTGCGGGCGTGGACGCGCTCGATGGCGCCGTAGGTCAGGCGCTCCGTGTCGACCGTCTCGAAGCCGAGTCGCCGGACGGTGTGCAGCGGACGCCGGGTGTAGTGCTCACCCTGCAACGGGATGCTCACCAGCTCGGCGACGTGCTGGACGGCGCGCACGACCGGGTGGGAGGCGACGATGTGATCGGCGAGCAGCAGGTTGCCGCCGGGCCGCAGCACCCGGACCGCTTCGATGAGGGCGGCGCGTTCGTCGGGGACGCAGCACAGGGCAAAGGTGCACAGCACGGTGTCGAACTCCTCGTCGGCGAAGGGCAGCGCCACGGCGTCCGCCCGGACGAGCGCGACCGGTCGGGCCGCCCGGCTGGCCCGCCGGGCGGCGGTCCGCAGCATCTCCGGGCTCCAGTCGACCCCGGTGAGGCGTACGTCGTCGGGGTAGTGCGGGAAGTTGAGCCCGGTGCCGACGGCCAGCTCAAGGGTGGCGCCGGTGGCCCGCCGGCACAGCCAGCGACGGCTTGCGGCGAGGAGACGACGCTCCACCGTGGCCGTCTTCTGCTCGTAGCCAGCAGCCCGGTCGTCCCAGTAGTGAACGAGCCGCGCCCGTCGTGGCACCTGGGTCCCCGATCCCTCCGGCCCGCCCTCGCCGGGCTTCCTCGGCAAGGCTAGCTGAGCGGCTGCGGTCAGCGCGAGGTCGGTTGGTCCACCCGGTGTCCGCTCTGTCCCTTGCACCTGATCACGGCCAGGGACCACCATGGGATCATGGCCGAAGGAATGATCTTGCGGGTCGTGTCCGACGGGCCGGTGACCGATGAGGAACTGGCCGAGCAGGCGCGCCATCTGAAGGACCACCTGAACCAGCTGCCGGGTGTCGAGGCGACGGAGATGGCCGCGGAGGCCGAGCCGGGGACGCGGGATCGGGTCAACTTCATCTTCGGCGTACTCGCGCTGAGCGTCTTCGCCGTGCCGACCGTGCGGCGGGCGGCGGCGGACATCCGGCACCTGGCCGAGGTCATCAAGCGCTACCAGGAACGCAACACGGACACGCGACTGCGGATGACCCTGCCGGACCACACCGAGATCGACGTGCAGGACGTGTCGGAGCAGACCCTGACCGAGGCCATCACGTCGGCGTCGGCGACCCAGCGGGGCACGCCCACCCGGCCGCCGAAGAACGACGGTGAGTGACACCGGGGGATCCGGATCGGATGGGGCGTCGCGGTGAAGCGCGCGCTGCTGATCGGCGTGGGCGCCTACGCCAGCGAGGCGCTGCCGGAACTCGACTCACCCGCCAGTGACCTGAGGGACTGGGCCCGGCTGCTCCGGGATCCCGGCATCGGCGCGTTCGACGACGTCCGGGCCGGTCTCGACGACGACTCGCACACCGTGCAGGTGACGCTCTACGACTTCCTGAAGAGCGCGGAGCCGCACGACTTCCTGCTCGTGTACTACTCCGGCCACGGGCGGCTGCACGAGGGCCACCGCCTGTACCTCACCGCGACCGACACCAACCCGGACCGCCTGCCACCGACCGCGATCCCCACCGACGAGCTGCGGCACTGGATCGACGAGTGCCGGGCCAGCGAGCTGGTGCTGATCCTGGACTGCTGCCACGCGGGCGCCTTCGGCGACCTCAAGCAGCGCGGCGATCGCAGCCGGATCGTGGTGGTCTCCGCCGGAGCCACCGAGTTGGCCCACGAGGGGGACGGCTACCGGCAGCACGCGCTGCCCTCCGCGTTCTCCGGCCCGTTCCTCGAAGGGCTGCGGACCGGCGCCGCCGACCGCGACGGCAACGGGATCATCAGCGTCCGGGAGGCCTTCGAGTACGCGGCGGTCCGGATGGTCGACCGGGAACGCCGGCAGACGCCCCAGATGCGGGCCGCCGGAGTCGGGGACCTGATCCTCGGCAACGCGCCCCGCCGGCCCGAGCTGATTCCCGGCGACCTGCTCGCGCTCACCCGCAACGGACTCCCGGCGGCCCGGGTGCTGGCCGTGGAGGAACTGAGCAACTGGGCGCACGGCAAGCACCGGAGCCGGGAACAGTTGGTGGCGGTGTTCGAGACGCTGGAGACCCTGGAGCGGGATCCGGCCGAGCGGGTGGCCGAGCGGGCCCGGCAGGCCCTGTCGGGTCGGCTCCGCGTCGCCCGCGCCGAGGTCGCCGAGGAGCCCGGCCCGGCGCCACCGGGCGACCCGAACTGGGCGGCCGGCAGCACGTTCTACGAGGTGAACGTGCGGTTCTTCTACGACTCGGACGGTGACGGCCACGGCGACCTGCGGGGCGTCACCGAGAAGCTGGACTACCTGCGCCGGCTCGGCGTCGACTGCCTGCTGCTGAACCCGATCATGGCGTCGCCGGCGCTCGGCGACGGGCGGGCGGCGACCGACTTCGAGGCCATCGACGAGGGGCTCGGGCAGCCGTCGCACCTGCTGGAGCTGCTCAGCCTCGCCCGCCGGCAGGGCCTGCGGGTGGTGCTGGACCTGGTGCTCAACCACACCAGCGACCAGCACCCGTGGTTCGAGGCCTCGCGCGGCGACCCGACCGGCCCGTACGGGAACTTCTACGTGTGGAGTGACACCGACGAGGGCTACGCCGAGGCGGACGACCCGCTGGGCAGCCAAGGCGCGGGATGGACGTACGACGGCCGGCGGCGTCAGTACTACTGGCACCGTTACGGCCGGCACGAGCCGGACCTGAACTACGACGCGCCCGAGGTGCACGCCGCGATGCGCGACGTGATGGACTTCTGGCTGCGGCACGGGGTCGACGGCCTACGGCTGCTCACCGTCCCCTACCTGTTCGAGCGCAGCGGCACGTCGAGCAAGGGACTCGACGAGACCCACAACTACCTGCGGGAACTGCGGTCCTGGCTGGACTCGACGTACCCGAACCGGATCATCGTCGCGTGGAGCGAGGACTGGCCGGAGGGCGCGAGCGCGTACTTCGGCACCGACGAGCACCCCGAGTGCCACCTGGTCACGTACGCCTCGCTGATGCCGAGCCTGCTGCTCGCCATGCGACGGGAGACGCACCGGCCGGTCTCCCGGGTGCTGGCGCAGATGCGGGACCAGCCGGGTGACCGGCACTGGGCGGTCTTCCTGCGCAACGGCGACGACATGCCGCTGGGCCTGCTGCACGAGCGGGAACGCGACGAGCTGCTGCGCGCGTACGCGCCGTTGGCCCGGATGCGCGGCGCGACCGGCATCCGCCGGCGCACGGCCAGCCTGCTCAACGACGACCGGGGGCAACTGGAACTCGCCTTCGCGCTGTTGCTCTCCCTGCCCGGCGTGCCGGTCGTCTACTACGGCGACGAGATCGGCATGGGCGAGAACCTGTCGCTGCCGGGCCACCTGGCGGTCAACACGCCGATGCAGTGGGCGCCGGACCGCAACGGCGGTTTCTCCGTGGCACAGCCGGAGAACCTGCCGGCGCCGCTGATCCACGAGTCGATCTACGGCTACATGGCGGTCAACGTGGAGAACCAGCTCCGCTCGCGCTCCTCGCTGCTGCACGTGGTCGAGAAGCTGATCGAGACGCGGCACGCCTGGCCGGCCTTTGCCCGCCCGGGCTGCCGCATCGTCCGGTCGACCAACCCGGCGGTCCTGGCGTTCCTCCGCGGCGAGCCCGGCGACGAGGTGCTCTGCGTCTTCAACTTCTCGCGGTACCCGCAGACCACGACGATGGACCTGTCGTCGCACACCGGCCGCCGGCCGCGGGAGCTGATGGGCGGAGCCGAGTTCCCCAAGGTGCAGGAGTCCGGCGAGTACGACCTCGGCGTGGCCGGTCACGGCGTCTACTGGCTCTCCCTGTCCACGACGGAGGCACGGCCCCGGACGCGGTGACGGCCACCGGCCGTCACCGCGTCCACCGCCACGGCCGCCCGGGGCAGGACCGGCACCGCGTTCTCAGCAGCAGCGGCTGTTCGGCCGGGTTTCGAGCCGTTCCGTCTTGGCCTGCTCGAACACCCGCCGCGACACGGGTCGGGTGTGCGGGTGGTGGCGGCGCAGGTGATCCAGGTAGTGCTGGTAGTCGTTCTCGCCGACCACCTCCCGGGCGTACCAGATGACGTGCCGGCAGCCGCGGCCCAGGGCCGACCAGGCGGACCTGGCGTAGTCCTGGGCGCGCGGCCTGCCGTCGCGGGCGGACCTGGTCACTCGCGGCCGGCCAGGACCGCGGGCGCCTCCGGCGACTCGGGGCGGTGCTGCGCCCACATCTGCTGGATGCGCTTCTCCTCGGCGGTGGCGAAGAGCCCGGCCGGGGCGAAGACCTTCGACGGTTCGTGCGGATGCTCGCTGTCGCTGATCCGCCCGCTGCGCAGGTGGGACACGCAGACCCGGATGGCGTCGGCCAGGATCACGATGATGAGCACGGCGAAGAGGATCGACAGCGTCCCCTGGACGAAGGTGTTCCGCACCACCGCCTCCATCTGGTCGAGGTTCGACGCCGGCCCGAGCTGGGTCTGACCCGCCGCGATCGCGTCCCGGTACTGGGTGTGCTGGGCCCAGTAGCCGATCCTCGGGTCGTCGCTGAAGATCTTCTGCCAGCTGGCGGTGAGGGTGACGACCGCGTCCCAGGCCAGCGGGATGCCGGGCACCCAGGCGTACCGGACCCGGCCGGTCTTGCAGAGGATGGTGACGCAGACCGCCAGCGCCACCGCGGCCAGCAACTGGTTGGAGATGCCGAAGAGCGGGAACAGGGTGTTGATGCCGCCCAGCGGGTCGGTGACTCCCATCAGCAGGATCGACCCCCAGGCGGCGACGATGACCGCGCTGGCGAGGACGGAGCCGACCTTCCAGGACGTGTCCTTGAAGCGCGGGATCACGTTGCCGACGGTGTCCTGCAACATGAACCGGCCGACCCGGGTGCCGGCGTCGACCGTGGTGAGGATGAACAGGGCCTCGAACATGATGGCGAAGTGGTACCAGAACGCCTTGGCGCCGGCGCCCCCGAAGATGGCACTGAGAATCTCCGATATGCCGATCGCCAGGGTGGGGGCCCCACCGGTACGCGAGACGAGCGATTCCTCCTGCACCGCCGCGGCGGCGGCGTTCAGGTCCTCGGCGGTGATCGAGACACCGGCCAGCCCCAGGCCGTTGACGAAGTCCGCGGCGCCGGCCGCGGTGCCGCCGGTGGCCCCGGCCGCCGAGTTCATCGCGAAGTACAGCCCCTGGTCGATCGTGCAGGCCGCGACCAGAGCCATGATGGCCACGAACGACTCGGTCAGCATGCCGCCGTAGCCGACGAGGCGGACCTGGCGCTCCTTCTCGATCATCTTCGGCGTGGTGCCGGAGGCGATCAGCGCGTGGAAGCCGGACAACGCGCCGCAGGCGATGATGATGAAGACGAACGGGAAGAGCGCGCCGGCGAAGACCGGACCGGCGCCGTTGAAGGCGAAGTCGGTGAACGCCGGCATGGTGGTGGAGGGCGCGGCCACCAGGATGCCGACGGCCAGCAGGCCGATGGTGCCGACCTTCATGAAGGTGGACAGGTAGTCGCGCGGCGCCAGGAGCATCCAGACCGGCAGCACCGATGCGGCGAACCCGTAGCCGATCAGGCACCAGACCAGGGTCACCTTGTCGAGGGTGAACATCGGGGCCAGCGACGAGGCGGCGACCCAGCCGCCGGAGACGATCGCCAGGATGAGCAGCCCGCAGCCGAGCAGGCTCACCTCGACGATCCGCCCCGGGCGCAGGTACCGCAGGTAGACGCCCATGAAGAAGGCGATGGGAATGGTCATCGCGATGGAGAAGACGCCCCACGGCGACTCCGCCAGCGCGTTGACGACGACCAGCGCCAGCACCGCCAGAATCATGATCATGATGGCCAGCACGGCGACGAGCGCCGCGATCCCGCCCACCGGGCCGATGTCCTGCCGGGCCATCTGCCCCAGCGAACGCCCGTTGCGTCGCATCGAGAAGAACAGCACCATCAGGTCCTGCACGGCACCGGCGACGATGACCCCGACGATGATCCAGATGGTCCCCGGAAGGTAGCCCATCTGGGCGGCCAGCACCGGGCCGACCAGCGGCCCCGCACCGGCGATGGCGGCGAAGTGGTGACCGTAGGTGACCCGCCGGTCGGTGCGGTTGTAGTCGAGCCCGTTCTCCAGCCGCTCGGCCGGAGTCGCCCGGGTGTCGTCCGCCCGCAGGACGCGGGTGACGATGAACCGGGCGTAGAACCGGTACGCGATCGCGTACGAGCAGAGCGCCGCGAAGACGAACCAGATGGCGTTGACCGTCTCGCCCCGGCCCAGCGCCAGGATCGACCAGGCGATACCGCCCAGCAGCGCGATGCCGGCCCAGACCGCGATCCGTCGAGGTGTCCATTTCGGTGGCCGGTCGTCCGGGACGCTCACCGGCGGTTGCTGCTCCTGCACAACCATGCGCTTACTCCTGTCGATCGATGCGGCGGCGGTTGACGGCGCTGCGCCCGGCCGGGGACAGACCGGGGACGGGCCGCCATGCGGATCGAGCCTGGTTCGTGACGAGAAGGGGCGGTTGAGGTTATTTTCGCGATCATGGTCCAGCCCGTAGACCGTTGTCAATCCTTCGCGTCGGCTGTGTTACCGCTCAGAAACGAGATCGGCGTAACGTCAGCTCATGGCGGACTTGTTCGAGGACTACCGCCTCGGCCCTGGTTGGGACGAGATGTTCAGCGAGCCGGGCATCCCCCGGGAGACGTACGAGGCGCTGCACGCCACGCTCCAGGCCCTCTCCAGCGCCGAGCTCGGCGGCCGGGCCGAGGTACTGGCCCGCGCCTTCCTGGACCAGGGGATCACCTTCGCGCTCAAGGGCGTCGAGCGCCCCTTCCCGCTCGACATCGTGCCGCGCATCATCTCCGCCGAGCAGTGGCGGGTGGTCGAGGTCGGAGTGGCGCAGCGGGTCCGCGCGCTGGAGGCGTTCCTAGCCGACATCTACGGGCCGGCGCAGGTGCTCGCCGACCGGGTGGTGCCCCGCCGGGTGGTGGTGACCAGCGCACACTTCCACCGGGAGGCCGCCGGTGTCGTCCCGCCCAACGGGGTACGCGTCCACGTCGCCGGGGTCGACCTGATCCGCGACGAGGTCGGCGACTTCCGGGTGCTGGAGGACAACGTCCGGGTGCCGTCCGGGGTCAGCTACGTGATGGAGAACCGCCGGGCCATGGCCAACGTGCTGCCCGAGGTCTTCGCGGCCACCCGGATCCAGCCGGTCGACTCGTACCCCGGGCAGCTGTTGCGGGCCCTGCGCGCCGCGGCGCCGGCCGGGACCGCCGACCCCACGGTGGTGGTGCTGACCCCCGGGGTGCACAACTCCGCGTACTTCGAGCATGCGCTGCTGGCCCGCGAGATGGGGGTCGAGCTGGTCGAGGGACGTGACCTGGTCTGCGTGGACAACGAGGTCGCGATGCGCACGACGGCGGGCGAGCAACGGGTCGACGTGATCTACCGGCGGATCGACGACGAGTTCCTCGATCCGGTGCACTTCCGGGCCGACTCGGTGCTCGGTGTCGCCGGCCTGCTCAACGCGGCCCGCGCCGGACGGGTGACCATCGCCAACGCGGTCGGCAACGGGGTCGCCGACGACAAGCTGCTCTACACCTACGTCCCCGACCTGATCCGGTACTACCTCGGCGAGGAGCCGGTCCTGCCCAACGTGGAGACCTACCGGCTGGAGGACCCGGACGTCCTCGACCACGTCCTGGGCCGGCTCGACCAACTGGTGCTCAAGCCGGTCGACGGCTCCGGCGGCGCCGGCATCGTGATCGGTTCGCAGGCGACCGACGAAGAGCTCGCCGGGCTGCGTGGGCAGGTCCGGCGCGACCCGCGCGGATGGATCGCCCAGCGGGAGGTGGCGCTCTCCATGGTGCCGACGCTGGTCGGCAACCGGCTGCGGGCCCGCCACGTCGACCTGCGGCCGTTCGCGGTCAACGACGGGCAGCAGGTCCGGGTGCTGCCCGGCGGTCTCACCCGGGTGGCGCTGCCGGAGGGCGCGCTGGTGGTCAACTCCAGCCAGGGCGGAGGCTCGAAGGACACCTGGGTGCTGGCCCCGGCGCCGCGCGGCGCCGTCGAGCCGGACGTCGCGGCGCTGCCTGCCGCTCCCCGGGACGGCACGTCGGCGCGGCCGGCGCCTCGCGGTGGCCCGTCGGCGCGGCCGCTGGCACCCGGTGGCCCGCCGGCGCCCGACGGCGTGACCGGCGGCCTGCCCCCGACGCGTCGTCCCGACCCCGGGCCGGACGCCGGCCCGGTCGCCGCGCAGCAGCAACAACAGCAACAGGCGAGCCGGCTCGACGGAGGCACGCCATGCTGAGCCGGATCGCCGAGTCGCTCTACTGGATCGGCCGGTACGCCGAGCGGGCCGAGGACACCGCCCGGATCCTCGACGTGCACCTGCACCGCATCCTCGCCGATCCCCTGGTCGACGAGGAGGCCGCCTGCCGCTCGCTGCTCGCCGTGATGGGCGTGGCGCAGCCGGCGCAACCCGTCTCCATGGCCCGGGTGGTCGAACTGCTCGGCCTCGACCCGGGCAGCCCGAGTTCCGTGGTGGGCGCCCTGGCCGCCGCCCGGGAGAACGCCCGCGGGGCCCGGGAGACCATCTCGGCCGACATGTGGGAATGCCTCAACGCCACCTGGCATGCGCTGCCCGCCACCCGCCGCCGGGTCGAACAGCAGGGCATGCACGCCTTCTTCCGCTGGGTACGGGAACGCTGCTCGGTCCTGGCCGGCCTCGGCGACGCCACCATGAGCCGCGACGAGGGCTGGCACTTCCTGGTGCTCGGCCGCAGCATCGAGCGGGTCGACATGACGGCCCGACTCCTGCTGACCCATGCCCGGGCCAGCACCGCCGTCCCGTCGTGGGTGACCTTGCTGCGCTCGTGCGGCGCGTGGGAGACCTTCCTGCGCACCTACCGCGGCTCCCTCGACGACCGGCACGCCGCCGAGTTCCTCCTGCTCGACCGCCTCTTTCCACGATCGGTCTTCGCCGCCCTCTCCACCGCGGAGTCCCGCCTGCACGAGCTGGAGCGCACGGGCGGATCGGGTCCGGGCAGCGGGCGCACCGGCGTGGTCACCGACGCCCAGCGGATCATCGGCCGGGCCCGCACCAACCTGGAGTTCCGGGGCGCCGACGAGCTGATCGCCGACCTCGGCACGGTGCTGGACGGCCTGCAGAACACCTGCTCGCAGGTGAACGACGCGGTGACGCTCCGATACTTCCGGCAGACCTCGGCGGTCAGCTGGGTGCCGGAGGCGGTGGCGTGAGTGGGGACGGTGGCGTGATGGTCGACAGCTGGCGGTTGCGGATCCAGCACAAGACCGGCTTCGCGTACGCGGGACAGGTCGGTTCCTCGTACAACGAGGCCCGCATGTCGCCGCGTAACGAGCCGCGCCAGGCGGTGCTCGACAGCCGGCTGGAGGTCTGGCCCTCGGCCCGCACCCATCGCTACGAGGACTACTGGGGCACCCAGGTGACCGCCCTGGACGTGCACAGCCCGCACGATCATCTGGAGGTGACCGCCACCTCGACGGTCGAGACGCTGCCGCCCGGCGATCTGATCGAGCCCGGCGGCGGGGCCGACTGGGCCCAGCTCGCCGTGCCGGAGCATGTGGACCGCTGGTACGAGCTGCTGCTGCCGACGCCGCGTACGGCGCTGGACGAGGAGCTGACCGCGCTCGCCGAGTCGATCCGCGGCGGCCACGCCACCCCGCACGCCGCGGCCCTGGCGCTCTGCGAGCAGGTCCGCGCGGAGGTGGCGTACGCGGCCGGCGCCACCGGCGTGCAGACCGACGCGGTGCACGCCTGGCGCCAGCGCAAGGGCGTCTGCCAGGACATCAGCCACCTCGTCGTCGGCCTGCTGCGCAGCATGGGCGTCCCGGCGCGCTATGTCTCCGGCTACCTGCACCCGACACCGTCGGCGCAGATCGGCGACGACGTCGTCGGGCAGAGTCACGCCTGGGTGGAGTGGTGGGCCGGCCGGTGGACGGCGTTCGACCCCACCAACGGGGTCCCGGTGGGCGCCCGGCACGTCGTGGTGGGACGCGGGCGGGAGTACGGCGACGTGCCGCCGCTCAAGGGCGTCTACTCCGGTCCGGCCAACACCGGCCAGTCCGTCGAGGTGACCATCACCCGGCTGCGCTGACCGAGCCGGGCCCGCCGCCGGCCGCCGGCCGTCGCCGGCCGGCAGCCCGCAGGTCGTCGAGCAGCAGCGCGAGCAGGCGTTCCTCCATCACGGCCCGCCCAGCCTGCCGCATGGCAGCCGAGAGCGGCGGATCCCAGCCGGTGGCGGCGGGCGCGCCGATCAGCGCCGGGCCGGAGCCGGCCGCCGGGGCGTACTCGGCGGTGGTCATCCGCCATGGCACAGCCGTCGGGTAGCGGTCGAGGGCGGCGGCGGTCAGCCGTACGCCCGTCCAGTCGAAGTCGTTGCGCCACCTGATCACGGTGTCGCCGACCGCGCGCAGCAGGGTGTGCACCGCGGCCGACGGCACGCCCTCGGTGCAGATCAGCGGTGGTGACTGCGCCCCGAGCGCGCCGGTCGCGGTCCGCAGCACGGCCGGGTTCTCGCAGACGAAGATCTCACCGGCGGTCACCGCCAGCGGGAAGCGGCGAAGCTGATGCAGGGTGACCCGGACCGGCTCGCCTGCGGCGGCGGCCTCGGTCAGCCATCGGCCGAGCAGACCACCGTCGGCCGGCAGGTTGAGCACCAGGACCTGGCTGGCGAGATCGTCCGGGACCAGTCCGACGGACTCCCACAGCGCGCGCTCGGATTCGCCGCCGGCCGGCACCGGCACCTGCTGCCAGGCGGCGACCGCCCGCAGCACCAGGCCACGCAGGGGTCCTTCGCTGAGCGCCTTGGTGTCGTCGAGCACCCGGTCGGCGAAGACCGGGATCGGCTCGTCCGCCGCCGGCAGGGCATCCAGCGCCCGGACCACATCCCGGAACGGCAGCCCCGCCCGGACGACCCGGGTCAGCGTGCCGTCGCGGCGCAGCCCGTCGAGCCACCGCGCGTACCAGCCGGCGGCGGCGTACCGGCCCTCGCCGGCGAGGTCGAGCAGGGCGTCCCGGGCCACCGCGTCCCGCTTCGCGTCGGCCGCGCGGTCGCGCAGCGGCGTCGCGGCGGCGAGCAGGTCGCGCAGCCCCACCCCGTGGACGGCGCGCAGCTGACCGTCCACATCGGCCAGCCGTACGCTGAGCCGCGCCGTCCCGGCGGGCCGGTGTACGCCGGTGATCCCGATGACGACCAGCCGCTCGTCGTCGCTGGGTGACGGGAGGCTCACCGACCCGTCGAGTCGTCCCCCGTTGCGTTCCAGGCTGCGCCGCGCCGCGGCCAACAGCCGCCGCCAGCCCGGATCCTCCACCAGCCGCCGTGGGTCGTTCGTCACTGGTCGGTGGTGAGGTCGAGGAGGAGCGGCCCGTCGGCGTCGGGACCGGCCACGGCCAGCCTCCGACGGGTCTCCGGGGAACCCAGCGCGCGGGCCAACGTTCCATCGAAGTCGGCGATGTTGACCGACCCGTCCCAGACCAGCAGCAGGCTGGAGACGGTGTGTTCGGTGGCGGAGTGGGACAGGTCGTAGTGGGCCGCGCCGTGGACGGCCGGATGGGTGGCCCACAGGTCGTACCCGGTCATGAAGAGGTCCAGGTCGAACTGCTTGGCCAGCGCCATCAGCTCGCCCCGACCGGTGTCGTCCACCCCGGCGAACGCCTCGTCCAGGCCGAGCAGCCGGGGTGCGTCCGGTCGGGCCGAGCCGAACAGCGCGTTGGCGGCGGCGAAGAGCGGCAGGTGCAGCGACACGGACTGCTCGCCGCCGGAGAGCTGGCTGTGCCGGGCCCGGGTCAGGGCTTCGGTGCCGCCGCCCGGCCGGTGCAGGGTGAACGCGAACGTGCGCCACTGCCGGTAGTCGAGCACCTCACCGAGCAGCTCCCGGTACGGCCGCTCGGGATGCAGCGCGCGGGCCGCCTTGATCCGGGCGGCGAAGTGCCGGCGCATCGTGGTCAGCGGCGCCGGCCCCAACCGGGCGGGGTCCCGTTCCAGCAGCTTGCAGACCTCACGCTGCTCCTCGTCGAGGTCGTCGGCGAGCCGCCAGCCCACCCCGACGGTGAGCCCGCTGGACATCCGGCGGGCCCGCATCTGGGTGTCCATCGCCGACACCAGGTCACGGGCCTCGATGGTCCGGTGGTGGATCTGCCGGGCCAGCTGGCCGAGCAGCGCGTCCTCCAGGACCCGCTGCTCGGCGTCGGTGAGCAGTTGCTCCTGATCCCGCCGCTCGCGGGCGATCCGGTCGGCGAAGTGCGCGACCGGCGTGAGTCCCTGTTCGTCGGCGACCCGGACGAGGATCACCCCGTCGTCGGTCTCCCACTCGGGGCGGTGGTCGAGACCGGCCGCCGGCAACTGCGCCTGCAACTCGGTCAGCGCGGTGGTGAGCCGGGTGGCGCTCTGTTTGAGCGAGGTCTCGGTGGGGCTCAGCTCCCGGGTGGCGGTGAGGATCGCCTCGTGCAGCGCGACCACCTCCGGCGCCAGCTGGACGCCCGACGCCTCGTCGGTCGCCCGCGCCGGCCAGCGCAGCTCGGTCGGGCAGCGGAGCAACCCCAGCAGGTCGGGCCGGGCGTACGGGCGCAGCCGCAGCGCGTCGTGATGCGCCTCGGTCACCGCCGCGGTGACCGCCTGCTCACTCAACTCGACCCGGGTCACCGCCGCGGCCCGCCGCTGCTGGGCGGCGCTCAGTTCGGCCCGGACCCGATCGAGAGCGGCCTCGGCCTGTTCGATCTCGTCGGTGGTGCGGGCCACGTCGGCCAGCACCCGCTCCGCCTCGGCACCGATGCTGGCGCGCAGGGTCTGGTACGCCTCGGCCTTCTCCCGGTGCCGGTCCGTGGCGGCACGGGCCGCCTCTTCGGCGGCGAGCAGCCGGTCGACGGCCTCGTCGTGCCGCCGCTGTGCCTGCTCCTCCTGTTCGACGGCGCGCACGGTGGCCGGGTGAGCGCTGTCGAGGCGTACCCCACGGCGTTCGAACCGGTCCACCGCGTCGGCGGTGGCGTCCAGGCGGTCCAGCGGCAGGGAGCGCTCGGCCGTGATCCGGCGCAGCGCCGCCTCGGCGGTGGCCCGTTCGGCAAGCGCCTGGTCCAGTCGGGCGTTGGCCGCGGCCGCCGCCTCCTGCCGGCCACGCAGCGTGGCCGCGGCCCGTTCCAGCTCCCGCAACGCGGTGTGGATCGGGGCGAGGGACGGCAGCTGTCCGGCGGCGGCAGCCACGGCGGTCAGCAGCCGTTCGGTGGCCGCCCGCCGCTCGTCGAGCAGGCCCAGTTCGGCATCGAGGGCGGCGAGTTGCCGGTCGCACTCGGCCACCCGGGCGGCGCGTCGGGCCGCCCGGGCGGTGGCGCCGATGAACTCGCAGCGGTCCTTGGCGAACCGTCCGGCCGCGACGCCCTGGGCGTACCGGCCGTCGGTGCCGATCGCCGCCGCGGCGCTCTGCTCCGGCTCGATCACGTCGGCCAGCGCCACCGAGGCGAGCACGTCGGCGACGCGGTCGGCCGGCACCTCGTCCTGTGCCTCGGCGACCAGCACGTCGGCGAGGGTGGCACCGGCCGGACGGCGGTGCGCCGGCAGGGGCAGCAGGTAGCCGTCCAGGTCGCCGCCGGCCAGCGCCGCCGCGGCGGAGCCGGCGTCGGGGTGCACCCACGCGTCCAGCAGTCCGGCGGCGTGCAGGGCCGCCTCGATGGCGGCGGCGTCGTCGGCGGGCACCGACTCGCGGTACCGGACCAGCCGCCACAGCGGGGCGCCCGCCCGGTCCGCACGCCCGGCGGTACGGGTCAGCGGGGCCGGCGGAGCGTCGTCCTGTTCGGCGCGGATCCGGTCCCGTTCGGCGGCCAACTCGGACCGACGGCCGGTCAGCACCGTCCGCTGGGCGTTCAGTTCGGCGAGCCGGTCCCGGTGCCGGTGCACCGCTGGCGCGGTGGTGTCCGCGTACAGCTCCCGCAGGGTCGGCGCGCCGGGTTCGCCGACGGCGTCGACGGCACCGGCCAGCAGCGCCGCAAAATCCGGCTGGTCGAGGTCGGGCAGCAGGGCGGCGTGCTGGCGTGCCCACCGGTCCAGGTCGGCGCGCAGCTCTGCCCGGGTCTGCGCAACCGCCTGCTCGGCACGCTGCTCGGCCTGCTCGGCGTCGGTGAGCGCCTCCGCCGCCGCGGTGGCCTCCCCGGCGGCGCGGATCTGGTCGCGCTCGGCCTGGGCGTGCCGGGACGCCCGCTCACGAACGGCACGCACGTCGTCGCGGCGGGCGCCGGCCCGGGCGCCGAGTCGGGTGGCCAGTCCCCCGGCCGCGTTGTCCTCGGCCGACCAGACGATCCCGGCCGCCTCGGCGTCGAGCAGCAACTCGGTGGCGAGGCGGTCGGCCGCCGCCCGGGCATCCCGGGCCGCCACGACGGCCTGCTCCCACTCGCCGCGCCGCCGGGTGCTGGCCGTCTGCTCGTCGGAGACCGAACTGCCGGCCCGCTCGGCCGCCACGGCTAGGTCGTGCACGTGCCGTTCCAGGTCGGCGAGCTGCTCGTGGGACTGGTACGCCGCGGAACTCTTCAGCCGGTCCAGGTGCGCCCGCAGCCGACCCGGCTCCCCCTCGACGCTCCGCAGGGCGCTGCCGGCCGCCTCCTCCGCCGCGCTCGCCGCTGTGGCCTCGTGGCCCGCCTCGGTCAGCGCCCGGGACCGGCCGGCGATCGCGTCCCGGCGTGCGGTCAGCAGGTCCGCCGCGGCCCGGGCGTGGGTGCGCAGGTAGGTGGAGTAGACGGTGAGGAAGGCGGCGGTGGCGCCGTCCGCCGCGGCCAGCCCTTCGAGGGTACGGGCGACCGCCTCCATGTCGTCGAACGAGCGGGCCGCCTCGACGAGCAGATGGTCCTCGATGGGCCGCAGGCCCCGTTGCAGGGTCCGGGACAGCTCCACCGGGTTGAGGTCCTTGGCCAGTTGCGGCTTGCGCAGCGTCAACACCAGATCGAGCAGTTGCTCATAGCGCGCCGGACCGAGCCCGAACAGCCGGCTGTCGATCAGGTGCCGGTGCTCCTCCGGCGAGTCCTTCACCGCCTCGGCACCGAGCTGATTGATCAGATCGCGCCGGGTCAACGGCCGGTCGTCGGCGTCCAGCAGGGAGAAATCGAGACCGACCCGGCCGTCGGTGACGAAGTGCCAGCGGGTCACCCGGTCGACGTGCCGGTGGGCGCGCAGCCCGATCCCGACCGTCACGTACGACTCGCCGTTGCCGAACTCCATCCACACGTAGGAGTGGGCGACGTCCTGCCCCCGGTAGAGCAGGTTCGACTTCATCGTCCGGTCCTCGCTGGCGAACGGGTTGAGCCGACGCGGCTCGATCCGCCCGTCCAACACGTACGGGAAGAGGACCTCCAGGGCCTTGGTCTTGCCGGAGCCGTTCGGCCCGCGCAGCACCAGCCAACCGTCGACGAAGAGGAACTCCTCGTCGCGGTAGTCCCACAGGTTGATGATCCCCGCCCGGGTGGGCGCGAAACGGCGGACGGCACGTTGTTCGATCACGTCGGTTCCCGGGGTCAGAAGAGGGTCTCGGTGGCGGCCCGTTGCCGGACCGCCGCGACGGTGCTGCGGTACCGCCCGACCAGCGGCCGGACCAGCACGCCGCCGGGCACGCGGATGACCGCGCCGAAGCGTTCCAGCAGCGCGACCGCCTCGCTGCCCAGCCGCTGCGGGTCGGCGTGCCACTGGGCGCCGAACGCGGACCCGTAGCGCCGCAGGATCTCCGCCACCGCGTCGCGCAGGAAACTCTCGGTGACCAGCGGCAGCCGGATCTCGCCGGGCACCTGCGCCGACCCGTCCGGCTCGGCCGTGGCGGGCGCCGGCATCTCGTCGTCGAGCCGCACGAACGTGGCGGCCGGCAGGCCGGCGTCGACCTGGTCGACGAGCACGCGCTGCCGCGCGGACTCGTCGGGCGCGGTGAGCCGGCGGACCCGGCGACCGTCCGGATCGAGGGCCCGCTCGGCCAGCTCGACGGCGAGCAGCACCGCGACCTGCGCCACCGACCCGGTGCCGGGGAACCGCTCCACGCTCAGGCCCACGGTGTCCACCAGCAGCACGCCCTCGGCCCGCCGTTCCAGCCGCAACCCCGTCAGCCGGGTCAGGTCGGCCGCGAGGGCGGCACCGCGCAGATGGTTGGCGACCGCGGAATCGACGTCGCTCAGGTAGACCACCGGGGACTCCACCACCGTCCGGCGGGCCACCTGCGCGCTGCGCCGGCGCTCGGCGTTGCCGCTGCTGGCCAGTGAGCGGTCGAGCAGCGCCTCCGCCGAGTCGACATGTTGCAGCACCCGGACCGGGCGGAACAGCGCGACGACCACGTCGCGCGCCACGTCGTACAGCGCCTCGCCGGCACCCGGGTCGGTGGCCCAGGCCGACGTGGACCCGTCGGTCAGCCGGAGCGCGCCCCGCTCCTCCAGCCAGCCCACCGCGTCCACGAAGGCCCGCCGGTCGGCGCCCTGATCCGGATCGAGTCCGAGCCCGCTGATCCGGCCCGCGTCGGCGGCCACCGAGTCCGCCAGCTCGCTGAGCGTGATCTGGACGCCGGCCCGGCCCAACACGGCCAGGCAGAGCGCGAGGTACGCGTAGCGCCGGCGGTCGAACGGGCGGCCGGTGCGCGACCGGGCCGGGTGGGTGGGGTCCAACCGGTCCTTTGCCCGGACCAGCCGAGCCGTGCTGCCGTGCAACTCCAGCCGGTAGCCGAACGCCTCGGAGAGGTCCCGGCGCAGCGTCGTGGCGAACCGCCGGACCCGGGGCAGCGCCCGCTCGTCCGGCCAGGTCGCGGTGATCAGCGGGTGGCGCAGCACCAGGCGGACGGCCCGCTGATAGTCGGCGAGTTCCAGATCGGTGATGTCGGTGGCGAACCGGTGCCGGACGGGTTCGGTCATGCCGTCGCTCCGTCCCGCACGCTCACGCCGGCACCAGTTCCCGGCGGTGCACGGCGGTGTGGCTGGCAGCGGCCACGGTCAGCGCGTACCCGTCGAGATGCAGCCGGCCGGCGGCGGTGCGTACCGTGGTAAACCGGCCCGGCGTCGGCGTGAGGGTGAGTCGCACACCGTGCGCGGCCGCGGCGAGCGGCACCGCACGGGCGGCGCCGACCCGCACGGCGAGGGCAAGGTCGAGCAGCCGCAGCAGCACGGAGGTCTGCTCCGCGTCCAACCGGTGTTCGTCGAGGTCCGCCTCGGCCAGCACGGCCGCCGCCTCGGCGAGCCGGCGCTCCCGGGCCAACTGGTCGGCGCGCAGCCGGTGCCGGCGCTCGTCGCCCCGGTCGATCCGGGCCGGCCGGCCCCGCCCCTGCCCGGGCTCCCGACCGCTCACCACCAGGCTCCGGGACAGCTCCACCGCCGGCGCCTCCCACCAGGACAGCCGGGTCGGGATCGCCTCCGGGTCGGCGTGGGTCACCGCGACGTGCCGGGGCGCGCCCAGGCCGAACACGGCGTCGAAGAGCGCGTCGGCGGCCTCCTGCGACGGCACCCGGGTGAACCAGGCGGCGAGGTGACGCAGCTGCGACTCGCGGCTCACCCCACCGCGGCGGGCCTCGGTGACCCGCCGGAGCAGGGCCAGCACGTCGCCGATGGCGGCCACCGTGGCGTCGGCGAGCCGGTCGGCCTCGCTGACCTCCTCGGCGCCCGGTGGCGCCAGCCACGACCGCAGCCCCCGCCACCGGCGTCGCCAGTCCTCCAGCCGCTGCACCGGGGTGTGGAAGAGCCGCTCGTCCGCCTCGGCCGCCGCCTCGATCAGACGGTCCAGGCCGGTCGCCTCCACCTCGTGCACCGCCGCCCGCAACCGCGGCGTGTAGCGCTGCAACTCGTCGTGGAAGTCCCGCAGATGGGTCAGCAGGGCGTCCTTGTGGGCGAGGAACGCCTCCGGGCGTACGTCGTTGGTGCGGCTCAGGTCACCCAGCATGTGATAGAACCGGGCCGCCCGCTCGGCGATGTCGGCCAACGCCCGGTCGAGGCGGTTGAGCTTGCGGTAGACCTCCTCGGCGTCGCCGGCCTCGTTGGCGGCGGCGAGCGCGGCCAGGTCGGCGAGCAGGTCGGCGAAGACCAGACGGGACAGCGTGCTGTCGTCCATCGTGGCGGTGAGGACCGCCTCCACCGCCCGGTGAGCCCGGTAGCCGGCCTCGGTGAACTGGTAGACCGAGTGCCGGTTGCGATACTCGGCGAGGGTGTTCGCCCGGGTGCCGTCCTGGCCCCGGTCGAGAACCCCCCACTCGACCAGCGCGTCGAGCAGCCGCGGCAGTTCCAGCTCGGCGGGATCGGGGCAGTCCGGGTTCGCCCCGTGCAGCACACTGAGCATCGCCGCGACGTCGGCGGTGTGCAGCATGACGTGGTAGCTGGAACGCGCCGACTCGAAGGCGCGCAGCAGCCAGCGATAGGCGAACCGGTTCTCCGCCGTGACGTAGCCGAACAGCCGCATCCGGTCGTCCAGCCCGAACTCGTCCAAGCCGAACGTGGTCCTCGACGGCTGGTCAGTCATCGTCGTCCTTCCGGCGGCGGTCCCTCCGGCGACCCACCCTACCGAGCCCGCCGGACACCGCCCCCTCCGCCCGCCGGGCGTGTCCGCGCGTCACGTGTCGCTTCGCCGGCCACCTGGCCGGGGTACGCCCATGCCATCATCGCGACCCGGCTCATGGTGTGGCTCGCCCAGGGCGCCGTGCCGGCGGACCGGATCGCCCAGGCCGTGGGGCGGCGTGTCCCCGGCCGGGACGGCAACACCAGCCCCGAGGAACACGACCTCGACTGACCGGGAGTCATGGGTCAGAGGGCGCGGAGAATGTCCTCCACCCGGTCCTTCGCGTCACCGAAGAGCATCGCACTGTTCTCCCGGAAGAACAGAGGATTCTGCACGCCCGCGTAGCCGGAGGCCATCGAGCGCTTGAAGACGATGACGTTGTCGGCCTCCCAGACTCTGAGGACGGGCATGCCGGCGATGGGACTCGCGGGGTCCTCGGTAGCGGCAGGGTTGACCGTGTCGTTGGCCCCGATGACCAGGACGATCGAGGTGTTCGCGAAGTCGTCGTTGATCTCGTCCATCTCCAGGACGATGTCGTAGGGCACCTTGGCCTCGGCGAGCAGCACGTTCATGTGCCCCGGGAGGCGGCCAGCCACGGGGTGGATGCCGAAGCGGACGTCGACGTTTCTCTCGCGGAGCCGACGGGTGAGTTCGGCGACGCCGTGCTGCGCCTGGGCGACCGCCATGCCGTACCCGGGTGTGATGACGACGGAGTCGGCCGCGGCGAGCATCTTGGCGAGGTCCTCGGCCGTGGTCTCCCGGTACTCGCCGTAGTCCCGGTCGTCGGCGGGCCCGGCCTCGATGCCGAAGCCACCGGCGATCACGGAGATGAACGACCGGTTCATCGCCTTGCACATGATGTAGGACAGGTAGGCGCCCGAGGAGCCGACCAGCGCGCCGGTGACGATCAGCAGATCGTTCTCGAGCAGGAAGCCGGCGGCGGCTGCCGCCCAGCCGGAATAGCTGTTGAGCATCGACACCACCACCGGCATGTCGCCCCCGCCGATGGAGGCGACCAGGTGCACGCCGAGGAGCAGGGCGATCACGGTGACGACGATCAGCAGCCACAGCTGTGGCTCGACGACGAACCAGGCCGTGAACACACCGAACGCGGCGAGCGCACCAAGGTTGAAAATGTTCTTGCCCGGCAGCATCATCGGGTTGGAGTTGATCCGGGCGGACAGTTTCAGGTAGGCGACGATCGAGCCGGTGAAGGTCACGGCACCGATGAAGACGCCGATGAAGACCTCGGCGCTGTGGACCCCGAGCAGGCCCTGGCGGCGCAGCAACTCAGCAGCCGCACCACCCAGGTCGGCCTCCACGTGGAGATACCCGTTCCACCCGACGAGCACGGCGGCAAGGCCCACGAAGCTGTGCAGGAGGGCGATCAGCTCCGGCATGCCGGTCATCTCGACCTTGCCCGCCCGGTACAGCCCGATCGTGGCGCCGACGACGGTCGCCACGATGAGCAGGGTCAGACCAAGGTTGCTGATGTCGTGGACGACTGCGAGCGCGATGGTCGCCGCCAGCGCCAGAACCATGCCGGCGATGCCGAAGGTGTTCCCGGCCTTGGCCGTTTCGTGCTTGGACAGACCGGCCAGCGCCAGGATGAACAGCAGGGCGGCGATGATGTACGCCGCATGCGCCGCAGCCTCGACGGTCATCAGATCAGCTCCTGGAGAACATGGCGAGCATGCGGCGGGTCACCGCGAAGCCACCGAAGACGTTGATGCTGGCCAACAGGATCGCGGCGAAAGAGAGCACGGTCACGAGGTTGTCGCCGTGCCCGAGCTGTAGCAGGGCACCGACCACGATGATCCCCGAGATTGCGTTGGTCACCGACATCAGCGGTGTGTGCAGGGCGTGGTGCACCTGGCCGATCACGTAGTAGCCGATGACGATCGCCAGCGCGAAGACGGTGAGATGGCCCCGCAGGGCGGCCGGCGACATCGCCGCGACAAGGAACAGCGCTGCGGCACCGGCCCCTGCCAGCGTCAACCGCCGATGCCACGAGGCCGGCGCCTTCTCGTGAGCTTCGGTCGAGGCGGTCGCCGATGGGGCGGCTGGCGTCTTCACCGGTGCCGCCGACACCGGTACCGGTGGGGGCGGCCAGGTCAGCTCGCCGTCCCGTACGACGGTCATCGAGCGCTGAACGACGTCATCGAGGTCCAGTGCCAGCTGTCCGTCCCGACCTGGCGTCAGCAGCTTCATCAGGTTCACCAGATTGGTGCCGTACAGCTGTGATGCCTGCGCGGGGAGGCGTCCGGCCAGGTCGGTGTAACCGATGATGGTGACGCCGTTCTCGGTGACCGCGGCCTGGCCTGGGATGGTTCCCTCGACGTTTCCACCGTTGGCGGCCGCCATGTCGACGATCACGCTGCCCGGCTTCATGCTGGCCACCATCTCGGCGGTGATCAGCCGCGGCGCCGGCCTACCGGGGATCAGCGCCGTCGTGATGACGATGTCGACATCCTTGGCCTGCTCGGCGTAGAGCCGGGCAGCGCGCTGGTTGTAGTCGTCCGACATCTCCTTGGCGTAGCCGGTCGCGGAGACCTCCACGTCCGTGGTCTCGACGGACAGGTACTCGCCGCCCAGAGACTTGACCTGGTCGGCCACCTCCGGCCGCGGGTCGGTCGCCCGCACGATTCCACCCAGACTCCCGGCGGTACCGATCGCCGCCAGGCCGGCGACACCCGCGCCGGCGACGAGCACCTTGGCCGGCGGGACCTTGCCCGCGGCGGTCACCTGCCCGGTGAAGAACCGGCCGAACACGTGCGCCGCCTCTACCACCGCCCGGTAGCCAGCGATGTTGGCCATCGATGACAGCACGTCCAGCGACTGGGCCCGCGATATCCGGGGTACGGCATCCATCGCCAGTGCCGTGATGGGTCGCCGGGACAGGTCTTCGACCAGGTCCGGGTTCAGGCTCGGGTGCAGTATGCCGACGAGCGTGGCGCCCTTGGGCAGCCTGTCCAGCTGTTCGGTCGACGGCGCGTTGACGGCGAACACGATGTCGGCCTTCAGCGCGTCACCGATCGCCGCGCCCGACTCGACGTACGCCTCGTCGGAGAACGAGGACGCGAGCCCCGCGCCGGACTCCACCACCACCTCGTAACCCAGCTTGGTCAACTCCACGACGGTGGCGGGCGTCGCCGCCACGCGCGTCTCGTCCGAGCGTGACTCCCGAAGCACACCGATGATCATCACTAGCTCCACAAGACAGGGCTGAAGGTGAGGGCGCCGGACAAGTTGCGGGTCCGAACATCTCGACAAACCTTCGGCACAAATGTGATCGCGTTGAGAAATTGTCGCCGACGGGGCGTCAACGCGAAAATGATCCATATCACATCGCCGGGCGGCGGCTTGATCGGCGGCGATGACGGCGCCGCCGCGTCGACCGGTCAAGCCGCAACGTTCTCCGGCCGGCACGGGCTTGCACTCCGCGCGCCAGCCGATCCCGACGGCAACGGGTACCGCGTGAGAGGGATGAGCGACAGTCACCTCATCGGCGCAGGCGGCGGGCGCAGGGGCCGTCGTGGTCGACGTGCAGCAGGCAGCTGGGCAGCCGCAGGCCGCAGAAGACCCGATGGCGTACGCCCTGGGCATCCTCGGTGGAGACGGTGGTCTCGCCCGGGCCGGCCCACGGCATGATGATCATCCGGGCCAGGCGCTACGCGGTGGGCGGGTCGACGGCGACGACGGGCAGATGGATGACGTAGCGGCGGGTTTCGGTGAGTTCGGTGATCTGCGCGGTCAGGGCAGCCTGTTGGATGGTCGCCGCTGCCTCATCGCGGTCGAACTCGGCGGC
Organism: Micromonospora sp. CA-263727; assembly: GCF_050942455.1. Lineage (NCBI taxonomy): Bacteria > Bacillati > Actinomycetota > Actinomycetes > Micromonosporales > Micromonosporaceae > Micromonospora > Micromonospora sp. CA-263727. The sequence continues at coordinate 4,080,622 of NZ_CP192031.1, forward strand.
CTCGCGGCGTTGATCGGCCAGCAGCACGTTGAGGGTTTCCAGTCGGGTGCTGAGTTCCTCGGCCAGTTTCGCTGCTTCTGTCGCGGCCCGGACCGCCCTGCGTGCCTCGGTGACCTTCGACGTCGCCTGGGCCGTCCAGGGCGCAGCTCACGGGCGAGTTCTGCGGCCATGCCGGCCAGTCGGCGCTGCCGTACGTCAAGGTGCCGGGCCTCTGTGGCCTATGGTGCCCTCGTTGGTGCACGCGCCGTGTCCATGAGAGAGCTTCTGGCGCCCGCCGTCTGATCTGAGGCATTGCCCGGCGGCCCCGCCAGCTGCCGGGTGTCTCTTCGGCAGCCCCCGCGCCTACTTGGAGGTCAGTTGCTGCGCCAGCCGATCCATGCCGCTCTTGATCAGTTGCCCGTACTCGTCATCGCCAAGGGCACCGACCCCCGCCTGCGCACGCTGGAGGTACTCACGCGCACGGCCGAGATCGCCAAGCTTGCGATAGCAGTCACTCAGATTGAGGTGCAACGACGGATACAGACCGGCCACCGACATTGGCAGCCCAGCCTGTGCAACCCGGGCATCGGAAAGCAGGTCGGCCGCCGCCAGCGCTCGCTCGTCCCAGACCAACTCCTGCTGGACATCGTCCTGCACATCGGCCATCGAGTGCGCGAGGACGCAAACGTGCAAAGGATCGCCTCGCTCCCCACCGATCTCATCCCAGATCTGCGCAAACAAGTCGCGAGCAGCCTCACGCTGGCCCTGATGATGATGCAACTGCACCCCTTGGTTGACGCGGGCTAGCGTTGCATCGATGATCATCGTCTGCTCCTGCGCGGCCTCATGTCGCGACGATGGCATGAATCGCACCTGCCTACAAGCCTCGGCGGAACGCCTGGTAACTCTCGGTCCACCTGCCTGACGGTGGTGAGGTTGAGAGCGACCGGCAATGGGCGGTGGAGGCGAGGCGGGTCCTGAACACCGACGGTGGCACGAACGGGTCCGCAGCGGCGTGGGTCCGCCACGCGAAGAGTCCGTCGCCGTGCGGTGGGCCGGTGACCGCTGGTCCAGCGGTCAATTCCGGTGCGTGGAGAGGCTGCCCTCGTGGCTGACCGGTGTCGAGAGGCTCAGCTCAGCCGATGCGGCCGACGCCGCCGAACAGGTAGACCTCCGGCTCGTCGGACTCCGGGTCGGGGCGCCAGCGCGAGCACGTGACGACGCCGGGTTCCAGCAGATCCAACCCGTCGAAGAAGCGTTCGAGTTCCATCTTCGTCCGGGCGCGGATCGGCGTGCCGCCGCGCTCGGTGGTCTCCCGCATCACGCGCAGCATCGGCTCGCCGTGAATCTCCGCGGTGGAATGGGTGAGCACCAAATGGCTACCGGTGGGCATCGCCTGCACCAACTGCGCGACGCAGCCGTACGCCACGTCGTCGTCCATGAGGTGGTTGACGACGCCGAGGAGCATGAGCCCGATTGGCTGCGAGAGGTCGAGCGTCTGCCGCGCGGACGCGAGTATCGTGTCAGGCTGCCGTAGATCGGCTTCGACGTAGTCGCAGCTGCCTTCCGGCGTACTGGTGAGCAGCGCACGCGCATGCGCCATGACGAGCGGGTCGTTGTCGATGTAGACCACCCGGCAGCGCGGGTCGAGGGACTGCGCGACCTCGTGGGTGTTGTCCGCCGAGGGGAGTCCGGTGCCGACGTCGAGGAACTGACGGATGCCGGCATCCTCGACGAGGAACCTGACCACACGCTTGAGAAACGCGCGCTCGGACTTGGCCCCGATGGGGATGTCCGGGATGTGTGCGATCACCTCGTCGCCGGCGGCCCGGTCGACCGCGAAGTTGTCCTTGCCGCCGAGCCAGTAGTTCCAGATCCGCGCCGAGTGCGGAACCGTGGTGTCCAGTTTGGAGTTTGAGGGCAACCCCCGGTCCTCGGTCATGAGGCTATCCTCGCGCACCGAAAAGGCGGTGACGCAAGCGGGGCAGCGGCCCGACGGCACGGCAGGCTCCGATTCGCCAGCATTTCCGCCACCACGGCGCCGCTCGGTCCTTCGCCGCGTTCCACGCCTTGCGTAGCGGGCGGCGGACCCCACGGCCTCATCAGGCGAGGATCCGCAGCTCCACCTCGACGGGCACCGTCGCCGCGATGGTGGAGTAGATCGGGCAGGTGGTGCGGTACGCCTCGGCGATGTCGGCAAGCTGCCCCTGGGTGATGCCGGTGACGGAGACCGTGATGTGGATCCCGGAGAAGCCGACCGGTTCCGTGACGGTCTCACCGGTGACGGTCACCTCGACCCGGCCCACCGGGTTGCCCTGCTCCCGGGCCCAGTACTGGAAGCTGGAGGCGGTGCAGGTGGCGAGCGAGGCGAGGAACACCTCCACCGGTTGGATCGCCTCGCCGGTGCCGCCCCGCCGTTCGGAGGCGTCGACGACCAGGTGGTTGGTGCGGCTGGTCAGCACGAACCGACCGAAGTCGAGGCTGCTGGTCGCGTGGACGGTGGTGGACATGGCCATTCCTTTCAGGTCGGGTCCGTACCCGACAGTAGGTCCGGGCGTACCGACGGCCCGGCGGGGCGGATGGTCTTCTGGAACGTCGAGGGCCTAGCCGAATTCGGGTTCGGGCAGCGCGTAGTGCCCGCGCAGCGTCGACGTGTCGTACCCGTGCCGAACGAGACCGGCGGCCCGTAGATGTGGCAGCACCTCGTCGATCAGGGCCGGGACACCGTCGCTGAGGACGTCGGGCATGAGATTGAAGCCGTCGGCCGCGCCTGCGGCGTGCCACTGCGCGATGTCCTGGGCCACCTGCTCGCCGGTGCCGACGAACACCCGGTGGCCGCCGGTGCCGGCGCGGCGCAGCACCTCGCGGACCGGAAGACCCTGCCGGGCCAGGGCCAGCAGCGCCTGGTAGTTGCCCTCCGAGGGGGCCAGGTCGGCGAGGTCGGCGCGGAACGCCCCGGCCGGCACCGGCTCGTCGAGCCGCAGGTCGGCCACGTCGACGGCGAGTCCGAACGCCAGCCGCCGCAGCGTGTCGGCGGGGTCGCTCAGTTCGTGGAGGTCGTCGGCGCGTTGTCGGGCCTCCTGCTCGGTGCCCCCGAGCACGGTGATCAGCCCGGGAAGGATGGCCACGGAGCGCGGGTCGCGGCGGTGCTCGGCGGCCAGGGCGCGTACGTCGGCGGCGAAGGCGCGGCCGTGCGTGACAGTGGTCGCGGAGGAGAAGATCACGTCGGCGGTCCGGGCCGCCAACGCCCGGCCCTGCGGGGAGCCGCCAGCCTGCACGATCACGGGGTGGCCCTGCGGTGACGGGGGCAGGGTGAGTGGACCGGCGACCTCAAAGTGACGGCCGCGATGGTCGATAGCGCGGATCAGTGCCGGGTCGGCGTAGGTGCCGCCGGCCACGTCGGCGATCACGGCGTCGGGGTGCCAACTCCGCCAGAGCGCCAGGACGACGTCCACGAACTCCTCGGCGCGCGCGTACCGTCCGCTCTTGTCCGGAAAGGCCAGGTGCCCGAAGTTCGCCGCGGCGGCCGGGGTGCCGGTCACCACGACGTTCCAGCCGACCCGGCCACCGCTGGCCACGTCGACCGATTGGATCCGACGGGCCAGGTCGTACGGTTCGCTCAGGGTGGTGGAGGCGGTGACGATGACGCCGATCCGTTGCGTCACGGCGGTGACGGCGGTGGCGATCACCACGGGATCGAAGCCCTGTAGTTGGGGGTGGTGCGCGATGCCGTCGCGCAGGGCGGGGGTGTCGGCGAGGAAGACCGCGTCCAGCAGGCCCCGCTCGCTGTGCCGGGCGGCGGTCACGTACGACTCGATCGAGGCGAACGCGGACGGGTCGTTTCCCGGCCAACGCCACGCCCCGGTGTGCGCGCCGGCACCGATCAGGTTCATGTTGAGCAGGAGTCTTCGCTGGCTGGTCACGTCGTGCCGTCCTCGTTCTCAGGGGTGGGTGTTCCCGGGCCCCGCCACCGGGGCACCGCGTCGAGCAACGTGCGGGTATAGAGGTGCCGGGGCCGGTCGAGGACCTGCCCGGCGTCACCGGCCTCCACGACGCGTCCGCCCTGCATGACCACCACCTGGTGGGCCAGTTGCCGGACGACGGCGATGTCGTGCGAGATGAACAGATAGGTCAGCCCGAGGTCGACCTGTAGTCGACGCAGGAGGTCGAGCACCTGCGCCTGGACGGAGACGTCCAGCGCCGAGACGGCCTCGTCGAGCACCAGCAGGTCCGGCCGCAGGGCGATCGCCCGGGCGATCGCGACCCGCTGCCGCTGCCCGCCGGAGAGCTGCCGGGCGCGGCGGGTGACCAGCGCCGGGTCGAGTCCGACCCGGGCCAACAGCTCCGGGACCACCTCGGCCGGCCGGGGCCGTTCGCGCGGCGGCAGGGTGCGGAACGGTTCGTGGACGAGCTGCGCGACGGTGAAGCGGGGGTCGAGCGAGCCGTACGGATTCTGGTAGACGATCTGCGCGCGGCGCCGGAAGTCGCGTAGGCGCTGGCCGCGCGCGGCGCGGACGTCGAGCCCGTCGAAGTCGATGGCCCCGGTGGTGGCCGGGGTCAGGCGCAACAGCATCCGGGCCAGGGTCGTCTTGCCGGACCCCGATTCCCCCACCACCGCGGTCGTGCGGCCCTGGCCGATCACCAGGTCCACCCCGTCGACGGCGGCGGTCGAGGCCCGCCATCCGGTGCGGTAGCGCTTGGTCAGCCGCGCCACGCGAACCAGCGGCGCTCCGGTTGCGAGGGCCGGCGTCGGCACCGGCACCGTGGGGTCCGGTATGGCGGCCAGCAGTTCCCGGGTGTGCTGGTGGTGGGCCGCGCGGAACACCGACCCGGTGGGCCCGCTCTCGACGACGCGCCCGGCGTGCAGGACGTACAGGGTGTCGCTGCGTTCGGCGGCGACGGCGAGGTCGTGGGTGATCAGCAGCAGCCCGGCACCGTGGGCGCGGACAACGTTCGTGAGCAGGTCGAGGACGGATCGGCGCGCGGTGGCGTCCAGGGCGCTGGTCGGCTCGTCGGCGAGGATCAACCGGGGACCGGCCGCGATCGCCTGGGCGATGAGGACGCGTTGCCGCATCCCGCCGGAGAGTTCGTGGGGGTACTGCCGGGCCCGCTGGGCGGGACGGTCGATGCCCATCTCGTCGAGGAGTTCCACGGCCCGGTGGGCCGCCTCCCGCCGGGTGCCGAGGCCGTGCCGGCGGATCACCTCGGCGATCTGGGCCCCTACGTGCTTGACCGGGTTGAGCGATAAGCCGGGGTCCTCGGGAACCAGCGCGACGTGCCGGCCCCGGATGCCGTACATGCGGGTTTCGGAGAGGCGGGTCAGGTCGACACCGTCGAGCCGGACCGACCCGGCGGTGACGCGGGCCTCGGGCGGCAGTTGCCGCAGGATCGCCGTGGCGGTGGTCGACTTGCCGGATCCCGACTGTCCGACCAGGGCGACGATCTCGCCGGCTGCCACCCGTAGCGACAGGCCGTCGACGGCGGGTGCCGGTGCCGGCGGATAGGTGATCGTCAGGCCGCTGACCTCGAGGAGTGCTCCGGGTGGGTTCATCGTTCCCCCTGCACGGCTCGCGCGATCCGGTTGAGTGAGACCACCAGCGCGACGATGGTCAGGCCCGGCAACGTCGTCATCCACCATGAGGTGGCGAGGTGGTCGCGTCCCTCGGCGACCAGCACACCCCACTCGGGAGCGGGCGGCTGGGCGCCGTAGCCGAGGAAGCTCAACGCCGCGACCGACAGGATCGCCATCGCGAACTCCACGATCACCAGTGCCAGGACGGGACCCGCGCTGTTGGGCAGCACGTGCCGGGCGACGATCTGAAGGTGGCCGATGCCGATGGCGCGAGCTGCCTCGACGTACTCGCGGGTGCGGACGCGGATAACTTCGGAGCGGGTCAGCCGGGCGAAGGCGGCGATGCTGCCGACGCCGACCGCGACCGCGATGTTGACCGTGCCCCGGCCCAGCGCGGCGACGATGGCCAGGGACAGCAGGAGCGACGGTATCGCCAGGAGGACGTCGGTGAGCCGGGACAGGATGCTGTCGACCAGCCCGCCGGCATATCCGGCGGCGAGGCCGAAGGCGGTGCCGGTGACCGCGCCGAGCGCGACGGCCAGGCCGGTCGCGCCGAGGGAGAGCCGGGTGCCGTGCACGACCCGGGTGAACAGGTCACGGCCGAGGTGGTCGGTGCCGAAGAGGTGCCGGCCGTCGGGTGCGGTGAGGCGTTCGGTGAGGTCACCGGCGAGTGGGTCGCCGCCGGCCAGCAGGGACGGCCGGATCAGGGCCGCGAGTACGAGCAGTCCGAACAGGACACTGAGGGCGAGTCCGGGACGCCGGATCAGCCGGCGGGCCCGGGTCGACGTGGTGCTCACGGTGCGTCCCCGGAGATGCCGGGGCGGGCGACCCGGGGATCGATCAGCGGATAGAGCAGGTCGACGAGGAGGTTCGTCAGGACGAAGACGACCGCGCCCAGCAGCACGGCGCCCTGCACCATGGGGATGTCCTGGACGCTGACGGCGCGGGCGACGAGCCGACCCAGGCCGGGACGGGAGAAGACCGTCTCGACGATCACCGACCCGGCGAGGGTGTTGCCCACCACCAGGCCCAGCACGGTGAAGCTGGGGATGAGCGCGTTGCGCAGCGCGTGCGAGACGATCACCTGGCGCCGGCGTAGCCCTTTGGCGATGGCGACCTGGATGTACGGCTCGGCGAGTGTCTGACTGAGGCTGCGGGCGAAGACCTGTCCCAGGATCGCGCCGTTGGGCAGGCCCAGGGTCACCGCCGGCAGGACCAGGCCGTGCAGGGTGTCCGTGCTGGTCGCGGGGAACAGATGCCATCGGAACGAGAAGACCTGTAGCAGGACCAGACCGAGCCAGAACGTCGGGATCGACACGATGAGCGCGGGGGTGGAGTAGGCCAGTTCCGCCGCCCAGCGCGCCCGGTTCATGTTCGCGGCCAGGCCGATGGCGAGCGCCACGGGAAGGGCCACCGCGAGGGAGCCGAGCGCGAGCGGGAGGGTGACCGGCAGCGCCTGCATGATCACCTGCACCACGGGCCGGCCGCTGGTGATGGACCGCCCGAGGTCACCGCCGAGCGCGCTGGTCAGCCGGTCGAGGTACTGCGCCGCCACCGGTTGGTCGAAGCCGTACTCGGCGCGGAGCTGGTCGAGGTAGGCGGGGTCGAGGTCCGGGTTCTCCAGCCCGCCGCTGGCCAGGATCCGTACCGGGTCACCGGGTAGCAGGTAGAGGATCACGAAGCTCAGCGTCCAGGCCGCCCACAGCACGAAGGCGGCCTGGGCGAGGCGGGCGGTGACGTAGCGAGGTCTCATCGTTCTCCCAGCCGTCGGCGGCGGGCCGGCGCTCGTGTCCGGCCCGCCGCAGGGTCAGACCGGCTTACTGGTCCTTCCAGACGTCGTGCAGGCGCAGCCGGGACGAGGCGTCGAGGGAGACACCGTGCAGCTTGACCGAGGCGCCCACGGCCGTGGTCAGCTCGACCAACGGGATCCCGTAGAGCTTGTCTACGATCTCGCGCTGGGCGGCGGCGAGGAGTTCGGCGCGCTTGGCGGGATCGGGCTCGGCGGCCTGCTCGTCGAGGGTTGCGTCGAGGCTGGTGGCCGGCACGTGGAACTGGTTGTTCAGCTTGCTGCTGAAGGTGCTGCGCAGCACGTCACCGTCGGCTCGGGTGACGGTGGTCAGGATGACGTCGAACGCGCCGCTACCCAGGCTCTCGACGAAGGTCGCCTGATCCTGCTCGACCAGGGTGAGGTCGATGCCCACGGCCTTGGCGTACTGCTGGACCAGTTCCAGCAGCGTCTTGTTCCCGACGGCACCGTTGGTCCAGACGGCGCGGACCACCAGGCGTTTGCCGTCCTTGACCCGGATGCCGTCGCTGCCGGCGATCCACCCCGCGGCGTCGAGCACCTGCTGGGCCTCCTGCGGCGCGTGGCGCAGTTGCTGGCCGAGGTCCTCGTGGGCGGGGGTGGCGCTGGACAGGATGCTGGTGGCCGCCTTGGTGCCGGGCACGTAGTTGACGGAGGCGATCTGCTGCCGGTCGATGGCCAGCGAGAGCGCCTTGCGGACCGCCAGGTCGGAGATGATCGGGGCGTCGTTGCGGGCCGCGAGTTGGAATCCGATGCCGCCGTTGGTCTTGACGACCAAGGCGGCGCCGCTGGACTCCAGCAGCGTCACATCCTGTGCGGAAACGCCGGCGATGGCGTCGAACTCGCCGGACTGCAGGCCCCCGGTACGGACGCTCGACTCACTCACGATCCGGAAGCGGGCGGATTCGAGGTGTGCCTCCCCCTTGTTGTCCCACAACTGCGACGCCCACGCGTAGCCGCTGCGCCGGGCGAGGTCCACGCCTTCTCCCTCGGCGTAGCGTTCCAGCACGAACGGACCCGAGGCGATGACGCCGGCGCACCGTTGGTCTGCGGTCCTGGCCAGGCTAGCCGGGGCCACGATGCCGAGCTGGAAGGTGGAGGTGGCCTGCAGGAACTGGGCGTTGGGCGCCTCGAACCGGACCCGCACCCGGTTGTCGTCGAGCACGTCGCTGCCCTGGTACCCGCGCAGGTAGCCGACGCCGGTGGCGGCCCGTGCGCCCAGGTCGACCAGGGTGTCGAAGTTCTTCTTGACGGCTTCGGCGTCGACCTTGCTGCCGTCGGAGAACGTCGCGTCGGTGCGGAGGGTGAAGGTGAAGGCGGTGGCGTCGGCCGATGTCTCCCACGCGGTGGCCAGCCAGGGGAGGATCTCGCCGTTCTCCGGGTCCTGCTCGGTCAGCGAGTCGACGATCTGACGGGCCCAGTACCCGGCATCGAGGCTGGTGACCTGCTGCGGGTCGGCGCATCCCGGGTCGGAGAGCACGGCGAAGGCGAGCGATCCGCCCTTGCGCGGCGCGGTTGCCCCGGCCGTCGACGACCCGTCGCTGTCCTCCGTGGAGCAGGCACCAAGCGTGGCGACCAACCCCAGTGCGACCATCGCGGTGGTGATGAACGATCTCGGATACGAAGACTTCATTCCTTCACGTGCTCCTCTGTTGTCGCCGCCACGAGACGAGGTGAGGCTCGCACCGGGGGGTGGCTGTCGGTAGCCGACCGGATGACCACGGGCAGCAACGTACGGTGATGTCGCGTCAGCGGGCAAGACACTGATGATGTGATTCCAATATGTGGAACACGGTCGCGCGGGGGGATGGCGCGGCTCACTAGGCTCCCAGGAGGGTCGGGAAGGGAAGAGATGGCTGAGCAAAATTTCACGGACGGTGACGATCGGGCTGGGCGAAGATTGCCCCGGACGCGGTTCCCGGATCCGGTCGACAACGCCCGTGGCTGGCGCTTCATCTGCCGTTCGGACTGCCTGTGTCTGGACTTCGCCGCCACCCGCACCGGAGTGGGGCGTCGCGACACCGAGCGCCTGACCTCGCCGCACCTGCTCCAGGAGTGGTGCCAGCGGGTCGATCTGGCGACCGTCCCGCCGCCCTTCGGCGCGGCGGATCTCGATGCCGCGCGGGTCCTGCGTGAGGCGGTCCACGCCGTTGCCCTGGCGGTGGTCCACGACCATCGCCCGGTCCGGTCCGACGTGGACACGATCAACCGTTTCGCCTTGTCGCCGCTGGTCCCTCCGGTGCTCGACGCCGAGGCGCGCACCGCGCGGCGACCGCCGCTGGGCACCGCGCAGGAGGTGTTCTCGATGATCGCCCGGGACGCCGTCGACCTCTTCGGTGGTCCGCTGCGCGCGCGCATCCGCGACTGCGAGCACGAGGACTGCACGGTCCTGTTCGTCGATACCTCTCGATCGGGAAACCGCCGGTGGTGCGCGATGTCGCCCTGCGGCAACAAGATCAACGCTCGCCGGTACCGGGCCCGTCAGCGGATCTTCGGCGTACCCGACTGAACGGTCGGGGGCGGGTCGCTGCGCCGCCCGCCGCTACCGCAGGATCGCTACCGAGAGTAGTTTTCCGGATAATGCGGCGCCGCGGTGTTGTGGTGCTGGGGCCCTCCGGCACTGCGCGATACATCACCCGCAATTCCCCTATGCCAGATAGGATTTATGACTACCTCGGGAGCGGCCCGCGCCGCGTCCCGCACGATCCGTTCCGGTATCGCGCTGTCCGCGATCGCCCCAAGCCCGAGCCCGAGCCCGCCGATCCCACTACCCAACGCAGGCAGGCCAAGGTCCATGTCCGGCTTCAAGATCACACCGGATACCGGACCGAGTGGCTATTTCTGCGCTTCGATGCCACTCGATCATGGACAACGTTGTTGCGTTAGCGGTGTGGGGGAGTGTCAAGTTAACGGCTGATCTTGGTTGTTGAGGTGGTCAGTGGTTGGCCGGGGTGAGCCGGCCTTCGAAGGCGATCTGGAAGGCGTTCAGAGGTGCCTTCCAGCGCATGGTCCAGCGCCGGCGGCCCGCGCCGGTCGGGTCGAGGCTCATCAAGGCCATGTAGACGCACTTGAGTGCGGCTTGCTCGTTCGGGAAGTGGCCACGAGCTCGCACGGCCTTGCGGATACGGGCGTTGACCGACTCGATCGCGTTCGTGGAGCAGATGACCTTGCGGATCTCGACGTCGAAGGCGAGGAACGGTACGAACTCCGCCCAGGCGTTCTCCCACAGCTTCACGATCGCCGGATACTTACGGCCCCACGCCTCGGCGAACTCGAGGAACCGCTCGGTGGCGGCGTCCTCGGTCGGTGCGGTGTAGACCGGCCGCAGCGCTTTGGCGATCTTGTCCCAGTCCTGCCGGGCGGCGTAGCGGAACGAGTTGCGCAGCAGATGCACCACACACGTCTGCACGATTGTGCGCGGCCAGACCGTCTCCACCGCCTCCGGCAGTCCCTTGAGCCCGTCACAGACCAGCATGAGCACGTCGGCCACGCCGCGGTTCTTCAACTCGGTGAGCACGTGCAGCCAGTGCTTGGCGCCCTCGCCGCCGTCACCGGCCCAGATACCGAGGATGTCACGGTGGCCGTCGACGGTGACCGCCATGGCCAGGTAGATCGGCCGGTTCGCGACCTGCCCGTCCCTGATCTTGACGTTGATGGCATCGATGAACACGACCGGATACACCCGGTCCAGGGGCCGGTTCTGCCACTCCGCCATGCCGTCCATGACCTTGTCCGTGATCGTGGAGATGGTCTGCTTGGACACCTCAGCGCCGTAGACCTCGGCCAGGTGCGCGGCGATCTCCCCGTGGGTCAGGCCCTTAGCAGACAGCGACAGCACCATGTCGTCGACACCGGTCAGGCGCCGCTGCCGCTTACGCACGATCTGCGGCTCGAACGTCCCCGCCGCGTCGCGTGGGACCCGCACCTCGACCGGCCCGACGTCGGTGAGCACCGTCTTGGTCCGGCTGCCGTTACGGGTGTTCCCGCTACCCCGACCCGCCGAGTCATGCCTGTCGTAGCCGACGTGGTCGGTGATCTCCCCGTCCAACGCCGATTCGAGGACCCGCTTCGTCAACTGCTGCAGCAGCCCGCCCTCGCCGGTCAGCTTCAGCCCGTCCCCACGAGCCCGATCGACCAGCATCGCGATCAACTGCTCATCCGTGACCGCACCCACCGGCCCCACGGCCGGCTGTCCCACGGTGGCCTCGGTCGTCATCTGGCGTCTCTCCCTTGATCGGTCAATCAGCCGTTATTTGTACAGTCCCGCGTTTACGGACTGTGGGCATGGCAGTCTTTCGCTCTTCCGTCAGCTGATCTCGATGAACTACGCTTCGGGGAGCGTCGCGTGTCGGTGGCAGGCCGTGTCAGGCATGGAGGCGTCCGACCGAGGGAGAACGACGATGTTGACGTCGTATCCTTCGTCTTCGCGTGACTGAGCGCGAGACGACCAGGTTCGTCGCCTGGAGCCGTGAGCTTCGCCAGGTGCACGCGCGTCTGCGTGAGGCGCTGGACCTCACGCGCGGTGCTGCTGTACTGCCACGGGTTCTGCGCGGCCCTGGACGGGCATCATCGGGGCGAGGACCACACTCTGTTCCCGGCGATCGAGGCGCTGCACCCGGAGCTGAGGCCCGTACTCCGCCAGCTAACCCAGGACCACTCGATGATCGCGCACCTGCTCGCCGGCCTCCAAGCCGCGGTCGATCGGGCCGCGCCGGCAGCCGAGTTGGATCGTCGCCTTGAGGGCGTCGCAGCCATCATGGAGAACCATTTCCGGTACGAGGAGCGTCAGCTGCTCAGCGTGCTCGAGACGCTTGCGCTGGATGCGTCACCCGGGGAGGTCCTGGGCCCGCTGTGAGCAGCCCGGACCCGCGAAACAGGGGGCCCGGGCTGCTTCGGCTGGAATGTCAGAGCGGTTGGCGCGGCGAAGGTCCGTACCGGTTTCAAGAAGCCGGAGCCGGAGTGGCGATCTCGGCGGATTCGCGGGCGCAGTGCCGGCAACGCCGTGGGCAGGGTGTCTGTGGTGTCGCACTGTCGAGGCCGCTGGTGCGCAGGATCGTGGTGACCGTCTCCTCGAAGGTGTTGGTCTCGGCGATGACGGTTTCTCCGGGAACGCCCAGCAGGTCACGGTGGGCGTACCAGCGGCGCATCTCGTCGGGGGTGACGGGAATGGGCTCGTTCCGGTTGAGGTGGCGGCGGACGGTCTCGTCGAAGGACACGTCCAGGTAGAAGAGGGCGACCGGTCCGGCATGGCTGTCGGTGAGCTGGTGTAGGACGGTGGCGTAACGTTCGGTGTGCAGGATGCCTTCGAGGATGACGTGGTAACCCAGGTCGAGGGCGGTGCGGGCGGTCGCGGTGATGAACTCCGGTGCGACTGGGTCGATGCGGGTGCTGTCGTGTTCCCGAAGCAGAGTGCGGCGCAGGTAGTCCTGTTCGAGGAGTGCGGCTCCGCGTCCGAAGCGGCGGCGGACCTCGCGGGCGGTGGTCGTCTTTCCGCTGCCGGAATTGCCGCGAATGATCAACAGTGTCGGTGAGCCTGGCGGGTTCACAGGGTTCGGCGTCGACATGGTGTGGCCTCTCAGGCGGTTGCGGTCTGCCGGGGCAGCGGTGCGGCGGTGCTGGCCGGGGTGGTGTCGTAGCCGGCGGCCTGGAGGGTGAACAGGTCGGCGTACCGTCCGCCGGCGGCCATGAGGTGATCGTGGGTGCCGGCCTCGACAAGGCGACCGTGGTGCAGGACGTAGATGCGGTCGGCGTGGCGGACGTTGGCCAGCCGGTGACTGATCAGGATCGTGATCCGGTGCCCCTGCCGGTCCCGGATCGCCTGAAACAGGGCGTCCTCGGCGCGGGGGTCGAGGGCGGACGACGGTTCGTCCATGATGAGCAGGTCGGCGTCGCGCAGGAACCCGCGGGCGGCGGTGATGCGTTGCCACTGCCCGCCGGAGAGGTCCTGCCCACCGGCGAAGGTGCGGTCGAGCAGCGTCTCGTAGCCGCGGGGCAGGTCGCGGATCATGTCGTGGGCGACCGCGCGGGCGGCGGCGGCCTCGATGCGGTCCTGCTCCGGTGTGGTGGTGATGTCGCCGATGGCGATGTTCGTGGCGGCGGTGAAGGGCCACTTGTGGTACTCCTGCGTCACCACCGCGATCCGGGCCCGCAACGCGTCGGTGCCCCAGTCGTCGGCGGGCTGGCCGTTGTAGCGGATGGCGCCGGCGCTCGGCGTGCGCAGGGTGGCGATCATGGTGGCTAGGGTCGACTTGCCGGAACCGTTCTCCCCGACGAACGCGACCGTCTGCCCCGCCTCGATAGACAGGCTCACCTCGTCGACGGCCGCGGCGTCACGGTCGGGGTAGCGCAGGCAAACCCCTTCGACGGTGATCTGCCGCAGCCGCTGCGACGGCCCGGTGTGGCCCGCGTGGGTACGCGGTTCAGGAAGGTAGTCGGCGGCGCGGGACATGAATCCGGTGTAGTCGCGGAAGTGCTGGCCCTCGGTGTAGACGCGGTCGATCTGGAAGGTGACCACCGCCAGGGACCGTTGCGCGGCCTGCACCGCGATAACGCAGGTCGCGGCGGCGGCGAGCGGAATCTGACCGTCGATGAGCAGCAGGCCGAGCAGCACGTAGACCACGGCGGTGGCGATCCCGCCGATCATCGCGCCGACCGTGGTGGTCGTGGTGACCCTGCGGGCCAGCGCGAGTTGGATGCCGGTCTCGACACCCATGACCCGGTCGTACTGGTCGAGCAGGAAACCCCGCAGACCGTAGGAGCGCAGCTCCGGGGCGGAATCCCGTTCGGCCATCAGCCGGTGCAACAACCACAGCCGGCGCCGCCGTACCGATCCGGCGGCATACGTCTGGTAACGCAGGTGCCCGGCCCGCAGCGACGCCCACCCGTTCGGCACCGTCGCCACCAGCAACGCCAGCAGCAGCAACGGATGCACCACCACCACGGCGACCGCGACCGCAAGAACGCCGGCCAGGCCGGCGAGCAGGTTCATCGACGCCTGCACCAGGCCGGTGGTCGAGGCGGCGCCACGGGAAGCGCGTTCCATGTCGTCGGCGAACGCGTCGGCGTCGAACGCCTCCAACCGCACCGCCGTGGTCACCTCGAACAACCCCCGCTCGACCTCCCGATCGACCTTCGGGGTGAGGCCGTTCTGCGCGTACCCCATCGCCGTCGCCATCCCGGCGCGCAGCGCGGTCACCGCCGCCAGAGCGACCAGCGCGGGCAACGCGGCGAGCACCTTGTCCGCGGTCGGCCCGCCAGCGAACAACTCCACCAGCACCCGCTGCGCCGCGAGGAGCCCGAACGCCGACATCACCCCCGCACCGACCGTCGTGGCAGCGACGACCGACGTACGGACCCGATCGGCACGCCAACTCACCACCAACGCGGACCGGACCAGGCGCGGCAGCTCGGAGAACACGGCGAACAGACCCGCCTGCGCCCGCGCCCGCACCCCCGTCTCCCACCACAACTCCCGCAGCTCCGGCAACACCGAATCCCGCCGTGCAGCCCCCGCAGGGGCGGACTGATCGTCGAAGTGGCGTGTTCTGGGCATGGAGATACCTCCCGACAACGAGAAGGACGCGGTACGAACGCGGGTAGTGCGCGACGGCGGAGGCGCCGGTGCCCCCGCCGGTGATGTCGGCTGGTGTCGCCGGGAACTGTGCAGGCAGCGGTCAGGCCGCCAGTCAGGTGGCCGTGCCGCCGTCTTCGAGGTAGAAGCCGCACCCGTCAGCGCGGGCCCGCAACGCCTCAGCGATCCGGCGGGCCGGCAGCGGCCGTGGCCGCTGGCCTGTCTGTGGCGGGTCGGACCAGGCCCAACCCCTCAACGCGCCAGGCGGCGGCACGACCCCTGCCGCTATTTCCAGTGTGGGGATGCCACCGTCGTAGACCACCACGACGTCCTCCGCGTGCCCGTACCTGGCCGGCACCGGGTCGGTGACCAGCGGCCCCACGGCCGTCCGGTTACGAGGCGGGCCGGCGGTCAGGTGGCGGCGTTCGGAGGGCATGCAGGGACCGTAGGACGCGGCCGGGGCGACACGCCCGCAGCGCCGTGCGCCGACAATGTCGGCAGATGCCGACAGCACCGCGACCGCCACCGACGAGGTCAGCGCCACCGCCGTGACACTCCCCCACTGGCTCACGACCTGGGCGATCACGACACGGCCGGCAGCCGAGCCGGGGGACTTTCCGCACTCCCGAAAACGTCGCAGGGCACGGCTATGGTGTCCGCTTATCGTGACCGCAGCGACCGGGGGTGGCAGCGATGGGCGACCACGACGAGATCACCGCCGCCCGCCGCGCCCTCGGCCGTCACCTCGCCCGCCTACGCAAGGCCGCCGGCCACACCCAGCACGCACTGGCCCGGCTCGTGCAATACGGACGCAGTTCCGTGGCGAACACCGAAACCGGCCGCCAACACCCCGAACAGCCGTTCTGGACCCGCTGCGACACCGTGCTGCGCACCGGGGGAACACTGACCGCCGAATACGAGCGAATCGCCGATATTCACCACCAACGCCGCCACCACCAGCCGGCCCGCGCCGCCCGCACCAGTCCCCCGTCCGGCGGTGCCGAGATGCTGTGGGAGACCAAGGACCGCATCAACGCCCGCCGGCTCGCGCTGACCTCCACCGGCGACGACGACGCCCGGCTGGCACACCTGGAAGGCGAGATCCAGAAGGCGATCGCGGACAACGAACACCCACCCGCCCGCCTCCTCGCCCGGCTTCGTCCGCTGCGGGCCAGCGCCGACCAGCTCATGACCGCCCACCAGCACCCACCACAACGCGCCCGTCTCTACACCGCCGCCGCCCACCTGGCCGGCCTCCTCGCCGCCCTCGCCCTAGACATGCGCGTCTACCACATCGCACACGCCTACGCCGCCGAGACGTTCGACCTCGCCCACGCCGCCCGACAGCCCGACACCCAGGCATGGGCTCGCACGATCCAAAGCCTCGCCGCCTTCCACACCGGCGACCTCCACGACGCCCTCGCCTACGCCGAGGACGGTCTACGCCACGCCAACATCGGCCCGACCTGCCCCACCATCAGCGGCAGAGCGTCGGCCCCCGCCCACCTCGACAAACGTCCCGACATCGACCGTACGTCCGCTCCGCCGTCCCAGCACGAACCGTCATCGAACGCCCCGGTCACCATCGACCTCGACCCGGTCGGCCCCACCAGGCCACGACCAACCCGGCGACCACCCGCCCAGCCTCCGGCGACAGCAGCCACGTCGTCGACCATCTCGACGTCGGTGCTCTGGTGCTCGCCGGTGCCAGGATCGGACTTCGAGGCGCGCAGATAGGCGGCGATGCCGCCCGGGGTGGGATTCACGTCCCACGCGAGACATGTCCGTGGCGCGCCATCTCCCGATCCCGTCGCCGCACCGTCGCCGCGCCGTCACCGACCAGCGCCAGCGAACGGCGCGGTCCTCGGATCCGCAGCGGCACGACGATCCGGCCGCCGTCCGACAGACATCTGGGTCCGGTTGAGTCTGTCCAGCGGCTGGCGTCGTCTGCGGTTCCGTCGTGCGGTTGGCTGGATCGTTGCAGACAGCGCGAGATCTTCCGGGGGCCCGTTCGGCGCGGGTTAGTTCCAGTGCGTGCGGGCGGGGCTGGACCGCTCCGGCGGTTCAGCGCCCTGATCGGTGGGGCGGTCGGCGGTGGTCGCTGGGCCGCGAGCCGCGTACCCGTTTGAACGCCACGCTCAACGCGAACGCCCCGGAGTAGCCGACCCGCCGGGCGATCGCGTCGACGGTCAGGTCGGTGTCGCGCAGCAACTCGACGGCGAGGGCAATCCGGCAGCCTGTCAGGTAGGTCATCGGCGGTTCGCCGACCAGCGCCGTGAAGCGGCGGGCGAACGCTGCCCGCGACATCCCGGTCTTCGCGGCCAGCTCGGCCACCGTCCACGGGCGCGCCGGACTGTCGTGCATCAGCCGCAGGGCGCTGCCCGCCCACGGGTCGTCCAGGGCGCGGCACCAGCCCGGGGCGTCGTCGAACCACCCGCGTAGCGCCGAAACCAGGATCAGGTCCAGCAACCGTTCCAGCACCAGCTTCTGCCCCGGCCGGTTGCGGGTCACCTCCTCGGCCATCGCGTCCGTCGACGGGATCTCGCTGCCGGCGGCGGGCACGACCAGGAGGCCGGGCAGGGCCTGCGGCAAACGGCCGCTGAGCCCGCCCCGGCCTTCGAACGCCCCGCTGAGCAGCACGGGGCTGTCGTCGGGGCCGTCGTCGTCCCGCCTGCCGCAGGAACGCGTCGGCCCGGTGCCGCCGGGGCAGAAGTCGGCCGCGGTGACCGTCCACGTCGGGTCCGACGACAGGGCCGACGATGGGGCGTCGGCCACGGCGTACGGCACGTCGCCGCGCACGACGGCGACGTCGCCCTCGGCGATGCGCACCGGATCCCGCCCGTCGGCGAGCACCCAGGCGTGGCCTCGCAGCATCGTGGCCAGCATCAGCGGGGCGCCGGTGGACATCCGCAGCGCCCAGGGCGGCCGCAGGACCGTCGGCCGGAACACCGCGCCGCGGCCCCACACATCCGCCAGCAGCTCGGAGACGGCATCCACCGCCCGGAGTGTAGACGCCGTGACATCGATCGGATCGTCCAGAGCATGGATCCCCGCGTCCCGTCCCGGTTGGCTCGGGTCATGAACGCACAACCGATCCTCGTCACCGGGGCCACCGGCAAGTCCGGCCGCCGCGTCGTCGCCCGTCTGCGCGCCCGCGGGATACCGGTGCGCGCGGCGTCCCGCACCGGCGAGCACCTCTTCGACTGGACCGACCCCGGCACCTGGGACGCCGCGCTCGACGGCGTACGCGCGCTCTACCTGGTGCAGCTCAACGGCAGCCGGCTCGTTCGCCGGTTCGTCGACAGCGCGGTGCGCCACGGAGTGCGGCGCATCGTCCTGGCCTCGGGCCGCGGCCTCGACGATCCCGACTACATCCAGGGCAGCGGAGACATCCGGGACGCGGCGCTCGACAGCGAAGCCGCCGTACGCGACAGCGGGCTGGAATGGACGATCAGCCGCCCCGGCTGGTTCGCGCAGACCTTCACCGAAGGCCTCTACGCCAACGCCGTACGCGCCGGAGAGCTGCGCCTGCCCGCCGGCGACGGCGCCGCCAGCTTCCTCGACGCCGACGACGTCGCCGCGGTGGTGGCCGCCGCCCTCACCGAGGACGGCCACACGGGCCAGACCTACGAGCTGTCCGGCCCAACCGCTGTGACGCTGACCGAAGTCGCCGCCGCCCTCTCCGAGGCCACCGGCCGCACCATCCGCTACGTGCCACTGTCGAGGCGGAAGTACGTCGCCGAACTCCTGGGGCAGGGCGTACCGGCCACGCACGCCGAAGCGCTCGCCAACGTGGCCGAGTCACTCCGCCTGGGCAAGGACGCGCACGTCTCCGACGGTGTGCAGCGCGCTCTCGGCCGCCCACCACGAACCTTCGCCGAGGCGATCCAGGGCGGGTAGCCCGCCACGGCGTGAACGACGGCGGCGGTGCCCTCGCCGCCGCGGCGACGGCGCGCGGTGCGGGTTCTCGAACTGGCCGGCCGCGGCCCGTCCGGCTGCCGCAGGCGCGCCGATTCGGCGCATCGGGATGGCCTACCCAGATTCTCTCGGCCCGGGCGCGGGAATCGGCCGGGGCGGCCGGGCGGGCCGGGCCGGAGCCCCGGTGCTCGGGCCCATCCGGTGGGCGGGTCGGGCGGAATCCGGGTATCCCGACCCCATGTATCGCCCGCACGGCAGCGCCGAAGGTGGTCACGTGGCATCACGGATACCCCTCCCGCGGCCGGCCGGCGACGAACGGTTGCGGGCCTGCCTGACCACGCGGAGCCCCCGGGCCCGCATCGGCCTGACCGCCCTCCTGAAGCGGGCCGGCGCCCAGCTTGAGCCGCAGCCGGAGAAGTCGCCGCCGACGGTCGTCGTGGCCGTCGGGCGCAGCGTCGAGGAGGCGGTCGACACCTGCCCCGCTTCGTACCGGCACGGGGACTATCCCCTGCTGGTCGTGGCGGACGAATTCTCCCCGTCCGGGGTGCGACGCGCGTTGCAGGGCGGGGTCCGCGTCATGCTCCTCTCCGCCGAGGTGACGCCGAACCACCTGCGCGCCGCCCTGCGCTCGGCGCGGCACGGTGACGGGCGGCTGCCGTACCAGGTGCTGGTCGGGTTGCTCAACCGCTCGGCGGCACCGGTCCGGCCGATCGAGAAGCTCACCATCCGCCAGTCCGAGGTGCTCAACCTGATCGCCGACGGGCACGGCAACGCCGCGATCGCCCGCGTCCTGTCGTGCTCCGAGCACACGGTGAAGAACGTCATCTACGACCTGATGGCCCGGCTACAGGTCAACAACCGGGCGCAGGCGGTCGCCCAGGGAATCCGTACGGGGCTCATCTGAACTGTCCGGTCGACGGAAGGAGCTTGGCCATGGGCGACCCGGTCACGGTCAACGTGATCGCACTGGATCCCGTGCTGGAGTCCGGTACGACCACCGCGTTGAACGGCACCCCCGACCTCGGTGTGGTCACCCGCGACGAACCGGCGTCGGTCACAGTGATCATCGGAGACAAGGTCGACGACCTGGTCCTCAACCTCGTCCGGACGACGCGCGCCAGCAGTCACCGTCCGGAGATCGTCGTGCTGGCCACCGACATGGCACCGGCCCAGGCGTTGCAGACGATCGCCTCGGGGGCGCGCGGGCTGCTCTGGCGCCGCGACGCCAGCGCCGCTCGGCTCACCCGCGCCGTTCTGGCCGCCGCGAGCGGCGACTGCACCGTGCCACCCGAGATGCTCGACCGGCTGCTGGAGATGGACGGCCCGGGCCGACCGGACCCACCGGGCGGCGGCCTGAGCGAGCGGGAACGGGCGGTGCTCGGCATGGTCGCCGAGGGCCGAGAGACCGACGAGATCGCCCGGGAGCTGTGCTACTCGTCGCGGACGGTGACCAGCATCGTGCACGACATCACGCACCGGTTCCGGCTCCGCAACCGGGCCCACGCGGTCGCGTACGCGCTGCGCGCCGGGCTGCTCTGAGCCGGCACCGGGAAGAACCGGCATCCACACCTACCGGCGCTTCTCTGCCTCGCACCGGAGCAGCAGGCGAGGCTGACGAAAACACCCGAACCACAGTCGCCCTTTTCGAGAATGCGGAGATCGATGACGACCACACTGGCTTCGGCCGAACCGCTGACCGACGACTTCTCGGTCTTCGAAGAGTTGGAGTCCAACGTCCGCAGCTACTGCCGGAAGTTCCCGGCGGTGTTCCACCGGGCCAAGGGCGCCGAGTTGTACGCGGCCGACGGCCAGGTGTTCATCGACTTCTTCTGTGGCGCCGGCACCCTGAACTTCGGCCACAACAACGACTTCATCAAGCGCCGGTTGACCGACTACCTCGCCGAGGACGGTCTGGTGCACGGCCTGGACATGTACACGTCGGCGAAGCGGGAGCTGCTGACCACGTTCACCGAGACCGTGCTGCGCCCGCGGGGACTCCGCTACAAGGCCCAGTTCTGCGGCCCGACCGGCACCGACGCGGTGGAGGCGGCGCTGAAGCTGGCCCGCAAGGTGACCGGCCGGACCGGCCTGTTCGCGTTCACCGGCGCCTACCATGGCATGTCCCGTGGCTCGCTCGGCGTCACCGGCAGCCGGAGGGCGCGGCGGGCCGGCGGGGTCAGCGGACAGGACGTCACCTTCCTGCCCTACGAAGACGGCCCGCAGGGGCCGTTCGACTCGATATCGCTGATGGAACGGCTGCTCTCCGACCCCTCCTCCGGTGTCGACGTGCCGGCCGCGGTCATCGTCGAGCCGCTACAGATGGAGGGCGGCGTCTACCCGGCCTCGGCCGAGTGGATGCGGCGGCTACGGGCGGTCACCGAACGGTACGGCATCCTGCTCATCGTCGACGAGATCCAGGCCGGCTGCGGGCGCACCGGACGGTTCTTCTGCTTCGAACACGCCGGCATCGTGCCCGACATGGTCACCGTGTCGAAGGCGATCGGCGGTTATGGCCTGCCGATGTCGCTGGTGCTGTTCCACCCCGACCTCGACGTGTGGCAGCCCGGCGAGCACACCGGGACGTTCCGTGGCAACCAGTTGGCGTTCGTCGCCGCCACCGCCGCCTGCGATCTGTGGCGGCAGGAGGAGTTCCAGCTCGGGCTGGTCGCCGCCGCGGACCGGCTCGGCCAGTTCGGCCGGGACCTCGCCGCCGAACATCCCGGCATCGCCGTGCGGGGGCGGGGCATGGTCCTCGGCATCGACCTCGGCGCGGCCGGCGGCGGCGAACGCGCCGAGCGGGTGCAGCGCTACGCCTTCGAGCACGGCGTGGTGGTGGAACTGTGCGGCCGCCACGACGAGGTGATCAAGATTCTGCCCCCGCTGACCATCGACCTCACCCTGCTCGACCGTGGCCTCGGCGTCCTGCGCGACGCGCTGGTGATGGTCGACCGGCCGGGTGTCCTGAGCTAAGGAATCGCCATGGCTGATCGCCGCCACCTCATCTCCCTCGACGACCTGGATGACTCGGACCTGCACCGGATCGTGCGACGCGGCGTGTGGCATGCCTCGGGCGGTCGCTCCGAGGCGCTACGCGACGACATCGTGGCGGTGCTGTTCCGCAACACCTCCACGCGAACCCGGACCGCCTTCTCCGCGGGGGCGCTCCGCCTCGGCGCGCGGCTGATCACGTACGGGCCGGACGACCTGCAACTGAACACCGGTGAGACCGTCGAGGACACCGCGGCGGTGCTCTCCCGCATGGTGGACCTGCTGGTCGTCCGCAGCGCCGCCGGAGAGGAGGTACGCGAGTTCGCCCGCTCGGACCGGATGGGCGTCATCAACGCGATGAGCGCGGCCGAGCATCCGACCCAGGCGCTCGCCGACCTCACCACGATGAGCCGGCGCTTCGGGCGGGTGGAGGGCCTGCGGGTGCTCTACGTCGGCGAGGGCAACAACACCGCCGCCGCGCTGAGCCTGGGGCTCACCCGGTTCGCCGGCACCGAGTTGCACCTGCGGACGCCCCCGGGCTACGGGGTGGCGCAGTCCTTCATCGACCGGGCAGAGCGGCACGCCAAGGCCAGCGGCGCCCACCTCGACCAGCGCCACGATCTGCGGGACCTGCCGCAGGTCGACGTCGTCTACACCACCCGCTGGCAGACCACCGGCTCGACGAAGCCCACCGCCGACTGGCGGGACCGGTTCGCGCCGTTCCGGCTCGACCAGGCGCTGATGGACCGGTGTCCGGGCGCCGTGTTCATGCACGACCTGCCGGCCCACCGTGGCGAGGAGGTCACCGCCGAGGTTCTCGACGGCCCCGCGAGCATCGCCTTCGAGCAGGCCGAGAACAAGTACCACAGCGGACGGGCGGTGCTGGAGTGGTGCGCCGGTCGCCTGCCGGCCGAGCCATGGTGACGGCCGGACGCCACGCCCGGGTGGGCGTCTACGCCGCCGGGGCCGTCTCGGCGTTCGGCACCCAGATGACGATGCTGGCCCTGCCGTGGCTGGTGCTCGAGAGCACCGGCTCGGCGACCCGGACCGGCCTGGTCTTCGCCGTGCAGGTGCTGCCGATGGCCGTGCTCGGCTTCGTCGGCGGCAGCGTGCTTCAGCACCTGGGCGCCCGGCGGACCATGCTGCTCGGCGACCTCACCCGGGCACCGCTGGTGGCGCTGGTCCCGCTGCTGCACTCGGCCGGCCTGCTGGAGCTGTGGGTGCTGCTCGGCCTGGTCATGCTGATCGGGCTCTGCGGGGTGCCGTACGCCGCGGCGCAGCGGGTGCTGACGGTGACCCTGATCGGTGGCGACGACCCGCGTGCGCTGACCCGCGCCTACGGTGCGCTCGACGGGATCTACAACGTGGCGGCCGTCGGCGGTCCGGCCGCCGCCGGCGCGCTCATCGTGATGGTGGGTCCCACCACGGTGCTCTGGCTGGACGCGGCGTCGTATCTGGTGTCGTTCCTGGTGCTGCTGCTCCTGGTGCCCCGCTCGGCCGCCAGCGCCACGGCGCCGGCCGACCAGCGCGGGCCGCTCAGCGGTCTGCGGTTCCTACGCCGGGACACCTTCCTCGGCCAGGCGGTGATCTCCACGGTGCTGTTCGGTTTCGCCCTGCGTTCGCTGGCGGTCACGCTTCCGGTGCTCGCCTTCCTGCGCTTTGGTCAGGACGCCCGCACCGGTGGCCTGCTGGTCGCCGGTTCCGGGGCCGGCGCCCTGGCCGGGTCACTGCTGACCTACCTGGTCGCCACCCGGATCGCACCGGCGCCACTCGCCCGCGTCGCCATGGTCCTGGTCGCGGCCCCGCTCTGGTTGCTGCTGCTGCCGACCCCGCCGACGGTGCTGATCGTGGCCGTGGCCATCTCCTCCGCCGCGGTCACGGTCTCCAACGCGCCGTTCGCCGCGATCATCAGCCGTCGGGTGCCGGAGCAGTTGCTGCCCAGCGTGTTGCAGACCGTCATCACGATCAGCAACATCGCCGGCCCGCTGGGGCTGTTGCTCACCGGCGTACTCATCGAGCGGGCCGGGATCTGGGCGAGCCTGGCGCTGGTCGCGACCATCGCCACGGTCGCCGCCACGAACGCGCTGTTCGCCCTGGTTCGGCTGGAGCGCAACCCCACGGTCCCGACTCCCGAAAGGGCCCTGACCCATGCCTGATCCCACGCTGGCCGGCGGCTGGCGCGTCTGGCGGCAGTTCGCCCTGCGGGGCCCCGGGTTTCCCGCCGAGGGCGTGCTACGCCTCGCACCGCCGGGCCTCGGCGAGGCCGCCGACAAGTTCGGCGAGGGCACCGCCGGTGCCGCCATGTCCGGCCCCGACTGGGACGCGTTCGTCGACTCCTTCGGGGACGCGGCCGTCCGGACGGCGGGGACGCTGCAACAGATCGCCGCCCAGCCCTCCTTCCAGGCAGCGGTGGCCTGGCAGAACCGGGCCGTGCTGC
This sequence comes from Micromonospora sp. CA-263727, assembly GCF_050942455.1. Taxonomy (NCBI): domain Bacteria; kingdom Bacillati; phylum Actinomycetota; class Actinomycetes; order Micromonosporales; family Micromonosporaceae; genus Micromonospora; species Micromonospora sp. CA-263727. Next base: position 4,104,890 of record NZ_CP192031.1, read on the forward strand.
GATCCGGCATCGCACCGTTCCTGGCCTGGCAGCCGTCGGCCGCCGGGCGGACCAGCATGCCCCGCCAGCGCGAGGAACTCGTCGCGCACTACTGGCAGCGCTTCTGCGTGAAGAACGACACCATCGGCTTCTTCGGGCCGGTGGGCTGGGGCCGGTTCGACCCGGGTGTCCCCGGCGTCGAGGTGGCGTCCGGCGACCGGCTCATCGCCCGCTCCGAGGTCTACTTCTCCAGCTGGGCAATTGACGCCCTGGCCCGCAGCATCGAGGCCGATCCCGCCGTCCGGCGCTGGCTGCCCCCACGACGGGTGGCCTTCGTCCGGGTCACCGGCGACACGGTCACCATGCCGGGCCGCCCACCGGCTCCGATCGACGCGCTCGGCCGCCGGGTCCTGGCGCTCTGCGACGGCGTTCGTACGCCCGAGACGATCGCGACGGCGGTGGGCGAGTCGCCGCCGGCGGTGCTGACCGTCCTGGGTGAGCTGCTCCGACGGCGCCTCGTCGTCTGGCGGATCGAGGTGCCGGCGAGTGCCCATCCCGACCGTGAGCTGCGCCGCCGCCTGGAGGCCATCGGCGACCCGGAGATCCGCGAGGCCGCGCTGGAGAAGCTCCGGGTCCTGGAGCGAGCGCGGGAAGGGTTGCGACCGGTGGTACGCGACCCGGAGGCGCTGGTGCCGGCGCTGGCCGCGATGGAAGCCTCGTTCATCGAGCTGACCCGGTCGGCGGCGCAGCGCGACAAGGGCGCGAAGTCCGCGCCGTGCCGCGCGCTGGCCTACTCCGACTCGTTACGCGAGGCCACGGTGCGGGTCGGACCCGCCGTGGTGGACTCCCTGGCTCCGCTGTCGCTGTGCCTGACCGCCGCCCGCTGGCTGGTCCACCAGTTCGCCGACGTGGCCCTGGCCCGCATCCGTGCGGCGTACGAGCAGTTGCGGGCCGACAACTCGACCGTGCACCTGTCGGAGCTGTGGATGCGGTGCATGCCGAACCCGTACCACGGCGCGCCCGAGGACGCCGAGCGGATCAGTCAGCGACTGCGGCAGCTCTGGTCGGAGATCATCGCCGCGCCGGCCGGTGCCCGTCGGGTGCATCGCAGCAGCGCCGAACTCGCCGCCCGGGTGCGGGACGTCTTCGACGAGCCGGGCCGGGGCTGGAGCCTGGCCCGGTACATGAGCCCCGACGTGCTGCTCCTCGCCGCCGACGTGGCCGCCGCGCGGCGCGGCGACGTCGACGTCGTCCTCGGCGAGATGCACGTCGGCACGAACACGCTGACCCAGTCGCTGTTCGTCCTGCAACATCCCGACGCCGCCGAGCTGTTCGCCGAGACCGACATCGACTACCCCGGCCCACGGCTGATGCCGATGTTGCCGAAGGAGTCGGTGCTGCTCCGCTGGTCGACGCGCAACCGTCACGCGCTCATCCGCCCGGCGGACTACCTCGTCGGACCGGTCGACCACACCGCCGACCCGCACCGGCCACGCACCCTGATGGGAGCCGACGTCCGGGTGGACGAGCGCGACGGCGAGCTGGTCGCGGTGCTGCCCGACGGCGCCGTCTTCGACCTGCTGGACGTGTTCGGGCACGCCCTGACCAACCAGGTGATGAACCGCTTCTCGTTGCGACCGGCCGGTGACCACGCTCCCCGGGTCGTCATCGACCGGATGGTGGTCAGCCGCGAGTCATGGCGGTTCCCGGTGGGCGACCTGGCGTTCGCCGCCGAGAAGTCCGAGCCGCGACGTTTCGTGCTGGCCCGTCGCTGGCGTGACTCGCACGACGTGCCCCGGTTCGCCTTCGTCGTCCTGCCCACCGAACCCCGGCCGTTCTACGTCGACTTCGACAGCCCGGTGTACGTGAACATCCTGGCCAAGGCGGTTCGCCGGCTGCACCGCCGCGACCCGGCGGGCGCGGTGACGGTCACCGAGATGCTGCCGGCGCCGCACCAGACGTGGCTGACCGACGAGCAGGGCGCCCGCTACTGCGCCGAGCTGCGGTTGGTCGTCGTGGACCAGACCTCATCCGGGAGCTGAAATGATCACGACCTTCGTCCAGCACCTCCCGGACAACGACCGGACCGCGGTGGTCACCCCCGACGGCCACCTCACCTACCGGCAGCTGGGGCAGCGGATCAACCGGCTGGCCCGGGTGCTGGCGCACCGCGGGATCGGCCCCGAACGGGTCTGCGTCGTGGCACTCGAACGCGGTGCCGACCCGGTCGTGGCGATCGCGGCGATCGTCCGCGCCGGGGCGGCGTTCCTCGCGGTGGATGTGGACCAGCCCGACGGCCGGATCGCGACGTTCGTCCGGGGCGCGCACGCGGTGGTGACCAGCCCCGCGCTGGCCGGCCGGATGGCCGGTCTCGACCTGCCCGAGACCGTGCTGCTCGACGGCGACCGGATCGACGGCGGCACCCGCGACACCGAGGGGCCGGTGGTGGAGCTGCCCGCGGCGGTGGCACCCCGGTCGCTCGCGTACGTCGGTCACACGTCCGGCTCCACCGGCACCCCGAACGCGGTCCTGATCGAGCATCGGTGGCTGCACCCGTACCTGCGTTTCATCGCCCGCGACTACGGCCTCGGGCCGGACACCGTCGCCCTGCAACTGGCCCCGCTCGGCTTCGACGCGGCCATCCGGGACACCTTCGCGCCGCTGGTCGCCGGCGGCACGCTGGTCCTGCTGCCGCGCGCCACGCTGCTGCGTCCGGCCGACCTCTTCGCCGCCCTCGCCGCGTACCGGGTCAACACCATGCTGAGCGCCACCCCGACGCTGCTCAGCTTCCTGGCCGGGCAGCCCGGTTCCGCGGCGCACCTGGCAGGGCTCCGTCTGGTCGCCACGACCGGCGAGGCGGTGCGGCCCTTCCTCGCCGCCGGTGGCCGCGAGCTCATGCCGGGACGCATGATCAACCAGTACGGGCCGACCGAGATCACGATGACGGCGACCCGGTTCGAGGTACCCGGCGAGCCGGAGACGGCCGACATCATCGGCCGACCGATCGACGCCGTGCCGGTCCGGCTGCTCGACGCCGAACTCAGGCCGGTGCCGCCGGGCGCCGACGGCGAGATCTGCATCGGCGGTCCCGGTGTCGCCCGCGGCTACGCGGACGCGCCGGCGCTGACCGCCGAGCGCTTCGTCCCCGATCCGGACGGTCCGCCGGGCACACGCCTCTACCGCACGGGTGACCTGGCCCGTCGCCGTCCCGACGGCACGCTGGAGTTCCGCGGTCGCCGGGACCGCCAGATCAAGATCCGGGGTTACCGGATCGACCCGGGCGAGATCGAGGGGGTCCTGCTGTCACACCCCGACGTGACCGGCGCCGCCGTCACGACCGCGGCGGACGGGCGGGCCCGCCCGTACCTGGTGGCACACCTGACCGGCGACCTGGCGGCGGTGACCGACGCGGCCCTGCGCTTCCACCTGGCCCGGACGCTGCCGCCGCACATGATGCCCCGCCGGTTCGACCGGCGGGTCCGGTTCCCGACGACCCGCACCGGAAAGATCGACCGCCTCGCTCTCGCCGGCGAGAGCCGATGAGGCGCCGCACCTCCATCATCGAAAGGGAGCGATCATGACCGACGACACCCTCGTCGCCCCAGTCGACCTCACGGACCTGATCACGGAGATCTACCGCGAGACGCTGCTCAACCCGAGCCTCGACGCCGACAGCGACTTCTTCGAGGCCGGCGGCGACTCGCTGGCCGCCTTCCAGGTGACCGCCCGGCTGCGGGACACGATCGGCGCCGACGTACCGGTGGCGCTGGTCTTCTCCTACCCGTCGCCGGCCGACCTGGCCGGCGTGGTCGAGACCGATCGGGTCGGCTGAGATGGGCGCCACGAACCCCGAGATCCGGCTGGGCGGGCGGTGGCGGCTGTGGGACCAGTTCGCCCTGCGGGCGCCCGGCTTCCCGGCCGACGGCGTGCTGCGCCTGGCCGCCGGGGAGCTGACGCTCGCGGCCGACCGGCTCGACACCCGCCTACCGCCGGCCACCGCGCAGTGGCGGGCCTTCGAGGAGGCGTACCAGGCGGCGGCGGTCAAGGCGTTCCTGACGCTTCAGGAGGTGGCGGTCTCGCCCGAGTACCAGATGGCGGTCGCCTGGCAGAACCCGGCGCTGCTCGGCCGCGCCGTGCGTCCCTTTCTCAACTGGACGTCGACCGCGAACCGGACCAGCCAGGTGCGGCAGCGGGCGGACCTGGTGGCGCACTACTGGCAGCGGTTCACCGTCAAGAACGACACGATCGGGTTCTTCGGTCCGGTCGGCTGGGGCCGGTGCGACCCGGCCGTGACCGGTGCCCTCGTCACCGCCGGCACCGGCCTGGTCGAGGAGTCCACCGTCTACTTCGCGAGCTGGGCGCTGGACGCCCTCGCCCGCCGCCTGGGCGCCGAACCGGACCTGCGTCCCTGGGTGGCGCCGCAGCGGGTGCCGTTCGTACGGGTGGACGGGGACACCGCCGCGCTGCCCGGCCGGCCGGCCGTCACCCTGGACCCGCGGCTGGCTCGCGTGCTCGCGCTCTGCGACGGCACCCGTCCGGCCGTGGAGATCGGCCGGCAGGTGGGCGACGACGCCGGTGACGCGATCGACGAGCTGGTCCGTCGCCGGCTGGTCGTGTGGCGGCTCGACCTGCCCGCCGACGCCTATCCGGAACGACACCTGCGGGCCTGGCTGGACCGCGTCGGGGATCCCGTGGCCCGGCAACGGGGCCTCGACCAGCTTGACCGCCTGGAGCGGGGCCGGGCGCGGGTACGGGCGGCGAGCGGGCCGGACGAGCTGTTGACGGCGCTCTCCGCGCTGGAGGGCGATTTCACGGAACTCGCCGACGCGAGCGCGCGGGACAAGAGCGACACCACCACGCCCGGCCGCCGGCTGGCCTACTCGGACAGTCGCCGCTCGGCGAGCGTACGCCTGGGCGACGAGGTCGTCGCCGCGCTGGCCCCGCTCGACCTCATGCTCACCAGCGCGACCTGGCTCACCTCGGCGGTGGCCGACCGGGTCCGCGAGCGGGTCCGGCGGGTCTACGACTCGACCGGTCCGGTCGACCTCGCCTCGTTCTGGTTCACCTGCATGTCGATCCTGCACTCCGACGCCGTCGCCGACGCCGCCGAGTTGCAGCGGGAGTACTGGGCACGCTGGGACAGCGTGCTGCATCTTCCCGAGGACGCCCGCCGGGTGCACCGGTCGCTGTCGGAGGTGTCCGGGCCGCTGCACGAGGCATTCCCGGCCGAGGGGGGTGGCTGGCCGACGGCCCGCTACCTCAGCCCGGACGTGATGATCGCCGCGGACGACGTCGAGGCGATCGGCCGGGGCGAGTTCGAGATCGTGCTCGGTGAGTTGCACGTCGCCATCAACACCCTGGGCGCCTCGCTCTACCTGAACCAGCATCCGTGCCCGGAGGAGCTGTTCGCGCTGACCGACCGCGACCATCCACTCCCCCGCCTGATGCCGGCCACGGCCAAGGAGAATCGGGCCCGGCTGTCGACGCGGATCCGGTACAGCCTGGTCCGGCCGGAGGACCAGGTGGTCGCGCTCACCGAGCTGACCACGCGACCGGGGCGGCCGGGTAGCAGCAACAGCGCCGACGTCCAGGTCCGGTCCCGGGGCGACCAGCTGGTCGCGGTGCTGCCCGACGGGGCCGAGTTCGACCTGTTCGACGTCTTCGCGCACGTGCTGACCACGCTGGTGATGGACCGCTGGCGCATCCTGCCCGAACGGGACCACACGCCCCGGGTCACCGTCGACCGGCTCGTCCTGGCCCGGGAGACGTGGCGGTTCGACGCCGGTGACCTGGCGTTCGCGGCGGAGAAGAACGAGGCCCGGCGGTTCGTGCGGACCCGCGGGTTCCGGGCCGCCCATGGGTTGCCCCGGTTCGTCTTCGTCACCTCGCCGGCCGAGCCGCGCCCGCTCTTCGTCGACTTCGACAGCCCGGTCTACGTGAACCTGTTCACCAAGGCGGCCCGCCGCCTGGCGACCCATGACGCCGAGGCCCGGATGACGGTCGCGGAGATGCTGCCCACCCCGGAGCAGACCTGGCTCGTCGACGACCGGGGTAACCGCTACACCTCCGAACTGCGCCTGGTCGCCTTCGACACCGCCGCCCGCTGACCCCGGGCACCGCCACATGGTCCCCGCGCCGGGCGCGGGGACCATGTGGCATGCGCCGCGTCCACGCCCGTGCCCGGCAGGACGGTCCGCGGGCGGCCGGGCGGCCGGCACGCCGATTCGCCCAGGCGCCGTTGTGGGCGCCTGGGCGACGGGCAGACAGGGTGGAGCAGCCGGATCAGGTCGACCCGCGGGTCGTCAGGGACACGCTGCCCAGGGCGTCGAAGGACGCCTGGACGGTCTCGCCGGGGAGCAGGTCGACGGCCGCTGCCAGGGAACCGGAGAGCACGAGCTGACCCGCCCTGATCCCGGTGCCGAAGCCGGCCAGGATCCGTACCAGACACGCCACCGACTCGGCCGGATGGCCCATGACGGCCGAGCCGGCGCCCGCCCGCACGGCCTGGCCGGCGCGCAGCTGCATACGCTCGGCCGCCAGGTCCGTCGCGTCGGGTGCCACGCCGGCGCCGACCACGGCCAACGCCGAGGAGGCGTTGTCCGCGACGGTGTCCACGAGACCGATCTGCCAGTCCTGGATCCGGCTGTCGAGCACCTCCAGGGCCGGCAGCACCTCCGCGGTGGCGTCCAGCACGTCGCGCGCCGTCACCGTCGGCCCGGCCAGGTCCTGCGCGAACCGGAAGGCGATCTCGCCCTCGATCTTCGGTGAGATGAAGCGGCCCAGGTCGAGTTCGGCGCCGTCGGCGAGGACCATCCGGTCGGTCAGGTAGCCGAAGTCGGGATGGTCGATGCCGAACATCGACTGGATCGCCTCGCTCGTCGCGCCGATCTTGAGCCCGGCGAGGACCGCGCCGGAGGCCAGGTCCAGACCACGCAGCTCGCTCTGGACGGCGTACGCGTCCGCGAGATCGAGGTCCGGGTGCCGCTTGGACACCGGCGGCACCGGCCGGCGGGTCCGCCCGGCGTGCCAGAGTTCGAGCGCGAGGTCGCGGTGCAGGGCCGTCGTGGTGCGCACTACTTGACCGCCACGAAGAGACGGCCACCGGGCACGCCGAGCGGCACGCACTCCGTCTTCGAGAAGCCCGCCGCCTCGAACGTGTCCCGCCACTCCCGCTCGGTGGGCAGGTGCACCCGCATGAAGGTGGCGTGCAGGTAGGTGAAGAGCGCGCTGAACCGCCGCTCGGGTCCGGGCGCGTAGGAGACCGCGTCGGCGACCGCCAGGAACCCGTCCGGTTCGAGCGCGGCACGGCAGGTGCTCAGCACGGACCGGGCCACCGACCGATCGGCCATCACGTCGTGCATGACGAAACAGGCCAGGATGGCGTCCGCGCCCTGCACCGGGCCGGGATCGTCGACCAGCGACTCGACCGGACGCTCGACGACCCGGAGCCGGTCCTGAACCCCGGCGGCGACGGCGGCCTCCCGCGCCGCATCGCAGGCGCGACCGCTGATGTCGAGGGCCACCCCGGTCCGGGCCGGATCCTGCCGCAGCAGCTTGATGAGCAGCCCTCCGGCGCCGGCGCCGAGGTCCGTGACGCGCCGGGCGCCCGACGAGACGACCCGGTCGATGATCGCCGGGTAGAACGCCCGCTCGCCGATCCATCGGGAGCTGAGCGCGACCCGCCGCCCGTCCCGGTGGTGCGTCCGGTAGGCCGTCTCCGGGTCGGTCAGGAACTCCCGGGCATTGCCGAGGAACGGGCCGTTGGCGGTCATCGACCAGGACACGTATCCGGCCGCGTACCGCTGGTCCGGGTAATCCCGCGCCGCCTGGTACCGGTTCGGGATCTCGGTGTCGACCACCAGCCCCGCGGCGACCAACGCCGCGAGGTAGTCGGTGACGCCGTCGGGCGGGAGGTCGGCCAGCTTGGCCAGATCCGCGGCGCTGAAGGTGACGCCCGAGTCCAGCAGCTGGTCCACTCCGAGTTCCGCGCCGATCTGTAGAAGCGCGGCCACCGCGGCCAGGTCGGCCGCGGTGGCGAGCGAGGACTGGTCTTCCATGGTTCCTCCCGTACCGCTTGACGCGGTCTCTCAGATCTTGGAGTCGGCGACCCGGCGGGCGGCCGTTTCAGTTCTGGCTCAGTGCCTGCCGCTCGGCGGCCAGCGCCATGGCGACCTCGATGATGGTGTCCTCCTGGCCCGCCACCACCCGCCGCTTGCCCAGCTCCAGCAGGATCTGCCGGGGGTCGACGTTGAAGCGGGCCCCGGCGCGCCGCACCGGGGCGGCGAACCCGGAGAAGACGCCGGCGATCCCGCTGGCGATGGTGACGCTGTCGTTGGTGGGCACGTGCTTGACGAAGTGCTCCTGCGCCACGTCCGCCGCGTCCAGGGCCTCGAAGAGCTGTATCCCGGTCTCCACCTGCTCCACGTGCAGGTTCGCCGCGACGAGTTCGATCGGCGCGTTGCCCGCCCCGGCGCCGAAGCCGCGCGCGGTGACGTCGACGATGCTCGCACCGGCCTGCACCGCGGTCATGCTGTTGACCACCGACATGCCGAGGTTGTTGTGCGCGTGGAAGCCGATCTCGATGTCCAGGCGTTCGACCAGCTCGCCCACCTTCTCGCGGACGCTGTCCGGGGTGTACGCCCCGGCGGAGTCCATCAGGATGACCGCCTCGGCGCCGTAGCTCTGCATGAGCCGCGCCTGTTCCACGAGCTTCGCCGCGCTGGCCATGTGGCTCATCAGCAGCATTCCCTTGACCGCCACGCCCATCGCCCGCAGCATCGTGATCTGCTGGCGGGTGACGTCCGCCTCGGTGCAGTGCGCGCCGACCCGGACCTCGTCCACACCGCAGTCCAACGCCGGCTTCAGGTCACGCTCGACGCTGGCGAAACCGGGGATGGACAGGGCGCCGAGCCGGGCCGTACGCAGCTCGGCCTTGGCGGTCCGCAGCATCTCCGCGTCGCTGAGCGCGGCCACGCCGACCTGGATGGACGATGCGCCGAGTCCGTTGCCGTGGCCGACCTCGACGACGTCCACTCCGGCCGCCTCGGCGGCCCGCGCGTACGCCCTGATGTCGTTGCGGCCGAGTTGGTGGGCGACCGCGTGGTTGCCGTCGCGCAGGGTCGTGTCGCAGATGCTGAGTCCGCGCCGCAGCGTGCCGTTCATGACCGCCCCCGCTCTGCCCGCGCCTCGGCGACCGCCATGCCCGCGCAGGTGATGATGTCGAGGTTGCCGGCGTACCGGGGGAACCAGTCACCCCGGCCCTCGACCTCCACCATGATCGTGATCCGGTCGCCGGTGGCCACCGGCGGCACGACGACCCGGTAGCCGGGCACGTACGACCTGATCAGCTTCTCCATGGTCTCGACGGACGCGCGGAGAGCGTCCAGGTCGACCCGCTCGGAGGTGGAGACGGCGATGGAGTTACGCATCACGATGCCCGGCTCCGCGGGGTTGATGACCAACACGGTCTTGGTGCGTCGCACACCGCAGAACTCGATGGTCGCCTGCTCCGTGGTGTGCACGTACTCGTCCAGGTTCGCCCGCGAGGCGGGGCCGACACTGGCCGAGGCGCTGGCCGAGACGATCTCCAGATAGTCGATTTCGGTCGCCGCCTCGGCGATGCAGTGGGCCATCGGCACCGCCGCCTGCCCGCCGCAGGTGACCATGCTCAGGTACTGCTCGTCGAGGCACTCGTCCAGGTTGAGCGCCGGCACGCAGAACTTCCCGAGATGCGCCGGCGTGAGGTCGACGAACGGTAGCCCGGTCGGCTCGATGGCCGCCCAGTGGCGGATGGCGTCCTCGGCCGACGTGGCGTCGAAGACCAGGTCGATGTGGGACGCGTCGGCGACGATCGCGTCGATCCCGGCCACGCTCGTCGGCACGCCGTGGCTGCGGGCCAGCTCGATGCCGGGCGACTCGGCGCGGCGCCCGGCGAACAGCACGCAGTCCAGCAGCGGCGACGCCTCGACTTTCAACAGCAGGTCCGTTCCGATGTTCCCGGTGCCCACGATCGCCACCTGTAGCGGCGCCCGGTTCGTCTGCGTACTCATCCAGTCCTTCCTCTCGCCGGCCGCGCCCGGCGGGCGCGGCCGGCATCCATGAGCCGTGACACCGTCAGCTCTCGCCGAGCACTTCGGCGATGGCCCGGGCCAGCTCGACGACATGCGGTTTCTTCATGACGCTGAAGTGGTCGCCGGGCACCCGGTGCACCCGCACCCCGCCGGTGCACAGTTCGCCCCAGCGCGCCAGGTAGTCCGGGTAGCTCTGGCCCGAGGTCACCTCGTGCCGGCCGTCGGCGAGTTCGTCGCTGACGATCAGCTCCAGCCGCCCCGGCCAGGGACGGTGCCGGTACTCGACGTCCACCTCCATGACCTCGCGCCAGATCCGCACCTGCCGGGGCCACGAGTCGCCGACACCCTGGTCCGGCAGCGTGATGCCGGTCTCCTCGTTGACGTCGTCGACCAGGTGCTCCAGCAGGGCGAGGATCTCCCGGCGACGCTCCGGCGTGTCGGCCTCACTGCCGCCGACGCGCACCTCCTCCAGCAACTCTTCGAGGCGGCGGATCAGGGCGAGTTCGTTCCAGGCGTCGACACGGGTGTGGATGTCCAGGCCCGGATCGAGCAGGATCAGGGTCACCTCGTGGCCGTCCTGGACCAGCCGGTGCGCGATCTCGCTGGCGATGCCGCTGCCGCCGCACCAGCTGAACAGCCGGTACGGACCCTGCGGCTGGGCCCGGCGGAGTTCACGGTCGTAGCGTTGCGCCATCTCCGCCGTGGTCGGCGTGCCCTCCGGGTGCGGTCCCGGCCATTCGAACGCCGCCACCGGCTGGTCCGGGTGCAGGTGCGGGGCCAGGCGCAGATACCAGTGGGCGCTGCCGCCACCGGGGTGCACGCAGAACAGCGGTGCCCGGCCGGCAACGCCACGGCGCAGCCACATCATCGCGCCGGCCGGCGCCGCCGGGTCCTGGAGCACCGCGGCCAGTCCGGCGACGGTGCGGTGTTCGACGAACGAGCCGAAGGTCAGTTCGTACCCGTGCCGGCTGCGCAACATCGCGGTCAGCCGCATCATCGCCAGCGAGTGGCCGCCGAGATCGAAGAAGTCGTCGTGCACCCCGATCCGCGCGATGCCGAGCACCTCGCCCCAGGCCGAGGCGAGGTGCCGTTCGACGTCCGAGCGCGGTGCGACGTACTCGGCGTCGGTCGCCGGCCGTGAGCCGTCCGGCGACGGCAGGGCACTGCGGTCGACCTTGCCGTTGCGGGTGTACGTGAAGTCGTCCACGGAAAGGTAGTGGTGCGGGACGAGGTGCTGCGGCAGCCGCTCGCGCAGGTGTTCGCGCAGCGCGGCCGCGGACGCCGGCGCCCCGCCCGCCGGACGGGTGTAGGCGACCAGCGAGGCGTCCGGGGTGCCCGCCCGGTGCACGGCGACCACCGCCGCAGCCACCGCCGGATGGGCGGCGAGGGCGTGCTCGATCTCGCCGAGTTCGATGCGGAACCCGCGGACCTTGACCTGGTGGTCACGGCGACCGTGGAAGTGCAGGGTGCCGTCGGGGTCGCGGGAGACCACGTCGCCGGTGCGGTACACGCGCTCCCCCGGTCGGGACGCGTACGGGTCCGGGACGAAACGCTCGGCGGTGAGCTCCGGCCGGTTGAGGTAGCCGCGCACCACACCCGCCCCGCCGAGCACCAGTTCCCCGCGTACGCCCGGAGGCAGCAGCCGGAGCTGGTCGTCGACGACGTAGGCGCGCACGTTGTCCAGCGGTAGCCCGATCGGCGGCGCTGCCGTCTGCGTGGCCGCGAGCTCGGCGATGGTGGCCACGACGGTGGTCTCGGTGGGCCCGTAGGCGTGCAGGACGCGGACCCGGTCCGCCCACCGGGCCGCCTGCTCGGCCGTGCACGCCTCCCCACCGGTGACCAGCACCCGCAGCCTCGGGAAGGCGGCCGGGTCGAGGCGGTCCAGCAGCGGCGGCGGCAGCGTCATGTGGGTCAGCTCGGCGGCGTGCCGGCGCAGGTCGCCGGGGTCGGCGTCCGGCGGTGGCAGCACCAGCGTGGCGCCGTGGACGAGGGCCAGCAGGATCTCCCAGACGGAGGCGTCGAAGCTCGGCGAGGCGAACTGCAACACCTCGTCGCCGACCCCGGTGGCGAGGATCCGGCGCTGCGCGTGGCAGAAGTTCAGCACCGTACGGTGGGTGACCGCGACGCCCTTGGGCCGCCCGGTGGAACCGGAGGTGTAGATGACGTAGGCCAGGTTGTCGCCGCTGAGCCGGACCACCGGCGGGCGCTCCGCCCGGCGCCCGTCGGTCACTTCGCCGACCAGCAGCGTCGTCGTCGGGTGCGGCAGCGCCGGGGCCAGGGCCGCGTCGGTCAGCACGGCCACCGGCGACGCGTCCCGGATCATGTCGCCGATCCGCTCGGCGGGGTAGGCGGGATCGAGGGGCAGGTACGCGCCGCCGGCCTTGAGGACGGCCAGCATCGCGACGAAGAGGTCGATTCCGCGGGGCAGGTGGATGCCGACGACCGTGTCGGCCCGGACACCGATCCCCGCCAGGTGGGCGGCGAGGCGGTCGGATCTCTCGTCGAGCTGGGCGTAGGTGAGGGTGGAATCGCCGTGGCGCAGCGCCGGGGCGGCCGGATCGGTGGCCGCGCGGCGGGCGATCAGCTCGTGGACCAGCGGCGTCGTCGGGAAGGGTTCGGACGGCTGGTGCGCCTCGGCTGCCCAGGCCCGGTCGGTCGGGCTCAACCCGATGTCCGTGTCGCCGTCCGGCTCGGCGGCCATCGCCTCCAGCACGTGCCGGTAGGTGCGGGCCAGCAGGTCCAGGTAGGGCCGGTCGATGTGCGCGGGCCGGGCGCCCAGCCGCAGCGTCCCCGGGAAGGTCCACACGTCCAGCCCCACGCTGCTCGGGCTGAAGTCGTCGATCATCTCGACCGACTCGGCGCGTCCGTCGAGCACGTGGAAGTCCAGGTACGAGAAGCCCACCGTCAGCAGTGGACGGCCGTTGCCCCACTCGCGTTGCATGGACGGCAGCGGGTACCGGCGGTGCGGCCACAGCCGCGCCTCCTCGGCGAACACCGCCTGCACCAGCGCCCGCCAGGTGCGGGGCGAGGTGTCGGCGGCGAACGGCACGGTGTTGAGGAACATGCCGAACACCTCGTCGCCGCGCAGCTGCTCCGGCCGGCCGTTGCAGAGCAGGCCGCTGAAGAACCGCTGCCGGCCGGTGACGATGCTCATCGCCTTGAGGTGCGCGGCGTGCAGCACGCTCTTGAGCGACGTGCCGGCGGCGGCGGAGAGCCGGCGCAGCCCGGGACGCAGGTCGGCCCAGGGCACCTCGACGATGTTCGCCGGCGCGTCCGAGTCGACGCCCCACTCCGGTGGCAGTTCCAGCCGGTCCGACCCGGCGACGGTCTCCGCCCAGAAGTCGCGGGCCGCCGTCGAGGCCAGGGCGGCCCGCTCGCGGGCCACGAAGTCGGCGAAGCGCACCGCCGGTGGCGCCGGCAGTTCGGGGCGCTCGCCCCGGCGCAGCGTCCGGTACAGCGAGACGAGCATCGCCACCGTGGAGGTGTGGCTCCAGCCGTCGAGGATGGCGTGGCTCTCCGAATGGGTCAGCCGCCATTCTCCGTCGCTGAGCTGGTGCACGTGGTACCGCAGCAGCGGCGCCTCGGTGATGTCGAACGGCCGGGTCCGCTCGGCCCGCAGATGCGCGTGGACCGTCTTCTCCGCCGCCTCGGCGGGCAGGTCACGCAGGTCGTCGTAGCCGATCGGCAGCTCGACCGAGGCGTGCACCAGCTGCATCAGTTCCGAGTAGCCGGACAGGTCGAACGAGGTACGCAGGATCTCGTGCCGGTCGGTGAGCAGCCGGCCGGCCTCCCGCAGGGTCTCCAGTGAGAACGGCAGCGGGTCGTGGATCCGGTAGCAGGAGACGTTGCGGTAGACCGGCCGGTCACCGCCGGAGAGCATCTCGAACAGCATGCCGGCCTGGTTCTCGGTGATCGGGTACGCGTCCGCCAGCCCCGCCGGCAACCGGCTCCGGTCCGCCTCGCTCACCAGCTCGAACGGGCCGACCGCCGGCTCCGCCTCCTCGGCCGGCTCGGTCGGGAGCACGACGCCGGCCAGGTCCGCCACGCTCTGGTGGGTGAACAGGTCCTGTACCGCCACCGCGAGCCCGGCCGCGCGGAGCAGGCCCACCATCCGGATCGCCCGCATCGAGTCGCCGCCGAGCAGGAAGAAGCTCTCCGTCACGCCGACGGTGTCCAGGCCGAGCGCGGCGCCGAACGCCTCGGCGATCCGCGCCTCCAGCTCGTTGCGCGGGGCGACGAGGCTCTCCGCCGAGCCGTCCCGTACCGGGTCGGGGGCCGGCAGCGCCCGGCGGTCCACCTTGCCGCTGCTGGTCAGCGGCAACGCGGGCAGGGTCGCCCAGCGTGCCGGGACCATCGCGTCCGGCAGGCGGTCGAGCAGGTACGTCCGTACCTGGTGCACGTCGGCCGGACCGACCACGTACCCGACCAGCTGCTCGTCGCGGACCGTGACCGCGGCGGCGGTGACCCCGGGTGCCGTGTGCAGCACGGCCTCGACCTCACCCAGTTCGATGCGCTGGCCGCGGACCTTCACCTGGTGGTCGATCCGGCCGAGGTACTCGATGCTGCCGTCGGGGCGGTGCCGCGCCAGGTCACCGGTGCGGTACAGGCGACCGCCCGGCGTGGCGGCGAACGGGTCGGGGATGAACCGTTCGGCGGTCAGCGCGGCGCGCCCGAGGTAGCCCCGGGCCAGTTGCACCCCGCCGATCAGCAGTTCGCCGGGCACCCCGACCGGGACGGGCTCCAGGCGGGCGTCGACGATGTACGCGGTGGTGTTGGCGATCGGGCGGCCGATGGTGACCGGTTCGCCGGGCGTACAGCGGAGGGCGGTGACGTCCACGGCGGTCTCGGTCGGGCCGTACAGGTTGTGCAGCGCGCAGCCGATCCGTTCGTGCACCTGGTCGGCCAGGTCGGGCGGGAGCGCCTCGCCGCTACAGATCATGCGCCGCAGGGACGGCAGCGGCCCCACCGGCTCGGCCAGGAACGCCCGCAACATCGACGGCACGAAGTGGACGGTGGTGATCCCGGCGGTCCGGATCTCCTCGGCCAGGTAGGCCGGGTCACGGTGACCGCCCGGACGGGCGAGGACCAGGGTCGCGCCGGTGATCAACGGCCAGAACAGCTCCCACACCGACACGTCGAAGCCGATCGGTGTCTTCTGCAGCACCCGGTCGGAGGCGTCGAGCCGGTAGGTGTCCTGCATCCACAGCAGCCGGTTGACGATCGCCCGGTGTTCGATCAGCGCGCCCTTGGGACGGCCGGTCGAGCCGGACGTGTAGATGAGGTAGGCGGCGTGCCCCGGCGTCACCGCCTCGGCCGGCTCGGGTCGCACGTCGTCGGCCGTGGTGTGCTCCACCGCCGACAGGTACTCCTCGGTGATCACCACGCGCGCGCCGGAGTCGCGGACCATGAACTCGCGCCACCGCTGCGGATGGTCCGGGTCCAGCGGCAGGTAGGCGGCGCCGGCCTTCAGGATCGCCAGCATGGCCCGCAGCAGGTCCAGGCCCCGGGGCAGGCAGACCCCGACGATGGACTCCGCTCCGACGCCGTCCCGCCGCAGCCGCCGGCTGAGGAGGTCGGCCTCCGCGTGCAACCGCCGGTAGCTCAGCTCCTCGCCGCCGAACCGGAGCGCGACCGCCTCCGGTGTGCGGTCGGCCTGCGCCCGCAGCAGCTCGGTCAGGGTCACGTCGGGACAGCTCGCCGCGGTGTTGTTCCAGTCGACCGTCAGCCGGCGGCGCTGGGCCGGGCTGAGCAGGGCCAGGCGGTCCACGGGCAGCTGCGGTTCGGCGGCGGCCCCGGCCAGCAGCTGGCCGTAGTGTGCCGCCATCCGCTCGACGGTGGCGCGGTCGAACAGCGAGGTCGCGTAGTTGAATCCGACCCGTACCGATCCGTCGGGTCGTTGCGCGACGGCCACGGTCAGGTCGAACTTGGCGCTGCTCTCGCCGACCGGCATGCGCTCGACGCGCAGCCCGCCGGCCGCCGAGCCGGAGGTCACCGCGTCGTCCCAGACGAACATCGTGGAGAACAGCGGGCTGCGGGACGGGTCGCGCTCCGGGGCCAGTTCGTCGATCAGCCACTCGAAGGGCAGCTCCCGATGGTCGTGCGCGTCCAGCGTGGCGGCCCGGACCCGGTCCAGCACGTCGAGGAAGGACGGGCTGCCCGACAGGTCGGTGCGGAGCACGACCGTGTTGAGCAGCAGGCCGACCAGGTCCTGGACCTCGGGCCGGTCCCGGCCGGCGATCGGCGCGCCGACCGCGATGTCGGTCTGTCCGGTGTAGCGGGACAGCAGCACCACGTACCCGGCCAGCAGGACCTGGTACGGGGTGGCGCCGTGCGACCGGGCCAGGCGGCGCAGCGCCTCGGCGGTCGGTGCGGCCAGCTCGACGGAGAACAGGTCGCCGGCGGAGTCCCGCACCGGCGGGCGGGGCCGGTCGGTCGGCAGCTCCAGCGGGGTCAGCCCGGCCAGGCGGTCCCGCCAGTAGATGAGCTCCCGTTCCAGGCCCGCCCGGAAGCGCGCCGACCGCTGCCACACGGCCAGGTCGGCGTAGTGCACCGGCAGCGGGGGCTCCCCGGCCGGCCGGCCGGCCACCGCGGCGGCGTAGCGGCGGGTCAGCTCGGCGATGACGATCCCCTCGGACCAGCCGTCGACGGCGATGTGGTGCACGGTCAGCAGCAGGGCGTGCTCGTCGGCGGCCAGCCGGACGAGGGTGGCCCGCAGCACCGGACCGGTCGCCAGGCTCACCGGGCACCGCTCGGAGGTGGCGAGGGCGGCCACGCGCCGCTCCCGCTCCGGCGGGTCCTGCCCGCGCAGGTCGACGGTGACCAGCTCCACCGGTGCCGGCGCGTCGATCACCTGGACCGGTTCGCCGGCCACCACGGGGTAGCGGGTGCGCAGCACCTCGTGGCGGGCCACGAGCCCGTCAAGCGCGGTCCGCAGGGCGGCCCGGTCCAGCCGGCCCCGCAACCGCAGCGCCGTCGTCATCAGGTATTCGGTGCCGCCCGGTCGCAGCTGGTCGAGCAGCCACATCCGGTGCTGGGCGTACGACAGCGGCACGGCGTCGGGCCGGACGGCTGGCGCGATCCCACCACCGGGCGTCGGCGTGGCCTCCCCGCGCAGCCGTCGGCGTACCAGTTCCGCCCGAAGTGCCGCCCGGTCCAGGGTCTCGGTCATAGCGCATCCTCCTCGGTGCCAGCCTCGCCGCGCGGCGGTCGGCGCAAGGAGAGAACAACCCGCTCAGTCGTGATGCCGGTGTGTCTGCGCTTCCTTCTCTGCGGTCGCGGGCGGCCGGCCCCAACACTCGACCCATGACGCCGTACGCCGCGTCGCGCCCTCCGCTCGCAACGCTGCGGCTCCGCAGAAGGGCTCCTCGCATGAAGACTCAGGAATTCGTCACAGGACTCACCGGTGCCATCGGCGCCACCCCATTGGTCGAGCTGACCCGGCTCGGTGAAGCTGGTCGGTTTCGGGCGTTCGCCAAGCTGGAAGGCGTCAACCCCGGCGGCAGCATGAAGGACCGGGTCGCGCTGCGGATCGTCCGCGAGGCGATCCGCAGCGGGCAGATCGTGACCGGGCGTACGGTGCTGATCGAGTCCAGTTCCGGCAATCTGGGCATCGGGTTGGCCCACATGTGCGCCTACTTCGGCATCCGGTTCATCTGTGTGGTCGACCCGCGCAGCAACGCCCAGAACATCGCCATCATGCGTGCCCTCGGCGCCGAGGTGGAGATGGTCACCGAGACGGACCCGGCCACCGGCGAGTACCTGCCGGCGCGCATCGCCCGGGCCCGCGAGCTGGCCGCGACCACGCCGAACGGCTTCTGGACCGACCAGTACTCGAACCCGCTCAACGCGCAGGCGCACCACGACACGATGCGGGAGATCACCGAGGCGGCCGGACCGGTCGACCTGTTGTTCTGCCCCACCAGTTCCTGCGGCACGCTACGCGGGTGCGCCGACTACATCCGGGCGCACGGGCTGCCCACCCGGATCGTCGCGGTGGACGCGGTGGGCAGCGTCATCTTCGGCCAGCCGGCCGGGCCCCGGCTCATCCCCGGTCACGGCGCGGCCGTCCGTCCGAAGCTGTACGGCGAGGGCCTGGCCGACCGGGTGGTCCACGTCGACGACGCCGACTGCGTCGTGGGCTGCCGCCGGCTCGCCCGGCGGGAGGCCATCCTGGCCGGGGGTTCGTCGGGGGCCGTGGTGGCCGCCCTGGACCAGGTGCGCGACCAGATCCCACCGGGCGCGACCTGCGTGCTGATCCTGCCCGACCGGGGTGAGCGCTACCTGGACACGATCTACAACGACGCCTGGGTCAACACCCATTTCGGCGACATGTCGCACCTGTGGAAACAAGCCGACGCGGAGGTCGCATCATGCTGATCCTGGGTAACGAGCAGGTGCGGAGCCTGCTCTCGGACGCCGACGACGAGGTGCTGGCGGCCGTCCGGGCGGCGTACGTCGAGCACGAGCGGGGACGCACCGCGCTGCCGCACTCGGTGTTCCTCCGGTTCCCCGAGGAACAGCGCAACCGGATCATCGCGTTACCGGCCTACCTGGGCGGGGACGATCCGGTGACGGGCGTGAAGTGGATCTCCTCGTTTCCCGGCAACGTGGCCGCCGGCCAGCCCCGGGCGAGCGGTGTGATCGTGCTGAACTCGGTCCACACCGGAGTGCCCGAGGCGCTGCTGAACGCGGCCGTGATCTCGGCCCGGCGGACCGCGGCGAGTGCCGCGCTGGCCGCCGCCACGATCCGCTCGGTGGTACCCGACACCGGCATCGCCCTCGTCGGCTGCGGCGTCATCAACGGGGAGGTGCTGCGCTTCGTCACCAGGGCGATGCCTCTGGTCGACACGGTGACCCTCTTCGACACCGACCTCGCCCGCGCGGAGGCGTTCGCCGCCGACTGCGCGCACCGGCACCCCGGGCTCAAGGTCGAGGTCGCCGCCGACATCGCCACGGCGCTCGGCGCGCACCGCCTGGTCTCGCTGGCGACCACGGCGGTCACCCCCCACCTGGACGGCGGGCAGTTGCGCCCCGGCACCCTGGTGCTGCACCTGTCCCTGCGCGACCTCACCGCGGCGACGGTCCTCGCCAGCGCCAACATCGTCGACGACGTCGACCACGTTTGCCGGGCGTCGACGTCCGTGCACCTCGCCGCGGAGCAGGCCGGACACACGCGTTTCGTCTCCGCCTCGCTGGGCGCCCTGCTGCTCGCCGACGAGCCGTACCGGCGCGACGAGCGGGGCCTGACACTGTTCTCCCCATTCGGGCTCGGCATTCTGGATCTGGCCGTGTCGAACCTCGTCCGACGGCGCGCGCTGGCCCGCGGCGTCGGCACCGAGCTGGCCGATTTCACCTGATGCCTGGTTCCTGATGCGGAAACCGCCGTCCGTGGCTCCACAGAGCAGGGACGGTCGCCCACCGCCGTGTGTCCTCTACCGGGGGCGCACGAGCCGAAGAGCAACCGCCGCCCGTCACTCCACAGAGGACGGGCGGCGGTTGCTCGGCGTCTGTGGGGGGTCACCACGGTGGGGTGACCCCCCGTCCGGGGGCGGTCCGTCAAGCCTGGGCCTGCGCCATGTGCCGGCGCAGGCTTGACGGACGCATGTCCGTCCACACCTGGCCGATGTGCGCCAGGCACTCCTCGCGTCCGCCACGGGTGCCCTCGGCGCGCCAGCCGGCGGGCAGCTCACGGTCGGCCAACCAGATCGAGTACTGCTCCTCGTCGTTGACGACCACCTGATACGTACGCTCGTCCGTCAGGTCCTCAGACACGTCCCCATCCTTCCTACCGCGCGCCGCCGATCTGGCCGTCGCTAACGCGAGCCTGCGTCCGGACGGGTGACGGCGGCAGAGAATAACCGGCACGGACGTCCGCGCCGTGCCCGGCGGCGACCGGCCGCACCCGCTCGTCCAGCACGGACAAGAGAAAGGTACGCAGACCGGGCGGCACCGACGACGCGGACGCCGACCGCCGTTCGTACCCTCCCCCGGCCCGACGCGCCGCGGGCACCCTCAGCTCATGCCTATCTCCGCCACGCGGGCCCTACCGTTCGAGATGGCGCCCGACACCCCGGGGGCGCCGATCTCCGCCGCCACGATCGACGTCCCCACCGTTCGCCGCCGTCTGCACGAGCACGGTGCGGTGCTGCTGCGCGGGTTCGGCGTGCGCAGCGTCGACGGCTTCGACGAGGCCGTGCGGACCATCGCCGGCGCACCGCTGAGCTACACCGAACGCTCGTCGCCGCGCAGCACCATCGCGGGGAACATCTACACGTCGACCGACTACCCGCCGAGCGAGGAGATCTTCCTCCACAACGAGAACTCCTACCAGGCGCGTTGGCCGTTGACGCTCTTCTTCTACTGCCAGCGCCCGCCGGACACGCTGGGCGCCACCCCGCTGGCCGACACGCGCACGGTCCACCAGGCCATCGACCCGGCTGTCCGCGACGAGTTCGCCGCCCGGGGCTGGATGGTGGTCCGCAACTTCAACGGCGACCACGGCGTGCCGTGGCAGCAGGCGTTCGGCACCGAGGACCGCTCCGCGGTCGTCGCGTACTGCGAGCGCAACGGCATGACAGCGGAGTGGGTCGGCTCGCGGGGGCTGCGGACCCGGGCCCGGCGGCAGGCGCTGCACCGGCACCCGGTCACCGGCGAGGAGGTCTGGTTCAACCATCTGACCTTCTTCCATGTCACCACGCTCGCCCCGGACGTCTGTGCCGGTTTGCGGGAGATGCTCGACGAGGCCGACCTGCCGACGAACACCTACTACGGCGACGGCGCCCCGATCCCCGACGACGTCGTGGCGCACCTGCGTGAGGCGTACCGCGGGGCCCTGCGCCGCTTCGACTGGCAGGCCGACGACGTCCTGGTCGTGGACAACATGCTGGCCGCGCACGGCCGCGAGCCCTTCACCGGCCCGCGCCGCATCGCGGTGGCGATGGCCGAACCGTGGGACCCGGCCACCGGCGACCGTGGCGAGAACAGGAGCCAGCCGTGACCACCGACGACGACCGGCTTCTGCTGTCAGCTGCCCAGGAGCAGCTGTGGTTCGTCGACCAGTTGCGCCCCGGCGCGGCGGTCGACCAGTTGCTCTCCGCCGCGCTGCGGCTGCGGGGGCCGCTGGAGGTCGACGCGCTCGGTGTCGCGCTGACCCAGGTGGCCACCAGGCACGCCGTCCTGCGCTCCCGCTACGACACGGTCGACGACACCGCGGTCATGGTGGTCGACCCGGCCACGCCGGTCCCGCTGCCCGTGGCGGACCTGACCGCGCTGGGGCCGGCCGAGCGGGAGCACGAGTTGGACCGCCTCCGCGCCGAGGAGCTGCGCATCCCCATCGACCTGGGCCGGCAGGCGCCGTGGCGGACCCGCCTCGTCCGGCTCGCCCCGGACGAGGCCGTCCTGCTGGTGACCGTGCACCACATCGCCTTCGACGGACTCTCCTGGGGGGTGCTCGCCCGCGAGCTGGACGTGCTCTACGCCGCCGCGTCGGCGGGCCGGACGCCGGAGCTCGCGCCCCTGGCGACGCAGTACCACGAGGTCGCCCGCCGCGAACGGGAACGGGACGGCAACGGGACGACGGCACCGGCGCTGGCGTACTGGCGTGAGCGGCTGACCGGGTTGGCGCCGCTGGAACTGCCGACCGACCGGCCACGTCCGGCGCGGTGGGCGCCCGACGGCGCGAGCGTCCCGGTCGTCGTCCCCGCCGAACTCGCCAACCGGTTGCGGGCGCTCGGGCGAGCCGGCCGGGCCACCCCGTTCATGGTGCACATGGCCGCCTTCCAACTCCTGCTGAGCCGCTACAGCGGCCAGACGGACATCGGCGTCGGCGTGTCGACCAACACCCGCACCGAGCCGGAGACCGCCGGGCTGATCGGCCTGTTCGTCGACACCGTCGCCATCCGCTCGGTGGTGGCGGAGACGGCCGGGTTCACCGATCTGGTGGCACAGGTCCGGGAACGGGTCCTGGAGGCGCTGCGCCACGCGGTGCCGTTCAGCCGGGTCATGCCGCAGCTCGACCCGGCGCGCGACGCCGCACGCAATCCCGTGTTCCAGGCCGGGTTCGGGTGGGCCGCCGCGCGGCGGGAGTCCTTCCGCCTCGCCGGGCTGGAGGTCGAGGTGTGCCCGCCGGTCTGGGCCGGCTCCACCTTCGACGTGTCGCTGCAACTGGCCGAGCACCCGGACGGGACCGTGGTCGGCCAGTTCGTCTACCCGACGAGCCTCTTCGACCGCAGCCGCGTCGAACGGCTGGCCGCCGGCTACCTGTGCCTGCTGCGATCGATCGCGCAGCAGCCCGACCGCCCGGTCGCGGAACTGGAGCTGCTGCCCGCCGAGGAACGGGAGCGCATCGCCGGCTGGAACCGTACGGACCTGCCCGGACCGGACCGGTCGCTGCCGGCGCTCTTCCTCGACCGGGCGCGGTCCGAGCCGGACGGCGTCGCCGTGCGCTGGGCGGACCAGCAACTCACCTACGCCGAGGTCGGCGCGCGGGTCCAGCGCCTCGCCAGCTACCTGCGCCGGCACGGCGTCGTGGCCGAGACACCGGTCGGCGTGGCCCTACCACGGGGACCGCAGTTGCCGGTGGCCGTGCTCGCGGTCCTCGCCGCCGGCGGCACGTACGTGCCGCTGCCGCCGGAGTACCCGGCCGAGCGCCTCGCATACATGATCTCCGACTCCGGCACGGCCCTGATCCTGACCGACTCCACCATGGAGGGGCTGCCGGCCGGGGTGGCCACCGTCGACCTCGACGCGGCGTGGGACGCGATCGCCACGCAGCCACCGGGCGACCTACCGGAGATCGCCGACGACCAGGCCGCCTACGTCGTCTACACCTCCGGCTCGACGGGCCGGCCCAAGGGCGTGGTCGTCACCCACGCCGGCATCCGCAACCGGGTGCTCTGGTCGGTACGGCGGTACGCGATGACGGCGGCGGACCGCCTGCTGCACAAGACCACCATCGGGTTCGACGCGGCGGTGTGGGAGCTGCTGTCGCCGCTGGTCTCCGGCGGGTCGATCGTCATGGCCCCGCCCGACGGGCACCGCGACCCGGCCGTGATGACGGCGGCGATCACGCGTCACGAGGTCACCATCGTGCAGGTGGTGCCGTCGGTGCTGCGGCTGCTGGCAGGCGATCCCGGGCTCGCCCGCTGCACCTCGCTGCGCCTGGTCTGCTCGGCCGGCGAGGCGCTGCCGGCGGCGCTGGCCCGCCGGCTCGTCGCGCTGCCCGGCATCGAGGTGGTCAACACGTACGGGCCGACCGAGTCGTCGATCGACGCGACGGCCTGGACGTTCCGGGCCGACGACCCGGCGGAGACGGTGCCGATCGGCGGCCCGCTGCCCAACGTCGAGGTGTACGTCGTCGACCGGGCCGACCAGCTGGCGCCCATCGGGGTCCCCGGCGAGCTGCGGCTGGGCGGCGTCGGCCTCGCACGCGGCTATCTCGGCCGGCCGGACCTCACCGCCGACAGGTTCACCCCCAACCCCTACGCGACCCGGCCCGGCCAGCGCTGGTACCACACCGGGGACGTGGCCCGGTGGCGCGAGGACGGCGCACTGGAGTTCCTCGGGCGCACCGACGGACAGGTCAAGGTCAACGGCGTACGCGTCGAGACCGCCGAGATCGAGTTCGTGTTGCGCGAGCATCCCGAGGTCGACGCCGCGGTGGTGATCGGGCGGAGCACGGAGGCCGGCGACACGCACCTCGTGGCGTACGTCTGCCCCGCGGCCCCGGCCGACCTGCGGGACCACCTGGCCGAGCGGCTGCCCGCCGCGATGGTGCCGGCGCAGGTCGTCCCGATCGGGCAGCTGCCGTTGACGCCGAACGGCAAGGTCGACCGGGCGGCCCTGCTCGCCGTCGGGTCCGCCGCCGACGAGGTGACGACGGGACTCGCCCCGGAGACGCCGATGGAGCGGGACATCGCCGCGGTGATGGCCGAGATCCTGGGCGCCGGCGAGGTCGGCGTGACCGACGACTTCTTCGCCTGCGGCGGACACTCGCTGGCCGCCATCCGGCTGGTCATGCGATTGCGCCGGATGTACGGCGTCGAGATGACCGTGGGCGACGTGTTCGGCCGGCCGACGGTACGCGGGATGGCCGAGTGGATCGACGAGCAGTTGACCCCGACCGACGATCGCATGATCACACCGGTCCCCCGTGACCGTCCGCTGCCGCTCTCCTTCGCCCAGCGCCGGCTGTGGTTCCTCGACCAGCTCACCCCGGGCACGGCCGAGTACCTCATCCCCCTGGCGGTACGGGTCCGGGGTGCGCTCGATCCGCGCCGGTTGCGTCGGGCGATGGTGGCCGTGGTGCGCCGGCACGAGGTGCTGCGGACCCGCTACCTGGACCGGGACGGCGAACCCGGGCAGGTCGTCGACCCACCGGGGGACGTGGCCTTCGAGCAGGTCGACCTCTCCGGTCGCCCGGACGCCGAGGCGGCCGGGCGGGAACTGCTCGACCGGGCCGCCGGCCGACCGTTCGACCTCGCCACCGAGCACCCGCTGCGGGTCACCCTCATCCGGGTCGGACCCGACCACCACCTGCTCCTGCTGGCCCTTCACCACATCGCCTTCGACGCCTGGTCCATGGGCATCTTCCTGGCCGACCTCGACGCCGCCTACACCGCCGGCGCCGACCCGTGGAGGGGTGACGGGTCGCGGCCGGCGTTGCAGTACGCGGACTTCGCGTCCTGGCAGCAGCAGGACGACCAGGGCGGACAGCTGGCGTACTGGCGGGACCGGCTGGCCGGGCTGGCGCCGCTGGAGCTGCTGACCGACCGGCCGCGCGGCGCGCAACGCGACCCGAGCGGCGCGCTGCTGGCGTTGGACGTGCCCGAGACGCTCGCCCGGTCCGTCCTCTCCCTCGCGGGTGACCGCGCCGCCACCCCGTTCATGGTGCTGCTGGCCGCCTTCCAGGTCCTGCTGGCCCGCCATGCGCGGCGGACCGACGTCGCGGTGGGAACCCCGGTGGCCGGTCGCACCCGGCCGGAGACCGAGGAGCTGCTCGGCCTCTTCACCAACACCCTCGTGATCCGCAGCGACCTCGCCGGCGACCCCCGCTTCGTCGACCTGTTGGAGCAGGTACGGACGGTGACCCTGGAGGCCTTCGCGCACCAGGACGTCCCGTTCGAGCACGTGGTCGACGCCGTGCAGCCGGAGCGGGACCTGTCCCGCAACCCGCTCTTCCAGATCATGTTCGACGTGCAGCATCTGGACCGGTTTCCGCCCACCCTCGGCGGGGCCGCGATCGAGCCGGTCCGCTCCGGTCCGGCGGTGTCGAAGTTCGACCTGAGCCTGACGGTGCAGCAGCGGGCCGGTGGCCGGTTGCGCTGCGTCTTCGAGTACGCGACCGAGCTGTTCGACCGGAGCACGGTCGAGCGGCTGGCCGGGCAGTACCTACGGCTGCTGACCAGCATCGTCGACGAGCCGCGCGACCGCCTGGGCGAACTCGACCTGTTGACCGACGACGAACGGCACCTGCTGCTGCGGCAGTGGCCGGGCTCCGGCGGCGACCTCGTCGACCGGCTCGACCCGGTCACGGAACACCACCTCTGCGTGCCGCAGCTGTTCGAGGAGCGGGCGCGGCGTGCCCCGCTCGCGCCGGCGGTGGTGTTCGGCCCGGCCCAGCTGACGTACGCGCAGCTCGACGACGCGGCCAACCGGTTCGCCCGCCGCCTGCGCGGGCTCGGCGTGACCACGGAGACGACCGTCGCGGTGTGCCTGGAACGCAGCCTCGACGCGGTCGTGGTGCTGCTCGGCGTGCTCAAGGCCGGTGGCGTCTACACGCCGCTGGACCCGACCCAGCCGGTGGAGCGCCGCGACTTCATGATCTCCGACTCCGGCGCCCGGGTCGTCGTCACCACCCGGGAGCTCGCGCCGACCCTCGACGGCCCGTACCAGGTGGTGGCCGTCGACGACGAGCCGGAGCAGGCCGACGGCGAGCCGGGCGGCGACCTCACGGCCGTGGCGCGACCGGGCAACCTCGCCTACCTGATTTACACCTCCGGCTCCACCGGGCGGCCCAAGGCGGTGATGATCGAGCATCGGGCGTACGCGCACCACTGCCGGGTCATCGCCGACGCCTACCGCATCACGCCCGGTGACCGGGTGGTGCTGCTGTCGGCGCTCACCTTCGACGTGGCGATGGACCAGATCGCGGCGACGCTGCTGGCCGGCGCGACGATCGTGGTGAGTGACCCGGTCTTCTGGGCGCCGGCCGACCTGCCCGCCCGGCTCGCCGAGCACCAGGTGACGATCATGGAGATCACCCCGGCGTACTACCGGGAGATGCTGGAGTACGACGTGAGCGGGCTGGAACGGCTCGCGCTCATGAACGTCGGCAGCGACGTGGTCACGGTCTCCGACGCGCGGCGGTGGGCCGCGACCGGGCTGCCCGGCCGGTTCCTGTGCAACTACGGCCCGACCGAGGCGACCGTCACCTGCTTCCTGCACCCGGTGGAGAACGACGGGCACCGGTCGGGGCCCGAGACGGCGGCGCTGCCGATCGGCCGGCCGGTGGCCGGCACCCGGGCGTACGTGCTCGATCCCGACCTGCGGCCGGTCCCGGTCGGCGTACCGGGCGAGCTGTGCCTCGGTGGGGTACGGCTGGCACGCGGGTACCACGGCCGGCCGGAACTGACTGCGCGCCAGTTCGTGCCGGACCCGCTCTCCGGTGCGCCGGGAGCGCGCCTGTACCGCACCGGTGACCTGGTCCGCTACCGTCCGGACGGTGCGATCGAGTTCCTCGGCCGGATCGACCAGCAGGTCAAGATCCGCGGCCTGCGGATGGAGATCGGTGAGATCGAGGCCGCGTTGGCCCGGCACCCGGCGGTGCAGGCCGCGGCCGTCGTCGCGGCCGAGGTGACCCCGGGCGACAAGGGGCTCGCCGCCTATCTGGTCCTGCGCCCCGGAGACGAGCCGAGCACCGCCGACCTGCGTGAGCACCTGCGGGGGCTGCTGCCGGAGAACATGGTTCCGTCGTGGTGGACGGTCCTGCCGGAGCTGCCCATGACGTCGAGCAAGAAGGTCGACCGCCGGGCGCTCCCGGCGCCCACGCCCGGCGCGGGCCCGGCGTCGCGGGCCCCGGCCACGGCGACCGAGCAGCTCATCGCGGGCATCTGGCAGGAGGTGCTCGGCCTCGACGAGGTGGGGGTGGACGACGACTTCTTCGCCGTGGGCGGTCACTCGCTGCTCGCCACCCGGGTCCTCGCCCGCCTGCGCCGGGCCTTCGCGGTGGAGTTCCCGCTGCGCCGGTTGTTCGAGGCCAGGACGGTCGCCCAGCTGGCCGAGGCGGTCACCGAGGCGGTCGAGGCCGACGTCGCCGCGCTCTCCGACGCGGAACTGGAGGCGCTGCTGGCCGGAACGGTTTCCGGCGGGCAGGGCGACTGAACGGTCGATCGCCGATCAGGGGTCGAGCCGGCTGAGTCCCAGCCGGCTCGTCTGCCCCGTCTTCACCAGGAGGCTGGCCACATGCTTCTCGACGGTCCGGGGCGACAGGTGCAGTCGTTCGGCGATCTCCCGGTTGCCGAGCCGCTCGCGCAGCAGCCGCAGGATCTCGAACTCGCGCACGGTCACCCCGGCCGTGCGCAGCTGCGCCGGAACCTCCTCGACCCCGCGACGCCGCTGGCCGACCGGGGCACCGGCCCGGCGCAGCAGCGCGCGGCAGGCGCTCGCCACCGGGGCCATGCCGGTGCCGTGGAAGTACTGTTCCGCCGCGCGCAGCCACGGCACCGGCGTGCCCCAGGCGTCGTCCAGCGCCGCCTCCGCGACGAGACGCAGACCCAGGTGGCGGCTCATCTCGTACGGCTCGCTCAGCTTCTCCATCTCGGACACCGCGGCGACCGCCTCCGCCACCCGACCGGCCCGACCGGCCAGCACCGCCTCAGCCAGCAGCAGAAACTGGCGGTCCCAGCGCAGCCGGCCGGCCGACGCGCCGGTCAGCGACCCGAGTTCCCGCTCGTCCAGCTCACCGGCGAGGGCCCGCAGCAGCGGATCGAGACCGTGCCGGCCGCTGAGCGGGAAGACCGTCGGGCTCCGCGCCTCGGCCGCCAGCCCACGGTCCAGGTCCGCCCTCGCCCGGGGCCGGTCCTCCTCGACCAGGGCGCAGAACGCGCGGACCAGACCGTGCACCCTCGGCGCGTGCAGCGGCAGGTCGCCCCCGGCCGTCCGGAACTCGGTCAACGCCTCCTCCATCGGCCGCCGCCGGCCCTGATGGGCGGCGAGGATCGCCCGGGAGAGCAGGAGGTACTGCGTCGTCTCCAGCAGGGTGAGCCGCCGCGTGTCCGGCAGGATGTTGTCGATGAGCCGCTCCGCCTCGGCGTACCGGCCCATCAGCACCAGGTGCAGCGCGATGCTCGACTCGGCCTGGTATCCGACCGTCACCACGCCGAGCCGGCGGGCGGTGTCCCGGGCCAGGGTCAACCGGTCGAGCGTCCCGTCGTGCAGCGCGTCGTCGTTGCCGAGCCGCACCAGCACGTCGGCTTCCGCGATCGGCAGCCGGTGCCGCACCGCGATGGCCCGGGCGCGTTCCAGGCAGGCGGTGCCCTCCGCCGGGTCGCGCACCCGGACGACCGCGCCCAGCAGTTGCCACACCTGGCAGGCGACGTCGGGCAACGGCACCGCCTCGGCCACCGTCACCGCCCGGCGGGCCAGCGCCTCGGCGGCGGCGTACCCACCGCCCTGCTGGTCGAGCATCAGATGCGCCTCGACCGCGTCGACCCGCGCCGCCGCCGCCGGATCCGGGTCGGCGCCGAGCAGCGCCCGGGCGGCCTGCACCTGGGCCATGGCGCTGTCGGGACGGCCGCCGATCATTGCCGCCCAGGCCAGCCGGGTATGGCAGGCCGAGCGTCGCCGCTGGTCGAGCACACCGCCGAGCCGTTCGAGCCCCTCGACCGAGGCCAGCGCACGCTCGACCTGACCGACCTCCACGTACGTGAGCAGCAGCGCCTCCTGCGTGTCCGCTCGCGCCTCCACGTCACCCTCGGCGGCGAGCATCTCCTCGGCCCGTTCGAGCAGGGTGACCGCGGAGCGTGCGGCGCCCTGGGCGAGCGCCCGTCGGCCCGCCTCGGTGAAGAGCCGGCCGGCGGCGACGTGCTCGCCTGCGGTGACCCGCAGTGTCGCCGCCTGCTGGCACCACTCGCCGGGCAGCCCGGGATGCAGTTGCTCGATCGCGTCCGCGGCACGCCGCGCCAGCGCGGCCCGTCGCGCCGCCGGGAGCAGACCGCGCAGCGACTCGGCCAGCAGCGGATGGTGGAACGCGTACCAGTCGGGCTGCTGCTCGTCCGGGGCGACCAGGTGGGCCGCGCTCCCGCCGGAGACGTGGCCGAGCAGGTCCCGGTCATCCAGCCCGGTGACCTCCTGCACCACGGCCAGCGGGAAGCGGTGGCCGAGGACCGCCGCCGCGGAGAGCACCTCGCGGGCCTCCGCGGAGAGCAGGTCGAGCCGGTGCGCGAGGCTCGGCGCGAGCGTCATCGGCAACGCGACCGGCACCGGACCGGCCACCTGCCAGCCCTCCCCGGTACGCCGCAGCACGTCACCGTCGCACAGGTCGTTGAGCAGTTCCTCGGCATGCAGCGGATTGCCGGCGCTGCCGGCCCAGAGCAGGTCCACGACGGACGCTCCGATCTCGGCCGGCGGCGCCTCCAGGCAGCTCGCGGCGAGATCACGGACCCCGTCCCGGCTCAGCGGGCGCAGCCGCACCACCCTCGCCAGCCGACGTTGCACCGACGACCGGGCCAGCTCCGGAGCAGCGCCAGGGTCCGGACGGAACGCCCCGACGAGCAGGGTCGCCTGCCGCTCGATGTGATGGATCAGGTACTCGAAGACTGCCAGGCTCTCCGCGTCGGCCTCGTGCAGGTCATCGAGCACCAGCAGGCAGCCACGATCCCGGGCGACCAGGGCGGTGAGACGCAGCACCGCCTCCGCGATGATCACGAGGGAGTCGTCGGCGCCGCTGACCGCGACGCCGTCGTGCCAGTCCGGCACGAGCCGGGACAGGATGGGCCGGTACGGTCCCAGCTCGGCGATGTCGACCCGCTGGCCGGAGTGGCGCAGGGACAGCAGCAGCTCGGTCAGGCACCGGAAGGGAAGAATCGGCCCGATCGTGCTGCCGCGACCGCGCAGGACACACATGTCGACCGAGAGACCGTGCTCGACGGCGACGTCGGCCAGCCGCGACTTGCCGATCCCGGCCTCGCCGGTGATGAAGACCGCCCCACCCCGACCGGCGCGGGCGCCATCCACCGCCTGGTGGATGGCGCCCAGCTCGGTTTTTCTGTCCACCACAGCCGTAGCACGGGCGTACACCATTGAGATCCTAGTAGAGACTGTCCACATCGGCATAGGTCGACGGCGGCCCGCCCCCTACCCTGCGACGCGTCACTCGACCGTGTTGGGGTCACCCGGGCAGCAGGTCGTGTGGAACGGCACGACGAACCCGCTGTCGCCGGCCAGCGGCGCGACGTCGGTGGGACCGGTCGCCGCGGCCACGCCGAGGAGTGCGGCGACGCCCGCCCCGAAGGTGGCCGCGCGGATCGCCAGCGACCGGGCCGCCGGTGCCGGTCCGGACGCTCCGGCGGGCTCGCCCATCGGCCAGGTGTCTTCCGCGGCGTTCACAGTGGACATGCGGCTCATCCTTTCGAAAGGTTCCTCGGTTGCGGTTGCGACCGAGGGGACATCTGGTTGGCGGACCCGAAGAGGAGCACCGACGGGACCTGTTCGGGAAAGCCGGCACGGAGCAGCCCGTACCCGATGCCGGCCAGCCCGTTGAGCAGTCCGGGGGTCGCCACCCCGCCGGGTGTGCCGCAGCCGGCTCCGGTCCGGGCGATCATGTCGCAGACCTGACCGGCCCGGCGGCGGCGG
The DNA here is from genome assembly GCF_050942455.1 of Micromonospora sp. CA-263727. NCBI lineage: Bacteria > Bacillati > Actinomycetota > Actinomycetes > Micromonosporales > Micromonosporaceae > Micromonospora > Micromonospora sp. CA-263727. The sequence goes on from NZ_CP192031.1 coordinate 4,135,789, forward strand.
ATCCGCGCGGCCTCGCGGCCCCGCCACACCGCGAGCGCCTCAAGGACGCCCAGTTCCCCGTGGCAGAGGCTGAGGTCACGCAGCACCGGCCGGGTCGCGTACCCGGCCAGCACCGCCGGGTCCTCGGGCAGGCCGGCGGCGTACCGGGCCGCGTGCACCCCGGCCCGCCCGGCGCACCAGCCGTACTCGTCGCCGGCCGTCGTGGCGTCGCGGAGCAGGCGGGCGCCGAGCGCGTCGAGCCGGGCCGCGCCGGGCGCCGCCGCGGCGGATCGCGCGTGGCGCACCAGCGCCCAGCCGATGCCGGCGGTTCCCGCGGCGAACCCCTGCGCGTCGGGCGACTCGTCGGCCCGCTCCGCGAGGAGGGCCGCGCAGCGGTCGGCGGTCCGCGACGCCTCGGGCAGGCCGATCTCGTCGTGCACCGCCGTCATCGCCGCCAGGCAACCGGCCAGCCCGGTGCTGACACCGAGCGGCGCGTCGGCGGCGACGCAGCGGTCGGCGAGGCCGATCGCGGATCGCGTCCCCTCCCCCGGCACGGTGTCGCCGAGCCGGTTGGTGAGCCGGGCCAGCGCGTAGGCGATACCACCGAAGCCGGCCAGGCCACCGCAGCCCACCGCGCGCACCGCCGCGTCGCTGCCCGCGAGCGCGGCCAGCAGCGGCGGCACCCGGCGGACCACCGACCGGGCCACGGCCGCGTACCGCTCCACGCCGGTCAGCACCCACAGCTCGGCCAGGAAGAGAGCGACGCCGGTGTACCCGGTGGCCAGTCCCGCGCCCATCGGCAGCACCAGCCACTGGCGCTCCTCGACCAGCTCCAACCCCAGCCAGTTGACGTCGTCGCCCCGGCGGGCCGCCGACGCCACCAGCCGGTCGGCGATCCCCCGGGCCCCGGCCAGCAGCCGCGCCGGCTCAGCGGCCGTCTCCCGGCCCTGCACGCCCGGTCCGCACCGGTGCCCGGACGGCTGACGACGGGTGGCCAGCGTCGCCGAGATGATCCACTCCTGGTCCCGGAGATCCGCGTCGCTCATCGCGTCGAGCTGCTCCAACGCGCCGGCCAACCCCTGGCGCTCGAAGAGCCCGCCCACCGCCGTGCCGTCCGCCGTCCGTACGTCCGTCTCGGCCGGGGTGGTGGCGAACAGCGGCACGTCGCCCGACCACAGCTCGGCCAGCTCGTGCCGGACCAGCGCGGTCGAATCCGGCTGCGACTGTGCCGCCGGCACCCACAGCGCGTCCAGCACGCGGTCCCGGTCGAGCGCGTCGTGCAGCACCGCCGGATGGCTCGCCTGGCGCAGCAGGGTCCGGTAGAGCTGGGTGGGGCGGACCACCACGCGCGTCTCGGCATCGGCGAAGCGACGCAGCAGCACACCGACGTCGACGCGCTGCCGCATGATCGCGTGGTAGACGGCCCGGAATCCGGCGATCAGGTCCGTCTCGTGGTCGGCCGGGTCGCGCTCCACACCGTCCAGACGGACCCGGTTGCCCCGGTTGGTCAGCACGGTGCCCCGACGTGCCAGGTGCATACGATCGGTGCCGGCCTCGTCCCAGAACTCCGTGCCCCCGGGGGCCGCGCCGTCGCCGCCGAGCGCGGAGATGTCGGCCGCCCCGTGGTCACCGACCAGCATCATCGGCAGCACGCCGGTGCGGTAGACCGACGACGCGAGCCGGTGGGCGGCGGGATCCGAGGCCAGCCAGGGAGCGGGCGTCACCGGATGGAGAACCGTCTCCACATCGACGACGACCGGCTGGTCACCGGCGGCCACGACGTTCTCCCAGTGGATGTCGACGGCGCCCACCAGGTGCAGCAGTGCGAGCAACGCCCCCTGCCGCCGGTAGAAGCGTTCGGCGGCGGCCGGGTCGGCGACCGGTTCACCGGCGACGAACTCCACCCAGCCGTAGCCGTCGCGGACAACGGTCGCCGGCGTCCGCAGGCCGATGCCGGGCAACGCGCCATTGAGCCAGCCGACGAGCGCGGCGAAGCGCTCATGGACCTCGATGTTCCGCGGCTTGTAGATCACCCGCCGCCCGTCGGTGAAGACCAGCGCCGCCACCGAACGGCCGCCACGGTGCGGGTCGGCGAGCATGTCGTCGATCGCGACCAGGCGACCCGGGTCCCGCCCGGAGAGCAGCGCATCCACCACCGCCGTCCGGTCCGCGACGAACCGGGCAAGCAGCTCGCGGCGACTCTCGACCGCGTGCCTGGCACACTGTTCGAGCAACCGGCCGAGGACCGGGTACCGGGTCAGCAGGGCCGCCAGGCCGTGCGGGGCGGCAAGCTGCCGGACGAAGTCGGCGAACCGCTCGCGGCCGTCCGCACCGCGCAGCTCGCCGCGCCGGCTCGCCGCATGTAACTCGGTGACCAGCACGGGCGCGGCGAGGGCCGCCAGCCGCCGGCCCAGCCGCCGCGCGTACGCCTCGTCGAGGGTCTCGGCGTCGACGACGTCCGGCAGCGGATCCGCCGTCAGCTGTCGGCAGGCGTCGGCCACGAACGGGCGTACCACGCCCGTGAACACATCGGAACCCCGCGCCTCGGGGTCGACCCGCGCCGACGGTGGGTTCCGCAGGGCACGCTCCACCGACCCTGCCCACCCTGGGCGCACGGCACGCGCCGCGAGGTGGGGGGCAGGCTCGGCGAGCAGCGCCCGCAGCCCGGCCTCGTCGACCCCGGCGTCCGCCAACCGGCGCGTGAACTGGCCGGCACCGGCCTGCTCACAGGTTCGCCGCCAGTCCTCGAACCGCTGGTCGGCCCCCCGGGGGATCCGCTCCTCGGCGCCCGGCTCGACGGCGTGCCGGGCGGGCGTGCCGATAGACAGGCGCTCGCCGAGCGTGAGAGCCGCCGCCCACCAGTGCCCCAGCGCGGGCGATGGGGGCGGGGCCGATGTCGTTGGCGGGGCTGTCACGCCCCGAATCCTGGCAGGCGGCGGGTGCGCCCGGCATGGGTAGAAAACGCGTACATTCTGCCGCCCCGACCCGACCTGCGGAAACCTTCGCCGGCGGTCGGCGCAAGCCTGCTGGGCCCGCAGGCCGGACGTGGTGGGTGGATCCCCACGGTCGATGACCACACCGGCGGTGGCTGATCAACGACACACCATCCATAGCTCTCCACGACCGGCGCGTCCAGACTCGACGAACTCGGAGGCCGCCGGCGAGTAACGGGCCCGGTCGGCCGGCATGGCCATCCGGGATCGCCCCGGGCTGAGTTCCCACCCGGGCGCGCACCGGGTCCACCTGCCGGAGGACCCGGGCGGCCGGACTCACCCGCCTGGTGTACGCGGCGGTCAGGTCGTGGGCCGACGACCAGAGCCCGTCCTCGGCGCAGCATGTAACGCATCGTTCATCGACGGACGCCCCGGCCGGACATCCGGCCCGGGCACGTGGGAGGAGATCCCGATGCGCAAACAATCGCTGCGGCAGCGACTGACCCGGACGATCGTGGTGGCCACCCTGGTCGCCAGTGGCCTGGGCACGACGGCCGGGGCAGCCCAGGCCGCCCCGGTCACCGCCGTGAAGTCGGCGGTGAGTGCCGCGCCGGTCACGCTGGCCGCGGCGGGTCACTGGGGGCTCCAAGGTATCTTCCCCGACCCGATCACCTGCCACATCGCCGGAATCGCCTCCGGGCGGGAGTACGTCTGCGTCTGGTACGTCCTCGCCTGGGCCCTGAACGTCTGGCAGGAGGACTAGGTCGCTGCCCTCGAACAGCGAGCCGTATCCCGTGCCGGCTCGCGATCACGGGCCGTCCTGATCGCCGCGTGCAGGTCGGCGTGGATAGGCCGGGGCGCCCCGACCGGGCGCCACGCCGAACGCCGACGGCCGACGGCCGACCACGCGCCGCGCCATCGGGATGGACGCCGACGTGTGCGACGTGGCGGAGCGCACCGCCGCCAACCGAGACACGGACATCGACGGTGCGCCGCGCCACCTGATCGAGGTGCCGACGCCTCGGGCTCCTGCCGACGACGAGAACTGAGCCAGCGCGCAACACAGGTTTGCCCGGTCCGCCCTGGCGGACCGGGCAAACCTGCCGGTGCTCCTGCCGCCTACTCGCAGGAGACATTGCTCGCGGGCGGCGGCGAGCAGCCGTCGCGCGGCGCGTGGGGAACTATGTAACCGGGTAGGCTGGGGCAGGACATGGACCAGGGCACCCGCGACGAGATGCTCGGCCGCCTGGCCGAGGCAGTCGGGTCCGTCACAGTCGCACACCCGACGCGGGTTGCCATCGACGACCGCCCGCCGCCCGCGAGCCCCATCCCGGGATATGACGCATATTCATCCCCGCCCATTGCCCTGATTTGCCAGGTAATGACCACCAGCCGTGGCTGCTGGCAGCGCCAAACCACCACCGTCTGCTCTGCCCCCGCCGCTCCTACCGCCGGTTTGGTCCCGCCGTTCGCGGTGCCCTCCTTCTCGGCTGAGGGGGTGGGTTGATGATCAGCCGTGCCGACAAGGTGCTGCGGGCGTTGACCTGGCTCACGGTTGCCGTCCTGGCGATCGTGGCCGGAGCGATCTCCTTCACTCACATGACCGAGCTGGCCATCAAACACGGCCAGACAGGCTGAAAAGCCTATGCCTTCCCGATCAGTGTCGACGGCCTGGAGATCGTGGCCAGCCTTTACCTCGTCGTCCAACGCCGCGCCGGACCGCCTGCTTTGGACCAGAGCTGATGATGCGGGCGGCCCGTCGGCGGCGGTGAGTTTCGACTCGTCGGGACCTACGGGTTAGCGTCCAGCCGCCGGTGAAAGGTTGATCAAGGTAGGGGCACCCCTGGACCTGTGTACCCCCACCTGCCTTGATGCTCCCGCGACGACGAGATGACTGTCGGTAGCAGCAGGTAGAAAGCAAACAGCGACCCCCTCTATGTGATGGGAGTCGCCCGTCCGTCCTGTCATCTAAGCCGGTCACGGCGTGTGCCTAGTCGAAGAAGTCGAACTCGCCTTCGCGGACCCCGCCAATGAACGCTTCCCACTCGGCTCGGGTGTAGATGATGACGGAGCCGTCGGGGTGGTGACTGTGCCGCACGGCGACCCGCCCGCTTCCATCGGCGAGCGGCCCAGCCTCGACGCAACTCGCGCCACCGTTGTCACTCTTGGTGCTGATGTGCCAGGCGACGCCCGCTAGGTCCGGACGGCCCGGCGCGTGCGTCTCTGCTGCCTTCACGTTATCTCCTCTGTCGCTGCCGAGATGCGCTCGGCTGACTCTTCCGGTGTCAAGGTCACACGCTGCAACCGATCGTACGTCTGGGCGAACCGTTCAGCGCCTGGGGTCTCGACGTAGATCGCGCCGCCGAGCGTCTCGGTGTACGCGACATCGGGGTACGGCTCCACCATCGTGAACACCTTGAACGCGCCCGCCGGGCTGGCGTGTGCACCCGCTTTGAATGGTAGTACCCGGATCTCGATGTTCGGCCTGTGGGCGCACTCGCTGAGGTGTCGAAGCTGATCACGCATCGCCTCGGGCTTGAGGACCGCGCGCAGCAACAGGGCCTCATCGAGGATCGCGCGAAGCTGCGTTGGCCTGTCGCCGGTGAGCACTTGCTGACGCATGATCCGAAGCTCGACCGCCCGCATGACCTGCTCGTCTCCAAGGTCCGGATCGGCTGCACGAATCGCTGCCTCGGCGTACGGACTGGTCTGGAGCAGGCCAGGCAGGAGGGTGCCATCGAACGAGTGGATCGCTTGGGCGCGGGATTCGAGCCACACGTAGTCGATGAACCGTCGATCCACCGCGTCGGCGAAGCCGTCCCACCAGCCCTTCTGCCACACCTCCTCCCGCAAGGTCAGCAGACCCGCGCGGCGCCGCTGATCGCTGACCGAGTAGAAGTCGAGCAACGCGAGTAGATCCGCACGCCGGATGGGGTACTCGGCCGACTCGAACCGGCTCACGGTCGACGGGTCGCGTTCCAGATACTCACCCGCCTGCTTCAGGGTGACTCCGGCCCCTTCGCGAATTTCCTTGATCTGCTGGCCCAGCCACTGCGCCCGCAGTGTCGGCCCGTGCCTCGTCGTCACGCTGACCATCGTCCGCTACACGATCGGTGAGGTGCAACCAGGTGATCATGACTGGTCCGCGATCCCCGGTTCTGTGTCCTACAAGTTTGCGTGATCCACAAACTTGTATCCTACGGATATGTGTGCCATTCTCGTCGTGTTGGGCTTCCACGGCACAGTTGGGCGTTTCCCGCAGACTTGTCATGATCTCGCCCAGACGGCAGGCCGGGGCGGTTCAGCTTGCAAGCCCGTCCGCTCTGGCCCCCTGATCCGCGAAGGAGGTGGTGCTGCATGTTGTTGGGAGCCACGCTCGCCGCGTTGCTGGTGGGCTACCTCGCAGGGTTGTGGTCGTTCAAGGTCAAAAGTCGGTGGTGTCCGTGTTGCGGCGCGACGACTAGCGATCTCCATCAGCACGCAGGGCACGGCTCATGATCACGTTCGGGGGTCGGCGATGTGATCGAGGCCGACGACCCCGACTGCGAACGCCGCACCGGCAGGCCGGTTTACGGGTAAGGGCAATCGAGGATGCAGTTCACCTGCTCCACCACGGACGCAGGGGTTCGTGACATGGCGATGACCTATCACGGCGGTCAGAAGATCGATCATGCGCAATCGATGTTGGACCGACACGCAGTGTCCAGCGGGGACGGGTTGTGTGTGGAGTGCAAGGTGCTCGGCCCGTGCGCGGAGTACGAAGCGGCGGCGAAGGTGTTCCTGCTGTCGGCCCGGTTGCCTCGGCGGCGGCCGGGCGCAACACGGCCGGAGCTGATGGGTGCCGAGCAGGGTGACTTCAGTTGGCTGTCAACACGGACGGCGAGCTGACATGCCGACCGTGACCATTGCCGAGCATTGAAGTCGCGGGTTACGCCCATCGCAGGCAGAAGCCCCGGGTAGGTCGTGGCCGAACTCCAACGTCGCGCGGTCGTCGTCGTACCCGCCGAGACCTCCACCTGTCCGCGACTCTCGCCCCAACAGTCACCGCACAAGGAACGGAAGTTACTTCCATGGCTTATCGACCGGGACCGAACGAGTTGCTGCGGGCAGCACGACTGGCGCTGCGGTCTCCTTCGGGATCGGGTCGGCCGTTGTCGCGCCAGGAGTTGGCCGAAGCGGTCAACGCCTACCTGTACGAGCACGCCGGGCAGCGCTTCGCCATCGCGGGCCACTACATCGGCAACCTGGAACGCGGCCGTGCGCCACGAGGCGCCTGGTTGTATCCCCGGCGCAGCCGGGAGGAACTCGGAGGGAGGTTCCTGGGTCCGATGGCTTACCTGGATCCGAAAGGTGAAGGGGACCGCAGCATGCCAGGAAATCAGCGGCCGGGTCCAGACGTTGGGGACGGTGCGTTGAGGGACCCGCACGATATGGCGAAGGCTGGATGGCCTGAATCCCAATCTCCAGAAGAGGAAAGTTCCCCTCCGCCGGAAAGACGTCTGAAACCGGTGCCAGCCCTGCGGCCAAGTTCGCCTCAGTACGCCGCAACCTTCGGGGCCATGGAGCGATGTCCAGTGAGGGCATTCAAGGAGATGAGTGGGACGCCTACGTCGTGCTCGTACGTATGACCAGGACGAACGTGGGATCGCCTACGGGACGCGAGTCCTATGGCGACGGAGGCCCAGTAGTAGTCGCCGGAGTTACGCCCGGCCGAGGAGGACGGGAAAGCCGTCCGCAGGGCGAAGTGGGCCAGGTGATCGGGTGTCTTGATGCCGGGAGGTATGCGTAATGCAGAACGCCGAAACGGTGCTGGATGTCCTGCGTGAGCGCGGTAGGCGTGGCCTGCCGCTGGAGCAACTGTATCGGCAGATGTTCAACCCGCAGTTGTATCTGTTGGCTTACGGCCGCGTCTACGCCAACAAGGGTGCGATGACGGCCGGGGTCACACAGGAAACCGTGGACGGCATGTCGCTGGGCAAGATCGACCGGATCATCGAGGCGATGCGCTTCGAGCGGTACCGGTTCCGCCCGGTGCGGCGGGTGCCTATCCCGAAGAAGTCGGGGAAGGGCAAGACGCGCCCGCTTGGCCTGCCGACGTGGTCGGACAAGCTGGTCGGTGAGGTCGTGCGCCTGCTGTTGGAGGCGTATTACGACGTCCAGTTCTCCGACCGCTCCCACGGGTTCCGCCCACGGCGCGGCTGTCACACCGCTTTGCGGGAGATCGCCAACACCTGGAGCGGAACAACCTGGTTCATCGAGGGAGACGTCTCCGACTGTTTCGGGTCGCTCGACCACACGGTCATGATCGACACGCTGGCGGAGAAGATCCACGACAACCGGTTCCTGCGGCTGGTGCGCGCCATGCTCACCGCCGGGTACCTGCAGGACTGGGTCTGGCATGAGACGCTGTCGGGCGCCCCGCAAGGCGGCGTCGCTTCGCCGATCTTGTCGAACATCTACCTGCACCGCCTCGATCAGTTCGTGGAGACGGTGCTGATCCCGCAATACACCCGAGGGAAACGCCGGGAACGTAACCCGGCCTACCGTCAGGTGGAGTACGCGCTCGTGACGGCCCGCCGGCGGGGTGACCGCGCACACGCGCGTGATCTTTACCGGCGGTTGCACAGCCTGCCCAGCCAGGACCCTCGGGACCCCGGCTACCGCAGGCTGAAGTATTGCCGTTACGCGGACGACACCTTGCTCGGGTTCGTCGGACCGAAGGCCGAAGCCGAGGAGATCAAACAGCGTCTGGCGGCGTTCCTGCGAGACGAGCTCAAGCTCACCCTCTCGCAGGACAAGACGCTAATCACCCATGCCCGTAGCCAGCGGGCCAGGTTCCTCGGCTACGAGATCCGCGTCGCTGCCAGCGACCGCAGGACCCGACGACCGTCGGCAACCGATCGGCGTAACCGCCGGTCGGTCAACGGTGTCGTCGCCCTGCACGTGCCCAGAGACGTGATCACCGCCAAAAGTGCCCACTACATGGCCCGCGGCACACCCGCCTGCCGCTGCCCACTCGTCAACGAGGGTGACTTCACCATCGTGGCGAAGTACGGGGCCGAGTACCGGGGCATCGTCCAGTACTACCTGCTGGCCGGTGACGTCATGCGGCTACACCGGCTGCGCTGGGTCATGGAGACATCCATGCTCAAGACCCTGGCCCGTAAGCACAAATCGACGGTGTCGAGAATGGCCGCCAGACACAAGGCCAAGACCGTCACACCGTACGGGCCGCGCACGTGCTTCGAGGCCCGCCTCGACCGCGACAGCAGGAGTTCACTGGTCGCACGGTTCGGCGGGATCCCGCTCAAACGACAGAAGACGGCGACCCTCGTCGACCGTCAGCCGACCCGGCCGATCTACGCCCACAAGGAACTCATCCAGAGACTCCGTAAGGGCAGATGCGAGCTATGCCAACAATCGGAAAACATCCAAGTGCACCATATCCGAGGGTTGGCTGATCTCACACCGGCCGGACCGGCACAGCCCGCATGGGAAAAGATCATGACAAACAAGCGCCGCAAGACCCTCGTGGTCTGCGACCACTGCCATGACCTCATCCATGCAACGCCAACCGAACTCACGCCATGATCACTGGAGAGCCGGGTACTCGGAAACGGGTCCGCCCGGTTCGGAGGGAGGCCGCACGGAAAAGGACCTGCTCGATGAGCAGGCACCTCGCCGGGCGGCCCACCCTACAGACCCGATGGCCGTCCGCGCACTACCGCACCGCGCTGCGCGCATTACTGAACAAGGCCACGGACGCCGAACTCGGCTTCTTCATCATCCAAGGCCACGCCAACGACCCCGACGCCGCTTCCCCCGAGCCGCCCCCATCCGTGGGGCCGTCCCAGGTGGCGGTATCCGACGTCCACCCGGCGATGCTGCCAACTGTCACCGTCCCTCCAGCAGCCGCCCTTGCAAGTTCGGATGGCGCCGTGCCGTTGGGCATGACCGCAGAGAGGGCGGTGGTGCAGGTCAGCATGCCCGGGGATGCGGCGGTCACGGTGGTGTACCACGACGCTGTGCCGCCCGGCCATGTCGCGGTCGTGGCCGGACGGGCCCGGTTGCTGATCAACCCCGCCGGTGAGGTGCTCACAGAAGTCGCTCCGGCCGTGGTGGGTACGCCGACGGTGGCCGGTCAAGCACCGAAGTACTCGGTCACGCAACCGAGGCGGTCACGATGACGCCGCTACCACCTGCGCGGCCCCAGCGTCGGCATGTTCGGTCCGCACCGCGCCGCATCAGCACGGCCGCCGGAATCACCCCCGCCCACCTAGCGGAGGCGGGTAAGGACCTCGGCCGATATCTGGCCCACTGGCGCACCGCCGCCGGGCTGAGACAGGTTGACCTCGCCGCGCTCATCCGCAACTTCCGCAGCCAGATCGCCAACGTCGAGAACGGCCGGGACAACACCACCCTCCACGCGAACGGAGCGCTGCTGGCCGTCTACGACCAGGCACACGCACTCATGCGCGACTTCCAGACCCAGACCGAACTGGCCAGCGACCAGAAACGCCAACTTTCCACCACACAGCCGGCACCACTCACCTCAGTCCCCGCTGCTTCCCCGACCCTGTGCAAGGGGTGTGGACCGACCGTCGTCGGCCGGTGGACCAGACGCGAGATCCACGCGCTACGCGAGGCGCTACGGATGAGCATTCGAGCGTTCGCCGAACACCTCGGCGTAGCCCCGGGGGCCGTCACAGCCTGGGAACACCGGAACCACCCCCGCAACCCCGAACCTCGCGGCACAGTCGATGTTGGACCAGGCCCTCACCCTCGCCGACACCGACTCCAAGGCCCGCTTCCGACTTCTTTTCCGTAACTCTGACGGCGCTGCCCACCAACGTGAGCACCGACCAACGGCAAGTAAGTCCACCGGCACGTCGATGCCTCACGAGGACCAGACGCCACCGGCACCCTGACCACCATGGCGGCCGAGACGAAAAGGGGCGGCGAGATGAACAGACCGATTCCCACCCTGCGCGGCACCCTGACCCATATCACCGCCATCGAGCTGTATCAGCGCCACGACACAACCACCACGACCTGCGCCGCATGCGGCAATCCGACTCCATGCCGAGTACGGGCGTTCGCCGCCTCGGTCATCGCAGCAGCCGGGGAGATCCCTGGGTGGCATGACACGCCGCAGGCACCTCCCGCTATTGCCAAGATCGACATGGGGCGGACGTCACCTGAATACGCGGGTTGGGCGATTGGTAGGCGCAGCCAGCGACCGATTCCCGAGGGCCTGCTCTACGAGCGCGAAGACTAATTGATTTGAGATATAGTCGTTGACCCCCGAAAGGGGTGCCACGACCGGCGATTCCGACACTCCCGTGACAGCCGCAATCCCACAACCGAGAGTTCCGATTGCCTCACCTAAGGTGGTTTCCGTCCGAGGATTGCGAGTCGTTTACGGTGGTGGAACCAGCGGGCGCGGGCTTAATGTCGGCTGCGCCATGTCGTCCAGGAAGCCTTCAAAGTCGTACACTACGAAAGACCGGGACCCTTGGACGGATCGAGGCCGGGAACGCCGAGGACGGCAAGAGTTGCAGGACGTGGCGTTTGAGTCCGCGTCCGGTGCTGTTGTCGTCTACCGTCACAGGATCGGATGCCACATAGAACGGAAGGTGTGCACGTGCGGGTGATCTGGTTGAACGGTGCGTTCGGCGCGGGAAAGACTACCCTTGCGGAACGGCTGATCGAGAATCATCCGCAGCTGTTGCTGTTTGATGCTGAACTGCCGGGGTTCATGTTCCGGGAGATCGTGTCGCTGCCGCCCGGCGGCGATTTTCAGGATCTTCGGGTGTGGCGACGCGGGGTGGTGGACACGGCGGTATCCCTGCTTGAGGAGTATGGCCGTGATTTGGTGGTCCCGATGACGGTCGTCGTACCGGCGTACCTGGACGAGATCTTCGGCGGCTTGCGTGCGCGGGGCGTTCGCGTCGACCACTACTTTCTTAATGTCACCGCTGGCGTCCTGCGGAAGCGCTGCGAGGCGCAGTCGATCTGGCCGGATGATCCCGGCCGGGACGCGGAGGTACGCGCATGGCGGTTGGCGCAGGTTGACCGGTGTGTCGCAGCGGCGAGCGGATTGCCAGCTGGAACGGTCGTCCTCGATGGCGAACTGCCAGTGGGCGAGTTGGCGGCGCAGATAGCACGGGCAGCGGACTGACTCGTAAGCCCGCCGCCCGGCCAATGAGTAAGCGTCCTCCAGCGTCCCGGAACTGGGCTTACAGGCTGCGATGGATCAGGGGCGGGGCATCCGTGAGCCTTTTTCAAGCTGATCTTGCAGCTCGGGGTGGGTGCGGCAGGGCCGGTGATCGATGGGTGCGAGGCTCCAGGTAGGACAGCTGTCGACCAAGACTCGAAGCCCCGACCGGGAGCCTCGCCATGCTGTCCTACCCCGCCACGATTCCGTTGTCCAGCCGCACCCTGAACCACCTCGCCGAACGCATCCGCGGCCACCGTAAGCAGCGCCGATCCCGGTGGCGGCGCCTCGAACCCGGCCGGCAGGCGCTGCTCGCTCTCGCCCATCTGCGCAACGGCGACACCTACACCCGACTCGCGGCTGGCTTCGAGATCGGCGTTGCCACCGCCTGGCGCTACGTCCAGGAGGCGATAGCCTTGCTCAGCTCGGGAGCCGACGACCTGGACACCGCGATGCGACGCATCCGTCTGCTGGCGTACGCGATCCTGGACGGCACGCTGATCCCGATCGACCGGGTCGCCGAGCAGAAGCCCTACTACAGCGGCAAACACAAACGCCACGGCGTGAACGTGCAGGTCATCGCGGACGCCGCCGGCCGGCTCGTGTGGGCATCACCGGCACTGCCCGGTTCGGCACACGACCTGACCGCCGCCCGCAGTCACGGCATTCTCGATGCCCTGACCAACGCGGACGTGATGACCTTCGCCGACAAGGGCTACCAAGGCGCCCGTGGCAGCGTGCGCACGCCGTTCAAGCGGCGCCGCTTCCGGCCGAAGCTGTCACGCAGGCAGAAGGCCGTGAACCGGGCCCACGCGAAGATCCGCGCCCGCGGAGAACGAGCGATCGCCACGCTCAAGACCTGGAAGATCCTGATCAAGCTGCGCTGCTGCCCACGCCGAGCCACCGCGATCATCCAAGCCATCCTCGTCCTACACCACGCCGAAGCGAACCGCTACGCACGATGAAAAAGGCTCCGTGTAGATGTCGCCGATGGTGATCGCTTCGGTTGCCTGGGGACTGTACAAATAACGGCTGATTGACCGATCAAGGGAGAGACGCCAGATGACGACCGAGGCCACCGTGGGACAGCCGGCCGTGGGGCCGGTGGGTGCGGTCACGGATGAGCAGTTGATCGCGATGCTGGTCGATCGGGCTCGTGGGGACGGGCTGAAGCTGACCGGCGAGGGCGGGCTGCTGCAGCAGTTGACGAAGCGGGTCCTCGAATCGGCGTTGGACGGGGAGATCACCGACCACGTCGGCTACGACAGGCATGACTCGGCGGGTCGGGGTAGCGGGAACACCCGTAACGGCAGCCGGACCAAGACGGTGCTCACCGACGTCGGGCCGGTCGAGGTGCGGGTCCCACGCGACGCGGCGGGGACGTTCGAGCCGCAGATCGTGCGTAAGCGGCAGCGGCGCCTGACCGGTGTCGACGACATGGTGCTGTCGCTGTCTGCTAAGGGCCTGACCCACGGGGAGATCGCCGCGCACCTGGCCGAGGTCTACGGCGCTGAGGTGTCCAAGCAGACCATCTCCACGATCACGGACAAGGTCATGGACGGCATGGCGGAGTGGCAGAACCGGCCCCTGGACCGGGTGTATCCGGTCGTGTTCATCGATGCCATCAACGTCAAGATCAGGGACGGGCAGGTCGCGAACCGGCCGATCTACCTGGCCATGGCGGTCACCGTCGACGGCCACCGTGACATCCTCGGTATCTGGGCCGGTGACGGCGGCGAGGGCGCCAAGCACTGGCTGCACGTGCTCACCGAGTTGAAGAACCGCGGCGTGGCCGACGTGCTCATGCTGGTCTGTGACGGGCTCAAGGGACTGCCGGAGGCGGTGGAGACGGTCTGGCCGCGCACAATCGTGCAGACGTGTGTGGTGCATCTGCTGCGCAACTCGTTCCGCTACGCCGCCCGGCAGGACTGGGACAAGATCGCCAAAGCGCTGCGGCCGGTCTACACCGCACCGACCGAGGACGCCGCCACCGAGCGGTTCCTCGAGTTCGCCGAGGCGTGGGGCCGTAAGTATCCGGCGATCGTGAAGCTGTGGGAGAACGCCTGGGCGGAGTTCGTACCGTTCCTCGCCTTCGACGTCGAGATCCGCAAGGTCATCTGCTCCACGAACGCGATCGAGTCGGTCAACGCCCGTATCCGCAAGGCCGTGCGAGCTCGTGGCCACTTCCCGAACGAGCAAGCCGCACTCAAGTGCGTCTACATGGCCTTGATGAGCCTCGACCCGACCGGCGCGGGCCGCCGGCGCTGGACCATGCGCTGGAAGGCACCTCTGAACGCCTTCCAGATCGCCTTCGAAGGCCGGCTCACCCCGGCCAACCACTGACCACCTCAACAACCAAGATCAGCCGTTAACTTGACACTCCCCATACCCTCCAAGCCGTTGACGCGATCGCCATAGCCCAATGACTTCCCGCAGTTGCCGTTGAGTGAAGGGGACTGTAAGCGACGGCAAGGTGGGACACCTCCGCGCCTGCGGTGAGCAGCCCGAGCGCCCGCCAGAAAGCTGGGGACATGGCCAGGATGGGGAACGGTGGTTGCGCCACCGAGCACGAGTGCTCGACAGACTCGGCCAGGACGGCCGAGTACTCGGCCGAAGGGTGCTACTTCGACACCCACGACCACAACGCGCTGAACCGGGTCCTGCTCGATCCGCTCGGCCCGGACGGCGATCGACGCTTCCAACCCGCCGTCTACGACCACACCTCGGACAGCGCGCTCTCCCCGCCGGTCACGACTGCCCCCGCCGACGCCGTGCTGGTCTTCGACGGCGTCTTCCTCCTGCGCCCGGAGCTGATCGACCGGTGGGACCTACGCATCTTCGTCTCGACCACCCTCGACGCGACCGTGGATCGTGCCGTGATCCGAGAGCACCGCGTGTCATCCCGGGCCGAAGTCGAGCGCCGCTGGCGCGAACGTTACATTCCCTCCCAACAGTTCTACTTCGCTACGGTCCATCCGACCGATCACGCCGACATCGTCGTGCACAACGACGAGCCCCAGCAGCCGGCCTGGGCGACCCGGGCACACTGACCGCACCAGTGCATCAAGGCCCGAGCCGCTCGGCGAGAACGGCACCGATCCGGTCGATGGCGGGGGCGCGCACCAGGTCCGGATGGGTTGCCGGCAGGTCGATCACCTCGACGCGGCGAGCGTATCTGCGCCAGCCCGCCGGGTCGAGCCACTGCTCGGGGCGGGGCGCCGCCGCGCGGAACAGCAGCAGATCTCCCGGGTACCGGGTATGCCGTGCGTGGCGAACCAGCGCCGTGCCGTGTATGACACACCGGATGCTCGCGGCGAGCACCGCCTCCGGCAGGGCGGCCATGGGGCTGGCGCTGGCCCGTAGCACGTGCCGCACCTGCTCGTCGTCGAGCGTCGCGTCCTCGGCGACCAGGTGTTCGGCACCGGCCATCCGCAGGATCCCGCGCAGCGCCTCGGCTCGGGTCGGCTCGCCGAGATGTCGCCACTGATCGGCCGGGTACGCGTCGAGTAGCGCCACCACGCCGACCGGGTGCCCGGCGGCGCTGGCCGAGGCGGCGACGGCATGGGCCGCCATGCCGCCGATCGACCAGCCCGCGACGTGGAAGGGCCCGTCGCCGACGACCGAGCGGATGGCGGACAGGTAGCCGGCGGCGAGGGTGTCCAGGTCGGCCGGCAGCGCCGCGTCGGGGTGCGCGAAGGAGGAGGACTGGAGGGCGATCAGCCGGATCCGGCCCGGCAGTGACCGCAGCAGCGGGGCGTAGCACCAGCCGAGCCCGCCGGCCGGCGGGAGGAGGAACAGTGGTGGCCCGTCAGCGTCGCGCAGGGGCAGCACTTCGGCCAGGTCGCGGCGGGCCCGGTCGGGGCCGGCGACCGCGCGGGCGAGTCGGGCCGGGGTCGGTGCGGTGAAGACGTCGATCAGTGCCAGCCGCCGCCCGAGGACCGCCTCGATCCGGTCCAACAGCCGCAGCGCGGACAGCGAGTCGCCGCCGGCGTCGAAGAAGTCCGCATCCGCCGGCAGCGCCGTGCCGGTGCCGAGAAGGCCGGCCATCAGCACGCCGATCTGCTGCTGCCACACGTCGCCGGGGGCCGCGCCGCAGGTCGGGTCCGTCCGGGGCATCCCTCGCGCGGCGAGGGCGCGCCGGTCCACCTTGCCGCTGGGAGTCAGCGGCAGGTCGGCGATCCGGGCGTAGGCGGCGGGCCGCATCGCCTCGGGCAGCGCGTCTCGCGCGGCGGCGCGCAGGGCGGCGACGGGTGCGGTGCCGGTGAAGTACGCGACGAGCCGGGTCGGCTCCGTCGGGTCGCCGGCGCCCACCGCCGCCACCTGCCCGGCGCCCGGCACCATGCCGAGCACCGCCTCGACCTCGCCCGGCTCCAGCCGCTGGCCGCGGATCTTGAGTTGGTCGTCGACCCGGCCGAGATAGAGCAGCGCGCCGTCACCGCGCCAGCTCGCGAGGTCGCCCGTGCGGTACATGCGCTCGTCCGGCACGAAGGGGTCCGCCGGGAACCGCTGCGCGGTCAGCTCGGCCTCTCCGGCGTACCCGTCGGAGAGCTGCACCCCGGCGAGGTACAGCTCACCGCGCGCGCCGGGCGGCAGCAGCCGCCGACGGGCGTCGAGCACGTAGGCGCGGGTGTTCCAGACCGGGCGGCCGATCGGCACGATCTCGCCGTCCCGCTCCGGGTCGCAGTTCCAGTAGGTCACGTCGACCGCGGCCTCGGTCGGTCCGTAGAGGTTGGTCGGCGGCACGCCGAGCCGGGCGGTCGCGGTCCGGACCAGGTCACCGGTGAGCGCCTCGCCGCTACAGACCAGCCGGGTCAGCGTGCCGCCGCCGGCCACCCGCTCGCTCGCCGGGTCGGCGCAGAACGCCCGCAGCATCGACGGTACGAAGTGCACGGTGCTGATCCGCTCGTCCACCATGAGCCGGGCCAGGTAGCCGGGGTCGCGGTGCCCGCCGGGCCGGGCGATCACCACGCAGCCGCCCACCCGTAGCGGCCAGTACAGCTCCCAGATGGACACGTCGAAGGAGATCGGGGTCTTGTGCAGCACCCGCTCTGCGGGACGGAGCCGGAAGTGGGACTGCATCCAGGCGAGCCGGTTGTCGATGGCCCGGTGGCTGATCCGCACACCTTTGGGCCGGCCGGTGGACCCGGACGTGAAGATCACGTAAGCGGTGTCGTCCGGTCGTACCCGGGACGTGCCGGCTCCGGCCGGGTGGGCCGCCCCGGCCGACAGCGGGGAACCGGGGTCGAGGGAGAGCACCCGCAGCCCCGGATGGGCTTCCGCCAGCCCGGTGAGCCCGGCCGACCCGTCGGTCAGCAGCCAGCCGCTGCCGGCGTCGGCGAGCATGCCGGCGATCCTGGCGTGCGGCAGGTCCGGGTCCGCCGGCAGGTAGACCGCGCCGAGGTGCAGCAACGCGTAGACCGCCACATACAGGTCGATGCCGCGGCGCAGCCCCACGCCGACCACGTCGCGCGGGCGCACGCCGTGCCGGCGCAGGGTCCCGGCCAGCCGGGCGGCCCGGTCGTCCAGCTCGGCGTAGGTCAGCTCGCGGCCCTCGTAGCGCAGGGCGGGCGCGTGCGGGGTGCGTGCCCGCTGCGCCCGGAACGCCGCCAGCAGGTCGGTGGCCGGTCGCCGCACCACCGGTCCGGCGAAGTCGGTCAGCATCCGGCACCGGTCGGTCTGGGTCACCAGCGGCAGCGCATCGACCGGGTCGGCCGGGTCGGCGGCGGCAAACGTCTCGATCCACGCGGCCAGCCGCTCGGCGTGCCCGCGTACGTCGTCGGCCGGGTAGAGCCGCGGATTCGCGTCCACCTCGAACCGGACCGGCCGGCCGCCACCCGGCACGCCGCGCAGGCACCACGTCATGTCCTCGACCGGCCCGGCGGTGACGTTGCGGACCACGCCGGTCGCCGCGCCGAAGCTCAGCCGCAGGTCGAACGGGAGGAGGTTGACCTGCGGGCCGAAAAGCTGGCCGCCACCGGCCCGCCGCAGCCGGCGGGCCAGCTCCTCCTGCCGGGTGTACGGATGCTCCCGGACCTCGGCGGCCTCGGCCCGCACCTGGGCGGTCAGTTCGCCCACGGTCGCCGTGCCGGTCCGGGCGGCCACCGGCAGCACGTTCATCGCGGTGCAGACGGTCCGGGCGGCGGCCGACGTGCCGGAACCGGGTACCACCCGGTTCATCGACGGCAGCCCGATCCGCACCTCGTCGAGTCCGGCCATCCGGCCGAGGTAGGCGGCGCAGGCGGCGGTGGCGACGTCGGTCCAGGTGACGCCGTGCCGCTGCGCGGCCTTCAGGAGCGCGGCCTGCGCGGCGGAGGTCAGGTCGGTCGCGGCGCGGACCGCGACCGGCGCCGGGTCGGCGACCCGGCCGGCCAGGGTGGAGAGTCCGACGCCGGCGAGGCGGCCCGCCCAGAACTCGTCGTCGGCCGCGACGCGTGCCGGATCGGCGCCCCGGGCCCGGTCCTCCGCCACGACGTCGGCGAGGGTGGCGGTGACCGGCGCCGGTGGCGGGCCGCCGACGAGGGCGCCGTACCAGGCGGCCACCCGGCGGGCGAGCTGGGCGTAGCCGTACCCGTCGAGCAGCACGTGGTGCGCGCAGTGGTACCACCGCGCCCGATCTGGCGCGATCCGGAACAGCACGGTCCGCACCAGCTCGCCCGTGTCGAGGTCGAGTGGCCGGGCCACGTCGGCGCGGACCAGCCGGTCGGCCGCCGCCTCCGGGTCGGCGTGGTCGCGCAGGTCCACCACCCGCAGCCGGGTCGGCGGGTCCGGGCGTACGCGCTGCTGCGGTCCCTCGGGCCGCAGTCGCAGCTCGATCCGGAGCTGTTCGAAGTCGAGGTACGCGCGGCGAAGCGCCCCGTCCAGCGCGGCCGGGTCGAGTGGGCCGCAGATCTCCACCACCTCGGCGGTGGAGTAGGCCGGGCTGCGCGGGTCGAGCTGGTGGGCGAAGTAGAGGCCACGGGCGGCCGAGGTCAGCGGCAGCCAAGCGGTCATCCGAGCGGCCCTGGCACGGGCACCCGGTGCTGCGGCGCGGCGCCGATGCGCTCCCGCAGGAAGGCGACGGTCCCGGTGGAGATGAAGTCACCGAAGTCGACGTGCACTCCGCGTTCTTCCAGGGCGGCCAGCAGGGCCATGGCGCGGATCGAGTCGAGGCCGAGCGCGAAGAGGTCGCCGTCGGGCTCGGCCAGCGCGGCCTCGACCGCCTCGGGCCCGTCCATCAGCGCGCCGAGCACCTCGCGGAGCATGCGGTCCGCGCCCGGCTCCCCTGCCGCCAGCGCGCTGCGTACCGCCGCCGCGGTGGTGACGACCGCGCAGCTGTCGGCGGCCTGTCGCAGCGCCCGCAGGTGGCCCGACCGGTCGAACGCGGCGACCGCGTCGGCCACGACGAACGGGGCGATGTCCCGACAGAACGCGTCCAGCGCCGTCGCCAGCACCCCGAACTGCGCGTAGATGCCGGTGACGACGAGCTGGTCGCGTCCCCGTTCGCGGAGCCACTGGGCCAGGTCGGTGCGGGCGAACGCGCTGTACCGGTGTTTGGTCAGCACCCGGTCACCGGGCTGCGGGGCGAGTTGCGGCAGGATCTGGGTGTCGGCCGGCACCGCGCGCAGTCCCGGTCCCCACAGGTCGGCCTGTAGGCCCCGCCCGGCCGGGTCCTGGTCGCCGGGCTGTGCCGTGTAGACGACCGGTACGCCGTGCTGGCGCGCCACGCGCAGCAGTGATGCCGTCGCCGACACCGCAGACTCCAGCGCGACGCTGCCCGGCCGGTACACCCGCGCGAAGTATTCCTGCATGTCGTGCACGAGCAGGGCGGCGCGACCGCTGGCAAGCGTCCACCGGGCGCGGCTGGTGGGTAGCTCCGATTCGGCCGGTGGGGCATAGTCGCCGGGCGCGGGCAGGCTCATCGCGGGCTCCGTTCGGGATTCGTGGCCAGCAGGCGGGTCAGGTCGCGGCGCAGCTCGCGGCGGCTGGTCTTGCCGACCGCGGAGACGGGAAACTCGGCGACGACCTCGAATCGGTCCGGCATCTTGTACTCCGCGATGCCCCGCTCGCGCAGGTGTTGCCGTAGCTCCACGGCGGTCGGCGCGGGCGGACCGGCGGGGATGACGAAGGCGCAGATGCGCTCACCGAGAAAAGCGTCGGGCATGGCGACCACCGCCGCGTCGCGCAGCCGTGGGTGGGTCAGTAGGTGCCCCTCGACCTCCTCGGCGGCCACCTTGTCACCGCCGCGGTTGATCTGGTCCTTGGCCCGGCCGGTGACGACGAGATGTCCGGTGGGGAGTTGGCGGACGAGGTCGCCGGTGCGGTAGAAGCCGTCCGCGGTGAACGCCGCCGCGCCGTCGACGCCGGCCCGGTAGTAGCCCCGGATGGTGTAGGGCCCCCGGGTCAGGAGCAGTCCCTCGGCGCCCGCCGGCACGTCCCGGTCGTCGTCGTCGACCACCCGGATCTCGTCGTCGGGGCTGATCGGCCGCCCCTGGGTGCGGGTCACGAGGTCGTCCGGGTCGTCGAGCCGGGTGTAGTTGACCAGACCCTCGGCCATCCCGAAGACCTGTTGCAGCCGGGCGCCGAGGTCAGGGCGGACGCGGGCGGCGACCGCGTCCGCCAGCCGGGCGCCGCCGACCTGGATGACGTCGAGGCTGCCGAGGTCGTGGCCGGTACGCGTGGCGGCGGGAAGCCACGCCTGCAGGATCGGGGGGACGACCGAGGTCATGGTGACGCGCTCGGACTCGATCAGCCGGAAGGCGGTCGACGGGCTGGGATCGGGGGCCAGCACCACGGTGCCGCCGGCGTACAGCACGCCGAGGATGCCGGGCGAGCTCATCGGGAAGTTGTGCGCCACGGGTAGCGCCACGAGCATCACGGTCCGCTCGTCGACGCCGCAGATCCGGGCCGATTCGCGCACCGAGTACAGGTAGTCGGCGGCGGTGCGCGGGATCAGCTTCGGTGTCCCGGTGGTGCCGCCGGAGAGTTGCAGGAAGGCGACCTCCTCGGCGGCGACGTCGGCCGCCACCGGCGCCTCGGCCGGCGCGGGGAGGCCGGCTCCGACGTCGATCACGAGCGGTGGTGGATGGCCGGCGGCGCGCAGCCGCTCGGCCACCCGCCGGGCCACGGCCGGTGGGTCGCCGCCGCGCGGGCCGCGTCCGGTCAGCACGTGGGCGGCGGCATCCGCGACGAGACAGAACTGGGTCAGCTCCGCCTCGCGGTGCCCGGGCAGCGCGAACACGGGCCAGGCACCGGCGCGGAAGATGCCGAACAGGTAGCTGACGTACTCCACGCAGTTGGGTAGTTGCAGGACGATCCGGTCGCGCGGCCGGATCCCGGCGGCCCGCAGGGCGGCGTGCACGGTGGTGGCCGCCCGGTCCAGTTCCGGGTAGCTGAGCCTGACCCATTCCCCGCTCCGGGCCGACCGGCCCACGATGGCCGTCCGGTCCGGGTGTTGGGCGGCGCGGCTGGCCAGCAGCGCGCCGAACGTCTCGTCCCGCCAGTAGCCGAGCGCCCGGTAGCGGGCGGCGAGGTCGGCCGGCCAGCCGGCGACGGGTTCCGGAGCGCTGCGGCGGGGGAGGCTCATCCGGCCACCGCCGGTTCGATCGGCCGGGGTACGGCGACGCCGAGCGCGCCGAGCATGGTCGCCAGTTTCGCGCCGGTCTCGGCCACCTCGGCGGCGGGGTCGGACCCGGGCACGATGCCGGCGCCGGCGAAGAGCCGCAGTCGTCGGCCACGCAGGACACCGGCGCGGATCGTCACCGCCCAGTCGCCGTCGCCGGCCCCGTCCAGCCACCCGACCGCACCGGTCAGCGGGCCGCGGTCGGCCGGTTCGAGCTGCTCGATCAGGTGGTACGCGGCCTCTCGGGGGGTGCCGCACACCGCCGGTGTCGGGTGCAGCAGCTGGGCCAGCCGCAGCGCGCTGGTGGCCGGGCCGACCTCCCGTAGCTCGCCGACGATCGGGCTGGCCAGGTGCCACATGGTGTCGGTGTGGACCAGCGTGGGAGCGGCGGGTACGGCCAGGCGCCGGCAGAGCGGGCCGAGCGCCTCGGCGACGGCGTCGACCACGAGCGCGTGTTCGTGCCGGTCCTTGGCCGAGTCACGGAGCAGGTCGGCGCGGATCCGGTCCTCGGCCGGGTCCGCCGCCCGGGGCAGCGACCCCGCCAGCGGGGTGGACCGCACCCGCCGGCCGCGCCGGCCGACCAGCAGTTCGGGGCTGGCGCCGAGCAGGTATCCGGCGCTGCGTCCCAGTGGTACGCCGAAGATGTGCCCGGCCGGGTGGCGGCCGGCGAGCGCGGCGAGCAGGTGGTCCGGTGCGGGGTCGCCGGCGCTGGTCAGGTCCAGCCAGCGGCCGAGCACGACCTTGCGTAGTCCGGCGTCGCCGGTGAGGCGGTCGACGGCGGCGGAGACGGTGGCCGCGTACTCCGCCGCGGCCGGCACCTCGATCGCGGTGGACCAGGCGTATCGCGGTGCGGGGCGGTCCAGCGCCGACCGGGGTAGGCGTCGGGCGGCGCCGGACAGGAGCGCGGTGGCGGGGCCGTCGGGGCGGAAGCTCAGCACGCCGATCGCCAACGGGTCCCCGGCAGTGTGGGCGAGCGCGGTCAGGGTGGTGTCGGCCCAGCGCGTGTCGTCGGAGCGATCCGTGGTCAGCCGGCGTGGCCGGCCGTCGGTGACGAGGGCGTAGTCGGCGGTGGCGAAGAGTGCGGTCGAGGCGGGGGCGGTCATAGCGAGGCGCCGCCGTCCACGGCGACGGTCTGGAGCGTGACGTGCCGGGCCCGCTCCGAGAGCAGGAACGCGGCCACGTCGGCGATGTCGTCGGGTGCGGCGATGCGGCGCAGCGGCACGCCGACCCGGTACGTCTCCGGCTCGCCGTCGAGCGCGGCGCGGACGCCGGCCGCCGGATCCGGCCACACGGCCCGCTGCATCGGGGTGTCGGTGGAGCCGGGCAGGATCGCGTTGCAGCGGATGCCGTAGCCGGCGAGTTCCAGGCCGGCGGCGCGGGTCAGGGCGGTCGAGGCGGCCTTCGACGCGGCGTACGCGAGCATCTGCTGGCGGGGCACCACGGCGGCGTTGGAGGTGACGACGACGATCGCGCCGGTCCGTCGCCGGGTCATGATCCGGGCGACGGCGCGCAGGCAGTGGAAGACGCCGGTGCTGTTGACCGCGAACTGCTCGGCCCAGTCGGCGTCCGTGGTGGTCAGCAGCCCGCCCGGGGCCAGCACGCCGGCGACGCAGGCGAGTTGGGTGACCGGGCCCAACCGCGCCTCGACCGACTCGACGGCCGCGTCGACCTCGTCCGGCCGGCGTACGTCGGCCTCGATCGGCAGTGCGGTCAGCCCGGCACGGCGTAGGCCGGCGGCGACGCCGTCGAGGTCGCAACCGGGCAGGTCGAGCAGGCCCACGGCACTGCCCTCGCGGGCCAGCGCGGCGGCGGTCGCCCGACCGATGCCGCCCGCCGCGCCGGTCACCAGGGCGACGTCGTGAGGTGCCATGGATTCATCAGACAATAGTAAGGGCATCCTTAGCAAGGATGATCGCGGAAAAGTGTCCCGGACGACTCGGCGGAGGGTTCGGCGTCAGACCTCGCGGAGCAGCGCGGTCAGCCCGTTCGCCAGGCTGCCACGCCAGCAGGCGATGTCGTGCCCACCGTCGTACTCCGCGTACGTCAGCGGGTAGCCCCGTCCATTCAGCACGTCGCGGAACCGCCGGACCGGTCCGATCAGGTCCCACTCCCGGGTGCCGACCTCCAGGTACCAACGAAGCGGCCGGGCGGGGGCGTCCGCGTAGCGGCCGGTGAGCCACTCCGCCGCCGGGCCACCGGGAAACCAGAGCGACGGGGACTGGCACAGCACCGCACCGAAACGGTGCGGCGCGCAGAGCGCGGCGTACGCGGCGGTGAGCCCGCCGAGGCTCTGTCCGGCGAGGACGGTGCGGGCCGCGTCGGCGGTCACCGGCCAGCGATCGGCCGCCCAGCCGAGCAGGTCGTCGGCGAGAAAGGCCGCGAACCCGGGGTCGCAGCCCAGGACCCGGGTACGGGTCGGCACGTCGCCGGAGTCGACCATCAGGACCACGGCCGGTGGTATCCGTCCCGCGTGCGCCAGGTTGTCCATCGTGGACGGCAGCCGGCCGTCGGCGGCCCAGACCTCCCCGTCGAGAAGCACGACGACCGGCAGGTCCCGGCCCCGTGCCCCCGGGGGCAGATAGGTCCGCACGACGTGCCCGCCCACCCGGTGCGTGGTGACCGTGCCACGCGGGACGCCGCGCTGGCGCGCCAGCCAGGGCTGCGCGGGCGCGCCGGGCAGCGTCACCACCGACAGTGGCGGTCTGCCGGTCCGCTCACGCAGGGGCATCCGGTTGAGGGGATCGGTCCGAGCCGCGGCACGCAACGCCCGCCAGGCCGCCCGGTCCGGGATGGCCGGCGAGCCGGGTGCCGCAAGCGGCTCGGTCAGCGGGCCGATGCGATAACTGGCGCGCCAGGTCGCCGGCATCCGGTAGCTCAGGTGCCAGACGTCCGTGCCGGGCAGCCGGCGCATCAGGCTCTGCCCGAGGTCACGGAAGTCGGTCAGCCGGTTCGCGTGCAGGAGCACCGCCGCGGCGACCGGGTCGCGCCAGAGGAAGGTCACCACGTACCCGTCGGCGTCCGGCTCCACCAGCGGCGTGCCGCGCCGCGCCGCCTCGACCCAGAACGCCTCGACGGCGCCCGGTCCCGCGCCGCTGGCCAGCGTCGCCGCCAGCGCCCGCACCCGGTCGCCCTGGACGACGTCGAGCGGGTACGGCCGCGGCGTGTGTGGCGGCACGGCCGGGCCCCCCGGGGGCGGGATCGTCAGCACGTCCACGGCTCCGCCGCCTCCGGGTAGCGGGCACGGCGGGTGGTCGCCCGCATCGCGTCGACATAGCCGGCCCGGGTGTGCCGTGGCCGGTAGCCGGCGATCGCGTCGCGGGCCGCCGCCGCGTCCCCGTGCAGCAGGTCCACCACGGTCCAGGCGAGCGCCTTGGCCGGCTGCACGTACGCCCGGACCGGGTCCACGACCCGGAACCGCGCCGAGTGGTTGACCCCGGCGCAGCCGCCGTGGGTGGCGTGCATGACCGGCATCAGGTGACTGAGGTCGCCGGCATCCGTCGACGCCGCCGAGAAGTCGTGCTCGGCCCAGCCCGCGTCGCCGGCCAGCACCAGCGCGTTGCGGCGGAACAGCCCGCCGAGGGTGCGGTCCACGGCCAGCGGCAGGAACCCGGGGGCCGAGGTCAGCTCGACGACCGCCCCGACAGCCAGGGCGCCCGCCCGCAACGCCCGGTCCACCCGCCGTTCCGCGTCGGCGATCGACCTGGCGCTGCGGCCCCGGATCAGGGTGTCCACGGTGGCCTGGTCGGCGATCACGTTGAGCGAGGCCGGATGCGCCCGCAGGACGGGATGCACCCGGACGTCCTCGGCGAACGTCCCGCGCTGGGCGTCGATGGCGTGCAGCGCGATCCGGGCCGCGGCCGACGCGTCGACCCCGTGACCGGCCGCCGACGACGCATGCGCCGACCGGCCGTGGAAGACGGCCCGTCTCGTGGTGAACCCCGTGTACTGCCAGTCCATGCCGAGCGCGGCGGTGGGCCTCCCGGCGCCGGGGGCGGCGGGGGCCACCTCGGGTACGCCGCTGGCGTGGGCCATCAGCGCCAGCCCCACGCCGTCGAAGCAACCGAGACGGATCAGCTCCTGCTTGCCGCCGGGGAACTCCACGTCGGACACGCCCGGCCGGCCGATGTCGCTGTACTCCTCGGCGGGCACCGCGAAGAACACCACCTCCCCGGCCAGTTCGCCGGCCGCCGCCCGCTCGGTCATCGCCCGCGCCACCCCGACCAGGTGGGCGACCTGGGCGTTGTGACCGCACGCGTGGGCGGCGCCGGTACCCGGGTCGGCCGCCGGATGCTCGGGCGCGTGCAGCGCGTCCAACTCGGCGAGCACGCACACCACCGGGCCGGGACGGCTGCCGACGACACGGGCCCGCACGCCGGTGCGGGCCAGCCCCTCCTCGACCGGCAGGCCGAGCGCGCGCAGTTCCCGGGCCACCACGTCGGCGGTCCGGAACTCCTGGTAGGCCAGCTCCGGATGGGCGAAGATGTCGTCACCGACGGCGGCGATGTGCGCCGCGTCGTGGTCGATCGCGGCGGCGAGCGACTCCTTGAGGCCGGCCGCCGGGCCGTCGAGCGGATCGATGCTCATGGCCGTGCTCACCTCGCCGTGGCCGGCCACAGGACCCCATCCGTCCCGCACTCGTCGGCCCGCCGGCTCATCGATGGGCCAGGACGCGCGAGTAGAGCCCCGGCGCGACCTTGAGCACCCCGCCGGCCAGAGCGGTCCGGAGCCGACCGGCCGCGGCGAGCATGGCCAGGTCCAGCGCGCGGGTCCGCCGCCGGGCGGCGGCCACCGCGGCCCGGGTCTCCCCGTCGCGGCGGCCCGCGTGCTCCGCGCGCAGCGCCATGTTCGCCAACGGCAGCACCACGTTGAGGTAGCGGTAGTGGAGATGCTCCGCGCGCCAGGCCCGCGACAGCCCCCGGCGGGCGAGTTCGGCGCCGACGTCATCGCCGACGTCGAGCAGGTCGAAGGTGTGCCGGCCGAAGCGGGCGGAGACCGAGACCGGGTTCGCCGTGTAGCGGTAGAGCGGGTCGTCGACGAGCGCGACCCGGCGCGCGTCCAGCAGCAGCCGCAGCACCGGGAGGAAGTCCTCGTAGGCGCGCCCCACGTCGAAGACACCGGCGGGCAGCGCCCGCCGCCGGAAGATCTTGTTGCAGGGGTACGCGCGCATCCGGTTGCCCAACAGCAGCCGCGCCGCCCCGGCGCCGGAGATGACCGGCCGACCCCAGGGCGCCTCGTCCACTCCCCACGCGACGCCGTCCGGACCGACCCGCCGGGTGCGGCAGGCCACGATGTCGACGCCGTACGCGGTGCCTGCCTCGACCATGCGCGCCAGGAAGCTCGGCTCGGCCCCGTCGTCGCTGTCCAGGAACCAGACCCAGTCCCCGGTGACGTGGGTGAGTCCGGTGTTGCGGGCGGCGCCCGCGCCCCGGTTGCGGTCGTGGGCCACCACCCGGTACGGCAGCTCCAGCCCGGACAGCGCTCGACGCGCCACGGCCACGGCGTCGTCGCGGCCCCGGTCGTCGACCAGGACGACCTCGGCCGGACGGAGGGTCTGCGCCGCCACCGACCGTAGGCAGGCGGCGATCCGGTCGGCGGTGTTGTGGACCGGAACCACCACCGACACGGTGCCGCCGGGTTCGCTCACTCTTGCGTTCATGCCGTCTCCCGCGAACCTCTCCACGCCACGCCGCCCTGGGCGGACATCAGAACAACCCGACCAACCTATTGTCAGATGATGGTTAGGCTACCCTAAAGTTATCCCCCGTTGGCACGCCGGGTGGATCAAGGGAGCGGGTGTGAGCAGCGATCTGTTGCGGACGAGCGCGGTACCCGGGCAACACGAGGAGACGGTGGCGCCGCTGACCGTGCCGGGTGAGTGGAGGTCGATCGGCCATCGGCTGCGCTATCTCGCCGGGGTCACGCCCGACGCGCCGGCCGTCGCCTCGCCCGACGCCGCCTACACCTACGCCGACCTGCTGCGTACGGCCGAACGCTGGGCGCGCGCCCTGCCCGCCATCCCGGCCGGCTCACCCGTCGCGATCGACGTCGCGCCCACCGCCGACTGCGTCGTCGCACTCCTCGCCGTCGTCCTCTCCGGCCGCGCCGCGGTGTTGCTCGATCCGATGCTGCCCGACGCACGGATCGCGCAGATCCTCACCGCCAGCGGCGCGCACCACCTCGGCGTGGCGGCGCTGGCCACACCGGAGCCCACCGACACTCCCCTGCCCTCCGGCGACCTCCACGACCCGGCGGTGATCGTCTACACCTCCGGCTCGACCGGGCGGCCCAAGGGCGTCGTGCACAGCCACGCCAGCTGGCTCGGCCAGGCGTACGGGTACCGCGTGGCGATGGAACTCGGGCCGGCGGACCGGCACGCGCTGGTGCTGCCGCTCAGCTTCGGCGGCGGGCTCGACGTCGTCTTCACGGCCCTGCTCACCGGGGGCAGCCTGCACGTGTACGACCCGCGCGTACTCGGCCTGGCCGGGCTGCCCGGCTGGCTGCGCGAGCAGCGGGTCAGCGCCGTGTACGCCACGCCGGCGCTGCTCCGCTCCATCCTGGACACCCCCGGCGCCCCCGATCTCCTGTCCGGCCTGCGTCACGTCACCACCTGCGGCGAGGCGATCCACGCCTCCCTCGTCGCGCGGCTGCGGGAGCAGTTGGGGCCGGACTCGACCTACGTCGGCCTCTCCGGCGCGTCCGAGATCGGCAGCCTGGCCTTCTTCCCGCTGCCGGCGTCCGCACCGCTCCCGCCCGGCATCCTCCCGGTGGGCCACCCCGCCGCCAACCGCGTCGTCGAGGTGGTCGACGAGAACGGCGACCCGCTGCCCGCCGGTGTCACCGGCGAGGTGGCGGTCACCTC
Source organism: Micromonospora sp. CA-263727 (assembly GCF_050942455.1). Lineage (NCBI taxonomy): Bacteria > Bacillati > Actinomycetota > Actinomycetes > Micromonosporales > Micromonosporaceae > Micromonospora > Micromonospora sp. CA-263727. The sequence continues at coordinate 4,164,375 of NZ_CP192031.1, forward strand.
GCACTACCTCTCCTCCGGCTACTTCGGCGACCCGGCGGCGACCGCGAAGCGGTTCCGCCGCAACCCGGACGGCAGCACCACGTACCGCGGTGGCGACCTCGGCCGGTGGGACGGTGACGGGTTGCTCCACCTCGCCGGTCGCGCCGACGCCGCGGTGAAGATCGGTGGCTACCTGGTCGAGCCGGCCGAGGTGGAGGCGGCGCTGCTGGACTCCCCCGACGTGCGGGAGGCGGTGGTCAGCGCGGTGCCGGCGACCGACGACACCGGTGCCACGCGGGCCAGCCTGGTCGCGCACGTGGTGCCGGTGACCAGGGAACGCGCGACGACTCCGGCCGCGATACGGCGCGCCCTGCGCGGGCGGCTCCCGTCCTGGATGGTGCCCGCCCGCGTGGTCCTGCTGACCGAACTACCTCGCAACGAACGCGGCAAGGTGGACCGGCCCGCGCTGCCGGCCGCCCCGGACCACCGTCCGGTCGCGCCCGCCACGCCGACCGAGAGGCTGCTCGCCGAGATCTGGCGCAACGTGCTCGGTCTCGCCGAGGCGCCGGTGAACGTGGACTTCTGGGAGTTGGGCGCCGACTCGCTGGCGGTCGAGGAGATGATCGCCGCCACCCGCCAGGCGACCGGCAGCGCCATCGGCTCCGCCGACCTCACCGCCGCGCCCACCATCGCCGAGCTGGCCCGGCTGCTGGACGGCAGCGCCGCCCGCCGCCAGCACCTGCCTCCCACCGCGGTCACGCTGCGTAGCTCGGCTGCCCCGGCCCCCGCCGTGTTCGCGTACGCGGGCGGCGGCGCGGCGGCGCTCTCGCTGCTGCCACTCGCCACCGCGCTGCGGGCGGAGGTGCCCGTCATCGGCTTCCAGGCGAGCGGGTTCGAGCATCGTGGCCGGCCGGACTGGAGCCTGGCCGCCGTGGTGCGCCGCCACCTGGGCGTGCTCCGGCAGGCCGCACCGGACGGCCCGTACGTCCTCATCGGGCACTCCTTCGGCGGCCTGCTGGCGCTGGAGACCGCCGCCGCGCTCGCCGCGGACGGCGCGGAGGTGCCGCTGGTCGTGCTGCTCGACACGATCCTGCCGGAGCAGGTGACCGCGCCCGCCCGGCGTACGGACGGTACGCCCGCACCGCCGGCACTCGCACCGCCACCGCTGCGCCAGCGGCTGCTCATGCACGCCCGACTGGCCGGCGCCGGGATGGTGCGCTACCCGGCGTCCGTACGCGAGGCGGTGTTCTGGGAGCAGAGCCTCCGGATGGTCAACCGGCACCGGCTGGCCACCTGGCACGGCCGGACGCTGCTCTTCACCGCCGAGGACAACCCCGACCGGCCGGCCTGGTGGAGCCGGGTACTGACCGGGACACACGAGGTGATCCCCGTCACCGGGGGCCACTCCTCGATCCTGCGCCCACCTTTTCTCCAGCCGATCGTGGACCGCCTCGACGTCGAGTTCTCCGCGATCTCCGGCCGGCCGGATCGGGACCGCCCCGCCTGACGTCGCGGTCGCCGTAAGCCGCGTCGCGTATCGTTTGGGACATGAACCAGCGCGGCGCAGCACCACGAGCTGGGTGCCGATGACGAGAAGCTCACGGTCCCGGGTCGTGGCGGAGTGGATGCAACAGCAGATCCGTGACGGCAACTGGCCGCTCAACACTCGCATTCCCACCGAGGCCCAACTGGCCGAGACGCTCGCCGTTGGACGGAGCACCATCCGGGAGGCGACCCGCGCGCTGGCCAACACGGGGATGCTGGAGAGTGTGGCCGGGGTGGGGACGTTCGTCCGGGCCCGCAGCCCGGTCAACGCGGTGCTGAGCGAGCATCTGGTGCACCAGCCGGTCGCCGCCGTCCTCGGCCTGCGCCGCGCGCTGGAGGTGGAGGCTGCCGGCTTGGCCGCCGCGCGCCGCACCGAGGAGGACCTGGAACGGATGCGCCGGTCACTGGAGGCCGGCAACGCGGCGGTGACCGACCCGGGCCCCGCGCCGGCCCTGCCCTCCCCCGGTTCGTTCCACGCCGACATGTTCGCCGCCGCCGGCAACCCGCTGCTCGCCGAGTTCTACCAGTGCGCGATGGTCGCCATCCGGTACGCGATGGGCAGCGGGCAGTTGCGACCGGGCACCCGCGAGGACCGGGCCCACGATCACCGGCAGATCTTCGAGGCGATCGTGGCGGCGGATCCGGACGCTGCCCGCGCCGCCGCCGCGGCCCACGCCGACCGCGACTTCACCCCCGCTGGCGTCCCCGAGCCGACGACCACGGCCCGCTGACCTGACTGGACGGTCATGGTCGCCTCACGGGCCGGCATGCGGATCGTCGCCGGAGGTCCAGCGCCACGGGGTGGGAAAGGGCGTACCCGTGTACAGGCGACCGAGGGCGTGCCGCGCGTCCGGGTTGTCGATCAGCTCGTCGAGCTTCGCGCACCGGATCCGCCAGGCGTGTGGGTCGTCGGAGGTGTGCAGCAGGTCGGTCATGCTCGACGAGAACATCTGGGACTGCCAGACGCGGCGCAGCGCGCGGTCGCTGTAGCGGTCGAGTTCTCCCACGCCGGCGCCGGCGAAGAGCGCGCCGAGCGCGTACGAGAGCACAGTGGCGTCGGACACCGCGAGGTTGAGTCCCTTGGCGCCGGTCGGCGGCATGATGTGGGCCGCGTCCCCGACGAGGAGGAGCCGACCCACCCGCATCGGCTCGGTGACCGCGCTGCGGATGGTGATCACCGTACGGTCGACGATCTCGCCGGTCGCGAGCGGAGGATGGTCGTCGCTGGCGCTGCGCCGGCGTAGCTCGGCCCAGATGCGCTCGTCGGGCCAGTCCCGCAGCGCCGCTCCGGCGGGCACCTGGAGGTACTGCCGGGTCAGTTGCGGGCCCCGCGAACTGTGCAGGCTCATGCCGTGGCGGCTCACGCAGTACATGCCTTCCGCCGGGTCGGGTGCGGTCCGGGCCAGGATGCCGAGCCAGCCGAACGGGTAGCTGCGCGCGTGGGTACGGACGGCGGGGTCTCCGGCGAGGGCGTGCGCCCGGCCGATCCCGTGGAATCCGTCGCAGGCGGCGACCACGGTGGCGCGTACCCGCAACGGGCCGGCCGGGCCGCGCGCGTGCACGACGACCGGGCGGTCGCCGGTGCGGCCGGCGCGCAGCGGCGCGCGGTAGCCGTCGATCGCGACCGCGGCGGTGTCGAAGAGGGTCGTCTGCCCCGCCTCGTCCGCGGCGTCGATGAGGTCGGCGACGAGTTCCTGCTGCGGGTAGAGCATGGCCGCGCCCCGGCCCTGGGAGCGGAAGTCCAGGTGGTGCGTGCGCCGCAGGTGGCGCAGGTGGAAGCCGGCGTGCTCGACGCCGAGCTGGTTCATCCGCCCGTCGACGCCGAGTTCGCCCATCACCTGCCGGGTCGGCTGTTCCACGATCCCCGCGCGCTGGGTCGTGCGGAGCCGGTGCCGGCTCTGCTGTTCCAGCACGACCGTGTCGATGCCCTGGAGGGTCAGCATCCGGGCCAACGACAGCCCGGCCGGTCCGGCGCCGACGACGGCGACCTGGGTGGCGAGGTCCCTCACCGCGACGCCTCGACGCTGGCCGGCGCGTACCGGATCAGGGTGTGCGGCAACGGTTCCCGCAGCCCGAAGAGGTCGCGTGCGGTGCGCTGGGCGGCGGCCGGTGTCAGCTCCCGCTGCCCACCTCCCGTGGTTCGCAGGTGGAAGCTCAGTGGCTGGCCGCTGCCGGCGAGCGTGGTGGTCCGCCCGCCGCTGGTGGTCGACACCACCACCGACGACGTGAAGCGTGAGCGTGGGCTGGTGCTGTGCCACCACGCCATCGCCTCGAAGTCGGAGAGGTCGCGCGGGCGCGGGTCGACCTCGTAGCTTGCTCCGCTGGGGGTGTGCAGCCGCGTCCGGCGCTCGGGCAGCGGAACGAGCAGGCCCTCGCCACCGAAGCCGACGTCGGCCAGCCAGCAGGCCCCGCCGACCGTCACGACGCAGGCGGCATGCCCGAGCGGGACTCCCGTCGCCCCGGACGGGCCCACCACCGCGCCGGCGACGAGCGCGCTACGGGCGCCCAGCCCGGCCAGGAGCGCGGCGAGACCACCGTTGAGTTCATAGCAGATCCCACCGGCGTGCCGGGTGACCAGGCGCTCGTAGATCCGGGCGGGGTCGACCGAGGCTGCCTCACCGCGATGGATCCGGGTGTTCTCGAACGGCACGGTCGCCACGTGCGCGGCGACGAGCGTGCGTAGCGCCGTCTCGTCGAGGGGGCGCAGCTCCTCGGGGGTCAGCCCGACCCGGGCGAGATACCTGTCGCGCCGGGCGGGCGGTAGGGGACGGGCACCCGTGCAGGTGTCCGAGGTCATGCTAGGAATCACCACCGGTGTAGGTTAGCCTACCCTAACCATTATCTGACAATAGCTTCGCCACAACGAGGAGACGACGTGTCCGGTCCTGGCGGCGCCATCCTCCTGCGCCCCTACGGCAAGGCGCTGCGCCTGGCGCGGCTCACCGGGCGGCACAAGGGGCGTGCCCTCTTCGTGCCCCTCGACCACTCGGTGACCAGCGGGCAGATCGCCTGCGGCCGGCCGTACGCGGGCCTGGTCCGGGATCTCGTCGACGCCGGTGTCGACGCCGTAATCGTCCACAAGGGACGGATCAGGTCCATCGAGCCCGCGACGTTCGTCGGCGCCGGCCTCATCGTCCATCTCTCCGCCGGGACGGTGCACCACGCCGACCCGAACTCCAAAGTCCTGGTCGGCTCGGTCGAGGAGGCGGCACGCTGGGGCGCCGACGCCGTGAGCGTCCACGTCAACGTCGGCTCGCCCACCGAACCCGCGCAACTGCGCGACCTGGGTCTGGTGGCCGGCGAGTGCGACCGCCTCGGTCTGCCCCTGCTGGCGATGATGTACGCCCGGGGGGATTCGGTCAGCGCCGACCCGTTCTCCCCCCGAACCCTCATCCATCTCGCCTGCATCGCCGCGGACCTCGGCGCCGACCTGGTGAAGCTCCCCTACCCGGGCACGGTCGAGGCGATGCGCGAGGTCGTCGCGGCATCCGCGCTACCGGTCTACGTGGCCGGCGGCGATCCGTCCGGCGGGATCGAGGAGACCGTCGAGCTGACCCGGCACATCCTCGGAGCCGGGGCGGCCGGGCTGAGCTTCGGCCGGTGCATCTTCGACGCCGCCGACCCCGCGGCGATCGCCTCCGCGGTCGCCGCGGTGGCGAACGGCTTCGACCCGGAACCGCTGACCTGAGATGCGAGCCCTGCCCACCCGACCCGAGGGAGCCCAGACCGCCATGGACACCGCGATCGTCACGGACGCCATCACCCCCGCCACGGCCCGCCCCGCCGAGCCGGCGGTGAGTCCGGGCGGGCGCCACTTCGCCTGGATCGACCTGCGGTCCGTCGCACCCCATCTCGTGGACGCCGTCACGGAGGCGGCGCTGCACCAGCGCGTCGACGGCATCGTCTCCGACTCCGCCACCCGCCTCGCCACCCTGCCGCCGACGGTACGGCGGATCCTCGCCGCGGACCCGTCCGGTCCCGACATCCCGGCCGGCGTCGCCGACCTCGTGCTGTGGGACGCCGACGCCGCGCCGGAGGGCGCGGCGCAGGCCGCAGTCCAGCTCGTGGTCTCCGACGCGCCGAGCCTCACCCGCGCCTGTGAACTCGTGCGCCAGGCGCCATGGACCGTGCTGACCTTCACCGACCCGACGAAGATTCCCCTGGAGATCGTCATCGCCGCGGCCGGAGACTCCGGCGGTCGCATCGTCACGGCGGTGGAGGATCTCACGGACGCGGAGATCGTGCGGCTCGTGCTGGAGCACGGCTCCGACGGGCTGCTGCTGCGTCCGCTCGGCGTCGACGACGTGGCGCGGGTCCAGCGGCTGGTCAACCCGCAGGCCGCGGCGGTCGACCTGGTCACCCTCGTGGTCGACCGGATCGAGCACGTCGGTCTCGGCGACCGCGCCTGCATCGACACCTGCTCCCTGTTGGAGAGCGACGAGGGCTGCCTGATCGGATCGTTCGCGACCGGTTTCTTCCTGTCCTGCTCCGAGACCCACCCGTTGCCCTACATGCCGACCCGTCCGTTCCGCTGGAACGCGGGCGCGGTGCACTCGTACGTCCTGGTACCGGGCGACCGCACGAGATACGTGACCGAGCTGGCGGCCGGCGCGCCGATCCTCGCGGTCCGTTCCGACGGCAGCGCCCGCGAGGTCCGGGTCGGCCGGGTCAAGATCGAACGCCGGCCGTTGCTCTCCATCTCGGCGGTGACGCCCGGCGGCGCGGTGGTGAACGTCGTGACGCAGGACGACTGGCACGTGCGCCTGCTGGGGCCGGGCGGGGTGGTGCACAACGTGACGGAACTTCGTCCGGGCGATCGCCTGCTCGGCCACGTACCCACCGCGTCCAGGCACGTCGGCCTGCCCATCGCCGAATTCTGCGTCGAGCGCTGAGCGACCTGCCCGCCCGCCGGCTTCAGCCGGCGGGCGGCCGCCGCCTCCGCCCGGCCCGGCGGCGCCGGGCCGGGCTACCCCCGGCGCTGCCGCACCTGCCGGGACAGCAGCCAGAGCATGTAGACACCGCCCAGCGACCCGGTGACCACACCGACCGGAAGCTGCACCGGCGCGAAGAGTCGCTGCGCCACCTGGTCGCAGCAGAGCACGAGGGCCGCCCCCATCGCCATCGACACGGTCAGCGCCGGCTCCGGCGCTCCGGTCAACCGCCTGGCCAGCTGGGGCGCGGCCAGCGCGACGAACGCGATCGGCCCGGCGATCGCCGTGGCCAGGGAGACCAGGGCGACGCCGACCGCGATGCAGGCGGCGCGTACCTGCCGTGGCCGGGTGCCCAGCCCGGCGGCGACATCGTCGCCCAGCACGATCAGCGTGAGCGGCCGGGACAGCGTCACGGCGAGGCCGCAGAGCAGCAGCCCCGCCCCACCGGCGACGGTGACCGTGGGCCACGACATCGCGTTGAGGGAGCCGGCCAGCCAGACCGCGGCGGTCTGCGCGGCGGCGAGCGAGGCGCGGACGAGCAGGAGGGAGTTGACCGCCGTCAACACCGCGCCGACCCCGACGCCGACCAGCACGAGTCGGGGCCCGGTGACGCCGCCGCCCCGACGCGCCAGCAGGAAGACGCCCGCCGCCACGGCGAAGCCGCCCACCAGCGCGCCGATCGCGACCTGCGTCGGCGTGCCGCCGAAGAGGATGATCGTGGTCACCGCGCCGGTCGCCGCGCCGACGGTGAACCCGATGATGTCCGGGCTGCCCAGCGGATTGCCGGAGAGCGCCTGGAAGATCGCCCCCGAGCCGCCGAGGGCCGCGCCCACCACCACCGCGGCGAGCGCGCGGGGCAGCCGCACCTCGCGTACGAAGACCTGCGCCAGGACGTCACCGCGGCCGAGCAGCGCGTCCAGCGCCCGGTCCGGTGTCGACGGGTACTCGCCGGAGAGGACCGCCACCGCGGCGACCCCGGCGATCACCAGGAACAGCACCGCGCCGACCGCCACGGCCCGCCGACGCAGCCGTACCGACCAGGGCCCGAGGCGAACCGGCAGCACGCTCACATCGCCACCCGGCGGCGGCGCACGACCGCCACGAAGACCGGGCCCCCGACCACCGCGGTGATGATGCCGACCTGCACCTCGGCACCGGAGACGAGCCGACGCCCCACCACGTCGGCCAGCAGCACCAGCACCGGGGCGTACAGCAGGGTGACCAGGACGATCCACCGCTGGTCCTGGCCGACGAGAACCCGGGCCAGCAGCGGTACGCCGAGCCCGACGAAACCGATCGGACCGACCGCGGCGGTGGCGGCCCCGCAGAGCAGGGTGACCGCGGCCATCGCCACCGCGGCGGTGACCCGTGGGCGCGCGCCGAGCGCCGCACCCGTGTCGGAGCCGAGGGCGAGCACGTTGAGCGCGGGCGCCACGGCTGCCGCGAGCAGCAGCCCGGCCGCCACGAAGGGGGTGACCGCGAGCAGGATCTCCCAGCGCCGCCCTTCCAGCGAGCCGGCGGCCCAGAACCGGAACTCGTTGAACGCCCGCTGATCGGTGAGGATGACGGTCTGCACGAGGGAGCCCGCCGCGGCGCTGATCGCCACCCCGGCGAGCGCCAGCCGGGCGGGCGTGGCGAACGCGCCCGCGACCGCGCCGAGCAGGTAGACGGCGGTCGCGGCGAACGCGGCGCCGGCGAACGCGAACCACAGGTAGAACCAGACCCCGACGAACCCGGTCAACGCGACCGCGCTCACCACGGCGAGGCTCGCGCCGGCGTTCACCCCGAGGATGCCCGGATCGGCGAGCGGGTTGCGGGTCAGCGCCTGCATCACGGCGCCCGCGACGCCCAGCGCGGCGCCGATCTCGATCGCCAGCAGGGTACGCGGAAGCCGCTGGCCACGCACGATCGTCGCGGCGACGGAGTCGTCGGGGTGCAGCAACGCGCGCCACACCTGCTCCGGCGGCACCGCGCGCGATCCCACCGACAGGCTGGCCACGACGGCGCCGGCGAGCAGCGCGACCGCGGCAGCGACCACCAGCGTCCGGCGCCACCTGCGGCGACGTGCCCGGGCCAGCGCGGCGGCCTGCGCCCGGGTGGCCGCACGCTGCGCCACCGCCCTGCGCGGCAGGCCCACCACCTGCACGGGTGACTCCGGCGGGGACGTCGGGTCGGCGTCGCCGACCGCGGGCGTGGATCGCCGGGTCATCCCGGGCCCGGCGGCTGCCGTCGCCGGATCAGGTAGCCGACCGTGCCGCCGGCTGACGCGAGCAGCGCCGCGCCCAGGATCGCCCAGAGCACGACGTCGCCGCCCCCGCCGCTGCCGGCGCTGCGGGTGATGGCCACGCCGCTGGCGGGCGAGCCGGCGGGGGACGCCACCGCACCGGAGGCGGTCCCGGACGGCGTCGCCGGGGTGTCCGCCGGCGCCGTGCTCGGCGCGGAGGCGGTCGACGGGCGGGACGCGGGCGTGGTGGCGGGCGTGGTGGCGGGCGTGGTGGCCTCCTGGCCCGCGCCGACCACCGTGAAGTCGGCGCCGCCGCGCCGCGTGTAACCGTTGACGCCCTGCTGAGCACCGTTGGCGTCGAGGATCTGCTCGGTCGCGAGGAAGCGCAGCCAGTGCGCGCCCGCAGCGAGGTCCCGGGGAAGGAGGAAGCTGCCCGCGGCGGTGCCGTCCGACCGGATCTTCTGGACGTGCACCACGCAGGCCCCGTGCACCGCCGCCTCGGCGCAGAACTGGCCATCATCGATCTTGATGTGCACCGTCTCGCCGGGCGGGAATCCCCCGACCGTGAACGAGATCCGGGCGCCGGGCGCGAGGCTGCGGGGCGAGACCGAGGCGCTGGTGCCGGGGGTGTCGGCACCCGCGCCGCCGGGCGGGAGGGCGGACGCGGCTGCCGGTGCCGCCAGCCCGAGGGCGAGCGCCACGGCGGTCACGGCCACCGCACGGCGCGCGAGCGACCTCATGCGCCGGCCTCCCGTTCCGGTGTCGCCGAGCCGGGGAACAGCCGCCGCCGGGTGGAGACCAGCGCGACGCTTCCGGCCAGCAGGAACAGCCCACCGAGCAACGCCGCGCGGTAGGTCTCGGGGCCGGTACGCGGAAGCTGCTCGCCGGCCGCGACGGTGATGTCGTCCCAGCCGAGCAGCTCGCCCTCGCGGTCGAGGACCGCCACCTTCTGCGTACCCTCGGCGATGTCCACCCCGGCGAGCGAGGCGGTGGCGGTCCGCTCCGCGCCGACGGCGAACCAGCCGACCGGGCGCGGCGAGGAGCCGGAGTACGCATAGAGGAAGATCCAGTCTCCCGATGCCGCCCCGGGCACCGTGACCCGCAGCGTCGCGCCGCTCCTGGCGATCGTCACGCCGCCACGCGTCGCCGAGGTCAGGTCCTCGTCGGCGTCATACGGGTCCGGCACGCCGGTCGGACGGCCCGGCGGCTCGTCCCCGCCTGAGCCGGCGGCGGTGACCGTGAACGACGTCGTCTGCACCGAACGGACCGTGTCGCCGGCCCGCAGCGATCCGGTCAGCAGCCGCAGGGTGTACGACCCGGCGGTGAACGCCGGCGTCGAGTTGGACGCGGTCGGCAGCTGGACGTCGACCGCGAAGCTGCCGTCGTCGTTCGCCTCGACCACCTGCCAGACGGTGAGGTTGGGATTCGGGCCGGCGCCCGGCAGGTGGCTGAACGCACCATCGTTGATCTTCACGGCGATGGCGGAGCCGCCGCCGCCCGGGTGGCACCAGCCGGTGCCACTGAGCCTGATCGTGCCGCCGATCCGGGCCGATCTCGCCAGCTCGCTGGTCACCGATCCGCCGGGGTCGGGGCAGGCGGCCGCGGCCACCCGGACCGCCGCCTCGCCCAGACCGGTGACGGCCGCCGGGTCCGCCGACGACGACGCCCGCCCGGACCCCGCAACCGGAGGCGTCACGACGGGCGTGCTGGGGGGCGGATCCGCGGAGGGTGTCGAGGCGGACGGAGCCGCGGTGGGCTCCATGGTGGACGTCGGGGTGGCGGACGGCGTCGGGGTCGTGACCGACGCCGGGGTGGTCACGGTCGGGGTGGCCGGCGGGGTCCCCGCCGGCTCGGCCAGGGCGGCCGGGGCGAGCACGGTGACTCCGGTCGTCACGGCGACCGCCAGCGTCGCACCGGCGAGCGCCAGTGCTCCGCGCGGCCGGGATGATGTCTTGCCTGTCATGGGATGGTCAGCGCCCTCTCCACGTCGTCAACGATCAGGTTCATGAGCAGTGGGCCGCCGGTGGAGGTCCACAGCGAGCCGTCGACGGGCACGATCCGCCCGGCCCGGTACGCCGTGAGCGCGGTGAACCCGGGCACCCGGGCGGCCTCCGCCAGCGCCTCCCGGGCGGCCTCGACGCCAGCGCCCCCGCCCGCCTCCGGATTGCCGACCGACGACCCGCCGAGCGTGCCGAAGAAGATCCAGTCGGCGTCTATCTCGGCGAGGTTCTCCAGCGACACCGGCTCGCTGTGCCCCCGACCGGTCCGGTCCTGGTTCGGCGGCCGGCTCAGGCCCAGATCCACCAGGGCGAGCCCGGCGGGCAACTCCTTGAGGATCAGCGCGGCGGACGAGCCCTGCCAACGGACGACCGAGTACGTCTCGTCCAGCCGTGGCCCGAGCCGCCCGTGCACGGCGGTGACCCGGGCGTCGTAGCCGGCGAGCACTTCGCGCCCCCGGTCCACCTGGTTCAGCGCCTCGGCGACGTAGCCGAAGGTGACCCGCCAGTCGCCACCGGCGTATCCGGCGTACACGGTCGGCGCGATCTTGCGAAGCAGCTCGATCACGGGCGGGTTGTTGTTGATGGAGGTGCCGTCGACCAGGATGAGATCGGGCCGGGCCTGACCGATCGCCTCGAAGTTCGGCTGGGCGACGCTGCCGAGCAGCGGGATGCCGCCGGCCTGGGGCACCAGGTAGTTCGACACGCCGGACTGGCCACGCCCGGTGGTGGTGCCGACGGGCGTGACGCCGAGTGCGAGGGCACCGTCGAGGGTCGGCTCGCTGAGCGTGACCACCCGCTGCGGTCGCTCCGGCACCACGACCCGGGTTCCTTCGATGTCGACGACCACCCGCGTGCCGCTGGCCGGTGCCACCTCTGCGTTGCACGCCGTCGCGGCGAGCACAGCGAGCAGGACCGCCAGGCGGGCCAGCCACCTAGCCATCATCGCCCCGCCGCTCCGTCCCGGCGTCGGCCGGCTTCGCCGTACCGTCCGCAGCCGCGTCACCGTCCGCAGCCGCGTCACCGTGCGGAGGCGCGTCGCCGTCCGCAGCCGCATCACCGTCCGGGGTGGCGTCGCGGTCCCGTCTGCCCTCCTCGCGGGCCTGCTCGACCGCGATCGCCAGCCGACGCCGCCAACGGCCCCGGTTCTGCACCACGGCGGTGACCGCGGCGACGAGCACCAGCAGCACCAGCGTCCAGAACCATGGCATCGCCCAGACCCGGCGGCCCGCGACCCCCTCGGGCAGCGGCTCGGGGACCGTGTCCTCGCCGACGGCACGGGGTTCCACCCGGGCCGTCGCGGTCAGCATTACCAGCGCCGGCACGTCCTCCACCGTCAGCTCGACGTGGAAACGCGCGCCCGGCAGCAGTTCGGGGACGTCCCCGACGTCGAACCGGCGTGACCACACCCCGAACGGCGCGGAGAGTTCGACCGTGGCCCGGCCGGAGAGCCGGAGGTTGCCGGTGTTCCGCACGTCGAACGCGACCCGCGCGGTGCCGGTGCCCCCGCTCCCCCAGCCACCGGCGAAGTCCACGTCCGGATCGGTCGGCGTGAGCACCGGGTTCAGGTCACCGGCGACCCGCAGGTGGACCCGGGCGCCGACACGACGCTCCACGGCGACCGCACCGTCCACCCTGGCGCCGCCGACCGCGGCGACGATGCCGGCGGGGTGGTCCCCCGGCGTCGCGTCCGCCGGGATCGTGATCGTGAACGGGACCGTGCGGCTCGCCTTGGCGGCCAGCCTGACCTCGGGCGTGTCGAGGCGGATCCAGGAACCACCGTCCCGCGGCGGCTCGCCGCCGGGCAGCAGGTCGAAGACGCCGGCCGACGTGGTCACGCCGTCGCTGGCGTACAACCGGAAGGTGACCGATCGGTCGCTGAGGTTGGTGACCGTGACGTGGTCGCTGACCGCCGCGCCGGGGTCGAGTTCGTACCGGAACGACACCCGCCGGTCCGGGCCGTCCGCGGTGGACGGCTGCACGGCCCAGGTGACCTCGTCGGAAGATGCCGCGTACGCCGCCGCGGGACCGGCCGGGGCCAGCCCCGCGGCGGCACCCGCCAGGGCGAGCGCGAGGATGCGCGCGCCCCGGCGGGCCAGTTGACGGATGAACATGTCAGTCGGTCGGGAAGAGCGAGACGGTGAGGGAGGCGGTGTACAGGCCGGGGTCGGTGGTCAGCGGCACCGCGAGCGTGAGATCCGCCCCCGCCCGCGTACTGCCGACCCGGCCGGCGCTGTTGGCGGTGGCCATGGTGGCGCTCGCCCCGAGACCCGCGCCGCCGTCGAGCCGTCCGCTCACCGTCGGTCCGGCCGTGACGCCGTCGCGTGGGGTGAGCACCCGCGGCACCCAGCCGAGGTGATCGGCGCCGACCTGCCCGGCGTCCGAGGTGAACGCACCGCTCTGCGCCGACAGGGCCCATCCGCCGCCCGCGGCGGCCTCGGCGGAGCGGGCGTCGACGACCGTCACCGCCGGGAGCGCGCCGGTGAACGCGAGCCGGTCGAGTACCTCCTGCCGTTGCAGCGTCACCGCCGCTGCCGGGTCCACGGTCAGGGTCAGCGGGCCGGTGAGCCCGTTCGGCACCTGCGCGCGTACCGTGATGGTGCCCCGGTTCTCGCCCGGCTCGCCCGGCCCGCCCGGCTCACCAGGGCCGCCGGGGCCGCCCGGGTCGGGCACCTCGGTCGGTACGATCTTGATGATCGAGTCCTGGGGTCCGCCGCCGAAGGTGGCCCGGTCCACCACGTACGCCGCGCCGTCGACGACCTCGACGTCGTTCGGGTGCACGGCGGTGTCCGACACGGTGTGCACGACGGTGTTGGTGGCGGTGTCGATGATGCTGATCGTGTGGGCGAAGAAGTTCGCCACGTAGAGCAGGCCGGTCCGGGGATCCGCGTCGAGCGCGAGCGCGCCGTGGCCGGTCGGGATCGACGCCACGTGGGCGCCGGTGCCGGTGTCCAGCACGGTCACGTCCGCCGAGTCCTGGTTGGCGGTGTAGACCCGGTTGCGCTGCGGGAAGACCGCCACGTTGGAGGACCGGTCGGCGCCGGGCAGCGCGTGGTGGGTGACCTGCCGGCTGGCCACGTCGACCACCGCGAGCTTGTCGGTGTCGAGCGTGCTCGTGTAGAGCTTGCCCGCCGCCTCGTCGAGGTCGAGCCCCATCGGCTGGCCGTCGATCGCGATGTCCGGGCCGCGCTCCAGCGTGTCGGCGTCGAAGGTGGCGATGTACTGGCCGTTGACCGCGGAGACGTAGACGGTGCCGCGATCCTCGTCGACTGCGACCTCGCGGCCGTGGTTGATGCCGTCGAAGCTCTTCAGGTGCTCGCCGGTGGCCTGGTCGTAGACGGCCACCCGGTTGAGCCGGGTGGACGACGTCCAGATGGTGTTGCGCTTGTCGTCCACGTCGATGCCGAAGACGCCCTCCGCGGTGGACGTCGGCTCGTCCCAGGGCACCCGGTACGAGGCCAGGATCTCCAGCGTCTCCGGGTCCACCTTGAGCAGCCGCGACGTGGTCACCGGCGGGGGGCCCGCCTGGGTCACCCAGAACACTTCGTTGCGGGCCGAGTAGGCGATCTGGTACTGACCGTTGCCGAGTTCCTTGCGCTGCACGTCGAACGTCCACCCGCCCGGCTCGCCGGGCTCTCCCGGCTCGCCGGGGCCCGTCGGGTCGACGAGGGTGAAGTCGGCGCCGAGTGACCGGGGGGCGTCGCCGGTGACCAGGCTGCCGGTGAGGAAGCGGATGCTGTGTGTCTGGCCGGCCGCCCAGTTGGCGTTCGAGTTGGCGGAGGTCGGGAACTCGACCTCCGCGCGCCACGCGCCCGTGCTGTCGGCCTGGGCGATCGCGTAGATCGTCTTGTTCTGCTGCACCTCGCCGGTGACCGGGTGGGCGATGTCGCGGGTGGTGGTGACCGCGCCGTCGTCGAGTTTGATCGCGATGATCGACCCTCGGTCACCGGCGGCCGTCTTCCAGCCGTTGCCGGAGACGACGATGGTCTTACCGACCTCGACCTGGGACGGGACGGAGTAGGTGACGGTGGGATCGAGCGGGCTGGTGTAGTCGTCGGCGTATGCGGGGCCGGCGGCCTGCACCGCGGCGGCGACAGCCAACAGCAGTGCGGCGGTCGCCGCGGCGGCGCGGCGTAGCGCGCCGCGCGATGGACTGAGTGGGATCACGGCAAGGTCCTCGACTTCCTCAGGTTGCCGATTCGCAGTAACCACTGAACTTCCTAGAAGTTAGGTAAGGCTAACCATTGTCTGATGAATAGGCAAGGTAGGTGACCGGCTCAGCTGGGCCGGTAGACCGCAATCCAGTCCACATCGACCGAAGCGCGGTCGGGCACCCCGGCCACCGGGCAGTCCGGGAACCCGTAGTCGCGCTTGCGTTGACAGCCGCCGGCCTGCGCCTGGAGGGCGAGCCACATCGGCTCGTCCGGCACCCCGGGCGAGTCGACGGTGGCCCAGACCTCGCCGTCGACCAGGTAGCGCACGCTGCCCGCGCGCCACTCCACGCCCACCGTGCGCCACCGGGTGAAGTCCACACCGGACAGATCGCGCTGGACGCGCCGCCGCTGGTCACCCTCCCGGTAGTGCAGGAAGGCGGCCAACCCCGAACGGTCACCACCGAAGTCCTCGGCGAAGTCGATCTCGGGTGGCCAGCTGTCGCTCTGCGGCCAGAGCAGGAAGTGGTAGGTGATCTCGTCGCTGGCCTGCGCCCGGAACCGCACCTCCCAGCGCCCGTACGTCCGGGTCACCGGCCAGTTCGACACCCCGCCGGTGGTCCAGGCCCCGTCGCGCCGGTACCCCTCCAGCACCAGCATGCCGTCCCGCAGGCCGACATGCTCCGGGTGCCAGACCGAGTACGGGTCGCCGCCGGGCCGGCCGGAGTACGCGGAGTAGTTCGACCCCAGCTCCGCCCGACCGAAGTCGTCGGTGAAGACCAGCTCCCAGCCGGGCAGGTCGGTGCTGGGCGGCGCGACGCCGGAGACCGTCGGCCAGCCGGGCGGGGCCGGCGACTCCGGGGCCGCCGGCACCGCCGTGCACGCGGCAAGGAGCACCACGAGCAGCGCCGGGACCGCCCGGCGCCTGCGCCGACGGCTCATCCCGGCGGCCCTCCCCCGTCCGAGAGCACCGCGATCCGCACCACCGTCAGCACCAGCAGGACGGTCACGGCCAGCGCCAGCAGCACCGCGGTCACCGTACGGCCCCAGCCCAGCAACGCCCGCCGCAGCCGTCCGGCGCGGCGCAGCCGCACCCCGCCCACCACCGGATCGACCGTGGCGGAATCACCGAGCCACGCCTCCCGCAGCGCGGTACCGGCGAGGCAGAGCAGGACCGCCACCCCGACGAGCACCGCGAACACGGGCGAGGGAAGCAGCCGTTCCACGTCGTCCACGATCAGGACTCTCCTTCCGCATCCGGGCCGCCCGGCACGACGCGTTCCAGCACGGTCACCTCGGTGCTGCGGACGATCACCCGGTAGCCACCGCCGCCGAGCAGCTCGTCCACGATCCGGTCGGTCCAGCCGGCCGGCAGCCCTGAGCGCAACTGCCCGGCCTTCTCCTGCGTGCCCGTCACGTACACGAACCCGGGGCCGGCCGAGCCGTCCGGCCCCACCTGCTCCCGCAGGCAGGCCGGGACGTCGTCGCGGCACCCCGGGGGCGGCATGCCGACGGCCGACACCTCGCCGAACCGGGCCAGCGGTAACGGGCCGACCGCCTCGACCGTGCCGACGACGGCCCCGTTCGGAGCCGCCGCGAGCAGCGTCCGGGCCTGCGCCACCTGGGCGGCGGTGACCCGCTCGAATGACGCGTTCAGCCCGCGCGTGGTGGTCAGCGCGGCGAACGCGCCCGCCAGCAACACCACCGCCGCGCCGAAGCGCACCGCCCGGCCCACCGGCGCCGCCGTCCCGGGTAGCCGGCCGAGCAGTCGGGTGACCGCGCGGCCCGTGCCGGCCACGGCTACCGCGGCGAGCGGCGCCAGCACCGGGCTGGCGTAGAGCGCGCAGCGGATCACCACCTCGCCGCCGTACGACTGCACCGCCAGCAGGCTGGCCGGCGCCACGGCCAGGCCGGCGAAGAGCGCGGCGCCCCGGTGGCGGCGCACCAGCGGCCAGCCGGCCATCCCGGCGAGGCAGAGCAGCCCGGTCCAGCCGATTCGGCTGTACTGCATCTGCTGGTAGACGGGGTCACCGACGATGCGCTCCCCCACGCCCGTCGCGACGTTGCCCCCCAGCCGCCCGAGGTCGCCGAAGAGGTCCTCGATGTGCCCGGTCCAGAACCCGGTCGCGCCGTAGGAGAACCAGCCGACGAACATCGCGGTCGCGCCGACCCAGAGGGTGCGCAGCCGGGTGGCGCCGGTCAGCACGAAACAGACCAGCGCGGCGACCAGCGCCACCGGAGTCAGCTGGTGGCTCACGACCAGGGCGGCGCTGACGACGGTCAGCGCCGCCTCCAGCCCGATGACTGTGCCGGCGGGGACGGCACGACCGGCCGGGCCGGCACGCGGCCGGCCGGGGATCCGGTGTGCCGCGCCGAGCCAGGCCCGCCAGCGCGGTCCGGGCAGCGGCGGCACCTCGGCCGCGGAGAACGCCCAGAGCAGGACGGCGAGCACTCCGGTGTAGAGCACGAAGCCCACCGCCTGCGCCGACAGGTAGTCCTGCTGGTACCAGTTGAAGGCGACGTACAGCAGGACACCGAGCCAGGCCGACCGCGGGCTGCCGGTGACCACCCGGCCGATCAGCCACAGCGCCGGCAGGACCAGCGCGGCGAAGAACGCCGGTGCGGGCAGCGCCAGCGGCGCCGCGTCGGCCACCCCCGCGACGGCCACGAGCTGCGCCGTGCCGGCGAGGAAGCCCGGCCAGCTGAACCGCGCGTCCGCCCCGGTGGCCAGGTCCCCGGTGCGCGAGACGAAGTCCACGAAACCGACGTGCACCCAGGTGGTGCCCGGCCCGGCCGCTCCGTCGGCGACGTTGACCAGCAGGTAGCAGCAGACCACGGCGGCCAGGCAGGCGGCGGCGAGCACCACGTGGTCGAGGGCGGGCCGCAGCAGCGCCCAGGCGAGGACGACGGCGAGCACGAGCAGCGCCGCCCAGTAGGTGACCGGAACCACCGCCACCAGGCCGGTGGCCCCGGCGGCGCCCGCATCCGTCTGCCGCGACGCCACCCACCAGAGGCCCAGCGCGACCGCGACCCCGGCCAGTCCACCGACCCGCGCCATCACCGGCGGAGCCGGGCGCGGGGAATCCGGTGCGGGCGGCGCGGACTGGATCCCCGACACCGCGAACGGGGTGGCCAACAGTCCCACGGCGGCGGTCGCGGTCACCACGGTGAACGGGTCCCACCGGCCGGACAGCGCGCCGAGCGCGCCACCGAGCAGGGTGGTGGCGATCGACAGGCAGAGGGCGAGGACGACGGTGGCGAGGCGGTTCGGCAGGCGCACCGCGTACGCCAGCGGGATGCCGGGCACCAGCACGACGAAGGCGACCGCGGCGAGCGCGCGACCCGGCAGCGCGGCGTCCAGGCCGGTGAGCGTCGGCACCAGCACGGCGAGCGCCGCCGCCAGCGCGACCGCGCCCAGGTCGAAGCGCCGTCCGGCCATCACGTGACCCGCCGGGCGCGGAGCCGGCCGCGCAGCAGCAGCCACGGTCCGGCGAGGTAGCCGAGCGCCTCCGCGACACCGAGCACGACGGGAAACCCGCGCGAGCGCCCGGCGTACTTGGGCGAGCGGGGATCGGCCACCACCCGCAACGCCCGGGGCATCCCGCGCGCCATCCGCCAGGCGGTGCGCGGACTCGACAGCAGGTGCTTGGT
Organism: Micromonospora sp. CA-263727; assembly: GCF_050942455.1. NCBI lineage: Bacteria > Bacillati > Actinomycetota > Actinomycetes > Micromonosporales > Micromonosporaceae > Micromonospora > Micromonospora sp. CA-263727. Next base: position 4,182,853 of record NZ_CP192031.1, read on the forward strand.
GACGACCGCGGTGAAGCCGGCGCCGTACCCGTACAGCTGGCGGCGCAGCGCCGACCCGGTCGCCCGGTGGTAGTGCCGCACCAGGGCGCTGGGGGTGTACCGGATGACGTGGCCGGCGACCAGCACCGCCCGGAAGGCGTCGAGGTCCTCGCCGCCGCGCGCCGGGCTGCCCGCGCCGAGGGCGGGATCGAAGCCACCGGCGGCGCGCAGCACCTCGGCGCGGAACGCCATGTTGTTGCCGGAGCCGTAGTTGCCCCCGGCGTACGGGAAGAGCGGGCCCCGCTCGCCGGTGACGGCGGTCCGGGCGACCGCCTCGGGTAGCTGCCCCACCGACCATGCCTTGTCGACGTATCCCTTGTCGAAGCCGCCGTGCTCCTCGAAGTACCGTTCCCACCGCGTCGCCAGCCGGGCCGGCGTGACCAGGCCGGTGACGCAGCCGACCTGCGGGGCGCTGTCGAAGCCACGGAGCAGCTCCGCCACCCAGTGGGCGTCGGGGAGCGCGTCGTCGTCGGTGAAGGCGACCACCGCGCCGTGCGCCGCGGCGAGTCCGGTGTTGCGAGCGTGCGACAGGCCGCGCCGCGGCTCGGGGACGATCCGCAGCCGGGGATCGTCCAGCCCGGACAGCAGGCGGGCCGTGGCACCGGTGGCGGGGGCGTTGTCGACGACCACGACGTCCAGGTCGGCGTGGCTCTGGGCGAGCACGGCCTCGACCGCCGGGCTTAGTCGTGGCTCGGTGCCGAGGGTGCAGAGCACCACCGTCACCAGCCGGCCGGACGGCGCCGGTGGCGTGCCGGGCGGGCAGGCGCGGGCGGCGGCCAGCACCGCCCCGGCAGCGGCCTGCGGTGGTACCGGCGCTCCGGCGCGTTCGAGGTGCGGGCGCAGCGCCGCGGTGAGCGACGCCTCGACGGCCGACTCCAGCGAGGTCGCCGGATCGTCGAGGCTCACCCGGCCGACGGGGATGCCGCGCAGCCGGACCAGGACACTCGCGGGCGCTGATGGTGCGGCCAGCGGAGCGGTGGCGGTGCCGGCCAGCTCCACCTCCGCCACCTCGGTCGGCGGGTCGGCCGCGCCGCGCCGCGCCGGCGCGAGGAACCCCCACGCGGTCGTGGTGAGACCAGCCACCAGCAGCGCGCCGCGCGCCGGGCCGGCGAGGTCGCCCCGGAGCAGCGCGGCGGCATGGCGCAGTACGCCGGCCGGGAGGGTACGGAGCACGTACCGGCGCTCGGTCGACAGGGAGGCCGCGCGGCCGGCCGCGGCGGCCAGCAGCGCCTTGGACCGTCCCTCGTGGCGGCATCGGGACAGGAAGTAGCCGACCGTGGCGCGCGACGGCGGGACCCGGTGGCGCACGGCGGGCGTACCGGTGCGTACCACCGCACCGGGGCCGAACGCGCGGCCGACGCGGATGCCGAGTTCGGTCTCCTCGCAGCCGGCCGGCACCGTGCCGAGCCGGCCGAGCCGGGAGGTGAACGGGCCGACCCGGTCCAGTGCGGAGCGCCGGATGGCCATGTTGGCCCCGATCGGGTTCCGGACGGCGGCCCCGGAGGGCGCGATCCCGCGGTAGTCGCATCCGACCACCCAGCCGAACTCCTCCGGGAACCACCGGGGGGCCCGTCCCGCGCTCCAGTCCGGCGAGACGGCACCGCCGGCCATCATGACCGACGGGTCGGCGAAGGCCCGACGCCAGGCGGACAGCCAGCCGGGGCCTGGCACGGCGTCGTCGTCCAGGAACACCACGACCGGCGCGGTCGAGGCGGCGACGCCGGTGTTGCGCGCGGCGGAGAGGCCACGCTCACCCGCGTTCGCGACCACGGTCACGCCGGGCAACTCGGCGGCGAGCAGCCGGAGCAGTCGCTCGTTGTGGTCCACCACGACGACGAGTTCGTCGCCGTCGCGGCCGAGCTGGTCGCCCGCCACCGCCACGGCCTCCCGGATGCCGGGCAACCGCTCGGCCGTGTAGACACAGATCACCACGGCGACCGCGTCGGTCCGGGCCGGGGCGAGCGGGCCCGCGCTACCGGGCATTGCCGACCCCCACCGGCTGCGTGGCCGGCTGGGTTCGCCGGCGTGGCCGCAGTGCGGTGTTCAACCGCTCCCGGATGAGCCGCACGGCGGTCCGGGCGCCGTGCAGTCCGGCGGCTCGGGCCGCGACGCCGAACAGGTGCGGCGCCTCGCGGTACAGGTAGGTCCAGGCCGCGCCCACACCGCGCCCGTCCAGCCAGATCATCCGTGCCAGCGTGCCGTCGTCGACGGTGGAGACGCCGCACCCGGCCAGGTTCTCCCGCATGATCCGCAACGTCGTGGCCCGCTGCTCGGCCAGCCTCGTCGCGCTGACCTGGCCGTCGGCGACCCGGTAGCGCAGGCCGACGTACGGCAGGTTGGCCAGGTCACCGTGCTGGCTCAGCTCGGTGAAGAGCCGGTAGTCCTCCGCGTACCCGTACTCCGGGCGGTACCGGATGCCGGCCGAGCGCAGCGCGGCGAGCCGGATGGCGGCGGAGCTGTGCGCGATGCAGGTACCGAAGAGCAGGCGGGCCCGGCACGCTGCCGGGGTGCGCGGCATCCGCACCCGCCCCGACATCGCGCCGAACAGCTCGTAGTCCGTCCCGCAGGCGACCACCTCCGGGTTGCGGTCGAGGTACGCCACCTGGCGGGCGAGGCGTTCGGGGCCCATGACGTCGTCCGCGTCCATCCGGGCGAGCAACTCGCCGCGCGCCTCGTCGAGCCCGGCGTTGAGGGACGCGACGATGCCGGCCCGGGGCCGGTGCAGGACCCGCAGTCGCGGGTCGGTGATCGAGGCGACCACCGCCTCGGTCCGGTCCGTGGACCCGTCGTCCACGACCAGCAGTTCCAGGTCCCGGTACGTCTGGCGAAGGACACTGCCGATCGCCGCCTCGACGTAGTCGGCGGCGTTGTGCACCGGCATGAGAACGGTTACCCGTGGCGTCATGACCCCACTCCGATCGGCTCGGTCGACTTCTCCGCCGGGCGGGCCACCCGGCGGCACTCCTGGATCAGCGGCGCCGCCACGATCGCCGCCCCGACGGCCTGGGCCGCCATCGCCGCCAGGCCGACACCGGCCAGGCCGACGACGGACACCAGGCCGAACGCGCCGGCGACGGTCAGTGCCACGACCGTCGCCTGGGCCAGCACGAGCAGCCGCATTCGCCGCCGCACCTGGGCCAGCGCGGCGTAGGCCGCGGTCACCGTGGCGAAGACCGTCTCCCCGGCGAGCAGCAGCACCAGGGGCGTCCCCGCCGTGACGTACTCGTCGCCGACCAGCCACAGCAGCAGCGGGCCACCGGCGGCCAGACCGACCGCGCAGAGCCCGCCCACGGCGGCCATCAGCACCACCATGCGCCGGGTGAGCGCGGCCCATGCCGCGCCCGGGGCGGACGCCGCGATGACGTACGACGCGATGACGTTGCCGCGCAGCATGCCGGCCGCCGCGCCGAGCGCGGCGACCAGGTTGTAGTACGCGGAGGACTCCGGACCGAGCCGGGCCAGCACGACGAGCGGCAGGCAGAGCGGTGTCACCGTCATCACCAGGAACATGGCGAGCGACGCGCCCTGGAAGGCCCAGATCTGCCGTGCCGGCGGGAGCGCGGGCAGGACGTCCCGGGTGGCCACCAGCCCGACGCGCAGCAGCCAGACCATGGCCACCGCGGAGATCGCCGCGGTGAGCAGGAACCAGGACCCGGTCAGGGCGAGGCCGGTCGCCGTGTACGCCAGCAGCGGCAGCGGCAGGACCTTGAGGACGGAGAGCGCCGTGTTCTTCGCGGCGACCAGGCGGGCCTGGTGCAACCCGGTCAGGATCGGGTCGAGCAGCGCGTACATGGTGAGGACCACGACCAGCGCCGGGAAGAGCATCCGTTCCGGCGCGCGGGCCAGCAGTTCGGAGCCGCCGACACCGAGCAGCACGAACCCGACGCCGAGCGCGGCGGCGACGGTGCCGCTGAGCAGGAAACCGCCCACCACGAGCGAGCGGGTGCGGCTGCCCGCGACCGGGAGGAAGCGCTGGTAGCTGCCGCCCAGCGAGAGGCAGGCCAGCGAGCTGAGCACGGTCGCCGTCGAGATGAACGCCGAGGCCCGCCCGACCTCCACCGTCGGGTAGAGCCGGCCGGCCACCACCCAGTAGCAGATGCCGAGCGCGCCGGTGGCGACCGACGACGCCATCAGCGTGACCGCGCTCGCCGCCATGCCGGGGCGCGCGCGACCCCGTGTCACGAGGGGTAGCACCGTCATGGTCAGCCGGCGAACTGGTAGGACCGGTCGTCGTGCCCGTCCCTGGTGGTGGGACGCCAGCGCCACTCGGTGAGGATCGTGCGCAGCACCCGGACGCCGTCGCGTACCGCGTGCAGGTTGCTCACGCCGTGGATCCGCCGCCGCTCGTGGCTCGGCACCTCGCGCACGGCCAGGCGGGCGGCCGCGGCCCGGCAGTTGAGGACGGTCTCGATCTCGAAGCCGTCGCCCCAGACCGCGGTGCCCGGCGGATCCGGTTCGGGGAGCCGCAGTCGCGGTAGGACGTCGGCCCAGAACGCGTTGTACCCGTAGCACAGGTCGCTGTAGCGGGTGCGGAAGAGCAGGTTCGTCAGGACCGTCAGGGCCCGGTTGCCGAGGTCGCGCAGCCGGGTCAGGTCGTCGCTCCCGCCGCCGGGCCGGACCCGGCTGCCCTTGGCGAAGTCGGCGCCGTCGCGTAGCGCGGCCACGAAGCGCGGGATCTCGGTGGGATCGGCGCTGCCGTCGGCGTCGAACATGACGATCACGTCGCCGGTCGCCGCGGCGAAGCCACAGACGAGGGCGTTGCCCTTGCCGTACCGGGTCTGGCAGATCACCCGGGCCGACGGCAGCACCCGGCGGACGGTGCGGTGCGTGTCGTCCGGCGAGTACCCGTCGACGACGATCACCTCGTGCACGGACGGTAGCGACGGCAGCACCTGGGCCAGGTTGCGGGCCTCGTTGAGGGCCGGGATCACGACGGTGACCCGGGGTTCGCGCGAGCGGTTGCGGCTGGACCCCAACAGACAACTCCGTTCTCGATCCGGCCCCCGCGCCGGTCATCAGACATCTGATAAAGGTAAGCCTTACCTTAGTTATCGGAAGCGTGGTGTCCATAGGCTGATCCGGGGATTCGGGATCGTTACTCCAGTCACACGGGCGGCGCCGGGGGCACGCGGCTATCCCGTCTCCGACCGGTACAGCCGGGCGACCATCTCCAGGTCGGGGCGGAGATCGCGGGCGGTGCCGGCGCCGGTCACGACACCGGCGGCCAGCCGTTCGGCCAGCAGCGCGAGCACCCGCCCGACATCGGCCGACACGTCGGGGTCGGTGGAGTCCACGGTGCACTCCGGCAGGCCCACGACGGAGACCCGACGGATCCAGCCGCCGACGGCCGGGATCGAGACGATCTCCACGGTGTGTCCCACCGGCCGGCCGTCCACCGTCACCGCCCAGCCGGCGGCGCGGACCCCGCCGCCTCGCCCTGCGCCAACCCACGCACCTCGTGCCACCCGGTCTCCTCGTCGACCAGCATCGACGGGTACGGGCAGGCCTGGCGCTGGTCCTCGACGAGCACGCCGGGCGGCCGGATCGTGGCGTCCTTCTCCAGCGCCGTCGCGGCGGCGAGCAGGACCCGGCGGGTCGCGACCACCCCGGCGTCGGCCGAGCCGAGACGCTCACTGCTGCGGTCCATCCGCGACCCGAGGGCCGCGAGGGTGCCCGGCATGTGCGGCCCCATGTTCTCCTGCACCGCGGCGTCCTGCATGCCGACGTTGGAGATGCCGGTCATCGAGGCGCTCGCCTGGAGATCCCGGTTGACCAGGTAGTCGTTGTCGCGGTTCATGGTCGGGGTCAGGGTGCCCGGGATCAACGGCGCGTGCAGCCCGCCACCGGCCCGCCAGCGGGCCACCTCCTGCCCGTCCAGCGGCCGGTCGGCACGGAAGCTGAACGTCCAGGTGTACGTCCGATGCTCGTCCACCGGCACCCAGGCGTGCCCGGAGCCGGGCGCGTCCGGCTCCTGGCTCAGCACCACGTACCACGGGAGCACGACCTGCGTGAACCGCCAGTACGCCTGCCCGCCCGCCATCCGCCGCCGCGCGCCGATGGTCAACCCGAAGTCGGTCTGCTCCACATAGAAGCGCGGGGCCTTGTCCACCGCGATGCCGCCACGCACCCGCTTGAACTCGTCTCCGGCGTCCCACAGCCCGATGTCGCTGTGCAGGATGCCGACGTGGCTGGCGTCCACCGCCCCCTCGAACGCCTGGATCGAGTTGCAGAGCTGCAACCGCACCGAGGCGTACACGTGCTCCGCGGGCAGGATCGTCCACGGCAGTTGGGGCGCGTCCGGGCGCAACCGCGGATCCCCGAGGTACGCCCAGATCACGCCGGCCAGTTCCCGGCAGGGATACGCGGCACGGGCGCGCACCCGGTTACGGAACGTCGACTCCTCCGGCTCGTTGGGCATGTCCAGGCAGGAGCCGTCGACGTCGAACTTCCAGCCGTGGTACACGCACCGCAGCCCGGGACCGGTCGGCGAGTCGGCGCGCTCGTTGCGCCCGAAGTAGAGCGACGCGCCGCGGTGCGGACACCACTCGGAAAGCAGTCCCGGCCGCCCGGCCCCGTCCCGGAAGAGCACCAGGTCCTCGCCGAGCAGCCGCCGACGGATCGGTGGGCCGCCGGCCAGCGGCACCTCCTGCGACAACGCGACCGGGATCCAGTGCCGCCGGTACATCGCGCCCATCGGGGTCCCCTGGGCGGAGGCGGTCAGGGTCTGGTTGCGTTCGGCGCTGAGCATCGGCTACCCCCGCACGCTGACATGGACCAGGTCGCTCCGGCCGGCGGCCGAGGCGAGTGCGACGAGGACGTCGTGCAGGCCCTCCAGCTCCACGATCCCGCTGCACATCCGGCCGAGCCGGGCGGCGTCGCGGCGGACCAGCTCGATGGCCCGCCGGATCGACGCGTCGTCCCGGCCGCGGACCGTGGTGACGGTCAGCCGCTTGCCGGCGAGCGCCGGCAGATCGACTCCGGTCCGGCCGGGCGGCCACTGCGCCAGCGCGAGCGTCCCGTCAACGCCGAGCAGGTCGACGGCGAGGTCGAGGGTCTGCGCCGTGCCGGACGCCGTCTCCACGACCGCGTTCGCCATCCGGCCGCCGGTCGCCTCGGCCACCACCCGCCGAAGGTCGGCCGGATCGGTGGTGGCGTGGTCCGCGCCGAGACGCCGCGCGAGCGCGAGCCGCGCGTCGTCGCCGTCGCGTCCGAGGACCGTGATGTGGGCGACGCCGGCGGCGCGGGCGGCCACCACGCAGGAGAGCCCCATCTGGCCCGGACCGATCACCACCACGTGGTCGCCCGGCCCCGCCCCCGCCGCCCGCACCCAGGTGATGCCGTTCGCCAGTGGGAAGACCAGGGTGGCCAGTTCGGTCGGCAGGTCCGGCGGCAGCCGGTGGGTCATCGCCCGCTCGTCCAGGTAGAGGTACTGGCTGTAGCCGCCCCAGAGGCCCGGGCCGACGGTGACCGGGGTCGAGCCGTACCGGCGGGTGTCACCGGTCGGCGCGGACGCCGGACAGAGCCGGGGCGCTCCGGAGCGGCAGGGCACGCAGACGCCGCAGGGCAGGTACTCCTCCACCATGACCCGGTCGCCGGGCGCGAGACCGAGCCGTTCCGCGGCCGGCTCGGAGATCTTCTCGACCGTGCCGACCACGTGGTGACCGAGGACGACCGGCTGCCGGGTGGGGAGGTCGTCGGCCGCGTACCAGGCGACGTCGGCTCCACAGACGCCGGACGCCTCCACCCGGAGCAGGCCACCGGCGTCGCGCACGTCGGGCAGCGGGAGACGGCGAAGCCGAGTCCTGCCGGGACCGGTCTTGACCGCCGCGAGGCACTCCCCGGCCGTCATGCCGCCTCCCGGACGCCGTCGGGACGGGCGCCGCCGGCCAGCGCGGACCAGACGTGGTCGGCGAGCGCGACGAACTCCGGCGTACGCCGCAGCGCGGTGTCACGCGGACGCTCGAACGGCACCGGCACCTGCTCGCGTACGGTGGCGCCCGGTCCGGCGGCGAGCACCACGACCCGGTCGCCGAGGAAGACCGCCTCCTCGATGTGGTGGGTGACGAAGAGGACCGAGGTGTGGCTGCCGGCCCAGATCCGCAGCAGCTCGGCCTGCATCGCGTCGCGGGTCTGGGCGTCCAGGGCGGCGAACGGCTCGTCCATCAGCAGCACCGCCGGGGCCAGCGCGAGCGCGCGGGCCAGGTTCACCCGCTGCTGCATGCCGCCGGAGAGTTCGTGCGGGTATCGCGATGCGGCGTCGGCCAGTCCGACCAGTTCGACCATTGCCGCCGCTCGGACGCGGGCCTCCCGCTTTGGTACCCGGCGCAGCTCCAGGCCGTACGCCGCGTTGCCCAGCACGGTACGCCACGGCAGCAGCGAGGCGTGCTGGAAGACCACGGCCAGCTCGCGCCCCGGGCCGGTGATCGGCTCGCCGCCGAGGCTGATCGTGCCGGCGACGGCTGGGACCAGGCCGGCGACCGCGTGCAGGAGACTGGTCTTCCCACACCCGCTCGGCCCGACGACGCTGACGAACTCCCCCGGCGCGACGGTGAAGGACACCCCGTCGACCGCGCGGAACGCCGTGCCGTGTTCGCGGTCCGGGTATTCGATCGCGACGGAATCGAGGCGCAACTCAGGCATGGCTCTCCGGCCTCCACCTGTCCAGTCGCCGTTCCACCGCGCGCACCGCGACGGTCATGAGCACACCCGCGCCGGAGACCACGAACAGGGCGACGAACATCAGGGGTGTCTGGAAGGTGTTGCCGGCGTACAGGATCGTGTGACCGAGCCCTTCGCTGGACGCGATCAGCTCGCCCACGACCATGCCGACCAGCCCCACGCCGATCGCCAGCCGGACGCCGGTGACGATCGACGGGACGGCGCCGGGCAGGATGACGGTGCGGAAGAGCTGACGCCGGTTGGCGTCGAAGGCCCGGGCGAGAGCCAGCAGGCCGGGGTCGGCGGTGCGTACCCCGGTCCGGGCGCTCAGGATGATCGGGAAGACCGCGGAGATGAAGACCACCGCGACCTTGGAGCCGAGGCCGATGCCGAACCACACGACCAGCAACGGCACCAGGGCGATCCGGGGACTGGCGTACGCGAAGCTGACCAGCGGCTCGGTGAGCTGGTCCAGCCAGCGCCACCAGCCGATCGCCAGCCCGAGCGCGAGGCCGACGACCAGCGCCAGCCCGAATCCGGCGAGGAACTCGGTGGCGCTGACCATCAGGTCTCGCCAGCCCGTGCCGGTGGTGAAGTAGGCGCGGCCGGCCACCAGGATCTCGCTCGGCCGGCTGGTGAACAGCTCGTCCACCACGCCGAGCGCGGCGCACAGCTCCCAGGACAGCAGCGCGATGGCGACGCCCAGCGCGCCGAGCGCCGCTCCCCTGCGCCGCGGCGGCACTGGGCGCCTCCGGGCGGCAGCCTTCCCCCGCGGCAGGACGATGTCGCCTCGGACGCGGGGAATGGCGTGGCCGTTGACGGCGGGCGGCGAGGTCATCTCGCCACCGGCTCGGTGCTGGCGCCTGCCTCGACGACGAGGGCGTCGTCCAGGAAGTCGGCCAGCGGGCGCGAACGGAGCTTCGCGTCCGGGCTCGCCGCCATGATGGCCTCGGCCCAGTCCCGCGGGTACGGGCTCACCTCCCAGCGTGGCGCCGCCTCCTCGAAGCTGCTGGGCACCAGGGCCACGTCCACGTCGGCGTTGGCCTTCACGAACGACGCCGCCAGCCCCTGCGGGTCGGCCCTGGCCGCCCTCGTCGCCTCGGCCATCGCGGTGGCGAACGCGAGCACCGCCGGGCGGTGTGCGGCGAGGTAGTCGTCGCGGACCGCGAACACCCCGGGTGCGGTCTGGTCCGCGATGTTCGCGACCAGGTGGAACCCGTCCTGTCGTGCCTTCACCGTGGCCGGCGGCGACAGCAGGACCGCGTCCACGTTGCCGGCCCGCAGCGCGGCGTACTGCGCGGCCACCGTCTGTAGGTACACGACCTTGACGTCCCGGGCCGGGTCGAGGCCGGCGTCCCGCAGGGTCTTCGTCAGCGCGCTGGAGAACGACGAGCCGGGCGTGGTGGACGAGATCGTCTTGCCCCGCAGCTCGGGCACGGTCAGCGGCTGGTCCGAGAAGATCGCGAAGGGCAGGCTCCCGGAGGTCATGAAGACCTTGCCGCGCCCGGCCGCCGCGACCGCGCGCATGAGTTCGTCGCCGTCGTACGCCACGTCCACGTCACCGGCCAGGAGGGCGGCCTGCGCCGCGGCCGGTGTGAGGTAGGTGATGTGGATGTCCAGCCCATTGCGCTGAAAGATCCCCTTTTCCTCGCCGTACAGAAAGACCGCGCTGGCCATGGACGACTTGGCCGCGCCGTCGGCCAGCGCAAGCCGCCACGGGCCGGTTTGGTCGACATCGCTGGTGGCTGTGCCTCGCCCGGAACATCCGGCGAGCGCGACGGACAACCCGACGACGACGGCGGCGGCGACAACGCGTCTGCTGACGCTTCCCATTCGCCTGGTCCTCTCCGTGCGTTCCGCCGGACGGAACGGCACGAGTAGCTGGTCACGAAATTCAGGCGCTGGAGGACTCCCGAACACCTCCGCAGCCCTTGAATTAGGGTAGGCTAACCATAGTCTGATCTTTCTGCAATGGGTCGCCCCGCAGGATGCGACCATGGCGCTCCAGGAATCCGGGCACGGCCGGGGCTGACCTTTCGTGTCCCGGTCGGCGTCGCCGGCACGCCAGGTGCGCCGGCGGCACCCGCGGGCAGTAAACCGGCAGAGATCCATTGATCATCGAAGTTCTCTACGCTCTGTAACCGATGGAGTCCCGCGCCTGCGCTGCCATCTCCGTTACGCGAACCCGCCCGGGTCCAGTTCACCGCGTTGTGACCCGAACAGCCCGAGTTCGACTCGGCGCATCCGTTGAGCTGCCATCGTCGACGGATCCCGGCGGGCGTAGCGGTGAGGACTTCCAGGATCTGCTGATGGGGGGCGCTGGCTATCGTCTCGTACGTCGGCAGCGCCGCCCGAATCTGCGCGATGCCCTCGCTGCGCCTGGCCACTTCGACGGACCAGGCGTCGGGGTCGCGGCGTCGACCTGTAGTTTCGCCCCTCGTGGTCAGCGCGGTGAGTTCACCGTGGGCCGCGATCGCCACCGGCCCGCGCTGTAGCCAATCAGGTGTGCGCCCCGGGCGCGCCGGCGAGTCTGCCGTGCATCTCGGTGGCAATCTGCGCCGCGTCGAGGTTCGCCAGCGCGGTCGCCAGAATGTCCGCGTCGAAGGTGCCGTGGTCGCGCGCGTCGAGCAGCGCCGACCGTTGCGCTGCGATGACCGCGAGCCGGTGTCTTTTCGCCGTCTCGAACTGCTCCGGCGTGGCGTCGCCCTCGGGATGTGGTGGCTTCGGGACCGTTTCGGCACTCGTCCTCAGGAGTTCGATGATCCGGGTCCGCTCGGCGGTGGTCTGCCTGTCGGTCGCGGTTTGGTCTGCCTTTGGCGTGATGAGGCGGAGCAGGGGGCCGATGGTGCCCCCCTGCCCGAGGAGCGACATCACCGCGACCGCGTAGGCGACGAGCACGAGCACCGATCGCTGCGGGGTGTCCTCAGGGAGCGTCTGCGCCGCGGCCACGGTGATCGCTCCGCGCATACCCGCCCACACGACAGCGGTTCCCTCGCGCCAGCCGAGCGGCTCGCGGAGGAAATACTCCATGTCCGCGAGCACCCGCGTGACCCGCACGGCGAATCGGTCGAGGTCGCGCTCGGAAACCTTGCGCCCCCGGCGGGCGTTCAGCTTGTCGAAGGCCTCTTGCTTGCCCTCCGACGAGTTCATCTTTTCCTGCACGCCCTGGAGCCAGTTCTGCAACCGCTGGGCGCGCCGGGACCGACTCTTGAGGACGCCGAGAAGCGGCGTTATGTAAGCCGCCCGGACGAGGATCGTCAGGGCGAGGGCGCCGGCCGCGACGAAAACGGCTGTCCCGACCCCGGCGTGGTCGCGCTCTACGTTCGTAACGATCGACTTGATCTGTAGACCCATCGTCAGGAACACCGCGCCCTCGAGGACGAGTTCGACGGTGCGCCAGTTTTGCGAGTCCGACAGGCGGTGCTGCGGTGAGAGATCGCGCGGGGCACGGATCCCCGTGACGAGGCCGGCGACGACGGCCGCGACAAGACCGGATGCTTCGAGGAGCTCGGCGGGCACGGATGCGAGGAAGGGCACCGTGAAGGAGATGACGGTGTTGACGGTCGGGTCGGTCACGCGCTTGCGGACCACGAGGTTGAGCCATCCGACGGCCGAGCCGATGACGACTGCGACGACGACCGAGTACGCGAACGTCCCGACCGCTCCCCAGAACGAGAACGACGCAACCGCCGCGACGATCGCGGTGCGGAGCAGCACCAGCGCGGTCGCGTCGTTGAGAAGGCTCTCGCCATCGAGCATCGCCACGACGCGCTTGGACACCGACGTCTTCTTGATGATCGACGTCGCCACCGCGTCGGTCGGGCTGATGATCGCGCCGAGGGCAACCCCCCACGCGAACCCGAGCCCCGGAATGACGAGCATGAAAAACAGGCCGAGCAGGAGCGCACTGGCGAGAACGAGGAGCACGGACAGGCCGCTGATCGCGCCGAACTCGCGGCGGAAGTTCATCGCCGGCATCGACACCGCGGCCGAGTAGAGCAGTGGCGGCAGCACGCCCGCGAGGATCCACTCCGGGTCGATGTGCGTCGACTCGAACATCGGCAGGAAGCTCGCTGCGACGCCGATCGCGACAAGCATGAGGGGCGACGCGATTCCCAGGCGCGGACCGACGACGGTCGTGGCGGCGATCACCATGAGCCCGGTCACGCTCACGACGAGCAGTTCGATCATGTGTTCATACTGGCAGCAACCTGGGTTGGATCCCGAGTTCTCCGCAAGCAGCCGTGCTTGACGTCGAGACCGCGGTGTGGCGGTTCCTGCCTGCCTCAGAGCTACGCCCTGCCGAACTGCCCGGGCAGAGTCAGAAGATCCCGGTCGTCGCCCTGTGTCTGCTGGCCGCGGCCGGTCTGGGAATGCAGCTCGCGGTAGCGGAAAGAATCGGCTCTCGTAGCCGAGCCCATAGTCGCCGTACAACGGTGAAGACAATGCAGATCTACCGTCTAACCGTTCCGCCCGAGGCGGGTGTGGTGAAACGACGTGCTGTTTCACCACACCCGCCGGTTCGGCGTCTGCGCCGCAGCAGGTCCTCGCTCGACTCGGCCTGTCCGGGATCCGCTTACCGGGGTGTATCGGGCTCCGGGACGAGTCGACGTTCCGGCCGATCCTGGCCGGTGTCGACGCCGACGGCAAGACCAACGAGCTGACCTGTTTCCAGCCACTGCTGGCACCGCTCGACCTGCCCTCGGTGGTCGTCACCGCCGACGCGCTGCACATTCAGCGCGAGCACGCCCGTTGGCTGGTCCAGCACGGCAGGCAAAGACGACCCGACGGATTATGTGACGGCACGTTTGCAGGCTGTAGGGTGGCGGGCGTCTTTCGTCGTGAGAGACGCAGCGCGGAGGTGAGGCCATGCCGATCACAGGGCAGCGCGTCGTACGTCGCACTCTGGGCCGGCGGCTGACCCGGCTCCGGGTGGCCTGCGGCAAGAGCCGGCGCGAGGTCGCCGAAGCGAAGCTGGGCATCTCCGAGCCGACGCTGCACCGGATCGAGACCGGCAAGGTCCCGGTGACCGCGGCGAACGTCCGGGCGCTCTGCTGGCTCTACGGCGCCGACCAGAGCATCACCGACGCGCTGGCCGAGCTGGCGTTGGGCACCTCTCAGCAGGAGTGGTGGGACAGCAGCCCGGTGATCCCTGACTGGTTCAAGCTCTACGTGGGTCTGGAGGCCAGCGCCAGCCAGATCTCAACCTACTACGGCGAGGTCATGCCCGGGGAACTACAGACCGAGCAGTACGCGCTGGCCGTCTTCGAGGCCGAGAAGCCAGCCGACGCCGAGGCCGCGCACCGGCATGTCAAGCTGCGGATGCAGCGGCAGAAGACGCTGTTCACGCGCACCCCGGCCCCGCGGATCGTGACCGTTCTCGGCGAGGACGTGCTCACCCGGTCCGTAGGCGGCAAAGCCGTTCTCGACGCTCAGGTCGAGCACCTGCGCCGGGTCGCGAAGCTCGACTCGGTGGACATCCGGGTGCTGCCCTTCTCAGTCGGCGCGCACGCCGCGATGGCCGGCGCGTTTCGCATCCTGGACTTCGACGACCCGGACGACCCGAACACGGTGTACCTGGAATCCCACATCGGCGCGCTCTACCTGGAGGAGCCGCGCGAGATCGACGAGTACCGACGGATCTTCGCGCTGGTCCGCGACGCCTCCGTCCCACTGGACGCCTTCCGATAAGGTGCCGCGGGTATGGTCCCCCTCGGGCCCGTCGGGGGCAGGGCCGCATGGCGACACCCATCATGGAGGGCGGCACCGGTGTCTGGTGTAGACGATGTCGGCGGAGCGAAGCCGGCGACTGCGGCGAGGATCTACGACTACCACCTCGGCGGGACACACAACTTCCCCGCCGACAGGGAAGCCGCCAAGGCGATGACACGGATGTTCCCGTTGGCACCGGTACTGGCGCGTACCAACCGGGCGTTCCTGCGGCGGGCCGTGCGCCACCTGACCGAGGCCGGGGTGCGACAGTTCCTCGACATCGGTTCGGGCATCCCGACCGAGGGCAACGTCCACGAGATCGCCCAGCAGCTCGCGCCCGACGCCCGAGTGGTCTATGTGGACATCGACACGGTCGCCGTGTCGGAGAGCCTTGAGATTCTCGACGGCAACGATCGGGCCACCGCCGTCCGGGGAGATCTGCGGGAGCCGCAGGCCATCCTGGGGCACCCCCAGGTGCGGGCGCTGCTCGACTTCGACCGGCCGGTCGGCCTGTTGTTGGGCGCGGTCCTGCACTTCGTACCCGACGACGACGTGGCGTACGACGTGGTGGGCCAGTTGCGGGCGGCGCTCGCGCCGGGCAGCTACCTTGTGGCGTCGCACGCCTCCGCCGAGGGCGGCGACGTCGACCAGGACGACGTGGAGACCGCCCAGGGACTGTACCGGCGGAACACCGCGACCCCGTTCCACCTGCGCACCCGACGGCAGTTCGAGCGGTTCTTCACCGGCCTCGACCTGGTCGAGCCGGGCGTGGTGTGGCTGCCGCAGTGGCGGCCCGCGCCCGAGGACCCGACGGATTTCGTCGACGATCCGGCCCGCAGCTCCGGCCTGGTGGCCGTCGGCCGAAAGCCGTAACCGGCTGGGCGGCGAAAGGTGGCGCCGCCCGCCGCGATCAGCCTCTACCCCATTCCAGCCCCGGCGCCCGCCGATCTGTCTCGGCGGGCGCCGGTGTCTCGTGGTCACCGCGTCGTCGAGCCGACGTCGTACCGTCGGCCACGCCGTTCAGTCAGCGAGTAGCTCGTCGAACTCCCCCCGCTTGGCGCCGAAGAGGAACGAGTCCCACTCCTCGGAGGTGAACCGTACGCTGCCGGCGGACGGGCTCTTGCTGTTGCGGACCTCGATCAGACCATCGTGGCGGCGCGCCTCGACACAGCTGCCGCCGTTGCCGGTCGACCTGCTGGACATGATCCATCCGGTGCTTTCGTGCATCGGTTACTCCTCCATGGACGGCGTGCTGGTGACCGGCTCTGTGGTCCTGGATACCGGCCGGGCGCAATCACGTCCCAGCGCGGTCACTTTCCGTTCGTGTCCGTCGACGGATAGCGAAAGCCAGCGTGCCTGAAGTCCCAGGTAGACGGCCTGAACCTCCATACCTCGCAATGACAGGACCTTTCACGATGAAATAACGGCCGACACAGCGTAACCGACAGCCGAACCCGCGCAGGATCTCGCCATGATGTTTTGTCGCCGTGAAATCTTGCACGCGCTCCCCTGCGCTGCCATGCTCTTGGTGGCACCGGCCCACCAGTGCCAGGTGATGAACCGCCGACCGCTCCGAGCAGCAACGACCGTAGCCGGTCCGCGACGAAGGGTGAGATCATGTCTGCGCCGCACCATGGCACACCGACCGTCACGACCCCGTCCGGCGAGTTCTGCCCTGGGGACCGGGTCTGGGTGCACCGTGGCACGTCCTTGCGCCCCGGCATCATCCTGCAGTCCTCGGCAGAGGCGTCGACCGTCCGCTACCGGCCGGCCGAGGCCCGGGGCACCGGCGTGGACACCGTCGTCGCCAAGAATCTGACTCCCCGCGATGACGACGACCCGCTCCTCGACCGGGCGACCGAGCCCACCCTGGCCGTTGGCATCGAGCGCGCCGCCTGATCGCTGCGGCCCACTGAACGACCTGCGACCAGCCGCACCGACGGCACCCATCCAGGCAGCGGATCATTCCGCACGCCACCTGGGAAATCCGCGTAGGCGAGACCGGGCAGGGGCGTCGACGCCCCTGCCCGGTCTCGTGTCACGTGAGGATCAAGCTGGTCAGCGCAGGCCGAACGCCCGGTCAACCGTCTGATCGATACGGTGCCCGACCGCGTCGGAGGCGACCGTGCGCAGGCTGACGTACCCAGAGGTCCGCTTCCTGGGCGGGATCACCATGGTGGTGGCGCCGTCGGCGGCCACGGCAAGTTCCGTCCAGCTGCGGCCGTCGTCGAAGGAGACCCAGGTACGGACGGACGTGATCGCCGGATCGGCGGCAGCCGTCGGGGTGGCCTGCACCGTGAAGGTGAGCGGCCTACCGGCCGCGACCGAGTTCGTCAGGTCCACCGATACGTGGTATTGGAGTCGCGGTAGTGGGATCGTCCGGTGTCCGGTGGCGGGGCCAGGGATGCCGAACGTCCACGTTGTGATGGTGTGTGGCGAGTACGCCCAGCCGTCGAAGGAGCGGGTGGCCTCCAGAACCGTGCGGTAGGTGCCGGGCGCGGCGTCGAAGTTGACCGTCGTGGTGAAGTAGCCGGCGCTGCCGATCAGCTCGTCACCCCGGTAGATCCTGATGCCGGTGACGTCGGTGGCATCGGGAATGGAGAGATGGGTGGGGTCGCTGTCCGGGAACGGTGCGGCACCCACGCTGAGGTAGTTGCCGCGCACCGACGAGTACGACTGGTAGAAGTACGTGTCCGTTCGGGTCGGGTTGGCGACCTGCTTGAACCAGTCGACGACCGGCCGTGTCCCGGGGGTGTAGGAGTGCCACGTGCGCTCGAACATCGCGAATCCGGTGTCACCGAGAGCCACGCCGCTCTGGTAACGCACGTTCGGATCCGCGGTGACCCACTGCTCGTGTGGCCGGCCAAAGGCGATGCTGGTGTCGACCGCACCGTAGAAGAACGCCCATGCGGGCTTGCTCGCCTGCTTGAACGTGCCGGTGGCGCGACCGTGGGCGTACATGTTGGCGGTGATCCTGGCCGTGTTGGTGTCGTCGGTGGTGAACCGCAGCTCACCCTCGGGCACGCTGTCGCGGAACGTGTTGACCAGGTCGTACTGGTAGGGGCTGTACGGGGTTCCGGTCAGGGTGACCCGCACGGTCCGCTGCTTCTTGACCGCGGTGGCCAGTACCGTGCCCTGCGCGCCGGTGAGGGCGAACGCTGGGACGGCCTGCGAGCCGGCGACGGCGACCAGGCGGCCCGGGGTGCGGTTGGCGACGGCGACGGCCGCCGCACCGCTCTTCGCGGCGTTCTCGATCGCGGTCGCGACGGGCACCTCCGTCGAGTGGGTGACCAGGGCCAGCTTCCCTCGCGCGTGTCGGGCCACCGCGCTGCCATCGCCCAGGTCGGCCACCTCCAGGGTGCTCGTGCCGTCGAACGGTTTCGCGCCGGCCAGGGAATCGGGGGTCAGGGTGAGGCCCCTGGCGGTGGCGGTCAGCACCGGCGCGGTCAGCGTGGTGGAGATCGCGATCTGCTGCGT
Organism: Micromonospora sp. CA-263727; assembly: GCF_050942455.1. Classification (NCBI taxonomy): domain Bacteria; kingdom Bacillati; phylum Actinomycetota; class Actinomycetes; order Micromonosporales; family Micromonosporaceae; genus Micromonospora; species Micromonospora sp. CA-263727. The sequence continues at coordinate 4,200,739 of NZ_CP192031.1, forward strand.
GCCGTTGACCGGAGCCGGTGCCGGGAACATGTAGAGGTGCTTCACGTCGGCCGGCAGCAGCGTCGCCTGGTCGTCGGTGACGGTGGCGCTGCCCCGCTGCCACATCCGCTGGTAGAAAACGGCGCTGCCCCGCAGTTCGGTGGCCCGACCGGTGTCGATCCGTACCTCGGCGGCCTCCCGGGCGTCGTAGGTGAACGACACGTCGGCGTCGACGGCCAGGGAGGGGCGGGTGCCGGTGGCGATGTCGGCGATCCAGTTGCGGTCGGCGTCCGGCGTGAAGATCTCGGTGGTCAGGGTGTAGGTGCCGGGGCGCACCCGGGCCCGGGCGGTGCCGTCGGCGTCGAAGTAGGTGCGATAGGCGAAGTAGGAGGTGGCGGTTTCGCTCAAGAGCGTGACCCGGCTGACCCCGCCGGCCGCGATGCCGTCGCGGCCGATGCCGCTGACCGCGACCTCGTGCAGAAGCGGTTCCAGATGGATGGTGTACGGGAACCGCAGCGCCGCGTCGGCGGCGGTGGCCGTGAGGACGCCGCTGTAGTAGGTGTCGATCGGCAACACGTTCGGGTCGACGGTGAACGTGACCTGCCCGGTGCCGCCCGCCGGGACGGTCACCGAATCGGGCAGGTCGAACGCGGCGGCCGGCGTGGCTGCGCCGACGGCGTTCACCCCGGAGACGCCGAGCGTGAAGGTACGGTCGTGAGTCGCGTCGTTGTGCAGCGAGACCGTCCTGGAAATCGGTTCATAGGATCCCGACTCCCGGTACGGGACCGCGCCGAGGTTCAGTGCCGCCGGCACCCCGTACGCCTGCTGCGAGGTCACCCGCGCCACGTCAACGCGCCCCGCGCCACCCTGCGCCGCCGGATAGGTCGCGGCCCTGGCCGTCGTCACCAGCGCCGCCTTGAGCCGGGCGGCGGTCCACGACGGATGCTGCTGTTTGAGAATCGCCGCCGCGCCCGCGACGTGGGGGGTGGCCATCGAGGTTCCGCTGGCCTTCGTGTAGCGCTCGTCCACCGGTGCGCCCATCGTGGTGCCGGCTGCCCGGGCGGCGACGATGTCCACACCCGGCGCGGTGATCTCCGGCTTGACCGCGAAGTCACCGATCCGTGGTCCCCTGGTCGAGAAACCGGCGAGCGCGTCGGACCTGTCGACCGCCCCGACAGTGAGGGCCTCGGAGGCCGAGGCCGGACTGCCGATGCCCTGGACGCGGCCACTGTTGCCGGCAGCGACCACGAACAGCACCCCACTCTGCCGGGTGAGCCGGTCGACGGCGGCGCTCAGCGGGTTGCTGCCGTTGTCCGGAGTGGAGGTGCCGAGGCTCATGTTGACGATGTCGGCGCCGGTGTCGACCGCCCACTCCATGCCGTCGATGATGTCGGACAGCTGGCCGCCACCGTCGTCGCCGAGCACCTTGCCGTTGAGGATCCGCGCCTTCGGTGCCACACCTCTGACCCCGGTACCGGCGATGGTGGCCGCCACGTGCGTGCCGTGCCCGAAGTTGTCCCCGGTCCCCGGTGAGGTGCTGAAGTTCTTCGCGGCGGTCACCCGTCCGGCCAGGTCCGGGTGCTGCGCGTCGACGCCGGTGTCCAGTACGGCGACCGTGACGCCGTCGCCCTCCAGGCCGGCCGTCCACGCGGCGGGTGCGCCGATCTGCGGAACCGACTGGGTCAGGTCGGCAGTGACCTGCCGGTCCAGCCAGATCTTGTCGATCTCGACGGACTTCCGTTCGGCGGCCGTGTCGTGGCCGCGCCAGAAGTCGTGGGCGTCCTTCTTGGCGATGCTCACGGCGACCGCGTCGATGCTCTCCAGGGTGTGCTGTCGAGTCGTACGTCTCGCGGCGGTCCGGGTTCCGGACAGGATCACCGGGATGGCGGCGGCGGCCCGGTCGTCGTACCCACTGCGCAGCAGTTCGTCGACGTTGAAGAGTTGATCGTCGAGGGACCCGCTGGCGATGCCAGGCCGGGCGACCAGGGGTACGGCGTACATGTCGTCGTTCTCGCGGTAGAGGCTCACTCCGCCCCGCGACGGGCCGTTCGGGTCGGCGCTGACGGCGCGCTCACCACCCGGCAGCGTGCGAACGGTGATCGTGTCGCCGGTGATCAGAGTGATGGGGGTGGCCTGGCCGGCGTCGGCCGGGCGGGATTCGGTGACCGGTTCGGCATTGCCCGCCTGCGGCACCGCGAGAAGCGATGCCAGCGTGACGGTGACGGCGAGGGCCGCCGCGCGTATCGGAGTCCTCATGGGATCGGAGAATGTCGAAGGATGGCACTTTAGGACAAGGGATCTCCGGTTCACCTTGCGGACAGTGTCCGCTTCAGGAAATCCTGGCCGGGTGCTGACCGGAATCGACATGCCGCCCGGCGCCGAGGCCGTCTACCTCGTCCTGCTCGACCGTCGGACCGCCGCCCTCGACGAGTTGAGTGCCGCCGTCGGGCTGGCGCTGGCGGAGACGTCGGCGATGCTCGGGTGGCTACGGGAGCACCGCCTCGTGCTGCGGTCGAACGGCACCGGCGACGAGTGGGCCGCCGCCGACCCTGGTCAGGCGCTGCGCGCCCTGCTCCGGGCCCGTGAGGACGAGCTGCACGGCCTGCGCACTGCCCTGCCCGACCTCCGGGAACGATACGTGCGGTCGCGGCGGGGCGAGGGCACCGGGCAGGTGCTGGAGCATCTGTCGACCTGGGAGGTGATCGGCAACCGATATCACGAACTGCTACAGGGTGCCCGCCGGGAGGTGACGCTCTGGGATCACGCGCCCTATGTCACCGGGCCGCCCGCACCGGCCGAGCAATCCGTCCTGGACCGGGGTGTGCGGTTCCGGATCCTCTGTGATCCGGCTGACCTGCCGCCCGACTACGCGAGCGATCGGGGTGTGCAGGTACGGGTGCAACCTGAGCTGCCGTTCCGGGGTGCCGTCGTGGACCGTTCGACAGCTTTGATCATGCTGGATCGGGAGTCGCCCAACGAGCGAGGCCTGCTGGTGCGGGCGTCGCCGTTGCTGGACGCGCTGGCCCTGCTCCATGAGATCAGCTGGAGCCGGGCCGTCCCGATGGCCGGACGCCACGAAAGCCTCACCGGACCGGAACTGAAGGTGATGACGCTGATGGCGGCCGGTTTCAAGGACGAGGCCATGGCCCGCCACCTGGACGTGACGACCCGTACGGTCAGACGCCGGGTTCAGGCGGTGCTGACCGCGTTGAACGCCCGGAGCCGCTTCGAGGCCGGCGTCGAAGCGGCCCGCCGTGGCCTGGTGTGAGAGCAGAAGTAGCGGCGTCCGCCGAGAGGACGGGCAGCGGAGACGGTCGGGTTGCCGGGTCAGGGGCTAATGCAGGTGACCGTCTGTGTCGATGGGGATCCACCGGCGAGGAATCCGAACGTCGCCGTCGCGCTTGCATCCAGGGAGCCGATCCAGCTCACGTTGCGTACAGTCGCGGCGGAGCCGCTGACCACCAGCGTGCCGTTCCAGAGCTGGCTGATCGTCTGACCGCTCGCCAACGTCCAGCGTGCCGTCCAGCCGTTGATCGGAGCACCAGGTGGGGCCGAGCCGCCCCGGTCGCCAATCAGGCCGGCGGCGTTGCGGTCAGGTGTGGTCAGGTCGCGTAAGGTGAAGTTCAATTGCGACAGGCGGGTGGAAACCTGTCGAGGCGGGACCGATCGGGAGTGGGCGTGCACGGTGCCGACGAGGCCAGCAGTCGCGACGCCGACGCGGGCGGGCAGCCGCCCAGACCACTCCCGGTGTCGAACGCGTTCTCTGGCTCCGGTGCCGCAGGCGCGGTGGTGCAGGTCGGCCATCAGGTCGGCGACGTGATCGTGTCGTTGCCGCCGGTCGCGGCTGAGGTGGTGCGGGTGCCCCGGCAGGTGCCGGCGGCGGACCGGTACTTCGTCAACCGGGTCCGGGAACTGGGCCGGCTGGCCGATCTCGGGCTGCCCGTTGACACCGGCACCACGCCGGTGCGGATCTCGGTGCTCAGTGGACTACCGGGGGTGGGCAAGACAGCGTTGGCGCGGCAGGTCGCGGAGCGGGTGGGCGCCCGGTTCCCGGGTGGCGAGTTGTTCGTCGACTACGCGGCGCTGCGGTCGGCGGTGGGTGGCGAGGCGGCAGTGGCCGAGGCGCTGGCCGGGTGTCTGCGTGACCTCGGCGTGGACGGCAGCCGCCTTCCGGCGGGGGCTGCGGAGCGGGTGAATCTGTTCCGGACCTGCACGGCGGAGCGGCCGGTGCTGCTGGTCCTCGACGACGTGACCGAGCCCCGGCAGGTCCGGACGCTGCTGCCGAAGGCACCGGGCAGCGCCGTCGTGGCGACGAGCGCGCACCGGGTCGGTGAGCTGCAACTGGACGGCGCGGAGCTGCTGATGGTCGATCCTTTGGATGAGACGAGCGCCCGGGAGGTGCTGGTCGCGGTCTGCGGCGCGGATCGGCTCGGCGGCGACGCCGCTCTGGTGGACGAGCTGGTCGAGATGTGCGCCGGTCTGCCGATCGCGCTGCGGGTCGCGGCGGCACGTCTGGTGGTCGAGCCGACGTTGGGCGTGCCGGAGTTCGTCGCGGAGCTGCGCGACGGGCTGGACGCGCTGTCGCTGGACGGTCGGGCGGGTGTGTCGATGGTCTTCACCGCCGCCTATCAGGCACTGCCGCAGGACGCGACACGGTTGTACCGACTCGTCGGCCTGGCACCGGGTCTGGAGTTCGACGCAACGGTGGCCGCCGCGCTGCTCGACGTGCCCGTGCCACGGGCGCGCACGGCGGTGGCTGCGCTGCGGGCGGCGAACCTCGTCGAGGAGTTGCCACACGGCCGGTGCCGGTTCTTTGGCCTGGTCGCGCGGCACGCCGGGGAGCGGGGCCGGGCGGACGAGACGCCGGAGGCCGCGAGGGCGGCGCTGCGGGCGCTGGCCACTTTCTACCTGGTGCGGGCCGCGTTCGCCGACCGGGCCGTGATGGGTACGCGTTTCCGCCTCGCCGACCACGGCCGGCTCCTCGCCACGACGGTCGACCCGTTCGCCGCCGACGCGGCAACAGCGCAGGAGTGGTTCTCCCGCGAGCGCACCAACCTGATGGCGGTGCTGCGGCTGTGCGCGGAGCGGGGCTGGCCGGAGTGGGTGTGGCAGTTGGCCGAGTCGTCGGCCGCCCTGCACCTCAACGAACGACGTCCGGGTGAGCTGGTCGACGTCTGCAGACTCGGCGCGCTGGCCGCGCAACACCTGGGCCGGATCGACGTCGAGGCGCGGATGCGGACGATGGCCTCCCGAGGGCTGCTGGACCTCGGTCAACTGGACCGGGCCCGGGACGAGTTGGTCCTGGCGCTGGCGCTGGCGGAACGCAGCGGCAATCCGGTGTTGCTGGCCTCGGCGTGGGAATTCTGGGGCCGCTACCTGGACCGGACCGATCCGCCGCGGGCCATCGCCGCCTACCAGCGGTCGATCGAGGCGAACCAGCAGATCGGTGGCGCGGACGGCCGGCGGGGCGCGGCTCTGGCGACCTACTTCCTCGGCTGCTCGCTCGACGCCACCGGCCAGCACGAGCAGGCGCTTACGCCGCTGACAACGGCGCTCAACGAGCTGCGTGCGATAGGCGACGTGCGGATGTCGGCGCGGGCGCTGGCGAGCCTCGGCGCCACCTACGCGCATCTCGGCCGCGACCTACAGGCGGCCGGGGCGCTGACCGACGCGGTCCAGACACTCGCCGCCCGAGGAGCGACCCACTACGAGGCGCAGGCGCTGGAGACGCTGGCCGCCGTCGCGGAGCGGCTCGGCGATCGGGAAACCGCCCAACGGTCGCTCACCCGGGCCGCGCAGATCCTGGTAGCAACCCACGACCCGCGCGCGGCGGAGCTACGCGCCAGGCTCACCCGTCAGGCCGATCCGGCGGACCCGTGAACAGCCCCGTTCCGGTCCCACGGGGAGTTGGTCGAGTCGCCTTCAGACCGGATGTACGCGCAGCAGGAAGGATCGCTCGTCGCCGCCAACGCGAACCGTGACCGCGCCGTCGCGGAGCCTCCCGATACGAAGCAGGGTATAGATGGCCGTTGCCGGCACCATCGGATCATGCGACTCGACCGATGTCGCGGTGATCCGGCGGTTGTCGTCGAGGACGGCGACGCAGGTGTGGCCGGAGGAGGCGGCGGTGAGCCGTACGCCCGGGTTGCTGCTCAACTCGGCCGTGGCCCAGGCCGTGGCGGTCGCCTCGTCGCAGGTGTCCCGGCGCACGATGACCGAGGCGTTCTCCACCGAGCGTAGATCCGGCTCGTCGTCGTAGACCGCACGGTGCCGTAGCAGCCGCTCCGTCTCCTCCTCCGGGTACGGCGCGACCGCCGCCGGATACCGCCGCAGCACCACCACTGCGGCGTCCAGCTGGCTGTAGACGACGAACGAGGCGACCGGCGCATGTTCCGGGACCGGAACCGGCCACGCGCGTACCGGCGGCGGGCCGGGAAGGGGCGGCAGCCTCAACCGCTCGTACAGCAGGTCCCGTAGCGTTGCGCCGGCCTGCCCGACCAACGTGAACGCCTCCCCGGCCAGGCCGGCGAGACGGCCCGGCCGGTGGCCGGCCATCGCCTCGTCGAGCTGCTGTCTCACCGGCAGTCCCGGATCGAACCGGCTGGCGAGACGCCGCAGGTCGGCCATTGCCGTTCCCGGAGCCACCTCGTCTCCGAAGGTCGCCAGCAGCAGTGGCGTATCCAGGGCGGCGGCGTAGAAGGCCACCGAGCCGTGGTCGCCCACCACCACGTCCGCAGCGATCACCGTCGCCTGCCACCCGGCCGTCGGCGGCACCACCATCAGCCCGGCCTCCCGCTCCCGGGCAAGCCACGTCCGGACCTGCCACGGGCCGTGCCCGAACCAGACGTTCGGATGCAGGACCATCGCCACCTGGTACTGGTCGGCCGGAAGCGCCGCGAGGAGCTGCGCCGGCAGGTCCCGCCACCGCCCCCACAACGACTGCCCGCGCCAGGTGGAGGTCAACACCACCAACCGACGACCCTCCTCGATCCCCAGGCTCCGCCGGTACCGATCCCGCCACCGCCTGCTCGCCATCAAGCGGTCGTACGTGAGGTCACCGGCCACCACGGCCTGCGCCGCGGCCAGCGGCGACACCTGCTTCAACTGCGCGACCTGCGCCGGATGTGACACCACCAGCACGACGTCGCCCCGCGCCGCCACCCGATCCGGGACCACCCCCGAGACGCGGAGACCGCCGTCTCGGCCGGGAACCAGCTTGTGGAACCCCACCCCGTGGGGAACCACCACCATCGGCGCCATCACCCCGGCAAGCGCCACGTTCTCGCTCGCCGTGACCACCAGGCTGGCACCGACCGTCGCCGCCCGGTCCCACGAGACGATCTTCGCCCCCGTCGACACGAGCAACTCGTGTACGCCATCGCGGAACACCGAACCCGGATCCACCGCGAAGACGACCTGAACCCGAACGTCGTCGCGGAACAGCTCCAGGACCTCGAGCAGACGGACCGTCGACGTGACCGTCCGACCCACCGCCAACACCGTCCGGACGCTCGACACCGTCGCCCACCGCTGGGCGTCTGCCCCCACCGGTACCCCGACATCCGACTCACCCGACACGGCGGCCTACCACCGGCGGGGAGTTCGATCCATAGTGGGCTGCCGGACGGGCCGCAGCGCTACCGACCTGTGGACTCTCTCGGCGCCGCGGGCGGGGTGCCGAAGGTCACCGGACCGTTGATGGTGTGGGCCTGGACGAGACCGCCGGTGATCTCCGCCTGTTCTCCGATCACGTTCAGGACGTCGGCGTGCTGGTGTGGCAGGGATGCGGCGTCGCGGGCCCACTCACTGAGCCACTCGGCAAACCCGGCATCGTGCTCGGCGAGGCGAACCACCTCGCCCATGACCGACTCGACGTGCCCGGCGTCGCCGGTTGCCACCGCACTCTCGATCGCCGCCGCGTCGCGTCCGAACCGTCTACGGACTGCGCTGAGCAACGAGTTCCATGCCTGCTTGCCGGCCTCACCTGCCGCCCCACTGGCCAGGGGAACCACCGTCGCCGCCAAGACGGTAGCCGTCACCGGATCCATGGCTCTCCCTCGTCGACGCACTCTGGTCTGGTCCACGGTAACGACCGGCGTCCCTCCACCGCCATCCGCCCACCTTGTCCCGCTCATGGCCTTGCCAGCCCGAGCCCGGCAGGCCGGTTGCGAAGTCTATTAATCTAATATCGTGCCCGCTCACCCTCCAGTGAAGCCACGCAGATCCGTCCGCGGCCTGTTTGGCCAAGGAGCTGCGCCGTTTTGGACTGCTTTGGCGGGTATCTGCGCGGTCATCTCGTTGATCGCGGGCGGATGGGGTTACTTCGCCAGTCGAGCTTCCGACGGCGCGCGGCCAGGCCCGACCGCCAGCGGCCCGCCGCTGGACGCATCGGCCACGGCCACGACCACGACCACGGCCACCGACGTCGCCACGACCACGCCGTCGGCCGGCCCTCTGCTCTTCACGAGCATCGAGCCCGCGACCGCCCAGTTGGGTCGGGGGCTGTTCGGATCCGACTCGTGGTCGACCGACTCGGTGTCGGTGGAAACCGTCACCTATGACGAAGCTATCGTCGCCGTTATGATCGACTGTGGGTCGTTCGACCCACGCACCGTCGACTACGTTCTCGGCCGCAAGTATCGTCGCTTGACCGGCAGAGTCATGCTGGCCGACGACTCGCCGCTCACGAAGCCGTTGCCCATGGCAATCGTGCTGGACGAAAAGAAAAAGTGGAGCAGGGACATCACCACCTCGCCCCTGAAACTCGACGTCAATCTCGACGGTGTCAACCGGCTCCGATTTGAGATCAGGACACCGGGCGGTCTGTGCTGGGGAGAGTACAGCAAGCTGGCGTTCCTGAACCTGGTAGCAAGGTGAGCCGTTCCGCGCGACGAGGACGGCCGGAATCAGCGCTTGTACAGGTCGGGCTGGTCGGCGAGCGACACCTCCTGGCGGGTCCCGGTCTCCAGCGCGGCGACGCAGACCTGCGCGATGGCCGTCGCGGCGTAGCCGTCCCAGGCGTCCGCCCCGCCGAGGGTCGGCTTCTTGTGCAGGCCGTCGACCCAGTCCTGCAACTCGCGCCGGTACGCCTCGGCGAAGCGCGGCCGCCAGTCCCCCGGCAACGCGCGCCCGGCCACCCCGGCGCGGCGCAGTTCGGTCGCGGGCGGTGTGTCGAGCGCCACGCTGCCCTCCTCGCCGACGAGTTCGCACCGGACGTCGTAGCCGTAGCCGGCGTTGACGAACACCTCGATGTCGGCCAGGGCGCCGCTCGCCGTCTCCAGGACGAGGAGCTGCGGATCCTGCGTGCCGCCCGCGATGCGCGCCGGCCGGGGGCGGTGCACCGTCGCGGCGACGATCTCCTCGTGCAGCAGCCAGCGCGTCACGTCGATGTCGTGTACCGCCGAGTTGGTGATGATGTTGGCGCTCGGCTGGCCGGCCTGCGCTGACCGGTTGCGGTGGACACAGTGCAGCAGCAGCGCCGCGCCGATCTCGCCGGACTCCAGGACCGTCTTCATGGCCACGTAGCCCGGATCGTAGCGGCGCATGAACCCGACGGTGACGAGCTTGGCGCCGTACGCCGCCTCGGCGTCGAGGATCCGCAGGCAGCCCTCGGCCGTCGGGGCGAGCGGCTTCTCGCACAGCACCGGCTTGCCGGCGGCGATGCCGGCCAGGACGAACGCCTCGTGCGTCGGGTCCGACGAGGCGACCACGACGGCGTCCACCTCCTCGTCGCCGATCAGCTCGAACGGATCGGCCAGCGCACGCGCCCACCCGACGGACTCGGCGACCGCCGCCGCCCGCTGCCGGTCGAGGTCGAAGACGGCGGTCAGCGCGGCGCCGGAGACCGCGCCGGAGAGCAGCCGCGCATGGTCGGCGCCCATCACGCCGGTGCCGATGATGCCCACCCGTACGGTCATCTCGCCACTCCGACCCATCCGCCGGTACGCACCGACTCGGTGATCGCGTCGAGCGCCTGCGCGCTGCGTACCGCGTCGTCGATCGTGACGCCGTGCGCCGTGCCCTCGGCGATCGAGCGGAGGAAGCGCGCCGCCTCGATCACCTTCAGGTCGTCGTAACCCATGGCGATGCCGGCGCCGGGCTGGAACGCCGCGAAGTCGCCGTCGCCCGGCCCCACGTAGGCGGTGTCGACGCTCTGGTTCTGGTAGGCCGCACCCGCATCGCCCACGCTGACCGCCAGCTCACCCATCCGGCGGAAGTCCCACGACACCAGACCCTTCGTACCGTGGATCTCGAAGCCGTAGTTGTTCTGGTCCCCCACGCTCACCCGGCTGGCCTCCAGCACGCCGCGCGCACCATTGGCGAAGCGCAGCAGGCAGCTGACGTAGTCCTCGTTCTCCACCGCGCCCAGTTCGCCGCCGACGGCGAGATCGAAGTGGCTGCCGGCACCGGTCGGCTGCGGGCGTTGCGGGATGACCACGGCGGTCTCCCCGATCAGCGCGTCGATCTCGCCCAGCAGGTAGCGGGCCAGATCGACGCCGTGGGAGGCCAGGTCGCCGAGCACGCCGTTGCCGCCGCGTCCGCGCTCGAACCGCCACGACAGCGCGCCCTGCGGATGGGCGGCGTAGTCGCTGAACAGGCGGAACCGGGCGTGGGTGATGGCGCCCAGCCCGCCGCGTTGGATGAGTGCCCGCGCGGCGGTCACGGCGGGCGCGTTGCGGTAGTTGAAGCCCACCGTGCACTGCACGCCGGCCCCGGCCACGGCGGCGGCGACCGCCTGCGCGTCCGCGGCGGTCAGTCCGACCGGCTTCTCGATCCAGAGGTGCTTGCCGGCCTCGGCCACCGCGACGCCGATCTCGCGGTGCAGGAAGTTCGGCGCGGTCACGCTGACCGCCTGCACGTCGGGGTCGTCCAGCAGGTCCCGCCAGTCCGTGGTGAAGCGACGGAAGTGGTACTGCCGCGCCGCCGCCTCTGCCCGGCCCGGCTCCGGATCGGCGACCGCGACCAGCGCCGGTTCCACCGGCAGCTCGGGATAGTGGTGCCGCACCCGCAGGTGGGACGTGGTGTGCACGCGGCCCATCCAGCCGACACCGATCACGCCGATGCCGAGCCGGCGCGCGGCCGGTCCGTCCGGCGCGCTCACCGCGCCACCTCGGCCCGCGCCAGCGTGGACAGGAAGTCGATGCTGCGCCGGACGTCGTGGATCGGGCCGCCGCCCGGCCCTGGCGGCCCGTGCAGCGCCGCGTCCTGTTCGAGGACGTACCAGCCCCGGTAGCCGGCGGTTTCCAGCGCCCGCACGATCGCCGCGATGTCGAGGTCGCCGCCGCCGAGCGGGGTGTAGAGCCCGGCCCGTACCGCCTCGATGTAGCTGGTGTCCCCGGCCGCGACGACGGCCGCGACGGAGGTGCGGACGTCCTTGAGGTGGACGTGGGCGATCCGGTTCGCCGCCAGCCCCACCAGTTCGAGGGGATCCATGCCGCCGATGAGCAGGTGGCCGGTGTCCAGGCAGAGCAGCACGTCGCTGGAGTCGAGCAGCCGCAGGACCGCGGCCCGGTCCTCGATGGCCGTCCCGACATGCGGGTGCAGCGTCGGGGTCAGGCCGTGCTCGGCGGCGATCCGTTGCAGCCGGCCCAGGGTGGCCAGCAGGGCGGTCCAGTCGTCGTCGCCGAGCGGCACCTTGTGGTCGTAGCTGCCGTCGGCCGACCGCGCGGCGAGCACGACCACCTCCGCGCCGGCCGCGGCCAGGGTCTGGATCGCCTCGGTCGCCTCGGCGATGTCGGCTGCCGTGCTGACGTGCATCGGCACCGGCAGGAAGCCGCCGATGAGCCGCAGTCCCCGGCGTTCCAGCCGCGCCCGCACGTCGGCCGGGTCGGTGCCCAGGTAGCCGGTGGGGCCGAGCTCGGTGGCCCGCAGCCCCAGCTCGCGCATCTCACGCAGGACGAGATCCGCGGGTAGTTCGTGGCCCCAGCCCGGCGCCTCGCAGACGCCCCACGAGATCGGCGCTCCCCCGGTGCGCTCCGCGATGGTGGTCATGTGCCCTCTCCTCACTGGAAGCTCTGGCTCTCTTCGCGGAGGTGCCGCCCGACGTCCGCGGCGTCGCCGCCGCGTTCCAGCTCGTGGGCGAGTTGCTCCAGTTCCGCGCCGCCGGCCATGAGCCGGGTCAGTTCGGCCAGGGGAATCTCGGACTTGGCGAAGTCGCCGAGGCTCCGGCCGCGGTTGAGCAGCAGGAACCGGTCGCCGACCGGATAGGCGTGGTGCGGGTTGTGGGTGATGAAGATGACCCCGAGACCGCGGTCGCGGGCCTGCACGATGTACCGCAGCACGACCCCGGCCTGTTTGACGCCGAGCGCGGAGGTCGGCTCGTCGAGGATCAGCAACCGCGCGCCGAAGTGGACCGCGCGGGCGATGGCCACCGACTGCCGCTCACCGCCGGAGAGCGTCCCCACCGGCTGGTCGGGGTCGCGGATGTCGATGCCCATGTCGAGCAGTTCCCGGCGGGTGATCCGCTTGGCCTCCTTCCGGTCGAAGCGGCGGAACGGCCCCCAACCCTTCGTCGGCTCCGAGCCGAGGAAGAAGTTCCGCCAGATCGCCATCAGCGGCACCATCGCCAGGTCCTGGTAGACGGTGGCGATACCGGCGTCCAGCGCGGCCCGGGGCGTACCGAGCGTGACGGGCTTGCCGTCGATGAGCAGCTCGCCGTGGTCGGGCTGGTGCACGCCGGAGAGAATCTTGATGAACGTCGACTTGCCCGCGCCGTTGTCGCCCAGCACGCAGGTGACCTGCCCGGCCCGCACGGTGGTCGAGATGTCGGAGAGCGAGATGACGTTGCCGAAGGTCTTGCCGATGTTGCGGATCTCCAGCAGTGGGGCGGAATCTGCCATGGCCGCTACCTCCTCGATTGGGCGAAGCGCCCGACGAACTGATTGGCGAGTACGGCGAGCAGCAGCATCGCGCCGAGGAAGAACTTGAACCAGTCGGCGTCCCAACCGGCGTAGACGATGCCCTGTGAGGTCATGCCGAAGATCAGTGCGCCGAGCGACGCGCCGACCGCGGAGCCGTACCCGCCGGTGAGCAGGCACCCGCCGATCACCGCGGCGACGATGAAGATGAGCTCCTGACCGAAGCCGGCCTGGGCCTGGATCGAGGTGAGCCGGACGATCTGCGTGTTGCCCACGAACCACGCGGCCAGCGACGTGATCATGAACAGGGTCACCGTGGTGCGCATGACCGGCACGCCCACGTTGGTGCTCGCGTTCTTCTCACCGCCGACGGCGAAGATCCAGTTGCCGAACCGGGTACGGAGCAACAGGTACGATCCGGCGATCGTGGCGACGATCCACCACACGATGGCGATCTGGAACTCGGTGCCACCGACGTTGATCGTGCTGGCCATGATCGCGTGGAGGATCGGGTACCCGGCCACCTGGTCGAAGTTGTTCACCTGCACCGTGTTGGTCACGATCTTCGTGACACCGAGGTTGAGCCCCTGCAACATGAGGAACGTGCCGAGCGTGACGATGAAGCTGGGCAGTCCCGTGCGCACCACGAGATAGCCGTTGGCGAGACCGATCGCGAGCACCAGGGCCAGCGATGCCAGCAGCGCCATCCACGTGTTGAGGCCGTAGTAGGTGGTGAGCAGCCCGGTCGTGATGCCGGCGGTACCGATCTGCACGCCCGCCGACAGGTCGAAGTGCCCGCCGATCATGAGCAGCGCGACCGCGACGGCCATGATGCCGAGCGTGGACGCGGGGTCCAGCCAGTTCGCGACACCTGGCAGCGAGCGGAAGACGTCGGAGAGCGATGAGAAGAAGACGAAGATGATCAGCGCGCCGACCAGCGAACCGAGCTCGGGCTTGACGAGCAGCCGGCGCAACAGGCCGACCCGGGCCACCCGCTCGTCCGCCGCGGCGACCTCGGCGATTGTTCCGGCCATTGGGGGGTGCCTCCAAGCGAGGTGGACGGTGCGGGGAGGGCTGGCAGTCCCTCCCGGCATCGGTCAGCGGGTGCCCGCCGCCGCGAGCTTCTCGATCTGGGCCGCGTTGTCCTTGGTGACGAGCGTCGGGCCGGTCAGCACCGTCTGGCCGCCGCCGAGGACGTTGAGATTCGACTTGTACAGCGTGAGCATCTGCACGGCGAGATAGCCCTGCAGGAACGGTTGCTGGTCGACGGCGAAGAGAATCGTGCCGCTCTGCACCGCCTTCGCCACGTCCGCGTTGAGGTCGAACGTCGCCAGCTTCGCCGACGAGCCGGCCTCACCGATCGCGTTCGCGGCGACCACCGCCACCTGCCCACCGAGGGTGACCACGCCGTCGATCGACGTGTCGGTCTGCAACTTGGCCTTGATCGTGGCCTGTGCGGCCGGCAGGTTGTTGTTGTCGATCTGGAGGTTCGTCGTCGTGCCGCCCAGCGCTTCCTTGACCGCCGCGCAGCGCTGTTCTAGCCCGACGTTGCCGGCCTCGTGGATGACGCAGATGACGTTCTTCGCGCCGGCGGTCTTGAGCTGCGCGCCGACCGCGGCACCGGCGACCGACTCGTCCTGGCCGATGTGGCTCAACGCGCCGAACGCCTTGGAGTCGGCGGCGCCGGAGTTGATGGTGATGACCGGGATGCCCGCCGCCACGGCCTTCTGGATCGAGGCCTTCAGCGCGCCCGGGTTGGCCATCGACACGACCAGCCCGTCCACCTTCTGGTTCACCGCGGCGTCGATGAGCTGCGCCTGCTTCGCCGGGTCGCCGTCGCTGTCGTAGGTGACGTCGTCGCCCAGGTCTCCGCCGGCCTTCTCCACGCCGGCCTTCACGATGCTCCAGAACGCGTCGCCGGTCGCGCCGTGCGTGACCACGGCGATCTTGTGCCCGTACTTGCCGGCGCCACCGGGAGCGCCCGCGCTGCTGGTGTCGGTCTGCCGGTTCACGGCGTTGTCGTTGCTGCACGCGCCGAGGGCGAGGGCGGGGGCGAGAAGGGCGGCAACCACCCATGCCCGTCGTCTGCTGATCACGTTGTTCTCTCCCTGACTTGCGGATGTGCCGCCATCAACTGGCGGTCGGGAAGTGGTAGCTGGCCGCCACCGGGCGCGCAACCTGCGGCCACCGTGAGGTGACGACCTTGGCCCGCGTGTAGAAGCGGACGCCTTCGGGCCCGTGGATGTGGGATTCGCCGAAGAGCGAGTCCTTCCATCCGCCGAAGGAGTGGTATGCCATCGGCACCGGGATCGGGACGTTGACCCCGATCATCCCGACGGTGACCTCGCGCTGGAACCGGCGCGCCGATTCCCCGCTGGAGGTGAAGACCGCCGTGCCGTTGCCGTAGGGATTGGTGTTGATCAGTGCGATCGCCTCGTCGAGGGTGTCCACCCGGGTGACGACGAGGACGGGGCCGAAGATCTCCGCGCGGTAGGCGTCCATCTCGGCGGTGACGTGGTCCAGGACGGTGGGCCCCACGAAGAATCCGTCCTCGTGGCCGGGCACCACCAGGTCCCGCCCGTCGACCACGAGCGTCGCGCCCTGCGCCGCGCCCGAGTCGATGTAGCCGACGACGCGCTCCCGGGCCTCCCGGGTGACCAGCGGACCCATCTCGCTCGCCCCGTCGCGGCCCGGCCCGACCCGGACGGTGGCGGCCCGGTCCCGGAGGATCTCGATCAGGGCGTCTCCCGCCGTGCCGACGGCGACGGCCGCGGAGATCGCCATGCAGCGCTGGCCGGCCGAGCCGAACGCGGCGGCGGTCAGGTGGTTGGCGGCGAACTCCAGGTCGGCGTCGGGCAGGACGACCGCGTGGTTCTTGGCGCCGCCGAGGGCCTGGACCCGCTTGCCGGCCGCCGAGGCGCGGCCGTGGATGTACCGCGCGATCGGGGTGGAGCCCACGAACGACACGGCGGCCACCTGCTCGGCGTCGAGCAGCGCGTCGACGGCCGTCCGGTCGCCGTGCACGACGTTGAACACGCCGCCGGGCAGCCCGGCCTCCGCCCACAGCTCGGCGACGAGCATCGACGCGGACGGGTCACGCTCGGAGGGTTTGAGCACGAAGGTGTTTCCGCAGGCGATCGCCACCGGGTGCATCCAGCACGGCACCATCACCGGGAAGTTGAACGGGGTGATGCCGGCGACCACGCCGAGGGGCTGGCGGAAGCTGTACGAGTCCACACCGGTCGACACCTGGTCGGAGTAGTCGCCCTTGAGCAGCTGCGGGATGCCGCAGGCGAACTCGATGACCTCCAGCCCCCGCTGGACCTCGCCGCGAGCGTCGGAGAGCACCTTGCCGTGTTCGTCGGAGACGATCGCGGCCAGGTCGTCCATGCGGGCGTTGACGAGTTCGCGGAACGCGAACAGCACCGAGGTTCGCTTCGACAGCGACGCCTCGCTCCACTCCTCGAACGCGGTCGCCGCCACGGACACCGCGCGTTGCACGTCGGCGGCGTCGGCGAGCAGCACCCGGGCCTGTTGCCGGCCGGTCGCCGGGTCCCACACCGCGGCGGTCCGGGTGGCGGAGCCGGGGGTCGCGGCGCCGCCGATCCAATGCGGGATGGTCTTCATCTCTGCCTTCTTCACAGGTAGCCGCGCTGGGCCTGCTTGGCCCGCGCGTACTCGGCTCGGGCCTCGCGGGTGCTCTCCAGGGCAGCGGTCTCGGCGACCGGCACGTCCCACCACGCCTCGCTCTCCGGCGCGCCGGCGAGCGGGTCGACGTCCACGTGCACGACGGTGGTGTGCTCCGACGCTCGGGCCTCGACCAGCGCCGCGCGCAGCTCGTCGACGGTACGGGCGCGCAGCACCCGGGCCCCGAGGCTCTCGGCGTTCGCGGCGAGGTCGACCGGCAGGACGTCGCCGTCGAGCCGACCGGACTCGCCGCGGTAGCGGTACGCCGTGCCGAAGCGCTGCGAACCGAGCGACTCCGAGAGCCGGCCGATCGAGGCGAACCCGTGGTTCTGCACCAGCACCACGACCAGCTTGATCCGCTCCTGCACCGCGGTCACCAGCTCCTGCGCCATCATCAGGTAGGAGCCGTCGCCGACGAGCACGAACACCTCGCGGTCCGGTGCGGCGAGCTTGACCCCGAGCCCACCGGCGATCTCGTACCCCATGCACGAGAAGCCGTACTCCACGTGGTAGCCCTTGGGGTCGCGGGTCCGCCACAGCTTGTGCAGATCGCCTGGCATCGAGCCGGCCGCGCAGACCACCACGTCGCGCGGCGCGGAGACCTCGTTGACCGCGCCCAGCACCTCCGACTGCGCCGGCAGCGGGCCGTTGCCGGCGTGGTAGGCGCGCTCGACCGTGTCGTCCCAGCGCCGCGCCAGTTTCCCGGCCCGCTCGCGGTAGCCGGCCCCGGCGCCCCAGCCGCGCAGCGCCGCGGTGAGCGCGTCGAGCGCCGAGCGGGCGTCGGCGACGACCGCGACGCCGGCATGCTTGGCCGCGTCGAAGGCGGCGACGTTGACGTTCACGAACCGCACGCCGGGGGCGGCGAACGCGGTACGCGACGCGGTGGTGAAGTCGCTCCAGCGGGTGCCGACGCCGAGGACGACGTCCGCCTCCCGGGCCAACGCGTTCGCCGCGGTGCTGCCGGTGGCGCCGAGGGCACCGACGCTCAGCGGGTGGTCGTAGCGCAGCGAGCCCTTGCCCGCCTGCGTCTCCGCGACCGGGATGCCGGTCGCCTCGGCGAAGCGCCGCAACGCCTCGGTCGCCTCGGCGTAGATCACGCCGCCACCCGCGACGATCAGCGGTCGCCGCGCCGCGCGCAGCACCTGCGCGGCGCGGGCGATCGCGGCCGGTTCGGGCGCCGGGCGGGCGACGTGCCAGACCCGGGTCGCGAAGAGTTCGTCCGGCCAGTCGAACGCCTGGGCCTGGACATCCTGCGGCAGCGCGAGCGTCACCGCGCCGGTCTCGGCCGGGTCGGTCAGCACACGCATCGCGCCGAGCAGCGCGGCCGGCAACTGCTCGGGACGCCAGATCCGGTCGAAGAACCGCGACACCGGGCGGAACGCGTCGTTGACGCTGATGTCGTAGCCGCGCGGGTCCTCCAGCTCCTGGAGCACGGGGCTGGCGACCCGGGTGGCGAAGACGTCGCCGGGCAGCAGCAGCACCGGCAGGCGGTTGACGGTGGCGAGCGCGGCGCCGGTGACCATGTTGGTCGCTCCGGGGCCGATCGACGACGTGCAGGCCAGCGCCGACAGCCGGTTGCGCATGCGGGCGAAGCCGGCGGCGGCGTGCACCATGCCCTGTTCGTTGCGGGCCTGGTGATAGGGCAGCGCGCCCGGCGTGGCCAGCTCGGCTTCGAGCAGCGCCTGCCCGATGCCGGCGACGTTGCCGTGGCCGAAGATGCCGAAGCAGCCCTCGACGAGCTTGTGCTCGACGCCGTCGCGCTCGCTGCGCTGGGCGGCGAGGAACCGCACGATCGCCTGTCCGACGGTCAGTCTCATGATGCCCCTCCCATCGGGAGTCGTGGGTCGACGGGCTGGTCGGCCCAGGTGCCGCGGATCCACGCGTGCGCCGGGTCGTCGCAGATCAGCCAGGCGCGGTCACCCGGGCCGGCCATCACGTTGAGGTAGTAGAGGTCGTAGCCGGGCACGGCCATCGAGGGTCCGTGCCAGCCGTGCGGGATCAGCACGACGTCGCCGGTGCGCACCTCGGCGAGCACCTCGATCGGGCGCTCCGGTGTGCCGTACACCCGCTGGTAGGCCATGCCGTCATCGCGTACCTCGAAGTAGTAGATCTCTTCCAGGACCGACTCGCCGGGCCGTTCCTGGTCGTGCTTGTGCGGCGGGTACGACGACCAGTTGCCCGACGGGGTCAGCACCTCGCAGGCGATCAGCCGGTCCGCGTCGAGCACGCCGGGTGTCGCGAAGTTGTGCACCTGGCGCGAGGCGGCGCCCGCGCCGCGCAGTTCGACCGGGATCTCCGTCGCCGGCACGTGGCGGAACGGCAGGCGGCGTCCGGCCCGAGCCGAGGCGAGGGCGAAGCGGCCCCCCGGCCCGCTGGCGATGGTCAGCGCGGTGTCCCGCGGCACGTAGGCGACGTCGCTCGGGCCGGCGAAGACGTCCGGCCGGCCGGCGAGGTCGGCCCGTTCGTCGTCGGCGGTGACGGTGCACGAGCCGGACAGCGGCAGGACCACCAGCTCGTCCGGGCCGGTGTCGCACTGCCAGCGCTCGCCGGCGGCCAGCCGGACGACCCGCAGTCCGGAGAAGCCCCAGCCGGCCGATTCCGGTGAGATGTCCACGAGCAGCCGGTCGCCGGCGGGGCCGGCCGGCCGATGGCACGTGTTCATGCGGCCTCCGCGCGGCTCTCGGCCCGGACCAGCGACACGGCGGCGTCGACCGCGCCGGCCACGTCGCCGTCCTGCGGGTAGAGCAGGGCCCGGCCGACGACCAGGCCACGCACGCCCGGCAGGGCGAGCGCGGCGCGCCATCTCGCGTACGTCTCGTCGGGGTGGCCCGCCGGGTCGCCGCCGAGCAGCAGCGACGGCAGGGTGGTCGCCGCCATCACGGTCGCCATGTCCTCCACGACCGGGAGTTTCAGCCAGGTGTACGCGCTGGTGACGCCGAGCCCGCCGGCGATCGCGACCGACCGCACCACCGCGGCCGCGCTCAGATCGTTGACGACCCGGCCGTCGACCCGGCCCGCCAGGAACGGCTCGACCATCGCCATCACCTTGTGCGCGGCCAACTCGCTCACCGCCCGCCCGCTGGCCTCCAGTGTCGCCACGGTCCCCGGGTCGGCGGGGTCGATGCGGGTCAGCATCTTGCCGCCGTCGAAGCCCATCGCCGCGATGGTGGCCGCGTCGTACGCGGTGAAGCGGTCGTCCAGTTCGAACGCGGCACCCTGTAGGCCGCCCCGGTTCATCGATCCGATGACGATCTTGTCGTCCAGCGCGCCGAGCAGGAGCAGGTCTTCGAGGATGTCCGGCGTGCCGAGCACCCCGTCGACGCCCGGCCGGTCGAGCGCGACGACCAGCCGGCGGAGCAGGTCACCACGGTCGCCCATCGCATCGGTCACCGCCCGCACGCCCAGCGCGCCCCGTGCGGGATGGTCGGCGGCGACGAGCATCAGGCGCCCGTCGGGACCGAGCAGCGGCCGGCGTCGGCGCGCGGCGGCGGCCTCGGCGATCGCCTCGGGGCGACCCGCACGCAGGTCACGGATCCGGTCCAGATTCAGCTCAGGCATGACTCACCTCGAGAAACCTCTCCACCTCGGCGGTGGTCGGCATCGCGGTGGAGCACTCCAGCCGCGAGGCGACGATGGCTCCGGCCGCGTTGGCGAAGCGCAGGATGCGGTCGAGCGGCCAACCGGCGAGCAGCCCGTGGCAGAGGGCGCCACCGAACCCGTCGCCGGCGCCGAGCCCGTTGAGCACGTCGATCTTCGCCGGGGTCACCTCCACGGTTTCGGTGCGGCTGCGGCCGAGCACGCCCTTGGGGCCCCGCTTGACGACGGCCAGCTCGACGCCCGCGTCGAGGAGGGCCTCGGCGGCCCGGTGCGGGTCGCGTTCACCGGTGGCCACCGCGCACTCGTCCAGGTTGCCGACCGCGACGGTGACGGCCCGCAGCGCCCGCCGGACCTCGGTGCGCGCGGCGTTCTCGGACGGCCAGAACATCGGCCGGTAGTCCAGGTCCAGGACGGTCAGCGGGACCCGGCCGCGGGCCGCCCAGGCGGCGTGGTGCGCCGCCCGGCTGGGTTCCTGCGACAGGCCGGTGACGGTGGCCCAGAAGACCGCGGCGGCGCTGATCGCCGCGGGGTCGAGCTCCTCCGGCGCGATGGCCAGATCGGGCGCGGTGGGCTGGCGGTAGAAGTACAGCGGGAAGTCGTCGGGCGGGAAGATCTCGCAGAAGGTCACCGGCGTCGGCAGCCCGGCGACGGCGGTGACGAAGCGGTCGTCCACCCCCAGCTCGCCGAGGGCACGGTGGACGAACCGGCCGAACGGGTCGTCGCCGGTGCGCGTGATCACCGCCGTACGGCGTCCGTGCCGGGCGGCGGCGACGGCCACATTGGTCGCGCTGCCGCCGAGGAACTTGCCGAACGTGGTCACGTCCGCAAGGCCGACCCCGACCTGGAGCGGGTAGATGTCCACCCCCACCCGGCCCATCGTGATCACGTCAAATGCGTCCACTGCCTGCCTCGACCTCCCTCGCCGGTGCTCGCCACCGCGCCGTCGGAACGTTGCCGGCATGTTGCCCCCGTGTGTCCCGGCGGTGCCAGAAAGCGTGAGCGCCGCCGGGCGCGAAGTCAACAGTTTGTCTTGACATTAAGTTCAAGCCGGTGACAAACTGCGGCGATTGTCAGCACACATCGCCGGGGAGGTGCACCGTGCCCGTGCCGCGCATCGAGATCGACAGGTCAAGCCCGGTGCCGTTGTACTTCCAGATCAGCCGCCGCCTCGAAGAGGCGGTCGACGACGGCGATCTCACCCCGGGCGAACGACTGCCGAACGAGATCGAGTTCGCGGAGCTGCTCGCCATCTCACGGCCGACCATGCGCCGGGCCCTCGACGAGCTGGTCGAGAAGGGCCTGCTGACCCGCAAGCAGGGCGTCGGCACCAGGGTCGCCAACGCCCAGGTCCGCCGCCGCGTCGCGCTCACCAGCCTGCACGACGACCTCACCACCGCCGGCCGCCACCCACAGACGCAGGTGCTGGCCTTCGATACCGCCTGCGTCGACCGGCACGCCGCCCGCTCGCTCGGCCTGCCCGGCGACGAGCCCGTCGTGCACTGCGAACGCCTGCGGCTGGCCGACGGCCGTCCGCTCGCCATCCTGCGCAACTGGCTGCCCGCCCGGTTCGACGACATCACCGCCGGCGAGCTGGAGACCACCGGGTTGTATCAGTTGCTGGGCCAGCGCAACGGCCGCCCCGCGGTGGCGAAGCAGCGCATCACCGCCGTCCCGGCCGGCGCCCCGGAGGCGAAGCTGCTCGGCACCAAGCGCAACGCGCCGCTCATCAGCATGCAGCGGACCGCGTTCGACGCCGCGGGGCACGCGGTCGAGTTCGCCGACAACCTCTACCGCGCGGACCTCTACGCGATCGAGGTGACCGTCTACAACCGCTGACGTCCACCGGACCCGATCCCCGTCCCGACCAGCAGTCGCCTGCGGTTGCTGGTCAGCTGACACGCCGCGTCTTCTCGTAGGCTGAACCCATCGCGTGACGGCCAGGAGGTTTGAGGTGGCGGAGACGACGGTGGCCGAGGTGATGGCCGAACTGGCCGCACTGGAGGACCCGAGGACGCGCGAGGTGAACCGGAGGCACGGCGACGACCACGGGGTGAACCTCGGCATGCTGCGCGCGCTCGCGAAGCGGCTCAAGACGCAGCAGGAGCTGGCGGGGCAGCTCTGGCGGACGGATGACGCCGCGGCGAGACTGCTGGCGATCCTGATCTGCCGCCCGAAGGCGTTCGAGCGTCAGGAGCTGGACGTCATGCTGCGCGAGGCACGCACCCCCAAGGTGCACGACTGGCTCGTGAACTACGTGGTGAAGAAGAGCCCGCACGCCGAGGAGCTGCGCCGGGCCTGGTTCGCCGATCCGGATCCGGTGGTCGCGAGCGCCGGCTGGGCGCTGACCACCGAACGTGTCGCCAGGAGGCCCGAGGGCCTCGACCTGGCGGGGCTGCTGGACATCATCGAGGCGCAGATGAAGGACGCCCCGGATCGCCTCCAGTGGGCGATGAACCACTGCCTGGCTCAGATCGGGATCGAGCACACCGGGCACCGCGACCGCGCGATCGACATCGGTGAGCGCCTGGAGGTGTTGAAGGACTACCCGACTTCCCCGGGCTGCACGTCCCCCTTCGCGCCCACCTGGATCAACGAGATCGTGCGCCGGCAACAGGGCAGATAGAACGCCGCCACGCCGGGCGGTCCCCTGCGACGGGACCGCCCGGCGTGGCGATGTCAGCTTCCGCGTACCTCGGCGGCGGCTGCCACCAGGTGCCGCAGGGACGCCTCGACCTCGGAGTAGCCGCGGGTCTTCAGGCCGCAGTCCGGGTTCACCCAGAGCCGCCGGGCCGGCACGGCCGCGACGGCCCGGCGCAGCGCCTCGACCACCTCGTCACGCGGCGGGACCCGGGGCGAGTGGATGTCCCACACCCCGGGGCCGACACCCCGGCCGTAGCCGATCGCGGCGAGGTCGTCGAGGACCTCCATCTTGGAGCGGGACGCTTCGATGCTGGTGACGTCGGCGTCGAGGGCGTCGATGGCGGTGATCACCTCGCCGAACTCGGAGTAGCACAGGTGGGTGTGGATCTGGGTGTCGTCGGCGACGCCGCTGGTGGCCAGCCGGAACGCGCCGACGGCCCAGTCCAGGTACGCCTCCTGGTCGGCCCGACGCAGCGGCAGCGTCTCCCGCAGCGCCGGCTCGTCGACCTGAATGACCCGGATCCCGGCGGACTCCAGGTCGTGGCACTCGTCGCGCAGGGCGAGCGCGACCTGGTCGGCGGTGTCCGCCAGCGGCTGGTCGGCGCGGACGAACGACCAGGCCAGGATGGTGACCGGGCCGGTGAGCATGCCCTTGACCGGCTTGCTGGTCAGCGACTGCGCGTAGGTGGACCAGTCGACCGTCATCGGCGCCCTGCGCGCCACGTCGCCGTAGATGATCGGCGGGCGTACGCAGCGGGAGCCGTAGGACTGCACCCAGCCGTGTTCGGTGGCGGCGAAGCCGTCGAGCTGCTCCCCGAAGTACTGCACCATGTCGTTGCGTTCCGGCTCGCCGTGCACCAGCACATCCAGGCCCAGCTCCTCCTGGAGCCGGATGACGTGCTCCACCTCGGCCCGCATCCTCGACGTGTAGCCGGCCTCGTCGAGGCTGCCCGCGCGGTGTGCGGCGCGGGCCCGGCGCAGCTCGGTGGTCTGCGGGAACGACCCGATAGTGGTGGTCGGCAGCTCCGGCAGTCCCAGCCGGTCCTGCTGGCGGGCGGCCCGGGTGGGGTAGTCGCCGCGTTGCCGGTCGGTGGGGCGCAGCGCGGCGAGGCGTCCACGGACGTCGTCGTGACGCCAGGCCGCCGGGGTGGCCGGCAGTGGTGCGGGCAGCACGGTGGTGCCGTCGCGCAGCGCGCGGCCGAGCAGGACGACCTCGTCGACCTTCTGCCGGGCGAACGCGAGCCGCTCGGACAACTCGGGGTCGAGGCGGGTCTCGGCGGTCAGGTCGACCGGGACGTGCAGCAGCGAACAGGAGGTGGCGACGGCGACCTGGTCGGCGAGCCCGGCGACCGTCGCGCCGGCCGCCACGGCGGCCCGCAGGTCGGTGCGCCAGATGTTGCGGCCGTCGACCAGGCCGGCGACGATGACCTTGCTCCCCAGCGGGCCGGCGGCGGCGAGCCGGTTGAGGTTGCCCGATCCGGCGACCAGGTCCAGGCCGATGGCCTCGACCGGGGTGTCCAGCAGGGCCGGCAGCGCGTCACCGAGTTCACCGAAATAGGTGGCGACGAAGATCTGCGGCCGGTGCGCCAGCTCACCGAGCCGGGTGTAGGCGCGGCGCAGCGCGTCGATCTCGGCCGGGCTGCGGTCGGCCACGTAGGCGGGCTCGTCCAGCTGCACCCAGGCCACTCCCGCCTCGGCCAGCGCGGTGAGAATCTGGGCGTACGTCCCGACCAGGTCGTCGAGGCGGGCGAACGGGTCGTCGCCCTTGGCCAGCAGCAGGAAGGTGGCCGGCCCGACCAGCACCGGCCGGGTGGCGATGCCCAGGTCGCGGGCCTCGGCGTACTCGCCCAGCGCCTTCGCGGGGTTCGCGGCGAAGACGGTGTCGGCGGCGATCTCCGGCACCAGGTAGTGGTAGTTGGTGTCGAACCACTTCGTCAGTTCCAGCGCCGGTTCGGCGTCGACACCGCGCGCCATCGCGAAGTAGGTGTCCAGCGCGGGCAGGCCCAGCCGGGCGAACCGGGTGGGGATCGCGCCGACCGCGACGGCGGTGTCGAGCACATGGTCGTAGTAGGAGAAGGTGTTCGACGGGATCGCGTCGAGGCGGGCGTCGCGCAGCGTCCGCCAGACCTCGGCCCGGAGCCCGGCGGCGGTGCGCTCCAGACCGTCGGCGTCGACGGTGCCGGCCCAGTACGCCTCGACGGCCTTCTTCAGCTCACGACTGGCGCCGATGCGCGGGTAACCGAGCACGGTGCTCTGACCAAATGCGGTGTTCACCAGGGGGTCCTTCCCTCGAAGCGCCCGGCGGCACGGGAGGGAAGGCGGGTACACCACGGGGTACCGGCTTCCGCCCTGGCCCTCCCGAGAGGCCGCCGGCGGCGCACACCGGCGGTGTGCGCAGCACTGGCAGGTCTTCGGACTCGTGGGCGTGACACCTGGTCGCCTACTGGCCGTCGCTTCCCAGACCTCGCGGTCCAGTGCTCTGTTGACGGCGGTCGTTCCCACTCACCGCTGCGGGGCAGTCCCGGTCTCGCACCGGGGTTCCCTCTTACGACGCCCCGCCCTCACGGACGGGACGAACCAGCACCACCGGCCATCGTACGGCCCCGGTGTGGGTTTCCGGGCCGGGTGTCCGCGAAGCGGGATCGCTGCTGTCCCGGACGGCCGGGCCGTCCGGGACAGCAGCCGGTCAGAAGTCGTCGTCGAAGCTGACCGAGCCGGTCACCCCGACCTGGTAGGCCGACACCCGCCGTTCGAAGAAGTTCGACAGCTCCTGCACGTCCTGCAACTCCATGAACGCGAACGGGTTCTTCGAGCCGTACACCGGCGCGATGCCGAGCATGGCCAGCCGCCGGTCGGCCACGTGCTGGAGGTACTCCCGCATGTCGGTCAGCGACATCCCGGAGACACCCTGTTCGAGCAGGTCGGCGGCGAACTGGACCTCGCACTCCACCGCCTCGGCCAGCATGTCCCTGACCTGCTGCTCCATCTCGGCGTCGAAGAGGTCCGGCTCCTCGGCGCGCACGGTGTCCACCACGTCGAAGGCGAAGGCCATGTGCATGGACTCGTCACGGAACACCCAGTTGGTGCCCGAGGCGAGGCCGTGCAGCACGCCCCGGGAACGCAGGAAGTACACGTACGCGAAGGCGCCGTAGAAGAACAGACCTTCGATGCAGGCGGCGAAGCAGATCAGGTTGAGCAGGAACGCCCGCCGCTCCTCCCGCGTCGTCAACTCCCGCAGCTCGAAGACCGAGTCGATCCACTTGAAGCAGAACTCGGCCTTGCGGGCGATCGACGGGATGTTCTCCACCGCCGCGAACGCCTCGAACCGTTCCCGCTCGTCCGGCACGTAGGTGTCCAGCAGGTTCAGGTAGAACTGGACGTGCACCGCCTCCTCGAAGAGTTGCCGGGAAAGATAGAGCCGGCCCTCCGGGGAGTTGATGTGCTGGTAGAGGTTGAGCACGAGGTTGTTGGCGACGATGGTGTCACCGGTGGCGAAGAACGCGACCAGCCGGGACACCAGATGCTGCTCGGCCGGGGAGAGCTTGGCCAGGTCGGCGAGGTCGGAGTGCAGGTCGACCTCCTCGACGGTCCAGGTGTTCTTGATCGCGTCCTTGAACCGGTCGAAGAACTGCGGGTAGCGCATCGGCCGCAGGGTCAGGTCCATCCCGGGGTCGAGCAGCATCCGCCGCTCCCCCGTGCTGACGCCGGTGCTGGTGCTGGATTCGGAAACGGTGGTCACTGGCATGCCTCGCAGCTTTCGGGGTTCTCCAGGGAGCAGGCCAGCGCCTCGTCGGCGCTGACCGCGACGATCGGCCTGACGGCCGGGGTGACCGCGACGGTGGCCTGCTGGATGCGGGTCGCGGGACGCGAGCGCAGGTAGTAGGTGGTCTTCAGCCCGGACTTCCAGGCGTACAGGTACATCGAGGAGAGCTTGCCGATGGTCGGCGCGCTCATGAACAGGTTCAGCGACTGCGACTGGTCGATGAACGGGGCGCGGGCCGCCGCCAGGTCGATCAGCGACCGCTGCGGCAGCTCCCAGGCGGTGCGGAACAGCTCCCGCACGTCCGCGGGCAGTTCGGCGATCGCCTGCACCGACCCCTCGGCACGCTTGATCTGCTCGCGGATCGGCGCCGTCCAGAGCCCTCGCGCCTTCAGCTCACGGACCAGATAGGTGTTGATCTGAAGGAACTCCCCCGACATCGTCTCCCGCTTGAACAGGTTGGACACCTGCGGCTCGATGCACTCGTAGCAGCCGGCGATCGAGGCGATCGTGGCGGTCGGCGCGATCGCGACCAGCAGCGAGTTCCGCAGGCCGTGGGTGGCGATCGTCTCGCGCAGCGCGGCCCACCGCTGCGCCTGCGTCACCTCCGCGCCCCAGAGGTCGGGGTGCAGCTCACCCTTTGCGGCGCGGGTTTCGGCGTACCCGGGATGCGGGCCGAACCGCTCGGCCAGCCCGGCCGAGGTCTCCAGCGCGGTCAGGAAGATCTCCTCCTGCACCCGGGTGGAGAGTTCCCGGGCCGGCGCCGAGTCGAAGGGCAGGCGCAGGGTGAACAGGGCGTCCTGCAACCCCATCAGTCCGAGCCCGACCGGCCGCCAGCGCGGGTTCGACACCGCCGTCTGCTCGGCCGGGTAGTAGTTGATGTCGATCACCCGGTCGAGGAAGACCACGGCGGTGCGTACGGTCGCGCGCAGCCGCTCCCAGTCGACGCCGTCGGCGCTGACGTGCGCCCCGAGGTTGATCGACCCGAGGTTGCAGACCGCGGTCTCGGTGTCGTTGTTGACCTCCAGGATCTCGGTGCACAGGTTCGACAGGTGGATGGTGTTGCCCGGCGCGCCGGTCTGGTTGGAGAGCCGGTTGGAGGCGTCCTTGAACGTCATCCACCCGTTGCCGGTCTGGGCGAGCGTGCGCATCATCCGCCCGTACAGGTCGCGGGCCTTGACCGTCTTGACGGCCTTCTTCTCGGCCGCCCGGTACGCCTCGTCGAACGCCTCGCCGAACAGGTCGGGCAGCTCGGGCGCGTCCGAGGGGTCGATCAGCGACCAGTCGCCGTCCGCCTCGACCCGCCGCATGAACTCGTCCGGAATCCAGTTGGCCAGGTTCAGGTTGTGCGTACGCCGGGAGTCCTCGCCGGTGTTGTCCCGCAGCTCCAGGAACTCCTCGATGTCCGGGTGCCACGGTTCCAGGTAGACGCAGGCCGCGCCCTTGCGACGGCCGCCCTGGTTGACCGCCGCCACCCCGGCGTCGAGCGTCTTGAGGAACGGCACGATCCCGTTCGACCTGCCGTTGGTGCCCCGGATCAGCGCGCCCCGGCCCCGCACCCGGGACCAGGAGATGCCGATCCCGCCGGAGAACTTCGACAGCTTCGCCACCTGGTGGTAGCGCTCGTAGATCGAGTCGAGTTCGTCGCGCGGCGAGTCGACCAGGAAGCACGACGACATCTGGGTGTGCCGGGTGCCGGAGTTGAACAGCGTCGGCGAGCTGGGCAGGTACGCCAGGCTGGACATCAGCCGGTAGAAGCCGATCGCCTCGCCGGGCGTCTGGGACAGGCCACACGCGACCCGCAGCAGCCAGTACTGCGGCGTCTCCACCACCAGGCGGGTCTCCGGGTGGCGCAGCAGGTACCGGTCCGCGACCGTCCGCAGCCCGAAGTACTCGAACCGCAGGTCACCCTCCGGGTCGATGGCGTCGTCCAGCTTGCGGGCGTTGCGGGCCACGAACGCCGCGGTGTCGTCGCCGATCAGGCCCAGTCCGTGCGCGTACCGGATGGACTGGCTGAAGCTCGCCACCTGCTGCCCGCGGACCTCCTTGTCCACGAACGCGGTCAGCAGCCGCGCCGCCAGCTTCGAGTACTGCGGCTCCTCGCCGATCAGCTCGGCCGCGGTCTGGATCGACAGCTTGTCCATCTCGGCGGTGGTGGCCCCGTCGTACAGGCCGCTGATCGTCTTCGTCGCCACCCGCAGCGGGTCGATCTCGTCCAGGTCGGCGACCCAGCGCTCCACCGCCTTGACGATCTTGTTGACGTCCACCGGCTCGGTGTCACCGTTGCGCTTGCGGACCTGCATGACGTGCCGGCGCTGCTCCGGCACCGCCTGCTCCTGGATCACCGTCATGTTCCCCCTCCTCACGCCTGTCCCCCAAGGTCGAGGGGAGCGCGGGAGGACGCCGCCGGCCACCCGGCAGCCGAGCTGCCGCAACTGACCAGCTGATGGCGTCGGCCGTCCCGCGCGGCCTTCGACCGCCGCACGCGACGCGTGCGGCGCGCTGGCAGGTCTTCGGACTCGTGGGCGTCCTGCTCGTGCCTACTGGCCGTCGCTTCCCGGACCTTGCCGGCCCAGTGCTCGTTGACGGCGGTCGTTCCCACTCACCGCTGCGGGGCAGCCCCGGATTCGCACCGGGTTCCCTCTTGCCTCGGCCGCCGTGGCTTGGCGGCCGAACCAGCTACGACCAACACCATATATGGGCACGGCACAGAGTTCGCAACACCAGATAATGTGTCGGGCGTGTCGCAGCTCAGGGTCACTCCGAACTAGCGTCAGGTGAGCGGGAAACGTGGCGAAGCCCACTGTGGCCCCGACGTCCCAGGTGGTCCAGCGGGGCCGCCGTGGTGCGCAGCGTCCAGCGCCCGGAGTCGCCGCGCAGCACGGTCCCGGTGAGCGGAGCGATGTCGATCCGCCAGAACGACGCCGGTCCGGCGCCGAGCGCGTTCACGACCAGGGCGCGGATCACCATCGGATGGGTGACCGCGACGAGCGCGCGGACGCTGCCGGGCACCTCGCGCAACCACCGGCCGCTCCGGTCGAGCAGGTCGTGCAGCGACTCGCCGCCGTGCGGGGCCGCCCCGCCGTCGGTCAGCCAACGCGCGACCTCGGCCGGCCGCTCGGCCACCAGGTCGTCCAGCGTACGACCGGCCCAGCGGCCGAGATCGGCGTCGCGCAACCCCTGGTCGACCGTCGGGGCGAGCCCGAGCGCGGCGGCGGTCTGCACACACCGCAACGCCGGTCCGCAGCGGACCTCGTCGGCCCGGGGCAGCAGGTGTGCCAGCGCGGTGGCGTCGGCCAGCCCGTGCGCGTCGAGCGGCTCGTCCCGGGGGAAGGCGACGGCCCGGGTGGCCGCGGTGGGCGCGTGGCTGACCAGCACCAGTCGCGTCCTCATGCCATCGGCCTCCGCCCGTCGGTGCCGGCCGGTTCCTGCCGCGCAGTCTGCGGATGGTGATCGTCGCGTTGACACTCCTGGCCAGCAGCCGTAGCGTCCGGGGCACAGCGACGGTAGGAGGAAGCCGGTGAGAATCCGGCACGGTCGCGCCACTGTAACCGGTCATGGGGTTCCGATCACATGTCCGCGAGTCAGACCCTCCCCCGTCGCCGAACCCGCTATGGGACGCGTGATCCCGAGGAGGTCGCTGTCATGGCTGACGTGTCACTACCCACCCCCGCCGCCGTACCGTTGCCGGCCGCCATCCCGTTGCGCCAGATCGCGCCCTGGGCCATCTTCGGCACGGTCCTCGCGGCCGTGCTGCTGTACTTCGTCGGCGTCGAACAGGGCGTGCTCGCCGTCTTCTCCGGCGAGACCGTGCACGAGTTCGTGCACGACGGCCGCCACCTGCTCGGCTTCCCGTGCCACTGAACGGGGCGACAGCAACCATGATGTCCGCACGCACGCTTCTCGTCCGGGGCATGCTCGTCGGTCTCGCCGCCGGTGCCGCCGCCTTCGTCTTCGCCATCCTCTTCGGTGAGGGCCCGGTCGGGCAGGCCATCGACTTCGAGTCCACCCAGGCCGCCGCCCACAGCCACGGCGAGGGCGACGAGCCCGAACTGGTCAGCCGCGCGATGCAGAGCACGGTCGGCCTGGCCACCGCCAGCCTGGTGTACGGTGTCGCGCTCGGCGGCCTGTTCGCCCTCGCCTTCGCGGTCGCGTACGGCCGGATCGGCCGCTTCACCCCCCGGGCGACCGCCGCGCTCGTCGCGCTCGGCGGCTTCGTGGCCGTCGCGCTCGTGCCGTTCCTCAAATATCCGGCCAACCCGCCGGCAACCGGTGACCCGGACACCCTCGGCCAGCGGACCGGGCTCTACTTCCTCATGATCGTCATCGGGGTGGCCGGCGCTCTCCTCGCCCTCCACCTCGGGCGTTGGCTCCGCCCCCGGCTCGGTGTCTGGAACGCCACCATCGCCGCCGTCGGCGGCTACGCGGTGCTCGTCGCCGTCATCCAGCTCGCCCTGCCGACGATCAGCGAGGTCCCGGACGGCTTCCCCGCCCTGGTGCTCTGGGAGTTCCGGCTCGCCTCGCTCGGCACCCAACTCGTCACCTGGACCGTGCTGGGGCTGCTCTTCGGCGCTCTCGTCGATCCCGGCACGAAGGCCCGTGCCGTCCCGGCGCAGCGGACCCCGGTCGCCGCCGACCGGTCCTAGGTGTCGAAGTCCCTGGCCGGCCGGCGGCGGGTGCTCATCCTCGGTGGTACCGCCGAGGCGCGTGCCCTCGCCGCCCGGCTCGCCGACCAGCCGGCGGTCGCGGTGGTCTCCTCGCTGGCCGGGCGGGTCGCCGATCCCCGCCTGCCGGTGGGCGAGGTACGCGTCGGTGGGTTCGGCGGCGTCGACGGCCTGGCCCGGTGGCTCAGCGCGCAGCACATCGACGTGGTGGTGGACGCCACCCACCCGTACGCGGCCCGGATGCGGGTCGCCGCCGTCGCTGCCGCCGACACCGCCGGCCTCGCCCATCTGCGTCTGGAGCGGCCGGGTTGGACGGCGCAGCCGGGCGACCGCTGGCACCGGGTACCCGACGTGCCGGCCGCGACCCGGACGCTGCCGGCGCTCGGGCGGCGGGTGCTGCTGACCACCGGCCGGCAGAGCCTTTCGGCGTTCCTGCCGCTGAGCGGGCTGTGGATCCTCGCGCGGGTCGTCGACGAGCCGCCCGAGCCGATTCCCGCCCACGTCCGGCTGCTGCGCAGTCGCGGCCCCTACACCCTGCGGGGCGAGCTGGACCTGATGCGGACCCATCGGATCGACGTGCTGGTGACCAAGAACAGCGGTGGCCCGCTGACCGAGGCCAAACTCGACGCCGCGCGGCGGCTCGGGCTTCCGGTGCTGATGATCGACCGGCCGGCCCCGGTCGCCTCCTCGACGACGGTCACCACCGTCGAGGAGGCGTTGCGCTGGCTCTCCGCGCTCCCGGCTCAGCCGGGATAGGTACGCGGGGTCCAGACCGCCACCGACCCGTCGCCTCTGCTGCTGACCCGGGTCGTCGACGAGCCGACGATGAGCAGGCAGCGCATGTCCACCGTGGCCGGGTCGAGATCGGCCAGCGTGGCGACGGTGACGGTCTCGCCGGCCCGGCCCACGTCCCGGGCGACCACCACGGGCGTCTTGGGGTCGCGGTGGCGCAGCAGCACGTCGCGGGCGACGCCGACCTGCCAGCGACGGCTGGCCGACGCCGGGTTGTACAGGGCCAGGACCAGGTCGGCCGCGGCGGCTGCGGCGAGCCGGGCCTCGATCACCGGCCACGGTTTGAGCCGGTCGGACAGGGACAGCACCGCGAAGTCGTGCCCGAGCGGAGCGCCGATCCGGCTCGCCGCGGCCTGCGCCGCGGTGAGGCCGGGCAGGACCCGCACCGGCACACCCGCGAAGCGGGACTCGGCGGTGGCCACCTCGTAGACGGCGCTGGCCATCGCGAAGACTCCGGGATCGCCGGAGGAGACGACCGCCACGCGGGCCCCGGCGAGCGCGAGTTCCAGGGCGTGGGCGGCCCGTTCGGTCTCCACCTGGTTGCCGGAGGTGTGCCGCTGCTGGCCGGGGCGCACCGGCACCCGGTCGACGTAGGGGCCGTAGCCCACCAGGTGCTCGGCCTCGCGCAGGGCACGGGCCACCTCCGGGGTGAGCCATCGTGGTCCGGCCGGGCCGAGCCCCACCACCACGACCTCCCCCACCGGCACCGGGTCCGGCCGCGGCGACGCGCCCCGGGCCGCGGCGCTGGTCGGGCTCGGCAGCAGGGCCAGGGAGAAGTACGGCACATCCTCGGCCGGCACCTCGGCCAGCGGAGTCTGCCGTCCCTGCGGCGAGGTGGCCCGCTCCACGTACCACGTCTCGGGTAGCCGGCCGGCGTCGAGCAGGGCGGCGCGCACGGTGTCGAAGGTCCGGCCCAGCTTGAGCACGGCGGCGGCGTCGGTGTCGGCGAGCCGCCGGGCGAGTTCCTCGGCCGGCAGCGTCCCGGGAAGGATGGTCAGCACCTCGTCGCGTTCGACCAGCGGCCGGCCGAGGACGGCGGAGGCGGCGCTGACCGAGGTGACACCGGGCACCACCTGGGCGGGGAACCGGTGCGCGAGGCGTTCGTGCAGGTACATGTAGGAGCCGTAGAACATCGGGTCGCCGGCGCAGAGCACCACCACGTCGCGGCCGGCGGCCAGATGCACGGCCAGCCGTTGCGCGCTGTCGTCGTAGAACTGGCGGATGACGCCCTCGTAGCCGGCCGGGTCGTCGGTGCCCTCGGTGGTGACCGGGTACACCAGCGGCTCGTGCAGATGGTCTTCGCGCAGCAGCCCGGCCGCGATGGAGCGGGCGATGCTGCGGCCGTGCCGGGCCGAGTAGTAGGCGATCACCTCGGTCTCGGCGATCAGGCGGGCGGCCTTGACCGTCAGCAGTTCCGGGTCGCCCGGTCCGACGCCGACGCCGTAGAGGGTGCCGGGCTGCGTCATCGTCACTCCACCTCGCTCGCGATGCCGTTCACCGCCGCCGCGGTGACGGCGCTGCCGCCCCGACGCCCGTGCACGACCAGATACGGGATGCCCGCCGGATGCGCGGCCAGCGCCTGTTTGGACTCGGCCGCCCCGATGAACCCGACGGGCACCCCGACGATGGCCGCCGGCCGCCCGGCGCCCTCGTCGATCATCTCCAGCAGCCGGAACAGCGACGTGGGGGCGTTGCCGATCGCCACCACCGCCCCGTCGAGCCGGCCCCGCCACAGCTGCATGGCGGCGGCGCTGCGGGTGGTGCCCAGTTGCCGGGCCAACTCCGGCACCGCCGGGTCGCGCAGCGTGCAGAGCACCTCGTTGCCGGCGGGCAGCCGGCTGCGGGTGATCCCGGCCGCGACCATCGCCGCGTCGCAGAGCAGCGGCGCGCCGGCCGCCAGCGCCGCGTGGCCGGCCGCCACCACCTCCGGGTGGGCGTCCACGTCGTCGGCCAGGTCGACCATGCCGCAGGCGTGGATCATCCGGACCACCACCCGGGAGACGTCGGCGGGAAACCGGGCCAGGTCGGCCTCGGCCCGGATGGTGGCGAACGAGCGACGGTAGATCTCCGCGCCGTCGCGGACATATTCGTAACTCATGCCGCCGCTCCGCTCGTTCATGCCCGGCTCCGTGCCTGTGCCACCCGCTTCGGCAGCGGGCCGTGGTGCTCCTCCCGGTGGCCGGCGACCCGGTAGCCGGCAGCGGTGGCCACCACGATGGCGGCCGGCGCGGCGGGCCGGCCGCAGCAGCGGTCGCAGCCGGCCCAGTGCAGCGGCAGCGCGCCAGCGGCGGAGGGGCCGGCGGCGGCCAGCGCGGCCGTGGCGTCGGCCCGGACGTCGGCCAGCGCGCTGCCACAGCCGGGCCGGCCGGTGCAGGCGGTCACCCCGATCCAGGGCGACGCCGGATCGACGATCAGCCCGGTCTCGACCAGCCCGGGCATGGTCACCGCGGGCAGTCCGACCACCACGATCGTGCGCCACGGGGTCACCACCACGGGCCCGCCGGCCAGCTCCGCGACGGCCTCGGCCTGGGTGGCGGTGAGCCGGCCCAGCGGCGCCGCCGCGACCACGAACCCGGCCGGATGCGGACCGACCCGCGGCGGACCGACCGGGCCGGCGTGCCGCCCGGCTCGCGGCGGACCAACCGGGCCGGCATGCGGCCCTCGCGGAGGATTGACCGGGTCTGCGTGCGGCCCTCGCGGATCGGCCGGTTCGGTGTGCGGCCCGCCGAGGGCGGCGACGATGGCCCCGACGGCCTCCGGCAGGTCGGCGATGCGCCACACGTCCCGCCGGCCGGCGCGCCGGTGCAGGAACGCCCGCGCGGCGGCGACCATCGCGGCGGCCACCTCGTCGCCGGCGACCCGGAGCCCGACGTCCCGGCCGGCCAGCAGCAGCGCGCCGGTGCCGGCGGTCCAGCAGAGGTCGGCGCCGAGGGCGGCGACGTCGCCCCGGCCGTCGTCGAGGGCGACCAGGAACCGGCCGCTCAGCTCGGCGAGGTCGGCCGTGGCGCAGAGCGCGGCGTCGACGGCCGTCACCAGGGGCCGGACGTCGAGGTGCCCGCCGGAGTCCAGGCCGCTCAGCGGCGAGGCGACGATGTTGCGGACCGTCTCGTGGGTGGCGCTGGGCAGCAGCCCCGACGCCACCAGGACGGCGGCGACCCGGTTGACCTCGTCGGCGGCGGGGATGCCCCGCAACTGCACGTTGCCCCGCGAGGTCAGCTCCAGGGTGCCGTCGGCGTGCTGCCGGGCGGCGGCAGCCAGCCGGCGCAGTTGCGGGACGTCCAGCCGGCCGCCGGGGATCCGGACGCGCACCAGCAGGCCGTCGGCGGCCTGGTGGGCCCGCAGCGCCCCGGGACACCGGTCGTCGCCGGAGCGACCGGACGGGGAGGAGACAGCGGGCACGCCCTCATCGTAGAGTCGGGCTCTCGGCGCGGATCCGCGCCGAGATCAGCATCACGCGGTCGGCGTGGAGGAACCCGGTGCGAGTCCGGGGCGGTCCCGCCACTGTCACCGAGCCGGCGCAGCCAGCGTCCGGCCGGGAGCCAGACACTCCGGTCGACCGCGACCGACGGCCACGGGCGCGGACCCGGGGAGGAGTCAACATGCCTGGTCCGGTGACCGCATGATCCTGCTGCTGTCCACCTCGGACACCGACCTGCTCAGCGCCCGGGCCAGCGGCGCCGCGTACCGGCTGGCCAACCCGGCGCGCGTCGGCGAGGAACCCGAGGCGTTGGCCGCCCTGCTCGCCGGGGTCGATCTCGTGGTGGTACGCATCCTCGGCGGCTACCGGATGTGGCAACGCGGCCTCGACACGCTGCTCGCCGGTGACCTGCCGGTGGTCGCCCTCGGCGGTGAGCAGCTACCGGACGCCGACCTGATGGCCCGTTCCACGGTGACCCGGGGCATCGCCGCGCAGGCGCACACCTACCTGGCCCAGGGTGGCCCGGAGAATCTCCGGGAGTTGCACGCCTTCCTCAGCGACACGGTGCTGCTGACCGGCCACGGTTTCGCGCCGCCGGTCGAGCAGCCCAGCTGGGGGGTGATGCCACGCCCGGCGGCCACCGCCTCCCGGCCGACGATCGGGATCCTCTACTACCGGGCGCACCAGCTCAGCGGCAACACCGCCTTCGTGGCGGGGCTCTGCGCGGCCGTCGAGGAGGCC
Source organism: Micromonospora sp. CA-263727 (assembly GCF_050942455.1). NCBI lineage: Bacteria > Bacillati > Actinomycetota > Actinomycetes > Micromonosporales > Micromonosporaceae > Micromonospora > Micromonospora sp. CA-263727. The sequence continues at coordinate 4,236,874 of NZ_CP192031.1, forward strand.
GGCGGGGTGCCGCTGCCGATGTTCTGCGCCAGCCTGCGTACCCCGGATCCGGGGCTGCTGGAGACGCTCGGCCGCGCCGACGCGCTGCTGGTCACGGTCCTCGCCGCCGGGGGGACCCGGCCGGCGGAGGCCGCCGCCGGGGGAGCCGACGAATCCTGGGATGTCGGCGCGTTGGCCGCGCTGGACGTGCCCATCCTCCAGGCGCTGGCGTTGACCCAGGAGCGGGCGACCTGGGTGGAGAGCGACGACGGGCTCAGCCCGCTGGACGCCGCGACCCAGGTGGCCGTGCCGGAGTTCGACGGCCGGCTGATCACCGTGCCGTTCTCGTTCAAGGAGACCGACGCCGACGGGTTGCCGCACTACGTCGCCGACCCGGAGCGGGCCCGCCGGGTCGCCGGCATCGCGGTGCGCCACGCCCGGCTGCGGCACGTGCCGCCGGCGCAGCGGCGGCTCGCGGTGGTGCTGTCGGCGTACCCGACCAAGCACGCCCGGGTCGGCAACGCCGTCGGCCTGGACACCCCGGCCAGCACGGTACGGCTGCTGCGGGCATTGCGCGAGCGCGGCTACGACGTCGGTCCGGTCGAGGGCCCCGGCGCGCTGCCCGGCCTGGTGCCCGGCGGCGACGGCGCGGACGCCGACGGCGACCGGCTCATCCACGCCCTGATCGCCGCCGGTGGCCAGGACCCGGAGTGGCTCACCGAGGAGAAGCTGGCCGGCAACCCGGTACGCGTGCCGGCCGCCACCTACCGCCGCTGGTTCGACGCGCTGCCGGCGGCGCTGCGCGACGCGATGACCCGGCACTGGGGTCCCCCGCCCGGCGAGCTTTTCGTCGACCGCTCCGGCGACCCGGACGGCGAGATCGTCCTCGCCGGCCTGCGCGCCGGCAACCTGCTGCTGATGATCCAGCCGCCGCGCGGGTTCGGCGAGAACCCGGTGGCCATCTACCACGATCCGGACCTACCACCGACCCACCACTATCTAGCCGCGTACCGCTGGCTGGACGAGGAGTTCGGCGCGCACGCCGTGGTGCACCTGGGCAAGCACGGGTCGCTGGAGTGGCTGCCCGGCAAGAACCTGGGCCTCTCCGCGAGCTGCGGCCCGGACGCGGTCCTCGGCGAGCTGCCGCTGGTCTATCCGTTCCTGGTCAACGACCCGGGTGAGGGCGCGCAGGCCAAGCGGCGGGCGCACGCCACCATCGTGGACCACCTGGTGCCGCCGATGGCGCGGGCCGAGAGCTACGGCGACATCGCGCGGCTGGAACAACTGCTCGACGAGCACGCCAACATCGCCACCATGGACCCGGCCAAGCTGCCCGCCATCCGGGGGCAGATCTGGACGCTGATCCAGGCCGCGCGGCTCGACCACGACCTGGGGTTGGCGCAGCGGCCCCACGACGCCGAGTTCGACGACTTCCTGCTGCACGTCGACGGCTGGCTCTGCGAGGTCAAGGACGCCCAGATCCGCGACGGCCTGCACGTGCTCGGCCACGCCCCCACCGGCGAGGCGCGGGTCAACCTGATGCTGGCCATCCTGCGGGCCCGTCAGGTCTTCGGCGGGCAGGCCGACGCCGTACCCGGGCTACGCGCCGCGCTCGGCCTCGACGAGTCCGTGGCGGAGCAGTCCGCCGAGGTGGACCGGATCGAGGCGGTGGCCCGGCGGCTGGCCGAGGAGATGGAACGTCACGACTGGGCCGCCGACGCCGTGGACGGGGCCGTCGCCGAGGTGCTCGGCGAGGGCCACCCGCACGGCGACGCCGTACGGCGGGTGCTCGCCTTCGCCGCGACCGAGGTCGCGCCCCGGCTGGCCGGCACCACCGGGGAACTCGACGCGGTCCTGCACGCCCTCGACGGCGGTTACGTGCCGGCCGGGCCGAGCGGCTCGCCGCTGCGCGGACTGGTCAACGTGCTGCCGACCGGCCGCAACTTCTACACCGTCGACCCGAAGGCGATCCCGAGCCGGCTGGCCTGGGAGACCGGGCAGGCCATGGCGACCTCGCTGCTGGAGCGCTACCGCCGCGACACCGGCGACTGGCCCCGCTCGGTCGGGCTGTCGGCGTGGGGCACGTCGGCGATGCGTACCGCCGGTGACGACATCGCCGAGGTGCTCGCGCTCATCGGCGCGCAGCCGGTCTGGGATCCCGCGTCCCGGCGGGTCACCGGCGTCGAGATCGTCCCGCTGGCCGACCTGGGCCGCCCCCGCATCGACGTCACGCTGCGCATCAGTGGCTTCTTCCGGGACGCCTTCCCGCACGTGGTGCTGCTGCTGGACGACGCGATCCGCGCCGTGGCCGCCCTCGACGAGCCGGACGAGGAGAACTACCTCGCCGCGCACGCCCGCGCCGACGCCGCCCGGCACGGCGACGAGCGCCGCGCCACCACCCGCATCTTCGGCTCCAAGCCCGGCGCGTACGGCGCCGGGCTGTTGCCGCTGATCGACAGCGGCAACTGGCGCGACGACGCCGACCTGGCCGAGGTCTACACCGTCTGGGGTGGCTTCGCCTACGGCCGTGACCTGGACGGGCGTCCCGCCCGCGACGACATGGAGTCGGCGTACCGGCGGATCGCGGTGGCGGCGAAGAACACCGACACCCGCGAGCACGACATCGCCGACTCCGACGACTACTTCCAGTACCACGGCGGGATGATCGCCACGGTGCGGGCGTTGACCGGGCAGGCGCCCCGGGCGTACATCGGCGACAGCACCAACCCGGACGCGGCCCGGACCCGGTCGCTGACCGAGGAGACCGCGCGGGTGTTCCGCGCCCGGGTGGTCAACCCCCGGTGGATCGCCGCGATGCGCCGGCACGGCTACAAGGGCGCGTTCGAGATGACCGCCACGGTGGACTACCTCTTCGGCTACGACGCCACCGCCGGGGTGGTCGCCGATTGGATGTACGAGCAACTGGCCCAGAGCTACGTGCTGGACCCGGAGAACCAGGAGTTCCTGCGCCGGTCGAACCCGTGGGCGCTGCGCGGCATCGTGGAGCGGCTGACCGAGGCCGCCGACCGGGGCCTGTGGGCCAAACCCGACCCGGCGGTGATGGACGCGCTCCGGCAGGCGTACCTGGAGGTGGAGGGCGACCTGGAGGACGCCGGCTGAACCGAGCCAGGCCCTTGATTCACCGACATAGATTTTTTGTAGTGATGGTGACATCCTGGCTGCTATGGAGGTGCGCGCCGGCCGTGTGGCATTACGTTTGTCGACGGTGTTTCGGAGTGCTGGTTTTGCCTACGACTCGACGGATACGTGTGTCGTGACGGTCGTGCACGACGGCGTCACCAGTTGGGGAGAGGGGACTCCGGCGTGGGCTCATGGCGAGACGGTCGAGGAGGTCATCGCGGCGGTCGAGGCGCAGGGGCGGGAAGTTCTCGGCTCTGATTTGTCTGATCCAGGCAGGGTGCTGGATCGGGTGGCGGAGTGGGCCGCGCCCGTCGGCGCCCGAATGGCTCTTGACGGCGCGGTGCATGACTGGATCGGCAGGTCCGCAGGCGTACCGACATGGCAGCTTCTTGGCGTGCCTCGCACCTTCGTCAAGCCGACGGGGTACACGATCGGGATCGGCAGCGTCGCGCAGAGCCTGACGGCGGTAGCGGCTGCTCCGCCGGTGGGCGCGTACAAGATGAAGGTGCGGGGCGCCGAGGACATCGACCGGCTGGTCGCCGTCCGGGCCGTGACGAATCTGCCGATCCGGATCGATGCCAACGAGGCGTGGGATTTCGAGACAGCCCGGGATCTGACGCCACGGTTACGGGGCCTCGATATTCAGCTCGTTGAGCAGCCTTTCCCGAGGGAGACGGTAGACGCCTATCTCCGGTACCGGAAGGTGCCGGGCCGGCTGCCGGTGTTCCTGGATGAGGGTTGCACCGATGTGGCCAGTGTTCACGCCGCGCGAGGGCTTGCCGATGGGGTGGTGGTGAAGCTGGCAAAGTCGGGGGGTGTGCACGCCACCCGACGGGTGATAGACGCCGCGCGGCAGGTGGGCTTGTCGGTGATGTTGAGCTGCAACTGTGAGTCGGAGTTGGCGCTCAGCCAGGCGGCTTTGCTGGCGCCGCTGGCCGATGAGATCGACATCGACAGTCAGTTTCTTCTGCGTGATCCGCCGTTTCGTGGGTTGGGGCTCGATCGGGGTCGGATCGTCCTTGGGGATGCGCCCGGCTTGGGTGTGGTGGCCACCGAATCTGGCCGCTTGGCTTCTGGGGCGCGATCCGGGCCGGCGGGGTCCTGACGCCGTCCCGTGTGCGAGCGGAGCGTTTGGCTTACATTGCGGACAAGCGGGTGCGATCTTCGTCGATGGTTTGCTGCTGAGGACAGGGACGCGGTGGACGTGGTTCTGGTCGGAGGCCGCGGTGGACCTGAGTTGGCCTGAGGGGACGAAACGGCGTTTCGCCGAATTTACCCGGTCCGGTTGTCACAGGTCGGCCGGGTGATGGCGGTGCCGATCTCGTCTCAGGCGGGGGCTCGGGAGCGCCGGGGGCTCGGTGGGGGCGCTTTCACGCGCGCTCAGGTCGCGGTGTTGGCCGGCGGCTTCCTGGTCAATGTTGGCTCTTTCTCGATCTATCCGTACATGGCGGTGCTGCTGCGTGAGCGGATGGGCGTGGGGATGGCGCAGGTCGGAGTGGTGCTCGGCGCAGCGACCCTGGTGCAGTTCGCCAGCGCTCCGGCGACTGCGGCGGTGGCCGAGCGGCTGGGGTTGAAGCGGTCGCTGGTCGCCGCGTTGGTCTTGTACAGCCTCGGGGGTTCGGCGTTTTTTCTGGGGACGGGCAGCCCACTGTTCACGATCGCGGGTCTGTTGCTCATCTCTGGCGGCGGGTCGCTGTATTCGCCGGCATACCGCAGCTATCTGGTGCACGGGGTCGGTGGTGAGCAGCGGCCCCGGCTGGTGTCAGCGGGCAACGCGGCCGGCAACCTCGGTATCGCCGTCGGGCCGGTCGTGGGGGCGCTGCTCGTCCAACGACCGGATGAGATGTTCACCATCGTCACGGCGGTCTACACCAGCGTGGCACTCGGTCATGTGTTCCTTCGTCGGGAGCGGCGGACCGCCGATGCCCCGCCGGTGGAACCGTTCCGCCGGATGATGCACGGGGTGGCGGTGTTGCCGTTCGTCGTCACTGCCCTGTCCTTCTACGTTCACATGCAGTTCTATCAATATCTCTCCAGCTATGCGCAGGGTCGGGTGGCCACCCTGCTGTTCGGGGCGGCCATGATGGGCTACTCCCTTGGCTTGGTGGTCGTGCAGCCCCTGATGGCACAACGGGTCGAGAAGATGAGCTATCCGACCGCGATGGCGATCGGGTTCGGCTGTCTGACGACGGGGATGGTCGCGTTCACCGGCGGTAATGGTCCGGCGATCGTAGTCGGGGTCGCCGCGATCAGTGTCGGCAGCGCGGTGTTGTTCCTCAAGAACGACCTCGAAGCGTTGGCGCGATCGAAAAGGTCGGCGACCGTGGTCTTCGGCCAGCAGCGGCTGGCCGTCGGCGTCGGTTCGTTCCTCAGCGGCGTGGTCGGCGGCACCGTGTACGAGGTGTTCGAACGCGGCGGGTTCCTCCCCGGATTCTGGCTGGTCGTGGCCGCACAATGTGTCGTCTTGCCGATCTTTGTACTGGTGGTGGGGCGATGGCGGGTCCGCTGCCTGCCGTGGGACCGCCACGTTCAGCGCGATTGAGACGAGGGCCGGGGTGCGATGCCGCCTGCCTGGGCTTGATATGCAGTCGGGCCAGGGTGGGTTTCACCGAGGCAGCCATTGGCGAGGACTCCTGGCGGTCGACGTCGGCCTTTCCGGGGCGTCTTCGCCAGGAGGGGCGACGCTTTCATCCGGTGGCCGCAGGACGGCCGGTTGGCGGCTGCGGTCGTGGAGAGCCGGACGCAGCGGCGCTGAGCTGGTCGGAACCGACCCCCGGCGGGTAGTCGCGTCGCGCCCACGGCATGGTCGACCAGGGCGGAGACAGATCGTCGAGGGAGTTGATCTCGACGGGCTCCAGCGTGTTCGCGTCGGCGGCCTCGCGGTGACGAGCGAAGACCTTGTCGACGTACCGGTGGCCGGTGTCCGCACCGATCAGCAGGTGCACCCGTTCCGGATGGTGCCGGACTTCCCATCGGGCGGCGAGATATGCCGCGCCGGTGGAGAGGCCGGCGAAGATCGCGTGAGAGCGCATGAGCGCGATTGTGCCGGCCATGGCGTGGCGGAAGGTAAGCCAATGCACCTGGTCGTAGAGTCCGTGGCGGACGTTGTCGAAGGGGATGGCGCTGCCGATGCCGGCGATGATGGCCTCCGGGTCCAGGAAGCGTTCGCTGCCGAAGCTCACACTGCCGAAGGGCTGGACACCCACCAGCCGGGTTGAGGGGTCCTGCTCGCGGATCGGCTGGATCAGGCCGGCGCTTGACGCGCCGGTGCCGACGGCGGCGACCACGGCGAGCGGGGCTTGCGGGATGGCGGCCCGCACGAGCGTCGCCAGTTCGGCGTAGCCAAGGCGGTGCACCGGGTCGTGGTACTGCCGCATCCAGTGCATGCCGGGATTGGCGCGCAAAAGCTCTTGGACCCGCGCCACGCGCCGGTTCTGGTCGAGCCGCAGGTCGCTCTCGGTGGGCATCTGGTCCACGGTGGCGCCGAGGATCTCCAATTGCGACCGGATGGTCGGGGTCACGGTGGTCGAGGCGACGATGTGGCATCGTAGGCCGTAGCGGTGACAGGCCAGGGCCAGAGCCAACGCATAGATGCCGCTGGAACTGTCGATCAGAGTGTCGCCGGGGCGGATGGTGCCCGCGGCCAGTAGCGCCCGGACCGCGCCGAGGGCGGCATAGACCTTCAGTGTCTCGAAGCGGGCGAGAACCATGGTCTCCGACAGACGGATGAGGCTCGGTGTCTTGATGGCGTCGGTGACATGGGAGTGCAGCGGCGGGGTCGTCGGTGCGCCCGTGAACGGCATGGGATGATCGCTCCTCGGCGTGGACAGCGGGTCGCGGTGGGTCGGTGGCCGACCGCCCGGATGGATCCTTGACCACGACAGACTTGTTGCATTGTCGTTTGTGGATGTAGGCGGTCAGCGGATATCCGGCGCTCGTCGGATGGAGGCGTGACTTCTGCCGGCTTCGGCTGTCAGCTTGGTCGCTCCGCCGGATAGATTAGTTCCGGACTTCCACACGATGCCCTTCGGCTTGATCTTGGTATTTGAGTTTGCCCTGCATCGATAGCCGGCGCACATTCGCCAACGGTTGTCAAGTGCGGCGGGGGAACTAATTCTTTCGCTCGTGACAGGGAACTTCCGCGCACTGCCTGGCGACCTGTAGTGCGTCGGTCGTCGAACGAGTTCGGAGTCGCCTGTGGAGTGGTTTGAAGACGACGGGTTCTGGGTGGACTTCGCGGGGGCGCTGTTCGCTCCGCACCGCCGACAGGAGGCACAGCGGTGGGTGGCAACGTCGCCGCTGTTCACGGTGACGACCGGGACCAGGGCGCTGGATCTGGGCTGCGGGCCGGGTACCTACGCTGTTCCGCTCGCCGCGCGGGGTGCCCAGGTCACCGGGGTTGATTTGAGCGCGGCGATGTTGGACCAAGCCCGCACGGCGAGCAAGGAGGCTGGGGTCGCGCTGCGGCTGGTTCGCGCCGACATGCGCGAGTTCGTGGAGCCGGCCTGCTATGAGCTGGTCATCAGCATGTACACGTCGTTCGGCTACTTCGCCGATCCGGAACAGAATCAGCTGGTGCTACGCCACGCCTGGCAGAGCCTGGTGCCGGGTGGTCGGCTGCTGATGGACTTGTTCAGCAAGGAGATCTTCGCCCGGTGGGCCGGCACTCCGAAGACGGTCGAGGTGGACGGTGGTTACCTGTTCATGCGGGACACCGTCCTGGACGACTGGACCCGGTTCCGCAGCGACTGGACCCTGGTCCGGGGCGTCACCGCTCGGCACGGGTTCTTCGAACAGTTCGTCTACAGCGCCGCCGAGATCCGCGCCATGCTCGCCGCCGCCGGATTCACCGGGATCGTCTGCTTCGGGGGCTTCGCCGGAGAACCGTACGACAACAACGCGAAGCGACTCGTCGTGCAGGCGACCCGACCGCCGGAGAGCGAGGGGGACCTCGCATGACCATCGTGCTCCTCGAAGCGCTCACCTTCGGTCTAGCCCGCCTGCGCGACGCCGCCACCGCTGCCGGACACCGGCTGTGCCTGCTCACTGGAAATCGGTCGGTCTACGCGTACGAACTTGACCACCTCGGTCCGCAGGAGCTGGAAGTGATCGACGTCGACACCACCGACGTGGACGCCTGCGCGGCGATCCTCGACCGAGTCCCTGACCTGGCCGGGTTGGTCAACTCCACCGACACCTGGATGCTGCCCGGCGCGCAGCTGGCGCAACGGTACGGCCTGGCCACCCTCGGCCCGCAGGTCGCTCGCACCCTGCGGGACAAGGCGCACGTCCGTACCCTGCTGCACCGGGCCGGACTCAGCCGCGCCGACGCGACCCGGGTCAAGGCCACGGCCGAGGCGGTCACCGACGCGGTCGCGGCGATCGGCTACCCGATGATCCTGAAGGACTCGGCGGGCACCTCTTCCCGGTCGGTCTGGCTGATCCGCGACGACACCGAACGCGACCGGGCCGCCCGCGAGGTCGCCGACGCCACCCTGCTGGGCCCGCATCTGGTGGCCGAACCCTACTTCCCCGGCCCCGTCTACAGCGCCGAGACAGTCAGCTGGCAGGGACACACGAGACTCCTTGGGATCGCCGTGCACGTCCACACCCCGGAACCGGTACGCCGGGAAGAGGCAGTCGCCTTTCCGGTCGCCTTTCCACGAGCCGACCTGGATCGACTGGAGGGCTGGATAGGTCGGATCCTCGCCGCGGTCGGATTCGCCGACGGCGTGGCCCACACCGAGTTCGCGCACACCCCGGCCGGCCCGGAGGTCGTGGAGATCAACGGACGGATCGCCGGGGCGGTCATCGGGGAGATGATGTGCCGCTCGCTCGGCGTGAATGTGTACACGGCGGTGATCGACGCCGCGCTGGGTCGGCGCCCCCAACTGCTGGACGCGGCACTGGCCTCCGGCTGCGGTTACGGCATGACGTTCCTGCACCCACCGGCCGCCGGCCGGCTCGCCGGCTGGCATGGTCCCGAGCGGCTGCCGATCTTCCCCGGCAGCCCGGAGTTCTTCCTGACCGCCCAGGTCGGCGACCAGATCATTCACCTCGCCGACCAACGTGGTTGCACCGCCCTGGTGATGGCCGAGGGGCCCACCGCCGAAATCGGCCTGTACCACTCGCTTGCCGCCGCCGGCACCGTCACCCACGACATGCGACCGCTGGACGGACTGCCCTGGACAGGAGCCCCATGAGCACGTACGGACCGGAAACCTACGGTGAGCGCAACGCCGACGTCTACGACGAGTGGCACGCCGACCTCGACCCGACCGACGCGGTGCAGTGCCTGGCCGGCCTGATCGAGGAGGGGCCGGCAGGGCCAGTCCTGGAACTCGCCGTCGGCACCGGCCGGGTCACCATCCCCCTCGCCGAGCGCGGTGTCGACCTGCGGGGCATCGACGCCTCCGAGGCGATGGTGGCCCACATGCGGGCCAAACCCGGCGGCGACCAGATCCCGGTCGCCATCGGCGACATGGCCGACGTCGACCCGGGCACCGACGACCGCTTCGCCATGATCTTCGTCGTCTTCACCACCTTCTTTTTCCTGATGACGCAGGAAGATCAAGTGCGCTGCTTCGCCAACGTCGCCCGACGCCTCCTACCAGGAGGCCGATTCGTGCTGGAATGCCTGGTGCCTGACCTCGCCCGCTACCAGCGGCAGCAGAGCGTCGACGCCCACCGCGTCGACCACGACCACGTCCGTCTCGTCGCGGTACGCCACGATCCGGTCGACCAACGCTTCGACGGCCAGCACATTCTCATCACCAACGAAGGCATCCGCCTGGCTCCGGTGTCGATGCGCTACGCCTGGCCCTCCGAACTCGACCTCATGGCCCGCCTCAGTGGACTGCACCGCCGCCACCGCTGGGGCGGCTGGCGCCGCGAGCCCTACCTCGGCACCGGCACCCACGTCACCATCTACGAGAAGCCCGCCGACGAGGAACAACTCGCCCGCAACCGTGCCGCCCGGCCGGATTCGCAGCACGCGGCGCCGGCCAGGTAGCGAGACGATGCCTGCCACGAGCAGTTTGAGGCACCAGCGCCGACGTCACCCGCTGCGAGAAGTCCGCACAGCAGTCCGGCTCACGTCCAGGCCAATGGCGGGGGTTGCGGCGAGCAGTTCCCGGGTGTAGGGATGGCGAGGGTTGCTGCCGACCTGTTTGGTCGTGCCCTGTTCGACGATGCGGCCGTGGCGCATGACCGCGACCCGGTCGGCGAACTGTTGGACGACGGCGAGGTCGTGGGAGATGAACAGGCAGGCCAGGTCGAGCTGATCGCGGAGGTCGCACAGCAGGTTGAGGATGGTCGCCTGCACCGAGACGTCGAGCGCGGTGACCGGTTCGTCGCACACCAGGAGGCGCGGCCTCAGGGCCAGTGCGCGGGCGATCGCGACCCTTTGCTGCTGGCCTCCGGACAGTTGCCGGGGCCGACGGTCACCAAGCTGCGGATCGAGTCCGACGAGGTTCAGCACCTCGGCGACGCGCGCGGCCCGCGAGCGAGCGTCGCCGATGTGGTGGATGTGCAGTGGCTCGGTGACGGCCTGACGCACCGTCTGCCGTGGGCTGAGGGTCAGATAGGGGTCCTGGAACACCATCTGCACCTGGCGTCTATGCGTCCGTAACGTCCGGCCGCGCAGGGCGTGCACGTCGACGCCGCAGAACCGCACCACGCCGGTGAGGGGTCGGTGTAGTCCCGTGATGACCCGGGCGAGGGTGGTCTTCCCGCAGCCCGATTCGCCGACGAGTCCGACGATCTCGCCGCCCGCGACGTGTAGTGTCACGTCCTCGACGACGGTCACCAGTCCGCGTCGCTGACGCCTGGGGTGGCCGGCGGTGAGTCGTTCGACCTCCAGCATCGCTCACACCCCATCCGGGTCGCGGGCGGTCTCAGCGGCGAGTGCCGGCCCGTCGGACTGCTGTCGAGGGCACGCCGACCGGTGAGCCGGTAGGGAGGTCAAGGCCAGCAGCCTGGGCTGCTGGTGCGCGCATTCCGGCACGACGTCCGGGCAGCGGGGTGCGAACGCGCAGCCGGTGGTGTCGTCCGGTCCGGCACCGGTGCGGCCTGGCATGGTGCGGAACCGGGTGCCCGGTACGGTCCCGGGGCGCGGCACGGCGTCGAGTAGACCCCGGGTGTAGGGGTGGTCGGGGTTGCCGATCACGGCGTCGAGGGGCCCGGATTCCACGATCCGGCCGGCATACATGACGGCCACGTTGTCGGCCAGCCGGGTGACCACCGCCAGGTCGTGGCTGACGATGATCATGGCCATACCCAGTTCGTCGCGGAGCCGTGCCAGCAGGTCGAGTAGCCGCGCCTGCACGGTCACGTCGAGTGCGGAGGTCGGTTCGTCGGCGACGAGCAACTCCGGCTCACCTGCGATCGCGATGGCGATCTGGACGCGTTGGCGCATCCCGCCGGACAGTTGGTGGGGAAACTGGCGGGTGACCGTGGCGGGATCGGGAAGCCCGGCCAGGTGCAGCAGGTCTTCGCTGACCCGGCGGATCGCCGTCCGCTGGCCGGGGTTGCCGGCATTGCGTACGGCCTCGTCGACATGCGCGCCGACACTGCGGAGTGGATTGAGTGCGGCGAGGCTGTCCTGAAAGACCACGCCCACGCGGCGGCCGTTGATCTGGCGTCGCTCCCGTGGGGTGAGTCCGACGAGTTGCCGCGCCGCCGCGCCGGCTTCCCACATCGCCGAGCCGGTGACGACCGCGCTGGGGTCCAGCAGGCCGAAGGAGGCCAACGCGGAGGTCGTCTTGCCGCTGCCGGACTCGCCGACGATCGCCAGGATCTTCCCTCGTGGGACGTCGTAGGAGACGTCGGCGACGACACGTCGGTGCTCACTGCCGCGCGGGTAAGCCACGGACAGGTTCCGGACACGCAGCAGGGTGCCGTCCCCGGCGGACGTGGTCGCGATGGTGGCCGGCACACCCGTGACTCGCGCAGCCAGCGCCCGCCCGCCCCGGACACGCAGACGCCCGGGGAGCACCCAGCGCAGGATCGAGGGCCGCTCGTCGCCGACCGCCAGCCGCTCGCCCAGCAGGTTACTCGCGAATACGACGGCGGTGATCGCCAGTCCGGGCGGGTAGGCCAGCCACCACGCCGAGGCCAGGTGAGGGCGCCCCTCCACGAGCATCTGACCCCATTCCGCCTGCGGCGGGGGGATACCCAGACCGAGAAAGCTCAGCGTGGCGACACCGAGCACGATGGCGCCGACATCGGTGCTGGCGTACACCAGACACGGCGCGAGGGCCGGCGGAAGCAGGTGCCGGCAGATGATGCGTACGGGGCCGGCGCCGAGCAGCCGCAGCGCGTCCAGATGCGGGCTGGCCCGCAGGCCCGTGACCCGGGCACGCGCGATGCGCGCGTACGGCGCCCATGCCCACAGCGACATGGCGATCACGAGGTTCTCCACACCGGGGCCCCGCACGCCGATGACCGCCAGCGCCACGAGCATCCCCGGTAGTGAGACCGCCATGTCGATGACCCGGGAGACGATCCGGTCGACAAACCCACCCGCATAGCCGGCGGTCGTGCCGGCGACGACCCCGACGGTCACCGAGATCGCCAGGACCGCCGCCGTGACCGCGAGCGAGATACGTGCCCCGTGGATGATCCGGCTGAGTTGGTCGCGGCCGAGTTGATCAGTGCCGAGCAGATGCTCCGCCGACGGCGGCAGCAGGCTGGCCGCCAGATCGTTGGCCGTCGGATCGGCCGGCGCCAGGATCGGTGCCAGGACCCCCACGGTCGCGAACACCGCCAAGGGCAACGCGACCAGAACGGTCCGTGCCGGCCCGCGTCGACGCGGCCCGGCGGTCATGCCGTGACCGCCCGTACATCCTCGGGAACCTGCCCGGCACCACCGCGGCCCCAGCGTGGCCGAGGTATCCGCAGGTGCGTCCCCGGGCCCCGGCTAGATCGCGGGTCGATGAGAACCTGCAACACGTCGGCGAGCCGGTTGGCCAAGATGAACCCTCCGCCCAGCACCAGCGCGCTGGCCTGCAGCGCCGGGATGTCCCGGGCCGCAGCCGCGTATACGAAGTACGCCCCGAGACCGGGCCACCCGAAGATCTGCTCCACCACGACAGTGCCCACCAGCATGCTGCCGACAGTGACTCCGGTGACGGACAGGATCGGCCCGGCCGCGTTCGGCAGGCCATCGCGGACCACGATCGACACCGGGCTGCTCCCCCGGGCCACAGCGGCGAGGACATACGGCCGGTCAAGTGCCTCCCGTAACGTGACAGCCACCACCCGGCTCAGGACGCCGGCCGCCGGCAGCCCGAGCACCGCCATCGGCATCACCCACGTCGCCGGGCTGGCCATCCCCGAGGTCGGGACCAGTCGCAACCGCAGCGCCAGAACCAGAACCAGCAGGTAGCTCAGCCAGAACGCCGGCACCGAGGTCGCCAGCAGCGCCCCGATCCGCAACACGCCGCGCAGCAAACCACGCTTCGACACCGCCCCGACGATGCCGGCCGTCACCCCCACCACGAGCGCCACCACGACAGAACCCGCGACCAGCCCCACCGTCACGCCCATCCGATCGGCTATCTCAGGCCCGATCGGCAAATCCGTTCGCAGCGACACCCCGAAATCACCGGTGCTCGCGTCGGCCAGCCACCGCAGGTACCGCACCGCAGCGGGAGCATCCAGCCCCAACTCGACACGGACCGCCTCCACCTGTTCAGGAGTCGCCGGCCGGCCAGCCCGAGTCGCCGCCAGAATCGCCGCCGGGTCACCGCGCGCCAGCAGAACGAGCGCGAAGGTGCCGGCGGACAGTGCGAGAAGCACACCGACCGTGTCGACAACCCACCGTGTCAGGTAGCCGCCGGCGGAACGCAGACGCCCGGGAACGCTCACCGAACAGTAACCCCGGCCAGGTCGAGAGTCACGTCGGTAGGGGGCACCGCGAAGCCATCCACCCCGGCCCGCACCGCCCACAGCCGTGGCCGGTAGACCAACGGCACGAATCCGGCGTCAGCAGCCACCGCATCGTAAAGCGCCTGGTAAGCCACGGCACGGGCGGCGGAATCCCGGGCGAACAACGCCTTGTCGACCAGGTCCTCGGTGGCCGGCGTCACCCACAGCGGCGCCCGCGCCCCATCGGTGAACAGCGACACGATCGAGCTGGACGGATCATACGGTGCCCCCAGGGTCTCGAAGAACGTGATGTCGTACCTGCCCTCGGCCCGCTCGTCGTAGTAGGCGGCGGCATCCACCGGAACCAACTCCACGCCGATGCCCACCTCCTTCAACGAAGCGGCGATCGCGGCGGCCATGGTGCGAGGATCGAGCTGTCCCTCAGCCGGTGCTGCTGGGATGAGCATCCGCAGCGACAGCGGCCTACCGTCCCTGACCCGGGTTTCACCACTCTGGACGTACCCAGCGGCGTCCAACACGCTGCGCGCAGCTGCCTGGTCGAAACCCACCGGCAGGTCCGTGCCGGAATCCGGCACACCCGGCGGGAACACCCGCCGAGCCGGCTCCGCAAAGCCCAAGAACAACGCCTGCGCCAGCGCTCCGGTGTCGATCGCCTTGCCAACAGCCTGCCGGACGGCCCTGTCGCCCGCAGGGCCGTCCGGATTGAAGCCCAGCAGAATCGAGACATCCGCCGCGCCGCTGAGCAGTTCGGCACCGGCGTGCTCACGCAGCGACCGCGCCTCCACCGGCGTGATCGGCGCCAGATAGCCGCCACCAATCAAATCGATCTCACCGTTGGTGAGGGCGTCAACACGTGCCTGAGAATCCGGGATGACCTTGAACTCAAGTCGCTCTAGACCAGGTTTCGGCCCCCAGTAGTCGTCGTTGCGGGCCAAGACGACACCAGTGGCGCTACTCGACACGAACTTCCACGCCCCGGTGCCCACCGGCTCCTGAAACGTCCCATCCGCAGCCACCGACGCGGGACTCAGCAGCCGCACCGGACGAACGATCGACAACTCCTGTAGCAGAGGCTCGTACGACTCGGACAACGTGAGTAGGACAGTGTCCGCATCCGGAGCCTCGACGGAGGTGATGACCTGCGACGCCCGAAAGAACGAGAAACGCTTGTTGCCCACCCACCGGTCGAAGTTCCACTTCACGGCAGCGGCATCAAGCGGAGTACCGTCGCTGAACCGCACACCGTCACGCAGCTCAAAGCTCACCTGCCGGCCGTCTTCGGCAACCGTCCACGACTGCGCCAGACCCGGCTCCACCCGCCCGTCCCTGCCATAGCTGACCAACGGCTCGTAGATCGCGTCCAGCAACAAGAAGTTGCCCGTGAACGCATGCGGATCCAACGCACCCGACTCCGCACTTAACCCGACACGCAACGTGGTCGACGAGACACCACCCCCGGGGTCCGAGCCACAGGCGCTGAGAAGCGCGATCGCTACAGCGAGAACGGCAACAAGCGGACGAGGTCGCGACACGATCACTCCTGATGCACATCTGTCGATGAAACGAGGGGACTCAGTAGGAGTAGTCGCCGCCCCAACGCACCTGGTTCCCGAGACAACCCAGG
Source organism: Micromonospora sp. CA-263727 (assembly GCF_050942455.1). Classification (NCBI taxonomy): domain Bacteria; kingdom Bacillati; phylum Actinomycetota; class Actinomycetes; order Micromonosporales; family Micromonosporaceae; genus Micromonospora; species Micromonospora sp. CA-263727. The sequence goes on from NZ_CP192031.1 coordinate 4,252,508, forward strand.
GCCGAGATAGCCGAGGGAGGGATGCCGGCGGCGGGTTCGATGCCCTGCAGGTGTCACGGTCCAGCGTGAGGTCGGATGTCCGATGGGACAGGGGGCCGCCGGATTGCTCGGCCACTACTCTCAGTAGTATCCTCCTTACCGGAAGGTGCCGGCGGCGCGGTGCTGTATTCGGAGGTCGTGGTGAAGCTGACCAAGCTCTATCGGCGAGCTGGAGAATGTCCTTCCCGGCGAAGGAGCGGTCAGGATCCCTGCCGAGGTGGTGCTCGGGGCGGTCGAGCGTTACCGCGAGTCCGGGCAGCGGTGATCGAGGGTTGACCCGATCGTTCACGTCGCTCGATGACGACGAGTTCAATCAACTGTTCCGCGACTTCCGCTACACGGCCTACCGCCTGGAAACGCTCCAGCGGTACGACGTGGCGTACGAGCAGGACGAGTTCGGGCGGTTCCTGGCGGGCGAGAGTCGCGGCGAGTTTCCCGGGATCGCAGCCTGGTGCGACACCGTGCGGGCGGCGGCGTCGGCCGGCAAGCGCATGCACCGCGTGCACGTGGTCACCGAGCCGTTGTCGGACTACGTCCGGTTCGAGTGCGGCTGGGCCTACGAGCACACCGTCGAGGCCGGCGAGGACGTCCGCCTGATCGTGGTGTCCGCAGACGACTGGCCGGCCGCACTGCCGCACTACGACTACTGGCTGTTCGACTCCTCGCAGCTCGTCGCCATGTACTACGACGAAGCAGGGCGGTTCGTCTCCGGCGAGCTGATCACCGAGCCGGCCAAGATCGTGCAAGCGAACCTGTGGCGTGACGCGGCCGTCGCCGCAGCGATCCCCTACCGGCAGTACGCAGGCCAACTCCAGATCAGCTCCCCGTAGCCGACGATTCGGCCTCGGCGAGGAGGCAACCACGTGTACCCGGCGCGCAACGAGTCGTCCGGTGATGCCGAGGCGGTCGTCCAAGCCGGCACGGTGCACGGCGGGATCAACCTGCTCGGACGCGCCGCCGCCCCACCGGCACCCCCTCGTCAGCTCCCTCTCGCCGCGCCCCGCTTCGTCAACCGCGAGCAGACCCTGACCCGTCTGGACGCGGCGCTGCCCAACGACGGCACCACTCCTGCGGGTAGCCCGCGATGGCCGTCGCGACCATCGCGGGCGCTCCCGGCGTGGGCAAGACCGCCCTGGCCGTTTACTGGGCTCACCGGGTCCGCACCTGGTTCACCGACGGCGATCTCTACGTCGATATGCGCGGCTACGGTCCGGGGCCCGCGACTTCGGCGCGAGCATCCAAGCGACCATGCGCCTGGACGGCCTGCCGATCTGGACATCAGTCGCGAACTCGGGATCACCGCCGCCCTGAACTGGTCCGCCGCCGAACTCGACCCGCTGTCGGCGGCCAGCCGGGTTTCTCCGTGGACGGCCAGTTCCGAAGCTACGGAAGGTAACCACGGGTTGCTGATCGTCCGGCGTTTGCGAAGGCGACGATCTCGTCGAGTCCAGGGCGATAGCCGTCGCTGGTGTTTACCTCGATCTCGGGCACGCCGAGCCGGACGGGCTGGAAGCCGTCGTGGCCGACGGCATGGATCTGATGGTCGCCGAGGTATGCGTCGGCGTGGGCACGCCGGATCGAGTTCTCGTCCTGCCGTCGCTGGATGCGACCAAAGGCTGTCTGTGCGGTGACCTGGCAGTGCACGACCCGAATGTCGGCCATCCCGATCAATGGCTGCAGGCCGGGGCGCCAGAGGCGGTCTTGGAAGGCTGCCTCGGCGACCGTGGTGACGCCTGCGGTCAGGAGCAGCTGCAGCACCTTGAAGAACGTGGGAAGGGTCCGACGGGTCAGCTCGTCGCTCGGTGCGGCAATGAAGTCGCCGGCCGCGTGGACCATCCCCTCCTTGATCTCGTCCCGGCAGATTGCTGGGCAGCCGATCCTCAGGGCGAGCAGGTGCGCGAGTGTCGTTTTTCCAGCCCCCGACGGTCCGCTGACGATGACAAGGGTCGGGGTTGTTCCCATCACGTCGTTATAGCTCAGCGGGGTCCACCGCGCGGCGTCGGGTAGGGATCAGCTCTGAGTCACCTACGGCCAGATACCTCCCCGCCAAGTGGCCGCCAGTGGGGAATCTCAACTGGCCACCAACAACCCACCCCGCCTTGGCCGACTCCGGCTAGGAAAGCGCAGGCCACGGCATCAAAACCCCAGTCAAGCAGCCCGCCGACGGCCACCGGCTCGCAAACCGACAACCGCACCTACAACCGACTACTACGGGGCCTGCTTTGGCAAGGAGAATTTTGATCCGACAAGCTTGCACAATTCGAACAGAGTCAACTGGAATTGTTCGTCAATGAATCTCAGGAGATTTTGATAGGACTGACTCCATCTACCCGGCGCCTGCTCTGCATCTAATCGCAAACGGAGCCGAGCGTTATTTCGAGTGTTGCCGCAGCAACAGGGGCGGGGTCAATAGATCCGCACATTGCCCCGCCCCCTCACGCTACTCCCGTGGCGCTATCGAGGAATTCCTAATGTCGGGATCGAAATTAGCCGTCACCGCAGCTTCTATACGTAGACCCGCCCCGACGACAGCAAGAATCAAAGCAAAGAAGTTAACCCACATCGGCCTATTTGAAGACACCGAGTTAATCAAAATGGCGAGCAGCCCCGCGAATATTGACACCGTCCCAATGGCTCGAACTGTACCACTTTGATTTGCTTTCATTGTCATCGACTCGCAGGCTCAATTCATGCTAGAAGCGGATACTGGCAATTCCTCCTGCTTTTTGCAGTCTATCGCCAGCACTGCCGGTATAATTGAGTTGGAACAACCCCCATCCGATCGATGCTGACCACGACCCGTTGCCATCCTGGTTGTGCTCGAAGTAGCTAGATGCATCGATTCTCTGTGACCGGTCTGAGCCACAGCTTGGCGGGTTTTCCTCGGCATTGTAGCGCCTGAGGCTGATGGCGGTAAAGCCGTGATCTACGTTCAACTGGAACCCGCTTACCCTATCGCGGATCCGCCACACCGCTGCCGTAGGGGTCAGGCTTTCGAGCCAGATTGCATCGTCAGAGGTTTGGTGAGAGTTATTCCATGTGTAGGACTCCTTCCAAGTGTTAATGGTGGAGTAGCAGCCAAAGTTGTAACTTTCCAGTGCGATCCCTACGGCATCGTCCGGCGCGCTTCCATTGACGTAGTCGTCTCGGAAGTTCCAGTGCGCCTCGATGTTGTCACTGTTTCCACCTGTGTAGACGAAGTTGTAGGCCACAGTCGTTATCGTGAACGCGTTTACAGGGACGTCGAAGATGACGTTCTGGTCGTCCGATGTTACGCCGACCTGCGCTCGGACATATTTGGTGTAAGTTAGATCCGCTTGCCTCGGTGAGGCATTCTCGATGCCAAAGGCCGGGTTCGAGATTCGCACATCGGTGACTCCGATCCGTGCCAACTCTTCACCCATGGCGCGGAAGTTGATCCGGTCCTGGGCGAGCCACTTATTGATTACCCTGCCCGGCGCGCGTTCCTCGTCGGATACGGCTGCCGGCGCTGCACCTGCGGCACCGGCATCGCGGAGATCTGCTTGGGCAGGCATCGCTGTGGTGAGCAGCAGTGTCGCGGCTCCGAGTAGCCCGATGGTGAGTTTCTGCATAGATCCTCCGTAATCGATCGACGACCTTGGGTCAATGCGTGTTCCCGTCAGCGTTGCCATGCTGGCAAGCGGCCTGCTTACCGAGGTGGATCTCAGCAACGGATAGAGATTGGTGCAACACGGGCGAAGGTGTCGAGTCGGGCGGCAGTGGAAACAGGCATAGAACCATCGATAGACAGGTTCTTGCGACAGATCCACGTCTTCGAGAGGGCTCCACGTGATTGCCTATCGTGCCATGGTGTGCGCCACGAGGCGCTGTATCCCGGACGGGGGTGAGAGACCGCCCGTCTCCTCGCCGTCGTAGCGGTGGGGTGAAGCTGGAGGTAGCCGCATCCTGGGGGTCGCTGGGATGGGGTGGGAGCAGCCTCGACGAAGTCACGTTGGCTCGGTACTACCGGACGGGCCGGGTGTGGTGAGCAAGACGAGAAGGTATACGCGAGGAACCGGTGTTGTTACGCCTCTTGACACGATGCCAGCTGCAACTCGGTGGATTGGCTGGTTCGCGGTGCGCACCTGCCCTTTCATGATGGGCAGGGAACTCGCGGTTGGGGTCTAGCGCGGGAGGCCATGGTGAAGGACTACGGCGTAGCCGTGGCGATGCCGCAGGGGCAGAGCCGGGTGCCTAACTCTTCGACCGGGCATCAGTGAACGTGGGAAGCATCCGCGACGCGTTCCATCCGGGCTGGGCTGCCAGGTCGGCATTGGGGTGGATAGGCGCGACGCCGGCCGAAGGTCTGCGGGTGTGGCGGAGCCGTCGTAGTACTCCGAGCCGGGGAAAGCCCGAGCGCATGGGGAAGGGCGGCAGCGTGTTCAAGTCAGAGAGGGACCGTAATGTCCGAAGATGCACTGGTGAACACCGGCGCTGCTGTCTGCTGGCCGAGCAGGGACTCGGCCGGGGCGGTGGTACGGAGGATGCAGACCAAACTTCTCCAGGCCGCTCGCCGAACCCGCCGTGCGATTCTCACCGCAACGGGCTCTCCACGTGTCTTAACCCGGGTGATTCGTGGTGATCATCAACTTGTGGGTCTGACCGGCGTGTAATAGACGAAAGTGCCTCTCCGGCAGGGGAAACTTGTGATTGCGACATCTACAAGGATCTCTACCAAGGAGGCACTTCCGGCGTGCAGTTTACGGCGTGGTCGAAGGATCTGCGGGTCACCGCGGACGGAACACAGGTGGTGTCGCACGTCGGCACGGCGCTGCTGCGGATGCTCGCGGACCGGGCCGGGCTAACCAACGCCTTGTCGGCAGCGCTCGCCCGTGCCGGGGTGTTCCCGGTTCATGACCGGGGCCGAGTCCTGGTCGATCTGGCCGTGATGATCGCCGACGGCGGTGAAGCCATCTGTGACATCGACGTGTTGCGGCACCAGGGCGAGGTGTTCGGGCCGGTCGCCTCGGACACCACCGTCTGGCGGGCCCTGGACGAGATCGGCCCTGCCCAGTTACGGCGCATCGCGGTGGCGAGGGCGAAGGTCCGGGCCCGGCTGTGGCAGCTGTTCGGCGGCCCACCGGCGGCCCGCGCCGCCGGGCGTGACATCGGTGACGGGGTGGTCGTGCTGGACGTGGACTCCACGATCCTGATCGCGCACTCCGACAAAGACGGCGCCGCGGCCACCTACAAGCACACCTACGGCTTCCACCCCATCCTCGTGACCTGCGACAACACCAGCGAACTTTTGGCCCTTACGCTGCGGCCGGGCAACGCCGGCGCCAACACCGCCGCCGACCACCTCGCGGTGCTGGCCGACGCGATCGCGCAGATCCCCGCCGCGCATCGCCGGAACCTGCTGATCCGCGGGGACAGCGCGGCCGGCACGCACGTCGTGCTGGACTGGCTCACCGCGCTGAACACCCGCCGCCGCACCGTCGAGTACTCCATCGGCTGGTCGGTCGGCGAGCCGGAACGCGCCGCCATCACCGCGCTGCCCGCCACGGCGTGGACGCCGGCGCTGACCGCCGACGGCGGCGTCCGTGAGAAAGCCGAGGTGGCCGAGCTGACCGGCCTGCTCACCCTGCCCGGCTGGCCCCAGACGATGCAGGTCATCGTCCGCCGCGAACGCCCGCACCCAGGCGCTCAGCTGTCGCTGTTCGAGCACCGGGACGGCTGGCGCTACACCGCATTCGTCACCAACACCCGCGCCGGCGCGTTGCAGTGGCTCGAAGCCCGCCACCGCGCCCACGCCCGCGTCGAGGACCGGATCCGCTGCGCCAAGGACACCGGCCTGCGCCGGCTCCCGTCCCGCGAGTTCGCCATCAACCAGGCCTGGTGCCTCGCGGCCGCGATCGCCGCCGACCTGCTCGCCTGGCTGCAGATCCACGCCCTCGACGGCGACCTCGCCCGCGCCGAACCGAAACGACTGCGATACCGGCTGCTGCACACCGCAGCCCGCCTCACCCACGGCCAACGCCGCCGCTGGCTGCGCATCCCCGCCACCTGGCCCTGGGCCACCCAACTGTCCGCCGCGTTCACCCGGATCACGACAATCCCCGCACCCGGCTGACCCCCGTCAGCCCCAACACCTACGACCGGACACCCCAGGAGACCACGCCCCGCCGCCGCGACAGACGGCCCACCACCATGCCCAGACCGCCACACCCATCAACAATCATCGACCAATGCGCTCCGGCCGAACCAGCAGCCACCACCGGCGAATCATCGAGGTTAACCGCTGACTATCGGCGGTATCGGTGTCCACGGGGTCGCAATATTGTTACCCCGATATCGGTAACGGGTCACTTTAACGCTGGATGCGCCGGTGAACGCCACCCCGTTGTGAGCGAATCTCCAGCCGACGTCGCAGAAGCGACGGCGAACTTCCTTGATGCTGGGCCGGTTCTTGCCCGCATACTTATTCCGGGTCCATCGCATCAACCGCCACCATGCGTGCCGGGTGATGCTGTTGAATATCTGCTTGGAAACCCCGTATCGGAAAGCGATCGCGATCCTCGACGGCATCAACGACCAGTGGAGCGTCGCCTGGGCGTCGTACCCGCTCGGCCTGGCCTACCAGCAGGCCGGCCAGCTTGACGAGGCCCGGGGAGTGCACGAGCAAGCCCTGGGTCTCTTCCGTCGATTCGACGATCGACGCAGCGAAGGACTCACCCTCGCCGCGCTCGGAGACACCTTCCACGCTGCCGGTCGGCCGGACGACGCCCAACGCTGCTGGCGACAGGCACTCCAGATCCTCGACCCCCTCGGGGACCCCCACGCCAGCACCATCCGCCGACACGTCATCGAGCCAGAGTCCGCGTCGTGACGAAAGCAGTGCGGCATCCGGAGGCGAACGGGACCAGGGCCTGCGGCCCGACGAGGGTGTCAGCAGCCGAGTTGCAGGCGGGCCTTGAAGCGTAGGGTTCCCATCGGTACGGCGTCTCCGCATCGGACGGTGCCGACCTCGATGTTGTCGAAGGTCGTGTACGTCTGGGTGCCCTCGCGCACGACGTTGTAGGCCACTCCCAGGGGGCCGAGATCGTGGCGTAGACACCTGAACCAGGTGTATTCACCGGAGACGGCCCGGGTGCCTTTGTACAGGCCGTAGTAGCCGGGCTCGTTGAAGCTCCAGCGCATGCTCGTCGTCTCGGTGTCGGTGCTGGCCTTGGTGTTCTGCACGGTGAACCCGACCTTGACCGAGACCTTCGTGAAGATCGCTCCGGCGGAGCTGCTGACCTCGACGCTGCCACCGATGGTCGTGCTGACCGAACTGACCTTGGTCAGGGTCTCGGTCCGTTCACCCGTCGTGCCCGGGGCGATGTTGAGGCTCATGAAGTGGGTGAGTGTCGGGCTCACCTCGGAGGCGAGGATCTCGTACCAGGGGCCACCGGTGGTGTGGGGCCCGCACCAGCCACGAGGCGGCCAGATGAGATCGGCCTTGGCCGGGGCCGCCATCGCCAGTGTGGAGAGCAGAATGAGAACGGTCACCGTGCCGATATGTCGGGCTTGTCGCGCTATTGGACCGACAAGTTTCACGGAGCCTCCAAGCCGAGGGGATTACGAAGAGTATGGTGGCCGACCGGTAGAGTAGTCATCGGCTTGATCATTCAGCATCCGCACAAAGCAGCAGAAGGCAGCGAATCGGTTACCCGGCTGACCGGTGCCGGTGACGCAAAGCCGCCACGTCACCGTCCCGTTCCTTCGGGTTCGGCATCACCGGCTGGGTTCAGCGGGGTGCTTTCAGCGCGACGCCGAGCGGATCCGGGTCGGGTGGAGGTTTTGCGCGCCTCGAACCGTTCCTGGGCGGTAAGGACGGCTTCGGCGTATCGGGTGGCCCAGGCGCCCATCGCCTGCATCGGCTCCAGCAGCGCGCCGCCTGCTTCCGTCAGCGCGTAGTCCACGCGGGGTGGCGCCTGCGGGTACGGCCGGCGCGCCACCAGGCCGTTGTACTCCAGCCGGCGTAGCGCGTCGTTGAGGACCTTGGGGCTGATCCCGCCGATGCGGGCAAGGAGCATCGCCGGTCGCATCGGGCCGTACGCGGCGATGGTGAAGACCACGACGCTGTCCCAGCGGTTGGCGAGGACCTCGAATGCCACGCGGGCCCGGCAGTCGGAGGTGTAGTCGTCGAGCTGGTTGGCGGGGTTGCCCATGCGCCCATCCTGCCCGCTGTATCGCACACCGTTCGGTGTGCATCGGCCTGCCTATCGTCCTGGACGGCGGCGGCGTACCGAGCCGCTGCGCAGCGGAGGAGGGAGCAGGCGGATGAGAATCGGCATACTCGGCACGGGCGGTATGGCGGCGGCGCTCGGCGGCGCGTGGAGCGCGGCCGGGCACGACGTCGTGATCGGCGGCCGGAATCAGGGGCGGGCGGAGCAGACTGCCGGCCGTATCGGCGCGGCCGGGCATGGCAGCCTCGCGGGCGCGGCAGCCCATGGCGACGCCGTCCTTCTCGCGGTCCCGGCGGCAGAAGCGCCGCACCTGGTGGGCGGCCTTGCCGGGAAGCTCTCCGGTCGGACGGTCATCGACTGCACCAACCCCGTCGTACCGACCAGCGACGGGCTGATGCTCGACACCGGCGGCGTCACGTCTCTGGCGCGGCAGCTGGCAGCCGCCGTGCCCGACGCGCACGTGGTCAAGGCGTTCAATCTCTGCCACGCGAGCATCTGGACACTACGTCCGCCGGCCTTCGAGGGCGTACCGCTGGCCGTGCCCTACTGCGCCGACGACGCCGAGGCAGCCGCGGCGACGGAGACCCTGATCAGCTCGATCGGCTGCACGCCAGCGCCGTGCGGCGGGCTGGCGCGGGCGGCGTACCTGGAGGCGACAGCGGCGCTTGCGATCGGGCTGTGGTGGGCGGGCCAGCAGCCGCGTACCGCGTTCCCCTCCCTGGCAGAGACACCCGTCTGAAGTGCGGCCAAAACAACCCGCTCGAATCACGGACTGGGCTTGACCCGGGCTTCGGGCCACATCGCCGAGCAGAATACGAGCGCGATGCCCAACGGCATCCTCATTCGCCGCGGAAAACGTGCGGTGTGGCTGCTATCGAGATCGAGGTAGAGCGGCAGGCGTCCGATCCGATTCGTCTAGCAGTGCCTGTAACCGGTCGCGGCATCGCAGGATGAGGCTGGAGATCTCGTCGAACGTCGCCACGCTGACGAGTCCGTTCTCGAACCACATCGCGCGCACGGCGGTCCGGCTCTGCACGAGGTATGTCGCGGCAGCCTCGATCAGCCCGACGAACTCGTCACGGCGGTCCGGAGGCGTGAGCTGGGCAGAACGTCGCGCCACCCGCAGCGGCTCGCCGGGAGCGGTGAAGATCGCGGCAAGATCGCCGTCGGCTCGACTGGCGCCGATGCCCGCGAGAAGGTACTCCAACTCGGCAGCGGCTAACGTCAGCCTGCCAACCGCCAGGACCGTCTCGTCGGTAAGTCGTCGCATCGGCCAACCGTAGCGGGCTCGGACCCACTTCGAGCCTCCTCGCGTGCCGCGTACTGCGCTGAACTATGTCCCCGCTGAGTGGCCTGCCAGTGGGGAATCCGAACTGGCCGCCAACACGTCGTTGGTGGCTGCGGGGACGCGCCAAGGTCACGCTCTTTGAGTCGATACCTGCCGCGAGTCACGCGCTACCCGACGGTCACGGCCCGTCTGAAGGCCGACGCAGGCTCCTGCCGAGTCGAGTCTGCTGTTGCAACAGCGCCGGGACTAAGCCTGCCCTCAGCGTCACCCGAGTGGCTCACCCTCACCATCCTGCAACGAACCTGCGGCTGCGGCTGGACGCCGGTAAGGGCCAGCTACTGAACACGGCCGTGACCAGGAGGTCCGAAGATCAGCCGGTTCGGCGGTTGCCATACTGGCGAGGACTCTGCACCGTGCCGGAACGGCCGTGGGCGCGGCTCGCGGTACCCCCGATGTGGTTGGCGGTGGCCTTGCCCTTGGACCGGCGTGCCGCCCGGTTCTCGAAGGGCTGCGGCTGCTCCTCGGTTCCCGCTTCGGCGTCAGCGGTGGGATCGGCGTCGCTGGTGGCGTCGGCCATCGGTGTCTCCTCGTGCTGTTCAGGACTGGGCTATTCGCTGCGGATCTGGAAGCGTGGCCGCCGCGATACGCAGACGGTAGCGGGCAGGCCGACCCGAGTCGGAACCGACTGCCCAGGTAAACCATCCAGTCACGCCAGAGCCCCTCGCCAGGGCGATCCAACCACACCGTCCGAGCACCCGGATTTGGCCGATGAGCGCGCGTGCTTCAGCGCGTACAAGATCACGCTCGATCCATGATCGCAACGTTGTTGCGTTTAGCGTTTTGTGCGGGGGTCAAGTCCTTTTTCGAAGATTGTGATGGTGGCGTGGAAGGTGTAGGTCTGTGTGGTTGCGGGGTGTTGGCCGGCGTTGGGGCCGTATTTGCTGGTGGGGTTTTTGCGGGTGCGGGCTTTGACGCGTCGGGGACGTCCGGTGGGTAGGAGATGGGTCAGTGCGGCGTGGCCGATCGGGCCGATCAGGGTGGTGGGGGAGTGTCAAGTTAACGGCTGATCTTGGTTGTTGAGGTGGTCAGTGGTTGGCCGGGGTGAGCCGGCCTTCGAAGGCGATCTGGAAGGCGTTCAGAGGTGCCTTCCAGCGCATGGTCCAGCGCCGGCGGCCCGCGCCGGTCGGGTCGAGGCTCATCAAGGCCATGTAGACGCACTTGAGTGCGGCTTGCTCGTTCGGGAAGTGGCCACGAGCTCGCACGGCCTTGCGGATACGGGCGTTGACCGACTCGATCGCGTTCGTGGAGCAGATGACCTTGCGGATCTCGACGTCGAAGGCGAGGAACGGTACGAACTCCGCCCAGGCGTTCTCCCACAGCTTCACGATCGCCGGATACTTACGGCCCCACGCCTCGGCGAACTCGAGGAACCGCTCGGTGGCGGCGTCCTCGGTCGGTGCGGTGTAGACCGGCCGCAGCGCTTTGGCGATCTTGTCCCAGTCCTGCCGGGCGGCGTAGCGGAACGAGTTGCGCAGCAGATGCACCACACACGTCTGCACGATTGTGCGCGGCCAGACCGTCTCCACCGCCTCCGGCAGTCCCTTGAGCCCGTCACAGACCAGCATGAGCACGTCGGCCACGCCGCGGTTCTTCAACTCGGTGAGCACGTGCAGCCAGTGCTTGGCGCCCTCGCCGCCGTCACCGGCCCAGATACCGAGGATGTCACGGTGGCCGTCGACGGTGACCGCCATGGCCAGGTAGATCGGCCGGTTCGCGACCTGCCCGTCCCTGATCTTGACGTTGATGGCATCGATGAACACGACCGGATACACCCGGTCCAGGGGCCGGTTCTGCCACTCCGCCATGCCGTCCATGACCTTGTCCGTGATCGTGGAGATGGTCTGCTTGGACACCTCAGCGCCGTAGACCTCGGCCAGGTGCGCGGCGATCTCCCCGTGGGTCAGGCCCTTAGCAGACAGCGACAGCACCATGTCGTCGACACCGGTCAGGCGCCGCTGCCGCTTACGCACGATCTGCGGCTCGAACGTCCCCGCCGCGTCGCGTGGGACCCGCACCTCGACCGGCCCGACGTCGGTGAGCACCGTCTTGGTCCGGCTGCCGTTACGGGTGTTCCCGCTACCCCGACCCGCCGAGTCATGCCTGTCGTAGCCGACGTGGTCGGTGATCTCCCCGTCCAACGCCGATTCGAGGACCCGCTTCGTCAACTGCTGCAGCAGCCCGCCCTCGCCGGTCAGCTTCAGCCCGTCCCCACGAGCCCGATCGACCAGCATCGCGATCAACTGCTCATCCGTGACCGCACCCACCGGCCCCACGGCCGGCTGTCCCACGGTGGCCTCGGTCGTCATCTGGCGTCTCTCCCTTGATCGGTCAATCAGCCGTTATTTGTACAGTCCCATGCCCGGCGCGTACACACCCCCGGCCACCTCCACCAACCTGGTGATGACAGACTTCTCCATGACGGGACTCCCGATGATCGCCTTGCTCGACACAAGTTGATCTACCAGGAGTCCCGTTCCCGCTACCCGGCAGGGGTTGACCCACCGACCACACCGCTAACGCAACAACGTTGTCCATGATCGAGTGGCATCGAAGCCCCAAGATGACCACTCGAACCTGGATCCAGTGCGATCGACCGCCCACGGTGTCCCGTCCGCCAGCCACCTCCACCGAGGTGGCTTCTGCCCACGGCCGTGATTTCACTGAGAAATAGTTGTTTCTGTGTGAAATCACGGCCGTGCGGACAGCAGACACCACATCACCACCGCCTCCCACTGCCACAGCCTCCACCAGGCAACCAACGGCGCCCGGTTCGACGACGCGTAGCCGAGGCGCGCCGGGCTACGCTTCGGACGAAGGGAGTGAGGTATGTCTGATCACCGCGTTGGCGGCCCGCGTCGTCACTGTCCTCCAATGGACATCGAACGTGGCCTGCCCACTCGCCTGATCAACCTTGCGACGAACCGTGGTCTACCCACCGCAACATCGGCATGGACACCGCGAGCGGTGATTACGTCGTTGGTGGCTGCGGGGACGCGGCCGAGGTCACGCTCTTTGAGTCGGTAGCTGTCTTCCTTGAGTGAGACGACTTTGGCGTGGTGGACGAGGCGGTCGATCATGGCCACGGCGACGATGTCGTCGCCAAAGAACACCACGGAGGCGGGCAGGTCGTGCCAGCGGTGGTCGGGCAGGCCCGCGCCCCGCTTTGTTGACTGTGGCGGCCGTCGGTGGTCAGGTCTCGACGCCGATCCGGGTGGCGAACTCCCGGATGCCGGGTAGGGCGTTGCGGTTACCGGCGCTCAGCAGGTCGTGGGTGAGGTTCTGGGCCCATGGCCGGTAGCGGACTTCTTGAGGGGTGTCGCGTTCGGCGGCGAGGAGGGCTTGGAAGGCGGCTTCTGGTCGACCTCGGCCGTGCAGGGCGAGGGTCGTGTCTTCCCAGTAGCGGGCGCGGCGCTCGGGGGCGGCGATGCGGGCAGGGTCGACCTGTTTGGCGTAGTCGACGGCCGAGCCGTAGTCGCCGAGCACCCGCGCGATGCTGATCTTGTAGACGGCGAGGTCGAGTGGGGTGATCCGCTCGTTGTCGGGGATGTCGGCCCGCCGTACCGCGTCGTTGGCCTCGGTGAGCAGGGCCCAGGCCGTGTCGCGGTCGTCGCGCATCGCGGCGGTGTAGGACGCGACCGCGAGTAACTGCCCATACATTGCGGTGTGCTGCGGAGCGGTCAGGCCGGTGTCGGCGTCGAGTTGCTGCGCGGCGCGCAGGATGAGGCGCTGCGCGCCGTCGCGATGATGGGTGCGGCGCAGCACGGTTGCGGCGAGCCGGGTCGCTTCGGCGATCGCCAGCGGGTCGCCACTGGCGCGGGCGGCCTGCACCGCCCGGTCCGAGGTGGACCAGGCCATGCCGTCGTCGTGCAGCTTGATCAGTAGTTGGGTGGCGACACTGTACGCCTGGGCGAGCCGGCCGGCTGCCTGCTCCAGATCATCGATGGACGCCTGGTCCCGGGCAGCGGTGGCCTGGGCGAGCAGACGGGGCAGACGCCGCGCGAGCTGGCTGTAGCGGCAGGCCCGGAAGTCGGCTCTGGCGGCGGCGAGCTGCGCGCCGAGCCGCTGGCCGGAGATGGGATCAGCGGTCACCCGGCCGAAGATGACATCTTCGACCGTGGAGGCCATGGCTGCCGCATCGGTGGGCAGGAGAGCAGCGCTGGCGGTCAGCCCGAGCGTGCCGGCGATCAGGTCACGTCGACGCATCCAGTCATCACCACCGTTGTTGGGGCCCGCGATCAGACTAACTACGCTGGCTCCCAACGGTGGGTGCGACGCGGCCAGACCCAGTAGTTGCGGCGGGATCCCGTTGGGTTCCTTGGCTACGGCTGCTCTTGCGCCACTGGACAGTCGTCGTGTCAGCCACGGGTGAATGCCTCCATCATTGTGGTGATCTGCTACCGCAGCGGTGGATGGCCCAGACGTGGGCAGCCAGTGCGAGCGGCTTCCGGTGCGGGGCGGTCGGGTTCTCCCGCAGTCGCTGTGCCCATAAGTCGGCGAGCGCTTTGGCGAAGGCGTTCAGCGAAGCTGGCGGGGCCTGTTTCCATGCGGGAACTTGGCCGGCCCAGGCTTCGGCCTGTGCCGGGGTGTGGCGGGCTCGGATGAGACGGACGATCATCAGCGCGGTGTCGATCCATGGTGCGCCCCGACACGGCATGGACCAGTCGATGACGTGGACCCGTGTGCCGACCAGGAAGTTGTATGGCGTGACATCGGTATGCGCCAGAGTGTTCCCGTCGATCACGTCGGGATGGAGTCGGCCTTCCCAGCGTGTGGTGGCTGCCTGCACTTTCACGGGCGGGCACGGGGTGAGCCGTTGCGACAGGACGGTCAGGGTGTCGGCGATGAGCGGCAGGTCTGATGAGCCGGGTGATAGGTCGGGGTGGCGGCCGGGCACGTGGTCGAAGCCGAGCGCGAGCCAGCCGGCTTCCTCGACCGTCCATCGCAGTCGTGGCGCGGTGTCGGGTAGCCATGGGTTGACCCGGGCTTCGGTGCGGTGCATCCGGGCCATCGGGCTGGTGGTGCGAATGGCCTTGCAGAACAGCGGTCCGTTGTCGGTATGGAGTGTTGCGGCGACGTCCGAGACGGATCCGGTCGTGGCACAGATGGCGGCTTGGACCGGGCCGGTGTGCCCTTCGATGGCACGGCGCACGGGGGCGGGCAGGTCGTCCCAGCGGTGGTCGGGCATGCCCGCCCCCCTTTGTTGGCTGCGGCGGCCGTCGGTCGTCCTGGAGCCTACGGCCGCCGCAGCAATGGGGGTGCGTGTCGGGTCAGCGTGTCGGGCTGTCGTGGCAGCCGGCGTGGCACTGCGTGCAGTCGGCCCCGGCTGCACGCCACAGGGGTAGGTCGAGTCGGTAGCCGGCATTGGTGATCGCGGCGACGGCCTGGGCGAGCGGTGTGGTGCCGGACGGCGGGTTGGTCGGCCACTCGCTGCCGTCTTCCGGCTCGTGGTGGATGAATCGTCCGGCAAAACGGTCGCAGAAGGCGGCGTAGTCACGGGTGTGAAGGATGAAGGTGTGCCAGCCGATGTCGACCAGGTCGGATGGACCGATCGGCGTGGTGGTGAGGGCAGCAGCAGCGAGGAACGCCAGCGCCTGGTCGAGAATGCGTGCCGGCATGTCGGGCGGCAGTTCCGGGTGGTCCTTGGTAATGCGGGCGGTGAGTCGAGCGAACAGTTCGGGCGATACCAGTGTGTTTCCGCGGCGATGCGTGAGCGATGGGTTGAGCGTGGTCGTGGTCATGTTCCGCTCCTCAGGGTTGTCGGGCTTCCTGCCAGTGCCTCACTTAGCGTTGCCTCCGCATCACCTCTTGTGAATAAGATGGGTGTTGCGGCAACATCGGCCGTGATGGATTCGGATCACGTCGGCCAACCGGCGGTGCAAGTCGTGTTCGGCCTCGCCCTTCGGCAGCTCCGCACCGAGGCCGGCCTTTCGTTGCGGGCACTCGGGAAGGCAGTCCACTACGACTACAGCCGCCTGTCGCGTGCGGAGCGAGGCGAACACCTCGTTGACCCCGACGTGGTCAGGACCCTCGACACGGCGCTGAACAGTGGCGGCCTGCTCGCACGTTTGCGTGGCCTGGCACCCGTCGATAGCGCCCGCAGACGGCCGGCTCCGGCCGCGTTTCCGGCCACCCTGGGAACCGGCCCCGGCGATACGGTGAAGCTGGAGCTGCGGACGGCCGGCGGAAGGATCGTGCGGGTGGCCCTGACGCGACGCGAGTTCACGCACCTGCTGACCACCGGCGCGCTGCGTGCCGTGCTCCCCGCCGGGATCGCCGACCTTGACCAGGCAGACCGCGTGCGCCAGGTTCTCGACCGGCCACGTCGGCTTGACCCGCAGGTCCTCGGCTACTTCCGGCGGCTGCTCACCGAGCATTACACCGCCGACAAGATGCTTGGCCCCCGCCAGCTCCTCGGGCCGGTGATGGCGCAACTCGATGTGCTCGACACCCTGCGTCGGCACGCTGCACCCGGCAGCGCCGAGTCAGTGCTTCGGCTCCTGACCCAGTACGCCGAGTTCGCCGGTTGGCTGCACCAGGACAGCGGCGACCTGATCGCAGCGATGCACTGGTCCGACCGGGCATCGCAGTGGGCTCAGGCGGCGGGTGACGACGAGATGGTGGCCTACCTGCTCGTCCGGAAAAGCAACATCGCCACCCTTGACAACGATCCGAACGCCGTGATTGCTCTGGCTGCCGCCGCCCAGCATGTGCGGGGCGACATCAGCACGAAACTCATGGCGTTGGCCAGCCAGCAGGAAGCCCGCGGCTGGGCGCAGCTCGCCGACATCGACCGCTTCCGCAGATGCCTCGACACCGCAGCCGGACTGCTCGCCGACAGCCCCGACGAGGTACGGCCGGACGCGCCCGTCTACCTGCGCGGATACGACCTGGACACGCTGGAGGAACAGAGCGCCAGCGCGTACCGCAGCGCGGGCGATTCGGTGACCGCTGCCGCCATCCTTGAGCGGAAGATTCGGCAAACACCGCCCCATCTCGCCCGCGACCACGCGCACCTACGGGCAAAGCTAGCCAACATCGTCGTCACCGGCCCGGACCCCGACCCCGAGCGGGCCGCGCACCTCGCCATCGGATGTGTCGACGTGTGGCGGCAGTCAGGATCAGCCCGGATCGCAGGCGAGTTACGCACCCTGGATACCGCCTTGAATCGCCGCTGGCCAACGCTGACTGGCGTGCGAGACCTGCACGAAGCCCTTGGCGGCCTGAACGACCAGCGCAGGTGCGTCAAGCGGGAGTAACCGAGCAAGCTGGTACAGCACAGCGAACCTGACGCTCCAATAACCCTGGCCAACGATCATGTACGGAACAACGTCGCACCTCAGCATGTCTCGGCTCAGGCGATTCGCTTGCCGTCTTCCAGGTAGCGGGTGACGCCATCCGCGACCGCCTCCAAGGCGGCGGCAGCCCGCCGGGCCAGCAGCGGCGAAAGTCGCTGCTGTGCCTGGGGCAGCGTCGACCACGCCCAGCCCCGCAACTCCTCAGGCGGAACGGAGATCTCGGCGGTCTGTGTCGCATCCAGGATGCCGCCGTCGTACACGAACATGACCCCCTCGGTACGGCCCTCGCGCGGCGGTACCCAGTCCACGACCAGCAGCCGACCAGGAGCGACGGCCAAGCCGAGTTCCTCCTTCAACTCACGTACGGCCGCGTCGTACAACGACTCGTCGGCGTCCACCGTCCCGCCCGGCAGTTCCCAATAGTCCTTGTAGGTCGGCTCCACGAGGAGCACCCGACCGGAATGATCGCGGAACAACACAGCAGAACCCATCCGCTTGCGCGGCAAGGTCGCGGTGTAGTCGCCAGACGAGGACGTCACCAAGGGAGAGACCCCGACCCGCCGACCCGGCACCTCATCGACACCAGCCCCGCCGAGCGAGACCCCGAACCCCATCCGGATCTGCCGATGTGAGTGCGCCACAAAGACTGCCAGCCGCCCATCGGTAATCATCTGAGTGTCATATTTGGATTGTTGCAGGTAGCCTGGTAACGCCTCCATGGAGTTACGAGACATCCTTTAGTCGTTACGGCCCCGCTGACCGTCGATTATTGCCACGAAATGGCGAGCGACGGAAAGCATGGGGAAGTCGACCTGCACGTGGTTTTTCCGGTTAAGCTCCAATTGCCAACTGGAGATTCCAGAGCTGAACGGCGTGTAGTTCTCGCCGATGATTTCCGCGATAGCAAAGCCGCCCGGATGCGTGCCCAGCTTCGTCGTAACGATCTCATGGATCGGCACCTGACTTTTTATCTCGTTTTTGAACTCAATGACCCGCTGGTCGGCGACCACCGCCAAGCCCTCGAAGCGCCCCTGTCTCATGGCCGGAATGACAAGGTTCAGGCGCTCGCCGGGTTTGAGCGCCTGAACGAGTGCGTGTTGCTGCGCGAACACGCCGCGTAGGCCCGCCCGATAGTCCTTTGGTCCGACCACCTCTTCTGTGAACGTCGAACGGAGAGCTTGTTGCACTTGTTCGTCGAGTTCATCTAGCAGCTCGCCTGGGTCGGCGGTCTGGGCTGAGTGCTTGATGTAGAACACCGCAGCGATGATGACCCCAATAACGGCAATGGCGCAGAAAAACTCCATAAGAGACTGCCTCCATGCAGAAGTTTAGAAGAATGGCTACTGCATTTGTCTGATTAGCGCCATTGACAGACGCTAGTCTCGGTAGGGGATTTTATGGTGCCAAGCCCAACGGGCAATGCACGATTCAGGCTCGGTCCTGATCGAGCCCCCTTCACCTTCTAATTCGGGCACGGATGGCAATGAGCGCGAGTGTGAGCAATGCGGGACCGATGACGACTAGACAGAGGCGGACGAGTTCTCCTGGTCTGGAGTATCGAAGCAAGGGCTCTGTTCTGGATAGCGGCAAGGTTGAAAGTTGAAACGCAGAAAGGAGTGCGTCTGGGAAAAGTGCTGGCGCACCGGTGTCTGTGCCGTTCGCCCTTGGCGAGCCAGGGATCGCCACCGCCGTGGCGGCAGTGGTGGAGTGGGGAGCGACTGTGGTGGTAACGTGCAGACCAAACGTGCCGAGTAGCAGCAGGATAAAAAACCATCCGAAGGCGCGTGAGGCACGCAGTCCGTATCCAGAAAGTCCGTAGTAAAGCCATACGAGCGCGTGCTGGGTCCAGCCGGAGGTCAGAGGCTCGTGGCGGGGGGCGGTGCGTCGAACCTCCATCTCTCCGTAGTAGAAGTCGTCTGCACCCGGCTTGTCGCCCGACCCCTCGAGCAGAGTTCTAAGCGTTCTGTAAATGATCTGTACGTCTTGAGCTCGCGGCTCCGGCAGAGCGCTGCGGATGCCACGAAGCTCGGCTCGCATGTCCGCTGTGGCGGAATCAGCCGCGGTCGTCGCTTTCAGCCGCGTTTCCATGGCGGATTCGTTGTAGCTGTCGGCCCATCCGCCTGAACTTCGGCCAAGCGACCGTTGCCAGCCGACTTCATCGGCGACACGAAGGCGACCGCGTATCCGCGGTAGTAGCCTGCGGCCTACCATAGTGAGGGAGGAAAGGTTGCGTGCTCCGGTGAACCGGCATGCCCACAAGTCAACATCACGGAGAACTAGCCGTGCGAGTGAAGTGCCGCGGACTGCGAGTAGGCGGGGATGCACTGAGTCGGCTACTCGGGACCCGCCGAGTCGCTCCACCACGCAGAGATCACTCAACATCGCGGTAGTGCCATGCTCGCCGCTCCAGTACGACAGATAGACATCTTCGTTGAGCTGGGCATGTTGGAGCGATACTTCTGCCCGTCGCAGATCGAGGTAAAGGCGGGCGCCACTGTCAACCGTAATGTGGTCAAGCCACACCATGGGAGCGGAGGCAGTAACATGCATGTTGCCGCGGACTGTCGCATGCGAAAGCGAGAAAAAGCTTCCGCCGACGACCAGGCCACCCAGCCTTGTCTCTTCGTTGAAGACGCAGTCGGGAAAATCTGCGGCGCCGGCAAAGAACACGCCGGTAAAGTACGTCTTGCCGAGAAAGCGCGCCTGCCCAAACCAGGTAATTGCCTGTGAGCCGGCAACCAGCGTCGGAAAGGTAACACCGAAGCGGGCCTCGGAGAACACGGTCATCTCGTTGAAGGCGGCGCGTCGGAAGTCGACGAAGCTGTCAAAGACGCAGAATGTGAATCGCGCTTCCTGGTCGAAGGAGCAATCCGCGAACGTTGCATCGCCGGACCACGTCGATCCCACAAAGATCGCCGATTCGGCAAAGTGGGTTCGCGAGAAATTCCCGCCGTCAGGAAAATGGGACCAGTCGAAGCGCACTGCCGCCGTGATCACTGATTTCCTCTCACCGTCAAGGTCGGCAGCATCCTTCAGCTCGGCAATCATGTCTAGGGTGACAAGGGAGCCTCTGTAGTCGAGGAGCGCGCGTGATGCGAGTGCAGTTGCGATGGTCTCCTCCCGCCACGTCTTCGGCGCATGGAACATGCAACGCTCACCAGGTGCCACGGCAGCGCCTGGGCAGTCGTTACTGGCGCACGGTGCCCAGTTTGGCGGTGCCCCCTCCGAGTCAAGAAGACGCGGCATTGCTGCGAGTCCGGCGGACTGCCGCACCATATCGCGGACGTGCTTACGCCTGGTTTTGGCGTTCGTCCGCAACTGCGTGTCGAGTTCGCGGCTTAGGGCCACCATCTGGTCCGCCGCTGAGGGCCCTACAGTGGACCAGTCCTGCATTGACGTTGAGCTCGTAGCAGAAGTCACTAGAGATTCCAGACATAGGTGGCGGGGAGGGATGCAGGAGCGTCGACGGACACCAGCTTGCCGGACCAAACTGCAACGTTATAACCTTCAAAGGCTTCGCGACGCGGAGTACGTGGGCAACGGAAGATCAGTTGGGCAGTGGCGGTGGACTAATGCGTCGTCCCATCAGAGTGAAGCAAGGTGCCGGCAAGGCGTTCCGTGATGTGATTCTTCCGCCCTATCGCTTGCTGAAATTTGCTGGGAGGTTTTTCGTCGCGGCTCTCCGCAGGACAGTTCCAGGTGGGTCGGCTGTCCTCTCTGCCGGGGAGATTCTCGGCAGGCCCGACAGCATTTGTTTGCTTCCAGGTCATGGCAACAGGTCCAGATCCATTTCCCACATAGTGAGCCCCAACCCGTGCGCGCGCTTGAACTCGACCCCCGCCTTAACGAGTGTCAAGGCGGGTGCCGGCGGGTTCTTCTTCATATCCCCGGTCAGTAACTCCCACACGAGGCGTGCAGCGCCGAAGGTCGCGTACCCGCCAGCATCGTTAGCAACGACGGCTCGAAGGTCGGTGAAGAAGCCGTCCGGGTCGGCGTTAGCCTGCTCTACGTAGGGAATGAATAGTTTATGGACAACCTCGTCGTAGTCGACTCCGCTGCCCTGTGGATTCGCTTCGAACCGCCCAAAGAGTTCCAGGGTACGCACAATATCGTGGGGGAACCGTGATGCGGCTCTCTTCGGGCCTCGAGAGAACAAACCCATGGTCTGCGATCCTCCTTGTAGCGTTGATACAGGATGTTAGGGCGAGTGCAACATCGACCTAGCTGGCGGGTTCCTGTGCTGTGGGAGGGGTGGCTTAGGCGGGTACGGGGTTTGCTGGCCTCGGCGGCACGTTGGCGGGCGAGTTCGTCCTCGATATCGGCGATGGCCAGCCAGATCAGCTAGACCACGGCGTCGTCGGTGGGGAAGTCTCCACGGTTCTTGATCACCTTGCGGATCTAGTACAGGAGCTGCGGACGCGTCAAGTACGTGTTCAGAATCTATGAATCGCAACAACCCTCGCCACGGCCAGAGACGCTACACCGGACGATCACCGCAGCAACAAGATTTGTTCCCCAGTGTCACCAATCAGACCCAACGACATTGGTCAGGCCACTGAGCAACCCCAACGAAACCGAACACTCCGGCAATCAACGGCAAACCTCACGTTCAAGACCGGCTTACTCTCATGCCGCTGACAACGCGGGGCGTTTACCCGAGCACTCGTCACCATCTGTGCGGAATGCCCTGAGCGGCGACCACCGCCCACCGGTAGTCACGTCCTCCGCAGCCGCACCCGTGCGGGGCGTTCTCGATCCAGATCGACGAGTCCAGCGCGCTCCAGGACGACCGCCACGTAGTCTGCTGTCTGCCGCTTGACGAAGGTCTTGAGATACCCGTCCAATGTGTCTCGGTTGCCGCGAACATCACGGTTTGCCCCAACCCGAACCCAGCCGCGTCCGTGCAGGTACCCCGGGATGCCCTCAAGGCAGGACCAGCTAAAGACCGTTCGAGTCTGCCTGGTCCCGAAGAGCAAGACCAACCCGGCTGGGGAAACCTCGTCGACCCCGAAGGTGGCGCGACCAGTCGGCGTTGGGAGGCGCGTACCCGCCCGAACCCCAGCTCGAATAGCCGTCTCGACCTGACCTGGCATAACTGCATCGTGCCTCTCGCTGGTCTGCGATGCCAAGCACCCGCAGACAGCGATGAAAAGGCCAAGGCGTCGCGGTCCGCCACGATGATCCACTGCACGCTCATGCCGCCGAGCGGGCGCGCGTCGGTGCTGGCACCTCCGTCACCTTCGGTAGCCGCCGACCTTGGCCGTGGACAGCTGCGAGGACACCCGAACCTATCGAGATCAGTGCATCTGGTCATGGCGATGGGGTGTTGCGGTCCACCGTGCGCCCAGACGTTCTGTGGGATGGGGTGGAGACTGGTGTCCGGCTCGCAGGCTGCGCTTTGGTCGTGCTGTGGGCTACGCGGGTGTCGAGGGTGCGCCGCAGGTAGGGCAATGGTGTCGGCCCGTGCCGCGCGGACGGCGGCCCGGCGACCAACGGCCGCGCGCCACAAGGGCGAGCGACACCAGCATCGGTCCAATCATGACCACGAGCACCGATGCGACGACCATGGATGACCATTCCGGGATCACGGCCCGGCCAGGGCCGGAGCCGGAGTCGAGCATCGCGCCAAGCGGGTTCACCGCGAGCATCCCGATCGGGGCGAGGAGAATCAGCATCGCCCAAGCACCCCGAAAGTCGCGCCCGGCGGCCAGGCCGAGCGCGATCAGCAGCGTGCAGATCAGTAGCGCGACCGCAGCGGCGGGCAAGGCCGTCATGGTGAGATCGAAGTAGCCGGTCATAAAATTTAGGCTGGGCGCGGTACCGATGGTGATCGGCGTCACCGCCGCCGCGGCGGCGATCGGCATGAGCCGGACCCACCATTGGCGTTGGCCCGCCGTACCGAGCGCGACGACACCGAGCACGATCTGGGGCAGCAGCACCGACAGCGGCGGGCGGGGCAATCCGGTCAGCGCCGCGGCCGGGACGATGCCGACAGTCACCAGTACGGCCAGGCCGATCGCCCAGCGCAGCCATCGGCTGCTCGCCGCGACGTGTACCACGGCGGCGAGCAACCAGGTCGCCCAGGCCGCCACAGCGAGTGAGAGAAACGGCCCGACCCGCGAAGACCAGGGCGGTATGGGGGCAAGCACTTCAAGACCGGCCCACCAGGTCGCGAAGGCGGTCGCCGTCATCAACGCGAGTAAGCCAGCGAGGCGGAAACCGGGACCGAGTCCCTGCGCGGTCCTCAGATGCTGCCGCAGTCCACCGACCGCAAGGTCCGCGACGTCGCTGACTGAGGGTCGCCTGCGTCCGGGCGCCGCCAGGGACAGGTAGGTGTCCACCAGCTCCGAACCGCGCTCCCGCCGATAGTCGACCGGATAAAACAGCACCGTCCACCGCGCATAGCGGCGTTCCAGCCCGGTCACGGCAGAGCTGCCTCCATCCTGTTCTCCAGTGCGGTTATGCCAGCTCTCCACCGGAATCATGCGAGTCCACCACTGAGGCGAGGCGACGGCGTAGTGGCGCGCAACCGGGCGGTCGCCGCCTCGACGTTGCGGCGCATGCGTTCGGTCTCGGTGGCCAGTACCTCACCACCCGGCTCGGTGAGTCGGTAGTAGCGGCGCAACCGGCCGTCGACGATCTCCTCCCGTTCGACGGCCACCAGGCCAGCGTCGACCAGCCGGTCGAGTGCGCCGTACAGCGTGCCGGGGCGCAGCGAGATACGGCCGTCGGAAAGCCGGGCCACCTCAGCGATCAAGCCATACCCATGCATTGGCTCACCGGCCAGGGCGGCGAGAATCAGGAACGTGGGTTCGCGCATCGGAGTCTCCACACACGCCAATATAACGGCTGCGAAGGTATACCAAAAGATCGCCATCACAGCCGGCCGTGGCAGCACTCCACACGCGCCGGATCACTGCATCCCGAACCAGCTCAGTGATCCGGCGGCCCGGCATCCGCTACGCACGGCACACTCGACTGCGATACGAGCATCCGCTCCTGCCGCGAGGCGCTCGTGACGGAAGGTGACGTCGGCGCCCGGCGCTGCCGCTGGCCTCCGGTCGTGCCGATGAGCGCGCATGCCTCAGCCCGTGCAAGGTCACGCTCGATCCATGATCGAGTGGCATCGAAGCGCAGAAACAGCCACTCGATCCGGTATCGAGCGTGATCTTGGAGCCGGACATGGACCTGGCATCAGACTCGCTGATCCGATGCGCGACTTTGCCGCGATTCGCGTGTGGCCCGGCTGCCTCACCACACGGGCATGGGGCACTGATGGGGGCCGCTGGGGTAGCGGCCCCCATCGGTTCAGGGGTGGGTGGTGTTGGCTTATCGGTTGGGGGTGGGTGGGGTGGTGGTGAAGGTGGCCCAGGAGGTTGGGGAGAAGGTCAGTACGGGGCCGTTGGGGTCCTTGCTGTCGCGGACGCCGACGCCGCCACCGGGCAGCGCGTCGGCGACCTCGACGCAATCGCCCTGGTTGCCGCTGCGGCTGCTCTTGCGCCACTGGACAGTCGTCGTGTCAGCCACGGGCAAATGCCTCCATCGTTACGGTGATGAGGATCCTCGACTGAGGTTGGCAACGATCGCGCCACGATGGCCGGGGCCACAGCGTGCTGTCGCTTTGTTGCCGAAGGGCACGCGAATCCTGTGTGGACGCCATGTCAGACGGTAGCCGGCGCGTGCTGTGCCGGCGGCCCGCTACCGTCTGTCAGTGGCGGCGGTCTCTTGTGGTGGTTTCGCCTGCCTGGTTACAGGTTGATGGCGTTCTCTCGCAGGGCGTCCGTGAAGGCGGCCCAGCTCCGTGCCGTGACGGCCAGGTGGCCGCCCTGGGGGTTCTTGCTGTCGCGGACGAGGACCGCGTCTTCCCGGTCGAGCAGGTTCGTCGCCACCTCGACGCAGTCTCCGCCGTTGCCGCTGCGGGTGCTCTTGCGCCAGATCGCGCCAGCCGAGTCAGCCACTGGTGTATCCCTTCTGTGCTTCCGAGATCAATCGTTTCGACGCCGTCTGGTTGAGGGCGCGTTTCTCCAGGTCGGCCCACGCCAGCCGGTAGGCGTTGACCTCGTCGGGCTTGTTCAGGTACATCGCACCAGTCAGCGTCTCGGCGTACGCGAGCGGGGGTTCGAGTGCGTCTCCGAAATCGTTGGTGGGAAAGTCGAGGATGGTGAAGGGGCCACAGGCGGCCATCCCGCTGTGCACGCCTGCGGAGAACGGCACGATGCGGACGGTCACGTTCGCCTTGACCATCATCTCCAGCAGGTGGGTCATCTGCTCGGCCATCGCCTTGTTGCCACCGATCGGGCGGTGGAGCACCGCCTGGTTGAGGACGACCTGGAGGTGCGGCGCGCGGGGCCGGGTGAGGAGTGACTGTCGCTCGACACGGACCTGGACGCGACGGGTGATCTCCTCCTCGGCGAGATAACCCGGTGGCACGCGAGCGACCTGTTCGGCGTACGTGGGGGTCTGGAGCAGGCCCGGAATCAGCTCCGACTGATATTGGAGGATCGTCTCGGCGCTGTCCTCCAACGTGACGTAGAGGCCGAACCAGGCCGGCAGCGCCGTCTCCGTGTAGTCATGCCACCAGCTCTTGCGTCGACCGTTGCGGGTTTCGGCGGTCAGGGCCAGCAGCACCTTGGTGTCGTGCTCTCCCGCTCCGTAGATGTCGAGCAACGCCTTGACATCAATGTCGCGGAAACGGACGTTCTCGTGGCCTTCCTCCCACCGGGCGATGGTCGTCCGGCCCTTCTGGAGTTGCTCGGCCGCCTGCTCTTGCGTCAGCCCTGCGTGCTTCCGTAGCGCCTCCAGGCGACGCCCGATGTGGCGGCGCAGCAACGCCGAGCCCACTGCCTCAGACACCTAGCCCACCCTTTCACTCACCTTGGGCGCACGCTGCGCCCAATTAAAACACGCATCCGGAGTGTAGACCTGGGGGGCGCACCCCCCTTGACCTGCCCATTCATGACTAGATGCAAAAGTTCCTCTCAAATAAACTATCTGTTTTTGGCGGTTGATTTTTGGGCACGCCCAAAGTGTAATGAATGACAGAAGGGCCCGGTAGCCATCAAACGGATCATCGCTTTGAGGCTGATCACATCTGTCAGATCAGGCGGAGCACCACGAGCCGCACGGGCTTCTTCAGCCAGCTCATGCCCAGTACGTGCGGAAGGCAGTTCCATTCACGAGCCGGGTGCGGGGACTGTGCCGCTTCCCCCGATCGGAGCGGTTCCCGCACTCCATGGTCGGGTGCGCGGTCGGTGTCGGGAAGGACCTGGCCGCGCATCCCTAACAGGAAGGTGATGGCAGTGCGCGTCAAGTGGTTCGTGCCGGTCGACGCCGATCACCCGTACCGTCCGTTCGGCCTCGCCCCGACGCCCGCGCCCATCGCCGGACCCGCCGTTGATCATGAGGTTGGCCGGTTGGCAAGCGCTCACCCGAACCGCCAACCTCATGATCGACGCGCTGGGGGTCTGGGGTGGGGTCGTGTATAGGTCGCCGCTGCCGTTGCCGGAGGTCGCGGCGGGGACCCTGCTGCGGCTGGAGGCGGGTGACTGGTCGTACGGGCGGGATCTGATTCCGGGCACTCCGGTCGCCGTCGTGGTGGCGGGTGTGCGGGATCTGCCGAATCGGGACGACGAGTGGGTGTGGGTGCTGGGGCATCGGCCGGAGTGCGCGTACCCGCATGTCGATCGGCATCCGCCGTGCATGGAGGTGCGGGTCGCGGTCGCCGCGCTGCGTGGGGGAAGGCGGGAGTCGTGACGGGTGGGTTTGTTTTCGATGATTCGACCGAGAAAGGCCAGTCGACGGTGAACGACACACCTTCCGGCGTACCCGGTGGGTATGCGCCGCATCTGCACGAGCATCCGGTGCCGAGCCGGCCGGTGCGGGCGGTGGGTAGCGCCGCCGCGCGGAACACGATGCGTGTTGCTGACGAGTTCTTCTATCTGGCGCATGACGATCAGACCGGTCGTCCGCGTTTGTTCGAGTCCGCGACGGCGCATGGGTTGGCTGCCGCGTTGCTGGTCGAGTTGTACCAGGAGGGGCGGGTCACGTTCGAAGGCCGGCATGTGCGGGTGATCGACGTGGTGCCGCCGCAGGACTGGCTGCGGCATCTGGTCCTGGATCGTCTGGTGGCCGAGCCTCGTCATACCGCGACCCGGACGTGGTTGGCGTTCCTGGGCACCAGCGCCTATGAGCAGGTGGCGACCCGGATGTGGCAGCTCGGGCTGCTGCGTCCGGAGCAGGTGGGCCGGTGGTGGCGGCATCGGACCGTCTACGTGCCCACCGACATGAACACCGCCGCCTGGTCGTGGGCCCGGCTTTCCTTCCAGGTACGCAACTACCAGCGGCTGAACGCTTTCGACGTGGCTCTCGCCGGGTTGGCGGTGCACACCCAGCTCGATTCGGTCCTGCTCGATGGTGCGCCGCTGGCGGCCCGCGCGTTCCTCGGTCAGCAGGTCGAGCAGGCGCACCCGCCGCTGCGGGACCTGCTCGCCGATCTCGGTGCCGTTGTCGGTGGTGCGGTGCTGAGCCACCGCACCTCCTGAGCCCATTTCACCTTTTCGTGGAAAGAGAAGTGATGTCCCACACGAGACCTGACACCGTTTCCGCCGTTCTTGCCCGTGGGCGGCTTGGTATTCCGTCGGTGGTGTTCTTCGTCATCGCCGCCGCCGCGCCGTTGACCGTCGTGGCGGGTGGTGCGACTACCGGGTACGCGGTCACCGGGGTCACCGGCATTCCCGTGTCATATCTGGTGGTCGCCGTCGTGCTGGCGCTGTTCGCGGTGGGCTACGTGGCCATGTCGCGCAGGATCGTGAACGCGGGCGCGTTCTACACCTACGTCACCCGGGGTTTGGGTCGTCCGGCGGGTGTCGGTGCGGCGATGGTCGCGCTGCTGGCCTACAACGCGATGCAGATCGGCCTCTACGGTGGGGCCGGCGCGGTCACCGCCCAGTTTCTGAGCGACCGCTACGGTTGGCAGCTGACCTGGTGGGTCTGTGCCCTCGCCGTGTGGGCGGTGGTGGCGGTGCTCGGGGTCGCCCGGATCGACCTCAACGGCCGCGTCCTCGCCGTGGTCCTGGTCGCCGAGTGCGTGGTCGCGTTGACCTTCGACGCGGTCATGGTCACCCACCCGGCCGACGGCACGGTCAGCTTCGTCACCCTCGCCCCGACGCACGTCTTCGCCGCCGGCATCGGGGCGGCGCTGGTCACCGCGATCACCGGTTTCGTCGGCTTCGAGGGCACCGTCGTGTTCTCCGAGGAGACGAAGGATCCTCGGCGCACGATCGCCCGTGCCACCTACATCGCGGTGGCGGTGACCGGTCTGCTCTACGGGTTGTCGGCGTGGGCGATGTCGGTGGCCACCGGCCCGGACCGGATCGTGGAGGCGGCTCGCGCCGACGGCACCGACCTGATCTTCAACCTGGTGTCCCCGTACCTGGCCGACAGCGTCATCACCCTCGCCCGGGTCCTGTTCATCACGTCGCTGTTCGCCGCCCTGCTGTCGTTCCACCACACGGTGGCCCGGTACCTGTTCGCCCTCGGCCGCGAACGGGTCCTACCGGCGGTGTTCGGCCGCACCAGCCGGCGTACCGGGGCACCGAAGGTCGGCTCCCTCGTCCAGAGTGGGCTCGCTTTCGCGGTGCTGGTCGGCTACGCGGTGGCCGGGGCGGACCCGATCGTGCACCTGTTCTTCTGGATCACCGTCACCGGCGGCCTCGGCGTCCTGATCCTGATGACGGTCACCTCTACCGCCGTGATCGGCTTCTTCGCCCGGGTCACCCACACCGAAGGGCCGTGGCGGTCACTGGTCGCGCCGGGCACCGCGACGGTCGCGCTCGCCGGGATCCTCACCGTGACCCTGCGCGAGTTCGACACCCTCCTCGGCGTCGCACCCGACTCGCCGCTGCGGTGGGCGTTCCCCGCCGCCTACGCCACCACCGCACTGCTCGGCATCGGATGGGCACTGCTCCTCCGCACCGTCAACCCCACCGTCTACACGGCGATCGGCCTCGGCGCGGACAGCGACACCAGCCCGCTACGCGCCCCCAACACCCTCCACCAACCCGCCTAACCACAGGGAGAAACCGTGACCAACACCGTCACCGTCCGACCCGCCACCCGCACCGACGCCGGACCCCTGATCGCCGTACTCGCCGAAGCCTTCCACCCCGGCCCCCTCGCCGACTGGCTCATCCCCGACCCCGACGACCGACGCACCATCTACTACCGCTACTTCAAAGACGCCTACCACCACGGCCTCGAACACGGCCTCGTCCACACCACCACCGACCAGACCGCCGTAGCGATCTGGCACCCCCACCACGAACACACCCCCACCCCAGGACGACTCACCACACTCGAACGCATCGCCGGAACCTACGCACCGAAACTCGTCCTCCTGGAACAACTCCTCGACACCCACCACCCCGACCAGCCCCACCACCACCTCGCCTACCTCGCCGTCGACCCCACCCGCCACCACCAAGGCATCGGCACCGCCCTACTCACCGACCACCACCGCCACCTCGACCACCTCGGCATACCCGCCTACCTCGAAGCCACCAACATGCACAACCGACGCCTCTACCTCCGCCACGGCTACACCGCCGGCACCACGATCACACTCCCCACCGACGGGCCCACCATCTGGCGCATGTGGCGCGGCACCCTGGACACCAACGGCAGCCGGACCCCATTCCCGCACACCAGACCACGGCGGCGGTCACTGTGACCACCACCCCCGCGACCACACCACCCATCCACCCCACACCACCGAGCCGCCCCGCACCGCCTGGGGACGTGGCCGCCATCACTGGCTCGCTCTCCCGCACGTCGTGCCGGACGCCCGCCGCCAGGGCGTCGGCAGCGCACTCCTCACACACCACCACCAGCGCGCCGACCAACGCCGGCCGACCGATCTTCACCAGCACGCTCGCCGACTGAGCCACCACCGACACCCGCCCCGAGGGCTGCTCCAACGGCGCAGCAGCCCCGGGACCAGACCAACAACAGCAAGGAACCGGACACCCATGCTCCGCGCGAACACCCACACCCGCCGTGTAGCCGCCGCCCTCGGCAGCCTCCTACTTACCGGCTGCCACGCCGCACCCGCCATCCCCACACCCGCACCACCCTCATCGACCCCAGGCGGTCAGCAGCCCACCACCCCCGACACGGCGGCCACCGCGCCCGGCCTCACCCCACCGCAACGCCTCACCACCATCGCCGCCACCCTGCGCCCGGTCCCCACCGACAGCACCACCCACCTGCCCATCACATACCTACACCTACAAACCTGGACCCGCGCCACCACCGTGATCCGCCGCGAAGACCTACGACGCTGGCGACACCCGGACGGCTCCGGCCACGAAACCATCCGCCGCGCACCCGACATGCCGAACGTCGACCACCAACCCACACCCACCGAACGACACCTGTTCACCCAGGCCCCACCCACCACCACCCGATACCGAGACGACCTACACCCGTACCTGCCCGAAGCGCTGCCAACAAACCCGGCCGCACTCGCGGAGCTACTGGCACCACCCGAACTGGCCACCGAACCCGCCTACCCCAGAATCCTCACCAGAGGCGTCATCGGCCTGGCCGCCAGCCAATACCTCGACCAACAGCAACGCGCGACGACCCTGCACGTCCTGGCCGCAGTGCCCGGCATCACCTACCACGAGACCACCACCGACCTCGCCGGACGTGCCGGACTCGGCTTCCGGGTCGTCGCCGACACATCGACCACCACCCTGATCATCGACCCGGGCACCGGAGAACTACTCGCCGCACAGGAACGCGTCACCGGAACACGACCCGGCCTCTTCTCCCACATCCTCATCCTCGATCGAGGACACACCGACGCAGACGGCATGCCGCCCGATGCCGGCGTACGGATTCCAGTGCAAAGTCCGGTACGCCAAAGATGTACACGGGCTGGGTCGGGGGTCGTCTAGCGCCTCGGCTGCGGACATGGTGACTTCCTGCTGCTGCTCACGTTGCGTCACCAGTACCGTCGGGTCGGTGCTCGGATCGCGGCCAGTGAGCGAGCGGTGGAGCTTGCCGGGTTGGTCTCGGCTGCTCCGCTCCGCTGCGCGAAGCGGCCCTAATCGGGAGGAAGTAGGTCTACTTCCGAGTTAGGGCGTGCGGCGCTGCGTGGTTGAGTGGCCGGGCCTGGCCGGGCCTGGCCGGGCCTCGTGGAGGCTGCGCCGGCCGGGAGGCGGTGGTGATGTGGTGTCAGCCGTCCGCACGGCCGTGGGCAGAAGCCACCTCGGCGGAGGCGGCTGGCGGGCCGGACACCGTGGACGGTCGATCACACTGGATCCAGGATCGAGTGGCCATCTCGGGGCTTCGATGCCACTCGACCACGGATCGAGCGCGATCCTGCACGCGCTGAAACACGCGCGCTCATCGGCCAGATGCGTGCGCAGAGGGAATGGCGGGACTCACGCGACACCCGTCCCCCAACGTCACCGACCCGGACTCGCCGCGACGTCATGAGGGAGCCGCCGGACGTGGACCGAACTCGGCGCCGGCGTGCACCTCAGCCGTACCTACCTCTGCACTCGGACCCGTACGCCGACAATCAGGCGGAGACCGGGTGCTCGGGATACGTCACGGCTTTTGTTGCGCCGGCCCACGCCCAGGGTCTCGACTATCACTGGGATCAGTATCTGGGGCTCGATCTAGTAGTGCTTTGTCACATTTCGGTATAGTTCGAGGACTGTTGGTGTGGTGAGTCGTTGGCTCCGATGTGGATGTTCGGGAAGTGGAGCGTCTGGCTGGCGATCTGGCCGATTTCACCGCTGATGTGTTCGGGTCGTTGACTCGGGTCGGGTGGCAGGATCGGGCTGGGCAGTATGTGCGTGGGTTGATGGTGGATGGGCGGCGTAAGTCGATCCAGCCGATGGCGGGCCGTCTGCCGGGTGTGCATGATCAGGCGTTGAACCATTTCGTGACGAACAGTCCGTGGAATGTGGTGCCGGTGCGGCGGCGGCTGGCGGTGCGGATGGATGAGGCGATCGCACCGGCGGCGTGGGCTCTGGATGACACGGGCTGGCTCAAGTGCGGCAGGGCGTCGCCGGGTGTGGCTCGGCAGTACACCGGGACGGCGGGCAAGGTCACCAACTGCCAGATCGGGGTGAGTCTGAACCTGGTCACCGACATCGCGTCGTGTCCGGTGGACTGGCGGTTGTTTATGCCCGAGTCGTGGGATCCCGCCTCGGCCGAGGCTGCCCTCGATGTCGATGTGCGGCGGGCGCGGTCGCAGATCCCCGATGAGGTCGGGCATCGGGAGAAGTGGCGTCTCGGGTTGGACATGATCGACGAGGTGATCGGGTGGGGGCTGACACCGCCGGTGATCGTGGCGGACGCCGGATACGGAGACAGCGGCGAGTTCCGCCACGGCCTGGCCGAACGCGGCTTGTCCTTTGTGGTGCAGGTGGCCACCACGATCGGCGTTCAACGGCAGGAAGCAGCGCGGACCGCGCCACCGGCGGCGTGGACAGGCCGGCGACCGACACTCCGATACCGGGACCCCGCGACCTCGGTCAAGGATCTGGTCCTGTCCCACGGTGCCGCCGCGGCCCGCTCGGTGTCCTGGCGTGACGGCTCGCGCACCCGCGCAGGCCAGCCGGTGAAGATGCGCTCCCGGTTCGTGTTCCTGCGGATCCGGCCAGCCGGACGTGTCCTGCTCGCCGCCCACCGCGACCAGGACCTGCCCGAGGCGTGGCTGATCGCCGAATGGCCACCCGACCGCGACGAACCCACCAAGTACTGGCTGTCGAACCTGCCCGCCACCACCCCGAAACGCACCCTCATCCGATGGGCGAAACTCCGCTGGCGCATCGAACACGACTACCGCGAACTGAAAACCGGACTCGGCCTCGACCACTACGAAGGCCGCACCTGGCAAGGCTGGCACCACCACGTCACCCTCGTATCCGCCGCCCACGCCTACTGCACCCTGCAACGCCTCGACCCAAAAGCCCCCGCGCCGGCCTGACCCTCTACGCCCTACTCCGCGAACTCCAAGCCCTCCTGGCCCGGCTGGCCGGCGCATGCCCCACCTGCAAAACCCGCTTCCCCACAAGAAGAAAACCCCGAGACCGTCTCCGATCATGACAAAGCACTACTAGCGCAGATGCCAGAAACAATCAAAGACGTACGAACTCTGATGATCAAGTACCTCGCCGGGCTGGACATCGACAAACCAGCGCGGGCATTGCGGCACGCGGCCGAAAAGGAGACGAGCCACGCCACGCTGTGACATCCGACCGACCCTGTCGATCATGCAGTTGTGGTGGCCGAAATACCCCGACACGGGGTGTTTGCGAGGCACCACAACTGCATGATCGACGGGGCGTCAGCGAAGGGGTCCGCTGGGTCGCGGATCGTGTGTGATTTCGGGGCTGGGCCGGCGGGCGGGGCTGGGCCGGCGGGGCGGGTGGGGCGGGTGGGGGGTGGGGGTGGGTGATCCGGTGGCGTGCTGGTGGG
The DNA here is from genome assembly GCF_050942455.1 of Micromonospora sp. CA-263727. Lineage (NCBI taxonomy): Bacteria > Bacillati > Actinomycetota > Actinomycetes > Micromonosporales > Micromonosporaceae > Micromonospora > Micromonospora sp. CA-263727. The sequence continues at coordinate 4,285,879 of NZ_CP192031.1, forward strand.
CGGCGGCGGCGAAGCGGGCGGCGAGGTCCGGATGGCCGGCCCAGTGCACGTGCAGGTAGGAGGCGTGCACGTTGCCGTCCGGGCCGGCGACGATGCCGTCCAGGGTCGGCACGGCGGTCCCGTGCGCCGCGGACGGGCGGGGCCGGAAGCGCCAGGCCGGGGCCACCCGGGGTGGCCCGCCGGAAGCCACGCCGGGTCGCCTGTCGGGAGCCGCGCCGGCCAGCCGACCGGAAGCCGCGCCGGCCAGCCTGTCGGGAGCCGCGTCGGGTGCACCGGCGGGCGACGGGTCGACCCGGGTGCGGTGGAACTCGTGGCCGGTGACCGTGGTGTCGGCGTCGGCGATCACGCTGGCGGTGACGGCGCGGGCCTCCCGGTAGCCGAGGACCAGCCGGTCGCTCATCCGGGCGCGCACCGGCAGCACCCCCGCCATCGCCGCGCCGTCGAGGTCCTGGGCGAGGTAGAGCAGGCCGGCGCACTCGGCGACGACCGGGAGACCGGCCGAGGTGGCGGCGGCCACCGCCCGGCGCAGCGGTGCGTTCTCGGCCAGCGCGGCGGCGTACACCTCGGGGAATCCGCCGCCGAGGTAGAGCCCGGCGGTGCCGTCGGGCAGCGCCGGGTCGTGCAGGGGGTCGACGGGGGCCAGGCGGAGGCCGGCGGCGGCGAGCAGTTCGTCGGTTTCGGCGTACCGGAAGGTGAACGCCGAGCCCGCCCCGACCGCGACGGTCGCGCCGGCGGCCAAGCCACCCAGCTCGACGGCCCGGCCACCCAGCTCGGCGGCCGGGTCCCAGGCCGGGCCGGGCAGCGCGGGCGCGCGGCGGGCGACCGCGACGACCGCGTCGAGGTCGACACCGGCGGCGACGTGCGCGGCCAGCGCGTCGACGGTACGCCGGGCGGCGGCGACCCGTTCGGCGGCCGGCACCAGGCCGAGGTGCCGGCTCGGGGTGTCCAGGGTCGGGTCGCGGCGCAGCGCGCCGAGCACCGGGACACCGGTGGCGGCGAGGGCGTCGCGGATCTCCGCCTCGTGGGTCGGCGAGCCGACCTTGTTGAGGATGACCCCGGCGACGGTGAGCTGCGGGTCGAAGGTGGCGAAGCCGTGCACCAGGGCGGCGATGCTGCGCGAAGCGCCGGAGACGTCCACCACGAGCAGCACCGGGGTACGGGTCAACCGGGCCACGTGTGCGGTGGAGGCGAACCCGGCCCGGCCCACGGCCCCGTCGAGCAGCCCCATCACGCCCTCGATGACCGCGATGCCGGCGGGAGCCCCGGCGTTGGCGCCGTGCCGCAGCAGCGGCAGGATCCGCTGCTCCCCCTGGAGGAAGGGGTCGAGGTTGCGGCCGGGACGGCCGGTGGCCAGCTCGTGGTAGCTCGGGTCGATGTAGTCCGGGCCCACCTTGTGGCCGCTGACGGTCAGGCCGCGCTGTCGCAGTGCCGCCATCAGGCCGGTGGCCACCGTGGTCTTGCCCTGCCCGGAGGCGGGGGCGGCGACGATCAGCCGGGGCGGGACGGTCACCATTCGATGCCCCGCTGGCCCTTCTGCCCGGCGTCCATCGGGTGCTTGATCTTGGTCATCTCGGTGACCAGATCCGCCGCGTCGACCAGCCGCGGATCGGCGTCCCGGCCGGTGACGACGACGTGCTGGTGGCCGGGGCGCTGCCGCAGCGTCTGCACCACCTCGTCGACGTCGACCCAGCCCCATTTCATCGGGTAGGTGAACTCGTCGAGCACGTAGAGGTCGTGCTCGGCCGCGGCGAGCCGGCGCTTGATCTCCGCCCAGCCCTCGGCGGCCTGCGCGGCGTGGTCGACCTCGGTGCCGCGGGTGCGGCTCCAACTCCAGCCGGCGCCCATCTTGTGCCAGGCGACCGGGCCGCCCTGCCCGGTTTCTTCGTGGACCCGGCCCAGGGCGCGCAGCGCGTTCTCCTCGCCGACGCTCCACTTGGCGCTCTTGACGAACTGGAACACCGCGATCGACCAGCCCTGGTTCCAGCCGCGCAGGGCGAGTCCGAAGGCGGCCGTGGACTTGCCCTTCGACTGGCCGGTGTGGACGATCAGCAGCGGACGGTTGCGGCGCTGGCGGGTGGTCAGCCCGTCGTCGGGGACGGTGACCGGCTGGCCCTGCGGCATCAGGCGGCACTCCGTCCGAGCCGGGTCGCGGTCCGGGACCGCACCGCGTGGGTGAGCGCCTCGGCGGCGACGCCCTCCAGCGGCAGGTGTTGGCCGTCGAGGGTGTCGGCGAGGTCGGCGGCCAGCCGCATCCGTACCCGGCCCTGCTCGCAGTCGACGACCACGGCGGCGGTGCCGTCGGCGGCGATCAGCCGGGCGGCGTGCCGGGCCCGGGTCACCGCGTCCGGGCCGGCGGTGGCGCGCCCGTCGGTGACGATCACCAGGAGCGGGCGGCGGCGGGGGTCGCGGATCCGCTCGACGCGCAGCACCTCGCGGGCGCGCAGCAACCCCTCCGCCAGCGGGGTACGGCCGCCGGTCGGCAGGGTGGCCAGGCGGGCGGCGGCCACCTCGACGCTGGCGGTGGGGGGCAGGGCCACCTCGGCGGCGGCGGCCCGGAAGGTCACCAGCCCGACCTTGTCGCGGCGCTGGTAGGCGTCCAGCAGCAGGGACAGCACCGCGGCCTTGACCGCGCCGACCCGCTGCCGGGCGCCCATCGAGCCGGAGGCGTCCAGGCAGAACAGGATCAGGTTGCTCTCCCGCCCCTGCCGTACCGGCAGCCGCAGGTCGCTCGGGCGGACCAGCACGCCGGGGCCGCGCCGGCCACGGGCCCGCTGGTGCGGTGCGGCGGCGCGCAGCGTCGCCACCAGGTGCGGTCGGCCGGCCTGCTGGCCGGTGGGCCGCCGCGCGTCGACGGTGCGTCCGCTGCTGGTCCGGGCCGGGGAGCGGCGTCCGGCCACCCCGGCACCGGTCCCGGCGACCTGCAACAGCCGTGCCCGGTAGGGCGCGGCGGCCGGTACCGGCTCAGGGCGGGGCCGGTCGCCGCCGGTCGCCGGGGCGGGTGGGGCCGGCGGGCGCTGCCGGTACGGCCGGTCGTCGGCCCGTCCGTTCTCCCCGGGTCACCCGGTCCGCCGCCGTCGGGCGGCTCCGGCGGCCCGTCGGGGCCGGGCGGCCCATCGGGCGGCCCGTCGAGTGGCTCGGGCGGCCCGTCGGCGGGCGGGTCCGGCTCGTCCTCGGGCGGTGTGGGCTCGTCCAGGCCGGCGTCGTGCAGCGCGCGGTCGAGGTCGGCGGCGTCCTGCTGCGGCGGGTCGAAGGGGTTGCGGCGACGGCGGTGCGGCAGGGCCAACCGGGCGGCGACCCGCACGTCGCCGACGGTCACCTCGGTCCGTCCGGACCAGGCGGCGTGGGCGATGGCGGTACGGGCGATGACCAGGTCGGCGCGCATCCCGTCGACCTCGGCGGCGGCGCAGAGCGCAGCGATGCGGGTCACCATGGCGTCGTCGAGGCGTACCGCCGGCAGCAGCGCCCTGGCCTGGGCGACCTGCGCGCCCAGCGCCGCGTCGGCGTCGGCGTAGCGGGCGGCGAAGCCCTCCGGGTCGGCCTCGTAGGCCAGGCGTCGGCGCATCACCTCGGCCCGGACCTGCGGGTCCCGGCTGGCGGCGACCTCGACGGTCAGGCCGAACCGGTCCAGCAGCTGCGGCCGTAGCTCCCCCTCCTCCGGGTTCATGGTGCCGACCAGCACGAACCGGGCGGCGTGGGTCACCGAGACACCGTCGCGCTCGACGGTGGCGCGGCCCATCGCCGCCGCGTCGAGCAGCACGTCGACCAGGTGGTCGTGGAGAAGGTTGACCTCGTCGACGTAGAGCAGGCCGCGGTGGGCGGCGGCGAGCAGGCCCGGGTCGTACGCGGTCACGCCCTCGCGCAGCGCCCGTTCCAGGTGCAGCGCGCCGAGCACCCGGTCCTCGCCGGCGCCCACCGGCAGCTCCACCAGCCGGGCGGGCCGGATGCGGGCCGGCGGGGAGGCCGGGTGCGGGCCGTCCGGGCAGTGCGGGTCGACCGCCGCGGGATCGCAGGAGAACCGGCACTCCGCCACCACCTCGACCGGGGGCAGCAGGGTCGTCAGGGCCCGGACCGTGGTCGACTTCGCGGTGCCCTTCTCGCCCCGGACCAGCACGCCGCCGATCGCCGGGGAGACCGCGCACAGATTCAACGCCAACGCCATGTCGTCCATGCCGACGACGGCGGAGAAGGGGTACGACCGCACGGCCACACCTTTCACCTCGCGCGGGTCCTCGCCCACGGCCGGTCACCGACCGCGCCGGTGCACGAGGGCACAGGCGGCGCGGTACGACGCAGCGAGTGTCTGGCTCCCGGACCCGACGCCTGGCCGGACCGGTCACAGTGGCGGGACCGCCCCGGAGTCACCGGCCCTGCTCGGGCCGATCCACCGGTGTTCCCCACCGCGCCGTCGCCGCCGATGATGTCACACCCGCCCCCGGGGCGGCAGGGCCGCGAACTGCTGGACTACCGTTGCGCCGCGTGAGGTCCATGACATCCGACCGGCCGGTCAGCGTCGTCGGCATCGGCGCGGACGGCTGGGCCGGTCTCGGCGAGAGCGGACGCCGTGCGCTCCAGGACGCCCAGGTGGTCCTGGGCGGGCAGCGGCACCTCGACCTGTTGCCGGCGACCGTGCCGGCGCAGCGGGTGCCCTGGCCCACGCCGCTGCTGCCGGCCCTGCCCGATCTGCTCGCCGCGCAGGCCGGGCGTCGGCTCTGCGTGCTGGCCAGCGGCGACCCGATGTGGTTCGGCATCGGCGCTCACCTGGTCCGGCTGCTCGGCCCCGGGCAGGTACGCGTCATCACCCACCCGTCGGCGATCGCGTTGGCGTGCGCCCGGATGGGCTGGCCGGTGGAGCGGGTCACCGTACGCAGCGCGGTCGGTCGTGACCTGGACGGCATCCGCCGCGACCTCGTGCCGGGGCGGCTGCTGCTGGTGCTCAGCCCGGACGCGGCCACCCCCGCCGCCGTGGCCCGCCTGCTCACCGACGCCGGGTACGGCGCGAGCGAGATGACCGTCCTCGCCGCGCTCGGCGGCGACGGGGAACGCCGGGTCGACGGCTGGGCGCGGAACTGGAGCGCCGAGCCGGGTGACCCGCTCAACGTCGTCGCGCTCCGGGTCGCCGCCGAGCCGGGCACCCGGGTGCTCGCCACGGTGCCGGGCCTGCCCGACGACGCCTTCGACCACGACGGCGCGCTGACCAAACGGGAGGCCCGGGCGCTCGCCCTGGCCCGCCTGGCGCCCACCGCCGGGGAACTGCTCTGGGACGTCGGCGCCGGGAGCGGCAGCATCGCCGTCGAGTGGCTGCGCAGCGACCCCGCGACGTCGGCGGTGGCGGTGGAGGCCCGCGACGACCGCGCCGACCGGATCGCGGTGAACGCCCGTAGCCTCGGCGTACCGCAGCTGCGCGTGGTCCGCGGCCGGGCGCCGGAGGCCCTCGACGGGCTGCCCGCCCCCGATGCGGTCTTCGTCGGCGGCGGGCTCACCACCCCCGGGGTGTTCGACGCGGCCTGGGCCGCGCTGCGCCCGGGTGGGCGGCTCGTCTCCCACGCCGTCACCCTCGAAGGCGAACGGGAACTCGCCGCGCAGGCCGCCCGGCGCGGCGGGGACCTCACCCGGCTGTCGATCGAACGCGTCGCGCCGCTGGGCAGCTTCACCGGCTGGAAACCCGCCCGGCCGGTGGTGCAGTGGGCGGTGAGCCGGCCGTGACCGTCTACTTCATCGGCGCCGGTCCCGGCGCGGCCGACCTGATCACCGTACGCGGGCAGCGGATCCTCGCCCGCGCCCAGGTCTGCCTGTACGCCGGCAGCCTCGTCCCCGCCGACCTGCTCGCCGACTGCCCGCCGGGGGTGCGGCTGGTCGACACCGCCGAGCTGACCCTGGACGAGATCGTCGCGGCGATGGCCGACGCGCACCGCGACGGGCACGACGTGGCGCGGCTCTGCTCCGGTGATCCCGCCGTGTTCAGCGCCGTCGCCGAGCAGGCGCGCCGGCTGGACGCGGCCGGCGTGCCGTACGAGATCGTTCCCGGTGTGCCGTCCTACGCCGCCGCGGCGGCGGCGCTGCGCCGGGAGCTGACCGTGCCGACGGTGGGGCAGACCGTCATCCTCACCCGCACCCAGGCCCGGTCGACGCCGATGCCGGCCGGGGAGAACCTCGCCGAGCTGGGGCGCAGCCGGGCCACCCTGGTCCTGCACCTGGCCGTGGCCCGGACCCGCCAACTCGCCGACCAGTTGGTGGGCCACTACGGCGCGGAGTGCCCGGTCGCCGTGGTCGCCAACGCCAGCCGACCCGACGAGATCATCCTGCGGGGCACCCTGGCCGACATCGCCGACCAGGTCGAGGCGCACGGGATCCGCCGCACCGCGGTCGTCATCGTCGGTGCCGTCCTGGCCGCCGGCTCCTTCCCGGACAGCTACCTCTACTCCCCCGGCCGGGACCGCGACGCGAAGCGCCGGGCGGGGTGACCGGCATGCGGACGATCCTCCTGATCGGCATCGGCGCGGGCGACCCCGGTCAGCTCACCGTGGCCGCCGCGGCGGCGATGCGGCAGGCCGACGTCTTCTTCCTGCTCGACAAGGGCGCCGAGAAGCACGACCTGATCGCGTTGCGGCAGGAGCTGCTGGCCCGCTACGCCCGCCCGGACCACCGGGTCGTCGAGGTCCGGGACCCGGATCGGGACCGCACCGCCGACGGGTACGTCACCGCCGTGGACGACTGGCGGCGGCAGCGGGCCGACCTGCTGGAGACCGCCATCGTCGAACAGCTGCGCGAGGGCGGCTGCGGCGCATTCCTGGTCTGGGGCGACCCGGCGCTCTACGACAGCACCCTGGCCATCGTCGAGGACATCCTGGCCCGCCAGCGCGTCGCCTTCACCTACACGGTGATCCCCGGCGTCAGCAGCGTGGCGACCCTCGCCGCGCGGCACCGGATCAGCCTCAACCGGGTCGGCCGCCCGTTCCTGGTCACCACCGGCCGCCGGCTGGCCGCACACCTGCCGCGCGACGTCGACGACATCGTGGTGATGCTCGACGCGCACTGCGCCTTCACCCGGCACCTGGACCAGGACCTCGACATCTACTGGGGCGCCTACCTGGGCACCAGCGACGAGATCCTCATCGCCGGCCCGGTCGCGGAGGTGGCCGACCACATCGTGCGGACCCGCCAGGAGGCCCGGACGCGCAAGGGCTGGATCATGGACACGTACCTGCTGCGCCGCCGGGACCCGGCGAAGACGTGACCGCTACCCGACGCGCGTTCCGCGCGGTGCGGCGGTCGCCACCCGGCCGGCGGCGCGCTGCCGCACCGCCGGGCGCGAGCTGTGTTTCTCGTGCAGGGCGAGCAGGATCACCGAGGCCAGCACCAGCACCAGACCGGCCCACTGACTCAGGACGAGCCGCCCGTCGAGCAGGGTGAGCCCGACCAGCGCGGCCGTCAGCGGGAAGGCCAGCTCGGCCAGGGCCGCGCTGGAGGCGGGCGTACGCCGCAGGGCACGGTAGTACAGCGACAGGGCGAGCAGGCCGGGAATGGCCGCGAGCAGCACCAGCCGGGGTATCAGCTCCACCGGAACCGCAACCGGGGTACCTGTCGCCCCGGCGAAGGCGGCCAGGGTGACCAGGCCGACGGTGAACCGCAGGGTGGTGACGTGCAGGAAGGAAAGCTCAGCGCTGACCATCCGGCCGAGGACCGTACCGGCTGCCCAGAGCGCCGCCGCGCCCGTGGCCAGTCCGGCGGCGGCCAGGCTGCTCGGTTGCGCGGACAGTGGGTCGGGGAAGGCCAGCAGCCAGGCACCGAGCAGAGCGGGGCCCGCGAAGAGCGGAAAGCGGCGGCCGACCCGCTCCCCCAGCAGCACGGCGGCCAAGAGGATCGCCAGCAGCGGTTGCAGCTTCTGCAACACCTGGGGGGTGATCGGGTCGCCGAGCCGGAACGCGGCGGTGAACAGCGTGGTGGCCAGTGCCGAGGAGCCGGCCCCGATCACCAGCACGGCCAGCTTCGTCCGCACCGAGCTACGGGCGAGCGAGCGGAGGGCCGGGAGCAGCCAGGGCGACACGAGGAGCGCCAGGACGACGTGTTCGGCCAGGACCACGCTGAGCGCCGGAAGCTGCCGGGAGAGCGGTTCCCGCAGCAGGCCGGAGAAGCCCCAGAGGCTGGCGGCCACGGCGACCAGCCAGGTGCGGTCGCCGGAGGCGCGGCTCATGAGCGGAATCATCGTGTCCTTCCGGGACGGCGGGTGCCTACCCATGATCGGCGAACCATGCTCGGCCCGCGACGACCTTCTGCCGGCCGGTGACGTGCCGGGCCAGCCGGACAGCGTTCTCGTTGGCCGCCGCCCCGCCGGTGCTGGAGAAGCGCCGCGCCGGTCCACGCCGAGAAGGGCCGAGCGGCTCAGGCGAGCCGTTCGTACAGCACGACCGAGTTACCTCCCGGATCGACGACCACCGCACGCCGCTCGTGCGGTCCGACCACGACCGGCGTCGCCGTCGCGCCGGCCGCGACCGACCGCGCCAGGCAGGCGTCGAGGTCGTCGACCTCGACACTGAGCAGGACGCGGCCCGCCACCGGTTGCTGCGCGGCGTCGGCCAGGCCGATCGTCACCGCACCGTCGGTGAGGGCGGCGTACCGGTCGCCGTCGCGGAACCGCACCGCCAGCCCGAGTGTGGTGTAGAAGTCGATCTGTGCATCGAGGTCGCTGGCGGGGACGATCAGATGTCCGATTCTCATGCCCGGAACCTCGGCATGACCTCGCGGGCGAACCGTTCGACGATCTCCACCGAGCGCTCGATCGGCAGGCCGAGCCACTGGGCGCGGAACACGAAGTGGTTGAAGCCGGCGGCGGCGAAGTCCTGGATCTTCGCGGCGATGTCGTCGGGCGAGCCGAAGAACAGCGCCCGCGCCTTGATGGCGTCCCACTGCGACTCGAAAAAGTCCATGCCGTACTGCACGTACTCCCCGTAGGAGCGGCGGACCGCCGCGCCGGCCAACTCGTACGCGGCGTCGAAGGAGTCGGCGACACAGAGGTCACGGTGGATCGGGAAGACCGCGTCACCCTCACCGAAGCCGGCGGCCCGGCGGATCTCACGGTAGTCGGCCAGGTTGCCGACCGCCCAGTTGCGCCGGACGTTCGACGGGGCCAGCCACGGCAGCCCCTGACGCGCGATCCGGGCGATGCCGGCCGGGCCGTTGGCGCCCACCCAGACCGGCGGATGCGGCTGCTGGACCGGCAGCACGCTGCACCGCACCCCGTCGAGGACGAAGTGGCGGCCCTCGTGGCGCACGGTCTCGCCGGTCCACAGCCGCTGCATCACCGCGAGGGCCTCGTTCATCCGGGACACCCGGGTACGCCGGTCGATGCCGAACGAAGCGAACTCCACGTCGCGGTAGCCCGAGCCGATGCCGAGCACGAAGCGACCACCGGACATCTGGTCGATGGTGGCGATCTCCTCGGCCCAGTGCACCGGATGGCCCAGCGGCAGGATGAGGATGCCGGTGCCCAACCACATGCTGCCGGAGTGGTCGATGAGCCGGCTCAACAGCGGCAACGGCTGGGGCGTACGCAACGACGACAGGTAGTGGTGGATCCCGAAGACCGAGTCGTAGCCCAGGTCACGGACGTGTTGGACGTACTCGACGGTCTCACCGAGCCGCCGGCCCAGGTTGTCGCCGTCGGCGTACTGGTGGTCGAGGAGGATGCCGAACTTCACGGCGCGCCTACTTCTCGCGGGACCGGGTGTCGCTGAGCCGGAAGTACGGGGCGACCAACCGGTCCCGGTCGGCCAGCGCCTGGCGGATGCCCTTCTCGCGGCGTTCCTTGAGGAAGTTCCAATCCCCCTCCTCGAAGCTGACGTTGGTGGCCCAGCCGTGGCCGACCCAGCCGGTCATCGCGCCCAATCCCTTGCCCCGGGCCTCCATCACCAGCTGCATCATCGACTTGCCCATCATCAGCGAGTCCAGTGGCATGACGGCGATCGCGTCGGCGTAGTCGTCCACCCAGCGCGGCAACTCGTCGCGCTCGACGACCTTCGTCACCAGGCCCTTGCGCTCGCCCTCCTCCGCGCCGATGGCCCGCATGGTCAGCATGACGTCCTTCATCGTGGTCAGGCCGACCTTCTCGATCCAGTGGTACATGTCCTGCGGGGCGGGACCGAGGTAACGGAAGGCAGGGTGGGTGAACCGGGCGTCGGGGCTGGCGATGACGATGTCGGCCGAGAGCGCGATCTGGAAGTGGCCGCCGTAGCAGTAGCCCTGGACCTGGCAGATGGTCGCCTTCAGCGACTCGATGATCGGCCGGGTGAAGCCGGAGCTGAGGACGTTGCGGTCGGGCAGGATCCGCTGCCGCTGCGCCGGGCGACGCCGCGACGCCCGGTCCGTACCGGAGCGGTAGCCGATGTAGTGGCCGAGTTCGGCGGCGTCCGCGCCGGTGCCGAAGTGCTCGCCCTCCCCCTTGAACACGATGACCTTGACCCGGTCGTCGGTCTCGGCCTCGCGGACCAGGTCACCGACGCGCTCGAAGGCGGCCACCGGGATGGCGTTGAGCCGTTCGGGACGGTCGAAGGTGATGGTCGCCACGGACCGCTGCTCGTCGACGTCGTACCGGACGTACTTCGCGAGGACCTCGGGGTCGACCTCCATGTGCTCGACGTCCCACTGGTCGGCCAGCAGTTCGGCTTCGGTCTTCTTCACGGCGGTTCCTTAGGGTCGGGCGGTACGGAAGGCGGGGAACACTTCGGTGGCGAACAGCCGCAGTGAGGCGCGCAGCCGCTCGGTCGGCATGCCGAGCCACCCGGGACGGAAAATGAGGTGGTCGAACCCCAGGTCACGCAGGGCGGTGATGCGCTCGACGAGAAACTCGGGCGAGCCCAGCAGCAGCGTGTTGCGGACCAGGTCGTCGAAGCGGTCCCGCTGCCAGCGCAACGCCGGATACTCGGCGTAGGTGGCGTACTCGACCCGGGCGTGCGGCAACGCCTCCTCGACGGCCCGCTCGGTGCTGGGCGCGCAGTACAGTTCGACGCCGACCGGTCGTTGCACCGAGGCCGGGTCACGACCGTACTCGGCCAGCGCCTCGTCGTAGACGGCGAGATGCTCGGGCAGGAACCTGGGGCTCGGCGAGTTGCCGGGGGCGTACCAGGCGTCGCCGAGCCGGGCCGCGCGGCGCACGGCCTTCTTCCCGCCCGCACCGATCCAGATCGGCGGGCCGCCCGGCGTCAGCGGCCGTACGCCGATGGTGGCCTCGGTCTGCGGGTAGAACTCGCCGTCGTGGGTGACCCGGTTGCCGCTCCAGAGCGCCCGGATCAGCCGCAGGCTCTCGTCGAAGCGGCGGAAGCGGCTCTGCGGGTCGACGCCGAACGCGGCGAACTCGTTCTCCCGGTAGCCCGCGCCGACGCCGAGCACGACCCGCCCGCCGGAGAGGTGATCCAGGGTGGCGAACTCCTCGGCGACGTGCACCGGGTGGAACATCGGCAGCAGCAGGATTCCGGTGCCCAGCAGCATGTCACCCGAGCGCGGGATCAGGCTCGCCAACATCGAGATCGGCTGCGGGGTGGCCAGGTTGGACTGGAAGTGGTTGATCGTCCAGACCGAGTCGTAGCCGAGTTCGGCGGCGAGTTCGACGGTGCCGAACAGGTCGCTCAGGTGCCGCCCGAGGTCGTCGCCGTGCGGGTACTGGTGCGACGCCATGATGCCGAACTTCATCAGCCTCGCCCCTCCTGCGGTGTGTAGGCAGCCGCCCGGCTGGTCTTGCCGGCGGTGCTGCGTTCCAGCACGGGCACGAACTCGACGCGCCGGGGTGTCTTGAAGTGCGCCAGCCGCTCTCGGGCGTAGGCGACGATGCCGTCGGCGAGAACCGGGTCGGTGACGCTGTCGTCGGCCTCCCGTACGACAAGGGCCACCGGGATCTCACCCAGCCGGTCGTCGGGGCGACCGAGCACCCGGACGTCACGTACCAGGGGATGCTCGCGCAGCTTGTCCTCGATCTCCTCGGGCCAGACCTGGAAGCCACCACATTTGATCATGTCGCGCTTGCGGCCGACGAGGAACAGCACGCCATCGTCGTCGACGTAGCCGATGTCGCCGGTGTACACCCAGCCGTCGCGGACCAGTTCCCGGGATGCCTCGGCGTCGTCCACGTACCCCCGGGTCAACGCGGAGCGGACCACCACCTCACCCTCGACGCCGGCCGGTAGGGCGGTGCCCGCCTCGTCGCGGATCTCCAACTCGACGCCCGGGTAGACCCGGCCGGCGGAGCCGGGTTTCCACCGGCCGGCCCGCATGTCCCGGCCGTTCCAGCCGGCGATGTGCCCGGCCTCCGTCGACCCGTAGTTGACCAGGATGGGCACCCGGTAGCGCTGCTCGAACGCGCGCCGCAGCGACCACGAGATGGCCTGGCCGGCGACCAGGACGGACTTCACGCCGTGGAACGGGAGGTCCCGCTCGGAGTGCACGATGTCGAAGACCATGGTGGGCAGGAAGAAGAAGTTGTCGAACGTGAAACGCGTCATGAGGTCGGCGAGCCGATCGATGCCGAACCGTTCCCAGACCACCGTCGGCCGGCCGACGAAGTACGCGAAGAGCAGCGAATGCTGACCGCCGCTGTGGAACAGCGGCAGCGCGATCAGGTTCGGTGTGGCGTCGGGCGTGGCGCTGCCCTCGGCGTCGGTGCCGGTGGTCACCCGGGCCAGCCGCCGGAGCGAGTCGCGGGTGCCACCGTGGGTCACGCTGACCGCCTTCGGCCGTCCGGTGGTGCCGCCGGTGAACAGGACGCACGCCTCCGCCTCCGGCGCGACGTCGACGGCCGGCACCCGCATGGGACGCCGCCAGGGCAGCTCCGGCACCTCGTCCAGCGGGGCCGTAAGGGAGCGGACCGGCACGTCCACCTCGGCGCGGAGCCCGGCGACGACGTCCGGACGCCGGTCGTCGACCAGCAGCAGGCGCGGAGCGGTCTTCGTGACGGATTCGACCAGTTCGGCGGTGTTGTACAGGCTGCTGACCGTCACCGGGACCGCGCCGACCTTCCACGCGCCGAAGAGGAGGAACACGATGTCGGGCCCGTTGGTCAGATAGCAGGCGACCCGGTCGCCGGCGGCGACCCCCTCGGCGCGGAGCGCGGCAGCGACACCGCCGGCCAGCAGGTCGATCTCGTCGAACGTCCAGGATCGGCCGTCCTCGCCGTACAGGCCCGGCAGGTCGCCTCGGTCGACTCGGCGTCCCTCCAGGATCAGGGCGAGGTTGCTGCTGCTCACGGGGCCGCCTCCTCGGTCACGACCGGCGTGCCGACCCGGGGCAGGACCTCGGCGCCGAAGCGGGCGAGTTGCTCCATCGCCTCCTCCTGGCGGGCGCCGACGAACTGGTGCCGCAGCGAGACCTCGGTGATGCCGAGGTCGGCTTCCCATCGGCGGAGCTTGTCGACGATCTCGTCCGCCGACCCGACGAGGCAGTCCTCGGCCAGGTACCGCTCCAGGTCCAGCGTCTGGGCATCGTCCCAGGACTTGTAACCGGCGTACTGGCGGCGCAGATGCGGGCGGACACCGGCGACGGCGGCGGAATAGCTGTCGCCGATGAACGCCTCGCGGCTCATCGGGTACTCCCGCGCCAGGCTGAACCCGCGCTCGGCCAGCTCAGCGCGGTACATGCCGAGCAGGCGGGCGAGGTCGGCGTCGTTGCCCTTGGGGCCGATCAGCCACGGAGCGTCCAGCCGCGCGGCCCGGCGGATCGCCGGTTCGGCGAAGGCGCCGATCCACAGCGGCGGGCCGCCGGGTTGCGCCGGGCGAAGCGCCAGCGAGGCGGCGGTCACCTCGCCCCAGCTGCCGGCGACGTCGATCGTCTCGCCCCGCCATAACGCGCGCAGGATCGGCACGTACTCGCGGAGCCGGCGCAGCCGGTCGTCCCAGGCGACGCCGAAGGCGGCGGTCTCGCGCCGGCGGTAGCCGGCGCCGATCCCCACGGTCAGTCGCCCCCGGCTGAGCACGTCGAGGGAGGCGAGGTCCTCGGCGAGCGCGATCGGGTTCAGCAGCGGCGCCAGCAGGACCCCGAAGCCGATGCGGATCCGGCTGGTGGCGTGCGCGAGGTGGCCGGCCAGCGGGATGGGTTGCACGAAGGCCGACCGGGCCAGGTAGTGGTGTCCGAGGTAGACGGCGTGGAAGCCGGCCGCCTCCGCAGCGGCTGCCTGGGCCAGCACGCCGTCGATGCCCGCCGTGGCGGAGGCCGACGGATCGAACTGGGCGCTGAGGAAGCAGCTGATTCTCACCCGACGACCGCCTCGGCCGCCTGGACGCTGCGGTCCGCCCGGTCGGCGGCGCGAAAGTGTGGGATCACCTTCGTGGCGAATTCCTCCATCGCCTTCAGCGCGGTGGTGCGGTCCAGCGACGGGATCCGCAGCCAGCCGATGTAGTGGTTGATGCCGAGTTGCTCGCGCAGCATCTCGATGGTTTCGATGACGCGCTGCGCCGAGCCGAAGTTGCCGCCGTGGGTGAGGGTCTGTTCGAGGGTCAGCAGCTCGATGTTCTTCGCCACCGCCGCGTAGTAGGACCGTTCCTGCTCGATGGCTTCCTCGGACCCGGGGATGACCTTGCCGACCGACTTGTAGTAGTTGAGCGCGGCCCGGGCGGCCTCCCGCAGACCTTCCGTGCTGTCGCCGCACCAGACCTGCTGCATGAACGGCAGCTCGTAGCTGGCGATGTCGAACCCGTTCTCCCGCATGCTCTGCCGGTAGAGGGCGAAGTTGCGCTGCATCACCCCCAGCGGGGTGAAGTTCGGCGAGGTGATGATGGCTTCACCGACGGCGCCGCGGTCCCGGAAGCTGTCCGGGGAGACGGTGCCCTGCAGGATCGCCGGACCACCGGGGGTGAACGGCCGTGGGTAGGTCGTGACGTTGTCGTAGTGGAAGATCTCGCCGTGGTAGGAGAAGCTCTCCTGCGACAGCGCCAGCCGCAGCACCTCCAGGGTCTCCTGGTAGCGCTGCTTCGACTCGGCCAGCGGGATACCGAAGCCGGCGAACTCGGCGGGCTGGTAGCCCCGGCCGACGCCGATCGAGACCCGGCCGCCGCTGAGCACGTCGAGGGCGGCGATGTCCTCGGCCAGCCGCAGCGGATGGTGCAGCGGCAGCACGAGCACGGCGGTGCCGATGGTGATCCGCTTGGTCCGTTCGGCGACGGCCATGCCGAAGTTCAGCGGGCTGCCGAGGATGCCGTACTTCGAGAAGTGGTGCTCGGCCAGCCAGATCGAGTCGAATCCGAGCTCGTCGGCCAACTGGATCTCGTCGAGGGTCTCTCGAAGCACCTGATGGTCCGACGAGCCGTCGCTCACCGGGAACAGGTTCATGATTCCGAACTTCACGGCCTCACCTCATTTATTCCGACCAGCCGGTATGTTACGCACGTGTTACTCGATCTGCAAGGGTTTCGCAGGTCAGCGGGGTTCAGCCGAGCGGCGGGCGGCGACGCGCAACTCGCCAGCGCGGCGGCGGTGCCACGAACCGCGCCCGAACCGGGCGTCGAGCACCAGCGCCCGACGCAGGAACAGGTGCGGATCGGCCTCCATGGTGATGCCCATCCCGCCGTGCACCTGGATGCACCGCTCGGCGGCGAAGACCGCGGCCCGGCCGGCCGCCGCCTTCGCCGCGTGCACCTGGATCTCGGCGTCGGGGCGGGCGTTCTCCACCGCCCACGCGGCGTGGAGGGTCAGGTCCCAGGCCGCCTTCCGGGCCGTCGCCGCCTCGGCGAGCGGGAAGGCGACCCCCTGGAACGAGCCGATCACCCGGCCGAACTGCCGCCGGGTCCGGGCCTGCTCGGCGGCCAACGCGACGGCGCCCTGCGCGACGCCGCACAGCTCCGCGGCGACCACCAGCGTGGCACGGTGGACGCCCACGCCGGCCGGGACGACCCGCTCGGGAGCGGACAACGTCACCTCCGACAGCGGCACCGACGGGTCGACGGACTCCCGTGCCGTGACGCCGATCGGCTCGGCGAGCCAGACACCGGCGGGCCCCAGGGCGACCACCGCGTCCGCCTGCGTCGCGTACGGCACCAGGGTCCGCACCAGCGGATCGACCGCCACCCGGTCCGCCCACCCGGCGATGCCGGGCACGTCGACCGCCGACGTCAGCACCCGACGGCCGTCGACCAGTTCCCCGGGCAGCGGCGTCGATCGTCGCGCGTCGCCGCACAGCAGCTGGACCGCGGCGGCGTGGGCCGGGAAGCGGCTCGCGACGACGGGCTCGCCGAGCGCCTCGACGGCCACCAGCAGGTCGATCAGGCCCGACCCGAGGCCACCTGCCGCCTCGGGCACGCCGACCAGGCCGAAGTCCCGCAGCAGGGCGGCGTCGCCGCCGGGCGCCTGCCACGGGCCCGACAGCGCGGCCCGCGCGCTGCCCTTCTCCGCCTCCGCCAGCGACCTGACCGTCTCGGCGATCTCCTGCTGCTCCCGGGTGAATGTTGCGCGCACGCGACCACTCCGCTCAGCGTGACCGGGGCAGGTGCAGCACCCGCTCCGCGAGAATCGATTTCTGGACCTCCTCCGTGCCGCCCTCGATCGTGTGGGCGCGGGCGCGCAGGTACCGACGCATCCGGGCCGCCGCGCCGTCGCCGTCGAGCAGCACCCCACCGTCGCCGTCCAGTTGCACGGCGAGGCGATTGGCGTTCTGCACCACCCCGGCCCAGAGGCTCTTCAGCGCCGAGGTCTCCGGCCCCGGCACACCGCCGGCCCGGCTCTCGCCGACCATCCGCATCGACCCGATCCGCACCGCCTCGGCGTCGCACTGCAACGCCCCCACCGCGTCGAGAAACGCGCTGTCGTCGGCCACGCCGCGCTCGATGGCGAGGTCGACGACCCGGTCCACCGCCTGACGGGCCCACACCCACAGGTTCAACGCCATGCTGCCGCGCTCAAAGGCGAGCGTGGTCAGCGCCACCCGCCAGCCATTGCCGACCCCACCCAGCACGTCGCCGTCGGGCACGAAGACGTCGTCGAGGAACATCTCGTTGAACTCGGTGTCCCCGTTGATCATCTCCAACGGCCGGACGGTGAACCCGTCCATCGGCGCGAGGAAGTAGGTGATGCCCTGGTGCTTCGGCGCCTCGGCATCGGTGCGGGCCAGCAGCAGGCAGCGGGAGGCGTTGTGCGCGTTGGAGGTCCAGATCTTGGCGCCGTTGATCCGCCAGCCGCCCTCCACCCGGGTCGCGGTCGTCCGCAGGCTGGCCAGGTCGGAGCCGGAACCGGGCTCGCTGAAGCCCTGACACCAGTACTCCTCGCCGCGCAGGATCCCCGGCAGGTGCCGGGCCTGCTGCCGGTCGGTGCCGTGCGCGATGATCGTCGGCCCGGCCAGCATCATGCCGACGCCGTTGAGCGGATAGGGCGCTCCGCGTACCGCGGCCTCCTCGTTGAAGACGGCCTGCGCCAGTGCGTCCAGTCCACGGCCACCGTGCTCCACCGGCCAGGACAGGCCGGCCCAACCGCCGGCACAGAGCCGGTCCTGCCACACCCGGGACCAGTGTTCGCGCTCGGCCTGCGAAAGCTCCTCCTGGTCGGGCACGTCACGCAGCGCCTCGTCCAGCCAGCCGCCGACCTCGCGCCGGAACTCCAGGTCGGCCTCGCTGTCAGCGAAGTCCATCCCCGTCTCCCCTCCGTCGGGACCGGCCGGTCACGCGGACACCTGCGTGGACTGGCGCAGCCGCGCCTTGTAGAGCTTGCCGTTGGGATCCCGGGGCAGTTCGTCGCGGACCAGGTAGGTCACCGGGCACTTCGGCTTGGCCAGCCGGCCGGCGAGATAGCGGCGGATTCCGGCCACCGCCGTCTCGGGGTCGGGCGCGTCGTCGCGCAGCACGACGTGCGCCTGCGGCACCTCGCCGAACTCGGAGTCGGGCACGCCGATGACACCGACGTCCGCGACCCACTCGTGGCCCAGCAGCGCCGCCTCGATCTCGGCCGGATAGACGTTGACCCCGCCGACCAGGATCAACTCGGACGCCCGGCCGGTGATGTAGAGGAAGCCGTCGGCGTCGACATGGCCGACGTCCCAGACGGTCAGCAGACCGTCGCGGCGTGCGTCCTCGGTCTTGGTCGGGTCGTTGTGATACTCGACCCGGTCGTTGCCCTGCCGCATGTACACGATGCCGGTCTGCCCCACCGGCACCTCGTTGCCCTGCTCGTCGAGGATGCGCAGGGTGGAGATCGAGGCCGGTCGGCCGACCGTGCCGGGATGGGCGAGCCACTCGTGAGGCCGGGCGATGGTGGTGCCGACCTCGGTGGAGCCGTAGTACTCGTAGACCACCGGGCCGAACCAGTCGAGGATCCGCTGCTTGACGTCCCGGGGACAGGGCGCGGCGCCGTGCAGCACGTAGCGCAGCGACGAGAGGTCGTAGCTGTCGCGTACCTCCCGGGGTAGTTGCAGCAGCCGGTAGAAGTGCGTGGGCACCATGCTCGTGCCGGTGACGCGCTGGTCCTGGACCCGACGCAGGAAGCCCTCCGGCGTCCAGCCGTCCATCAGCACCATCGTGCCGCCGGCGTGCAGCGCGCCCATCGCCGGGGTGATGTTGGCGGAGTGGTACATCGGGGCGGAGACGAGCCAGGACCCGAACGCCGAGCGCGCCATCCCGAACTCCTCGAACAACCAGACGTAGGTCAGCGCGCCGGCGTCGGCGTCGATGCCGCTCAACGGCCGCTTGACTCCCTTGGGTCGACCGGTGGTGCCCGAGGTGTACATCATCAGCGAGCCGGCCGGCGTCTCCCGCGGGCTCTCGTCGGGCATGCCCCCGGTCAGCGCCGACAGCGGCCGGGCAGCGCCGGTGGTGGGTACGCCGTCGACGTAGACCTGGATGCCGGGCACCGCCCCGGCCGCGGCGACCACGGCCGGCTCGACCCGCCCGGAGCCGATCACCGCCTTGGCGCCGCTGTCGGCCAGGATGTAGCCGATCTCGTGTTCCGTGAGGTGGTAGTTGAGGGTCACCAGGTACAGCCCGGACTGCATCGCCGCGAGGTAGAGCGCGACCAGGCCGGCACTGTTGGTCATCACCGCCGCCACCGTGTCGCCGACATCGAGTCCTGCCCGGGTGCGCAGGCCGTGCGAGAGCCGGTTCACCTCGGCGGACAGCTCGGCGTAGGAGATCCGCCCGTCGTCGGGGGTCACAATCGCGCACAGGTCCGGCTCCGCGGCGGCCCACAGCCGAAACCCGGTCCGTTCCTCGCTCATCGGACTCCTTGAGCTAGATTCCGACCATCCGGTATGTTGATTTTCCACCGTAAGGGAGCCGACCGACGATGTCCATACCCGTAAGCGAGCTCCACGCCGCCAGCTACCGCGCCCGGCAGGTACCGGCCCCCACCGAGGTCGTCGACGGCGTCTGGGCCATCCCGGTGCCGCTGCACGGCAGCGCCCTGCGGTACGTCACCGTCTTCCTCATCGACACCGCCGACGGCCTCGTCCTCATCGACGCCGGCTACGACCACCCGAGCTGCTGGCAGTCGTTCCAGCGATGCGTCGGCTCCATCGGTCGCCGGGTCGACGCGATCACCGCCGTCCTCCTGACCCACAACCACCCCGACCACGTCGGCTTCGCCGACCACCTGCGTACGGTCTCCGGCGCCCAGGTCGTCATGGGTCGGGCCGACGACTTCGCCACCATGCGCCAGCGCCGGGGCGGCTTCCTCCAGCAGCTGCGCGCCGCGCTCGAACTCACCGGCGCACCACCAGAGGTCGTCGACGCGATGTACGCCGACGCCGTCGAGGTCGCGGTGCACGACGAGAGCCTGCGCCTGGACCACGCGCCGGCCGGCGAGACCACATTCCGCTTCGGCGACGTGACCCTGCTCGCCGTGCCCACCCCCGGACACACGTACGGCCACACGGTCTACTTCGATACCCGTGGCCTGGTCTTCACCGGCGACACGATGATGGCCGAGGGCCCCACCCAGCTCGCCATCGTCAGCCGGCCCGACGACGACCCCGCCGCCGACCTGTTCCGGAGCCTGGCGCGCATCCGGGCGCTGGACGCCGGCATCGCCTGCCCCGCCCACCAGTTTCCCTACCGCGACGTCGCCGCCCGCGTCGACGAGCTGACCGCGTTGCACCGCGGCGAGGTCGAGGCCGTCCGGGACCTGGTCCGGGACGGCGACGGGGCCTGGACGTTGGCCCAACGGATGACCTGGAAGAAGCCCTGGGCCGAGCTGGGCCGGGGCACCCAGCGGTTCCATCTCATGCACGCCCTCGCCCTGCTGCGCACCGTCGACACCGGGCCGCTGCTCAGCCCCGCTGCTGGCCGTCGTACGTCCAGTCCGGCCGCAACGTGGGCCGCACCTCCCGCAGGCGGCGCTTGAGCACCTTCCCCGACGGGTTGGTCGGCAGCTCCGGCACCAGGTAGACCTCCTTCGGCACCTTGAACCGGCCGAGCCGCTGCCGGGCATGCGCGACGAGCGACTCGGCGTCCAGGCCGGGCCGGCCGACCACGAACGCCACCGGCACTTCCAGCCACACCGGATGGGGCGCCGCCACCACCGAGGCGGCCAACACCAGCGGGTGGTCGGCGAGCACGTTCTCGATCTCGGCGCTGGACATGTTCTCCCCGCCGCTACGGATCATGTCCTTGAGCCGGTCCCGGATGTAGAGGTAGCCGTCCGCGTCGAAACAACCCACGTCACCGGTGTGGAACCAACCGTCGCGGAACGCCGCCCGGGTCGCTTCCGGATCATCGAGGTAGCCGGGACTGACCTTGGGTCCACGCGCGATCACCTCGCCGTTCTCCCCCACCGGCACGTCCTCGCCGTCGGCGTCGACCACCCGCACCCGGACCCAGGGCACCGGCAGCCCGACCGAGCCCTGCTTGGACTGCGCGTGGGCGGCGTCGAGATAGGTGAGCGCGCTGCACGTCTCGGTCAGACCGTAGCCCTCGATCAGCCGGGCGTTCGGGAACAGCCCCCGCGCCACGGCGAACAACGCCGAGGTCACCTGCGAGTAGATCACCCAGCGCACCGAGGACAGGTCGGCCGGCGCGGCCGTCTCCCGGCGGACCATGTCCAGCATCGTCGCCGCCATCACCATCCCGGTCACGCGTTCGGTCTCGATCGCCCGCAGCACGGCCGGCGGCTCGAAGCGCCGCTGCAACACCATGCATCCGCCGACATGCCAGATGGCGTAGCCGGGCAGGTCGGTCCCGCCGACGTGGTAGAGCGGCGCGAAGTTCAGGATCCGGTCGGTCGGGCGCAAGCCGAGTTCGACGATCTGGGCGTGCATGTTCATGTTCACGTTGCCGTGGGTGAGCAGCACCCCCTTGGGCAGGCTGGTGGTGCCCGAGGTGTAGACGATGCGTTGCAGGGCCGTGTCGTCGAGTTCGACGTCGGGCACCCGCGTGCCCCGCCGGGCCGCGGTCAGCTCACGCAGGTCGACCCAGCCGTCGCCGATCGGTTCCAGGGCGAACCGGCGGACCTGCGGCAGACCGCCGGTCGCCAGGTCGGTGAGCCCGGCGAACTCCGGCACGGTCGCCACCGCCCGGACCCGGGCATGGCGGAGCAGCCGGCGCAGTTCCGGCGGGGCGAGCCGGTAGTTCAACGGCACGAAAACCGCGCCGATCCTGGCCAGCGCCAACGACAGCAGTAGGAACTCCGGCACGTTGTTCGCCACGATCGCCACCCGGTCGTCGCGACGTAGACCCTCGTCGAGCAGGCCGGCGGCCAGGGCGTTGACGTCCTGGTCAAGCTGCCGGTGGGACCAGCGCCGGCCCTCGAACACCAACGCGTCCGCGTCGCCGAAACGCAACGCGTTACCGGCCAGCATCGCCGCGATGTTCGCGGTCATTCGGTCGCCGCCAGCTCACGCAGGTGCTTCTTCAGCACCTTGCCGGAGTCGTTGCGCGGCAGTTCCGTGACCAGCTGCACGTACTTCGGCACCTTGTACCGGGCCAGCTCGGTCCGGCAGTGTTCGCGCAGATCCTCGTCGGTGGCCGCCGCGCCGGGACGCAGGATGACGTACGCCTTCGGAACCTCGTCCCAGGTCGGATCCGGCACGCCGACGACGGCGACCTCGGCGACGTCGGGATGCCGCGCGAGCACCCGTTCGATCTCGGCGCTGGCGATATTCTCGCCACCGGACTTGATCAGATCGGTGCGTCGGTCGACGAACCACAGGTAGCCGTCGGCGTCGAGGCGCCCGACGTCGCCGGTGAGGAACCAACCGTCGCGGCGGGTACGCGCGTTGGCCTCGTCGTCGTTCCAGTAGCCGGGCGAGACCTTCTCGCCCCGCACGATGATCTCGCCCGGCACACCGGGCGGCACCGGTTGGAACTCCTCGTCGACGATCCGGATGTGCACGCCGGGAAACGGCGCGCCGAGCGCGCCCAGCTTGCTCTGCTCGTGGTCGGCGTCGAGGTAGCAGACGCCGTTGCACAGTTCGGTCATGCCGAACGTGTCGACGAGACGGACGTGCGGCAGACGTCGCTTCACCTCCTGCCGCACGCTGGGTGCGACCCCGGCGAAGAGGAGGTACCGCAGCGACCGCAGGTCCGGTGGGTCCTCCAGGTCGAGCAGGCCGAAGAGGATCTGCGCCGCGAGCACCATGCCGGTGACGCGTTCCTCGGTGGCCACCCGGGCGATGTCGGCCGCCTTGAACGTCGGCGTCAGCACCATCGTCGCGCCCGCCACGAAGATGGCCAGCCCCGGAGCCTCCAGGCCGCTGACGTGGAACAGCGGTGCGGAGACCAGGATCCGGTCGGATGGGGTGAGCTCCAGTTCGAGCACCTGGGCGAGGTGGTTGGCGGTGAGGTTCCCGCAGGTGTGGATCACGCCCTTGGGGCGTGCCGTGGTGCCCGAGGTGTAGAGCAGCCGGTGGAGGTCGTCGGGTGCCTTCGGCGCGTCCGGTATCCGCACGCCCGGCGGTTGCCCGTCGAGCAGGTCGGTCAGCCGCGCGGCGACGCCGACGACCCGAACGCCGTTGGCCACCAGGGTCCGTAGGCCGGTGGCGTCGGCCAGCCGGGCCGCGTCGTCGGCGAAGTCGTCGTCGTACAGCAGAGCGGTGATCCCGGCCTGCTCGATGACGTACGCCTGTTCGGTGGGGTGCAGTCGCCAGTTGAGCGGCACCGAGACCGCGCCGACACGACTGAGTGCCAGCAGTTCCAGCACGTAGGTGGCGCTGTTGCGCCCCAGCACGCCGACCAGGTGCCCGTCGCCGATGCCCACGGCGAGCAGCGCCGCGGCATACCGGTCCACGTCGGCGTCGAGTTCGGCGTACGTCCAGCGGGCCGTACCGTCGACAAGCGCCTCCCGGCCGGCGCGGCGCGACGCCTGCCGGCGTAGCGTCTCGGTGAAGTTACTGGCGGCCATCAGTGGGCACTTCCCCTCCGCCGGGCCAGGATCTCCTCCCGCGACGGCAACGAGACGAACTCCAGCAGGTTGCCGTCGAGATCCCGGGCCGCGAACGCGGTGATGTATCCGTAGTTGTCCAGCAGCACCCGGTTCGGTGGCGTCAGGCACTGCGCGCCCAACGTGACCAGCCGGTCGTGCAACTCGTCCATCTCCTCCAGCGGCACCGCGAAGCTGAGCAGGAAGGTGCCCAGTTCCCGATGCCCGCCGGTGGCGGTGCGCACCGGGTCGCCGTTCCACTCGATGAGTTCGAGCTGGCCGACCTGGCTGGGGCCCTGGAGGTACTGGACCCGGCCGGCGGTGCCGGCGGGCAGGCCCAACGACACCTCGATCCCCGGCCCACCCACGTCGGTACGCAGCGTCCGGCGGTAGCCCAGCGCCTGCTCGTAGAAGTCGGCGGCCCGGTCCAGGTCCGAGACCGTCATCGCCACGTGGTGCACCTCGCTGACCGGCATCATGACTCGCTTTCTGTGCGGTCCGCGCCCTCAGGCGGACGGACTGGTCGATCCGGAGAGCACCCGTTGGATCAGGGTGACCTCGTCCGCGCCGCTGTCGGGGACGATGAAGTCGTCGAGCCGGCAGATCTCGTCGATCGATTCGCAGATGTCGTCGGGGCTGGCCGGTTCGACTCCGCCGTACCAGCCGGGCGTGACGCCCAGGAAGATCCGCCCGACCCGGCCGCCGCCGACGGTGAGGATGTGTCTGTTGATCCGGCACTGCTCCGAGGCGAGGAACGTCGCCACCGCCGCGACGTGCCGCGGGTCGAACCGCCCGGTCAGCTCGCCGAGCAGATTCTCGGTCATCCGGGTCGCGGCGGTGGGCGCTATCGCGTTGACCAGGATGCCGTGGCGCGCCCCCTCCAGGGCGAGAACGTTCATCAGGCCGATCAGGCCGGTCTTGGCCGCGCCGTAGTTGGCCTGGCCGAAGTTGCCGAACAGCCCGGACGACGAGCTGGTCAGCACGATCCGGCCGGATCCCCGCTCGACCAGGTGCGGCCAGGCCGGGCGCAGCGCGTGGAAGGCACCGGCGAGGTGCACGTCGAGCACGGCCGTGACGTCCTCGTCGCCCATCTTGGCCAGGGTGCGGTCGCGCAGGATGCCGGCGTTGTGGATGACCGCGTCCAGCCGGCCGTACTCGTCGATGGCGTGCCGGACCAGACCCGCGCCGCCCTCGGCGGTGGCCACCGAATCGATCGATGCGGTGGCCGTGCCGCCGGCCGCACGGATCTCGTCGACCACCCGCTGCGCCGCGCCCGAGGAACCGGTGCCGTCGACCGTGCCGCCGACATCGTTGACCACCACCCGCGCACCACGGTCGGCCAGCATGCGGGCATGCGCCCGGCCGATGCCGTTGCCGGCGCCGGTGACGATGACCACCCGGCCGTCCAGGCTGACCCGCTCGCTCATGCCGGCACTCCGCTTCGTTCCGTGCCGCCATCAGGCACCACCGCGCTAAACCCGATGATTCGCTCGCAACGCTCGCTCATCGCTCATCCCCCAGAACCGCCACGAACGCGACACACGAACCCGGCTGGCCGCCGAGGTTCTGCGCGACCGCCAGCTTGGCGTCGGGCACCTGCCGGTCACCGGCGTCGCCGCGCAGTTGGGTGAAGCACTCGAACATCATCCGCAGCCCGGTCGCGCCGATCGGATGGCCGAACGACTTGAGCCCGCCGTCGGTGTTGACCGGCAAGGCCCCGCCCAGGTCGTACCGGCCGTCGAGGATGTCGCGCCAGGCCCTGCCCCGCGCGGAGAACCCCAGGTCTTCCATCAGCACCACCTCGGTCGGTGTGAAACAGTCGTGTACCTCGGCCAGGGATATCTCGGTCGCCGGGTCGGTGACGCCGGCCTGTGCGTATGCCTGCCGGGCCGCCTCGACGACCTCCGGAAACGTGGTGAAGTCGTAGCCGTCGGTGGCCAGCCCGGCTCCGGATCCGGCGACGAAACCCATGCCGCGCAGGAACACCGGCCGGTCGGTGTACCGGTGGGCGTCCTCGGCGCGGACCAGGACAGCCGCCGCCGCGCCGTCGGAGACGCCCGAGCAGTCCAGCACGCCGAGCGCCCCGGCGACGCGCGGCGAGTTCTCGACGGCCTCGGCGGTGACCGCCTTTCGGAACTGAGCCCGCTCGTTCAACGCGCCGTTCGCGTGGTTCTTCGTCGCGACCTTCGTCAACGCGCGACGCATGCCCCGGTCGTCCACCCCGTAGGCCCGCTGGTAGGCGGGGGCGAGCAGGGAGAAGCCGGCCGGTGCGGTCCAGTCGACGTCGGTGCCGTCGGCCGGCGGGAAGACCGCGGACAACCCGGCGAACGAGGAGTCCTTCAGCTTCTCGACACCGGTGGCCATGACCATGTCGTACGCGCCGGAGGCGACCGCGAACGCGGCGTTGCGGAACGCCTCCGAGCCGGTGGCGCAGTAGTTCTCCACCCGGGTGACGGGCTTGCCGACCAGCCGCAGCGGCCGGGCCAGGGTCTGCCCGGACATGCCCGAAGCCTGGGTGCCCACCCAGAACGCGTCGACGTCGTCCAGGGTCACGGTCGGCAGGGAGCCCACGCACTCCCGCACGGCGGCCACCAGCAGGTCGTCGGCGGAGGAATGCCAGTGGTCCCGGAACGGTGTGCAGCCCATCGCGACGATCGCGACGTCGTGGGCCAGGCGCCTACTGCCCATCGGTGATGTCCTTCCCAGGGCGGAGCTTCCAGAAGTAGTTGTGGATCGAGTCGGTGGTCCACAGCCGCCGGAAGGTCGCGGTCATCGGCATCCCGACGACCACGTCGGCGGGCGCGACATCGGTGGCGTACGCGCTGAGCCGGCCACCGCCGTCGACGTCGGCGACGACGATCGCCACCTCCGGCTCGGGCATGGTGGTCAGCCGATCCCGGGTCATCGACACGACCCGGGCGGTGCGGTCGCGCAACGAGACCTTCGCGTCGCCGTCGCCGACGAGGCCGCAGGCGGCGCAGACCCGGGCGGGCGGCGTGGTGACCGCCCCGCACCCGCCGCACCGGCTGCCCTCCAGCCGGTACTTCCAGCCGGCGCGGCGGTACATCGGCGGGGAAGCCGGCGCCGGTGCGCTCGGCCGGGCCGGGCCCTGCACGTCCAGCAGCCCACGCCAGCGCAGATAGCGGAGGTAGCCGACGGGCTGCCGGGCGGCGAGTTGGGCGCGCACCGAGGGGCCGCCCCGCGCCGAGCGCACCCCGTCGCCGACTCGCAGCACGAACGCGTCAGCCCCCTCGGTGGCCGACAGCAGCAGGATCGTCTGACCGGGCCGCGCCTCGTCGAGCGCGGCGGCCAAGAGCAGCCCCGGATGGGCGGCACCGGTGAAACCGGTGACCCGTTCGATCCGCGCGTCCTGCCCCGCGCCGCCCAGCGCCCGGCGCAGCACCACGGCGGCCCGCGTGTTCGACGACGACACGACCACCTGGTCGACCGCGTCCAGACCCGCCTCGGACAGGGCCCGGCGGGCCATCTCCATACCGGCCTCGACCAGGACCTCGGCGGTGAACCGCTCGTCCCAGACCCGGTCGTGCCGTTCCCCCGGTAGCCGCCACCGTTCCAGCACCTCGATGGTGCGGCCAGCGCGGGCGAGCAACACGGCCGCGCGGGTGCCGCCCCCGACGAACGCCGCGGCGGCATCGCCCTGCGCCAGCTCGTCGGGGGCGCCGGGCCGGGTGGTGCGCAGGTCGGCCAGGGCCACCACCGCGCCGGTACGCGCGGCGGTGTCGAGGGCGGTCGCGCCGCAGCGGTAGCCACGCAGGTCGGCCGCGCCGATCCCGGAGTCCAGCCCGACGGCCTCGTGCACCACGCCGGCCGAGGTCTTCGCCTCGTACGGCGCGCTGGTGGTGGCCAGGAAGAGATGCCGGCCCGCCGGGGCGTCGGCAGCGATGTGCCGTAACGCCTCGACGGCCATGGTGATGCTGTCCTCGTCGTACGCGGCGACACTGCGGACCGGGCCGCCCGGTGGGATCGGCCCGGTCGCGTCCAGTCGGTTGTCGTCCAGGACGTACGCCGGTAGGTAGGCTGCATAGGCGTCGAGGCCGGGCTGATCAGGCATATGTCGCGGGTTCTCCTTCAGCTCCACGAGGGGATGGCGGCGAGCAGTCGCCGCGTGTACTCCTGCTGCGGCTGCTCCAGCACCCGCCCCACGGTGTCCTCCTCGACGATCTGCCCACCGCTCATCACCGCGATCCGGTCGCACAGGTCGCTGGCGAGCATCAGGTCGTGGGTGACGAACAGCAGGCCGATGCCGAGTTCGTCGACCAGGGTGCGGAACAGCTCGACGACCTTCGTCTGCGTGGTGACGTCGAGCGCGGTGGTGCACTCGTCGGCGATCACCAGCGCGGGGCGGGTGACCACGGCCAGCCCGATGGCGGCCCGCTGCCGCAGGCCGCCGGAGAGCTGGTGGGGGTAGCTGTCCAGAACCCGGGCGGGATCGGTGATCCGCATCTGCGCCAGCACCTCCACCGAACGCCGTTCGACCTCGGCGCGGGTGATGTCCCGGACGTGGCGGCGCAGCACCTCGGCGAGCTGGCTGCGTACCTTCATCAGCGGGTTGAGGGACCGCGACGCGTCCTGGAACACCATGCCCGCCGCGCTGCCGCGGATCCGATCGGTACGGTCCAGGCCGGGTGCCACGATCACCTGCCCGGCCAGCGTGACGGAGCCCCGGTCGACTCGGACGTTGCGTTCCAGCAGCCCCATGACGGCGCGGGCCAGGGTGGTCTTGCCGCTGCCCGACTCGCCGACCACCGCGATGATCTGACCCGCGCGCAGTTCGAGGTCGACGTCGTCGAGCAGGCGCAGGTCGTCTGCGGCGAGCCGAGCCGTGACGGACAGGCCGGAGATGGTCAGCAGCTCGCTCATCGACGCCTCTTCCGCGGATCGTGGTGGGTCAGCAGCGCGTCGCCGAGCAGGTTCACCAGGAGCACCAGCAGGGTGATGGCCAGGCCGGGAAAGAACGCGATCCACCAGGCCTGGCTCAGCTCGTCCTGCCCCGAGGCCAGCATCGAGCCCCAGCTGGCCCTCGGCGGCGCCACGCCCAGGCCGAGAAAGCTCAGCGCGCTCTCCACCAGGATCGCGGTACCGACCTGTAGGGTGCCGAGCGCGACGATGGTGCCGGCGAGGTTGGGCAGGATGTGCCGCAGCACGATGCGGGTCTCGGAAGCGCCTGCGGCACGCAGCCCGAGCACGAACTGGCGTTCCCGCACGGCCAGGGTCGCCGCGCGGGTGACCCGGGCGCAGACGGCCCAGCCGGTGAGCGCGAGCACCAGGAACAGCACCGGCAGCGAGCTGCCCCGGTTCGCGATGATGGCGAGCGCGACCAGGATGAACGGCAGGGCCAGCTGGGCGTTGATGAGAATCGAGACGACCCGGTCGACCCAGCCCCGGAAGTAGCCGGCCAGCACGCCGAGCAGGGTGCCGGGCACGATCGCGACGAGCGCGCCGGCCAGGCCGATCACGATGGTCAGCCGGCCGGTGGAGACGAACTGGGTGAGCACGTCCTGGCCGAGCTTGTCGGTGCCGAGCGGATGTGCCCAGCTGCCGCCGTCGAGAAAGCCCGGCGGTTGGCGGGTGGCGTCCAGGTTCTGCCCGGTGTCGGGCAGCAGCCCGGTCAGCGGCAGCAGGAACACCAGCCCGGCGGCGACCGCCAGCGGCAGGGACAGCCAGAACACCGAGGTACGCGGGCGCCGGCCGGCTCGCCGCGACCGCGCCGGATCGAGGTGGAGTTGACTCACGGCCCTCACCGCACCCTCGGGTCGACGATCGAGTGGATGATGTCGACGAGCAGGTTCAGCAACACGAAGACCAGCGCGCCGAAGACGACGATCGCCTGCACCAGCGGGAAGTCGCGGAACTGGATGGCCTGCAACGCGAGCTGCCCGAGACCGGGCCAGGAGTACACGTACTCGACGGCGACCGCGCCGGAGAGCAGGATGCCGGTCTGCAACACGACGATGGTCAGGATCGGCATCATCGCGTTCTTGAACGCGTGCCGCCAGATGATCCGCCACCCGGCGAGGCCCCGGGCCCGAGCGGCGTCGATGTAGGGCTCGGTCAGCGCCTCGCTCATCGAGGCCCGGGTGAGCCGGGCGATGTGCGCCATCGGATAGACCGACATGGTCAGCGCGGGCAGCACGAGGTGTCTGGGTGTGCCGGACTGCCCGGCGGGTAGCCAGCCGAGATTCACCGCGAACAGCACCACGAGCATCATGCCGAACCAGAAGACGGGTACGGACTGCCCGAGCAGGGCGAGGGTGGAGGCGCAGCGGTCCCACCAGGTGCCCTCCCGGGTGGCCGCGAGCACACCGAGCGGGATGCCGACGAGCAGGGCGAGGCTCATGCCGGCGGCGACCAGTTGCAGCGTGTAGGGCAGCCGGTCGGCGATCATCGAGGTGTTCGACTGGTAGAACTGCAGTGACTGGCCGAGGTCGCCGGTGAGGACTCCCTTGAGGTAGTCGAGGTACTGCACGGCCAGGGGCAGGTCGAGCCCGAGTTCGTGGCGCAGCGCCTCGCGCTGTTCGGGCGGTGCCATCGGCCCGAGGATGGTCGTGGTCGGGTCGCCGGAGAGCCGGCCCAGCACGAACGCCAGGCTCAGCGCGATGAGCAACGACGCGAACAGCGACGCGAGTCGGCCGCCGGCACGGCGTAGGGCACTGGCCTTCATCGGCGGGACCTCCATCGCGCACCGGGCACGGCGGCGAGCAGCTCGCGGGTGTACTCGTGGACGGGGGCCACGAAAACCTGCTCGCAGGGGCCCGCCTCGACCACCTGACCGCGGTACATGACGTGCACCTCGTCGCAGAGCGAGCGCACCACGGCCAGGTCGTGACTGATCATCAGCAGCGCGGCGCCGCTGCCCGTCCGGATCTGCCTGAGCAGGGTCAGCACGTCGGCCTGGACGGACACGTCGAGGCCGGAGGTGGGCTCGTCGGCCACGATGAGACGGGGGCGCATGAGGAGCGCACGGGCGATACAGACCCGCTGTGCCTGGCCACCAGAGAGCTGGTGCGGGTAACGGTCGAGGATCTCCGGGCCGAGCCGGACCCGGTCGAGCAACTCGGCATCCCCGATCCAGGCGGTCCGCCGGGGTTGCAGCGTACGCAGCTCCCGCAGCCCGGAGCGAACCGACTGGCGCGGGTCGAGGGAGCCGTGCGGGTCCTGGAAGACCACCTGCACCTCGGGCCGCAGCCGGCGCAGCTCTCGACGACCGATCGTGGACAGCGAGTGCCCGAGCAGCCGGATGTTGCCGTGACCCCATGTGCCCAGGCCGGTCGCGGCCATCGCGAGCGTCGTCTTGCCGGAGCCGGACTCGCCGACCACGGCGACACTCGCGCCGGCCTCGATGCTCAGGGACACGTGGTCCACGGCCCGGAACACCTCGCCGGTGCTCCGGTTGCGGTGCTCGACGACGAGATCGTCGAGCACCAGCACGGGGGTCGCCGGCTCCGGGGTGGGGGGATGCTGGGCGCCGGCGCCCAGCATCCCCGTCTGCACCGCGTCGGACATCGTCAGCGGGTCGTCTTCGTGAAGTCCACGGTGTTCAAGGGACCGAACACCACACCGGTGACGCCGGGCGCGGTGGCGTAGTTGAAGACCTGCCGGTACAGCGGCACATAGCAGTGCTTGTCGACCACGCCGATGGTGTTGAGCTGGTCGTAGATCGGTGCGGCCTGTTCGGCGTCGTCCTGCTGGAGCGCCTCCTGCGCCAGTTCGTCGACCCGCGGATCGGGGCAGTTGCCGGTGATGGACTGCGTCTTCATGAAGCCGCTGACGAAGTAGTCCGGCACGGCGACGTTGGGCACGCCAGCGAAGATCGAGATGCCGGGCACCTGGCGTCCGATGATCCGCTTGACCAGCGTGCCGTAGTCCAGCGACTCGTACTTCACCTTGAACCCGGCCTGTTCAAGAGCGCCTCCCACGGCCTGCGCCACCTCTTCGATGTTGGTGTACTGAGCGGCCGGATAGGTGATCTGGACGGCCGGTGCGCCGGTCCCGACGAGTTCCTTGGCCCGGGCCGGGTCCGCGGTCACCCGCTGGGCCGGTTGCTGTCCGGGCCGGACGTTGAGCAGGCCGGCGTCGGAGACGGCGTGGCCGTCGAAGATGCCCTTGACGATCGCGTCCCGGTCGATGGCGAGGGCTGCCGCCTCACGTAGCTTCGGATCGTCGAAGGGCGCCTTGGTCGAGTCGAGGAAGGCAATGATCTTCATGGCGGTCTCGGTGCTCACCACCTCGACCCCGGCGGCCTTGGCGGCAGTGGCCTGGGCCGGCGGAAGGTCGAAGGAGATGTCGACACTCTTGCTCTGGATCAGTGCCAGCCGCTGCGCGGCCTCGTTGGCCCAGGTGAAGGTGATGCCCTCGTTCGCCGGGGGCGGGCCCCAGTAGTCGGGGTTGCGCTTGACCGAGATGTCCCGGCCAGGGTTGGCGCCCGCCCACACGTACGGGCCGGTGCCGACCGGTGCGGCGGCGAAGCCCTCGGACCCCTTCTCCTGGTAGTACTTCGGTGGCACCAGGTAGACGGTGGTGAGCAGGTCGGGGATGTTGTACTGCGGGGTCTTGGTCTGCACCACGACGGTGCCGGCGTCGGTCGCCTCGATCGAGGTGACGTTGCCGAAGTAGGACTTCAGCTGGGATGCCTCGCTGTCGCGGGTGAGGGTGATGGTGTTCGCGACCGCTGCCGCGTCGGCCTTCTCACCGTTGCTGAAGCTGACGTCGGGCCGGACCGTGAAAGTCCAGGTCGTCGCGGCGGTGCGGGTCCAGCCGGTGATCAGGCCGGTGCCGGCGGGCGCGAGGTCGGCGTCGGTGCTGATCAGGGGTTCGAGCATCGTCGCCCAGACGATCTGGGCGGAACGGGCGCCGACGATCGGGTCAAGGGTCGCGGGTTGGGCCGCGAGCAGCGCGCGGATCGGCGCCGAGTTGGTCGGGCCGGAGTCCGCCGGGTCGGAGCCGCCACAGGCGGTGAGGCCGACGCCGGTGATCGTAATGGCGGTGGCGAGTGCCAGGGTGCGCCGAGAGTGCAAGGATTTCATGATCATCATGGGTGTCCTTCACAGCGAATGGACCCGTCATGCCCCGCACAAGGCGGCGGTGACGTTCGCCACAAAGTACCGACCAGCCGGTATCAAGTCAACGGGTCGTGCGGGTATCTCGCCCGTGACATTCGCATGACAAATCCCGCCCAGCCAGCGAGATTGCCTTCATACCGACCGGTTTGTATGATGCCGGGATGGCCATCACCCTCACCCATGATCGCGACAGGCGCGTGGCCCGGGTGCGTTACGACAACGCGGCGCGCGGCAACTGCTTCGACCACCCGGCGCTGCGCGACCTCGTCGAGACGCTGGAATCCGCGGCGGCGGACGAGACCTGCGCGATCATCCACCTGGACATGGCCGGTCGACACTTCTGCGGCGGCTGGGACACCTCGTCCTTCGGCCGGCTGGCCCGCGCCACCGTGGACGAGGTCGCCGCCGGCCTCCGGGACAGCGACGCCGCGCTGCGCCGGATCCGCCAGCTGCCGGTCCCCGTGGTGGCCGGCGTCCGGGGAGAGGTCATCGGCTTCGGCGCCGGCCTGCTGCACGCGGTGCACCTTCCGGTCGCCGCAGCCAGCGCCCGGCTCTCCCTGCCGGAGGCCCGCTACGGCTTCGCGCCCGCCGGCGTCGGCCACACCATCACGCAGTCGCTCCCCCGCCCGCACGCGTACCACCTGCTGACCGGCGCCGCGGCGGCGACCGCGACACAACTGCTCGCCTGGGGCCTGGTGGCCCGGGTGGTCGCCAACGACGACCTCGACCACGAGGTGGACGCGCTCATCGACGCGCTGCTCGCCGTGCCCGGCCGGACCATACGCGCGGTGGTCCAGGTCGTCGAGTCGAGCCTGGCGACCGGGCTCCCCGATCGCGCCTACGAGATCTCCGCCGGCACCATCCTGGCGGGCCTGACCGCGCAGGGAGCGTCCGGATGAGTCAACGATTCCGGCCCGGCGAGGCCGTGTGGGTGGAACTCTGCACCCCGCACCCGGAAAGGGCCGAGGACTTCTATCGCGGTCTGTTCGGCTGGACGGTCCGCACCGAGCGCTTGGGCACCACGACGTACCGGATGTGCAGCCTCCGGGGACGCGATGTCGCCGGCATCTCCGACGCCGCCGCCCTGCACGGCGGGCGGCCCCGAGGCTGGATCGCCTACTTCTCGGTCGAGGACATCCACCGATCGGCGGCCGAGGCGGTCGCACTCGGTGGCGAACTGGTGACCCCACCGCGCTACCTGCCCGCCGCCGGCAGCGGCGCCGCCGTCATCGACCCGTTCGGCGCCGCCTTCGGCCTCTACCAGGGCGAGTCACGGGCCGGGGTGCAGATGCTCAACTCGGTCGGCGCGCTGTGCTGGAACGAACTCGACACCGGCGAACCCGCCCAGTCGGTGGCCTACTACCGGGCGCTGTTCGGCTACACCACCCGTGAGCGCCTCGACGGTCCGGCCGCACGCCCGTACACCCTCCTGATGCTCGGGGACGTGCCGGTCGCCGGTGTCCTCGAACTGGACAACGACTGGCCCAACCTCATCCCGGCCAAGTGGATCACGTACTTCGCGGTGGCCGACCTCGACGACGCCCTGACCCGGGTCTGCGCCCTCGGCGGCACGCCGACCATCGGCCCGGTCGACAGCCCGTACGGACGGCTGCACCTGGTGAAGGATCCCGGCGGACACACCCTCTGCCTCATCCGGTTGGAAGGCGGGCTCCGCCCAGAACACCACTCCTGCGAGCCGGCGGTGACCCGATGATGGCCCAGCCCCTGTTCGACTCCACCCAGTTCCGCCAGGTGTGCGGGCACTTTCCGACCGGTGTCACGGCGGTCACCGCCGTCACCGCCCGCGGAGTCGTGGCCGCGCTGACGGTCAACTCGTTCACCTCGGTGTCGCTGCGACCGGCGAAGGTGCTGTTCTGCGTGATCAGCTCCTCGTCGAGCTTTCCGATCCTGATGGAGTCCGAGCGCATCGCGATCCACATCCTCGGCCAGGACCAGGAGGACGTGGCGCGGCGGTTCGCCACCTCCGGCCTGACCGGTGCGCAGAAGCTCGACGGGATCTCCTGGGTGCCCGGCCCCGACGGGGTCCCGCTGTTGCCCCGCACCCCGGCGATCCTGGCCGGACGCCGGGACGAGGTGATCACCAGCGGTGACCATGTGATCGTCGTGCTCGACATCGACCATGTGCATCTGAAGCCGTCGAACGTGCCGGCGCTGTCGTTCTACCGGGGCCGGTTCGTCGCGCCCGGCACGCCGGCGGCCGAGTGACCGCCGGCCCGCCCCACCGTGCACCTCGTTCAGGCGTGGTACCGGAACAGGATCTCGGCGACACAGCAGGTCGTCGAGTCCTGCGCGAACTCCACCACCACGGCCGCCTTGGCCTGCACGCCGTCGTCGGTCCCGGCGATCGGCGCGGCGGAGACCAGCGTCGCGGTACCCTGGATCGGCACGCCGGGTGGCAGCGGCCTGACGAACCGGACCCGGTCCAGCCCGTAGTTGACCCCCATGGCGAACGTCTCCACCTCAAGGATGTCGGCGAGCAGGCGCGGAACGAGCGCCAGGGTCAGGAAGCCGTGCACGATCGTGCTGCCGAACGGCCCGGAGCGGGCCCGCTGCACGTCGACGTGGATCCACTGGTGGTCCCGGGTCACCTCGGCGAACCGATCGACCTGCTCCTGGGTCACCACCTGCGGCTCGCTCACCCCCAACGGCCGGCCGACCAGGCTCAGCAGTTCACGCGGGGTGGGCACGATTGTCCGTGACGGGGTTCGCATCTTCGGATCACTCCGTTTCCGGTCAGGGTGTGGTGACGGCGGAGCCGGGACCTTAACATACCGACCGGATGGTATGGTCCGCTGGCCGACACGGCCGGCGGTCAGTTGGCGAGGCCCTCCAACACCATCGCGCTGAACTGTCGCGCCACCTCGTCCACGCTGAGCGGACCACCGACGTTGAGCCACTGGTACGCCCAGGCGCACATCCCGACCAGACCGAAGGTGACGATCCGCGGATCCACGTCCGCCCGGAATGCCCCCTTGGCGAGACCGTCCTGGATCATGCCGGCGAAGGCCGCCTCGACCAGGTCACGCTTGCGGGTCACCTCGGCGAACAGGTCGCCGGTGAGATAGCGCCGCTCCTGATAGAAGATCGTCACATGCGCCCGGTACTCGGCCACGCTGGTGAGGCTGAAACGGATCAGCTCCGCGACCCGGACCTTCGGGTCATCACTGCCGACCTCGATCTGCTGGATCGCGGCCAACTGCGCCTCCAGGTACTCGTCCTGGATATGCCGCAGCAGGTCGTCCTTGCTCTCGAAGTGGTGGTAGAAGGCGCCCTTGGTGAGCCGGGCGTGGTCGGCGATCTCCTGCACCGACGTGCGGTCGAAGCCACGCCGTTCGAAGAGTTCCAGAGCACTCGTGATCAAGGACTTCCGGGTGTTCTCCGGGTCGTAGCCGTCGGGCCAGCGCTGCCGACGCCGGGTCGTCCCTGGCCGGCTGGATGTCGCACGAGCCATCTGTGGCCTCCGCCTCCCGTTTCCGCTGATGATAATCCCGACATCCTACCGCCCGGTCGGAAGGTACGAGGCCCCGATCCCGGGCGGACAGCGGCAACCCCCGGCGTTCGCACACGGCACGGGGTACGGGTCAACGAAAGTGTGACGGCGGCCCCGGTGCGGTTCCGTCGTCCGCCGGACGCGCACCGGGCCGGGCCGCGGCCACACTGTCGGGCATGACAACGACGGCTGCCCTGGTGCTCGGCATGGTCGGAAGCGTGATGCTCGTCGTCGCGCAGTATCTGCGTCGCCGGGCGTCGAAAATGACCGACCGCGGCGTGGCGGCCTCCGCGGCGCTGCACACGGAGGTGCGGGAGACCCTCGACCGGAAGGGCTGGACGGCATCGGTCAAGATCTACCGGACGCGGACCGGCGCCGGGCTGCGGGAGGCG
The DNA here is from genome assembly GCF_050942455.1 of Micromonospora sp. CA-263727. Classification (NCBI taxonomy): domain Bacteria; kingdom Bacillati; phylum Actinomycetota; class Actinomycetes; order Micromonosporales; family Micromonosporaceae; genus Micromonospora; species Micromonospora sp. CA-263727. The sequence continues at coordinate 4,322,169 of NZ_CP192031.1, forward strand.
CACGACGCGGTCGGCCGGATCGCCCGCGACGGCACCGAAGAGTGAGGACTACTCCGATGATCACGGCCGGTATCAGGCAGCTTTCCCGCCTCGCCGTCGGTGCGGCCGGGCCGGGCGGCGATCGGCGGGTCCACTGGTGACGGCCAGCTGGGCGGGCCGGTGGCGCGAGCAGGCCCGCCGGACGGGGACGTGGCGTCTGGTCTACGAGATCTCCCTGGTGGTGCTGGTGACCGTCGCGGCGACGGTCGGGGCGGCCATCGCCGGCTGGTATCCGTGGGCACCGTGGCTGGTCGGGCTCTCCACGCCGATCCTGATGGTGCTGCGGCTGACGTACCCGCTGGCGGCGTACCTCGCCGCAGCGCTGGTCGGCCTGGGCACCGGTGGACAGAGCAGCCTCCTGCTGGTGGTGCTGAGCGCGTCGGTCAGTTACCGCGTCGCCCGGTGGTGGCAGGTCACCGCCGCGCTGGCCGTGGCCTGGGCCTGCTACGTGGTCGCCATCGTCTGGGAAGGCCCGCTCAGCGTCGAGCTGGCCGTCGTGCTCTCGGCGATGTTCGTGATGCTGGCGGTTCTACCGGCCGGTGTGGCGCGGATGGTCCGGCGGCGGCGGACGCTGCTGGCGGCGATGCACCAACGCAACGTGCAACTGCACAGTCAGCAGGGTGAGGTCGCCCGGCAGGCACAGACGCGCGAGCGGGCCCGCATCGCCCGGGACCTGCATGATTCGCTGGGGCACAAGCTGACCCTGATCTCGCTGTACGCCGGGATGGTGCGTAGCGCCGACGAGGAGCACCGCGCCGAGGCCGTCGACCTGGTACGGCAGACGTCCTCGGCGGCGATGACCGATCTGCGGCAGGTCCTCGGCATTCTCGGCGAGGGGGACAGCCAGTCCTCCGTACGGCCGCTGTCCGGGCTGGACGAACTGGCCGAGCAGGCGCGGGCCTCCGGCGCCCAGGTGCAGGTCGTCCGGGAGGGGCCGCCTCGGCCACTGGCGACGCTGACCGAACACGCGGCGTACCGGGTGATTCAGGAGGGCCTGACCAACGCGCTGCGGCACGCCCACGGCGGCGCGATCGTGCTGCTGCTGCGGTTCGAACCGGACGCGCTGGTCGCCGGGGTGACCAACACCGCCGGGCAGCGGCTCATCCGCTCCACGTCCGGGCAGGGGCTGCTGGGGTTGACCGAACGCGTCCGGATCGCCAACGGCGTGCTCTACCACGGCCCGACACCCGACGGTGGTTTCCGGCTGGCGGCCACCCTGCCCTATGCGGGCGACGGACACCCCACGCCCGCCGCCGAGCACCGCCCACCGCCGGCCACCGGGGCCCAGGCCGACTTCGCGGCCCTGATGGACCGTGACCGCCGTCGCTCCCGGCTCGTCCTCGCGGCCACCGCGCTCTCCATCGCCGGCTTCCTGGCGCTGTGCCTGGCCGGGGTCTGGCTGCTGATGGCCTTCGTCGTGGTGGATCGGGAGACCTACGACGCCATCCACATCGGCCAGCCAGAAGACGAGGTACGCGCCCTGCTGCCCGACGCCGACGCCGCGATCACCGATGTCACCGGCGGCCGGACCGTGCCCGACGCCACCTGCGTCGACTACCCGGCGTCGATCCTGGACCAGGTGGGACCCGACTCCGGCGCTGGCCGCAACATCTACCGGTTCTGCTTCCGCGACGGCATCCTGATCGACAAACAGGAAATTCAAGACCAGCGGCCATGACCTCCCGAGGCCGACGAAGGACGATGCCATGACCGACCCGCTGCGGGTCCTGCTGGCCGACGACGACTCCCTGATCCGCACCGCGATCAACGCGATCCTGCACCCGGCGGCCGACATCGACCTGATCGCGCAGGCCGCCGACGGCCGGGCCGCAGTCGACCTCGCCGTGCGGCACCGGCCGGACGTCGCGTTGCTGGACATCCAGATGCCGGCCCTCGACGGCCTGGCGGCACTCCGGGAGATCCGTCGCCTTGCCCCCGGGATCCAGACGGTGATGCTGACCACCTTCGGCGAGGACGACTACGTCGCGCAGGCCCTCGCCGCCGGGGCGGCCGGTTTCCTGCTCAAGGAATCGGCGGCCGACGAACTCGCGTACGCGATCCGCGCCGCCGCGGCGGGCAACGCCTACCTCTCGCCGAAGATCACCCGCCAGGTCCTCAACCGGCTGCCCGCCGCGACCGCTCGACCCGACGAGGACCTCGCCAAGGTCGGCATGCTCAGCAGCCGGGAACGCGACGTCCTGATCCTGCTGGCCCAGGGACTGTCCAACGCCGAGATCGGCCAGCAGCTGTTCGTCTCCGAAGGAACCGTCAAGACCCACGTGTACCGGGTGTTCGCCAAGCTCGACTGCGAGAACCGGGTCCAGGCCGCCATGCTCGCCCAGCGTGCCGGCCTACTGGAACCGCCGAACGCCCCGACACCCGGCCGATGACCTCGGCAGGGCCGAATCCGCGAACCGAGGGCTGCTGGGACGTCCCGGCGCGCTTCTGTCGTCCATCAGCGCGCTGGGGTCGGCTTCGCAAGGCTGGCGAGCATCTGCCGGTAGGCGGTGGGGTGCACGATCGGAATGCCGTACCGACGGGCCTTTTCGGCTTTTCCGGACATGCTGTCGGGGTCGGCGGCAACGAGAAGTCGTGTCTTCTTCGTGACGCTGTCGCCGACGAGAAGGCCGGCTGCTTCTGCCTCTCCCTCCCATTCCCACCGTGGTGGCCGCATCGCGCCGGTGAAGACAACCATGTCGCCTGGCGCGAAGCTCCACTGGTTGGAGCGAAGCCCTTGCTCGGGACTGCTGCCGTTCATCGCGCTCTGTAAGGCGTGGTCTGCGTCGGATCGCGGGAGACCCAGCAGGGCGGCGACCTGGTTCAGGTCGTGCCGCTCGGAGGCTGTCACGACGCCGTCCTCGGCCGCGGCCCCGGCGAGGTCGGCCAGGTAGCTGCGGTGAAGGTGCTCGACATCGACGCGGGCGAGCCCGAACGCCTCCGCCGTGGCGACCAGGGCGTCCGCCTCGGTGGACGAGATGTGCCGGTCGAGGAGCGCCTGGTCAAGCAGGTTCAGGTAGGCGTCGCCCTTTGGTTCGTGCAGCCGGGGCAGTCGATCGACGAGTCGGGCCAGGAAGTGTTGTTCGCGGTGGCCGGCTGTCCGGCGGTGGACGGGGACCACCGGTGCGACCTCCATGGGTGGCCACGGAAGCCCGGCCGCCGCCGTGATCGCGGCTTCCCACGGAGGTGGGGCACCGGCTGATGTGAGGTACCGGGCGAGCAGTTGGGCGGCTGCCCGGGCATCATGCAGCGCGGAGTGCGCCCGGTACGGCGGCAGACCTGCCGCCCGGCAGCAGTCGTGCAGGCTACGTCCGGCCGACGGCAGGAAGTGCGATGCCAGACGCATGGTGCATAGTCCGTCGGCGGGGTCGATCGGCGCCTGGACTCCCACCCGTTCGTACTCGGCAAGCAGAAACGATGCATCAAAACGAAGGTTGTGCGCGGCAAGAACACGGCCGCGCAGCAGCCCGGCGACATGTCCGGCGAGTTGCTCGAACCTGGGCGCCCGGCGGGCCTCGGCAGCGGTTATGCCGTGGATGAGCTGCGGACCGAGATCCCGGCCGGGGTTGACGAGACTGCACCATTCGCCGGTGACCTGACCGTCCTCGTCGAGGTGCACCACGGCGACCTCGACGATCCGGTCGTGCCAACTGGTCCGCAGACCCGTGGTCTCCAGGTCGATGACTGCGTACATATGTCTCCGCTCCCCTACACCGGCGTCGCTGTGTTATTGGCCACCGCTTCACGAAGTCGCGACAGCCAGCGTGGCGGCAGCGGCAGTGGCTCACCCAATGAGCGCAGGTAGGTGCGCCGGTAACGGGTCTGCTCGGTGTCCTCCCACAACTGAGCTGTCACCATGACAGCCGACGTCAGCGCCAGGGCGGCCGCCGCGACCGGTGAAGCAGCTGCCGGCTGTACAGACGCGCGTTGCGCGAGTTCTTTCCGGTCCGGCATCTCGGTCGGCCAGGCAAGCGAGACGACCTTCGACTTCGTCATCGCGCGATGCCGCTCAACGGCTTCGTCGTACTGGGCCCGCTGCTCGCCGATCTCGTCAAGCAGGTCGGGGATCGTAAGGACGTTGCCCTTCAGACCAGAAACCATCGGGGCCGGCAACAGGTGGCTGATCCTGTCCAGGATGCTCGCTGCGGATTCGGCCTCCCAATCGATCAGGCACCTGTCCTGCAGCAACCGAAAGACCGCGACCAGTTGGTCGGCGTCACGCTCAGCCTCGTCAATGCGCAGCACCCAGGCACCGCCGGCACGCCCGGTGGCACTCAACCGCCAGACAGCCAACGCCTCGCCACCGTCACTGTCGGCACCGATCGCGAGGACGGCATGGCCACGCACGCCGGGCACATAGTCAACTGGGCCAGCACGTTCGTCGTCGAATCGATCGACATCGGATGCCACGGCTCTCCTCCTCGGTCGAAAAGGGAGGCTCGATGTAACCACTCGCGACGGCATCCCAAATCAGGTGAAGGGCCATCGCTCCTTGGTCCAAAGTGCAGCCTCGACATCCATCCGGGTAATCCGCACCAGCGACGAGCACCCGTAGACACCGTTGGCACCGGTGATATTGCCTTCCTTCATCCTTTGCTCTGCCTCAACCGACGCAACGGCCACCTTCCATAGCCGCCCTTCAGTACAGGACGGGACGTGGCCCCCGTGGTCCGGTTGGCTCGCGCTGGCCGGTTGGTGCCGGTCGGCTGCTTCCGCGTGGGTTGAAGCAGAGCAAAGTCTCCCGCGCCCCTACCGGAGCCGACCTGGGCGTGTGGATAGCTATCAGCCATTCCGTCGTCTGGTAGCGGTGACGCAGGGCCCCTCCGCCCACCGACTTCCCGGACGCTCGGTCAGAGACGGCCGCCGGTGCAGGAGAGGATCTCGCGTACCCGTTCCTTGGCCAGCTCGCAGTAGTCGACGGCCGCCTGCTTCGCGGCGCTCGCGTCACGCTGCTCGAAGGCTTTCACCAGGCGCTCCTGCACCTCCACGAACTTCTGCGAGGTCGCGGGCGTCGAGCCGAACGAGCGGGTCATCACGCTCTTGATGCCGAGGCGTCCGAACGTCGCGGTGAGCAGCGGGTTGCCGGCGAGGGCCACGAGGTGCTCGTGGAAGTCGTAGTTGGCGTCGAGGTAGCCGTGGAAGTCGACGAACCGGTCCCCGACGAGCAGCACCGCCATCGCGTCGAAGCGGCGGCGCAGCTCGGCCACCTCGTCGTCGGTCACCCGATGCATCGCGAGCGCGATGGCCCCGAGTTCGATGGCCAGCCGGGCGTCGAACGTCTCGTCCGACGTGCGCACGTCGAACGGCGCGATGACGTAGCCGCGCTCCGAGTCGCGGTAGACCAGCCCGTCGAGCGACAGCCGGGTGAGCGCGTAGAACGCGGCGGCCTCGTCGACGTCGAGCTGGATCGCCAGCTCCTCCAGCGGCAGCGTGTAGTCGGCCGGGTACACCCGGCTCAGGATGAGTTCCCGGGCGCGGCCGTAGACCTCGTCGTCGCGGGCGAAAGCGAACCGGCCGAATCCGCCCCGGAAGTAGGTCAGCGGCTGCCCCTTGCCCGCGGTCGCGGACACCACCCGGCCGAGAAAGATCGTGTGGGTGCCGCCGACGACCGTCTCGGCCACCTCGCATTCGAGGTGCGCGAGCGCGTCGGTGAGCAGCGGCAGGCCCAGCGCCCCGGTGTGCAGGGCGACGCGACGAAACTTGTCGCTGCTGGCGGTCGCGAACTGCCGGGCGAGGTCGCCCTGGCCCTCGCTGAGCACGTTGACCGCGTACCGTCCGGCGGCGGAGACCGCCGCGGCGGTGGGCACCGCGTTGTTGATGCAGGCGAGCATCATCGGCGGGTCGAGCGACAGTGATGTCACCGAGCTGGCGGTCATGCCGTGCCGCTTCGCCCCGGCCTCGGTCGTGATGACCGTGACCCCGCTGGCCAGGTGGCCGACGACGTGCCGGAAGTGGGCCGCGTCGACCGAGGGTGGCGTGTTGGTGCTGGCCGGGTTCATTCCCTACCTCCGTCGTCGCCTTCCGAGGCCGGCTGCCGGTGCCGCCCGGCCCAGTACCACCCATCGAACATCGCGGTCCAACCGCGCGCACTGACGCGAGCCGTGAAACTGCGGGAGTTCTGGTGCCGTTCGCCGTACGACGGGACGCGGCCCCGCCCATACACCGCGACGCGCCCTGGTGGGCTGACGGGTTCCGGCAACGCCGGACCGGAAATTCACGGCCCTGGACAGTCCGTTGGCGAGGTCGGGCGGGCTTCACTTCGGGGGTGACAAACGCAGCCGTCATCGGCCTCGGATGGTGGGGCCAGAAGATCGTCGCCGACCTGGCCGACAGCGAGCATGTCCGGGTCGTCATGGGCGTGGATGTCCTGGAGTCGGCCCGGGCGCGGGTGACGCAGCGGGGCATCCGGCTGGCGACCTCGTTCGAGGATGCCCTCGCGGACGAGGCGGTCGAGGCGGTTGTCCTCTGCACACCGCACCGCCGGCACGCCGAGCAGATCGTGGCGGCGGCAGCGGCCGGGAAGCACGTCTTCTGCGAGAAACCGCTGACCACCAACGGCGCCGAGGCCCGGGCCGCGATCGCCGCGGTGCAGGCGGCCGGCGTGCAGCTCGGCATCGGCCACGAGCGCAGGTTCGAGCCGGCGGTCGTGCGGCTGCGGGAGATGTGCGGCGACGGGCAGCTCGGCACGCCGCTGGTGTTCGAGGGCAACTTCAGCCAGGACAAGTTTCTCGACCTGCCGGGCGACAACTGGCGGCTCTCCGCGACGGAGGCCCCGGTGGGGCCGCTCTCCGCGACCGGGATCCACCTCGTCGACCTCGCGATAGCGATCTTCGGCCGTCCGGTCGAGGTGTGGGCGCGGCTCGGCACCCATGCGACGGCGTTCGCCAACGGTGACACCCTCACCGTCACGATGGGCTTCGCGCACGGCCGCACCGCCTTGATCACGGCCGTGCTCACCACGCCGTTCGCCGGCCGGGTGACCCTGCTCGGATCGAAGGCGTGGGTGGAGATCCGGGACCGCAACCACCCCGAGCATCCCAGAGGTTGGGACGTGGTCACCGTCCGCCGCGGATCGGAGCCGGAGACCGCGTTCTTCCCGCCCCACCCGAGCGTACGCGAGAACATCGAGGCCTTCGCCCGCGCCGCCGCCGGTGGCGCCCCCTATCCGGTGTCCCACGACGAGATGCTCGCCAACGTCGACGCGTTCGAGGCCATTTCCCGCTCGGCCCGCACTGGCCTGGTGGAACGTGTTGGATAATGGCCCATGAGCAGCAGCGGCCCCGAATGGTTCGACAGCAGACCGCTTCCGGAGCCGGTTCGCGAGTGCGCCGAGAGCCTCCCGATCGAGAAAATGATCGAAACCGTCCTGGACCGGTGCATCTCCACGGCGTTTCCGCAGCATGCCCAGGACGAGGAGTTCGTCGGTCGCCTGCGTGCGAGCGTCTCGCAGAACGCGTACGCGCTGCGCGACGTCCTCGTCGGTCGCACCGCCCTCGACGATGTCGCGCTGGACCAGGTGCTGAGCTTCGCGACCGTCCAGGCGCAGCTCCGAATCCCCCAGAAGGTGATGCAACGGTCCTACCGGATCAGCTTCTACACCCAGTGGGAGCTGTGGGCGATGCACCTGCGCCGGGCACTGGTCGCGGCCGACGTGCCCCGCGACGAGGCGTTGGAGATCCAGGCGCAGCTCACCCGTAGCCTCCTCACCTATCAGGACCACGTCGCATCCCGGGTCGCCGACACCTACACCCGCGACTACGAGGCCCTCAACCGCTCACGGGCCCACGTGCGCAAGAGCCTCGTGCGCGACATCCTGCGCGGCGAGGGCCGGCTGCTCTCGGCGAGCGACCTCGCGATCCTCGCCTACCCGCTCGACGCCCACCACGTGGCCGTCCTGCTGCCGCAGATGCCGGAGGGCGCCGCCTCCCACCTCGCCGACGGCCTGCGGGCGGCGACCAGGAGCCACCAGTCGCTGCCCTACGCGCTGACCCTCGGCAGCACGGCGGTGTGGCTCTGCCGGCTGGAGCCCTGGCCGGCCGTCGCGATGGAGTCGATCTCCGATCTGCTGGCGAAGGTGGGCGCGATCGGCACGATCAGCAACCCGGGTCAGGGTGTTGACGGCTTCGTCGCGGGGCTGCGCCAGGCGCAGGACGCCGAGCGGGTCCGGGCCGCCTGGGGCAGCGCCGACGCGCGCACCGTCTTCCGCTACGCCGACGTGCAGTTGGAGATCCTGCTGCTCCAGGACCAGGAGCTGGCCCGCACGTTCGTCGAGGCGGAACTCGGGCCGCTCGCCCAGCACACGAACGACGCCGCCCGGTTGCGGGAGACGTTGGAGGCGTCGTTCCGCTTCGGCAGCCATGTCGCCGCCGCCGACTACATGCAGCTGCACGAACACACCGTACGGAACCGGCTGCACAAGGCGGAGGCGCTGCTCGGGCATCCGCTGCACGAGCGGCGCACCGAGTTGCAGGTCGCCCTGCGGCTGTTTCGGCTCTTCAGGGAGAGCTGAGGAAACCGCAGACGGCGTCGACGAACGGCTGCGGATGCTCGTACGCGGTGGCGTGTCGTCCCGGTAGCCAGCTCACCGTCGCCGCCGGGAGCCTCTCCCCCAGCCACCGTGCCGCCAGCCGGAACGGCAACGCGTCGTCGACCCCGCACGCCACGAGCACCGGCGCCTCGACCGATGCCACCAGTCCGGTCGTGTCCGCCGTGGCCAGCGCCAGGCAGGTGCGGGCATAGCCCTCCGGGTCACCGGCGAGCAGGATCCGGCGTACGCGGGTGGCGGTCGCCGCCTCGTCGCGGCGGAACGCCTCGGTGAGCCACAGGCTCTCCATCGGCTCGACGACCGCCGCGAGGCCCTCCCGCCGCACGACCTCCGCGCGCTGACGCCACATGGCCTGCATGGCCTCCGGGTAGACGGCCACGGTGTCGGCCAGCACGAGCCGCCGCACGAGGTGGGGCCGCCGGGCGGCGAGGGTGAGCGCGACCAGCCCGCCGAGGGAGACACCGACGAGGTCGACCCGTTCTTCTCCGGCGAGCTGCCGCTCGACCGCGTCCGCGAAGTCCTCCACCGTCGCCTCCGGCGGCGGCAGCGCGGCCGACCCGTGGCCGAGCAGGTCGGGCACGATCGGCGTGCCCACGGTGTCGGGGAGCGCCTCGACCACGCGGTCCCAGAAGCGGTGGTCGACGCCGAGCGGATGCAGCAGGACCAGCGGGACGCTGACGCCGCCACCTCGCGCCGCGCCAGCAGCGCGAGACGCCACGCCGCGGTAGCTGGTGGCCCGCTCGCTCATCCGCGCTCCCGTGCCGGCAGTCGCGGGGCCCCGTCCGGCGGTGGCGTCCGTGCGGCGTTCATGATCATCGCCAGGGTCGCGTAGTAGCCGGCCGCGCCGACCACCTCGACGATCCGCTCCGCGCCGAGCATGCGCAGCGCCTCCTCGTACACGCTGTCGGAGATCTGCCGGGTCGAGTGCAACTCGTCGACGAGGTCGTGGACGACGCCGATCTCGGGCCGGCCGCCGGTTGGCCGCCGGCCCTGGGCGACGGCCTCGACGACGTCGGCCGGCAGGCCGGCGCGAAGCGCGAGCGGATGGTGGTAGCCGAACTCGAACTCCTGGTCCCAGGCCCGCGCGACGTAGAGGACCACCAGCTCGAAGAGGTCACGGTCGAGCACGCTGCCGAATCGCAGGTGCTCGCCGACGAGTTGCAGTCGGGTCATCAGCTCGGGGCTGCGCAGCAGCGGCACGAACGGCCCGATGATCGCCCCGCGGGGGCCGGCGGCGATCCGGGCGGCGGCCTCGCGCTGCGCCTCGGTCAACTCGGCGTCGGGCGGCATGGGCAGGCGGTCGCTCATGCCGCCACCTCGCTCCGCTCGGCGTCGACCTGAGCGTCCTCCGCGCCGCGTCGATGATTCGCTCGCTGACGCTCGCTCACGCCGCGCTGCCCAGGGTCGCGTTGACGTTGGGCATGACCTGCTGCGCCATCAGTTCCATCGAGCGGCGGGCAAGGGCCTCGTCCACCCAGTCGAGCCCGGCGTAGACGAGTTCGCCGAAGGCGCCGATCTCGTCGTGCAGCGCGAGGAGCTGCTTGGTGACCGACTCGGGGGTGCCGGTGATGACCAGCTTGTCGAGGACGTGGTCGAGCGTCACCTCGTCGTCCGGCTGGTCCTGGTGGGTCTTGAAGAGCCCGAGGCGGCCGAGCTTGCGCATCTTCTTCAACATCTGGGAGTAGTAGAAGCGGTACGGGCTGTCCGCGTCCCCGCGCCCGTAGCTCTCCGCCACGGCCGGGTCGTCGGCGACGAAGACCGTGCGCGCCACCCGCCAGTCGGCGGGGTCGGCCACCTCGCCGACCGCCTCCTTGCCCTGCACGTAGTTGAGCCAGTGCGTGGCGACCCACTGTGGCAGCAGGAAGTTGGCCGACAGCGGGTGGAAGTCGCGCTGGCCCATCGCGATCACGCCCTTGGAGTAGGGCGCCACCACGGTGCCGACGATCTCGGGGCGGGGCTGTTGGAGCGGTTTGGGCAGGATTCCGACGCCGAAGTCGTAGTCGAGGGTGGTCTCGGTGGTGACCTTGAAACGGTTGCCCGGCAGGTCGATGGAGTAGGGCGGGTCCAGCTCCCAGATCCTGGTGATCACATCGATCGCCTCGGCGAACATCTGGTTGCGGTCCTCGTGCAGGATGCCGAGCGCCTCCGCGTCGGAGGTCAGGGCACCCGGGCTGATGCCGAGGATGAACCGGCCGTTGCTCAGGTGGTCGAACATCGCCGAGTTCGCGGCGACGAGCACGGGGTGCTGCTGCGACAGGTTGGTGGTGCCGGTCGCGAGCCGGATCTGCCGCGTGTCGGAGATCAGCGTCGCGAGGAAGAGCAGACTGTTGGTGATGTTCTCATGCTGGTCGGTGAGGTGCTCGCCGATGAAGGCGTCGTGGAAGCCCAGCGCGTCGGCCAGGATGACGGCGGCCCGGTCCTCCTGGAGGGTCTGGGCCCAGGTCCGGCCGAGCGGATGTAGCGGCATGGAGAAGTAACCCAGTCTCACGGCTTGCTCTCGCTTTCTGTGCCTGCCGGGACGGTGTGCCCCCGCACATCCGGGAGTCTCGTTGCGGGCCGGGGTCGGGTGCAGTGGCGCGAGCTGTGAATCTGGCGGCGGTCGATGACGCGAGCCGTCAATACCCTCAGCGACCGCCCAGAGCGCTCCAGGGCCGGCCGTGTTAAGGCCCGGTGGCCTCTCTGTTACAGGCTCCGCCAACCCCCTCGCCGAAAAATAACGGCCTGGGACATCGCGGGGACCTGGACACCTGCATGTAATGAGTGACCAGAGTCACCCCCTGGCGAAGGGCTCGTGGACGAAGGGCAGGACAACGTGCAGCTCACACGACGACTACGACTGGCGGCGCTCGGCATGGCCGCGGCGCTGCTGGCTCTGGCCGGCTGCGGCGGCGGTGCCGCCGGCGACGGCGATACGAAGGTCATCCGCTTCGCGTTCGCCCCGGACCCGGTCTGGGACCTGATGAAGGACGCAGGCGTCATCCGGCAGTGGGAACAGACGAACGGCGTACGGATCGAAACAAGCACCACGTGGGATGAATTCACCTATTTCGCCGGTGGTCACGGCGACATCGTCTCGATGTCCACCCAGGAGACCCCGGTCCTGGAGGCCGAGACCGGCATCAAGACGGTCACCTTCGGCAAGTACAACTACCAGCGGGTGCCGTTGCTGCGCCGCAGCGGCGACCCGTACCGGACCCTCGCCGACGTGCCGAAGGGCTCGAAGATCTGCGTCTCCGGCCCGACCTCCAACACCGCGTTCTGGACGGTGCTGGCCAAGGAGATGCACGGCCTCGACTACCGGGTCGGCGGCGGCGACTTCCGACTGATCGTCAACGATCACTTCGTCAACCCCACCAACCTGTTGCGCCGCGACTGCGAGGTGGCGGCCGTGATCCCCGAGGCCGCCGTCCCCCAGCTACGCAAGGGCGAACTCGAAATCATGTACGACGGGAAGCTCCCCTTCCAGCTCTACAAGGAGTTCGCGCCGGTGAGCGACGGCAAGCTGCACGTTCTCGGCAACAACTTCACCGCCACCGAGGAGTGGTTCGACAACAACCGGGATCTCGCCATCAAGTTCCTCGAACTCTGGCAGACCGGCATCGACATGTGGAAGGAGAAGAAGGCCGAGACGGTCGCGAGGTACCCGCAGCACTTCTCGGTCGAGTCCAAGGAAGACATCGACTTCATGACCCAGTTCGTCAGCGGTGACAACGACTGGTTCGTCGACAGTCCCTTCCTGGAGGACCAGGCGTGGATCGACTCCGAGACCGCGATCTGGACGATCATGAAGAACCTCAACCCCGACAACGCGAACTTCCTGGCGGCCAACGCCCCGACCCCGCGCTTCGAGACCCTCAGTCCCAGCAGCTGACCGGCGCGGCGTCGCGGGACGGGAACTTCCTGACCCCGTCCCCGGCGCCGCGGCGGACAAGGCCGCCAACTCCAAGCCATCTGAATACATCCAAGCCATTCGAGCAGAGGAGATTCCGTGGCAACCGCAGTTGCCTCACCCCCGGCCGCCGGCCCACCCCGCGTCAGTGAAGAGGAACGTGTCCGGGCAGCCACGCGCAGGGCGCGGATCAACGTCATCGTCTGGCGCCTCGCCGGCTACGCGTTCTTTCTCGGCCTCTGGGAGTTCGCCTCGGGCCGTCTCATGGACGAGAGGCTTCTGCCGGGCCCGGTCGACGTGCTCCGCACCTTCGGCAGGCTCTGGGCGACCGGCAAGGTGCCGGGCGCCTTCGCCGACACCCTGACCCGCATCGCGATCGGGTTCGCGATCGCGTTCGTCGTCGGCGCCGCGGTCGGAATCCTGATGCAGAACCGCCTGCTCAACGGGTTCTTCCGCGACGCGGTCACGATCGGGGTCACGACCCCGGGCCTGATCTGGGCACTGATCACCGCCATCATCTTCGGCAACCGGACCTGGGGGCCGCTGCTCGCGATCGTGCTCACCACGTTCGCGCTGATCAGCGTCAACGTCGCCGAGGGCATCAAGGCGCTGCCGAAGGACCTCATCGACATGGCGAAGTCGTTCGGGGTCGGCGTCGTGCGACGCAACCGTCAGATCGTCATCCCGCACCTGGCGCCGTACATCTTCACCGGGGTCCGGTTCGGCTTCTCCATCGCATGGAAGGTCACCGTGCTGACCGAGGTCTTCTCCTCGTCGAGCGGGATCGGCTTCGAGATGCGTACGGCGAGCCAGCTGTTCCGGCTGCCGGAGTTCCTTACCTGGATCCTCGCGTTCTACGTGTTCGCGCTGTTGCTGGAGAAGGTCGTCCTCGAGGTGATCGAGCGTCGGTTCTTTGCCTGGAGGGACACGATCAAGCCATGAGCGGCATCGAGACCAAACCCGCCGAGAAGGACGTCGCCTCCTCCGCTCCGGCCGAGGCGACGCCGAGCCGCCGGCGTCGGCATCCGGTGGTCCGCGCGCTGACCAGCTCGGTCGCGGGACGCATCGCCTTCCCGATCGTGTGCCTGATCGTCTGGCTGCTGTCGATCAGGATCGTCGGCGCGATCTGGCCGTTCGCCGTCGACGTGCTGCCCAACCCCAGCCAGGTCGCCGGCTTCATGTGGAACGAGCTCACCGGCGACACGCTGGCCCCCCGCAACGTCTACGAGACGTTCGGCATCTCGCTGCGGCGACTCGGCATCGGCATGGCCATCGCGATGGCGATCGGCACCCTCATCGGCCTCGGCATGGGGCTGTCGAGGCGGGTCAACGCCTTCTTCAACGACTGGGTGGTGGCCGTCCTCGCGATGCCCAACCTGGCCTGGGCGTTGTTCTGTAGCCTGGCGTTCGGCTTCGGCGACACGGGCCCGATCATCACCGTGGTGCTCACCGGCATACCGTTCGTGATCATCAACGTCCGGGAGGGCGTCCGCAACGCGCCACGCGACCTCCACGACATGGCCCGGGCATTCGGCGTCAGCCGGGTGGACACCATCCGGCACGTGCTGCTTCCGTCGCTGATGCCGTTCATGTTCGCCGCCGCCCGCTACGCGTTCGCGCTCGGGTGGAAGGGACTGGTGGTCGCCGAGGTCTTCGGCGGCATGGACGGCGCCGGCTGGACCATCAAGTTCTGGTACGACGCCCACCGGGCGTACGGCGTCATCGGGTACGCGCTGCTGTTCGTCGTCTTCGCCCTGCTGTTCGAGAAGTTCCTCTTCGACCGCCTCTCCGCCTACTTCTTCCGCTGGCGGCCGGCGGTCAACGCCGCCGACATCGTGGAGCAGCGGTTCGAGGCGAACGTACCCAAAGCTGCCGCCCGCACCGAGGGCGGCGACGAGACGAGGAGAAGCCGCGATGGCTGAGATCAAGGTCCGCGACCTGCGCAAGGAGTTCGGTGTCGGCGACGACAAGGTCGTTGCCCTGGAAGGCGTCAACCTCGACATCAGCGGCCACGTGTTCGTCTCGATCGTCGGCGCCTCGGGCTGTGGCAAGTCGACCCTGCTCAACATTCTCAGCGGCATCGAGACGCCGACCCACGGCGACGTGCAGATCAGCCAGGACGGCAAGCCGGCCGCCAAGGGCTACGTCTTCCAGTCCGCCCGGCTGCTGCCGTGGCGCACGGTGATGGACAATCTGCTGTTCGTGCAGAAGGACCGCTCGGAGGAGACCCGGGCCCGTTGCCAGCACTACCTCGACATGGTCCAGCTCGGCGACAAGGGCAAGAAGTATCCGGGTGAGCTTTCCGGCGGGATGCAGCAACGGGTGGGCATCGCGCGGGCCTTCTCCACCGAGCCCGACGTGCTCTTCATGGACGAGCCGTTCAGCCACCTCGACGCGATCACCGCACGCACGCTGCGGGCCGAGTTGCAGAACATGTGGCAGGAGACCAGGAAGACCATCATCTTCGTCACCCACGACGTGGGCGAGGCGGTCGAGCTCTCCAACCGCATCCTCGTGTTCGCCAAGGGCGGGCGGATGGCCGACGACCTCGCGGTGCCGCTGCCCTTCCCCCGTGAGGTGGCGGACCCGGAGGTCGCCGTCGCGAAGGCGAACGTCTTCCGGACCTTCGAGAGCATCGGGGCGTTGGCCGTGAGCTGATCCGCGGGCGACCGCGACGAGGGCGTGCGACGCGGGGGCGGCCGAGGCCGCCCCCGCGTCGCGTGCTCAGACCGCCGGGTTGGTCAGCGTGCCGAGGCCGTCGACGCTGACCTCGATCACGTCACCGGCGCGCAGGTAACGCGGCGGGGTGGAACCGATCCCCACCCCGGCCGGCGTGCCGGTGGCGATCACGTCGCCGGGTTCGAGCAGCACCGACGCGGAGATCGTGGCGATCAGCGTCGGGATGTCGAAGATGAGGTCCTTGACCGGGGCGGCCTGCCGCACCTCGCCGTTGACCGTCGTGCGGACCCACAGCTGCGTCACGTCGGTGATCTCGTCACGGGTGACCAGCGCCGGGCCCATCGGGCAGTACGTCGCCGCGCTCTTGCCGAGGAAGAACTGCACATGCCGGCGCTGTAGCTCCCGTACGGTCATGTCGTTGACGATGGTGTAGCCGTAGACGTGGTCGAAGGCGTCGCTCGCGGCGATCCCCCGGCCACCCCGCCCGATCACGACCGCCAGCTCACCCTCGTAGTCGCTGGTGCCGGTCTCGTCCGCGGAGACGTCGATCGGGTCGCCGGGCCCCACCAGCGACGACAGCGCCTTGGAGAACACGATCGGGTGGTCGGGCAGCGCCTGCCTCTGCGAGGCGTCGAACCCGCTGCCGGCGAACTCCGCGGCGTGCTCGACGTAGTTCTTGCCGATGCACATGATGTTGTTGCGGGGCCGGATCGGCGCCAGCAGGCGCACCTCGGCCAGCGGGATGCCGGGCCCCGAGGCGAGCAGCGTCGCGGCGCGCGCCAGCGCGGCGTCACCGGCGGCGACGAAATCGACCATCGAGGTCGGCAGCCCGTCGTCGAACGCGACGACCTCGTCGCCGCTTGCTCCCCGCAGTGCGCCGATCCGCGTACGGCCGTCGCGCGCGAAGGTCACCAACCTCATTGCACCCCTCCCAGTCCCCGCCGCGGTGACGGATCCTCGTATCCGTGCGGGGGCGCGACGCCGAGCTGACGCCCCCGTTGCACAAGCCCGGCCAGCACCGTCGGCTCCGGGTCGAAGCCGTGCTCCCGATGGTGGGCCCACGCGCGCGCCGCCGCGTCGCCCGGCAGCCGGACGGCCTCGCCGTCGGCGGGGTCGGCCGAGCGCAGCTCGTCGAGGTGGCGGGTGAGGTCGCCGAGCACCTCCTCGACGGGCCGGAAGAGGTCGGCCCGGAACGCCACCAGCAGCTGGCCGGTGTTGGTCGGGGTGACCGGGTCGACCCGGTGGTCGACCACCGAGCGGCCGAACGCCGCGCCGTTGAGCACCCCGGCAAGCAGGCCGATCGCCATCGTCAACCCGGAACCCTTGTAGCCGCCGATCGGCACGAGGAACCCCTCGTCGGCGCGGTGCGGGTCGGTGATCGGCTCGCCGTCGGCGTCGACCACCCAGCCGACCGGAAGCCGTTCACCGGCGAGACGGGCGACCTTGATGCCGCCGTGGGAGGCGGTCGTGGTCGCGATGTCGAGAAGGAAGGGGTGACCACCGGCCGCCGGGATCGCCACCGCGAGCGGGTTGGTGCCGAGGATCGGTTCGCGGCCACCCCACGGCGGCATGCCGTTGGCGTTCGCGACCGCGAAGTAGAGCCCGACCAGCCCGCGTTCGGCCAGCATCAGCGGGTAGAGCCCGGCCGCGCCGGCATGGTTGGACCGCACGGTGCCGACCACCGCCACCCCCGATTCGAGTGCCTTCTCCGCGGCGATCCGCGCCGCCAGGGTCACCGCCACCGGTCCCAGCCCGTTGTCGCCGTCGACCTGCGCCGAGACCGGCGTCTCCGCCAGCACCCGCACGTCGGGCCGCACCGTGATGCCACCGGCGGCGATCCGGTCCAGGTAGGGCAGGACCCGGATCAGTCCGTGACCGCCGCGGCCACGGAAGTCCGCCTCCACGAGCCGGCGGGCGGTCGTCTCGGCGTGCTCGGCCGGCACGTCGTAGGCGCTGAACAGTGCCGCGGTGAAGCCCACGAGGTCGTCGAAGGTGAACGGCATGCGGCGTCAACTCCTGTCAATCATGGAAACCATCAGGTTTGCCGCCGACCCTGCCGCCGGCGCGCATGTCCCGGCCCGGACGCCCGTGGCTAGGGTCGGCGCCATGACGAACGAAGCGACCGGCCGGCCCGGCGAGTGGTGGCAGGACCTCGCTCCGGCGGTGCACCCGAGCACGGCCACGAAACCGGCATACCGAACGGTGGACGTGCACACGCACCTCTCCGTGCCGGCCGGGAACACGCTCGCGGCGCCGCACTTCAAGCCCGAGTTCGAGCCGCGCAGTCTCTTCTCGTCGCCGGAGACGCTGGCCTACAACAGGGAATACCGGGCCAGCGCCCGGCAGAGCGGCCAGTTCGAGGACGCCGAGGCGCGGCTGGCCGACATGGACCGGCAGGGCATCGACATGCAGGTGCTCTCGGTGCCGCCGACGGAGTATTTCTACTGGCTCGACCCCGACGCCGCCCTGGCCGCCTGCCGGCTCCAGCACGAACGCTTCGCCGAGATCGTCGCCGCCCACCCGACCCGGTTCACCGCGGTGGCCAACCTGCCGATGGGTCACCCGTCCCTCGCGGTCGAGGTGATGCGCGAGGCCGCCCGGGAGTACGGGTTCCACGGCTTCGAGATGAGCGCCGACGTCGTCGGGCTCGACCTCGACGACCCGCGCTACGACGTGGTCTGGGAAGCCGCGGTCGAGCTGGGCATGACCGCCATCATGCATCCGCAGGGCTTCACCCACGGGCAGCGCTTCAGCGACTACTACCTGGTCAACGTCATGTGCATGCCGCTGGCCTCGACGCTCGCGGTCACCCGGATGATCCTCGGCGGTGTCTGGCGGCGGCACCCCGACCTCACCATGGTCGTGGTGCACGGCGGCGGCTATCTGCCCTTCTACTCCGCGCGCACGGACCACGCCTACGCGGTACGGCCGGAGTTGCGCAAGCACATCGACCGGCCGCCGAGCGATTATCTCGCGTCGCTCTACTTCGACACCAACGTCTTCGATCCGGCGATGGTCCGCCACCTCGTCGACCGGTTCGGCGCCGACCATGTGTTGCTCGGCACCGACTACCCGTTCGACATGGGCACCGTCGACCCGCTCGGCTTCCTGGCGCAGGTCGACCTGACCGAGGGCGAACGGCGGCTGGTGCTCGGCGGCAACGCGGAGCGGCTGCTGCGGATCCCCGGCTGAAGCGGCCTCGGGCACGGGCATGTGGGCATCAGCCCCGGTTGGCGTACGGTTCCGCCAACGCCAGCCCCGCCTGGTCGCGGGTCAGCGGCAGCGAGACGACCTCGTTGGTCTCCGCGGACAGGTCGGCGGCCAGGTAGACCTCCATCGTCACGCGGGCCAGCTGCGGATCGACCATGACCGGGCGATCGTGGGCGACGGCCTCCAGGAAGTGGGTCGTCTCCCGCTCCATCGGGCCCGCGTAGACGTGGTCGACGAACTCTCCCGGCATCGTCGAGAGCGGGAACTGCACGCCCCGGGCGACGGTGTTGACGACGATGTCGCGGTGGCTGGCGTCGGCGATGACCGCGCCCTCGGTGCCCAGCACCTCGATCCAGGTCGTCGACTGGTTGGGGTAGCCGGGCGGCAGCGACATGCCGGCGCCGATCGTGACGACGACGCCGTCGTCCATCGTGACCAGGACGTACTGCGTGTCGGGAACGCCGAGCGTCGCCTCGCGCACGCCCCAGGCGTTCTGCGAGTAGACCCGCACCGGGCGGCGCGGCTCCAGGCACCAGAACGCGAAGTCGAGATCGTGGGTCGCCTCCATCGCCGCCGGTGACAGCTTGGTGCGCTGGCTGATCTTCGCGCCCAGCGAGCGGGTGATGTGCCGGCTCACCAGGATGCTCGTCACCCTTCCGAGGACGCCCTCGTTGATCGACCGCTTCACCATCGCCTGCTTGGCGTTGAAGCGCTGCGAGTAGCCGATCGTGAACTTCAGGCCGCCGTCGTCGGCCAGCCGGATGAGCTCGTCCGCCTCGTCGAGGGTCAGTGCGATCGGCTTCTCCAGCAGCACGTGCTTGCCGGCCCGGAGCGCCGCCCTGGCCATCGGGTGGTGCAGGTGCTCCGGCGTCGTCGACACCATCACCGCGTCGATCGCCGGGTTGGCGATGATCTCGTGCCAGTCGGCGGTGGCGGTCGTCGGCGACGTCGCCTCGACCAGCTCGGCGAGCCGGTCGGGGTCGGTCTCGGCCAGGTGCAGCTGGTCGACCAGGGCACTGCGGGCGCAGGCCAGGGCGCGGATGCCGCCACACCAGCCGGTGCCGATGACGCCGACGTTGAGCTGCTTCATGACGCTTCCTCTCGCAGGCCCTCGCGGAGCTCTTCCGGGGTGATCGGCAGGGCGACGGGGCGGCCCCGGCGCGCGGACAGGTCCATCGCCATCGTGAGCAGGAGGTTGGAGTGGCCCTCCGCCGCCGTCGCGTGCGGCGTGCGGACGCCCATGGTCAGCCGGCTGAACCAGGTCGTCGTCTCCTCCCGCATCGGCCCCCACAACAGGCCGTCGGAGAGGTCACCCGGCGGGTAACTGCCGACAAAGTCGATGTTCCGTACGGCCGGCGCCGTGAAGCCGCGGCTGTTGTAACCGGCCGGCTGGCCATGCTCGGAGGCGATGATCACGTCCCGGTGCGTGTCCTCGATGTCGATGACACCCTCGGTGCCGACGATGCCGATCTCCAGCCCGTACACCGCGCCGGGCCAGATCGTCGGCAGCGCCCAGCTGATGTTCATGCTGAAGATCGTGCCGTCGTCCATCGTGAAGACGCCGAACGTGGCGTCCTTGGTGCCCATCGGCCCCAGCACCACGTCGGTGGAGCGGGCGTACACCTCCACCGGCATGCGCCCCTCCAGCAGCCACATGCTCATGTCGAGGCTGTGCGTGCCCGACACGACCATCGGGGTCAGGTTGGTGGTGTCGGTGACCTTGCGCAGCGTCGCCTCCGGCACCATCCGGTTCATGAAAGCCCGGGTGACGACCGACGTGACCCGGCCGATCTGCTCGTCACGGAGCCGCTGCTTGACCGCGAGGAACCGGCGGCGGAACCGTTGCGTGTAGCCGACCACGGCGTCCACCCCGGCCGCCTCGATCGCCCGCAGCACCCGCGCGGACTCGACCGGGTCGGTGGCCAACGGCTTCTCGATGAACAGGTCGTGGCCGTGCTCGACCGAGAGCAGGATCGGGTCGACGTGCTCGCGCTCGTCGGTCGCCACGATCACCGCCGTCACCTCCGGTCGCGCGACCAACTCGGCGACATCGGTGGTGGCGAAGTCGGCCCCGGTGTCGGCGGCGAGTTGCCGAAGCGTCTCCTCGTGCACGTCACACAGGCCGAGCCAGGCGACACCGGGATACTCCCGCGCGAGCACCGCCCTGATCCGGCCGATCGCCCCGCAGCCGATCACGGCGAGGCCGATGCCCGCTCCGCTGCCCGGGCCCGCCATCTCAGGCCAGCCCGAGCAGTCGGGCAGCGTTGCCGCCGCTGATCAGGTCGATCTGCTCCTGCGTCAGCCCCGGCGTCGCCCCGATCAGCGCCAGCGGGTCGTCGTCGCCCATGTCGTAGGGATAGTCGGTGCCCAGCAGCACGTGGTCGGCGCCGTAACGGTCGACGAGAAACCTGAGCTGGTCGGTCTCGAAGACCATCGTGTCGAAGTAGAAGTTGCGCAGGTACCCGCCCGGCTGTTGCGGCACCCCCTCGCTGATGTCCTCCCGCGCCCGCCACCCGTGGTCGATGCGGCCCGCGTACGCGGGCAGGTATCCGCCGCCGTGCACGACGAGGATCTTCAGGCCGGGATGCCGGTCGATCACGCCGTTGAAGATGAGGTGCGCCTGCGCCAGGGTCGCCTCGAACGGATGCCCGATGATGTTGACGAAGTTGTGCCCCTGCAACCGCGCGGCGTGCGTGGTGCCCTGCGTGTGGATCACCACGACCACGCCGAGCCGGTCCACCTCCGCCCAGAACGGATCGAGCCGCGCGGAGGAGATCTCCTCCCCCTCGACATGGGTACCGATCTCGATGCCGCGCATGCCAAGCTCGGTCGCGAGGTAACGCAGCTCCCGCACCGCCGCCTCGGTGTCCTGCAGCGGCACCGTGCCCAACGGCGCGAAACGATCAGCGTGCTTGGCGGTCGCCTCGACGATCTCCTCGTTCATCAACCGGGAGACCTTGCTGCCCAGCTCGGCGTCCGCCCAGTAGTAGTACTGGTAGACCGCGATCGCGACCGCCTGCACGTCGACGCCCATGGCGTCCATGTCGGCGAGCCGCACGTCGAGCAGATCCATCTTCGGCTTGATCGCCGCGAGCTGCCGCTCGTTGACCCTGCGGGTGGTGGCGTTGCCATGACCCAGGGCGACCTTCCCGGCGTCGGCTGCCGCTGCCTTCATCAACTCGGCAGCCGGCGCGCACTCCCGATGGCAGTGGATGTCGATCACCGGTCCTTCGGTGCGTTGCGCCCTGGTCATCGCGTGCGGCCCCTTCCCGGCTCCGGACTGGTCTGCCCGACGCTAGGTCCGTAGGTGGCGGGCCACAATGTGGGTTCCCGGCAATCTCGACCTCACGAGATGCCGTGCCGGGAGAGGCTGGCCGGACACGTCCCGGCACCGAATGACGGGGGCATCAACGCATGGCATCGCGTAGCCAGGTCGCGATGCCGGCGAGCAGGCCGGCGTCGACCGGCTGGCGGAACTGCCGTGGATAGGAGAACACCGAGGCGCGGCCCGGATCGCGGCGGAGCAGGTGGGTCAGGTCGGGGATGCGAAGGGTGTCGGCGTCCGGGACCAGTCGCTGGATGACGTCGAGGTCGTCCGGATCGACCTGGACGTCCTTGTCGCCGGTGACGGCCAGCAGCGGCACCCGTACCTTCGCCAGGTCGGCGCGCGGGTCGTGGTTCAGTTGCTCACGCCACCAGCGGGCGTTGATCCTGCTGCCGCCGATCCGGGCGGCATCGGTGGTGGTGGCCTCGACCTTGGCCAGTTGGCGGGCGGCGAGCCGGCGCAGGATCGGCAGCAGGGCACGGATCGGGCGGGGCAGGGTGGCGGCCAGCTTGGCGGCCTGCCAGTACAGGGCCTGCCGTCCGGGTCGGGCGTACCCGGCGATCATCACCACCGCCGCCGGCTGCACGTGGGCGCCCAGCCAGGCGGCGTGTACGGCGCCTTCGCTGTGCCCGATCACACCGGTCGCCCTGGCCAGCACCTCCGGGCGCTCGCGGAGCGCGCGCAGCGCCGCGGCCGCGTCGGCGCGGTTGTCGACGAATCCGACGGTGTGCCAGTCGCCGCGGGTCGCTCCGACGCCACGCCGGTCGTAGCGCAGCGAGGCGATGCCCTGTGCGGCGAGGGCCTGGGCCAGTGGCCGGCCGAGGTTCATCCGTAGCCGGCCTGCGTTGGATTCGCGGTCGAGTCGCCCGGAGCCGGGCAGGAACAGCGCCGCCGGGTGCGGGCCGGGGCCGGCCGGCAGGGTGAGCGTGCCCGCCAGGCCGAGGCCGTCGTCGGCGTACGCGGTCATCTCGATCTCCCGGATGTTGCCGGCGGGCACGGCGGACGTCGTCGGGTTCGGGGTCGTCTCTGGCCGGTTCATCCGCACCTCCATTGATCTCATGTTTGAGAACAATACCAGACTCGGTAATAATCGCGCCATGGCTACCTTGGATCTGCTGCTGCACCCCGTCCGGCTACGTATCGTGCAGGCGCTGCTGGACGGCCAGCCCAGCACGACCACGCAACTGCGCGACCGGCTCCCCGACATCGCACCGGCCACGATGTACCGGCACGTCGCGACGCTCGCCAGCGCCGGCGTGCTGGAGATCCTCGACGAACGGCGGGTGCGCGGGGCGGTCGAGCGCACCTACCGGCTGCGCCGCGAACACGCCGAGCTGGACCCGGCGGCCCGGGCGGCGATGACCCCCGACGACCACCGGCAGGTCTTCACCGCCTTCGTCGGCGGACTGCTCGCGGACTTCGACCGCTACCTCGCCGACGACGGCGTCCAGCCGGCCGCCGACGGGGTGACCTACCAGCAGGCGGCGCTCTGGCTCACCGACGACGAGCGGGCCGAGCTGCTGGTCGAGCTGCGAACAGCCGTCACCTCCCGGATGGGCCACGAGCCGGACAGCATCCGCAAGCGGTGGATGGTCACCCTGGTCGCGATGCCCTCCGATGACTGACCGGTCAGCTGCCTCCGCATCCGACGGCAGGAGACGCCCGCCGATGAGAGACCGTTACAAGAACCTGACGCGTACCCGCGCTCTGGATCCCGAGCAGGACTACCTGCCGATCTACCAGACGATGCTGCGCCACGAGTTCCCGTGGGACATGAAGCTCGGGCTCAACCTCGCCTTCAACCGGTCCTTCTCCATCCCGGCCATCGCCGCCGTGCACGTTGCCACCGGCGAGCTGACCCAACGCACCCAGAAGCGCATCGACGACACCGGCCTGCTGATGTACGAAATGGTGCTCAACGGCTTCGACCAGCCCCGCGGCCGAGACGCACTGAAACGCGTCAACCAGATCCACCGGCCGTACGACATCAGCAACGACGACTACCTCTACGTCCTCGGCTGCCTGGTCGTCATTCCCACCCGGTGGTTGCAGCAGTACGGCTGGCGCCGCCCCTGCTGCCACGAGCGACAGGCCACCCACCTCTACTACCGGGAGCTGGGCCGGCGGATGGGCATCACCGGCATCCCCGACTCTTACCAAGCGTTCGAGACCTGGTTCGACGCCCACGACGCGCTCCACCTACAGCCCAACGACGACGCCGCCGCCATCGAGCGGGCCACCCGCATGCTGATGCTCGCCCGCATCCCCAAACCCCTCGCCCCGCTCGGCAACGCCCTGGTCAGCGCCATGTACGACGAACCACTCCGGCGCGCGATGCGGGTCGACGCACCGGCCTGGCCGATCCGGGCCGGCCTGCACCTGGGGCTGAGGACGCGCTCCCGGCTCCAACGCTGGTTCGGAACGCCCCGAACCACGCCGTTGTTCGCCGACGGCATCAACACCAAGACCTACCCCGACGGATACGAGATCAGCCAGCTCGGCCCGCAACAAGACCACGCTCCGGGCCGGCGCGGATGAGAAGGCGACCGGCTTCGACGACCGACCACGGCGCGGCGGCCGGACCGCGCTACTCCCGCCAGCCGGTCAGCTCGACCCCCTTGGCCAGCTCCACCCGGAAACCCAGCGCGACCTCGCCGCTCTCGCCCGGCGCGAGCGACAGCCGCCAGGTCAGCTCGCCCAGCTCCGTACGCTCGACCGGCGGCGGCACCACGGTCGTCTCCCGCACCACCACCGCCTCATCGCGCGACACCGGGAGCTGATCACGCACCTCGACGGTCGCCGGGCGGAGCGTGTGGTTGCTGACGGTGATCCGGTACTCCACCTCCCGCCGGCGGGTCGACCCGAGCGTGGCCTTGGTCTCTGCGCGCCGCTGTAGGGTCCGCTCCACCCGCAGCCGGTCGTCCACCCCGAGCGCCAACTCGGTCTCCTCACCCGGCGCCCACATCGGCAGCCTGGTGGACGCGACGAAGTCGGCGCCGTGGAACACCGCCGCCGGGCCGGAGAGCAACGTGTGCTCCGACGTGTTGCGTACCGTGGCCCGCAGGTGCGCCTCGGCGACGCGGATCGGCGCGGTGACGTGGTCCAACCGGGCCGGCAGCGCCAGCACGGCGATGGTGGCCCGGTGCGCGCTGCCGTCGGCGGGCACCGCCACCGGCCGGGCCGGCCGGTAGGTGGCCGCGCTGACCCCCTGCTCGACCTCGGCGACGCGCTCCCGCAGCTTCGGACGGGCCGCCGCGGAACGGGCCGGGCCGCTGGCCGGCGCAGCGGCCGGCGCCGGCATCCCGGCCACCATCTCCGCCGACATCATCCGCGGGGGTGCCGGCTGGTGCCGGTCGAGATACCAGGGCGACAGTTCGGGTACGCCGGTCGTCGCCGCCGGCCGGGCGGTGGAAAGGTGCAGTTCGCACTCCGGCCAGTCCTCCCCGGTGCTCTGGCTGACCGTCCCGAACCAGGTGACCGTCACCGTGTCATCGACCAGCCGCAGATCGTAGGAGGGCTGCCACCGGGCCCCCTCCACCAGGTAGGTCAGCTCCAGCTCGACATCGGCGTCGTCGGCCTCCACTGCCACGATCACCTCGGCAGCCAGCCGGTCCGGCTCCCGCTTGCCGTGCGCGGCGTCGAGGTCGCGCCCGACCGCCTCCAGCTCCTCCGCCAGTTCGGTACGCCGACGGGCCAGAGCGCGCCGCCGGGCACGCGAGTCGGCGAGCTGAGCGGCCACCGAATCGGTGAAAGCGGCCACGTCGCTCGGCGCGGCGTCGCCGGCGGCCAGCGCGCGGGCGTACGTGCCGCCGGCCCGCTCGGCCAGCCGGGTGAGGAAATCCCCGCGCTGCTCCTCGATCCCGTCCGCGTCGTCGACCTCGGCCAGCTCGTCGGCCAACTCGCGACGGCGCTGCTCCAGACCGACGACCTGCGTGTCGGTGCTGCGGGCCTGCCGCCACGTGGTCACGTCCACGCCGAGCACGGTGGCCGCGCCCCGACCGCCGACCCGGACCGAGTCCCGCCGCAGGCCGAGCGGGAGCGGCGCGACGCGTACCCGGTGCTGACCGGCCGCCAGCCGGGTGCCGCCGCGCCGGGTGACCCGGGCCCGGTCCGGATAGACGGTGACGCCGACGACGGGTGCATCGATTTCCGCAGTGTCCACGGCGGCGAGGGTAGCCGAATCGAGACTCACGTCACCGCCGGCTCAACCCGCTGGGCGGGCCCGCGCAGAAGTGGCGGCCTCCGCCGCCTCCTGGAAGTCGGCGATGGCCCCGCCGTGCTCTCTCGCCCAACTCGTCAGGATCTCGATGGGCCCGACGAGGGTCGAGCCGAGGCCGGTGAGGCGGTACTCGATTCGCCGTGGCGCTTCGGCATGGCGTTCGACCAGGCCGTACTGCTGGAGCCGGCGCAGCGTCTGGGTGAGGACCTTGCGCGAGATGCCGCCGATCAGCTCGACGAGTTCACCGTGGCGGCGCGGCTGCTGACTGAGCCCGAAGATCACGAGAACGGCCCACTTGTCGGAGATGATCTCGACCGCCAGGCGTGTGGGGCAGTCGGCGAGGAAGGATGGCCCAGCCGCGTTCTGCATGAAAAACGAAGGTACCAGGAGGTAACTCACGGCTCCGTAACGTCCTCCGCGAGCAACGAAACCAGCATCGGATGCGGAGGAGTCACCATGCCACGAGTTGTCGTGTTCGACGAGTTCGGTGGGCCGGATGTCCTGCACCTCGTCGAGAAGCCGGTCGTCGAGCCCGCAGCCGGCGAGGTACGGGTCAGGATCGAAGCGTTCGCCGTCAACCCGCTCGACCAGATGATGCGTTCCGGCGCCCTGCCGGTGACCATCCCCGCGCCACACGCCCGCCTCGGCGTCGAGGGAACCGGCGTCGTCGACGCGCTCGGCCCCGAGGTCGCCGGACTGGAGATCGGCGATCCGGTCATCCTCACGGCCATCCCGGACGCCACCGTCCGGGGTAGCTACGCCGAATACACCACGCTCCCCGCGAACCGGGTCATCCCCCGCCCGACCGGGCTCGGCAGCACGGAGGCGGCGGCGATCTGGGTCGCCTACTCCACCGCCTACGGCGCGCTCGTCGAAAAGGCGAGGATGCAGCCCGGTGACCACGTCCTCGTCACTGCCGCGTCCGGCAGCGTCGGCCGGGCAGCGATGCAGATCGCCAATCAGATCGGCGCGGCGCCGATCGCCATCACCCGGCACACCGCGAAGCAGGACGACCTGCTCGCCGCCGGCGCCACCGCGGTCGTCGCCACCGACCAGGCGGACGTCGTCGAGGCCGTCCGCCACCACACCGACGGGGCCGGCGCCGACATCGTCCTCGACCTTGTCATGGGCCCCGGCCAGCCGGATCTCCTGAGGGCGGCCCGTCCCGGCGGGACGCTGGTCGCCGCGGGTTTCCTGGACCCTCGCCCCACGCCGTTCCCGGCGGGCACGCCGCTCACGATCTTCAGCTACCGGAGCTTCGAGCACACCGTCGACCCCGTCGTGGTGCGGCGCATGGCGGCCTTCCTGGACGCCGGTGTACGCCTCGGTGCGCTGCGGCCCGCCATCGACACGGTGTTCCCCCTCGACAACATCGCCGAGGCACACCACCACCTCGAAAAGGGGCTCCACGCCGGAAGGAAGATCGTCGTCACGCCCTGGTTCGATCGTTAACCTGCCCGGCTTGGGCGGGGATCATCGCGAGCTACGCGTGGTGGGCGTCGGTCGGGTCGGTTCGCGTTTCGGTCGGGCCCACCGGCACGTCGGATGTGCCGGTGGGCCCGACGGGGTGACGACCGCCAGGTCAGGCCCCGGGCGGTGTGGCGGTGGCGGCGACGAGCAGGGACAGCTCTCGGACGAGATCGTCCATGGACTGGCCGCTCTGCGCCCGCAGCAGCCCGAGGCTCAGGTCGGCCAGGAGGTAGAAGCCGAGGGTCTTGGCGTGCTCGGAGCCGAACGCCGACATGAGTTCCTCGGCTCCGGCGAGGTCACCGCGATGCTTGGCAGCGATGACCCCGGCAGCACGTTGGACCAGTTCCGCGGCGGCCGGGATAGGGCCGGTCACGCCGGTCAGATCTTCGGGCCGGTGGCGCGGGCGGCGTCGAAGCGAGCGATCACGTCGGACCAGTTGACCAGATTCCACAGCCGGTCCACATAGTCCGGGCGAACGTTCCTGTATTGCAGGTAGTAGGCGTGCTCCCAGGCGTCGAAGACCAGCAGCGGGGTGGAGCCCTGCCCGACGTTGCCGTGGTGGTCGTACACCTGCTCCACGATCAGCCGCTGCGCCAGCGGCTCCCAGGCCAGCACGCCCCAGCCGGAGCCCTGCACCCCCTTGGTGGCGGCGGAGAGCTGCCCGGCGAACGCGTCGAAGGAGCCGAAGTGCTCCTCGATGGCCGCGGCCAGTTCACCGTCGGGACGGTCGCCGCCGTCCGGAGAGAGGTTGCCCCAGAAGATCGTGTGCAGCACGTGACCGGAGAGGTTGAACGCGTACGTCTTCTCCAGGCCGACCAGCGTCGAGAAGTCGCCCTTGGCCCGGGCCTCGGCGAGCTGCTCCAGGCCGTCGTTCGCGCCCTTGACGTACGCGGCGTGGTGCTTGTCGTGGTGCAGCTCCAGGATCTGCCCCGACATGGCCGGCTCCAGCGCGCCGTAGTCGTAGGGCAGATCGGGCAGGGTGTAGACCGCCATCAGAACTCCTCCAGGGTTACTGCCAAGATGATGCTCTTGCCACTATCTTGCAACAGAGCGGCGCGTGCACGCTGAGGAGTGGGCAGGCGTGGCCGGCAACAGCAGGTGCGCGCCCTCGCCGAACACCGCCGCGCCGGTGCCGGAGTACGGCTACGCGTACCGTTGAGCCGCAACCGGAGCCTGCGGCGGGCGGCTGCTCGGTCCTACCGGTCCGTGAAGTGTGGCGGACGTTTGGCGATGAAGGCGGCCATGCCCTCGCTCTGGTCGTCGGTGGCGAAGGTGGCATGGAACAGTCGACGCTCGTGCAGCAGCCCCTCGGCCAGGGAAACCTCGAAGGATCGGTTGACCGCCTCCTTGACCATCCGGGCGGCTGGCGCGGACATGCTGGCGATCCGGCTGGCGACCTGGATCGCCTGCTCGCGCAGTTGCGCGGCGGGGACGACCCGGGAGACCAGGCCGGCGCGTTCGGCCTCCTCAGCGGTGATCGTCCGCCCGGTCAGGCACAGGTCCATGGCCTTGGCCTTGCCGATGGCCCGGGTCAGGCGCTGCGAACCGCCCATCCCGGGAATGACTCCGAGGGTGATCTCCGGTTGACCGAAGCGTGCGGTGTCGGCGGCGATGAGGATGTCGCACATCATCGCCAGTTCGCAGCCGCCGCCCAGCGCGTAGCCGGCGACGGCGGCGACCAGCGGGGTGCGTACGGCGCTCAGCGCCGACCAGCCGCCGAACCAGTCGGCGGCGTACATCTCGCTGTAGCTGCGTCCGGCCATCTCCTTGATGTCGGCGCCGGCCGCGAACGCCTTGGCCGAGCCGGTGATGATGATGGCCTTGACGGCGGCGGCGGCGTCCAGCGCCGCGGTGGCTGCGGTGAGGTCCCGCATGACCTGAAGTGACAGCGCGTTGAGGGCCTGCGGCCGGTTGAGCGTGACGATCGCGATGCCGTCGTGCTCGGTGTCGACCAGGATCGTCCCGTCGCTCATGCGGTGGCCTCCGGTGCGCTCGTTCGGGTGGCGAGGGCGGTGATGATCGCCGAGAAGTCCAGGTCGCCGTTGCCGGTGGCGACGAACTCGTCGTAGAGGGCGGCCGCGGCCGCCCCGAGTGGGCTGTCGACGTCCGCCCGCTGCGCGCTGGTCCGGGCCAGGTGGAGGTCCTTGCGCATCAGCACGGCGGAGAACCCGCCCCGGTAGTCGCGGTTGGCCGGGCTGGTCGGCACCGGTCCGGGGACCGGGCAGTAGCTGGTCAGCGCCCAGCACTGGGCGGACGAGGTCGACGCGACATCGAACAGCGCCTGGTCGCTGAGGCCGAGGGAGCGGCCGAGCAGGAATGCCTCGGACACGGCGATCATCGAGATGCCGAGCACCATGTTGTTGCAGATCTTCGCGGCCTGGCCGGCGCCGGCCGGACCGCAGTGAATGATCCGGGACCCCATCGCGTCGAGCAGCGGACGGGCCCGCTCCAGCGCGGCGGCGTCGCCACCGACCATGAAGGTGAGGGTGCCGGCGGTGGCACCGGCCACGCCGCCGGACACCGGGGCGTCCAGTGGCGCGAAGCCTGCGTCGGCGGCCCGGGCGGCGACCGCCTGCGCGTCGCTGACGGCGACGGTGGAGCAGTCCAGCAGTAGCGCGTTGGGCTCGGCGGCGGCGAGCACCGCGGCGTAGCAGTCGGCCAGGTGCTGTCCCGTCGGAAGCATGGTGATCACTGCGTCGGCGCCGCGCACCGCCGCCGCGACGCTCTCGGCCAGGACGACGTCGCTGGCGGTCGCCCGCTCGGCGGCAGCCGGCGCCGGGTCGTAGCCGACGACCCGATGGCCGGCGGCGACGAGATTGGCTGCCATCGGGCCACCCATGTTGCCCAGCCCCAGGAACGCGATCATCAGTATCCCTCCACGGTCAGGTCCGGCGGGTTCTCGATCGGAGCGAAACAGGCGTCCACGAGCCCTGGTGGCACGTCGGCGATCGCCGGCGGCTGCCAGCGGGGCCGGCGGTCCTTGTCGATGATCTGGGCGCGGACGCCCTCGGCGAGGTCGGGTAGGCGCAGCAGCGCGGCGGAGAGCCGGTACTCCTGCGCCAGCGCCGCCGGCAGGTCGGGCAGGTTCGCGGCGCTGCGCAGCGATCGGAGCGTGACGGCCAGCGCGATGGGCGACCGGCTGGCAATCACCTTGGCGGCGGCGCGCGCGTCGGGCGAGCGGTGGCGGGCGAGCCGCGCGGCGATCTCCTCGACCGACTCCCCCGCGTAGCACGCATCGATCCAGTCCCGAGCGGCGGCGAGTTCGCCCGGGGGCGGGGTTGCGGCGAACGAGGCGACGGCACCGGCGGCGTCCCTGCGGGCCAACGCCAGGGTCAGCATCGGCAGCCGCCCGGTAGGGACGTAGTGGTCGGCGAGGCCGGCGGCGATGGCGTCGGCGGCGCCGATCGGGGTGCCGGTCAGGGCGAGGTGGGTGCCGAGGTGGCCGGGCGCGTGGGAGAGCAGCCACGATCCGCCGACGTCGGGATGGAAGCCGATGCCCACTTCCGGCATCGCCAGCCGGGAACGTTCGGTCACCACCCGCACCGAGGCATGGCCGGAGATGCCGATCCCACCGCCCATGACCAGCCCGTCCATCCAGGCCACGATGGGTTTGGGATAGGCGGCGATGGTGGCGTTGAGCCGGTACTCGTCGGCCCAGAAGTCCAGCGAGCCGGTCCCGCCGGAGACGGCGTCGGCGTGGATGGCGCGGATGTCACCGCCAGCGCAGAGGCCGCGGCCACCGGCGCCGGTGATCAGGACGGTACGGACGCGGTCCGAGGCCGCCCAGAGGGCCAGGGTACGGCGGATGATGGTGACCATCTCCGCGGTGAGGGCGTTGATCGCGGCCGGCCGGTTCAGGGTCAGGTGCCCGAGGTGTCCGGTCAGCCGGGCGATGACCGGTGGCGCGCTCATGCCGGCGCTCCGCTTCGCTGCGTGCCGGCATGAGGCACCTTCGCACCGAGCCTGATGGTTCGCTCGCTCCGCGCGCTCATGCCGCGGCCCGTTCGTCGAGCAGGGTGCGGGCGATGATCAGCCGCATGATCTCGTTGGTCCCTTCGAGGATCTGGTGCACACGCAGGTCGCGGACAATCTTCTCGATGCCGGTCTCGCTGAGGTAGCCGTACCCGCCGTGCAGTTGCAGGGCGGTGTTGGCGACGTCGAATCCGGTGTCGGTGGCCAGCCGTTTCGCCATGGCACAGCTGGCGGTGGCGTGCGGGTCGCCACGGTCGAGCGCGTCGGCGGCCTGGTGCAGCAGCAGCCGGGCCGCGGTGAGCAGGGTGTGGGCGTCCGCGACGCGGAACCGCAGGGCCTGTGCCTGGGCGAGTGGGGCGCCGAAGGCGGGCCGGTCGCGCAGGTAGGTCGTGGCGCGTTCCAGGGCGTACTGGGCGCCGCCGAGGGAACACGCGCCGATGTTGAGCCGCCCGCCGTCGAGGGCGGCCATCGCGATGGCGAAGCCGCCGTTCTCGGCGCCGAGCAGCGCAGTCTCGGGCAGCCGGACGCCGTCGAGGATCACCTGCCGGGTGGGCTGCGCATTCCAACCCATCTTGGCCTCGTTCGGGCCGAAGGCCAGCCCGGGGGTGCCGGCGTCGACGAGGAACGCCGAGATGCCCTTCGGACCCGGCGCGCCGGTGCGGGCGAAGACCACGTACAGGCCCGCCGCGCCCGCGCCGGAGATGAACTGCTTCACCCCGTCGAGCACCCACACGTCGCCGTCGCGGCGGGCCGTGCTGCCGACCGAGGCGGCGTCGCTGCCGGCCTGAGGTTCGGTCAGGCAGTACGCGCCCAGCGTCTGCATCGTGCACAGGCGGGGCAGGTGGGCGGCCTGCTGGGCAGGGGTGCCGTGCCGGTCCACCATCGCCGCGACCATGTTGTGGATCGAGGTGTAGGCGGCCAGCGATGGGCATCCGGTGGCGAGCGCCTCGAAGACGACGACGCCATCCAGGCGCCCGAGGCCGCTGCCGCCGTGGCGCTCGCCGACGTACACCCCGCCCAGTCCCAGCTCGGCGGCCTTGCGTAACACGTCGACCGGAAAGTGCTTGTCCCGGTCCCAGCCCACGGCGTGCGGTGCCAGGTGGGTGGCGGCGAAGTCGGCGACGGTCGCGCGCAACGCGACCTGTTCGTCGGTCAGCTGCACGTCGGCCTCAGCTCATCGTGGGGATCACGAAGCTGGCGCCGTCACGCACGCCGTGGGACAGCCACCGCGAGGTGACGGTCTTGGTACGGGTGTGGAAGCGGATCGAGTCGGGGCCGTGCTGGTTGAGGTCGCCGAAGCCGGATGCCTTCCAGCCGCCGAAGGTGTGGTAGGCGATCGGCACCGGGATCGGCACGTTGACGCCGACCATGCCGACCTGCACCCGCTGGGCGAAGTCACGGGCGGTGTCACCGTCCCGGGTGAAGACCGACACCCCGTTGCCGTACGGATGCTCGTCGCACAACCGGACCGCCGACTCGTAGTCCGCCACCCGGGCGACGCAGAGCACCGGCCCGAAGATCTCCTCGCGGTAGATCGACATCTGCGGGGTCACCCGGTCGAAGAGCGACGGCCCGAGGTAGAAACCCTCCGGATGGCTGCCCACGGTCCGGCCACGGCCGTCGAGGACGAGTTGCGCTCCCTCGGCCACACCGGCCGCGATGTAGTCGGTGACCCGCTGCCGGGCCGCGTCGGTGACCAGGGGGCCGAAGTCGGCTTCCGGGTCGTGCGCGGCACCGACCCGCAGCCCGCCGAGCCGGTCGGTGAGGCGGGCGATCAGCGCGTCGGCGGTGGCCTGCCCCACCGGCACCGCCACCGAGACCGCCATGCAGCGTTGCCCGGCGGAGCCGTACGCGGCGCCGACCAGGGCGTCGACGACCTGGTCGAGGTCGGCGTCGGGCATCACCACGGCGTGGTTCTTCGCACCACCGAAACACTGCGCGCGCTTGCCGTGGGCGGTGGCCGTCGCATAGACGTGTCGCGCGGCAGCCGAGGAGCCGACGAATCCCACCGCCTGCACCCGTGGGTCGGTCAGCAGCGGTGCGGCGGCTTCGCTGTCGCCGTTGACCACGTTGAACACGCCGGGTGGGCCACCGGCGGCGACGAACAGTTCGGCCAGCCGCAGCGGCACCGACGGGGTCCGCTCGCTGGGCTTGAGGATGAAGGCGTTACCGCAGGCCAGCGCGGGCGCGGACTGCCACAGTGGGATCATCGCCGGGAAGTTGAACGGGGTGATGCCCGCGACGACGCCCAGCGGTTGCCGCATCGAGTAGACGTCGATGCCGGTGCCGGCCGAATCGGTGTACTCGCCCTTGAGCAGGTGTGGCACGCCGATCGCGAACTCGACCACCTCCAGGCCGCGCTGGATGTCGCCGTGCGCGTCGGGGATGGTCTTGCCGTGCTCGGCGGAGAGCAGTGCCGCGAGGTCGCCGGCTTCCTGTCGGATGAGTGCCAGCCAGCGGATCAGGACGCGGGCCCGGCGCTGCGGGTTGGTGGCGGCCCAGCCCGGCTGGGCGGCGACCGCGTCGGCCAGGGCGGCGTCGACCTCGCCGGCCGAGGCCATCGGCACCTGCCGGGCGACCTGTCCGGTGCTGGGGTCGTACACGTCGCCGAACCGGCCGGTGGTCCCGGCGACGCGTCTGCCGGCGATGAAGTGGGTGAGCTGTGCCATGGCGTCTCCTGATGGGAAACGGACATCGGGGTCCTGGTGGGACGGCGGACGTCGGGGGTCTCTTGTGGTCGGCGGCGGGCCGGCCGCGGTCGGGTCAGGCCGGCACGGGACGCTGCTGCGGGCCGGTGTAGGCGCTCAGCGGGCGGATGAGCACGTTGGCGTCGAGCTGCTCGACGATGTGGGCGGTCCAGCCGGTGATCCGGCTCATCACAAAGATCGGGGTGAAGGCCGGGGTGTCGAAACCCATCAGGTGGTATGCCAGCGCGGAGGGGTAGTCGAGGTTGGGGTGGATCCCCTTGCGGTCGAGCATCGCGCGCTGGAGCCTGGTGTACACCTCGGCGATCCGGCGGATTCGGTCGTCGGCACGGGTGGCGACGAGCGTGTCCAGGGCCGCCTGCATGATCGGCACACGGGAGTCGCCGTTCTTGTAGACCCGATGCCCGAATCCCATGATCTTCTGCTTGGTGGCGAGGGCCTCGTCCAGCCAGGACTCCACCCGGTCCGGGTCGTCGATGGCGACGAGCATGTGCATGACGGCCTCGTTCGCGCCCCCGTGCAGCGGTCCCTTGAGCGCGCCGATCGCGCCGGTGACCGCGCTGTAGAGGTCGGACAGCGTCGAGGTGATCACCCGGGCGGCGAAGGTGGAGGCGTTGAAGCTGTGCTCGGCGTACAGGATCATCGTGGTCTCGAAGGCGCGGACCATGTCGGCCGGCGGCACCTCGCCGAAGCACATCCGGAAGAAGTTCTCCGCGTAGCCGAGGGCCGGGTCGGGCGGGATCGGGTCCTGGCCACGGCGGCGGCGCAGGTCGAGGGCGACCACGGTGGGGAGCTTGGCGAACAGCGACAGCGCCTTGGCCTGGTTGGCCGCGCGGTCGGTGTGCTCCTCGGTCGGGTCCTGGGCGCCGAGGTAGGAGACCGCGGTGCGGAGCACGTCCATCGGGTGGCAGGTCTCGGGGAGCTTGCGCAGCAGTTCCTGCCCGGTACGGTCCAGGGAACGCTGGGCGGCCTCGGTGGCGCGGAAGTCGGCCAGCTGGGTGGCGTCGGGCAGCTCGCCGTGCCACAGCAGGTAGGCGACCTCCTCCCAGGTGCGGGCGGCGGCGAGGTCCTGGACGGGGTAGCCGCCGTAGGTCAGCGAGTTGGTCTCGCTGATCACGGTGGAGATGGCGGTGGTGTCGACCACGACGCCGGCCAGGCCGCG
This sequence comes from Micromonospora sp. CA-263727, assembly GCF_050942455.1. Classification (NCBI taxonomy): domain Bacteria; kingdom Bacillati; phylum Actinomycetota; class Actinomycetes; order Micromonosporales; family Micromonosporaceae; genus Micromonospora; species Micromonospora sp. CA-263727. Next base: position 4,357,381 of record NZ_CP192031.1, read on the forward strand.
ATGGATGTCGGTGCTCACGGTGTCGTCCTCCGTGCTTCAAGGTGGATCGTGGGCGGGTTCGCCGGTCAGGCGTCGGGTGGCAGGGTGAACCCGGCGATGTCGGCGTCGAGGCGGCCGTACCCGTCGTAGTCGATGACCTCGTAGAGCCGGGAGCGGGTCATCATCGTGTCGAGCAGTCCGGTGGCAGTGCCGTCGGCGGCGAGCCGACGCAGGCCGGCCTCGACCGCGCCCATCGCCAGACGCAGCGTGGTCACCGGGTAGATGACCAGGTTGTAGCCGAGGTCCCGCAGCTGGTCGGCGTCGAGGCTCGGGCCCTTGCCGAACTCGGTCATGTTCGCCAGCAGCGGCACGTCGAGGGCGGCCCGGAAGGCGGCGAACTCCGCCTCGTCGGCCAGCGCCTCCGGGAAGATCGCGTCCGCTCCGGCGTCGACGTACGCCTTCGCCCGCGCGATCGCGCCGGCCAGGCCCTCGACACCGCGGGCGTCCGTCCGGGCCATGATCAGGAAGTCGGGGTCGCGGCGCGCGGTCACGGCGGCCCGCAGCCGGCGCACCATGTCCTGCGGGGGAATGAGCGCCTTACCGTCCAGGTGTCCGCAACGTTTCGGGTTGACCTGGTCCTCCAGGTGGCAGCCGGCCAGCCCGGCGTCCTCCAGCCGCTGGACGGTGCGGGCCGCGTTCAGCGGTTCGCCGAAGCCGGTGTCGGCGTCGACCAGCGCCGGCAGGTCGGTGCTGGCGGCGATGTCGGCGGCCCAGCCGGCAACCTCACTCAACGTGGTCAGCCCGATGTCCGGCAGTCCGGCGGCGGCCGACAGCGCCCCGCCGGAGACGTACACCCCCTCGAATCCGGTCTGCTGCACCAGGCGGGCGGTCAGCGGATTGAACGCGCCCGGCAGCCGCAGCAGTTTCCCGCTGGCCAGGCCGGCGCGGAGGGCCGCCCGTTTGGCGGCGGCGCTGGTGCGGGCGTACAGGTAGGTCATCGGAAGATCCCTCCGGGCAGGGCGGCGTCGGCGCGCGCGATCGCCGCATGGTCGACCGTGGGGAACAACGCCGGGAGTTCCCCGGGGGTGAGGTCGGCGAGCCGGGCGGCGGCGTCCAGGAACGTGCGCTGGGCCCCGGCGGAGACGATGCCGTCGGCGAGGGTGGTGAACTTGCGGACGTAGGCCGGACGGTCGAAGGGCCGCGCACCGGCCGGGTGGGCGTCGGCCAGGGCGAGGGAGTCCTCCAGCACGGTGCCGTCGACGAGGGTGATCACCAGCCGCCCGCCGAACGCCTTCTGGGCCGGGTCCGGGCTGTGGTAGCGGCGGGTCCACTCCGGGTCCTCGACCGTGGTGATCTTTCGCCAGAGGGCCACGGTGTCGGGGCGGCCGGCCCGCTGCGGATCGTACGAGCCGATGTGGTGCCACGCGCCGTCCTGCAACGCCACCGCCAGGATGTAGGGGATGGAGTGGTCCAGCGTCTCCCGGCTCGCCGTCGGGTCGTACTTCTGCGGGTCGTTCGCCCCCGAGCCGATCACGTGGTGGGTGTGGTGGCTGGTGTGCAGGACGATCGACCCGATCCGGTCCACCCCCGCGGCGGTGTCGATGCCGGGCAGTCTCCCCCGCATCGCCCGGGCGAGATCGATCAGCGCCTGGGCCTGGTACTCGGCAGAGTGCTCCTTGGTGTAGGTGCGCAGGATGCCGCGTAGCGGCTCGCCAGGTACCGGCAGCGGCACCGTGTACGCCGCGTCCGGGCCGTCCAGCAGCCAGGCGACGAAGCCGTCCGCACCCTCGTAGATGGGCGCTGGCGCGCCCTCCCCCCGCATCGCGCGGTCGATCGCCTCGATCGCCGCCTTGCCGGCGAACGCGGGCGCGAACGCCTTCCACGACGAGATCTCACCCTTGCGGGACTGCCGAGTGGCCGTGGTGGTGTGCACCGCCTGGCCGATGGCCTGGTAAACCACCTCGGTGGGCAGGCGCAGCAGCGCGCCCAGTCCGCAGGCGGTCGCCGCGCCCAGATGCGCCACATGATCGATTTTGTGCTTGTGCAGGCAGATCCCGGTGACCAGAGCCACATGCACCTCGTAGGCGACCAACAGGCCGCGCAGCAGGTCCGCGCCGCTGGCGCCGGTGTGCTGGGCGACCGCGAGCAGCGGCGGGATGTTATCTCCCGGGTGGGAGTAGTCCGCCGCCAGGTATGTGTCGTGGAAGTCCAGCTCACGCACGGCTGTGCCGTTGGCCCAGGCCGCCCACTCCGGCGACACCCGCGCCACGGGATCGGCACCGAAGATCGAGGCGCCGGGCGCCGCGGTGTGTGGGCGGGCCTGCGCTCGGGCCACCGACACCGGACGCCGCGACAGCGACGCCATCGCCACCGCCGCGTTGTCGATCACCCGGTTGGCGGCCATCGCCGCCGCGTCCGCGTCCACCGGGGCGCTCGCGGTGGCCAGCTCGGCCAGCGCCCAGGCGAGTTGCCGGTCGCGGGGCAGCCGTTCCGCACTGGGCGATACGCGTACGAGGTGATCGATCAACGGGGGCTCCTCGGGCTCGGCGGTCACCCCGTCAGGTTCACGCGCCCCGGTGGTCCGCGTCGAGGCCCGGAAGATGCGTACTTTCCACCCCGGCCCCAGTGGAATTGCAAAAGTTGCAAACTTTGCAAGTGTTATATTCACACCTGGTTGACGGAACGAGGAGGTGCAGCGTGGCGGCCGGAAAGAAGCTCTACGCGCACACCAAGCTGCGTCGGCTGCGCCGCGAGCACGGCCTCACCCAGGCCGAACTCGCGCGCCGCCTCGACATCTCCACCAGCTACCTCAACCAGATCGAGAACAACCAACGCACCCTCACCGCCGCGATCCTGTTACGCCTGGCCCGAGTGCTCGGCGTGGACCCGGAGCACTTCGCCGACACGGACGCGGAGCGGCTCGGCGCCGACGTGCGGACGGCCCTGGCCGACGAAGCCAGCGGCACGGCGGTCGACCCTGGGGAGATCATCGAACTCGTCCGCGACTACCCGGCCGCCGCCCGCGCCCTGGTCGCCCTCCACCAGCGTTACCAGGACGCCGCCGCCCGGGTCGCCGCCCTCGCCGGACCGACCGACCTCCCGCCGGTACTCGGTGAACCACACGACGCGGTACGCGACTTCTTCTACGAGCACTACAACTACTTCGACCCGCTGGACACCGCCGCCGAACTGCTCGCCAGCCAGCTCCGGCTCACACCCGCCCGAGCCGTCGACACGCTCAGCCAACACCTGCTCGACCAGCACGGCGTCCGGGTGGCCGTCACACCTCCCGCCGCCAACACCGAGGTACGCAGATTCGACCCGGAAAGCCGCGTGCTCTACCTGGCCGCCAACTACACCGACGGCCAGCGCGCCTTCCAACTCGCCACCCAGCTCGCGTTCCTCGAACACGGCGACCTGATCAGCAAACTGGCGACCGGTCTTGGGCGATCCTCGGCCACGGCGCTGGCCCACATCGGCCTCGGCAACTACTACGCCGGAGCGCTACTCATGCCGTACGGCGACTTCCACGGCCGGGCAACCGAGCTACGCTACGACGTCGAACTGCTCGCCGGGCACTACGGCGTCAGCTTCGAGACCGCCTGCCACCGGCTCAGTACCCTGCAACGCCCGACACTGCGCGGCGTACCCTTCTCGTTCCTCCGTGTCGACCGCGCCGGCAACATCTCCAAACGGCAGTCCGCGACCGACTTCCACTTCTCCCGCCTCGGCGGCACCTGTCCCCTCTGGATCATCTACGAGGCGTTCGCCGCCCCTGGACGAATTCTCACCCAGGTCGCCGAGATGCCCGACGGCAAGCGCTACTTCTGGCTCGCCCGCACCATCACCCACGGCGGACGCGGCCACCACAGCCCGCGCAGCACCTTCGCCGTCGCGCTCGGCTGCGAGCTTCGCCACGCCCAGCGCCTCGTCTACAGCGACGGCCTCGCGCTCGACGACCCGCGTACCGCCACTCCGATCGGCCTGGGCTGCCGCATCTGCGAACGCCGCGACTGCGCCCAACGCGCCCGGCCCCCCGCCGCCGGCCGCCTGGTCGTCGACGAGAACCGGCGCACCGTGATCCCGTACGCGGTGGACCGCCGATAGCGGATGCTGCGGGTCCCGCCTGCCCGAAAAATGAGGCCGCCTGATCGTCATCAAGAGTTCATCCGCCGATCGGCAATCGGGGGGACCGCCGCGCCGGGCAGGCTGAACTGCGATTTTGCCGGGTTCTGACCAATCACCGGGGCCGGGGCCGACGGTTTCCCGCGATTAGCATCGGGGGTGGCCGCGTCGTGAGCTGGTTACCGCCCGAGGAGGACCACGGTTGAACGCGCCGTCCTTCAGCGGCCTTGGCCGCTTTCTGGACACCCAGCGGCAGACGCTCCTGACCGTACTGACCGTACTGGAGCTGTTGATCCTGCTGGCGGTGCTGTTGCGCTGGTTCGACCGCAGGTACGGCCTGAGAAGCACCGGTCGGCGCATTCTGCGCGGCGTCGCCGAGGTCGCCTGGACCCTTGTGGCGCCGCTCGTCGGCTTCCTCCGGCTGCGGCGCGGGATGCGGGTGGTCGCGGAACGCTTCGCCGATCCCGGTCCGGTGCCGGCTGCCCGGGCGGGGATCGTGTCGGCCCGGTTGGCGTCGGGCGGGCGGGACGACGTCTGGCCGTACCTGGTGCTGCTGGATTCAGCGGAAACGGGAGTCCGGCTCGCGGGTCCCGGGGCACACGCCTTGCGGCCGGCAGCGGAATCACCGTGGCGGGTCACGGTGCCGGGTAGCTGGCGTGCCCGGCGGGCGCTGGCGCCGGTGTCCGGCCTCTCCCTCGACACCCCGCTGCCGGTCGCCGTGGGCGTGCGGGTCCGGGAACTGGTCCTGCTGGACCTCCGGCGCTGCCCGGGAATCGTGTCGGTACACGGCGCCCCGACACCGGCCGACCGGCTGGTGTCCGCGATGGTCGTCCAACTGGCGGCGCTGGTCGGCGGGCACGGCGTCGATCGGCTGATCGTCGCGGTGGAGCCGGGTGAGGACGAGCTGGGGACGACCGGCACCGACCGGATGCCGCTGTCCGCGGCACTGACCACCATCGCCGCCCGTCCGGCGGCTTCGGTCGGGTGTGCCGTCCTGGTCTGCCGACGGCCCGACGGGCGGACGGCGGCGCAGCTCGCCGCGCTGGTCTCCGGCTGTCCCGGGGTGCTCGTGCTGGTCGCCGGCTATCTGCCCGGGTCGCGCTGGCGGCTGCGGGTCGACACGGCCGGTCGGGTCGTCGCGCCGGATCTGGCGCTCGACGCGGAGTCCACGCCGCTCGTCCGGGCTCTCCGGCGGGTCCGCCGACCGGCGTCGCCCGCCGCTGCGGCACCGGCCTGGGCTGCGGAAGGGCCCCCTCGGTCCGAGCCCGTCGAGGCCGCCAGCTCCGCGCCGGCCGAAGACCCGGCGCCGGACAGCACCGAGCCGGCGTCGCCGGCCGCGTCCCCACACGCTCCGCCGCGCCCGGCGCTGGTGACTCCCCTCGTCGACAACGACGATCTCTTCGAGGGGGCGGCCGAACAACGGCCGGTGGCTCACTCCGGCGTCGAGTCCGCCGACCGGCCCGGAGGTCGATGATGCGTCTCCTGCTGACGGTCGTCTCCGCCGGCACCGGCCGGGATATCGCCTGGGACGTCGAGGTGAACACGCCGGTCGGTGCCCTCGGTGAGCTGGACGGTCCTCCGGGCGGGTGGCATCTCGATGGTGCGCGCCTGGATCCGGGGTGGACGGTCGGCCGGGCCGGGCTGCTCTCCGGTGTCCGGGTCGGTGACGGTACGGCGGTGCCGGCCGGTGGGATTCGGGACCTGCCGGGCGACCCGCGGATCCACTGGTTGGAGGTGCACGGGGTCGGCGGCCCGGGCGCCGGACAGGTCTGGCCGGTCGCACTGGGCTGTCACGACATCGGTTCGGCGCACGGATCCGCGATCGATCCGGGCGGTGCCGCCGTGCCCGCACACGCCGCCCGGCTCAGCGTCGACGATCAGGGCCGGGCCTGGGTGACGACCGGCCACGACGGGGTACGCCTGGCGCTGCCGCAACCTCCGGAGGCCACCGATCCGGTCGATCCGCCCGGACACCCGACGCCGTCGGCGCAGTCAGACGCCGACGATCCGACGCCCGGGCAACGGCGGGACCGTGCGGACGAACCCGGCACGCCGGACGGGTCGGCGCGACGCCACGACGGGGCCCGCCGTTGGCCGCCCGGGGTGGACCTGGCGGTGGGCGGCAGCCTGCTGCGGCTGGTGCCGCGCCCGACGCCGGACGCGGCGGTGGCCCCGGCCGTGGATGTGCCGATGCTGGACTTCAACCGCCCGCCGCGAATCGTGCCTCCGCTGCTGTTCGCCCGGCGGCGGCTGCCCACCCCACCGACCAAGCCGACCCGCCGGCCGATCCCGCTGCTGATGATCCTCGCCCCGATGGTGCTGGGCCTGGCCTTCGTCTTCCTGTTCCGCTCCTACTTCTTCCTGCTGATCATGGTGCTGAGCCCGGTGTTGGCGTTGGCGAACTGGTACACCGACCGGCGCAGCGGCCGCAAACGGTACCGCAGCGACCTCGCCGAGTACGTTCGCAAGCGCACCCGGATGATGCGGGAGTTGACCGAGTCGGTCGCCGAGGAACGGATGGCCCGGTGCGAGGCATCACCCGACCCGGCGACGGTTCTGTACACCGCCGTCGGTCCGGGTCGACGCCTGTGGGAGCGGCGCCGCCGCGACCCCGACCACCTCGTGTTGCGGATCGGCACGATGGACCAGCCGTCGCTCATCGAGGTGGAGGATCCGGCCCGCACGGACCTGGATCGGCAACTGCGCTGGACCGTGCCGGACGTACCGGTCACCGTGGACCTGGTCGACCGCCAGGTGCTCGGCCTGGCCGGCGCGGCGGAGACCACGTACGCGACGGCCCGCTGGCTCGTCCTCCAGGCCGCCGCCCTGCACAGCCCGCGTGACCTGCGGATCCACGTGCTGACCGAGCCGGACGGGGAGCAGCGGTGGAGCTGGGTGCGCTGGCTGCCGCACACCCGGCCGGCCGAGGACGGCGGCGCGACCGGCCGGCCCTACACCCTGGTCGGCAACGACCCGGAGACCGTGGCGAACCGGGTCGGCGAGCTGGTCGCGCTGGTCACCGCGCGGACCAAGGCCCGCGGCTCGCAGCTCGGCCAGGTCATGTTCAGCGAGCCCGACGTGGTGCTGGTCGTCGACGGTGCGCGGCGGCTGCGCGACGTGCCGGGCATGGTGCAGGTGCTCACCGAGGGGCCGGCGGTGCGGGTCTTCGCGATCTGCATCGACGCCGAGGAACGGCTGCTGCCGGAGGAGTGCACCGCGGTGCTACGCGCCGACGCGGAGGGGCTGACCGTACGACAGACCGGCGTGCCCGAGGCGAGCGGAGTACGTCCGGACATCGTCACCCCGCCGTGGTGTGAGCGGGTGGCCCGCGCGATGGCTCCGCTGCGGGACGTCACCCCGGACGAGACCGCCGGGCTGCCCGACCGGAGCCGCCTGCTGGACCTGTTGGACGCCGACCCGCCGTCGGGCACCGAAATCGCCGAACGGTGGTCCCGGCAGCCCGCGTCCACGAGTTTCGTGATCGGCAGCGGCTTCGACGGTCCGGTCGTGCTGGACCTGGTCCGCGACGGGCCGCACGCGTTGGTCGCGGGCACCACCGGCGCCGGCAAGTCGGAGTTGCTGCAGTCCATCGTGGTGTCGCTGGCCGCGGTGAACCGCCCGGACGAGTTGACCTTTGTGTTGGTCGACTACAAGGGCGGCAGCGCCTTCCACAGCTGCGTCCGGCTGCCGCACACCCTCGGCATGGTCACCGACCTGGACAGCGCGCTGGTGGTCCGGGCGTTGGAGTCGCTCGGCGCGGAACTGCGCCGACGGGAGGAGATCCTGGCCGGGGTCACCGCCAAGGACCTCGCCCAGTACCGGACGATGCGCGGTCGCGACCCCGCACTGCCGGCGGTGCCCCGGCTGGTGCTGGTCATCGACGAGTTCGCCACGCTCGCCCGGGAGGTTCCGGACTTCATCCCCGGGCTGGTCAGCATCGCCCAGCGGGGACGGTCGCTGGGTATCCACCTGATCCTGGCCACCCAGCGGCCGGGCGGCGTGGTGACCACCGACATCCGGGCCAACACCAACCTGCGGATCGCCCTGCGGGTCACCGACCCGATGGAAAGCTCCGACGTGATCGACGTACCGGATGCCGCGATGATCCCGGTGGCCACCCCCGGGCGGGCGCTCGCCCGGCTCGCCCACCGGTCCACCCTGCCGTTCCAGACCGGGTACGTCGGTGCCGTGTACCCGGGCGCGGACTCCGTCGTGCCGGAGTCCCGGCCGATCGCGCCGGTGCAGGGCACGGAGGTGCCCTGGTCCCGGCTGGGTCGGGCGCTGCCGCCGCCGGTGGACCCGACGCACGAGGGCGTCGCGCCGGACGAGCTGGCCGCCACCGACCTGGACATGCTGGTGGAGGCGATCGACGTCGCCGCCCGGGAGGCGGGTTGCGAGCGACAGCCGAGCCCCTGGCTGCCGCCGCTGCCGCCGGTCGTGCTGCTGGACGATCTCCCCCCGCCGGCGTCCCGGGCCGGTCCCGGTCTGCCGCCGGTGCCGTATGCGCTGGCCGACCTGCCGGAGCAACAGATCCAGTCGGTGCTGACCTGCGACCTGGCCACGCTCGGGCATCTCTACGTGCTGGGTGCCTCCCGTACCGGCCGGTCCCAGCTGCTGCGTACCCTGGCCGCGTCGATGGCGCGGTCCCTGTCCTGCGCCGACGTGCACCTCTACGCCGTCGATGCGGCCGGCGGGTCGATGGTGGTGCTGTCGGAGCTTCCGCATTGCGGCGCGGTGGTGCCCCGGGCCGACCTGGAACGTCTGGAACGCCTACTCGGCCGGTTGCAGAGCGACTTGGCCCGCCGACACGAGTTGCTGGCCAGGCACGCCTGTGCCGGGCTCGACGAGTTGCGGGCGCTGCTGCCGCCGGCACAGCGTCCGGCGCATCTGGTGTTGCTGGTGGACGGCTGGGATTCGCTGGCCGCTCTCCTCAACGACCACGACGGCGGCCGGCTGCTGGATCAGTTTCTCGGTCTGCTGCGGGAGGGACCGGCCGCCGGGCTGCACCTGGTGATGTCCTCCGAGCGGTCGCTGCTGACCGGGCGGGTGGCCAACCTGAACGATCACCGGATCATGCTGCGGATGACCGACCGGACCGACTACTCGGCGATCGGCGTCAACCATCGTCGGGTGCCGGAGGTGGTGCCGCCCGGTCGCGGCTGGCGATCGGCGGACCAGGCGGAGCTCCAGATCGCCCTGCTGGACCCGGACCCGTCCGGGCCGGCGCAGGTCGAGGCCCTCCGCCGGATCGCGGCCCGGGCCGCCGCTCGGGACAGCGGGGTGCCGGCGCAGCGCCGGCCGTTCCCGGTGGCCGGGCTGCCCACGGCGGTCACCTTCGCCGATGCCTTCGCGCAGGTACCGGCCGAGCAGCGGCGGCCACTACGCGCGCTGCTGGGGATCGGCGGTGACGACGCCGCGCCGGTCTACGTGGACTTCGCCGGTCAGCAGGCGACGTTCCTGGTCGCCGGTCCGCCCAGTTCGGGGCGGAGCAACACCTTGGCCACCCTGGCGGTGTCGCTGCTGGCCGGGGGCACCGCGCTGGTGATCCTGACGCCTCGGGAGTCGGTGTTGCGCCGGTTGGCGGCACACGCCCGGGTGCGCACGGTCGAGGGGCCGGCCCCGGACCCGGCGCAGGTGACCGCCGCGGTCGAGGAGTTGGGCGGTCCGCTGGTGGTACTGGTCGACGACGTCGATCTGCTCGGCTTCGCCAATCCGGTGGAGGCGGTGCTGCGCCAGGTGGTGGCCACCGGCCGGGACCGCGGCCTCGGCCTGGCGTATGCCGGCACGGCCGAGACCCTCACCCAGTCGCTGGGCGGCTGGATCGCCGAGGCCCGACGCTCCCGCAAGGGCGTCCTGCTCGCCCCGCAGTCGGCGATCGAGGGTGACCTGGTGGGTACCCGGGTGCCGCCCGGGTTGCTGCGCGCCGGCAGCCGGCCGGGGCGCGGTCATGTGCCGGACCCGGCGACCGGCGCGCTGAGCACGGTCACGATCCCGCACACCGTGCTGCGCTGACCCGGGCCGAACCGGTCACCGACCCGGACGGGACGCGGCCCGGGTGCCGGTGACGACAGCCGGGCCGCGCGGTTCACTGCGCGGGTGGCGGTTTGGACAGCGCCTGATCCATGTCGTTCAGGTTCTTCACGATCGCCGCGAAGCTCGCCGCGAAGGTTTCCAGGTTGCTGACCGCCTTGGTCAGCGAGGCGGTGAACTCGGTGTACTGCGTGCTCATCACCGGGCTGGCCTGCTGCATCCAGAGGCCGCCCTGGCTGGTCAGCAGCCCGCTGACGCTGGTCTGTAGGCCCTTCAGCACGTTGGCGATCTCCTCGCCTTCGGTGGTCAGCCGCCCACTTACCGTGTGGATCCTGTCGTAGTCGACGTTCACTTCTGCCATCGGATGCCTCCGCGGTTCAGCCGGCGCTGCTGGACGAGGTGATCTGCTCGTCCATGGTGCGCAGCTGGACGGTGATGTTGTGGAACTGCTGGGCGAAGGACCGGATGTTCTCGATCGCCGCGGTCAGCTCGGTGTTGAAGGTCTGGTACTGACCGCTCAGGGTGGGGCTGGACTTCTGCAACCACAGGCCACCATCGCTGGTGAGCAACTGGGACACCGCGGCGAGCAGATCCTCCAGCCGGGGCACGGTCTGCGTGACGGCCAAATTGAGCTGGTCGTTGACCGTCTGCACTCGGCCGAAGTCGACGGTGATGTTGGGCATGCGTCGCTCCAAAGGGGGGTGGGTCAGATGGTGACGGTGGTGTACGGCAGGTAGTCCTCCTCGGGCGGCTCCTCGGAGACAAGGGTCCACTCGCCGGTCTTCGGGTTGCCGTTGTAGACCTTCGTGCCCTCCGGACCCACCACCGTCTTGGTGCCGCTGTCCGGTCCGGTCACCACGATGTCGGTCGTGGTGGTCTCGCCCTCGTGGTCGACGGTGACCTGATGTGATCCACCGTCGGCCTTCGGCGTCACGGTGCTGGTGGTGGTGCCCTCGCTGGTGGTGGAGGTCACCACGAAGGAGCCGTCGTCGTTGGTCTTCTTCTCGACTGTCTCCTCGGTGCCGTCGGAGTGCGTGATGGTGGAGGTGTAGTCGATGACGTCGGTCCTCCCGTCGCCGTCGGTGTCGCGGTAGGTGAACCTGGTCGTCTCGGTGTAGCTCAGCCCGTCACCGGAGTTGACCGTGGTGGTCTCGGAGATGACGTTGCCCTCGTCGTCCAGGACCGCGGTGGTGGTGTTGCTGCCCACCGGCGAGGTGCCGTCGATGGAGGTGGGCGGATCTCCCGGCTCCGGCACCGGATCTCCGCTCCACACCGGCACCGCGCCGTCGACCAGGTTCCCGTCCTTGTCGTAGTACTGGAAGGTGATCTGCCGGTCCTTCAGGTCGAGGTAGCGCTCGTACGCGGCGGTGTCGGCCTGCCAGCCGCTGATGTTCGCCCGCAGCCGGTCCAGGTTGACCTTGCCGGCGACATCCGCGTCCAGGTCGAAGTAGGCCTTGGCGATGCCGTCGAAGGTCTTCGCCAGCTCTTCGAGCAGTTCCATGGAGTCCTTGAACGGGGTGTGACAGGCGGAGAAGAAGGCGCTCAGGGTCGCGTACAGCGTCGAGCTGCCGACCTGGCTGGAGTCGACGACGGCCCCCTCGGAGGTGACCACCGACCGGCGCGATCCGGTTTCCACATCGAACTGGATCTTGCTTTTCAGTTCACGCAGGCTCCCCGCGAGCTGATGCAGCAGCGCGTAGTCGAGCACGAGGTCGGCCACCCTGCGCCCCTCCCTCCGCTCGTCGACGTGCCGTCTGTGGGGTTCGACGCGGCCGGGGCGGTCAGCGGTTCACCGTGAACCCTCGCGCGGGTGCGTCGCGTCGAAGAGGACGACGGTGTCCGCCGACGGCAGGAGGGTGCGGTGGCACGGCCCGGTGACTGGTCGGCGCTCACGCTGTCCGGTGACCCCACACCTGGCGATCCGGACGTGCTGCTGCGCGTCGCCAGCTACATGGACGTCATGGCCGATCACGCCCGGACCGCCGACGACGGGCTCGCCGCAGTGCTGCGCCAGAGCGGCGAGGGAGCGTTCGTCGGCAAGACCGCGGACTGGCTGCGCGAGCAGGTCAGCAAGGAGATGAGCGGCTTCATCGCCGGGGTCCGCACCGCCTTCACCGCCGCGGGGCCGGCCATCCGCACGTACGCCGAGGCGCTGCGCGAGGCCCAGGCCAAGGCGGACCAGGCGCTGAGCAACGCGGCCGGGGCCGGCGACGACGAGGAACGGGTCAACGCCCTCAAGGCGGAGGCGCAGAACGCCGCGGCGGACGTCAAGACCGCGGCGAGCACGGCCAGGCAGGCCATTCTCGACGCCGCCGGCCATATCAGATCCCCGGTGACACCCAAGTCGGCCTGCGAGATCTTCTGGGAGATCTTCAGCTGGCTGACCCTCGTCCTGACCGTGGTCGCCATCTTCGTCGGCGGGCCACTCGGCCTGCTCGCCTTCGCGATGAACGCCGCCCTGGCGGTGAAGGCGACGTTGGACTTCGCCATGGGCAAGACGAACGCGTTGGGGCTGGCGCTCGGCCTGCTCGGGCTGCTCGGCCCCAGCACCCGGCCGCTGATCGCCCTCGGCGACCTGACCAAGCTGGCCAGCAGCGCCTGGCGCAACATCACCCAGTTCAGCCGGAACAGCATCACCCTGGCGCGATCCGGCATCACCGACTTCTGGCGGACCGTGTCGACGCTGAGCATCAGCGCGGCAATGCGCGGCATCGCCGACCTCGGGATCACCGTGGCCAACTCGGTGCGGGTCGGCGCGTTGATGATTCCGCGGATCGTCGGTCCGATCGACGGCCTGGCCATCCGAGGGTTCGTGGCCCTGGAGAAGTTCACCCTGGTCACCGTTCCAGCGGCGATCACCCGGCTGGGCAACATCGGATATCAGGGCCTGGGCCGGCTCGCCGGCCTGACCGGCGACGCCGGCCGATTCGTGGCCACCAACGCCGTGCGGTTCGGCAACCTGATGGTGCGGGAGTTCGGCGGCTGGAAGTGGCTGCGGATCTTCCTGCCCCTGGCCGGCCACGAGATCGGCGCGCTCGGCGTGTCCGGGGCGTTCAAGCTCGGCGTGCTGGGTCGCGGGCTCGGGATGGCCCGGTACGACGGGCTGGCCGCGCTCAGCGGTGGCGTCCGGCTCGCCAACGGCCTCACCACGGTGCACGTCGTCAAGCCCGGCGACGCACCGTACGCCGGTGGGATCAACGTCAGCCCCGGCGGCCTGCACCTTCCCGACCTGGTCGAGAAGCCGATGGTCGGCGCTGCGTCGCTGCCGGAGTTCAGCTTCTCGGCCCGCGGCGTCGACCTGTCCGCCACGCGTGGCGCGCTCGGCGCGCCCGACCTGGCGGGGCTGCGCGGCATACAGACCCTGGACCTACCGGTGCCGAGGGCGACCGGGGCGGTCACTCCGATCACCGTGCCGGGCCTGCTCGGTGCCGCGCACGCGGTCGACCTCGGCCCGATCGCCCGGCTCGACGTGCCGACGGTCAACCCGGCCACCGGCCTGGACCAGTTCGCCATGCCGGCGGTGGGCACGCCCGGCACGGTGACCCTGCCGAACATGCAGATCGGCAACCTCAGCAGCACGCTGAACCGGGCCGCTGCCGGGGTGGACGGGCTGGCGGACTTCGGCCGGGCCGAGCTACGCAACCTGCACATGGGTGAGGTCAGCGCGGTCCGGGTCTCGGAGACCGGGGTGGCGTTCAACCTCGGCGCCCCGGAGAAGGCGTTCGGCGACACCACCCTGGCCTCCCCCGCCCCGGCCGCCACGCCCACGCCGGCGGGTTCGATCTCCCAGGCGGCTCCGACGAACATCGCCCGGCCGGAGGGCGTCGCACCCGCGCCCCTGAACCTCGGCAAGATCTCCGACCCGACCACCGTCCACCAGGCGCTGAACCTGCTCGACGGGCCCAACCCGAGCGCGCTCGCCGCCCTGAACCGGCTGGACCCGCCGGCGTTCACCGCGCCGGGCGGCCTCGGCCGTGAGCTATCGGTGCCCGCACCGTTGCGCCTGGAGCAGGTCGGCGGCCCGACCCCGCAGCAGCTCAGCCACCTGCAAGCGGTTGAGCAGCTCAAGCAGGCACAGCACGCGCTGGCCAACGCCTCCGGGGACGCGCTCTCCACGGTTCGCGCCGAGAAGGACGTCCGGGTCGCCGAGGCGCTGGTGCGCCGGACCGCAGACGGGCTCAAGATCGAATCTCGGGGGGACGCCCTCGCCGTCGATCCCCCACCGGCACGCCCGACCGCTGCGGTCGCACCGGACCTCGCCGCGGCCAAGGCGGCGACCGCACCCGACCTCGCGGCGGCCACACCCGCCGCGACGAGCGACGAAGCGGCGCAGGCGTTGCAGGCCCGGCTGGACAACCTGCGCGGCCCGGATGCCCCGCAGGTCGACCTGCCCGCACTGGAACTGGAGCACCGGTTCGCGCAACTGCGCCCGACGGCCACGGCGGACCTCGCCGACCTGCCCTCCGTGCCCACCCATCAACCCGGCACCGACCTGGCCGAACTGGAGAGCCGGCTGGCCGCCCTGCGCGGCGGCGACCTGCCCTCCCCGGCGGCCCGGCAACTGGAGCTGGAACACCGTTTCCACCAACTCCGCCCGGACTCTCCGGTCCAGGCCCGCCCGGTCGAGCCGGCGATGTTCCCAGCGGTGCCGGCGATCTCCCCGGCCGAGGCCACCGCCCGCGCCACCGCCGCCGAACGCCTCACCGACCTGGAAGCCCAGCTGGCCGACGCCCGCGCCGAGGAGATCACCGTCGACGTCGGGCCGGCGCGGCTCGACGCCGACGGCCCGACGGCCGCACCGCGGGCCCAGGCCCCCGACCAGATGGGTACGCCGGGCCGGACGACCGCCGCGAACGGCGCAGCAGGAGCCGGCGACCCTCTGGTGGACCTGCCCAGCGTGCCGCGGACCGACCCGACCGCCACCCCCGGCCCGGAGGCGCTCAGCCAGCGGTTGACCGAACTCACCGCCGACGCGCGGGGGGTACGCCTGCCCGAGCGGGAGCTGAGCGTGCTCAGCACCGAGGTCCGCGCCGCGATCGAGCAGGGCCGGCACGGTGACGCCGCCCGGGGGCTCAACACGCTGCACGAGCGGATCGACCGGCAGGCCCTGTTCCAGCGGCTCGACTCGTACCGGGCGCACGTCGACGCCGGACACCACCGCGCCGCGCAGCTGGGCATGGAGAAGCCGACCTGGTTGCAGCACGCCATCGACATCGAACGCGCCACCGCGGCCGGACAGACCGACGAGCTGCACCGGCTGCTCAACGCCTACGAGAACAGCCTCGCCGCAAAACTCACCGAGCAGCGGCTGCACGACCAGTCCGTACCCGATGTCACGCCCGGCCGGGCCCCCGACGAGGCCGGGTCCGCGGGCGACCTGGACGAATTGCAGGCCCGGCTCGACGCGCTGCGTGGCGATCACACCCCCGACCCGCGGCTCGCCGGCCTGGAGCTGGAGTTGCGCTTCGCGAACCTGCGCGGCGCCGACGGCCCCGACGTGCCGCTGCCCCAGCTTCCCGACGTACCGACGCTGCCACCCGGCGCCCTCGACGACCTGACCGATCGGCTCACCGCCCTGCGGGCCCACCGCGACGAGATGATCGGCATGCCGGCCGCCGAGCGTGCCGAGTGGAACGCCGAGTTCGCCCGGACCGGCGACGCCGCCGCCGACGCGGACCTGCTCGCCCGGTACGAGTCGCGCGTCGCCGACCTGGAACGGCAGGCCCGCCTCGCGGAGCTGCGCGGCGGCACCGGCCCCCTGCCCGCCGACGAGTACCGGGCCTGGCAGGACGCGCTCGCCCGGGTCGGCGACAACCCGGCCGGCATCGACCACGTGCTGTCCCGGTACACCCTCCGGCTGGACGAGTACCGGCTGGACGACGCCGCCCAGATCAACGCCGCGCTCACTTCCCCCGACCATCTCCGCCCGCTCGAATCCCGGCTGGGCGAGGCACTCGGCGGCCTGTCGCAGGGCCTGCGCGACTCGACCGCGGCGCGGTACACCACCCTCGGTGACCGGCTGGCCCAGCTGCGCGGACCAGACGGCCCGCCGACGCCCGGCCGGGCCGGCGACGGCCCGCCCACGCCGCGAGCCGGCGACCCGACGATCGGAGACCGGCTCGACCAGCTGCCGAGCCCCCGGACGACCTGCCGAGACCGGGCGACCTGCCGAGACCGCGCACCGGTTCCGGCGGCACCGCGCCGGAGGCGCCGGCGGCAGCCAGAGCGGCGGACACCCCGGCGGTCACGAAGCCGGCGGACCCGCCCGCCGCGACGCAGCCGACGTCAACGAAGCCGCTGGACGGAGCACCGGCACGGCCGACGCCGACGGCCGGCGACGAGGTGCTCGAACTGCCGGCGACGCAGCGCCCCGCCGACGGCGCGTCCACCGCCTCGCCCGTCGAGACGGTGACGATGCCGACGCGCGACCTGCTCGGCGACGGCAACCCCGGCGGGCCGGCCCGGGTGATCGAGGTGGACACCGAGCGGTGGACGCCGCTGAAGGACGCGTTCCGCTTCGAGCCACCCACCACCGCCGGCCAGCCACCGAAGGTCACCCGGCCGCCGGCGGGCGGTGAGCGGATCGGCGTCGGCTACCGGCTCACCGTCACCGAGCAGGACATGCACTTCGCGCTCAAGCTCCGCCTCGAGGCCGCGCCCGGTGTCACCGCGCAGGAGATCGCCGAGGTGAAGGCGCGTACCGTCGAGGGGCTACAGCGGTACGTCAACGCCGCCCAGCAACAGTTGCCCGGGTGGGATGTCCCGATGCGGGTGACGGTCGACTTCGACGACCCGGCCAACGCGCGCGGCGCCATCACGGTCGCCCCCGCCGGCGCCCAGATGTCCCAGCGGGTCTGGGCGGCCGGCGCGTCGCCGGCCAAGTACGCCCACGAGATCGTGCACCAGCTCGGCGTGACGGACACCAACCCACCGCCGGACGCGTTGCTGCGCGGCACGCATGAGCCGGAGCAGGGCGACCTGATGGGCAGCCACCCGCACGACGTCGACGAGTTCGTGCTGACCCCGCGGGCACTCGGTCAGATCGCCGAGGTGCTGTCACCGTACTTCTCGGGCTCCACCGCCCCGCGTCCGCTGCCGGACGCCATCGCCGGCAACGTCGCCGAGGAGTTCTGGGCCGCCGGTGTGGACATCGCTCCCAAGGTCAGCACCGCCGAAGTCACGGTGCCCGCCCCGGCCCCGGCCGAGTCGGGCACCGCCGCGCCGCCGTTGGCGGCCCTCCCGCCGAGCAGCACCACACCCAAGATCACGGTGACCGCGCCGGATGAGAGCGTCCCCGTCACGGTCCTGACGGCGACCAAGACGATCGACAGTCCGTTGCCGGGCCTCTACAAGACTCGGCTCGACCTGCTCTACACGCCCGACTCCATCGGCGACCTCGACGGCCTGATTCGCGGCCTTGAGCAGAGCGTCACCGACGCGGTGCGCGCCCGGGTGGCGGAGAACCTGCCGCTGGTGCCGGGGCTGTCCAAACTTTCGGTGCAGACCGGCGAGATCACGCAGGCGCTGCGCGACGACCCGAAGTCCTTCTTCGTCACCGGTGGCCGCAGCTTCCACGTCCGGGACGGGATGTTCGGTTGGCACCGCGTCACCGTCGCGCCGACCTGGTCGCCGTCTCAGGCCCAGGTCATCGACCAGTCGGTGGACAAGGCGAAGTTCGACACCCGCAGCGACCAGTCCGCCGGTGTCAAGCACGCCTCCACCACCGGCGGCTCCGGTTCGCTCGGCGTCGGCACGATGTTTCCCCAGCGGGTCGGCTACGGTGCCGGTGGCGCCGTCGACGTCGCGCTATCGCGGCCGCTGGAGTCGTTCGAGGACGGCGTCAAGCTGACCGACTCGCACAACGTGCGCAGCGGCTCCGGTTCTCACCTGGCGTCCGCGCCGGTCAGCTTCGGGGTGGTCGTGACGGACCCGACCGCACCACTGACCGGCCCCCGTGCGGCCGTGCGGAGCCCCGGCGAGCCGGTCCACGCCGACGTGACGTTCCGGAGCGTCGACGACATCGCCAAGGCCAAGCCCCGCGAACCCGACTGGCTCACGGTCGACCCGAGCAGACACACGTCGATGCTCGTGGAGAACTTCACGCCGGTGCGCATCCTGCGCGCGGACATCGGCCTGACCGAGGGCGCCGACCCGACGGGAACCTGGAACGACGTGGTCGAGGACACGCTCGTGCTGCTCCAGCCCACCAAGGCCGTCGGGCCGGGCACGCTGGGGGCGGGGCAGGCCCGGGGCCTGTTCGAGGAGTCCTCCATGATCGGCAATCTCATGCCGGCCCTGGACACGGTGGTCCATCCGCCGACGATCACCAGCACGCACGGCGCGCACGCGCTGTCGCTGGAACTCACCGCGGCCATGCCGAAGCTCTCCATCCTGGCCGACGTCGGCAAGACCTCCTTCCGCTGGCAGCCGGGCCAGGGCGAGGCGACGAAGCTGTCCCATTCGAGCCGGGTCGGCATGGGCCTCTCCGTGGTGCCCGCCCGCTGGGCGTTCGGCCCCGGCTACGTGCAGGCCCGGCTCTTCTGGGGCTTCCTGCGCTCGATGACCGCCTCCGCCACCCAGGGTGGCGCCTCCCGGGTGGGCACCGAGTTCAAGGACATTCCCAACGTCCTGGTGGAGGCGC
The DNA here is from genome assembly GCF_050942455.1 of Micromonospora sp. CA-263727. NCBI lineage: Bacteria > Bacillati > Actinomycetota > Actinomycetes > Micromonosporales > Micromonosporaceae > Micromonospora > Micromonospora sp. CA-263727. The sequence goes on from NZ_CP192031.1 coordinate 4,376,156, forward strand.
ACTTCCGGGTCACGGTGAACGCCGGGCTGCGCGAGGTGCCGGGCTCCCGACTGTTCGGCACGGGCGCCGTCGAGCCGATCACCGTCGACCTGGTGGTGCTCGGCCACCTGCCGGCGGCCCGGGTGGCGCAGCTACTCAGCGACAGCAGCGTGCTCATCCCCTCCCCGAAGCAGTGGTACGTGCCGCCCTACGCGCTCGGTGGCGGACGTTCGGTGACCTACGGGCTGAGCGGGTTCCAGCAGCTCTACCTGGACGTGAACGGACTGATCCGGCGCATCGAGGGCGGCTTCCTGCCCGAGTTCGGCAAGTCCGGCACGGTGAAACGGATGGGCACCAGCCGGGCGGCGATCGAGCGGCAGGCCAACCAGGATGCCTTGGACCGGGTGCTGACCGTGGCCGGGTTGCGTCAGAACCGGGGCGCTCTGCTCAAGACCGGCCTGATCGCCAAGCTGAGTCGCACCAAGAAGATCGGCACCCGGCACATCTTCGTGCACGTGACGGCCAGCTACACCGGGGCCTTCGAGCACCTCGGCACCAGCAAGGGCGACGCGGTGCGGACCACCCACGCCGACACCTTCCAGGAAAAGATCAACGCCGGCGGCCAGTGGCGAGGCGCCGTGGCGTTCGAGGGCGGCGGCGTGTTCCGGCTGACCGGGGGAACGACCGCCGCGTTCGTGCCCGCGGGCGCGGTCGAGTTGCGGGGCCGCATCGGCCGGCAGAGCGGCGCGCAGCTCGCCGGCCAGGAGAGCCGGCTCAACGGCGGCACCCCCGACTCGCAGGCCTTCGGCAACGACCTACAGATCACCGTGCAGGTGTACGCGTACACGAAACGCCTGGGCGCGGACCCGAGGTCCCGCGTCAGGTTCGGGCGGGTGATGCACCAGCGGCTCCCCCGGCCGGTGACCGCCCCGGCCGGCGCGACCCGGGTGGTGAACCCCATCCACGAGCCGGCGGCCCTGGTCGCCGGGAAGAAGTTCACCCGGTTCCGGCTGGTCGAGACGCGTCCGGTCACCGTGCAGTTCGACAACGCCTCGGTGCTGTCCCAACCGATCAGCATGCCGACCACCCTCACGCCGCGACCCGATCCACTGGCGGTCGACCGGCGGACCCAGATCGAGTTGACCCAGCTGCGCGAGTGGGTCGACGAGGGGCCGAAGTCGACGGTCAACCGCTGGCTGTCGGTGGAGGACTTCCCCGGCAGCAGCTTCATCCTGGTGCTGGCCAAGGAGGCGCTCTGGGCCGCCCAGGACTACACCGACGCGGTGTCCCGCACCAAGTTGGGCGGCCTGCGCGGCGTCGACGGGTTGGCCGAGGGAATGCCGGTGTGGGCCAGCACGATCGATCGGCTCGCCGAGTCACGCCAGATCCACGGGCTCGCCTCGATGCTCGACGGCGTGTGGCACGTGGACCGGCTCACCTCCGCCGAGGACGGCGCGGCGACCGACCTGGCCGTCGCGGTCGCGTTGACCAACCCGAAGGTGCTGCCGGCGTACGCCAACATCACCAACGAGTCCGCCTCGGTCGGGTCGGTCGAGATCAGCGCCGCGAAGACCGTGGAGAAGCAGATCGCGCTCCGGGCCAACTTCTCGGCGAACGTCCGCCGCTCCGGCACCAGCACCGACAACACCCAGGGTGGTGGCGCTGCCTTCCCGGCCACGTACGAGAAGGTGCTCTACGCCGGATCCAAACGCGACACCGAGAGCATCAGTGGCGCGATCGAGCGCAACGCCAACAACCGCAAGGGCAGACAGCGGTCCTTCCTCGTCGTCTTCGACATGCGGGTCTCGGTGGCCACGGAGATCACCACCGACCCGGACCGGTACGCCGCCATCCCGCAGTCACTGCGCAGTGGTGAGTGGCTCCACCATCACAAATCGGTGGCCCGGCACGGCACCATCACCAACGCGGTCTTCCTGCGGCTGTCCGCCAGGACCATGGTCAAGCTCGGCCTGCTGCCCCGGCTCGACGGGGACCCGGGCATGATGGGCGCGCCGTGGCTGCCGACGATGCCGCCGGCGCTGACCCTGCCGCCCGGCCGCAGCCCCGGTCTGGGCCTCTACACCTTCGACGAGACACCGACCCTGACCGAGTCGATGACCGCGGCGCTGCGGGCCGAGGCCGCCAAACTCGGCCCGGACCGGGGGATGGTCAAGAGCCTCCTCGACATGGTGCAGGGCAGGATCACGAACCGGTCGATCGGCAAGATCTCCGACTCGCTCTCCGGCCCCGGGCTCGACGACCCGATGCTGAACCGCCGCCGCCTGCTCTACCTGCTCACCGCCGAAGGGCAGGCACAGCACTGGCCCGCGATGGCCGACGGCGGAGTCTCGGTGCTGCACATGAAACCCGGCCGGATGACACAGCACTCCCGGGACGTGCGCCTGATCGCCGAGCCCACCGGCGAACCGAAGGTCCGCGGTTTCGTCGCCGACCACGAGGACCTCGACATCAAGACCACCCACACCAGCGAGCAGGGCGTCACCAAACAGCGGATGCATGGCAGCACCATGACCGCCGGGGCCGCCGGCACCGGTGTCTCCAACCACGACGGCGAGAACCTCGCGGTCGGCCTGGGCGACACGGTGGGGCGGGTCTCCCAGGTGCTGAACGCGCAGAGCGATGGCTCGACCACGGTCGACGTGAATCTCAGTTCCGGCCGCGGGGTCAAGGCCAGACTGGAAACACCCGTCAAGTACACCCTGGCCATCTTCGACAAGGGCAAGCGCGTCGACGGCGACCTGCTGGTCGTCCATGACAAGGTGGTCCAGGACCGGTGGGCCGACGACCTCCGGCCGCCACGGTCCACGCCGGCGAAAGCGCCCACGCCCTACCGGATCGCCCCGCCGAAGAAGCTGCCGCCCGGGTGGCGGACGCTCAACGGGATGCCGCTGCCGCCGCGGTTCAGCGCGGAGGACCTCAACCAGGTCGCGCAGGTGCAACGCGTCGTCGAGAGCCTGCTGGGCGACTCGGCCAAGCGGTTGCAGACAACGGGGTACGCGGGGGCGCATCAGATCCACCAGAGCCTCACCCCGGAGATCCTGCTGCCCGGCATGCCGAAGCTGATCACGCCCGAGGGGTTCGTCCTGCCTCCGGCGGTCAGCGCGCAGATCTTCGGGCAGAAGGCGGCGATCACCATCAGGCTGCTGCCCGAGAGCGCGTCACTCGGCGGGGTCAGCTCCGGCGTCTACCGTGAACACGCACCTCAGCAGAGCGGCGGCTACAGCACCGGCACCAGCGTCGTGACCCAACAGCTGCGAATCCCCCGCATCCCGCTGATCGGGCGGGGTTTCGCCGACGACCCGTATCAGGCATTGGAGTCCGGCGGCCCCGGTGTCGCCGCAGGTGACACCCAGGCCGCCACCGAGAGCGGCGGCAACGCCACCGGGGACCTGGGCAACGTCAAGCCGGAGAGCCGCTCGGCCGCCGTCGACTACCTGAGCCGGATCGAGGTCACCGTCTCGCTTTCCTACTCGGCGTGGCCGACCAGGACGGTGACCAGCGCCAGCCAGCCGGACGAACTGGTGAACGTGTCGTTGCGGATGGGCCTGCACGACGCGCGTACGGCGCTGCACATCCCGCCGGACAGCACGGCGATCGCCACGGACTCGCCCGATCGGGTCGCCGCCTTCGACGAGATCGTCGGCCACGAGGCGAAGCTGGCCAAGGCGGCGGAGGGTTTCGTGTCCGCCGCGGACAAGCTGGACCAGGCCCGCTACGACGCGTACACGGCCCCGGAGGGCAGCGCTGCCCGCGCCGCCGCCGAGGCCACGTTGCCCGGATTGCACGAGGACTGGGATCGGGCCGGGCAGTCCTGGTGGGAGCTACTGCAACGGCACCACCAACTGCTCGACGACTTCCGGCACCGGTACCTCGCAGTGCCCGAGGGCACCTCGGACACCGACGCGGCCACCCTCGCCAAGTACGTCCAGAACGACAGCAGCCGTCTCGCCCGCGCCCGCACCGGCACCGGCACCGGCACCGGCACCACCAAACAACAGCCCCCCGCGGGCACCACCAAACAGCAACCTCCCGCGGACACCACCGGAACCTCGACGGGAACACCCCAGGTGCTTCCGACGCCGGGTGGCGGGCACTGTCAGCTCTACGCGGCCGTCGGCAGCGCTCCTGAGCTGGTGAGCGCGAGGCTGGCCGCCGCCGGGCTCGGTTCGCCGGCCCTGCACGCCTGGCTCAACGATCCCGAGGCGGTCCGCGCCCAGATCAGCGCCTGGGCTGCCCAGGCCGGTGGGCTGGTGCCGCCGACCGCCCAACTCGGTCAGGCGGCAGAGCTGCTGCGCCGCCTGGTGCAGCAGCACCTGGAGACCGTGGGCCCGGACGGCGTGCCGGTGCAGGCCCTGGAGGGCTACCGGAACAACCAGGTGCTGCAACTGCGTGCCGCAGTGGATGCGATGAACCGCGCCACGCTGCTGGACCGGTTGCCGGAGGCGGGCATCACCAGGCTGACAGATCCGCATCTGATCCCGGCCACCCAGCTGCGTGGGCTCTACCTCGCCCAGCGGGCCGCCGACCTGGTCGCCGCCGGGTGGGACCCGGCGGAGGCCGCCGCCCATGCGGAGAGCCAGGTCCCGCTCAAACCCACCACGGACGGCTCGCCACCCCGGGACCTGGCCGACGAGGCACTCTCGATGCGGGCCATGTTCGACTACCTCACCGCCAGCGGCAATCCGATCGGCCTGCCGGCGCTCTCCGACGACACGCTGCGGGACCAGCTCATGGCGCAGCTACTCGACCCGCTCCGACCGGCCGACGCCGACGAGTTCGCCAACCTGACCCAGGCGGTCCGGCGTTGGGAGGACCACTGGCAGGACGCGGTCGGCGAGGCGTTTCCGGGGCTGCTGGCCGCCGCGTTGGACGCCCGGCTCCGCGTCCACGCGCCCGAGCACATTCAGACGATCGGCCGCGAGGATGCGCCCCGGCTGGACGTGTACCGCCGCAGCGACCACTACCAGGCGATGGTCGACGAACCATCGCCACCGGCCGAGTCGCCACCGGCCGAGTCGCCACCGCCGGGCGGACTGCCGGCGGCCGAGCTGGACCAGACCAGGGGTCGTGCCGTCTATCCCAAGGGCGCCAAGCCGTTCGAGATCGACCCGCCCGGGCCGGCCGACGGGAAGACCGTCAGTGGAGACGCGCTGCGGACCCAGCAGGTGCGCGTCAACCCGGTCTGGATGCCGTTGTCGGAGTTCACCCCCGAGATCCACGCGGGCCGGCCCGACGCCCGCTGGCTCTACGTGGTCACCGAGGCCGACGAGATCATGATCGGCAGCGAGGAGATCCTCACCGTGGTCTCCGGCAAGCAGCTCGCCGACCTGCATGCCGCGATGCGCACCAAGCATCCCGACCTCACCCTCGACCAGCTCAAGGAGAGCCTCAACCAGCTGGGCCACGCCACCACCGGCGTCGGCTTCGACGCCGATGGCCGCGCCTACGTGGGTAAGGGACGGATCAGCGGCGAACTGCACCGCGACCCGGAAACCGGCCGGTGGCTCGTTGACGACAAGTCCGGCCGCTACATGAGCGAGAAGATCCGCCCTGGCCTCGACCCGGCCGACGTCCAGCGTTGGCTCGACGGCGTCGCCACCAGGTTCGGCGAGCAGCTGGGCGAACCCGTCGAGGCCCGCCCGTACAAACACGTCGCCCCACCGCCGCCGCCTCCGCCGCCAGCCGCCCAGGCCGAGACCACCAAACCCACCGAGACCACCACCCGACAACACCCCCCGGGCGACGCCACCAAATCCGCTGCGGCCACCACCGCAGCGCCAATGGAGGACCTGCGCGCACGGTGGGTGCAGTTCAAGGCGCAGCGCCTACAGGCCGAGGGCACCGATCCGGCGGTCGCCGAGATCCTGGCCGGCGGCCTGCCGGCCGACCGGGACACCATGCTCGCCGACCTGGCGACGCCGCAGGCCATGCCCGCCGCCCCGGCCACGACCATTACCGCTGACCAGGTCGCCACCGGACCGGCGCCCCTCGACCGGACGCCGACCACGACGGCGACCGCAACGCTGCCCCCGGGGCACCTCGCACCGCCGGGGCCGGACTATCGGATACTCCGCTCCGCCGATGCGGCGCACCTTCAGAAGCTGCACGACGAGGTGAGCCGGCTGGTCGCCACGAAGACCGACGAACAGGGAAAGCTCCCGGTCGACGTCTGGTGGGAGATCGCCGGCCTCATCACGAGGGCGATCGACGCTCCACCGGTACGGGCGATCGTCGAAGCCAGGAACGGACTGGAGGGCGCCCTACGCCTCCAGACGTGGATCATGGAGCTGGCGACGGATCGTCCGGTGGACGAAGTGGTGACATGCCTGGTGCACGAGCTGACGCATCTCGAACAGTTCTCGGTGATCGCCCGGCTGCTGGCCACCCGCACCGGTGATCCGGCGGCGGCCGGTGGGATCACCGCCCACCCGGACGTCCAGCGGGAACTCTGGGAGAGCCGGGTGACCGACGACCCCAGAGATCCGGCGATGCAGCAGATCTGGGACAGCCATGTCGACCCCGCCGCCCGTCACCTCAACGATTCCTTCCTCCAGATCAAGCTGCTGACCCGCGACGCGCACCAGCGGCTCTCCGCTGCCGAACGGATGTACGACTTCCCGCCCCGGGCGCTGGACCGGGTGCGACGCGGCTTCCAACTGCTGGACGCGCAGAACCAGGTCGCACCCCTGCGCTACAACACCCAGCCGGCCGAGATGCAGGCCTTCCTGACCCAGTTGCGATACACGTCGCTGGGCTCGGTACGCGACTGGGGCGGCACGCCCATCACCCACCTGTCACCACCGGACGGCTACGAGTTGGTCGGGCTGGGCCGGGCGGGCGGTTTCCTGCGCCCGGCCGGATCGGCCGTCGAGCCGCCCCCGAGGTTGGCGCACCCGGACCGGCCGCTGCTCGTCGTCTCGCTTCCCGACGGGGCCCGGGCGGACCAGGTGCTCACCGAACTGCACAGCCAGCTGCCCGATCGAGCGCTCGTGGAACTGATCACCTTGACGCCGATCAGCGCGGCCCGCGCGATGGAGCTGTCCCGGCTGCTCGGACCGGGGCAGCAGCTCGCGCTCGCCCCCAACCTGGTCGAGCCGCCCGGCGTTGGGCTGGCCGAGCATTTCGTATCGCACAGCCGGCTGCACACCGTAACGCTGCCGGCGTTCGCCCGGTACGTCACCGTGCACGACACCCCGCAGTTCCCGCAGCTCGCCACCCCCGCGACGGACCTGGGCAGCCTCGGCCATGGCCGGTGGGCGGTCTTCGGCGACAACTGGCAGGCCACCTCCGTCGGCGACCGGGTCTGGGTGGGGCCGGAGGACGTGGCACCGGTGATCGAGGACGGCGACCCGCCTGTGGTCATCGGCGTGCCGTCCCAGGACACTCCCTGGGCCGCCTGGCAGAACGGCATGTGGCTGGCCCGGATGCTGGCCGGTCAGGAGGGCACCCCGGACGCCCCGATCGCCCGGGTGCACCGGCCCGAGGAGCAGCCGCCACCGCCGGTGCGGCTCGACGGCAACCTGGTGCACGCCGTGACCGAGCAGGACGCCGAGCTGGCCCGGCTGGTCACCGGCCAGCCCGATCCCCTGGCCTCCTACGAGTACTCCTTCCCCACCCCGTACCCGCCGCTGGCGGTCGTACCGGGCCAGGATCTCTCGTTCACGGTGCACCACCTGATCGACGCGTTGCTGGACGCGACCGATGTGGCACCGGACGAGCGGGACGTCGCGGTCCTCCTCGACGCGCTGACCGCGCTGGCCGGCACGATCGGCCTCACCGGCCCGGACACGCTGCGGAACCTGCTCGCCGCCGGTTACCTGGCCGCACGGGCGTACGGTATCGGTGGTTTCGGCCCCCGCCGGCTCACTGCCGCCTACCACGCGCTGCGGCTGCTGGCGCCCACCGGCCCCCTGGCCTCGGGTCCGGTCGCCGCGGCCGACCTGCTCTCCTGGGTCGACGGCGTCAACGTGGACACCTGGGCCACCGATCTTCCGGTGCGGCTCATCCAGGTGTTGGAGCGCATGCGGGAGCCGGGCGTCGAGCTGGCTCAGCTGACCGCCGCCAACCAGGCAGACGCGGAGCGAATCCGTCTCGCCCTGGACGGGCTTGCGCAGCTCGATGCCGGCGTCTGGGCCACTTCCGGCGTCGGCCCGCAGCTGGGACCACTGTCGGCCGACGGCGATCTGGTGCTGGCGTACCCGGCTGGGCCTCGGCTACAGCCGGTGCCGCCGGGCAGCACTCCGGGCGACACCACCGGCCGGCCCTCCACCGCGTTGCTGGCGCTGCTCGGCGACCAGGCCCGCGCCCGGGTCGACCCGGACGGGGGCCGGCACGTCCGGGTACGGCTGGTGCCGGTGACCGACGCGCCGATCACCCGGGTCGACTTCTACGACCTCCTTGACGATCTCGCGGACCTGAACGACCGGCTGGGCTGGCGGGTCGTCCTGGCCGATCCGGTGCGCGCCGACGGAAGCCCGGTCGAGTTCGCCGAGCCGGCACCGGAACCGCCGCCCGCGGAACCGCCGGCCTCCTGAATTCAGCTGGTGACGCCCTCACCGAGGGCCGGCACGGGTACGGCGTCAGCCGCGAGCACCACACCCGGCGCTGCTCGTCACGCCGCGGCGATGCAACGCGCGTTGCAGCTCGCGGGTGGCGTTGTGGGTACGGGACTTGACGGTGCCCGGGGGCACGCCCAGCACCCCGGCCACCTCGCGGTGCGTACGGTCCTGGTAGTAGACCAGGAGCAGGGCCTCGCGGTGCGCCGCCGAAAGGCTCCGCAGCGCCGGCTCCAGCACGGCCCGGTCCAGAGCGGCATCGTACAAACTCTCCGCCGGCCCCCATTCCACGGCGGTGACGTCCTCGGCGACCTCCACGGGGCGGGCCGTCACCCGCCGGGCCTGGTCGATGCAGAGGTTGTGGGCGACCCGGGAGAGCCAGGCCTGCGGTGATCGGGCGCTGGCCACCGAGGCCAGATTCCGCCAGGCCCGCAGCAGCGTCTCCTGGACCAGGTCCTCGGCGCGGTGCGGGTCGCCGGGCAGCAGCCGCCGGGCGTACCGGTGCAGCGCGGGGCGGCTCTGCGGCACCAGCACCCGCTCGTACCAGGTGACCAGGTCGGTCTGGGTTGGCTGAGGATCGCACTGGAGGGTCTGCATCGGATACCTCATCTCTGGCCGTACGAACCGCCTCAGGCAACGGAGCCGGCGGCGGAGACGTCGGACGCGGTCAGCCGCAGCAGGTCGTCCGTCGACGGGTCGGCGAGGTCGGCCACCCGCTGCGCCTGGTGTTCGGTCATCCGCTGGAAGACCTGCCGCGCGGCGCGACCGTTGCCGAAGCCGTGGCCGTGATCCATCGCGGCGAAGAGGGCGTGTACGGCGGTGCGCGCATCCTCGGCGAGCTGGTACTCGTGCCGCCGGCACTGGGCCTCGACGATGCCGGTCAGCTCGGCGGGCCCGTAGTCCTCGAAGCTCATCGTCCGGGAGAACCGGGAGGCCAGGCCCGGGTTCGACGCGACGAACCGGCTCATCTCAAGCGGGTATCCGGCGACGATCACCACCACGTCGTCGCGGTGGTCCTCCATCAGCTTGACCAGGGTGGCGATGGCTTCCTGCCCGAAGTCGTTGGTGTGTCCGGGCGGAACCAGCGAATACGCCTCGTCGATGAAGAGCACGCCGCCGAGGGCCCGGCGGAAGACGGCCCGGGTACGGGGTCCGGTGTGCCCGACGTACTCGCCCACCATGGTGGTCCGGTCGGCCTCGATCAGATGACCGCGTTCCAGCATGCCCAACGCGGCGAGCAGCCGCCCGTACAGGCGGGCGACGGTGGTCTTGCCGGTGCCGGGGTTGCCGGCGAAGACCAGGTGCCGGCTCAACGGCGGCGAGGCCAGCCCGGCCTGCTGGCGGCGGCGTACCGTCTGCATGAGTTTGATCTGGGCCTGCACGTCCTGCTTGACCCGGTCCAGACCAACCAGCGCATCCAGTTCGGCCAGCAGGTCCGGCAGGTCGGCCTCGGTGGGGGTGACCGCCTCGGCGGCCGCAGTGGTCTCGGTCGCCGAGACGCCGGCCGCCTCGGCCGCGCCGGCCGCCGCCGGGACCTCGGATCGACCGGCGGCGGCAAGCGCGGCCGGCGGCAACAGCGACCTCGCCACCTCGGTCAGCCGGATCTCCTCGAACGACGGCCTGGCCTGCGGGTCCACGTCGACGTCGAGTTCGGTGTCGCGGATCCGGGCACGGATCACGGCGGGCGTCGCCCCGGCACCGATGTGGATCGCCGGGTACCCGCTGCCGGTGAAGACACAGTCGACGTACCGGCCGCCGCCGCCCTCGGCGACGAAGAGCGCGTTCTTCGCACCGGCCGTACACGATGTGGCCGTCACCTGCGGTTTCGCCCCGGTCCACACCACGATGCCGGAGCCGCTGGCATCATGCACCGCGCATCGGTCGACGGTGCCCCCGCTGTCCTGCTCGAAGACGATCCCGGCGGTGCCCGCGCGGTCGATCCGGCAGTCGGCCAGTTCCACGGTGCCGCCGACGCCGACCTGCACCCCGGCCCGGCCGCTGGCGTCGACCACGCACTCGGTGAGCCGTACCGGCCGGGTCCCGCCGACGACCACCCCGTTGCGGTTCCCGGCGAGCACGCTGCCGGTGACCGTCACCTCGGCGCTGTCGGCGGTGCTCAACCCGGCGAGACCGCAGCCGTACACCCGGCCGCCGGTCAGCTCGGCCCGGCCGGTTCCGATGGCGTGCAGGCCGTGCTCCGCGCAGGGCCCCAGCCAGGCGCCGGTGGCGCTCAGCCGGCCGGCGCCGCCGACGTGCAACACGCTGTAGGTCGAGTCGCCGAGCGCGGTCCCGGTGAGCGTCACCGCGCCGTGGTCGGTGACGAAGAGCCCGTTACCGGCACAGCCGCGGACCGAACCGGCGTCGATCGAGACCTCGGCCTCGTCCCGGCACACCACGCCGGTCGCGCCGGCCCGATCCACGTCGCAGCGGGTCAGCACCAGCTTCGAGTGGTCGGCGGCGACCACGCCCGCGGCCGCCGCGTCGGTCAGCCGGCAGCCGACCAGCTCCACCCGGGCGGAGCCGGATGCGAAGACCGAGTCGCCGCCGCTGCGGGACACCACGACGTCGCGACCGGCGACCGACGCGGACTCCTCGGCGCTGATCCCGTTGCGGCCGGCCGCGGCAACCGTGCCGCCGGCCAGCTCGAAGCGGGCGGTGCCGCGCGCCCGTACGCCGGAGCCGGTGACCGCGCCGATCCAGGTGTCGCAGAACGTGACCTGCGCCGACTCGCCGGCCACCACACCGATTCCGTCGATGTCGGTGACGACGCAGCGCTCCAGCAGGACGACGGCACCGCCGGTGGCGTACAGGCCGGCCAGCCGGGCGCCGGTCAGCCGGCAGTCGCGCAGCACCGCGCGGGCCTGCCCGGTGACCTCGATCCGGCCGCCGAGCAGGCCACAGCCGACGAGTTCGGCGCTGCCCTCCTCGATGCGCAGCAGCGGCTCACCGGGATCGGCACCGGCCAGCGTCAGGTCGGTCAGCGTCGCCGCCGCGGTGATCCGCACCGGAGTGCGGGACGCCAGCGACACACTGCCCGGTCCCCGCTCGGCCCGTAACCGCACCGCGGCGTCGACCAGCAGTTCCTCGTCATAGCGACCGGGCGCCAGCAGCACGGTCTGACCGTCGGCGGCGGCCCGCAGACCGGCCGCGATGCTCTGCGCGGCACCCCGTTCGCCGGGTGCCACCCGGATGATGTCCGTACCGGCGCCAGGCCGGCGGCCCCGCAGTACGTTCCGTGCCACCCTTCACCCCCGCTGCACACCGTCGGATGCGGTGCTCACGGCTTTCCGCTGCGCACCAGTTGGTCCGCGCCTTCGGCGCGGCTGCCGAACGGGTCGTCGGCTCGCTCCACGGCCAGCCGACGCCGGGCGCGCGCCGCCCGGTAGCGGCCCCAGAGCCGCCCGGCCGCAAGGAGCGCCCCGATCGCGGCGAGCACCGACAGCACCGCCGGCCAGGAGACCGGCTGGCTCCGCTCGTGGCGCTCCACCGTCGTGCCGGGCAGCCCCCCGTCGACCAGCGGGCCCGTGACCGCGGCGTACGGGTCGACCCGCCCGACGCCCTCCGGGAGGGTGGCGGCTCCCCGGTCGGCGGTGCTGACGAGTTGCCGGCCGACCTGTCCGGCGGAGAGTCCAGGGTGGGCGGAGCGCACCAGGGCTGCCGCGCCCGCGACGAACGCGGCGGCGTACTGCGTACCGTCGCCCAGGTAGCCGCCGGTGCCGGCCGCGCCGATGCTGCGGACATTGGTCGCCGGAGCGAGCAGGTCCACTGCGCCGGGCGGGTAGGCGGCCGTGGGTCGCTGGTCGTGGCGGAGGCCACCGACGCGGAGCAGGCCGTCCGCCGGGGCCACGGTGGTGTCGGCGGCGGGTGCCGGCGCGACCACGAGCACCCCGCGGCCGATCGCCTCGTCGAGCGCCGCCCGGACCGTACGGTCGGTGACGTCGACGGCGGCACCGAGCAGGATCACCTTCGCCCCGGTGGCCACCGCGACCTGGATGGCGGTGACGGACGCCGGCGGGCTCGCCGGGACGCCCCGATCCACCAGCCGCACCGGAATGATCACGGCTTTCGGCGCGACCCCGACCCGTTCGCCGTCCGTGCCGTCGTCGGCGGCGACGATGCCCGCCAGCGCGGTGCCCGAGCCGAGGCAGTCGATGTCGCCGAGGCCGTTGCCGGAGACGATGTCCACACCTCGGGCGAGCCGGTCGCCGAGTTCCGGCCGGCCCGCCGCCACGCCCGAGTCGACGACGGCCACTCGGACGCCGGCACCGGTGGTGATCCGCCACACCCGCTGCGGAGCGACCAGACGTTGCCCCCACGTCGACTCGGCCGGTAGTGCGGCGGCAAGGGTCGGCCGGCACCCGGAGCGGCCGGACGGCGCGGAGCCGGAACCGCGTTGTGGGGCCTCAGGAGCGAGCGGCGCCGTCCCCCGTCCGGGCGCGCTGCCCGGGTTGGTGGCCGGGCCAGCCGGGGTGGTGGGAGCGGAGCGGGTGGACGGGCTGGGCGAGGAGGTCACGGTGGCCGCCGCGGCTGTCGTGGTGGGCAACACGCCGTGCCGCAGGCCGGTGCCGATCGCGTCCCAGGGCAGCACGAGGTGCCAGCCCTCGTTCAACCGCCCGGGGTCGGTCAGCCGCCCGCCGTCGGGCTGCCGCCGCCCGGTGTTGAGTTCCAGGATCTCGCCGGCCCGCTCGGCGTCGCCGAGGAACCGGGCGGCGATGGTCCAGAGGCTCTCCGGCTTGCCCTGGTACGACGCCATCACCGTGTAGTAGAGGACGTAGTGCTCCACCTGCGGATCGGCCGGCGCGGCCCGGACGGCCCGCAGGTCGATGACCGCCATCGTGCCGGCCGCCGTCACCGCCGTGAGCGTCGCCAGCCCGGTCAGGGCCAACCGGGTGAGTGGCCGGGTCACCAGTCGGCCCTTCGGATCAGCGCCCAGTCGTGGTCGTCGCCGGAGAGGCACCCGTACACCTGCAGACGCGCGTCCAGGCCACCGGTGGCTCCGCCGGGCACCTCAAGACAGAGGTTCGAGGCGGTGTTGACGATCCGGTAGAACTGGACCTTGCCGGACTTCACCGTGGGTTGTAGCCGCCAGTACTGGTTCTCGTCGTCGAAGCAGCCGGTCTCGTTGAGCTGCGTCTCCGGCGGCACGGAGCCCCGGCCGGGCAGGTCCAGGCAGTACTGGTCGGTGACGTTGCGGATCCAGTAGAGCTGGTTGCCGGACCCGTCGACCCGGCGCGGGACGAAGGCGAACTCCTGGTTGTCCGGCGTGTGCGGGTAGCAGAGGTTCTGGTTGACCGGCCCGTCACGCGGCCCGGGGCCGGTACCCGGAATGTCCACGCACATCCTGGTGCCGAGGTTGTAGATGAAGTACGGCCCGTACGGGCGGTTGTCCGCGGCGACGTCCTTGGCCTTGACCGGCGGCTGGTCGGAGTCGACCGAGTCGGTCTTCGGCGGGGCGCTCGACTTCGTCGCCTTCGGAGCCGGTGGGGTGGCCGGCGCGGACGTCGTGCCGGTGCTCGCCCCGGGTGTCCGCTCGGGCGCGCTGGTGGGGCTCTTCGACGGAGAGGCCGAGGGCGACGGGGCGGCCGGCGGGGCCAGCCGGGGGTCCTTGGCGTACTCGGTCTCGAAGTGGCGCACCTGTTCGGTCAGGGCGACGACGCGTTCGCCGCCCGGCACGTCGGCCAGCGAGCGGACCGACGGGTCACCTCGCAGGAACGCCGCCAGCGCGAGCGGGTAGTCGTCCACCCCGGATCCGGGCACGGCTTCCAGCAGCGCGCACATGGTCTCGCCGAGCGCCGGCACCGCCGAGGTCGGGGTCCACGGTGAGGCCACCGCCGACGGCCGTACGTAGGCCACCCACACCTGCGGCAGGAACTGCGCGATGCCCTGCTCGCCGGTCGGGCCGAGCCGCTGCGGGTCGAACGCGGAGGTGGCCATCAACTGCGCGGCCACCCGGGCCGGCGGCAACTGCGGGCAGACGGCGCCGGCCGCCACGATCGATTCGAGGTACGCCTCGGGGACCGGCAACGGTGCCGCCTCGGCGACCCGCTCCGCGACTACCGGCGCGGTGGTCTCGGGCGCCGCCGCGCCACTGCCACCGAAGGCGGGCTGTAACGCGTACCAGATGGCGTACCGCTCCACGGTGTCGACGTACTCGCGGGCGCCGGTCGGCACGTCACCGGTCTCGACGACCGACTCGACGCCGACCCGGTGCGCCGCCAGCGCCAGCTGCCACCGGTCACCGTCGAGCTTGAGCACCCGGATCTGGCCGACCAGTTGGCACATGTGGTGGGCGAGCGCGGTGACGCTGGCCTGCCGGTCGTCCGGCCGTGCCCCGTCCCACGGCGCCCACTTCTGCCACACGGTCGGCACCAGCCCGGCGGTGCCCTGCGCGCCGACCGCCTGCACCGCCTCGACCGGGGTCGCGGCGAACCGGGACGCGGCCATCACCTGACCGGCCAGCCGTGCCGGGGTCAAGGTGGGGCACGCCGTGGCCGCCTCGGTCAGCAGCCGCACGTCGGCGTCGGAGACGCGGGTGCCGGCCAGCGGCTGCCCGGCGTCGGCCGGACCGGGCGCCATCGACGCGGTCATCGTGACCATCGCGACCAGCACGAGGGCTGTCCCCACGGATGCCCGACGGCCGGCCCTCGTCGACATGCTCATCCGGGTCGTCTCGCTCGGCACCGGCCCCACACCTTTCCTCGCAGCGTCCGCAGTGGACTCAGATGCAAGTTAGATGCCGACTGCGTGGAGCACGGGCGACCAAAGGTGAGAGAGCGTGAACATTAAGTGAATCAGCGGATCGGGCGACGCGGGTGGCCCTGCTACCAGGGTCGTCGCGGGTACTTGCCGGTGGCGAGATTGCGGATCAGCCGACGACGATGCCGCTCTGGGTCATCCGGGGGTCTTCGAGCGGAATTGATCGATCAACCGCTAGTCCTCGATCCGGATCGTGGTGCTGAGCGAGCCAAGTCCGGTGGCCGTGACCTCCACGACGTCACCGTCCTCGAGGAAGCGCGGCGGGTCGAACCCGATCCCGACGCCCGCCGGTGTGCCGGTGGCGATGATGTCGCCGGGTTGCAGCGTGATACCTGCCGAGATCGTCTCGATCAGACTGGGGACATCGAAGATCAGGTCCGAGGCGGGGGCGCTCTGCCGGGGCGCGCCATTGACGGTGCAGGTGAGCACGAGTTCGGCCAGGTCGATCTCGTCGCGGGTCACGGCCCAGGGCCCCAGCGGGGCGAACCCGTCCTGCGACTTGCCGAGGAACCACTGCTTGTGGTCGCGTTGCAGGTCCCGCGCGGTGAGGTCGTTGACGAGGGTGTATCCCCAGACATGGTCCATCGCCGCGCTCCTGCCGATGCCTCTGCCTCCGACGCCAATGATCACGGCGAACTCGGCCTCGTAGTCGACCTGCGTCGTGACCGCTCGCGACACCGTCACCACCGCCCCCGGGTCGGCGACAGCGCTGGGCGCCTTGGTGAAGATGATGGGGAACGCCGGCACCGTCACCGAAGCACCGGAGTCGTATCCGCTCGCGGCGAACTCGGCGGCGTGCTCGCGGTAGTTCTTCCCGACACACATGATGTTGCGGACCGGGCGCGGGATCGGCGCAGTCAGCACGAGATCGTCGTACGCGTGGGTGACACCGGTGGCCACGATCGGCTGCCGCCGCTCGATGAGACCCAGCACTCCGCGTTCGGGATCGTCCAGCGCGATCTCGGCGACCCGGTCAGGGGCGGTGACGACGCCGACCCGGCAGCCGGCGCTGGTGCGGAAACTGACGAACTTCACAGCGACTCCTCTGGTTACTCGGCAACGGCATGCGCCGCGCCGAGCTTCTCCTGCTTACGCAGATCGTTGATCAGGTCGAGGCGCTGTTCACCCGACCAGTCGAGCTGGGTCTTCGGCGCTTCCCCACCCTCGAAGACCCGGTCGTAGGTGAGCAGCTCCCACCCGTACTCATGGGGCAGGTAGTCGTTGCGCAGGAACCGCGTACGGATGTCCTCGGGAAAGGTCTGCACCACGCCGTTGAGAATCACGTGCGACATCTTTCCGGGCTGATAGAGAGCCCGGATGTCCTTCAGCGGATCGCCGTCGACGACGATGATGTCGGCCAGTTTGCCGACCGCGAGTACACCCAGGTCGTCCGGGAGTCCCATAGCGTTGGCGCCGTGTTTGGTGCCGGCCTGGATCGCCTCGAGTGCGCTCATGCCGGTGTAGCGCATGAGGATCTCCAGCTCGCGCGCGTGCCACTCGCCGTACGGAACGGTGGCGAAGCCACTGTCGGTGCCCATGGCGAACTTGACGCCGGCCTGGTAGGCGCGGTGCAGGGTCTCCATCGTCGCCTCGTTCATCCGTGCCGTCGCGTCGACGATGCTGCGGCGATTGCGGGAGACCTTGGCGAACTCGACGATGTGATGCATGAACAGCTGGGTCGGGGCGAGCGGGATCCGCGACGCGGCCAGGTTGGCTATCGTTTCGTCGCTCATGTAGTTGCCGTGCATGATGTGATCGAAGCCGGCCGCCACGGCGGCGTTCATCTCGTCCGAGCCCCGGGCGTGGATAGTGATCTTCAGACCGAGCTGGTGGGCAAGGTCCGCGGCCATCTTCAGCTCGTCGTTGGTGAACGCCTGGAAGTCGCCGTAGGGGCTGTCCGCGAGTTTGATCAGGTCGACGCCGGCCTTCTTCTGCCTGCGGATCTCCGCGACCATTTCGGCGGGGGTGTTGGTCAGCCGGCCGATACTGGACTCGGGCACGCCGGTGGCGTCGGGAAACCAGTCGGTGAGGCCGTTGCTGGTGGTGAGGTAGCGGCCGGCGGTCGTCATCCGGGGTCCGTGCACGAGCCCGCGGCGGATGCCCTCGCGCAGCCCGACACCGATGAAGTAGCTGCCACCGGGCTGGGAGATGCTCGTGACCCCGGCGGCGAGGACCTTCTCGATGTTCGCCGCGGCGATCAGGGTCCGCAGCTCGGGCGGGGTGTAGACGCTGATTTCCTCTTCGGTGCGGGCGAGGCCGTATGTCATGTGGCAGTGGATGTCGATGAGGCCCGGCATGACGGTCTTGCCGCGCGCGTCCAGGACGGTGAGGTCGGCGCCACGGGGGATGTCGGTTTCCCGGGTGACGCTACCGATCTTCACGATGCGGGCGTCACGCACCAGAACCGCGCAGTCCTCGCGCGGAGGGTTGGCATCACCGTCGATAACGGTTCCATTTTCGATCAGCAACCATTTGTCGGTCATCTTGACGTCCATTCTGATCTTGGGGAGCGATCATGCCGGCGTTGCGACGAAGTCGTGCAGGTGCGCCACGAACGTGGCGGGGTCCTCGAAGTACGGCGCGTGGCCGCAGCCGGGCATGACGACCAGCTTTGATCCCGGCAGCAGGTCACGGGCGATGTAGGCCATGCGCACCGGTGTCCACCGGTCGTTTTCGCCCCATACCAGCAGCACCGGGATTCCGGGACGAAGCTCGTGCAGACGCTCGGTCTGCAGGTCGGAGTTGGCCTCCTCGTTGAGGTGGGCGGCGGCGGCGAGCAACGCGCCGTGCGCCCCCTCGGACGAGTTGATCATCGACTCTTCCCGTACCCACGCTGCCGTGACGTTCGCCGGGTCGGCTACCAGAAAGCCCAACTTGGCACGAACGCGCTCCGGGGTGCCGTTGGCCACCGCCTCCGGCGGCACCTTGTCCCCGTCGTCCAGTGGCGCGATGCCCATGGTGCCGATCAGCACGAGCCGCTCGACCAGTTCGGGGCGGTCGCAGGCGATGCGGGCGGCGACGAGGCCGCCCAGCGAGGTGCCGGCGATGACGACGTCGCGTAGGTGCAGTGCGTCGAGCACGTCGGCGACGTACGCGGCGAACGCCTGGGGCCGGTAGTCGATGCCGTCGCGCTTGTCGGCGAAACCGTGGCCGGGGAAGTCGATGGCGAAGACGTGGAAACCGGCGGCCACCAGCGCGGGAACCGCCGGGACGAACCTGTCGGCCCGCGATCCGACACCGTGCAGACAGACCAGTACGCGGTCGCCGCTGCCGGCCTCGATCACCCGGGTCCGGACCCCGCGCACGGTGACCGGGTACGCGATGACCTTCTCACGGCCGGCGTTGAACGCGGTCACGACCGCACCCGCGCGATGGCCTCGATCTCGACGACGAACTCGGGTTCCACCAGGCCGGCCACGATCAGCAGAGTGTTCGGCGGATAGACACCCTGCGGATAGATCTCGGCGAACACCGCCTTGCGGGTGGCCATGAACGGCGCGATCGTCTTTCGGCCGACGACGTACGTGGTGAACTTGATGACGTCGGCGAAGCCGAGCCCTACGGCCGCCAGGGCCACGCCGACGTTGGCGAACGCCCCACGGACCTGGCCGGCGGTGTCGGTGGCACCGGTGCCGAACTGTCCGGCGACGGCAACGAGGTCACCGGAGACGCTGACCGGCGAGTAGTCCCCGAAGGACGACAGTCCCTCGACGACCGGGAGGTAGGTGACGGACATCGGCGTTCCCCTTCTTCAGTGTTCGGCGGTGCTGGCGGCCAGTTCCTGCTCAAGGTGAGGTGCCTGGGCGTCGTACTCGTGGATCCAGCGCACGTTCTGGTAGAGGTCGCGCAGGGTGGCGTCCCGCAGCGGGATCTCCGGCCCGTCGGGCAGGTGGAAGAGGCGGTTGCTGACCCAGGAGATCTTCTGGACCCGCTGGGCGCGGTCCATCCGGATCCGGCAGTACGCCCCGAGCCGATCGGCAAGCGTCGCCGGGCCGGACGCGGCCAGCAGATCGGCGAGCACGACCGCGTCCTCGACGCACTGGTTGGCGCCCTGGCCGTGGTGTGGCACCAGTCCGTGTGCGGCGTCACCGAGCAGAACCACGTTGTCGCGCACCCAGCTCGGCAGGGGCCCGAGGCCGAACAGCGCCCACCGGTCGGTGTGGTCGACCGCTTCGATCATCTGCAGCACGGCCGGGTGCCAGCCGTGGAAGGCATCGACCGCTTCCTCGGTGGTACCCGGAATCCGGACGCCCCGCGGGGTCGGCCAGATGGTCGGTCCTTCCACTGCGGCCAGGAACGTCGCGTACCTGTAGTCCGGGCCGATCGGGAAGTGCAGGAAATGCTTGTCGGCACCGAGCCAGAACTGGGTGGCGGTGGGGTCCGGCAGCAGCGAGCACGCCTCGATCGGCACCACGCCCCGGAAACCGCTGGTCCGCGAGTACATGGTGTGGTCCAGGCCGTCGGTCATCCAGGTGCGGACCTTCGACCAGATCCCGTCGGCACCGACCACCAGGTCGGCCTCCACCGTGGCCCCGTTGCCGAAATGCAGGAGCGTGGTCCGGCCGGCGCGCTCCAGCCGGTCCAGGCGGTGCCCGAGGTGGATGGTGCCCGGCTGCACCGCCTCGGCGAGGATCTTCTGCAACGCTTGGCGGTGGATTCCGTAGTACGGTGCGCCGAACTGCCGCCGATACCAGCCGCCCTCGGTCAACGGGAAGCCCACGATGCGCTCGGCGCTCAGGCCGCTTCGGAAGATCACCTCAGTGGGCTCGGACCCGTACTCGGCAAGTGGCGCAGCCAGGCCGAGACGGTGCAGCAACCGGGTGGCGTTCGACCAGAGCGCGACGCCCGCGCCGACCTCGTCGAGGACGTCGGATCGCTCGTACACGTCGGCCGCGATGCCCCGCTGCTGCAGGGCGATGGCCAGGGTCAGGCCGCCGATGCCGCCGCCGACGATGGCGATCCGGTTTTCAGGCACGGGGAACTCCTCGCGTTGCGCGGTACGAATGGACGCCGGGCCGGCGCTCGCCCGATCTGGCACGGTGCTCACTCCGGTGGCACCGCGCACGCCTCAAGACGCGCCGCTCATTAAGCTATGCTGAACATGAGCGCTGGCGGCATTGGTATTTTTCATGTTCAGGCCGACCATAACAGAGCCAGAACTTCAGCGCTACTTCAATTTTCCGATCTTGGCGACTGCCTCGAAGACGCCACGAGCACGGGGTCGGCCCGCTAAGGTCACCGTGCGGTGGGGAGAATGAACGCTGTGACGACACCCTCATCCTCTGTTGCGACGGACACCGAATCCGCCACCCGCGATCTCGGCCGGGAGATCCGCCGGATCCGCTCCGAGCGCGGCTTGACCCTGCTCGACGTCGCGAACCTCACCGGGTTGAGCGTGTCGATGCTGAGCATGCTCGAACGAGGGCGTACCGGCGTATCGGTCGGATCGCTGGTCGCGGTCTCGTCGGCGCTCGGGGTACCGGTCGGTGAGCTGTTCCACGCCCCGACGTCACCGGGGGCGACGGTCGTCGCCCGTGCCGACCAGACAGAGATCACCGTTGGCGCCGGCGTCAACCGTCGACTGGTCCTCGCCGACCCGCAGCACGGCATCGAGATCGCCGAGTTGCACCTGCCGCCCGGCGCGCACACCGGCGACGAGCCGGTTCGGCACGAGGGGCACGAGTATCTGACCGTGCTGGAGGGCACGCTCACGGTGGAGATCGCCGGCGAGATCCGACGGCTGGGCACCGGCGATGCGTTGCATCTGGACGCCCGACAGCTGCATCGGTTCGCCAACACGTCCGACTCGCCGTCCCGGTCCATGCTGGTCATGCACCGCCCAGTGGTGTCCGGTTACGGGCACTGAGCGCCGGGCCGGTCGACGGGCACGGAATCGGGCGGATGTCGGCCCACGGGAACCGGTCCAGGGCCGCCCGGATCGCACCTCGGATCACCGCGGCGTTGTCCAGTTCCGACAACCGGACCTCGACGAACGGTGGACCGTCCCGGCGGACCAGAGCAGTGATCCGGTCGGCCAGCAGCGGCCCCAGTTCGGCGCTGAGCGAGCCACCGAGCACGATGAACCGCGGCGCCAGGATCCAGCCCAGGGCGGACAGCCCGCGCGCGAGGATCGCGGCGAAACGCTGCACCTCGGCAAGGGACTCCGGGTCCCCGGCCCGGGCGCGGCGCACCAGTTGGAGGCCCTCGGCGCGACGAGCGGCCGGCTGCAACCGGCCAAGCCCGATCAACGACGAGGTGGCCAGTTCGTCCAGGCCGAGTATCTTGGCCCAGAAGATCTCACCGGCGGCGCCGTCGACGCCCCGATACGGCACGCCGTCGACCACGATGCTCATGCCGTTGTACTGCCCCTCCAGCATCAACCAGAGGACGTGGTCAGCGCCCGGTGTGGCGCCCTCCCAGAGCTCGGCCAGGACCGCCAGCTTGGCGTTGTTCTCCACGTGTAGCGGGCACTCGAAGTCGGCGGCGAACTCGGCGGCGAGGTTCACTCCGGTCCAGCCGCGCATCGACAGCTCCAGGGAGACCGTACCGCTGTCATCGACGTTGCCCGGGGTGGCGATGGCGACCGCCCCGATCTGGCCGGGCGCGAGGCCCGCCGCGGCCAATGCGGCCTCGATGGTGTCGCGGGTCAGCGCCACGCGTGCGGCCCGGTCGGGCTCGCCGACCGCAGCACGCTCGATCGAGGCCAGGGGGCGGCCACGCAGATCGGCGACGACGGCGGTGGAACGATCGTGTGCGATGTCGACGCCGAGCACGGCACCGGCACGGTCGCGGAACTCGAAGTGACGACGCGGACGACCGCGGCCGTTCTCCTGCGGCTGTGGTGGGCTGGTGCGGATCCAGCCGTCCTTCTCAAGGTCGGTGAGGATCAGTTCCACGGTCCGTCGGGAGACCCCGATCGCCTGGGACAGGGTGGCCAGCGGCAGCCTGCGCTCGCGGTAGAGGGCACGCAGGACGCTCTCGGCGTTCACGCGGCGCATCGCCCGCGGGTCGAGCCCGGTCATGGTTGCCTCCTGGACTGTCCGCGGGCCGGAACCACTGTCACGGTGGCGCGCAGTGCCGGATCGGACAGGGCCGCGCCGGCAGTGAGGGTGAAGTCCCCGACTTCGAACTGCCAACCGCCATCCCAGTGCGCGAACGCCCGAGCCGCAAGTTCGACCTCGACGACCGCACTGGCACCGGCGGCTATCCGCACGGCGGCGAATCCGGCCAGCCAGACAACCGGGCGCTCGACGCGGGAATCGGGGCGGGAAGCGTACACCTGCACCACCTGTTTTCCCGCGCGGCCGCCCGTGTTGCGCACGGCCACCGAGACAAGGAACCGCCCCTCCGGGGTGGCCTCCACCGAATCGGGGACCTGGATCTCGTCGAAGCTCCAGGTGGTGTAGCCGAGGCCGTGCCCGAACTGGTAGGCCGGCTCGATGCCGAGCCGACGCCAGTTGCGGTACCCGACGTGAATGTCCTCGGTGTACTCGACTGCCCCGCCGACCGGCTCGACGCGCAGGATCGGCACCTGTTCGTCGCTGGCGGGCCAGGTCGTGGGCAGCCGGCCGCCGGGCTCGGCGGCGCCGACGAGCAGGTCGCCCAGCGCGTCGCCGAGTTCCTGGCCGCCGAACCACACCTGCAGCACCGCGCCGACCTGCTTGGCCCACGGCAGCAGCGCCGGTGCCCCGCAGTTGACCACCGCGACGGTCCGCGGGTTGGCGCCGGCCAGCGCCGACACCAGGTCATCCTGCCGTCCGGGCAACGCGAGCGTCGTACGATCCGCCCCCTCGGCCTCGCGTTCCTTGTTGGTGCCGACGACCACGACCACCACGTCCGCCGCCCTCGCCGCCTCGACCGCCTCCGCGATGAGCGCATCGTCGTCGAGGGCGGGGGGCAACAGCCCGAATCGGAATCCCAACGCGTTCTGCATGCCGGTGGCCGGGCCACGGACCAGCGTGAAGACGAGATCGATGGGCTGGCCGGCGACGGTGTCGACCGGGAACGATCGGATCGGTGCGGCCAGCAGCGCGGCGCCGAGGTCGGTACCCTCCGGCCGGATGTCGTCGTCGAACACCACCCGGCCGCCAGCCTCGACACGGACGGTACCCACCGTGCTCACACCCAGCAGCAACGTGCCGGTGGTGTCCGGCGTGTACGTCGTCGAAACCCGCAGCGCCGCCGTACGCTCGATCGGCGCGTCGCCGCCGAACCAGACCAGGTTGCTGGAACGTCGATCCTCGGCGTGGATCTCCTCGGCGTGGACCTCCTCGGTGCCGGCGAGGAACACCACGCGCACACCAGGTTCACCGGAGTGCGGATTACGCATCTGGGTCAATGCGAGGAACCCCAGGCCGTTCTCCACCAGCGGCCCCGGCCGGAACTCCACTGTCGCGTCGGGAAATGCGGCGCGGATGCCCTCCAGCGGAGTGACGACATGGTCGGGAACCACGCTCGCACTGCCGCCGCCCTGCGTACGGGGACTACGCGCGCTGTGCCCGACAACCAGGATCCGACCGACCGTCGCCGGGTCGACCGGTAGCAGGCCGGTGTTCTCGAGCAGGACCGCACCCGCGGCGGCCGCCTCGCGGGCGAACGCGGCGCTCGCCCGGCCGGACGTGGTGCGGGCGACCTTCGGCGGGTACCCGTCGAGCCGGCCGAGCCGGGCCGCGAGCCGCAGGATGCGGTGCACCTTCCGGTCGATCACCGCCTCGGCGATGTCACCGGCGCGCACCGCCGCGACCAGCGCTTCGCCCCACGGCCCGTCCGGTCCGGGCATCGCCAGGTCCTGCGCGTACCGCGCGCTCTCCAGCCGGCGTACGCCGGTCCAGTCGCCGACGACGACCCCGTCGAAGCCCCACTCGTCGTTGAGCGGCGTCTCCAGCAGGTCGTTCTCACTGGCGGTACGTCCGTTGATCGAGTTGTAGGCACTCATCACCAGCCAGGCCCCGGCCCCGGACACTGCCTTCTCGAACGCCAGCAGGTAGACCTCACGCAGGGCCCGGTCGGTGACCCGGACATCGACGGTGTACCGCTCGGTCTCGAAGTCGTTGCAGACGTAGTGCTTCGGGGTCGCGCCGATGCCGCGCTCCTGGATGCCTTCGACGTAGGCCGCCGCGAGGTCGGCGGTGAGTACCGGATCTTCGCTGAACGCCTCGAAGTGACGTCCGGACGTCGGGGTGCGGTGCATGTTGATGGTCGGTCCCAGCACGACGTCGATGCCCTTTCGCTGTGCCTCGTCGGCAAGGACCTCGCCGTAGGCCCGGGCGATCTGCCGGTCCCAGGAGGCGGAGAGTGCGGTCGCCGACGGCAGGTTCACCGATGGGTCTCGCTCGTCCCATGCCTGGCCACGGATACCAGACGGTCCGTCGGAGAACGTGATCGGCTGCAACCCGATCCGGTCGATGCGGTGTGTCGACCAGAAGTCCCGCCCGGTCAGCAGTCGAACCTTCTCCTCGAGTGACAGCCGGGCGCAGAGTGCCGTCAGGCCGTCGTCTGTGGATACCACGATGGTGGGCGCCTTTCTTGCAGGGCGGGGCCGGGGATTCGACTCACTTGGTGCCGGTGGTGGCGATCCCCTGGACGAAGTAGCGCTGGAGCACGAGGAAGAGCGCGAGCACGGGCATCACCACGACGGTGGCACCCGCCAGCAGCAGTCCGTAGTTCACGGTGTTCGAGCCCGCCGATATCAGCGCGATCGCGACCGGCAACGTGTACATGTCCTCGGTCTGACCGGCGACCAGCGGCCAGAGGAACTCGTTCCACGACGAGAGGAACTGCAGGATCGCCAGGGTGGCGAGGGCCGGACCGCACAGTGGCACGATGATCGTGAACAGGATGCGGAACTCCCCCGCGCCGTCCATCCGGGCCGCTTCGATCAGCGAGTCGGGAATGCCGGCGATGAACTGCCGCATGATGAACACGCCGAGCGGCGCCGCCAGGAACGGCAGGATCAGGCCACGATAGGTGTTGATCAGACCCATCTTGGTGACCAGCACGAACAGCGGAATGAACGTCACCACGGTCGGCACCGTCAGCATGGCCATGACCAGCCCGAACAGCGGCCGTCGACCGGGGAACTCCAGCTTTGCCAGGGCATAGCCGAGCATCGTGCAGAACAGCAGGTTGCCGAGTACGACGGAGACAGCGACCACCGAACTGTTCAGGAAGTAGTGGCCGAACTGGACGCGGGTGAACAGGTCGTGGAAGTTGTCGAGGGTGGGCTGCTGGGGCAGGAGCGTGACCTCGTCGGAGAGAATCTCCCGCTGGGGTTTGAACGCACCGGTGATCATCCAGACGAACGGGAACACCGTCACGATCAGTGTCGCGGAGAGCGCCACGTAGAGGAGCCCACGCCGGAGAAGTACGGTACGCCGTTCGCGGCGTCGCCGAGGCCGGGGCTGCGCCGCCGCGGTCCGGGGGGTAGCCGATGTGGAAACCTGTGTCATGTCAGTCCCTGTTCCGAAGCAGCCGAAACTGCAGGAGCGTGACGAGCCCGATGGCGAGCGCGAGCAGGTAACTGGCCGCCGACGCGTAGCCGTAGCGTCCGTAACCGAACTGTTCGTAGGTGAAGTAGGTGACCGACGTGGTGCTGCCCAGCGGGCCGCCCCCGGTCATCACGAACGCTTCCTCGAAGAACTGGAAGTAGTAGACACTGATCAGGACGCAACCGAGCAGGATCGTCGGGCGGAGCAGCGGCAGGGTGTGGCTGAAGAAGCGCTGTAACGCGTTGGCGCCGTCGACCTTGGCCGCTTCGAACACGTCTTGCGGCAGACCCTGCAAACCGGCCAGGAAGATCACCATGAGGGTGCCCATGTTGCGCCACGTGGCCAGGCCGATCAGCGACGGCATCGCCCAGGCCGTGTCGTGCAGCCAATCCGGACCGACGATCCCGATCTCCGCCAGCACCTGGTTGAGCAGGCCGCCGGGGTCGAGAATGTATTTCCATACCACGGCGATCGCCACCATGCTGGTCACCACCGGGGTGTAGAAGCCCATCCGGAACAGCGACCGGAACCGGTTGATCCCGGTGTTGAGCGCAAGCGCCAGCAGGAGGGCGACCGCGACGGTCAACGGAACGCCCACGCCCGCGAAGTAGACCGTGTTCACGACGGCCGACCGGAAGCCGGCGTCCTGCATGAGCCGGATGTAGTTCTCCAGACCCACCACCTCGACGGCAAGCGGGTCACGCAGGTCCCGGCTGCTCAGATCGGTCAGGCTCAGCAGCAATGAGGTCACCAACGGCACGATCATGAAGACCAGGAAGAGCAGTGAGAAGGGCAGCGCGAGTAACCACGCGACGAGGGCACGCCGGCGTCGACCACCGCCTGCGGTGCGACAGTCGCCACGTGTTACTCCAGCCCGATGCCGGAGAGTTCGCTCTGCATCTGCTTTGCCGCCTCGGCGGGTTCTAGGGTCCCCCGGGCAATCCGCTCGCCGTATCGGGCGAAGACATTGGCGATCTGGTTCCAGGTCGCCACCGCTGGCGCAGTGCCAGTCGCCGTCAGCTGTTCGCTGAACACCGCGGTGCTGGGGTCGGTGGTCAGCCCGGCCGGTTCCCAGGCAGCGGTGACGGCGGGCAGGTCGCCGGTTGCCCGGGAGAAGGCTGCCGCCTGCTCGGGCTGGGACAGGTAGCGGATGAACTTCCACGCGCCGTCCGGGTTCTTGGCGTCCTTGAAGACCGCCAGTTGCCCGCCGTCGAGCCAGCTCTTCGCGTTCTTCGGGCCGGCCGGCAGAGATGCGACGCCGATCTTGGTGGAGTATTCCGCACCGAGCAGTTCCTTGAGCGCGGGAACCAGCCACGGGCCGTTGATGGCCGCACCGATCTTCCCGTCGACCAGACGTTGTTCGACCGATCCCCATGGTTCGTAGGTGCCGGTCCGGCTGGCCACTCCGTCGACGAAGAAGGAGCGGTACTTTTCCAGACCGGCGACCACCTCGGGGGTGTCGACGGTGAACTTGGTCAGGCCCGCGTCGGTCAGTTCGGCACCGGCCTGCCACAGGAACGGGATCAGGGTCTGCTCCGTGAATCCCAGCTCGCCGGTCGGAAGCAGCAACCCCTGCTCCGCCCCGGCCTCCTGTAGCCCCTTCGCGAACGTGGTGAACTCGTCCCAGGTCTTGGGCGCCTGCACACCCGCCTTGTCCGCAAGGTCCTTCCGGTAGAACAGCGTGCGGGTGTCCACGTAGAGCGGCACCGAGTACGACGTTCCGTCGATCTTCGTGGCCTGTAGAGCCCCGGCGTCGAACGCGCTGTCGGCGACCAGACCGCTCGGCACCGGCGCGAAACCACCGGTGGCCACGAACGATGCGAGGGCCGACGGGTTGATCAAGGTGGCGTCGGGCGTCTCGCCGGAGGCGATCGCGGTGGAAATCTTGGTGGGGGCGTCGTCCCAGGGCACTGCCGTGATCGTGACGTTGGCACCGGGGTTGGCGGCGTTGAACGCGTTGGCGATCTCGGGCAGCTTCTCGCCCTCGGTGCCCATGGCCCACACGCGGATGTCGCCGGTGGCGGGCCCCTCCGAGATGGCCGGGGCGGCGGTCGGGGCACCGCCGGTCGGGTCGTCGTCGGCACGGCCGCAGGCGGCCAGTGGTATCGCCACCGCGACCGCAAGGATCGCGACGGGCAGCCGCTTCTGTCGAAACATTTGAGGGGTTCCCTTCGAGTCACGGAACGAACGGAAGCTGAAGCAGGTCAGTCGGAAGGCTCGATAATGCGCGAAGGTTTGTTAAAGCAGTATTGAAACCCACCGGGCAACCCCTGACAAGGATGCAACCCTGAGTAATTTGACGGGCACCGGGAAAGGAGCCGCCAGGATGCCCCGGTTCCGTCCTCAAGGACTCAAAACGGTCATGCCACGAGGACCAGCCAGCACCATCCGGATGCGCATGAGCTGGACATTCTCTCGGCGACTCCCGACCATCCGGTGCAAAGCTCGACCGGTCGCGCGCCTCGCCACCGAACCCGTCGGCCAGCCACGCCCGACCTGCCGCTGATCACCCGATCAGCAAGGCTCAAACACGCCGACCCAACCAAGTTCAGCTTTGCTGAACTTGGTTGGGCTCGCAAGCTAGACGGCGCAGACGAGTTATGCGAGACTCACCCATAAACATGGGCCACACCACGACCGCGCCCCGGTCCGGTTCAGCGAGCGCTCATCGAGCGCAGCCGGTCCAGTTCCTCGCGGATGATCCGCAGCGCCGGTCCGAGCCGGGCGTCCGGGGCGGTGAGGGCCACCCGCACGAATCCGTCCACACCCGAATAGACGCGGCCGGAGGAGACGACGACGCCCCGTGCGCGCAGCACGGCACACACCTCGTCGCTGTGGTGGCCGCTCGACCGCACGTCCAGCCACAGGTAGAAGCCGCCGAGCTCGACGGTGGCGGCCGGCGGCGCCCAAGGGCCGAGCAGGTCGACGGCGGTGCGGTGCCGCTGGCGGTAGAGGGCGGCGAGTTCGGCGCCCCGACCGGGCAGCGCGCGTAGCGCTTCCATGGCGGCGAGTTGAGCCGTGATCGGTGCGCAGCCCGCGACCGTGCCGTGCAGCGCCGCCACGTCGCCGCGGAACCGGGGTGGGGAGATCAGCGCACCGACCCGCAGCCCCGTCATGGAGTAGGTCTTGGAGAAGGTACGGGCGCAGAAGGTGACATCCGGCCCATGGGTCAGCGGCGACGGGGCTCGGCCGCCCGCGTACACGATCGACTCGTATGCCTCGTCGGAGAGCAGATACGCGTCGTGACGCCGGACCAGTTCCACGAGCGACCGCAGCGCGTCGGCGGAGGCGACGGCGCCGGTGGGGTTGGCCGGTGAGTTGACGACGACCAGCCGGGCGCCCACGCGCAGGCCGTCCTCGATCCGGGCCAGGTCGGCGAAGCCGGCTCCGCTGCCCCCTGCGGGTAGCTGTGCACCGGGATACCCAGTCGCGTCGCGAGGATCCGGTAGTTCGGCCAGGCCGGGTCGGGAACGACTATCCCGGTCGCGGGAGCACCGGCCGCGGCCAGGGCGACCGCGACCGCGCCGGTGCCGCCCACGGTGATCACCACGTCGTCGCTCGCCGGCCGGTGGCCGGTACTCGCCGCCACGTCGGCGGCCACGAGTTCGCGCAGTTCAGGCAGGCCGAGTTTGGGTGTGTAGCCGGTCCGGCCGGCGCGCAGGCTACGGACCGCGGTCTCGACCAGGACGTCGGGCAGCGCCTGGTCGGGCTCGCCGATGCTCAGGTCGATCTCCCCGTCAGCGACCGCTCCCGCCATCATCCGGCGGACGGCCGTATCCAACGCCGGATCGTTACTCTCCGCTACGTCCGAGCTCACTCGGTCACCTCTCTCCCGCGCGTCGGCGACATGTCGTCGGCGGGGCCACCACCGACTCCGCAGCCAATGCTAGGTGCGGTTTCCTGTCGTGAGGATGTCGTTCTGGCGTGGCGGAAACCGCCGCCGACCAGTTGTGAAATGCGCCGGTAACAAGCCCCGCATTTCATTCACCTTGTCGCCGCCCCCGCAGGATGGCGACGCCAGCCCACGACCCAGTACCGCGGTTTCCAGATCCGACAGAAAGTACGGCCCAGCCTTCTTGTCGAAAACGGAGTTCCCATGCGTAAACCTCGCTCCCGGTCCCTCGTCGCCGGACTTGCCGTCTCTCTGTTCACCCTGCCGATCGCCGCGTGTTCGACCGAGACGACAGACCGCGGCGCGGACGGCCAGGCGGCCGTGACCCTCGTCGCCGCAGCGGACCCCTCGCTCCTGCCATACAATTTCCTCGATACCGACGGGAAGACCTGGAAAGGCATCAACGTCGACCTGGCGGCGGCATTGTCGGAAAAGCTCGGCAGCACCATCACCTTCCAGAGCGCAGGATTCGACACCATCGTCCCCGGGCTCGCCGCCGGGCGTTTCGACCTGGCCCTGACCGGGATGTTCGACACCCTGGAACGGCAGAAGACCGTCGACTTCGTCGACTATCTGGCGGCGAAGAACAACTTCCTGACGCTGACCACGTTCCGTGACGTGGCGTCGATGGACGACCTGTGCGGCGTACGGGTGGGCATCCCCGGGGGCGCGCTCGAATCCACCCTGCTCGCCGACGCCTCGGCCGAGTGCGTCAAAGCCGGCAAGCCGGCCATCGACGTCAACGAGTTCGCCGACCTCGACGCCACCGTCCTGGCCCTGCGCTCTGGCCGGATCGACGTGACCCCGAACGACTCGGCGGCGAACGCGTACATCAACTCGCAGAACAAGGACACGATGAAGGTCTCCGGCGGCTACCTCAACGAGGGGTACTTCGCGGCGGCCTTCCCGAAGAACAGTGAGCTGGCCAAGAAGGTCGAGGCCGCGTTCAGCGAGATCATCGATGACGGCACGTACGCCGGGATCCTGCGCGAGTGGGGCGTCGAGGACCGGGCACTGGAGGCGCCGATCATCAACGGGGCCACGTTCTGATGACCGTGCTACCGGCCAACACGGCGCGGGACGAGGACAGCGACGTCGTCGTCCCGCGCCGAAATCCGTGGCGGTGGGTCGGCACGGTGGTGTCGGTCCTGCTCGTCGTGGCGGTGGTCAACTCGTTCCTCACCAATCCCAACTACCAGTGGGACGTGGTGGCGACCTACCTGTTCGATCCCCGCATCCTCGACGGTCTGCTCACCACGCTCAAACTCACCGTGATCAGCATGGTGTTGGCCTCGGCGCTGGGTCTGCTGCTCGCCGTGATGCGCCTGTCGCCCGGTCGGCTGCCCCGTGGCGCGGCCGGCGTCTACATCTGGTTGTTCCGCGGCACGCCGGTGCTCGTGCAGCTGATCCTCTGGTACAACCTGGCGATTCTCGTACCGTCGATCAGCATCGGGATTCCGTTCGGGCCGACCCTGTTCTCGGCCCAGACGAACACCATCATCACGCCCTGGACCGCAGCCATCCTCGGCCTGGCCCTCAACGAGGCCGCCTACCTCGGCGAGATCATCCGCTCCGGCATCGTCTCCGTGGACCGGGGACAGAGCGAGGCGGCGAACGCCCTCGGTCTCAGCCGGGTCGACACCTTCCGGCGGATCGTGCTGCCCCAGGCCCTGCGCGTCACCGTCCCGCCGGCCTCCAACGAGGCGATCGGGCTGCTCAAGTATTCGTCGGTGGTCAGCGTGATCGCGCTGCCCGAGTTGCTCTACTCGGGCCAGCTCATCTACGCGCGCACCTACGAGACCATCCCGATCCTGCTCGTCGTCTGCATCTGGTACCTCGTCGTCGTCACCCTGCTGACGCTGCTGGAGCACTGGCTGGAGCGTCGGCTCGGCGTCGGTTTCCGCACCGGGGCCGGCGGCGACGTGAATCCACGGAAGGGCAGGTGGGCCCGATGGTGGTCCGGCAACCACTGGCCCCGACGGAGCAGCCGCTGGTCCAACTGCGCGGCATCCGTAAACGGTTCGGCAGCCACGAGGTGCTGCGCGGCGTCGACCTCGATGTCGACGCGGGCCAGGTCCTCTGCCTCGTCGGCGCCTCCGGCAGCGGCAAGTCCACCCTGCTGCGGTGTATCAACCACCTGGAACGACCCGACGCGGGCCGGGTGCTGGTCGGCGGCGAACTGGTCGGCTACGTCGACCGCGACGGCCGGCTGCACGAACTGCCGGAGAGCCGCATCCGTGCCCAGCGGGCCGGTATCGGCATGGTGTTCCAGCATTTCAACCTCTTCCCGCACCTGACCGTGCTGGAGAACGTGGTGACCGCGCCGATGCGGGTGCTCGGCTACTCCCGGGCCGCCGCCGAGGCGACCGCACACGACCTGCTCGCCCGGGTCGGCCTCTCCCCCAAGGTCAACGCCTACCCACGCAGCCTCTCCGGCGGCCAGCAACAGCGGGTCGCCATCGCTCGCGGCCTGGCCATGCGGCCCCGACTGATGCTCTTCGACGAGCCCACGTCCGCCCTCGACCCCGAGCTGGTCGGCGAGGTGCTCGACGTCATGCGAGGTCTCGCCGCCGACGGCATGACGATGATCGTGGTGACCCACGAGATGGGATTCGCCCGCGAGGTGGCCTCCCAGGTCGCCTTCATGTCCGAGGGCCTGATCGTCGAGCAGGGCCCGCCCGGGGAGCTGCTCGTCGCGCCACGGCACGAGCGGACCCGGTCCTTCCTGTCGAAGGTGCTCTGACCCGATGGCGCCCACGTCACCCCCCATCGACCAGGCGATCGGCCGGCTGCTGCGCCCCCGCGACGCCGCACTGATGAGCCCCGCCCTGCTCTGCGGTGAACCGGGCTCGACCGCCGCCCGGCTCCAGGTGCGCATGGGCCGGACGAACTGGCCCACACTCGTACGCCAGGACGCCGCCGGCGCGGCACAGGCGGCGACCGTACGCGACACCCGACTGGTCCTGGTCGGCGGGCGCTCCTTCGGCTGGGTGCACCAGGCGGTACGCACACTGCGGCCAGCCGGCCGGTTCCCGATCGCGGTGCTCGCCACCGACGTGCAGCCCGAACAGGTGCTGACCCTGCTCGACGCGGGCGCCAATCTGGTCCTGGAAAGCCACGCCGGGGCTCGGGAGGTGCTCGCCCGACTGCTGGCGCTGTGCCGCAGCTCGCTCGGGGACTCCGGCGGTCAGGTGCGCTGGCTACACGCCGGCGAACTGCGGCTCGACCTCGCCACACGGCGCTGCCTCCTCGCCGAGACACAGATCCCGCTCGGCCACAACGAGTTCGACCTGCTCGCCTACCTGATGGGCAGGGCGCAGCAGGTGGTGCCGCAACACGAGATTCTCCAGCAGGTCTGGGGATGGCGACAGGGCGACGGCACCAACACCTTGCGCATCCACATCGGACGGCTGCGCCGCAAGCTCGGCGACACCGCCGTGCGGCCCCACTGGATCGGTTCGGTACGTGGCATCGGCTACCAGTTCCTGCCGCCGGTCGCCGAGCTCGGTGACGACCGTGGTGCCGACCGGCTGCGGGAGTCCATGGCGCTGCTCAACGCCCAGGCCGACGCGCTCAAGGCACTCGTCGACGGGGTGACGGCGGCGGCCGACGGGACAGCCGTCGCGGAGACCGCGGTGCAGTGGGCAGTGGACCGGGGATTCAGCGACGCGGCTACCGTCTTCCGGTTCGACCTCGGCCAGGCCACCCCCCTCGGCCGGACCGCCGGAGTGTCCCGCCTGGTCGCCTCTGCCGGCATGTCCACGCGGTGGCGGCAGTCCATCTCCACCGGCCACCCGATCAGCGACGGCTTCCTCGGCTCCGAGGTCTACAGCAGCGGCAAGGTGGTCCAGCTGCGGGACATGAGCGGCCTGGCCAAGCGCTTCCCGGTCACCGCCCGCATGTCGTACGACGAGAACCTGCACGCCTGCGTGCTCTTCCCGCTGCACGTACACGGTCTGATCTGGGGCGACCTGGCCTTCGTCTCGCGTACCGACCGGGCCTTCACCCCGGCCCGGACCGCGTTCCTGCGCACCGTCGCCGGGGTGGTGTCGCTGGCCTTCGCCGCGCAGGCCGCCCGACCCGGGGCGCACGATGCGTGAGTTCACCGACGCCCACGTCGATCGGTGGGTCGACCGGGCGGCCCTGGTCGCCGAGGTGACCCGTTGCCTGGCCGACCTGGGCCGGGGCGAGGCCGAGCAGGCACCGAAGCAACTACTGCCGATGGTCGGCGGCGGCTTCTTTCTCACCCTGGCCGGTGTCGTGCCCCGGCTCGGCATCGCCGTGGCCAAATGGGCGTCCTACCGGCCCGCCGCCGACGGCGCTGCGAGCCGGTCCACCGCCACGATCCTGGTCAGCGCCGCGGACCGGGGCGACCCGTTGGCGCGGATCCACGGCATGCGAGCCACCGAGGCACGCACCGCCGCCACCGCAGTGGCGGTGGCCCGGGCGGCCCGGCCGACCGCGGTGGTGCGGCGGATCGGCCTGCTCGGTTTCGGGCCGACCAACCGGAGCGTCCTGGACACCATCCTCGCGACCCTCGACACGGTCGAGGAGGTCCGGATAGCAGTCCGGACGGAGGTCAACGCGCGGGCCGTACGCCGGCAGCCACCCCGGCGCGGGGTGCCGGTCAGTGTCGGCACCGACCCGGCGGCGCTGGCCGGCGTCGACCTTGCCGTGTCCGCCACGGGCGCCACGGCCGCGGTGGCGGATCTCGACCTGCTCGCCCCCGACGGTGTCGTGGTCTGTCTCGACGGCGCGCACATCTGGCGGCACGGCGGCGCGGCGGAACTGCTCGACGACCGGGTGCTTGCGGGGCAGGTCCCGAGCGTGGCGCGAATGTTCTCCGGTGTCGAGCCGCCGGCCGGTCGGCTGCTGCTGGACGTGGCGGGCAGCGCCGTCGCAGACGCCGCGCTGGCAGCGCTGTTGTTGCGTGCCGCCGACTCGGGCCGGGTCACGCCGAGCGCCGTGCCGGACCCTGCCGTGCCGGACCCTGCGGACCCGTGGTCGGGCGCGGCGTGGCCGGAGCGACCGTCATGACGAACCCACTCGGCCGGCCGGGCCGGCTCGGCCCGATCATCGTGGCGCAGACGGCCGCCGCCGCGTTCTCCAGCTTCCCCAGCCCGTTCTACCACCGGATCGCCGCCGCCACCGGTTCGCCGTGGACCACCACGGTGCTCTCCGTCGCGCACGGCACGGCCGCAGCCGCGGCGATGGCGCTGCTGACCCGACCGGCCCTGGCCGCCCGGGTCACCCGGCTCCGGCCCGGCCGCCTGATACCGATCCTGCTCCTGCTCGACGCGGCGGGCGCGGTACCGCTGATCCTCGCGCCGGCCCCGGCGGGAGTGGGCCCGTTGCTGCTCGGCCGGATCATCACCGGCGTCGCGCTGGGGGCACTGACCCCGCTGACCACCACCGCGCTGGCCCCGCACCGGCACGGCACCGTCCTGGCCACCGGCGCCATCTTCGGTGGAGTCGGCGGCGGCGCGCTCGTCGCCGGGGCACTGGCGGCGTCCGGCCTGCCCCGGGCAGCGGTCTTCGGCATCGGCGCGCTCGGCCTGCTCGCCGCGGCAGCCGCCGGTGCCAGACAGTGGCCACCCGACGGGCAGCGGCCGCCTGCCGCAGGCCCCCACGGCGATGGCATTGCCGAGCCTGTTCGCCCCGGCGCGCCGGCCATGCCGCCGCGGGCGACGGGCCGCGGACACACCGTGATCATCGGCGGCGCGGCCCTGGCGTTCACGGCCAACGGCATCCTCGGACTGTTCAGCTCGACCCTGCCGGGCCTGGTCGCGGAGCGCTCCGGCGGGTCGGAACTGGTCGCCGGCGCCAGCGCCGGGCTGGTACTGCTCGCCGCCGGTGCGGCCCGGCTGGGCGTGACCCGGGTACCGGCCGCCGCAGTGCGCTGGGCCGCCCTCGCAGTCGCGCTGCTCGGCATCGTCATCTTCGTCGCGGGCCTGCGTACCGGCACGGCATCGGTGGCGCTCACCGGCGGGATGCTGCTCGGAGCCGCCGCCGGGATCTGCTACGACACCGCCCTGGCGCTCGCCACCGGGCGCCGGGCGCAGGTCCGGCTGATCGCCCGCGTGCAGTACGCCGGTCAGCTCGGACTCGTCCTACCCGTGGCGGTCTACCCGCTCGTGGTGCCGCCGTGACCGTACCCGCCGTTTCATACCCCGCCCCTCATCGAGCCGACCAAGGACACCAACCATGCGAGTGAGCTTCGACATCGGCGGCACCTTCACCGACCTGGTCCTGCTGGACGAGCGATCCGGCCGCGCCTGGCTGGGCAAGTGCCTGACCACCTACGACGACTTCGGCCGCGCCATCGCCCAGGGCGTCCGTGAGCTGCTCGACACCGGCGACCACGAACCCGCGGACATCAACCACCCGGTCGTCGGCGCGACCACCCTGGTCACCAACGCGCTCATCGAACGCCGGGGTGCCGACACCGCCCTGATCACCACCCGGGGCTTCGGCGACACCGTCGAGATCGGCCGGGAATGGCGCTACGACCTGTACGACCAGCAGCTGCGACTGCCCGATCCGCTGGTCCCGATCCGGCAACGGTTCGAGGTGACCGAGCGGCTGCGCGCCGGCGGCAGCGTCCACACGCCGCTCGACCTCGACGAGGTCGGCCGGATCGCCGACCGGATCGCCGAGATCGGCGTCGAGTCGATCGCCGTCTGCCTGCTGCACTCGTACGCGAACTCCGCGCACGAGGAGGCGGTCGCCGCCGTCCTCGCCGAGCGGCTGCCCGGCGTGCCGGTCACCCTTTCCAGCCACCTGATGCCGGTGATCCGCGAGTACGAGCGCACCGTCACCACGCTCGCCAACGCGTACGTGCGGCCGGTGGCCGGCGAGCACTTCGCCGACGTGGAACGCGCCATCGGCCAGGTGGGCATCGCCCAACCGCTGGTGTTGATGCAGTCCAACGGTGGCGTCGTCGCCACGGCGACGGCCCGGCAGTACCCGCTGCGGCTCCTGGAGTCGGGGCCGGCGGCCGGCGCGATCGGTGCCGCCTACGTCGGGCAGCGGCTCGGTCTGGACCGGCTGATCGCCTTCGACATGGGCGGCACCACCGCCAAGGTGTGTGTGGTCGAGAACGGCACCCCAGCCGTGCACCACGGCTTCGAGGTGGGTCGGGTGCACCGGCTCAAGCCCGGCAGCGGGTTGCCGGTAGCCATGCCGGTGGTCGACATGCTGGAGATCGGTGCCGGCGGTGGATCGATCGCCGCCCTGGACCCGCTCGGGCTGCTCAAGGTCGGGCCACACAGCGCCGGCTCCCGACCCGGCCCCGCCGGGTACGGCCTCGGTGGCGAACAGCCGACCGTCACCGACGCTGACCTGGTGCTCGGCTACCTCGACCCGGACTACTTCCTCGGTGGCCGGATGAGCCTCGACGTCGATGCCGCGCGGCAGGCCATGCTCGCCCACCTCGGGCCGGCCTTCGACGACGATCCGGTCGCCGCAGCCGCCGGAGTGGTCCGGGTGGTCGACGAGCACATGGCGCTGGCGATGCGGGTACACGCCACCGAACGCGGACACGACCCGAGGACCTTCACCATGCTCGCCTTCGGAGGCGCCGCGCCGGTGCACGCCGCCCGGGTGGCCCGGATCCTCGGCCTACGCCGGGTCGTGATCCCGACCGCCGCCGGGGTGTTGTCGGCGACCGGTCTGCTCGTCGCCCCGCCGATGGTGGAAACCTCACGCACCCGGCTGACCGAACTCGCCGAGTGGTCGGACGACACGGTCGCCGAGGTGTACGACGGGCTGGTCGGCCAGGCCGCGGCCGAACTCGCCGAGCCGGTCCACCGGATCGAGCGCTTCGTCGACATGCGCTTCGTCGGCCAGGGGTTCGAGATCGAGGTGCCGGTGGCCGGCACCGACGGCCGGCAGCAGTACCTGGCCCGGTTCGCCGCCGAGTACCAGCGGGTCTACGGCATACGTCCGGACTACCAGCGGGCCGAGGTGGTGACCTGGCGGGTCCGTGCCTACGGCCGGTTCACCCGGCCGGAGCTGGTCCGGACCGCACCCGACACCCGAGCGGCGGCGGACGCGCCGCGTACCCGCCAGGTGTGGTTTCCGGAGACCGGCCTGACCGAGGCGCCGGTGCTGCGGATGCTGGCCCAGCCGCCGGGCACCCGGGTCGTCGGCCCGGCAATCTTCCAGTTGCCGGAGAGCACCGCGGTGGTGGGACCGGGGGATCTGGCCGAGGTGGACCGGGACGGCAACCTGCACATCATGGTGAACCTGCCGGCGGCCAACCAGGACACCCGGCGCAGCGAGGTGGCGGCATGAGGTCCCTCGACTGGCTGGCCCGGATCGGGCTGCCACCGGGTGACCCGGCACAGCCGGTCACCAGCACCGGACGATTCGCCGACGGCGGCTGGTACAAGTGGGAGGTGGCCGGGGCCCTCGACGCGGCCTCGGTGCGCCAGCTGACCGAACTGCTCGCTCCACACGGGGTACGACTGCACCAGGCGACCAACACGGTCGGCACCATGCGCTACCTCGACGCCGAGGTGGTCGACCTGGTGCAGACCTGCCGGGAACTGGGCGTACAGCTGCGGATGGCGGTCGGCCCACGGGGATTGTTCGACATCGGCGGGCAGAAACTCGCCGCCGGCCCGGTCGCCGCCGCCAGTGCCTACCGGCTGCGCGGCACCGACCAGCTCGCCCAGGCCGTCGAGGACGTGGCACACGCCGTCGACCTCGGCGTACGCGGCTTCCTCGTCTTCGACGAGGGACTGCTGACCGTGCTGGACCGGCTCCGGGCCGGCGGGGTGCTTCCGGCCGGCCTGCGGCTGAAGGCCTCGTCCAGCATGGGCGCCGGCAACCCCGCACACGCCCGGCTCCTCGCCCGACTCGGCGCCGACTCGGTCAACCTGCAACGCGACCTCGACATCCGCATGCTGGCCGCGGTTCGGGCGGCCACCGACGTGGCACTGGACCTGCACACGGAGAACCCACCCGGCACCGGCGGTTTCGTCCGGGGCTACGACGTGCCGCAGATGGTGCGGGTCGCTGCCCCGGTCTACCTGAAAACCGGAAACGCCGCCCAGGACTTCTCCGACGAACCACCATCACCACGGCAACTCACCGCGATCACCCACCAGTTGCTGCTCGACCACCAGTTGGTGACGCGACTCAACGCCGCGGCGACCCCGTCCGACCAACCCGAGTTCTAGGAGCCCGCGATGACGACCTGGGATGCCGCGACACTACAGATCTGGTGGCAGCGGCTGATCTCGGTGGCCGACGAGATGGCCGCCGTGCTGCTGCGTACCGCCTTCAGTTCGGTGGTCCGCGAATCCAACGACCTGGCCTGCGCGGTGCTCACCGCCGACGGCGACCTGCTGGTGGAGTACGGCCGCTCGGTGCCGGTCTTCACCGGCTGCGTCTCCGGCACGGTGCGGGCGATGGTCGAGCACTTCGGTGCGGAGAACCTGCGCCCCGGCGACGTGATCGCCACAAACGATCCCTGGTACGGCAACACCCACCTGCCCGACCTCACCACCGCCACGCCGGTGTTCCAGGACGGCCGGATCGTCGCGTACGTCGCCAGCATCTGCCACCTGTCGGACATCGGCGGCGCCTCCGAGGGCGCGTTCGCGCAGGACGTGTACGAGGAGGGCTTCTGCCTCCCGCCGGTCAAGCTGGTCGATGCGGGTACGCCGAACCACCTGGTCCGCCAGATCCTGGCCCGCAACGTACGGGTGCCGGGCCAGGTGCTCGGCGACGTCGACGCACTGATCGCGGCGAACGCGCTCGGGGAACGACGGGTACGGGCGATGCTCGACAGCGCCCCGGAGCTGGATCTGCGTACGGCGGCCGAACACATCTGCGGTGTCACGGAGCGAGCGGTCCGGGACTCGATCCGGCAGATCCCCGACGGCCGGTACGCCGCCGAGGTGAACCTGGACGGCTTCGAGGAACCCAAGAAGATCGTGGTGACGGTAGAGGTGACCGGCGACTCGCTGGTGGTCGACTACACCGGCACTTCCCCGCAGAGCCGCTTCGGCATCAACTCCGCCGCACCGACGTACGGCTACACCCGGTACGGTCTGGCCTGCCTGCTGGCCCCGGACGTGCCGAACAACGAGGGTGCCCAGCGGCCGATCACCATCCGGGTGCCGCAGGGATCGCTGCTCAACCCCGACAAGCGGGCCGCGGTGAGCGCCAACTTCCCGGCCCACGCCATTCCGGCGGTGCTGTCCCGGGCGTTGCTGGAGCCCCTGCCGGACCGGGTCGCCGCCGCGGCGGGCACCCCGTTCTGGGTGGTCGGTATCCGGGGCACGGCGGCCGACGGCAGCTTCGCCTCCCTGCTCTGCTTCAACGGCGGGCAGGGCGCCTCGGCCGGGCAGGACGGCCATCCGACGTTGAGCACCCCGAGCAACGTGTCGAATACCCCGGTCGAGGTGGTGGAGAGCCAGGTACCGGTGCTGGTGGAGAGCAAGCGGATCGTCCGGGGTTCCGGCGGGGTCGGACGGTGGCGCGGTGGCGACGGACAGGAGATCACCATCCGTTCTGTGCATCCCGACCCGCTCGACATCATCTTCCTCACCGAACGCATCGAGAACGCCGCACCCGGCCTCGCCGGTGGTCAGGACGGGCAGGTCGGCCTGCTCCAGGTCGACGGGGTCGACGTCGCGGAGCCCAAGGGCCGCACCGCGTTGCCGCCCGGCTCACGGATCCTGCTGCGTACGCCAGCCGGAGGCGGCTTCGGCCCGGCTTGATCCACTCCCTTCAGGAAGAAACGAGATTTCGATGAGCGGTACGACGACACAGTGGGCGAGCCCGGGCACCACAGTCCTGGCGCCGAGGGGCCGGTTGGCGCTCCGGGCACGCCCCGGCCAGCGGATCACCGTCACCGACCTTGAGGGGCAGCAGGTGATGGACTTCATCGCCGCGATGGTGGCCGACCCGGACGAGCGGCTGTCGGCAATGTTCACCCGGGTCAGCTCCGGGCGGTGGGATCTCAAGCAGGGCCACACCATCTACAGCGACAAGTGCCGGCCGATGCTGAAGGTCGTCCACGACGACAACGGCATCCACAACATGACCGGCGGATACTGCACGAAGTACTCGAATGCCTTCCGCTACGCCGTCGAGGACACCTGGGGTTGTCTGGACAACCTGGCCGGAGACTGGGCCGAACTCGGGCTCGACACCACCAAAATCAACCCGGACCAGTGCATCTCGCTGTTCATGAACATCCTGCACCATCCGGACGGGCGGATGGAGATCGTCGAGCCCACCACCAAGCCCGGCGACAGCATCGTCTTCGAGGTGCTCGACGAACTCCATCTGGGCTTCTCCAACTGCCCCGAGGAGCACAACCCGTGCAACGCCTTCAACCCGACCAGCATGTCGGTGACCGTCGAAGAGGCATGACAGGTTGACGAGTTCCGTCCGGTCGGGTCCCGGACGGGTGTCACGCTCGCGGGAATGCTCCTGGCCGACACCTGACGCCACAGCGCTCCCGGGCTTACCTGGCCGTTCGGGGCGGGGGCCAAGCCGGTCTGCGTTGTCGCGGTCAGAGCTTGTTACACGGAATGGGCCAGGTCCGCATGCGGTACGGAAGAAGTGTCACCATGTCATCGAATCGCAGGATGATCCGTTCGTCTCGCAACACGTCGAGGAACTCCTGGGCTGGTTCCGACAGGTCGGTCGTGGCCACCACGGCCGACATCTCCTTGAAGACCCCGACCACGCTCGGGGATTCGAGTTCGTACCGCTGGGCGTCAGCCTGGTCGCGGAAGTCTCGAATCACGATGAATCCCGGACCTCGCCGGTAGTAGAACGAGCCGTACTGGTGCATTGCCTGCCACTCCTCCGGCACACGCGCCAGCTGCTCGCTGAGCGACGCACGCGGCGGCGGGAGGTGGCAAAGCGCCTGCACGTCAAGTTGCCGGCTCCCGGCGATACTCCACTGGACGTCCAGATGTCCCGAGATGCTCTCGCGCAGCAGCGCGATGAAGTGAAGGAAAGCGGAGCCGTCATCAACATCCACCGGCTCAGAGAAGGAGATGGTACGGATGCCCTCGCTGCGGGTCTCGCGGACGAAGTCCGCTCCGACTTCCTCCGGTATCCACCGTTGGAAGGTAAGCACACCGGTCGCCGGCTGAGGGGGCAAGGTCACGATCTCCACATCTACACCTTCACTCCGACGTTGCGGGTGGCTAGTGCAATGAAGCGGCCGTTCTCGTGGAAGACCAGACCTAGCCGCCGTAGGTCCGCCAACCACTCGTCGAGCCGGACAGTGCTAACGTCCACCGCCGAGTCTTCCAGTTTGCGTGCCAGCCCTCCACGGGTGTGTCCATGTTCCAGAAGCAGGTAGCCCTTCATCAATCGCTCGTCAGTGATCAGATGCTCCCGGTCGTCCCAGCCGACGCGTCGGTCCAGGATCCGAATCGCTGAATCACTGACGTGACTGGTCAGCGAGCTTTCCGGGTAGCCATCCTGCCACGCCTTGATAGCTTCACCGACCGACCTTTCGAGGTCACGATCGATTCCTGCGTCGTCGGTATCGAAAAGATAGACGAGGTCCTGCAGCAACGCCTTGTCAAGATCGTAGACGTGTTTGTATATCTCAGCCGGCCGCCGCTCTGGGAATCCAAGCTCCGGTCGATCGAAGTACGGGCTGAAGCGCTCGAGCGCGATGCGCGAGACGCCCATCGGGGGCTGCAGATGGACAAGCGCCTTCACCTGCGGCAAAACGGCCTCGTAGTCGGCCGCGATTTCACCAGGGAAGCCGACGAGCCAGTTCCAGGAAACCGTCAGACCGGCAGATTCCCCGTCTCTCAGCGTTCGGATGTTGTGTGTCGCGCTCACCCCCTTGTCCATGAGTTTGAGGACCGAACTCACCAGCGACTCGATCCCGGGCTGGATGAGGACGACGCCCGCGTCGCGCAGCGCCACCAACTGCCCCTGCTTCATGTTCGACTTGACCTCGTAGTGAATCCGCAGGTCCCAGTCGAGGTTGGCCAGCAGGGGAAGCATGTCGTCGTAGTAGTCGTTGTCGATGATGTTGTCGACCGTCATCACGTCGAGCACACGGTGCCGTCGAACCAGTTCGGTCAACTCGGCGACAAAAGTCTTCGGCTCCTTCGCCCGGAAGGTCATGGCGCTACCGTTCAGGCCACAGAAGGTGCAGTGGTGCAACTCCCCCCACCAGCATCCCCGCGCGGATTCGACTACCAGGCTAGGCTCGACGTACTCCCGCACAGGCGACTCCTCCAGCTCGGCGAACCAGTCGTCGAAGTCGGGCATCTTGAGCAGAGCCGGCGGAAGGAGCCCGCTGAACTCCGGGTTGGCCCGCGGCTGACCATCCTTGTCCCGCCAGCACAGGCCCGGCACCGCGCTCGGCTTCCCATCTCCGGCAATCACCTTGAGCAGTTGGGGGAACGCACGCTCCCCCTCGCCCCGGACCACGTAGTCAACCTGGCCGAAGGCACGGCTCAGGGCCGCCCCCATCCTGCCCTCGCAGTTGCCGCCGCCGAAAACGGTGCGGATACCGGGATCAATCGCTTTGATCCGGGAAGCCAGCGCGAGTGACGGAATATTCTGCATGAAGGTCGTAGAGAACCCGACGACATCGGGCTGGTTCTGGAGAACCCGCTCGACCGCCTCGTCCAGGTAATCGGCTGCCAACGAACGCATGTCGTACGCCAGGCCACGATCGACCCCGTGGCGGCGGGCGTAGTCGTCGAAGGCGGCGACTCCCCAGTCCCCGTCGCCATACAGGGCAGCGGTAAAGATCCAGTCACCGACGGCGTCGAAAACGCCAAATTCCGCAATTTCCGAGTACTGATCCGGCCCAATCCGCCCAGCCGTCTTCTCGAGAAGATACTCGGCCCAGTGCGTGCTGCCGTGATACGTAGCCGGAATACCGTATCCCGCGTCCGCGCAAACCGTGCGCAAAAGCCCGACAGGTAACGACGGA
Source organism: Micromonospora sp. CA-263727 (assembly GCF_050942455.1). Lineage (NCBI taxonomy): Bacteria > Bacillati > Actinomycetota > Actinomycetes > Micromonosporales > Micromonosporaceae > Micromonospora > Micromonospora sp. CA-263727. Next base: position 4,419,788 of record NZ_CP192031.1, read on the forward strand.
CGGTCGATTGATTGCCAGGGCATAGCTGCCAGGACAATAGAAAGATTCTTCACCCTACCCCCAATAGGACGAGGTGGACGGGAATCCCCGCCCACCCCTGCCGACCGTTTCACACTAGGCCTGCTTGACGCAGACAACCGGCCGCCGGAAAGCGCTGGGCTTGACGCGCAGCTTCACCTTCTTGACCTTCATCCGATTCACCTCCCCCGCCATCTTGCTCGACAGGGAGCAGCCAGGGGAAAGGTCGTATCACAATTGACGGCACACCTCACATATGGCGAGTTGTGCGTAATCCCCCGCTCTCCCACATTGCTGCCAGCCTATACCAACGGCGTCCAATGAAGGAAGGGAAGATTCTCAGCCAGCTCGCCAATGGTATAGATCTACATAAGTAGCTTTATATCGACACAAAACCGAATCGCGAGACTCATCGACGCACCCGGCCGGGGCCGCCATCGACAGCCCCCTCCCCCTGGAATCCAGATCGTTTGACAGAACGGGCCGACCGACCGACCTATCGTGAGCGCCACATCGACGCCAAGTCAGTCAAGGAGAAAAAGGTGCAGGCTGTCACTATTCATGGAATACGGGATATTCGCGTTGAAGAGGTGCCGGATCCTGAGCTCCGCGACCCCCAGGACGCCCTGGTCCAGGTGACCCACGCGGCGATCTGCGGGAGCGACCTCTGGGCGTACCGAGGTGTCTCGCCGCGCGAACCCGGGCAACGGATAGGCCACGAATTCATCGGCGTCGTTACCGAGATTGGCCGTGATGTACAGCACCTTCGCCGCGGCGACCTGGTCATCGCCCCTTTCATGTGGTCGGACGGAGAGTGCCGCCAATGCCGGGCAGGATGGCACACGTCGTGTGCCCAGTCGGGCGCCTGGGGCCAGCCGGGGGCGGACGGCGGGCAGGGCGAGGCCGTGCGCGTGCCGTTCGCCGATGCGACATTGGTGCGCGTACCGGCGACGATGGACGACGCCGTGCTGCCGGCACTGCTGACCCTCGCCGACGTCCTGAGCACCGGTCATCACGGCGCGTTGGCCTCGGGCGTGACTCCGGGCGACCACGTCATCGTCGTGGGCGACGGCGCGGTCGGGCTCTGCGGGGTGCTCGCGGCCCGTCGACTCGGCGCCGAACGGGTCGTCCTACTCGGTCACCACACCGAGCGCATCGAGATTGCCAGGCGGTTCGGCGCCGAAACCTATATCGGGCGCAGCGACAGCGTCGTCGAGGAGATGCGCGAGTTGACACATGGGCACGGCTTCGATCGTGTCGTCGAGGCAGTGGGAACCGCTCAGTCTCTGCGTACCGCGATTTCTCTGGCCGCGGACGGCGGCACTGTCGGTTTCGTCGGCGTGCCACACGGCGGCGACGGTTCGGTCGATCTCCGGCAGATGTTCTATCGGAATGTGGCCGTAAGAGGAGGCGTCGCCCCGGTGCGGGCCTACATACCCGACCTGCTATCCGACGTCTTGACGGGAGAACTCGACGCCGCCGCCGTGTTCGACCACACCATCGCCTTGGATGGCGTTCCCCGAGCCTATGCGAAGATGGAGCAACGCGAAGTCCTCAAGGCGCTGATCCGATTCTGAGGCGCCACCCGCGACGTTCGCCCGCCGCAGCTCGGAGATCGAGCACCAACCACTCGCTGCCGGGCTCGGCGCCATCGAGGTTGGCCGGACCGGACCCTGCGGCGGGAGGTGCCGGGCTGTCCGCCGGTCGATCGTCGGCCATGATTGACAGCATCCCAGGAGCCAACTAGCCTACAAAACACGTTGATCGATGCGCCTAGATGGCTCCTGTTTGACCGAGATCTGCGCATCCGTCGAGCCGCACTGACCGGAATCGTCAGTCGCACCGAAATGGTGCTCTCGGTCGGAGGATCGTCGGTATCACCACGGGGGAAAAATGAGGCTCCACGACGACCATCCGACCACTCGCACGCCGATACCGGGGCGGGTCGAATCCGGCCCAGACCTAGCGGGCATCGCACCCGAGTCCGTCTACATCCCGGGAATCGGTCCGCCGACCGTGCCATTGACCTTCGAGCGGGACGGCGTGACCTGTGGCGTCGTACCGGTCGCCCTGGCCACCGGCGCCTACGGCGAGATCAACCCGGAGATTTTCCTCGCCGCGTTCTACCTGCACGCGCATTATCGACTCGGCGCGGAGAGCGACGGTTTCCCCGACGCTGTCCCCTTCAACGAGCCGCGGTTACGCGACCACATACTCACTCGATACCTCGGCCAACAGACCATTGCCGTTGACCTCGGCCCAGGTCTGATCTCCGCCGCCCGTTCCCAGCTGGCCCGGGGGGCACCGGTCCTGGTCCAGGTCGAACGGAGCATGCTGGAGCAGTGTGCCTCCGGGTACCACGGGCGGCCGGGTCGGCATCTGCTCCTGCTGAAGGGATTCAGACGCGGGCTGCTCGACGTATTTGTGGTGCAGGACAACCAACATGTCGAGCCGGTCGCGAACGGGCGCTTCCTGGGCACCGACCCGCCACGGCTCGTGGATGTGCTGGACGAACCGATGGTGACCCTACGAGCCATGGCGCACTCAAGGACCGTCGCCCTGAAGAGCCTCCTGGGCGAGATGTACGTCGAGGGTTTCTACCCGGCGATCCTCGTCGAGTCCGCGCACGACGGGTTCCTGCGACGGGCCCGCAGCACTCCGGGCTACCACCTCGAGGATGTCTCCGTACTCGCGCTGGAACGTGTCGCGAGCGGACAGTGGCCGGACGCGACGGCCGCGCTCGCCGGCCTGCGTGAGGCGATGTGGCCGGTTTCGGCCGACGTGGAAGCAGTGGTGCTTCGTAAGGTGGCCTTTACCGGCCGTGGGGGCGATCCGCGGGCGGCACTTGCCTATGTGAGCAGCCAACGGGCCTTTGTCGCCGCGACCGCGGTGCTTGCCGAGCGCGCCGGGGTGGACCAGGGCCGGGTGGCGGAGTTCCGCAAGGCCGGCGTCGCCGTCGCCCAGGCATGGACCCGTCACACCATCCTCCGTGCCGTCACCACGGCGCAGACGGGTGCTACCCCCGCCGACCAGCCAGACGAGGAAATCCTTCAACTCGAACGACGCTTGATCGACCAACTGCATCAGCTGCACTGACGGAGCCATCAACGCGAGGTGACCGGCATCGGCCCGAAAGGCAACGGGGAAAATGATTACGCTGTTCAAAGTAGCGATGAACGAGAACGCCGGGAAATCCGTTAGCGACGTGCTGCAAAGCGGTTTCATCGGCCAGGGGCCACGGGTCGAGGAGTTCGAGCAGGCGCTGCGGGATCGGCTCGGCCATCCGCACCTGGTCACGGTCAACAGCGCCACCTCGGGGCTGCACCTGGCCCTACACATGGCGGCGAAGACCAGGCCAACCCCCGCAGACGCGACCGCCGAGGTGTTGACCACTCCGCTGACCTGCACCGCCACCAACTGGCCCATCCTGGCCAACGGACTGCGGATTCGTTGGGTCGACATCGACCCGACCACCCTCAACATCGACATTGACGATCTCGCTCGCAAGATCTCCCCCAGAACCCGGGCCATCATGGTGGTGCACTGGGCCGGATACCCCGTCGATCTCGATCGGCTCGCCGACGTCCTCGAAGAGGCGGAGCAGCGGCTCGGCTTCCGGCCCGCGGTCATCGAGGACTGCGCCCACGCCTGGGGGGCGACCTTCCAGGGCCTACCACTGGGGCGGCACGGCAACATCGCCGTCTACAGCTTCCAGGCCATCAAACACCTGACCAGTGGCGACGGCGGCCTCGTCGTCTTTCCTGATCAGCAGAGCGCCGATCGGGCCCGCCTGCTGCGCTGGTTCGGCATCGACCGGACCAGGAGCGACAGCTTCCGCTGTGCGGAGGACATTCCCGAGTACGGCTTCAAGTTCCACATGAACGACATCAATGCCGCCATCGGCCTGGCCAACCTCGGCGACGTCGACGGGCACGTGGCTCGCCACCGCGAGAACGCCGCCTACTTCGACACCCATCTGCAAGGGGTGCCCGGTGTGACACTGCTGGACCGGAAGCCCGACCGTGAGTCAGCGGCGTGGCTCTACACGCTGCTGGCGGAACGCCGTTCGGACTTCATCGCTCGGCTGGCCGCCCGGAACATCGCCGCCAGCCCGGTCCACCAGCGCAACGACGTACACGGCTGCGTCAGCGAGTACGGCGCTTCGCTGCCCATGCTCGATAGCGTGGCCGACCGAATAGTCTCGATCCCGTGTGGCTGGTGGGTCACCAACGCCGAGCGCGAACACATCGTCGACGTCATCCGCGAGGGCTGGTGACCGCGTCACGGCCCGCAGCGGCGGATCCGCGCTCGCGCGCCGCCGGCTCGACATGGCCTCCACAGTGGCCATCGTTCTCGCAGACCTGCCAACCCAAAAGGTGGAGCGGTGCAGACTCGGCCTTGTTCCCCGCACGTGCTCGCGGGTCCCGTACGGGCTCTCCCGTCGCACTCGGTCGTGGAGCAGATCCACTGGGTCTGCACCACCAGCACCGACACGATCGCGATCGAGGCCGAGAATAGGCTGCTCAGCTACGGGCAGCTCGGGCACCGGATCGTCACCATCGGCCGGCACCTACGGGATCTCGGTGTGGGACCGGGCGACCGGGTCGCCCTCTGGGCACAGCGGACGCCCGACACGATCGCTGCTGCGTTGGCAATCATGTCGCTACGGGCGGCGTACGTTCCGATCGAGCCGACCTCTCCGCCGCAGCGCGTACGGAGCATTCTGCTCGCCGCGGAGGCGGTGGCCTTCGCCAGCGACGGCCCACCACCGAGGTCGGCTGCGCCGCACCCTGCCGCCACTGTCGACCTGAGTCTGGCCACCGCCGGCCCCGGCACGACCGATCGACCCGCGTCCGCCCTACCCGAAGCACCGCATGCCCACGACGTCGCCTACGTCATCTTCACCTCCGGGTCGACCGGGTCACCGAAGGGCGTACTGGTGGAGCATCGGTCGTTGGCCAACTACACGAAATGGTGCGCCGACCTCGCCGGCCCCGGCGGGTGGGGCGGTGGGACCCCGGTCTTCGGTAGCCTCGGCTACGACCATTCGATGACCTCCCTCTGGCCAACCCTGATCAGCGGCGGTCGCCTGGTGCTGACCCGAGGAGTATGGGACGCGGGGGCGATCTTTGGCGGGCGACGGGCACCGTTCGCTCTGATGAAGGTGACGCCGTCGCACCTGCGGGTGTTCGAACGCAGCAGGCGTCCCGTCTACCACGAGGCCACCAGGATGCTCGTCATCGGTGGCGAGCTGCTGGAACCCCAGATCATCCGATCACTGTCCGGGCGTCTGGACGGGGTGCGGCTGATCAACCATTACGGACCGACCGAGACAACCGTGGGATGCTGCTATCACGAGTTCGCCGCCGCGACCGTGCCCGATCTACCCAGCGTGCCAATCGGCGGCCCGATCTGGAACACCCGCGCCTACCTCGTCGACGAGGAGTTACGACCGGTCGCCGCCGGCCAGCCGGCGGAGCTTGTCATCGCCGGGCATGGAGTCGCCGCCGGATATGTCGGCGACGGCGACCCGGGCCTCCGCTTCATCAACGAAGCGGAGCTGGGCGGGCCACCGGGCCGGGCCTACCGGACCGGTGACCGGGTAGAGCTGCTGCCCAGCGGGCAGATCATGTTTCTCGGCCGGGAAGACGACCAGGTCAAGGTGAACGGCTACCGGGTCGAGCTGAGCGAGCTGGGCCGCCTCGCACTCGCGATACCAGGCGTGCTGGACATCGCATTCGAACTCTCACCAGATCACCTGGGCGCCTTCGAAACGATCATCACGACTCGGGACGATCGCAGTTCATGGGGAGGGCTGGCCACCGAGGTGCGGCGTACGCTCGCAGCCCACCTGCCGCCCGCAGTCGTCCCACGCCGGGTCCACGTCGTGGACCAGTTCGTCCTTGACGCGAACGGCAAGCGCGACCTGCGGGCCACCCGGCGTCTGCTGGCTGCGGGCCAGGAGGAATAGCATGGCGACCAGGGCTGCGGATCTGGACGCGGAGGTCCTCGTAGTCGGAGCCGGCATCGCCGGACTCTGGACGGCGTTTGGATTACAGCGAGCGGGCATCGAGGTCCGAGTTGTCGAGCGGGCGACCGAGCTTCGGACCACGGGAGCGGGAATCGTCCTGCATCCCAACGCGCTCGCCCACCTGGCCCCTCTCGCCCCCGCGCTGGCCGAACACGGCGCGATGATCGAGCGTCAGGTCACCACCGACGTGCACGACGGATCGAGCCGTACCGTCGACTGGCGTTCGGTCTGGCAGAGCGAGCGCGCCCCGGTGGCGATCTACCGACGCCGGCTGGCGGACCTGATGCTCGCCGGATTGCGCCCGGACACCGTTGTCTGGTCCACCACCCCCGAGCGGCTAGAGCAGAACGACCATGTGGTGACAATGCGGTTCGCTGATGGACGGACCGGGCGGTATCACCTGGTCATAGGGGCGGACGGGGCGTACTCGTGGACGCGACGGATGGTCGACCCCGCTACGTCACCTCGATACCTGGGCCAGACGTACTGGCGGACGACGGCGGTTGCCGAGGGGGTTCTCCGGGTGCCGGAGTGGCAGGTGTGGCGTTCGGGAAGCCACTTCTTCGGCGTCACACCTCTCGGCGGCGGGCGCGTACACGTATTCGTCCAGGCTACCCGGCCGAGGCAGGTCGAGATCGCAAGCGGGGCCGCCGAGCGGCAGATGGTCCAGCTCGCCTCGTCGCTGGGCCCGCACATAGGTGATCTGGTGCGTACGATGCGTCGACTCGACGGCGTGCAGGTGCACCCGGCTCTCACGCATCTCGTCAAACGGTGGAGCGCTGGCCGGATCGGATTGGTCGGCGACGCCGCGCACAGCCTGTCGCCGGCGACGACCCAGGGAGGTGCACTCGCCGTGGAGGACGCCGCGGTGCTGGTCGACGAGATCACCCGCAACGGCGCCGGCCCGAAGGCGCTGACCGCGTTCGAGGCCCGCCGCCAGCAGCGGGTCGCGATGTTTTTCAGGCTGGCTCGGCTACACACCACCCTCATGCAGTCGGTTGGCGTTGACCGACCAGCCGGGTCGTCGCCAGACGGCGACTCGGTCCGGTGGTTTCGACGGCTCTACGGCCCGTTGATGAAGCCTGCCTAGTGATTGAGCGGTCCGATGCGGAGCGGCTTTGCGTACGAAGAGGGGAACCAGATGACCGACGAGGTGTTCTACGGCAAGTTCACCGCGCTGTTGCAGGAAATTCGACCGGCTCTGAGTTTTGCAGAGCTGACACCGGACACTCATCTGTGGGTGGCCGGATACCTCGACTCATTGGCCATGTTGGAGGTGATTTTTTTTCTCGAGGAGACTCTGGGAAAGGAGCTCGACCTCAATGGTGACTTCCTTCCGACTTTCTACACGATGCGCTCGATCTACGAGCACCACGTATTGGCGGCCTTCCCGGCAGCAGCCGAGTGACAACCAGGAGACGGAGGGTCGGATCGCCATGACGATGCAGGCGGATTTCATCAGGCCGGAGCGGGACGAACGGCAGCTCGTGTTCCTTCCGGCTGACCCCGGCAACGCCCGCACGCTCAGCCGTGAACAGGTCGAGCACTTCAATCGGTACGGCTTCGTCAGTCCGCTGCCGGCATTGGACGGCACGCAGGCGGCGCAGCTCCAGTCGTACATCGCGGGACTGGTCGACCACGTCGTGGCCGCGCCGGACCAACGTGACTCATACTCGATAAACGCCTACCACCTCACGTGCCGTGGTCTGCACGACCTTATCCACACACCGGCGATCCTGGACTACGTGGAGGATCTCCTCGGCCCGGACATCGTTGCCTGGGGTACGACCGTCTTCTGCAAGCTGCCCGGCGATCCGAAGGAGGTCGTCCTTCATCAGGATGCCGCCTACTGGCCGTTCACGCCGACGAAGACGGTGACCGCCTGGCTGGCGGTCGACGACAGCGACGAGGACAACGCGGCGATGCGGTTCGTTCCCGGAAGCCACCTGTACGGTGCGCTTCCCCACGAGGATCTGCCGCTCGACGGCACGCGTGTCGCCAAGCGGCAGGTGATCGGTGCGCACCGCTATACCGATCGGTACGTGAACAGGCTCGCGGCCGGTCAGGTGTCGCTCCACTCCGACCTGCTGTTGCACGGCTCTCCGCCGAACCTTTCCGGCCGCCGTCGTACCGGTCTGACCATCCGGTACGCGGCAGCCGAGGTACACACCCTGGCGGGCTGGGAGTGGTGGTACGGCGGAGGAGTCCACTGCCGGGGGACAGTGCCGCAGCACTGGCCCGATAGACGGCGACCGAGCGGGGAGCGACCTGATCTCATGGCCAGCATCGCGAAGAGCGGCATCCGCCTGCCGTCCGCCGATTGATGGCAACCGACCGTCTGGTCAGGCTGGCACCGGTCCAAGCACCGGCATCCGCTCGATGCCCAACCGCTCGACGAACCCCACCATCGCCCGCATCGGAGGCTGCCCTTTCATCGATGCCGCGACCCGAGCCGCTGCCTGTCGGTAGCGTGGCTGCGTGAGCACCGCGTTCAGCGCCTCACGTAGGCTGCCTGCGGAGCGTTCGCCCGCACTGAGTGCGACGCCGGCACCGAGTGCCGCGACCCGGGCCGCGTTCGGGGTGTCGTCCGCCGCGCCGAGGGGCATGGTGACCACGGGAATGCCGCGACGCAGCGGCCCCATCAGGGTCCCGTAGCCACTGTGACAGATCACCGCATCGGTGTGCGCGAGCACGGCGGCCTGGGGAACGAAGCGTTCGATGCGGACGTGGCCGGGCATTCGGCCGAAGGAGGCGGGGTCGACGTCGCGTCCCACGGTGGCCAAGGCCGCAACCGGCGCATCCCGGAGTACGTCGAATATCATCTCGAACAGCCCCGGAGTCGTGTTGTAGAAGGTCCCGAGCGTGACGTAGACGAAAGGCCAGCCATCATCGGCTCCGCGCAACCACTCGGGGGCGGCCTGAGCAGCAGCAGGCTCTGGAATCGGCTGGAACAAGTGAGTGGTGGGGCCCATCACCCGGGGAGAGAACCATCCGACGGGCGCGGAGAGAAGATGCAGCCACCGGTTGAGGCTGGCGAGCTTCGGGTCCGGTGCCAGCCCGACAGCCGCCCGGGCATCGCCGAACAGATCACCGGCCGTGGCTGCCAGCAATTTACCCGGGGTAGGCGCGAAGTCGAACACGGCGACTGGCAGATCCGCCACCTCCCCTGCCAGCCAGGCGGCAAACGCGGTCGTCTCACGTACCAGAAGTTGCGGCTGCCAGCTGGCTATCGCGTCGAGCAGCGCCGGCACCTGACGCACCCCCTGGTCGAGATAGCGGCCGAGGGCTATCCGACCCCGCTCCACCGGCAGCCGGGCATCCTGCAGTGCCTTGTACTCCGCGGAGGGCTCTGCCACGCCGTCGGCGCACAGCGCGATGGTTTCGATCCCCGTTTCGCGGGCGGTCGCGGCGAAGTATTCCGGGACCGCCAGCGCCACGTCGTGACCCGATTCGGCGAGCGCCCGGGCCAGCGAGACGAGGGGGTAGAGGTGTCCGAAACCGCCAGCGGCATTGCAGAGGATGCGCATTTTCACCACTTCCGTCATGCCCTGGCAACCGAACGGGTGGGATGCCCATGCTACCCGCCGGACAGAGATGACGACCAATGAGTGCCGCAGCTTCCTCGTTGTGGCGCGACCGCGACTTCATGTCGCTCTGGCTTGGGCAGGCGGTCAGTGATCTCGGTGCGGCGATCACCGCGCTCGCCCTGCCGCTGGCCGCCGTGACGCTGCTGGACGCCAGCACCTTCGAGGTCGGCCTGCTCACCGCCCTCGCCTCGCTCGGTTGGGTGATCGTCGCGCTACCGGCCGGCGCGGTGATCGACCGGACCCGCAAGCGCCGCCTGATGATCATTTGTGATGTCGTACGTGGCGTCGGGCTCGCCTCGGTGCCGCTCGCCGTCGCGCTCTGGCACCTCACCATCTGGCACCTCTATCTGGTCAGTCTGCTGCTCGGCATCTTCGCGGTCTTCTTCGAGGTGGCGTGTCAGAGTTACATCGCCTCGCTGCTGTCTCGGGATCGGCTCGTGGAGGGCATCGGTCGAGTCGGAACAACCAACGCCCTTGCCGCCGTCCTCGGTCCCACCCTGGCCGGCGGCCTGACCTCTCTGCTCGGCAGTGCTGTCCGTGTCCTCGTCGTCGACTGCCTCTCGTTCCTGGCCAGCATCGTCTCGTTGCTATTGATCCGTCAGCCCGATCCTGCGCCCCGGCCGCATGCACCCGGCCCATGGCTGCCCGACCTTCGTCGGGACATCGCCGCTGGCCTACGCTTCGTGCTGGACCACTGGGTCATGCGCAGAGTTCTCCTGGCCAGCACGGCCGCGAATGCTTTCGATGCCATGGTCGCGGCGCTGATCGTGGTCTTCCTCGCCAGGAACCTCCATGCCGATCCGAAGACGATCGGCGTGACGCTGGCGATCGGCGGGGTAGGCGGCGTGGTCGGTGGAATGGTCGCCAATCCGATGGCGCGATGGCTCGGCCCGGCTCGGGCGCTCTGGGCTGGCAAGCTCTACCTGGGTGCGTTGACGCTGTGCCTGCCGCTCGCGCAACCCGGGTGGGGAATCCACCTCGTTTCGGCGGCACTATTTGTGACCGGGGTGGTGACCGTCTCGTACAACGTGCTCCAGATCGCCTACCGGCAGTCGATCTGCCCGCCAGAACTCAGGGGCCGGATGAACGCGAGTGTCCGTTGGATAATCCGCAGCCTCGTGCCCGTGGGCGCCCTGGTCGCCGGCGCCCTCGCCATACCACTCGGGGTACGTACGACCCTCGCGATCGCGGTCGTCGGATCGTGGCTGGCCGTTATGCCCATCGTCCTGTCACCGTTGCGACTCGCGCGGGATCTGCCGGACACGCTCGAACCTACGGACCCGCAAACCGAGCCGGTCGCAACGGTCACTCCCGCATCGCCGCCGTCACGATGAGCTGCTGAAGCCGCAGGAGGAAGTCCCGCAGCGGTTCGTAATCCGGCGCGGATCCCACGCGGAGGGTGCAGACGACCGGCCGCCCGCCATCGATCACCAGGTAGAAGGGGAAGCCGTTGTCCCGCCCATGGTCCCGAGTCGTGACCGTCCAGGCGTCGGGATCCTCAGAATCCACCGGTGGAGAGACGGCCCCCTCTGCCGACGGGATGAAGTTGAAGAAGCTGTGAAACCCACGCCCGGCGCCGTTGTAGCCCGTCCTCGCCTCGATCTGGGCCAGGGCGTCGACGTCGTAGCAGCCGTATCGGTAGGCGGCGAGGCTCTCCGCGTACAGCCGGGTCGCGAGGGATGCGAAGTCCTCGCCAGGCCGCATGCGCACCAGAACCGGCACCAGCTGATTCATGGAGCTGACCAGGTTCCGCCAACGAGTCGCAACCCGGTTACTGGCCAGCAGTCCGACCAGGAATCGGTCCTGTTGCATGCTGTCGGCCAAGGTACGGCAGTACGCGGCGTAGAGAACACTCTGTGCAGAGATGTTGAGGCGGGCGGCGAGACGCTCCGTGCCGATCGTGACGGGCATCGAGCGCAGCGTCGCCCAACGAGCTGTGGAGATGGCGGTGGGCCCTGCCGCCGCTGGCGGTGCCGCCTCCGTCACCCGCTTCCAGTAGTCGAGGCTGGCAGCGCGACGCATCGCCCAAGCAGACGAGTGCTGCTCGACGGCGACATCGCGACACCGAGGCGCTGGATCAGCCGGCGCGACGCCGCCCAGCAGGCCGATGAACTCACGGTTCGCTACTGCGATCGCGGCGCTGTCCGCGGCTAGGTGGTGGATGACCAGCGCCAGATGTCGGGGCCTACCCGCCTGCGTCACGATGCCGACCCGCCATGGATGCACGGTGTCCAGAGCGATGGCGTCCTTCGCGAGCCGGACGGTGACGTCGCTCGCACGCTCTTCGGCCTCCACGCCGAGTTCGTAGGTCGCTATCGGCAGCCGGGCGGGACGACAGATCACCTGCTCGATGCCACGTGGACCCGACTCCGCGTACCTGGTACGAAGCGACTCGTGGCGCTCTGTCAACACCTCAAGCGCGGTACGGACGGAGTCCACCGTGCAGTCATCCGGCAGGTCCCAGGTGCGGGCCAGATTGACGCTGGCCGCACGGTCGGGAGAGAGATGCTCGATAGACCGCCACACGGATAGCTGCCCGAAGGAGAGAGGAGCCCTCGCCACCTGGTTCATGCCACCAGCCCTGTCTGCACGGCGACCGCTCATACCTCGTCGAGGCTGGCGGCCCGGCGGCTGCCGCGTTCCAGGAATCGCAACGTCAACACCGCCAGGACCAGGAAGGACAGGCCCTTGCCGAGTTCCACCAGCAGCAGCCCCGTGACCGGACCGGAGCCGGTGAACGCCTGCCGCGCGGCCGCTATGCCATGTGTCATCGGCATGATCTCGCCGATCAACCGGAGCCCGTCGGGCAGACTCTCCCTCGGAATGTTGATGCCACAGACCAGCAGCATCAGGTAGAGCACCAGGTTTCCCAGCAGAATCGCCTCCCGGGTACGGAGGCCGGCAGCCCCGACAAGCAGCCCGAAGGCGCTGCATGAGGCAGCAGTCACGAGGATCGCCGCCGAGATGGGAACGATGCCCTCCGCCGGCAGCCGGAAATCCGTGAGCACGCTACCGAGAATCAGCATCACGACGGTCGAGGAACAGCCGACGAGCACCGCGGTGACCGTTCGGCCGGCGAACATCAACGTACGGTTCGCCGGTGTCGCCAGCAACGCCGGGAGCGTTCCGGCAAACCGCTCCCCGGCGAGCGACATCGCGGGAGCGAAAAGCCCTGCCATGGCACATGCGTGCAGGGCGTTGCCGAGCGCATAGTAGGAGACCGGCTGGGTGTCAAGGTATCGCCCGAGGTGCACGAAGAAGATGAGCTGCAGGGCCGGCACTCCGATCAGGGTCGGAATAAACGCCGACGGCCTCATCCAGCGAAACAGGGCGAGGTTGGAGCGCCAGCCCGCGACGAAGAAGAGCCGCAGGGCGCTCACCGGAGAGACAGGGTGCCGCTGGATCGTGCCAGCCACTCGAACCTCCTCAGCACGATCAGTGTCACGCCCAGGTATAGGCCGGAGAGCAGGAGGCACATGCCGACCGCGACGAGCGGATCGCCATCCCCCATGGCCGCACCGTGCACGGCCTTCACTCCCCAGGTCGGGGCGAGCACGGTCGAGACGGCCTGCAGCGCGCCGGGCAGGGCCGACACCGGCACCAGCATGCCGCTGAGCATCCAGACCGGATACTCGAACAGGTTGGCCAGTGACTGGGCCGTGGGGTAGAGAATGAACGCCGAGGCCATCAGCAGCCCCAGCATTCCCAGTGACAGCACGGTGACCGGGATCGACACGAGTAGCCACCAGTTGACGGTCTCAAGCCTGAGGTCGAAGAAGACCGCACTCCAGACGAGCGTGGCGACGAGAGAGTAGAGCCCGAGGGAGGCGGTGGCGATCGCGAACGGCAGGGTGAACAGGATGGTGGGCATGGGGGACGCGACCAATGGCTCCAGGACGGAGATGTGACGGAGCCTGGTGATGGCATTGCCGGCCCCGAGCAGCGTCGTGGACCACATGCCCATCAGCGCGGCGCTGAGCGCGATACTCAGCACGGGTATCGGCCGTTGAGACCCCTTGGTCATGTAGAACGCGACAGATGCGATAATCAATGGCAGGAACACCGCCACGAACAGGTACAGCCGGCTGGTCAGCAACTGCCGCAGCTCCAGTCGCCAAGCACGGGCCAGATAACGCATTGTCGCGCCGACCCGGAGCGAGGTTTGCGGGTCGTTCCTGGTGGCTTCCGTCATCGGGTGCCGCCTGCCACCAGCGCGACGTAGGCATCCTCCAGCGTCGGCTCGCGCTTGGACACCCGGAGCACCGAGACGTCGCCCAGCACGGCCAGGGCGGCGACCGTCACGTCCCCGTCCGGGCTGCTGTACAGGTCGATGTTCTGACCATCGTCGCGGTTCGTCAAATTGACCGAACTGACCCCGGCCAGGGTGCGCAGGCGTTCGACGTGCCGCTGATCCGCCCCTTGCACGTCGAGCGTGAGCACGACCTGTCCGGCGGTCGCCTCCTTCAGCGACTGCGGAGTCCCCTCGGCGATCTTGCGGCTGTTGGCCATCACCACCACCCGGTCACAGAGCTCCTCGGCTTCGAACATGTAGTGGGTGGTCAGCAGCACGGTGCGCTCGGCACGGACCTGCTCGCGGATGATTTGGCGCAGTTCCCGGGCACCCACTGGATCGATTCCGTTGCTCGGTTCGTCCATGATGACCACTTCGGGATCGTGGAGCAGTCCACGGGCGATGTGCAGCCGCTGCTTCATACCCCGGGAGAAGGTCTCCACCCGCTTGCGTTCGACACCGAGCAGGCCGACCAGGTCCAGCAGCTCCGCGATCCGACGCTTCTGGCTCCGGTACGGAAGGCCGTAGAGGTCGGCGAAGAGCAGCAGGTTGTCGCGGGCGGACAGCCGACCGTAGAGGCCCGTGTCGCCACCGAGGATGACGCCGGTGAGCCGCCGGACCCGCTGCGCCTCGGCGACCACGTCGTGGCCCATCACCGTGACCTTCCCGGAGGTCGGCAACAGCACCGTCATGAGCACCTTCACCGTGCTGGTCTTGCCGGCTCCGTTTGGCCCCAGGAGCCCGACCATCTCACCACGCCGCACGTGGAAGGAGAGGCCGTCGACGGCCAGCTTCCTCTTGCCGTCGGGACCCCGGAAGGTGCGGGTCAGGTCGGCCACGTCTATCGCGTGATCAAGGCGCTGCTGCACGAAAACCCACCATTCTAAAGTCGAGAAACCGATCGACAGAGAACGAATCGGGATGGTGACGGGCTGCGCCTGCAAGGCTGCTTGGATTCAGTGTCGACGCGACGGAGGACGGACGTTTCCGCGTCCGCCAGTCAGAGCAATTCACAGCATCTATCAGCCCGCATGCATCCCCCGTCAACCCTCACGCGAGCCCAGTTCCGATCGGATGCCGGCGCGTGACCCGCCGTACCATCCACGAGCTAGCTGATCATGATCCTACACGTCGATATCGACGGACGTCCAGATCGCTTAGCGAACATTGGCGGCAAGGAGCTCCGGAAGCACGGACAGGAACGATGATGCCTCGGACGGGGTGAGGATGAGCGGCGGGGCGAGCCGCACCACGTCCGGCAGGACCGCGTTGACCAGGAACCCGGCCCGCCGGGCGGCGGCCTCAACCGCCGCAGCCCTCGGATCGGTCAGCAATATGGCCTGCCACAGGCCACGACCGCGCACGCCTCGGACCGGATTGCCCAACCGAGCGGCACCCGAGGCCAACTGCTCGCCGACCCGGGTCGCATTCGCCAGCAAACCCTCGTCTTCGATCACGTCGAGGACAGCCAGAGCAGCGGCGCAGACAACGGGGTTCCCACCGAAGGTGGAACCGTGGTCACGGTGGCCGAAGACCGCTCCGAACGGGCCGATCCCGATGCAGGCGCCGATGGGCAACCCTCCGCCAAGGCCCTTCGCAAGGGTCAGCACATCCGGCAGTACCGCCTCGTGCTGGTGCGCGAACCAGGAGCCGGTCCGCCCGATCCCGCTCTGCACCTCGTCGAAGACGAGCACCGCCCCGGTGGAGTCGCACAGCGCACGAGCCGTGGCGAGGTAGCCGGGGGGCGGCAACACGATCCCGGCCTCGCCCTGGACCGGCTCCAGGAACACGGCGAGACAATCTTTCGTGACAACCTGCGTCAACTCTTCCGCATCACCGAAAGTGACCCGTCTAACCTCGGTGCCGAAGGGCCCGAAGGAATCGCGGATCGAAGCCGGATCACTGAGCGCAAGCGGCCCCATCGTCCGGCCGTGGAAGGCGCCACCGGCAGCGACGAAGTAGCCCTTCCTGCCGCTCGCGGCCTTGCGAACCAGCTTGACAGCAGCTTCGTTCGCCTCTGCTCCCGAGTTGGCGAAGAAGACCCGCCCGTCAGTCTCCAGCAGACCGACCAAGCGTTCGGCGAGCCTGACCCCGGGCTCGTGCGCGTAGAGGTTGGAGACGTGCGCGAGCCGCGCCATCTGCTCCGAGACCGCGGCGATGAGGGTGGGGTGTGCGTGACCAAGGCTGGAGACCGCCAGCCCAGCGAACAGGTCGAGATACTCCCGACCATCCACGTCCCACACTCGAGACCCTCGTCCCCGTGCCAACGCCAGTGACGGCGGACCGTAGTTCGCCATCATTGCCCGGTCGAAGCGCACCAGCAGCCGCTCGGTCTCGTTGGCCACTCGCTCCG
Source organism: Micromonospora sp. CA-263727 (assembly GCF_050942455.1). Taxonomy (NCBI): domain Bacteria; kingdom Bacillati; phylum Actinomycetota; class Actinomycetes; order Micromonosporales; family Micromonosporaceae; genus Micromonospora; species Micromonospora sp. CA-263727. The sequence goes on from NZ_CP192031.1 coordinate 4,436,068, forward strand.
CCTGGCTTGTCACCCGACCCCTTTCCGTACCGGTCCGGCTCCACATCGGGTTAACGGAACGAGGACATGCAACCGTCTACTTCAGACCCACCTGCGGAACGCTCCGATCCTATGGCAGACAACGCACGCACAGCAATGTCGAGACTCATGGGCCCCCGTCGACAGCCGTCACTTGGTAGGCTCGTGGCTACCAGCCAGGGACAGCTGGACGGAGGCTTTGTGCACAACTTTGCGGCAGTCGCAGGCAGTTCCACATGGCCCGCTGTATACAACGAGGCACCACAATCTTGACGACTTCGAGTGCCGCCTTGTCCGCCTCGGGCTCGGCCGCAGACTTCCGGCGTTTATCAGCAGCTGCCGCCGCGCAGTGCCGGACCGCGATCGAGCACCTTCGGGCCACCTCACCCCTTGTCGACAACGGCGCATTCATCGATGCGGCGAAGACGCTAAGCTCATTACTTCCGGCGAGCATGTGTACCGTGCTCGATGAGTTTCAGAGCATCGGCAACAACGAGGGACGCCTCGTCATCGAAGGGCTACCGGTCTGTGCCGATCTGCCGCTCACGCCGCAGATCCCCAACTCCGTGGCACGAGAGACGACACCCGCGGTCGGAGCACTGGCGTTGGTCATGTCGCATCTGGGCGATCCGATCGCCTACCCCGAGGAGAAACTCGGCGCGCTCGTCCACGATGTCTGCCCCGTGCCCGGCGAGGAGAACGAGCAACAGAACACGGGATCAGTGCTGTTCGAGCTACACACGGAAAATGCGTTCCATCCGGTACGACCCGACTTCCTCGGCTTGTTGTGCCTGCGCACCGACCATGACGGCCGCGCGGCGTCGGTAACCTCGTCGATACTCCAGGCACTGCCGCGGCTCGGGGAGCACCACCTGACCGTGCTGCGCGAACCACGCTTTCAGACCCGCCTCGCGCCGTCATTCTGTCGAAACCGTCCGGACCGGCCCTACCACGCCGCCGTGCCCGTTCTGACCGGCACAACGGAGCGCCCCCTGCTGTGCGTGGATTTCGACGACACGCGGGGATGCGATCGAGCCGCCGAGCGCGCCCTCGACGCGTTGCATGCCGCGCTGCGCGACGTTCGAGTCGAGACTCTCCTCCGGCCGGGCAGCCTGGTCATCCTCGACAACTCCGTCACGGTACATGGCCGGAACGCCTTCACGCCGCGCTACGACGGCAGGGATCGCTGGTTGCAACGGATGTTCGCGATCAGGTCGGCGCGGAGAACCGCCGACATGTTCCAGCCCGGTAGCGCCTTCCTGCTACGCGAGTTGTCGACGCCGCCTCCGTAGGCCGACGGCCACGACGGACGAGGCGTCGAAAGCTAACCGTCGGCGAGGCATTCTTCGGTGAGAACGTGCCAGAACACGGGTAGGTCGTCGTGCAGGAAGAAATGCCCGCCGTCGAACCGGTGAACGGTCACCTCGGCCAGTCTCGGTCGCCACCGCTCCACCGCCCCGACCGTCACCTGGTCATCCCTGCCCACGTAGAGCGACACCGGCACGCGAATCGGCTCGCCGACTCGCGGCTCGTACTCCTCCAGCATCCCGAGTTCGCACCTGATCTGGGCCAGCATTGGGGCGAGGATTGTCGGGTTGCCGAGGAGTTCGTCCGGCATCCCCCCGAGGCCGCGCAGGTACCGGACGATCTCCTCATCGGGAGCACGGGACAGACCCCGCCCGAACGTGAGATGGTGTCCAGGAGCTGCCGCCCCGCAGAGAACGAGCCGATTGGGAAGGGTACCGCCCGCTGCCTCAAGCAGCCGTACGGTCTCGTAGGCGATGATGCCGCCCAAGCTGTGGCCGAGCAGTACCCAGTTGTCGACCAGCTGGCCGACCGCCTCAGCCAGTTCTGCGGCGCGCGACTCGACGCTGCCGATTGGACGCTCATTGGCGGCGGGCAACGCCTGACCCGAGGCAGTTCCCCACTGCACCGGGCGGACCTCGACACCGGCCACCCGCATCCGGCTCACCCACCGCCCAAAGCTGGTAGCGCTGCCGCCCGCGTGCGGAACGCACACCAGCGTGGGGCGGGGGGTCGTGTCACGACGCTGGTCGTCACGGGCGGCGAGGATGGCCATCGTCCACCTCACCTCCCGCCGGCTGTCCGAGCGGTGAGCGGTTGCTCGGCGCCGGCTGGGCCGGAAGCCGTGCGTACCTCGTTCCACCGAGCTATGCCGTCGAGCACATCCGCTGCCGGCAGGCCGAAGTCGACCAGCCCCGCCACCTCGTCGACGTCCATCCGACCGAACCTCAACAGCTTCTCCCGTACGACCTCCGGGGTCCCCAGCAACGATCGGTTGGTGAGAAAGCTCCGGTAGGAGCGCCGGACGATCGCCTCACGGTCGTGCTCTGACGCCCGTTCGAGATCGCTGTCCGCCTGATCGGTCGCCCGCGCGAGGCTGCTGAGCAACTGCGTGTGACTACGCAGGTAGCCGGAGAACGCCTCCCGGCAGGTCTCCTCGACGTTCTCCCCCGCCTGACCGACGTAGGCGTGCACCATGAGCGTGACCCGCCCGGCTGCCGGGTCATGTCCACTCTCCGCCCTGGCCGCACGGTAGATGGCGATCTTCTTTTGCAGTTGCTCAGGCGTCAGCACGAGAAGTGCGGTCAGCAGGTTGGCACCAAGCTGACCGGCCAGCCGGAAGGAGGCGTCGCTTTCACCGGCGGTTATCCAGAGCGGAAGCTCAGGCTGGACTCGGCTCGGGTATGCCACCACCGAGACCCGGGCGCCTCCGCCTGCTGGCACGTCCTCCATGCTCTCGCCACGCCACAGACGCCGGACCAGATCGACGTCTCTGGCGAAATGCTGACGGCGGTCCTCGAAGCGCTCAGGAGCCAGGACGAAGTCGAGCGGATGGAAGCCCGGAGCGAAGGAGATACCGGTACGGCCGCCGGACATCACGTCGACGATGCTCCAGTCCTCGACCAGGCGCAGCGGATGGTGCAGTGGCAACACGACGCTACCGGCCCGGATGTGGATTCGCTCGGTGCTGGCCGCCAGGGCGGCTCCGAGGACCGCTGGATTGGGGTAGAGGGCACCGAACCGGTGAAAATGGCGCTCGGGTGTCCAGATCGCCTCGAACCCTAGTCGATCAGCCAGTCGCGCGGCATCCAACACCAACTGGTAGTCGGACGCGGCGTCCTGGCCCTCGGAGGCGGAGAAGAAGAAGACACTCGCCGTGGGCATGGCGTCCGGGCCGGGAGACGCTTGCGGCCGGTCCGTCGCCGGCCCGCCCGCCACGGTTGCCGGACCGACCAGCGCGTCGGCCACCGGCCTCGCGGCCCGGGGAATGCCTGCCGGCTTCCCACCGACCTGGGTCGTGCGACGCCCCGCGGACACGAAACGACTCAGTGCGCCAAAGGTGGGATTGTCGAAGAAGTCGTCGAGGTGCACCTCGACGCCAAGCCTTTCCCGGATCCGGCTACTCAGCCGCAACGCAGTCAGACTGTGTCCCCCCAACTCGAACAGATCTTCATCTGGCTCCGCACGTTCGACCCCGAGCACCTCGGTCCAGAGGTCCGCGAGGACACGCTCTGTCGGACCCTCCGTCGCGGGCTGCGCGAGGTCGGGCGGGCTGATGGCAGAGTTCTGCGGCCCCGTCGGCGGGTGGACGGAGTCGGCGTTCGAATGCGGCTCGGTCGGTGCGGTGATCCAGTGCCGGATCCTGACGAACGGATAGCCGGGAATCGGGACGCGTCGGGCACCCTCATCGTGGCTGCTCGCCCAGTCGCTGCCCACGCCGAGCTGCCAGAGTTCACCAACTGCCGTCAGTAACGCCCGATAGCCGTCAGGTGTCTGGTTGGCACGGACACCGGTGCTGAAAACCCGGTGCTGGTCGGGTTCGCTCAACTGGTCACGGAGAGCCCCACGCAGGACGCTCGACGGCCCCACCTCCAGCCAGGCGGGCGGGGCGACCGCATCGCGGACCGTTGCCACCGCGGCGGTGAAGTTGACTGAGCCGAACATCTGGTTCACCCAGTACTCCGGGTCGACCAATTCGTCCGTGAGCAGCCTGCCGATCATTGCCGAGCAGAAGGGCAGACGAGGGTGGGAAATCGGAAGTTCCCGCGCGAAGGACATGAACTCCGTGGCGGCCGCCTCCAGATCGGACGAGTCGAAGGCCCTGGTTCCCGGCAACCGACGGGTTGTCAACCCGGCTGCGGCGAGCCCGGCCTCGCAGTCGGCCACCCGATCCGGTCGGCCGGACACCACGGTCATCCGCGGTGAGTTCACCTCGGCGACCGCAACACCGTCGGGGAGAAGCTCCCCGACCTCGGCTACGGACGCGTGCACGGCGAGCGTCGCACCGACCGGCGCTCGGCTCATCAGCAGCCCGCGCCGGGCCACCGCCTCCAGCCCGGCCTCGAACGAGAACGCTCCCGCGACACATGCGGCTGCGTACTCGCCCACGCCGTGGCCCAGGACGGCCACCGGCGTGACGCCACGGCTCGCCAGGCTGCGCGCGAGCGCCACCTGGCTCAGGTAGAGCGCTGGTTGGGCCAGCCAGGTCTCCGCCAGAAAAGCCTGCTCCTCGGTACCCGATGCCTCGTACATGACCGGGCGGAGGTCCCGGCCGAGCAGCGGTAGGAGGTGTTCGGCACCATCGTCGACGGTCTGCCGGTATGCCGGGTCCGCAACGTAAAGTGGGTGCCCCATGCCCGGTTGGTGTGCGGCCTGGCCGGGGAAGACGAAGACCGGTCCGGTTGCCGTGGTCGTCGGTGACTCGACCATTCGGTGCACGGGATCGACGGGCGCCACCCGCCGCTCCTCGTCCACCAGCACCGCCGCACGCCAGGGATGAGTCTGCCGGCCGACGCGCTGGGTGAAAGCCACATCGGCGGGCGAAGTGCCGGACGGACCGGCGAGGTGTCGAGCGAGGTTCTCGACTGCGGTCTGGACTCCCTCCTCCGTCCTGGCCGAGACCATCACCAGGTGCGGTACCCGCGCGGGCGGCTCCTGGGGCGCGGGCGGTGCCTCCTCCAGGACGACATGGGCGTTCGTGCCGCCGATGCCGAAGGAACTCACGCCCGCCCGCCGTACGCCGTCGATCGGCTCCCAGTCCCTCGCCACAGCGTCGACGGAGAACCCGGAGTCGGCCAGTTCCAGTTGCTCGTTCGGCGTGCGGTAGTGGGCCACCGGCGGGATCGTGCGATTCCGTAACGCGAGCACGGTCGCGATCAGTCCGGCGATGCCCGATGCCGTGTCGAGGTGACCGACGGTGGACTTGAGTGCCGTCAACGCACATCGTCGGACGCCCGGCCGGTCACCGAAGGCACGGCGGAGTCCGGCGAGTTCGATCGGGTCGCCCAGGCGGGTGCCCGTACCGTGGGTTTCGACCACGCCGATCGTCCGCGGCGAAACGCCCGCCACCCTGAGCGCGCTCGAGATCGCCAGCGCCTGTCCGTTACTTCCCGGCGCCGTGTAGCCCGCCTTTCGAGCCCCATCGTTGTTCACCGCCGAGCCCAGGATCACGGCGTGGATCGTGTCCCGATCCAGCAGCGCGTCGCTGAGACGTTTGAGCACCACCACAGCCACTCCGTCGCCAGGCACGGTCCCCTCGGCCCCGGCGTCGAAGACGCGGCACCGGCCGTCCGAGGAGAGGATGCCGCCGGGCTCGAACAGGTATCCCCGGCGGCTGGGTGACGCCACCGAGGCGGCACCGGCCAGCGCCATGTCGGACTCGTACGTCAAGAGACTGGTGACGGCCGTGTGCACGGCGACCAGCGAGGTCGAGCAGGCCGTCTGGATGGCGAGGGCCGGTCCCTGCAGGTTCAGCTTGTAGGCGATCCTGGTGGCGGCAAAGTCCTTCTCGCTCGCGATCGCCAGCTGGAAGGCATCCGCAGCCCTCTCCGTTGCGGGTCGGCTCAGCAGATTGTCCAGCAGGTAAGTGTTCTGACCGGTGCCGACGAAAACGCCGATACGGTTGCCATCCGCCGCCACCGGTGGATAGCCGCTGTGCTCAAGCGCGGCGTACGCCGACTCCAACAGCAGCCGCTGTTGAGGATCCAGCAACGCGGACTCGGCGGGTGTGTAGCCGAACAGGTCACCGTCGAAACAGTCGTCGTACGGCAGGACGGCCCGTGCCGGGACGAACCGCGGGTGGTCAACGAGCTGAGCCGGGACGCCCCAGCCCGTCAGGCTGTCCCGGTTGAAGTACGAGACACCGGAGACACCGGCCACCACGTTGGCCCAGAACCGGTCCAGATCGTCGCCGGCGCCCGGGAAGCGTCCCGCCATGCCGACGATGGCGATCCGCTGCTCATCCGCCGGAAGGCTCATGCCTTCTCCTCGCTCGGACGGTTCCGGGCCGCCAGGGCGCGGATTCCCGCACGACGCTGCCGCTCGTCCGGCTCCGGCGATCCCGGCGGGGACAACGCTGGGGCGTCGCCGCGCAGATGCGCCGCCAGAGCGGCGATCGTGCCGAGCCGGAAAATATCCGGCAACGCGATCTCGAACCCGATCTGGGTCATCCGCGCCTGGAGGGTATGGAGGGAGAAACTGTGACCCCCCGCATCGAAAAAGTTCTCGTGTAGTCCGACGTCGTGTCGCCCGAGCACCTCTACCCAGAGAGCTCTGATCCGCTCCTCCAGCGACTCGCCGGGCGGGCCGGACATCGCCACGGACGAAACCACCTGCCGCTGCGCGATCAAAGCCGCCCGGTCCACCTTCCCGTGCGCGGTCAGCGGGATCCGATCGACCACGACGATCTGGTTCGGCACCATGTACGCCGGGACGATCGTCCTCACCTGGGCCAGGAGTCCGGATCGTTGCTGCTGGCGTATCGACCCGGTGACAAACGCCAGCAACTCTTCCCCGTCGGCGAGCACCGCGCAGGAGGCCACCGACGGATGTCGGAGGATCGCCCGCTCCACCTCGGCGCACTCGACCCGGTGCCCGCGGATCTGCACCTGGTGGTCCTCTCGACCGAGGTACACCAGCTCTCCGTCGGGGGTCCACCGGGCGAGATCTCCGGTGCGGTACATGCTGCCGGACCCGGTGGGCAGGTAGGGATCGGGAATGAAGCGCGACTCGCTCAGCTCCGATTGGTTGAGGTAACCGAGGGCCACCAACGGACCGCCGATGTAAAGCTCACCGGGCACGCCGATTCCCGCGAGCTGGCGATCGGCGTCGAGGACGTAACACCGTCCGGAGGGGATCGGACGTCCCACGGTGTTCTCGCGCAGATGTGGGATGCCGGCGGCGGTGGCGGCGATCTCGGTGACGCAGACGGTGCCTTCGGTGATGCCGTAACAGTTGACGAACTCCGCCTTGATTCCCTCGGCGTCACCGAGCAGGTCGCTCAACCGTGACCAGCTCAGGGCCTCACCGCCGAGGAAGACGTACCGGAGCGACGAGCCTGCCGACGCCGCTGCGGGGAGCACCTCCGGCAGGAGCCGGTACAACGCTCCAGGGGTCTGGTTGAGCACCGTGACCCCCTCGGTCTGGACCAGTGCCGCGAGCCGCGCGGGATCTCGTGTCTCCTCCGCGGTCGCGATCACCACCCGGGCGCCGAACGCCAGCGCGCCCCACAGCTCCCAGACGGAGTAGTCGAAGGAGAACGAGTGCACGCAGAGCCAGACGTCGGTGGCCGAGACCCGGAGACCGCAGGGGTCATCCTGGAAGAGACGGGCCAGGCCGTCGTGGGCGACCATGACCCCTTTGGGTACGCCCGTCGACCCCGAGGTGTAGATGACGTACGCGAGATCAGTGGGGCGCGGCGGCGCGGATCGGGGTGCCGCCGCAGTCGGCATACGCGCTGGCCGGGACGAGATATCGGTGATGTCGAGAGTCGTGGCGTCGGGCAGGAACCCGTGCACCCGGGACGCAGTCGCCGGTTCGACCAACACCAGTGACACGCCGGAACTACGCACGATCAGCTCGAGCCGGTGCGCGGGGTATGCCGGATCGAGCGGGACGTATGCCGCACCGACCTTCCACACCGCCAGAATCGCGGCCATGAAGGTCGGTGAGCGGTCCAGGCAGAGACCCACCAGACCCCCTGGTTCGAGACCTGCCTCCGTCAGCCGCGCCGCTAGCTGGTCGGCCTGGCGGTTGAGTTCGGCATAGGTCAGCCCTCGCCCCCGGTGGCGCACGGCCTCCGCGTCCGGCGTCGCCCGCGCATGCCCTTCGAACCGGCTCAGCAGCGAATCCTGGGGAGCGAGACGGCGCGGTGGCCCGGGATTGAAGTCGACCGTCAAGCGGATTGCTTCGGCCTGGTCCACCATCGTCGGCCGTGCGGCACCGGTCGCGACGGAGCCGAGATAGCTCTGCACGTGATCGAGGATCACTGCCGCCGACTCCTCGTCGAACAACTCGCTGCTGTATGTCAGCCGCAGTACGGGCGATGCCGCGGTGCGCTCGAGGCTGAGCAGCACGTCGAGATCGCCCCTCGGGTATGGCAGTTCGAGCAGCGTCGCTCGCGCCCCACCCAACTCCACGGGAGCCGCCACGTCTCGTGCCGCGAAGCCGGCCTGGAAGAGCGGGAAGTGGCTCTCCGGCCAGGGAGCTTCCAGCGCCTCCACAAGGTCTTCGATCGGCAGGCGCCGCTGCTGGGCGGTGCGCACGGCTGCGGACACGGAGTCCTTCAGCGCCGCGAACGTCTGCCCGGCCGGGACTTTGATCCGCACCGGGAGCAAGGATGAGAAGCGGCCGGTCGCCATGCCGGAGGAGCCGGTGCACGCCGCATCCACCAAGCCGATGACGAGTTCCTCCTGACATGCGTGCCGGGCCAGGACCGCCGCATACGCCGAGAGCACGAGCCGCTCGGCTTCGGCTTGGGAGGCGGCCTCGGTGAGCAGTTTCACCGCCGCCGGCGCGACCGGGCGAACCACCTCGGCGACCAGGCGACGACGGACGCCCGGTCTCGGCCGGTCCGCAGCCAGAGCGAGCTGTGGAGAGTCCGCCAGCTCCCGTCGCCAGAACGCCAGGTCTTCGGACCTCTCCCCGTCGGGCTTCGGCCGACCGTCCGCCATTTCGGCACCGGGCGTGCCGGGCGGCGCATCTTCACGCGGTCCCAGCATGCTGCGGTTCAACAACTCACGCAACAGGCCCTGCAAGAAACGGCTGTCACCGACCACCGGATGCGCGATGAGCGCCAGCGCGTGTTCGTCGCCCGGCCAGGAGACCAGGACGCAACGGACCAGCGTTCCGACCGCGGGCAGGAATCCACGACGGGCCGCCGTGTCGACGATGTCGCGAAAGGACCGTTCCCGGGCGGCCGGGTCGGTCCCGGTCCCGGTCCGGAAAACCACGTCGTGCCGTGGCTCCCCGACGACCTGGCGGAGGAGCCGGCCGTTCTGGAAGGAATAGATGCTGCGCAGGACCTCGTGCCGCTGTATCAGCTCGGAGTACGCGCCACGTACGAGATCGGGGTCGAGGGGTCCGCAGATCCACGCCACCACTGCCCTGCCCGGCTCCGCCTTGTCTGTGCCCCGTTCCGACCCGCGGCACCGACGCGCCTCGGCCGCAGACACCTCGACTGCTCGTGACACCATGTACGTCTCCCCTACTTCGATATCAGCCGGTGTGACGGTGGCTTGCCTGGCCGACGCGGGCGACCCGATCGCGGTGCTGGACACGTCCGAACCTCGGCGCTGCTCTGCCTTCGGCCGGGTCACCGCGCAGGTCACATCCTCAGCCGCTCGGCCAGCCCAGCCGGCGTCGGCGACTCATAGAGGCTCAAGATGAGCGCCTGGGTGTCCTGCACGGCCAGCGCGTGCTGGATCCTGCCGATGAGCTGGATCGCGAGGAGCGAATGGCCGCCGAGTTCGAAGAAGCCGTCGCCGGGTCGTACCTCGGGCAGGTGGAGAACCTCGGCGAACATCTCACACAGCACCTTCTCCATCGGCGACCGGTGGCCGCCACCCTGGGTGGCCTCGGCAGCACCTATCGGCGGCAGGGCGCTGCGATCTCGCTTTCCGTTAGCCGTGATCGGTATTGCGTCAATCGACGCGATCGCCGCCGGGACCATGTAGTGCGGCAGCGCCCGCAGAGTCCGGGCGCGGAGTTCCGCCATCGGGATGCTCGCCCTGCCTTCGGGCACCACGTATGCGACCAGACGCTGGTCACCCGGCCGGTCCTCGCGGACCACCACCATCGCCTCCGCGACCGCCGGATGCGCTGTCAACACCGCCTCCACGTCGCCGGGCTCGATCCGGAAGCCACGCAGCTTCAGCTGATCGTCGATCCGGCCGAGAAACTCCAACTCCCCGCCCGCGCGCCACCTGGCGAGGTCACCGGTCCGGTACATCAGCGCAGACCCCGGCGTGAACGGGTCGTCGACAAAACGTCGTGCCGTCTCGACCGGTCGGTTGACATACCCCTGGGCGACCTGCCGACCGGCAATGTAGACCTCACCCGGCACCCCCGCCGGCACCGGCAGCAGTTCCTGGTCCAACAGGTAGATCCGGCTGCCCGGTATCGGCCGGCCAAGGCTCGGGGCGAGCGATCCCGTCTCCGCGTCGAGCGGTCCGCGGCTGGTGACCGCCTCGGGCTCGACCCGGGCTGCGGTCACGTAGACGGTGGCCTCCGTCGGCCCGTACAGGTTCCACAGCTCAGCGCCCTCGGCAAGCAGGTCGGCGGCGAGGTCGGGGCCCAGTGTCTCGCCGCCGGAGAGCAGGCGAGTGCCGCTAGGCCAGGTGATCTCCTGCCCGCGCAGGAACCGCCACGTGGTCGGGGTTCCGCCGACCATCGTGGGATGCGGCTCATCGGCCAGGGCGGACCGCACGCCGGCCACATCCGCCGTCCCCCCGGGGACCAGCCGGACCTCTGCTCCGGCCGCCAGCGGCACCAGCAGTTCGAGTACCGAGATGTCGAAGGCGAAGGAGGTGAGTGCCAGCATGACATCTCCGGGGCTCACCTGGAGGACGTCCAGTGCGCCAGCGGTGAACGCGGTCAGATTCGCTCGCGTGACCACCACGCCCTTTGGACGTCCGGTCGAACCCGAGGTGTACATGATGTACGCGTTCGTCGGCGCGATCGCTGGCGGGCCGGCGGGCACGTTGACGACCGGCGCCATCGGCCTCCTGTTGCCCGGGTGGGGTGCCTCGCCGAGTTCGAGCCGCGGCAATGGCATGTCTGGCAGCGATGAACGGGTCGCCGCCTCCACGATCACGATGCGGCAGCCGGCGTCGCGCAGCATGAACTCGAGCCGGGACTGCGGATAGGCGGGGTCGAGCGGAACATAGGCCGCACCCGCCCTCAGCACCCCGAGAATTGCCGTGACGAGCCGGGGAGAGCGACCCAGACAGATGCCGACCACGTCATCCGCGCCGATTCCCAGACCGGTCAGGCGTTCGGCCACGTCGTCGGCGGCACGGTCGAGCGCCGCGTAGCTCACCGCCGCCCCTGCACATCGAAGGGCCACAGCGGTCGGCCGCCGGCGGACCTGCTCGGCGATCCGGGTCAACAATGTGGAATCGTCCGCCAGCGGCGGTCCCGAGGAAAGGTTTACCAGGACCTTGCGCCGCTCCCGCTGATCGAGCATCGGCAGTCGAGCGATCGGCCTCTGCGGGTCACGCAGGGCCGCGCGGAGGAAGGTGCCGAGATGTCCATGCAGCCGACGCATCGCTGGAGCGTCGAAGAGTCGATCGTTGTACTGCAATCGGAGCAGCAGATCGTCGCCGTGCTCGAAGAACGACGCGGTCAAGTCATAACGGGACGCCGGTAACTCCACGGGGAAACGACGCAGGCACACCCCGGTCATCGACGGAAGCCCCGTCGGAACGTTCTGGACCGCCAACATCACCTGGAACAACGGCGGGTGTTTGGCCTGCCGCTCCACACGCAGCGCTTGGACCACACGTTCGAACGGCACCTGTTGATGCCGCACCGCGGCAAGGCAGGCAAGCCGGGTACGACGGATCAGTTCGGCGAAGCTCGGGCCGCCGCTGAGGTCGCTTCGGATGGCCAGGGTGTTGAGGTAGAGCCCGATCTGCGCCTCGGTCTCAGGGCGTATCCGGCCAGCGACTGGCGTCCCGAGGACCAGATCGTCCTGCCGTGCGTACCGTCCTAGCACGCTGGCGAACGCGGCCTGCAACACCATGAATGGTGTCGCCCGGTTGGCCCGCGCGAATCGCGTGACCGCTCGGACGACATCCACCCCCAACTCGGCCCGGTGATAAGCGCCGCTGAAGGACTGGACCGCCGGTCGCGGGCGTTCGGCCGGTAGCTCCAGGAGAGCGGGCGCCCCTGCGAGATGCTGCCGCCAGAACTCCACTTCCCCGTCCAGCCGCCCGATCTCGTTCCGCTGCCAGATCGCGAAGTCGGCGTACTGGATGGGCAGCGCGTCCAGATTTGCCGGCTCGGCGTGGACCAGCGCGTTGTACATCGCCGCGAGGTCGCGGTAGAAGACATTCATCGACCAGCCGTCGGTGATGATGTGGTGCTTCATCACCAGGAAGACGTGTTCGAGTGGCGACCACCTGATCAGGAACACCCGCATGAGCGGGCCGGCGTCAAGCGGGAACGGCCGGCTCGCCTCCGAATCTGCGAGCGACTCCGTGAACTGCACGCGGTCAGCCGGGGCGAAGCCCGTGCCGTCAACGTGTCGCAGCGACACCCGCGGCTCGTCCTCGACGATCTGATACGGCACCCCGTCGCGGTGCAGGAACCGGGTGCGCAACGATTCGTGTCGCCCGACCACACCGACGAGAGCGGCGTCCAGCGCAGCTACGTCGAGCTGCCCCTCGATGGCGACAGCGGCAACGTTGACGTACGCCTTGTTGCCCGGCGTGACCTGCTCGAGAAACCACAGTCGTTCCTGCGCGAAGCTCAGCGGCGCGGCAAAGCCCGTCATGGCACATCCGCTGGCCGGGTGACCAGAAGCCGGCCCATGACCAGCGCGTCGAGTCCAGCATCGACAAACGTGGCGACGGCCTCGTCCGGCGTCCGGACGATCGGCTGGCCCTGCACGTTGAAGGAGGTATTCAGCAAGGCTGGCAGACCCGTCCGTCGGCCGAATTCGTGGATCAGGCGCCAGAATGCCGGATTCACCTCACGGGATACGGTCTGCACCCGGGCCGAGCCGTCGACGTGGGTAACTGCCGGCATCCGTCGGATGTGCTCCGGCCATACGTCGGCGACAAACAGCATGTCGGCGAAGCGGTGGGCCAGCGTCGGCGGAATGTCGAACCACTCACTCGCGTGCTCGGCCAGGACCGCCGGCGCGAAAGGCCGGAAGGATTCCCGCATCTTGACCAGCCCGTTGATCCGGTCCCGGAGTTCCGCTCGCCGAGGATCAGCGAGGATGCTGCGGTTACCCAGCGCGCGCGGGCCGAACTCCATCCGGCCCTGGAACCAGCCGATCACCGCGCCGGCCTCGAGCAGCTCGGCGACCGCCCGAGCCAGCTCCGCCTCATCGCCGAGCAACCGGACGTCCAGGCCATCGACCCTTGAGGCCGCACGACGGCAGTCGTCCAGTCCGAACTGGGGGCCCAACAGCGGGTGGAAGCCACCACCACGCGACCGGCCCGAGCATCCAGCGGCGTAGAGGGCCGCGCCGAGGGCAGCCCCGTCGTCGCCGGCTGCCGGTTGCACGTACACGTCGTCGAAGAGACCGCTGCGCAGCACCGCGCGGTTCGCGACGCAGTTCAGCCCCACCCCTCCGGCAATGGCGAGCTGGCGCAGCCCGGTGCGCTGCTGGACATGGGTCAACAGATGCAGTTGGCACCGTTCCAGCACGACTTGGAGGGCGGCCGCGATGTCCATGTGACGTTGTTCGATCGGCTCCGCTGGGAAACGGCGGGGACCGAGTTCCGCCTCCAACGCGCGCAACGCGCCCCGGTTGGTCTCCCGTTCGAGCACGGAAGTGTTCTCGAACAGCAGCGGTATCAGGTAACGGCCGTCGGAGTCGAGGTGTACCCAACGCCGAAGGAAAATATCCGCATACTTGCTCGGATCGCCATACGGCGCCAGTCCCATGACCTTGTACTCGCCGTCGTTGAACCGGAAGCCGAGATACATTGTGAAAAGTCCGTAGAGCAGGCCGAGCGAACTCGCGGCGGGTACCTCGACTAGCGGTTCATAGTCCTGCGGGGAAGCGACGAAAACGGTCGCCGACTGCCGTTCACCGAGCCCATCTGAGATCAAGACCAGCGCCCGATCGAATCCACTCGGCACATAGGCGCTTGCTGCGTGTGCAAGGTGGTGCGGCACTGGCAGGAATTTTCCCGACAGGTCAATCCCGAGCGCCTGCTCGGCCCGCCGGACCGTGATTTCGGGGTCGAGGACCTCGTCGTACATCTTGCGGTAGTACTCCGGCATGCTGCCGTAGAGTCGACGCTCAGGCAGGTACGAGAAGCTGTGCGCCACCACGTCCAGGTCCGCGGCGGCCGTCGCTCCCGCGTCGAGGCAGAAGCGCGCCGCCTCGGCCGGGAAGGCGGCGGAATGTTTTCGCCCATCGAATCGCTCCTCGGCGGCAGCGGCGACCACCCGCTTATCGACCACCAACGCCGCGGCAGCGTCTCCGCCCTGAAAAATCGCGTATTCTTCCGCCGTCAGTCCAGGCAGGTTCCGCCGCTTGTATCCCGGTGCTGCCGCAAGCCCGCTGATGCCGAGCACACGCGTTCTTTCCGCCCTGATTGTCACCGAAGCCCCCGCTCGAAACGCGACCTCGCTAGACGTCCGGGACACACTGATTTCGTACGATCACGGCGAGCCCGAAGCCACGCACCAAGCACAAAGATCCCCCGCAACACCGACGACAATTGCGTTACCGGTCAAGCCGCCGGAACGCAGCGCGTCGCAACATCTTATATTGTTTTTCATCTCTACACCAGACATGATCTGCGGCTACTCGGGGGTGCCACCAGCTTCGGCTACGCTTTCGCGGACCCCTGCCCGAGGCACCCAACCGGGCTGGGCGGGAACGAGGCGGAGAAGGAGCCCAGATGGACCTGGCAGCAGTACGACAGGCGGCAACTCGTCAGGCTGAACGGGTCACCCCGGGCATCGATGACTTGGCCGGCTACCGCGCGGCTCAGGTGGCCGACCAGCAGCACAACGAGGCGATCGGGCCCATGCTCGACGGAGCGGGGGCCAGTGGAGTCGTGGTGCACCGGGGCCGGACCATCGCCCAGTGGGGCGATCCTGACCGGCCCGAGATGTGCTTCAGTCTGACGAAGAGCCTGCTCGCGACCGTGGCCGGCCTCGCGGTCCGCCGCGGTCTGCTCGCCGATGTCGACGAACCGGTGAGCCAACGTGTCGACCACCCGGCGTTCACCAGCCAGCACGCCCGCCGCATCACCTGGCGGCACCTTCTTCAACAGACCAGCGGCTGGAACGGCGAACTCTGGGGCAAGCCCACCTGGGTGGACACCCAGAGCGGGCCGGACGGCCACGCCGACAGCGCGCCCGGAGCCGTCTGGGCATACAACGACGTCCGGGTCAATCTGCTCGCGCTGGCGCTGACCCTGCTGTGGCGACGAGGGCTCGGGGATGTGCTCCGCACGGAGCTTCTCGATCCGCTCGGAATCTCGTCCAGCTGGTCATGGCACGGATACACGAACTCCGACATCGTCATCGACGGACAGACCGTCCCGGTGGTGAGCGGCGGCGCCCACTGGGGCGGCGGGGTATGGGCGAGCGCACAGGACCTGGCCCTGCTCGGCGTCCTGTACCTGACCGAGAGCGCTACGCCCACCGACCAGACCCAGGGTGGTTCGGCCGGGGCCAAGCGTCTCTTCCTCGGCCCCGAATGGATCGAGGCGAGTTGGCGGCCATCCGACGCCAACCCGGACTACGGATACATGTGGTGGCTCAACGACGGAGGCCGCGTGTTCCCCGCAGCACCCACCACCGGGCGATGTGCCCGAGGAAACCTCGGCCGTCATCTGCTGTGGGTGGACCCGGCCCGAGAGCTGGTAATCGTCTCGCACTGGGGGAACGAACCGGAGATCCTACTGCGGGATGTGAGCGCTGCCGTGCCTCCGTCGGTCTGGTAGACCGCACGGCCCGGGTTTCTTCCCGATTGCTCTGTTCCGGCGCACCGGGCCTGGTCCGCCGCCCGGCCGCCCCGCCGCCCCTGTCCATCACCTGCACGGCGCACTAATCTCCTCACCGCAACCCCCGGGTCGCCACGCCGCCGGCGCGGATGGCGGCACCCCGGCGACCGGAGGCGCGTGTGCCCGACGAGATCGACGACTCCTTCCTCGCCCTCCCGCTGGCCCGGCTGGCCGACGCCGCCCTGTCCCGGGCCCGTGAGCAGGGCGCGCGGTACGCCGCGCTGCGGGTGCAGCGGGTCCGCTCCGGACGCAGCGTCGTGCACGACGGCGCGCTGCGGGCCAGCGAGGAGGAGACCGAGATCGGCCTGGCGGTGCGGGTGCTGCACCACGGCGCGTGGGGCTTCGCCGCCGCGCCGGAGCTCACGCCGGAGGCGGCGGTGCGCGCCTGCGACGACGCCGTGGCGCTGGCACGGGCCTGCGCCGACGTCGGCAGCACGCCGGTCGCGCTCGCACCCGAGCCGACCCACACGGCGGCAACCTGGACCTCGCCGCACCGGATCAACCCCTTCGACGTGCCGGAGAGCGAACGGGTGGAGTTGCTGGGCCACTGGTGCGCCGGGCTGCTGGCGCACCGGTCGATCGCGCACGTGCTGGCCCGCGCCACCGCCACCCAGGAGAACACCTACTACGCCGACCTCGACGGCACCAGCGTCACCCAGCAGCGGATCCGGGTGCACCCGCAGGTACTGGCGGTGGGCCGGCACCCCCGTGACGGCGGCACGCAGACGCTGCGGACGGTCGGCCCACCGGTGGCCCGCGGTTGGGAGTACCTGCACGGCGAGGGTTGGGACTGGGCCGGTGAGCTCGCCGAGCTGCCGGCGCTGCTGGCCGAGAAGGCGCAGGCCCCGCCGGTGCGGCCCGGCCGCTACGACATGGTGATCGACCCGTCGCAGCTCTGGCTCACCATCCACGAGTCGGTCGGGCACGCCACCGAGTACGACCGGGCGCTGGGCCAGGAGATGTCGTACGCCGGCGGCACCTTCGCCACCCCCGACTCCACCGGCCGGCTCCGGTACGGGTCGCCGCTGATGACCGTCGACGCCGACCGGGCGACCGAGCACGGGTTGGCCACCGTCGGGTTCGACGACGAGGGGGTGGCCGCGCAGTCCTGGCCGCTGATCGAGGAGGGGGTCCTGGTCGGCTTCCAGCACGACCGTGCCTCCGCCGCGCAGGCCGGCCTGGCCCGCTCCGCCGGCTGCGCGTACGCCGAGTCGTACCGGCACACGCCGATGGCCCGGATGCCGAACGTGTCGCTACGTCCGGCGACGGACGGGCCCGACACCGCGGCCCTGATCGCCGGCGTGACGGACGGCTTCTACCTGGCCGGCTCCGACAGCTGGTCGATCGACATGCGCCGACGGCAGTTCCAGTTCACCGCGCAGCGCTGGCACCGCATCCGCAACGGCCGACTGACCGGGCAGGTGTCCCGCGCCGCCTACCAGGCGGAGACCACCGGGTTCTGGTCATCGCTCTGCGGGCTGGGTGGGGAGGGCACCTGGCTGCTCTCCGGCGCCGACATGTGCGGCAAGGGGCAGCCGGTGCAGGCGAGCGCCGCCAGCCACGGCTGCCCGGCCGCCGTGTTCCGTGACATCGAGGTCGTCGACACCGGAGGGCGCGACGGGTGAACGGGATCCAGGATGCCCTCGAAGCGGCGCTGCGTCACCGGCGGGATGCCGACGAGTTGCTGCTGATCGCCGACGAGACCGCCGCCGCGCAGCTGCGGTGGGCGGGCAACGCGCTGACCACCAACGGCAGCGTCCGGGCCCGGCGGGTGACCGCGGTGGCGCTGCGGCAGGGCGCCGCCGGGATGCACGTCGGCCTGGTCAGCCACGGTGGGGCACTCGGTGACGCCCTGCCCGACCTGGTCCGCGCGGCCGAGCGGGCCGCCCGGGACGCCCCACCCGCCGCCGACGCCGCGTCGCTGCCCGCGCCCTGGCAGACACCGTGCTGGGCGGAGCCGCCCGGTGGCACGTCGGTCGACGCGTTCCGCGACGTGCTGCCCGGCCTCCGGGACGCCTTCGCGGCGGCCGGGCAGCGGCAGCTGTACGGCTACACCGAGCACCGGGTGGTCACCACCTACCTCGCCGCGTCGACCGGCGCCCGCCTGCGGCACCTCCAGTCCGGCGGCCTATTCGACCTGAGCCTGCGGGACGGGGCCGATGCCTCGGCCTGGGCCGGCGTCACCGCGCCGGACCTGTCCGAGCTGGACGCGGCGGCGCTCACCGGCGAGTTGTCCGCGACGCTGGGGCGGCCCGGCCGCCGGGTCGAGCTGCCCCCGGGCCGCTACGAGGTGCTGCTCACCCCGAGCTGCGTGGCCGACCTGATGCTCCATCTCTACCTGGCCGCCGGGGCGCGCGGCGCCCTGGACGGGCGGACCGTCTTCAGCCGCCCGGACGGCCGGCTGCCGATCGGTGAACGCCTCACCCCGCTGCCGCTGACGCTCCGCAGCGACCCGGACGACCCGCTGCTGCCCTGCGCCCCGTTCACCGTCAGCCGGGGCACCGACGACCTCACCACGGTGGTCGACAACGGACTGCCGCTGCGGCCGACCCGCTGGATCGACGAGGGGATGCTGGCGGCGTTGGTACAGACCCGACACACGGCCGCACAGACCGGCGCGCCGCTCACCCCGATGGTGGACAACCTGGTGCTGGAGGGCGGGCCGGACGCGCCGTCGCTGCCCGAGATGGTCCGCTGCACCCGGCGTGGCCTGCTGCTCACCTCGCTGTGGTATCTGCGCGACGTCGATCCCGCGTCGCTGCTGCTGACCGGCCTCACCCGCGACGGCGTGCACCTGGTGGAGGACGGCGAGATCGTCGGCACGGTACACAATTTCCGTTTCAACGAGAGCCCGCTGTCGCTGTTGGCCCGTGCCACCGAGGTCGGCCGGCCGGTGCCGGCGCTGCCCCGCGAGTGGGGTGACTACTTCACCCGCATGGTGATGCCGCCGCTGCGGGTGCCCGACTTCCTCATGTCGGCGGTCAGCCCGGCAACCTGAGACGGCGGCGGCGCTCAGCGGGACGGCGGCCCGAACAGCGCGGCGAACCGGTCCAGGGTGTGCCGGTCGTAGGCGAGTTGCTTCTGGGGTGGGTACGGACGCCGGGCCGGCGGCAGGTATCCGGGCTCGCCGCGCCGGGGCAGTGTCCCGTCCGGGCGGCGCAGGTGCGGCCCGTAGAAGAACCAGCAGAGCTGACCGACCAGTTCGGCGAAGACCAGCGGATGCAGGTCGGCCGGGTACATCGCCAGGTGGCAGCGGGTGGCCCGGAACTCTCCGTGCGGCCCGAAGGTGTTGCCGTACAGGACGTGGCCGAAGACGTCGTGCACCGCCCGGAAGATGTCGTTGTGCAGCAGCTCCTCCCCGCCGGCCCGGACCCCGGAGGGGGCGCGCAGCGGATGCTCGCCGCCCGCGCCGGCCGGTCCGTGCCCGTGACGGGTGAGGAAGACGTGCAGCCGGCCGCGAGAACGGACCCGTGCCACGAGATCCCGCGAGTCCCGGTACGGCTGACCCGGTCCGCTCCACGGCAGCACCCGGATCCCCGCCTCGCCGATCAGCCGGAACTGGCGCAGGTTCTCCTCAGCCAGCCGGGCGTACCCGCGGGCCATGCCGGCCGGGTCGCGCACCGTTGGAGCGGTGTCGTAGCGGTCGGCCACCGCCCGGCAAAAGTCCTCGTCGATGCGCAGCGGATCGGCGGCCAGCCGGTCCAGCCGGACGGCGGGCGCACCCGCACGCGCCGCGGCCCGGTCGGCGTGGGACTGGGCCAGCGTCCCGAGACGTACGGTGAGCCCCTGGTCGTCGCTTGTCATCGATGCTCCCGGACGGGTGTCCCCACGCGCCCGGTCCGGGCGCGCCGAGGGTCAGTCCTCCCCCAGCCAGAGGTTGGTCAGGTCGCCGTTGAGCACCGGGTACGGCAGCCAGTTGCGCACCCGGTGCCCGCGCAGCCAGTACTGGTGGGCGAAGAGGATCGGCACGACCGCGCCGTCGCGCAGCACCTCCCGCTCCGCGGCCCGCCAGTGCTCGTTGGCGGTCGCCTCGTCGGCGCAGCTCAGCGCGGCGGCGATCCGCTCGTTGACGACGGGGTTGTGGTAGTGGCCGAAGTTCGAGCCCCAGTCGTCGTTCTCCGAGACGTCGGAGCTGTCGAAGAGGGCCTGGAGGTAGACCCGGGCGTTGTTGCCGTGCCAGTCCGGCTCCCAGCCGGAGAGCGCCACGTCCCAGCGGCCCTCGCGGGCCCCGTCGGCCCGGCCGAGGTACGTGCCGAACAGCTCGGTGATGCCGGCCGGCACCAGGTCGAGGGTGATGCCGGCGCGGGCACACCCGGCCCGGACCGCCCGCGCGGTCTCCGGGTGGATGTCCCGGTCACGGTAGACCAGCTTCAGGGTGAGCCCGTCCGGGTAGCCGGCGCCGGCGAGCAGCCGGCGGGCCCGCTCCGGGTCGCCGGCGCCGCCGTTGGCCGGGTACGATGCGAACGGCTGGTGCGCGCGGCACAGCGGCGGCAGGATCTGCTCGGCGATGTCGTTGAGTCGCGGCCCACCCCAGACCTCGGCGACGGTGGTCTTGTCGATCGCGTACTGCAACGCCTCCCGGACCTCCCGGCGGGCCAGTGCCCCGCCCTGGTTGGGGCTGAGCACATTGATCACCAGATACGGGCTGAACAGGCCGGCCGGGCAGACCTCCAACCGGGGGTCCTCGGCGGCGAACATCTGCGGCAGCCGCTCGGTCAGCGGCTGGATGTCCCACATCATGTCGGCGTCGCCGGCGATCACCAGGTCGTGGCAGGTCTTCTCGTCCAGCCCCTGCCGCACCTCGATCCGGTCCACGTGGGCCGCCCGGATCGGGTCGGTGGCCGGATCCCAGGTGCGGCTGCGCTCCAGGGTGATCCGCTGGTCCGGCTCGTAGCCGGTGATCCGGTACGGCCCGATCGAGCCGATCCGCTGGTTCAGCTCGGGGCTGCCGGGCACGAACCAGAGGTATTCCTCCGGCGCCGGGGAGGCGAACGGCAACGCCAGGATGTTGAGGAAGTCCGGCGTGGGACGGCGGGTGGTCAGCTCCAGCGTCCGCTCGTCGAGCACGCGCAACCCGGGCACCTCGGCGGCTTCCAGGTAGGGCGCCACCAGGTCCAGTTCACGGGGCAGGGTGAGCAGGTCGTCGCGGAACACGGCCAGCCCCTCGACGGTGCTCAGGTAGTAGGGCAGGCCGGGGCTGGGCGCCATCGGATGGGCCAGTCGCTTGATGCCGCGCACCACGTCGGCGGCGGTCAGCGGCCGGGGCCCGTCGGGCAGGTCCCAGCGCAGCCCGTCGCGCAGGGTGAACCGGTAGCGCCGGCCCTCGGCGTCGTACGGCTCGTCGGCCGCCACGGCCAGGTCCGGCACCAGGTCGCCGGCGCGCCGGTGGTCGCGGGTCGCCGGGTAGCTGACCAGCTGTCGGGTGTACGCGCGGATGATCCCCCGGGTCACCGTGTGGTATGCCAGCGCCGGGTCGAGGTGGTCGACGTCGCCCGCGCCGACCAGGGTGAGGGTGCCGCCGCGGCGCGGCCCGGCCACGTCGGAGGTCTGCCCGGCGACCAGGGGAGTGCCTGCTGCGGTCATGCGGACTCCTCCAGCCAGAGGTTCGACAGGTCGAACCAGCGGTCCACGGTGGGCATGGCGATCGCGTTGCGGACCCGCCGGCCCTTGCGGTGCGGGATCGTCGGGGCGTGCACGAGGATCGGCACGATCGCGGCGTCCCGCATGACCCGCAGGTCGACCTGGTGCCACAGCTCGGTGGCACGGGCCCGGTCGGTGGCGCCGAGCGCCTCCTCGATCAGCCGGTCGACCTCCGGGTTGTGGTACCCGCCGTAGTTGCTGGTGCCCCGGGACAGGTTGGTCTGGAACATCGGCTGCACGTAGGTGCGTCCGTTCGGGCCGAACCAGTCCGGCGTCCAGGACGGCGCGGAGATGTCCCAGGCGCCGGCCCGGGCGTTCGCCGGATCGCGGAGGAACTGGTAGTACTCGGCGTGGCCCAGCGCGACCAGGCGCACGCTGATGCCGCCCTTCTCCAGGTCGGTGGCGTAGGAGCGGGCCACCTCCGGGTTGGCGTCCACGTCCCGGTGCACGGCGGTGAGGGTGAGCCCGTCCGGGTAGCCCGCCTCGGCCAGCAACGCCCGGCAGCGCTCCGGGTCGCCCCGGTCGCCGGGGGTCGGATACAGGTTGAAGTCGACGTGCCCGTCGTTGCCCGGTGGAATCGCCGTGTGCCCGGGCAGCATCACCGTCCCGGCCTCAAGGTCGTGGTAGATCTCGGCGATCGCCGCCTTGTTGATGGCGTACGCGATGGCCTGGCGCACCTTGAGTTTGCTCATCGCCCGGCCGGCGTTCGGGCTGAGCAGGTTGAACACCAGGTAGGGGTTGAGCGCGTAACCGAGGTCGTTGCCGGGGTCGGTGGGCGGCACGTCGTACGGCTCGGTGATCGGCGAGGCCCAGGAGAGGTCGGCGCGGCCGGCGGCGATCATCTCCCCGACCTGCTGCGGGGTGGCGACCTCCATGCGCACCTCGACCCCGTCCAGGTACTGCTGGCGCACCGGGTCGGACTCCTTGCGCCACACCGGGTTGCGGGCCAGCCGCACCGAGTCGCCGTGCGCGTAGTGGGTGACCCGGTACGGCCCGTTCGAGCGCACCCGCCGCCGGAACTCCGCGCTGTCCGGCAGCACCTCGTCGTACTCCACCGGGGCGGCGGAGGCGAAGTGCAGCGCCAGGATGTGCAGGAAGTCCACCGCCGGGCGGATCAGGTCGAACACGAGCGTGCGCTCCTCGACGGCCCGGACACCGGAGATCTCGTGGCTGTTCTGGAAGGCGGCCAGTTCGGCGGCGGTCGGTTCGGCCAGGGTGATCGCGGCGGCGTACCGGTCGCAGTACTCGGCCATCCCCCGGATGGTGCTGGTGTAGTAGCCGATCCCGCCGGCCCGCAGCACCGGGTTGGCCATCCGTTTGAGGCCGCGGACGAAGTCTGCCGCGGTCACCTCACGCGGCGGTTGGGTGTCCCAGTAGACGCCGGGGCGCAGCCGGATGGTGTAGCGGGTGTGGTCGGCGCTGATGCCGCCGTTGTCGACGGTCGGGACCACCTCGGCGACGTCGGGCACGGGCGTGATCGCCGACGGGTCGCGCAGGTCGGCCACCGGCCGGTAGGTGAAGAGCTGGCGGGCGAAGAGCCGGATTATCTGCCCGCCGAGCATGTAGTAGGCGCAGGCCGGATCCAGATGGTCCATGCTGCCCGGCCCGTAGAGTCGTAGTGTTCCGCCGTACCGCGGCTGGCCGCCGTCCATCGACACGCACCCTTCGTCGTCCCTGATCGCTGCTGCCGGTGCCGGTTCGCTCAGGTGGGGGCGAGGCTGGCCCGCGCCACGTCCACCCGCAGCCGCGCGGGGAGCAACGGCTCCCGCAGCAGCGTCGTGAAGCGGTCGGCGAGGCTGGTGCCCGGCTCGCGGGCGGCCAGCCAGGCGTCGACCAGCCGGCCCCCCTCGGAGTAGGTGACCGAGTACGCGCGCCAGAGCGGGTCGGCGAGGAACCGGATCATCTGCTCGGCGCGCTCGGGCGGCAGCAGCATCCATCGCCGCAGGTATGCCAGCGCCTCGCCCTGCCCGCCGCCCTCGTCGTGCAGGAGCAGGGCGGCGTCCACCCGGGCCGGCAGGAGACGCAGGACCAGGGCGCGCATCCGCTCCACCCGCTCGCCTTCGACGTGGACCCCCTCGCGGGCGAGGACGCGCGCGGTCCACTCCCCCCAGCCGGGACCGAGCACCGCGTCCACCGCCGCCTCGGCCATGCCCTCGGCGACCAGGCACCGGGGCGTGTCGAGCAGGGCGATGGTGTGCTCGTCCTGGCCACCGCCCCGGACCAGGTCGGCTTCCTTGAGGCAGTGCTCCGTGTGGTGCCCGGGGTACGACTCGTGCGCCACGATGATGGGCAGCGCGGCGACCGACCGGCCGCTCGCCGCGTTCAACGCCACGGTCGAGCGGAAGCCGCCCAGATAGCGGTTGTAGGCGTTCCACGGCGCGTCCCGGACCACGGTGTACTCGACGCGTTCGGTTTCCGGCAGGCCGAACCGGTCCCTGGTCCGCTCGCGCAGCGCGTCGGAGACCGCCTGCACGCAGCGCTGCAACCGGTCCGGAGGAACGGTGTTGCGCCGGTAGAACTCTTCCACCCGGTCGACGAGCGGTCCCGGTCCGGGCAGCAGCGCGTCGATCTCGTCGTGTACGGCCGCGTACCGCTCCTGCGGGGTGCGGGTCACCTCGACGTCGAAGTAGGCGCGCACCTCGTCCCGGAACGACATCGGGATGCCGGCGGCCCGGTCGGCCACCGCGCGCAGCGCGGCGAGCTGGGCGGCGAGGTGCCGGCGGCGGGCCGGTTCGAGGTCGCTGCCGGGCAGCGCGGCAAGTGTCCGGGTGGCCTGGCGCGACAGTTCCCGAGGGTCGGCCGGCGCGTCGGCCGCGACCTGGTCGCGCAGCGCCGGGTCACCGTAGTAGCAGTCCACCAGGCCGTCCACCAGCCGGCCGAGCCGCAGGCCGAGCAGCAGGTAGTCGCGCACGACGGGGTTCACCGGTCCACCTCCGGGCGGACCGCGGTCAGGTCCACGGCGTACCCCTGCGGGGGCAGCGATCGCACCCCGTCGACCCGGTCCGGTCGCGCCGCAGCGGTGACGGGCGCCCGGTGCAGGATCGGCACCACCGCCACGTCGGCGACCGCGCGCTCCGCCGCGGCCCGCCAGTCGGCCTCGGCCCGCCACGGCTCCGCCGCGTCGAGCGCCCGTTCGATCAGGGCGTCCGCCTCGGGCGAGGCGTAGCCGCCGTGGTTGGCCCCGCCGGGCACCGGGGTCGCCTGCAGCATCGCCTGCACGAAGACCCGCGCGTTGTGTTCCAGCCAGTCGGGCACTCGGGATGCCACGGCAAGCTGCCACCGGCCGACCGCGGCGGGCCGGCGCAGCGCCTCGGCGTACGCGGCGTCGGAGAGCCCCGCCGGACGGGTCGGCAGGCCGGCCCGGGTGAGGCTCGCGGCGCAGGCATGGGCCACCTCGGGCCCGAGGCCGGAACGGGGGTGGATCAGCACCAGCGGTGGGCCGTCGGCGCGGTGCGCCGAGGCCAGCAGGTCGCGGCAGCGCGCCGGGTCCCCCGCGCCGTCCGGGGTGGGGTACGGGTCGGTCGGGTCGTGCCCCGCGTTGCCCGGCGGGATCAGCGAGCCGGCCACCCGCACCGGCACGCCGGGCCGGTGACGCCGGAACAGGTCCGCCACCGCGGCCTTGTCCACGGCGAGCGCCGCCGCCTGCCGAACCCGCGGATCGGCCCAGATCGGGTCGCGCAGGTTGAGCACGAGGTACGGGTCGAGCACCCAGCCGAGCCCGCCGTCACCGGCGGCGATCGGCTCGGCGGTCGGCAGGCCACCGACGGCAGGCGCGCAGGGCACCTCGGCGCCCGGGTCGACCTCGGCCCGGCCGGTGCCGTCGCTCAGGCGCAGCCGCACCCGGTCGGCCTCGGCCCGCCGGCACGGATCGCTGGCCGGCTCCCAGGCCGGGTTGCGGACCAGCTCGACCGACTCGCCGGGCCGGTGTCGCCGGATCCGGTACGGGCCGTTGGCGCGCAGGTGGGCGGTCGCCTGCGGGCTGCCCGGGACGAACGCGTCGTGCTCGACGGGCACCGCCGACGCGGCGGGCAGGGCCAGCATCTGTACGAAGTCCAGCGCCGGCCGGGCCAGCTCGATGACCAGCGTCTCGTCATCGAGCGCGATGACGCCGGGGATCTCGTGCGTGTTCTGGTACGCGGCAAGCGTCGTGGCGTCCCCGGCCCGGTGGGTGGCCTCGGCCGCCCACTCGGTGGCGAAGGCGGCCATGCCACGCACCGCGCCGGTGAAGTAGGCCAGGGACGGCGAGGGCCGCACCGGGTTGCACATCCGCTTGAAGCCGCGGACCACGTCGTGCGCGGTGACCCGACGCCGGTCGGGGGTGTCCCAGCGGACATCGGGTCGCAGGTGGAAGACGTAGCTACGGTGGCTGGCGCCGAGCCCCGCGTTCCACGTCGAGGGGACCTCCAGAGCGAGGTCGGGCACCGGGGCGACGGCCTGCCAGTCGCGCACGTCCCGCGCGACCTGCCAGGTGACCAGTTGCCGGGTGTGCAGCCGGACGAACGGGGCCGCCGAGACCGGGGCGCAACTGGGGTCGAGCGGGGCGGCGTCGGTGGGGGCGACCACCCGCAGCACACCGCCCCGGCGGCGGGGGACGGCGTTGGCCGGCTCCGGCCGGTACGGGGTGACGGTCATGACAGCTCCCGCACGAGATCCGCGATCGCGTCGACGGCGAGGTCGACCTCCTCGGCGGTGTTGTAGAGGTGGGTGCAGATCCGGGCGGCGTAGTGCTGGTGCGGCGAGCCGGCGATGTCGAACTCGGTCCACCGGGTCCAGATCCGGTGCCGGCTCTCCAACTCGTCGACGAGGCGGGCGAACTTGGTGATGTTCCAGCCGTCGGCCGGGTCGGGGAACGGGTTGAAGGCCACCACCGGCGCGGTCAGCCGGGCGTCGGTGAGCGGGGAGTACAGGGATTCGACGCCGAACCGCTCGGCGATCCGGGCCCGGGTGTGGTCGCCGAGCGCCACGGCGTACCGCTCGATCCGGTCCCGGCCGATCCGGTCCCACAGCTCGCACGCCTTGGCCAGCGCCGCGCCCCGGGCGATGCTGGCGCTGCCGGCGCTCTGGAGGTAGTCGCCCATGTTGTAGCTCTCCACCCGGGTGGTGGTGCGCGGCGGCGGGCTGCCCATCATCGGGTACCAGGTGGAGATGGTCGGCCAGAAGGTCGGTAGCGGCAGCGGGTTGTGCTCGGGGTGGACCTTGTTGCGGGCGTAGAGCAGCCCGGTGCCGAGCGGCCCGCACTGGAACTTGGAACCGGAGCAGGTGACGAAGTCGGGCCCGAGCGCCCGCAGGTCGGTGTCGAACATGCCGGGCAGCAGCGCGCCGTCGACCACGGTGGTCAGGCCGTGGCGCTGGGCCAGGTCGCAGAGTTGGCGCACGGGCATCCGGGTGCCGGTGAAGAGGGTGATCGCCGCGAACGCCAGCACCTTCGTCCGCGGGGTGATCCCGCGGGCGAACATGTCGACGATCTCTTCGGCGGTGACGTCCGGGCCGACCGGCGGGGTCAGCACGGTGAGGGTGATCCGGTGCCGGTTGCGCAGCAGGTTGAAGTTGGACAGCACCGAGTAGCACTCGTGGCTGGTGGTGATGACCTCGTCGCCCTCGTGCAGGTCGAGCCCGTTGATGACCCGGGCCACCCCCTCGGTGGCGTTGTGGCAGATCACCATCTCGTCCTGGTCGACGCCGAACGCCCGGCCGATGGTGGCGCGGTGCTCGGGGTACATGCCGGGCGGGTAGACATTGCGCAGCCCGCCGTTCCACTCCCGGGTCACCTGGTCGTTGACCTCCAGCACCTGGTACGGCATCACGCCGATGGTGCCGGTGTTGAGGTGGACGGCGTCGGGCTCCATCGCGAACAGTGACCGCAGCTCCGGAAAGGAGGCGGTGCGCAGGTTGTCGGCCGGGGTGTGCGGCCCGCCGGCGCGTAGGGCCGTCGTGGTCGCGGAGTCGTCGGTCACGCTGACGCGCATGGCGTCCCTCCTGTCAGGAGCTGGCACCCGCCTGCGAACTTACCATATGATTCTCAAGTAAATGGCGGTCCTGCTGTCCGTCCTGGCCGACCGCGCGCGGGCCGTCCCGGCGCGTCACCCGCAGAGCAGGGAGAAGCGATGATCGCGTGTCACACCGGCGGTTGGCCGGCCACCGAAGCGCCGGAGCGGGTCGAGCGCACCTCCGGCTGCCCGTGCGGCTGCTCCGGCCACTGCCGGACCGCGTCGACCGGGGCCGGCGACCGCAGCGACGGTGGCCGCGACCGCCGACAGGAACAGTTCGACGCCCGCGACCGGGTGCCCTGACAGCGGGTCCGGGACCGGTGAGGGCGGCCGGCCCCACCCCCACCGGTCAGCCGTCGAGCACGTCCGGCAGCCGGACCGCCTTGAACCGCCGGTCGGCGAAGTCGCAGTACCAGACCACCTCGCCGTCCCAGGCCAGCCCGGTCGGGTGCCCCGGCACCCGCACCGTGGCCCGCACCTGCCCCGACTCCGCGTCGACCGCGTGCAGCAGGCCCTCCTCGAACTCGGCGTAGAGCACGTGGCCCTCGGCGTAGGTGAGCCCCGAGGGCGACCCGTGGACCGGATGTTCCCGCTGCACCGTCATCGTCTCGAAGTCCCGTAGCTGGACCACCGCCGGCGCGCGCAGGCAGAGCCACACCCCCTGCGGCCCCACCTCCATGCCGGTCACCCGGCCGTTGGAAGGGCGTACCGGCTTCACGCCGACGGTCTCGCCGCTGGCCGGGTCGATCAGCAGGATCCGCTTCGGCCGGCCACCGATCTGGCACAGTCTCCCGTCCGCGTATCCCAGGTCGGCCCGCACGTCCGGGTACGCGAAGGAGCGGCGCACCGCGCCGTCCGCCGGGTCGATCGCGAAGATCCGCGCGGCGTCCTGGTCGGAGTGCCATAGCCAGGTGCCGTCCCAGGTCAGGCCACACATGTAGCCGGCCGGACCGGGCAGGCTGCGCACCACCTCGACAGGCGGTGCGGTCGTCGATCCGCTCACCGTCTCCTTCTCCCTTCGTTGGCCGGCCCGACCCACGCCGGACCGGCGGACCCGCTGGCGGCGTCAGTCGGCGGCCGCCACCGGGACGTCGAGCCGGGCCGCCAGGGCGCCGATGTGCGCCGGCGAAGCGCCACAGCACCCCCCGACCACGGCGAGCCGGTACGCCACCGCCCAGCGGGCGGCCAGGTCGCCGAACTCCCCGGATCGAGCAGCGGTCGCGGCGCCGGCGGGCCGTCGCGGCGGTCCTCCAGGTTCGGGTACGCGCCGATCGGGCCGTCGTCGGCGTCCCGGAGCAGCCGCAGGCACCGCTCGGTCGCCGCCGGGCCGGTGCAGTTCACCAGCACCACCTCGGCCCCGGCGGCGCGCACCGCGTGGGCGGCGTCCACCAGGGACTCTCCGGACAGAAGGCGGGCCTGCTCGTCGCAGACGAAGCCGGCCCAGGCCCGGGCACCGACCTCTCGCACCTGCTGCACCGCGATCCGCGCCTCGCGGACGGTGTTCATGGTCTCCACCAGCACCAGCTCCACCCCGGCCCGGACCAGCTCCACGGCGAGCCAACGGTGCTCGTCGCGCAGTTCGTCGTCGGGCGGCACCAGGTCCGGCCGGTAGCAGTCCTCCACCGGGGCCATCGAGGCGGCGATCCGGGTGCCCGGCGTGCCGGCCGCGTTGCGGGCGGCGAGCGCGACGCCGACGGCGGCGTGCACCATCCAGCCGAGCCCGGCGTCCTCCAGGCCGGCGCGGCGCAGCGCCCGCAGGTTGCAGCGCAGGGTGTTCGCGGTGAGCACCTGCGCCCCGGCGGTCAGGAACCGCTCGTGGACCTCGCGCAGGACGCGCCGCCGGCTCTCCGCCAGCAGCGCCGCGGTCCCCCACCACGGGTCCTGGTACGGCAGCCCGGCGCGCTGCAACTCGGTGGCGAGCCCTCCGTCGAGCACCACCGGGACGCCGCCGGTCGTGAATGCGGACATGTCTGCTCCTCCTTCGCGGGGCGGGAATGCCGTGGAGCGGATCAGGCGCCCTCGCGCAGCGCGGTGACCAGGTCCTCGACGAGATCAGCCGGATCCTCGATGCCGGGCGAGATCCGGATCAGCCGGTCGGTCAGCCCGAGCCGCCGGCGCACCTCGGGCGGCACCGGACGGTGGGTCATCAGCGCCGGACACTCGATCAGGGACCGGACCCCGCCGAGGCTGACCGCGGCGGTGAAGAGCCGTACCCGGTCGAGCAGCTTGGCCGGGTCGCCGCGGTACTCGAAGGTGGCCAGCGCGCCGGGCGCGGCCATCTGCCGGGCCGCGACCGCGTGCTGCGGATGCGCGGGCAGACCTGGATAGCTGACCTGGGCGACGCTCGGTTCGGCCAGCAGCGCCGCCACGATCGCCCGGGTGTTCGCCACCTGGCGGGTGGTCCGCAACGCCAGTGTCTTCAGGCCCCGGTGCGTCAGGTAGCAGTCGAACCCGCCGGGGGCGTTCCCGGCCACCGTCCGGTACGCCAGGAACCTGCGGTGCAGCTCCTCGTCCTGGTAGACCAGCGCGCCACCGAGGACGTCGAGGTGCCCGGCGACGGACTTGGTGGTGCTGTAGAGGGTGAGGTCCGCGCCGTGTGCCAACGGTCGTTGCAGCACCGGGCCGGCGAGCGTGTTGTCCACCAGGACCAGGGCGCCGTGCCGGTGCGCGAGCCGGCACACCTCGGCGATGTCGGCCACCTTGAGCAGCGGATTGGTGGGCGTCTCCAGCCACACCATGGCCAGTTCCGGGCCGCACCCGGAAAGCGCCCGGTCCCGCTCGGCCGGGTCGGCGAGATCCACCGGCCGCACCGTCACCCCACGCTCCCGAGCGGCGGCGAGCAGCTGGTGGGTGCCGCCGTACACGTCGTCCGAGGCGAGCACCAGCCGGCCCGGGGGTACCACCGACAGCGCGGTCGTCGCGGCGGCCTGGCCGCTGGTGTAGACGGTGGCGTGGCGGGCCTCCTCCAGGGCCGCGAGGCACTCCTCCAGCGCCTCCCGGTTGGGCTGCTCGCCCCGGGCGTAGAAGTAGCGCGGCGGATCCTGGGCGGTGCGGTCGTAGGTGGTGCTGAGGTGGATGGGCGGCACGACGGCACCGGTGCCGGGCACGGGTTGCTGGCCGACGTGCACCAGCCGGGTGTCGAACCTCATGGCGCTGCCTCCCGGGCGGTGCTCAGAGGAACCGGACGTCGGGGTGGTCGGTGGTCCAGGGCCCGGGTCGCACGTCGGCGAGCAGCTCGCCGACGAGGTCGATCTCGGACGGGGTGTTGTACACGCCGAAGGAGAGCCGGACCGTGCCGAGCAGCCCCAGCTCGTCGAGGAAGGTGCTGGCGCAGTGCACGCCGCAGCGCACCGCGACCCCGTGCCGGTCCAGGTGCGCCCCGACGTCGTACGGGTGGATGCCCTCGACGACGAAGGAGACGATCCCGCTCGGGTCGGCGGCCGGGTCACCCACCACCCGCACCCGGTCGACCGCGGCGAGCACGTCGACGGTGTGCCGGACCAACGCCCGGTCGTGCCGACGGACCGCGTCCCAGCCGAGGCCGCGCAGGTACTCCAGGGCGGCGGCCAGGCCCACCGCGCCGGCCACGTGCGGGGTGCCGGCCTCCCACCGCGCCGGCCCGTCGAGATAGCGGACCGGCTGGTCGGCCGCGACGCCTTTCACAGTGCCGCCGCCGACCTGGTACGGAGGCAGTTCGGCGAGCAGTTCCCGGCGACCGTGGAGCACGCCCACGCCCATCGGCCCGTACGCCTTGTGCCCGGAGAAGCAGTAGAAGTCGGCATCCACCTCGCGCACGTCGACCGGACGGTGGGGAACGGCCTGGGCGCCGTCGATCACCACCAGCGCGCCGGCCCGGCGGGCAGCGGCGGTCATCTCCCGCACCGGATTGACGGTGCCGAGCACGTTGGAGACCTGGCTGATCGCCACCAGGGCGACATCAGGGCCGAGCGCGGCGGCGAACCGGTCGGCCGCGACCCGGCCGTCGGGGCCGGCGGGGACCACCGTCAGGGCGGCACCCGTGCGGTCGCAGAGCCGGCGCCAGGGCAGCAGGTTGCTGTTGTGTTCCAGGCCGGTCACCACCACCCGCCGGCCCGGCCCGGCCACCCGCCGGCCGGCGGTGTCCGCGACGAGGTTGACGGCGGCCGTGGTGCCGGCGGTGAAGAGCACCTCCTCGGGGTGGGCCGCGCCGATCGCCCGCCCGACGGTTTCGCGGGCCTGCTCGTACCGCTCGGTGGACTCCAGGCCGAGACGGTGGTAGCCGCGGCCGACGTTGCTGTTCGCCCCGGTGTAGTAGTCGGTCATCGCGTCCAGCACGGCGCGCGGCTTCTGCGTGGTCGCGGCGTTGTCCAGATAGGCGACGAGGTCGTCGGCCCGCCGGGCCAGCAGGGGGAAGTCCTCCCGCACCGCCGTGGGCAACGCGTCCGGGTCGTGTCGCACCGTGTCCGTCATGCCGACTCCTGTCGCTGGACGGGCGGTCGTCGCTGCCGGTGACGCGCCGGGCGGGATCAGCCCGGATCGCGAACGGACGCCACGGGCGCTCGGGCGGCGGCGGGGCGAACCGGCCGTCCCGTGGGATCACCGTGCTCAGGAGGTGCCACACGGATGCGGCGTACCGGACGACGACAGGCCCCGACGAACGTCGAGGCTAGTTCAGAATAATATAGTGATCTGGTCCCGTCATCCCCTTGCCGCGGGTCAGTGGCCGGAGACCGCCTGGGCTGCCGGGGCCGCGCCGGCGTCCAGGCCGAGCAGCTCGCAGCAACGCAGCACGGCGTCGATGTCGCCCTCCAGCTTGAGCTTGCCCCCGACCATCGCCATCAGCGGCGTGACCCGGCCGGCGCCGATCCGGACGAAGGTCGCCGCGTCGGTGGTCGCCACCATCGCCGGCTCCTCGGCCGGCCCCTTGGCCACCCGCGGGACCCCGCCGGTGACGTCGATGCGGAAGACCTCGTCGTCGACCCGGAACTGGTAGCTCTCGTCGATCGGGGAGATCTTGTCCCACTGGAACATCGCCTCCACGGCGAGGAAGCCCCAGTGCGGCCGGACGGTGTCCTCGGCGCTCAGGTCACCGACGAACTCCAGGCCCCAGTGGGCCAGCCCGAGCACCATCGGCCGCAGCGCCTGCCCGGTCGGGGTCAGCTCGTAGGAGAGCCGGCCACCGGTGCCCTGGATGTCGACCTGCCGCAGCACGCCCGCGTCGACCAGGAACTTGAGCCGGTCGGCGAGCAGGTTCGTGCCGATGCCGGGCAGGTCCCCGAGGAGCTCGCTGTAGCGCCGGGGCCCCATCAGCAGCTCACGGATGATCAGCAGCGTCCAGCGCTCGCCCAGCACGTCGAGCGCGGACGCGAGCCCGCAGTACTGGTGGTATGAGCGTTTGCCCGCGAGGCCAGTCTGTGCCATTCCGCTATCGTATATTTTAGTCTGCTGTTTGCGCAGGTGGGGCCGGCACACGCGGCACGAGCGGCGGCCGACCGCGGCGGGCGGGTCCTCAGGCGGCGGCCCGCCGGCCGAAGAGCCCGCGCATGAGCACCGGCTTGGCCAGCTCCTGAAAGTCGAGGTCGGGGTCGAGGTCGCGTACGGTCCCCTCGATCACCAGCAGCGAGAGCAGCGGAAAGATGAGTTCCGGCGCGGCGTGCACGCCGTGGCGGCGTTGCAGGTCGAACATCTCGGCGGCGAAGGCGATCAGGCTGAACTCCCGCGCCGGCAACCCGTGGCTGCGCTCCACCAGGTCGGCCATCCGGGCCAGGAAGGTCTCCACGTCCGCGTCCGGTCGCAGCCCGGTCCCGCTGCGCACCACGATCTCGGCGCAGTACCGGCCACGCCCGATCGCCATGTTCATGAAGAACTCGGCGAAGAGCCGGCGTAGTTCCTCGGTGAGCTGCACGCTGAAACCGGCGTCGAGGACGACCACCTGGGCGCCGCGGGTGAAGTAGAGATTCCCCGGGTGCATGTCGCAGTGGACGAAACCGTCCACGAAGAGCATGTGGTAGATCGCGGTCATCGCGGAGGCGGCGAACCGTTTACGCACGGCCGGCGACATCGACCGCGCCACGTCCACGTCGAGGTCGGGAACGAACTCCATGACCAGGCAGCGTGGCCGGCAGGCATCCTCGCGTACCCCGGGCACCCGGACCCGGGGCACCACGGCCAGGTTCGCCTTGAGCCGACGCAGGTTCTCCGCCTCGCGGGCGAAGTCGAGTTGGCCGAACACGGCGCCGCACATGTTCTCGACCACCTCCTCGACCGGGACGCCGCGCAACATCGGCAGCCGGGCCATCACCCGCGCGCCGCGCCGCATCAGGGCGAGATCGAGGGCCATCGTCGAGGCGATGCCGGGCCGGCGCAGCTTGAGCGCCACCTCGACGCCGTCGGGCAGCCGGCCACGGTAGACGCAGGCGACGCTGCCGCTGGCCACCGGCACCGGGTCGATCTCCGCGAACTCCGCCGGCCTCTCACTGCCGTACGCCTCGACCAGCGCCCGGCCGGTCTGGTCGGGAGTCATCGGGTCGACCCGGTCCTGGAGCACCGACAGCTCGTCGCAGAGCGCAGCCGGCAGCACGTCACGCCGGGTGCCGAGCACCTGCCCGGCCTTGACGAAGGTGGGGCCGAGCCGCATCAGCAGGGTGGTGAGACGGCGGTACAGCAGCCGGCGGGCCGCCTCCCGGTCTCTTCGCGCCGCCTTGACCAGTGCCCGCGGCAGCACCGGCAGCAGGTGGGCGGCACCGATCGCACCGATCCAGGTCGAACGGGCCAGCAGAGCGCGCGTGGTCGCCATTGACGTCAGCCCTTCGTGATGCCCGGCACCTCGATCGCCCGGAGTTGCAGGGTGGTGTAGTCGCAGTACCAGATCCGGCGGCCGTCCCAGGTGATGCCGGTCGGGTTGCCCGCGACCGAGTAGGCGGCCACCTCGCGGCGGGCCGCCACGTCGTAGAGGTTGATGGTGGCCGCGTGGTGGTCGGCGTAGACGAGGTAGCTGTCGGAGACGGTCAGACCGGCGATCGGGTGTCGCACCGGGAAGGTGTCGATCAGCCCGAAGCCGTCCGGGTCGCGTAGATCGACCTGGCGCAGATCCTCGTAGCCCAGCCAGAGCCCGTGCCGGGTCGCCTCAAGCCCGCACAGCACGTTGCCGGGGCGCGGGTTGCCGAACTCGCCGAGCAACTCGCCGTCCTCGGGGTCGACCAGCCGCAGCACGCGGTCGTCGCCGGCGACCTGCAAGAGCCGCCCGCCGATCGTGGTCAGGTCGGTACGCACGCCAGGGCAGTCGAGCCGGCGGACGACCTTGCCGCTGATCGGGTCCAGCGCGGCGATCTTGCTGGAGACCGCCTCGGAGAACCAGAGGCACTCCGCGGACCAGGTCAGGCCGCAGAGCTTGAGAGCACCACGAACG
Source organism: Micromonospora sp. CA-263727 (assembly GCF_050942455.1). NCBI lineage: Bacteria > Bacillati > Actinomycetota > Actinomycetes > Micromonosporales > Micromonosporaceae > Micromonospora > Micromonospora sp. CA-263727. Next base: position 4,471,104 of record NZ_CP192031.1, read on the forward strand.
GGGATGTCGCGGACGGTACCCACCGCGAAAGGCATCAGGACCTCCTCTGCCGGGACAGGCCGCACTCCAGGCGCCAGTCGGTCACGGCGCGGACCGCACGCCGCGCCGGGCGGCGCAGGGCGACGGACAGGTCGTCGCCCTCGGCGACGTCGGTGTGCCGCAGCGGCCACACCCAGACCGCCCAGTTGCAGCCGGGGTACGACGGAAAGTTCGACAGCGTGACGTCGTCGGTGAAGTCGGCGACGAAGTAGCCGAGCACGGCGTGCAGCCGCCCCGGCGCGGTGACCGGCAGCCGCTGCCGCAGCGTCTGCCGGGACGGCGAACGGCCGTCGAGGGGCTGGTCGAGCAGCACCGTCGGCTCGGTCAGCAGCCTCGGCGGGCGCTGGAAGAAGTGCAGCTGGGGTGCGGGGGCCACGAGTTCCTGGACCGGATCGAGGCGGTAGCCGAAGAAGTCGGCGCCCCACAGCCCCCAGCCCTCGTCGGCGAACTCGGCCGCAGCCAGCCAGGTCCGCAGCCGCCGGGGCACCACCCGGCCGTCGGGGCGCAGGTGCCGGCGGGCGATGACGTGCAGCACCTCGGCCATCTCCTCCTCGGGACCGAGGTTGCCCATCATCTCGGAGACCAGCACGTCCGCCTTGCGCGGCAGCCGGACCGTACGGGCGTCGCCGGTGACCAGGGTGAGCCGTCCCTTGAGGTCGTTCGCCTCGATGATGCGCGACGCCGCCTCGGCGGTGGCCGGGTCGGCCTCGATGGCGTACACGTGCTCGGCGCCGTGCCGCAGGGCCAGCAGGGAGAGCGCGAGCAGCCCCGCGCCCACGTCCACCACCACGTCGCCGGGGGTGACGGTCGCCTCCAGCGCCCGGTCGTACGCCCGCAGCCGGGGCGCGTCGCCGAGCATCATCTGGTGCATGAGCAGTAGCCGCTGGTCCACGCGGTGCCCCCTGAGCGCGCGTCCCTCCCGGCCGCCGCAGCGGTCGGGAGGGACATCGTGGCGGTGCGTTGCTATCGGTTTTACTAGTAGAACGTCTGGCTGCGGACCCGTCAAGCGGCCCCGTCGGTCAGGCGTTCACCGCGGCGTGCTCGCCGACCAGCGCGTCCCGCATCACCAGGTTGACGCCGGTGAGCCGGGCCTTCGGCTGCTCGTCCACGGTCACCAGGGCGGTGTCCGAGCCGTCCAGCTTGAGCTCGGTGCCCGTGGCCTCCATCCCCCGCATCTTGCCGTTGACGTGCACGGAGTTGGCGGCGTAGAGGGTCTGGTGCGGGGTGACCAGCTCGAACTCGGCGTCGATGTGCAGGTCGCCGGGGAACTTGAGCCGGCTGAGGCTGTCCTCGGTGCCCTCGCCCAGGGTGCCGCCGGAGACCCGCGGCCAGCTCGCCCGCAGCATGACCCGGCCGCCCAGCTCCGGGCTGTGCCCGACAACCGCGACCCGGGCCAGCTGGGCCAGCACGCCCGCACCCTCGTCGTGCTTGTCCGGGCCGAAGAGCAGCACCTCGGCGCCGGCCGCCTTGCGGTAGTCCCCGGCCAGGTCGACCCGCACCGTCTTGCCGTTGACCTCGACCTCGATCTGCCCCTCCAGCGAGGTCTGCATGATCATCGACGGGTCCACCAGCATGGACATGCACGGGCCGGCGCTGGGCGCGAAGAACAGGTTCGGCGTGATACCGACCGGCTGGTTCTCGTCGTTGGCCGGGTACCAGGCCTCCGGCAGCGTGGTGCCCTTGACGACGTTCGGCGCGGCCATCACGTCGAAGGGACCGTCACCGCGCGGCTTGCCCAGGTAGGGGCCGGTCAGCGGCTTCTTGAACGGCGGGACGCTGTCGACCACGCCGTAGATGTCGATGACGTTGCGGTGGGCGAGCCGCAGCGTGCTCGACTCCAGGATGCCGAAGCGCCGGATGTAGAACTCGGCCGGGAAGTTCTTGCCCGGCACGATCTGCCGTACGTGCCCGCTGTTGGGCAGGAACGGGTTGGACAGCACCTGGATACGGTCGTCCAACTCGTAGCTGAACCCCTTGATGCCCACCTCGGGCGCGCTGATCAGCTCGGTGGCGAACTGCGCGTAGCCGTTCTCGTCGACCTTGTGCTCGAAGCCCGGCATGGGCCACTTGTTGAGCTGCACGAAGCCCGACAGGTTGATCGTCTCGCGGCGGCCCGAGTAGAAGTCCTCGCCGAAGACCACGGTGGCCGCGGCAAGGATGTGCGGGCGGATGGGCTTGGGTTCGAGGTTCAGGGACTCGTAGGTCTCTCTGGTGGAGCTCAACCCAGACACCTCCAATGTCTGTCGGCAGGGGTCAGCGGCGATCTGAGGGCCGCTGGTGGACCGGACCCGACCGGTCCCGCCAAACTCAAAGCTATGTGTTTTTAAAGTGCTCTGTCAATGCCTGGACCCTCGCCGGGCATCGCCCGGACCCAGAACGGGACGGGCCGGCCCGGCTCGGGACCGGCCACCGGACCGGGCCCGGCGGCCGCGGGCAGAGCCCACACGGCGACGGCCCGCTCCCCCATCGGGGAGCGGGCCGTCGCCCGGCCGCCGGTCACTCCGCCGTGGCTGCCACCCCCACCGGCAACAGCGGCCGGACGAGCGGCACGGACACCTCCGGGGCGGGCCTCGGCGCGAAGCCGGTGGCGCCGGCCCCGGCGCCGCTGGCTTCGCACGCCAACCGGCGCAGCAGGCCGAGCATCCGGTAACGCCCTCCGCCCTCCCCCACCGGCATCACCAACGACTTGTCCACCAGTGCGGCGAGCACCACCCGCACGTCGGTCGGGCCGCACGGGTGCGGCCGCCAGAACCGCTGGGCCGCCGCCAGGTCAAACACCCCCGGCAGCAACGCGATCCGGTGGAAGAGACACCGCTCGACGACGTCGAGCCGCTGGACGCTGCGGTCCAGCATCGCCCGCAGCGATGCATGTCGCGGCTCCGCACCGGCGGCGGGCGGGCGCACCCCCTCCAGCGGCCCCTCCAGCCTGCGCAGCACCCCGTCCAGGCTCTCGGCGGACAGGCAGGCGGCCGCCATCTCCAGCGCGAGCGGCAGTCCGTCCAGCCGGCGGCAGATCTCGACCGCGACCTCCGCGTCCCGCCGGTCGAGGCGGAACCCGGGGCGGGCCTGGGCCGCCCGTTCGGCCAGGAGGGCGACCGCCGGACTGGACAGCACCGACGGCCACCCGCCCGGCTGCGGCACCGGCAGCGGATGCAGGCGCTGGACCCGCTCGTACGGCAACCCGAGCGGCTGGCGCGAGCTGGTCAGCACCGCCACGTCGGGGCAGGCCAGCAGCAGCCGGTCGGCGACCACGGCGCACGCGTCGACCAGGTGCTCGGCATTGTCCAGCACCAACAGCGTGGGCTGATCGCGCAGCAGCTCGACCGGGTCCTCGGCGCCGTCTCCCCCGAGCATCCGGGACAGCCGGCGCTCCAACTGCCGCCGGTCGCTGAGGTCGAGGGTGTCCACCGTCAGGACCCCGCCGGTGAAGACCCGGGCGACCTGGTGGGCGGCGCGCAGGGTCACCGCCGACTTGCCGCAGCCGGGCGCGCCGGAGACCGTCACCGCACGGTACTTGGCCAGGAGGCCCACCAGGTCGGCGATATCCCCGGCCCGCCAGTGCAACTGCCCGGAGACCGGCCCGCAGCCGGGCCGCCGCCGGGCGGCGGGAACCACCTGCGCCGGACGGGGCACCGGGGGGCGACCGGCCGGGCGCACCAGCGCACGGTGCACCGCCCGCAGTTCCTCCCCCGGGTCGACGCCCAGCTCGGTGCGGAGCCGCTGGATGACCTCGGCGTACCGGTGCAGGGCCACCGTCCGATGCCCGCTGCTGCTGAGCACCGCAAGGTAGTCGGCCTGGATCGCCTCGTGCAGGGGTTCCAGCCGGGCCAGCCGGGTGGCGGTGTCGAGCACCGTGGCGGAGCGTCCCAGCCGCAGGCCCAGTCCGACGTAGCTGTGGGCGGTCGCCGCCCAGGCGGTACCCAGCGCCTCCACCTCGATGTTGTCGTGCAGCAGGGAACGCAGTTCACCGAGGCTCGGGCTGCGCCACAGGTCCAGGGCCTGGCCGAGCAGGTCGAACGCCTCCTCTCGGCCCCCCTCGCCGATCCGCTTCTCGGCCCGGGCAACGTACCGCCGGAACCGGGCGACGTCCGTCTCGACGGTCTCCGCGCGCAGCGAGTACCCGGACACGGTCGAGGCGATGACGCGCACCCTCCGGCGCGGCGGGTGCTCCGGCTCCAGGACCTGGCGCAGCCGGGCGACGTACGTGTGCACCAGCGAGCGGGCACTGGACGGCACCATCCCGGCCCAGACCGCCTCTTCCACCTCGCCCACCGGGACGCTGTCGCCGAGGCGTAACGCCAGAAGGGAGAGGATCGCCCGCTGCTTGGCCGGGCCCGGCTCCAACCGATGTCCGTTCCGCTCGACGTGCAGCGGGCCCAGCAGGTCGACCCGGTAACAGACGCGCATGTCCGTCATCAATCCCCCCAGCCTCAGCGTGAGCCGAGACTGACACATCGGGTTATCGCCCCGCCACAGCCAGCGATCATGCTCCGGAGCCGGGCGCGCCGGCCCGCGCCACCCGCCTGAGCAGTGCGGTCAGCACCGCGAGGCGCCGACCGGGGCCGCCGACCGGGCGTCAGCGACCGCAAAGTTCTTTTTCATATGGTGCAGCTATTGATGAAAGTTGCAGCCTGCGCTTAGCCCAACCACCCAAAACCCGGCAAATACGGACTTGAGCAGGGAAGGCGTTCGACTAGATGAACACATCGGCAACTCACGATAGACATGACACTATATAAAATCTTAGTATTCCTGTGGCCGGATGACTCAGGTGAGGAGCACGAGGGCATGTTCGAGCGGTTTACCGACCGAGCGCGACGGGTTGTCGTCCTGGCCCAGGAAGAGGCCCGGATGCTTAACCACAACTACATCGGTACGGAGCACATCCTGTTGGGCCTGATCCATGAGGGTGAGGGTGTGGCGGCGAAGGCTTTGGAGAGTTTGGGGATCTCTCTGGAGGGTGTCCGTCAGCAGGTGGAGGAGATCATCGGTCAGGGTCAGCAGGCGCCGAGTGGGCATATTCCGTTCACGCCGCGGGCTAAGAAGGTCCTGGAGTTGTCGCTGCGTGAGGCTCTGCAGTTGGGTCACAACTACATCGGTACGGAGCACATCCTGTTGGGTTTGATCCGTGAGGGTGAGGGTGTGGCGGCGCAGGTGTTGGTGAAGCTGGGCGCTGATCTGAACCGGGTGCGTCAGCAGGTGATCCAGTTGCTGTCGGGTTATCAGGGTAAGGAGCCGGCTGCGGCGGGTGCTGCGGCGGGTGAGGCGGCGCCGTCGACGAGTCTGGTGTTGGATCAGTTTGGGCGGAATCTGACGCAGGCGGCTCGGGAGGGCAAGCTTGATCCGGTGATCGGGCGGGAGAAGGAGATCGAGCGGGTGATGCAGGTGCTCTCCCGCCGGACGAAGAACAATCCGGTGTTGATCGGTGAGCCTGGTGTGGGTAAGACCGCGGTGGTGGAGGGCCTGTCTCAGAAGATCATCAAGGGTGAGGTGCCCGAGACGTTGAAGGACAAGCAGTTGTACACGCTTGACCTGGGTGCGTTGGTGGCGGGTTCGCGGTATCGGGGTGATTTTGAGGAGCGTCTGAAGAAGGTGCTCAAGGAGATCCGGACCCGGGGTGACATCATCTTGTTCATTGATGAGATCCACACTCTGGTGGGGGCGGGGGCGGCGGAGGGGGCGATCGACGCGGCGAGCATCCTCAAGCCGATGCTGGCTCGTGGTGAGTTGCAGACCATCGGTGCGACGACCCTCGATGAGTATCGTAAGCATTTGGAGAAGGACGCGGCGTTGGAGCGTCGTTTCCAGCCGATCCAGGTGGGTGAGCCGTCTCTGGCGCACACGATCGAGATCTTGAAGGGTTTGCGGGACCGGTATGAGGCGCACCACCGGGTGAGCATCACCGATGCGGCGCTGGTGGCGGCGGCGACGCTGGCGGATCGGTATATTTCGGATCGGTTCCTGCCGGACAAGGCGATCGATCTGATTGATGAGGCGGGTGCGCGGATGCGGATCCGTCGGATGACCGCGCCGCCGGATCTGCGGGACTTCGACGAGCGGATCGCTCAGGTGCGTCGGGACAAGGAGTCCGCGATCGACGCGCAGGACTTCGAGCGGGCTGCGCAGTTGCGGGACACCGAGAAGCAGTTGCTGGGGCAGAAGGCGCAGCGGGAGAAGGAGTGGAAGGCCGGTGACCTGGACGTCGTCTCGGAGGTTGATGACGAGCAGATCGCCGAGGTGTTGGGCAACTGGACGGGTATCCCGGTCTACAAGCTGACCGAGGAGGAGACCTCGCGTCTGCTGCGGATGGAAGACGAGCTGCACAAGCGGGTCATCGGTCAGGAAGACGCGGTCAAGGCGGTCTCGAAGGCGATCCGGCGGACCCGGGCTGGGTTGAAGGATCCGAAGCGTCCGTCCGGGTCGTTCATCTTCGCCGGCCCGTCGGGTGTGGGTAAGACCGAGTTGTCCAAGGCCCTCGCCGAGTTCCTGTTCGGGTCCGAGGACGCGTTGATCCAGTTGGACATGTCCGAGTTCCATGACCGGTACACGGTGTCCCGGCTGGTGGGTGCGCCGCCCGGGTACGTCGGCTACGACGAGGGCGGGCAGCTGACCGAGAAGGTGCGGCGTCGCCCGTTTAGCGTGGTGCTGTTCGACGAGATCGAGAAGGCCCACCCGGATGTGTTCAACACCCTGCTGCAGATCCTGGAAGACGGCAGGTTGACCGACGGTCAGGGCCGGATCGTGGACTTCAAGAACACGGTCATCATCCTGACCACCAACCTCGGCACGAGGGACGTGGCCAAGGCCGTCAGCCTGGGCTTCCAGCAGTCCGAGGACTCCGAGTCGAACTACGACCGGATGAAGCAGAAGGTCAACGACGAACTCAAGCAGCACTTCCGGCCCGAGTTCCTCAACCGCATCGATGACACCATCGTCTTCCACCAGCTCCGCCAGACCGAGATCCTCTCGATCGTCGACATCATGATCTCCCGCATCGAAACCCAACTCCGTAACAAGGACATGGGTCTGGAACTGACCGACAACGCCAAAAAGTACCTCGCGGTCAAGGGCTTCGACCCCGTCCTCGGCGCCCGCCCACTACGCCGCACCATCCAACGCGACATCGAAGACAACCTCTCCGAACGCATCCTGTTCAACGAACTCACCCCAGGACAGATCGTCGTGGTCGACTGCGAAGGCGACCCCAACAACACCGACAAATCCACACTCGTCTTCCGGGGTGGGGACAAGCCGGTGCCCGCGGGTCAGCCGTAGGCCCGCCGGCCCACCGCCACCAGATGGTCACGAGTCGTGTCGTCGCAGAGCACCCCAGCCACCCCGGCGGCGTACGCCCGCTCGGGCGCGAGGCCGAGACGCGCCGCCAGCTCGTGCTCACGGCCCAGGTCGGTACCGAACATCGCCGGGTCGTCGGTGCCGACCGTGCAGAGCAGACCGGCGGCGACGAGGCGGGGCAGCGGATGGGCGGCCTCCGACTCCACCACCCGGGTCCGCAGGTTGGACGTGGGGCACACGTCCAGCACCACACTTCGCTCCCGCAGCTCGGCGAGCAGGTCGTCGTCCTCGGCGGCCCGGATGCCGTGCCGGATCCGGGCCGGAGCCAGCTCCAGCAGGTCACGCACTGAGTCCGGGCCGCCCTCCTCGCCGCCGTGCGGGACGAACGCCAGGCCGCCGTCGCGGGCGATCGCCACGGCTCGGGCGAACGCCTTCGCGGGCGCGGCCAGCTCCGGCCCGCCCAGACCGAACCCGACCACGCCCCGCTCCCGATACCGGACGGCCTGGCGGGCGCACTCCTCGGCGGCGGCCGGTTCCAGTTCGCGGTCCACGTCAGGGGTCAACCGCACCCGCACGCCGTGCCGCTCATACGCTTCGGCCGCGCCGTCGGCGTACCCCTCGAAGATGTCCGTCCAGCGAACCCCCCGGCGCACCCGCTCGGCCGGCGAGAAGATGCCCTCCAGGTAGCGGGCGCCGTGGCCGGCCGCCTCGGCGGCGTACTCCACCACGATGCGCCGGAAGTCGTCAGCCGTCCGCAGGCAGTTGGTGGTGAGCATCCAGGTTCGGATGAAATGGGCGAAGTCGACGAACTCGTAGAGCGGGCGCAGACCCTCGACCGTCTCCGCGGGCAACCGCTCCCCGTTGCGCCGGGCGAGGACAAGCAGCGTCTCCGGTCGGACCGTCCCCTCGAAGTGGACGTGCAGCTCGATCTTGGGAGTCGGCCCGGCCCAGGGCGCCGTCATCACGCGGTACGGAGCGCACGCCGCTCGGCCGCCACCGGCGTCCGCCCCCGCCAACCGGCCTGTGACACACCCAGCAGCCAGCGCAGCGGCGTGGCCGAGAGCAACGGCGGATCGGTGATCCGCACCGGCCGCACCGGCACCGCGACCGTGGTCCGCGCGACGGACCAGGAACGCCGGTCACCACCCGTCTCCGCCGGTATCCGCAGCTGCGCGCCGCCGGTCAGGAAGCTGTCCGGTGCGCTGTCGACAAGCGCCGCGGTGGCGTCCCGGTCGGGCCGCAGCAGCAGCACGCGGGCCCAGTGCTCGCCCGGCGGCACGGTGGACGGCAGCGCCGCCGGCAGTGGGCGCGGCGCGGCCGTCCACCACTCGTTGCGTCCTCCCGTGGGGGAGGTCACCGCGGCGAGCAGCAGTCCGGGCGGATCGCCGGTGTCGAGGTGCATCAGCGCCCGGGGGGCCTGGCCGGCGCGGAGGGCCCGGCCGTGGATCACCGGAAGCAGCGCCGCCACGGACACTCCGACCAACTGCCGGGCGAGCTGGCGGAACCGCTCCGGGGGCAGGCTCACCCAGCGGCGGAACTGCGTCGTGAAGGTGCCGACGCTCGAGTACCCCACCTGGGCGCTGATCGCCGTCACGGTCAGCGAGGAATGCAGCAGCAGCCGCCGCGCCTCGGCCATGCGCAGGGCCGCCAGGAAACGCGCCGGTGTCATCGACGTGGCCTGCTTGAACAGGCGGTGGAAATAGAAGGGGCTGAACGGGGCGAGACGCGCCAACGCCTCCAGCGGCAACGGTCTACTGAGTTCGCCTCTCATGTGCTCAATCACCCGGACAATGGCGGCCAGTTGACCTTCGCGTTCCTTAGGGACGGCACCAGGAAATTGCCTCATACCCCCTCCATCACTACGCGGAAACCGTGCCCGATTGTGCTGTGCCGCTCTTGAACGCGTCTTGATTAGCTGCACAACGGCAGTTCCGGCATCCCGGGGATCACCACGCCGTCCCGTTTGTTCCGGTGCGCCACGGGACACTTGACCTGCGCCTGCCCGACCTTCCCGGCCTCGCCGGGAAGGTCGTCGACACCGGCGAAGACAACACAGCAAGCTGCGAGAAGACAATAGCCGACACGTTCCGCAAGTATTGGCCAGAGCGAGGAACCCGATCGACGCACATCCCTGTCCGGTGGACGAATCCGCATGATCAGAACCAGGCGAATTGGACTTGCCATGGCCCGAATATTTTTGGCACTACGGCAACGGATCCTGACCCCTGACAAGCAAGAGGCGTTGTTGGACGTGCGTGGCTTCCACGTCAAGAACGACGCCGGCCGGCAGTCTCTGGAAAGTGCCGGGCTCAGTTTCATCGGCGGTTTCGGCGACGCCGCCGGAGCGCCCTCGCCCCGGGCCGCCGAGGAACTGCTGGAACGCCGGCCGGCGCCGCTGCGGGGCTTCGCCTACGAGGGCGCCGCGATGGCGTACGCCCTGATGGACGGCCTGCGCCCCGGCGGCCGGGGGCTGACCCGGTTCCTGGCCGGGCGGGGGGCCGCGCACGTCTACATGGTGCACGTGGGCGCCGGATGGGCGATGGCCCGGCTGCCCCGCTGGCGCTGGCGGGCGGTCCTACCGCCCGACCCGCTGCTGCGCTGGCTCGCCCTCGACGGCTACGGCTTCCACCAGGCCTACTTCCACACCGACCGGTACATCCACGGCCGGCACCGCGACCCGGCGCGCACCTGGCCCACCGAGTTGCGCCCCTACGCCCCGCACGCCGTGGACCAGGGCATCGGGCGGGCGCTGTGGTTCGTCGCCGGCGCCGACCCGGCTGAGCTGGCCCGCCTGCTCACCCGCTTTGCCGTCGACCGGCACGCCGACCTGTGGAGCGGGGTCGGCCTCGCGGCCAGCTACGCCGGTGGCGCCGATCAGGCCGAGCTGAACGCCCTGCGCGAGGCCGCCGGCGAGCACCGCCCCTGGCTCGCCCAGGGCAGCGCGTTCGCCGCGAAGGCCCGGATGCGGGCCGGGCACGTGCCGGCACAGACCGCCACCGCGACCGCCGCCCTGTGCGGCGCCACGCCCGAGCGGGCCGCCGCGATCACCGACGCGGCCCTGACCGACCTGACCGACTCGGCGCCGCTGCCCGCCTTCGCGGTGTGGCGTCAGCGGATCGCCGACCAACTCGTCCTGCTGGGGAGGTGCTGACCGGGTGTCCATGATCCTTGGTTGGGGCCGACGTCACCTCGCCGGGCTGACCGCCCTGCTGCTGATCGTCGCCCTGTTCCTGATCGCCAAACCGGCCACGGCCATCGACGACGAGCGGCGGCGGGTGGCCGCGGCCTACCGGTTCACGCCGCTGTCCATCGCGATTCCCGGGGGGCTGCCGCAGCAGAGCATCCGCCGGGTCAACCAGGACTACGCGCACATCGACGCCTGGATCTCCTCGGTCGGCGCTGGCGTCGCCATGAACGACATCGACGGCGACGGCCTGGCCAACGACCTCTGCGTCACCGACGTGCGGATCGACCGGGTGGTGGTCACCCCGACTCCCGGGGCGGGCCAGCAGCGGTACGCGCCGTTCGTGCTCGACCCCGCCCCGCTGCCGATGGGCCCGCACATGGCGCCGATGGGCTGCGCGCCCGGCGACTTCAACGAGGACGGCCGCACCGACCTGCTGGTCTACTGGTGGGGCCGGACCCCGGTGATCTTCCTGGCCCGGCCCGGCGCCACCGTGCTCTCCGCGGCGGCGTTCCGACCGGTCGAGCTGCTTCCCCGGCCCGCCGCCGCCGACGGCGGGTACGCCGGGCCGCGGTGGAACACCAACACGGTCAGCGTGGCGGACTTCGACGGCGACGGCCACGAGGACATCTTCGTCGGCAACTACTTCCCCGACGGCCCGGTGCTCGACCACACCGTCAGCGGCGGCGTGGTGATGAACCGATCCATGTCGGCGGCCTACAACGGCGGGCGCAACCACGTCCTGCGCTGGACCGGCGCGACCGCCGACGCGGTCACCTTCGCCGACGTGCCGGACCTCTTCGACGGCGACGTCTCGCGCGGCTGGTCACTCGCGTCCGCCGCCGCCGACCTCGACGGCGACCTGCTACCCGAGCTGTACGTCGCCAACGACTTCGGCCCCGACCGGCTGCTGCACAACCGCTCCACCCCGGGCCGGGTGCGGCTGGCCCTCGTCGAGGGCGAGAACAGCCGGCTGACCGTGCCCAAGTCGAAGGTGCTCGGGCACGACTCCTTCAAGGGCATGGGCGTCGACGTCGGCGACCTGGACGGCGACGGCCTCTACGACATGTACGTCGGCAACATCACCACCTCGTTCGGCATCCAGGAGAGCAACTTCGCCTTCATCAACCAGGCCCGCGACGAGGCCGACCTGCGCGAGCGGTTCGCCGCCGGCCGGGCGCCGTTCGTGGACCGCAGCGCCCCGCTGAACCTCGCCTGGAGCGGCTGGAGCTGGGACGTCAAGATCGCCGACCTCACCAATCGTGGCCGGCCCGACATCGTGCAGACCAGCGGTTTCGTCAAGGGCGAGGTGAACCGGTGGGCCCAGCTACAGGAACTGGCCACCGCCAACGACACGCTGCTGGAGCACACCGTGTCGTGGCCACGGGTCAGCGAGGGCGACGACATCGCCGGCGGCCAGCCGCTCCGCCTGCACGCCCAGATGCCCGGGGGCGGCTACGCCGACATCGCCGACCAACTCGGGCTGGCCGTGCCGATTCCCACCCGGGGCATCGCGCTCGGCGACGCCGACGGCGACGGCCGGCTCGACATGGCGGTGGCCCGGCAGTGGGACGCGCCGGTGTTCTACCGCAACGACAGCCCCGACACCGGATCGCAGCTCTCCCTGAAGCTGACCCGTCCGCCGACCGGCGACGCCGTCACCGGGTCACCGGCGATCGGCGCGGACGTCACCGTCCGCACCCCGGACGGCCGCCTGCTGCGCGGTCGCGTCGACGGCGGCAGCGGCCACTCCGGTCGGCGCAGCTTCGAGGTGCACATCGGCCTCGGCGAGATCACCGGGCCGGTCCAGGTCGACCTCGCCTGGCGGGACCGCACCGGCGCACCCCGCGCGCAGAGCCTCACGCTCACGCCCGGCCGGCACGCGCTCATCCTCGGCACCCAGGCACAGGAGGCGAGCTCATGACGAAGCCACGCGACCCGCGAGTGACCGCGCTGCGCCGCTTCGCGATCTCGATCACCATCCTCAACATCCTCGGCTACACCGTCCTCGGCTTCGAGCAACCCGCGCTCTGGCCGGTGTACGCCGTGCTCACCGCGTACGCCGCCGAACTCCTGCTGGAGGCGGTGGGCGCGCGCGGCGAGGGCCGCGCCCCCCGGTACGCCGGCGGCGTCCGCAACCTGGTGGAGTTCCTCTTCCCCGCCCACATCACCGCGCTGGCGGTGAACATGCTGCTCTACACCAACGACCGGCTGCTGGTGATGCTCTTCGGCGTGCTGGTGGCGATCAGCGGGAAGTGGCTGCTGCGGGCGCCGGTCAACGGGCGGCTGCGCCACTTCATGAACCCGTCGAACTTCGGCATCTCCATCGTCCTGCTGCTCTTCCCGTGGGTCTCCATCGCGCCGCCGTACCACTTCACCGAGAACCTCTCCGGTCTCGCCGACTGGGCCATCGTGGCGGTGATCCTCGTCCTGGGCACCATGCTCAACGCCAAGCTCACCCGCCGCATGTGGCTGATCGCCGGCTGGCTGTCGATCTTCGTGGCGCAGTCCGTCTTCCGTGGCCTGGTGCTGGACACCTCGATCCCGGCCGCCCTGGCCACCATGACCGGCACCGCGTTCGTGCTCTTCACCAACTACATGATCACGGACCCGGGCACCACACCGAGCCGCCCCGCCGCCCAGTTCGCCTTCGGCGGCGGCGCGGCGCTGGTGTACGGCGTGCTGACCGGCGCGTCGGTGACGTACGGGCTCTTCTTCGCCACCGCGATCGTCTGCCTGGTCCGCGGCGTCTACCTCTGGTCGCTGCACGCCTCGCGCCGGGAGCAGCGGCTTCGGGAGCAGGAACAGTCCCAATCCCCCGCACTGCCCGGGACACCGGCGACAACCGCTGCCGTCTCCGCGGACAACAGCAAGCGACCGGTGGCCGCCTGATCCGCGAACCGCACATCCCAGGAGTGACGACATGAGCAGAATCGCGGTCGTCGGCATGAGTTGCCGGTACCCGGAAGCCGATTCGGTGGCCGACCTGTGGCGCAACGCCCTCAGCGGACGCCGCGCCTTCCGCCGGCTGCCGGAGGAGCGGATGAGCCTCCACGACTACTGGGACGCCGACCCGGCCACCCCGGACCGGTTCTACAACCGGCACGCCGCGGTCATCGACGGGTACACCTTCGACCGGATTCGCCACCGGGTCGCCGGCAGCACCTACCGCTCCACCGACCTCACCCACTGGCTGGCGCTGGACGTGGCCGGCGAGGCCCTCGCCGACGCCGGCTGGCCGGACGGCACCGGGCTGCCCCGGGAACGCACCGCGGTCGTGGTCGGCAACACCCTCACCGGCGAGTTCTCCCGCGCCAACGTGCTACGCCTGCGCTGGCCGTACGTGCGGCGGGTGCTGGCGGCCGGCCTGCGCGAGCAGGGGTGGCCCGACGAGCGGATCACCGCGTTTCTCGCCACCACCGAGCAGCGGTACAAAGATCCGTTCCCGCCGATCGACGAGGACACCCTCGCCGGCGGGCTCTCCAACACCATCGCCGGGCGGATCTGCAACCACTTCGACCTCGGCGGTGGCGGCTGGACGGTGGACGCCGCCTGCGCCTCCAGCCTGCTGTCGGTGGTCACCGCCGCGCGCGCACTGGCCGCCGGCGACGTCGACGTGGCCGTCGCCGGTGGGGTGGACCTCTCCATCGACCCGTTCGAGATGGTCGGTTTCGCCAAGGCCGGCGCGCTGGCCCGGGACGAGATGCGGGTCTACGACGAGGAGTCGCAGGGATTCTGGCCGGGTGAGGGCTGCGGCATGGTCGTGCTGATGCGTCACGACGACGCGGTGGCGCAGGGCCGCCCCGTCCACGCGTCGATCGCCGGCTGGGGCGTCTCCTCCGACGGGCGCGGCGGAATGACCCGCCCCGAGACGCAGGGCTACCGGCTGGCCCTGGACCGGGCCTACCAGCAGGCCGGCTTCGGCATCGGCACCGTCCCGCTCTTCGAAGGGCACGGCACCGGCACCCCGGTCGGCGACGCCACCGAGCTGCGGGCCCTCTCCGCCGCCCGGCGCGACGCCGGGGCCACCGCTCCGGCCGCCATCGGTTCGATCAAGGCCCTCATCGGACACACCAAGGCCGCCGCCGGGGTCGCCGGGCTGATCAAGGCGACCATGGCGCTGCGGCACGCGATCGTCCCGCCCACCGCCGGCTGTGCCCGTCCCCGCGCCGAGCTGACCGGCCCGGACCGTACGCTGCGCGCCGCGCCGGTGGCCGAGCCCTGGCCGTCCGGGGCGCCACTGCGCGCCGGGGTCACCGCGATGGGCTTCGGCGGGATCAACACCCACCTGGTGCTGGAGGCCGGTCCGCCCGCCGTGCCGGGGCGGGTCCGGCAGCAGCAGCTACGGCTGGCCCGGCACACCCAGGACGCGGAACTCCTGCTGCTCGACGCGGCCGACCCGGCCGCGCTGCGGGAAAAGGTGGCCGCGCTGCTGCCCCCGCTGGCCCGGCTGTCGTACGGCGAGCTGACCGACCTGGCCGCCGCCCTCGCCGGGGAGGTACGCGACCGGGCCATGCGGCTGGCCGTGGTCGCCACGTCCCCCACGGAGGTGGTCGGCCGGTTCGAGCAGGCCCTGGCGGCGCTCGACCGGGGCGACGACGAGCTCCTCGCCGACGGGCTGGTGCTGCGCCACACGCTCCGGCCGGCCCGGCTCGGGTTCCTCTTCCCCGGCCAGGGCTCCGGCCGGGGCGTCGACGGCGGCGCGCTGGCCCGGCGCTTCCCGGCCGCCGCCGGGGTGCACCGGTTGGCGGCGCTGCCGGCCGACGCGGACCCGGTGGCCACCGAGGTGGCCCAGCCGCGCATCGCGGCGGGTTCCCTCGCCGGCCTGCGGGTGCTGACCGAACTCGGGGTCGAAGCCCAGCTGGCCGTCGGGCACAGCCTCGGCGAGATCACCGCGCTGCACTGGGCCGGCACCGTCGACGCGGAGGAGCTGTTGCGGATCGCCGCCGCCCGGGGCGCCGTGATGGCCGCCTGCCGGGAACCCGGCACGATGGCCGGCATCGCCGCCGACGACCTCGCCACGGCCCGGTTGATCGGCTCGGAGCCGGTCGTGGTGGCCGGCTACAACGGGCCCCGGCAGACCGTGGTCGCCGGCCCGTCGGAGGCGGTGCGGCGGGTGTGCCAGCGGGCCACCGAGGCCGGCGTGCACTGGGCCGACCTGGCCGTCTCGCACGCGTTCCACTCGCCCCTGATGGCCTCGGCGGCCCAGGAGTTCGGCAACTGGCTGGAAGGGGTCCGGCTCGCCGCGCCACACCGGCCGGTGGTCTCCACGATCACCGGCACGGAACTGGCCTCCGACGCGGATCTGGTGGCGTTGCTGCGCCGGCAGATCACCGAACCGGTCCGCTTCGCCGCGGCCGTCGCCGAGGCCGGGCGACGGGTGGACGCGCTGATCGAGGTCGGCCCCGGCCAGGTGCTGAGCCGGATGGCCCGGGAGCTGGTCGACGTGCCGGTCTTCGCCACCGTCACCGACGCGCCGACGCTGGCCGGATTCCTCGGCACGGTCGGCGCGCTGTGGGCACTGGGCGTCCCCGTCGACCACGGCGCGCTCGTCACCGACCATCCGCTCCGTCCGCTCGACCTGGGCGCCGAGCGGCGCTTCTTCGCCAACCCGTGCGAGGCAGCGCCTGCCGTCGCGATCGACCCGACGCCGGTGGCCGGAGTCGGGGCGGCGCCGACGGCCGACGGCGTCGGGCAGCCGGCGCCGGCTGCTGGTGACCGGAGCACCGATCCGCTGACGGTGCTGCGCCGGCTGGCCGCGTCCCGCGCGGAGTTGCCGGCGGAGAGCCTCGGCGCGGACACCCGGCTCCTCGACGGCCTGCACCTGAGTTCCATCGCGGTGGGACAACTGGTCAACGAGGCCGCCCGGGAACTCGGCCTGCCGGCGGTGCAGGCGCCGACGAACTTCGCCACCGCCACCCTTCGGGAGATCGCCGACGCGCTACGGGAGTTGGATCCGGCCACCCCGCAGACGGACCGGCGGGTGGACGGGGTCGCCCCGTGGGTCCACGGCTTCACCGTCGAGCTGGTCGATGAGCCGTTGGAGCGGACGACCGCCGGCCCCACCGGACCGGGCGAGTGGCAGCTGTACGCTCCCGCCGGGCACCCGTACGCGGCGGCGCTGCGGGACGCGCTCGTCGGCGCGGGCGTCGGCGTCGGGGTGCTGCTCTGCCCGGACGCCGAGGTGGACCTGGAACTCGCGCTGCGCGCCACCCAGGCGGCGGTGGCCCAGCCGGCCGGCAGCCGTCTGGTGGTCGTCCAGCACGGCCGGGGCGTCGCCGGGCTGGCCCGCACCGCCCGGCTGGAGGGCGCGGACCTGCACGTGACGGTGGTCGAGGCGGTGACCGCCGACGACCTGGTCGCCCGGGTGGTGCGTGAGGTGGCGGCCACCGACGGGTACGCCGAGGCGCACCACGGCCCGGCCGGCCGGCGGCTGGTCCCCCTGCTCCGGCCGCTGCCACCCCTCGGCACGGCACGCGACGAACCGGCCGACCCGCCGCTGCGGCCGGACGAGGTGCTGCTCGTCACCGGCGGCGGGAAAGGCATCACCGCGGAATGCGCGCTGGCCCTCGCCCGGGACACCGGGGCGCGGCTGGCCCTGCTCGGGCGGGCCGACCCGGCCACCGACCCGGAGCTGGCCGCGAACCTGGCCCGGGTCGGGGAGGCAGGGGTACGGCTGCGGTACGTCCGCGCCGACGTCACCGATTCGGATGCGCTGCGCGCCGCGGTGGCCGAGATACGTGAGCACCTCGGCCCGATCGCCGGGATCCTGCACGGCGCCGGGATCAACCGGCCGAGCGCCCTCGGCGCGCTGGACCCGGCCACCCTACGCGCCACCCTCGCGCCGAAGGTGGACGGTCTGGAGGCCGTCCTCGCCGCGGTGCGGCCGGACGAACTGCGGCTGCTGGTGACCTTCGGCAGCGTGATCGGGCGCGGCGGCCTGCCCGGCGAGGCACACTACGCGCTGGCCAACGACTGGCTGGCCCGGCTGACCGCGGAGGTCGCCCGGCGGTCGCCCGGCTGCCGCGCGGTCTGTCTGGAGTGGTCGGTCTGGTCCGGCGTCGGGATGGGCGAGCGGCTCTCCGCAGTCGAGTCGCTGCTGCGCGCCGGGATCACCCCGATCCCACCGGACGAGGGCGTCCGGCTGCTGCGCCAGGTGCTCGCCCTGCCACGGCTGCCCGCCTCGGTGGTGGTCACCGGCCGTACCGAAGGGCTGGACACGCTGCGCCACGAGCGGCGGGAGCTGCCGCTGCTGCGTTTCCTGGAGCGCCCGCTGGTGCAGTACGACGGGGTGGAGCTGGTGGTCGAGGCAGAGCTGTCCGCCGAGAGCGACCCGTACCTCACCGAACACGACCTCGACGGCAGCCTCCTGCTGCCCGCGGTGCTCGGCATGGAGGCGATGGCGCAGGTCGCCACGGCGGTCAGCGGCGCCACCGGCGTCCCGGTGCTGACCGACGTGAGCTTCCCCCGGCCCGTGGTGGTCGCCGGCGGCGGGCGCACCACCATCCGGATCGCGGCGGTGCAGGTCGAGGCGGGCACGGTGGAGGTGGCGATCCGCAGCGACGAGAGCGGCTTCGCGGCCGACCACTTCCGGGGCACCGTCCGCTTCGAGCCGGACGAGGGCGACCGGGAGGCGCCGGGGGTCACCACCGGGCTGCCGCCGGTGCCGCTGGAGCCGGGCCGCGAACTCTACGGCGACCTGCTCTTCCAGGGCGACCGGTTCCGCCGGCTGGTGCGCTACCACCGGATCGCGTCCCGGCGGGCCGAGGCGGACGTCGCCACCACCGACGAGCTGCGCTGGTTCCACGCCTTCCTGCCGCAGCGGCTGCTGCTCGGTGACGCGGGCGCGCGGGACGCCTTCCTGCACGGCATCCAGGTCTGCGTGCCGGACGCGACGCTGCTGCCGGTCGCGGTGGACCGGGTGGAGCCGGCCGGGCCGAAGCTCGCCGCCACCGAGCAGGTCCGCTTCGTGGCCGTGGAGCGGGAACACCACGACGACACCTACCGGTACGACGTGACCGTCCTCGGCGCGGCCGGGATGGTGGTGGAGCGCTGGCTCGGTCTGCGGCTGCGCGCGGTGCGCCACCGCCCCGCCCACCTGCCGTGGCCGCCGGCCCTGCTCGGGCCGGTGCTGGAGCGGCAGCTGGGCCGGTTGCTCGACGTCGACCTGGCGGTGGTGCTGGAGCCGCATCCGGGCGGCGCCGACGGGCGACGCCGGGAGGTGACCGCCGTCGCCGTCGGGCGGGCCGTGGGACGGCCGGTGCGGCTGCGGTACCGGCCGGACGGGCGGCCCGAGGACGTCAACGGCCGCCGCGTCGCCGCCGCCCACAGCGCGGCCACCAGCCTGCTGGTGGCCGGCGACGGCCCGCTCGCCTGCGACCTGGAGGTGGTCCGACCCCGGCCCGCCGAGGTCTGGGCCGACCTGCTGGGCCGGCACACCGGGCTGGCCGGGCAGGTCGCCGCCGACCGCGGCGAGGCCGCTGACATCGCCGCCACCCGCGTCTGGTGCGCCAAGGAGTGCCTGGTCAAGGCGGGGATGCCGGTGGATTCCCCGCTCACCGTGGCCGGCGGCGACGGCGAGTGGGTGTTGTTGCGCAGCGGCCGGGTCACCGTGGCCACCGGCCCGGTCCGCCTCACCGGCGAGCCACAACCGGTGGTCGTCGCCGTCCTCGCCGCAACGGGGGTGTGACATGTCCGCCTGGTACGAGTACCGCCACGTGATCGGCTTCGAGGAGACGAACCTCGTCGGCAACGTCTACTACGTCAACTACCTGCGCTGGCAGGGCCGCTGCCGGGAGATGTTCCTGCACGAGCACGCCCCCGGGGTGATCGACGACCTGCGCACCGGGCTGAAGCTCTTCACCCTCCGGGTCGACTGCGAATTCCTCGCCGAGCTCGACGCGTTCGACGAGTTGCGCATCCGGATGAGCCTGACCGAGCTGACCCAGACGCAGCTCGGTCTCTCCTTCGACTACCTGCGCGACGGTGCCGGCGGGCCGGTGCCGGTGGCCCGGGGCCACCAGCGGATCGCCTGCATGCGGGAGGTCGCCGGGCAGGTGGCGCCGACCCGGGTGCCGCCGCCACTGGTCCGGGCGCTCGCGCCGTACCGGGCGGCCGAAGGGGTGCCCGGCCGTGCGTGAGCGCACCGAGGCTGCGCCGCCGGCCGCCGGGGTGCTGCGTACGGTGCTCGGTGAGTTCGTCACCGGTGTGACCGTGCTGACGGTGGGTGGCCCGCTGCCGCACGGGATGACGGCGAACTCGTTCACCTCCGTCTCGCTGGATCCTCCGCTGGTGCTGCTCTGCGTGAGCCGGGACAGCCTCATGTCCGCCTGCCTGGCCGACGCGGACGGGTTCGGCATCTCCGTCCTGGCCGCCGGGCAGGAGCACCTGGCCCGGCACTTCGCCGACCGTCGCCGGCGGCCCGGGCGGGCGCAGTTCTCCGCGGTGGACTGGTCGCCGGGCGAGCAGACCGGCGCGCCCCTGCTGCACGGGGCGCTGGCCTGGCTGGAGTGCCGGCCGTGGCGCTGCCACGACGGCGGGGACCACGCCATCGTGGTGGGCCGGCTGGTGGCCGCACGCACGGCCGCCGTCCGCGACGCCCTGATCTTCCGGCGGGGCCGGTTCGACCGGTACGCCGACCCACACCCGGCCGGCAGCCGCCGGCACCCCCAACCGTTTCTGAAGGAGGCGCAGTGACCCTGTCGGAGAAACGCGACACCGGATTTCTCGGGCTGGATCTGAACGGGAGCCGGCATCGGGCGGCCCTACAGATCTTCCTCGTCATCGTCGTCGCGCACTGGGCGGAGCACCTGGTCCAGGCCGCCCAGATCTGGGTGCTCGGCTGGTCCCGGCCCGAGGCGCGCGGCGTGCTCGGCATGCCGTTCCCGTGGCTGGTCGAGAAGGAGTGGCTGCACTACGGGTACGCCCTCATCATGCTGGTCGGCTTCTGGCTGCTGCGCGGCGGCTTCGTCGGTCGCGCCCGGAGCTGGTGGACGGCGGCCCTGCTGATCCAGGTCTGGCACCACCTGGAGCACCTGCTGTTGCTGCTGCAATCGCTGACCGGCACGCACCTGGCCGGGCAGCCGGTGCCGACGAGCATCGTGCAACTGGTGGCGCCCCGGGTGGAGCTGCACCTGTTCTACAACGCCGTGGTGTTCCTGCCGATGGTGGTGGCGATGTACCTGCACCGCAGGCCGCGCGCCGACGAACTGGCCCGGATGCGGTGCAGTTGCCGCCAGGTGGCCCATGTCCATTGAGTCACCGGCCGGGACGCGCCGGCCGGACCGAGGCAGGTGGCTGGCAGCGGGACTGCTCACGCTCCTCGCGCTCGGCGTGGCCGGGTTGACGGTGGCGACCGAGCTGCGGCCGGCGCGGTTGGTTGCCACCGACCCGCCGGCCGACACCCGACTGACCACGGCGCCCGACGCGGTGACGCTGACCTTCAACGGTCCGCTCGACGGCGAGCAGACCCATGTCTGGCTGATCGGTCCGGGCGGAGCCTTCGCGGCGACCGGTACGCCGCGGGTCAGGGGCAGCAGCGTCGCGCTGCCGGTCACGGTTGTGGGCGACGGGAGCTACCGGATCGGCTACCACGCCCAGCTCGCCGCCGGGCAGACCGTCACCGGCGCGGTCCCGTTCACCGTCGCCGCCGGGCTCACCGCGCCACCGGAGGCGGGCCGGGCGGTACCGCCTGCGGTCACCGCGCCGCCAGCCGGGTCCGCCGGCGGCGGCCACCACGGGAGCGCCGATGGACCGGCCAACCTGGCCCTGTTGCTGCTGCCGGTAGCGACCGGCGCGGTCCTGCTGGTGCTGCTGGCGCGACGGCGGCGGGCCCGGCCGGGCGGGCCGCCCGAACCGCCGGCCGACGGCGGGCCGGGCCGGCGACGACGGGCCTGGGTGCTGCGGGAGCCGGAAGAGGCCGACAGCCGACCCGCCGGGCAGGAGCCGGCCCGGCCGACCAGGTGACCGGAGAGACAGGAGGAGAAACGATGTCCGTATCGACCGATGCCGCTGCCGTCAAGGCCGACCAGCGGCGGACCTGGGACGCGGTCAGCGACGGCTGGACGCGCGAGTGGGAGACCTTCGAGCGGGGCGGGGCCGTGCTGACCACGCGGCTGCTGGCCCTCGGCGGGGTGCGACCGGGACACCGCGTCCTGGACGTCGCGACCGGGCCGGGGGAACCGGCGCTCAGCGCCGCCGAGGTGGTCGGTCCAACCGGTACGGTCACCGGCGTCGACCTCTCCCCCGCCATGCTCGCCGTGGCCCGCCGCCGGGCCGAGGGCCGGCGCAACGTCAATTTCCTCGTCGCCGACCTGGAGACGGTGGAACTGCCCCCGCACGCCTTCGACGTCGTGCTCAGCCGGCTCGGGTTGATGTTCGCCGTCGACCCCGACGCCGCGTTCCGCAGGGTCGCCCGGCTGCTCGTCCCGGGCGGGGTGCTCGCCGCGGCGGTGTGGGGGCCACCGCCCCGGGTGCCGCTGATGTCACTCGGGTACGGCGTGCTCGCGCGGCGGCTGGACCTGCCGGCCGCGCCGCCGGACTCCCCCGGGCCGTACCGCCTCTGCGACGCGGAGGCGCTGGCGGCCGGGCTGACCGCCGCCGGCCTGCGCGGCGTGACCGTCGCCGAGTACCCGGTCCCGTTCCGGTTCCGCGACCCCGGCGAGTACGCGCGGTTCACCCGGGCGGTGGCGCCCCCGCCGGTACGCCAGCGGGTCAACGCGCTCGACGCGGCCGAGCGGGACGCGCTCTGGGCCGCGGTGGCCACCGCCGCCGAACAGCACCTCGTCCCCGACGGCGCGGTCGACCTGACCTCGACCGCGCTCACCGTCCGGGCGGTCGCCCCGGCCTGATCCGTGCACGCCCGTGCCCACCAGGCGGGCCGGCGGGAACCGATCCGTAGGAGAAGAAAGGACCGACATGACCACCGAACTGCAACGCCGCAAGCTGGAGAAGGTCTTCGCCTCGTACGACGCCGACGGCGACGGCGTCATCGACGGGCTGGACATCACCGCGATGGCCCAGATCTGGTGCGACACGTACGGGGTCGCGCCGTACTCGCCGGGCTGGCGACGCATCCACGGCGCGGCGGCCCGGATGTGGCGCGGGATGCGCGGCAGCGACGGAGCGGACGGCGAGAAGCGGGTGACCGTCGCCGAGTGGGTGGCCTGGGCCGACAAGCCGGACTTCCCGGAGTTCGTCGGCAATGCGGCGGTGCCGTTCAGCCTGGCCGTCTTCGACGTGGCCGACGCCGACCGCGACGGGCGCATCAACCACGCGGAGATGTTCGCGGCGCAGAGCAAGAGCGGGATGCGTTCGGAGGAGACCCAGCGAATCTTCGACCGGCTCGACACCGACCGGGACGGCTACCTCACCAGCGAGGAGTACGGCCGGGCGGCGCACGAGTTCTACCTCAGCGCCGACCCCGACGCGCCGGGCAACGTGATCGCCGGGGAACTCTGAGCGAGCGTCCGGGAACCCGGTGGCACGGAGACGCTGCGTCACCGCGACCCAACGACGGCATGGTTGCGCCGGCAGGTAACACCGCAGTCGGGCGGGCCGGCGCCCGCGTACCGTCGGCGTCCGGCCGTCGGCCCCGGTGGGGCGACGGCCGGACGCGCGTCGTTCAGCGGGTGCGCCGCCGGGCGGTCATCGGCAGCGAGTCGACCGGCATGGTCATGGCCGGCACGGGCCTGGGCTGGTGGCCCGGCACCGGCTCCAGCCGCCAGCGGGCGGCGATGCTGGCCAGCGAGACGATCATCTCGGTCCAGGCGAACTGGTCGCCGATGCAGCCGTGCACGCCGGTGGCGAACGGCATGAAGGCGCCGCGCGGCAGCGCCCGGGCCCGCTCCGGCAGCCACCGGTCGGGGTCGAAACGCTCGGGATCGGGGTAGATCCGCGGGTTGTGGTGTACGGCGTGGAAGCTGTAGAGCACGGCCGAGCCGGCCGGGATCAGGTAGCCGCCGAGTTCGGCGTCGCGGGCGGTCACCCGGTTGTTGAACAGCCCCTGGGTACGCAGCCGCAACGTCTCGGAGAGCACCTGGCGGGTGTACTCCAGCGCCGCGACGTCGGGGTAGCCGGCCGCCCGCCCGTCGAGCACCCGGTCGACCTCGGCGTGCAGCCGCCGCTCCACCTCGGGGTCCGCGCCGATCTGGTGCAGCGCCCAGCAGAGCGTGTTGGCGACGGTGTTGCTGCCGGCGATGAAGAAGGTCATCACCTCGTCGTGGACCTGCTGGTCGGTCATTGCCGGCCGGCCGTCCTCGTCGCGGGCGAAGAGCATCATCGACAGCAGGTCGCCGTGGTCGGTGCCGGCCGCACGGTACTCGGCGATGACCCGGCCGATGGTGGCTCGCAGGTAGTCGGCCGCGGCGTCGTAGTCGCGGTTGGCCTGCGTGGGCAGTCTGGTCAGCACCCCGGTCAGGTCGGTGATCCGGCGGAACAGTCCACCCAGGACGGTGGTGGTCGCCGCCATGAACCGGGCGCGGTCGACGCTCCGGTCGCCGGCGAGCAGGACCTCGACGATGTTGGTGAGGGCCAGCTCGTCCATCTCCTTCTCCACGGCGAGGCGCTGGCCGTCCCGCCAGGAGTCGAGCTTGCCGGCGACCATCCGGCCCATCAGCTCCGTGTAGTGGATGACCTTGTTGCGGTGGAAGGCGGGCTGGATCAGCGCCCGCTGCCGGCGGTGGAACTCGCCCTCGGAGATGCCCAGGCCGTTGCCGAACATGGACCGGAAGCGTTCGGTCATCGGCCCGCCCCGGACGAAGGTGTCACCGTCGCGGAGCAGTTCGCGCATCAGGGTCGGATCGTTGACCACGTACGCCGGGCGCTTGCCGAGCGCGATGGTGACGACCGGCTCCCCGGACTGGAGTTCGAGCAGGAACTCGGCAGGCCGTCGCTTCATCTGCAGGCCGTGCCCGAGCACGGGCAGGCGGCCGGGCGCCGGCGCGGGTGTGCGCAGGGTACTGGTCATGGTGCGTCCCTCGGTGTCGGGCCGGCGCGGCCCGCCGCGTCGGCGATGACGGTGGCGGACCGGCCCGCCGGCGGGTGCGACGGCGGCCCGGGCGGGGTTCAGCGGGAGAGCAGCGCCCCGGCCGGCGCGGGCCGCCCGGCGGCGTGCCAGACCCGCGACGATCCGATGGTCTGCCCGTTGGCCAGGTCCTGAAGGGTGATCTGCACCCGCCAGGGGTCGAACTGGAGCACCTCGAAACCGGCGTCGGTGGGGCCGTCGGGCCAGACCGCGTACGGGTCGAAGCCGCGCTGCGTCGCCTCGGCGGCGACCAGGTCCCAGACGTGGCGCTTGGTGTCGCCCGGCTCCAGCCAGCGGGCGCGGCAGTCGACGAAGACAGCGTCGTGCGCGGGCGTCCAGTAGCTGCACGAGACGTACGGATTGCGGGCCAGGTGGGCGGTCTTGACCGGCGAACGGGAGGTGCTGACCCAGCCGGTCGGCCCGCCGTCACCGACCTCCCAGGAGACGTGCATGATGCGGCTGCGTGGCCGGTCCCGGCCGTCGACCGTGGCCACCGTGCACCAGCCGATCTGGCTGGTCAGCCGCAGGAAGTCGGCACGGAGGTCAGCGAAGTCGCCGATCGGGCTGCTGAACGTGGAAGGCTCCATCCCGAGATGGTAGGTCCGCGGCATCGATGTTTGCTATATGATTCTCAATTCTTGCGCTGCGGTCGCGGGCCTCATCCGGCCGACAGCACCGCGCGCAGCGCCTCGATGACCCTGGCCTGGGCGTCCGGGTGCAGCGACGGATACATCGGCAGCGAGAAGATCTCCCCCGCCAGCCGCTCGGTCACCGGGAGCGACCCGTCGCGGTAGCCGAGGTGAGCGAAGCCGCGCATGGTGTGCACCGGCCACCGGTAGCTGACGTTCAACTCCACGCCGTGCGGGCGCAGCCCCGCCAGGATCTCGTCGCGCCGGGGGTGCCGCACCACGTAGAGGTAGTACACGTGCTCGTTGCCCGGCGCGGTGACCGGCAGGACGAGGCCGGTGCCGGCGAGCCCCTCGTCGTAGCGCCGGGCGATCTCCCGGCGGGCGGCGAGATAGCCGTCCAGCCGCCGCAGCTTGCGACGCAGGATCTCCGCCTGCACCTCGTCCAGGCGGCTGTTGCGGCCGGGCGTCTCGACCACGTAGTAGCGCTCCTCCATGCCGTAGTAACGCAGCCGGCGCAGGCTCCGCTCGGCGTCGGGATCGGCGGTCAGCGTCGCGCCGCCATCGCCGTACGCGCCCAGCACCTTGGTCGGGTAGAACGAGAAGGCCGCGGCGTCGCCGAGCGAGCCGGCCAGGCGGCCGTGGTGCCGCGCGCCGTGCGCCTGCGCGCAGTCCTCCAGCACCTTGAGGCCGCGCTCGGCGGCGAGCGCCCGCAGCGGAGCCATCTCCACGCACTGCCCGTAGAGGTGCACCGGCAGCAACACCCGGGTACGCGCGGTGATCGCCGCGGCGACCTGGTCGACCCGCATCAGGCAGGTCGCCTCGTCGACGTCGACGAAGACCGGCACGGCTCCCACGGCGTCGATGGCGAGCACCGTCGGCGCGGCGGTGTTGGCGACGGTCACCACCTCGTCGCCGGGGCGTACGCCCAGCGCCCAGAGGGCGAGCGAGATGGCGTCGGTGCCGTTCGCCAGGCTGACGCAGTGCGGTGTGCCGTGGTAGGCGGCGAACTCCCGCTCGAAGCCGCGCACGCTCTCGCCGAGCACCAGCCGGCCGGAGGAGAAGACCTGCTCCACCGCGCCGAGGATGTCCTCGCGCTCAGTCTCGTACTCGGCCAGATAGTTCCAGACTCCGACGGTCATGGCGGCGGACCTCCCGGGGGCGCGTCGTCGCCGCGGCGCCTCACCCCGGCCTCACCACCCCCGCATCCTAGTCACCCCGCCCTTCCACAAGCTACATGTTCATCAACTAACCCTGGCTTCCGCAGCCCGGTGCCGCGCGCCCGGAACGGCCGGGATCACACCACTAACGGGCAGGAATCGCGCCAGATGGGTCTCCCGACAGTCAACTTCCCGTCAATTGGCAGTTGCAATTCGCATAGTAGACTTCCTGCCGCCGGCGTCGCTCTTCGGCATCTCTCCGGGTCTTCCGATAGCGCCCGCCGGGCCTGTTCCGGCCTCAATCCCGCACGTGACCAGGAGGACGTTCATGTCCCGTCCAAGACTGCGAGGGCCGTTCCGGCGTGCCGCCCATATCGGAGTGATCGCACTCGTCGCCGTCAGCAGCGGCCTGGCGCCGCCCCAGCCGGCCGCCGGCTCGTCCGTGCAACGGATCACCTCGACCGTGACCGGCAGCGACGGCGAGTCGTACCGCATCACCAACCATCTCACCAGGACGGCGCAGGCCGCCGAACGCCGAGGCGCAGCCGCCCGCGAGTGGTTGCTGGTCTGGACCGGCGACGCCGCGCCCGGCCCCGACGGCAGACCCGACCCCGACTTCCTCGCCGTCATCGACGCCACCCCCGGCACGCCCGACTACGGGCGGGTGGCCAACACGGTCACCGTCGACTCGGTCTTCGGCAACGAGCCGCACCACATGCAGTACACCTGGCGCAAGGGCGACAAGGTGTACGCCGGCGGCCTGCTCAGCGACACCGTCTTCGTCTTCGACGTCAGCCGGCTGCCCCGGGTCTCGCTCAGCGGCGTGACGCTGCCCCACGACACCCCGTGCGGCTCGGTGCCGGACGCGTTCACCGTCCTGCGGGACGGCACCGCGTACGGGACGTACATGGGCGGGCCGGACGTCGCCGGGCCCTGCACCTACTCGGACGGCCAGACCCGGGTGGGCAACGGCTTCGCCGGCTCCCCCGGCGAGGTGGTCCGGCTCGGCCCCGACGGCACCGTGCTGGCCGAGATGCCGGCGGCGAAGCAGGAGCCCGAGGACCCGGTCTCCTGTCCCAACCAGCCGGCGCTACCCGTGGCGACCTGCGCCAACCCGCACGGCATCGCGCTGCGGGAGGACCTGGACCGACTGGTCACGAGCGACTTCGTCGAGGTCCGGCACGTCGTCGCCGGCCTCGTCACCGACCCCAACCTGCAACGCCGCACGGTACGCACCTACGACATCAGCGACCGCAACCGGCCCCGGCTGCGGTCGCTATCCTACCTGCCCGACGGTCCCCGCGTCGACGACGAGTTCAGCCGGGAGGGCCTGCTCGCCATGGAGCCCGCGGTGACCAACCGGCGCTGGCACCGGGGCGCCTTCGTGTCCACCGGCATGGGCGCGGTCTACTACACCCCCGACATCACCGAGCAGGAGCCGACCTGGCGGCAGGTCTTCGACGACGCGACCGCCTTCCGCCGGCTCTATCCGCGGAACACCCCGACCAGCGCGGCCGACGGCGGCAGCTGGCTCATGGTGAGCCCGGACGACCGGTTCCTGTTCCACACGGTGATGTTCGGCGGCAACGACTCGCCGGCCGTGCACGCCGAGTCCGGGATGCTCTACGTGCTGGACATCCGCCGGCTCCTGGCCGCCGGCAACCGGACCTCCTGCCGGATCGACACGATCCCGGAGACCGTCCGTGGCGGTGCCGAGCCGGACTGCCCGGCGCTGGTGGGGGCGCTGCCCATCGTGGACACCACGCTCGGCGGCCCGCACTGGGCGGCGATGGACACCTTCCAGCGGGTTCCGGGCGGGCAGCACTTCCGCCAGGTCGACCAGGTCTCCCGGGTGGTCACCTCGAACTACTTCGTGGCCCCCACCGGCCTCGACGGCGACGGCCGGATCTGCATGGCGCTGGTCGACCCGGCGGGCCGGCTCACCGAGGACCGGAGGTTCCGCGACGAGCACACCGGCCGGCCCTGCCTGAGCTTCGACCGGACGAGCTGGCCGCACGGCGACACCGGCAGGGCGAATCCGCACGGGCTGCTCTTCGCGGTGGCCGACGCGCAGCTGCGCTGACCCGGCAGGCGGCGGGGCCCCTCCCCGGCGGGCGGCTCGCCGCCGCCCGCCGGAGTGCCCGCCGCCCGCCGGCGGGCCCGTCGAGGGGCGCGGGGCGGCGCGTGCCGATTCAGGCCAGGGCGGCCAACCGGGGCACCACGTCGGCCGGGGTCGGCAGCGCGGCGATCTCGGCCCGCACCTCCCGGGTCACCCGGCCCAGCTCCGCATCGGTGAGCAGCCGGCCGATCGCCGCGGCGTCCAGCTCCCGCTCTCCGCCCAGCACGTGCGCCAGCCCTCGGGCGCGCAGCAGTTCGCCGGTGACCAGTTCGTCCGGCGAGCCGGGCAGTACCAGCTGGCGGACGCCGAGCACCGCGCAGGTGAGGGTCGTGCCGTCCCCGCCGTGGTGGATCGCGGCGGCGCAGCCGCGCAGCAGCTGGTTCAGCGGCACCCAGCCGGTGGCGCGCACGTTCGGCGGCAGGCCCGCCGGCACGGCCGACTCCCCGGTCGCCAGCACGAACTCGGCATCCAGCTCGGACGCGGCGGCGAGCACCCGCTCGATGCCGCCGGCGAACCGGTCCGGCCCACCGAGAGTGCCGAAGGTGACCGCGATCCGGGGACGGGTGACCGGCTCCCGGAGCCAGTCGGGCAGGGTCCCGCCGCCGTTGTACGGCACGTACCGCATGGAGAGTTCGGCCGGCCCGCCCTCCACCAGGCTCGGCGGGGCGATATCGACGGTGCTGATCCCCTCGGGCACCGTCACCCCGTGCCGGCGCAGCGCCACCGCGCCGGGCAGCTCGCGCAGCAGCTCCGGAATGAACCGGGCCAGCCCGAGGCCGTGCGCCACGGCGGGCACCTTCAGTTTGGCGGCGACGACCGGGCCGACCGCGAAGATCGGGTCGTACACCACCAGGTCCGGCTGGACCCACTCGCCGAGCGCGACGTGGGCGTCCACGAACGGATCCCAGGCCGCGACGATGTATGGCTTGCGCTCCTCCATCTCGGCGATCGGGTCGGCCCCGATGGGCTCGAAGAGGCGCGGCACGTCCCGGATGAACTGCGCCTGCATGTCCGAGGTGGTCCGTCCGGGCACGGCGTCCAGGACCGGCAGCCCGGCCCGGGCCACCGCCAGCGCGTCACCGGCGGTGACGAAGGTGACCTCGTGCCCGGCGGCGCGGAACGCCCAACCGAGCGGTACCAGCGGGAACGCGTGGCCGATGGCCGGACCTGGCATGAACAGTACGCGCATGACTCCCTGCCCTCCCTGTCGCCGAGGCGGGCGGCCGACGCCGCACCGCCGAACAGGTGGCGCCCGGTCGCGCCACCTGCCGATTCGTCGCACGCCGCACGGTCGGCGCCCGGCGCTACGACGCCCGGGGCGGGTGCCGGGATTCCCCCGCCACCATCGGCTCCCCGAGCCCGGCGACCGGGTGCCGGCGCAGTTCGTCGTGCCAGAAGTCGGTGACCGCCCGGTGCAGGTCGCGCCGTGGCCGCCAGCCGAGCGCCGCCGCGGCCGGCGCCGGGTCGACACACGACCATTCCGTCGCGGCCCGCCAGTCGGGCGGTTCGGCCCGCTCCACCACCGTCGCGGGCACCCCGCTGACCTCCACCAGGAGCCGTACCAGCGCCCGCACCGGCACCGCCTCGCCCCGGCCGATGTCGAGCACCCGGCCGGTCACCGGGCGTCCGGCGGCGGCCAGCACGGCCGCGGCGGCGTCCCGGACGTCGACGAAGTCGCGCCGGGCCACCAGCGGGGCGAGCGTCACCTGCGCCGCGACACCGGTCCGCGCGGCCGGCACCAGCGCGCCCGCGACCCGGCCCAGCAGGCTGGTCGCGGGCAGCCCCGGACCGACCGCGTTCACCAGCCGCAGCACCACGGCGTCGACGTGGCCGCTGTCGGCCGCCGCCAGCACCGCGCGGGTCGCGGCGAGCTTCGCCCGGCCATAGGGGGTGTTGGGCGAGGGCGTACGGTGCGGATCGGCGGGGCCGCCCGGCCGCTGCGGGCCGAGCTCCAGCACCGAGCCGAGGTGGACCAGCCGCGGCCGGCAGTCGGCGCGGCGCAACGCGGCGAGCAGCAGGCCGCTGAGCCGGGTGCAGCGCTCGGCCATCCGGTCGGGGGCCAGCCCCCAGCTGCTGCCGGTGGCGTCCACGACGCTGGCCGGTCCCTCGGTGTCCAGCAGCCGGGCCAGCGTCTCCGGGTCGGTGCCGCCGAGGTCCAGCGCGGTGAACCGGTGCCGGCGCCGGCCGGTCGGGGCGCGACGGGCCACGGTCAGCACGTCGTGACCGGTGTCGGCGAAGGCGTCCGCGACGTGCCGGCCGACGAATCCGGTGCCGCCCAGCACGACCACCCGCGTCCGGCCGCCGGTCACGCCGCACCCGCCGCACCCGCCGGCCGGGCGACCCACAGACCCCAGCGGAACGGCGGCGCCGCCACATGCGCGGCGGTGAGCCCGGCCCGGCCGAACGCGGCGGCGAAGTGTTCCGGCCGGAACAGCGTCAGGTCGGTCGTCCCGGTGTCGTGCCGGATGCCCGCCGCCGGGTCCGCATCCGCCTGGTGCACGGTCATCCGGATCCGGTCGCGCGCGCCGTCGAGCCACGTCGAGTGGGACAGCCGGACCACCACCCGGTCCCGCTCCTGGACCATGTCGCGGGCCACGTAGCCGGGAACGAACGCCTCCGGCGGGTACCAGGGCTCCACCGCCAGCACGCCGCGCGAGGTCAGATGGGCGGCCAGCCGCGCCACCGCCCGGTCCAGCTCCACCGTGCAGCGCAGGTGCGGTACCGCGAAGAGGCAGACGACCGCGTCGAAGGCGGCGGCCAGGTCCAGTTCACGCATGTCGCCCACGTGTAGTGCCACGCCCGGCACCCGGGTGGCCGCGCGGGCCAGCATCTGCGCCGACAGGTCCACCCCGGTCACCGCGGCGAAGTGGGACCGCAGGTGTTCCAGATGCAGCCCGGTGCCACAGGCCACGTCGAGCAGCGAGGCGGCGGTGGGGTTCCGGTGCCGGACCAGCCGGGCGAGCGCGGCGGCCTCGGCCGGGTGATCGCGGCCCCGGTGCCGCATCACCAGATCGTAGACCTCGGGATAGCCGGCGCGATAGACGCTCACAGCGCCAGCGCCCTCACCGTACGCGCACCGTGGGCACGTAGTGGATCCACCGGCCACCGGCGGCCCGGAACCCGGTCTCCTTCGCCATGATCTCGTCGGCGTGGTTCCAGGCGAAGAGCAGGGCGTAGTCCGGGTACGGGTCGGCGAAGGCCGCGGGTGGGCGGACCGGGATGTGCGCGCCGGGGGTCAGCCGACCCTGCTTGGCCGGGGTGGTGTCGCAGACGTACGAGACCAGTTCCGGTCCGAGCCCGCAGTAGTTGGTGATCGTGGCGCTCTTCGCGGTGGCCCCGTAGGCGGCGACCGTGCGGCCCTCCTCCTTCAGCGAGCGCAGCAACGTGCCCAGTTCCTCCCGGGTACGCGCGACGGCGGCGGCGAACCGGCGCAACGCCTCCGTCCCGGTCACCCCGCGCTCCTGCTCCTGACGCAGGAGCGCGGCGACGGCCGGGGACGGGGCGCGCCGCCCGGTGTGGGCGAGGGTGTAGCGCACCTCGCCGCCGTGCACCGGCAGCCGGCGCACGTCGACCAGTTCCAGCCCGAAGCGGGCGG
This sequence comes from Micromonospora sp. CA-263727, assembly GCF_050942455.1. Taxonomy (NCBI): domain Bacteria; kingdom Bacillati; phylum Actinomycetota; class Actinomycetes; order Micromonosporales; family Micromonosporaceae; genus Micromonospora; species Micromonospora sp. CA-263727. The sequence goes on from NZ_CP192031.1 coordinate 4,503,143, forward strand.
CGGCGGCCCGCACCGAGTGGGCGGTGAAGTAGTAGAAGTGCTCGTCGTAGATCTGGTCGAAGGCGGTCTTGGCGAGGATGTCGTCCAGGTACGGGTCCTCGAAGACGAAGACGCCGTCGGGGGCGAGCAGCAGCCGTGCTCCGCGCAGCACCGAGTCGAGGTAGGGCAGGTGGCAGACCGTGTTGGCGGCGTAGATGACATCCGCCGGCCCATCGGTGGCGAGCACCTCGGCCGCGGTCTCCTCCTCGAAGAAGTCGGTGCTCACCCGTACGCCCTGCTGCCGGGCGAGTTCGGCGACCCCGGCGGACGGTTCGAAGCCGAGGTGCCGCACCCCCGCGTTCGCCACGGTCCGCAGCATCACCCCGTCGTTGCAGCCCAGCTCGACGCAGAACGCGCCGGGCCCGGCCAGCTCGGTGGCGAGCAGCTCCCGTGCGGTGGCGGTGAAGTGGGCCCGCATCACCGTCGACAGCGATGAGCGGTACGGGTAGTCGTGGTGGAACATCCGCTCGCGGGGCACCTCCTCGACGAGCTGCACCATCGTGCAGTCGGCGCACCGGCCCAGCGCGAGGCGGTAGAAGAACTCGCCGGCGAGTTCGCTGGGGCGCGGGAACGCGTCGGAGAGGGGTTGCCGACCGAGGTCGAGCAGCTCGGTCACCGGGCCGCCGCAGATCCGGCATCCGCGGACCGCGCAGACGGTCATCGGCCTGCTCCCTCCGGCTGACCGTGCGCCGCCGGTGCGGCCTTGTGGGCGACGATGATGACGCAGCCGACCTTGGTACGCAGGACGTCGAGCACGGCCGGCATCTCGGTGAGGAAGGCGTCGATCTTCTCGGCCCCGTACGCGGCGGCGAGCGTCTCGCGCCGCTGCCGCACCCGCTCGTGGTACGCGGGGAAGGATCGGCTGATCTTGTCACCGCAGCTGAGGAACTCGTCGACGGCGAACCCCGCGTCGCGGAGCAGGTCGAACGCGGCCATCGGCGGGCCGGGCGGGGCGAGGGTGAAGTCGGTGAGGATCTGCCGGTCCCGGTCGGTGAGCGGGGCGTCCTCGGCGAGGTCGGTGAGCACCACCCGGCCACCCGGCTTGAGCACCCGGCGGATCTCGGCGAGCCACTGCCGGCGGTCCTGGGCGTGCACCAGGGACTCGAAGGCGAGCACCTTGTCGAAGGAGGCGTCCGGGTAGCTCAGTGCGGCGGCGTCGCCCAGCTCGAAGCGGACCTGGCCGCGCAGCCCGGCCTCGTTGACGCGCTCCCGGGCCCGCTTGAGGTGTTCGGTGCTGTTGGTGATGCCGGTGATGTCGGCGTCGCTGCGCTGGCCGAGACGGATCGCCGGTTCGCCGGCGCCGCACCCGACGTCCAGCAGCCGCTCTCCGGGGCGCAGCGCCAGCCGGTCGCCCACGATGTCGGTGAACCGGTTGATGGCCTCCAGGAAGGGCGTGCGGTCGTCGTCATCCTCCCACCACCCGAAGTGGATGTTCCCACCGAGCACCTCGACGGCCCAGGCGCCGTCGTCGTAGATCTCCGCCACCTCGTCGACCTCGACCAACTCGCGTGTGGACACGTCCACTCCTCGCTCCCGGCGACAATTCTCTGCTTGAGAATGGTATAGCTATCACCGGACGGGTGTCCATGCGAGAGGCGCGCCCCAGGACAGGTGTCCACATCGGACGTAGGATCATCGCCGCGGCGGCGGGAAGGGGCGACGCGCGGGCCCGGGAGGCGTGACCGGAGCAAAACGTCCTGCTACTATATGTTTGTGAACGCAATGTCGCGTACGGCTGGCTTGTCCACGCCGCAGATCGACACTCCCGCCATCGACGTCACCCGGTTACGCAAATCCTACGGCGAGGTGCGTGCCGTCGACGGGGTCGACCTACGGGTGTCGGCCGAGAGCGTCTACGGAGTGCTCGGCCCCAACGGCGCCGGCAAGACCACGATCATCCGCACACTCGCCACGCTCATCCCGCCCGACAGCGGCGAGGTCCGCGTCCTCGGCCACGACGTGCTGCGCGAGGCCGGGGCGATCCGCGACCGCATCGGGCTGACCGGGCAGTACTCATCCGTCGACGACGAGCTCTCCGGCCGGGACAATCTCGTCCTGCTCGCCCGGCTGCGGGGCTTCTCCTGGGGCGGGGCGCGCCGCCGCGCCGAGGAACTGCTCACCACGTTCGGCCTCGACGAGGCCGCCTCCCGGCTGGTGCGGACGTACTCCGGCGGCATGCGCCGGCGGCTGGACATCGCCAGCAGCATGATCGTGACGCCCGACCTGATGTTCCTCGACGAGCCGACGACCGGGCTCGACCCGCACAGCCGCAACCAGGTGTGGGAACTCGTCCGGGGCATGGTCGCCGAGGGTGCCACGGTCCTGCTCACCACGCAGTACCTCGACGAGGCAGACCAGCTCGCCGACCGGATCGCGGTCATCGACCACGGCCGGGTCATCGCCGAGGGCACCCCGGCGGAGCTGAAGCGGTCGGTGGGTTCGAGTGTGCTGCGGGTGCGGCTGCGCGCCGCCGAGCAGCGGGAGAGGGCCGAACGGATGCTGGCCGAGGCCCTGGGCACCTCGGTGCACAGCGGAGCCGATCGGGTGGAGCTCTCCGCGCAGGTCGCGGCGGAGGAGGAGGCCACCCGGGCGCTGGCCGCCCTCACCAACGCCGGCATCGGGCTGGCCGAGTACGCCTTCGGCCACGCCACGTTGGATCAGGTGTTCCTCGCCCTCACCGGGCATCCCGCGGACGGCGCGCGGTCCGGGGCCGAGACCGAGGAGGCGGCGTGAGCGAGCGTCAGCGAGCGAACCAGCAGCACGGTGCGGAAAACGCTCAGGCCGACGCCGAGCGAAGCGAGGTGACGGCGTGAGCGAGCGCCAGCGAGCGAACCAGCAGCACGGTGCGGGAAACGCTCAGGCCGACGCCGAGCGGAGCGAGGTGGCGGCGTGAGCAGCGTGGTGCAGGCCGGTGCCGGCCGGGGGGTGTCATCGCTCGCCGCGGCGCGGCCCCGGCGTCCCGGCGCGCTTTCGTCCACCCTGACCTTCGCCTGGCGGGCCGTGCAGAAGGTACGCCGTGACCCGACGCAGATCCTTGAGGCGCTCGGCGTGCCGATCATGTTCACGCTGGTCTTCGGTTTCCTGTTCGGTGGCGCGCTGTCCGGCTCGACCTCCAGCTACATGCAGTTCTACATTCCCGGCATCGTGGTGTTCACCGGGATCATGATCAGCATGCGGGTCGGCGCGGTGGTCAACCTGGACACCTCCCGGGAGGTGACCGACCGCTTCCGCGCGCTGGCCATCTGGCGTCCCGCCGCGATCGTCGGCACCCTGCTCGGCAACAACGTGCTCTACATCGTCGGCTGCGCGGTCGCCGTGGCGGTCGGTCTCGCGGTCGGCTTCCGGCCGCAGGGCGGCGTGCTCGGCGTCCTCGCCACCATCCTGATCACGCTGGTCTTCGTCTTCTCCTTCTCCTGGGTGTACGTGGTCTTCGGGCTCGCCCTGAAGTCCCCGACCGCCGCGCTCAGCGCCTGCCAGGCGATCGTCTTCCCGGTCTCGTTCGTCAGCAACTTCTTCGTGCCGCAGGAGACGCTGCCGGGCTGGCTACAGGCCGTGGTCAACCTGAACCCGTTCGCGCTGACCATCACCGCCGCCCGTGGCCTGGCCCACGGCACGGCGACCGCCGGGGAGGTCGGCGCGGCGCTGGTCGGCTGCGCGGCGCTGGTGGCGATCTTCGCGCCGCTCGCGATGTTCCTGTACCGGCGACGGGCCTGACCCGCGTCCGGAGGCCGGCGCCCACGACCACCACCTCTGTACGTAATGCCCGACGACACGAGAAGGGAACACGGCTACCCCGTGGACAGTGACCGTTTGACCCAACCACCTGCCATCACCGCGCAGATGCTCATCCGCAAACCCGTCGCCGAGGTCTTCCAGGCGTTCACGGACCCGGCGGTGACCACGAAGTTCTGGTTCACCAAGAGCAGCGGTCGACTCGAATCCGGCGCCACCGTCACCTGGGACTGGGAGATGTACGGCGTCTCCACCGTCGTGACCGTCAAGGACGTACAGGAGAACAGCCGCATCCTGGCCGAGTGGGACCCGGACTGCCCCACCCAACTCGAATGGCGGTTCCTAGCCGGCGAGGGCGACACCACCCTGGTCCGGATCACCGAGACCGGCTTCACCGGCACCGCCGACCAGGCCGTGACGAAGGCGATCGACTCGATGGGCGGGTTCACCATGGTGCTCTGCGCCTGCAAGGCGCTGCTGGAACAGGGTGTGCTGCTCAACGCCGTCGCAGACGCCCACCCGACCGGCTTCGACGACTGACACCTTCGCGGCGGGGTGGACCGGGCCGCTCCCGGTCCACCCCGCCGTCGGCTCAGTTGGCGTCCAGCAGGCCGCGCAGGCAGGCGATCAGGCTGCGGGCCGAGACGTTCACGTAATTGCTGTGCCGGAGCAGCTCCGAGAGCTGGTGCAGGCTCACCCAGCGGTACTGGCCGGTCTCCAGGTCGACGTCGTCGGTCTCCACGATCAGGTAGCTGCTGCGGGCCCGATAGAGCCGGCCGCCCTCCTCCGAGAGGATCGCACGGAACCTGACCCGCTCCGGCGGCGCGTCGAGCACCTGGTCCAGGAAGGGCGGACGCGCCGCGGCGGGCAGGTAGGCGAGCGTGGCCGGCGTGCACTGGACCGTCGGCGCCAGCTCCACCACGTCGACGAAGCCGGCTTCGACCCTGGCATGCGCCAGCACGTGCAGCACGCCGTCGATCCGGGTGGCCAGGAACGCCACCACCCCCTGGCCGCACGGCCGCAGCATCGGCTGCGACCAACTCGCCACCTCGCGCCCCTCGGCGTCGACGTCGACGCCGATGACCTCGAAGAAGAGGCCGCTGTCGTGACGTAGCGACACCTCGCCGAGATGCCACGCCGCCTGCCCGCGCAGCGCCGTCCGGTCGGCGCCCACCTCGGTACGGCTACGCGCGTCGCTGATCCAGTGCAGCAGCTCGGCGGTGGTGTGCCGGCCGCCCCACCCGGGCTGGCAGGAGCGGTGCAGCGCGGCCGTGAAGGCGTCCCGGCCGGGGAGAGCCGCCCGGGCCGTCAACTCCGCCGGCAGGCAGGAGAGCACCGTACGGATGTCCATGTTGACCAGGTCGTCGTGGCGAAGGAGCCGGTGCAGCTGGGCGATGGTGAGCCAGCGGAAGCCGGGCGGCGGCACGATGTCCTCGTCGGTGAGGACCACCATGTTGCGGTTGCGCTTGCGCAGGAACCAGGATCCGTGCTCGGACTGGCGGACGTCCACCAGCACCCGGCGTGGGTCCGGGTTCCGGAAGTGGTGCAGGAACGGCACCGGCCGGCCGCCGTGCACGCCGGTCCAGTTGCTCCGGGTGGCCTGGACGGTCGGCGCGAACTGGTGGCCCTCCTGGTTGCCGGGCTCCGCCTTGGCCTGCACCAGCACCCGCAGGGTGTCGCCGTCGTGGCGGGCGAGCAGGCCAAGGATGCCCACCTCCGGCTGGTGCAGCACCGGCTGGTCCCAGCGGGGCACGGCCGCGCCGGGCATGTCGACGGAGAGCCCCTCCACCCGGAAGAACCGGCCGCTCTGGTGGGCCAGCACCCCGGTTTCGGCGTCCTGCCGCCAGCCGCGCAGGCCGGCCAGGGGCACCACGTCCACCCGCATCCCGGCCTGTCGGCGCCAGTCGGCCAGCCACTCGTGGACGTCGGCGTCGGGGTCGCCGGCCGCGGTGGCGTGCCGGTCCGCGCGGCCCTGCTGCGGCATCCATGATGGCGAGGTCGTCTTCGTCATGCGGGCCTCCTTCATCGATGCGAACCCACACCGACAGCGCTTTACTTCTATATTCTATAGCGATCTGCGGCTCGGCTGGCAGGTTCCGCGGGTGCCCGGCAGCCCGCGCCGAGCCTGCGGCCCCGGGGGCGCGAGGAGGGGAAGGCGAGGAGCATGGACGAGACGACAGGACCGCCGCCGCTGCCGATGTGGCCGGCCGGCGCCGACTCCAGCTACGTGACGGCGCGGCAGCGCCTGGCCGAGGCGGAACGCCGCCTGCGCGACGAGGTCGAACGGGTCGCCGCCGCGCGGCGGCAACTACCCCTGGGCGCACCGGTGGCCGACCACGCGCTCACCGAGGGGCCGGCCGATCTGACCACGGCCGGCCCGCTGCGCGCCACCCGGCTCTCCGCGCTCTTCGGCGCGCACCGCACCCTCGTCGTCTACCACCTGATGTTCCATCCGGACGCGGACGCCGCCTGCCCGATGTGCTCGCTCTGGGTGGACGGGTTCCACGGCGTGGTCCACCACCTCCGGCAACACACGGCCTTCGCCGTGGTCGCAAAGGCGCCGGCGACGAAGCTGCGCGCCTGGGGCGCCCGGCGCGGCTGGGACGGGCTGCGGCTGCTCTCCAGCTATGAGACCAGCTTCAACGCCGACCTGCGGGCGGAGCACCCGAACGGCGACCAGCGGCCGATGATCAGCGTGTTGGTCCGCACCGGCGGCGTCCGGCACTTCTACAGCCAACCGGCCAACTTCGTCGACGGGGCCGAGCGCGGCATCGACCTGCTCTCTCCGGTATGGAACGTGCTCGACCTGCTCCCCGACGGACGCGGGGACTGGTACGCCGGCAACACCTACCCACGGCCGACCGGCCCAACCGATCGACCCATGTGATCCGCCGTGGACGCCGCCTAGTCTCGTCACTGTTCGCCGACGCACCGCGGGCCGCCGCGCTGCGGCCGCTGCTCACCCCGGCACCCGGTCCGCATTGGAAAGGCGAGCGATCCGGCGTCGTCTGCGCCAGAGGAGAGGCGAGTGCCCGACCCCACCGCGACACCGCGCCACGCCGAGCGTCGCCGGGGCGTACCCCCTCCGCCCGGACGGCTCGCCGGCGCGGCCCTCGCCGGGGTGGCGGTCACGCTGCTGGCCTCGACGCCGGCCCGAGCCGAGGACGGCACCGGCGGCGCGCCGGCCGCCACCGCATTCCTCGGCCTGCTCGCCCTCGCCGCGACGACCACCGCCGCAGGTCTGGTGCTGCTCCGGCCACTCGACACCCCCGGCGCGCGGGTCGCGCGCTGGCTCACCGCCACCGCGGTCACCGCCACCGCCGCGCACCTGCTCCGCCTCGGCCTGGGAGGCGACGCCCCCGCCGCCGCGACGCTCGCGCTCGCGGCGGCCAGCCTTGCCCTGCTCCGGTACGCCGGGCGGCCCGCCGTCGGCGTGCCACTGGCGCTGATGGTGACCGCCGGCGCCGGCCTGCTGGCGCTGCCCGCGCAGACCGTCGCGGGGACCCTGGCCGCCGCCGGACACGGGGTGGCCGCCGCGCTGCTGCTGGGCGGGATCGCCACGGTGCTCAGCACCGACGCGAGCCGGCGATGGCGCGTCGCCCGCCGGTCGGCCCCCTGGGCGCTCGCCGCCGTCACCGCCGAGGCGGCAGCCGGGGCCGTCCGTCTCGGCCGCGACCACGCCGCCCTCGGCCTGGCGGGACCTTCCTGGGGCGGACCGATGCGCTGGATCTGCCTGGCGATCGCGCTCGCCGGGGCCGGCGGCCTGGTCACCGGCCTGCGTCGCCGGTGGCGTCCGGACCGGACCCTGCTGCCCGGGCAGGTGATCGTGCTGCCCGCGGTCGTCATCGTCGTCGTCGCCACCGCGGTCGCTCTTCCCGCGTCGCCCGGACAACCCGGCGCGCCCCTGCTGGTCACCCTGGACACCGGTGGCCGGGGAATCCCGCTGGTGGTGGTGCCGCAACGACCCGGCTGGAACCTCGTGCACGTCGGTGCCGAGGGGATCTCCGTCGGACTGCGGGCGGACCGTCTCTCCCCCGCCGGCCGGCGGCCCGGAGCCGCGAGCGGCTGGTCCCTCGTCCACCTCCCGCCCGGACCCAGCCGGCTGCACGTCGCGTACGGGGGACGGGCGGCCGTCGTCCGGCTGGACGCCGGACAGGCAGATGGCGCCGGCCCCGACCTGCGCGGTCCGGACGGGCCGGAATGTGTCAGCGCGGCCCTCGGCGCGCTTCTCCGTGGCAGCTCACCGCCGCCACCGCGCTGCCCGGCGGAGGCCCTCACCCCCAGCGACCGCGAAGACCTCGACGCCACGGTCGCCTTCCTCGCGCCCCGGGCCGAGGGCGCCGTCAGCGTCGTCGGGGATTCCTCGGCGCGCTCCGTCGCGGCGGTCGCCACCGTCACCGCTGCCGCGCAGCGGGCCGGCTTGCGGGTCGTACCCGCCGGGACCGGGCGGCACCCGACGCTGGTGGTCACCGGCTGGGCCGCGGCGGAGGCGGCAATCCGCGACGCCACGCGGGGGCCGAGCGCGGCGCTCGGCACCTACCTGGCCCCCTGGCTGCTCACCGCTGAGGTGCTGCGGCCCGCCACCGGGCAGATGCTCGTGCTCCGGTTCGACCCGCGGGAGGAGGGGGCGTCCCGCTACATCACGGAACTGGCACGCCGCTTCCCCGGCGAGCCCGCCACCGTCTCCGGCTACCTGGCCTGGCACGGGGGCCCTCCCGCCGGGCCACCGCGGATGTATGCCGCCGCCGCGGTCTCGCTACCCGGTCCCGTGGCGCACGGCGGGCACAGCCGGTCCGGGTTCCTGCCCGGGGGTACGGTGACCGCGGTGACCGGTCCACTCAACTGACCCGGTAAGGGAGCGTGCCGTCGGGCAGCCGGCAGCGCGGCGGCGCCGCGACGGTCAGCGTCCAGCTTCGATCCGCGGATTTCCGCTAGCGATGCCGGGGTAGGCAAAGGCGGTACGCGGTGAGTAGAAGGCCCACGCGATATCGAGAGGGTTGGCGGGGCGAAGTGCGTAAATCGGGTGCTCCGGTTCGAGAAACTCCACCGACTCGATCTCGAATGGCGCCACCAACTCGGCCATGTACGTGTAAACGATGCTCGTCGTGTGCCCGTCGCGTCGGACGAAATGCTGATGATGCCCGCTTTGCATTGCGCGGGGAGTGTTTCCGATTCGGCAGCTTGTGCGGATTACCGGGACGCCGTCAAGTCGGGTTTCCGTAACGAGCTTGTCGTGTTGTTCATGGATAGCGGTTCGACCGGGCATTGCGGGGATGCCGCGGGCTCGCGCGTGGCCGAGTAGCCGGCGGCTGGAGATGAGGCAGTGCGTTCCCCAGCCGCTTTGGCTGACGCCTCCGACGTTGTCGGTCTCGGTGAGCGCGATGCCAAGGAAGGTCAGGTCGTATGCGCCGAAGCCCGGGCTTTGGACCTCGTCGTCTACCACTTGTTGGCTGAAAATAACCCGCCGGTCGGAACGCGGATTCAGGCTGGCCGGAACAGACGCGACGGCGACGTCCGGGTCGGCCGGCAGCCACCCGATGCAGAGCATGCGGCTGTCTATGACAAGTTGGGGCGCGGCAGAGTCTAACATGACCCTCTCCTTCGACTGCTGTAACGCGACGTTACAGCGAGTCTTGTGAGCAGGACAAGACTCCAGACGATATCCGGACCTTGCGGAGTCTCCACATGAACCGGAACACTTCATAATTCCGGAGTCACGTTTCATGCCTGCCACCCGCCTTGGCTGCCAGGTAGGTGCCGGACCAACGCGCGTCAAGCCACTCTCGTCGAAACTCGCTGACCATTTCGGACGATTGTCGGCGATGGTGCAACCGATTTCGTCATGGCCGTCAGCATGCTTCGTGCGCGATACCGGCCGCTTGGGAGTCGGTCGGAAATGCGGGCCTGCTGCACCGGGCCGGGCGGACCAGGCCACGGCTCAACCGAGCCGAGGAGATAAACCCGCGGGAGGGGTCCGCAACAGGAGCGGCCCTGCTTCGTTGAGCGTTGTGATTATCGACGCTGCAGGGTGGAGGGGTCATTTCGAATGAATGATCCACGTGCGGCCCGGTTGTTGCGGATCGAGTCCGGCCCCCAACGGGCGACGTCCCTGGAGCTCTTCCTCGACCTGGTCTTCGTCTTCGCCCTCACCCGGGTCTCCCAACGCCTGGTCACCGATCTCGCCACGGAACAGCGAACCCTCCTACTCGATGCCAGCCAGACCCTGCTGCTGTTTCTTGCCCTCTGGCTGATCTGGATCACGAATGCCTATCTGACCAGCCGGCTCAACCCGGAGGCACGGGTGGTGGTGTTCGTCATGGTGCTGACCATGGTCGGCAGCATGGTGATGGCTGTTGCGCTGCCACAGGGGTTCGGCGAGCGGGCACTGGTCTTCGCTGGCGCGTACGTCGCGGTTCAGGTTGGCCGGGTCTTGGCGTTACTCGCGGCGGCACGGGGTGAACCCGACCCGGCGAACCCCGCAGCACTGCCGCGGGTCCTCATGTGGTCCGGGCTCACCGCGGTGCTCTGGCTTGCCGGTGGAGTCGTTGACTTGCCGCCGGCCCGCGGCGTCCTCTGGAGCACCGCGTTGATCCTGGACTATGCAGGCCTGACGCTCGGCTGGCCGGTGCCCGGACTCGGTCGCTCTCGGCATCTCGGTCGAAGTATTGCCGGAGAGCACCTGGCGGAGCGGTACCAGCAGTTCCTGTTGATCGCGCTCGGCGAGACGATCCTCACGATCGGATTCACGCTGAGCGGGGAACCCGGCTTCACCCGCGACCGCACGGCTGGGTTCGCGCTGGCGATGATTACGACCGTCCAGTTCTGGCGGATCTACTTCTTCCGGGCCGGACACGTGCTGCCGCTCGCCATCACCAGCGCACGGGAGCCGGTTCGTCTTGGCGTCGCCGCGTCGTTCACTCATTTGACCATGGTCGCCGGCATCCTCGTGACCGGAGTCGGGTACGAGCTATACATCGACCATCCGCTCGGGCATGCCACGCCGGCCTGGATCTTCACTATCCTCGGCGGGCCCGCCCTGTTCCTCCTTGGGCGGGCCGGCTTCGAGTTCCAGGTGTTCAGCCGGGTCTCCTGGTCGTGGCTGAGTGGTCTACTCGCCCTTGGCGTGTTCGTCCCGGCGATGCTGAACATGCCGCCGCTGGCTGCGGGTGGCGCGTCCGCCGTCGTGCTGCTCGGGGTTGTTGTCCTCGCCGAGCGCCCCTCTCGCAGCCGGGCGCCGGAAGCTCCAGCCCCACCAATCTGAGGCGGCGGAGTCGATGCCAGCCCGTGCGGGCCGGACGGATCGGTGTTCGGGGCGCCGCAGGCCGCCAGAACACGGTGCTGGACGCCGTGCCGTAATCGCAACGCCGGCGGCGACAGGGGCATCGGAGGGTTCCGTGACTCCGACGGAGAGTGACGGTCCGCCTCGGTTAGCTGACGTCAGCCCGTCCGGACGTGGAGCCTGCGGGGTGACCGGCCGTGCTGTTGCTGGCTGCACGTGATGGGGTTCGGCCGGATTCGGCCCGGCGGGTCGCTCCGTGTAGTACGAGGCGCACGAGTTCGTCGGCGTCGTGTGGGAGCGGTTCACTCTGGCGCCGGAGGACGCGGTAGAGCAAGGACCCGATGAGCACGCTCGCGATCATGGCCAGCGGCGCGTCCGGGGACAGCTGTCCAGCCGCACGGGCGTGTTCAAGCCGCTGGCGCACCAGTCGTTCGTGCGGACCAGTGAAGTGCGTATGAAGCGTGTCGGCGATGGACTGGTCCTCGGTGGTGGCGGCGGTGAGCCCGAGGATGAGGCTCGTGCCCTCCCGGCTGCTCAGGTGGGCAATCCAGGAACGCAGCCAATCGAGCAGGTCCGCTGCGATGTCGCCGGTGTCGGGGAGCGGCGTGAGCGGGGGTGCGAGGCCGCCATCGAGTGCGGCTTCGGCGACGACCGCGCTCTTCGACCGCCACCACCGGTAGACGGTCTGCTTACCCACACCCGCGCGTGCTGCTATTGCCTCGATCGTGAGCTGGTCGTAGCCGCGTTCGAGAAGCAGAGAACGCGCCGCGTCGAGGATGGCGAGCCGTGACGCCTCACTTCGCCTTCGTCCCCTGGTCATCGCATCGAGTCTAGTTGCTCCAGGGAAGGCGTAGGCTAGAATTCCGAGACGCTGCGTCTCGGTTTTGTGGCTAGGAAGGTGTGCGCGTGCCGAACGAAGTACTGGTGGTCATTGGTGCGGGGGGTATGGGCGTCGCCGCGAGCCGTCGCGTCGGCGCGGGCAAGACCGTGCTCCTCGGTGAGTACGACGAGACCACGCTGAACGCCGCGGCGCTGGCCCTCCGTGACGAGGGACAGCAGGTGCATGCCCAGGTCGTGGACATTTCCTCGCGGGAGTCGGTGCGCGCGCTCGCGCGAATGGCAGCAGACCTCGGACCAGTGCGGCAGGTGATCCACACGGCCGGACTCTCGCCCGCTCAGGCATCAGTCGAGTCGATCCTCAGGGTCGACCTGCTCGGCACGGCGTTCATCCTCGACGAGTTCGCCCAGGTCATCACCATGGGTGGCGCCGGGGTGGTCATCTCGAGCATGTCCGGGCACCTTGTCGCGCCGCCGTCGTACGAGGTCGAGCGGCAACTGGCGCTCACGCCCGCCGACGAGTTGCTCGCCCTGCCCGCAGCCGACGCGGCGGCGTTCGCGACCGCCGGCCACGCGTATTCGTTTTCCAAACGGGCGAACCAACTTCGGGTGCGCGCGGCGAGCGCCGGGTGGGGTGCGAGGGGGGCCCGGATCAATTCGATCAGCCCCGGTGTGATCTCTACGAAGATGGGTCAACAGGAACTGGCCAGCCCGGCTGGCGCCGGGATGCGCGCGATGGTCGAGGCCTCCGGCGCGGGCCGGCTCGGCTCGCCCGACGACATCGCCGCCGCAGCCGAGTTCCTGCTGTCCGACGGAGCCTCGTTCATCACCGGCACGGATCTTCTCGTCGATGGTGGCGTCGTCGCGGCGGTCTCGACCGGCCGAATTGATCTATCCAACCTCCGAGGTTAAGAGTTGAGCAAGCGCGACCCGGTCTGATCGGATCGGCGAGCCCCGCCACGGTGAACAACCGAACCAGGGTTCGTCCGCCCAACCCTGATTGCCACTCCTCGGACAGGCACGCCAGCAGAAGACTCGTTTGTCCTCGGCACCTGCCCGACTCAAGGAGTCGAACAGCGGCGTGCTAGTAGCTGCATGCCTCGACTCGGATGAACGGCGCATGGTTCGGGTAGTTGGCGGTGCCGTCGACGACCGTGTTGCCGTCGAAAATGATCGTCGCCGTCGCGGCGGCCGGCCGCTGGATGAGCCAGTTTCCATGCCCATCGTCCTCGGTCACGGCCGGTCCGGTCGCGGTCCAATTGGCGTTGACCGAGACGGTGTGTAGCCCGCCCCTGTTGTCCCGCACGTTTTCGTATGTGCCGCTGACGCTCACGAACGCGAGATCCCGGTCGAACTGCGTCGTCGGCAACTGGGTCTGCTGCCCCGCGCCCCAGCTGAAGGTGCCGTCCGGGCATTGACCCCGGAACGTGACCGAAATGGGCGGATTGGGGTCAGGCGTCGTGGCCTCGTCGAAGAAGTTTTGCGACTGCACGATCAGGAGGCCGTTGGAGGCGGCGGAGCCATCCGGGCACTGGAACGGGGTCGACCAGCGGGCGGTGGCAAGCTGCTCTATCGTGACAACCGAGGCGGAGGCGACAGACGGCACGGCAAGCACCGCCAGGGCGGCAATCAGGGGGACGAAATACCTGGACAGCCGCGAGGGTCGGTGGACGGACAGGCTTCGTGGCAATCGCAGACCACGCATGACGACTCCATTTCCGTGGATCGATCAGCTGGACTTGGGCCAGTCTTCAGAATCTTGGCCGCAAAGGGAATTCTGTCAAGTGAGGCCGGCCCGTTTTTCCGGAGTTCGGGGATTGCTGTCATTAGCCTGGCGACTTATGGGTGGTAGCTGCTTGCCGACTGGTCGTTGGCGGAGCTGTTTGTGGAGGCATCTGCGGCGGGCTTCACCGCCCGGGGGATCGGACTATTGACGTCCGCAATAGTGAAGGTTGTTCGGGTCCAGTTTGCGGTGTGTTCTCGGGTGTTCCAAAGGGCCTGGTGCCAGCAGCCGCCCGGTGAGCCGACCTCGACGCCGTCGGCCGGGCGCGCCGGGCCGCTGAGGGCGGGTGGACGGTTCGGCCGCCTGCGACGCGGGTGCTGGATCATTGACGCGGCCAACCAGGCAAGGTCAACGGCCACCTCCTGATGCCATGCCGCCAGGCCCGGGGCTGGTGGCTGGCAGCCCGCAACGACGCACCGTCGTCGCTGACGGAGGCGCGGGACGTCAAGCCAAGTTCTTGGGCCCACCGGCTGCGGGTGGGGTTGCCATCCGGTGGTTCTGCCCGGGCACCCGGAAGCGGTGGAAGGTGACCGTGGCGCTGAGGTCGAGTGCGTGCACCCAGTGCCACCAGCCGACTGGGATGAGCAGCATCTGGCCGGGTTCGAGGATGGTCTCCAGCACGGTGGCCTCGGCGTAGCGGGGATGCCGGTCGAGGTCCGGCCGGGCCGCGTCCACCGCGCTGAAGGTTCCGCCCCGCGGATAGACCAGGTGACGTTGGTACGACGGGACCAGTCGTACGTGCTTGCGGCCGAGCACCTGGCAGAGCAGGACCGTGCTGTTGTCGACATGCAGCGGTGTCACCGTGCCGGCGGGGCCGAGCAGCAGGTGCCCGCCACCAGCGGGGTCGACGAGGTGGCGCGGTGGCTGGCCATCCGCGCCACCCGACCCGGCGGCCACGTCGGCTACGTCGGCGTCACCCACGACGTCGCGCTGCCCGGCATGGACCTGTTCTTCTCCCACGTGCACCTGCACGGCGGGCCCGCCCCGGTGCGCCACTTCCTGCCCGACCTGATCGACCTGATCACCGACCGGCAGATCGATCCGGGCCAGGTCTTCGACCTCGACCTCCCGCTCGACCAGGCGGCGGAGGGCTACCGGGCGATGGACGAGCGCCGCGCCATCAAGGTCCTGCTACACCCCTGACCAGCTGCCGAGCAGGAGAAGCCGGCCCGTGCGTGGACTGCCTCCCGGGGGGCCGTGGTGGAACGTAACACCCCGGCAGCCTGACGGCAGGAGACACGCCATGCGGATGAGCACCCTCGCGGGCCGCACCCTCACCACACTCGCGGCTACGGCAGCGGTGCTGTTCAGCGACCCGTTCGCACCGCATGAGCGCGAACCGACCGAACCGCTGGACCAGTCCAGCACCTCGGCTGCCGCTTCCGGACCGGAGTGAGGCGGCCAGAAGGCGACCTCCGCAACGGCGACGACCGGGTGCTGCGCTTCCCAGCCCGGTAAACCAGCCGGGCCACCTTTTCCACCCGGTCGAAGTCGGAGAAAACAAGGTTGAGTTGAATGACAAGACTGTCCACGGCCTGAACCGCCGAATTGATCGCAGGGAGCTTCCTCGTATGCGAAAGGGGAATGTCGCGGTGGCAGCGCTCGTTCTGACGCTTATCCTTGCCGCGTGCGGTGCGCCTTCCACCGGCGAGGCCATCCCCCCTGCCGTACCGTCCACGCCGGGTGCCTCGTCCGCACCCCGCAGCACGACCAGCACCGCGCCGCCCAACACAGGTCAGGACGTGGTGGGGACAATCGTCCGATTCACGGCCGGCACGGAATCGGTGGACGTGACCATCGGTGCAGACAGTCCCGCCACCCGTGACTTCCTGAGCATGCTGCCACTCACCCTCACGCTGAAGGAGTTCAACGGCCGCGAAAAGATCGCCGATCTTCCGCGCGCCCTGGCGTACGAGGGATCGCCAGGATCAAATCCCGAAGACGGCGACCTCATCTACTTCATCCCGTGGGGCAACATCGGCTTCTACTACAACACCAACGGTATCGGGTACTCCGATCAGACCCTCCACCTGGGAACCTACAACGCCACCGTCGAGGAACTCGCACGCCTCGAAGGCCACCAGGCGACCGTCGAGATCGTGCGCTGAACGACCGGACCCGCTGTGGGTGTACGCGGAACACAAAGTGGCGACGCGGGTCAGGGCCATCCAACCAGCCGGTCGGGGCCACCGTGGCGGGTCCGGCAGGGCTCGGGAGACCGTGGCGGCACCGCCCCTGGTGCGAGGTGCCGCCGCGGGTGGGACGGTGATCAGGTCAGGTTGCCGCCCATGGAGTACCAGTCGGACCAGCCGACGCCCGGGGTGTAGGCCCGCGACCAGGTGACGCCGGCGGCGCCGCGGCCGTAGACCTCTATCTGTTTGCCGTACTGGGTAGTGTCGTATTCGACCGCGATCGGGTCGCCGGCGATGGTGCCGCCCAGGTTCTGCCAGCCGGTCCAACTCTTGCCGGGCTGGTAGACGTTCTGATAGGTCGCGCCGTTGGTGCCCCGGCCGAACACCTGCATCTGCACGCCGTACTGGACGGCCGAGACCTGGCCGGTGATGTTGCCGCCCATCGAGTACCAGGCGCCCCAGCCGCTGCCCGGGGTGTAGACCCGCGACCAGATTGCGCCGCTGGAGGCGCGGCCGTAGAGGCCGAGCTGCTTGCCGTACTGGGTGGTGTTGTATTCGACCGCGACGGGGTCACCGGCGAGGTTCCCGCCGAGGTTGGTCCAGCCGGTCCAGCTCTTGCCGGGGGTGTAGACGTTGCCGTACGTGCCGCCGTCGGCGCCACGGCCGAACACCTGCAGCTGCGTGCCGTACTGCACCAGGGAGACCCGGCCGGTGATGTTGCCGCCGAGGGAGTACCAGGCGCCCCAGCCGCCGGTCGGGGAGTAGACGCGCGTCCACACCTGGCCGTTCGCGGCGCGGCCGTAGATCTGCAGCTGGGTGCCGTACTGGTCGGTGTCGTAGACGATGACGGCCGGGTCGCCGGCCAGGTTGCCGCCGAGATTGTTCCAGCCGGTCCAGCTCTTACCGGGCGTGTAGACCTTCTGGTAGACACCGCCGTCCGGGCCACGGCCGAACACCTGCAGCTGGTTGCCGTACTGGACGGCCGTCGGCGAACCGGTGATGTTGCCGGCCAGATCCTGCCAGCCGGTCCAGCTCTTGCCTGGGGTATAGACGTTGCCGTAGGTGCGGCCGTTCGCGGCGCGTCCGTACACCTGCATCTGCACGCCGTACTGCACCAGCGGGGAGCCCTGCAGTGCGGCCTCCGGCGCCGACTCGGACACCCCACCGACCGGGGAGGCGTACCCGGAGATCTTGGCGAGGCCCTGCGACATCGTCTCCTGCTGGACGGCGTCGGTGTTGCCGTCTGCCGGGTGGTAGGTGTTGCCGGAGATCATCGTGACGTTGGAGCCGGACACGGCGACGACCAGTCCGACGTGGCTGGCGTAGCTGAAGTCGGAGCTCAGGTTGAACACGATCGCGTCGCCTGGTTTCGGGTTCCCGGTGTGCCAGGTGCCGTACCTGCGGCCGTACTGGGCGAAGCTCGCCGCCGCGCCATTGAGGTCGCCGGTGTGTTCGACCTTGGCCTGTCCCCAGACCCAGCGGGCGAAGTCGGCGCACCACTCCTGGCTGCTCCAGCCGTTCGAGCACGGTGAGCCGGCCTTGAGGGCGCCGGAGTAGAAGTTGCAGTTGTAGCCGCCCTTCTCGTGGTTGTGCGCGGGGTCGTTGAGTTCCTCGTGTGCGATGGCGACGATCTTGTTGCTGGCGCCGGCAGGCGCCGCCGGGGCCGGGGCCGGGCCGAGGGTGACGAGGGTGGCGGCGACCGCGATGGCGGCCACGGCGAACCGTCTGATAGTGATCATGTGCGTCCTGTCCTTAGAGGGTGAGGTTGCCGCCGAGGGAGTACCAGTCACTCCAGCCCTGCTTCGGCGTGTAGACGCGCGACCAGGTGACGCCGGCGGCGCCGCGACCGTAGATCTCCAGTTGCTTGCCGTACTGGGCGGTGTCGTACTCGACGGCGACCGGATCACCGGCGATGGTGCCGCCCAGGTTCTGCCAGCCGGTCCAGCTCTTGCCGGGCGTGTAGACGTTCTGGTAGGTCGCGCCGTTGGTGCCGCGGCCGAACACCTGTAGCTGCGTGCCGTACTGCACCAGCGACACCGCGCCGGTCACGTTGCCGCCGAGGGAGTACCAGCCGCCCCAGCCGCTTTTCGGCCCGTACACCCGCGACCAGACGGCGCCGCCGGAGGTCCGGCCGAAGATCTGCAGCTGGTTGCCGTAGTCGGCGGTGTTGTAGAGAACCGCCACCGGGTCGCCGGCGATGTTCCCGCCGAGGTTGGTCCAGCCGGTCCAGCTCTTGCCGGGGGTGTAGACGTTGCCGTACGTGCCGCCGTCGGCGCCACGGCCGAACACCTGCAGCTGCGTGCCGTACTGCACCAGCGACACCGCGCCGGTCACGTTGCCGCCGAGGGAGTACCAGCCGCCCCAGCCGCTTTTCGGCGCGTACACCCGCGACCAGACCTGCCCGTTCGCGGCGCGGCCGTAGATCTGCAGCTGCGTGCCGTACTGCTCGGTGTCGTAGACGATGACGGCCGGGTCGCCGGCCAGGTTGCCGCCGAGGTTGGTCCAGCCCGACCAGCCTGTGCCGGGTGTGTACACCCGCTGATATGTGGCGCCGTCCGGTCCGCGGCCGAACACCTGCAACTGGCTGCCGTATTCGACCGCGGTCGGTCGCCCGGTCAGGTTGCCGCCCAGGTCCTGCCAGCCCGTCCAGCTCTTTCCAGGCGTGTAGACGTTGCCGTACGCGTGGCCGTTGGCGGCCCGTCCGTACACCTGCATCTGGATGCCGTACTGCACGGTGGGTGAGCTCTGCAGAGAGACAGCGGGTGTCTCGCCGGTGCCACCGGTCGTCCACAGGAAGGTGACGGTCACCCACCCGTTGTCACGCAGGCCGATGCCGTAGAACGTGCCGTCGGCCAAATCGATGCCGGCAGGGTTCGGCACCGTTCGCCCGAACTCGTCCCGGCCGCCGTTGTAGCCGCTCTGGTATGCGGCCTGCGCCTCCGGACGTCCCTGCGGGAGATCCTTGAACATCTCCCGGTTCGCATCCCAGTAGTTGTCCTTTGTGTTGTGCGGGCCGACATCCCACACCGGGGCGGTCTCGCAGGACGACGGGCCGCAGACCTTGACGGACTTGGCCGTGCTGCCGGCCGGGGAAAGCGCGGACCGCGACGGCAGCGCCACGAAGTGGTCGTTGGGCTTGATGACGTGCCCGTTGGCGGTCGTGCCGCCGACGAGCCCTTCCCGGGTGGCGAAGACCCGGTAGGTCAGCGGCGTCGACACGGCCGCCGCCCTGACATCCGTATCGGGCACGGCGGGCGCGGCGGTGGCGGGCATCCCGTGCAGGGTCCCGGCCAGCAGCGCCGCCGCAGCCGCCAGCAATGTTCGGCGCATAGTGGTTCTCCTCGCTCGGATCGATCGCGGCAAGTATCGAAGCGAGGCTGTTTCAGCCGCTGGACGTCAGCTGTACGCGTTCCCGTACCGCCGGGACGCTGTGGTGGGCGGCCGGGTCGGTCGTATCGTCTGGCCGTGACGAGTGAGTGGTCGCTGTCCGGGCCGGACGGGTTGGTGCGCACCCGGCGCCGGCAGCTCGGCCTGACCCAGCGTGAGCTCGCCGGCCGGGCCGGGGTAAGCATCGGCATGCTGCGCGACCTGGAACAGGGCCGCACCACGCGGGCGCATCGGCGGCTGACCGAGCGGCTGACCGCCACGCTGCGGCTCGATCCGGTCCCGTACGGAATCCCGGCGGGTGACGGGGCGGCCACCGACCGGGCCGGCTTACGGCTGCGCGTGCTCGGTCCGCTCGCTCTCTGGCGCGACGGTGTCGCACTCCCCAGTGGACAACCGGCGCAGCGGGCGGTGCTGGGTCTGCTGGCCTTGAACCCGGATGTGGACATGCACCGCGACGACCTGATCGACATGGTCTGGGGCCAGGGGCCGCCGGCTGCCGCGGTCAACGTCGTGCAGTCCTACATCGCGCGGCTACGCCGGCTCCTCGACCCTGGCCGGTCCCCGTTCGATCCGGACGGCGTGCTCGTCTCCACCGGCCGCCGCTACCGCCTGCGGCTCGGCCCCGACCGGCTGGACTGGGCCCGGTTCACCGAGCTGACCCGGCAGGCGGGCGTGTTGTTCGCGGCCGGCGACGCCGCTGGGGCGGCTCGACTGTTCGGCTGGGCGCTGGCCCTGTGGCCGGACGGTGACGCGCTGTCCGATGTGGCCCGGCTACGGGGCGGGCCGGCGCTGATCCGGGCGACCCGGGCGTGGTCGGCCGCAGTCACCGCATTCGGCGACGCCGCGGTGGCGGCGGGGCGGGCGCGGGAGGCTGTGCCCTACCTGTGGCGGCTGACCGAGCAGGATCCGCTCAACCAGCGCGCGCACGCCGGCCTGATGCGGGCCCTCGCGGCCGACGGGCAGCAGGCGGCCGCGCTGCGGGTCTTCGCGGAGGTTCGGGCCCGGCTGAACCAGCGGCTCGGGCTGCGCGCCGACGCCGACCTGGTCGAGGCGCAGCTCGCCGTCCTACGCCAGCAAACTCCGGCAGGTGTACGGCTGGCCGAACTGGCGCCGCTGTGTCAGCTTCCGGCGCGGGTGCCCGGGTTTGTGGGCCGCGACGAGGATCTGCGCAGGCTCGACGAGCACCTCGACGCGGCGCTGGCCCGCCGCATGGCGACCGTCGTGGCCGTCGACGGCGCCGCCGGCATCGGCAAGACCGCACTGGCGGTGCGCTGGGCGCACTCGGTGGCGTCACGCTTCCCGGACGGCCAGCTCTTCCTGGATCTCCGTGGGCATGACCCGGTCGTGCCGCCGCTGGGCACCGGCGAGGCGGTGGGCAGCCTGCTGGAGACGATGCGGGTACCGGCCGGCCGCATTCCCGCATTTCCGGCGGCCCGGATCGCGCTGTACCGCAGCCTTCTGGCCGGCCGCCGCGTGCTGATCCTGCTGGACGACGCCTGGGACTGCGATCAGGTCCGGCCGCTGCTGCCTGAGGGTCCGGGCTGCCTGATCGTGGTGACGGGCCGGCGGCGGCTGACCGCGCTGGGAGGTGACGAGGGCGTCCAGCGGCTGACCCTCGGTCCGTTCGCCCCGGCTGACGCCCGGCGGCTGCTGGTGGCCAGGCTGGGCGAGGAGCGGGTGACGGCCGAGCCGGCGGCGGTCTGCGATCTCATCGCCCTGTGCGCCGGGCTGCCGTTGGCGCTGGGTCTCGCCGCGGCCCGCATCGCCGCCCGCCCGGAATTTCCCGTCGCGTCGCTGACCGGCCGGTTGCGTGACGCCCAGACGCGCCTCGACGCGTTGTCCGGCGAGGACCCGGGCACCGACCTGCGGGCGCTGCTGTGGAGTTCGTACCGGCGGCTGAACCCGTCCGCGGCGCGGCTGTTCCGGCTGCTCGGGCCCGGTCCGGCCCGGGAGGTGACGCCGGCAGTGGCCGCCGAGCTGTGCGGGCTGCCTCGTCCGGCGGCCGGACGGGCGCTGGCGGAACTGGCCGCCGTGCATCTGCTCGGCGTGCGGGCGCCCGGCCGGTACGGCATGCACGTGCTGGTCCGCGCCTACGCTGCCGAGCTGGCCCGGCGGCCGGGGCCGACCGTTGCGGGCGGTGAAGCCCAGCCAACTCTTGTCGAGATCAACTCCGATGCGTAAGGTGATCGATGCCGTCGATGGCGGGAGATGTCATGTCGGGAGCGACCGGGCCGGAACCGGGAGCAGCGATCCGGGCCCGCCGACCGGCTGCCGGCCCCGCCGGACGCCACCTCGCCCAGCTCCCGCTGCCGCAGGCGCTGGAAACGGCCGTCGGGCTGGTGCCTGCCGCAGCCGGCCTGCGGTTGCGCATCCTCGGCCCGATCGCCGCCTGGCGAGACGGCCGACCGCTGCCACTCGGGCCGCCCCGCCAGCGAGCGGTGCTGGGCCTGCTCGCGCTGCGGGCCGGCGGCGCCGTGCACCGAGCCGAGCTGATCCACGCCCTGTGGGGTCCGGCCGCGCCGGACGCCGCGGTCAACTCGGTCCAGGCGTATGTCGGACGGCTGCGGCAGATCCTCGACCCCGGACGGCCGTCTCGCGCCGTCGATGGACGGCTGGTGTCGACCGGTCGCAGCTACCGGCTCCAACTGGCCGAGGACGAGCTCGACTGGCTGCTGTTCCAGGCGCTTACCGGGCGGGCCACGCGAATCGCCGCCGACGAGCCGGACAAGGCCGCCGACCGGTACGAGCAGGCGCTCGCACTGTGGCAGGGCACCCCGCTGGCCGACCTGGCCGAGTTCCACACCGGGGCGGCCGGGGCGGCGTTGCACCGGGCCTGGGCGGCCACCGTCGCCGACTACGCCCGAGTGGCCCGCGGCGACCGGGCGCTTTCAGCACTGTGGACGCTGGTCGAGTGCGAGCCGCTGGACGAGCGGGCCCATGCGCTGTTGATGGAGGCGCTGGCCGGCAGCGGCGACCCGGCCACCGCGTTGCGCGTGTACGCCGAGATCCAGGATCGGCTGGACACCCAGCTCGGCGTCCCGCCGGGCGCCGAACTGGCCCGGGCGTACCAGCGGATCCTGCGGCAGGAGGCGCCCACGCCGCCGACCCAGACCGTCCGGGTCGGGGCCACGCCGCCGGTGCCCCGGCAACTGCCGATCGCGTTGCCCGGATTCGTCGGCCGTGACGTCGCGCTCGGTGTGCTCGACGGCCTGGTGAAGCAGCTCGACGGCGCGGCGGCGCCCGGGGGCACCGTGGTGATCTCGGCGATCGGCGGCGCGGCCGGCATCGGCAAGACCACGCTGGCGGTGCACTGGGCGCACCTGGTCGCGGATCGCTTCCCTGACGGTCAGCTCTACGCGGACCTGCGCGGGTTCGACCCGATGTCGCCGCCGCTGGGCCCCCGCGACGTGATCCGCAGCTTCCTGGACGCCCTTGCCGTGCCTGCCGACCGCATCCCGGCCGGCCCGGACGCCCAGACCGCCCTCTACCGCAGCCTGCTGTCCCGGCGGCAGATGCTGATCGTGTTGGACAACGCCCGGGACAGCGAACAGGTCCGGCCGCTGTTGCCGGCCGGGTCCGGCTGCCTGGTCGTGGTGACCAGCCGGCGCGAGCTCATCGGGCTGGCCGCCGCCGAGGGCGCGCACCTGGTCATGCTGGACATGTTCGATCCGGCCGACGCCCGGCAACTGCTGAGCAACCGTCTGGGCCCGGCCCGGGTGGCCGCCGAGCAGGCGGCCGTCACCGAGCTCATCGGCTTGTGCGCCGGCCTGCCGCTGGCGCTGAGTATCGCAGCCGGCCGGCTCGCCACCCGCCCCGCCTTCCCGATCGCGGCCCTGCTCACGCAGCTGCGCGACCTCCGCCAGCTGGACGTGCTGAGCTCGGAGAAGCCGGTCAACGACCTGCGCAGCCTCTTCGCTTGCACCTACGGGCAGCTCAGCCCGGCTGCGGCGCGGATGTTCCGGCTGCTCGGCCTGCACCCCGGCCCGGACCTGTCGCTGCCCGCCGCGGCCAGCCTGGCCGGTCTGCCGCCCGCGGACACCCGACGAGCGCTGGCCGAGCTGACCGGCACGCACCTGGTGACCGAACTGACCCCGGACCGGTACGGGATGCACGACCTTCTCCGGGCCTACGCCGCCGAACTGGGCATGAGGTGGGACAGCCCGGCCGAGCGGGCCGTGTCGCTGGACCGCTGTACCAGCCACTACCTGGCGTCGATGGAGCGGGTCGACCGGCTGCGCCACCCGCAATACGGGCCGATCCGCGATGCCGCGCCGCTGCCGGGGGTCACCCCGGTCGAGCACACCGATCCCGGCGAGGGTCTGGCCTGGTGCCAGGCCGAAAGGCCGGCGCTGACCGCGCTGCTGATCCGTGCGGCCGACTCCGACCCCACCGGATATCCGGGTTCGCTGCTCGCCGAGGTGTGGTTCTACTTCCACCTGTGGAGCCACTGGCACGACATGGCCGCCGCCCGCCGCGTGGCGCAGACCGCGGCCGGCCCGTCGACCCCGCCGCCCGCCGCCCCTGGCACCGGACTGCAGGAGCAGGCCCGCGACGAATACCGGTGGGTGTTCGAACGCGGCATGCGCCGAGGGCCACGGCTGGCTCACGCGTACGCGCTGTTCGGCATGGCCCAGCTGCTGAACCGGGTCGGCCGTCCCCGGACCGCGCTGACCTACGCCGAGCTGGCGCAGGACCTTTGCCGGGACGAGAACGACCGGGGCGGCACCGCGCTGGCGCTCAACCTGATCGCCCGAAACCAGGTGTTCCTCGGCGATCCCCACCGCGCCGCCGAAGCAGGCCACCAGGCCTTCCAGCTGTGCCAGGAACTCGGCGACCGGGCCGGTGAGGCGTTCGCCGCCGACAGCCTCGGGCTGGCCGCCACGAAGCGCGACGACCGGGCGGCCGCAGTCGCGTTCGGCCGGACCGCGGCCGACCTCTTCGGGCGGCTCGGCGAGTCCGACGCCGAGGTGGAGGCGCTGGTTCATCTCGGGCAGGCGTACCGGGCGCAGGGTGAGGAGGGGGCCGCGGCCGAAACCTGGCGCCGCGCCCTGAGCCGGCTCGAGGATCCGCTCCACCCACAGGTGGCGATCATCCGGCAGCTGATCGAGGTCACCATGCTCGCCGGCGGCCCGGACAACACCGGCCGGGGATGATATCGCGGCCCGAGATTTCAACCTGTGCGGTACGGGTTGTCACGCCGCTTTTCCCGTACCGCCTTCCAACGCTGCGTGCCACGCGCCAGGTCCTGCCCGCCCGGGGTGTCAGCAGCCGCGTTCAGCGGATGAAAAGGCACGTCGCAGACCCGCTTGCCGGCTCGTTGACACCATTCGCGACGGGTGCCAACATCCGTGCTCGCAACGATCAATCTCGATCGGACGGAGCGGCGTGATGCGACGAAGAAGTGTGCTGGCGGCGATGGTCGCGCCGGCGGCGGCCGGCACGGCGGCTGTGTGGCCGGCGGCGGCGCGGGCCGACTACACCACCACCCCCGACCCGGGGATCGGCTGGGGCGTCTGGGAGGGGTGGGGCACCTCGCTGGCCTGGTGGGCCAACGTCTTCGGTGACCGGAACGATATCGCCGACGCGTTGTTCACGACCCGCGACGTTACGATCGGCGCCACCACGGTGCCGGGCCTCGGCATGAACATCGTCCGATACAACCTGGGCGGCTGCTCCCGGCAGCCGGCCGGCGGCGCCTCCATGGTGGCCTCGCCGAAGATCCCCGCGTTCAAACAGATCGAGGGCTACTGGCTGAACTGGAACAGCAGCGACCCGGCGTCGCCGAGCTGGAACTGGTACGCCGACTCCAAGCAGCGCAACGCCTTGTGGAAAGCCCGCGACCGCGGTGTGAACCATTTTGAGCTGTTCTCGGACTCGCCGATGTGGTGGATGTGCACCAACCACAATCCCTCCGGAGCGGCCGATGGCGGCAACAACCTGCAGTCCTGGAACTACCTCCAGCACGCCGTCTATCTGGCCACGGTCGCCCGTTACGCCAAGGACCGCTGGGGCTTCCAGTTCACCTCGATGGACGCGTTCAACGAACCGTCCGCTCCGTGGTGGAAGGCCGACGGAACCCAGGAGGGCTGCCACGTCGACGCCGCCATCCAGGCCCAGGTGATCGGCCACCTCAAGCGGGAGCTGTCCGCCCGCGGACTGAGCACGGTCATCGCCGCCTCCGACGAGACCAGCTACGACCAGGCGCGAGCCACCTGGGCCGCACTCGGTGCGGCACGCGCACACGTCGGCAAGATCAACGTCCACGGCTACCAGTACGAGGGCGGCCGCCGCGATCTGCTCTACACCGACGCGCGGGCGGCCGGCAAGCGGCTCTGGCAGTCCGAGTACGGCGACGGCGACGCGACCGGCCTACGTCTCGCGGTGAACCTGAACCTCGACATGCGTGCGCTGCACCCCACGGCCTGGGTCTACTGGCAGGCGCTGGACGGCGCCGACTGGGGGATGATCACCGTCGACGAGCCAAACGCCGTGATCGGCGCGGTCCGCACGAAGTACTCCGTGATGGCGCAGTACAGCCGGCACATCCGACCGGGCATGCGGATCATCGAATCCGGCGACGCCAACACCGTCGCCGCGTACGACCAGTCGAAGCGCCGCCTGGTGCTGGTGAGCCTGAACCGGGGTCCGGCACAATACATCGGCTACGACCTGTCCGCCTTCGGCAGGGTCGGTGCCACGTCGATTTCGCGCTGGGCGACCGACACGACCGAGGGCGGCCAGCGGTACTCGTACCACACCGACACCGTCATGAACGGCACCCGGTTCTGGTCCTGGTTCAACCCAGGGATGGTGCAGACATTCCAGATCGAAAACGTCGACGTCTGACCGGACGACCACGCCCTGCAGTTGCCCAGTTGAGCGCGACTGCGGCCCCCCCTCCTTGGATGCCCCTAACGAAGGGCCGAGGTTAGGTGGCTTCGCGGGTGTGGTGATCGTCGCGGAGGCGCCCCATACGCAGGGCGGCCACGCCCGAGCCGTCGCCGGCGGTCACCTGTACATGTCGGTCAAGGCTTGCCGGATCGCGTGGTTCACGTCCGAAGCGCCATTACGGTCGCTCGATGATCGCGGTGATGATGGTGTGCCATCGCTGGTCCACATCGGCCGTCTCGGCACTCTCCGGGAGAGGCGGGTAGGTGGGCGGATAGCCGACACGCCCGAACAGCCGGTCGACGAAGCGGTAGTTCGGCGTACATCGGGGAGTCTTGGCCTCCCACTGCTCGCGTATGTCGACGATCCGTTGCCGGTCATCGAGGCGCAGCGCGTGTAGAAGCCCCGCCGACCATTCCCGCCAACCCATGAAGCCGGAGACGGATTGCACAATGGACGCAGCTTCGGCGAGTATCGCGGTCACCGCTGGGCCGTCGCCTGCCAGGCACACCGCTTTGGCGGCAAGGGACGTTCGCAGTACCAACCACATGCCATGCCGGTCGGCCCGGCCGATCATCGAGTCACATTCCGCGACGGTGATCCGACCGGCGAGGGAGGCCCGCCACAAAGCTGCCGCCTCGTTCTCCATTGCGGTCCGGTGCCGTCCCAGCGCGTGCAGATGCTCGGCCCGGGCCGCCGGACCGGCGATGGCCTCGATGAGCTGCCCCCGCTCGAAGGCGAGGTCGCTTCGCAGCCGATCCGCTTCGGTGTCGTCAACCGGTGGCGAGTGCCGTAGGAGGTCGTCCAGTTCGTCGTACCGACCAAGCGTGTGCAGGGTCCGCCCGACCTGGTAGCGCAAAAGCGAGGACTCGGGCTCCGCCGCGAGGAGCGTCTGGAGGATGAGCAGCGCTCTGTCGGCGTCACCGGCCGTCCGATGCGCGTACGCGAGAAAGAGGTGAGCGGCTCGGGCGACATCCTTCGGCAACGGGGTGGCGGTGAGCTCCTCAAGGTAGACCGTGCGCTGCGAAGTTGTGCGGCCACGCCACCCCTCGAAGAACCGGGACAACTGCCCCATCCAGGTGCGTACGTCCGGTGGTGGAAGTCGCTCGGCGGTCCGGCTCATCCCGGGAAGTTCGATCAGCGCCTTGCGCAACCACGGCACCTCGATGTCATGCTCGGCCGACAGACCGGCCGCCAGTTGCAGCAGATCAAGCCGGTAGTCGACATCGGTCAACACATCCTGGTGCCGCTGCCGCAGCGTGTCGAGTAGCGTGTGCGCGCGGGCAAGACGGTCCGCGGGAGTCCAGGCACCCTGGCCGGTGGGTGCCTCGTTGGCAAGCGCCGAGCGGACCGCATCATGCAGCCGGTAGGGGAACCTCGGGTGTCCGTCGTCACGGACCAGCGAACGGCCGCAGAATCGACGCGCGTCTCCCTCGAAACGTCCTGCGGCCGTCGCCACCAGAGCGGCGTCAAAGCGGATGAGCAGGCTCGCGGTACGAGCGATCTCCCTTTCCTCCTCTGGTAGGTCGGCGAAGACCCGCGTCACCAACGCCGGCAGCGATCCCCCGAACGACTCCGGGTCCAGAGTCTGCGCGCCGGCAGCTCGGGCGATCGACAACGACAGGTCCAGATACAGCGGTAGGCCGTGGGAGCCATCTCGGATCCGGGTCATCACCGCGTCGCTGAGAGTTGGGTTACCGCCGTTGCCCGAGGCCCGGCTGAGATAGGTCACGACATCCGCCTCGGACAGGTCTCCGACCAGGTGCTGACCGGGTTCGGCCCGCGCGGGAATGCAGAGTCCCGGCCAGGTTCCTGAGCCCGTCTGGGGTAGGACACCATGTACTGCCGGAGATGCCCAGTCGAGGCTACGCTGCGAGGTCACCACCCACAGGACGCTGGGGGTCAGGTGCACGATCCTGTTGAACAGTCGTTCCTGGACCCGGTCCCCGCCCTGGATGTACTCGGTGGCATCCGCGAACGCCACCGCCACCGGTCGCTCGCCACGGACCAGTCGCTCAAGATCCCAGGAGAGCAGACCGGCCAGACTCGACGCGACGTCCTGCGAAGGGTTCCGACGAGCCTCGTCGATGATCGCCACCAGCGGATGACATTCGCGCAACAACCGGTCGCGCAACTGTCGCCGACGGATCGCGTCGACGATGCGGACCCCGGTGCGGACACTCAGCGGCCCGATGCCGAGGCCGACGCCGAGGTCACCGATGACGTCACCGAGCGTGTCGATAATCTGCGTACGGACATCGAATCCGTTGGCGTTTGTCACCGTGGGCAGCGGCGTGCCGGGGCACGCCAACGCCCACCAAGCGGTCAGCCCGAGGTCGAATGCGGGGAACCTCCGCCCCTCGCCCGCCAACGCCGCTCGCAGGCAGAGCAGGACATCGATCGCGTTGACCACCTTGCTGCCATGAAAGTCGATCCGAGCAGTGCAGATGGACTGGTCGAACATGGGTGACTGGCCCCAGTCCGTAGTTTCCGGCAACTCGCCGAGCAGCCACCGCTCCAGCCGCCTCGACAAGGCGGTCTTACCGATCCCCCCGATGCCGTAGAAGCTCAGGACGTTTAGTCGAGCCGGATCGCTGAGCGTGCCAGCGCCGCCGACAACGCGCTCAAGGTGGACCAGCACCGCCTCCGCGAAGGCATTGTGCTCAGGGGCCCGGTTGGTGAAGAGGTCGACAGCCTTGTACTGCGGTTCGAAGATTCGATCGAGCTCCGTCATAGATTCGACGTGTTCCCATCATTCCTCGGCCGGATTGAGTTCACGCCGCGCTGTGGTGCCGTGCCACTGGCCGGGCAATCCCGCCGCCAGCTCTGCCCACAGCGCAGTGCAGGTAGTCCATCAAGCACGCCGGATGACCGAAACCCTTCCATCAGCTTCAACCTCCGGTCTGACGCGACAGAACGGATCAGGCTTGGTGTCCACGCCAGTCGACGACCGGTCAGCTCGGGCAGTCGGCACGGCCGCAGGATTCAGGTGCGCGGCACCGCTTCATCCGGCGACTGATCCAGGAAGGATAGAGCAGCATCCGCATATACCAAGATCTCGGTCGCCTACCTGACAGCGGCGCCGATCAGCATCCGTTCAGAAGGCGTCTGATTCACGCATGGGACTGCGTAGATTTCCGTGTTTGACTTGGGTGTGTGGTCCGCTGTTCCCGGTCGTCGACTGGCCAGACCTGAGTTGTAGCGGTTTAGTGACCACTCCAGCCGAGGTCGGTCAGGAGGGTTCGGGTCTCGGTGGGGATGCGCGGGTGGGCGGTCACTTGCTGGGTGCCGATGGTGATGGTGGCTGAGCGGAGGGGCCGCAGGGTCTTGAGGATCTTGTTGATGCTCAACCCGGAACGGGCTTGCGCTTCGCGGGAGATGGCCAGGGCAGCGAATACGATGGTCAGGTGGGCTTGGATGCTGTCTTCGAGGCGGTGGAAGACCGGTCGTGCGGCCAGGTCGGACTTGGTCATCCGGAAGGAACGCTCGACCTGGTAGAGGTCGTGGTAGGCAGCGACGACGGCGGGGCCGTCCATCCCGGCGGCGTCGATGTTGGTGACGTAGCCCTTGATCCCGATCAGGGCGCGTGCACGTTCGACGAGGTCCCAGTTCACGCTGGTGGTGCTGTCGGTGAAGGTGACGAAGCGGTCCTTCTTCAGCGGCCGTTCGCCGGTGGCGACCTTCTCGGCGCGTTCGACCATCGCGTTGATCGCGCGGTTGTCGTGCTGGGCTCTTTTGAACGTGTACTGGTAGACCACCCGTCGGTCACGGGCCTTGGTCCCGGTGCCCATGCGCCTGGTGGTCTCGATCGTCGCGCCGTCGGGCAGGTGGTTGCCGTGCCTGTCGACGTGGGCCTGTAGCTCGTAGGGGATCTTGCCGGTCTTGGAGCCGACGATGAACCGGAATCCGTTGTCTTCCAACGCCAGCAGGTTCGCCGCGGACAGCATCCCGGCGTCGGCCACGACGACGAGGTCGCGGGCCTGGTGGCGGTCGCGGAACCGGGTCAGGACCGGGATCAGCGTCTTGGTCTCGGCCTTGTTGCCGGCGAACAGGTCCACCTCCAGCGGGAACCCGTCGCCGGTGGTGAGCAGCCCGACGGTGACCTGTGGGTCGACGCGGCGTTCCTTGCTCAGCCCAACCTTGCGCAGCCCGTCTTCGCGTTCGACCTCGAAGTGCAGCGTGGTCACGTCGTAGAGCACTATCGCCAAGCTCCCACCCCGCGTGGCGTGCCGGTGACAGGCCTGCGCGATCACGGCCCGGTAGTCACGCTCGACCACGCGCTTGAGACAGCGCATGAACGTCACCCGATGCGGCGAGGCGACCCCGATCTCGGTCAACACCCGCACGGTGTCCGCCTTGCTGGTCGGCTCGATCACCCGGCCCAGCACCAGCGCCCGGAACGCGTCATCACCGAGACGATCCAGGCCGAGGTCGTCGTAGAGGCTGTTCAGAACCTCCCACAAGATCAGCGAAGACGTGCCCTCAACCACCGCAGATGCCCCGACCGCGACCGCGCCCGCACCGTCCAGGTCCAGGGTCAACTGCCCGCCATGAAGGCGTTCCTCAGCGACCTGCAGCAGCAGCGCCAACTCGTCGTCGGTGTGGGCCGAGCCGATGTGCTCGATACTCAACACGCGTCGGCCTCGCTTGTGCACGATCTGGACCGCGGTCGCTCCCGAGGCGGTCTTCACCCGCCGCACGAAAGCGCCCACCCCGCGAGACTACCCACGCAGCCAAGCCACGTTAGTGACCACATCAGCGCCGATCCGCGAGCAAACGCCCACGTCAGCGGCACCCACGATCACAAGATCACCAAAACGCTACAACTCAGGCCAGACGTCGACGACCGAATAGACACTGCGGACACGGCATCGCGGCCGAGCGCCTGTGCGCCGTCTGTCTGCTGTCGATGATGGGCCTGCGACCGGCCGAGGCGTGCGGGCTGCGCTGGTCCGACATCGACTTCGAGGACGGCACGATCGCAGCCGGCGACAATACACGGTCGGGGTTGGTCTTCCACTCGTGGCGGGGCCCGCACGAAGGCTCACCAACTAAAGTACGGCCTCGTCCCCGTACTATGGGCCGCCGCAGCTCGGGCCTATGCTCCGATGTGCTGCCACTGCCCCCGCCGCAGGATCGTGTCATGGCGATCGACAAATCCCAGCGGACAGCGGCACGAGTCGCGGGATTCCTTCTGCTGCTCCTGATGGCGGCCGGATTCTTTTCCCAGGCATATATACCCTCCCAGATCATCGTGGACGGCGATGCCGCCGCGACCGCGCGCAACATCGTGGCGTCAGAACAGCTGTTCCGCATCGGCATCGCTACCGACGTGCTCATCTTCGCCGCCGACATCGTGATGGCCGTAGCCTTCTACGTGCTGCTCAAGAAGGTGAGTCCGGGCCTGGCCATGCTCGCCCTGCTATGGAGGACGGCGCAGTCGGCCATCATGGCCATGAACGGGCTCAGTTTTCTGACGGCGTCGTCGGTCCTGAGTGGTCCCGATACCCTGCGGGCGCTCAGCGCAGACCAACTCCAGGAATTGGCGAACACCTACGTCGGTGTTCACACCGCGGGCTTCAACCTCGGGCTCATATTCCTTGCCCTCGGAAATGGCGTTTTCGCCTATCTGTTGTTCACCTCGAAATATGTTCCCCGACCACTCGCTGCCTGGGGGATCCTGGCATACATCGTGATGGCGGCAGGCAACCTTGCCACCATCATCATTTCCGGCGCCGAGGAAACTGCCGGGGGCGTAATGATTCACTACCTACCGGCCTTCTTCTTCGAGGTAATCGCGGGAGGATGGCTCCTGTTCAGGGGAATACGGGCACCCGCGGCAGCCGAACCCACCCCCGCCCGCGGATGAACCCGCCGGCGGGTACCAGCAGCGCTCTCTGCCGATACCCGCCAGAGCAACATCACCCGGCGCGTCGATTTCGCCCGGTTCATGGCCAAACCCCTCACCGACGACAACCTCGTCCACCATGCACCGCCAATCGTCGGCCGCCACACACCTCCCGCGCTCGCCCACGCCGACGCAACCCGCGACGGGTCGGCATGAGCCCGGCACGACCGAACGGAGTTCCGATGACCCCACTACGGAAGACCGCGCTCATCGCGGGCACGCTCTACCTGCTCACCTTCGCCTCGATCCCCACCCTCACCCTCTACGGCCCGGTCCGCGAACCGAACTACATCGCCGGCCCGGGGCCCGACACCGGCGTGATCTGGGGCGGCGTCCTGGAGATGATCGTGGCCCTCGCCTGCATCGGCACCGCCATCGTGCTCCATCCGGTGCTCAAACGGCACAACGAAGGCCTCGCGTTGGGCTTCGTCGGCATACGGGTCCTGGAAGCCGCCACCATCATCGCCGGCATCGTGACCTTGATGTCGGTGGTGACCCTGCGGCAGGCCGGAGCCGGACCAGAAGCGCTGGTCACCGGCCAGGCACTGATCGCCCTACGGGACTGGACATTCCTCCTCGGACAAGGCTTCCTCCCAGCCGTGAACGCGCTCCTGCTGGGCACCCTGCTGTACCAGTCCCGCCTCGTGCCGCAGATCCTTCCCCTGCTCGGGCTCATCGGAGCGCCCCTGCTCGTCACATCCGCCGCCGCCACGATGTTCGGCCTCTGGGACCAGGTCTCCCCGGCATCAGCGCTCCTGACCATCCCGATCGCGCTGTGGGAGTTCTCCCTCGGCGCCTACCTCATAGCCAAAGGCTTCAAGCCCTCACCCATCACCGCCGGCATGGCAGCCACCAACACCACAGCCCCGACTCGATCAGCCGACATACCGCCCGGCCGCGCGATGCCTGAAGTCGACAACAGAACTCGCGACAGATGACCTTGGCCTGCGCCCGCTGGATCGAGCGGAGTTGATCGACCAAGGGCCAGACTGCGCAAGAACGGAACAATAGCGGTCACGCCATGCCGGACAAGTTCTCAACGAAACGGTTCGTGGGGCAAACCACGATCATCTCATTTGAGAGTTGTACATTCTCTCGCGCCTCGCGGCGCACCAACGTCAGTACACGGGCACGGCACGGGCGGACGGAGAACTGGTGGGTTGCTCTCAGAGCCGGACCGCTTCATCCCGCTGCTGCGCGATGGTGCCGACGACGCGATGTTCGCCGATCGAGGGAGACAACCCCGACAGCCTACTGAGACAACCGCCGTTTAACACCAGTCACCTAGTAGTGCTTTGTCACATTTCGGTATAGTTGGGAGTGTCAAGTTAACGGCTGATCTTGGTTGTTGAGGTGGTCAGTGGTTGGCCGGGGTGAGCCGGCCTTCGAAGGCGATCTGGAAGGCGTTCAGAGGTGCCTTCCAGCGCATGGTCCAGCGCCGGCGGCCCGCGCCGGTCGGGTCGAGGCTCATCAAGGCCATGTAGACGCACTTGAGTGCGGCTTGCTCGTTCGGGAAGTGGCCACGAGCTCGCACGGCCTTGCGGATACGGGCGTTGACCGACTCGATCGCGTTCGTGGAGCAGATGACCTTGCGGATCTCGACGTCGAAGGCGAGGAACGGTACGAACTCCGCCCAGGCGTTCTCCCACAGCTTCACGATCGCCGGATACTTACGGCCCCACGCCTCGGCGAACTCGAGGAACCGCTCGGTGGCGGCGTCCTCGGTCGGTGCGGTGTAGACCGGCCGCAGCGCTTTGGCGATCTTGTCCCAGTCCTGCCGGGCGGCGTAGCGGAACGAGTTGCGCAGCAGATGCACCACACACGTCTGCACGATTGTGCGCGGCCAGACCGTCTCCACCGCCTCCGGCAGTCCCTTGAGCCCGTCACAGACCAGCATGAGCACGTCGGCCACGCCGCGGTTCTTCAACTCGGTGAGCACGTGCAGCCAGTGCTTGGCGCCCTCGCCGCCGTCACCGGCCCAGATACCGAGGATGTCACGGTGGCCGTCGACGGTGACCGCCATGGCCAGGTAGATCGGCCGGTTCGCGACCTGCCCGTCCCTGATCTTGACGTTGATGGCATCGATGAACACGACCGGATACACCCGGTCCAGGGGCCGGTTCTGCCACTCCGCCATGCCGTCCATGACCTTGTCCGTGATCGTGGAGATGGTCTGCTTGGACACCTCAGCGCCGTAGACCTCGGCCAGGTGCGCGGCGATCTCCCCGTGGGTCAGGCCCTTAGCAGACAGCGACAGCACCATGTCGTCGACACCGGTCAGGCGCCGCTGCCGCTTACGCACGATCTGCGGCTCGAACGTCCCCGCCGCGTCGCGTGGGACCCGCACCTCGACCGGCCCGACGTCGGTGAGCACCGTCTTGGTCCGGCTGCCGTTACGGGTGTTCCCGCTACCCCGACCCGCCGAGTCATGCCTGTCGTAGCCGACGTGGTCGGTGATCTCCCCGTCCAACGCCGATTCGAGGACCCGCTTCGTCAACTGCTGCAGCAGCCCGCCCTCGCCGGTCAGCTTCAGCCCGTCCCCACGAGCCCGATCGACCAGCATCGCGATCAACTGCTCATCCGTGACCGCACCCACCGGCCCCACGGCCGGCTGTCCCACGGTGGCCTCGGTCGTCATCTGGCGTCTCTCCCTTGATCGGTCAATCAGCCGTTATTTGTACAGTCCCATTTGTGATCATGGTTGAGTCTCAAGGTTGAGGCGGCGGGCGTGGTGAGCTCGTCTGGCTCGTGCTTGGTGTCGGCGTCGCCAGTTTGACCAGTGCAAACGGTGGGCGATGCTGTGGGTCGGCCGGATCAGCAGGACGTTGATCAGGCGGCGGATCTCGTTGGTGGTCAACTCGATCATGTTGGGTGGGGCGGGACGGTCCGTTGTTCGGGCGTCGGCGGCGCAGATCGCGAGGACAGCGAGGGCGGCCATCGCCAGGGTGGTGAACCGGTGCCAGGACGTCCAGCGGCGGACCTGGTGCTGGTCGAGACCGGCCTGACCTTTTCCGGCCTGAAAGCCTTCTTCCACGATCCACCGGATTCCGGCTACCCGCACGAGCTGGGCGAGGGTAGCGGAGCCGGGTGTCCAGCAGCGGTAGAAGGCCATCTCGCCGGTGGTGTTGTTGCGGCGGACCAGCAGACTGTGCCGGCCGTCGTCGTCGGGGTCACCGTCGGCGCCGACGTCGGTCAGCCAGGCCCAGTCGTAGAACCGCGGCCCTTTCGATCCGTCGCCGGCGCTGCGCCGGGTCCATGCGGTGGCGGGCAGGTCCGCGGCCAGTCGGTCGGCGCGGCAGCGGGTCTTCCCGCCGTCGATCGGCACGAGGTGATCGCAGGAGACCGCCAGGACGTATCCCAGGCGGAGTTTGCGCAGTGCACTCCGCAGTCGGCTGTTGTTGCCGTAGGCCTCGTCCGCGGCGACCCACCGGGCCGGGACCAGGGCCTTCACCGCGGCGCTGATCATGTCGTCGGCCAGTTCGGATCGGGTGGCGAACACGACATCGTCGGGGACGCCCGCCCGTTCACACCGCTGGCGGTCGTCGGTCCAGGACTTCGGCAGGTAGACCCGCCGGTCGATCAGGGTGTGACCGTGCCTGCTCGCATAGGCCAGAAACACCCCGACCTGGGCATTCTCGATCCGCCCAGCGGTTCCGGTGTACTGGCGCTGGACGCCGACGGTGTGCACGCCCTTCTTCAGATCCCCGGTCTCGTCGACCACCAAGACCCCATCAGGGTCACCGAGCCGGTCGATGACGACCTTCCGCACGTCGTCACGCACCGCGTCCGCGTCCCACTTCGCCCGGTAGAGCAACCTTTGCATCGCGTCCGGCCGGCCGTGTCCGGCCTGCTCCGCCAACTGCCAGCACGTCTTGATCCGCAGGTCGGCGAGCAGCCCGGTGACGAACCCGGCTGCAGCCCGGCGGGGCTCGACCCGGCAGAACCGGCCGGTGAAAGAGTCGATCACCAGGTCGATGGCTCGTCGCCACCGGGCAGGCTCTACGCTGTGGCTCTCGGCCACCGCACGGTCTGATGTTGTGTCCACAACGCACAGACGATCACGCGGTGGCCGTCCTCATTCCCGCGGGATCCGAGGTCACCTCACGAACGGCGGCTGCCGTACTAGGCGGCCTGCGCGATGTGCCGCAGCGCGCCACCGCCGCCCGTGAGCGCGACCGGTACGCCCCGCTCCAGGAAGCCGAGGACCTCTTGCATCGCGTCGGCGTTGCCCCGACACAGCACGGCATCGATCTCCGCCGCCGAGCCGACGCGGGAGTCGGTGGCGCTGTTCCCGGTCAGTTGCAGGTCCGACTCGGCGTGCCGCAGCCACCGGTTGGCCGTCCGGGCGATACGTGGGCCGAAACGGAACGACTTCGTCAGGTATAGGTGATCCGCCGGGAAGCCGGTCATCACGTCCCGGGCGTTGCGCCAGGCGTAGATCTGCTGGGCCGGGTCGCCGACGCACACCCGCTGCGCGTTCTGGGCGAGGAAGACCTCCTCCAGGACCGGGTTGGTGTCCTGCGCCTCGTCGAGCAGGACGAAGTCCGCCGTGAGCGTGGGCTCGGTCAGCGCCCACATCTTCAGATAATGATCATGTTCGAAGCGCAGTTTGCCATCCGGTGAGCAGATGTCGTCCCAGGCCCGGCACGCGTAGGGCAGGAGCACGCGGGCGACGTGGTCCTGGGCCGCCGGGTCCAGCCCGTTGAGCCGTTCCAGATGCCGGGCCATCAGCTGGCGGTCGGTGCTGTAGCAGAACCGACGGATCATGCCCATCACCAGGCGTGCCTGGTGTCCGCAGGTGATCGGACGGGAGCTGACCCACAGAATTTGGTGGATGCCCAGCAGCCGCGCGGTCTCCTTCGAGGGTATGCGGGCCGGCCGGTTCAGACGTTCCTGGTAGTTCCGCCCGACGGCGCGGTGTGCCAGCGAGTGCGCGGTACGGCAGTCGACATTCGCCCCGAAGCGCTGCCTGGCCTCGTCGGCGATCGCCTTGTTGAACGCCACGTAGAGACCCCGCTTCCTGGTGACCCCGGCCATCAGTACCAGCGTGGAGGTCTTACCGGTGCCGGCCCCGGCCACCAAGGCCAGCTCCCTGCCCGCGAGGAACGTATCCCGGGCCGCGAGCTGTTCCTCGGTCGGCTTGACGTCCATACGCCCCTTCCAGGACTGATTCCCGTGCTCACACCATCGTTCCTTTGTGGATCCGTCGGACTGCTCCGCCCCAGTCCGGAAGCTGCTCGCGGAACCAGTGGAGCCTACTTCGAAAGCGAGCACGGTGTGATCACTCCGCTACCGCCATCCCGAGCGATCCGCAGTCTCACCAGGCACTCGGAGGGCCAAAGATCTCGACGGCGCTGCCGAGAACACGTGCCCTGCTCCGTCCCCGTGGTCAGCAGGGCAGTCTTCGTGGTCCATGTGCTCCGCCGACCAGCGGACTTTGCGCGTTCACCCCGGAAAACCCACCTGTACCAGCACCTTCGACGCATACAGTCCGCACAGATTTCCCAGGTCAGCCCCACTCCCACACGTCTCACCCAGTCCAGGCAGTCCCGCAGATTAAGAGTCCGCCGCGTGCCGCCGTCGATCTCGCACACGGACGACCAAGATCCACGTAGAGCCCATGTCTCAGCCGACGTCGACCCAGTCGAGCGTGCGCTGCACCGCCTTCTTCCAGCCGTCGTAGCCCGCCGCGCGTTGCTCGGGCGACCAGGACGGCTGCCAGCGCCGGCTCTCGTTCCAGTTCGCCCGCAGTTCGTCGGTGTCCTGCCAGAAGCCGACCGCCAGGCCCGCGGCGTAGGCCGCGCCGAGGGCGGTGGTCTCGGCGACCACCGGCCGGCTGACCGGCACGCCGAGGATGTCCGCCTGCAACTGCATGCAGAGGTCGTTGACGGTGACACCGCCGTCAACCTTGAGGCTCTCCAGGGGTACGCCGGAATCCTGCGCCATGGCGTCGGCCACGTCCCGGCTCTGGTAGCAGATCGCCTCCAGGGTGGCCCGGGCGATGTGCGCGTCGGTGTGGTAGCGGGAGAGGCCGACGATGGCGCCCCGGGCGTCGGAGCGCCAGTAGGGGGCGAAGAGGCCGGAGAAGGCGGGCACGAAGTAGACGCCACCGCTGTCGGCGACCTGGCGGGCGAGATCCTCGCTCTGCGCCGCGCTGCTGATGATCTTCAACTGGTCGCGGAGCCACTGCACCGCCGAGCCGGTGACGGCGATGGACCCTTCCAGCGCGTAGACCGGCGCCGCGCCGGCGAACTGGTAGCAGACCGTGGTGAGCAGCCCGGCCTTCGACCGGACGATCTCCGGGCCGGTGTTGAGCAGCATGAAGTTGCCCGTACCGTAGGTGTTCTTCGCCTCGCCCGGCGCGAAGCAGACCTGGCCGACGGTGGCGGCCTGCTGGTCACCCAGGTCGCCGGCGATCCGGACCGGGCCGGCGAAGGGGCCGCTCGGCAGGGTGCTGCCGTAGGCGTCCGGGTCGGACGACGGGACGATCCGCGGCAGCATGGCGCGGGGCACGCCGAAGAACGACAGCAGCTCGTCGTCCCAGTCCAGCGTCTCCAGGTTCATCAGCATGGTTCGGCTGGCATTGGTGGGGTCGGTGACGTGCGCCCCGCCGTCGGTGCCGCCGGTGAGGTGCCAGAGCAGCCAGGTGTCGGTGTTGCCGAAGACGGCCTCACCGCGCTCGGCCGCCTCCCGGACCCCGTCGACGTTCTCCAGGATCCACTGGATCTTGCCGCCGGAGAAGTAGGTCGCCGGCGGCAGGCCGGCCTTGCGCCGGATGACCTCACCACGCCCGTCGCGTTCCAGCGCCGACGCGATGCGGTCGGTGCGGGTGTCCTGCCAGACGATGGCGTTGTGGTACGGCCGGCCGGTGCGCCGGTTCCACACCACGGTCGTCTCCCGCTGGTTGGTGACGCCGAGGGCCACCAGGTCGGAGGCGGCCAGGCTGTGCATGTTCAGCGCCGTGCGGACGACGGTCTGGGTCCGCTCCCAGATCTCCACCGGGTTGTGCTCCACCCAGCCGGCCCGCGGCAGGATCTGCTGGTGTTCGAGCTGGTGGCGGCCGACCTCGTTACCGCCGTGGTCGAAGATCATGAACCGGGTGCTGGTCGTGCCCTGGTCCACGGCACCGACGAAGTCAGCCATGCGGGTCCCCCTTGTCGTCGTGGTCGTCGGGTCGATCCTTCCCGATGCGGGCCCGCCGCCGATACGCCGCCGCGGCCGGCGGCACCCGGCGGTCGGGCCCGGCCACGCGGATCCTTGCCGTTCGGCAAAGGTCGCGGATGCCGCCGGAGGACGTAACCTGCCAGCATGAGCAACCTCGGCCGACCGGACGCAAGTGGCCCGAGCGGCCCGTCTCCCGGTGACGGCGAGCTGACCTCACTGCTGTCCCAGCCGTTCACCGCGCAGACGGTGACCCCGCTGCGGCACCTGCTCGCCGCGCGGATCGCCGCCGCGGGCCTCACCGGCGAGGTGGCCGAGGATCTCGTCCTGGCCGTGCACGAGTTGGTCACCAACGCGGTGCTGCACGGTGGCGGCCACGGCCGGCTCGACCTCTTCCGCCGCGCCGACCTGCTGGTCTGCGAGGTGACCGATCACGGCCGGGCCGACGGTGACCTGACGGTGAACCTGCCGGCGACGAACACCCCGGGTGGGCGGGGACTCTGGCTGGCCCACCACCTGACCGGCGCGCTCACCCTCACCCGCCGGCCGGACGGCATGACCGCCACGGTCACCGCCCGCCTGGCCGGCGAGCCCGGCGTCATCGCCACCACGGGCCTGCCCGACACCGCCACCCCCGGGCCGCTCGGCACCGCTCGGCCCGGCGGCGGCGCCGTGCTGCCCGGGCCGTCCGGCGCCGCCACGGCGAGCGGGTCCCTCGGCGGTGACGACGCGCTGCCGCACCGGTAACGCCGGTGCGGCAGCCGGCACCGGGTCAGCCGTTCTGCTTCTGCTGGCAGGGTACGCAGAACCGGGCGTGCGGCAGGATCTCCAGACGCTCCCGGGGGATCGCCGTGTCGCACTTCTCGCAGCTGCCGTAGCTGCCCGCGGTCAGGCGTCGCAGCGCGCCGGAGATCTGCTCCAGGCTCTGCCGGGTGGCGGCGATCAGCGCGGCGCTGGTGTGCGCCTCGGCCGGGTCGCCGGTGTCCGCCGTCAACTGGGTCAGCCGCGCCGTGTGCGCCTCGAACTCGTGGGTCAGCGTCGCCTGGAGTTCGCTGAGCCACTTCTGGTCGTGTGTGTCGGTGCTCATCTCGGATCCCCTTCCGGAAAAAGAAAAAGGGCCGAAGCGGTAGCTTCGCCCTTGACCGTCCTTGATGGATGGACGGGTTCCGGAGGGCTCCGGCCGGCGGGGCTCGGCTCGCCGTGACCGGCCTCTGCGGTAACCCACCCCGGCCGGTCCGCCGCGGCGCGCTGGCAGCGCGGGGCAGCGGGCACCGACGCCGCCGTGGCGACGGCGACGTGGTGCGGCAGGGCGGTGGGGTGCATCGAACCACCATAGGTCCACCCGCGCCGGAAACCAACGGCAATCTCCCCGGGCGTGGACCGATCCGGGCGCCCCGCACAGCGCCGGAGATCGGCCCGTAAGCGGTCGAAAGACGCTAAAGTGGCATATGCGGTGAAGCCCGACCGGTGCACGCGCCGCGCCGGGGCGGGCCATCCGGTGCCAGCCGCCGTCGGCCGGGTGCGGCCCGGAGAAGGGTGTGCGATGTCGGAGGCGGTACGCGACTTCTTCGACGACCTCGCCCGCAGCGGTGGGCGGATGCTCGGCCAGGTCTCCGGCACCGTCCGCTTCGACCTGGCCGGTCCCGACGGCCTCGACCACTGGCTGGTCACCATCGATCGGGGACGGGTCGTGGTGTCCCAGGGCGGCGCGGAGGACGCCGACACCGTCATCCACACCGACGAGGCGTTCTTCCTCCGGATGGCGCGTGGCGAGGTCAAGCCACTGCCGGCGTGGCTGCGCAACGACTTCACCGCCGACGGCGAGTTCCGCTTCGTGGTCGTGCTGGAACGGCTGTTCGCGCCGCCACCCGGTGCGCGCCACCCCCGGGAGGTGGCCGGTCACGCCGGCCCGCCGGAGGGTGGGACGCCGCGGTGAGCCGGCTCGTCCGCATCCTCGACGGCAACATCTTCGCGCTCAGCGAGGACAACGGGGACATGGCCTTCCGGCCCACCAACCCGAACGGCTTCTTCGCCCTCGACACCCGTTTCCTCTCCACCTGGCGGCTCACCCTCAACGAGGAACAGCTGCACCCGCTGGCCGTGCACGAGCCCAGCTACTTCGAGATCCGGTTCTTCCTGGTACCCGGCCACCCGACCCACTACGTGGACGCGAAGACCTCCGTCATCCGCGACCGGTGGATCTCGGACAGCAGTTTCACCGAACGCCTCACCGTGCTCAACCACACCGGCGAGGCGGCCGATCACGTGCTGCGGATCGACGTCGACAGTGACTTCGCCCCGATCTACAACGTGGTCTGGCCGCATGCGTCGGCGCTGCGCGGCTACCGGGAGGTGTCCGAGGACTGCCTGCGACTGGGCTACCGGCGGGAGAAGTTCCACCGGGTGACGGACGTCTCCAGCAGCGAGCCGGCCCACTTCGACGAGCGGGGGTTGACCTTCCGGATCCGGGTCGACCGGCAGGGCAGGTGGAGCACCACGCTCCAGGTCAGGTGCCGGGTGCTGCGCCCGGACGGGCAGGACGTCCGGGACCGGCTGGGGCAGCCGTACGGGCAGGGCCAGGCGTCCCGGCGGCGGTCCGGCGACCTCGGCGGTCACCTGCACCACGACCTGCGCCGGTGGCTCGCCGCCGCGCCCCAGCTGAGCTGCGACTGGGAGCCGCTGACCACGACCTACCAGCGCGGGCTGGCGGATCTCGCGGGTCTGCGCTATTCCCCGCTGACACTGCCCGGGGAAACCATGCCGGCGGCCGGGCTGCCCTGGTCGGCCACTATCACCGGCCGGGACAGCATCCTCACCAGCTACCAGGTGCTGCCCTTCGTCCCCAAGCTGGCCGCCACGACGCTGCGCCTGCTCGCCATCTTCCAGGGCGCCGTGCTGGACGACTTCCGGGACGAGGAGCCCGGGAAGATGCTCAACGAGATCCGGTACGGGGAGATGGCCGCCTTCGAGGAGCGACCGCAGTCGCCGTACTACGGTGGGGCGGACGTGACCCCGCTCTTCGTCGTGCTCCTCGACGAGTACGAGCGCTGGACCGGCGACACCGACCTGGTCCGGGACCTTGAGGAGGCGGCCCGCGCGGCGCTGCGCTGGATCGACGAGTACGGCGACCTGCGCGGCGACGGCTACCTCTGGTACCACCGGCGCAACGAGCGCAGCGGTGCGCTCAACCACTGCTGGAAGGACTCCCCCGAGGCGATCTGCTACCGCGACGGCCGGCTGCCCGGGCTGCCCCGCGCCACCTGCGAGT
The DNA here is from genome assembly GCF_050942455.1 of Micromonospora sp. CA-263727. Lineage (NCBI taxonomy): Bacteria > Bacillati > Actinomycetota > Actinomycetes > Micromonosporales > Micromonosporaceae > Micromonospora > Micromonospora sp. CA-263727. Next base: position 4,545,557 of record NZ_CP192031.1, read on the forward strand.
TGCAGGGCTACGTGTACGACGCCAAGCGGCGCGCCGCCCGGCTGGCCCGCGAGCTCTGGGGCGATCCGGCGTACGCGGACCGCCTGGAACGGGAGGCGGAGGAGCTCAAGCAACGGTTCAACCGGGACTTCTGGATCCACGACGGCGGGTACTTCGCGCTGGCGCTCGGCCCCGACGGCGACCAGGTCGACGCGCTGGCCTCGAACATGGGCCACCTGCTGTGGAGCGGCATCGTGGACGAGTCGCGGGCCGCGATGGTCGCCGAACACCTGCTCGGGCCGCGGCTCTTCTCCGGCTGGGGGGTGCGGACCCTGGCCACGGGACAGCTTCGTTACAACCCGCTCGGCTACCACGTCGGCACCGTCTGGCCGTTCGACAACTCCCTGATCGCCTCGGGCCTGCGGCGGTACGGCTTCCGCCGGGAGGCGGGCGTGATCGCCGAGGCGGTGGTGGAGGCGGCCCAGCACTTCGCCGGACGGATGCCGGAGTCGTTCGCCGGCTACGACCGGGACCTGACCCGCTATCCGGTGCCGTACCCGGCGGCGAACAGCCCGCAGGCCTCTGCGACGGGCGCCACCTTCCTGCTGCTGCGGACCCTGCTCGGGCTGGAGCCGTACGGCGAGCATCTGGTGGTGCACCCGGAGATTCCGCAGCGGTTCGGCCGGATCGAACTGCTCGACATCCCGGGTCGTTGGGGCCGGCGGGACGCGATCGGCAACGCCCGCCCCGGGGAGCCCTGACCTCCGGCCGCCCCGGAGGACCGGCCCGCACCAAGTTGCCGGTAACGTGCAGCCGCATGACCGGCGTGGCGTACTCGCACTGCTCGTACTGCGGCACGGCCTATGCGGTGGCCGAGTGGCCCCGGGTCTGCGCGGCCTGCGGCCAGACCGTCTGGCGCAATCCGCTGCCCGTCGCCGTGGCGCTGCTGCCGGTGCGGACCGCCGACGGGCTCGGCGTGGTCGTGGTCCGGCGCGACATCGAACCGGCCCGCGGGCTGCTCGCGCTGCCCGGCGGTTTCATCGAGTACGGCGAGGAGTGGCGGGAGGCGCTGGTCCGCGAGTTGCGGGAGGAGACCGGGCTGCTCGCCGACGCGGCCGACGCGGCGATGGTCGCGGTGCACAGCGCGCCAGCCGGCGGCACCATAATGATCTTCGGAGAGCTGCCGGTACGCCCCGCCGAGGACCTGCCACCGTCGGCGCCCACGGCGGAGGCCACCGAGTGGCTGGTGCTGACCGAGCCGGCCGAACTGGCCTTCTCCACCCACACCCAGGTGCTGGCCGACTTCTTCGCCCGCCGGGCGGGCTGACCGGCGCGCCGGTCGAGGTGACCGGCGCGCCGGAGGGAGTCAGCTCACGGTGAACCCGGCGAACAGCACCGAGGCCAGCCCGAGCGCGAGTACCAGGTTGAACACCGTTGCGCCGCCGAAGACCGCCACCGGTCGCCACCCGGCCTGTCGCAGCGCCGCCACCCGGACCTCCAGGCCGATGCTCACGAAGGCGAGGATGAAGAACCACACCCGCAGGTCGTTGACGATCGCGATGGTCGCCTTGCCGTCCGAGCCGGCCAGGTCCAGGTACCAGGTGGCGATCACCGACGCCGCGACGAAGCCGAGCACGAACTTCGGGAACCGCCGCCACAGCTCACCCAGTCCCGGCCGGGCCGCACCGGCCCGGCGCTCTACGTACAGGGCGAAGTACGCGGTGAGCGCCACCGCGACCACGCCCATCAGCGCGTTCTGGGTGACCTTGACGATGCTGGCGATCTGCAGGGCCTCCTCGCCGGCCAGCGCCCCGGCGGCGGTGACGGCGGCCGTGGTGTCGATGTTGCCGCCGATCCACGCGCCGGCCACCGCCGCCTCCAGCCCGAGCAGGTCGGCCAGCCAGGGCAGCAGGAAGATCGACGGCAACGCGAAGACGATCACCAGACTCGCCGTGTAGGCGAGTTGCTCCCGGCGGGCGCGCACCGCCCCGGCGGCGGCGATGGCGGCGCTGACCCCGCAGATCGACACCGCGGCGGCGAGCAGCGCGCGCAGCTTGTCCTCCAGGCCGAGCCGCCCGGCCAGCCACCAGGTGAACAGGAACACGCCGCTGATCAGCAGGATCGCCTGGGCGATGGCCGGCCCGGCGGCGCTGGCGATGACAGCCAGGTTGATCGAGGCGCCGAGCAGCACCAGGCCGGTCTTGATGAAGAACTCGGTGCGGAAGGCGGCGGCGATGCGGTCCCGCAGCCCGGTCAGGGTCACCACGAGGTTGCCGAGCAGGCCCAGCAGGATGGCGTACACCGGATACTCGATCGCCGCCGCGATGTCCTCCAGCGCCGTGCCGGCCGCCCATTCGGGCACGTTCTGTTCCAGGTATCGGGTCAGCGCGGCGAGCACGAGGACCACCAGCAGACCGACGGCGGTGAAGGCCCAGAAGGAGCCCGGGCGCGGCGTCACCACGGCGGGCGGCACGCTGGCCGGGTCGGGCGCGACCGCAGCGGGCGGCGCGGTGGCCGGGTCGGGCGCGACCGCAGCGGGCGCGGTGGCCGGGTCGGCGGGGGTGGGGCGATCGGCATCGGTGGTCATCAGGGCACCAGCCCGGCGGGGATCGCGCCGATCAGCACCAGGCCGAGCAGCGCCAGGCCCAGGATCGTGGCGGCCCAGTCCTCGTTGAGGGCGAACCGGCTCTCGGGCGCGGTGGGCGGAGGAAGTGGATCCGGGTTGCTCATGACGTTCCTTCCGGCGAAGAGGGATGGCGGGGGCGGAGAACGACGAACGCAAACCTATATTCCTACCGGGAATATAGGTTTTCAAGGCCCCGTGGCCGGATTCCTGCCCGGGCCACCTCGCCGGGCTCAGGAGTGGCCGCCGCCGGGACGGGTAGGTGGGCCGTGTCGGCCTGGCCGTGGGCGTCGGCTGGCCCGGTGCCGGCGGACATGTTCCGGGGGGCGGATGACGAGACAAACGGGGACATCGGACGTCGTGGAGCTGCGGGTGCACGGCGTGTCCGGGGCCGGGGCCGAGCAGGTGTTGGACCGCCCGCACAGCCGCCAGGTCGCCGGGGACGGCAGCGGCGGCTTCTACCGCCCGCGCGACGGCTATCCGGACTCCCCGGGCCCGGCCGGGGTGACCCTGGAGGCGTACCGCTGGAGCGATCTGCCCTCGGGCACCACGATCCGGACGCTGTCGCTGGTGTTCCTGCTGCCCTTCATGCTCTGCAACGTCGCGATCTGGATGCGACCGGCCCGCCGGGGCACCTCCGGGACCGGGCTCAAGGCGGTGTGCCGGCTGCTGGCTCTCACCCTGACCATGCTGTACGTGCTCGCCGCGATGGGGGTGGCGCTGGACCTGATCGCCTGGCGCTGCATACCGAATCCGCACTGCCTGGCCGGACGCCCGTGGCTGTCCTGGCTCGGCGGCCGGCCACCCGGCCTGATCCTGTCGGTGCTCGCGCTGCTGCCGGCCGCCGCGCTCGGCCTGGTCTGGCGGCTGGGCGCCCGACCGGGACGAAACTTCGACGCCTTTTCGGCGCCCACCACCAGCAGCGGGCCACACCAGCTCAGCGCGGTGGGCCAATGGGACAGCGCGCCGGTGGTGGGCCGGCTGCGGTCGCTGCACGTCGCCGCCGGCTTCGCCACCCTCAGCATCGGCCTGCTCGCGGCGCGGATCGACTCCGGCGCGTCGGTCCTCAGCGTCACGCTCGCCGTGCTCTCCGGCCTGGTGCTGTTCGGCTGCGTCGCCCTGCTCTGCGCGCACCCGTGGATCGACGCCCCGGAGGCCAGCCGGATCGTGGACCGGCTCTGCGGCGGGCTGCGCACCGCCGGCTGCGTGCTGACCGTGCTGGTGCTCGTCGCGGTGGCGGTCGAGCCCAGGCCGTGGCGCGTCGAGGGCGGCCTGCCGGGCTACGGCCTGACGGTCGGCCTGCTCGTCCTCTCGCAGGCGGTCCTGCTCTCCGTGCTCGGTGCGGTGGCGTTCGCCTGCCGCGGCCACCTGCGCCGCGCCGCCCCCGGGTCGGGCGGCCTCGCTTCCGGGTCGGGCGGCCTGGACGACGCCGGGCTGGACGGGCTCGAATCCGACGAGCTTCGGCGCGGGCCCGGCCGCGACGGGCTCGGCGCCGGCCCGCTACAGGGGATGGGCGCTCCGGTCATCGTCGCCACCGCCACCGGACTGGCGCTCGCCTTCTCCGCCGAACTGGTCTACCGGGTCGCCGACCTGCTCAACCGGCGCGCCGCGGCCGACGGGGAGCGGGCGATCGGCCCGCCGCTCGGCTACAAGTGGGTCATCTTCGTCTTCCTGGTGGCCACGGCGACCGTGCTGGTGGGAGCCGTGGTCCTGACGCTGGCCAGCCGCCGCGCCCGGATGCGTACCGCCCGCGCGACCGTGGCACGCGACTACCCCGACGCCCCGCCGGCCGCCCAGTGCCGGTTGCACCAGGTGGCGCGGGCGATCGCCAAGGCCCACTTCACCGAACGCCTGGAGATACTCGCGGTGGTGTACGCCTGCGTGGTCGGCGCGGGCATGCCCACCAGCCTGCTCGGCATGCTGGAGCTGTCACCCTCGGAGGCCGTCCAGCGCCTCACCGGGATACCGGCCGAGGCGACCGAGTTCGGCATCCAGGCGGGCAGCTTCGCCATCGCAGCGGTGCTGGTCGGCCTCTTCGTCGGTGGCATCTTCGCCTACCGCACGGCCGAGTTCCGCCGGTACGTCGGCGTGCTGTGGGACCTGGGCACCTTCTGGCCCCGGGCGGCGCACCCCTTCGCACCCCCTTGTTACGCCGAGCGGGCGGTGCCGGAGCTGAGCCGGCGGATCACCTACCTGACCGAACAGGGGCACGGCGTACTCCTGACCGGGCACAGCCACGGTTCGGTGCTGCTCGCCGCCACGGTGCTCCAGCTGCCACCCCAGGTGTGCGGTCGGCTGGCCCTGCTGACGTACGGGTCACCGCTGCGCCGGCTCTACACCCGGCTGTTCCCCAGCTACGTGGACGAGGAGGTGCTGCGGGAGGTGGGCAAACGGGTGAACTGGCGGTGGGTGAACCTGTGGCGCGACACCGACCCGATCGGCGGCTGGGTCTTCTCGCCGCACCGGCCGGGCCGGCAGCCGGTCATGCCCGGGCCCCCCGGCACCGTCGACCGGCGGCTACGCGACCCGTGGGACGTGGTCCCACCACCGGGGGACAGCGTCCCACCGTCGATCATCGGACACTGGCCGGGCGAGTCCGACCCGCGGTTCGAGGCCGCCGTGGTGGAGCTGGCCGGCCGGCTTCGCGCCCGACGCCGGGAGCCCGGAGGGCCGCGGAAATCCGGCTGACCCGGCACCGGCCACGGGCTATCCTTCGCCGGATGAGCACCTCCCGGAGCACCGAGCGGACGCTGATCGCGTCGAACCGCAGGGCCCGGCACGACTACACGATCCTCAAGACCTACGAGGCGGGGATGGTGCTGGCCGGCACCGAGGTCAAGTCGCTGCGGGCGGGCCGGGTCTCCCTGGTGGACGCCTTCGCCCAGGAACGCGACGGGGAGATCATGCTCCACGGCCTGCACATCGCCGAGTACGGCTACGGCACCTGGACCAACCACGCGCCCCGGCGTACCCGGAAGCTGCTGCTGCGCCGGGTGGAGATCGCCCGGATCCTGGCGCAGACCCGCGAGGGCGGCGTCACGCTGGTGCCGTTGTCGATGTACTTCTCCGGTGGTTGGGCCAAGGTCGAGCTGGCCCTGGCCAGGGGCCGCCGGTCGTACGACAAGCGGCAGGTGCTCGCCGCCCGGGACGCCGACCGGGAGATCGCCCGCGAGCTGGGTCGCCGGCTCAAGGGCCGGTCGGGGCGGGGCTGACCTCCGGCTCCGCTGCGGAGCCAGCGATCGGCACCAGCCCGGCGCAGCGCGGGTCGGGCGAGCCCACCGGGCGGCGGGGCATCATCCAGTCCAGCGCGGTGTCCTCCACCGGCCAGCCGGCCACCGCCACCCGGCTGACCGGCATCGGCCCCGTATCCGGGCAGAGCACCTGCCCACGGACCTCGTCGTTGGGCAGGAAGCGGACCTCTCCGACGCGGTCCAGCACGATCGTCATCCGGTCGGTCACCGTCACCGCCTGGCCCAGCACCACCTCCTGGGTGACCGGCTCACCGACCTCGACGGCCACCGCCGGCAGCAGCGGTACCCGCAGGAACACCACCCCCATCACCAGCGGCACCAGCGCGCCCACCGAGTAGGCGAGGGTGCGGGTCAGTGCCGGGGCGACCCGTGACGGCAGCGGCCCGGTCAGCACCAGCGCGCCGGCCGGCGGCAGCGCCAGCAGCAGGGCGGTGGCCACCTCGCCGTGTCGCAGGGCCGCCCAGAGGGCCGGGGCGAGCCAGGCGTAGCAGGCCGCGGCGAGGACCACCGGCACGACCAGGCCGGTGGCGACCAGCAGCCACGGCCGGTCCGGGAACCGGTTACGGGTGCGCAGGGCGAGCAGCCACAGCAGCAGCATCAGCAGCGCCGGGAGGAACCGCAGCTGCCAGGTGAGGGCCGCCAGCACGGCCGTGGCCACCAGCACCCAGCCCGGCGTACGCACGGTGGCGTAGGCCAGCAGCGACCGTTCTGGATCGAACCGACCGGGGGCGCTGACCTGGAGCACCCGGCCGAGCACGGCGGGCACCAGCACCACCAGCGGCACCGCCCAGACCAGCGCGATGAGCAGGGCGCTGAGCAGCCCCAACGGGCTGACGTACTGCACCAGCAGCAACATCGTGGACATGTCCTGCCGGCTGAGCCGCCACAGCCGCAGCACCAGCAGCAGCACCGGGAAGGCGGGCAGCAGGGTCAGCAGCCACTGTTGCGCCTGCCGCGCGCCCGGACGACGGCGGGCGGCACCGGCCGTGGTCGATGCGGGTACGGCAGCGCGAACCTCTCCCACGGCCACTGCCGCACCTCCACCCTGTCCCTTTGCCCGGGCTCCGGCTGCCCGTCCACCGCCACCTGCTGTGGGTCGTTGTACTGCTGCTCGGACCTCAGGTGCCTGTCGAAGGCCGCCCGCCAGCGCTGACCGTTGGGACCGGCCGCCGCCTCCTGGAGGGAGAGGTTGACCAGGTCACGCATTGCCGGATTCGGGCCGGTGTTGACGCCCCACAGCTCGGATTTGTCGTCGGGGATGTCCCAGTGCCGCAACTCCTGGACCCGCTTCAGTTTGGTCATCGGCGGCAACTCGCCGGCCGGACGGGGGCCCACGAAGCCGGCCAGGATCGCCGCGTCGGTGGTGACCGAGTCCACCGTGCCGTCGTACAGCTCCTGGATGCACTCGCTGACCCGGTTGCGGCCGCGCGCCTGCGCCCCCGCCTCGTTCAGACTCCGCTCCGAGGTGGACGTACCGATGGTGCAGACCTTCCGCCCGGCGAGATCACGCAGGCTCGACACCGGCCGGGTGTCCGATTTGAGGGTGACCACCGACTGCTCGGTCTCCAGGTAGGGGGCGGAGAAGTTCACCCCCTGCTGCCGGCGCTGCTCGGTGATGCTGTACGAGGCGACCACCAGATCGACGGTGACGAACCTGCCGTCGGGGGTGCGCGCCTGCCGTCGGGCCCGGTCCTCGCTCTCGATGGGCAGGAACTGCACCCGCGACGCGTCGAAGCCCAGGTCCTCGGCGATCATGTACGCGATCTCGATGTCGAAGCCCTCGAACGCGCCGTTCTCCAGTTGCTGCGACACCCCTGGCTGGTCGTCCTTGACCCCGATGAGCAGGGTCTGCTTGCCGGGCAGCCCGGCCCGCTCCCGCAGTTGCTCGCGGGTCGGCGGGCCGACCGCGGCGACCACCCGGACCACCGTGACGGCGAGCACCACGAGCAGCAGGAGCAGCGCGGCGAGGCGCAGCCATCGCCACCGCGACGCGGCACCCGGCCCGCCGGCCCGCTCCGGGAGCGGACCCGAGACAGGTTCGCTGTGCTCGCTCATCGCCACCCCCGTCTGCCGTGCTTCGCGAGCCCTCCATTGTGGCCGACCGGAGCCACCCGATGACACCATGTGACGCAAGCGTGACAGGGTCCCGCGCCGTCACTCCGTCGCGGGCAGGACGACGTGTTCGAGCAGGTTCACCGGGGTCCGCCACTGGTCGGGGTCGTCGTAGTTGCCAGCGGTGACGGCCACGGTGAGGTCCAGGTCGGGCAGGACGACGAGGCGTTGGCCACCGTTGCCCATGCCGGCCACCAGTCGACGGCCCGCGACGGTGTCGAGATACCAGTGGTATCCGTACCGACCGCCCCAGCCGGTCCGCAGGCGGGGCTGAAGCATCGTGCGGACCCAGCCGGCGGGGACGATCCGGCGGCCGTGCCACGCCCCGTTCGCGAGCACCAGCTCGCCGATCCGGGCCAGGTCACGTGGGGTGAGTCGCAGTCCGGACGCGGCCGAGGCCACCCCGTCCGTGCCGGCCATCCACTCGACGTCGTGGATGCCCAGCGGTGCGAACAACGCCGTTCGGGCGTACTGCGCGAGCGGCTGCCCGGTGCCGGCGGCGATCAACCGGCCCAGCAGCGCCGTGGCGCCCCCGCAGTAGGACCACCGTGCGCCGGGCGGCTCCACGATCGGCCGCTCCAGCACGTACCGGCACCGGTCCGGGGCCAGCTCCATCGCGATCTCGGCGTTCGCCGGGCTGTCGTACGGGATGTCCTCGCGCCACTCCAGCCCCAGCGACATCGTCAGCGCATGATCGACGGTGAGCCGAGCCCGTTCGGGTTCGGCCGCCAGATCGGGGTACTCCCGGAACTGGCGCAGGAGCGGTGCTGCGGGCTCCGGGACCCGGCCCGCGTCGAGTGCGATGCCGTACAGCAACACGGTCACGCTCTTGGTGACCGAGCGCAGGTCGTGCAGCGTCCCGGGTCCGAAGTCGACGACGCCCAGCGGGGCGTCCCAGGAGAAGTCCGCGCCCGCGCCGTAGTGCTCGAGCACGGTCTGGCCACCACGGACCGCCACCACCGCGTGCAGGCCCTCCAAGCGCCCAGCCGACAACGCCTCGGCCAGCAGGTCAGGTAACTGCGTCATCGGGTCGCGCTCCTTCGGTCAGCAGCGCCACCAGGTCGTCGAGGGTGTCCAGGGGGCGGCCGGGGCCGTTCAGCTCGACCTCCACGTCGTACTCCAGCTCGATCGCGTCGACCAGGCGCAGCAGGCCGAGGGAGTCGACACCGAGAGCGATCATCGATCCGCCGGCGAGCACGTCGGCCGCCGAGACCGCTCCTCCCGTCGCCTCGCCGACCAGCTCGGCGATCCGCTCGCGCAGCTCGGCGGTACCCATGGTCAGAACTCCTTTCCGGACTGCCGCACGATCTCGGCGATCTCGGCGATGGTCGGGGTGTCGAAGAAGGCGTCCAGCGGCACCTCGATCCCGAGCCGCTGCTGGATCCGGCCGCTGATCCGGGTGATGTGCAACGAGTGCCCGCCCAGGTCGAACAGGTCCTCGTGCACGCCGACCTCGGGTATCCGCAGCACCTCCTGCCAGATCAGCCGCAGCTGCGCCAGCACCGGGTCGTCGCCGGTCCCGGTGCCGGCGGCGACCGCCTTCGCCTCCCCCGGCGGGTCCACCGTGTCCCTGGGGGTGGGGGCGGGCAGGGCGGCCCGGTCGAGTTTGCCGTTCGGGCTCAACGGCAGCCGGTCGAGCGTCACGTAGTCGCTGGGCAGCGCGGCCTGGGGCAGGCTCGACGCCAGGTGCCGGCGCAGCTCGGTCGGGTCCGCGGCGGCACCGGCCCGGGTCACCAGGTACGCGACCAGGCGGGGTTCGTCGGCGTCGGAGCGGAGCACCGTGGCCGCCTCAGCCACGCCGGGGTGGTCGAGCAGCCGGGCGTCGATCTCCCCCAGCTCGATCCGGTGTCCCCGGATCTTGACCTGGTGGTCGGTGCGGCCGAGGAACTCGATCCGCCCGTCCGGCCGCCAGCGGCAGCGGTCGCCGGTGCGGTAGAGCCGCTCGCCGGCCCGCCCGAACGGGTCCGGCACGAACCGCTCGGCGGTGAGGTCGTCGCGCCCCCGGTAGCCGACCGCGAGCCCGGCGCCGGCCAGGCACAGCTCCCCCGGCAGCCCGACCGGCACCGGCCGGCGCGCCTCGTCCAGCAGGTACGCCCGCACGTTCGGCAGCGGTCGCCCGATGGTGACCTCGTCGGGGTCGACGGGGATCTCCGCCATCGTCGCGTACACGGTCGCCTCCGTCGGCCCGTACCCGTTGATCAGGCGGGCGGTGCGGGCCCGCAACTCCCGGGCCAGGGCGACCGGCAACGCCTCGCCGCCGGCGACCGCGACCAGCGGCGTGACCCCGGCGTCGGCCGCGGCGGGTTCGCCGAGGCCGGCCGCCAGCAGCACCCGCCAGCCCGACGGGGTGGCCTGGGCGTGGGTCACGCCGGCGCTACGGACCAGCCGCAGCACGCCCGCGCCGTCCAGCGCGCTGACCGTCGAGGCGACGACCACCCGTCCCCCGCTGACCAGCGGCAGGAGGACCTCCACGGTGGAGATGTCGAAGGACAACGAGGTCAGGTGCAGCCACCGGTGCTGCGGCCCGCTGTCCAGCAGGTCCCGCACGCCGAGGAGCAGGTTGGCCAACGCTCCGTGCCGCACCGCCACCCCCTTCGGTCGGCCGGTGGAGCCGGAGGTGTAGAGCACGTACGCGAGGTCGTCGGCCATCGGCGGCGCGGCGGCGGGCTCCGTCGGGGTCGGGCCGTCGAGCAGGTCGGCGTCGTCGAGGGCGAGGGTGGGCCAGGCCAGCTGGGCGGCGGTGGCGGTCACCACCAGCGCCGGGGCGGCGTCGGCCAGCACCGCCTCCTGACGGGCCGGCGGATGGTTCGGGTCGATCGGCAGGTAGGCGGCCCCGCAGCGGAGCACCGCCAGCATGGTCACCACCGCCTGCCAGGACCGGTCCAGGGTGATGGCGACGAGCGCGCCAGGGCCGACGTCGCGCTGCCGCAGCAACCCAGCGAGCCGGGTGGCGGCGGCGTCGAGCTGGGCATAGCTCAACGTCCGGTCGCCGTCGACCAGGGCCGGGGCGTCCGGGTCCGCCGCGACCCGGGCGGCGAACAGGGCCGGCACGGTCACCCCGGCGGGGTACGTGCGGGCGGTGTCGTTCCAGCGACCGGTGACCTGGTCGAGTTCGTCGGCGGGGAGCAGCGGCAGCTCCGCCACCGGCCGATCGGGGTCGGCGACCGCGGCGGCGAGCATGGTGCGCAGGTGTCCGCCGATCCGGCGTACCGCCTCGGTGTCGATGGCGGCCGGGCTGTGCTGGAGGCTGACCGTGATGCCGGTCGGCGCGTCCACGATCTGCACGTGCAGGGCGTTGCGGGCGGCGCCGCAGAACAGGGTCCACTCGACCTCGCTGGCCACCCCGGGGAAGACCGGGGCCGCGCCGCGCCGCCGGTAGCCGATGCTGACCGGGGTCAGCGCCGGCGCGGGTCGCAGGCCGGGCACGGCGTGGGCCAGCGGCACGGCGCGGTGCCGGTACACCTCGCGCAGCCGGGCCCGGACCGCGTGGGCGTGGTCGCGGAAGGTGCCCTCGGCCGGGTCGACGGCGACCGGCAGCTCGTTGACGAAGAGTCCGACCCGGTCGGCCTGCTCCGGCGTGCGGGTGGAGAGGGCCACCCCGACCGGGGTGCTCCGGTTGCCGTACCGCGCGAGCAGGGCGTGCAGCACCGCGAAGAGCAGCTCGAAGCGGGTCACCCCGAGGGAGCGGGCCGCTCGGTCGATGCCGCCGACCAGGTCGGCGGGGAGGTCGACGGTCACCGCGACGCCGGGCTCCGCGTCGGTGGGCAGCCGACGCAGGCCGGGCAGGTCGATGTCGCCGGGGCCGGACCAGTGCCGGGCCCAGTGGTCACGGGCGGCGGGCAGGGCGGTGACGACGCGCTGCTGCTCGGCGGCGGCCAGGCCCGCGTACCCGTCGACGCGGGGCGGGGCGTCGGTCGGGGCACCGGCCTGCGCGGCGGCGTACGCGGCGGCCAGGTCGCGGGCGAGCACGTCCTTGGACGTACCGTCGAAGGCCAGGTGGTGGGCGGTGACCAGCAGCAGGTGCCGGCCGTCCGCGCCGGTCAGCAGGGTGAACCGGGCCAGCGGCCCGCGCCGCAGGTCGTGCGGGCGGGCGATCTCCTCGGCGATGCGGGCGTCGGTCAGCTCGCCGAAGGTGACCGCCGGGCGGGTCTCCGCCGGCGCCAGCCGGGGGGTGCCGTCGTCGCTGTCGACCCGGGCGCAGAGCACCGGGTGCTGTTCGGCGAGCGCGGCGCAGGCCGCGACGAGCGCCGAACGGTCGAGTTCGGCGCCGAACCGGACACCCAACGCCATGTGGTACGCCGTGCCGGCAACCCCGGCCTGCTCGGTGAACCAGACGGCGTGTTGTGCGGAGGTCGCCTCGGCGGTGCCCACATGCTCTCCCATGGTCGTGCTGGTGGTCAGTTGTCGAACAGGTCGGTGAGCTGCCGCTTGAGCACCTTGCCGCCCTCGTTACGGGGCAGCTGGTCGAGCAGCAGGAGCCGGGCCGGCAGCTGGTAGTCGGCCAGCCGGTCGGCGAGGAAGCCGCGCAGCGCCGGCAGGGACAGTCCGTCCGCGCCGGCCTGCGGCCGGGGCACCACGGCCGCGGCCACCGCCGAGCCGAGCACCGGGTGCGGAATGCCGACGACGGCGGCCTGGGCGACCAGCGGGTGTTCGTGCAGCGCCGCCTCGACCTCGATGGTGGAGACCTTGAACGCGCCGGTCTTGATCACGTCCTGGTGCCGGTCGGTGAGGTAGAGGTAGCCGTCGGAGTCGACCCGGCCGACGTCGCCCATGCGTACCCACCCGTCCCGGAAGGTGACCCGGTTGGCGGCCTCGTCCTGGTAGTAGGCGCGGGGATGGGGGGCGCGCAGCCACACGTCGCCGGTCGCCCCGGCGGGCAGCGGGTTGCCGCCGGCGTCGGCGACCATCAGCTGGCCGCCGACGGGCCGGCCGACCGCGTCCCGGCGGGACGGGTCGTAGATCATCGTGGTCTGGGCCGGGGCCGCCTCGGTCGAGGTGTAGTAGTTGACGATGGTGGCCTGCGGGAACGCCACCGCCAGCCGGGCCGCGACCGCCGGGGGCAGCGCGGCCGCGGTGGAGCCGATCAGCTGCACGCCGCCGGTGTCCCGGTCGCGCAGCGCCCCGGAGTCGAGCAGTTCGACGGCGATCGACGGTACGACGAACACGGTGCCCGTGCCGGCGGCCTCGATCAGCCGGGCGAAGCGGACCGGGGTGAACCGGGGCAGGGTGAGCGCCGCGGCCTTCGCGGTGAGCGCGTTGAACAGCATGGTCTGCCCGGCGTTGGTGCCGATGGCGAAGGCGTGCAGGAACCGCTCCGAGTGGGCCAGGGCCAACCGGCGCGGGTGGTTCGGCGCGCCGACGGTGAGGTTGGCGTGGCTGGCCGCCACCCCCTTGGGACGGCCCGTCGTGCCGGAGGTGTAGAGGATCTGCGCCAGGTCGCCGGGGCGGGCGGCCGACGGCTCGGCCTCGCCGCCGGCGCCCTCGCCGCCGGCGGCCGGGTCGAGTTTCCCGGCGCCGGTCCGGTCCGGGTTGGTGCCGGCGAGCAGATCGCCGCAGGTCCAGACCGGCAGGCCGGGCGGGCCCGGTGGGGCGGGGGTGTCGTCGCCGCAGATGACTGCGCTGGCCGCGCAGTGGGTCAGCGCGTGCGCGAGTTGCCCGGCGGCGAGCCGGTCGGAGAGCGGCACGGCGACGCCGCCGGCCCGCAGCACCCCGCAGTACGCCACGGCGAAGCGGGTCCAGTCGCGGGCGCCGAAGAGCAGACCGACGCGGTCGCCGTGGCGCAGCCCCCGGCCGCGCAGCGCGGCGGCGACGGCGCGCGCCCCGGCGGACCACTCGGCGAAGGTCAGCGTCGCCACGCCATGCACCTCGACGGCCACCCGGTCCGGGTGCAGGGCGGTGCGCCAGTCGAGCAGTTCGGGCACGGTCCGGGGCGGCACGGTTCGCGGCGCTGCCCGGCCGGTGGTCGCGGTGGCCACGTCAGCCCGCCCTTCGTCCGATCGCGACAGCCGGCACCCGGCCGTCCGCCACGCCGGCCGTCCTGGCCCGGCGTTCCTCGATGCCGACCAGATCGTCCGGTGGCGCGTCGGGCACCTCGTCGTCGAACCGGGCCAGGACGGGGGTGGCCAGCGACACCAGCGCGGTGAGCGCGATGCAGACCCCGAAGAGCACGTAGAGCAGGCCGTGGCCCCGCCCCGGCCCGACGCCGATCACCGCGCCGACCGTGCCGGCCAGCACGCCGTCGGCGAGCAGCATCGGCTCGGCCACCCGGGCGGCGAACGGGGCGACGAGGCCCCAGCCCAGCGGCAGGGTGGACTGCGCGACCATCTGGTTGAGCGCGAAGACCCGCCCGTGAACGCGCGGCGGCACCTTGGTCTGGATGATCGTGTTGTAGACGCCGTTGACGATGCCGAGGGCCAGGTACATGCCGAACGCGCCGGCGCCGATGAGCAGCAGGTTCGGTCGCAGCCCGGTCACCACGGCGGCCACCGCGATACCGAGGGTGCCCAGCAGCACCGCTCGCATCCGGCGCTTGCGGGGACCGCCCCAGACCAGCATCACCAGGCCGCCGGTGGCCGCGCCGACCCCGCCGGTCAGCGCGACCTGCGCCACCTCGTTCAGGTCGGCGAAGCCGAGCACCAGCGGGGAGAGCAGGAACAGCACGGGGAACAGGAAGAAGTTCAGCGCCGCGAAGAACGCCAGCATGGCGCGGAACTCCCGGCGTCGCAGCGAGTAGCGCAGCCCGGCGACGATCTCCGCGCCGATGCCCTCACGGCGTTGCAGCGCCAGGGTACGCGGGAACCGCACGACCGCCAGGACGGCGATCGCGAACAGGTACGACGCCACGACGATGAGCAGGATGCCGCGCAGCCCGACGGCCTGTAGCAGCGCCACGGCGACCAGCGGCACGGTGAACTGGGTGAGGCCGACGGCGGTCTGGGCGAGGCCGTTGGCGTGGCCGAGGAAGCGCTTGGGCACCAGCTGCGGCACCGCCGAGACGAACGCGAGGCGCTGGAAGGCCAGCGCCACCGACAGCCCGGCGGTGAACGGGTAGAAGTGCCACACCTCGGCCCGGTCGGCCAGCACCAGCCCGGCCAACACCCCGTTGGCGGCTCCGGCGGCGGCGCAGGCGGCCAGCAGGACGCCCCGCCGGCTGAACCGGTCGACCAGCGCGCCGGCCAACGGCGACACGATCAGTCCGGGCAGCAGGGCGAGGACGGCGAAGAGCGCGAACCGGGCGAGCGAACCGGTCTGCATGTAGATCCACAGCGGGATGGCGAAGGTGGTCAGCGCGGTGCCCATGCCGGAGACGACCTGACCGGTCGCGACCAGGCCGAAGCGGCGCAGGCTCGGCGGCGGCGCGGTGGCGGCCGTCGTACCGGCGACCGGCGGGCCGTCGGGTCCCCGGTGCGAGACGCCGGCGAGCTGCCAGGCGGGCGGCGCGCCATCCGGGCCGGCCGGCGCGGCGTCAGCGGGCGGCGGCGCGTCGAGACGCCGGTGTACGCCGGTGACGATCTCGGCCAGCTCGCCGGCCCGGTACTTGAGGAAGTAGTGCCCACCCTCGTCGATCACGGCGAGTGCGGTACGGTCACTGAGGAAGTGCCACTCCCGGTACCGCTCCTCGTGGAAGTCGGTGCCCCGGTCGCGCTCGCCGACCACGGAGACGATCGGCGCGCGCAGCGGGGCGACCTGTTGCCGCATCAGCTCGGTGAAGTACTCCTCGGAGACCTCGGCGTCGTGCCGCATCGCCCGGATCAGGAACCGGGCCTCGTCGGGCGCGAGCGATCCGATGGAGGTGCCCTGGGCCTGTAGCCAGGTGCGGTAGATCCGGTCGCTGCGCAGGCGCTCGGCCAGCCGCAGCCGCAGCAGCGGCCCGAGCGGGCCGCCGGCCGGCCGCCCGAACGGGAAGACCGCGCCGAGGTACACCGCGACCAGGTCCCGACCGGCGGCCTCCAGCCGGCGGGCGACCTCCACCGCGAGGGCTCCGCCGGGACCGCAGTGTCCGTAGAGGATCAGCGGCCCGGTCACCCGGTCCAGGATCTCCGCGACGACCTCGGCGGCGACCTCCTCGATCGGCGCCGGCTCGTCGGCGAGGCCGATGTCGTGCCCGGGCACGGCCACCGACAGCAGCCGGTACCCGGCCGGCAGCGCGTCGGCCAGCGGTTGGTACACCACCGCGCTGCCGCCGCCGTACGGCACGCAGACCAGGGTGGCCACCCGCTCGGCGGCGGGCACCGGCGGAGTCAGTTCGTGCAGCCGCCCGCCGCCGCCCGCGCCGTCACCGGCCACCAGGACGGCCAGCTCGCGTACGGTGCGGTGGCGGAACAGGTCCATCACGCTGACCGCCGGGGCGGCCCCACCGACCACGCCGGGCAGCTCCCGGCGCAGCCGGGCCACCACCTGGGTGGCGAGCAGGGAGTGCCCGCCCAGGTCGAAGAAGTCGTCGGTGGCGCCCACCTCGGCCACCCCGAGCACGGCCCGCCAGATCTCGGCGACCAGGGTCTCCACCGGCCCGGCCGGGACGACCCGCTCGCCGGGCGGCGCCTCGTCGGTCGGCTCCGGCAGGGCGCGCCGGTCCACCTTGCCGTGCTCCTGCAACGGCAGCCGGTCCAGGATCACCCAGCGGCCGGGCACCATATGCTCGGGCAGCCGGTCGGCGAGCCGGCGGCGCAGCTCCGCCGGCTCCGGCGCGGCCACGTCGGGCGTCGGCTCCAGGTACGCCACCAGCCGCTCGTCGCGTAGCAGCACCGCCGCCTGCCGTACCCCGGGGCAGTCCCGCAGGGCGGCCTCGATCTCGCCCAGTTCGACCCGGTAGCCGCGGATCTTCACCTGGTGGTCGCGGCGGCCGAGGAAGACCAGTTGCCCGTCGGCGCGCCAGCGGCCCAGGTCACCGGTGCGGTAGAGGCGCGCGCCGGGCGGGCCGTACGGGTCGGGGACGAACCGCTCCCCGGTCAGCTCGGGCCGGTGCAGGTAGCCGCGGGCCAGCCGGTCGCCGCCGAGGTACAGCTCACCGGGCACGCCGACCGGCACCGGGCGCATCCGCTCGTCGAGCACGTACACCCGGGCGTGCGGCAGCGGCCGGCCGATCGGCACCGGCCCGACGCCCGGCCCGGTCACCTCGTAGGTGGCCACCCCGACGGTGGCCTCGGTGGGTCCGTAGTGGTTGAACACCCGGGCCGGGCCGGCGGCGGCGAGCGGGCCGACCCGCGCCAGGTCGGACGCCTCACCGCCGAGGATCAACGCGCGGGCCGGCAACAGCTCGGCCGGCGCGGCGTCGGCGGTCAGGGCCAGCAGATGCGACGGAGTGATCTTCAGGTAGTCGATGCGGTGGGCGCGCAGCCGGTCGGCGAGTTCGGCGCCGGTGCACCGGCGCGGCAGCAGGTGCACCGCGCCGCCGGTGGCCAGCGCCAGGTAGAAGACGGTGACGCTGAAGTCGAACGACATCGACTGCAACAGCCCGTACCGGGCGGCCGGGACGACCGCGAACCGGTCGGCCACCCCGTCGAGGTAGCGCAGCACCTGCCGGTGCGCCACGGCCACCCCCTTCGGGGCGCCGGTGGAGCCGGAGGTGTAGATGACGTACGCGAGGTGGTCGCCGGTGGCCCGGGATTCCGGCGGGGTGTCGGGCTGGGCCGCGACCTCGGCGGCGATCTCCTCCAGGCCGGCCGCCGTCGTCCCGGTGGGCAGCCGGTCGCGCAGGTCGGAGCTGGTCAACACGACAGCGGGACGGGCGTCGGCGAGCATCAGGCCGAGCCGGCCGGCGGGCTGCTCCGGATCCAGCGGCAGGTACGCCCCACCGGCCCGGAGCACCCCGAGCAGCGTCACGGCCAGCTCGACCGACTGGTCCAGCAGCACACCGACCAGCCGGTCCGGGCCGACGCCCCGGGCGCGCAGCCAGTGGGCGAGCCGGTTGGCCCGCCGGTCCAGCTCGCGGTAGCTGACCGCGTCCGGGCCGCAGCGCACGGCCGGGGCGTCGGGGGTGGCGGTGACGTGCGGGCCGATCAGGTCGGCGAGGGTCGTCGCCGGGCCAGTGACCCCGGCGACGTCGTCGCGCTCGGGCCGGCCGAGGGCCAGCATCCGGTCCCGGTCGCCCGTGTCGAGCAGGTCCAGGTCGACGACGGGCAGGTCCGGCCGGGCGACCGCGGCGCGCAGCAGCGTCTCCAGGCTGGCGGCCAGCCGGCGTACGGTGGCGGCGTCGAAGAGGTCGGTGTTGTAGACGAACATGCCGCGCAGACCGTCGGCGCTCTCGCCGACGTACAACGACAGGTCGAAGCGGGCGGTGGCGGCGTCGGTGCCGACGCCCTCGGCCCGCAGGTCGTCGGGCCACCGGCCGCTGCCCTGGGCGTAGTTCTGCAACGTGAACAGCACCTGGAAGACCGGGGCGCGGCTCACGTCCCGGGCGACGTTGAGTTCGGCCACCAGGCGTTCGAACGGGATCTCCTGGTGGGCCAGGGCGCGCACGACGGTGCCGCGGGTACGCCGCAGCAGGGCCGCGAAGCTGGGCTCGGTGGCCGGCGCGTCGGCGCTCGCGCCGACCGGGGAGAGGTCGGCGCGCAGGGCGAGGGTGTTCACGAAGAGGCCGACCAGGTTCTCCAGCTCCGGCACCACCCGCCCGGCCACCGGGGAGCCGATGGCGAAGTCCCGCTGGCCGCTGTACCGGAACAGCACCGCCTGTAGCCCGGTGAGCAGGGTCATGTAGAGGGTGGCCCGGTGGGCGCGGCTGAGTCGGCGCAGCCCGTCGGTGAGCGCGGCGTCGATGGCGAAGCGGTACGTGTCACCGGCGTAGGACTGCACGGCCGGGCGGGACCGGTCGGTGGGCAACTCCAGCGGGGGCACGCCGGCCAGCGCCCCGGTCCAGTAACCGAACCCGTCCCCGGTCGCCGGCCCGTCGAGCCGGTGCCGCTGCCAGGCGGCGTAGTCGACGTAGCTGGTCGCCGGGGCCGGTGGCGGGGCGCCGCCGTCGCGCAGTGCGGCGTAGCCGTCGGCGATCTCGCCGAGCAGCAGGTCCAGCGACCAGCCGTCGCTGACGATGTGGTGCATGGCGAGGTGCACCAGGTGTTCCTCGGCGCCGAGCCGGACGACGAGCACCCGCAGCAGCGGGGCGGCGTCGAGGTCGAACGGGGTGCGGACCGAGGCGGCCACCTGCTCGCGGGCCTCGGCCTCGGAGCCGGCGGTGGTGACGGTGACCGGCACCCGCACCTCGGGCAGCACCTGCACGACCGGCTCGCCGTCGGCGTTCTCGGTGAACCGCATGCGCAGGCTGTCGTGCCGGGTGGCGGTGGCGTCGACGGCGGCCCGCAACAGCCGGACGTCGAGCGGCCCGCGCAGCCGCACTGTCGAGTAGACGACGTACGCGGCGGTGCCGGGGGTGAGCTGCTCGGTGAACCAGATCCGTTCCTGGCCGAACGACAGCCGGGGTTCTCCGGCGGGGCGGGTCGCCTCCGGTGGGATGGCGACGCTCCGCGCCGGCAGGTCAACGTTGGTCACGCTGCGCCTCACTCCGATGACGGACGGGAGCCAGTAGTCTGCACGCCGCATCCAACACGTTGGATCAGCTGATCGGTCCACTGTGTAACACTCGATCGATCGATCCGGTGCCGGAACGGTTCGACGTACGGTCGGGAATGCGATTCGCAGATGTGCTGGTCCCCGCCGAATGGGCCTCGGATCCGATGATCCACGCCGGGTTCTCCGGGTCCGGAGCCGGGACGGCCCCGCTGACCTGGGCCCAGCAGGTGCTGTGGCGGTCGATCGTCCGGTTCGGCTCGAACCACCGCTTCCTCAACCTGCGACGTACCGTGCCGTTGTCCGCCCGGGCCGGGGTGGACGTGGCCGCCGCGACCCGGGCGGTCGGCGCGCTGGTCAGCCGGCACGCCGCGCTGCGCACCCGGCTCCCGCTGGTCGACGGCGAGCCGCGGCAGGAGACGACGGCGACCGGGACGCTGCCGGTGCTGGTCCGCGCCGGGGTAGGCGACGGCGCCCGGGCCGCCGGTGAGGCCGCCGGCCGGCTCGGCGACGTCGCGTTCGACCACGCCGCCGAATGGCCGCTGCGGGTCGCCCTGGTGACGGTGGACGACCGGGTACGGCAGGTCGTCGTGGTGTTCAGCCACACCACCGTGGACGCGCACGCTGCCGAGGTCGTGCTGCGGGACCTGCGGCTGCTCCTGCTGCGCGGCGCCCTGTCCACGCCGGCGGGCCCGCAGTCGGCGGAGGTGGCCCGGCGCCAGCAGGGGGCCGACCGGCGGCGCTCGGCACGGTCGGTGGCGTACTGGATGCGGGAGTTCGACCGGCTCCCCGAGTACCCGCTGGCGCCGGCCGGGCCGGGGCTGGAGCCCCCGCTGCGGCGGGGCGTCCTGGTCTCCGCCGCCATCGACAAGGCCAGCCGGCTGATCGCCGCCCGGCACCGGGTCAGCGTCTCCGCGGTGCTGCTGACCGCCTTTCAGGCGATGGCCGTCAGCGACTCGGGGCGGGAGCTTTCCGGACTCTTTCCGATGGCACACAACCGGTTCCGCACCGAGTACGCGGACGCGGTGGCCAACCTCGGCCAGATCGGTTTCTGCGTGGTGGACCTGGCCGGACGGCCCGACTTCGGCGAGTTGCTGCACCGGGTCTGGACGGCGTCGCTGAACGGTCTACGGCACGCGTACTACGCACCGCCCGCGATGCGGCACGCCTTCGAGGAGCGGGGCGTGGACTACGACACGGCGTTCCGGCCGCACTACTACTTCAACGACGTCCGGCTGCCCGTCGGCGGCCCCGACCGGGCACCCGAGGTGACCCGGGACGATCTGCGGGCCGCCATGGCGGGCAGCGAGTTCTCCTGGACCGCCGGGCTGAACGCGGCATCGTGGCACCTGCTCACCCACGTCGTCGACGAGCCGACCGGCATGGGCCTGACGCTCACCCCCGACACCCGGCACCTCCCGCTGGACTCCGTCGAGCCGTTCCTGCGCGGCCTGGAGGAGTTGCTGGTCAGGGCGGCCTTCGGCGACGTGCCGTGGCCCTGGGCGGCGCAGGCCGCCGCGTCCACCGATCCCGGGCCGGTCGCCCCCCGCCCCGGCGGCGTCGAGGAGCCGGCGTACGCGGACTTCGCCGGCGGGCGGGCCGCCAGCGCGCCGCTCACCTGGGGGCAGCGGGCCATGTGGCGGACCGTCGAGGAGTTCGAGTCCCCCGCCGCGTACCGGGTGCTGAGCATCGCCCGCACCCTGGCCGTGCCCGCCCGGACCGAGCTGGCCGTGCCCCGCGCGCTGCGGGCCGTCGGCGCGCTGGTCGCCCGGCACGGGTCGCTGCGTACCCGGTTCCGCCGCCGCGACGACGAACTGCACCAGGAGGTGGCGGCGGCCGGGCGGCTGGCCGTCGACGTGCACGCCGTGCCCCGGCCGGTTGAGGACCCGGACGGCCGGGCCGCCGCCGGGGAGCTGGCCGCCCGGCTGCGCGAGTCACGCTTCGACCACGTCGCCGAGTGGCCGTTGCGGGTCGCGCTGGTCACGGTGGACGACCGGGTACGCCAGATCGTGGTCGTGTTCAGCCATGCGACCGTCGATTTCCACGCCACCGATGTCCTGCTGCGCGACCTGCGGGTGCTGCTGCGCGGGTCGCTGGACAGCCCGCCCGGCCTCCAGTCGCTGGACCTCGCCGGGCGGGAACGCGACGTCGACCTGCGGCGCTCGGAGCGGGCGGTGTCGTACTGGGTACGGCAGCTCTCCGGTCTCGCGCCGAGCCTCGCCGAGGAGGTCGAGCCCGCGCCGGGCGCCCGCTTCCGGCGTGCCTCGCTGCTCTCCCCGGCGATCCACCACGCGACGCAGCTGATCGCGGCCCGGCACCGGGTCAGCACGTCCAACGTGCTGCTGGCGGCGACCGCCGCCGGCTTGGCCGGGAACGCCGGCCAGGACAACTGCGGGATCGTCGTGATGGCGAACAACCGGTTCCAGCCGGGGCACCACGACGCGGTCGGCACCCTCAACCAGATCGGGCTCTGCCGGCTCGACCTGGCCGACCGGCCCGGCTTCGCCGAGTTGCTGTCCCGGGCCCGGCGGGCAGCCGTGAACGCCTACCGGCACGCCTACTACGACCCGGCCGTGTGGGAGCGCACCTTCACCGAGCTGGGTCACGACCACCGGACCTTCCTGGCCCCGTACTGCTACCTCAACGACGCCCGGCTCGCGCGCGAGGTCGACCCGGCCACGGCGGACCCGGACGAGACCGGACTGCGGTCGCTGCTCTCCGGGAGCGAACTCCGCTGGCTGCCGGAGTTGGCGCAGTTCCCGTGGCGTTGCCGGGTCCAGGTGCTCGACGCCGCCGACGCGGTGGAGCTGGTCGTCACCGCGGACACCCGATACTTCGCCGCGGACCGGGTCGAGCCCTTCCTGCACGGTGTCGAGGCGCTGCTGGTCGAGGCGGCGCACCGCGATCTGCCCTGGCCGTGGTCGAGAGAAGATTGATAACAGTCAACCCTCCTGCAATGATTAACACACTTTACAGTTTAGTGTGGCGGGAGGAACCCGAACATGGTGCGACGATCGGCCGACAACACGTCCCACCGGGCTCACACCCGGCTGGCCGCCGCCCTGGCCGCAGCCCTGCTCGGCGTGCCGATCGGCGCGGCGGCCGGCGCGCCGGCCGCCTCCGCCGCCGCCGTCGGCGCCATCACCGGGTACGGCGGCAAGTGCGTCGACGTGGCCGCCGCGAACCCGGCCAACGGCACCCAGGTGCAGCTCTACACCTGCAACGGCAGCAACGCGCAGCAGTGGACGGTCGGCGACGACGGCACCATCCGGGCCCTCGGCAAGTGCCTCGACGTCGCCGCCGCCAGCACCGCCAACGGCGCCCGGGTACAGATCTACGACTGCAACGGCACCGGGGCCCAGCGCTGGTCCGTCAGCGGCGGCCAGCTGACCAACCCGAACTCGGGCAAGTGCCTCGACGCGACCGGGCCCAGCTCCGCCGACGGCACCCCGTTGCAGATCTGGAGCTGCACCGCAAGCGCCAACCAGACCTGGACGCTGCCCACCGGCGCCCCTCCCCCGTCCGGCGGGTTCGTCCACCCCGGGGTGCACGTCAGTCGTGGCCAGCTCGATTTCGTCCGGGGCCGGGTGCAGGCCGGCGCGCAGCCCTGGGCCTCGGCGTTCAACCAGATGATGAGCAGCCGCTACGCCTCGCTGACCCGGACCCCCGCGGCCCGCGCGGTGGTCGAGTGCGGCTCGTACTCCAACCCCAACAACGGCTGCACGGACGAGCGGGAGGACGCGATCGCCGCGTACACCCACGCGCTGGCCTGGTATCTGACCGGAGACTCCCGGCACGCCCAGAAGTCGATCCAGATCATGGACGCCTGGTCGGCGACGATCACGTCGCACACCGGCAGCAACGCTCCGTTGCAGACCGGCTGGGCCGGTTCGGTCTGGCCCCGGGCCGCGGAGATCATCCGCTACACCTACGGCAGCTGGCCCAACGCCACGCGCTTCGCCACCATGCTGCGCAACGTCTACCTGCCGGTGGTGCGCAACGGCTCCAACAGCAACGGCAACTGGGAACTGACCATGATGGAGGCCACGGTCGGCATCGCCGTCTTCCTGGAGGACCGGGCCGCCTACGACGCGGGCGTGACCCGCTTCCTCAACCGCGCCCGCGCCTTCGTCTACCTGCCCAGCGACGGCGACCTGCCGTACACGGTGCCGGGCAGCGGCCTGACCACCCGCGCCCAGATCGTCAACTACTGGCACGGCCAGTCCACCTTTGTCGCCGGCCTCGCCCAGGAGACCTGCCGCGACTTCACCCACACCGGGTACGGCATCTCCGCCATCGCGCATATCGCGGAGACCTCCCGGATCCAGGGCCGGGACCTGTACCCACAGGTCGGTGAGCGACTGCGGCACGCCCTCGGCTTCCACTCGCAGTACCAGCTCGGCGCGGCGGCGCCGGCCTGGCTCTGCGGCGGCAGCCTGACCCGTGGCCTCGGCCCGATCACCGAGGTCGGCTACAACGCGATGGCCAACCGCCTGGGCAACTCGATGACCAACACCCGAACCCTCACGCTCCAACAGCGCCCGTCCGGCACCAACAATCTCTTTGTCGCCTGGGAGACGCTGACCCACGGGGACAACCTCTCCTGACCCATCCGCCCCGCGGAGGGCCGGGGCGCATGCCCAGGTCGACGAGGTGTGGCGGGTCAGCGGGCGAGCAGCTCGGCGTGGGCCGCGCGGAGCCGGGCCAGCGCGGGATCGGCGCTGCGGGGGAAGCGCCGATCCAGCTCGGCCCAGAGCTCGGCGAGCGCCGCGGTCACCGCGCGCAGCTCGGCGGCGTGGCGGCGGGCGCTCTGCTCGCGCTGGGCCTCCAGACGCCGGGACCACCCGGCGGTGACCTCGGCGAGACGGTCGGCGTCGGCACGGGCCTGGGCGGCGGTGCGGGCGACGCCGACCGGCACGATCGCGGCGACCGGCCGGGGATCGCCGTCGCGGGTGACCACGGTGACGGTGTCGGTCAACTCCGCCATCGCGACGAGTTGACTCAGTCGGGTGCGCGCCTCGCGCAGGGGCAGCGAGCGCGGCGGGGTGTTTCGCGGGGTGACGGCGGGGACAGCCATGAATACATCCTCGGTACCGGGTACGACACTTTCCGCAACCGTCCATGGGGGATAGTGCCGCCGACGGCGGGCCGGCGACGCCCGCGACCATCCGACCAGCGCTGGACATCCACAGTAAACAAACTTAATAATTATCCATCCGTCGATCGACGGCCCTCGTCCCCCGGGAGGTCCGGATGGCTCGCCCCGCCCGACATCTGCTGCTGGCCGCCCTCGCGGCCCTGACCACCGCCGCCGCCACCACACTCGTGCTGGCCACCCCGGCACGGGCCGCCGGCCCGACCGCCACCTTCGTCAAGACCTCCGACTGGGGCACCGGATGGGAGGGCAGATACACCATCACCAACGGCGGATCCAGCACCATCACCGCCTGGCAGGTCGCCTTCAGCCTGCCCAGTGGAACCACGCTCGGGACCTACTGGGACGCCACCGTCAGCAGCGCCGGCCAGCGGCACACCTTCACCAACCGCTCGTGGAACGGCGCCGTCGCCCCCGGGGCCTCCGTCTCGTTCGGCTTCCTGGCCACCGGACCGGGTTCGCCCACCGACTGCCTGCTCAACGGCGCGCCGTGCGGCGGCGGCACCCCGACCAGCCCACCCACGACCGCCCCACCGACCACGCCACCACCGACCACCACCCCACCGACCACACCCCCGCCCACCACCACCCCACCGACCACGCCACCGCCGACCACGCCGCCGGCCGGCGGGATCCCCCGCCGCGCCCTGATCGGTTACCTGCACGCCAGCTTCGCCAACGGCTCCGGTTACCTGCGCATCGCGGACGTGCCGGCGGAGTGGGACATCATCAACCTCGCCTTCGGCGAGCCGACCTCGGTCACCTCCGGCGACATCCGGTTCCAGCTCTGTCCCGCCAGCGAGTGCCCGGGCGTGGAGAGCGAGGCCGCGTTCGTCGCCGCGATCCGCGCCAAGCAGCAGCAGGGCAAGAAGGTGCTGCTCTCCATCGGCGGCCAGAACGGGCAGGTCCAGCTGACCACCACCGCCGCCCGGGACACCTTCGTCCGCTCGGTGTCGGAGATCATCGACCGGTACGGCCTGAACGGGCTCGACATCGACTTCGAGGGCCACTCCCTCTACCTCGACGCCGGTGACACCGACTTCCGCAACCCCACCACGCCGGTGGTCGTCAACCTCATCGCCGCGATCCGGACGCTCAAGCAGCGCTACGGGGCGAACTTCGTGCTCACCATGGCGCCGGAGACGTTCTTCGTCCAGCTCGGGTACCAGTTCTACGGGCCGGGGCCCTGGGGTGGGCAGGATCCGCGCGCCGGGTCGTACCTGCCGGTGATCCACGCGCTGCGCAACGACCTGACCGTGCTGCACGTGCAGAACTACAACTCCGGGCCGATCATGGGGCTGGACAACCAGTACCACACGATGGGCGGCGCCGACTTCCACGTCGCGATGACCGACATGCTGCTGGCCGGCTTCCCGGTCGCCGGCAACCCGGACCGGGTCTTCCCCGCCCTACGGGAGGACCAGGTCGCCTTCGGCGCGCCGTCGTCGGTCAGCGCGGGCAACGGCTACGTCTCCCCCGCCGCCGTGCAGTCGGCGGTGACCTGCCTGGTCCGGGGGCAGAGCTGCGGCAGCTACACCCCGCGCAGCGGCACCAACCCCGGCTTCCGAGGGCTGATGACCTGGTCGATCAACTGGGACCGGTACTACCAGTGGGAGTTCGGCCGCAATCACGGCCCGTTCCTCAAGGCCCTGCCCTGACGGCCCGGCGGTGGCCGCGAGCGGCCACCGCCGGGCCGAGACGACACCCGGGCCCGGCGGCCGGCTCCCCCGCAGCCGGCCGCCGGCCCGTCGCGGGCCGGACCGGACGGATCAGCGCGGCGGGTGGTCCCGGCGGGACGGGAACGGGGTGCCGGGCCGGGCCAGGGTGGACCGGGCGCGCAGCCCGGCCGGGTCCGGCGCGGCAGCGCCGCCCAGGCCCGGTCCGGTCGGTCCGGCCGGCGCCGGCTCCGACAACCGCCGGGCATCCAGGTACGCCGCAGCCGCCCGGTCCTCGTCGGTGGGCGCGGCGAGCAGCGCGTAGACCAGCCCCACCACACCGAAGATCACCAGCAGCACGATCGGCACCAGCAGGGTGCCCACATCCGCCCCGGAGACCTCCGCCCGCTGCTCGTGCAGGTGCACCGAGAGGGCGCTCATCCCGGTGAAGTGCATGCCGTTGACCGCCACGCCCATCACCAGCGCCGAGGCGGCGATCGCCAGCCCACGCTGTACGGTCACCGCGAGCCAGAGCGCGACGGTGGACGCGATCACGGCGATCAGCACGGACAGGCCCACCCGGAGGCCGTCGTAACCCAGGTCGCCGTCCAGCCGCATCGCGGCCATGCCGGTGTAGTGCATCGCCGCCACCCCGGCACCGGTGAACAGGCCGCCGGCGAGGACGCGTACCGCCGACAGCCGGCCGGTGCCCACGATGGCCAGCCCGACGCCGACGGACGCCACCGCGATCAACGCGCTGGCGACGGTGATCGGCACGTCGTACCGGATCCGGTACCCGGTCACGGCGAAGCCCAGCATCGCCATGAAGTGCATGGTCCAGATCGCGGTGCCGCCGAGCGCCCACGCCGCGAGCAGCCCCCACCAGACACGCTGGCCCCCGCTGGTCGCGGAACGGATCCGCCCGGCGCAGATCAGTCCAAGGACGGAACCCAGCACCGACAGCACGTAGCTGATCGCCGGTGTGATCCATCCGTACTCAAAATGATTGATATTCCCCAAGTTGGCTCCCCCCAGAGCTGTTTCCGGCGCAAGCCCGACGCGCCGGTAACATAATCCGGGACCTTCCGTGCAGGCACAATAGAAACTTTCGGCTACTGCGGGCGGTGGCGAAATGGTGACTTTGCGATGCGTCGTTTCGCCCCACAAACGGTCACCATCAGCACTAATCAGGCCGGCGAATGGTAAGCAAGCACACCCCGGTTGACGGCGCCGATCGCCTGCCGGGCGGTGGCCCGCAGCTCGGCTGAGGCGCCACCGGAGTCGGCCACCTGGCCGAGCAGGTCCACCACCTGCCGCGCCCACCGGACGAAGTCGCCGGCCGGCATCTCACCGTCGAGTTCGTGCCCGCTGGCCAACACCTTCGCCAGCGCCTCGCCCCGGGCCCAGCGGTAGATCGGCCAGGCGAAGCCCAGATCCGGCTCGCGGGTGACGGCCAGCCCACGGGACGCCTCGTCGGCCTCGATCTCGCTCCACAGCTTCAGCGTGGCGTCCACGGCCTCGGAGATCGCGCCGCGCGGCAGCGAGGCCCGCTCGTCGACGTCACGGCGGGCCTCGAAGACCACCACGGAGACCCCGGCGGCCAGCTCGGCCGGCGACAGCCCGTCCCAGACCCCCCGGCGCAGGCACTCCGCCACCAGCAGGTCGGCCTCCGTCCAGATCCGCCCGAGCATCCGCCCGGCATCGGTCACCGCGCCCTGCGCAGTGAGATAGCCACGGGCGGTGAGCAGCGCGACGATCCGGTCGAACGTACGCGCCAGCGACCCCGTCCGGCCGGCGACCCGCTGCCGCAACTCCTCGGTGTCCCGCTCCAGCCGCCGGCGGCGCTCCGCCCACCGGGCGTGCTCCTCCCGCTCCGGGCAGGCGTGGCAGGGATGCCGCCGCAGCTCGGTGCGGAGCTGGGTGAGCCGGTGGTCCTCCCCCGACTGCCGGCCCCGGGCGCCACGCCGGGAGTGCCGGTCCAGCCCGGTGCCGCTGACCTGCGCCGCCAGGTCGCGCCGGGCGGCCGGGTTGCGGTGGTTGAAGTGCTTCGGCACCCGGATGCGGGCCAGCACCTCGGCCGGGGTGGTGAAGTCACCGGGGCTGATCCGCCCGGCCCACCGGTCCTGGGTGAGCACCAGCGGGCGGGGCTCGCTGAAGCCACCGGCCGCCGGGTCGAGCACCACGGCCAGCCCGGCCCGGCGCCCGGACGGCACCCGGATCACGTCGCCGACCCGCAGCCGTTCCAGCGCCGCCACCGCCGCCGCCCGCCGCTGGCTCTGGCCCTGGCGGGCGATGGCCCGTTCCCGGTCGGCAATGGCCACCCGCAACGCGAAGTACTCGTCGAAGTCGCCGTGATGGCACTCCGCCTCCACGCCGTACGCCTCGACGGTCTCGGTGTTGCGCTGCACCTGCCGGGCCAGGCCGACCACCGACCGGTCCGCCTGGAACTGCGCGAACGAGGACTCCAACAGCGCCCGGGCCGGCTCCGCGCCGACGCTGCCGACCAGGTTCACCGCCATGTTGTACGAGGGCCGGAAGCTGGACCGCAGCGGGTAGGTGCGGGTGGAGGCGAGACCGGCCACGTGCCGCGGATCGGTCTCCGGGGACCACACCACCACGGCGTGCCCCTCGACGTCGATGCCCCGCCGCCCGGCCCGCCCGGTGAGCTGGGTGTACTCCCCCGGCGTCAGGTCGACGTGCGCCTCGCCGTTGTACTTGACCAGTCGTTCCAGCACCACGCAGCGGGCCGGCATGTTGATGCCCAGGGCCAGGGTCTCGGTGGCGAAGACCGCCTTGACCAGCCCCCGGACGAAGAGTTCCTCGACGACCTCCTTGAACGCCGGCAGCATCCCGGCGTGGTGGGCGGCCAGGCCGCGTTCCAGGCCGTCGAGCCACTCCCAGTAGCCCAGCACCGACAGGTCCTCGCCGGGGATGGCGGTCACCCGGGACTCCACCACCCGGCGGATCTCCGCCCGCTCCTCCGGCGAGGTCAGCCGCAGCCCGGCCGCCAGGCACTGCTGCACCGCCGCGTCGCAGCCGGCCCGGCTGAAGATGAACAGGATCGCCGGCAGCAGCCCCTCGCGGTCCAGCCGGTCGACGATGTCCGGCCGCAGCGGACCGCGCCAGCGTGGCCCCCGCCGCCCGCCGCCCGGCCCGGCCGAGCGCCCCTCGCCCAGGTCGAGGCGGCGCATCGTGTCCCGGGTGTACCGCAGCAACTCCGGGTGCACGTCGTGCTTGCGGGCCGCGTCGGCGTCGTGGAACAGGTCGAACATCCGCTTGCCGACCAGCATGTGCTGCCACAGCGGCACCGGCCGGTGCTCGCTGACCACCACCGTGGTCTCGCCGCGCACGGTGATCAGCCAGTCGGCGAACTCCTCCGCGTTGGAGACCGTCGCCGACAGCGACACCAGCGTGACCGAGGCGGGCAGGTGGATGATGACCTCCTCCCACACCCCGCCGCGGAACCGGTCGGCCAGGTAGTGCACCTCGTCCATCACCACGTACGCCAG
This sequence comes from Micromonospora sp. CA-263727, assembly GCF_050942455.1. Taxonomy (NCBI): domain Bacteria; kingdom Bacillati; phylum Actinomycetota; class Actinomycetes; order Micromonosporales; family Micromonosporaceae; genus Micromonospora; species Micromonospora sp. CA-263727. The sequence goes on from NZ_CP192031.1 coordinate 4,575,343, forward strand.
GCCGGCCAGGGTGGCCGAGCCGGCGTAGAGCATGTTGCGCAGCACCTCGGTGGTCATCACCACCACCGGGGCGTCGCCGTTGATGGCGTTGTCGCCGGTGAGCAGCCCCACCTGCTCGGCGCCGTAGCGGTCCACCAGGTCGTGGTACTTCTGGTTGGACAGCGCCTTGATCGGGGTGGTGTAGAAGCACTTGCGCCGGGTGCCGTCGGCCGACGCCGGCTGCCCCGGCGTGCCCCGCAGCGCCAGGTGCACGGCGAACTCACCGACCACCGTCTTGCCGGCCCCGGTCGGCGCGCACACCAGCACGCCGCTGCCCCGCTCCAGGGCCTGGCACGACTCCCGCTGGAAGTCGTCGAGGTCGAACCCGAGATCGGCGGTGAACTCTTCCAGCGCCGGGAACTGTGAGGCCTGCGCGGCCCGGCGGCGCGCCGCGGCGTACCGCTCGGCGGGGCTCGACATGTCCTCAAGATTAGTGCGTGCCCCCGACGGGCACCTGGCAAGGCCATCCGGCAGGGTGGTCGGAGTGGGTCGGTAGGGTGCACGACGTGCCGGATCATGCCGAACCGACCGACGCCGTACGCGGCACCCGTGACGCCGACCAGCCGGGCCCGTCCCGCCGGCCCGTGCAGGCGGTGCTGCTCGACTTCCACGGCACGCTCGCCCAGGTGGAGGAGCCCCGCGACTGGGTGCTGGCCGCCGCGGCAACCTGCGGCGTGCAGCTGGATCGGGTCCGGGCCACCTCGCTGGCCGACCGGCTGCTCACCGCCGGCCGCGCCGGTGGGCCGCTGCCCGCCCGGGTGCCGCCGCGGCTGGCCGAGCTCTGGGCCGACCGGGATCTGTACGAACACGCCCACCGGGGCGCCTACACCGGGCTGGCCGAGACGGTCGACGCGGGCATCGACGGCCTCGCCGAGGCGCTCTACGAGCGCGTGCTGGTGCCGGAGGGCTGGGTGCCGTACCCGGACACCGCACCGACCCTCGCCGGGCTGCGCGAGGCCGGCGTACGGGTGGCCGTGGTCAGCAACATCGGCTTCGACATCCGGCCGATCTTCGACGCCTGGGGCCTCGCCGACCTGGTCGACGCCTTCGTCCTCTCGTACGAGGTGGGTCGCTGCAAGCCGGACCCGGCGATCTTCTGGCGCGCCTGCGGCCTGCTCGGCGTCGCCCCGGAGGAGACCCTGATGGTCGGCGACACCCCCGCCGACGCGGGTGCGGTCGCCGCCGGCTGCGCCGTCCTGGTCCTCCCCACCGCCGACCCCGGCCGCCCCAACAACCTCGGCACCGTCCTAGCCCTAACCCACCCGTAATCCCACCCCCACCCCCACCCCGGCCCACCCCGGCCCACCCCACCCCGGCCCACCCCGGCCCACCCCACCCCGGCCCACCCCGGCCCACCCCACCCCGGCCCACCCCGGCCCACCCCACCCCGGCCCGGCCCGGCCCACCCCACCCCGGCCCGGCCCGGCCCGGCCCGACGATCATGCAGTTGTGGTGCCCGGTTACGCCCTGTTCGCCGACTTTGCGGGGCACCACAACTGCATGATCAACAAGTGGCGCGGCGGGGTCGGGTGGTTAGTGGAGGAGGTGGAGGGCTTGGGGGGTGGCGGTGAGGGTCATCGGGAGAGGGAGGGAGCGTTCACCGTCGGCGTAGGTGGTGATGTCGTCGGCCGTGATGGTGACGGTGCGGGCGCGGTAGGTGTGCACCAGCGGGTGGGTGACGTGGGTACCGGCGTAGATGCGGGGCTTGACCCGGATCAGCGTGCGCCGGTCGAACCGGCCGCCGACGACCACGTCGAGCAGCCCGTCCGTCGGGTCCGCGGCCGGGCAGATCCGCATCCCGCCGCCGTAGCTGGCGCCGTTGCCGACCGCCACCAGCACCGCATCCACCTCCAGTCGCTCGCCGTCCAGGGTGAGGGTGTAGCGGCGGGGACGCAGCCGGGCCAGCTCGGCCAAGATCGCCAGGTCGTAGCGGCGGGGGCCGCGCGGCCAACGCATCCGGTTGGCCCGCTCGTTGACGATGGCGTCGAAGCCGGCCGCCAGCACCGCCCCGTACCAGCGGACGGTCCCGTCGGCGCCGGTCATCCGGGCCAGGTCGACCGGTCGGCTGTGGCCCTGGCGCAGCGCCGCGGCGATGACGTCGGCCGCCGCACGGGGTGCGCTCGGGAAGCCGGTCTCCGCGGCGAAGTCGTTGCCGGTGCCGGCGGGCACCGGCCCGAACGGCACGGCGGTGCCGGCAACCGACTGGATCGCCCGGTGGATGGTGCCGTCGCCGCCCACCGCGATCAGCGCGGACGCGCCCTCGGCGACCGCGGCGTGGCAGGCCGCCTCCGCCTCGTCGGCGCTGGTCGCGCTCAACAGCCGTACCGGTCGGCCGGCGGTCGAGAGCCGGTCCAGCAGGTCCGGCAGCAGCCCCCGGTGCCGGCCACGCCCGGCGGTCGGGTTGGCCAGCACGGCGACCGGCCCGCCGGCTGGCAGGCCGGCGGGAGACGGGCCGGCGGGACGGTGATCGTCTGCGGTCACGGCGTGCACCGTACCCGCCGCTTCGCCGGCTTCGTCAGCTGGCGGAACGCCTGAATTCCCGGCCTCGGTGATCTTTCCGTGCCGTGCGGCGCCGGCGTCCCCACGGCTTGAACACCGACAGGGTCATCGCGAAGAGCACCGCCGCGGTCGAGACGACCGGCGGGAAGGCCAGATCGGTCAGCACCGGAAGCGCCCGCCCGTCGGTGAGGGACGCGCGGGCGGCCTCGGCCAGCTCGCGGACGCCGGGTCCGAGCGCGGCGATGACCAGGGTGACCAGTACGACGTTGAGGACCAGTTTGATCGCGACCCACCAGTACCGCACCAGCCCGTACTTCGTACCGAGTCCGAGCAGCACCCCGCTGGCCAGGCAGAGCAGGCCGACGGCCGCGAGCGGCCAGGTCGCGAAGTGGCCGATGCTGGTGAGGGCCGCCGCGGCACCGAGGTCGTCGCCGGGGGCGAACGCCGCGAGCACGAGCAGACCCAACACGATGTCGATGCCGAGCCACGCGCCGGCGGCGGCGATGTGCAGCAGGAGCAGCAGCTTGCGGAGCCGAGGGCCGGCGCGCCACCGCCCACCGGGCGCGCGCCTCGCCGTGTCGCCAGCCAGGCCCCTCGTGGTGCCGCCGGGCGGGCGGAGCGTGGGCTCGCCGGGCGTACGGAGCGGTTGGGTGCCGGTCATGCCTGCCATGTTCGGCCGGCGCGGGCCTGCGGGCGTCGGCCCGGCAACGCATCCCGGCGTACCGCAGAGGACGTAGTCCCGGTCGACCAGAGGAGGCCGTCCGGGCGGGCCGGCAGACGAACGAGCGCCGCCCCGGCGGGGCGGCGCTCGTCGGAGTCGGCACCGGTCAGGTCACGTCGTCGTAGCGACGCTCGATCGGCTTGGGCGCGGTCACCGGCTCAGGGGCGTCGATCGGGGCGGCCCGGTCCACCGGCTGTCCCGCCGTGACCGGCTCCCGGTCGAACTCCAGCGGGGAGACCTCGTCGTCGTCGATGCCGGCGTAGACCTCCTTGCCGCGTCCCCGGCGCTTGTCGTTGAGGAACGAGACCCCGACCGCCATGAAGTAGAGCAGGCAGAGGCAGAGCGCCAACAGCGTCATACCGAACGGCCCCGGGTCCGGCGTGGCCACCGCCGCGAACGCGAAGCAGATGAAGACCACGACCCGCCACCAGCTGAGCAACCGCCGGCCGCTCACCACCCCGGTGAAGTTGAGCATCAGCAGGATGAGCGGGAACTCGAACGCCACCCCGAAGAGCAGGATCATGGTGGTGACGAAGCTGATGTACCGGGTGACCTCAAGCTGCGAGTCGGTGCCGGTGACCCCGGCCTCCAGCAGGAACGCCAGCCCCTTGTCGACCACGAAGAAGGCGAGCACCGCGCCGGCGGCGAAGAGGGGCGCCGCGATCGCCACGAAGACGTACGCCCACTTGCGCTCGCTGCGGTGCAGCCCCGGCGCGATGAACGCCCACAGCTGGTAGAGCCAGACCGGGGCACCGAGGATCAACCCGATCCAGAGGGCCAGCTTGAGCGTGAGGATGAAGCCGTCGGCGGGCGCGAGCATCAGGAACTTCTGGCACTCGCCGTCGACCATCATGCCGGGCAGCCGGCAGTACGGCTGACTGAGCAGGTCGAATGCCGGCTGGGCGAGCAGGTAGCCGCCGATCAGCCCGACCACGATCGCCAGCGACGCCCGGAACAGCCGGGTACGCAGCTCGCGGAAGTGCTCGACGAGCGTCATCGAGCCGTCGGCGGCCCGTTCGAAGCTGCTCGGACCGCGCTTACGGAGTCCGAAGGCCACGGTGATCGGACCCGCTGATCAGTTCTCGCGGACGCGCTGCACCGGATCGGCGACCGGCTGCTGCACCGTGCCCTGGTACGGCTGCTGCTGCGGGGGCTGCGGCGTGAGCGGCTGGTAGCCGGCCTGCGCGTCGGCCTTCTCGGCGAGGTCACGGTCGTCGTCGGCCAGGCTCTTGGTCTCGGCCTTGATGATCCGCAGCGAGCGGCCCAGGGAGCGCGCCGCGTCGGGGAGCCGCTTCGCGCCGAAGAGCAGGATCAGCACGACCACGAGTACGGCGATGTGCCAGGGCCTGAGGGCACCCATGTGAAGCTCCAGTCGCTCTGTGTCGGTGAGGGGTGGTACCGCAGCCCATGGTACGTGCGTCGTGGGCCGTTGCCACCCACCGGGCGGTGGTGGTTCGTCCCGGCTGGTGAAGTCTCAGCCAACTGCGACTGTCCCGTCAACCAGGCAAGTGGATCATTCGTGCCCGGACGAGAGCCCCGTCCGGGCACGAACCGGATCCGCACGCCATTGACGCCCGGGGACCGGTGCCGCTCAGCCGCCGCGGCGGGACCTGATCAGGTCGAGCTGCTGCTGGGTCGTCTCCAGCCGCCCTTGCAGGCCCTCGGCCCGCTGCTGGAGGCTCTCGGCCGCCTCACGCAACGAGGCCGCCTCGTCGGCCCGTCGTTGCAGCGCCAACGCCGCGCGACGCAGCCGGGGCAGCCGGGCCAGCAGCGGTCGTACGGCCAGCGCCAGCACGACCAACGGGACCAGCACCAGCGCGAGCACGATCCACTTCAGCACGGCCGCCAGCCTACTGCCTGCCGGATACCGCCGCCGGGTCCGCGCCGGGCGGCACCGGCGTCGCGTACGCGTCCAGGGCCGCCACCGCCGTGTCCCGGACCTGCCCGGCCAGCTCCGCCGGGGCGAGCACGGTGACCTCCGGGCCCAGGCCGAGCACGAATCGGCGGGCCCAGCCGAGGTCGGTGACCCGCAGCGAGACGACCCACCGCTCGCCGTCGGACTCGACCCGCTCACACGGGTAGTATTCGGTGATCCAGCGCTCCCCCCGGCCGATCCGCAGGGTGATCAGCGGCAGGTCCGGCGAGGGCCGGAACACCCCCTCGCTCAGGTCGTGCGGTCGGGCCTGCGGTGGCACCACGGCCGGCTCGGCCAACTCGACGACCGCGTCGATCCGGTCGGCCCGGAACAGCCGTACCGCCTCCGCTCGGCGGCACCACGCCTCGACGTACGTCCGGCCACCGACCATCAGCACCCGCAGCGGATCGACCACGCGCTCGGTGGTCTCGTCCCGGGCCACCGTGTAGTAGGTGATGCGCAGGGCGCGCCCGCTCTCCACCGCGGCACGCAGCTGCTCCACCCGGCCGGTGTCGCCGGGCAGCCGCACCTCCACCGGGGCGGCGACCAGGTCGCCGGCCGCGTCCTCGATCTTGGCGAGCGCCCGCTCGACGGCCTCCCGGTTGGCCACCCCGGGCGTCTCCGCCAGCATCCGGAGCGCCACCACCAGGGCGAGAGCCTCGTCCGGCGTGAGCCGCAACGGCCGGTCGATGCCGGCGTCGTAGGTGATGGTCACCCGGTCGCCGTCGAACGCCATGTCGATCAGGTCACCCGGGCCGTACCCGGGCAGCCCGCACACCCAGAGCAGTTCCAGGTCCTCGCGCAGCTGCCGCTCGGTGACGCCGAGGTCGCCGGCCGCCTCGGCGATCTCGATGCCGGGCCGGGCCAGCAGGTAGGGCACCAGGTTCAGCAGCCGGGCCAGCCGGTCGGCGGAGGTACGTGAGGACGCCTTCACCGGGCCGCCCTCTCGTTCGCGACCGCCGGGCCCGCGAGCTTGCTCCTCGCGCTCACCGGGTCACCGCCAGGGCGTCGTGGCGGGTCGCGATCTCCTTGAGCCGTTGGATGACCGCCTCGCGCACCTCGGGCGGGTCGAGCACCCGCACGTCGGGGCCGTAGCCGACCAGGTGGCCGGCGAGGGAGTCGGCGTCGGCGTACGGCAGGACCAACCGGTCTGCCTCCGGCCCGGCGGTGACCTCCACCGCCCACCGCCGCAGCCCGGCGGCCCGCCCCGGGGTGACCAGCACGGTCGCCCGGCCGGTCCGCTCGCTCGGGCCGGACCAGCGGGCCACGTGGCTGATCAGGTCGACACCCGCCGGCGGCCGGTAGGCGTCCGGCTCGCCGGTGGCCCGGACCTGGCCGACCACCCGCGAGAGCCGGAAGCAGCGGGTGGCGTCGCGGTCCAGGTCGTGGCCGACCACGTACCACCGGCCCCGCCAGCAGACCACGCCCCACGGTTGCAGCCGGCGCCGGGTCGGCGCGTCCTGATCCGGCACCCGGTAGTCGAAGCGGACCTCACGCCGGTCCCGCGCGGCGGCGGTCAGCGGGGCGAACGCCGGGTCGACCGTGACCATCGGCTCCAGCCCGAGGGTGGCCTGCGGGTCCACGTCCACCCCGGCGGCGCGCAGCTTGGCCAGCCCGGACGACGCGGCGGCGGCCAGCCCGGCGTGCTGCCACAGCCGCGCGGCGATGCCCACCGCGGCGGCCTCGTCCGGCTTGAGGGGAATGTCGGGCAGGGCGTATTCCCGGCGGGCGATCCGGTAGCCGGGCTCCGCGTCGAAGGCGCTCGCCGTCCCGGTCTCCAGCGGTACGCCCAACTCCCGCAGCTCGGCCTTGTCGCGCTCGAACTTGCGCTGGAACGCCTCGTGCTCACGGGCGTCGTCGGGATCGTGCTCGTAGCCGGGCACGGTCGCGGCGATCTGCGCGGCGGTCAGGAACCGCCGCGTGGAGAGCAGGCAGATCACCAGGTTGACCAGGCGCTCGGTCCGGCTACGCGACACCCGGTAGACGCTAGCAGCCGCTTCTCCCCCACACGCACCCCACACACACGTGCCGCCCCCACATCCATCCCGCTCCCACCCCGCCTCGCCGATCTTGCAGTTATCGTGGCCGGAATGATCGGTTTGCTCACTTTTGCCGCGACACCTGGTGCAAGATCGACGGGAACAGGGCGCGGGGCGGGCGCCGGAGTGGCATCGCGGGGTGGCGCGCGGGGTGGGAGGTACCCGGGTGGGGGTGGGGGGCGGTGCGGGAGTTAGCGTGCGGGACATGGTGCGGTGGCGGGTGGGCACGGTGGCCGGGCTGCGGCGGCGGTGGGCCGGAGCGGTCGAGCTGGATGTCGACCTGCCCGACGGCACCACGATGCGCGCCCTGGCCTACCCGGAGCTGGTCGGCCACCCCGAACCGGGGGATCGGGTGCTGCTCAACGCGGGGGCGCTGCTGATGGGGCTGGGCACCGGCGGGTACGCCCTGGTCGTGGCGCTGCCGGAGCGGTTGCCACCAGACCCGCCGCAGGCGCTCGACTCCCGCGACGCCGGTCACCTGGTCAAGGCCCGCTACACCCCGTTGCAACCGATCCTGCTCGGCGTCGACGAGGAGGCCTCCCCGCACCACGAGGTGCTGGCCGCCGCCGAGGATCTGGCCGGGCTGCCGGTGGTCACCGCCGACCTGCACTCGGCGCTGCCGGCGATCCTGGCCGGTATTCGCGCCGACGCCCCGCACGCCCGGGTGGCGTACCTGCTCACCGACGGTGGGGCGTTGCCGGCCTGGTTCTCCCGCACGCTGGCCGGGCTACGGGACGAGTTGGCCGGCACGATCAGCGTGGGGCAGGCGTTCGGCGGCGACCTGGAGGCCAGCACACTGCACAGCGGCCTGCTCGCCGCCCGGCACGTGCTCGACGCCGACGTGGCCGTGGTGGCGCAGGGCCCGGGCAACCTCGGCACCGGCACCCGGTGGGGGTTCTCCGGAGTGGCCGTCGGCGAGGCGGTCAACGCCGTCGCCGCGCTGGGCGGGCGGCCGGTCGGCTCGCTGCGGATCTCCGCCGCCGACCCGCGCCCACGGCACCGTGGCGTGTCGCACCACAGCCTCACCGCGTACGGCCGGGTGGCGCTGGCCCGCGCGGAGCTGGTGCTGCCCGACGGCCTGGACCCGGCGTTGGCCGCCGAGGTCGACGCCGCGCTGGCCCCGCTCGCCGAGCGGCACGCGCTGGTACGCGTGGACAGCATGGGGCTGGACGCGGCGCTGCGCCGCAGTCCCGTGCCGCTGTCGACGATGGGACGCGGACTGGACGCCGACCACGCCTACTTCCTGGCCGCCGCCGCAGCCGGCCGACACGCGGTACGCGGCACACGGCACGCCAGATCGAGCTGAGTGTTAAAAGGGGGCCCCTGCTCTACCGCAGGCGTTAATAGGGGGCCCTTCCTTACACCTCAGGCGAGGGCGATCAAGGCTAGCCAGGCGCCGACGATGAGGGCTAGGGCCAGCGCGAGCACCCAGGTCGGGACGGTGTACTCGCCGCGCCGGTTGCGTTCGACCTCGGCACGGACCTTCTCGCGGCGGCGTTCGAGCCAGCTCTGCCGCTCGGTGCCCGGGCCGGGCCGCTGCGGTGGTTGAGGAATCATGACGCGGCCAGCCTACCCGGCCCGCCAGACCCAGGCGGGCCGGGCGGTGGCGGGCCGGTTGCTCACATGCTGGCGATCAGCCGCTCCACCCGCTCGTCGTACGCCCGGAACGGGTCCTTGCAGAGCACGGTGCGCTGCGCCTGGTCGTTGAGCTTCAGGTGCACCCAGTCGACGGTGAAGTCGCGCCGCTTCTCCTGGGCGTGCCGGATGAACTCGCCGCGCAGCCGGGCCCGGGTGGTCTGCGGCGGCGTCTCCTTGGCCTCGAAGATCTCCGGGTCGGTGGCCACCCGGTCCACGTCGCCCCGCCGTTCCAGCAGCGCGTAGAGCCCCCGACCCCGGCGCAGGTCGTGGTAGGCGAGGTCCATCTGCGCCACCCGGGGATGCGACAGCGGCAGGTCGTGCTTGCGCTGGTAGCGCTCGATCAGCCGGAGCTTGCTCACCCAGTCGATCTCCCGGGAGACCGGCTCCAAGTCGCCGGTCTCCACCGCCCGCAGCACCCGGCCCCAGAGCTCGACCACCCGCTTGGCGGTCTGGTCGCCGCCCCGGCGCTCCACGAACTCGGTCGCCTTGGCCAGGTATTCCTGCTGGATCTCCAGGGCGCTGATCTCCTTGCCCGAGGCCAGCCGCACCTTGCGCCGTCCGGTGATGTCGTGCGACACCTCCCGGATGGCCCGGATCGGGTTCTCCAGGGTGAGGTCACGCATCACCACCCCGGCCTCGATCATCCGCAGCACGATGTCGGCGGTGCCGACCTTGAGCAGCGTGGTGACCTCGTTCATGTTGGAGTCGCCGACGATGACGTGCAGCCGGCGGTACCGCTCGGCGTCCGCGTGCGGCTCGTCACGGGTGTTGATGATCGGCCGGCTGCGGGTGGTGGCCGAGGAGACCCCCTCCCAGATGTGCTCGGCGCGCTGGGAGAGGCAGTACACGGCGCCGCGCGGGGTCTGCAACACCTTGCCCGCGCCGCAGATCAACTGCCGGGTGACCAGGAACGGGATCAGCACGTCGGCCAGCCGGCCGAACTCCCCGTGCCGGGAGACCAGGTAGTTCTCGTGGCAGCCGTAGGAGTTGCCGGCCGAGTCGGTGTTGTTCTTGAACAGGTAGATCTCGCCGGCGATGCCCTCGTCGTGCAGCCGCTTCTCCGCGTCGATGAGCAGCCCTTCCAGGATCCGCTCGCCGGCGCGGTCGTGGGCGACCAGGTCGACCACCGAGTCGCACTCCGGGGTGGCGTACTCCGGATGCGAGCCGACGTCCAGGTAGAGCCGAGCGCCGTTACGCAGGAACACGTTGCTCGACCGGCCCCAGGAGACCACCCGGCGGAAGAGGTACCGGGCCACTTCGTCAGGGGACAGCCGCCGCTGCCCACGGTAGGTGCAGGTGACGCCGTATTCGGTCTCCAGACCGAAGATTCGCCGCTCCATGATGAGACATTAGCCGTACGGAGGCCCTCTTCGTCACTGTCGCCGCACCTGCCCGCCGCATCCGCCGCCCAGCCGGGGGTGCATCGGTCCCCGGGCCGACCGGACCCGTCGCCGGGTTACGGCGCGCCGCGCAGGCCCGCCGTGTACTCCCGGCACGCGGCGTACCCGGGCAGCCGGCCCGCCGCCCGCGCCTGTGCCAGGGTCGGCGCGGCGGCGTCCCGGGCGGACAACTGCGGCGACCCGGCGGGCCACTCGATGCCCAGCTCCTCGTCCAGCGGATGCACCGCGTGCTCGGCCGCCGGGTTGTACGTGGTCGAGCAGAGGTAGGTCAGGGTGGCGTCGTCGGTCAGCGCGCAGAACCCGTGGCCGAGCCCCTCGGCCAGGTAGACCGCCCGCCGGTCCACGTCGTCCAGGCGTACGCCCTCCCACTGGCCGAAGGTGGGCGAGCCGACCCGCAGGTCGACCACCACGTCGAGCACCGCGCCCCGCACACAGGTGACGTACTTCGCCTGCCCGGGCGGCACGTCGGCGAAGTGGATGCCCCGCACCACGTCCCGGGCCGAGACGGAGAGGTTGGCCTGGCCCAGCCGCAGCGGGTGCCCGACCGCCTCGGCCAGCCGGTCGAAGCGGTACCACTCCATGAACAGCCCTCGGGGGTCACCGTGCTGCTGCGGGGTGATCTCCCAGGCCCCCTCGATGCCCAGCGGCCGGATCTTCACGGAAAGACCTCCAGCGGGCCACTCGACCCGGCGCGCCCGACGGCGAGCAGGTCGAGCAGGTAGTTGCCGTAGCCGCTCTTGGTCAACGGCTCGGCCAGCACCCGCAGTTGGTCGTCGTCGATCAGCCCGGCCCGCCAGGCCACCTCCTCGACGCAGCCGATCTTCATACCCTGCCGTTCCTCGATCACCCGGACGAACTCGGCGGCCTGCATCAGCGAGGTGAAGGTGCCGGTGTCCAGCCAGGCGGTGCCCCGGTCCAGGACGGTCACCGACAGCTCGCCGCTCAGCCGGTACGCCTCGTTGACCGCGGTGATCTCCAGCTCACCCCGGGCGCTGGGGGTCAGCTCGTCGGCGATCTTCACCACCCGGTTGTCGTAGAAGTAGAGACCCGGCACCGCGTACCGGGACTTCGGCTTGTCGGGTTTCTCCTCGATCGAGAGCACCCGGCCGGCGGCGTCGAAGTGCACCACGCCATACGCCTCCGGGTTGGCCACCGGGTAGGCGAAGATCCGCCCGCCGACCGGGTCGCCGGCCGCGGCGAGCTGCCGGCCCAGGCCCACCCCGTGGAAGATGTTGTCGCCGAGGATCAGCGCCACCGCCTCGTCGCCGATGAAGTCCGCCCCGAGCACGAACGCCTGGGCGATGCCCTCCGGACGGGCCTGGGTGACGTACTCCAGCCGCAGCCCGAACTGGCTGCCGTCGCCGAGCAGGCGCTGGAACTGGCTCTGTTCCTCCGGGGTGGTGATCACGAGGATCTCGCGTACCCCGGCCATCACCAGGGTGGAGAGGGGATAATAGATCATCGGTTTGTCGAAGACCGGCATCAGCTGTTTCGACACCGCTCGGGTGATCGGCCAGAGCCGGCTGCCGGTGCCACCGGCGAGCAGGATTCCACGCACCCGGGGAGCCTACCGGGGAGGCGGCGTCGCCGGCCACGCGTCGCTTGCGCGGCGCCCGGGACCGCTTCACGTAGACTTCCGGACCCGTGAGGATTCTCGTCACCGGTGGGGCCGGTTTCATCGGTTCGGAATACGTCCGCATGCTCCTCGGCGCACCAGGCGGCAGCGCCGAAGGAGTGCCCGCCCTGGAACCCACCAAAGTGACCGTACTCGACGCCCTGACCTACTCCGGCAACCTCGCCAACCTCGCCCCCATACGCCACGACCCCCGACTACAGTTCATCCACGGCAACATCTGCGACACCGCCCTAGTCAACGAAGTGGTCGCCGGCCACGACGTAATCGTGCACTTCGCCGCCGAATCACACGTCGACCGCTCCATCACCAAAGCCACCCCCTTCGTCACCACCAACATCCTCGGCACCCAAACCCTCCTCGACGCCGCCCTCCACCACCACATCAACCGCTTCGTCCACGTCTCCACCGACGAGGTCTACGGCTCCATCACCACCGGCTCCTGGACCGAAGACTGGCCACTCAACCCCAACTCCCCCTACGCCGCCACCAAAGCCAGCTCCGACCTCCTCGCCCTCGCCTACCACCGCACCCACAACCTCAACGTCGTCCTCACCCGCTGCTCCAACAACTACGGCCCATACCAATACCCCGAAAAAATCATCCCCCTCTTCATCACCAACCTCCTCGACGGCCACACCATCCCCCTCTACGGCGACGGCGGCAACATCCGCGACTGGCTCCACGTCCACGACCACTGCCGCGGCATCGCCCTCGCCCAACACAAAGGCCGCGCCGGCCACATCTACCACATCGGCGGCGGCACCGAACTCACCAACAAACAACTCACCACCCGACTCCTCAACGCCTGCAACGCCACCTGGGACCAAGTCACACCCGTCCCCGACCGCAAAGGCCACGACCGCCGCTACTCCCTCGACACCACCAAAACCCACCACGAACTCGGATACACACCCACCATCACCCTCGACCACGGCCTCACCGACACCATCCGCTGGTACCACAACAACCGCACCTGGTGGCAACCACTGAAAGCGGCGGCCCGATGAGGATGCTGGTGACCGGGGCCGGTGGGATGCTCGGGCGGGACCTGGTCGACGTGCTCGCCGGGCATCCGGAGCACGCGGTGACCGCGGCCACCCGAGCGGATCTCGACATCACCGACCCCGCCGCCGTGCACACCGCCGTCGCCGGCCACGACGTGGTGGTCAACGCCGCCGCCTGGACCGACGTCGACGGCGCGGAGCAGCACGAGGCGGCAGCCACCGCGGTCAACGGCGACGCCGTGGCCCACCTCGCCTCGGCCTGCGCCACCCACGGCGTCCGGCTGCTCCAGCTCTCCACCGACTACGTCTTCCCCGGCGACGCCACCGCCCCCTACCGCGAGGACGCGCCGACCGCGCCGGTCAACGCGTACGGCCGCGGCAAGCTCGTCGGGGAACGGGCCGTGGCCGGGCTGCTGCCCGACGCCGGGTACGTGGTGCGTACCGCCTGGCTCTACGGCGCCCACGGCCGCAACTTCGTCCGCACCATGCTCGACCTGGCCGACCGGCACGAGTTCCTCGACGTCGTCGACGACCAGCGCGGCCAGCCCACCTGGTCGTACGCGCTGTCCCGGCAGCTGGTCGCGCTCGCCGAGGCGGCCCTGGCCGGACGCGCCGCGCCCGGCGTCTACCACGGCACCTGCTCCGGCGAGACCACCTGGTACGGGCTAGCCCGGGCGGTGTTCGCCCGGCACGGGCTCGACCCGGACCGGATCCGACCCACCACCAGCGCCCGGTTTCCGCGTCCCGCTGCCCGACCGGCGTACAGTGTGCTAGGGCACGGCCGATGGGCCGCTGCCGGGCTGTCGCCCCTGCCGGACTGGCACGACACGCTGGTCGACGCGTTCGCCCCCGCCGCTCCACCCTCCCCGTGGAAGGTCGCATGAAGCTCACCCTCGTCACCGGCCTGACCGGTCTGGTCCTGCTGGCCACGATCGTCGAGCTGCTGCGCCGACGGCAGCTGCGGGAGAAGTACGGCATGCTCTGGCTCGGGCTGCTCTTCGTGGTGATCCCGTTGTCGCTCTTCCCCACGCTGCTCGACGGCGTCGCCGACCTGCTCGGCGTGGCCACCGGGGTCAGCCTCGTGCTCTTCCTGGGCATCGTCTTCCTCCTGCTGGTCTGCATCCACCTCAGCTGGGAGGTCAGCCGGCTGGAGGAGGAGACCCGCACGCTGGCCGAGGAGTTCGCCCTGCTGCGCGCCGAGGTCGAGGCGGATCGCGCGGACCGGGCCGACCGGCAGGAGCTGGTGTCCCGCGATGGTTAACGGCAAACGGCTCCTGGTCATCATCCCGGCGCTCAACGAGGCCGGCTCGATCGCCGACGTGGTCCACGAGATCCGGGGCGAACTGCCCGGCGTGGACGTGCTGGTCGTCGACGACGGCTCGGGTGACCGCACCGCGGCCGTCGCCGCCGCCGCCGGCGCCCGGGTCGCCCGGCTCCCCTACAACCTCGGTGTCGGCGGCGCCATGCGGCTCGGCTACCGCTACGCCCGCGAGCACGACTACGACGTCGCCGTGCAGATCGACGCCGACGGGCAGCACGACCCGCGGTACGTGCCGAAGCTGGTCGACCTGCTCGACGACTACGACCTGGTGATCGGGGCGCGCTTCGCCGGCGAGGGCGAATACGCCGTACGCGGACCACGCCGCTGGGCAATGGGAATGCTGTCGATGGTGCTCTCCGGCCTGGCCGGCACCCCGCTGACCGACACCACCTCCGGCTTCCGCGCCGCCAACCGGCGCATGATCGACATGTTCGCGCGCTGGTACCCGGCCGAGTACCTCGGCGACACGGTCGAGACGCTGGTGCACGCCGCCCGCCGCGGCTACCGGATCCAGCAGGTCCCGGTGGCGATGCGACGCCGGATGGCCGGCACCCCCAGCCACTCCCCCGCCAAGGCGATGATCTACCTCGGCCGGGCGCTGGCCGTGCTCACCCTGGCCCTCATCCGCCGGTGATACGCCGCCTGCTCCGCCTCGTCCCACCCGGCACCCTTCCCGTCGGCGCCGGACTGGCCCTGGTCGGCCTGGCCTCCTACGTCCACCTTGCCGTCGCCGGGCACAGCCTCACCGCCGGCGACTACTCGTCGCTCTCGGTGCTCTGGTCGGTCGTGTTCACCGTCGGCATCGGCGTCTTCCTGCCGGTCGAGCAGGAGGTGGCCCGGCTGGTCGCCGCCCGCCGCACCCGCGGGCTGCCCCCCGGCCCGGTGCTGGCCCGGGGCGCCGCCGTCGCCGCCGCCGTGCTCGGCCTGCTCCTGCTGGCCACCGCCGGCACCGCCGACCTGCTCGCCGACCGCCTCTTCGACGGCGACCGCGCCATGGTGGGGGCGCTCGCCGGGGCGCTCGCCGCGCTGGCCGTGGCACACACCACCCGCGGCGTGCTCTCCGGGCTGCGGCTGTTCGGCTGGTACGGCACCCAACTCGGCCTCGACGGCGGGCTGCGCATCGGGCTGGTCGCCACGCTCGCCATCGCCGGCGTCGACTCACCCGTGGCGTACGCGCTGGTGCTGGTCGTCGCGCCGCTGCTCGCCGTCGCGCTGACCACCACCCCGGTGGCCCGGGCGGCCGGCGGCGGGGCGGCCGTGCCCTGGCCGCCGCTGCTGCGCGGGCTGGCCCTGCTCACCGTCTCCAGCCTGCTCTCCCAGGTCGTGGTCAACATCGGCGTGATCAACGTACGGCTGCTCGACCCGGCCGACATCGCCACCGCCGGGGCGCTGCTCTCCGCGCTGGTCCTGGTCCGCATCCCGCTGTTCGTCTTCGGCTCGATGCAGGCCGCCCTGCTGCCCGGCCTCTCCACCGCCGCCGCCACCGGCGACCGGGCCGCCTTCGGCGCCCTGCTGCGCCGTGCCCTGGCGGTCGTCACCGCGCTGGGTGTCGGCGGCGGGATGCTGGCCGTACTGCTCGGGCCATGGCTCGTCCGGGCCCTCTTCGACGCCCCCGACGTCCTCGGCAACGGCGACTTCGCCTGGCTGGCCCTGGCCACCCTGGCGTACCTGTGGGCGATGGTCCTCGGCCAGGCGCTGCTGGCCCGCGACCGGCACCGCGCCCAGGCGGTGGCCTGGATCGTCGGCGTCGCCGCGCTGGCCGCCGCGACGCTGGCCCCGCTGCCCGTCGCGCTGCGGGTCGAACTCGGCTACACCGTCGGCTCCGTGGTGGTCGCCGCCGTCATGGTCGCCCTGCTGCGCCGCCAGCGCGATCCCGCGCCCACCCCGCCCGTCGCGGTCACCATGCCCGCGACCGCCCCCGGAGGGACCCGATGAGCCCACCCCGCGTGACCGCGGTGATGCTCGCCTACGGTGCCGAGCCCTGGCTGGTCGATGCCGCCCGGGCCGTGCTGGCCAGCACCGGCGTCGACATCGAGCTGGTGGTGGTCGACAACGGCTGCGCCGGCGACGGCATCGACGTGGTCAAGGGCCTGCCCGGTGTGCGGGTGATCCGCCCGGAGGCGAACACCGGCTACTCGGGCGGCGGCAACCTCGGTGCCGCCGAGGCCACCGGCGACTGGCTGGCCTTCGTCAACTCCGACGCGATCGTCGCCCCCGACGCCCTGGCGAAGGTGGTCGCAGTGGCCGCCGAGCCGGGCGTCGGCGCCGCGATGGCCTCCATCCGGCTCGCCGACCAACCCGACCTGATCAACACCTCGGGCAACCCTCTGCACTTCACCGGCCTCTCCTGGGCCGGCGGCAACGGCGAGCCGGCCAGCGCCCACGCCCGGCGCACCGAGGTGCCGTCACTGAGCGGCTGCTGCTTCGTGATCGCCCGCCCATGCTGGGCGGAACTGGGCGGCTTCCCCGCCGAGTACTTCGCCTACCACGAGGACACCGAACTCAGCCTGCGGCTGTGGCAGCGCAACCTGCGGCTGGTGTACGTGCCGGACGCGGTGGTGCGCCACCACTACGAGTTCTCCCGCAACGACCTCAAGCTCTACCTGGTCGAACGCAACCGCCTGATCACGTTGCTCACCGCGTACCAGGGGCGGACGCTGGCGCTGCTCGCGCCGATGCTGCTGCTCACCGAGGCGGCCATGCTCGCCGCCGCGCTGGCCGGCGGCTGGGGCCGCCAGAAGGCACGCGGCTGGGCCTGGCTGTGGCACAACCGGGGCTGGGTACGCGCCCGCCGCCGGCGGTTGCAGGCCGAACGCCTCGTCGGCGACGGCGCCCTCGCCGGGCTGATGACCGCCCGGGTGGCCCCGTCGAACGTGGCCGCGCCCCCGGCATGGGCGTGTTCAACGCGGTCGCCGCCGGCTGGTGGGCCCTGGTCCGGCCGCTACTGGCCCGCCGCTGACCCGCCGGGCCGGGCCACGGCGAAGGTGGCGACGGCCCGCTCCCACACCGCGTCCAGGTCGGCGCCGGGCGGGAAACGGCCGGCGAGTTCGAGGTCGACCAGACCGTGCGCCATGCCCCAGATCGCCCGCGCGGTGGGCAGGTCACCGCCGGCCAGCCGCAGGAGGGCGGACGCGGCCTCCGCCTCGACGCCCGGCGCCAGCCGCTCCCGGGCGAGCGGCTGGCGGGTGCTGAGCTCGTAGAGCCGGGGATGCGCCAGCGCCCACCGCCGGTACGTCATCGCCAGCGCCGGCAGATCGTGCACCGTGGCCAGCGCCTCGGCGAGTTGCCGGAGCGCGCGTTGTTGCAGCGCCGCCTCGATCTCCGGCTTGCCCGACACGTGTTTGTACAACGACGGCGCCTGGATCCCGAGTTCGTCGGCGAGCCGGCGCATGCTGAGGCTCTCCGGCCCCTCGGCCTCCAGCAACCGCTGCGCCACGTCGATGATCTCCTCGCGCCGGTTCACGTCAGCCTCGCACTCCGGACCGCCAGCCCCGGCAGAGCAGGTACGCCACGATCAGCAGCGCCGAGAGGCCGCCGTCCCAGACCAGGATCTGGCCGGTGCCCGGCACGTCCCCGGTCATGGCGTACCCGACCGCGGTGACCGTCAACGCCACCTTGTGGAAGATCACCAGCTCCCACACCCCTCGATATGCCTGCGGACGCCAGGCGAGCAGGGCGAACAGCCCGGCGAAGACCATCAGACCGTACGCCCGCCAGGTCTCGACCACCCGCACCCCGGCCTCGGAGTCGACCACCAGGCCGACGGCGCTCGCCGCCGCCGCGACGGCGCTCCCGGCCGCCACCCACATCAGCACCCGCCCGATCCGCTCCGCCGTCGACGAAGCGACCAACTGACCGCCGCCGGCAACCGGCACACTGCTCATCTCGATGTCCACCCTTCCACAGGCTAACGCTGTTAGCCTCATTGAACCGCTAACAGCGTTAGCCGCGCAAGGGCCGGAGCACCGGCAGTGGTGCGGATCGCAGCCGGCACCGCAGGGCCGGACCACCAGACAGCAGCGCCGGTCGCAGCCGGCACCGGAGAAAGGCGCGACGCCCGACAGTCGGAACTGTCGGGCGTCGGAGTCGGACTGGCGCGACCGGCAACAGAACGGTGAGGCCCACCGGATCGCCGGACCCGGACGGCCGAAGATCAGGACTCGGGCTTCTCCCCCGGTTTGTCCTCCAGGTCGGCGGAGCCGGCGGAGGTGGTCGGCTTGTGCGCCTCCTCGGTCGGCGTGGTCGGGGTCTTCGCCCGGTCACCCTCCGCCTCCGCCTCGGCGCCCCCGTCCAGCAGCGCGGTCAACGCCGCCCCGGTGATCCGGCGGAAGGTGCGGCCCACCCGGTTGCGGTCCAGGATCGCCACCTCCAACTGGTTGGCGGCGATAGCGCGGGCGGCACCGCCCTCCCCGCCGACGCTGCCCAGCGCCTGCACCGCCACCTTCACCGCGTCACCGAGCGACATGTCCGGCCGGTGGTTCGCCTTGAGCACCCCGGCAATGGCGTCGGCCTGACCGCCCATCGCCATCCGGCCCGGCTCGTCGTTGACCGATCCGTCGTAGGTGAGGCGGTACAGCGCGTCCTCCTCCGGCGTCGCGCCCACCTCGGCCACGCAGATCTCCACCTCGAACGGCTTCGACTGCTCGGTGAAGATGGCACCGAGGGTCTGCGCGAACGCGTTGGCCAGCGCCAGACCGGTGACGTCCCGCCGGTCGTAGCTCAGACCGTTCAGGTCGGCCATCCGCACCCCGGCGCGGCGCAGGTTCTCGAACTCGTTGTACTTGCCGACCGCGGCGAAGCCGATCCGGTCGTAGATCTCGCTGACCTTGTGCAGGGTGCTGGAGAGGTTCTCCGCGACGAAGAGGACCCCACCGGCGTAGCTCACGACCACCGCGCTGCGCCCCCGGGCGATGCCCTTGCGGGCCAACTCGGAACGGTCGCGCATGATCTGTTCGGGCGAGGCGTAGAACTGCATGGCCACGGCGGCGGCTCTCCTTCGGGCGCTGTGCTGGGGAACTACGGTCAGGTGCGGGCGGGGCGGCTCAGCCGCCCGGGTTCTCCATCCGGCCGGCGACCACGCTCTCGCCGATCGCCGCCGTCTCCGCGTCGGTCAGCCGGTACGTCCCCTCCGCCGTCGCGGACATCACCACCGGGAAGATCCGCCGGCTCAGGTCGGGACCCCCGGTCGCCGTGTCGTCGTCGGCCGCGTCGTAGAGCGCCTCCACCGCCAGCCGCGCCGCGTCGTCCACCGAGAGCCCGGCCCGGAACCGCTTCTTCAACGCCGACTTGGCGAAGAGCGAGCCCGAGCCGATCGCGTCGTAGCCGGTCTCCTCGTACGGACCGCCGGTGACGTCGAAGCTGAAGATCCGCCCAGCCCGCACCGGGTCCTTGGCGGCGAGGTCGAAGCCGGCGAAGAGCGGAATCACGGCGAGCCCCTGCATCGCCGCGCCCAGGTTGCCCCGCACCATCGACGCCAGCCGGTTGGCCTTGGCGTCGAGCGAGAGCATCGCGCCTTCCATCTTCTCGTAGTGCTCCAGCTCCACCTGGAACAGTCGCATCAGCTCGATGCCGATGCCGGCGGTGCCGGCGATGCCCACCAGCGAGTACGCGTCGGCCGGATGCACCTTCTCGATGTCCCGCTGCGCGATCAGGTTGCCCATGGTGGCTCGCCGGTCGCCGGCCATCACCACGCCGCCGGCGGCGGCGATGGCCACGATCGTGGTGGCGTGCGGGGCCAGGTCGGCGGCCAGGCCCGGGGGCAGCGGCCGGCGGCCGGGCAGCATCTCGGGGGCCACCTTGCTCAGGAACGAGGTGAAGGAGGACGTCCCCGCGTTGGTGAACACATCTGGTAGACGCCCGGATGGATCAAAACCCGCTGCCACGTGGTTCCTCTCAGGTACGTGATGGCCCGGGCCAGCCTCGTCGGACTGTCACGGAACTGGCCAAGGCCACCGTTGCAGTTGAAGCAGAGTATCCCGCGCACCCACCCGGTGCGATGATCGTGGTCCACATGTTCCGGATCGAGGTCACCGCAGACCCCGCAGACCCCACCCTGCTCCGCCAGAAGCTCGTCGAACTCCTTCTGCCCGATCCCATACCGACGCCGCAGGTGGTACTCGCGGCTACCGCCGTACAGCCGCTGCTTCGTCTCCCGGGTCCGCGTGTTGTGGCAGGGCTTGCAATACGTGGCGTAGCCCGAGCTGTCGGCCCGGTTCCGTGGGAACTCGACCAAAGGCTTGACGCTGTCACAGTCAGCGCAGAAGCGATGGCCCTCGGGCACCTCGCGGGCCTGCTTCACCCCCCGGCCCTGCTTGAGCCTCATTCGCTTGGCGTAGCTGGCCTTCGACCGCTCGTTGAAGCAGGGTTTGCAGTAGCTGCCGCGCCCGAGCGGGCGCTTGCTACTCGAACAGAACTCCTCGAGTGCCTTCCATTCTCCACAGTCGCGGCAACGGCGTTGACCGTTCTGATCATCCACAGGTTGCGGCATGTCCGTTTTGCCCAGGTATAATCACTGGCCTCCTTTTTGTACGTATCCTCTCACGAACTCCTCGGCGTTTTCCTCCAGGACGGAGTCGATCTCGTCGAGGAGATCGTCCACGTCCTCGGTGATCTCGGCGTGCCGCTCGGCGACCTCCGGGTTCGCCTCGACGGTGACGTCCTCGATCTCCTCGCCCTGGCGGGACTTACCCGTCTGCGACTGACCGCCGCTGTCACGAGTGGCCACTGTTGCCTCCTCCACGATCGCTCTGCGATGAACTTACCTCGCGGGAACGACGAAACGCCCGCCGCGCGCCGGTAGTGGGACCAGCGTGCGGCGGGCGTTCTCGGCAGGGGCCGGTGGCCGTTCGGCGCCCGGCCACCGGCTCAGCCGCCGGTCAGCGTCTCCAGCAGGTCCTTGGCGCTGGCGCAGCGGTCGAAGAGCGCACCGACGTGCCGCCGGGTGCCGCGCTCCGGCTCCATCATCGGCACCCGCACCAGCGACTCCCGGCCCACGTCGAAGATGACCGAGTCCCAGCTGGCGGCGACCACCTCGGAGGCGTACTGCGCCAGGCAGCGGCCCCGGAAGTAGGCCCGGGTGTCCTCGGGCGGCTCGGTCATCGCCGTACGGCTCTCCTCGTCGGTGAGCAGCGTCTTCATCGACCCGCGGGAGACCAGCCGGTGGTAGAGGCCCTTCTCCGGGCGCACGTCCGAATACTGAAGGTCGACCAGTTGCAGCTTGTGCGAGCCCCAGCCCAGCTTCTCCCGGTCCCGGTAGCCCTCCAGCAGCCGCAGCTTGGCCACCCAGTCCAACTCGTCGGCGCAGAGCATGACGTCGCGTCCGAGCCGGTCCAGCACCGCCTCCCAGCGGTCCAGCACGTCGGCGGTCTGCTCGTCGACGTCGCTGCCATAGCGGTCGTCCACGAACGCGCGCACCCGCTCCAGGTACGCCCACTGCACGTCCAGCGCGGTCAGCCGACGCCCGTCGCGCAGCCGCATCCGGTGGGTGAGGGACGGGTCGTGGCTGACCGCGCGCAGCTCCCCGACCGGGTCGGCGATGCCGAGGTCGGGGCCGAGCGCCTTCTCCTCGATCATGGTGAGGATCAGCGCGGTGGCACCCACCTTGAGGTAGGTGGAGATCTCCGACAGGTTGGCGTCGCCGATGATGACGTGCAGCCGGCGGTACTTGTCCGCGTCGGCGTGCGGCTCGTCGCGGGTGTTGATGATCGGCCGTTTGAGGGTGGTCTCCAGGCCGACCTCGACCTCGAAGAAGTCGGCCCGCTGAGAGATCTGGAAGCCGCTCTGGCCGCCGTCCTGACCGATGCCGACCCGCCCGGCGCCGCAGACGATCTGCCGGGTCACGAAGAACGGGGTCAGGTACGCCACGATGTCGGCGAACGGCGTCTGCCGGCGCATCAGGTAGTTCTCGTGCGCGCCGTAGCTGGCGCCCTTGTTGTCGGTGTTGTTCTTGTAGAGGTGGATCGGCGCGGTGCCGGGAATGGTGGCGGCCCGGCGCGCCGCCTCCGCCATCACCCGCTCCCCCGCCTTGTCCCAGCGGACCAGGTCGCGCGGGTTGGTCACCTCGGGTGTGGAGTATTCGGGGTGGGCGTGGTCGACGTAGAGTCGGGCGCCGTTGGTGAGGATCACGTTGGCCAGCCCGAGGTCCTCGTCGGCGAGCGCCTCCGCCGGGTCGTACGCGGCGCCGGAGTAGGTGAAGCCGCGGGCATCCCGCAGCGGTGATTCCTCCTCGTAGTCCCACCGGGCCCGACCGCCCCGGTTGAGTTCGGGGCGGGCGCCGTAGGCGTTCACCACCTGGGAAGAGGTGACCATCGGGTTGGCCCCGGCCTGACCGGGCACGGAGATGCCGTACTCGACCTCGGTGCCCATGATCCGTCTTACGCTCATCGACCTACCCGCTTCGCTTGCCCGACCGGCCCCCGTCACGTCGAGCGTAGTCGGCGGTGCGGCCCGCGGGGGCGTGGCGGTGCGGTCGGAGGCCGGCGGGTCGCGCCGGACGGTACGCGCAGGGCCCGTGACGCATGGCGTCACGGGCCCTCGTAGCGGGCCGGTCAGAGGTACTGGCCGGTGTTGCTGGCGGTCTCGATGGACCGGCCGGCCTCGGTGCCCTTGCCGCCGGAGACGAGCGTGCGGATGTAGACGATCCGCTCGCCCTTCTTGCCGGAGATCCGGGCCCAGTCGTCCGGGTTGGTGGTGTTGGGCAGGTCCTCGTTCTCGCGGAACTCGTCGACGCAGGCGTCGAGCAGGTGCTGTAGGCGCAGCCCCTTGCGGCCGGAGGTGAGGAACTCCTTGATGGCCATCTTCTTGCCCCGGTCGACGATGTTCTGGATCATCGCGCCGGAGTTGAAGTCCTTGAAGTAGAGGACTTCCTTGTCACCGTTGGCGTAGGTGACCTCCAGGAAGCGGTTCTCCTCGGTCTCCGAGTACATCCGCAGGACCACCGCGTCGATCATGGCGGCGACGGTTGCCTGGGCCTCCCCGCCGTGCTCGGCGAGGTCGTCGGCGTGCAGCGGCAGGCCGGCGAGGATGTACTTGGAGAAGATGTCCTTGGCCGCCTCGGCGTCCGGGCGCTCGATCTTGATCTTCACGTCGAGCCGGCCCGGCCGCAGGATCGCCGGGTCGATCATGTCCTCCCGGTTGGAGGCGCCGATGACGATGACGTTCTCCAGCCCCTCCACACCGTCGATCTCGCTCAGCAGCTGCGGAACGATGGTGTTCTCCACGTCGGAGGAGACACCGGAGCCACGGGTCCGGAAGACCGAATCCATCTCGTCGAAGAAGACGATGACCGGGGTGCCCTCGCCGGCCTTCTCCCGGGCCCGCTGGAAGATCAGCCGAATGTGCCGCTCGGTCTCGCCGACGTACTTGTTGAGCAGCTCGGGGCCCTTGATGTTGAGGAAGAAGCTGGTGTGCTTCTCCTCGCCCCGCCGCTCGGCGATCTTCTTCGCCAGCGAGTTGGCGACCGCCTTGGCGATCAGCGTCTTGCCGCAACCGGGCGGGCCGTAGAGCAGGATCCCCTTCGGCGGGCGCAGCTGGTGCTCCCGGAACAGGTCGGCGTGCAGGAACGGCAGCTCCACCGCGTCGCGGATCTGCTCGATCTGGGAGTGCAAACCGCCGATGTCGGTGTAGCCGACATCCGGCACCTCCTCCAGGACCAGCTCCTCGACCTCGCTCTTGGGGATCCGCTCGTACGCGTACGCCGACCGCGGTTCGATCATGAGCGAGTCGCCGGCCCGGATCGCGCTGCCGATCAGGGTCTCGGCCAGGTGCACGATCCGCTCCTCGTCGGAGTGCGAGACCACCAGCGCCCGGTCACCCGGGGCACCGTCGGGGCCCGCCAGCACCTCCTTGAGCATGACCACCTCGCCGACCCGCTCGTAGCCGAACGCGTCGACGATGTTGAGCGCGTCGTTGAGCAGGACCTCCTGGCCGCGCCGCAGCTCGCCCACGTCCAGCGAGGGCGAGACGGCCACGCGCAGCTTGCGCCCGCCGGTGAAGACGTCGACCGTGCCGTCGTCGTGCCGGGCCAGGAACACACCGTAGCCACTGGGGGGCTGGGCGAGACGGTCGATCTCCTCCTTGAGCGTCACGATCTGCGCGCGAGCCTCTTTGAGGGTGCTCACGAGCCGTTCGTTGTTCTCGGTCAGCCGGGCCAACTGCGCCTGGGTGGCGGCCAGCCGCTCCTCGAGCTGCCGGACGTGTCGGGGGCTTTCGGTCAACTTGCGCCGCACGAGAGCGAGTTCCTCTTGAAGGAACGCGACCTGCGTGGAGAGATCGTGGGCCTCCTTCTCCCACCGTGCGGCGCGCGAGTCCGCGTCGTCGCTGCGTGCCACGTCCCACCTCCCCGGGGGGCTCGAACGTTCTGAGCTAACACTAGCTGCTGTGAGCCCGATTCGGTCCTCCGCAACGCGCCCGTCACAGAAGCTTGATCGCCAAGGGTGGGCCGACGGGCGGGTACCGGCATTCGGGTACCGTCGGGGGGTGGGACGGGAGAACATGGGGGGTGCGCCGGTGGCCGAGGTCGCGACCGACCAGTTGCAGGTCTGGGTGGACCAGGACCTCTGCACGGGCGACGGGCTGTGCGTGCAGTACGCCCCGGAGGTCTTCGAGTTCGACATCGACGGCCTGGCGTACGTCAGGGGTGCCGACGGTGAGCTGCGGCAGGCCCCCGGCGCCCGGGTGGACGTGCCGGAGCACCTGCGCCTTGAGGTGATCGACTCGGCGAAGGAGTGCCCCGGCGAGTGCATCCACGTGGTGCGCGGCGACGGTGTCGAGGTCGCCGGGCCGGACGCCGAGGACGACTGAGCGCCGGCGACCACAGCAGGCCGGCCACTGCGGCGGGCGGCGCAGCGGCTCGGCTACAGCAGCGGGCGGCCGACCACCGAGGCGACCAGTCGGGCGAACTCCTCCAGTCGGGCGATCTGCCCAGCGCCGCCGTCGTCGAGGGTCTTGCCGAAGCGCAGCGCGTCGTGGCGCGGCCCGCCGGTCGCCTCCTCGCTCGGCGGGCTCTCGTCCAGCGAGGTGAGCAGCAGGTAGACGTCGATGCTGTCGACCCGGATCTCGCCGTTGTCGTGGCGGAACAACCGGCGGCGGCAGCCGACCTCGGTGACCGAGGAGACCGGCACCACCCGCAGCGACGAGGTCATCGAACCCGCCGGCCCCTCCCCCGGCGGCACGTCCTCGCCGTGCCAGAGCACCAGGCGGCTGCCGTCGCAGACCACGACCTCCTGCCAGACCCCGTTCACCTCGTTGACGAAACGTTCCAGGGTGAAGCCGAGCACCTTCGCCCCGCGCAGCACACCGTTGAGCGCCTCCAGGGCGACGTCCGGGTCCCGCAGGTAGGCCCGCGCCGCCGACTCAAGGTCGGTGTAGGGCGACCAGTCCGGAAAGACCGCCGGCAGGTCGCCGCCGAAACCGGGACGGCTCATGCCGTCACCTCGCTCCGCTCGGCGCCGACCTGAGCCTCTTCCGCGCCGCATCGACGATTCGCTCGCCACGCTCACTCATGCCGTCACCTCGCTCCGCGCGCTCGTGCCGTCACGACCTGTCCGCCTCCTGCGTCGCGTCCGGTTGCGCCGGGTCGGCGGGCTCCGCCGCCTGCCGGGCCGCCTCCGCCGCGCGCAGCGCCTGCCGGCGTTGCGCGTACGCCTCGGTGCCCTTGCTGGGCTTGCGACGCCGCGGCGGAGCGGTGACTCCGGGGGCGAGCTTACGCGCGGAGACCAGGAACGCGGTGTGGGCGATCATCCGGTGGTCGGGCCGGACCGCCAGCCCCTCGGCGTGCCAGTCCCGCACCAGCGACTCCCAGGCCCGCGGCTCGGTCCAGCCGCCCCGCTCACGCAGCGCCTCGACCAGCTCGGACAGCTGCGGGGTGGTGGCCACGTAGCCGATGAACACGCCGCCGGGCAGCAGCGCGCGCTCGACCATGTCGAGGTTCTCCCACGGGGTCAGCATGTCCAGGATGATCCGGTCGAAACCGCTCTCCGGGCACCCGGCCACGTCCCCCACGTGCAGGTGCCAGGCCGGGTGCGGGGCGTTGAAGAACGCCTCGACGTTGCGCCGGGCGATCTGGGCGAAGTCGTCGCGCAGCTCGTACGAGTGCAGTTCGCCGGAGGTGCCGACCGCGCGCAGCAGCGAGCAGCTCAGCGCCCCGGAGCCGGCGCCGGCCTCCAGGACCTTCGCACCGGGGAAGATGTCGCCCATGGCGACGATCTGCGCCGCGTCCTTGGGGTAGATCACCTGGGCCCCGCGGGGCATGGAGAGCACGTAGTCCGAGAGCAGCGGGCGCAGCGCCAGGAACGTGGTGCCGCCGCCGGCGGTGGTGACCACGCTGCCGTCGGGCAGGCCGATCAGCGCGTCGTGCGCCAGGATGCCGCGGTGGGTGTGGAACGCCTTGCCCGGTTCCAGGGTGACCGTGTGCATCCGACCCTTCGGGTCGGTCAGCTGCACCCGGTCGCCGGGCCGGAACGGCCCACGGTGCACGGGGGGCAGCTCCGGCTGCTCGGTGGGCGCGTCGGCGGCCGGGGTGGAGTGGGTCACGGTCACGTGTTCATCTTCCGGTGAGGTTCGAGCAGTTGAGCCAGATCCGCGATGTGCAGAATGCCGACGACATCTTCGCCTGCCGTCACGACGTACTGCGCGCCCGGGTGGGCCTGCACGATCTCCAGCACCCGCTCCCCGTCGGTGGCCACCGGCAGCGTCGGCAGGTCGGCGAGCGACCGGGCGACCGCGTCAACGGCCAGCCAGGGCCGGCGCGCCGGGGGTACGGCCGCCGCGGCGGCCGGGTCCACCACGGCCATCGGTCGCCCCGCGGAGTCGGTGACCAGCAGCGCGACCGACCACTCCGGCTCCGCCGCCCGGTGTTCCGGCTGGCGCGGGGCCCGGCCCGGATCCGGTTGCGCCGGTCCCGCGCTGCCGGGCTGCGCCGCCTCCGTGGCGCGACGCTGGGCCTCGGCCAGCGGGGTGCCGGTGGGCACCGCGAACACCGGACGGGCCAGTCGGGCCAGGTCGATCAGCGGGAGCCGGCGGCTGATCCGGGACATCCTGATGGACTGCCCGGCGCCGTGCCAGAGGGTGAGCGCGACGAGCGCCGTCAGCGGCAGCGCCAGCAGGCTCAGCACGTCGACCGCGTAGAGCGCCGCCACCAGCAGCACCGTGCCGGCCGCCACGATCCGGCCGGCCCAGCCGGCCACCTCGGTGGCCCGGTGCCGGTCCCGGGTGACCGCCCAGATCAGGGCGCGCAGCGCCCGCCCGCCGTCCAGCGGCAGCCCGGGCAGGATGTTGAACACCGCGACGATGACGTTGCTCGCGGCCAGTTGGAAGGCGAGCTGGTCGGCGACGGTGCCGTCGGGCAGGGCCAGCGTCGCGGCGACCGCAGCCCCGCCGAGCACCGCGGAGACCGCCGGCCCGGCCAGCGACACCAGCAGGTCCACCCGGGGCGACGGGGCGTCGCGGTCCATCTCGGTGTACCCGCCGAGCAGTTCCAGGGTGATCCCGCGCACACCGATGCCGAAGTGTCGGGCGGTGAGGGCGTGGCCGAGTTCGTGGGCCAGCACCGAACCGAGCAGGGAGACGACGAACCCGGCCCCGACCAGGTAGCCGCCGAGCGGTGACAGCTGTAGCCGCTGGCCGGCCAGCTCGCCGTAGAGCACGATGATCAGCAGGGCGAGCAG
Organism: Micromonospora sp. CA-263727; assembly: GCF_050942455.1. Taxonomy (NCBI): domain Bacteria; kingdom Bacillati; phylum Actinomycetota; class Actinomycetes; order Micromonosporales; family Micromonosporaceae; genus Micromonospora; species Micromonospora sp. CA-263727. The sequence continues at coordinate 4,603,219 of NZ_CP192031.1, forward strand.
CAGGATCGACGCGTTCAGGTACAGCGGCACTCCGAAGACCCGGCCCACCTGGAGGCCGGAACGCCGGCCCGCCCGCGGTCGCCTCCGCTGTTCCATCGGCTGCTCCATCGGCCTGATGCTACGCGGTGGAAGATCACCTACCGGTGCGGCGGCGGCCGGTCTGTCACACCGGTGCCCTAGTGTTCCGGGGCATGACGGCGGATCCGGTGATCACCCAGCAGGCTCCGACTCCGGCGCGGTTGCCGGCGACGGTGCGGGCCTCGCTGTCGCCGTCACGGGCCGCGGATTTCAAGACCTGCCCGCTGCTCTACCGGTTCCGCAGCATCGACCGGCTGCCCGAGCGGCCCACTGTGGAGCAGGCCCGCGGCACGCTGGTGCACGCGGTGCTGGAGCGGCTCTTCGACCTGCCGCCGGCCGGCCGCACCCCGGACGCGGCCGGTGATCTCGTCTCGCCCCAGTGGGACCGCCTGGTCACCGAGCAGCCGGAGCTGGCCGGGCTCTTCGAGGCCGACGGCCAGCTCGACGCGGCGGAGTTCCTGCGTTCGGCGACCGCCCTGCTGGCGGGCTACTTCGCGGTGGAGGATCCGCGCCGGCTGGAGCCCGCCGAACGGGAGAGCCTGGTCTCGGCCGTGGTCGACGACGAGTTGCTGATCCGGGGCTATCTCGACCGTCTCGACGTCGCCCCGGACGGCGCGCTGCGGGTGGTGGATTACAAGACCGGGGGCGCGCCACGCGAGGCGTTCGAGGCCCGGGCCCTGTTCCAGCTGAAGTTCTACGCGCTGGTGTTGTGGCGCACCCGGGGCGTGGTCCCCCGGGTGCTGCGCCTGCTCTACCTCAAGGACGCCGAGGTCTGCGACTACAGCCCGGACGCCGAGGAGTTGGCGCGCTTCGAGCGCACGGTGGTGGCGTTGTGGCGGGCGATCGAGCAGGCCACCGCCGCGCGGGATTTCCGACCCCGGCCGAGCCGGCTCTGCGACTGGTGCAGCCATCAGGCGCACTGCCCCAGCTACGGCGGCACCCCGCCGCCCTTTCCGGAGCAGCTTTCGGCGCCCGACCCGCTGCGCGACGCCCGTTCCCGGCCGGCCCCGCCGGGGGCCGACGAGTAGCTCTCCTCCCCAGGGAGGACGGCCACGTCACCGCCCGAGACGATCTTTTGCCGGCCGGGGCGGCTAGCGTCGTGGCGTGGGTATGGATCCGAGGGAGTGGCTGCGTCGACGCCCGCTGGCCGGTGACGCGCTACTGGCCGCCGGGCTGGTCCTGGCGGAGGTCCTGTTCACCCTGCTGACCCCGCGGGAGTTCTGGCCCCGGCCGCTGCCGGCGGCGCTGGGCTGGAGCCTGCTCTGCGCGGCGCCGGTGGCGCTGCGCCGGGTGGCGCTGTGGCCCGCCGTGCTGGTCGCGCTGGCGACCCTGGCGCTGCCCATCACGATCGACGTGATCCCGACCACGCAGAGCCTCACCTTCGTGGTGCTCACCTACACCATGGCCGCGTACCGTCCGGTGCGCCCGGCGCTGGTGGCGGCGGTGGTGCTGTGGCTGCCGGTGGCGGTGGTGAACACCCTGGTGCCGCACGAGGGCCTGCCGCAGATCAGCTCCGCGTACCTGGTGGCGAACAATCTCCTGGTCGGGATCGTGTCGTTCTCGGTGGGGCGCACGCTCAACGCGCGGCGCTCCTCGACCGAGGCGCTGCGGGAGCGGGCCCGGGCCGCCGAGGCCAACCAGCGTGCCCTGGCCGAGCAGGCGGTCGCCGACGAGCGGCGGCGCATCGCCCGGGAGCTGCACGACGTGGTGGCCCACCACGTCAGTGTGATGGGGGTGCTCGCCACCGGGGTCCGGCGGGTGTTGCGCCGCGACCCGGACGCCGCCGACGAGGCGATCGGCACCATCGAGGAGACCAGCCGGGCGACCCTGCGGGAGCTGCGCCGGCTGCTGGACGTGCTGCGCACCGAGGCCGAGCCGGCCGCCGAGCTGTCGCCGCAGCCGGGAATCGCCGGCATCGAGACGTTGACCGAGCAGGTACGCGAGGCCGGGCTGCCGGTGGCGCTGACCGTGGCGGGCACCGCGTCGGCGTTGGAGGAGGGGGTGGCGCTGACCGTCTACCGGATCGTGCAGGAGGCGTTGACCAACACGCTCAAGCACGCCGGGAACACGGCCACCGCGCAGGTGCGGGTGAGCCTCGCCGGCAACGCCGTCGAGGTCGAGGTCACCGACACCGGCCGGGGGCCGCGGCCGGACACCCACCGGGTCGGGCACGGCCTGGTCGGGATGCGGGAACGGGTCGGCCTCTACGGTGGTCTTCTGCGGACCGGGGCGCGCCCCGGCGGCGGCTACCGGGTGTATGCGCGGATCCCGGTCGAGCCGCTGGCCGACGGTACGGGTGTGAGACGTGGAGGATCAGATGGTTGACCCGAGCGCGCCGGCCCGGCCGGTGCGGATCCTGCTCGCCGACGACCAGCCGCTGCTGCGTACCGGCTTCCGGATGGTGCTCGGCGCCGAGCCGGACCTCGACATCGTGGCGGAGGCCGGGGACGGGGTGGAGGCGGTGGAGCTGTCCCGCCGGCTGCTGCCCGACGTGGTGCTGATGGACATCCGGATGCCGCGGATGGACGGGGTGACCGCGACCCGGGCCATCGTCGACGCCCGGCTGCCGGTGCGGGTGTTGATCCTGACCACCTTCGACCTGGACGAGTACGTGGTGGGTGCGCTGCGCGCCGGGGCCAGCGGCTTCCTGGCCAAGGACGTGCCGGCCGAGGACCTGGTGACCGCCATCCACACGGTGGCCGGCGGCGACGCGGTGGTGGCCCCGCGGATCCTGCGGCGGTTGCTGGACCGCTTCGCCGACGCGCTGCCCGACCCGGCGGCGTCGCCCCCGAAGACGCTCAACGCCCTCACCGACCGCGAGCGGGAGGTGCTCGTCCAGGTCGCCCGGGGGCTCTCCAACGCCGAGATCGCCCGGGCACTGTCGGTGAGCGAAACCACCATCAAGACCCATGTCGGGCATGTGCTGACCAAGCTCGGGCTGCGGGACCGGGTGCAGGCGGTCGTGCTGGCGTACGAGTCGGGCCTGGTCCGGCCCGGCGCGTAACGCGGCCGTTGCATCCGTCACCTACCGTGACGGTCTGCGGCGAAAAGTGGTTGACCCTCACGTGGCGGCAACGCTCACGATGACCGTGCACCGGCCGGAGCGACACGGCCGACCGGTGCCGGATCGGGGACAACCCTGACTCGGCGTGGGGGGTACCCGCACCCGGAAATCCGCCCCGGCTCCGCCCGGAGTCGGACGGATCCGCGCCGGGCAGCGCAGATGATGGGACTCGTGCCGGGCCAGCGGGGGCGGCGCGATTCGACAGCGACGGAGAGGTTCAGACGTGACCGCTACGACAGGCCAGCCGGTACCGGCCGCAGCCCGGGCGAGCGACGTATGGAAGGTATACGGCAGCGGCGAGGCACAGGTCATCGCGCTGCGGGGGGTCAGCGCCGAGTTCGAGCGCGGGCGGTTCACCGCGATCATGGGCCCGTCCGGGTCCGGCAAGTCGACGCTGATGCACTGCCTGGCCGGGTTGGACACGGTGACCCGGGGGACGGTGCAGGTCGGCGACACCACGGTCACCGGTCTGGGTGACGCGGGTCTGACCAAGCTGCGCCGGGACAAGGTCGGCTTCATCTTCCAGCAGTTCAACCTGCTGCCCACCCTGACGGCCAAGGAGAACATCCTGCTGCCGTTGTCGATCGCCGGGCGCAAGCCCGACCCGGCCTGGTACGACGTCGTGATCGACACGGTCGGGCTGCGGGACCGGCTGGAGCACCGGCCGGCGCAGCTCTCCGGCGGCCAGCAGCAGCGGGTGGCGTGCGCCCGGGCGCTGGTGGCCCGCCCCGAGGTGATCTTCGCCGACGAGCCGACCGGCAACCTGGACTCGCGCTCCGGCGCGGAGGTGCTGAACTTCCTGCGCAACTCGGTGCGTGAGCACGGGCAGACGATCGTCATGGTCACCCACGACCCGACGGCGGCGGCGTACGCCGACCGGGTGGTCTTCCTCGCCGACGGGCAGATCGTCTCCGAGCTGATCGAGCCGACCGCCGACACGGTGCTGGACACCATGAAGAAGCTGGACACTCCCGCCGAGGTGGCCGGCTGATGTTCCGGGCGACATTGAAGAGCCTGCTGGCCCGCAAGGTCCGGCTGGTGCTGTCCGGCCTGGCCGTGGTGCTGGGCGTCATGTTCGTCTCCGGCGCCTTCGTGCTCACTGACACCCTCGGCCGTTCCTTCGACCAGATCTTCGCCGACGCGTACGCCGAGGTCGACGTCAACGTGGCCGCCAAGCCGAAGCTCGCGCTCACCGAGATGGAGGGCGAGCAGATCCAGGCCCCCTTCCCGGCCGCCACGCTGGAGAAGGTCCGCGCGGTGCCCGGGGTGGGCGAGGCGGTCGGCACGGTGGACGCCGACGGGGCGGTGCTGATCGGCAGCAACGGCAAGGCCGTCACCTCGTTCGGGCCGCCGCAGTTGGGCGGTAACTGGCTCGGCGAGAGCGAACTGGTGCAGCTTCGCGAGGGCCGGGAGCCGCGCGCCGACAACGAGATCGTGATCAACAAGGCGCTGGCGACCGCGGGCAAGGTCGGCGTCGGCGACCGGGTGGGCGTGCTCACCCTGGCGCCACGCCAAGACTTCACCATCGTCGGCGTCTTCGGCTACAGCGGGGACCGGGACTCCATCGGCGGCGCCAACGAGGTGCGGTTCACCACGCCGGCGGCCCAGCGGCTGATGCTCGGTGAGCCGGACGTCTTCAACAGCATCGTGGTCACCGCGGCGTCGGGCGTCTCCGACGAGTCGCTGCGCGACACGGTGGCCGCGGCGCTCGGCGACGACTACGTGGTCAAGACCGGCGAGCAGCTCTCCGCCGACGCCGCCGCCGGCCTGAAGGAAGGGCTGGCCTTCTTCAACCGGATCCTGCTCGGCTTCGCCGCGGTGGCGCTGCTGGTCGGCACCTTCCTGATCCTGAACACGTTCTCGATCATCGTGGCGCAGCGCACCCGGGAACTGGCGTTGCTGCGGGCGGTCGGCGCCAGCGGCAGGCAGATCATCGGCTCGGTGGTGCTGGAGGCGATCGCCATCGGCCTGATCGCCTCGCTGCTCGGCCTGGCCGCCGGCATCGGCATCGGCGCCCTGCTGGCGTACCTGTTCACCAACCTGGCCGGCGGGATGGCGCTGGCCGGTCTGGGCGTGCCCGCCTCGGCGGTGATCGGCGCGTTCGCGGTCGGCCTGGTGATCACCGTGGTGGCGGCGCTGCTGCCGGCGCTGCGGGCCGCGCGGATCCCCCCGATCGCGGCGATGCAGGACGTGGCCACCCCGGACCGGCCGCTGACCAAGGTGACCGTGGCCGGGGCGGTGGTGACCGCGCTCGGCGGCATCCTGCTCTTCCTCGGCCTGGACGGCCACGCGGGCGGAAACACCCTGACCGCCATCCTCGGCGGCGTGCTGTTCGCGTTCGTCGGCGTGGCCCTGCTGACGCCGCTGATCAGCCGGCCGGTGGTGGCGGCGCTCGGCGCGGTCTTCTCCGGCTGGACGCCGGGCAAGCTGGGCCGGCTCAACTCCGGTCGCAACCCGCGCCGCACCGCGATCACCGCGGCCGCGTTGATGGTCGGCATCGCCCTGGTCACCGGGATCACGGTGGTTCTCGACTCGACCAAGAGCAGCATCAGCGGCCTCGCCGAGGACAGCGTCAACGCCGAGCTGATGATCTCCGGTGTGCAGTCCGGTCCGCGGATGCCGACGTTCGACCCGGCGGTGCTGGACGAGGTGAAGGCGGTCCCCGGGGTCCGCCTCGTCGACGGCCAGTACGCCGACCTGGCCAGCTTCGGTGGCGAGCGCTACTGGGTGGGCGCGGTCAGCGAGCCGGCGGCGCTGCGGCAGATCTACGGGGCGACGCCGACCGCCGGGGACATCGACCGGCTCGCGGCGAACCAGGTGCTGATCAGCTCGGACGTGGCCGAGCAGCGTGGCCTGTCGGTGGGCTCGACAGTACCGGTGCAGTTCGCCCGCGGTGACGAGCAGACCTACACGGTCAGCGGCATCTACCAGAGTTCGCCGCTGTTCGGCCCGGTGATGCTGCCGGCGGAGGCCAGCCGCAACTTCAGCAACCCGAAGCCGTTCCAGGCGTTCATCCAGCTCGAACCGGGGACCCGGGTGGCCGACGTGCAGCCGCGCGTCGAGGCGCTGCTGACCGACAGCCCGGAGGTGTCGGTCGGCGACCGGCAGGCGTTCATCGACCAGCAGACCGCGCCGTTGGACACCCTGCTCCAGATGATCCAGATCCTGCTGGCCCTGGCCATCGTGATCGCCGTCCTGGGCATCGTCAACACGCTGGCCCTGTCGGTGCTGGAGCGGACCCGTGAGCTGGGCCTGCTGCGCGCCATCGGCCTGCGCCGGTCGCAGACCATGGGCATGATCACCGTGGAGGCGGTGGTGATCTCGGTGTTCGGCGCGCTGCTCGGCGTGGCCGTCGGCACCGGCCTCGGCGCCGCGGTGGTGGAGGCGCTCCGCGACGAGGGGATCACCAAGCTGGTCCTGCCCTGGGGTCAGATGGGTGTCTTCCTCGGGCTGGCCGCCCTGATCGGCGTGGTCGCCGCCGTCCTGCCCGCGATCCGCGCCGCCCGGATCAACGTCCTAGGCGCCATCGCCCACGACTGAGGTGCAAGGAGGGGCCCCTGTTAACGCCTCGCGTAGTACAGGGGGCCCCTCTTAACGCGTCGTCTGCTCGACGAGCAGCGCGGCCAGCAGCTCCAGGTCCGCCGCGAGCAGGCTCTCCAACTGGTGCACGCCGTCGCGGGGCGTCAGCGGCACCTCCGCCGGCACGGCCAGGACCGCCGCCCCGGCGGCGACCGCGCTGGCCACCCCGGTCGCCGAGTCCTCGATCGCCACACACCGCTCGATCGGCACCCCGAGCAGCCGCGCGGCCGTCAGGTACGGCTCCGGGTGCGGCTTGGTCGAGTCGACCTCGTCGCCGCAGACCACCACGTCGAAGCTGTCCCGGCCGAGCGTGTCCAACGCGATCTCGACCAGGGCCCGGCCGCTGGAGGTGACCAGGGCGGTCGGAATCCGCGCGGCGCGGACCGCCGCCAGCAACGCCAGCGCCCCGGGCCGCCACTGCAGGCCGGTGCGGAACAGCTCCAGGATCCGGGCGTTGATCCACGCCGCGCTGGCCTCCGCGTCCCGGTGCGGCTGGCCCAGGTCCTCGTGCAGAATGCGCATCGAGTCGGCCATGCCGGTGCCGACGATCGCGCGGCGGGCGACCGCGGAGAGAGTGCCGCCGTACGTCTGCGCAAGCTCCTGCAACGCGACGTCCCACAGCCGTTCGCTGTCGACCAGCGTGCCGTCCATGTCGAAGAGCACGGCGGCCGGATGGGCGCTGCTCACCGGATCCTCCTCGGGTTCGGGTACCCGATGGATCCTGTCAGCCCGCCGGCGCGGCACGCCCGGCACAGTGACCTTTCTCAACCGAGGCCGCAGGCGGACAGGGATCGCTCGTACCCGCGGAAGAACGCCTCGGAGCGCTGCTCCGGAGTGCCGTGCGAGCCTTCGGCGAACCACGGCTGGCCCGCGTCGTCGCCGACCGCCAGCAGCCCCTCGTTGAACTCGTCGAGGTCACCGTCGTCGAGGGTGAGCCACCCGGCGCGCACCGAGTCGCCGAGGTACGCCCCGGCCATGCAGTCGGCCTGCAACTCCTGCTGGATGGTGAAGTTGTAGCGGATCCCCAGCCGGGTCTGGATGCCGTGGGCGTACTCGTGGCCGAGCAGGTAGAAGACGAACGCGTCGCCGATCTGGCGGAACGCGCGGAAAGACCAGTTGATGTCGTACGCGATGAAGTCACTCACCGTGCAGTAGACCGCGTTGTTGCGGGGCACCTCCTGCCCGCCGCAGGAGATCTCACCGTCACGCTGGTACGGGATGATCCGCCGGATCGGCCGGAACGACTGCCCCGAGTCCTGGAACTGCTCTGCCCAGTACCGCTCGGCGATGCCCTGAGCGTCGGCCATGTCCTGCCGGAACTCCTCGATCGTGTCGGTGCCGTCGGCCCGGGTCACCTCGGCACTCGGCGAGGCGGATTGTCGCTGCCCGGTCGGCTCCGCCGGCCCGCCCACCGGCTCCACCATGCACGCGGCCGAGGCCACCAGTGCCACCGCCAGGCCGGTCAGCCTTCCCCGGCGCTGCCCTCGACCACCTGCCGCCACCGCGTTTCCTCCCGCCTCGGCGATGCCGGATCCAGTACCCCGACGATACGACCGTCACGCCCGTTGCCGTCTGTTACGCCTCCCCGGCCATTCCGGTTCAGTCGGGCACCGGGTGACCACAGGAAAGATCGGCGATCCGCTGCCGGGTCGGGGGTCGGAGCCGGGGTGGCGGTGGTCAGGGGCTGGCGGCGAGGAAGACGAAGGCGGCGAGCAGTACCAGGTGTACGCCGCCCTGTAGGAGGGTGGCCCGGCCCGGAACGACCGTGAGGACGCCGGTGATGACGGTGAGGGCGAGCAGGGTGACCTGGGTGCCGCCGAGGCCGAGTAGCAGGGGTCCTCCCAGCCAGATGGAGGCGATGGCGATGGCGGGGATGGTGAGGCCGATGCTGGCCATGGCGGAGCCGAGGGAGAGGTTGAGGCTGATCTGGACGCGGTCGCGGCGGGCGGCGCGGGCGGCGGCGAGGGTTTCGGGTAGCAGGACGAGTAGGGCGATGATGACGCCGACGAAGGCGGGGGGCAGGTTGACGGCGGCGACGCCGGATTCGATGGCGGGTGAGACGGATTTGGCGTCGCCGACGACGGCGATGAGGGCGACGAGGAGCAGGCCGAGGCTGGCCAGGGCGCGGCCGGTCGTGGGTGGGTCGGCGTGGACTTCTTCGGGGAGGATTTCGCCTTTGCGGTTGACGGGTAGGAAGTAGTCGCGGTGTCGGCCGGTTTGCACCATCACGAAGAGGAGGTACAGGGCGAGGGAGACGACTGCGGCGAAGGTGAGTTGGGCGGGGCTGAATTCGGGGCCGGGTCGGCCGATGGTGAAGGTGGGTACGACGAGGCAGAGGGTGGCGAGGGTGGCGACGGTGGCGAGGGCGCCGCCGGTGCCTTCGGGGTTGAATACGGCGAGGCGTCGGCGGAGGGCGCCGATGAGTAGGGAGAGGCCGAGGATGCCGTTGCAGGTGATCATGACGGCGGCGAAGACGGTGTCTCGGGCCAGTGATTGGGTTTTTTCGCCGCCGCTGATCATGAGGGTGACGATCAGGGCGACTTCGATGACGGTGACGGCGACGGCGAGGACGAGTGAGCCGTAGGGCTCGCCGACTTTGTGGGCGACGACCTCGGCGTGGTGTACGGCTGCCAGGACCGCGCCGGCCAGGAACAGGGCGACCAGGACCACCAGGACGCCGCCGAGTTTTCGGTTCCAGGTCAACGCCAACACCACCAGCGCCGCGATCGGTACGGACACAGACCAGGTGGTCATCGAACGGCGCATGACCTCCATCCTCTGCCAGCAGACGTGATCATGAGCGGCGAACCCGCTCAGGAGTCCCCCATCGGCGCTGTGCTGTCGAGGTACTCGGCGAGTCGGGCGGCACCGGTGAGCATGGCCTTGCCGCGCTCGGTGAGCCGTCCCCGCCACTGGCGCAGCGACGCGGCGAGTGGCTCGGTGCCGCCGGCGTCGCGTACCCGGTGCAGCACGCCGGCGATATGGTCGAGCCGGTACCCGCCGCGGCGCAGCAGGTGAGCGAGTTCGGCGTCGCGGACGTCGTCCGGTGAGTAGACGCGGTAGCGGGTCCCCGGATCCCGTGCCGGCCGCAGGATCCCGGCCCGCTCCCACTTGCGCAGCGTCGCAGGTCGTACGCCGAGCCGGTGCGCCAGCGCGCTGATCGGCACGGTCTTGCGGCCCTGGGGCTCGCGCCCGGCTCCGGTGAGGATCGCGACGGCCGCCTCGACCGCGTCCAGGGTCTCGCGGTCGCGCTGCAACAGGGTATGACTCTGGTCGACAGCGCGTAACGCCGTGTCGATATCGCCCCGGTTGACGGCGCGCATGATCTCGCCGCCGGCCGCGTAGCCGTGCCCCGCGATCAGTGCGAGGTAGGCGCTCAGGGCCTTGGCGTGCACCTCGGTGAACCGGCGGTAGCCGGTCGGGCTGCGCTCGGCCGGCGGCAGGACACCGTCGCGCTCGTAGTTGCGCACCGCCTGCACGGAGAGGCCGTGCGGCCGTGCGAGATCGACTGGCCGGCGTACCCCGGTGTTTGAGGGTTTCATGGGCTCTCATCGCATCCGATCGCTCGGAGGTCTCCACCGCTAGTTCAACGATACGGTCGATGGAGTGACTTCCTTCCTCGACCTGCTCGCCGTACCGCCAACCCTGCTCGCGCTCGGCGAGCCGACCCATGGCGAGTCCGCCTTCCTCCAGATCCGCAACGAGATCCTCATATCGCTGAGCGAGCGCGGCTACCGGTCGATCGCGCTGGAGAGTGACCGGGCCGCCGGGCTGATCGCCGACGAGTTCGTCCAGGGCTCCGCCGCCGTGACGCTCGACCGCGCGCTCGCGGAGGGGTTCAGCCACGGGTTCGGCGCCGCACCGGCCAACCGTGACCTGCTGCTCCGGATGCGCGAGTGGAACGCCGGGCGGCCGGCGGCCGAGCGCCTGACGTTCCACGGCTTCGACGCCCCGCTGGAGATCGACAGCGTCCCGAGTCCACGGCGATATCTCGTCCAGGTGTGCGGCTTCCTCGGCACCGACCGGTCAGCGGAGATCGACGACCTGGTCGGTGACGAGTCCCGGTGGAGCGGAACGGCCGCCATCTGGGAGCCGGGCAGATCGATCGGGCGCACGGCCGACGCTCAACGCCTGCGGGTGATCGCCGACGACCTGCTGACCGAGCTGTACCTACAGGCGCCCCGGCGACCCGACGGCTGGCCGGCAGCGGTCGTGCGGGCAGCGGCGGCGCTCGCGGTGCTGCGCTACCACGCGGCGGCCGCCGCGCCCCTGGCGCAGGAGGAACGCATCGCCCGCCTGGTCGGGGTCCGGGGCGCGCTGATGGCCGAGAACCTGCTCGCGATCCGCGCGGTCGAGGCGCACCGCGGGCCGACACTGGTCTTCGCGCACAACCAGCACCTGCGACGCGATTCGAGCACGATGACAATGGCCGGGACGGAGCTGTCGTGGTTCAGCGCCGGCGCGATCGTCGGATCGCTGCTCGGCGACCGCTACGCCGTGATCGCCGGCAGCCTCGGCGCGAGCCCCGCGCTCGGCATCGACGCGCCCGGCCCTTCGACGTACGAAGGCAAACTCCAGCAGGAGTCCCCGCTTCCCCGGTACGTCCGCGCGTCCGAGGTGGAACACGCCGAGCAGCGGACGCACGACTACCGCTACTTCCCGCTGGATCAGGCCACCATCGAGCACGCCGATTTGGTGCTGCACATCCCGACCGGCACCGGCCCGGCCATGCTCGCCGATCGGATCCTCCGCCTGCCCGGCGTCGAGCAGCTCGTGGCGAGCGAGGAGAACGGATCACCGGAGGGCTCCTGGGGCGACCGGTTCTTCTTCGTCGGCCCGGACCGCCGCCAGCCCTTCGCCACCATCGTCGAACACGACGTGCCCGGCTTCGACGAGTCCTCCCAGCTCGACCGCCCCGGTGCCTTCCGCCTCAACCTCGACCTGGGCCGCGCCGAGTTCGAGCGGCTCTTCGGCTTCCCGCCCAAGGACTTCGCGCAGCACCGGCACACCTTCGACTTCGCCCGGCTCGACACCCTCATGCCGCACCCGGCCTACGCGCTCCACGGCTTCGCCAGCATCGTCATGCCCGGCCCACAACTGCTCCCCGAGATCGACCGGCTACTCACGATCGCCCACGCCCGAGCAGCCGACCGCCACGAGCGCGCCACACGCCGCCGCTCGACCGGGCACCCCGCTCGATAGCTCGCCGCGCCGATCGGCCCGGGTTGACCTGCGCGTCCATGCTGGAGCCGGGAGCTTCGTTCCAGCTGAGGAGGAATCGTGCTCAATGCGGCCGCAATACTCCGACGACCGCACCCGGGCCGGCGCACACGGCCACGCCGGTCCCCGCACACGCGCCACACGCCGTCAGGCACCTCGTCGCTCTCGTTGACAGCTGCGGCGACGCTCGATCAGCCATAGCGCCAGAGCTGGTGGGACCGTCAAGGCAGCCAGCAGCAGGGAACCCGCCGCTAGGCTGTCCCGCCACAGCAGTTCGGAAGAGAAGAGGATCAGGCTCGTCGGTATCGCGAGCATGATGACAGCCAACAGCTCGACGGCCTGTTCCCACCGCTTGCGGTCGCGGCGCCTGTGCCTCACACGTGCTCCTTCGACGTCGCCCGAGGTTCGTCAACCGTGTCACGTCAGCCAAGGCACCGTCGCCGCACCCGCAGCGCAGCCACGCCAGGAACCGTGTCATCAGCTCGCCCGGATCGTCGCGCGGCAGATCGGCCAGCGCTGCGGTGAGCAGCGCGCCCACGTACATCGACAGGCCGATGCGGTCACGGCCGTGGTACTCGGCGAGCCGCACCCGGGCCGGCGCGCACGGCCAGGGGGCGTCACCGTCGCAGGTGCCGCACGTCCACCCGGGCCGTAGCGGCAGATGCTGGTCGGCCATCCGGGCGGGCAGGGCGTCCACGGCCCGGCCGATCCGCACCGCCTCGGCTGCCATCGCTTCCCGGTAGGTGACGGTCCGCCCGATCACGCCGGCCACCGAGCATTGCGCCGCGCCTGGTCGAGCAGGCGTCGCCGGGCGGCCTCCTGCTCGACGCCCTGCCACCGCTGCCCGGTGCCAGCCGGCGGGCCGGGCCGCCGCCGTAGCCACCACCAGATCCTGCGCCACCTGCTCACCGCCACCACCTCCGCCGGTCGGGACGGGGATGGCGGTACGCGGGGGCGTACCGCCACCACCCACGAGCATCGTGCGATGACGCAGCGCCACCAGGGCAGATGTGCCGCGTCCGGCAACCTGTCCACAACGGTTGACGGACAGCTCAGCCGGTGGCGACCGCGGGGGCGTGGCGGTACTCCTGCGTCCACTCGGCGTCGCGCTGGTCGGACGGCAGACCCGCCAGTCCGGCGCGCAGGTTGTCGATGCCGGCCGCGTGGTCGCCGAGCGCCAGGTAGGCCAGCCCGAGGCCCATCCTGCTGAACGTCGGCGTCAGCCAGTAGGCGTGCACCGGGGCCTGCTCGGCCTCGGCCGCCTCGGTGAGATCGCTCGCCTCGCCGAGCAGCCGCACCGCGGCATCCCGATCATCGAGCAGCGCGTACCCGTGGGCGGCCTGGACGGCGTCTCCGACACGCTGCAAGGCCGTCGCACCCGGCGTGTGGTACGCGGCGGGGAAGTGCCGCACGATGCCGCGAGGGTTGTCCCGCTGGCGTTCGAGGTAGCCGCGGAAGTTCTCCACCTGGGCGGCGAGCGGTCCGCTGTCAACGGCGTCGGCCTGGTTGGCGGCCTCGATCAGCACCCGGACCGCCTCGCCGTCGTTGCGGGCCTCGGCGTGCAGCCAGCCGACGAACTGGGTCCACTCCGCGACCACCTCGTGCAGCGCGGCAGCGTGTGGCCCCGCCGGCCCGGGCGGCAAGTTGCTCGGCGGTGCGCCACTGCGCCAGCACACCGGGCAGGGTCACCGGGGCGGGCAGCACATCATCGAGGCGACGCTGGGCGGCCAGCACGTCAGCGAGCAGCCGCACCGCAGTGGCGTCGAGGCGGGTCGGTTCGGCGACCACGTACGCGAGCCGCTGCTCGTCGTCGGGGGTAGTGACGGCCGGCCCATCGGCGACCAGGGCGGCGAGCACGCCACGGCCTGCAGAGTGTCGTCGAGGTGTTCGGCGAGTTCGCGGGAGGGCCGAGTGCGGCCCGTCTCCAGGTCGTGCACGTAGCTCTTGCCGACGTACGCCTGCCGGGCGAGGTCGCGCAGCGACAGGCCCCGTTCGTGGCGCAGCCGGGCCAGCTCAGCCGGGAACCGCGGGTCAACGATGCTGTGCGCGCGAGGCGGCATGGCGTGCACGTACTGTGGTCCGTAGTTTGAACGCGCCGCAGCCGGCGGCAGGCTGAGCGGTGGTCTCAGGTGGTCGCGTCATCCCAGGGATCGATGACACCGATCCCCGTGTCGGTGAAGTCCTTGGTGTTTCGGGTGGCGAGGGTGGCAGCTTGGGCGCGGCAGATGGCGGCGATCTGGGCGTCGAACCCGTCGATCGGTTGGCCGAGCCTTTCCCGTCCGGCGACCACATCGGCGTAGGCGCCGGCTGCGGCGAGGTCGAAGGGCAGCACTTGGCGGGGGAAGGCGGCGAAGATTTCGTTGGCGGCTTGGTGCAGTGATTCCCGGCGCTGCCCCTCCGGCAGCCGAGCAATGCCGTAACGGATCTCAGCGACAGTGACGGCCGTGGTGTACAGGCCGGCGCTCGAACTCTGCTGGAGCCACGCGAGTACCGCTGGCGCGGGCTCGGCCCGCATGAGTTCGGAGACGACGTTGGTGTCGAGAACAATCATCATTCGGGCAGGCTCGCCGCGCGGGGTGATGTGGAACGGGACGGCAGGTCCAGTTCGACGCCGCCGAGTCTGGCGAATCGATCAGTGAGTGCGCTGAACAGGTCGTTTGCCGGTACATCCTCGGCGACGGCCGTGGTGAGGATGAACCGGATCTCGGCTTCCATGGATCGGCCGTGCTGGGCAGCGCGGCGACGCAGCTTTTCCCGCACCGCGTCGTCGAGATCTCTGATGCTGAGGGCTGCCATCGCTATCTCCTCACCCGAGGTAATGACATCAATGCTAGCACGGACTGCGGGTGATCACTGCGACAGCACGTCCTGGAGGGCTGGGCGACAGCCTGCCGGCCCGACCTCCACCGCCTATTTGGCGTTGAAGTAGCTGGCTTCGGGGTGGTGGACGACGATGGCGTCGGTGGCCTGCTCGGGCATGAGCTGGAACTCCTCCGAGAGTTGCACGCCGATCCGATCCGCGCCGAGCAGGTCCACGATCTTCGCCCGGTCCTCCAGGTCGGGGCAGGCCGGGTAGCCGAACGCGTACCGGCAGCCGCGGTAGTCGGTGCGGAGCAGGCCGGCCAGGTCCGCCGGGTCGTCGTCGGCGACGGTACGGCCGTCGGGCAGGATCAGCTCGGCGCGGACCCGCTGGTGCCAGTACTCGGCCAGGGCCTCGGTGAGCTGCACGGAGAGGCCGTGCACCTCCAGGTAGTCGCGGTACTCGTTGCGGGCGAAGAGCTTGGCCGCGTACTCGCTGACCGGCTGGCCGACGGTGACCAGCTGCAACGCGACCACGTCCAGGTCGTCGCCGCGCGGGCGGAAGAAGTCGGCCAGGCAGAGCCGCCGCTCCTGCCGCTGGCGGGGGAAGGAGAAGCGGGCCCGCTCGGCGTGGCCGTTCTCGTCCAGCAGCACCAGGTCGTTGCCCTCGGAGTAGGCCGGGAAGTAGCCGTACACCACGGCCGCCTCCAGCACCTGGTCGGAGATCAACCGGTCCAGCCAGTAGCGCAGCCGGGGACGGCCCTCGGTCTCCACCAGTTCCTCGTACGACGGGCCCTTGCCGCCGCGCGCACCGCGCAGCCCCCACTGGCCCATGAAGGTGGCCCGCTCGTCCAGCAGCGCGGCGTAGTCGGCCAGCGGCACGCCCTTGACCACCCGGGTACCGAGGAACGGCGCGGTCGGCACCGCCACGTCGGTGGCCACGTCGGAGCGTACCGACGTGTCGTCCAGCTCCGGCAGCGACTCGGCGACCACCGCGCGTTGCCGCTCCCGGCGGGCCCGCCGGGCCGCCAGGGCCGCCTCCCGCTCGGCGTCGACCACCGGGGCGCCGCCGCGCTTGGCGGTCATCACCCGGTCCATCAGGGACAGCCCCTCGAAGGCGTCCCGGGCGTAGTGCACCTGGCCGGGGAACATCGACCGCAGGTCGTCCTCGACGTACGCCCGGGTCAGCGCCGCGCCGCCGAGCAGCACCGGCCAGCGCTCCGCGACCCCGCGCGACGCCATCTCGACCAGGTTTTCCTTCATGATGACCGTGCTCTTGACCAGCAGGCCGGACATGCCGATGGCATCGGCCCGGTGCTGCTCGGCGGCGTCGAGGATGGCGGAGATCGGCTGCTTGATGCCGATGTTGACCACGTCGTAGCCGTTGTTGGACAGGATGATGTCGACCAGGTTCTTGCCGATGTCGTGCACGTCGCCCTTGACCGTGGCCAGCACGATTCGGCCCTTGCCACCGTCGTCGGCCTTCTCCATGTGCGGTTCGAGGTACGCCACCGCGGTCTTCATCACCTCGGCGGACTGGAGCACGAACGGCAGCTGCATCTGCCCGGAGCCGAACAGCTCGCCGACGACCTTCATGCCGTCCAGCAGGATGTCGTTGATGATCAGCAGCGGTGCGGTGCCGGCGGCCATCGCCGCGTCCAGGTCGGCCTCCAGGCCGTTGCGCTCGCCGTCGATGATCCGCCGCTTGAGTCGCTCGTTCAGCGGCAGCGCCGCCAGCTCCTCGGCCCGGGTGGCGCGCGCCGAGGCGGCGTCGACGCCCTCGAAGACCTCGATGAACCGCTGCACCGGGTCGTAGCCCGCACGGCGACGGTCGTAGACCAGGTCGAGGGCGATCTCGCGCTGCTCGTCGGGAATCTTCGACATCGGCAGGATCTTGCTGGCGTGCACGATCGCCGAGGTGAGCCCGGCCTGCACGCACTCGTGCAGGAAGACCGAGTTGAGCACCTGCCGGGCCGCCGGGTTGAGCCCGAAGGAGATGTTCGAGATGCCCAGGGTGAAGTTCACTCCCGGCCAGCGGCGGGCAATCTCCCGGATCGCCTCGATGGTCTCGATGCCGTCGCGGCGGGTCTCCTCCTGGCCGGTGGCGATCGGGAAGGTCAGCGCGTCGATGAGGATGTCGGAGCGGTGCATCCCCCACCGGCCGGTCAGGTCGTCGATCAGCCGCCCGGCGACGCGGACCTTCCACTCCGCCGTACGCGCCTGGCCCTCCTCGTCGATCAACAGCGCGACCACGGCGGCGCCGTGCTCGGCGACCACCGGCATCACCCGTGCGTAGCGGGAGTCGGGGCCGTCGCCGTCCTCGAAGTTCACCGAGTTGACCACGCACCGGCCGCCGAGCATCTCCAGCCCGGCCTCGATCACCGCCGGCTCGGTCGAGTCGAGCATGATCGGCAGGGTGGAGGCGGTGGCGAACCGGCCGGCCAGCTCGCGCATGTCGGCGCCGCCGTCCCGGCCGACGTAGTCGACGCAGAGGTCCAGCAGGTGCGAGCCGTCCCGGGCTTGGCCACGGGCGATCTCCACGCAGGACTGCCAGTCGGCGGCGAGCATCGCCTCACGGAACGCCTTGGAGCCGTTGGCGTTGGTCCGCTCCCCCACCATCAGCACGCTGGCGTCCTGGGCGAAGGGCACATGGTGGTAGATCGAGGAGACACCCGGGTCGGTGCGCGGCTCGCGGGCCACCGGCCGGACCTCGCCCAGCCGCTCGGCGAGCACCCGGATGTGCTCGGGGGTGGTGCCGCAACAACCGCCGACCAGCGCCACGCCGTAGTCGAGGACGAAACGCTCCAGCGCGTCGGCCATCTCGTCCGGGCCGAGCGGGAAGTACGCCCCGTCGGGGGTGAGCACGGGCAGCCCGGCGTTGGGCATCACCGACACCGGGATCCGGGAGTGCTGCGACAGGTAGCGCAGGTGCTCGCTCATCTCGGCCGGGCCGGTCGAGCAGTTCAGGCCGATCAGGTCCACGCCGAGCGGTTCGATCGCGGTCAACGCCGCACCGATCTCGCTGCCCAGCAGCATGGTGCCGGTGGTCTCGACCGCGACGTGGCAGATGATCGGCACCTGCCGGCCCGCCTCGGCCATCGCCCGCTTCGACCCGATCACCGCCGCCTTGACCTGGAGCAGGTCCTGGCAGGTCTCGATGATCAGCGCGTCGGCCCCGCCGGCGATCAGGCCACCCGCATTCTGCTGGTACGCGTCACGAAGGGTGGCGTAGTCGGCGTGACCCAGGGTCGGCAGCTTCGTACCCGGGCCGATCGAGCCGAGCACCCAGCGGGGCCGGTCCGGCGTCTCGTACGCGTCGGCGGCCTCCCGGGCCAGCCGCGCCCCCGCCTCGGAGAGTTCCCAGATCCGCTCGGCGATGCCGTACTCGGCGAGGTTCGGCAGGTTGGCGCCGAAGGTGTTCGTCTCCACGCAGTCCGCGCCCGCGGTGAGGTACGCCTCGTGCACCCCGCGTACGACGTCGGGCCGGGTGATGTTGAGGATCTCGTTGCAGCCCTCAAGGCCGTCGAAGTCGTCGAGGGTCAGGTCGGCGGCCTGGAGCATCGTCCCCATCGCCCCGTCGGTGACGACGATCCGGTCTGCCAGCGCATCGAGCAACGAAGTCCGCACCGTCCCAGGTTAGTGCGGCGCGGTGGACCGGCATCCCCGCCCGCCGCCCCTTCCCACATTGTGTCGTCGGGATCACGTTGACCGCTTTGATCTGTTATGCCGGTTGTCCCGGGTTGGCGCGCGGCGGACCGCCCGTGCTGGGCCGCCGGGATGCCGTTCCGGGTGCCGTCGGCGATCCGGCGCGGCCGGCGGGCCGTGTCCGGGCGCGGCACGTAGGCTGGCTGATGTGAGGGACTACAGCGACACCACCATGCACGGCGGGCGGACGACCGGGGCCGGCTCCGGGTCGCCGGTGACGAGCAGGGTGAGGTGACGGCGTGACCGAGTTCGACGGACTGCCGGTGCTGCGCTCCCCGGTGGCCATCGCCGCCTTCGAGGGATGGAACGACGCGGCCGACGCCTCGACCGCCGCCGTCGAGCACCTGGAGCAGGTGTGGCAGGCCCGGCCGATCACCGAGCTGGACCCGGAGGAGTTCTACGACTTCCAGGTCAGCCGCCCGACCATCGCCATGTCCGACGGGGCCACCCGTCGGGTGGAGTGGCCGACGACCCGGTTCACCGTGGCCAGCCCGGCCGGCACCGACCGGGACGTGGTGCTGATCCGGGGCATCGAGCCGAGCATGCGCTGGCGCACCTTCTGCGAGCAGGTGCTGGAGATCTGCCACAGCCTGGAGGTCGAGCGGGTGGTGCTGCTCGGCGCGCTCCTCGCCGACGTGCCCTACACCCGGCCCCTGCCGATCAGCGGCAGCGCCTCCGACGCCGACGCGGCCAAGCGCTACCAGCTCACCCCCACCCGCTACGACGGGCCGACCGGCATCGTCGGCGTGCTGCACGACGCCTGCACCCGCGCCGAGGTCGACGCCGTGTCCTTCTGGGTGCACGTGCCGCACTACGCCAACAACCCGCCCTGCCCCAAGGCGACCCTCGCCCTGCTGCACCGGGTCGAGGAGGTGCTCGACCTGCCGGTGCCAATGGCCGACCTGGCCGAGGAGGCCGCCGAGTGGGAGCAGCGGGTACGCAGCGCCGCCGAGCAGGACGCCGAGTTGGGCGAGTACGTGCGGGAGTTGGAGGAGCGCGTCGGTGACGCCGGCATCACCCCGTTGACCGGGGACGAGATCGCCCAGGAGTTCGAGAAGTACCTGCGCCGCCGGGGCGGTTCCGCCGGCCCCACCGCCGGTTCCTGGTAACCCTCCTCCGCTTCCGTTTCCCGGCCCCCAGGCGTTGCGCCTGGGGGCCCGGCCGTTCTCCGGCGGCACGCCCCATCGCCCGGCACCTCCGCCCGACGTACTCTCGCCGTTCCGCCGGAACAGGGGTGTCGGGGTGGCGCGGGTCACGCCGCGTACGGCATCCTAGGAACCTAGCTGATAGGAGGGTGGGCATGCAGATCAATCCGGGGGCGGCGGAGTTCCCGCACCGGCAGATCGCCGCGCAGCTCAAGGCGCAGATCCGCCGCGGCGACTGGGGGCCGGGTGAGCGGCTGCCGTCGATCCCGGCCGTCGCCGAGATGTTCGGCGTGGCTAAGCAGACCGTGCAACGCGCCGTCGACCAGCTGCGGGTCGAGGGCATCCTGATCACCAAGCCGGGCTCCGGTACGTACGTGCGGGGCACCCGACGGCGACTCAACCGGCTCTCCCGGGGCCGCTACGGCGGTTTCCGCGGCTACCACACCGACCTGGCCGCCCGGTACCGGCAACAACTTGTCGCCGTCGGCCGCTCCCCCGCGCCGCCCGAGGTGGCCGACGCGTTCGGCGTACCGGACGGCACCGAGCTGCTCTGCCGCCGGCATCTGGTCCGCACCGAGGACTCACCGGTGGAGGTCGGCGCCTCCTGGTTCCTGCCCGCCGACACCGCCGGCACCTCGCTGGAGCGCGCCGAGGCGTTCGGCCGTCCGCTCTACCAGGAAGCCGAGGAGGCCACCGGGCGGCGGTACGCGACAGCCACCGACACGATCACCGCCCGCCAGCCCAGCCGCGAGGAGTCCGAGACCCTCCAGATCCGTCCGGACACCCCCGTGCTGCACCTGCTGCACGTCGCCTACGACCCGCAGCGCAAACCCATCGAGGTCGCCCAGGCCACCTGGCCCGGCCCGGTCACCACCCTCACCGAGGAATACAAGATCCCCGCCCCCACCGAGCAACCCCACCCCAACCCCGACCTAATCCTCGGCTAACCCCCCGCCCGCCCCCACCGCAAGCCCCGTCGATCATGGAGTTGTGGTGGGGACATAAGACTCCGAAGCTCCCAAGTCAGGCACCACAACTCCATGATCGACGCACGAGGGGGGCCGCCGGGGGATGGGCCGGGTCAGAGGTGGAGGCCGAGGAGGGCGTCGAGGGTTTGGGTGAAGAGGGCGGGGGCGGCGGGGTCGTCGGCGGGGTCGGCCAGGGTCTGGTCGGCCCAGGTGTCGGCGAGCCGCAGGGCGCCGGGCGAGTCGAGATCGTCGTTGAGGCGGTCGCGTACGCCGGCCAGGAAGGTCTCGCCGGACGGGCCGGCGGGGGCGGCGGCGGCCCGACGCCAGCGGGCCAGGCGCTCCTCGGCGGTGGTCAACAGATCGTCGGTCCAGGACCGGTCGGTGCGGTAGTGGCCGGCCAGCAGTGCCAGCCGGACCGCCATCGGGTCCACCCGGTCGGCGCGCAGCCGGGAGACGAAGACCAGGTTGCCCCGGGACTTGGACATCTTCTCGCCGTCCAGGCCGATCATCCCGGCGTGCACGTAGTGCTCGGCGAAGGGCGCGGCACCGGTCAGCCGCTCGGCGTGCGCGGCGGAACACTCGTGGTGCGGGAAGATCAGGTCGTTGCCGCCGCCCTGCACGTCGATGGTGGACCCGAGCAGGTTCAGCGCGATCACCGCGCACTCGATGTGCCAGCCCGGCCGGCCCGGGCCGAGTTCCCCGCCGGGCCAGCACGGCTCGCCGTCGCGGGCACCCCGCCACAGCAGCGGATCCAGCGGGTCGCGCTTGCCGGCCCGGTCCGGGTCGCCACCCCGCTCCGGGAAGATCGCCAGCATCTCGTCCCGGGACAGATTGGACTCGTAGCCGAACCGCGGCGCGGCCGAGATGTCGAAGTAGACATCCCCGCTGCCGTCCTCCAGACGGTAGGCGGCACCGTCCTTGAGCAGCACCAGCACCTTCTCGGCGATGTCCGGGATCGACTCGACCGCGCCGACGTAGTGCGCCGGCGGGATGATCCGCAGCGCCTCCATGTCCTCCCGGAACAGCGCCGTCTCCCGCATCGCCAGGACCTTCCAGTCCTCGCCGTCGCGCTCGGCCCGCTCCAGCAGCGGATCGTCGATGTCGGTGACGTTCTGCACGTACCGCACCTGGTGGCCCGCGTCGCGCCACATCCGCTGCACCAGGTCAAAGGTGATCATGGTGGCGGCGTGGCCCAGGTGGGTGGCGTCGTACGGGGTGATGCCGCAGACGTACATGGTCGCCGGGCCGTCCGGCTCGGACGGCTGCACGCCCTGCCGCGCCGAGTCGAACAACCTCAGCGGCCCGCCCCTGCCCGGCAGCCGCGGCACCTCGTGCCCCACCCAAGACTCCATGCCGATCAGCCTAGCCAGCCCCGGGTCGCCGGCACGGCGAGCCCGGAGTGATCAATGCGACAGGCTCAGCGACGGTCGGGACGAGCGACCCGGAGCCCCGACGGCGGTCCGGCGCCGTCCCTCAGCTCAGAGCGGCGGCCAGGGCACGGCCGGCCAGTCCCGCGACGGCTGCGGGAAGCGGCCGCGCTGGCGCAGCCGGTCGATCCGGGCCGCCAACTCGGTGATCTCGCCGAGGGTCAGGTGCCCGCTTAGTTCCTCGCCGAGCGGGCCGGCGACCTGGCGGGCGAGACAGTCGAGCGTCTCGACCACGTCGGCGGGCAGCGGCCGGCCGGCCCAGCCCCAGAGCACCGTACGCAGCTTCTCCTCCACGTGGAAGCTCACCCCGTGGTCCACCCCGTGGATCCGGTCGTCCGGGCCGATCAGCACGTGGCCGCCCTTACGGTCCGCATTGTTGATCACCGCATCGAGCACCGCCAGCCGGGCCAGCCGCGGGTCGTCGGCGTGCGCCAGGGCGTACGGGGCGCCGTCGTCGTCGCGGGCCGCCGCGACCGGAAACCATCGGGGCGGCACCGCGTCGGCCGGCACGAACCCGACCAGCGGCTCGGCCTCCTCCGGCTCGTCGATCCAGAGCTGGCAGGAACCCGGGCCGAACGGCCCCTCGCGCAGCACGGTCGGCGGCACCAGATCCCAGCCGGTGGCCGCGGAGACCAGGTAGGCGGCGACCTCGCGGTCGGCCAGGGTGCCGTCCGGGAAGTCCCACAACGGCCGTTCCCCACGCACCGGCTTGTACACGCACCGCGCGGTCGCCCCCGCCAGGGCGAGGATGCCACGCAGGGTGGTGTTCGAGGCGTCGACCAGCCGCCCCTCGACGGTCAGTTCGCCGTCCCGCAACAGGCGCAGCGCGGCGCCGCCGTCCTGCCGGGGCGCCAGGCCGGACGAGGTCACCGGTGGTAGCCGTTGTGCCGGGGGCAGAGGTGACCGGCCGGGTCGAGCGGCTGGCCGCAGAGTGGGCAGGGGGGACGGCCGGCGTTGACCACGCGCCGGGCCCGTTCGATGAAGGCGCGGGTCGCAGCGGGGGTCAGCCGTACCCGGAGCCGGTCGAGGTCCTCGTCGGGCTCGTCGTCGTCGGGCTCGTCGTCCGGCTCGCCCAGCTCGACCTCGGTCTCCGCCTCGCCGACCGCGATCGCCTCGATCACCACGGTCGCGGTGTCCGCGTCGAAGGCCAGACCCAGCGTGCCGACCCGAAACTCCTCGTCGACCGGCGTCTCCAGGGGGTCGTTGTCACCGAGCGAGGTGGGGGCCTCGGGCAGGTCGACGCCGAACCGGCGCTGCGCTTCGGTGAGCAACTCCTCCAACTTCTCGGCGAGCAGGGAGACCTGGACCTTCTCCAGCGCGACGCTGACCAGCCGGCCGCCACCGCGCGCCTGGAGGAAGAACGTGCGCTCCCCCGGCGCCCCGACGGTCCCGGCGACGAACCGCTCCGGCGGCTCGAAGGCGTGCACCTGGTGGGTCATACCCACGACCCTATCCGGCACCCCCGCGCACCGCGCACCCCACCGACCCGAATCGCGACCCGCCCACCGGCCCGGTTGACGGTCGGGCCGGGATGCCTCACCGGGCCGTCCCGGCGCCGCCGCCGACCGCGGCATCCGAGTCGGCCGGCCGGCCGCCCCGCCGGCGCCGCTTGCGCGGCGGCGGGACCAGCCCGGTCAGGTCGCCCCCGATGTCGTTGAGCCGGATCAGGAAGGGACGCAACGGGGTGTAGCGGATCGCGGTCACCGACGCCGGGTCCACCACGATCCGCTGAAAAAGATCCAGGTGTACGCCGAGCGCGTCCGCGACGATCGCCTTGATCACGTCGCCGTGGCTGCACGCCAGCCAGACCGCCTCGGGGCCGTGCTCGGCGGTCACCCGGGCGTCCCATGCGCGTACCGCCGCGACCGCCCGGGCCGCCATCTGCGCCATCGCCTCCCCCTCGGGGAAGACCGCCGCGCTCGGGTGCTGCTGCACCACCGACCAGAGCGGCTCCTTGGCCAGCTTCTTCAGCGGCTGCCCCTCCCAGCTGCCGTACCCGCACTCGATCAGCCCCTCGTCGACCAGCGGCGACGCCTGCGGCAGGGCCAGTTCGAGGGTCTGCCGGCAACGGACCAGCGGGCTGGTGACGACGGCCGCCAGCGGCACGGCCCGCAGCCGCTCACCCACCGCGCTGGCCTGGCCCCGGCCGGTCTCGTCCAGTTCGACCGGTTGCCGCCCGGCCAGGCCGCCGTCAGCGTTCGCGGTGGTACGTCCGTGCCGCAGGAGCAGAAGTGTCGCCACGCGGACCACCCTAAGTCCTGTTTCACCCGTGCCGGGTTTCATACGTGTCGGGAGAGCCGAGCCGGTGTCCAGGACCCTTGACGGTGTCGCGGCGAAGTCCCGGCGCGCGCCTCGCCACGCGGCCCGGATCGGCCGGTCACCCGCGCCGAGCGACGGCCTGTCCGGCCTGTTCCGTTCGACCGGTCCGGGGGGCGGGGCCGCAGGTGTGGGTCCGTTTCTTGTCGCTGGAGCGACAAGAAACGCACCATCGCAGGCACCTGCGCGGACATTACGACCGACGCGAGACGTTTGTCCGGTTTGCCGGGGCCACCGGTCGACTCGTGGCGGAATCCGGGACGGGGTCGGGGCGTTGTATCGGGTGGCTGACCGAGGAGGGCCGCCCGCCGCTTGCCGGCGATGAGCGCGGCCGGCGGATCCGCGGAATGATCCGCGCCGGTCGGTCGTTGAACATGGTCCCGGCGCCGCGAAGGCCCCCCGGCCCGCGAGCCCGCCGAACCGAACCCCCCGTCATTGCGCCGCAGGGCGTTGTACCCGCATGCCGATCCCCCTGGTTGTCGGCGTGTGGACGTCTACCCCCGAATGGAGCTTCGATCATGAACTCGATGCTGCGTAAGAGCGTTCTCGGTATCGCCGGCCTGGCCTTCACCGGCGGCATGTTCGCCGGCCCGATCGCCGCCCACGCGGATGCCACCCCGGTAACCGCCGTGTCGACGGCGCAGGCCGACAAGCCCGACACCGGCACCCTCACCCCACACGGCGTGCAGGGCGCGCAGTCACGCATCGACCTCAACGCCGAGCAGACCAGCAACGCCAAGGCCATCATCGCCGCCACCAAGAAGACCGGCATGGACGAACGGGCCGCAGTCGTCTCCATCGCCACCGCGTTGCAGGAATCCAAGCTGGAAAACCTGGGCCACCTCGGCGACCGCAACGACCACGACTCACAGGGCCTGTTCCAACAGCGCCCCTCCTCCGGCTGGGGCACAGTCGAACAGATCACCAACCCCGAATACGCCACCACCGCCTTCCTCAACAGCCTGAAGCAGATCGACGGATGGAAGGACCTGCCCCTGACCGTGGCCGCCCAGAAGGTACAGGTCTCGGCCTACCCGGACCACTACGCCCAGTGGGAACAGCAGGCCGCCGACCTCGTCACCCAGCACTGGAACAGCTAACCCACACACCCACCCACACCACCGGCTGGCCGGCACCCCCACCACCACGGGGCTGCCGGCCAGCCGCGCACCCGCCTCCCGACCACCAAAAGGCACCAGCCAACAACCCACCCACACCCCGGCGCCGCCCAACCACACACCCGCCGTTGTTAATAAGGGGCCCCTGCTCTACACCAGGCGTTAAGAAGGGGCCCCTGCTTACACCTCAGGTGGCGGTGATGGTGCCGGTCAGGAGGAGGGCTAGGACCAGGGTGCCGACCGCGACGCGGTAGAGCACGAAGACGTACAGGGTGTGGTGGGCGACGTAGCGGAGCAGCCAGGCGATGGCCGCGTAGCCCACCCCGAAGGCGATCAGCGTGGCGACGACCATCTGCGCGACGGTGGGCACCGAGGTGCCCGGCGCGGCCGGCTCGAAGACGTCACCGAGGCTGAACACCCCGGACATCACCACGGCGGGGATGGCCAGCAGGAACGAGTAGCGGGCCGCCGTCTCCCGGGTCAGGTTCAGGAACAGACCGAAGGTGAGGGTGGCCCCGGATCGCGACACGCCGGGGATCAGCGCCAGCGCCTGGGCGAACCCCATCACCACGCCGTCCTTCATCCGGAAGTTCTGTAGGGTCCGGGTCTGCCGGCCCCAGTACTCGGCGAACGCGAGGACGAAGGCGAAGACGATCAGGGTGGTGGCCACCACCCACAGGTTGCGGGCGGTCTCCCGGATCTGGTCCTTGAACAGGAAGCCGAAGAACCCGATCGGGATCGAGCCGACGATCACGTACCAGCCCATCCGGTAGTCGAGGCTGGAACGGACCGAGGAATCCCAGATCCCGACGACCCAGGTACGGCCGATGCGCCAGATGTCCTTGGCGAAGTAGAGCAGGACGGCCGCCTCGGTGCCCAGCTGGGTGACCGCGGTGAAGGACGCCCCGGCGTCCCGCTCGAAGAAGATCGCCGAGGTGATCCGCAGGTGCCCCGACGAGCTGACCGGAAGGAACTCGGTCAGGCCCTGGACGATGCCCAGGACGATGGCTTCGATCCAGGTCACTCCCCGACTCCCGAGAGGTCCAGCGCCTCGGCGACGCTCCGCAGGGTCCGTACCCCGCTGTCGCGGTCGGCGGCGAACAGGGTCACCGAGAGGGTGGTCACCCCGGCCTCGGCGAACTGGCGCAGCCGCTCGGCGATGCGCTCCTTGGGCCCGAGCAGCGAGGTCCGGTCGATGAACTCCAGCGGCACCGCGGCGGCCGCGTCCCGCTGCCGCTTGGCCAGGTAGAGGTCCTGCACCTCGCGGGCGGCGTCGCCGTACCCCATCCGGGTGGCCAGCTGGTTGTAGAAGTTCTGCTGCCGGCTGCCCATGCCGCCGACGTACAGGGCCGCGTACCAGCGGACCAGCTCGGCGCAGGAGTCGACGTCCTCGCCGACCACCACCGGCACGGAGGGCACCACGTCGAAGCCGGCCAGTTCCTTGCCGGCCCTGGCCCGGCCGGCGCGCACCGCGGCGAGCTGCTCCTCGGCGAACTCCGGGGCGTAGAAGACGGCCAGCCAGCCGTCGGCGATCTCGCCGGCCAGCTCCAGGTTCTTCGGGCCCACCGCGGCCAGGTAGATCGGGATGTGCTCGCGCGGCGGGTGGAAGCCGAGCCGCAGCGCCTTGCCGGGGCCGTCGGGCAGCGGCAGCGTGTAGAACTCGCCGTCGTAGGCGACCTCCTTGCGGGCCACCGCCAGTTTCACGATGTCAACGTACTCCCGGGTGCGCGCGAGGGGCTTGCCGAACCGGACGCCGTGCCAGCCCTCGGAGACCTGCGGGCCGGAGACTCCCAGGCCGAGGCGGAACCGTCCGCCGGAGAGCGCGTCGATGGTGGCCGCGGTCATCGCGGTCATCGCGGGCGTCCGGGCCGGGATCTGCATCACCGCGCTGCCGATGCCGATCCGCTCGGTCTGCCCGGCCATCCAGGCGAGCATGCTCGGCGAGTCGGAGCCGTACGCCTCCGCCGCCCACACCACCGAGTAGCCGAGCCGGTCCGCCTCCTGAGCCAGGGCCAGGTGATCAGCCGGTGTGCTCCACGCAGTCTGGTATCCGAGGCTTAGCCCGAGTCGCACAGAGTCCTCCCCCATTCGCAGTCGCATCAGGTTACGCAATGCCGGCGGTCGGGACGATCACCGCCTCACCCCCGGTGTCGCCGGCCGGCAACCGCGACCCGGACGAGCGGAAACGCGAACCGACGGGCAGACTCGACGGGAGCGAGGATATCGGTCCGGCCCCGGTACGAAATAAGGTTCACCCATGCAGCAGCGACCGCTCGGCCGAAGCGGGCTGGCGGTTTCCCGGCTCGCGCTCGGCACCATGACCTGGGGCCGGGACACCGACGCCGATGACGCGGCCGCGCAACTGAAGAGCTATCTCGATGCGGGCGGCAACCTGGTCGACACCGCCGACGTGTACGGCGACGGCGACGCCGAGTCGGTGATCGGCTCACTGCTGGGCTCCCTGGTGCCCCGCGACGAGTTGCTGATCGCCACCAAGGCCGGGCTGCGGCCGGGCGGCAGCCGGCGGCGGGACGGCTCCCGGGGGCACCTGCTGCGGACGCTCGACGCCTCGCTGCAACGGCTCGGCACCGACTACGTCGACCTGTTCCAGGTGCACGGCTACGACCCGCATACCCCGCTGGAGGAGACCCTGGCCGCGCTGGATCACGCGGTGGCCAGCGGCCGGGTGCGCTACGTCGGGGTGTCGAACTTCTCCGGCTGGCAGACCGCCCGGGCGGCGGCCTGGCAGGCGGCCTGGCCGGGGCGGGCCCCGGTGGTCGCCGCCCAGGTGGAGTACTCGCTGCTGGAGCGGGGCGTGGAGCGCGAGGTGCTGCCGGCCTGCGAGGCGCTCGGGCTGGGGGTGCTGCCCTGGTCGCCGTTGGGTCGGGGGGTGCTCACCGGCAAGTACCGGCACGGGCGGCCGGCGGACTCCCGGGCGGTGTCGCCGCATTTCGAGCGCTTCGTCGCCACCTACCTGGAGCCGCGCTGCTCCAGCATCGTCGAGGCGGTGGCCACCGCCGCGGGCGGCCTCGGCGTCTCGCCGCTGGAGGTGGCGTTGGCCTGGATCCGGGACCGGCCCGGGGTGACCGCGCCGATCCTCGGCGCCCGCACGGCCGGGCAGCTGCTCGGCGCCCTCCAGGTGGAGCGGATGACCCTGCCCGAGGAGATCACCACGGCCCTGGACGACGTCTCGGCGCTGGAGGTCGGTTACCCGGAGCGCGACGGCTGACCAGCCCGTTCCCGGCGTCGCCGGCCCGCCCGGCGCGGTGCGGGTCACCCGCTGGAGGGTGGCGCGCAGGGGTCGGGATGGGCAGCATAGGGCCCATGGACTACGAATACGCGCCGCTGCGGCTACCGCCGAACGTCGACCGGTTGACCGCCGCGGCGCAGCTGGCGATCCAGGCGGAGTTCTCCGGATGGGAGCTGGCCCGGGTGCGGCTGTTCCGGGACGGCACGCGGCAGGTCATGCTGCGCCGTCGCCGGATCAGCCCACCGCAGCCGGGCCTGTCGTACTGAGCCGGTTCCCGCGGGGACCGGGATCGGGCGGACCGATCCCGGTCACTTCCGGCGCTTTCAGTGCACGTGGTCGTGCTCGTCGTCGAGTTCCATGAACGGGTGCTCGTCGAGCCGGCCGACCAGTCGGTCGTCGGCCGCCGGCTGGAACGGGCCCGCCGGGTCGTCGTCGTCGAAGGACTCCAGGTCGACCGGGGTGCCGACCTCACTGACCATCACCACGCCGTCGAGCGGTTCCAGCTCCGGCACGTCGAGCGCGCCGAGCGAGCCGTCGCCGCTCTGCAGCAGCTCCAGCACCGCCTCGCCGACGCCCTCCACCGGCGGCACCTCCTCGTCGGCGGGGACGCCCTCGCGGCGGGCGGACTCGGCGATCCGGATCAACGCGGAGACGCTGGGCACCCGGTAGTCGCGTCGCTGGCGTACCGAGATCACCTGGGGGTGCGGATCGGTCGGCTCGACCCCCTCGGCACCGCCGAAGCGCTGGTCGGCCTCGTCCGGGTCGATCGACTCGACGTCCCAGGGCGTGACCTCTCCGAAGGCGTCCATGAGCTTCTCGTCGTAGGCGAACGACGCGTTGTTCAGCGCGACGTACGCCTGCCAGACGTCGTCGTCGTCGATCCGGCCCTGCGCGGCGCGGACGGCGGCCAGGTGGTGGCGGGCCGCTTCGATCACGCGCTCGAGGGCGGCGTCCAGCTCACCGTTCTGGTCGGTCATGTGAGGCGTCCCCTTCAGGAAGTACGCAGGAACCGGTCGAGAACCCGCACGCCGAACTGTAGTCCGTCCACCGGAACCCGCTCGTCGATGCCATGGAACAACGCGGAGAAGTTCAGGTCGGCCGGCAGTCGCAGCGGCGCGAACCCGAAACACCTGATGCCGAGCTGGGCGAACGCCTTGGCGTCGGTGCCGCCGGAGAGCATGTACGGCACCGGTCGCGCCCCCGGGTCCTCGGCCCGCAGCGCGGCGGACATCGCCTCGACCAGGTCACCGTCGAAGGTGGTCTCCAACGCCGGCTGGCGCTGCACGTACTCGATGGCGATGTCCGGGCCGACCAGCTCGCGCAGCTGCCGCTCCAGCAGCTCGGACTGCCCGGGCAGGCTGCGGCAGTCGATGGTGGCGGTGGCCCGGCCGGGGATGACGTTGTCCTTGTAGCCGGCGTCGAGCCGGGTGGGGTTGGCGGTGTTGCGGATGGTGGCGCCGATGATGTTGGCGATCGGGCCGAGCTTGGCGATGGCGGCCTCCGGGTCCTCCGGGTCCAGCTCGATGCCGAGCACCTCGGAGACCTCTTCGAGGAAGGCGCGTACGGTGTCGGTGACCACCACCGGGAAGCGGTGCCGGCCGATCCGGGCCACCGCCTCGGCGAGCGCGGTGACCGCGTTGTCGTCGTGCAGCATCGAGCCGTGCCCGGGCCGGCCGCGGGCGTGCAGCCGCAGCCAGTCGATGCCCTTCTGCGCGGTCTCGATCAGGTAGAGCCGCCGCGACTCGTCCACCGTGTACGAGAAGCCGCCGACCTCGCCGATGCCCTCGGTGCAGCCGTCGAAGAGCTCCCGGTGCCGGGTGGCCAGGAAGTGCGCGCCGTACTCGCTGCCCGCCTCCTCGTCGGCGGTGTACGCGAGCACGATGTCGCGCGCCGGGCGGACGCCGCTGCGCTGCCAGTGCCGCACCACCGCGAGGACCATCGCGTCGAAGTCCTTCATGTCGATGGCGCCCCGCCCCCACAGGTAGCCGTCGCGCAGCTCACCGGAGAAGGGGTGCACCGACCACTCGTCGGCGTCGGCCGGTACGACGTCGAGGTGGCCGTGCACCAGCAGCGCGCCCCGGCTCGGGTCGGTGCCGGGGATCCGGGCGACCACGTTGGCCCGCCCGGGGGCGGACTCGTGGAGCACCGGTGCGATGCCCACCTCGGCCAGTTTCTCCGCGACGTACTCGGCGGCGCGGCGTTCCCCGGCGCTGGTCGCGTTGTCGCCCGTGTTCGTGGTGTCGATGCGCAGCAGGTCCCGGCAGAGGTCGACGACCTCGTCCGTCGGCGCGGGGAGGGCGGGGTGGGCGTCGCTCGTCATCAGCCCTTCATACCAGCCGGCCGGGCAGCCGTGCGCAGGCCGGGTGCGGCTCGCCCGAGGTGCCGGTTTCGGTCCGGACGGGTACGGGTACTGTCGCGCGCGACCCGATCGTCGTCGCTCTGCCCGCCAGTCGAGGAGGACCATGTCCGTCCACCTGCCGCCGCTGCCGCCCACGCCCGGCGACGGATACCAGCCCGCCGGGCGCAGCATCGCCGCCACCATCGCCGACGAGCACCAGCAACTGCTGGAGCTGACCCGGCGGCTGACCGGGCCGGAGCCG
Organism: Micromonospora sp. CA-263727; assembly: GCF_050942455.1. Taxonomy (NCBI): domain Bacteria; kingdom Bacillati; phylum Actinomycetota; class Actinomycetes; order Micromonosporales; family Micromonosporaceae; genus Micromonospora; species Micromonospora sp. CA-263727. Next base: position 4,634,488 of record NZ_CP192031.1, read on the forward strand.
GATCCCGCGCACGGCCGGGAGATCCTCGTCGCCGCGTTGTCCCGGCACCTGTCGGCCGAGGAGCAGTACCTGCTGCCCGCCATCCGCCAGGCCCTGACCGACGCCGACGGGCCGGTCGGTGAGGTGCTGGCCGGTGACGCCGCCCTGCTGATGGCGCTGCGCGGGCTGACCGACGGCCAACTGGCCGTGGTGGCCCGCCTGGTCGAGGCACACGTGGTGGCGGTCGACGCGCTGGTCGACCGGCTCTGTGCCGCCGCCACCGAGGAGGAGCTGATCCGGCTCGGGAACCGGCTGGAGATCGCCGAGGAGGCCGCGCCGACCCGTCCGCATCTGCGTGTCCCGCACACCCCGCCGTGGAACCGGATCATCGAGCCGGCGGTCGGCCTGGTGGACAAGGTCCGGGACGCGGTCACCGGCCGGCACACCCAACTCAGCGAGCTGACCGAGCCGCCGCCGCGCTGAGAGTCAAGGTCGTTGATCCGTCCGGGCCCTTCCGCCGGCTGCTCCGTGGCCCTACCGTCACGTTATGAATCTGGAGTTGCGCCACCTGCGGGTGGTCTGCGCCATCGCGGAGACGGGGAGCGTGACCAAGGCGGCCTCGACGCTCGGCCTGGCCCAGCCGGCGCTGACCGCCCAGCTCCAGCGCATCGAACGCACCCTCGGCGGGCCGCTGTTCGATCGGGACCGGCGCGGCGCCCGGCCCACCGCCCTCGGCGAGCTGGTGCTCGCCCGGGCCCGGGTGCTGCTGCCGGCCATGAAGGGCCTACAGGACGAGGCGGCCCGCCTGGCCGGGGCCGGGGACACCCCCCGCCGGTACCGGTTCGGTGGGGTCAACAGCCCGATCCTGGGTCGGCTGGTGCACCGGCTCGCCGCCGAACACCCGCAGGCGCAGATCACCACGTACGCCTCCTGGTCGGTCGACGAGCTGGCCCAACTGGTCACCGGCGGGCGGCTGGACTACGCGCTGACCGGGGTCTGCGGGGACTCGACCCCGTCGGCGGACTACGGGCTGAGCTGGCAGGAGGTCGCCGTCGACCCGGTGATGGTGCTGCTGCCGGAGTCCCACCCGCTGGCCGCGCGGGACGAGGTGGCCCTGGCCGACCTGCGGCACACGCAGTGGGTGGCGGCGCCGGGAGACGGCTGCTTCGGCGACTGTTTCGCCGCCGCCTGCGCGCGGGCCGGCTTCACCCCCCGCAAGGTGTACGAGGCCGACGTGCGCAGCTGCATCGACCTGGTGGACGCCGGTGAGGCGGTGGCGCTCTGCCAGGCCACCTTCCGCCCGGTGGCGGGCCTGGTGACCCGACGGTTGGTGGGCGCACCGCTGCGCTGGCGGCTGATGCTGGGCTGGCATCCGGAATCCCCCGCCGCCCGGATGGCCGACCTGGTGCTGGAGACGGCCCTGGCGGCGTACACCGACGCCCTCGCCCCGCACCCGACGTACCTGGCCTGGCTGCTGCGCAACCCCACGTTCGGGGTGCGGCGCCCCGCGGTCGCGGCCGCCGGCCGGGTGGTGCGAACCGCCTGAGCGCGGGTAATGGGCGGGCATGACCGACCTCTATCCCGCCGCCGACGACCGTGAACTCCTGCGCCAGGCGGCCGCCGCGCACACCGCCGCCGTCCGGGAGGTGGAAGCCTTCCTGCGCCGGTTGCCGGAGGTGCCCGACCCGGCCGACCTGACCGAGTACGCCGCGCTGCTCAGCCGCGAGGAACAGACCCGCGCCGACCGGCAGGCCGTCGCGGAGACCGCCGGCCTGGCCATGGCCAGCCTGGAGACCGAGTAGACCGATGGCACACGTGACCCCGGCACCGTCGCAGGTGCCGGGGCCATGGCCGGTGTCAGCGTTCGACGAGCACGTCGTGGCCGAGGTCGAGCAGGGAGTGCCGCCACTCGTCGTCGGCGTTGCCGCGGCTCGGCTTCGCCGCGCTCAGCGACCGGATCCGGTCGATGGCGTCGCGCATCACCTCGACGTCCTCGGGCGTCAGGTCGACCTTGCGCTTGCGCAGCACGGCCAGGATCTGCCGGCCCGGTTCCGGCAGGTCCAGGTCCGGATCCGGGCCGAACGCCTCCTCGCCGGAACCCCGGGTCAGCAGCCACTGCCGCAGCTGCTCGGACGGCACGTTGACCTCGACGTGGAAGTCGTCCCACAGCACTTCCACCTCGGGGTCGAGTCGCTGCTCGCGTACCATCAGGCCTCCTCTCCGGGCGGCGACCCGGACCCCTCCGGGCGCCCCTCGTCGGTCTGCCCGCCCAGGCCCTCCGGCGGCACCTGCACCCGCGCGGGGTTCGCCGTCGGCGGGGCCAGGATCGGGTCGCTGCGTTCGTCGTCGTCCCGGGTCTCCTCCGGTTCGGTCATCGATGCCCTTCCGGTCAGCGGGGATGCGAGGTCGTGGCCGCGGCGTGGCCCCGCGCGCCGGCCGTCACGTCGAAGGTGAGCTGCCCGTCCCGGGCGTCGACGGTGACCCGCTGGCCGGAGGAGAGCTGCTGTTGCAGCAGCATCCGGGACAGCTGGTTGTCCACCTCGCGCTGGATGACCCGGCGCAGCGGCCGGGCGCCGAACTCCGGCTGGTAGCCGTGCTCGGCGAGCCAGTCGGTGCCGGCGGTGGTGAAGTCCACCTCGATGTCCTGGGCGTGCAGCCGGCGACGGGTCTCCTCCAGCAGCAGCTCGGTGATCTGCCGTAGCTGCTCGGCCTCCAGCCGACGGAAAATGATCACCTCGTCGATCCGGTTCAGGAACTCCGGCCGGAAGTTCTCCTGTAGCCGGCGCATCAACCGTTCCCGCAGCTCGTCACTTTCCTGCTCGGTGCCGGGCGCGCCGGTGCCGAAGCCGACCGCGCGTTGGCTGCCGGTGATCAGCTCCGAGCCGAGGTTGCTCGTCATGATCAGAACGGTGTTCTTGAAGTTGACCGTCCGGCCCTGGCTGTCGGTGAGCCGCCCGTCGTCGAGCACCTGCAACAGGATGTTGAACACGTCGGGATGGGCCTTCTCGATCTCGTCGAGCAGCACCACCGCGTACGGGCGGCGGCGCACCGCCTCGGTGAGCTGGCCGGCCTCCTCGTACCCGACGTAGCCCGGTGGCGCGCCGACCAGCCGGCTGACCGTGTGCCGCTCCTGGAACTCGCTCATGTCCACCCGGACCATCCGGTCGGCCTCACCGAAGAGCGCCTCGGCCAACGCCCGACCCAACTCGGTCTTGCCGACCCCGGTGGGGCCGAGGAAGAGGAAGCTGCCCATCGGGCGGTTCGGGTCGGCCAGCCCGGTACGGGAGCGGCGCACCGCCTCGGCCACCGCGCTGACCGCGTCGTCCTGCCCGACGACCTTCTCGTGCAGGTGGCCCTCCAGCCGCAGCAGCCGGTCCCGCTCCTCCTCGGTGAGCTGGCTGGCCGGGATGCCGGTGGCCCGGGAGACCACCTCGGCGATCTCGTCCGGCCCCACCTCGGGCACCTGGGTGCCGCTGCCGTCGTCGCCCCGGGCCCGGCTGACCTGACCCTCCAACTCGGAGACCTGGTCGCGCAGCGTGGAGGCGCGTTCGTACTGCTCGTCGGCGACCGCCTGCTCCTTGTCCCGGCGTACCTCGTCGAGCCGCTGCTCCAGATCCCGCACGTCGGCGGCGGGGGTGCGGGTGCGCAGCCGCACCCGGGCGCCGGCCTGGTCGATCAGGTCGATCGCCTTGTCCGGCAGGTAGCGGTCGGTGAGGTACCGGTCGGAGAGTTCGGCGGCGGCGACCAGCGCCTCGTCGGTGAAGCGCACCTGATGATGGGCCTCGTAGCGGTCCCGCAGGCCACGCAGGATGGCCACGGTGTCCTCGACCGTGGGCTCGGGCACGAAGACCGGCTGGAACCGCCGGGCCAGCGCGGCGTCCTTCTCGATGCTGCGGCGGTACTCGTCGAGGGTGGTCGCGCCGATCACTCTCAGCTCGCCGCGGGCCAGCGCCGGCTTGAGCATGTTGGACGCGTCCATGCCGCCCTCGCTGCCCGCGCCGCCGGCGCCGACCAGCGTGTGGATCTCGTCCAGGAAGATGATCAGCTCCTCCCGGTGCGCCCGGATCTCGTCGATCACCTTCTTGAGCCGCTCCTCGAAGTCGCCCCGGTAGCGGGTGCCGGCGACCAGCCCGGCCAGGTCGAGCTGGATCACCCGCTTGCCGATCAGCGTCTGCGGCACGTCGCCGTCGCAGATCCGCTCGGCCAGGCCCTCCACGATCGCGGTCTTGCCGACGCCGGCCTCACCGATCAGCACCGGGTTGTTCTTGGTACGCCGGGACAGGATCTCCACCGCCTGCTCGATCTCGTCGGCGCGCCCGATCACCGGGTCGATCTGGTCGTTGCGGGCCAGCTCGGTGAGGTCCTGGCCGTACTGGTCGAGCGTGGGCGTACCCCGGTCCAGCCGTGGGGTGGCGCCCGGTCCGCGCTCGGCGTTGGCGGCCTGCAACGACTCCGGCTGGATCCGGCCGGCGGCGAGCATCCGGCCGGCCGGCGACTCGGGGTTCAGCGGCAGCGCCATCAGGATGTGCTCGGGGCCGATGTAGTTCGCGCCCATCGCCCGGGAGAGCTGATGGGCGTCGAGCAGCGCCCGCTTGGCCGCCGGGGTGAGCGACAGATTCGGCGGGACCTCGCCGTGCGGGGCGCCGTCGCCCCGCCCGCCCAACGCGTTGACCAGGGTGTCCGGATCCGCGCCGGCTCTGCGTACCAGATCACGCAGCTGCTCGCGCTGCAACGCCGCCCACAGCAGGTGGTCGGTGTCCAGGTCGTTGCTCTTCTTCTGGGCCGCCCGGCGCGCGGCGTCGGCCAGCATCTCCCGGGCGTCGGCGGTCATCAGCCGGGTGATGTCGACCCGGTGCGCCGGCCGGCGTCCGCCCTCGCCCCGACCGAAGTACCGGGCCAGGAACTCGTCCCACGGGTCGGAGCCGAAGTCGCCGGGTCCAATCATGTCTGTCCTCCGCGGTCGGGCGCGAGACGGTCGGCACGGGCTACCCCGCCATCGGCCGGACAAACTCCCCCGCCCGGCACCGGCGCGCCACCTGCGGGACGGCCGCGGCGTGGGCGTCGGGCGGATCGGGAGGCGGGATGGCACGCTGGGCGGATGGATCGAACACCACTGCTCATCGTGGATGCCGCCAACGTGGTGGGATCCCGCCCGGACGGCTGGTGGCGGGACCGCGCCGGGGCCACCGCCCGGCTCCGGGACACCCTGGTGCCGTTGGGCGGGCGCGGGGTGCCGCCGGACCTGCCCCCGCCGGTCGAGCTGGTGCTGGTGGTGGAGGGCGCCGCCCGGCACGTCCCCGGGGTCGACGGTGTGCGGGTGGTCTCCGCCGCCGGTTCCGGTGACGACGCCGTGGTCGACCTCGTCGCCGGGGCCGCCGGCCGACGGCGGCTGGTGGTCACCGCCGACCGGGCGCTGCGGGAGCGGGTCGTCGCCCTCGGCGCGGAGGTGCACGGTCCACGTTGGCTGCGGCACTGACCCTGGTGGCGCTAAGTGATCTTCCGACCGCGGGTCCCACGAATCGGACTCGCGGCGCCTCCGGTCGACAACCGGTCAGCGAGGCAGGAACACTGACAGGGCGCATGTTCGTTCCCCGACCGGCATAGGCTCTAATGGAGTCCTCCCCGCCCCCAGGAGGTTCCGCGTGGCGAGCGTCGCCGAGCTCAAGGCAGCCATCGATGTCGCGCTTCAGCAGATCGGTGACGGCCAGAGCGCCGTGCAGGCCGCCGGCGAGAAACTGGCCGAGGCGCAACAGACCCTCGCGGGCGCGCTGGAGGGCAGCGGCCACACCACCGTCGAGGCGGCACAGGCGTCATTGACCCAGGCCAGCCAGGAGTTGGAGGAGTGCCTCGCCGCGACGCTCGTCGCGGTCGAGCAGGCCCAGCAGTACGTCGCGACGCTGTAGGGGCCGGGGGTGTCCATCGTCGAGGATGTCGGCGCGCAGGTCCGGGCCGCCGCCGAGGAGCTGCCGCTGGGCCTGCTGGCGCAGGCGCTGGAGAGGTTCGGGCTGGCCACCGAGCGGCTGCGCTGGGTGCGCCAGGAGTCGGCCGACCCGATGGGGGTGCCGGAGCTCTCCGCCGCCACCGAGCACGCCGAGACCGCCGGGTACGCGCTGCGGGTGGCCCAGGAGCAGTTGACCTCGTACCTTGCCGCGATCGGGCTGGCGCCCGACGGCGCCGCGCCGCCGCCCGCCGGCGGGCGCGACGACCGGCCGGCGCACGACGCGCCCCGGGGCACCGAGCCGGAGGCCGCCGCCGCGCCGGAGCCCGCCGGTGCGGTCCGGTTGCGCCGCTGGTGGTCGGTGCGGGTGGCGGAGCTGACCGGCGGGCGGGAGGGCGCCGAGCAACCCGACGAGCGGATCGCCGACTCCCAGGAGCTGCTGCGCCGGGTGGTCCGCGGAGTCCGCGCCGGCGACCGCGACCGGCTGCACCGCGACCTGCGCGGCGCACACGCCGACGTCGGGTTGGGCCTGGCGGCGGTGGCCCCGCCCCTGCTGCGCGACCTCGCCGGTGAGCTGCTCGGCCATCCGCCGCGCGGCGACGACCTGGCCCGGCTGCGCCGCGAGCTGGACGGCCGGGTCCGGGACCTGCTGCCCGGCCTGCCCGCCCCGGTGCTGGACACGCTGCTCACCCGGGTCTGCCGGATGCCACCGCCCCGCCGCGGCGACGGCGAGCAACCGCACGCCGCCGACCCGGCGATCACCGCCGCCATCCTCACCGGCGTCCTCCTCCACCGCCTCGACCGCGATTTCCCAGATGAAAGGAAGGGCCCCCTGTTAACGCCTGGCGTAGTAGAGGGGCCCCCTCCTAACACGGGCGGTGGATCCCGCAACGGGACCGGCCGGCCGGGGCACGGGATCGATGGCTGACCGGCGCAGCCAGCTGGTCGACCGGGTCCGGGAGCTGCTCGCCGAGGCCCTTGGCGCGTCCCGCACCCGGTCGGCGGCGGCACACGCGGCGCTGGCCACCGCGCGGGAGCGGTCGGTGCGGGTGCGCCGGGCCGCCGCCGGCGTACCGGAGCGGGTGGGCGCCGAACGCGACAAGCGCCTCACCGAGATCGAGGCCCGGCACGCGTCGCGGCTCGCGGAGCTGGCCCGGCGGGCGGCCGGAGCCGCCACCCGGGAGGCGCCCGGCGCGGGTTCGGCGGAGTGGCCGGTGTGGCGGCCCACCCCGGCGGACCGGGCCGAGCCGCCCGGCGCGACCCGTGTCGGCACGGTACGGCTGCCCGATGCCGAGCCGGTGCCGGCGCTGGTGGCGCTGCTCGACGGCGGGCACGTGGCGCTCGACGGGGACGCGGAGGGCTGCGCGGCGGTGGTGTCGGCGTTGCTGCTGCGCGGTCTCGGCCGGGCCACGCCGGGCGCGGTGCGGCTGGTCGGCTACGACCCGGACCGGCTCGGTGGCGGCCTGGCCGGGTTCGCTCCGCTGGGCACGGCCGGGCTGCTCACCTTCGTCGGCCCGGGTGGCCTGGGCCGGCTGCTGGACGACCTGGTGGAGCAGATCCGGCGGATCAACGAGACCGTCCTCGCCGGCGAGCACGCCTCGCTGCGCGACCTGGCCGCCGCGACCGGCCGCCGGCCGGAGCCGTGGCGGGTGGCGGTGCTGCTCGGCGGGGAGGAGCTGTCCCGGCACGAGCGCGGCCAGCTCGACCGGGTGGTCCGGGCCGGCGCCGCCTGCGGGGTACACCTGATCGTGTGGGGCGTGCCGCTGCCCGACGACCCGACGGTCACCCGGATGGTGGTCACCCCCGACGGCGCCCTGGTCGGCACCCTGCCGGTACGCCTCGACCCGCCGCCACCGGCCGCCCTGGTCACCGAGACCTGCCGGGACATCGCCTCGGTGGTCAGCGCCGGCCCGGCGCCCACCCCGTTCACCGACCTGCTGCCGCCGCCGGAGCGGATGTGGCAGGAGGACTCGGCGACCGGGCTGACCGCGCCGATCGGCGAGGGACCGCAGGGCCGCCCGGTGCTGCTCACCCTCGGCGACTACCCGCCGCACGCGCTGATCGGCGGCCCCTCCGGCACCGGCAAGACCAACCTGATCTTCGCCTGGATCGGCGCCCTCGCGGCCCGCTACTCCCCCGCGGAGCTGGAGTTCTATCTGCTGGACTTCAAGGAGGGGGTCTCCTTCGCCCGGTTCGCCCAGGGCCGGCGGGACCCGAGCTGGCTGCCGCACATGCGGCTGGTCGGCATCAACGTCAACACCGACCGCGAGTTCGGCCTGGCGTTGCTGCGCTTCCTCGCCGAGGAACTGCGCCGGCGGGCCGACGCGGCGAAGAAGCACGAGGTCACCAAGCTGGCCGAGCTGCGCGCGGTGGACCCGACCGGGCACTGGCCGCGGATCGTCGCGGTGGTCGACGAGTTCCAGATGCTGCTGGCCGGCCGGGACGCGGTGGCCCGGGAGGCGGCCGACCTGCTGGAGGATCTGGCCCGGCGGGGCCGCTCGCAGGGCATCCACCTGGTGCTGGCCTCGCAGGACGTACGCGGCATCGAGGCGCTGTGGGGCCGGCCGGCGCTGGTCGCCCAGTTCACCCTGCGGATCGCGCTGCCCAAGGCGCTGCGGATCCTCGCCGAGCGCAACGACGCCGCCCAGTCGTTGCCGAAGTTCCACGCGGTGGTCAACGCCGAGTCGGGCCTGCCGGAGGGCAACGAGGTGGCCCGGATCCCGTCGGCCGGCGACTGGGAGACCTGGAGCGAGTTGCAGAACCGGCTGTGGCGGATGCGCCCGGCCGAGGCCGCGCCGGCCCGGCTCTTCGACGGTGACGCGATCCCGAGGCTGGCCGACGCGCCGGACTTCCGGGCCCTTCAGGCACCGGAGGTCGGCACGCCGCGCGGCCCGGTCGCGCTGCTCGGCGAGATCATCGACGTGCAGGCCCGTTCGGCGGCGCTGCGGCTGCCCCGGGCCCCCGGACGCAACCTGGCCGTGCTGGGCACCCGGGTCGACGAGGCGTGCGCGGTGCTGGACGCGGCGGCCCGGTCGTTGGCCCGGCAGCACCGGCCGGGCAGCGCCCGGTTCTCCATCGCCTGCCTGGACCCGGACTCCGACCCGGCGGCCCGCGCGCTCTACGAGGATCTCGCCGACGACGCCGCCTGGTACGACGAGGAGACGGTGACCGAGCTGATGGCCGAGACCGCCGAGGGCCTCGGTGGGCCGGGCGCCACCGCAGCGCCGCACTACCTGCTGCTCTTCGCCGTCGACGCGGCGGCCGGCGCGCTCGCCTCGCGGGCCGGGCGATCCACCGGACTGGAGCACCTGCGCCGGATCCTGCACGACGGCCCCGAGCGGCGCACGCATGTGCTGGCCTGGTGGCGGGGGGTGGCCCGGATGCGCGCCGACCTGGGCGGGCCGGCCGCCCGCACCGACCAGATCGGCGCCTGGGTGGCGCTGGACACCCACGGCGGGGAGCTGGGTTCGTCGCTCTACCCCAGCACCGGTGGGCCGGACTGGTATCCCCGGCCGTGGCGGGGGCTGTTCTTCGACCGGGCGGTGCACCGCACCGGGCAGACCATCATCCCGTACGGACCGTCGCGATGAACGAACCGGTGACCAGCGAGACGTACGCGGCACAGCTCCGGCGGCTCGCCGAGCTGACCGCGCGGGTGCACGAGCAGCGGGAGGAGGCACGCGCCTGGTACGAGCAGCAGTGCTCGGCGGCCGAGCGGGCGGTGGCCGAATCCGCCGACGAGGTCAACCGGGCCGAGCGGGAGGTCGTCGCGGCGCGCGAGTCGCAGGAGCAGGTGGACGCCGAGGTGGCGGTGCTGTGGCAGGAGCTGAACGCCCGGCTGGGCGGCGGCGGGCGGCGGGCCGGCGCTCCCCCGGCGCCCGCGCCGGACGCCACCGGTGACCCGATGTCGCTGCTGGACGCCGCGCGGGACCTGCTGCACCGTACCCGGCAGCCGGGCGAGCTGCCGAGCAGCGTGAACCCGCTGCTGGCGCTCTACGGGGTGGCCGGGGCGGTGCTGGCGTACGCGCTGGGCGCCGGCGCCCGCGCGCTGGCCGGCCGCAGCGACGGCGAGCTGGCCGTCGGCCTGCCGGTGCTGGCACTGGTGGTGACGCTGCTCGGCCCGGTGCTGGGCCTGATACCGACCCGGCTGCTCGCCGACCGCCGGCACGCCGTCCTCAGCCCCCGTCCCGTGCTCATCGTCATCGCCGCCGGCCTGACCACCACCCTGCTCCTGCTGACCCTGCCCTAGGCCGGAACGAGGACGGCTTCGCGGAGCAGGCGGCGGGTGAGGGTGAGGCGGTCGGCGTCGGTGTCGAGGCCGGGCAGGTCGCCGACCCGGCTGGGCGCTCCGGCGAGCAGGGCACGCAGCGCGGGCTCGCACTGCGCGGGCAGGGTGATCGTACGGTCGAACAGGCGCAGCGTGACCCGGTCGCCCTGCGGCGCGAGCTGCCAGCGGAGGCCGGGGCGGAGCGTGACCCGGCTCTCGGCGTCCAGCGCGGCGATGGCGGCGGCCTGGGCGAGCGGCCGGATCGGCGCCGGGCGGGCCGCCGGCCACGCGCGCTGCCGCAGCCGGGCCGCCACCGCAGCCGGGTCGGCCCGCAGCAGCCAGTCGCGCAGCGCCTCGACGGTCTCGGTCAGCTCCGGCTCGACGGCCTCCGGGTCGGCCAGGTCGGTGCCGAACGGCAGGGTGGCCCGCAGCCGCCGGTCCTCGGCGGCCAGCGCCAGCAACTCCTCGACCAGCGCGTACCGGGTCAACGCGCGGACGCCCACGGTCAGGTGCAGCGAGCTGGAGTCCTGCGCCTGGGCGCTGTGCAGCCACCCGCGGGGCAGGTAGAGCACGTCGCCCGGTTCGAGCACCACGTCCAGGGCAGGCTGGCCCTCGGCGGTGGCGGCGACCTCGTCGGCCCGCCCGCCCCACGGCTGGCGTTCCAGCGGGTCGGGCAGCACCGGCGGGTGGACGCGCCAGTGCTTGCGACCGTCGACCTGGAGCACGAAGACGTCGTGGGTGTCGTAGTGGGTGGCGAAGCCCTGGCTGCCCGGCGGGGTCAGGTAGGCGTTGACCTGCAACGGTTGCCCGACGGCCCGGCTCAGGTCACGGGTGAAGTCGATCAACGCCGGCCAGTTGCGGTGCAGGCCCTGCAGGACCAGAGTGGCGCCGCCGGCGTACAGCTCCAGGACCTTCTCGTCGAGGACCTGGTCGCCGATCTCGGCGCCGGCGCCCCCGCCGCCGGTGTAGCGCGCCGCCGGCAGCACCTGGCCGTCCCTGGCCACCCGCAGGAAGGGGGTACGCAGCCCACGCCGGCTGAGCAGCTCGTCGGCGTCGGCGGGGCTGAGCAGGTCGGTGAAGCCGGCCGGGTTGGCGAGCTCGGCGGCGCGGGACAGCAGCGGCGTCTGTCCCCAGTGGGCGGCGGCGAACTTCGCCGGCTCCACGCTGACACACCGGGCCAACGCCGCCACGGCGGACGGGACCGCCGGACGGCCAGCGCCGCCCGGCGGGTCGAGAGGCGTCATGGAGCGTTACCGGGCGCCGCCGTCGGCCCCACCGTCCTGCTGGCCGGGGGTCGCGCCCCCGTCAGCCGGCCCCTCGGCGCTACCGTCGGCCCCACCGTCGTGCTGGCCCGGGGTGGCGCCCCCGTCAGCCGGCCCCTCGGCACTGCCGTCGGCTCCACCGTCGTGCTGGCCCGGGGTGGCACCCCCGTCAGCCGGCCCCTCGGCGCTACCGTCGGCCCCACCGTCGTGCTGGCCCGGGGTCGCGCCGCCGTCGGCCGGGCCTTCCAGCCCGCCGCCGGTGGTGGTCTGCATGTCGTCGTCGTTGAGTGGCATCGTGCTCCCTCGGATGGACCCGCCCCTGCCGTCGGCCGGGTGCGTCGTGCCGTGGGTGTTACCCCGGGCTCGATCTTCTCTAACCACGGTAGACGTCCGAACCGACCCGTATGCCCGGTTCGGCGTGCCAACCGGCACGGTCACCGCATCCGGCAGCGTCGCGCTCGGCGTCCGGCGAGCCGCTGACCGGCAGGACGGCGGTGACGGCCGTCGCCGTCAGCCGCGCAGCATCGAAGCTCAACCATGGTCGAGGTCAACACCCGGCAGGCGTCCCTGGTGGGTGACAGGATGGACGGACGCGATCAGGGGAGGTGCCGATGACCGAGCCGTTGGAGCCGGTGACCGAGGAGTGGCAGCGCGCGCTGGCGATCGTGGCGCACCCGGACGACCTGGAGTTCGGCGCCGCCGCCGCGATCGCCCGCTGGACCGGGCAGGGCAAACAGGTGGTCTACTGCCTGGCGACCAGCGGCGAGGCGGGCATCGACGGGATGCCGCCCGCGCAGGCCCGCCAGGTACGCGAGCAGGAGCAGCGCGCGTCAGCGGCCCTGGTCGGCGTGGACACCGTCGAGTTCCTCGGCCTGCCCGACGGGGTGCTGGAGTACGGCGTCGCCCTCCGCCGCGAACTGGCCGCCGTGGTGCGCCGGCACCGGCCGGAGATCGTCATCACCAACAACTTCCGGGAGACCTGGGACGGGGCGGACATACTCAACCAGGCCGACCACATCGCGGTGGGCCGGGCCACCCTGGACGCGGTCCGGGACGCCGGCAACCGGTGGATCTTCCCGGAGCAGGTGGCCGGCGATGTCGAGCCGTGGGGCGGCGTACGCCAGGTGTGGGCGGCCTCCTCGCCGCGCTCGGCGCACGGGGTGGACACCACCGACACCTTCGCCCACGGCGTGGCGTCGCTGCTGGCGCATCAGGCGTACCTGACCGGATTGGGTGACGGCAGCTTCGACGCCGAGGAGTTCCTGGAGGGCGGGGCCCGCCCGGTCGGGAGCCGGCTGGGCGTGCGCTACGGCACCTCGTTCGAGGTGTTCCACTTCGACCTCTGGTGAAGCCGCTCGGCCCGCCCCACCGGCGGGTGGGGCGGGACCGTGACGTGGCGGGGTCAGGGCATGATCCGGGCGAGGTCGGCGGGCATGGTGTCCCTCACGTCGTCCCACTCGCCCTGGGTGATGTGCCGGCGCAGGGTGTCCAGCACCACCTGGACCACCCGTTCCGGGCCGCCCGCCACGTCGTACGGGAAGCCCTGGCGCACCTCGTAGAGGAAGTCGTCCCGGTTGAGCTTGATCGGCACGTCCTGCGGCTGCCACCCGTCGAAGTAGATGCCCCGCACGAGGATCGGCAACTGGGCGGAGAACTCCACGCTCTCCTGCACGGGCAGCCGGTCGCGCAACAGGTGCAGCACGGTGCGCAGCGCCGCGTACGACTGGTTGCGCTGTTCCTTCGGCCACCCGTACGCCCGCTCGATGTCCTTCAGAATCAGGTTGGTCTTGTCCACCGAGGACTCGACCGCCGACTGGAACTGCTCAGCCATCTGTCCACCCCCGTAGGTCGGTCTCCCACCGTCGGTCGTCGTGGCGTCGCGGCGGGCCCGCCGGGCCACGCCGTGGCCGGATCGGGCTGGCCCGTCCGGCGCGCGGGACCCGTCGGGCCTGGCCGGACGCGCCGACGACATGCAGGACCGCGTCCCGTCGACGGGACGCTGTCACCCGAGCCGTCATCGCCAACCACCTCCGTGGTGTCGCCTCGCGCGGATGATCGGCAGCCCGCCGTCCGCGCCACCACCATCGTCCGCACCGCCGGGGTGAGCCGTCCTCACCCCGACCGGGTGAGAAGCACCGGCGGAGGGTTGTGGGGTGAGAGAGGGAGGGTGCGGTCAGGGGAGGCCGGCGAGGAGGGCCTGGAGTTGCTGGGCGTTGGTCTGGGCGTAGTCGCGGTAGCAGTTGTTGAGCAGGACATGGGTCTGCTGCGTCTCGTCGGCCAGTTCTCGCAGCTTGGGGGCCCAGTCTCGTAGCTCCCGCGCGGAGTAGTGGTAACCGAACTTCTGGTGGATGTCGCGGCTGGTCCACTTGTCGCTGTGGCCGTGGAAGCGGACCACGGCAAGGTCGGACGTGGCGGCCAGCACCGGCGGTATCGACGATCGGTGTCCCTGCGGCATGTCCACGCTGACGTACGCCAGCCGGTGCTCACGGAGGAAGGCCAGCGTCTCCCCGGCGTTGTCCCCGTCGAACCAGGAGGCGTGCCGGAACTCGAAGACCGGTCGCAGGGGCGCGCAGCGGCGGGCCACCTCCAGCAGGTACTGCTTGTTGTCCCGCCGGATGGTGAACCAGGGCGGGAACTGGAACAGCAGCGCGCCGAGCTTGCCCGCCTCGACCAGCGGGTCGAGCGCGCTGAGGAAACGGGTCCAGACCTCCTCGTACGCCTGCGGGGGCAGGTCGTCCGGATAGAGGTTGCGCTTGTCGGTCTCCGGGCGCAGGTCCCTGTAGATCGCGGTGAGCTTGGTGGGGTGGCCGGTGAGCAGGCTGAACGCCTTGACGTTGAAGGTGAAGCCGGCGGGGGTGCGCTCGGCCCAGAGCCGGGCCGTGCGCTCGGCCGGTGGCGCGTAGTAGGTGGCGTCGACCTCGACCAGCGGGAACTGCCGCGCGTAGTAGGCCAGCCGCCGCTCCGGGGTGTCGGCGCTCTGCGGGTACCAACCGGAGTCCAGCAGGGTCCGGTCGGTCCAGGATGCGGTGCCCACCCTGATCTCGCCCATGGGTGACGTTCACCTCGTCCCGGACCGACCGGCAACCGCGCGACTCAGCTCAGGCTGCCCGGCGCTCGCGGGTCTGCTTGCAGGCCACGCAGGTGGTCGCCGACGGGAAGATCTCCAGCCGTTCCACCGGAATGGGCGCGGAGCAGCCCTCGCAGAAGCCATAGGTGCCCTCGGCCAGGCGCGTCAACGCGTGCTCGTACTGGGCCCGCCGGTCGAGGATGGTACGCAGCAGCGACTGGGCGGTGTCCCGCTCGGCGGTCTTGGTGCCGCTGTCGGCCTGGTCGTCGCCGGCGGTGTCGCCGACCTCCACCAGCCGCAGCACCTGGCTCTGCTGCACGGCCTGCTCGTACTCCTCGGACAGCTCGTCGTGACGGGCTTGCAGGGAGAGTCGGATCTGGTCGATCTCCGCCTGGGATCGGCCCGTGCCGACCGTGTCGTGGACGAGCATGGCTGCCTGCCTTCCTGGGCTTCGTCGTCGCGGGCGGGGCCGTCCCCACCCGGTCATACCGCCCACGGGCGTGCACCCCGGGCGCTGTGAGCCCCGCGGATACCCAGCTCGGTGGCGGGTCAAACCGGGTCGTCGCCGGATTCCACGATCGCGGGACGACGCGGGTCGTCGGCGCGGACCACCAGATCGGCGAAGCTCGCCGGGGCGACCTCGTCGGCGTACCGGGCGAACGCGGGTAGCGTCCAGGCCAGCTCGGGATCGGTGCGCCGGCCCAGCGCGCCGGAGGAGAGCGTCAGGTGCACGGTGACGTCGAACGGCAGGCCGCCGCCGAGCAGGAACGCGCCGCTGACCAGGACCACCCCGCCGGGCGGCAGTTCGACGTACGCGGCGCGGCTGGCCCGGTCCAGCCGGACGTCCCAGAGCGAGGGCAGCAGCCGCCCGGTCCCGTCCGGCCCCGCCGGGTCCAGCACCTCGCGGCGCAGACCGGCCTCGTCGACCCAGCCCTCGTAGTACGCGTCCGGATTGGTCCGGCCCCGTTCCAGGCGGACCGAGGCGGGACGCAGGAAGTCCTCGGCCCGTACGTGCAGCACCGGGCGGCCCCGGGCCCGCAGCGGGTCGATCAGGGCGGCGGCCAGCTCGTCCGGGCCGGCGGCGGGGGCGCCGTCCACCGCGACCCGCAGCCGCCCGGCCGGGGTCGCGCCGGCGAGCCGCTCGGCCAGCTCGGCGACCAGCCGCTGCGGTGAGATCGGACGCACGCGCATCCGACCATCCTGCCGGCGACCGCCGGAACCCGGTCAGCCGGTCCGGTCGATGGTGACCCGGGCGTCGTCGGCCAGCCGGTAGCCGACACCGTAGACGGTGGTGACCAGTGGGACGTCCACCCCGACCTTGCCGCGCAGCCGGCGCACGTGCACGTCCACCGTACGCACGCCCGCGTGCTCGTAGCCCCAGACCGCGGTGAGCAGCTGGAGCCGGGTGAAGACCCGGCGGGGATGCGCCACCAGGTGCAGCAGCAGGTCGAACTCCAGCCGGGTCAGCGGCAGCGGCTCGCCGTCGCGCAGCACCGATCGGGACGAGGCGAGGATGTGCAGGCTGGGGATGGTCGGGGCGAGCTGCCGGGCCGGTGACCGGCCGGCCGGGACGGTCTCGGTGCGGCGCTCGGGCAGCGCCGGGCCGGCGTTGGAAATGGTGCCCTCGCCGCGTTCCAGCATCTCCCGTGCCGCCTCCAGCAGTTGGCGCGCGGCCGGGGTCAGCGACTCCTCGCAGGCCAGCGGAATGGAGAAGGTGACCGTGATGACGGGGGCCGCGGTGCTGGTGGGACGGCGCTGACCGCCGGGGGGCCGACCGGGTACCGCGGGTTGGGACGTATGCCATCCTGCGCGCGACGAAGCGGGGCTGACCGACATGGTCCTCCTTGGCTGATCCGGGTATCTCCCCACGGCCCGGGACGCCGCCTTATCGATGCTTCCCGGCGCCCGTGCAAGGGTCAAGGGGCGGCTGCGTTGCATGAATGTGACAATTGACCGACACATCGGAGCCGATTGCTCGCTCTGCGTACGAGGCCAGATGATTACAGCAGAGTCGCCAAGTTGACCTGATACGGGGGTCACCGTCCGAGTTTCGCGTTACTTTTCGGGCACCTCGCCACCGGGTGCCCGGACCGCCTTCGAGGTCGACTGATCGCGCTCCCAGGAGGTGACCCGTCACGCTGACGGGACAGCACGGCGCGGCGTGCCCTCGTCGGGACACACCGCGCCGGACGGCCGGGTTCAGCCACGGCCGGCTCAGCCTTCGACGACCACCCGGGCGTCGTCGGCGAGGCGGTATCCGACACCGTGGACGGTGGTCAGCAGCGGCGTGTCGGCGCCGAGCTTGGCGCGCAGCCGGCGGACGTGCACGTCGACGGTGCGGGCCACCGCGTGGTCGTAGCCCCAGACCGAGTTGAGCAGCTGGAGCCGGGTGAACACCCGGCGAGGCCGTTGCGCCAGGAAGAGCAGCAGGTCGTACTCGATGCGGGTCAGCGGGACGTCCCGGTCGCCCTGGCGTACCGTCCGCGGCCCGGTGAGGATGCGTACGGCAGCGGGGTGCTCCGCCGTGGCCCGGTCGGCGACGTCGGGCGACAGCTGCCCCTCGCCCGACTGGGCGAGTTCGCCGAGCAGTTCCAGCAGCCGGGTCAGGCGGGGGCTCACCGTGCCCGAGTCGAGGTCGACGGTGATGGTCAGGGTCGGCCCGGTGCGCTGCCGTACCAGCCGGGCCCGGTTGGTACGGCCGGGCGGGTGCTGACGCGGGCTGATGGCGACGACGGACATGGTGGCCTCCTGGGGACTACCGCCACGCCGGGTGGGGCGTGGTGTTCAGCGGGACGCCTGGCCGGCGGTCGCCGGGGGCGCGAGGATGGACGGTCGGGGCGGCGGGGTCGGACCGAGCACGGGCAGGCCGGCGATCCGCCAGGCGGCGAAGCCGCCGATCACGTCGGTGGCCCGGTGCAGGCCGATGTCCTGCAAGGCGGCGGCGGCCAGCGACGAGGTGTAGCCCTCCTGGCAGATGATCACCACGGGCAGGTCGTAGCCGACCGCCTGGGGCAGCCGGGCGGAACAGCGCGGGTCGAAGCGCCACTCCAGCACGTTGCGTTCGACGGCGAGGGAACCCGGCACGGTGCCGTGCGCGGCCCGCTGCGCGGCGGGACGGATGTCGACCAGCAGGGCACCGGTCCGGTACGCCAGGTGGGCCTGCTCCGGATCGAGCCGGGCGAGCCGGCTCCGGGCGGCGGCCAGGATCTCGTCGATCCCCCGAGAGCCCGGGGGCGGCACCGGCGCCGGACAGCGGGCGGCGGCGGAATCTGTCTGCGACATCATCGGTTCCTTCCGGAAAGTTCGGGTGGCGCGCCGGGCGTCGGCCGGGTGGGGCGCGCCGCCACGGCCTGACAAGATCACCATGCCACGCCGGCCTCGGCCACGTCGGCGACGAGCAGCCGGCCCGCCACGAGGTGATAGCGGGTCATCCGGCGCAGGGCCGGGCGGTAGACGTGGACGCTGACCGCCGGCTCGGCGTGCCGGTTGGTCACCACGTGCACGTGCCGGGGGCCGAAGCGACGGCCGGAGCCGGCGGCGAGCAGGTGCGGGCGCAGCCGGTGGCCGCTGACCGTCTCCTCGGTGAGGACACCCGCGGCGACCAGGAAGGCCCCCGAGGAGCCGCCGTGGTCGTGCAGGTCGGTGCCCTGGCCGGGCAGCCAGCTCAACGCCCACACCTCGTGCTCGTCGTCGGCGGCGAGCCGCGCGTACCACCTGCTGGCGGGGTCGAAGCGCAGCGGCACCGGCCAGCTTGCGGGGTCGGCGGCCCACTGGCGGGCGACGGCGAGCAGGTCCGGCTCGGTGACGGGCACGGCTGGCATGGGTTCCTCACGGTGGTCGACGGTTGGTCTCGCCGCCAGCTTAGCCGGTAAACCCTATAGGGTTAGTAGGTAATCTCGGATGATGGGACGAGATGCGTGCGGGCGAGATCGACTGCGGTCGCGAGCGCCGGCATGCGGCCCACTAACCTGAACCAGTGAGCGAGGAACTCGACGCCGAGACCCTGGAGTTCGCGCACCGGATGTTCGACCTGGCGCGCGACGGCGCGACCACGGAACTGGCCGGGTACGTCGACGCGGGGCTGCCGGTCAACCTGACCAACGAGCGGGGCGACAGCCTGCTGATCCTGGCGGCTTACCACGCCCATCCGGAGACCGTCACCGCGCTGCTGGCCCGGGGCGCCGACCACACGCGCACCAACGACCGGGGGCAGACGGCACTGGCCGCGGCGGTGTTCCGCAGCTGCGGCGAGGCGGTACGCGCGCTGCTCGCCGCCGGCGCCGACCCCGACGACGGCGACCCGTCCGCCATGGACACCGCCGACTTCTTCGACCGGCCCCAGATGCTCGCGCTGCTGCGCGGCGCCTGAACACGACCCTCGCCGTTGCGGGTGTTAAGAAGGGGCCCCAGCTCTACACCAGGCGTTAATAGGGGGCCCTTCCTTGCATGTGGAGGTTGGGGGTTTCGCGGGGGGTGGCCTCGAAGTGGCGGATGAGGCGTGCGCCGAGACGGACGCCCACCCCGCCGACGGCGAGGGCGACCAGCTCGGTGAAGAGCAGCGCCGGTGACGCGCCCCGGTTCGGGGCGTCGGCCCGGATCAGGCAGGCGAGCAGGAAGAGCCCGGCCATGCCCGCGTTGACCAGGTTGAAGCTGATCGCGGTGTGGCGGGTGCGGTCGGGCGGCACGTCCCACAGGTCGACCATCCCGGCGACCGCGGTCAGCGCCGCCGCCACCAGGGCGGCCACCGCCGTCCAGTAGCCGACCTCACCGAGGAAGACCGGGCCGCCGGCCACATCGGCGAAATCGAAGATGGCGGCGCAGACGAAGAGCCCGTACGGGAACGTCACCAGCATCGGTTGGATCGGGTGCCCCTGCACCCGCAGCCGGCTCTGCATCGCTTCCCCCTGGCGTCGGATCAACCCATCAGTCCAGGGTGCTACCCGGCCGCCAGCCGGACGAAACGACCCGCTCAGTTGTCCCGAGGTCGGGAGACCGTGCTGACCAACCGCTCCGCCACGTCGCGCAGCGGTATCGACAGCGCGGACGCGGCGCTGCGCAGCACGTCGAGGGCGTCGGCGGCCGGGCAGCCGCGCTGCGTCATGATCACTCCGACGGCCTGGCCGATGACGCCGTCGTTGAGCAGGGAGGCGTCCCGCTCGCCGGTCAGCGCGGCCCGCCGCTCCCGGTCGCGCACCGCCGCCAGCAGCAGGCCGGCGTGCTCGGCGAGGAGCATCGCGGTCAGCTGGTGGCCGGGGGTCAGCGCGTCGGGCTCGCCGGCGTAGAGGTTCACCGCACCGATCACCTGGTCGTCGATGTCCACCGGAGCCGAGATCACCCCGCGTACGCCCAGCTCGCGGGCCTGGGGCGTCCAGGACGGCCAACGCGGCTCGGCGGCCAGCTCCTCGGCGCCGACCATCTCCCGCCGCCGGATCGCGTCCATCGCCGGGGTGTCCGGGCCGTACCGCAGGTCGTCCAGCCCACTGAGCCGGGCGTCGGAGGCGGCCACCCCGGCCGGTTCACCGGCGCGCAGGGCGGTGAACCCGCACCAGCTCACCCCCGCCACGGCGTCCCGGGTGGTGGTGACCAGCGCGGACAGCGCCTGGTCGAAGTCGTCCAGGGCGATCAGAGCGGCGGTCAGCTCGCGCAGCAGGGCCGCCGTCTCCAGTACGCCGAGGGTTTCCGTCAGCGGTGGAGTGGTCTCCAGGTTCACCGGCCCCCAGCCCCCGTTCGCCCGGCCAGTGTCGTCACCTGTCTCCTCCTCGGCGGCGGCGTGGTTGCACGGACCCGCCCTCCTACCCGCGACGACAACGGTCGAAACGGGTGCAAACCGGGGCCCCTCCCAGGGTACGGGTACCGCTGGGAGGGGCGCGCACGGCTTAACGAGACCGTCAACAGCGCCGGTCCTGTTACCGGTCGCTCTCGACTCAGCGGGAGCCGGCGCCGGCGAGCCGGCGACCGACCGAGGCGATCAGCCGGTCCAGCTCGGAGCCGAACGGGTTGTCGTGCACGAGGTACGTCCAGGTCGCGCTCGGCCGGACCAGCTCGCCCTCGTTCGGCTCCCAGTCCTCGTCGAACTCGGTCTCGGCGAAGGTGGCAAGGGTCCGGGTCTCGATCTCCGGGACCAGGTCGGTGAACGCCGGCACGGCGGCCCGGTGGAACTCGTCGAGCGGGTCGAGCCGGCCCAGGGCCCGCAAATGCACGCCCTCACGGACCTCCGATAGCTCGGCCAGGTGCCCGGCCCAGAGCCGGTCGAGGTGGTAGAGCGCGATCGACCGGGCCACCCGGGCGAGCAGGTCCTCGTCCATCTCGCCGGCCTTCTCCGGCAGCTTGTCCAGCAGCATCAGCGCCGCGATGTCGCTGGTCAGCAGCCGCTCCCGGCGCTCGGCGAGCGCCTTGCGCTGCTGCTCGATGACCACGCTGTAGCGCCAGGTGTTGCGGTGGATCTCGTGGTTGACCCCTTCGGCGACCCGCTGGGCGTGCTCCACGGCGTAGTCCACCTGCGCGTCGGTGACCAGGCCGTCGGCGTTCATCCGGGGCGAGGCCGGCACGGTGTCACCGGCGTGCCGGACGACGAGGTCGTCCTCCAGGCTGACGAAGAAGACCGACCCGCCCGGGTCGCCCTGCCGGCCGGCCCGCCCGCGCAGCTGGTCGTCGACCCGGCGGCTGTCGTTGCGGCCGCTGCCGATCACGAAAAGGCCGTCGAGCCCGGCCACCCGATCCCGGTCGCTCTGGTCGCTGCCGCCGAGGCGGATGTCCACGCCCCGGCCGGCCATCTGGGTGGAGACGGTCACCGCGCCGTACGCGCCGGCCTCGGCGATGATCGCCGCCTCCTCGTCGTCGTTCTTGGCGTTGAGCACCACACAGGCCACGCCCGCGGCGTTGAGCCCGGCCGCCAGCTGCTCGGACTCCTTGACGTCCAGGGTGCCGACCAGCACCGGCCGCCCGTCGGCGTGGCAGCGCTTGATCTCGTCGATCAGCGCCTCGTCCTTCTCCGCCCGGGTGGCGTAGATGCGGTCCGGCTCGTCCACCCGAACGCACGGGGTGTTCGGCGGGATCACCGCGACCTCCAGGCGGAAGAACTCCCGCAGCTGGTCGCCGACCAGCACCGCGGTCGCGGTCATCCCGCACACCTTCGGGTAGAGGCCGATGTACGCCTGCACGGCGATGGTGCCGAGCACCTCACCCTCGGCGGTGGCGTCCAGCCCCTCCTTGGCCTCGACCGCCGCCTGGAGCCCGTCGGGCCAGCGGCGGCGCTGGGCCACCCGGCCGCGCATCTCGTCGATCAGCTCGACCGTGCCGTCCCGGACGATGTAGTCCACGTCCCGGTGCAGCAGGGCCTGCGCGTGCAACGCCACGTTCACCGCGGAGAGCTGCTCGACGTTCTCCTCGTCGTACAGGTCGATGCCGAGCTTGGCCTCGACGGCGGCCAGGCCGGCGGAGGTGAAGGCCACGCTGCGGCCGTCCTCGGCGACCGTGAAGTGCTTGCCCTTGCGCAGGCCGCGCACGAGCGCGGCGGCGGCGTGCACCGGATCCTGCTCGCCGGGCACCGAGCCGGCGAGGACCATCGGCACCCGGGCCTCGTCGATCAGGATCGAGTCGGCCTCGTCGACGATCGCGGTGCGCAGCGGACGCTGGACCCGGTCGGCGATGTCGGTCACGAGTTGGTCGCGCAGGAAGTCGAAGCCGGCCTCGCTGACCGAGACGTAGGTCACGTCGCAGCCGTACGCGGCGCGCCGCTCCACCGGCGTGGACGCCTCGTTGACCCACCCGACGGTGAGCCCGAGCAGGGTGTAGACCGGCTCCATCCACTGGGCGTCGCGGCGCGCCAGGTAGTCGTTGACGGTGAGCACGTGCACCGGCCCGTTGCCGAGCCGGACGTGCCCGTACGCGGCGATCGCGGCGGTCAGCGTCTTGCCCTCACCGGTGGCCATCTCGGCGACCTTGCCGGAGAGCAGCGCCATCGCGCCGAGCAGTTGGACGTCGTACGGCCGCTGGTCGAGGCCGCGGCGGGCGGCCTCCCGACCGAGCGCGCAGATCTCCTCGTAGCTCGACGCCGCGGCGGCCGCCTCGGTGAGTTCGGCGTCGTCGAGCGCCGACATCTCCTCCTCGCGGGCCTCGACGGCCGGCAGCAGCTTCTCCAGCGGGGCCAGGTCGACCGTGGTCCCCGGGCGCTGGAGGAACCGGCGGAACCTGGTCTTCAACCGTTGCGACACACCCATGAGCGGCAACGGTACGCGACCGGAGGCCGGTTGTGGCGGCCCGTCCGGCGCGCCGTCGCGCACGCGGCCCCCGCCGCCCGGTCCACCGGGCCGGTCGACCCCGCCGGCAGCCACCGGTCCCGCCCGGCACACCCGGGCTACACCAGCCCTTCCGCCTCGCGCGGCGTCTCCCCCGGCCGGGCGCAACCAAACGTTCATCGTCCGGGAACATGACCGCGGCACGGTGGTGATCAAGCTGGGGGGACGGATCCGGTTAGCGTGCGGGGTGCTGGGAAACCGTCTCCCGGTTCTTCCCGCGATCAGGGGGTGCCTGTGCGGAACACTGAATCTCTGGTCTCGCCCGTGGTCGAGGCCTGGGCCACCTATCGGACCACCTCGGCGGCCGACTGGCCGACGCGACGGCTGCTCCGCGCCAAGGGGGACAGCCGGGTCAGCGTGGTGCTGCCGGCGCGCAACGAGGAAGCCACGGTCGGCGCGATCGTGTCGACCATCCGCGAGCACCTGATGGACCGGGTGCCGCTGGTCGACGAGTTGATCGTGGTCGACTCGCGATCCACGGACCGGACCGCGCCGGTGGCCCGGGCGGCCGGCGCTGAGGTGGTCAGCCAGGACGAGATGACCCGCGGGCTGCCCCGGCTCACCGGCAAGGGCGACGCGCTCTGGGCCGGGCTGGCCGCCGCGGAGGGCGACGTGGTGGCGTTCGTCGACGCCGACCTGCGGGAGTTCCGCCCGCACTTCGTCACCGGCCTGCTCGGCCCGTTGCTCACCGACCCGTCGGTCGACTTCGTGAAGGGGTTCTACCATCGGCCGCTGGTCAGCACGAGCGGGGTGGAGGCCGACGGCGGCGGCCGGGTGACGGAGCTGATGGCCCGACCGATGCTCAACCTGTTCTGGCCGGAACTGGCCGGTTTCGTGCAACCCCTCGCCGGTGAGTACGCCGGCCGCCGCGAGGTGCTGGCCCAGGTGCCGTTCGTCTCCGGCTACGGCGTCGAGACCGCGATGCTGATCGACCTGCTCGAACTCGTCGGGCTGGACGCGCTGGCCCAGGTGGATCTGGGTGAGCGCAAGCACCGGCACCAGGACACCGCGGCGCTGGGCCGGATGTCCGCGCAGATCATGCTCACCGCCTGGTCGCGGTTGCAGCGCCGGGGCTGGGCGAACCCGGACGTGCTGCCCACCGCCCTGCTGACCCAGTTCCGCCGGGGCGGCTCCGACGCGCTGCCGAACCTGGACCGGGAGATCGTGGTCAGCGATGTCGCCGTCGAGGAGCGGCCACCCCTGGCCGAGCTGCGGCACCGGGTGCCCCGCCGGCGGGTGGCGGCGGCGTGACCGGCGGGCCGTCGGCGCCTCCGGCGGCCCGGGGGCGGTTCCGGCCCGTCTGATCCCGTCGTGGTGGTGAAAGGAGTGGATCAGCACACTACCCGCGAATTGACCGAAATTCCCCCTCTCGCCTGGTTACATGGTCGACGGGACGGGTAGCCACGCCCGTCCTTTCCGTCGTCAGCGGGGTGAGACTCATGCCCAAGCGGGTAACCACCGAACCCGGACAGGACCGTGGGCCGGCCATCCTGGCGCCAGCCCGGTTCGGCGGCTATCCCGGCTCGGTGCGCAAGCCCGTGCCCGGCGGATCGTTGGTCAGGTTCCTGGCCACCACCGACCACAAGCAGATCGGGCTGCTCTACCTGATCACCTCGTTCGGCTTCTTCGTGGTGGCCGGCATCGAGGCGATGCTGATCCGCGCCGAGTTGGCCCGGCCCGGCCTGCAGTTCCTCGCCCCGGAGCAGTACAACCAGCTCTTCACCTCGCACGGCGCGGTGATGCTGCTGCTCTTCGCCACGCCCGCGGCGTTCGGGTTCGGCAACTACATCGTGCCGATCCAGATCGGCGCGCCGGACGTGTCGTTCCCCCGGCTGAACGCCCTGGCGTACTGGCTCTACCTGTTCGGCGGGCTGATGGTGATCGGCGGGTTCCTGACCCCGCAGGGCACGGCCGACTTCGGGTGGACCGCGTACACGCCGCTGAGCCATGCGGAGAACTCCCCCGGGGTCGGGGCGAACTTGTGGGTGGTCGGCCTGGTGGTGTCGGGTCTGGGCACCATCCTCGGCGCGGTCAACCTGATCACCACGATCCTGACCCTGCGCGCGCCCGGCATGACCATGTTCCGGATGCCGATCTTCACCTGGAACATGCTCTTCACCAGCCTGCTGGTGATCCTGGTCTTCCCGCTGCTGGCCGCCGCGCTGCTCGCGCTGAGCGCGGACCGGCTGCTCGGCGCGCACGTGTTCAGCCCGGCGACCGGCGGGCCGATGCTCTGGCAGCACCTCTTCTGGTTCTTCGGCCACCCCGAGGTCTACATCATCGCGCTGCCGTACTTCGGCATCATCACCGAGGTCATCCCGGTCTTCTCCCGCAAGCCGATCTTCGGCTACACCGGGCTGGTGCTGGCCACCATCGCGATCACCGTGCTGTCCATGTCGGTGTGGGCGCACCACATGTTCGCCACCGGCCAGGTGCTACTGCCCTTCTTCAGCATCCTCAGCTATCTGATCGCCGTGCCCACCGGGGTGAAGTTCTTCAACTGGATCGGCACGTTGTGGAAGGGGCAGCTCACCTTCGAGACCCCGATGCTGTTCTCCATCGGCTTCCTGGTGACCTTCCTGCTCGGCGGGCTCACCGGCGTGCTGCTGGCCAGCCCGCCGGCCGACTTCCACACCCACGACACGTACTTCGTGGTGGCGCACTTCCACTACGTGGTCTTCGGCACCGTGGTCTTCGCGCTCTTCGCCGGCTTCTACTTCTGGTGGCCGAAGATGACCGGACGCCTGCTCGACGAGCGGCTCGGCAAGCTGCACTTCTGGACCATGTTCGTCGGCTTCCACGGCACCTTCGCGGTGCACCACTGGCTGGGCAACATGGGGATGCCCCGCCGGTACGCCGACTACCTGCCCACCGACGGCTTCACCACGCTGAACACCATCTCCAGCATCTCCTCGTTCGTGCTCGGCGCGTCCACCCTGTTCTTCATCTGGAACGCCTGGAAGTCCTGGCGCTACGGCGCGCTGGTGACCGTGGACGACCCCTGGGGCTTCGGCAACTCGCTGGAGTGGGCCACCACCTGCCCGCCGCCGCTGCGCAACTTCGACCGGATGCCCCGGATCCGCTCCGAGCGCCCGGCCTTCGACGCCAAGTACGGCGAGCTCGTGGCCAGCCTGGGCCGGGACCTTCCACAACGGACCACCCGGCCGCCGCAGGAGTTCCGCGAGGAGATCCACCGCGAGCAGCACCGGCCCGAGTCGCCCAGCGCCGAGGGCGCGCACGGGGCGCGGGAGGCGGTCGCGTACCAACCCGCGCCGCAGTCCGGCGCCCGGCCGGTGGACGTACCGGAACCGGAGGACGTGCGCCGGCCCAACTTCGAGCAGACCGACGACCCGGCGGAGAACTCACCCGGAGCCGACCCCCAGCAACAGGCCACCCAGCGATGGCGTCACCCCCATTCCCCCGACTGATCGACGGGGTGTTCAGCGGGTGCGGGCCGGGGCGGTGGGACGGGTCTCCTTCGCCGACTCGGACTCGGCGGGGCCGTTCTGCCAGGGCGGCGGCGCGTCGGCGAGCATCGCCTGGCGCAGCCAGGTCAGCGCCCGCGAGAGCAGCCGCGAGACGTGCATCTGGGAGATGCCGAACCGGGCGGCGATCTCGGCCTGGGTCTGGTTGCCGTAGAAGCGCATGGCCAGGATCCGCCGCTCCCGCCAGGGCAGGCGGTGCAGCAGCCCGCTCACCGTCACCCGGTCGTCCACGGACTCCAGCGCGATGTCCGACTCACCGACCAGGTCGCCGAACTCCGCCGAACTCTCCCCGCCGACCGGCGCGTTCAACGAGGCCGGGCTGTAGCCGGCCGCCGACTCCAGCGCGGCGAGGATCTCCTCCTCCGGCGTCTCCAGCCGTTTCGCCAGCTCGGCGACGGTCGGCGCCCGGGACAGCTCACTGGTCAGCGACGCCGTGGCCTGCCCGACCTCCAGGATCAGGTCCCGCAGCCGGCGGGGCACGTGCACGCCCCAGGTGCGGTCCCGGAAATGCCGCTTGATCTCGCCCACGATGGTGATCGCGGCGTACGCGGTGAACGAGCCGCGTTCCGGGTCGTACCGGTCGACGGCGTTGACCAGGCCCAGACGGGCCACCTGCTCCAGATCCTCCAGCGGTTCCCCGCGCCCCCGGTAGCGGCGCGCCAAGCGGCCCGCGAACGGCAGCGCGAAGCGCACCAGGTCGTCGCGCGCCTCATGGCACCGCTCCGGCGGCAGCCCCTCGATCCGGGCCGCGTACGCCAGCGCCGCCGCGTCGAGGTCCTCCAGGCCCCGATCGGTGGGTGGTGGTGTGGTTGTGGTGGTCTGTCCGAACATCCGCGCCTCCCTCAGGAAGGACCCCGCCCGGATACGCCGACACCGGGCACGCGCGTAGGCACGCACGGGCCTGAAGTGGGTTACGTGACTGGGATGCCAGCGGGCGACGGCGCCGTGCCACGGCAAGGTGATCAGCCTGTCGCAGCCGGCGGTGTTCCCGCTCCGTAGGTACTCAATCACGGGATCACGGGTTCGCGAGGATGTTTCGCCAGCCCGGTCTCAACAGATCAGCAGGCCATGGCGGGTGCCGCTGTCGCGCAGCGCGGCGAGGGCGGCGGCCACCGTGAGCTGGCGCGGGGCAGGCAGGTCGTACGCCTGGGCGCGGAGCACCTCGGTGGCCCGGCGGGTGGGCACGGAGGTGACCGGGTAGCCCCGGGCCGTGGTACGGTCCAGCGCCCGGCGACGGCGGCCGAAGCCGGCGATCGCCAGCCACTGCGGCAGGCCGGCGAGCGCCGGCGAGCGGACCCCCGGCGGCTCCGGCAGCACGTCGACCGAGCTGAACGGCTCGCTGCCGGCCAGCCACCACTCCACCTGCTCCACGCTGCGCCGGGTGGCGTTCTCGCACCAGTACGGCACCAGACCGGCGCGTACCACCTGCCACGGATCGAGCAGCCGGCCGCATTCGACCACCAACCGGTCACCGGTCTTGCCGGCGGCGCGCAACCAGCCCCGGTACAGGTCGGCGGTGGCGGCGCTGAGCGCCTCCGGCGTCGGCACGAGAACCCGGTGCAGCGGATGCCCGTGCCGGGCGGTCCACTCCCGGACGCCGAGGTCGAACCCGGATTCCACGCCGTGTTCGGCGGCGGCGGGCGGGGCGAGGATCTCCGGGGGTTCCCAGTGCGCGCCGTCGCCGCCGGCCGAGCGCAGCACCTGCCGCAGCGCGTGGCTGTCCGGGTGGAAGTCCACCGGGTTCAGGCCGCTGGCCGGGCAGCCCACCTGGAAGCTGTGCCCGTCGGCGGCGTCCAGCACCGGCCAGGTCCGCGCGTCGCGCAGCACCAGCACCGCAGCGCCGGGCTCCAGCCGCTCGGCCAGGAATCTCCGGTACGCCGCCGGCAGCCCCGCCAGCGGCCGGCCAGCGCCACCGTCACCCCGGCCAGCGCGCCCCGGCTGGCCGGGCAGTGCACCTGGCGTACGTGCAGATCGGGGTTGCCGGCGAGCAGCCGCCCGGCGAGCGCGGCACCGTGGTCCAGGGCGGCGCGGGGACGGTCCACCGCGCCGCGCGGCCAGTGCGCGGTCATCTCGAACCCGGCGGGCAGCCACGGCATGCCCAGCGCCACCGCCAGGTGCGCGGCAGCGCCGTGCGGCGAGCCCAGCAACACGCCGGGGTACCGGCGGCGCGGATACTGGTCGACGAACCACTGGGCGACCCGGGCCGCGTCAAGCTCGGTCGCCTGCTCCGCGGTGAGCGCGACCCGGCCGGCGGAGCGGATCGCCGCCGCCCGGCGGACCGGATCGGGGGCGCCGACGAAGCGGGACACCGGCCCGACGTGGCCGAGATCGGCGCAGTCGGTGCCGCGCAGGGCACGGGCGGTGGCCGCGACGAGGATCCGCGCCATGCTGCCGGCCGCCACGATCCGGTCGCCGGCCAGCCCCGCGCCGGCCGCCGTGAGTCCCGGGCGCACCTTGCGCACCGGCCCCAACTTGCCTCGATCGCTCACCACGCGGCCCGGCTTCCCGCCTCGATGCGGGTTAAACAGGGCATCCCTCCACCCGGTGGCATCAATCAGGTGACCTTGGCCGATCACGGTTACCGGGGCCAGGCCGACGTCCGCGCCCACATTCCGACGTCTCCGTCCGCCCGCTCGCGCGCCGGACGCCAGCGCCCCGCCGGGCCCACAACACCCCACGCCGGACCGACCGGCCCGTCCCCCGCGACGTCGCGGTTCCCGTACCGGCCCGGTCAGGTCAGATGCGGCATCGGGGTCGCCCGGGCAGCGGGGCGCAGCCGGCGGGAGGCCAGGTCGACCATCATTTCCAGTACGCAGGGCCGCTCCGCGGCCAGCGCCTCGTCGCAGGCCGTGCCCACCAGTTCCGGCCGGTCGACGCGTACGCCGCGCAGGCCCAGCAGGCGGGCCCAGCCCGCGTACGGGACGTCGTCGGCCAGGTGCCGGGCCGGATGTCCGGAGCGGGTGTTGAGCACCAGGACCACCAGCCGCGGGTCGGGCCACGCCGGCCAGCCACGGGCGACGGTGACCAGCTCGGTGAGGCCGTGCAGCTGCATCCCCTCGTCGGTGACCAGGGCGAGCACCGGCCGGTCCGGGTCGGCGAGCTTGGCGGCCACCGCGTACGGCAACGCCCTGCCGGTCGCGCCGAGGGTGTCGGACGGCAGGACGGCCGCGCCGCGTGGTAGCCGGTGGTCGAAGCCGCTGAGGAGCGGGTCGCCGTCCAGCGTCACGGCGACCCGACCAGGCAACCGGGCGGTGAGCTCGTCAACGACCAGCGCCGGATCGACCGACCCGCCGGGCCCGATGAGGGGCCGCCCATCGCCGGGCCCGTGGTGGGGCAGCACCAGGCAGACCGGACCCGCCCCGGCCACGGCATCGCGCAGCGCCTCGTCCACCAGCTCCGCGACGCGCCGTGGGTCGCCGGCGTGCCACACCCGCCGGCACAGCCCGGTGAACAGCCGGCCAACCCGCTGCGGCAGGTCGGCCGGTGACTGCCCACCCGCCGGTCCGACCTCACCCCATGGGTACGCGCCAGCGGACCCATGCGGGCCGGCGGCCCCGGGCCGGGCGGCGGTCGAGGGCCGGGCGGCGGTCCCGGGCAGGGCGGCAGTCGGGGGTCGGGTCCGCTCGCCGACGATCGCCAGCACCGGGAGGCCGGCGCGCCGGGCGGCGTCGAGACCGGCCAGCAGTCCGAAGGCGGCCGGTCCCTCGGGCGCCAGGCAGACGCCGACCGCGCCGGTGAACCCGGCGTGCCCGGTCGCCATGAGGGCGGCGCTCTCCCCGTTGCGGGCGGCTACGAAGTCCGGCTCGCCACCGGCGGCGGTCAGGGCCTCGACCAGCGGCGCGATCGCCTCGCCCGGTTGGCCGAAGACCCGTGGCACCCGCCAGGCCGACAGTCGCGCGACGAGCGCGTCAGCCAGCTCCCGGTCAGGCACCGCCCCGACCCGGGGTGGCCGGGTCGACGTAGCGCAGCACCGCGCCCACCCCGTCCACCAGTTCCGGGGCCTCGTCCGGGCCCAGCACGGTCAACTCGGCGTCGGTGCCGACCAGCGCGCGGACCAGCGCCGCGTCGGCGCGGACCCGCTCCGGGCCGGCCACGGTGGCCAGCTGGCTCGGGTCGGTGGCGATGTCGGTGGCCGCCGGGCCGATCCAGAGTTCCCCGTTGGCGGACGGGTCGTCCACGATCAGCATCGTGTCGACCTGGTTGCGTTGCAGCGCGGCCACCACGGCGTCCAGTCCGGCGCCGACGTCCTCCTGCATGCCGAAGCGGTCCAGCGCCGCGGTGATCCGCTGGTCGGCGACCTCGGCGATGGTCTGCACGGTGAGGTCGTCCAGCAGGGTCTGGTCGGCGCCACCGGCCCGCGAGCCCGCGTCGGTGCGGACCACCATGTCCTGCCAGCGTTCCGGCATCTGGGCGGCGATCATGCCGGTGGCCCGGACGTCGCCGGCCACCACGACCACCTCGGCGCCGACCCGTTCGGCCAGCTCGACGGTTGCCGCGGTGACGTCACCGGCGTTGTGGTGCCACGCCTCCATGGCGGCGCGCTGGTAGCGCGACTGCGACCAGCCGCCGGGCTTCACCCGGCGCAGCTGGTAGCTCTCCCGGCCGACGACGTGGGCCCGACGCGGTACGCCGCCAGCGCTGACCGACATCGCGTCGGCGCCCGTGCGGTCGGCCAGCACCCGCACCCACGCCACCTGCTCGCCCCGCTGGGCCAGCAGTGGCATCACGTGCGGCAGCGGGCCGTACGCGGCGAGGTCCCGCCGTGGCGGGGCGGACAGGTACTCGGAGAGCGCCACCCGGCCGTGGGCGGCGAAGACGGCCAGCCCGTAGTCGCCGGGCATCGAGTCGTGGCCCCGGATCACCCGGTCGAGAGCGGCGAGGGTGGGCTCGTCCGCCCCCTGCTCGGCCAACTGCCGTTGCAGGCCACGCCAGCGCAGATCGAGTGCCGGGTGCGCGTCCTCGGTGTCCAGGGAGGCGTCCAGGTAGACCGAGCACCACGGACCCGGACGCCCGTAGAGCGGCCGCAGGAAGGACAGCTGCATGCTCGACCCCTTTCCAGCTCGGCCCACCGCTTACCCGCGCCGCCCGACTTGTCACCTGCCGGCCTCGGCGTGACCGGTTTTCATTCACGTCGTTCAACCCGAAGGATCGATACGATCTGTAGGCGGAAGCGGACTCTGGGTGGTGGTCATGGACGCGACATCGTACTCCCGGCGCAGCCTGCACCCCACGGGCCGGATCCTCACCGCCCAGGTCGTGCGCCTACAGGACGGCTATCCCCGGGAGATTCGGGTGGGGCAGCCGGTGCTGGTGGTGGTGCTCGCCGCCGCCGGGGTGGCCGGGCTGCTCGCCCGACTGGTGCGCGCCGCGCTCTCCGCCGGCTCCGGGACCGGGCGGCGCAGCTTCAAGGACCTGAAGAAGGGCCCGGAGTATCTGGTCACCCCGATCCGCCTGCGGGACGCCAACGGCCGGGCGTACGAGGTCGAGCTGCACGGGCACCTGCCGCAGAGCGCGCTGCACCCGGCCGACCAGGTCCAGCTGACCCTGCGCGACCAGGGCGACCCGGACCTGCCGCCGAAGATCGAGCGGATCGTCAACCTCACCACCGGGCAGCTGCTCCGGCCGCGTACGGCCACGCTCTGGTCGCATCTCGGCCCGCCACTGCTCCTGCAGGCCGCACTGGGCGCGCTGCTGCTCGCCGGGCTGGCCGCCTGCACCGCGCTGAGCTGAGGCACCCGGCCGACCGGCGCGCGACGGGCCGGCGCCGATCCAGCGTGCGGACCTCGCGCGACGGGTCAGCCG
The DNA here is from genome assembly GCF_050942455.1 of Micromonospora sp. CA-263727. Classification (NCBI taxonomy): domain Bacteria; kingdom Bacillati; phylum Actinomycetota; class Actinomycetes; order Micromonosporales; family Micromonosporaceae; genus Micromonospora; species Micromonospora sp. CA-263727. The sequence goes on from NZ_CP192031.1 coordinate 4,666,585, forward strand.
ACCGCGACGGGGGTCAGCCGACCGGGGCGGGCTCGCGGGCCGGCTCGGTGACGTCGAGCAGGCCGCGCCGGCGGGCCGAGCGCTCGAAGACGAGGGTGGCGAACGGCGGCACCGCGCAGGCCAGCGCCACGCCGGTGGCCAGCAGGCTCCATCGGTGCACCCGGGCCACGGCCAGCACCAGCACGCCGTACGCCACGAAGAGCGCGCCGTGGATCGGGCCGAAGATCTGCACCCCCAGCTCGTTGCCGGGCGGGCCGTACTTGACCGCCATCCCGGCCAGCAGTCCCGCCCAGGAGATCGCCTCCGCGATCGCCGCCACCACGAACAGTCGGGTCACCTTTTCACGCACCCGGCCATGGTATCGGCGCTCCGGATCGACGCCGGACAGCCGGGCCGGCGACGTGGCCGGCGCCTCGATGGTGGAGAAGCCGGCCGTCGGGGCTTCCCTCGGATGCCCGGACGTGCGAGGTTTGGGGTACCAGCGGTGACAGGGTGGTGACCATGGGCGAGGAAGTCGGCGCGCAGACCTTCAGCCGCCAGGACCGGGCTCGCTACCGGGACAAGGTACGCCGCTGCCTCGACGTCTTCGCCGAGATGCTGCGCGAGTCCCGGTTCGACGTCGACCGGCCGATGACCGGGCTGGAGATCGAGCTGAACCTGGTCGACGACACCTGGATGCCGGCGATGCGCAACGCCGACGTGCTCCAGGCGGTGGCCGACCCGAGCTTCCAGACCGAGCTCGGCCAGTTCAACGTCGAGATCAACGTGGCGCCCCGGCGGCTGGCCGGCACCGGCACCGCCGAGTTCGAGGAACACGTACGGGCCAGCCTGAACGCCGCCGAGCAGCGGGCCCGGACCGTCGGCGCGCACCTGGTGATGATCGGCATCCTGCCCACCGTGCTGCCCGAGCACCTGACCGCCGCCACGCTCTCGGCGAACCCCCGGTACACGCTGCTCAACGAGCAGATCTTCGCCGCCCGGGGCGAGGATCTGCGGATCTCCGTCAACGGGGTGGAGCGGCTGGCGGTCACCGCCGACACCATCACCCCGGAGGCGGCCTGCACCAGCACCCAGTTCCACCTCCAGGTCGGCCCGAACCAGTTCGCCGACTACTGGAACGCCGCCCAGGCCATCGCCGGGGTCCAGGTGGCGCTCGGCGCGAACGCGCCGCTGTTCTTCGGCCGGGAGCTGTGGCGGGAGACCCGGATCCCGCTGTTCCAGCAGGCCACCGACACCCGCCCGGAGGAGATCAAGACCCAGGGGGTACGGCCCCGGGTCTGGTTCGGGGAACGGTGGATCACCTCCGTGTTCGACCTCTTCGAGGAGAACGTGCGCTACTTTCCGGCGCTGCTGCCGGTCTGCGACCCGGAGGACCCCGCCGAGACCCTCGCCGCCGGCGGCGTGCCGAACCTCGCCGAGCTGCGGCTGCACAACGGCACCGTCTACCGCTGGAACCGGCCGGTCTACGACGTGCTCAAGGGCCGGCCGCACCTGCGGGTGGAGAACCGGGTGCTGCCCGCCGGCCCGACCGTGCTGGACACCATCGCCAACGGGGCGTTCTACTTCGGCCTGGTCCGCGCGCTCGCCGAGGCGGACCGGCCGCTGTGGTCGCAGATGTCGTTCAGCGCCGCCGAGGAGAACTTCAACACCTGCGCCCGGCACGGCATCGACGCCCACGTCTTCTGGCCCGGGCTGGGCTACCTGCCGGTCACCGAGCTGGTGCTGCGCCGCCTGCTGCCGCTGGCCGAGCAGGGCCTGGATCGGTGGGAGGTGGACCCGGACGAGCGGGACCGCCTGCTCGGCATCATCGAGCAGCGCTGCCTGACCGGCCGCAACGGGGCGAGCTGGCAGGTGGCCACGCTGCACCGGCTAGAGTCGGCCGACCAGTTGGACCGCCCGGAGGCGCTACGCGAGGTGGTCCGGCACTACGTGGAGCTGATGCACAGCAACCGCCCGGTCCACGAGTGGCCGATCCCCTAGAGCCCGCTCGCCCGCTCCCCGCCAGAGCCGGGTGGAGTAAAAGTTTTTTGACATGACGTCAAAGACACCATACTCTCGGCGTGTCAGGGATTCTTGACATCGACGAGGCTGGTCGTGGCGTGTGCCGGAGAAGCGCCCCTGGATCCCCCCGACTCCGAGGAGGCGACCCGGTGAAGGCAATCGTCCAGGACAGCTACGGCCCGGCGGGCGTGCTCGACCTACGCGACATCGACCGACCGGCCATCGGCGACGAGGAGGTGCTGGTCCGGGTACGCGCGGCCGGAGTCGACCCGGGCGTGTGGATCCTCATGGCCGGCCGCCCCTACCTGGTGCGTCTCGCGGCCGGGCTGCGCCGCCCCCGGGTGGCGGTGCGCGGTCGGGACCTGGCCGGGGTGGTGGCCGCGGTCGGCGCCCGAGTGACGCGGTTCCGGCCGGGCGACGAGGTGTACGGCACCTGCCTGGGCGGCTCGTACGCCGAGTTCGCCGGCACACCGGAGCAGCGGCTGGCCCGCAAGCCGGCCAACCTGACCTTCGCGCAGGCCGCCGCCGCGCCGGTCTCCGGGATGACGGCACTGCGTGCGGTACGCGACACCGGCGCGGTGCGCCCGGGGCACCGGGTCATGGTGATCGGCGCGTCCGGCGGCGTCGGCTCCCAGGCGGCGCAGATCGCCAAGGCGTACGGCGCGACGGTGACCGGCGTCTGCGCCCCGGACAGGATCGATTTCGTCCGCTCCCTCGGCGTCGACGACGTGCTCGACTACACCCGCGAGGAGGTCGACCGCGACGGCCCGGTGTACGACGTCATCGTCGACACCGGCGGCGACCGCGCGCTGTCGCTGCTGCGTCGCGCGCTCACCCCGCACGGAACGCTGGCCCTGGTCGGCGGCGCGTACGCCAAGGGCCCGCTGCTCGGCGGCTACGGCCGGCAGATATTCCGCGCACCCCTGCTGTCCCTCTTCGTCGGCCAGCGGCTGCGCACCGTGAGCGCGGTGGAGCGCACCGAGGATCTCGACGAGCTGCGGGAACTCGTCGAGTCGGGTGCGCTCACCCCGGCGGTCGACCGCGCCTACCCGCTCGCCCAGGCAGCGGATGCGATCCGGCACGTCGCCGGAGGCCACCCCGCAGGAAAGATCGTCGTCACCATCTGACCAGGAGACGGTTGGCGCAACGCCCCCTCTGCATAGACAGTCGCTGATAATGTCGGTCGTCTAACCACTATGGAGGCTGGGAGGCTCAGTGCAGATTGGACGACGGACCGCCGGCGCTTCGGTCGCGCTCGCGGTAATGGTCACAGCGATCTTCACAGGACAGACCCAGGCGGCCGGCGCCCGGGACAACGCGGAACCACCGGCGGACGCGCTGGTCGCCAGCGCCGAGGAGCGCGCCAAGGTGCAGGAGGCGCTGGCCAGCGTCGACCGCGGCGCCGCGCCGAAGCTGGCCGGGGACGAGGACGAGCAGCTTCTCCGGGCCACCAGCGGGGTGCCGGGCTTCGCCGGCATCTGGCTGGACGACAGCGCGGCGGGTCCGGTCACCACGATCGCCGTCGCCGGTTCCGGCGCGCAGGCCGCCCGGGTCGCCGCCGACGTGCAGAGCGCGCTCCGGCGGCAGCCGGCCACGGCGCTGACCCTCAGCGAGGGCGCGAAGGCGCTCGCGAAGGACGGCGCCCGGGTGAAGACCGTCGAGGTCTCGTACTCGTTCGCGCAGCTGAAGACGTGGCAGAGCGCGATGGACGCGCTCCTGCCGGCCGGTGCGGTGACCTTCACCGACGCCGACGAACGCAGCAACACCGTCACCGTCGGCGTCAACGACCTGGACGCGCGGGCCGCCGTCGTCCGGCACGCGGAGAAGGCCGGCATCCCCCGCGACGCGCTGAAGGTCGTCGAGGCGAACTTCGGCCGCAAGACGCTCCGGGACGACCACCGACCGGTGACCGGCGGCCAGCAGATCTCGTACGCGATTCCCGTCATCGGACCGATCGGCACCATCTTCTACACCGGCCAGTGCACGCTGGGCGTCACCGCCCGCCTGGTCAACACCAGCCCGCAGTTCACCGGCTACCTGACGAACTCGCACTGCTCGACGGATTACGCGCAGACCGACTACGTCTACCACTGGCAGCCCACCATCCCCTGGGGCGCCCTCTGGAACACCGCCAACCGGATCGGCTACGAGATCCTCGATCCCTCGCTGTACACCGGCAACCCGTACGGCTCGGAGGCGCTCGCCTGCCCGTCCGGCTACCGCTGCCGGCTGAGCGACGCGGCGTTCGGGACGTTCGACGGTGACTACACCAGCACGGCGACCGGCTGGATCGCCCGGCCGGCCACCACCGGCACCATCAACTGGAACGGCACCGACAAGTACCGCATCACGGCCACCGGCACGCCCACCGGCGCGATCCGCGGCGTCGGGCGTACCTCGGGCATGAGCACCGGCACGATCACCAGCAGTTGCGTCCGGATCAGCAACATCGAGGACATGCCGAACATCGCCCAGAACTGCCAGTACATCGGGACGTACTCGTCCCAGCCGGGCGACTCCGGCGGCCCGGTCTTCCGCCTCACCAACAGCCCGCTCACCAACGACGTCACCTTCGTCGGGCTGAACTGGGGCGGCGGCACCGTCAACGGGCAGCCCGTCGGCATCGTCTCGTCGTGGCCGATGATGCAGTCGGACTTCTACCCGTACGACATCCGGGTCTGCGTCTCCGTCTACGGCTGTTAGCACGGTGGCAAGGCGGGCCGGACGTCCATCGGGCGCCGGCCCGCCGGCTGTCGGCGCGGCCCGCCGGCCGTACGGGCCGACCGTCAGATCCGGTACAGCACGGCCCGGTAGCCCGCCAGCGCCACGATGACCAGCACCGCCATCCCCACGCCGAATGGCCACCAGCGACCGCGCGGGCGGGCCACGACGAGGGCGACGGTCGCCAACCAGAGCACCCCGACGACCGCCGTCCAGAGTGTCGCGGTGGACACCCGATCGGCGATCCGGCAGCCGGCCGGCGCGGGCAGCACCGCCGCACAGAAGTCGTGGCGCGGCACGGCCAACCACCAGTAGCCCGCCCACGCCGCCGCCGCGACGCCGGTGGCCGCCACGGCCCCGAGCCACGAGCCGGCGCGCGCGGGCGCCCGAACTTCGGCAGACTCACTCATGCCGGTAAGTGTATTGGTCGGCTCCGGGCGGGCCGCCGGGCACCACGACGTGGCCGAGCCGGTAGCGACCTCTCCCGGCACACGGATCAGTCGACGCCGAACTCCATCGCGGCGCGGTCGAGCGCCTCGTCCTCCGCCGAGGAGACGCCCCGGGAGGCGATGGCTTCCGCGCCGCCCTGCGGCATCGCGCCGATCAGCCCGGTCGAGGCCGCCTGCGCGGCACCGATCATCCGCTGCGGGGCCGCGCCGCCGACCAGGCCGAGGTTGGCGTACTGCTCCAGCTTCGCCCGCGAGTCGGCGATGTCCAGGTTGCGCATGGTCAGCTGGCCGATCCGGTCCGCCGGGCCGAACGCCGAGTCCTGGGTGCGCTCCATCGACAGCTTGTCCGGGTGGTAGCTGAAGGCCGGGCCGGTGGTGTCCAGGATCGAGTAGTCCTCGCCCCGGCGCAGCCGCAGCGTCACCTCGCCGGTGACCGCGGTGCCGACCCAGCGTTGCAGCGACTCGCGCAGCATCAACGCCTGCGGGTCCAGCCAGCGCCCCTCGTACATCAGCCGGCCGAGACGGCGGCCCTCGCTGTGGTAGTTCGCCAGGGTGTCCTCGTTGTGGATCGCGTTGACCAGCCGCTCGTACGCGGCGTGCAGCAGGGCCATGCCGGGCGCCTCGTAGATGCCCCGGCTCTTGGCCTCGATGATCCGGTTCTCGATCTGGTCCGACATGCCCAGGCCGTGCCGGCCGCCGATGGCGTTGGCCTCCAGCACCAGGTCGACCGCGCTGGCGAACTCCTTGCCGTTGATCGTCACCGGGCGGCCCTGGTCGAAGCCGACCGTGACATCCTCGGTGGGGATCTCCACCGACAGGTCCCAGAACCGGACTCCCATGATCGGGCTGACCGTCTCGATGCCGGTGTCCAGGTGTTCGAGGGTCTTCGCCTCGTGCGTGGCGCCCCAGATGTTGGCGTCGGTCGAGTACGCCTTCTCGGTGCTGTCCCGGTACGGCAGGCCGCGTTCGAGCAGCCACTCCGACATCTCCTTGCGCCCACCCAGCTCGGTGACGAAGTCGGTGTCGAGCCACGGCTTGTAGATCCGCAGCTGCGGGTTGGCCAGCAGCCCGTACCGGTAGAACCGCTCGATGTCGTTGCCCTTGAAGGTCGAGCCGTCGCCCCAGATCTGCACGTCGTCGGAGATCATCGCGCGCACCAGCAGCGTCCCGGTGACCGCGCGCCCCAACGGCGTGGTGTTGAAGTACGCCCGCCCGCCCGAGCGGATGTGGAAGGCGCCGCAGGTCAGCGCCGCCAGGCCCTCCTCGACCAGGGCGGCGCGGCAGTCGACCAGCCGGGCGACCTCGGCGCCGTAGCTGAGCGCGCGACCGGGCACCGAGTCGATGTCGGGCTCGTCGTACTGGCCGATGTCGGCGGTGTAGGCGCAGGGCACCGCGCCCTTGTCGCGCATCCACGCGACCGCGACCGAGGTGTCGAGGCCGCCGGAGAAGGCGATGCCGACACGTTCACCGGTGGGCAGGGAGGTAAGAACCTTGGACACGAGGAAAAGTATGCACCACACCGCATGCCCATGCAAACCAGATGCAAGGAAGGGCCCCCTATTAACGCCTCGTGCATAGGAAGGGTCCCTTCTTAACAGCCCGTGTTGGGGGCGGGGGCTGCTGGAGGTGGATTGAGCCGACCGGAGCGGTGCTCCACGCGGTCCGCGAGTGCCCGCCCGGCTCCGCCTCCGTCGCCGGGCGAGGACATCACCTCGCGCGACGCCGGGGGACCGCCGGGACGGCGTACGGTCCCGGCACGCCCAGCGAAGTCGACGGCCGACGCTGCGGGAAATCCTCGAAACGCGTGGATCGCAGACGAGCGGACTTCGCGAAGGGATTCCGCCACTCCTTCGTGAGCGCCTCGGTGACCATGTGCTTCATCTGATGCAGGGCGGCGTCGTGTGTGACCGGCTGGTAGATCAGGGACGGGGACGGTCGCGCAGAGCTCGTTGACATGGCAGCACTCCGGGGTAGACGGCGGCACCAACCTGACGGGCCCGGTTGCCGTCCGGTTCAACCTCGCCTCAGAGTGCCACGATCGCCGCGGTCTCCGCCGGCAGCTCGATGCGGTCGCGTTGGACGGTGACGCCCTCACCCGTGGCCAGCAGCACCCGCCGGGCCACCCCCGGCAGGGTGATCCGCTGCGGCTTGTCGGCGAGGTTGGCCGCCACCAGGCACCCGCCGCGCCGCATGACGAGGAAGCGGTCTCCGTGGCGTACCTCGATGGCGAACAGGTGTGGATCCGACAGCTCCGGCCGCGACCTGCGCAGCGCGATCAACCGGCGGTAGAAGCCGTACATCGCGCGGTGTTCGGGTTTGTCCAGCTCGGCCCAGTCGAGCCGCGAGCGGACGAACGCCTGCCGGTCCTGCGGGTCGGGCGCCGAGTCCGCCGGCCAGCCGTGCGTGGCGGACTCGCGGCGGCGGCCGGTGGCCACGGCGGTGGCCAGCTCCGGCTCGGGGTGGCTGGTGAAGAACTGCCAGGGGGTGGAGGCGGCCCACTCCTCCCCCATGAAGAGCATCGGCGTGAAGGGCGCGGTCATCAGCAGGGTGACGCCGACCCGCAGCATCGACGCGGAGACGGTGGCGGAGAGGCGGTCGCCGGTGGCGCGGTTGCCGACCTGGTCATGGTTCTGCAGGTACGCCACGAAGCGGTGGCCGGGGGTGCGCGGGTCGACCGGGCGGCCGTGTTGGCGGTGGCGGAAGCTGGACCAGGTGCCGGTGTGGAAGAACGCGCCGGACAGCACCTCGGCCAGGCATTCCAGCGAGCCGAAGTCGCCGTAGTAGCCGTGCCGTTCGCCGGTGAGCAGGGTGTGCAGGGCGTGGTGGGCGTCGTCGTTCCACTGGGCCTGCAGGCCGTAGCCGCCGGCTTCCCGAGGGGTGATCAGCCGCGGGTCGTTGAGGTCGGACTCGGCGATCAGCGACAGCGGGCGGCCCAGGTGCACGGAGAGCGACTCGACCTCGATGGCGATCTCCTCCAGCAGGTGCACCGCGCGGGAGTCGGGCATGGCGTGTACGGCGTCCAGGCGCAGGCCGTCGACGTGGTAGTCGCGCAGCCACATCAGCACGCTGTCGATGATGAAGCGGCGCACCCCGTCGGAGTGCGGGCCGTCCAGGTTGACCGCCCGGCCCCCGGGGCTGTCCCGCCCGCCGAGGTAGGGGGCGAAGAGCGGCGGGTACGCCCCGACCGGCCCGAAATGGTGGTAGACGACGTCGAGGATCACCCCCAACCCTCTGGCGTGGGCGGCGTCGACCAGCCGTTTCAGGCCGTCCGGCCCGCCGTAGGGCTCGTGCGGGGCAAACCAGCAGACGCCGTCGTACCCCCAGTTGTGGTCGCCGTTGAAGGCGTTGACCGGGAGCAGTTCGATCATGTCGACGCCGAGGTCGATCAGGTGGTCGAGCCGGCCGATCGCCGCGTCGAAGGTGCCTTCCGGGGTGAAGGTGCCGACGTGCAGCTCGTAGAGGATGCTGCCGGGCAGTTGCCGGCCGGTCCAGGAGCCGTCGGTCCAGGGGAAGACCGCGTGGTCGTAACGGCGGCTCGGGCCGTGCACGCCGGCGGGCTGCCACCTCGACCGCGGGTCGGGCAGCGCCCGGTTGTCGTCGTTGAGCAGGAAGGCGTAGTCGGCGACCGGGCCGGGCACCTCGACCCGCCACCAGCCGCCCCGCCCGGGTCGCATCTCGTGGTCGGCGGCGCCCGACAGGCGCAGCCGCACCCGCGACGCCTCCGGTGCCCAGACCGTGAACTCGGTCATGACGCCTCCCGGGTCGGGTGTGTGGGGGCGAGCAGCGCGACGGGCAACCGGCCGGCAGGCCGGCCCGGCGGACCTCTCTGTCACTGTAGACCCGGCCGATGAACAGGCACGACGACTCTGTGACGGTAAGTTGGCCGGGCGGTGTCGTCGGTCACTGTGACCGTTGTCAAGGTGCGGGATCGGCCGTTATGGAGTTTCCTGGATGGCGGACCGTGTTCGCGTGTCCAACCCCCGACACTCCTCCTCCCCGCCGCCACCGACGCCGGCGCGATCCCTCCTGCACGGACGGAGATTGATGTGACCACCCTGCGGGTCGGCGGGCGTCCCGCCACCGCCACGGACCGCGTCCACCGACCCACCCTCACCTCGCGCCCCCAGATCCCGGCGCAGCCCGGCCCGGCCGGCCCGCAGCGCAGCCACCGCATCCTGATGCTGTCCTGGGAGTACCCGCCGGTGCTCGTGGGCGGCCTGGGCCGGCACGTGCACGCCCTGTCGGTGGCCCTGGCCGCCGCCGGCCACGAGGTCACCGTCATCACCCGGCACGCCGAGGGCGCGCCGCTGGAGGAGTACGTCGACGGGGTGCGCGTGGTGCGGGCCGCCGAGGATCCGGTGACTTTCCCGTTGGCCACCGAGAGCCTGCTGGCCTGGACGATGGCGTTCAACCACACGCTGACCCGGGCCGCCCTGCGCGCCGCCACCACCGGCGGGTACGACGTGATCCACGCCCACGACTGGCTGGTCGCGCACGCCGCGATGACCCTGCGCGACCACCTCGACCTGCCGCTGGTCAGCACCATCCACGCCACCGAGGCCGGCCGGCACCAGGGCTGGCTGCCCGGCGAGCTGAACCGCACCATCCACGGTGTGGAGCAGTGGCTCGGCACCGAGTCGACCCGGGTCGTGGTCTGCTCCGGCTACATGCGCGACGAGGTGACCGGGCTGTTCGGCGTGCCGGCCGGCCGGGTCGACGTGGTGCCCAACGGGGTGGAGCCGCACCGCTGGCGGGTGCCGGCCAGCGCGGTGGCCCAGGCCCGCGCCCGGTTCGCCGGGGACGGCCCGCTGGTCACCTTCGCCGGCCGCCTGGTGTACGAGAAGGGCGTGCAGCACCTGCTCGCCGGGCTGCCCCGGCTGCGCGAGCGGCACCCGGGGCTGCGCGCGGTGATCGTCGGCGACGGCCCGTACCGGGCCGAACTGGAGGCCGACGTGCACCGGCTCGGCCTGGCCGGCACGGTCAGCCTGCCCGGCTTCCTCGGCGGGACGGACCTGCCCGCGGTGATGGCCGCCTCGGACTGCTTCGCGGTGCCCAGCATCTACGAGCCGTTCGGCATGGTGGCCCTGGAGGGCGCCGCCGCCGGCGCTCCGCTCGCGGTCGCCGAGACCGGCGGCCTCGCCGAGATCGTCGAGCCGGGCGTCACCGGGATGACGTTCCGCCCGCACGACCCGGACGCGCTGACCGACGCGGTGGACGCGCTGCTCTCCGACACCGACCGGGCCCGCGTGCTGGCCCGTCGCGCCCGCGCCATGGTGCACGAGCAGTACGGCTGGGCGGCCATCGCCAGCCGCACCGCGGCGACGTACGCCTCGGCGATCGCCCAGGCCCCCCGCTTCACCGCCGAACGCGCCGCGGCGCAGATGGCCCACGGCCGTCCGCGGGCCGTGACTGCGGAGGGCAACCTGCTCGCCGCCGCCGGCCTGCGCTGACCCGACCGCCACCGGCGTCGCAGGGCCGGGGTCGACCGGCGGGGACAGGCCCGTTCGGGCAGATCATTCTGCCGTTACGATCTTGTATCCACACTGTTCACCACTACTTGACATCCGACAGACTCGCAGCATCCAGCGGGGGCGATGTCGAGGAGGGTGCGGGGTGCGGGTGCTCCTGGTGGAAGACGACCTGCGCGTCTCGGCGGGCCTCGCCTCGGCGCTGCGGCGGCGGGGGCACGAGGTGGTGCAGGCGGTGACGGCCGCGGAGGCGGTCGAGGCGGAGCCGGTCGACCTCATCCTGCTGGACATGAACCTGCCCGACCGCGACGGGCTGGAGGTGTGCCGGCGGATCCGCCAGCACGACGAGGCGGTCGCCATCATCGCGGTGACCGCCCGCGACGAGGAACAGGACCGGGTGGCCGGGCTGCGGGCCGGCGCCGACGACTACGTGGTCAAGCCGTTCTCGATGGTCGAGTTGCAGGCGCGCATCGAGGCGGTGATGCGCCGTACCGCCCGGAGCGCCCGGACCGCGACCGCGATGCAGGTCGGCGCCCTGCGCATCGACGTGGACGCCCGGCGGGCCTGGGTCGCCGACCGGGAGGTCGGCCTGTCCCGCAAGGAATTCGACCTGCTGGTGGCGCTGGCCCGGCAGGCGGGCACGGTGGTACCCCGGGACCGGCTGCAACTGGAGGTCTGGCAGACCACCTGGGCCACCCGGCACAACCTCGACGTCCACGTCGCGGCGTTGCGCAGCAAGCTGGACGACGCCGGCCTGGTGGAGACCGTACGCGGCGTCGGCTACCGGCTGCGGGCCGGCTGAGCATCGACCTGGCCGCGGCGGCAACCTCAGATGATCCTCAAGAATCCCAGCTCGCAGCCCCGCCGCCGGCCGACTGAGGGTGTGCTGGTCGTTACCCCAGCCATCCCTCCTGTTTGGAGATCCCTTTGAGATACAGACGGACAACGGCCGGTGTCTTCTCCACTCTGCTCGCCGCCATCCTCGCGGCGACCTCGATGCCCGCACAGGCGCACGGTCAGACGGCCGCCATGGCCCAGCTGCTGGCGGAGCCGAACCAGGTCCAGGACCTGACGGTCGACCAGGCCGACGGGTACGCGACCCTGGCCTGGACCCCGGTCGACGGGGCCACCGACTACCAGATCGAGCGGACCCCGGTCGCCGAGGACGGCACGGCCACCGGCGCCTCGGTGATCGTCGGTGTGTGGCGGCCCAACCGTCAGGTCAACAACACCGAGCCGACCTTCGCCGACGCCGGCTTCGCCCCCGGAAACCGGTTCCAGTGGCGGGTCCGCGCCCGCCTCGGCACCGCCGCGCAGCCGTACTCGGCCCCGGTCAGCGGCACCACCAACGCGCACTGGGGCAACCTGACCATCCCGGGGCAGAACCTGCGCACCCAGTGGGAGGAGACCCTCGGCGCGCAGTACACCAGCGACGTCAACGAGTACGCCTACACCGCGGCGATCGACGAGCTGAGCGAGCGGGTACGGGTGGTGGAGATCGGCCGGACCATCAACAACCGGCCGATCAACATGTTCGTCATCGGCTACCCCACCCCGCCGGCGACCCCGGAGGCGGTGGCCGCGACGAACCCGCTGCTGGTCAACTGCAACGTGCACGGCAACGAGCCCGGTGACCGCGAGGCCTGCTTCATCATGGCCCGGCAGCTGGCCTTCACCGACGACGCCGCCACCCTCGACCGGCTGTCGAAGACCACCATGCTGATCCTGCCGACCATCAACGGGGACGGCCGGGCGGCCAACAGCCGGGGCAACTCCACCGGTCAGGACCTGAACCGGGACTACTCGCTGATCCGCCAGCCGGAGACCCATGCCTTCGTGGAGATGATCCGCGACTACCGGCCGATCGCCAGCTACGACGGCCACGAGTACGGCAACGCCAACACCGGTGACCTGCCGATGCTGCCGCCGCGGCACCAGAACGTGGCACAGGGGATCTTCGACGAGTCGCAGAACATGATCGAGGGCCACATGTACACCCAGGGCGCCAGGGACGGCTGGTGGGCCTGCCCGTACGGGTGCACCGGCGCCTCCGTCGGCCTGGGCGAGGAGACCATCCTGCGCAACACCCTCGGCCTGAAGAACGTGGTCAACTCGCTGCTGGAGCTGCGCAGCTCGGGCGGCCCGACCCGGCCGGACGAGAGCAACACCGCCAACAACCGCCGGCGCAAGACGTACTCGGCGCTGTGGACGTTCAACCAGTTCTTCACGTACCACGGCAACAGCGTCACCGACATCACCCGGGCCCGGGCCGAGGCGATCAGGTTCCAGTCCGCGAACACCGGACGGATCGTCTTCCGGGGCTCCCGGCCGATCCCGGCGCACCCCGCCCCGCACCCGGGCGACACCCCGCCGCCGGTCGACGCCCCGGGCGCGGACCAGATCCTGAACCAGCCGCCCTGCGCCTACAAGCTCACCGAGGCGCAGTACAACGGTGCCCGTACCGACGGCCCGGCCGGCCGGCAGACCACCGTGGCCCAGCGGCTCGCCGCCCACGGCTGGAAGGTGATCAAGGTCGCCGACGGCTACCTCGTCCCGCTGTCCCAGCCGGAGCGGGGTCTGGTGCCGCTGCTGCTCGACGGTCAGGCCGCCGAGGGCCTGGTCGACGGCGAGCGGATCGCGCCCACGCTGACCGGCACCCACAACGGCCCGCTGACGGTCTCCGGAGTGGCCTGCCTCGCCGGCGCCACCGTCCGGGGCCCGATCGTGGTCAGGCCGGGCGCCACGCTGATCATCAACGGCAGCTCGATCAACGGCCCGGTGGAGGCCAGCGGGGCGGCCGGGTTCGTGCTGACCGCCAGCACCGTGCACGGCCCGGTGAACGCCACCGGCGTCCGCGGCCCGGTGGTCCTGGTCGACAACAAGACCAACGGCCCGGTCAACGTGGTCAACAACACCGGCGTCGCGCCGCTGGTCGCCGGCAACACCGTCAACGGCCCGCTCAGCTGCACCGGCAACACCCGCCCGCCGGTCAACCTGGAGGTGGCCAACTCGGTCAACGGTCCGAAGTTCAGCCAGTGCGCACGCCTGTGACCGGCTGAACCTCCTCGTCCCCCTTCGTGCCGGCAGGCCGGTTCCGCGCCCGGCCTGCCGGCACCCCTCGTACCGCCAGTGGAGTGGAGAACACCGTGACCGACACCCTCTCCCGGGCCGCGACGCCGGCAACCCGGGGCACTCGGCGCGCCATCCCGCTCGTCGGGGCGGCCCTGACCCTGCTCGTCGCGGTCACCGGCTGCACCGGCGCGGACGGCCACGGATCCGCCGCGCCGGACGCCACCACGCCGGTCGCGGTCACCGTGACCGGGCCGCTCTGCGACCAACTGCCCGCCGGTGACGAGCCGGGCAACCCGACCTCGCTCGCCAGCCAGCCCGCCGACCAGGCCCTCCAGTGGATTCCCGTGCTCACCACCTTCGAGGCGGCGGTACGGGCCACCGGCCTGGCCACCGAGCTGACCGGCACGGCAGGCGTCACCATCCTGGCCCCGACCGACGACGCGTTCGCGGCCAAGTTCTCCCGGACGAACCTCGACGAGCTGCTGCTCAAGGAGACCGACACGCTGCGCGGTCTGCTGCGCGACCACGTGGTCACCGGGTCGCTGCCGGTCGCCGAGCTGATCACCAGCGGCACCGTGACCACCCTCGCCGGCACCCGCCTCACCGTCACCGGCTCCGGGCGCAGCGCCCGGGTCGACGACCGGGCCGACACGGTGTGCGCCGACTACCAGGTGTCCAACGCCCGGATCCACGTCATCAACCAGGTGCTCGGCTCCCTGCCCACCACCGCGGGCGACGAGGAGGACGACCACCACTCGTAGCCGCCGCGGGGCAACCCCCTCCCCGCGGACACCGACGGCCGCCGCCCCCCGCAGGGGGCGGCGGCCGTCCTCGCGTCATCTTCGCGCTGCCTCGCGTCGCGCCGCCTCGCGCTGCCGCCTCGCGCTGCGCTGCTGCGTCGCGTTGCGTCGCGTTAACAGGGGCCCCTTCCTCTACCGGAGGCGTTAGGAAGGGGCCCCTCCTTACCTGCTCAGCGCTTGTCGAAGGGTAGGTAGTCGCGTTCGGCGGCGCCGGTGTAGACCTGCCGCGGACGGCCGATCTTGGTCTCCGGGTCGTTGATCATCTCGCGCCACTGCGCGATCCAGCCCGGCAGCCGGCCCAGGGCGAACAGCACCGTGAACATCTTCGTCGGGAAGCCCATGGCCTTGTAGATCAGGCCGGTGTAGAAGTCCACGTTCGGGTAGAGCCGCCGGGAGACGAAGAAGTCGTCGGCGAGGGCGATCTCCTCCAGCTGCATCGCGATGTCCAGCAGCGGGTCCGGCTTGGCCATCCGGCCGAGCACGTCCTGCGCAGCGTTCTTCACGATCGCGGCCCGCGGGTCGTAGTTCTTGTAGACCCGGTGGCCGAAGCCCATCAGCTTGACGCCGTCCTGCTTGTCCTTGACCTTGCGGACGAAGGACTGCACGTCGCCGCCGTCGGCCTGGATCCGCTCCAGCATCTCCAGCACCGCCTGGTTGGCACCGCCGTGCAGCGGCCCGAACAGGGCGTTGACGCCGGCGGAGACCGAGGCGAAGAGGTTGGCGTTGCTGGAGCCGACCAGCCGCACGGTCGAGGTGGAGCAGTTCTGCTCGTGGTCGGCGTGCAGGACGAAGAGCATGTCCAGCACCCGGGCCATCACCGGGTCGACCTCGTACGGCTCCGCCGGCACGCCGAACGTCATCCGCAGGAAGTTCTCCACGTACGCCAGCGAGTTGTCCGGGTAGAGCAGCGGCTGCCCGATGGACTTCTTGTACGCGTACGAGGCGATGGTGGGGACCTTCGCCATCAGCCGGAACGTGGACATCTCCACGTGCTCGGCGTCGAACGGGTCCAGGCTGTCCTGGTAGAAGGTGGAGATGGCGCTGACCGCGGAGGAGAGCACGGCCATCGGGTGCGCGTCCCGGGGGAAGCCGTCGAAGAACCGGCGCATCTCCTCGTGCAGCAGCGAGTGCCGGCCGACCCGCTCGGTGAACTCGGTCAGCTGTTCGCTGGTCGGCAGCTCACCGTAGATCAACAGGTAGGAGACCTCCAGGAAGGAGCTCTTCTCGGCCAGTTGCTCGATCGGGTAGCCGCGGTAGCGGAGGATACCCGCGTCGCCGTCGATGTAGGTGATCGCGGACGAACAGGCGGCGGTGTTGACGAACCCGGGGTCGTACGTTGTCATCCCGGTTTCCTTCAGCAGCTTGCCCACACCGATGCCGGCGGGGCCTTCGACCGCGGGATGCACCGGCATCGACAGCTGCCCGCCGGAGTGATCGAGCTTGACTTCCGTCATGTGGTTCCTCACTTCGCCGGCAGATCTACGTTGAATTGCCTTCGCTTCTACCGTAATTGCGGTTGCGGCAACACCGCCCGCCGTGGTTCGGCGGTGAGGTCTGCGTCACCCGATTCCCGACCGCAGAGCTGGGAAACCCCGACGACCAGGGCAGACAGTGACGGCAGGGCGCACGGAGGGTGGAAGCACGCGAGCGGACAAGACTGTGCGGCAACTCAGGAAGCCGGCTCGGCAGGGCGGCCCGGGACGGCGCGGGACGGCCTCGGCAGGACCACGCCGGGCGGGCTCAGAGGGGCCTCCGCAGGACCGCGCCGGGCGGGCTCAGGAGGGCCGGCTCGGGACGGTGCCGGGCGGGGGGTCAGGAGAGGGTGAGGTGGCGCAGGCCGCCAGCGGTGTCGACCAGGTACAGGTCGAGCCGGTTGCTGCCCGGGTGGAAGAGTCGATCGTCGGCGAGCAGCGCGGCGAAGCGACGCCCGCCCGGGTCCGGGGCGACCACCGGCACCACGGCCGCGACGGTGCCGTTGACGGCCACCGCCAGAGACGTACCGTCCGGGACCCGATCGGGCACGGTGCCCCAGATCATTGCCGGTAGCCGCCCCTCGTCCGGGTCCACGGCGCGGAAGGCGTCCAGCCCGCCGACGTGGGCACTGCCGCCGTCCGGCGCGGCGCCCACGGCGGTGCCCACCAGCGGATGCGGCGCGGGCGGTGGCGACGCGGCGGGCACCCCGCCGGTGATCGGCGTCGGTTGCGCCGGGCGGTCGTAGAAGACCTTGCCCGGATCGGTACGCGGAGCCTCGCGGGCGGAGCGGCCGTCGACCCGCCAGGGCAGCCGGATGGCCGCCTCGTCGGCGACGGTCGGCAGCAGGTCGACGTGTTCCCAGTTGCGGTCGTCCACCCGCCCGCCGCGCTGACCTGGCGTCTTGACGAACATCGGCACCCAGGCCACCTCGTCCGCGGCGGCCCGGATGGCATCCATCCCCCGCCCCTGCGCGCCCTTGGTGAAGCTGACCCCGTGATCGGCGGTGACCACCACCAGCGCCTGGTCCCACAGGCCGGACTCGCGCAGCGTCCGCAGCGTCTCGCCGATCAGCCGGTCGGTGTAGCCGAGCTGCGCCAGGTGGCGTGCGCGGGCCAGTTCCACCCACCCGTCGCCCTCGTTGGGAAAGTCCTCGGGCGCCTCGTAGCGCGCCCCCGAGGGCAGGTACGCCCACGGCGAGTGCGGCATCAGCAGGTGCAGGAAGTGCAGCGTCGGCCGGGGCGAGGGCGTCAGGCCACGCAGGAAGCTGGTGAACCGGGCCGGCTGGTTGACGTTGAGGCTGTCCCAGCGGAACTTCGGGTCGTCCGGCACCGGCTCGGCGGCGTCGATGCCCGCCTCCTCTGCGGTGCGTTCCCGGTAGGAGTCCTCCGGGTCGACCCGGCTGTCGTTCGGCGCGGTCACCTGACGTGCCAGCTTGCCCGTCTCGCGGAGCAGCACGCCGAGCCCCTGTTCGGGGGTGACCGGCTGCTCGCAACGGCTGGGCGGGCAGAGCCGGGTGATGCTCTCCTCGGCGCGGATGTCGTACAGGCCACCGAAGGCGGTGAAGAGGTTGTCCGGGTAGTGCGAGTAGTGCGGGGCGACCCCCTCGGCCGGGTAACGGCCGGTCAGCATCGCCGGCAGCGCGTACGGCGTCCAGCCGCTCACCCCGGTGGCGTTGCGGTACCAGGTCGAGCCGGCGGCCAGCTCGGCGAAGTGCGGGAACCGGGCGGCGTCGATGCCGCCGTCCGGGCCGAGCAGGGAGACCAGGGGCAGTTCGTCGAGGATCAGCATGACCACCGGCGGGTGCAGGTTGCCGGTGGCCGTGCCGGCCACCCCGCCCTCGCCACGCGGCAGCACGACCGGCCCGGTCGGCGAGGCGAAGAGGAACAGCCCGACGAAGACCAACGGCCCGACGCCGGCCAGTCGCAGCACCCGGCCGGGCACCCGCCATCGCCGGTGGACGAACACCCCGGCGGCGCCGACCGCCGTCGCCGCCACCAGCAGCGGTACGCCCCGCAGCGCCGTGACATGCCGACCGACCTGCACCGCGAGCGCGGCCACCAGCAGCCCCACCAGCAGCGTGTGCGTCCCCGCCCGGACGGCCCGCCCGGCCAGCCCGGCGACCAGGCCAACCAGCCCGAGCGCCACCGTCGGCACCACCGCGACCAGCGCCACCAGCAGCAGGATCTCCCGCCGGTCGGCCCGATGGAAGAGGAAGAAGTCCGGGCTACGACCGAGGACGTCCAGCAGCGGCTGGGTGATCACCAGCCCGACCAGCGCCGCGATCTCCAGCAGCCGCCCCGCCTCGGCCCGCCAGCCGCCCCACCCCCACGTTCGGGCGCGCACCGCCGCCACGGCCACCGACCAGCGGCGAACCGGGCGACCCTCGGCCGCCCCGGGTGCCGCCGACCCGGACGCCACGGACCCGGACGACGGCGGGCCGGACGGCGGCGGCGCGGACAGTGGCCTGCCGGCCGGCGATGGCGGGGCGGACGGCGGGGGTTTGGCGGCCGCGGGGCCGCCCGATCCAGGCTCGGCGGGTTGGTCAGTCACCCAGCGCCACCCGGTAGAGAGTGCGGGTGCCGGAGGGCAGCTCCAGCCGTTGCTCGACCGTGCCGCGCGCGGCGAGCAGCGCCTCGAAGGCGTCCCGCCGGTAGCCGGGGAAGATCCCGTCGGGCTTGTTGGCCAGCAGCCGGCCGGCCATCGGGTCGTCGGGGTGGACGAACTCCACCACCAACCGGCCGCCGGGCGCGGCCAGGCTGGCGAGGCAGGACACCACCTCGGGCAGCGGCACGTTGCGCCCGATCGCCAGATGGTGCACCAGGGCCAGGGCGAGCACGACGTCCGCGCCGGCCCGGCCAGCGAACGAGGCCCGCTCGACTCCGCGCCAACCACCCCCCGGCGACGGGTCGGCCAGGTCCATCACCAGCGGCAGCACCCGCCGCTCGCCCTCGCCGCGCAGCGCACGGTAGAGCCGGTCGACCACCGCCGGGTCCTGCTCCACCGCGACGACGTAGTCGGCGTGCCGGGCGGCGAGCCGGGAGTAGCGGCCGTCGTTGGCACCCAGGTCGAGCACGAGCCGCCGCCGGCCGACGCCGGTCAGCGCGTCGGTGACGAACCGCTCCTTGCCCGCCCGGTCGTCGCCGGAGTAGCCGCAGGTGCGCTGGTAGTCCACCCAGTGGCTGGCGGGCGGTTGGTGGTCCAGGCGCCGGACCAGCTTCTCCATCCCGCGTACGGTGGCCAGCGCCAGCTCGCGGGTGTAGCCGGCGGCGCGCAGCTGGGCCCGCACGTCGGCGGTGCTGGTGCCGGCGTTGCGCCGTTGCACGCTGCCGTGCAGGTGGACGTGGGTCAGCACGCCGGGCAGCAACCGGCGTGCGCCACGGAAGAGCCGGCCCATCTGATCCGGCTCGATGCCGTCGACCCGGGCCCGCAGCCAGGGCTGGAAGTCCAGCCCCAGGTGGGCCCCGAGCAGCAGCGGGTAGAGCAGGGTCTGACAGAACTGCCGGTAGCCGGCCCACGGCTCGCCCTCGCGTAGCGGGGCGAAGGAGCCCACGTCGATGAAGACCGGCTCGGCGCCGCGCCACTGGAGGTTGTACGCCGACCCGTCCTTCGTGGTGAAACCGGCCGGCAGGGCCGCCCGCAGGATCTCCAGGTGCAGCAGCGCGGCGTCGCGCAGCATCGCGAAGGACCACTCGTACGGGTGGGAGACGAACGGGATGCGCTCGTGCCGCAACATTGCCGCCCAGGCCGCGGGCGCCGATCCCGTCGGCAGTTCCTCCGTGCCGCAGACCTTGCCGGCGGCGAGCAGCGGCGGGAAGAAGGCGCTGCCGGCCAGGGCCCGCCAGTGCGCGGCGGCCGTCTCGTCGAGCGCGCGCAGCACGTCGTCACCGGCGTGGAAGACCCGGTTGGCCGGGTCACGGAACGAGCCGGGCTCGGCCCGCAGGTCGGCATCGATCGGGGCCGGTCGTGGCGACCGGCCGAGGTGCGGGATCGCCATCGCGGCGGGTCAGCTCTGGTCGGTGGGCTGGCGGCGGAACCGGTCGACGAGCCGGCGCCAGTAGAGCTTGGCCGCCACGGCGACGCCGGCGATCCCGCCGACCACCGCCTGCACGATCAGGCTGCCGGATCCCGCGTCCAGGTAGGCCAGGTGGTTCACCGACCGCTCCTTCCCTCGCCGTCTCGACACCGGCACGCACCGCAATGACCCACATTTCGGATTTAGGCGGTGTAGCCGGACTTATGCCACCGTACGCCGCTCGCCGTCGTCATGTCGGGCACAACGCCCAGTTGCCGGCGTCCGTTTCGGTCGAGAGGGTCGCCACCGGCCGGACGTAGCTTTGTTAATAGGGGCCCCCTGCTATGCACGAGGCGTTAACAGGGGGCCCTTCCTTAACGGCGATGGTGCATGCCGAGGCGGAGCAGGACGAAGCGGAGCACGGTGGCGGCGAGGTTGGCCGCCACCAGCACCACCAGTTCCATCGCCCGGCCCGGGGTGGTCACGGCGTGCAGCACGGCCAGCGAACCGCTGGTCAGCGCCAGGCCGAGACCGAACGCCAGCAGCCCCTGGACGTGGTGCCGGCCGACGTGCCGGCGGCCGGTGATGCCGAAGGTCAACCGCCGGTTGGCCGCCGTGTTGCCGATCGCGGTGAGCAGCAGCGCCAACAGGTTCGCCGGCTGGGCGCCGAGCGCCCCCCGGGTGGCGGTGAAGAGCAGCAGGTACGCGAGCGTGCTGGCCGCCCCGACGGCGGCGAACCGGACCAGTTGCCGGGGCAGCCCGGCGGGCACCCGATTCGGCGGGGCGGCCAGCGGGGGCCGGCCGAGCTGCGCCCGCAGGTCGGCCAGGGGCAGCGCGCCGGTGAGCAGCGCCCGGCCGACGCGGCCGATGCCGCGCAGGTCGGCCAGGGCGGTGGCCACCACGTCCACCCGGCTGTCCGGATCGTCGATCCAGTCGACCGGCACCTCGTGGATACGCAGCCCGGCCCGCTGTGCGAGCACCAGCAGCTCGGTGTCGAAGAACCAGCCGGTGTCCTGCACCAGTGGCAGCAGCTCACGGGCCACGTCGCCGCGGATGGCCTTGAACCCGCACTGGGCGTCGGAGAACCGGGCCGCCAGGGCGCCCCGCAGCAACAGGTTGTACGCCCGGGAGATGACCTCCCGTTTGGCCCCGCGCACCACCCGGGAGGTCCGCGCCAGCCGGGTGCCGATGGCCAGGTCGGAGTGGCCGGAGATGAGCGGCGCGACCAGCGGCAGCAACGCGGCGAGGTCGGTGGACAGGTCCACGTCCAGGTAAGCCAGCACCGGCGCGTCCGAGGCCGACCAGGCGGCCCGCAGCGCCCGGCCACGGCCCTTGGCGTCCAGGTGCCGCACCACCACCCCGGGCAGCTCGGCGGCGAGCGCCTCGGCGACGGCCAGGGTGCCGTCGACGCTGGCGTTGTCGGCGATGGTGATCCGGAACGGGTACGGGAAGTGCTCGCCGAGGTGGGCGTGCAGCCGCCGGACGCAGGGGCCGAGGTCGACCTCCTCGTTGTACACCGGCACCACGATGTCCAGCACCGGGCCCGGCGCGGCGGGACGGGCCCGTACGGCGACCCGGGACTCGTTCGACTCGATCATCGTCATCCCTCCTGTCCGGTGCTCAGGTCGTAGACGGTGGTCCCGTCGACGGTCTGCGCCGTGAAGTTCTCCGCCACCCAGGCGGCGATCTCCGACGAGGCGGAGCTGCCGCCGTTGGTGCCGCGGAAGCCACCGCCGCCGACGAACCAGTGGATCTTGCCCTCGGCCACGTGCTGCTGGAACTGGGCGAGGGTGGGCGACGGGTCGCTGCCGTTGAAGCCGCCCACCGCCATCACCGGCTCGCCGGTGGCCAGCTGATAGCCGGCGGCGTTGTTGGAGCCCACCGTGGCGGCGATCCAGGTGTAGTCCGCGCTGTCGCGGGTCAGCAGCTCGCGCAGCTCGGCACCGGGCTCGCGGGCGTCGAGCAGCCCGCCCATGCCGCCGCCCCGGTTCCCGCCGGTCGACTGGCCGCCGGGGAGCCCGGAAGCCTGGCCGTCGTCCTGCTGGCCCGACGCCTGACCGCTGCCGGTCCGGCCCGATCCCTGGCCGGCGCCGGTCTGTCCCGACGCCTGGCCGCTGCCGTCCGTGCCACCGGGCTGGCCGCTGCCGCCCGGGAACCCGGGGAAGTTGGGCGGGGCGCCGGACTGGCCGGTCCCGCCGTCGGCGCCGGTGCCCGGCCGACCGCCCATCCGGCCACCGTCACCCGGCCCACCGGCCATCCGGCCACCGCCGCCGAATCCGCCCCGCACCTCGGGGCCGGCCGTGGGGATGGCGCCGGTCTGCGCGGTCGCGGCGGTCTGCACGGAGTACGCCGCCGGCCCGGCCAGCACCGCCGCGCCGGCCAGCACCAGCACCGGCAGGACCGCGAGGCGGGACAGCCGGTGGGTCAGCCAGTGGGCCAGCACCAGGGCGACCGCGGCGACGAGCCCGCCGACCAGCACGGCGGCACGCAGCCACGGCTGCCAGTCCGGGGTACGCCCGAGCAGCGTGGCCGACCACCAGGCGGTGACCGCGACGCCGCCGGCCAGGGTCAGCGTGGCCGCGAGCCGGCGCCAACCCGACGCGGCGCCGCGGGCCCGCCAGAGCAGGGTGACGCCGATGCCGACCAGCGCGGCGACCGCCGGCGCCAGGGCCACCGTGTAGTACTCGTGGAAGATCCCGGACATGTAGCTGAAGATCCCGCCGGTGACCAGCAGCCAGCCGCCCCAGAGCAGCAGCCCGGCCCGGGCCCGGTCGGTACGCGCCGCGCGGCCGGCCAGCACCAGGCCGACGACCAGCAGGATCAACGCGGCCGGCAGCAGCCAGGAGATCTGCCCGCCGACCCGGTCGGTGAACATCCGCAGCAGGCCGGCCTGCCCGGAGAACGGGCCGCCTCCGCCCGGACCGCCGCCACCGCCGACGCTGCCGACCTCGTTGCCGGTGATCCGACCCAGGCCGTTGTAGCCGAGGGTCAGCTCCAGCACGCTGTTGGACTGCGACCCGCCGATGTAGGGGCGGGCGCTGGCGGGCACCAGCTCCACGGCGGCCACCCACCAGCCGGCGGCCACCACGACGGCGAGCCCGGCCAGCAGGACCTGCCGGATCCGGCGGCCCAGCGTGGTCGGCGCGGCGACCAGGTAGACCGCGGCGAAGACCGGCAGCACCAGGAACGCCTGGAGCATCTTGGTCAGGAAGCCGAAACCGACCAGGGCGCCGGCCAGCATCAGCCACCGGGTGCTCGCCGTCTCCAGCGCCCGGACGGTGGCGTACGCGGCGGCGACCAGGAGCAGCACCAGCAGGGCGTCCGGATTGTTGAACCGGAACATCAGCGTGGCGACCGGGGTCACGGCGAGCACCGCCCCGGCGAGCAGGCCGGCGGCCGGGCCGTACCAGCGGCGGACCGTGGCGTACAGCAGGCCGACGGTGGCCACCCCGCACAGCGCCTGCGGCACCAGCAGCGCCCAGCTGTTCAGCCCGAACAGCCGGATGGAGAGCGCCATCAGCCACAGCGAGGCGGGTGTCTTGTCCACGGTGATCGAGTTGGCCGCGTCCGAGGAGCCGAAGAAGAAGGCCGTCCAGCTCTGCGAGCCGGCCTGCGCGGCGGCGGCGTAGTAGGAGTTGGCCCAGCCCGAGGCGCTCAGCCCCCACAGGTAGAGCAGCCCGGTGGCGAGCAGCAGGGCGACCAGGGCCGGGCGGGCCCAGGCCGGGCGTCGTACCGGGGCGTCGGCCGGCGGCGGCGCGGCCACCGGCCGGTCGGGCGCGGGCGGACCGACCCGGGCGGCTGCCGTGGGCGGGTCGCCGGGCGCGTCGGGCGCGGGGCGGGCGGTGAACTCTTCCGGCAGGTCGAGCCGAGCGGTGGACGCCTCCGGCGCGGCGCCGGCGGTGAGCGCAGTGCCGGCGGGGAGCGCGTCGGGCGCGGGCGATCGGATGTCTGTTCTGTCCATGCCGTCCAGCCTGGGTCGGCAAGCTGTTCCGGCTCGGTGGGTCGCCTATGCGTCCGCTGTGGGATTCGGCAGCCGGACCGTGAACACGGTGCGCCCGGGGGCGGTGTCCAGCGAGACGGTGCCGTGGTGGGCCTCCACCACGGCGGCGACGATGGAGAGGCCGAGGCCGGTGCTGCCGTGGGCGCGGGACCGGGAGCTGTCGCCGCGGGCGAACCGCTCGAACACCTCGGGCTGGAGCTCGGGCGGCACGCCGGGACCGTCGTCGGCGACGCTGAGTTCGGCGGCGCCGCCGGCCAGCCGCAGGCTGGTGGTGACGGTGCTCCCCGGCGGGGTGTGTACCCGGGCGTTGGCCAGCAGGTTCGCCAGCACCTGGTGCAGTCGGGCGGGGTCGCCGGAGACCCGGATGACCTCCTCCGGCAGGTCGAGCTGCCAGCGGTGCTCCGGGCCGGCGACGTGCGCGTCGCTGACCGCGTCCACCACCAGCGCGGTGAGGTCGACCGGCTCGACCGCGAGGGGCCGGCCGGAGTCCAGCCGGGCCAGCAGCAGCAGGTCGTCGACGAGGCTGGTCATCCGGGTGCTCTCCGACTCGACCCGGCGCAGGGCGTGCGCCACGTCGGGCGGGACGCGGTCGCGACCCCGGCGCGCCACCTCGGCGTAGCCCCGGATCGCGGCCAGCGGGGTCCGCAGCTCGTGGCTGGCGTCGGCGACGAACTGGCGTACCCGGGTCTCGCTGGCCTGCCGGGCGGCGAGCGCGGCGGCGACGTGCCCGAGCATCCGGTTCAGCGCGGAGCCGACCTGACCGACCTCGGTACGCGGGTCGGTGTCCGCGGCCGGCACCCGTTCGGAGAGCGCCACCTCGCCCCGGTCCAGCCGCAGTTCGCTGACCCGGCCGGCGGTGGCGGCGACCCGGCGCAGCGGGCGCAGCGTGGCCCGGACGATCAGTGCTCCGGCGCTGCCGGCGACGAGCAGCCCGGCGGCGGTGACGCCGGCCTGGGCGGCCACCATCCACCAGACGGTCTCCTGCACCCCGGCCAGCGGGATGCCCAGCACCCGCACCGTCCCGGCGGTGGACGGCCGGGCCACCAGCCGGTAGCTGCCCCGGTCGCCCAGGTCGAGGCTGTGCGGTTGACCGTCGGCGGGCAGCTGGGCCAGCGCGGCCACCTGGTCGACCGGCACCGCCTGCTCCTCCCGGCCGACCAGCGTCCACGCCTCGGTGACCTGCCCGTCGACGACCTGCGCGCTGATCGCGCCGGACGGCAGGCCGCGCGGGACGCGTACGTCGGGCCAGGGCCCGTTGCCCGGCCCCGGGCCCGGCTCCCATGGCGCACCACCTCGCGCCCCGGGTATCGGGGCGAGCTGCTCGTCCACCCGGGAGATCAGAAACTGTCGGAGCGCCACCGTGGTGAGGCCGCCGATGGCCAGGCTGACCACGGCGAGCAGGGCGACCAGGGCGACCACCAGGCGGGTCCGCAGCGACCAGCCGGCCAGCCACCGGCGCACGGTGCTCACTCCGCCGGCTTGAGCAGGTACCCGGCCCCGCGCAGGGTGTGGATCATCGGCTGGCGACCGGCGTCGATCTTCTTGCGCAGGTACGAGATGTACAGCTCGACCACGTTGGCCTGGCCGCCGAAGTCGTAGTTCCACACCCGGTCGAGGATCTGTGCCTTGCTCAGCACCCGCCGGGGGTTGCGCATCAGGTACCGCAACAGCTCGAACTCGGTGGCGGTGAGGGTGACCAGCTGCCCGTCCCGGCGTACCTCGTGGCTGTCCTCGTCCAGGGTGAGACCGCCGACGGTCAGCACCGCCTCCTGCCGGGTGGCGACGGCGAAGCCGGAGCGGCGCAGCAGGGCCCGCAGCCGGGCGATCACCTCTTCCAGGCTGAACGGTTTGGTCACGTAGTCGTCGCCGCCCACGGTCAGCCCGGCGATCCGCTCCTCCACCGCGTCCCGGGCGGTCAGGAAGAGCACCGGCACCGTCGCGTTGTCCTCCCGCAGCCGGCGCAACACCTGGAAGCCGTCCAGGTCGGGCAGCATCACGTCGAGCACCACCGCGTCGGGCTGGAACTGCCGGGCGACGCGTACCGCGGCCATCCCGTCGCCGGCCGTGCGCACCTGCCAGCCCTCGTACCGCAGCGCCATCGACAACAGGTCGGTCAGCGTCGGCTCGTCGTCGACGACCAGCACCCGGACCGGCTCGCCGTCGGGCCGGCGCAGCTCGACGCGGCCCGGCCCGACCTCCCCCTCGGTCATCATGGCCCCCATGATGGGCCGCCGCGCTGGGCCCCGCTTGTGCGGATCCTGTGCGCCAGCTGTGCGGCTGCCCGACCGGTTGGCCGGCGGGTCACTCGGTCACGCCGACCGGGTCGGTGCGGACGAAACGCATGGTCCAGTCGCCGACGCCGTCGCGCCGGTGCCGGGCGTAGAGATGGTCGGCGGCCGGGGTGGGAGCCTCCTCCGGCCGGCGCAGCACCCAGAGCCGCGGCGGGGCGCCGTCCGGACCGGCGGGCAGCGCCCGGACCAGGTCGTTGGCCGGCCCACCGACAAAACGTACGGTCACCTCACTCATCACCGCTCCGCCTCCCGACTGCCCGGCACCTCGGCGTCCCGGCTCGCACGCTAACCCCACCAGCCCCGGCGCGAGGCCGGTTTGCCCCGATCGGCCGCCGGCCGCGGATGGCCGGAGTTTCACCCGATCGGGCTCGGGTAGCCGGGCGGGGAGTGACGGGAGGAACGTGATGCCGAGTTCCTGGCTGAACGAGGTTGCCACCGCGACCGCCGAGGGCGGCCACATCCACACCGACGACGAGGGGCTCTCCACCGCCCTCGCCTCGCCGCTGGCGCCACACTGCACCGGGCTGACCCCGTCGCAGTTGCTCGCCGCCGCCTTCGCCTCCTGCCTGCACCACGCGGCGGTGGAGGCGGCCGGCGGGATCACCGACGAGTCGCACACCGTGCAGGTACGCGCGGAGGCGAAGCTGGGACGCGACGACGACGGCCGGTACCGGGCCGACGTGCGTGCCTCGATCGCGTCGGTCGGCCTGACCCGGCAGCAGCTCGCCGAGCTGGTCGAGCACGCCGACCGGCTGTGGCCGTTCTCCAGCGGGGACGACAGCCGGCACCGGCTCACCGTCACTCCGGCGGAGAATGGCCGGCACTGACCGCCGGTGGCCCGACCGCCCGAACAGCGGTCACCTTCTGATGGACCGACCATCGTCCGTTCGGTGGAGGTCCGGCGGAGCCTGCATCGACGCCGGCAAGATTACCATTTGATCCCGTTCTAGAGCGTCATTTCAGACATAACCGTAACGACGGATAATCGTAGCTCATCCGCTATTCACCCACGCGTGGAGTATCACCCAGTGGATAGTGGCAAATTGTGACGCATGCCACCAACCGACCCGGTGGCAGCGGGCCGAGGTCTTTCTAGCCTCGGCGGGTGCATCCCGACGACCAGATCGACCAGAAGCTGACCCCCCAGCAACCGGCGAGCCGTACGGCCGATGGAGCATCACCCGAACGGAGGGTAGGGCGGCATCGCGCCGCCGTACCCCCACGCCGCGGAGTCCGTGGCCTGCTGGGCTCCACCCCCCTGCGGGTGGCCCTGGCCACCGGCGTGACCTGCTGCCTCGGCGCGGCGGCGGTCGCCGCAGCCGGCGACACCGACGAGGCGCCCACGGCGCAGGTGGCCGAGGCGGTGGCCGACCGCGTGCTGGCGGACGAGGTCGCCTCCCGCTCCCTGGCGCGCAGCGCCAGCCCCAGCCCGACCGCCTCCCCGACCGCCTCCCCGACCGCCAAGCCGTCGGCCAGCCCCACGCCGAAGAAGACGCCCGCCAAGCCGAGCCGGCCCAAGCCGGTCGCCGGGCTCACCCAGGCGCAGATGGACAACGCCAAGGTGATCGTGGACGTCGGCGTCAGGCTCAAGCTGCCGCGCCAGGGCCTGGTCATCGCCGTCGCCACGGCGATGCAGGAGAGCACCCTGCTCAACTACGCCAGCGGCGTGCTGCCCGAGTCGCAGGAATACCCGCACCAGGCCATCGGCTGGGACCACGACTCGGTCGGGCTGTTCCAGCAGCGGCCCAGCAGCGGCTGGGGCACGGTGCGTGACCTGATGCGGCCGGCATACGCGTCCCAGGCGTTCTACGAGGCGCTGCTCGAGGTGCCCGGCTGGCAGGAGATGAGCCTGACCATGGCCGCCCAGGCCGTGCAGATCTCCGCCTACCCCTACGCGTACGCCCAGCACGAGGAGGCCGCCACCACCGTCGTGGCCGCGCTGACCTGATCCTCGGCGGCCCGCCTCTCGGCGGTTCGGCACTCGGCGACGCCCGGAGCGCTCCGGGCCGCCGGGGCGGGCGGTCGCCGGGTCAGGACCGCTTGGGCAGCACGACCACCCGGCCGAAGAACTCGTCGATCCGGTGCACCACGTCGTTGAAGTCGTCCAGGTCGATCGGCTTGGTGACGTAAGCGTTGGCCTGCAACGTGTAGCTGCTGATGATGTCGGTGTCCGCGTTCGAGGTGGTCAGCACGACGATCGGGATGGTCCGCAGGTCGTCGTCGCCCTTGACCTCGCCGAGCACCTGACGCCCGTCCATCCGGGGCATGTTCAGGTCGAGCAGGATCACGTCCGGGCGGTGGGCGTCGGTGTGCCGGCCCTCCCGGCGGAGGAACTCCATCGCCTCCTGGCCGTCACCGACCACGTCGATGACCTTCTCGACGGCCGAGGTCGCCAGGGCTTCCTCGATCATGAGCACATCGCCCGGGTCGTCGTCGACCACCAGGATGCGAACCGGGTCAAGCGTGCGTGCGCCCATCGTTACCTGCCTCAGGTCGGCGAGGACGGGACCTGCCGGTCCCGCGCTGGCGGGAAATCTAGCCGATCCCGGGACGATCGGTAACCGGCGGGTCGTCGGCGGCGTACCCCAGGACATCGGCCAGACCGGTCACCTTGAGCACCCGCTCCACCCGTCCGCTCGCGCCGGTGACCCGCAGCCATCCCCCCTCGGCCGCGGCCCGGTTGTCGCCCCGCACGAAGACGGCGATGCCGGTCGAGTCGCAGAACGTGAGATCGGTCAAATCGACCAGGAGCCGGCGCTCTCCGGCGGCGGCCAGCCGGTCGATGACGGCGTTGAGCTGGGGTGCGCTGCTGACGTCAAGCTCACCGACGAGGCACAGGCGGGTCGGCCCGCCGTCGCGCTCGACGTACGTGACGGTGAAGGTCACCGGATCCCCCCTCCCGCCACCCATGGCCGGATGCTTGCAGTGGGGCAAGTATAGAGCGCCGCACAGCCGGGCGGAGTTTACGCCTCCCGTGGCGAACCACACGGCCCCGCCGACGGCAACACTCCGCAGCCGTCCCGGAGGTAGCCCGCCGCGCGCGGATAGACGTGCAACGCCCGGGCGTAGTGACGCAGCGTGGCCCCCACCGCGGCGGCCGGCACGCCTCGACTGTCCAGAATGGTCACCAGCCCGGCGACGAACTCGGTGAACAGCGAACTGTCGTCGACGTAGAGCGCCGGGCTGGGAGCATGGGGTCATGTCCGCCCAGCTGTTGGCCATCGAGGTCAGCCGGTTCGACGCCGGGCGTGCCGAGCTGCGGCTGACCGGCGACCTGGACTTCGACAGCGCCCCCGACCTCGTCGCCGCCGTGGCCGAGCTGCGCCGCGACGGCTACCAACAGCTGGTCATCGACCTGGCCGGCGTGGGTCTGTGTGACTCCTCCGGGCTGAGCGCGTTCGTGCTGGCGCGCCCGGCGGCGCCGGCCCGATCCGGTTGACCGGCGTCAACCGCATGCTGCGCCAGTTGCTGGACCGCACCGGCCTGGCCGAGCTGCTCGAACTGCCGCCGGCCCTGAAGGACGACGCGCAGGCAGCCGGCTAGCACGGCACCGAACCCGGCGGTTCACTGTGGCTCAGGACGCCGGTACCGCGAATCGCGCGTGACGGGGCGCGGGGGGCTCCGCGTCCTCGGGTGGCCCGGAATCAGGGGTTCTGAACAGATAGCGGACGAACTCCGCGCCCGTCCCGTCGTCCGCGCCCGGCCACTGCCCGGCGCAGTCGACACCGATCACCTCACGGCCGGTGCCGTCGGCCTCCTCCAGCAGCGCCCACAGGCTCACCGGGTAGCAGCGGGTGCTTCCCGCCGCCGCGCCCCCGGTGGGGGTTTCGGCGTCGGCCAGACGCCAGCGGGCGTACCAGCCGGGTCGGGCGGGGACGATCTCGACAATCCGCTTCATCACGACCTGCCCTTCCGCATCTGCCTCGGAAGATCTCCGGTCCGCTCCGATCGTCGGCCACGCCCGGGTGAGCAGCCCTCACCCCGGCCGGATGAAGCCGCGTCGACCGCGTCGAGCACGCCGTCGCCCGGTCGTTTCGCGCTCGGCGGCGACGGGAAGGCCACCGAGGAAGTGAGGGAGCGGCAACCAAGCCAGCGGAAGCGAGGTGTCACCATGCGCAAGCAGATGGAGGGCGACAACCAGCGCCGTCGAGCGTTGGCCCGGCAGGCTCGGGAACGCGGCAGGCAGGCCGGCGACATCGACGCCAGCCTGAGCGCGTCCAAGCAGCTCGCCCATCTCGACCGGGGCAAGCGGGCCGGCCCCGCGCCGGCCGGAAACCGGCACAAACCAAACAGCACGCGCGGCGGACCCGCACCGCCGCCGGCCGGCGTCCCGGAGGCCGCCCGACCCCGGCCACAGCCCGGCGTCGACGCGCCGGGGGTCAGCCCGATGGGTTACCAGGATCTGGTCGACGACGTCGGCCGACGCGCCGGCCTCGACTTCCGCACCGCCAAGGTGGGGGTCGAGTCCACCGTGCTGGTCCTGGCCTGGGCCCTGGAGGCGGCCGAACGCGGGCGGCTGCTGGCGGCGGTGCCCACCTCGTTGCACGACGTGGTGCCGGTCGACGGCATCGAGCGGCGTCAGGACCTGCCCGGATTCCTGTCCGAGGTGGGCCGGATCAGCGGTCGCAGCCCCGAGCAGGCCCGCTACCAGGCCGAGGCCACCCTCGCGGCGCTCGCCGAGCACGACCGTGACCTGGTCGAGTCGCTGCACGTGCCGGACGAGCTGCGGGAGCTGCTGAACCCGCCGGCCGCCGGCGGTGGCGTGGTCGGCGCGAGCAGCGCCACGCCCCCGTTGTCGGACGCGGATCTGCGGGCCGCCCTGGGCGAGCTGCCGTACTGGTCCGGTGACCGCGCGTCGCTGTCCCGGACCGTCGAGCTGCCGCCGGGCAACCTCGACCGGGTGCTGGACCGGCTCGACCAGATCCGTGGCCAGACCGGACGCGGTCCACGGATCGGCCGGGCGGACCCGACGACCGCCGTGCTGACCGTCGCCAGCCGTAACGCCCGTGGGGTGACCGCGCTGGACATCGACCTCGCGCACACCGTCGACGACGCGATCGACGAGGCGGGCGCCGGAATGGCCGGCTGACCGGACGCGGGCCGGTGGGCACGCCCCGCCGGCCCGCAGCGGCCGCGCTGCGCGGGGGCCGGGACGGGGTCAGCGTACGCGGGTCGGCATCTCGGGCGAGGCGCTCTCCAGCGGCACGGCGTTTGCGGGAACCAGTCCGAGCTGGGCGGCCGAGCGGGGTTGTGTCGCGTCGATGAGCCAGTCGGCGCCCACCCGGGCCCGGTTGCCGGGCAGCGCCAGCAGGTGGTAGCCCCGGGTGACCGTCTTGGCCGGCAACCCGGACAGCGGCACCCGGAGCGGGTTCGCCGCCGCCTGCTTGCCGCCCAGGTCGACCACCCAACCGAGGTCGTGGTGCTTGTACGGCCGGCGGCGTCCCTGCCCGTACGACGCGGCGATGTTGTGCGCGGCGAGTTTGCCCTGTCGCTGGGCGTGCTGCGCGGTCATCGTGCATATCTCCCCGGGCCGCGTCAGGTCGGGCACCGCGGCGGCGTCGCCACAGGCGTACACCTCGGGGAAACCCGGAACGTTGAGGTACTCGTCGACGACCAACCGCCCCTTCTCCGTCCGCAGGCCCAGCTCCGCCACGAACGGGTCGGGACGTACCCCGACGCACCAGATCAGCGAGCAGGTCGGCACGTACTCGCCGTCGGTGAGCTTGACCCCCTCGGCGGTGGCGACCGCCACCGAGGTGCCCATCCGGACGTCCACCCCGCGCCGGCGCAGCACCCGGTCGGCGGTGACCGACATCCGGCGATCCAACTCGGGAAGCACCCGGGGGGCGACGTCCAGCAGCATCCACTTCGGGCGGATCTTCAGCCGCGGGCGCTGGGCGACCAACTCGTCGGTGAAGAGCTGCCCGTGGGCGGCCACCTCGGTACCCGTGTAGCCGGCGCCCACCACCACGAAGGTGGCCCGCGCCTGCTGCTCGGCCGGGTCCTCGGCCTGCTCCGCCAGTTCGATCTGGCGGATCACGTGGTCGTGCAGGTAGAGCGCCTCGGGCAGGCCGCGGAAGCCGTGCGCGTACTCGGTCACCCCGGGGATGGGCAGCAGCTTGTTGACGCTGCCGACGGCGAGGACCAACCGGTCGTACGCCAGCCGGTTACGGTCGCCCTCCGGCTGGCTGAAGCCGACCCACCGGTTCTGTAGGTCGACGTGATCGGCCTCGCCGATGACCACCCGTACGCCGTCCAGCGTGCCGTTCAACGGCACCGCGATCCGGCCGGGCTCCACCACTCCGGCGGCCACCTCGGGCAGCAGCGGCAGGTAGAGGAAGTAGTCGGTCGAGTTGAGCAGGACGATCTCGGCCCGGTCGCGGGCCAGCCGGCTGAGCGTCTTCGCCGCGTGGTAACCGGCGAATCCGGCTCCCACGATCACCACACGAGGTTTCGTCATTCCGGCCCGGTTCCCGCCCCGGGGCAGGACAAACGTCAGGACTGGGGCGGCATGGGGACCTGTAGGAAGGTGGCCCCGCGCAGGTCCAGCCACAGCCGGTCGGGGGCGCGGACCAGCCGGAGTATCACCCCGGCGCAGGTCGGGCACCGGGCCACCAGGCCCGGCGCGTGCGAGTAGACCCGTAGCCCCGCCACCGGACTGGTGGTGCCGCAGTGGGCGCACCGGCCGGTGGCGGTGCTCACGTCGACCGCGAACACCTCCCCCAGCGGGCCGTCGAGCATGTTGCCGTCCACGTACGGCAGCGTGGTCATCCGCGGTCTCCTCTCAGCCGGTCGGGCCGAACCGTTCGGTGCGTACCCGCCGCGCCGGGTGGCCCAGCCCGACGAGCAGATCGGAGACGGTCTCCACGAAGCCGGTGGGACCGCAGACGTAGACCAGGGGCGCGAACTCCGGCGGCCAGCCGTGGGTGTTGACGTCGGCGAGGCCGAGCCGGTGCGGCTCGCCCCGCCACCCGTCGGGCGCCTCGCGGGTGTAGACCAACGCCACGTCGAGACCGGCGTCGTCGCGGACCCGCCGGCGCAGCTCGTCGGCGTAGAACACGTCGGCCGGAGCGCGTACGGAGTAGATCAGCCGGAACGGGGCCCGGCTGCCGGCCGCCCGGCGAGCCCGGATCATGGCCATCAGCGGCACCACTCCCGAGCCACCGGCGACCAGCAGCACCGGGTCGTTCTGCTTCGGCCGCCAGACGAACCAGCCACCGACCGGGCCGCGCACCTCGACCGGATCACCCTCCCGGTAGGTCTCGATCAGGAAGGGCGACACCTCACCGTCGGGCACCCGCTGCACGGTCAGCTCGATCCGGTCGCCGTCGGCCGGCGCGGCCAGCGAGTACGACCGGGCCGCCTGGTAGCCGTCGGGCGCGGTGAGCCGGACGTCGACGTGCTGGCCGGGCAGGTGGGCCGGCCAGTCCGGCGCCTCCAGCACCAGGGTCTGCGCGGTCGGCGTCTCGACCCGACGCTCCACCAGCCGGGCCGGCTGCCACCGCATCGGCCCGCTCAATCGCCCTGGTACCGCTGCTCACGCCACGGGTCACCGTAGTCGTGGTAGCCGGCGGTCTCCCAGAAACCGGGGTTGTCCTCGACCATCAGCCGGATGCCGCGCAGCCACTTGGCGGACTTCCAGAAGTAGAGGTGGGGCACCAGGAGGCGGGCCGGCCCGCCGTGTTCGGCGGGCAGTTCGTCGCCGTCGTAGGTGTGCACCAGCCAGGCCCGTCCGTCCCGCAGGTCGTCCAGCGGCAGGTTGGTGCTGTAGTCGCCGTAGGAGTGGGCCAGGGCGTAGTCGGCCGCGGTGTCGATGCCGTCGAGCAGCGTGTCCAGGGAGACGCCCTGCCAGCTGGTGCCGAGCTTCGACCAGCGGGTGACGCAGTGGATGTCGACGGTCGGGGCCTCCTGCGGCAGCGCCATCATCTCGTCCCAGCTCCACCGGTACTCCATGCCGGTCTCGGTGGAGATGACGAACTCCCACGTCTCGCGCGGCACCTTCGGCGTGGGGCCGGCGGAGAGCACGGGGAAGTCCGGTGTCAGGTACTGCCCGGGAGGTAGGTCCGGCGCCCCGGAACGGGGCCGGCCCTGGAAACCCGGCGTGACGATGCCCACCGCTAAGTCGTACCACCTCCGGCGACCCCGCCGGGGCCATTCGATGGCTGGTCCGAGCGGGTGGGCGGGCGCTGCCCTCACTGTCGTTCGGTGACGACCTCTTTCGCGCCGGGCACCATGTTGCGGGTGGCGCGCAGACTGGTGATGGTGACGACAGTCAGCACGCCGACGATGACCAGGAGGGAGGCCACGGTGGGGATCTCCGGCACGCCGGCCCAGATGCCGTGCGCCCAGTGCAGGCCGAGCTTGACCCCGATGAAGGCCAGGATGACGGCCAGGCCGTAGCTGAGGTGGACCAACCGGCTCAGCGCCGCGTGCAGCACGAAGTAGAGCGCCCGCAGGCCCAGCAGGGCGAAGGCGTTGGTGGCGAAGACGAGGTACGGATCCTCGGTGATGCCGAAGACGGCCGGTACCGAGTCGATGGCGAAGACCACGTCGGTGGCGAGCACCGCCACCACCACCAGGGCGAGCGGGGTGAGCGCCCGCCGGCCGGCGACCCGGACGGTCATCTTCGTGCCGTGGTACTCGTTGACCACCGGCATGACGCGACGCAGCAGGCGCACCGAGCGCATGGTGCTGATGTCCACCGTCTGCTCGTGCCCGGTGATGGCGTCCCGCAGCAGCTTGGCCGCGGTGAAGAGGAGGATCAGCGCGAAGATCAGGAAAGCGAAGTCGAGGGTCTGCAACGCCGCGTGGCCCAGCGCGATGAAGACGCCACGCAACACCAGCGCGCCGGTGATGCCGAACAGCAGCACCCGCTGGGCCAGCACGCTCGGCACCGCGAAGGCGGCCAGCAGCAGCATGAAGACGAAGAGGTTGTCGACCGACAGGGACTTCTCGACCAGGTAACCGGCGAGGAAGTCCAGGCCCCGGCCCGATCCGAACTCGAACCAGATCCAGGCGCCGAAGAGCAGCGGCAGGGCTATGTAGAAGGCCGACCAGCCCAACGCCTCCCGCAGCGACACCTCGTGCGGGCGTCGGGTGACCAGGAAGTCGAGGACCAGCAGGGTGAGCACCCCGGCGAGGGTGACCGCCCAGAGCGTTGGCGTACCCACCGACTGCACACCGGCCGCAACTGACAAATCGGACATGAAGTCCTCCTCGAACACCGTGTCATGTTCGAGGTCTCCTTCACCCACGTTTCGTGGGCAACCACCCGAGGCGCACTCCGGGCGCGCCGTACTGACCGGTATGGTTCGTGGGAAGTACTCCCCTCGTGCTGACAAGGTTAGGCCAGCCGGATTCGGCCCGCCAGGCGGGGCACATCACAGACACTCTCTTACCGACGCCGACGCGAGCGCCTATCGTCATCTGGGTGACCGCAGACCTGCCGGCCGGCCCGCTGGCCGGCGTACGCGTGATCGAGCTGGCCGGGATCGGGCCGGCTCCGTTCGCCGCGATGATGCTGGCCGACCTCGGTGCGGACGTGATCCGGGTGGACCGGGCCACCGACGTGGACGCCTCGGCCTTCGGCACCCCGCATCCGGACCTGCTCAACCGGGGCCGCCGCTCGATCGGGGTGGACCTGAAGTCGGCCGGCGGCCGGGAGGTGGTGCTGGCCCTGGTCGACGGCGCGGACGCGCTGATCGAGGGCTTCCGGCCCGGGGTGACCGAGCGGCTCGGCGTGGGCCCGGCCGACTGCCACGCGGTGAACCCGCGGCTGGTCTACGGCCGGATGACCGGCTGGGGGCAGGACGGCCCGAGCGCGCCGTACGCCGGGCACGACATCGACTACCTGGCCCTGACCGGGGCGCTGCACGGCATCGGGCGGGCCGGACAGCCGCCGGTGCCGCCGATGAACCTGCTCGGCGACTTCGGCGGCGGCGGGATGATGCTGGCCCTGGGCGTCGTCTCCGCGCTGTACGCGGTCGGCGGCGGGGCGGCCGGCCAGGTGGTCGACGCGGCCATCGTGGACGGGGTCGCGGTGCTCAGCACGCAGATCCACGCGTTGCGGCGGCTCGGCATGTGGCAGGAGCCACGCGGGGTGAACCTGCTCGACGGCGGCGCGCCGTTCTACGACACGTACGAGTGCGCCGACGGGAGGTACGTCGCGGTCGGCGCGCTGGAGCCACGCTTCTACGACGAGTTGGTGCGGCGCACCGGTTTCCCGCTGCCGCCGGACGACGCGCCGGATCGCACCGACCCGGCGAACTGGCCGGCGCTACGCACCGCTTGGGCGCGGCTGTTCCGGACCCGCTCGCGGGACGAGTGGGCGGCCCTGCTCACCGCCTCCGACGCCTGTGTGGCACCGGTGCTGGAGTGGCGGGAGGCGCCGGAGCATCCGCACCTGGCCATGCGGGACACCTTCGTGGTCCGGGACGGGGTGATCCAGCCGGCGCCGGCACCCCGGTTCTCCGGCACCCCCACGTCGGTACGCCGGCCGCCACCATGGCCCGGTGAGCACACCGACGAGGTGCTCGCCGAGGCCGGCTACCGCCCGGACCAGGTGATCGACCTGCGGGCCGCCGCCGCGGTCGGCTGAGCCTCGACTCAGCGGGCCGGTGTCGCGCCGGCTCACCCGCGGCCCAGGGGCCCGGGCTCACCGCCGGCGCAGGGTCGCGCCGGGCGCCAGGGCCGGCTCGACCATGTCGCGGTAGTCGCGGGGCAGCTGGACGATCAGTTCGTCGAACTCCCCACCGGTGACCGCCTCGCGCAGAGTGGTGAAGACCGCGCGGATCGCGTCCTGGGCGGCCGGCTCCTCGACGCCGGCGCGGACGGCCACCCGGGCGACGAACTCGGCCGCGCCGAAGCGCTCCGCCGCCTCGATGTCGGGCGTCGGTCGCAGCGGCAGGCGTAACGGCGCGGGTAGCTGGACGGCCAGGTCCAGCGCCTCGCCGCCGGTCAGCCGTTCGGCGAGCGTCGCCAACGTCGCCCAGGTCAGTTCCGTTGCCCGCGGCGACGATGTGCTGGTCCGCTGGGCGACCTGGTCGACGAACGTGTCGTAGTTCATCCGGCACCCCCTCCCACCGGCGGTTACCCGCCCGACCCGGGCGGAAACGGCGGCGGGATTTCCGGTGCCGCCGCGCGTGGGCGGCGCTCGGCCGGGTAACCGCGCCCGGTCGTGGCCGGATCGAAGCCGGGAGGAGCCGACACCATGGCGAGTTACGCCGATGTCCTGCACTACCTGTCCAGCCTGGACTACCCGGCCGGGAAGGACGATGTGGTACGCGAGGCCGAACGCGAGGGAGCCCCGCCGGAGGTGCTGCGCGCACTGCGTGCGCTGCCGCCGGTCGACTACGCCAACCGCACCGAGGTGGCCCGTTCGGCCGCCATCGACGCGGCGCCCGAAGTCAACGACGCGCAACGTGGCGCGGCGGGCCGCGACAAGCGGCACCGACGGGTGTCCCAGCACCTGCGTGGCATCTGAGCCCGCCGTGGCCGCCGCGGTTTCCCGACAGTCTCTGGACCCACAGGTGGGCGCCCCGGTCGCGAACCGCGACCGGGGACGCCCCTGGGTAACCACCTGCCCTGGCGGCGCGGCGCCCGACATCGGGTCGTGACCACCAGGCGGCCGGCAGCCGCCCGAACCGGGCGACTGCTGTTACCGCGATCATTCTACGACACACCATCAGCCGAACGGTCAGGTGACCCCGACCAAAGGTGCCTATCCGGCCAGTTCCGCATACCTCCGCTCCAGGTCTATCCGGGCGAGCGCGCCGACCAGCCAGGCGAGTCGTTCCGACTCACCACCGCCGGCCAGCCCGGCCAGTTCCTCGGCGGAGCGCCCCAGCCCGAGCCGGCGGGCCGCGGCCAGCGCCCGCCGGTCGGCCACCGGGGCCACCTCCCGCCACAGCGCCTGCACCTCCCGCAGGAACAGGTCCACGACCTGGGCATCCACCCCGGGCAGCGCGGTGAGCAGCGCCCGCTCGCGGGCCGGGTCGTGGTGCGCCGCCGACCGCAGCTGGCGCAGGTCGCCGCGGTACCGCTCGACCACGGTGCGGGCAAGGTCGCCGAGCAGGTCGGCCAGGGCGTCGACGTCGCCGCGCTGGCCGCTGTCGCGCAGCACCTGGATCCGGTCGGCGTGCAACGAGCGGGCCAGCCGGGCCGCGCTGTCCCAGCCGGCGTCGGGCAGGGCGTGCGCGCTGTCCAGGGCCTTCCGGAAGTCACCCCGGCGGGCGAGCAGGACCGCGAGGCAGAGCAGCTGGAACAGGCTGGACGGGTTGTTGGTGACCCGGAAGCCGTACTGCTCGGCGAACCCCCGGCCGCTGCCGGCGAGCCGG
Source organism: Micromonospora sp. CA-263727 (assembly GCF_050942455.1). NCBI lineage: Bacteria > Bacillati > Actinomycetota > Actinomycetes > Micromonosporales > Micromonosporaceae > Micromonospora > Micromonospora sp. CA-263727. Next base: position 4,705,207 of record NZ_CP192031.1, read on the forward strand.
CGCACCAGACGCTTCTTGTCCTCGATGGTGGAGACCGCAGTGGTGGACATGCCGGCTACTACCCGCGCCCGGGCCGGCCACGCCTGCGGTCCGGCCCGGAAACCAGGTCGGCCCGGCGAAACACCCACCGGCCCGCGAGACCACCGGTCAGTCCCGGAAGCCGCCGGACCGCTCGCGGGCTTTGAGCCGGGTCGTGGGCAGCGCGGGGGCGGGCAGCGGCGGATCCGGGTCGGCGGCCACGACGCCGAACCGCCGCCCGGCCATCCAGTCCTCCCGGGCGGCCACGATCTCCTCGTGGCTGCGGCCGACGAAGTTCCACCACATCACCAGCGGTTCCTCGAACGGGGCACCGCCGAGCAGCATCAGCCGGGTGCCGGGCTCGCCGCGCACGGTGAACCCGGCCCGGCCGGTGCCGAGCCAGAGCAGCGCCCCGGGCGCGAGCGGCACGCCGTCGACCTCGGCCGCGCCGTCCAGGGCGAGCAGCGCGTACTCGAAGTCGGGCCGCAGCGGCAGGCCGGCCGGCGTCACGCCGGTCAGCTCCAGCTGCGCGCCGAGCAACGGGCTGTGGACCCGGGCCGGCGAGCGCTCGCCACCGAACTCCCCGACCAGCAGGGTGACGTCCAGGTCGCCGTCGCGCCAGCGGGGCAGCTCGGCATGGTGGGCGAAGTCGGCCGCGCCGGACCGCGCCGGATCCGGCAACGCCACCCAGAGTTGCAGGCCGTGCATCAGCGGCGGATGCTCGGCCGGGGACCGCTCGGAGTGCGCGATGCCGTGGCCGGAGGTCATCACGTTGAGCTGGCCCGGCCGGATCGGCTGGACGCTGCCCAGGCTGTCGCGGTGCAGGATCTCGCCGTCGAGCAGCCAGGTGACGGTCTGTAGGCCGGTGTGTGGATGCGGCGGCACCTCCATGCCCGGCCGCTGGGCCACGTCGTCGGGACCGAAGTGGTCGACGAAGCACCAGGCGCCGACCATCCGCCGGGTGCGTTGCGGCAGCAGCCGACGCACCGTGGTGTAGCGGCCCAGCGGCACGTCGTGGCCGGGCAGCAGCACGCTGCCGGGATCGGCGGTCGCCACCCCCGGCGGTCGGGTCTGCGCGGGCATCGACTCGGTACGGTCCACGGGCCGACTGTACGCCCCGAACCGCCGCCCACCCGGCCGCTGCGCCGACGCCCACCGGTGGTCCGTGCCGTGGCCGGCGCGGCCTCACCCGTCGCGTACCGTCACCACGTTCGCTCCGGCGACCAGGTCCAGGAAGATCCGGTCGTCGGACCGGTCCCAGTCCGGCGAACCGAGCACGGTGCCCGGGACGACCCCGTCACGGCGGCGGTCGTACACCGCCACGGCGCCGGCACCGGCGGCGGCCCGGACCCGCACCGGCCGGCCACCGGCGACCGTGACGTCGAAGAGGTTGACGCCGCCGGCCACCCGCACCACGAACGTTCCCTCGACCGCGGGCAGGCGCAGGTCGGTGCGGGTGGCCCCACCGGCGAATGCCAACCCGGACAACCGGGCCGAGGTGAGGTCGAGCCGCCGTTCGGTGGACCCACCGATGATCCGCAGTTCCCAGGAGACGCTGGCGTTCAGCAGCACCTCGACCGCGCTCGGCGCGTCATCGGTCCGCTCCATCTGCAGCCGTACCAGGTCACCGGTCAGTTCCGGGCGCGGCCGGGCCCCGGATGCGGCCGGGCTGCCGATCCGGTACAGCTCCTCCCCCAGCTCCACCACCCACAGGTCGAATCGGGTCACCCCGTCGACCAGCTCGAACTCGGCCCGCACCCGGCCGTCGCGGGGGGCTCTGCCGGCCTCGTCGCGGCTCTCCACGGCGGCCCGCGCCGCCCCGCCCAGCCCGCTGCTCCCGGCCGGCTCGGCCGTCCCGGTGATCGCCGGTTCCGGCGACTGCGCGCCGCCGGAGAAGACGCGGCCGAGCCGGTGCGGGTCGGAGAGGATCACCACCACGGCGGCGGCGCCGAGCGCCAGCACCAGGACCGCAGCGCCGGCCAGCAACCGCGCCCCGGCCGACCAGGTCGACCCGGGCGGCGCCGTCCCGTCGTCGCCGGCCGATGGCTCCCCGATCACCTCCACCTGGGGCGGGGCAAGCGGATCCCGGTGTGGTGGAGAGTTCTCGTGCCGCTCCGAACCGGCCATGCCCTAGTTCCCCTTCCACGGTCCCCTGCCAGCAGGTACGTACCGGAGAGCGGGACGGATCAGTCGGACCGGCGACGAACTGCCGGTGCGAATCCGGATCTTCAGCCCCGCCGTGCGGTGAACCGGACGGCGGTGACGAACCGTATTCGGGGACGGCCGGCGCGACAGCGCCGGCAAGGTGCGGCGACGAGGCCGGACCTGGACCGGAAGGGACGTGTCGGTGATGCCGGAATCCGTCGAGTCGGTGTTCGCCAGTGTGGTCACCCGCAACCCGGGTGAGCCCGAGTTCCACCAGGCCGTACGGGAGGTGCTGGAGAGCATCGGCCCGGCCCTGGCCCGGCACCCCGAGTACGCGGAGGCCCGGATCATCGAGCGGATCTGCGAGCCGGAGCGGCAGATCATCTTCCGGGTGCCGTGGGAGGACGACGGCGGCCGGATCCGGGTCAACCGGGGGTTCCGGGTGGAATTCAACAGCGCGCTCGGGCCGTTCAAGGGCGGCCTGCGCTTCCACCCGTCGGTCTACCTGGGCATCGTGAAGTTCCTCGGCTTCGAGCAGATCTTCAAGAATGCCCTGACCGGGCTGCCGATCGGCGCCGGCAAGGGCGGTGCCGACTTCGACCCGAAGGGCCGCTCGGACCGGGAGGTGATGCGGTTCTGCCAGAGCTTCATGATCGAGCTGCACCGGCACATCGGCGCGCAGACGGACGTGCCGGCCGGCGACATCGGGGTGGGCGGCCGGGAGATCGGCTACCTCTTCGGCCAGTACAAGCGGATCACCAACCGGTACGAGTCGGGAGTGCTCACCGGCAAGGGCCTGTCGTACGGGGGCGCGCAGGCGCGTACCGAGGCCACCGGCTACGGGGCGGTGTTCTTCGCCGAGGAGATGCTCAAGCAGACCGGGGACAGCCTGGACGGCAAGCGCGTGGTGGTCTCCGGCTCCGGCAACGTGGCGATCTACGCCATCGAGAAGGTCCACCAGCTCGGCGGCACCGTGGTCGCCTGCTCGGACTCGGCCGGGTACGTGCTGGACGAGAAGGGCATCGAGCTCGACGTGCTGCGGGAGCTGAAGGAGCAGCGCCGCAGCCGGCTGGCCGACTACGTACGCGAGGTGCCGCACGCGGTCGCGGTCAGCGGTCGTACCCCCTGGGAGGTGCCCTGCGACCTGGCCCTGCCGTGCGCGACGCAGAACGAGGTCGGCGGCGCGGAGGCCGCCCAACTGGTCGCCGGCGGCTGCGTCGCGGTGGTGGAGGGGGCGAACATGCCCACCACGCCCGAGGCGGTGCGCATCCTCGGCCGGGCCGGGGTGCGGTTCGCGCCCGGCAAGGCGGCCAACGCCGGTGGCGTGGCGGTGAGCGCGCTGGAGATGCAGCAGAACGCCAGCCGGGAGTCGTGGACGTTCGCACAGTCGGAGCAGCGGCTCCGGGAGACCATGCGCGACATCCACGCCCGGTGCTGGGCCACCGCCGAGGAGTACGGCCTGCCGGGTGACTACGTGGCCGGGGCGAACATCAACGGCTTCCGCCGGGTGGCCGAGGCGATGCTGGCACACGGCGTGGTCTGAGTCGGGGGTGGACACGGGCCGGTGCCCGCCGGACGGATCCGACGGGCACCGGGGTGTCGCTCCGGGCCCTGCCCGGAGTGCCGGCTCAGTGCGTGCCACCCGCACCGAAGCGGCTGCGGCGCCGCCAGAGGACCGTGCCGAGCAGCAGCACCGCGCCCGCGGCGACCAGCCCGCCACCGACCTTCATCGGGGTCTCCAGGCTGCTGCCGGTGACCGGCAGGTGCGGCTTCTTCTTGTGCAGCACGCGCAGCTGGGTCGAGGCGGTGCGGCCGGACTCCTCACCGGTCGCGGTGAAGGTCAGCAGGCCGGTCTCGGTGGGTGTGTACCGGCGGCTGAAGGATCCGTTCGCGTCGGCCCGGACCCGCAGCGGCGCGATGGCCTGGAAGGCCACCGGGGTCATGGCGAGCGGGTCGCCGTTGCTGCGGACCGTCCCGACGACGGGTGCCGCCAGCGGTGTCCGCGAGATGGTGATGGTCACCCACTCCCTGGGGAGGAAGTTGCGTCCGGTGAGGATCACCGACTCGCCGAGGTAGATGGTCGGACGGTTCACCGTCAGCGAGGCGAGCACCGGCGGGTACGGCGGTGGCTGGGGTGTGTCGCTGACGCTGGGCGACGGCTGCGGCTGCGCCGCGCCCGCCGCGGTCGGCACGGCCACCACGGCCAGTCCGACCGCGAGCGCCATGATGATGCGGGATAGCCGCATGGTTGGTTCCCTCCTACTGAGAACAGCTGGGTGCGGTAACAACTTGGGTGGTCCATGGAGTGGCCGTCGGGGTCAGCCACAGTTCGGCGGCGCCGCTGCCTGTCTTGCCGGTCAGCAGGGTCGTCTCCAACGTTCGGGTCCCGCCCGGACCGACCTCGACGTTCACCGTGGCCACCTGGCGGCGCCGTTCGGTGCCGGTGGCCACCGAGGTCTCGGCGCCGTCGAGGCGGGTGTCCAGGACGGCCCCGCCGGCCGGGCCGTACACCGACACGAGGGTCCGGGCGGTGTACGGGTCCCCCGCCTGTCCCAGGCCGAGGACCGACTTGCTGAGCCCCGAGGCCGGCGCGGTGGACCGGAGGGTCACCCGCAGGCCCAGTTCGCGACGGCCGTCGGCCTGGCAGTCGCCGACCACCAGGTCGGCGGTCTGCCGGAGGTAGTACCCGAGCTTCGCGCCGCTGCCGTCGTTGAGGAACACGCCGACCGTCGGCACGGTGTCCTGCTCCGGAAGCGCCCCGGCCATCCGGCTGTCGCCGAACATCCGCTGTTCTTCCGGGCGGGCACTCCAGAACAATATCCGACGTTCTTCTATAGAGCGGTCAAATGCGGACAATAACCCATTTGGGTGCAGATTCCTCGCGAACAGCGTGTCGAACACGGTGGCTGCCGCGGCGGCGAAGAAGGTGTCCTGCTTCTCCTCGTCCATCCGCTGATAGGTGTCCCCGAGCAGGGTCTTGACCGCGTTCTCGGCGCTCAGCGAGACGCCGCCGGGCACCCGCACCGGCCCGGTGGCCTTCAGCAGGTACGACAGCACCACCGGATCGACGGCGAGCACCCCGTCCACGGTCTGGCCGCTGTGCCGGCGGTACATCTCCCGGTAGAGCGCGGCGGCGGTCGGGAAGTGCGGGCTGAGGTTGACGTCCGCCGGGTACATGCCGGGCAGCTCACCCCAGAGCGCCCGCTGCTCGGCCGGGATCTTCAGCGGCTTGGCGAAGCGCCCCATGCTCCCGCTGGCGCCCTGCGCGCCCATCTTCAACCGGCCCTGGTTGGCCTCGATCACGGCGTACGCGCCGAACATGCCGCCGGTGGCGCGCAGCTCGGCGGAGTTCTGGGAGACCAGCAGGTATTTTCGCGGGCCGTCGGCGCCGAGCAGCGGCGGCAGCAGTCGGCTGGCCCGGTCGGCCGCCGAGGTCATCGCGGCCAGCCGGTCGAGTTCGCCGCGCAGGTCCTCCAGCGCCCGCCGGACCTGCCCGACGAGCCGGTCGCCGGGCACCGCGGCCAGGTCCGTGCGGGTCCGCTGCACCGACTGGTCCACCTCGACCAGCTCGGCGCCGACGGCACGCAGCCCGGCCAGGTCCAACCGGCCCCCGCGGGGCACGAGACGACCGAGGTCCACCCGGAGCAGCGCGGGGAACGCCTGGCGGGCCAGGTCGTCGATCGCGATGGCGATCTGCCGGACCGCGGAGAGGTTGGCGCCGGCGTACGGCGCATGCCGGCCCAGCCACCAGCCGGGATCCTCGGTGGCCCGCCGGGCCGCGCCGGACTGCTCTTGGAGGGCGGCGAGAGTCCGCTGCGCCCGGGCGGTGTCGCCGCCGACCAGGTGGGCGCTCAGCTCACCGGCCAACCCGGCGGCGTTGACCAGGTGGGCGCGGGCCTGCCAGCCGCGGAACCCGACCCAGCCGGCGACGCCGAGCACCAGCGAGCCGACCACCAGCGTGCTGAGCAGGATGCGGCGCAGCCGGGCGCGCCGACGCCGACGGGACCGGCTGCGCCGCCGGCGCGGGCTCTCGCTCTCCGTCACACCACACTCCACTTCGCAAAACGGGCAGAAAGCACCATACGTTCCTAACATCTAACGAGCGGTTTAGTGCCGGGATGACGGGTTCAGGCGATATGAGAGTCTCGCTCGCGACTCACGTCCCGGCTCGGATCGGCGGCCGCCTCCCGCAGCAGCCGCTCGATCCGGTCCACCCCGGCCGGCAGCGACATGTCCCGCAGGTATGCTTCCCGGCCACGCCGTCCCATCTCGGCCCGCTCGGGCGGGGGTATGTGGGCCGCCAGCCAGAACCGGTCGGCCAGGCTGGCCCAGTCCTCCGGCGGGCAGGACAGCCCGGCCCGGGCGCGCTCGACCAGGGCGGCGGTGTCGCCGCCGGCCGAGGCCACCACCGGCGCGCCGGACGACAGCGCCGCCTGGAGCTTGCCCGGCACGCTGCTGCGCAGCGCCGGCAGGTCCCGCAGCATGACCAGCTGATAGTCGGCGGCGGCGTACAGCTCCGGCATGTCCAGCGGCGAACGCCGCTCGACGAACCGCACGTTGTCGGCGCGCAGCTCGGCGGCGAGCCCCCGCACCCGCCGCTCGTCCGCGCCCGAACCCACCAGGACCAGGTCCATGGTCTTGCCGACGGCCGCCGCCGCCCGGATCGCCGTCTCCAACCCCTGCCGGGCCCCGATGGTGCCGGCGTACATCACCACGCACCGCTCGTCCCGGCGAACCAGCCGACGCGCGGCCGGGCCGGCCGGCCCGGGCCGGAAGATCCGCTCGTCGGTCCAGTTGAGCACCACCCGCACCCGGTCCGCGTCGGTGCCGACCGCGATCACCGCGTCGCGCAACGACGGCGCGGTCACCGCGATCGCGGTGGCCGCCCGGTAGCTCCGGGTCATCGCCGCGCGGACCCGCGCCGCCCACCGCCCGTCGTCGGTGCCGTCCGGCCCCGCCTCGGCCCACACGTCCGGCACGTGCAGGACGGCCGGCACCCGGCCGAGCAGGCGCAGCAGGGCCGCCGAGGCGAACGCGGCGGCCGGCGGCTGATGCACGTACAACACGTCGACGTCGGCGAAATAGCGCCGGCCGACCAGCGCGGCGCTGCCGGCGAAGGAGAGCCACGAGGCCATCCGGCCCCGCACGCCGGCGTCGCCGGTGCGGTACCGGGGCACCCGTCGCACGGTCAGCCCCCGGCCGCGGGTCTCGTGACGCCAGCGCTGGCGCCAACCCGGGTAGACGTGCCCGCCCGGGTAGTCCGGGAAGCCGGTGAGCACCCGCACCTCGTGGCCACGCGCGGCCAACTCCTCGGCCAGGCTGCCGGGGATGAACGCCGGCTCCGGCGGAAAGTGGTACGTCAGGATGCCGATCCGCACCGTGCCACCCCCGTGTTGGCCCGCCGGCCCGGCGCGGCGGCCGGGACGCTGGACGCCACGGCTGCGTACGATGCCGGCAACCCCTCCCGGGTCGGCCGCCGCCGGCGGCCGTCCCTTGTCGCGGCGCTGCCGCCCGCGACCGCGACGTCGAGGGGGTTCCACATGCCCAACGGGGTGTTGTTCGTCTGCCACGCCAACCTGTGCCGGTCGCCGATGGCCGAGTACGCCGCCCGCCGCCTGCTCACCGGGCGACCGGTGACCGTGGCCAGCGCCGGCACCGACGCCGTCGAGGGCATGGCCATGCATCCGTACGCGGCCGAGATCGCCGCCGGGACCGGCGAGGACCCGACGTCGTTCCGCAGCCGGCGGCTCGGCCCCGAGCATCTCACCGAGGCGGTGCTGGTGCTGACCGCCACCCGGCGCCAGCGCTCGATCTGCACCGCGCTGGCACCGGCGGCCCTGCACCGGACCTTCACGCTGCGCCAGTTCGCCCGGCTCGCCGCGGCGGTCGAGCCTCCGGTGGACGACCAGGACGATCCGCTGCCAGCCGCGGTGACGGCTGCCGCCCTGGCCCGGGGGCGGCTGCAACCCGCCCCCGGGGACGCCGACGACCTGCGGGATCCCGTCGGTGGCACGCCCGAGGACTTCCGGCGCTGCGCGGAGGAGATCGAACGCTCCCTGCGCCCGCTCGCCGTGCTCATCGGGACAGCCGGGTGAGTTCCTGGGTCTGCGGGCCCGTCTCGCCAGCGCGGGCACGGGCGCGCTCGGCGTGCCGGCCGGAGCCGGACGAGGCCCGGTCCGCCGGCACCGACGGGCTCGCCGCCGCGGCCACCACCCGGTATGCCTCGTACTGGTAGGCCTCGGCCTTGGGCACCCGGGCCATGTTCAGCACGCAGCCGAGCAACCGCACCGACACCGAGTGCAGCGCCCGGGCCGCGGCGGCCACCTGCGCCCGCGAGGTACGTCCCTGCTGGGTGACCAGCAGCGCACCGTCGGCCTGCACGGCCACCACCACGCCGTCGGTGACGGCGAGCAGCGGCGCGGTGTCGATGATGACGATGTCGGCCGACTCGCGCAGGGCCACCAGCAGGTCCGACATCGCCTTCGAGCCGAGCAGCTCGCTCGGGTTGGGTGGGGTCGAGCCGCTGGGCAGCACCAGCAGGGACTTGTCTCCCCAGCGCTGGACCACGTCGCCGACCTGCACGTCGCCGACCAGCACGTCGGTCAGTCCGACGCCGGAGTCGATGCCCAGGTAGTCGCCGACCTTGGGCCGCCGCAGGTCGGCGTCGACCAGCAGGACCCGCCAGCCCGCCTCGGCCAGGGCGATCGCCAGGTTGCACGAGAGCGTGGTCTTGCCCTCCCCCTGCAAGGCGCTGGTGACCGCGATGACCCGCGCCGGCTCGTGCACGTCGACGAAGCGCAGGTTGGTCCTGAGCTTGCGGACCGCCTCGGCCCGGGCCGAGGCCGCCGCGTCGCCGACGATCAGCGGAGCCGACCGCGCGCTGCTGTCGAGCGGGATCTCGCCCAGCAGCGGGCTGCCGGTCACCCGTTGCAGGCCGGCGGCGTCGCGCAGCCGGACGTCGGCCATCCCGCGCAGGATCGCCAGGCCCACGCCGGCCAGCAGGCCGAGCAGGGCGCCGATGGCGGTGTTGCGGACCGGCTGCGGCGAGACCGGGGTGGCGCTGACCCGGGGCCCGCTGACGACCTCGATCTTGATCGGCCCGGCGCTGCCGTCCGGCTTGGTCTCGACCTTCTGGACCAGCTCGACGAACTTCGCCGAGAGCGCCTCGGTGACCCGCAGCGCCCGGGTCTGGTCGGTGTCGGTCACCGAGGCCCGCAGCAGGACCGTGCCCGCCTCGGTGGAGGTGCTGATCCGGCTCTGGATCTCCTCCGCGGTCAGCCCCAGCTGGTTGTCGGCCACCGCGGCCTGGGCCAGCCGGTCACTGGTCAGCAGCTCCGCGTACGACTTCACCCGCTGCTGGAGGAAGAGGCCGCCCTGGTAGGCGTCCGTGACGCCCTGGCTCGGTGTGGTGACGAAGAACGTGACCGAGGCGACGTAACGGGGCTGGGCCCGCACGGTGACCAGCGCGGTCACGCCGAGGGCCACCATGAGCGTGACCAGCACGATCCACCAGTGCCGGCGGACCAGGCGTAGTTGGCGGTACAGGTCCATCAGGCGGGCCTCCGTACCGGGCCGGTAACGCCAAAGAACTTCACGAAAACCCCCAAGGTCGACTTAATCTCGTGAAACCATTAAAGCGGCTCATACGACTTATGTCCGGAGTTAGGTGTTTTCCTCGGAGAGGATCGCGCCCGGAATGACCAACCGGACGGACGGTCCGTCGGAATCGCTTCCCGCCCGGAAAAATTGCGGCCCGACCGCCGAGGGGTACGCGAGCCGAGGCGGACACCCCGCTCGCGACGGCCGTCGGTGGTGGATAGGGTCGTGGGCGGTGTGCCGGGAAGCCTGGTCGGCGACGATGCCGTGCTGCCCCCGACCGACTAGGTGAGCCTCCCGCATGCCCGATCACATCCCACGTCCCGAGCGTCGCGGCGTCCGCCGCCTCTTCGCGCGTACCTCCTGGCCGGAGGCGCGTTTCCTGGCCGACGTGCTGCGCACCGAGACCGTCGGCGGCGCGCTGCTGCTGGTCGGCGCGGTGATCGCGCTGGTCTGGGCGAACTCCCCGGCCGGCGACGCCTACGCGGAGCTGGGCCGGTGGGTGCCCTGGCCCGGCGGCTCGACGCTGCACCTCGACCTCGACCTGGCCACCTGGGCCGCCGACGGCCTGCTGGCCGTCTTCTTCTTCGTGGTCGGCCTGGAACTGAAACGGGAGTTCGTCGCCGGTGACCTGCGCGACCCACGCCGGGCGGCGTTGCCGGTGGTGGCGGCGGTCGGCGGCATGGCGCTGCCGGCGCTGATCTACGTCGGGGTCAACCTCGCCGCCGGCGGCGAGGGGCTGCGGGGCTGGGCCATCCCGACCGCCACCGACATCGCCTTCGCGCTGGCCGTGCTGGCCGTGATCGGCGCGTACCTGCCGCAGGGCCTGCGCGCCTTCCTGCTCACCCTGGCCGTGGTCGACGACCTGCTCGCGATCACCATCATCGCGGTCTTCTACACCGACGGCTTCACGCCGCTGCCGCTGCTCGGCGCCCTGCTGCCGATCGCGCTCTTCGGCCTGCTGGTGCAGCGCCGCCGCACCTGGTGGTGGGCGCTCGTCCCGCTCGCGCTCGCCGCCTGGGCGCTGGTGCACTCCTCCGGAGTGCACGCCACCGTCGCCGGTGTGCTGCTGGGCTTCACCGTGCCGGTGCTCGCCGGCAGGGGGCCCCACGGCCGTGCGCTGCCCGGCCTCGCCGAGCGCCTGGAGCACCGGTGGCGGCCGGTCTCGGCCGGGTTCGCCGTACCGGTCTTCGCGTTCTTCGCGGCCGGGGTGTCGCTGCGCGACGCCGACCTCGGCGCGGTGCTCACCGACCCGATCGTCCTCGGCATCGTGCTCGCCCTGGTCGTCGGCAAGTGCGTCGGCATCCTCGGCTCGACCTACCTGCTGGCCCGGTTCACCCGGGCCCGGCTGGACGAGGAGATCACCTGGTCCGACCTGCTCGGCGTGTCGTTGCTGGCCGGCATCGGCTTCACCGTCTCGCTGCTGATCGGCGAGCTGGCCTTCGGCGTCGACGGCGTCGAGGGCGCGCACGTCAAGGCCGCGGTGCTTGCCGGATCGCTGACCTCGGCGCTGCTCGCCACGGCGGTGCTGACCCGACGCAACGCCGCCTACCGGGCGGTCGCCCGCCGGGAGCAGGTCGACCTCGACCGGGACGGCGTACCGGACGTCTACCAGCGACCCGACGGCTGAGAGGCGGTCGGGATCAGGGCCCGGGTGGCCGGCCGGCATGCTCGGCCGGGCGCCCCGCGCCCGGTGACCGCCACCGCCGGTAGTCCTGGACCAGCGCGGTCCGGAGCACCAGACGCAGCACCACGACCGCCGCGACCGCCGCCAGGTCCGGCCAGCCCTGGTTCCCGGTCAGCCGCAGCAGACCGGCGGCGACGAGCATGTCGAGCAGCACCCGCAGGGCCGTCGGCCAGGAGCCGGTGGCGACCAGCGCAACCGTGGCGGCGAGCGCGCCGAGCACGGTGACGACGGCGGACAGGGTCGCCGTCACCGGGTCCGCTCCGGCTCGCCGACCTGCCGCTGCTCCTGCGCGATCTCCCGGCCGAGGACGTAGTTCAGCACGGTCCGGATCGCGGCGATGGCGGCGAGCTGGCCGATCTGCGCGAAGGTCGGCGACAACGCGGTACGCAGGATGTCCGCCGCCAGTTGGAACTCCAGCCCGAGGGTGAGGAAGCGCCCCAAAGACAACCTGATCCGGGTGAACACCGCGGCGTCGCGCGACCGCAGCCCGTCGACCACGAACCGCGCCGCGGCCCAGGCCGCTCCGACCACGATCACCAGAGCGCCGACCAGCTCCACCGCGGTCACCAGGATCTGGTGGCCGCGGTGGAGGATCACCTCGACGTCCACCCCGGCGCCTTACCCGGCCGCTCCCCGGGTAGTCGACGCCGGGCCGGCTCAGCTCAGCTGCGCGACCGCCTCGACGATCAGCCAGATGCCGCTGATGGTGAAGAGCGCGGCGGCGCCGTACTTGATGGTCCGTTCCGGCAGCTTCCGGCCGAGCAGCCGGCCGACGATGATGGCCAGCGCGTCGGCGGCGACCATGCCGACGGTCGAGCCGATCCAGGTGCCGAACCAGCCGTACTGGGTGGCCAGCGTGATCGTGGCGAGCATCGTCTTGTCGCCCAGTTCGGCCAGGAAGAAGGCGACACCGACGGCCAGCACCGCCGACTTGCCGCCCTTGGCGGCCTTGCTCTTCTCCTCCTCGGTGAGCGTGTCCCCGCGCAGGGTCCACAGCCCGAAGCCGATGAAGGCCAGACCCGCGAGCAGCGAGATCCAGCCGGTGGGCAGGGTGGCGCCGAGGCCGTGACCGATCGCCACCGAGACCAGGTGCACCACGGCGGTGGCCACGGTGATGCCGATCAGGATCGGCACGGTGCGATATCTGGTGGCGAAGGCCAGCGCCATGAGCTGGGACTTGTCTCCCAGCTCGGCAACGAAGATCACGCCGAAACTGACCGCCAGCGCGACGAGGAACCCCTCCATGACGTCCTTCCGGATCACGCCGGGAGGAGGCACGGGGATGCCCTCGACCCGGCTGCAACAGCCTGGGTCGAAGGTCTCGCCCGCCTCGTTGTCACGAGGCCACGCGGCCGGATGCGGAACGCACCAGTATGTCGACCACGACGTTGCGGGCTACTCCCCTTCGCTGCCGCCAGCCTAGCCGATCACCGCCCGATCGCGCCGGCCGGGTGAGCTGGCCCACCGCGGCGGTCTCTCAGTCCGCTCGGGCCAGGGTGACCCCGAACAGGCCGTCCGGGTCGGTCCAGAACCGTTCGGCGCGCAGCCCGGCCGCGGCCAGTTCGGCGGCGACCCCCTCCGGGCGGAACTTCGCCGACACCTCGGTACGCAGTTCCTCTCCGGCGGCGAAGGTGACGTCCAGGTCGAGCACCCGCACCCGCATCGGCCGCTCGGCCCGCAGCCGCATCTCGATCCACTCCCGGTCCGGGTCCCAGAGCGCGACGTGGGTGAAGGCCTCCGGATCGAAGTCGGTGCCGAGTTCCCGGTTGAGCACCCGCAGCACGTTGCGGTTGAACTCGGCGGTCACCCCCGCCGCGTCGTCGTACGCCGGCACGATCACCGCCGGATCCTTGACCAGGTCGGTGCCGACCAGCAGCCAGTCACCCACCTCCAGCGCGGCCCGCATCCGGGCGAGGAAGTCGGCCCGCTCGGCCGGCAGCAGGTTGCCGATGGTGCCACCGAGGAAGACCACCAGCCGCCGGCCACCGGTGGGCAGCCGGTCGAGATCGCGGGTGAAATCCCCGACGATGCCGCGTACCCGCAGCCCGGGATAGTCGGCGGCGACGGCCGCGGTGGACCCCCGCAGGGCGCTGACCGACACGTCCAGCGGCACGAACGTGCCCAGGCCGCCACGCCGGGTGAACGCGTCCAGCAGCAACCGGGTCTTTTCCGACGACCCGGATCCCAGCTCGATCAGGGTTTTCGCGCCGGTCAACCCGGCGATCTCGGCCGCCCGCTCGGCCAGCACCGTGCGCTCGGCCCGGGTCGGGTAGTACTCCGGCAGGCGGGTGATCTCGTCGAACAGCTCGCTGCCCCGGGCGTCGTAGAACCACCTCGGGGGTAGCCACTTCGCCCCGGCGGTCAGCCCGACGCGCACGTCCCGCCGCAGGCTGCGGCCGATGTCCTGGTCGTCGAGGTGGATCTCCAGCGGCTCCGCGCTCATCAACGTCCCCTTTCGGTCGGCTTGTCGGATGCGGCCCGGTCGGGCTCACCGCGTGGCGAGCGCCTGCTGGCGTACCTCGGTCGCGGTGGCCTGCACGAGCTGACCATCGGGCACCTCCCGCCAGCCCGGGTCGTCGTCGTGCGGCTCGGAGGCCAGCAGCACCGAGGTCGGCGTGGCCCGCAGCGACAGCGCGTGCCCGGCCACGCTGGCGACCACCGTGCGGCCGTCGGTGAGCAGCAGGTTGAGCCGCGACCCGGGGGCGGCCGCGGCGACCGACGTGACCGTCTCGGCGACCGCCCGCGCCGGGGGGTCGCCCGCCCGCAGCCGGTCCCGGACCAGCGCCCAGAGCAGCGCCGAGTCGGTGCTCGCATCGAGGGTGAGCAGGTCACGCACGGGCAACGCGGCGGCGAGCGGGACCATCGAGTCCGGCCAGCCCCGCACCACGCCGTTGTGGCTGAACAACCACCGCCCCTCGGCGAACGGCGCGGCCGCGGCGTCGACCACCGCCATGCCGACGGTGGCGGAGCGGACCGCGGCCAGCACCGCGCCGGTCGAGGTGACCGCCGCGAGGTCGGCGATGGTCGGGTCGCTCCAGATCGGCTGGGCCCGCCGGTACCGCACCGGGGCGCCGCCGTCGGGATACCACCCGACGCCGAACCCGTCGGCGTTGATCGTCCCGCCGCCGCGCATGTCGCGCGGCGCCCAGGACTGGCGCAGCAGCGAGTGCGGCGGATCGAACAGCAACGCGCGCAGGGTCGTCGGCGGCCCCAGGTAGGCCAGGTGGCGGCACATCAGGCGACCGTCACCGGTGGGTCTCCTCGGGCCGGGCGTCCCGGGCGCAGCGGAAGCCGCTGAAGATCTGCCGGCGGATCGGGTAGTCCCAGTTGCGGAACGTGCCCCGGCAGGCGGCCCGGTCGGTGCCGAACGAGCCGCCGCGCAGCACCTGGTAGTCGTCGCCGAAGAAGACCTCGGAGTACTCCCGGTACGGGAAGGCGGCGAAGCCCGGATAGCCCCGGAACGGGGTGGCGGTCCACTCCCACACGTCCCCGACGAGCTGGTGCACGCCCAGCGGCGAGGCCCCGGCCGGGTACGCGCCGACCGGCGCCGGCCACAGGTGTCGCTGCCCCAGGTTGGCGTGCGCCGAGGTGGGCTCGTCGTCGCCCCACGGATAGCGGCGGGACCGGCCGGTGGCCGGATCCCAGCGGGCCGCCTTCTCCCACTCCGCCTCGGTGGGCAGCCGCTTGCCGGCCCAGCTCGCGTACGCCTGGGCCTCGTGGAAGCAGACGTGCACCACCGGCTCGTCGTCGCGGACCCGGTCCCACCGGCCGAATCGCTGGTACGCCCAGCCGTCCCCGTCGCGCCGCCAGTGCATCGGCGCGCCCAGCCCGGCCTCCTGGCGGTGCCGCCAGCCCCGCGCGGTCCACCAGCGGGGGTCGTCGTACCCGCCGTCGGCGATGAACCCGCGGTACGCCCCGTTGGTCACCGGCGCGGCATCGATGACGTACGCCGGCAGCTCCACCCGGTGGGCGGGGCGTTCGTTGTCCAGCGCCCACGGGTCGGTGTCGGTGCCCATCACGAACGGGCCGGCGGGCACCAGCACCTCACCGGTCACCGGCGCGGCCGGCTCGGGCGGCGGCGGCGCGTGCAGCACCGCCGGGCCGGCGCGCAGTTGGTGGGTGGCGAGCATGGTCTCGTCGTGCTGCTGCTCGTGCTGCACGATCATCCCGAACGCGAAGCCGTCGGCGACCAGCGGGCGGCTGTCGAAGGCCACGCGGTCGAGCAGGTCGTACACCTTGTCCCGGACGGTCGCCAGGTACGCCCGCGCCTCCGGCGGCGGCAGCAACGGCAGCGACGGGCGGTCCCGGCGGGGCTGTTTGAAGGCGTCGTAGAGGTGGTCGATGTCGCAGCGGACCGGTTCCCGGCCCCCGACGTCCCGGACCAGCCAGAGCTCCTCCTGGTTGCCCACGTGGGCCAGATCCCATACCAGCGGGGACATCAGCGGCGAGTGCTGGCGCACCAGGTCGCCGTCGTCCACCGCCTCGGTCAGCAGGACGCTGCGGGCCCGGGTCCGTTCCAGTTCCGCCGCGATCCGGTCGCGCAGCCCCTCCTGGCCCCGATCGGTCGTGGTGTCGGTCACCACCGCCTCCTCTCCGCGGCGTCACGTCGCCGCCGTACCCCCTGGTCGATCTCGTCGTGCAGGGCCGCCGGCAGGCCGAGCCGGGGCAGGGCCGCCAACGCCAGGTCGAACAGGCCGTCGGCGGCCGAGGCCAGGCCCGGATCACGCAGGCCGCAGCGCGCGGCGGTGTGCCAGCCGTCGGCCACCGGCGCGGCGACCGCCATCGCCGCGGCGACCGTGTCGGTGCCGGTGAGCAGGGCGGCGAGGACCGCCAGCGGCAACGTCCAGTCCCGCCCGGGTTGCGCGTCGAGGTAGCGCAGTTCGAGGTAGCCGCGCGGCCGTACCGGCGGGAAGAGCGTGCTCACGTGGTATTCGAGGTCGTCCGCGGTGGGCGGTCGGGACAACGCCCCGTCGACCCAGTCGGCGAAGGTCACGTCCGGCGGTGGGGTCCAGTCGCCGTCGTCGCGCACGCAGAGCAGCGGGGCGGCCAGCACGTACGCGGTCCAGGCGGCGACCGGGTCCACCTCGGCCCGGTCCGGTGTCCAGACCGGCGCGGTGCGGGCCGGATCGATTTGCCACCACGTGCCCATCCGCGCCGACGCCCATCCGGTGTCCCGGCCCGCGTGCCGGCCGGCGGTGGCGAAGGCGGCCAGCAGCGGTGGCCCGACCGCGTGCACCAGCGCCCAGCGGGCGGCGAACTGTTCCGGGTGCCCCGCGTCGAGACAGACCTGTAGGCCGGCGCTGCTGTACATCATCGTCTGCCCGGCCGGGCCCTGCCGGTCGAAGACCTGGCGCATGGCCCGGTAGCGGGGGGTGTCGATCATCGGTCGCGGCCGGCGGTACGGGTCGAGGCCGGCCCGGCCGAGGGTCAGGCCGGCGGCCTCCAGCAGCCGGGTGACCTGGGTGATGTCGGACTGGGTGGCCTCGACCAGGGCGGCGACGGAGGCGCGCGGCGGAGTGGAGATCTCCAGTTGGCCGCCGGGCTCGACGGTCACCGTGCCGCCCTGGAGCAGTCGCAGGGCGGGACTGGTCGGATCAAGCGTGGTGGGACTGTAGGGCCCCAGCGCCGCGCGTAGCTGCGCGGCGTCGACGGGGCGGGCGGGATCGACGGCGTCGTGGACCGTCCATTCCAACTCGACACCGGTGTACATCGGCGGCCCGGTCTTGAAGCAGATCCGGGCGAGATGCCGGGCGGCGGCTGCGCGGTCACGCAGCACCGGGATCCGGTCCACCTCCGGCGACGTCACCATGCAACGGCTCCCTTCCCGGTGCCGGCTCAGCCGTGCCACCGTAGCCCGCACCGGTGACATTCGCGGGGTGTCGGTGGCTCCACCATCTGTCTAGCAGGGGTCGACCACGCCTCGAAGGAAATTCACCTTGCCGGAGATCGGCGTGGTGGGGCCGGGCGCGGCCCGCCCCGGCGCACCGGCGGCGCCCCGGCCGACCGGGCCGATCCGCCCCGGTCGTGCGCCGCCGTGACGCGGGGTGCCCGTAAGGTTACCGGAGAACACCGCCCCTGACAGCCGGCCGCGCCCGGCGCGGCCCTGCCGGCGCGCCGTTCGTGGCCACTGTGGGTACGGTGGTGCCGTGTTGTCTTCGGAGGTCGTCCTCAGCCGTCGGTACCGCTTGGATGAGCGTGTCGCCACCGGCGGCATGGGCGACGTCTGGCGGGCTTCCGACCTGATCCTCGGTCGACAGGTCGCGGTCAAGGTGCTCCTTCCCTCGCTGGTCTCCGACCCCGACTTCATCGCCCGATTCCGCGCCGAGGCGCGGATCATGGCGGCGCTGCGCCACCCGGGGATCGTGCAGGTCTTCGACTGCGGCGAGGACGAGCTGCCCGGCGGGGGCCGGGCCGACTACCTGGTCATGGAGTTCGTCACCGGCCAACCGCTGTCCAAGCGGATCGAGGCCGAGGGCCGGCTGGACGTCGGCGAGACCATGTCGGTGGTGGCACAGGCGGCGCAGGCCCTGCACGCCGCGCACCTCGGCGGGATCGTGCATCGCGACGTGAAGCCGAGCAACCTGCTGGTGCAGGAGGACGGGACGGTCGTCCTGGTCGACTTCGGCGTCGCGCGCTCGGTGAATGTGACGAGCATCACCAGCACCAACGCGGTGCCCGGCACGGCCCTCTACATGGCCCCCGAACAGGCCGCCGGGCGCCCGGTCTCCGGCGCGACCGACCTGTACGCGCTCGGCGCGGTCGCCTACTGCTGCCTGACCGGCAGCCCGCCGTTCACCGGCGACAATCCGCTCCAGGTCGCCGTCCGACACCTCGACGACGCGCCACCGGAACTGCCGCACGAGATCCCGGAGGCGGTGCGGGCGCTGGTCGACCGCGCCCTGGCCAAGGCGCCCACCGACCGGTTCAGCAGCGGCGCGGCCATGGCGGAGGCCGCCCGGGCCGCCGTGTCGGAGAGCTCCCTGCCCACCACGGTCGTCCCCGCCGCGGCGCTGCGCGACGCCGGGCCGGGCACCCGCACGGATCTCGTGCCGGTGGATGCCGGACCGGCCGGCGGCCGGCGGCGACGCGGCACCCTGGTCGGCGCGCTCACCGCCGTGGTGGTCGGGGTGACCGCGCTCGTCACGGCACTCGGCGCGGCCACCACGGCCGACACCCCGGCGGTGAAGGTGCCGACCACCGGGCCCACCGCCGAGTCGCCCGTCGACGACGGGGAGCAGCCGAGCCAGGAGGAGAGCCTCGCCCCCGCGCCGCCGCTGCAACCCGCCGGTTCGACGGGCCGCCCGAGCAGGTCACCCTCGCCGGAGCCGAGCGCGTCGCAACCCAGCGAGTCGGCCGCCCCCCAGACGCCCGACCCGACGACGCCCGACCCCAGCCCACCGGGCAGCGGCACGCCCACCACGGATCCCACCACGCCGCCGCCTTCGCCGACCCCGACCGCCGAGCCATCCGGGGACGGCGACGCGGCCTCGACCGCCGGCTGAGTCCCCACCCACCTCAATCTCCCCTGATTTCCCGAAACGGACACCCGGCAGCACTCATCGCTCTAGGCTCGTCACCGGCAGTTATCTCCGTCCGTTTCGGGAGCCCGGGTGAGCGTGGAGAAATTGGTCGTCATCGGCCAGGGTTACGTCGGTCTGCCGTTGGCCATGCGGGCGGTCGAGGCCGGCCTCGACGTGGTCGGCCTGGACGTCGATGCCGACCGGGTCAAGCGGCTCGCCTCGGGTGAGTCGTACGTGGCGGACATCCCCGCCGACCGGCTCGGCCGGGCGCTGGCCAGCGGTCGCTACCGCCCGAGCACCGAGTACGCCGACGCCAAGGACTTCGACGTCTGCGTGATCACCGTGCCGACGCCGCTGCGTGACGGCACCCCCGACCTGAGTTTCGTGGAGCAGGCCGGCACCGGGATCGGGCCGTACCTGCGGCCCGGCTGCACGGTGGTGCTGGAGTCCACCACCTACCCCGGCACCACCGAGGAGCTGCTCCGCCCGCTGCTGGAGTCGGCCAGCGGGCTGCGCAGCCCCGGGGACTTCCACCTCGGCTACAGCCCCGAGCGGATCGACCCGGGCAACCGGGCCTGGCGGCTGGAGAACACCCCGAAGGTGGTGGCCGGAGTCGACGCCGCCTCGCTGGTCCGGATCGACGGGTTCTACCGGCGCCTGGTGGAGCGCACGGTGCCGGTGGACTCGACCCGGGTGGCCGAGCTGACGAAGCTGATCGAGAACACCTTCCGCCAGGTCAACATCGCACTGGTCAACGAGCTCACCATGCTCTCCCACCAGTTGGACATCGACGTGTGGCAGGCGATCGAGGCGGCGGAGACCAAGCCCTTCGGCTTCATGTCGTTCCGTCCGGGCCCCGGTGTCGGCGGGCACTGCCTGCCGATCGACCCCTGCTACCTGTCCTGGCAGGTCAAGCGTCGCCTCGGGCGGCAGTTCCGGTTCATCGAGCTGGCCAACGACGTCAACCACGAGATGCCCGAGCACGTGGCGCAGCGGGTGATGGCGGGGTTGAACCGTTCCGGGCGGGCGGTCAGCGGAGCCCGGCTGCTGCTGCTCGGGCTGGCGTACAAGCGCAACACCGGCGACATGCGCGACTCGCCGGCCGTCGACGTGGTCCGGCGATTCGGGGAACTCGGCGCCGAGGTTCGCGCGGTGGAGCCGTACGCCGAGCCGCACCACCTGCC
Source organism: Micromonospora sp. CA-263727 (assembly GCF_050942455.1). Classification (NCBI taxonomy): domain Bacteria; kingdom Bacillati; phylum Actinomycetota; class Actinomycetes; order Micromonosporales; family Micromonosporaceae; genus Micromonospora; species Micromonospora sp. CA-263727. Next base: position 4,725,357 of record NZ_CP192031.1, read on the forward strand.
CGCCGGGGTGCTGACGGTGGACCTGACCGAGCGGGAGATTCGCGACGCCGACGCCGTGGTGGTGGTCACCGACCACGACGTGTTCGACTACGACCTGGTGGCGCGGCACGCCCGCTACGTCTTCGACACCCGCAACCGCTGCACCGGCCCCACGGTCGAACGCCTCTAGCCAGCTCACGCCGGGATGCGCCCCGGATGCGGCCTGGCGGGGCCATCCCCGGGCCGACGGCCGGAGCCGATCACGAGGGAACGAGCTCGCGCATCCGGGCGATCTCCACGCCCTGCTCCACGGCGACCGAGTTGGCGAACTCCGACAGGGTCAGGTCGGCCCCCACCCTGAGCAGGTCGGTCGCCATCACCACGGCACCCTCGTGGTGCTCGGTCATCATCCGCAGGAAGCGGTGGTCGAAGTCGGTCCCCCGGGCGGCGGCGAGCTGCCGCATCGCCTCGGGTGACTGCATGCCACGCATCGTGCCGTGATCGTGCCCGTCCACCTCGGCGGAGAGGCCGCGCGCGGTCAGCCAGGCGCGCAGCACGCCGATCTCCGGCCGTTGGCTGGCCCGGATCCGGTCGGCCAGGGCGCGCACCTTCGGATCGGCGGCCCGGTCGGGGGCCAGCCTCGCCATCTCCAGCGCCTGCTCGTGGTGCGGGATCATCATCCGTACGAACCAGGTGTCCATGCTGTTGTGGCGCGGCGGTGAGTCGTCGCGCACCTCGGCGGCGGGCAGCTCGGCGGCCGGTTCGCCGGGACGGCCAGGGACGATGACCAGCGGCGCGTCGGACGCCCCGGCGGCCGGTGCCCGCTCGGCGCCGCCCGCGCTGGCGGGGTTGCCGGTGGTGGCGGCGACCGGGGCCGCGCCGGGCGGTGCGGCGTTGTCGGCACCGCGCTGGGCAAGGGCGACGACGACGGCCAGCAGCACGGTGAGCGATATGACGACGGCCAGCGTTCGTCCACGTCGGGCGGTCATGCGACACCCCCTGCGAGTCGAGGTCGCAGCGATCGTATCCATTGACGATGGGTGCAATATGTGATCCAGATCACATCGACGGGTGTCATCGGCGAGTAAGGTACCGAACGTCGTCATCCCCCTCTCGAAGGGCGTCGCCGATGGTCAAACTGACCCTGCCACGGGGGCGGCAACTGCGTATCGTCAGTGTCGCCGCCACCGGGCTCCTCCTCGCCAGCATCGCGGTAGCACCCCCCGGCACCGCGGCGACGGCCTCATCGGTGGCCACCGAGTCCGCCGCCGTCGAGGCCCCGCTCGGCGTCGACGAGATCGCCAGCAGCCCCAACCTCCGCCTGATCGCCAACCTGCCGAAGCAGGCGCCGTTCGACACCACCGCGGCGCTCGGCACCGACATCGCCTTCCAGGGCAGGTACGCCTTCATCGGCAACTACGACGGCTTCGTCATCTACGACATCGCCAAGCCCAGCAAGCCGAAGATCGTGTCGCAGGTGCACTGCCCGGGCGCGCAGAACGACGTCTCCATCCACGGTGACCTGCTGTTCCTCTCCACCGACGCGTCCCGCAGCGACGACTCCTGCGACAGCGTCTCCCAGCCCGCGACGGTCAAGGAGTCGTGGGAGGGCATCAAGATCTTCGACGTCAAGAACAAGTCGAAGCCCCGCTACATCAAGTCGGTCGAGACCGCCTGCGGCTCGCACACCCACACCCTGGTCCCGGCGAAGGACAAGAAGTCGGTCTACCTGTACGTCTCCTCGTACGGTCCGCAGGCCACCTTCCCGGACTGCCAGCCGCCGCACGACTCGATCAGCATCGTCAAGGTGCCGCTGAAGAAGCCGACCGACGCGGCCGTCGTCGCCACGCCGAACCTCTTCCCGGACGGCGGCTACGAGGGCCGTCCAGGCGGCTCGGCCACCACCGGCTGCCACGACATCACCGCCTACCCGGAGAAGGACCTCGCCGCCGGCGCCTGCATGGGCGACGGGATCCTGCTGGACATCAGCAAGCGGGAGGCGCCGCGGGTGCTGCACACGGTGCGGGACACGACCAACTTCGCGTTCTGGCACTCGGCCACCTTCAACAACCGCGGCACCAAGGTCGTCTTCACCGACGAGCTGGGCGGTGGCGGCGGCGCCACCTGCAACGAGGACGTGGGGCCGAACCGCGGCGCCAACGCCATCTACGACATCACCGGCCGCGGCGACAAGCGCAAGCTGGAGTACCGCAGCTACTACAAGATCCCGCGGACCAACGGGGACACCGAGAACTGCGTGGCGCACAACGGCTCGCTGATCCCGGTCCTCGGCAAGGACATCATGGTCCAGGCGTGGTATCAGGGCGGCGTCTCGGTGTGGGACTTCACCGACTCCCGCAAGCCGAAGGAGATCGGCTTCTGGGAGCGGGGCCCGCTCTCGGACACCCAGCTGGTCGTGGGCGGCTCCTGGTCGGCCTACTACTACAACGGGCACATCTACTCCTCGGACATCCAGAAGGGGTTGGACGTGCTCGAACTCAACGACTGGCGGACCTGGACGGCCAAGCTGGTCCACTACCGCGAGCTGAACGTCCAGACCCAACCCACCTACCTGAGCTGGTGACCCCCTGCACCTCCCCGGGATGAACTGACCAAGAAGTTTGCGTCTGGATCCGGGCCGGTTCCGACGCAAACTTCTTGGCCAACCGGGGTGGGGTGCGAAAATGACTGGTCGTGACGGCTGTTGGGGGTGGGGGCCGCAACCCGGACCAGGCGGCCCGCCGCCGGCTCCACCCGCTGGACGCGATCGCCCTCGCGCTCGCCGTGGCGGGGGCCGGCTGCGTCGCGACCGGGCTGCTGCCCCACGCCGACGCCGCGGCCATCCTCGCGCGGATCCTGCCGCTGCTGCTCTTCCTCGGCACCGTGGTGGTGCTCGCCGAGTTGACCGCCGCCGCCGGGGTCTTCGACGTGCTCGCCACCCGGCTCGCGGGCGTGGCCCGGGGCAGCTGGCCGGCGCTCTTCGCGCTCTGCGTCGGCTTCGCCGCGCTGACCACGGTCGTGCTCAACCTGGACACCACGGCGGTGCTGCTCACCCCGGTGATGCTCGCGCTCGCGGTCACCCTGCGTACGGCGGTGGCCCCGCTCGCGGTCACCACGGTCTGGTTGGCGAACACGGCGAGCCTGCTGTTACCGATGTCCAACCTGACCAACCTGCTCGCCGCCGACCGGGTCGGGCTCGACCCGCTGGCGTACGCGGGCGTGATGTGGCTGCCCCAGCTGGCCGCTCTCGCGGTCACCACGGTGCTGCTCTGGTGCTTCTGGTGGCGGCGGGACCGGCCGGCCGACGGTCGCTTCGTGCCGCCGGCGGTGCACCGGCCCGCCGACCCGGTGCTGTACCGCGCTGCCCTCGTGGCCTGCCTGCTCTTCGTCACCGCGATCCTGGCCGGGGCGCCGGTCGGCCTCGCCTCGGCGGTGGCGGCCGTCCTGCTGCTGCTCGGCTTCGCGCTCCGCTCCCCCGGCACGCTGCGCCCGGCGCTCCTGCCCTGGCGGCTGCTGGTCTTCGTCACCGGGCTGTTCCTGGTCGTCCAGACGACCGGCCAGCACGGGCTCCACGACCTGGTGGCCTGGCTGGCCGGCCGGGACGGCGGGACGCCCGGGGCGCTGCGCGCGGGCGGCGCCGGCGCGTTGCTGGCCAACCTGGTGAACAACCTGCCGGCCTACCTGGCGGTCGAGGCGGTGCTGCCGGCCGGCGACCGGCAGCGGCTCTTCGCGCTGTTGATCGGCACCAACGTGGGTCCGCTGGCCCTGCCGTGGGCGTCACTGGCGACGCTGCTGTGGTTGGAACGCTGCCGGGCCGCCCGCGTCGCGGTGCCGCTGGCCCGGTTCCTGCTCACCAGCGCCGTCTTGGCGGTTCTCGGCACGCTGGCGGCAATCGGCGCCCTGCTGCTCACCGGCTGACCTGTCGCCTACCGGAGCAGTCGACCGTCCGGCTCACCGCCGGCCATGGCCAGCATGCCGCGTACGACCCGGAGCAGGGTGAGCAGATCGCGGGGCTTCTTCTTGTCCAGGTGACCGATCACCTGCTTGAGAATGGACAACTGGTCGAAGTAGACCCGCTCGGTGACCAGGTTCTCGTTCGCGTCGAAGATGAAGTAGGCGGTCATCCGGGTGCGGTGCCGGCCGCCGGTCGGCGGGATCTTCCCGAGCGGGCCGAGGTGCGTACCGATCAGCCAGAACTCGACGATCACCGCGTCCGGGCTGTGCCGGATGGCGATGATCTCGTGATGCTGGTCCGGAAACGCGACCCGGGTGTCGTGGTAGTAGTTCCGCACCGCGCCGTCACCGTCGTGCACGGTCATCGAGGCGATCAACTCGTAGTGCGGGTGCGGGAAGGTGGAGAGCACGCTGTCCCAGTCCTGGCGGACCTCGTCCTCGAAGTGGTCGAGGACGAGCTTCTCCCGGGCCCGCAGCACCTCCTGCGTTGGCAGAACCGTTCCGGTCTTCGTGGGCGGGAGGGGTGCGCTGCTCATCGTGCTCCTTGGGCGCCAGGATGCCGGTCACCGGTCGACGCGGTCCACCACCGACGGCCATCCGCCGTCGACCGCCGTCCACTATCGACCGGTATCGACGATAGCTCAGCCCGGCAGTGGCGCCTCGTCGCCCCGGTGGCGGCGTGGGGAGACCAGCCGGCGCACCATCGGGGCGGCGTTCCAGCGCGCCGCGCCGACCAGGTCGCGGGCGTGTTCCAGCACCGTGTAGTCCGGCCGGGCCAGGCCGGCGGCGATCGCGGCGTCCAGGTCGTTGCCGCAGCGCATCAGCACGCTGTCGAAGTCGCGGCGGACCGGCTCCAGCAGCTGGTACCCGAACGACCGGTGCAGCCGGGCGAAGAGCGGCTTGTACAGCCGGGCCCGCTCGTGCAGCCCCGATGAGTACGACATCGGGTTCTTCGGCCGGCGGCGGATGTAGTCGGGCAGCAGATCGGCGAAGGCCCGCCGGACAATCCACTTCTCCTGACCGTCCCGCATCTTCAGCTCGATCGGCAGGCGCATCGCCAGTTCGACCAGGGCCAGGTCGAGGAAGGGCACCCGGGCCTCCACGCCGAAGCCCATGCTGGTCCGGTCGACCCGCTGCAACTCGGTCCGGCAGAGGTTACGGATCTTGTGCAGGAAGAGGCGTCGGGATGCCGCCGGCCCGACCTCGTGGTACATCGGGTACCCGCCGAAAAGCTCGTCCGAGCCGTCACCGGTGAGCACCACCTTGACCCCCAGCTCCCGCAGCCGGCGGAAGATCGGCACCGAGACCACCGCGTTGATGATGTCGCCGTACTCGGTCAGCTCGGAGATCCGGATCGCCTCCCGGATGTCGGCCAGCCGGATGTCGCGCGGGCGCAGCTCGACCACCTCGTGCGGCACGCCGAGTTCCTTCGCCAGCCGCCGGGCGTACGCCACGTCGGGGCTCTCCGGCACACCGACGGTGACCGCGACGCAGTCCGGGTGCAGCTGCGCCGCGTGCAGCAGCGCCAGCGAGCTGTCCAGGCCGCCGGAGAGCACCACGCCCACGGTGAGGTCGGTGTCCAGCCGCACCCGGAAACTGTCGGTGAGGGCGGTACGGACGAGCAGGGCGGCCTCGTCCGGGTCCACCACCACCGGCAGATCCGCGCCGAGGGAGAGCAGGTCCACGTACGGTCGCAGGTGGACCTGCCGGTCGGCGTCGACCCAGCCGTGGTGCCCGGGCGGCACCTCGACCACCGGCGCGCCCGCCCGGACCAGCGCCTTGACCTCGCTGGCGACGTGCAGGCACCCCGGGGGCCGCGACCAGTACAGCGGCTTCACCCCGAGCGGGTCCCGCACCAGGTACGCGCGGCCGGTCGCCCGTTCCACGATGGCGAACGCGTACTCGCCGCGCAGCCGGGTCACCATCCGCTCGCCCCAGCGCTCGAACGCGGCGAGCACCACCTCGGTGTCGCTGGTGGTGTGGAACCGGTGGCCCAGGTCGGTCAGCTCGGCGCGCAGCTCGTGGTGGTTGAAGACCTCGCCGTTGTAGCAGAGCAGCCAGCGCTCGTCGGCGGAGAGCCAGGGCTGCACCGCGCGGTTGCGATCCACCACCCGCAGCCGCCGGACGCCGGCGAGCAGGCCGGTCTCATACCGCGTTTCGGTGACCTCACCGCGCGGGACGAGCTGGGTGAGCATCCGCCGGAAGATCGCCGGGTCGGCCTCCGGACCGAGGCTGAGCACGATGCCGCACATGGTCAGACCCCCATCTCGGCTTCGTACGCCCGGCGCAGCCGCAAGGTCGCCGACGGCGCCAGACAGATGTGCCAGGCCTGCCCCTCGTCGACCACGTTGATCTCGCCGGTCCGCTGCCGGTTCAGCAGGAGCCCGGCCAGGGTGTCCCGCACGCCGAACCGGCCGAACCACTCCATCTCGACGTCGACCGCCCAGCCCAGGCAGTGGCCGCTGGGCACCATCGCGGCGTACCCGAGGCGGCGCAGCCGGTACTGGTGCTCGGCGCTGCGGACCAAGCTGGTCACCCAGAGCGGCGGGGTGCCGGCCGGGGTGGCGGCGGCGAACTCGCGGCCGATGTCGTTGAGCAGGGCGACCACCTCGCGGCGGGCCCGGCGGAACAACAGCCCGGCGGTGCGCGGCGTCGCGTCCGGCAGCACCCGTCGGCGCAGCGCCCGCACTCCCCGGCCGACGACCGTCCGGGGTTGTTCGGTGTAGCGGAACCGCAGCAGGTCGCGCCGCCGCAGCCACTCCAGGTCGACCAGCTCGGTGCTGTGGTGGACCTCGGGGTCGGTGAGGAAGGTGGAAGCCTCCCGCCACCACATCACGTCGATGCGGGACAGCAGGTAGATGCGTACCAGCCCGGCCAGGTCGCTGGCGGAGCTGCGCGCGTTGGGCTGGTAGCGGGCCATCTCCAGCAGCAGGGTCTCCCGGGCGCCGATCAGCCCCTGGGGAGTGTTGTCGAGCACCGCGGCGATGGCCGGCTCCCGCAGCCGCTGGTCGATCAGGACCTGGCGGGCCTGCGTACTGTTCGCCCCGGCGAGCGCCCCCACCTCGACCAGCAGTTCGGCCACGGCGTCGCGGTACGCGTCCAGGTCCGGTTCGACGGCGGGGGTACGGCGCGACAGTCTGGACGAGGCGCGGCGGCGGGCCGGCGCGGCATACGGCACCGGCGGCCCCGACTGCTGTCTCGGGCTACGGCTGGGCACACGCATGGTCGGGTCCTCTCTCCGTCGCGGCATCACGGCGTACGTCACCCTCGGTGACACCGTAACCACGCAAACCGGGAGGAGTTCGAGCAATCCTCCTATCTCCCCTGCAAGGAGTCGGCACGGGCCGCGACACCACTTTCCGCCAGTACGGCCGCGGTGGATCTGCGCGGCGGCTGCCGGCGGGTCACAGCCAGCCGTGTTCGCGCGCGACGCGTACCGCCTCGGCCCGGTTGTCGACGCCCAGCTTCTGCACGGCGAGAGCGAGGTAGTTGCGGACCGTTCCGCTGGACAGGTGCGCCCGGCGGGCGATCGAGGCGACCGACGACCCGTCCTCGGACAGCCGTAGCGTCTCCAGCTCACGCGGGGTCAGCGGGCACGGTGGGATGGTGAGCGCGTCGGCCGCGAGCGCCGGGTCGACGTACCGGCCGCCGGCCTGCACCCGGCGGATCACGTCGGCGAGCGCCCCGCCCGGGGCACCCTTGGGCAGGTAGCCGCGGGCCCCGGCGCCCAGGGCGCGGGCCAGGTGCGCGGGGTGCGCCTGGCCGGTGAGGATGACCACCGCGCAGCCCGGCAGCGCCCGGGACAGCTCGGCGGCGACGGCGAAACCGTCCCGCCGGGGCATGGCCAGGTCGATCACCGCCACATCGGGCCGGTGGGCGAGGGCGGCGGCCACCGCGTCATCCCCGTCGGCCGCCTGCGCGACGACCGCCAGGTCCTCCTCAAGGTCCAGCAGCGCGGCGAGGGCGGTACGGATCAACTCCTCGTCGTCGGCGAGCAGGACGCGGATCCTGGGGCGCTCGGTGGTCATGTGGCGGTCGGTACGGTCGCCTCGACGATGAACACCCCGTCGGCGCGGCTGGTGCGCAACTGCCCGCCGGTCGTGGCCAGCCGGTCGGCGAGACCGCGCAGGCCGTGGCTGTGCTGGTCCGGCACCGCCGTGGCGGTCACCCCGTCGTTGGTCACGGTCATCCGCACCACGTCCTCCTCCTGGGCGATCTCGATCCGGCACCAGCCGGCCCGGCTGTGCCGCAACACGTTGGTGCCGGCCTCGCGGAGCACGGCCGCCAGCTGGGTCGCCGCCTCCGGCGGCAGCTCGCCGGCCGGTGGCACGAGCGTGCACCGTACCCCGGACGAGCGGAGCACCTCTCCCACCGCGGTGAGCTGATCGGCAAGGTCGACCTGCCGGTAGCCGTGCACGGTGCGGCGCAGCTCGGTCAGCGCGGTGGCCGCGAGGCGCTGCGCCTCGGCCGCCTCCCGGCCGGCCCGGGCCGGGTCGTCGGGGGCGAGCCGGGCGGCCAGTTCGGCCTTGAGCGCGATGACGGTCAGGTGGTGTCCGAGCAGATCGTGCACGTCCCCGGCGAAGCGCAGCCGCTCCTGCGCGGCGGCCAACCGGGCCTGGGCCGCCCGTCCCTGCCCGGCCTGGACGAGCAGCCGCCAGAACCACACCTGGAACCCGTTGACCGCGGCGATACCGGGGCCGACGGTGCCGGTGATCAGCAGCGCCCGGCCGACTGACGCACCGGTCGCTTCGGCCACCGTGCCGGCGACCGCGAGGGCGGCGACCGTCGCCGGCAGCACCGCCCGGAACGGCGCCAGCAACGGGACCCCGCCGACCACGGCCACGCCGAGCCAGGCCCAGGTCGGCCAGGCGCCGACGGCGACCGGCGCGACGAGCGGCACGCCGAGCACCGCCACGGCGGCGTACCCGAACCGCAGCCGCCGACGGAGCGAATCGGAGCATCCGGGCGTCACCGCGGTACCCAGGGCCACCGCCAGCACCAGTGCGAACGCGACGATGCCGACCGCCCCCGAGGCCACCCGCCACGCGTCGGGTTCCCGGCTCAACCCGACCGCGGGCAGGAGCAGGGTGGCGACCATGCCGGAGGTGAGCGAGACCAGGGTCGCCGCGCGGGCGCGGGACAGGGTCCGTCCGCCGCCCGGCACCACCACCGCGTCCGCCGCCACGGTGGTCAGGGTAGAGCCCGCCGCCGTACCGGTGGACCCACCGCGTTGCCCGGTCCGACCGGGCGGAACACCCGGCGAACCGGTGACACCGCGCGGATGGTTCCCGCTCCCGCCGGCCACGACGCTCGGTGACATGACAGAGCTGACCCCGACCGTCCCAGCTACGAAGCCTCCCGCCACGACGCCTCCCGTCACGACGGCCCGCGTCACGACGACTCCCGCCAGGACGGCCTCCGGGCGGCGGGCCGGGCCGGGGCGCCGCGTGTGGCTCCGGCCGCTGGCCCGGCACCTGCTGGAGATGGGGCTGGCCATGGTGGCCGGCATGCTGCTGCTCGGGCCGGCGCGCGCCAGCCTGGGCGCGGCGTTCGACCTGGCGCCGGCGACACCCGGCCTCGGGGCGTTGCTGATGGCCACCGACATGAGTATCGGCATGGCGGTGTGGATGGGGTACCGCGGGCACTCACGCGTGGCGACCGGCGAGATGGTCCTGGCCATGTACGCGCCGGTCCTGCTGCTGCTCGTGCCGTACCGGGCCGGGCTGCTCGACGCGGACGCCCTGCTGGCCGGCGCGCACCTGCTGATCGCGCCGGCGATGGTGGCGGCGGTGCTGCGGCGCCGGGCCGAGTACGCCCGACACCCGACCGCCCGGCCCGCCCCGCGACACCCGCTGGCCCGGGTGCTGGCGCAGCGCTGGCCCGCCGGGCTGGCGCTGCTGATGACCGCCGACAACTGGACCTCCCCCGTCCCGCTGGCCGCCCACACGCTGCTGGTTCTGCCCGTCGGGTATCTGGTCATCGGCACCGTCCGGCGGCAGTGGGGCGTACCGGGGAATCTCCGGCTTCAGCTCGGCGGCCTGGCCGGATGGTCGGGGCTGGCCCTGCTCGCCGTGCTCCTCGGCGGTAGCGCCGGGCAGTGGCTGGTGGCGGTCGGCTGGCTGGGCCACGCGGGGTGGGACCTCCTCCACCACCGCACCCGGCGGGTGGTGCCACGCGGCTACGCAGAGTGGTGCGCTGTGATCGACGCCGTACTCGGGATCACCATCATGTTGGCCCTGGTCACCGGCTGACATCCGCCTTCTCGCGGGGTCGGCCGGCACGGGGCGGCGGGCCCCGGATGCACGTTCCGGTGGTCGCCGCAGCGGGCCGGTGGGGGTGATGAAAGGCTTGACCCATGAGTTCCACGCCCGTACCCCCCGACCCGTCCACCGACCAGCCCGCCTTCGCGGACCTCGGCCTGCGGCCCGAACTGCTCGCCGCGCTCGCCGCGCTCGGCTACGAGGAGCCCACGCCGATCCAGCGGGAGGCGATCCCTCCGCTGCTGACCGGCCGGGACCTGCTCGGGCAGGCGGCGACGGGCACGGGCAAGACGGCCGCGTTCGCCCTGCCGCTGTTGCAACGGATGCCGGACGACCGGCCGGGCGGCGACCCCCACGCCCTGGTGCTGGTCCCGACCCGAGAACTCGCGGTGCAGGTCTCCGAGGCGTTCCACCGCTACGGCAAGGACCTCGGCGCCCGGGTGCTGCCGATCTACGGCGGGCAGCCGATCGGCCGCCAGCTACGGGCGCTGGACGCCGGCGTGGACGTCGTGGTGGCCACCCCCGGACGGGCGCTGGACCACATCGCCCGGGGCACGCTCCGGCTGGGCGGCCTGGCCACGGTGGTGCTCGACGAGGCCGACGAGATGCTCGACATGGGCTTCGCCGAGGACATCGAGGCGATCCTGGAGCACGCCCCCGAGCAGCGGCAGACCGTGCTCTTCTCGGCCACCATGCCGTCGCGCATCGAGGGCATGGCCCGGGCGCACCTGACCGATCCGGTACGCATCCTGATCGCCCGGGAGCAGCCGGTGGCCGGCGAGGCCCCCCGGGTGCGGCAGAGCGCGTACCTGGTGGCGCGGGCGCACAAGCCGGCGGCGCTGGGCCGGGTGCTGGACGTCGAGTCGCCCACCGCGGCGATCGTGTTCTGCCGGAGCCGGGAGGAGGTCGACCGGCTCACCGAGACGATGAACGGTCGCGGCTACCGGGCCGAGGCGCTGCACGGCGGGATGAGCCAGGAACAGCGCGACCGGGTGATGGGGCGGCTGCGCGCCGGCACCGCCGACCTGCTGGTCGCCACCGACGTCGCAGCGCGCGGGCTGGACGTCGAGCAGCTCAGCCACGTGGTCAACTACGACGTTCCGTCGGCCCCGGAGTCGTACGTGCACCGCATCGGCCGGGTGGGCCGGGCCGGCCGGGAGGGCGTGGCGATCACCCTGGCCGAGCCCCGGGAGCACCGGATGCTCAAGACCATCGAGCGGGTCACCGGCCAGCGGATCATGATCGACAAGATCCCCACCGTGGCCGACCTGCGTACCCGCCGGCTGGAGCTGACGCAGGCCGCGCTGCGGGAGAGCCTGCTGGAGGACGACCTGGAGCCGTTCCGGGTGATCGTCGAGACGCTCAGCGACGAGTTCGACCTGATGGAGGTGGCGCTCGCGGCGGTAAAGCTGTCCCACGAGGCGACCCTGCCCGGCTCCGACGAGGCCGAAGAGGAGATCCCCCAGGTCTCGGTCCGCACGCCCCGCGAGGGCCGGGAGGGCCGGCCGGGTTACGAGGCCCGGGGCGAGCGTCGACCGGCGCGTCCCCGCAGCAGCGGCACCACTCAGGTCTTCATCGGTCTCGGCCGACGCGCCGGGGTACGCCCGCAGGACCTGGTGGGCGCTATCACCGGCGAGACCCGGATCGGTGGACGGGACATCGGCTCGATCGAGATCGCCGACCGGTTCTCCCTGGTCGAGGTGCCGATCGCCGTCGCCGACGAGGTGATCGCCGGGCTGCGCAACAGCACCATCAAGGGCCGCAAGGCCACCGTGCGCCGCGACCGCGACGACCGCGGCTAACCCCTGCTGAGGTGTAAGGAGGGGGCCCCTGTTAACGCCTGGTGTATAGAAGGGAACCCCTCTCACCGGCACCATGCCCAGAATGCGGCAACTGACGCCCACCGTTGCCAGGCGGCGCCAGTTGCCGGATGGATCTTGTTAAAAGGGGGCCCCTGCTATACACCAGGCGTTAACAGGGGCCCCCTCCTTACACCCCCTAAGCGGCGGTGAGGGTGTTGTCGGTTAGGGACGCGGGGTCGATCTCGGCCGGGCGTAGGGCCAGGGCGAGCACGTCGGCGACGTCGGCCAGGGTGTGCACGGTCAGCGCCTCGCGTACCTCGGTGGGCAGGTCGTCGAGGTCCGGCTCGTTGCGGGCCGGGATGATCACCTCGGTCAGGCCGGCCCGGTGCGCGGCGAGCAGCTTCTGCTTCACCCCGCCGATGGGCAGCACCCGGCCGGAGAGGGTCACCTCGCCGGTCATCCCGAACTCGGGACGTACCGCCCGGCCGCTGGCCAGCGACGCCAGCGCGGTGACCATGGTGATGCCGGCGCTCGGGCCGTCCTTGGGCACCGCGCCCGCCGGGACGTGCAGGTGGATCCGCCGCCCGGCCAGGGCGTTCGGGTCCAGGCCGAGCCGGCGGCCGTTGGCGCGCAGGTAGGAGAGGGCGATGTGCGCCGACTCCTTCATCACGTCACCGAGCTGACCGGTCAGGGTCAGTCCCGGCTCGCCGTCCATGCTGGTCGCCTCGATGAAGAGCACGTCGCCGCCGGCACCGGTGACCGCCAGCCCGGTGGCCACGCCCGGCACCGCGGTCCGCTCCGCCGACTCCGGCGTGTGCTTGGGCCGGCCGAGGTAGCGGACCAGGTTCTCCGCGCCGACCCGGACCGGCGTCGGGTCGTCGGTGAGGGCCACCGCGACCTTCCGCATGACCTTCGCCAGGGCCCGTTCCAGCTGCCGTACGCCGGCCTCCCGGGTGTACTCCCCCGCGATCCGGCCCAGCGCCGCGGAGTCGACGTCGACCTCGTCGGCGGTCAGCCCGGCCCGCTCCCGCTGCCGGGGCAGCAGGTGGTCCCGGGCGATGGCCACCTTCTCGTCCTCGGTGTAGCCGTCCAGGGTGACCAGTTCCATCCGGTCCAGCAGCGGGCCGGGGACGGCCTCCACCACGTTGGCGGTGGAGAGGAAGAGCACGTCGGAGAGATCGAGGTCGACCTCCAGGTAGTGGTCCCGGAAGGTGTGGTTCTGGGCCGGGTCGAGCACCTCCAGCAGGGCGGCGGCCGGGTCGCCCGCGTACCCCACGGAGAGCTTGTCGACCTCGTCGAGCAGCACCACCGGGTTCATCGAACCCGCCTCGCGCAGCGCCCGGACGATCCGGCCGGGCAGCGCGCCGACGTAGGTGCGGCGGTGACCCCGGATCTCGGCCTCGTCGCGGATGCCGCCGAGGGAGACCCGGACGAACTTGCGGCCGAGCGCCCGGGCGACGGACTCGCCGAGGCTGGTCTTGCCGACGCCGGGCGGGCCGGCCAGGGCCAGCACCGCGCCGGAGCCGCGCCCGCCGACGACACCGAGGTTGCGCTCGGCCCGCCGGTTGCGCACCGCCAGGTACTCCAGGATGCGGTCCTTCACGTCGGCCAGGCCGGCGTGGTCGGCGTCGAGCACGGCCCGCGCCGCGGCCAGGTCGGTGTTGTCCTCGGTACGCGTGCTCCACGGCATCTCCAGCACCGTGTCGAGCCAGGTACGGATCCAGCCCGCCTCCGGGGAGGCGTCACTGGCCCGCTCCAGCTTGCCGACCTCGCGCAGCGCCGCCTCGCGTACCTTCTCGGGCAGCTCGGCGGCCTCGACGCGGGCCCGGTAGTCGGCGGAGCCGTCCGGGGCGTCCTCGCCGAGTTCCTTGCGGATCGCGGCGAGCTGCTGGCGCAGCAGGAACTCCCGCTGCGACTTCTCCAGCCCCTCGCGTACCTCGGAGTTGATCTGCTCGGTGACCTCCTGCTCGGCGAGGTGGTCCTTCACCCAGCCGACGAGCAGTTCCAGCCGGGCGGTGACGTCCGGCGCGGCGAGCAGCTCGGTCTTCTGCGCCAGGCTGAGCCACGGCGCGTAGCCGGCCGAGTCGGCCAGCTCGGAGAGGTCGGTCATCCGCTCCACCGCGTCGCCGACCTGCCACGCGCCGCGCTGCTGGAGCACGGAGGTCACCAGGGCGCGGTATTCGCGGCCGAGTTCCCGGGCCCTGCCGGCCGGGGCGGGTTCGTCGATCTCGGTCGCCTCGACCCAGAGCGCCGCGCCGGGTCCGGGCACACCGGAGCCGATGCGGGCACGTCCGAGGCCGCGGATCACGGCCGCCGGCTCGCCGCTGGGCAGCCGGCCGACCTTCTCGATGGTGGCGATCGCCCCGACGGAGCCGTACTCGCCGTCCAGGCGGGGCACAGCGAGCAGCTTGCGGTCGCCGGTGGCCCGGGCCGCGTCGACCGCGGCCTGGGTGCTCGGGTCGAGGGTCACCGGGATGACCATGCCGGGCAGCAGCACGGCGTCGGTCAGTGGAAGTACCGGAAGAGTTGCCATCGAACACCTGCCATCGCATTGAGTTGAGCGTGTTTGACTCAAGTCGCGGCAGAGCACCGTTGTTCCGTGGTGTGACCCAGGACACGAAGCGACCCGCGACCGAGGGGCGGACAGCCCGACCGACCGCACGACATCTGCCGGCAACGCTGCGGAATCGGGATTTCGACGCCACGCAAAACGCGAGCCGACGAAAGGCGTGGCTTTTGTTGCGCAATTGCCGGGCGATGAGTCAAACTTTGACCACACCCCGCCAGACACAGGGAGTAATCGACGATGGCGAAAAAAGTAATCACGGTGCTGACCGATGACCTCGACGGCGGAAAGGCCGACCGGACGGTCGAGTTCAGCCTGGATGGCGTCGCCTACACCATCGACGTCTCCGACGAGAACGCGGGCGTCCTGCGCAAGGCGCTGGATCCGTTTATCAATGCTGGTCGGCGACTCGGCCGCGGCGCCGCCGAGACTGCTCGCGGCCCTCGCCGCGCCGTCGGTTCGACCGCTCCGGGAATGAACCGCGAGCAGAACCGCGCCATCCGGGAATGGGCGGTCAGCAACGGCTACAAGATTTCCGAGCGGGGTCGCATCCCGGTCGAGGTGGTCGAGGCGTACAAGAACCGCTGAACAGCGGCAGCGCGGATCCGGCCCCCGGATTGGTCACGTCACGAAGTCGAATGGGCACCCGGTGGAACGCCCCCGCCCCGAGCGACGCGTCCGCGAACCTGCCGCGGGCCGTCCGGAACACTTTCCGGACGGCCCGCGTTTTGCCGCGTCAGTTCAGTTGACCTGCGTCAGTTGACCTGGATCCGCACCGCGTCGAAGGCCGGGGTCTGGTTGGCCCGCTCCGACATCGGGATGCGGTGCGAGCCGTCACCGGCCCAGACCGCGCACTGCGCGGTGCCCGAATCCGGCAGACCCGGAATCTGGATGACCACGCTGTCCGGCTGGCTACCGCCGCCGCCGTCCTCGGTGGCGACGAAGAAGGCGGGCACCGGTTCCGGCGCGGGTGCCTCGTTCGTGTTGTTCAGCATCCGGCAAGCGGTGTGGAAGTGGCCCCGGGTCAGGCCCTCGCCGTTGAGCAGCGAGCTCTCCAGGTAGTAGCCACCCTGCCCGGCCGGGAGGAAGCGGTCCCGGACCAGGTTGCGGGTGCTGACCCGAATGGCGAAGCCCTGGTTGCGGTCGACCTGCTGCGGGAACTCGGTGATCAGCAGCGACGGGTTGTTGGCCGCGGAGCCGACCTCGCCGAAGGCGGTGCTGATGCAGCGGTTGCCGTTCTGGAACCCGTCGTGCGGCTGCAACTGGCTGTTGTTGCAGTTGTTGGCCAGCACGTCGAGGCCGTTGTTGCCGCCCCCGTTGTTGCCGCCGTTGTTGCCCCCGCCGTTGTTACCGCCGTTGTTGCCGCCGCCGTTGTTTCCACCGTTGTTGCCACCGCCGTTGTTGCCGCCGTTGGTGTTGTCGACCGGCTGGACCTGGCAGGTGGCGAGGTTGGCGAGACCGCGCGGCCGTGGGCCGAAGCGGTCGATGGCGATGGTGATCCGGTCGAGGGTGGCCCGGCGCTTGCTGGCCAGCGGGTCGAGGATCGCGCTGCGGATGAACGCCTGGCCCCGGTTGCCCTCGGCGGCGAGTCGCCGGTCGGCCTCGGTGATCTGGGTCTGTAGCGCGTTCAGGTTGCGGTCCACCTCGGCGCGGGCCCGGTCGGGCACCTGGGGCAGCCGGCTGACCACATCCGGGCAGGCCACGGCCAGCGAGCCGGTGGTCGCACCGCCGGTGCCGGCGCGGGTCTCCTGGCACTCCTCCACGGTCTGCTGACCGTCACCCCAGTGGTTGGTCACCCAGCGACCGTTCTGCCAGGTGCGGGTGGTGGTGGCGCCACGGGCGTTCGGCGCGGTCGCACCCGGGCTGGGCTCCACGCAGGTGGCCGCCACCGGCCGGGTCTGGTTGTTCTGCCGTCGGTCACCGGCCGACGAGATCTGAGTCACGGCGACGACGCCGCCGAAGACAGCGAGCGTGGCGCCAACGGCCAGAAGTCGCTTGGTCCGCGCGCTACCGGATGGTCGGCGCGACCGGGTTGACCTGCGCATCGAATTGCTCTCCTTCTCGATCCGGTACCTGATTCGTGACTCGACGGACCGAACGGAATCGTGGTGGCACGTTCGACGGGGACCGTCCGAACGCGCCGATGGCACGTCGACGAACGACGATGCCCTTTCCGCACCGTCTCCCGCGCCTGCCGGTGCGGGTTGGCGAGATCCTGTCCATTCCCGGTGAGGTACGGACCCTCCTCGACGGAGGTTCAAAGGAGAGATGACTTTTTTTCCGACGACCTCGATCCGGGGCGACAGGAAACAGAACGACGTCAAAACACCACCGGCGGTGACCGCCGGCCGTGCGCCGTCGCCGGTCAGACCTCGCAGAGATGGTCGTAGGCGAAACCGTCCACGAGTTCGTCGCGGCGGTCCCGCAGCCGCCGGATGCCGTCGAGCAGATCCGCGCGAGGCACCAGCGCCGGCGCGCCGGCCTCCAGGGTCCGCAGCCGGTCGCCGATGGCCAGCGCGGCCAGGTCCTCGGCGAGCCGGGCCGGATCAACCCCGCAGGAGAGCCGGTACGGGTGCAGCGACACCCGCTCCACCAGGCTCTCGCCGGGACGCACCTCGACCCAGCTCCACCCCTCGGCGGCCCCCTCCGCCCAGCGCACGTGCAGCCCGCGCAGGATCGGGTCCGCCAACCGTCCTGCCACGTACGCCTCGAACGTCTCGGCCCGGGCGAGCGCGCCGAGGTCGTTCACCGCGCCGGTCCGCCCGTCGGGCAGCCGGCCCGCGATGTCACGGAACCCGACCGCCGGCTCCTCCGGCCCGGCGGCACCGTCGGCGTACCGGCGGGCCTCGATGACGTACCCGACGATCTGCGCGCCGTGTTCGGCGGCGCGCAATGTGGCCGAGGTGACCCGCAGCACCGGCAGGCCGACGGCGGCGGTGACCGCCGCCATCATGCGCTCGGCCCGGCGGGCGGCGGCGTCGGGCGACGGCGACCGGAACTCGACGGCGAACCTCGGCCGGCCGGTGTCCTCCGCGCAGACCACCAGGTCCAGGAGCATGCGGCTGGCGGTGTTCCACTGGTGCCCGGTGACGCCGGGCGGGCGGCGTCGGGCCACTTCCCCCAGGCGCAGCCCGGGATGCACCCGCTGCCCGGCCCGGACCAGCATTGGATCCCGGCCGCCGGCCGGGACCGTCGACAGCCAGGAGTCGTCGCCACCGGTCATCGTCGTATCCACCCATCCTGCCGTCGACCGACCGAGTCTAGGATGGCGATCACGCCGCCGGCTCCCCCGGTAGGGCATCCGCTCCAGCGCCTCCGGTCGTCACCGGGGTCGCCGTGGTCGCCGCCCGCCACCGGGGGCCGCCACGGCCGCCGCCGGGCTTCCCGGGCGGCGGGCCCGGCCGGACGGCCCGGACCGAGGAGGTGGACGGGTGCGCGTGGTGTCGCTGGTGCCCTCGCTGACCGAGGCGGTGGCGGCGACCCTGCCCGGGCTGCTGGTCGGGGCCACCGACTGGTGCACCCACCCGGCCGACCTTGACGTGCCACGGGTGGGCGGCAGCAAGTATCCCGACCTGGACCGGATCCGCGCGCTCCGGCCCGACCTGGTCCTGCTCAACATCGAGGAGAACCGGCGCGAGGACGCCACCGCGCTGGCCGCCGCGGGCGTACCGATCCGGGTGACCTACCCGCGCACGGTGGACGGCGCGCTGACCGAGCTGGCCGACCTGCTCCGCGATCTGGGCGCGCCGGCGGAGCCCGACTGGCTGGCCGCGGCCCGGCGGGCCTGGGCCGGGCTGCCGCCGACCCCGGTCGCCCGGCGGGCGGTGGTGCCGGTCTGGCGACGCCCCTGGGTGGTGCTCGGCGCCGACACCTTCGCCGGGGACGTGCTGCGCCGCCTTGGGGTGTCCAACATCTACGCCGACCAGCCGGAACGCTATCCCCGGCCGAGCCTGGAACAGCTACGCGCCGACGCACCGGAGTTGGTCGTGCTGCCGGACGAGCCGTACCGGTTCACCCGCGACGACGGGCCGGAGGCGTTTCCCGGCACTCCCTGTGCCCTGCTGTCCGGACGGCACCTGACCTGGTACGGCCCGTCACTGGCCGAGGCTCCCTCGGTGCTGGCCGCCCAACTCGCCACCGGCTGACCGTCCCCTGCGCCCTCCCACGACCGCCGCACCTACGCACGGCTGCCGTGACCGGTGCCAGTCGGGCGTGCCGCCCAGGTCTGGTGGCCCCGGTCGGATGGTCCCGGTCCGGGTGGTCCCGGTCGACAGGGGTCCAAGGTCCCGCCGTGGCCCGCCCGGTGGCCCTGCCGACGCCACGTCCCACGGGCGTCCAATGAAGGTGCCACCGGGACAGCGGTGCGAAGCAAAGAAGGGACGTGGACACGATGACCGCGATGATCGAGCGGAACACCGTCGCCATCAACACCCCGGGGGCCGCGATCGACCGCAAGCAGCCCATCCGGGAGCGGGCCACCCGCTACCTGCTCGCCGGGCTGCGCCTGGCGCTGGGCTGGATCTTCCTCTGGGCCTTCCTGGACAAGGTGTTCGGCCTGGGGTTCGCCACCGAGGCGAAGAACGCCTGGCTCAACGGGGGCAGCCCGACCAAGGGCTTCCTCACCTTCGGCGCCGCCGGTCCGTTCCAGGGGTTCTACAACGGCATCGCCGGCGCCGCCTGGGCCGACTGGTTGTTCATGATCGGGCTGGCGGCCATCGGTACCGCGCTGATGCTCGGCATCGGGGTCCGCGTCGCCGCCGCGGCCGGTGGCCTGCTGCTGGTGCTGATGTGGACGGCCGCCCTGCCCCCCACGAACAACCCCTTCATGGACGACCACCTGATCTACGCCGGGGTGCTGGCCCTGCTCGCGGTGACCAACGCCGGTGACACCTGGGGCGCGGGCCGCGCCTGGGCACGGCTGCCGATCGTCAAGCGGTTCGGCTGGCTCCGCTGACCGACCTACCCACCTCCCCCCCTCGCGGCGGGCGTCACCACCGGTGACGCCCGCCGCACTCGATGGCCCGCACCGCGACGCTCCCGCCACCTTCGACTCCGCCGCAGACGGCCCCGCCCGCGACGGCAGGTCGCCCCCGGCGACGGAGGCGGCTGGTGGGCACGTTCGTTGCTGCTGTGACCGCAAGAGACGTACCCACGGGGCGGATGATGGTTCGGAGACCGGCGCGTACGGGGGCAGCCCGCCCACGGTGGGCGCTCTCTTCACGTGGCGGTCGCCGCTCTTGACGTAGCATCCGGCAGGATTGTGCTGACCGAAGCCGACGTCACAGGAGAATCCGCATGAATCAGGCAGCGAGCAAGCCCGAGATCGGTCCGATCGAGGGCGCCCCGCCGGCCGACCTCGTGATCGAGGACATCGCCGTGGGCGAAGGCCCCGAGGCGCAGCCCGGCCAGGTGGCCCGCGTCCACTACGTCGGGGTCTCGCACTCCACCGGCGCCGAGTTCGACGCCTCCTGGAACCGGGGCGACGCGTTCGAGTTTCCGCTCGGTGGCGGGCGGGTCATCGCCGGCTGGGACCAGGGCGTGGTGGGGATGCGGGTCGGGGGCCGGCGCAAGCTGACCATCCCGCCGCACCTGGGCTACGGCAGCCGGGGCGCCGGTGGGGTCATCAAGCCCAACGAGACCCTGGTCTTCGTGGTCGACCTGCTCGGTCTCCGCTGACCTGTGCGTCCGGCGCCGGCCCCCGTGCCCGGCGCCGGACGCCTCGCCGGCAACGTACGCCACGCCACCTGCGCCGGTGTCGGCCTCGCTGTCGCCGCGGGTGCAGGGCGACGCCGGCGGCCTGCGTGCCGGTGTCTCAGACCGCCGCGAGCACCCGCTCGGGAGCCGGGCCGACGACCGGGATGACCCGGCGCAGGCCGGTGGCGCGCAGCACCCGCTCCACCACCGGTGGTGGGTCGAGCAGCACCAGCTCGCCGCCCTGGGCCCGGACCCAGAGTCGCGCCGCGACCAGCGTGCGGACCCCGGCAGCGGAGAGCACCCGGACATCGGAGAGATCGACCCGCAGCTCCGGCCGGGCCGGCGCTGCCCAGAGAGCGGCGCGGAACGCGGCGACGGTGGCGATGTCGATCACGCCGACCGCGCGAACACACACCGCACCGTCGGAGACGATGGTCTCGACGTGGAACCGCTCCTCGCGCTCTCGCATGAGAAGAACCTATCCGCCGCCACCGACACTTCCACCCTGCCGAGAGGTGGTTCCGGGTAAGCCCAGGGCAGGACCCGCAGGTCCCCCGCATCCACCCTAAGGAGGATCCCCCGCTCCGGGACTGCCGGCACGTCCTCGCCGGCAGGCGCAGGCAGACCGGCGCCATGGCAGGCGCCGGCAGACCCGACCACGGCAGCCCCGCGACCGGCGCCACGGCGGGCGCCGCGAAACCGACCTGCCGCAGGCGCCACCGAACCGAGAGCCGGGCCGGTCGATGTCGGACCGGCCCGGCTGCTACGTGCCCGGTCAGCCGCCGCTGGCGGAGGGCGCCGGCTCCGGCGAGCCGCCGGCCACCGCGCCCGGATCCGGCGACTGGGTCGGTGTCGGCTTCAGCCCGGGCGGTACCGGCAGCGCGCTGCCCTTGGCGAACTCGTCCCAGCTGACGTTCCAGGCCGTCCAGCCGTTGCCCTCGTTGAGCTCGACCTCGGTGCCCTTGACGGTGACCAGGTCGCCGACCTGGGTGACGCCCATCAGCCAGTCGGCGTTGGCCGCGGAGAGGTTGGTGCAGCCGTGCGAGACGTTGGCGTATCCCTGATCCCCCTCCGACCAGGGCGCGCCGTGGATGAACTCACCGCCCCAGGTGAGCCGCTGCGCGTCCTCGACGTCGACCACGTACGGGTCGGCCGAACCCGTCGTGTCGAACGTGGTGAAGTCGTGCTTCTCCATGATCACCATCTTGCCGCTGGAGGTCGGCGTGCTCGGCTTGCCGAGGCTGACCGGCAGTTTCTTCAGCAGCTTGCCGTCCTGGATCACCGACATCTGCTTGGTCGCGTTGTCGATCTCCAACTCGACCTGCCGGCCGATCTTCGAGGTGGCCCGCCGGTCGGCGTCGCCCACCTGCTCCTTGCCGATGGGCAGCCCCTCCAGCGCCGAACGGACGCTGATCGTCGTGCCCGGACGCCAGAAATCGGGCGCCCGGTAATAGACCTGGCTACCGTCGGACACCCAGGACCAGGTGCCCGGCTGCGGCGGATCCGTCTTCACGAACAACCGGCGCTGCACATCCGCCCTGGCCTCTTTCGGAATTGGCGGGTCGAAGGCGACGGTTACCGGCATGGCCGTGCCGTACGTCCGATTACCGGCGAAATACATCGTGCTGGTGATGGCCGGTTTCGACGATTTCGGCTGGGTCGTGAAGGTTGTCTTGCGGGTGGTGGTGCGCCCCTTGTCGCCGGTCGCGGTCACCTCCGCGGTGTACGTGCGCTTCGGCTGCAACACCTTGTTCGGCACCCAGCCGGAGCCGTCCTCGCGGGGCTCCGCCTCGACCGTGGCACCCTTGTCGTCGGTGATCCGCACGGCGGTGACCCGCCCGTTCTTGACGACAGTGCCGATCTCGGCGCTGATCGGCACGTCACTCACGCCCTCGGCGGGCGTCACCGCCAACTCCGGGGCGGCCCGCCCCTCGCTGGCCTGCTTGCGATCGCTGGTACACGCCCCCAGCGCCAGCGGCGCCGCTGCCACGGTCACCGCCAACAGCGCCATTCGCCCCCGCAAACCCATGATGAGTCCCCCCGTTTATTGCTCCGCCTTCCGCCATATTCTCTCCGGCGCGGCACCGACGTTTTAGCAATTTCCGAAAGAGCGCAGACATTTCGGCAGAGACGTTTCCGCATAATCGCACCGCGACGAGCGACAAATGCCTCGCAGCGCGGTCGCGGGCGGGCTGCGATCGGTCGTCCCGGCGCGCGCCCGTTCACGGCCGATGTCGCCGCCGGCACGAAAGCGTGCCCGGCGTCCGGTCTGAGCGACTGGACGCCGGGCGCGGGGATCGTTCCCGCGGATCAGACGGCGGCGATCAGCAGCGCCGGCTGCTCCACACAGTCGGCGACGTGTCGCAGGAAGCCGCCGGCCACGCCGCCGTCGCAGACCCGGTGGTCGAAGGTGAGGCTGAGCTGCGTCACCTTGCGCACCGCGAGCTGTCCGTCGACCACCCACGGCTTGTCCACGATGCGGCCCACGCCGAGCAGCGCCGCCTCGGGGTGGTTGATGATCGGGGTGGAGCCGTCGACGCCGAACACCCCGTAGTTGTTGAGGGTGAAGGTGCCGCCGGTGAGCCGGGCCGGCGGCAGCCCACCGACCCGGGCCGCCGTGGTGGTGGCCGCCAGTTCGGCGGCCAGCTCGGCGGTGGTGAGCCGGTCGGCGTCGCGCAGCACCGGCACGACCAGGCCACGATCGGTCTGGGCGGCGATGCCCAGGTGCACTCCGGCGGACTGGATGATCCGCTGCCCCTCGGTGTCGACCCGGGCGTTGAGCTGCGGGTAGCGGCGCAGCCCGGAGAGGCAGATCCGCGCGAGCAGGGCCAGGATGCTCACCGGCCGGTCCGGGACGGCCGCGTTGATCGCCGCCCGGGTCGCCAGCAGGGCGCTGGCGTCGGCGTCCACCCAGATCGTCACCTCCGGGATCTCCCGCCGGCTGCGGGAGAGCTTGTCGGCGATCGCCCGGCGGATGCCGGTCAGCGGGATGACCACGTCCTGCGTCCCGGCCGGTGCGGGCCCGGCCTGCCCCGGATGCTGTGGCGCCCCGGCCGCGAGCGGATCCGGTGACTGCCCGGCCGCGGGCAGCTCCGGCGCCGCGGCGAGTCGGGCCGCCGCGCCGCCAGCACCGACACGCGCCGCGTCGGTCAGTGCGCCGGCCGCCGCCACCACGTCGGCGCGCCGGACCACGCCGCCGGGACCGCTGCCACGCACGGTGGTCAGGTCCACGCCATGCTCGCGGGCCAGCCGCCGGACGATCGGCGAGATGACCAGCGCCGGCACCGCCGCCGGACCCGACGCGGTCGCCGCCGGCGACCCGGCGGACCCGGCCACACCAGCGGCCCCGGACAACCCGGCGGGCGTGAGCCGGGGCCGGCGGCGCCGTCGGGAGCCGCCGTGACCGGTGCCGTACCCGATCAGGACGTTGCCGGAGCCGGCCCGCTCCTCCTCGCGGTAGACCGCGTGCCCGGCAGGCTCGGCCGGGTCGGCGGCGGCGGTCGGCTCGGCCACGGTGATCAGCGGCTGACCGACCGGACGCGCCTCACCCTCCGCGCCGTGCAGGGCGACGACCCGGCCCGCGTACGGGCAGGGCACGTCCACGACGGCCTTGGCGGTCTCCACCTCGACCACCGTCTGGTCCACGGTGACGGTGTCGCCGACGGCGACCCGCCACTGCACGATTTCCGCCTCGGTGAGCCCCTCGCCGAGGTCAGGCAGCAGGAAAACCTTCTCGGTCATGCCACGCTGCTTTCGGTGAGCCAGCGCGGGTCCGGTCGGTCGTCCCACTGCAACCGGGCCACCGCGTCCAGCACGCGGTCGACCGAGGGCAGGTGGGTGTGCTCCAGCATCGGCGCGGGGTACGGGATGTCCAGCCCGGAGACCCGCAGCACCGGGGCGTGCAGGGCGTGGAAGCAGCGCTCCTGCACCCGGGCGGCGATCTCCGCGCCGACGCCGGCGAAGCCCTGCGCCTCCTGCACCACCACGCAGCGGCCGGTGCGGCGGACCGAGGCGGTGACGGTGGCGTCGTCGAAGGGCACGATGGTGCGTACGTCGACCACCTCCAGGTCCCAGCCCTCCTCCCGGGCGGCCTCGGCGGCCTCCAGGGCGACCGGGACCGCCGGCCCGTACGCGACAAGGGTGGCGTCGCGTCCGGGCCGGCGGACGACCGCCCGGCCGAACGGCTCGGCACGCGCGGACAGGTCCGCCTCGGCGCTGCCGAAGTAGAGCTTCTTGGGCTCCATGAAGACCACCGGGTCGGGATCGTCGATCGCCTCCCGCAGCAGCGAGTACGCGTCGGCGACGGTCGCCGGGGTGACCACCTTCAGACCGGGGGTGTGCGCGTAGTACGCCTCGGAGGAGTCACAGTGGTGCTCCACCCCACCGATGCCACCGGCGTACGGCACCCGGATCACCATCGGCACGCTGAGCGCGCCCCGGGTGCGGTTGCGCAGCTTCGCCACGTGCGAGGCGATCTGCTCGAACGCCGGGTACGCGAAGGCGTCGAACTGCATCTCGACCACCGGGCGCAACCCGGACATGGCCAGCCCGACGGCGAAACCGACGATGCCGGCCTCGGCGAGCGGGGTGTCGAAGCAACGCTTGTCGCCGAACCGGGCCTGCAACCCGTCGGTGATCCGGAAGACGCCGCCGAGCTGCCCGACGTCCTCACCGAAGACGACGACCCGCTCGTCGTCGAGCATCGCGTCGGCGAGCGCCGCGTTGAGGGCCTTCGCCATGGTCATGGTGGCCATCAGGCGTCCTCCTCCGACGCGGCGGCCAGCTCGGCGCGGACCTGCTCGCGTTGCTCGACCAGTTGCGGGGTGGGCTGCGCGTAGACGTGCTCGAAGAGGCTGAGCGGGTCGACCGTGGGCTGGGCGTTCATCCGTTCGCGTAGCCGCGCGGCGTACGCCTCGGCCTGCTCGGCGATCTCGGCGACGGCCGCGTCGTCCAGCACGTCCCGGGCGCGCAGGTAGGTCTCCAGCCGGGCGATCGGGTCCCGGTCGCGCCACGCGTCGACCTCGTCGGCGTCCCGGTAGCGGGTCTGGTCGTCCGCGTTGGTGTGCGGCTCCATCCGGTAGGTGTGCGC
This sequence comes from Micromonospora sp. CA-263727, assembly GCF_050942455.1. Classification (NCBI taxonomy): domain Bacteria; kingdom Bacillati; phylum Actinomycetota; class Actinomycetes; order Micromonosporales; family Micromonosporaceae; genus Micromonospora; species Micromonospora sp. CA-263727. The sequence goes on from NZ_CP192031.1 coordinate 4,750,701, forward strand.
CTCGACCAGGTACGGGCCCTTGCCGGCCCGGGCGTGCGCGACCGCCCGGTTGAGCACGGCGAGCACGGCCACCGGATCGTTGCCGTCGACCTGCTCGCTGGGCACGCCGTAGCCGACGCCCTTGTGGGCCAGCGTGGGGGCGGCGGTCTGCCGGGACAGCGGGACGCTGATGGCGTACCGGTTGTTCTGCACGAAGTAGACGACCGGCGCCTTGAACACGGCGGCGAAGTTGACCCCCTCGTGGAAGTCGCCCTCGCTGGTCGCGCCGTCGCCGATGTAGACCAAGGCGACGGTGTCGCGCCCCTGGTACGACTCGCCGTAGGCGAGGCCGGCGGCGTGCACGCACTGGGTCGCGAGGGGGGTGCACTGCGGGGCGGTGCGCCGCTCGGCCGGGTCGTACCCGCAGTGCCAGTCGCCGCGCAGCAGGGTGAGCACCTCGACCGGGTCGATGCCCCGGGCGGTCAGCGCCATCGACTCGCGGTAGGTGGGGAAGACCCAGTCGTCGTCGCGCAGCGCGAGGACACCACCGACCTGGCAGGCCTCCTGGCCACGGGAGGACGGGTAGACGGCGAGCCGGCCCTGCTTGGTCAGCGCGGTGGACTGGGCGTCGAAGCGCCGGCCGATCACCATCCGCCGGTACATCTCGCGCAGCGCCTCGACGGGCGGCTCGGGATACTCGGCGCGGGGCGGCAGCGGCGTGCCGTCCGGGCTCAGCAGCCGGACCGGGTCGGCCTGGGGTAGCAGGCCGGCGGACGGGTCGGGCGCGGCCGGGGTGGCCGGCCGGCGCTTCCGCGGGGATGCCCTGCGGGCCGCCTGGGGGGTGGTGGTCACGGCGGAACCTCCTGGACGTGTGGTGGCCCTATGCTCCTGCTGTCGGATGATTGACTCAAGATGCCCGGTGAACGTGGGATGAATGGCACCGAGGGGAGGCCGTGATGGGCCAGGAGACCGCCGACGCGCCGGCCGTACGGGGTGGAACGGGACGATCGGCCCCCGTCCTCGACGAGGTGGACCGGCGCATCCTCGACGAGCTGACCCGCGACGGCCGGATCTCCATCCGTACCCTCGCCGAGCGGGTGCACGTGTCCCGCACCAACGCGTACGCGCGGGTGGAGCGGCTGCTGCGCGACGGGGTGATCACCGGATTCACCGCGCGGGTCGCCCCGGAGCCGGCCGGGCTGGGCACCTCGGCGTACATCGCGCTGACGATCCGTCAGGACACCTGGCGGGAGGTCTCGGCGGAGCTGGCCCGGGTGCGCTACGTCGAGCACGTGGCGCTGCTCAGCGGCGAGCACGACGTGCTGGCCCTGGTCCGGGCGCCGGACAACGCCACCCTGCGGGACGTGGTGCTGGACCGGGTGCAGCGCATCTCCGGGGTGCTCTCCACCCGCAGCTGGCTGGTCTTCGAGGAGTACCACGGCGCGAGTAGCCCGTGGTCGTAGCGCGGCTCAGCGCTCGGGCGGGGCCGCCAGGCCCTCCCGGTCGGCCAGCTCCAGCAGCGGGTCCAGCGGATAGCGCCGCCCGTCCAGGTCGGCGTGCGGGTCGCCGCGCTCGGCGAAGCGGCCCGGCATGGTGGTGACGTCGAAGTCCTCCGGCCGGGCGTGGTCCAGCTCGGCCCAGGACAGCGGCGCGGAGACCAGCGCCGCCGGCGTCGGCCGGATCGAGTACGCCGAAGTCATCGTGTGGTCCCGGGCCATCTGGTTGTAGTCGACGAAGACCGGCCGGTCCCGCTGGTCGCGCCACCAGGTGGTGGTGACCAGGTCCGGGCGGCGTCGCTGCATCTCGCGGCCCAGCGCCAGCACCGCGCGCCGGCAGTCGCCGAAGCTCCACCGGGGCTCGATCGACACGTAGACGTGCAGGCCCCGGCCGCCGGTGGTCTTGGGGTGGCCGGCCAGGCCGAGTTCGTCGAGGAAGCCGCGCACCTCGTGGGCCACCGGCACCACCTGGTCGAACCCCATCCCGGGCATCGGATCCAGGTCGATCCGCAGTTGGTCCGGCCGTTCGACGTCGGCGCTGGTCACCGGCCACGGGTGGAAGCGCAGCGTGCCCAGGTTGACCGCCCAGATCACCACCGCCAGCTCGCCCGGCGCGATCTCGTCGGCCGTCCGCCCGCTCGGGAAGGTGAGGTGTGCGGTGCCCACCCAGTCGGGCGCGCCCGCCGGCACCCGCTTCTGGTAGAAGGCGTCGCCCCGGTTGTCCTGCCGGGTGGCGACGGTCGCCCCCTCGAAGACCCCCCGGGGCCACCGTTCCAGCATGGTCGGGCGGTCGCGCAGCGCCCGCAGGATGCCGTCACCGACGGCGAGGAAGTAACGCACCACGTCGAGCTTGGTCAGCCCGCGCTCCGGGAAGTACGGCTTGTCCGGGCTGGAAACGCGGACCAGCCGCTGCCCCACCTGGATCTCCTCGGCCGCGCCCGCCACGAATTCGAGGGTACGACGGGGTGGCCGCCGGCGGCGGGACTACCGCTCGGTGCCGGCCGGCAGGATCCGACGCCAGGCCGGTGGCGCCGGTCGGGGTCGCCACTCCCGCGGGTAGCCCACCGACACCTCCTCGAAGCGCACCCCGTCGTACCAGGTGGTACGGGGTATGTGCAGGTGGCCGTAGACCACCGCGGCGGTCCGGAAGCGCCGGTGCCAGTCGGCCGTCGCCTCGGTGCCGCACCACTGGGCGAAGATCGGATAGCGCAGGACCCGGGTCGGCTCCCGCACCAGCGGCCAGTGGTTGACCAGCACGGTCGGCAGGCCGTCGTCCGCCTCGGCGAGACGCCGGCCGGTTTCGGCGACCCGCTGCGCGCACCACGCCGACCGGCTCGGGTACGGGTCGGGGTGCAGCAGGAACTCGTCGGTGCAGACGATCCCGGTGCGGTACGCCTCCGCCAGCGCCACCTCCGGGGTGGCCAACCCCTCCGGGAGCCAGCTGTGGTCGTAGAGCAGGAACAGCGGGGCCACCCGCACCGGCCCGTCCGGCCCCGGCCAGACCGGGTACGGATCCTCGGGGGTGAGCACGCCCAGGCCCCGGCACAGCTCGACCAGGTGCCGGTAGCGGTCGTCGCCGCGCAACCGGACCGGGTCCGACGGCGGGGTCCACAGCTCGTGGTTGCCGGGCGACCAGACCACGGTGTCGAAACGACGCCGCAGCAGGGTCAGGGCCCACTCGATGTCGGCCACCGTGTCGCCGACGTCACCGGCGACCAGCAGCCAGTCGTCCGGGTGTTCCGGCCGCAGCCCCTCCGCCACCGCCCGGTTGGCCGGGTGCCCCACGTGCAGGTCGCTGATCGCGAGCAGACTTCCCCCGCCGTGGGCCGCCATGCGCCGATCGTAGGCGGGCGGCGGGTCGCTGGCGAGGGGCGCGTACCGGCCGGCCCGCCGGCAGCGTGCGCCGGACCCGGTAGGATCGGCGGGGGCCGTGACTGGCGCGTGAGGATGGAGCACCATCGGGAAGCGGTCCCGTCACGAGGACGCACGCCGAGCGCCTGGGCCTTCCGCACGCCATCAGGAGGTCGCATGTCGCGCAACGCCGAGTCCACCGCATTCCGCAGCGCGCTGGAGGTCATCCGCGCCGTCGAGCCGCGGGTCGCCGACGCGATCGGAGCCGAGCTGGTCGACCAGCGCGAGTCGCTCAAGCTGATCGCCAGCGAGAACTACGCCTCGCCGGCGACCCTGCTGGCGATGGGCAACTGGTTCAGCGACAAGTACGCCGAGGGCACCGTCGGCCGCCGGTTCTACGCCGGCTGCCAGAACGTGGACACCGTCGAGGCGCTCGCCGCCGAGCACGCCCGGGAGCTGTTCGGCGCGGCCCACGCGTACGCGCAGCCGCACTCGGGCATCGACGCCAACCTGGTGGCGTTCTGGGCGATCCTGGCCGACCGGGTGGAGGCCCCCGCGCTGAGGCGGGCGCAGGCCCGTCACGTCAACGACCTGACCGAGCAGGACTGGTTCGCGCTCCGCCGCGAGCTGGGTGACCAGCGGATGCTCGGCATGTCGCTGGACGCCGGCGGGCACCTCACCCACGGCTTCCGGCCGAACATCTCCGGCAAGATGTTCGACCAGCGCAGCTACGGCACCGACCCGGCCTCCGGCCTGGTCGACTACGACAAGGTCGCCGAGGCGGCCCGCGAGTTCCGGCCGCTGGTGCTGGTCGCCGGCTATTCGGCGTACCCCCGGAAGGTGAACTTCCGGATCATGCGGGAGATCGCCGACTCGGTCGGCGCCACCTTCATGGTGGACATGGCCCACTTCGCCGGCCTGGTCGCCGGCAAGGTCTTCACCGGCGACTTCGACCCGGTGCCGCACGCGCACATCGTCACCACCACCACCCACAAGTCGCTGCGCGGCCCGCGCGGCGGCCTGGTGCTCTGCGGCCCGGAGCTGGCCGACCAGGTGGACCGGGGCTGCCCGATGGTGCTCGGCGGCCCGCTGCCGCACGTGATGGCCGCCAAGGCGGTCGCGCTGGCCGAGGCCCGCCGCCCCGACTTCGCCGACTACGCCCAGCGCATCGTCGACAACGCGCAGGCGCTGGCCGAGGGGCTGCTACGGCGGGGGGCCACGCTGGTCACCGGCGGCACCGACAACCACCTGGTGCTGATCGACGTCACCGGCTACGGGCTGACCGGCCGGCAGGCCGAGCAGGCGCTGCTGGACTCGGGCATCGTGACCAACCGCAACGCGGTGCCGCAGGACCCCAACGGCGCCTGGTACACCTCCGGCATCCGGATCGGCACGCCCGCGCTGACCACCCGGGGCCTGGGCGTCGCGGAGATGGACAGCACCGCCGAGCTGATCCACACCGTGCTCAGCCAGACCACCGCCGGAGCCAACCCGGACGGCACCGCCTCCAAGGCCAAGTACGTGCTCGACCCGGCCCTCGCGGACAAGGTCGGTCACCAGGCCACCGAGCTGCTCGCCGGCTTCCCGCTCTACCCGGGCGTCGACCTGGGCTGACCCACCGCCGGGCCCGGGCCGGCGTCCGCCGTCGCCGTGCCGGCCCGGGGCCGGCCGGCGCGGCGCGATGACCTGCGGCGGGCGGTTCGCGGTCCGCGGTCCGCGTGGTCATTCGCCGGAGGGCGCGGTCAGGGCGACGCCGAGGCCCTGGGGCGTGCCGAAGTTGGGGGTTCCGTCGGCGTGCCAGGTGAACTTCTGCGCCCGGGTGGAGCGGTTCATGTCGCAGCCGCCACCGGCGGAGTCGTTGGCGTGGTAGACGATCCAGTCCTCGGTGCCGTCCGGGGACTTGAAGAAGCCGTTGTGGCCCGGGGCGTAGACCCCGTTGGCGTCGCTGCGCTGGAACACCGGGGTGGGGTGCTTGGTCCAGTGCGCCGGGTTCATCGGGTCGGTGCCGGTCAGGGTGAGCAGGCCGAGCTTGTAGTCGGGCCCCCAGCAGGCCGAGGCCGAGTAGACGACCATCACCCGGCCGTTGTGGTAGAGCGGCTCCGGCCCCTCGTTGACCGGATGGGTCTGCCGCTCCCAGGACAGGGTGGGTGAGCTGAGCCGGACCCGTGCCCCGGTGAGCGTCCAGGGGTTGGTCAGCCGCTGGATGAAGTTGCTCTGCCCGGCGCCGTCGCCACCGTAGGTGCCCATCAGGTAGAGGTTGCCGCCGGCCCGGAGGACGCTGGCGTCCAGTGCCCAGTCGTTGCCCAGGTCGGCCTTGAACGTGTAGGGCCCCATCGGGTCGGTGCCGGCGGATTCCAGGACGTGCAGCCGCTGGGTCGGATTGAAGTCCGTTACGTTCTGCCCGGCCGTGTAGTAGAAGTACCAGCGCGGCCCGTTGGGGCCGGTGAGCAGGTGAAACTCCGGCGCCCACATGTTGCAGCAGCCGTTGGCGCGCCCGGCCAGGTTGAAGATGACCTGGTCGGGGGCGGCGGCCAGCCCGGCGAGAGTCGGGGATCGCCGCATGGTGATGGTGGAGTTCCACGTCGTGGTGGCCAGGTAGTAGTAGCCGGCGTGGTGCTGGAGCCATGGATCCGGACCGTTGCGTTTGATCGGGTTGACGAAGCTGCCCGCGGGCGCGCCGAGCGCGACGAGGCGCCACTGCTGGTTCGCGCCGTCGAGATCCTGGTACTGCGAGACCCGGGCCCCGTCGGCGGTGGACCACTCCCACACGTCGAGCGCCTTGCCGCTGTTGCGGTTGATCAGCCGGACGTGTCCACCGGCCGAGTCGGCGAGCCGGAACTGCTGCCGGGAGTCGTTGCGGTCGGCGTTCTGCACCAGCTGGATGCCGTCGGCCGTGGTCGGCAGGTCGAGCACCTTGCCGCTGTGCCCGGACTGCAGGCGGTACCACCCACCGCCGGAATCGAGAAAGCGCCACTGCTGCCAGGCACCGTCGTTGCGGGTGTACTGGTTGATCGCGGCGCCGTCGTTGGTGGCCAGGTTGTACACGTCCAGCGCCTTGCCGCTGTGCCGGTTCACCAGGACGTACGGCACGTTCGGCTGCACCGTGGCGGCGGATGCCGCGGGCGCCACCACGGTGCTGCCCACGGCGGCGAGCACGATGACCAGTCCGGCGGCGAGCAGGCCGCGACGGTGGTGTCCACGCATGGGTGCGGGCTCCTTCGGGATCAGTAGACGAACGGCCAGCCGGCCGTGTCATAGCCGATGCGGTTGATGCCGAGCAGGGCGGCGCCGTTGCCGGCGTAGTAGTGGTAGACCAGCACGTCGCCGTCGGTGTCGGCGAGGACCGCCGGGTGACCGGGGCCGTGGACGCTGCCGTGTCCGGCCAGCACCTGGGTGCCGCCGCCGGAGGTCATCGGGGTACCGGCACGGTCCAGGTACGGACCGGTGGGGCTGGTGGCCCGACCGACCATGATCCGGTACGTGCTGGCCGCGCCCTGGCAGCAGCGGTCGAAGGAGAGCCACAGGTAGTAGTAGGAGCCGCGCTGGACGATGACCGGCGCTTCGATCGCCCCGCCGCCACGTCCGGCGATGCTGTGCAGGGCGGTGTCGGCCCGCTTGCCGGTGGCCGGGTTCAACGCGATCAACTTGATGCCGGACCAGAACGACCCGAAGCTCAGCCACCATCGGCCGGCCGGGTCGACGATCAGGTTCGGGTCGATGGCGTTGAAGTTGTCCGAGGTCCGTGACTCGATGACCAGGCCGTGGTCGGTCCAGGCGCCGGAGTCCCCGGTCAGGCTCGTGGCCAGGAAGATCGCCGACCGGTTCGATCCGAACGTCGACGCCGAGTAGTACATCCAGTAGCGGCCGTCGCGGTAGGAGAGGTCGGGCGCCCAGAGGTTGCGGCTGCCGCCGGTGTAGGCGGTCGTCCACGGCGCGCCGCCGGGAAAGACCGGGCCCGCGTTGCGGAACGCGATCCGGTCGGACGACGTCTTCAGCGCGATGTTGTCGCCGGTGTGGGCCAGCAGGTAGCCACCGGCGGGACGGCGCACGATGGTGGGATCGTGCACAGCGATGTCGCCGGTGACCCGACCCGGCGACGGGTATGCGGCCGGCGGCGTGGTCGGCCCGGCGGCGGCGTCGACCCGGTCGGCAGCGGTGGCGTCGACGGCTGCGGCCCGGTCGGCGGCGGCCGGGGCAGCCAGAGCGGTGGCGGCGACCAGCGTCGTCAGCGCCATCGACAGGGCGCGACGCGGGGAGAAGAGTCCTCGCGGCGAGGTGGCGGGCGAGATCATGACGGTCCTTCCGGGACGACGGCCGGCGGAGGTCCGCCGCGGCGCCGGAGACCAAATGCGTTGAAGTACATCTATGTTAGCGTTAACGATCATCGGCTGTCAAGCGGCCGGCGTCGAATGCTGTGACCTGCCTGCCCGCTCTCCTCGCCCCGAACAGCACGCGGCCCGGCGCATCAGGGACCGGCATGAGCCGGGCCGCGCCGGGCCGCCGTCACCGCGGTGACGGGCTCAGTTCAGCGGGCGCTTGAGGTGATAGCGGTGCACCTCGGTGCTGCCCTGCACGTTGTTCACGTCCTCGGCGGCCGTGACCAGTTCCCAGCCCTCCCGGCCGACCCGGTTGAGGTGCGCGACCGCGGTGTCCCCGTACGCCGTGACGTCCTTCCGGGACCCGTCCGGCCCGTACCAGACGAAGGTGACGTGAAAATTCCGGCCCTGTCCCTGGTAACGGCGGACCAGCAGGGCGTACTCCCAGGCAATCATGCCGCCCATTATGACCGTCCACCCAGGACCACGGCAGGACAGCGGTCACAGGTTGCAAACCGGTGAACGCGGTGGGTCGCCTCGCCCGCGGGCCACTCAGCCCAGCGGCACGGTGCGCAACTCCCGGGCGGCGGCCGGATCGGCGCAGCCGGCGAGAGCCAGCGCGTCCCGCAACTCGGCGGCGAGCAGCGCCAGCGCGGCGCTCGCTCCGCTCTGCCCGCCCACCGCCAGCGCCCAGAGCATCGGCCGGCCGACCAGCGCCCCGTGGGCGCCGAGCGCCAACGCGCGCAGCACGTCCACGCCACCCCGGATGCCGCTGTCCAGCAGCACCGCACAGCGGTCGCCGACGGCCGCGACCACCTCGGGCAGCATGGTGGCGCTGGCCGGGGCGCCATCGAGCTGCCGCCCGCCGTGGTTGGACACCACCACGGCCCGCGCGCCGGCGTCGACCGCCCGCACCGCGTCCGCCGGGTCGAGCACGCCCTTGACCACCAGCGGCAGGTCGCAGTGCTCGCCCAGCCAGCGCAGGTCGGTCCAGCGCAGCGCCGGCGCGAAGGCCGCACCGCTCTGCGCGGAGACCGGAGTGACGCCCGGCGTACCGCCGTGGGCCAGGTCGTCCCGGCCGCCGGGCAGGTTCGCCGCGACCAGTTCGGGGGGCAGCCGGAAGGCGTTGCGCAGATCCCGGAAGCGCCGGCCCAGCACCGGCACGTCCACGGTGACCACCAGCGCCCGGCAGCCGGCCTCGCGGGCCCGCGCCAGCACCTCCGCGACCAGCGCACGGTCCCGCAGCCAGTACAGCTGGAACCACACCTCCGCGCCGGTGGCGGTGACCTGTTCGATCGGCGTACTGCCCAGGATGCTGGCCAGATACGGCACCCCGGCGGCGCGGGCCGCGGCGGCCAGCGCCACCTCGCCGTCGGGATGCACCAACCGCTGGTACGCCATCGGCGCGATGCCCACCGGCATCGCGTACTCGCGCCCGAGAAGCCGGGTACCCAGGCTGGCGGTGGCCACCCCGGTCAGCATCCGGGGCAGCACGCCGACCCGGTCGAGCGCGACCCGGTTCCCGCCGAGGGTGACCTCGGTGCCGCTGCCGCCCTCCAGGTAGTCCCAGACCTGCGGCGGGAGCACCGCCCGGGCGAGTTCGGCGAAGTCGGCCAGGCAGACCGGGGGCGGACTCGGCGTGATCTCCATGCCGTTCACCATTGCCGACCGGCCCCGCGTCGCGCCAGTGCCGATCGGCCGGACCGGACCTCCCGTCCGGCGGGCCGCCGGACCACGACTCCCCGTCCGGCGGGCCGCCGGACCGCGACTCCGCCCGGCGGAGCTTGATGGCCCGGCGGCACGGCAGGCGCGAATTCGGCATCCGACCGGGGGCCGGGCCGGTGGCGTATCGTCGGGCGATGGCCAGTTGGGACGACGTACGCCGGATCGCGCTGGGCCTGCCGGAGACCGACGAGCGGCCCTCCTACGACGGGTTGCCCGCGTGGAAGGTGCGCGACAAGTCCTTCGTGTGGGAACGCCCACTGCGTGCCAAGGAGCTTGCCGCCCTCGGGCCGGCCGCGCCGGACGGCCCGATCCTCGGCGTACGCGTGGCCGACCTCGGCGTCAAGGAGGCGTTGCTCGCCGACGACCCGGCGCTCTACTTCACCACGCCGCACTTCGACGGCTACCCCGCCGTGCTGCTGCGACTGGACCGGGTCGAGGTCGCCGAACTGACCGAGATCATCGTGGAGGCGTGGTACGCCCGCGCCCCCAAACGACTCGCCGCCACCCACCGAGCCGACCCCACCCCGCCCGACGCCTAGCTGCCCCGAACTGCCCCGACTCGGCGTGGATCTTGGACAGTTTCCGTTCGCAACGGGAACTGTCCAAGACCTCGCGCCTGCATCTCAATGCATGAGAATCAGGGGCCGTCAGCGCTTCTCGCAGGCGACGCCGTCCTTGTCCCGGTCGAGCTTCTTGTTCGCGTTGTAGATCGCCGTCGAGACCTTGAAGTTCGTGACCGGCTTCGTCTTGCCGCGAACCTTGTCCCGCGCGCCCTTCTTACCGACGCCGTGCTTGTACTTCTTGTGCATCGCGGTGCAGTTCTTGAAGGTCGGCGCGGCAGCCTGTGCGGGCGACACGACCGCCACGCTGCCGCCGCCGACCGCCAGGGTGACGACAAGCGTTATCCGGACCAGTCTGGAAACCATTCCAGCCTTCCTGACGAATTGACGGATGGAAGTACGCACGCTAACCCGGAACGGAGCGCCGCCACACCATCCGCCGGACCGCTTCGACAAGGCGTCGGTGCCCGTTCCGTAACCGTCCGGACACCGTCACCGAACAAATGGTTGCCGCCGCCCTCGTTCGTCCGGCGTTCGCCCGGGAGCCACGTCGGCGTCGCCCGCCCCGCGTACCGTCGGCGCCCGTGACCAGCCGTACGGCGAACGCCGAGGTACGCGCGCTGCGCCGGATCGGCGACACCGCCCCGCACAGCGCCTTCACCGACCTGGTCCGGCACGGCGGTGGCTGGTTCTGCGCGTTCCGGGAGGGCCGGTCGCACCTCTCCGACGACGGCGTCCTGCGGATCCTGACCTCCCCGGACGGTCGTGACTGGGCTCCGGCGGCGCTGCTCGCCCAGTCCGGCGCCGACCTGCGCGACCCGCGCTTCGTGGTGCGTCCCGACGGGCGGCTGCAACTGCTCGCCGCCGCGGCGACCGGCGCGCCGAAACGCTTCCACACGGTGGCCTGGCTCAGCGACGACGGGCACCGGTGGGACGGGCCCCGGCCGGTCGGCGAGCCGGGGATCTGGGTCTGGCGGGCCGCCTGGCACGGCGACGTGATGTACGGCGTCGGCTACGCCACCCGGGAACCCAGGTTCGTCCGGCTCTACCGCAGCGAGGACGGCCTCGACCTGCGACCGGTGGTGCGAACGCTCTTCGAGGGCGGCTATCCGAACGAGTCCGGGCTGGTCTTCGACCCGGACGGCACGGCCACCTGCCTGCTGCGACGCGACGGCGGCACGGCCACCGCCCAACTCGGCCGGGCCCGTCCGCCCTACCGGGAGTGGACCTGGACCGACCTCGGGGTGCGGGTGGGCGGTCCGGCGCTGCACCGGCTGCCCGACGGCACACTCGTCGCCGGGGTACGCCGGCACGACGGCGAGGTGCGGACCGCGATCTGCGCGGTCGACGTAGCGCAGGGCCGGCTGCGCGAGTTGGTGGCGCTGCCCTCAGCTGGCGACTCCAGCTACCCCGGCCTGGCCTGGCACGACGACCGCCTCTGGGTCAGCTACTACTCCTCGCACGAGGGACGCAGCTGCGTCTACCTGGCCGAGGTGGCGCTCTTCCCCGCCCTGCGCCGGGTCTGACCACGAGGGGCCCACGACCGAGGTCGGGTCCACGACGGCGGCGGGGTTCACGACGGGGATGCGCAGCCGGTGCTCGGCGGGTGGCCGCCCGGCGGGGTCGGTCAGCGAGTGCAGCGGGCCGGTCATGGATTCGCCACCGTCCACCATCCAACGTCGACAGGACCGCCGGAGCGGCCCAGGGATTGCCTGCCTTGGGGTACTCGGGAACCGTAACGGCCGCGACAGGACCATTGCCACATGCAAATGGATAAGCGAGAAGGGCGACTGGCAGGATTGTCGCCGGGCCGCCGGACGGGCAGGATCGGATCCGTGTGTCGACGCTCGGTGAGGGAGGGATGACCCCTCAGTGAACCGGGGTCTGGGCGTGGATGTGGAAGCGCAGCGAACGGGCGTCGGTGAAGCACTCCCGCATCGGCCGGACCAGTTCGCGGTGTTCCGGGCTGCGTTCCCACGCCTCGAAGTCGGCCAGGCTGGCCCACTCGCTGGTGATCAGCCACTGCTCCGGGTCGGTCGACGAGCGGCACACCTGGTCGATCAGATGGCCGGGCACACCGCCGGCGACCAGGTGCCGGACCGCCTCGTACGCCCGCAGGAAGTCGTCGGTGCGCTCGGCGGGCACCCGGACCAGGAAGACCACGCGTCCCCGGTGCCGCCCCTGGTCCGGGCTGCCGGGCTCGCCCGCCCGCTCCTCGCACTGCGCTGCTGTCATCGATGCTCCCCTTCGTCCGGTGCCGCTCCCCGCAGCACCAGCGCGCTGTTGAATCCGTCGAAGCCCCGGGCGCAGACCAGCGCCACCCGGGTACGCGGGCGCCGTCGCTCGCGCAGGAAGTCCAGGTCGCAGCCCTCGGCGACGCGCTCCGGGCCGGCCGACGCGGGCAACGTGTCGTGTGCGAAGGCGAGCAGCGCGGTGGCCACGTCCAGCGCCGAGCCGCCCTGGTGGGCCCGCCCGGTCAACGCCTTGTGGGTGCTCACCGGCGGCGCCGTGCCGGCGAAGACCGCCCGCAGCGCGGTCGCCTCGGCGCGGTCGTAGCGGCGCACCCCGAGGGCGTCGGGCACCACCAGGTCCACCTCCTCCGGCTCGACCCCGGCCCGGCCCAGCGCCAGCCGCATCGCCCGGGCGTACTGGTGCGGGTCGCCGGCGGAGTCCGGCGAGGTGTGCGCGGCATCGTGGGTCGCGCCCCAGCCGGTCACCTCGCCATAGATGCGGGCGCCCCGGGCCATCGCGTGGCCGTGCTCCTCGACCACGAAGACCGCGCCACCCTCGGCCGGCAGGTAGCCGCTGGCCGAGGCGTCGAACGGCCGGTAGGCCCGCTCCGGGTCGGTCGCCTCGCTGAGCAGGCCCGAGCGCAGCTGGCAGGCCAGCGCGTACGGGCTCAGCGGGCACTCGGTCGCCCCGGCGAGCACCACGGAGGCACCGCGCCGGACGGTTCGCACGGCGTGGGCGAGGCTGTCCAGGCCGCCGGCCGACTCGGCCACCAGCACGCCGCACGGCCCCTTCGCCTGATGCCGGATGGAGAGTTGCCCGACGCTGGCCGCGTAGAACCAGGCGATCGACTGGTACGCCCCGACCGTGCGGGTCGGCGACGACCAGAGCCGTTGCAGTTCCCGCTGGCCGAACAGGTTGCCGCCGGAGGAGCTGGCCAGGGTCACCGCCCAGGCGTACGGATCGGGCGCCCGCTCGGGCAGACCGGCGTCCGCCAGCGCCAGCCCGGTGGCCGCGAACCCGAGGTGGGTCCAGCGGTCGGTCTGCACCAGGGCACGGTTGTCGGTGTACCGGGCCGGGTCGAAGTCCGCCACCTCGCCGCCGAGCCGGGCCGGGTAGCCGGTCGCGTCGAACAGGGTGATCGGGCCGGTGCGGCGCTGGCCGGCCAGCACGGTACGCCAGTGCGCCGCCGAACCGACGCCGCTGGGCGCGACCACCCCGATTCCGGTCACCACCGCCCGCCGCTCGCTCACGCCGGCCCTCCGCTTCGCTCCGCGCCGCCGTGAGGCACCACAACACCGCGCCAATGGTTCACTCGCTGCCGCTCGCTCACGCCGGCCCTCCGCTTCGCTCCAGGCCGCCGTGAGGCACCACAACACTGCGCCAATGGTTCACTCGCCGCCGCTCGCTCACGCGGTCACCTCCCGGGAGAGCCGGCGGAACAGCATCGCCGACTGGAAGCCGCCGAAACCGCTGCCGACCGAAAGCGCCACGTCCACCGGCACCTCCCGGGCCTCGTTGGGCACGTAGTCCAGGTCGCACTCCGGATCGCGGGTGGTCCAGTTGGCGGTCGGCGGCACCACCCCGTACTCGATGGCCAGGGCGCAGGCGGCCATCTCGATGGAGCCGATGGCGCCGAGCGAGTGCCCGACCATCGACTTGATCGAGCTGATCGGCACCCGGTACGCGGCCGGCCCGAAGGCCCGCTTGACCGCGGCCGTCTCGTGCCGGTCGTTCTGCCGGGTGCCCGAGCCGTGCGCGCTGACGTAGGAGACGGCCTCGGGCGCGAGCCGGGCCTGCCCGAGCGCGTCGGTGATGGCCAGCCCCATCTCCAGGCCGTCGGGGCGCAGCCCGGTCATGTGGTAGCCGTTGCTGCGGCTGGCGTAGCCGGCGACCTCGCAGTAGATGTGCGCGCCGCGCCGCCGGGCGTGCCCGGCCTCCTCCAGCACCAGCACCGCCGCCCCCTCGGCCAGCACGAAGCCGTGCCGGTCGGCGTCGAACGGCCGGCTGGCGTGCGCCGGATCGTCGTTGTCCGGGCTGGTGGCCTTGATGGCGTCGAAGGAGGCCACGGTGACCGGGGAGATCGGTGAGTCGGCGGCCCCGGCGAGCACGATGTCCGCCTCGCCGTCGGCGATGAGCTGGTGGGCGTACCCGATGGCGTCGATGCCCGAGGTGCAGCCGGTGGAGACGACCTGCGCCGGGCCGTGCAGGCCGTGCCGGCAGGCCACGTCGGCGGCCAGGCTGCTGGGCACCAGCGCCTGATAGAGGTACGGGCCGCCGAGCGCCGCGTCGACCAGCCAGTGCCGGCCGCTGTCGCTGACCGTCACGTACTCCTGTTCCAGCGCCATGGTGCCGCCGACCGCGGTGCCGAGCACGACACCGGCCCGGTCCCGCTCGGCGTCGGTGAGGTCGAGCCCGCTGTCCGCGACGGCCTCCGCCGCGCAGGCGAGCGCGAACTGCACATACCGGTCGGCGCGCTGGCGCTGCGCGGGGGTCAACCCGGCGGCGTCCGGGTCGAAGTCGCACTCGGCGGCGATCTGGGAGCGGAACGGCGACGGGTCGAAGAAGCTGATCCGTCGGGTCGCGGTACGTCCCTCGGTGATGCTCTTCCAGAACCGGTCCCGGGTGACGCCGCCGGGGGCGACCACCCCGATGCCGGTGACCACGGTGCGGCGGCCGGTCACGACCCGTCTCGCTGTTCGACCAGTTCGGTGTCGACGTGGCCGAGTTCCGGCCGGGGGGCCAGCGGGCCGAGGTGGAAGACCACCTCGGCGGGCAGGTGACCGGTGTTGCGCAGGCGGTGCCGGACGTTACGGGCCACGAAGAGCGCCTCGCCGGCCGCCAGCGGCACCGGCTCGTCGTCGAGGTCGACGGTGATCGCGCCCCGGGCGAGGTAGAGGAACTCCTCGCTGTACGGGTGGTAGTGCTCGGCGATCCGCTCGCCGGGCGCCATGGTGGCCACGCCCATGAAGCCGGAGGTGCTGCCGACGGTGCGCGGGCCGAGCAGGACGCGCAGCTCGCCGCCGCGGCGGCGGTCCGCGGGCACGTCCCGGGCGGCCACCAGGGCCAGGTCACTCATTGTCGCCTCCCGTCGGGTCCGCGCTGACCGCGGCCGGTACGGCGGTCGCCACCAGCCGCTCGATGCGGTCCTTGATGACGCCCAGCTGCACCACGCTGTTGGTGTTGATCCGCTCGGTCATGCCGGCGTTGTCCACCGGCGCGGTCGGTTTCATGGCGAAGTCCTGCACCCAGGTCATCCGGATGCCCTCCGGTTCCTCGGTGTAGCTCCAGTGGATGTCCATGTACTCGAACGGCCCGGTCTCCACCCGGCGGGCCCGTACCTGCCGGGTGGCCGGGTCGGCGGTGCGTTCGCTGACCCAGCTCCAGGCCACCCCGTTCTCGTCGGGATGCATGGTGAGCCGGAACCGGACGGTGTCGCCGTCGCGGTCGAGGATGTCGGCCCGGGCGTACTCGGTGAACAGGTCGGGCCAGCCGGCCACGTCGTTGGTGACGGACCAGACCAGCTCCAGCGGCGCGGCGATCACCACGCTGTTCTCGGTGTGCCCCGGCGGGTCGGCGCGGCGGGCCACGAGATCGGCCACGGCGGGGATGCTCAGCTGGGCCGCCTGCTCCGGGATGCTCACCCGCCACCGGTCGGCGACGACGGCGGAGAGTTCGAGCAGCGCCAGCGAGTCCATCCCCAGTTCCTCCAGGGAGGCGGCCGGCGCGCGGGCGGCGGCGTCCGGGTCCAGCCCGCAGTTGGTCACCAGGATGTCGGTGATCTCCGTGGTCAGCGAACGGCCGTCGGTGACGGTCATCGGGTCCTCCTCGGTTCTCCGGGGTTGGCTGCGTTGAGTAGCCGGTCGACCAGGCCGGTGGTGTAGCGCCCCTTGCGAAAGTCGGCGTCGTCGAGCACCCGCCGGACGAACGGGATGGTGGTCCGCACCCCGGGTCCGGAGATCTCGAACTCACCGAGGGCGCGTTCCAGCCGGTTCAGGGCCAGCTCCCGGTCCGGGGCCCAGACCGCGACCTTGGCCAGCAGCGAGTCGTAGTACGGGCCGACCAGGTAACCGGCGTGGCCGTGGGTGTCGACCCGGGTGAACGGGCCGCCGGGCGGGACGAAACGGTCCAGCCGGCCGGGGGCGGGGGCGAAGCCACGGTCCGGGTCCTCCACGTTGACCCGGCACTCGACGGCCACCCCGGTGAGCCGGATGTCCTGCTGTCGCCAGCGCAGCGGCACCCCCGCGGCGACGTGGAACTGCTCGTGCACCAGGTCGATCCCGGTGACCATCTCGGTCACCGGGTGCTCGACCTGGATCCGGCAGTTGATCTCCAGGAAGTGGAACCGCTCCTCGGCGTCCACCAGGAACTCCACCGTCCCGGCGCCGGTGAACCCCACGTCGAGCGCGCCGCGCAGGGCGGCCTGCGCGATGGCGTCCAGGGTCGCCGGGGCGAGCGCGGGCGCCTCCTCGATCAGCTTCTGGTGCCGGCGCTGCACCGAGCAGTCCCGGGTGCCCAGGTGCACGCCGTTGCCGTGGGAGTCGCAGAGCAGTTGCACCTCGACGTGCCGGGCGTCGGTCAGGTACCGCTCGACGTACACCCGGTCGTCGCCGAAGGCGACCTGGGCGGCGGCGCGGGTGCGCGCGTACGCCCGGGGTAGTTCCGCCGGGGAGCGCACCACGGTCATCCCCCGCCCGCCGCCGCCGGCCGCCGCCTTGACGATCACCGGGTAGCCCACCTCGGCGGCGACCGCCGCGGCCTCGGCGGCGGTCGGCACCGGCTGCACGGCGCCCGGCGGCAGGGGCAGCCCGGCGCGGCGCATCAGCGCCCGCGCGGAGGACTTGTCGGCCAGCGCGGCCATCACCTGCGGGGACGGGCCGACGAAGGTCAGCCCGTTGTCCGCGCAGATCTCGGCGAAGTCGGCGTCCTCGGAGAGGAAGCCGTAGCCGGGGTGCACCGCCTGCGCGCCGACCTTGCGGGCCGCCTCGACGACGGCGGCGGCGTTGAGGTAGCTGCGCCGGCTGGCCGAGGGGCCGATCCGGACGGCCTCGTCGGCCAGCCGCACCGCGGCCGAGTCGGCGTCCGCCGTGGAGTAGACCACCGCGGTACGGATGCCCAGCTCGCGACAGGCCCGCAGGACCCGCAGCGCGATCTCGCCGCGGTTGGCGATCAGGACCTTCTCGAACATCGGTCACCACCTCAGGCGGGGTCCAGGGCGACCAGCGGCTGGTCGTACTCCACCGGCTGGCCGTCGGCCACCAGCACCTCGGCCACCCGGCCGGCCCGGTCGGCCGTGATCTCGTTCAACAGCTTCATCGCCTCGACGATCCCGACGACCTGCCCCGGCCGGACCGGGTCGCCGACGGAGACGAAGGGCGTCGCGCCGGGCTCCGCCGCCCGGTAGAAGGTGCCGACCATGGGCGAGCGCACGGCCGTCCGGAGCGGGGCCGCGCCACTGGCCGGACCGCCGGCAGCGCTGGCCGGCTCGTGGCCCGGTGCGGCCACGGCGGCGGGTACGGCCACCGTGGCGGGTCCGGCGGCGACCGGGCCGGGCTCGGCCGGGTGGTGCCACTCCACCACCAGCTCGGCGTCCCCGGCCCGCAGTCGCAGGCGGCGCAGCGGGCCGGCGAGTTCGGCGACGAGCTGCCGGGCGTGCCAACGCAGCCCGCTGAGCGCCGCCTCGGCGCCGGCGCGCGGAACCGGCGTCGTCTCCCCGGTCCGCGCTGCCGACGTCGTCTCCACGTGTTGCGGGATCGATGCCGTCACCAGGTGCGGCGGGGCCGGCGTCGTCTCCGCATGCCGTGGCACCGGTGTCGTCGCCACCTGCCGCGGTGCCGGCGCGGCGGCCGGAGGCCGGGGAAGGTCGACCGGCGTGGACGCCGGCTCGGCCGGGATCGGCGGCCGGACCACCGGGGCACCGGCGACCGTGGGCAGGGTGCCACCGCCCGCGCCGCTCACCGGGCACCCGCCCGGGCGCCGGCGCGGGCGGCGCCGAAGCGCCGGAAGCGTCGCCGGCGGTGCTGGACCAGGGCGCCGATCGGCACGTCGAGCAGGGGCAGCAGGTTCGCCAGCACCGCCTCGCGGACCGCGCGGGCGGTGGCCTCCGGATCGTCGGCCGCCGAGCCGGTCGGCTCGGGCACCACCTCGTCGACGATGCCGAGCCGGCACAGGTCGGGGGCGGTCAGCCGCAGCGCCCGGGCCGCCTGCGGTGCGGCCGTACGCCCCGGCCAGAGGATGGCGGCGCAGCCCTCCGGGCTGATCACCGAATAGACGGCGTGCTGGAGCATCAGCACCCGGTCGGCGACCGCCAGGGCCAGCGCGCCGCCGCTGCCGCCCTCGCCGGTGACCACCGCGACGACCGGGGTGGGCAGCATGCTCAGGGCCAGGATGTTCTCCGCGATGGCCGCGGCCTGGCCGTGCTCCTCCGCGTCGATGCCCGGGTCCGCGCCGGGGGTGTCGACCAGGGTCACCACGGGCAGGCCGAGGCGGGCGGCGAGGCGCATCAGCCGCAGCGCCTTGCGGTGCCCGGCCGGGGTGGCCATGCCGAAGTTGCGGGTCACCAGTTCGGCGCTGGTGTGCCCCTTCTGGTGGCCGATCACCATGAGGTGCCGACCGTCGAGCCGGGCCAGCCCGCCGACGATCGCCGGGCAGTCGCCGCCGAGCCGGTCGCCGTGCAGCTCGGTGAAGCCGTCGAAGGCGGTCTCCAGGTAGTCCAACGTGGTCGGTCGGCGCGGGTGCCGGGCCAGCCGTACGGTCTCCCAGGCGTCCCGGGCCGCCACCTCGGCGGGCGGCGGATCCGGCCGCGGGTCCGGCGGCCGGGCGACCGGCCGGGCTGGTGGGTGCACCGGCGCGCCGGACCGCGGGCGGCGCGCGCCGCCCGCCGCGGCGAGCACCGCCACCAGCCGGGCCCGCAGCGCGTGACGCGGCACCACCATGTCCACCTGGCCGTGGCGCAGCAGGAACTCGGCGGTCTGGAAGCCGTCCGGCAGGCTGCGGCCGGTGACCTGGCGGATCACCCGGGGGCCGGCGAAGCCCATCCGGGCGCCGCTCTCGGCGAGCACCAGGTCCGTGCAGGTGGCGAAGGAGGCGGCCACTCCGCCGTAGGTGGGATCGGTCAGCACGCTGACGGTGAGCAGCCCGGCCTCCCGCAGGGCGGCGATCGCCTGGCTGACGGTGGCCATCTGCATCAGCGACAGGGCGCCCTCCTGCATCCGGGCGCCCCCGGAGGCGGTGACCAGGATCAGCGGGACGCCCGCGTCGAGCGCCTGCTCGGCGGTACGGGTGATCAGCTCGCCGACGGCGCAGCCGAGGCTGCCGCCGAGGAACCGGAAGTCCATCACCGCCAGCGCACAGCGGAACCGGCCGATGGTGGCGGTGCCGCAGAGCACCGCCTCCGCCAGCCCGGTGTCGGCGCGGGCGGCGGTGAGCCGGTGCGGGTACGGCAGCACGTCGACGAAGCCGATCGGGTCCACCTCGACCGCGCGGTCGGGCAGCGGCTGGAACGACGACGGGTCGACCAGCTGGCGGACCCGCTCGGGGGCGGCGAGCCGGGTGTGCCGTCCGCACTCGGGGCAGACGTCGAGGTTGCGCCGCAGCCGCTTGCGGTACAGCAGGGTGGCGCAGCCGCCGCAGCGCGACCAGAGCGCCTCTGCGGCCGACGCGGTGGCGGTCACGGACGCCCTCCGTCGAAGCGGTAGAAGCAGCGGGCCATCGCGTCCCGGGGCGAGCGCCAGGTCGGCAGGTACGGCGTGACGTAGGGGCGCAGCCGCGCGCTGACCCGCGCGAACTCCGGATGCTCCCGGGCCGCCTCCACCGCGCCGTCGCCCGGCGAGTCGGTCTCCAACAGGTGCACGTACAGGTCGTGCAGCCGGTACAGCGACCGGTGCCGCACGCCCACCAGGTGGGGCAGCTCGGTCGTGTCGGACTCGGCGAAGATCTCGGCGACCGCGGCCTCGGCAGTCGGGACCACCTTCGCGACGATCAGGGTTCGGTCCATGCTGGTTCTCCCCCTCGGGCCGGTGGCGGCACCACCGGACGCGCCCGGACGACTGCCGACACGATGCCGGGCCCGGCGTCACCCGAGCGTCACCGGCACCCCCTGCCGGGACGGCCCTCAGTGACGCTGCGTTGACGCAAACTGTGCCTCAGCTGAACGTAGCCTTTCCCCATGATCATCGAGATTGGGCAGTTCAGAACCGGTCTCATAGATGACGACCGGGTTACTTTACCGACATGAGCGTTGACCCAGAGTAACTGCTATTGATAATCTTCGCGGCGGTCAGACCCGGCACCGCACGCCCGCGTGCGACGGTCCAGCGAGTCGACAGTGGCGTCACGGCGGCCACGCCGGGACCCGGCCGAGACCCGCAGACGACGCGTTGCGCAGGGGGTGCCGCCGTGGCCGCCGATCCGCCCACGCCGACCACCGGCGAGCACCGGGACACCGAGGTACGGCTGCACCTGCTCGGCGGCTTCCGGCTGACCCACGGCGGCACGCCGGTGGTGGTCCCCCGCGGCCTGCAACGGGTCATCGCGCTGATCGGGCTGCGTCCCGACGCGACCCGCAGCCACCTCGCCGGGCTGCTCTGGCCGGAGGCCGCGGAGGAACGGGCGCTCTCCTCGCTACGGACCGCGCTGTGGCGGCTGCGCCAGGATCCGTACTGCCCGCTGACCACCACCGCCGACACCATCCGCCTCGCCCCCAGCGTGCGGGTCGACGTGGACCGGCTGGTCGACACGGCCGCCCGGATCCGTGACGGCCAGCCACCCGACGACACCGCGGAGGCGCTCGCCGCCGGCCGGCACGACCTGCTCCCCGGCTGGTACGACGACTGGGTGCTGGCCGACCGGGAACGGCTGCGCCAGCTCCGGCTGCACATGCTGGAGCAGATGGCCGGCCAGCACCTGACCGCCGGGCGGCACGGCGAGGCGCTGGAGGCGGCGCTGGAGGCGATGGCGGCCGAGCCGCTGCGTGAGACACCGCACCGGTTGGTGGTCCGCATCCACCTCGCCGAGGGCAACGCGTTCGAGGCGGTGCACGCCTTCTACGTCTACCGCGACCTCCTGCTGCGGGAGCTGCGGCTGGAGCCCTCGCCGGCGATGAGCGCGCTGCTCGACGAGACGCTCGAACCGATCCGGCGGGCCAGCCGGGCGGCGGCCGGACCGCCACGCCCCCCGGCCACCCGGACGCCGTTCCAGCGCCGTTGAGCCCGCGTCACCGGCACGACCGGCCGCGTTGACGGGCAGGTGACAGGCGCCCGGACAGGGTGGTCCGGGAAAACGGTCCGTGACCCGGCAGACGTCCGGGCCGGATCACCGGTGAGAGGGGGTCCAATGAGCCGTCTAGTTATCGTCAGCAGGATCATTCCGGGCGCGGAGGGTCGGGTGGCGCAGATTTTCACCGAGTCCGACGCGACCGAGCTGCCCGGCCTGACCGGGGTACGTCACCGGTCCCTGTACTGCCTGCACGACCTGTGCGTACACCTGATGGAGACCGACGACGTCGGCGCGGACGCCCTCGCGGCGGCCCGCAACCACCCGCTGTACCTCCAGGTCAACGAGCGGCTCTCCGCCCACACCTCGCCGTACCTGCCGACCTGGCGCTCGCCGCGCGACGCGATCGCCACCTGCTTCTACCGGTGGGACGCCGCGGACGTGCCGGCGCCGCGCGTGGCCGGCTGACGGGAGACGCCGTGGCCCCCCGACCACCGCACGTCCTGGTCATCGGCGCCGGCACCGGCGGCCTCTGCCTGGCGCACGGGCTGCGCCGGGCCGGGATCAGCGTCGCCGTCTACGAACGGCACCGCACCCGGGCCGACGGGCTGCTCGGCTACCGGGTGGGCATCGGCCCCACCGGTAGCCGGGCGCTGCGCGACTGCCTGCCCCCGGAGCTGTTCGACATCTACCTGACCACCTGCGCCCGCTCCCCCCGCTACTTCAACGTGCTCAGCCAGCGGATGCAGCACACGGCGTCGTTCCCGCTGCGGCCGGACACCCACCCGGTCGACACCGAGCGGTCGGTGGCCCGGATGACGCTGCGCCAGGTGCTGCTGACCGGCATGGAGGACGTGGTGCGCTTCGACCGCACCTTCACCCGGTACGAGCAGCACGACGACGGCACGGTCACCGCCCACTTCGCCGACGGCGGCACCGCCACCGGTGACCTGCTGGTGGCGGCGGACGGCACGCACTCCGCGGTCCGCCGCCAGTACCTGCCGCACGCGGTGATCCGGGACGCCGGCACCATCAACATCGCCACCCGGATCCCGCTCACCGACCGCACCCGGGCCCTGCTGCCGGAGACCGTCCAGCGGGGCATCTCGCTGATCTTCGGCACCGGGGGCGTGATGGGCGTGCTGCACGTGATGGAGTTCAAGTGGGACCGTGACGGCCGGCCCAAACCGGGGGTCGCCGACGACGACGCGGCACTGCTCTCCAGCTGGCCCGGCCTGCGCCACGACACCACCCGCGACAACATCAACCTGGTCGTCTGGAGCGCCGCACGCCGGTTTCCACCGGACGTGATGCGGCGCCGCGGCGCGGAGCTGATCCAGGTGGCCCTGACGCTGACCGGCAACTGGCATCCGCGGCTGCGGGAACTGCTCAGCCAGGCCGACCCGGAGAGCGCGTTGCCGATCCGGGTGTCCACCTCGGAGCCGGTGCCGCCGTGGAAGAGCAGCACGGTCACCCTGCTCGGTGACGCGATCCACACCATGACCCCGGGCCGGGGCGTGGGCGCCAACACCGCGCTGCGCGACGCCAACCTGCTGCGCCGGCAGCTGATCCTCGCCGCCGTCGGGGAGAAGACGCTGGTGCAGGCGGTGGCCGACTACGAGGCGGCGATGGTGCCGTACGGCTTCGCCCGGGTGGCCGACTCGCTCAACCGCAGCGGCACCAGCGGCGACGACCGCATGTACCAGCCGCTCTTCGGACGACTCGCGTTGCTCGGCGCCCGGGGGTACT
The DNA here is from genome assembly GCF_050942455.1 of Micromonospora sp. CA-263727. NCBI lineage: Bacteria > Bacillati > Actinomycetota > Actinomycetes > Micromonosporales > Micromonosporaceae > Micromonospora > Micromonospora sp. CA-263727. Next base: position 4,773,819 of record NZ_CP192031.1, read on the forward strand.
TCCGGGTCACCAGCCGGGTACCGCGCCTACGGCGCAAGTTCGTCGACGACTTCTACACCTACCGGGGAGAGCGGGACTGACCCCTCGCACCACGCCCCCGGCGCCCGCCCGGCGCCGGGGGCGTCGGCGTGCGCTCCCGGTCCACACCGTCCGTTCCGTGCCGGGCACCGGCCGTAGCCCCCGGCCCGCCGACCCGAGCTGTAACAGAGCCTGCCTGTCGCGCCGTCCACGCGTGTGCAAAGCTGCGGCGAGTTTTTCTCGTGACGATTCGGACGTGACCTTCAGGGAGGTTTGCCGTGGCGGAGTCCTCTGGCATCTGGCTGATACTGATCGTGGTGCTGCTGGCCGGCCTGGTGGCGGGCTGGCTGTTGCTCCGCGGCCGGCGGGACGAGCCCTCCGCGCCGAGCGGGGCGGCGAGCAGCCCGGCCACGGAGGCGACCGGGCCGGCGCCGGCCGCCAGCACCGTGACCGAGCAGCCCGACACCGCCGCCGAGCCGGCGTCCACCACGGTGCCCGCAACCACCGAGCCGGTGGACGCCGAGCCCGTGGACGCCGAGCCCGCAATCACCGAGCCCGCAACCACCGAGTCCGTGGACGCCGAGCCCGAGCCGGAGACCGTGGAGCCGAAGCCGGTGGCGGCCGAGCCGGTAGCTGCCGCCGCCGAGCCGGTAGCCGCTGCCGCCGGGCCGGTGGAGGCCGACATCGCGGGCGACGATGCGGTGCCGGCCGCCGCCGAGCCGGTCGCGGCGAGCGCCGAGCCGGAGCCGGTGTCCGTCCCCGATGGACCGGTGGCGGACCCGACCACGCCGGCCCGGCCGGCCGTCGCCACCCCGCCGGTACGCTCCAAGACGTCCCCCGAAGCGGCTCCGGTTCCGGCCACCGTGCCGGCCGGTGACGCCGCCGACGACTTCCGGCGGATCCAGGGCGTCGGGCCGAAGATGGCGGCCGCCCTCCAGGAGGCCGGCATCCGGACCTACGGGCAGCTGGCGGAGCTGGACGAGACGGCGCTGCGGGACACCATTCGGAATGCCGGGCTGCGGGCCACCGCCAGCCTGGCCACCTGGCCGCAGCAGGCGAAGGTGCTGGCCGCCCAGGCCGGCGACAACGCCTGACCAACCGGGCTCTCGGTGCGGGTGTGGCCAGCCTGGCAACCCCCGCGCCGAGGGCTTGGTGCAGCATCCCCGTTGCGGCTACGGGTGTACAGGCAGCTTCGGTGTGAACTCACGGCGGGCCGGTTGGATCGGGATCGACACGAGGTCAGACGGCCCGCTGAGGCGCTTCTCGGCCTGGTTCGGCTGGCACGGTTGTTGTACTTCACTGCTGTACTCCTCTACCGGGTGTAACGCTGCTCAGCCGACCCCGAGCGTGGCAGCGAGCTTCGCGATCGTGGTCGGGGCGCGCGGGTCGCGGGCAACCTCGGCAAGGATGTCCCGGACGGCCGGCCGACACGTGATCTCGGCTGGTGCGGTGCGCTCGGCCTCGGTCAGCATGCGAGCGGCGTTGCCCGTGTCCCCGGCGTGCAGGTAGGCGCGGGCGACGTCGAGGAGGTGCGCGGCGCGGTGTTCGGCGGGCAGCCACCGCCAGGCGGCCCGCGCAGTGGCCTTCTCATGCCAGGCGATCGCGCCCTGCGCGTCGCCGGCTTCAACGGCTGCGGTGACGCGGGCCAGGTCGACGGCGGTGGGACCGAAGCCGGTGCGGTGGTGGTCGTACCCGTCGCCGACTCGCTCTGCCATGCCGTCGGCCTCGTCGAGCAGTTCGCGGGCAGCGGCCTCGTTCCCGTCCTGCGCCGCCGCCAAGCCGGCTTGAATGAGCAGGGCTCCGCACAGGGACAGCTCCGCCGGCCTGCCGTGCTCGACAACAGGCGGGGCAATCCGGTACGCGGCACCGAGCGTCACCGCCTTCGCCTCCCGCGCACGGCCGAACGCGCGCAACACCTGACCGAGCTGCACGGCCGCGGCGGCCACCAACTTCCGGTCACCGGTGGCCGCGAGCATCGCTCGATCCACCGCCAACCACGCCAACTCGGCGTCACCGAGCTTGACCAACAGCGCGGCAATGATCCGGTACGCCTCCACCAACGACTCCCGGCCCGGTTCCGGAGCCTCGGCGTGGGTACGCTGCGCGTTGGCAAGGAGGGTGGGTGCCAAGTCGATCACCTGCGGATAGCGGGCGTGCTGGAACGTCGTCCACGCGTACCCCACATCCCGCGACATCCGGTCCACCGGCACCACCGGTCCACCTCCCGGCTTACCCAACGGGATCTCGTAGCGAGACAGCGCCGCCCTGATCCGCCCGACGCCATCACCCCGACTCGCCACCTCGACCGGTGCGACGTCTTGGCCGACCAGCGCGGCGGCATCGATACGAAGCACGCGGGCGATCTCCTGAAGCGTCGAGAGCTTGTCCAACGACCGGACGCCGCGCTCGACCTTGTCGACCCAACTCTTCGACTTACCGAGCCGGTCGGCGAACACCTGCTGCGACAGCTTCCGCCGACCCCGCCAGTACGCCACCCGCCGCCCCACCGGCAACAGCTCAACGCCGCCCACGATGCCACCGCCGATCCGGCACCGCCCGGGTGGTCTCCTCCACCGGAATGCGATCCGCCTCCGCCTCAGCCAGCAGACGACGCTTCGCCGCCTCGCGCTCGGCCGCCTGGATCTGCTCACCCCGGCTGACCGCCGGCTCGTCACCCTTACCCGGCATTCTTTACCTCCGCCCGTAGGAAGCGGCGGCACCCTGACCGTCGCAGATCCACACTGACGTCGGGATGTCACCTGTTGCGACGGCACAAGAACCGACAGATCGACCACATAGCCGACGACATTTAGGCGACATGACGCTAGGGTGGCGGTCATGACCGCCCCCAACACCGCGTTGCGCGCCGTCCGCACCGGAATGCGGATGAGCCAGGACGACTTCGCCCGCGCACTCCAGGCCGCGGGCCACCGCGTCGGCGAGCCCAATGACGCCAACAAGCGACTCGTCCAGCGATGGGAGTCCGGCACGATCGCCGCGCCGCGCCCCGTCTACGCCCGCGCGCTGGAAGTCGTCACCGGGCTACCCATCTCACTCTTGGGCTTCGCAGCGGTACCCAACGGGCATGTCGCCGACGACGACCACGGCGGCCACGACCTCACCTCTCCCGTGTCCAGCCTGGCGACGCCGACACCGACGTCCAAGCCCACTACAACCGGCCGTTCGTACGAAGGCGTGTGGCTCAGCCGCTACCAGTTCTACTCCAGCGGGCGGGAAGACTCCTTCGCTGGACAACACTTCGTGGTGCTGCTGCAGCACGGCGATCGACTGACGGCACGCAGCCTGCCTGGCTCGGCGTCCTCGTCTCTCTCGCTGGACCTGACTCTGGACGGTGCCGTCGTCACCGGCACTTGGGTAGAGCAGACCGACCCCACCGGCTACTACCGGGGCGCCAGGTACCACGGGGCAATCCAACTCATCGCCGAGCCAACCGGTCGACGGATGGCCGGAAAGTGGATCGGCTTCGGCAAAGACATGGACGTGAACACCGGCCCGTGGGAACTCGTCTTCCGCGACGCCTCGACATCTAAGACGACACTTGATCGCTACAACACGTCGGCAACGTAGGTCGCTGCTGGTCCAGAGGGTCTGTCAAACGTACGGTGTGACTCGGGTTGTTGACGTCTACTTGCGGGCTGCGGACAGGTGTTTTTCGAAGGCGATGTCGAGGGCGTTGAGGGCTGGTTTCCAGGGGATCGTCCATTGCCGGCGGCCCTGCCCGGTGGGGTCGGGGCTTATCACGGTGAGGTAGACGCATTTCAGCGTGGCGGCTTCGTTGGGGAAGTGGCCGCGGGCGCGGACGGCGCGGCGGATGGGGGCGTTGATGCTCTCGATGGTGTTGGTGGAGCAGACGACGGTGCGGATCTCGGCGTCGAAGAGCCTGTCGCAGAATGCCCGATGGCGGTGCGGAGCGGGCTGGCTTGATTGCGCTGCCGGCTGGGCTGGCCTTCGGTGCTGGTGCGTCAGGCTGCCGCTGTGTGGATCTTGCGGATGTTGTAGGCGGCGGCTGCGAGGTTCAGTTCGCTTCGGGCGGCGGCGATTCCTCGTCGGGAGAATCTGTCCAGGATGGTTTTGAGGGTTCCGATGCTGGGTTCGACGGTCGCGCCGCGTCTCTTGTAAGCCTTGGCGCCTTCAGCGGTCCTGAGTCGGTGAGCCATCGCCTCTCGTGTTGTCGCGCCAACGGGTGGCGGGCCGTCGGTAGGTGAACGCAACGCCGCTGTGGCCTGCTCGCGGCTCTTGGCCAGGGCGATGAGCCGGTCCGGTCCGGGCGCGTTCAGGTTGCTGTTGCTGCAGTAGCCGGCATCGGCCAGCACGAGCCCGATCTGATGATCGGGCGAACCGGTTGCCTGGTGCGCGGCAGCGGCAGCGTTGACCGCGGCGGTCATCATCGGCACGAACGATCCCATGTCGTTGGGGTTCCGGTTCACATCGACAGCAGCGATAACGTGGTCGCTGGTGACCGCGACCTGCGCGTTGTAACCCTGGAGGAACCCGCGACGGGTGGGCATCACCCGCGAGTCCGGATCGGTGATGTTCGCGACGGTCTTCGGCAGAGATTTCGCGGGAGCCTGGCGATCGTCTGCCGCTGTGGCCGCGGTTTCGGCCGCAGCGACGACACGGCGGGCTCTGATAATCCGGGAGTGTTCTTCGGTCGGGACAGGCGGAGCACCCATCGGCTTCTTCCCGGCAGCGATCAACGCGGCCCTGCGGGCGAGTTTCGCTTGGTGGTCGCGCAGCTCGCGCTCCAGATGAGCTCTCGCCTCAGCAAGCCGCAATGGCCCATCCGGGATCCGGCCGCGCACCGGCTGACCAGCTCGTGATGCCTCCAGTCGAGCCTGGGCCGCCATCCTCCTCGCCTCATCGTCGGCCTTCAGACGCTGCTGCTGCTCAGCCAGCTCCGCCGCCGCGCGCCGAATACGCTGCGCCCGGCCCGACCGGTCAGCCAAGGCTGTGGGGACACGGTCACCGTTGGACTCGTCGCCGTCGTGACGCGCTTGCGCGTTCTCGGAGGCATCGACGTCAGCTGCCTCCTCGACGATGCCGGTGGCGATCTGCGTAGCCTGCTGGTCGAACCAGTCCTGTCCCCGGTTCGCGTCGATCGACGCGTTCGCGGGAATCTTGGTGCCATCGATCGCGATCGTGCCGAACCGGGCAAGCCCTGCCCGCGCCGCGATCATCAGCACCTGCGTGAACAACCCAGCAAACCCATCCTCGGAGCCCGCCCGGAACCATGCGATCGTCGCGTGATCAGGGATATCTCCGGCGCACAGGACCTCGAACGCGACATCGGTGTGACAGAGCCGCTCGACCTGCCGGGACGAACGCACTCCTCGGCAGTATGCGTAGACCAGAAGAGCCAGCAGCGTCCGCGGGTCATACCCTGCCGCGCCAACCCCACCACGGCGACGACACGCCTCGAACGCGGAGACGTCAAGCGTCTCGACGACATCGAGGACGAACCACACCAGATGATCGTCCGGCAACCAATCCCGCATATCCGGCGGCAGAAGAAACACCTGATCACGCAGCACAGGACGACAACCGCGGGCCATACCCAATTCTCCCAGAAACGCCGCTGACGCCCCGGCTAGACACGGCATACTGCGACAGGCTCTTCGACGCCGAGATCCGCAAGGTCATCTGCTCGACGAACGCGATCGAGTCCGTCAACGCCCGTATCCGCAAGGCCGTCCGCGCCCGCGGGCACTTCCCGAACGAGCAGGCCGCGCTCAAGTGCGTGTACATGGCGTTGATGAGCCTGGACCCGACTGGCAACGGCCGGCGCCGGTGGACCATCCGGTGGAAGGCACCTCTCAACGCGTTCCAGATCGCCTTCGAGGGCCGACTCACCCCGGCCAACCTCTGACCACTTCAACAACCAAGATCAGCCGTTAACTTGACACTCCCGCCTTTGGTGGTTGGGGTTGGCCGGTGCCGCACGCATGGTGTTTCTGCGTTACGGGCGGCTCTTCGGTGGGGCGTGGTCTGTATCCGCTTCTTCTCTTTGTCGGATCAGGCTGTGGATGAGTTGGTGGAGTTGTTCGGCGGTGCGGTCGAGGGGTTCGATGCTGCGTTTGGCTCGGCACATGGCCACGGTGCCCTCGACAGCGGCGACGATGAGCGTGGCGGCCTGGTCGGCCTGGTCGGGGTCTGCACCGTGTTCGTGCAGGGAGGCGGCCAGGAGGTCTTCCCATTCCTGGAAGGTTTCCGCGGCGGCTGCGAGGGCGGGTGGCGTTTCGTCGGCAGGGGGTTCCTCGACGGCGACGGCGAGGACGGGGCAGCCGGCCCGGAAGTTGGTGTCGACGACGATCGTGCGCCACATGGCCAGGAAGGCGCTGAGCCCGGCGGCGGGGCCGGCGCGGAGTTCCTTGCGCAGGCTCCGGGCGATCGTCTCGCCGGTGTGCCGGATCGCCTCGGTGGCGAGCTGCTGCTTGCCTTCCGGGAAGTAGTGGTAGGTGGAGCCGAGCGGGGCGCCGGCGTGTTTGGCCATCTCCCGGATGCTGGTGGCGGTCAGTCCGCGTCGGCTGATCATGTCGGCGGCGCCGGCCACGATCCGCTGCCGCGCTGGCGGGTTGCCACTGGTCACCGTGCCATCCCCTTCCTCCACCTCTGGCTATGACGACTGTTATAGCCTACTCTTCGTCTCGTCTATAACGACCGTCATAGTGCGGTGTCGTCGACGGAGGTTTCGCCATGCCGATGATCCGGCTCACGGCTCCGGCCGGTGCCCTGGCGCAGGAGGGCCGCGCGTGTGTGCAGCGCGAGCTCGCCGCGGTGTTGCTTCGCTGGGAGGGTGCGCCGGACACGGCGTTGTTCCGTGCGCTGGCGTGGAGCTATCTGGTGGAGCTGCCGCAGGGTGCGCAGACGACGGCCGAGGACGACGACGCCCGTTTCCTGGTGGAGGTCACCGTGCCGCAGGCAGCGTTGTCGGAGCGTCGTAGGGCAGGCCTGATCGATGAGGTGACCGCCACCGTTCTCCAGGCGGCTGGGCCCGGCCGCGATGCCGCCTCACGGGTGCTGGTGCACGAGCAGCGCGACGGCACCTGGGGCGCCGGTGGCGCCGTGGTGCGCTACGCCGACCTCGTCGCCCTGGCGAAGGAGCAGCGGGCCGATGCGTGAGCTGGCCTACGTCGCCCGCAGGACCGTCGAATGGCGCGAGGCTCCCGACCCGACGCCGGAGTCCGGCCTAGACGCGATCGTCGCACCGGTCGCGGCGACCTCGTGCGACGTGGATTCCGCGATCCTGGCCGGGCACGGGTTCCTCGATCCACCGTTCCCGATCGGCCATGAATGCGTCGCGAAGGTCGTGCAGGTCGGCGACGCGGTGACCGGCGTGACCCCCGGTGACCTGGTCGTGGTGCCCTGGTCGATCAGCTGCGGCACCTGCGCGCCCTGCCGCGCCGGTCTGACCGCCCACTGCGCGTCGGTGCCGCACATGGCGATGTACGGGGCGCCGATCGGCGGTAGCTGGGGCGGGCTCTTCTCCGACCTGGTCCGGGTGCCGTGGGCGGACGCCATGCTGGTGCCGCTGCCGGCCGGGCTCGACCCGGTGGCCATGGCCGCGGCCAGCGACAACTGGTCGCTGGCCTGGCGGCTGGTCGCCCCGCACCTCGACGCTAGGCCGGGCGCGCGGGTGCTGGTCGTCGCGCGGGGCAGCATCGGCCTGTATGTCTGTGACATCGCCCGCGCCCTGGGCGCCGCCGACGTGCTCTACATTGATCCGGACCCTGGGCACCGGCAACTTGCCGAGAGCTTCGGGGCCCGTACCGCCGAGACGCTCGAACCCGTCCGGCACGGCTTCGATCTCGCCGTGGAGGCCACTGGCCGCGTCGACCAGCTCGGCTTGGCTTTGCAGAGCCTCGCCCCCGAGGGCTTCTGCGAGTCGGCCGGCAACCACTTCCGCCCCGGTGAACTGCCCCTGCTCGACATGTACCTCACCGGAGTCACCCTGCGCATCGCCCGCGACAACGTACGCGCCCACCTCCCCGACGCCCTCGCACTCGCCGCCTCCGGAAAGGTGGACCCCGGCCGCGTCGTCTCCGACGTCCTGGACTGGGAACAGCTGCCCGACACGCTTGTCAGCAAGCACCTCAAGCCCGTCTTCGTCCGCGCCCTCTGACTGATCGCACCCACCTGCCGAGAGACTGATGAACACAAGCCTCGATCACCAACGCACGGCGATCGCCACACTCGGCGACGAACTGCGGTCCCTGGTGGACGCCACTGTCCGTACTGCCGCCTCCCCGGAAACGCTGCACCGCGTCGCCGCCGGCGCCCGCCGCCTCACCGCGCAACTGACCGGCCGCCGACGCGCGCCGGCGGAGATCCCCGACGTCGACGGCTTCCCCGCCGGCGTGCGGATGTACAGCCCGGTCACCGGACTCGGCAGCCCGTTGGCTCCGCCCTTGCGGGTCACCCCGGCCGACAGCGGGCTACTCGGCCGGTGCACCCTCGGCATCGCCCACGAAGGCCCTCCCGGCTACGGGCACGGCGGCATGAGCGCACTGCTGCTGGACGAGCTGATGGGCCGCGCCTGCGCCGCCGCCGGCTCACCCGCCATGACCGTCTTCCTGACAACGACCTACCACCGGCCCGTCCCTGTGCAGACACCCCTACAGGTCCTCGCCCGCGTCACACAGCGTTTGGACCGCAAGATCCTCGTCGAGGGCTCGATCGTCACCGAGGCGGACCCGTCCACCGCCCTGGTCACCGCGAACGGCGTGTTCGTCGCGCCCGACCCCGCACACGTCCGTGCCCTGTTCCCGCAACTGCCCCCGACCGCCGCACCCGAACAGGACACCGCCCGTGCGTGAACTCCACTTCCTGCGCACCGGCCGACTCGCCTGGCAGCCGCAGGAGCCACCCAGCCTCCTTGACGCGGACACGGCGATCGTCCGGCCCTTCCTGGCTGCCCGCTGCGACGGCGACACCCTGCCCCTGCACCGCCCCGTCTCCCGCGCCCTACAGGCCGGCATCGCCGCCGGACTCGTCGACCCGGTGGTCGCCGCCATCTGCGGCCCGGTGCCGTTCCGCGGCCCCTTCTGCATCGGCCACGAATGCGTCGCCGAGGTCACCGCCGTCGGCGCCAACGTGCGCACCATCAGCGTCGGCCAGACCGTGATCGTGCCCTGGGCCGTCTCCTGCGGAACCTGCCCCACCTGCCGACGCGGCCTGACCTCCAAATGCGACACCACCACCGCCGGGCGCACGCTCGCCGCGTACGGCTTCGGCCCCGCGTGCGGCCCGTACGGCGGCATGATCGCCGACGCGGTGACCGTGCCGCACGCGGACCACATGCTGACCCCGCTCCCACCCGGCGTGCCACCGCTGCGGGCCGCCGCGGCCAGCGACAACCTCGCCGACGCCTGGCGGACCGTCGTGCCCCCGCTGGCCGAACGCCCCGGCGGTCGGGTCCTCGTCCTCGGCGGCGGCGCCAAGAGCATCGGCCTCTACGCCGCCGGTCTGGCCGTCGCCCACGGCGCCCAAACCGTCGACTACCTCGACGACGACCCGGCCCGCCGGCGGATCGCCGAAAACCTGGGCGCCCGAACCGGCCCGCTCGCGGGAGCCGGTCCAGCCGGCCGCTACGACATCGCCGTCGAGGCGACATCACGCCCTCGCGGACTCCGACGCGCCGTCCGCGCCCTCGCCCCCGGCGGCATCTGCACCGCCGTCGGCTACTACCTGGCAACCGGCACCCGTGTACCACTCATGCACATGTACACCACCGACATCACCCTGCGCCTCGGCGTCTCACATCCCCGCGCCGTCCTGGCCGAACTGCTCGCCTTCCTCGACCACACCAGCTTCCCCGCCGAAAACCTCAACACCCTCGTCGCCGACTGGGACGACGCCCCACACGCCTACCCGGCCAGAACCACCAAACTCGTACTCCAACGCGACCCGCTGCGGGCCCGGGACTGTAAGACGAACGGTGTAACTCCTGATCAAGGGGCAGCATCTGGTGTCTGATGGATTGATGGCCGCCGTGGATACTGCCGTGGTGGTGAAGAACGGGCCGGGACAACCGGCGGAGGGTCTCGGCGGGGAACTCGTCGCTCAGATCGTGGAGCGGGCCCGTGTGGCGGGTCTGTAGCTGACCGGCGACGGTGGTCTGCTGCAGCAGCTCACGAAGCGAGTCCTGGAATCTGCGTTCGAGGGCGAAGTCATCGATCACCTGGGTTGTGACAAGGGCGACCCGGCGGGCAAGAACGGCGGGAACTCCCGCGACGGTGTGCGGGCCAAGACGGTGCTCACCGATGTCGGACCGGTCGAGATTGACGTGCCGTGCGATCGGGAGGGGTCGTTCGCTTCGTAGATCGCCGCAAGCGGCAGCGTCGGTTGTCCGGCGTGGACGACATGGTCATCTCGCTGTCCGCCAGGGGCCTGACCACCGGGGAGATCCAGGCCCACCTCGCCGAGGTCTACGGCGCCGACGTGTCACGGCAGACGATCTCGACGGTCACCGACAAGGTCGTCGAGGGCATGACCGAGTGGCAGAACCGGCCCCTGGACCTGGTCTACCCGGTGATCTTCCTCGACGCGGTGCACGTGAGGATCCGGGCTCTGTCGCTGATCTTGTGATGTGGAATGATCCGTCGCCAACTCAGTGCTTTCGTTGATCATGTCCGGTGTGTTCGTTTGTGGAGCGGTTACTGCCGCATCTCTCGCTTCTGTTCATCGAGACGGTTGAGCAGCGTGACGGCGTCGTGGTGCTGTCCGCGCGGGTCCGGGCGGAGACCGCGCGGTGTGGTCGGTGTCAGCAGCGGTCAGCCAGGGTTCATGGCCGGTATCAGCGCCGGTTGCGGGACGTCGCGGTCGCCGGGACGGGGTTGCTGCTGGAGGTGTGGGTCCGGCGGTTTCGGTGTGACAACACCATCTGCCCGGCGCGGACGTTCGTCGAGCAGATCGAGGGGTTGACCAGTCCGCATGCGCGATTGACGCCGGGGCTGCGGGGCGTGTTGACGCAGCTAGGTCTGGCGTTGGCCGGGCGGGCCGGTTCCCGGTTGTCGTCGGTGATCGGGGTCGCTGCCGGTCGCGACACGTTGTTGCGGCTGGTGAAGGCGCTTCCGGACCCGCCGAAGACGCCGATCACCGTCCTCGGCGTCGACGACTTCGCGTTCCGCCGAGGTCGTCATTACGGCACTGTGCTGATCGACATGGACAGCCACCGCCCGGTCGACATGTTCGACGGCCGCGACGGTGACGGCCTCGCCGAGTGGCTGCGGCAGCACCCCGAGATCGAAGTACTCTGCCGGGACCGGGCCGGCGGATATGGCGAAGGCGCCCGCTCCGGAGCCCCACAGGCGGTTCAGGTCGCGGACCGGTTCCATCTCTGGCAGAACCTGGGTCAAGCGGTCGAGAAGACCGTCAACGCCTATCGGTCCCGACTCGTCGCTCCGGCACCCCCGCCAGCGGACGACACCATGCCCGCCGAGGTGCAGCCGCTACCCGAAAAGAAGATCGTGACCCGCCTGCGCGAACACCACACCGCCGTTCACCAACTGGCTGCCCAAGGACTGAACAAGTCCGCGATCGGCCGCAAGCTCGGCCTGCACCAGGCCACAGTCCGCAAATACCTGAACGCCGCCAGCTTCACCGAGTTGACCGCCGTCACCGAGCAACGCGCGCACTTGGTCGACGACTACGTCGCCCACCTGCACCAGCGCTGGAACGAAGGAGAACGCAACGCCACGCAGCTGTTCCGAGAGATCAAACAGCAGGGCTATCCCGGCGGAGAACTGGCCGTCCAGCGTTACCTACGCCGCTTCCGCAAAGGACTCGGCCACGCCCCGCACCCCGGCCCGAAACCGCCATCGGTGCGTCAAGTCACCTCGTGGATCATGACTCACCCTGACCATCTCGACGCCCGTGACGCGACCAAGCTTCACGAGCTGCGCAGCCGAGATCGGGACATCAACCGGCTGGTCAAGCACGTGCGAGACTTCGCGGTCATGATGACCGGCCGCCACGGCGACCGCCTGGAGGTGTGGATCACCGCGGTTGAAGTCGACACTCTCACACCGCTGGCCGGGTTCGCCCGCAACCTGCGCCGCGACTTCGACGCCGTCCGCAACGGCCTGACCCTGCCGCACAGCTCCGGCGCGGTCGAAGGCAACATCAACCGCCTCAAGATGATCAAACGGCAGATGTTCGGCCGCGCTGGCCTCGATCTGCTGCGCAAACGCGTCCTCCTCGCACACTGATCCCTTCACACAACCAGCGACAGAGCCAGGATCCCGCGACGGGAAGGTCGCCAACCGGCCCATCTACCTGGCCCTGGCCGTCACCGTCGAGGGCACCCGGGACATCCTCGGGCTGTGGGCCGGTGACGGCGGTGAGGGCGCCAAGTTCTGGCTGCAGGTCCTCACCGAGCTGAAGAACCGCGGCGTCGCGGACGGGTGCATGGTCGTCTGTGACGGGCTCAAAGGGGCTGCCCGACGCGATCGGCGAGGTGTGGCCCGAAGCGGTGGTGCAGACCTGCGTGATCCATCTGCTGAGGGCGTCGTTCCGGTATGCCGGCCGGCAGCACTGGGACGCCATCGCGAAAGCTCTGCGGCCGGTCTACACCGCGCCGACCGAGCCGGCTACCCGAGCCCGGTTCGCCGAGTTCACCGAGGCCTGGGGCGGGAAATATCCGGCGATCGTGCGGCTGTGGGAGCAGGCGTGGGCCGAGTTCGTGCCGTTCCTGGCCTTCGACGAGATCCGCACCGTCGTCTGCTCCACCAACACCATCGAGAGCATCAACGCCCCCATCCGCCGCGCCGTCCGCGCCCGCGGCCACTTCCCCAACGAAGCCGCCACGCTGAAATGCGTCCACCTCACCGTGACGAGCCCCGACCCCACCGGGCAGGGCCGCCGGCAATGGACGATCCCCTGGAAACCAGCCCTCAACGCCCTCGACATCGCCTTCGAACGACACCTGCCCACAGCCCGCAAGTAGACGTCAACAACCCGAGTCACACCGTACGTTTGACAGACCCCGACCTGGCCGCCTGAACAGAATTCGGCAGCAGAGTCACCCTACGGGAGCAAATCCGAGAAATCATCACAGACGGGGAGCCACCGGTCCGCAAGGCACTCTTCGAAGCACTGATCCACGAGATCACCATCACGTCCGACGACACCGTCAAGCCCGTGTTCAAGCTCCCGATGACCAGCGAAGGGCTGGCCCTACAAGGACCAGCCCTCACCCACAACACGAACCCCGTGGTTCGCGCACTGCCAACTATGGTGGGCGATACTGGGATCGAACCAGTGACCTCTTCGGTGTGAACTTCCGGCAGGCCGGTCGGATCAGGCTCGATGCGAGGTCATTCGGCCTGGTGGCGCTCGTCCCGGTCGGGCTTGGCTGGCACGGTTGCTGCACTTCGCTGCTGTACTTCCCCCAGGGCATGTTCTCGGTGCCTTGGACGAGGTAGGCGCCGAGGTGGAGGGCCAGCGACACTGGGGCGTCAGCGTACTCCGCGCGCAGTTCGCGCCGCCGGGCCCGGCAGGGCAGGTCGGCTCCGCAGCGGCAGATGCGCCGCCAGTGCCGCCAGGACCAGACCGGCCGATGCCGTCGGGCGAAGGTCAACGCGGTGGCCGAGAGGTATTCGTCGTAGGAGGCGCGCCGTGTGCTCGAAGTCGCCCAGCCGGACGAGCTGTCCACGGGCCTGCTCATCAGCAAACGCAGATCGAAGAGCATGTCCCAGACGATTCCGTCGAACAGAGTGTCGTGGCCGTGTCCGCTGGTCATGTCACGGTGACATGGGCGGTGTCGGCGTACAGGTCCGAGTGCAGAGGTAGGTACGGCTGAGGTGCACACCAGCGCCGAGTTCGGTCCACGTCCGGCGACTCGCCGGATGACCTGGCGGCGAGCCCGAGTCGGTGACGTTGGCTGACGGGTGTCGCGTGAGTCCCGCCATTCCCCCGACGCACGCATCTGGCCGATGGGCGCGCGTGCTTCAGCGCGTGCAAGATCACGCTCGATCCATGATCGCAACGTTGTTGCGTTAGCGGTGTGGTCGGTGGGTCAACCCCTGCCGGGTAGCGGGAACGGGACTCCTGGTAGATCAACTTGTGTCGAGCAAGGCGATCATCGGGAGTCCCGTCATGGAGAAGTCTGTCATCACCAGGTTGGTGGAGGTGGCCGGGGGTGTGTACGCGCCGGGGCATCTGGGTGAGTTGACGCAGGTCATCGATTTCGACCTGGTGGACGCGGTGGTGCAGGAGACGGGGGTGCGGGAGAAGCGGGTGCGGCTGTTGCCGTCTCGGGTGGTGGTGTATTTCGTGCTCGCGCTCGCGGTGTTCGAGGATTGTTCGTATCGGGCGACGTGGGGGAAGTTGACCGCTGCTCTGGCCGGGTTGGGGCTTGTCCGGCCGAGCGTGTCGGCGCTTGCGCGGGCCCGCCGTCGGGTCGGGCCGGCGCCGTTGCGTCGGTTGTTCGAGACGTTGGCCGGTGTCGTGGGGCTGCCTGGTCAGCCTGGCGTGTTCTACCGGGGCCTACGCACCGTGGCCGTTGACGGCACGTATCTGCACATACCCGAGCGGGAACAGATCACCCGCTGCTATCGCAAACGGGTAGGCCGGCGCGAGGCCGGCTATCCGCTGCTGCGGCTGCTCGTGCTGATCGAGTGCGGCACCCGCGCGTTGCTCGCCTGCGCGTTCGGCCCCGACAGCGACGGCGAACCGGTCTACGGACGCCAGCTGCTGGACGCTCTGGACTCCCCGATGCTGCTGCTGGCCGACGCCAACTTCGACGACGCGGCATTCCTGCACGCCGTCGGTGAACACGGCGCACACTTCCTGGTCCGCTCGACGGCCTGCCGCCGCCCCGTCATCGGCCAACGCCTACCCGACGGCTCCTACCTGACCCGCATCGGCTACGGCAAACTACCCGCCCTCATGCTCGTGCGGATCATCGAAGCGCAGGTCACCGTCACCCTCGCCGACGGCACCGTCCGCCACGAACCCTGGCGGCTGATCACCAGCCTGACCGACCACACCCGCTACCCCGCCCACGAACTCATCGACCTCTACCACGAACGCTGGCAGAGCGAAACCACCTACTACTCCATCAAAGCCACCATGCTCCACGGCCGTGTCCTGCGCTCCCGCAGCATCCCCGGCATCGAACAAGAGGTCTACGCCCTACTCACCGTCTACCAGACGCTCATCCGCACCGCCGCGGACACCGTCTACACCCAACCCGGACTCGACACCGACCGGATCAGCTTCACCACCCTGCTCACCACCGCCGCCGACACCATCACCACCGCCACCGCAGTCCTACCCACCACCCCCACCACCCTGATCGGCCCGATCGGCCACGCCGCACTGACCCATCTCCTACCCACCGGACGTCCCCGACGCGTCAAAGCCCGCACCCGCAAAAACCCCACCAGCAAATACGGCCCCAACGCCGGCCAACACCCCGCAACCACACAGACCTACACCTTCCACGCCACCATCACAATCTTCGAAAAAGGACTTGACCCCCGCACAAAACGCTAAACGCAACAACGTTGTCCATGATCGAGTGGCATCGAAGCCCCAAGATGACCACTCGACCCTGGATCCAGTGCGATCGACCGTTTTAACGTGATGTGGCGCGGGCCCCGCTCAGCGGGGCTGACTGGTTAGCCGCCTGTCCCGGTTGGGTACAAGTGCCGACACCCTTGTGACCCACCCGAACGTGGAGGAAACCATGCGCGGCACGTCCATATTCGGAGTCCTCGTCGTGATCTGGTTGGTCATCGGTGCCATAGCGGCCGGCCAGCGCGGCTATTACAGCGACGAGCAGGCCAACTGCGCCGAACTCGGCACCATCCTGGTGACCATCGTCGCCGGGCCGCTGAACTACATCGGCGCCAACCCGACGGTCGACTGCGAGCTGCCCCAGCCCTCACGGTGAGACGTACCGCATGCGTCCGGCCCCGCCACGGCTGGCGGGGCCGGACGGCACCTCGACTGCGGCTTCTCAGCGGAAGCAGTGTGCGATGGGCACCTTGCTTCCCTCGCAGTTGGTCGGGCTGTTGGAGATCACGACGCTCTCGTCGTCGATCCTGACCTGGGCCCGCTCGGCCTGGATGCCCCCCGCCTTGACGGTGGACCGGTTGCCGATCACCCGGCTCTTGTAGAGCGAGGTGGACCCGGCGGTGACGTACAGCCCGGCGCCCTTGGACTGCTTGCCCACGGCCTCGTTCTCCTCGACGTCGCTGGTCCGCACCAGCACGTTGGACTTCTCGGCGTAGATGCCGCCACCGTTGCCCCGCGTGGTGTTGCCGACGACCACGCTGTCGTCCAGCGGCAGCAGACCCTGCACGACGGAGATGCCGCCGCCCTTGACGGTCGCCACGTTGTCGCGGAACGTCGACTGCCGCGCCACCATCACCGCGTCGGAGACGGCCAGGCCGCCGCCGGTCTCGGCGCTGTTGCCGACCACGGCGATGTCGAAGACCTTGGTGCGGGCGGAGAAGCTGGCCAGCCCGCCCCCCTGACCGGCGTTGTTGCGCACGAACGTGGAGGAGTAGATGTCCCCGGCGGCCCGGAAGTTGGCCATGCCTCCGCCGTAGCTGACCGCGCTGTTGTGCCGGAACTCGGTGCGGTACATGGTCATGACACCGCCGTTGAGCAGGCCCCCGCCCTTGCCCGTGGTGCCGGCGGCCCGGTTGCCGACCAGCGTACTGTCGCTGATCTGGAGGTTGCCGTCGTTGAAGATGCCGCCACCGCCCTCCTCCGCGGAGAGCGAGGTGCTGTTGACGACGGTGACCCGCTCGACGACCGCCGTCGCACCGTGCACGATGTGGATGCTGCCGCCCTCCCCGGTCGAGCGCCCGTTGCGCAGGGTGACGTTGCGCAGGGTCAACTCGCCCCCGTCGCGCACGGTGAAGAACCGGAAGTCCTCGGCGTGCACGCCCCGGACGATGCTGGCGCCGGAGCCCTCGATGGTGATCGCGTGGTAGATGACGGGCAGGCCCGTCTTGTCGTCTGCGGGGTTGCGCTTGGGCGCCTCGGCGTCACCGGGGGCCTCGGCGGCATCGTTGGCCTCCCGCGCGTCACGGATCCCGCCGTCGTACTCGTCGCGCTGCTGGAAGGCGTGGGTCAGGGTGTAGGTGCACTTCTCGGCCAGCCGCAGCGTGGCACCGCCCTCGGCGTTGGCCCGGACCAGCGCGGCGATCAGCCGGGCGGAGTCGCAGGGCACCGGATACGCCGGGTGCTCCGGCTGGCGCCCGTTGCCGCCGGTGGGCCGGCCGGTGGCGGTCTCGCTGGGGCGGGCGGACGTTCTGCCGTCGGGGCCCCCGGCCGTCGCGCCGTCAGGACGCTCGGCCACCGCGCCGGTGTTGTCGCCGGCGTCGGGTTGCCACTCGGGGCTCTGCTGATCTTCCCCGCGCTCCTCCGGCGCCCAGCCGGGCCCCGGCGCGTCACTCTGCAACAGCGCTGCGGACCCGGGCGGGGACGGCGCCGCCAGGTCAGGCTCGGCGGCCAGGGCGGTGACGGCGGTCAGGCCCGCCGCTCCGGCCACCAGACTGCCCGCCACCAGGCCACCGGCCAAGAACCAGCGGGACCGCCGTCTGGGTCGCTTCGACCCGCGGCTCCCTTGGTACGTGGACATCAGGGTTCCTGCCTCTCGTGCGTGCGAAAACCGCACCAAAAAGGGCGCGGGGCGGCTGACTTCGCCACAGCCACCAGAGGCCACCGTACGGCGATGAAAGGTCGATATCCGGCATACATGAATAAGTACGCCATTCGCCTTCACATGTCATCAGACGGGATCCGAGCCCGCCGGGGTCAACCGCCGACGTGGATGCCGGGCCGGCGGGCCGGATCGGGTTCGGACTTGCGCAGGATCTCCCGGACCACCGGCGGGGTGTCACCGCGCCCGAGGATCAGGTACCGCAGCAGATGCGCGATCGGGTTCCCCTCCGACCACTCGAAGTGCGCGTGCGGGCGGACACCGGTGGCGTCGCGCAGCGCCAGCAGGATCGCGGCGATGGCGTTGGGCGCGGCCGGACTGCTGGCCCGCAGCACCCGGTACCCGCCCACCTCGACGCCGCGGACCCGCAGCACGTGGCGGAACCCGGACGGGTCGACCACGTCGATCTCCAGGAAGAGCACGTCGGTCGCGCCCGGCACGGGGTTCTGCCCGCGCTGGGCGCGCTCCTTGATGGTGTACTCCTTCACCGCGCCGCTGCGCCGCTTGTGCGCGATCACGTGCAGCCGGCCGTCGTGGGCCACCGAGTCGGCGACGAACCGGCGGGCCGGCTCGTCGAACTCGACCCGCTCCGCCCGCAGCTCGGTGGTACGGGTGACCCGGGACACCAGGGACACGGCGATGATGCCGAGGATGAACAGGCCGGAGATGGCGATCCCGTCCGGCTTGGCGATCACGTTCTCCACCAGCGCGTACACCAGAACCAGGGTGAGCACGGTGAAGCCGACGGCGACGCGACGCTGCCGGCGGCCGGCCGCGGCGATCGCCACCGCCACCGCGGCGGAGACCATCATCGCCAGGATCCCGGTGGCGTACGCCCCGGCCTGCGCGTCGACGTCGGCCCGGAAGAGCACCGTCAACACGATGCAGATCGTCGTGTAGACGATGACCACGGGTCGCACCGCCCGCGCCCACTCCGGCGCCATCCCGTAGGACGGGAGGTAACGGGGCACGATGTTGATCAGCCCGGCCATCGCCGAGGCGCCGGCGAACCACAGGATGAGGACGCTGCTCAGGTCGTACACGGTGCCGAAGGTCTCACCGACCTGCTGGTGGGCCAGGTAGGCCAGGGCCCGCCCGTTGGCGGGCCCGCCCGGGGCGAACTTCTCCGGCGGGATGAGCAGTGTGGTGACGAAGGTGGTGGAGAGCAGGTAGACCGACATGATCAGCGCGGCGGCGGTGAGCAGCCGCCGGGTGTTGCGGATCCGCGCGGCCAGCCGGGCCTGCGGGTCCGGTCCGTTCCCGGCGACCAGCGGCATCATGCTGACCCCGGTCTCGAAGCCGGAGAGGCCCAGCACCAGCAACGGGAACGCGAGCGCGGCGGTCAGCGCCACCCCGCCCGGTCCACCGCCCGCGGTCAGCGCCCCGGTCCAGTCCCCCAGCACCCGCGGCTCGCCGGCGATCTCGGTCAGGGACACCACCACGATCACCGCGTTCAACGCCAGGAAGACGGCGACCAGCGGGACGGCCACCGCCACCGCCTCCCGGAAGCCGAGCAGGAACACCCCACCCAGGATCAGCAGCAGCACCACGGTCACGGCGACCGCGACGGTGGTGCCGCCGAACGCCTCCGGCAGGTACGGGTTCTGCAACATGTGCACGGTGGCATCGGCCGAGGAGAGCGTGATCGTGACGATCCACGAGGTGGCCACGAAGCCGAGCAGGACCAGCACGAAGATCTTGCCCCGCCAGAACGGCAGCAGCCGTTCCAGCATCGCCACCGAGCCGTGGCCGTTCGGGCTGTCTCGCGCCACCCGGCGGTACATCGGCAGCATGCCGAACAGGGTCAGCGCCACGATCAGCATGGTCGCCACCGGGGAGAGCGCCCCGGCGGCCAGTGCCGCGATGCCCGGCAGGTAGGACAGGGTGGAGAAGTAGTCCACGCCGGTCAGGCACATTACCCGCCACCAGGCGTGCGCCCGGGCCTGCCCCTCGGCGGTCTCCGGGCCGACCGGCTGCACCTGGTGCACGAACAGCCAACGGCGCAGCCGGCTCTCCCGCGGCACCGGGCCGGCCGGCACCGCCACCCGCTCCGGCACGGCGACGCTCCGGCCGGCCCGTTCCCCCGGCCGGGTGGGATCCCGGGCGGCGCGCAGCGCGGGCTCCGGCGTGCCGGACGCCCGGCGACGGCGGTCCCGGCCCCGTCTTGACCTGGTCCCCTCCCCCATGCCCCGCCCCGCGCTCAATCACCGCCCGGCGCCGCCGAGGCCCGGGCCAGGGCGGCGGGATCGGCGACGGCCCCCGTCATCCCCGGGCTCCCCGGCCGGCGCGGTCTCCCGGCCGCGCGGGGCGGGGTGGGGCGACGGGGCGGGGCCGGGGCCGTGCGGCGGGCGGGCGGCGGAACGCAGCGGTCATGGCCGCGGCGTACCCCGCGAGGGCCGGCCGACACCCCCCGGGCCGGCCGGCCCCTGTGTTCCCCCGTGGTCACTAACCGGGCGATCGCCGCCCGGGCGGGTCGGACGCCCCCGCGCCCCACCCGGGGCGGAGCGCGGGGACCCCCCGTCCCGGCTACTGCAGGAACGCCCCGAGAGGCGACAGCAGCAACCGACCGAGCGCGGCGGCCGTCTCGTCAAGCCGCCTGCGCTCGCGTTCGTGCAGGTGCGGGTCGTGCCGGCACCGCCAGATCCGCTGCGCGTTGCGCCAGGCGACATCCCGGGTGTAGCCGATCAGCTCACCCTGGTACCAGTCGTCGATGTCGCCGTTGAGCATGTCGATGAGCAGCTGCCACCGCTCCAGGTAGCCCCGGCGCAGGCCGGGGATCTTGTCCGCGAAGATCTTGTTGATCTCCAGGTAGTCCCGGTGCTGGTCGCTGCCGTCGACCGGCTCGGACTCCAGGTGGTCGAAGGTGGTGACCAGCGCGAACGGCAGGTCGAAGTTGATGTGCGCGTTGACTCCGGCGGCCGCCGAGGGCAACGGACGCGCATCCGGCCCGCGCGTCCGCTCGAACAGGCACGACCAGGCCTTTGGCGTGCTGGGGCTGGAGTCACTCCACAACCGCAGCGCGTCGAAGTAGCGCGCGGCGAACTCCACGTCCAGCCGGGACAGGAACACCGGGTCGACGAAGCGGTCGGCGTAGAGACCGTCCAGCACGCTGGTGGTGATGACGAGGTACAGCTTGTTGAAGTCGGCCAGCGGGTTGCTGTGCAGCAGCGGCGGCAGCCGGACCAGCATGTCCTGGAGCTTGGTCAGATGGTCGACCACGGCGGGCACGTCGGCCGGGTGGTCGGCGAGCAGGTCGACGATGTCCCGGTGCACAGGCCCCCAGACCGGTTCGCTCACTCCGTCACCTCCACGCTGTTCTCCGACGCCGGCACAGCCTTTCAGCCGTGACGCCCGCCGGCATCAGTAGAACGACGTATCCGATACCTACGAGCGGCCGCGCAGGAAGATGGCGCTGGCCTGAACCCGGGTACGTACCTGGAGCTTGTCGAAGATGTGCGAGACGTGGACGCCGATGGTCCGCTCGCTGATGAACAGCCGCTGGCCGATCTCCTTGTTGGTCAACCCCTCGGCCACGGAGGCCAGCACCTCGCGCTCCCGGGCGGTCAGCGCGGCGAGTTCGTCGCCGCCCTCCCCGGCCGGCGTGCGGTCCCCCACCGGGGTGCGCTCCTCCAGCGTGACCCGGGCCCGGCCGGCCAGGGTACGGATCTCGGCCGTCAACGGCACCGCGCCGAGCCCCTGCGCCGTCTGGTATGCCTGCCGGAGCAGCTTGCCGACGGTCGCGGTGCGGCGCCGTCGGGCCAACAGCGCCTCGGCCTGCCGGAGCCGGGAGTAGGCCGCCGGATACGGGTGGTTGCGGTGGTCCCACTCGGCCGCCGCCCGCGCCCACAGCTCCGGATCAGCCCCGTCCAGGCGGCTCACCTCGGCCGCGCAGAGCGCCAGGTATCCGTCGACCACGTCGCGGACCGGCCGGACCGCGCGCTCGCTCTTGCCGGCCACCCGGTCGGCGATCTGCCGCAGCCGGCGGACCGCGTTGTCGTCCACCTCGACGGTGCGGCTGGCATGCGCCTCGGCCTCGGCGCGCAGCCCGTGCCAGACCAGCACGGCGAGGATGACCAGGTCGTCGGAGCGGGTCTCGGTCAGACCCCGCTGCACCGCGTGCCGGGCCACCTCGTGCCGCCCCTGCCACATGGCCAGCCCGGCGCGCAGGGTGAGCAGCGGGATGACGTGCCGGGCACCGCCGCCGGCCAGCATGGTGGCCACCGCGTCCAGGTCCCGGTCGGCGGCCTCCACATCGCCGTAGCCGACCGAGAGGCGGCAGCGGGCCAGCAGCAGCTCGACCGCGTCCGCGCCGGACGGGCGGTGCCGCAACGCCGCCGCCACGACCTTCTCCGCCTCGGCCCACTGCCCCACCCGGAACAGCCCGTTGGTGGCGATGGCCAGCAACCGGGTCTCGTAGGTGCGGCCCAACCCCAGCTCGGCTACCCGCTCGGCGCCCCGGCGGGCCACCACCACCCCCTCTTCGAGGATGTTCAGCGGCCCGGTCAGCAACTCGGCCAGGTGCAGGTACGCCAGCGCCACGTCCTCCGGGCGGCCGGCTCGCTCGGCGGTGGCCAGCGCCCGGCGCAGCACCGCCAGGCCGGCGTCCGGGTCCTGGCGGTACGCCTCGGAGAAGCCCAGCGCCATGCTTGCCCGCACCACCTCGGTGGTGGCCCCGTCGACCTGCTCGGCCAGCGCCAGCGCCTCCCGCGCCCGCTGGCCGGCGTCGGCGTACCGCCCCAGGTGCAGCAACAACTCGGCCAGGTGGGCGGCGGCGGTGGCCCGCTGCCGGGGCGTGCAGTCGGCGGCGTCCAGCGCGTGCTGGTACTCCGCCTCGGCCAACGCCGACCGGCCGGCGGCGGTCAGGTAGCGGGCCCGACGGATGTGCAGTTCACAGGCCGGGTGGTCGGTGTCGGCGCCGGCCATCTCCTCCAGCAGGACCAACGCCCGGGCGTGCTCGCCGCAGTGGTGGGCGGCCTCGGCCGCGTGCCCCAGCAGGGCGGTGCGGTCGGCGCCGGGCAGCCCTTCGGCCAGCTGCACCGCCACCGACCAGTGCCGGTGTGCCTCGGCGTAGCCGTACAGCCGCTCGGCTTCCTCGGCGGCGGCCGTCGCCGCCGGCAGCGCCCGCTCCGGTTCCCCGGCCAGCCGCCAGTGGTGGGCCAGCCGGGCCTGGTGCAGCTCGCCCGGGGCCGAGGTCAGCGCCTCGGCGTAGCTGCGGTGCAGGACGGCCCGCTCGGCGGGGAGCAACTCGTCCTCCAGCACCTCGGCGACGAGCCGGTGGCGCAGCCGGTAGCCGTCGTGGGAGCCGACCAGCAGCCGGTGGGAGACCGCCGCGCGGACCGCGTCGAGCAGATCCTGCTCCGGCAGCCCGACCACCCGGGCGAGCAGCCAGTGCTCGACCGGTTCCACCCCGGCGGCGACCGCGTGCACGGCCCGGTGCGCCGGCTGGGGCAGGGCGTCCACCCGGGCCAGGAAGACCTCGCGCAGGGTGTCGGAGAGACCGTCGCGACCGTCGCGCAGATCGCGGGAGAGCTCCTCCACCACGAACGGGTTGCCACCGCTGCGCTGCCAGAGCCGCTCGGCGGCCTCCGGGGCGAGCGTCCGGCAGCCGACCGCCGCGGCGAGCCGCTCGGTGTCGGCGCGCTCCAGCGGGGCCAGGTCGAGCACCCGTACCGAGCGCAGCCGGCGCAGCTCGGTGAGCACCCGGCGCAACGGGTGCGCCCCCTGCAACGACTCCGAGCGCACCGCGGCGAGCACCGAGAGTTGCAGGTCGCCGAGGCCGGCGAGCAGGTAGAGCAGCAGCTGGCGGGTGGTCCGGTCGACCCATTGCAGGTCGTCCAGCACGAGCACCAACGGGCGTCCCGCGGCGATCACGCTCAGCCCGCGCGAGACCCGCTCCAGCAGCGCGCCCGCGCCGTCCGGGCCGGCCGCGTCCTCGGCGAACACCGCGAGCAGCGCGCGGACCGAGGCGGCGGCGGCCGGGGCGAGATCGGCGTCGAGCCGGCGCAGCGCCTGGCGCAGCGGGTGCAGCGGCGAGGCGTCGCCGATGTCCAGACAGGAGCCGGTGAGCACCAGGGCGCCCGCGTCACCCAGCCGGTCCCCGACCTCGCGCAGCAGGCGGGTCTTACCTACGCCGCTCTCGCCGGTGAGGAAGACCGCTGCCGTGTTTCCCGGCGCCACGTCGTCGAGCAGCGTGGCACGCATCGTCGCCACCAGGTCGGCCCGACCTACGAGCGGTGTGGTGTCCACGTCGCTGGCCATGGCTCGCAGCCTAGTCACAGGCACCCGCACCGTTCTACCGCCGAAACGCGCCACTCCTACGCATCGCGTCGACAATGCGACCAATGGTTGCGCTCGGCCGACATACGTCGTTCTGCCGATCCGCCGTCAGACCGGGGGTGACAGTCTCCGGACATCGTCGGCACCACGGGGGGAGAGGCGGGTGCGGTCTCCATGCCCATGTCCACCGTCGTCGCTGCTCCAGGACCGGCCAGCCGGACGCGCTGGCCAGTGACCGAGGAGCGGCGCACCATCACCGTCCTCTTCGTCGACATCGTCGGTTCGACCGCACTGGTCGACCGGCTGGACCCGGAAGACGTCCGGGACCTGCAACGAATCTACTTCGGCACCGTCGCCGGAGTGCTGCGGCGCTGGAACGGCGCGGTGGAGAAGTACGTCGGCGACGCGGTGATGGCGCTCTTCGGCGCGCGTGCCGGCGACGGGTGGGAGGCGTACCGGGCGGTGCGGGCCGGCCTGGAAATCCAGCGGGCGCTCGACCGCCGGCCGCTCGCCGCGGCGCCCGGCCTGCGGGTGCGGGTCGGGGTGGCCACCGGCGAGGCCGTGGTGGACCTCGCGGTCGGCCACGACGGTGGGCACGGCGTGGCCAGCGGGGCGGTCATCACGCTGGCCGCCCGGTTGCAGGAGCACGCCCCGCCCGGCGGCGTGGCGATCTGCCCGGCCACCCACCGGGCCGTCGCCGGGCTGATCGCGCAGCGGCCGGTGCCGGGGGTGACGGTGGCCGGCAAGGCCCTGCCGGTGGACATCTGGCACGCCACCGGCACCCTGCGGCCCCGGCCGGCCCGGCAGGACGGGCCGCTGGTCGGCCGGCGCCGGGAGTTGGACACCGCCCGGCAAGGGCTCGCCGAGGCGGTACGCGGGCGCGGCCGTCGGCGGCTGGTGCTGACCGGCCCGCCCGGCAGCGGTCGCAGCCGGTTGCTGCGCGAGCTGGTCCGCGGCACGCCCACGGTGGACGGGGTGCCGGTGCGGTGGTGCGTGGCGGCCTGCCCGCCCTACCCGGACGGACCGCTGGCGCCCATCGCGGACCTGGTCCGCGGGGTGGCCGGGGCCCGCGCCACCGACGCCCCCGAGGTGGTACGCCACCGGCTGGCCGTCACTCTCGGCGAGCTGGTGCCGCCGGAGCGCCTCGCGCCGGTGCTGGACACGGTGGACGGTCTGCTCGGTGCGGCCGGCGCCGCCGCCGGCGCCCGGGCGCTGGCCCGCTGGCGGGACCTGCTGCTGAGCCTCGCCCGGCGACAACCGGTGGTGGTGGCCGTGGACGACCTCGACCGCGCCGCACCGGCGCTCCGCCGGCACCTGGACGCCCTGGTCGACCTGGCCACGGCGGACGGCCTGCCGCTGGTGCTGCTCACCACCGGCACCGACGACGCCGATGCCGGCCGGCCGGCCACCCGGGTACGGTTGGGCCCGCTCGACGCGGTGACCACCGGCAGCCTGTTGCGCCAACTGTTGCGCCGGGCGCGTCGCCCGGTCGCTCTGGCACGGCAGTTGGTCCCGCTGGTCGCCGGCAACCCGGGGCACGCCGTGTCCTACGTGCGGGCGCTCGGCGACGACGATCCGGCGCGGCTGCCCGTCCCGGAAGGCGTACGCCGGGTGGTCGAGGCCCGGCTGGACCGTCTCGACGGCCCTCGGCGGGCCGCACTGATGGCCGTCGCCGCCCTCCCGCCGGGGTGCCGCGTGACCGAGCTGGCCCGGGCACTCGGCTGGCCAACCGGGCAGGTGGCGGCGGCCCTGCTCACCCTGACCGACGCGGGCCTGCTCGTGCCCCTGCCGGCCGGCGGCCAGGACTTCGCCGATCCGGTGCTGCGCCAGGTCGCCGCCGCCCGGCTGCCCCGGACGGTGCGGGCCGCCTTCGCCCGCCGGGCCGACACCGCGACCCCACCGCGCCCCGAACTCGCGAACGACGTGGGGCCGTCGTGGTCAGGGGGAGGCCAGGAAGGCCAGGGCGCGGTCCCAGGTCAGGCCGGCGGCGACCGGGTCGTGGTCGGGCACGGTCGGGTCGGTGAACAGGTGTCCCGCCCCGGGGTAGCGGTGCACCACGACCTCCGCTCCGGCGGCGATCATCTCGCGCCGCCACTGGTCGACCTCGTCGGAGGGGTCGTAGGCATCCGGGTCGGCCAGGTGCAGGTGGATCCGCAGGCCGGGCCGGACCGCCGCCGGGGAACCACCGGTGCCGTGCAACAGCAGCAGGCCGGCGGTGTCGGGACGCTCGGCCAGCATCGCGCCGGCCACCCCGGCGCCCATCGAGAACCCGGCCAGCACGGTCTCGGGCGGCAACCCGTCGAGCGCCGCGTGGGCCCGGTCGAGAACGGTCTGCTGGCCGATCCGGTCGAGCAACCCGAAGCCCTCCTCGACGGTGTCGACGGGCGGCACTCCGTACAGGTCGGGCGCGCGGACCCGGTGCCCGGCGGCGCGCAGCCGGTCGGCGGCGGCCAGCACGGCCGGCCGCAGGCCGTACACCGAGTGGAAGAGCACGACGTGTCCCATCGGCACATCGTGCCCGACGTTCCCGACAGCGCCCGTCCCGCCGCGCGCAGGACAGCGCCGGCGGGTGGTCACGCTGGCCGGCGGACCGGTTCAGAGACTGTCGGGGACCGGTGGATCGCCGGCCGCGCCGGGGGCCGGCCGGAGTACCCGGCTGTGGCCACGGAACTCGGCGACCACCTCCCCGCCCTCGCGGGTCACCGTGACGTCGTAGATCCCGCTGCGGCCGTACCGGGTGCGTTCGGTGGCCCGGGCGACCAGCAGATCCCCCTCCCGGGCCGGGCGGATGAAGGTGATCTCGCCGCCGGCGGCGACGGTGGCCGGGCCGTGGCTGTTGCAGGCCAGCGCGAAGGCGGTGTCGGCCAGCAGGAACACGAACCCGCCGTGGGCGATGCGGTGGCCGTTGACCATGCCGTCGGTGACCCGCATCCGGGCCTGCGCCGCACCGCCGGCGGCGCTGACCAACTCGATGCCGAGCCGGTTCGACGCGACGTCGGCGTCGAACATCTCGTGCGCGGCGGTGCGCTGCGGGTCCACCTGGCTCCTGGGTCGGCGCGGCAGGGCGGTCCCGCCCTCGGACGGACATCATGCCACCGCCGGCCGCCCGGGCTGCGCCAGCCGGGTCGGATCGACAGCTGCGATCCGACCCGGCCCCGATCACCGCTCTGCCATTCTCCCGTATTTGCAAATCACTGGCAACAACTCTGGACGCCGACCCGCTGCCGTAACTAGCTTATGCATCATGAGTCCTTACATCACCGATGCCGCCGCCTGGCAGGAGAGCTGGGACCGGCAGCAGGAGGCGTACCTGCCGGACCGGGAACACCGCTTCGCGGCCATGCTCGACGCGGTCGACGCCGTCCGCGACACCGCACCACCCCGCCTGCTCGACCTGGCCGGCGGCACCGGCACCATCTCGCTCCGCGCGCTGCGCCGCTTCCCCGACGCCGAGGTGACCCTGGTCGACCTGGACCCCGCCCTGCTCGCCCTCGCCGCCGCCTCGCTCGGCGACCGGGCCACCATCGTCACCGCCGACCTCAGCCAACCGGACTGGCCCGCCGCCCTACCGCACCGGCGGTACGACGCGGTGCTCACCGCCACCGCCCTGCACTGGCTGCCCGCCGACCGGCTGGCCACCCTCTACGCCGAACTCCGTGACCTGCTGCGGCCGGGCGGTCTGCTGGTCAACGCCGACCACATGCCCGAGGACACCCTGCCGGAGCTGACCAAGCGCCTGCTGGCCCGCGCCGAGGCACGCCGGCAGGCCCGGCACGCCGCCGGTGCCGCGCTGTCCTGGTCGCAGTGGTGGGAGCAGGCGGCGCAAAACGAAACGCTGCGTCCACTCGTGCGGCAGCGCCACCAGATCTACCCGTCGGGGCACAGCCCGGAGTGGACTCCCCCGGTCTCCTGGCACCTCGGCGCCCTCTCCGACGCCGGCTTCGCCGAGGTCGGCACGCTGTGGCGCGGCGGCGCAGACGCCGCGGTCGTCGCCCTCCGCTGACCGCCCCGAACGTCACGCTGCTCGGTGACGGATGGTGAGCCGGGCCGAGGCCCGGGCGGCGGTCGCCGGGTGAGCCGGCCCGGTGGGGTGAGCCGCCGGGGCCGGCCCGGTGGGTCGGCTCAACGGGCGCGACGTTCCGGGTGGGCCCGGTTCCAGGCGCGCATCCGTTCCGGGTACCCGACCTTGGCCGCCTCGTACAGCGGGATGGCGTGCTTGCGGGCGATCGCGCCGGCGGCCTGCGGCGTGCCGGTGCGGCGGCGGATCCACTCGCCGTCGTGGGCGATGGCCGCCACCGTGGTGTCGGTGGCGGTGGTCTCCGGTTCGAGGTAGAACTCCACGCCCTGCCGGCTGGTGGCGAACTGCACCAGCGAGGCGAGGTCCTCCGGGGTCGCCTCGCGGTCGAGTTTCGTCGGGGTGCCCTGCGCGGCTCGTGGCCGCCGGCTGAACCAGCCCATGCCCGGCTCCTCTCCTCGGCGTACCTCCCAGTGCAGCACCATCACCTGGCAGATCCCTGTGAGTCCGGGGCCGCCGAGCCCGCCCCCGCCGGCTCCCCCGTGCGGCCGGCGGCGGGCGGACGAGCTGCCGGCACCAGCAGCAGGGTCGGCAGCAGGAGCAGCGGTACGACCAGCAGCGCCCGCAGCGTGCCCACGTGATCCCCGAGCAGGCCCAGCAGCGGCGGCCCGGCGAGGAACGCGGTGTAGCCGATCACCGCGACCACGCTGACCCGGACATGGGCGTGCTCGGCCTCGTCGGCGGCGGCGCTCATGCCGACCGGGAAGCCGAGCGAGGCGCCGACGCCCCACAGCACGACGCCGACCACCGCGACCGGGCCGGAGCCGGCGAGCACCGCCAGGCCGGCGCCGACGACGGCGAGCAGGATGGTCGTGGTCAGCACCGGCCCGCGACCCCAGCGGTCGAGGGCCACCGTGCCGAGGGTACGGCCGAGCGTCATGCCGACCACGAAGACGCCGAAGACCGCCGCGCCGGCCGCCTCGCTGAAGCCGTACCCGTCGATGAAGGCCACCGCGAGCCAGTCGTTGGCGCTGCCCTCGGCGAACGCCGCCGCCAGCACCAGCAGGCCGATGAGTAGGGTGCGTGGCTCGCGCCAGGCGGCCAGCAGCCGCCTCCGCCGGCCGGCCGGGGTGCCGGCCCCGGCGTCGGGCTCGGCCGGCAGGAACGCCCGCGCCCCGAGCAGGGTGCCGGCGAACACCAGCGCGGCCAGCACGCCGAGGTGCACCGCGACTGGCAGGCCCAGCCGGGCGGCGCCCGCGCCGAGGCCGGCGCCGGCCACCGAGCCGAGGCTCCAGGCGGCGTGGAAGCGGGGCATCACGGTCCAGCCGAGCCGGCGTTCGACCGCCGCGCCCTCGATGTTCATCGCCACGTCACAGCTGCCCGAGCCGTAGCCGAGGGCGAACAGGCCGACCGCCACCCCGGCCAACGAACCGAGAACGGCGGCCGACACTCCGGCGACGGTCAGCCCGAGAGCGACGAAGAGGGTGGAGAGCACCACCGCACGGGCCGCGCCGAGCCGCTGGGTGACCAGGCCGGCGGTGGGCATGGCGACGATCGCGCCGATGGACATGGCGAGCAGGAGCAGACCGAGGCGGCCGGGGCTGAGGCCGAGCCCGTCGCGGATCGCCGGCACCCGGGAGAACCAGGTGGCGACGGCCAGCCCGTTGAGCGCGAAGACGACCGCCACGCCGTTACGGGCGGCCAGCACGAACCGGGGCGGACCCGAACTGGTGGGCGGTGTCGCGGGCGTGGTGGTGGCGGGGTCCACGTACGTTCCGATCCTCTCCTCGGGCGGACTGGATAACGATCACACACCTGGGAGCGCTACCAGCACAATCCATTCCCGGTCCTTACCCCGGGCTGCCCTGCGGGAGGATGATGCGGATGGCTGCCCGCGGGCCGAGCGGGCGACAGGCAACGGGGAGTGAATCATGACGACGGCACGCCGGCCCGCCACCCTGAACGACGTCGCCCGCGCCGCCGGGGTGTCCCGGTCGACCGCGTCGCGGGTCATCGCGGGCACCGGATTCGCCTCCCCGTACGCGCGCCAGCGGGTGCGTACCGCCGCCGACCTGCTCGGCTACCGGCCGAACGCGGCGGCCCGGGCGCTGGTGCGCGGCGGTGGCGTACGGCTGCTGGTGGCGGTGGCGGGCAGCAGCCCGGCCGTCCTCGACGACAGCTACGTGGACCAGGTGGTGAGTGCCACGGCGCGGGTCTGCGCGCCGCACGGCCTGGGGGTCGCGGTCGAGTGGGTGCCGCTGGACGCGCCGGGGCGGCTGGCCGAGCTGACCGACGACCGGGGCGTGGCCGGCCTGCTGCTGGTCAACACGACCGCGCCGCTGCTCGACCTGGTGCCGCAACGGCTGCACGGGCGGGCGGTGTCGATCGGGATCGGCTCGGCCGCGGTGCCGTCGGTGGACATCGACAACGCCGGTGGCACCGCCGCCATCGTCCGCCACCTGTACGCCTCCGGGCGCCGGCGGATCGCGATGGTGACCGGTCCCCCCTGGCTGATCTGCTCGCACCGCTCGGTGGAGGCGTACCGCCGGCTGCTGCGCGACGCCGGCCTGCCGGCCCGGGAGGTGGTGGGTGACTTCAGTGCGGCCCGGGGTCGCACGGCCGCCCGGGAGGTGCTGCGCCGCTGGCCGGACACGGACGCGATCGTCGGGATCAGCGACGCCACCGCGCTGGGCGTGATCGGCCGGCTCCGCGCCGACGGCGTGCAGGTGCCCGGCGACGTCGCGGTGACCGGCTTCGACGACATCCCGCTGGCCTCGGTGACCGCTCCGGCGCTGACCACGGCGAGCCATCCGGTACGGGAGATCGCCACCGCCGCGGCAACCGTGGTGCTGGAGCAGCGCCCGGCCCCGGCCCGGACCCTCTTCCCCTCCACCCTGGTCCGCCGCGACAGCGCCTGACCTGTCCGGCGGGGAGATCCTGGTACGGCAGAGCCGCTCGGGGCGCCGTTTCCCGCCAAGCTCTGATTCGGCCGGCGGTCAACCCTTCAGGATAGCCATTTTGACGGTTTCCGACCTCGGCCGAATGTGACTGGCCACCGGTAAGATCGGCGACTGGCTTGTGACTGATCGCTGACTGATGGCTCCGACGCCAAGCGCACAGACTGAGCCCATGAATACGGGGTCTGGGCGCACCAAGATATTCCGCGGCGCGGCGTGTCTCGCCCTACTGGCAGTCCTTTCCGGCTGCATGCAACTCAACGCCGGGCTGACCGTCAACGCCGACGACACGGTCAGCGGCCAGCTCCTGCTGACCGCCGAGCGCAGCGTGCTGACCTTGAACAACAGGCCGGTCGAGGCCGGCTTCGCCGAGCTTCGCCAGAATATTCCGGCGCTCCCGCCCGGCCCGGAGACACGGTACGAGGACCCGACGCACTTCGGCTCCCAGATCAACTACCAAAAAGTGCCCCTCGGACAATTCGACAGCGAAAGTCTGAGTATCGTTCGCGAGGGCGACCGCTACGTGTTCACCCTTCCGCTGGATCCGAAGAAGTACGGCGGAAAAGTGGCCGAGCAGGATCCACAGAATCAAGCCCGATTCATGTCGTTGATGTCGTTCGAGATCACCGTGACCTTTCCCGGTCGGGTGCTGGACGTCAGCGCGGGCGGCCAGGTCAACGACCGCACGGTGACCTGGCGGGTCAACCGCAACGAACCGAAGCCCGCCGAACTGCGCGCCGTCGCCGAGGCCCCGCCCCGGCCGTCCGCCGCGGCCGACGAGGAGGACGCCGGTGGCGGCTTCCCCTGGTTGCTCGTCGCCGTCGGTGCGGTGGTGCTGCTGATCGGCGCGGTGCTCGTCGTACTCCTGCTGCGCCGCCCCCGGGCCGGCATCGTCGCCCGCCCGGCGGGCGACACCCACCCACATCCCACCCCGCACCTCGCAGAACCGAAGGGGGATCGGCGATGAACGATCTCTTCACCTGGGCCGCGCTGGGCAGCCTCACCGGCGCGAGCGCCGCGACGCTGCTCGCCACCAACGTCATCGGCGGACTGATCGGCCCGAGCGCCGACAAGGCCCGCAAGTGGATCGCACTGGGCATCGCGCTCGCGTTGTCGTACCTCACCGCGGCCCTCGCCACCGACGCGGGCGCCGAGAAGTGGGTCATCGCGTTCTTCAACGGCCTGGTCATCTTCTCCGCCGCCCTCGGCGTCAACCAGCTGCCGCCCGGCAACCGGCAGGCGACGCCGACCCAACTGGCGCAGGGCACCGAGCCCCGCTTCATCCGGTCGTGGGCCTGAGAGGAGCAGGGTCATGGTCTACGGAATCATCAGCGCCGCCGTCCATGTCGCGACGGGCGCCGTGCTCGGCCAGCTCGCCGGTGGCACGATCGGGCTGCTCGTCGGTGCCGGTGTCGGCCTGCTCGTCGGGGCCGTCTTCGGTTGGGCGATCGTCTCGGCCCAGGTCTACTCGTCCGCTCCCCGGGGCGTGTTCCTCTTCGTCGTGGACCACACCTGGAGCCTGCTGAACACCCTCGTCGGCGCGATCTACCTCGCGCTGCACCTGGTCTTCGGCCACTCGCTGGACCGGGCCACCTCCCAGCACAGCTGCCGGGTCAACGTGGTCGAGGGGGTCTCGCCCCGCTACGCCACCACCCTCGGCACGGTCTGCGCCGGCTCCAGCTCCGGCATCCAGCGCCACGAGGACGTGCACATCTTCCAGGCCCGCCTGCTCGGCCCGCTGTACATCCCGCTGGTCGTGGCCAACTACGTCCTGTTCACCATCGCCCCGGTGTGGCTGCTCTACCACGACCACGCCGGCGCGCCGATCAACCGCTTCACCCGGTACTTCGAGATCGGCGTCTATCCGCACGTGTGGAACGAGGCAATCGCGTACCGCATCCAGGGGACGCCGCCGCGATGACCGGACCCGGTCCGATCGAGACGGCCACCGCCGAACTGGCGGCCTGGCTGGCCGGGGCGGCAGGGGGCGCCGTCCCGGTCGGCCCGCCCCGACCCGACGCCGACCCGGGCCGGTTGACCCTGTGGCCGCTGGAGCTGCTACCGGCCCGGCAGACCCGGGGCAGCGGCGGCCCGGAGCCGTACCGGCTCACCGTCCGGTACCTGCTCGCCGCCGGCGGGCCGGACGCCCTCCCGGCGCTGGACCGGGTGCTCGTCGCCGCCACCGCCGCAGGCGGGCGCACGCTCGTGCTGGAGGCCGGCGACCCGGCGCTGTGGTCGGCGTTCGGGGCGCCGCCCCGGCCGTCGCTGCTGATCGACGTGGCCGTGCAGGTCACCCACCCGAGCGAGCCGGCCGCGCCGGTACTGCGGCCACTGCGGCTACGGCAGCTGGACATGCTGGCCTTCGACGGGCGCGTCGTCGGCCCGGCCGACCAGCCCCTCGCGGCGATGCGGGTCGAGGTCGTCGGTCAGCCGAACGCGGCGCAGACCGACCCGGCGGGCCGTTTCCGGCTCGTCGGGGTGCCCCACGATCCGGAACGCCCCGGCCCGGTCCGGCTCCGGCTCACCGGTCGTGGGCAGGTGCTCACGGCCGAGGTCGACCCGGCCGACCCCGACATCGTCATCGTCTGCGCCCCACCGTCCCGCTGACCCGCTGACCCGATCCGCACGGGAGGACCGATGCCCACCTACTTCTCACCCGGCATCTACGTCGAAGAGGTGCCCAGTGGCGCCCGGCCGATCGGACCGGTCGGCACCAGCACCGCGGCCTTCGTCGGCGTCGCACCGGACCGTACCGCCCATCTCGGCGAGGCCCTCGCCGTGAACAACTGGACCGACTTCCTCCGGCTGTACGCCGACGGTGACCAACTGGAGAGCACCCCGCTGGCCCGGGCGGTCTTCGGCTTCCTCGACAACGGTGGCACCCGCTGCTGGGTGGTCAACGTCGGCGAGAGCGGCGCGATCGCCGGCACCGGCCGCCAGCGGGGCGGGCTGAGCCTGCTGGAGGCGGTCGACGAGATCTCCATCCTGGCCGCGCCCGGCTTCCACGACCCGGTCTCGCACGAGGCGCTGCTGAGCATGGCCGAGAAGACCCGCACCATGGTCGCCATCTGCGACCCGGCTCCCGACATCGACGACATTTCCACCCTCACCCGGGTCGCCACGCCCGGCTCGGCCCGCCCGGCCAAGCCGAGCGACGCCACCGACCCGGGCGCCCCCGCAGCCGGCCCCGCCGGTGGTGGGGGCGGAGGCGGCGGTACGGCCGCAGGCGGTGGCCCGGTGGCGTACCGGCCCCGGCAGTCGGACTTCGGCGCCCTGTACTACCCCTGGCTGCGGGTACGCGACCCGCTCTCCGGCGAGCTGGTGCTCACCCCGCCGAGCGGGCACATCGCCGGCATCTGGGCCCGGACCGATGCCCTGCGCGGGGTACACAAGGCGCCGGCCAACGAGCCGGTGCGGGGCGCGGTCGACCTGGGCCACCTGGTCACCCGGGCCGAGCACGACGTGCTCAACCCCAAGGGCGTCAACGTGATCCGGTACTTCCCCGGGGAGGGCATCCGGGTCTGGGGTGCGCGTACCCTCGCCGCCGAGGCCAGCGAGTGGCG
Source organism: Micromonospora sp. CA-263727 (assembly GCF_050942455.1). Classification (NCBI taxonomy): domain Bacteria; kingdom Bacillati; phylum Actinomycetota; class Actinomycetes; order Micromonosporales; family Micromonosporaceae; genus Micromonospora; species Micromonospora sp. CA-263727. The sequence continues at coordinate 4,808,346 of NZ_CP192031.1, forward strand.
TTACCTGAACGTCCGCCGGCTCTCCATCGCCATCGAACAGGCCATCGCCAACGGCACCCGCTGGATGGTGTTCGAGCCGAACGACTACACGCTGTGGCGGTCGATCCGCCGGGACATCGGCGCCTTCCTCACCCGGGTCTGGCGCGACGGGGCGCTGCTGGGGCGTACGCCGGAGGAGGCGTTCTTCGTCAAGTGCGACGAGGAGACCAACCCGGCCGACGTCCGCGACGCCGGGATGGTGGTCGCCCACATCGGCATCGCCGTGGTCAAGCCCGCGGAGTTCGTGGTGTTCAAGCTGAGCCAGTGGGCCGGCGGCACCGAGACCGAGACGATTGGAGGCTGACATGGCGACCACGGCCACTCCGCAGCCGGGCGCCCCGGTCGACCCGTACCGGGCGTACAACTTCAAACTGCTTGTCAACGGCGTCACCAACGGGCACTTCACGGAGGTCAGTGGCCTGGAGGTGAACATCCCCGCGGTGCCGTACCGGGAGCAGGGCAACGACCGGATCCGGATGGTCCCCGGGCAGGTCGAGTACGGACCGGTCACCCTGCACTTCGGCCTCACCTCCTCGCGGGAGTTGTGGGACTGGGTGCACGCGGTCGCCCGGGGCACGGTCAACCGACGCAACGTCTCGGTGGTGCTGCTCGACGCCGCCGGCACGGCCGAGGTGCTGCGCTGGAACCTGATCAACGCCTGGCCGACCAACTGGCGCGGCGCCCACCTGAACACCCTCGGCCAGGAGATCGCCATCGCCGCCCTGACGCTGCGCTACGAGAGCCTGGAACTGGAGGCCGGTGGTGCCGCGCCGACTCCCGCGTAGCTGGCTCGCCGGCCGGCTCCGGTCCGCGGCGCGCGCCGTGGATCGTTTCGCCGGTGTGGTCGACGCCTCCCCCACCACCGGACCGGAGACCCGGCCGATCGGCGGCACGGCCACCGCGTCAGCCGGCGGCGCGGCCGGGTCAGCCGGCGGCGCAGTCGGCGGGACGGACGGTGGCATGGGTGGCGGGACGGACGGTGGCACGGGCGGCGGGGCGGGTGGTGGCACGGCCGCGGGCGACGCCGGGGCGTACCGGCGACCGGGCCAGCCGCCCGAGCACTGGCTGCGGGTGGTCGCGGCGCACGCTCCCGGCCTGCTGCGCGACCTGGCCGGCGACCCGCCGCCGGCCGGCGCCACCGCGACCACCGAGTACGACGCTTCGTGGCCCGGACCGGTCGACCACCGGGAACCCGAGGCCGAAGACCCGGTGGATCCCGGCGCGGCCCACGGGCCGGAGCTCTCCACCCCGCACGGCACGCCGCCGACCGGCACCCGCGGCGCGACCCTGTGGTGGCCCGCAGCGCGGCCGGCCGCCCCCGGAGCGCGCGGGACCGCCCCCGCCTCGGCCGGCGACCCGGTCGCGTTTCCGTCCTTTGCCCCGCCTCAACCGATGCGACGGCCAGGGCCGGGGTACCGGACGCCGGGCGTTGCGTGGAGTGAAGCAGAGCAAAGGGGCAACGCAGGAGTACCGCGGGTCGGCCCGGGGACGTCCGGCGCGACGGTGCCGCCGGGGTCCGCGCGGCTGCCCGCGGGGGCCGACGAGGCCAGCGCACGTCCACCCCTGGCGCCACCCGATCCGCTCCTGGCGGGGCCGACCTTTCCGGCGGCCCCAGGACCGGGCCGGCATCCCGGCGGGCCGGCCGGACCGCACCTGCACGTGGCCGGGACCGGAGCGACCGGGGCAGGAACGGGCCCGGCGGAAGTCGGATCGCCCCCGACAGGAGTCGGGTCGGTGTCGGGATGGGATCCGGCCGCCGGACAAGGACCGGCGCCGGGAAGCGGATCGGCTGCCGGAAGCGGACCAGGGCAGGGCTGGGGACCAGGACAAGGACGGGGACCAGGGCAGGCACGGGGAGCAGGGCAGGCACGGGGAGCAGGGCAGGCACGGGGAGCAGGGCAGGCACGGGGAGCGGAGCGGGGCGGCGGATCGGCGCAGGGACCGGGATGGGCGCGAGGCGACGGATCGGTGCTGGGCTTCGGCCGGACGCCGGAGGCGGAGGCCGGCCCGGCGGGAAGGGGCCGGTTCGGCGTTGTCATCGGCGGGACGCCTCCGGGGCCGGGCCGGGGTGGCACGGCCGGCCGGCAGGTCGCCGGAGGGTACCGGGCGGCCGGCGACGGCCGGCCGGGCACGGACAGCCGGGCCGGCACGGGCAGCCAGGCAGCCATCGACGGCCGGGCATGCCTGGACGGCCGGGCCGGCCTGGACGGCGGGCTTCCGCTCGGGGGCCGGCGCCCGGCGGGTGACCCGCTGCCGGCCGGCGACGGGCTCTGGCCCGGCAGCGGGCTGCCGGGCGGTGCCGGGCGCCGGCCCGACGGGGTGCGCGCGCCGTGGCCGGACCTTGCCCCGACGGGACGGTCGAGCGGCCGGTGGGGCCGGCCCGACCCCTGGCCGGTGCTGCCCGACGACCGGCCGCTGTGGTCGGTGCCCGACCCGGGCGGCGCCGACGCCGAACAGCTGCGTCGGCTGGACCGCGAGCAGGCGGGTGGCTGATGGAACGGGTCGCCTTCCTCATCGACGCCACCGGCGAGCGGGTCGACTGTCTGCTCAACCCGGAGACGGTCCAGGTGACCCGGCTCGCCGGGGTACGGCAGCGGGGCAGCGCCGGCACCCAGCTCACCGGCGCCGGCTCGGCCGACGACCCGCTGGTCTTCACCGGCGGCGGGCGCACCGAACTCGTCCTCGATCTGCTCTTCGACACCGACTTTGCCGAGGGACAGGTGCGCCCGGCCGACGTACGGGCACTCACACGTCCACTGTGGATGCTCGCGGAGAACTCGACGGTCGAGCACGGCTGGGTCCGGCCACCGCTGGTCCGGCTGGTCTGGGGCAAGACCTGGAACGTGCCCGGAGTGGTCGTCGCCGTCGCCGAGCGGTTCGACGCGTTCACCGCCACCGGCTCGCCGCGCCGCTCCTGGCTACGGCTCAAGCTGGTCCGGGTCGCGGAGGACGCCGACCGGGCCCGGGAGGGCTTCGCCGAGGAGCTGGCCGTGGCGCAGACCCCGGCCGTCGCGCCGGGCACGGCCGTGGTCGCCGCCGGCGACGGCACCGCCGCGGGCGACTCCTCCGGCGTACGCTTCGACCTGCTCGCCCACGACGCGCTCGGCTCGCCGCTGCGTTGGCGGCTGCTCGCCGAACACAACCGGATCACCGATCCCCTCGCGGTGCCGGCCGGCACCGCCCTGGCCGTGCCATCGCTCGTCGCCACCGCCGCGCGCAGCGGCCTCGCGGTCGGGCAGAGCAGCGCCGCCGCGTACGGGCAGAGCAGCGCCGCCGCGGCCGGGAGCGGGTCGTGACCGCCGCCGCGCCCCGGGCGCTGACCGTGCTGCTCGACGGCGACCCGCTGCCCGACGCGCTGGCCGGTCGGGTGACGTCGGTGCGGGTGGCCGCCCGGCTGGACCGGCCCACCCAGTGCGAGGTGGCACTGACCGGCGCCCCCGGCGCGGCGGCGCTGACCGGCCCGCTGCCGGTCGGCGCGGCCCTGGACGTCCGCCTCGACGGCCGTCCGGAGGCGCTGTTCACCGGCGAGGTCACCGCCGTCGAGATCGAGTACGCCGCCGACGGCGCCGCCACCCTGCGGGTCCGGGCGTACGACGCGCTGCACCGGTTGCGCAAGCGACAGCGGCTGCGGGTCTTCGAGTCGGTGACCGCCGCCGAGCTGGCCGCCGAACTCTGCGCCGACCTCGGGCTGACCGTCGACGCCCAGGAGGAGGGGCCGCAGCTGGACCGGCTGGCGCACCACCGTCCCAGCGATCTCGACCTGCTGTTGGAGGTGACCGGCCGGGCCGGACTGCACCTGAGCGTCGACGGCGACGTGCTGCGCCTGCTGACCCTCGACGGTCACGGCGAGCCGATCCCCCTCGAACTCGGCCGCGACGTGCACGGCCTGCGGTTGTCGGTCAACGCCGACACCGCCGCCGGGGAGAGCGCGGCGCTGGGCTGGCATCCGCAGCGGGCCGAACCGATCGCCCAGAGCGCCGGCCGGCCCCGCTGCGGACGGCGCACGCCGGTGGACCCGGATCCGGCCGACGTCGGCGCCGACGGCCCCCGCACCGCGCTGGACCAACCCGGCCGCAGCGACGACGAGATCGCCGCGCTGGCCCAGTCCCGGCTGGACATTCGGGCCGCCGCCCTGGTCACCGCCGAGGGAACGGCCGAGGGCGATCCCGCGCTGCGCCCCGGTCGCCGGATCCGGCTGGCCGGCGTGGCCGAGCCGGTGGCCGGCACTTACGTGCTCACCGAGGTGGTGCACACCCTCGACGCGAACGGACACCTGGCCCGCTTCTCCACCGCCCCGCCGCCGGCACCGCCGGCCGGGCCGCCCGCCCCGGCGGTGGTCACCCTGGGCACGGTCACCGACGTGACGGATCCCGACCGGCTGGGCCGGGTGCGGGTGGAGTTGCCGGCGTACGGCGGGGCGGACGCCGGCTGGCTGGCGGTGCTCTGCCCGGGGGCGGGCCGGGGCAAGGGGCTGGTGGCGCTCCCCGATCCGCAGGACAGCGTGCTGGTGGCGTTGCCCGGTGGCGAACCGGCCTCGGGCGTGGTGCTCGGCTCGCTCTTCGGCACGGTCGAGCCGTACGACAGCGGGGTGGACGACGGGCGGGCCCGGCGCTGGTCGCTGCGGACCGCGGGCGGGCAGCAGGTGGTGGTCGACGACGTGGCGCGCAGCCTGCGGCTGAGCACCGACGCCGGCAGCTGGCTGGAGCTGACCCCGCAGCTGACCACCCTGCACGCCGCCACCGACCTGGTGCTCTCCGCCCCGGGCCGGGCCATGGTGGTACGCGCCCGCAGCGTCGACTTCCTGCACGCCGAGGCGGCCGAGGACGCGGAGACCGCCGCCGAGCGGGCCCGCACCCTCGCCCGCGCCCACCATGAAGGAGGCGGCTGATGCGCTGGATCCACCGCGACTCGGTGATCAGGTGCAGCCACGACGGCCGGGTCCGCAACCAGGCTTCACAACAGTGGGTGGCCCTGGCCGGCGTACCGGTGCTGGTCGCCGACGACCCGAAGGGCCGGGAGATCGTCGCCTGCCCGAACTACGGCGCGACGGTCAAGCCGTGCACGAAGACCGAGCCGGTGCGGACCGGCTACAGCGAGTGGGTGCGGGTCGACGGTCACCGGGTCGTGCTGTCGCACCTGGAGGGGTTCACCGACGGCAGTCCACCCGGCCAGTTCACGTACCGGGTGCGCGACCCCCGGCAACGCTTCGTGGGGGCCGACCGGTGAGGGCCATCCGGTTCGTCGGCGCCGGCTTCGACCCCGGTCAGGGCGGCGGGCTCGGGCTGACCGCGGCCGGCGGGCTGGCCATGACCGACGGCGACGAGACCGTACGCCAGGCGCTGTTCCTGCTGCTGTCCACCACGCCGGGCGAGCGGCTGATGCGTCCCGGGTACGGCTCCCGCCTGCACCGGCTGGTCTTCGCCCCGAACGACGACACCACCGCCGGCCTGGCCATCCACTACGTACGCGCGGCCATCGCCCGCTGGGAGCCCCGCATCGACGTGCTCGACGTGGACGCCGGGCCGGACCCGGACGACCCGTGGCGGCTGGTGATCCGGCTCGACTACCGGATCCGGGCCAGCCTCACCCCGGGCCAGCTGGTCTTCTCGGTCGACCTGCTGCCCGCCGACGACGACCCGCCCGCGGGGCCGGCTACCGGACCGAGCGCCGATTCCGGCACCGACGCAGAGGAGGAACGATGACGCTGCCCGTGCCGCACCTGGACGACCGGACCTTCCTCGACCTGGTCACCGAGGCCCGGGAGCGGATCCGGCAGTCCTGCCCGGGCTGGACCGACCTCTCCGCGCACGACCCGGGCATCGCCCTGCTGGAGGCGTTCGCGCACCTCACCGAGGTAATGATCTACCGGCTGAACCAGCTGCCGGAGAAGGCGTACGTCTCCTTCCTGAACCTGCTCGGGGTGACCCGGCACGCCCCGTCGGCGGCCTGGGCGGAGGTGCGGTTCACCCGGACCGGCCCCGACGACGCGCCGTTGCGGATCCCGGCCGGCACCCGGGTGGCCGCGGCCCGGGGCGCCGACCCGCGGCCGGTCGTCTTCGTCACCTGCGAACCGGCGCTGCTCGCCGCCGGGCAGCGCGAGGTGACCGTACGGATGCACCACTGCGAGCCGGTCGAGGCGGAGCTGCTGGGCGTGGGCACCGGGCAGCCGGGCCAGGTGCTGCGCGCCGAACGGGCCCCGCTGGCACGGACCGCCGAGCCGCTGGACCTGCTGCTGGGGGTCGAGGTGCCCACCGGGTCGGTGGAGCTGGGCGCGGCGGCCCGGGAACACGAGGGACGCACCTTCGAGATCTGGCGCGCGGTGGACAGCTTTGCCGGGCTCGGCCCGCAGGACAAGGCGTACCTGGTGGACCGCTGCTCCGGCACGGTGACCTTCGCCCCGGCGCTGGACCTGCGCGGGCCCGACGGTGACCCGTCGCCGTCGTTCGGGGACGGTCCCGTGGCGGCGGTGCCGCCGGCCGGGCGGCAGGTGCGGCTCTGGTACCGGGCCGGTGGCGGGCCGGCCGGCAACGTGGCCGCGGGCACCCTGACCAGCCTGCGTGACCCGCTGCCCGGGGTGAAGGTGGTCAACCCGCTGCCGGCGGCCGGCGGCCGGGAGATGGAGGCCATGGAGTCGGTGCTGCTGCGCGGGCCGTACGCCTTCTTCGCCCAGCAGCGCGCGGTGACCGCCCGGGACTTCGAGGTGCTGGCCACCGCCGCCGGCGGGGTGAGCCGGGCCCGCGCCTTCACCCGGGCCGCCGTCTACAGCTTCGCCCGGCCGGGCGAGGTGGAGGTGGTGCTGGTGCCGTACGTGCCGGCCGACGCCCGACCCGGCGGCCAGCTGCCGGTGGAGGTGCTGCGCGAGCACGAGGTCGAGGAGGCCCGGCTGCGGGTCGAGGCGGACCTGGAACGCCGCCGCTCGCTGGGCGCCACCTGCCGGGCGAGCTGGGCGCGGTACAAGGCGGTGTCGATCCGGGCCCGGGTGGTGGTCCGCCGGGAGGAGGACGTCGACGCGGTCCGACGCCGCATCCACGACCGGCTGCACCAGACGCTCAGCCCGCTGCCCACCGCGCTCAACCCGGCCGGCTGGGCGTTCGGCGAACCGCTGCGCGCCTCCAACGTGTACCGGCTGCTGGAGCACGCCGAGCCGGGGGTGCGCTACGTCGAGTCGGTGCGGTTCGTGGTCGACGAGGCGCCGGACAACCAGGTGCGTACCCTCGCCGCCGACCAGTACCAGCCGCAAACCTGGTACGCCGGCAGCGGCGAGGTGCTGTTCCGCTCCACCAACGGCGGGGCCGGCTGGGAACCGGCGGGCCGCTTCGACGGGGAGACCGTGCAGCGGGTGGCCCCCGCCCCCGCACCGGTCCGGCCGGGGATCGTGCCCCGTCCCGGCTCGGTGGCGGTGGCCACCGTACGCGCCACCGGCGGCTCCCGGGTGCACCTGAGCACCGACCTGGGCGAGACCTGGTCGCTCCTGGCCGACCTGGACTCACGGATCAGCGACCTGGCCTGGATCGACCGGGACGGCGCGGGAGCGCTGCTGGTCGCCACCGACACCGGCCTGTACGAGGTGTCGCTGCTGCCCGGCGCGGTGCCGTTGCAGATCCTGGTCGACCCGGCCGACGCCGACCGCGGCTTCTACGCGGTGCGGGCGTTCGTCTCCGAGCGCGGCGCCCCCGGCGTGGCGGTGGCGGCGCAGGCCGGTTTCGGGGTGTACCTGTCGGGCAACGCCGGCCGCCCCGGCAGCTTCGCCCACGTCGGCCTGGCCAACGTCGACAACCGGGTGCTCGCCGTGCAGTACGACGGGCCGGCCACCCTGCTGTGGAGCGGCGCCGGTGAGCCGGACCCGAAGAAGCCGGGGCAGGGCTGCTTCCGGGCCCGGCTCTTCGAGTCCGACGTGAAGTGGCAGGCGGTGCAGGCGGGCTGGATCGGCGGCACCTGCCGGGACCTCGCCTTCAGCGGCACCCTGGCGCTGGCCGCCACGCAGAGCGGCGGGGTGCTCCGGCTGGACACCCTCGCGGCGCAGCCGCAGTGGGCGCCGGTGATGGTCAACTGCGGGTTGCCGCTGCGCGACCGCACCCGGTTCGTGCCGGTCGACGCGATCGCCGCCGCCGGGCCGGAGCGGCTGCTGCTGGCCGGCGGCGAACGCGGGGTGCACCGCAGCGCCGACGCGGTCGACTGGTCGGCCAGCGCCAACCAGGCCACCGCCGACGTGGTGACCGTCCCGGATACCTGGCTGCTCTGCTCCGGCGAGCACGACATCGAGGTGGTGCGGCAGGATGCGTCGAGCGGCCATTGATCGGCTGCTGCCCGCGGCGTACCAGCGGGCCGCCGTGCCGGGCAGCGTGCTCTGGGCGCTGCTGGACGTGATGGAGGCGCTGCACGCCCCGGACGAGGCGGTGCTGGCCGAGGTCGACGCGCTCTTCGCGCCGTACCGGGCGCCGGGCGGCATGGTCGCGTACCTGGCCGGCTGGGTGGCGATGGACCACGTGGTCGCCGCGCCTCGGCGGGACGCCCCGCTGCCGCTGCCGTTGAGCCGGCTGCGGGACCTGGTCGCGCACGGCTCGCTGCTGGCCGCCTGGCGGGGCACCCCGTACGGGCTGCGCACCGCCCTGGAGCTGGCCACCGGGGTTACCGGTTTCGTCCTCGACGAGCCGGTCGACCGGCCCTTCCACGTGGTGGTCCGGGTGCCCACGGCCGCCGCCGACCAGCTGACGCTGGTGGGTCGCATCGTCGAGGCGGAGAAACCGGCCGCCGTCACCGCCGAGATCACCCTCGAAGCGTCCCCGCCGGACCGTGCGGTCGGCCGGGCCAGCGTCCCGCCCCTCTCCCCTGCTGCCCCCACCCCGCCCGTATCCGCTCCCGAGGAGCCGTCATGACCACCGAATGGACCGTCGTCGCCGCCGCCGGACAGTTCACCCTGGACGCCCGCAACGCCGGAGAGCTGACCTTCACCGTCTCCAACCCGGGCTTCGCGCCGGACACCGTGGTGTTCGACGTGGCGCCCGGCGAGGGAACGCAGCGGTCGTGGTTCACCGTCACCGAGCCGCAGCGGGTGGTGCCCGGGCAGGGATCGGTCTCCTTCCTGGTACGCCTGGCCGTGCCGCCGGGCACCCCGCCGCGTCGCTACGACATGACCGGCTTCGCGTACTCGGCGAACACCGCGCCGGAGGAGAGTTCCCGCTCCAGCGGACGGGTCACCTACGAGGTGCAGGCGGTGGCGCCGCCGAAGCGCACGCCCTGGCCGTGGATCGCCGCGGCGGCGGCGCTGGTGCTGGTGGTCTCGGGGGTGGTGGTGTTCCTGGTGACCCGGGGCGAGGATCCGCCGCCGGCGCCCCCACAGGTGGTGACCATCGAGGCGGAGACGCTGGTGGCCGGGGCACGGGTCGACTCCCCGTCGGGCTCCACGGCCAGCGTGGCGGTGCAGGGGAACTGCTGTGCGGTGACCTGGTCGCAGGACGCCCAGCTGTTCTTCCTCGGCCGGGCGATCAACGACCGGGTGACCGTGACGGTGGAGCTACCCGCCGACGCCACCTGGCAGTTCTCCGCCGTGCTGACCACCGCGCCCGACTACGCCAACACGGTGTTCCTGATCGACGGCCGGCAGGTCGGTGACCCGTTCATCGGCTACACCTCGAAGGTGCAGATCACCGACTGGATCGACGTGGCCCAGGTCCGACTCACCAAGGGCGCCCACCAGCTCACCATGATCGCCATCGGCAAGACCCAGAGCACCGACCGCTACTTCGCCGGCATCGACGCCCTCCGCTTCACCGAACTACCCCCCACCGATAACCGATGACCACCCCAACCCCCGTCGTGGAGGTGCCGGGATGAGTGGGCGGGAGAAGGGGCTGCTGGCCGGGCTGGGTTTGGTGGTGCTGCTGTTGTTCCTGGTGGCAGCGGGGATGGGAGGTGCGGGGCGGGGGGATCCTGGGGGGCGGTACTCGCTGGTGGAGCTCTTGGGGCGGGCCGGTGGGGGGCGCGGCGCGGTCGACCCGGCCAGCGTCGACGCGGATTGCGCGGAGGCGCCGGGACGGCTGGTCGTCAACGGGCGTTGCGCGCTGCGCGTCGCCGACCCGGACGGGCTGCGCACCCTGATCCTGCGCGGCCCGGACGCGTTCACGGTCGAGGCCCCGGCCCCCGGGGACGCCGACTTCACCGTCGAGGACACCGTCACCCCGGCCCCGGACGGCGCCGGCGCGGTGGCCCGCGTCGCGGTGGACCGGGCCACCACGGTGTGGGTGAGCTGCCCCGGCGGCTGCCGGGTCACGGTCGCGGAATCCTGAGACGGGAGGGATCGGGATGGGCGCGTTGCGCAGGCCGTTCCTGCTGCTGGCCATGCTCGCCCTGGTGCTGGCGGTCGGCGTCGAGGTCGGTGCCGGGCTGCTGCTCGGCGGCGGGGACGCCGGTGCGGCGCTGGTCGGCAGCGCCGGCGACCTCGGGGTGGAGATCGACGACGTGAGCGGGGTCAGTGAACCATCCGGCCGGGGCAGCGGCTATCTCGCGTTGATCGACGCGGTGGCGCTCTGGACGACCGGGCTGTTCTGCCTGGGGCTGGTGCTGCCCGAGCGGCTCCACGGCCGGGTGCAGGGCATCGCCACCCTGATCTTCTCGATCATCTTGATCATCGTGGCGTTCGTCGCGCTGATCGTCGCCTTCATCGAATTGATGATCATGGTCTCGCTCTTCCTGGCGCCGCCCTTCGGCACCCTGGCGTACCTGGCGCTCTGGGGGTTCTTCCCGGTCGGCGACGCCGCCGTGCTGCTCGGCCTGGTGCTACTGCTCAAGCTCGCCTGGGCCGGGCTGCTGCTCCTGGCCCAGCCCAAGTTCCTCCAGAACAAGGGCCTCGTGCTGCTGATCCTGACCAGCCTGCTCTGCACGGTGGTGCTGGAGTTCCTGCACGACCTGATGCCGGTGATCCTGGTGAGCATCCTCGACGACCTCGGCGCGATCGTCTTTGCGATCATCGCGATCGTCTGGGCGCTGGTGCTGCTGATCGGCGCCATCCCGGCGATCGTCAAGGCGATCCGGGCCACCGCCGCCCTCCGCGCCGAGCCCGACCCGCACCGCTGAGCCTGAGCCGCGGCAGGTGCGCGGGCCCGCTATGGTTGTCCTGTGATCGGACTTGGCGTGCTCTGGTACCTCGTCGGCGTGGTGGCCGACGTCGGCGCCTCCAGCATGCTCTCCGGCACGGCCGCGGCGACCGCCGCACTGCTCGCCGTCCTGCTCTCCGCCTCGATCCTGCTCCAGCGGGTGGGTGTCGACCCCGACCCGCGGATCACCCGCCGGGTCCTGCGCGAGCGCTCCGGACGGACCGGCATACCTCGCCATCGTGATCCGGACGCCGCCGGCCGGGCCCGCCCCAGGGCCCCGACCGCGCCCTTCGCGGTCGCCTGAGCCTGCTCTCTCGCTTTCTCTCGCCGCTCGTCGGCGACCGCTGCTGACTGCTCTCCACCCGTTCCAGTCATTCCAGCCGCAGGTCGCACTCCGAGGGGTTTCCATGTCCAGTTCTATTGCCGGCGTGCCCGCCGTCCGGTATCCACTCGTCGTCGAGGTGGCCCGATGAGCACGCTCTTCAGCCCGCTGATGGCCCTGATCTACGGCGGCATCTCGGCAATCCTGCTCTTCTGGCACGCCGCCTGGGACAGGCTGTTCGGCGACGCGGCCGCGTTGGGGACCAGCTGGTCGTGGGTGCTCGGCATCGTCTTCCTGGTGCTCACCGTGCGGGGCGTGCTGTTCCCCGTCTTCGTCAAGCAGATCAAGTCGCAACGCGCGATGCAGGCGTTGCAACCGAGGATCAAGGAACTCCAGGAGAAGCACAAGGACGACCGGGAGACCATGCAGAAGGAGCTCGTCGAGCTCTACCGGACGGAGAAGGCCAACCCGCTGATGGGCTGCCTGCCGATGCTGGTGCAGATCCCGGTCTTCCTGGGCCTGTTCCACGTGCTGCGTCACCTCAAACCGACGATGCCGGAGCACATGAAGACGCTGTACGGCTGGTCGGTCGCCCAGTTCGACAGCGCGTCGTCCGCGCAGCTGTTCGGCGCACCCATCGCGGCCAGCTTCCGGTCCACGGCACAGGAGCTGTCCCTGCTCGGCGCCGACGGCGTCACCGTGAAGATCGTCGCCGCCATCCTGATCGTCGCGATGATCGCCACCACCTATCTGAGCAGCCGCCAGATGATCCTGCGCACCGGGTGGTCCGACGACCCGCAGCAGAAGATGGTGCAGCGGCTGATGCTCTACGGCATCCCGTTCTCGCTGCTCGTCTCGGGCCTGATCTTCCCGATCGGCGTGATCATCTACTGGGTGACCACGAACCTCTTCTCGCTCGGCCAGCAGACCTGGGTGCTGCGCAAGTACCCGCCGCCACCCACGAACGGCGCAGCCCGCACAAACGGCGGAGCCCGCGCGGATGGCGCTTCGCCCGGAGCGGCGCCGCGGGCCCCGAAGTCACTCGCCCCCAGGGTCGGCGCCAAGCCGAGCAACCCCGGAAAGGGTCGTGGCGCCCAGCGGTGAACGGGACCGCCCCGATCCCCGCCGCGGGTCTGGGTGGTCTCGACCAGGTTCGCCGGTGCTTGCGCCATCTGACGGCACGGCACTCCCTCGATGGTATTTCCGGGGTCGTTACCGGCTCTTGAAGAACGTCATCGCGCCGACCCGGCACGGAAACACGCCGGGCGGCGACCCCTCCGTCGATGGAGAGCCTGTCATGAGAGTAGGGAGACGCGCCCGCCGCGCGGCGCTGGTCGTGCTCGTGGGGGCCGCGCTGACCGGTCTGCTGTCGGTCACCGCAGCCGCCGCCGCACCCGCCGGGGCCCAGGACCGGGCCGCCGCGGCAGCCCGCACCGACGTCTACATCAAGGACGTCGTCGCCGATGTCGGGACCGAGCCGCACTCGTACAACCCGCTGTGGGCGAGCCCCGACATCAAGGTCTGCCCGACCGCCGTCGAGTGCGCCGTCAGCCAGAACCCGATCGTCGGCGTGACCAACTACATCTTCGTCAAGCTGCGCAATCCCGGGCCGTACGGCTCGGGCGTCAGCAGCGGCGTGTTGCGGGTCTACCGGACGACGCCGGGTGGTGGCGCGGTCTGGCCGACGCACTGGACCCAGATCGGGGCGGTCAACGTCGTCGCCTTCGCGGGCGTCACGACGGTCACCATCCCGTGGACCGGGGTGCCCGGGCCGGGCCACTTCTGCCTGCTGGCCCGCTGGGTCTCCGACTCCGACCCGATGACCTTCGAGGGCCCGGACATCAGCACCAACACCCGGCACAACAACAACATCGCCTGGCGCAACGTGGACTCGGTCCAGCTCGCCCCGGGCGGGAACCCGGTCGTGCGGCCCTTCGCCATCGGCAACTCGCTGACCGTACCGTCCAGGAACGACCTGGTCTTCACGGCGACCGAGCCGCTCGACGCGGTCGGCGGCCGGGTCGTCGTCGACCTCGGCCAGGAGCTGTTCGAGCGCTGGCGGGCCGGCGGCGCGGTCGGCGCGGGCGTACGTCCGATCGGCCGGACCCAGGTGGAGATCGTGGAGCCGGCCAAGGCCAGCCTGGGCAACCTGCTGCTGAACCCCGGTGAGCGGGTCGAGTTCTCGCTGCTCTTCTCGGCCGCCGCCGCGTCCGACCGGGAGATCGCGTTCAACGTGACCCAGTTCGGTCCGGACACCAGCGGAGCCAGGTCGACCGATCTCGGTGGCGTGCAGTATCTGATCAGCACCCCGAAGCGGTAACACCCAGGGCGGTGGTCGTGGGCCGGACCGGCCCACGACCACCGTCGCCCCGTGCTAGCGCAGGCAGACCCACTCGGTGGCCACCAGGTACCGGCCGGTCCGGGCGCGCAGCTGGATCGGCCCCGCCGGGGGAACCTCCAGCGAGAAGAGGCCCACCGCGTCGACCGGCGCCTCGTCGTAGGTGCCGTGCGCCGTGCGGGCGCTGACCCGCCCTCCCCCGGCCGGCGAGAGCTGGCCGACGATCCCGGCGTCGCTCACCTCGATCTCCAGAAGCACCGGGCCGCTGCGGAAGGACAGGGTGCGCGCGGAACCGGCGGACCGGGTCAGCCCGGCCGGCTCCGGCTCGCACGCCGAATCGAAGATCAGCGCGGCGAGCGCCAGCTCGGCGTCCGTCGTCCGCCAGGCGAAGGCCGCCCGCGCCGCCGTCAGATGCTCCTCGGGCACCGAGCCGGCGTCCCAGAGCGCCGCGCCCAGCTCCGCCGTCAGCCGGTCGTCATCGGCCGGCGGCCACGGCTCCATCGCGGTCACCCCCCTTGGGCCCGGTGTCGAAGTCCCGGGCCGGCCTGCGGTGGGCCCCGGCGGGTCCTGGCAGACCACGGTACGCGGCGAGGGCCGGGCAGTCGCGCAGCCGGCGCAGGCAGCGGGCCTGGGTCGGGCCGATGCTGCCGACCGGTACGCCCAGCCGGTCGGCGGCCTCCCGGTAGCTCAACGGCGGGTCGGCGGTCAGCAACGCGAGCAGTTCCTGGCAACGCGGCGGAAGCTGGGCGAAGCCCTCCCGGAGCGCCTGCCGCCGCTCCGCACGCAGCAGTTCCTCGTCCGGAGCGGCGGCGTCCGCCCAGGTCCCGTGGTACGCGTCGAGTGAGCTGTCCGACGGATCGACGGGCCGGGTACGCCGGCCGAGGCGGGACATCCGGTAGCACTCGCGTCGGGTGGTGCTGGCCAGCCAGGCCGCCAGCGCCTCCGGTCTACGTACCTGGTCCAGGTGTTCCACCAGCCGCAACCAGACGGTCTGGTTGACATCGGCCGCGTCGGCGCCACCGAGGTCGTGGGCACGGATCACCGAATACACCAGCGGGGTGTACCGGCGTACCAGCTCGGCCCACGCCGACTCGTCGCCCCCGGCGGCGGCGGAGACCAGCAGGGTCACGCTGCGGTCGGTCACCACGGCACCGCCGCACCGCGGCCCGCCCCGGCTCTCATCCGACCAGCACTCCGTAGTCGGGATGCCAGCGCGGCGTCGCGAGCAGCGCCAGCCGGGCCGCGTCGGCGCTCAGGCCACCGGCGGTCATCAGGGCGGCGAGCCGGCCGGAGACGTACGCCGCGGCAAACGAGGTGCCGGCCCAGGTGGCGAAGCCGTGGAACAGCCGGGTCGGCCGGCCGGGCAGCGGCAGCCGGCCCTGGACATACGTGCTGTCGTGCCGGCCGAGGGCGCAGGCGTCGACCCACGGCCCGTAGCCGCTGTAGGTGGCCGGCACCACCGTGCCGGAGTTGCCCGCGGTGACCGCCGCGACGGCCAGCACCCGGTCGAGGGCGGCGGGCCAGACCGGCCGGCTGGTGCCGGCGTTGCCGGCCGCGGCCACCACGGCCGTGGTCGGCGGCAGCCCGGCCAGCGCGTTGGCCAGCGGCAGGGAGGGCTGGTCGTCGAGGGTGAAGCCGCCCAGGGAGAGGTTCACCACGGCCACCTCCGGCACGAGCCGGCTCAGGGCGGCCACCAGCATCGCCTCGTCGCCGATTCCGGTGGCGTCCAGCGCCTGCTCGGGGTCGACGCGTACGCCCGGCGCGGCCTGACGGACCACGCCGGCGACGAAGGTGCCGTGGCCACCCTGCGGGGCCAGCACGTCGGTGTGCACGTAGAGCGGATCCTCGTCGTCGGGCTCCGGCAGGTACGCGCCGCCGAGCCACGCCGGATGGTAGCTGGCGGCCTGCCGCCAGATGCCGGTGTCGCAGATGCCGACCGTCACGCCCGCGCCGTCGGCGAGCCGGGCCGGATCGGGCGGGGCCAGCGCGGTGGCCGCCCGGGGTGGTCCGCCCGGGTTGCCCATGATGTTGCCCAGGCCGAGCAGCACGTGATGCGGTTGCACCCGGGGCGGCGGCTGGCCGGGCCACTGGCGGGGGTCACGCAGCCTCGTCACGGTCGCCGGGATGTCGGTCTCCTCGGCGAAGAGCAGCCGGGTGACGCCGGCGAAGCCGGCGGCGATCGTCACCGGTTGACCGGTCTCCCGCAGCCGGGTGGCGACCCGTTGGGCGTCGGCGTTGGCGGCGAGCATCTGCCGGGGCCGGTAGAGCAGCTCCCGTCCGGCGGCGGTGTGCCGGCGGACGTTGCGATCGGCGTTCAGCGCCTCCTCGAAGGCGAGTTGGTACGCCCGGTCGTCGTCGGCGGCGTCGCCGAGCGCCGCGGCGGGGCGCGGGCCGACGCCGAGGGGCGTCGCCGCCGCGGTCAGGACGGAGGCCGTCAGGAACCGTCGACGGGACAGCCGGCCGCTGCGGCCTGGTGGGGTGGTGGTGTGGTCGGGAAGCACGGGTCCTCCAGATGGCCCGGGAAGCGGCACGTTCGCCGGTGGCCGGCGCGGCGAAGTCCCCGGACCTCACCGATTCTTCCAATCAATCGTCAAGTGTCAATGAGCCGAATGATGGAACCGACCCGGCGTCCGAGCCGGGCCATCGACGCACATTGACGCCCTGCCATGGATGGTGAACGCTCTGTGCATGCCCGACAGCACCGGGGCCGGTGCCGGTGCCGGGGTCGCCCAGGCGGCGCTCGACACCGTCCAGCGCTGCCCGCGCGAGGCGATCGCGATGGCCCAGCGGTTGCTCGCCGACCGACCCGTCGACCACGACGACCGGTCCACCGCCGAGCGGGCCATCGGCCTGGCCCTGCGCGAACTCAACGATCTACCCGGCGCGCTGCGCCACCTGCGTCGGGCGGTACGGACCGCCGGCACCGCCCGGACCCGGGCGCTGGCCCGGATGAGCCTCGGCTACGTGCTGGCCAACGCCGGCCGTACCGCGGCGGCGCTGCGGGCGGTCACCGCCGCGCTGCCCCAGCTGACCGGGGCGGACGCCGGGCGCGCCCGGATGCAGCGGGGTGTGGTGCTGCACTTCCGCGGACGCTACGACGAGGCGGTCCGCGACTACGGCCTCGCCATCGACATCGCCCAACGCGAGGGCGACCCCCTGCTGGAGGCGCGCGCCCGCAACAACCGTGGCCTGCTCAACAGCCACCGGGGCACCGCCGCCGGCGCCGACGATCTCTCCCGGGCGGCGGCCGCCTTCCAGGGGCTCGGCCTGGATCTCGCGGCGGCCGACGCCCGCTGGAACGGCGGGATCGCGGCCGGCCGGCGCGGCGACATCGCGGCGGCGCTGCGCTGCTTCGCCGCGGTCGGCGAGGAGTACCAGCGGCTCGCGGTACCCCGGCCGGCGCTGCTGCTGGACCGTTTCGAGGTGCTGCTCTCGGTGCCGCTGGTCGACGAGGCGGTGGAGGTCGCCACCGTGGCGATCGGGGAACTCCGCCGGCAGGGGATGGCCTCGGACCTCGCCGAGGCGCTGCTGGCCCGGGCCCGGGCCGCGTTGCTCGCCGGTGACCTGGACACCGCGACCGGGTCCGCGGCGGCGGCCCGAACCCGGTTCCGGCGTCAGGGCCGCCGCACCTGGGCCGCCTTCGCCCGGCACGTCGAGCTACGCGCCGAGTTCCGCCGGGGCGCCCGCTCGCCGGCCCTGCTCGCGGCGATGGTGCGTACCGCCGATCAGCTCGCCGCCACCGGGTGGCCGGATCCCGCGCTGACCACCCGCATCGAGGCCGGCCTGCTGGCGAAGGCGGTGGGCCGCGGCGACCGCGCGGTGGCCCTCTTCGAGACGGCCGCCCGGGCCCGTCGCCGGGGCACCGCCCCCGGCGTGCCCAGGGTTGGTACGCCCTGGCGCTGGCGCGCCGGCTCCGGGGTGACGAACCCGGTGCCGCCCGTGCCCTGCACCGCGGGTTGGTCGTGCTCGACCGGCACCGCACCTCGCTCGGCGCCACCGAGCTGCGCGCGCACAGCGGGGCGTACGGGCAGGCGCTGGCGGCCGAGGGGCTGGACATCGCGGTCCGGGCCGGCGCGCCGGCCCGGGTTCTCACCTGGGCGGAACGGTGGCGCGCCAACGCGCTGCGCCGACGCCCGGCGCTGCCGCCCGACGACCCTGATCTGGTCGCGGCTCTCGCCGAGTTGCGGCTGGTCAGCAGCCTGCTGGAAGACGCGGTGCTGGCCGGCCGGCCGGTGCGCGCCCTGCGTGGCCGGCAGGCCCGCCTCGAACAGCGGATCCGGGATCTGGCCCGACGGGCGCCCGGCGGAACCGATCTGACCGCGCCGCCCGGCGTGGGCACCCTGGCCGATCGGCTCGGCTCCCGGGTGCTGGTCGAACTGGTGGCTCACGGCGACCGGCTCCGGGCGGTGCTGGTCCGCGACGGCCGGGCCGGCCTGCACGACCTCGGTCCGCTCGCCGAGGCGGCGAGGCTGGTCCGGTGGCACCGGTTCGGGCTGCGCCGGCTGATCACCACCGGCGACTCGGCCGCCGCGCGGGCCGGCGTCGAGCACGCCGCGGCGGCGCTCGACAGTCAACTCTTCGACCCGCTGCGGCGACACCTGGCCGGCCGGCCGCTGGTGATCGTCCCGGTCGGCGCGTTGCACGACGTGGGCTGGGCCGGGCTGCCGACCTGCGCCGGTCGCGCCATCACGGTCGCCCCGTCGGCCACCGTCTGGCTCGGGGCGGATCAGCGGGAGGCACCGGTCGGCCCACCCGTGCTGGCCAGCGGTCCACGCCTGCCGGCCGGGCAGGCCGAGGTCCACCGGCTCACCCGGGTCCTGCCCGGGGCCCGGCTGTTCACCGGGGCGGACGCCACCGCCGACGCGCTGACCGCGGCGCTGGACGGCGCCGGACTGGTGCACATCGCGGCCCACGGCACGTTCCGCGCCGACAATCCGCAGTTCTCCACCCTGGAACTCGCCGACGGGCCGCTCTTCGCGTACGAGTGGGAACGCATCGCGCGCCCACCCGGCTGCGTGGTGCTCTCCGCCTGCGAGTCGGGGCTGACCGGCGTCCGCCCCGGCGACGAGGTGATGGGCTTCACCGCGGTGCTGCTGGCCCTGGGCGCCAAGTGCCTGATCGCCACCGTACTGCCGGTGCCGGCCGAGCCCACCACCGCCCTCGTGCTGGACCTGCACCAGCGGATGCGGGCCGGAGCCCGACCGGCGCAGGCCCTCGCCCACGCCCAGCGGGCCTTCGGCGCGTCCGGCGACAGCACCGCCCGGGCGACCGCGGCGGCCTTCGTCTGCCTCGGCGCCGGCTGACCGGCGGCGGCCCGATCGCCCCGGAGCGCGACCCGCGGGCGGCTGTCGACGCTCCCCGGGCCGGTGGCGTCCCGACCGGACCACCCGGACCGACCAGGACCGCCCGGTCAGCCGGCCAACTCGGCGAGGAGTTCCAGCTGCGCCGGGTCGCTCAGCGCCGACCCGACCGCCACCACCCGCACCCCGGCGGCGAGGAACCCACCGGCGTTGTGCGCGTCGACGCCGCCGGTGGCGACGAAGCGCAGCTCCGGGAAGGGGCCGGCCATCGCCTTGAACCACTGCGGGCCGAGGCTGCTGGCGGGGAACGCCTTGAGCCAGCGCAGACCGTGGTCGCGGGCGCGCTGCGCCTCGGTGGGGGTGTACACGCCGGGCAGGTGCGGCAGTCCGTGCGCGGCGGCGGCGTCGGCGACCGCCAGGTCCAGGCCGGGCGCGACGGTGAACGCGGCGCCCGCTTCGGCGGCCTGGCGCACCTGCTCGACGGTGCACACGGTGCCGGCGCCGACGATCCGGCCGCGCTCCCGGGCGGCCTGCGCCGTGGCGCGCAGCGCGTCGACCGACTCCGGGGTACGCACCGGCACCTCGACGATGTCGATGCCCAGCTTCCACGCCTGCTGGGCGAGCCGCACCGTCTCCGTCACCGGCAGGTCCCGCAGGATCACCATCACCCGCGCGGCGCCGAACACCGCGGCCAGGTCGGGCATGCTCACGAAGCTGCTCCCGGTTCGACGACGACCTGCTCGGTGGCGGCGTGTCCCGCGGCGCGTCCGGCGGCTTGTCCGGCCGCTTGTCCCGCGGCTTGTCCGGCGACGGCCGGGGCGAGCCGGGTCCACTGTGCCTCCGACACCGCGGCGAGGGCGTCGAGGCGGGCCCGGTCGGCCGGCGGCGCGGTGTCCGCGGCGACGGCCAGGGTCCGCGCCGCGAGCAAATGGCCCAGGCGCAGCCCGGCGAGCGGGTCGAGTCCGCGCAGCAGGCCGGAGAGGAAACCGGCGGCGAAGGCGTCGCCGGCACCGACCGGCTCCACCACGGGCACCCGTAACGCCGGTACGACGACCGCCGGCCCGCCGCGTGGCAGCGCGCTGGCCGCCACCGCGCCGTCCTTGACCACGACCCATCGTGGGCCGGGCAGCAGCCGGCGCACCGCCGCCGCGTCGGCGGCGTCCCAGAGCGTCTGCGCCTCGTCCTGACCGACCAGCACCAGGTCGGCCCGGTCGGCGAGCCGGCGCAGCACGGCGGCGGCCCGGCGGGTCGACCAGAGGGCCGGCCGGTAGTTCACGTCGAAGCTGACCAGTGCTCCCGGCACCGGGCGGTCGACCAGGGCATGCTCGACCAGGGCGTGGCAGGTCCGGGACAGTGCGGGGGTGATCCCGGACAGGTGCAGCACCCGCACCCCGGCCAGCCGCGGGTCGTCGACCACCGCCGGGCCCATCCGGGACGCGGCCGAACCGGCCCGGTAGTAGTGCACCCGGGTGCCGTCCGGGCCGGGGTCCTTGGCGTACACGCCGGTGCGGGCCTTCGGGTCGACCTGTGCCAGGTCGACCGCCACCCCGGCGGCGGCGATCCGCCGCAGCAGCAGCCGGCCGAACGGGTCGTCGCCGACCCGGCTCACCCAGCGGGTCCGGTGCCCCAGCCCGGCCAGGGCGACGGCCACGTTGGACTCCGCCCCGCCGACCGTGACGTCGAGCCGTTCGGCCTCCGCCAGCGGCACCGACCGGCCGGGGCTGAGCACCACGAGCGACTCGCCGACGGTCACCACCTCGGCCGATGGGCTCACGGGACGGGCTCCGCGAGGGCGGCGGCGGTGGCCCGATCGAGCGTGCCGTCGGCCACGACCACCCGGTAGTGGCCGGGCCGGCTGGCGCCGGCGGGGATGGTCGCGGGCCGGTCGAAGGCGAAGGCCACGCAGACCCCCGGGTACATGGTGGTCCGGACGAACCACCGGTCGTCCGGGCCGAGACCGCTGAAGACCAGGGTGTACGCCGCTCCCCCGGGCGCGTGTCCGCGCAGCGCCACCCACGGCTGCGCGCAGCCGTTGACCGCCTCCTCGCCGGCCAGCTCGGCGGTGAACGCCTCCGGCGGCTCGGCCGCCACGGCCCGCCAGAAGAACCCGCCGTAGCCGGCCCCGCCGGGGCGGCCGTTGGTCGCCGGGCTGCCCAGCATGACGTCCCGTCCCTCCGATGCGGTCAGGGTGCTGCTGATGTCGAGCCGCCAGGCGCTGTCCTGCCCCGGTACCGCCACGGCGGACAGGCTCCGCTGCTCGGCGAGCAGGACGGCGCCGGTCGGGTCGCGCCATTCGAGGTGGTGGTCGAGCCGGTCGGCGGCCCGGCGCGTCCACCCGGTGTGCACGATCCGGCCGTGGTCGGCGCGCCAGGTGTACCCGAGGTCGCGGACGTACGTCCGACCGCCCCAGAGGTTGGTGCCGTCGACGTCCTGCACGGCCAGCGAGGCCCCGAGGTGCCAGACGTGGTCGGCGGGGAGCGCGTCGGTGACCGGGGTGCCGGCGAGGGTCCGCACCGGGTGCAGGTACGGCCGGGGGCCGTGCCTGCCGTCGAGGTCGGGGGCGAGCACGTACCGGGCCACCGGGATACCACCGACCAGCAGTCGCGGATCGTCGCCGCCCGGCGGGCCCGGGTCACCACCGGGCCGGTCCGGGTCGCTGCCCCACCGGTCAGGGTCGCCGCCCGGCCGGTCCGGGTCGCTGCCGGGGGCACGGCGGTCGGCGCGGCGTCGCCGCCGGTGGGGGCGGTCACGACAGCTCCGCGCGGGTGACCGGCCGGCGGCGGGCCACGGCGTGCACGGCGGCCAGGGCGTACCCGGCGAGGATCGGCACCGCGACCGGCGTGACCAGTACGCCGAGCAGCGCGGCGACGGTGGCGGTGCCGGCCAGGGCGGCCCAGTGCGCGGGGTGGTCGAGACAGGCCCGCACGGCGGCGACGGCCGCCGCCCGCCACCCGGCGCCGCCGGTGCGGCCGACCTCGACCACCACCGCGGCGGCGTAGCCGAGCAGGGCCGCCGCCACGGCGACGGTGAGGCTCAGCGCCACCGCACCGCCCGGCACCCGGCCGCCGGCCAGCGCGGCCAGGTCGACGGCGAGCAGGCCGACGGCGGCGAGCCCGAGCAGGGTCGCCGGCAGGCCGGGCAGCAGGCCGCGGCCGAACCGGGACAGCGTGCGCCGGGCCGTCGGCCAACTGCCGGTGCCGAGCCAGTCGTGCACGGCCGCGCTGGCGGCGCCGACCGCGGCGGCGGCGGTCAGCACCGGCGCCGCGGCGAGCACGGTCAGGATGCCCAGCAGCGCCAGGTCGGCGCCGTCACGGACGGTGTCCCGCCAGTCCCGGCCCGGCTCACCCCGCTCCCGGTCCTGCTCGCGCCGGTCGCGGCGCTGCTCAGCCCTTGATTCCACTGGTGTTGATCCCCTCGACGAGCATCCGCTGGAAGGCCACGAAGAACAGGAAGACCGGCAGCAGGGAGAGCGCCGCCATGGCGAACATCGGGCCGACCGCGCTCTGGCTGGCCGAGTCGATGAACAGGGTCAGCGCCACCGGCACGGTGTAGTCGCTCAGGCTGGACAGGAAGACCAGTTGCCGGAAGAACTCGTTCCAGGTCCAGATGAACGAGAAGATCGCCGTGGTCACCAGGGCGGGTCGGCTCAGCGGCAGGATGACGTGCCGGAAGATGCCGAACGCGTTGGCCCCGTCGATCCGGGCCGCCTCGTCCAGCTCGCGTGGGATGCCGCGCATGAACTGCACCATCAGGAAGACGAAGAACGCCTCGGTGGCCAGGAACTGCGGGATCAGCAGCGGCAGGTACGGCCAGTCGCCGCCGACCAGGCCGAGGCTGCGGAAGAGGATGTACTGCGGCACGATCAGCACGTGACTCGGCAGCAACAGGGTCCCGATCATGACGGCGAACCACAGCCCGCGCAGCCGGAACTTCAACCGGGCGAAGGCGTACGCGGCCAGCAGGCAGCTCACCGCGTTACCGACCACGGTCAGCAGGCTGACCATGGCGCTGTTCAGGAAGAACCGGCCGAAGCTGACGTCGAAGTTGGTCCAGCCCTGGGTGTAGTTGCCCGGGGTGAAGCGCTCCGGCAGCAGCCCGATGTTGTTGACGATCTCCTGCTGCGACTTGACCGAGGTGCCGACCATCCAGATCAGCGGATAGAGCACGACCGCGACGATGGCCAGCAGCACGACCAGCCGCAGCCAGGAGCGGCTGCGCGGGCGTGGCGGGCGGGCCGTCACGGGTGGGGCCACGGTGCTCGCCACCATCAGCGGTCCTCCCCGTCGGAGTAGTGCACCCAGAACCGGCCGGTGCTGAAGAAGATCGCCGTGATGATCGCGATGGCGACCAGGAAGACCCAGGCCATCGCGGAGGCGTAACCCATCTCCAGATCGGTGAAGCCGGTGATGTAGAGGTTGAGCGTGTACATCAGGGTCGAGTCGACCGGCCCGCCGGTGCCGTTGCTGAGCACGAAGGCGGCGGTGAAGCCCTGGAAGCCGTTGATGGTCTCCAGCACCAGGTTGAAGAAGATCACCGGGGAGAGCATCGGCAGGGTCACGTTGACGAACTGCCGGAACCTGCCGGCCCCGTCCACCGAGGCGGCCTCGTACAGCTCGGTCGGCACCTGCTTGAGCCCGGCCAGGAAGATCACCATCGGCGCGCCGAACTGCCAGATGGCCAGCACCATCAGGGTCTCCAGGGCCCAGTCCGGGTCGTTGACCCAGGGCTTGCCCTCGATGCCGAAGAGCGCGAGGAAGGAATTGAACGCCCCGTCCCGGTTGAACATGTTCACCCAGACGATGGCCAGCGCGACGCTGCCGCCGAGCAACGACGGCAGGTAGAACAGGCCACGGAACAACCCGACGCCGCGCCAGGCCCGGTTGAGCAGCAACGCCACCCCGAGCGCCGCGGCCAGTTTCAGCGGTACGGCGATCAGGGCGAAGCGGAGCGTGACCCGTACCGAGTGCCACCACGACGGATCACTGGTGAACATCCGCTCGTAGTTGGCCAGCCCGACCCACTCCACCTCCGACCAGGGGGTCAGGATGTCGTAGTTGGTGAAGCTGAGGTAGAGCGACAACAGCATGGGCATCGCCGTGATGGCCATCAGTCCGATGAGCCAGGGCGACAGGAAAACGTAGCCGGCCAGACCTTCCCCGTGCCGGATCCGTCCGGTCCCGCGCCGGGTGGCGTCGGGCCGGACGGATCCGGTGCCGCGGCGGGTCGGGTCGGGCACCGTGGTCAGGGCCACGAACTGCTCCTCTCCGGGTATCGCGGCGGGTCAGGAGGCGATTGCTGCCTTGCACGCCTCGATGAACTGCGCGGCGGCCTCGGCGGGGGTGGCCCGGCCGTACTGGGCGTTCTCGGCGGCCTTGATCAGTTCGGCGCGGACCTTGCTGTGGCCCTTGATCGGCACCTGGGGCGACTCGCCGAACGTCTCCGCCAGCTCCGTCTCGACGGCGATGGACTGCTTCATCGCCTCGTCGGTGGTGTCGTCGCTGACCACCCGGCGCAGGTCCATGTTGGACGGCAGGCCCCGGTCGGTGCCGAGCAGCTTGACCGCCGCCGGGTCGTTGGCCAGGAAATTGATCACGTCGACCGCGATCTCGGCGTTCTTGCTGCCCCGGAAGACCGACCAGTACATCGAGGCGCGGGCCCACTGGGCGCTCGGGTCACCGGGGTACGCGATGACGCCCAGCTCGTCGGCGGTGTTCTTCTTCAGCTCGGGCATCTGGTTGACCCAGACCCAACTGGTGCCGGCCTTGCCGGTCACCACGAGCTGCTTGGTGATGTCGGTCGCGTTGCCCTCGTGGATGATGTCCGCGGGCGGCGTCGCGCCCCGGTCCCGGGCACCCTTCCACAGCTCGAACCACCGGGTCACGTCCTCGACGGTGAAGCCCAGGTCGGTGCCGGAGTAGAGGTCCTTGCCCTGCTGGCGCAGCCAGACCCAGAACGCCTTGTAGTCGGCGCTGGGATCCTGGGTGCCGGGGATCTTGGTCTTCTTGGCCACCTGCTCGGCCCAGGCGATGTGCTCCTCCCAGCTCATCCCGGTGGTCGGCTCGGGCAGCCCGTTGTTGGCCAGCAGGGTCTTGTTGTAGACCAGGCCCTGGGTGTTCTCCCCGGCGGCCAGGCCGGCGAGCTTGCCGTCGACCACGCCGTACTGGAGCAGGCTGGGCGGGAACTTGGTGGTGTCGAGCTTGCCCGACTCCCGGTACGGCGTGAGGTCCAGGGTGGTGTTGCGGGCGGCGTACTCGGCGAGGAAGTTGTCGTCGATCTGGAAGATGTCCGGCGGGTTGCCGCCGGCGGTCAGCGTGGCCAGCTTGTCGAAGTAGCCCTGGTTGGCCTGCCAGGTCGTCTCGAAGGTGACGTCGGGGTTCTTCGTGGTGTACAGGTCCAGCGCCTGCGCGGTGAGCTGGGCGCGGGCGTCACCGCCCCACCAGAAGATGGAGATCTTGGTCTTGCCGTCGGCCGCGTCGTCGCCGCAGGCGGCGGCCGCGCCGAGCAGCGGCAGGGCCACGACCGCGGCGAGCAGGCCGCGCAGCAACCGGCGGCGCGGCAGGGGGGTACGGTGGGTGCGCCCGTCGGGCGCGTCGGTGGGGTGCGTTGCGGGGTGCATGTGCGCTCACTCCTTGGCGTTAGGAGGCGACGACGTCACCGGCGGCCACGGTCGGGCCGCCCGGGTCCGCACGGCGATGCGGGCCCGGGCCTGCGGCAGTGGCTCCGGGACGGTCCCGGCCGGCGTAGGGTCCCGGCGCGGTGGAGTCGCGGATGACCAACTCGGTCTGGAGCATTACCTGTGCGGTGGTACGACGGACGCCGACTGCCACCCCGGCACCGCTCCCCCGCCCGGTGCGCGGGTACTCGGTGTCCTGTTGCAGCAACATGTCGACGGCCGTCCGGCCGGCGGCCGCGGTGGGTGTGGCCACCGTCGTCAGCTTGGGGCGGGTGAGCCGGCTCAGGCTGATGTCGTCGACGCCGACGACGCTGATCTCCTGCGGCACCCGGACCCCGAGTGCGTCGAGCCCTTCGAGGAGGCCGATCGCCATCAGGTCGTTGTAGGCGAGCACGGCGGTGACGCCGGCCCGGCGGACCTGCTCCGCCTGGGCCAGGCCGCCGGTCTCGGTGGGCGGGTTGGGGCCGAGCACGGTCAGGTCGGCCCCGGCGGCCCGCGCCGCGGCGCTGGCGGCCCGCCGCAGTTCCCGGCTGGTCCAGGACCCGCGCGGCCCGCCGAGCAGGGCGATCTCCCGGTGGCCCAGCCCGGCCAGGTGCTCGATGGCCGACCGCGCCCCCTGCCCGACATCCATCAGCACGCACGGCAGCCCGGCCAACTGGCGGTTGACCACCACCAGCGGGACCTCCCGGCTGAGCTGCTCGATCAGGCTGTTGCTCATCCGCGGGCTGCACAGCAGCACGCCGTCGACCTGCTTGGCCAGGGCGTGGACCAGTTCCTCCTCCGCGGCGGCGTCCTCGTTGGTGTCGGCCACGAAGACGTGGTAGTCGCGGTGGCGGGCCTGGCTCTCCGCCGCCTTGATCAGCGGCGGGAAGAACGGGTTCGCGATGTCCGCGATGATCAGCCCGATGTTGTGCGTACGGCCGGTGATGAGTGCGCGGGCGGCCCGGTTGGGCCGGTAGCCCAGGTCCTCGGCGCAGGCCAGCACCCGTACCCGGGTGTCCGGGTTGACCAGGTGGGGCGCCGAGAAGGTGCGGGAGACGGTGGAGATGTGCACTCCGGAGGCCCGCGCGACGTCCCGGATGGTGACTGGCATTCAGGCCCCCTTCGTCGATGTGTCGGCGGTCACGGTGCCGCCAATTAATGCAAACGGTTGCTCCAGTGTCAACGGCGAATGATTACAGCTGTGTTGCGGCGAGACTTCCGCCATGCGCGCTAATACTCATCAACTAGGCCAAAAGCCACCGGTTGCCGGCGGTCCGTTGACTTCGACCGATCGACCGTGGTTACTTCACTGCAAAGGTTTGCACAAAGATCGAGGAGGATCGGTCTGTGTCTCCGCAACCCGGGTCACCGCAACCCGGCCGGCGGGCCCGGCATGCCGTGGTCGGCACCGGCGCCCGCGCCGAGATGTTCGTCCGGGCGCTGGTCCGCGACCACGCGGACACCGCCGAGCTGGTCGCCTTCGCCGACGTCAACCAGGCCCGGATGGACGCCCACAACCGCTGGCTCGGCGAGCTGGGCCACCCGCCCGTGCCGACGTACCACGCCGACGACTTCACCGCCATGCTGGCCAAGGAACGGGTCGACGTGGTCCTGGTGACCTCGGTTGACGTCACCCACGACGGGTACGTGGTGGCCGCCCTGGAAGCCGGCTGCGACGTGGTCACCGAGAAACCGATGACCACCGACGCGCCCCGCTGCCAACGCATCCTCCACGCGGTACGGCGCACCGGCCGGCGGGTGACGGTGGCCTTCAACTACCGCTACAACCCGTTGCACGAGCAGGTCCGCCGGCTGCTCGCCGAGGGGGCGGTCGGTGAGATCGGCTCGGTGCACTTCGAGTGGCTGCTCGACGTGCGCCACGGCGCCGACTACTTCCGCCGCTGGCACCGCGACAAGGCCAGCTCCGGCGGCCTGATGGTGCACAAGGCCAGCCACCACTTCGACCTGGTCAACTGGTGGCTGGACGCCACACCGGTGCAGGTGTACGCGGCCGGCCGGCTGTTCTTCTACGGCGAGCCCGGCCGCCGGCACGGCTACGCCCGCGACTACGACCGGGCGCACGCCTCCCCCGAGGCCGCGGACGACCCGTTCGCGTTGCGCCTGGCCGAGCATCCCCGGCTGCGCGAGCTGTACCTCGACGCCGAGGCCGCCGACGGCTACCACCGGGACCGCAACGTCTTCGCCCCCGGGGTGAGCATCGAGGACGACATGGCGGTGCTGGCCACCTACTCCACCGGCGCGACCATGACCTACCACCTCACCGCGTACGCGCCGTGGGAGGGCTACCGGGTGATGGTCAACGGCAGCCGGGGCCGCCTCGAACTGGAGGTCACGGAAAGCGAGTTCGTCAGCCCCGCCGCGGCCGGCGCGCTCAAGGGCGCCGCCCTGCACGGCGACCAGGCCGCCACCGAGGGCGGCGCGGCGACGCTGACCCTGCGCCCGTTCTGGTCCCCGCCACGGCGGATCGAGGTCGACGGGTACACCCGGCACGGCCACGGCGGCGCGGACGCCCGGATGACCCAGGTGCTCTTCGGCGGCGTACCCGATCCGCTGCACCGGGCGGCGAGCGCCCGCGACGGCGCGCTGGCCCTGCTCACCGGCCTGGCCGCCAACCGGTCCTTCGACACCGGCGCCCCCGTCCGGGTTGCCGACCTGCTCACCCTCGACTGACCACGACCACAGGAGCCGCACCCCGTGCCCACCTCGACCCGACCCGACCTGCTCCTTCCCGCCGAGCCCGGCCAACGCGCGCTGGCCCGGGAGCTGTACGCGCTGGTGGCGCAGCTGCCCATCATCTCCCCGCACGGGCACGTCGACCCGGCCCTGCTCGCCGACGACCAGCCGTTCCCCGACCCGTCCCAGCTGCTCATCGTGCCCGACCACTACGTCACCCGGATGCTGCTCAGCCAGGGCGTCGGCCCGGCCGAGCTGGGCGTGCCCAGCCGCGACGGCAGCCCGGTGGAGACCGACGGGCGGCGGATCTGGCGACGCTTCGCCGCCCACTGGCACCTGTTCCGGGGCACCCCGTCCCGGTTGTGGCTGGAGCAGACCCTCACCGAGGTCTTCGGCGTCGACACCCGACTGACGCCGCAGAGCGCCGACGAGGTGTACGACGCGCTGGCCGCCAAGCTCGCCGAGCCCGACTTCCGGCCCCGGGCGCTCTTCGAACGGTTCAACATCGAGGTGCTCGCCACCACCGAGTCGCCCCTGGACGACCTGGGCCGGCACGCCAAGCTGGCCGCCGACGGCTGGGGCGGCCCCGGCGGGCGGGTGGTCACCACGTTCCGCCCGGACAACGTGGTGGACCTGGATTTCGAGGACTGGTCGGCCAACGTCGACCGGCTCGGCGAGATCGCCGGGGAGGACACCGGCGCCTACCCCGGCTACCTGGCCGCGCTGCGGTCACGGCGGGCCGCGTTCATCGCCGCCGGGGCCACCTCCTCCGACCACGGTCATCCCACCGCCCGCACCCTCGACCTCGGCGCGGACGCGGCGACCCTCTTCGACCGGGCCCGTCGGGGCCGGGCCGAGCCGGGCGACGCCGAGGCGTTCCGGGCGCACATGCTGGTGGAGTTCGCCCGCATGTCGCTCGACGACGGGCTGGTCATGCAGCTGCACCCCGGCGCGGTCCGCAACCACAACCGGTGGCTGCACGCCCGGCACGGCCGCGACGTCGGCGGCGACGTCCCGCAGGTCACCGAGTATGTGCACGCCCTCGCCCCGCTGCTGGACGCGTACGGCAACGATTCGCGGCTGCGGGTGGTGCTCTACACCCTCGACGAGGACACCTTCACCCGGGAGCTGGCGCCGCTGGCCGGCGGGTACGCCGCCCTGCTGCTCGGCGCGCCCTGGTGGTTCCTGGACTCCCCCGAGGTGCTGCGCCGGTTCCGGGAGACGGTCACCGAGTCCGCCGGCTTCTACAACACCGCCGGGTTCGTCGACGACACCCGGGCGTTCTGCTCCATCCCGGTCCGCCACGACGTGGCGCGCCGCATCGACGCCGGCTTCCTGGCCCGGCTGGTCGCCGAGCACCGGCTGCCCATGGACGAGGCCGCCGAGACCATCGTCGACCTGGCGTACCGGCTGCCGAAGCGGGTCTTCAAGTTCGGGGAGATCTCATGACCACCATCACCGACGTCACCGTGCACGACGTACGCTTCCCCACCGCCGCCAGCGGCGACGGGTCCGACGCGATCAACCGGGGCGACTACTCGGCCACCTACGTGGAGTTGACCACCGACGGCGGGCCGACCGGCGCCGGGTTCACCTTCACCAACGGCCGCGGCAACGAGATCACCTGCGCGGCGGTACGCGCCCTGCGACACCACGTGCTGGGCCGTACGGTCGACGAGATCGCCGCCGAGCCGGTGGCCTTCTGGCGCTCCCTCGCCGCCGACGTGCAGCTGCGCTGGCTGGGCCCGGAGAAGGGGGTCATCCACATGGCCACCGGCGCGCTGGTCAACGCGGTCTGGGACCTGCGGGCCAAGCTCGCCGGCAAGCCGATGTGGCGCTACCTGGCCGAGTTGCCCACCGACGAGCTGGTCGCCAGCGTGGACTTCCGGCACATCACCGACGCGCTCACCGCCGACGAGGCCGCCGCCATCCTGGACAAGGGACGCGACGGGCTCGCCGACCGGCTGGCCCTGCTGGAGCGGGACGGCTTCCCCTCGTACACCACATCGGTCGGCTGGCTCGGCTACCCCGACGACAAGGTCCGCGCGCTGACCCGGGCCGCCTACGCCGACGGCTGGCGGGCGATGAAGATGAAGGTCGGCGGCCCGCCCGCCGACGACCTGCGCCGGGCCCGGATCATCCGGGACGAGATCGGCCCGGACACGCTGCTGATGATGGACGCCAACCAGGTCTGGGACGTCGACGAGGCGATCGCCAACATGACGGCGCTGGCCGAGGTCGACCCGTACTGGATCGAGGAGCCCACGCACGCCGACGACGTGCTGGGGCACGCCCGGATCGCCCGCGCGGTGACCGAGCTGACCGGCGGCCGGTGCCGGGTCGCCACCGGCGAGGTGGCCGCCAACAAGGTCATCTTCAAGCAGCTGTTGCAGGCCGAGGCGATCGGCGTCATGCAGATCGACGCCTGCCGGGTCGGTGGCGTCGACGAGGTCCTCGCCGAGCTGCTGATGGCCGCGAAGTTCGGCGTGCCGGTCTGTCCGCACGCCGGCGGCGTCGGGCTCTGCGAGTACGTGCAGCACCTGGCGGTCTTCGACTTCCTGCGGGTGGGCACCAGCCTGGCCGGCCGGATGGTGGAGTACGTCGACCACCTGCACGAACACTTCGTCGATCCGGTACGCGCCCGGGGCGGCCGGTACCTGCTGCCGACCGCACCGGGCTACAGCGCCACCATGCGGCCCGAGTCGATCGCCACCTTCCGCTTCCCGGACGGCCCGGCATGGCGGTGACCGTGGGCGCGTCCCGACTCGACCTCGGCGCGCTGCGCCGGCTACCGGCGCAGGCCCGCCCGCTCGTCCGGCCGGGCACCGTGCCGGCCGGCGTGCTGCACCTCGGGATCGGCGCGTTCCACCGCGCCCACCAGGCCGTCTACACCGAGCAGGCGATCGCCCTGGCCGGCGGCGACTGGGGCATCGTCGGGGTCGCCCCGCGCAACGCCGAGCTGGTGCGGACCCTGGCCGCGCAGGACAACCTGTTCAGCGTGAGCACGCTCTCCGCTGCCGACCAGCACACCCGGGTGATCGGGGCGCTGGCCGGGGTGCGGCTGGCCAGCGCCGACCCGCAGGCGGTGGTGGCGCTGCTGGCCGACCCGGCGATCCGGGTGGTCACGCTGACGGTCACCGAGAAGGCGTACCACCTCGACCCGGCCGGTGGGACGCTGCGGCCGGATCCGGCGCTGGTCGCCGACCTGACCACCGACCGGCCGCCGGCCACCGTGCCGGGGCTGCTGGTGCGCGGCCTGCTGGCCCGGGCCGCCGCGGACGCCGGGCCGATCGCCCTGGTCAGCTGCGACAACCTGCCCGCCAACGGCCGCCGGCTGCGCGGCCTGGTCAGCCAGGCCCTGGCGTACGCGGGCGCGCCGCAGCCCGCCCTCGACTGGGTCGCCGCGCAGGTCGGCTTCCCCGGCACCATGGTGGACCGGATCGTCCCGGCCAGCACCCCGCAGACCCTGGCCTCGGCCCACCGGGCGCTCGGCGTGCAGGACCTGGCGGCGGTGGCCGCCGAGCCGTACACCCAGTGGGTGATCGAGGACGACTTCCCCGGTGGCCGGCCCGCCTGGGAGCGCGCCGGTGCGGTGCTCTGCGCCGACGCCGGCCCGTGGGAGCGGCTGAAGCTGCGCGCCCTCAACGGCGTGCACTCGGCCATCGCGTACCTCGGTGCGCTGGCCGGCTGCGAGACGATCGCGGAGGCGCTCGCGATGCCGCACCTGACCACGGTGCTGCGCCGGTTGATCGCCGACGACGTGGCGGCCAGCTTCACCCCGCCCGACGGGGTCGACGTGGTCGACTACGGCGAGCAGGTGCTGGCCCGCTTCGCCAACCCGGCGATCCGGCACCGTACCCTCCAGGTGGCCATGGACGGCTCGCAGAAGCTGCCGCAGCGGATCCTGCACACCATCGTCGACCTGCGCGCGGCCGGCCGGTCGGCGCACTGGGCCGCGCTGGTGGTGGCCGCCTGGATCCGGTTCGCCCAGGGCACCGCCGACGACGGCCGCCCGCTGCCGCTGGACGACCCGCTCGCCGACCGCATCCGCGCGACGCTGGCCGCCGCCGGCTCCCCCGCCGCCGCGGTGGACGCGATCTTCGCCCTCTCCGAGGTCATCCCCCCGGAGATAGCCGACGACGACGAAGTCCGCACCGACGTCACCGCCTGGCTGACCGCCCTACACCACCACCCCGTCCCCACCACCCTCGCCACCACCCCATGAGTGAAAGGAAGGGCCCCCTATTAACGCCTGGGGTAGAGGAAGGGCCCCCTATTAACGCCCCGGGCGCGGCGCGCGCTACGCGAACGGCGCGGGTGGCGGGTGGCGCGCGGGTGGCGCGGGTGGCGCTGGTCGGGGCGAACGGGCACGGGCGGTGGCACCGGCGGGCGATCAGCGCGCTGCAGGACGCGGGGCGCGTACGGCTGGTCGCCCTGGTCGACACCCGGCCGATCGAACCGGAGCCGGCCGCCCCGGTGCCGGCGGACACCCGGATCTTCACCGACCACCGGGCGATGCTCGCCGAGGTCGCCCCGGACGTGGTGGTGATCTGCACCCCGCCGCACACCCACCTGCCGATCGCGCGGGACGCCGTGACCGCCGGCGCCGACCTGCTGCTCGAAAAGCCGCCGGTGCTCTCTACGGCCGAGCACGAGGAGTTGGCCGGAGCGCTGGTCAGCACCGGCCGGGTCGCGCAGGTCGGATTCCAGGCCCTCGGGTCGGCGGCGTTGACCGCGCTGACCGAGGCGGTGACGTCGGGCCGGCTGGGCACCGTCACCGGCATCGCCACGGTCGCCGCCTGGCAGCGTCCGGACGCCTACTACGCCCGTGCCCCGTGGGCCGGGCGGCGGTCGCTCGATGGCCGGCCGGTGCTCGACGGTGCCCTGGCCAACCCCCTGGCCCACGCGGTGATGCAGTGTCTGGCGGTCGCCGAGGTGGTCGGGGGCGCGCCATTGGCGCCGGCCAGCATCGAGGTGGAGCGGTACCGGGTCCGGCCGATCGAGGTCGACGACACCGCCGTGCTGCGGGTACGTCCCCGCCACGGCCCGCCGATCGTGGCCGCGGTGACCCTCGCCGGAGAGGACTTCGTCGCCGGCGAGGTGATCGTCACCGGCAGCGCCGGGCGGGCCGTGCTGGAGTACCCGACCGACCGGCTGCTGCTGCCCGGCGACGCCGCGCCCCGCGCGGTGCCGGGCCGGCGGGGGCTGCTGGAGAACCTGCTCGCCCACCGGGCCGACCCGCGGCTGCCGCTGATCGCGCCGCTGGCCCGGACCGCGCCGTTCACCGACGTGCTGACCGCCCTACAGGCGGCGCCCGAGCCGACGCTGCTCGGCGGCCGGCTGGTCGACGCCGTCGGCGAGGGACCGCAGCGGGTGCTGCGCATCCGGGGCGTCAACGCGGTGCTGCGCCGGGCCGCCGAGCGCGGCGCGCTGCCGTCGGAGTCGGACGTGGAGTGGGCGGTCCCGCCGTGGCGGGCCGATCTGACGGTCCCGCCGGGGTGGGCCGATTGACGGTCCTGCCGGGGCGGCCGGATCTGACGACATCGGAATAGGAGGAACGGCAACGACACTGCAACATCGCCAGCTCATCAAGGGCTGACGCAAGCGCGATAACCAGCCATTTCCCGATCGAAGCAGGTCGGGGCAATGCCAGTCGAAAGCAATTACTGCAACAAAGCTGCACATCATTCATATTGACCGAGATAAAACAATAACCGTAACCTTCGTCACAAACACGAAACACCGACGAGGGAACGGAACAAGCGATGCGCAGAATCGCCGCCGGCGCGGCATTGATCACTCTCATCCTGACCGCTGCTCCCGCCCCGGCGGCGGCGCACTCGCCGACCCGGGAGGGCAGCACGGCGGCGCTGTCACCGCTGGCCCGTCAGCTCGGCCGGCAGGCGCTGCCGGCGGGCGACGGCTGGGCCGCCGCCGGGCCGGGCACCACCGGAGGCTCCGCCGCCGCGGCCGACCGGGTCCAGGTGGCCAGCACCCGCGCCGAGCTGATCGCCGCGCTCGGCGGCAACAACGCCACCAACATCACCGACGCCACTCCCAAGATCGTGTACGTCAAGGGCACCATCGACGGGTTCGAGGACGCCGACGGCCGGCTGCTCGACTGCGCGGACCTGGCCGACCCCGGGTACTCGCTGGCGGCGTACCTGGCCGCGTACGACCCGGAGGTGTGGGGCCGGGTGACGCCGAGCGGACCGCTGGAGGAGGCCCGGGTGCGGTCGGTGACCAACCAGACCCGGCACACCCAGATCAACGTCGGCCCGAACACCACCATCATCGGGCTGCGCGGGGCGCGGCTGACCGGCCTCACCCTGATGATCGACCGGGCCCCGAACGTCATCGTCCGCAACATCACCTTCGACGACGCCCGGGACTGCTTCCCCGCCTGGTCGCCCACGGACGGCGAGACCGGCAACTGGAACTCCCAGTACGACCTGGTCTCGGTGCGCCGCAGCGAGAACGTCTGGATCGACCACAACACCTTCACCGACGGCGACAATCCGGACAGCGCCCAGCCGACCTACTTCGGACGCCCGTACCAGGTGCACGACGGCTCGCTGGACATCACCCACACCGCCAGCCTGGTCACCGCCGCGTGGAACCGCTTCGACGGGCGGGACAAGGTGATGCTGATCGGCTCGTCCAACACCGTCGGCCCCGACGTCGACCGGCTCAAGGTCACCGTACGCCACAACCTCTTCGACGGGTCGCTGCAACGGCTGCCCCGGGTCCGCTTCGGCCAGGTCGACGTCTACAACAACGCGTACCGACTCGGCGGCGAGGGCTTCGAGTACGCCATCGGCGTCGGCGTGCAGTCCGCCGTCTACGCCGAGAACAACCACTTCACCCTCGGCTCCGGCATCAGCGCCGCGGACCTGCTCTACGACTGGAGCGGCACCGCGATCACCACCCGGGGCAACTGGGTGGCTCCGGCCAGGGGGCTACCGCGTCCGGTCGACCTGGTGGCGGCGTACAACGCCGTACACGATCCCGACCTGTCGCCCGACGCCGGCTGGACGCCGGCGCTGCGCCACGGCCCGGTGTTGCCGGCCCCGCTGGTGCCGCTCGTGGTCGGCCCGCTCGCCGGCGCCGACCGCCTGCCGCTGTAGCCCCACACCGCTGTTAAAAGGGGGCCCCTCCTCTACCTGAGGCGTTAAGAAGGGACCCCTCCTTACACCACCACCAGCAGCAAGGAAGTGAGGAGAGGATGAGACGACCAGTCGCACTGCGACTCCTGGCAGGGTTGGCCGCGACGGCCGTGGGAGCCGCGGTCTGTGTGGCCCTGACGACCCCCCAGGCGTCGGCAGCGGTCGGCAGCGCCACCGGCTTCGCGACCCGCAACGGCGGGACCACCGGCGGCACCGGCGGGCAGACGGTACGCGCCACCACGGGTACCCAGATCCACGCGGCCCTCTGCGGCCGGGCCAGCAGCAGCACTCCGATCATCATCCAGGTCGAGGGGACCATCAACCACGGCAACACCACCAAGGTGTCCGGGTCGAGCTGCAACACCGCCGCCGACGTGATCGAACTCAAGCAGATCAGCAACGTCACGATCCTCGGGGTCGGCAACGGCGCCGTCTTCGACCAGTTGGGCATCCACATCCGCGAGGCCAGCAACATCATCATCCAGAACGTGACGGTCCGGAACGTCAAGAAGTCGGGCTCGCCGCTCTCCAACGGCGGTGACGCCATCGGCATGGAGGCCAACGTCCGCAACGTCTGGGTCGACCACGTCACGCTGGAAGCCTCGGGTGGCGAGGCGGAGGGCTTCGACGGCCTCTTCGACATGAAGAACAACACCCAGTACGTGACGCTGTCCTACAGCATCCTGCGCAACTCCGGGCGCGGTGGCCTGATCGGGTCCAGCGAGACCGACCTGACCAACGACTTCATCACCTTCCACCACAACCTGTACGAGAACCTCGACTCCCGCGCGCCCCTGCTGCGCGGCGGCACCGCCCACATCTACAACAACCACTATGTGAACATCCGGGAGTCGGGCATCAACTCCCGGGCCGGGGCGCGCGCCAAGGTGGACAACAACTACTTCCGGAACTCCAAGGACGTCCTGGGCACCTTCTACACCAACCAGGCCGGCTACTGGCAGGTCAGCGGCAACATCTTCGACAACGTGACCTGGTCCAGCCGGAGCAGCGACAACAACCCCGCCGGCCCCAACCCGACCTCCAACACCAGCGTCAGCATCCCGTACTCCTTCAGCCTCGACTCGGCGAGCTGCGTGCCGAACCTCGTCAGCCAGCTCGCCGGCGCCAACAAGGGCATCCGGTTCTCGAACGGCAGCTGCGCGTCGACGGCGCCGACGCCGACCTCGACCAGCCCCACGCCCGCACCGACCACCCCGACGCCGGGACCGACGACCTCGCCGGGCGGGACCAACCTGAGCCTCGGGGCCGACTCCGACGGTTCCAGCAAGGCCAGCGGGACGAGCTACGGCGACGTCCGGGACGGCAACATGAACACCGCCTGGTCGCCGTCCGGCACGACCGGTCAGATCTCGATCAAGTGGGGTTCCGCCACCACGGTGTCCAGGATCAACATCCGGGAGGCCGCCGGCTCCGTGGGCAACATCCGGTCCTGGCGGGTCCTCAACCACGACACCGGCGCCGTCCTGGGCTCGGGCAGCACGGCGGGCGTCGTCACCTTCCCGGCGACCTCGCTGCGCAAGATCACCTTCGACATCACCAGCTCCAGCGGTACGCCGAGGGTGGCCGAGTTCGAGACCTACGCCGGATAGCGCCGCTTCCCGTCGACCCGACAAGCCGGCGTACCTGCCGACGCCGGACACCCGGGTGGGGCCCGTCAGACCTGACGGGCCCCACCCACCCCTGTTGCCCCCTTCGCTCTGCTCCAATCGGCGCGCCGATTCCAGGCCGGATCCATTGCCCACGCTTAAGCAGAGCAAAGGGAGCCGTGCAGGTAGTCCGGCCGGGCGGCACGGCCGGGCCGGCCGCCGCAGCTGAGCCGGGCGGCACGGCCGGACCGGATGCGGAGACTCGGTCGCGCTCGCCCTCGACGACGTACGGCAGAATCTGCGGGCGATGCATGCGGCGACCATCCTCACCGCGCTCGCCGACCTGGCCCCGGCCGGCGCCGAGCGGGTGTTCGACGTGTCCGGGACCGGTCGGCCGCTGGTCTGGCTGCCGGAGCCGGACCGGGGACCGCGCAACGCCCGGCTGGACCGGCTGGCCGCCCTGGACGCGCTGCACCGTGACGAGCGGATTCTCCGCCGTGGCCTGGCCTTCCTGGTGGGCGGCGCCGACCTGGACGGCGGACGGCGGCGGGTCCGCCTGCCGCTGCTGGCCCAGCCGGTACGCCTGGAGCGCGGTCGACGTGGCTACCGCGTCGTCCCGGCCGGGGATCTCGAACTGACCGCGCTGATCGAGGACCGGGAACTCGCCGCCCGGCTGGAGGCGGCGCCCGGGCTCGCCGGGCCCGGCTGGCTGAGCGCGGCCGGCACCGCCGCGTGGATCACCGCAGCGGCTGAGGCCGCCGGCCTGAAGGTGAACACGGTCGTCCCCACGCCGCCGCGCAGCGTCGACGAGGCGGTGGTCACCGGCGTCGGCGCGGCGGCGATCTTCGTGACCCGGGACGTGTTCGCCGGCCGGCTCCGGGACACCCTGCTGAACTGGGCGGGCCGTCCCGGGCTGGCGGCCACGGCGCTGAGCAGGCTCTATCTCGGCGGCACCGGACCCTCCGACGGCCCGGCCCCGACGGCGCACCCGCCGCAGAGCACGGTCGTGGCCGGTGCACCGACCGGGCCGGACCGCGGTGCCGTCGGTGACGGCGGGGCCGACCAGGAGGACGTACTCTCGCCGCTGCCGCTCAACGCCGCGCAGCGCGACGTGATCCGGCGGACCCGGACGGAGCCCGTGGTGGTGGTCTCCGGCGCCCCGGGCAACGGCAAGAGCCACGCCCTGGTCGCCGCCGCGCTGGACGCCGTGGGCCGGGGTGGCTCGGTGCTGGTGGCGACGCAGTCGGTGCACGCCGCGGAGGTACTGGGCGAGCTGCTGCGCCGGCATCCCGGGCCGAGTCCGGTGCTCTTCGGTGACGCCGAGCGGCGCGACGCCATCGCCACCGAGCTGGCCGGCGGGGTCGCGGCCGGCGTCGACGACGCGCAGCTGCGCAGCGACGACGCCGCCGTGGCGGTCGCCCGGGACCGCGTCGTCGCGGTCCGGGCCGGCATCGACGCCGCCCTGGACCAGGAACGACTCGCCGCCACGCTGCCCGGTTGGCAGCCACTGCTGCCCGCCCTGCGCCACGACGCTCCGGCCGCGTTCGCGCCCGACACCGACCTGACCGCGGTACGAGCCGCCCTGGCCGGCGCCGGCCGGGCCGGTGACGGCTGGTGGCGACGACGGCGACGGGCGCACGCCGTCCGGCGGCTGCGGCGGCTGACCGGCGCCGGTCCCGACGTAGCGGTGGAACGGCTGCGGGCGGCGGTGGAGGCAGCCGCCGCGGTACGAGCGACGGCCCGGCTGGCCGCGAGCGGCGGCACCGAACTGACGGCGGCCTGGCAGGCGCTGGCCGAGGCGG
The DNA here is from genome assembly GCF_050942455.1 of Micromonospora sp. CA-263727. NCBI lineage: Bacteria > Bacillati > Actinomycetota > Actinomycetes > Micromonosporales > Micromonosporaceae > Micromonospora > Micromonospora sp. CA-263727. Next base: position 4,847,362 of record NZ_CP192031.1, read on the forward strand.
ACACGACGCTCGCCGAGGCTGTCGGCACCGCCATGCGGCATCGGGCCACCAGCGCACGACGGTGGACGGCGGACGCCCGGCGCGCCGCCAGCGGCCTGGGCACCTCCCTGCGGGCCGGGCGCAACCGCCGCCGGGAGCTGCTCGCCGGGCTGGACGCCGACGCGCTGGTGCGGGCGTTGCCGTTGTGGGTGGGCACGGTGACCGACGTCGAGGATCTGCTGCCGCCGGTGGCCGGCATGTTCGACCTGGTGGTGCTGGACGAGGCGGCGCACGTCGACCAGTTGCGGGCCGCCCCGGTGCTGGCCCGGGCGCGACGGGCGCTGGTCGCCGGCGATCCCCGGCAGCTGCGGTTCGTCTCTTTCGTCTCTGATGTGGACGTATCCGCGACGCTGCGCCGGCACGGCCTGGACCGCCTCACCGACCGGCTCGACGTGCGCCGGTCGAGCGCCTTCGACGTGGCGGCCGGCGCCGCAGCGGTCACCTGGCTCGGCGAGCACTACCGCTCCACACCGCACCTGATCGGATTCTCCGCCCGGCGCTTCTACGGCGGCCGGCTGGAGCTGGTCACCCGGCACCCCCGCAACGAGCGGGCCGACGCCATCGACGTGCTGACGGTCGAGGCGGCCACCGTGGTCGACGGCGTCAACCAGGCCGAGGTGGCGGCGACACTCGACCTGGTCCGGCGGCTGGCGACCCGGCCACCCGAGGGTGGCATCGCGGTGATCAGCCCGTTCCGGGCCCAGGCGGACGCGGTGGAGGCGGCGTTGCTGTCGGCGTACGACGTCGACGAGATCGAACGGCTGGGCCTGCGGAGCGGGACGGTGCACGCGTTCCAGGGCAGCGAGGCGGACGTGGTGATCGCCTCGCTCGGGCTGGTCGACGACGACCCGCCGTCGCGGCACCGGTTCGCGGCGGAGCCGAACCTGTTCAACGTCCTGGTCACCCGGGCCAGGAAACACCTCACCGTGGTCACCTCGCTGCGGTCACCCGACGGCATCATCGGTGACTACCTGCGGTACGCCGAGCAGCCGCCCGCCGGGTCCGAGCCGGCCACCTCCCTGCCCGACACCTGCCCAGCGGAGCCCTGGACCCGGGCCCTCGCCGCCGAGCTGGCGCGGATCGGGCTGCCGGTCCGGCCCGGCTATCCGGTCGGCCGCTGGCGGATCGACCTCTGCGTCGGCACCGACGCGGAGGCGGTCGCAGTGCTCTGCGGTGTGCACCCGGACGGTGTCACCGCGCACGTGGAGCGACAGCGCACGCTGGCCCGGGCCGGCTGGCGCCTGCACGACGCGTTCGCCAGCCACTGGGCCGACGACCCGATCCGGGCCGCCCTGGACCTCGCCGCCCGCATCGCGCCGCGATGAACGCCGCCGGCCGGCCGGGACAGTCGGCCCGCACAGGTCAGCCCGGACTGCTGCCGAAGCCGACGATGCTCGCCGCCAAGGGCCCAGGTGTATCGAGGTGGCCGGGGCGCACCGCTGGTCCCCCTACCGGCGGTGGGGATCGGATATAAGAGACGCATGGATCTGCCGCCGTATCTGGCCACCATGCCGATGCACGCGATCACCGAGATGCACGGCGAGGCCGGCCTGCGGGAGCGGTTCCGGCTGGAGAGCGAGGCGTTCGACGCCGACGCCCGGCGGCGGCTCGGCGAGGCGTTGGAGCTGGCCGCCAGGCTGCACCACGACGACCGGCGGTCCCGGGAGCCGTACCTCAACCACCTGCTCCGGGTGGCGATCCGGATGATGCACCACTACGAGGTACGCGACGTCGACGTGATCGTCGCCGGCCTGCTGCACGACGCCGTCGAGGACCATCCGGCCGAACTGGCCGGCGAGCTGGCCGCCGCCGACCCGACCGCGGCGGCGCTGGCGGTGCTCGCCGAGCGGTTCGGCCCCCGGGTGGCGCACCTGGTCGCCGCGGTCACCAACCCGCAGTGGGATCCGGCGCGGGACCGCAACGAGCAGTACCACGAGCATGTCGCCGCCAGCCTCGACCGGGAACCGTGGGCACGGGTCATCAAGGTTTCCGACTTCACCGACAACGGCGTCGGCGTGATCCACTCCGTCGGCCCGAAGGTCGAGTCGTCGGCCCGCAAGTACCGGCCACTGGTGCCGGTCTTCCGCGACCTGGTCACCCGCCCCGACACTCCCCTGTCCGCACCGGTGAAGCAGCACATCCTCGATCAGCTCGACCTGGCCGAGGAACGCTTCAGCGCCATCCTCGACCAGCCCGCCCACCGCAGCTGAACAGGAGCCCGGCCGGAGCAGGCCAGGGCGATCCGCGCGGCCGGTGGCTGGACGATCAGACCCTGGTGGGGGTGGTGGGGGGAGGGGGATGGCTCTTCCTGAGCCTGGTCACCAGCAACTCGGCCTGGGCGACCGACCCGCCGCCGACACCGAGACCGCCACGCGCCGAGTGGTAGAACCGGTCCCGTGCCTCGTTGGCGCGATGTAGCAGGTCGGGCAGTTCGTCGCCGCTCGACCGGTCACGGGCGAGGCGCTCGACCTCCCAGACCGTGTCCCGCCAGGCCCGGGCCGCGAACACGGTGGGCCCGTCGCCGAGCAGCAGGACGTTCTCCCAGGCGATCGTGTGCCGGAAGTCGGCCTCGGCCAACGCGACGAGTCCGTTCTCCCGGTCGAGGTAGCCGCCGATCATCCGGCTGGCGATGGTGTGCACCTCCTTGAGCGCCCGCGCGAACTCGGCGTACGCGTCCAACCGCCGTTCGTCCCACCGCACCGTCTGGCGCCGACGCCACCGCGACCGGTCGGCGAGGGAGGTGGCGAGGATCGTGCCGATGGTGCCGACCAGCACACCGAGCAGAGCGGGCAACTGTGCGACGAGGCTCCCCATGGTGCAGAGCCTGCCAGCCGCCGGCAAGCCGGATCGGGGCCCGGGTGGCAGGGGCGAGCCCTCATGTCGCCGGACCGGCGGTGCTGGTCCCCGGGTTCGCCGGGGTTTGAGGAGCGCGATGCCTGGGGCGCGTGTCAGGCGGTGGCGGTCGACACGCCGCCGTACGAGATCTCGTTGCCGTCCGGATCTGCGTAGACCATCTTGCGCATGCCCTCCTCGTAGTGCTCGATCCGGTGTGGTTCGAGGCCACGCCGGGCGAGCCCGGCGACCGTGTTGTCGAGGTCCACAGCCATGACCATCAGCATCGAGCGGCCCGCGCGGTCGGGCAGGAGTTCGATGTAGACGTAGCTGTGCTCGCCCACTGCCCACACGGCCTCGGTGTCGTTCGGGTAGAAGCTCGGCTCGACTCCGAAGAACTGCCGGTACCAGGCCAGCGAATGATCGAAGTCGGCGACGGGGATGCCGGCGAACAAGTCCTGCGCGGTCGGCGTACCGGTCATGATCGTGCCTTTCGTTAGACTGGCGTGATTGTTCAGGAAGAGGGCGGGGCGGGATGGCGACCGACCGGTTGACGGCCAAGCGTGCGGACGCGCGCCGGAATGTCGAGTCGGTCCTCGACGCCGCCACCACCCTGCTCGCCGCCGATCCCGGAGTGAGTGTCAACGAGATCGCGAAAGCGGCCGGCGTGGGCCGCGTCACGCTCTACGGCCACTTTCCGTCGCGGGCCGCGCTGGTCGAGGCGGTCAGCCTCCGGGTGATCGCGAGCACCGACCAGGCGCTGAACGCGATCGACCTTGCGGGTGATCCGCGGGACGCGATGGCCCGCCTCCTGGCGGCGACCTGGCAGCTGACCCGCCGTTTCGGGGCGGTCGTGATCGCGGCGGGCGATGTGCTGACGCCGGAGGAGATGCGGCGGGTGCACGAGGGCCCGGCCCGCCGGGTGCGGGCGCTCCTCGAACGCGGCCGGGACGAGGGGGTGTTCCGGCGTGACATGCCGGTGCTGTGGCAGCTCGCGACCATCCAGGCGGTGCTGCATGGGGCCTCCGCCGCGGTGCATCGCGGCGACGTGTCGGCGGACGAGGCCACCCGGCTCGTGCGCGACACCGTGCTTGCGGCGGTCGCCGTCACATCGTGAGGGTGACAACGAGTACGCCCGCCCCGACCAGCACATCCAGCACGCCACAGAACTCCGCGAGTGAGCGGACGACCACGCGCCCGGTGTGGTGATGCCAGGCATCCCATGCCGCGTGCGCGAACAGGGCGACGCTGACGATGATGCCGCCGGCGAGGTGGTCGGCCGACACGGCGAGCAGCGCTGCCGCCCCGAGTACGAGCATCGCCACCGACTGTAGGGGCAGGGACCACGCCGGCCGGGGGCCCACTCGGACGGAGCCGAAGATGGCGAGGCCGACAGCCGCGACGCAGATCCAGGGCACGGGGTCGAAGCCGGTCGGCGCGAGGCCGAGCCCGACGAGTACGAAGGTGACGCCGAACGCTGGCCACGCCGCGCCGGGGCGTCCGGTGGCCGCCGCGGCGAGATAGACGAATCCCGACGCCGCCACGACGGAGGCGACCTGTCCGCCGTGGCTGATCCCGAGCAGGGTACCGACCGCGACCAGCACACCCAGGGCAGCGGGCCAGCGTCGCAGGAGCTTTCGGTCGGCCGTGGACGCCATCACATCCCCCATCTCGAACATCCATGTTCATGATAAACCGTACGCCGATGTTCGAGTTATGTCACGCGGCGCGGTGGGGCGCACCGGAACGGTCTGAACCAGGCACGCCCCACCCGGATGAGCCGCGCCTGCCTACTTGGCCAGTCGACCAGCACGGCCCGGTCCTCGTCGGAGAGGGCGTCGTCGACCGCGTACGCCCGCAGGGAGGTGGCCAGCGCCCGGGGCGTACTGGTGTCCCGGATGTCGCCCGGGGTGGCCTCGTCGAGCGCGGTCTCCGTCCGGGCCGGCTCGGTGACCTCGTCGCCGATATCGCGCAGCGCCCGCTCGAAGCCGGCCGGGCCGCCGAGCTGTTCGAGCAGCAGGTTGCCGGCGGTGTTGGTATGCCGTGTACCCCCGACGCGCCGTTGCCGGCGCTCGGGTGCGCCTCCCGGTGAGCCGGGTGGCCGGAGCGGGATCGGCATCTCCCGCCCCGGCCTCCCGGGTCAGCTCCGGGTGATCACCTCGTTGGCCGCGAGGCTCTCGGCGCGCTGCCGGATCAGGGTGCGCAGGTTCTCGGCGTCGCTGGCGGCGGTCGCCGCGTCGGATCCGTCGACGCTCGCCAGCACCGCGGTGACGGCGTCGACGGCGGCCAGCGCCGCCCCGTCGGCGTACACCTGCCGGTAGAGGTCCCGGTAGGCGTCCTCGTACACCTGCGTGAACCGCTCGCTGGCCAGGAAGCGCTCCTTGAGCTTGTGCCCGCCGCCCGGCCCCGCGTTGCCACCGGGACCCGCGTTGCCGCCCGGACCCGCGTTGCCGCCCGGTCCGGCGCCCATGCCCGGTGGAGCGGCGTCGCCGGTGGTGTCCGGTGGGGTGCCCTCCGGGGGCGTGAAGCCGGCGGGCGGCCCGGCGCCCTCGGGCGTGGTGGCATCCTGCTGGTCGCCCGTGCGGGCACCGCCGCCCCGGAAGCCGCCACCGAGCCGCCCCTGCTCGTGCGGCCCCTGGGTGGCGCTACCGCTGAAGGTGAGGTTGTAGTCCCAGCCGATCACCGTGAATCGCTTGGTGTCCAGGTCGTACCAGAGGTAGTAGTTGCGGCCCGGCCCGGACATGTCGTCGAAGTTCAGCAGCAGGTTCTGCCAGGCGACGTAGCTGGCGAAGGATTCCACGTCGACCCGCTCGGCGAGTTGCTCGTCGAACTCGGTGTCGCTGGCGCTGTCGACCCATCTGATCAGGTCGATGACCGGTTGCAGGTCCTGGCTGCCCTTCATGGTGATCTGTTTGAAGTCGTCGGCGTACTCCGTCGGATCGTTCCCCTGGTCGGTGAAGCTGCTGGTGGCCAGCGCCTTGTAGAGCACGCCGGTGCCCTCGACACGGTCGGCGAAATGCTCGTCGGGGTGCTCCACGATCAGCCGCGCCGTGGTGGGCCGGTCGTTGACGGTGAAGCTGGTGTAGGCGTACTTCTGGGCCACCTCTCCGGCGGCGGCGAGGAGCTTCAGGGTGACCGCCTCGTTGAGCACCGTGGCGCCGCCGCCCATGCCGGCGACCCGAACGGCGATCTCCCGATGCCCCTGGTAGCGGCGGCCGTCGACGTACTCGTCGAAACGGATCAGCCAGGGCAGTGTCTCCGGTTCCTCGGCCTTCAGGGAGGTCCCGAAGCCACCGGGCATCACACCGCCACCCGGGCCCGCGTTACCGTCACCTTGCCAGCCGCCCGGCGCTGCCGGGCCATCGCCGGCCTGCCCGGGGCCCACGCCACCCCAGACACCGCCCGGACCGCCGGGACCCGGACCACCGCCGCCCGGACCACCGCCGGGGCCCGAATTGCCCTGCGGCGTCTCGCCGTTGCGGCTCAGGCCGCGTAGCGTGGAGTTGCCCTTGAGCCGGACACCGACGCTGGGGATGGTGGTGCCGTCGATGACGAGGTCAGCCTCAAGATATTCCTTCTCCCCCTCGGCGTAGAAGGCGTCCAGCATGCGTTCGTAGTCGGCGTCCCGGAAGACGAGTTCGACGCGGTGCGCCAGCGTCTCGTCGAACAGGTCCACGGTGCCGGCGATGTCCTGGGTGACCACGTCGCCGCCGGTGTCGCTACGGCTGGTCACGTACGGACGGATGCGGGCCGTGCTCAGGGCGACGGTGAGCACGAGCAGGAAGGCGAGGCAGCCGGCCAGGAACTTCCAGTAGTGCCGGATCCGGACCGGGATCCGGTGCCTGAGCCGCATCACAGGTCCGTCTGGTCGTAACCGGTCAGGACGGTCACCCGCTGGCCGCCGCTCTGCTCGGCCAACGCGTTGATCAGCTCGCCGGGCTCGGCGCCCTTCTTCAACCGTGCCGTGTACGTGATCTCGGTGAGCGCGCCACCCCGGATGGTTTCCATGCTGACCAGCTCGAACTCGCTGGTGAACCGGATCAGCACGTCCTGGATGTGCGCGGTGTGGTTGCCGGTCGGCGGCACCTGGACCTTGACCACCTGCCGCTGCACGCTGGAGGCGAACCAGTTGAACCGGTACATCAGCACGATGATCAGGCTGATCGCGACGGCGGCGACCACGGCCAGCAGGTAGAACCGGGTACCGCAGGCCATGCCCACGCCCATCACCAGGAAGATGAACCCGACGTCGCGGGTCTCCTTGATCGCGTTGCGGAACCGCACCACGGAGAGCGCCCCGACCAGGGCGAAGGCCCGGGCGATGTTGGAGCCGACGACCAGCATGATCAGCGAGATGAGCATGCCGAGGATCACCAGCGTCTGCACGTACGACTGGCTGTACGAGATGTTGCGGTGGGTGAACCGGTAGACCCAGCCGATCATGGCGCTCAGCACGAACGACAGCGACAGGGCCAGGGCGATGTCGCCGACACTGAAGGTGCCGGAGAGATCCTGGAACTCGAACGGCATGGGTTTCAGACCTCGCTTCTCGAAGGGGTGGGAGCGGCACCGGCGAGGGCGCCGGTGCCCGTGCCGGAGGGATCGTCGGCGACGTGGAAGACGGATCGGGGGGCACGGCCGAACGCCTCGACGCTCTGGCAGTACTTGGACATCCGGACGATGGACATGTTCGAGCGGCCGGTCAGGTCGGTCAGCCAGTACGGCACCCGCTCGTTCGCCTTGATCTCCAGCACGGAGAGGCTCGCCGGCACGATGAGGCGGTTCTCGGCGTCCGCGCCCAGGTGGAAGTCGCGGTCCCGGCCGCGTACCCGGTGGTCGAGGGTGACCCGCAGGCCGAGGTCGGAGCCCCGACCCACGAACGCCTCCCGCTGGTAGCCGGTCATCGCCACCGGCTGTAGGTCCAGGCCACAGAGCAGCTCCAGGACCTCTTCGAGGAAGGCCCGCTGGCTCGGGTCGTGGTCGACCAGCTGGCGCTGGTCGCAGAGGTCGCGGGCGAGGCGGTACGGCAGGGCGACCCGGCGCTTCTGGGTGACCCGGTTGACCCGCTGCTTGATCTCGACGTGCACGATGCTGTCGTCGGTGACGGTGGACCGGTCACCGTAGTGCCGGACCCGCAGCTTGCGGCGGAACCTCAGCCCCTCGATCTTCTCCCAGTAGAAGCGCAGCCCGTCGGTGTCGTAGTAGACGCTCCACACGCCGTAGCCGGTGCTGCCGCCGTGGCTGTCGCGGTTCATCCGGGCGGTGAACTCGTCGCGCAGCGCCGGCACGTCGACGGTCGGCACCAGATACTTGATCTCGTACCGGTTGAACGCGTGCAGCCGGTTGGGCGCCCGCAGCGCGTGCCCCACCTGGTCGTCGCTTGGGGCCCGCTCGTCCTGGCCGTCCCGGTCGGGGCGGTGACCGGTGGCGGAGGCGGTTGGTGGGCCTGGCGGCAGCTGCGGGTCAGGGGCGCGGGACGGGCCCCGGCGGAGCCATGGAGGCATGTGGGCTGGCCGATCTCGTCGGGAACAGGGACCAGCGCATGCAACCAAACGAGTCTATGAATCGGCTTTGAATCCCGGATGAACCAGCGGTGAACGCCCGCCCAACGCCGGGCGGCGGCACCGCGGCCCGGTGAAACGGAGTCCGGCGCGCCAGCCGACTTTCCATCGAGAGCGCTTCACTTTCGGTGGATCGACATCTATATTTGCATCAGCCGATGAAAGTTTGGACTCTTCCGAGACAAGGTCGCACTGGGACACGAGGTTGCGGGTTGACTCCTGCGCGATCGAGGGCTGCCGCACCCCTACTGCGGCCTGGCTCAATCGCGAACGGAGTTCCATGGACCAATCCGACGACTCCCCCCGCCACCTGTCCCGCAGATCCCTGATGTCCACCGGAGTGCTGGCCGCCGGAGCGTTGAGCATGGCCGCGCCCACGGTCGGCACTCCCGTCGCCAACGCCCCGGCGCTGGCCCGCGCCGGCACCACGAAGAAGATCGTCCTGTACGCCGAGCAGCTACCCGGTGGGCTGTTCGGTTACGGCCTGGCGCCGGGCCAGGCCACCGTGCCCGGCCCGGTGCTGGAGATCTACGAGGGCGACACCCTGGAGATAACCCTGGTCAACACGACCAACCAGCGGCTGTCCATCCATCCACACGGGGTCGAGTACAGCACCGACTCGGACGGCAGCCCGCTCAACGGCTCGTTCAACAATCCCGGCGAGACCCGCACGTACGTGTGGCGCTCGCGGGAGATGGTCGCCACGACCGGACGGCGGTTCATGCCGGGCAGCGCCGGCTACTGGCACTACCACGACCACGCCATGGGCACCGACCACGGCACCGGTGGCGTGGCCAAGGGCCTCTACGGCGCGCTGATCGTCCGGCGGCGCGGCGACATCCTGCCGGAGAAGCAGTTCACGGTCGTCTTCAACGACATGATGATCAACAACCGGATGGCGCCGGCCACCCCGATGTTCGAGGCGAACCTGGGCCAGCGGGTGGAGTGGATCGCGATCGGGCACGGCGGCACCTTCCACACCTTCCACCTGCATGCCCACCGGTGGGCGGACAACCGCACCGGCATGTTGGAGGGGCCGAGCGACCCGAGCCACGTGATCGACAACAAGGACCTCAACCCCGGCAGCTCGTTCGGCTTCCAGGTGTTGGCCGGCGACGGCGTCGGCCCCGGCGTCTGGATGTACCACTGCCACGTGCAGTTCCACTCCGACGGCGGCATGGTCGGGCTCTTTCTGGTGCGCAACGCAGACGGCAGCATGCCGCCCGGCGCGGAGGAGGCGATTCACCGGTTCCAAGGGCACACCCATTCGCACGGCAGCTGACTGAATCGAAAGGGTGCATGGGGATGACCAGAAAACTACGACAGACGCTGGCCGCGTTGACCGCGATCACCACGCTGCTGCCCGCCTCGGCGGCAGCCGCCGCACCGCAGGCCGCACCGCAGGCCGCACCGCAGGCCGCACCGCAGGCCACACCGGCGGACCCGACGAGGGTTCTCGTCTTCCACGGCCCGGCAGAGGAACAGCAGGATCCGGTGCTCCAGGCGACCGCGGCGGTGAGGGAGATCGCCGCGGCGCACGACATCGTCGTCACGGAGGCCACCGACCCCACGGTGTTCACGGCGGCCGGTCTCGCGGCGTACCGCAGCGTGGTCTTTCTCTCCGCGGCCGGCGTCACGCTCAACCATGAGCAGGAGACGGCGCTACAGAGCTACCTGAAGTCCGGCGGCGGGTTCGTCGGTGTCGCCGACGCCGCCCGCGCCCAACTCGACTCCACCTGGTTCACCGGCCTGATCGGCACCCGCCCGGCCGGCGCGGTCCCGGTCGCCGAGCCGGTGGCCCGGGTGACCGCCTCGGGCGAGAACCCGCCGAACGAGACCAAGGAGAAGCTGACCGACGGCAACTCCGCCACCAAGTGGCTGGTGCGCACACCGACCGGCTGGGTGGCGTATGAGCTGAGCGCGGCCAAGCGCATCACCGGGTACGCCCTGACGTCGGCCAACGACTCGTCCGGCCGGGACCCGAGGGACTGGACGCTGCAAGGCTCGACGGACGGCCAGACCTGGACGGACCTCGACCGCCGCACCGGCCAGAGCTTCCCGGACCGGTTCCAGACCCGCCGGTTCGACATCGCCACGCCGCAGGAGTTCGCGCACTACCGGTTGAACATCACCGCGAACAGCGGCGAGCCACTGACCCAGCTCGCCGACCTGCGGCTCTTCACCGGCAGCGGCGCGGTGGAACGCCCGCCGGTGAACCGGGCTGTGGTCAACATCGTGGACCGGCACCATCCCGCCACGGCGTCGCTACCGATGAACATCACCCGCTCGGACCGCTGGGACAACTGGGACCCGAACCCGATCGGCACGGTGCACACCGTCGCCCAGGTCGAGGAACGTCACTACGACCCGGGACCGGCCGGCAACGGGCCGTTCCACCCGGTCTCCTGGTGTCGGGACTACGACGGCGGCCGGTCGTTCTACACCGGCATGGGCCACACCGAGGGCAGCTACCGCGAGGAGGCGTTCCGCACCCACCTGGCCGGGGCGCTCAACTGGACCACCGGCCGGGTACGCGGCGACTGCCAGGCGACGATTGCCACGAACTACAAGGTGGAGCGGTTGACCGCGGCCAACCAGAGCGGGCAGCTGGACCAGATCGGTGAGCCGCACGGCCTCACCATCGCCGAGGACGGCACGGTCTTCTACGTCGGCAAGGCGGCCTGCCCGAGCGGCCCGATCGTCGACTGGAGCGCCCCGAACGTCGGCCTCGGCTGCGGCACCATCCACTCCTGGGATCCGCGTACGAAGCAGGTCAAGCTGCTCACCACGCTGGCGGTGATGGGCAACCGGGGCAGCGGCTCCGAGCTGGTGAAGAACGAGGAGGGCCTGCTCGGCATCGTGCCGGACCCCGATTTCGCCCGCAACGGCTGGCTCTACGTCTACTGGATGCCGCACGAGTCGATCGACCGGGTGGCACGGGTCGGGCAGCGCACCATCTCCCGGTTCACCTACGACCACCAGCGACAGACGATCGACCAGGACACCCGCAAGGACCTGCTGCAGTTCCCGGTGCAGATCCACAGCTGCTGCCATGCCGGCGGCGGGATGGCCTTCGACGACCAGGGCAACCTGTATGTGGGCTCCGGGGACAGCAACTCCTCCCAGGGATCGCAGGGCTACTCCGGCAACAACTGGACCCAGGAGTACGAGGGCATCTCGTTCCAGGACGCCCGTCGGACCTCCGGCAACACCAACGACCTGGCCGGCAAGATCATCCGGATTCATCCCGAGCCGGACGGCACGTACACCATTCCGGAGGGCAACCTCTTCCCGCCGGGGACCGAGAAGACCCGGCCGGAGATCTACGTGATGGGCGTACGGAACATCGCCCGCCTCCAGATCGACCCGGAGCGCCAGTGGCTGACCGCCGGATGGGTGGGCCCGGACGCCTCGTCGCCCAGCCCAACCCTGGGCCCGGCCAAGTACGAGACCGCGACCATCATCACCTCCCCCGGCAACCAGGGCTGGCCCTTCTGCATGGGCAACCGGCAGCCCTACCGGGACCGCAGCAACACCGACGCGACGGTGCTGACCGGCTGGTACGACTGCGACAACCTGAAGAACGAGTCGCCCCGCAACACGGGTCTGGTCGACATCCCGCCGGCCCGCGACAACATGATCTGGTACTCGCCCGACGGCGGTGGCCCGGTCTTCCCGGCCCGCCCCGACGGCAGCGGAGTCCCCACCTACGTCGCCGCCGACGCCACCTACACCCAGCCGTACCTGCGCGGCGGCGGGCAGGCCATCATGTCCGGCCCGACCTACCACCACGACCGGGTCGATCCGGACAGCACCGTGGCCTGGCCGGTGCACTGGGACGACAAGTGGTTCATCGGTGACCAGTCGAACGCGGCCAACCGGGTGGCGGTCACCGTCGACCCGGCCGGCGTGCCGCAGGCGGCCCCGCCGGTCTTCGCGGAGTCGCTGCGGACGATCGTCCCCGCCGGCAACGGCAGCACCCAGCTACAGAGCTGGATGGACGCCGCGTTCGGCCCGGACGGCGCACTGTATTTGCTGGACTACGGCGGCGGGTTCTTCACCCTGCACGCCAACCAGAAGCTGATCCGGATCACCTACGCCGGTGGCGCACCGACCCCGGCGCCGGCGGCCGGCTCGGTGGCCGTCCAGAACAAGCCGTTGACCGTCGCCTTCACCGGTTCCCGCTCCGGCGGTGTCAGCTACCGGTGGGAGTTCGGCGACGGCGCCACCTCCGCGCAGGCCGACCCGCAGCACACCTATGCCCGGGTCGGCACCTACTCGGCGAAGCTCGCCATAACCTACGCCGACGGGGAGACGGCGACGGTGCAGACCACGGTCACCGCGGGCTGTGCGGCGCCGGACCGCCGGGACACCATCTGGCTCGGCGACACCGACACCGGGGTACCCAGCCGTCCGGTCGGCCAGGGCTGCGCCGCCAACGACCTGATCGACGACGAGAGCACCTGGGCCGACCACGACAGCTTCGTCCGGCACGTCACCGCGGTGGCCCGCGCGCTACAACGCGACGGCCTGCTCAGCGCCCGCGAGTCCGGCACGCTGACCCGCTCGGCCGCCGCCTCCGGCATCGGCCGCACCGGGCACACCGGCTACGAGCCGCTCTTCGACGGCACCGCCGAGTCGCTCCGCGGCTGGCAGCAGGCGCCGTCCGGATCGTTCGGCATCCAGCCGGACGGATCGCTGCGCTCCGCCGGTGGCCTGGGCATGCTCTGGCACACCGGAGAGCTGGCCGACTTCTCGCTGCGGCTCCAGTTCCGCGACATCGCACCCGGGACCGGCCGGGCCAACAGCGGCGTCTTCGTCCGGTTCCCCGACCCGCGGATCCCGCTGGCCGAGCGCCCGCCGGAGAGCTGCGGCACCGTCGGATCGGCCCGGACCTCGGCGGCGTGGGTGGCGATCTACTGCGGACACGAGATCCAGATCTACGACGGCGAGACCGGAGAGGCGCAGAAGACCGGCTCGGTCTACAACTTCGACCCGGTGCCGCTCGCCCAGGCCGGCGTCACCGGCAAGAACCAGTGGAACGACTACGAGATCCGGGCGGTCGGGCAGCACTACACGATCATCCGCAACGGTGTGGTGATCAACGAGTTCGACAACACGCCGGGCAAGCAGTCCTCGCGCGCCGGCGATCCCCCGACCGATCTGCGGCAGTTCCTCCGCGGCTTCGTCGGCCTACAGAACCACGGCGACGCCGACCTGATCGAGTTCCGCAACATCCGCGTGCGGAACCTCTAGGAGAGAGCATGATCCGACGACTGACGGCGTCGCTGGCGGCGCTCCTGCTCGCGGCGCTCCCGCTGGCCGGCGCGCCCGCCACCGCCGCCCCGCCCGCCGCGACACAGGTGCTGACCTGGACCGCCGACGGCGACATCAACCGATACCTGAGCGCGCCGGTCCAGGCGGTCGCCGGCCAGGCCACGATCATCTGGGAGAACAGCACGGCGACCGGCAACAACACCGGGATGCCACACACCCTGACCTTCGACACCACCACCGAGGGCTACAACCACGACGTCACGCTGAACATCCTGGCCAGCCCCTTCGACGCGAACGACGGACGCCACGAGGCGACCGTGACGCTGACCCCGGGCCGGTACCGCTACTTCTGCGCGATCCCCGGCCACGGCGAGATGGTCGGAGAGCTGGTGGTCACCGCCGGCGGCGACGAGGACACCACACCGCCGGAGGTCTCCGCCACCGTCGCCGGCGACCGCGACCCGGACGGCAACTACCTCGGCGCGGCCACCGTGACCGTCACCGCCACGGATGCCGGCTCGGGGGTGGAGAGCATCGAGTACCAGCTCGACGACACCGGCTTCCGCCCGTACGGCACGCCGGTGCAGGTCACCGCGATCGGCGAGCATTCGGTACGGTTCCGGGCCACCGACCGCGCCGGCAACACCAGCGCCGTCGGCTCGGTCTCGTTCCGCATCGTCGAGCCGGACGAGGACGAGGACACCACCGCGCCGACGGTGACCGCCGACATCGCCGGCCCCCGGGACGCCGCCGGAAACTACCTCGGCACGGCCACCGCCACGCTGACCGCCACCGACACCCAGTCCGGCGTCGCCACCATCGAGTACGCGCTCGACGGCGCGGCCTTCGTCCCGTACACCGCACCGATCGTGGTGGACGAACCCGGCATGCACATGCTCCACTACCGGGCCACCGACGTCGCCGGGAACACCTCGGCGGAGCAGATGGCCCACTTCACCGTGGTGGCCGTGCCCGCCGAGGACACCACCCCGCCGGTGGCTTCCGCGACGGTCACCGGCGAGCAGGACGACTCGGGGGCGTACGTCGGCAGCGCCACCGTGACCGTCACGGCGACCGACGACGAATCTGGTGTCGCCTCGATCGAGTACGCCGTCGACACCGGCGACTGGACCGGCTACACCGCTCCGGTGACCGTCCGGGCCCCCGGCCCGCACACCCTCCGGTACCGGGCGACCGACGTCGCCGGGAACACCTCCGCCGAGCGGTCCACGACGTTCACCGTCGTCGCCGACGGCACCGACGCCTGCCCCGACTCGGACACCCGAGCCACGGTGATCATCAACGGTGACGACACCGGGGTGGCCAACGTCGACACCGGCAACGGCTGCACCATCAACGATCTGATCGACGAACACGCCAACTACCCCCGGCACGCCGACTTCGTCCGGCACGTCACGGCGGTCACCGCCGCGCTGGTCGCCGACGGCACGCTGACCCAGCGGCAGCAGGGCGCCATCGTCCGGGCCGCGGCCCGATCGGACATCGGCGCATGAGTCCTCGACCTCCATCGACAGGGAGTACCGCGATGCCCAGACGTACCGTCGCCAAACTGGCCATTGTGAGCACCATCGCCGCCGGATCGGTGCTGGCCGTGGCGCCCGGCGCACACGCCGGCCTGGTCACCTACTGCATCGGCACCGGCGGCGCGGTGACCGTGCCCAACGACCTGTACGTGCCGCCCAGCGAGTCCTGCGCGCTGACCGGCACCGTCATCACCGGCAACGTCAGCATCGCGGCCGGCGCGAACCTGGTCATCACCGGCGGCCGGATCAGCGGCGAGGTCCAGGTCGCCGCGGACGGCTACCTGGACGCCACCAACACGACCATCGACGGCGCGGTGCAGCTGGCCGCCGGCGGGTACGGCGCGTTTCTGAAGGACGCTCGCGCCGACAGCCTGGTCGTCCGGCCAAAGGGCGCCGCGACCGTCGACAGTTTCCTCTTCGTGGAGAAGTCGACGATCACCGGAGGCGTCAACGTCCAGGCCGGTGAGGTCCGGCTGGACCGCGGCACCGAGGTGGAGGGGAACCTCAGCAGCAGCGGCACCTACTACACCGACGTGCACGACTCCTTCGTCGACGGCTCGCTGTCGGTGCTGAACACCGCCACCGGCAGCGTCGTGTGCGGCAGCGCGGTACGCGGCCGGGCCACCTTCGCCGGCAACCTGGGTGGCGTGCAGTTGGGCCCGAACGGCACCCTCGACAGCTGCGCCTCCGGCGGATACTGGGGACGGGACGTCAGCATCACCAACACCACCGGTGGCGTCACCGTCGACGACAACATCATCGACGGCCGGCTGACCGTCACGGGCAACACCCCGGCCGCCCACGTGGCCACGAACAACCGGATCCGCGGTGGCGTGACCGGCGAGCAGGCGGCTGCGGCCCAGGCCCGGCGGGCCCAGGCCAAGGCCGGGGCGGGCCGGGAGGACGCCGCAGATGGGCGGGCCGAGGCGCGCCGAACCTCGGCGGTACGGGAAGCCACCGAGGCCGGTATCGCCCGTCTCTGAACGAGACCGTCGGGAAGCTTGCGCGGTTTCCCGACAGCCCCCGCAAATGCCGGCCCGGGCCACGGCGACGGTCGCCGTGGCCCGGGCCGTCGCGGGAGCACGGGACAGGGATACCGCCGCCGGTGTCACACGTCGCGGATCGCCGGGCCGGGGAGGTCACGGGGCCAGGTCGCAGCCAGCGGGTGCAGGGTGAACCCGAAGGTGGTCGCGGTCTGTTGCGGGTCGCCGGCGGAAAGGCAGTCGCGCAGCAGCACGTCGACGAGCGGCTCGGTGATTCCCGGTGCCAGCCGGCCGACGAGTCGGGCGGCCCAGCCGGGCAGGTGCCGGAGGCGGACCGGGCCGGGATTGATGTGCTCGACGAACTCGTCCACGGTGTACGCCTGCGGTCCGGCCAGGTCGAACGTGCCAATGGGTGTGGCCGGGTCGAGGGCCGCCCGGGTCAGCGCCTCCACCACGTCGTCGCGCGCGATCCAGGAGTAGCGTTGGCGTCCTGGTCCGGGCACCGACACGCGTCCGTGCCGGGCCAGCAGCGCCGAGGCGGTCGGCCCGGGCTGCTCCGGCGGCCCGTAGATATGGGCGCATCGGAAGATCACGGCCGGCGTGCCGCAGTCGCGCAGGAGTTGCTCGGCCTCGCCCTTGAACCGCAGGTACGGGTTGCCCGACGCGGCAGCGGCGGCCAGGTAGGACAGGAAGACCACCCGCCGCGCGCCGCAGTCCCGCAACGCGGCGCAGGTCGCCGCGACGGTGTCGCGGTTGGCCGCCCGATAGCTGTTTCCCCGGCCCGGTGCCAACGTCCCCGCCAGATGCACCACCGCGTCGGCGCCGCGGAACGCGGCCCGCAGGTCGTCACCGCGGCGCAGCGGGCGTACCTCGTTGGGCAGTCCGGCCAACCGGTCCCGCAGCGCGGACCCGACCTGACCGTCGGCGCCCACCACCGCCACCGGACCGGTCGACCAGCCGTCGATCTTCACGGGGCCCACCTCCCTTCCCGACCAGCCTGCGTTCCCTCGGCCCGGGGTGGGCAGGGCCAAACGGCATGACCCACCCGGCGGGTCACCGGCCGCCGGGGTCGACTGTCCGGGTTCGCCGAAGGGTCCACGAATTCGCAGGTCAGGTCATTATCGTGAGTTCGGGCCGGCGGTGGCCGGGAGGCGGGGGGTTGGCACACGAGGTGGTAGAGCTGCGGGTGCACGGTGTCTCCGGGACTTCCGCCGAGGCGCTGCTGGACCATCCGGTCGTGGTCCGGGTCGCCGGCGACGACAACGCCGGGTTCTACCGGCCCCGCCCCGGATTCGGCGTCAGCGACCGGCCAGACGGGCTGGCCGTCGAGGCGTACCGCTGGGGCGCACTGACCGCGGGCGCCACCGTACGGACCCTGTCGCTGCTGTTCCTCCTCCCGTTCATGCTGGTCAACCTCGCCGTCTGGACCCGGCCCGCGACCGGCGGCGCCGGCGGGGCGATCGGCCCGCTGTGCCGGCTGCTCGCCGCCACCCTCACCGCCGCGTTCGTCCTGTCCATCGTCGGGGTGAGCGTCGACATCGTCGGCTGGCAGTGCGCCCCCTACCGCCCCTGCATCCGCGAGCGCGGCTACCTCGCCTGGCTCGCCGACATACCCCTCGGGCCCCGCCTGGCGATACTCGCGCTGGTGCCGATCGCCGCGCTACGACTGCTCTGGTGGCTCGGGAAGCGGTCCGCCCGGGCGTTCGAGGCCTTCCCCGCCGCCCGCGGGCAGGACCGCACCAGCGGCGGGGAGGATCGGATCGACCGCCCCGGCTTCTGGAACGACGCGCTCGTGGTGCAGCGACTGCGGGCCATCCACTTCGCGGTCGGCCTCGGTGTCCTCGACGCGTCCCTTCTCGGCGCGCTCATCCACATCCACCCCACGCTGGTCGGGTACCTGCTCTTCATGGCGGCCTGGGTCCTGCTCGCCGCCTGCGCCGTCCTGCTCTGCCTGCCGGCGCACCGCGCCGTGGAGGGGCCGGGCCGGGGCGAGGTCGACCTGCGTGGCATCCGGACGCTGCGGATGGTCGCCAACGGCCTCACCGTGCTGGCCCTCGTCTACACGGCGGTGCCGTTGGAGCCGGAACCGCCGAGTGGGCAGTTGCCGGGATACGAGGGCACCGTCGCGGCGGTGATCGCAGTCCAGACCGGCCTGCTCGCCGCGCTCGTCGTCACCACGCTGCACCAGCGACGACGCAGCCGGACAACCGCAAAGGCGTGGCTGAGCGGACTGGCCGCCCCGATCTTCGGCATAGCGGCGGTGGCCGCCGCGTACGGCTTCTCCGCCGCCCTGGTCTACCGCGTCGCCGACTTCCTCGACCGGGGAGAGATCCCGAACCCGGCCCGGCCCAACGTGCCCGGCGCACCGCCGCTGGAGCCGCCGGTCTCCTACCGCTGGGCGGCGCTGGCCGGCCTGGCCGCAGTCCTGGTCGTCACCGCGACCGCGATCTACCGGATCGTGCAGACCCGACGTCGCCGACGTCGCCTGGCCGAGGCGATCGTCCGGCAGGACTTCCCCGAGCCGCCGCCGGAAGCCCTGCCCCGCCGGGCCGTCGTCCAGCAGATCATCGCCCGGGCCGCCCTCGCCGAGCAGATCAGCCCGGTCTTCATCGTGTTCCTGGTGCTGTCGCTGCTCGGCGTCGCCACGGTCGCGCTGGACCTGACCGGCATCGGGCCATCCGACCTGACCCGGAAGCTGGCCAGGACCGACGGCACGGTGAGCACCGAACTGGCGTACGCGACCGACATCGGGATGTACGTCATCGGCCTGGTGGCGCTCGGCATCGTCCTGTTCGGGCTGCTCTCCTACCGGTCGGAGGGCACCCGACGCACGATCGCGGCCATCTGGGACCTGGGCACCTTCTGGCCACGCACCGTGCACCCGTTCGCCCCACCCTGCTACGCCGAACGAGCGGTACCCGAACTCGCCAAACGAATCACCGCCCTGACCACCGGGGGCGGAGTGATCCTCTCCGGACACTCGCACGGCTCCGTCCTCGCCGCCGCCACCCTCCTCCAGCTACCGCCGGAGGTGCTGCCCCGGGTAGCGCTGCTGACCCACGGCAGCCCCCTGCACCGGCTCTACGCCCGGCTCTGCCCCGCCTTCCTCGGCGACCAGGTCCTGGACGAGATCGGCAACCGGATCACCTGGCGCTGGGTCAACCTGTGGCGCAGCACCGACCCGATCGGCGGCCCGGTCTTCTCCGCCCACCGACCCGGCGAGCCGCCACACGTCCGGGGAGCGGCCGGCACGGTCGACCGACGACTGCGCGATCCGACCGGAATCATCATTGCCATGGACGACACCGTGCCGCCGCCGATCCACCGACACTGGCCCTACCACACGGACCCGGCCTACGAGGCAGCCGTGCGTCAGTTGGCCGAGCGGCTCGACCCGACCAGCTACCCGCCGGACCGCGACCGGTAGGCGGGCGGAGCGCCGTTGCTGGATCGGGTGTCGCTCGGTCCGGCATCAGTGCTGGTAGCTGGTGTAGTCGAGGTAGCCGGCGGTGCCGCCGGCGTACATGGTGGCCGGGTCGTGCTCGCGTTGCGGCAGGCCCAGGCGCAGCCGCTCGACCAGGTCGGGATTCGCCAGGTACGCGCGTCCGAAGCTGATCAGGTCGGCGCCGAGTCCGAGCCAGCGTTCGGCCCGCTCCCGGGTCACCGGCGTGCCGCCGAGTTGCGGGGACGGGTTGACGATGAAGCTGCCCGGCCAGGCGTTCCGCAGGCCGACGAGCACCTCGTCGGCGGCGGTGCCCAGGGTGTGCACATAGCCGAGGCCGAGCGTGGCCAGGGCGCCGATCAGCGCTCCGTAGAGTTGCGGCACGTCGTCCTCGACGATGTCCCAGACGGTGCCACCGGGAGACAGCCGGATGCCGACCCGCTCGGCGCCGATGGCGTCCGCGGTGGCCTCGGCGACCTCGACGGCGAACCGGATCCGACCGGTGACCGAGCCGCCGTAGGCGTCGCTGCGCCGGTTGGCGTTGGCGGACAGGAACTGGCTGATCAGGTAGCCGTTCGCGCCGTGCAGTTCGACGCCGTCGAAGCCCGCGTCGACGGCCCGTCGGGCCGCTGCGGCGTACACCTGGATCTCGCCCTTGATCTCACTGGTGGCCAGCGCGCGTGGTACGGGCGCGGGCAGCATGCCCTTGGGGCCGGTGTAGAGCTGGCCGTTCAGGGCGATGGCCGACGGGCCGACCGGCCGGTAGCCGACGACCTCGGGGTGGCCGACCCGGCCGCCGTGCATGATCTGGGCGAAGATCCGGCCACCGTTGGCGTGCACCGCCGAGGTGACCTCGCGCCAGGCTTCGACCTGCTCGTCCCGGTCCAGGCCGGGGGTATTGGGGTTGGACTGTCCCTGCAGGCTCGGCTGCAACCCCTCGCTGACGATCAGCCCGGCGGTGGCGCGCTGGGCGTAGTAGACGGCGATGTGGGGGGTCGGCATCCCGTCGGCCATTGCCCGGGATCGGGTCATCGGCGCCATCACGACGCGGTTGGGTAGCTGCAGGTCGCCCAGGCGGTAGCTGTCGAACAAGCCGGCCATCACGTCATTCCTCACTGCGAGCGAGCGTCGATCGGTACACCGGATACGCTAGAACCTGACATTGACGTGAGGTGCAACCGTTGTGGCCGGGGTCATCCGGGAGGGCGCGATGCGGATCGGAGAACTGGCACGTAGGTCCGGCGTCAGCGTGCGGTCGCTGCGCTACTACGAGGAACAGAGCCTGCTGGCCTCGGAACGCACCACCGGTGGTCAGCGGATCTACCCGGACACCGCGGTCGAGCGGGTCCGGTGGATCCAGCGGCTCTACGAGGCGGGACTGCCCAGCCGAACCGTGGCTGAACTACTGCCGTGCGTCTTCGCCCCCGACACGGTGAGTGCCCGGGACATGCTCGACAGGTTGACCGCCGAACGCGACCGCATCGACGCCAGGGCGACCGAACTGCTGGCCACCCGCGACAAACTCGATGCCATGATCACCTCGGCCCGTACGTTCTTCTCCGGGGCCGGCGCCTCCGCCTGACCCCACGGATCGGGACGCGGGCGCGAGATCTTCGGATCGCTGCGCCCGTCCACCGGGTTGCCCGCGCCGTGGCCGGTCCACAGAGGAGCCCGGTACGTGACCGGTGTAGGGTCGCCTGCACGGGTGACAACATCATTTGCGGAGGCCTTGGTGGAACGTCGTAGCGAGGATGCTCGCGAGGTTGGTCTGCGAACCGACCGGGCGCACGGCGCACGGATCTACGACTACATCCTGGGTGGCAAGGACAACTTCGCCGCCGACCGCGAGGCCGGTGAGAGTTCGTTGCGGACCTGGCCCGCGTTGCGGGTCCACATGCAGGCCAACCGGTCCTTCATGCACCGGGTGGCGCGTTTCCTGGCCACCGAGTGCGGGATCCGGCAGTTCCTCGACATCGGCACCGGACTGCCGACGTCGCCGAACCTCCACGAGATCGTGCAGTCGGTCGACTCGACCGCACGGGTGGTCTACACCGACAACGATCCGCTGGTGCTCGCGCACGCGCGGGCGCTGATGGTCGGGACGGAGGAGGGGCGCACGGCCTACGTCGCGGCGGACATGCGCGACCCCCAGACGATCATCTCTTCGCCGGAGTTCCTGCGCACCCTCGACCTGAATCAGCCGGTCGGGTTGATGCTGATCGCGATCGTGCACTTCATCGAGGACGACGCGGAAGCGCTGCGGGTCGTCCGGCAGGTCCTGGACGTGCTGCCGGCGGGCAGCTACCTGGCGATGTCCATCGCGACCGACGAATTCGACCCGATCCCGCTGGCCGAGGTCCAGCGGGAGTACAACCGGCTCGGCGAGACCCTCGTCTTCCGCGACCGGGCCACGGCACTGGGGTTCTTCGACGGCTTGGAGATGGTCGAGCCGGGGCTGGTCCAGGTGCACAAGTGGCGCCCGGACGGGTCCGAGGCCCCAGGGATCGCCGACAAGGACATCGCCATGTACGGGGCGGTCGCGCGCAAGGCATAGGCCCGGCGCCGGCTTTGATCTGTCACACGCGGGCCGGCTTGTAGGCGATGACCAGTTCCCAGCTGCCGGGAAGCACGGCCACCTGCTGGAAGCCGACCTCCGTGAGCAGTCTGGTGTAGAAGTCCACCTCGCGCAGCCGGCTGACACTGCTGTCGACGCCGATCAGGAAGTAGCTCCAGAAGAACTGCATGGCCAGACGGTCCGGGGTGCGGAATTCCTCACAGATCAACAGAAGTCCGCCCGGCTCCAACGCCTCGTACGCCTGCTGCACCAGTTGGCGGGCCACGGCGTTGGGCCAGTCGTGCAGCACCCGGACGAACGACAGCGCGTCGTACCCCGTCGGCAGCGGCTCTGCGAAGAAGTCGCCGCCGACGAATCCCAGCCGGTCCGGGTGACCGCGGGTGGCTCGGGTCGTCGCCACCAGCGGCGCGACGGCCGGCAGGTTGTACACGTCGGCCCGCAGGGCCGGCGCGGCGTCGAGGATGTGGGCGGCCAGCGTCCCGTCGCCGCCGCCGACGTCCAGCAGGCGGTACCGGTCCGACCAGAGCCGGCTCGCGTGCCGGTGCACCGCGTCGATCGCCGGCCCCAGCCCGAGGGCCATGCTGCGCTCGAACTCCGCGGTCTGCGCGGCCGTCTTCGGCGGCCACGCGAAACCGTCGTCGATGCTGACGTCGCCGCGCAGGCTCTCGGCCAGTCGGCCGTGCAGCTGCCGCCACGGATAGCGGTCCCGGTCCCGCTCGATGGCGCCCGGGCCGGCCACCGCGTGGACCGCGTCGCGCAGCCCCGGCACCGCCCGGTAGCTGGTCGCGCCGAGGTCGTCGGCGGGCTCGTCGCGGATCAGCAGGCCGAGGCTCTCGACGCAGTCGAGGAACTTGTACAGCCGTAACGGGAGCACCCCGAAGCGGGTCGCCAGCGCGTCGAGCCGAGCGGGTCCCGGCTCCAGCGCGTCGAGCAGCCCCAGGTCGAGCGCCGTCTGCAAGACGTCCATGGCCTTCGGCCCGTTGACGAGCAGACTCATCAACGCCCGGGGCGAGAGGTTGACGGTCATCGGTGCAGCTCCTTCTCCAGCGCGTCCATGAACAGGTCGATCTCGTCGAGGGTGTTGAAGACGTGCGGACCGACCCGCAGGTAGCCGCGCCAACTACAGACCATCCGGCGGGCGGCCAGCCGCTGCTTGACCGCCTCGCCGTCGGGGATGTCCAGGCACACCACACCGCCCCGGCGCGCGGCGGCGGTCGGGCTGACCACCGTGATGCCGGCCGCTCCGGCCCGGTCCAGCAGCCGTTGGGTGAGCGCCAGCGAGTGCCGCCGGATGGCGTCGACACCGACTCCGGCCAGCAGGTCCAGACCGACCTGCGACACCAGGGAGGTGAGCGGGAAGGGTGTGCCACCGGCGAACCGACGCACTCCGGCCGCCCAGCCGGATGACGGCCGGAAGGTCAGCGCGCGGTCGCCGGCCTGCCAGCCGGTCGCCGCCGGGGTCAGCCGTGGCACCAGATCCGGCCGGACGTAGAGGAACGCGGTGCCGACGCCGCAGAGCCACTTGTGGGAGCCGCCGAGCACGATGTCGACGCCGAGCGCGGTGACGTCCAGCGGCACCACACCCACGGTCTGGAAGGCGTCCACCACCACCAGCGCACCGACGTCGTGGGCGCGGGCCACCAGGCGGGGCAGGTCGGTTGTGGCGCCGGAGGTGAAGCTGGCGTGTGGCACGCAGACCAGCAGCGTCCGCTCGTCGAGCTTCGCCTCCAGGGCGTCCTGGTCCAGCTCGGGGCCACCGGTGCCGACCACCTGGAGGTCGGCACCATGTCGGCCGTACGCCCGG
The DNA here is from genome assembly GCF_050942455.1 of Micromonospora sp. CA-263727. NCBI lineage: Bacteria > Bacillati > Actinomycetota > Actinomycetes > Micromonosporales > Micromonosporaceae > Micromonospora > Micromonospora sp. CA-263727. The sequence continues at coordinate 4,871,419 of NZ_CP192031.1, forward strand.
AAGATGAACGGCACGGTCGGATATTCGAGGTCGGTGATGACCACCCGGTTGCGGGGTGGGCGGTAGTCGAAGCAGGATGCCACCCGGGCCAGGAAGGTGCTCAGGTTCGCGTCGGTGAGGACGCTGCCCGGCGGTGCGCCGAGGAGCGCGGCCACCGAGTCGGCGTACCGGTCGAGGCCGACGTGCCAGTCCTGCCACACGTCGTCGCGCCAGGTGCGCAGCGTCTCCCAGTAGTCGTGCAGCACCCGCTCGGCCCCCCGTGGCACCGCGCCGGTGGAGTTGCTGTTGAGGTAGACGCGGGTTTCCAGCAGCGGGAACTCGGCGCGCAGGGCGGCGTGCGCGTCGGCGTCGAGGCATCGGGGGCTCTGCTCGGGCCGGCTCACGCGTGGGGCCTTCCAGTCGGATCGGTCGCAGGTCGATCGGTGGTCACGGCGGTGAAGACCGGTGCGTCGCTGATCGCCGCCAGGTATGGCGTGCCCTCGGTGTAGCCGGTGCCGGAGCGCGAGCCGAGCATCCGCACCGCCAACCGGTGATGGGTGCGTCGCCACTGGGTCAGGGTGCCGGCGAACGCGGCCATCCGCCGCGCGATCAGCGCGCGGTCGGTTCCGGTGAGCCGGCCGTCGGAGACAGCCGACCGGTACGCCTCGTCGACCGTCGACTGGCCGCGCCGGATCCGGGCCTGCACCTCCGGCACCGACCGGTAGGCCACCGAGTCCAGCCGGTCCGCGTCCGGTCTCCGGCACAGCGACTCCACCAGCTTGTAGGAGCGGGACTGGATCGCGCTGGCGCCGTCGGTGTACTGCCGGAACGTGCGGAACGACTCCGGTTGCATGGTGGCCAGGAGGGAGAAGAGCGGACCCGCGGTGCGCAGCAGGTCGCCTGCGTATCCGAGCCGCTCGGCCGCGGCGCCCGGCGCGTCCTGCGCCAGTACGGTGACCGCCACGCGAAGTTCGTCGGCGACCCCGGCGAAGAGGCACTCGTAGCTTTGCAGCACCCGGATGAACAGGTACTCGTCATGCGTCACGTGGACCGGCAACATGGTCAACCGCAGCGGCGGGTCCTCGGCGGCGACGAGGTCACCGGCGATGGCGTGCAGCTCTGCGGCGGCGATGGGCGGGTCGCCCGTACCGACCGCCCCGGCCAGGCCGAGGCGCGCCAACGCGGCGGTGACAGCTCGGACGCCGAGTCGGCAGCGCTTGGCGACCACCGCCGGCCCCGGTCGTTGCTGCGGCAGCAGCCCGGTGGTGTGTGCGGCGGCGGACATCTCGAAGGCCAGCGTGTCGGCGACCAGGCGGACGAGGAGCCGGTCCCGGGCCCGCCGCCCGGCCGCGTCCGCGGCCGGGGACAGGTCGTCCGCTGCGCCGGGCAGCCGGAGCAGACGCAGGGCGAGGTAACTGCGGTAGTCGTAGCGGCTGTCCCACTTGTCGAGTGCGATGTCGAGGAAGTCGGTCAGCTGCCGTGTCGGGGCGTCGCGGCTGGCCGGCGTCCGAGCGGCCACCGTCTGCCGGGCCTCGTCGAGCAGGGCGAGGAAGCTCTTTTCGACGAAATGTTTACCAACCCGATGAAATTCGTCGAGCACCACCGAGTAGGGAAAACTTTGCGGTCCGGCCGGTCCGGCCAACCAGCGAGTTACCGCATGCATGTGCCACCCCTCGAAATTGACGAGACGAACCGCATCGAAGGCCGCCGGCTGGGCCACCGGGGAACAGAATGGGGCTTGATGAGCCGCTATTCGTCGGTGGTGGTTTGCGTCCGCGCCTGCCATAACTCGGGAAAGAATCGGTGTCCGGCGAGTTTCGCCAGCATGTTGGCCGGGCTACCAGGGGTGCCAGCCGGAGGGTGGCCGCCGATTCGGAGTGCCACCTGGTAGTGGCGGACCCGCCACAACGACACCCGTTCGTCCCATTCCACCATCGCCTCGGCGAGCCGATGCAGCGGCTCCGACAGGTCCACCGGGCGGAGGTCCGCCGCGGCGACACCCCGGTGGGCGAGCTGCGCGTCGAACGCGCGGCCAAGCTGCCGGCTGGCCACCTGGACCTGCCGCCAGCCTGGTGACTCAGCGCCGGAGCCCTTACCCAGAGCGGGCTGTATCGCTTGGAAGTCCACTGGGGACAGATACCGGAGCATCTCCATCTCGCTCGTGATCAACTGGACCGCGAGGGCCGCCCGGACCAGCAGCGCCTCGGCAACCAGCAGTTCCCCGGCAGCCACCCGGGCGGTCGCCTCAGCCAACTCCGCCGCCGCGAGTTTCAGCCACAACTCGGCGGACTGGTGCACCACTTGAAAAAGCAGCTCATCGCGATGGATCACCTCGCCCGGCGACCGTTGCAGACCCAGCAATGTATCCGTCCGCATATAGCGTGCATAGTCCGTAGCGCCGGAACCTGGCAGAACAGGCGAGTGGTCATGCTTCACGGATTAACCCTCCGGTCGGCGCGGACGTACCGGGATCAGCATCGCGTTGGCGGCAATCATCCAACGACAAACAGCAATGCGCTACCCCTTGGTCGCAGCAAGTTTCAAAACGTCCTGATTGCACGGGGATTGCGACCACCCGCCCGGCCCGGCCCAGCGCCGCCAAGATGCTGCTCCGGGATCGTGTGGCGTGTGCCCTGGCGTCGACCGGGCGGAAATGAGAACGTATGCGCGCAACCATCTGACATGTCCGGGGGGACGCGTGCGCTGGAAGCAGCAGGAGACCACTATGTCCGAAAACGGCAATGACCAGTCACGCCTGCGGATCGGCGGCTGGATTCCCGGGCACGGCAGGCCCGGTCCGGGCCCGGCCCAGCCGGCCGCCGAGCAGTCGGGCACCGGTGCGCAGCAGTACCGTCCCGTACGCCTGCTGCGGCGGACCACCCCGTCACCGCCGCTGGCCCCCATCGGCCTGCCGTCGCCCGCCGGGCAGACCGGCACGTCCCGCGACGCGGGTCCGGCCACCGGCCCGGATCTCGCAACCGGGAAACCCTCCGCCGTCGGCCGGCTCTTCGGCGGCACAGCCCCGCACGGCAGCACGCCGCATCGTGGTGCCGCCACCGGCCGGGCCGACGCACGGCGCAAGCTGCTAATCGGCGGCGCCACCCTGGTCGCCGTCACGACCCTCGTCGGAGTGACAGCGCTGCACGACCGGACCGCCCCGGTGCCGGTCCGTGGCGAGTTCGTCGCCGCCGTCCCCCATCCCGCAGGCCCTGCGGACAGCGCCGCCAACGGCGGCTCGCCGCCCGGTGCGGACGGCGCCGCTTCCGGCGACGACGCCGCGCCGCACGGCCCGGTCGGCGATCCTGTCGTCCGGCCCGGCATCACACCGCGTGCCGACGGCTCGCACGCCGGCAACGGTGGATCCAGCCCTGCCGCCCCCGGCGCCGCCCCGGCGCATCCCGCCACCGACGCCCCACCCCCCCCGCGAGTGCCCCCGCGCCTCCCCCTGCCACGCCGACCGCCCCCGCTGCCTCCACGCTGAAGCCCGGCGCCCGGATCGGCTTGGAGGTCGCCGGCCTTCCCGGCCATCGGGTGCGACACTTCGACTTCCAGGCCCGCGTCGAACCGGTCCACGCCGCCAGCAGTACGGGCACCAAAGCGGATGCCACGTTCATCGTCCGTTCCGGCCTCACCAGCAGCAGCTGCGTCTCCTTCGAGTCGGTCAACTTCCCCGGCTACTACCTGCGGCACTATGAGTTCCGCATGTTCCTGCACCGCGCCGACAACAGCGCCCTGTTCCGCGCCGACGCCACGTTCTGCCCGGTCACCGGCATCAGCGGCACGCACACGTCACTGCGGTCGTACAACTACCCGAGCCGCTACCTACGCCACGACAGCCACAAGCAGATGCGGATCTCCCCGATCGGTGACGGCGCCTCGCCGTCGTCGGCCACCTTCATCGTCCGCACCGCTCTGTGAGGACCGCGGGGAACACGAGGCGCCCGTGGCGCATGACGAAGATCTGGTCGGCGTGGCGGACGTTGGCCAGCCGGTGGGTGATCAGGATGATCAGACGGTCGGGTTGCCGTCGTAGGTGTTGGAACATGGCGTGCTCGGCGCGGGCGGCGAGGGCGGCGGAGGGTTCGTCGCAGACCAGCAGGTTGGCGTGCCGGTAGAGGCTGCGGGCGGCGACGAGGCGTTGCCACTGGCCACCGGAGAGATCGTGGCCGTTCTTGTACGCGCGGTCGGGTTCGATGGTCTCGAAACCGGTCGGCGCGCAACGCGTGCCGGAAGCGTACGCTCCGCAGTCAGATCGAGTCACGCAGTTACCGCGTGTCGAACAACGTGTCAACGCCGTCCCGCCACCGCGCCGACCGCCCACTCAGGCGGCTGACACTGCGTTCACCGAGACGGCCGGACATCTGGTCGCCTGGTGCGCAGGTCGCCGCTCTGTGCCGCCTCCATCAGGGTGAAGGCGACGCCGAGTGCGGTGAGCAGGACCAACGCGACCGCCGACGGCAGGGGGATGGTCAGCGGCGCCAGCACGGTCACCGCGCATGCGCCGATGACGCGATGGCGGCTGGTCACCTCGAAGATCCGTCGCCAGAAGAGCTGGTTGCCGACCAGGTAGAGGGCCACCCCGAGGAAGAGCGCGTAGTGGCCCAGCCGCGAGACGTCGCGCTCCGAGCCCGGGGTGAGGGTCTGTTGCAGGCCGTAGGCGACCAGCACGATCCCGGCGATCATGAGGAGGTGCAGGTAGGTGTACGCATCCCGGCCGACCGTGGCGCGGACCTCTACCGGGCGGTTGGCGAGGGCGTCCCGGGCCGAGTCGATGGTGGTGAAGTAGCTCCACCAGAGGGTGCTCAGGGCGATCGCCGACGACGCGACCACCACCACGATGCGACCCGAGATCGGCTCGTCCTTGACGATGACGCCGATGGAGAGGATCGCCTCGCCGAAGGCGATGAGCACGACCAGCGCATAACGGTCGGTCCAGTGCCGAACGAGTTCGAGGCGCCAGGTGTTGACTCCGACCCGGTAGCCGCCCACGTATTGCAGCAGGAGGGCCGCGACCCAGAACAGGGTGATGGCGGGGTGGCGGGCCACCATGTCCGGCGCCCACCATTCGATCGCGGCGATGACCAGCAACACCAGCACGGTGGCGACCGATGGCCACCAGTGGCCCCCCAGCGCGGTCAGGGCCGGGTTCTCGCGGCGCACCTGCCAGAAGACGACCCACTGCACGGCCGTCACGAAGAGGTAACAACCGATGACCAGCAGGGTTCCGGGCAGGCTGCCGGGCAGCGGGGCGAAGGTCTGTGGGATCGCCAGGCCGAGCAGCAGGCCCGCCGCCACGATGCCGGCGGAGCACAGCCGCATCAGCGTGGTGTCCGAGCGCGCGGCGTTGGCCAGCCAGGTGTTGGAGATCCACAGCCACCACAACAGGGCCAGCACAACCAGCCCCTGGAAGAGCCCCAACACTGTGGGGAAGCGGCTCATCAGCGCGGTGACCTCGATGAAGGCGTAGACGAACACCAGGTCGACGAAGAGTTCCCGGGGGCTGACCTTGTTGCCGTCGGCGCTCTCGGCCTCCACCGACCGGTGCAGTTCGCGATGCCGCTGCCGGAAGACGGTGGCGTCCAGCAGCAGCATGGCGCACGCGCCGGCGGCGAGCAGCAGGAGGGCGGTCAGCTCGGCGACGTTCGCGGCGATGACCAGGAGGGCGAGCAGGAGCGCGATGCCGGCCAGCGGCCCCCGCCCCAGCAGCCGGACGGCCCGCCATTCCGCGGCGACGAGGGCCAGCAGGTAGAGCACCACCCCGCCGAAGAGCAGCGTGGTGCCGGCGAATGGCCAGGAACGCACGTGATGCCCCGCGACGTCGGCGCTGGCGTGTTTGAGGCCGAGGGCGAACAGGATCAGCCCCGCGATCATCGGCAGGTGCAGGCCGCTGTAGACATCGCGGCCGAGCCGGGTGCTGTCCGCGCCGACGTTGCCCCGCAGCGCCCGCTGGACGATCACACTGGCCAGGTCGAAGTAGCTCCACCAGAGCACGAAGATCACGATGATGCCCAGGAGGGCCGCCCAGACCAACGTCGGCGTGATCGCTCGTTCGACGCCGAGGCCCGTACTCGCGCCGATCGAGATGATCGTCTCGCCGAGCGCGATCAACACGATCAGGGTGTGCCGGTCGGCGACATGCCACCCGGACACCATCTGCCAACTCCCCCGGCCGATCACCACCAGGAGAAGCGAGTCGACGACAAGCGCCGCACCGAAGAGCAGCAGTCGCACCAGTCCCGCGTTCACGGCCTCCGGCAGCGACGGCGGCAGCACGGCGGAGGTGAGCAACAGCAGCGCGCCGGCGATGTAGAACAGCCAGGCCAGCCGTGCCGGCCGCCGGCCGGACTCGCCCTGGCCCCACCGGAAGACCGTGAGCACCACCAGCACGGTCAGCCGGATCAACAGGTAGCCGGTGACCACCACCACCGGGCCCGACAGGCCCCCCGACCGGTCGCCGAACGCCTCCGGTACGGCCGCCGCGATCACCAGCAGCACGGCCGCCACCCCGACCATTACCAGCGGCATGATCCCCCGGTCGAGGTGGATGACGTTGCCCAGCCACATGCACGAGGTCCAGCAGTGCCACAGCAGCAGGACGATCAGCGCGCCCTGGATGAGCCCGGTCGCGCCGGGGGTCGCCGCCATCAGCGTGGTCACCGAGAGAAAGGCGAAGACGAAGATCAGGTCGACGAAGAGTTCGACCCAGCTCACATCACTGGCCGCCGTGGGGGCGCGCGCGACGAGCCGTCGTCCCCCGGCTGTCGGGTGAGGCAACGGGTCACCGCTCGACACTCCCATATTGTCGCAAAAGTTCCGATCATCCGATTTGAAAGCACGATCTGGGGCGACGACGATGGGCATCGCGACCCCGTTTCGCATCCATTTGACCTATGCCCGCATTCACGCTGTTTGCCGGGCAATAGGCTGCTTTCGAGGATCTCCGGCGGTCGGCACGGCGCTGGCCGGGCCACTGCCGAGTGGAGGCAGCATGACCGACCACGGCGCCCGCCACCGGGGACTGCTGCTGGCCGGTGTGCTGCTGGCCGGAGCTGGGATCTTCGACGCGATCGCGGGCATCGCCGACCTGACCACCCACCAATACGTGTCACTCGCTACCGGCGGGATCCACGAGCATGACATCACCGGCTGGGCCGCCCTGCATCTCGTCGTCGGAATGCTCACGGCAGTCGCCGGCGCGCTCGTGCCCCTCGGCCGGCGCTGGAGCAGCTGGCTCGGCGTGGCGGCGGCGACGATCTTCATCGCGCTGCATCTGGTCTATCTCATGTACCACCCGATCCAGGCGGTGATCGTGGTCGGGCTGGCGCTGGCCGCCGTCCGGCTGATTCGCAGGAACCACCTCCCGGCCACCAGCTGATCCCCGCTCGCCAGGGCGACACCCGGCACCGGACACCCGACGGCGCGGCAGGTCAGCGGGTCGGCAGGCAGACCTTCCCGGTGAAGGCCGGGTCGGGCTGCCGCGACGCCGCCCAGGCCGGGTTGACCGCGATCGCCAGCGGAGGCGCCTGCCAGGCGGCGCTGAGCCGTTGCAGCAACGGATACTCGTCGCGGTGCTGGTGAATCGGCTCCCCGTCGAGGAAGGTGGTCAGTCGGTCCGAGACCAGACCGCGGTGCAGCAGGCCCCCGTGCACGCCGGGCATCTGGAACACGGGGATCCCGGTGTAGTCCCCCGGCGGCGCCTCGGCGGCCGTGGTGGTGGGCAGGAACGCGACCATCCGCACGCCCGGGACCGGGCACATGAGTTGGTTGCGGTAGAAGGGTGCGTTGTCGACCAGGGAACGGATGAACGGCTCGTCGGGCCCGTTGCCCGGTCCGCCGGCGAGGTCGACCAGGCCGAAGAGGAGCCGGAGTTTCCACCCGGTGACCACGCCCCAGCCCCGGGACTGGTCCCGGGGTGGGTAGTAGGCGCGACCGGCGTTGATCAGCGGGCTGAACATGACCAGCATGTCGACCGCCGGATGGGGCTGCTGCTGGAGAAACGTGCGCGCCACCATCGCCCCCTCGCTCTCGCCGATGAGGGCGACCTGACGGCCGGTCCGGCGGTGTAGCCGATCCACCTGTCGATCGAGCAGCCGTACGCTTTCCGCCACCGAGATCGTGGTGTCGTCCCGGTCATACGGCAGGGGCTGTCCGTCCGGGCCCAGCCCGCGGTAGGAGAACCGTTCGACCCGAGAGTCGGCCGAGGGCGCCCCCGCGTAGGTCGAGCCGTAGCCGGTGAGGACGATCACCGCGTGGGTCACCTCGGGCGGCAGCGGTTGGTCGAGCAGGACGGCCTCGATGTCCAGTTCCTTGCCCGGCACCACGTTCACCAGCGGGGGGATGAGCATCGGCACCGCGAGCGCCAGAACGGCCACGACCGGGGTCGCCGGCACCCGGGCCCACCGCACCCGGGGTGCGAGCAACGCCGATCGCACCGTCCGGTTCCACAACAGCCCGTTGACGACCCCGGCCGCCGCGGCCACCGGCACCGTCCACCATCCCGGCACGCTCCAGCACACCGCCCCGGCCACCGTGAGCACCACGAAATTCATCAACGACCAGCCCACCAGTGACACCGACGGCAGCCCCCGCCACCAGGCTCTGACCACCGCGGCCCGTTGCAGGAACGGCGCCAGCAGGAACATCGGCAACAGCGAGCCCAGCAGCACCCACGACAACGCCACCACCGACGCGGCCACCGAGATCACCGCCCACGGCGCGATGACGACCGCCACCAACAGGGCGAGTCCGAAGTTCCGCCGCAACAACCACCGCACCGGCGGCCGGGGGACCTCGGTAGGCCAGGCCAGCACCACCAACACGGTATGGAACACAGCACGGCACACCAACAGCAGGCCGAGCCAGAACAGGAACACTGCCCAGGAATCGTGATAGACGAACAACCACCGCAGATCGTGATAGGTGTCGTACGGCCACACTGCGGAGGTCTGCGACGCCAGGCCCTGGGCCGCGACGAAACCCAACGACACCAGGACGATCGCCTCGATCGTCGGGGACACGGCGGTCAGCAGCAGCAACCCGACCAAGCGACGATCCAGGGTCAGCATCCCGCCTCCTACCGCCGATGTCCTCCTTCGCAGGCTCCACCAGCGGCAACCCACCCGGCGGCAAGTCCGGCAACATCCCGCCGAACCATGTCCCACAGGTCGTCCGAGGCGAGCCGGCGGTTCCGCGGCGGATATTGACGGCTGCGAACCTCGTGGCATACTCGGAGAGCGCTCTCTCGGCCGGTCCCGGCGGGACCAGACTGCCGTGACACGATCGGAAGGAGAGCCGATGCCTAGCATCCGCCGACTCGCCGGCTTCGCATCCGTCGCCCTGGTCTCCGCGCTCGCCGTCGGGCACGCGCTCGCCGCGGCCGAGGGCGTCGACACCGGGACGGATACCGCCGCGCAACCCCAGCTGATGGGCCGTACCACGCTGGGTGGGGCCGACCCCAGCGTCATCCGGGTCGGCAACCTCTACGTCTCGGCCAAGTCCGCGGACGGCGGCGTCGTGGTACGGACGGCGTCCACCCTGGAAGGCGTCGCCGCCGCGCCGAAGCGTCAGGTCTGGCAGGACACCGGCAACCTCGGCGAGGTGTGGGCACCCGAGATCGTGCACCATGACGGCCGGTACCACATTTACTTCGCCGCCGGCCGGAGCGCCGCACACCGGATGTACCACATCAGCTCCGCCACCGCCGACTCCGGCTACTCGGCCGCCACGAAGGTCGCCCTGCCCAACGACAAGTGGGCGATCGACGGCGTGCCGTTCAGCCACAACGGCCAGCGCTGGTTCGTGTGGTCCGGCTGGGCCGGCGACACCAACGTGGAGCAGAACCTCTACATCGCCCGGATGACCAGCCCCACCACGACCACCGGCGGCCGCTACATCATCTCCCAGCCACGGGAGCCGTGGGAACGCGTCGTCGGCAACCCGTACATCAACGAGGCCCCCCAGCCGGTCCGCGACCCCAACGGACAACTGCACATCGTCTACTCCGCCAACGGCAGCTGGAGCAACCGGTACTGCCTGGCCGACCTGCGGCTGCGCGCCGGCGGCGACCCGACGTACGTCTGGGACTGGTACAAGAGCAACGGTTGCCTGTTCGGCTCGCACGCCGGGGACATGATGTCGGGTTGGCACCCGACGTTGAGGGTCGACGGCCCCGGCCACAACTCGTTCGTCCTGGAGCGCGGGGACATCGCCACCAGCCCGCCCTCCGGCAACCGGTTCCCGACCATGTACCACGCGGTCGAGAAGGGCACCCCGTACGCGTGGTCCAACCGGTACTGGTACACCGGCACGGCCGTCTGGTGGGGCAGCACCACCTACCGCCGGGCCAACGTCCCCGGCGCCAACACCGACGTCGGATACAGCCTCAAGTTCTTCGAATGACCACGCACCGCCTGCTCGGCCGGCGCGTCACCGGGCCGCCCGAACTGGTGCCGCGGCCACTCAGCGTTCCGGCGTGCCAGGGCTTCGACGCCCGCTCCGACCGCCGTCCGACGACGATGTCTCCTGCGACGGTGTGACGGCTGGGAATCCGTCGGCGAGTGCGTCGATCACGCGGCGGATCCGGGCGTCCGCCGCTGAGCCGGTCTCGCCGGCGAGGGCAACGTGGTGCAGCGCGCCGACCACGGCCAGCGCGAGGGCCCCGGTGTCGGCATCGGTGGGCACCCGTCCGAGCTGTTGCTCGGCGCCCAGGTACGCCGCAGCCGCGCGCTCGACCGGCCGCAGCCCGGCAGTCCCCGTTCCCAGCACGGCTTCGACGTTCTCGATCAGCTCGGGCCGGGCGGCCATCAGCCGGGTCAACGCCACCAGCGTGCTCAGCGGCGCCGCCAGAACGGCGGCACCCAGGTTGTCAGCGACCGTGCCGGCACCGGCGCGCGCCGGCAGGCCGGCCACCTCGCCGGAGATCTGGAAGGCCCGGTCGACCGCGTACCCGGCCAGAAAGTCGTCGAAGTTCGCGAAGTGTGCGTAGAGGAGCCCGGTGGCGACGCCGGCCTCGCGGGTAACTGCCCGACCGGTGAGCCGGCCCAGACCGGCTCCTGCGATGACGCGCTCAAGGGCAGCGAAGAGTTGCTGCCTGGGTTCCGGGATGGCGACTCCGCGTGGCATGGCCGAAGTCTATGCGCTGCCCGGGGCGTCGGTTGCGCCAGTATGAGCGTTTGCTCATACTGGTATGAGCAAACGCTCATACCAGAGTGCGGGAGTGCGGAATGAAACGTGCGGTAATCGTGGGCGCGGGCATAGCCGGCCTGGCCACCGCTCTGCGACTGGCGCGGGACGGATGGCGCACGGTCGTGGTGGAACGTGCCCCGGCCCGGCGCAGCAGCGGCTACCTGGTCAACCTGCTCGGCCCCGGCTACGACGCCGCCGAACGCCTCGGCCTGCTCCCCGCACTGTCCGCCCACGACCTGGGGCTGTTCACCACCGTGCTGGTCCGCGCCGACGGACGCCCCAAGTTCACCGTGCCGTCCGCCATCGCCGAGGCCGCCCTCGGCGCCCGGGCCGTGTCAGTGTTTCGCGGCGACCTGGAGTCCACGCTGTACGACGCGGTACGTGACCACACCGAGATCCGCTTCGGCACCACCGTCGCCGCCGTCCAACAGGACACCGACGACGTACGGGTAGTGCTGAGCGACGGCAGCACCGAACACGCCGACCTGCTGGTCGGCGCCGACGGAGTGCACTCCGCCACCCGTACGGCCGTCTTCGGCTCCGGCTTCCGGGTCGACCTGCCGTACGTCGTGGGCGCCTTCCCCCTGGCCCATCCGGTGGCGGGCGTGCCGCAGTCGTCCGCCACCACGTTCATCGGTCCCGGACGCACAGCGGCAATCGTCAACCTCGGCCCGAACCGATCATCGGCGTTCTTCACGTACCGCTGCACGGACCCCGCCGACGAGCTGAGGCGCGGACCGGTCGACGCGCTCGGCGCGGCGTTCGGTGATCTGGGTGGCGGTGTGCCCGACGCGATCCGCCACCTCGGGAAGGACCCGGCCGGCGCCTACTTCGACGCGGTCAGCCAGGTGGTCATGGCACGGTGGAGCACCGGCCGGGTCGTGCTGCTCGGCGATGCCGCCTGGTGCGTCACGCTCTTCGCCGGACACGGCGCAGCCCTCGCGCTCGCCGGCGCCGACCGGCTCGGCGCCAGCCTGCGGCGGCATGCCGACGACATACCCGCGGCGCTGGCCGGGTGGGAATCAGAACTGCGCCCGGAAGCCGCCAAGCGGCAGCTACTCGCCCGGCGGGGAATGCTCCAGTACGCGCCACCCAGCCGGCTCCACGTCTGGGCGGGCGACCTGACCATCCGGGCGATCACGCTCCCCGGTATCCGTGGCCTCGTCCGGCGCGGCATCGCACGCGCAAACCGTTGAGACGCGGCAGAAAGAGCTGCGGCCGCGCGCCCGGGACCGTCTAGTGGCCGGGCGGTGGCGTCGACCCGCCCTGGGCGTCGGCGGCCCGCAGCCGGCGTACCAGCTTGCGCAGCCCGGACTGCCAGCCGTCGGGGTCCTCGGCACGGCGGCGGGCGTAGTCGGCCACCTCGGGATGCGGCAGGATCAGGAAGCGCTCCTCCGCCATCCCGGCCACCGCCGCGGCGGCGACCTCGTCCGGGCTGAGCACCGCGCCGGAGGCGGCGATCACCCGCGCACCCAGGTGGCCGGCGGCCAGCCCGTCGGCGAGCATCGGGGTGTCCACCCCCTGCGGGCACAGCGCGCTGACCCGCACCCCCTGGTCGCGATAGGTCACCGACAGCCACTCGGCGAACCCCACCGCGGCGTGCTTGGTCGTCGTGTACGGGGCGTCGCCGACCGCGGTCAGCACCCCCGCCGCCGAACAGGTGTGCAGCAGGTAGCCGCCGCCGCGGGCGAGCATCGCCGGCAGCACCGCCCGGGCCGCGTAGACGTGCGAGAGCACGTTGACCCGCCAGGACCGCTCCCAGCCGGCGTCGTCGACCTCCACTCCCCCGCCGGTGGCCACCCCGGCGTTGGCGCAGAACACGTCGATCCGGCCGTACCGCCGCTCGGTGTCGGCCACCAGGGCGCGTACCTGCTCGGGGTCGGTGACGTCCAGCGCCACGCCGTGGGCCAGCGGGCCGACGGCCCCGGCGACCGCCTCGGCGGCATCGCCGTCCAGGTCGGCCAGCACCAGCGCGGCGGCCCCCTCGGCGGCGAACCGGCGGGCCAGCGCCGCGCCGATCCCACCGGCGCCGCCGGTGATCACCGCTACCCGGTCGGTGAGGTTCACGCCGCCTCCCCCGCGTCGACGCCGAGCCGGGAGACCAGGGTGGCCAGCGCGGTCGCGTCTCCGGCGGGGACCTCCGGGGTGGGCAGCAGCGCCAGTACCGGCACGTCCACCCCGGCCTCGGCGTACCGGCACACCTGCGCCCGGCACTGCTCGGGCGAGCCGTGCAGGATCAGCGCGTCGACCACCTCGTCCGGCACCGCGGCCAGGGCGGCCCGCCGGTCGCCGTCCGCCCACGCCCGCCACATCCCGCCGAGCGCCTCCTCCCGACCGAGCCAGCGGTGGAAGTCGGCGTACGCGGGCACGGTCAGGTAGCTGGTGATCATCCGCCGGCCCAGGGCGCGGGCGTACCCGGTGTCCTCGGTCGGGCAGACGAAGATCCGGGCGACCACCTCGAACTGGGGACGCCGCTCGCCGAGCTCGGCCACCGCGCGGGGCACGTCGGCGGCGGCCAGCCAGTTCAGGATGACGCCGTCGGCCTCGGCGGCGGCCAGCCGCAGCATGCCGGGACGCAGCGCGGCCAGCAGCAGCGGCGGCGGTACGACCGGCGGCCGTTCCAGGGTGAACCGGCGTACCGCGAAGGTGTCGAAGGCGCCGTCCACGGTCTCGCCGCGCAGCGCCGCCCGCAGGAACCGCAGCACGTCGCGGGTACGCCGGAACGGCTCGGTGAACTCGACCGCGTTCCAGTCGGAGACCAGCACCGGCGACGAGGCGCCGATGCCGAGGGCGAAGCGACCGGGGGCGACGTCGGCGAGCGCGGCGGCACTCATCGCCAGCAGGCCGGGCCCGCGGGTGAACACCGGAGCGACCGCGGTGCCCAGCCGCAACCGGGGCTGCCAGGCGGCGGCCAGCGCCAGCGGCGTGAACGCGTCGGCACCGTTGACCTCGGCGGACCACACGTCGGTGAAACCGGCCTCGGCGAGGGCCGCGTACATCACGGCGTGGTCGGCGAGCGGGATGCTGCCCAACGGCACCGTCATTGCCCATCGCGTCGTCATCGGTCGATGGTGCCCGCCGCCCGGGCCGCCGAGCAAGATCCCGTCGGGTTCCCGGTTCACCCGCCGGGCCTGCGGCAACCCGGCGGGAACCCTTCTGACCTGCCGCAGGGCGACGGCCGGCATCCGGCGCTAACCTTCCCGGCGTGACCTTCTCCCTCGTCGCCCGCTCCGACGACGGCCGGATGCACGGCGTCGTCGTGGCCAGCCGCTTCCTCGCCGCCGGCGCCCTGGTGCCGGCAGCCGAGGCCGACATCGGCGCGATCGCCACCCAGGCGCACGTCAACCTCGCCTACCGGCCGCAGGGGCTGGCCCTGCTACGCACCGGTGTCGCCGCCGCCGACGTGGTCGCCGGCCTGGTCGCCGCCGACCCGGAACGCGACCACCGCCAACTCGGCGTGGTCGCCGCCACCGGCGTCGGCGCCACCCACACCGGTGCCCACTGCCACGGCTGGGCCGGTGGCCAGGCCGGCGACGGGTGGGCGGCGCAGGGCAACATCCTCACCGGGCCGGAGGTGGTCGACGCGCTGCGCGACGCCTGGCTGGGCGGCGCCGACCTGCCCTTCGCCGAGCGGCTGCTCGCCGCGCTGCGGGCCGGTGAGGCGGCCGGCGGCGACCGGCGCGGCCGGCAGAGCGCCGCGCTGCTGGTGGTACGCCACGGCAGCGGGTACGGCGGCACCGGCGACGTCATGATCGACCTGCGGGTCGACGACCACCCCGCCCCGATCACCGAACTCGACCGGCTGCTCGCCGTGCACACCCTGCTGTTCAGCCGGCCCGACCCGGCCACCCTGCTCGACCTGACCGGCGCGCTGGCCGCCGAGGTCGCCGGCCTGCTGACCGCCCTCGGGCACCCGGCCGACCCGACCGAGCCGGAGGACGCCCTGGTCTCCTGGGCCGGGATGGAGAACCTGGAGGAACGGTTGGTGCCCGGCCGCATCGACCCGGTGGTGCTGACCCAGCTGCGCACCGCCGTCCCGCACGTACCGGCGCCGCGCACCGCCGCCTGACCGCTCCCGGCACCGGCCCGTCTACGCCGTCGAAGGAGAGCAACGGCAGCCCACTGCGGCGGGAGATCACGGCGGACTTGACGGGCGTCGCCATCGCGCCGGAGATCCAAGCCCGGGCCGGCTTCCGATTGGATGGCGGTCGCCAGTCGCTCCAGGACCGGATGGTCTATACCGAGATCTTCACGCGCATCCATCTAAAGAACATGGTCTCCATGGGCGATTGCATGCCGCCAGGCGGGTTCAGGGCGTTCGAAGCTCAACCTGCAGGTGAGGTGCAAGCCGTCTAAGCCGACCGTCAGCCGCGCACACGGCCGGCGCCTTGAGTGTCACCAGACTATGCCTGCGCTGTCCCAGGCAGTCGCTCCGGGCTTCCCCAGGTGGACCGAAGATCTGGTCTCGGTGTGCGCCTCGGGACGAGCCAGGCCCGGCCGGGCTCAGCGGCCGAAGGAGAGCAGCGGCAGCCCCGCGCCGTCGAGCAGCGCCTGCTCGGCAGCGCTGCGCGGGCTGCGGCCGGTGGCCTTGGCGATCAGGGTCAGCCGGTCCCAGCCCAGTTCCACCGGCACCTCCCGCCCGCCGGTGAGCAGGTCGGCGATCACCCGCCCGGCGGCGGGGGTCAGCCAGGCCGGCCGGTCCAGGGCCGCAGCCAGGTCCAGGCCGTGCACCCCGACCTCCAGCACCCGGGTACGCAGGAACTCCGTGACCGCCATCGCGTCCCCGTGCCGCGTGCGCACCACCCGGCCCGGCGAATCGGCGTCGACGGCCGCCAGCGTGGCCCGCCAGGCGCGGTCGAACTCGACAGCCACCCGGGACGCGCTGTCCGGGGCGCCGGACGCCTGCGCCGAGGCGATCCGGTCGGCGTCGACCTGCGGGGTGAACTTGGCCACGCCGAAATACTCGGCGGCGTTCACGTGCGGCTGGGCGGGTGCCTCGTCGGCGAGCATGTCGGCCAGCCGGCCGACGCCGGTGTGCACGTGTGCCAGCAGCTGCGCCACGTTCCAGGGCGGGCAGTCGGTGGGCCGGGCCAGGTCCGCATCGTCGAGGGTGGGCAGCACCGCGCCCAGGCGGGCGCACTCGTCGGCGAAGGCGTCGCGGACCTGCCGGCACTCGTCGCTGGGCACGGGTCAGCCCTGGTGCCGGGGGACGAGACGGTGCACGGAGATGAGCACCAGCGCCATCACCACCCCCATCGACCCGGCGATACCGGCGGCGCTGCCGGCGTACCCGACGAAGAGCGGCCGGCGGCCCAGCTCCGCCGGTGCGGTGGCCCGCAGGCCGACCAGCCAGGACAACGCCAGCGCGCAGGCCGCGATCGCGAGCAGGCCGCCCGCGCCCAGCAGCAGCGCGGTGAGGCGGTGCGCGTCGGCCGAGGCGACCTTCGCCCGCTCGCGCTGGGTGATCAGCAGCAGCAGCCCGGCCAGCGCCGCCCACACCCCGACCACCAGGAACGCGGCCACCGCGTCGCTGGGCCGGTGCCAGCCCGCCGACAGGGTCGCCACCCCGGCGGTGGCCGCGTAAGCGGCGCCGACCACGGCGCCGAAGGCGCGCACCTTGGGCGGCAGCACGAGCACCAGCGCCACCGCCACCGACGCGGCGACCGTGGTGTGGCCGCTGGGCAGGCTGTTGCCGACGTACGCCCGCTCCGGGTCGATGCCGTAGTCGGGCCGGGCCAGGCCGTACTTGAGCAGTTGGGTGGTGACGTTGGCGCCGGCGATCAGCAGGGTGGCGGCCACGGCCAGGGCGACCCGGCCGCGGATCAGCGCGATGAACCCGATCGTCACGGTGACCACCAACAGCGACACCACGGACATGGCGTTGAGGATCCGGTCGACCGGATCCTCGATGTGGTCGCGGCCGATCCGGTTGCCGGTGAGGGCCACCGTGTCGATCCACTGGCCGATCCCGGTATGGATGGCGAATCGCCAGACGGCGATGAAGGCCGCCGTCTGGACGAGGGCCAGCAGAACCAGCCAGACCGCAGTCCCACCCCTCGGCGTCACGCGCACCCGCACAACTTAGCGGCCCACCCGCGCCGACCGGCTGGTGGCCCGCCGGTGCCGTCGGGATAGGTTGGGGCGCAGCTGACGGAGGGTGTCGGGACGCAGGCGAGGAGGGACAGTGACCGGTACCTCGGAACGGGACCCCACGACGGCCGGGCGGCCGGAGTCGCTGGCCGATCTGCTCGGTGGGCGCCGGGGCGCGGTCGACGCCAGCGTGCCGCCGGTCGCCTTCGCGGTGGGCTGGCTGCTGGCCGGTCAATCGGTCACCGCCGGGGTGGTGGCGGCGCTGGCCACCGGCACGGTGGTGGCCGGCTGGCGACTGCGCCGCGGGGACCGTCCGCGCTCGGTGCTGGTCGGGCTGCTCGCCGTCTGCGTGGCCGCGCTGGTCGTGGTACGCACCGGACGCGCCGAGGACTTCTTCCTCGTGCAGATGCTCGCCAACGCCACCAGCGCGCTGGTGTGGGCGGTCAGCATCGTGGTGCGCTGGCCGCTGCTCGGGGTGGTGGTCGGTACGGCGCTCGGGCAGCGCGGGCGGTGGCGCCGCGATCCCGCGTTGCTGCGCGCGTACGGCCGGGCGAGTTGGGTCTGGACGGCGACCTACGTGCTGCGGGTGGCGGTGTTCCTGCCGCTCTACCTCGGCGGGCAGGTGCTCGCGCTGACCGCGGCCCGGGTCGGGTTGACCTGGCCGCTGGTGGCGGCGGCGTTGGCGATCAGCTGGGCGGTGGTGCGCCGGTCGTTGCCGGCCGGTCATCCGGGGCTGCGTCACCCGGTGACCCCGGGCGGCGCGGACGCGCCGGACGACAAAGGCCCTGGACAATAAGGGACCGGAACAATAAGGGAGAGGCCGCCACGGGGGGAGCGGCCTCTCCGGTGATGTACGTTACTCCGTCCCCGGCCGTGTTGTGATCCCAGGGCGGCTACTTTTTTTCGCGATCTGCGGACCGTGCCCGGCACGTCGGGCCCGGAGGGGTGGGCCGACCGCTCCGCTGCGTCGGCCAGAGGGCCGACCCACCCCGGCCTGACCGTGGGCGTCAGGCCGCCGGCCGGACCTGCCTGTACCCCCGAGGCCCGGCCGGGCCTCCGGGTGGGTCACCGCCCACCCGGAGGAGTTCGTTCAGCCGTTCGGGAAGAGCTTCCCGTAGTCGGCGTAGGCCATGGCGACGTCCGCCTGGGCCCAGAACCGGTGGTAGCGGAACTCGGGCTCCGCCCCGCCGTCGAGGTACGCCTGGACCTTCGGCCACGCCGGGTCGTTCTTGTAGAACGACCGGATGTCGACGAAGCTCTTGCCCGGGGCGATGACGTCGCCGTTGGGCATCCGGCCGGTCCAACCCTGCGGGATGTACAGGCCCTGCCCGGTGCTGGCGTTGTAGACCTCGGTGAAGCGCCGGTAGTCGCCCCGCTTCTCCACCGTCGACACGCCCTGGGTGTCGCTGGCCGCGTGCAGCGCGTCCAGCAGCCCCTTGGCGGTGTTCTTCGCCGCCGTGTTGCCCGAACGCGCCGCGTACGCGATCAGCGTGCGGGCGTAGGCGGCGGCGACCCCGACGTCCTGGCCCTTGACCGTCACGGTGACGTGCAGGTTGTTGTTGGGCTGCGGGTTGGTCGGGTTCCAGTTGGCGGGCTGCCCGCTCCAGCGCATGTCCGACGGGATGGACCAGTTGGTGCCCAGCGTGGTGTTGGCGATCGCCCACGGCACCCACTTGTCCAGCAGCGCCTTGGCCCGGGCGTTGCCGCTGACCAGGTACAGCTCGGCGATGCGCTGCATCGACCAGGCCTGCATGCCGAACCACTGGTTCGACGGCGGGTCGTTGTAGACCGGGTCCTCGTCGTAGAACATGCCGTAGAAGGTGGCCGTGCCGGCCGGCGGCTGGCCGTAGTTGCCGCCCCAGCTGTTGGTCGCGCCACCGGCGATGCCGCCCTCGGCCGACTGGAGCCAGGTGTAGAGCTCCAGCTGCCGGTTGAGGCTGTTGGTCCAGTCCGCCGCCGCCGTCGACGACCGCGGCTTCAGCTCGTCGACGTTGGTCAACGCCCATGCCGCGAACGGGTTCTGGTAGCCGAAGTGGCTGTGGCTGGAGCCGATCCGCCACGACCAGTTCTGGCTCGTCTCGTACGCCCCGCCCCAGGCGTAGTACCAGGAGAGCAGGTAGTGGGCGGAATCACGGCCGGTGCCCGCCGGGCAGGCGCTGGCCCCGACGCAGTTGCCGATCCGCTTGAAGTACTTGTCGAAGAGCGCGTACCGCAGATAGTCGCCCATCTTGGCGGCCTTGGCCACGGTGGCCGCCACGTCGGCCGCCTTGTTCTGCTCCTTGGCCCAGGTCAGGGCCCAGTACGCGGCCTGCACCGCCCGCGCGTCGGCGTCCGGGGCGTTGGTGTACTTCCACTGCCGCGCCGGAGCGTTCGCCTCCTTGATGAACAGGTCCAGGTAGCCGTACTGGCCGCCGTGGCGGAAGGTGTCGCAGGACGGCTGCGGCACGGTCTCCCACACCGATTCCTGGGTGCCCCGCTGGAAGGTGTTGATGTACGCCGGACGGGTGGTGCCGTCGCCGCAGCGGCCGTAGCCGTAGACGTTGTCCACGTCCAGCAGCCAGTGCATGCCGTAGATCGAGCCGGTGCCGTAGGTGGACTGCAACTCGTTGCGCAGCGGGTCCTGGCCGACCGACACGTTCGGCTCCAACTGCGACGGGTACTGGCTCGGCAGGTCGTGCTCGGCGGCGTACTGCGGGGTGCCGGGCGAGCCGGCGGTCGGCTGGTCCGCGTTGGACGGGATGATGTACCTCTCCATCACCGTCCAGGCGTTGTTGAACGGCGTCCAGTTCTGGGTCAACCGTCCGTAGTAGGCCTCCAGCCACAGCCAGAAGCTGAACGCCTCGGAGGTGGTCTCGTGGCCGTGGTCCGGCGCCTCGACGATGAGCGTCTCGATGGAGTGGTACGGCACCCCCTCGGGGCTGAAGTACCCCGAGTTCTTGATCTTGTTGTACTGGGTGAGGAACCGCTGGAGGTACTCGTTGTCACCGCCGCTCGGCGGGTCGAACGGGGTGACCGCGATCGGCAGCGACGGGTAGCCGGTGGCCGTGGCGGTGATGGTGGCGTTGCCGGCGCCCGCGGCCGCGCGGACGGTCACGTCGACCCCGGTGTTCCAGTTGGTCGGGGTCAGCGTCAGCGTGGTCGGTGTGGTGGTGACGCCCACGTCACCGGTGCGGGTCAGGGTCACCGCGACGTTCGAGGTGGGCGCCCGGCTCGCCTTCAGGTTGACCGTCGCGCTGCCGCCCCGCGGCACGCTCACCGCCGTCGGGGTGGCGACCAGCGTCGGCCCGGTGGCCGGGGCGACCGTGAACGACCGCTCGGCGATCGAGGAGAGGCCGTTGCTGTCGTACGCCCGCGCCTGCACCGTGTAGTCGCCGGCCGGCAGGGCCGTCAAGGTGTACGCGTACGGGGCGGTGGTGTCGGTGTTGACCAGCAGGCCGTTGCGGTAGAACTCGACCCGGCTGATCGTCCCGGAGGCGGCGCTGGCCGTCGCGCTCAGCGCCACGTCGGCCGGGGCCACGAACGGGCCGGCCGGGATCGACAGGCTCACCGTCGGCGGTTGCTGCTGCGTGCCGCCGCAGGTCACCCCGTTGACCGAGAACGAGGTGGGCTTCGGGTTGCTGCCGGTGTAGGAGCCGTTGAAGCCGATGGTGGTGCTGGCCCCGGTGGCGATGTTGCCGTTGTACGACTCGTTGACGGCGGTGACCTGGTTGCCGCTCTGGCTCCACCGCGCCGACCAGCCCTGGGTGACCTGCTGGTTGCCGGGGAAGGCGAACCGCAGGGTCCACCCGTTGATCGGGTCGCCCAGGTTTCTGATGGTGACGTTGGCGGTGAAGCCGTTGCTCCAGTCGTTCGTCGTGTAGACCACATCGCAGGCCGGCGCGGCCTGTGCGGCGCCGGCGGGGACGGTTATCCCACCGATCGCCAGCGCCGCGGCGGCGAGCCACGCCAGGCGGCGACGTCTTGCCAGATTTCTCATCTGCGCGGTGTCTCCTCGGACCAGGCCGGGGTCGGTGCCGCCCCGGCGGTGACGCCTCGCCGACGAACGGGCCGCGAGACGCCAGTGGATGGTGGTCGACCCGGCGTGCGGCCGGGAGCTGCGGGGCGCCGTCCGGGACGTTGCTGCACCCGCTGCTGACAGGACGCCGTACCGGTCACGCCGGGGCCCTCGGCGACCCGCGCTCACGCGTACTGGCTCCACGCGGTCGATCGACAGTCTGCCATGGAAGCGCTCCCAGCACCAGACGCCGGACTTCCGGAAACACCGGGTTGTTTCGATCTCGTTTTGGGGCTTTCACAAAGTCGTGACGGGCGTTACAGTCGCAGCAACGTCGATGGGAGCGCTTCCATCGACAGAGTTCCAACCAGAAGATCGCCCGGCGTTGTGCCCACAGCACCGGGGAGAAGACCGCAGGCCGACGGCGGGCCAGCCCGGACGCCGCCGTCAGCCGTCACCCCACCAAAGTGGAGGGAGGTGGATCCTCAAGCCACTCGCGTGGCCCGGCTCCCGCGCGACACGCACGACT
This sequence comes from Micromonospora sp. CA-263727, assembly GCF_050942455.1. NCBI lineage: Bacteria > Bacillati > Actinomycetota > Actinomycetes > Micromonosporales > Micromonosporaceae > Micromonospora > Micromonospora sp. CA-263727. Next base: position 4,893,195 of record NZ_CP192031.1, read on the forward strand.
GGGACGCCAATCCGTACGTGCGTGTACCGCAACATGGTGGGGACGGGGGTTGCCCTCCCCCGTCCCCACACTAAACCCCCGTTCACGATGGGAAAAGAGGCCGACGGGTCAGACGCGCATCACCCGCGCGCACCGCACGGCAGTCGACCCGCCCGCCGACCGCCATCCGCGACGCCCCGCCGACCGCCCGGGCGCGCGCCGCCGGTCCGCCCGCGGAACTCCGGCGCACCCGGTCCCGCCGCACCCGATGCCCGACCGGCCAGCGCCCACCCTTCCCCTTCTGCCACCCCCGCCACCCGGGCTCTGCGCCGTCTGCGACGATCGGGCCCCGGCGGGCACCGCCTACCCTCTACCCTTAATTGGGAGCGCTCCCGGGCTCAGGCGGTCAACCCCCATCCACGAGGAGAACCCATGTCGATGCTCACCCGGCGGCACCTGCTGCGCCACGCGGCGCTCTCGGCCACCGCCGCCACCCCGGCCGGCGCCGCCCTCAGCGCCACCACCACCGCCGCCGTGGCCGGCGCCACCCTCAGCGGCTGCCAGCCCGGCGACCCCGCGGACCACACGGCCACCGCCAGCAGCCCGGCCACCCGGCTGCCCTTCCCGCCGGACTTCGGCTGGGGCGCGGCCACCTCCGCGTACCAGATCGAGGGCGCCGCCAAGGAGGACGGGCGCGGTGAATCGGTCTGGGACACCTTCAGCCGCACACCGGGACGCACCCGCAACGGCGACACCGGCGACGTCGCCGCCGACCACTACCACCGCTATGCCGAAGACCTCGATCTGATGCGCGACCTGGGGCTGCGCAGCTACCGGTTCTCCATCTCCTGGCCGCGCATCCAGCCCGACGGCACCGGCGCCGCCAACCAACGGGGCCTCGACTTCTACCGTCGCCTGGTCGACGGCCTGCACGAGCGGGGCATCGCCCCGATGGCCACCCTGTTCCACTGGGACCTGCCGCAGTCCCTGCAGGACGTCGGCGGCTGGGAGTCCCGCGACGTCGCCCACCGCTTCGCCGAGTACGCCGACATCGTCTTCGCCGCCCTCGGTGACCGGGTGCCGGTCTGGCTGACCATCAACGAGCCCAAGACCGTGGTGCAGAACGGCTACCTCACCGGCCACCACGCCCCCGGCCGGCAGGACCCGGACGCCGCCTACCTCGTCGCCCACCACCTGCAACTCGCCCACGGCCTCGCCGTACGCGCCCTGCGGGCCAACAGCGGCGCCGGACGCATCGGCCCGGCCTTCAACCTGCACCCCTGCTACCCCGCCGACGACTCCGCCGAGGCCGCCGAGGCCACCCGGCTGTACGACGGCTACGAGAACCGGCTCTACCTGGACTCCGCGTTCAAGGGCAGCTACCCCGACGACGTGCTGGCCGACCTCGGGCCGAACAGCCGGATGGTGCGCGGCATCCGCGACGGCGACCTGGAGATCATCTCTGCTCCCGTCGACCTGCTGGCGGTGCAGTACTACACCCCGATCTACGTCACCGCCTCCGGCGGCACGGTACGCCGCTGGCCCACCTCCGAGGCCAGCTGGCAGCAGATCTACCCGGACGGGATGTACGACATCCTGACCCGGGTCACCCGCGACTACGGCCCGATGCCGCTCACCGTCACCGAGAACGGCCTGCCCACCCCCGACGTCCTCGCCGACGACGGCACCGTCGAGGACACCGGCCGGGTCGCGTTCCTGCGCGACCACCTCGCCGCCGCCCACCGCGCCATCACCGACGGGGTGCCGCTGGAGAGCTTCCACGTCTGGTCCCTGCTCGACAACTTCGAGTGGGCCGAGGGCTACGACCAGCGCTGGGGCCTCATCTACGTCGACTACCCCACCCAACGCCGGATCCTCAAGCGCAGCGCCCACTGGTACCGCCAAGTCATCACCACCAACACCCTCTGAGATGTAAGGAAGGGCCCCCTATTAACGCCTGGTGTAGAGGAAGGGTCCCCTATTAACACCCGGCACCCGGCACCCGGCGGGCGCGCGGTGTCGGGCGCGCGGTGCGGTTGGTTGCCCGCGACCCTGCTCGTCGGCGGACCGCATGGCCGCCGACGAGCGCGGCTACCGCTGCCGGTCGTCACCTTCCGGCGGGTGATGACCGGCACTCGGCGGTCAGGGCGCTGGTCGGGGCCCGACCCTCGAGGGTGTCCCGTCGCCTAGATTCATCCGCATGGACCACACCACCGCGCCGCTCGGGCGGCCCTTCTGGACCTTCTGGAGTGCGGCGGCACTGGCCAACCTCGGCGACGGCATCCGGGTCGCCGCCTTCCCGCTGCTGGCCGCCGCGCTCACCGACGACCCGCTGGCCGTCGCCGCCGTCGCCGCCGCCCAGTTCCTGCCCTGGATCATCGCCGGTCTGCTCGCCGGCGTTCTGGCCGACCGCCGCGGCGCCCGTACGCTGCTCGCCGCCGCCGACACCGGCCGGGTGGTCGTGTTGGCCACCCTGGCCACAGCGGTGGCCCTGGGCTGGGCCACCATCGCCCTCGTCGTCGCGGCCGCGTTCCTGCTCGGCGTCGGCGAGACCATCCGGGACACCGCTGCCCAGACGGCCGTGCCCCGGCTCGTCCCCGACGCCCAGTTGGAGAAGGCAAACGGCCGGCTCGTCGCCGGCGAGATCGTCGGCAACGAGTTCGTCGGCCCGCCGGTCGGCGCGCTGCTCTTCGTCGTCGGCGCCGCCATCCCGTTCGCCGTGAACGGCGCCGCCCTCGCCCTGGCCGTGATGCTCGTGCTCTCCCTGCCACTGAGCCTGGCTCATCGCGCCACCCGGCCGACTACCGACACCCCCGCCACGGCCGGCGACGACGGTCTCCTGGCCGGCCTGCGATGGCTCGCCCACCAGCCCATGCTGCGCACGTTGGTGCTGGTCGGCGCCGCGGTGGCCGCCGCCGACAGCGCCTGGTTCGCGATCTTCGTGCTGTACGCCCGCGACGCCCTCGGCCTCGGCGCGTTCGGCTTCGGCCTGCTCCTGGCCACCGGCGCGGCCGGCGGCCTGATCGGCTCGTTCACCGCAGACCGGCTGATCGCCCGGTTCCGCCACCGGCCCGTGCTCACCTGGTCGATGGCCGTCACCGCGGGCGTACCGATCCTGCTGGCCGTGACTCCCAACCGCGCCGCCGCGGTGGTCGTGGTGGTCACCACCAGCGCGGCGTTCGCCGTGCTCAACGTGGCCGCGCTGTCCGTACGCCAGCGACTCGTGCCCGGCGGGCTGCTCGGCCGGGTCGTCGCCGCCTCCCGACTGGTCACCTACGGCTGCACCGCGCTGGGCGCGCTGGCCGGCGGCGCGCTGGCCGCCCGCGCCGGCATCGAGGCGCCGTTCGTGTTCAGCGCTGTCGTCGCCGTCACCGCCACCGCCGCCTGGTGGCTCGCCTCCCGCCCCACCGCCCCCGGCACCCACAGCCTCCGGTAAACCAGTCGTACGACACCGACACCGCTACCGGCGAAACGTTAAGAGGGGGCCCCTGTACTACCGCAGGCGTTAATAGGGGGCCCTTCCTTACACCTTCAGCGGGGGAGGGCTTGCTGGAGTTCGGCGCGTAGGGCGGGGGTGAGCATCTCGCCGGCCTGCTTGGCCAGCCGGGCCATCTCGTAGCCGACCACGCCGATGTCCGCGTCCCCTGCGGCGAGGGTGGCCAGGATCGAGCCGTCGCGAATCTGCATCACCAGGAAGTAGCCGCGTCCCATCTCGACCACGGTCTGCTTGACCACGTCACCGTCGAACATCTGGGCTGCGCCCGCGGTGATGCTCATCAGACCCGAGGTCACCGCGGCCAGCTTGTCGGCGTGGTCGCGCGGCAGGTGGTCGGAGATCGCGACCAGCAGCCCATCGGTGGAGACCACCACCGCGTGTGCCACTCCCGGCACCCGCTCCGCGAATCCGCTGACCAACCAGCTGAGGTCCCGGGCCTCCTGAGACAGCGTCGTCACTTGTGTCCCCCTTCGCTCCAGACCCCGGGCGGTGGCACGGGTATCTCGGTGGTCTCCTCGGCCTCGGCCCGCCGAACGCCGCTGTACAGTCTCGACAGCATGCCGCCAACCGCCTCCGGGTCCGGTTCGTGCCGGGCCGGCTGCTGCTGCTCGGGGCGGGCCGGCTGGGTCACGGCGCTCAGCTGCGCCATCGGCACCCGTACCGGCAGGCCCCGGTCGTTGGTGCCGGCGGTCACCGGCACCGCGGGCGGCGCGGGCATCCCGGCACCCGTCGTCGGCACCGCCGACGAGGGTCCCTCCGGGACCACCAGCCGCTCCCGCCGGCCGCCACCCCGGCGGGCGCGAGCACGTCCTCCGCCCGCACCGGTACGGGGTGGGCCTGGCGGGGCACGGTGACCGGCCGGCGGCCGGCCACCGGCAGGTCCGCCGGGCCCGGGTTCTTCGGCGCGCCCAGCCGGGGCGCCGTGCCGGGCAGCACCCGCGGCGACGGCGGCGGGTCCAGGCTCGGCGGCGGTGCCGCAGCCAGCAGTACGCCGGGCAGCTTGACCCGGACCACCAGGCCACCGGCCCCACCGTGCAGCCGCACCTCGATGCCGTGCCGAGCGGCCAGATGGCTGACCACGAAGAGACCCATCCGCTCGACCGTCGCCATGTCCGCGGCCGGCGGCCTGGCCAGTACGCCGTTCGCCTCGGCCAGCGCCGTCGGGCTCATGCCCAGGCCCTGGTCGGCGATCTCGATCACCGCCCCGGGTCCCTCGGCCCGGGCCGTCACCTGCACGACGGTGTCCGGCCGCGAGAACGCGGTGGCGTTCTCCAGCAGCTCGGCGAGCAGGTGCACCAGTTCGCCGACGGCGTGCCCGACGACGTACAGGTCGGCCACCGTCTCGTGCCGCACCCGCTGGTACTGCTCGATCTCGGCGCTGGCCGCCAGCAGCACCGCGCTCAACCCGACCGGCCGGTTCCACCGGCGGGTCGACTCGGTGCCGGCCAGCACCAGCAGGCTCTCGTCGTTACGGCGCATACGCGCGGCGAGGTGGTCCAGCTTGAACAGGTTCTCCAGCTGGTCCGGGTCGCTCTCTTCCCGTTCCAGGTCGTCGAGCAGCTCCAGCTGCCGCTCCACCAGCACCTGGCTGCGTCGGGCGAGGTTGACGAACATCGCGTTGACGTTGCGCCGCATGTTCGCCTGGTCGACCGCGACACCGACGGCGCTGCGGTGCACCGCGACGAACGCCTCGGCCAGTTCACCGATCTCGTCCAGGGACCGCACCACGGCCGGCGAGACCTCGATCTGCGGCACGCCACCGGAGACCGACCGCAGCCGGGCCAGCGCCTCGGGCAGCTCGATCTGCGCGATCCGCAACGCCTGCGACCGCAGCATCCGGATCGACCGGGCCAGCGAACGACCGATCAGCACCGAGATCAGCAGCGCCACCAGCAGCACCGAGATGATCACACTGACCACCAGCAGCGTCTCCCGCAGCTGGTCGCTGCTGGCCTGGTCGGCCTGACGCGCCGATGCCTCCAGCACCTCGGCCTCGTACTGCCGCAGCAGCTCGTGCCGCTCCTCGCTGGCGTCCCACCACTGCGCGGCGCGGGGCACCGTCGGCCGGCTCGACGTCAGCGCCTGCTCCTCCAGCCGGGAGGCGGTGACGAATGCCTGCTCCTGACTCATCCGGTCGTAGCGGGCCACCTGGAGGCTGGTCGCGGCGATCCGGAACGAACCCAGCGCGGTCAGCTGCCGCGCCCGCAGGTCGGTCAGCTGACCGGTGTCCGTGCTGTCCATGCCGCCGGCGCGGGCCACCGCGTACAGGTCCGCCCGCACCCGCGACGACAGCTCCTTGGCCCGGGCGAACTGCACGTACCGCAGCACCGCGTCGGACAGCTCCGGCCGATCGACGCCGGGCGACGGCTGCGCGAGCAGGGTCAGCAGCGCGTCGACCGCCCGGTGGTAGTTGCCGAGGATGGTGTCGTCGCTGAGCACCACCGTGGCCATGACGTTGCGGATGTATCCGATCTGCTGGAACGCCTGGGAGGCCACCAGGTACGTGTTCCGCCACGAGGCGTCGGCGTCGGAGATCGGGTCGGCGGCCCGGCGCAGGGCCTGCGCCGCCTGGTCCGAGGCGTCCCGGTACGGCTGGAGGGCGGCCAGCACCTTCTCGCTCTCGTCGGTGTTCTTTGCGGCGCGCAGCGTGGCGAGTTCTCCGGCCGTACGGTCGCGTTCCTGCTGTAGCCGGTGCACCAGTTGGGTGATCTCCCGCCCGACGCCGACCTGGGCGGAGAAGTTGCCCAGCGTGTTGGCCCGGCCGACCAGGATCTCGGTCTGTACGCCCGCCAGCACCAGGAAGGCGACCGACGGGATGACCAGCACGGTGGCCAGCTTGGTACGCATCCGCCAGTCCTGCAGGCGCAGGGGGGAGCGACGCCGATGGGGCACCACCCGAACGTCGAACCGACGCCGGCGGTGTTGCGACACCCCGCGCGCCTGGTCCGCTCCTACACCCACAACGATCCTCCTCCCCACGCGTCCGCCGCGACCCGGGGAGCGCCGTCCATCCAACCAGCCCCCGGAGCAGTGTCAACGTCCTGCCCTTATGAAGGGTTCAGGAAGGGTACTGCCGGTCGCCACCCTATGCCGTGGTCGCCGATGCTTGATCATCCGTCCGGCCGATGTCGGCGAACGCCCCGGCATCGGCGATGCGGCCGACTGCCAGCAGCGCCGCGCCGGTCGCCCCGATCTCCGGATTGCGCTGGAAGCCCACCCGACGCGGGGCCAACACCTGGACAAATGCTTCGCGCCACCAGGGTGACGCGGCCATCGCACCGCCGCCGAGGACCACCTCCACCGGCTGCCCGACGGTGGATTCCAGCACCGTCAGGTCGTCGACGACCAGCTCGCACACCCCGTGCATCAGGCCGGCCAGCATCTCCACGGCGGTGCTGCCGAAACCCAGTCCGCGCAGCTCACCCGAGCCGGCGCGGTGATTGCCCGGCGGCCGGTCGCCGCCGAAGCGGACGCCCGCCGGCCGGCCGCCGCCGGGCGGAAGCTGGGCCAGGGCCGCGTCCAGCGCCGCCCCGGTGGGTAGCCGCAGCTCCCGGTCAGCCCAGGCGAACAGGTTCCCACCGGAGGAGTACGCCGCTCCGGTGACCACGTGGTCGTGGTCGACGCGGTATCGCCACAGCCGCTGCGGCAGCGACGCCAGGTCGGCGGCGGGCATCCGTTGCAGCAGTCGTACCGCCGAGGAGGTGCCGACGGTCACCGCCGCCCGGGTGTGGTCGACGCAGCCGGAGCCGACGTTGGAGGCGGCGCCGTCGCCGACCGGGGCGGCCCACCGCGCCTGCGCCAGGGCGGGCCACCGCCGGGCGTGTTCGGCACGCAGCCGGCCGTGCCAGTCCCGGGGGGCCAGCTCGGGCAGCTCCTCGACCCGGGCATCGGCCAGCTCGCGGGCCTCGGCGTCCCAGTCCAGGGTGCGCAGGTCCAGCAGGCCGGTGCCGGAGGCCTGGGAGACGGACATCGGCGCCTCGTCGAGCAGCCGGCCGAGGACGAACTCGACCAGTCCGGCGAAGCGGGCCACCCGGGCGCCGGTGTGGGCACGCAGCCAGGGCAGCCGCATCGACCAGTAGCAGCGGTGCCACCAGGTGCCGGTGCGCTGGTGGAAGGCGTCCGGGTCGGCCGGGACGGTCGACGCCGGCAGCGGCTCGGGCCGGGTGTCCAGCCAGGTGAGCACCGGGCCGAGCGGCTCACCGTCCCCGCCGAGCGGCACCACCGAATGCCACTGCGCGCTGATCGCCACCAGCTCCACCTCGCGCAGCCGGCCCTGCTCGCTCAGCTCGTCCAGGCATTCGGCGAGGCGGGCCAGGTAGTCGCAGGCGTCGATCGTGCCGGTGCCGTCGTCGCCGACGGTCAGCACCACCTTGCGTCGCGCCAGCGCGCCCGGCAGTGGCCGGACGTCGCCGTCCAGCACGAGCCCGCGTACCGAGGAGGTGCCCAGGTCAAGCGCGAGAATGCTCATCGCGGTCAACGTACCCGCTGCCCCGGCGGCACAACCACGCCGCGCACGCGGGTCCGCCGATCGGCTTCCGCGCCGCCGGACCGGCGCGTAGGGTGGTCGCATGCTCGCGCACCTGACCTGCTGGTGGCCCGCCGACCCGGCGGCCCTCCCCCGCGCGTAGCTTCCTGACGCGGCCGCCCGACGAGGCGGCCGCCGGTCACTTTCCCGGCCCGTGGGCCGCCCCCGACGGCGGCGCCCGGCCCGAGGAGACCGATGAAACCGCTGACCGACCTGCTCACCGCGCTCGCCGCCGGCACCGACCCCGGCCCGTTCGCACTGGTACGCCGCGACGGCGCCGACCACCTAGACCTCTTCACCGGCCCGGTGGAGATCGTCGACCGGCTCGCCGACCTGCCGTTGCCCGCCGGGACGCCCGGCCCGGCGACGCTGGCCCTGGTGCCGTACCGGCAGATCGCCGAGCGCGGTTTCGCCTGCATCGACGACGGCGTGCCGCTGGAGCACCTGCGCATCGACCGCCACGTCCGGCTGCCGCTGGCCGCCGCCCTCGACGCCCTGCCCGACACGCCGATCCGCACCACCGGCGTGGCCTTCGACGTCACCGACGACGAGTACGCCGCCACCGTCGCCCGGGTGCTCGCCGAGGAGATCGGCCACGGTGCGGGCGCCAACTTCGTCATCCACCGCGCCCTGCACGCCCGGGTGCAGGGCGCACCGTTGACCGCCGCGCTGGCCGCACTGCGGTCACTGCTGCTGCGCGAGCGCGGGGCGTACTGGACGTTCGTGGTGCACACCGGCGCCCGCACCCTGGTCGGCGCCAGCCCCGAGCGACACGTCAGCGTCGACGACGGGCTGGTCATGATGAACCCGATCAGCGGCACCTTCCGGCACACCGGGGCGGCGGCGGACCGGGCCGCGCTGCTGCGCTTCCTCGCCGACACCAAGGAGATCGAGGAGCTGTACATGGTCCTCGACGAGGAGCTGAAGATGATGGCCACGGTGGCCGAGCACGGCGGGCAGGTGGTCGGGCCGTACCTCAAGGAGATGTCGCACCTGGCGCACACCGAGTATCTGCTCGCCGGGCGCGGCTCGAAGGACGTGCGCGAGGTGCTGCGGGAGACGATGTTCGCCCCGACCGTGACCGGCAGCCCGATGGAGAACGCCTGCCGGGTGATCGCCCGGCACGAGCGCACCGGCCGCCGCTACTACGCCGGGGTGCTGGCCCTGCTCGGTCACGACGAGGGCGGCCGGCAGACCCTCGACGCGCCGATCCTGATCCGTACCGCCGAGATCTCCCCCACCGGTGACCTGCGGGTGCCGGTCGGGGCGACCCTGGTGCGCCACTCCACCCCCGCCGCCGAGGTCGCGGAGACGCACGCCAAGGCGGCCGGGGTGCTGGCCGCCCTCGGCCTGGGACCGCAGGCACCCGCCGCCGGCACCGGACCGTCGGCCCGCCTCGCCGACGACCCGCAGGTACGCGCCGCGCTGGCTGCCCGCAACGCCCCGCTGGCCCGGTTCTGGCTGGACCAGCGGCCGGCCGGCGCCCTGGCGCTGACCGCGCTGACCGGCCGCCGGGCCCTCATCGTCGACGGCGAGGACACCTTCACCGGCATGCTGGCCCACCAGTTGGGCGCGCTGGGACTGACGGTGACCCTCCGGCCGTGGCACGCCGCCGGGCCGGTGTCCGGGTACGACCTGGTGGTGGTCGGGCCCGGCCCCGGCGACCCGACCAGCGACACCCCGAAGATGGCCACCCTGCGCGCCCTGCTCGCCGGGCTGCTGGCGGGCGGGCAGCCGACGCTCGCCGTCTGCCTCGGCCACCAGCTCCTGGCCGGCCTGCTCGGGCTGCCCGTGCGCCGCCGCGCCGCGCCCTACCAGGGACTGCAACGCACGGTTGCGCTCTTCGGCACGCCTAGGCGGGTCGGCTTCTACGCCACCTTCACCGCCCGCGCCGCCGCCGATCGGCTGGCCAGCCGGTACGGCCCGGTCGAGCTGGCCCGCGACGAGGCCGACGGGGCGGTGCACGCGCTGCGCGGCCGGGGCTTCGCCGGGGTGCAGTTCCACCCCGAGTCGGTGCTCAGCCCGGACGGCGTGGCGGTCCTGGCCGACCTGCTGCGCGATCTGCTCCCGGCACCGGCCGGCGAATTGTCGACGAGCGCGCAGGCATAGCCAACCCGATCCCGGGTAGCGCTGCAAACAGCCGGCGGTCCGGGCGGGTACGAGAGCCCCCGCCCGAACCGCCGGTCAGTAAGGAAGGGCCCCTTTTTAACGCCTGAGGTGGTGAAGGGGCCCCTTCTTAACAAACGAAGGCGGGCTGCCGACGCCGGCCGGCAGCCCCGCGAGGTGATGTTGCCCGTTGCTCAGGCGGTCAGGCCCTGCTTGAGCGCGGTGCCGATCTGCACCGCCCGCTTGGCGGTCAGCGCGGTCGCCGACAGGGTGACGTGGTCGGGCGCGGTCTCGCCGTTGTTGCTGGTGTGCGACGCGCCGTACGGGTTGCCGGCGACGAACTGGCTCGGGTCGGTGTAGCCGGGCGTGACCACGATCCCGCCCCAATGGTAGAAGACGTGGAACAGGGACAGCAGCGTCGACTCCTGCCCGCCGTGCTGGGTCGCGGTGGAGGTGAAGGCCGAGTACACCTTGTTGGTCAACGCCCCCTGGGCCCACAGCGGGCCGGTGGTGTCGATGAACTGCTTGAGCTGGGCGGCGACCAACCCGTACCGGGTCGGTGAACCGAAGATCACCACGTCGGCCCAGGTCAGGTCGTCCGGCTGCGCCTCGTCGACGTTCTGGGTCTCCAGCCGGTGCGCCTCCCATCCCGAGTTGGACCGGATCGCCTCGTCCGGCGCCAGCTCCCGCACCTTGCGCAGCCGGACCTCCGCGCCCGCGTCACCGGCGGCCTCGCAGGCCGCCTGGGCCATCTGGTACGTGATGCCGGTCGCGCTGTAGTAGATCACCGCCACCTTGACCTGTGCCGCCATCGCATCTCCTCGCTGGTTCGGGCCAGCCGCGACTACCCGCTACGTGCAACGGCTAACGCTTGGGCCGTCCACCGGTCGACGGACAGCCCGGTTCCGTCGACCGGTCGTCCCGCGCCCCACCGGCACCGACCGACGATCGAGGAATGACCAACACCCCCGCGATCCGCGTACGCGGACTTCGCAAGACGTACGGCGACACCGTCGCCGTAGACGGCCTCGACCTGGCGGTCGCCGCCGGCGAGGTGGTGGCCCTGCTCGGCCCCAACGGTGCCGGCAAGACCAGCACCATCGAGATACTGGCGGGCCACCGCCACCGCGACGCCGGTGAGGTGAGCGTGCTGGGCCACGACCCGGCCCGCGCCGGCCTGGACTGGCGGGCCCGGATCGGCATCGTCACCCAGGACGGCGCCGACCTGAACGAGCTGACCGTCCGGGAGGCCGTCGGACACTTCGCCCACTACTACCCGCGGCCCCGCGATCCGCGCGAGGTCGTCGGGCTGGTCGGCCTGACCGGCAAGGCCACGGCCCGGGTGCGTACCCTCTCCGGCGGCCAACGCCGCCGCCTCGACGTGGCCATCGGCGTCGTCGGCCGCCCCCGGCTGCTCTTCCTCGACGAACCGACGACCGGCTTCGACCCGCAGGCCCGCCGGCAGTTCTGGACCCTGATCCGACAGCTGGCCGGCGACGAGGGCTGCACCATCCTGCTCTCCACCCACTACCTGGAGGAGGCCGAGGCGCTCGCCGACCGGGTCGCGGTGATCGTCGGCGGTCGGATCGTCGCCGACGGCAGCCCGGCCACCCTTGGCGGGCGGGCCACCGCGCGCACGGTGGTGCGCTGGGCCGACGGCCGGCAGGAGACCGACGACCCGGCCGCCCTCGTCGCGACGCTGACCCGCCGCTACGGCGGTGCCGTGCCGGGGCTGACCGTCAGCCGGCCGAGCCTGGAGGACGTCTACCTGGACCTGATCGGAGCCGCGTCGTGACCGTCGCCGAGCGCAGCGCATTCCGCCGCCCGTCCGCCGCCCGTCTCGGGCTGTACCGCGCGGGCGTCGAACTGAAGAGCTTCTTCCGGGAACGCGACGCCGTGGTGTTCACCTTCGCCATGCCGGCGGTGATCCTCGCCCTGCTCGGGTCGATCTTCGACGGGGTGTACCCGGGCAGCGACGTGACGTCCGCCCAGTACCTCGCGCCGAGCATGATCGCCGCCGGGGTGGCCTCGGCGACCTTCATCAACCTGGGCACCGGCATCGCCAGCGACCGCGACGACGGCACCCTGCGCCGGCTGCGCGGGGTGCCGATGCCGCCATCCGCGTACTTCCTCGGCAAGATACTGATGGCGCTGGTGGTCACCGTCGGCGAGACGGTCCTGCTGCTCGGTGTCGGCGTCCTCGCCTTCGACCTGCGGCTGCCCACCGACCCGGCCCGCTGGCTCACCCTCGGCTGGGTGTTCCTGCTCGGCGCGACCGCCTGCGCCCTGGTCGGCATCGCCGCCAGCAGCCTGGCCCGCTCGGCGCGCAGCGCCGGCGCCGTGATGAACCTGCCCTACCTGGTGCTGGCCTTCATCTCCGGGGTCTTCTACACCCCGGTCGGGCAACTGCCCGAACCCCTGGTCACCGTCGGCTCGCTGTTCCCGCTCAAGTGGATGGCGCAGGGCTTCCGCTCGGTGTTCCTGCCGGACAGCATCCTCCCCCAGGAGGTCGTACCCTCCTGGGAACACGGCCGGACCTCGCTCGTGCTCGCCGCCTGGTGCATCGGAGGCATGCTGCTGTGCCTGACCACCTTCCGCTGGCAGGGTCGGCGCGGCCGGTGAACGGGCCGGCGGCGGCCGGCGGCGGGAGCAGCCGGCCGGCGGTCGCGGCCGGCCCCGCACCGGTCGCGGCCCTCGACGGGTGGAGCGGGCGCTTCCGGCTCTGGGACGGCTACTTCGCGCTGGCGGGCCTCGGCGTCGGCCTGGCGGTGGCCGCCGAAGGGTCGCGTCCACTGGCCAACCGGGTCGGCTGCGTCGTGCTCTTCGTGGCCCTGGCCGGCTGGTATCTCGGCTTCGGCCAGCGGCTGATGCGCGAGTCCATCGAGGACTGGCGCGGCTATCTCTACCTGGCCGGGGTCGCCCTGCTCTACGTGCCGGCGGTGCTGCTCACCGGCACGGCGTCGTTCCTGTTGTTCGTGCTCTGCCCGCAGGTGTTCATGGTGTTGCCGGCGGCGCCGGCGGTCGGCGCGGCGGTGCTGCTCACCTCGGTGCACATCATCGTCCTGGCGGTCCGCCTCCCGGACCTGGGCGACATCGTCGCGCCGCTGCTGATCGCGCTGATGACCGTCTTCGTGGTCTGTGTGCTGGGCGTCTGGTCGCAGCGTACGGTCAGCGAGAGCGTCCGGCGCGCCGAGCTGATCGCCCAGTTGGAGCGGACCCGGGCGGAGCTGGCCGAGCTGTCGCACCGGGCGGGGATCGCCGCGGAACGCCAACGGTTGGCCGCCGACATCCACGACACCGTGGCCCAGGGCCTGGCCAGCGTGGTGATGCTGATCCAGGCCGCCGAGGCCGAGCTCGACCGCGATCCCGAGCCGGCCCGCCGACACCTCGACCTGGCCCGGCAGACCGCCCGGGAGAGCCTGGTCGACGTGCGTACGCTGGTCGCCGCCCTCACCCCCGGCGAGCTCACCGGATCCCCGCTGGAGCAGGCGCTGCACCGGCTGGCCGAGCGGTTCACCCGGGAGACCGGGGTGCCGGTCAGCTGCACCGCGGAGGTGGCCGCCGATCGGGCCGCGAGCACCCCGGTCGAGGTGGTGCGCTGCGCGCCGCGCAGGAGGCGCTGACGAACGTCCGCCGGCACGCCCACGCCGGTGCCGTCGCCGTGCTGCTGCGCTCCGACGACGACCGCGTCACGCTGGAGATCACCGACGACGGAGCCGGGTTCGACGCCACCGCCGGCCCCGCTCCGACCGGCACCGGCAGCGCCGACCAGGGGCTGGCCGGATCCGGCGGCGGCTATGGGCTGGCCGGGATCCGGGCCCGCGTCGAGCAGGTGCACGGCACGGTGCTCGTACGCTCAGCGCCCGGCGCGGGGACGACGATCCGGGTGGAGGTGCCGTACGGATGATCACCGTGCTGCTGGTGGACGACCACCCGGTGGTCCGTGCCGGGGTGGCCGGCATGCTGGCCGGCGCCGACGACATCGACATCGTGGGCGAGGCCGGCGACGCGGCCGAAGCGGTGACCGCGGTCCAGGCCCGGCGCCCCGACGTCGTCCTGATGGACCTGCGGCTGCCCGGCGGCGACGGGGTGACCGCCACCGCGCGGATCCTCGCCGAGTCCCCGGCCACCCGGGTGGTGGTGCTCACCACCTACGAGACCGACGCCGACATCCTCCGCGCCGTCGAGGCCGGTGCCGCCGGCTACCTGCTCAAGGACGTCTCACGGGCCGACCTGATCAATGCGGTACGCATCGCGGCGCGCGGCGGCACGGTACTCGCGCCGTCGGTGGCCACCCGGCTGCTGCACCAGGTGCGCCGGCCGGGCGGGCGGGAGACGCTGTCCCCGCGGGAGGTGGAGGTGCTCCGGCTGGTCGGCACCGGGCTGTCGAACGCCGAGATCGGGCGGGCGCTGCACATCAGCGAGGCGACCGTGAAGACCCATCTGCTGCGTACCTTCAACAAGCTCGGCGTGTCGGACCGTACCGCCGCGGTCACCACGGCGATCGCCGCCGGCCTGCTGTGATCCTTCCGGTCTGGCGGGTTTCCGCTGGCTCGGGCCGGCCGCCGGCTGTCATGCTCGCGGCCATGGAGATCAGGACCGCGACCGCCGGGGACTGGCCCGGCATCTGGCCCTTCCTGCGCGAGATCGTCTCGGCCGGGGACACCTACACCTGGCCCCGCGACGTCGACGAGGCACGGGCCCGGGACATGTGGCTGGTGCCCCCGCCGGGGTGCACGGTGGTCGCCGTCGACGCCGACGGCACCGTGCTCGGCTCGGCGAAGCTGGCTCCCAACCAGCTCGGCCCCGGCGACCACGTGGCCAACGCCAGCTTCATGGTCGCCCCGTCGGCGGCGGGCCGCGGCATCGGCCGGGCCCTCGGCGGGTACGTGCTGGACCTGGCCCGCGCCGACGGCTACCGGGCGATGCAGTTCAACGCGGTGGTGGCGACCAACACCCGCGCCGTGGCGCTGTGGCGGTCGCTCGGCTTCGAGGTGGTCGGCCGGATTCCGGAGGGCTTCCGCCACCCCACCGAGGGTCACGTCGACCTGCTGGTCATGTACCAACGGCTCGGGCCGGCCCGCCGGGGCGACGCCCCCGGCACGCTCGATAACCTGGGCCGGTGATGCTGCCCCTGCCTACCGGCGAGTTCCAGGCCTACCTCTTCGACTGCGACGGCACCATCGTCGACTCGATGCCCCTGCACTACACGGCCTGGCGGCAGACCCTCGACGAGTGGAGTTGCCCCTTCCCCGAGGAGGTCTTCTACGCCTGGGCGGGGCGGCCGACGGCCGACATCGTCGCCGAACTCAACGAGCAGCACGGCCTGGACATGCCGGTGGAGGCGGTCGTCGCCGACCGGGAGGCCCGCTTCCAGCGGCTGCTCCCCCAGGCCACCGGCATCCCCGGGGTGCTGCACCACATCGACGACGCGCACGGGCGGATCCCGTTCGCCGTGGTCTCCGGCAGCACCCGGGACGCCGTCACCGCCTCCCTCGACGCGCTCGGCATCCTGGACCGGTTCGATGTGCTGGTCTGCGCCGGGGACTACACCCGCGCCAAGCCCGATCCAGAGCCGTTCCTGCGCGCCGCCGAACTGCTCGGCGTGCCGCCGGGCGCCTGCCTGGTCTTCGAGGACGCGGACCTCGGCATCGAGGCCGCCACGGCGGCCGGCATGGCCGCGGTGCGGGTGCCGCAGCCCCGCCAGGGTTGAGCAGGCAGGTCCGGCTTGCTCAAGAAATCCGCAAGTTGCGTACGTCACAGTTCTCGGCCGGGTCGGAAAGCGCCATCCTGATGGAACCGGTGCCGGCGCTCCGTCGCCGCCCCGCACCGGCGTACCTGAACGGGGGATCGCGCTCCGCCATCAACGAGGCTGGCGCAGCGCGATCAGGGGTGTCCCGGGACGGCCGGCCCCGGATGTCGGTGTCCGGTCCTATGCTGCGGTCGACCACCGAGGAAAGGCGGCCGACGTCGTGGCACCCACCGGATCGACGGCGCTGACCGGCGCCGAGGCGCTCGCCCTGCGGATGACCGGTCTGCTGCTGCGCCCCCATCCCGCCGCCGCCCCGCCCGGCGGTGTGGCCGAGGTTGTGGAGTGGTTCGGCGCCATGCAGGCGCAGGACCTGGCCAGCGGCATGTGGTCGCTCGGCGTACGGCTGCCCGGGTCCAGCCACGCCGACGTGCACGCCGCGTTGGAGCGCCGGGAGGCCCTGCGGACCTGGCCGATGCGCGGCACCATCCACCTCGTCCCGGCCCGGGACGCCCGCTGGCTGCTGGAGCTGACCGGCGTCCGCGCCCTGGCCGGCGCGGCCCGGCGGCGGGAGTTCCTCGGGCTCTCCGAGGCCGAGGCGGATCGCGCGGCCGACGTGCTGGGCAACACCCTGGCCGGCGGTGGCCGGCTGACCCGCGCCGAGTGCGTGGCCGCGCTGACCGCGGCCGGCATCGACGGCGCCGGCCAGCGCGGCTACCACCTGCTCTGGTACGCGGCCCAGCGCGGCGTCACCTGCATCGCCCCCAACGTCGGCACCGAGCAGACCTTCGCGTTGCTCGACGAGTGGGCGCCGGGCCAACACCGGCCCGACCGGGACGAGGCGCTGGCCACCCTGGCCCTGCGTTACTTCCGCAGCCACGGCCCCACCACCCGGCAGGACTTCGCCGGCTGGACCGGCCTCACCGCCGCCGACGCCAAACGGGCCATCGCCGCCGCCGGGGACGACCTGACCGCCGTCCTGGTCGACGGCACCGAGGCCGTGCTGCACACACCACTGCTCGACGCACCCCGCGACCCGGTGGACGACACGCTGGCCCTGCCCGGCTTCGACGAATACCTGCTCGGCTTCAAGGACCGCACGCTGATGCTCGACCCGGAGCACAGGCAGGCCATCATCCCGGGCGGCAACGGCGTCTTCCAGGCCACGATCGTGTGCGGTGGCCGGGTGGTCGGCACCTGGAAACGCAGCCTCGCCAAGACCCGCGTCACCCTGGCCGTGCACCCTCTGGTCGACCTCGACCCGGCCCGACGTAAACAGGCCGAGGAAGCCCTCAGCCGGTACGCCGACTTCCTCGCCCTGCCGCCCCGGGTGACCTGGCCCGACTGAACCGCCCGCCGCCGTGGCGACGCCGCCCGGCCACCCCGGTCCGCTCCCGCCCCGCGCGTCGCCGTTCCCATCGAACAACGAGCACATGCGAAATCCCGGGCAGTTTCCGTCAGCCGCGAACAAGAATCGCCCAGAATCTGGACCGTGAGTGGTGGAAAGTGGCTCGGTAATCACTGCTTGCCGACTGGCGATATCCTGGAGAAGGAGTATTTCCGAGTACGGGAGGCGGCGTGACGGGACCGGGCATAACCGAGCGTGTCACATCCAGAAAAGGCTCGACCGACAATCGGCACTGGCACGTTGTCCGGCGGTCGCCGATCTTCGTGGCGCTCCCCGTGGCGATCATGTGTCTGCTGGCCACGAATTTCGTCTGGGAGAGCGTCCGCGAAAACGTCGCCGAAACGGCGTTGGCGCAATGGCCGCTGCGGTTCTCCCTGATGGACAGACCCAGTACGGCGAACCTCTTGGGGCTGTTTGGCGGGCTCATGCTCGCGCGCGCCCAGTACGCGAGGTCCATCCAGCCCAACTTCGGCTACGCCTGGAGGGCCGCAGGTGGAGATCCCTATGACTGGAGTCTCCACTTCTTCAACGGCGGACCGGGGCACGCGAAGATTCTGTCGGTCGTCTATCGCGTCAGGTTCTTTCTGGATCCCTCCGACGCCGAACCCGAGTGGATCGAGATGCCCGATCTCCAGAGCATGCTCGCCAGCCACGGGATCACCCGGGCTGATGCCGATCTCCTGTGGCTCGGACGCGCTCCCCTGGTGCCCCAACAACGCGCCGAGGACGGTTTTCTCCTCGGTTCCTTCAACTATCGGGCGCTGTCCCTCGTCGATCAACTTGAGATAAGAATTCTGGCGAGCGACGCAGCTGGTGATCGGCATCAGCTTCTGATTCGCATCACCGACCGCCTTCCGTACAGCGCCACGGAGGCAGTGGCCCGAACGCGAACAGAACTGGCGGCGGCGCAATAGGCGGGAAGGTTGTCAACTCCCTGCCACTCTCAACATATATCGCACCCGGGGTCTTGCGGCAAGACCCGGGTTGTGTCGCAGAATCTCCAGCCGAATCCGAAACCTGCGGGAATCGGCAACTGGGGGGTTCTCATGATCGACGTGATCATTGCCGGCGGCGGACCGACCGGCCTGATGCTGGCCAGCGAGTTGCGGCTGCACGGCGTGCAGGCGCTCGTGTTGGAGAGGGAGCTGGCGCCGACCAGGGTGGTCCGGGCGCTCGGCCTGCACGTACGCAGCATCGAGGTGATGGAGCAGCGCGGCCTGCTGGAGCGGTTCCTCGCGCACGGCCAGCAGCACGAGCTGGGCGGGTTCTTCGCCGGCATCGCCAAGCCCTCGCCCGGCCGGCTGGACACCGCACATCCCTACGTCCTCGCCATCCCGCAGACCACCACGGATCGCCTGCTGGCCGAGCGCGCCACCGAGCTGGGCGCCGAGATCCGGCGCGGCTGCGAACTGGTCGGGCTGCGCCAGGACGACCAGGGGGTGACCGCCGAACTGGCCGACGGTACGCGGCTGCGCTCTCGTTACCTGGTCGGCTGCGACGGTGGCCGCAGCACGGTGCGCAAGCTGCTCGGCATCGGCTTCCCCGGCGAGCCGAGCCGGGTCGAGACGCTGCTGGGCGAGATGGAGCTGGCGGTGCCGCCGGAGACGCTGGCCGCCGTGATGGCCGAGGTCCGCAGGACCCAGCTGCGGTTCGGTGCCATGCCCCTCGGGGACGGGTTGTTCCGCGTCGTGGTGCCCGCCGAGGGGGTGGCCGAGGACCGCTCGGTCCCACCGACCCTGGAGGATTTCAAGCAACAGCTGCGGGCGTACGCCGGCACCGACCTCGGCGTGCACTCGCCCCGCTGGCTGTCCCGCTTCGGCGACGCCACCCGGCTGGCGGAGCGCTACCGGGCCGGCCGGGTGCTGCTGGCCGGCGACGCGGCGCACATCCACCCGCCGACCGGCGGGCAGGGGCTCAACCTCGGCCTCCAGGACGCGTTCAACCTCGGCTGGAAACTGGCCGCCGAGGTCGACGGCTGGGCGCCGCAGGGGCTGCTGGACAGCTACCAGACCGAACGGCGCCCGGTGGCCGCCGACGTGCTGGACAACACCCGTGCGCAGATGGAGCTGCTCTCCACCGAGCCGGGCCCCCAGGCGGTGCGCCGGCTGCTGTCGGAGCTGATGGACTTCGAGGAGGTGAACCGGTACCTGATCGAGAGGATCACCGCGATCGCCGTCCGCTACGACTTCGGCGCGGGGCACGAACTGCTCGGCCGGCGGCTGCGGGACGTCCGGCTGAAGCGGGGTCGCCTCTACCAGCTGATGCACGGCGGTCGCGGGCTGCTGCTCGACCAGACCGGCGGGCTCTCGGTGGCGGGTTGGGCGGACCGGCTCGACCACGTCGTCGACGTCAGCGAGGAGCTGGACGTACCCGCCGTGCTGCTGCGGCCGGACGGCCACGTGGCCTGGGTCGGTGACGATCAGCGGGAGCTGTTCGACCAGCTGCCCACGTGGTTCGGCCCCGCCGCCAGCTGAGCGGGCACCGTTCCGACGTGCTGTCCAACGAACCACATCAACACCAAACTCGGAAATTTACGCATTTCCACGGCTGCCCGGATACGACCAGGATTGTGAACTCCGAGGTGGTCGCAGAACTCCGGTCCGGCACCGCCGCAACAAGCACAAAATAGTTTCAGCATGTTGCATGACGAGCCGTTTGATGTCGAGCGCGATGGATTGGCGGGCCGGACACACCGATTATGTCGAGGTTCTGTCACCTTTAAGGCAAAGCGCTCGGTGTCGAGTCAACCGCGATGCCCGGATGGCGCTCAAGCCCAGGTGGGAAGGTGTTTCGACAAACCGTCCGCGATCCGACTTTCCTTTTACGTTGTGATCAATGAGCGTCAATCAATAAGCTGCAACAGCTCGGGATGGCGAGCCAAGGACAAAGGAGGTCCTCTTGAAATCCACCCTGCGCTGGACGACAATGGTTGGACTATCGGTCGCGCTTGTACTGAGCGGCGCGCCGGCTGCCAACGCAGATCCCGCGACAAGCGATCGAAACGGCAACATCTCCGCGGTTGCCCGCACCAGTGACGGTCGCGCGATCACCAGCGAGAAGATCGCCAAGGAGGTCACCGAGTTCTGGACCCCGGAGCGGATGGCATCGGCCGTCGACCTGACCTTCGCCAAGTCAGCCGACGCCGCCGAGTCGTTGAGCCCCGCGTTCAAGCCCACCGGGCCGGCGGGCACGGTCGCGCCGATGGCGCCGAGCATCGCGAGCGGCGACGACGTCCGGACGATGCTCAACGAGTCGCTGGCCGTCGGCAAGGTCTACTTCACCACCCCGAGCGGCGGCACCGCCTCCTGCTCGGCCAGCACGGTGGCCAGCGGCAAGCGGCGGCTCGTCATGACCGCAGGCCACTGCGTACACCAGGGCGCCGGCGGGCAGTGGTACAGCAACTGGCAGTTCGTACCGCGGTACCGCAATGGCGCGCGGCCATTCGGCACGTTCGTGGCGTCCAGCCTCAACACCCGCACCGCATGGGCCAGCAGCAGCAGCTACGCCGAAGACATGGGAATTGCCGTCATGTACAACGGCGGCGCCTACGGCCTCAAGGTGGTCGACACGGTCGGCGGCCACGGCCTGCGCTGGAACTGGGGATACAGCGTCAACGTGACCGCGCTGGGCTATCCGTCCAATCTCGGCGGCGGCGAGAGCCAGTACTACTGTCAGGGCACCACCTGGAACGCCGGCGGCCAGCAGATCCGGATGTGGTGCAACATGACCTACGGCTCCAGCGGCGGACCCTGGCTACAGGAATACAACGACAGCACCGGTTACGGATACATCAACAGCGTCGTAAGCCACGGTGACAACCCGGGCAACGGCCAATTCGACGGCCCGTACTTCGATGACGACATCAAGAGCCTCTACGACTTCGCGGAAGCCATTTCCCCGGCGTAATGCGACGAGTTCAGGAGAGCCCCGGCCAGCTGGCCGGGGCTCTCCGTAACGCGCGGATGATGCCGCCGCGCGAGCCGTCCGGGTGTCGTCGGCGGCGACGGTCGCGGCCGTGGCCGGGTCGGGGAGCCGGCAGGGTGTCGAAAGTGACGACGGTCACATGGAGTCGGGACCCAATCCGGATGGACCCGTCGTCTTACCGGGTGTGAGAACCGGCATGGACGCGGCTGACGAGGGCGAACTCTTGCGACGCGTCGCCCGTGGAGACAGGCGGGCGTTCGACGAACTCTACCGGCGCACCGCGCCGTGGCTGGAAGTGCGCCTGCGTCGCCGCTGCACCGACCCCGACGTGGTCGCCGAGGTGCTACAGGACACGTACCTGGCGGTCTGGCGGGCGGCGGGCAGCTTCGCCGGCGCCCGGGCCAGGAGCGGCGGTGGGGCGCAGGGAAGCGCCGTGGGCTGGCTGTGGACCATCGCCGCCCACCGCCTGGTCGACGCGTTCCGCCGTCGGGCGCGGAAGGCGCAGGTGCCGCAGGTGCCGCTCATGCCGAGCACGGCACCGGCCGCCGAGGAGGAGGTGATGGCTGCCCGGGTCGGCCAGGAACTGGAGCAGGCCCTGCTCGTCCTGCCGCCCGAGGTCCGGGCCGCCTTGCGGGCCACCGTCCTCGACGGGCTCTCACCGCGTGAAGCGTCAGTGCTGCTGGGCGTACCGGAGAACACCGTCAAGTCCCGCGTACGCCGAGCCCGGATCGCCCTGCGGGAGGCGCTGTCATGACCACCCATCCCACCCTGGCCCAGATCGACCGGTACGCCGCCGGGGACCCCGGTCTCGACGAGCCCAGCGTCTGGGCGATCGAGGTGCACCTGGAGGAGTGCGCCGATTGCCGGGCCCGGTTGGCCGGCAGCACCACGGTCGACACCCGGGCCGTGATCGAGCGGGTCGCGACGAGCCTGGACCGCGAGATCGCGGCCACGCCGCCCCCCGCCGGCCCGGGCCGATCCTGGTCGGTGCTGCGCCACCGCTGGTTCGTCGGCACCCTGCTCCCGTGGCTGGCCATGACCGCCGCGGTGCTCGCCTGCGCCGCGCTGCTCGGCGCGCTCCGGACCGGGTTGCCCTCGCTGGTGCTGCTGATCGCACCACTGGCTCCGCTGCCCGGCGTGGCGGTCGCCTGGCATCGTCGGGCCGATCCGGCCTGGGAACTGATCGCCTCCTCGCCCGCCGCTGGACTGACGATGCTGCTGCGGCGTACGGCTGCGGTGTTGGCCTTTGTCATTCCCACGCTCGCCCTGGTCGGCGCCGGCACCGGGATATCGATGGCCGCGATGCTGCTGCCCTGCCTGGCGTTCACCGCCGCCGCGCTGCTGCTGGGCACCTTCGTCGGGGTACGGCGGGCCGCGATCGGACTGACCTCGATCTGGACACTCGTGGTGGTCGCGCCCAGCCTCGCCGCCGCCCGAATGCCGGTGGTGCTGGCCGCGGAGAGCGCCCGCAGCTGGGCGCTGGCCACGGTGCTGTTGACCATCATGGCCCTCTTCCGGGTCAACGGATTCCGGCGACTTTCCGCCCACGACTAGCCGCCGAACCCGCGACAACGGCCATCCGGGCCGGTTCACCACCCCGCCCTGTCGGCGATCAGTGAAGGAGATGATGACGATGCGTGCCGTGAGCACGGTCGAAACGGCCGTCACCACCAGTCCCTGGACGGTCCACACGGAGGGCTTGCAGGTCCGGGCCGGACGGCATCTGGCCGTCGACGGCCTCGATCTGACCCTGACCACCGGCGTGCACGGGCTGCTCGGCCCGAACGGTGCCGGAAAGACCACGCTGATGCGCGCCCTGGCGACCGTCCTGACGCCGTCCGGCGGGCGGCTGACGCTGCTCGGGCACCCGGTCGACGGCCGCTCCGACCTGCGCCCGGTCCGCCGCGCCCTGGGCTACCTGCCGCAGCACTTCGGCTTCTACCCGCGGTTCACGGTACGCGAGTTCGTCGGATACATGGCCTGGCTCAAGGAGATGCCGAAGGCCGCGATTCCGGCGGCAGTGCAGCGGTCCATCGATCGGGTCGGGCTCACCGCCAAGGCCGACGCCCGGCTGAAGACGCTCTCCGGCGGCATGCTGCGCCGGGCCGGCATCGCGCAGGCCATCGTCAACGATCCACGGATCCTGCTGCTCGACGAGCCGACCGTCGGCCTCGACCCCGAACAGCGACTCGACTTCCGCGAGCTGCTGCGTGACCTCGGCACCGACAGTTGCGTGCTGGTCTCCACCCACCTGGTCGAGGATGTGGCGGCGGCCTGCACCGATGTTGTTCTGATGAACGAGGGCCGCCTGGTGTGGCGGGGCACCCCCGAGGTGCTGACCGCGCAGGGCGACGAGGGGCACGCCGGCGACAGCCGGGCCGAGCGGGGCTACTCCGCGATCCTCCGCCAGCACCGCGCGGAGGCCACCCGATGAACGTGCTCAGGGTCGAACTGCGCCGGTCCGCCGCGCTCGGCGCCGCGCTGATCACTGTGGTGGTCGGGGTCGGCGCACTCTATGTGGCCGTCGACCGCTGGTCGAGTGGCTGGATGGCGCTGGCCCTGACCACCCGGGAGTACCTGCTCCTGTTGTGGCCGCTGGCCCTTGCCGCAGGGGCCTGGCAGGGCCGCCGGGAGCACCGGGCGAAAGTCGGCGAACTCTTCGCCACCACCGCCCGACCACGCGTTGCCCGGATGCTGCCGATGCTCGGTGCGATGGCCCTCACCCTCGCGATCGCCTATCTGCTGGTGACCGCCGCAGGCATCGCCTGGATCATCACCACCACCCGGTACGTGCCCTTGCTGAGCTTCGCCGTCGTCACCGGGGTCGGCGCGTTGTCCCTGATCGGCGCGGCGTGGCTCGGACTGGGGATCGGACGGATGCTGCCTGCCCTGGTGACCGCCCCGGCGCTGGGGGTGGCCGGCGTACTGCTGGTCTTCTTCAGCGCCATCCGGCCCGCGGACTGGGTGGCCGCGGCGATCTCCCCGGTCCACGGCACGGCCATGTTCCACGACTACCAGACGATCGACCACCGGGTCAGCGGCGCGCTCGCGATCTGGATGGTCGCGCTCGCCGTCACCGGTCTGCTGTTGTCGGTCGCCGGTGGCTGGCGTACCCGTACGGCGGCGCTGGTGCCGGTGGTGCTCGGGTTCGTGGCGGCGACCGCGGTCGTGCCCCGCGATCGGGATCTGCTGACCTGGCCGGTCGACCCGGTCGCGCGGGAACTGGTCTGTACCGAGGACACTCCGACGGTGTGCGTCAGCCGGATCCACGCCAACGTGCTCGAAACGCTGACCCCGCTGGCCCGGGAAGGTCTGACGAAGCTGGCGAAACTGCCGGACGCACCGACCGCCGTGCACGAGGACACCCGCACGATCGGCGAGATCTGGCCAGCGGCCCAGAGCGGCGTCGTGACGATCGACATCCGGACCGGCAGACGTGGCCAGCTCGCGTACCCGGCCGCCGTGGTTCCCGGAATCGTCAGCGCCCTGGGGGTCGCGTACGACGGGGAGTGCCGGAACGGCGATGCTGCGGTCGAACGGGCCGCGGCCTACTGGCTCCTGGGCCGTGAGCCGCAGTCCGACGTCGGACTGGTCCCCGGCATGATCTCGGAGGACCCCGAACTCAACGCCGAGGCGGTCACCCTGTGGCAGGGGCTGCGTGAACTGCCCGACGACGAGGCGCTGGCCCGGGTCACGGCGGTCCGTGACGCCCTGGTGGCCTGCCAGGACCCCGCAGGGCTGCTGTCCGGGAGCGCCAGGTGACCTGGACGATGCTGCACCTGCGTTCGCGGCGCGTACCCCTGGCCCTGGCCGCAGCCGTCGGCGGCGCGGCCGTGGTCTGGGCGCTCTGCCTGGCCTTCGCCGAGGAACGGGACGCCACCCCGACGGTGGTCGTCATGACCGTCCTGCTGATGGTCGTGGCGCTCGCGCACACCCTCGCCGGCCCGGACGAGAACCTGGACCGGACGGCGTCGATACGCTGGCCCTGGCGGCGCGCGGTGCACCTGCTCGCCGGCCTGGTGGTCGTCCTGGCGGTCCTGCTCGCCACGCTGCACACCGGAGCCCGGTTCGGGCCAGCGGCTCTGGTGGCCCGCGACGCCGCCGGCCTGCTCGGGCTGACCGCGCTCTGCGCGACGGTGCTCGGCGCGGCCCGGTCGTGGTTCCTGCCGCTGGGCTGGACCACCATCGCGGCCATGTACCCGCAGGAAGGCACCTGGGGCGCGACCGCGACCTGGCAGGGCCAGCCACCCGACAGCCGGGCCGCGACGCTGACGGCGGTGGCGCTCGCCCTCGGTGGGCTGATCGCCTACGCGATCGCCGGCCCGGCCCGCAAGGAGCCGTCCGAGTAGCCCCAGGCCACCGTCACGCCTCCCGGACACTCCGGGAGGCGTGCTGGTGCGCTCAGCGCCCGGCGCGGCGGGCGCCCGGCCGGGCGCGGGCGGAGAACGCCGCCGCACCGGATCGCGCCGGTGCGGATGGGGTCGAGGTGGTCGGTGCCGGCTTGCCGCCGCGTCGGCCCCGGCCGCTGGCGGGCTGCGCCTCGTGCCGCGGGCCGGCGGAGCGCGGCGCGGGCTGGGGGACCAGCGTCCGCTCCCCCGGTGCGAGTTCGCGGAGCAGGGCGTCACCCGGGCGCAGCGGGGTCGTGATCGCCGTGATGCCGGCCTTGCGCGTCAGTTCGCGTACCTCGGAGACCTGCCGGTCGGTCATCAGCGTGACGACCGTCCCGGCCGCGCCGGCTCGGGCGGTACGGCCCGAGCGGTGCAGGTACGCCTTGTGCTCCTCCGGCGGGTCGGCGTGCACGACGAGGGCCACGTCGTCGACGTGGATGCCCCGGGCCGCGATGTCGGTGGCGACCAGCGTGTGCGCCTCCCCGGCGGAGAACGCCTGCAGGTTCCTGGTGCGTGCGCCCTGGGCCAGGTTGCCGTGCAGTTCGACGGCGGCCACACCGGCCGCGACCAGCCGGCGGGCGAGGGTCTTCGCGCCCCGCTTGGTACGCGTGAAGACCACGGTGCGTCCCGGCGCGGCGGTCAGTTCGACCAGCACGGCGAACCGGTCGTCGGCGTGGACGTGCAGGACATGGTGGGTCATCGCGGTGACCGGCGACAGCGTCGAGTCGACGCTGTGCACGACCGGATCGGTGAGGAACCGCCGCACGAGGACGTCGACGCCGGCATCCAGGGTGGCGGAGAAGAGCAGCCGCTGCCCGCCGCGCGGGGTCTGCTCCAGCAGCCGCCGCACGGTGGGCAGGAAGCCGAGGTCGGCCATGTGGTCGGCCTCGTCCAGCACGGTGATCTCGACGGCGTCCAGGTGGGCGTTGCCGGTCTCGATGTGGTCGGCGAGCCGCCCCGGGCAGGCCACCAGGACATCGACCCCGGCACGCAGCCCGGCAATCTGGGGTCGGGCGGCGACGCCACCGAAAATGGTCATCGTGCGCAGCGACAGCGCCTGCGCCAGCGGCGCCATCACGCTGTCGATCTGGGTGGCCAGCTCACGGGTGGGGACGAGGATCAGCGCCCGGGGACGCCCGGCCCGCCGTGGCGTCGCGGTGGCGGCCAGGCGGGTCAGCACCGCCAGCACGAAGGCGTACGTCTTGCCCGAACCGGTGCGGCCCCGGCCGAGCACGTCCCGCCCGGCGAGCGCGTCGGGCAGGGTGGCGGCCTGGATCGGGAACGGCCGCTCCACCCCCGTCGCGGCCAGCAGGCGGATCAGCGCATCGGGTACGCCGAGGTCGGCGAAGCTGAGCGAGTTGGACGAAATGGTCTGGCGTGGGCGGCGTGCCGCCATGAAGGCTCCGAACGTCGATGGGATGTCCTGCCCGGCGCTGACCGTTCCGGTCGCGGCGCGTGACCTGGGACACCGAACCCGGCCCACGCTGGGCGGGCCGTGCAGCCAGTCTACTCGAACCCGCTGCCGGCGTCCGTTACCAGCCGGCAGGTGGTGAAGTCCGATCGACGCAGGCCGATCAGGTTGCCACCACCTGCCACCGGTTCTGCCCGTTCATCCACGCCTGGGCCAGGATCTCCGCCGACTGCCGGCCCGGGCACTCGTAGATCTTCGACCGACCGGCG
This sequence comes from Micromonospora sp. CA-263727, assembly GCF_050942455.1. Lineage (NCBI taxonomy): Bacteria > Bacillati > Actinomycetota > Actinomycetes > Micromonosporales > Micromonosporaceae > Micromonospora > Micromonospora sp. CA-263727. Next base: position 4,920,450 of record NZ_CP192031.1, read on the forward strand.
CCACCGCCAGCTCGGGCCTCGACCTCCCACGATTCGCCGTCGGTGCGGATGTACACGTCGCGCCGGCCTCGCGGGGTGCGGTCGCCGTTCCACCAATGACGCTCAGTCTTCACCTACTGACCGTATAGCAGAAGGCTCGCGTGCGAAACGTTAACGATCTTGGAAAATGCGACGTCGACGGCACAACCGAGCAGCCACGACGACCGGCCGTCCCACACGTACGCCACACCACCCCTCGACGGCTACGCAGAAGGCATAAATACACTACTCAGAGTTGCCGCAATGCGATCCGAGCGCCCCAGCAAGCCGAATAGGGCACGGTCGTTCAGGTAATGCGCTTCCGTATCGCCTCGCGTCGTTTCGTGCTGTTCCCGCAGCCGACGGAGCGTTCGTGGGGGACCGCCGAGTCAGGCCCGCCCGGCAACCTGGGCGACGAACGCCCGCCAGGCCACCGGTCCGAAGGCCAGCGCCGGACCGGTCGGATCCTTCGAGTCCCGGACGCCGACGACGCCGGGAAGGTTCTCCGCGACCTCGACGCAGTTGCCGCCGCTGGTTCCGCTACGGGTGGCCTTTCGCCACCGCGCGCCGTTCAGGTCCATTGGTTCGCCACTTCCTTGATCAGGTCTAGGGACTGCCTCCGGGGAAGGGCCTCGGTACGGACACTTTCCCATCGCTCGAAGAGCGTATCGAGGTCGGCTGGCCGGTCCACGACGTCGCCGCCCAACTGGCTTTCGAGGTGTCCTATCCAACTCCCGTCTGGCATGTGCGCCAGGGACAGCGGGCCGGACAGCCCGGCGTGAAGACCAGCGTCCGCCGGGATGACGTGCACGCTGATGTTGGGTTGCTCCGCGCAAGCTACAAGGTGGTGTAGTTGCTCGGCCATCACTTTCTCCGCCCCGTAGCCAACCCGGCGGACTGCCCCTTCGTCAACAACGACGACGAGCCGCGGCGGGGACTCGCAGGTGAGGATGGCCTGCCGCTCAAGTCGACTGGCGACCCGGCGGTCCACCTCCTCGTCGGTCAGCCGAGGATCGAGTCGAAGGACAACGCGAGCGTAGGCCGCAATCTGAAGCAGGCCGGGGATCAGGTTCGGTTCGAAATAGCGGAGCTGTGTCGCTCCGCGCTCGGCATCGAGCCATGGCAAAAACCAGGATGGTGCGCCGAGTTCCGCCGCAAGGCGCTCGAACAAGCCACCGTTGTTCAATGCGCGGTCAGCTCCTCGAATGAAGTCCAACGTCAGTGCCCGGGTGCTGCCTTCCACAGCGCTGACATGCGACGCGCTGAAGCCTGCGGCACGGCCAAACGCCTCCTGCGTCATACCGTTCGCCCCTCGTGCCCGGCGAACCTCGCCAACGATGAAGGCCGCCAAAGGGGTCGGTACGTCAGGCATTCAGGGCCCCTCAGATTGAAGATCGATTACCCGCGTCACCACAGAACCTGCGGCTGTCTCGCCAGCTCAGCCCAGACGCCAAAAGCACCTTCCGAGCGTAATGGCACCCACATCAGAGTGTCACTAGCCTCGGCCCTTCGTTAAGGGGTGTCCAAGGACTGGGCCGGAATCGCAGAAGTGCCTTCTGATCAGGGAAAATAGGGCTTGTCGAGAGTCCTGTTAACCCGTCACGGAAGGCACTTGCTGGGTGAAGGCTACCGCAACGCGTCCGAAGATCACGGTGACCGGGGGCGGGCGGGGCGTGGTCGGTCACGCCGGTGCCCGGCTGCTCGCCGATCTCGCCGACGTTACCGGCCTGAGCAGCGCGTTCGAGCAGGCCCTGGCCAGTCTGCGGCGACGCCAAGGCGGTCATGACCCGGGACGGATCGCGGTCGATATGGCGGTGATGCTCGCCAACGGCGGTGTGGCCATCGCCGATCTTGCGGTACTGCGTGACCAGCCCGGCCTGTTCGGGTCGGTCGCGTCCGACCCGACCGCGTGGCGGCTGTTGTCGCAACTCGACGCCACGATGCTGGCCGAAGTGCGGTCCGCCCGGGCGCAAGCGCGTGAGATCGCCTGGGCCCAGTACGCCGACACCTACGGTGACCTGCCGCAGCCGATGGTGGCCGGCCAGCAGGTAGAAGGCCTGGTCCTGGACATCGACGCGACCATCGTGATCTGCCATTCCGAGAAGGAGTCGGCGACCCGTACCTGGAAGAAGACGTTCGGCTTCCACCCGTTGCTGTGTTTCCTGGACAACACCGGCGAAGCCCTCGCCGGGCTGCTGCGGGAAGGCCGGGCCGGATCCAACACCACCGCCGACCACATCACCGTGCTCGACCAGGCCCTCGCGCAGATCCCCGACGCGGTCCGGCACGGGACCCCGATCCTGCTCCGCTCCGATTCAGCCGGGTCCAGCCACGGGTTCCTCGCCCACATCCGCGGCTTACGCGAGCAGCATTTGGACATCCGATTCAGTGTCGGCGCTGCGATCACCGAACCAGTGCGTGAGGCGATCCGGGCGGCAACCGGCTGGGTCCCCGCCGTTGACACCGATGGTGAACTGCGCGAGCACGCCGAGGTCTGCGAGATCACCGGCCTGTTCGATCCGGCCGGCTGGCCGGAGGGCACCCGGTTCCTGGTCCGCCGGGAACGCCCGCACCCCGGCGCTCAACTGTCGCTGTTCGACACCGTCGAAGGTTGGCGGCATCAGATCGTGGCCACCGACACGCCCGCCGGCAACGGCAGCATCCAGTTCCTGGAGGCCCGGCACCGGGCACACGCCCGCGTCGAAGACAGCATCCGCTGCGGCAAGAACACCGGCTTCGGCCGGTTCCCGTCCCGGCACTTCGCGATCAACCAGGCCTGGCTTCAACTCGCCCTGACCGGCATCGACCTGCTCGCCTGGACCCGGAACCTCCTCCTGGACGGCGACCTCGCGGCCGCCGAGCCGAAGAAACTGCGCTACCGGCTGCTGCACGTCGCCGCCCGGACCACCCGCACCGCCCGGCGGACCCGCCTGGCGATCGCCGCCAACTGGCCCTGGACCGACGCGCTGACCAGCGCATTCAGAAGACTCGCCTCGCTGCCCCAGCCCACCGGCTGACCTCGCCGCTCACGCCCCGACCAGCAACACGGAGGAACCCGGCCCCGCGTCGGGTTTTCGACATGCCCTCAAACCGGTGGCAAACATGCAAACCGGATTCATTGAACGGCAGCTATGAGGCAACGCTCAAGTGAAAGACCGAGGCTAGACGGCACGCGCGAGCCCTGGGACGGCAACCCGCTCGCCTTTCCGTCAGGGGCCGCCCACAGGCGAGTAATCAGGGCGGCCCCTTCCAACTTCGACGGAGGAGGCAAGCCCTGTGGACAAGTTCGCGAACGCCGTACCTACCTCACGATGGAGTGAGCCCGTCCCGCGTACGGGTCTCGCCGTCGGCGATGTTATCCGCGCGCCCGAGGCGGCATACCGTCCCGGCGCGGGTGAGCTGAAGATCTACATCGCCGAAGTGCTGAGCCGGGCAGAGCATGACGGCATCGTCTGGATCGAGTTGTACGGCCATGAGGTGAAGGAGGACCGAACCCTGTCCATCCGGCGTCGGTACGCCCAGGTCCGGGCAGACCTCGCCGACGTTCTTTCGCCCCGTCGGTGGTAAGCGCATGGGAAGCAGCAGCGACTCCCCGGGTCTACCCCGGCGTGTACCTTCTGACCCGGAAAGCATCCCCGCAATTCATGCGGCCAATCTTGGTGCGGGTCATCCGGAGGCTGGACAGGACGACGTACGACGGATGGGCCTGGATCGACGCGTACCAGCTCGACCGGCACGGGGATGCGACGGAGCGACGAGCACTATTCCTGATGCCCGCAGGGATGCAACGGGTAGAGGTCCCGCCCGTCCCGTACGAACGTCGCTCCCGGCCGCGCTTCGGCGTCGGGAGGTCGGCAGGGTGAGCGGACACCTCGAAGACCACGAACCCTCCCGCCCGACGTGGCGTTGCCAGGCGTGCGGCGCGGCGTGGCCGTGCTCCCCAGCGAAGCTGCGCCTCCTCGCGAAGTACCGCGAGCGCCGAGCCGAGTTGCTGGCCTTACTGACCGGGCTTCGCGAGCGAGCTGCCGACCAGCTTGCCGAGCTGAACTCTGGTGAACGCCCCGCCGGCCTGAGCGCCCGGTTCACGGACTGGGCGGATTCCCACCCCGAGTGAGCGGCCCGTCCCGGTGGCTACCCCCCCCGTTGCCGGGCCCGGGGGCGGGTCTTCGTGTGGGCCGCGGATCGCGCGGGGGCACCGCCGGAAAGGCTACCGAGTTACGAAAGGCTCGTGGCTTGGGCGGTCGACTCGCGACGCCTCAATAGCATGACCTGCGACGTGGGCAGGCCCGGCTAGCCTCGGTCGAGTGGTGATACGCCTCCTAACGCCGAAGACGTGTTTGCGTTTCCCTTGGATGGGTCGAAGAGGTGGATCTTCTCCGGGTTGAACCAGACTCGGCGGTTCTCGCCCTCGACCACGGTCGACTCCGCCGACAGCCGGGTGACCAGGTTCGAGCCGGTGCCGGTGAAGTCGGCGGCACCGGTGTCGGCGGCCAACTCCTCCAGCTCGGCGGCGGAGGCCCGCTCCCCCTCGACGGTCAGGTAGACGTACTTGTCCGAGCCCATCGACTCGACGATGTCGACCGGCGCGGTGAACTCCAGGCCCCGGCGGCGGGTCTCCTCGTCGACCAGGTCGGCGTCCTCGAAGTGCTCGGGGCGGATGCCGAGGATCAGCTCCCGGGCCGCGTCTGCGCCCTCCAGCTCGCGGCGGATCCGGTCACCGATCGGCACGTCACCCAGGGCGGTCCGCAGCTTGCCCTCCTCGACCCTGGCGGGCAGGAAATTCATCGACGGTGAGCCGATGAACCCGGCCACGAAGAGGTTGCTCGGGTGGTCGTACAGCTCCTGTGGCGGCCCGACCTGCTGCACCGCGCCGCCCCGCATGATCACCACGCGGTCGCCGAGGGTCATCGCCTCGGTCTGGTCGTGGGTGACGTAGACGGTGGTGGTGCCGAGCTTCTTCTGGAGGCGGGACACCACGGTACGCATCTGCACCCGCAGCTTGGCGTCCAGATTGGAGAGCGGCTCGTCCATCAGGAACGCCTTGGGCTGGCGGACGATCGCCCGGCCCATCGCCACCCGCTGCCGCTGCCCGCCGGAGAGGTTCGCCGGTCGGCGGTCCAGCAGCGGAGTCAGCTCCAGGACCTTCGCCGCCTCCTCGACCTTCTGCGTGATGGTCTCCCTGTCCAGCTTGGCCAGCCGCAGCGGGAACGCCATGTTCTCCCGGACGGTCATGTTCGGGTACAGCGCATACGACTGGAAGACCATCGCGATGTCCCGGTCCCGGGGCGCCTTGTCGTTGACCCGCTGCCCGGCGATGCGCAGCTCACCGGAGCTGATGTCCTCCAGCCCGGCGATCATGTTGAGGGTGGTCGACTTGCCGCAGCCGGAGGGGCCGACCAGGATCACGAACTCGCCGTCGGCGATCTCCAGGTCGACGTCCCGCACCGCGGTGGTGCCGTCCGGGAACTTCTTGCTCACCTTGTCGAGCACGATGTCAGCCACGAGTTCTCACCTATCCCTTGACGGCGCCGGAGGTCAGGCCGGAGACGATGCGGCGCTGGAAGAAGAGGACGAACAGGATGATCGGTACGGTGATCACCACGGCGGCGGCGCAGATCGCCCCGGTCGGATCCTCGAACTGCGACTCGCCGGTGAAGAACGACAGCGCCACCGGCACCGTGCGCGAGCGCTCGGTGGAGGTCAGCGAGATGGCGAAGAGGAAGTCGTTCCAGCAGAAGATGAAGACCAGGATCGCCGTGGTGAACAGCCCGGGCGCGGCCAGCGGGGCGATCACCCGCCGGAACGCCTGCCCCTGGGTCGCGCCGTCCATCTTGGCCGCCTTCTCCAGGTCCCACGGGATCTGCTTGAAGAACGCCGACAGCGTGTAGATCGCCAGCGGCAGCGCGAAGGTGATGTACGGCAGGATCAGGCCCGGCCAGGTGTCGAAGAGCCCCAGTTGGCGCTCGATCTCGAACAGCGGCGAGACCAGCGACACCTGGGGGAACATCGCGATCAGCAGGGAGACGCCGACCAGCAGCCGCTTGCCGGGGAAGTCCAGCCGGGAGATCGCGTACGCGGCCATCGCGCCCAGCACCACCGCGATCACGGTGGCGATCAGCGCGATGCCGATCGAGTTGATCAGTGCGCGGACGAACTGGTCGGTGGCGAAGATCGACCGGTAGTTCTCCACCGTCCACTCCCGGGGGACGAAGTGCCCGTCGGTCAGCGTGGCCGGTGTCTTGAACGACAGCGACATGATCCAGAGCACCGGGGTCAGTGCGAAGACGACCACGGCGACGTCCAGCAGGCCCCAGCGCAGCTTGGCGCGGGTGGTGGTGTCGGCCATGTCAACGCCTCTCCCCGTCGTCGCTGCCGGGGGCAGCGGTGCCGAACAGCTTCACGAAGACGAACGCGATGATCGCCACCGTGATGAAGATCAGCACCGACATGGTGGAGCCGATGCCGAGGTTCAGGCCCCGGATCAGGTTGTTGTAGGCGATCATCGACACCGACGAGGTCTCGTTGGCCCCGGCGGTGAGCACGTAGATGTTGTCGAAGACCCGGAACGCGTCCAGCGTGCGGAACAGCAGGGCGACCAGGATCGCCGGCTTCATCACCGGCAGCATCACCTTGGTGAACCGCTGCCACGCGGTGGCCCCGTCGGTGGAGGCGGCCTTGAGCAGGTCCTCCGGCACCAGGGCCAGGCCCGCCATCAGCAGCAGCGCCATGAAGGGCGTGGTCTTCCAGATCTCCGCCAGCATGATGATCGCCAGCGAGCTGGCCCGCTCGGTCAGCGGCGCCCCGTCGGAGAAGAGGTTGGCCAGGTAGCCGGTGCCGGGCGTCCACGCGTACCGCCAGGAGAAGGCGGCGACGACCGTGACGATGCCGTACGGGATCAGCGCCGCGGTCCGCACGATGCCCCGGCCGACCAGCGTCCGGTGCATGATCAACGCCAGCCCCATGCCGAGCACCAGCTCCACGGCCACGGTGACCACCGTGATCAGCATGGTCACCCCGAACGCCGTCCACCAGAACTCGTTGCTGAGCACGGTGACGTAGTTGTCCAGCCCGATGAACTCCCGCTCGGCCGGGAAACGCAGGTCGAAACGCTGCATCGACAGCCACACCGAGTACAGGATCGGGTAGGCGGTCACCGCGACCATGACCAGCGCGGCCGGCGCGCAGAGCAGCCAGCCCAGTTTCCGTTCGGCCCGCTTGTTCTCGCTCAGCGGCGGCCTGCCGCGCCGGCCGGCCCGCTGTGCCGGCACCCGGGCGTGCCGGCCGTGGGCTTCGGTCCGGTCGGCGGTCACCTCCGCGCCGGCCGGCGTGCTGCGGGTTCGCTCGGTCACGGCAGCACTCCCTTCGACTCCAGGGCGTCCGCGATGGCCGCGCGCAGCTGCTCCGCGGTGGCCGGCGGGTCGATCGCCGCCGGCGGCGACAGCATCGCCGAGGTCACCGTCGAGATGCTCTGGTACGCGGGGGTCAGCGGCCGGACCGCCGGATCCCGCAGCTGTTCGAGGATGGTCTCCTTCATCGGGTACGCCTCGTCCATCTCCGGGTCGGCGTAGACGCGCTCGATGGTCGGCGGCACCCCGTCGTTGATCGCGGAGAACTTCTGGTGCTCCGCGTTGCGCAGGCACTTCGCCGCGTCGAACGACTCCTGCGGGTGCTCGGAGTGGGCGCTGACGGCGAGGTTGACCCCGCCGATGGTCACCCGGCCCGGGGTGCCCGCGTCGACGCCCGGCACCCGGGCCCAGCCGACCTGCTCCGCCAGCTCCGGGTTGGCCTCCTGCATCGCCGGATAGACGAACGGCCAGTTCACCTGGAACGCGCCGTTGCCGGCCTGGAAGTCCAGCCGCACCGGGTCCTCGGTGGCGTTGCTGAACGACGGCGAGGTCACCCCGGAGGTGGCGAGGTGGCGCAACACCTCCAGCGCCCGCACGGTCCCGTCGTCCATCACGGCCTCGGTGCCGTCGTCGTTGAGGATGTGGCCGCCGGCGCTGGCCGCCAGGGTGTTGTAGAGGACCACCAGGCCCTCGTACTGGGCGCCCATGGTCAGCACCTGGTACGGCTGGCCCTGCTCCTTCAGCCGCTGCGCCATCGAGATCATCTCGTCCCAGCTGGTCGGCGGCTCGGGTACCAGGTCCTTGCGGTACCAGAGCAGCTGCACATTGGTGTTCTTCGGCGCCCCGTAGAGCTTGTCCTGGTACCGGGCGGTCTCCAGCGGGCCGTCGAGGGTGCCGTCCGTCACCTCGTCCCGGTCCGGCCCGGTCCACTCCAGGATCCACTTCGCGCTGGCGAACTCCTGCGTCCAGGTCACGTCGAGACCGAGCACGTCCATGCCGGTGTCCTCGGCCGCGAGCCGGCGTACCATCTGCACCCGCTGCTCGTCGGCCTCCCGTGGCAGCACCCGGTAGACGATCCGGTACCGCCCGCCGGCCTCCGCGTTGCACTCGTCGACGACCTGCCGCAGATTCTGCTCGGGCGGGTAGTACAGATTGATCGTGGGCGTACCGCTGTCGCCGCCGCCGGCGCAGGCGGCCATCGGCGCCACCAACGTCAACGCGGCGGCAGCCGCCGCCGCGCGCCGTCGCCGGCCCCGGGCCGGGCCGCTCATGTCGTCCCCCTGCCACTCTCCGCGCCGCGATCAGGTGTCACCGCGCCGAGCCTGACGAATCGCTGGCTCATGTCGCCTCCCCTCGGTATCGGCCATCAACCGGGGTAAGGGGCCCGCGCCCCGGCGCACGGCGACCAGGACAGGGCCCCTGACCTGCTGCTCCGTGGCCCTGCGTCTCGTGGTTGCAACACTGCCCGGCCCGTGAAGTCGCGAAACCTGACCTGTGCGCCACCGACACCCTGTCGCCATGTCAGCTTGACAACGTACAACTGATTGGTTGTATATTGATCCTGTGGGTGAGGGCAGCGACGACCGGGCGGACGCGATGTTCCACGCCCTGGCCGATCGCACCCGGCGCGACATCCTGCGACGGGTGCTGGCCGGGGAGCATTCGGTGTCGGCGCTGGCGGCCAACTACGACATGAGCTTCGCCGCGGTGCAGAAGCATGTCGCGGTGCTGGAAAAGGCCGGGTTGTTGACCAAACGCCGCCGTGGCCGCGAGCAGTTGGCCAGCGGCGACGTGGCGGCGGTGCGGTCGGTGACGTCCATGCTGTCCGAGCTCGAACAGATCTGGCGCGGCCGGATCGCCCGCATAGACATGTTGCTCGCAACAGATCCGACTCAGGAGGATTGAGACATGCCCGTCATCGAGGTACAACAGGACATCGACCACCGCACCCTGACCATCGTCGCCGACTTCGCCGCGCCCGTACAGCGGGTGTGGCAGGTGTACGCCGACCCGCGCCAGCTCGAGAAGATCTGGGGACCGCCGACCTATCCGGCCACCGTGGTCGACCACGACCTGATCCCGGGCGGGAAGGTCACCTACTTCATGACCGGGCCGGAGGGCGACAAGCACGCCGGCTACTGGCTGGTGAAGACGGTGGACGAGCCGAACAACTTCACCTTCGAGGACGGCTTCGCCGACCTGGACTTCAACCCGATCCCGGACATGCCGAGCTCCCACAACAGCTACACCTTCACCGCGCACGAGGGCGGCACCCGCGCCACGTACGTCGGCACCTACCCCACCGCCGAGGCGTTGCAGCAGGTGCTCGACATGGGCGTCGTCGAAGGCGCCAGCGCCGCCATCAACCAGATCGACACCCTGCTGACTTCCACCCCTTGACCCCGGCCCGCATCCTCGACGGAAAGCTGATCGACACCGGCGACGGCGACACCCGGGTCGACCCACACGACGCCCGCTCCCGCGCCGAGTCGATCCGGGTCAACCGGGTGCCCGAGCCACCTACCGTCAAGACTCCGCGTACACCTGGATCTGCGGCTGCCGGAGGCGGAGCCGGCGGTGCTGCTCGATGCCGGGGCCGCGGCTGGTCCGCGAGCCGGACACGGAGATCGACTGGTGGGTGCTGGCCGACCCGGAGGGCAACGGGTTCTGCGCGTTCCCGTCACGTCCCACCAGGTGAGCGGCGGTGCTACCCAGCGGCTGACCGGTGGACTAGCGTTTGACGTGCTTCGCCGTCAGCGCGTACGCCGTCGCCGTCGATACGCCACCGGCCGACCCCGACCCGCCCAATCGGATGTTTCTCGCGGGAACAGCCCGTAACCGGTCCACCGGTTGGGCAGGATCGTCCCCAATGAGGAGGTGCCGTCGTGGCGCAGGACACCCGCGCTCTCACCCTGACGTTCGACGTGAGCGGCCTGCCACCGGTCAAGACCGAGGCGCTGTCCATCTTCGCCGCCGGGCATCGGCAGGCGACGAGGGTACGAACCCTGCTACAGGCCGCCTGCGAGGCGGCGCAACGCACCGGTTGGACGCCACTGTCCGGGCCGATCGAGGTGGACCTGACCCTGCGCTGCCCGCCCGGGCACCGCACCTCCGACGCCAGCACCCTGCTGGGCGGGGTGTGCGCGGTACTACAGGACAAGAAGCGGGTCTCCAGCATCGGACTGACCCACCTCGGCGTCCTGGTCGACGTCGCCCTCTACGACGACGACAAGCAGATCCGGCGGCTGTCGTACGTGGAGGAGCCGGCGGAGGAGTTCTCGTACCAGGTACGCGTCGCCGCCGTACCGACCGTGGTTTGACCAATGGCCGCGGTGGGGTACCGCAGCCGCGAACGAGGGGAGCGCCGATGTCGGAGCCACATGTCACTCTGGAGCCCCGGGATCCGGTGCAGGAGAAGCTGCGCGGCCCGTTGGAGGACCAGTTGACCTCGGCCCTGCAGGCGGCCGCCGACCGGGTCCGCGACAGCTACACCGGCGAACCGGTGGAGCAGGTCTGCCAACGGCTGCTCGACGAGACCCGCGTCGGCCTGCACCCCGACATCGCCGCCGGCTTCGAACCCGACATGGACGAGTTCTGCCGGGTCGCGGTCGCCATCGTCCGCGGCGAGATCACCTGAGCCCGGACGGATGGGTGAGGCACGCCAGGCGGGCGCGGAACACGGGGCGCCGCCAGCGGACCGGCGCCGGTCAGAAATGGCGCAGCAGGTCGGGAAAGGCACTCAGGTGCAGCACCCCGGCGTCGGCCGGATCCAGTTCGTCGTGCTCCAGCACCCAGGTGTTGGCGTTCGGGATGAACACCGCGTTCCACCCGGCCGCCCGGGCGGGCAGGATGTCGGAACGCGGCGAGTTGCCGATCATCCAGGCCCGGGCCGGGTCGACCAGGTGCTCGCGGACCAGCCAGCGGTAGGTCTCGACGTTCTTCTCCGGCACGATGTGCGCGGCCTTGAAGTGGTGCAGCAGCCCACAGGCGTCCAGCTTGCGCTGCTGTTCCTCGCGCTCCCCCTTGGTCAGCAGCAGCAACTCGTGCCGGCCGGCCAACTCGTCCAGCGCATCGGCCACCCCGGGCATCAGCTCGACCTGATGGGTCAGCAGCGCCACCGCCAGGCCGTCGATCTCGCGCCGCTCCGCCTCGGTGGCCGGCCGCTCGCGCAGCCGTTCCAGGCACTCCCGCAGGCTGCGCAGAAAGACCTTGCTGCCGTACCCGTGGGCGACGGCGTTGGCCCGCTCGATGTCGTCGAGCACGGCCCGGAGTTGCACCCGGTCGAGGGTGGGATGGTCCAGCCACTCCAGAAAGTCGTCGATCACCCGCTCGAAGACGACGTTGTTCTCCCAGAGCGTGTCGTCCGCGTCGAAGACCAGCACCCGTCCCGGCTCGATCGCCACCCCGTCACCTGCCACGCTGCGACTCTAGGCAACCCGACCAACCGATATTCCGCCCGCTGCGGTGGCGACAGGAGTCATTCTTGGACAGTTTCCGTTAGCAGCTAACGGAAACCGTCCAAGATCGCGAGACGAGCCGGGTCAGGGAGGAGTGAAGAGGTGGTTGTCCAGCATCTGTTCACGCTGGTCCTGGGCCTCGGGGCGCAGCCGGCCGCCCCGGGTAAGCATGATCATGCCGTGCAGCAGGCTCCAGCCGAGTTCGGCGAGAGTGTCGGGATCTCGCCCGGCGGCCAACGGAACGAGCGCCGCTCGCAGCTCCGCAAAGGTTGCCGCGACCGTCTCGGGTACCTGTTCGGCGCCGAGGGTCAGATCCGGGGTGTGGGCGAACATCGCGTCGTACACCTCGGGGTTGGCGTACGCGAAGTCCAGGTAGGCCGCCATCACCGCCGGCCACATCTCGGGCGGCCGGCCGACCGCCGTACGGGCGGTGGTCAGCGCGACGGCCAGGTCGGCGAAGCCCCGCACCGCGACCGCGGTGACCACCGCGTCCCGGTCGGCGAAGCGCTCGTAGAGTGCGCCGAGGTCGACGTCGGCACGCTCGGCCAGCCGGCGGGCGGTCACCGCCGCCCAGCCCTCGGCCTCGGCCAACTGCCACGCGGTGGCGACGATCGCGTCGCCGTCCCGACCTGTGTCTGGGTCGTCTGACACGTCATCGATGCTAGCCGCGGGCAACTCAGGGTAAGCATCCCGCGACGGATTGGCGACTCTACGCACCGCCCGGTCAGCGGCGGAGGGTGAGGACGAGGTCGGCGACCAGGGCGGTCCAGCCGGTCTGGTGCCAGGCGCCGAGGCCGGCCCCGTTGTCGCCGTGGAAGTACTCGGGGAAGGCGATCAGGTCCCGCCAGTCCGGGTGGGTCTGGAACAGCTGGGCCGCGCCGTAGATGGGCCGGCGTCCCCAGTCGTCCCGGGTGAAGAGCGCGATCAGCCGGGCGGAGAGGTCGTCGGCGATCTCGTCGAGGGTCTTCTTCACCCCGGACCGGGTCGGGTACTCCACCTGGAGGTCGTCGCCGAAGAACGCCGCGTAGTCGCGCAGCGCGCTGATCAGCAGGAAGTTCGTCGGCATCCAGATCGGACCGCGCCAGTTGGAGTTGCCGCCGAAGAGGCCGCTGGTCGACTCGGCCGGCTCGTAGCCGACGCTGAACTCCTGCCCGCCCAGGGTCACCGCGAACGGCTTGTCCAAATGCGCGCGGGAGAGCGTACGCAGGCCGTACTCGGAGAGGAACTCGTCGGTGTCCAGCATCCGGGCGAGCAGCCGGACCACCTGCTCCGGGCCGCACATGGAGAGCAGGCGTTGCTGCCGCCCGTCCGGGCCGATCCGCCGTGCCCCTATCACCGAGGCGTACTCGGGGCGGTTGGTGAGGAACCAGCGCAGCCGGGCCCCCAGCTCGGGCAGCCGGTGCAGGGTACGCGCGGGCAGCCGGGTCACCGCGGCCAGCGGCAGCAGCCCGACCACCGAACGCACCTTCAGCGGCACCTTCGTGCCGTCGGCCAGCCGCAGCACGTCGTAGAAGAAGGCGTCCTCGTCGTCCCACAGCCCCTGCGAGTACGCCGCCGCGGCGATGTACGCGAAGTGTTCGAAGAACTTCGTCGCGGTGTCCACCCAGGTGCGGTCGTGCTCGGCCAGCACGATGGCGATGTCGAGCAGGTTGAGGGCGTACATCGCCATCCAGCCGGTGCCGTCGGACTGCTCCAGCACCCCGGCCACCGGCAGCGCCGCCGACCGGTCGAACGGGCCGACGTTGTCCAGCCCGAGGAAGCCGCCCTCGAAGACGTTGTTGCCGCCGGTGTCCTTGCGGTTGACCCACCAGGTGAAGTTCATCAGCAGCTTGTGCATCATCCGGGCCAGGAAGTCGTGGTCCCGGCTGCCGTCGATCTCGAAGACCTTCAGCGCCGCCCAGGCGTGCACCGGCGGGTTGACGTCGCCGTACGCCCACTCGTACGCCGGGATCTGCCCGTTGGGGTGCAGGTACCACTCGCGGAGCAGGAGCAGGAGCTGCTCCTTGGCGAAACCGGGGTCGACCCGGGCGATGCTGACGCAGTGGAAGGCCAGGTCCCAGGCGGCGTACCAGGGGTATTCCCACGGATCCGGCATGGAGATCACGTCGAAGCTGGTCATGTGCCACCAGGCGCTGTTGCGCCCGTGCTCGCGCCCGGCCGGCGGCGTCGACCCCGGGTCGCCCTCCAGCCACCGCTTGACGTCGAAGTGGTAGAACTGCTTGCCCCACATCAGCCCGGCGATGGCCTGCCGGGCGATCAGCGCCTCGTCGGCGCTGGCCCGGGCCGGGATCACCCCGTCGAAGAACCGGTTCGCCTCGGCCCGCCGGGCCCACAGCACCGCGTCGAAGCCGTCGCCCAGGTCGGCCGGCGGCGGGTCGCCGTCCCCGGGCGGTGGGGCGGTGCGGGTCAGCCGCAGCCGGATCCGCCGCTGCTCGCCGGCCGGCACGTCCAGCACGTAGTGCAGCGCCCCCTTGGTGCCGGTCAGCTCCGGGTTGACCGTCTCCGCCCCGGACACCACGTGGTCGTTGATGCCGTCCTTCGGGTACGGCGTGCGGCTGGGCAGCCCCCAGAGCCGCTCGGCGTTGGTGTCGTTGTCACAGAGCAGCGGCGTCGGGTCGCCGTCGCCTTCGAGCATGATCTGCCCCAGCACCCAGTGCTCGCCGACCAGCCGGCGCCCCTCGCCGACGATCCGGGGCACCCGGTCGGCGCCGGGCAGCCCCCAGGCCCAGGTGTTGCGGAACCACAGGTGCGGCAGCACGTGCAGTCGCTCGGCCTCCTCGCCCCGGTTCGCCACGGTCACCACGATGCACATGTCGGTCGGGGTGGCCTTGGCGAAGTCGACGGTCACCGCCCAGTACCGGTCGTCGTCGAAGACGCCGGTGTCGACCAGCTCGTACTCGGTGTCGTCCCGGCCGCGCAGCCCGTTGACCGCGACCAGCTCGTCATAGGGGAAGGCGGCCTGCGGGTAGTGGTAGCGCCAGCGCATCCACGAGTGGGTGGGCGTGGAGTCCTCGTACCACCAGTAGTCCTTGGCGTCCTCGCCGTGGTTGCCGCCGTCCCCGCCGAGGCCGAACATCCGCTCCTTGAGGATCGGGTCGCGCCCGTTCCAGAGCGCGAGGGCGAAGCAGAACGTCTGTCGGTCGTCACACACGCCCGCCATGCCATCCTCGGACCACCGGTAGGCTCGGGACCGCGCATGGTCGTGGGGGAAGTAGTCCCACGCCGTGCCGTGCTCGCTGTAGTCCTCCCGGACCGTCCCCCACGCCCGCTCGGACAGATAGGGACCCCATGCGCGCCAGTCCTGCTCCCCGGCGTCAGCCTGGGCGAGCCGGACCCGCTCGGCGTCGGGGGCGGAGGGCGAACCGTCAATGATCACCTGCACATCTTCGACGCCGCCGGGGTACTTCACCACAGCGGCCATTGTCGTCGTGTCGTGTTACACCTCGCCGCCGGTGGAGGAAAGTTGATCGAGATTCGTTTCGGTTCGCAGGTCTGCGGCGAGCTGACCAGCGCCGCCGCGCGGGAGTGGCTGGTGCCCGACGGCCTCGGCGGGTACGCCATGGGCACCGTCGGCGGGCTGCGCACCCGCCGCTACCACGGCCTGCTGGTGGTCCCGGGAAAGACCCCGTCCTCCCGAAAGGTGGGACTGGCCAGCCTCGACCCGGCGGTGCTGCTGCCCTCCGGGGCCCGGGTGCGCCTCGGCGCGCACGAGTGGGCCTCCGGCGACGTCGACCCGCGCGGCTTCGAGCTGCTGGAGCGCTTCGACCTGACCGACGGGTTGCCGCGCTGGCGGTGGCGGATCGGCGAGGTGGTGATCGAGCGGGAGCTGGCCGCCCTGCACGGGCGGTCCTGCGTGGCGGTGGTGCACCGGCTGGTCAGCGGCGGGCCGGTCGAGCTGGAGCTGGCCGCCGCGTGCACCTGGCGGGACGCCCACGGCGAGCGGCACGCCGACGGGCCGCCGCTGCACATGGAGCCGGTGGAGGGCGGCGCGGTGATCGAGGGGGCCTACCGGCTCTCCGGGCCGGGCTGGACACCGCAGGGCCACTGGTGGCGGGGCGTGTACCACCGCGAGGAGGCGGCCCGCGGCCTGCATCCGGAGGAGGATCTCTGGTACGCGGGCCAGTTCCGCGGCCCCCTGCACCGGCCCGGCGACACGGTGTCGGTGCTGGCCTGGGCCGGTCGACTGGAGCCGGAGCCGGAGCCGGGGCCGCAGGTGGTGGCGGCGGCGCGGCGGCGCAACCGGGCGGTGGTGGCGGCGGCCCGGCCCGCCGACGACGTGGCGGCCACCCTGACGCTGGCCGCCGACGCGTTCGTGGTGCAGACCGGCACCGGGCCGGACGTGGTCGCCGGCTACCCGTGGTTCGGCGCCTGGTCGCGGGACACGATGATCTCCTACGAGGGGCTGTTCCTGCGTACCGGCCGCGCCGATCTGGGCCGCGAGCTGCTGCGGTCGTACGCGGCGACGCTGTCGGAGGGGATGCTGGCCAACACCGCCGACACCGGCCAGGTCGAGTACAACACCGTCGACGGCACACTGTGGTTCCTGCACGCGGTCAGCCGGCACGTCACCGTCACCGGAGACACCGACCTCGGCGACGAGCTGCTGCCGGCGCTCTGCGCGGTGGTCGACGCCCACCTGGCCGGCACCCGGTACGGCATCGCCGTCGACCCGGCCGACGGGCTGCTCACCCAGGGCGTCCCCGGCGCCGCGCTGACCTGGATGGACGCCCGGGTGCACGGGGTGCCGGTCACTCCCCGGCACGGCAAGCCGGTCGAGGTGAACGCCCTGTGGGTCAACGGCCTGGCGGCCACCGCCGAGTTGGCCGAGCTGGCCGGGCGGGACGCCGACGGGCTGCACCGGCTGCACGAGCGGGCGGTCAAGGCGTTCCGGGACCGCTTCCCGACCCCGGCCGGCTGGCTGCACGACGTGGTCGACGGCCCCGCACCGGCGTACCCGTTGGGCGGCGCGGCCTCCCACGACGACGACCTGCTGCGCCCCAACCAGCTGCTGGCCTGGTCGTTGCCGTTCGCGCCGCTGGAGCCGGATCCGCAGACGCTGGGCCGGGTCGGCGCCGGGCTGCTCACCCCGCTCGGCCCGCGCAGCCTCTCCCCCGACTGCCCCGGCTTCGTCGGCCGGCACCGGGGCGGGCCGGCCGAGCGGGACAGCGCCTACCACCAGGGCACGGTCTGGCCGTGGCTGATCGGCCCGTACGCCGATGCCAGCCGGCGGGCCGGTCGCCCGGTCGACGAACTCTTCGCCGGCCTGGCGGCGCACCTGGCCGAGTACGGCCTCGGCTCGGTCAGCGAGACCGCCGACGGTCTCGCCCCGCACGCCGCCACCGGCTGCCCGTTCCAGGCCTGGTCGGTGGCGGAGCTGCTGCGCGCCCGCCGGTAGCGCTTTACACCCCCGCAACGGGTACGTCTCCGCTGGTTATCCCGCCACGACCAGGATGGGTCCCGATCCAGCCGCGACCCGAACGGGCCCGCCAGGGGGGCCGGCCCGCGGTCGCGCGGAGACAACTCAAAGGGGGCGCGTGTGTCACCGAACGCCGACGTGATCGACATCAACTCCGCCCGATCGCAGCGGGTGCTGATCCTGTCCTGGGAGTACCCGCCCGTGCTCGTCGGCGGTCTCGGCCGGCACGTACACGCCCTCTCCGTCGCCCTGGCCGCCGCCGGCCACCAGGTCACCGTGGTCACCCGGCACGCCGACGGCGCGCCGCTGGAGGAACACCTCGACGGGGTACGCATCCTGCGCGCCGCAGCGGATCCGGTCGCCTTCCCGCTGGCCACCAGCTCGCTGCTGGCCTGGACGATGGCGTTCAACCACACCCTGACCCGCACCGCCCTGCGCGCCGCCGACACCGGCGACTACGACGTCATCCACGCCCACGACTGGCTGGTCGCGCACACCGCCATCACCCTCGCCGAGCACCTGCGCCTGCCGCTGGTCACCACCATGCACGCCACCGAGGCCGGCCGGCACCAGGGCTGGCTGCCGGAGGAGATGAACCGCACCATCCACGGCGTCGAACACTGGCTCAGCAACGCCTCCACCCGGCTCATCGCCTGCTCCGGTTACATGCGCGAGCAGGTCACCACCCTGTTCGAGGTGCCCGACGGCCAGGTCGAGGTGGTGCCCAACGGGGTCGACGACCGGGCCTGGCGGGCCCGCCCGCGCGCCGTCGCCTCGGCCCGCGCCCGGTTCGCCGGGGACGGCCCGCTGATCGGCTACGCCGGGCGGCTGGTCTACGAGAAGGGCGTACAGCACCTGGTCGACGCCGTGCCGCAGCTGCGTGAACGGCACCCCGGGCTGCGGGTGCTGATCGCCGGGGACGGCCCCTACCGGGGCGAGCTGGAGGAACGGAGTCACCAGCTCGGGCTCGCCGGCACCGTACGCTTCGCCGGGTTCCTCGACAACACCCAGCTGCCGGCGGTGCTCGGCGCCACCGACGCCACCGTGGTACCGAGCCTCTACGAGCCGTTCGGCATGGTGGCCCTGGAGGCGGCGGCGGCCGGTGCGCCGCTGGCGGTGGCCCGCACCGGCGGTCTGGCCGAGATCGTCGAGCCCGGCGTCACCGGCGTCACCTTCCCGCACAGTGACCCGCCCGCCCTGGCCGGCGCGGTCGGCCAACTCCTCGGCGACGAGGTCTTCGCCCGCCGGGTCGCCCGGCAGGCCCGCAGCATGGTCGGCCGGCGGTACGGCTGGGCCACCATCGCCGCCCGCACCGCCGAGACGTACGCCGCCGCCCGCCGCGAGCACGCGCCGGCGCAGGCCCGACGCACCGCTGTCGACGTACCGTCGCGGCGGCCGACGATCTCCATCCCGGACGGCAACCTCCTCGCGCTCGGCGGCGCCGCCTGCTGACCCTGGTCCGACGGCGATCAGGAGGTTTGCGGGTGCCGTTAGGCTCGGAGCGTGGAGTGGGAACGGCACGACGACACGGACCGGCTGCGCGTCTCCGACCGGGAGCGGGAGGAGATCGTGGAGCTGCTCGGCAGGGCCACCGCCGAGGGCCGGCTCACCCTCGACGAGTACACCGAGCGGGCCGGCGCCGCCCACGCCGCGCAGACCCGGGGCGAGTTGGCCCGGCTGACCACCGACCTGCCGGAGGCGCCCGGCCGGGCGCCGGCACGCCCGGCCGGTGCGCTCGCTGCGACGTCGGAGAAGCTCCTGGCCGTCTTCGGTAGCGAGGTACGCAAGGGCGCCTGGGCGGTGCCGGAGCACATCGAGGCCCGCGCCGTCTTCGGCGACTGCCGGATGGAACTGCACGAGACCCGGATGCCCCGACAGGTGATCACGATCGACGCGGAGGCGATATTCGGCGACGTCACGGTCGTGGTGCCGGAGGGCACGGACGTCCGGCTCACCGGCAGCGCGATCTTCGGCAGCAAGAAGTCCAAGCTGAGCGGTCCGGTCATCCCCGGCGGCCCGGTCATCGAGGTGCGCTGCCGCGCCATCTTCGGCGACGTCATCGTCCGCCCGCCGCGCAAGCGCTGGTGGTGAAGACACGCTCTCGGCGGATGGGGGAGGCGTGCACGCGCTGATCGCTGGCCGGTACCGGCTGCTCGACCTGGTCGGACGCGGCGGGATGGGTACGGTCTGGCGGGCCGAGGACGAGATGCTGCACCGCCAGGTGGCGGTCAAGCAGGTGGTGCTGCCGCACTGGCTGGGTGGCGACCGACGCGACGAGTTGCGCGCCCGCACACTGCGCGAGGCGCGCACGGCGGCCCGGCTCAGCCACCCCAACGTGGTCCGCGTCTACGACGTGGTCTCCGACGGCGAAACCCCGTGGATCGTCATGGAGTACGTGCCCTCGCGCACCCTGCAGGATCTCCTCGACAGCGACGGTCCGCTGCCGCCGCGGCGGGCCGCCCGCATCGGGCTGGCGCTGTTGGACGCCCTGCGGGCGGCGCACGATGCCGGGGTGCTGCACCGCGACGTCAAGCCGGCGAACGTGCTCGTCGCGCACGACGGCCGGGTGCTGCTGACCGACTTCGGGCTGGCCGTCTTCGACGGCGGCGACGGGGCGATGACCGGCTCGGGCACGATCCTGGGCTCGCCGCAGTACGTCGCCCCGGAGCGCGCCGCCGAGGGCGTCTCCAGCGTGCCCGCCGACCTGTGGTCGCTCGGCGCGACCCTGCACGCCGCCGTGGAGGGCCGCTCGCCGTACGCGCGCAGCACCGCCATGGCCACGCTCAGCGCGCTGGCCTCCGCCCCGCCCGACCCGGCACCGCACGCCGGGCCGCTCTCGGCGGTGCTGGCCGGGCTGCTGCACCGCGACCCCGCACACCGCGCCGACCACTCCGAGACCCGCCGGCGGCTGCTCGCCGCCGACGATTCGGGACCGGGCGAGCCGACCGGCCAGCCCGGCCACGAGCCACAGCCCGGCGACGAGCCGAATTCGGGCCACGAGCCGCAGCCGACCGGCCGGCACGTCGGGGCCACGACGGCTGTCGGCGCGGAAGGTCGGGCGGCGGGCCCGGAACGCGACCGGGTCGCCGTGGCCCGCCCCTGGGCGCTGGCCGCGGTGGCCGTCCTGGTGGCGACGGCGGCGGGGATCGGCACCGCGCTGACCGTGGTGGGCACCGGCGCGGACCGTGGCGGCCCGCGCCACGAGGCGGGGGAGCCTGCTTTCGGCGCGCCGCCGTTCGAGGTGGGCGGTCCAGGGCCCGGCGGGCCTCCTCCACCCGACGGGAGACGCCCACCACCACCGCCGCCGGGGGGCTTCGTACCACCGCCGCTGCCCTGTGTACGCCCGTGGGTAAGCGGCGCTCCGGTGGCGTCGGCGACCCCCGCCGACGACGAGAGCTTCCGGCCGCCCACGGGCTGGGCCTGGCACGCCGACAGTGGCGGCTTCCGGGTGGCGGTGCCGGCCGAGTGGCGGTACTCCCGCGACAACGACGTGGCCTGCTTCCAGGATCCGGCCACCGGCCGGGCACTCACCGTTGCCCGAGACACCGAGCCGAGCACCGCACCGGTCGCCCGGCTGCGGGCGGTACGGGACCGCGAGATCGCCGCCGGCACCCTCCCCGGCTACCAGGAGTTCCGCCTCGGCCGGGTCGGCGACGCCACCGAATGGGAGTTCGGCTGGCTGACCCCGCACGGCGACCGGCTACGCGCCCTGCAGATCGTGCTGGACGGAGCCGCGCGCGGCCGGGCCTGGACGCTCGGCTGGTTCACCCACGAGCACGACTGGCGGTCCGCGTCGGCCCAACTGGCCACGATCCGCGACGGTTTCCGGCCCGAACGGTGACCGGGCCGGACGCGGCGCCGGCCGGCGGGCGCAACCCGGCACCGGCCGGCGGCTACCCGTGCGTCGCCGGCCGCCGGCTGCCCGCGCGCTCGCCGGCCGAGGCCAGCGGCAACGCGCGGACCAGCATCCGGTGCGGACGCCACTGCGGAAACGGAACGACGTCACCGACGTGGTCGAAGCCGATGCGTTGCAGGGCGTGCCAGACCCGGGTGTTGGTTTCCGCGACCGCGAGCACCACCCGCTCCTCGGCCCGCCGGCCGAGGAGTTCGATCGTCATCCTGACGCCGAGACGGTGCCGACGCATCTCGGGCAGCACGAACGCCTCGCAGACGGCGAAGGTACGCCCGTCCCACTCGGTGGCGAGGTGCGGGTCGTCGGACGCGGTCAGGTCACGCCACCAGAGTGTCTCCGGGGGCAGCGGGCAGCCCATCATCGCGCCCGCCAGCTGACCGTCGACATATCCGAGGGCCGCCTCGAAACCGGGAGCCTCGACGGTCCACCGGAGACGCTCCTCGACCGTCGGCACGCGGTGGTCGACCAGATGAAGATCTGCCGCGTGCGCCTGGCGGTAGACCGCGGCGAGTGCCTCGACGTCCACCTGGTCGGTGACCATCACTGTGTCGTTGCGCCCGCCGACTGCCTCGGCAGTCATGAGTGCCGATACCATCGACCCCTCCGTCAAGTTTGGTTAGGCAAACCTAACTTCAAGCTCACTTGAGGGCAAGCACCGCATCGCTGCGATCGACACCACATCCCGGCCCCCCTTGACGGCGAGGCCACCTTGCCTCCATGGTTAGTTACATGAGTAGTGAACCGCCCAACCAAGGCGGCAACCCGGGATGGCGGACGTGATGGAGGAAGGTCGGCCGATCTTCCTCCAGATCGCGGAGCTGCTGGAGAACTCGATCCTCGACGGCACCCTGGCCGAGGAGAGCCAGGTGCCCTCGACCAACGAGTTGGCCGCCTTCCACCGGATCAACCCGGCGACCGCCGCCAAGGGCGTCAACCAACTGGTCGATGACGGAACCCTTTACAAGAGAAGAGGAATCGGGATGTTCGTCTCCCCCGGCGCCCGCGCCAAGCTGCGCGGCCGACGCCGCGACGAGTTCGCCCGGCAGTACGTGCAACCGCTGCTGGCCGAGGCGCGCAAGCTCGGCATCGACCCGGCGGAACTCAAGCACATGATCGACACCTCGGAGGAGGCCCGATGAGCCCGGTGGTCACCGTCACCGAACTGACGAAACGGTACCGAGGCGTCACCGCGCTGGACGGGATCAACCTCTCGCTCACCGAGGACCGGATCTACGGCCTGCTGGGGCGCAACGGCGCCGGCAAGACCACCCTGATGCAGATCCTCACCGCCCAGAACTTCGCCACCTCGGGCGAGGTGACGGTCTTCGGGCAGCAGCCGTACGAGAACGAGCAGGTGCTCTCCCGGACCTGCTTCATCAAGGAGAGCCAGACCTACCCGTCGAACCTGCGGGTGCGGCATGTCCTGCGGGCAGCGAGCCTGGTCCATCCGGGCTGGGACGAGGAGTTCGCCCAGCGGCTGGTCGACGACTTCCGGCTGCCGCCGCAGCGCAACGTCCGCAAGCTCTCCCGAGGGATGCTCTCCTCGCTCGGCATCATCGTCGGGCTCGCCTCGCGTGCCCCGCTGACCTTCTTCGACGAGCCGTACCTCGGCCTGGACGCCGTCGCCCGGCAGGTCTTCTACGACCGACTGCTGGCCGACTACACCGAACACCCGCGCACCGTCGTGCTGTCGACCCACCTCATCGACGAGGTCAGCGACCTGATCGAGCACGTCCTGCTGATCGACGCGGGCCGGCTCCTGCTCGACGTCGAGGCGGAGGCCCTGCGCGGTCAGGTGATCACGGTCTCCGGCCCGGTCACGGCGGTGGACGAGTTCGCGCGTACCGGCGCCGAACTGCACCGGGTGCTCCTCGGCGGGACGGCCCGGGTCACCGTACGCGGCGATTTCGGCCCGGCCGAGCACGACCGTGCCCGGTCCCTGGGCCTCGGCCTGGAAGCCTCCTCGCTCCAGGACATCGTGGTCCGCCTGACCACCTCGGCCAACGGCCACGCAGCCGGCAGCGCCGCTGCGACCGGCAAGGAAGGTGTCCGATGAACCGCGCTCTGACGGTCGCCCGGCTACAGTTCGTCGCCTGGCCGAGTGTGATCGGCTGGCCCTGGGGGATCCTCACCCTCAGCTTCCTCATCAACCTGGCGCTCTTCACCGCCATCGGCGACACCGACGTCGAACCGACCACCGGCGCCCTGGCCAGCATCTACGTGGTGATGTTCATCGCCTGCATCAACACCATCACGCAGGACTTCCCGTTCGCGATCGGGCTGGGCATCTCACGGCGCAGCTTCTACCTCGGCAACGTGCTCCAGTTCGGCGTCCAGGCGATCGCCTACGCGGCGGTGCTCTATCTGCTGGCCGTGGTCGAAGAGGCCACCGGCGGCTGGGGCATCAACCTGCGCTTCTTCGGCCTGCCCTTCCTCTGGGTGGAGAACCCGGTGCTGCGGTTCCTCGGCTTCGCGCTGCCGTTCCTGCTGCTCGGCTTCATCGGCATCGCGATCGCCCTGGTGTTCAAGCGCTGGGGGGTCAACGGCATGCTCACCCTGAGCACCGCCGCGCTGGTCGTGATCGGCGGGTCCGCGGTGCTCGCCACCTGGCGGGGCTGGTGGCCGGCGATCGGCGGCTGGTTCGCCGACCAGTCCGGCGCGGCCCTGCTGGTGGGCTGGCCGGCGCTGCTCACGCTGCCCCTCGCCGCCGTCAGCTACCTGGTCATCCGGCGCGCCACGCCCTGACCCGACCCGCGGCGCGGACCGGCCCTGGTTGGTCCGCGCCGCCCCGCTGCGGAACGACGCGCGCGAGCAGATCGCGGTCGCCGGCCGGACGCGCACGGCGTCCCATGGCCGACACAGCGACCCGGCGAAGCCGTCCGCCCAGCCATAATCCCTGGTGATCGGCCGGGCCCGCCGGCCGCGCTCCGGCACCGTCTGCTGTGGACTGTCCGGGTGATCCCCTGCGGCGCCGCCACGAACTACAGTGGCGTAGTTTTGGCGCTCAAGATCCCTGGGGAGGGCGAGCCGAGATGATGGGACCGTCGCACGCGCTGTCCGGCGCGGCGGTATGGCTGAGCGGATCCTGGGCGCTCCAGCAGTTCTACGACTACGAGCAGTCGCCGTTGGCGTTGGCCGTGGGCACAGCGGTCTGTTCCGGTGCGGCGCTGCTGCCCGACATCGACCTCTCCGGCAAGGTGACCCGGAACAAGGGCGGCGCGACCGTGGCGCGCACCTTCGGCGTCTTCTCGCTCTTCGTCGCCGAGGTGGTGGAGAAGATATCGCTGGGGGTCTACTACGCCACCAAGCTGAGCCGCGACCCGAAACGCAACAACGGCCACCGTACGCTGACCCACACCATCCCGTTCACCGTGCTGGTGGGCTGGGGCACCACGAGCCTCTGTGCCGCGTACGGCAAGTGGGCGGTCATCGGCATCCTGTTCTTCATGATCGGGCTGGCGCTGCGCGGCCTGTTCGACAAGTGGGCCGAGCGCGCCGGCTGGCTCATCGTCACCCTGGTCTCGGCCGGCGCGGCCGTCTTCACCGCCGCCAACCTGCCCGGCGACCGCGGTTATCCGATGATCGGCCTGGCGGTCGGGGTCGGCTCCTTCGTGCACATCATCGGCGACATGATCACGCGGGCCGGCGTGCCGATCCTCTGGCCGATCCCGATCAAACGCCGGATGTGGACCCCGATCAGCCTGCCGGACCGGATCGCGATGCGGGCCGGGGGCCGGACCGAGGTCGTCTTCGTCCGCACCGCGCTGACCATCGTCTCGGTGCTGGCCACGATCGGGCTGGTCGCCCCCTCGGTGCTACAGAAGTTCGACCTGGACATCTGAGCACCGCCGGACGACCACGGATCCGAGGTCGATTCGTCATCGCCTATTGACGTGCCCGTAACACGTGACCTACCTTCCTGTCGAACCGCTTAGTCGAAGCGTTTCGACACTGTCCTGTGGCCCCGCCACAGGCGCACCGCGAGGGAGGTGTCCGATGGCCACCATGCAGGACGTCGCGCGCCTCGCCCAGGTGTCGGTCAGCACGGTGTCGTACGTGCTCACCGGCGCCCGGCCGATCTCCCAGGCCACCCGGGACAAGGTCCTCGCCGCCATGACCCAGCTCGACTACCAGCCGAACGCCATGGCGCGCGGGCTGGCCAGCCGGCGCAGCCGGATCGTCGGGCTGCTGCTGCCGATGGACGAGCGGGGCATCGGCGCCACCGAGACCGCCTTCGTCACCGGCGCGGCGGCTGCCGCCGGCGCCGCCGGCTACCACCTGGTGCTCTCCCCCATCGGCGTGGGTGACCTCGACGAGCTGCGCCGGCTGGCCAGCCAGCGGATGCTCGACGGCGCGCTGCTGATGGAGGTCCAGCTGGACGATCCCCGGGTGGACGTGCTGCGCGAGACCGGCGTCCCGCTGGTGCTGATCGGTCGCACCTCGGACACCACCGGCCTGTCGTACGTGGACATCGACTTCGACCGGACCGTCCGCGACGCCGTCGACCACCTGGTCGGCCTCGGCCACCGCCGGATCGTCTACGTCAACCACTCCGCCGACGCCATCGCGGCCGGTTACGGCCCCGCGTTGCGCACCCGGGACGCGTTCGCCGCCGCGATGACCGGGCACGGCCTGACGCCGCTGATGATCGCCGCCGGGGACAGCGCGGCCGGTGGCCGGGCGGCGCTGGCCACCGCCCTGCGGCAGGCGCCCGACCTGACCGCGGTCCTGGCGATGAACGAGAACGCCGTCTTCGGCCTGTTCGGCGAGCTGAGCACCCACGGGCTGACCGTGCCCGACGACGTCTCGGTCGTCTCGATGGTCACCTCACCCCAGGTCGCCGAGTTGGCGACGCCGGCCCTGACCGCGATGACGTCACCCGGCTCGGCGCTGGGCCGGATCGCGGTCGAGACGCTGCTGCGGCACCTCGATGGCGGCAGCGGCGAGATCCACCAGCAACTGTTGCCGTGCGCGCTGGAGGTCCGCGGATCCAGCGGCCCGCCGGGCACGGCGAGCAGGGGCGGCCACGACTTGGCCGCCAGCACCGAAGCAGCCCGCCGCCGCGCTGCCACGCGACGACGGGCTTGAGGAGTACCGGCTCGATACTCACCAGGGAGACTAGCAATGCACCGATTCCGCAGAGTAGCCGTGGCGGCCACGGTGGCCGCGATCACGGCGACCAGCCTGGCCGCCTGCGGCGGCGACGGCGACGACAGCGGGGCCAACGTCCTCAAGCTCTGGCACTACGAGAGCGCGAACAGCGCGATGGGGGTCGCCTGGGACCGGGCGATCGAGATCTTCAAGGACGAGCACCCCGGGGTCGAGGTGCGCTTCGAGCGCAAGGCGTTCGAGCAGATCCAACAGAACGCCGGCATGATCATCAATTCGTCCGAGGGCCCGGACATCATGGAGTACAACAAGGGCAACGCCACCGCCGGCCTGCTCTCCTCGCAGGGGCTGCTCACCGACCTCACCGGGGAGGCCACCAAGCGCGGCTGGGACACCGCGCTCAGCCCCAGCCTCCAGACCACCGCCCGGTACGACGACGGCGTGATGGGCTCGGGCAACTGGTACGGCGTGCCGAACTACGGCGAGTACGTGATGGTCTACTACAACAAGGAGCTCTTCGCGAAGCACGGCGTCACGGTGCCGACCACGCTGGCCGAGATGACCTCCGCGATGGACACCTTCGTCGCCAAGGGCGTCACGCCGCTCGGCATGTCCGGCGCCGAGTACCCCGCCGGCCAGCTCTTCTACCAGCTCGCCCTCTCCCGCGCGGACCGGGCCTTCGTCGACAACTACCAGCTCTACAAGAACCCGGTCGACTTCCACGCGGACCCGCTACGCTACGGCGCCGAGACCTTCGCCGAGTGGGTACGCAAGGGCTACCTGGGCAAGGACTCCGCCAGCCTGAAGGCGGAGGACATGGGGGTCGCCTTCATCTCCGGCAAGGTCCCCATGATCGTCTCGGGTAGCTGGTGGTTCGGCCGGTTCAAGAGCGAGATCTCCTACGACTGGGACACCTTCCTCTTCCCGGGCAACACCCTGAACGCCGGCTCGTCGGGCAACATCTGGGTGGTCCCGGAGAGCAGCAAGGCCAAGAGCCTGGCGTACGACTTCATCGACATCACCCTGCGGCCGGAGATCCAGGCGCTGATCGGCAACAACGGCGGCGTGCCGGTGGCCGGTGACCCGGCGACGATCAGCGACGAGAAGGACCGCAAGCTGATCGAGAACTTCAACACCATCAGCGCCCAGGACGGCCTGGCCTTCTACCCGGACTGGCCGGTGCCCGGCTACTACGACGTGCTGGTCTCCGGCTTCCAGGGCCTGATCAACCAGTCCAGGTCGCCCGAGCAGGTGCTCGACGCGATCGCCAAGCCCTACCAGGACGGCGTCGCGGAGATCACGCGCGACTGAGCGGCGGCCGGGCAGGCGTCCCGTCCGGCGTGACCGGGTCACCGGTGCGCCTGCCCCGCCGTGGAAGGACCTCCCATGGCTCTCCCCGACACCGTCGCCGCCCGCCAACCGGCGACCACGTCACCGCCGAAGCCGACGGCCGGCAGGCCGCGCCGGCCGTCCCGCTCCGACGCCGGGTACTGGCTCTACCTGCTCCCCGGCGCGCTGCTCTTCCTGCTCGTCATCGGCGGCCCGCTGGTCTACACCGGCTACCTGTCGCTCACCAAGTGGTCCGGCGTCGGCGATCCCCGCTTCATCGGGCTGGACAACTACCGCAACCTGCTCACCGACGACGTCTTCTGGATGTCGTTCCAGAACACCGTGGCGATGATCATCGCGATGGTGGTGCTGCCCACCCTGATCGGGCTGGTGCTCGCCGCGGTGCTCTTCGACACCATCGGGCGTAGGTTCCGGCCCCGCACCGCCGCCGCGCTGCGGGCCGCCTTCTACCTGCCGCAGGTGCTCCCGGTGGTGGTGGCCGGCATCGTCTGGGGCTGGATCCTGCGGCCCGACGGCGCGCTCAACGGGCTGCTCGACGCGGTCGGGCTCGGCGCGTTGAGCCACGACTGGCTCGGCGACCCGGACAGCGCGCTGCCCGTGGTGATGGCGGTGATGATCTGGGTGCAGCTCGGCTACCCGGTGGTGGTCTTCATGGCGGCGCTGGAACGGGTCAACCCGGAGCTCTACGAGGCGGCCGAGATCGACGGTGCCGGCTGGTGGCACCGGCTCCGGGCGATCACCCTGCCGCAGATCCGGCCGGAGACCTTCGTGGTCGGCCTGACCTGCACCATCGCCGCGATGAAGGTCTTCGGCCCGATCTACGCGCTGACCCGGGGCGGGCCGGAGAACGCCACCAACGTGCCGTCGTACTTCGCCTACTTCACCTTCTTCAAGCGGCTGAACGTCGGCTACGGCTCGGCGATCTCGATGGTGCTGACGCTGATCATCGTCGTGGTGGCGGTGCTCTTCATCCGGGCCCAGAACCGGGCCGAACGCCGGGACGGAGGGCTCTGATGGCCGTCACGCTCACCCCATCCCGCGCCCCCGGCGGCACCCGGCGTGCGCCGGACCGGCATCACCGGGGCATCGGCCGGTGGATCGTGCTGGCGCTGGTCACCGCCGCCGCGCTGGCCATGCTGGTGCCGTTCGCGTTCATGCTGCTCAACGCCTTCAAGTCGCCCGGTGATTACTCGACCAACGGCCCGCTGAGCTGGCCGAGCGAGTTCTACACCACCGGGCTGCGGACCTACTGGGAACAGGTCGACTTCCCGGTCAAGCTGTGGAACTCGATCCTCATCTCCGGCTCGGTGGCGGTGCTCGCCGTGGTCGTCTCGCTGCTCAGCGCGTACGCGCTCGGCATCGGCCGGGTCCGCGGCCGGCTCTGGATCATCGGTCTCTTCCTGCTGGCCAACATGCTGCCGCAGGAGGCCCTGGTCTACCCGCTCTACCACTTCGCCAAGGAGGCCGGCCTCTACAACACCCGGCTGTCGGTGATCATCATCTTCACCGTCGTCCAGGCCGCCTTCGGCACCTACCTGCTCGCCTCGGTGCTCAGCACCTTCCCCCGCCCACTGCTGGAGGCCGCGGCGCTGGACGGGGCCGGCCGGTGGCGGATCCTGTGGCGGGTGGTGCTGCCCAACGTGCGACCCACCATCTCGGTGTTGCTGGTCTTCTTCTTCATCTGGACCTGGAACGAGTTCCTCATCCCGCTGGTCATGCTGATCGACAACCAGACCCAGACCGTCCCGGTGGCGCTCGCCTCGTTGCAGGGCGACCGGCTGATGGACGCCCCCACCACCAACGCCGGGGCGCTGCTCAGCCTCCTCCCGGCGATCCTGTTCTTCCTCATCTTCCAGCGCACCCTGGCGCGCGGCATCACGGCAGGAGCCGACAAGTGAAGTTCACCGACGGGTACTGGCAACTGCGTCCCGGGGTCAGCGTGCTGCGCCCCGGCACGGTGGAGTCGGTGGAGCCGGGCGAGCGTGCCTTCACCGTCTTCGCCCCGATCGGGAAGATCACCGGACGCGGGGACACCCTGAACCGCCCGGTGATCACCGTACGGTTCTTCTCCCCCGCCCCCGGCGTGGTCGGGGTGACGGTCGGCCACCACTCCGGCGGGCTGCCCAAGCAGCCCCGGTTCGCCCTCGCCGAGGGCGGCGACCATCCGGTGCAGGTCGAGGTCACCGGGCTCAGCGCCCGGTTGACCACCGGCGAGTTGACCGTCCGGGTCGCGCTGACCGGCCCGTGGCGGGTGGACTTCCTGCGCGGCGACCGGCTGGTCACCTCCTCCACCGAACGCAGCATCGGCGTGGTCACCGACGCCGAGGGCCGCAAGTACGTGCACGACCGGCTGGCGCTCGGCGTCGGCGAGACCATCTACGGGCTGGGCGAGCGCTTCGGGGCGTACGTCAAGAACGGGCAGACCGTCGACATCTGGAACGCCGACGGCGGCACGGCCAGCGAACAGGCGTACAAGAACGTGCCGTTCTATCTCAGCAGCGCCGGATACGGCGTCTTCGTGGACCACCCCGAACACGTGTCGTTCGAGGTGGGCTCGGAGGTGGTGTCGCAGACCCAGTTCAGCGTGCCGGGGCAGTCGCTCACCTACCACGTGATCGACGGCCCCACCCCCAAGGACGTGCTGCGCCGGTACACCGCGCTGACCGGGCGGCCGACCCGGGTGCCGGCCTGGTCCTACGGGCTCTGGCTGTCCACCTCCTTCACCACCTCGTACGACGAGAAGACGGTCACCGAGTTCATCGACGGGATGGCCGAACGGGACCTGCCGCTGTCGGTGTTCCACTTCGACTGCTTCTGGATGCGGCAGTTCCACTGGGTCGACTTCATCTGGGACCCGGCGACCTTCCCCGACCCGGAGGGCATGCTGCGCCGGCTGCACGAGCGTGGCCTCAAGGTGTGCGTCTGGATCAACCCGTACATCGCCCAACGGTCGTACCTGTTCGAGGAGGGGCGGCAGGCCGGCTACCTGGTGCGCAACCCGGACGGGTCGATCTGGCAGTGGGACAAGTGGCAGGCCGGGATGGCGCTGGTCGACTTCACCAACCCGGAGGCGACCCGCTGGTTCGCCGGCAAGCTCAAGGCGCTGCTCGACATGGGCGTCGACTGCTTCAAGACCGACTTCGGCGAGCGCATCCCGACCGACGTGGTCTGGCACGACGGCTCGGATCCACAGCGCATGCACAACTACTACTCGTACCTTTACAACAAGGCCGTCTTCGAGTTGCTGGAGGCGGAGCGCGGCGAGGGTGAGGCGGTGGTCTTCGCCCGCTCGGCGACCGCCGGTGGGCAGCAGTTCCCGGTGCACTGGGGCGGGGACTGCGAGTCCACCTTCGTGGCGATGGCCGAGTCGCTGCGCGGCGGGTTGTCGCTGGCCGCGTCGGGGTTCGGTTACTGGAGCCACGACATCGGCGGCTTCGAGGGCACGCCGGATCCGGCGGTGTTCAAACGCTGGATCGCCTTCGGGCTGCTCTCCTCGCACTCGCGGCTGCACGGCTCCGGCTCGTACCGGGTGCCGTGGGCGTACGACGAGGAGGCGGTCGAGGTGCTGCGCCGGTTCACCCGGCTCAAGATGAGCCTGATGCCGTACCTGGCGGCGGCGGCCGAGGAGGCCCACCGCGAGGGCGTGCCGGTGATGCGGCCGATGGTGCTGGAGTTCCCGGACGACCCGACCGCCGTCTACCTCGACCGGCAGTACATGCTCGGCCCGGATTTGCTCGTCGCGCCGGTGATGAGCGCCGACGGGCAGGTCACCTACTACCTGCCGGCCGGCACCTGGACCCACCTGACCAGCGGCGCGCAGGTCACCGGCCCGGGCTGGGTCACCGAGAAGCACGGCTTCGACAGCGTGCCGGTGCTGGCCCGACCCGGCTCGGTCATTTCGCTCGGTTCGGTCACCGACCGGCCCGACTACCCCTGGGCCGACGGGGTCCGGCTGCGGCTGTTCGCCCCGGTTCCCGGGCAGCGCAGCCGGGTCCGGGTGCCGGCACCCGATGGTGGCGCCGGCACCGAGTTCGAGGTGAACTACCAGGACGGGACGGCCACCGCCGAACTGGTGGCGGGCAGCTCGTCGGGGTATCGCTGCGAGGTCACGGAGGTGGCGAAGTGAGTGAGATCGTGTTTCCCGAGGGCTTCGTCTGGGGCTCGGCCACGGCCGCGTACCAGATCGAGGGCGCGACCAAGGAGGACGGCCGGGGGCCGTCGATCTGGGACACCTACAGCCACACCCCGGGACGCACCCGCAACGGGGACACCGGCGACGTGGCGGCCGACCACTACCACCGCTGGGCCGGCGACCTCGACCAGGTGGCCGCGCTCGGGCTCCGGGCGTACCGGTTCTCCATCGCCTGGCCCCGGGTGCAGCCCGGCGGCTCGGGCCCGGTCAACCAGGCCGGGGTGGACTTCTACTCCCGGCTGGTGGACCGGCTGCTCGAACTCGGCGTCCGGCCGGTCGCCACGCTCTACCACTGGGACCTGCCGCAGGAGTTGGAGGAGGCCGGCGGCTGGCCGGCGCGGGACACCGCGCTGCGCTTCGCCGACTACGCCACCAAGATCGTCGGGGCGCTCGGCGACCGGGTGCACACCTGGACCACCCTCAACGAACCGTGGTGCTCGGCATACCTCGGGTACGCCTCCGGGGTGCACGCGCCCGGTCGCACCGAACCGGCCGCGGCGCTGCACGCCGTACACCATCTGAACCTGGCGCACGGCCTGGCCGGCCGGGTGATCCGCGACCTGGCCCCGGCGGCGCAGCTCTCGGTCACCCTGAACCTGCACGTGATCCGGCCGGCCTCCGACTCGGCGGCGGACGCCGACGCGGTACGCCGGATCGACGGCCTGGCCAACCGGGCCTTCCTCGGCCCGATGCTGGACGGCGCGTACCCGGCCGACCTGCTCGCCGACACCGCCGCCGTCACCGACTGGTCGTTCGTCCGGGACGGCGACGAGCGGACCGCGGCCGTGCCGCTGGACCTGCTCGGCGTCAACTACTACTCGACCACCCTGGTCCGCGCCTGGGACGGCGTGTCGCCCAAATCGGACGCGGACGGTCACGGCCGCTCGGCGCACTCGGCCTGGGTCGGCTCGGAGCGGGTCGAGTTCCTGCCCCAGCCCGGCCCGTACACCGCGATGGGCTGGAACATCGAACCGGCCGGCCTGACCGAGCTGCTGCTACGGCTGCACCGCGAATATCCCGACCTGCCGCTGATGATCACCGAGAACGGCGCCGCCTTCGACGACGTGGTCACCCCCGACGGCGCGATCCACGACGACCGCCGGATCGACTACCTACGCCGGCACATCACCGCCACGGCCGACGCGATGGCGGCCGGCGCCGACGTCCGGGGCTACTTCGTCTGGTCCCTGCTGGACAACTTCGAGTGGGCGTACGGCTACGACCGCCGCTTCGGCATCATCCACGTCGACTACGACACCCAGACCCGCACCTGGAAAGACAGCGCCCACTGGTACCGCCACCTAACCACAACCCACCACCTCCCCTAACCCCAATGCCGCTCAGTTAAGGGGACAGGGTGTCTGTCAAGGGGGCGTGTCGGTGGACGAGGACGGCGGGGTCTCGGTATAGAGGTTTGTCACTCCAAGACAGCCTCTGGACCGGGAGCCCCGCCGTTGGAACAGTGTGCCATCACCCGCACGATGAGGGTGGCTTCGGGCCGGTTCGCGGCGGGTCATCTGGGTGAGTTGACGCAGCAGGTGCCGTTCGAGATGGTCGATGCGGTTCTGGCTGAGACCGGGGCGGTGCAGTCCCGGGTGCGGGATCTACCGTCACGGGTGGTGGTGTATCTGCTGCTCGCGGCGGGGTTGTTCGCCGAGATTGGCTATCGGCAGATATGGGCTCGGCTGATTGCTGGTCTGGA
Organism: Micromonospora sp. CA-263727; assembly: GCF_050942455.1. NCBI lineage: Bacteria > Bacillati > Actinomycetota > Actinomycetes > Micromonosporales > Micromonosporaceae > Micromonospora > Micromonospora sp. CA-263727. The sequence continues at coordinate 4,953,953 of NZ_CP192031.1, forward strand.
CGGGTTGGTGGTGCCCGTACCAACGTCGTCGGCTTTGGCTCAGGCTCGTCGTCGGGTCGGGGACAAGCCGTTCGTGGCGTTGTTCCGGCTACTCGCCGGTCCGCCGGCCGGGGCCCAGCGGTGGCGAGGTCTGCTGGTATGCGCGATCGACGGCACCAGCATGTTCGTGCCTGACAGTGCGGCGAACCTGGCGGTCTATCCCCGCCAGGCCGGCACTCACGGCGGGTCGGGATATCCGATGTTGCGGCTGGTCACCGTCGTGGCATGTGGCACCCGCGCCCTCATCGACGCGGTGTTCACACCGCTCACCAGCGGGGAACTCGCCTGCGCTGGTCGTCTGCTGGGCTGTCTGCAACCCGGCATGCTCCTGCTGGCCGACCGCGGCTTCGCCGCCCGCACAATGATCGAACAGTTTGCCGGCACCGGAGCTGAACTGCTCATCCGTGACAAGAACGACCGGAGACTACCGGTGATCCGCCGTCACCGGGACGGGTCATGGATGTCGGTCATCGGCGCAGTCACGGTCCGGGTCGTCGATGCCGAGATCGTCGTGAGCCTGGACGGGAAACGCCACGTCGGCCGGTACCGGCTGATCACCACCCTCACCGATCACCACCGGTTCCCCGCCCTGGACCTGGTCACGCTCTACCACCAACGCTGGGAAATCGAGACGGCATACCTGGAACTGAAATCGACCCTGCTGGGGGGACGGGTCCTACGGGCTCGGACTCCGACCGGGGTGAGCCAGGAGGTCCACGCCCTGCTGACCGTCTACCAGGCGGTGCGGCTGGCGATGACCGACGCCACCGCCAGCCAGCCCACCACCAGCCCGGACCGGGCCAGCTTCACCGTCGCGGTCCACGCCGCCCGGGACCAGATCGTCCTGGCCGCCGGGATCATCGCCGACACCGACATCGACCTCGTCGGCGCAATCGGCCACGCGGTCCTGACCCACCTACTCCCCGAACGACGTGCCCGAACAAGCCCACGAGTGGTCAAACGCGCCATCTCCAAACACCGCGCCAAAGGCACCATCGACCGCACCAACTACCACCACACCATCACCGTCAACATCCTCGACACCACAGAGTTGACAACCGACCCACCGCCTTAACTACGCGGCATTGCCCCTAACCCACCCCCTCCCCCGCCCCCCGCCCCCGCCCGCCCCGCCCGCCACCCCTCGCGCGTCGATCATGCAGTTGTGGTGCCCGACAGAACAGGGCAGTCGCCGTATTTCCGGCACCACAACTCCATGATCGGCAAGACGGGGGGTGGTGGGGGTGGGGGTTAGGCGCCTATTCGTTGTTCGGGGACGGTTAGGCCGTAGAGGGCCATGAGTTCCGGGGTGTCGACTCGGCTGCCGTCGGCTACCGCGTCGCAGGCGATGTCGACGATCTGGTCCTTGTGGGCCAGCAGGTAGGGGCGGGCGCCGACGTCGGCGCTGGCCAGGGTGGCGATGCCGGGCCAGTGGCGGCGGCCGAAGAGCATCGGGTAGCCGCGCAGGCCGTTGTAGGTGGCGCAGACCAGCACGTCGGGGAAGGGCAGGGCGGCGACCCGGCGGATCGCGGCCGCGGTCAGCCCCGGCATGTCCACCGGCACCACCACCGCCGCCTCGACCCGGTCGTCGTCGATCCCGGCCAGCCCGGCGCGGATGGACGAGCCGACCCCGGTGCCCCACGCGCGGTTGACCACCACCGTGGCGCGGCCCAGGTCGGCGGTCTGTCGGACCTGCTCCGCCGCGGCGCCCAGGACGACCACGATCGGCCCGCAGCCCGACTCCGTCAGCGTGTCGATCATCTGGTCGACCAGGGGCTTACCGCCCTGGTGTAGCAGGGCCTCCGGGCCGCCGATCCGGCGACCGCCTCCCGCAGCGATGATCATTCCTGCGATCCGGTTCAGAGCTGCGCTCCCTCCAACTTGGGAGCGGCCGGGGGCACCACGCCCCCGCCCGTCCCGTCCTACACACACCGTCTGCAACGAGCGCGGCCGGACCAGGGTGGCGGGGCAAATGGCATAAATTGGGTATCTATCTCATCCTTCGCCAATCACTGCGAGCACGGCGGCCCCGGCGCCCCGGATCAGTCGGGGCGCCGGGGCCTGGGCGCCCCTATCCGCCCGCGCTACCCGGGGTCGGCGTGAAGACGACCTGCCAGGCCCGGTGACATGTCGTCGATCGTGCGGGCGCACCAGCATGCCGCTGACGCCCGCAAAAAGGGGGCTCCCCGGCAAGTCCGGCGACGCCTGGTACGCAAGATGGCGAGGCCATCGGCCGATCCCGCGGCGGGCTGAGCACGAAGATCCACCTCGCCGTCGACGGACGTGGACGGCCGCTGTCGATCCTGCTCACCCCCGGCCAAGCCGGCGACAACCCGCAGTTGTTGGCGCTGCTGGACGCGATCCGCGTCAACGAGCCCGGCCCCGGTCGCCCCCGCAAGCGACCCGATGCGCTGATCGCCGACAAGGGCTACGCGCACGACTCCACCAGACGTGCGCTACGGCAACGGGGAATCCGGCACGTCATCCCGCAACGCTCGGACCAGGTCACCCGCCGTGCCGCCAAAGGCATCACCGGCGGGCGACCACCGGCCTTCGACAAGGCGACCTACCGCAAGCGCAACGTCGTGGAACGCTGCTTCAACCGCCTCAAGCAGTGGCGTGACCTGGCCACCCGATACGCCAAACGCGCATCCCTCTACCGAGCAACCCTTGTCCTCATCGCCGCCATCATCTGGCTCTGATGACACCGATGACTCGCCTCAAGCAGGGACCTGGGCAGAGCTGACGAACCAGGAACCCGACTCGACACCAATGGGCTCATCAACCCAAGGCTGCACGATGACGGCGAGCTGCGCTGTCATGGGCCACACGTCCACGACCCACCCGTCGGGCGTCACCTCGACATGCGCGCGCAGCAGCTCGGTGACCTCTGACGGCAGGTCCCACGAGCGTTCGAGGAAATCGTCCACGCCGAACTTCTCAACCGTGTTGACCACAACCACGGCGAGACTCTAGCCAAGACGTCCTGCCTCATCGTTCCATGATCGGCAGGACAGGCCCTAGTCGCCGCTGGCCGTGCGTAGGTAGACGGTGCCGTAGCCGGGGCGGGGCTGGCAACAGGTCCTCCGCCAGTGCCCAGTCACGGGTGAGCAGGAAGGCGGTGCGCAGCAGCCGCGGTGAGCGGGTCACGACGAATTCGTCGAACCCCTCCGGTGTGATCACGTGCCCGCCCTCCTGACAAGTCGGTCACGAGGTAGTACCCGGCCACCACCCGGAAAGGTTGCCTGACCCGGCCGCCCGAGCGGCACCCGTACCGCGGGCCGCCACCCGCCTCCGGTCGCCACCCGGAGCGCCGCAGAGTTGCCGGCCGGGGGAACGGCAGCGCCTGCGGCCCGTCATCGCCCGGGCGAGGCGGTCTCGGCCGCGCGGATCCTTCCGTGGGCGTCGCGCAGCCGGCCGCCGGTTCGGCGGTTGCCGACCGCCACCACCTCGGCGAGCATGGAGAGCGCGGTCTGGGCGAGGGAGGCCGCGCCGAGGTCCAGGCCCGCCGGTCCGGCGAGCCGGTCGAGGCCCGGCGCACCGGCCAACCGGGCCAGCCGCCGGGCGTGGGTGTCCCGGCTGCCCAGCGCGCCGACGTACCCGACCGGCCGGGCCAGCGCGGCACGGATCGCCCGGTCGTCGATCCGTGGGTCGTGGGTGAGCACGAGCACCGCGTCCCGGGGCTCCGGCGCGACGGTCGCCAGCCACTGGTCCGGCCAGGTGCAGACCACGTCGTCGGCCGCCGGCACCCGGTCCCGCTGGGCGTACGCGGGTCGCGGGTCGACCACGACCACCCGGTACCCCATCGGGACCGCCAGGGCGGCCAGCGCGGCGGCCAGGTCGGTCGCGCCGACCAGCAGCAGCATCGGGCCGGGCCGCAGTTCCTCGACGAAGTGCTCGTCGCCGCAGCGCAGGGCGGCCCGGTTCGCCGCCGTCGACCAGTGGAACGGCGGGCGGAGGTCGATGCCCAACGCCAGCGGGCGGCGGGTGGCCAGCGCCGCACCGATGGCCGCGTACACCGGGCCGGAGGGCAGCGGGCAGATCAGCACGCCCAGCTCCCCGGCGCAGGCCGGGGCGGGTTCCCAGGGCATCAGGTCCGCGCCCGGACTGATCGCGGTGAGCCGGGGGCGGGCACCGTCGAGCACCGAACGGGCCTCGTCGAGCAGGGTGGCCTCCACGCAGCCGCCGGAGACGGACCCGGTCCAGCCGCCGTCCGAGGCCACCGCCATGGTGGCCCCCAAGGGCCGGGAGCCGGGACCGGCGCGGCGTACCAACCGGGCCAGCACGATCCGCTGCCCGGCACCGCGCCGCTGCTCGACGAACGGCCACACCTCCGCCAACATCTGCCGACACCCTCCAACCCCGAGCCACTTGCGTACCTTTTTATAGCTTTTAGACAAGTTCGGTCGTACTTGCCGATAACTTGGTCGGCAACTCACCACCGTCAGGGGCTGGACACCATGGACACCGAGATCAGGCTGCGAGTGGACGGAGCCGACCATCGGCTCACCGTCGACACCCGGACGACGCTGCTCGACGCGCTACGCGAACGGCTCGGCAACACCAGCCCCAAGAAGGGCTGCGACCATGGGCAGTGTGGTGCCTGCACGGTGCTGCTCGACGGGCGACGGGCCAACAGCTGCCTCGCGCTCGCGGTGGCCCACGACGGGGCCGAGATCGTCACCGCCGCCGGGCTGGCCGCCGACGGCGAGCTGCACCCGATGCAGCGCAGCTTCATCGAACACGACGCCTTCCAGTGCGGCTACTGCACGCCGGGACAGATCGTCTCCGCGGTCGCCATGCTCCGGGAGGCGGCGACCGGGTGGCCCAGCGCGGTGACCTTCCGCCCGCCGGACGACCCCGCCGGCGAGCCCGACACCGGTCCGGTCGACCTGGCCGCCAACCCCGACGAGATCCGTGAACGGATGAGCGGCAACCTCTGCCGCTGCGCCGCGTACGCGAACATCGTCCCCGCGATCCAGGAGGTGGCCCGGTCATGAGGCCGTTCCGGTACGAACGCGCCTCCGACCCGGCCGGCGCGGTCGCCCTGCTCGCCCGCTCGCCGCAGGCGGCGTTCCTCGGCGGCGGCACCAACCTGGTCGACCTGATGAAGCTCGACGTGGCCCGCCCCGACCTGCTGGTCGACGTCCGGGGGGTGACCTCCCGCGCGATCGAGGAGCTGCCCGACGGCGGGGTACGCATCGGCGCCGGGGTGTCGAACAGCGACCTGGCCGCCGATCCGCTGATCCGGGGCCGCTATCCGGTGGTCGCCCAGGCCGTCCTCAACGGCGCCTCCACCCAGCTGCGCAACCTCGCCACCGTCGGCGGCAACCTGCTGCAACGCACCCGCTGCGTCTACTTCCAGGACGTCAGCACCGCCTGCAACAAGCGGGAACCCGGCTCCGGCTGCTCGGCGATCGAGGGGCACAATCGGGACCTGGCCATCCTCGGCACCTCACCGGAGTGCATCGCCACCCACCCGTCCGACCTGGCCGTCGCGCTGGCCGCGATGGACGCCACGGTGCAGACCATCGGCCCGGACGGCAGCCGCGCCATCCCGCTGACCGAACTGCACCGGCTGCCCGGAGCCGACCCCCAGCACGACAACGTGCTGACCCACGGCGAACTGATCACCGCCGTCGACCTGCCGCCGCTGGCCTTCGCCGCCCGCTCGTACTACCGCAAGATCCGGGACCGGGCCTCGTACGCGTTCGCGCTGGTCTCGGTCGCCGCCGCGATCGACCTGGTCGACGGGGAACTGCGCGACATCCGGATCGCACTGGGCGGCGTGGCGCACAAGCCGTGGCGGGCGCGGCGGGCCGAGGACCTGCTGCGCGGCGGACCGGCCACCGAGGAGCGGCTGCGCCGGGCCGCCGAGGCCGAACTCGTCGACGCCCAGCCGCAGTCGGACAACGCCTTCAAGATCCCGCTGGCCCGCAACGCCATCGTCCGTACCGTGCTGGACCTGGCCGGGGCGGCGCGGTGAGCGCGGTCGCGCCACACGCCATGGGTCAGCCGCTCGACCGCTTCGAGGGGGCGGAGAAGGTGCGCGGACTGGCGACGTACGCCTTCGAGCACCCGGTGCCGCGCCCGGCCTACCTGTTCGCGGTGCGCAGCACCGTCGCCACCGGAGAGATCATCGGCATCGACTGTAGCCGGGCCAGCGCCCAGCCGGGCGTACTCGCGGTGCTCACCCACCTGAACGCGCCCCGGCTCGGCACCGACGACGGCGAGCTGCGCATCCTCCAGTCCGGGGAGGTCTCCTTCCGCGGCCAGCTCGTCGGCGGCGTGATCGCCGAGACCTCGGAGATCGCCCGGCACGCCGCCGGCCTGGTCCGGGTCGACTACCGGGAACGACCCCACGACGTCGACCTGGAGTCCAGCCGCGCGCGGGGGCAACTGCGGGTACCGCAGCAGACCATGCCGCTCTTCCCGATGGACATCGACAAGGGCGACGTGGACGCCGCGCTCGCCTCGGCGGCCGTCCAGGTGGACCACACCTACCGCACCCCCTGGTACAACCACAACCCGCTGGAGCCGCACACCACCATCGCCTGCTGGACCGCCGAGGGGCTCACCCTGCACGTGTCCACGCAGTACCTGCGGGGCGTCCAGACCACCGTCGCCACCGCGTTCCGGCTCCAACCGGACCAGGTCCGGGTCTTCTCGCCGCACGTCGGCGGCGCGTTCGGCTCGAAGGTTCCCCGCCACTCCGACCTCATCCTCGCCGTGATGGCCGCCCAACTCGTCCCCGACCGGCCGGTGCGCTTCGCGCTCACCCGGCACCAGATGTTCTCCCAGACCGGCTACCGGTCCCCGACCACGCAGCGGGTACGCCTCGGTGCCGACGCCGGCGGGCGGCTGACCGCGGTCGCCCACGAGTCGGTGGAGCAGACCTCCCGGCTCAAGGAGTTCGCCGAACACGCCACCCGGGCCACCCCGACCATGTACGCCACACCCCACCTCCGGACCCGGCAGCAGTTGGCCGCGCTGGACCTACCGACACCCGCGATCATGCGAGCCCCGGGCGAGTCGGTCGGCATGTTCGCCCTCGAATCGGCGATGGACGAACTCGCCATCGCGGGCGGCCTCGACCCGGTCGAGCTGCGGATCCGCAACGAGCCGGAGGTGCACCCGCTGGACGGGCGGCCGTTCTCCAGCCGGAGCCTGGCCGCCTGCCTCCGCGAGGGGTCGCGACGGTTCGGCTGGGAAGCGCGCGACCCCACTCCCCGGGCCCGCCGCGAGCACGGCTGGTTGGTGGGCACCGGCGTAGCCTCGGCGACCTACCCGACCCTGCGGCTGCCCGGCTCCAAGGCCACCATCCGGGTCACCCCGGACGGCCGGCACACCGTGCTGATGGCGGCGGTCGACATCGGCACCGGCACCCGCACCGCGCTGACCCAGATCGCCGCCGACGCGCTCCGGGTCGACTTGGCCCAGGTCGAGCTGCGTCTCGGCGACACGGCATACCCGCCAGCGGCGCAGGAGGGCGGCTCGGCGGGCATCACCAGTTGGGGGGCCACCATCTGCGAGGGAGCCGACGAGCTACGCCGGCGGCTGGCCGCCGACCACGGCGGCACGGTGCCCGCCGAGGGCCTGGAGGTCACCGTCGACATGCCGGAGAATCCCTACCTCAAGCAGTACGTGATGCACGCCTTCGGCGCACAGTTCGCCGAGGTGCGGGTGCACGAGGAGACCGGCGAGATCCGGGTGCCCCGCCAGCTCGGGGTGTACGCGGTAGGCCGGGTGGTCAACCCGAAGACCGCCCACTCGCAACTGATCGGCGGGATGACCATGGGCCTGTCCATGGCGCTGCACGAGGCGAGCATCCTGGACCCGCGCTACGGGCACGTGGTCAACCACGACCTGGCCACGTACCACGTCAGCAGCAACGCCGACGTGGGGGCCGTCGAGGCGTACTGGATCGAGGAGGACGACCCGTACGTCAACCCGATGGGCACCAAGGGCGTCGGCGAGATCGGCATCGTCGGCGCCGCCGCGGCCATCGCCAACGCGGTGCACCACGCCACCGGCGTACGCGTCCGCGAACTACCCATCACCCTCGACAAGCTGCTCCCGTACGAGTGATCCACCCGGCCCGCGGTCAGCTCAACTCGGCCGCCGGCTCCGGTAGATATGCCTTGTACAACCGCTTGACGAGCGAGTTGAAGGCGTAACCCCACAATCTGGTTCCCCGGAAGGTCCACACCTGGCCGGCCTGCACGTCCGCGACCGCGGGTTGGGCCATCACCGCGAAACCGTTCAAGTTAAGGCGGTATGCCTTCTGAGTCAGCGCCACAGCGGCCGGGTCCACCGACTCGGTCACCAGGATGGGCAGCACGATGACGCCCGACTGCATGCCGCGCCACTGGCCCTTGCGGCCAACACCCAGGTTCACCACATCATCGACGTACGCCCGAAGGCTCGCCTCATCGACCTGCTCCACCTTGGCCGCGACCGCGAAGATGTGGATCCTCGTCAGCGCCCGGACCCGCGCCCGATACCCCACCACCACCGGCATCGAACCGATGCTCTCGTCAGTCACCGCACACCCGTCGGCCACCATCCGCTGCCGGACGACACTCATATACGCATCCACAGATTTCATCCCAAAGTCCTCTTCGCAAAACGACGGCAAGCCATTCCATTCCGCGCAACGCGTGACGATAACCGTGACAGCAACGCAAGTAGACCACCAGAGGCATGCATCAGCAAGGTCAGCACTTGGCTACCGGAGATAATCGACAGAGATCACGCAGGCGGCCAGGGGGAAACTCCCGGATCAGAGTGCAGACACAGCAGCGGACGATCCGCGCAAATTGCCAACTCTAAAGACTCCTCGAAGGTTGGTCCAAGCTCCCAAAACCACCCCCTGCCAGCAGCAACCACCCTCCCCTTGGATTCGATGAATACGCTTGAACAGCTAAGCCACTCGCCGATAGGGAAGTACTGTCCACCAAGAACGGACTCCACCTCCACAGCCAGGGCACGCTGGCCCGATCCGGCCGCAATAGGATCAAAATTGTAAGGCTCATCATTAGTGAAGTTCGGACCAACCTGATGGATCGGCTCAACCGACAGCCCCCCAAGCGCCGAGAGAACATCTACAGCCAATGAATGGGCGCGGTAACCTTCGCGCTCCAACTGTTCCACCCATTGGCCAGTGTCAACGGCGCGGCTCGCGCTCCACCCGGAGGCACCAAGAGCTCCGAGCACACCCGGACTGAGCGACTCGAAACGAATCATGGACGCCACTGCGCGTAACTGAAGACGGGACCGGACGATTGGCTTCAAATGAGATCAGGCGCTACAGGTCCTTCGAGATCAAAAACGGGTACTTGGCGCTCATCTTCGGGGCGCCAAACTGAGAATATCCACTCTCCGTAGGGATAGTCGCTAATGGTTTCGAAGATAAACCCGGTTCGGGTTTTCAAACTTAGATCGAGCCCAACATCGCGACTCTGCGCGCCCACTTGAACGATTTCATCTCCGATCAGGTCATCGAGACCGTGAGCCTTCGCGGCGTCGCCTGAAATCGACGGAGAAATTGCAGGAATTTCAGTTGCAGAAACACGCCAGTTCGTGTTAACACGTAGGCGCCAGTGGTTTCCGCTGAGGCATACGCCACCACCGTCCGCCTCGGCAGCAGCGATCGTGAGTGGGAGAAACGCCCTGATTTCCTCTATCCACGGGAACACTATGGCTCCAACTCAATGTGCGTCCGAGACCGTACATACTGCTTCGGATTCACGCCCCTCGGCGGCTGCACCGGCCTGCCTGTGAATGGACTGACTGGCGCATCGGCACCGTTTGTAAACGAGGCTCGAAGCCCCGCATTTCCGTTGGCTGACGGCTGCATAATGCGGATCCTACTGCCATCCGGCAGTTGGAAGCCCGTACCTGCCGAACGGGTGGGGAAGGTGCTAAACCCAGCCTCTCCCGCATCGACCGCCGCCTGCAATCCTGACTCCAGCCGCGAAGCGCTCGTGGGCACTACGGTCCCGTTCGCGTCTGCCACGAACGTGGCCCCGCCGCAGTTGTGGACCAGCACCGGTGTTTTGCCGGCTACCACATAGTACGTGTGGGATTTTCACCCCGTCACGCAGTGTGACTTACGTGTTCATGGCGTTTCACCTGGCCTTTCGCGTGTGGCACCAACTTGCCGCATCGATATCTATCGGTGTTGACGGCGACGGTGACGGCAACCTGGGGAGACGTCCGCGCCCGTCGACGGCCGAGGCATCGATGGGTGGCGTTATCCGAGGTAGGGGGTGTCGCGGTGCTCGGCGTGGTGGTGGAGGCGGAGGCGGACGGTGTCGTGGATGGGGATGTGGTCGAACTCGGTGGGGTGGATGAAGCGGACCTCGGTGGACTCGTCGCTGACGGTCAGCGTGCCACCGACGACTCGGGCGAGGTAGGTCACGGTGAACTCTTGCCGGACCTCACCGTCGGCGTAGGCAATGACGTGCGCGGGGTCGGTGTAGATGCCGAGCAGGCCGGTGATGGCGATGTCGAGGCCGGTTTCTTCCTTGACCTCGCGGACGGCGCACTGTTGGAGGGTTTCGCCGATGTCCATGGCGCCGCCGGGTAGTGCCCAGTTGCCGGAGTCGGTGCGCCGTTGCAGCAGGACGCGGCCGTGGTGGTCGGTGACGAGGGCGGCGGCGCCGGGGACGAGGCTGTTCGCGGTGGGGGCGTGCGGGTCGTGGTAGTAGTCGCGCCGGCCGGTCACCGGGTCTCCTTGGGGTGGGCGGTGGTGGTTTGCCAGATCTGTTCGAACTGGTCGGCGTGGGCGGCGAAGATGCCGTGCGGTGAGAGTTCGCGCAGGTGCAGGGCAGGGTGTTGGTAGCCGCGGGCGCGGTAGAGGTGTGGGGTGACGATCATCTGGTGGTCGAAGCGGAACACCGAGTTGTACAGGTGCACGGTGTGCAGGCCGATCTCGACCCCGGGCACGCCGTGGAGGGGTTCGCAGAAGTTGAGGGCGTTGCGGATCCGGCCGGGTAGGGTGCCGCCGATCTGTTCGAGGGCGTCGCGTTCGGCGACGTGCGGGCAGTCGGGGTCGGCGAACGTGAGCCGGACCCGGGCGCCGTTGGCGGCCTTGTCGGTGATGAGCTGCATGGTGTTGGGCAGCAACTCTAGGAGGAACGGGTAGGCGTAGCCGAGCAGGTCGATCCGCGTGGTGGCGCCGGTGAGCAGGGCCGCCCAAAGGTGGTGGGGGATGTCGGCGCGGTGGGCGTACGCGGCGACGACCTCAGCGGTGGCTTCCGCGCCGGGGGCCTGGTCGGGGCGAGTCTGCGGCCACAGGTCGGCTTCGGTCTCGCCGAGGGCGTCGGCGACGGCGAGGCGGGTGCGTTGGTGCGGGATCCGGCCGGCGAGCCACCGGGTGACGGTCTTGACGTCCACACCGACGGCTGTGGCGAGGGCGGCCGGGTCGAGGTGGGCGCGGAGCATGGCCGCGCGGAGGCGGTGACTCATACCGTCCCACGGTAGTGGACACGGCGGAACGCGCCAGGGTCGCCGAAGTGTCCGGCAAGTTGTCCATCGGGACGTTGGGGTGCCCCGGGGCTGGTTCGTAGGTTCAGCGGCAGGGCCTCGCCGGTTCGCTTGCGATAGATCGCCGGGCTGGTGGGCGCCAGGGGAAGGGGCACCGCCCGACCCGGGCTGTGGTCGGGTCCGGTGCGGGTGGCAGTCCCTTCCCCTTCCAACGATCCGGGAGGGTGGTGGGGTTGTTGTCGATGCACCAGCCAGTACGGCCGCAGTGGATCTGTGCGGGATGTGGGGCGGCGTGGCCGTGCCGGACCCGTAAGCGGCAGCTCGTGGTGGAGTTCACCGGGGCGCGGATATCGCTGATGCTGCACCTGTCGGCGTACCTGGTTCAGGCGTGCGAGGATCTGCCGCACACCCCGTCGGGGGTGTTGCACGCGCGGTTCCTCGCCTGGCCACGCTCAGCGGCGCTGCGCAACGAGTAGCGGCGCCCCGACCAGGATCATGGGTCCGGGTCGGGGCGCCGCTAGTCGGGTGTCAGTCGTCGGCGGGTGGGATGTCGTCGTCCGGGTCGGTGTCGTCGGAGTGCAGGGCTCGGTTCATGGCTTCGATGGCGTTGCGGTGCAGGCGGGGTCGGACGTGGGCGTGGATGTCGGCGGTGACGTGCAGCCGGGCGTGTCCGAGGAGTTCCTTGATGGTGACGAGTTCGACGCCTTGTTCCAGTAGCAGCGTCGCGCAGGTGTGTCTGAGGTCGTGGAAGCGGATGTAGCGGACCTCGGCGAGGTAACAAATCGTCTCGTGCTGACGGTGAACGCTGGCGGGGTCGAGCGGACCGCCCGTAGTTGAGGCGAACACCAGGTCGAGATCTGCCCAGGTGTCGCCGGCTTCCCGCCGGTCGATGTCCTGGCGTTGGCGGTAGCGGGTCAGCGAGGTGATGCAGTCGCGGGGCAGCAGGATCCGCCGCTGAGACGCCTCCGTCTTGGGTGGTTGGAAGGTCATGCCGCCCTTGGTGCGGGCGAGGGTGCGGCGTACGGACAGGTGACCGGCTTCGAGGTCGATGTCGGACCATTGCAGGCCGAGGAGTTCGCCGCGTCGCATGCCGGTGCGCAGCGCGAGTTCGAACAGCGGGCCGTGGCGGTGGAACGCGGCGGCGTACAGGTACTTGCGGGCCTCCCCGGCGGTGAACGGCTGGTACCGGCTGCGGGCAGGGGTGGGGAGTCGGACCGGGGAGGCGACGTTGCGGTGCAGCAGTTCCTCCCGTACGGCGTGAGCGAGGGCGGCGGACAGGACCGCGCGGATGTACCGGACGGTCGCCGGTGTCACGTGGCGTTGGCAGCAGGCGCCGACGGCGCAGCAGCGGGGCCGCCGATCCTTGCGCGGGTGGTGCGGATCACGGCGGGCGTCCCAACCACGGGCGCAGCACTGGCATACGGCCTGGACCGTGTCGAGGAAGGTGCGGACCTCGGTGACGGTGAGCGCGGCGAGCCGGCGGTGACCGAGTGCGGGGATGAGGAACTGCCGGACGTAGGTGTCGTAGTTGGCGTAGGTGGTGGGCCGCACCTGGTGGACCGCCACGGTGATGAGCCAGCGGGTGAGGTAGTCGGCGACGGTTAGCGTCGGGTCGGCGGTCGCGGGTAGACCCCGGTGGGAGTCAGCGAGCTTGACGGCCAGCTTGTCGGCGGCTTCCTTGCGGGTGGCGCCGTAGACCCGGACCCGTCGGCTGCTGCCGTCGGCGGCCTGGACGTAGCCGGCGCCTTCCCACCGGCCGTCGGCGCGCTGGTAGACGGTGCCTTCACCGTTGGCGCGTTTCCTACCGGCCATGCCCGGTCACCTCCCCGCTCAACTCACGCAGGTAGGCGGCCAGGGCCGTGGTGGGGATGCGGCGGCACCGGCCGATGCGCACCGACCGGAGTCGCCGGGTGCGGATGAGGTGGTAGACGGTGTGCTTGGACACTTGGAGCCGGTCCATGACCTGGGCGACGGTGGCAGGTCAGCGGTCACGCCCCACCTCCGGGTCCGGCGTAGCGCCAGTCGCCGACGACGAGCACGCTCGCCGGGTCGACGCCGGCCCGCTCGGCATGCCGGTCGGCCATCCAGTGACGGCGTTCGGCGCGCAGCGCGGTGAGGGTGGTGGAGTAGGCGCGTGAGGTGGTGGCGAAGTGGCCCCGGAAGCCGAGGGTGTGCGCGTACCGGCGCAGTCGCAGCCGACCGAGGCCGGGTTGGCCGCCCAGCCACCAGCAGGTGTCGACCAGCCGACGAGCATGCCCGCTCAGGTGCCGCAGGCTGACACCGGATCGCCGGCCGCTCCCCGCGCACCGGTGACACAGCACCGCAGTTGTGGAGTTGGTGCCGTGGCCGTCGCAGGCGCGGCAGTAGATCGGGCCGAGGTCGACCCCGACCGTCTCGGCGGCCTTGGTGGCGTACTTCGCCACGTACCGGGCCACCACTGTGTCCGACATGCCATCAGCGCGGGTGATCGGGCGGACGTCGACCTGCCGGCCCCACCTCAACCGTCGGGCTGGCACCCGTCGGCAGGCCGGGGTGGTCACCTCGACCCGCTGAACGGCGGCGTGGATGGCGTGGTCGAGCAGGTCGATGCTGGCCCAGCCGGCCGGGGCCGAGGAGGGGCCGTCGGTGCCGTCCAGGCGGACGATCGCGTGCAGGTGCACCACGCCCCGGGCCTGGAACTCGGCGACCTTGGCGAACACCACACGCACCTGCCGGGCCGCCACCACACGGGGCAGACCGGCTGCGGCAGCCAGGCCACGACGCGTCTCGGTCGTGAACCGCGCCCACAGCAGCCCGACATGGGCGTTGAACAGCATCTGACCGGGGTAGTCGTAGCCGGTCGGGTCCAGTGGCGTGCCGATCGCGGGGTCGGCGGCCGGGTGCCACCTGCCACAGCTACGGTGAGCCGCCGTAGGCCGGGTGCGGGGGTGGCAGGGGCGGGGCTGGCCGTGCCGGTCCGGGCCGAGGTGCACCGGCCCGAACGACGGCGCGGTCACCGTGACGAACAGCCGGGGCCGGTCGGCGACCTGTACTGGGGTGTCCTTGCCGCCGTGCAGGCCGGCGGCGATCAGGTGGTAGGCGTCCAGCTTGTACAGCGCCGAGCAGGCCGGACACACCGACGCGCGGCGGCTGCGGCAGCGCAACCCGACCACCCGGCCCGGTGCGGCCGTCGGGCCCAGGCTGTCGACGATCCGGCCGGTGCTCCGCTCGACGAGCAGACTGCTGCCGGTGACGGCTACTGGATGCCGGCACTCGCCGACGTGGTGGGCGAGGTCGGTGGCGGCCGCCACGCGGAGCAGGCCGCCCGGGTCTGCCGGTACGGGGTGGGGTGACATCATCGGGGGTGGTTCCTTCTCATTGCTGGGATAGGGGCTGAACCCGGGCAGCGCGGCGGAGTGTTCTTGGCGGAATGGGCCGCCGCTCTGCCCGGGGAACTCGTCATCGGGGTGCGGCATCGGCCACCGCCTTCCCCGTGGTCAACAGGTGCAACGGGTCGCGGACCAGGTGCGCGGTCGCGGTGGCGATCGCATCGGCGGTCGCGTCCGGCACGTACGGCGTGCGGACCAGGGTGAACCCAGGCCGACCCTGCGCAACCATCGACGCCACCCCGACATACGCCGGGTCTTGCAGCCGACGCGGATGCTCATCCGGCGCGGACGTGATGTCCGAGCCGAGCACCGCCGTGGCCGCCTCCGAGGTGCGCTGGGCGAAGCTGATCGCGACCTGGCAGTTGTCGCGGATCTTCGTCGGGATCGCATCCCCGGTGGCCTTCTGCGTCGCAAGAACGACCTGGATGCCGACGTTGCGGCCCTTACGGATCAACTCCTCCACCAGCCGGGCGGTCTCCCGGGCCAGGGCGTCGAGGCGCTTGGACTGCGCGTCGGTGCCCTTGGTCTCGTTCAGGAACGTGTGCGCCTCATCGATCACCACCATCACGAGGGGCCAGGAGGCGGACGGGCCGACGTGCCACATGTTCTTCACGCCGAGCACTGAGCGGATCGCGTGCTGCCGGGCGACCATCAACTCCCGTACCCGGGCCAGATGGTCACGGACCTGCTCGGGGTCGTCTTTCGCCGACAGCCACGCGCGGGTGAACAGGTCGTCGTAGTCCGGGCCGCCCTTGCCGTCGATCAGCACGAACTGCACCGCCGGCGATGGGGCGAGCTGGCAGAACCGGGCGTTGAGGAACGACGTCTTGCCATAACCCGCCAGCCCGGCCACCACCACGCCGGAGACACCGGCCGAGCGGATCGTGACCGGCTGACCGTCGGCGTCCACGCCTGCGACCCACACGGCCGGGTCCGACCCGCCGTCGGTCGGTTCGGTCCAGCTCGCGGGTTCGGTGAGGGGGTCGTGTAGCAGCGCCCGTATCCGGACCAGGCCGGGACGGACCTGCGCCACCCTCACGAGCGGCACCCGCCACACGTCGGCCAGATGCCCGGCCGCCTGCGTGAACTCCTCAACGCCCAGCCGGCCAACGGTGGAAACGTCCACGCGCACGCCCCACCGCTCGGCCGCCACCGTCACCGCTGGGATCAACTCCCGAGTCACGACCGTGCCCGGCGGACGGGTGGACCACCACGGCGGGCGGCTCCGCTCGGACTGCACGAGCCCGACCCGGCGGGCGGTCCGCCGCCACGTGTACCTGATCCGCCACGCGACCCGCAGCATCCGACGGAGCTGCCTGCCTGCTACCAGGTACCGCACGACGTGCGCGCCGAGCCACACGAGTACGGCCAGGGCGGCGACCGACAGCACGACGGCCGGTACCGCCACGATCAGGCGGGTATCAGGGGGATGGATCATCCGGGCTTCACCGCCGTCAACGCCGACGCCCGGAAGATCTGCCAGGCCCGGCCGTTCTTCTCCCCCGTCACGAACGTCAACCCGGACGCCCGCACCATCTGTCCCACGGCTAGGTCCTTCGGCACCGACGGTTGCGGCACCGACACCCGCAACACCTGCGGCTGTCCACCGTCGACCGTCAAGGCGAGGGGCACCTCCACCAACGGCGCACCGGTGACCCGATCCGTCGCGGCCACACCGTTGGCCTTGTCCTTGAACTGCGGCGCCGGCACAGCCAGCACCAGCAGCGTCTGGCTGCCATCAATCGGCAACACCAACATGTTGTGTTCTCCTCTGCTTCGGTCCACGCCACTGCGGCGTGCGTCCCGTGCACATAAGGTGTCACGTGACACCTGTGACGGTCAAGAGTTCTGGGCACACGAGTGTCATGTGACGCCTGTCTCGCCTGATCAGCCCATGACGGCTACGATCAGCGCATGGCCCACGACCCAGACGACAAGCGAGCCCTGTTCCAGCAGGTCGTCGATGACATCCTCGACCAGATCCGCGACGGACGCCTCAACCCCAACGACCCACTACCGTCCGCCCGCAAGATGGCCGACCTCTACGGCGTGGCGTCCATGACCGCCCAACGCGCACTACGCGAACTCCAACACCGGCGCATCACCTACAGCGTCGCAGGCAAAGGCACCTTCGTCCACCCCGACGCCTTCGACCTCCTACGCGGCGGTGTCCTCCGCGAACCCATCGACGACCCCGACCTCCGCCGCAGAGTCGCCGCCTACCTCGCCGACCAACAAACCATCACCATCCGCTACCACCACGCCCGCACCACCGACGACAAGAACGCCGCCCTACACGACCTACTACGCCACGCCGACACCAACAACGACCTCATCGACGACGTGATCAAATACCAGGCCAACCGAGGCAACTTCGCCCAGCAGCCCGAACACCTCCAACGCCCCAGCAACGACGACCAGGCCCCGCCACCCGCCAAGCGCTCACGCAGCAACCGCCAGCGCACCCCGAAGCAGTAAGCCAGCCGGACCAAGGCCCTCGACCAAGATCCGACTGGCTCAAAACTGCTCTACAGGATCAAGAGCGCCCGGCTACGCCGGGCCGCGCGCACGCGCTACAGGCCTACGGCCACGCGCGCACACCCACCAATACCAAGCGCCCAACCACGAGAGCCGGGACTGTCGACCGACCGGGGCTGCCGTGACGATCCCTTCGCCAACCGATCCAGGCGAGTGGTTCCGGGGATCGACGCCGCACCGCTACGCGGCGCGCCACCGCACATCCACCTCACTCACTACGGCCCACAAGAAGCCACGCATCGATGCATTCCTATATATCTCCTGTCTCTGACGGCAACCATGACGGCAACCCAGGCAGACGACGACGCCTCACAGAGCACCTCAGGCGTCATACCGCCACAGCCTGTTACCCGTCCGCGAGATACTCAGAAACCCATTCCCACTGGCTTCCGCCATCCATCAGCCGCGACAGACCGACGCGAAGACACTCGGCGAGGGACGCCTCTTCAGCTCGCACCAGACCTTGCGCACCTAGCGAGCCGCCCGATATGACGAGGGTCCAATAATCTCCCCCTTGGGCATACCTTTCGTGATCAACCTTCAGGATCACCGTCGTTCCAGCCTCCGCAAGCTTGCACATCAGAACTTCGATATCCATCGACTGCTCCTAATATCCGCGCAGGGCACGCGAGATGTCCTCTACGCTGCTCAGCTTGCCCTTGCCCACGCTGTCGATCACACCACGAAGCTCCGCCGAGGTCGGACCACTGATGACGTTGTTGCGTTGCATTAGCTGTTCAACAACCGCCTGAGTCGTCCGCTTATTACCATTGTCGAACATATAACCACCCGTAATGTCGCGAATTACTACAGCAGATTTGTCGTAGAAACTATTGTACCGCGAGGCATTAATCATCGTATTCTCGAATGATCCATTAAGCGTTGTCTGCCCGCCGAAGCTGCGGTTAATGCTATTGACCTCATCAGCACCAATTCCCACCTTGAATCCGCCGCCGCAGTTGTGCACCAGTACCGGGGTGTTGCCGGCGAGCACATAGTACGTGTGGATGTCTGCGACGGTGAGGTTGTAGGCAGTGCCCTGTTGGACGGTGGTCCAGTCGAGGCCGGTGACGGTGAGGGTTCCTCCGGTGGCCGTGTGGAGCAGGTCTCCGGGGTCGAGGTCCTGGCTGTCCTGCCACTGCTGGTCGGTGACGTTCCAGAACGGGTGGTCCTCGGTGGTGGTAAGGCTCCCGCCGTTCACCTTGAGGTCGACGAGTTGGTCCTCGTGAACCCACAGGTGGGTCACCTTACGGGCGCCTTCCTCCCCCGTTTCGGGGTCGGTGGCCAGGACCGCGTCGCCGATCTCGATGTCTCCGATTGGCTTCTTGCTGCCGTCCGCCATCAGGACTTCGGTGTCACCGCTGAAGCTCTTGAGGCAACCACGGATGCCCCCTGCACCGCCACCACGGGCTGCTCCTCGGGCTCCGGCGCCTGCCATTCTCAGGGAGGTACGCAGGCCTGCCCCACTGGCGAGGCCGAAGGCCCCGGCGCCGAGGGCGGGCAAGAGGATTGCGCCGCCTGCGCCGAGCAGGCCGCCGATGGCACCGCCCACGAGGGCTTCGCCGGCGAGTTGCCAGCCGCTTTCGTCGTCGGCGTCGAGGCCGTTGGTGACCAACGAGGCGACGGCACCGCCGACGAACCCGCCGATCGCCGCGCAGCCGACGGCGCCCACACCAAAGCTTCCGGCCGTGCAGGCGGCGCCGACGATGACGCCAGCGGCAACACCGGCGACCGTGCCCACTGCCCCGGCGTTTCGGCACCAGAAGCTGGACTGGCATTCGCGTTGTCTGCGTTCTGCTTCGGCGCGTTCGTTGCTGGCTTTCCTGAACGCTTCGCGTTGTTGCTGGCAGCTGGATCCACAGGCCGGGGGGACGTACTTCTTGACGATCTTGGTTACCGTCTGCCCGGAGGGAGTGGTGCTGACGTAGGCGCGGTCGCCGGTGTCCTCGCTGTTCTCCGTGAAGTACATCCCGGTGGGGTCGGCGTTGTCGATCGGGTTGTTGCCGCCGTATTGATAGGCGTTGTACTGGGCCGGGTCGTCGGCGACGAGGACCGGGTCGACGGAGATGAAGCGGCCCAGCGTCGGGTCGTACTGTCGGGCACCGACGTTGGTCAGGCCGGTGGGGTCGATGTCTCCGCCGACAAAGCCCTTGTTGTTGACCCAGATCGGGTTCGCGCCGCGGGGTGCCCCATAGGGGGTTTGGCGGCGGATGGAGACGGCCTGGGTGCCGGCGTTGACGGCGGTCTGTTGGGTGCCCTGGTGGTCGTCGAAGAGCCAGGTCAGGTCGGTGGTCGCCGAACCTGCCTTGCGGGAGGCGCAGACGGTGCCGGCGAAGCTGTAGTAGCGGGTGCCGGTGTTGACGCTGCCTTCGCGGCGGATCTCCTGTCCGGGCAGGTAGAGGGTGGTACCCCCACTGTCGCGGCGGATGATCCTGACGCCGTTGGCGTCGTAGATGTTGGTTTCGATGGTCTGGCCACCGGCCGCGACGGTGGCGAGTTTGCCTTCGGCGTCCCAGCCGAGGGTCTGGCTGTTGGTGCCGGTGCCGCAGTTGTTCGCGGTGGTGCCGGTCGGCCGGCAGGTGGTGTTGCCGGTGGCGTCGTAGGCGTAGTTGTTGACGACGCCGGTCTGACCGGGCGCTTGGGTGGTCATGGCGGTGACGGCGTGCGGTCGCACGGCATCCTGGCCGCCGGTCGGCACCGTGTAGGTGCGGGTGGTGTCGCCGCCGGCGGTGTGGCTGGTTTCGGTCAACCGGGAGCCGGTGGTGTTGAAGGTCCAGTCGTGCCAGTACGGCGCGGGACCGCCCAGGTTCGCCACGGTCGGGTCGGTCTGGCAGGCCACTCCGGCCTTCGGGGTCCAGGCGCTGGTGAGCCGGCCGAGCAGGTCCTGCCGGAAGCACTGGGTGTCGGCCTGGCCGATCTGCGGCCTCTCCTCGATGGAGGTGATGTTGCCGCTGTCGTCGTATTCGTAGTTGCGGTCGGAGACGGTGCCGGCGGTGGTCTCCCGCTGCACGGTGGTGCGCTCGATACGGCGGGTGGCTTCGTCGCGGTAGACGGTGTCCTGGGTCCAGACGCCGCCGGGCATCTTGTAGATCGAGCCGCTACGTTCGCCGTACGCGGTGTAGGTGGCGGTGGCCATCGTGCCGGCGGAGCCGGTGAGGCTGGTGTCCAGCCGCACCGGCATTCCGGTGCTGGCGTCGTAGTCGGTGGTGACTTCCTCGGTGACCAGCCCACCACCGGCCGGGTAAGAGATGGAGGTCGGGGCGCCGGTCGCCGCCGAGTAGCCGTAGGCGTAGACGTAGGTGCCGCTCAGACCGGTCTCGTTGGCCGGGATGACGTAGTTGACGCCCTTGGGCTGGTAACGGTCGTCGAAGGTGCGTACCTGCCACCGGTAGGCGTTGCTGCTGCCGGCCGGCTCGTAGCGGACCGCCTGGGTGAGTTGGCCCCTGAAGCCGCTCTGACCGGTGTAGAGGGTGTCGTACCTCCATTCGGCGCGCAGCGCCCCGGTGGCCGAGTCGTCCCGCAGTTCCTTCTTCCGGCCCAACGCGTCGTAGACGTACCAGAGCATCTTGCCGCGGGCGTCGGTGGTCTTGACCAGTTCGTTGGTGTCGTTGAAGGTGCTGGTCGTCGTACCCTTGTCGGGGTCGGTCGTGCGCCAGAGTCGGCCCTTGGCGTCGTACTCGTTGACCCACCGGTTCCCGGCCGGGTCGACGGTCCTGACCAGCTGGCCCTTGCGGTTGTAGACGTACTGGGTCTCCTGGTGGGCCCCGCCGACACCGGCCGTGGTGGTGTGCTGGCGCAGCTTGACGGCGCGGCCCTCGATGTCGGTCACCGTCGTGGTCGGTGTGCCGCCCTGAGGCGGAGTCACCTTGGTCAGGTCACCCTCGTGGGCGGCGATCGTGCGCCACTTCTCGACCAGGTTGGTCTCTCCATCACCGGCCAGGAAGATCGTGTTCGTGGGGCGTGACGCCCGGTCGAAAATGGTCTTGGAGACGGCGGGGAGAGACCATTCCGGCTCCCACCACAGGGTGCCGGAGGGTGCCCCGGGTTCGGCGTGTGCGCCGTAGGAGATCGCGGCGCGGCCGAGGCTGTCGTAGAGGGTGTCGGTGACCACCCGGTTCCCGGTGCCGTCCGACGCCGGGCTCTGGGTCTGTCGGGAGCGCAGCAACCCGTCGAGGATCTCGTACGAGGTGACGTAGTTGCCGTCCGCGTTCAGCGCCTGCGCCCTGACGAACGGATAGGCGTTGCGGCCCGCGGCGAACGTGTACGTGTACTGCGCGGACGGGGTGGTCGGGTGGTCGGCCTTGGTCCAGCCCAGCCCCCACACCTTGCTGACCCGACCGAGCGCGTCGTACTCGACGTCCGAGACAATCTTGTTGTTGGGGTCGGTGGCCTTGACGGTGGCGCCCCAGTAGGGGTTGGTCTCCACGGACGAGGTCCAGTTGAACGGCGCCGGACCCGTCGTGGTGACCTTGGTGATTGGGCCGCCCACGGCCGGCGTGTACGCGGTCGTGGTGACGTTGCCCTTGATATCGGTCGCGCTCACCGGCCGACCGGTGAAGTCGTAGCTGCCCTGCGACACCACCTGCCAGACCGTGCCGGTGCCGGCTGCCCAGTCCTTGAGCTGCTCGGTCTTGGTCACCAACCCGAACGTCGGCGCGGTGTCGACGTTGCTGGCCCCGTCGTAGTAGGTCCTCGCGTCGGAGATCACGTCCTCGACGGTGGTCGGGTTCGTGCCGCAGGTCAGCGCGGTGGTGGTCGTCTGCTTCACCATGGTGGTGAGGTTCTTGACGGTGTTGCGGTTGTAGCGGTAGGTGATGCACTTCTCGTCGCCGGTGACGGTGATGTCGCCGTCGTCCTGCGACCAGTTGACCGTGCCGTACGTGTGATCCAGGTTCTTGGTTCCCCGCGAGGTGCGCCAGCCCCGGCTGCCATCGACACCGAGGGCGGTCGCCGCGTAGCTCGTCTGCGTGTCGACGAACCGGGCCTCGACGGTGTCACCGTTGATCGTCCGACTCGCGGTCGGGTTGGACCGCCACGGCACGTTCACCGTCTTCGACACCGGTTTGGTTTCTACCCCGTTGTAGACGACCTGCTCCCGCACCTGGCCGGCGAACTGGTCCTCGTCGTAGACCGTCTCGGTGCCCAGCGAGGCCGGAACCGTCACGCTGCGGGTGCCGCCGCTCGGGCTGGACCTGTCGCCGTGCATACCCCGCATGAAGGTCGTCACGGCGAGAGTCTGGGTCGCCGAGTCGTCACCGACCCGGGTCTTGACCTGCGCGTAGCCACGCCACTGCGACCACGTCTTGCGTTCCGGCCTGGTCAGGCCGTCGTCGTCGGCGTAGTGCCACGCCGGCGATCCCACGTACTCGTACCAGGTGTGCTTCGACGGCGCCTGGTGCCCGTTGGTCAGCTGCACGTCGTCTTCGGCCACGTGCTCGACCCGGTGCTTGTGCCACCATTCGGTGACCAACCGCTGCCCCGTCGGGTCGGCCGGGTCCGGCACCCGCACCGGGTAGCACCGCTTGGTGTTCGTGTGCGGGTCCAATCCCGCCACCATCGCCTCGGTGCATTCCGGCAGCGCGTAGTCGACCTTGATCCGGGATCCGGTCTCCGTCACGATGCTGGAGATCCGCAGCCAGTTGTCGGTCGTGCCGTGGGCGGTCAACACCCGGTTCGGCAACGACACCGCCTCGAACGTCACCGGCGGCAGGCTCACGGTGCCGCCAACGTGCCCTGCATGATCGATCCTGTTCAGCCACAGCCCGGTATGCGTGGAGTCCGCCGTCGCCGCGAAGGTGTGCGACAGGGTCCACGACTCGACGTCCTGCCAGGCCGGGGTGGTCTTGGTGGTGTCCCACACCCTCGTGGTGATCTTGTTCAACCGCTTCGTGGTCCAGAACGTCGGCGAGTACTGCTGCGGACACGACGACGCCTTGCACTCCTGATCCCAGGGGGTGTCCTTCCAGGACGCCTTCACCGGATTCGACTCGGTGCCGCAGTTCGAGAAGCACCGCAGGTCCGTCTCGAACACCACCTGCGCGTACGGGGTGATGCTGCGCTCGGTCACCCCGTGCGCAGCAGACGTGCGGTCGTAGGTGCCGTAGTCGATCCGGGTCAGATAGCCGTCCCGGTCGTAGGGCGCGTCGTCGGAGTCCGTGTCGTTGCGGGCGTACTTGTTGGTGTCCTTGCCATACCACAGCGACATCGTGTTGCCGCGCACGTCGACGACGTAGTCCAGGTTCCACCGCCACGCCTGCTGGCAGTGCGAGTTGGCGAAAGCCGTGGCGTGACACGGCTCACCCGCGTGGTTACCGAAGACCGGCACCGCCAACGTCGAATTGGTCTTCGACGTGTGGCCCGGCAGCGAGTGCAGACCGAAGAAGTACTGCGTCCCGTCGGTGGTGGTCACCTTCCAGTGCTCACCATCGTCATCACCGTTGCCCGTCGCACCGGTCAACTTCTCGATCTTCGAGCCGTCCTCCGAGCGGGCGTGCCAGCCCTTGCCCGTCTGGAACACCAACTCGGTGCTGCGGCCGTTCAGGTTCATCGTCGCGTTGTCCGACCGCCAGCACAGGTCGCCGGTGTCCTTGGTGTTGTTCGCGCCGTTGACCTTCCTGTCCTCCGCACACGGCACGTACCGCCGCTCGACGAACCCCGGCGAATAGTCGAAACCCTCACCGATCCACGACGGTTGGTTGTTCGTCACCTCCGATCGACCATCCACGGAGGCTGAGGAGTACGCGAAGCCGACCGACGGCTCCGGACCCGCCGCCGGGGGCGTACGCAGCGGATAGCTCCACGAGAAGTCGCCGGAGGAGGAGCCGGCTGACCAGGTCGATGATGGTGCGAGACTGGTAGCGGTGAAGTCACCGTCCGCACCCGCTGCCGCTGCCGCCAGGGCAAGGAAGGATCCGCTCGACTGGGTCGTCACCTCCCCCGACAGCCGTGCCAGTTCCCTCGGTGTCGCCGAGGTGGGGGCGGCGGTGATCACCTCCGCGGTCGCCACTCCCGCGCCTAGGTCGTTCGTGGTGTGAAGCGGCACCGATCGGCAACCCGGCGCATCGGGTGTCGACAACGCACAGGCCGGGACCTGCCACAGTCGTAGCCGCGACGCCCAGGACCCACCCACCGCATGCCGGAACGAGTTGTAGTCCACCGACACCTTCGCCGTGCCGGCCGCAGCCCCGGCTGGCGCCGTCACCTTGAGCACCAGGCCGTCCCGCCAACTGGCCGGCAGTGATTCCCGGTCCACCACCTGCACGTCCACGCTGGTGACCCGGGCACCGGCCGGACCATCGCCCCGAGCGACCCGTACCGGCAGGGCACCGGCCCTGACGCCCACGCCGCTCGCGCTCGGCGAATCAAGCGTCACCCGAGCGGTGCTGGCTGACGGCCACACCGGTTTCGGAACCGGGGTGTCCTGCATCAGCTTCTGCGCCCACGCCCGCCCCGACACCGGACCACCATGCGAATCGAGCTTCTCCACCGGCGGCCGCAGCGGCTCCGCCCCTGGCGCGACGGCCTCAGCCGGCACACCGACCAGCAGCGACGCCGCGACGGGAACCACCGTCAGGCCGGCGGTCCACCGGCGCAGGCGGCCCGCTCGATGAATGTTCCGTCGTAGCTGCCGCGAGTCGTGAACAGAGCGTGCAGACAACATGCTTTCTCCCCGGTAAGGACAGCCGCACGAAGCAAAGGGTGTAGGTATGTCTCATCGGCACATACAAGTTCTGGACGTTGGACCTTCTCGGGCCGTCCGGAGCTACGAGTCGTACAGCATGAACACCGCCGCGTCGGTCAACGCGCCCTGGAACACAGCGACATCGTCGATGCCGCCGATCCACTGATCCACCAACTGGTCCTGCCAAAGAATGCGGCCCACCAAGAGCGGACCGGTCGACGCCATCGGAGTGAACGTGATGTTCTGCCGAACTCCTTCGAGTTCACCGTTGACATAGAGACGGATCTCGTTCCGTCCGGCGTCGTATACGCCCGCAAGGTGAGTCCAGACGCCCTCCTCCGGATCCGATGTCGAGGCAATGCTGGCCGTGGGCGTGGTGGTGGCGTCGTTGGCGCTGATGACGAACTGCCACTTGTTCAGGTTCGAGCTGAACTTGAGCCAGCCACCGCTTGAGTGCTCTCCTCGTTGGGAGACCGCCGTCCGCATGCCGTCGAGCCGGTCGAGCATCACCCAGGCCGACATCGTGAACGACTGATCGGTACGCAGGACCGGCTTGTCCTGCCACTGGGTGAACTCCAGACCATCGGCGTCCGGCGGCGTGATACCCGCCTTCACCGCACTCCGCCCATACTCGGCGGTGCTCTCGGTGTAGCCCTCCTCCGGAAAGTACTCGTTGTCGAGCCACAGACCGGAGCCCTCGGTGGAATAGCCCGCGCCCACGGCAGAGCCCCGCGTCAGTGCCAGCCACCGATCCCAGGCCGTCACCGTGTCAGGCGCCTCGCAGGTGTCCTTCAGATCAGCCGCATAGCAGGACATTGCGGCCTCGAAGTTCCAGTTGCCTACCTGCACCGGCGTCTGGATCCCCGGCTCGTGGAACCCGCCCGACATCGGATCCTGCGCCAACTGGCCGGTGAAGTCGTGCGGCACGAGGACCCGGTCGTAGAGCTGAACGTCGGCGATCTGCCCGGACCAGAAGCTGATGAGGGCACCGTTCCAGAGCTCACGACCAATCGCGATGCGCTGCCGGTTGGGCCAGGCTTGCATGCCGGTGGCCGCCGCCGACACCGGCGACTGCCCGTTCACATATATCGTCGCCGTACCACTGGTCGCGTCGTACACGCCGGCCAGATGGGTCCACACGCCCGCGACGACCGGAACGGTGGAGTTCACCATCCCGGTCGTTGTCGTGGTAGCCGTGTCGTTGACGTGCATCCACATGGACCATTTCTGGGTCGCTGCGTGATAGCCCAGTGCAAAACTGCTGTTCAAGCCTCCGTCCTGGGTCACCGCGATCCGGCTTCCGGTGGGCAGGGTGCCGCCGACACCACCCAGTTTCACCCAGGCAGAGACGGAGAACGACTTCGTCGGGTCGATCACCGGCTCAGTCGTGAAGGCCCGGCTCGAACTGCCGTCGAACGAGGCAGCCTTGCCACCGATCATGCGGACGTCGTCGGTCCAGCTCACGTTGGACGTACCCAGGTCGGTCTTGCCAGCCAGGCTGGGTTGCTGGTCGGCGAGCGCGGCGGTCTGGTCGACGCCGGGGTATTGCTCCAGGCCCCATTTGGCGATGGCCGGTGACGGGCGGGGTGCGGTGAAGGTGGCGGAGCCGATGTTGCCGAGGTTGCCGGTGGCGTCGATGCCACGAACCCAAAAGGTGTTCTGCCCGAAGTTGGGCACGGTGACGGTGACCGTGGCCGTCTTCGGGTTGGTGCCGCTGGCGGTGATCTCGGTCGTCGGCGGGTTGGACCAGCCGTAGCGGAACTTGGTCACGTCGGTGGTGGTGGTGCTGATCGTGAAGGTCATGGTCCGACCCGGGCCGCCAAGGGTTCCGGGGGTGATCGTGGGCGCCGGAGGCACGGTGGTGTCCGCGACGAACCGGCACCACGACGACCAGGGACCGGTGATCGAGTACGGAGCCTGGTCGGTGCCCTTGGCCCGGAACGCGTAGGTCGGCCCCTTCGCGATCGTCACCGCGGCGCTCTCGGCCCGGCTGTTCGGGGTGACTCCCGTTTTCGCTGGTGGCGGGCTCTTGCGAGTCGGGAAGGTGTTGGTCACCGTTCCCATACCCCCGGACGGCACCTCGATCCATTCGAAGGTGCCGGTCAGGGAGTCACCCTTGTCGGCGTCGGGAAACACCGCAGTGAACTTCGGGGCCAGCGTGCCGATCGTCAGCACCCCGGAACCGCAGGTCACGCCGGCGACCTGCAGGGTGTGCGGAGCGCCCGGCTTGGTGTCGTAGTCGACGATCAGCTTCGCGTCGTTGGGGTAGAACTTCTTCCATCGGTCCTGCGTCGACTCCCCCGACCCGTCGGCGGCCCGCGCGGTGAAGGCCACAGGGATCGAGTTCCAGCTCCCGTTCGCCGCAGCCTGCACCTGGTTGGTGGTGTTCGACCCCCGGAAATTCATGATCATATCCGGTTGGATCGACGAACACCCACCCGCCTCGTTCGCATTCCCGGTCGCCGTGTTCAG
This sequence comes from Micromonospora sp. CA-263727, assembly GCF_050942455.1. Classification (NCBI taxonomy): domain Bacteria; kingdom Bacillati; phylum Actinomycetota; class Actinomycetes; order Micromonosporales; family Micromonosporaceae; genus Micromonospora; species Micromonospora sp. CA-263727. The sequence goes on from NZ_CP192031.1 coordinate 4,981,541, forward strand.
GAACGATTTCATCGTCATCGTCGACCAGGTCGCCTTCGGCGTAGCGTTGATCGCCGCGGTCAGATACATCGCCGCCACCGTCGGTCCGCACGACCAGGAATGATCCAGCTTCATCTGTACGTACGCCGACTCGATGTGGATCTGCGTCCCCTTGAGCGAAACTCCGTTTGCGGTCGTCGGGAACTCGAAGTACGACCTATACAGCGCGCCAGTGTCCGGGTTCAGCCCCACTCGCGCGCGACTCGTGTCCGAGTTCGACGACCCGTTGTTCGTCCCGTACGCCCACTTGCTCTTGAACACCGACCACGCCGGGTCCACGAACAGCGGGAACACGGCATCCGGGTCGTCCAGCAGCGTCACATCCGGACGCAACACCAGGTCACCGCCGGACACCTCGACACCGACCGTGCCGATCCGCGCCGCGTCCCCGGCCACCGTCGCCGTCGACTGCGGGCTCTCGGCCGACAGCCCCCGCGCCGAGACGCCATCCACCGCCCCCACCCGGGAATCCCACATCACCGCCGGCTCTGCCGAGGCGATGACGGCCGCACCGGCCACCGCCCGCAGGCCGCCGTCCGGACCCGCCACGACCTCGGCGTCCCCACCGAGTCGGAACCGCGGCGCGCGCACTTCAGGATGCGTCGCCGCCGCCGGCGTCTTGACCACCAGGACGTGCGCGAAGCCCGTCCGCGTCGCCCGCACCACCAGATCCACATCGGCGAGTACGTTCGGGTAGGTCAACGAATCCCCCGACACCGTCGGCGCCGGCAGCGTCCCCGGCCACGACAGCGTCACCGTCCGCCCGCCCCGCGTCAGCGTCACCATCGCGCCGTCCCCACCGCCCGAGAACGCCACATCCGCGACCGACACTCCAGGCCGCCACAGCCCGTCCCCACCTCGGGCCAGGTCGAGGTCGATCTCCTCCCACCTGCCGGCCTTGCGCGAGCGCTGCGGCACCACCGCCGACGCGAATTGCAGCCGCCCGTCCGGCAACGCGGTCACCTCGGCGAACTCCGTTCGCGACCCGTCCACCACCACCGGCTGACCGCACGAGGCTGCCAGCGCCCTCGCCTCGGCCTCGGAGCCGGCCGCGTCTGTGCACTGTCGCTCTACCGCAGCCACCCGCTCCGGCGCGGGAACACCGATCACTCCGACAGCCACCACAGCCGTCACCCCAGTGGACAACCCACGCCGCCACCGAACGCCCATCACACACCCCCGTGGAGAGAGCAACCAGTGGCTGAGACACTAGGGCCCGGATCTTTCTCGGGTTGCCCCGCTGCGGGCGTGAGGAACCCGTCACTCCCCGCGCAAAATCGATAGTTGGCGATGTTTTGATGAGCGGGACATCGCTTGATCACGCAGGGCAACGGAGATCGACTCGACTGCCATCGATATGTGACGTGGGGCACATCTGCCAGCCCCCTTCTCGGCCTTTATCCTCGCGCCTCGCGCGGCGGTGGCGACGGCGGCGGCAGGATCCGCGGGGCATCGGCTACTCGTCGCGGCGGGTGACGAGGCGTAGGCGGCGCTTGACGCCGCCGGCCGCACGGTTCCTGAGCCGCGCGAAGACCTTCTCGTCGTGGTCGTCGGTCCGATCGCCGAGGGAGTCCGCGTGCCCCAGCATGCCGACGATCGTCTCGACCGCGACCTGGAGCAGTTGGCTGTCGTCGAGGTCGTCGGGGGTGCCGGTCTGCTTCATCTTCGTCGGCCGCAGTTCGTCCAGGTCGCCGACGATCTGGCACGGGTAGTCCTGAAGTTCCTTGATCTGCTGCTCGGCAAGCGCCGTCACCCACTCGGCCTGGTCGAGGCCGACGCCGAACTTCAGCTCGTTGGCGCGCCGTTTGAGCACCGCGTCCACCAGGTGACGGTGGACGACCTTCTGGTAGGGCGTCCGGAGCGGATAGCGGTCGCCCAGTGCCAGGTTGACCCGGCGGAGTAGTTCGATCTCGGCCGCGCCGAGTGAGGGGTTGGAGGTGGGCTCGGCCAGCTCGCACAGGCCGTCCGGGATGCCCATGATGCCGGCGAAGCGGTGCCAGAGCAGGTCGCGGGGGGCATCGGGGGCCGGGACCGTGACCAGGTGGCGTTGCCGTGCCGGCACGAGGTCGCCCCAGCGGCGCAGCATGCGGGGTGCGGTGTGGTTGTTCCAGAATGCCTCGGCCCTGCCCTGCTGCACGGCGTCCATGAAGGCCCCGAAGCGCCAGCCGCTGCGGGCCCGGATGCTCTGTTGCCAGAACGACGGGAAGGTGCGCCACAGGTCGCGGCCGGCCACGATGATGTGCACCTCGGCGGGTTGCAGGCTCTCCACCGCGCGGATCGCCTGCTCGCTGGTGGCCGCGCCCAGCCCCTCGTTGCTGATGATCACATCACCGGGCCACTTGCGGGTCTTCTCGGCCAGCCGGTCCCAGGTCCAGTACACGTCGGTGTCCCGCCAGCGTGCCTGACGCAGGTCGGCCATCGCCTGGTCGTGCGCCACGGCGCTGCTGGGCAGCAGGATGCCGGCGTCCTCCAACGCGCGCTGGTTGCCCCAGAGCACGTTCTGCACGTAGGTGCTTCCCGTCTTCGGCGCACCGATGTGCAGGTAGACGCGCTTGGCCATGCTGCCTCCCGGACAACTTCACAAAGTTGATCGAATCAATCAGATTTGGGGAAACAGGGTGGCACGCGGACATGAACACTTCGGGGCGGTGACGACGGGTCGGGGTCAGGCCGACAGGAGTTTGTCCAGGGTTATCGGCAGCTCGCGGACGCGTACGCCGGTGGCGTGATGCACCGCGTTGGCGATGGCCGCGGCGGCGCCGACGATGCCGATCTCGCCGGCGCCCTTGACCCCGACCGGATTCAGCTGGCTGTCCTCGTCGGCGACCCAGTACGCCTCCACCGCGGGCACGTCGGCGTTGCTGCTGACGTGGTAGCTGGCCAGGTCGTGGTTTGCCCAGGTGCCGTAGCGGCTGTCGAAGAGCCCCGCCTCGTGCAGCGCCATGGAGAGGCCCATGGTCATCCCGCCGATGAGCTGGCTGCGCAGGGTGGTCGGGTTCACCGCCCGGCCGACCGCGAAGACGCCGAGCAGCCGTCGCACCCGGACCTCGCCGGTGTCGGCGTCCACCCGCACCTCGGCGAACTGCGCCCCGTACGCGTACCGTGGCAGGCTGCGCTGCGCCGCCACCTCGTCGTCGGTGCTCACCTCGACGGTCAGTCCCGCCTCCGGCACCGGGCCGCGCAGCTCGGCGATCCGGTCGCAGAGCCGTTCGCAGGCCCGCACCACGGCCCAGCTCCACGAGGCCAGGCCGGTCGAGCCACCGGCCGGGTCGGCCGCTGGCAGGGCGGTGTCCCCCACCCGGATCCGCACCCGCTGCGGCGGCGTCCCGAGCGCGTCGGCGGCCACCTGCCAGAGCGCGGTACGCGCCCCGGTGCCGATGTCGGCGGCGTTGATCCGTACCTCGAAGGTGCCGTCGGCGCGGACGGTGGCCGACGCGGCGGCCGGGCGGTTCCGGGCGGGGTAGCTGGAACCGGCCATCCCGGTGCCGAGCAGCCACCGGCCGTCACGTCGGGTCCGCGGGTTCGGGTCACGCCCGGCCCAGCCGAACCGCCCGGCCCCGTCGGCCAGGCAGGCGGCCAGGTTGCGGCTGGTGAATGGGGTGCCGCTGGCCGGATCGACGGTGGTGTCGTTGCGCAGCCGCAGCTCGACCGGGTCGACCTGGCAGGCCGTCGCCAACTCGTCCAGGGCGGACTCCAGCGCGAACGAGCCGGGGGTGTATCCCGGCGCGCGCATCCAGAACGGGGTCGGCACGTCGAGCCGGAGCAGCCGGTGCGTGGTGCGCCGGTTCGGGGCCGCGTACATGTTGCGGGTGTAGACCGCGGTCTGCTCGGCGAACTCGGTCACCATCGAGGTCTGGCTGATCGCATCGTGGGCGACCGCGTCGAGCCGGCCATCGCGGCCGGCGCCGAGCCGGACCCGCTGGATGGTCGGGGTGCGGTATCCGACCGGGCCGAAGGTCTGCTGCCGGGTCAGGGCCAGCCGGACCGGCCGCGCGACGTGCCGGGCCGCCAGCGCGGCGAGCACCGCCTGGACCTTGCAGTACAGCTTGCCGCCGAATCCGCCGCCGACGTGCGGGTTGACCACCCGGACGGCCTCGACGGGGAGCCCGAAGAGCCGGGCCAGGATCTCCCGGGTGGGCGAGGAGCCCTGGATGGAGTCGTGCACCAGCAGCCGCCCGTCGCGCCACTGCGCGGTCGTCGCGTGCGGCTCCATCGGGCTGTTGTGGTACGCCGGTGTGCGGTAGGTGAGATCCAGCCGGACCTCGGCGGCGGCGAACCCGGCGTCGAAGTCGCCCGCGAGCACGTCGGTCGGGTAGCTCGGGTTGACGTGCTCGGGCCGGTACAGGGCGGGATCCTGGGCGGAGAGCACCGTGTGGTGCGGCTGCGCGGCGTAGTCGACCCGGACCAGCCGGGCCGCCTCCCGCGCCGCCTCGATCGTCTCGGCCACCACCACCGCGACGAACTGGCCCCGGAAGTGGACGGTCGGCTCCTGGAGACGGAACAGCTCGGCGTCCACGCCCGGCGTCAGGCGGGGTGCGTTGCCGTGGTGCAGCACCGTGAGCACCCCGTCGACCGCCAGCGCGGCGGTGTCGTCCACCCCGTCGATCGTGCCCCGCACCACGGTCGCCGGCACCACCTGGGCGTACGTCACGCCCTGCGCCGGGTACTCGACCGCGTACCGGGCGGCGCCGGTGACCTTGGCGTGGCCCTCCAGGCGGGTGTGCCGCTGCCCCACCGCGCCGGCCGGTCTCACGATCGGGTCCCGCCGCGGCACAGATCCAACAAATCACACATAACGCTCATAATAGGTTCGGTCGGATCGTCGGGGCCCCGATCAGGGGATCACGCCGCGTCGGCGTAGCACTCCACGATGGAGAGATCCAGCGGGAAGCGGACCGGGGTGTCACCGAAGAGCAGCGTGGTGGCTCGCCGGCCGGCCCGGTCGACCGCCTCGGCGACCCGCTCCGCCTGCTCGGCCGGGCAGTGCACGATCACCTCGTCGTGCTGGAAGAAGACCAGCTCGCCACCGGTGCCGGCCAGCTCGCCCCGGAGCACCGCCAGCAGCGTGGAGGCCCACTCGGCGGCAGTGGCCTGGATGACGAAGTTGCGGGTGAACCGGCCCCGGGAACGGGCCGCGCGGGCCCGCGGCGACTGCGGATCACCGGCCGCCTCCGGATCCGCCGCCCCGTCCTCGCCGCCGAACCCCGCCGTCCCGGGCGGGCAGGTACGCCCCAGCCACGAGCGCACCAGCCCACCGGCCTCACCGGTACGCGCCGCCGCCTCGACGTGGCCGAACGCGGTCGGGTAGTTGCGCCGCAGCACCGCCAGGGCCGGCACCGCCTCCCCGCCGGTCTGCCCGTACATCGCGCCGAGCAGGGCCAGCTTGGCCCGGCCCCGGTCGCCGCCGAACGCGTCCCGGGCCAACGCCGCGTACAGGTCGCCGGTCGCGCCGGCCGCGGCGAGCCGGGCGTCACCGGAGACGGCGGCCAGCACCCGGGGCTCCAGCTGCCCGGCGTCCGCCACCACGAACCGCCACCCCGGATCGGCCACCGCCGCCCGGCGGATCACCTTCGGGATCTGCAACGCGCCACCGCCCCGGGTGGCCCACCGCCCCGACACCACCCCGCCGGGGACGTACTCGGGCTGGAACCGGCCGCCGCGCACCCAGGCGTCCCGCCAGGACCGCCCGTGGGCCGTCCAGATCCGGTACAGCTCCTTGTATTCGAGGACCAGCGGCACCGCCGGATGGTCCACCCCGCGCAGCACCCAGGCCCGGGTGTTCGGCAACTCCACCCCGGCCCGGGCGAACGCCCGCAGCAGCTCCGCCGGGCTGTCGGCGTGCAGCTGTCGCACCCCGAACGCCTCGGCGATCCGCGCGGCCAGCTCGGCCAGCCGCCGGGGCGGCCCGCCCACCGGGGACGGCTCCCCCAGCAGCTCGGCCAGGACCGCGTCGTGCACGTCGGCCCGCCAGGGCAGCCCCGCCGCCCCCATCTCGGCCGCGATCAGCGCACCGGCCGACTCGGCGGCCACCAGCAGCCGGAACCGGCCCGGTTGCGCGGTCGCCGCGATGCGGCCGAGCTGGTCGGCGTACACGCTGGTCAAGGCCGTGATGCCCGGACCGGGCGGGCCGGGCACGGCGTCGAAGAGCGCGGCCTGCCCGTCGCCGGGCGGGGCGGCGGCGCGCGGCGGCGGGTCCGCCGGCACCGGCGCGCCGGTCAGCCGCGCCCACGCGGCGGCCAGCGACCGCGGCTCCCCCAGCGACCGGCGTGCCCGAGCAGCAGCGTCTCGGTCAGCTCCACGTCGTGGCACCGCTCGACGCGGAGCCCGGCGCGCAGCAGCGCCGGGTAGAGCGTGGCGCCGGACGCCCAGACCCAGCGCGGCTGGTCGGCGCGCTCCCGGGCGGCCATCGCCGCGGCCAGGTCGGTGACCGGTGCGGGCGGGCCCGCGGGCACGCCGGCGGCGTCGAGGGGTTGCAGCACTCCCCCGCCCCGCTCGTCGGACACCACCGCCACCAGCACGGACGCGATTCTGCCGCCACCGTGCGACATGCCGAACCGCGGCTCGGGCCGCTCCGTCCGCCGTACCGGGCACCAAGGCGCGACGAAGCGCCTCATGGTCGCGCTCGATCACGGATCGGGTGGCCTGAACCTCGTGGTGAGGCCACCCGATCCCGGATCGAGCACGATCATGCGGCAGAGGCCCACCAGTGTGCGGCGACGAGTTCGGCGACCAGCGATTCGGTGAGCAGCCGCACCTGCTCGTCGTCGTCGCCCGCGTAGCGGATCACGGCCGTCGCGTCGGGCACCTCGGCGCCGACCGCGAGCACGGTCGACTTCCGGGTCCGAAGCCACTCCAGCGCCGCCGCGTCGTACCGGGAACCGGGGAGGAACAGCGCCCGGTAGTCGAGCGTCTTGGCGAGGTAGACGTCGACGTGCGACCAGTCGCCCGTCTCGCACCCGTCGGCCGGGCGGCGGGGGCCCTCCCGGACCATCAACGCCGACTGCAGCGCCGAAGAGAGCCGCTCGGCCGGCGCGAGGGCGTAGACACCGTGCGGACCGTCCAGCAGTTCGATCGCTCTGGGCAACCACGCGTCGCGGCGGGCGAGCAGATCCTCGGTGGCGTCGGCGGCGCGCCGCGCGAGAGCGGCGACCGATCCCGCCAGGGCCGCGTCACTGCGCCCGGAACCGGCCGCATCACGGCCCACCGAACCGGCCGCGCCACGGCGCCCGGAGCCGGCCGCGTCGCGGTGCGCCTCGGTCGCGCGGTCGACCAGGGCCAGCAGCAGGACCAGGGTGTGCTGGAAGGTCCGGCACGCGACCCCGCCGCGCTCGGTGCCGGCGTGCATCGGGACCACCAGATCGGCGCTGGTCGCCAGCGGAGAGTCCGGCACGTTCGTCAGCGCGACGAGGTGGCCCGACCCCTGGTAGCGGGCGGCGGCGTCGAGGGTTTCGATGCTCGTCCCGGTCGCCGAGATGGCGATCACCAGGGTTCCGGGGCGGGCCGGGTAGGACGTGGCGGTCGAGGCGTACTCGGCGATCGCGTCGATGCCCGCGGCGCGCAGCCGTAGCGCGGCCATCTCGGCGGCGTACCGCGAGCTGCCCATGCCGAGCAGCAGCACCCGGTCGACCGGGTCGGGCAGGCCGGCCCAGGGGTCGTCAGCGGAGAGGGTGGCGGCCAGGTGGCGCAGCGATTCCGGCTTCGCTTCCAGGTCGGCCAGGAACAGGCGCGGGTCCACGGGGGCTCCTCGGGTCAGTCGCGGTACCAGGAACGCAGCACGCCCATCGGGGCGTACCGCCAGCGGGGCAGGAAGCGGGCGGCGTAGCAGAGTTCGCGGCACTCCTGCTCGACCTCGAACGGTCGCAGCAGCCGCTCGTCGAACAGATGCGCCAGGCCGCGCTCGGCCAGCGTGCGACGGTACGCCCCGAGCAGATCGTCGACGGCGTGCCGGCTCCAGTCGGAGATCTCCGCCCGGTGCCGGCCCTCGGTGCGCCGGTCGGCGATCTGCCCGACGTGCAGCAGGCTGGTACGCAACTGCGCCACGTCACGTGCGGCCGGCTCGGTCAGCGCCCCGCCACCGGGCAGCGCGAGGGTCGGGTTCCCGTCGAAGTCGGTCACCGCCAGCCCGCCCCGCCACCGCAGCACCTGCCCCACGTGCAGGTCGCCGTGCGGCCGGATGAGGTACGCCCGGCCCACCTCGCGGGAGCGCTCGATGTCGGCGGCGAGCCGGTGCGCCCGGGCGGCGAGCCAGCACGCGTCCTCGGCGTGCAGGTCCGCCAGGAGCTGGTGGGTCGCTTCGAGCACGGTCCGGCCGCCGGCCGCCCAGCCGGGGTCACGCATCTCGGTGACCGGCTCCGGGACGCTCTCCGTCGGGGTGGCCAGGGCGGCGTGCAGCTCCGCGGCCAGCACGCCGACCTCCGCGGCCAGGTCGGCCGGCGGCCCGCCGGCGAGCTGGTCGAGCAGGGCGGCGACGCACCAGTCCCACCCGTCGGCGGCGTCCGGCAGGAAGCCGGTGACCACGGCGGCCAGGCCGCCGCCCGGCCCGCCGTGGTAGACGGCCGCGTAGGGGGTCGGGGTGCGGGTGAAGCCGACGGCGGCCAGGTGCGCCAACAGATCCGGGGCCCGGTCGGGGGGACCGCCGGGCGCCGGCCGCATCCACTTCACCACCACCCGCTCGCCCACCACGACCGAGGTGTTCGTCTGGTCGGCGGTGATCAGGCGTTCACCGAGCGGCCCCGGAGCCAGCGGCACGAAGCGGCGCACCCGCAGACCCGCCACGGCTCCGTCGGCGGCGAGGGCCTCGACGAGTGCGGCGGAGACCCCGGGCGGAACCCGATCATCTGTTGAATCCAAGTTCAGTTTCCGACGTAAATTATTGGCTACAAGAGGCGGGATGAGTCTTGCGTACGTTGAGCCTCGTTGCAACACTCCGGTTCACTATCTCGACTCCCGACAGGAGTGCGGAGTGTTGGTGTTGACCCGTTCCCGGCGTACCGCCGGACCGCTGGCCCTCGCCGCGGGCCTTGTTCTCGCCCTTGCGGCATGTGGCGGTGGCGCCGACGGCGCCGGCGCCGCCACCCCGGACACCCTCGACCCGAACGCGGACCTGAGCGCCCAGAAGCTCACGGTCTCCAACTGGGACGGCTACATGCCGGAGGATCTTCCCGAGAAGTTCAAGGCGGCGCTCGGTCCGACGGTCACCGTCACCAAGCACGCCACCAACGAGGAGATCCTGGCGAAGTTGACGGCCGGCGCGGAGAGCGGCATCGACGTCGCGTTCGTCTCCGGCCAGTTCGCCCAGGCCCTCGCCGAGCAGGGCCTGGTCGAGCCGATCCACGCCGATCTCGTGCCCAACCTCAAGAACCTCTACCCCGAGGCCGGGCGACTGGCCTACGACAACGGCAACCGGTACTCGGTGCCGTACACCTGGGGCACGACCGGCCTCTGCTACCGCACGGACCTGACCGGCTACACCCCGGACAGCTGGGAGGATCTGCTCTCCCCGAAGCCGCAGCTGGTCAAGAAGGTGACCATGATGGCCACCGAGCGGTGGCTCATGCTGCCGGCGCAGAAGGCGCTCGGCTTCTCCGCGAACACCACCGACGCCGGCCAACTGGAGCAGGTCAAGCAGAAGCTGCTCGCCGCGAAGAAGACGCTGCTGGCCTACGACGACACCACCTTCGGTGACCGGCTCAAGTCCGGCGAGGCCGCGCTGGTGGAGGCGTGGGACGGCTGGTGCCCGACCGACGACCCGAAGATCAAGTTCGTGGTCCCCAAGGAGGGCAGCGACCTCTGGGTGGACACCATGGTGATCCTGAAGACGTCGAAGAACAAGGAGGCCGCGCACGCCTTCGTCAACTACATCCTCGACGCCGACAACCACCGCTGGGCGGCCGAGAACATCCTCTACAAGGTGCCGAACGCGCCGGCCATGGCCAAGCTCGACGCCACGCTGCTGGAGACCTACCCGTACCTGACGATGACCCCGGCCGACCTGCTGAAGCAGGAGGTGCCGGTCGACCTCGGCGAGGCGGCGCCGGCGTACACCCGGATCGCGACCGAGGTGTCGGCCGGGTAGATGGGCACGACTCGCACCCCCGCACGCGTCGCCCGCGCGGACGTCGGTCCACGCGGGCGACGCGCCGCGCGCCGGGAACGCCTCGTCGGCCGGCTGGCCACCCTGGGCCCCGGGCTGGGCTACCTGACCGTGTTCATGCTGGTGCCACTCGCGCTGGTGCTCAGCTACACCCTGTTCCACCGGGGCCGCTTCGGCGGCATCGTCCACGAGGTCTCGGCCGACAACTTCAGCCGGGTCGCCGACGGGCTCTACCTCGGCGTCATCTGGACCTCGGTGAAGCTCGCCGCGATCACCACGCTGCTGGCCCTGCTGCTCGGCTATCCGACGGCGTACCTCATCGCCCGGCTGCCCCGCGCCTGGCGCACCGCCGCGCTGGTCCTGGTGGTCCTGCCGTTCTGGACCAACTTCCTGATCCGCACGTACGCGTGGATCATCCTGCTCAACAGCGAGGGCGTGATCAACCGGACGCTGACCGGGATCGGGATCATCGACCGGCCACTGGAACTGCTCTACACCCAGGGCGCGATCGTCGGCGGGCTGCTCTACGCCTACCTGCCACTGATGGTGCTGCCGCTGTACGCGGCGATCGAGCGCCTCGACCCGCAACTGCGCGAGGCGTCGGCGAACCTGGGCGCCCGTCCGGCCCGCACCTTCTGGTCGGTCACCCTGCCGCTCACCCTGCCCGGCGTGCTGACCGGCTGCATCTTCGTCTTCGTGCCCAGCCTCGGCAACTTCGTCATCCCCGAGCTGCTCGGCGGCGGACGGACGGTGATGGTCGGCAACCTCATCCGGGACCAGTTCCTCAAGGCCCGCGACTGGCCGTTCGGCTCGACCCTCGCGCTCGTCGTCATCGCACTGCTCGTGCTGCTGCTGATGGCACAGGCGTGGGCGGCCCGCCGGCTGGCCGACGGGGGCGACCGTGCGTAGGTTCAACTGGCTGTACGTACCGGCGGGGCTGACGTACCTCTTCCTCTACCTGCCGATCGCGGTTCTCGTGGTGATGTCCTTCAACGCCGCCGACACCCCCTACCGGTGGGGCGGGTTCGACACCGCCTGGTACGGCCGGTTGCTCGCCAACCAGTCGGTCCGCGAGGGACTGGTCAACACGCTGGTCGTCGCCGCCGGCGCGACCGTGCTGTCGACCGTGCTCGGCACCCTGCTCGCCGTCGGCCTGGCCCGGCACGCCCGGTCGAAGCTGCTCGACGCGATCGCGGTGGCCCCCGCCGTGCTGCCCGACATCGTGCTCGCCATCGGCCTGCTCGCCTTCTACACCGCCGTGCAGTTCACCCTCGGCCTGCACTCGATCCTGCTGGCGCACGCGGTCTTCGGCACGGCCTTCGTCGCGGCCGTGGTACGCACCCGGCTGGCCCACATCGACGGCTCCCTGGAGGAGGCCTCCCGCGACCTCGGCGCCACGCCGGTGCAGACCTTCGTCCGGATCACGCTGCCGTCGCTCGCGCCGGGCATCGTGGCCGGCGCGCTGCTGGCCTTCTCGCTGTCGATGGACGAGTTCGTCATCGCCTTCTTCACCGCCGGCCCGGCCGACCCGACGCTGCCCATCGTGATCTATTCGATGGTGCGGTTCGGAGTGACACCCGAGATCAACGCCCTGGCCACGCTCCTGCTGGCGGTCAGCTTCACGTTCGTGATCATGGCCCAACGCCTGTCCCGACTGACGGAGTCCCTGTGAGCAGCCCACCCCGCACCGGCGAACCCCTGGTCAGCATCGAGTCGGTCAGCCGGCGCTTCGGCGAGGTCCGCGCGCTGGAACAGGTCAGCCTCGAAATCCGCCAGGGCGAGTTCTTCGCCCTGCTGGGCCCGAGCGGCTGCGGCAAGACGACCCTGCTGCGGATCCTCGCCGGCTTCGAACACCCGGACCGCGGATCGGTGACCCTCGACGGCACCGACCTGCTCGCCGTCCCGGCGCACCGGCGACCGGTCAACCTGATGTTCCAGTCCTACGCCCTCTTCCCGCACCTGAGCGTGGCCAAGAACATCGCGTACGGGCTGGAGCGCGAGCGGGTGCCGAAGCCGGAGATCCGGGAACGGGTGGACGAGGTCCTCGCCACCGTCGGGCTCACCGGGCTGGACCGTCGCCGCCCGCACCAGCTCTCCGGCGGTCAGCGCCAGCGCGTCGCGCTGGCCCGGGCGATCGTGAAACGCCCCCGGCTGCTGCTGCTCGACGAGCCGCTCTCCGCGCTGGACAAGAAGGTGCGCGCCGAGATGCAGCTGGAACTCAAGCGCTTGCAGCACGAGGTCGGCATCACCTTCGTGGTCGTCACCCACGACCAGGAGGAGGCGATGTCGCTGGCCGACCGGATCGCGGTGATGAGCGAGGGCCGGGTGCGCCAGATCGACGCGCCGGTGCCGCTCTACAAACGCCCCGCCGACCTCTTCGTGGCGGACTTCATCGGCGCCAACAACCTGATCGACGGCGTGCTCACCGTGGCCGGTCTGCGGGTGCCCGAGGTCGGTGTACTCCCCTGCCCCGGGTCCCCGGTCGCGGTCGGCGCCCCGGCGACCCTGGCGGTACGCCCCGAGCGGGTGCGGCTGGGCGTCGACGCCGGACTGGCCGGTGTGGTGCGCGACGTGACCTTCTTCGGCGGGACCACCCGGGTCGCGGTGACGGTTCCCGGGCTCGACCGGCCGCTGCTGGCCACGGTCGCCGGTGCCGCCTCGGTCGCCGTCGGCGACCAGGTCCGGGTGGACTGGTCAGCCGCCGACGGCGTGCTGCTCGACCGGACCTGACCGCCGGCCGCCGGGCTCCCGGGCGGCGTCACGAGCTGCGCGGGCGGCGGGGCTCCCGGGCGGCGCGGGCGGGACGGCGGTGGGGCGGTGTCAGGCCGGGGCGGGGCGGGCGCGTGGGGGCCGGGCCGGCTCGTCCGGCACGTCGAGCGCATTGCCGGTGACCAGCCGGGCGTACGACAGGGTCAGCTCGACCGCCTCGGCGGTGTGCAGCGTCGGGTGCCGGGCGACGATCCGGTAGCCGTACGCGTCCTCCAGCGCGACCAGGTTGCGGGCGATGGTCTGCGACTCGGCCGCGAGCCGGAACACCCCCCGGGCCGCGCCGAGTTCGAGGATCGTCTGGTACATGCCGACCTGGCGGTCGTAGAGAGTGGTCAGCAGCGCGGCATAGACCCGGTTGCGACCGGCCGCCCCGCCGAGTTCGCAGAGCAGGCGCACGTCGGCGTCCTCGGCGTCGGTGGGTAGTCCGGACCGGATGGTCACCACCAGTTTCCGCACCGGGTCGTCGATCCCGGCGACCCGCTTCACCCGCAGCTCGTAGAAGCGCTCCATGCCGGCGTGGTGCGCCTCCAGCAGCAGGTCCCGCAGGTCGGGGTAGTGGTACAGGACCGCGCCGGAGGTGAGCCCGGCCTGTTCGGCCACCTGGTTGAGCAGCACCGTGTCGGTTCCGTGCTCGATCATCGCGCGGCGGGCGGCCTCGATGAGATCCTGCCGCCGCTGGGCGCGGGACTTGCGGGTGGTCATGCGGCCCCGATCCGGGTACGACGTCAACACTTCGCCAAACACCATAGCGCCTGCTTATTGACTCCCGACCGGCGACCTTGTTGAATCTCGATTCAAGAAACGGCCCGGGGAGAGGCGATGTCGCTGACCGTCCTGTTCATGCCCGAGAGTGCGTACGGCCCGACCAACAACTGCATCGGCATCGGCGACGTGCTGCGCCGGCGCGGGCACCGGGTGGTCTTCGCGGCCGAGGCGTCCTGGCGGGGCAAGCTGACCGCGCTCGGCTTCGAGGAGGACCTGGTCGACCTCGCGCCCCCGCCGGAGAACGCCGAGGAGCAGGACGCCGGCCAGTTCTGGAAGGACTTCATCCGGGACACCGCGCCGGAGTTCCGCAAGCCGACGATCGAGCAGATCGAGACCTGGGTCAAGCCGGTCTGGGTCGAGCTGATCAACGGCGCCAAGTACTGCCAGCCCCGGCTGCTGGAGATCATCGACCGGGTCCGGCCCGACATCATCGTCGAGGACAACGTGGTCGCCTTCCCGGCGCTCAACACCGCCGGGGTGCCCTTCGTCCGGATCGTCTCCTGCAACCCGCTGGAGATCAGGGGTGACGAGATCGCGCCGGTCTTCTCCGGCTATCCCGCCGCCGACCGGTCCGGCTGGGCCGCGTTCCGCGCCGAGTACGACCGGGTGCACCGTCCGGTGTGGGAGGAGTTCGACGCCTGGGTCCGTGAGCAGGGCGCGCCGGGCCTGCCGGACCTCGACTTCATCCACTCCGGCGACCTCAACCTCTACGTCTATCCGGGCATCGGCGACTACACCGACGCCCGGCCGCTCGGGCCGAGCTGGCAGCGGCTCGAATCGTCGGTCCGGGAGACCGACGAGGCGTTCACCCTGCCGGAGCAGCTGGCCGGCCGGGACGGCGCGCTGATCTACTTCAGCCTCGGTTCGCTCGGCTCCGCCGACGTCGAGCTGATGCGGCGGGTCATCGACGCGCTGGGCCGGACGCCGCACCGGTACATCGTCTCCAAGGGCCCGCTGCACGCCGAGATCGAGCTGGCGGAGAACATGTGGGGCGCCGAGTTCCTGCCCCAGACGACGATCATCCCGCTGGTCGACCTGGTCATCACGCACGGCGGGAACAACACCACCACCGAGGCCCTCCACTTCGGAAAGCCGATGATCGTGCTGCCGCTCTTCTGGGACCAGTACGACAACGCGCAGCGGGTCGACGAACTCGGCTTCGGCGTGCGCCTCGACCCGTACCGCTTCAGCGACGAGCAGTTGCACGGGGCGATCGACCGCCTGCTGGGCGACGCGGAGCTGCGCGGTCGGCTCGGCGCGCACGGTGCGGCGATCCGCGCCGCCGACGGCCTGCGGCAGGCCGCCGACGCGATCGAGCAACTGGGCGACAGCGCCGCCGAGGCCCGTCGTTGACCAACTGGTACGCCCCGGCGGCCCGCGACGGCTCGGCCCACGCGCGGGCGAAGGCGCAACGGGCCATCGCCGACGCGACGCCGACCGCCTTCTGGACCGATCGTCCCGACGCCCCGCCGCGACGGCCGCGGCTGACCGGGGCGGGCAGCGCCGACCTCGTGGTGATCGGCGGCGGGTTCACCGGCCTGTGGGCGGCCATCCTGGCCAAGCAGGACGATCCCGCCGCCGACGTGGTGCTGCTGGAGGCCCGGCGGGTGGCCGCCGGCGCATCCGGCCGCAACGGCGGTTTCGTCTCCGACTCGCTCACCCACGGTCTGGCCCAGGGCAGGTCCCGGTGGCCGGCCGAGATGCCGACCCTGGTCCGCCTCGGCCGGGAGAACCTCGCCGCGATCGCCGACACCGTGCGCGACCACGCCATCGACGCCGACCTGCGGCTCTGCGGCAAGACGACCGTCGCGGTCGCCCCGCACCAGGTCGCCGAGCTCGCCGCGCTCGCCGAGTTGCACCGCCGCCACGGCGACGACGTCACGCTGCTCGACGCCGACCAGGTCCGCGCGGACGTGGCGTCGCCGATCTACCTCGGTGGCGTACGGCTGCGCGGCACCGGCGGTCTGGTCGACCCCGCCCGGCTCACCTGGGGGCTGGCCCGCCTCGCCGAGGCGTTCGGGGTACGCATCCACGAGGACACCCGGGTCACCGGTTTCGACCGGTCCCGATCCGGGGTGGTGGTCCGCACCACCGACGGCCGGATCAGCTGCCGGCGGGCCGTCATCGGGACCAACGCCTATCCCCCGCCGCTGCGGCGGCTGCGGCACTGGATCCTGCCGGTGCACGACTACGTGCTGGTCACCGAGCCGCTCACCGACGCGCAGCGGGCGCAGCTGCGGTGGCCGGAGGCCCAGGGCCTCACCGACGCCGGCAACCAGTTCCACTACTACCGCCTCACCGAGGACAACCGGATCCTGTTCGGCGGCTACGACGCCATCTACCGGTTCGGCAACCGGCTGGACCCGGCACCCGAGCAGCGCGACGCCACCCACCTGCTGCTGGCCCGGCACTTCGCCCAGACCTTCCCGCAGTTGGACGGGGTACGGTTCACCCACCGCTGGGGTGGCGTGATCGACTCCACCACCCGGTTCACCCCCATGTTCGGCACCACCCGCGACCGCCGGATCGCCTACGCCGTGGGTTACACCGGGCTCGGCGTGGCCGCCGCCCGGTTCGGCGCCCAGGTGGCGCTCGACCTGCTCGCCGGCCGGGACACCGAGCGGACCCGGTTGCAGATGGTGCGGCGGCGGCCGGTCCCGTTCCCGCCGGAGCCGCTGCGGTACCCGGCGGTGGAGCTGACCCGCCGCGCGCTCGGCGCGGCCGACGCGCGCGACGGACGCCGAGGCGCGTGGCTGCGGCTTCTTGATCGATTCGGTGTCGGATTCAACAGTTGACGGTCGCGTGGGCGTCTGGTCCGTCCCGCGCGGCCCCCGAGAGGAGCGAGACGTGGCGCTACTGACCAATCCCGCGACCGGGGCCGCCATCGGCGAGGTCGCGGACACCGCCCCCGGCGCGGTCGCCGACCGGGTGGCAGGGGCACGCAGTGCCTTCGAGCAGTGGCGGGAGGCCACCCCGGCCGACCGGTCGCGGGTCCTGCTCCGCCTCGCCGACCTCGTCGAACGCGACGCCGAGGAGCTGACCCGGCTGGAGGTCGAGGAGACCGGCAAGCCGGCCCCGGTGATGCGCGACGGCGAGTTGCCGTTCGGTGTGGACAATCTGCGCTTCTTCGCCGGCGCGGCGCGATCCCTGGACGGCACCGGCGCGGGCACGCTCTCGGCCGGCTACACCTCGCTGCTGGTCCGCCGGCCGGTCGGTGTGGTCGGCGCCATCGCGCCGTGGAACTTCCCGCTCATCATGGCCATCTGGAAGATCGGCCCAGCCGTGGCGGCCGGTAACGCGGTGGTCATCAAGCCCGCGCCGCAGACCCCCAGGACCACCCTCGCGCTGGCCCGGCTGGTCGAGGAGGCCGGCGCGCCGGACGGCCTGGTGCAGGTGGTCACCGGCGGCGCCGAGGTGGGTGCCGCTTTGGTCGGCGATCCGGACGTGGACATGGTCAGCGTCACCGGCTCGACCCGCACCGGCCGGGAGGTGATGCGCGGCGCGGTGCCCGGGCTCAAGCGGGTGCACCTGGAACTCGGCGGAAAGGCCCCGGCGATCGTCTTCGACGACGCCGACCTGGCCGAGATGGCCGCCGGCGTGGCGCTGGGCGCGACCTACAACACCGGCCAGGACTGCACCGCCGCCACCCGGGTCTACGTCCAGCGACCGGCCTACGCCGACGCGGTCGGCGCGCTGGAGGCCGCGCTGGCGAAGATCCGCACCGGCGATCCGTGGGCGACGGGAACCGACATCGGTCCGCTCATCTCGGCCGGCCACCGGGACCGGGTGGCCGGCTTCGTCGCCCGCGCGGCCGCCGACGGGGCCACCGTCGCGCTCGGCGGCGCGGCCACCGACGGACCCGGGTTCTTCTTCCCACCCACGCTCGTCCTCGACGCGGACCAGCGCAGCGAGATCGTGCAGGGCGAGGTCTTCGGGCCGGCCGTGGTGGTGCTCCCGTTCGACGCCGAGGACGACGGGGTACGCCTGGCCAACGACTGCCAGTACGGCCTCGCCTCGTCGGTCTGGACCCGCGACGTGGCCCGTGCCCTGCGGGTCAGCCACCGGCTCGACGTCGGGGTCACCTGGATCAACGACCACCTGCCGATCGCCTCGGAGGCGCCGCACGGCGGGGTCAAGGGCTCCGGCTTCGGCAAGGACATGAGCCAGGAGGCGGTGGGCGAGTACTCCGTCACCCGACACATCATGATCAAACACACCGCCCCCGCAACCCGCGACTCCTTCCGCCCCGCCTAACACCCCCACCCCGGCCACCCCGGCCCACCCCAGCCCTCGCTGATCATGCAGTTGTGGTGCCTGACAAATGCGCCGCGTCGCGGCAATTCGCCCACCACAACTGCATGATCGGCAGGGATCGGCTGTTACTTGCCGACACCGGCGGTGAGGCCGGACTGGACCTGGCGCTGGAAGACGATGTAGACGACCAGCACCGGGAGCATCGCCATGGTGACCCCGGCGAAGAGGCCGGACCAGTCGGAGCGGTAGCCCTGGTTGACCGAGAGTTCGATCAGGCCCTGGGAGATGACCTGGTTCTTGGGCTCGCCGGCCACCGACTGCATGAGCAGGGTCGGCAGGTACCACTGGTTCCACTGGCCGAGGACGTTGAAGATGCCGATGCTGATCAGGCCGGGCTTGGCCATCGGCAGCATGACGCTGAAGAACAGCCGGCTGTGCGACGCCCCGTCGACCATGGCCGCCTCGGCGATGGCGGTGGGCAGGGTCCGGAAGAACGAGTGCATGAAGAAGACGGTGAACGCCAGCGACCAGGCCACGTAGACCAGGATCAGCATGAGGTGCTTGTTCGGGCCGAGGAAGGGCAGCACCACGCCCATGTTGTAGACGCCCTTGAAGAGCGGCACCGCGGCCAGGTAGATCGGCAGGGTCAGCCCGGACAGGAACGTGTAGTAGATCAGCCGGTTGCCGGGGAACTCGTAGCGGGCGAGCACGTACGCGGCCATCGAGCCGAGCAGCATGGTGAGGAAGACGCTGCCGGTCAACACCAGCACGGTGTTGAGGAAGAACGAACCGATGTGCCCCTCGGTCCAGGCGCGGACGAAGTTGTCCCACTGTAGCCGCTCGGGGATGAGCGACAGCGGCTTGCGGATGACCTCGGCGTCGGTCTTGAGCGCCGACATCACCACCCAGAGCAGCGGGTAGACCACCATGATCGTCCACACCGCGAGGAACAGGTGGGAGAAGCCGTTGAAGAACCGCGCCCCGGCACGACCGCCGCCCACGGCCGCGCCCGGTGCCGGCGTACGCCCCGGCGGTGGGCCCTGGTCGGGCCCGGCCAGTCCACCCGGGCTGTGGGTCACCGTGCTCATCGTCCAGCTCTCCTCAGTACTCGATCCGCTCACGACGGGTGATCCTCAGCTGGAGAGCGGCCAGCAGGATCGTGAAGATCGCCAGGGCCACCGCGATCGCGCAGGCGTAGCCGAACTGGCCTTTCTGGAATGCGTTGAAGTGGATCACCGAGGCGAAGATCTCGCTGGCGTGGTTCGGGCCGCCCTGGCTCGGGGTCATGATGTAGACCAGCGCGAACATGTCCAGCGCGATGAAACCGAGGTAGACCCAGGCCACCGAGACGGTGTCCCGCAGCAGCGGCAGGGTGATCCGGAAGAAGGTGTGGAAGCGGCTGGCGCCGTCGAGGATGGCCGCCTCGAAGATGTCCTTCGGGATGGACTGCATGGCCGCGGAGAAGAGCACCATGTAGAAACCCGCGCCGCTCCAGACCGCGATCAGCAGCAGCCACCAGAGCACCGCCGGCACGCCGAGGAAGGGCTCCGGGTCGTACATGAAGGTGATCGGGTCGTCCGGGCTGACCAGCCCGATCTTCATCAGCACGCCGTTGATCAGACCCTGGCTGTCGGCACGGTAGATCTGCTGCCACATCACCGCGATGACGACCAGGGAGAGCACCTGCGGGAAGAAGAAGATCACCTTGTACAGGCCGGAGCCGAAGACGCCCCGGATGCCGGCCCTGTCCTCGCGTCCGCCCACGTTGAGCAGGAACGCGAGGAACAGGGCCAACGCGATGGTGAACAGCGGCACGGTGACCAGGAAGAAGACGTTGTGCCAGAACGCCTTCCTGATCAGCTCGTCGGAGAAGAGCCGGATGTAGTTGTCCAGCCCGACGAACTGCTGCCGGTCGGAGTAACCTCCCCAGTCGGTCAGCGAGTACCCGGCCGCCTGTAGGAAGGGCCACACCACGTAGAAGAGGTAGAGCCCGAGCGGCAGTGCCAGGAAACCCGTGACGAAACGCGCAACACCGTGCCGCATTTCTCTCACTTCCTCGTTCGGTCAGATCAGGGCGGCGGTCACGCGTTGCGGGTCTGCTTGGTGATCGACGAGTCCTTGGCGACCTTGTCGGCGGCGGCCTGCATCTTGTCGACGAACTGCGCGGCGGTGAGCCGGCCGGCCATCAGCTCCTGGGAGAGGTTCTGGCTCTCCTTGTCCAGGTCGGCGTAGAAGTCCCAGAGCTTGACCGAGATCAGGTCCTGGCCGGCGTTCTTCATCACCTCGTTGGCCGTCGCCAGCGCCGCGTCCTGCACGTTGTCGCCGGAGCCCTTGGTCGACGCCAGGGACTTGGTCAGCTCGGCGAACTTCGCCGAACCGGCCTTGGAGAGCACCGCCCGCAGGAACTCCTTCGCCGCCGCCTTGTTCGGGGCCTTGCTCGGCACCACGAAGCCCTCGCCCGCACCGGCGAAGACGTCGTTCGGCGCCTTGTCGCTGGCGCCGAGGCCCCAGTAGTCGGAGAGCTTCATCTCGAAGCCGGGCGGGATGGTCGCCGCCATCTCGTTCTTGAGCCAGGTGCCGACCTGGATGAACGCCGCCTTGCCGTCGAGCCACGCCTGCTGCGACTGGGTGTGGTCGAGCTTGCCGGGCAGCACCAGCTTGTCCTTGACGACCTTCTCCCACGCCTCCAGCGCGGGCAGCACGCCCTCGGCGCGCCAGGCGTTCTCCTTCAGGTTGTCGATGTCGACGACCGCCTGCTTGCCGGCCGACTTCCAGATGGTGGACATCAGCGCCCAGCGCGGGTAGTAGCCGTGCACGGCGTCGTAGACGTACGGGGCGATGCCCTTGGCCTTGATCTTCGGGGCGAGGGCGAAGAAGTCGTCGAAGGTCTTCGGCGGCGTCCAGCCCTCCCGGTCGAACAGGGCGCCGTTGTACCAGTTGCCCCAGACCGTGAAGGCGACGTAGACCACGTAGAACTTGCCCTGGAAGGTGCCGTCGGAGACGGTGCCGGGCAGCAGGGAGTCGGCGACGGTGCCCTCGCTGTCCCAGGCGGGCGCGGCCAGCAGGTCGTCCAGCGGATCGATGGCGCCCTCGTTGATCAGCGTGCTGAGGTCCATCAGGTCGGCGCCCGAGTTCATGATGAGGTCGCTGGGCGTCGTCGCCATCTTGGGCTGTTCTTCGGTCTTGATCTTCTGGGTGGAGCTCATGTTGACCGTGATGTCCGGGTGCTTGGCGGTGAAGATCGCCTGGTCTTCCTTTGCCCAGGCGTCACCCAGACCACCGTTGAAGATGACCACCTTCACGGCGCTGTCCTTCTGCACGCCGAAGGGGTTGTCGTTGCTCTTCTCCCCGGCGTTGTCGTTGTTCTGACTCGGCGTGCTGCCGGCACAGGCGCTGAGCAGGCCCACGGCCGGGGTCACCAGGAGGCCCGCGGCCGCCGCGCGGCGCAGCAGGGTCCGACGATTGAGATCGGGGTTAAGCGACATCGTGTGACTCTCCTTGTGGTGTCGGGTCAGGCGGTGCGCCGGAGACGTCCGGCGTACCGCGACTCGAGGGCGAGGTTGTGCTCGTCCCCACCGGGGACGTTGGCGGAGAGGTAGATAGGGGGTGCCTCTCCGGCCTGGTGGAACCGTCGTACGACCTCCGCGGTCAGCAGCTGCGCCAGCAGCGCCGAGGTGACCGAGGAGACCGCACAGACCGCGCCGCCGCCCTCGAGCGGCAGCAGTGCGTCGCCGTACGGCGCGCCGTTGTCCAGCACGACGTCGGCGAGATCGGCGAGCCGCAGGCCGGACGGGTGCCGCGGGGCGACCCGTGCGGTGTGCTCCACCGAGGTGACCGCGATCAACGGGTGACCGCGTCCGGTGGCCAGCAGGGCCAGTTCGACCACCGAGCCGTTGATGCCGGACTGGGACGCCACCACGAACACGTCCCTCGGCTGCGGTGCGGCAAGCGCGTAGAGCTGGTGCGCGATGGCCGGGTCCCGCTCCAGCTTCGGGTCGGCGAGCACGTCGCGCGGGGTGTTGCCGTGCAGCACCAGGTCGTGGATGGCGAGCCGGTTGGTGGGGACCAGCCCGCCGGCCCGGGCGACCAGCTCGGCGGCGAACGCCTCGGAGTGCCCGGCGCCGAACGCCTGGAGCACTCCGCCGTCGCGCAGGCTGGCGGCGATCAGGTCGGCGGCCCGGCCGAGCGGCTCGGCCTCCCCGTCGACGAGCCGGTCGAGGACCGGACGGACGGCGTTCGCGTACCCCTGGGCGCTGATCATGCGGTGGCCCCCCTCGCGGCCTTGTGCCCGTCGACGGCCTGGGCGGTACGCCGGAAGGCCGCGTGGGCACGGTCGTGGGTGCGCTGGGCGACCGCGATGTAGAGCAGGTCGAGCACGACCAGTTGCGGGTGCCGGGCCGACAGCGCGTCCGGCCGGAAGGTGGTCGCGTGGCTGGCGGTGAGCAGGACGATGTCGGCCAGTTCGGCCAATGGCGAGCGGCGGAAGCCGGTCAGCGCGATGGTGGTCGCGCCCCGGCTGCCCCCCTCGGCGAGCATCTCGATGGCCTCCCGGGTCTGGCCGCTGTGCGAGATGCCCAGCGCGACGTCGCCCGGACGCAGCAGCGCGGCGGCGGCGAGACCGGAGTGCACGTCGTTCCACGCCCACGCGGCCACCCCGATGCGGTGCAGGCTGAACTGCATCTCCTCGCCGACCAGCGCGCTGCCGCTGGCGCCGAAGATGTTCACCCGGCTGGATCCGGCGATGGCGACCGCGGCCCGTTCGACCTCGCCGAGGTCGAGCAGCGCGGCGGTGTCGTGCATGGCCCGGGTGTCGGCCGCCATGATCTGCTCCAGCACCCGTTCCAGCGGGTCGCCGGGCTGGATCTCGCGTCCGATGTCGACGGTCCAGCCGGCCGACCGGGCCCGGCCGGTCTCGGCGGCGATGCCGAGCCGCAGGTCGGCGTAGCCGTCGAAGCCCATCGCCCGGCAGAACCGGGTTACCGTGGCCGGTGAGGTGCCGCTGCGTTCGGCCAGCTCGACGATGGTGGCCCGGGCCGCCGCCTCCGGGTCGCTGAGCACGTGCTCGGCGACCCGGCGCAGGGCGCCGGTCAGTTCGTCGGCGCCGGTACGTACCCGGGCCAGTATCCCGTCGGAGGCGACGCCGAGGGCGCCCCGCCGGTCAACCCCATCGGCGTCGGCCACCGCGGTGCCCGCGGGGGTGTCCGCCTCGTGATCAACCATGGGACGCCTTTCCGAAAAGACTGTTAACTGTTAGTGGTAAAAGTTCTTACTGAAGCCACCTCCGTGTCAAGACTGTGGGCGAAGTTTTCAAACTGTTACCTGGCGCACACCGCCCGGCCGGGGTCGCTCCTTGCCCCCGACCCCCGTCGCGACCAGCATGAACGCAAGATCAATCAAGGAGGTGGGCGGCCATGTCCGGCACCGTCGTGATCGGCCTCGATGTCGGCGGTACGTCCACCCGCGCGCTCGCGGTGACGCTCGACGGCGTACGGCTCGGCACCGGCCGAGCCGGCGGCGGCAACCCCACCAGTCACGGGGCCACACGGGCGGCCGGGGAACTCCTGACCGCCCTGCGGCAGGCGCTCGCCGACGTCGACCCGCACCGGGTGCGGGCCGGTGCGATCGGGCTGGCCGGGGCGGGCCGGCTGCTCGCCGACCCGGCGGGCCGGGCCGCCTTCGACGACGCCTGGCGGGCCGCCGGCCTGCGCTGCCGGTACGCGGTGCACGGCGACGCCCTGGTCGCGTACGCCTCGGGCACCGCCAGCCCGACCGGCACGGTCCTGGTCGCCGGCACCGGGGCGATCGCCGCGTCAGTACGCGACCTGCGGCTGGACCGGATCGGCGACGGCCACGGCTGGCTGCTCGGCGATCTCGGCTCCGGTTTCTGGCTCGGCCACCAGGCGGTCCGCCGGCTGCTCGCCACTCTGGACGCCGGCCACGACCCGGGCGGGCTCGGCCGGCGGATCCTCACCGCGCTGGCCGGCACCGACGAGGTGGCGGAGCGCCCCCGGGACACCGTCAGCGCCGTCGTCCAGGCCGTCACCCGCCACCCGCCGGTGGAGTTGGCCCGGCTCGCCCCGCTCGTGGTCGACGCCGCGGTCGCGGGCGACCCGGCCGGCGTCGCGCTGCTCGACGCGGCCGGCACGCACCTGATCGCCACGGTCGGCCGGATCCGCCCGCCCGGGGCGGCCACCCCGCTGGTCCTCGGCGGCGGGCTGCTCACCGGCGACACGCCCCTGGCCACCGTGGTTCGCGCGGAGGCGAGGCGGCGCTGGCCGGGCGCGCCGCTGCGGGCGGCCGGCGACGGTGCCGCCGCCGCGGCCTGGCTCGCCGCCCGGGACCTGCCCGAGGTGACCGACCCGGCCACCCTGCACCCCCTCCTGATCCCCCCAATTAGTGATCGAAAGTGATCTTTTTCTTCTGTCGAAGGGGACGGATTATGAGCACATCTCCGCATTGTCTCTGGTAAATGTTTTCGCGTCGACGGGCGGCCGTGGACCAATCCGAGGTCCTGGTCGATTCACGACTGGGTGGTTCCTTCGCCCGTCGATGCCAGAGGTGAGCGCCGTTATCAGCCCGGCCGCCACCGCCGTTGACATACGCTCGGGCCATGCGCCGTCTGGCCCGACTCGCCGCACGGACTCCGGCCGACCGCGAACGCTACCTTGACCTGCTCCGGGGGCTGGCCATCATCATGGTCGTCCTCGGCCACTGGACGATCGCCACCATCTACCACAACGATCGCGGCCAGCCCGACGGCCACTCGGCGCTGCCCGAAATTCCCTGGGCCTATCCGCTGACCTGGGCCGTACAGGTCATGCCGCTGTTCTTTCTGGTCGGTGGGTACGCCAATGCCGCCTCGCTCGCCGCGCATCGCCGCCGGGGCGGCGACGCGACCGGCTGGCTGCTCGGCCGCAGTGCCCGGTTGCTGCGCCCGACCACCGCGCTGGTGCTGGTGCTCGCCGGCGGGGCGTTCGTCGGCCGGCTGGCCGGCGTCGATCCGAGCATGGTCCGGACCGTCGTCTGGTTCGCCACCATCCCGCTCTGGTTCCTCGCCGCCTACTTCGCGGTGGTGCCGCTGACCCCGCCGATGTACGCGCTGCACCGCCGCTTCGGGCTGGCGGCGCCGGTGGCCCTGGCGCTCCTGGTGGCCGTCGGCGACCTGGGCCGCGGGCTCGGCCCGGACTGGGTGGCCCTGCCCAACTACCTGCTCGGTTGGCTCGCCATCCACCAGCTCGGCTTCGCCTGGTACGACGCCCGCCAGGGCGACTGCCGACACGACCGCCGCCGGCACGACGCCCGGCAGGGCCACCGCCCTCCCGACCGCACTCCGGCCGGTGGCCGTGCCGGGATCCGCACCCGCTGCCTGCCCATGTCCCGCCCGGCGGCCCTCACGATGGTCGCCGCTGGGCTCACCGTGGCCGTGCTGCTCACCGGGCCCGGCCCCTACCCGGTCAACATGATCAGTCTGCCCGGCGAGCGGCTGGCCAACGCCGCCCCGCCGAGCGTGGCGCTGCTCGCCGTGGCCACCGCCCAGCTCGGGGTGATCCTGCTGCTGCGCGAGCGGGCCGAGCGCTGGCTGCGCCGCAGCCGCCCCTGGCAGGCGGTGATCGCCGTCAACTCGGTGGTGCTGACCGTCTTCCTCTGGCAGCTGAGCGCGGTGGTGCTGCTGGTGGGCGCGCTCAACGGGCTTGGCGTGCTACCCACCCCGGCAGCCGGCTCGGCGGCCTGGCTGGCCTGGCGGCTGCCCTGGGTGCTGATGCTGGCCGTGGTGCTGGCCGGGCTGGTCGCTGTCTTCGGCCCGATCGAGGCCCGCACCGGCCGGTCCATCGCGAACCGCCGGCCGGAGCACGCCGGCCGGGGTCCCGCAGGAGGGCACGGCGGGACCGGCCGCCCGCGGGGAGACGGGCGGCCGGCCGGCCGGTGGGCGGGTGTCCGTGGCGTGCTGACCGTCGCCGGCTTCGCCGCCGTCGTGTTCGCCATGGCGGCCAACAGCGCGACCGCGAAAACGGCGCCCGAGCCGCTCGGGCTGCCCGTCGCGGCGCTGCTGGCGTACCTGGCCGGGGCGGGCACCCTGCGCGTGCTCAGGTCTGGGTGGGGAAGCCGAGGTTGACCCCGCCGTGGCGCGGATCCAGCCACCGGCTGGTGACCACCTTGCCCCGGGTGAAGAACGCGACACCGTCGGCGCCGTGCGCGTGCAGGTCGCCGAAGAGCGACGACTTCCAGCCGCCGAACGAGTAGTAGGCCATCGGCACCGGGATCGGCACGTTGACGCCGACCATGCCGACCTCCGCCTCGTGCTGGAAGCGCCGGGCGGCCCCACCGTCGTTGGTGAAGATCGCCGTGCCGTTGCCGTACGGGCTGGCGTTGACCAGCGCCACCGCCTCGTCGTACGAGCCGACCCGGAGCACCGAGAGCACCGGTCCGAAGATCTCGTCGGTGTAGATCGACATCTCCGGGGTGACGTGGTCGAAGAGGGTCGGGCCGAGCCAGAACCCCTCCGGGTCGCCATCCGGCCGCACGCCGCGGCCGTCCACCACCGGCAGCGCGCCGGCGGCCACCCCCGCCTCGACGTACCCGCGCACCCGGGCCGCGTGTGCGGCGGTGACCAGCGGACCCATGTCGCAGCCGCGCCGCCCGTCGCCGGTGCGCAGCCCGGCCACCCGCTGCGCGATCCGGGCCACCAGCTCGTCGGCGACCGGCTCGACAGCGACCAGCGCCGAGATCGCCATGCACCGCTCCCCCGCCGAGCCGAACCCGGCGTTGACCGCCGCGTCGGCGGCCAGATCCAGGTCGGCGTCGGGGAGCACCACCATGTGGTTCTTCGCCCCGCCGAGCGCCTGCACCCGCTTGCCGGCCATCGTGCCGCGCTGGTAGACGTACCGGGCGACCGGCGTGGAGCCGACGAACGAGACCGCCTTCACCGCCGGGTGCTCCAGCAACGCGTCGACCGCCTCCTTGTCGCCGTTCACCACGTTCAGCACCCCGTCGGGCAGGCCCGCCTCGGCGAACCACTCGGCCAGCAGCAGCGCTGCGCTCGGGTCCTTCTCGCTCGGCTTGAGCACCACGGCGTTGCCGGCGGCCACCGCCACCGGGACGAACCAGAGCGGCACCATCACCGGGAAGTTGAACGGGCTGATCACCGCGACCACCCCGAGCGGCTGCCGCAGGCTGTACGAGTCGACCTCGGTGGAGACGTTCTCGCTGAAGCCGCCGCGCAGCGCCGAGGGGATGCCGCAGGCGTACTCGATGACCTCCAGCCCGCGCTGCACCTCGCCGGCAGCGTCGGCGAGCACCTTGCCGTGCTCGGCGGTGATCACCTCGGCGAGCTGGTCGCGGCGGGCGTGCACCAGCTCGCGGAAGGCGAACAGCACCGCCGTCCGCCTCGCCAGCGACGCGTCCCGCCAGCCACGCGCCGCGCGCTCGGCGGCCTCCACCGCAGCCGCGACATCCGCGGCCGAGGCCAGCTCCACCTCACCGGTACGCCGGCCGGTGGCCGGATCGAAGACGTCCCCGTGCCGCCCGGAGGTGCCGCTGACCCGCTTGCCGTCCACAAAATGCCCGATCACGTCAGATCACCTCGGTTGCGCAGGAGCGGATCGCGTCGACCAGGATGGCCAGGCCCTCCCGGGCCTCCTCCTCGGTCAGGGTCAGCGGCGGGCCCATCCGCAGCACGTTGCCGTACAGGCCGCCCTTGCCGGCGAGCAGGCCGCCGGCCCGGCACGCCTCGAAGACGCGGGTGGTCAGCGCCGGGTCGGGTTCGGCGGTGCCCGGCCGGACGAACTCGACGCCGAGCATCAGGCCCTTGCCGCGTACCTCGGCGACGCAGTCGAGCCCGGCCACGGCGGCGCGCAGGCCGTCGGCGAGGATCGCGCCGGTGCGGGCCGCGTTCGCCTGCAGGTCGTGGTCGAGCAGGTAGTCCAGGACGGCGTTGCCGGCGGCGGTGGAGATCGGGTTGCCGCCGAAGGTGGAGAAGCTGATCGCCGGCACCGACTCCAGCACGTCGGCCCGGCCGACGACGCCGGCCAGGGCGAACCCGTTGCCGATGCCCTTGGCGAAGGTGAGCAGGTCCGGGGTGACGCCGTGCGCCTGGTAGCCCCAGAAGTGCTCGCCGGTCCGCCCCCAGCCGGTCTGCACCTCGTCGGAGATGAACAGGATGCCGGACTCGTCGAGCACCTTCTTCCAGGCGGCGAAGAGGCCGTCCGGTGGGTGCACGAAACCGCCGACGCCCTGGATCGGCTCGGCGATCAGGCAGGCCACCTCGCCGGCGGTCTGGGTGGCCAGCACCTCGCGCAGGTCCTCCACCGCCGCGTCGACCTGCTCGTCGGCGCCGAGCCGGGCGAGCAGGCCGCGGAGCCGCTCGCCGGAGTGCAGCCAGGCCACCTGGAGCGGGCTGAGCGCGCTCGCCGACCAGCTGCGGTTGCCGGTGATGCCCATCGCCGCGTACGACCGGCCGTGGTAGCTGTTGCGGACCGCGAGGATCTGGTGCGAGCGGCGGTAGTTGGTGGCCACCAGCAGCGCCGCCTCGTTCGCCTCGGTGCCGGAGTTGGTGAAGAAGACCCGGGCGTCCGGGATGCCGGAGAGCCGGGCCACCTTCTCGGCCAGCTCGACCTGCTGGCGGATCAGGTAGAGCGTCGAGGTGTGCACGATCCCGGTGGCCAGCTGCCGTTGCACCGCCTCGCGGATCTCGGCGATGTCGTAGCCGATCATGTTGGTCAGCACCCCGCCGAAGAAGTCCAGGTAGGTGCGGCCCTGCGCGTCGGTGACCCGGCGGCCCGCGCCGGAGACGAGTTCGATCGGCTCGGCGTAGTAGAGCGGCATCCAGGACGGGAGCACGGCCCGGTGCCGGGCCAGCAGGTCGTCGGAGGTCATCGTCGCACCCTTCGGTTCGCGGTACCCCGCACGCTTTCACCACCGTCGCTGCCCAAACAAGTGTCAACGTGTCGGGCGAGGGTGCGCCTGCGTTGACAGAACGTCAATGCTCGCCGCGCCAGCCGACGGGCAGGTGCAGTGCCGCCGAGACCAGGGCGAAGCCCGCCCAGCCGGTCGCGAGGCCGATCCCGACGGAGACGTCCTGGCCCAGGTGGACCCCGGCGAGGAAGCCGACCAGGGCGAGACTGTTGCGGGCGAAGTGCCGGCAGAACACCGGCAGTTCCCGTCGCACCTCGACCGCCACCAGCACCCCGGCGTACGGGAAGGTCACCACCAGCCCGCGCAGGAGTTGGCCGAGCAGCCCGGTCAGCACCGCTCCGGTGAGGATCAGCAGGAGCCGGCCCGCCGCCGGCAACCAGCCCGGCGCGCGCTGCGGACCGTCGGCGGCCGGCGTCGGGTCGCGCCCGGTGAAGCGGCGGCGCAGCACCAGCACGGCGAGCAGCCAGAGCGCCACGGTGCCGGCCAGGATGGGTACGAACGGCAGGGCGACCGGGCGCAGCGCCACCGCGAGCGCCAGGTAGCCGCCGATGCCGGCCAGGTCGGCCAGCAGGATCGGCCAGCACAGCCGGTGGTGCGTCAACGCCACGACGCCGAAGAACAGGTTGAGCCCGATCACCCCGACGACCTGTGCGCCGTCCACCCGGTAGCCGGTGACCAGCAGCGCCGCCGTCATCGGCAGCGGGAGGCCGGCGACAAAGGCCCGCCAGCGCACCGGACGGATCAGGGTCACCGCCCAGACGACCGCGGTCACCAGCAGCACGCCGTGCGCGGTCACGGGCGACGCCGGTCAGGTGTCGAAGGTCGCCAGCGCGGCGCACGCCTGGAAGGTGTCGCCGGCCCGGGCCACGTCGGCGGCGTTGACCGAGAACCGGTTCTCGTTGATCACCCCGTGCGCGCTCATCCCGGCCGTCCAGCAGGCCGTGCCGTCCCAGCGGATCAGGTTGACGTGCAGGTCGGCGGGGACCGCGACGGTGGGCAGCAGACCCACCCGCACCCCCGCCCGGCGCTGCGTCGCCACCAGTTCCGCCAGCTCGTCGGTGCGCTCGGTGTAGGTGAAGATCCGGGTGATCCGCACCCCACGGGCCAGCGCCGCCAGGTTCTCCGCCCAGTACTGGCGGCCGATGTCGCTGCGCCACCAGTCGAGCCGGGGCAGCACGTTGGTCAGCCCCTGCAACTCGCGTACGCAGTCCCGGGTCGCGGCGAGCATGTCCTGGTAGTCGGTGCCGGGCCGGACGACGCGTCCCTGCCGCAGGTGGGCGAGGTCGGCCTGGAGGCGCTCGAACCGGCGCTGGGCCTCCTCGGCCACCCGGGTACCCGGGTGGCGATCGACCGCCTCCTGGGCGGCGGCGGCCAGCTCCGGGACGGCCTGCACCAGCCAGGGCGGACCGGCCAGCAGCGTCCGCAGGTGGAACCGGCGCTCGGCACGGGCCAGCGAATCCACCAGCAGCGAGATCGTGATGCCCATCAGACCGGCCAGCAGCGACTCCACCCCGCTAGCCGCGCCGGTCAGGTCGAGCGTGACGGAGAGCGAGATCGACAGCGCGATGCCGATCAACGCGATCGGGTCGGTGTGTGCCATCAACCGGACGAAGCCGACCGGGGGGCCGAGCCGGTCCTTCCGTACTCGACGCAGCGGCTGGACCATCGACCACCTCCTGTCTCCGCTGCCGTCAGGGTACGACCCACCGGCCACGGAGCGACCACGACGACCTGCCGGCGCGGTCCGGCCCGCGCCGGGCCGGCGGCCGGTACGATCCGAGCCGTGCCCGAGCGTCCCGTCCCACCGCCCGGGTCCCCCGGTCCGAGCGCGCCACCGCCCGCCGCACCACCGGACGTCACCGGCCCGGCCGGACCGCCGCCGACCACCGCACCGCCGGTCCCCGTCGTACCGTTGCCGAACACCGCGCCCGGCGGCGTCGACGCGATCCGCGACGGCATCGCCCGCTGGGTCGGCAGCGGGTGGCTGCGGGAGTTGGTGGCCTGCTTCGGCGGCCGTTGGCCGGCCGGCGACCTCGGTGCGGTGCTGGCCGGGTTGGACGAGTTCTCCGCCCGGCACTGGGACTTCCGGGCCGGCCGGGAACGACCCGAGGCCCGGGAACCCGACCTCGACCCGCGCACCGTGGCGCAGGTGCACGCCGCCGCGGGCGCGCTCGGCCTGGTCCGGCCGCAACCACCGGCCCGCGCCGGGTACGCGCACCTGGTGGTGCTGGGCGGGCTGGCCCACGCCTGCCTGCGCCGCACGGCGTACGCCGCGCACCTGCTCCGCGGCATCAAGGTCACCGGCGAGGTGGTGCTGCTGGGCAGCTACCGGCCGCTCTCGGATCGGGAACGGCACACGCTCGCCGACGCCGGTGTGACCGGCTGCGACACCGAGGTCGACGTGCTCGACGCGGCGGTCCGGCGCACGTTCGGGCTCGGTGCGCCGGACGACGAGGACGGCCTGGACGCCGGCCACCCGCACCACTCCTGGTCGTCCCGGACCTACCGCCCGGCCGGGCGGCCTCCGCTGCACGTGCTGGCCGCCCCGTCGAGCGAACCCGAGCGGCGTCGCGCGCACACCGCCGACACCCAGCGGTTCTGGGCCGGGCACGCCCGGCTCACGGCCGGCGAGCCGGTGTTGCTGGTCACCGCGCCGATCTACGTGCCGTTCCAGCACTGCGACGCGCTGCGCACCCTCGCCGTGCCGTACGGCTGCGAGATCGAGACGGTCGGCGTCGACCCCGCGCTGCCCGACCTGACCCGGCTGCCGGAGCCGACCCTCACCCCCGGCCGCTACCTCCAGGAGATCCGCTCGGCCCTCCGCTCGATGCGCGCCCTGCACGCCGCCCTCGCCGAGGGCCGGGCTTTCCGTCAGGCGGGGGCGGTGCTGCGGACGGCCTCGGCGAAGACCTCGGAGCGGTGCTCGAAGTTGCGGAAGCGGCCGTAGCTCGGGGCTGCCGGCGAGAGCAGCACCACGCCACCGGCCGGGGTGACCCGTCGGGCCAGCTGCACGGCGTCGGTCAGGTCGTCGACCAGTTCGGTGCGCACCTTCGGCAGCCCGTCCAGCACCCCGACGATGCGGGGGCCGCTGTCCGGGATGCCGATCACGGTGAGTTCCCGTTCGGCCAGGTGATCACGCAGCGGGGTGTAGTCGACGCCCCGGTCGTTGCCGCCGACGATCACGGTCAACGGCCGCCCGTCGTACGCGTCGATGGCGTGCATGGCCGCGTACGGGCTGGTGGCGAGGGTGTCGTCGACGAAGGTCAGGCCGGACGGGTCGGCGATCTCGGTCAGCCGGTGGGCCAGCCCCTGGAATCCGGCGACCGCCACGGCCAGCGTGTCCTTGCGGTCGACCAGGTCCACGCCGAGCGCGTCGAGCACCGCGAGGGCCACGCAGAGGTTGCCCTCGTTGTGCCGGCCGACCAGCGGCAGCACCGCCCGGGGGAAGAGTGGCCGGTCGACCCGGTGGAACCAGGGCGTGCCGTCCGGCCCGGCGGCCACGTTCACCGAGTCGGCGGTGCCGGCGCGTACCGCCGCCCGGTCGCCCAGCTCGAACGCCAGCCGTGGGTCGGCGCCGTTGACGACCACCGTGCGCGGGCCGTACGCGAGCAGGTTGAGCTTGTCCCGGTAGTACTCCCGCTCGCCGCCGTGCGCGTCCAGGTGCTCGGGAAAGAGCGCGGTGACGACCGCGACCCGGGGCGAGTCGGTCAGGTCGCTGCACTGGTAGCTGGAGAGCTCCAGCACGTACAGCTCGGCCTCGGGCAGGTCGAGCGTTGGCACCCCGATGTTGCCGCCGAAGACGTTCGGCCGGTCCACCGCGGCCAGCAGATGGCTGATCAGGCTCGACGTGGTGCTCTTGCCCTTGCTGCCGGTCACCCCGACGGTGCGGTCCCCGTGGTCGGCCATCCAGAGCGAGGTGCCCTGGGTGACCGTGGCGCCCCGGCGGCGCAGCTCCACCAGCCACGGATGGGTCTGCGGCACGCCCGGCGAGCGGACCACCACGTCGGCGGCGGCCAACCGCTCGAAGCCCTCCTCGCCGGTGACCAGCGGAGCGGCCTCGGCCAGCGGCCCGTCCCAGGGCAGCGAAAGGAAGTTGGCGCTGTCGTCGACCGCGACGAGGTCGGCCGGGCCGTGCGCGGCGATCGCGATCACCGCGGCTCGCCCCTCCCGGCCGGCCCCCCAGACGGCCACGGTACGTCCGCGCAGGTCAGACAGGCGCACAGGTTCTCCTCGGGTGCGGCGACGGCAGGGCACGGGCGCGGTCCGGCGGAGCCGGACACGGCCGGACGAACCAGGGCCTAGTATGGCGTGTGCCCAAGACGCAGCTCCGGCGGATGGACGCCTTCACCTTCCCGTCCTACTCCTTCGACCTCTCCACCGGGGAGGTGTTGTTCGACTACGCCCTGACCGGTCCCGACGGCGAGCAGCGGTTCACCGAGGTGATCACGCTGCCGGTGCCCGAGGAGTCGCCCTCGGACGCCGCCGTGGCCGCCCTCGGCCGGGTGCTGGAGCTGCTGCACGTCGTGGCCGGGGTCAGCTACTACAAGACCGCCGCGCCGGGGCAGCTGGTGCTGCCGGCGCCGCTCGGCCCGGCCGCCGCCGAGTTCGTCACGGCCGTCTACACCCGGGGCCTCGCCGAGTACGCGTACCGCAACCAGCTGCCGCACGTGCTGGAACTGACCCCGCAGGTCCCGGCCGGCCGGGTCAGGCCCGCCAGCGAGTACGACAACTCCGGCCGTCGCCCGCTCTCGGCGGTCGGCGGCGGCAAGGACTCGATCGTCAGCCTGGAGGCGCTGCGCCGGGCCGGCCTCGACCCGGTGCCCTTCTCGGTCAACCCGAACCACGTGATCAACGCGGTGAACGCGGCCTCCGGGCTCGCCCCGCTCGCCGCCCGGCGGCGCATCGACCCGGTGCTGTTCGAGCTGAACGCGGCCGGTGCCCGCAACGGGCACATCCCGGTCACCGCGATCAACTCGCTGATCGCGGTCGCCACCGCGGTGCTGCACGGGCTCGGCCCGGTGGTGATGTCGAACGAGCGCTCGGCCTCCGACCCGAACCTGATCTGGAACGGCCACGAGATCAACCACCAGTGGTCCAAGGGAGTGGAGGCCGAGGGGCTGCTGCGGGCCGCCCTCGCGGAGCACGGCGGGCTCACCGAGCCGTACTTCTCCCTGCTGCGCCCGCTGTCGGAGCTGCACATCGCCCGGCTCTTCGCCACCATCGACCGCTACGACGACGTGGTGACCAGTTGCAACGCGGCATTCAAGCTCCGCGACGCCAGCGAGCGGTGGTGCCGGGACTGCCCCAAGTGCCGGTTCGTCTTCCTGGCCCTGGCCCCGTTCATGCCCCGCGAGCGGATCACCCACATCTTCGGCGGCGACCTGCTCGCCGACTCCACCCAGATTCCCGGCTACCGGGAGCTGCTCGGCGTGGACGGGCACAAGCCGTTCGAGTGCGTCGGCGAGGTGGAGGAGTCGGTGGTGGCGCTGAGCCTGCTCGCCGAGCAGCCCGACTGGCGGGACGCTCCGGTCGTCCGCGCCCTGGTCGCCGCC
Source organism: Micromonospora sp. CA-263727 (assembly GCF_050942455.1). Lineage (NCBI taxonomy): Bacteria > Bacillati > Actinomycetota > Actinomycetes > Micromonosporales > Micromonosporaceae > Micromonospora > Micromonospora sp. CA-263727. The sequence goes on from NZ_CP192031.1 coordinate 5,015,924, forward strand.
GTCCCCGACCCCGCCTGGTCCACCGCCGCCACCTCCGACGCCTTCACCCCCGGCGGCGGCCCCAACTACGTCCCACCCACCTACACCAAGGCCCTACACTCCCTCACCACCTAACGCCCCGCCCCGCCCCGCCCCGCCCCGCCCCGCCCCGCCCCGCCCCGCCCCGCCCCAACGATCATGGACTTGTGGTGGGCGTGATGCGCCCCTATATGGCTTTTGTGAGGCACCACAACTGCATGATCGGCGCGGACGGGGGGTGGGGGCGCGCGTGGGGTGGGGAGTGGGGGTGGGCAGTGGTTAGGGGGTGCGGATGGCGTCTAGGGCGAGGAGGGCTACGTGGAGGGAGAGGCAGGCGTCGACGGAGTCGAGGTCGACGTCGAGGATGCGGCCGATGCGGGCCAGCCGCTCGTAGAAGGCCGGCCGGGACAGGTGCGCCTCGGCAGCCGCCGCCGACTTGTTCCGGCCCTGCTCAAGGTACGCGCGCAGGGTGCCGAGCAGCTGCTCACGCGGATGCCGGGCGTCGTACGCCAGCAGCGCCCCCAGCTCCCGCTCGACGAAGGTCTGTAGGCGCGGCTCGTCGCGCAGCAGGTGCAGCAGGCCGGCGAGCCCGACGTGCGGCAGCCGGAAGATCGGCAGGTCCCGCCGGTCCCGGCGGGCCGCCTCGGCGACCTGGCGGGCCTCGATCAGCGACCGTCCCGCCTCCCGTAGGCTGCCCACCCCGGACCCGGCCGCGATGATCAGCCCGCCGGCCGACCGGCCCGGCTCGGATCCCCGCGCACCGCCGGCCGACCGGCCCGATGCCGGGTCAGGCTGCCGGGACTCGGGACGGGTCCGGCGCAGTGCGGCGGCGAAGGCGTTCAACGCCCGTTCCTCTGCCGCCGCGCCGGGGAGTGCCAGCAGCACGCCGACCGCGTGGTCGTCGACGGCGCTGGTCAGCCCGGTCACGTTCGCCTCGTGCAGCGCCTGCCCCACCGCCTCGGCGAGGTCCCGCAGCCGGGCCGGCCCGGGGTCGCCGCCGGCCGGCCCGGAATCGCCGCCGACACCGGGCTCGGCGGCCGGCCCGCTCTCCGGGTCGTCGGCCCGGTGCCGGACCACCACCCCGACCAGGTGACGGCGCTCCAGCACCAGCCCCAGCGCCCGGGCCCGCAGCGCCACCTCGTCCACCGGCCGGGAGCGGTCCAGCAGCGCGGTGAGCAGGGTGCGGTGGATCTGCCGTTCCAGCCCCTCGGCATCACGGCGGATCAGCCGGCCCAGCGCCAGGGTCGAGGCGGCCCGCTCGACCAGGATGGTCAGCCGGGTCGGCGGCCCCGCCGAGGCCGGCCGGGCCGGGCCCGGGTCACCGCCGTCGGGCCGGCGCGCCACCCGCGCCGGGCCGCCGCCATCGAGCGAGCGCACCACCGGCGGCGGCTCGGCGGCATCGGGCCAGCGCACCGGCGGGTCACTTCCGGCGGGCCAGCGCACCGGGCTCAGGTCACCTGCGGCGGGCCAGCGCAGCAGCAGCCGGCCCCAGTCCTCGCCCCGGGCACCGACCATGGTCACCAGCCAGCCGCTGTCCGGGTCGTACGCGGTGCGGCCGGCCGGCCGGATCCGCCGGGAGTGCTGCTCCCAGCCGTCGAGCAGCAACTCCGCGTTCTCCCCCGCCGGGTCGTACGCGAGCACCTGGCGGGCCAGGTTCTCCAGCACCACCGGGCAGCCGGACAGCTCGGCGGCCTGCCGGACCACCTCCCCTGGGTCGGCGCCCTCCACGGAGAGCTCGGTGAACCGCTGGTGGATCTCCTCGGTGGCGCGCAACTCGGTGAGCTGGGCGTCCACGATCAGCGCGTGCACCGCCTCGGTGATCCGGACGAACGGGGCCGCCCGGCGCAGCTCCACCAGCGGCAAACCGTGCCGCTCGGCGGCGGCGGCCATCACCCGCGGCACCCCGGTCAGGTAGCGGCGGCCCAGCTCGACCACCAGCCCGGAGACGCCGACGCCGGCCAGGTCGCCGATGAAGGCCCGCAGCCCGGCGTCGTCGCCGGGCAACCCGATGCCGGTGGTGAGCACCAGCTCGCCGCCGCCGAGCAGGGTGGCGATGTCCGGCACCTCGGCGACGTGCACCCAGCGCACCGGACGGTCCAGCCCGGTCTCCCCGGCGACCAGGCGCGGGGCGCCGTGGCGGACCGGGTCCAGGGCAAGGACCTCACGGACGGTGGGAAACACGGGCGACACGGTACCCGCAGGTCATTGCGAACCTCGACCAACGGGCCGGGCTACCCCGGATCGTCGCGCCCCAGCTCCCAGCAGGCCACGGCGGTGGCGGCGGCGACGTTGAGCGAGTCGACGCCGCGCCGCATCGGGATCACCACCCGGACGTCGCTGGCCGCCATGGCCGCCGGGGTCAGTCCGGCGCCCTCGGCGCCGAGGAGCAGCGCGGCGCGGGCCCGCTGGGCCGGGTCGAGCCGCTGGATGGGGACCGCGTCCGGTGCCGGGGTCATCGCCAGCACGGTGAAGCCGGCGGCCCGCACCTGCGCCAGCGCCGTCGGCCAGGGCTCCAGTTTCGCGTACGGCACGGCGAAGACCTCACCCATGCTGACCCGTACGCTGCGCCGGTAGAGCGGGTCGGCGCAGGTCGGCGAGAGCAGCACCGCGTCCACCCCGAGCGCGGCGACCGCCCGGAAAATCGCGCCCAGGTTGGTGTGGTTGTTCACGTCCTCCAGGATCACCACCCGGCGGGCGGTGGCCAGCACCTCGGCGGCGGAGGGCAGCGGCCGACGCCGGAACGAGGCGAGCACGCCCCGGTGCACGTGGAAGCCGGTGGCCTCGCGCAGCACGTCGGGGGTGGCCGCGTACACCGGGGCGGCGCCGGTGTCCAGGTCGGCGAGCTGGTCGACCCGCTTGGCGTCGACCAGGTACGACCGGGCCGGGTAGCCGGCCCGCAGCGCCCGGCGCAGCACCAGCTCCCCCTCGGCGATGAAGAGGCCGTGCGGCGGCTCCCAGCGGGTCCGCAGCTCCACGTCGGTCAGCGCGCGGTAGTCGGCGATCCGCTGGTCGTCGGGATCGGTGATCAGGTGGACGGGCACCCGCCGATTCTGCCCGATTCGGGGATCATGGCCTCGCCGCCCCGGACGCAGCGTCCCGCGCTTCACAACTACACTCGCTGGGCGGTAGTGTTCTGTGACAATGAGCGCTTGGGAAAGGTCGGCGTGGGCGAGAGCGGTGCTTCAGCCGAGTGGGTCCGAGTCGGCGACCGCATCCGGGTCGCCCGCGAGGCGGCCAAGCTGAGCGTCCGGGAGCTCGCCCGGCGCGTGGACGTGTCGTCCAGCCATGTCTCCCAGGTCGAGCGGGGCCTGGCCTCGTTCAGCGTCCGGGCGCTCTACAACGTGGTGAGTGTGCTGGGCATCTCCATGGACAGCCTCTTCGAGGAGGCACCGGCGGGCCCGGACCAGCCACCGGCGAGCGCCCCGGGCCGGGCACCGGCGGCAGCGGTCGGGCCGCTGGACGACGGCGGCATCGTGCTGCGTCGCGCCACCCGCCCCACCATCGCGCTGACCGGCGGCACCCGGTGGGAACGGTTGACCCCGAGACCCGAGGTGGGCGCCGAGTTCATCGAGGTGGTGTATCCCCCGAACCCGCAGGCCACGCCGCCGCCGAAGGACTTCATCCGGCATTCCAGCCGGGAGTACGGCATCGTGGTCCAGGGTGCCCTGACGGTGCAGGTGGGCTTCGACCAGACGGTGCTGCACACCGGTGATTCCATCGCCTTCGACTCGCACATCCCGCATCGCTTCTGGAACGCCACCGCCGACGAGGTACGGGCGATCTGGTTCATCCAGGACGACCCGCGCGGCGGCGAGAGTAACCACGCGCACGACTGAGCGCCCCATCGGGCCATACCGGGCTGGCTGATCGGCCGACGCTGCGCGCCCGATTCATCCCACCGACTGCCCCTCTGTGTCCACTAGTAGTGGACGACGAGTCGGCAATATCGGGAAATGACCGGCTACGCTAGCAACCGACACAGCTCACTGCGCGGCCACATGTAACAGCTCTGTAACCTTCGCCACCTCCTACTTCCTACGCGCTTTCTCGGTATTTACGCTCCCCAGCACAGCGCTCTGTGAGAGAGAGCACTCCGGTTGGCCACAGCGAACAAGGGCCGCGAAGAGGGAGACCATGACCGTTGACCAGACCACACCCGAGGCACCGGGTCCGGTCGTCATCGAGGCCGAGTCGATCACCAAACGATTCGGCGGCGCCACGGCGGTCGACGGCGTGAGCATCGCCGTCCGGTCGGGCGAGATCTACGGACTCGTCGGCGAGAACGGCGCCGGCAAGTCGACCCTGATGCGGATCCTCGCCGGCATCCTGGCCCCGGACCAGGGCGCGGTACGCGTCGACGGCCGACCGCTCACCGGCGGCACCCGGGCCGCGCTCGACGCGGGAATCGCCCTGGTCCACCAGGAACTCAGCCTGGTGCCGGAGCTGACCACCGCCGAGAACATCATGCTCGGCGCCTTCCCGACCCGGCTCGGCTTCACCAACGCGCGGCAGTTGCGCGGTGTCGCGGCGGCGGCCCTCGACGAGATCGGCATCTCCGTCGACCTGGACGAACGGGTCGGACGGCTCTCCGTCGCGCTGCGCCAGTTCGTCGAGATCGCCCGCGCGGTGGCCCGCAAGCCGCGGGTGCTCATCCTGGACGAGCCGACCGCCACGCTGACGCCCGCCGAGACCGACTACCTGCTGACGATGTTGCAGCGTCTCGCCGCGGGCGGGCTCGCCATCGTCTACATCTCGCACCGCATCCCGGAGATCTTCCGGATCTGTGACCGGGTCACCGTGCTGCGCGACGGACACCTGATCGCGACCACGCCGATCCGCGAGACGACGCCGGCCGCGCTCGTCGACCAGATGGTCGGCCGGGAGTACAAGCTGGATCTTCAGATCCGCCGGGAGAGCCGGCCGGGTGAGGTGGTCCTGACCGCCCGGGGCGTCCGGGCCCACCGCGTCCGCGACGTCGACCTCGACGTCCGGGCCGGCGAGATCGTCGGGCTCGGCGGGCTGGTCGGCGCCGGCCGGACCGAACTGGTCCGCGCCATGATCGGCGCGGACGTCCGGAGCGCGGGCCGGGTGACGATCACCGCCGACGGCCGCACCAGACCGATCTCCACCTACCAGTCGGCGGTCCGCAACGGCGTGGCGTACGTCCCGGAGGAACGCCGCACCGACGGCCTGGCCCTAGGGATGTCCGTCGCGGAGAACATCGCGCTGCCGAACCGTCGCCGGCTCTCGACCGGCGGGGTGCTGCGCCGGTCGCGGATCAACACGTTCGCCCAGCGCCTCGCGGACAGCGTCGGCCTCCGCCCGCCGGACATCAGGAAGGACGCCGGCGACTACAGCGGCGGCAACCAGCAGAAGATCGTGATCGCGAAGTGGCTGGGTCGCCGGCCGAAGCTCATCGTCCTCGACGAGCCCACCCGAGGGGTGGACGTGGGCGCGAAGGCGGAGATCCACCGGCTGATCCGGGAGCTGGCGGACCGCGGCACCGCGGTCCTGGTCGTCAGCTCCGACCTGCCCGAGCTGCTGGAGCTCTCGGACGTGGTCCACGTGATCCGGGACGGCCGGATCGCCGGGACGCTCGCCGGCTCCGAGGCCGACGAGAGATCCGTCATGTCGCTGGCGGCCGGCGGCGGAATGGTGGGTAAGGAATGAACCGCAGCCAGTTGACCGGCGCGCAGACCCTCCGGTGGGTCTCCGAGCGGGGCATCTTCCTCTTCACGGCCGCGCTCGTCACCTTCGCCGCGCTCTTCATCGACGGCTTCGTGTCGATCGTCAACATCACCGACGTCTTCCACCGGGCCGCGCCGATCGGCATCGTCGCGGTCGGGATGACCTTCGTGGTGATCAGCGGCAACTATCTCGACCTGTCGGTCGTCGCCCAGGTGGCCACCGCCGCCGTGGTCCTGATCGCGGTGAGCAACTCCGCCGGCCTCGGGCCGGCCGTCCTCGCCGCGCTGGCGATCGCGCTGGTGTACGGCGTGGTCAACGGGGTGGCCGTCGGCTACCTGCGGGCCAACGCCGTGATCGTCACCCTCTCCACCACCTTCGTCGGCCTGGGCATCCTGCGATGGCTTTCCGGCGGCAGCATCTTCTTCGGTCCTCCCGACGGCCCGATCCGGGCGCTCGGCCAGGTCAAGGTCGTCGGGCTGCCGCTCTCCGCGCTGGTGCTGGTGGTGATGACCGCGCTCCTCGCCTTCCTGCTCGGCCGGACCAACTTCGGGTTCCTGGTGCGGTCGTTCGGCTCGAACCGGACCGCGACCCGGCTCGCCGGCGTCGACACCTCCCGCGTCGTGGTCGGTGCCTTTCTGATCACCTCACTGTCGGCCATGGTGGCGGGCTTCGTGCTCGCCGCGTTCTCCAACACCGCCGTCTCCACGATGGCGCAGGGGTTCGACTTCGGCGCCCTCGCCGCGATCATCATCGGCGGTACCAGCGTCTTCGGCGGCAAGGGCAGCGTCCTGCGCACCCTGCTGGGCGTCATCTTCGTCAGCGTGCTGACGAACATCCTCGTCCTGTCGAACATCGGGTTCGGCTGGCAGCAGATGGCCATCGGCGCGCTGATCGTGCTCGCCGTCTCCCTGGACACGTTGGCTCGGAAGGCGGCTCGGCGATGAACGGCACCCCCACCCTGAGGCTCGGTCCGGCCACCACCGACCGGTCGGCCCGGCTGCGCGCGGCACTGGCCCGGCGCACCGAGTGGCGGGGCATCGCCCTGCTCACCGTGGTGGTCATCGCCACCCTCACCTTCGAGCCGCTGGTGTTCACCGCCTACCCGGTCACCCTGGGCCGGGTCGCCCTCATCGGTCTGGTCGCGCTCGGCCTCACCGCCGTGATCCTCATGGGCGAGCTGGACCTGAGCGTGGCCAGCACCCTCGCCGTGGCCGGCGTGGTGATGGCGAGTATCCCGAACGTCGCCCTCGGCATCGTCGTCGCGCTCTGCGCCGGGCTCCTGATCGGACTCGTCAACGCGTTCTTCGTCGTCCGGGTCGGTATCAACTCGTTCATCGCCACCCTCGGCATGCTCTTCGTGCTCCGCGGCCTCGCCTTCGTCCTCTCCGGTGAGAAGCCGGTGCGGATGGCCGACATCGAGGCCGGCATCGCCTTCGGCTCACCGATCATCGGCCCGTTCACCCCCCGGGTCCTAATCTTCGTCCTGGTCTTCATCGGTCTACAGATCTTCGTGACCAAGGTCCGGGCCGGGCGGGAGTTCTACGCCGTGGGCGGGAACCGTCAGGCGGCCCGCGACGCGGGGATCCCGGTGTCCCGGCGACTCGTCACCGGCTTCATGCTCTCCGGCTTCGTCGCGGCTCTGGCCGGAGTCATCAACACCATGGAACGGACCGCCGCAGACCCCACCGCAGGGTCGACCGTCCTGCTGGCCAGCATCGCCGCCGCCATCATCGGCGGAGTCGCGCTGACCGGCGGTCGCGGCTCCATCGTCGGCACGCTCGTCGGGGCGCTGTCGCTCGGAATCATCGAGGTCGGCCTGACCCTCTCCGGGGTCCAGGTCGACGTACAGCAGATCTTCATCGGCGGCGTACTCCTGCTCGCCGTCATCACCGATCCCGCCAGCCTCCGCGCGGTCCTGGGGAACGCCCGCTCGTTCCTCTCCGGCCGACGCAGCGGGGCCCCGGCGTGAACCCACCACCCCCGCCCTCAGCGGTGACAGGCACACAAAAGGGGAACGACATGATGCTTCGTACTCGTGGGACCCGGGCAGCCGCCGGGCTCCTGGTCGCCACCGGAATGCTGCTCGCCGGGTGCGGATCCGGCGCCTCCGACGACGGCTCCGACAGCTACACCGTCTACGCCCTGCTCCCGCAGGGCACCGACCAGCCGTACGGAACCACCTACCTCCCGCCCATGCAGGAGGCCGCGACGAAGGCCGGCATCAAGCTGACCATCACCAACTCGCAGTACGACGCGGACAAGCAGGCGAGCGAGTGTGAGGTCGCGGTGGCGGCCCGTCCGGACCTCATCATCCTGTGGCCCGCCGTCGCGGACACCGTCCGGCCCTGCCTGGAGTCGGCCAAGGCGGCCGACATCCCGGTGACGGTGACCAACTCCGACGTCATCCCGGCGGACAAGAGCCTGATCAAGGCGTACTCCGGCCCGGACACCTACGGTCAGGGCGCGGCCTCCGCCGAGATCATGTGCGAACTCGCCGACGGCAAGCCGACCGGAATCCTGATGATCAACGGTCTGACCGGCAACACCACCGCGATCAACCGCCGGCAGGGCTTCCTGGACACCGTCCAGAAGAACTGCCCGAACGTCACCGTCCTGGCCGAGCAGCCGGGCAACTGGAACAAGGACACCTCGCAGACGGTCACCTCCGAGATGCTGACCTCGGTCGGCGCGGCGAAGGTGCAGGGAATCTACGCCGCCGACGACACCATGGTCGCCGGTGCGATCGACGCCCTCAAGGCCCAGGGCATCGACCCGAAGCCGCTGCTGATCACCTCGATCGGCAACACCAAGCTCGGCAACCCGTTGATCAAGTCGGGTGAGCTGGACGGCACCATCTTCCAGTCCTCCTCCTGGGATGGGCAGAACGCGGTCGTGGTGGCCGAGAAGGTGCTCAAGGGCGAGTCCGTCGACGAGAACCTCTTCATGCCCTCGGTCAAGGTGACCGCCGCCAACGCGGACAGCGCCGAGGTCGCGCCCGAGTGGTGAGTGCAGGTCACAACGGCCCACCGGGTCCCGGGGCGGACGACCACCGTCCCGGGACCGGTGGACCGCCGGTTCCAGATCGAGAGAAGGCACCATGACGCTGACGCAGAACCCACCGCCGCTCGTCCCCGCGCTGGATTTCGCCAACCGGACCATCCCCGCGCCCGGGCACATGTCCGTCGACTACGAGGCCCGGGTCGACTTCGACCGGCTCCGGGAGTACCGGCTGGGCCGCGCGTTGGCCGCGCTGGAGGCCAGTGGCTGCGGGGCTTTCCTGCTCTTCGACTTCTACAACATCCGGTACACCACACAGACCTGGATCGGCGGTGCGCTCGGCGACAAGATGTCCCGGTACGCCCTGCTGACCCGGGACGCCAAGCCGTACCTCTGGGACTTCGGTTCGGCCGCCAAGCACCACAAGCTCTACGCGCCCTGGCTGGAGCAGGAGCGCTGCCGGGCCGGCATGCTCGGGCTGCGTGGGGCGATCAGCCCGGAGGTCGGGCTGATGAAGGAGGCCGTCGCCACCATCAAGGGGCTGCTGGTCGACGCGGGCGTGGCCGACGAGCCGATCGGCGTCGACATCGTCGAGCCGGCGTTCCTCTTCGAGATGCAGGCCCAGGGGCTGCGGGTGGTGGACATCCAGCAGAGCATGCTCGACGCGCGTTCGATCAAGTCCGCCGACGAGATCATGTTGCTGAGCCAGGCCGCCGCCATGGTCGACGGCGTCTATCAGGAGATCGTCGACGTCCTCCGGCCCGGGGTCCGGGAGAACGAGATCGTCGCGCTGGCCAACAAGCGGCTCTACGAGATGGGCTCCGACCAGGTCGAGGCGGTCAACGCGGTCTCCGGTGAGCGCTGCAACCCGCACCCGCACAACTTCACCGACCGCATCATCCGCCCCGGCGACCAGGCGTTCTTCGACATCATCCACTCGTTCAACGGCTACCGCACCTGCTACTACCGCACCTTCTCGGTGGGCTGGGCGACGACCCCGCAGCGCGACGCGTACGCCCGGGCCCGGGAGTGGATGGACGCCGCGATCGACAAGGTCGCCGACGGGGTGGGCACCGACGAGGTCGCCCGGCTCTGGCCCCGTGCGACGGAGCTCGGGTTCGCCAGCGAGATGGACGCCTTCGGCCTCCAGTTCGGGCACGGACTCGGCCTGGGCCTGCACGAGCGGCCGATCATCTCCCGGCTGAACAGCCTGACCAACCCGGTCGAGATCAGAACCGGGATGGTCTTCGCGTTGGAGACCTACTGCCCGGCCAGCGACGGGGTCTCCGCCGCCCGCATCGAGGAGGAGGTCGTGGTGACCGAACGCGGCGCCGAGGTGCTGACCCGGTTCCCCGCCCAACAGTTGTTCGTCGCCAACGAATACTGACCCGCCTCGTCAACTCTCGAAGGGAAACAACAGCAATGGACACGACCCGCCTCGCAGGCAAGCACATTCTCGTCACCGGCGCCGCCCAGGGCATGGGCGCGGCGGTCGCCCGGCACTACGCGGCCCAGGGTGCCAAGGTGTGTCTCGGCGATGTCAACGTCGACGGCGTGGCCCAGGTGGCCGAGGAGATCCGGGCCGCCGGGGGTGTCGCGACGCACGTGCGGCTCGACGTGACCAGCGAGACCGAGGCGGCTGCCGCCGTCGCCCACACGGTCGAGCGGTTCGGCAGCATCAACGTGTTGCTGAACAACGCGGGCATCAACAAGCCGCTGTTCTTCCTGGACATCACCCGGGACAACTGGCAGCGCATCATGGACGTCAACGCCTGGGGCACGCTCAACTGCATGCAGGCCGCCGCGCGGCAGATGAAGGCGCAGGGGCGGCAGGAGTACCCGTACAAGATCATCAATGTCGGGTCGATCCTGTCCCGGGAGGTCTTCGACGACGTGGTGGTCTACTCGGCCAGCAAGCACGCGGTGCTCGCCATGATCAAGGGCGGGGCCAAGTCGCTCATCGAGCACAACATCACCGTCAACGGGTACGGCCCCGGCGTGGTCCGCACCGAGCTGTGGGAGCAGCTGGACCGCGATCTCGTCGCGATCGGCAAGTTCGACAAGCTCGGCGAGTCGATGGACACCCTGGCCGAGAACATGATCCTGATGAAGCGCTACTCCTACCCGGAGGACGTGGTCGGCACGGCCGCCTTCCTGGCCAGCCCGGACAGCGACTACATGACCGGCCAGCTGATCATGATCGACGGCGGCATGGTCCTCCAGTGAGCCCGACACCCGAGATCGGTGCCGGCGCGGCCCTGCCCGAGCCGAGGTCCGGGCTGCTCGTCGGTGGCGAGTGGCTCGACACCGCCGACCGGATCGAGGTCCGCGATCCGGCCTCGGGGGCGGTCCTGTCGACGGTCGCCGACGCCCGCCCCGACGAGGCGCTGGCGGCGGTGACCGCGGCGCACGACGCCTTCCCCGCCTGGGCGGAGACCGCACCACGGCAGCGGGCGGAGATCCTGCGCCGGGCGTACGAGCTGATGACCGCCGAGGCCGAGGTGGGCGCCCGGCTGATCGCCCTGGAGAACGGCAAGGCCTGGCGCGACGCGGTGGGCGAGGTCGGCTACGCGGCCGAGTTCTTCCGCTGGTTCTCCGAGGAGGCGTGCCGGGTCGCCGGCGACTTCCGGTACGCGCCGAGCCGGGACAAGACCATCGTGGTGGACCACCGCCCGATGGGCGTGGCGTACCTGATCACACCGTGGAACTTTCCGGCGGCGATGGCCACCCGCAAGCTCGCGCCGGCGCTCGCGGCGGGTTGCACCACGGTCCTGAAGCCGGCCGCCGAGACCCCGCTCACCGCGCTCTGGGTCGCCGACCTGCTGCACCGGGCCGGCGCACCGGCCGGCGTGGTCAACGTGGTCACGACCGCGAAGGCGGCCGAGGTGTCGACGGCGGTGCTCGCCGACCCCCGGGTGGCCACCCTCTCCTTCACCGGCTCCACCCCGGTCGGCAAGCTCCTGCTGGCCCAGACCGCCCGGCGGGTGCTGCCCTCCTCGATGGAGCTCGGCGGCAACGCGCCGTTCCTGGTGCTCGAAGGGGCCGACGTGTCCCGGGCGGTCGCCGGGGCGATGGTGGCGAAGCTGCGCAACGGCGGTGCGGCCTGCACCGCCGCCAACCGGTTCTACGTGCACGAGTCCCTGGTGCCGGCGTTCACCGAACAGTTCCGGGCGGCCCTGGCGGCGGTACGCGTCGGTCCCGGCATCGACCCGGCGACCGACCTCGGCGCGATGGTCAGCGTCAGGGAGCGCGACAAGATCCTCGCGTTGGTGGACCAGGCCACGGCGGAGGGGGCCGAGGCGGTCGAGGTCGGCACGGCACCACCGGGCGGGGCCTTCGTCGCGCCCCGCCTCGTCCGCAACGTCGCGCACGGCTCGATCCTGACCCGGACCGAGATCTTCGGTCCGGTCGCGCCGATCATCAGCGTGGCCGACGAGGCCGAGGCGATCCGGATGGCCAACGACACCGAGTACGGCCTGATCTCGTACGTCTACGCCCGGGACCATGGTGCCGGCATCCGGGTGGCCCGACGGTTGGAGTCGGGCATGGTGGCGGTCAACCGGGGCGTGGCGTCGGATCCGGCGGCGCCGTTCGGCGGGGTGAAGGAGTCGGGCCTGGGCCGGGAGGGCGGCTTCGCGGGGATACACGAGTTCCTGGAGACCCAGTACCTCGCCGTCGACCTGTGACCCACCCGCGCTCCGGTGGCACCGGGCGACAGGGCGCGGGCGACAGGGCCCCGGGTGCCGGAGAGGGGGCCGGCACCCGGGGCGACGCCGCTCACGGCGCCGGGGGCGCGAACAGCTCCGGATGCCGGACCAGTTCCAGCCGGGTCCGGCGGATGTGACCGGCGACGAATCGTTCCGTGTCGACCCGGTCGCGCCGGCGGATCGCGTCGAGCAGCAACCGGTGCTCGGCGTTGATGATCCAGCGTTCGCCCTGGCCGCGGTACATCATGAAGGCCCGGCGGTAGTACTGCGTCGAGTTCCACAGCGTCACCACCGTGGCCAGCAGCGTGTCGATCGGGCAGCCGGAGTAGGTGAGCAGGTGGAACTCCCGGTCGAGGGTGATGAAGTCGGCGACGTCGTCACTTGCCTCGATCTGTTCCTGGATCTCGGTCAGCCGGTCGATCGTCGGGTCGGGCAGGTGGGCGAGGCTCTCGTTGAGGGCGAGCGGTTCGAGCCGCTCGCGCATCCGGTAGAGCACCTCGACCTCGTGCAGGCTACGCAGCGGCACCCGGGCGCCCCGGTTGGCCTGCGACTCGGTGAGGCCCTCCGCCTCCAGGATGCGCAACGCCTCCCGGACCGGCAGCCGGCTCGCGCCGAGCCGCTCGGCGATCTCCTCCTGGTAGAGCCGGGTGCCGGGCGGGATCCGCCCGGCCAGGATGGACTCGCGCAGCTCGGCCGCGATCCGTTGGCTGGCCACCGCCGACTGCGGCTCGGCCGTCGGATCCGGGCCGGACGGCCGGATGCTCACGTCTGCTACCTCCAGCGGCCGGGGTCTCGGTCGTACGCGCGGCCATCAGGGTACGAGACCAGCTCGAACTGCATGCCCCACGGCGCGAGGAAGTAGACCCACCGTTGTCCCTCGTTGGCGCCCCGACTCGCGGTCGGCTCGCCGAGTACCCGCACCCCGTGCGCGCGGAGGTGGGAGACCGCCGCGTCGAGGTCGTCGACGTAGATCGCCACGTGGTGACCGCCGATGTCGCTGTTGCGCGGTGGGATCGTGCGCTGCTCCGGGGCCGAGTAGTGGAAGACCTCGAAGACGGTGTGGCCGCCGAGCCGGAAGAAGCTGTTGCGCACCATGACCGCCCGGGGGTGCACGTCGAGGTGCTCGGCCATCCAGTCGGTGTCGTCGGAGCGGAACGGGCCGAGCGAGTAGAGGTACTCCATCCCGAGCACGTCGACGAGGAACCGGCTGGCCTCGTCAAGATCCGGCACGGTGAACCCGACATGGTCGAAGCGACGCACTCCCGGCAACCCCACAACTCCCCCTTTGGATCCAAAACAACCTAGCCATCCGCGAACTACGGGCTGGTGTCCGCTCCAAGGCTTGATGATGGATCCATTCTGTGCCAGGCTCGGGTATCCCGACAAGAGCGGAACGGCACACATGACAGAGCGCACCACGTTGCGACCCGCCGTCGACTGGGTCGAACTCACCGCCACCGACACCGACTGGGACGCTGCCGCACCCAGCCTGTTGACCACGATGTTCAGCCAGCAGGTCCTGATCCGGGCCTTCGAGCACTGCGTGCTCCAGCTGGCCGCCGAGGGCCTCGTGCACGGCCCGGCCCACTCCAGCGTGGGGCAGGAGGGCGGCGCGGTCGGGTCCGTACTGGCGCTGCGGTCCACCGACACGGTCAACGGCTCCCACCGCGGTCACCACCAGTTCCTGGCCAAGGCCCTCGGTCACGTCGCGCCGGGCGGGATCGACCCCACCGTCCCGTTCGACGCCGAGGTACGCGCGCTCGCGCTGCGTACCCTGCGGGAGATCTGCGGCCTGGACCGCGGCTTCGCCCACGGCCGGGGCGGCTCCATGCACCTGCAGTGGAAGGAGGCCGGTGCCATCGGCACCAACGCCATCGTCGGCGGCGGTGTCCCCCTGGCCGCCGGGTCCGCCTTCGCCCACCAGCGCGCCGGCACCGACGCCGTCGCGGTGACCTACTTCGGTGACGGCGCGGTGAACATCGGCTCCACCCTGGAGACGTTCAACCTGGCCGCCGCCTGGTCGCTGCCGATCTGCTTCTTCATCGAGAACAACCAGTACGCGGTGTCGACCGCGGTGGCCGAGGCGACCGCCGAGCCCCGGCTCTCCGGTCGCGGTCCCGGCTTCGGCATCCGCAGCTGGCGGGTGGACGGGATGGATCCGCTCGCGGTGCACCTCGCCACCCTGGAGGCCGTGGCGCACATGCGGGCCGGCGGCGGACCGACCGTCATCGAGGCCGACCTCTACCGCTACTACCACCAGAACGGCGCCCTGCCGGGCAGCGCCTTCCGCTACCGGAGCAAGGAGGAGGAGCAACAGTGGCGCGCCCGGGACCCGATCGACCGGACCGCCGGCCACCTGATCCGACGCGGAATCCTCCACCCGGCGCAGGTGGACGAGGCGTACGCGCGGGCCGACGCGCTGCTGGCGGAGATCGCCGCCGAGATCACCGAGCCGGTGGCCGGCGGCAAGCCCGGCACCCGCCGGATCCGGCCGGCGGAGTGGCCCGACCCGGCCTTCGCCGACGTGGGCGTACGGGGTGACCTCAGCGAGTTCGACGGCGCGTACGTGGCCGACCGGGACACGTTCACCGGCGGCGTCGGGCAGGTCAAGTTCATCAACGCGGTGGCCGGGGTGATGGCCCGGCGGATGGCCGAGGACGACTCGATCGTGATCCTCGGCGAGGACGTGCATCGGCTCAACGGCGGCACCAACGGCGCCACCCGGGGACTGGCCGAAGCCCACCCCGACCGGGTGCTGGGCACTCCGATCAGCGAGAACGCCTTCGTCGGGCTGGGCGGCGGGATGGCCCTGGACGGCCGTCTCAAGCCGGTGGTGGAGCTGATGTACGCCGACTTCATGTGGGTCGCGGCGGACCAGCTGTTCAACCAGATCGGCAAGGCCCGGCACATGTTCGGCGGGGCCGGTTCGGTGCCGTTCGTGCTGCGGAGCAAGGTCGCGATGGGCACCGGCTACGGCTCCCAGCACTCGATGGATCCGGCCGGGGTCTTCGCCACCCAGCCGGGTTGGCGGATCGTGGCGCCCTCCACCCCGTACGACTATGTGGGCCTGATGAACAGCGCGCTGCGGTGCGCCGATCCGGTGGTCGTCCTCGAACACGTGGACCTCTACGGGTCGACGGGCGAGGGGCCGCTGGACGACCTGGACTACCACCTGCCGGTCGGCAAGGCCGCGCTCCGGCGCACCGGCGACGACCTCACCATCATCACCTACCTGGCGATGACCCGGTACGTGCTCGACGCGCTGGACACCCTCGACGGCGTCGCGGCCGACGTGATCGACCTGCGCTGGCTGGACCGGGCGTCGCTGGACTGGGACACCGTCGGGGAGAGCATCCGCAGGACCAACCGGGTGCTCATCGCCGAACAGGGCGCCCGGGGCACCTCGTACGGCGGCTGGCTCGCCGACGAGATCCAGCGGCGTTACTTCGACTGGCTCGACGAGCCCGTGCACCGGGTGACCGGCGGCGAGGCGTCGCCGAGCATCAGCCGGGTGCTGGAACGCGCGGCAATCGCCCAGTCGGCGGAGGTCGTCACCGCGGTCAAGAACCTTCTGGGGAGCTGAGCATGGCCCACATCCTGCGGGTGCCCGAGACGGCCGGCGCCGAGGCGGCGTTGCTGACCTGGTTCGTGGCCGAGAATGCCCGCTTCGCCGCCGGCGACACCCTGGTCAGCCTGGAGACCGACAAGGCCGTCCTGGACATCGACGCGGAGGCCGACGGCATCCTGGTCAAGATCCTGGTCGAGGAGGGTCGGCCCGTCGAGACGGCCGGCGCGCTGGCGGTCCTCGGCGCACCGGGCGAGACCGTCGACCTGACCGAGATCCTCGCCGGCCCGATCGCCGCCACAGTCCCGAACACCACCACGGATGCCACCACCGCCGCGGATGCCACCGCAGGCCCGGTCACTGGTGCGGGCCCGGTCGCTGATGCGGGGCCGGTCGCTGATGCGGGGCCGGTCGCTGATGCGGGGCCGGTCGCTGATGCGGGGCCGGTCGCTGATGCGGGGCCGGTCGCTGATGCGGGGCCGGGTGCCGGCCGTGCGCCCGTGGTGCAGCTCGGGGAGAGCCGGGCCCGGCTCTTCGCCAGCCCGATCGCGCGTCGGCTCGCACGGGAGGCCGGGCTGGACCTCACCGTGATCGCCGGCACCGGCGCCAACGGCCGCATCACCCGGCGCGACGTCGAGGCCGCGCGCCCTGCCCTCGCGACGTCCCCACCCCCAGCCGTCCCGACCGTGGCCGCCGCCCCGGCCGCCACGGCCGTGGCCACCCCGACCGCCTCAGCTACCCCGGCCGTGGCCGCCTCGGTCGCCGTGGCCGGAGCGGCGGTGACCAGCGGGCCGGCCGCCGCTGGCAGCGGGTACACCGAGATCCCGCACTCGCGGATCCGGCGGACCATCGCCAACCGGCTGGTGACGAGCAAGCAGCACACGCCGCACTTCTACCTACGGGGCAGCGCCCGGGTGGACGAGTTGCTGGCGCTGCGTACACAGATCAACCAGGGCCGGGCCGACCGGGTCTCGGTCACCGACCTCCTGGTCAAGGCGGTCGCCCAGGCGCACGTGGCGGTGCCCGCCATGAACGTCACCTGGACCGACGAGGCGGTGCGGCAGTACCGCTCGGTCGACATATCGGTCGCCGTCGCGACCGACCAGGGGCTGATCGCGCCGGTGTTGCGCGGCGTCGAGTCGATGGGTCTCGCCCAGGTATCCGCGGGCGTCCGGGACCTCGCGACCCGGGCCCGAGCCGGCCGGGTGGCCCCGGACGAACTGGTTGGCGGCACGGTAAGCCTCTCCAACCTGGGCGGTTACGGCACCGAGGAGTTCGCCGCGATCATCAACCCGCCGCAGGCGGCGATCCTTGCGGTGGGTGCGGCCCGGCCGGAGCCGGTCGTCCGGAACGGCCAGATCGAGGTGGGTACGGTGCTGCGGGTCACCCTCTCCGTCGACCACCGACCGGTCGACGGCGCGGTGGCCGCCGAGTGGATGCGTACCTTCCTTGCCCTGCTGGCAGCGCCGCTGCGGATCCTCACCGGTTGAGGAGGTCGAGCCCCCGTGGCACCCCGATCGGGAGCGGCTCGGGGTGCCACGGGCTCGTCAGGCGAGGGTGCGCCCGCCGGGCAGGGTTATCCAACGCGGTGGGACATGGCTGGTCAGCCAGACCCCGTTGGCGGCCCGGTGGAACACCAGGCCGAGCGCGTGCATGCCGGCCGCGTCGACGGTCAGGACGACCGGTTCGCCACGTCGGCCACCGACCGTCACGGCGGTCCGCCGGTCGGCGGAAAGATGCACATGGGTACGCCCGCGCGGCTGGAGTCCCTCGACGTCGATGCTGGCCAGGAAGCGGGCGACGGTGCCGTGGTAGAGCACGGGCGGCGGGGTGGCCGGTTGGAGCCGCAGGTCGACGCCGATCGAGTGCCCCTGGGCGGCCCGGATCCGCCCGTCCTGGACCTCGAAGCGTTGCTTGTCGGTGCCGGCGATGACCCGGTCGAGCAGCTCCGGGGTGACGGTCCGGCCGTGCCGGGCCAGCGCGGTGAGCAGAACGCCGACGTCGACCCAGCCGGCGTCGTCGAGAGCGATCCCGACCGCCTCCGGACGGTGCCGCAGCACGTACGCGAGAAGCTTGCTGACTGACGTGAGCTGGTCGGTCACGGCCAGCGCCGGATCTGGTCGAGAAGGTCCCGCACCAGAAACTGTCACTGCGGGCCCGCCGCGTCTGCTTCGGGCAGTTCCCGTTCGGCCATGGCTCACGACGATAGCGCCATGGCCAACCGACGGTCGTGCCGGAGCCACGCCCACCTGGACCGGCGTCGAACGCCTCGTCACCCGAACGCCTCGTCACCCGAACGCCTCGTCACCCGATCACTCGCCGTGCGGGAGCAATCGACGCGGTGACGCCGACCGATCCCGGGCCGGGACCCTGTCGTACCCGGTGGGCATGATGCCGGGTAGCGGTCGCGACGGGCGCACGCCGCGGAGAGGACGAGTCGAATGAGCGGCGGATTACCGAGCCGCATCCCGATCGATCACGACGACTACCACGCCGAACATGTCGGGCGCACCGCCGATGGCCGGCAGTTCTTCCTCACCACCCCGTTCGAGCCGGCCATGCGCGACGAGGACGACGGCCAGGAGTTCGTCGCTCTCTACCTCTTCGACGCCGACGGCAGGTTCCTGGAGGCCAGGATCGACGCCTTCGGTCCCCGCGCCCGGATGGACGACGCGGCGCGGCGAGCGACGTACGAGGCCCGGCTGATCGAACTCGGCGACGTCACCTTCACCCGCATCGAGGTCGAGCCGTTCGCGGTCGACCGCTTCGGCACGACCTTCGGGCTGATCCCGCGCGAGCCGGAGGGCGACGACGACACCTGGTGGGTCACCGTCGAGCCCGGCGACTACATGGCCTTCTCCGAGCCGTGGGACGGCGACTACGACACCTGACGAGGGCGACTCGACAGCTGGGGGGGCCAGCGGGACATCGCAGGGGCATCGGGTGGAGCGACCCGCCCGGCTCAGCGACTGTCGGGAACCCCCGGGGCCAGGGCTTCCCGACAATCGCTCAATCCGGCGGCCTGGTGGTCGGGCGGCGGGACGGGCCCCAGGCAACGAAGCGGTCGAAGAAGGACTGCGGCTCCGGGCCGTCGTGCGGGTTGAGGTGGTAGAGATCCCGCATCGCCTCGTACATCAGACCCGCGAGGTAGATCGACAAGCCGATCAGGTTGCCCTCGTACTCCGCCCGTAGCAGCAGCCGCGCCTCCGCGCACGGCCACGGCTGCCCGTCTGCGCGGCAGCACCACATCGGCCGCAACGGGGTGTGCGGCGGCTGGGTGCCGGCGGCGCGCGGACGCTCCGGCTCCGGGCCCCGGCCCGGCCTCGGCAGGCGCGTGCTGATCACCGACGGCCTCCGCTCGCCCGCCACCGCTGGCCCGGCGTCAACCAGCCCGCACATCCCGGACGTTGCATCGGCAACGGCCGCGTCGGCTCCCGCATCCACCCCGGCAGCCGCACCCCGCCGCCCGCTGCGGCAGAGCCGGCACCGCCGCACCCAGGCGGCAGAGCCGGCACCGCCGGTAGCCCCGGCGGAGCCTGCGGCAGAGTTGATCCCGGCGCACGTTGCGGCAGAGGTGGCATGGCCGGCACCGCCGGCAGCACGGTTGTCGGGCATTGGAACCACGGAACGCGCACGTCGACCTCCAGGGAGAACCTGTGGGTACGTTTCTTGTCGCCTCAGCAGCAAGAGATGTACCCGGAGCGGTGGGAAGGGGCCGCCCCTGCACGGGGGAACACGGGCGGCCCCGGGAGCAGGACCCGCCCCAGCCCTTCCCGGCGTGGAGCGGATCCGCTTACGTGACAGTCTGCTGAGGACACCGATACGCTCGAAAGGCATCGAGCCTGGTCACGGCGATGGTCGACGGATCTTGCCGGACACCCGGCAAGGCTTGGTGATCTTGGGGATTCCTTGGAGGGCGCATGGAAGGTGAGCAGAGCGTGGAGCTGATCCGCGTCCAGTTACGCAAGCAGCGGGCGTTGGCCGGCATGAACCAGGAGGAGTTCGGCAAGCGCACGAACTACTCGGGCTCGACGGTGTCCGCTGTGGAGACCGGCACCCGCGCGGTCGACCTGCCGTACGCCCGCCGGGCGGACGAGATCCTGGAGACCGGCGGTCTCTTCGAGTCGCTGCTCCGCACCGCGCAGCAGGACGGCCAGCCCGCCTGGTTCATGCCCTGGCTGAAGGCCGAGCGCGCCGCCCGGCAACTGCGCTACTTCAACCCGACGCTCATTCCCGGCCTCTTCCAGACCGAGAACTACGCCCGCGCGGTGCTACGCTTCGACGACACCCGGCCGGAGCAGGAAATCGAGCAACAGGTGGCGGCGCGGCTGGAACGCCAGGAGATCCTCAAGCGCGAACGCCCGCCGCAGGTCGTCGCGGTGATCGACGAGGCTGTCCTACGCCGCACCGACGCCATCATGGCCGAGCAACTGGCCCACCTACTGCGGATGGCCGAACTGCCACACGTTCACATCCACATCATCCCCGCCCGCGCCGGCCTGCACATCGGGCTGTGCGGGCCGCTCCTGTTGGCCATGCTGCCCGACGGCACCTGGATCGGGCACCTGGACAATCAGCTCGGTGGCGAGGCGTCCGACACCGAGGAGAAGGTGGCTAAACTCCTGGGCGTGTGGGAGTGCGTGCGGGCTATCGCCCTTCCCGAAGACCTCTCGATCGCTTTGATGAAGGAAGTTGAGAGCCAACATGGACCTCAGTAACGCCCGCTGGCGGAAGTCCACTCGGAGCAACTCATCCGCCGGCGACTGCGTCGAGGTGGCGGACAACCTGGCCGGGGTGGTCGCCGTGCGTGACAGCAAGGACCCCGCCGGCCCGGTACTCGCCTTCGACCCGGCCGCCTGGCGGTCCTTCCTCGGCTTCACCCGGCAGCACTGACCGCGCGGCCCGCTGTATCAAGGGCCCGCTGCCGGGCCGGCTCGAAGCCGGACCGGCAGCCCGGCCCGATCCCGGCCGACAACCCGGCCCCGAGCCGGACCGGCAGCGGCCAGGGCCCGGTCCCGACCAGTTGTCGCTGGCCCGTCGAACACGTCCCCGGCGCGGTGGTTTTGTCCGGGTAAGAAGGGGAATCCCGCGCCACCAGTCGCGACCGAAGGGTGGACCAGGTGAGCGCAGACCACGCCGGCAGCTACGTGCCGGCCGACCCGTGGCCGCTGCCCCGCGAGGCCACCGTCGCCGACCACATCGTGCAGCGGCTGGCCTGCTGGGGCGTCCGCCGGTACTTCGGCTACCCCGGCGACGGCATCAACGGCATGACCTCCGCCCTGCAACGCACCGGCGAGCAGGCGCAGTTCATCCAGGTACGACACGAGGAGACCGCCGGGTTCGCCGCGTCCGCGCACGTCAAGTACGGCGGCGGGCCGATCGGCGCGGTGCTGGTCACCAGCGGGCCGGGCGCCATCCACGCCCTCAACGGCCTCTACGACGCCAAGCTGGACCACCAGCCGGTGGTGGCGCTGGTCGGGCACACCGCGCTCACCGCCGAGGGCGGCGGCTACTACCAGGAGGTGGACCTGCTCGCCCTCTACAAGGACGTCGCGGCGGCGTTCCTGGCCCAGCTCGACCATCCCTCCCAGGTGCGGCACCTGGTCGACCGGGCCTGCCGGACCGCGCTGGCCCGGCGTACCGTCACCGCGCTGGTCCTCCCCCTCGACGTGCAGGATCTGGCGGCCGTGCCGAACCCGCCGCACGCGCACGGGTTCTACCAGACCAGCAGCGTGCCGAGCAGCGGCCCGACGGTCCCGCCGGAGCAGGACGTACGCCAGGCCGCCGAGGTGCTGCGCGGCGGCGAGCGGGTGGCCATGCTGGTCGGGCAGGGCGCGCTCGGCGCCGAGAACGAGGTACGCGAGGTGGCCCACCGGCTCGGCGCGGGGGTGGCGACGGCGCTGCTCGGGATGACCGTGGTGGATCACCGGGAGCCCTGGGTGACCGGCGCGATCGGCCTGCTCGGCACCCGGCCCAGCTGGCAGCTGATGAACCAGTGCGACCGGTTGCTGATCGTCGGCAGCAACATGCCGTACTCGGAGTTCTATCCGCCACCCGGCCAGGCGCGGGCGGTGCAGATCGACCACGACGGCACTCAGCTGGGCCTGCGGTACCCGACCGAGGTGAACCTGACCGGCGACGCCGCGCCGACGCTGCGTGCCCTGCTGCGGGAGCTGGGCCCCGGTCCGGGGCCGACCCGCTGGCGGCAGACCGTCGCCGGGGCCACCGCCGCGTGGCGGCAGGCGCAGCGGGACCTGGCCGGGCAGGAGGCCGACCCGGTCAACCCGCAGCGGCTCTTCGCCAGCCTCAGCGACCGGCTCCCCGACGACGTGATGATCGCCGTGGACTGCGGCACGACCACCGCCTGGTACGCCCGGCACCTGCGGGTCCGCCCGGGGATGCTGGCCAGCCTCTCCGGCACGCTGCTGTCGATGGGCGGCGCCATGCCGTACGCCCTCGCGGCCAAGTTCGCCCACCCGGACCGCCCGCTGGTCGCCCTGATCGGCGACGGGGCGATGCAGATGAACGGCGTCAACGAGCTGATCACCGTGGCGAAGTACTGGCGCGGCTGGGCCGATCCCCGCTTCGTGGTGCTGGTGCTCAACAACCGGGATCTCGCCTTCGTCAGCTGGGAGCAGCGCTCCACCGAGGGCACCCCGATGTTTTCCGACAGCCAGCAACTGCCCGACATCGCCTACCACCGCTGGGCCGAGGTGCTCGGGCTACGCGGCGATCTGGTCGACCACCCGGATCAGGTGACGCAGGCGTGGGACCGGGCGCTGCACGCCGACCGCCCCACGGTGATCAACGCCCTGGTCGACCCGGCCGAGCTGATGATGCCGCCGCACTTCACCGCCGATCAGGTCCGCAAGACCGCCGCGGCCGTGCTACGCGGCGACACCGACTGGGCCGGCATCATCCGCCGCGGCCTCCCCAGCGTAGTAACCACCTACCGCCCCCGCCGCCGGTAAGGAAGGGCCCCCTATTAACGCCTCGTGCATAGCAGGGGCCCCCTATTAACGCCCGAACCCGCGAGCGAGCAGCGGGCGAGCGCGAGTGCGGGCGGCGGCGCGGGCGGCACGGGCGGCGGGTGCGGGTGAGCGCGGGTGCGGGCGGCGGGCGCGGGCGGGCGTCAGCCGCGGCGGCCTTGCAGCCAGCGGTCGAAGGTGGAGAGGGGATCGTCGGCGGTCTGGCGGCGGTCGGTGAACGGGCCGCGTTCGACCGGGCGGCGCGGGTCGCCGACCAGGGTCTGGCTGGGCGCGGTGAACGCCTGCTCGGGCTGGCCGTCGACGGCGGTGGCGATGATCTGGGCGACCGCGTCGATGACCCGAGCCTGCACGGCGCTGCCGACCAGGTCGGTCGGGTCGTCCGGGTTGGCGGCGATGCCGGCGACCGCGACCTGCGGGGTGAAGCCGACGAAGGTCTCCGTGGCGGCGCGCTCGGAGCTGCCGGTCTTGCCGGCCACCGGACGGCCGTCGAGGATCCGGTTCACGGCGGTGGCGGTGCCGCCGTTGCACTGCCCGAACGCGGACTGCTGGCCCACCGGGCAGCGCGCCGCGTCGGTGGCGGCCCGGGCCACGTCGGGGTCGAGCGCCTGCCGGCAGGACGGGTCGCCGACCGGCAGCGGCTGACCGTCGGGCGCGGTCACCGACACCACCGGCAGCGGCGCGCAGTACGTCCCCTCCGCTGCCACGGTCGCGTACGCGTTGGCCAGGTCGAGCGGGGTGGTGGCGGCCACGCCGAGGGTGAAGGCCCCCCAGTTGGCCGCGTTGTCCTCGGCGAAGTTCGCGTCGGACTCGGCGCGGAAGGTGATGCCCAGCCGCTGGGCCATCTCGACCACCTTCTCCGGCCCGACCTGCTCGGCCAGCCAGACGAAGTACGTGTTCACCGAGCGGCCGAAGCCGTCCCACATCATCCGGTAGCCGTCCATCCACTGCGGGTTGGCGTTGGCCGGGCACCACTTGCCGCCGCAGCTGCTGTCGTCCGTGCCGGCCGAGTACCGGGTGGGCAGCCGGCTGGGCGCGTCGAAGCCGGTCGACAGGGGCCGGCCGGACTCCAGCGCGGCGAGCATGGTGAAGAGTTTGAACGTCGAGCCGGCCTGGTAGCCGGCGACGCTGCCGCCACCGGAGATCAGCGGGTTGACCGTGTTCGGATAGTTGACCTGCCCGTCCGGGTTGTCGTCGAGGCTGTAGTGCCGGTTGACCGCCATCGCCAGCACCCGGCCGGTGCCGGGCTCCACCGCGGCGATCGGCACGGCACGCGGGTTGTCGTACCCGTACACGCTGGTCGCCTGCTTCTGCGCGGTGGCCTGGACCTGCGGGTCCAGCGAGGTGACCACGGTGTAGCCGCCACCGCGCAGCGCCTGCTCGCGCTCGGCGACGGTGTCGCCGAACTCCGGCTGGGCCAGCCACCACCGGCGCAGGTAGTCGCAGAAGAAGCCCCAGCCGTCGCGCTCGCTGGCGGTGGCGGTGCAGCCGTTGGGCTGCTCGCTGGGGTGCAGGCCGAGCGGTTCGGCCTTGGCCTCGGCGGCCTGCTCGGCGCTGATCGCCCCGGTCTCGGCCATGGCGTCCAGCACGTACGCCCGCCGGGCCAGCGCCGCGTCGGCGTCGCCGTCGATCGGGCTGTACGCCTCCGGCGCCTGCACCAGGCCGGCGAGCAGGGCGGACTCGGCGAGGGTCAGCTCCGCCGGGGCGGTGGAGAAGTAGCGCTGGCTGGCGGCGGCGATCCCGTACGCCCCGGAGCCGAAGTACGCGATGTTGAGGTAGCGGTTGAGGATCTCGTCCTTGCCGAGGCGCTGCTCCAGCGCGTTGGCGTACCGGACCTCCTGGAGCTTGCGCCCGACGGTCTGCTCGGTGGCGGCGGCGCGCTCCTCGGCGGTGCGGCTCGGATCGGTCTTGAGCACGTTGCGCACGTACTGCATGGTCAGCGTCGAGCCCCCCTGCTCGGTGCCGCCCTCGGTGACGTTGGTGACCAGGGCCCGCAGCATGCCGCGCAGGTCGACCCCGCCGTGCTCGTAGAAGCGCCGGTCCTCGGCGGCCACGATCGCCTGCCGCATCACCGGCGCGATCTCCGCCAGCGTCACGTCGCTGCGGTTGACGTCGTAGAACGTGGTGATCAACGTCTTGCCGTCGTTGGCGTAGAGGTAGGACCGCTGCGGGGTGGCCGGGGTACGCAGCGCGTCCGGCAGCGCGGCGTAGTTGCCGAGTGCCGCCTGCGTGGCCAGACCGAGCAGCAGGTTGCCCGGCAGCGCGACGACCGCCAGCACGAGGCCGACGAGCACGCCGGTCAGCAGCACGGTGAACAGCCGCGACAGCGGCGTAGGGGTGGCCATGGTCACTAGGATTGCCACGAAAGCCGCGATCCGACCACCTCGACGGGCCGTTTGTCAGCCAATTCACCGCCCGTTGCCAGCCGCCTTTGCGCTGGTCAGCGCGGGGCCACAACGCCATCTGCGAAGTCGGCCAGCCGGCGCGCCCCCGCCCGATCGGGCACGGCAGGGGCGGCACCGGCAGCAACCGGACGGAGCCGGCTCAGGCCGCGCCCAGTGGGCCGGCGCCGCCCGGCGCCGCCGGTCCCGCCGGGCCGGCCGGCCCGGCGGTGGCGACGCTGGCGTTGGTGGCGTCCCGCAGGATCTCCCGGGGCATCAGGCGACCGGAGCGGTACGCGATGCCGATGCCGGCGATCAACACGAAGATCGCCCCGAAGGTCTGCAACGAACCGATCAGCGCCCCGCCGAGACCGAGCAACGGGCTGGCGATCATCAGCATCGTCCCGTCGCCCATGCTGAACATGCCCGAACGGGCCACCGCCCACCCGGTGCACAGCCAACCCACGCTGTAGCAGGCCGCGCCGACCAGCACCAGGGTCCGGGCGGTGGTGCCGAAGACCGGGGTCTGCTCGGCCAGCCCGGCGAAGGGCAGCATCAGCACCGTGCCGGCGATGCTGACCAGCAGCCCGGCCACGGCGGAGCGGCGGCTACGGGTGGCGGCGAGCAGGCCGGCCAGCCCGAGCAGGGCCAGCAGGCCGAGCCAGACCGCGGCCACCCAGCCGACCAGGTACAGCGGTCGTCCGTCGGCCGGGTACGGGTCGTTGCCGACCCCGCCGTCGCTGGCCATCGCCACCGCGCCGTAGAGGATCGCGTACGCCGGCAGCAGCCAGACCGCCGCCCGCGCCAGCCGGCGCAGGGACCAGGCCCAGCTGGCGTTGGTGGCCGGTCCGGGCGGGGCCGGCTCGTCGACGAAGGGCAGCACACCAAAACCGCCACCGGTACGCCGGGTGCCCGGCGGCCCGGCGGGGTCGTGCGCTCCCGGCACGTCCGGCGTGGACCACAAGCGCCTCAGTGGATCCATCCGTCACCTCGCTCATCCACGAGCGGTGCCGGGACACGCCAAGGCGCCCCGATGCCTGGTCACCACCCGCTCTACGACCGATGGTGGCAGGCACCGGAGCGCCCTATGAGCCGTTTTCACATTTACCGCCGGTTGGCCCCGGCGGGGTCAGCTTCGCCGGCCCCGATCCGGCCGGATCAGCCGCGCCGGACCGGGCGACCCACCGGGGTCACCGTTGCCGGCCCGACCGGGTCAGCCGCGTTCGCGCTGGTCGGTCGGGTCGTTGAGCAGGCTCGCCGGGGAGACCGGCTCGGGTGCGGGCAGACCCGGCTGCGCCGTACCGCCGGTGGCCTGCGCCTCCGCGACGCGTACCTCGTCGTGGATTTCCTGGGCCGCCGCGGCGGCGGCCTGGGCGGCCTCGGCGGCCTCCCGCTCGACGGCGCTGGCGTCGTCGGACGCCTCCTTGCTCGGCGCGTCGCCGACCATCCGGCTCAGCCCGCCGAGCGCGCCGCCCATGCCCTCCAGGGCCTTGGTCAGCTCGGCCGGCACGATCCACACCTTGTTGGCCGTGCCGTTGGCGATCTGCGGCAGCGCCTGGAGGTACTGGTAGGCGAGCACCTTCTGGCTCGGGTTGGCCTGGTGGATGGCGTCGAACACGGTCCGGATCGCCTTCGCCTGCCCCTCGGCCTGGAGGATGCGGGCCTGCCGGTCACCGTCGGCGCGCAGCACCGCGGCCTGCTTCTCACCCTCGGCGGAGAGGATCTGCGACTGCTTGTGCCCCTCGGCGTTCAGGATCGCGGCCCGGCGGTCCCGCTCCGCGCGCATCTGCTTCTCCATCGAGTCGCGGATGCTCGGCGGCGGCTCGATCGCCTTGATCTCCACCCGGGTCACCTTGATGCCCCACCGGCCGGTGGTCTCGTCCAGCACGCCGGAGAGGTGCCGGTTGATCTCCTCACGGCTGGTCAGCGCGCGCTCCAGGTCCAGCGAACCGATCACGTTACGCAGCGTGGTGACGGTGAGCTGCTCGATCGCCTGGAGGAAGTTGGAGATCTCGTAGGTGGCCCGGACCGAGTCCACGACCTTGAAGTAGAGCACCGTGTCGATCGACACGACCAGGTTGTCCGAGGTGATCACCGGTTGTGGCGGGAAGCTCACCACCTGCTCGCGCATGTCGACCTTGGTACGTACCGAGTCGATGAACGGCACCAGGAGGTTGAGCCCCGGGTTCAGCGTGCGCTTGTAACGGCCGAGCCGCTCGACCACGTCCTGGCGCTGCTGCGGCACGATCCGCAACGCCTTGGCCAGGGTGATCACCGAGATGAGGGCAATACCAATCAACAGGACGGGGAACAAAAATTCCATCCGTTCACCTTTCCGCTTCGGGTAGCTCACCGGGCGTCGCAACGTCCCGCCAGACCAGGGCTACCGCTCCCTTGACCTGGATAACCTGCACCCGTTCACCGGGTGCCAGAACCTGGGTGGCGTCGTAGGCGCGGGCGCTCCACATCTCGCCGTCGATCTTCACCATGCCCCGGTCGCTGTCGACCTGCTCCAGCACCAGGGCGGTGGAGCCCTCGATCGCCTCGATCCCGAACGGGGTGTCGCCGCTCTCCATCGCCGACAGCCTGTGCCGCTGGATGACCGGGCGGGCGGCGAGCACGGTCAGCGCCGACACGGCGGCGAAGACCACCGCCTGCACCCCCACCGGGGCACCGAGCGCGGCGGCACCGGCAGCGGCGAACGCGCCGACCGCGAACATGATCAAGAACAGCGTCGCCGTGAAGATCTCGGCGATCGCCAATAGCACACCCAGAACGATCCACAGCACTGCTTCCACAACACGATCGTGACATGGCAATGCACGTGTCATCTAACTGTCATGATCGAAGGCACGGCCCCGCCACCATCAAGGGAGATGCCCGCCACCATCGAGGGAGATGTTCGTGTCCCTGCGTCCCGAAACCGCCCGGCAGGTCGACGCCATGGTGGCCGACGCGCAGGCCACCGGCCGCGCCCCGTCGCTGGTCGTCGGCGTGATCCGGGACGGCACGCTGGCGCACCTGGCCGCCGCCGGCACGCACCCCCGGCCCGACGCCGATCTCCAGTACCGCATCGGCTCGCTCACCAAGACGATGACCGCAGTGCTGATCATGCAGGAACGCGACGCCGGCCGGCTGGCGCTGGACGACCCGCTCCGGCTACACCTACCCGAGGCCGCCGCGGCCGGCGCGGTCACCCTGCGCCAGCTGCTCGGGCACGCGGGCGGCCTGCAACGCGAGCCGGACGGGCCGTGGTGGGAACGCAGCGAGGGCGTCGACCTGGCCACCCTGCTGGCCGGATTCTCCGCCGCCAAGGTGGCGTACCCGCCGCACCACGCCTTCCACTACTCCAACCTGGCGTACGGGCTGCTCGGCGGGGTGCTGGAACGGGTCACCGGCACGCCGTGGGCGCAACTGCTGCACGAGCGGATCCTGACGCCGCTGGGCCTGCGCCGCACCACGTACGCGGCCACCGAGCCGTTCGCCCGGGGCTACGTGGTGCACCCGTGGCAGGACACGCTGCGGGAGGAGCCGCGTACCGACACCCGGGCCATGGCACCGGCCGGGCAGCTCTGGTCCACCGTCACGGACCTCGTCCGCTGGGCGGCCTTCCTGGCCGACCCCGACCCGGCCGTACTCGCCCCGAGCACCCTCGACGAGATGTGCGCCCCGGTGGTCATCGGCGACCTCGACTCGTGGAGCGGCGGGTTCGGTCTCGGGATACAACTGACCCGCGAAGGCGACCGGGTGTACGCCGGGCACGGCGGCTCGATGCCCGGTTACGTCTCCACGCTGGCCGTGCACCGCCGCAGCCGCACCGGCATCGTCGGCTTCGCCAACTCGTACGGCCTGCGTACCGGCGGCCTCGGTCCGTTGGGCCACCAGATCCTGACCCGCGTACTGGAGGCCGAGCCCGCGCCGGCCCTTGCCTGGCCCCCGGCCGACGCCCCGCCCCCGGCCGACGTGGCCGCGCTCACCGGCCGCTGGTGGTGGATGGGCTTCCCGCTCGACGTCGCCTGGGAGCACGCCACCGGCGAACTGGTCGGCACCCTGCGCGGCGACCGGATCAGCCGGTACGCCCCGGACGGCGTCGACCGCTGGCGTGGTCGCAGCGGGCCGGAGAACGGCGAGGTGCTGGCCGTGCGGCGCGACGACGCCGGACAGCCGGTCGCCCTGGACATCGCCACCTTCGTCTTCACCCGCACCCCCGACGAAGCCCCCTGAGGCGCGGGCCGGGCACCGGCTCCCAGCCGTAAACTCACAACGGCTCGGTGACGAAGTCGATCAACCGCTCCATCGCGTTGATCAGCGGCGTCTCCACGTCGGCGAAGGTGTTCACCCGGGACAGGATGCGCCGCCACAGGTCGGCCGGCTCGGCGACGCCGAGCGCCGCGCAGACGCCCTCCTTCCACGGCTGGCCCGGCGGCACCACCGGCCACGCCGCGATGCCCAGCGCCGCCGGCTTCACCGCCTGCCACACATCGACGTACGGATGCCCGGTCACCAGCACGTACGGGGAGGTCACCCGGGCCACGATGCGGCTCTCCTTGGAGCCCGGCACCAGATGGTCGACCAGTACGCCGAGCCGCCGGTCGGGCCGAGGGCCGAACTCCCGCACCTGGGCATCGAGGGCGTCGACGCCGTCCAGCGGCTCCACCACCACGCCCTCGATCCGCAGGTCGTCACCCCAGATCCGCTCGACCAAGGCGGCGTCGTGCACGCCCTCCACCCAGATCCGGCTGGCCCGGGCCACCCGGGCGGAGACCCCGTCGACCGCGATCGAGCCCGAGGCGGTACGGCGGCGGGCCGCCGGCACCGCTGCCCGCGTCGGCCGGCGCAACGTGACCGGTCGCCCGTCGAGCAGGAACGCCGCCGGTAGCAGCGGAAAGTTGCGCCGCCGCCCGTGCCGGTCCGCCAGCACCACCGCACCGGACTCGAAGCCGACCACCGCGCCGCAGAAGCCCGAGTCGGCGTCCTCGACCACCAGCTCCGGCTCGGCGTCGACCTCCGGGATCACCTTCCGCCGCCGCCAGTCCCCCGCCAACACGTCATCCCCATACCGCCGCCCCATCCACCCCACGCTAATCCCACCCCCCTCCCACCCCAACCCCAACACACCCACCCCCACCCCCCCACCCCCACCCCGCCCGCCACTCCGCCGCCCCGCCCCACCCCCGCTGCTTCGCCGCGTCGATCATGCAGTTGTGGTGGCCCGCAAAAGCCGTGAACATTGACGAACCGCCCACCACAACTGCAAGATCGGCGGGGTGGGGAGGTGGGGGCGTGGCAGTCGAGACAGGGGCGGGCGTCAGCACGTACTCTTTCGGCATGTCCACCCCCGCTGCGGGTGCGGCCATCCTCGCGCCGCGCCGGTCGAGCCGGTTCGTTGCCTGGGTGCGCGCGTGGCGCGCCGGGCTGGTGCCCTTCGACGAGGTCTCCGACACCGTCGCCGGCGACGAGGAGCACCTGGTCGCCGACGCCCCCGGCACCTGGACGGACGTGCCGCTGCGGGAGGCGTTGCCCACCCTCGCCAAGCTCTCGCCGGACGAGATCCGACTGGTGCTCCCGGCGCCCGGCGACCCGCGCGGGCTGCCCGGTCCGGGTGACTTCGCCGGTGCCGCGCTGCTCGCCGGCGAGGCGGTGATCGCCGGCGGGTTGGGCCTGATCCCCGAGGTACGGGTGCACACCTCCGGCTCCGGCGACACCTTCGAGACGGTGCTCTGGCGGGTCTACCCGCTGCCGGCCAACGCCCCGGCCGCCACGCTCAACCTGCCCGGCGCCGCCGAGGCCGAGGCGGAACTCGCCACCGCGCTGGCCTACACCACCGCCGCGCTCACCCGGCTCGACGTGGCCCAGTGGCGCCCCGAGCTGGCCGGCGCCCTGGAGGCGCTGCGCCGCCCCGACGGCACCACCGACCTGCCGCCCGGATTCGACCCACGGGCTCGCCGGCTCTTCGCCCGCGCGGCCGTACTCGATCGGGTGCTCGCCCTGGCCGGGCACGCCGCCCCCGGTGGCGCGATCAACAACCACGAGGCCCAACAGCGCGACGCCGCCCTGCGACCGCTCACGGCGGCCTGCCGGCAGGCCCTCGTCGCCGCCTGCAACGCCCCCCTCCGTCCCTGACGGAGCCGGTGCTCAGAGTTCGTCGATCAGGTCGGCGACCGAGTTGACGATGCGCGACGGGCGGTACGGGTAGCGTTCCGCCTCGGTGCGGCTGCTGATCCCGGTCAGCACCAGGATGGTCTCCAGCCCGGCCTCCAGGCCGCAGAGGATGTCGGTGTCCATCCGGTCACCGATCATCGCGGTGCTCTCCGAATGTGCGTTGATCGTGTTCAGCGCCGAGCGCATCATCATCGGATTGGGCTTGCCGACGAAGTACGGCTCGACGCCGGTCGCCTTCGAGATCATCGCGGCGACCGAGCCGGCGGCGGGCAGCGCGCCCTCCATCGACGGGCCGGTGGCATCGGGGTTGGTGCAGATGAACCGGGCCCCGTCGTTGATCAGCCGGACCGCCTTGGTGATCGCCTCGAAGCTGTAGGTGCGGGTCTCCCCCAGCACCACGTAGTCGGGGGCGAAGTCGCTGAGCACGTAGCCCACCGCGTGCAGGGCGGTGGTCAGCCCGGCCTCCCCGATCACGTACGCCGTGCCGCCCGGCCGCTGATCGGCCAGGAACTGGGCGGTGGCCAGGGCGGACGACCAGATCGCTTGCTCCGGCACGTCCAGGCCCATCCGGGCGAGCCGGGCCTGTAGGTCACGCGGCGTGTAGATCGAGTTGTTGGTCAGCACCAGGAACGACTTCCCGGAGCTGCGCAGCCGCTTGACGAACTCCGGGGCGCCCGGCACCGGCTGCCCCTCGTGCACCAGCACGCCGTCCATGTCGGTGAGCCAACTCTCGACGGGCTTACGGTCATGCATGATCGTCATTCCCTGGGGGTGTCGGGGATCGCCGGGCGGCCGGAACAGGCGGCGAGGCGGTCAGCAGGGGCGGCAGGATGGCCGGCGGGCTGGTCAGGACGCACGGCGGGGCGGAACGCAGCAGACCGTGGGGCAGGTGTCCCACATCGGCAGCTCGCCGAGGCGGCGGCGCAGGTTCGTACCGGCCGGGTCGATCCGCTCCCGGACCAACTCCCGCACCATGGTCACGAAGCGCGGGTCGGTGCCGGGGGTGGCGGCGCGGACGAAGTCCAGGCCCAGTTGCTTGGCCGTGTCCAGCGCCTCGGTGTCGAGGTCCCACACCACCTCCAGGTGATCGGAGACGAAGCCGATCGGGCTGATCACCACGCCGGTGACGCCCTGCTCCGCGAGCGTGGCCAGGTGGTCGTTCACGTCCGGCTCCAGCCACGGCACGTGCGGCGGGCCGGAGCGGCTCTGCCAGACCAGGTCGTATGGCAGGTCCGGGGCCGCCGCCGCGTGCACCAGCCGGGCCGTCTCGGCGAGCTGGGCGGTGTACCGGCCGCCGTGCGGGCCGGCGCTGTCGGCCGCCGAGACGGGTACGGAGTGTGCGGTGAAGACGAGCCGGGCGCCGTCCCGTCGGGCCGGGTCGAGCTGGGCCAGTGCCGCGCGTACCGCGTCGACGTGCGGCTCGACGAAGCCGGGATGGTCCCAGAACTGGCGCAGCTTCTCGATCGTCGGCGCGTCCGGACCGACCGCCGCCCGGGCCGCGGTGATGTCCTCCTGGTACTGCCGGCAGGAGGAGTACCCGCCGTAGGCGCTGGTGACGAAGGCCAGTGCCCGCCGTACGCCGTCGTCGCGCATCTGCGCCACGGTGTCCGCGAGCATCGGCTTCCAGTTCCGGTTGCCCCAGTACACCGGCAGGTCGAGGCCGTGGGCGGCGAAGTCCGCGCGGATCGCACCGAGCAGCTGCCGGCACTGCTCGTTGATCGGCGAGACACCGCCGAAGTGCTGGTAGTGCTCGGCGACCTCGGCCAGCCGCTGCGGCGGGATGCCCCGCCCCCGGGTCACGTTCGCGAGGTACGGCAGCACGTCGTCCGGCCCCTCCGGGCCACCGAAGGAGACCAGCACCACCGCGTCGTACGCCATGGGCCCATTCTTCCCGGTGGCCGGCTGCGGCCCGGCAACGCCCCCGGGTCCCGGTCGTTAACAGGGGGCCCCTGCTATACCGCAGGCGTTAATAAGGGGCCCTTCCTTTCACCTAGGCGCCGATGGCGTGGTAGCCGCCGTCTACGTGCACGATCTCGCCGGTGGTGGCCGGGAACCAGTCGGAGAGCAGGGCCAGGCAGGCCCGGGCGGCCGGCTCCTGGTCGGTGAGGTCCCAGCCCAGCGGGGCCCGCTCGGACCAGGCGTCCTCGAACTGCTCGAAGCCGGGGATGGACTTGGCGGCCATGGTGCGCAGCGGCCCGGCGGAGACCAGGTTGCTGCGGATGCCCTGCTTGCCCAGGTGCAGGGCGAGGTAGCGGGAGGCGGACTCCAGCCCGGCCTTGGCCACGCCCATCCAGTCGTAGACCGGCCACGCCTGGGTGGCGTCGAAGGTCAGCCCGACCACCGAGCCGCCCGGCGACATCAGCGGCAGCGCCGCGACGGCCAGGGACTTGTAGGAGTACGTCGAGACGTGCAGCGCGGTCGCCACGTCCTCCCAGGAGGCGTCGAGGAACCCGCCGCCGAGGCAGCTCTGCGGGGCGAACCCGATCGAGTGGACCACCCCGTCGAGGCCGTCGACGTGCTCCCGGACCTTGTCGGCCAGCCCGGCGAGGTGCTCGGTGCTGGTCACGTCCAGCTCGATCACGGGGGCCGGCTCGGGCAGCCGCTTGGCGATCCGCTCGACCAGCGAGAGCCGGCCGTAGCCGGTGAGCACGACCTGGGCGCCGTTCTCCTGGGCGAGCTTCGCGACCGAGAAGGCGATCGAGGCATCGGTGATGACGCCGGTGACGAGCAGCCGCTTACCGGCCAGCAGTCCGGACATTACGCTCATTCCTCCGTGGCAGGTGGGTCGGGCCGCAGGCGGCGCGCGGTCCGGGTTGATGAAGGTTCCGCAGTCCAGGTCGGTGCGGGCTCAGTGGCCCATGCCCAGGCCGCCGTCGACCGGGATGACCGCGCCGGAGACGTAGCCGGCGGCATCGGCGGCCAGCCAGGTGACCACCGCGGCGACCTCGTCCGGGCTGGCCATCCGACCGGCCGGGATCGACTTGAGGATCTCCGCCTTGCGCTCGTCGGTCAGCACCGCGGTCATGTCGGTCTCGATGAAGCCGGGCGCGACCACGTTGGCGGTGATGTTGCGGCTGCCCAGCTCGCGGGTGATCGAGCGGGCCACCCCGACCAGGCCGGCCTTGCTGGCCGCGTAGTTGACCTGACCGGCGCCGCCGGAGAGGCCGACCACCGAGGAGACGAAGATCATCCGCCCCCACCTGGCCCGCAGCATCTTCGCCGAGGCGCGCTTGGCGCAGCGGTACGCACCGGTCAGGTTGGTGTCCAGCACCCGGGTGAACTGCTCCTCGGACATCCGCAGCAGCAACGTGTCGTCGGTGATCCCGGCGTTGGCGACCAGCACCTCCACCGGCCCCAGCTCCGCCTCGATGGTGGCGAACGCGGCGTCCACCGACTCGGCGTCGGTGATGTCGCACCGCACGCCGAACAGCCCGTCGGGAGCCCCGCCGCCCCGGTGGGTGATCGCCACCCGGTCGCCCTGCTTGGCGAAGGCCTGGGCGATGGCCAGACCGATCCCGCGGTTGCCGCCGGTAACCAGCACAGTTCGAGACACGGTGGGTCCTCTCCGATGATCGCTGCGGGTTGGAGACTAGGCGCTACCGCACGGTAATCACTAACCCGCCCACCCCATACCTGGGTATGACCCGCGAGATCACCCCGCAGGTGCGCGACGGGCCCGGTCCGCCGAACTACCCTGCGGGGAATGGACCGCCATGCCGTCCGTGTCGCTCTGATGGCCCTTCGCCGCGCCCTGGCCGGGCCGGACTATCCCGCGACCCGGCTACCGCTGGACCGGCTGCGACACCGGCCCCGCACGGCCGCCACCCTCCGCACCCTCGGGCTGCTGGCCCTGCTCGGGCTGGCCCTGGTCACCGCGCAGCACCTGCTGGACTCGCGGGGGTTGCCCGTCGCCACCGCCTGGGTGATCGCGCTGCTCACCGTCGCACCGCTGCCGCTCCTGTCCACCCGGCCACTCCTGGCCTGGCGGATCATGTTCGTCGGGCAGTTGTTCGGCACCTTCAACCGCCGGCCGTCGGACGAGGCCGTGGTCGTGGGCGTCCCGGTGGGTGAGTTTTGGCCGTGGAGCCCCACCCAGGTCATAGTCATCGTCGTCGTGCTCGCCACCGTGGCGGCCCGGGTCGACCGGGCCGTCCTGGCCTGGATCGGGCTGCTCAGCCTGATACCGGTCTGGATCTTCGTGAGACCGGGCAACCAGGTCGGCGTCACCCTGCTGTTCGTGGTGCTGCTGATCGTCGGCGACCTGATACGACGCAACCTGCTGGCCCGCCGGGCACTCGCCGAGGAGGCGGAACGCAGCGAACTGGAGAAGGCGCGGCGCGCGGTGCTGGAGGAGCGCACCCGCATCGCGCGGGAGTTGCACGACGTCGTCGCGCACCACATGTCGATGATCGCCGTACAGGCGGAGACCGCACCGTACCGGCTCGCCGCCGTACCCGACCCGACCCGGGCCGAGTTCGCCGCCATCGCCGACTCCGCCCGGGCGGCGCTGACCGACATGCGCCGGCTGCTCGGCGTGCTGCGCAGCGAGTCGGAGGATCCGCGTACCGCGCCGCAACCCGGTCTGGCGGAGCTGCCCGCCCTGGTCGCCGCCGCACGGCGGGCCGGCATGGCGGTGACCCTGGAGAGCGACGTCGGCAGCGAACCGTCGGCCCCCGTCGGGCTGGCCGCGTACCGGATCGTCCAGGAAGGGCTGGCCAACGCGGCCCGCCACGCGGCCGGCGCCGAGGTGCACGTCAGCCTCCGCGACCAGGCCGGCAACCTGGCGGTGCGGGTGGTGAACACGGCCGGTGGCACCCCGGCCGGACCAGACACGCGCGGCGGCGGGCAGGGGTTGACCGGCATGCGCGAGCGTGCCGTCTCCCTCGGCGGTACGTTCACCGCCTGCCCCACCGCGGCGGGCGGGTACGCGGTGGACGCGCTGCTGCCCAGCGACCGGGAGGACGGGACGTCATGATCCGGGTACTCATCGCCGACGACCAGGCGATGGTCCGGCAGGGCTTCGGCGCGCTACTGGCCGCCCAGCCGGACCTGCTGGTGGTCGGCGACGCCGCCGACGGCTCGCAGGCGGTCGCCGAGGCCCGCCGGCTCGACCCGGACGTGGTGCTGATGGACGTGCGGATGCCGGTGCTCGACGGTCTGGCCGCGACCAGGAAACTGCTCGGTGACCGGCCCGCCGACCGGCCGAAGGTGCTCATCCTCACCACCTTCGACCTGGACGACTACGTCTACGAGGCGCTGCGTGCCGGAGCCAGCGGCTTCCTGCTCAAGGACGCCCCGGCGGCCGACCTGGTGCACGCGGTACGGGTGGTCGCCGCCGGTGACGCGCTGCTCGCCCCGGCGGTCACCCGCCGGCTGATCGCCGAGTTCGCGGCCCGGCCGCAGCGCCAGCGCCCCCGGCCCACCGCCCTCGCCGGGCTCACTCCCCGCGAGACCGAGGTGCTGCGGCTGATCGCCCGCGGCCGGTCCAACACCGAGATCGCCGCCGAGCTGGTCGTCGCCGAGCAGACCGTCAAGACCCACGTCGGCCGGATCCTGGCCAAGCTCCAGCTGCGCGACCGGGCCCAGGCGGTGGTCCTCGCGTACGAGACCGGTCTGGTCGCCGCCGGCGAGTAGCCCCCGGGTACCGGGCCGGAAACCACTCTCCGGGTTGACGCCCGCCACCCGCCGCCCCACGCAGGCTTCGCACCATCATCCGGTGCGAAGGGAACGCGTCAATGAGCCTTCTTCCATCTGCCCCCACGGCGCAGGGCCGGCGGAGGTCAGGGCACCGGCCCCGCGTCGTCCAGGTCCTGGCCGGTTCGATGGTGTGCCGGGTCGGTCTCGCGGCGCTGCTCGGGGCGGGGCTGTTGACGCCACCGAACGGGACGCCGGCCGGGCTGCCGGCGGGCTTCGTCGAGGCGTACCCGGTGACGGTCCTGGCGATGGACGCGGCCGGGCCGCCGTACGCCGACTGGGCCCGCGGTGGACGCCGGTTCCTGGCCTTCGACGCCCGTGGCGACGGCCGCGCCGTCGAGGTGGTCGGCGAGCTGGCGACCGCGGACCGGATCGCGGTGCTGGTCCCCGGGGTGGGCAGCCGACTGTCCGACCTCGACCGTGGGCTGGGCGGGGTCGCCCGGCGCGCCCTCGCCCGGCAGGCCCGGGACCTGCACGCCGCGCTGCGCCGCGCCGACCCGCACGCCCGGGTCGCGGTGCTGGCCTGGCTCGGCTACGACCCGCCCGACGGCGTCGCCGCCGCAGCCACTGCGGCCAGCGCCCGCCGTGGCGCCCGCGCCCTCGGCGAGCAACTGCGCGTACTGGCGGCCCGGCGGCCGACCGCCCGCGTCACGCTCGTCGGGCACAGCTACGGCGCGCTGGTCGTCGGGCTGGCGGCCGTCGACGCCCCACCGCAGGTCACCGACGTGGTGACGCTCGGCGGCGTGGGGACCGGGGTGGACCGCGCCGACCTGCTCGGGCCGGCGCGGGTGTGGGCGGCCGAAGCACCGAACGACTGGATCCGCCGGGTGCCGCAGCTGCGGCTGCCCGGGATCGGGCACGGGGTCCGGCCGGGCGACC
Organism: Micromonospora sp. CA-263727; assembly: GCF_050942455.1. Classification (NCBI taxonomy): domain Bacteria; kingdom Bacillati; phylum Actinomycetota; class Actinomycetes; order Micromonosporales; family Micromonosporaceae; genus Micromonospora; species Micromonospora sp. CA-263727. The sequence goes on from NZ_CP192031.1 coordinate 5,054,001, forward strand.
GGTCCTTCGGGGCGCAGCCGCTACCGGTCGCCGCGACCGGCCACGACGGGTACCTGCTGCCCGGCGGGCCGACCCTCGCCGCCGTCGCGGAGGTGGTGCTGCACGGGGCCACCGCGCCGCGCGACCCGGTGCCGGCCGCACCGGTCGCCGAGGGCGGCACGGAGGCAGCGCCGGCGGGTCCGGTGGCCGAGCACGGTGCGGGCACCCTGACGGCGGGTCCGGCGGCCGTCGGTTCGGCGGCGGGAGCTGGGCGGTGAGCGCCGACCGGCCCACCCCCCGACCGCACCGCGACCCCGCCGTCGACGCGTTGCGGGCGTACGCGGTCGCCGGGGTGGTCCTCGGCCACTGGCTGGTCACCGGCCTGGTGCTCGACGCCGGGGGCAGGCTGACCCAGGCCAGCCCGCTGACCGCGATGCCGGCCCTGGCCCCGGCCAGCTGGGCGTTGCAGACCCTCGGGCTGTTCTTCTTCACCGCCGGGTACGCCTCGGCCCGCTCCGCCGCCCGGCACACCGGCCCGGGGTGGCTCACCCGCCGGCTGCGTAGGTTGATCCTGCCGGCGGTGGCGCTGCTCGGCACGGGCGCGGCCGTGCTGCTGGCCGCCATCGTGGCCGGCGTGCCGGACGGCACCCTGTCGGTGGCACTGAGGCTGGCGATCAGTCCACTGTGGTTTCTGGCTCCGCTGCTCGCCCTGGTCCTGCTGACCGGCCCGCTGCGGGCCGCCGTACGGCGGTGGGGCGCGCTGCGCTGCGCCGGCACGGCAACGGCGGTGGTCGGCGCGGTCGACCTGGCGACCTGGCTGCTTCCGGCCGGCGCCGGGCTGCCGCCGGTGACCGTGCTGGCCGCCTGGGCCGTGCCGTACCTGCTGGGTCTGGCCCACGCCGACGGGCGGTGGGGCGGACGACGGGCTGCGCTGCGGCTGGTCGCCATCGGGGCGGCCGGGCTCGCCGCCCTGGTCACGCTCGGCTACCCGGTCAGCGCGGTCGGGGTGCCCGGCGCCGGCCGGTCCAACCTGGATCCGCCGTCGCTGCTGGCGGTGGCGCTCGCGGTCAGCCAGGTCGGGCTCGGCCTGCTCGCCCGGCCGGCCCTGACCACACTGCTCCGCCGACCGTTGCCCCGGCGACTGGTCCACGAGGTCAACCGGCACGCCGTCCGGGTCTACCTCTGGCACCAGCCGGTGCTGGTCGGGGTGGCGGTGCTCGCCGCCCACACCGGAGCCACCCTGCCCGGGCTGCACACCAGGCCCGACGAGCCGGCCTGGCTGCTGGCCCGGCTCGGCTGGCTGCCACTGCTCGCGGTCGTCCTGGCGGTCCTGGTCCATCGGCGCGGATCCGTGGACCGGTCGGCCGAGTGTGCTCCGCCCCCACCCCGGGTGTACGCTGATCCCCGTTTGCGGGCCGCACGGCGACCCGCAACGCTCCGGACCCGCCGACCGCAGGAGGTGATCGCTGTGCGAGATAGCGATCCTCCCAGTCGTGGCCGGGCCGACCGCCAGTCACGCTGAGTTCCGCTCCGCCTGAGCTGGCCCCGCTCCCGACGCACCCGCCCCCGTCACCCGGCACAGCACGCCGGGACCGGGCGGGCGGTTGCCACCGGAAGCCGTCCGGTCACGACTTCGTGTGTGCGCGTCCTGTTCCACCCCCCCTGCGGTCCGCCCTGCCCCCGGGCCGCCGAGTCGCCGCTCCGGAGCCTGTCATGAGCCGTTACGTCGCCCCGCTGGGCTTCACCCTCGCCGCCGTCTGGGTGGCCGTCCTCTTCGTCCTGGCCAGCGGCAACCACTGACCCGCGCGACCCAGCCCCCCGACCGACCGTCCTCCCGGCCGTCAGAGCATGCGGGAGGACCAGAGCAGGCTGAAAGCGCCGGCACAGAGGGCCAGCAGCAACGCGAGGCCGGCGTACCACTGGGTGATCTCCCGAGGCTCGGTGCGGAACCCGATCGAGCTGCCCATGTCCTGGTACACCTGCTTGAGCTCGTTCACCGAGGCCGCCTCGTAGAAGTAGCCCTCGGTGGTCTCCGCCAGCTCGGCCAGGGCGAGCCGGTCCACCGGCACCCGCTGCAACTGGCCACCGATGTCGACGTGGCCCGCATCGGTGCCGAAGGCGATGGTGGAGACCGGCACGTTCGCCGCCTGCGCCGCCGCGGCGGCCTCCTCCACCGACCGGCCGGCCGTGCGGTAACCGTCGGAGAGCAGCACGATGCGCGCCGGTGGGATACCCGCCGCGCCGTCGGCCGGCACCGACCGGATCGCCTCCAGGCAGGTGAAGACCGCCTCCCCGGTCGCCGTCGCCTCGGCCAGCACCAGCCCGTCGATGGCGCTGGTCACCGCCGGACGGTCCTTGGTCGGCGGCACCAGCACGTTGGCCGACTTGGCGAACGACACCAACCCCACGTTGTACGTCTCGGGCAGCTCCGCCACGAACTGGTTGGCCGCCTCCTGGGCGGCCTCCAGCCGGTTCGGCGACACGTCGTCGGCCTGCATGGACAGCGACACGTCGATGGCCAGCATGATGGTGGCCCGCTCCAGCGGTTCCCGGGTGTCCACCGCCGGCCGGGCCAGCGCACCGGCGAGCACCAGCAGGGCGAGCAGGAACGCGGTCGCCGGCACGTGCCGCCGCCAACCCAGCCCCTTCGGGGCCACGGTACGCAGCAGCTCCACGTTGGTGAACCGCATCGCGTAATCCCGGCGACGCAGCTGCCGCCAGACGTAGAGCGCGGCGAGGGCGAGCACCGGCAGCACAGCCAGCAGCCACCACGGTTGCAGCAGTCTGATCATCTCGTCGTCCCCCGGGTGCGGGCGTGCCGCTGCGCGGCCACGAAGCGCACCATGTCCAGCAGCCAGTCTCGGTCCGTACGCAGTCTCAGGTGCGCGGCTCCGGCGGCGCGCAACGCGGCGGAGATCTCCGCTCGCTGGGCGGCGGCGGCCGTGGCGTACCGGTGCCGCAGGCTCGGATCGGCGGTCTGCACCTCGTGCAGCTCGCCGGTTTCCGGGTCGACCACCGGGAGCACCCCCACGTCGGGCAGCTCCAGCTCCCGTGGGTCGACCACCTCGATCGCCAGCAGGTCGTGCCGTACCCGCAGTTTGCGCAACGGCCGGGACCACTGCGCCGACGGGGCGAGGAAGTCGGAGATGACCACCGCGACGCCGCGCCGCCGGGGCGGGCGGTTCAGCATGTCCACCAGCGCCCCGAGATCGCTGCGGCCGGGCCGGATCTCGGTGGCGTCGATGGCCCGCAGCATGCCCTGCGCCTCCTTGCGTCCGGCGCGGGCGGGCAGCCGGACCAGCCGGCCCGGACCAGCCGGCGGGGGTGTCGCCCGCCGGAAGCGCCGCGGCGCGGGAACGTCGCCACCGCTGCCCACCACCGCCCCGATCCGGTTGCCGCCGCGTACGGTCAGGTGGGTGATGGCCGCCGCCGCCGCGATCACCACGTCCCGCTTGAGCCACCGGCCGGTGCCGAAGTCCAGGCTCGCCGACAGGTCCACCGCCAGCCACGTCTCCAGCTCACGGTCGGCCACCGTACGCCGCACGTGCGCCGTCGTGGTCCGGGCGGTGACCGGCCAGTCCATCCGGCGTACGTCGTCGCCGGGGCGGTACTCCCGCGACTCGCCCGCCTCGCTGCCCGGCCCGGGGAGCAGACCGGCGTAGTCGCCCTGTAGCAACCCGTCGAGCTTGCGGGTGACCAGCAGTTGCAGCCGGGACAGCACCGCGCCGGAGCGGCCGGTGGTGGCATCCGGGGCGCGGTCCCGGTTGCCGGGCCGAGGGGTGGTCGAGGTCACGGCCGCTGCCCGGGCCACCCCGAGGTCGGTGCCACGGCGCCCGGCGGGGTGGCCTGCTGCCGGGGCGCCACCGACGGCAGCGGGATGGTCGACAGCACCCGGTGCACCACGTGGTCGGCCGGCACGTCGTCGGCGAGCGCGTCGTAGCTGAGCACCAGGCGGTGCCGCAGGATGTCCGGCGCGATGTCCAGCACGTCCTGCGGCAGGGCGTAGTCCCGGCCGCGCATCAGCGCCAGCGCCCGGGTCGCCCGGACCAGACCGAGCGAGGCCCGTGGGCTGGCACCGTACTGGATCAGTTGCGCCACGTCGGGCATGCCGTGCTCGGCCGGGGTACGCGTGGCCAGCACCAGCCGCACCGCGTAGTCGACCAGCGCGTTGTGCACGAAGACCTGGTCGGCCTTCTGTTGCAGGGTGATCAGGTCGGCGGTGTCGAAGACCGGGGTCGGCTCGGGCGCGGACACCCCCATCCGGTAGACGATCTCCCGCTCCTCGGCGTCGGTCGGGTACCCCACCACGATCTTCATCAGGAACCGGTCCCGCTGCGCCTCCGGCAGCGGATAGACCCCCTCCTGCTCGATCGGGTTCTGCGTCGCCATCACCAGGAACGGGTTCGGCACCCGGTGGCTCTCACCCCCGATGGAGACCTGCCGCTCGCTCATCACCTCCAGCAGGGCGGACTGCACCTTGGCCGGCGCACGGTTGATCTCGTCGGCGAGCAGGAAGTTGACGAAGACCGGCCCCAGCTCCACGTCGAACTTCTCGCTGGACTGCCGGTAGATCCGGGTACCCATGATGTCGGCCGGCACCAGGTCGGGGGTGAACTGCACCCGGGCGAACGACCCGCCGACGACCTTGGCGAGCGTCTCCACCGCGAGGGTCTTGGCCACCCCCGGCACGCCCTCCAGGAGGCAGTGCCCCCGGGCCAGCAGCGCCACGAACATCCGCTCGACCATCCGGTCCTGCCCGACGATCACCCGCTTGATCTCGAACAGCGCCCGCTCCAGCAGGGTGGCGTCCTGCGCGGGCGTGGTCGGCGGCCCAGTCGGCGCAGTGGACGGCGGCGCGGGTGCCTGCGGCGGCGCGCCGTTCGGCGGCGGGGCGTCGGGCGTGGTCGGCTGGGCCACCGGTCCTCCACAGCATGATCGGTCGTCGCGGCGTGTGCGCTACCAAGCCTCGCATGCCCGACTGAGTACGGACGCGGGGAGCAACCGATTTCCGCCACGCCCACGCCGACGAATCGCCGATCACCAGTGGACAGATGCCGCCCCGGCGTGTGTACCATTCATCCGTCGCCGGGCGGCTTCCCCCGTGGCCGCCCGGCGCTCATCCTCTCCCGCCGCCCTAGACTGGCCGGGATGAGCGACCCCGATCTTTCCTCCGAGGCCCTGATCTGTTCGGCCCGTGGGTGTCGCGCCCCCGCCGGATGGGCACTGCGCTGGAACAATCCCCGTCTGCACGAGCCCGATCGACGCAAGACCTGGCTCGCCTGCGACGTGCACCGACCCTCGCTCGGCGACTTTCTCACCGCCCGGGGCTTCCTGCGCGAGGTCGCCCCGCTGTCCGGATCGCCTACCCTCGAAGGGTGGACGCGTACAACGGAACCAAATGGTGAACGGTGACGGGCCGGGCGGCCCAGCGCCGGTGCCGCCCGCCGCTCCGCCCGGCCCCCTCGAACCGTGGCCGGCCACCGTCCGGTGGCAGTCGATCTCGTCCGACCTGATCTGGGTGGAGTTGCTGCGGCTCTGCGCCCTGGTGACCGTCGTCTCGATCGCGCTCGGCGTCAGCTGGTCGGTCACCGGCGCCTGGCCCTTCGGGCTGGCGCTCGGCGGCATCCTGCTGTTCGCCGTCTGGCGCGCGGTGACCATCGTGCGGGCGGTGCGCGCCTGGGGCTACGCCGAACGCGAGGACGACCTGCTGGTCCGGCACGGGCTGCTGGTCCGCCGGCTCTCCATCGTGCCGTACTCCCGGATGCAGTTCGTCGACGTCAGCGCCGGCCCGCTGGAGCGCGCCTTCGACCTGGCCACCGTGCAGCTGCACACCGCCGCCGCGGCGAGCGACGCCCGGGTGCCCGGGCTGCGTCCCGCGGAGGCATCCCGGCTGCGCGACCGGCTCACCGCGCTCGGCGAGGATCGGGCGGAAGGGCTATGAGCGGCCCGGCCGGCGGTTCGGACCGGCCCGCGCCCGCCGCCGACGACCCACCGCCACCCCCCGGACCGGCCGACGCCCCCTCCGCAGCGGCGGCACCACCGCCCGGCACGCCCCCTCCCCCCGGCGCCAGTCCACCTCCCTTGCCAGGGACGCCCGCCGCCTCGTCGGGGACACCCGGCTGGCCCCCCGGACACCCGACCGGCCCGCCCTACCCGCCGCCCCTGGCATACCCGGTATACCCGCCGTACCCGCCCGGCGCGCAACACCCGCCAGGGCCGCAGCCCGCGGGATATCCGCCCTACCCGCCCGGCACGCAGTACCCGCCAGGGCCGCCGCCTCCGGGATACCCGCCGCATCCTTCCGGCGCGCAGTACCCGGCAGGGCCGCCGTCCCCGGGATATCCGCCCTACCCGCCCGGCGCGCCGTACCCGCCCGGCGCGCCCTACCCGCCGGGGGCGCCGTCTGACGCGTTGCAGGCGCGGCAGCGGCTGCATCCGTTGAGTCCGGCGCTGCACGGCGCGAAGTCGCTGGTCGTGGTCATCGTCGGGTTGTCCTGGTCGACGCTGTCCCGGGTCGGGTTCGGCTGGTTCGTCGCGATGGTGATCGTGATCGCCCTCGGCGCCACCGTGCTGGCCTTGGTCAGTTGGTACAACACCGGCTACCAGGTCGTCGGTCGGGAACTGCGGATCCACGAGGGGCTGCTCTGGCGGCGGACCCGGGCCATCCCGCTGGAACGGCTCCAGGCCGTCGAGGTGGTCCGGCCGTTGCTCGCCCAGCTCACCGGCCTGGCGGAGCTGCGGCTGGAGGTGGTCGGCGGGGGCAAGACCGAGGCGCCGCTGGCGTTCCTCGGCGTCGCCGAGGCGGCGGTCCTGCGACAGCGCCTGCTGACGCTTGCGGGGCGACCGGCAACTGCGGCGCAGGGCACCCAGCCGCCGGAAGAGGCACACGCGGCGGTGCCGGTCGGTGCCGAGCCGGCCGGTCGGCCGCTGCACGCGGTGAGCAACCGGGACCTGTTGATCAGCCAGCTGCTGACCCCCCAGGCGTTCCTGCTGCCGTTCGGCGTGGCCTTCGTGGCCGCGCAGTTCCTGTCGGAGGGGACCTGGTCGTTCATCGCGGTGGCGAGCACGCTGACCGCGATGGCGGGCATCCTGCTGCAACCCGTCCGCCGGGTCCTCGACGACTGGCGGTTCCAACTGGCCCGCGACGACGACCGGCTGCGGATCCGGAACGGCCTGCTGGAGACGCGGGTACAGACCGTGCCGCTGCACCGGGTGCAGACCGTGGGCGTGACCTGGCCGCTGCTGTGGCGGGTCAAGGGCTGGCTGCGGCTACGGCTGGAGGTGGCCGGCTACACCGCCGGCGAGCCCGACCAGCGCAACCGGCCGGATCGCCTGCTTCCCGTCGGTGACCTGGCGACCGGCGCGGCGATCGTCGCCGAGGTGCTGCCCGGGGTGGCCCTGTCGGCGTTGCCGCTGAGCCCACCGCCGGCCCGGGCCCGCTGGCTCAGCCCGCTGAGCCGACAGGTGCTCGGCGCCGGCCTGACCGAGCAGGTCTTCGTCGCCCGCTCCGGCCTGCTCACCCGTCAGCTGACCATCGTGCCGTACGCCCGGTTGCAGAGCGTCCGGGTGGTGCAGGGGCCGGTGCAGCGCCTGCTGCGGTTGGCCACCGTGCACGTCGACACCGCCGGCGGGGCCGGCGCGGCGGCGGTGGACCGGGATGTCGCCGATGCCTGGGCGCTGGCCGCCGAGCTGACCACCCGCGGCCACGCCGCCCGCCGCCCCGCCTGACCCTCCCCACCCACCCCCACCCGTCCCCGCCCCGCCCTCCCCCGCCCCGCCGATCATGCACTTGTGGTGGCGACAAAGGCCGTGAAAGCGGGCACATCAGCACCCACAAGTGCATGATCGGCGGCGTGGGGGAGGGCGGGACGGCAAGGGTGGGGCGGAGGGGGTCAGTGGGGGGTTGGGACGGGGGGTGGGGTGACGGGGGCTGCTCGGGGCGAGGGTGGGTGGGGCGGGGCGGGGGGTGGGGCAAGGCGGCTTTTCCGGCCGGCCCACCATCGCTCGGCCCAACCGACCGCCAGGAAGGTCATCCCGACGTACGCCCAGCCGACCAGCACATCGATCACGTAGTGCTCGCCGCTGTAGACCAGGGTGAAGGTCATCGCCAGCGGGTACGCCAGCAGCAACGGCCACCAGCGACGCCGGACGCTGCGCAGGAAGAACAGCACCACGAAGAGGGCGAACGCGGTGTGCAGTGACGGCATCGCGGCCACCGGGTTCGAGGCCAACTGCCCGGCGTTGAGCAGGTTGCCGGCGCCGTGCATGCCGAACGCCTTCCAGCCCCGGGTGGAGATCCGGGCGACCTCTTCCAGCAGGCCGTTCTGCGCCGCCCACCACGGCGGTGCGGCCGGGTAGAGGAAGTAGGTGATCAGCCCGGTCGCGCAGAGGAAGAACCAGCGGCGCATGAACGCCGCCCACCGGCTGCGCTCGCGCATCCAGAGCACGGTGGCGGCGGCCAGCGCCGCCACGAAGTGGGAGAAGTACACCCAGCTGGCCAGGACGTCCCACCACCGCACCTCGGGCTGGTAGAGGTGCTGCTGCAACCAGACGGTGGGCACCTGGCCGTCCATGGCCCAGCCGAACATCAGCCGGTCCGCCAGGATCAACTCGTAGGCGTGCGGGACCGTCCCGTCGTGGTAGGCGAAGCCTCGGGAGAGGTTGTAGGCGACCAGCAGCAGCACCACCGGCACCCAGTCGCGGGCGAAGCGCAGGTGACTGCGCCACGGTCGGGCGGAGTGCCAGGCGATGGTCCCGGCCCAGATCCAGAAGAACGCGTACACGGGGTCGGTGGGCAGGCCGATGACGAGCCAGCCCGCCACGAAGGCGACGCTCCACACCGACATCGCGATCACGCGGCGGCGACCGCCGTCGGGCGAGGCGGGTGGCTCGGTCGGGGCGGCAGGCTGGGGGTCGGTCACGGCAGACATCGCGGACAAGGTTAACGGCGGGCAACGCGCCGCCCCACGCAGGACCGCCTGCCACGCCGGAGCCGGGGCGTGCCGTCGCGTCATCTGGCCGGCCGCGTGACCCGGGTCTCCGCGAGCACCTACGCTGTGGCCATGCAGGAGCAGCCGGATCATGCCCTGACGCCGGGTTTGGCCGCCCGGGTCGAGTTGACCGTCACCGACGCCGACACCGCCCAGGCGGTCGGCTCCGGCGACGTGCCGGTGCTCGGCACCCCTCGGGTGCTGGCGCTGGCCGAGGCGGCGACCGTGGCGGCGACCGCGCGACACCTGCCCGCCGGATCGACCACCGTGGGCACCCGGGTCGAGCTCGACCACCTGGCCGCGACGCCGGTCGGCCGGACGGTGACGGCGCAGGCCCGGCTGACCGCGGTCGACCGGCGACGGCTGGTCTTCGAGGTCACCGTGACCGAGGGCGGGCAGACGGTGGCCGAGGGTCGGGTGCAGCGGGTCCTGGTCGACCGGCACCGCTTTGTCGAACGCGCCGGACAGCCGGCATGACCAGCCGCTTCGTCGAGGTCGCCGACCGGGTGCACGTGCTGCGGGAGCCGCTGCTCGCGGTCAACGTCACGCTGGTGCTCGGGGACGGCGAGGCGCTGCTGGTCGACACGCTTTCCAGCGCCGCGCAGGCCGCCGAGCTGACCGCCGCCGTACGTGCGGTCACCGGCGACCCGCTGACCCTGGTGAACACCCACCACCACTTCGACCACTGCTTCGGCAACGCCACGCTGGCCGCCGACCCGCCGCGCCCGGTGTGGGCCCACGAGTTGGCCGCCGCGGCGATGCGCGAGGACCCGGACCGGCTACGCCGGGAGGCGTACGCGGAACTCCGCGCCGAGCAGCCCGAACTCGCCGCCGAGCTGGCCGACACCGTGCTGCTGCCGCCCACCGACACCGTCCACACCGAGGCCACCCTCGACATCGGGGGGCGGCGGGTAATGCTGCGCCACCCCGGCCGTGGCCACACCGACGCCGACCTCGTGGTGCAGGTGCCCGACGCCGACCTGCTGGTCGCCGGTGACCTGGTCGAACAGGCCGGCCCGCCGGCGTTCGAGGACTCGTACCCGTTGCAGTGGCCGGACGCGCTGGCCGAGTTGCTCCGGTGGACCACCCCGACGACGGTGGTGGTGCCCGGCCACGGAGAGCCGGTCGACGCCGAGTTCGTCCGGGCGCAGCACGCCCAGTTGGTCGAGCTGGCCTGGCTGATCCGGGCCGGGCACACCGGCGGCGCACCGCCGGAGCGGATCGCCGCCGACGCCCCGTTCCCGGCCCGCCCCGCCCTGATCGCCGCCCGCCGTGGCTACGCCGAACTGGACGGCGCCGCCTGACCCGCCCACAGCCCGCCGGACCCGCAGCCCGCAGCCGGGCAGCCCCGCAGCCCGCCGACTTCACAGCCGACCGGAGCGCAGCTGGGCGGTTGTCAGCTGGTGAAGCGCTGGAGCACCTCGGCACGGGTGGGCATGGCGACCGCGCCGCCGGGGCGCTCGCAGACCAACCCGGCGACCCGCAACGCGAAGGCGACCCGCTCGTGCCAGCCCGCCGGCTCGACCGGTTCACCGTCGACGAGCAGGTCGGCGACGAGCGCGGCCATCACCGAGTCGCCCGCGCCGGTGGCGTCGGCGGCGTCCACCTTCGGGGCGGGTACGCGTACCGGATCGGCATCGGCGGCGGCGACCACCGCACCGGCGGCGCCCAGGGTGACCACGACGGTGCCGGCGCCCAACTCCCGCAGGTACGCCACCACCCCTTCGACCGGCTCGCCGGGATAGAGCAGGTCCGCGTCGGCGCCGCTGAGCTTGACCAGGTGCGCACCGGCGGCGAACTCGGCGACCACCTCGCGGAGCCCGGCCAGCGCCGCCGGGCCGTCCAGCAGGCGGGGGCGGACGTTGGGGTCGAACACCCGAAGTCCCGGCGCCAGCGACCAGGCTCGCCGCGCGGCGGCCAGCGTCGACGGGGACAGCAGCACGATCGAGCCGCAGTAGAGCACCTCGGCGCCCTCGATCAGCGCGACGTCGATGTCGTCGGGGGCGAGCAGCGCATACGAGGGCGGTTCGCCGTAGAAGCGGAAGTCCGGCTCCGGGCCGGCGAAGGTGGCCACGGCCAGCGTGGTCGGCACGGCCACGGTGATCGCCCCGGTCAGCCCGACCTCCTCGGCGGCGAGGAAGGCGCGGATCCGGTCGGCGAGCACGTCGTCGCCGAGTGACCCGACGAACTGCACCGCGCCGCCGAGCCGGGCGACCCCGACGGCGACGTTGAGCGGGGCTCCGCCGATGGCCTGCCGGTAGATCGGCGCGCCGTCGCACTCGGTGTCGAGCAGGTCGACGAGCGCTTCGCCGAGCACCACCGCGTATCCCATCGTCAGGTCCCTCCGTCGGCCGTCCCTGATGCCCAGGCTGGCACAGCGGATGCGTGCCGGGCACCGGAGCCACGGTATTGGCGGGACGGCCCCGGCGCGACGCCGGGCCCGCCATACGCATCGAGAGATGCTATTGCGTCGATGCGCTCGGCATGCTGGGATGGTGCTGTCGGGTGGCGCGGGGCTGCGCGCCACCGATGCCGGGTTCACCATGCGCGAGGGCACTCAGACGCGTCGACAGACCGCTGGCGGCATACCGCCCGGCGGGTCACCCAATCCCGTCGCAGGTCGCCGCAGCGTCGCATCCGCCCACAGCAGCGGGGCGGCCTATTCCGCCACCCCGCGCGTTTCGGCGGGGCCACCCACCTGTGTGCCCCGCAAGTCAGGAGAACCCGTGCACCGTCCTCGTCTGGCCGCGCTGCTCCTCGCAGCCGCCACCCTTGTCGCGAGCGTGGTCGTGGTGACCGCCCGCCCCGACCCGGCCGCCGCGCACGGCGCGGCGATGATTCCGGGTGCCCGTACCTTCCTCTGCTGGAAGGACGGCCTCTCCCCCACCGGCGAGATCCGGCCGCAGAACCCGGCCTGCGCCGCCGCGGTCGCGCAGAGCGGCGCGAACTCCCTCTACAACTGGTTCAGTGTGCTGCGCTCGGACGCCAACGGGCGCACCACCGGCTTCATTCCCGACGGCCAGCTCTGCAGCGGCGGCGCCACCGGCTTCCGCGGCTACGACCTGGCCCGCAACGACTGGCCGTTGACCCACCTGACGGCCGGTCGGACGATGGAGTTCCGGTACAGCAACTGGGCCCACCACCCGGGCACGTTCTACTTCTACGTCACCAAGAACACCTGGAGCCCGACCCGGGCACTGGCCTGGAGCGACCTGGAGGAGCAGCCGTTCCTCACGGTGACCAACCCGCCGCAGCGCGGCGCGGTCGGCACCAACGACGGCCACTACTACTTCACCGGCACCCTGCCGTCGAACAAGAGCGGCCGGCACATCATCTACTCGCGTTGGGTCCGCTCGGACAGCCAGGAGAACTTCTTCGGCTGCTCCGACGTGACCTTCGACGGTGGCAACGGCGAGGTGACCGGCATCGGCACGGGCGGCAGCAACCCGCCGCCCACCACGCCGCCGCCGACCACCCCGCCCCCGACCACGCCGCCGCCCACCACCCCGCCGCCCACGACGACCCCGCCCACCACCCCGCCGGCACCGGGCGGTGACTGCGCGGCCGTCTACCGGATCACCAGCTCCTGGTCGGGTGGCTTCCAGGGCGAGGTCGAGATCACCAACCGCGGCAGTACGCCGTTCAGCGGCTGGACCGCGAACTGGACCTGGCCCAACGGCCAACAGATCAGCCAGATCTGGAACGCCACCCAGACCACGTCCGGATCATCGGTGACGGCCACGAACGTGGCGTACAACGGCGCCCTCGGCGTCAACGCCAGTACGACGTTCGGCTTCCTCGCCAGCTCCACCGGCACCAACGGCTCACCGACGGTCACCTGCACCCGCCGCTGACCGCACGCGCCCGCCGCACGCATCCGTCGCGCGGCGGGCGGCGTGTTAATAGGGGCCCCCTGCTATACGCGAGGCGTTAACAGGGGGCCCCTCCTTACAGCTCAGCGGACCATGGAGCCGACGACGGGTTTGGTGAGGAGGGCGGACTGGTTGCGCTGGATGCCCGGGTCCAGCGTCTTCGCGACGAAGATCGCATGCCAGATGCAGAAGATCAGCACCGTCCAGACCTTGCGGGAGTGGTCGAACTCCTCCCGCTTGTGCTCCTCCAGCAGGCGCAGCGCGTACGACAGGTCGAGCAGCTCACCGGCGCCGGAGGTGGTCAGCACGTGCCGGGCCCACTCGTACATCTCGCCGCGCAGCCAGACCCGGGTCGGGGTCGGGAAGCCCAGCTTCTTGCGGTTGACGATGGCCGGCGGCACCACGCCCTGCAACGCCTGCCGCATGGCGTACTTGGTGGCGTCCGAGCGCGGCGGCAGCTTCAGGTCGACCGGGATCTTCGCCGCCACCTCGAACACCTCGCGGTCGAGGAAGGGCACGCGGACCTCCAGCGAGTGCGCCATGGAGATCCGGTCGGCCTTGACCAGGATGTCCCCGCGCAGCCAGGTGTAGAGGTCGACGTACTGCATCTTGGTGACGTCGTCCAGCTCGGTGCACTCGGCGTAGATCGGCGCGGTGACGTCGGTGTAGCGCACCGACGGGTCGTAGCGGCGCAGCAGGTGCTGCTTCTCCTCCTCGGTGAACATCCGCGCGTTGCCGTAGTAGCGCTCCTCGATCGGCGTGGTGCCGCGTTCCAGGAAGCTCTTGCCCTTGACGCCCTGCGGGATCGCCTTGGAGACCGCCCGCAGACCCTTCTGCACCCCGCCGGGCAGGCCGTTGACGCCGCTCAGCGAGAGCGGCTCGCGGTAGATCGTGTAACCGCCGAAGAACTCGTCGGCGCCCTCGCCGGAGAGCACGACGGTGACGTGCTCGGCGGCCTTCTTGGCGACGAAGTAGAGCGGCACCAGCGCCGGGTCGGCGACCGGGTCGTCCAGGTGCCAGACGATCTTCGGCAGCGCGTCGATCATGTCCTGTGGCCCGATCTTGGTCGGGATGGTGGTCACGTCGAGGTGCCGGGCCGAGTCCTGGGCGACGTCGATCTCGGAGTAGCCCGGCACGTCGTAGCCGACCGTGAAGGTGAGGATGTTGGGGTTGAACTCCCGGGCGAGGGCGACCACCGCGGTGGAGTCGATCCCGCTGGACAGGAACGAGCCGACCGGCACGTCCGAGCGCATGTGCATGCGCACGCTCTCGCGCAGCGTCTCCCGGATCTCGTGGTAGAGCTTCTGCTCGTCGGAGACCGGGGCCGGCCGGAACACCGGGCGGTACCAGCGCCGCACCTCGATCCGCCCGCCCGGGCTCCAGGTCAGGTACTCCCCCGACCCGATCCGGCTGATCCCCTGGTGCAGGGTGCCGGGCTCCGGGACGTATTGCAGGGTCAGGTAGTGGCTGAGGTTCGCGGTGTCCACCCCGGCGTCCCCGGCGTGCGCGGACTGCGCGAAGGGCAGCAGCGCCTTCTTCTCCGAGGCGAGGTAGAGCCCGTCGGCGGTCTCCAGGTAGTGCAGCGGCTTGATGCCGTAGTAGTCGCGGGCGCCGAACGCGCGGCGCTCCTGCCGGTCCCAGATGACGAAGGCGAACATGCCGCGCAGCCGGGTGAGCACCTGCTCGCCCCAGTAGTGGTAGCCGGCGACGATCACCTCGCCGTCCCCGTTGGTGGCGAACCGGGCCCCGAAGTCGCGGATCAGCTCCTCGCGCAGCTCGATGTAGTTGTAGATCTCGCCGTTGAAGGTCAGCAGGTAGCGCCCGTCGGCGTACGGCAGCGGCTCGTGACTGAGCGCCACGTCGATGATCGCCAACCGCTTGTGGGCGAACACCCCGTCCGCGTACCGGCCGGAGGCGTCACCGACCACCTCGACACCGGTCTCGTCCGGTCCGCGGTGGTGCAGGCATTCCAAGGCTCCGGCGATGTTGTCGCGGTGGGCGGCGGCATCGCCGCGGGCACTGAAAAAGGCCAGGAGTCCGCACATGGTTGTCATCTTTCCACGCGTCCGGATCGGGCGTCGCGGCACTGCCGGCCTCTGGACCGGAACCGGTTTCGCGGTACGGTCGCAACAGCGATGACGCGAAGGGAGCGGGGCATGACCGAGGAACGCACCGACGGCAAGCCGGCCGACGGCACCGAGTCGCACGACCCGGACTTCCCACCGGCGTTCCTGTCATTCATGCGGCAGGGCTGGCGGGACACCACCCTGCCGGTCGGCCCGCGACCGGAGGCGCCGAACTACGCCAAGCGCCGGGCCGCCCTCTCGGCCGCCTTCCCGGGCGAGACGCTGGTGATTCCGACCGGCGGCGAGAAGGTACGCGCCAACGACACCGAGTTCCGGTTCCGGCCGGGCAGCGACTTCGCGTACCTGACCGGCGATCACGACCCGGACAGCGTCCTCGTGCTGCGCCCCAACGGCTCCGGCCACGACGCCACGCTGTACATGCGGCCCCGTTCCTCCCGGCAGACCGACGAGTTCTTCCGCAGCCGGCACGGCGAGCTGTGGGTGGGCCGGCGGCACACGCTGGCGGAGAAGTCGACCGAGCTGGGGCTGCCCACCGCCGACCTGACCGAGCTGGCCGCCGCGCTGGCCGACCTGGCGCCGGGGCGTACCCGGGTGCTGCGGGGCTTCGACGCCCGGGTGGACGCCGCGGTGCGCCCCTACGACGGCCCGCGCGAGGAGGGCCAGCCGGCCCGCGACCGTGAGCTGGCGATCGCCGTCTCGGAGCTGAAGCTGGTCAAGGACGAGTGGGAGATCGCCCAGTTGCAGGACGCGATCGACGCCACGGTCCGTGGTTTCGAGGATGTGGCCCGGGTGCTGCCGGCCGACCGCGGCGTCTCGGAGCGGCTGTTGGAGGGGATCTTCGCGTTGCGGGCCCGGCTGGACGGCAACGACCTCGGCTACAGCTCGATCGTCGGTGCCGGCGAGCACGCCACGATCCTGCACTGGGTGCACAACCACGGCGTCACCCGGCCGGGTGAGCTGCTGTTGATGGACATGGGCGTGGAGAACCGTCACCTCTACACCGCGGACGTGACCCGGGTGCTGCCGGTGGACGGCCGGTTCACCCCGTTGCAGCGGCAGGTCTACGACATCGTGTACGCCTCGCAGCAGGCCGGCATCGAGTTCATCAAGCCGGGCGTGGCGTTCAAGGACGTCCACCTCACCTGCATGCGGGTGCTCGCCGAGGGGCTGGCCGACCTGGGGCTGTTGCCGGTGGGCGTGGACGAGGCGATGGACGAGTCCTCGACGGTGTACCGGCGCTGGACGCTGCACGGCTTCGGGCACATGCTCGGCATCGACGTGCACGACTGCTCGAACGCCCGCAAGGAGACCTACCGTGACGGCACGCTGGGCGAGGGTTACGTGCTCACCGTGGAGCCGGGGCTCTACTTCCAGCCGGAGGACGAACTGGTCCCCGAGGAGCTGCGCGGCGTCGGCATCCGGATCGAGGACGACGTCCTGGTCACGCCGGCGGGTGCGGTGAACCTGTCGGCGGGCCTGCCGCGCCGGGCCGACGAGGTGGAGACCTGGCTGGCCGAGCAGCGCGAGGCGGGTCTGCGCCTGCCCGGCTGACGCCGGCACGAATACGCGGCGGGCCCCGCCGGGGTGTGCGACGTTTCGGACGTCCAGCACGCCCCGAGCGGGGCCCGTCCCTGTTCGTACAGCTCAGCCGCTTTCTGCCCGGCCTGGCAGCCCTGAGTGGGGGACGCCCGATTCGAGATGAATGCGGGCTTTTTTCAGATAAGCCCTTGTCGCGAGGATCGCTCTCATACGGTGGTCATCGGAGGCTGCAACCGATTTGTAGCTGCTCGCGCCCTCTTCGGATGGTGCGGGCCCGTCTGGTAGCAGGAAGGGCGGAAGGCTCTGATGTCCAATGACCTAACGAGTCCCTCCGGTGAGGCCCCCATGGCCCCATCCGGACGAGGACGACGCAAACTTTGGGTGGCCGCCGGTGTGGTCGGTTTGACCGGCGTCGTCGGCCTGGCGGCCGTGGGCGGCATCGCCGCCCGCAACAACCAGAAGTCCGCCGACAAGGAGCGGGCCTCGAACGCGCAGGCATCCGCGCCCAAGCAGAACGTCAGCGACGCGGGCAAGGCCGAGGACACCGAGAAGTCCGACGCGGGCGACCGGAGTGGCCGGAACGACGCCGGGGGCGGCAAGGGCAAGGGCGCCGATCGGGTACGTGAGGTGCCCTGCGACACCGACAAGCTGATCGCGGCGATCACCCTCGCCAACCGGACCAACGGCGCGACGCTGAAGCTGGCCGACCGCTGCACCTACAGGCTGACCCGGCACGACGAGTGGGGCAACGGCCTGCCCAGGATCAACCAGCCGATCACCCTCAAGGGCGACAAGACCCTGATCGAACGGGACGCCACGGCCAAGCCGTTCCGCATCCTCAACGTCGGCCCCGGCGGGGAACTCACCCTCAAGGGCCTGACCGTCAAGGGCGGCCAGCTCAAGGAGGAGAAGGAGCGGCCGAAGCCGGGCAAGTGGGGATCGGAGCGGAGCGGGTCCAACGCCGCACCGGCGGCGGCGCCCGCACCGGATCCCGCACACGGGCACACGCCCACCGAGGGCGCGGGGCTGCTGGTCCACCAGGGCGGCCGGGCGGTCGTCGAGGAGAGCACCTTCGTGCAGAACCACACGAGTGGCGACGGTGGGGCCATCGCCAACTTCGGCTCGACCCGGGTCCGTGACAGCTTGATCGAGCGCAACAGCGCCGGCGGTTTCGGCGGCGGCATCTTCAACGCCGGGGTGCTCAACGTCGAGGAGTCCAAGGTGTCGCAGAACAGCTCCGGTCTCGGCGGCGGCGGCATCGCCAACGGCACCAGTGGCAGATACGCGACCGAGGGCGGCACCGTCTACATCTGGAAGAGCAAGATCCGCCAGAACCGGACCGCGGGCGACGGTGGCGGCCTGTTCGACGAGGGCGGCACCACCTCGGCCAGCCACAGCGAGATCACCGACAACGTGGCGGCCTCCGACGTCGGCGGAGTGGTCGCCAACCGGGGCGGCCAGCTGACCCTCAAGAACGTCGTGGTGGCGCGGAACGCCACCGAGGGTCGGGCCGGCGGCATCGGCGTCGGCACCGACGCCAGGGCCGTCGTCGAGCACAGCCTGATCAAGGAGAACGTCTCCGGTTCCGACGGCGGCGGCCTGTACAACTTCGGTTTCACCGTCCTGCGGGACACCGAGGTCCTCGCCAACCAGGCGGTCGGCGGGAACGCGCGGGCCGGCGGCATCTTCAACGACGGCGGCAAGGTGAGCCTGATCCGGACGAAGGTGGCCGTCAACTTCGCCACCCAGAAGCCGGGCGGCGTCTTCACCACCAACGACGACGTCACCGTCGACAGCAGGTCCAGCATCACCGACAACCGCCCGACCAACTGCCTGGGCAGCCCGGTCATCCCGAACCGCTGCTTCGGCTGACCATCGACAGCCACACCACATAACTGGAGGGCTCCTCCGGCCGCCAACCGGCGCCCCGAGGAGCCCTCCTCCCACTCACCCCTTGGCGGGACGGCAGGGCGCGGTGGGTGGAGGCAGGGCGAATGAAACCTAATGTGGGGTTGTTTCGCATTTGCCGGCGAGGCGAAGAAGGTTCTCATACCGTTGGTTTCGGGAGCTACAACCGATTTGTAGCGGGGACGCCCGCCTGTGGCGGGACGACCCTGTCTGGTACGAAGAGAGGGCAGAGAGCTCCGATGTCCAACTACCTACCGAACAACGATGATCGGCCTTCTGTGCCGAAGCGTCGCCGCAAGTTCTGGGTTGCCAGCGGCGTAGCCGGGCTGACCGGCGTGGTCAGCATCGCTGCGGTCGGCGTCGCCACCGGCGCCGGGGCGGTCGGGGGCGAGAGCCCGAAGTGGTCGACCGCCCAGCAGGTCAGCCAGGACGGCGACAAGCACGGCAAGAAGGACCGCGACGAACGTGACGACGAGCGGGGAAGGGAGGTGCCCTGCGACACCGACAAGCTGATCGAGGCGATCACCCTCGCCAACAATCGGGACGGTGCGACGCTGAAGCTGGCCGAGCACTGCACCTACAAGCTGACCCGGCACGACAAGTGGGGCAACGGCCTTCCGAAGATCACCCAGCCGATCACGCTCAAGGGCAAGAAGACCAAGATCGAACGGGACGCCACGGCCAAGCCGTTCCGCATCCTCAACGTCGGCCCCGGCGGGGAACTCACCCTCAAGGGCCTGACCATCAAGGGCGGGCAGACCGAGCCGCACCGGAAGCTGTCGGCACCGACCCCGCTGGAGGCGTGGTCGCAGTTCTCCGGCTCCGCGGCGGCGACCGCGTACCTGGAGTCCGGCAAGCCGCTCACCACGGCGTTGCTGGCCGGGCCGAAGGCCCCGGCCGCCGCACCCGAGGCCGACGCACCGTCGGCACCGGCCGCGCAGGCCGACGGGGCGGCATGGGAGTCCGACGGGCTGGCCGAGGTCGAGGCGAAGGGAAGCTGGGAGCCCGGCTTCTTCGACGGTGCGGGCCTGCTGGTGCAGCCCGGCGGTCGCGCGGACGTCATCGACACCGAGTTCGTCAACAACCAGTCCGGCGCCAACGGCGGCGGTGTGGCCAACTACGGCCAGACCCGGCTCAGCGAGAGCCGGGTCGACGAGAACACCGCCTTCCTCTTCGGCGGCGGCATCCTGAACGTCGGCGTACTCAAGATCGAGAAGTCGTCGGTGGCGGACAACCAGGCGATCATCGGCGGCGCGGGCATCTCCAACGGCCTGGTCAAGGTGAAGCCGTACAAGGAGAAGCTGCACATCGCCGGCATCGACAACGGCACGCTCTTCGTCGAGAAGTCCGAGATCGAGGGCAACCAGACCACCGGCTTCGGCGGCGGTCTCCTCGACCTCAGCGGCGAGACCACCGTCAAGCACTCGAAGGTCACCGACAACACCGCACTGATCGCCGGCGGCGGTCTCCTCGCGGCCAAGAAGAGCCAGCTCACGCTGGCGCACAGCACGGTCGCGAAGAACAGCACCGCGGGCGTCGGCGGCGGTCTGGCGGTGGTCGGCTGGAGCACCGCCACGGTCGACGACAGCAGCATCAAGGAGAACGTCGCCGGATTCTTCGGTGCCGGTCTGTTCAACGACGAGAGCAAGACCACACTGCGGGACACCGAGGTCGACGGCAACCGTGCCGTCGGTCCCTGGGCCACCGGCGGTGGCATCTTCAACAAGAACGGCTGGGTCTACCTGACCAAGACCAAGGTCGCCCACAACTTCGCCACGAACAAGCCGGGCGGCGTCTTCACCACCAACAACGGCGTCGAGCTGGACGACAAGTCGGTGATCACCGACAACCGTCCCACCAACTGCCTCGGCAGCCCGGTGACGCCGAGGGGCTGCTTCGGCTGACCCACCTGGTTGACCGGTGCTGACACCGGCTCCGACCGGGACCGGCCCCCTTCCGCAAGCTGGAAGGGGGCCGGTCCGCGTCCTAACGCTGGACGAAGACCGCCACGCTGCGGGCCGGCACGGTGAACGTACCGCTCGACGACTCGAACGACGCCGTACGCAGCACCTCGTCGGCCGAGGAGCGCAGCACGGGGTGCAGCGCCACGTCCGCCCCGCGCAACCCGGTGACCTGCTGCCTCGCGGCCTGCGGGGTGCCGTTGAAGACCACCGTCACCGATTTCCACGCCCCACCGAGGCCGCGGGCGTCCAGGGTCATGGTGAGCACCCCCGGCGTCTCCTCCCGACCGGAGAGCGGGAAGGCGACCCGCCGCTGCACCTCCTGCGCGGTGGGCAGCCCGAAGACCGGCGAGGAGGCCCGGATCCGCAGCAGCTCGGCGTACCGGGCGTCGGTCAGCTCGACCGCCGCGCAGTCCGGCACCAACGCGCGATCGGCCAGCAGCGGCCGGGCGTACGGCCACTTGTCCCGGTTGTCCTCCGCCGCCGGCAGGCCGACACCGAACCCGTTGCCCTGCGCACAGTCCCAGCGGATCTGGTTGAACCAGTCCCCCGAGTCGTACGAATTGCGGTCCAGCGACTTCGACCGCAACCGTTCGGTGCCGGTGGTGAGGAAGCCGGCGCCCTGGCTCATCACCACCGTGCCCAGCGCGAGCACCTGCATCCGCGCCCGATCGGCCGGCGAGGTGGCCGGCGGCAGCTTGTACGCCAACGCGTCGTACAGGATCTCGTTGTCGTGCGCGTCGACGTAGGTGATCGACTCACCCGGCGCGTCGGTGTAGCCGGCCGGCGCGCCGTTGTAGTCGACCTGGGCACCGGTCACCGCCCGGCCCGCCGAGTCGGTGAACCGGTAACCGCGCAGGTTGCCGGCCAGCCCGACCTTGACCAGGTCGTGCTGGTGCAGCAGCCGGGCCCGCTGCTCGGCGGCCGAGCCGTTGACCGGGTCGCCGTTCGGGTCGGTGAAGAGCCCCGAGGCGAAGCCCTGCCGGCGCGGGTTGTCGTCGAAGGGCCCGCCGCCGCGCACCGCGTCGCGCAGCCGGTCGTTGAACGTGCCGATACCGGTGCCGGCCATGTTTGCCTGGGTGGCCTGCACGAACCGGGCGTCGTCGGCCACCTCGCCGAAGTTCCAGCCCTCGCCGTAGAGCAGGATCTTCTTGCCGTCCACGCCGTCCCGGGCCACGGTCAGCTTGTCCAGCGCGGCGCGTACGGCCAGGATGTTCGCCTTCGGATGGTGGCCCATCAGGTCGAAGCGGAACCCGTCCACCTTGTACGCCTTCGCCCAGGTGACCAGCGAGTCGACCACCAGCTTGCCCATCATGGCGTGCTCGGGGGCGGTGTTGGCGCAGCAGGTGGAGGTGGCCACCGCCCCGTCGTCGAGCAGCCGGTGATAGTAGCCGGGCACGATCTGGTCGAGCACCGACTTCGGGTCGGTGCCGGCGGCCGAGGTGTGGTTGTAGACCACGTCCATCACCACCCGCAGGCCCGCCGCGTTCACCCCGGCGACCATCTGCCGGAACTCCGTGGTGCGCGCCGTCCCGTCCGGGTCGACGGCGTACCCGCCCTCCGGGACGGTGTAGTGCAGCGGGTCGTACCCCCAGTTGTAGCCGTCGGCCTCCTTCACCGCGGCGACGCACTCCTGCTGGCGCTCCGAGTCCGGCGGCAGGGCCGCCAGGTCGCAGCCCGGCTGCCGCTGGTCGGCCCGCCGTTCCGGGATGGTGGCGAAGTCGAAGGCGGGCAGCAGGTGCAGGTGGGTCACCCCGGCGTCGCCGAGCGCCTTCAGGTGCCGCATGCCGGCGGTCGCCGGGTCGGTGAAGGCGAGGAAGGTGCCCCGTCGGTGCGCCGGCACGCTGTCGTCGGCGATGGAGAAGTCCCGTACCGACAGCTCGGAGATCTGCACCTTGGCGGAGGCCACCGCGGCCGGCTTGCGCAGCGACGACCAGCCCGCCGGGGCCAGCCTCGGGTCGGTCAGGTCGGCGATCTGGCTGTGCGTGGAGTCCGCCGCCAGCGCCACCGAGTACGGGTCGGTCACCGCGGCGGTGACCAGCTGCTGTGCGGCCGGCTGCCACGCCTGCACCCGGTACCGGTAGTAGCTGCCGGTCCAGTCGCGCGCACCCCGTACCGACCAGACGCCGGTGCGGTCGTCCCGGCTCATCGCCACCGTGCGGGGCGTCGCGGTGGGCGAGTCGGAGAGTTCCAGCGAGACCGTCCGGGCGGTCGGCGCCCAGACCGCCAGGGTCGGCGCGCCGCCGGTGAAGGTGACGCCGAGACTGGCCCGGGTGGCCGGAGCGTACACGTCGTCGAGCACGCCCGGGATCTGCACGCCGGTGACGCCGAGCAGGGTGCCGTCGGCGGCCCGCTCGGTCACCAGCAGCTGCCCGCGCAGCGCCGCCGGCACCCGGCCCAGGTCCCTCCGGTCGAGGGTGAAGGCGCGGTGATCCCACAGGTGCGGGAAGGCCGCGCGTTGGGCCTCGGTGAGCCCGTTGCGCTGCGCGGTCAGCGGCAGTTCGGTGTACGCCCCGACCAGCTCGCCGTCGACCACGCCTACCCCACCGGCGGGCGCGGTCACCAGCGCGTACGCCCGACCGTCGGTGGGACCGGTGCGCCAGGCGACGGTGGACCGGTCGATCCAGTGCGCCCGCTGCCGGGTGATGTCGGTGTCCGTACCGGTGCCGGTGGCGCTCGCCGGCAGCAGACGGCCCGGGGTCGCGGCGAGCAACCAGACCTCGCGCCCGGCGTCGGCGAAGTCGAGCCGCTGGTCCTGCGGCAGGTCCTTCTCGTCGCCGGAGTGCACGATGTAGCTCAGCCCGGTCGCGCCGTCGGCCAGCGGCACCCGGAACTCGGCGCCGAAGGAGTCGATCCGGGTCGGCGGCATCGGCCTGGCCCAGTCGGTGGGGTTGGCCGCGCCGTCCCACAGGTGCAGGCCCCAGCCGTCGTAGTTGCCGTCGGAGCGGCGATAGTGGATCACCGCCAGCCCATCCTCGACCGGCGGCGCCGGCTCCCCGGCGGCCTCCTCCCGGCTCGGGTAGGTCGCCGGGTCGCCCCGCTTGACCCAGACCTCAGCGGTCTGCGTCACGTCGACGGTCCGGTCGTTCTCGACGTCCTTGTTGCCGTCGGCGTCGACCACCAGGAAACCGACCGACTTCGCGCCCGGTTTGAGCTTCACCCAGGCGAACCGCCCGTAGGCGTCCGTGCCGGCGAACGGCTGCCCCTTCGGCCACTCGGTCGCGTACGCCGGATCGATGTCACCCCAGGTGTAGAGCCCCCAGTCGGCGTAGTCGCCGTCGGGGCGCTGGTAGTGCACCACCAGCCAGTCACGGGACGCGCCGGACCGCTCCGGCGTGCCGACGGTGGCGGTGGCGCGGGCGGTCGCGGTGCGGCCCCGGCCGTCGCGGACCGCCGCCCGGTACTCGACCTTCGTGGCGGCGGGCAGGCCGGTCAGGTCGTGGTGCACGGTGTACGGGGCACGGTGCGCGGAGCCGAGCAGCGTCCACCTGCCGCCGTCGACCCGGGCGGCGACCGTGACGGTGGCCAGCGGATCCCCGGTGACCTGGGCGGTGATCCCGGCCCGGGTGGCCGGCGACGCGTCGGGGGCGGTGATGGTGAGGCCCGGCCTGGCGGTGGGCAGCGCGACCGGCGTGCCGGCCCGGTGCACCACCGCCGACAGCGGCGGCACGGTCACCGTCAGCCTGCCGTCACCGGCGGCGACCGGAGCGCCGGTGCCGCCGTAGATGCCGGTGAAGGTGGCACCGGCCGACCAGGTCTCCACGGTGACAGTCTGGGCGGTGGCGGCGTTGTTGACCGCCACCACGTACTCGGTGCGGTTGTCCGGGTCGAAGCGGGAGAAGGCGAAGACGCCGGGGCCGTCGGCGGCGTACCGGGTGACCTGCACGCCGTCGCGCAGCGCCGGGTGCGCCTGGCGCAGCGCGCCCAGCTCGGCGATGCCCCGGTAGAGCGGGTGCGCCCGGTCGAACTGGTCGACCGCGTGGGTACGGTCGGTGCCGAGCAGGTCGTCGTCGAGGTAGTCCGGGGTCTGCGAGGCGAACATGCTCTGCCGGGCGTCCTTGTCCCCGCCCGGTCCGGTGAAGCCCTGCTCGTCGCCGGAGTAGACCACCGGCTGGCCACGGGTGAGGAACATCAGCTCATGGGCGAGCTGGTCGCGGCGCAGGTGGGTGGCGGGGTCGGTGCGACCGCCCGCGATGAAGGAGCCGATCCGACCCATGTCGTGGTTGCCGAGGAAGGTGGGCAGCCGGCCGGCGTGGGTGTCCCGGGCGGCGTACAGGTCGTCGCGGGCGTACACGTCGGCCAGCGCCTTCGCGGAGCCGTCGTCGGCGGTGAAGCCACGGGCCGCCTCCTGGAAGGCGAAGTCCAGGGTGGCGGGCAGGCCACCCTGCCGTACGTAGTCGGAGGTGATCTCCGGGTCGGCGCTGTAGACCTCGCCGAACATGAAGAAGTCCTTCTTGCCGGCGCGAGCCGCGGCCCGGTCGATGCCCTGGCTGAACTGCGGCCAGAAGTCCAGGTTGACGTGCTTGACGGTGTCCAGCCGGAAACCGTCGACGCCGGTCGACCGCACCCAGTCGGCGTAGATCTTCGTCATGCCGCGGACCACCTCGGGGCGCTCGGTCCAGAGGTCGTCGAGGCCGAAGAAGTCGCCGTACTCGCTGTTCTCACCGGCGAAGGTGGAGTCACCCCGGTTGTGGTACATGGTCGGGTCGTTCAACCAGGCCGGGACCTTGACCTTGGCGTCCGCCGGGGTCTCGAAGGTCGGGGTGTACGGGAAGGAGTCCGCGTTCACCGCCGGGAAGGCGCGGCTGCCGTCGGCGTAGTTGCGGTCCTCGAACGGCCGGCCCTGCGCGTCCCGGTACGGCGCGGTCGACTTGTCGACGTACGTGTAGCGGTCCTCGGCGTAGCTGATGACGTCGGCGGTGTGGTTGACGATGACGTCGAGGTAGACCTTGATCCCGCGCCGGTGCGCGGACTGGACCAGCTTCTTCAGGTCGGCGGCGCTGCCGAAGTGCGGGTCGACCTGGGTGAAGTCGGTGATCCAGTAGCCGTGGTAGCCGGCCGAGACGTCGTCGCCCCTGCCCTGCACGGGCCGGTTCTTGAACACCGGGGCGAGCCAGATGGCGGTGGTGCCCAATCCCTGGATGTAGTCGAGCCGGTCGATCATCCCCTTGAGGTCACCGCCGTGGTAGAACCCCTTGTCCCTGGGGTCGTACCCGGTGCGCAGCCGGTCCCCGGCCAGGCCGCCCCGGTCGTTGCGTGGATCGCCGTTGGCGAACCGGTCCGGCAGGACGAAGTAGAACTGCTCGGCCCGTGCCCGGTTGGTCCCCGCGGCGAGCAGGGCCGCGGCGGAAGGCTCGGTGTGCCAGCTGACGGCACCGGTGGCGTCGAGCTGTCCCGGGCCGGCGCCTACGGCGCTGAGCTGTCCGGCAGCCGGCTGGGCCGCCGCGGCGGTGGGCTGCACCGCGACGGGCGCGCCGCCCAGGGTGAGTACGAGCAGGAGGACGAGGGCCAGCACGGGCTTGCGCGGTATCGGCGGCGGTTTCATCGACGGCCTTCCTCTGGTCGCTGATTGGCCCGCACGCTAGCCCTTGCCGAAACATTCTGCAATACCTTGCAAACAGGCCCGCAACATTGCCGGCTCCTTGCGCAAGGCTGAAAGGGGATCGGTCCGCAGCGGGACCGCGGTCAACCGTCGCTACAGGCGCTCCCGGAGACGGCGCAGCTCGCCGGGCGGGAATCGGCGTACTCGATGTGGAAGCGCAGCGCGACCGAGGAGCCGCCGGCCAGGTCCGGGCCGCTGCGGTAGGTCAGGGTGCCACCCGAGCCGCTGAACGTCCCCTGTGGAACGCCTTCCAGCCAGGCCGTGACCACCCGACCGCCCGGGTACGCCACCCGCGCCACCCAGCCCAGGTCGCGGCCGGAGGTGTTGCGGATCAGCACCTCCGCAATGAAACCGCCATGGAACGTGTTCAGCACCCGGTACCGCGCCGTCAACGGCGGCGGCGCGGCGGACGGCGCGGTGGTGGTACGCGACGGCGCCGGGACGGCCGGCGCCGTCGGCGCTGCGCTCGTCGGTGCGGGCGTGGCCGACGCGGCGCTGGTCGGGCTCGGCGGGTCGGTCCGGCGTGGGGAGAGTCCGGGCACGGCCGGTGACGGCCGCGCCGAGGCCGCCGACGCCTCCCGCCCCGTCGACGAGGCCCGTTCCGGCAGGGGTGCGGCAACCGCCGGCGGCCCCGGCGGCACCGGGCTGAAATCCGGCCCCGGCCCCCGGTACGTCCCGACCGCGACGACGAAGAGCGCCACCATCATGGCGACCCCGACCGACAACAGGATCCAGGGTGAGGACGTGACGGCGGCGGGGCCGTGGGGCGGAACCTGACGCGGAGCGCGACGCATACCGGACATGTCTCTCCTCAGCGGGCAGCCCGGCAAGCGTAACGATCAAGAGCTATGCCCGGAAGTACCCGGCGAATCACCAGGTGTCCCAACAGTACGGTCAGCCGAGCGCGCACGCGGACCCGTTCACCGTGCACTGTGCCGGGTACTCCCCACCCCCGGTGCGGGTGAACCGCAGCTGCACGGTCTGTTCTGCCCCGGAATTGAGCGGGCCGGTGCCACTGAGCAGGTACCACCCACGGTCCTTGATGGTCACCGACACGCCGGGGCCGCTGGAGGCCCGGACGCCGGTGACCTCCCCGGTGAACCTCAGCTCCACCCGCCAGTCACTCGACGCGCCGCTGCCGTTGCTCACCACCAGCCGGGCCTGGAAGGATTCCTCGTCATCGGCGAGCACCCGGTAGCTGGCGGCGAGCGTGCCACCGCCGGTGGTCGATGGTGACGGTTCGGGAGCGACGCCGGCCGGCGATCGGCTGGCCTCCGACCGGCCGGCGGGCGACGCGGTCCGGGACGGGACCAGCGGCTCGGCCGACGCTCCACTCGGGGTGGGCGACGCGGCGCCCGACCGGCTCGGGCCGCTCGGGCCGCTCGGGCTCTCCGTCGGCGCGGGCGTGCCCGCGGCGGCCGGGATCGGCAGGCTCATCGGCGGCACGGGCGCCGACTCCGCCGGCCGCTCCGGGCCCCGGAACGACAGCACCGCGACCACCAGCAGCACCACCAACAACGCGGCGGCGAGCAGGACCACCACCCACGGCGCGGAGGCGATCAGCCTGAGCACCGTCCGCCCGCCGGTCTCGTCCCCGGTCTGCTTCCCGGTTCCGCCGCCGGTCTCGTCCCCGGTCGCATCGCCGGTTGCATCCCCGGTCCCGTCGCCGGTTGCGTCGGCGGTCTCGTCGCCGGTCTCCGCAGCGGCCGGTCGCACTGACATGAGGTCCCCCCTCGTCGTCACCGACGCGACAGCCTAATCACGTCATCCCGGGACGCGAAACGGGCGGTGCCCGCACCTCAGCGGGACGGGATCCGTACCTCGATCTCGCTGCCCAGCCGGGCGCCACCGCGCAGACCGAGGTCGTCGCCGCTCCAGAAGCGGCCCGGGTCGTACCAGTTCGGCCGCCGGCCGGCGGGCAGCAACCCCATCTCCTCGTAGGTGACCGCGACCACCTCGGCGCAGTACGCGGTCTCCAGGGCCCGCTCGCGGCCGGCCGCGGCACGCTGCCGGGCCGCCGGCAACGGCAGCCGTGGCGCTGGCACCCGCCCGCGCAGCCAGCGCCAGGCCAGCCGCGCGGTGGACGGGAACGGCGTACCGTCCAACCGGGCGATGGTCCGCAGCACCGACCGCTCCATCTCCGCGTCCGCCGGCGGGTCGAGCTGGCGCAGCCAGGCCCGCTGGCCGTACCGGTTGGCCCACACGCTCACCGCGTTCCGCAGGTCGTGCAGCTGCACACCGCGCTGGTGGCTGCCGGTCCAGAGGTCCGGCAACGACCGGCCCAACTCGGCATGCCACATCAGCGGCGGCATGTCGTCCAGCACCACCGCCATGCCCACGTGGTTGACCGGGCTGTTGGTGGTCAACTGGATGGCGCGGTCGGGCACGCTGCGACCGCGGAACACCCACACGTCGCCGGTACGGGTCAGCTCCACCGCGTCGTCCAGGCTGATGCTCATGAAGGACTACCCTAAGCGGATGCGGCGACGAATGCGGTGGTGGAAAATCGTCGGCCTGGCCGGTCTGGCCGGTGTCGCGGCTTCCGGTGTGGTGATCGCGCGGGCGGAACGGCGGCGGCGCGCGTACACCCCGGAGGAGATCCGGGCCCGTCTGCGCGACCGGCACGCCGAGGCGGCCTCGGCCAGCCCGGCGGACCAGGCCGGCTGAGCGACCCGGCCGCCACGGCCGGCGTCAGTCCACTTCGACGTGGTTGCGGTCCCATCGGCCGCCCACCGGCTGGCGGTCCAACCGCAGCGCACCCTCGGCGTTGCCGGCGAGGTCGTTCTCCTCGACCCGGCAGGAGACGCAGGCACCCCGATCGGTGACCCACAAGCCGTAGCTCTGGGTGGGGTTCTCGCGGTTGTCCCAGATCCGATTGCCGCGCACCATCGCGGACTCGAAGCGCGCGTTGATGGCGATGCCGGACCGCACCGGCGCGGCGGCCGGCAACTCGTATCCGGTGCCGGGCTTTGGCACGTCCTCGTTCCATGCGGTCGCCGCGTCCGGCCGCAGTTCGGCCAGGTCCAGGTCGGTGTCGGTGTTGCCGACCACCACCGCCACCCGCGAGCCGACCCGCAGCACCTTGCCCCGGTGCCCGTCGGTCGGCCACTGCGCGGACCGGTCCGTCATGGACCGGCGGGCGTACCGCACCGACTCACCGGCCCCGCACGCCGCCACGGCGCACTGCCGGCCGTTGTTGCGGATCCGGTTGTCGACCACCGCCGCGTCGACCATCGGCCGGTCCACCCGGATCGCGTCCAGCCCGTTGTCCCAGAAGTCGTTGCTGTCGATCACCACATCCGAGGCGGCGCCCTGGTAGCCGTTGCCGAGATCGTGCTGGTGGTAGCCGTACCCGCCATTGCCGCTGATCCGATTGCCCCGGATGGTGTACGGGCCGGGGGTGTTACCCATGCTGATGCCGTCGCGGACGTTGCGGTCGATGACGCAGTCGCTGAGGATGCCGCCACGGCCGGCGACCCCGGCCGTACCGTTGGCGGAGACGTCGAAGCCGGCCTCCAGATTGCCGGTGATGGTGCAGGCGGAGACGATCAGCCCGTCGGCACCCCAGTCGGAGATGCCGAACCGGTTGGCCTGGCTGTGGCAGCCGATGATCCGGTACCCGCGCGGCGAGGCCCAGTACGACTTCTGCAACTCCAGGAAGATCCCGTTGGTGCCGTTGCCGAGCGTGGTGCAGTTGCTGATCGTGCAGCGTTCCACGTCACCCCAGCCACCGATGCCGATACCGATGCCCGCGCCGCCCATCTCCTCGCCGTTGTCCAGCCGTCCGCAGCCGACCACCACCACCCCGTCGATCAGGCTGTCCTGGAGGAAGTCACAGCCCAGCCCGGTCGCGGCGGTGTGATGGATGAAGAGGTTGCGGAACACGCCCCGCACCACGTACTGAAGACCGAGCCCCTTGGCGAGATAGCTGTACGACGCCATGGCCACACCCGAGCCGTCGATCTCGAAGTCGGCGAAGGTGCAGTCGGCGATGTGCCGGTCACGGTCCGCGCCGTGCTGCACGGTGGTCCAGAAGGCGAGCGGCGTCGGATCGGCGCGGTTGCCCTCGTTGCTCAGCATGAACCGGGTCGCTCCCGGCCCGGCGCCGACCAGCGACACCCCGCTGCGCCAGACCGTTCCCGCGTCCCGGATCGAGTAGATCCCCGGCGGGCAGTAGATGACGCGCGCCCGGCCGTCCGCGACGTACCCCTCGCCGAGGCGATCGACCAGGGCCGACAACGCGGGCTGGTCGTTGGTCACCCCGTCGCCGCGAAGTCCGAACTCCCGCGCGTCGCACCACAGCGGCGCACCGGCGACCGGGGCCAGGCGCTCACGGGTGGCGATGGCGGTGGACCGGCCCTGCTGCCACACGGGTCCCTCCCCTCGGTCGTGACCTCCTGCCCGCCGGGCTTTCCCGCTCCCCCCGCCCGGAAACACCGCCACCCGCGCATCAGGCCGCACCCCGCCGACGCCGCGCGGTCGTTCGTTGAGCACGCGGTCGTTCCGTTAGGAAGGGACCCTTTACCTACACCAGGCGTTAAGAAGGGCCCCCTCCTTATCGCGGGGTGAGGAACTCCAGCCGGTTGCCGTGCGCGTCCTCGGTATGGAAGCGGCGCAGGCCCGGCAGCTCGTCGTCGCCCCAGGTGACCGGGTATCCGGCGGCGGCCAGTCGGGCGGCGAGGGCATCCAGGTCGGGGTCGGAGCAGGGCGGGATGCGCCTTGCGGGCCGGGCGGAAGTCGTCCTCGACGCCGAGGTGCAGTTCGGCGCCGTACCCGCTGAACCAGCAACCGCCGCGGGCCGCGAGGGCCGGCGGTTTGGGCTGCTCGGTCAGGCCGAGCAGGCCGACGTAGTAGGCGCGCGAGCGGTCTTCGGAGGCCGGTGGGCAGGCCAGCTGAACGTGGTGGATCATGGTGGCACCTCCCGTCCACACGATGGCATCGGGTTGCACTAATAGCAAGACGGACGTACGGTTTTGTTGATAGTGAGAATCGGCGGTAAGTGTTGCCTAACCACGGCGGCCCTCCAGCCGGTGCGACAGACTGCTCAGGACTACTCACGGTCGCTGGTGTGAAGGAGTACGACGTGGCGAGCCTCGACACCTTCGGTGCGAAGACCCAGCTGCGCGTCGGAGACGCGAGCTACGAGATTTTCAAGATCAGCCAGGTGGAGGGGCACGAGCGGCTCCCCTACAGCCTGAAGGTCCTGCTGGAGAACCTGCTGCGGACCGAGGACGGCGCGAACATCACCGCCGAGCACATCCGCCAGCTCGGCGCCTGGGACCCGACCGCGGACCCGAACGTCGAGATCCAGTTCACCCCGGCCCGGGTGCTGATGCAGGACTTCACCGGCGTGCCGTGCGTGGTCGACCTGGCCACCATGCGGGAGGCCGTCCGCGACCTCGGCGGCGACCCGACCAAGGTGAACCCGCTCGCCCCCGCCGAGCTGGTCATCGACCACTCGGTGATCGCCGACCTCTTCGGCCGGGAGGACGCCTTCGCCCGCAACGTCGAGCTGGAGTACGCCCGCAACAAGGAGCGCTACCAGTTCCTGCGCTGGGGGCAGAGCGCGTTCAACGAGTTCAAGGTGGTCCCGCCGGGCACCGGCATCGTGCACCAGGTCAACATCGAATACCTGGCCCGTACGGTGATGGAGCGGGGCGGCCAGGCGTACCCGGACACCGTGGTCGGCACCGACTCGCACACCACGATGGTCAACGGCCTCGGCGTGCTCGGCTGGGGCGTCGGCGGCATCGAGGCCGAGGCGGCCATGTTGGGCCAGCCGGTCAGCATGCTG
Organism: Micromonospora sp. CA-263727; assembly: GCF_050942455.1. Classification (NCBI taxonomy): domain Bacteria; kingdom Bacillati; phylum Actinomycetota; class Actinomycetes; order Micromonosporales; family Micromonosporaceae; genus Micromonospora; species Micromonospora sp. CA-263727. The sequence goes on from NZ_CP192031.1 coordinate 5,085,733, forward strand.
ATCCCCCGGGTGGTGGGCTTCAAGCTCGCCGGCGAGATGCCGGCCGGCACCACCGCCACCGACCTGGTGCTCACCATCACCGAGATGCTGCGCAAGCACGGCGTGGTCGGCAAGTTCGTCGAGTTCTACGGCCCCGGCGTGAGCGCGGTGCCGCTGGCCAACCGGGCCACCATCGGCAACATGTCCCCGGAGTACGGCTCTACCGTGGCGATCTTCCCGATCGACGCCGAGACCGTCCGCTACCTGGAGCTGACCGGCCGCGACCCGCAGCAGGTCGCGCTGGTCGAGGCGTACGCCAAGGAGCAGGGCCTCTGGCACGACCCGGACGCCGAGCCGGAGTACTCCGAGCACCTGGAGCTGGACCTGGGCACCATCGAGCCGTCGCTCGCCGGCCCGAAGCGTCCGCAGGACCGGGTTCCGCTGGGCAGCGCCAAGACCCTGTTCCGCTCCGCGCTGACCGACTACGTCGCGGCGGACCAGACCGGCAGCGACGCCGACGCCCGCGGCGGCCTCCGCACCAACCCGCCCTTCGGCACCGCCGGCCCGGCCGACGAGGCCAGCGCCGAGTCGTTCCCGGCCAGCGACTCGCCCGCGAACGAGGTCAACGATCCGGCCGACGCCCCGCGTGACCTGGTGACCGCCGCCGTCGGCTCGGGCGGGCGGGCCAGCAACCCGATCCGGGTCACCGGCGCCGACGGCAACGAGTACGAGCTGGACCACGGCGCGGTGGTGATCGCCGCCATCACCTCCTGCACCAACACCTCCAACCCGCAGGTGATGATCGGTGCGGCGCTGCTCGCCCGCAACGCGGTGGACAAGGGCCTGAACCGCAAGCCGTGGGTGAAGACCACCCTGGCGCCCGGCTCGAAGGTCGTCATGGACTACTACGAGCGGGCCGGCCTCACGCCGTACCTGGAGAAGCTCGGCTTCCACCTGGTCGGCTACGGCTGCACCACCTGCATCGGCAACTCCGGCCCGCTGCCGGAGGAGGTCTCCGCCGCGGTGAACGAGGCCGACCTCGCCGTGGTGTCGGTGCTCTCCGGCAACCGCAACTTCGAGGGCCGGATCAACCCGGACGTCAAGATGAACTACCTGGCGTCCCCGCCGCTGGTGGTCGCGTACGCGCTCGCCGGCACGATGGACATCGACCTGGCCAACGAGCCGCTCGGCGAGGACAGCGAGGGCAAGCCGGTCTACCTGCGCGACATCTGGCCGAGCACCGCCGAGATCCAGGACGTCATCGCCTCGGCGATCGGCGCCACCGGCTTCAGCGCCGCGTACGCCGACGTCTTCGCCGGTGACGAGCGCTGGCAGTCGCTGCCGACCCCGACCGGGGACACCTTCGCCTGGGACGGCGAGTCCACCTACGTCCGCAAGCCCCCGTACTTCGAGGGCATGCGGCAGCAGCCTCAGCCGGTGTCCGACATCGCCGGCGCGCGGGTGCTCGCCAAGCTGGGCGACTCGGTGACCACCGACCACATCTCACCGGCCGGCTCCATCAAGGCCGACTCCCCGGCCGGCGAGTACCTCGCCGGGCACGGCGTGCCGCGGCACGAGTTCAACTCGTACGGCTCGCGCCGGGGCAACCACGAGGTGATGATCCGGGGCACCTTCGCCAACATCCGGCTGCGTAATCAACTGCGGACTCCCGGCACCGGGCCAGCTGCGGGAGCTCCGCTCCCCGAGGGCGGCTTCACGGTCAACCACCTGACCGGCGAGACGACCTCGATCTACGACGCCTCGATGACCTACCAGCAGGCCGGCGTCCCGCTGGTCATCCTGGCCGGCAAGGAGTACGGCTCCGGCTCGTCGCGGGACTGGGCGGCCAAGGGCACCATGCTGCTGGGCGTGCGGGCGGTCATCGCCGAGTCGTACGAGCGGATCCACCGCTCCAACCTCATCGGCATGGGGGTGCTCCCGCTCCAGTTCCCGGCCGGCGAGACCGCCGACTCGCTGGGGCTGACCGGCACCGAGACGTTCACCATCACCGGGGTGACCGCGCTCAACGACGGCTCGACCCCGCGTACGGTGCGGGTCGCCGCCGACAGCGGCGTGGAGTTCGACGCGGTGGTGCGGATCGACACCCCGGGTGAGGCCGACTACTACCGGCACGGCGGCATCCTGCAGTACGTGCTGCGACGCATGATCGCCAGCTGACGTAGCACGGCCAGGAGGGCTCCTTCCCGCGAGCGGGAAGGAGCCCTCCGTCTTCTGGCCTTCGTCTGGCCGCTGCCGGGGCGGGCGCGCCGGGTGGGCGGCGAGGGTGGGCGGGCCCGGGTCACTCGGCGCGGCGGCGCGCGTCCCGGGTCTTCATGGCGTGCTCCACCAGGGTGATGAGCACCTCCTTGGCCGACTCCCGGCGTCGGGCGTCGCAGAGCAGCACCGGGACCTCGGGGTCGAGGTTCAGCGCGGCCTGCACCTCGTCGAGCCGGAACTTCCGGGCACCCTCGAAGCAGTTGACCGCGACCAGGAACGGCGTGCCCCGCTCCTCGAAGTAGTCGATGGAGGGGAAGCAGTCGGCCAGCCGTCGGGTGTCCGCCAGCACCACGGCGCCGATCGCGCCGAGCGCCAGCTCGTCCCAGACGAACCAGAACCGGTCCTGGCCCGGGGTGCCGAAGAGGTACAACACCAGGTCGTCGCTGATGGTGATCCGACCGAAGTCCATCGCCACGGTGGTGGTCCGCTTGGTCTCGACGCCGGAGAGGTCGTCGATGCCGACCCCCGTCTCGGTCAGCACCTCCTCGGTCCGCAACGGACGCGTCTCACTGACCGCGCCGACCAGCGTGGTCTTACCCACCCCGAAACCGCCCGCGACCAGGATCTTGATCGCAGTGGGCAGCGCGCCCGCTCCCGGCGGCCGCTCAGAGTGCCCGTAGTCCATTGATAACCGCCTCGAAGATGCTGTGGTCGGGAATACCGACGGTGGTGTGCGGCTCCCGGATCTGTACCAGATTGCGCGCCACCAGGTCGCCGAGCAGGACCCGCACGGTGCCCACCGGCAGGTCCAGGTGTGCCGCGATCTCGGCGACGGACTGTATCCGCTGGCACAGGCCGACGATCGCCAGATGCTCCGGGCCCAGCCCGATCTCCGGAGAGACGTCCTTACGGGTCGCCGTCACCAGGGAGATCAGGTCGAACGTACCGGTGACCGGGCGGGCCCGGCCGCCGGTCACCGCGTACGGACGAACCACCGGACCGGCGTGGTCGTCCACCCACTGGTGGTCGGCGGACTCTCCCTGCACCGTCATGTGGGCTACTTCTCCCCGCTGGTCTGCTCGGCTGATCGTGACGGCGACGCGACGTACTTGCCGACCCGGGTCACCAGCATGGCCATCTCGTACGCGATCAGTCCCACGTCGGCGTCCTCAGTGGCCAGTACCGCGAGGCAGGCGTTGCGGCCGGCGGCTGTGACGAACAGGAACGACGACTGCATCTCGATGATTGTCTGCTGCACCTGCCCGCCACCGAACCGCTTGCCCGCACCGCGGGCCAGGCTCTGGATGCCCGCCGCCATCGCCGCCAGATGCTCGCCGTCGTCGCGGCTGAGCCCCTGCGAGGAGGCCATCAGCAGACCGTCGGCGGACAGCGCGACCGCGTGCTCGGCCTGCTTGACCCGGCCGACCAGGTCGTCCAGCAACCACGTCAGGTCGGCACTCGAAGCCGTCTTCTGCGCCACTTCGTCGTCCTCTTCTCCCCCGGCTCTTCGCCGTGCTCATCTGGGCCTGACCGGCGGTCGCCCGGATCGCCGGGCCACCGTCTCGGTCAGGTCGCCTGTTGGTCAGCGTCGTCGGGCTCGTCCGCGTCACGCCGACCGCCACCACCGAGCAGACGCGCGGCGTCGTCGCGTCCACGCCGGGTGCCCGTCTGGTACGAACTCATCATGCGCCGGACCTGTTCGGGTTCGCGGATCACCTCGTTGCCCTGCACCACCTGCCCGGGCTCGACCCGCAGCGCCGGCGCGAGGCTGGCCTGCCGGACCCGGACCGGCAGGCCAGACTCGGTGCGGCTCGGCTCAAGGTCGGCCGGGTCGGCACCGCCGGGCGCGGTCGGGGCCGACCCGGCGCCCTCCGACGCGGCCGGTGCGACCGCAGTGCCCGGCGGTGGGGATCCGGCGGTGGTCGCGGCGTCGACCGGCTCGCCGCCGCCCGCGCCGACGTCGACGGGGCGCTGCGGCAGCCCGTCACCGCTCGACGGCGTGCTGATCGGCAGCCCGATCGCGAGGGTCGGCCCGTCCAGCGCGGAGTGCCCGGGCCGGCGCCGGGACCGGGTCGGCAGCCCGGTGTCGTCGGCGCCGTCGGCGGGGCCGAGTTGGATCTCCGTCGGCGCGTCCACACCGGATCCGGCGGGGGCTTCCTCCTCGGCCGCTCCGGTGTCCGTCTCGGCCAGCGAAGCAGCCGGCGCGGCGAGTGCCAGCGGCGTGGCCGACCGCTCCGCCGGGTGGGCCGGGGCCGGCCGGGCGGCCAGCGCCGGGGTCTCGGCCCGGGTTTCGCCCGGCGCGCTCGGCTCGGTCTCGTGCGCGATGATCAAGCTGCTCGGGATCAGCACCACGGCCGTCGTCCCGCCGTACGCGGACTCCTTGAGCTGCACCCGCACGCCGTGCCGGTCGGTCAGCCGGCTCACCACGTAGAGCCCCAGCCGGGACGCGTCGGCGAGGTTCAGCTCGGACCGGTCCACGATGCGGTGGTTGGCGGCGGCCAGGTCCTCCTCGGTCATGCCCAGGCCGCGGTCCTCGATCTCGATGGCGAACCCGTTGGCGACCAGTTGCCCGCGCACCTCCACGGTGGTGTGCGGCGGGGAGAAGGAGAGCCCGTTCTCGATCAGCTCGGCGAGCAGGTGGATCACGTCGCCGACCGCCCGTCCGGCCAGCGACACCCCGCTGATCGGCAGCACCTGGACCCGGGTGTAGTCCTCCACCTCGCCGACCGCGCCGCGGACCACGTCCACCATCGGCACGCTGCGCCGCCAGGCACGGCCGGGTGTGGAGCCGGAGAGCACGATCAGGTTCTCCGCGTTGCGCCGCATCCGGGTGGCCAGGTGGTCGACGCGGAACAGGTCCTCCAGTTCCTCCGCGTCGTGCTCGCGCCGTTCCATCGCGTCGAGCAGGGTGAGCTGGCGGTGCACCAGCGCCTGGGTACGCCGGGCCAGGCTGAGGAACACCTCGCGTACGGCCCGGCGCAGCTCGGCCTGCTCCACCGCGGTCCGGATAGCGGTTTCCTGCACGACGTTGAAGGCCTTACCCACCTGGCCGATCTCGTCGTCACCGAACTGCAACGGCGGCGCTTCCTTGGCGACGTCCACCTGGTCGCCGCGGCCGAGCCGCTCCACCACGCTCGGCAGCCGCTCGTTGGCCAGTTGGAACGCGGCGTCACGCAGCCGCTGCAACTGCTGCACCAGGGCACGTGCGGTGGTGACCGAGACGACCACCGAGGCGATGACCGCGAGCAGACCGAGACCGGCGGCGAGGACCAGCCGGATGATGACCCCGATGGCGACCGGGGTGGCGCTCCTGACGACGTCGTCACCGCCGGCCAGGACCACGTCGGCGATCTCGATCAACGCCGGGCCGGTGACGTCGGCCCACTCGCTCGCCGTGAACGGCAACCGGGAAGTGCCGGAGCCGACCATGATCTTGTTTTCCATGTCGGCCAGCCGGCGGAAATTCATCCCGTCGGACATCTGCGCGTAACGGCGCTGGTCGGCGTCGGGCAGCCGGACGACCGCCTGCTCCGCGAGGAACTGGCGGGCGCCCACCACCCGGGTGAACTCGGCCCGCTCGGCGGAGGTGATCCGGCCGGCGGCCAGCACACCGGCGAGCATGGCGTCCTCCTGGGACATCAGCTCGCGGGCCCGGTTGAGCCGGATCAGATCGGCGGTGTTCTGGGCGACCTCGTCGTCGTCGAGGTTGCCCAGCTCGTCGTAGACCTGGTAGATCGACTCGATCAGCTCGGTGAACGCCGCCCCGGCCTCGCTGCGGCCGATGTTGCGCCCGTCGACGGCCGTGCGGGTCTCCGGCAGCACAGCCAACCCCTGGTTGAGGGCCGAGATCCGGCGCTGCAAGTCGTTGCTGCCAAGCAGGCTGACCTGCCAGTTGTCGGTCGACCTGGCGAACTCGGCGGCCAGCTCGTCGGTACGCTGCCGAAGCTGATTCAACTCCCCGCGCTGCGCGTCGTCCGGCCGCCCCAGATAGACCAGTGATCTCCGCCGTTCGAGCTGGAGTTGCAGCAGCAGCGGCTCGGTGGGGTCGAACACCTTGACGTCCAGCGCCTGCACGCCGACGAGGTTGACTCCATCCCGGACGGTTACCCAGGCCGTGAAGGACCAGAGTGCCACCAGCGAGGCCAGCAGTGCCACGACCTTGGTACGCAGATTCGAACTGCGGGAACCCATTACACCGTCCCTGGCCCTGAGCTAGTTGATCGGTCAGTCAGGAGTGCATTTTGCGCGCACCGACCCCGGCGCACGCTAACAGCGTCAAAGCATCAACTCAAGCGGTGGTGATCATGCCCTGGTGGCCCCGCTACCGCGTGTCGTCGGTAAACCGTCCGCCACCGGCACCCCCGCCGCGAAAGCGAGTTTGCGCGCCGCGAGAATCGCCGCCCGCACGATGAGCAGCGGCGCATAAAGATCCTTGTCGTGCCACAGTGGCGGATGCCCGGCCAGGTCGGCGCGCAGGTGCGCCAGGGCCCGGCGGGCCGCCTCCGGCACCCCGGGTCGGGCCGGACGGCCGGCGGCGAGCAGCACGTGCACCGCGTACGCCGTCTCCTCGGCGGTCGTCGACCAGCGTCCCCAGCCACCGTCGTCACGCTGGGTCGCCAACACCCAGTCCAACGCGCGGTCGACGGCCGCCCCGGACACCTCGGACGGCGCATAGCCGGCCAGTGCCAGCGTGGCGCAGCAGGTCGCGTAGTAGGGCGAGGCGTGCCACCGGTCCGCCCACCCGCCGTCCGGCTGCTGGATGTCGCGCAACCAACCGGCCAGCGCCGCCACCCGGGCCGCGTACCGGTCGGCGCCGTCCCGGGTGTGCCGGGCGTGCCAGCCCAACGCCTCCAGCACGTGCGCGTTGGTGGTGACCGAGTGCCCGTCCTCCCCCTGCCAGGTGCAGAAGTGGCTGCCCAGGTCGTAGTGGCGCAGGCTCGCCGGGTCCACCGGGTGGCCGAGCCGGGCGAGGGCGTACAGCGCGGCCGAGGTGGTGTCGGCGTCGGCGGGCAGTCCCGGCCCGGTCGCCGCGCCGTGCGGCCCGAGTGCGGCGGCCAACTCCGCCACCAGCTCCGGCGACGGCCGGACCGGCAGGCCCACCCGGGTCAGGGTGGCCAGACACCAGGAGCGCTCGAAAACGGTGATCGGGATGCAGCAGGGCACCGGGCCCTCGTGCCGGGCCACCACGGCGTCAAGGTAGGCCCGGGCGGCGCGCTCCGGGCCGCTCCGGTGGCCCAGCCAGGCCGCGGTCGCCGCGGGTGAGGCTCCCACCGCGCCGTCGATCGGGGCGACGTCGTGGCGGGCGGCGGCGGGACCGAGCACCTCGTACGCGTGCCACAGCTTGCTGGGCACCGGCCGGCCGGCGCCCAGCAGCGCGTCGACCGCGTCGACCCGCCGCCGGTCCACCGGGGGCAGCGGGCGCAGGGCGCCGGGCAGCGGCCCGCCGGCCTCGTCGGAGAGGCGGGCCAGGTGCCCGTCGATCCGGATCGCCAGGGTCGGCACGATCAGGTCGGCGGCCGGGGTGTCCGGCAGGGCGCCGCCCTGACCGAGCCGCCGGGCCAGCGCGGCCACCCCACGCGACGCGGCGGCGACGAGCGCGGCGCGGGTTGGAGCGGCGGGCCCGGCCCGGTCGGCCCGGCCGAGCACGGCGAGCAACGCCTCCACCGCGCTGGCCGTCGGCACCAGCGCGTACCCGCCCGGCGGGCCCCAGCCGCCGTCCACGCCCTGTTCCCCGAGCAGGTACGCCAGCCGTTCCCCGTGCCCGGCCAGCCACGGCGCGTCGGCGACCAGCCGGCCGGTCTCGTAGACCGAGTTGCTCACCTGCCCGTGCGGTTCCCGCTCCAGCTGCGTGACCAGCTCGCGGACCGCGCCGGTCAGCGCCGGCTCCGCGCCGGTGGGGGCCGCGACGGCGGGGGCGGTCACGACTCGCCCCAGAAGTCGGTGGAGCGGTAGAAGCCGCTGCTGAAGCCGATCTGCCGGGCCAGGTAGTTCGCCGCGACCGGACATCTCCCGTGCAACGGCGCGAGCAGCTCGCGGGCATCCGCCACCAGCTGGCTGATCCGCTGTTCGACGTCGGCGCGGGGCACCAGCAGCAGCGCGTTGAGGTCTCCCCAGCGCAGGTCGCGCTCGTACGTGCCGAGGTCGTTGACCAGGCGCAGAATCCGCTGCACCTGGTCGCTCGCGGCCAGCAGCGCGTCCAGGTGCGCCAGCGTCGCCGGGTCGCCGGCGTGGATCCAGTGCACCACGTTGACCACCGTGCAGGCCAGGTTGGCGGCGTTGTCGAGGTATTCCTCGAAGCCGGGCAACCGGTCCGGGTGCTGCTTCCAGTCCCACTCCCGGGCCATCGCGGCGAGCACCGTGCGGGTCTCCTCCCGCCAGCGGTGCCGGTGCGCGGCGAAGGCCGGCCCGGTGGCGAGTTCGTCGCGCAGCTCGGCGAGGAAGGCGCCGAGCTGGTCGCCGTCGGCCGGCGCGTCGCCGTCGAGCACCGCGAGGCAGCGGGCGGTCAGCCGGTCGATCTCGTCGCGGCTCCGGGCCTCGTGGTCGACCAGCCAGTCGACGGCGAACCCCCAGAGCACCGCCCGGTTGGTGATGCGCAGCTGGTCAAGGTCGCACCAGGGCGCGCCGAAGGCGATCGCCATCGCCACGTTGCCGAACAGCGCCGCGTCGAACGGCCGGGCCGGGAACAGCTCGGGGTACGCGGCGGCCACCGCCGCCAGGTCACGCTGCCCCTTGGCGGCGAGGGCACAGATCCGGCCCTGCTCCGCGGCCATGGTCATCTGATCGCCGACGGTGGCCGGCATCGTGGTCAGGGAGTTCACGCCGCGAGACCCTGCACCGGTCGCAGGGTGACCTCGACCCGGTCGAGGGGACGCAACGCGGCCGCCACCTTGATGCCGGGTACGCCCGGACGGCGCAGCCGGAACCGGAACCGGCTCAACAGGGTCGCGACGATCAGCGTCGCCTCCAGATAGAACAGATGCATCCCGATGCACTGGTGCGGGCCGCCGCCGAACGGGAAGTGCGCGTACTTGGGCCGGGCGCGGACCAGTTCCGGGCTGAACCGGTCGGGGTCGAAGACCTCGGGCCGGTCCCAGAACGTCGACATCCGGTGGGTGATCAGTGGGCTGACCACCAGGGTGGCGCCGGCCGGGATCCGGACTCCGCCGACGACGTCCTCCTCGACCGCGGTACGCGGGAAGAGCCAGCCGATCGGGTAGAGCCGCAGCAGTTCGTCGAGCACCTGGCGGGTGTAGCGCAGCTCGCGCAGGTGTTCACGGCGTACCGGCTGGTCGCCGACCACCTCGTCGAGTTCCGCGTAGAGCCGGGCGGCGATCGCCGGATCCTGCTCGATGTGCGGCCAGAGCCAGGTGAGCACGCTGATCGTGGTCTCGGTGGTGGTGGCGACCATCGCCACGGTGTCGTTGCGCACCTGGCGCTCGTCGAGCTGGCCGCCGTCCTCGGTGCGCCCCCGCCACAGCGTGGAGATGATGTCGTCGGCATCCTCGTGCGCGGTGTCGCGCGCCGCCCGGACGGTCGGCAGCAGCACGTCGTCGATGAGCTGCACGGCGCGGCGGAAGGTCCGGTCGCCGGGCATCGGCGCGGCCAGCGGCGCCCACGGCAGGAGGATCCGGGGCATCACCGACCGGGCGATGGCGTCCTGCGCCTTCATGATCCGCATGGCGTCGGTCACCGTGATCTTGTCGGCGAAGAAGACCCGCATGACCGCCCGGCAGACGATCTGGGCCTGCACGGTGCCCATGTCCACCGGCGCGCCGGTCCGCGCCGGTTCGGCCAGCTCGTCGATGGCGTCCTCGATCGCGACGGCGAGGCGGTCGACCAGCCCGTCGATGCGCCGGGCGGTGAAGAGCGGCTGGAGGATCTGCCGGCTGTTGGTCCAGTGTTCACCGTCGCTCAGGATGCCCTCGCCGAAGAGCCGCTTGAGCGGACGCCACTGTAGACCGTCGCCGGCCCGTACGTAGTTCTCGGATCTCTCCCGCAGTACCCGCTGGAGATGGTCGGGGTGGGTGACAAGGAAGGGGCGGAACGAGCCGAGGTTGAGTTTGACCACCTCACCGCCGGATCGTTCGCCGGTGTCGATCAGGGCCCGTGCTGGATCACGGAGCAGACCAGGCAGAACATGTCGTAGGGGTACGGATCCCGCTCGTCTGGTTTGGACGGACATTTGTGGTTGTCTCCCACCTGCACAGGCCCCAGGGGTGCGGGGCGTCACTCTGTGAAATGCCACGGTTGCAATGAGCATGACACCGCAATAGCAGTCCTCACTAGTCGCGTGCCGAGAAATCTTCATGGTCGACATTCCCGCTGTCCACACCAGAAGCCGCGTGGAAGCGGCTTCACCTGGGATTTCGCCGCACGCCGCCCGATCTGGCGGCAACCCGCCGCCGCTCCGGCCGCTGCGACGTTTTCCCTGCTCAGGGGCGGAGTGCGGGCACGGAGGGCGGTGGTCGGGCCCGACCGGGCGACGCACCGGCCCGCGCTCACCCGCGACGCTGGAGTTTCCCCTGGTGATCTACGTCATTGCCGCCCGCGCCCGACGCGCTCCGGCGTCACGGCTGCCCGGCGGCTTCGCCGGGGGGAATCCGGACATAGCCCGCCTCGCTGTGCCAGGCTCAGGGGCATGGACGACACGACCATCCTGAGCCGGATCTCCGATCTGGTCGACGAGGAGCACCGGCTGCGGGCAACAGCCCAGGCCAACGAGGCGGGCACCGACGACGAGGCCCGCACCCGCCTGCGTGAGCTGGAAGAATCCCTCGACCAGTGCTGGGACCTGCTCCGCCGCCGCCGGGCCGCCCGGCAGGCGCACGGCGACCCCGACGCCCAGGGCGCCCGCCCGGTGCCCGAGGTCGAGCGCTACCTGCAGTGAGCGCCGTAGCGGCGACGGCGGGTTCGACCGCCGGGCCGACGGCCTGAGCTCCGGATGGCGGTCCGTCCGCCACCCGGAGCCCGCTGATCAGCGCAGGCCCGCCTCGCGGGAGAGCGCCTCGGTCAGCACGGTCGGGTCCACCAGGCTCGGCGGCAGGCCCCGAGCCGCGAACCAGGCGGCGACGACCCGGACGTCCCGGGCCAGGAAGTCCCGCCCCTGCGGGTTCGCCACCACGTCGACCACCTGCGGCAGGTCGATCAGCACCAACCGCCCGGCGTTCACGAGCAGGTTGTACGGCGACAGGTCGCCGTGCGCGTACCCGGCCCGGGCCAGCACCATCAGGGCTTCGACCAGTTGCCCCCACAGCTCACGTAGCTCGGCCGCGGCCGGGCGCAGCTCGGCCAGCCGGGGCGCGGCCCGGCCCCCGTCGGGGTCGCCGAGGAACTCCAGCATCAGCTCGGTGCCCCGCAGCTGCACCGGGTACGGCACGGCGACCGTGCCGTACCGCTCACCGATCTCCCAGAGCCGGGCCAACGCGGCGAACTCGGCCGCCGCCCACTGCCCAGCGATCATCTCGCGGCCGAACGCCGTCCGGCCGGCCATCGCGCGCATCTCCCGGGACCGGCGCACCCGGCGTCCCTCCAGGTACCCGGCGTCCCGGTGGAAGAGCCGGTGCCGTGGGTCCCGGTAGCGCTTCGCCGCCAGCAGGCAGGATCGGTCGGTGCCGGGGACGGCCCGGCGGACCAGGTGGACGTCCGCCTCCTTGCCGGTCTTGAGCACCCCGAGTTCGGTGTCCTTCGCGGCCAACTCGGTGATCAGCCAGGCCGGGTGCGGTTGCGGGCCGTGCACGGCTCCGTCCCAGGACGACCAGACCGCGCCGGTCTCCGGGTCGGGCTCGTCGTCGGGGTCGGCCGGGGTGGGGCCGGTTGCCCGGCCGTGCTTCAGGAAGTGTGGTTCGTCGTCGTCGAAGCGGCGCCTGCCGCGGCCCCGGCGCTCCGGCGACGGGAAGTCGTGATCGCGCACTGCGCTGGTCGTCCCTTGTTCGAGGTGAATGGAGGCAGGAAGTGACCTGCGAAGACGGCCATGACCGACCCCCTCTCCTCGACCGGGCGCGGGCCCGGGATGCACGATGCGCCGACCATGCTCGCGCCGACGTCGCGCCGGGTCAACCGATTTAGAGCGACCGGCAACAGGCGTTCCCGGACGCCCACTCAGGCGCCCATGACCGCGGCGACCGCGGCGATCACCGTGTCCACCGTCGCGGTCGGCGCGAACCGGGTGTCCGTCCAGGGCCGGCCCCGGTGCAGCCAGATGCTGGGCAGCCCGACCGCGGTGGCGCCACCGATGTCCGCCTCCGGGCCGTCGCCGATCACCCAGGCCCCGCGCAGCGGCATCCGGACCCGCTGGGCGGCCAGCGCGAAGATCCTCGGGTTGGGCTTGCTGACCCCGGCCTCCTCGGAGATCACCCAGTCGGCGACGTACCGGTCCAGCCCGGTGCGCCGGATCTTGGTGTCCTGGAGGCGCACCGCGCCGTTGGTCACCACCACCGGCATCCAGCCGGCGTCGTCGGCGATCCGCAACGCGCAGGCGACCAACGGGTCGAGCCGGGTGAACTCCACCACCCCGTCGTGCAACTCCTCGACCAGGTCGATGGAGGGGATGCGCAGGCGGTACCGGTCCCGGATGGCGTCCGCGACGTCCCAGCGATCGGTGAGCCCGTCGGCGTCGATGGAAAGCAGCCATTCGAGGTCGTTCGGCGGGGCACCGATGCCGTCGAGGAAGCGCGCTGCCCAGGTGCGGAACGGCCCGGCCCGGTCGAGCAGGGTGTTGTCCAGATCCAGCAGGAGCAACGGCACTCGGGAACCCTACGGGAATCCGGTACCCCGCCGACAGGGCCGTAGGTTACGCGCTCGTGTCAGGCTGACACCGATGTCTACGGTGACCCCTCGGGCCGGAAACAAGCCGTACGTACGGTTTGCGTTACCCGAGGTGAGCTGACACGATCCAACTGTGCCCAGAGTAAGTCAGGACCAGCTCGACGCCCGCCGGCAGGAGATCCTCGCCGCCGCGCGGGCCTGCTTCGCCCGGCACGGCTACGAGGGCGCCACCGTCCGCCGCCTGGAGGAGGCGACCGGGCTCTCCCGAGGGGCGATCTTCCACCACTTCCGGGACAAGGACTCCCTCTTCCTCGCCGTCGCCGAGGACGACGCGGCGGCGATGGTCGAGACGGTCGCCCGCAACGGTCTGGTCCAGGTCATGCGTGACCTGCTCGCCCGGGCGGTCTCCCCGGACACCACGGGCTGGCTGGGCAGCCAACTGGAGGTGTCCCGGCGGCTGCGTACCGACCCGGCCTTCGCCAGGCGCTGGGCCGAACGGTCGGCGGCCATCGCCGAGGCGACCCGGGAGCGCCTGGCCCGCCAGCGGGAGGCCGGCGTGCTCCGCGACGACGTACCGATCGACGTGCTGGCCCGCTTCCTGGAGCTCGCCTACGACGGCCTGGTGCTGCACCTGGCGATGGGCCGCCCGGCCGGCGACCTCGGCCCGGTGCTCGACCTGGTCGAGGAGGCCGTCCGTCGGGGCTGACCCGTCAGGTAACGAGAAGGTAACTGGGCCACCGCGCCGGCCGTACGCTGGCGTCGCCGCTCCACAATGAGGCCGCGTTCCCCTCGCACGACAGGAGCAGGCCATGACGGGTTTCGCGGCAGACCTGGACACCTGGGGTGTCCCGAGCCGGACCTTCCTCATCTTCTATCTGGTGGCGGCCGTCGTGCTGGTCACCGGTGTGCTGATGCACCGCCGCGCCCTGCTGTCCGGCCGCTCCGCACCCACCGCCGACCAGATCGGCCCGCAGCAGGTGGCCTACCTCAACGGCGGGGAGGATCTCGCGGTCTGGTCCTCGGTCAGCAGCCTGCGCAGCCAGGGCGCGATCGGGGTGAAGTCGACCGGCGAGCTGACCGCCGACGGCCCGCTACCCTCGGGGGCCACCCCGCTCGACCGGGCCGTCCACTACGCCGCCGGCCAGCACCACACCGCCCGGCAGCTGCGACAGACCGAGTGGGTCGCCCGGGCCCTCACCGAACTGCGCGACGGGCTGGCGCGCCATGGCCTGCTGGTCAGCCCGGAACGGCGAGCCGCGCTGCGCCTGGGCTCGCTGTTCCTGGCCACCTTGCTGGCGCTCGGCGTCGCCCGGATCGCCGCCGGCCTGGCCAACGGCCGTCCGGTCTGGTACCTCGTGTTCATCGTCTGCGGGCTCGCGGTGGTGACCGCGGTGCTGTTCCTCCGGGTGCCACGGCGGACCCGGTCGGCCGACGTCGCGATCCGGAGCCTGCGACAGCGGAGCCGCCACCTCGCGCCCGCCTCGAACCCGGCGTACGCCGTCTACGGCGCGAGCGGGCTGGCGATGGCCGTGGCGCTCTACGGCACCGCCTCACTCTGGGCGATGGACCCGACCTTCGCCCAGCAGGCCGAGATCCAGCGCCAGGCGATGACGGCCGGCGGCACCGGCACGACCAGCAGCTGTGGCGGTGGCAGCAGCGCCGGCGCCAGTGACGGTGGCGGCGGTTGCGGCGGTGGTGGCGGGGGCGGCTGCGGCGGAGGCGGGTGCGGCGGATGACCGGCCTGCACGGGGTGGGCATCGGCTGGCGGCCGGAGATCGCCGGGTTCGTCGCCGACCTGCCCGGCCTGCGCTTCGTCGAGGTGATCGCCGAGGCGGTGCCGGCCGCCGGCCCGCCCCCGGACGGTCTGGTCGAGCTGCGGGAACGGGGCGTGACCGTCGTACCACACGGGGTACGGCTCTCCCTCGGCGGCGCGGAGCCGGTCGAACCGGCCCGGGTCGCCCACCTGGCGGCGGTCGCCGAGCTGATGGCGGCCCCGCTGGTCAGCGAGCACATCGCCTACGTCCGGGCCGGCGGCCTGGAGGCCGGGCACCTGCTGCCGCTGCCACGCAGCCGGGAGGCGGTCGACGCGGTCTGCGCCAACGTCGCGCGGGCGCAGGCGGACCTGCCGGTACCGATCGCGCTGGAGCCGATCGCGGCGCTGTTCGACTGGCCGGACGACGAACTCGACGAGGCGGCGTTCCTGAGCGAGATCCTGGAGCGCACCGACGCGCTGCTGCTGCTCGACATCGCCAACGTGCACGCCAACGCCCGCAACCGGGGCACCGACCCGCTCGCCCTGCTGGACCGGCTGCCGTTGGAGCGGATCGCCTACCTGCACGTGGCCGGCGGGGCCGAACAGGGCGGCTTCTACCACGACACGCACACCGACCCGGTGCCCCCACCGGTGCTCGACCTGCTCGCCGAGCTGTGCGCCCGGCAGCGCCCGCCGGGGGTGCTGCTGGAACGCGACGGGCACTACCCACCCGCCGCCGAGCTGCGCGCCGAGTTGGACGCCGTCGCCGCTGCCTGCGGGTTCCCGGTGGTGACATGAGCACCGCCGGCACCGACCCCGCCGCGCCCTCCGGCTCGCTGGCGCAGCGGCCGGCGCCCGGCTCGCTCGCAGACCAACAGACCCCGGATCGCTGGCGGAGCGGCAGGCGCAGCTGGTGGCGGCGCTGGTGGCCGGGGGTCCGCCGCCGCCGGGCTTCGCCGCTGCGCCGCTGGCCGCCGCCCGCGCGGCGCTGCTGCGCAAGCGCGCCGGTGAGGTCGCCCGGCACTGGCCGTTGCTCGCCGCCGGGCTCGCTGCCAACTGGCCGGCGGCCTTCGTCGAATGGGCGGCGGATCGGCCCACCCTTGGCGGCCTGCGCGACGGCTGGGACCTGGCCCGCGCGCTGCGGGCCCGCGACGCGCTGCCGGACCTGGGCGCCGACGAGCTGGCCCTCCGGGAGGCCGCCTTCCGCTACGACGGCCGGCACCCCCCACGTCCGCGCCGGCTCCCCGCCGTCGGCCGGGCCGGCGGCGCAGTCGCCGTGCAACTAGCCCGCCGAACCCACCTCCTCCGCCCCGCCCGCCTGCAAGGAAGGGCCCCCTATTAACGCCTCCGGTAGAGGAAGGGCCCCCTTTTAACACGTGCCGGGCCCGGGATGCCGAACCGAGGCGGACTGCGGCAGGATCGACGGCATGGATCTCGGACTGACCGACCGGGTTTACGTACTCACCGGCGCCTCCCGTGGGCTCGGCTACGCCACCGCGCAGTGCCTGGTGGCCGACGGCGCCCGGGTGGTGCTCTCCGCCCGGGACGCCGACGCGGTGGCCGCCGCCACGGCCGGCCTCGGCGGGCCGGAGCGGGCCGTCGGCATCACCGCCGACCTGGCCGATCCGGCCACGCCCGGGCTGCTGGTGGCCGCCGCCCAGCGCCACTTCGGCCGCCTGGACGGCGCCCTGGTCTCGGTGGGCGGCCCGCCACCGGGCAGCGCCGCTTCGATCGACGACGAGCAGTGGCGGCAGTCCTTCGAGACGATCTTCCTGGGCAGCCTGCGGACGGTGCGGACGGTAGCGGCGGCGCTGCCCGACGGCGGCGCGATCGCGCTGGTGCTCTCCACCTCGGCGCGCGGCCCGGTGCCCGGGTTGGGCATCTCCAACGGGCTGCGCCCCGGCCTGGCCGGCGTCGCCAAGGACGTCGCCGACGAGTACGGCCCGCGGGGCGTACGGGTAATCGGGCTGCTGCCGGGGCGGATCCTGACCGACCGTAACCGGGAACTCTTCGCCGCCACCGGTGACCCCGAGCGGGCCCGCGCCGAGGCGGAGGCCGGCATCCCGCTGCGCCGCATCGGCGAGCCCGCCGAGTTCGGCCGGGTGGCCGCGTTCGTGCTCTCCCCGGCGGCGAGCTACCTCACCGGGGTGACCATCCCGGTCGACGGCGGAGCGCTGCGCGGCCTGTGACCGCCGCACCGGCACCGGGCCGCGATCCACATCCAGGCCGCGGGCGGCCACCCCGCCGGCACGCCGGCGACGAGCCGAGCCACCAGCGCAGCCGCGACGAACCGGCCCGCCGGCGGGGACGCGACGAAGCGCCGATCCGCCGGAATCCGCGGCCGAGCCGGGAGGAGCTGGCCGCGGCGGCCGACCGGACCCTCCCGGACGTCATCGCCCCCGGGCTGGACGTGCTCTTCGTCGGGATCAACCCGGGCCTGTGGTCGGCGGCGGCGGGTTGGCACTTCGCCCGTCCCGGCAACCGGTTCTGGCCGGCGCTGCACCGGGGCGGGTTCACCCCGCGCCTGCTGCACCCCGGCGAGCAGGACGAGTTGACCGCGCTCGGGCTCGGCATCACCAACCTGGTCGGCCGGGCCAGCGCCCGCGCCGCCGAGCTGGCCCCCGCCGAGCTGATCACCGGCGCGCAGGAACTGGCCGGCAAGGTGGCCCGGCACCGGCCCCGCTGGGTGGCCGTGGTCGGAGTGACCGCGTACCGGATCGGGTTTGCCCGGCCGAAGGCGACCTTCGGCCGGCAGCCGGAGCTGCTGGCCGGCGCCCGGCTCTGGGTGCTGCCCAACCCCAGCGGCCTGAACGCGCACTACACCCCGCAGACCCTCGGTGCCGCCTTCGCGGAGCTACGCGAGGCGGTCGAGCGGGAGTGAACGGTCGGCCGGCCACCGCCAGCCGAGCGGCTGGGACGCGCCCGCCGCCAGCCGACCGGTCAGGGTGTCCACCCGAGGCCGTCGCCGACCGGCTCTGGCCGGGCGCGTCACGCGTCACGGCCGGTCAGTTGGCGGCGGCGGGGGGTAGCGCCTCGTCGGGGACGTACTCGCGGGTCGGGATGACGATCGGCTGCGGGCCGGGCGCGTCGAGGTACGGGGTGGGCGAGTCGGCCACCGCGAACTGGGTGCGGTAGAGCTCGGCGTAGAGGCCGCCGACGGCGACCAGCTCGTCGTGGCGGCCCCGCTCTACGATCCGGCCCTCGTCGAGGACGAGGATCTGGTCGGCGTCACGGACGGTGGAGAGGCGGTGCGCGATCACCAGGGCGGTACGCCCGGCCAGCGCCACCGACAGCGCCCGCTGCACGGCCGCCTCGCTCTCCGAATCCAGGTGCGCGGTGGCCTCGTCGAGGATCACGATCGACGGTGCCTTGAGCAGCAGCCGAGCGATGGCGATGCGCTGCTTCTCGCCACCGGAGAAGCGGTAGCCACGTTCGCCGACGGTGGTGTCCAGCCCGTCCGGCAGCGACCGGACCAGGTCGGCGACCTGCGCGCCGGCCAGCGCCGCCCAGAGTTCGTCGTCGGTGGCGTCCGGTTTGGCGTAGCGCAGGTTTTCCGCGATGGTCTCGTGGAACAGGTGCGAGTCCTGGGTGACCACGCCGATCTCGTCGCGCAGCGAGTCTGCGGTGGCATCGCGCACGTCGACCCCGCCGACCAGCACCTGCCCGTCGGTGACGTCGTAGATGCGGGAGATCAGCATGGACAGCGTCGACTTGCCGGCGCCGGACGGGCCGACCAGGGCCACCATCTGCCCCGGCTCGACCCGGAAGGAGACCCCCTTGAGCACCGGTTCGTTGACCGTACGGTCCAGCGTGGCGACCTCCTCCAGCGACGCCAGGGAGATCTCCGCGGCGCTGGGGTAGCGGAAACGTACGTCGCGGAATTCCACCGTGCCGGCGCGCCGGGGCACCGGCACCGCGTCGGGCCGCTCCCGGATCGCCGGCTCCAGGTCGAGCACCTCGAAGACCCGGTCGAAGGAGACCAGCGCGCTCATCACGTCGACCCGGACGTTGCTCAGCGCGGTGAGCGGGCCGTATAGGCGGGTGAGCAGCAATGCGAGGGTCACCACGGTGCCGGCGCTGACGTCGCCGGTGACCGCCAGCCAGCCGCCGAGGCCGTAGGTGAGCGCCTGGGCCAGCGAGGCCACCAGCAGCATCGCGACGAAAAAGGTCCGCGAGTACATCGCGGAGGTGATGCCGATGTCGCGTACCCGCTCGGCGCGGGCGGCGAACCGGCCGGCCTCCGCCTCCGGCCGGCCGAAGAGCTTCACCAGCAGCGCGCCGGCGACCCCGAACCGCTCGGTCATGGTCGCGTTCATCTTGGCGTCGAGGTTGTACGACTCGCGAGTGATCTCGGCCAGCCGCCGGCCGACCCGCCGGGCCGGGATGATGAAGATCGGCAGCAGCACCAGCGAGAGCGCGGTGATCTTCCAGGAGAGGGTGAGCATCACCGCGGCGGTGAGCACCAGCTGGATCACGTTACTGACCACGCCGGAGAGCGTCGAGGTGAACGCCCGCTGGGCACCCTGCACGTCGTTGTTGAGCCGGCTGACGAGCGCACCGGTCTGGGTGCGGGTGAAGAACTGCAACGGCATCCGCTGCACGTGGTCGTAGACCCGGGTGCGCAGGTCGAGGATGATGCCCTCGCCGATGCGGGCCGAATACCATCGCTGGGCGAGCGAGAGCAGCGCGTCGGCGACCGCGAGCGCGGCGATGAACAGGGCCAGCCGGATCACCAGCGCGGCGGCCTCGGAGCCGCCCCGGGTGATCGCGTCGATCACGTCGCCGGCCAGCAGCGGAGTGGCGACCCCGATCACGGCGGCGACGATCACGGTCAGCAGGAAGATGACGATGTCCCGCCGGTAGGGGCGGGCGAAGGCGACGATGCGGCGAGCCACCCCGCGTTGCAGCCGGTGGGTGGAGATCTCGTCCTGGCTGCGCATCGACCGGAGCATGCTCCAACCGCCCATGCCGCCAGCGGCCATCGGGTTGGACACGCACACCTCCGGGTTGACGGATCTCGCACAGGTCGGGTCAATTCTCCCGACGACTACGACAACCTCGTCCGTAACCCGAATCTTCCCGAGCGGTCCTTACTATTCGCCCCGAGCGGCACTATTCGCCCCGGCCGGCGAGATCGCGCAGCCGCCGGGTCTGTGCCTCCCGCTCGGCCCGCTGCTGCTCGGCGTGGGTACGCCCGGCCGCCCCGGCGAGCAGGGCCTTGATCTCCACCACCGCGTTCCGATCATGGGCGAGGAGCCCCGCGGTGAGGTCCCGCACGGCGTCGTCCAGCTCGGCGTTCGGCACCACGAGGGTGGCCAGGCCGATCCGGTCCGCCTCGGCGGCGTCCATCCGCCGGCCGGTCGCGCAGATCTCCAACGCGCGGGCATAGCCGACCAGCTCGACCAGGCGCTTCGTGCCGGCCAGGTCCGGCACCAGGCCCAGCGTGACCTCGGCCATCGAGAACTTCGCGTCCTCGGCCAGCACCCGCAGGTCGCAGGCGAGCGCGAGCTGGAAGCCGGCGCCGATGGCGTGTCCCTGCACGGCGGCGACGGAGATCACGTCCGGGCGGTGCAGCCAGTTGAACCCGCCCTGGAAGGCGGCGATCCGGTCGGCGCACTCCGCCTCGGGCAACGCGGACAGCTCGATGAACGAACCTGGCCCGGTGGCACCCGCGACGGAGAGGTCAAGGCCGGCGGAGAACGCCCGGCCCTCACCCCGCACGATCACGACACGTACGTCGCCGGGCAGGTCGCGGGAGAAATCGCTCATCGCGCGCCACATCGCCGGGGTCTGCGCGTTGAGCACGTCGGGCCGGCACAGGGTGACCGTGGCTACCGGCCCGTCGCATTGCAGCCGGACCCCGGTCGCCTCGGCGGTCACCGGGCGGCCCGGGTCGCGGTGCTGATCGACGGCGCTGGGCGGGTCACGCCTTCTTGCGACGCCGGGCCCCGCCGCGCTGCCGCAACTGCACCCCGGACTCGGTGAGCACCCGGTGGATGAACCCGTAGGAACGGCCGGTCGAGGCCGCGAGCGCGCGGATGCTCTCGCCCCCGGTGTACCGCTTGACGAGGTCCTTGGCGAGCGTCTGACGCTCGGCTCCGACGATCCGGCGACCCTTCTCAGTGCTGGTGGCTGTGCCAGTGGCTGCCATGCTGTGTCCTCACGTCCCAGACTGTGCGGTTCGGATACGGTCCCACCTATTAGACCGTCTCGAACGATCATGCGCCAGATATCAACTATTCGCCAACCGACACGCTATGCAATGTCAGCTTCCCGATAGGTGACGCTGCCGACCCGACCGGGCCAAGCGGTTAACGGGCCAAGCGGTTAACAAGGGGCCCCTGCTCTACCTGAGGCGTTAATAAGGTGCCCTTCCTTCCTCTTACCCCTCAGGCGAGTTCGACGAGTTCGAGCAGGTCGTCGCTCCAGGCGTCCTCGTCGCCGTCGGGCAGCAGGATGGCCCGGTCGGGCTTGAGCGCGAGCACCGCCCCCGGGTCGTGGGTGACCAGGACAATCGCCCCCGGATAGCGGGCGATGGCATCGAGCACCTGCTCCCGGCTGACCGGGTCGAGGTTGTTGGTCGGCTCGTCGAGCAGCAGCACGTTGGCCCCGGAGCAGACCAGGGTGGCCAGGGCCAACCGGGTCTTCTCGCCGCCGGAGAGCACCCCGGCGGGCTTGTCGACGTCCTCTCCGGAGAAGAGGAAGGCACCAAGGATCTTGCGTAGCTCGGTGTCGGTCTGCTCGATCGACGCGGCCCGCATGTTCTCCAGCACGGTCCGCTCCACGTCGAGCGTCTCGTGCTCCTGTGCGTAGTAGCCCAGTCGCAGCCCGTGACCGGGGTGGACCTCGCCGGTGTCCGGCTCCAGCAGGCCACCGAGCATCCGCAGCAGGGTGGTCTTGCCGGCGCCGTTGAGCCCGAGGATGGCCACCCGGGAGCCCCGGTCCACCGCCACGTTGACGTCGGTGAAGATCTCCAACGAGCCGTACGACTTGGAGAGGCCGGTCGCGGTCAGCGGGGTCCGCCCGCACGGGGCCGGGGCCGGGAAGCGCACCTTGGCCACCTTGTCGGCGACGCGTACCTCCTCCAGACCGGACATCAGCCGCTCGGCCCGGCGGGCCATGTTCTGCGCGGCGACGGTCTTGGTGGCCTTGGCCCGCATCTTGTCCGCCTGGGCCATCAGCGCGCCGGCCTTCTTCTCGGCGTTGGCCCGCTCCCGACGCCGACGCCGCTCGTCGGTCTCCCGCGCCTCCAGGTACGCCTTCCAGCCCAGGTTGTAGCTGTCCACCACGGACCGGGTGGCGTCGAGGAACCAGACCTTGTTGACCACCGACTCCAGCAGGTCGCCGTCGTGCGAGATGACCACCAGCCCACCCTTGTGATTGGCGAGGAAGCCGCGCAGCCAGGTGATCGAGTCGGCGTCGAGGTGGTTGGTGGGCTCGTCCAGCAGCAGGATGCCGCCGCCGTCGTCGCCCGCGTCGCGGAACAGGATGCGGGCCAGCTCGATGCGGCGGCGCTGGCCGCCGGAGAGGGTGCCGATGGTCTGCGCCAGGGCCCGGTCGGGCAGCCCGAGGTTGGCGCAGATCCGGGCCGCCTCGGCCTCGGCCGCGTACCCGCCGAGGGCGGCGAACTGGTCCTCCAGCGCACCGTAGCGGCGGACCAGCCGCTCGTCGCCGCCGTCGGCGAGCTGCGCCTCCAGCTCCTTCATCCCGGACATCAGGGTGTCCAGGCCACGGGCGGAGAGCACCCGGTCGCGGCCGGTGACCTCCAGATCGCCGGTACGCGGATCCTGCGGGAGGTAGCCGACGGGGCTGCGCCGGTCGATCTGCCCGGCGTACGGCTGCCCCTCGCCGGCGAGGACCTTCAGGGTGGTGGTCTTTCCGGCGCCGTTGCGGCCGACCAGGCCGATCCGGTCGCCCGGCTGCACCCGCAGCGTCGTGTCGGACAGCAGGATCCGAGCGCCGGCGCGCAGTTCCAGGCCGCTGGCAGTGATCATGTCGGGGTACTCGCTCTCGGGTTCCGAAGGGCTGACTCAGGGCACACGAAAGCGCCGGCGGATCTCGGTTGACCCGTCGGCGCGGGGCGTTCAGCCTTCGCAGAGCAGCACGAGCCGATTGTACCGGGCCCCGGCTGGCGGTGAACGCGGATTACCGACCAAGATCGTCGGGTACCGATTCGCCGTCCGGAGCGGTTCCGGCCCGCGAGCCACCGACTGATCGGGGTCATCATGGAGCTGAACGAGAACGCGCGGATCGACACCAGCCAGGTGGACGACCGGCGAGGCAGCGGCGGCGGGCGGGGCATCCCGATCCCGATCGGCGGTGGGCGCGGCGGCATCGTCGGGATCATCATCGCCGTGCTGGTCGCCCTCGTCGGCGGCGGCCTCGGCCTGAACGTCCTGACCGACGGCGACGAGCAGGGCGACAACACCGCGCTGGAGCAGCGCTGCGACGCCCCGGACGCGCTGGACCAGCTCGACTGCCGCAACACCCTCTACGTCAACTCGATCCAGGCGTACTGGCGCACCGCCCTGCCGCAGTCGCTCGGCCAGCCGTACCGACCGACCCGCACCGTCTTCTTCAGCCAGGCCGTGAACACCGCCTGCGGCGCGGCCGACTCCGGCGTCGGCCCGTTCTACTGCCCGGCGGACTCGCTGGTCTACATCGATCTCACCTTCTACCAGGTGCTCGCCCGACAGCTCGGCGCGGCCGGCGAGTTCGCCCAGCCGTACGTGCTGGCCCACGAGTACGGCCACCACGTGCAGAACCTGCTCGGCACCAACGAGCAGGTCCGCCGCGCGCAGCAGCGCGACCCGGGCAAGGCCAACGACCTGTCGGTACGCCTTGAGTTGCAGGCCGACTGCTACGCGGGGGCCTGGGCGCGCAATGCGACCGGCACGGCCGACGACAGCGGCCAGAAGATCTTCAAGAGCATCACCGAGCGGGACATCGCCGAGGCCATCGACACCGCGGAGAAGATCGGTGACGACGCGATCTCGAAGCGGGCGAATCGACCGGTCAACCCGAACGAGTTCACCCACGGATCCTCCGCCGACCGCAAGCGCTGGTTCAGCCGGGGCTACGAAACGGGCGACCCGGCCTCCTGCGACACCTTCAGCGGCGCAGTCTGAGGTGTAAGGAGGGGCCCCCTGTTAACGCCTACGGTAGAGAAGGGAACCCTTTTCACCAGCACGTGTTAAGAGGGGGCCCTTCCTTCGTTGGGGGCTGTCAGGCGGGGTCGCGGATCAGGACGTGCACTGCCCGGGCGGCGGCGATCGCGGCGACCAGCACCGCGTGCCGGGGTTCCGGCACGTCGAGCAGCCGGTCTGTGCGCAGCGCGGCCAGTGGGGCGAGTCGGCGGTCGGCGAGCACGGTGTCCACGGCCCGCCGGTCGCCGCCGGCCACCACCACGTCCAGCCGGTCGGCCTCCGGCAGCAGCAGCCGGGCCGCCAACTCGACCGCGTCGGCCAACGCCGCCTTCGCCTGGTTGTCCCGCCGCCGGGCGAACCGCTGCTGCGACCAGCCACCGGCGGCGGTACGACCCTGCACGTACCGGGTGTCCACCTTGTGCACCGGCAACCGCTCCCCCTCCGCGACGCCCACCGCCACCGCACCCTTGCGGGCCAGCAGCAGCCCGACCCGGCGCGGCGCGATCGCGGCGGCCACGAAGGCGTCCAGGTCGGTGGTGGCCGGCGCGCCCGGTGGGGTGTGCAGCTCGGCGGTCGCGCCGTCCGGGGCGGTGAGCAGCAGGCCGTACTCCCGGGCGGTGGTGGTGGGTGGGCCGTGCCGGTCGGCGAAGCCGGCGACCCAGCGGCCGACGCGGGCCGGATCGACCTCGACCCACCGGCCGCCCCCGGCGGCGGGTCGGCTACTCATCACCCGACCGTACGGCACGGGCGACCGCCACCGCACGGCAGGAAAGGCGGACGCCCGCCACCGCACAGCAGAAAGGCGGACGCCCGTCATCAGAGCGGGGAAGGAGGGCGCCCGCCACCGCACGGCGGGGAAGGCGACGCGGGAGGACACCGTCGTCGGCGTCCTCCCGCGCTGGCTCTTCGTGGGTCAGTGCACGGTGAGGTTGCCGCCGGTCAGCCTGACCTCGCCGGTCCCCGCTCCGGTCCAGTCGGACGAGAAGACCAGGAGGCCGCCCTGCCACACGGTGATGCCGACGGTGTCGTTCTTTCCGGGCGAACCCCGGTCGGTCACCGTCACGGCCAGCGTCAGACCGCTGGCCACCACCTTGCCCCTGCTGTCGTACAGGCTGGCCCGGTAGCGGACCTCGGCCGCCTTGCCCTTCGAGGTCAGGCCGAGGCCGTCGACGGTGGCGGCCTTGACCTTGTACGTCCTGCCACCGGAACGGAACTCGATCTCCGCCTTGCCCGACGCCGCCTTCTTCGACGTGGCCGGCTTCGCGTTCAGCTCCACCTCGACCTTGGACTTCGGGTCAGCCGGGTAGGTCCCCGCCGAGCGGCTGACGCTGGCATGCCCGCCGCCGGTCAGGGATGCGCCGTCGGAGACCGCCACCCGCAGCGTGGCGCTGGTGCTGCCGGTGTAGTACCCACCGATCGTCGCGGTGACCGTGTGGGTGCCCGCCGGCAGGGTGGCCGCGCAGGCCGCGGAGCCCGTGGTGGTGGGCGTGGCGACAAGTGCGACCGCGGCGGTGCAGAGCGCCGCGCCGCCGGCGGTGAAGGTCACCGTGGCGTTGCGGAGGTCACCCGCGGTCCTGTCGGTCGCCGACGGGAGCGCCGAACTGTCCCGCAGGACGGCCCGGAGCAGGGCCTTGCCCGCCGCCCCACGGGTCGCGGTGGTCACCAGCGTGTCGCCGGCCCAGGTGGCTGCCGAGTTCTCGGCGGTGACCGTGATGGTGAACGAGGTGCTGACGGGCGGGCTGGCGCCGTCGGCCACCGTCACGGTGACCGGGTATGCGCCCGGGGCCGCCACGGTGGTGCCGGTGACCGTCCAGCTCCGGCTGCCGGGCAGGGTGTCCGCCCCGGAGGTGTTCGACAGGGCCAGCGACAGACCAGCCGGCAGGCCCACGGCGGACGCGGTCAGCGCCGTGCCGGCGGTGTCGGCGTCGGTCGCCGTGACGGTGACGGCCGGCGAGAGCGCGTCGCTGTACTGGACGCCGGCCCCGCCGGCCGGGGCGTCGCTGGCGACCACCGGGACGGCCCGGATGGTGAACTCGGCGTCGTTGACGTCGAAGAAGATGTTGCCGATCGCCTCGATCCTGATCCGTGCCTGCTCGGTGGCGACGTTCGGCAGGGTGACCGTCGCGCTTCCGGTGTTGGCGGTGCTCTCCGCCAACACGTGCGGGAAGGTCTCCCCGCCGTCCGCGGAGAGGGTGACCCGCACCTGGCCGACGTTCACCGGCGCCACGTCGGTGCCGGCCACGTCCCAGGTCACGGTCTGGGTCGAGCCACCGTCCAGGACGGCGGCGGAGTCCTGCGAGGTGACCAGGAACGGCCCGGCGTCCGGGGCGAGCACCACCGCGACGTCGGCGCTGCCGAGGCCGCCGCCCCCGAGCCGCCCGTCCCGCGCGGTCAGCTTGAAGTGCATGGTCCGGTCGTTGCTGAAGCCGACCCAGTCCCGGGTGGGCAGGAACTCCGAGTAGCAGTCGAGGAGGTCCGCCGGCACGTTCGAGGCACCACCACTGGCGGGCGGCGCCGGGGCGGCCGGGCAGGCGCCCGTCCGGGCGTTCGTGTTGCCGGCCAGGATCTGCTTCAGGTCCGGGAAGACCCGCGTCGAGTTGGTGGTCACCGCATTCTGACCCGGCGAGTGGTACTTCAGGGTGTCCTCCGCCGACACCCACGCCGGCTCGCTGAACACCCGGAACAGCGGGCCATTGGTCTTGGTGTTGTTCGTCAGCGCGATCCCGGCGGCGCCACCCCGGTCATTCTGCTCCCACAGGTACGTCAGCGTGTCGCCGTCGGCGTCGGTGGCGCTACCGGTGAGCGCGAACGGGGTCCGCACCGGGATCGTGACGGTGTCCGGCACGGTGACCACGGGGGCGCGGTTGCCGGTCTGCTCGACCAGGTAGCCGCCGTTGTCGATGGCCCCGCCCTTGGCCGTCTCGCCCACGAACCCGGTGGCACCGGAGACGTTGGTGAGGGCGAGTTGGGCGACGTCGGTGGCGGCCAGCGTGCCACCGAAGGTGACCTGGAACCCGGTGTCGTTCAGCGTGCCGCTGCCGCCGAAGGCGGCGACGGTGACCGTGGCGCCGGCCGGCCAGCCGGCGATCGCCTCGATCGCGGCCTTGATCCCGGCGGTGGTGTAGTTGATCCCCCGCACGATGGCAGCCGAGTCGGCCCCGCCGTGGTTGATGGTGAACGAGTCACCGGCGGTGTCGAAGTCGCGCAGCGAGACGGTCTGCACCTCGCTGATCGCCGGCCGGCTCGACGTGACGTAGTTCGTGATCTCGGTGTAGCTGCGGTGCGACCAGTACGGGTCGGTGTGCGGCTGAAGGTTGTCCTGCTGGCAGATGCCGGCGTACGCCATGATCGACGAGCCGCTGCCCGGCTCGTACGAGTTGGCCGCGCTCCGGTTGCCGCCCGAGCAGTTCCACTGGTTGCCGTTGAAGGTGTGGTTGCCGGCGAACTGGTGGCCGATCTCGTGCGCGACGTAGTCCACCGCGTAGAAGTCGCCGATCGGTGTCGGTAGGCCGGTGCAGCCCTGGGCCTTGCCGTTGCCGCCGACCACGCCCAGGCTGGCGATGCCGCCGCCGTTGACGCCGAGTCCGATGTGGCCGACGTCGTAGTTGCTGGCGCCGATCAGCTGACCGAGCACGATCCGGTTGCGGCTCAGCAGGCCGCTGCCACAGGAGGCGATCTGGGCCGGGGTGTAGCAGGCCGCCGCGCCGCACGGGCCGTTCGGCTCGGTGGCCAGCGCCGGAGTGTTCAGGTTCGTCTTCTCGGTGTCGTTGACCAGGACGAGCCGGATCGCGGTCTCGTCCTCATAGATCTGGTTCACCCGGTTGATCAACGTCACCTTCGCCGCGGTCACGTTCTCCGCGCCGAAGAAGGTGGCGTACGACGAGTCGGTGACGAACGCGAGACGGTAGGTGCGCAGCGTCACCAGCGGGCCCACCACCGCCTCGTCCTGGGCCGCCTCGACCTCGTCGTGCAGCGCATGGGCCGCCGACTCGACATCCTCGCGCTCCACGAAGTCACCGTGCTGGTTCGCCAGGTCGCGGGCGAAGTAGCTCGCGTACAGGCTCTGGTCGCGGTGGTAGTACGGGTCGATGTACCACGCGCCGTCGGCCGAGCGGACCGAGGCGTGGAAGCCGAGCGGGGTCAGGTCCGCCCGGAGGGTCGCGGTCGGGTCGTCCAGGCCGGTGCCCGCGTACGTGCTGATCTCCTGATGGGCAGCGGCCAGGCCCGCCTCCATCACCGGCGACTCGACGAGCGCGAAGCGCTGGAAGGTGCCGTCCGGGGCGGGCAGCGACACCACCTGTCGCTGCTGGCGCGCCGCCCGGCGCTGCTCCAGCGGTGCCCGGTCCAGCAGGTTCTCCAGGCCGGCGCGGTCGAGGGTGTAGGCGGACAGCCGCGTCGCCTCGATGGCGGCCGTACGGCCCGACTTCGTTGCGGCGGGCTTGCCGTCCAGCTTCTGCCACGGCCCGTCCGCCGAGGGGGCAGCGCCGGCCGGAGCCGGGGTGAGCACGATCGGCGACATCGTCGCCACCAGCGCGGCGGCCAGGACGGCGGCCAGCCGGCCCCGGCGTGACCGGCCGGCGGCTGACCGGCCACCCGGTCGATGGGTGAGCAAGTTCCTCAACTCGTCTCCCTGTTGGTGAGGGGTGAGACCCACCGCGCCGTCCCGGGTCGACGGGGCGACGCGGATGATCCATGGATGGGCCAGACCCTAGGCGGACGGGGGATGTCGAACATCGGCCGAACAGTGGAAGATGTTCCGGGAGGCGACTGTCGACGATAGACGCAACTCGTTCTTCACAGGACCGTCACGTCGCCGACCGTCCACTGCGGACTTCTACCGGTCGAGGAGCACCGCGAGGGCGAGTGCCGTGATGATGGCGCTCGACAGCAGGGCGGTGACCAGGCGTCCCCGGGCGCCGGTGAGTGTCCGGCCGAGCAGCGTGCCGCCGGCCGCGACCAGCAGTTGCCAACTGGCCGAGGCCAGGAACGCGCCGAGGGTGAACAGCACCGCCACGGCGGCCCCGGACCCGCCCTGGTCGCCGCGTCCGACAACCAGTGCCGTGAAGTAGACGACGGTGGCCGGGTTGAGCAGGGTCAGTGCGAGGATCCCGGCGAACGCCCGCAGCGGGGTGTCCAACCCTCGTCGAGCCGTTGCGCTGCCCGGCGGCCGCGCGGCACCGGCCGCCGGCCGGGCCGGCTCTCGGGCGCGCAGGGCCCACCACGCGCCGTGGGCGGCGAGGGCGAGCAGCACCGTGGCGGCGACCAACCGCAACGGCGTCCCGAGCGGCCTGAGCCAGCCGGCGACGACCGCGCCGCCGAGCGCCGCGAGTCCGGCGTAGATCCCGTCGGCGGTGGCCACCCCGAGCGCGGCGGCCGCGCCGACCCGGAACGAGGTACGCGCCGTCAGCCCCACGACGAGTACCGCGATGGCGCCGACCGGGATGGCGACGCCGTAGCCGGCGACCAGGCCGGCCAGGAAGGCCCCGGTCACGGGGACGGGGAGGGTGGCGAGGAGCACCCGGGCGAGATCGGCTGTCGGCCCGTGGCAGCGGTCGCGGCAGTCAGGCGGGGCAGCATCGGGTACGTCCGCACGCCGACATCCTGCGCCTACCGCACCGCCGGCACCACACGTTTATCCCGGGCCCCGTCCGAGGCCGACGGCTCCTGCGCCCACAGCCGTCCCGTGATTGTCCGCACGCGTCTCGGCGACGGGACCCGTGTGCTGTTCACAGCTCGCGAGAATTGCCGTCAGGCAATCGTCCGGCATCGAATGTCGACGATCACTTCCGGACAGATCCGGGCGAGAGGGCGGCGTCCTCGCTGCTCGCCGCACTGATCGATAGAAGTCGCCGGCGAACAGGCACCAGCACTCCCCACGGCTGACGTTTCAGTTCTGTTAACGCCACTTAATCCATGTTCGTAGATGCAAAAAATCACCATGCTACGGGATTCCAGGGCCGATTTATATCTCTCAACATCGATGGATTTTGGTCCTACCATCTGTGTCAGTCAGCTCCATGGTCACCGACTGTCCTGTCACAAGCAGGTCAGCCGCGCTTCGGAAGGAGGCGGGAGATGCTCCTCTCCCAGCCATCCCGGCGCCCCTGGCGCCTCACGCTCACCGCCGCCGCGACGCTCGCCCTGGTGGCGGTCGCCGCACCGGCCCACGCGGAACCCGCGGAGGGCCAGATCCTGCACGCCGGCGACGTCGCCGCCGTCGCCGACTCGTACATCGTCGTCCTCAAGGACTCGGCGGTGAGCCGGGCCGAGGTGGGGGCCACCGCGAAGACCCTCGCCGGCCGGCACGGCGGCAGCATCGCCCGCACCTACCACGACGCGCTGCGCGGCTTCGAGGCCCGACTGACCGAACGAGCGGCCAAGCGACTGGCGGCCCACCCGTCCGTCAAGTACGTCCAGCAGAACCGGACCGTCTCGATCGCGGACACCCAGGCCCCGACCCCGTCCTGGGGCCTGGACCGGATCGACCAGCGGGCCCTGCCGCTGAACAACAGCTTCACCTACCCCAACGACGGCACGGGCGTCACCGCGTACATCATCGACACCGGCATCCGGTTCTCCCACTCCGACTTCGGCGGCCGGGCCGTCACCGGCTTCGATGCCATCGACGGCGGCAGCGCCGACGACGGCCACGGTCACGGCACCCACGTCGCCGGCACCGTCGGCGGCGCCGCATACGGGGTGGCCAAGGGCGTCACCCTGGTCGGCGTACGGGTCCTGGACAACGGTGGGGGCGGCACCTACGCGCAGGTCATCGCGGGTATCGACTGGGTGACCGCGGACCACGAGCCGGGCGAGTTGGCGGTGGCGAACATGAGCCTCGGCGGCGGCCGTGACCAAGCCACCAACGACGCGGTCAGCCGGTCCATCGCCGACGGCGTGGTGTACTCCATCGCCGCAGGCAACAACTCCGCCAACGCCTGCAACTACTCGCCGGCCAGCACCCCGGAGGCGATCACCGTCGGCGCGACCACCAGCACCGACGCCCGCGCCAGCTACTCCAACTTCGGCACCTGCCTGGATATCTTCGCCCCCGGCAGCGCCATCACGTCGGCCTGGATCGGCAGCGACACCGCCACCAACACCATCAACGGTACCTCGATGGCGGCCCCGCACGTCGCCGGCGCGGCTGCCCTGGCCCTGGCCGCCAACCCGGGCTACGACCCGCAGCAGATCCGCGACCTGCTTGTCGACCACGCCACCACCAACGTGGTCACCAACCCCGGCACGGGCTCCCCGAACACCCTGCTCTACACCGGCAACATCGTGCCGCCCACCCAGGACTTCGCCCTCACCGTCGACCCGACCGCCGGCACCGTCGACCCGGGCAGCTCGACCACGGCCACGGTCAGCACCACCACCACGGTCGGTACGCCGCACGACGTCGCGCTCAGCGTCACCGGCCTGCCGGCCGGTGTGACCGCCAGCTTCAGCCCCGCCACGGTCACCTCCGGTGACACGGCCACGCTGACCCTGAGCAGCGCCGCCAGCACCGTGCCCGGCCTCTACCCGCTGACCGTGCTCGGCACCGGGCCCGAAACCTCCCAGGGCACGACCTACACGCTCACCGTCAACGGCCCGCCCGGCTGCGCCCAGACCAACGCCACCGACTACCCGATCAACGACAACAGCACGATCGAGAGCACGATCGTGATCCACGGATGCGGGCGCACCGCCAGTGCCACCAGCGCGATCGAGGTACGCATCTATCACACCTGGATCGGTGACCTGACCGTCTCGCTGGTCGCCCCGGACGGCACCGCCTACGTGCTGCACAACCGCACCGGCGGCAGCGCCGACAACATCTTCCAGACCTACACCCGGGACCTGTCCGGCAAGGCCGCCGACGGCGCCTGGAAACTGCGCGTCCAGGACTCCGCCAGCGCCGACACCGGCTACCTGGACAGCTGGACGCTGAGCCTCTGACCTGACCCGCCGACGCCCACCAGGACCGACACCAAACGCCCGGAGTTCCGGCCATCGGCCGGGCCCCGGGCGCCGGTGCGACCAGGTCAGACGTTGAAGCCGAGAGAGCGGAGCTGGTCGCGGCCCTCGTCGGTGATCTTGTCGGGGCCCCACGGGGGCAGCCAGACCCAGTTGATCCGGATGTCGTCGACCAGCCCACCGCCCGGACCGGTGGTCAGCGCCGACCGGGCCTGGTCCTCGATCACGTCGGTGAGCGGGCAGGCCGCCGAGGTCAGCGTCATGTCCAGGGTCGCGACGTTCTGGTCGTCGACGTGGACGCCGTACACCAGTCCCAGGTCGACCACGTTGATGCCCAGTTCCGGGTCGACGACGTCCTTCATCGCCTCCTCGATGTCGGCGAGGGTGGCCCGGCCACCGCCGGCCGACCCGGCGCCAGCGGTCGCCTCGGTCCCAGCGGTCGCCGACGTGTCGGCGGCCGTCGGGGTCGCCGCGTCGGTGGCCACGGCCCCGCCCTGCGGCGTGGCGGTTCCAGTTTCCTCGCTCATGCCTTCACCTCCGTCGGGCTCGCGCCCACACCGGCGCGTGCCGCGGCGTCCCTGAACGCCATCCACGGCAACAGCGCGCACTTGACCCGGGCGGGGTAGCGGGCGACTCCCTCGAACGCCACCCCGTCGCCGAGCACGTCCTCGTCCGGCGTGACCTGGCCACGGCCGGACATCAGCGCCACGAACGCCTCGTGCACCTCGAACGCCTCGGCCGCGCCCCGGCCGACCAGCAGCTCGTGCAGCACGCTCGCGGACGCCTGACTGATCGAGCAGCCGATCCCCTCGTACGACACGTCGTGCAGCACGGTGCCGTCGGTGGCCACCCGGATGGTCACCTCGTCGCCACAGGTCGGGTTAACGTGGTGCGCCTCGCCGACCTGGTCGCCCGGGTCGGCGGCATCCCGCAGGCCACGACCGTGCGGGTGCTTGTAGTGGTCCAGGATGATCTCCTGGTAAAGCGACTCAAGCTGCATCAGGCCGGCCTCCCGTCGACGCGCCGGGCTCCTGCGCCGCCCGGCTCATCGGAACACCTTTCGCACCCGCTCCAGCCCCGCCACCAGCGCGTCGATCTCCTCCGTGGTGGTGTAGAGGTAGAACGAGGCCCGGGTCATCGCCGGCACCCCGAACCGGGTGCAGACCGGCCGCGCGCAGTGGTGCCCCACCCGCACCTGCACACCGAGGGAGTCGAGCACCTGCCCGACGTCGTGCGGGTGCACGTCGCCGAGGGCGAAGGAGATCGTGCCGCCCCGGCCGACCGGCACCTCCGGGCCGAAGATCCGCAGACCGGGGACGGTGGCCAGGGCGTCCAGCGCGTACGCGGTCAGCTGCTTCTCGTGCCACTGGATTGCCCGCATGCCGATGCCGGTGAGGTAGTCCACGGCCGCGCCGAGCGCGACCGCCTCGGCGATCGGCGGGGTGCCCGCCTCGAAGCGGGCCGGCGGCGGGGCGTACGTCGAGCCGCCCATCGCCACCGTCTCGATCATCGAACCGCCACCGAAGACCGGCGGCATCGCCGCCAGCAGCTCCGACCGCCCCCAGAGCACCCCGATGCCGGTCGGGCCGCACATCTTGTGCCCGGTGAAGACGACGAAGTCGGCGTCCAGGTCGACCACGTCGATCGGCAGGTGCGGCACCGACTGCGAGCAGTCCAGCAGCAGCAGCGCCCCCACCTCGCGGACCCGCGCGGTGATCCGCGCGGTGGCGTTGACGGTGCCGAGGATGTTGGACATGTGCACCAGCGAGACGATCTTCGTCCGCTCGTTGACCAGGTCGGTCAGGCCGGACTCGTCCAGCCGGCCCTGGTCGGTGACCGGGAACCAGCGCAGCGTCGCGCCGGTGCGCTCGGCCAGCAACTGCCACGGCACGATGTTCGAGTGGTGCTCCATCTCGGAGATGACGATCTCGTCACCCGGCCCGAGCCGGAACCGCTCGTCCGTCCCGCGTTCGCGGGACGGAGCAGACAGCGCAGCCGCGTCGGGGCGCAGCGAGGCGTTGGAGAAGGCGTACGCCACGATGTTGATCGCCTCGGTGGAGTTCTTGGTGAACACCACCTCGTCGACGCTGGGCGCGTTGACGAACGCGGCGACCTTCGCCCGGGCCCCCTCGTACGCCTCGGTGGCCTCGGTGCCCAGCGTGTGCACCGAGCGGGACACGTTGGCGTTGTGCCGCCGGTAGTGCTCGTCCAGGGCGTCGAGCACCTGGCGCGGCTTGTGCGAGGTGTTGGCGCTGTCGAGGTAGACCAGCGGATGCCCGTTGATCTCCCGCTCCAGGATCGGGAAGTCGGCGCGTACCGCCGCCACGTCGTAGCGGGGCGCGTCGTCGTACTGCGGCATGCCTGACGGGATCGCGATGGTGGTCATCGTGGTGACCGGCCCTTCCTTGGGATCAGGCCCGGGCCGAACCGGCCCCGGCCGCGTACCGCTCGTAGCCGGATTCCTCCAGCTTGTCGGCCAGTTCCGGGCCGCCCTGCTCGACGATCCGGCCGGCGACGAAGACGTGCACGAAGTCCGGCTTGATGTAGCGCAGGATCCGGGTGTAGTGGGTGATCAGCAGCAGACCGGTGTCGCCGGTGTCGCGCACCCGGTTCACGCCCTCGCTCACCACGCGCAGCGCGTCCACGTCGAGGCCCGAGTCGGTCTCGTCGAGGATGGCCATCTTCGGCTTGAGCAGCTCCAGCTGCACGATCTCGTGCCGCTTCTTCTCACCGCCGGAGAAGCCCTCGTTGACGTTGCGCTGGGCGAAGGCCGGGTCCATGTGCAGGCGCTCCATGGCGCCGCGCAGCTCGCCGCCCCAGGTGCGCAGCTTCGGCGCCTCGCCGTCGATCGCGGTCTTGGCGGTACGCAGGAAGTTCGCCACCGAGACGCCGGGCACCTCGACCGGGTACTGCATGGCGAGGAAGAGACCCGCGCGGGCCCGCTCGTCGACCGACAGTTCCAGCATGTCGACGCCGTCCAGGGTCACCGACCCGCCGGTGATCTCGTACTTCGGGTGACCGGCGATCGAGTACGCCAGGGTCGACTTGCCGGAGCCGTTCGGGCCCATGATGGCGTGCGTCTCACCGGAGCGCACGGTCAGGTCGACACCGGCCAGGATCGGCTTGAGCTCACCCTCGGGCAGCTTGACCGACACCTGCAGGTCACGGATCTCCAGGGTGCTCATTATCGGGTCACTCCATTACTCGGCGTCAGACTGACGTAGATGTCGCCGTCGCGTACGTCGACGGGGTAGACGGGAACGGGTTCGGTGGCGGGCAGCCCGGTCGGCTCGCCGGTGCGCAGGTCGAAGCGGGAGCCGTGCAGCCAGCACTCCAGCGTGCAGCCCTCCACCTCGCCCTCGGAGAGGGCCACGGCGGCGTGTGAGCACTCGTCGTACACGGCGTAGAACTGCTCGTCCTCGCCGTGCACGAGGGCGATCCGGGTGCCGTCGACGTCGGCGGCGATCACGGTCCCCTTCGGCACGTCCTCGACGGCGCAGATGCGGATCATCAAGCGCCGGCCTTCGTGAGCCGGGCCTCGATCGTCTCGCCGAGCCGCTCGCGCAGCCCCTCGACCGGGATCTTGTTCAGCAGTTCGGCGAAGAAGCCGCGCACCACCAGCCGGCGCGCCTCGGCCTCCGGGATGCCCCGGGCCATCAGGTAGAAGAGCTGCTCGTCGTCGAAGCGGCCGGTGGCGCTCGCGTGGCCGGCGCCGGCGATCTCGCCGGTCTCGATCTCCAGATTGGGTACGGAGTCGGCCCGCGCGCCGTCGGTGAGCAGCAGGTTCCGGTTGATCTCGTACGTGTCGGTGCCGGTCGCCTCGGCCCGGATCAGCACGTCGCCGACCCAGACCGTACGGGCGCTATCGCCCTGCAACGCGCCCCGGTAGCCGACGTAGCTGCGGCAGTCCGGCACGGTGTGGTCGACCAGTTGGCGGTGCTCCAGGTGCTGGCCGGAGTCGGCGAAGTAGACGCCGTACAGCTCGGCCTCGCCACCCCGGTCGGTGTACTCGACGGTGGTGTACTGGCGGACCAGGTCGCCACCGAGGCTGACCTGGATGTGCTGCACCCGCGCGTCGCGACCCAACCGCACCTTGAGGTGCTGCGCCTGCACCGCGTCGTCGGCCCAGTCGGCCACCGTGACCAGGGTCAGCTTCGCCCCGTCACCCACCGCCACCTCGACGTTGTCGGCCAGGGTCGCCGAGCCGACCTGCTCCAGCACGATGATCGCCTCGGCGAAGCGGCCCACCTCGACGAAGGTGTGCCCGAAGGCCAGGCCGTCGCTGCCCTCGCCGATCGCCCGCAGGAT
Source organism: Micromonospora sp. CA-263727 (assembly GCF_050942455.1). Classification (NCBI taxonomy): domain Bacteria; kingdom Bacillati; phylum Actinomycetota; class Actinomycetes; order Micromonosporales; family Micromonosporaceae; genus Micromonospora; species Micromonospora sp. CA-263727. The sequence continues at coordinate 5,121,862 of NZ_CP192031.1, forward strand.
GGTCGGGCCACTCACCACGGCGTCCTGCGCCACCCGCACCAGCAGGGCCTGCCCGGTCGCGCTGAAGGCGAGCGCGCTGACCCGGTCGACCGGGGTGAGCACGCTGCCCAACCGGGGGTCGTCGGTGCCGATCCGCTCGACGGTCACGCCCTCGGGCAGGTCGGCGTACTCGTGCCGGACCGTGCCGGTGGCGGTCCGGTCGTCACCGACCAGCCCGCGCAGCCGCTTGAGCGGGGTGAAGCGCCACTCCTCCTCCAGGCCGGTCAGGGCCGGGAAGTCGGCGACGTCGTACGAGCGCAGCGCCTGCGACTTGGTGCTGGGCGGCGCGGAAGCCTGGGTAGTCATCTCGTCCTTGGTCTGTTCTTGCGACGACGGTCTTGGTGCTGGGGTGGCGGGCCGACCCGGGCCGGCCCGCCGGGCGGGTCAGCCGACCGCGCCCTCCATCTGCAGCTCGATCAGGCGGTTGAGCTCCAGGGCGTACTCCATCGGCAGTTCCTTGGCGATCGGCTCGATGAAGCCGCGCACGATCATCGCCATCGCCTCGTCCTCGCTCAGGCCCCGGCTCATCAGGTAGAAGAGCTGGTCCTCGCTGACCTTGGAGACGGTCGCCTCGTGCCCCATCGACACGTCGTCCTCGCGGATGTCGACGTAGGGGTAGGTGTCGGAGCGGGAGATGGTGTCGACCAGCAGGGCGTCGCACTTGACCGTGCTGGCGCTGCTGTGCGAGCCCTCCAGCACCTGCACCAGGCCCCGGTACGAGGTCCGGCCGCCGCCCCGGGCGATCGACTTCGACACGATGGTGCTGCTGGTGTGCGGCGCCGCGTGCACCATCTTGGCGCCGGCGTCCTGGTGCTGGCCCTCGCCGGCCATCGCCACCGAGAGCACCTCGCCCTTGGCGTGCTGGCCGGTCATGTAGACCGCCGGGTACTTCATGGTCACCTTGGAGCCGATGTTGCCGTCGATCCACTCCATGGTCGCGCCCTCGTGGCAGACGGCGCGCTTGGTGACCAGGTTGTAGACGTTGTTCGACCAGTTCTGGATGGTCGTGTAGCGGCACCGGGCGTTCTTCTTGACCACGATCTCGACCACCGCGCTGTGCAGCGAGTCCGAGGAGTAGATGGGCGCGGTGCAGCCCTCGACGTAGTGCACGTACGCACCCTCGTCGACGATGATCAGCGTCCGCTCGAACTGGCCCATGTTCTCGGTGTTGATCCGGAAGTACGCCTGCAACGGGATCTCCACGTGCACGCCCTTCGGCACGTAGATGAACGAGCCACCGGACCACACGGAGGTGTTCAGCGCGGCGAACTTGTTGTCGCCGACCGGGATCACCGTGCCGAAGTACTCCTTGAACAGGTCCTCGTGCTCCTTGAGGGCGGTGTCGGTGTCGAGGAAGACGACACCCTGCTCCTCCAGGTCCTCACGGATCTTGTGGTAGACCACCTCGGACTCGTACTGGGCGGCGACACCGGCGACGAGACGCTGCTTCTCGGCCTCCGGGATGCCCAGCCGGTCGTAGGTGTTCTTGATGTCCTCCGGCAGGTCCTCCCAGCTGGCGGCCTGCTTCTCGGTGGAGCGCACGAAGTACTTGATGTTGTCGAAGTCGATCCCGGTGAGGTCCGCGCCCCAGGCCGGCATGGGCTTGCGCCCGAACAGCCGCAGGCCCTTCAGCCGCAGGTCGAGCATCCAGGCCGGCTCGTTCTTCTTGGCCGAGATGTCCCGCACCACCGCCTCGCTGAGGCCGCGCTGGGCGGCGGCCCCGGCGACGTCCGGGTCGGCCCAGCCGTACTCGTAGTTGCCCAGGGCGGCAAGCTGCTCCTCCTGGGTCAGGGGCTGGACGATCTGCTCGGTCATCTATCTGTCCTCACAGTGGTGACGGTCTTACCGGACTGGGCAGGCGGCGGACCGGGAATGTGCGTGGTGCACACCCCGTCGCCGTGCGCGATGGTGGCCAGGCGCTGCACGTGCGTGCCAACCAGGCGGGAGATCACCGTGGTCTCGGCCTCGCACAGCTGGGGGAACTCGGCGGCCACGTGCGCCACCGGGCAGTGGTGCTGGCAGAGCTGGCCGCCGGAAGCGATCGTGGACGCACTGGCAGCGTAACCCTCGGCGGTCAGCGCCGCGGCGAGTGCCTCGGCGCGGGCCATCGGATCGTCGCCGGCGTCGGCCAGGGCGGCCCGGCAGCGAGCCTCCAGGGCGGCCACCTGCTCGGCGGCGAACCGCTCCACCGCGGGCGAGCCACCGGTGCGGGCGATCCAGCGCAGCGCGGCGGTGGCCATGTTGTCGTAGTGGTGTGTGCCACAGCGGCTGCGGGCGGCGTCGGTCAGCAGGAACACCTTGGCCGGCCGGCCCCGCCCCCGGTGACCGCGTACGGCCTGCTCGCGGGCGAGCACGTCACCGTCGGCGAGCATCGCGTCGAGGTGCCGGCGGATCGCCGCCGGGCTGAGCCCCAGCGCGTCGCCCAGTTGGGCGGCGGTGGCCGCCCGGCGCTCCAGCAGCAGCTGGGTGACCCGGTCCCGGGTCGACAGCTCGCCGGCGGGCAGGTTGGCGGCGGCTCCGGCGGTACGCCCCGTCGCGGACGCCACCTGGGCGGCTGACGCCGACCGGTCGGCAGCCGCTTCGGCTGCCGACTGGCGCCCGGTGGGCCCTGCCGCCTTTTTCACAACACCCACGTTACGTAATTCGCCGGGGGCCTGCAAACGCGGGGTGCGGTGATCCGAACCACCGCACGGGCGGAGTCACCCGATCGGGGTCAACTACGTTGCGTAGGATTCGCTCCGTGAAGCGACCCGCCCGGTTTCCGGTCACCACCACCCTGCTACGCCGCCTCGCGTACGCCAACATCGTCGCGAACACGGCGATCGTCGTCACCGGCGGGGCGGTCCGGTTGACCGCCTCCGGGCTGGGCTGCCCGACCTGGCCCCGGTGCACCGACGAGTCGTACACCGCCACGGCCGAGATGGGCGTGCACGGGGTGATCGAGTTCGGCAACCGGCTGCTCACCTTCGTGCTGGTGCTGATCGCGGGCGCCACCCTGCTGGCCGCGCTGGCGCACCGGCCGCGCCGGCCGGGCGTGGTGCCGCTCGCGCTGGGCGTCGTCCTCGGCATCGTGGCGCAGGCCGTGATCGGCGGGATCACCGTACGCACCCAGCTGCACCCCTCGATCGTGGGCATCCACTTCGTGGTCTCGATGCTGCTGCTCCTCGTCGCGTACGCGCTCTGGCGTCGGGTGGTCGAGCCGGACGGCCCCCGGGCGCCGGTGGTGCCGTCCGCGCTGCGGGCCCTGGCCTGGCTCACCGTGGTGGTCAGCGCGGCGGTGATCGTCGTCGGGGTCGCGGTGACCGGCAGCGGTCCGCACGCCGGTGACGCCGACGCGATCCGCAACGGGCTCGACCCGCAGACCATCTCCCAGGTGCACGCCGACCTGGTCTTCCTGCTCGTCGGCCTGACCGTGGGCCTGTGGCTGGCCCTGCGCGCGATCGGCGCGCCGACCCGAACCGTGCGGGCCGCCCTGACCCTGCTCCTGGTCGAGCTGGGCCAGGGTGTGATCGGCTTCGTGCAGTACTTCACCAACCTGCCGGTGCTGCTGGTGGGCGCGCACATGCTCGGCTCCTGCCTGGTCTGGCTCGCCACCCTGGCGGTGCTCTGGTCGACCCGCGAGCGCCGTCCGGTCGACGCGGCACCGGGCGGAACCAGCGCGCCGGCCGAGGAGCCGCTCCCGGCCCACGCCTGACATCCCGTCGGCGAGGTCACGCCCGCTCCGGGACCGGCTGGCCTCTCCGGCGCTTCCGCGCAGCGGACCGGGAAACGAGCGTGAGCTGGCCGACCGCCACGCCTCAGGGGCGGTCCAGGTGGGTGCGGATGGCATCCGCGAGACGGTCGGGGGCGCCGTCGGCGTACCCGATGAAGAGCGACGGCTCGGTCAGCTCCAGCTCCACCAGCACGGGGGTGCCGTCCGGGCCGGGGATCAGGTCCACCCGGGCGTAGAGCAGCCGCTGCGACCCGCCGGGCACCCCCGCCAGAACCTGCTCCGCCACGGCGAGCTGCTCGGCAGCAGCGGTGCGCGCGGTGATCTCCTCGGGCTTGAAGAGCCCCTCGATGCCCTCGTCCGGGCCGGTCAGCATCGGCCCCTTGCGGATGGCGTGGCTGAACGCCAGGCCGTCCGGGCCGGCGAGGAAGAGCAGCGCGGTCTCGCCGACGGTGTCGACCGCCGTCAAATACGGCTGGATCATGGCCACCCGACCGGCCGCGCCGAGCCGGCGGACGTGGGCGGCGGCGAGTTCCCGGTGCTGCGGGTCGGCCAGGTCGTAGCGCCCGGTGTCCCGGCTGCCGGCGCTGACGGCGGGCTTGACGACGTACCCGCCCCGGTCGGCGGGCGGTTGCCACGGCTCGCCGGGCAGCACCCAGCCGGTCGGCACCGTCGGCACGCCGGCCGCGGAGAACTCGTCGAGGTAGCGCTTGTCGGTGTTCCAGCGCACCACGTCGACCGGGTTGACCAGCCGGGGCACCCGGGTCGCCCAGGCGACGAACTCGTCGCGCCGGAACATGTAGTCCCAGGGCGAGCGGAGCACGGCCAGGTCGTACCCGGCCCAGTCGACGGTCGGGTCGTCCCAGACGACGGGCTCGGCGGCGATCCCCCGGGCCGCCAGCGGGCCGAGGACGAGACGGTCGTCCGGGTCGAGGTCGGCCAGTTCGGCGCAGGTGACGAGAGCGACCCGGGGTTCCCCCCGGGTCGCCTGGTGGTGGTTGGTCAACGTGTCCGTCTCAGTAGCTATCTCAGCGGGCCATCGTGCGGCGCGCCATCGAACGCCAGAGGTCGTTGCTCGGGCGCATCTGGTCCATCAGTTCCCGTTCCCAGGCGTTCTCCACGGTGACTCCGGCCTTTGCGCAGGCCTCGCGGGCCACGCCGGTGTCCTCCGCGAACTGGTCGCCCCACGCGCCGTCCGAACCCACGAGGACGATGCGTGCACCGCGCTTGCCGACGTACTCGATGACCGCCTTCGCCCCGCCGTGCCCGGCGGCGAACGACTTGATGCCCGCGACGAGCCCGTTGGGGGCCTGTCCGGAGGCGGCCTGATCAGCCGTCAGCGTCGTATCGGAACCATCTGCCATAACGCGAAGCCTAAGCAGACATGCACCCGGTCGGGTGAGAACCGTGAGGCTTTTGTGATGCCGATTACCTGCAAGTTTAAGGAAGAGGAAAGGTTTTTCGCCCGGTTTTATCACCATCAAAAGGGATAATGCGACGCCGCAGATCGGCACCAACCGCCAACAAACCGGACAGCGCCCTCGGGACTGTTAAAAAGGGGCCCTTCCTCTACCGCAGGCGTTAAGAAGGGGCCCTTCCTTACACCTTTAGAGGAGGGCGTCGAGCGCGGCGGCGGCGAAGACGATGGTCAGGTACGTCGTCGACCAGTGGAACAGCCGCATCGGCTTGACCGGCTCGCCCCGGCTGGCCCGGCCGGCGAGCTTGTGCGCCTCGACCAGGAAGACCACGCCCACCACCAGCGTCGGCACGCCGTAGACCGGGCTCAGGCCGAGCGCCCAGGGCGCCAGCGAGGTCAGCACCGTCAGCCAGGCGAACAGCAGGATCTCGGCGTTGACCCGCCGCACCGAGGCCACCACCGGCAGCATCGGGATGCCGGCCCGGGCGTAGTCGGCCTTGTACTTCATGGCCAGTGGATAGAAGTGCGGCATCTGCCAGAAGAAGACCACCGCGAAGAGCGCCCAGGCCACCGGCGACAGCGAGCCGGTCACCGCCGCCCAGCCGATCAGCACCGGCGCGGCCCCGCAGGCCCCGCCCCAGAAGGTGTTCGCCGCGGTGGTGCGCTTGAGCCAGAGCGTGTAGACGAGGTCGTAGTAGACGATCGCGGCCAGCGTGAGCCCGGTGGCGAGCAGGTTGGTGAAGGCCGCCATCAGCGTGATCGAGACCGCCGCCAGCACCAGGCCGAAGATCAGAGCGTTGCGGGGCGTGACGGTGTGCGCCGGCAGCGGCCGCCGCTTGGTCCGCCGCATCAACTGGTCGATGTCCCGGTCGATGTAGCAGTTGAGCACGCTGGCCGCGCCGGCCGCGAGCGAGCCACCCACCAGCACCACCGCGACCAGCCACAACGACGGCATCCCGCCGTGCGCGAGCATCATCGCCGGCACGGTGGTGACCAGCAGCAGCTCCACGATCCGCGGCTTGGTCAGCGACACGTACGCCGCGATCACCACCCGCAGGTCGCGGGAGCGGACCGGCAGCTCCTCCGTGGCGCGCACCGGCGTACGCCCGGCAGGGTTACTGACGGGACGCTCGGTGACCATGCTCACGGATTGCCACCTTCCGGCTTCGGCAGGGGAGGTCAGGGCGGACCGGACCCGGCTCGGGTCCACACGCCGCCCCACACACTACGCGTTGTCGTTTTGGCTGCCCGGGCGACCCGGCAACGGTGCGGGCCGTCACACCTGCGGCTGAACCGGGGGTGAACCGGGGCGCCGGCCGGAACCGTACAGACCAGCATGCTGAGATCCTCGGGCACACGTTTAGCAGCGCTCGATAGGGTCACCAGTGAGGGTTCCGCCCATCTCGCCGAGGAGCACAAACCACCGTGGCTGCCAACCGACCCGAGCATTCCGCTCTTGACTGGTCCGATCTTGACCGCCGTGCCGTGGACACCGTCCGCGTGCTGGCCATGGATGCCGTGGAGAAATCCGGCAACGGCCACCCGGGCACGGCGATGAGTCTCGCCCCCGCGGCGTACCTGCTGTTCAACCGGGTCATGCGGCACAGTCCCGCCGATCCGCTCTGGCCCGGCCGGGACCGCTTCGTGCTCTCCGCCGGCCACTCCAGCCTGACGCTCTACATCCAGCTCTTCCTCGCCGGCTACCCGCTGAGCCTGGACGACCTGAAGTCGCTGCGGCAGTGGGGCTCGCTCACCCCGGGTCACCCCGAGCACGGGCACACCCCGGGCGTGGAGACCACCACCGGCCCGCTCGGGCAGGGCCTGGGCAACGCCGTCGGGATGGCGATGGCGGCGCGCCGCGAGCGCGGCCTGTTCGACCCGGAGGCCGAGCCGGGCGAGTCGGTCTTCGACCACCACATCTGGTGCATCGCCTCGGACGGCGACATCGAGGAGGGCATCAGCCACGAGGCCAGCGCCCTGGCCGGGCACCAGCAGCTGGGCAACCTCTGCCTGATCTACGACGACAACGAGATCTCGATCGAGGACGACACCCGGATCGCGATGAGCGAGGACGTGGCGGCCCGCTACACGGCGTACGGCTGGCACGTGCAGACGGTCGACTGGCGGCGCGGCGACGCCGACCAGGGCGACTACCACGAGAACGTGGCCGAGCTGTACCAGGCGCTGCTGGCCGCCAGGGCGGAGACCGGCCGCCCGTCGTTCATCGCGCTGCGCACCATCATCGGCTGGCCGGCGCCGAACAAGCAGAACACCGGCAAGATCCACGGCTCGGCGCTGGGCGGCGACGAGGTGGCCGCCACCAAGCAGATCCTCGGCTTCGACCCGGCCGGATCGTTCGAGGTCACCGAGGAGGTGCTCGGCCACACCCGCCAGGCGCTGCGCCGCGGCGAGGCCGCCCAGCGGCAGTGGACGGCCGCCTTCGACGCCTGGGCCGAGGCCAACCCGGAACGCCGGGCTCTCTACGACCGGCTGGCCGGCCGTACGCTGCCCGAGGGTTGGGCCGACGCGCTGCCCGAGTTCCCGGCCGACGCGAAGGGCGTGGCCACCCGGGCCGCCTCCGGCAAGGTGCTGGCCGCGCTCGCGCCGGTGCTGCCCGAGCTCTGGGGCGGCTCGGCGGACCTGGCCGAGAGCAACAACACCACGATGAAGGGCGAGCCCTCCTTCGTCCCCAGCCAGTACGCGACCAAGGAGTTCCCCGGCCACGAGTACGGCCGGACGCTGCACTTCGGCATCCGCGAGCACGCCATGGGCGCGATCCTCAACGGCATCGCCCTGCACGGTGGCACCCGCCCGTACGGCGGCACCTTCCTGGTGTTCAGCGACTACATGCGCCCCTCGGTGCGCCTGGCCGCGCTGATGAAGCTGCCGGTGGTCTACGTCTGGACGCACGACTCCATCGGCCTCGGCGAGGACGGCCCGACCCACCAGCCGGTGGAGCACCTGACCGCGCTGCGGGCCATCCCCGGCCTGGACGTGGTCCGCCCCGCCGACGCCAACGAGACGGCGTGGGCCTGGCGGCAGGCGCTGGAGCACACCGACCGGCCGACCGCGCTGGCGCTGAGCCGGCAGCCGCTGCCGACCCTGGACCGGTCGACGCTGGGCGGGGCCGACGGGGCCGCCAAGGGCGGTTACGTGCTGGCCGAGGCGTCCAACGGCAAGCCGGAGGTGATCATCGTCGGTACCGGCTCGGAGGTGCAGCTCTGCCTGACCGCCCGGGAGCGGCTGGAGGCCGGCGGCACCCCCACCCGGGTCGTCTCGATGCCCTGCCAGGAGTGGTTCTACGCGCAGGACGAGGCGTACCGGGAGTCGGTGCTGCCGCGCGGGGTAAAGGCCCGGGTGAGCGTGGAGGCGGGCATCGCGATGTCCTGGCGCGGCATCGTCGGCGACTGCGGCGAGAGCGTCAGCCTGGAGCACTACGGCGCGAGTGCCCCGCACTCCGTGCTCTTCGAGCAGTTCGGCTTCACCCCCGACCGGATCGTCGCCGCCGCCCACGCGGCGCTGACCCGGGTCGGCGACATCACCGGTTTCACCACCGGCAACTGAGGGGAGCGTTGGCGCACATGACGACCGACAGGCTGGGCGAGCTGACCGCTGCGGGAGTGGCGGTCTGGCTCGACGATCTTTCCCGGGTACGACTCTCCTCCGGCGGGCTGGACCAGCTCCGCCAGGAGAAGCACGTGGTCGGGGTCACCACCAACCCGACCATCTTCGCGAAGGCGTTGGGCGACGCCACCGAGTACGACTGGCAGCTGCGTGACCTGGCCGTCCGGGGCGTCGACATCGAAGAGGCCGTCCGCATGCTCACCACGTACGACGTGCGGTGGGCCTGCGACGTGATGCGCCCGTCGTACGACGCCAGTGCCGGCGTGGACGGCCGGGTCTCGATCGAGGTCGATCCGCGGCTGGCCCACGAGTCGGAGCGGACCGTCGCCGAGGCCAAGGCGCTCTGGTGGCTGGTCGACCGACCGAACCTGTTCATCAAGATCCCGGCGACCGAGGCCGGCCTGCCGGCGATCACCGCCACCCTGGCCGAGGGGATCAGCGTCAACGTGACGCTCATCTTCGGGCTGGACCGCTACTCGCAGGTGATGGAGGCGTTCCTCGCCGGCCTGGAGCAGGCCCGGGCCAACGGCCACGACCTGTCGAAGATCGGCTCGGTGGCCTCGTTCTTCGTCTCCCGGGTCGACACCGAGGTCGACAAGCGGCTGGAGAAGATCGGCTCGGATCAGGCCAGGGCGCTGCGTGGCAAGGCCGCCGTCGCCAACGCCCGGCTGGCGTACGAGCGCTACGGCGAGGTCTTCTCCAGCGACCGCTGGCAGGCGCTGGCCGACGCCGGTGCGCACCCGCAGCGCCCGCTCTGGGCCTCCACCTCGACCAAGAACCCGGACTACCGGGACGTGATCTACGTCGAGGAGCTGATCGCCCCCGGCACGGTGAACACCATGCCGGAATCGGTCATCCACGCGTGGGCCGACCACGGTGAGACCCGTCCGGACACCATCACCGGCGCGTACGACCACGCCCGGCAGGTCTTCGCCGACCTCGACTGGGTGGGCGTGGACATGTCCGACGTGATCGACACGCTGGAGCGTGAGGGCGTGGAGAAGTTCGAGGCGAGCTGGAACGAGCTGGCCGCCGGCGTACAGAAGTCGCTGACCGCGGCGCGCGCCGGAGCAACTGGGTGACGGAACGACCCGGCGTCCCCCACGCCGCCGCCCCGACGATGGGGCGGCGGCGTGGGTGAGCCGCTGGCCGCAGCGGCCGAGGCCGCTGGCGGGCTCGCGGTGTACGGCGCGGGGGCCGTCGACGGCGGCGCGCCGGCCGCCACCCGGCAGGCGCTGGTCGACGCCGGTGTGCCGGGCCGGCTGGCCGCCAAGGACCCGACACTCTGGGGTCCGGCGGCGGCCGGTGCCCGCGCCGGGCTCGGCTGGGTGGACACCCACCGGCGCAGCCGCGAGCTGCTCCCCCAGCTCGCCGAGCTGACCGCGGAACTGGCCGACCTGGATCACGTGGTGCTCGCCGGCCCGGGCGACGCCTCGCTCGCGCCCGAGGTCATCGCGCGCACCACCGGCCGGCCGCTGACCGTGCTCGACAGCACCGATCCGGGGCAGGTCCGCGCCACGCTCGCCGATCGGCTGACCCGCACCGTGGTCGTGCTGGCCGGCAGGTCCGGCACGGTGGAGACCGACAGCCACCGCCGGGCCTACTGGTCGGCGTTCCTGGACGCGGGGATGACCGAAGCCGAGGCGGGCCGGCACTTCGTCGTGGTCACCGACCCGGGATCGCCGCTGGAGGCAGTCGCGGCCGAGTTGGGCGCGATCACCGTGTTCGCCGATCCCGAGGTGGCCGGCCGCTACTCGGCGCTGACCGCGTTCGGGCTGGTGCCGTGCGCGCTGGCCGGTGTCCCGGTGGCCGACCTGCTCGACCAGGCCGAGGCGTTCGCGGCGACGCTGGACCGGGCGGACGGCAATCCCGGCCTGGCGCTCGGCGCCGCGCTCGCCGCCGCCGCGACGGCGGGACGGGACAAGATCGCCCTGGTGCCCGACGGCACCGGCATCGAGGGGCTCGGTGACTGGGTGGAACAGCTGCTCGCCGAGTCCACCGGCAGGGACGGCCGCGGGCTCCTGCCCGTGGTGGTCGAGTCGCCGGACAGCCCCGGCCTGACCGGACCGGACGTGCTCGCCGTCAGCTACGGCGGCGCGCTCGCCGCCGGTGCGGTGCCCGCTCCCGGCGCGGCACCCGACATCGCGGTCAACGGGCCGCTCGGCGCCCACTTCCTGGCCTGGGAGTACGCCACCGCGGTCGCCGCCACCGTGCTCGGGGTCGACCCGTTCGCGCAGCCGGACGTGACCGTGGCCGAGGGCCACACCGCGGCAATCCTCGCCGCGGATTCGCCGCCGGCACCGGCGCCGTCGTCGACCGAGGGCGCGATCGAGGTGTACCCGCCCGCCGGCGCCCCGGGCGACCTGGCCGGCGCGCTGCGGCACCTGCTGGCCGGGGTCGGCGACGCGGGCTACCTGGCGGTGACCGCGTACCTGGACCGGCAGGCCGACGCCGTGGCGGCCCGGCTGCGTCCGCTGCTGGCCGAGGTCACCGGACGGCCGGTCACCTTCGGTTGGGGCCCGCGCCACCGGCACTCCACCGGGCGGTACCACACGGACGGTCCACGGGTGGGTAGTTTTCTTCAGGTAACCGGTGCGGTCGATGTTGATCTGCCGGTGCCCGGAGAGCCGTACTGCTTCGGGGAACTTCAGGCGGCACAGGCCGCCGGCGACCGGCGCGCCCTGGCCGGTCGCGAACGCCCGCTGCTGCGCCTGCACCTGACCGAGCGGTCGGCGGGCCTGGCCCAGCTGCTCGATGCGGCCGGGTCGCTGCGGGCATGACGATGAACGATGTGGACGACCAGGATCGGGAAGGCACCGTGAGCGCGAGGAGTGAGCCGATCCTGCGAGCCCCGCAGTCGCGAACAGAGGAGACAGAGTGAACCCGCTGCGCGACCCGCAGGACCGGCGGTTGCCGCGGATTCCGGAGCCCTGCGCTCTGGTGATCTTCGGAGTCACCGGTGACCTGGCCCAGAAGAAGCTGTTGCCCGCGGTCTACGACCTGGCCAACCGGGGGCTGCTGCCGCCCGGTTTCGTGGTCGTCGGCTTCGCCCGGCGGGACTGGGGCGACGGCGACTTCGCCTCGCTGGCCCGCGAGGCGGCCAAGGCACACTCCCGGACACCGTGGCGGGAGGAGGTCTGGTCCCGGCTGGAGCACAACATCAAGTTCGTCGGTGGCTCGTTCGACGACGACGCCGCCTTCGACAATCTCGCGCACTGCCTGGAGAGCCTGCGCGACAGCCACGGCATCCACGGCAACGCGGCGTTCTACTTCTCCATCCCACCGGCGGCCTTCCCGGTGGTGCTCAAGCAGCTGGCCCGCACCGGCATGGCCGACAACGAGAAGTGCGGCGGCTGGCGCCGGGTGGTGGTGGAGAAGCCGTTCGGGCACGACCTGCCGTCCGCGAAGTCGCTCAACGACCTGGTCGACGACGTGTTCACCCGGCGGGACGTGTTCCGCATCGACCACTACCTGGGCAAGGAGACCGTCCAGAACATCCTCGCCCTGCGCTTCGCCAACAGCCTCTTCGAGCCGTTGTGGAACTCGCAGTACGTCGACTCGGTGCAGATCACCATGGCCGAGGACGTCGGGATCGGCAGCCGGGCCGGCTTCTACGACTCGGTCGGCACCGCCCGCGACGTGCTCCAGAACCACCTGCTGCAACTGCTCGCCCTGGTCGCGATGGAGGAGCCGACCAGCTTCGACGCCGACGAGATCCGGGCCGAGAAGCTCAAGGTGCTCAAGGCCATCACCCTGCCGAAGGACGTCGCGCAGGGCACCGTACGCGGGCAGTACCTGCCCGGCTGGGTCGGTGGCCAGCGGGCCAAGGGCTACCTGGAGGAGGACGGCGTCCCGGCGACCTCGACCACCGAGACGTACGTGGCGGTCCGGCTCGGCATCCAGAACCGCCGCTGGGCCGAGGTGCCGTTCTACATCCGCGCCGGCAAGCGGCTCCCGCGCCGGGTGACCGAGGTCGCGGTGATGTTCAAGCAGGCCCCGCACCTGCCGTTCAACCCGGCCGACATGGAGATGCTCGGCAACAACCAGCTGGTCATCCGGGTCCAGCCGGACGAGGGCGTGGTGCTCAAGTTCGGCTCCAAGGTGCCCGGCACCACGATGGAGGTCCGCGACATCGCGATGGACTTCCAGTACGGCGAGGCGTTCACCGAGTCCAGCCCGGAGGCGTACGAGCGGCTGGTGCTGGACGTGCTGATCGGCGACCGGACGCTCTTCCCGGACGCCGCCGAGGTCGAACAGAGCTGGGCCGTGGTGGACCCGCTGGAACACGCCTGGGCGGGTACGAAGCCCGAGAACTACCGGTCCGGCGAGTGGGGTCCCCGGGCCGCCGACGAGATGCTGGCCCGCGAGGGCCGGGCGTGGCGGCGGGCGTGACCGCGCACCCCGAACGAACCAGGAGGCTCCGTTGATCGGACTGTGGGACACCACCGGCAACGAGGTGGTCAAGGCGCTCGGCGCCGAGCGGCGCAGCGCTGGCGGGGTGGCCAGCGGCATGGCGCTGACGCTGATCGTGGTGGTGGACGAGAAGCGGGTCCGCGAGGCGGAGGCCGCCGCGACGATCGCCGCCGCCGCGCACCCGTGCCGGCTGCTGGTGGTGGTCCGCTCCGACGTCGACCGGGATCGCAACCGGCTGGACGCGGAGATCGTGGTCGGCGGGCGGCTGGGCCCGTGCGAGGCCGTGGTGATGCGGATGTACGGGCGGTTGGCGCTGCACGCCGAGTCGGTGGTGATGCCGCTGCTGGTGCCGGACGTGCCGGTGGTGACGTGGTGGCACGGCGAACCGCCGGACGAGATCGCCACCGACTTTCTCGGGGTGGTCGCCGACCGGCGGATCACCGACGCCGCCCAGGCGGCCGACCCGATCGAGGCGCTGCGGCAGCGTGCCCGGGACTACGCCCCCGGCGACACCGACCTCGCCTGGACCCGGATCACCCCGTGGCGCACCCTGGTCGCGGGCGCGTTCGACACCACCGAGGCGCAGCTCACCGAGGCGGCGGTGGCCGCGCCGCCGACCGACCCGACGGCCGCGCTGATGCGCGGCTGGTTGCGCAGCCGGCTGGGCATCAAGCCGCGCTGGGAGCGGACCAGGGAGTTCCCGCGCATGCGCGAGGTGCAGCTGCGCTGCGCCAACGGCGACGAGCTGACGCTGACCCGGGACGACAGCGTCGCCGTGTTCCGGCGCAGCGGCCAGGAGGACCGGATCCTGCCCCTGGTGCGCCGGCCACTCGGCGACGAGTTGGCCGAGGAGCTGCGCCGGCTCGGCCCCGACCAGGTGTACGCGGAGGCGCTGGCCGCCTTCGCCGGGCTGACCAACCTGGACCGGCGGCCCGGCCAGCGGGTGCACGTCTGGAAGGACCCGGCCACCGCCCAGCGGGCCGAGGCCGGCGTCAGCGCGCACCCGAGCACGAGCACCGGATCCTGACCGTTCCCGCCCTGCCGACGATGGCACGACACCGACCGCTGCGCGGTCTCGGAAGGACAGCATGAGTGAGGCGAGTGTCGCCGTCCACGCCGACGCCGACCTGCTGGCACAGGCCGTCGCCGCCCGGTTGGTGGTGCGGCTGCTCGACGCGCAGGCCGCCCGCGGCCAGGCGTCGGTGGTGCTCACCGGCGGCCGGATCGCCGCGGCGGTCTACCGGGCGGTGACCGCGTTGCCGGCCCGGGACGCGGTGGACTGGTCCCGGGTGGACTTCTGGTGGGGCGACGAGCGGTTCCTGCCCGCCGGTGACCCGGATCGCAACGAGACCCAGGCGCGGGCGGCACTGCTCGACGCGCTGCCGGTGGACCCGGCCCGGATCCACCCGATGCCGGCCTCCGACGCCGGGGCCGACCCGGAGGAGGCCGCCGCCCGGTACGCGGCCGAACTCGCCCGGGCGGCCCGGCCCGGCACCGCCGTGCTGCCCCACTTCGACGTGCTGATGCTCGGCGTCGGCGAGGACGGGCATGTCGCCTCGGTGTTCCCGGAGCACCCGGTGCACTACGAGAGCCGACCGGTCAGCGCGGTGCGGGGCAGCCCGAAGCCGCCGCCGGTGCGGATCACCCTCACCCTCCCGACGATCAACAGCGCCGAGGAGGTGTGGCTGGTGGCCAGCGGCGCGGACAAGGCCCACGCGGTCGGCATGGCGCTGGCCGGCGCCGGCCCGGTGCAGATTCCGGCGGCCGGCGTGCAGGGCACCGGCCGGACCCTCTGGCTGCTGGACCGCGCCGCCGCAGCCTCCGTCCCCACCCGCCTCCGCAGCCTCCGCTGAAAGGAGGGGCCCCTTATTAACGCCTGGTGAGGTAAAGGGGCCCCTTCTTAACACCTAGAAGCAGCGCGCGCCGGCTGCCGGCGAGCGGTGCGGGCTCAGCGGGCGCCTCGGCGATGCCGTAGGGCGGCGAGGGCCTCGGCGAGAATCGCCTCGCCCTCCGCGTCGGTACGCCGCTCCTTCACGTACGCCAGATGGGTCTTGTACGGCTCGGCCCGGGCCCGCCCCGGGGGATCCTGCGCGTCCTGGCCGGCCGGCAACCCGCAGCGGGTGCAGTCCCACACGGTCGGGGCCTGGACGTCGGCGACGATACGGATGTCGGTGCGGTGCCCGTTGCGGCACCAGTAGCTGACCGACCGGCATGGCACCGGCCGGTGACGTTCGGGGTGGCGTGGGGGCGCGGACCCGACCCGGGCGCCCCGGATGACGTTGCCGTTCGGCACGGCGCTCGCTCCTGTCGTCGGAGGGGACCGCCGTCGAGGGGTGGACGGCGGGCGACGCGGTGCAGCGGGTGAAACGGACTGCGCGCGGCCCGTCGAGTGACGGACCGCGCGCAGATTGTACGACTAGACGGGCCTGCTCAGACGCCCACCTGAAGCCGGATCCAGAGCCCGAGCCCGACGATGCAGGCGAACCAGACAATGCCCACCAGAACGGTGTAACGGTCGAGATTCTTCTCGGCCACCGACGAGCCGGCCAGGCTGGAGCTGACGCCACCGCCGAACATGCTGGACAACCCACCGCCCTTGCCGCGGTGCAGCAGGATGAACATGGTGAGCAGGATGCTCGTGATGACCAGCAACACGATCAACGTGTAGGCGAACCAGATCGGCATGGCGGGGGTCAGTCCTCTCGTTACGATCCTCGCCCGGGCAGTTCGGGCACGGCGGCACCGACCGGCGGACGGGCGGAGTCAAGGATAGCGAGCGATCAGCCGGTGATGTGCTCCGGGAACCGGCAGATCTTCGCGAACTCCTCGGCGTCCAGGCTGGCGCCGCCCACCAGGGCGCCGTCCACGTCCGGCTGGGCCATGATCGCGGCGACGTTCGACGATTTCACCGACCCGCCGTAGAGGACCCGGACCTGCTCGGCGGTGCCCTGGTCGAAGGTCTCGGCCAGCCGGGCCCGCACCGCGCCGCACACCTCCTGGGCGTCGGACGGGGTGGCCGTCTTGCCGGTGCCGATCGCCCAGACCGGCTCGTACGCGACCACGACCTTGGTGACCTGCTCGGCGGGCAGTCCCTTGAGCGCCGCGTCGAGCTGGTCGGAGCAGTGCGCCACGTGCCCGCCCTGCTCGCGGACCTCCAGCCCCTCCCCCACGCAGAGGATCGGGGTGAGGTCGTTGGCCAGCGCGGCCTGCACCTTGGCCCGCACCTGGGCGTCGTCCTCGTGGTGGTAGGCCCGCCGCTCGGAGTGCCCGACCACCACGTACGTGCAGCCCAGCTTGGCCAGCATCGACCCGGCGATCTCACCGGTGTAGGCGCCCGACGCGTGCGGCGAAAGGTCCTGCGCGCCGTAGCCGATCAGCAGCTTGTCCCCCTCCACGACGGTCTGCACCGTGCGCAGGTCGGTGAAGGGCGGCAGGACCACCGTCTCCACCTCGGTCAGCTGCTTCTCGTTGAGGCTGGCCGCCAGCTTCTGCACCAGCAGGTTCGCCTCAAGGTGGTTGAGGTTCATCTTCCAGTTGCCGGCCATCAGCGGCCGGCGGGGAGCGCTCGCCATCAGTTCTCCAGGGCCGCGATGCCGGGGAGGGTCTTGCCCTCCAGGTATTCCAGGGATGCGCCGCCGCCGGTCGAGATGTGCCCGAAGGACTTCTCGTCCAGCCCCAGCGCCCGCACCGCCGCGGCCGAGTCACCACCACCGACGACGCTGAACGCCTCGGACTCGGCGATCGCCTCGGCCACGCCACGGGTGCCGTTGGCGAAGGCCGGCATCTCGAACACGCCCATCGGGCCGTTCCAGAAGATCGTCCGGGCGCCACCCTGCCCCTGCGAGCCGGTCTTCAACGCGGCGGCGAAGCCGGCCACGCTCTCCGGGCCGATGTCGAGCCCGACCCGGTGGCTCGGGATGCCGTTCGCCGGGACCACGTCGTGCGCGGCGTCCGGGGCGAAGGCGTCCGCGGCCACCACGTCGACCGGGAGCAAGATCTTGCCCTCGGCACGCTCCAGCAGGTTGCGGCAGGTCTCGACCATCTCCTCCTCCAGCAGCGAGGAGCCCACCTCGTGGCCCTGCGCCTTGAGGAAGGTGAAACACATGCCGCCGCCGATGAGCAGCCGGTCGACGGTGGGCAGCAGCGCCTCGATCACGGCGAGCTTGTCGGAGACCTTGGAACCGCCGAGCACCACCACGTAGGGCCGCTCGGGGTTGCCGGTGAGGGTGGAGAGAACCTCCACCTCGCGCAGCACCAGGCGACCGGCGACGTGCGGCAGCCGCGCCGGCACGTCGAAGACGCTGGCGTGCTTGCGGTGCACGGCGCCGAAGGCGTCGTCCACGTACGCGTCGGCCAGCGCGGCCAACTGGTCGGCGAAGGCGCCCCGCTCGGCCTCGTCCTTGCTGGTTTCCCCCTTGTTGAAGCGGAGGTTCTCCAGCAGCGCGACCTCGCCGTCGGCGAGCCCGGCCACGGTGGACCGGGCGGAGTCGCCGACAGTGTCGGTGGCGAAGTGCACCGGAACCCCGAGCAACTCGCCGAGCCGGGCGGCGACCGGACCGAGGCTGAACTGCGGATCCGGCGCGCCCTTCGGCCGGCCCAGGTGCGAGCAGACGACCACCTTGGCACCGGCCTCGGTGAGCGCCCCCACGGTCGGCAGCACCGCCCGGATCCGGCCGTCGTCCGCGATCCTCACTCCGTCCAGAGCGCCGCCCTGCGGCGCGGAGGCGGAGTTATGATCGTTGATGGCGCCGGTCTGCTTGTCGAGCGGGACGTTCAGGTCGGCGCGCACCAGCACGCGCCGACCCGACACCCCCTCGGCGAGCAGGTCGTCGAGGGTCCGGATGCTCACAGAGCTACCCTTCCGTTCGTGACTGCGGAGCTCGCAAGCTCGCTCCTCACACTCACAGCGACTGACCCACCAGCTTGACCAGGTCAACGAGGCGGTTCGAGTAGCCCCACTCGTTGTCGTACCAGCCGACGACCTTGACCTGGTTGCCGATCACCTTGGTCAGCGGCGCGTCGAAGATGCACGACGCCGGGTCGGTGACGATGTCGGCAGAGACGATCGGGTCCTCGTTGTAGACCAGGATGCCCTTGAGCGGGCCGTCGGCGGCGGCCTTCAGCGCGGCGTTGACCTCGTCCACCGTGGTCTCCCGGCCGACGGTCACGGTGAGGTCGGTGGTGGAGCCGGTGGGGATCGGCACCCGCAGCGCGTACCCGTCGAGCTTGCCCTTGAGGTCCGGCAGCACCAGGCCGATCGCCTTCGCCGCGCCGGTCGAGGTCGGCACGATGTTCAGCGCGGCGGCCCGGGCCCGGCGCAGGTCCTTGTGCGGCGCGTCCTGGAGGTTCTGGTCCTGGGTGTACGCGTGGATGGTGGTCATCAGACCCTGCTTGATGCCGAACGTGTCGTGCAGCACCTTCGCCATCGGCGCCAGGCAGTTGGTGGTGCAGGAGGCGTTCGAGATGATGGTGTGCTTGGCCGGGTCGTACTGGTCCTGGTTGACGCCCATCACGACGGTGACGTCCTCGTTCTTGGCCGGCGCCGAGATGATGACCTTCTTCGCGCCGCCGTCGATGTGCGCCTTGGCCTTGGTGGCGTCGGTGAAGAAGCCGGTGGACTCGATCACGACGTCGACGTTCAGGTCACCCCAGGGCAGGGCGGCCGGGTCCCGCTCGGCGTACGCCTTGATGGTCTTGCCACCGACGGTGATCTCGTCGGCGGTGGCCTTGACCTCGTACGGGAGCCGGCCCAGGATGCTGTCGTACTTGAGCAGGTGAGCGAGCGTCGCGTTGTCGGTCAGGTCGTTGACGGCGACGACCTCGACGTCGGCGCCGGACGCCAGCACTGCCCGGAAGAAGTTACGGCCGATCCGGCCGAAGCCGTTGATGCCAACCCGGATGGTCACAGGTCCCATCTCCTCGCGTTCTGGTCCGCCGGCGTGGAGACCCTCGGCCGGCGAAGTGGTGTGCGCCGACCGTTGGAGCCGGCCGTTGACGGTTCATCTCGGCCACCCCGCCGCGGTCCTGAGGGACCTTGACCGCCCGAGGCGGTGGGTACGGCGGGGAGCGCCGCTGCCGGCCCCCTTGCCGTACTCAGCGACCATATCCGAGCGCACCGACCCGTGCCGCGCCGGGTGGTGGCCCTCCCGCGCCGTGGCGACCCACCGTCCTATCAGACCACGAGCATGTCGGGCGTGACGGCCGCTTCGGTATCCGGGATGCCCAGGTCCCGCGCCCGCTTGTCGGCCAGCGCCAGCAACCGGCGGATCCGCCCCGCGATGGCGTCCTTGGTCAGCGGCGGGTCGGCCAGCGCGCCCAACTCCTCCAGCGACGCCTGCCGGTGCTCCAGGCGCAGCCGACCGGCCGACGTCAGGTGCTCCGGCGCGTCGTCGGCGAGGATCTCCAGGGCCCGGGTCACCCGGGCCGCGGCGGCCACCGCCGCCCGCGCCGAACGTCGCAGGTTGGCGTCGTCGAAATTCGCCAGCCGGTTGGCGGTGGCCCGCACCTCGCGGCGCACCCGGCGCTCCTCCCAGGCCAGCACGCTGGCGTGAGCGCCGATCCGGGTGAGCAGCGCGGCGATCGCGTCGCCGTCCTTGACCACCACCCGGTCGACGCCCCGCACCTCACGGTTCTTCGCGGTGATGCCGAGCCGGCGGGCCGCGCCGACCAGGGCGAGGGCCGACTCCGGACCAGGGCAGGTGATCTCCAGGGCGCTGGACCGGCCCGGCTCGGTCAGCGAGCCGTGCGCCATGAACGCGCCCCGCCAGGCCGACACCGCGCAGCAGACGTTGGCGGCGACCACGTGCGGCGGCAGCCCGCGCACCGGCCGACCCCGCACGTCCAGCAGGCCGGTCTGCCGGGCCAGGGCCTCGCCGTCCTTGACCACCCGGACGATGAAGTGGCTGCCCTTGCGCAGGCCGCCGGAGGCCAGCACGTGAATCTCGCTCGGGTAGCCGTAGACCTCGGCTATCTCCCGCCGCAGCCGGCGGGCCACCGCGCCGGTGTCAAGCTCCGCCTCCACCACCACCCGGCCGGAGACGATGTGCAGCCCACCGGCGAACCGCAGCAGCGCCGCCATCTCCGCCCGCCGGCAGCAGGGCTTGGGCACGTCGACCCGACTCAGCTCGTCCTTGACCGCAGCCGTCATCGCCATTGTGCGTCCCCTCACGGACCGGTTCCGGCGTGTCGCCGGAGATTACGTACGTGTCTAACGATCGGCACCCAGTAC
The DNA here is from genome assembly GCF_050942455.1 of Micromonospora sp. CA-263727. Classification (NCBI taxonomy): domain Bacteria; kingdom Bacillati; phylum Actinomycetota; class Actinomycetes; order Micromonosporales; family Micromonosporaceae; genus Micromonospora; species Micromonospora sp. CA-263727. The sequence continues at coordinate 5,142,292 of NZ_CP192031.1, forward strand.
GGGCACCAGGGCGGCGCCCAGGGCGGCCGGATCATGACGGGGAGTACCGTCGTCGACCGCGACGGGGGCGAGGACCAGTCGGGCTCCCAGCGATTCTGCCGCACGGTCGACGGGCTCGGGGTCGCCGACCGCCTTGGCGTCGGCGAGCACGAAGTCGACGGCCAACTCCGGCAGGTACCAGCGCAGCGCCGCCAGGTGGTCGGCGACGGAGAGGCCGAGGGTCTCCTTCTCGGCGGCGAGGTTGAGGGTGACCAGCCGCCGGGCCGGGCTGGCCAGGATCGCCGCCGCCAGCTGCGGTACCAGCAGGTGCGGCAGCACGCTGGTGTACCAGCTGCCCGGCCCAAAGATCAACCATTCGGCCGCGCCGATCGCGGCGACCGCCTCCGCGCACGCCGCGGGCGCCTGCGGGGTGAGCCGCAGCGACTCGACCCGCCCGGTGGTGACCGCGACCTGGTGCTGGCCGCGCACCGTGCACACCTCGTCGGGGCGGCCCGGGTCCGCACCGCGCACCCGGGCCTCGATGTCGACCGGCTGGCAGGACATCGGCAGGACCCGGCCGACCGCGCCGAGCATCGCCCCGGCGTGTTCCAGGGCGGCCACCGGGTCGCCCAGCGACTCCATCAGCCCGCAGAGCACCAGGTTGCCCACCGCGTGCCCGGCCAGCCCGTCACGGCCGCCGTCGGCCACCTCGGCGAAGCGATGCTGGAACAGCCCGGCACTGCGTCGGGTGGCGGGATGGTCGCCGGCCAGCGCGACCAGCGCCTGCCGCAGGTCGCCCGGGGGCAGCCCGCCCCGCTCGGCACGCAGCCGCCCACTGGAGCCGCCGTCGTCACCCACGGTCACCACCGCGGTGATGTCCAGATCCAGCTCCGGGGCGCAGCGGCGCAGTGCCCGCAGCGAGACGGAGAGGCCGTGCCCGCCGCCGAAGGCCACCACCCGGATCGTCATTCCCGCCCCAGGTCCCGGTGCTGGGCGTTGGCGGCCAGCCCGGCACGGCGCAGCCGGGCGGCCAACTCCTCGGCGATCGCCACGCTGCGGTGCTTGCCGCCGGTGCAGCCGACCGCCACGGTCAGGTACCGCTTGCCCTCCCGCTCGAAGCCGGCGGTGGTGGCGTTGACCAGGTCCGCGTACGCGGTGACGAAGGCGTTCGCGCCCTCCTGCCCCAGCACGTACGCGCTGACCGCCTCCTCCCGGCCGGTGTGCTCGCGCAACTCCGGCACCCAGTACGGGTTGGGCAGGAACCGGGCGTCGAGCACGAAATCGGCGTCCGGCGGCAGGCCGTACTTGAAGCCGAAGGAGATCACGGTCAGCCGCAGCCGGCGGGCGTCCTCCCCGCCGAACAACTCCTCGATGCGCCGGCGCAGCTGGTTGACGTTGAGGTGGCTAGTGTCGATGATCACGTCGGCCTGGTCGCGGGCCTCCTCCAGCAGGCCCCGCTCGACCGCGATACCGTCCGCGAGCCGCCCCTCGCCCTGCAACGGATGCGAACGCCGCACGCTCTCGAACCGCCGGATCAGCACCTCGTCGTCGGCGTCCACGAAGACCACCCGGGGGGCGTAGCCACGCTCCTTCAGCTCCCGGATGGCCTCGGCCAGGTCCGTGGAGAAGGCCCGGGACCGCACGTCCAGCACCATCGCGGTACGCCGGGCCGCGCCGCCCGCCTTCACGGCCAGCTCGGCCATGTCCAGCAGCAACGCCTGCGGCAGATTGTCCACCACGTAGAAGCCGACGTTCTCCAGCGCCCGGGCCACGGTGCTGCGTCCGCCACCGGAGAGCCCGGTGACCACGACCAGCGTGGTGTCCGTCTCGCCCGCCTGCTCGCCGGGTACGCCGGCGCGGTGACCGGTCGTGTGCCCCTCGCCCACCCATCAACCCCCAAGCCGTGGCGCCGCGGTCGGTACCGACCGGGCATGGACAAACAGCGACTCTAGCTCGCCGCTTCCCGGCCCGGCGGTACGCACCGCCGCCACGCCGGCCACTGCCGCCTGCCCGCAGAAACACGATCTACGGGTCAGGGTGCGGATCTAGGAGGTCGTGTCGGCTGACCGACGGCGCGGGCCGGACAGCGCGGCTATCCTCCGGCCATGGGCAGGCACGGTGCGCGGCTGCGCTGGGTGGTGGCGCTCGTGTCGGTCACGGTCGCCGTACTGGCCACGGTTCACCGGTTCGTCGACCGCGAGCGGGAGTGGGACCGCGGCGGCGACACCCTCGCGGTGACCGTCGAGGCCCGCCTGCCGGAGCCAGACCAGGTGCCCGCCGCCGCTGCCGCGCTCGGCTGGCCCGACGCCGCGAACCAGGTCCGCGGCGACACCGACAGCCAGTCGGCCGTGCTGCGACTGCGCTGGTCCGGGCCGAGCCGGCCCGGCAGGTACCACATCGTCCTGCTGGATTCGCGGAACACTCCCCCTCGGGTAATACGCCCGTACGGTGGCTGGGACGCGGCCGGCGCCACCGGCCGCAGCTGGGCCGGCGCGTACGAGGTGCTGTCCGAACGCTACGGCTGGCTCGCCGGCGCCGCCGCCGAAACCGCCGACCCGGCTGACCTCGGTGGGCTGCCCACCCGGGCGCTCGGTGACGGCAGCCTCGTCGCCGTGTTCCGGCTGGGCCGGGAGGCCGCGCTGCTGACCGACCCGGCGCGCCTGCTGGTGGCCTTCTGCTACGTCGACCCCGACGGTGACGTGCGCTGGGCCAAGCAGGTGCCCGTCCCGCCCGCCGCATGACCGTGACCGGCCCAACGGCGGATCCACCAGCCCTGATCAGCGGCGGCGCAGCGCCTTGACCCGGTCACGGCCGAGCACGCCGAGGTAGTCCCACGGCTCGTCGAGACAGGAGTCGACCTCGGCGGCGGCGATGATCTCGGTCAGCCGCGCGGCAAGCGCGTCGGGATCCGGCTGCGCCTGCTCGCAGAGCTGGACGTGGGCCGCGCGAAGCGCATCACCGATCTCGGCCGGCTCGTCCTCGTAGACCTCCCAGGCGTCGTTGAGGTAGCCGGCCAACCCGTCCCACGCTCGGGCCGCCCGCTCGACCACCAGCACCGCCTCGATGCTGGCCGGCCGCTGGGCCAGAACCTGCACCTCCTCGACGATCGCCCGGCCCGCCTTCTCCACATCGTGCAGGTCCCAGCGGTCGCCGTTGGTCGCCTCGTGGGCCAGCCTGTCGATGGTCCGGCGGACGTCGGCCAGCTCGGCGTCGGTGACCGGACCGACCCGCCCGGCGTACGCCAGCAGCCGGGACTCCAGCACGCGATCGGTGACCGCCCACTCGGCGATCAGCAGCGCCAGCCGCCGGGCGGAGATGGTGCTCGCCACCTCGGCCAACTCGGCCACCCGGGAGTCGATCTCCTCGGCCGATGGCGGCGTGGCCAGGGAGGACCACCTGAACCCGTCCGCCAGGGCAGCGACCGCGAGCGCCACCGCGTGGCCGCACAACTCCTCCGGCGCGGGACAGTCACACTCGGCGGTGAACCCCGCCGCCGTGATCCCCGCCCAGACCTCGTACGGTGCCTGCCCCTCCTCCCGGATGGTGCAGGAGGCTCCCCCACCAGCCGACCTGATCACCTCAGGATGCCCGGCTTTCCGAAGTCTCTCCGCCGCGTCGCAGGCCACGGAGCCGGCCGCGATCCGCAGGGCATCAATATCGATCCGCACCGCCACCCGCACATCTAACCGCACGGCCACTTCGCATCGAACCGTGGCACCGTGGGCAGTCGACACGCCGAGCCGACCGCGCGGAAACCGTCCACAGTTCGAGCGTCCCAGCTCAGCGGCACCGCTCCGGCTGCCGCGTTGACCCGACCGAGGCTGGCGGCCCGTACAGCGAGCGGTGTGGCTCGTAGAATCCTCGGATGGCCTCCCCCGCCGACGTGCGCATCACCGACCTTGCCACCTCAGACGCGCCTCCTGCTGAGAAGGTGACAGCGGCGCTGGAAACGCTGCGGCGGGTCTTCGGGTACGACTCGTTCCGCGGGTTCCAGCGGGAGGTCATCGACCACGTGGTGGCCGGCGGCGACGCGCTGGTGCTGATGCCGACCGGCGGCGGCAAGTCGCTGTGCTACCAGATCCCGGCGCTGGTCCGGGACGGCGTCGCGGTGGTGATCTCGCCGCTGATCGCGCTGATGCAGGACCAGGTCGACGCGCTGACCGCCGTCGGCGTGCGGGCCGGCTTCCTGAACTCCACGCTGGACCTCGACACCCGGCGGCTGGTCGAGGCGGAGTTCGTGGCCGGCGAGATCGATCTGCTCTACCTCGCGCCGGAGGCGCTGGCCAGCCGGGCCACGCTGAGTTTGCTGGACCGGGGCCGGATCGGGCTGTTCGCCATCGACGAGGCGCACTGCGTGTCGCAGTGGGGCCACGACTTCCGGCCGGACTACCTGAACCTGTCGATGCTGCACGAGCGCTGGCCGGGTGTGCCGCGGATCGCCCTGACCGCCACCGCGACCAGCGCCACCCGGGCCGAGATCGTCACCCGCCTCGGTCTGGGCGAGGCGCGGCAGTTCGTGGCCAGCTTCGACCGCCCGAACATCCAGTACCGGATCGTGCCGAAGCGGGAGCCGCGCAAGCAACTGCTCGCCCTGCTGCGCGACGAGCACCCCGGCGAGGCGGGCATCGTCTACTGCCTGTCCCGGGCCTCGGTGGAGAAGACCGCCGAGTTCCTGGTCGCCAACGGGGTCGACGCGCTGCCGTACCACGCCGGGCTGGACGCGGCGACCCGCGCGGCGAACCAGCAGCGTTTCCTGCGCGCCGACGGCGTGGTGATGGTGGCGACCATCGCCTTCGGGATGGGCATCGACAAGCCGGATGTCCGCTTCGTCGCCCACCTCGACCTGCCCAAGTCGGTCGAGGGGTACTACCAGGAGACCGGCCGCGCCGGCCGGGACGGGCTGCCGTCCACCGCCTGGCTGGCGTACGGGCTCCAGGACGTCGTCCAGCAGCGCAAGATGATCGACACCTCCGAGGGGGACCTGGCCCACCGGCGCAACCTGGCCGCCCACCTCGACGCGATGCTGGCGCTCTGCGAGACGGTACGCTGCCGGCGGGTGCAGCTGCTCGACTACTTCGGTCAGACGCTCGACGGCACCTGCGGCAACTGCGACACCTGCCTGGAGCCGCCCGAGTCGTGGGACGGCACCATCGCCGCGCAGAAGCTGCTCTCCACGGTGTTCCGGCTGGACCGGGAACGCAACCAGCGCTTCGGCGCCGGGCACTGCGTCGACATCCTGCTGGGCCGCAGCACCGACAAGATCGTCCAGCACCGCCACGACGCGTTGACCGTCTTCGGCATCGGCGAGGAGCTGAGCGAGGCCGAGTGGCGCGGCGTGGTGCGGCAGCTGCTCGCTGAGGGGCTGCTGGCCGTCGAGGGCGACTACGGCACGCTGGCGCTCACCGAGGCCAGCGCCGAGGTGCTCGGCCGGCGACGCACGGTGATGCTGCGCCGCGAGCCGGCCCGCCCGGCACGGGCGGCCCGCGCCGCCAAGCCCCGGGGCGCGGCCACCATGGTCGCCGAGCTGCCGGCGGAGGCGGCCGGCACGTTCGAGCGGCTGCGCGCCTGGCGGGCAGCGACCGCCAAGGAGCAGGGCGTCCCCGCGTACGTGATCTTCCACGACGCGACGCTGCGGCAGATCGCCGCGGACACCCCGGCCACGCTGGCCGAGCTCTCCGGGATCAGCGGCGTCGGCGAGAACAAGCTCGCCAAGTACGGCGAACAGATCCTCGGTGTGCTCGCCGACGCGGACTGAGCCGCGGTAGAACGGCGATCAGTCGGCGGACGACGGTGGGCCGGCGACGCCGAGCGCGCTGAGGACGGCCTCGGCGGTGCGGCGGCCCACGCCGGGGACCTCGGCGATCTCGTCCACGGTGGCCGACGAGAGGCGCTTGAGTGAGCCGAAGTGCCGGAGCAGGGCCTTGCGGCGTACCTCGCCCAGACCGGGGATGTTGTCGAGCGCGGAGGTGGTCATCCGTTTCGAGCGGCGCTGCCGGTGGAAGGTGATCGCGAAGCGGTGCGCCTCGTCGCGCACCCGTTGCAGCAGGTAGAGCCCCTCCGACGCGCGCGGGAGGATGACCGGGAACTCGTCGTCGGGCAGCCAGACCTCCTCCAGCCGCTTGGCCAGACCGCAGAGCGCCACGTCGTCGATGCCCAGCTCGGCGAGGGCCTGGGCGGCGGCGGCCACCTGCGGGGCGCCGCCGTCGACCACCACCAACTGCGGCGGGTACGCGAACCTGCGCGGTCGCCCGGTGGTCGGGTCGACCAGCACGCCCACCTTCGGCTCGTCGCCGCTCTCGCCCGCTGCCTCCGGGCCGCCGGAGGCGGCCGGGTCCGCTGGGGCGGTGAGGTCGGTGGCGGACTCCACGCCGGCCTCGCCGGTCTCGGCGCGGGCGTCGAGGTAGCGGGCGAAGCGGCGACGCAGCACCTCGGACATGGCCGAGAGGTCGTCGGTGGCGCCCCGGATGACGAACCGGCGGTACTCGCTCTTGCGGGGCAGCCCGTCCTCGAAGACGACCATGCTCGCCACCACGTCGGTGCCCTGGATCTGCGAGACGTCGAAGCACTCGATGCGCAGCGGCGCCGTCCGCAGACCGAGCGCCTCGCTGATCTCGTCGAGCGCCTTGCTGCGGGTGGTGAGGTCGCCGGCCCGCTTGAGCTTGTGCCGGGCCAGCGCGTCGGTGGCGTTGCGCCCGACCGTCTCCAGCAGGGCGCGCTTGTCGCCGCGCTGCGGCACCCGCAGGGCCACCCGGCTGCCCCGGTGGGTGGCGAGCCAGTCGGCCAGCGCGTCGGCGTCCGCCGGCAACTCGGGCACCAGCAGCTCTCGTGGCACGTCGGCCTCGCCGTGCTCGCCGCCGTAGACCTGGGTGCAGAAGTGGTGCACCAGGTCGCCGGTGGTGAGGTCCTCGGTCTTCTCCACCACCCAGCCGCGCTGGCCACGCACCCGCCCGCCGCGGACGTGGAAGACCTGGACCGCGGCTTCGAGCGGGTCGTCGGCGAAGGCCACCACGTCGGCGTCGGTGCCGTCGCCGAGCACCACCGTCTGCTTCTCCATCGCCCGGCGCAGCGCGGCCACGTCGTCGCGGAGCCGGGCCGCCCGCTCGAACTCCAGCTCGGCGCTGGCCTCGGCCATCTCGCGTTCGAGCTTGCGCACCATGGTGTCGGTGCGGCCGGCCATGAAGTCGCAGAAGTCGTCGACGATCTCCCGGTGCCGCTCGGCGGAGACGCTGCCCACGCAGGGCGCCGAGCACTTGCCGATGTAGCCGAGCAGGCACGGCCGCCCGACCTGGCCGGCCCGCTTGAACACCCCGGCGGAGCAGGTCCGCGCCGGGAAGACCCGCAGCAGCAGGTCGAGCGTCTCGCGGATCGCCCAGGCGTGCGAGTACGGCCCGAAGTAGCGCACGCCCTTGCGTTTGACGCCCCGCATCACCTGTAGGCGCGGAAACTCCTCGTCGAGGGTCACCGCCAGGTAGGGGTAGGACTTGTCGTCGCGGTAGCGGACGTTGAACCTCGGGTCGTACTGCTTGATCCAGGTGTATTCGAGCTGGAGCGCCTCGACCTCGGTGCCGACGGTGACCCAGTCGACCGCCTCGGCCGTGGTGACCATCTGCTGGGTGCGCTGGTGCAGCCCCCAGATGTCGGCGAAGTAGGAGTTGAGCCGGCTGCGCAGGTTTTTCGCCTTGCCGACATAGATCACCCGGCCGGTGCCGTCGCGGAAGCGGTAGACCCCCGGCGTCTCGGGGATCGTGCCCGGCGCGGGACGGTAGGTCGACGGATCAGCCACGCTCCGAGACTAGTCGCCGCCCCCGACAGACCAGATCACCCCGAGTTGGTCGACCTCGTCCCCGCTGCGACCGAAGAAGCCGGCGAGCGCCCCGCCGGGCGGGGCGGTGAAGGTCACGGCCGCCGAGGTGGGGGTGCCGGCGATCAGCGTACGGCCCAGGCTGGTGCTGAACCGGGCCGAGAAGATCCGGGTACGGCCGTCGCGCTGCCCCTGGGTCAGGGTGACCTCGGTGATCCGCTCGCCGGTGTCGAGGGCGAGGCTGACCGCGGTACCGCCCCCGCCGCCGTGGACGCGGGCGGTGCCGTCGGCGAAGGTCAGTCCGACCTGGTCGAGCCGGGCGCCGCCGCGCAGGGAGAGCCGGGTGACCCGGGGGCCGACCGAGTCCAGGTCGGTGAAGGGGGTGCCGTGCGGGCCGCCCCAGGTGTCGCTCTGCCGCAGGCCGGGGTCGAGGGTCCAGGTGAACCAGGCGGCGTGCGGGTAGTGGTCGGACAGGTGCTCACCGGCCCCGTCGAGGAAACGGGCGTACTCGTTGTGGTAGCGGCCGAGGCTCAGCCGGACCAGCCGGCTGCCCCGGTAGAGGATCTTGTCGACCACCTCGCAGGCGTTGGTGACGTTGGCCGGGTCGCAGACCAGGGCCGGGCTGCCGGGGGCCGGCGGCTGCCCGCCGCGTTCCTGCTGTACCCAGGCGTCGGTCAGGCCGTTGGCGCTCACCAGGTCCCGGATGTTGTCCCCGTCGCGGGTGTAGCGGACGTTGAGGTCACCCATCACCACCACGGCGTTGCCGGCGGAATTGGCGGCGATGTAGTTGGCGAGCTGGGTGATGTTGGCCCGCCGGGCCGCCAGGTCGGCGTCGGTGCTCCCGGCGTTGGTGTGCACGTTGTACAGATCGACGAAGACCCCCTCGTCCAGCCGCAGCCTGGAGTAGGTGAAGCCCTTGGGGGTCAGGCAGTCGGTGCCGTTGCACCGGTTCCACTTCACCCGGATGAAGGCCGAGTACGGGAGGTTCGACATGGTGTTGAGGCCGTCGCCGAAGGGGACGCCGCCGCTGGTCGGGGTCCGGTACGGGTGGCGGTCGGTGGCGTACAGGTCGGCGTGGTAGTTGAAGTCCTCCTGGACGTGCACGATGTCGTAGGCGTTGACCCGCTCCCCGATCGGCCGGGTGTTCACCGAGGGCCGGCCGCTGGAGAGCGGCTCCGGCAGGCCGGCGACGTTGTAGGTGAGCACCGAGAAGGCGCCGGATGCGGTGGTGGCACTGGCGGCGGCGGTCCCGGCCGCGGCGGGAGTCGACGGGGGCAGCGCGGCGGCGAGCAGTGCCGCGGACGCGAGCAGGCGCAGGGCGATCATCCGGGGGGTCCCTTCTCGACGGCGCGGACCGGCGGTCTGATTGACATCTTCCAATCTCGGGGGAGGCAGCCTACCATCCAGTAACCGAATGTTCTTCATGTAATGATCCCGCCCGATGGTCCCCCGTCCACAGAGGATCGATTGCCATGCCCGCTCGTACCGCCACCCGCCGGCTGCTCGCCGGTGCGACCGCCGTCGCCGTCGCCGCCTCACTCGTCGCCGCCCAGACCCCCGCCACGGCCGCCGACCCGCCCGCCACCACCGCCAGCACTCTCGCGATCAACGTCGCGAGCGCCTTCGCCGGCAACGACTACTGCCTCGGCGAGTGCGGGGAGATCCTGCCGCCCGGGCAGAACGGCAACGCCACCCTGGTCGAGATCCTGGGCAACCAGGCCTTCGGCACCCTGCCCCGGCACTCCGCCGACCAGCTCGACAAGTACGCCGACCTCGTCTACGGCTACGCCGGGCTGCGCGAGGACCAGATCGGCGCCTTCTTCAACGACGCCACCTTCGGCGTCGCGCCCAGCCAGGTCGAACGCGACTACTCGCCCCGCTCCGACGTGCGGATCGTGCGGGACCGGGCCACCGGCATCCCGCACATCACCGGCACCACCCGGGGCGGCACCATGTACGGCGCCGGATACGCCGGAGCCGAGGACCGGCTCTTCACCATGGACCTGCTGCGGCACGTCGGCCGGGGCACCCTGACCCCCTTCGCCGGTGGCGCACCGGGCAACCGCGCCCTGGAGCAGAGCGTCTGGCGCACCTCCCCGTACACCGAGGCCGACCTCCAGGCCCAGGTCACGGCCCTACGGGCCAAGGGCGGCACACGCGGCGAGCAGCTCTACGCCGACGTGCAGGAGTACGTCGCCGGGGTCAACGCGTACATCCGGGCCTGCATGGCGGGGCGCAACTGCCCCGGGGAGTACGTGCTGACCGGGCACCTCGACGCGATCACCAACGCCGGGGGCCCGAAACCCTTCACCACCACCGACCTGATCGCGATCGCCGGGGTGGTCGGCGGTCTGTTCGGCGGCGGGGGCGGCACCGAGATGCAGTCCGCGCTGGTCCGGATCGCCGCCCGGGCGAAGTTCGGCCCGGCAGAAGGCGACCGGGTGTGGAACGCCTTCCGGGGGCAGAACGACCCGGAGGCCGTGCTGACCCTGCACGACGGGCAGAGCTTCCCGTACGGTGACGCCTCCCCGGACGCCCCCAGCGTGGTGCTGCCGGACGCCGGCTCGGCCCGGGTCGAGCCGGTCTTCACCGACCCCACCGGCTCCGCCGCGTCCGCCACCACCCTCGCCGCCGACAGCGGCTCCGAGCTGGCCGCCGCGCTCTCCGGGCTGACCATCGACCCGGCGCACCGGGGCATGTCCAACGCCGCCGTGATCTCCGCCGCGCACTCCGCGACCGGCCACCCGATCGCCGTCTTCGGGCCGCAGACCGGCTACTTCTCCCCGCAACTGCTGATGGTCCAGGAGTTGCAGGGCCCCGGGATCAGCGCCCGGGGTGCCGCCTTCGCCGGGCTCAACCTGTACGTCCTGCTCGGCCGCGGTCAGGACTACTCGTGGAGCGCCACCTCCTCGATCCACGACATCACCGACACCTACGCGGTGCCGCTCTGCGTGCCCGGCGGCGGGACGCCGACGCTGGCCAGCAACCACTACCTGTTCCGGGGGCAGTGCCTGGCGATGGAGGAGCTGTCCCAGGTCAACCGGTGGAGCCCGACGACCGCCGACGGCACCGCGGCCGGGTCGTACAAGCTGGTCGCCTGGCGGACGAAGCTGGGCCTGGTCGGCTGGCGCGGCACCGTCGGCGGCGCGCCGCACGCCTTCACCCAGCTGCGCTCCACCTACGGGCGGGAGGCCGACTCGGCCATCGGCTTCCAGATGTTCAACGACCCCACCCAGATGGGCTCCGCCGCCGCCTTCCTCAACTCGGCGGACAACGTCGACTACGCGTTCAACTGGTTCTACGTCAACTCCACCGAGTCGGCGTACTTCAACTCCGGGCTCAACCCGCTGCGGGCCACCGGCGCCAACCCGAACCTGCCGATGAAGGCCGAGCGGGCCTACGAGTGGCAGGACTACGACCCGGAGAGCGGCACCGCCCGCTACGCACCGCGCTCCGCCCACCCCCAGTCGATCAACCAGGACTACTACATCAGCTGGAACAACAAGCAGGCCAAGGACTTCGGGGCGGCCGACGGCAACTTCAGCTTCGGCGCGGTGCACCGGGGCGACCTGCTCGACAAGCCGGTGAAGGCGGCCCTGGCCGCCGGGCGCAAGTTCGACCGGGCCTCGCTGACCGAGCTGGTGCAGCGGGCCGGCCTGACCGACCTGCGCGGGGTCGAGGTGCTCGACGAGCTGATCCGGGTGCTGGAGAGCCAGCCGGTCACCGACGCCACCCTGGCCGCGGAGATCAGTCGGCTGAAGGCCTGGCGGCAGGCCGGCGCGCTGCGGGTCGAGACCGCCAAGGGCTCGAAGGTGTACCAGCACGCGGCGGCGATCCGCACCTTCGACGCCTGGTGGCCGCTGCTGGTCCGGGGCATGTTCCGCACCCCGCTCGGCGCGGACCTCTACCAGTCCCTGGTCAACACCCTCCAGGTCAACGAGTCCCCCTCCGGCCTCCAGCAGGGCGACGTGTCGAACCTGCCCTCCTCGGCGAACAGCGCCCAGACCCACAAGGGCTCGTCGTTCCAGTACGGCTGGTGGGGCTACGTCGACAAGGACCTGCGGGCGGTCCTGGGTGACCCGGTCGCCGGCGGTCCCGGACGGGCCTTCTGCGGCGACGGGAACCTCGGCTCCTGCCGGCAGATCCTGCTGGACACCCTGCGGACGGCGGCGGCGACACCGGCCGCCCAGGTCTACCCGGGCGACGCCAGCTGCGCCGCCGGGAACCAGTGGTGCGCGGACGCGATCATCCAGTCCCCGCTGGGCGGGATCAAGCACGCCACCATCGCCTGGCAGAACCGCCCCACCTACCAGCAGGTGGTCTCGTTCCCGGCCCGCCGCGGCGACGACCTGACCAACCTCGCTCTCGGCCGGCCGGTGACCGCCTCCAGCAGCCAGAGCGGCAACGGCGTCGCCCGTGCCGTCGACGGTGACCTCGGCACCCGGTGGGCCAGTTCCTGGTCCGACAACCAGTGGGTCAGGGTGGACCTGGGCAGCGTGCGGCAGGTCGGCCGGGCGGTCCTGGCCTGGGAGTCGGCCTACGCCCGGTCGTACCGGATCGAGGTTTCCACGGACGGGAGCAGCTGGCGGGAGGTCTGGTCGACCACGGCCGGCGACGGCGGCACCGACGTCGTCGCGTTCGCCCCGCAGCAGGCCCGCTACCTGCGGATGTACGGCCTGACCCGGGGCAGCTCCTACGGCTTCTCGCTGTGGGAACTCTCCGTGTACGCGCAGTGAGCATTGCGGCCGGGCCGGGACGAGGTTCGTCCCGGCCCGGCCGTCAGCCAGGCTCAGGCGAGCGAGATCTGGTCGCCCTCGACCTTGACGTTCTTCGCCGCGAGCGGCGCCGGGGAGGGACCGGAGGTGACGGATCCGTCCTCGATCGAGAACTTGCTCTGGTGGCAGACGCAGTTGATCGTGCCCCCGTCGACGTTCGACACGTTGCAGCCCTGGTGGGGGCACTTCGGGTCGAAGCCCTTGAACTCCCCGGGAGACGGCTGGGTGATGACGATGCCCTGGGCCGCGAGGACCGCGCCCCCGCCGACCGGAATGTCGGTGGTCCGGGCCAGGGACTGGGACCCCTGCCGGTCGCCGCCACCGGCGTCGCCGGTGTTCGACACCTCCGGACCCGGGCTGCTCGGGGTGGCCCCGTCGTCACCGTCCCCGCCGCAGGCGGAGAGGACCACCGCCGCGCCAGCGGCACCCGCACCGGCCAGCAGCGCCCGCCGCGTCCGTTTCCCGGCCCCGGTCAACCCCCGGTCGTCACTCATCCGTCGCCTCCTCGGCTGTCACCGTGCATGATCCGCGGTCCGTGTGCCTTACCGCGACCACTCTGCCTGGTGATTCACCCGATCGACCACTCGGCGCAGGACGCCGCGGACGCCGACGACGGCGATCGGCGTGGTCAGCGGGGCGCGGCGGCGGCCTTGCGGCCCCCGCGTGACCTGCCGCCGTTGGCCTTGGCCGCGCGGGCGGTGGCCGCCGCCGCGCCCTTCGCCGCGCCGTCGAGCTTGAGCACGGTACGCAGGAACTGCCCGGTGTGGCTCTCGGCGACCTCGGCGACCTCCTCCGGGCTGCCGGTGGCGAGCACCGTGCCGCCCCGGTGGCCGCCCTCGGGACCCATGTCGATCAGCCAGTCCGCGCTCTTGATCACGTCGAGGTTGTGCTCGATCGTGATCACCGTGTTGCCCTTGTCGACCAGCCCCTCCAGCACCAGCAGCAGCTTGCGGATGTCCTCGAAGTGCAGGCCGGTGGTCGGCTCGTCGAGCACGTAGACCGTCCGCCCGGTGGAGCGCTTCTGCAACTCGGAGGCGAGCTTGACCCGCTGCGCCTCGCCGCCGGAGAGGGTCGGCGCCGGCTGGCCCAGCCGTACGTAGCCCAGGCCCACGTCGACCAGCGTCTTGAGGTGCCGGTGGATGGCCGGGATGGCGGAGAAGAACTCGGCCGCCTCCTCGATCGGCATCTCCAGCACGTCGGAGACGGTCTTGCCCTTGTAGTGCACCTCCAGGGTCTCCCGGTTGTACCGGGCGCCCTTGCAGACCTCGCAGGGGACGTAGACGTCGGGCAGGAAGTTCATCTCGATCTTGATGGTGCCGTCGCCGGAGCACGCCTCGCAGCGCCCGCCCTTGACGTTGAACGAGAAGCGGCCCGGCCCGTACCCCCGGACCTTGGCCTCGGTGGTCTCGGCGAAGAGCTTGCGGACGTGGTCCCAGACCCCGGTGTAGGTGGCCGGGTTGGAGCGCGGGGTGCGCCCGATCGGCGACTGGTCGACCCCGACGACCTTGTCGACGTGCTCCAGCCCGGCGACCCGGGTGTGCCGGCCGGGCACCAGCCGGGCACCGTTGATCTGGTTGGCCAGCACCGCGTAGAGGATGTCGTTGACCAGGGTCGACTTGCCCGAGCCGCTGACCCCGGTGACGGCGATCAACTGGCCGAGCGGGAAGCTCACGGTCAGGTTGCGCAGGTTGTGCTCGCGGGCGCCCTGCACCACCAGCTCCCGCCCCGGGGTCTGCGGGCGGCGGCCCTTCGGCGTCGGGATCTCCCGGCGTCCGGCCAAGTACGCCCCGGTCACCGACTCCTCGTTCGCCAGCAGCGCCGGCACCGAGCCGCTGTGCACGATCCGGCCACCATGCTCGCCCGCGCCGGGACCGATGTCGACGATCCAGTCGGCGGTCCGGATGGTGTCCTCGTCGTGCTCCACCACGATCAGCGTGTTACCCAGGCCGCGCAGCCGGACCAGGGTCTCGATCAGCCGGTGGTTGTCCCGCTGGTGCAGCCCGATCGACGGCTCGTCCAGCACGTAGAGCACGCCGACCAGGCCGGAGCCGATCTGGGTGGCCAGCCGGATGCGCTGCGCCTCACCGCCGGAGAGGGTGCCGGCCGGCCGGTCCAGGGAGAGGTAGTCCAGCCCGACGTCGAGCAGGAACCGCAGCCGGGCGTTGATCTCCTTGAGCACCCGCTCGGCGATCAGCTTCTGCCGGTCGGTCAGCTCGATGCCGGCCAGCAGGTCGGCGCACTCCCCCACCGACAGGTTGCAGACCTCGGCGATGCTGCGCCCGGCCAGCGTGACCGCGAGCACCTCGGGCTTGAGCCGGGCGCCGCCGCAGGCCGCGCAGGGCACGTCGCGCATGTACCCCTCGTACTTCTCCCGCGACCACTCCGACTCGGTGTCCGAGTGCCGGCGCTCGATCCACTGCACCACGCCCTCGAAGCCGGTGTAGTACGAGCGCTCCCGGCCGTACTTGTTGCGGTAGCGCACGTGGACCTGGTCGTCGGAGCCGTGCAGGACGGTCTTCTGCGCCCGCGACGGCAGCGCCCGCCAGGGCGTGTCGATGTCGAAGTGCTCCGCCTCGCCGAGCGCCTCCAGCAGGCGCAGGAAGTATTCCAGGTTGTGCCCGGTCGCCCAGGGCTGGATCGCGCCCTCGCGCAGGGTGCGCTCCGGATCCGGCACGACCAGCTCCGGGTCGACCTCCTTCTTGGTGCCCAGGCCGCTGCACTCCGGGCAGGCGCCGTACGGCGCGTTGAACGAGAAGACCCGGGGTTCCAGGTCCTCGATCGCCAAAGGGTGGTCGTTGGGGCAGGCCAGGTGCTCGGAGTAGCGGCGCTCCCGGTCCGGGTCGTCCTCCGGCAGGTCGACGAAGTCGAGCAGCGCCAGGCCGCCGGAGAGCCCCAGCGCCGCCTCCACCGAGTCGGTCAGCCGCTGCTTCGCGCTCGGCTTGACGCTGAGCCGGTCGATCACCACCTCGATGGTGTGCTTCTCCTGCTTCTTGAGCTTCGGCGGCTCGGTGAGCTGGTGCACCACCCCGTCGACCCGGGCCCGCGCGTAGCCCTTGGCCTGAAGCTCGGCGAAGAGGTCGACATACTCGCCCTTACGCCCCCGCACCACCGGGGCGAGCACCATGAAACGGGTGCCCTCCGCCATGGCGAGCACCCGGTCGACGATCTGCTGCGGGCTCTGCTTGGAGATCCGCTCGCCGCAGACCGGGCAGTGCGGCTCACCGACCCGGGCGAAGAGCAGCCGGAGATAGTCGTAGACCTCGGTGATGGTGCCGACGGTGGAGCGCGGGTTGCGCGAGGTCGACTTCTGGTCGATGGAGACCGCCGGGCTCAGGCCCTCGATGAAGTCGACGTCCGGCTTGTCCATCTGGCCGAGGAACTGCCGGGCGTACGACGACAGCGACTCGACGTACCGGCGCTGCCCCTCGGCGAAGATCGTGTCGAAGGCGAGGCTCGACTTGCCCGACCCGGAGAGCCCGGTGAACACGATCAGGGCGTCCCGGGGCAGGTCGAGGCTGACGTCACGCAGGTTGTGCTCGCGCGCGCCACGGATGATCAGACGGTCGGCCACGGTCCGTGTACTCCCGGGTGAGGATGATGGGGTGATCTGTCCGCGTTTGGGGTGAACCCAGCGGTTGTGCCAGCGCGGAGAGTGCGCCCCGGCAACTGTAGACCCGCCCTACGACAACTTTCCCCGACGGCGGGTCGGGCGGGTGGCGCGGCGGCGGGTCTCGTGGGCGATCTCGCGTTGCAGGCGACGCCAGCTCTCCCAGCGGCGGGCGGTCAGCTCACCCGTGATCAGGGCCACCTGCACGGCGCAGCCCGGCTCGGCCTCGTGCCCGCAGTCGCCGTACCGGCAGTCGGTGGCGAGCGCGGCGATGTCGGCGAAGGCCCGGTCGAGGCCGGTCGCGCCGTCCAGCAGGCCGACCGCCCGGACCCCGGGAGTGTCCAGCACCGCGCCGCCGCCGGGCAGCGGCACCAGCGCCCGCCAGGTGGTGGTGTGACGCCCCTTGCCGTCGACCCGACGGATCGCCTGGGTGGGCATCACCACCGCCCCGGCCAGCGCGTTGACCAGGCTCGACTTGCCGGCCCCGGAGGGCCCGAGCAGGCCGAGGGTGCGCCCCGGGGTGACCTCGGCGCGCAGCGGGTCCAGCCCGGTGCCCCGCTCGGCGCTGATCGGCAGCACCGGCACCCCGGGCGCGACGGCCGCGAGCTGGCGGGCCACCGCCGCCGGGTCGGCCGCCAGGTCGGTCTTGGTCAACACCACCAGCGGCCGGGCCCCCGACTCGTGGACCAGGGAGAGCAGCCGCTCGATGCGACCGGCGTCCGGCGCGGGGTGCACCGGCTCCACCACCGCGGCGGCGTCCAGGTTGGCGGCGAGCAGCTGGCCACCGGCGTCCTTGCCGGCGGTCCGTCGGATCAGCGCGGTCCGCCGGGGCAGCACCGCCTCCACGGTGACCCGCGCATCGGGCCAGCGGCCCAGCAGCACCCAGTCACCGGCGCAGGGCAGCCGGGTGGGATCGCCCGCGGCGGCGGCCAGCACGGCCCCACCCGGCGAGGCACGCAGCGCTCCGTCCTCGGTGAGTACGGTGCAGACGCCGCGGTCGACCCGGGCCACCCGGCCCGGGCGGTGGTCGGTGCGGATGTGACGCAGGTACGCCGCCCGGTCGGCATCCCAGCCCAGGGCGGTCAGCGTGATGCTCATGCCGGCCCTCCGCTTCGCTCCGTGCCGGCCTGAGGCACCCACGCACCGAGTCGATGATTCGCTCGCTGACGCTCGCTCATGGCTCCTCGTTCAGTGTCGGTGCGGGTGACGTAGACGTGCGGTGACCGGCATGACCACCACCTCCCCCCGCTCCGGCGCCGCGAACCACCCCGACGGTAGGGCCGGCGCGGGCCGCGCCGGAAGCGAATTCCCCGGCGCGGTCCGCCGGCCGTACCCGAACTCGACCGGCTGACCATCACCAAGGCGTCGGCGACGCCGGGCTGCGCAGGGTGGTCACCACCCACCAGCACATGACCGGTCCGGTGGCGGAGGTCACTCGGTGACCGCGCGCAGCCGGCGCCGGGTGCCGAGCAGCAGCAGCGCGGCCAGCAGCAGGCCACCGACCATCGTGACCAGCAGCGGGCTGGCCCCGCGCGGGAGCAGCCCGACCAGCGAGCGGGACGCGACGCCGACCGCCAGGTAGAGCCCGGCCCATGCGCCGGCACCGAGCGCCGCGAAGCTCAGGAACCGCCGGTACGACATGTGCAGGCCGCCCGCCGCCAGGGGCAGCAGCGCGTTGAACACCGGCAGGAAGGGCGCGACCAGCACCAGCCGGCCGCCGTCGCGGCGCAGGATGCGCTCGGCCGTCGCCCACCGGGCCTCGCCGACCCAGCCGCCAAAACGGCTGTGCCGCAGCCGCTCGCCCCACCGTCGGCCGACCAGGAAGCTCAGCGACCAGCCGGCGAGGCATCCGGTGACCACGGCGACGAAGGTGGCCAGCCCGGTGGTGGGGCTGCCGACCGCCACCGCGGCGAGTACCGCCACGTCGCCGGGGACGAGGACGCCGAACAGCGGCACCGCGTCGAAGAGCATGACCACCCCGAGCACCCCCATCAGCAGGGCGACGGGTAACTCTCCGACCTGGGCCAGCTGCTCTGCCATGCCTCGTACGCTAGGTCCTGGCCGCCCGCACGAACATCGGGTGTCCTACCGACGTTCCCCAGGACACACTCGGGGTCTTCCCTGACACCGTG
Source organism: Micromonospora sp. CA-263727 (assembly GCF_050942455.1). Lineage (NCBI taxonomy): Bacteria > Bacillati > Actinomycetota > Actinomycetes > Micromonosporales > Micromonosporaceae > Micromonospora > Micromonospora sp. CA-263727. Next base: position 5,160,586 of record NZ_CP192031.1, read on the forward strand.
CCCCTCGGACGTGCGCCATCCGGCCACCACCTCAGGCGCTTCGGCCGGCAAATGCGCGTTTCACCAGTTACTGTCGGGAAGGTATCGGGCGATCACCGGCGCGGAGCCGGCGGTCGCCCGCGTGGAACAGGGAGAGAACGCATGGCAACCGGCACCGTGAAGTGGTTCAACTCGGAAAAGGGCTTCGGCTTCATCGAGCAGGATGGTGGTGGACCCGACGTCTTCGTCCACTACTCGGCGATCGCGTCGAGTGGCTACCGGGAACTGACCGAGGGCCAGAAGGTCGAGTTCGACGTGACCCAGGGTCAGAAGGGCCCGCAGGCGGACAACGTCCGCTCGCTGTGACCTGCGCCGCCACGGCGGCCGAGTGACCTGCGCCGCCACGGCGGCCGACGCCCGATCGCGGCCGCACCTGCCCGGCCGCGATCGGTCGGCCGGTGGTCAGGCGGCCAGGCGTCGGGCCAACTCCTCCACGACCTGCCGGGCGACGGTGGGCGGGATCGCCCCGGCGATCTGCTCGGGAGTGAGGCCGGCCAGCACTCCGGTGATGATCGCCTGCTCGTCGGTGAAGTCCTTCTTCGACAGCGCGTCCAGCGCCGTCTGAAGCGCGGTGAGCTGCGAGCCGATGCTGCGCAGCGTCGGGTGCGAGACCTGGAACTTCGGGTCGATGTGATCCTCGCCCATGGCCATCCGGGTGTAGATCTGCCCGACCGGGTTCCGCCCGTCGAGCACCGTGAGGTTGCGGTGGACGGTCTTCAGCCAGTTGTGCTCCTCGGGTGTCATGTCGGGCTCCTCCTGCTTGATCAGTCCGATGGTGGTCAGGTAGCGACGGAACAGCGGCGTCTGGTCGCGGTTCGCCTTGATCGAGTCGCGGAAAAAACTGAAGTGGGTGTGCCACAGGTGGGACCGGTCCCCGGTGTTGCGCCGACCGAGCCGGTCCCAGCGCCGGACCACCTTGCCGTCCGGCGAATAGATGATCTCGCGCAGGTCACGGGTGTCCGGGGCGTTGGCGACGCACTGCGCCACGCACCAGGTCGAGAAGGTGGCCAGGTCGTGGTTGCGTCCACCGGAGCTGACCCGGAACGTGCCCACGTCCAGGGCGGCCGCGTCGAGGGTCAGCCCGCTGCGGTCCCGGGACGACTCGACCACCGAGTAGTCGTTCGTGACCACCCGGTCGGATCCGCAGTGATAGCCCCCGCGGTGGTTGGCATCGCCGACGATGCCGACCTCGTTGGGTTCGAGATCCTCGTCGCGTACCCGGTTGGGGTCGCGGTTGAGGTGTTCGAGCAGTAGGCCGCGGACGGCCAGTAGGTTTGCCGGTGCCCGCGTCATGGGTCTCCCCTCAGCGGTCTCGTCGGGAGCCGGGCACGACGGTGACACCGCGTCGCGGTGGGGAGGCCTCACAGGCGGGCCCGGCCATCGGGTGCACAGCGCCGGGCGTGCCCCAACGATAGCCCCGAATCAGATGAATGCCCAGCTCAGCGCCGCATTGTTCACCTTGGAAAAGGCTGTGAGGCAGAGTGGACGATCGGGAGGACCACTGCGGACGGATGATCGGGATCGTGGATGATCTCGCGATATCCGCCACGGAGCGTGACGGCGGCACCGAGGGGTTCGCCAGTGCCGGGGTTGCGGGAGTAGCGAGGGTGGGCGCCGCCGGAGAGCTGTAGCCGCAGCCGGTGACCCGGGGCGAACCGGTGGGCGGTGGGCCACAGTTCCACCGGCACCACGACCGCACCCGTGTCGTCGGCGTGGAAGCGCTCCGGATCGAGCCGGACCAGCCCGTCGCAGACGTTCCAGGATCGGCCCCGACGGTCCACGTCGCACAGTCGCACGAAGACGTCCAGGTGGCTCAGCTCGCTGCGCAGGTGGATCTCCGCCCGCACCGGCCCGATCACCTCGACCGCGTCGGTGAGCGGATCGCTGCTCCAGGTCAGCACGTCGGGGCGGGCCTCGACCGGGCGGTTGTCGAACGCTCCGGCGCGCTGGGCCACCAGCAGCGGGCCGCCCAGCGACGGGGTGGGGTCGGCGGGGTCGTACCAGAATCCGTCCGGCGGCGACGGCACGGCGGCCGAGGTGCGCAACGCGAACCCGGGGTGCAGGTACCACCGGGTGGGGTGGGCCGGCGGCGGCCAGTCGGGCAGGTCGCGCCACCCGCCACCGGCGCCACCGACGTGCACCCGCACCGGCGCATCGCCGGCCCGGCCAGCGGCCCTCCCGGCGAGGTGCGTGTCGAGCCAGCGGAGCCCCTCGCGCAGGGCGGCCACGAAGAGCCCCAGGCTGCCGTGGGTCCACGGCCCGACGGTCAGCCGCGGGCGGGCACCGGTGGCGCGCAGCGCCGCGAAGTCGCGCAACTGGGCCGGCAGGAAGATGTCGTGCCAGCCGGTGACCATCGCCACCGGGGCCCGCACCAGATGCAGCCGGTCGTCGAAGACCCGGCTACGCCAGTAGTCGGCCTGCGGGGTGTGGTGCCGCAGCCACTCCTGAAAGAACGGCACGGTCACCCCGGTGGCGACCCGGTCCGCCTCGACCAGCGGCAGATGGGACAGCGCGGCGGCCAGCCGGGGCTGCCCGCGCTTGAGTTCCCACTGCCGGGCCAGCCACGGCACGGTCTGCGCCTGGAGCAGCTCCGTCCAGGTCAGCACGGTGTCCAGGGCGAACGACTCGCCGGCATAGGTCGAGTCACGGGTGGTCGAGGCGGTGACCACGGCGACCATCGCCCGCAGTTCCTCGCCCGCGTCGGCCGCCAGGGCCCACTGCACGAAGCCCTGGTAGCTCGCGCCGAACATGCCGAACGCGCCATGCCACCAGCGCTGCCGGCGCAGCCAGTCGAGGGTGTCCAGCCCATCGTCCCGCTCGTGCACGAACGGGTCGAACGACCCGCCCGAGCCGCCGGTGCCCCGACACGACTGGATCACCACGTGGAATCCCTGCTCGGCCGCGAGCCGGCAGAGCAGCCGCATCGGCCCGCCCCGGCCGTACGGGGTGCGGATCAGCACGGTGGGCGCGCCCACCAGGTCGGGGGCGTAGTGGTCGGTCCGCAGGATCACCCCGTCGCGTACCCGCAGCGGGATGTCCCGGGTGACTGCGATCCGGCGGGTACGGGCCGGAGGCAGCCGCAGCGCGGCGGCGGCGAGCCGGGAGGCGAACCGGTCCAGCACCTCGGCCTCAGCCCGCCCGATGCCGGGGTCCGACGCGGGCGGGTCGGACCGCGCCCCGGTGCCGGCCACTCGCGACCTGACTCGCCATCACGCTCCTGCCCCCGCTCTCAGTAGCCCAGGCAGACGCACTCGGTCATCAGCGCGCGAACGTTGCGTACGTAGCTCGGGTTGGGGATGGCCAGCGGCTGCCCCTCCCGAGCCACCGCCGCGTGACCGTAGTTGTACGCCGCGATGACCGCGTTGAGCAGGCAGGAGTTCAGCTCACCGGAGGTGCACAGGCTGGCGTCGAGCCGGTAGTCGGAGTCGAAGTACATGTCACCGACGTACTTGGTGAGCCAGGCCAGGTAGGTGCCGCCGAGGTAGGCGTTGTCCCGGTGGTCCCGCACGTCGTAGCCCTGCCCGAACCGCTGGTTCATCCAGGTCGCGGTCTCCGGCATCACCTGCATCAGGCCGATGCCGCCGTCACAGGCGATGATGTTGGACTGCCAGCCGCTCTCCTGCCACGCCGTGGCCTTGACCAGGTTCAACGGGATGCGGATGTCCGGCGCCGAGGTCGGCCAGTAGGTGCGCGCCGCCGCGTCGGTCAACGCGGCCCTGACCTGCGCCCGGGTGGCCTGATCGCCCTGGTAGCTGGGCTGGCAGCCGCTGGGCGCCGGCTTCGGCGGAGCCGGTGGCCGGTTCGTCTCCGTCGGCGGCTTCGGCACCGTCCGTGGCGCGGTGACCGTGCGCTTGGGCTTCGGGCTCGGCTTCGCCGACGGCGACGCGCTGGCGCTCGCACTGGCACCCACCCGCGGGGCGGTGCCCATCGACTCCACCGCCGACGGGGTGGCGCTCGGCTCGCCCGCGTCGTCCGGCTCGACGGGCTCCGGCGTCGAGTCGGCCACCTCCTCCGCCACCTCCTCGGGCAGCGCGACCGGGGCTGGCGCCTCCCCCGCAGGGGCGTCCACTCCGGCGCATCCGCCCGCCGCGACGAGCAGCAGCCCGGCGGCGAACGCGATGCCCAATCGGGTGGCGATCCGTCCCATGTCGACCCCCTTCGGCACTGACGAACCCGCCGACCCTAACAGCTCCCGACCGCCCCACGAGGCCCCGCGCAGCCGCCCCGGAGCCGCTCGGACCGCCCGAGAATCCCCGCGTGCCCGCCGGCCTCATCCGGGTGCCGGCGCCCCGCCGGCCGTCACGGCACGGTCCCGGGTGGCCCAGGCGACCATGAACACCGCGGTCCAGGCCGCCCCCAGCAGCACCGCGCCGACAGTGCCGCTGGCGGTGCTCAATCCCAGGTAGAGCCGCGCGCCACCGACACCGACCACGCCGGCTGCCGCGGCGGTCCAGACGGCCACCGCGACCGGCCACCGCGCTCCCCGCGACAGCAGCCAGGCCAGCGTGCACAGGCTCGCGGTCACCACCGCGTTCTGGGTGGAGAAGAGCGCCACCCGGCCGCCGCCGGCCAGATCGGCCACCAGCGCCAGCACGACCAGGGGCACGAAGGCGCCGATCGTGCCGACCACGCTGAGCAGGTCGGCCCGCCAGGGCCGGTGCCGCCAGGCCTGCACGGCGGCCACCAGGCCGACCACCACGATCAGCGACGAGCCCCGCAGCACCGACACCGCGGCCTGGGTCGCCTCCACCGCGTCCGGGGTACGCCGCGCGGCGAACCAGCTCGCGATCACCCCGTCGACCAACGCCAGCCCGCTGTGCCGGACCACCGCCCGCAACAGCCCGGCGATGGCCAGGCCGACCACGAAGAGCAGCAGCACCCCGGCCGCCAGGTTCGCCAGCAACGCCCACGCCGGCCCCAGGCGCAGGCTGAGCAGGAAGAACAGCAATCCGTACCGGGCCGACAGCCACCGCACCGGCGGCAGCCGGGCGGCCCGCGCCAGCAACGCCCGCACCGGGTCGGGGTTGCGGCCCAGCCACCGGCCCGCCAACACCACCGCGACCAGCGCCGCCACCAGCACCAGCACCGCCCCGGTCGCCTGGCCGAGCAGCCGGGACACCGTGTCGTACGACTCGCCGGCGAGATTGCCGACCAGCACCGACCCGCCCGCCCAGCTCGCCACGCCGGCCAGGTTCCAGGGCGCGAACCGCCGGTACGGCATGCCGGCCGCCCCGGCGAGCCGGGGCACCAGGGTCCGGGCGAACGCGACCCAGCGGGCCGTGAGCACACCCCGGCCACCCATCCGGCCGAGCATCGCGTCGGCCCGGGCCCACCGCTGCGGCCCCACCCGGGCACCCCACCGGCTGGCCCGCAGCCGCGGCCCGTAGCGCCGGCCGGAGCGGAACGCCACCGCGTCGCCGACCGCGGCGGCCAGGATCATCACCAGCAGCGCCGGGCCGAGCCGCAGCGTCCCGGTGTACGTGAGGAAGCCGACCAGCAGCAGGGTGGCCTCCCCGGGCGCCACCAGCCCGATGATCAGCGCCGTCTCGGCGGCCACGACCAGCGCCGCCACCACGTAGATCAGCCACGGGGGCAGGCTCTGCACCGAGTTCAGCAGATCGTGCACGGCGCCCCCGGATCACCTCGGCAACTGCCCCGCAAGTGTGACAGCGGTCTCGGTGGCGAGCTTCACCACCCGGGATGACCCCGACGCCACGCCGCCACCGCACAGGCGGGAGGATGGAGCCCATGCAGCTTCGCACCGACCTCCGCAACGTCGCCATCATCGCTCACGTCGACCACGGCAAGACCACCCTGGTCGACGCCATGTTGCGGCAGGCCGGCGCCTACGGCGCCCGGGGCGAGGTGACCGAGCGGGTGATGGACTCGATGGACCTCGAACGGGAGAAGGGCATCACCATCCTGGCCAAGAACACCGGCGTGCGCTACCTGCCGGCGGACGGCTCGGGCCCGGTCACCATCAACATCATCGACACTCCCGGGCACGCCGACTTCGGCGGCGAGGTCGAGCGCGGCCTGACCATGGTCGACGGGGTGGTGCTGCTGGTCGACGCCAGCGAGGGGCCGCTGCCACAGACCCGGTTCGTGCTCCGCAAGGCGCTCAAGGCCCGCATGCCGATCATCCTGGTGATCAACAAGGTGGACCGTCCCGACGCCCGGATCAAGGAGGTCGTCGACGACACCTACGAACTCTTCCTCGACCTCGACGCCGACGAGGAGCAGATCGACTTCCCGATCGTCTACGCCTGCGCCCGCGACGGCATCGCCTCGCTGGCCCAGCCCGCCGACGGCTCGGTGCCGGACGACAGCCACAGCCTGGAGCCGCTGTTCCGCACCCTGCTGGACACCATCCCGCCGCCCGCGTACGACGAGCAGGCCCCGCTCCAGGCGCACGTCACCAACCTCGACGCCTCCCCGTTCCTCGGCCGGCTCGCGTTGTGCCGGGTCCGGCAGGGCACCATCGCCAAGGGCCAGTCCGTAGCGTGGTGCCGCACCGACGGCAACACCCAGCGGGTACGCATCTCCGAGCTGCTGATGACCGAGGGGCTGGAGCGCAAGCCCGCCGACTCGGCCGGGCCGGGCGACATCATCGCCGTCGCCGGCATCCCCGACATCATGATCGGCGAGACCCTCGCCGACGCGGAGAACCCGATCCCCCTGCCGTTGATCACCGTCGACGAGCCGGCCATCTCGATGACCATCGGCACCAACACCTCACCGATGGTGGGCCGGGTCAAGGGCGCCAAGGTCACCGCCCGGATGGTCAAGGACCGCCTGGACAAGGAACTGATCGGCAACGTCTCGCTGCGGGTGCTGCCCACCGAGCGCCCGGACGCCTGGGAGGTGCAGGGCCGCGGCGAGCTGGCGCTGGCGATCCTGGTCGAGCAGATGCGCCGCGAGTCGTACGAACTCACCGTCGGCAAGCCGCAGGTGGTCACCCGGGAGATCGACGGCAGGACCTGCGAGCCGGTGGAACGGCTCACCATCGACGCGCCGGACGAGTACCTCGGTGCGATCACCCAGCTGCTGGCCACCCGCAAGGGCCGGATGGAACAGTTGGTCAACCACGGCACCGGCTGGATCCGGATGGAGTGGCTGGTCCCGGCACGTGGCCTGATCGGCTTCCGGACCGAGTTCCTCACCGAGACCCGGGGCACCGGCATCCTGCACCACGTCTTCGAGTCGTACGAGCCCTGGTTCGGCGAGCTGCGTACCCGTAACAACGGCTCGCTGGTCGCCGACCGGTCGGGCGCCGTCACCGCGTTCGCGATGACCAACCTCCAGGAGCGCGGCCAGCTCTTCATCGAGCCCGGCACCGAGGTGTACGAGGGCATGATCGTCGGGGAGAACTCCCGCTCCGACGACATGGACGTCAACATCACCAAGGAGAAGAAGCTCACCAACATGCGCTCCTCCACGGCCGACGAGACCGAGAAGCTGATCCCGCCGCGGAAGCTCTCCCTGGAGCAGGCCCTGGAGTTCTGCCGCGAGGACGAGTGCGTCGAGGTCACCCCGGCCGCCGTACGCATCCGCAAGGTCGTGCTCGACCAGACCCAGCGGGCCCGCACCGCCGCCCGCCGCAAGCACGCCGGATGAACCTGCACACACGTTAAGAAGGGGCCCCTTTACCTCACCAGGCGTTAATAAGGGGCCCTTCCTTTCCGTTACCCTCGGCGGGTGATCTTCGGGGAGGTGGACGCGGGGCTGGACGAGGTGCCCGGCGTGGTCTCGGTGTACGCGGGGCGGCTCGACGCCCCGCCCAGCTGGCTCCGGCACGCCGACGTCACCCACTATGCGGCGAGCACGATGAAACTGGCCGTGCTCGCCGCGCTGCACCGCGCCGCCGAGGCCGGCCGGCTCGACCCGGACGCCCCGGTCGAGATCCGGAATCGGTTCACCTCGGCCCGGCCGGACGCGCCCCCGTTCTCCTGCGCCCGCCACGAGGACAACGACGACGCCGTCTGGGACCGGCTCGGGAAGCACGCCCCGCTGCGCTGGCTCGCCGAGCGGATGATCGTACGATCCAGCAACCTCGCCACCAACCTGGTCATCGAACACGTCGGCCTGCCCGCCGTGGCCGAGGTCTGGACGCTGGCCGGCGCCCGGCACAGCGTCACCGGACGGGGCATCGAGGACTTCGCCGCCCGCCAGGCGGGCATCACCAACCTGGTCACCGCCGCCGACCTGGCCGCCCTGCTCGATGCCGTCGCCACCGGCGCCACCCGCCCCGGGCCGATCGCCACCCCCGCCGGCTGCGCCGCGATGCTCGACGTGCTCCGCGCCCAGCAGGTCCGCCAGGACATCGCCGAGGGGCTGCCCGCCGGCGCCCGCCTCGCCCACAAGAACGGCTGGGTACGCGGAGTCCGGCACGGCGCGGCAGTGGTCTACCCCGACGACGCCGACCCGTACCTGCTGGTCGTCTGCACCACCACCCCGCTCGCCGACGACCAGCGCGGCGACCGGGCCGACGCCGCCGCCCGCCGGCTGGCGGCCGACATCTCCGCCCGGGTCTGGCGGGCCCGCCACGACCTCACTCCAGCAGGTTCGCCCGCAACGCCGCCGTCAGCTCCTCGGTGATCCCCAACCCGTCGCGCAGGTACGCCCCGAACGACCCGTGCACCCGCCGCACCTCCGCGTACCCGGCGTCCAGGTACTCCGCACGGACCTCCAGCACCGGCCGGACCGCCGCCTCGTCCAGCCCGGGATGACGCCGCCGCATCGCCTCGATCAGCACCTCGCGCAGGCTCGCGGTCAACGGGTTGTTGGCCAGGTAGTCGGCCCGGATCGCGGCCTCGTCCACACCGAGGGCGTGCAGCAGCACCACGGTCAGCCAGCCGGTGCGGTCCTTGCCCGCCGAGCAGTGGTAGACCAACGGCAGGTTGCTCCCGTCGGCCGCCAGCCGCACCGCCGTGGCGAACCCCTCCCGGGCCGAGTCCCCGGTGACGAACCAGCGGTAGATCGCCGACATCGCCGCCGGCGTGCCCTGCCGGGCCAGTTCCGCGTACGCGTCCAGGTCGTGGCCGAGCAGCACCGCCGAGACGTACGTGAAGACCGGATGCGCCGGGTCGTGCACCGGCAGGTGCACCAGCCGAGGTTCGCCGGGCAGCCGGTCCGGCGGGGCCACCGACACCTCCGAGTGGGCCCGCAGGTCCACCACGCAGGCCGGGTCCAGCTTGGCCAGCACGGGCAGGTCCTCGTCGGTCAGCCGGCCCAGCGCCGGGGTACGGATCAGTCGGCCCGGACGCACCCGACGCCCCGCCACCCCGATCATGCCGCCCAGATCCCGCGCGTTGGGCGCACCCACGAGTTCCCAGTCTCCGGCCATCGCGCCTCCCCTTCGCCGCTGCTCGCGCTCCTAGCCTGCCGCACCCGACGAACGGGGCGGCACACGCCCGCCTGCGCACCGCCCCGCCCGCCGTTGCACCATCCGAAGTAAAGATTCGGACTGATCATTGATTGATGTCAGAAACTTTCATATCGTTCGCGAGGACGGGGGTGCAACCGGCCGGGGGTGGGCGTACAGCAGGGTGCCGAGGCGGTGGCTAGGGTCGCCATCGCCGCCCTGTGGAGTTCTCCCACCGCGGTCCGACCGGGCGACGCCCCGACGCTCGGTAGACCCGCCGACGTCGGGGCGTGGGTCGCCGGCATGAACGCCGACCGGCGCGTACCGAGTCAACTCCCGCTCGGCGGGCGGGTGGACCTCAGTGCACCTTGGTGAGTTCGCGGCGCCGGTCCCGGGACGACTTGATCAGGCTGGCGGCGGTGGCCAGGGCCAGCGTGCCCAGTACCACCGACAGGGACATCCAGATCGGGATGTGCGGCGCCCAGCCAACGGGCGCGCCGTGGTTGACGAACGGCAGATTGTTCTCCGCCAGCGCCTCCAGGATCAGCTTGACCCCGATGAAGCCGAGCACCACCGCGAGGCCGTAGCTCAGATAGATCAGCCGGTCCAGCAGCCCGCCGAGCAGGAAGTACAGCTGTCGCAGCCCCATCAGCGCGAAGACGTTGGCGGTGAAGACGAGGTACGGCTCGTGGGTGATGCCGAAGATCGCCGGGATCGAGTCGAGGGCGAAGATCAGGTCGGTCGTGCCGATCGCGATCATGACGATGAGCATCGGGGTGAACATCCGCCGGCCGCCCTCCCGGGCGGTCATCCGGGCACCGTGATAGCCCCGGGAGATCGGCAGCGCTCGCCGGCTCCACCGGACGAGCACGTTCTCCTTGAACTCCTCGTCGGCCGACTCGCCCTGCCGGGCCAGGTTGATCGCGGTGTAGAGCAGGAACGCCCCGAAGAAGTAGAAGACCCAGGTGAACTGTGAGATCAACGCCGCGCCGGCGGCGATGAACCCGCCGCGCATAACCAGCGCGAGCACGATGCCGATGAGCAGCACCTTCTGCTGGTACTGCCGGGGCACCGCGAAGCGGGCCATGATGATCATGAAGACGAAGAGGTTGTCCACGGAGAGGCTGTACTCGGTCAGCCAGCCGGTGTAGAACTGCCCCGCCACGCCGGCCCCGGCGGTGAGCCAGAGCCCGCCACCGAAGAGCAGGGCCAACCCCACGTAGAGAGTGACCCAGAGGCTCGACTCCCGCACGCTCGGCTCGTGCGGACGGCGTCCGATGATGAGCAGGTCCACCAGGAGCACCACGGTCAGCACGACGAGCGTAACCGCCCACACCAGTCCGGACACGTTCACAGTCTCATTCCTCCGGCAGGCAGGCGGCAACCGGCACACCGTACGCCCCGGCGACAGCGCGCCATACGCCGGTGACGTCCGAACGGCCTGCGACGGCCCGCACCTCCCGCCATGCTTCCTAGGAGGCTAGGTGGACGGCTCGGGGCAGCGTCGCTCGTGGAATCCGGCGCGGTGGGCATTCCAGACGGCCCGCGCCGGAACAGTTACCGCGCCGGGGTCGGGCCGGCGACGGCATGGCAGGCTACGGGGCATGGTGCTTGAGGTCGCGCTGATCGACGTCCTGCCGGGCCAGGAGGATGCCTTCGCCGATGCGTACGCGCAGGGCCACCCGGTCCTCGCCGGTGCACCCGGCTGCCGCTCGGTGCGGATGACCCGGGGCGTCGAGTCCCCTTCCCGTTTCGTGTTGCTGGTCGAGTGGGACTCGATCGAGGCACACGAGGAGAACTTCCGGGCCACCGACCGGTTCGTCCGCTGGCGGGAGCTGATCGGGCCATACTTCGCCGCCCCGCCGCGGGTCGAGCACTTCGTCGACGTCCCCGCCTGACGCCCCAGCCTGACGCTGCGGCGTCGCGGTCGAGTGCCCCGGTCGGGACGCCACGGCGTCGCGGGTCGGAGAAAATGTCACACCGCCGGCTTATAGTGCGCCTCGTGTCGGCACCGTTCCCGACGGGCTACGGGGGCGCCGGGCCCGGTGCCGACGCGCGAGCGGTCAACCGTCGAGCCGGCCGGCCAGCACCCGCGTTGTCTCGTCCTGCGACAGCGCCGCCTCCAGCAGGCACCCGGTCATCTGCTCGTACCGGTCGACGTCGGCGGCGGTGGTCAGCCGGACGTCCGCGGTCAGCGCCTCCAGCATCACCGTGCGCGGGTCCGCCGGGTCCGGAAAGGAGTAGCAGGAGAAGGGCGTGAGCGGCGCCGGACCCCGCCCGGCCCCGGTCGGCAGCAGCCGGATCGTCACGTGCGGCAACGCGGCCAGGTCGAGCAGGTGGCGCAGTTGTTCGCGCCAGATCTCCACCGGGTCACCGGCGGGCTCGCAGGCCACCTCGGTGACCAGCGCCGTGTAGCGGGGCGGATCGGCGCGCCGAAGCACCGCGTGCCGGGCGGCGCGGGCCCGCAGGTCGGCCTCCACGTCCACGCCCCGATCGATCAGCTGCCCGGCGGCGATGCGCAGCCGGGCGTACGCCGGGGTCTGCAACAGGCCGGGCACCACGGCCGGCTGGTATTCGACGATGCCCGCCGCGCCGGCTTCGAGTTCGGCGTAGGTGCGCTGCCGCTCTCCCATCTCGCCCAGCGACTTCCACCAGCCCCGACTGGTCGCGGCATCGCGAGCGATGACGATCAGCGCGTCCCGCTGCGTCGCGGACACCTGGTAGACGTCGAGCAGGTCGAGCACGTCGGCCAGATCCGGGCGGCTCTGCCCCAGTTCGATGCGGGACAGCTTGGAGGTGGACGCCCAACCGAGCCGTTCACAGACCTGTTCCAGAGTCAGCGCCGCACGCCGCCGGAGCTGGCGTAACTCGGCGCCAAGTCGCGCGCGTCGAATGACCGGACTCGTTGGCAACGGCATCCCCGCCTCCCCATCGAGGGAGAGTACGCACGGCGATCACCCAGCGCAATAGGATGCTCGCATTCCGCTACTCCCACCCGGTAGGAAGTGGACACCCGCCCGGGTCACTTCACCCCGGCGGCATCCATGCCCCGCAGCTCCTTCTTCAGCTCGGCGATCTCGTCGCGGATCCGGGCGGCCAGCTCGAACTGTAGATCCCGCGCGGCGGCGAGCATCTGGTCGTTGAGCTCCTGGATGAGCTGCGCCAGCTCGGCCCGGGCCATCCCCTCCCGGGCCGGGGCGCCGGTGCCGGCCGGGACCCGGCTGCGGGTCTCCTTCACCGGGGCCTTGCCGCGGGACAGCTGCCGCACCGCGCCGCCGACCCGGGTCGCCTCGGTGTCCTCCGCCTCACGGTAGATGTCGTCGAGGATGTCGTGGATCTTCTTCCGCAGCGGCTCGGGGCTGATCCCGAGCGCCTCGTTGTGTGCGGTCTGCTTGGCCCGCCGCCGGTTCGTCTCCTCGATCGCGTCCGCCATCGACGGCGTGATCTTGTCGGCATACATGTGCACCTGTCCGGAGACGTTGCGCGCCGCCCGGCCGATGGTCTGGATCAGCGACCGCCCGCTGCGCAGGAAGCCCTCCTTGTCCGCGTCGAGGATCGCCACCAGGGAGACCTCGGGCAGGTCGAGACCCTCGCGCAGCAGGTTGATGCCGACCAGCACGTCGTAGTCGCCCCGGCGCAGCTCGCGCAGCAGCTCCACCCGGCGCAGCGTATCGACCTCGGAGTGCAGGTAGCGCACCCGGATGCCGTTTTCCAGGAGGTAGTCCGACAGGTCCTCGGCCATCTTCTTGGTCAGCGTGGTGACCAGCACCCGCTCGTTTCGCTCGGTGCGGAGCTTGATCTCGTGCATCAGGTCGTCGATCTGGCCCTTGGTGGGCTTGACCACCACCTCCGGGTCGACCAGGCCGGTCGGGCGGATCACCTGCTCGACGAACTCGCCCTGAGCATGCTCCAGCTCCCACGGGCCCGGGGTGGCCGACAGGAAGACCATCTGCCCGACCCGTTCCAGGAACTCGTCGAACCGCAACGGCCGGTTGTCGGCGGCGCTGGGCAGCCGGAAGCCGTGGTCGATCAGCATCCGCTTGCGGGAGGCGTCGCCCTCGTACATGCCACCGATCTGCGGGATGGTCACGTGCGACTCGTCGACGACGGTGAGGAAGTCGTCGGGGAAGTAGTCGAGCAGGCAGTGCGGCGGGCTACCGGGCAACCGGCCGTCGATGTGCATCGAGTAGTTCTCGATGCCGGAGCAGAAGCCGACCTGCCGCATCATCTCGATGTCGTACGTGGTGCGCATCCGCAGCCGCTGCGCCTCCAGCAGCTTGCCCTGCCGCTCCAACTCGGCCAGCCGCTCGGCCAGCTCGGTCTCGATGCCGCGGATGGCCCGCTCCATCCGCTCCGGACCGGCCGCGTAGTGCGTCGCCGGGAAGATCAGCAGGTGGTCCACCTCGCGCACCACGTCACCCGTGAGCGGGTTGAGATAGTACAGCTTCTCCACCTCGTCGCCGAAGAGCTCGATCCGTACGGCGAGCTCCTCGTACGCCGGGATGATCTCCAGCGTGTCGCCGCGGACCCGGAACGTGCCGCGCTGGAACGCCATGTCGTTGCGGGTGTACTGGATGTCGACCAGCCGGCGCAGCAGCTGGTCGCGGTCCAGCTCCTGGCCGACGGCGACGCGCACCGCGCGGTCGAGGTACTCCTCCGGGGTGCCCAGGCCGTAGATCGCGCTCACCGTGGCCACCACCACCACGTCGCGGCGGGTGAGCAGCGACATCGTCGCCGAGTGCCGCAGCCGCTCGACCTCCTCGTTGATCGAGGAATCCTTCTCGATGTACGTGTCGGTCTGCGGGATATAAGCCTCGGGCTGGTAGTAGTCGTAGTAGGAGACGAAGTATTCCACCGCGTTCTCCGGCAGCAGCTCGCTGAACTCCTTGGCCAACTGCGCGCAGAGCGTCTTGTTGGGCGCCAGCACCAGCGTCGGACGCTGCAACCGCTCGACCAGCCAGGCCGTGGTGGCGCTCTTGCCGGTGCCGGTGGCGCCGAGCAGCACCGTGTGCCGGTCGCCGCGGCGCACCCGCCGCTCCAGATCGTCGATCGCGGCCGGCTGGTCGCCGGCCGGCTGGAACTCGCTGACGACCTGGAAACGGCCGTCGAGCCGGGGTATGTCGAGCGCCATGACCCCCACCGTACGCCCGGGGCCCGACAGTCCGCGGCGACTACGCCTGGCACCTGATCCGCTTCGATATTCGCATTGTGTGGTTCTTCTCACCCGGCTACGCTTTTGCCGTAGGCCGCTCGCGGCGGCCGACCGGGCCGGTGGCGAGCCGCACAGGCCGCGCCGCCCCCGGCACAGAGGGTCGCAGCACCCGGCCTGTCCGGCGTGCGCACCCGACGTGGTCGCGCTGAAGGCGCAGACCGGCCGCCGCGAGCGCCGTGGCCTCGTCACCCGATCCCGGTCCGGCCCGTTCAACCTCCGTGGAGAACAGCTCACGACCGACACCCGGCGCACCCGACACCGACCGTCCCGGTCCGGACGACCCGGCCGGCGGCCCCACCCGACCCGGCCGCCCGGCGACCGCTCTCGGCGGCCCGGCCGGCCGGCGGCACCGCACCGGTCCACGGCGGCACCGGGCCGGCATCCTGCCACCCGCGGTCCTCGGTCTCACCGGTTCCGATCCGGTGCCCGGCCAGCCGGGGCGGCGGCCCGGGGTCCGTCGGGCCCCGGCGTTCTCCGGTGTGCTCGACCTCACCGCCGGTGACCCGACGGAGGCGGACGACCTCGCCGGGACGGGCCCGCAGACCGGCGCGGCGCGGCGCATCGGCTCCCACCGGCGTCGACTCGTCCTGGCCGGGCTCGCCCTGACCGCCGTGCTCTCCGCCGTGATGCTGGTCGCCACGCTGGTCAACTGGGCCCCCGACGGCCCGGCGCCGCGGGAGATGACGACGGCCGAGCGGGAACGGCTGGCCGCCCTGCGGGTCACCAACTACCGCGACCTGCGCGCCGGGCTGCACGTCACGGTCGATCGCGGGACGGGCCGCACGGACCTGCTCGGCTGGGTCGACTGGGCCCGGCAACTGATCTACCTGGACGTGGGCGGGCCGGGCGCGGGCGCGCTGCGGGGGCTGGCCCAGGCCAGCCCCACCGTGCTGCTGGTCCGGCCCGATCCGGGGGCGGTGCCGACGCCCGCCACGCCGCCGCTGATACCGCCGGCCGAGGGCTGGCGACTGCCCGCCGATCGTGGACTCGATCCGCTGGTGGGTCTGATCTTCGCCCTGGCCGCCGACCGCCCGGAGCCCGTCGACGGGCTTGCCGGCCGCTGGGTGGGCCGGGAGCGGATCAACGGGGATACCGTCGACATCCTGGAGGGGCCATCGCCGGGTGCCGGACCCGCCTCCACCGGCGCCACCGCCCCGGCGGAACCCACCGGCGACGGCCGGGCACGCTACTGGCTGGACGCGGCCGGCCGGCTGCACCGGCTGGCGGTCACCCTCCCCGGGGTCGGGCCGGTGAGCGTACGGCTGAACCGGGCCGACCGGCCGACGCTCCGGCCGGTCGACGCGCTGGGCGGCCGGCCCGGTTTGCCCCGCGCCCTCGACACCGCCGAACGGGACCGCTGGCACCGGCTGCCCGCCCGGTTGCGGGCCGCCGGCGGGGCCGAGGTGACCGTGACCGGTCCCGTCTCCGCCGGCACCAACCTGCGCGGCGCGGGCTGGCTGAGCTGGACCGCGGGCACGGCGTACCTCGGCGTGACCGATCTGGACGCGGAGGGTCCGCGTACCCTGGTCCGCCGCGACCGCGACGGGTTCACCCGGATCGACGGCCCCGCGGCGGGCAGCGGGGCCGGGCCCCGCCGCTGCCCCCGCCGGCGACCGGCTGGCGGGCCGCACCGCACCGCACCGAAGCCCTCGATCCGCTGCTGGAGGCGGCGCTGCGAGCGGCCCGGGGAGCCGGGCCGCAGGGCAGCGTCCGGCGGGTACGCGGCGACAGCCTCGCCGGCGCCCCGGTCGACATCATGGAGGTCGACAGCGCCCGGGGCCCGACGCGCTACTGGGTCGACCGGGCCGGGCTGCTACGCCGGGTGGAGCAGCCGACCCGCTCCGGCGCCTGGGCGCAACTCGACCTGACCCCCGGCAAGGTGCCACGGCTGACACCGGACCCGACCCGCTGACCCGCCGGGCGCGGCGTGGCGGGCGGTGCCCGCGATCAGGGATGCCAGCCGGTCCGGGCCGCCCACTCCTCCGCCCGCAGGTGCTCCTCGTCGAACCACGGGTCCTTCGCCGTGGCGTACGCGCCGCTCTCCGGCGCGGCAGCCGCCAACTCCCGCTTGAGCAGCAGGTACGCGGCCCGGCGGTCAGGGTCGGCCCGCAGGTGGTCGCGCATCAGCAGGGCGTACCGCCAGCCGGGTGAGCCGGTCTCCCGCAGGTGCAGGTGGACCGGGCGGGCCGGATCGGCGCTGCCGTGCAGCCGCTTCTCCCAGCGACCGCTGCCGGCCGGCCGGGGGTTGTCCCACCAGTCGCCCGGCAGCCGGGGGAAGCCGGCCTCGGCGAGCCGGTCGGCCAGCGGCCCGTCGGCCTCGGCCAGGGACGGCACGCTGAGCTGGATGTCGATGACGTCCTTGGCGGCCAGGCCGGCCACCGCGGTCGATCCGATGTGGTCGATGCGCAGGTCGGCCGGGGCGACCGCGTGCCGGATCCGGGCGGCCAGCCGGGCGTACTGCTGCGGCCAGGTCGGGTCCGGCTCGGCCAGCGTCACCCGGCGTGCCCGGACCGCCCGCCGGTGCCGCAGGTTGGCCTCGAAGGGCACCAGCCGGTCGTACCAGAGCGCGTCGGCTGCGGCATGCAGCTGCCCCAGAGTACCGTCGTTGTTGATCAACACGTCCGCCTCGGCGGCCCGACGGGCGTCGTCGGCCTGGGCGGCGATCCGCCGCTCGGCCTCCGCGCGGGCCATCCCACGGTCGCGGGCCAGCCGCTCCAGTCGGGTCGCCACCGCCGTCTGCACCACGATCACCAGGTGGTACGTGGCCGCCAGCCCCACCTCGACCAGCAACGGTACGTCGTTGACGAGCACCGCCTCCGCCGGTGCGGCGGCGACCAGCTCCGCGGTACGGGCCCGCACCCGGCTGTGGACGATGGCCTCCAGCCGGCGACGGGCCGCCTCGTCGCCGAAGACCAGGTCACCGAGGGCGGCCCGATCGAGGGCACCCTCGGCGTCGAGAACCCGCTCGGAGAAGGCGGCGACGACCTCGGCCAGCCCGTCGGTGCCGGGGGCGACCACCTCGCGCGCGACCTGGTCGGCGTCGACGAGCACCGCGCCCCGCTCCACCAGCCGCCGCGCCACGGCGCTCTTTCCCGACCCGATCCCGCCGGTCAACCCCACCCTCAGCACAGCACCCAGTCAACCCGATCATGCCGGTCCCACCAAACCTGACCGCGCCGACCGCACGCCTCAGCCTTTCCACCGACCTGCCCCACGGGGGGCGGGCCTGCCCCGCGAGGGCGGGCCTGCCCCGCGCGAAGGCACCCACGTGCCTATCTCGCGGGGGAAGATCACGCTCGATCACGGATCGAGTGGCCTCATCGTCGCGACCAGGCCACTCGATCCCTGATCGAGCGTGATATTGCGGCAGCCACCACGCGGGGCGGCCTTGCCGGGTGGTCGCCGCCCGCACTCCGCCTCGGCTCGACCGAGGACTTCGACACCGGGCCCAGGTGCATGCGGGGGAGCGCCACGACGAAGGCCCCGCCGCGACCTGGAGTACCAGGTCGGGGCGGGGCCCGTCGTCGTCGGCGACAGCTCCGGGTCGCGGCGTCAGAGGCGCCGGACCGGAGTTGTCAGAGGCTCACTTGCCGCCGGCGAGCTTCTCCCGCAGAGCGGCGAGCGCCTCGTCGGTGGCCAGCGTACCGGCCGGCTCCTCGGCCTGCCGGCTCGGCGCGGCGCTGGTCGAGGTGGTGGTGCCGGTGGCGGCGGGCTGCGGGTTGGCAGCGGCCTCGGCCTCGGCGGCCCGGGAGGTCTGCACCTGCTTCTGGTGCGCCTCCCAGCGCAGCCGCGCCTCGGCGTACTGCTGCTCCCACGTCTCGCGCTGCTTGTCGTACCCCTCGAGCCACTCGCCCGTCTCCGGGTCGAAGCCCTCCGGGTAGATGTAGTTGCCCTCGGTGTCGTAGGTCGCGGCCATGCCGTAGAGGGTCGGGTCGAAGTGCTCCTCGCCCTCGACGAAGCCCTCGTTGGCCTGCTTGAGCGAGAGCGAGATCCGGCGACGCTCCAGGTCGATGTCGATGACCTTGACCATGACCTCGGAGCCGACCTGGACGACCTGCTCCGGGATCTCGACGTGGCGCTCGGCCAGCTCGGAGATGTGGACCAGGCCCTCGATGCCGTCGTCCACCCGGACGAAGGCGCCGAACGGCACCAGCTTGGTGACCTTACCCGGCACGATCTGCTGGATCGCGTGGGTCCGGGCGAACTGACGCCACGGGTCCTCCTGGGTCGCCTTCAGCGACAGCGAGACCCGCTCGCGGTCCAGGTCGACGTCCAGGACCTCGACCTCGACCTCCTGGCCCACCTCGACCACCTCGGACGGGTGGTCGATGTGCTTCCAGGACAGCTCCGAGACGTGCACCAGACCGTCCACGCCGCCGAGGTCGACGAACGCGCCGAAGTTGACGATCGAGGAGACGACGCCCTTGCGGACCTGCCCCTTCTGGAGCTTGTTGAGGAACTCGGTGCGCACCTCGGACTGCGTCTGCTCCAGCCAGGCCCGGCGGGACAGGACCACGTTGTTGCGGTTCTTGTCCAGCTCGATGATCTTGGCTTCGAGCTCGCGGCCCACGTACGGCTGGAGGTCACGGACCCGCCGCATCTCGACCAGCGAGGCGGGCAGGAAGCCGCGCAGCCCGATGTCGAGGATGAGGCCACCCTTGACCACCTCGATGACCGAACCGCGGACGACGCCGTCCTCGTCCTTGATCTTCTCGATCGTGCCCCAGGCCCGCTCGTACTGCGCCCGCTTCTTGGAGAGGATCAGCCGCCCCTCCTTGTCCTCCTTCTGGAGGACAAGGGCCTCGATGTGGTCACCGACCGAGACGACCTCAGCCGGGTCCACGTCGTGCTTGATCGACAACTCGCGCGAGGGGATGACGCCCTCGGTCTTGTAGCCGATGTCGAGCAGGACCTCGTCCCGATCGACCTTGACGACGGTGCCTTCGACAATGTCGCCGTCGTTGAAGTACTTGATGGTCTCGTCGATCGCGGCGAGGAAAGCCTCCTCAGAGCCGAGATCGTCGACGGTGACCTTGGTGGCGCTCGAGGGGGCCTCGATGCTGCTCGTCATGTGGGCGGTTGCTCCGGTCGGATGGTGTGTCACAGCAGGCTGGTGTCGCGGTGACCTGTGCGCGCCAACGGATCCGCCGGCGGGCCCACCTGGAAATCGCTGAACGAGATCTTGATGTGACTCCGTCGACCGCGCACCTGCTCCCTGCCGAGGCACACGATCCGCGAGCGCATCCTCTAGCCTACCCGCTGCATTACCACAGCGTGCAAGCCCTCCCGTCTCCTCGCGACCTCGCCACCTGCGAAAGAGGAGATTTCTGGCGGTAAGGGGCCCGAGCTGTCTCGTCCGTCACAGGGACACCATTCGTCCCGTGGCCTGAGGCTCTGTGATGCCGAGGTGAAAACCTGCGTTGGGTCACGAAGCGACTGGACGCCGGGCTACGAAGATGGCGGTGCCAGGGAACAGCCGACCGCGTAGCGGGCTCCACTGGCCCCAGATCTCCTCGTGCCCTGCGGGCCACTCCGGCTCGACGACATCGCAGAGGACGAAGCCGGCGGCGGTCAACTCCCGGACACGATCACCGAAGGTGCGGTGCGCCTCGACGTAGGTCGGCACACCCGCCGAATCCTGTTCGATGTAGGGGCGGCGGTCGAAGTAGGAGTGGACCGCCATCAGGCCACCCTCGCCGGGATCGTCCAGAAAGACCCAACGCATGGGGTGGGTGACGGCAAAGATCCACGCCCCGCCGGGGCGAAGCACCCGGAACACCTCGCGCATGAGGGCTTCGGAGTCCGCGACAAACGGAACGGCACCGAACGCGGTGTGCACGGTGTCGAACGTGTCTGCGCCGAACGGCAGCGCCAGGGCGTCCGCCTGCACGAGCGGCACATGCACGCCGGAGCGTTCGGCGGCCAGTTTGGCGTGTCGCAACATGCCGGCAGACAGGTCCAGAGCCGTCACGTCGGCCCCTTGACCGTCCAGCCACCGTGAGCCCGCAGCCGCGCCGCAGCCCAGTTCCAGCACCCGGGTCCCTTTGACGTCACCGAGCAGCCGCACGTCCGCTTCCCGTAGGCCCTCGGGGCACCAGACAAGGTCGACATCCCCGAGGAACGCGCCGTGTTCGTCCTGGTAGTTGTCCGCGTCCTGGTCCCACCAACGGCGGCTCGCCGCCCTGCCCTCGGCGTCGGAGACAGTGCGCCGGGTGACGGCGGGCTCGGCGTGGGGTGGGCTGTCGTCCATCCCGGTAACGGTACGGATCGCGGCAACCAGCACGACAGCAGGTGCCGAGCACTTACCCCTACTGCAACGGCAGCGTGTACGCGTGCACGAAGAAGGTTTCGACGCGCGCCCAGTGCAGGTGACCGGCAAGTGCGGCGTCGCCCTCCCGGCCGAGGACCACGTGCACGTGGACTTTGCCGTCCCGGATCTCGCCCGTGCCGCCCAACTCGAACGGCTGCCGGTACTCGTTGACGATATCCGTGCTTGCGTCGTCCGCAGGCATGTTGCTGATCGCGCACTCGTCGACAGCGCCGATGAGAGAGACGATTGCGCCGTTCGCTATGCCCTCTTCTGCTGCACGCCGGGTAAGCGTGTCGATCACTTCTTCACCAGGCTTGACGCTCAACAGCTTCATGGCTGCTTATCCAATCGCTAGAGGAGTGGCACCCGCCAGCACTGCCGCATATGCGCGCAGGTTCTCGCGGCACGGTTCGTTCTTGACGGCCAACATCAGAGCCGATCGCATCCCCGTGTCCTTGGCATCCACGCAGTTCGCGAGCAGCACGGCGCTGCACCATCGGGCGGCGGCGTCTCGGTTATTCGTGAGTTCATCGGCAAGGCGGCGTGATGCCCACGCTTTGGTGTCGTCGCCTTCGCCAAGTGTCCAGACGGCTGCGTGTGTGTTTGTCTCGCCGGTTAGATCGGCTGCTCGTTCCCATGGCAGTTCTAGGACTCGACTGGCGACGGCTGTGACGTAGAGGTGTCGGGCGTCTTGGTCGCTGCGGATGGCCGAGATTGCCGCGTCGCCCAGGTCTGCCGCTCCGATCTTAGCGAGGATGCCGGCGGAGTTGACTCTCAGGACTGCGGTGGCACCGCTTCGCATCCATGCGGTCAGGCCCCGGCGTGCGCCCTCGTTGTCGGCTGCAAGTGCGCTGATGGTTAGGTCGGTGGCGTGGCTCGTCTGCGCTGTGGCGAGCAGATGTCCGCTGCCTTGTGCGATGTCGCCGAACACACGGTGGGCAACCAGAACGTCAGTCAGTGCGGGGTCTGTGAATCGGTATGCTCCGCCTGCTGTGCGTACAACGTGTGGGTGCGTGTTCAAGCGATGAGCAACCGGCTGCGAGACTTGAGAAGAGTGCAGCTCGTCTTTGCGGTTCTGCCAAAGGTGCCATGCGAGCCACTCGACGGCTTCGTGGTCGCCAATCGGCTGCCCTGGCATCGATGGGTCGTACAGAAACCCGCTGGCGGCGGTGGCTGCCGTCGAGGTGAAGAACTGGCGGCGGTTCACTGTGCCCTCTTTCTCGTCCAGCTTTCCGCTGGCGGCGGGCAGGGCGAACCACAATCGGTCTTCCGGTATGTGTAGCACTGCTGCCCACTGCGCCAAGCGGTCAAGGTGGACGACGGGGGGACCGTTCTCGATCCGGCTTAGTTGAGCTTGGCTCATGCCGACCCAGGAAGCGGCCTGATCTTGAGATATCGGTTGGCGGCCATGGTAGGGGTGTGTTCGCCAGGCCCGGATCACCCGGCCCATGTGACGGTCTTGTAGCGCTTGGTCAAGGACGGCCTCGTTCCAGAAGTCGGCCGGCACCTCCGGTGCCGCCCCTGGCTGCTGGCGGCCGTGGGATGCGCAGGGCGAGCAACGGTCCCCTGTGTTGTCGCGTGCGAGCCGTACGCCGCAGCGGCAATAGCGGTGGCGGGTCGATGTCATCTTGGCGTCCTTGCGTGGCTGCCGAGCCTTGATGGTAGGCAGTGCCTCTCCAAAATCCCATCCGAGCGCCGGTTGTGCCTATGCATGAGACGCATATTGACATCCGCCCTCTGTCATGTTGCCGAAGGTCTGACCTCCGGCATCGTGTCGTAACGATAAGCGACAAGTCGATTACGGCGCTGCGGCTCCTGTTTGCGCTGCTCAATCGGTGCGGGCAGGTAGTCGGCGCGGTGCGCTAGGCCGGACGACATCCGGCCTGTCCTCTCGCAGCGCGTTCGGCCATGCAGCGTGAAGGGCGGTTACGGATGGGCATGTATCCCGGCGGCGAACAGGTTGATGCCGCGCAGGTGGCGCTTGAGCGGCACGCGGTGTCGAGCGCGGATGGCAGGTGCTTGAGCTGCGGAACGGCGGGGCCGTGCGCCCCCCGTGAGGCGGCGGTTCTGGTGTTCACGCGATCACTGCGTCTGCCCAGCCGGCGGCCCGGGGCTACTCGCCCGGAGCTGATCGGCGCACGTCGTGTCGGTGTGCCCATGCTGCTCGCGGCTCGGTAGGTCGCTGTGATGACAGTTGCCACCGCCGCGTTGATCCCGTTACGCCCGGCTCTTGAGCAGGTGACCCCGGAAACGGTGGCGGAGGCTCGTCGGTTGCTGGGGGCTCGGTTAGCGGACATGCGTACGGCTGCCGGTGTCAGACAGGTGGACCTCGCTCGGATGGTGCGGTGGTCCCGCAGCACGGTCGCCAACGTCGAGACGGGACGGCAGTCAGCTCCACGGGAGCTCTGGTTGGGGTGTGATCTTGCTCTGGGTGCTCGCGGGCTGTTGGTGGCCGCGTGGGTGGAGACCGAGGCGCTGTCGAATCGCTTGCGCGACCAGGTAGCGATGGAGCGAATCAGGCTGCGGTTGTCTGAGTCGCCGCCAAGGTGCGTGTGCCGCGATCTTCAACGCCTGCTGAGTGAGGTGGCTGCGTCGGCGCAGCCCGGCCGTCCGACTGTCGTCCGAGCGGTTCGGCGGCAGCGCCCTGGATGACTCGCTCTGCCCTTCTGCGGAGCGACTGAACTCGCGCGGCGAGCGGTGACCCGGGGCTGTTCGGCCGTGCGCACAGAAATCACGGCGACTGAAGGGAGTCGATTGCCTCGTACGTCAGCTCGTAGTGCCGACTAGATCAGTTCTCGCAAAGGAGACACAGCATCATGACTGACACGATCACTGGTAACCCGACCATCGAGGCGTACACCGGCTCGATCGATCTGTCTCGTCCGCATTTCGTGGGCGCGGGCGGTTCCGCGATGTCCGGCCTGGCTCGGCTCCTGGCCGAACTGGGACACGAGGTCAGCGGTAGCGACCTGCACGACTCAGCCACCCTGGACACCCTGCGTGCCTCTGGCGTGCGGGTTCACCTCGGTCACGACCCGTTGCACGTCGAGGGCGCGAGTTGCGTCGTCTACACCACCGTGGCGCGGAACGTATCGGAGGTGCGAGCGGCCCGTGCTGCCGGCATCCCTGTCGTGCATCGCGCGCAGGTTCTCAACACGCTCTCCGCCGGGCGGCGGTTGGTGGCCGTGTCCGGATCGCACGGGAAGTCCACCACGGCGGGCCTGCTCGCCCACATCCTGCACACCCTCGGTGAGGACCCGACGCATCTGATCGGGGCGGACCTCACCGGCCCGGGTTCGGGCGCGCACCTCGGCCGGTCGCGGCTGTTGGTCGCGGAGGCGGATGAGTCGGATCGTTCCTTCCACTTCCTCACTCCGTCGATCGCGGTCATCACCAACGTGACGGACGACCACCCGGAGAACTTCGTCAACCACGCCGACGTGATGCGGGCCTACGTCGGGTTCGGTGGTCGAATCGCACCGTCCGGGTTCCTGATCGTCAACGCGGACTGTGTGGGCGCGACGGTGGCGGCCGACGTGATCGCCGACGAGCGTCCGGACCTGTCGGTCCTGCGGTACGGCCGGGACCGGACGGCCGACATGCGGATCCTGGACGTGCGCGCCGAGGGCTGGTCGGCCTGCGCAACGCTGCGCATGCCGAACGGCACGGAGGTACGGCTGACCCTGCCGACCCCAGCGGGACACCACCTGGACAACGCGGCGGCAGCCGTGGCGTGCGCGGTGACCCTCGGCCTGAACCCCGCCGACGTGGCCCGGGCGTCGTGCACCTTCGCCGGAGTGCGCCGCCGATTCGAGCAGCTCGGCAGCAGGGCCGGCGTGACGGTGGTCGACTCCTACGCCGACCACCCGAACGAGATCGCCGCCGATCTGGAAGCGGCCCACACCCTGGCCCGTGGGCGGGTGTTCGTGGTGTTCCAGCCGTCCGGACACGCCCGCGTCCTGGCCTTCGGAGAGCGGATCGGGCGGGTGCTGGCGGACAAGGCCGATTACGTGCTGCTCCTCGACGTGCACGGCACCGTGCCGGAGGGACAGCCGGTCGCGGACAACACGGCCATCATCGCGCGACTGCGTGAGGGCTCGTACTGTCTGCCTCTCGGGCCGGAGCACTCCGCCAGGGTCGTGGCGCGGATGGCTGGCCGCGGTGACGTGGTGCTGACGATGGGCACCGGCGACGTGGCAAGCTACGGCGCGGCGATCCTGGACAGCCTGACCAGCAGACCCGAGGTCGCGCTGTCCGCGTGACCGCTACGCCTCGGCGGTAACGGCGTCGGGCTCCTCGGCAAGCTTGTCTGCCAGTGCGAGGAGTCCGGCGCTGTTCGCTGCCTTCACCAACACGACATCACCCGGCCGCAGCCCTTCACGCAGCAACTCCCACGCCTGCTCCATGTTCGCGACCCGATCCACCGCCGTGCCGGCGGCTCCGGCCGCGTACTGGTCGGCGTTTGCCGCACCGATCGCAACCAGCCACCCGGCACCGATCTCGGAAATTTGCTCCCCGATCTCACGATGAACCTGCGCAGCGTGGTCGCCCTGCTCGGTCATCTCACCCAGTACTGCGACGGCACGGCGGCCGTCCCCGGCCATCGCGTGCAATGCCCGTAGTGCGGCGCGCATAGCGTCCGGGGCGGCGTTGTAAGCGTCGTTGATGACCGTCACGCCATCAGTCCGAGTGGTCACCTGCATCCGCCCCGGTGACACCGCCTCCGCCTGCGACACCGCCTCGGCCACGGCGTCGATTGAATGCCCCAGCCCAAGGGCGACGGTAGCGGCAGCGAGGGCGTTCGACGCCTGGTGTAGCCCGTAGAGCCGCAACCGCACCTCGGCGGCCCGGCCGTTGAACACGAGCCGGAATCCGGCGCGTCCCAGTTCGTCCATGACTAGGTTCTCGGCCCGCACGTCGGCAGTGCTGTCGATGCCATAGGTGAGCACGCGCGCGCGAGTTCGGTCCGCCATCGCGGCCACACGCGCGTCGTCGGCGTTGAGCACTGCCAACCCGCCGTTGTGCGCGTCAGGCAGCGCTTCCACGATCTCCCCCTTGGCCTGGGCGATGTTCGCCACCGACCCGAATTCCCCGATGTGTGCGTGCCCGACGCGGGTGACAACGCTGACGGTGGGCGGAGCGATGCGGGCGAGATAGGCCACGTGTCCGATGCCACGCGCGCCCATTTCCAGCACCAGATAGCGCGTGTCGACGGTGGCGCGGGTGACCGTGTACGGCAATCCCAGTTCGTTGTTGTTCGATGCTCGGTTGGCTACCGTCTCACCCCAGACGGGGAGCACCTGGGCGAGGATGTCCTTGGTTGATGTCTTGCCTACCGAGCCGGTGACTCCGACGACGGTGGTGTTCGAAAGCCGGTCCACCACAGCACGGGCAAGCCGCCCGTACGCCGTTGGCACGTCCTCAACGACCAGCGCCGGCACCCCGACTGGGCGCGAGGCCAGGACAGCCGCCGCCCCGGCCTCGATCGCACGGGTAGCAAAGTCGTGCCCGTCGGCGCGCTCACCGGGCAGCGCCACGAACATTCCCCCGGCTTCCACGCGCCGGCTGTCGAATACCACCGGGGCGGTCACGGTGACGCCGTGAGGAGCATCGTGCACGGCTCCGCCGACAACGGCGGCGATCTCTTGGAGGGTCATCGGAAGCACCCCATGAACTTAGCGTGCGGAAGTGCGTCGGGTGAGTGAGTCACTGACGGGTGTCGCCGGATCAAGCCCTCTGCGCGGACGGCTCTATCCCGGCACCGCCATCTGCGTCGCCGGCTCGGAGCGGCCCCGGCACGCCCCTCCCGCGCCATCGCGGTGTCGTCTCCGGTTCATTCATGTTCCCTAATGTCCGGCTCCATGAGACGAATCATCAACAACAGACCGCTGGCACGGTTCCTCGCCGGTGCTGGCGTCCTCGCGCTCATTCTCGCCCTGGCCGGTAACGCGTCCCTCGCCGGCGGGCCGAAGGTCACCACGCCGACGCTGACCGGCTTCGCGGCGCTGCCCGCCGCCACGTTCGTGCCGGGCAGCGAGCCCTCCGGCAGCCTCATCACGGGCAACACGAACGGCCACCGCACGCCCTTCGCCGACCAGCCGATCCAGGGCTTCTCCGGCATCGCCGACAACGGCGACGGCACCTTCGACGTGCTGTCGGACAACGGCTACGGCAACATCGCCAACTCGGCCGATTTTTTGCTGCGCGTCCAGCGGCTCGCCCCGGTGTTCGCCACCGGCGCGGTCGACGTGGTCGGCGGCATCAACCTCACCGACTCCGACGGGTACGTCCCGTGGCAACTGACCCGCGAGGACCGGGTGCTCACCGGTGCCGACTTCGACGTCGAGTCGATCGTCAAGGCCGCCGACGGCACGTACTGGATCGGCGACGAGTTCGGCCCGTACCTGCTGCACTTCGACCGGGCCGGCCGGCTGCTGGCCGCTCCGATCCCGCTCGACGGCGTGGTGGCCCCGGAGACCGCCGCGCGCACCGGGGTACCCGCCACCCTGGGCAGCAGCAAGGGCTTCGAGGGCCTCGCCGCCTCGCCCGACGGCCGCTACCTGTACCCGCTGCTGGAGGGCACCGTCACCGGAGACCCGGCGGGACACCTGCGGCTGAACGAGTTCGACCTGCGGACCGGCGCGTACACCGGCAAGCGGTACACCTACCCGCTCGACGCCCCCCACCTGGCGATCGGCGACGCCATCGCGATCGACAAGCACCGCTTCCTGATCATCGAGCGGGACAACGGCCAGGGCCCCACGGCCGTGGTCAAGCGGCTCTACGTCGCCGACACCCGCGACCGCGACCGGGACGGGCTGATGGACAAGACGCTCCTGGTCGACCTGATGAAGATCGCCAACCCGAAGCGGCTGGGCGGCTTCGGCAGCACGTTCACCTTCCCGTTCCAGACCATCGAGAACGTGGTGATCCTGGACGAGCGGACCGTCGCCGTACTGAACGACAACAACTTCCCGTTCTCCACGGGCCGGAGGCCCGGAGTCGCCGAGGACAACGAGTGGATCACCATCAAGCTGCCCCGGTCGCTCGACCCGGACAAACGCGTCCTCCGGTGACCCGCTGACCTGATCCGGCTCACCGCTGCCGTGCCGCCGTACCCCGCTCGTCCGGGACGGGACCGTCGCGGCACGGCGGCGGCGTTTTCGGCCAACCGCCCTCGGGTATCCGGGCGGCATGGCCGAGCAGAGAGAGTTCCGCCGGGGTGACCACGTCTCCTGGGCCAGCCACAGCGGCCGGGCGTACGGCGTGGTGAGGGAGAAACTGACCGAACGCACGCACGTACGCGGACACGCCGTGAACGCGTCACTGGAGGCCCCGCAGTACCGCATCCGCAACGACGACTCGGGCCGGGACGTCGCCCACCGGCCGGAGGTGCTGCGTCATGAGCCGAAGTGACGATCCTGAGCAGACCTACCGGGAGTTCACCGAGGCGGTGAACATGAAGCCCGCCGAGCTTCAACAGTGGCTGGAGACCCCGGAGTCCAAGCACGTCGGCTGGCAGAAGAAGGGCACCGAGGGCGGCGAGTCCGTCGGCCACGAATCCGGTCGGAAGATCGTCGACCTGCTCCGCCGCAAGCGGGACCAGCTCACGGACGCCGACTACAAGCACATGCGCAAGGTCGTCGGATACGTCCACCGGCACATGGCACAGCGGCCGAGCGGCGACGTACGCGAAACCAGGTGGCGATACTCGCTGATGAACTGGGGCCACGACCCGGTCAAGGCCCCGCTGCCGCCGCCCGGCGGCCCGTCCCGCAAGGCCCTCGAACGGCACGGTACCCCGCCGAAGGAGCGACGCGGACCGGGGCGCTGATCACGGCCCCGCGCCGCGACCCCGCCCCGCAAGTAACTCACACCCAGATCACCCGACTGGGCCGGGCCAGCCCGCTGATCCGAGCATCACCGCGCGGGCCCCCTAGCCCGCCCACCACCCGGACCACGTCAGGTTTCCGGGCAGCCCGCTCCGCGGAGGGATCAAGCCTGACCGCCCGGAGCGGGGGCTGCCCGGAAACCGCACCGAATCCACAGCGACGGAATCAGTGGTCCGCGCTGTTCCAGTCGCGGCCCTCGCCGACGGAGACCTCCAGCGGCACCGACAGCGGGTACGCTGCGCCCATCTCGCGCCGCACCAACTCCTCCAGTGTCGCCCGCTCCCCCGGCGCCACCTCGAAGACCAGCTCGTCGTGCACCTGGAGCAGCATCCGGGAGCGCAGCCCGGCGTCGCGCAGCGCGGTGTCGACGTGCAGCATCGCGACCTTGATGATGTCGGCGGCCGAGCCCTGGATCGGGGCGTTGAGCGCCATCCGCTCGGCCATCTCCCGCCGCTGCCGGTTGTCGCTGACCAGGTCGGGCAGGTAGCGCCGGCGGCCGAGGATGGTGGAGGTGTAGCCGTCCTGGCGGGCCCGGGCGACGACCTCCTGGAGGTAGTCCCGCACACCGCCGAAGCCGGCGAAGTAGTCCTCCATCAGCCCGCGGGCCTCCTCGGCGCTGATGCCGAGCTGCTGGGCCAGGCCGAAGGCGCTCAGCCCGTACGCCAGGCCGTAGTTCATCGCCTTGATCTTGCGGCGCTGGTCCGGGGTGACCTGGGTGACCGGGACGCCGAAGACGGAGGATGCGGTCGCCGCGTGGAAGTCGGCGCCGGAGTTGAACGCCTGGATCAGCGCGTCGTCCGACGACAGGTGTGCCATGATCCGCATCTCGATCTGGCTGTAGTCGGCGGTGAGCAGGCACTCGTAACCCGCGCCCACCACGAAGGCGCGGCGGATCCGCCGCCCCTCCTCGGTGCGGATCGGGATGTTCTGCAGGTTGGGCTCGGTGGAGGAGAGCCGGCCGGTGGCGGCCACCGTCTGGTTGAAGGTGGTGTGGATGCGCCCGTCGTCGGAGACCGACTTGAGCAGGCCGTCCACGGTCGACTTGAGCTTGGCCACGTCGCGGTGACGCAGCAGGTGGTGCAGGAGCGGGTGCTCGGTCTGCGCGTAGAGCCACTGGAGGGCGTCGGCGTCGGTGGTGTACCCGGTCTTGATCTTCTTGGTCTTGGGCAGGGCCAGCTCGCCGAAGAGGATCTCCTGGAGCTGCTTGGGCGAGCCGAGGTTGAACTCCCGGCCGATCACCGCGTACGCGCCCTGCGCGGCGGACTTCACCTCGGCGGCGAAGTGCGCCTCCAGTTCGGAGAGGTAGTCGGTGTCGGCGGCGATGCCGGTGCGTTCCATCTCCGCCAGCACCCGCATCAGCGGCAGCTCGACGCCGGCCATCAGCCGGGCCGACTGCTCGCCGTCGCGGGACAGCTCGGCGTCGATCGCCTCGGCCAGGTCGAGGGTGGCCCGGGCGTGCAGCATGAGGTTCTGCTCGGCCTCGCCTTCGTCGCCGAGCCCGTCCAGCGTCAGCTGGCCGTCGTCCGGAACGTCGACCCGCAGCTCCCGGTGCAGGTAGCGCAGCGCCAGATCGGTCAGGTCGTAGGAGCGCTGGTCGGGGCGGGCCAGGTAGGCCGCGATCTGGGTGTCCCGGGAGATGCCCGCGAGAGCCCAGCCGTGCGCGGCGAAGGCGAGCACGGCGGGCTTGCTGTCGTGCAGCACCTTGGGCCGGGCCTCGTCGGCCAGCCAGCCGGCGAGGGCCGCGTCGTCGTCCGCCGCCAGCCCGGCCGGATCGAACCAGGCCGCCGCGCCGTCGGCGGTGGCCAGGGCCATGCCGGTGACGGTGGCGGTGTGCCGCCGGTTGGGACCGGTGTCGAGCTTGACCGCGACACCGACCGGGGTGCTGGTGGTCGCGTGCGTCGCCAGCCAGCCGGCCAGGGCACCCGGCGCGGTCAGCACCTCGCCGGCCAGGTCGAAGCCCGCCTCGGCCTCCGGCTCGACCGCGTCGAGGTATTGGTAGAGCCGATCGCGCAGGATGCGGAACTGGAGGGTGTCGAAGACCTGGTGCACCGCCTCGCGGTCCCAGCCCGGCCAGCGGGCGTCGTCGGGGCGAATCGGCAGCTCCAGGTCGGAGACCAAACAGTTGATCTCGTAGTTGCGGATCACGTCGGCGAGCCGCTCACGCAGGCTCTCGCCGGCCTTGCCCTTGATCTCGTCGGCGCGGGCGACGACGCCCTCCACCCCGTCGTACAGGTTGATCCACTTGGCCGCGGTCTTCGGGCCGACACCGGGGACACCGGGCAGGTTGTCGCTGGTCTCGCCGACCAGCGCGGCCAGGTCGCGGTAGCGCCGGGGGCCGACGCCGTACTTCGCCTCGATTGCGGCCGGGTCCATCCGGGCCAGGTCGGAGACGCCCTTGCGCGGGTAGAGCACGGTGATCTGCTCGTCGACCAGTTGGAAGGCGTCCCGGTCGCCGGTGCAGATCAGCACCGGCATGCCCTGGTCGCGGGCCTGGCAGGCGAGCGTGGCGATCACGTCGTCGGCCTCGTAGCCCTCCCTCTCCACCACCGGCACACGCAGCGCGGCCAGGACCTCCTTGACCAGGCTCACCTGGCCCTTGAAGTCGGTCGGCGTCTCGCTGCGGCCGGCCTTGTATTCCGCGTACTTCTCGGTGCGGAAGGAGCGGCGGGAAACGTCGAAGGCGACGATGATGTGGGTCGGCTGCTCGTCGCGCAGCACGTTGATCAGCATCGAGGTGAAGCCGTAGACCGCGTTGGTCGGCTGCCCGGTCGTGGTGGAGAAGTTTTCCACCGGCAGGGCGAAGAAGGCCCGGTATGCCAGGGAGTGTCCGTCGACGAGAAGCAGGCGCGGCGTCGTAGCTGTCACGGCAGCGACTCTAGCCCGTACCGCCGACAACCCTCGGCCGCCACCACCGCCGAGCGGAGCGCGAAGCTGTGCTGCCGGTGCTGTCCGGGCCCGGCATCGGACGGCGGCCGGCCGGGGCGGGAGCACCGCCCGGCCGGCCGCCGTCGCGCGACCCGACCCACCGACCGCGGTGGGTCGAGGCCGATGATCAGAGCACCTTGGCCAGGAACGCCCTGGTGCGCTCGTGCTTCGGGTCGGCGATCACCTCGCGCGGGTGGCCCTGCTCGACCACCACGCCGCCGTCCATGAAGACCAGCGAGTCGCCGACCTCCCGGGCGAAGCCGATCTCGTGGGTCACCACGATCATCGTCATGCCGTCCCGGGCCAGGTCCTTCATCACGTCCAGCACCTCGCCGACCAGTTCGGGGTCGAGCGCGCTGGTGGGCTCGTCGAAGAGCATCAGCTTCGGCTGCATGGCCAGCGCCCGGGCGATGGCCACCCGCTGCTGCTGCCCGCCGGAGAGCTGACTCGGGTAGCTGCCCAGCTTGTCGCCGAGCCCCACCCGCTCCAGCAACGCCACCGCCCGGTCCCGGGCCCCGGCCCGCTTCTCCCGGCGGACCAGCAGCGGCGCCTCGATGACGTTCTCCAGCGCGGTCTTGTGCGGGAAGAGGTTGAACCGCTGGAACACCATGCCGATCGAACGGCGCTGGGCGGCGACCTCCTTCTCCCGCATCTCGTGCAGCTTGCCGCCGCGCTCCCGGTAGCCGATCAGCTCGCCGTCCACCCGGATCCACCCGGCGTTGATCTTCTCCAGATGGTTGATGCAGCGCAGGAAGGTCGACTTGCCCGACCCGGAGGGTCCGAGCAGGCAGCACACCTCGCCGGCCCGCACCTGTAGGTCGATGCCCTTGAGCACCTCGATCGACCCGAACGACTTGTGCACCTGTTCGGCATGCACCATCGGCCCCGGCTCCGCCGGGCCGGCCTGGGCCGGCACCCGTACCCCCGTCATCACGCACCACCCCTGTTCGCGCCGCCACCGGCCTCCGCGGCGATGCCCCGCAACGTCAGCTTCGCCCGTCCGCTACGTCCGACGCCCTTGGAGAAGTGCCGTTCCAGGTAGTACTGCCCGACCAGCAGCACGCTGGTCAGCGCCAGGTACCACAGGCAGGCCGCCACGTACATCGGGAAGAGCTGGAAGGTACGCGCACCAACCGCCCTGAGCTGGAAGAACAGCTCGGTGGAGACCGGCACGAAGGCCACCAGGGCGGTGTCCTTGAGCATCGCGATGGTCTCGTTGCCGGTCGGTGGGATGATCACCCGCATCGCCTGCGGCAGGACGATCCGGCGCATGATCTGCCCCCGGGTCAGGCCGAGGGCCTGGGCCGCCTCGGTCTGCCCCTCGTCGACCGACTGGACGCCGGCCCGGATGATCTCCGCCATGTACGCGGCCTCGGAGAGGCCGAGCGCCAGCGCCCCGGCGACGAAGCCGGTGAGGATGTCCATCGCCGAGAAGCCGAACAGCCGCGCCTCGAAGTCGCTGACTCCGAAGAGCGCGCCGATCTGCCGGTCGAAGGGCAGCCCGAACTCGATCCGGGACCAGAGCAGGCCCAGGTTGCCGAAGAGGATCGCCAGCACCAGCCGGGGCACCGCCCGGAAGAACCAGGTGTAGACCCAGGAGACGCCGCGCAGGATCGGGTTCTCGGAGAGCCGCATGATCGCGATGACCACGCCCAGCGTGATGCCGAGCAGCATCGCGATGATGGTCAGCGCGATGGTGCCGCGCAGCCCCGCCATGATCGGCGGCCGGAACATGTTGTCGACCATGAACGACCAGTTGAACGCCGTGTTCGTCACCAGCATGTGCACGAACATGGCCACCAGCACCCCGATGACGGCGACGGCGAGCCACCGCCCGGGATGCCGCACGGGCACGGCCTGGATGGGTTCCGGCCGTGCCCGTTCGGGTGTTTCGGTGTTTTGGGACATGTCAGCTGGCGGGGTTCAGCGCCGAGGTCGTGATGGCACCGCCCTCGACACCCCACTTCTTCAGCGCCGCCTCGTAGCTACCGTCGGCGATGACCGCCTGCACGGCCTCCGTCAGCACCTCGGCGAACGCGGTCTGGTCCTTCTTCACCACGTAGCCGTAGGGCGCCGACTCGTAGATGTCGCCGAGCACCTCCAGCTGACCGTTGCTCTGCTGCACCGCGTACGCGCCGACCGGCGAGTCGGCCAGCATGGCGTCGTTCTTGCCGCTGACCACGGCGGCCGTCGCGTCGGCCTGCGACTGGTACTGGTCGATGGCGATCGCCGGCTTGCCACCGTCGGTGCACTTCTTCGACCGGGCGGTGATGTCGTCGGCCTGGACGGTGCTGGTCTGCACGGCGATCTTCTTGCCGCAGGCGTTGTCCGGGTCCACCTGGTTCGGGTTGCCGGCCTTGGTGGCCCACTGGGTGCCGGCGGAGAAGTAGCTCACCATGTTGACCGTCTGCATCCGCTCGGCGTTGATGGTGAACGAGGAGACACCGATCTCGTACTTGCCGGAGTCCACACCGGGCAGGATCGCGTCGAACGGCGCCGCCTCGTACTCGGCCTTCAGGCCGAGCTTCTGCGCCACCGCGTTGAACAGCTCGATGTCGAAACCGATCACGGTCTGGCCGTCGGTGTCGAGGAACTCCGCCGGGGCGTACGTCGCGTCGGTGCCGACCTTGATCACGCCATCGGCCTTGATCGCGTCCGGCACCTTCGCGGCGAGCGCCGAGTCGGCGTCGGCGGTCACGGAGGGGCCCGCGCCGGGCTGGTCGTCGCCCTCCTTCTCGCCACACGCGGCCAGCGACAGGGTGAGCAGTGCCGCACCGGCCACGCCAAGAGCGGCCCGCCGTCGGCCGTTGAGACTGAACATGTCGTTCTCCTTGGGATGAGGGGTAGCAGCTGGTCAGGCCACGCCGAGGTATGCCTCTTTGACCGCCGGGTCGTGCAGCAACTCCGAGCCGGTGCCCTCCTTGACGATCCGGCCCGTCTCCAGCACGTACGCGCGGTGGGCCCGGGCGAGGGCCTGCTGCGCGTTCTGCTCCACCAGCAGGATCGTGGTGCCCTGTTGGTTGATCTCCGTGATGATGCTGAAGATCTGCTGGATCAGCATCGGCGCCAGACCCATCGAGGGCTCGTCGAGCAGCAGCAGCTTGGGCCGGCTCATCAGCGCCCGCCCCACGGCCAGCATCTGCTGCTCACCGCCGGAGAGCGTGCCACCGACCTGCTTGCGCCGCTCGGCCAGCCGCGGGAAGAGCTCCAGCACCTTGGCCAGGTCCTTGACCACCTCCGGGCGGTCCCGCCGGGTGTAGGCGCCCATGTCCAGGTTCTCCAGCACCGTCATGCCGGGGAAGATGCCCCGGCCCTCGGGCGCCTGGCAGAGCCCGCGGCGTACCCGCAGGTCGGCCCGGAGCTTGGTGATGTCCTCACCGGCGAACCGGATCCGACCGGAGGCGACCGGACGGATGCCGGAGATGGCCCGCATGGTGGTGGACTTGCCGGCGCCGTTGGCACCGATCAGGGCCACGATCTCGCCCTCGTTCACGGTCAGGCTGATCCCGTGCAGCGCCTTGATCCGCCCGTAGAGCAGACTGACGTCTTCGATCTCAAGCAGCGTCGTCATCCGGCACCCCCAGGTAGGCCGCGATCACCCGGTGGTCCTCCCGCACCTCGGCGGGGAGTCCTTCAGCGATCTTCTTTCCGAACTCCAGCACCACGATCCGGTCGGTCACGCCCATGACCAGACGCATGTCGTGCTCGATCAGCAGCACGGTGATGCCCTGGTCCCGGATCTTGCGGATGAGCTGGAGCAGCTCCTCCTTCTCGGCCGGGTTGAAGCCGGCGGCCGGCTCGTCCAGGCAGAGCAGTACCGGGTCGGTGGCCAGCGCCCGGGCGATCTCCAGCCGGCGCTGCTCGCCGTAGGAGAGGTTGCGGGCGGCGTCGTGCATCCGGTGGGGGATGCCGACGAAGTCGAGCAGCCGCTCGGCCTTCTCCAGCCCGTCACGCTCCTCGCGGCGGTGCCGGGGCAGCCGGAACAGCGCGGAGATGACGCTGGTCTTGTGGTGCGCGTCCGCGCCCACCTGGATGTTCTCCAGCGCGGTCATCTCCGGGAAGAGGCGGATGTTCTGGAACGTCCGCGCCATGCCCATCTTGGTGATGTGGTGCTTCTTCTTGCCGGTGATCCGCTCGCCGCGGAACCGGATCTCGCCCTCGGAGGGCTGGTAGATGCCGGTCATGGCGTTGAAGCAGGTGGTCTTGCCGGCGCCGTTGGGGCCGATCAGACCGAGGATCTCCCCCTTGTAGAGGGTGAAGTCCACGTCGTTGAGGGCCACCACGCCGCCGAAGCGCAGCGTCACGTGGTCGACCTCCAGCAGCGGCTCCCGGCCACCGGAGGTGGACTCCACCGCCGGTGCGCCGGCCTGCTCCGGAACGGTCGGCTTCTGCACGGTCTCACCCACCGACGATCACCTCCTTGCGACGGTCCTTGAACTCCGCCGCTCGTCGTCGGTTCGGTATCAGGCCCTGTGGTCGGAAGATCATCATGACCACCAGGATCAGGCCGAAGAACATGAAGCGGTACTCGTACAGCTCGACGCCGAAGAACTCGATGCCACGGAACCGCTCGATCAGGTACGCCACCAGGCCACCGCCGACGATCGCGCCGACGATGTTGCCCGAGCCGCCGAGGATGACCGCGGCCAGGATGATGATCGAGTTGAGCAGTTCGAGGTTCTGCGAGCTGACGAAGTTCTGCTTGCCGGCGAAGAGCGCGCCGGCCAGACCACCGATCGCCGCGCCCGAGGCGAACGCCCAGAGCTTGAACTTGAACGTCGGCACACCCATCAGCTGCGCCGCGTCCTCGTCCTCCCGGATCGAGATCCAGGCCCGGCCGACCCGGCTCCGGTTGAGGTTACGCACCCCGATGACCACCAGGATGATCATCGTCAGGACCAGCCAGTAGTACGGCCGCGGGTCGAGCACACCGAAGATCGGCTTGCCGTCGGAGTAGCTGCCGGGCGGGTGCGGGATCTGGTTGAAGCCGCGCTGTCCCTTGAGGAAGTCGGAGGCGGTGGCCGCCACCCGGATCATTTCGGCGAAGCCGAGCGTCACGATGGCCAGGTAGTCACCGCGCAGCCGCAGCGTCGGCGTGCCCAGGAAGACCCCGGAGATCATGGTCAGCGCGATCGCCACCGGCAGGGCCAGCAACCACGGCCAGAGCGTCTTGAGGTCACTGCTCGGCGAGGTCAGCACCGCCACCGTGTACGCACCGACCGCGAAGAAGCCGAAGTAGCCCAGGTCGAGCAGGCCGGCGAAGCCGACCACGATGTTCAGCCCCACCGCCAACAGCACGTAGATGGAGATGGTGAAGAGCACCTGACCGAAGTTCGACCCGGTGGTCGGGATCGGCCCGAGCCACTGGTAGAACTCCCGGTTCGGCAGGGCGTAGAAGAAGACGATCACCGCTGCGATGACGGCCCACCGCATCCAGCGGGGCGCGTTGTGCCAACGATCGGCCACCGCGTGCCGACCGGTATCGATCCATTCCCTCACGCTTGTCATGCGCGGGCCCTCCCCAACGACTCGCCGAGCAGACCGGTCGGCCGGAACATCAGCAGCACGACCAGGACCACGAAGGCGGCCAGGTCCTTCCAGTTCGCGCCGAACAGAGCCG
Organism: Micromonospora sp. CA-263727; assembly: GCF_050942455.1. Lineage (NCBI taxonomy): Bacteria > Bacillati > Actinomycetota > Actinomycetes > Micromonosporales > Micromonosporaceae > Micromonospora > Micromonospora sp. CA-263727. The sequence continues at coordinate 5,197,948 of NZ_CP192031.1, forward strand.
AGGCGTAGTTCTCGACCAGGCCGAGCAGCAGCCCGCCGATCAGCGCGCCGCGCAGGTTGCCGATGCCACCGAGGACCGCCGCGGTGAACGCCTTCAGCCCGAGCAGGAAGCCCACGCTGTAGGTCAACGTGCCGATCCGGATGTCGTAGAGCATGCCGGCGACGCCGGCCATCACGCCACCGATGACGAAGACCACCAGGATGATCCGGTCCTTGTTGATCCCCATCAGCGCGGCCGTGTTCTGGTCCTGGGCGACCGCCCGGATACCCCGGCCGATCCGGCTGCGGTTGATGAAGAGGTCCAGAGCGACCATCATCGCCAGTGCCGAACCGATGACCAGCAACTGCACCACGGTGACTTCCGCACCGAAGACGGTGAAGAGCACGTCGTTCTTGACCACCGTGGGAGCACCGACCGGGAGCCGGCGGGTGTAGATGCCGAACGCCTCGGCGATGGCGATCGACGCGCCGATCGCGGTGATCAGGAAGGCCAGCGGCGGGGCGTTGCGCTTACGCAGCGGCCGGTACGCCACCCGCTCGATGACCGTCGCGGTGCCGGCCGAGGCCACCGCCGCGAACAGGGCGCCGACCAGCAGGTAGAGCATGATCGAGCCGAAGCCGCTGACGACCGAGTCGCGGCCCAGGCCGAGCGCGGCCCAGCCCCAGATCGCGGCGAAAGCGCCGGCGATGAAGACCTCGGAGTGGGCGAAGTTGATGAGTCTCAGCACGCCGTATACCAGCGTGTAACCCAGCGCGACGAGGGCGTAGATGGCGCCCACCGTCAGCCCGGTTATCGTATATCCCCCGAAATCGGAGAACAGGGCGTTGAAGTCCAAGGAAGGGCACTCCGTACAGGAAGGGAAGACAGTGGGGGTGCGGCCGGGAAGGGGCTCCCCGGCCGCACCCCGCAATCACAGCGGAACCGCTACTACCGGAACGGTCAGGCCTTCGGGATCTCCTGGTCCGGAACGACCTTGCCGCCCTCGACCTTGTACGCCCAGACCTTGACCTGAGTCGGGTCGAGCTCACCGGTCTCGGTGAACTTGTAGGCCGCCGCGACGCCCTCGCCGCTGTAGCCCTTCACGAACTCCAGGATCTTCTCGCGGGTGCCGTTACCGGCCTTGATGCCGGCGAGCAGGATGCTCGCCGCGTCGTAGGCGGTGTCGCTGTAGGTGCCGGGCTCCGCGCCGTTGAGCGCCTTGAAGTCCTCGACGAAGGTGCCGCGGGCCTCGGTGGCCGGCTGGCAGGGGCAGGTGAGGATGGTGCCCTCGGCCGCCGCCGCACCGGCGCCCTCGATGTAGGAGGCGTCGTTGACGCCGTCACCGGCGACCAGGGTGGCGGTGACGCCAGCAGCGGTGAGCTGCTTGCGGATCAGGCCAGCCTCCTGGTAGTAGCCGCCGTAGAAGAGCGCGGTCGCGCCGGAGGACTTGACCTTGGTGACGGTCGCCGAGAAGTCGTTCTGCTTGCCCTCGCCCTGGACCTTGTCGCTGCCGACAACCGCCGCGCCGAGGACCTTCTTGACCTCGTCGGCCAGGCCGGCGCCGTACGCGGACTGGTCGTCGATGACGTAGACCTTCTCGGCCTTCAGCACGTCCTTGATGTAACGACCGGCCGCCGGGCCCTGGCTGAAGTCGTTGCCGACCGCCCGGAAGAAGGTCTTCCAGCCCTGGTCGGCCAGGCTCGGCCGGGTCGCGGACGGGCTGATGTGCACCAGGCCGGCCTCGGAGAAGAGCGGGTTGGCGGCCTCGGACTCACCCGAGAAGGCGGGGCCGACGATGCCGAGGATCTTCTCGTCGTCGATCGCCTGCTGGGCCAGGCCCGGCGCCTGCTCCGGGTTGCCCTGGGAGTCCAGCGGCACCAGGGTCACCTGGCAGTCGGCGTTCTCCTTGTTGTACTTGTCGACGGCGAGCTTGACGCCGCCGTTCATGTTCACGCCGAGCGCGGCAGCCGGGCCCGTGAGCGCGCCGAAGAAGGCGATCTTGGCACCACAGGCGTCACCGCTGGCGGCGTCGTCCCCACTGTCAGACTTGCAGGCGGTCACGCCGCCCATGGCGAGAGCGGCGATCGCCACCCCGCCGACCAAACGTACGAGCTTCTGCCTCACGGCCCGAACCCTCCTCCGTCCCATGGCCCGAACCACCCGCTGCCTATTGGCACTTGCGGGGGCGGACGAACCAGACCGTCGTCGCCGGTCTGGGGCCGGACGTTATCCCACCGCGGAGCCGCGACGTAAGTCCTGGGCGGAGCCGTTGACCGAACCGTTACACGGGGTGGCGGATAGGGTGCGATCGCTGTAAGAAGCAGCCGTAAGAAGCGCGGGCTGTGAGCGTTTCTCGCCTTCGTTTCGTCGGCCGTGACCCGGCCCCGGGCACCCCTGCTCAGGTATCGGTCGACAGCCGCGCCCACCAGGCACGGGACCCGTTTCCCGGGTCCGCGAGCACCATCAGTCGATCACCCTGGAACGCCACCGCCAGCCCCGTGTCGCCGCCCGACGGCACGGTCACCGGCAGGGCGACCGCCCGCCACGATGCACCGCCATCAGTCGAGCACCACAGCCGATGGCCGTCGCCGTCGGCGGTGGCCGCCACCACCCGGTCGCCGTCGGCCGTCAGGGCCCGCACCGAGCGCCGACCCGGGCCGTCCGAGCCGAACGCGCCGACCCACCGCCACTCGGAACCCACCCACCGCCAGGTGCCGAAACCGCCCCGCACCGCGCCGACCGCCAGCACCGCGTCGCCGGCCACCGTCACCCGCTCCACCTGGCCCGGACCATCCGCCCCCGGCACCGCCAGCCGCCGCCACGCCCGCGTGTCCGCCGAACTCCAGGCCACCGGCGTCGCCGCGGGCGCCAGCACCGCCCCCACCACCAGCCAACCCGACGGTACGGCCACCGCGTCGTACGCGGCGGTCCGGCCCCGGCCGTCACCCGCCAGCTCCGGCAGCCCCTCGTGCAGCGTGAAGCGCTCCCCCTCCGGCGAGGTCCACACCGCCGCCCCGGCCAACCGGGTGCCCGCCACCAGCCACCCGTCCGGACCGGCCGCCAACCGCGACGCGCTCACCGCCCGAGCTCCACCGAACAGCTCGAAAGAACCCTCCGCCTCACGCAGAAGTCCGTCCGAACCCTGCGACCAGGTGCCCGTACGGGGATTACCGTGCGCGCCACCGATCGCCGCGCCGAGCGCCGCCATCCGCCCGTCCCGGCAGGCCACCGCATATAGCAGGTGCCGCCGGCCGTAGAAGGTCGACGGCGCGACCTGCACGGGCGACCAGGTCAGCCCCGCCGAGTTGGTCCAGGCCACCGGGCGGATCTCCCCCGCCGGATCGGCGACCCCGCCGACGGCGTACCAGTGCCCGGCACAGGTCGCCGCGTCCCGCACCATGGTCCTACCAGCAATGCCGGCCGGCGTGGGCAGCGCCACCGGCTGCCAGGCCGGACGCAGCGGCGCCGGCTCCGGGGGCGCGCTCGGGCGGGCACAGCCGGCCAGCGCCACCGCCAGGCCGGCGACCACCGCGACCAGCCGCCTGATCACCACGGGTCGATGCTATATCGATGCCGGACATCCCCCGCAGGCGGTGACCGCCGCTCAGGTGGCCGGCTGCGCCACCTCACCGCCGGCGGTCTCGGCGAGGATCCGCTCGGAGACCTCCTTCATGGTCATCCGGTGGTCCATCGCCGTGCGCTGGATCCACTTGAACGCCTGCGGCTCGGTCATGTTGTAGGTGGTCATCAGCGCGCCCTTGGCCCGCTCGACGGTCTTGCGGACCTCCAGCCGATCGGTCAACCCGGCGACCTCGGACTCCAGCGCGGCGATCTCCGAGTAGCGGGACAGCGCGATCTCCACCGCCGGCACCAGGTCGCTCTTCTGGAACGGCTTGACCAGGTACGCCATCGCGCCGGCCGCCCGGGCCCGCTCCACCAGGTCACGCTGGCTGAAGGCGGTCAGGATGATCACCGGGGCGATCCGGGCGCCGGCGATCCGCTCGGCGGCGGCCAGGCCATCCATGATCGGCATCTTGATGTCGAGGATCACCAGGTCAGGCTTGAGCTCCTCGGCCAGCCGGACGGCGGTCTCCCCGTCGCCGGCCTCGCCGACCACCTCGTAGCCCTCCTCGGCCAGCATCTCGGCGAGGTCCAGCCGGATCAGCGCCTCGTCCTCGGCGATCAGTACCCGCCTGCGCGCGGCATCCGTCTGCGTCTCGGCCACGAGCCACTCCCACCATCGTTTCCCGGCACGGCTACCACCCATGCTCTCGCATGAGCCTAGTCGGGTACAGTGAGCCACACCCCTCCGCAGGGGGAAGGCCGGGATGGAGGAATCGGCAGACTCGGATGCCTCAAAAGCATCTGCCCGAAAGGGCGTGCGGGTTCAAGTCCCGCTCCCGGCACTTTTATCGCACGCCCGTTCGATGATTCGAGCATTCATTCTCCCGAAATACGGACGCCTCTTCGCGCCATCGTGCTGACGACCACGACATCGTCCCGGTGGCGCGCATCCGCTCCCTCCCCTGTCAGACGACCGCGAGCGCCTGGGCCAGGTCGACGCGTAGGTCCTCCGGGTCCTCCAGGCCGACCGAGAGGCGGAGCAGTGCGCCGCCGGGCTTCGCGTCCCCCTCGACCGGGCGATGGGTCAGCGACGCCGGGTGCTGGATGAGCGTGTCGACGCCGCCGAGCGAGACGGCGTGGGTGATCAGCCGGCAGGCGCCGGCGACCGCCGCCGCGGCCGGCGCGCCGCCGCGCACCTCGAAGGCGAGCAGGCTGCCGGGGCCGGCCATCTGCCGCCCGACCAGCCCGGCCGGGTCGTTCACCCCAGGGTGGTGCACCCGCGCGACAGCCGGGTGGTCGCCGAGCCAGGCGGCGAGTTTCTCGGCGCCGGCCTGCTGGGCGCGTACCCGTAGCGGCAGCGTCTGAAGGCCGCGGTGCAGCAGGTACGCCCCGAGCGGGTGCAGGATCGCGCCGGTGAGGGCGCGGACCTGGCGCAGTTTCACGGCCCACTCGGCGTCGCAGGCGAGCACCCCGGCGAGGACGTCGCCGTGGCCGCCGATGCTCTTGGTGGCGCTGTGCAGCACGAGCCGGGCCCCGTGGCGGGTGGGCTGCTGGAGCACCGGGGTGGCGACCGTGTTGTCGACCAGCAGCGGCACCTGGCCGGCCGCCTCGGCCAGTGCGGCGATGTCGAACAGGTCGAGGGTGGGGTTGGCCGGGGTTTCGGCGATCACCAGGGCGGTGTCCGGTCGGACGGCGGCGGCGACCTGGTCGGGGCCGGCCCAGGTGACGTCGGTGCCGAGCAGGCCGGTGGCCAGCACGTGGTCGGTGCCACCGTAGAGGGGTCGCACGGCGACCAGGTGCCGCTTGCCGTCCCGGGTGGCGGCGAGCAGGGCCGCGGTGAGGGCGGCCATGCCGCTGGCGAAGGCGACCGCCGCGGCGGCGCCCTCCAACTCGGCGAGGGCGGTCTCGAAGCGGGCCACCGTGGGGTTCCAGAGCCGCTGGTAGACGGCGCTGGCGCCGGCGGGCAGGGGGCCGCCGGTGGCGAGCGTCTCGTACGCGTCGCCGCCGGCGTCGACCGACGGCAGCGGGTTGGTGGTCGACAGGTCGATCGGCGGCACGTGGACGCCGAGGGCCGCGAGGTCTTCACGGCCGGCGTGCACGGCTCGGGTGTCCACGGTCGTCATGCCGGACAGGATCGAATATCCAGATCGCCATCGGCAACAGTTTCGAAGATTATTCGTAACATCCTCTTCCTGATGCGGTCCTGTTCGGCGGAGGATGGCGGGATGCCCCTCGTATCGAACGATGTGCGGCCGTTCGCGGCCCTCGACGACACCGACCGCGCGATCCTGGCCGAGCTGACCGCCGACGGGCGGCTGCCGAACAACGCCCTCGCCGAGCGGGTGGGGGTGGCGCCGTCGACCTGCCTGGCGCGTACCCGGGCGTTGCGGGAGTGCGGGGCGATCCGGGGGTTCCACGCCGAGGTCGACCCGGCGGCGGTGGGGATGCCGTTGCAGGCGCTGGTGTCGGTACGGCTGACCGAGCACGCGCGGGCGGCGGTGGACGCGTTCCGGGCCCGCTCGGTACGGCTGCCCGGGGTGGTGTCGGTGTTCCACGTGGCCGGGGCCGAGGACTACGTCCTGCACGTCCGGGCCGCCTCGGCGGAGGCGCTGCGCGACTTCGTCCTGGATCACCTGGCCGTGGACCCGGCGGTGCAGCACACCCAGACCAGCCTGATCTTCGAGCAGGCGCGCGGGATGGGTTGACCACACCGGCGCCGAGGGGGGAACAAATACGGCATCCGGCGGGTTGGCCAGGCGTGTGATCGACGTACCGCTGTCTGTTCTCGACCTCGCCCCCGTGGCCGCCGGCGCCTCCGCCGGCGAGGCCCTGCGGCACACCACCGAGCTGGCCCGGCGCACCGACGAGCTGGGCTATCACCGGTTCTGGGTGGCCGAGCACCACAACATGCCGGCCATCGCCTCGTCTGCGCCGGCGGTGCTGATCGCGCACCTGGCCGCGCACACCCGCGCCATCCGGCTCGGCTCGGGCGGGGTGATGCTGCCCAATCACGCGCCGCTGGTGGTCGCCGAGCAGTTCGGCACCCTGGAGGCGCTGCATCCCGGGCGCATCGACCTGGGCATCGGTCGCGCCCCGGGCACCGACCAGGTCACCGCGCTGGCCCTGCGCCGGACCATGGAGGGGCTGTCGGCCGAGGGCTTTCCCCGGGAGCTGACCGACCTGATGAACTACTTCGGCGACGAGGAGCCGGGGCCGATCACGGCCACCCCGGGGCGCGGGCAGCAGCCGGCGGTCTGGCTGCTCGGCTCCAGCGGGTTCAGCGCCCAGCTGGCCGGCGCGCTGGGGCTGCCGTTCTCGTTCGCGCACCACTTCAGCGCGCAGAACACCCTGCCCGCGCTGGCGTTGTACCGGCAGAGCTTCCGGCCGTCGCGCTGGCTGCGGGAGCCGTACGCGATGGTGGCGGTGAACGCGGTCTGCGCGGAGACCGACGAACGCGCCGAGTGGCTGGCCGGGCCGGCCGGGCTGTCGTTCCTGCGGCTGCGCGCCGGGCGGCCGGAGCCGCTCGCCTCACCGGAGGAGGCGGCGGCGTACCCGTATCACGAGGTGGAGCGGGAGTTCCTGGCGCAGCGTCGGCAGGGCCAGGCGACCGGTTCCCCGGAGACGGTACGCCGGCAGCTGGGCGACCTGCTGGCGCGCACCGGCGCGGACGAGCTGATGCTCACCACGATGGTGTACGACATCGCCGACCGGGTGCGTTCGTTCGAGCTGATCGCCACCGAGGTAGCCGGCGGCCTACGCCGCTGAGCCGGGCCGGCGGCTGAGCCCGGGCCGGCGAGTGAGTCGGGCCGGCAAGTGAGCCGGGCCGGCGAGTGAGCCGCAGGCCCGCGCGGCGGGCCGGGGCGCGGCGCCGGGCGGAGCGGGCGAATGTGGTGGCCCAGGTCACACCGGACACGGAGCCATGAAACACGATCTTCATGGCGGCGTCACTCTCGCGACGCGGACGCTGCCTAACGTTATTGCCGGTGGTGGTACGGCACTCCCCGGTCGGGACGGGTCGGGGGTGCCGCGGTGTGGGGCACCGGGCCGCGATTGTGCGGATTCCGCGATTGCGGCCCGGTGCCCGTTCCCTTTTTCCACCGCCTTCCTTCCCGCCAGCTTCCTGCTGCCTCCTTCCGCCAGCTCAGCGCAGGTGGATGCGGGGTGCGGGCGGGGTGGCCATCCCGTCGCCGAGGAAGAAGCTCGGGTGCGGGGGCTGGTTGTAGGCGGTGTTCTGCCAGGCGATGGCGACCCGGTACTGCGGGTCGTGCATCAGGGTGTGGATGCGGGTGCTGGTCGGGGTCGGGGTGCTGTAGATCCGTAGCGCCCGGCTGTCGGTGGTCCGCCAGACCACCTCCTCCCGCCAGTCGCCGAGGATGTCGCCCGAGAGCGCGGGAGTGGCCTTGGTGCCGTTGTTCGAGGCGACGTCGCTGCCGGTGAGCAGGCGGGTGTCGGCGCTCGGGCCGTACTTGTCGATCCGGGTGGCGTCGAGCAGTTCGCGGACCGGGTCGGCGTCCCACCAGATCAGGAAGTTGGTCGAGGAGGGCTTGCGGCCGACGTTCTGCCCTCGGGTGTTGGCCAGGCCGCTCACCGCCGACGACCAGGATTCGGCCCCCGGACTGCCGGCCCAGATGTCGCCGGAGACGCCCCGACCGTTGTCGCCGTTCGCCGGGGTCGACCAGATGAGTTGGCCGGTGCGGGCGTCGGCAAGGTAGGAGCTGGGCTTGCTGCCGTCCTCGTTGACCTTGAAGACCTCCAGGCCGGGGCGGGCGGGATCGAGGTCGCCGACGTGCATGGCGTCGCCGTGGCCGGTGGCGGTGGAGTGCAGCAGCCGGCCGTTGTCGTCGATGGTGACCGCGCCGTAGACGATCTCCTGGCGGCCGTCTCCGTCCACATCGGCCACCGACAGGTTGTGGTTGCCCTGGCCGGCGGCGGCGCCGTTGCCGCTCGCGTTGGAGTCGAAGGTCCACCGCTTGGTCAGGCTGCCGTTGCGGAAGTCCCAGGCGGCGATCACCGCGCGGGTGTAGTAGCCACGGGCCATCACCAGCGAGGGACGCTGCCCGTCGAGGTACGCGGTGGCGGCGAGGAACCGGTCGACCCGGTTGCCGTACGAGTCGCCCCAGGAGGAGACGGTGCCGCGCGGCGGGTCGTAGTCGACGGTGGAGAGGGCGGCGCCGGTGCGACCGTCGAACATGGTCAGGTACTCGGGTCCGGCGAGGACGTACCCGCTGGAGTTGCGGTGGTCGGCGCTCGCGTTGCCGATCACCTGGCCGGTGCCGGAGCGGGTGCCGTCGGCGGTCTTCATGGCCACCTCGGCGCGGCCGTCGCCGTCGTAGTCGTACACCTGGAACTGGGTGTAGTGGGCGCCGGCCCGGATGTTGCGGCCCAGGTCGACCCGCCACAGCCGGGTGCCGGTCAGGGTGTACGCGTCGACGTAGACGTTGCCGGTGTAGCCGGACTGGGAGTTGTCCTTGGCGTTGGACGGCTCCCACTTGAGCACGAACTCGTACCGGCCGTCACCGTCGAGGTCGCCGACGCTGGCGTCGTTGGCGGAGTAGGTGTACGTCTCACCGCTGGGCGTGGCGCCGCCCGGCGGGATCTGCAACGGCACGTCCAGATAGCCGGCGGGGAACTGGAGCGCGGGCCCGGAGGCGGCCTGCTCGACGCCGCCCACCACGGCCCGCACGGTGTACGCCGCACCGGCGGCGGCGCCGCTGTCCAGGTGGTTGGTCGCGCCGGTGATCGGGCTGGCGTTGACCCGGGTGGCGCCCCGGTAGAGGTTGAACGCCACGCCGGAGGTCTCGGTGCCCAGCAGCCGCCAGGAGACCAGGTTGCCCGACCCGGAGCGGACGCTGACCAGGCCCCGATCCAGGTTCTCCGCCTGCATCGAGCCGGCCGGCGGCGTGGTGGGCGGTGTCGTGGTCGGCGGCGGGGTGGTCGGCGGCGCGGTGGTCGGGGTGGTGGCTCCGGTGCAGGTGGTGCCGTTGAGGGCGAAGCTGGTCGGGGCCGGGTTGCTGCCGGTCCAGGAGCCGTTGAAGCCGAAGCCGGTGCTGGCGTTGGTGCCGAGCGCGGCGTTGTAGTCGACGTTGCGGGCGGTGGCCTGGGCGCCGGACTGGGTGACGGTGGCGTTCCAGGCCTGGGTGACCTGCTGGCCGGCCGGCCAGGTCCAGGTGAGCGTCCAGCCGGTGAGCGGGTCGCCGAGGTTGGTCACCGTGACGTCGGCGCCGAAGCCGCCGGTCCACTGGTTGGTGACGCGGTAGTCGACGCGGCAGCCGGCCACGGCAGCCGAGGCGGTCAGGGTGGTCAGGGTCCCGGCGACGAGGGTGGTGGCGGTGACGGTGGCGAGCAGGGCGACCCGGCGGGGGGTGCGCGGCATGGGAGTCCTCCGGTGGAGGTCGGGCGCGCGGCGGCCGGTGCCCGCCGGCCTGCCCGGTGCCGGCGGGGGCGCGTCGCGCTGGCGGCAGAGATCCCGACGCATCGACGTCGGTGTACGCGGCCCCGCGCAGCTGCGATGCTAGGGCAAGCGCTTTCTGCACACAATCGTTCGGTGTGCTTGCCCCCGCGGCCACTTCTTGATCGACTCATCGGGTGGCTGCGCACATGACACCCGAGGAGTTCCGCCGCGCCGGGTACGCCGTGGTCGACTGGATCGCCGGCTACTGGGCCACCCTCGACCAGCGGCCGGTGACCGGCCAGGATCCACCCGGCACCGTGACCGCCGGGCTGCCGGCCGGGCCGCCCGCGCGGGGCGAGCCGGTCGAGGCGGTCCTCGCCGACCTGGACACGCTGGTCGCGCCCCGGCTCACCCACTGGCAGCATCCGGGCTTCTTCGGCTACTTCCCGGCCAACACCAGCGGGCCCAGCGTGCTGGGCGACCTGGTCAGCTCGGGACTGGGCGTGCAGGGGATGCTCTGGTCCAGCGGCCCGGCCTGCACCGAACTGGAGACGGTGATGCTCGACTGGCTGGCGGAGGCGCTGGACCTGCCGGCTCGGTTCCGTTCCGCCGGACCGGGCGGCGGGGTGATCCAGGACTCGGCCTCCTCGGCCACGCTGGTGGCCACCCTGGTCGCCCTGCACCGGGCCAGCGGCGGCCGGTGGCGCGAGGCCGGCGTGGACCGCCGCTACCGGGTCTACACCTCCACCGAGGGGCACTCGTCGATCGAGAAGGCGGTCCGGATCGCCGGGCTCGGCGTCGACGGCGTACGGCTGATCGAGGTGGATCCGGTGACCCAGGCCATGTCGCCGACAGCGCTGCGGGCCGCGATCGACGCGGACCGGGCCGCCGGGGTGGTGCCGGTGATGGTGGTGGCGACCGTGGGCACCACCTCCACCACGGCCGTGGACCCGTTGCCGCAGATCGGGCCGATCTGCGCCGAGCAGGGTGTCTTCCTGCACGTCGACGCCGCGTACGCGGGGGCCGCGGCGGTCTGCCCGGAGCTGCGGTTCGGCCACGCCGGCCTGGCGTACGCCGACTCCTACTGCTTCGACCCGCACAAGTGGCTGCTCACCGGCTTCGACTGCGACGCGTTCTGGGTGGCCGACGCGAACGAGCTGGTGGAGGCGCTGACCGTGCTGCCGGAGTTCCTGCGCAACGCGGCCACCGAGTCCGGCGCGGTGATCGACTACCGGGACTGGCAGGTACCGCTAGGCCGGCGGTTCCGGGCGCTCAAGCTCTGGTTCGTGCTGCGCTGGTATGGCGTCGAGGGCCTACGCGAGCACGTCCGCCGGGGCGTCGCGCTGGCCGCCCGCTTCGCCGACCGGGTACGCGCCGACGACCGCTTCGAGCTGGTCGCCCCGCACCCGTACTCGCTGGTGTGCTTCCGGCTGCGCGGCCCGGACGGGCCGAACGAGGCGCTGCTGGCCGCGGTGAACGCCACCGGCCGGGTCTACCTGACCCACACCCGGGTGGCCGGCCGCCACACGCTGCGCCTCGCCGTGGGCGCGCCGCAGACCACCGAGGCCCACGTGGACGAGGCGTGGAAGCTGATCTCGCAGGCGGTCGCAGCGCCCGGCTGAGCGCCTCCGACGGCCCGGCCTGTCAGCGATCCGCACCGGAGAGGGCGCGGACCGTGCCGGCGTCGGCCGGCTCGACCCGGGCAGTGGCGGCCGGCTCGACCCGGGCAGTGGCGGCCGGGGCGGTAGCGGTGGCCCGAGCGGTGGCGGTGGCCGGGGCGGCCAGCTCGGCCGGGACCGGGGTGGTGGTCGGGGTGGCCGGGACCGGGGCCGCTATCAGCGCCCGCTCGCGGCGGGTGCGCAGCAGGATCCGGACCGCCAGCGCCAGCGCGGCCAGCCAACCGGCGGCCAGCATCAGGTACACCAGCACCGGCAGGGAACCGCCCAGGTCGGCGCTGCGCATCAGGACGCGGGCGTTGGTCAGCACGATCACGCCACCGACCGCCGCGCCGAGGAGTTGGGCCGGGACGATCCGGACCAGCCAGGCCGCGATCGGGGCGGCGATCAGGCCACCGGCGAGCAGGGCGAGCACGATCGGCAGCAGGAAGCCCTCGGTGCCGAGGCCGATCAGGAAGCCGAGGCTGGCGGCGCTCGCGACGACGAACTCCGAAGTGTCCACCGAACCGATCACCTTGCGGGGCTCCATCCGCCCGCTGACCAGAAGGGCCGGCGTCGCGACCGGGCCCCATCCCCCGCCGCCGGTGGCGTCGACGAAGCCGGCGACCAACCCGAGCGGGCCGAGGAAACGCCCGCGCAGTTGCCCGGCCGCCGGCTTGCGGCGCAGCGGCCGGGAGAACCGGACGAGCAGGTACGCGCCGAGCGTGAAGAGGATCGCCGCCATCCACGGGGCAGCCGACTCGGTGGAGAGCGCGCTGAGGAAGGTGGCGCCGACGAAGGCACCGATCGCGCCGGGCACCGCGATCCGGCGAACCACCCGCCAGTCGACGTTACCGAACCGCCAGTGCGCCGCACCCGCGGCGAGCGTGGTGCCGATCTCGGCCAGGTGCACCGAGGCGGAGGCGGCGGCCGGCGCGACGCCGACCAGGAGCAGCAGCGTCGAGGAGGTCAACCCGTACGCCATGCCGAGTGCGCCGTCGACCGACTGCGCGGCGAACCCCACCAGTGCGATGACCAGCAGCTTGCGCACCGACGCCCCCTACTTTTCGGCATCTCCTATCAACTTGGTCGACAATGCGGCACCGGGGCAGCCCCCGTCAACCCCCTGATCGCCCAGTGAGACGACCGGCCGACAGCCGAGGGCCGCCCACCCGTCGGCCGGTGGCGCTACTTCCCTGTTGTTGCTGGCTCACCCCGCGCCGAGGCAGCACCATCCCCGAAGTCGCTGCCTCGTAACGGTCGGGGCAGGAAGTGGGTTAGGTCCAGGCGGTGGGGTCGGCCGCCAGCTTGGTGACCTGCTCGGGCAGCGTGCCCTGGGCCACGTCGGCCAGCGTGACCAGTTCGAGGATCTGCCGTTCGCTGGCCCGCAGGGCGATCCAGACCTCCTGCAACGCGCGGGCCGCGCCGTGGTAGCCGAGCTGCTCGGGCCGCTGCCCGCGGATGTGGGCCAGCGGCCCGTCGATCACCCGGATCACCTCGGCCAGGGAGATCTCCTCGGCCGGCCGGGCCAACCAGTAGCCACCCTCGGGGCCCCGCTGGGCCTGCACGATGCCGCCCCGGCGCAGTTGCAGCAGGATGCTCTCCAGGAACTTCGGCGGGATCTCCTGGGCTCGGGCGATCTGGTCGGCGGTCACCGGGCGGCCGCGCCCAGCCCCGGTGCCGGTCACCGACGCCAGTTCGGTGACCGCTCGAAGGGCGTAGTCCACCCGGGCGGAGAGACGCATGTCCGACAGGTTAACGTTCCGCGGGCCCGGCTCGACCATCACCCCTTGACCGATCGAACCGCTCGGGTACCAAGGACACCGGCAGCCGGCCGCCCGGACACACCGGCAAGCGGCGGCCTCGGCACGCCGGCGATCCGTCCGGGCCCACCGGCTACCTGCCGACCCGGCGCAACAGCCCCTCCTGCACGGAGCTGGCGATGTGGTGCCCGTCGACGGTGAACATCCGGCCGGCGGCCAGGCCCCGGGCGCCCGAGGCGGACGGGCTCCAGCAGTCGTAGAGGAACCACTCGTCGGCGCGGAACGGCCGGTGGAACCAGAGCGCGTGGTCCAGGCTCGCCCCGACCACCCCGCCCGGCCCCCACACCTCACCGTGCACGGAGAGCACCGAGTCGAGCAGGGTCAGGTCGGAGGCGTAGGTCAGCGCGCAGGCGTGCAGCAGCGGATCGTCGGGGAGCTTGCCGTCGATCCGCATCCACACCCGCTGGTGCGGGTCGGCCGGCCGGTCGCCGGGGGGCACCCAGCCGGGCTCGCCGACGTAGCGGACGTCGATCGGGCGGGGAATCTGCCCCCAGATGCCCAGCCGCTCCGGATAGCGGGCGAGCCGGTCGGCCATCGTCGGGACCGCCTCCGGACCGGGCACGTCCAGCGGCATCGGAGCGTGATGTTCCAGCCCCTCCTCCGGCCGCTGGAACGAGGCCGACATGAAGAAGATCGGCTTGCCGTGCTGGCGCGCGACCGACCGGCGTACCGAGAAGGAACGCCCGTCGCGGATGTTCTCCACGTCGTACTCGATCGGCTCCGCCGGGTCCCCGGCGCGCACGAAGTAGCCGTGCAGCGAGTGGACCACCCGCTCCGGGTCGACGGTCCGGCCGGCGGCGACCAGGGCCTGGCCGGCGACCTGCCCGCCGTACACCCGCTGGGGGCCGACCGGCGGGCTGATTCCCCGGAACGACATGTCGCCGGTCGGCGCGAGGTCGAGCACCTCCAGCAGCTGGTCGACCGCGGCCTGGCCGACGGCCACCTCGCCGTCGGTCACTGCAAGGCCCGGGCGGACGCCGCGTCGACCAGGGAGCCGAGCTGGTGCACCCGCAGGGTGTTCGTCGAGCCGGGGGTGCCGGGCGGGCTGCCCGCCACGATCACCACGTAGTCGCCGGGGTTGCCCCGGTTGAGCCCGAGCAGCGCCTGGTCGACCTGGCGGAACATGTCGTCGGTGTGCTGCACGAACGGCATCAGGAAGGTCTGCACGCCCCAGCAGAGGGCGAGCTGCGAGCGCACCTCGGGCACCGGGGTGAAGGCCAGCAGCGGCAGGTCGCAGTGCAGCCGGCTGAGCCGGCGCACGGTGTCGCCGGTCTGCGAGAACGCGACCAGCGCCTTGGCGCCGATGGCCCGGGCGATCGAGGAGGCCGCGACGGTGAGCGCGCCGCCGTGCGTACGCGGGTCGTGCTGGAGCCGGGGCACCACGATCGAGCCGGCCTCGGTGGTCGTGACGATCTTGGCCATGGTGCTGACCGTGAGCACCGGATACTTGCCGACGCTGGTCTCGCCGGAGAGCATCACCGCGTCGGCGCCGTCGAGCACCGCGTTGGCGACGTCGGACGCCTCGGCGCGGGTCGGCCGCGAATTCTCGATCATGGAGTCGAGCATCTGGGTGGCCACGATGACCGGCTTGGCGTTCTCCCGGCACAGCTGCACGGCGCGCTTCTGCACCAGCGGCACCTCGTCCAGCGGCAACTCCACGCCGAGGTCACCGCGGGCGACCATGACGCCGTCGAAGGCCAGCACGATCGCCTCCAGGTGGTCGACCGCCTCCGGCTTCTCGACCTTGGCCAGCACCGGCCGGTGCACGCCGACCTCGCTCATGATCGCGCGACACAGCTTGATGTCGTCGGCGGAGCGGACGAACGACAGCGCGACCAGGTCGACACCGAGCCCGAGCGCGAAACGCAGGTCGTCGGCGTCCTTCTCCGACAGCGCGGGCACGCTGACCGCCACGTTGGGCAGCGAGACGCCCTTGTTGTTGCTGACCGGCCCGCCCTCGGTGACCAGCACCCGGATGTCGTTGCCGGTGACGTCGGTGACCTCGACGGCGACCCGGCCGTCGTCGATCAGCAGCCGGTCGCCGGGCTTGACCTCCTGCGGGAGCCGGCGGTAGGTGCAGGAGACCCGCTCCTTGCTGCCCAGGATCTCGTCGCCGGTGATCACCACGGAGTCACCGGTGCGCCACTCGTGCGGGCCGTCGGCGAACCGGCCGAGCCGGATCTTCGGCCCCTGGAGGTCGGCCAGGACCGCGACCGGCTGACCGGCCGCCTCGGCCGCCTCCCGGACGAGCCGGTAGACCGCCTCGTGGTCGGCATGGCTGCCGTGGCTGAAGTTGAGTCTCGCCACGTTCATGCCGGCTTCGACGAGCCCGCGGATGCGCTCGGGCGACGAGGTGGCGGGGCCAAGAGTGCAGACGATCTTCGCGCGGCGTGTCACGCCCATCAGGCTAGTCTCTCCTCCGGGTCGGACCATGAGCCGACCCCTTGCGCAATGCGGAACAATTGTCCAACGGCACGCGGCGTATGCGCGCAACCGGCGGGCGGAACCGCACCGGATGTCGATGGCGGGCAACGGCGACCGCGCGCCGGGTATGGTACGCCCCCGCCGCCAGCGCGCACCGAGGCGCTCCACGCGGACGACCAGTCGTGAAGATCGAACTACCGCTGGTGACTCACCGGCCGGGAGCGGGGAGGGCAGAGTCGTGCAGGGTGGTGAGCCGGCGGCGGGACCGCTGCCGTACGCCGAGACGACCGACGACGGGTACGCCGCCCGGGTGGCGGAGACGTTCACGGTGCGGGAGTTCGGGCCGGCCGTGCTGCTCGTTGGCGACTGCCCGCGCTGCCAGCACCCGATCAGCTGCCCGGTCGTGGACCACGTCTACCGAAGCGACGCGCCGGGCGGGTCGGACGATCCCGGTTACCGGACGGTGCTCTGCACCTGCGAAGCCGACCATCCGTCACGCCCGGAGTGGCTGACCGGCTGCGGCGCGTACTGGACGCTGCGGCTGGAGGTCGAGTCGTGATCCGGCTGCGGCCCGGGCCGCCCGCGACGATCACCGACCTGCGCCGGGCACAGGAGGTGGCCGGGCTGCTCCGTGGCGAGTTGGACCGGGTGCGGGCCGCCGCGCTGGCCTGGCGCAACGGGCTGGGCGGGCTGCTGGTCGCGCTGGTCGGCTTCAGCCTGATCCGGGGCCGCTCGGACATCGGCACGCTGGCCCCGGCCTGGGGCGCCCTGGTCGGCGTACTGCTGCTGGCCGCGGTCTCGGCCGGGGTGGCCGGGGCGCTGGCGCTGCTGCGGGCCGCACACGGGCCGCTGTCGGTGACCGCGGTGGCCACCCTCCCGCCGGCGCCGCTCGGCGACCATCGGGAGGCCCTGGCGGCGGCGCGGGCCCTGCGGACCGGGGTACGCCTGGTGCTGCTCTGCACCGCCCTGCTGATCACGGCCGTCGGGGTCACCTGGTACGCGCCCGGCGCGGCCGGCGCGGCCGCCGCCGGCACCACGGGCGCCCCGGTCACGGTTACCCGCCACGCATGACGATCCGATGCGGACGCTACGGTCCGATGTGGACGTATCCGGCCCAGAGTTCCGGCCGGCCGGGTAGCGCGGCGCGGAGCTGCCGGACCGCGTGGTGCAGGGCGGGCGCGGCGCGTTGCGGATCGATCCCGCCCGGCACCGCCAGCCCGGCATAGAGCTCCGTGCAGAGCTGCACGGTCAACGCGTCCGAGACGGACCAGAGCGCGCCGATCACGTCCCGGAAGCCGGCGAGTTGGAACGCGGTGCCGAGGGTCAGCGCCTCGTCCGGCAGGGCGGCGCCGCCGCGTACCGTGTCGCAGGCGGAGAGGACGGCGAGCGCGGCCGTGGCGCCGGCGGGCCGCCACAGGTCCCGGACATGCAGCGGTCCGCCGGCCAACGCGAGCCGACCGCGGGCCGGCGCGGCCAGATCCTGGGTGCCGTGGCAGCAGAGATGGGCGACCGGCCGGTCGGGCAACGCGGCGAGCACCGCGCCGGGGGTGGCCGCCGGGCCGGTCAGCGACGTCACCCGGGGCAGATGCCGGCGGACGACGGCCTCCTCCCGCGCCGCGCCGGGCAGGTCGGACAGGCCCGGAGTCTGCGGCATCCCGACGACCAGCGCCGAGGTGACCGGCACCGGGTCGGCCGCGCCGTCCCGCCGGGCGTGCCGCAACGCGCGCAGCGAGGCCGTGTACGAGGACACCGCCCGGTCGAGCACCTCGTCGCCGCCGCCGAGCGGCGCGGCGGCGTGCAGCGGCAGCAGGCTGAGCAGGCCGGTCGGGCACCACCAGATCCGGGGTGGCGCCGAACCGCTGCGGGTCGGGCCGAGCGCGTCGAGCACCGGCGCGGCCACGGTCCGCCACAGCCAGTCCAGCGTCTCGGGAATCCGCCGCCGGAAGGCCGCCCGGCGGCGCTCGGCCTCGGGCCCCGGGTCGCCGGCCGGGCCGGTGGCCTCCGCGACTCCGATCAGGAAGTAGAGGAGCCGGGCCTGCACCTCGGCGAGCGTCAGCTCGGGCAGCGCCACCAGCTCGACCCGGCCCGCGCTGACCACCAGCGCGTCGCAGCGCCGGAGGGCCACGTTGACCAGGACGACCGGGCCGTCGACGGCGGCCAGCTCGGCAAAGGGCGGCGGGCGTAGGAAACCGTCGAAGCCAGGCAGCCGCCGGATCTCGGCCAGCACCTCGCGCCGGCCGGTGGCCAGCTCGTGCCGGCGTTCCGGCAGCTCCGTCAAGGCGGGGAACGCGGGCACGACGCCCCCGGGAGTCGGATCGAGGCCGTCCAGCGCGGTCTGTAGGCCGGCGAGCCGGTCGGCCAGACCGGGCGCCCGCTCACGCAGCGCCGCCAGGTCGGTGCCGGCGTCGTGGGCCCGGGTCAGCAACACCCCCCGGCCGTACTCCAGCAGCTCCACCGCGCGTTCCGGGCGGTCGAGCGCGATCGCCACCGCCGCGGCGTCGACGGCCAGTCCGGGGAACCGCCCGAGCAGCCGACCCTGGTCGTCGAGGTCCATGCCGTGCCAGGCGACCAGGTCGATCAGCTCGATCGCCGTGGCGTACCCGTCGAGGGCCGCTGGCAGGTCACCGGCCGTTGCGGCGTGCTCCGCGTACCGTCGGGCGGCGGTGGCCCGCAGCAGCGACGGCGCCGCCTCGACCCCGGCGGCCTCGCGCAGCGCGGCGGCGGCCTCGGCCAGGTCGGCGGGCGGAAGGTCGGGCGGCACCGCCGGGCCGCCCACCGGCTCCCCGCCGGGGTCGCGGACCTCGGCGATCTCCTCGACGGCGATGGCCAGGTTGACCAGGCACATGGTCCGGTCCGGGTGGTCGGCGGACAGCGCCGCGACCGCCGAGCGGTACGCGGCCAGCAGCTCTGCCGCGTCCGCGCCGGAGCGGGCCGCCCGGAACCTCAGCAGGAGCGTGTTGCCGAGGTTGGTCAGCAGCCGGTGCCGGTCCGGGCCGGCCGCCGGCAGCGTCTCGCGGGTCCGTCGGAGCAGCGTGATCGCCTCGTCGAGGGCGCTCCGGTCCCCGGTCAGCTGGTGATGCAGCAGATGGGCGAGGGCGAGGGTGCCGGCCACCTGCAGCTGCTCGCCGGGCTCGGCCTCCCGCTGCGCCAGCTCCGCCGCCTCCCGCAGCATCGTCACGGCCGACTCCGCGTCCGCACGCGCGGCGGCCCGGGTCGGGTCCGGCCCGTCGGCCCCGGCCTGCGCAGCGTCGTCGACCGCCAGCTCGGCCCGCCGGTTCAGCGCCGAGCCGTAGTTGGTCAGGGCGGGCAGTCGGTCCGGGTGCCCGGGCGGTGCCGCCTCGACCGCCCGGCGCAACACCGCGACCGCCTCGGTGAGGGTGGCCATATCCTGGGTACGCCCGAAGATCGCCTGCAACGTGAGCCCCAGGTTGGACAGGTAGCGGGGCAGCCGCGCCGGAGCCCCGCCGGCGGCGATCGCCGAACGGAACGCGGCCGCGGCCGGCTCCAACAGCTCGTGCTCCCCCGCCTGGTCGGCCAGTTCGCGTAGCTGGTTGCCCAGGTTGTTCAGCAGGTCGGCCCGCCCCGGATGCCCTGCCGGCAGCTGGGTCTCCGCCTCGGTCAGCACGTCCCGGGCCTCTCGCAAGGTCCGCAGGCCGGCCAGGTCGGCGTGCCAGCGGCCGAGCGTGTAGCCGAGATCGCCGAGGCGCTCGGCCCGCTCGACCGGGTCGGCGGCCCCGGCCGCGCCCGCGCGCAGCAGCCGGAGCGCCTCGTCCAGGTCGGCGGAGCGCCGGTGCAGCTCGTAACGGCGTTCCAGCAGCTTGCCGACGGTATGCCACAACCCGAGCGGA
The DNA here is from genome assembly GCF_050942455.1 of Micromonospora sp. CA-263727. NCBI lineage: Bacteria > Bacillati > Actinomycetota > Actinomycetes > Micromonosporales > Micromonosporaceae > Micromonospora > Micromonospora sp. CA-263727. The sequence continues at coordinate 5,217,632 of NZ_CP192031.1, forward strand.
TCGGACCCGGTGCCGCCCGGCTGGGGGCCGGTGGGCCCGGCAGCGGCTGCCCGGTACGCCTCGATCGCGGCGTCCAGGTCGGCGGGGTCGCCGCGCCGCTCGGAACGCTCACCGAGCAGGGCGGCCAGGCTGACCCGGACCGTGGGGTCCAGCACGCCCGCGCCTCCGGTGGCCAGGGCCGCCCGGCTCGCCGCTATCGCCGTGTCCAGGTCGTCGTCGGTGCGGCGATGGGTGAACCGCTCGGTGACGAGGGTCGCGTACAGGGCGAGGATGGCCGGCTCGGCCGGTCCGGCCGTCACCTCCGCCAGCAGGGCGACGGCCCGGTCGAGGTCGGCCGGGTCGCCCCGCCGCCGCCAGCGCTGCCGCAGCCCCTGCGCCAGGTTGGCGCGGGCCATCGCCCGCACGGGCGAGTTCGCCGGTGCGGCCCGGGCGGCATCGCCGAGCAGCTGCATCGACTCGTCCAGCGCCTTCGCGTCGCCGGTCAGCTCGAACCGGTCGGCGAGCACGTTGCCGAGGTTGAACAGTCGGATCGGCCGCTGCGGATCGCCGGCCGGGGTAGATTCCAGGCTCTCCCGATGCGCGTCGATCGCCGCCGGCAGGGACCGCGCCCGGCCGAGTTGCCGGAACTGGTCCCGGTGGACCTTGCCGAGCGCGGAGAGGTAGTGCAACCGCTCCGGTACGCCGGACGCGGTGACCGCCACCGCCCGTTCCAGCAGCGCCTGGGCCTGCTCCGCCACACCGTAGTCGCCGGACCGCTCGGCGCCGGCCATCAGCGTGGCGGCCTGCTGGAACAGCGCCGCCGCATCCTCACCGCCCGTCCGGGGGCGGCTCGTCGGCAGGTGGCTCGCCGAGCCGGGGATTCGGGCGGCGAGACCGGCCGGGCCAGGGGTCCGGGCGGCGGGGCCGGACGGGCTGGGATCGGCTGGCAGGTGCGCGCGCAGCATGGCCAGCAGTGAGATGGGTACCCGCTCGGGCGCCAGGCCCAGCAGGAGCTCGGTCAGCATCACGGCCTGGACGAGGTCGGTGGCGTCCTCGCCGGCCGGCAGGACCTGGTACCGGTACCAGTGCAGGCAGGCCAGGAGGAACATGGCCTCGGCCGCACGCTCCGACAGCTGCCGTTTGGCCCGTGCCTCGTCGACCAGGTCGAAGACCGCCTTCGCGTCCCGCATCGCGTCGGCCTCCAGCACGTGCCGGGCGTTCATGGTGGCACCGAAGCGGTCCAGCCGCTGGCGCAGCCGCCGTACCGGGTCGGATCTGAACCGTCGCCACATGCCGGCCTCCCCGTCGACCACATCGACCCATATCAGAGTTAGCAGAGCGACCGGAACGACCGCTAGCACAAAACCGACCGCGGGGCGTACGGCCCGTCGACCGCCCGCCCCGCGTCCCGGATCCTGCGTCGTGTGTCGCGTTGTCAGAGGGCGAGGCAGTTGGGGCGGATCGCCTGGTCCCGCAACGCCTGCCGGATGACCGTGTACGTGGTGCCGTCGAACACCAGGCCGAGGTGCCCGACCACGCGCAGCGGGCACTGGGACTGGATCAGCACGTTGGTCGCCCCGTCGGCCAGCGTGGCGTTGTCGACCGGCCGGACCAGTTCGTCCTGCCAGGTACGCACCGTGGTCCAGCGCACCGCGCCCGGGGTGTCGTCGCCGGCGTTGAGCGCGGTGAGGAACGACGAGCCGATCGTCATCTGCTGGCAGGCGACGACGCCGGCACAGCTACCCAGGCCGAGGAACGCCACGATGTTGGCGACGTACGTGCCGTACTGCGGGGTGCCCAGGCTGATGTACCGCCCGACGGCGTCGCCACCACCGAGGTTCTTGATGTAGTAGCGGCTGGCCAGGCCACCCTCGGAGTGGGCGACCAGGTCCACCTTCGCGCCGCCGGTGGCGGAGCGGACCTGCCCCACGAAGCCGCGCAGGCTGCTGGCGGAGGCGGCGATGTCACCGAGCCCCAGGTTCGGCAGCTCGTAGATCCAGACTCGGTAGCCGTCGGCGCGTAGCCGGGCGGCGAGCGGCTCGTACACGGCGGCGAAGCCGCTGAGCCCGCCGACGACGATGACCGGGTTCGCATCGGCGAGGGCGCGCAGGCCGTCGTCGGTGACGGCATCGGCGGCCGGTGCGGCGCTGGCGGCGGTGCCCGGAGCCGCGGTGGCCGGGGCGGCTCCGCGGGCCGGAGCGGCTGCGGTGGTCGGGGCGGCTGCGGCGGCGGCCGGGGCGGCCAGGACGGCGGTGAGGGTGAGGGCGAGGACGGGGACAGCCTTTCGGAGCAGCATCGCTGCACCTCCCAAGGGGATCCCGGGGTTGCCGGGTGGAGGCGGTGAGGTGTCCGATCGACCGTGAAATGATGATGCCGGTCACAATCTAGAAACGTCAATGAAAAAGTTACGCGCGAGTAGCGGTAGGCCCACCAGGCCTCCCGGCCGGCCGCCGGCCACCGACGACGAACGCCGCACGCACCCGTCGTCAAGGTGCGTGCGGCGTCGGATTCGCGCGGGATCGGCCAGCGTGCCACCGGGGCCCGCCAGGGGGCTCAGCCAGGCAGGCTCAGCCGGCCGGCGTCTTCTCGGGCTCGGGCTCGGGGTCGGGCCGCGCCGGACCGCTCTTCACGTACGTCGGGTGCAGTTGCACCGGCTGCGTCTCCCGCTGGCGGGACTGCCGCGCCCGCACCCGCAGGTTGAGGAACTCCACGAAGATCGAGAAGGCGATCGGCCCGTACACATAGCCCTTCGGGATGTGCTGGTCGAAGCTCTCGGCGATCAGGCTCGCGCCGATGATCAGCAGGAACGACAGGGCCAGCATCTTGACCGTCGGGTGCTGGTTGACGAAGTTGCTGACCGCGCTGGCCGAGACCAACATGATGATCATCGCGATGACCACGGCGGCCACCATGATGGCGAGTTCGTCGACCATGCCGACCGCGGTGATCACCGAGTCGAGCGAGAAGACCACGTCCAGCACCAGAATCTGCGCGATGACCACGCCGAACGAGGTGACCTTCTTGGCCGAACGGCCGTGGTCGGAGCCCTCCAGGTGCTCGTGAATCTCGTACGTCGCCTTGCCGACCAGGAACAACCCGCCGAGCAGCAGAATCAGGTCCCGCCCGGAGATCTCCTGACCGACCACGGTGAACAGCGGCGCGGTCAGGCCGATGATCCAGGACAACGACGCCAGCAGGAGCAGGCGGGTGACCAGGGCGAGCGAGATGCCGATCGTCCGGGCCCGGGCCTGCTGATGCTCCGGCAACCGGCCGGACAGAATCGAGATGAACACGACGTTGTCGATGCCCAGCACGATCTCCAGCAGGAGCAGCGTCGCGAACGCGATCCACAGCTCGGGACTGGTGAAGAACTCCATCTGATCCTCGACTCTCGGACCGCCGCCGGGTAGGCACCCGGAACCATCGGCAGATCCACGTACGCATGGCGTACCGCGCCGGCCGCCAACCCGCAACCCCGTGACGCCGCTCGAACATGCGTTCTGCCGTTCTCGACCTCCGGCACACCAGGGTCGACGTCGGCAAGCCCGGCGCGCGGTTCTGCCACTGGCGCTTCGTCGACAAGCACCGTGCCAGCCGGCTGAAAAACTACTCGGGTTGCGGCACGATGGCGCACGCCACGGCGAGCAGCTCCTCCCGGCCGACCTGTTCCGGGTCGGCCAGGACGTTCACGGCAACGCCGGGCTCGGCCAGCCAGAACGCCTGAGCGTCGTCGGTCAGGCCGGGGCCGCCGTCGTGCTGGAACTCGACCAGCTGCCACTCGTCGGGGTCCCGTTCGTGGTAGGTGACGAGGAAGGCCCGCAGCGCGTCGAGATCGGTCAGTCGGGCCCCGCGCAGCACGTGGACCCGCAGGTCCGTCCGGTAGCCGTCGGGCGTCTGCCGTTCCCAGAACCGGCTGGCGAAGTGGACGTCGTCCCACTCACTGGCGAAATCGGAGACCTCGTCGCCCACCCCGTCCGCCAGGTAGCCGATGTGGAATCCGTCCAGTGTTCCGCCGTCGCGCGTCGCGTCACCCACCCCGCCGCCTCCATCCCTGTTCCGCTGGTCGAACCACTCTTGACCGTCCACCGTCGCCGGTCAGTTTCCCAACGCGCGGACCTTGGTGATCGTCTCCTGGACGTGCTGCTTGGCGGGCTCACCGCCCTGCGCGGCCTGCGCGAGCGCCTGCCGGTACGAGTCGATCATGTTGATCAGCGGGCCGGCGGCGACGCCCTGCAACGCGCCCGCGACGAGTTGACGTGCCTCGGCCGCGTCCTGCGCGGCGGCGGCCGTCTTCGCCTTGGCCTCGTCCAGCTTCTGCGCGGCTGCCGCCAGCCGGGCGATCATCTCCGCTGCGCTCACACGCCCCTCCCATCGTTGGCCCCGCCCAGACGAGCAGCGACCACAGGGGAGAGTACGAGATCCATGCATCCACCGCGACCATCCGGTCGTCGAACAGTCACACCGGCCAACGTCCCGGTCCCGCGACCGAGAATTGTTCGATCCGGGATCGAGTGGCCTCACATCGACTTTGATACCACTCGATCCCGCATCGAGCGCGATCTTGCGGTGCGGCTCCGGGTGGATGCGGTGCGCCGTGCACCCCGGCAGGGTCAGCGCATGGTGCGGAACAGCAGCAGATAGCCGCAGTAGGCGAGGGGCACGGCCAGGAAGCAGAGCAGGAAGCCGAGCACCGGGTAACGGGGTGGGGCGGCGACGCCGACGGCGGGTCGGCCCCAGCGGCCGAGCACCAGCCAACCACCGACCAGCGCCACGGCGGGCAGGCCGGCGCACATCCAGGCGACCAGGGTGCCGAAGCCGACCACCCCGACACCGGAGGCGAGCACCAGGATCAGCATGAGCACCACGGCGACGCCCGCGAAGCCGAGGTAGACGGCGCCCGCCCGGGCCATCGGTGACCAGCCTGGAAGCAGCCTCGGCCGCTGGGCGAGCAGTTCGGCCTGCTGGCCGTGCCGGTCGGCCTCGTCGGCCCAACGCCGGGCCAACTCCAGCTCCGTCGCCGGGTCGACCTCCCCGGCCCGCTGCGCGGGCACCCCGCCCGCCGTCGCGCTCACCGCCACCGGCAGCGCCCGGCTCGTCTCCCCCACACCCATCCGCGGGTACGCCCCGACCCCCGACCACCCCGGCGCGGCGGCTGCGCCGCCGTCCCCCACGGTCCCCGGTCCCGGCCCGCCTCCCGGGTGCCCGAACGGCGCCGACGCCCCGGCCACCGGCGCAGCGCCGGGCGGCGAAAGCGGCGACCCCGGCGGCCCGGAGGACGCGGGCGGCGCCGATACCGGCGCGGGCGGAGTGGCGGTCGTGCCCGGCGGGCTGCCGATCGCGCGGCCGAGTTGGTCGAGGCGTTGCCCCTGGGCGACGAGTCGCCGGTCGAGGTACTCCACGGCAGCGCCGAGGTCACGCCGACGCTCCGCCTCGGTGGCGGCATCCTGCTCGCCCGCGCGCTGCTGGGCGGCCAGGTGGCGGGCCAGGGCCGCGTACTCCTCGAAGGTGGACACCCTCACTCCTGCCCGTCGGAGGTGTGCCCGTCGCGGGCGAACGGCACGATCAACCGGACCCGCTGGTCGTGCCGGTCGACCAGCAGCGCCCGGTCGGCCCGGGGCGTGTACGCCAGGTCGTGCATGCCCAGGTGCAGGCCGAGGTCGGTGCCGGGCACGTTCAACGCGACCAGGCAGGCGACGTCGTCGCGGTTCTGCGTACCGCCGAGGTCCTCGGCGAGCCGGCGCAGCCCGCGCCACCAGGCGAGCAGGTGCACCCCGTGGCCGGGGCCCTGACGCAGCAGGGCGCGCAGGTCGTCGTGGCCGGACCGGAACGTCGCCGGATCGGGCTCGGCGAGCCGCCCGGCCGCGGCGTCCATCCCGAACACCACCAGGTAGCTGCGCCCCGGCTGCTCGCCGAGGTCGAGACCGGGGCCGTCGCCGCTCGTACCCGCGGGGCCGGCCAGGCCGGCGGCGAGCGTGCCGATCCGGGCGCGTACCCCGGCGGTGTCGAGGCGTTCGACCGGGTGGCCGGCGGCGGTCAGCGCGGCGGCGGTGTCGTCGGCGGCCGGGTCGGCGGCGGCGACCAGCGGGGCGAGCAGGAACGCCGCCTCGCCGGGGCGTGCTGCCGGGCCAGGCTCAGGGTCGCGGCGCGCAGCACCTCGGCGCCGGCCGCCGAGGTGCCCACCACGGCCAGGTGCCGGCCGGGAGCGGTGTCCATGATGAACAGCGCGGTGGTGCCGTCCACGTCGACCGTCCGGCCGACCAGCGCGAGTGGGCGGCGGCCGCCGGGGCGCAGCCCGGTGAAGGTGGCGTCGTCCTCGACGCGGGCGGTGTCGTACCCGCGGAAGACCGACGGCGGGCGGGCGCCCGCCGGCCGGGCCTGCCACAGCTCGTGCCGCAGCCGGGTCAGCTCGCCGGTGGCAGCGTGCGCGTCGGGGAAGCGGACCACGGTGTTCGCCCCGGGCGCGCCCGCGGCGGTGTTCACCACGGCCGAGCCGACCGGCAGCGTCGCCGCCGCGTCGTTGAGCTGGTCGAGCACTCCCCCGCCGCCGGGCAGCGCCACCCGCAGCGCGAACTGCCCGAAGACCGCCTCGGCACGGCCGTAGAGCGCCTCGATGCCCGTCGTGCTCTGGCTGGCCAGCACCAGGTGCACGCCGTACGAGCGGCCCTTGCGGGCCAGCTCCTCCAGCAGGTCCACCGATTCGCGGGCGAGCTGGTCGTTGCCGGCCATCAGCACCTGGAACTCGTCGATCACGGCGACGATCCGGGGCACCGGCGTGTCGGCGGGCAGGTCGGCGAGCTTGGTGACGCCGTGCCGCTTGAGTGCGGTGGCCCTCCGGTGCAGTTCGCGGCGCAGCTCGCGCAGCACGGCGACGCCGTACTCGCGGTCGCTCTCGATGCCGACGGTGCGGGCGTGCGGCAGCCAGGACGGGTCGCGGCCGGTGGGGACGAACTCCGTGAAGCTCACCCCCTCCTTGAAGTCGAGCAGGTAGAGCTGCAACTCGGCCGGCGAGTAGCGGGCAGCCAGCCCATAGAGGACGTCGAGCAGGAAGACCGTCTTGCCGGCGCCGGTGCGCCCACCGACCAGCCAGTGCGGGGTGGCGTCGTCGAAGGCCATCTCGAACCGGTCGCGCCCGGCCCGGCCCACCACCGTGCGCAGGCCGGCCCGGGCCGAGTCGACCCACCGCTGGCCGGGCAACAGGTCGGCGAAGCCGATCACGGCGCCACGGCGGGCGGTCTCGCCCAGATGCGTGGCGAGCGCGGCGACCGAGGCGGGCGGCGGGTCACCGTCGAGGAGCACCGGGACGGCCAGACCGCTGCCGTCGGCGCTGAACGGGGTGCCGGGCGGGTCGCCGACCCGGGCGTACCGGCGGTGTTCGGGTGCGGCCCCCGGGTTGGCGGCATCGGTCAGCCGCAGCATGGTGGTGGCGCCCAGCCGCAGCGCCGGCTCCTCCGGCGTGGCCGGCGGCCACCCGCCGAGCAGGACGCAGACCGCGGCGGGCGGCCCGGCGTGGGTGAGCGCGGCGAGCCGGGCCGCCTCGCGCGGCGGCGGGACCGACGCGGCCACCACCACCAGCAGCTCCTGGTCCGGCCGGTCGGCCTGCCGGGCGTCGCGGGCGTGCTGCTCGGCGGCGTCGAGCAGCGCGGCGACCTCCGGTTCGCTGGTGGCCGGCGGGTCGATGACGCCGGCGTCGACCAGCGGTCGCAGCGGGCCGAACGTCGCGCCGAGGGCGCCGGTATCCAGCCCGGCGACCCGGACGCCACCGGGCTCGGCGGTGGCCAGCAGTCGCAACACCAGCGCCCGCAGCAGCCCGGCCACCGCCGGGACGCGGGCGTCGGCGTCGACCGCCAGGTGGTGCCCCGCGCCGAGCGGCAACAGCACGGGGAATCCGCCGTTGGAGACGACTGCTTCGCCGACGCGTACCGGCACCGGTTGGTGGGCCAGCCGGGTGCCCGGGGTCGGGGTGGCCAGCGCGGAGCCGACCCGGGCCAGCCGGGCGAGCAGGTCGGCGTCGGCCGCCGGGGCGGGCGGCGCGGATGTGCGCAACGCGTCGCGGGCGGCTTCCAGGTGCGCCCGGGCCGCCCGGTGAGCGGCGACCGCCTGCCCGTACGCCGACGCGAGCGTGCCCAACCTCTGCCCCTCCGCCGACGGCCGTCCGGTCCGCTGAAACCCTAACGGACCACGCCGACACCGGCACACCCCGAACCGGACGTGTCGCACCGGACGCGATCCCGCCGCACCGCCCGGGCAGCACGGGTCGTGTCGATCGTTGGCGGCTCAGCTGCACGACACGCCGGGCCGGCAACAGCCGAGCCGGCACCGTTCGGAGTCCGCTCCGGCGGGAGGCTAGGGCGCCGCGACGGACCCAGGCGACGCCCAGCGGCGTTGGCTGGTTCGCCGCCTGGACCCCGTCCCGACGCCGACGAGGTCCAGGCGGCACGCCCTACGGCATCCGGCTACGGCGTCCGGCTGCGGCGGGCCGGACGGACGGGGGCGCCGCCCGGACGGGCGCGGGCGACGGCCGGCGAAGCGACCATCTTGGATGCGGCGACCGGCTTGGCCGAGACGACCGTCTTGACCGAAGCGACCGTCTTGACCGAAGCGACCGGCTTGGCCGCGGCAGCGCCCCGCGCCGGCCGGACGATCCGGGCGACGGCCGACACCGGCCCGACGATCCGGGCGACGGCCGAGGCCGGCCAGACGACGCGCGTCGCGGTGGACGCCGCCCGGCGCGCCGGGCGGCGTAGCGCCGGAACAGACAGCACCCGGGTGACCCGCCCGTTCAGTCGACGCCCGCGCAGCCGCTCCAGGACCAGCGCCGCCGCCGCGGTGGCCACCGCGGTGATCACGCCCGCCAGTACCAGGGTCTGCCGGGGGCCGGCATGCTCGGAGAGCCAGCCGAGCAGCGGCGCGCCGACCGCGGCGGCGACCGAGCCGGTGATCCCCACCGCGGCGAGCACCCGGCCGCGCATGGCGTAGTCGGTGTCGAGCTGTGCGCGGGCGCCCACGGTGGTGTCGATGACCACGGCCGCGGCGGCGATCGGCAGGATCACCGCGGCGAAGCTCACCGTGCCCGGGGCCAGGCCGGCCACGATCTGCAGGACGCTGGCCAGCAGGCCGGCCGCGACGAGCACGCCGTAGCCCAGCTCCCGCCGCCGGGCCGCGAGGAACGCGCCGACCACGGTGCCGACCGCGAAGACACTGGACAGCACGCCGTAGCCGGACGCCCCGGCCGCCAGCGGCCCGTCACTCATCGCCGCCATGGTCACCTGGTAGTTGCGCCCGAGGCTGCCCAGCACGAAGGCGAGGGCCAGCGCGACGAGCACCACCGGCTGGCGCAGCAGGTACCGGAAGCCGGCCCGGATGCCGGTGTCGGCGACCTCCGCCCCGGCGGCTGGCCCGCTGGTGTGCAGCTCCCGCTCGCGTACGGCGAACAGGGCCGCCACCACGGCGAGGAAACTCGCGGCGTTGATGGCGAACAGCATCCCGGGGCCGAGGAGGGCGACCACGACGGCGCCGGCGCTCATGCCGAGGATGCGCCCCGCGGAGTGGGTGAGCGAGCCGAGCGCCAGGGCGTTGCCGAGGCTCTCCCGGTCCACCAGGGTCGAGCACCAGCGTCCCATGATCGGGCCCTCGATAGCGGAGACCGCCCCGGTGGCAAGGGAGATCGCGTAGATCGCCGGAAGGCCGCCGGCGCCGGTGAAGGCGACCACCGCCAACCCGGCGGCCAGCGCCGCGTGCGCCACCTGCGCGCCGATCAGCACCGGCCGGGCGGGCAGCCGGTCGGCCAGCGCCCCGCCCCAGACGCCGAGCAGAAGCATGGGGATGGCCTGGAGCAGGACGGCGAGGCCCATGGAGGTCGCCGAACCGGTCTCGGCGAGCACGTACCAGTTGACCCCGAGCACCTGCATCCAGGTCCCGACCACGGACACGAGGCCGGCCGCAGCCCAGATCCGGTAGTTGCGGTGGCGCAGCGCGGCGAACGTGGCACCGAACGCCACGGTGTACCTCCCAGACAGCGGCATGACGAAGCCGAACCGCGCAGCGGTTCGGCAGCCGCCAAGTCTGGCGGCAATCAGCCTGATGCGCTGCAATCCGTGAGGCGTCTCACCGCCGTGACCTCGTCGATCACCGAGTTGCCGGCAGCCCCGCTCCGCCAGCCGCCGGACCAGCGCTGCGGTCGCCGGCTCGCGAATGTTAAGAGGGGCCCCCTGCTATACACCAGGCGTTAACAGGGGGCCCTTCCTTACACGGTTAGGGGGTGGGTGGTGGGGGTTACCGGGGCGGGGAGGGCGCCGGGTGCGCCGAGGTAGGTGTGGATCGCGGCGGCGGCGGCCCGGCCCTCGGCGATCGCCCAGACGATCAGCGAGGCGCCGCGGTGCATGTCACCGGCGACGAAGACGCCGTCGGCCCCGGTCTGCCAGTCGGCCCGGGAGTCGACCGCGCCCCGGGCGTTGCGGGTCACCCCGAGCTGCGCCAGCAGCGGCTGCTCCTCGGTGCCCTCGAAGCCGATGGCCAGCAGCACCAGGTCTGCGGGAAGCTCCCGCTCGGTGCCCGGCACCGGGGTGACGATGCGCCGGCCGTCCCGCTTCTCGACGGTCACCTCGGCGATCCGCACCGCCCGTACCGCGCCGGTGCCGTCGTCGACGAACTCCTGCACGGCGACCGCGAAGACGCGGTCGCCGCCCTCCTCGTGCGCCGCGTACTCGCGCAGGATCCACGGCCAGGTCGGCCACGGGTCGCGCTCCTCGTCGCGGGCCTGCGGCGGTCGCGGGTACAGGTCCAGCTGGTGTACGCCGGCCGCGCCCTGCCGGTGCGCCACCCCGAGACAGTCCGCCGCGGTGTCGCCGCCGCCGATGATGACCACGTGCTTGCCGGCGGCGTCGATCGGCGTGCCGTCCGGCCGGGTGGCCACCGCGGGCCGCCCGTCGCCGGCCGTGGCGACCACCCGGTTGGCCGCGACCAGGTGTTCCATCGCCTGGTGCACGCCGCGCAACTGCCGGCCCGGGGTGTCGGTCTCCCGGCCCTGCAACGCCCCGCAGGCGAGCAGCACCGCGTCGTGGTCGGCGCGCAGCTGCTCGGCGGTGACGTCGACGCCGACCTCCACCCCGCTGCGGAACACCACGCCCTCGGCGGCGAGTTGGGCCAGCCGGGTGTCGATGTGCCGCTTCTCCAGCTTGAAGTCGGGGATGCCGTACCGCAGCAGACCGCCGATCGCGTCGTCGCGCTCGTAGACGGTGACGGCGTGACCGGTGCGGGCCAACTGCTGGGCGGCGGCGAGCCCGGCCGGGCCGGAGCCGACCACGGCGACCGACCGGCCGGACCGCGCCGGCACCGGGCGCGGCGCCAGTCCGCGCGCCACCGCCGCGTCGGCGATCTCCACCTCGACCTGCTTGATGGTCACCGGCTCGCCACCGGCGATGCCGAGCACGCAGGCGGCCTCGCAGGGCGCCGGACAGAGCCGGCCGGTGAACTCGGGGAAGTTGTTGGTGGCGTGCAGCGCCGCCGCGGCCGCGTCCCAGTTGCCGGTCCGCACCAGGTCGTTCCAGTCCGGGATGCGGTTGCCCAGCGGACACCCGGCGGTGTCGCTGTGGCAGAACGGGATGCCGCAGTCCATGCACCGGGTGGCCTGCTCGCGGATCAGCACCTCACCCGCCGGCGGGTAGACCTCCCGCCAGTCGCTGATGCGCACCGGCACGGGCCGGCGGGCCGGCAGTTGGCGGGGATAACGCAGGAAACCGTTCGGGTCAGGCACGAGCCACCTCCTGGGCGACCGCCCGCGGGGCGGGCGGAACCGGCGTCGACGCATCCGAGGCCGCCGGCTGCGGCGGCTGCGCGATCGGCGCGAGAGCGCTCATCACCGCGTCGTCGACGTCCTGGCCGGCGGCTTCGGCGGCCCGCATGATCTCCATCACCCGGCGGTAGTCCCGGGGTACCACGGCGGTGAACTCCTCCACCGCCTCCGGCCAGCGCTTGAGCAGCTCCTCGGCGACCGCCGAGTCGGTCTCGGCGAAGTGCCGCTGCACCAGCTCGTGCAGCCGGATCCGCTCCTGCTCGCCGGGGGCGGAGAGGTCGACCAGCTCGGTGTTGACCCGCCGGCGGTCGAGGTTCCAGACGAAGGCGGCGCCGCCGGACATGCCCGCGGCGAAGTTGCGCCCGCACCCGCCGAGCACCACCACCGTGCCGCCGGTCATGTACTCGCAGGCATGGTCGCCGACCCCCTCGACGACGGCCACCGCGCCGGAGTTGCGCACCGCGAACCGCTCCCCCACCCGGCCACGGAGGAAAACCTCGCCCTCGGTGGCCCCGTACAGGATGGTGTTGCCGGCGATGATCTGCTCCTCGGCGCGCTGGCCGGGCGCGGCGTCGGTGGCCACGAAGGGCGCCGCCGCGTCGGGCCGGACGACGAGCCGGCCGCCGGAGAGGCCCTTGCCGACGTAGTCGTTGGCGTCGCCGTGCAGGCGCAGGGTGACCCCGCGGGGCAGGAAGGCGCCGAACGACTGCCCGGCGGTGCCGCGCAGGGTGAACTCGATGGTGTCGGCGGGCAGCCCGCCGCTGCCGTGCCGGCGGGTCACCTCGCCGCCGAGCATCGCGCCCACGCTGCGGTGCTCGTTGCGGATCGCCACCTCCGCCCGCACCTGCGGGACCGGGCCGCCCGGCTCGGCGTCCACCGCCCGCAGGGCCGGCTCGGCCAGGGCGATCAGCTCGTTGTCCAGGGCCAGCTCCAGCCCGTGGTCCTGAGCCCGTACGCCCCGACGGGCCGCCCCCTCGGGCAGCTCCGGCAGGTGCAACACCCGGCCGAGGTCGAGCCCGCCGGCCTTCCAGTGCTGGATCGCCGGGGCGACGTCGAGCAGCTCGGTGCGGCCGATCGCCTCGTCGATGCTGCGCAGGCCCAGCTCGGCGAGGTAGCCGCGGATCTCCTCGGCGAGGAAGAGGAAGAAGTTCTCCACGAACTCCGGCTTGCCGGTGAAGCGCTCGCGCAGCACCGGGTTCTGGGTGGCGATGCCCACCGGGCAGGTGTCCAGGTGGCAGACGCGCATCATCACGCAGCCGGAGACGATCAGCGGGGCGGTGGCGAAGCCGAACTCCTCGGCGCCGAGCAGTGCGGCGACGATCACGTCCCGGCCGGTCTTGAGCTGGCCGTCGACCTGCACGGTGACCCGGTCGCGCAGCTTGTTGAGCAGCAGCGTCTGCTGCGCCTCGGCCAGGCCCAGCTCCCACGGGGTACCGGCGTGCTTGAGCGAGTTCAGGGGGGACGCGCCGGTGCCGCCGTCGTGGCCGGAGATCAGGATGACGTCGGCCTTGAGCTTGGCCACCCCGGCGGCGACCGTGCCGACGCCGACCTCGCTGACCAGCTTGACGTGCACCCGGGCGGCCGGGTTGACGCACTTGAGGTCGTGCACCAGCTGGGCGAGGTCCTCGATGGAGTAGATGTCGTGGTGCGGCGGCGGTGAGATCAGGCCGACGCCGGGGGTGGCGTGCCGGGTCCGGGCGATCCACGGCCAGACCTTGTTGCCGGGCAGCTGGCCGCCCTCGCCGGGCTTGGCCCCCTGGGCCATCTTGATCTGGAGGTCGTCGGCGTTGACCAGGTATTCGCTGGTCACGCCGAACCGGCCGCTGGCGATCTGCTTGACCGCGGAGCGGCGGGCCGGGTCGTGCAGGCGGTCGACGTCCTCGCCGCCCTCGCCGGTGTTGGACTTGCCGCCGAGCCGGTTCATCGCGATGGCCAGGGTCTCGTGCGACTCGGCCGAGATCGACCCGTACGACATGGCGCCGGTGGCGAACCGCTTGACGATCTCGCTGGCCGGCTCGACCTCCTCGATCGGCACCGCCGGCAGCTCGCCGGTGCGCAGCCGGAACAGCCCGCGCAGCGAACCGGCCCGCGCGGCCAGCTCGTCGACCTTGGCGGTGTAGTTGCGGAACACGTCGTACTGCTTGCTGCGGGTGGCGTGCTGGAGCAGGAAGACCGTCTCCGGGTTGAACAGGTGCAGCTCACCCTCGCGACGCCACTGGTACTCGCCACCGACCGGCAGCCGGGTGGAGGCGTCCGCGCCGGGCGCCGGCCAGGCCAGCGCGTGCCGGGCGGCGACCTCGGCGTGGATGCCGTCCAGCCCGACACCGCTGATCGTGCTCGGCGTGCCGCGGAAGTACCGTTCGACCAGGCGGGTGTGCAGCCCGACCGCCTCGAAGACCTGCGCGCCGCAGTACGACGACACGGTCGAGATGCCCATCTTGGACATGATCTTCAGGACGCCCTTGCCGAGCGCCTTGACGTAGTTGCGGATCGCGACCTGCGGCTCGACGCCGGCCAGCGGGCCCGCGGCTGTCATCCGGTCCGGAGCGCCGCCTGGCGGCGTGGAGGCCGAATCACGGTCGTTGGAGATCATGTCCTCCACCGACTCGAAGGCCAGGTAGGGGTTGACCGCCGCCGCGCCGTACCCGATCAGCACCGCGGCGTGGTGTACCTCGCGACAGTCGCCGGACTCCACGATCAGCGCGACCTGGGTGCGGGTCTGCTCACGGACCAGGTGCTGGTGCACCGCCGCGGTGAGCAGCAGCGACGGGATCGGGGCGAGGTCGGCGTTGGAGTCGCGGTCGGAGAGCACCAGGATCCGTACGCCGTCCTCGATCGCCTCGGAGACGTGTCGGCAGATCTCGGTCAGCCGGGCCTTGATCCCGGCGCCACCGTCGCGGACCCGGTAGAGCCCGGAGACCCGCACCGCCTTGAAGCCGGGCAGGTCACCGTCCTCGTCGATGGAGAGGATCTTGGCAAGCTCCTCGTTGTCGATCACCGGGTAGGGCAGCACGATCTGCCGGCAGCTCGCCGGGCCGGGGTCGAGCAGGTTGCCCTCCGGGCCGATGGTCGAGGCCAGGCTGGTCACCAACTCCTCCCGGATGGCGTCCAGCGGCGGGTTGGTGACCTGGGCGAAGAGCTGGTGGAAGTAGTCGTAGAGCAGCCGCGGCCGGGTGGAGAGCGGGGCGATCGGGGTGTCGGTGCCCATCGAGCCGATCGGCTCCGCGCCGGTACGGGCCATCGGGGCGAGCAGGATCTTCAGCTCCTCCTCGGTGTAGCCGAAGGTCTGCTGGCGGCGGCGGACCGAGTCGTGGGTGTAGACGATGTGCTCGCGGGCCGGTAGGTCGTCCAGCTCGATCAGCCCGGCGTGCAGCCAGTCGGCGTACGGCTCGGCGGCGGCCAGCTCGGTCTTGATCTCGTCGTCGTGCACGATCCGGCCGGCGGCGGTGTCGACCAGGAACATCTTGCCGGGTTGGAGCCGGCCCTTGGCGACCACGGTGGCCGGGTCGAGGTCGAGCACGCCCGCCTCGCTGCCCAGCACCACGAGGCCGTCGGCGGTCTGCCACCAGCGCCCCGGGCGCAGGCCGTTGCGGTCCAGCACCGCGCCGACGATCTCGCCGTCGGTGAAGGCGACCGAGGCGGGGCCGTCCCAGGGCTCCATCAGGCTGGCGTGGAACCGGTAGAACGCGCGCTTGTCGGCGCGCATGTCCGGGTCGTTCTCCCACGCCTCGGGGATCATCATCAGCACCGCGTGCGGCAGGCTGCGCCCGGCCAGGTGCAGCAGTTCGAGGACCTCGTCGAAGTTGGCCGAGTCGGAGGCGGCCGGGGTGCAGACCGGGAAGACCCGGCGGATGTTGCCGGGCAGATCCGGGGTACGGAGGAGGGCCTCGCGGGCCTGCATCCAGTTCCGGTTGCCGCGGATGGTGTTGATCTCACCGTTGTGCGCGATGAAGCGGTACGGGTGGGCCAGCGGCCAGGACGGGAAGGTGTTGGTGGAGAACCGGGAGTGCACCAGGGCGATGGCGCTCTCCACCCGCTCGTCGGTGAGGTCCGGGTAGAACGCGGGCAGCTGGTCGGGGGTGAGCATCCCCTTGTAGACCAGGGTCCGCCCGGACAGCGACGGGAAGTACGCCGGCACGCCGCGCTCGGCGGACTCCCGCTCGGCCTGCTTGCGTACGCAGAAGGCGACCCGCTCCAGCTCGATGCCGCGCAGCGCGGAGCCGGCCGGGCCGGCGGGGCTGTCGGTGAGCCGCTTGGCGGCGAGGAAGAGCTGCCGCACCCGGGGCATCGCCGCCAGGGCCGTCTCGCCGAGGTCCGACGGGTCCACCGGGACGTCCCGCCAGCCGAGCAGCTCGGCCCCCTCGACCAGGGCGTACTTCTCGACCACCTGCCGGGAGCGGGCCTCGGCGGCGTCGTCGGCGGGGAGGAAGACCAGGCCGGTGGCGTACTCGCCGGCCGGGGGGAGCGGGAAGTCCACCACCGCGCGCAGGAACGCGTCCGGCACCTGGATCATGATGCCCGCGCCGTCACCGGTGTTCGGTTCCGCACCCCGGGCCCCCCGGTGGTCCAGCCGGCACAGCGCGCCGAGGCCGTTGGCGACCACCGTGTGGGAGCGCCGTCCGTACAGGTCCGCCACGAAGGCCACACCGCAGGCGTCATGCTCGCGGGAGGCGTCGTAGAGGCCGGCCGGGGGCGTCACCTGGCCGGATCGGGGCGCCGGCCGGGGGTGGTGTGGGTACGCAAAGGCCACCGGGCCTCCTGTCGTCACTCAGGGTGGATCATGGTCGGGACGACGTCGGCCCTTGCGGTTTATTGAGTCTACGTTAGGGCGCGGTAGGCAAGGCCAGTGCAGATTGATCACACCGTCCAGACTCTGGGACATGTAGTCTCGCGCGGTGGATACACACCACGCCGACCTGCTCGATCGGTTGGAACGGTTCTACGACGCGGTGCCCCGGGATGCGGCCCGCGCGGAGGATCACGGCGGCTGCGTCCTGTTCGTCCGAGAAGGTCCCGGATGGCCGTTCTACGCGCGGCCCCGCCTCGACGCCGAGCGGTCCCCGTCGCTGGCCGACGTGGCCGCGGTACGCGCCCGGCAACGCGAACTCGGCCTGCCCGAGGCCCTGGAGTGGGTGCACGAGATCAATCCGGAGCTGCTCGCGGTGGCCCGCTCGGCGGGGCTGGCCGTGCTGGAGGCCCCGCTGATGGTGCTCGACCCGGCCGCGGCCGTCGACCCGGCGAGTTTCACCGACGTACCGGTGCGGTTACTGGACGCGTCCGCCCCGACCCTGGCCGCGGACGTGGCCGCCCGGCGGGCTGTCGCGGCGGTCGGCTTCGGCGCGCCCTGCACCGGCCGGGGTGCGGACGGCCCGGCCGACCGCGACGCCGCCATGATCGGTCTGGACGTGGCGGCGCTGGACGAGGAACGGGCCCGCATCGCCGACGGCAGCCGGCTCTCGGCGCTGGCCGAGACGCCCGACGAGGGGGCCGTGGCCAGCGGAATGGCCATGCGGGTCGGCGACGTGGCCGAGATCGCCGGAGTGGCCACCCTGCCCACCGCCCGCCGCCGGGGCCTGGCCGCCGCAGTCACCGCCGCCCTGGCCCGAGCCCTGCTCGCCGCCGGCACCGACCTGGTCTTCCTGGCCGCCGGCAGCGAAGAGATCGCAAGAATCTACCTCCGCGTCGGCTTCCGCCGCGTCGGCACCTCCTGCATAGCCCACCCCACCCCCCTCACCCCCTAACCGCCCCCACCACCCCTCTCCCCCCGCGATCATGCAGTTGTGGTGGGCATTTTGTCCCGATTGGCCCCTTTGGTGGACCACCACAACTCCATGATCGACGCCGGGTGGGAGGAGGGAGGGGGTGTGGGGTGGGTGGGGTGGGGGTGGGTGGGGTGGGGGTGGGTCAGGTTGGGGGGTGCCATTGGGCGGCGATGGTGGCGGCGCTGCTCAGCAGGCGAGGGGTGATGGTGCCGAGGGCGGCGTCACGGGCGCGCAACGCCAGCCGGCCCCGGGTCTGGAGCACGGCGGACATCCGGCGGGTCTGCCGGACCACGGCCGCGGCGCGGGGGCGGCGGGACCGGTCGTACGCGACCACCGCGTCGGGCAGCCGCGACTCGCGCAGCAGCGCGGCGAGCGTCGCGGCGTCCTCGAAGGCCAGGCAGGCCCCCTGGCCGAGGTGTGGCGGCATGGCGTGGGCGGCGTCACCGAGCAGCACCACCCCGCCCGGCCCGACCGGGAAGCCGAACGCCCGCGGCAGCGGGCGCAGCTCACGGATCTCCTGCTGCACCAGGTCGGTCGGGTCGGTGGCGGCCAGCAACTCGTCGACCGGCGCGGGCCAGCCGGCGTACCAGCGGCGCAACAGCGCCAACTGCGTCTCGGGTGGCTCGGGCCGGGGCGCGCCGGCCGCGGTGGCCATCCAGTAGATGCCGCCCCGGCTGGAGGCGCCGGAGGAGCCGCGCTCGCCGAGCGAGGCGGCCACGAAGCGGTAACCGGCACCGAGGATCTCGCCGCCGACGGGCTCGCCGACGGGCAGGCTCGGCGCCCGGTACCAGGGGATCACCGCTCGCCAGGCGGCGCACCCGGAGCTGACCACGCCCGCCTCCGGGGCGAGCTGCCGGCGGACCACGCTCTCCGCGCCGTCGGCCGCGACCACCAGGTCCGCCTCGTACGTGTGCCGGCCGTCACCGACCGCGGGACGCAGGCCCGCGGCGGCGCGTACCGTCCGCACGGTCACCCCGGTGCGCAGCTCGACCCGGTCGCCGAGACCCGCGATCAGCGCGTCGTGCAGGTCCTCCCGGTGCACCACGACCGGCAGCCGCTCGACCGGGGTCTGCCGCGGCTGCACCAGCCAGTGCCCGTCGGGGCGGCGTACCCCGCGATCGGGCAGCGGGGTGGCGATCGCGTCCAGCCCGGCGCCGAGGTCCAGGGCGCGCAGGGCGCGTACCCCGTTGGGCCAGAGCACGACGGCCGCCGGCTCGGGGCGGATCCGGTCGGCCCGCTCCAGGAGGGTGACCTGCCAGCCGGATCGGGCGAGCGCACCGGCGACCGCCAGGCCGCCGAGGCCGCCGCCGACCACCACCGCGGTCCGCATGGCGCCGCCCTCGCCTCAGCTGTCGCGGTCGGCGGGCCGGGCCGAGGCGGACTCCGCGGCCGCACCGTCGGCGGGCCGGGCCGACACGGCCCCCGCCACATCACCCGCCGAGGGCTCGCCGCCCGGCTGCTCCCCGGCCGGGTCGGCCTCGCCCGTCGGCTCGGGCGGCGTCTCGCCGGTCGCCCGCCAGTGCTCGAACTGCTCCTCGCTGACCACCCGGTATCCCTCGGGCACGGCCGGCTCGGCCGCGGCCCGCTTCGTCGACAGGTCGACCTGGGAGACGTCGGAGGCCACCGGCGGCACGGTCGCGGCCGGCAGGCCGATCGGGATCAGGTACTCGCGCGGCCCGCGGACGCGCAGGAAGTAGATCAACGCGCCGAGGAAGACCAGCGCCGCGGTCCAGACGTTGAGTCGTACGCCGAGGATGGTGTTGGCCTCGTCGGTGCGCATCATCTCGATCCAGAACCGGCCGGCGGTGTAGCCCATCACGTAGAGCGCGAACGCCCGGCCCCGGCCGAGCTTGAACCGGCGGTCGAGGAAGAACACCAGCGCCGCGACCCCGACGTTCCACAGCGCCTCGTAGGCGAAGGTCGGATGGTAGAGCCCCTGCTGCAGGATCGGTTGGCCGGCCTCGTCGCGCACCGCCTGTCCACCCTCCATCAGGTGGACCTCCAGCCCCCAGGGCAGGGTCGTCCGGCCGCCGACGAGCTCGTTGTTGAACCAGTTGCCGAACCGGCCGATCGCCTGGGCCAGTGGCAGGCCCGGCGCCAGCGCGTCGGCGACCACCGCGAACGGGATGCCGAGCTGCCGGGCGGCGATCCAGGCGCCGACCGCGCCACCGGCGACGGCGCCCCAGATGCCGAGCCCGCCCTCATGGATGAAGAAGACCTTGAGGGGCTCCCCGCCGGTGCCGAAGTACTTCTCCGGTGAGGTGATCACGTGGTAGATCCGGGCGCCGATGATGCCGGTCGGCACCGCCCAGAGGGCGATGTCGAGCACCGCGCCCTGGGCGACACCACGCTGACGCAGCCGCCGCTCGGTGACCCAGCAGGCCACCACGATGCCGGCGATGATGCACAGCGCGTACGCCCGCAGGGGGATCGGGCCGAGATGCCAGACGGCGGTGCTCGGGGAGGGCAGGGCGGCCAGGGGCGGCGAGGCGAGACTCACGGGTGCAAAGGCTACCGCTGCCGACCCCGGTTCCGTCACCCCGGTCCGGCGTGACGTACGCCTTCGGCCAGTTCGGCGCTGAGCGTGCCCAGCGCGGCCAGGCCGGTGGCCTGGTCGGGGGCGTCGAGCAGGCAGCGGATCAGCGCGCTGCCGACGATCACCCCGTCGGCGTACCCGGCCACCGCGGCGGCCTGCGCCCCGGTGCCCACCCCCAGCCCGACGCCGACCGGCAGGTCGGTGACCTGCCGGACCCGGGACACCAGCACCGGCGCCGCCTGTGAGGTCTGGGTGCGGGCACCGGTCACGCCCATGATCGCGGTGGCGTAGACGAAGCCCCGGCAGTGCTCGACGGTCATCGCCAGCCGGGCGTCGGTGGACGACGGGGCGACCAGGAAGGTGCGGTCCAGCCCGTACGCGTCGGAGGCGGCGAGCCACTCGTCGGCCTCGTCCGGGATCAGGTCGGGGGTGATCAGCCCGGTGCCGCCGGCCGCGGCGAGGTCCCGGGCGAACGCGTCGACGCCGTACCGCTCGATCGGGTTCCAGTAGGTCATCGTCACCACCGGCGCACCGGTGGCCGCGACCTCCTCGATGATCCGCAGCGTGTCCCGGGTGCGTACGCCGCCGGCCAGCGCGATGTCGCTGGCCCGCTGGATGACCGGGCCGTCCATCACCGGGTCGGAGTACGGGATCTCCACCTCGATCACGTCGACCCCGGCGGCGACCATCGCCTTCATCGCGGCGATGCTGCCCTCGACGGTGGGAAAGCCCGCCGGCATGCAGCCGACCAGCACCGCCCGGCCGTCCGCCCGGGCCTTGTCGAACGCCACCCCGATCCGGCTCACGCCGGCGCTCCGCTACGCTCCGCGCCGTCATGAGGCACCACGGCACCGAGCTGATGATTCGCTCGCCGACGCTCGCTCATGCCCTACTCCTTTTCGAGGATGCCGAAGTACCCGCCGGCGGTGTGCACGTCCTTGTCGCCCCGGCCGGAGAGGTTGACCACGATGGTGGGCTGCCGGCCCAGGTCGGCGGCGAGCTTTCCGGCCACGGCCAGGGTGCCGGCCAGCGCGTGCGCGCTCTCGATCGCCGGGATGATCCCCTCGGTGCGGCAGAGCAGCTCGAACGCCGCCATCGCCTCGTCGTCGGTGACCGGCTGGTAGCTGGCCCGGCCGGTGTCGTGCAGCCAGGCGTGCTCCGGCCCGACGCCCGGGTAGTCCAGGCCGGCCGAGATCGAGTGCGACTCGACGGTCTGGCCGTCGGCGTCCTGGAGCACGTAGGTGCGGGTGCCGTGCAGCACGCCGGTGGAGCCGCCGGTGATGCTGGCCGCATGTCGCCCGGTGGCGACCCCGTCGCCGCCGGCCTCGAAGCCGTAGAGCCGCACCTGCGGGTCGTCGACGAAGGCGTGGAAGATGCCCAGCGCGTTGGAGCCGCCGCCGACGCAGGCGGTGACCGCGTCGGGCAGCCCGCCGGTGAGTTCCAGGCACTGCGCCCGGGCCTCGTCGCCGATGCCCCGGACGAAGTCGCGGACCAGCGCCGGGAACGGGTGCGGGCCGGCGGCGGTGCCGATCAGGTAGTGCGTCTCGTCGACGTTGGCGACCCAGTCCCGCATCGCCTCGTTCATCGCGTCCTTGAGGGTGCGCGAGCCGTTCGTCACCGGCACCACCTCGGCGCCGAGCATCCGCATCCGGGCCACGTTCAGCGCCTGCCGCTCGGTGTCGACCTGGCCCATGTAGACCACGCAGTCCAGGTCGAACAGGGCGGCGGCGGTGGCGGTGGCGACGCCGTGCTGGCCGGCGCCGGTCTCGGCGATCACCCGCCGCTTGCCCATCCGCCGGGTCAGCAGCGCCTGGCCGAGCACGTTGCGCACCTTGTGCGCGCCGGTGTGGTTGAGGTCCTCCCGCTTGAGCAGCACCCGCGCGCCGGCCCGCTCGGAGAACCGGCGGGCCTCGTAGAGCAGCGACGGGGTGCCGGCGTAGTCGCGCAGCAGGGCGGCGAACTCGGCCCGGAACGACCCGTCGGCCATGGCCGCACGGTGCGCGGCGGCCAGCTCGTCGAGGGCGGCGACCAGCGCCTCCGGCACGAACCGGCCACCGAAGCGACCGAAGTGACCGGCGGCATCGGGGAACTGCTCTTGGCTCACGGCTGAACCTCTCGCTGCGGGCCGGCGCCGGTCAGCGCACCGGGCGGGGCGTGGCCGGGTGGTTCCCGGCGTTGACCAGCTCGGCGACCGCCTCCCGGGGGCTCTTCTGGGTGACCAGACCCTCGCCGACGAGCACCGCGTCGGCACCGGCCGAGGCGTACCGGATGAGGTCGTGCGGTCCGCGTACACCGGACTCGGCGATCTTGACGACGCGGCTCGGCAGGCCGGGCGCGATCCGCTCGAAGACGGACCGGTCGACCTGAAGGGTACGCAGATCACGGGCGTTGACCCCGATCACCTGCGCGCCGGCTTCCAGGGCCCGGTCGGCCTCCTCCTCGTCGTGCACCTCGACCAGCGCGGTCATGCCCAGCGACTCGATCCGCTCCAGCAGGCCGACCAGCGCGTTCTGCTCCAGCGCGGCGACGATGAGCAGCACCAGGTCGGCCCCGTGCGCCCGGGCCTCGTGCACCTGGTAGCTGGAGACCACGAAGTCCTTGCGCAGCACCGGGATGTTCACCGCGGCCCGCACGGCGGCGAGGTCGTCCAGCGAACCGCCGAACCAGCGCCCCTCGGTGAGCACGCTGATCGCACGGGCGCCGCCGGCGGCGTAGTCACCGGCCAGGTCCGCCGGATCGGCGATCTCGGCCAGCTTGCCCTTGGACGGCGACGAACGCTTGACCTCGGCGATGACGGCGACGCCGGGCCGGCGCAGGGCCGCGTACGCGTCCAGCGGCGGCGGAGCAGCGGCGGCCAGCTCACGGATCCGCTCCAGCGGAACCTGCTCCTGCCGCCGGGCCACGTCCTCGCGGACGCCGGCCAGGATCTCGTCGAGCACGCTGACGGGCGCCGCCGGACCGGCCTCGTCCCCCTCCGCGTGCGGATGCTCAGCAGTCACCAACGGACTCCCCTCTCCGGGTGTCATGGGCCGATGTTAGGGGGCCCTACCTGGGGCCGACCGCCGGGGGTATGGCGCTCCTCACGAAATGGACTGCGGCATAATGGCCGACTTGCGCGAACGCGCCGTGACTCTGCGTCACAACACCATCGACAGTCACTCATATAGATAATCATCTCAGCGTCCGGACCGGCCCGCGGCCGCCGGCGTCGACACTGTGAGCAAGCTCAAGGCCGAAGGACCCTTTGCCTGCTCAGGGCCCCTGCCGCAGAGTTTGATGGTGCGGTCATCACCACGAAACGTGAACCGGGCAGCCTCGTCCTCGGGCAGACTCGATGGCGCGCCTGCCCCACCACCACGACCATCTCTCCCCGGGGTGATCATGAACTCCTCCGCGCCGCAGCAGACCATCGGGCTCACCACCATCTCGCGCACCGTCGCGTCGCTCGCCGTCGGTGTCGTCCACACGCTTGAGCGGGCCGTGGTCGGGCCGGACCGGATCCGCACCGCCCGCGGCAACGCCTGGGAGGCCATCTGCGCCGACCGCGCCCGGGCCGACCAGCGGGCCGCGCTGGACCGGCTGGTCGCGGAACTCGCCGCCGCCCGCGACCGCCAACCGATCGGCTGACCCACAGCCCGCCTCTGCGTCCGGAGACCCGGCCCCTCAGCGCACCGTCGGGTCCTCGCCCCGGTCGAGGGCGTCCCACGCCTCGACCGTGCCGCGCCCGGTGATCGGGCCGGCCGCACCGCCCAAGCCGGCCGCGCCACCCGGGTCCGACGCACCGGCCGGCTGCCGCGGGCGGCGCTCGTACCGGGCGCCCATCGCCGGCCAGCGCTGACCGCGCAGCGCGGTGAACAGGCCGCCGGCCGCGGTCAGCAGCCCGCCGAGCAGGGTGAGCGCCGGCCACTGCCAGGTGACCCGGTCACCGAGATCGGCGGCCAGCCCGTAGGCCCCGCCGGCCGCCACCGCCAGGCCGAGCAGCGCCAGCAGCCCGCCGAGCACCCGGCGCAGCAGGCCCCGGGTGGCCAGCACCGCACCGCCGCCGGCCAACCCGACCAGAGCCAACGCCGGCAGCCAGGGCAGCAGCTGCGCGCCGGTGCGCCCCTCGGAGACCAGCGGCATCGGCTCCGGCCGCCCGGACACGTCCA
This sequence comes from Micromonospora sp. CA-263727, assembly GCF_050942455.1. Taxonomy (NCBI): domain Bacteria; kingdom Bacillati; phylum Actinomycetota; class Actinomycetes; order Micromonosporales; family Micromonosporaceae; genus Micromonospora; species Micromonospora sp. CA-263727. The sequence goes on from NZ_CP192031.1 coordinate 5,241,848, forward strand.
TCGCCCAACTCCGGGTGGTCGCCCAGAGCGCCAGCCCCGCACCGGCCAGGCAGAGCAGCACCGCGTACGCCAGCTCGCGCCGCCCGCCCCCTCGGACCGCACCGCGTCCCGCGCGCTCACCGAGCCCGCCCTCCGCTCGCGACCGCGGTACCCCGCTGCGCTGCGTTCCTCGCGCTCACCGAGCCGGCCTGAGGGTTTCCGCGGCGGCGATCGCGGCGAGCACCGCGGCGGCCTTGTTCCGGGTCTCCTGGTCCTCCGCGGCCGGGTCCGAGTCGGCCACCACGCCGGCGCCGGCCTGCACGTAGGCCCGGCCGGCGCGGATCAGCGCGGTCCGGATCGCGATCGCCATGTCGAGGTCGCCGCCGAAGCCGAAATAGCCGACGGTGCCGCCGTAGAGTCCCCGGCGGACCGGCTCCAACTCCTCGATGACCTCCATGGCCCGCACCTTCGGCGCCCCGGAGAGGGTGCCCGCCGGAAACGTCGCGGCGAGCGCGTCGAAGGCCGTCCGGTCGGCGCGCAGCGTGCCGACCACCGTCGAGACGATGTGCATGACGTGGCTGTACCGCTCGATGGTGGCGAACTCCGGCACCTCGACGGTGCCCGGCCGGCAGACCCGGCCCAGGTCGTTGCGGCCCAGGTCGACCAGCATCACGTGCTCGGCGCGCTCCTTGGGGTCGGCGAGCAGCTCGGCGGCGAGCCGCGCGTCGGCCTCCGGTGTCGCGCCGCGCGGGCGGGTGCCGGCGATCGGGTGCAGCAGCGCCCGCCGCTCGCCGTCGACCTCGCCGGTCACCTTCAGGTGCGCCTCCGGCGACGAGCCGACGATGTCGAAGCCGTCGAAGCGCAGCAGGTACATGTACGGGCTGGGGTTGGTGGTCCGCAGCACCCGGTAGACGTCGAGCGGGTCGGCCCCGGTGTCGCGCTCGAACCGCTGGGCGAGCACGATCTGGAAGCACTCGCCGGCCCGGATCGCCTCCTTGGCCGCCTCGACCGCCTTCGGGTAGCCGCCGTCGGGGGTACGGCTGCGTACCTCACCCGCGCTCGGGCGGCGGACGGTGGCGACCATCGGCGGGATGGGCCGCGACAACGCCGTGGTCATCGCGTCCAGCCGGCCCACCGCGTGGTGGTACGCGGCGGTGATCCGCGCCTCGCGGCCGGGCTCGTCGAGCGGGGGCAGGATCGCGTTGGCGACCAGGATCGCCGAGCCGTCGAAGTGGTCCAGCACCACCAGGTCGGTGGCGAGCATCATGCCCAGCTCGGGCAGGCCCAGGTCGTCCTCGGTGAGCGAGGGCAGCCGCTCGAAGCGGCGGATCAGGTCGTAGCCGAGGTAGCCGACCATGCCCCCGGTCAGCGGTGGCGTCCCGCCGTCCGGGTCGGCGGGCGGGCCGGCCAGCGCCGCCACCGTCTCGCGCAACACCTGGACCGGGTCGCCGGTGGTCGGCAGCCCGGCCGGCGGCTCGCCGAGCCAGGCCGCCACGCCGTCCCGCTCGACCAGGGTGGCGCTGCTGCGCACCCCGACGAAGGAGTACCGGGCCCAGGCCAGCCCCGAGGAGCCGACGCCCTGCTCGGCGGACTCCAGCAGGAAGGTGCCGGGACCGCCGGCCAGCTTGCGGTAGACCCCGACCGGGGTCTCCGCGTCGGCGAGCAGCCGCCGGGTGACCGGCACCACCCGCCAGTGTGCGGCCAGTTCGGTGAAGGTGGCCAGGTCCGGGCTGACTCGGCCGTCGGTCACGAGGCCACCTCGCCGGTGGTGACGGGAAGCTCGGTGAAGAAGCAGCTGCGCTGCCCGGTGTGGCAGGCGGCGTCGACCTGGTCGACGCTGACCAGCACGGCGTCGCCGTCGCAGTCCAGCGCCACCGAGCGCACGTACTGGTGGTGGCCGGAGGTGGCGCCCTTGACCCAGTACTCGCGGCGGCTGCGCGACCAGTAGGTGGCCCGACCGGTGGTCAGGGTGCGGTGCAGGGCCTCGTCGTCCATCCAGGCCACCATCAGCACCTCGCCACTGTCGTGCTGACGGACCACGGCGGCCACCAGGCCGTCGGGGGTACGTCGCAACCGGGCGGCGATCGCCGGGTCGAGCCGGGACGGCCGCTCCGGGCCGCCCGGCGGCTCCGGCGTTTCGAGGTGGGCGCCGGTCACCGGCGCGTCAGGTACGGGCACAGTGACCCATTGTCCCGTACGCGGCGCGGGCACCCCAGCGGACTCCCGACTGGCGGACGGCGTCGGGGCGGTGGGCCGGCCCAACTGGGTCACGTAGCGGTCCAGGCGACCGTCGAGCAGGGCGTCGGCGAGCTCCGAACCGGCCGCCTCGGCCACCTCGGCGGCGTACGGGCGGATCAGTGGCAGGGTGCCGGCCACCAGGCGGGCCGCCGCCGCCCACAACTGGCCGGTCGAGCCGGGCCACAGCCCTAGGCAGCGCAGCATGTCCGTCCGGTAGCCGGCCGGCGCCACCGGCAGGTCGAGCGCGGCGGCGAACGCCGAGCGGCGGGAGACCACGCGGACGGCGGGGTTCGCCAGCCGCAGCACCGACGGGCAGAGCCGGGCCAGGTCGGCGGCGGCCAGCCGGGCCCCGAGCTGGTCGTCGGCGTCCCGGGCGGTGGCCACCTTGCCGAGGGTGGCGATCAGCTCCTCCAGTCGTGGCTCGCCCGCCGGCTGGCAGAGCACCGGCAGGTCGATCCGGTCCCGCCAGTGCGGATCGGCCCAGAGCAGGCGGGTCGGGGCCGTCACGGGCAGGCCGAACGCCCAGTCGGCCGGCTCACCCAGCCGGCTCACCCAGGACCGGACGTCCCGGGCGGCGACCGAGACGTGGGTCAGCCGGCCGGAGTGCTCCGCGAAGTACGCCTGGCGGGCCGCGTACGGGGCACCGCCGACCAGCACGTCGACGTCGACGTCGCTGTGTGCGGTCGCGGCCCGGCGGGCGTGGCTGCCGCGCAGCAGGATGCCCACCACCGGCCGGTCGGCGGTCGCGCGCAGCCGCGCGGCCCAGTCGTCGAAAAAGTTACTGGTCGGTGACTGAGCGTGATCCACTACGCCATCGTGCCGCACGTCCGATCAGGGTGCAATGACCCATGACGGACACTGTGTCCGGTCTGGAGGCTAGCGCCCGTGCTATGGCATTGTCACCTCGGAGCCCGTTTCGTCGGCCAGCGGCACGGCCTCACCCGGCGTCGCCCAACTCCATCCGACGATATGCGTCGATCTTGAAATCGAGCACCTTCAGGTCCTCCACCAGCTCGGCCATCCGGTGCAGCACCCGTACCCGGTGCTCCTCGAACAGGGCCCGCCGCGCGCCGAGGGTGGCGTCGCCCTGCCGGGCCAGCTCGACGTAGCGACGCATGTCGCGCACCGGCATCCCGGTCCGGCGTAGCCGGGTGAGCAGCAGCAGCCAGTCGAGATCCCGCCGGGTGTAGCGGCGCCGCCCGGCCGAGTCCCGGCCCACCGGGGCGACCAGCCCCTCCTGCTCGTACCAGCGCAGCGTGTAGGCGGTCAGGCCGACCTGGTCGGCCGCCTCGCTGACGGTGAAGGTCCGCTCCCGGATATCGGCGTCCATCCACCGAGGGTCCCAGTCGCGGTCAACCCCCCGCATCCCGGCCCGCCGTCGTTCGTTCCTTGCTTCGCCGCCGCTATTTCATCTACCGTTGATTTCAACAGCCGATGAGTTTAGGAGGTACGCGATGGGCGACGCGATCGCCGTCCGGGGCCTGGTCGTGAACCGGGGCGGACGGCGAGTGCTGGACGGGATCGACGCCGCGGTGCCACGCGGCTCGGTCACCGGACTGCTCGGGCCGAGCGGCAGCGGCAAGACCACACTGATGCGCGCGGTCGTCGGGGTGCAGGTGATCGCCGCCGGCACGGTGACCGTGCTGGGCCAGCCGGCCGGCGCGGCGCAACTGCGCCACCGGATCGGCTACCTCACCCAGGCGCCGAGCGTCTACGCCGACCTCACGGTCCGGGAGAACGCCCACTACTTCGCCGCCCTGCACGGGCGCGGTCGGGCCGAGGCCGATCGGGCGGTCACCGACGTCGGGCTGGCGGACGCGGCCCGCCAGTTGGTGGGCACCCTCTCCGGCGGGCAGCGCAGCCGGGCGTCGTTGGCCTGTGCGCTGGTCGGCGACCCGGAACTGGTCGTGCTGGACGAGCCCACGGTCGGCCAGGATCCGGTGCTGCGGGCCGACCTCTGGGCACGGTTCCACGAGTTGGCCGCGGCGGGGACGACCCTGCTGGTGTCGAGCCACGTGATGGACGAGGCGGCCCGCTGCGACCGGCTGCTGCTCATCCGCGAGGGCCGGCTGGTCGCCGACGACACACCGGACGCGATCCGGGCCACCGCCGGGGTGGACGACCTCGACGAGGCGTTCCTGCGACTGATCAGAGCGACCGAGACCGGCCGGGAGGCGTCATGAACCCACGGATCCTCGCCGCCACCGTTAGCCGCATCCTGCGACAGCTGCGCCACGACCGGCGCACCGCGGCCCTGCTGGTGGTCGTGCCCACCGCGCTGCTCACCCTGGTCTACTACATGTACGCCGACCAGCCGACCCCGCCGGGCCAGCCGTCCCAATTCGACCAGATCGCGCTTGTGATGCTCGGCTTCTTCCCGTTCGTCATCATGTTCCTGGTGACCAGCATCGCCATGCTCCGCGAGCGGACCACCGGCACGCTGGAGCGGCTGCTCACCACCCCGTTGGCAAAGGCCGACCTGCTCTTCGGCTACGGCATCGCCTTCGGCTTGGCCGGGGCGGTGCAGGCCGCCGTCGCCTCGGCCGTGGCGTACTGGGTCTTCGGCCTGGAGACCGCCGGCAACAGCGGGCTGGTGATCATGATCGCGGTGCTGAACGCGGTCCTCGCCGTCGCGCTCGGGCTGCTGTGCAGCGCCTTCGCCCGCACCGAGTTCCAGGCCGTACAGTTCATGCCGGTCGTGGTCGCCCCGCAGTTGCTGCTCTGCGGTCTCTTCGTGCCGCGGGACCAGATGGCCGGCTGGTTGCAGGCGATCAGCGACGTGCTGCCGCTGTCGTACGCCGTGGAGGCCCTACAGGAGGTCGGCGCGCACACCGAGCCGACCGCGACGATGTGGCGGGACGTGGCCGTCGTCGCGGGCGCGGCGGTGCTGGCGCTGCTGCTCGCCGCGGCCACCCTGCGACGGCGCAGCAGCTGACGGGTGGCCCGTGCCCCGGTGTGGACCGGGGCACGGACGCCCCACGGGAACGAGCGAGGGAGGGCGATGGCGCGGCGGACCGGACGACGCCCCGGCAACCCGGCGACCCGGGACGCGATCCTCGAAGCGGCCCGCGCCGCCTTCGCCCAGCGCGGCTTCGACGCCACCACCATCCGCGCCATCGCCGCGGAGGCGGGTGTGGACCCGGCGCTGGTGCACCACTACTTCGGCAACAAGGACCAGCTCTTCCTGGCCGCCATGCAGGCGCCGGCCGACCCCCGGGAGCTGCTGCCGAAGGTGCTCGCCGGGGACCGCGACGGTCTCGGCGAGCGGCTGGTGCGGATGTTCATCGCGCTCTGGGACTCACCGGCCGGCACCGCCGGGGTGGCCCTGCTGCGCTCCGCGGTCAGCAACGAGTGGACCGCCCGGATGCTGCGGGAGTTCCTCACCACCCAGGTGCTGCGCCGGGTCCTCGACCACCTCGACGTCGATCCGGCGGAGGTGCCGCTGCGCGGGTCCCTGGTGGCCAGCCAGCTGATCGGGCTGGCCCTGATGCGGCACGTCGTCCGCCTGGAACCGGTCGCCTCCGCCGCGCCGGAGACGTTGGTCGCCCTGATCGGCCCGACCATCCAGCGCTATCTCACCGGCGAACTGCCCGACTGAGCGGGTGCAGCGGCCGGCTCGGCCTCGGCGTACGCGGCCGGATCGATCCGGCGCAGCACGCCGGCACGGTCCCAGCGGGCCTCGGCCACCTCGAACCGGAAGAGCCGGAACCGGGTGCCGACATCGAGCAGGTCACCGGTGGGCTGCACGACGGCGAAGTCCATCGCCGCGGCGCGGGCCGCGTCACCCGCCAACGGCCGGGCCCAACCGGAGACCAGGGCCCGGCCGAGCGACGCCGCCCCGGCGACGGGCGGCAGGTCGGGCACGTCGAGCACCACCGCGACGGGGCGCTCCTCGCTGGCCGGACGCAGCGCCGCCGCGAGGTCGCTGACCACGGGCACCAGCAGCAGCACCCGCCCGTCGGGGTCGGTGGCGTGGCGGACCTGGTGCAGGCCGGGCCGGCAGGCCAGACGGACGAGGCCGGGCAGCCGGCCGGCCACCAGGGTCCGGACGATCTCGGCAGGACTGGGCCGCATAAAACCGACCTCCTTCTGAGGTTAGGCTTACCTAACTCGGAGCGTATGGCATGGGCCCGGCGCCGTCTACCGCGTCTGTTCCAGCCAGGAGGCGTAGAGCAGGCCGTAGACCGAATCCGGATCACGGATCAGCTCGTCGTGCGAGCCGCGCTGCACGATCCGGCCCCGGTCCACCACGATCACCTCGTCGGCGCCCTGCGCGGTGGAGAGCCGGTGCGCGATGGCAAGCGTGGTACGCCCCCGGGTGACCGCGTCCAGGGTTCGTTGCAGCCGTACCTCGGTGGCCGGGTCGACCGCGCTGGTCGCCTCGTCCAGCACCAGCAGATCGGGATCGGCCACGTACGCGCGAGCCAGCGCGACCAGCTGCCGCTCCCCCACGCTCAACGCCTCGCCGCGCTCCCCCACCCCGGTGGCCAGCCCGGCCGGCAGCCCGTCCAGCCAGTCGGCCAGCCCCAGCTCGGTGAAGGCCGCGGTGAGCTGCTCGTCGGTCAGCTCCGGACGGCCGAAACGGACATTTTCCGCCACCGTCGCGTCGAAGAGGAAGCCGTCCTGCGGGACCATCACCACCCGGGAACGCAACGAGTCGAAGCGGACGTCGGTCAACGGCACTCCGGAGAGCAGCACCGCGCCCGCCGACGGGTCCATCAGCCGGGTGAGCAGCTTGGCGAAGGTGGTCTTGCCGCTGCCGGTCTCACCGACCACCGCCACCCGGCTCTTCGCCGCGATCTCCAGGCTGACGTCGTGCAGCACGGTGGAGCCACCCGGGTAGGCGAAGCGCACCTGCGCGAAGCGGATGTCCAACGGGCCGGGCGGCAGCTCGCGCCCCTGCTCGCCCGGGTCGGCCACGTCCGGCGCCACGTCCAGCACGTCCAGCACACGGCGCCAGCCGGCGATCGCGTTCTGCGCCTCGTTGAGCACCTCGGTGGCGATCTGCACCGGCTGGATGAAGAGCGTGACCAGGAACAGGAACGCGGTGACCTCGCCGATGCTCAGCGTCCGGTCGGCGCCGAGGAACACCCCGAGCACCACCACCCCGGCCAGCGCCAGCCCGGCGGCCAGCTCGCCGACGGAGCTGCCGACGATGCTGATCCGGATCGCCTTCTGCTGGGCCCGCCGCTGGCCGTCGATCGCCTCGTCCAGCCGCCGGGCGGTCCGCCCGGCGATGCCGTACGCCCGGATCACCGGCGCGCCGACCACGCTCTCCCCGACCGCCGCCAGCAGCGCGCCGGTGCGCTGCCGGACCACCCCGTACGCGCTGGCGAGCCGGCGCTGGAGCAGCCGGATCACGAAGACCGCCGGCACGAAGGCGACGAGGACCACCAGGGTCAACTGCCAGGAGTACGCCAGCATCACCGCCGTGGTGACCGCCAGCTGACCCAGGTTGACCAGCAGGATCACCCCGCCCCACTGGAGGAACTGGGTGATCTGGTCGACGTCGCTGGTCACCCGGGAGACCAGCGAGCCGCGGCGCTCGGACTGCTGGTGCAGCATGGACAGGTCGTGCACGTGCCGGAACGCCCGCACCCGCACGCCGGCCAACGCCGTCTCGCTGACCGTGAACAGCCGACGCATCATCAGGTAGCCACAGCCGGTGGTCACCACCAGCACGGCGGCGGTGACCACCACCACGGTGAAGAGCGCGTGGAAATCGAGCCCACCGACGATGCCCCGGTCGATGCCCTGCTGCACCGCCACCGGCACGGCCACCCGGCCGACCATGTAGACCAGCGCCAGGCCGAGCGTGCCGGCCAGCCCGACCCGCAGCTCCGGGGAGAGCGCCAGGCCCCGGCGCATCGTCCGCCAGGTCGACTCGTCCCGCTGGGCCGCCTCGTCCCGCTCGGCCGCCTCGTCCCGCTGGGCCGCCTCGTCCCGCTCGGCCGCCTCGTCCCGCTGGGCCGCCTCGTCCCGCTCGGCCGCCTCGTCCCGCTGGGCCGCCTCGTCCCGCTCGGCCGCCTCGTCCCGCTGGGCCGCCTCGTCCCGCTCGGCCGCCTCGTCCCGCTGGGCCGCCTCGTCCCGCTCGGCCGCCTCGTCCCGCTGGGCCGCCTCCGTCATAGCTCCGCCTCCAGGCCGGAGGCCAGTGGGGTGACCTCGTCGTAGGTACGCTGCCGATCGTGGTCGACCTCGGCCTGCTCGTAGGCGGTGACCAGGTCGGCGTAGCCGGGCACGGTGGCCAGCAGGGTCGAATGGGTGCCCCGGGCGAGCACCCGGCCCTGTTCCAGGTAGATCACCTCGTCGGCGAGCGCGATGGTGGCCCGGCGATAGGCCACCACCAGGATCGACGCGCCCGGACCGCCGCTCGCCGACGAGCGCAGCCCGGCCAGGATGGCGGCCTCCACCCGGGGGTCGACCGCGCTGGTCGCGTCGTCCAGCACCAGCAGGCGGGGGCGTCCGGCCAGGGCCCGGGCCAGGGTGAGCCGCTGCCGTTGCCCGCCGGAGAGCGAGGTGCCCCGCTCACCGACCATGGTGTCCAGCCCGTCGGGCAGGGCGGCGACGAAACCGTCCGCCTCGGCCAGCCGCAACGCGGCCCACACGGCCTCGTCGCCGACGCCCGGCCGGTCCAGCGAGACGTTGGCCCGGACGGTGTCGTCGAAGACGAACGGCACCTGGGCCACCAGCGCGGCGGTGGCCGCCAGCGAGTCCGCGGCCAGCTCGCGCACGTCCACGTGATCGAGGCTGACCGTGCCGGAGCGCGGGTCCACCAGCCGGACCGCCAGCGCCGCGACGGTGGACTTGCCGGCCCCGGTCGGCCCGACCAGGGCGACGGTCTTCCCGGCCGGGACGGTGAAGGTGACCTCGCCGAGGACCTCGGCGCCGGGCAGGTGGGCCTCGGCGGGTTCGTAGGCGAACGCGACACCGGCGAAGGCGAGCGTGGCGGGCGTGGCGGCGACCGGGTCCAGCCGGATGTCGCCGTACGGCATCTCACCGGTGGCGTCGAGCACCCGGCGAATCCGGTCCCAGCCGGCGACGCTGCGCGGCAGCTCGGCCAGCACCCAGCCGATGGCCCGCACCGGAAAGGCCAGCACGGTGAAGAGGAAGGCCACGCTGACCAGGTCGCTCACGGAGATGGCGCCCTGCTGTAGCCGGAACGCGCCGACCACCAGCACCGCGAGGGTGCCGAGGCTGGGCAGGGTCTCCAGCATCGGGTCGAAGATGCCGCGCAGCCGGCCGACGGAGATCAGCGCGTCGCGCAGCTGGCCGGTGCGGTAGGCGAACCGGGCGGTCTCCTGCGCCTCCCGGCCCATCGTCTTGACCACCAGCGCGCCGTCGAAGCTCTCGTGGGCGATGCCGCTGACCTCCGCCCGCAGCCGCTGGGCCTGGGCCTGTCGCGGGGCCATCCGACGGGAGTAGGCCACGTTGAGCACGAACAGCGCCGGGAAGACCGCCAGCCCGACCAGCGCGAGCGCCCAGTCGGTGAAGAACAGCGACGCCACCGCGCCGACCAGCATCACCAGCGTGCCGACCGCGAAGGGCAGCGGGGCGATCGGATGCCAGGCGGCCTCGACGTCGGAGTTCGCGTTGGACAGCAGGGTGCCGGTGGCGTTGCGGTGGTGCCAGGACAGCGGCAGCTCCAGGTAGCGGCGGGTGACCCGGCGCCGGTATTCGGCCTGGAGGCGGAACTGCATGTATCCCGCGCCGAGCCGCCGACCGAAGATGCCGACCACCCGCAGCACGCTGATCCCGAGCAGCGCCGTGGCGGCCAGGGCGAGCGCGCCCACCGCGACCGAGCCCTGCTCGATCGCCGGGACCACGACCTCGCCGACCACCCGCCCGACCACGAACGCGCTGGCGACCACCATCACGCCGAACAGCACACTGCCGCTGACCGCGACCGCGAAGATCCTCGGCTGCTCCCGGATGGCCCGCCACAGGACGGCCAGCCCGCGGCCGAGCACGTCCCGACTAGTCCCGCTCGCCACATTCTCCCCCGCCGTAAGCCGCCACAATCCTCCCTCATCCTTACCGCTACCCGCCGGTCCCGCCGACCCGCAGCGATATGTCCGACGTCACCCCGCAGCCGGCCCGCGATCACCGTCTGGTTGACCCGCGATCACCGCGCGGCTGCGCCGGCACCGGCATACGATCGCGGTTATGTCGCGGTACGCCCGATCGGAGCGCGAGGCGCTCGCCGACCTGATGTCGACGCTGGGGCCGGAGGCCCCGACCATCAACGAGGGCTGGACCACCCGTGATCTCGCCGCCCACCTGGTGCTCCGGGAACGGCGGCCGGATGCCGCGGCCGGCATCGCGCTGACGCCGCTGAACGGGTACGCCGAGCGGGTCCGGCGCGAGATCGCGGCGGGCGACTGGGCCGAGCTGCTCGACCAGGTGCGGCAGCCTCCAGTGTGGAGCCCGGTGAGCAATCCGCTCACCGACGAGCTGGCCAACACGCTGGAGTTCTTCATCCACCACGAGGACGTGCGCCGGGCCCAGGCCGGATGGCAGCCCCGGGAGTTGCCCGCCGGGCTGGACCGGGCGCTGTGGCGACGCGGCGCGATGCTGGCCCGGTTGGCGCTGCGCCGCTTCCCGGCCCAACTGCTCGTCCAGGCGCCCGGTCACGGCGAGACCACCGCCGGCCGGGGCGGTGAACCGCTGCGGCTGGTGGCCGCGCCGGGCGAGCTGGCCCTGTTCCTCTCCGGCCGGCAGCGGGTGGCGCGGGTGCAACTGGACGGCTCCCCGGGGCTGACGGAGCGGCTGCGCGGCGCCAACCTGGGTTTCTAACCCACTGCACAGAACCGGTCACGACGATATCCGAAACGTTATCCACCGGGCGGTCCGTGACGACCGTCGCTCCCGTACTCTGGCCGCGCCGCTCGTGGGGGGCGGCGCGACAGGGAGCGCGATGCGGAGCTTTGCGGTCTCGGCCCTGCAGGAACCACCGTTCACCGGCGCCCGGCACGACGACACGGAGCGGGTGGCGCGGGAAAGTACTGACTGGGCGCAGGATCTGGGGCTGATCAGTAACGGGCAACGCCTTCGCCGGGCGGACGCGGCCGGGCTGGCCGGGCGAGCCTGCCCGCAGGCCCCGATGGAGCGCCTGCGTCTGCTGGCCGACCTGATCTCCTGGCTGTTCGTGATGGACGACGCCTGCGACGAGGACGGGCTGGGCGACGACCCGACCCGGCTCGCACCCACCGTGGCCGCCCTGCTCGGCGTGCTGGACCGGCTGGGCACGCCGGGCGAGCTGCCGGCCGGCGCCGCCGGGCCGCTCGGTCGTGCGCTGGCCGACCTGTGCCAGCGGGTCCGCGCGCACCGCCGCCCGGCCGTGCTGCTGCGCTTCACCGCCGCGATGCGCACGTACCTGCTCGCGCTGCTCTGGGAGGCGGCCAACCGGGAGCACGACCGGGTGCCCTCGGTGGACGAGTACGTACAGATGCGCCGGCACACCGGCGGCGTGTACCCCAGCCTCACCCTGACCGACCTGGCCCTGGACGGCTTCCCGCCGGCCGCCCAGCGGGCCGACCCGGGCTGGGCCGCGCTGGACCTGCTCGCCGCCGACCTGGTCTGCTGGTGCAACGACGTCTTCTCCTACGGCAAGGAGCACCGGGTCGGGCCGGACGCGCACAACCTGGTCACCGTGCTGGCCCGGGAGACCGGCGACGAGTCGGCCGCCCTGCGGGCCGCCGCCGACCGGTTCAACGACGGACTCAGCGCGTACCTGAGCACCGAGAGTGACCTGCTGGCCAGTCACGGCGACGCGGTACGGCCGGCGTTGGCGGCGCGGCGGAACTGGATCCGGGCCACCTACGACTGGTCGCGGGCGGCGGAGCGGTACGCCTGAGACAAGCGTTCCATTTGCCGGGACGGGGTCGGTGGATGATCGCCGGGGCTGGCCGATGCCGGAAACGCAGGCAATACTGCTCAGTAACGCAACCGACGTGACGACCGTCACGCCTCCACCCCCGAAGGCGGCTACAGCGATGGCTCTCGATGTACCGTACCGTTCCATTCCTGACATGTTCCTCAAGCGCGTGGCAGCGACCCCCGACCGCCACGCTTTCGGCCACCCCGGCTCGGCCGGGCCGGTCTGGCTGACCTGGGCGCAGGTCGCGCAGCGGGCCAAGGCGGTCGCCGCCGGCCTGCACGGCCTGGGTGTCGGTCAGGAGAATCCGGTGGCGATCCTGGCGAACACCCGGCTCGAATGGGTGATCGCCGACTTCGGCATCATGTGCGCCAGCGGCGCGACGACCACGGTCTACCCGACCACCGAACCGAAGGATGCCACCTACATCCTCGCCGACTCCGGCTCCAAGGTGCTCTTCGCGGAGAACCCGGCGCAGGCCGCGAAGATCTCCGGAGCGGACCTGCCCGCGCTGACCCACGTGGTCCTCTTCGACGGCGACGCCGATCCGTCGGCGGCGGTGCCGCAGCTGACCCTCGCCGAGCTGGAGGAGCAGGGCGCCCAGCGGCTCGCCGAGGACCCGGAGCTGATCGACCGCATCGTGACCGGCATCGGCCCGGAGCACCTGGCCACCCTGATCTACACCTCCGGCACCACCGGCCGGCCCAAGGGGGTCGAGCTGCTGCACGGCGGCTGGTGCTGGGAGGGCGTGGCACAGGAGGCGGTCGGGTTGCTCCGCCACGACGACCTCCAGTACCTCTGGCTGCCGCTGTCCCACTCGTTCGGCAAGACGCTGCTCTGCGGCGCCACCCACGTCGGCCTGCCGACGTACGTCGACGGCCGGGTCGACAAGCTGGTCGAGCTGCTCTCGGTGGTCCGGCCGACGCTGATGTGCGGCGCGCCCCGGGTCTTCGAGAAGGTCTACAACAAGTCGGTGACCACCGCGCAGAGCGCGGGCGGCGCGAAGGCGAAGATCTTCGCCTGGGCGGTCGGCGTGGGCAAGGAGAAGGTCGCCCTGGAGCAGGCCGGCAAGCCGCTGCCCGGCGGGCTGAAGCTCAAGTACACCGTGGCCGAGAAGCTGGTCTTCAGCAAGCTACAGGCCCGCCTCGGCGGCCGGATCCGGGTGCTGGTCTCCGGCGCCGCACCGCTCAGCCCGGAGATCGCCACCTTCTTCGCCGCGGCGAACCTGCCGATCTCCGAGGGCTACGGCCTGACCGAGTCCAGCGCCGGCAACTTCGTCAACCCGCCGGACGGGCTGCGCATCGGCACCGTCGGCAAGGCGATGGGCGACCTGGAGTGCCGGATCGACACCGACGGCGAAATCTTGATCAAGGGCCGGCCGGTGATGCGCGGCTACCACAACCTGCCCGAGGAGACCGCCGCCGCGTTCACCGAGGACGGCTACTTCCGCACTGGTGACATCGGCAGCCTCGACGACGACGGCTACCTGCGCATCACCGACCGGAAGAAGGACCTGGTCAAGACCTCCGGCGGCAAGTACATCGCGCCGTCGCACATCGAGGGCATGTTCAAGGCCACCTGCCCGTACACCTCGCAGGCGGTGGTCGTCGGACAGGCGCGCAACTTCTGCACGATGCTGGTCACCCTCGACCCGGACGCCATCGCCGGTTGGGCGGCCGGCACCCCGCTGGAGGGCCGCACCTACACCGAGATCGTCGCCTCGCCGGAGGCCCAGGCCATGGTCGAGGAGTATGTCGCCGAGCTGAACAGCAAGCTCAACCGCTGGGAGACCATCAAGAAGGTCACCATCCTGCCGCGGGACCTGACCATCGAGGACGGCGAGATCACCCCGTCGCTGAAGATCAAACGTCGCGGGGTGGAGGGGAACTTCTCCGCCGAGATCGACAAGATGTACGCGGGCAGCGTCGCCGAGATCTGACGGCAGGTACGGCGAGTTCCGCGCCGCCGGCCCCGCACCCGATTCCGGGTGCGGGGCCGGCGCGTACCCCGGGGTGCTGGGCTCACAGGTGGCGGCCACGCCAGTTGGTCTGCTCGGCCTCGGTGGCGAGTTGCTCGGCCAGCGCGACCTCCCGGACCTCTCCGCGCAGCGGTGCGTCCGCCATCGTCTGGACCACCGTCACCGCCAGCACGACCACCGTGAGCAGCCCCAGCGCGACCAGCTCTGGCACCCGGGCGGCGACCGGGACCAGCACCGCCAGCAGGACCACGCCGATGATCGTCGGCCACCGCGGCACCCGCAGCACCCGCCAGCCGAGCGCCACCAGCGCCAGCAGGTAGAGGGCGACCCCGCCGTGCAGCACCAGCAGGTCGAACCCGGGCAGCAGGCTCCCGGCCGGGGTGTCCGGCGCGGCGGCACCGCTGAGCACCCGCTTGAGGCCCAGGGCGAACAGGATCGGACCGGCGATCAGCGGCAGGTGCAGGTAGGTGTAGGCGTCGCGGGCGAGCACGGCCCGGGCCTGCAACTCCCGGGTACGGTGCAGTGCCTGCTCCAGCGCCAGCGCGAGGGTGTCGAAGTACGCCCACCACAGCCCCGCGACCACCGCCACGCCGAGCATCGCCGAGATGATCACCAGCCAGCTCAGCGGCAACTCGACGACGAAGCCGGCGCCGAGCCCCAGGGCGATGATCGTCTCGCCGAGCGCCACCAGCACGATCAACGCGTGTCGCTCCGCCCAGTGCCCGGCGGAGAGCACCGTCCAGCCGCTGCCGCGCAGGGCCAGCGCGGCGCCGTACTCGACGGCGAGCGCGGCGATCCACAGCACCAGCCGCAGCCCGATCTCCGCCGCCTGGTCGGCCAGGTGCTGCGGCAGCAGCGCGGCGGCGAGCACCAGCGCACCGACGACCAGCCCCCGGCCCACCACGAACAGGAAGCGGCGACGCAGCTCGCGGTCGGCGCGGGCCAGCCAGCCGAAGACCGCCACCTGGGTGGCGCGGACGAGGAAGTAGCAGACCGCGAAGACCAGCGGGCCGGAGAGCCCGCCGGCCGCGTTGCCGAACGCCTGCGGCATCGCCACGGCGAACACGAACGCGCCGCCCATGGTGGCGAAGGCGACGAAGGGCAGCACGCCCTGGTCGGTACGGACCACGTTGCCGAGCACCGCGAAGCCGGTCCACGCCCACCAGAGCAGGGCGAGCACGACCAGGCACTGCACCAGCCCACGCGGGGTGGGGTTTTCGGCGGTGAGCGTGGTGACCTGGATGAAGGCGAAGACGAAGATCAGGTCGTAGAAGAGTTCGAGGCGGGTGGCGCGGGAACCGGGCGCGCCGGGCCGCACGCCGCGCGACCACCGCACGCCCCTGACGCTGTCCACCCCGGCAGTCTGCCCGCCAGCGCCGAAGGGTCGCGGTGGATCGGCCGGATCGGATCCAGCCGGGACAGCCGTCAGGCGATGACGCTGGGCTCCCGCCACCGGGGCAGCCCGGCCCGGTCCAGGTCGTAGCGGACCGCGGCGATCCGCCCGACCGCCTCGACCAGCTCCGCGGCGGGCAGGGTGAACGGCAGCCGCAGGAAGCGCTCCAGGGTGCCGTCCAGGCCGAACCGGGGACCGGGCGCCAGGCGTACGCCGACCTCCTCGGCCGCCCGCGCCAGCGCGCTGGAGATCGGCCCGTCCAGCTCGGCCCAGAGGGTCACGCCGCCGGTGGGGACGGTGACCCGCCACTCCGGCAGCCGGGCGGCCAGCGCGCCGAGCAACGCGTCGCGCTGGACGGCCAGCTGCGCCCGCCGGGCCGCCGCGATCTCCGGCGCGGCGGCCAGCAGGTGCACGGCGACCAGCTGATCCAGCACCGGGCTGGCCATGTCGACGCCGACCCGCACCGCGGCCAGCCGCTGCACCTGCGGCGCGGAGGCCCGGATCCAGCCGATCCGCAGCCCGCCCCAGAACGGTTTGCTCATCCCGCCGATGCTGACCACCCGGGAGTGCCGGTCGAAGCTCGCCGTCGGCGGCGGCAGCACGGTGCCGTCCAGCGGCAGGTCCACGAAGGACTCGTCGATCACCAGGTCGGTGCCGACGGCGTGCGCGGTGGAGACCAACCGCTCGCGCAGCTCCGCCGGCATCAGGTGGCCGGTCGGGTTCTGGAAATCGGGGATCAGATACCCCACCCGCGGACGCACCTGCCGGAGCGTGCCGAGCAGCAGGTCGGCGTCCCACCCGCTGGCGTCGGCGGCCAGCCCGTAGGTGGTGATCCGGGCCCGCCGGGCGGAGAGCGCGGCGAGGGCGTTGGGGTAGCTCGGCGACTCCACCAGCACGCTGCCGCCCGGGGCGAGGGCCAGCCGCAGCACCAGGTCCAGGGCGTGCTGCGTGCCGTTGGTGACCATGATCTGGTCGGGCGAGGTGGGCAGGCCCCGGTCGGTGTACCCCTGGGCGACCGCCTCGCGCAGCTCGATGAGCCCGATCGGGTGGTATCCGGCGCCACCGAGGTAGCGGGGCAGGTCCTCGGCCGCCGCGCGGGCGGCCGGCAGCAACTCGGGCGGGGCGGCCAGCGCCGCCACCCCGAGGTCGAGCATGTCCCGGTCGTCCAGCGGGATCCACAGCCCGTTGCTGGCCACCCGATGGGTTCCCGGCAGCATCGTCCAGCTCCCCGCGCCGCGCCGGCTGGCCAGGTGCCCGCTGTCACGCAGCTCGCGATACGCGGCGGTGACCGTGGTACGGCTGATCCGCAGCGCCTCGGCCAGATCACGCTCGGCCGGCAGGCGTACGCCCAGCGGCAGCCGGCCGTCGGCGAGCAGCCCGCGTACGGCGCCGGCCAGCGCCGCGTAGTCGGGACTGCGTCGGCGACCGGGAAGGGCGTGCCACTGACCGAGCAACCGGGCCAATTGGCTCCCGCGCACCTGACTCGCCATGCCACTCCCCCCGCATTGGCTCTTTATCGACACCAATTGGACCCTAGGGTGGCATGGGTGGCAATGATTGGCAACCTTCGACACCGGCCAGCCCGGCGACTCGCGCAACTCTTCGTCGGGCTCGCCCTCTACGGGGTCAGCATGGCGCTGATGATCCGGTCCGGGCTGGGCCTGAACCCGTGGGACGTGTTCCACCAGGGGCTCTCCCAGCGGACCGGACTCTCCATGGGCACCGCGGTCATCGTGGTCGGTGCGCTGGTGCTGCTGGCCTGGATTCCGCTGCGGCAACGCCCCGGCCTCGGCACGGTGGCCAACGTCGTGGTGATCGGCCTGGCGGTCGACGCGACCCTGGCCCTGCTGCCGCCCGGCGGGCCGCTCACCGCCCGGATCGCGCTGCTGGTCGGCGGCATCGTCGGCAACGGCGCGGCCACCGCGCTCTACCTCGGCGCCCGGCTCGGCCCCGGCCCCCGGGACGGCCTGATGACCGGCTTCGTCGCCCGCCGGCCCGGCCGGTCGCTGCGCCTCGTCCGCACCGTCATCGAGATCGCGGTGCTGGCGCTGGGCGCGCTGCTCGGCGGCACGGTCGGCATCGGCACGATCGCCTACGCGCTGGCCATCGGCCCGCTGGCCCAGCTCTTCCTACCCCTCTTCGACGTCCCCGAGCCGGCCGGCCCGGCGCCGGAGCGGTTCGAGGCCACGCCGGCCAACTGACGGCCGCCGGCCACACCCGCACGGCCCGACTCGCGTCACCTTCCGCATTCACATCGTCACCCATCGCTGTATTGGGGCAGGTGGTGTTTTCTTGCGGCGGCTCGCCCGGCAGAATCTCCGCATGGGGGAGAACGCCTGGCGGCGCACCGACGCTTGGATCTTCGTTTCGTTGGTGATCGCCAGCGGCGCGGGACGACACCGACGATCCCCGACCACCCGCCGCCCCGAGGGGGTACGCCTCGCCGACGTGCTCTCCACCGCCGACCACCTCGACCACACGATCCCCGAACGGCAGGACATCGAGGAGGCGATCCAGCGGCTGCTCGGCGCCGGTCTGGTCGACGTCTCCGACGGCTGGTTCCGGATCACCCCCGAAGGCGAGCGGCTCTGGCGTTCACGACCCAGCGCCGGCCTGGCCACCACCGTCGACACCGTCCAGGGCGTGCTGCACCGCCGGCACGCACCGGGCGCCGCGGAGTGGCACCTCGACGAGGCCGAGCACGCGGCCGCCGTACAGGAATATCTGGTGCGCTCCATCCCGATGCCCCGACGCTCCCCCGAGGGGCACTCCGGCCGGGGCTGACGCTCGATCGGGTCCGCGCAGGCCGGACCGCCCCACCCGGGCTGCCGCCCCACCCGGGCTTGCCGGGCCGGGACGGGTGACCCGGGTCAGCGGACGGGGTGACCCGCGCCGCGCAGCGCGTCCTTGACCTCGGCGACGGTCAGCTCCCCGAAATGGAAGACGCTGGCGGCGAGCACCGCGTCCGCCCCGGCACCGATCGCCGGGGGGAAGTGGGCCACCTCGCCAGCGCCACCGCTGGCCACCACCGGCACGTCGACCACCCGACGCACGGCGCCGATGAGTTCCAGGTCGAAGCCGGCCTTGGTGCCGTCCGCGTCCATCGAGTTGAGCAGGATCTCCCCGGCGCCCAGCTCCGCGCCGCGCCGCGCCCACCACACCGCGTCCAGCCCGGTGCCCCGCCGGCCGCCGTGCGTGGTGACCTCGAAGCCGCTGGGGGTGCTGCCGGCCGCGGCCCGCCGCACGTCCAGCGAGAGCACCAGCACCTGGCGGCCGAACCGGTCCGCGATCTCGGCGATCAGCTCGGGCCGGGCGATCGCCGCCGTGTTCACCCCGACCTTGTCGGCACCGGCGCGCAGCAGAGTGTCCACGTCGGCCACCGCGCGGACGCCACCGCCGACGGTCAGCGGGATGAAGACCGACTCCGCGGTACGCCGGACCACGTCGAGCATCGTGCCCCGGTCGCTGGCGGAGGCGGTGACGTCGAGGAAGGTCAGCTCGTCCGCGCCGGCCCGGTCGTACGCCGCGGCCAGCTCGACCGGGTCACCGGCGTCGCGCAGGTCGAGAAAGTTGATCCCCTTCACCACCCGACCCGCGTCCACGTCGAGACAGGGGATCACCCGTACCGCCACCGTCATGACAAGAGCCTATCGCCCCCCACGCCGGCCGGCCGATCCGTGCGCCCGCCCCCGGCGCCGGCCCCGCCGGCCGGCCGGGGTGTTAACAGGGGACCCTTCCTATACCGCAGGCGTTAACAGGGGGCCCTTCCTTACAGTGCCTGGAGGGCTTGGGCGACGGTGAAGGCGCCGGCGTAGAGCGCCTTGCCGGCGATCACGCCCTCCACCCCGATCGGTTCCAGGGCGGCCAGCGCCCGCAGGTCGTCCAGGGTCGAGACGCCGCCGGAGGCGATCACCGGTGCGTCGGTACGCGCGCACACCTCGCGCAGCAGGTCCAGGTTCGGCCCGCGCATGGTGCCGTCCTTGGTGATGTCGGTGACCACGTACCGCGCGGCGCCGGCCTTGTCGAGCCGCTCCAGCACCTCGTACAGGTCGCCGCCGTCCCGGGTCCACCCGCGGGCCGCCAGGGTGCGGCCCCGCACGTCCAGCCCGATCGCGACCCGGTCGCCGTACTCGCCGCAGATCCGGTCGCACCAGGCCGGATCCTCCAGCGCGGCGGTGCCGATGTTGACCCGGGCGGCTCCGGTGGCCAGCGCGGCCCGCAGCGACGCGTCGTCGCGGATGCCGCCGGAGAGCTCCACCCGCACGTCGAGGCGGCGCACCACGTCGGCGAGCAACTCGGCGTTGGAGCCCCGGCCGAACGCGGCGTCGAGGTCGACCAGGTGAATCCACTCGGCGCCGTCGCGCTGCCAGGCCAGGGCCGCGTCCAGCGGGTCGCCGTAGGCGGTCTCGCTGCCCGCGGCGCCCTGCACGAGCCGGACGGCCTGGCCGTCGGCGACGTCCACGGCGGGCAACAGGGTGAGGCTCACGTGTCTTGTCCTCTCGCGTTCATCAACGGCGGTCCAGGGCGATCACCACGATCACCGGAAGTACCAGCAACAACAGCGCGACCAGCCCGACGCGCAGCCCCGGGTCGGGCACCAGCACCCAGATCAGGACGATCGCCGCCAGGGTCAGCGCCACGATCGCGGACCGCTCGCCCCGGGAGTACCTGCGCAGGCGTCCGGTCCGGCCGCGCCGCACGGTCGGCGTCACCCGGCGGACCAGCGCCCGACGGCGGGCCCGGCGGGCGAGCGCGCGTTCCCGGACCACCTGACGCCGGGCCGCCTCCGCCTCGCGGGCCGCCCGGCGCTGGGCCCGTTCCTTGCTCATCGCGGCCCCCGACCCGGCCCGCCCGGCGGCACAGCCGACCACGGCCGGCCCGTTGCCTCAGTCACCGGCGGGCACGGTGGCCAGCCAGTTGCGCAGCAACGCGGCACCGGTGTCGGCGGACTTCTCCGGGTGGAACTGGGCGGCCGACAGCGCGCCGCGCTCCACCGCGGCGACGAAGTCGCTCTCGTGGTGGGCGGTGGTCACCTTGGCGCCGGCCCCGGTCAAAGCGGCGGCGTCGGTGACGGCGTACGAGTGCACGAAGTAGAACCGGCTGTCGACCGGCAGCCCGGCGAAGAGCACCGAGCCCACCGGCGCCTGCACCGTGTTCCAGCCCATGTGCGGCAACCGGGCCGCGGCCAGCCGGGTGACGCTGCCGGGCAGCAGCCCCAGCCCCTTGGTGACCAACCCGTGCTCGTCGCCGAACTCGAAGAGCACCTGCATGCCCACGCAGATGCCCAGCACCGGACGGCCGGCGGCGACCCGCTCGGCGATCACCGGCCCGGCGCCGATCGCCTCGATGCCGGCCATGCACGCGGCGAAGGCGCCCACCCCGGGCACCACCAGCCCGTCGGCGTCGGCCGCGGCGGCCAGGTCGCCGGTGACCAGCACGTCGGCACCGGCGGCGGCCAGCGCCCGTTCGGCCGAGCGCAGGTTGCCCGAGCCGTGGTCCAGCACCACGACCCGACGCCGGTCACCACCGCCGTCGGGTGCTGCGCCGATGATCCGGTCGGTCACGACCCCTCCCCCGGCAGCAGCCAGAGCACCCCGGCGACCGTGGCCAGCACGGCCAGCAGCGCGGTGACCACCACCGCGCTGCGGGGCGCCCCCTGCCGGTGCAGGGACAGCGTCCCACCCACCAGGACCCCGGCCAGGATCAGCAGCAGCGTCGGCAGCACGCCGCTCACCGGCGCCACCTCCGGCCGGCGGGCGGCACGGCGCGAGCTACGGCGTCACCCGGGCCGCTCACAGCGCCCCCTTGGTGCTGGGGATCGCGCCGGCCGCCCGCGGGTCCACGGCGGTCGCCTCCCGCAGCGCCCGGGAGACCGCCTTGAACTGCGCCTCCACCACGTGGTGGGCGTCCGGGTGGCCGCCCGGGCGGGTTGCCCGCAGCACGTCCACGTGCAGGGTGATCCGGGCCGCCTGGCCGAAGGACTCCCAGATGTGCCGGGTCATGCTGGTCGGGTAGACCGGCCCGATGTACGGGGCCAGCGGCGGCTCGTCGTGCACCACGTACGGCCGGCCGGAGAGGTCGACGGCGGCCCGGACCAGCACCTCGTCCATCGGGACGGTGGCCGAGCCGTACCGCCGGATGCCGGCCTTGTCGCCCAGCGCCTGGTCGAACGCGGCGCCCAGGGCCAGCGCGGTGTCCTCCATGGTGTGGTGGGCGTCGATCTCCAGGTCGCCGACGGTCTGCACGGTCAGGTCGAAGCCGCCGTGCCGGGCGATCTGGTGCAGCATGTGGTCGTAGAAGCCGACCCCGGTGCTGATCTCGGCCGCTCCGCTGCCGTCGAGGTCGATCTCGACCAGGACCTTGGTCTCCTTGGTGATCCGCTCCACCCGGGCGGTCCGGCTCATGCTGTGCCTTTCGGTCTCGGCGGCGGGGCGGGCCGGCCCTCGCGCTGAATCTTGTCCACGGCGGCTAGGAAGGCGTCGGTCTCGGCGGGTGTGCCGGCGGTGACCCGCAGCCAGCCGGGCAGGCCGACGTCGCGGACCAGCACACCGTGCGCCAGCAGCGCCCGCCAGGCGACGGCCTGGTCGCCGCCGACCTCGTAGAGCACGAAGTTGGCGTCGCTGTCGGCCACCCGCAGGCCACGATCGCGCAGCCCGGTCACGATCCGGTCGCGCTGTCGCATGATCTCGGTGACCGTGCCGAGCAGGGCGTCGCGGTGCGCCAGCGCGGCCCGGGCGGCGGCCTGGGTGAGCGCGGAGAGGTGGTACGGCAGGCGGACGAGCTGCACCGCCGCCACCACGGCCGGGTCGGCCGCCAGGTAGCCCAGCCGCCCGCCGGCGAACCCGAACGCCTTGCTCATGGTGCGGGTCACCACCAGCCGCGGGTGCCCGGGCAGCACCGCGAGGGCGCTGACCGTGCCCGGTCGGGCGAACTCCGCGTACGCCTCGTCGACCACCACCATGCCGGGCGCGACGTCGAGCACGGCGCTGATCACGGCCGGGTCGAGCGCGGTGCCGGTGGGGTTGTTCGGCGAGCAGAGGAAGACCACGTCCGGGCCGTGCTCGCGGATCTGGGTCACCGCCTCGTCGGCGGTCAGCCCGAAGTCGACGCCCCGCCGGGCCGGCGCCCAGCGGGTGCCGGTGCCGAGCGCCAGCAGCGGATGCATCGAGTACGCCGGGGTGAAGCCGAGCGCGGTGCGCCCCGGCCCGGCGAACGCCTGGAGCAACTGCTGCTGGATCTCGTTGGAGCCGTTGGCCGCCCACACCCCGTCGGCGGTGAGCCCGTGGCCGAGGTAGCCGGCCAGGTCGGCGCGGAGCGCCGTCGCGTCCCGGTCCGGGTAGCGGTTGAGGTCGCGCAGCTCGGCCGCGACCGCCTTGCCGATCGCCTCGACCACCGGCTCCGGCACCGGGTACGAGTTCTCGTTGGTGTTCAGCCGCACCGGCACGTCCAGCTGCGGCGCCCCGTACGGCGACAGCCCACGCAGGTCGTCGCGGATCGGCAGGTCGTCCAGAGTGGTCATGCCGTTGCCTCGAACCGGGCGGTGACCGCCTGGCCGTGTGCCGGCAGGTCCTCCACGTTGGCCAGGGTGACCACGTGCGGGGCGACCTCCCGCAGCGCCGCCTCGGTGTACTCCACCAGGTGGATGCCGCGCAGGAAGGACTGCACGGAGAGCCCGGAGGAGTGCCGCGCGCAGCCGCCGGTGGGCAGCACGTGGTTGGAGCCGGCGCAGTAGTCGCCCAACGACACCGGCGAGTACGCGCCCACGAAGATCGCCCCGGCGTTGCGTACCCGCATCGCCCACTGGCGGGCGTCGACCGTCTGGATCTCCAGGTGCTCCGCCGCGTACGCGTCGACCACCCGCAGCCCGGCCGCCAGGTCGTCGACCAGCACCACGCCGCTCTGCGCGCCGCCCAGGGCGGCGCCGACCCGCTCGGCGTGCTTGGTGGCGGGCACCTGCCGGTCCAGTTCGCGGTCGACCGCGTCGGCCAGCGCGACCGACGGGGTGACCAGCACGCTGGCCGCGAGCGGGTCGTGCTCGGCCTGGCTGATCAGATCGGCGGCGACGTGCACCGGGTCGGCGGTGTCGTCGGCCAGGATGGCGATCTCGGTGGGGCCGGCCTCGGCGTCGATGCCCACCACACCGCGGAGCAACCGCTTCGCGGCGGTGACCCAGATGTTGCCCGGGCCGGTGATCATGTCCACCGGCACACAGTACGCGCTGCCGGCGGCGTCCACGGCGCAGCCGTAGGCCAGCATCGCCACGGCCTGGGCGCCGCCGACGGCGTAGACCTCGTCGACGCCGAGCAGCGCGCAGGCGGCGAGCACCCGCGGATCGGGCAGGCCGCCGTTGTCCTGCTGCGGCGGGCTGGCCACCACCAGCGACCGGACGCCGGCCGCCTGGGCGGGCACCACGTTCATCACCACGGTCGACGGGTACATCGCCAGCCCGCCGGGGACGTAGAGGCCGACCCGGTCGACCGGAACCCAGCGTTCGGTGACCGTGCCGCCCGGCACCACCTGGGTGGTGTGGTCGGCGCGCCGCTGGTCGGCGTGCACCCTGCGGGTGCGGGCGATCGACTCCAGCAACGCGGCGCGGACCTGCGGATCCAGCGTGCCCTCCGCGGCGGCGATCGCGTCGGCGGGCACCCGCAGCACCTCCGGGGCCACCCCGTCGAACCGCTCGCTGGCCTCGCGGACCGCCCGGTAGCCATGCTCGCGGACCGCCGCCACCAGGGGACGGATCTGCTCGACGGCCACCGAGACGTCGAGCTGGGCGCGAGGCAGCAGGTGGCGCGGGTCGGGCGCGCCACCGCGCAGGTCGATGCGGTTCAACACCCCTGCGAGTCTAGGCGGCCCCGCGCCGGGCCGGACCGCGCCGCCCGCTGGCCGGGACGGTGAGCCGGGACACGCCGAGCGCCGCCGGTGCGGCTACGCTCGATCACGTGACCGTACGGCTGCCGGTGTTCCCGCTCGCCACGGTGCTCTTTCCCGGGCTGGTGTTGCCGCTGCACATCTTCGAGGAGCGCTACCGCGCCCTGGTCCGGCACCTGGTCGGGCTGCCCGAGGGCGCGCCACGCGAGTTCGGCGTGGTGGCCATCCGCAGCGGCTGGGAGGTCGCTCCCGGCTCCGGGCGGATCACCCCCGGCGGCGGCGAGGTGACCCTGCACGAGGTGGGCTGCACCGCGGAGCTGCGGCAGGTCACCGAGCTGGCCGACGGGGGCTTCGACATCGTCACCGTGGGGCGGCGGCGGTTCCGGGTGGCGGAGGTCGACCCGCATGCCGCGCCGTACCTGACCGCCGAGGTGCAGTGGCTGCCCGAGCCGACCGGCCCGGACGAGGCGGCCAGCCTGCTGGCGGCCCGGGTGATCGCGGTCTTCCGGCAGTACCTCGGCCTGATCCGGGTCGAGACCGGCCAGCTGACCGAGCAACTGCCGGAGGATCCGACCGTGCTCTCCCACCTGGTGGCCGCGACCGCGGCGCTGACCGTGGCGGACCGGCAACGGCTGCTCGCCATCGACGACACGGCGGCCCGGCTGCGCGCCGAGCTGACCCTGCTCAACCGCGAGGCGGCTCTGCTGCGTCAGGTGCGGGCGGTTCCGGTGCCGCTGGCGGAGCTGGCCACGGCCCCGCCGGCCCCGAACTGACCCCACCCGCCGGATGACCGGCCGGCGGGTAGCCGCCCGCTGGATAGCCCCCCGGCGGGTAGCCGCCGGCTGGATAGCTGCCCGGCGGGTAGCCGAGCCAGGTCGCCTCGGGCTCCGGCTCGGGGCGCAGCGACGGCCACCGGGACCAGCCGGCCAGCATCGTGTACATCACCGCGGCGCCGAACGACGGCAGCAGCAGGTTGCCGTGCGGCATCGGCAGCACGCCGAAGACCAGGTCGACCCCGCCGGCGTGCAGGTCGGCCGGCTTGGTGAAGGCCGTACCCTCCGGGGCGGTGTCGAGCAGCCGCTCGAAGGTGCTCAGCCCGACCCGGCGCCCGACCTGCCAGGCGACCAGCGCGGTGGTGAGCGCGCCGGCCACCACGACGACCAGCCCGACCGGGCCCCGGTGCCGGCGCAGCACGAACCACACCACGATCGCGGCGAGCACTCCGAAGCCCAGCCCGAGCAGGGAGAACCACCCGTCGGCGGCGATCGGCTGCTCCGGCTGGGTCTGGCCGTAGACCGCGCCCCTGGCGGTCTTCACCACCGGGGTGGCCGGGGCGATCGCCGCCCAGAGCAGCCCCAGCGGGGCACCCAGCAGGCCCAGCACGAGCACGACCAGCGCCCCGACGGTCACCGTGCGACCGGGCCGGCGTGGCGGGTCCGCCGGCACCGGCTCGACGGCCGGCGGTACCGGTACGGGCGGTTCGGCGGCGGGGGTGTCCGGGGTCACCCGATGATCCTTGCAGTTCCCGTCCCGAGCCGTGCATCGTGTCCCGTCACGAGTCACGCATCGTGTCGCCACCCCGGGGCGCGATCAGTGCGCGAACGGCTCCAGCATCGCCGACGCCGCCCGCAGCCACGCCTGCCGCGTCTCGGCCTGGAGCTGGTGGTATTCGATCGAGGAGCCGGTCTCCAGGGCCGGGTCGTACGGCACCACGGCCACCGCCCGGGTGCGGGTGGCGAAGTGCCGCTCCAGGTCGGCCTGCAACGGCAGGCGCCCCGGGGTGGGGCAGGAGATCAGGGTGACCGCGTTGTCGGCCAGCTCGCCCATCCCCTCCTCGTGCAGCAGGTCGAGCATCCAGTCCGCGCTGAACGCGGCGTCCTCGCGGGGCACGGTGGTGACCACCAACTGGTCGGCGGCCTGCATCACGGTGCGCCAGTTCGGGCTCTCCACGTTGTTGCCGGTGTCCACACAGATCACGTCATGGGTGCGGCGGAGCAGTTCGAGCACCCGTTTGACGGTGAACTGGTCCAGCCGCTGGGCGAACCGGGGGCTCTCCTCGCCGGCCAGCACGTCGTACGAGCCGTCGGAGGCGTGCCGCAGGTAGTCGTCGAGGATCTCCAGCAGCTCCGCGCCCTCGCGGATCTCGATCTGCACGAGATCGGCGACCAGATGCCGGATCGTACGGGCGTGCCGGGCGCTGCCGGCGCGCAGCCCGAGGGTGCCGCGCAACTCGTTGTCGTCCCAGGCCAGCACGCCACGCCCGCGCACGCTGCCGACGGTGGCCGCGGCCAGGACGGTCGCCGTGGTCTTGTGCACCCCGCCCTTGGGATTGGCGAAGGCGACCACCCGTGGGGTGCCCAGATCCCGGCGGAGCACCCCGGCGGCGCGTTCGAGCTCGCTCTCGGCGCTCTGCGCGCGCCACTCGATGCGCCCCGGCCGGCCGGCCACCGTCGGCGCGGCGGCGGGCGGAGCGGGTGCGGGCGACACCGGCGGCGCGGATGGGGCGGGCGGGGCGGGCGGTTGGTAGCCGCCGTTGTCCAGCAGCGCGTACCGGGACTCCACCGGTGGCCGGGACTCCACCGGTGGCGCGGCATGCCGGTAGCCGTTGTCCAGCAGGGTGTAGCGGGACTCCGCCGGATCCGGCCGGCGCGGCTCCGGCACCGCCGGGTAGGCCGACTGCCCCCGGTACGCCTGGGCGGGGTGCTGCGGCTCGACCCGGTAGCTCGCCTCGGCCCGGTAGTCGGGCTCGCTGCCGTACGGCCGCTCGGCCGGCTGACCGACGGCCGGGGCCCGGCCCGCGTAGCCGGGACCCGCCGTGCGGCGCGGCAACGGCGACTCGGGCGGCGTCGGCGGCGCTTCCTCAGCGCGCTGATCGGCCGCGGCCGGCTCGGCGCCCCGGCTGCCCAGGCGGGCCCGGTCGAGCAGCGCCCGCCATCGCGGTGCCGGTTCGGCGGGCCGTCCCCAACCGGTCTCGCTGCCGTCCACGGCTCGCCTCCCCAGCGCCTCGGTCTCCGTCTGACAGGCTACGAACGAA
Organism: Micromonospora sp. CA-263727; assembly: GCF_050942455.1. Lineage (NCBI taxonomy): Bacteria > Bacillati > Actinomycetota > Actinomycetes > Micromonosporales > Micromonosporaceae > Micromonospora > Micromonospora sp. CA-263727. The sequence goes on from NZ_CP192031.1 coordinate 5,269,215, forward strand.
ACCCTATTCGGGCCACACCGGGCCACGCACCGATGTGGCCCCAATCGTCAGGGTGTCGGGCTCATGTCGCTCTCCACGACGACGTCTGCCGAGGTGGGAGGCGCATGAGGAGTGGTGGCTGCCGGTGTCGACAAGGACACCGCCGGTGATGGTGATGAATCCGACACCTCCGGCGAAGCCGGCACGCGATCCTCGGGCACCGGATCCGGTGTCGGCGAGGCGGGCCAGGCCGTCGGGGACGGTACCGGGGTGACGTCGCGATCGACCGGCGGCCGGGCCACGTCCCACTGCTCGGGCAGCGGCGGAGTGAACACCGTGCGCTCCAGCCGCCGGACCTCCGGGGCCGGGTCGACCACCCGCACGCCGGATCGGGCCGCGACGCCGCGCAGCGCGGCCGGTGCGGCACGCACCACCAGCGCGTAGACGCAGGCGCAACCCGCTCGGTAGGCGGCCGCCTCCTGTGCGGCGACCCGCGAGCCACTCTCGTACAGCTGGCGCAGCTCGCGCTCCTGCGGACCGCCGCCGCCCAGCCCGGCGGCCCGGGCCCGGTAGTCGGCGGCCTCCCGCTCCTTGCGCTCGGCAAGCGCCATCATGCCGGCGGTCACGTCCTCGGGCAGCCGCTGCGCGGGAATCCGGACGATCTCGGTCTGCCGGTCCGGCAGCGGTACCCGGCCGAAGACGACCGCCACGCCCACGTCGCCGACCACCGTCGCGAGCGCCTGCGGGGTCAGGTACTCGGTCAGCGAGACCAGGGCGTACGTGCCCTCGCCGAGGGCCGCGCCGCCGGCCAGGGCGGCCAGGTCGGCCGCGGACGCCCGCTCGTAACCGGGGATCGAGTCGCCCTCGGCGACCCCCACCCGGGTCACCTCCCCGACCGTCCGGTCCTGGGCGGGCGGGCCGCCCGTGGCCAGCACGGCGGTGAACAGCACGGTGGCGCAGGAGAGCACCGCCACCCAGCCGAGCAGCGGGGCGCCGGCCGAGCGCTGGCCGAGTCGGGTCACCGCGGCGGCGAGCCGGGGCAGCGTTCGCTGGTCCAGCTGCCGGAGCAGGTCGCCAGCGCGCACGGGCGGATCCCCCTCGTCGGATCGGTCGGGACGGGCGGGGCGCGTCAGTCGCGGAGGAGTTCCAGCGCGCGTCCCAGGTCGTCAGGGTAGTCGCTGACGAAGCGGACCTCGTCCCCCGTACGGGGGTGCTGGAAACTCAACTCTCTGGCGTGCAACCACTGGCGGTCCAGTCGGAGCCGGGCGGCGAGAGTGGGATCGGCGCCGTACGTGAGGTCACCCACGCAGGGGTGCCGCAGGGTGGAGAAGTGCACCCGGATCTGGTGGGTGCGACCGGTTTCCAGCCGCACGTCGACCAGGCTCGCCGAGGGAAACGCCTCGATGGTGTCGTAGTGGGTGATGCTGGGCTTCCCGCCGGAGACCACCGCCCAGCGGTAGTCGTGATGGGGGTGCCGGTCGATCGGGGCGTCGATGGTGCCGCGCAGCGGGTCCAGGTGGCCCTGCACCACCGCGTGGTACCGCTTCTCCACCTCGCGGTACTTGAAGGCCCGCTTCAGCACGCTGTACGCCTGCTCGCTCTTGGCCACCACCATGACCCCGGTCGTGCCGACGTCGAGCCGGTGCACCACCCCCTGGCGCTCCGCGGCGCCGCTGGTGGCGATGGTGTGCCCGATCGCGGCCAACCCGCCGATCACGGTCGGGCCGGTCCAGCCCGGGCTGGGATGCGCGGCCACCCCGACCGGCTTGTCGACCACCACGATGTCGTCGTCGGCGTAGACCACCTGAAGGCCGGGGACCGCCCGGGGCACCACCACCGGCGCCCCGGCCGGCGCGGGCAGCGTCACCTCCAGCCAGGAGCCCGCCCGTACCTTGTGCGAGTTGGGCCGGACCGCGCCGTCGACCAACGCCTCACCGGCGTCGACCAGGGCGGCCGCGGCCGTGCGGGAGAGGCCGAACAGCCGGGCCACGGCCTGGTCCAGCCGCATGCCGTCGAGGCCGTCCGGCACGGGCAGGCTGCGCTGGTCGCCGCCGGCGGCGAAGGTGGCCGTCACGCGCGCTCCCGCCGCCCGCCGTCGCTGGCACCGGGCTCGCCGGTCGCCGCGCTGTCTTCGGCCGCGGCGTCATCGTGGCCCGCGGCGTCGTTCTTGCCCGTGGTGTCCGGGCGGTCGTCGCCGGGGGCCCGGGTGCCGTCGCGCTGGCGGCCGGTGAACTCCAGCCCCACGGCCAGCAGCACGCCGCAGACCAGGGCGCTGTCCGCGACGTTGAAGATCGGAAAAACCCGGCCGTACGGGTCGAAGACACTGATCATGTCGACCACGTGCCCGACGAACCAGCCTGGGGCCCGGAAGATCCGGTCGATCAGGTTGCCGGTCACCCCGCCGACCACCAGGCCGAGCGAGATCGCCCAGGGCACCGAGCGCAGCGTCCGGGCCATCCAGCCGATCCAGCCCAGCACGCCGACCGCGATCAGGGGAAAGATGAAGGTGTAGTCCGAGCCCATGCTCCACGCCGCCCCGCTGTTGCGGGTCAGCGAGAGGTAGAGAGCCCCGCCCAGCAGTCGGACCGGCTCGCGATCGCTCAACTCGACCAGGGCGAGGTGCTTGGTGAGCACGTCGACCGTCAGAGCGAACGCCGCGAGGCTCAGGAGGATCGTGACCGGTCGACGCCGCGATCTCGTGGCGGCGCCCGGCTCGGCGGTGCCGGATCCAGCGGGCGGTGCTGCGCTCATCTGCTCCCCATCGACGCATCGCGGCGGTGCCGTCGCACCGCCGCGCACGGGTGCCGGGGAGCGTGCCGTCAGCGCCGCTCCGCCAGCTGCTTGCAGGTCACGCAGAGGGTGGCCGACGGGAAGGCGGCCAGCCGCTCCACCGGGATGGGGTTGCCGCACCGCTCGCACCAGCCGTAACCACCCTCGTCGAGCCGCTCCAACGCGCGCTCGACCTGCGTGATCCGTTCCAGAATGCTGTTGGCGAGGGAGATCTCCTGCTCCCGCTCGAACGTCTTGGTGCCGGTGTCGGCCTGGTCGTCCCCGGCCGAGTCGGTCAGGCGGTCGCGCTGCAACTCGGTGATCTCGCTCAGCGTCTGATCGTACTCGGCTCGCAGTTCGTCATGCCGCGCCGCCAGCGCGGCCCGGATCTTCTCGGTCTCCGCGGCGCTGCGGGCGGACTTCGCTGCCGGCTTGCGGCCTGCGGTCCTGGTCTCGGCTGGCTTGGCCATCGTCGCTCCCTCAGCCACGGAGCCGCGGTGACTCCGCGGCGCCTGGACAGGGGCCGCCAACATCGGCTGCCCCGGGTACAAAACGGGCGCGCGGCGACGAGGCCGCGCACTCCGGAGGTTGGCAAGGATACGGAACGTACAGGCGTCCGACAACGTGCCGCACCGGAGCACCCGATCCACCCCGATTTATGCCGTATCGGGGCAAATGGAACGCTAGCAGATTGACCCGCCCGATCCGGCGTACTCGGCCAAGGAGCCCGGCCCTTTCCTGACCCCTCGCCGGCCCTGCGTCAGCCGGTCGCTCCGGCCCCGTCGCGCAACCGGCTGAGCCGGCCGGAGAGATCCGGGCCGGCCGGAGTGACCAGGAAGAGTTTGTCGCGGCTGGCCGCGCCGGTACGCAGCGACACGGTGGACGGTCGGACGCCGAGCGCACCGGCCAGGGCACGCCGGGCGGCCTCGGTGGCCCGCCCGTCGACCGCCGGGGCATTGACCGCGATCACCAACGCGGGCCCGTGCGGGCCGTCGAACCGGCCCCCCACCCGGGCTCGGGACGCACCCGGTTTCACCCGGACGGCGACGGTCAGCGCATCGTCCATGGGGATCGGCTCAGTGTCGTCCGGATTCCGACAACAGAATGGTGCCCGGCGTGCAGTGGGCGCAGGGGGTGAAACCGAGATCGGCCGCCTCGGCGACGGGCAGCGGCTCGTGCTCCCGCCCGACCAGGTGCGGGCATTCGACGAGGTGGTAGCGGGGTCGCCCGTCGACCACCCGGACCTCGTCGGGGAGGAGAGCCACCCGGGCCGCCTGCTCCGGGGTGATCTCCTGGGCCGCGGGCTCGTCGTCGTACCCGTCGGCGTCGGCACCGGCGTCGACGACCCGCTCCCGCGGGCCGGTCACCGGCGAGCCGGGTGGTTGCCGCCACCCGACGTCGCCGGTCTCCACGGTCGGTGGGATGTGCTGTGCCGGGATGCCCGGTTCGCGACCGGCGGCCGGAGCGGCCTCGCCGGCGGCGTCCCGCGGCGGCCTCCCGGCTGGCCCGCGATGCCCGGTGGCACGGCCGGCGGCCGCCTGGCGGGCGCCCGCGACCAGCGCGACGGCGGCCAGCAGGCTGGCCCCGATGGAGACGACCAGCAGCGGGCTGGAGCCTCCGGCCAGGCCCAGGACCAGCAGCACCACGGCGACGAGGATGAGCGCGAGACTGATGACTATCACGACTCACCCCCGCCGCGTCGTGCCTATGAAGCAGGGCGGCCGACCGTCGCGCCGACGGTCACCGGCCCGGTGGTTCAGCGACCGGCCTCAAGCGCTCCGGAGCGCCCGCCGCCGTAGGACCCGGCGAGGCCGGCGGCGGCCAGCCCGTTACCGGCGGCCCGGGTGCCGTCCCCGCGGGTCATCTCGGCTTCGAGACCCTGGCCACGACCGTCGAGGTCACGCAGCTGGCTCTCCAGGTACGCCTTGAGCCGGGTGCGGTACTCCCGCTCGAACTGCTTCAGCTCCTCGATGTGCTTCTGCAGCGCGGTGCGCTTGGCGTCCAGGCCGCCCATGGCCTCCTGGTGCCGCTGGCGGGCGTCGCGCTCAAGCGCGTCGGCCTTGGCCCGCGCCTCGCGGGTGACCTCCTCGGCCTTGGAGCGGGCCTCGGAGAGCAGCTGGTCGGCCTCGCGACGGGCGTCGGAGACGTGGTCGTCCGCCGTCCGCTGGGCCATCATCAGCACCCGCAGCGCCTGCTGCTCGCCGTCGGGGCCACCCGGCACCACGCCACCGGTGGCGGCCCGGACCTGCTCCAGCTCGGCCTGCATGGCGCGGGCGGCCTGCTCGGCGGCGACCTTGTCGCGCTGCACCCGGTCGAGCTGGGACTTGACGTCGTTGAGTTCGGCCGCCAGGCGGGCGTCGCCGCCGGGGCCGGCGGGAGCGCCGCCCCGCCCACCGCGCTCCACCTGGGCGCGCAGTTCGTTGTTCTCCTCGATCAGACGGGCGAGTTCGCGCTCGACCTCGTCCAGGAAGGCGTCGACCTCCTCCTCGTCGTAGCCCCGCTTGCCGATCGGCGGCTTCTTGAAGGCGACGTTATGGACGTCGGCCGGGGTCAGCGGCATCGAAACTCCTCGGGTCAGTTGCGGCCGCGATAGCGCGTCGGTCATCAGGCTGTCCTGAAGATCGCCGGCTCTAACACAAACCTCATCAGCACGAACAGGATAACCAGGAGCACAAGGGAGGCCAGGTCGATGCTCACGGTACCAATTCGCAGCGGAGGGATCACACGCCTCAACGCCCAGAGCGGGGGATCAGTGACGCTCCACACGGATTCCAGTCCGGCCGATGCTCCGCGACCAGGTTGCCAGCGCCGTCCGTACTGAAGAACCGCGCTCAGTACGAAACGGGCCAGAAGAACGATCAGGAAGACATACGTGATCAGGTAGAGGACCTGTAGCAAGATCGACAACACGGTTGGCGGCGTCCCTCGGGTCGGGCGGGTCAACTCAGGCTGAAGAACCCACCCTCAGCGATCTTGGCCTTGTCCTCGGCGGTGACCTGGACATTGGCCGGTGAGAGCAGGAACACCCGGTTGGTCACGCGCTCGATCGTACCGCGCAGCCCGAACGCCAGACCGGCGGCGAAGTCCACCAGACGGCGGGCATCCGCCTCATCCATTTCGGTGAGGTTGATGATCACGGGCACGCCGTCCCGGAAGTGCTCGCCGATGGTGCGGGCCTCGCGGTAGGTGGTCGGGTGCAGCGTGGTGATCTGGTAGCGCTGCTCCTCCTCGGGCGCCACCGCGCGCTCTCGGGGCTGCACCTGCGGAGCCAGCGCGAGATTGTCCCGGGAGTGGTAGGTCAACGCGCCGGACGGCTCACCGGTCGACCGGGTGATCGACCGGACGCTGGACCGCTCGCCCCGCTCCGGACGCTCGGAGTCCAGCCGATCCGACTCGCCCAGCCGGCCACCGGAGCGCTCGCTCAGCCGGCCCCGGTCAGCCAGCCGCGGACGCGGCGCGGGCGGCTCCTCCGCCTCGTCCTCGTCGTCGGCGAACTCCTCGGCGTACCGGCTCTGCCGGTAGCGCGACTCGCGGTAGCCACCCTTGTCGTAGCCACCGTCGTCATAGGCCCGCTCGTCGTCCTCTTCGACCAGTCCGAGCCAGACCCCCGCCTTGCGCAGTGCACCCATCCCCGCGCCCTTCCCGTCCGCCGTGCGGCACACGCCCCCGCCGTGTCGCCTGTCGCGAGTGGACCATTCCTGCCCACCGGACCGGAACGGCAATCCCCCGACGCGCAATTCGCGTTGCACGCCACGCCCCCCGGTCGCCGGGAAGGCCGTTCCCGCAAACAACACTGATGTAATTTGCTTCCCTCGCGGTCAGGCTACCGCAGCGTGGGACGCATTCCGAGCAACGCGCTGCCGACGCGGACATGTGTCGCGCCGTGGTCGATCGCCGCCTCCAGGTCACCGCTCATGCCCGCTGACAGGGCCGTGGCCTGCGGGTGCTCCGCCCGGAACGCCTCGGCGAGCGCGGCGAGCCGGCCGAACGCCCGCGCCGGCTCCCAGCCGAGCGGCGCCACGGCCATCAGCCCGGCCAGTCGCAGCCCCGGCGCGGCGGCCACCGCGGCGGCGACCGGACCGAGGCCGATATCCGGATCGGTCGAGTCCGGCACCGTACCGCCCCGGGCCGGGTCGGCGTCGATGCTGACCTGCACCAGCACCTCCAACGGGCGATCCCGGCCGGCGGTCGCGGCGGCGTCCAGCGCGGACGCCAGCCGGACGCTGTCGACGGACTGCACCACGTCCGCGTACCGGATCACCGACTTCACCTTGTTGCGTTGCAGCCGGCCGATGAAGTGCCAGCGGGCCGTGACCCCGGCGGCGGCGACCAGCGTGGCCTTGGCCGCCGCCTCCTGGTCGCGGTTCTCCCCCACGTCGGTCACTCCGAGGCCGGCCAACGCGACCACGTCGGCCGCCGGGTAGGTCTTGGTCACCGCGATCATGGTCACGTCGGCCCGGTCACGGCCCGCCGCGGCGCAGGCGTCGGCGATACGCGCACGTACCCGGGCCAGCCCGGCGGCGAGTTCGGCACGCCGATCGGGGCGTACCAGGGCGGGACTGTCGGTCATCGGAGGTGCTCAGGACCCGTTCTTGAGGAAGTCGGGCACGTCGACGTCGTCGAACAGCACCCGGCGCGGCGACTGCGGCGCCACCGGCGGGGCGGGCGACGGCACGACCGGCGTGCTCGGCTGCGCGGCCTGGTTCTGGTTGGTCTTTCGGGCCGGCTCGGCCGCCTTGTAGGCCGGCGTACCCCCGTCGAAGCCCGCCGCGATCACGGTCACCCGCACCTCGTCGCCGAGCGCGTCGTCGATGACCGCACCGAAAATGATGTTGGCGTCCGCGTGCGCTGCGTCGGTGACCAGCTGGGCCGCGTCGTTGATCTCGAACAGGCCCAGGTCGGACCCGCCGGCGATGGAGAGCAGCACGCCCCGGGCGCCGTCCATGCTCTGCTCCAGCAGCGGGCTGGAGATGGCCGCCTCGGCCGCCTCGACCGCGCGGTTCTCGCCGCGGGCGCTGCCGATGCCCATCAACGCGCTGCCCGCACCGCTCATCACGCTCTTGACGTCGGCGAAGTCCAGGTTGATCAGACCCGGCGTGGTGATCAGGTCGGTGATGCCCTGCACACCGGAGAGGAGCACCTGGTCGGCCGTGCGGAACGCGTCCATCATGCTGATGTTGCGGTCGCCGAGCGCCAGCAGCCGGTCGTTGGGGATGACGATCAGCGTGTCGCACTGGTTGCGCAGCTCGTCGATGCCGGCCTCGGCCTGCACCTGGCGGCGCTTGCCCTCGAAGGAGAACGGGCGGGTCACCACACCGATGGTCAGCGCACCCAGCTTGCGGGCGATGTTCGCCACCACGGGCGCGCCGCCGGTGCCGGTGCCGCCGCCCTCACCGCAGGTCACGAAGACCATGTCCGCGCCCTTGAGCACCTCCTCGATCTCGTCGCGGTGGTCCTCGGCAGCGTTCTTGCCGACGTCCGGGTTGGCGCCGGCACCCAGCCCGCGGGTGAGTTCGCGGCCGACGTCGAGCTTGACGTCGGCGTCACTCATCAGCAACGCCTGCGCGTCCGTGTTGATCGCGATGAACTCGACGCCCTTGAGCCCAACCTCGATCATCCGGTTGACGGCGTTGACGCCGCCGCCCCCGATGCCGACGACCTTGATGACCGCCAGGTAGTTGTGCGGAGGTGTCATCTCCGGTCCTTTCCCTTCGAGATTGGCTACTCCCCGACCGACTACGGCGTGGCCAGACCGGCGGTCGAGAGGCAAACCCTCACCCTCTACTAGAGGGTTACGGTTATGTCAACCACTGATCCTCTTCCGGGCAACGTAAGCGCACCTGAGCGATGAGCCAAGGATCTGCCCGGCGTGTCGCCGCTGGAGCGCAACGCCTCACCGCCGGCCTCATTGGAAGGTGACCACATCCGGGGCGCTGACGTCGATCCGGGCGGCCTCCTGGCCGAGCAGGGCGGTGGCCACCCGGGCCTTGTCCGCCCCGCGGGTCGCGTCACCCCAGAACACCGTGCGATCGCCGCGCAGCTGCACGCTGATCCGGGCCAGGCCCTCGACCGTGACCTCCACCAGTTCGGCGCGCAGCTGTGGGGTGAGCACGGCCAGCACGGCCAACCCGGCCTGGGTGTCCGGGTCGTCGGGGCCGGGCTCGGCCAGCCGTACCAGCGGCAGGCCGTCCGGACGCTGCGGCAGGGTCCGGAAGGCCACCCCGGTGGCGTCGACCACGACGAACTGTTCCCCGCGTGGCACCACCGCCACGCCGGTCCGCTCGGTCAGCCGGACCACCACCGCCTCCGGCCAGTCCCGGGTCACCGTCGCCCGCTCCACCGGCGGCAGGGCACCGACCCGGCCGGCCAGCTCGGCCAGGTCCAGCCGGGCCAGCGGGACGCCGTCCGGCACCCCCACCGCGTCCCGGACCTGCACCGCCGTGACCAGCTCGGCCCCCTCCACCCGCACCTCGCGCACCCCGAACAGGCCGGTGCCGAGCAGCAGCCAGGCCACCAGGGCGGCCAGGGCGAGCACCCCGCCGGCCACCGCCCACGGCAGCGCCGCGCGCATCCGGCGGCGCCGGGCCCGGGCCATGAACCGCCGGGTGGAGGCCGGCACCGCGTCGCTGCCGGCGCGGACCAGCTGCCAGCGCCGGGTCGGACGACGGCCCGCGCCGCCGTCCACACCGGTGCCGCGCCCGCGGGCCGGGCCGGGACTCATTCCGCCGCGGGCGCCGCGCCGTCCACGCCGACGCCGCCGGGGACGGTGCCGCCGATGCTGGTCGCCCCACCGGCCAGACCGCCGGGAACGGTGCCGGCCGGTTCCTGCCGGTCGGTCGTACGCGCGGCCAGCGCGGCCAGCAGCTCGTCACCCATGAGCGAGATCGGCGGAGCGCCCATGGTCACCACGACATCGCCGGGGCGGGCCCGCCGGGCCACCTCCACCGGCGCGGCCTCCCACGAGTCGACGAAGACCTTCCGCTCCGCCGGCAGCGACACCGCCGCCACCAGCGCCGTCGACCCCTCGCCCGGCCCGCGCAGCTCGCCCGGCCCGAAGACCTCCAACAGCACCAGCTCGTCGGCGATCGCGAGGGCCTCGGCGATCTCCGCCTGGAGGTCGCGGGTGCGGTAGAGCCGGTAGGGCTGGAAGACGACGATCAGGCGGCCCTCCCCGGCCACCTCGCGCAGCGTGCGCAGGGCCAGGGTCATCGAGGTCGGGTGGTAGGCGTACTCGTCGTAGACCAGCACCCCGTCGGCGACGCCTTTGCGCTCGAAGCGCCGGCGCACGCCGGGGAAGGCCGCCAGCGCGGCCTCCACCGCCGGCATCGGCAGCTCCAGCAGGTACGCGGCCAGCACCGCCGAGGCGCTGTTGAGCCCCATGTGCCGCCCCGGCACCGGCAGCCGGAACTCGCCAAGCGACCGCCCGTCGATGTGGGCGAGGTAGCGCACCCCGCGGGCCGACGACGCCATGTCGCTCAGCCGCAGGTCGGCGTCGGCCGCCTCGCCGTAGGTGTACACCCGACGTCCCTCGGCGCGCAGGGTGGCCGCCAGCCGCTGCCCGCCCGGGTCGTCCGCGCAGGTGATGATGAAACCCGCCGGGTCGGTGAGCCGGGCGAACTCGGCGAAGGTGGCCTCCAGGTTGGCCAGGTCGCCGTAGGTGTTGAGGTGGTCCGCCTCGATGTTCGTGATGATCGAGACGAACGGGCGGTAGATGAGGAAGGACCGGTCGCTCTCGTCCGCCTCGACCACGAAGTACTCGCCGGTGCCGTGGTGCGCCCCCGAGCCGACCTCGGAGATCTCCCCACCGATCACGAAGGACGGATCCGTCCCGGCCTGCTGGAGCACCATGGTGACCATGGAGGTGGTGGTGGTCTTGCCGTGCGTACCGGCGACCGCCACGGTGCGGCGACCGGTCATCGCGGCCGCGAGGGCCTCCGAGCGGTGCAGCACCCGTAGGCCGCGCTGCCGTGCCTCGACCATCTCCAGGTGGTCGGCGGGAATCGCCGAGGAGTAGACCACCGTGTCGACCCCGTCGAGGTTGGTCGCCTCGTGGGTCATGTGGATCGTCCCGCCGAGCGCCCGCAGGCCGGCCAGGGACGGCCACTCACGCAGCTCGCTGCCGGAGACCGGCAGGCCGCGGGTGAGAAAGAGCCGGGCCAGGCCGCTCATGCCGACCCCACCCACCCCGATCAGGTGGATACGACCCAGGTCCTCGGCGGTCAGGGTGCCGGCCGGGCTGAACGTGGTCATGGGGTCACCGCCTCGTAGACGAAGTTGAGCAGCGCCTCGTCGCCGTCGCGCCGCCCGTACGCGGCTGCGGCGGCGCCCATCGCGTGCAGCCGCTGCGGGTCGCGGATCAGCGGGATCACCGTCCGGTCCAGCCAGTCCGGGGTCAGCTCGCCGTCGTCGACCAGCAGGCCACCGCCGGCCTCGACCACCGGCAGCGCGTTGCGCTTCTGCTCCTGGTTGCTGTGCGGGTAGGGCACGTAGATGGTCGGCAGGCCGATCGCGGCCACCTCGGCGCAGGTCATCGCCCCGCCCCGGCCGAGCATCAGGTCCGCGGCGGCGTAGCCGGCGTCCATCTCGGACAGGTACGGCAGGGTCACGTACGGCACCGGCAGGTCGGTCGGGATCGGCACCGGCTCGTTGCGGGCCCCCATCACGTGCAGCACCTGGATGCCGTTGCGGGCCAGTTCCTTGGCCGCCCCGGCCACCGCCAGGTTGATCGACCGGGCGCCCTGTGAACCGCCGGCGACGAAGAGCACCGGCAGGTCGGGGCGGAGCCCGAAGTGGGCGCGGGCGGCGTTGCGCATCGCCACCCGGTCCAGCCCGGCGATGGCCCGGCGCAGCGGCACGCCGACCACCCGGGCGTCGCGCAGCGACTCGGCCTGCGCCGGCTGGTGCGGGAAGCCGACCGCCACGTGCTTGGTGAACTTCATGCCCAGCCGGTTGGCCACGCCCGGCGGCACGTTCACCTCGTGGATCACGATCGGCAGCTCCCGCCGCCAGGCGGCCAGGTACGCCGGCACCGAGACGTACCCGCCGAAGCCCACCACCACGTCGGCGCGTACCTCGTCGATGACCTTGCCCGCCGCGCGGGCCGCGGTCCACATCCGGCCCGGGGTGCGGACCAGGTTCATGTTGATCGACCGGGGCAGCTGGTAGGCCGGGATGTTCCGCAGGTCGTAGCCGGCCGGCGGGATCAGCTCGTTCTCCAGGCCCTTGGGTGTGCCGAGACAGGTGATCCGGACGCCGGGGTCGTGTCGGCGAAGGCAGTCGGCGAAGGCGAGCAACGGGTAGATGTGCCCCCCGGTGCCACCTCCTGCGAGCACCACCGAACGCAGCGGACCCATCAACGTCTCCTCTCGTCCGCCGACCCGCCGCGACCCCGGTCGTCCCGGGCGCCACGCGGTGCGGCCTGGTCGTCCCTGCGCCGCTTGCGCGCCTGGGGTACGGACCCCCGGGCGGCTGGCGGCGGCGTCGCACGGCGACGCCGGCCGGGAAGCGGCGGCAACGGAGCCCACACTAGTCGGACCCACCGGGCCGGCGGACGGGCATGCAGCGCCCGGGCCGCATCGGGTTCCGCGCGGGCGCAGGAGGCCAGCATGCCGACCGCCGCCAGGGTGACGACCAGGGCGCTGCCACCGACCGAGATGAACGGCAGCGGCACCCCGGTCAGCGGCAGCAGGCCGATCACCCCGCCGATGTTGATGAACGCCTGCCCCACCAGCCAGGCGGTGGCGCCGGCGGCGGCCAGCCGGCGGAACGGGTCCTCGACCCGCCGGGCGATCCGCAGACCGGTGTAGGCGAGCACGGCGAAGAGGGTGACCACCACCACGGAGCCGACCACCCCGAGTTCCTCGGCGATCACCGCGAAGATGAAGTCGTTCTCCGCCTCCGGCAGCCAGTCCCACTTGGTCCGGCCCTGGCCCAACCCGGTGCCGAACCAACCACCGTTGGCGATGGCGTAGCGGGCCTGCACCATCTGGTAGCAGAGGTTGTCCTTGCAGGCGTCGAGCGGCGGCGGGCTGACGAACATGGTCAGCCGCTCCAGCCGGTAGTTGCTCTCGCCCTTGACGCCCGAGCCGGCGCCGAGCGAGGCGACCGCGACCAGCACGCCGATGCCGGCCAGGCCGATCGCGCTGAGCACGGCGAAGACCCGCAGCCGTACCCCCGCCGCCCAGAGCAGGCCGACGACCAGGGCCAGCATGCAGAGCATGCTGCCCAGGTCGTTGTAGCCGACCAGGACGAACATCAGGCCCACCACCGGGAAGAGCGGGGTGGCCAGCTCCCGCCACCAGCCCAACGCCGCGCCCTTGCGGGCGAGCACGTGCGCGCCCCACAGCACCAGCGCGAACTTCGCCAGCTCCGAGGGTTGCAGCCCGACGCCGCCGATGAACAGCCAGAGCAGATCCGCCTCCACCGGGCCGATCTGTGCCGGACCGCCGGTCAGCCGCCCGTACGCCTCAAGCAGGTTCAGCAGCACCAGCAGCACCACCGCGACGGCCAGCGCCGGGCGGCCGAGCGCCCGGAAGGTGCTGGCCGGCAGCCGCTGGCAGGCCCAGAACGCCAAGATGCCGATCACCGCGAAGATCGCCTGCCTGGTCAGCGAGGCCGAGGCGTTGCCGCCCTCGGCGTAGTCGCGCACGCTGGTGGCCGAGAAGACCATGGTCAGGCCGATCAGCAGCAGCAGACCGGCGCTGGCGAGCAGCAGGTGGTAGGAGGCCAGCGGCCGGGACAGCAGTCCCCGCAGCGCGGCCAGCCCGCCCATCGCGTCCAGCCCGCGCCACGGTCCACCGGTCTCCGGTGCCGCACCGGCCGCCCCGGAGCCGGCCGGCCGTACGCCGCCGCTGCCCGACCCGGCGCTGCCCGCCGCGCCCGCGCGCGCGGCCTTGCCGGCGCCGGCCCGCGCCGCAGCAGCCACCGCCGCACCACCGGCACCACCGGCCCGCCGGCCGCCCGGCTCCGAGCCGTTCTCTTCTCGCGCCTCCCCCACAGCGCCATCATCGCCGTTGCCGGGAGCTGGCACCGCCGCTACCGCCCACTCGGCGTGTCGCACTTGCGCCGACCACCCTCCGCTGTCACCCCGCCGCCGGGGCGTCAGCCCATGTTGGCCAGGAAATCGCTGTAGAAGAGGCCCAGGGCGATGGCCACGCCGATGCCGGCGATGATCCAGAAGCGAACCACGATGTTGACCTCGCTCCAGCCGGCGAGCTCGAAGTGGTGTTGCAGCGGCGACATCCGGAACACCCGCTTGCCGGTGGTCTTGAAAGAGATGATCTGGATCACCACCGACATGGTGATGATCACGAAGAGCCCGCCGATGATCGGCAGCAGCAGGACGGTCCGGGTGGACATCGCCATGCCGGCGATCAGGCCGCCCAGGCCGAGCGCGCCGGTGTCGCCCATGAAGATCCGGGCCGGCGAGGTGTTCCACCAGAGGAAGCCGACGCAGGCCCCGGCCGCCGCCCCGGCGATCAGCGCGATCTCCAGCGGATCCCGCACCGTGTAGCAGTAGTTGTTCGGGTTGGCGGTGTACGCCGGGTCGGCGCACCAGTGCCGGTACTGCCAGAACGCGATCACCGCGTACGCGCCGAGCACCATCACCGAGGCACCGGTGGCCAGGCCGTCGAGGCCGTCGGTGAGGTTGACCCCGTTGGTCGCGGCCATCACCACGAAGATGAAGATGACCACCGCACCGATCTTGGTGACGTCCAGCGCCGGGATGTCCCGGATGAAGCTGAGCGTGGTGCTGCCGACGGTCTCGGTGTTGGTCACCGCCCCGGAGGCGTCGGTCATGGTGGACGGGAAGTAGAGGGCGATCACCCCGAACAGCGCGCCGACCAGGATCTGACCCAGCAGCTTGCCGCGCGCGCTCAGCCCGCCGCTGTGCCGCTTGCGCACCTTGAGGAAGTCGTCGAGGAACCCGACGGCACCGGAGAAGACCATCAGCCCGAGCAGCACCAGGGCGGTGATGGTCGGCTCGACCTGGGCGATCTGGGCGTCCGGCAGGGTGGTCAGGGCCAGGTGCCCGGCGACGTACGCGATGACGGTGGCGAGGATGAACACCACGCCGCCCATCGTCGGCGTGCCCTTCTTGCCCTGGTGCATCTGCGGGCCCTCGGCCCGGATCGGCTGACCGGCCTTCAGCCGGGTGAAGACCTTGATCGCGATCGGGGTGCAGAACAGCGAGACGAGGAAGGCCACCCCGATGGCCACGATGACCGCTCTCACGCCGCGCCACCCTCCGCCACCGGGCCGGCCGGCGTACCCGTGCCGTTGCCCGCGGCGTCGGCCCGCAGCGCGTCGGCCACCTCCCAGGTCCGGTACCGGGACCCCTTCACCAGGACGACGTCGCCCGGCCGTAGCTCGCTACGCAGCACCTCGACGGCCGCCGCCTGATCGGTGAGCAGCACCGACTCTCCTCCCCAGTCACCTACCGATGTCGCCCCGTGGTGGATCGGCGCCGCCGCCTCGCCGACCACAAGCAGCCGGTCAACGCCCAGCTCGACCGCGAGCCGGCCCATCTCGGCGTGCCCCTGCGCCTCGAACTCGCCCAGCTCGGCCATGTAGCCGAGCACCGCGACGGTCCGCCGCCCGCGGCCGATGCCGGCCAGCGCACGCAGCGCCACCGCCATCGACGCCGGGTTGGCGTTGTACGAGTCGTCGATCACGGTCACCCCGTCGGTGCGTTCGAAGACGTCCATCCGACGGGTGGAGACCAACCCGAGCGCGCCCAGCGCGATGGCCAGCTCGGTCAGCGGCATGCCCAGCTCCCGGGCCACCGCCGCGGCGGCCAGCGAGTTGGAGACCTGGTGCCGCCCGGTGAGACCGAGCCGCACCGGCGCGCTCCCCTCCGGCGTCACCAGGGTGTACGCGGGCCGCCCCCGCTCGTCCACGGTCACGTCCACGGCCCGCACGTCGGCGTGCGCCGCCTCGCCGTAGCGGACCACCCGGGCCACCGTACGGGTGGCCATCGCGTCGACCAGCGGGTCGTCGGCGTTCAGCACGGCCAGGCCCGCCGCCGGCAGCGCCTCGACCAGCTCGCCCTTGGCCAGCGCGATGTTCTCCTGCGAGCCGAACTCGCCGATGTGCGACACCCCGACGTTGAGCACCACGGAGATTCGCGGCGGCGCCACGTCGCAGAGGTAGCGCACGTGCCCGATGCCCCGCGCGCCCTTCTCCATCACCAGGTAGCGGGTGGTCGGCCCGGCCTGCAACGCCGTGTACGGGTGCCCCAGCTCGTTGTTGAACGACCCGGGCGGCGCCACCGTCTCCCCGAGCCGCGCGGTGAGCTGGGCGATCAGGTCCTTGGTGGTGGTCTTGCCGGAGGAACCGGTCAACCCGATCACGGTCAGCCCGGGCAGCCGGTCCACCACCGCGCGGGCCAGCCGACCCATCGCGGCCAGCGGGTCGGCGACGATGATCATCGGCACTCCGGGCACCTCGCGGGTGCCCAGCACCGCCACCGCGCCGGTGTCGACCGCCGCGGCGGCGTAGTCGTGCCCGTCCACCTTCGCCCCGTCGAAGGCGACGAAGAGGCCGCCCGGGGTGACCTTGCGGGAGTCGAACTCCACGCCCGCGGTGATCCGCGCGGCGGGGTCGGCGGCGACCAGCCGACCGTCGACGGCCGACGCGACCTCGGCCAGGCTCAGCGCGATCACTGCTGGCCCGCCAGGTTCCCGAAGCGGATCCGCAGCGCGTCGGCCAGCTCGGTCACGTCGTCGAACGGATGCACCACACCGGCGACCTCCTGACCGCGTTCGTGCCCCTTGCCGAGGACCGCCACCACGTCGCCCGGCGCGGCCAGCCGGACCGCCTCGTCGATCGCCGCGCGGCGGCCGGCCACCTCCAGCACCCGGTCCGACGCCGCGGCCCGGTACGCGCCGGCGAGCACCTCGGCGCGGATCGCCCCGGGCTCCTCGGTACGCGGATTGTCGTCGGTCACCACCACCACGTCGGCTCCCTCCGCTGCGGCGGCGCCCATCACCGGCCGCTTGCCCCGATCCCGGTCGCCGCCGGCGCCGATCACGCAGATCAGCCGGCCGGCGCTGAGTTCCCGCAGCGCGGCCAGCACGGCCACCACGGCGTCCGGCTTGTGCGCGTAGTCGACCACCCCGCGCACCCCGCCGGCCACGCCCACCGACTCCAGCCGGCCGGGCACCCCGCCGCAGGCGGCCACGCCCTCGGCCGCGGTCACCGGGTCGACCCCGGCCGCGACCAGGGTGGCGATGGCCAGCAGGGCGTTCGCCACGTTGTGTCGGCCGGGCAGCGCCACCCCGGCGGGCAGCACCAGCCCGTCCGGGCCGTGCGCGGTGAAGCGCTGGGCGTACCCCTCGCCGTCGACGTCCCCGGCCCACCAGGTGGCGGCCCGGTCGCCGGCCGCCGAGAAGCTCACCGTGGCCGGCTTGAACAGCGCCTTCAGCGCCGGGTCGTCGTAGTTGAGCACCTCGACGGCGCAGCGGCCGTCGAAGAGCCGCGCCTTGGCGGCGAAGTAGTCCGCGGAGTCGGCGTGGAAGTCGAGGTGATCCGAGCCGAAGTTGGTCCAGCCGCCCACGGTGAAGCGCACCCCGCCGACCCGGCCCATGGCCAGGGCGTGGCTGGAGACCTCCATGACCACCGCGGTGACCCCGCGCTCGCGGGCGGCGGCCAGCATCGCGTGCAGGTCGGTGGCCTCGGGCGTGGTCCGGACGCTCTCCACCACCAGGTCGCCGAGGCGGGTCTCCACGGTGCCGATCAGGCCGGTGGTGTGGCCGGCCGCGCGCAGCCCCGACTCGATCAGGTAGGCGGTGGAGGTCTTGCCGGCGGTGCCGGTCACCCCGATCACGGTCAGCTGCGCGGTCGGGTCGCCGTAGACGGCCGAGGCGAGCGTGCCGAGCACCGCGCGGGGGTCGGCGACCACCAGGGCCGGCAGCCCGCTGGCGGCGGCCAGCTCGACGCCGGCCGGGTCGGTCAGCACGGCGACCGCGCCGGCCGCCGCCGCGTCGACGGCGAACTCCGCGCCGTGCCGGCGGGCGCCGGGCAGGGCCGCGTACAGATCGCCGGGGTGGACCTCCTGGCTCGCGTGGGTCACCCCGGTCACCACCGGATCACCGCTGGTAGGAGTCGCCACGACGAGCCGGGCGGCCAGTTCACCGAGCCGGTTTCCGGTCACGGTACGGGGACGAGGATTGCCGCGCACGGCGTCAGACCCTACCCGGTCGCCCGGTCCGGGCCGCACGGCGCGCCTGAATCTCCGCCACAGGGAGTCAATCCCCAGCTCCCGCCCTTGGAGACTGTCGGGTGACCGCCCGCTTGGACTCCGCCTCGCTCGCCCCGGTCTTCCCGACGGTCGCTTACGGGAAGACCGTGAACTTCGGCGCGGGCTCGCTCGACGGCGGCACCTTGAAGTGCCGGAGGGTGAAGGTCATCATCTCCTGGAACGCCGGTGCCGCGACCGTGCCACCACCGCCGTTGGGGCTGTGCACGAAGACCGCGATCACGTACCGCGGGTTCTCCGCCGGCGCCATCCCGATGAACGAGCCGACCTCCCCCGGCTGCTTCTTGCCGTCCACCAGCCGCCAGCCGGTGCCGGTCTTGCCGGCCACCCGGTATCCGGGGACCGCCGCGGCGAGCCCGGTGGCGTTCGGCACGGTGGTGACCGCCTCCATCATCGTCCGCAGCGCGGCGGCGTTGGCCGGGCTGAGCACCTGCCGGGTCACCGGCTCCTCGGTCGGGGTGCGCTTGCCCTTCGGGTCGACCACCTCCTTCACCAGGCGTGGCTGGACGTAGGTGCCGTCGTTGGCGATGGCGGCGTAGGCGGCGGCCATCTGCAACGGGGTGGCGTCCACGCTGTGCCCGATCGGCACCGACCCGTGCGACGACTCGCTCCACTCCGACAGCGGGAGCAGCCGCCCGCTGGCCTCGCCGGGCATCCCGACCCCGGTCGCCTTGCCCAGCCCGAACCGCTGCTGGTAGTCGATCAGGCGCTCCGGGCCGAGGGCGTCGCCGATCTGGATGGTGCCGACGTTCGAGGAGTGGGCCAGCATCCCGGCCACGCTCATCCGCCGCCCGCTCACCGGGTAGGTGTCGGGGAACCAGGTGTCGCCCTTGCGGATGCCGTTGGCGACCGGGAACGAGGTGTCCGGAGTGATCACCCCCTCCTGGAGCGCGGCCCCGAAGGTGATCGCCTTGTGCACCGAGCCCGGGTCGACCACGAAGCTGGTGGCCCCGTCCTCCCGGTCAACCGGGTCGCTGGGCAGCGGCTTCGCCGCGTTGTAGGTGGGATGGCTGGCCTGGGCCAGCACCTCACCGGTACGCGCGTCCAGCACCACCGCGGCGGCGGTGCTGGCGTGCACCTTCGCCACCTGCGTGCTGAGGATCCGCTGGGTCACGAACTGGAGGTCGCGGTCGAGGGTGAGCACCAGCGAGCTGCCGGGCTTGGCCGCGGTGGTGCGGCTGTAGCCGCCGGGGATCGGGGCGGCCAGCTTGCCGAGGCCGACCTCGAACACCCGCTTGCCGTCCTCACCGTGCAGCAGGTCGTCGTAGCGCGCCTCCAGCCCCTCCAGCCCGACCTTGTCCACGCTGGTGAAGCCGATCAGGTTGGCGGCCAGGTCGCCACCGGGCACCTCACGCCGCTCGTCCCGGTCGATGTAGATGCCGCGCAGCTCCAGCGCCATGATCTCGCGGGCGCGGTCGACATCCACCCCCCGGGCCAGGTACTCGAACTGGGAGTCGACGCCGTTGACCCGCTTGCGGGGCTGCATCTTCGCGGCCAGCTCCGAGGCCGGGATGCCGAGCAGCGGGGAGAGCGTCCGGGCGGTCGCCGCGACGTCCTCGACCTTGGTCGGGTCGGCGTAGACGTACCGGGCCTCTACGCTCTGCGCCAGGGTGGCGCCGTTCCGGTCGTAGATCGCCCCGCGCGGCGCGGGCAGCGGCACGGTCCGGAGGCGGTCGGCCATGCCGCCGTCGGCGTACGCGGGGGCGTCCACCGCCTGGAGCGCGACGAGCCGGATGCCGATGACCACGAACATGGCCAGGACCAGCGCGGTGCCCAGCCGCAGCCGGCGGCCCGGGTCGGCGAGCCGGGGTGGGCGGGGTGGCTTGCGGGTGGGTCGACGGCCGGGTGGCCGTTCGCCACGGCGGGGCTCGCGAGCGGCGGCGCGGCGCGGCTCGCGGCCGGCGGCGCGGCGACGCGGCGGGCTCGGTGCCCGCTCGTCTCGCGGGTCCCGCTCGGTGACGGTACGGACCACCGTGGCGCGCCCGGTGCCGCCGTCCCGGCGCGGCTGGCCGCCCTGCCGGTTGCCGGCCCGGGTGGCGGCCGACCGGCCACCGTCGAGCACCTGCAACGCGGGCCGGAACGGGTCCTGTGACCGGCTGCTGCGCGGGGTGCGCCGCTGTTCGGCCCGGCCGGCGGCGGCCGGGGCGGCACCCTCCCGGATGGTCCGGCCCCGGGGGGTGTACGCCCGGGCGTCGGAGATCCCGCCGATGCCCGGCTCGGCGCCACGATCCCCGCCGCGGGGCGGAACGTCACCGGTGCCACGGGACGAACCGCGCCGGGAGCCTGTGGCGTCCCGGCGCGGTTCCTCCGACCTCGGTGGCACGGCCTACCCCTCCGCGCCCTGGCTCGCGATGGACGGCTGCCCGACGGCCGGCTGCGGCACGCCGATCAGCTTGCCGTCCGGCAGCCGGATCAGCCCCAGCTCGCCCGACTCGACCAGCCCCAGCTTGCGGGCGTTGGCGGCCAGGTTGCCCGGCGCCTCGGCGTCGTCGATCTGCTTCCTCAGCTGCTGCTGCTTCAGGTCCAGCTCGGCCTGCTGCTTCTGCAACTCGTTGAGCCGGAACGAGTTCTCGTTGACCTTCGTGTTGACGGCCAGGATGCCCAGCACGCCGCCGACGACCAGCAGCACCACGAGCGCCGCGAAGGGCGCCCGGGGCACCCGCACCGGCGGCGGCGGAGCGACCCGCAACCGGGGCGACTCCGCCCGCTCGGCGGTGCCGGCGTCGGTCCGCTCGACCGGACGCAGCGCGGCGCTGCCCTGGGTCGGAAACTCGCGCGCCCCCCGGGCGCGAGTCTCCGCCAGCCGGCTTACCCGATCCGACCGACCGGTGCCGTCCTCGGTCTCCCTGGCCCGCTCTGCCGCGATCCGGCCCCCCGACCGCGGTGCGCGCTGCCCGACGCCGGCGACGTCCCGGCGCTTGTTCACGTTCATGTTCCCTCCCCCTCTTCGTCCGTGGTGTCCCCCGGCATCCGCCGCGGATCCGGCCCCAATCCCGTGGCCGATCCCGTCCCCGGTTGATGCATTGCCCTGACCCGGCGGCGGTACCGTTCGCGGTCGGTACCCCCCTGTTGCCGGGCCTGCGGGTCGATCCGTTCCGCGGCCCGCAGCCGCACCGAAGCGGCCCGCGGGTTCGCGGCGACCTCCACCTCCCCGGGCAGCTCCGCGCCCCGGCTGAGCAGCCGGAACGTCGGCTCCGACCCGGGCAGTTCGACCGGGAGGTCGACCGGGCCCGTGCTACGGACCCGGCCGGCGAGCGCCTGTTTGGTGAGCCGGTCCTCCAGCGAGTGGTAGGAGAGGACCACCAGGCGACCGCCGATGGACAGTCGGTCCAGAGCGGCCGGCAGCGCCGTCTCCAGCGCCACCAGCTCCCTGTTTACCTCGATCCGTAAAGCCTGAAACGTTCTCTTTGCCGGGTGTCCGCCCGTTCGTCGGGCTGGTGCCGGAATCGACTCCCGAACCAGCTCGGCCAGCCGCGCCGACGAGGTGATCCGGGCGCGCTCCCGCTCCCGGATGATCGCCGAGGCGATCCGCCCGGCGAACTTCTCCTCGCCGTACACCCGCAGCACCCGGGCCAGGTCCGGGTGGCCGTAGGTGTTGACCACCTCCTCGGCGGTCACCCCCCGGGTCTGGTCCATCCGCATGTCCAGCGGCGCGTCCTGCGCGTAGGCGAACCCGCGGTCGGGCGCGTCGAGTTGGAGCGAGGAGACACCGAGGTCGAACAGGACGCCGTCCACGGTCGGATAGCCCAGCCGGTCGAGCACGTCCGGCAACTCGTCGTAGACGGCGTGCTCCAGATGGACGCGGTCGGTGAACCGGGCCAGCCGTACCCGTGCGTGGGCGAGCGCCTCGGTGTCCCGGTCCAGGCCCACCAGGACCGTCTCCGGGTGGGCCTGGAGCACCGCCTCGGCGTGCCCGGCCAGGCCCAGCGTCGCGTCGACGTGGACCGTGCGTCCGCCCCGGCCCAGTGCGGGGGCGAGCAGCTCGAGACACCGCTCAAGCAGCACCGGCACGTGCGTGCCGCGTAGCTCCCCCATGTCGACCCCCCTGGTTGACCCGTTCTCGTTCCCGCGCCCTGCGTGCGACGACGCCATGCCGTCGTACCGCCAGATCCCCATCCGCTCCCCGCCCGCCCGGTGGGCCGGAGCCCGCCGTGTCGGATCGTGCGCCTGGCACCGGGGAAGGGATGCCAGGAACTCGAAAGCGGCTGGAGATCTCGCAGTACGTCGGGCGTCGCCGCGCCCTACAGACCGCCTGGCAGCACCCCTTCCTCGATGTCGGCGAAGTCGTCTTCGCTCTCTGCGAGGTAGGTCTCCCAGGCGACCTTGTCCCAGACCTCCACCCGGGTGCTCGCGCCGATGACCACCAGGTCACGGTCGAGCCCGGCGTACGTCCGCAGGTGCGGCGGGATGGTCACCCGGCCCTGCTTGTCGGGCACCTCGTCGTGCGCGCTGGCGAAGAAGACACGGCTGTAGGCCCGGGCCGCCTTGTGCGTCATCGGCTGCGCGCGCAACTGCTCCGCGATGCGCTGGAACTCAGGCGTCGGAAAGACGTAGAGGCAACGATCCTGCCCTTTGGTGATCACGACACCCCCCGCCAGCTCATCCCGGAACTTCGCCGGAAGGATCAACCGGCCTTTGTCGTCCAGGCGCGGAGTGTGGGTGCCGAGAAACAACGGCCCAACCCCCTCGCCCTTTAGCGGCGTTCGCGCGCCGCTGACCCCCCGGGCCGGTGGGCCCTCCCGGCCTCACCAATGCGCCCCACTCTACTCCACTTCCCTCCACCCGCAACCAGAATCGCCCGCGTGGCGCGCCGTTTCGAGCGGCAAAACCGCACGTCAGCCGGGGTGGAGCGGAGTGGAGGGCGGCGAGCCCGCCGGGCAGGGGTCCGCAATCCGACATAGATCGACTCCGTCCGGACAGCCACCTCCTGCCCGCTCGCCGGGAAAGCCGGGCCGAACGGATCGCCGTCGGCGGCGATCTGACGGGTACCGCGGTCCGGTAACCTCGCTCGCGTGACAGACGCGAAGATGCCCCTACGGGCGAAGGTGGCCAGCTCCGTGTCACGGACCGCCGCGGCGCTGTCGCGGGCCGCGGGCCGTGGCGACGGCTCGGTGATCGGTGGATGGCTCGGTCTGAAGATCGATCCGGAGCTGCTCGCCCATCTCTCCGCCGGGCGGGCCATCGCGCTGGTCTCCGGCACCAACGGCAAGACGACGACGACCCGGCTGGCCGCCGCGGCCGTCGGGGTCCTCGGCCGGGTCGCCACCAACTCGTTCGGCGCCAACATGCCCAGCGGGCACACCTCCGCCCTGGCCAAGGCCGGCAGCACCCCGTACGCGGTGCTGGAGGTCGACGAGCACTACCTGGCGCAGGTGATCGAGGCGACCGAGCCGCACGTGGTGGCGCTGCTCAACCTCTCCCGCGACCAGCTGGACCGGGCCAAGGAGGTCGCCATGATGGCGCAGCTCTGGCGCGCGGCGCTGGTCCGCCATCCGGACATCCGCATCGTCGCCAACGCCGACGACCCGATGGTGGTCTGGGCGGCCACCCCGCCGGCCACCCACGACCAGCGGATCACGCCGCCGCACGTCACCTGGTTCTCCGCCGGGCAGCGGTGGCACGACGACTCCTGGGTCTGCCCCGAGTGCGGCTCGACCATCCAGCGCTCCGGCGAGCAGTGGTGGTGCACCGGCTGCCCGCTGCGCCGGCCCGACCCGCAGTGGACCGTGGACGAGGAGGGCGTCCTGGACCCGACCGGCGCCTGGTACAAGGTCAAGCTCCAGCTCCCCGGCAAGGTCAACGTCGGCAACGCGGCCACCGCTCTCGCGGTCGCCGCCGAGTTCGGCGTACGCCCGTTCGACGCGGTCCCCCGGCTCGGCGACGTCACCTCGGTCGCCGGCCGCTACGCCCAGGTCGAGCGGGAGGGGCGTCTGGTCCGGCTGCTGCTGGCCAAGAACCCGGCCAGCTGGCTGGAGGCGTTCGACATGGCCGAACAGGCACCGACACTGCTCTCCATCAACGCCCGCGACCCCGACGGGCTGGACACCTCATGGCTCTTCGACGTCGACTTCGCCCCGCTGCGCGGACGCCAGGTGCTCATCACCGGCGACCGGGCGTACGACCTGGCGGTCCGGCTGGACGTCAACGACGTGCCGTTCCAGCACGTGCGTACGTTCGACGACGCCATCCGGACGGTGCCGCCGGGCCGGTTGGAAGTCATCGCGAACTACACCGCGTTCCAGGACATCCGAGCGGAGTTGGACCGTGTCAACTGAGACCCTGCGCATCGTCTGGATCTACCCCGACCTGCTCTCCACCTACGGTGACCGGGGCAACGTGCTGATCCTGGCCCGGCGGGCGCAGCAGCGCGGGTTCCGGGTCGAGGTGCTGGAGGTCCGCTCCGACGAGCAGCTGCCCACCACCGCCGACATCTACCTCATCGGCGGCGGCGAGGACGGGCCGCAGGCGCTCGGCGCGCAGCGGCTGCACGCCGACGGCGGGTTGCACCGGGCCGTCGCCCAGGGCTCGGTGGTCTTCGGCGTCTGCGCCGGGTACCAACTCCTCGGCACCTCGTTCTTCGCCAAGGGCACCCAGTACCGCGGGCTGGAGCTGCTCGACCTCAGCTCGGACCGGGGTCCCAGCCGGGCGGTCGGCGAGCTGGCCGGCGACATCGACGCCCGGCTGGGACTGCCGCCGCTGACCGGCTTCGAGAACCACGGCGGCCGGACCCACCTCGGCCCCGGCGTCTCGCCACTGGCCCGGGTGACCGCCGGCATCGGCAACGACGGCACCACCGAGGGGGCGTGGCGGGGCAAGCTGCTCGGCACGTACTCGCACGGGCCGGCGCTGGCCCGCAATCCGGCCCTGGCCGACCTGCTGCTGCGCTGGGCCACCGGCGCGCAGCAACTCCCGCCGCTCGACGACACCTGGTCCGACCGGCTGCGGGGCGAACGCCTGGCCGCGGTGGCCGCAGCCCGCGCGTGACCCCCGCCGTCCGGTTCGGGCTGCTGCGGGCCCGCCGGTCGGGTGCTCCCGGGGCCGCTCCCGCCCGACCGGACCTGTCCTGGCCCGACCAGACCTCGCCCAGACCGTGCCCGGACCTGGCCCGACCCGACCTGGCCCGACCCGGCCAGACCTCGCCCGGCCCGTCGTGAGGCCGGGCAGCGGGCACGGGCCGCTGGTCGCCGTGACGCCGTCGGCCGTCCGGTTCGGGCTGCTGCTGCTCCTGCTCGCCGGGTTCGGGGTCACGCTGCTGCTGGCGCCGCACCCCGACCCGACGGCGCTGCCGCAGTTCGGCGATCGGCTCGGCCGGCTCGCCCCGGTCGCCGGCGTCCTCGGCGGGGCGCTGCTGCTGGTGGCGCTGGTGCCGCGTACCTTCATCACGCTCGCCGCCGGGGCGCTCTTCGGCGCGCTGCCGGGCGCCTTCTACGCGCTGGGCGCCGCGCTGCTGGCCGCGGCGATCGGCTTCACCGTGGGCCGGCTGCTGGGCCGGCAGTTCGTCGCCGAACGCGTCCGCGGCCGGCTGGCCCGACTCGACAACTGGTTCACCCGGCAGAGCATCCTGGGCGTGATGACCGTACGGCTGCTGCCGATCTCCGGGTTCGGCCTGGTCAGCTACGGCTACGGCACCACCGGCGCGCGGATCCTGCCGTTCCTCACCGGCAGCGTCATCGCATCCGTGCCCACCGCATTCGGCTACGCGGCCCTGGGCGCCGCCGTCACCTCCCCCGACAAGATCAACTGGCTGGCCGCCGCCCCCGCCGCCCTCGGCCTGATCGCCGCCGCCGTGCTACTCACCCGCTGGTGGCGCGCCGAGGCACGCCGGCACGCCGCGCAACTTCAGGGATAGTGCTGTATCCCGACCCGGTCGAGGCAGCAGTATCCCTGAAGTTGGGAAGGCCGCCGCCGGAAGGTGGGGCGGCAGGGCGATGACGTGCGGGGGCGCCCCGAGGAGACCGGTCGAGCCTGGATCAAACACGATCTTGGGAGTGCGGCTCCGTCATCGGGTGAGGCCGACCAGGGTGGCGAGGCGCGCCACGCCGGCCGGCGCGGGCCGTCCCCGGGCAATCTCGGCAAGGAGGGTACGCGCCGACGACCGCACCCGAACCTCAGCCGGCGCCACCCCATCCGCGCCCACCAACATCCGCCCCGCCCCGGCCAGATCACCGGCCAACAGGTACGCCCGCGCGGCATCCACCAGGTAGGCACCCCGATACTCAGCCGGCAACCGCCGCCACCCGTCCCGCCGGATCACCATCTCGTGCCGACCAACCGCCTCCGCCGCGTCACCACACTCGACCGCCACCACCACCCGCGCCAAGTCCACCGCCACCGACCCGAAGCACACCCGCCACGGGTCGTCACGAGCGTCGAGCCGATGCGCGAGGTGGGCGGCCCGGTCAAGCAACATCCCAGCCTGCCGGGGCTCGCCGCAACTCGCGGCGGCCAAGGCCGCCTGGAGCAACAGCGTCCCGCCCACCGCCGACTCGTCCGGCAACCCGCCCGACGCCCGCCCCGACACCCCATGCCTCGTCGCCCCGCCCGACGCCCGCCCCGACGCCCCGGGCCTCGCCGTCCCGCCCGGCACCGGCACGAGCCGCCCGGCGGCGGCGACGGTCGCGGCCAACGCCAACCGCTCCCGGCCCGCCGCACGCAACGCCGACCCGAGCGAAATGGCTGCCATACCCGCCAGCACCCGATCACCACCGGCCACCGTCACCGCCCGGTCAGCGGCCAGCCAGGCGAGATCCGGTTCACCCAGCTTCACCAGCACTGACGAGGCGATCCGGTACACCTGCACCAGCAACTCCGGCTCAGCAACGCTGAGCCCTTGCGCAGAGTCCAGCAACCCCGGCAGCGCCCGCACCACCTGCGGATACCGCGCATCCTGATACGTCAACCAGGCATGCCCGACGTGCCGACGAAGCTCAGCCGACGCCACCGGACGCTCCGGCGCCTGAAACACTCCATATCGGGCCAGGGCCGCCCGCACCCCATCGAGGCCGTCCAGCGTCCCCCCACCGGCCGGCGTCGGTGACTGCTGTCCGAGCAGCACCGCCGGGTCGACCCGCAGCACCTCGGCGATCTGCCGGATCACCGAGAACTTGTCCAGTCGGCGGGCACCCCGCTCCACCTTGTCCACCCAGCTCTTCGACTTGCCCAGCCGGTCAGCGAGCGCCTGCTGCGTCATCCGCCGCCGCGCCCGCCACTGCGCCACCCGCCGCCCGATCGGCAGCTCACCCCTGCCGGTCACGCCGCCACCGCCGATCCGGCACCGCCCGGGTTGTCTCCTCCACCGGAATCCGCTCGGCCTCGGCCTGCGCCAGAATCCGCCGCTTCGCCGCCTCCCGCTCAGCCGCCTCCATCCGCTCGCCCCGACTCACCACCGACTCGCCACCCTGGTCCTGCATCCGCACCTCCATCGACAGGGCGATTCGGAGTCACCGCCGCCACCTCTGTCATCAGCGAAGCCGACCGCCGATTGAGGAGCCAGACCGCAGGTCATGTGTGCGCTTGCGCTGTCCCAGCGAGGGTTGCGCGGGGTTGCGTGACAGCACAGCGCATCACAGTGAGCGTCTACGCTCGCAACAGAAAGTAGACGGTATGCCTGGAGGCGCACCCATGCCGCGATCAGTTACGAACACAGCCTTTGCGGCGCTGCTGTCCGCTGCTGGCTACGGCAACGCCCATGGCGCTTTCGCCCGACAACTCAACCACGCCGGCCGTTCACAGGGCAGCTGGCGGTACGACGCCGCCAGCGTCTACTGGTGGCTACGCGGACGTCAGCCAGTCGAGCAGGTCCAAGGCGCGATGGCCGAGATGCTCGCCCGCAAGCTGGGACGTTCCGTCGCCGTGACCGACCTTGGGTTCGTCGCCACCGGTGTACCTGCAAGCATTGTCTACCCGAGATCCGTCGAGCAGGCGATCGAAGCCTCCGAACGGCTATGGAGCAGGTTCGCTCAGCAGTTCAGTTGGCGGAACAGCGGGACCTTCCAGATAGACAAGGCGCTACAGGCCGCGTTGGCCTGGCGATACGATCTGTCCGACGGCTTTGTGGTCCGCACTGGCAGACGGCCGGTCACGAGTGCCGATGTCCAGTCCCTCCACGCCCTCACAGATCACTTCACCGACCTGGACCGCCGTCACGGCGGCGGGTCCCCGCATACGCGGACGATGATGGCCGACTTTCTGGTACGTCAGGTCGGACCCATGCTCCGAGGCACCTACACAGACACCATCGGCCGGGGACTCATGGGCGCAACCGCTTCGCTTTCGGGTCAACTCGCCTTCATTGGGGTTGACCCGGTTTGACGGACAGGGTCGATAAGTTGGTCTCACGCTACCTTGGCGGTTGACCTGCGGGAATAGGTGGTCGCTTCGTACTCTGCCGGGCTCATGTAGTCGAGGGTGGAATGCCTGCGGCGGGTGTTGTACCAGCCCTCGATCCAGTCGAAGATCGCCGCACGGGCGGCGGCGCGGGTCGGCCATGCCCGCCGGTCGAGTAGTTCGGTCTTGATCGTGGCGAAGAACGATTCGGCGACGGCGTTGTCCCAGCACTGACCTCGGTTCCCGACTGACAGACGCACGTGGTGCCGGAGGGCGAGGCGGGCGTACTGGGCGCTGGTGTACTGGCACCCGCGGTCGCTGTGAAAGATCACCGGCCCGGTCGGTCGGCGGGCGGCGATCGCGTTGGTCAACGCCTGGGCGGGCAGGTCGGTGCGCAGGTGCTCGGCGGTGGCCCAGCCGATGACCCGACGCGAGGCGATGTCGATCACCGTAGCCAGGTACAGCCAGCCCTCCCACGTCGGGATGTAGGTGATGTCCCCGCACCAGCGGGTATCGACCTCGCCGGCGGCGACGTCGAAGTCACGACGGATCAGATCCGCCGGCAACACCGCCGCAGGGTCGGGCACCGTGGTGGTGCGCCACCGTTTCGGCGTACGGCCACACAACCCGGCCGTGCGCATCAGCCGGGCGACCCGCTTGCGGGAGTGCCGCCGCCCCTGCGCGGCGAGTTCGGCCCGCACCCGAGGGGCGCCGTAGGCGCCGGCCGAGGCGCCGTGGATGCGTGCGATCCGTTCGGTCAGATCGACGTCGTCACGCTCACGCGTGCACGGGCCGGTGCGGTGTTGGTAGTAGGCGGACCGGGAGACCTCCAGCAGCTCACAGGAACGCTTCACGTTCCCGCCCTGCCGTGCCTTCTCCGCCTCGATGAACGGGTACACGTTCACCGGGTCTCCTTCGCGAAGAAAGCCGTGGCCCGTTTGAGGATGTCGACATCCTCACGCAGCCGGCGGTTCTCCCGCCGTAGCCGCGCCAACTCCTCCCGCTCGTCGCTGGTCAACCCGTCCGACCGGGTGCCGGCGTCGAGGTCGGCCTGCTTGACCCACTCCCGCACCGCGGTCTCGGTCAGGTCGAAGTCCCTCGCGACCTGCGCCACCGTGCGGTCACCCCGCCGGCACACCTCGACGATCTCCGCCTTGAACTCCGGCGTGAACGCCCTGCGCGGCCGGCGTGGTTTCTTGCCCATGCCTTCCATGATGAACATCCTCCCGAGGAGCCCGTAGCCCCTCTGAGCTGGGATGTCCGTCAAACCGGGGCAGGCCCACATGTCGTACGACGCTGGCCAGCACGGCATCGCCCAACAGCACTTCACCCTTGCCCTGAGGCTTGCCAAGGCCGCCGACGATCGCCTCTACGGCGCCCACCTTCTGGCCAATCTCGCCACTCAGGCCGTCTATCTCGGCCACGCACCCAACGCCACAAGACTCGCCGAGGCGGCCATCGACGGAGCGGGCCGTGCGCCCGCCGCCGTCCGCGCCCGGCTCTATACGACCGTTGCCAGCGCGTACGGTCGGTCTGGCGAGAGACGTGCCTGTCAAACTGCGCTCGGTAGGGCCGAACGCGCGATCGATCGAGCAAGCCCGGGCGAGGGCCCGCGCTGGGTCGGATACTTCAGTCCAGCCCACGTCGCCGGCAGTGCCATACGATCCCTCAGCGATCTACGCCTGTACCGGCAGGCGCTGCGACACGCATCTGATGCGATCACCGTTGGCCAACACAACGCGCGAACACGGGTCCTGCACACCGCTCTAATCGCCATGACACACGCCCAAGCGGGCGATGTAGACGCCGCCTGCGCATGGGGCGTGGAGTTGGCAGAGCAGACACCGGCCGTCGATTCTGCCCGGGTGGCGCACCGCGTCCGGGAACTTGCCGCAGCGCTCAATCCCTATCTAGCAAACCCCCAGGTAGCCGACCTGCTTCATGGTCTGAGGAGCAATCTCCGGCGCGAATAGCCGGCGAACATGTACGTACAAGTCGGCTAGTACGGCAGCCGCCATTTGTGATCATGGTTGAGTCTCAAGGTTGAGGCGGCGGGCGTAGTGAGCTCGTCTGGCTCGTGCTTGGTGTCGGCGTCGCCAGTTTGACCAGTGCAAACGGTGGGCGATGCTGTGGGTCGGCCGGATCAGCAGGACGTTGATCAGGCGGCGGATCTCGTTGGTGGTCAACTCGATCATGTTGGGTGGGGCGGGACGGTCCGTTGTTCGGGCGTCGGCGGCGCAGATCGCGAGGACAGCGAGGGCGGCCATCGCCAGGGTGGTGAACCGGTGCCAGGACGTCCAGCGGCGGACCTGGTGCTGGTCGAGACCGGCCTGACCTTTTCCGGCCTGAAAGCCTTCTTCCACGATCCACCGGATTCCGGCTACCCGCACGAGCTGGGCGAGGGTAGCGGAGCCGGGTGTCCAGCAGCGGTAGAAGGCCATCTCGCCGGTGGTGTTGTTGCGGCGGACCAGCAGACTGTGCCGGCCGTCGTCGTCGGGGTCACCGTCGGCGCCGACGTCGGTCAGCCAGGCCCAGTCGTAGAACCGCGGCCCTTTCGATCCGTCGCCGGCGCTGCGCCGGGTCCATGCGGTGGCGGGCAGGTCCGCGGCCAGTCGGTCGGCGCGGCAGCGGGTCTTCCCGCCGTCGATCGGCACGAGGTGATCGCAGGAGACCGCCAGGACGTATCCCAGGCGGAGTTTGCGCAGTGCACTCCGCAGTCGGCTGTTGTTGCCGTAGGCCTCGTCCGCGGCGACCCACCGGGCCGGGACCAGGGCCTTCACCGCGGCGCTGATCATGTCGTCGGCCAGTTCGGATCGGGTGGCGAACACGACATCGTCGGGGACGCCCGCCCGTTCACACCGCTGGCGGTCGTCGGTCCAGGACTTCGGCAGGTAGACCCGCCGGTCGATCAGGGTGTGACCGTGCCTGCTCGCATAGGCCAGAAACACCCCGACCTGGGCATTCTCGATCCGCCCAGCGGTTCCGGTGTACTGGCGCTGGACGCCGACGGTGTGCACGCCCTTCTTCAGATCCCCGGTCTCGTCGACCACCAAGACCCCATCAGGGTCACCGAGCCGGTCGATGACGACCTTCCGCACGTCGTCACGCACCGCGTCCGCGTCCCACTTCGCCCGGTAGAGCAACCTTTGCATCGCGTCCGGCCGGCCGTGTCCGGCCTGCTCCGCCAACTGCCAGCACGTCTTGATCCGCAGGTCGGCGAGCAGCCCGGTGACGAACCCGGCTGCAGCCCGGCGGGGCTCGACCCGGCAGAACCGGCCGGTGAAAGAGTCGATCACCAGGTCGATGGCTCGTCGCCACCGGGCAGGCTCTACGCTGTGGCTCTCGGCCACCGCACGGTCTGATGTTGTGTCCACAACGCACAGACGATCACGCGGTGGCCGTCCTCATTCCCGCGGGATCCGAGGTCACCTCACGAACGGCGGCTGCCGTACTAGCGTCACTGGGGTGACCTGGACGGAACCCTCCATCTGGTACGCCAACCTACCGGCCTTCTACGGCGCCGCAGCCGCCTTCATCACCGACCCGGCTGGTGACGTCCTGCTCGTCAAGCCCACCTACCGTGACCACTGGGCCTTCCCTGGTGGCTATGTCGAGGCGGAGGAATATCCACACCAGGCGTGCTCTCGCGAGGTGCACGAGGAGTTGGGACTCTCCATCGCCGTGGGCGATCTTCTGGTGGTGGACTGGTCGCTTGCCACAGGACCACGGCCACGCGCGCTCGTCCACTTCACCTTTGATTGCGGGGTCATAGCCGGGCTCGGTGGGCTTTGGCTGTCTGGTCGGGAGTTGGAGGGGATGGCCTTCGTGTCGCCACAACGAGCCGAAAACCTGCTTCCCTCCAACGTCGCCCCACGGGTGCCGGCCGCGATACGGGCCCGTAGCGGACGCACTCCGGTGTACCTCGCCGGCGGGCTCGCACATCCCCCAGCCGCGTAGGCGTCCTCGCTCCCGGAACAAGTGGGAACGTACGCCTATCGCCTGTGGGACAAGGCAATCACCAGCACAGGGAGCAGATGAGCGACGACCACGAGGCCGCCAGCGCCCATCGCCTCGCCGACGCCGCACTCGCCGGGCAATCTCTGGCCTGGCTCAACCCGCCCACGCGGTGGGGCGTCGCCGGGGCTTAGGCGACCACCGTGCAGGCAGCGCGAACGGCTCGCCGCATCCCGCTCCATGGTCGTGCTCGATCCGGGATCGAGTGGCCTCGCTGGCACGAGGATGCCACGCAATCCGGGATCGAGCACGACCTTGCGGGACGTTTCCGGGGCGTCCCAGGCGCGTCCCCGAGTGACGCCGTGCGCTGCCGTGCGGGTGTTAAGAAGGGGCCCCTGCTCTACACGAGGCGTTAATAGGGGGCCCCTCCTTACACGCCGTCAGAGTACGACGGAGACCATGCGGCCGGGGATGACGATGACCTTGCGGGGTTCCTTGCCGGCCAGGGTGGCGGCCACGGCCGCCAGCGCCTCGGCCCGTACGGCCTCCTCGGTCGCGTCGGCGGGCACCTCGACCCGGCCGCGGACCTTGCCGTTGACCTGCACCGGGTAGGTGACCGTCTCGGCGACCAGCAGGGCCGGGTCGGCGACCGGGAAGTCGGCGTAGGTCAGCGAGGTCCGGTGGCCCAGCCGCCGCCACAGCTCCTCGGCGATGTGCGGGGCGAACGGGGCCACCATCAGCACCAGCGGCTCGGCCACCTCGCGCGGGGTGCCGGCCAGCCGGGTCACCCCGTTGGTCAGCTCGATCAGCTTGGCGATCGCGGTGTTGAACCGGATCCCCTCCATGTCGCCCCGGACGCCGTCGATCACCCTGTGCAGCAGCCGCCGGGTCGCCTCGTCGGCCGGCTCGTCGGTGACCCGGGACTCGCCGGTCTGCTCGTCCACGATGGCCCGCCAGACCCGTTGCAGGAACCGGTACGAGCCGACCACCGCCCGGGTCTCCCAGGGGCGGGACACCTCCAGCGGCCCCATCGACATCTCGTACACCCGGAACGTGTCGGCGCCGTAGGCGGCGCACATCTCGTCCGGGGTGACGACGTTCTTCAGCGACTTGCCCATCTTGCCGTACTCGCGGTTGACCTGGACGTCGCCCAGGAAGAAGCCGCCGTCACGCTCGGCGACCTCCTCGGCCGGCACGTACGCGCCCCGCGCGTCGGTGTACGCGTACGCCTGGATGTAGCCCTGGTTGAACAGCTTGCGGAACGGCTCGAAGCTCGACACGTGGCCCAGGTCGTACAGCACCTTGTGCCAGAACCGGGCGTACAGCAGGTGCAGCACGGCGTGCTCGGCCCCGCCGACGTACAGGTCCACGCCACCGCAGTCGCCCTCGCCGCGCGGCCCCATCCAGTACCGCTCGTTCTCCGCGTCCACGAACCGGTCCGGATCGGTCGGGTCCAGGTAGCGCAGCTCGTACCAGCAGGAGCCGGCCCACTGCGGCATCACGTTGGTCTCCCGGGTGTAGCGCTTGGGCCCGTCGCCCAGGTCCAGCTCCACCTCGACCCAGTCGCGGCGGCGCGACAGCGGCGTCTCCGGGTCGCTCTCGGCGTCCTGCGGGTCGAAGGTACGCGGGGAGAAGTCGTCCACCTCGGGCAGTTCGACCGGCAGCATCTCCTCCGGCAGCGCGATCGCGGCGCCGTCGGCGTCGTAGACGATCGGGAACGGCTCGCCCCAGTAGCGCTGCCGGCTGAACAGCCAGTCCCGCAGCCGGTAGGTCACCGCGCCCTGACCGACGCCGTTCTCCTCCAGCCAGGCGATGATCCGGGCCTTGGCGTCGGCCACCCCCAGGCCGTCCAGGTCCAGGCCACGCGCGGGCGCGGCGCTGTTGATCGCCGGCCCCTCCCCGGTGTACGCCCTGCCGTCGAAGCCTTCCGGCGGTTGCACGGTACGCACGATCGGCAGCTCGAACAGTTCGGCGAAATCCCAGTCCCGCTCGTCCTGGGCGGGCACCGCCATGATCGCGCCGGTGCCGTAGCCGGCCAGCACGTAGTCGGCGATGAAGATCGGGATCTGCGCACCGGTGACCGGGTTGGTGGCGTACGCCCCGATGAAGACGCCGGTCTTCTCCTTGGTCTCGGCCTGCCGCTCCAGGTCCGTCTTGGCCGCCGCCGACTTGCGGTACGCCTCGACGGCCGCCCGGGGGCTGGCGTGCCCGCCGGTCCACGCCTCCCGGCTCCCCGCCGGCCAGGCCGGAGGCACCAGCGTGTCGACCAGTTCGTGCTCCGGCGCCAGCACCATGTAGGTGGCGCCGAAGACGGTGTCCGGCCGGGTCGTGAACACCCGGATCGGCGCGACGTCGGTCGGGAAGTCGATGTGCGCGCCGGTGGACCGGCCGATCCAGTTGCGCTGCATCAGCTTGATCGGTTCCGGCCAGTCCAGCTTGTCCAGGTCGTCCAGCAGTCGGTCGCCGTACGCGGTGATCCGCATCATCCACTGCTTCAGGTTGCGCTTGAAGACCGGGAAGTTGCCCCGCTCCGAGCGGCCGTCGGCGGTGACCTCCTCGTTGGCCAGCACCGTGCCCAGCCCGGGACACCAGTTCACCGGCGCCTGCGAGACGTACGCCAGGCGGTGGTCGTCGACGATCGCGCGGCGCTCGGCGGGCGACAGCTCGGCCCACGGACGACCATCCGGGGTACGCCGGGTGCCCCCGGCGAACTCGGCGATCAGCTCACCGATCGGGCGGGCCCGGCCGGCCTCGCCGTCGTACCAGGAGTTGAAGATCTGCAGGAAGATCCACTGGGTCCAGCGGTAGAAGTCGGTGTCGATGGTGGCCACCGAACGGCGCTGGTCGTGGGCCAGCCCCAGCCGGCGCAGCTGCGCCCGGTAGCGGTCGATGTTGGCCTCGGTGGTGGTCCTCGGGTGGGTGCCGGTCTGCACCGCGTACTGCTCGGCGGGCAGGCCGAACGCGTCGAAGCCCATCGCGTGCAGCACGTTACGCCCGGCCATCCGCTGGTAGCGGGCGAAGCAGTCGGTGCCGATGTAGCCCAGCGGGTGACCGACGTGCAGCCCGGCGCCGGACGGGTACGGGAACATGTCCAGCACGTACAGCTTCTCCGCGCCGGAGCGCGGGTGGGCCGGATCGGCCAGCGGCCCGGCCGGGTTCGGCGCGTGGAAGCTGCCCTCCCGTTCCCAGAAGTCCTGCCAGCGGCGTTCGATCTCGTCGGCCAGCACTGCGGTGTACCGGAACGGTGGGGTGTCGCTCGTCGCTGCCTCGGTCATGATGGCGTCTCCTCGCGTCGCTCGGCGGAGTCGGTCCGTGCTGGCTGGTCTCGTGTCTCGGGCTGACGGCCCGCCCCGGGCCGGCGGCGGGCACGAAAAAGCCCCTCACGCAGGAGGGGCCGCCGTGCTGTCGCGCGCTCAGCGCATCAGCACGGCCCGGTAAGAAGCAGGAAGACTCCGGCCATGACCGGCAGTGTACCGCCATCCGTCCGGCGCTGCCGGCGACCACCCCGCCCGGTCCGGATCGGCGCGACGGGTCCCCTCACCCCGCAGATTCGGTGACATGCGCTGGGTAACTGAACAAATCACTGCATAAGCACTCAAACACCTGCGGCGGTCGGCGTTGACGACAAACATGGTTAGCCTGAGAGGCCAGTGAGATTGCTGCGGCAGACGAGGCTCGCACGTCGCGAACCCAACGGCGGGTCCGGGTGCTCTATACAGAGCTGCCGTGACGGCGACGAGGAGGAGGCCCGTGACACAACAGACCTGGGACGAAGTTGGCGGACTGCTGCCGCACGACGAGTTCCGCGCCGCGAGTGACGCCATCGTGGCCAACATCGAACAGGTCATCGAGGGCAAGACCGCGACCGTACGGCTGGCCCTTGCCGTGCTGCTCGCCGAGGGTCACCTGCTCATCGAGGACGTACCCGGTGTCGGCAAGACCAAGCTGGCCAAGGCACTGGCCCGCTCCATCGACTGCTCGGTACGCCGCATCCAGTTCACCCCCGACCTGCTGCCCAGCGACGTCACCGGGGTCAGCGTCTACAACCAGGAGACGCACGACTTCGAGTTCCGGCCGGGCGCGGTCTTCGCCAACCTGGTGGTCGGCGACGAGATCAACCGGGCTTCACCGAAGACCCAGTCCGCCCTGCTCGAATGCATGGAGGAACGGCAGGTCACGGTCGACGGGGTGACCTATCAGCTACAGACCCCGTTCATGGTGATCGCCACCCAGAACCCGATCGAGATGGAGGGGACGTACCCGCTGCCGGAGGCGCAGCGTGACCGGTTCACGGCCCGGATCGCGATGGGTTACCCCGACCCGAACGCCGAGCTGGCCATGCTCGACGCCCACGGCGCGGTGGATCCGCTGCCCGGGCTGCGACCGGTCTCCGACGCCGACACCGTGCGCCGGCTGATCGGCCACGTCCGGCAGGTGCACGTCGCCGACGCGGTGAAGCAGTACGCGGTCGACCTGGTCACCGCCACCCGGGAGGCGCCCGACCTGCGCCTCGGCGCGTCCCCCCGGTGCACCCTGCAACTGCTGCGCACCGCCCGCGCGGTGGCCGCGCTCGACGGGCGCGACTATGTGCTTCCCGACGACCTCCAGGTGCTCGCCGTGCCGGTGCTGGCGCACCGGCTCATCCCCACCGCCGACGCCCAGCTCGCCCGGCGCACCACCGACGCGATCGTCGCCGACCTGGTGCACCGGCTGCCGCTGCCGCACGACCGTAAGCGCTCGCCGTACGACACCCGCCCGCCGAGCGGCACCGGCCGGGCCCCGTTCGAGCCGCGGAGGCCGTGACGTGCGTGACGGGCTGCGAGGGCTGACCACCCGCGGCCGCTCGTTCCTGGCCGCCGCGGTGGCGGCGGCCGTCTCCGCCGGCATCCTCGGCGAGAAGGACCTGCTGCGGGTGGCCGTGCTCCTGGCCATCCTGCCGCTGCTCGCCGCGCTCTACGTCGGGCGCAGCCGGTACAAGCTGGCCTGCCACCGGTCGCTGGATCCGCACCGGGTGCCGGTCGGGGCCAACGCCCGGGTGGTGCTGCGGTTGCAGAACATGTCCCGGCTACCCACCGGCACCCTGCTGCTGGAGGACCGCCTCCCGTACGCGCTGGGCAGCCGGCCCCGGGTGGTGCTGGAGCGGCTCGGCGCGCACCAGGCCAGCTCGGTGGCGTACACCGTGCGCGCCGACGTGCGCGGCCGGTACGAGGTCGGTCCGCTGGTGGTCCGGATGACCGACCCGTTCGGCCTCTGCGAGCTGAGCCGTGCCTTCCCCGGCACCGACCGGCTCACGGTCATCCCGCAGGTGGTGCCGCTGCCGTCGGTGCGGCTGCCCGGCGAGTACGCCGGCAGCGGCGAGAGCCGGGCCCGCTCCGTCGCGGTGCACGGCGAGGACGACGCGGCGACCCGTGAGTACCGGCGGGGCGACGACCTGCGCCGGGTGCACTGGAAGTCGACCGCGCGCACCGGGGAGCTGATGGTGCGCCGGGAGGAGCAGCCCTGGGAGAGCCGGGCGACGGTCCTGCTGGACACCCGCGCGTACGGCCACCGGGGCGACGGCCCGACGGCCAGCTTCGAGTGGGCCGTCTCGGCCGCGGCCAGCATCGCCGTGCACCTGCGGCAGGCCGGTTACAAGCTGCGCCTGGTCACCGGGGCCGGCGCGGACGTCGACGCCGGCGAGGGCGCCGGCGACGGGGTGCTCCTCGACCACCTGGCGGAGGTCCGGCTGGACCAGCGGGTCGAGATCACCACTCTGGTGCAGCACGTCCGACAGCGGGCCGACGGCGGCCTGATCATCGGCGTGTTCGGCTCGCTGAGCACGGCCGAGGCGGAGCTGCTGGCCGGGTTGCGGGCCAACGGCGCCACCTGCGTCTGCTTCCTGCTGGACAGCTCCGCCTGGCTCAACCTGCCGGCCAACGCCCGGGCCGAGGCCGACCAGGCGCACGACGCCGCCGCGCTGGCCCTGTTGCAGTCCGGTTGGCGGGTGATCGGCGTGGACCACGGCGGCCGGCTGCCGGCGCTCTGGCCGCAGGCGGGACGGGGCTCCCAGGGGTTCGCCCTGCGGGCGGCGATGGCCGAGACGGTGGCGGGCGGCGCACGATGAACGGAAGGTCCCCCTCATGATCGCCCATCGGAACCTGGGCCTGGTGGCCGCCGCGGCGACGGTGCTCGCCGCCGCGCCGCTGTCGGCCATCTTCGATCGCTGGACGTGGCTGATCCAGACCGTCATCGTGGTGGCCACGGTGGCCGCCGCGGCGGCGCTGTCCCGGCTCGGCCGGACCCCGCTGTGGGCCCAGATCCTGGCCATGCTCGGCGGGCTGACGCTCGTGTTGACCTGGTTGTTCCCCAGCGGTGACGAACTGCTGGCGGTGCTGCCCACCCCGGCCACCTTCGGGCACTTCGCCGAGCTGCTCAGCAACTCGGTCGAGGACATGCGCTCGTACGGCGTGAAGGTCCCGGACACCGACCCGCTGCTCTTCGTCACGGTGCTCGGCATCGGCGGGGTGGCGGTCCTGGTGGACGTGCTCTGTGTCGGGCTGCGTCGGCCCGCCCTGGCCGGCCTGCCGATGCTGGCCATCTACTCGGTGCCGGTGGCGATCTACGTGGACAGCGTCCCGCCGGTGCCGTTCGCGATCGGCGCCGCCGGTTTCCTCTGGCTGCTGGTCGCCGACAACGTCGACCGGGTCCGCCGGTTCGGCCGGCGGTTCACCGGGGACGGCCGCGACGTCGACGTCTGGGAGGCGTCCCCGCTGGCCGCCGCCGGCCGGCGGCTGGCGGTGGTGGGCCTGGCGCTGGCCGTGCTGGTGCCGCTGGCCGTGCCGGGGATGACCGCCGGCCTGCTGACCGGCCTGAACTCCGGCCAGGGCTCCGGCTTCGGCGGCTCCGGCCTGGGCGGCTCCCCCGGCCGGGTCGACCTGTTCGCCGCGCTCAGCGGGCAGCTCAACCAGTCCAAGGTGACCGACCTGGTGAAGGTCACCACCACCGAGGAGGAGCCGTTCTACCTGCGCTTCGGCGTCGCCGACGAGCTGCGCAGCGACGGCTTCCGGGTACGCGGCCCCAACGGCCAGCGGGTCACCGGCGACCTGCCCGACCCGACGCAGCAGTCCCAGCAGGGTGTCGAGCAGACCCGGCACCGGGCCACCGTCGAGGTGTCCCGCGACCTGAACATGCGACTGTTGCCGGTCTACGCCGAGCCGATCCGCTTCGGGCAGCTCGGCAACAACTGGTTCTACGACCCGAACCTGCAGGTCGTCTTCTCCAACCGGGAGGACTCCCGGGACCGGCGCTACGAGTTCGACTACGTACGCTCGAAGTACAGCGTGGAGCGACTGCGCACGGCCCAGCCGCTCCCGGCCGACCTGCCGTTGCGCCGGCAGCAGACCGTGACGCCCGACGTGCCCGAGGTGCTGACCCTGGTGGAGGGGCTGATCCGGGGCAAGCGCACCGAGTACGACAAGGTCCGCGCCATCTACGACTACTTCTCCGAGGACAACGGCTTCAGCTATCGGCTGAGCACCGAGCAGGGCACCAGCGGGCAGGAGATCCTCGACTTCCTGGAGAACAAGGTCGGCTACTGCCAGCAGTACGCCGCGGCGCTGGCGTGGATGGTGCGCAGCGCCGGCATCCCGGCCCGGGTGGCGTTCGGGTTCACCAACGGCAGCCGGCGCAGCGGTGGCACCTTCACGCTGACCAACCGGAACCTGCACGCCTGGACGGAGGTCTACTTCGACCAGATCGGCTGGGTGCCGTTCGACGCCACGCCGACCTACGGGGTGCCCGGCGCCACCCGCTCGGCCTGGGCACCGGACACCGACGCCCCGGAGGAGACGACGCCACAGCCGGGCACCTCGGGCGCGCCCGACGACGCCGATCCGTCGGCCGGGCCGGACCGCGGGCCGAACCAGTTCGAGGAGGACCTCGACCCGGGCACCGGGGGCAACTCGAACACACCGGACGCGCAGACGCCGATCTGGCTCTGGTGGGTCGCCGGCCTGCTGGTGCTGCTCGTCCTGCTGGCCGTGCCCGCGTTGCGCCGGCTCAGCCTGCGTCGACGTCGGGGCCGGCCGGCACCGGCGGTGCGGACGGTCGAGACACCCGACGCCGACCCCACCGTCGCCGGTACGCCGGTGGTGCTGGTCGGCGCCGATTCGGATCGGGCGCGGGCCGACGCGCACGCCGCCTGGGACGAGCTGATCGACACGCTGGTCGACTACCGGATCCGGGTGGACCGGACGGAGACCCCGCGGACGACCGCCGACCGGCTGGCCCGCGAGGCGCTGACCACCGACACCGAGGCCGAGACGGCGGCCCGCCTGCTCGGCCGGGCGGAGGAGCGGGCCCGTTACGCGCGGGACCCGCTGACCGGGGAACCACTGCCCGCGGCCCTGCGCACGGTGCGCAGTGCGCTCGCCGGGCGCGCCGACCGGCGTACCCGGCTGGTGGCGGCCGTGTTGCCGCCGTCAGTGCTGCAACGGTGGCGGACCGCCGTCGCGGACGGCTCCTCGCGGCTGGTGGCCTCCGGCGGGCAACTCCGCTACCGGCTGCTGCGGTTCAGCCCGCGCCGGGTGATCGCCAACCGCACCGGACGCTGAGCGGGCCGGCGGCACGACCTGGCCGGGTGCCTGGCGGGGCGCTGAGCGGACCGGGCGCTGAGCGGCCGGCGGCACGAACGACGACCGGGCCGGCGGTGGGCAACCACCATCGGCCCGGTTCCGTCAGCGGTGCCGGGTCAGCGATGCCCCTCCGGGCGCTGCCGCCACCGGTCCTCCATCCGGTCGAGGAAGCCCGGCCGCCGGCCGGCACGACCGCGGGACCGGCGACGACTCGCCGTGCCCCCGACGACGTGCAGGTCGGGTGACTGCGCCCGACGGTGCGACTGCACCGCGAACGCGGCCGAGGCCAGCATGACAACGAATCCCGCCACTGCCAGCGGCGGAGTCTTGATCACCGCGCCATAGACCAACAACGCCAGGCCAGCGATGATCACGCCGGCAGCGACGAGCAGGCGACGCCGCGCGTGGAAGCGCGGATCGCTGGCGCGCACAGCCGAGGCGAATTTGGGGTCCTCGGCAAGCGACCGCTCGATCTGCTCGAACAGCCGCTGCTCGTGCTCCGAGAGCGGCACGGCACTCCTCCCCGGTCACGTTGGTCGGCCCGGTCGGACCGACAGACCGTGGCAGCCAACCGGCTGCTTACCCGCAAGTCTACGAGGGCCCTCGCGCGTCGGAAAGCGGGACGACCTATGGCCGGGTCGGATTTTCATTTCGTCGGGGATCGCGCCCGGTGAGAAGACTGGCCGGTCCTATGACGGACCGCCCGAAACGGGCAGCTGCGGCGTCGGCGGCGACCTCCGCCTCCCGCCAGCCCCGCTCGGGCGCACCGAGGGTGAGCTGCCGGGGTGTCTCGTCCGCCGCGCTGAGCGACTCGGCCCGGACACCGAGCAGGCGGATCCGTTCACCCGGTTGCAGCGCGGTGTAAAGAGACCAGACCGTGTCGAACATCTCCCGGGCGACATCGGTGGGCACGTCGAGGGTGCGCGAGCGGGTGACGGTGCGGAAGTCGGCCATCCGCACCTTGACCGAGACCGTCCGCCCCACCTGCCCGGCGCCGCGCAGCCGGGCGCCGACCTTTTCGGCCAGGGCGAGCAGCGTACGGCGGATCTCGGTCGGATCATCGACATCGACGTCGAAGGTGACCTCCGCGCCGATCGACTTCTCCACCTGCTCCGGGCTGACCCGACGCGGATCGCGTCCCCACGCCAGCTCGTGCAGGTGCGACGCGGCCGCCTCGCCGAGCGCGGTGTGCAGCATCCCCACCGGCGCCTCGGCGAGGTCGCCGACGGTACGCAGACCGAGCCGGCGCAGCGCCTGCTCGGCGCGCTCCCCCACCCCCCACAGCGCGGCGACCGGCAGCGGGTGGAGGAAGTCGAGCACCCGGGTGGCCGGGACCACGAGCAGGCCGTCGGGCTTGGCCCGGGTCGACCCCAGCTTGGCCACGAACTTGCTCGGCGCGACCCCCACCGAGCAGGTCAGCCCCGACTCCGCCGCGACCCGTTCACGGATGCGGCGGGCGATCGCCGCCGGTCCGCCGAACAGCCGCCGGGCACCGGCGACGTCGAGGAACGCCTCGTCCAGCGAGAGCGGCTCGACCAGCGGTGTGACGTCCCGGAAGATCTGCATGACCGCCCGCGAGGCGGCCGTGTAGCGGGTGAAGTCCGGTGGGAGGAAGACCGCGTGCGGGCAGAGGGCTCGGGCGCGCATGGTCGGCATCGCGCTGCGTACGCCGTACCGCCGGGCCTCGTAGCTGGCCGAGCTGACCACGCCGCGCGGGCCGACCCCGCCGACCACGACGGCCCGGCCGCGCAACTCCGGCCGGTGACGCACCTCCACCGAGGCGTAGAAGGCGTCCATGTCGACGTGCAGGATCGGGCAGCCGGTGTCGTCGGCGTCCGGCCCGAAGCGGGGATCACCACCCCGGGGTAGCGACTGGCTGCGGCCCACCCGCGCAGGGTAACGCCCGGCACCGACATTTCCGCCGGTCAGCCCCGCAGCACCAGCAGCGGGATGGCCATCTCGGCCGCCGTGTCCGCCCCGTGGAAGGCCACCAGCCGGGACAGCACCGGGCTCTCCGACCGGCTGGCCAGCACCGCGTACGTGTCGTTGCAGATCACCACGACGTCACCGAGGCGGCCCAGGTGCTCCTCCGGGACCGGCCCGAACCAGCCGGCGGCCACCGCCTCCGCGCGGGTCAGCACCCGGGCGGCCCCGCCCAGCACCCCCGACCAGGCGGCCACCACGTCGGCGGTGGCACCGGGGGCGACGTGCAGGTAGCGCACCCGCGGCTCACCGGCGACGACCCGCACCCCGGCCCGCAACCGGGGGTCGGTGTCCAGGTCGAACCGGTGCCCGGCGGGCACGTCGAGCTGCCCGTGGTCGGCCGTGACCAGCAGCGCCGCGTCCGGCGGCAGCCCGTCCACCAGCCGGGCCAGCAACGCGTCCACCTCGGCGACCGCCGTCCGCCAGGGCGTCGAGTCGACACCGCTGAGGTGGCCGTTGCGGTCCACGTCCGGGTGGTAGCCGGAGACCAGGGTGGGACCGGACCCGGCGGCCAGCGCCGCCAGCATCGTGACGGCCAGCGCGTCGATGCCGGCCGCGCCCCGGTAGTCGCCGCCCCGGTTCGCGGCCAGCGTCAGGCCGGTGCCCGCGAACTCCGGCCGGCTCACCACCGTCACCGCCACGCCCGCGGCGCGGGCCCGCTCCAGCTGGGTGGTGACCGGCTGCCAGCGCAGCGGCGACGGGTCGTCGGTCCAGTCGATGTGGTTGAGCACCCGATCGGTGCCCGGTACCCGCAGGGTGAAGCCGAGCACCCCGTGCGCGCCGGGCGCCGCGCCGGTGCCCAGGGTGACCAGGCTGGTCGGGGTGGTGGAGGGGAAGCTACAGGTGAGCTGCCGGCCCGTGGTGGCGGCC
Organism: Micromonospora sp. CA-263727; assembly: GCF_050942455.1. NCBI lineage: Bacteria > Bacillati > Actinomycetota > Actinomycetes > Micromonosporales > Micromonosporaceae > Micromonospora > Micromonospora sp. CA-263727. The sequence continues at coordinate 5,312,967 of NZ_CP192031.1, forward strand.
AGCCCGGCCAGGGTCGGCGCGTACGGCGCGGCGGTGGGGATCTGGTGCCAGCCGAGACCGTCGACCAGCAGCACCGCGACCCGGCGCACCCCCGCCAACCCGGCGGTGAGGCCGAGAAGGTCGGCAGCACCGGGCACGCCGAGTACGGCAAGAGCGCTCGGCAACAGATCCCCGAGACTCCCCCCGCCATACCCCGGCGCGACCGGAGTAAGCAGGGGCCCCCTCTTAACGCCTGGTGTATAGGAAGGGCCCCCTCCTAACACCGGCTGCCGGGCGGATGCGGCGGGAGCGGGGGTGGGGGTGGGGGTGGGGGTGCCGGGTGGGTCGGTCATGCCGGGCGGCGGGCGAACAGGTGCAGTTGGGCGGCGACGTCCCGCCAGGGTGAACGGGCCGCCAGCGCCCGCTCCAGCTCGACCAGGGCCGCCGGCTGACCGTCCGCCACGGCCGCGGGGAGCAGGTCGGCGAGGACGCGTACCCCGTGGATCTCCTCGACGGTGAGCCCGGCCGCGGTCAGCAGCGCGGCGGCGCCCTCGGCGTCGAAGCGCCGGCGCAGCGTGTCCCGGGGGCCGGCACTGCCGTCCGGGTCGGCGGCGAGCGTCGCCGCCACGTCGAGGTGGCCGTTCATCGCCCGGCCGAGCACCGCGGCGGCCCGCCCGGCGACCAGCACGCTCGCCGCGCCACCCGGGCGCAGCGCGCCGGCCAGCGCGGCCACCACCGACGCCGGGTCGTCGACGACCTCCAGCACGGCGTGGCAGAGCACCAGGTCGACACTGGCCGGCTCGACCAGCCCGGCGAGCGCGTCCCCGTCACCCTGCACCGCGCGTACCCGCTGCGCCACCCCGGCCTCGGCGGCCCGGCGGCTGAGCGCGGCGAGCGCGTCGGGACTGGCGTCGACCACGGTGACCTGGTGCCCGGCCTGGGCCAGCGGCACGGCGAAGCCGCCGGTGCCGCCACCCACGTCGAGCACGGTCAGTTCGGCGGAGGGCCGGCGGTCCAGCTCCGCGCGGAGCACCGACCAGACCACGGCGGTACGGGGGGTGAGCGGCGGCCCGGCCGAGTTCAGGGTCTGTTCCACCCGGTCGAGCCTAGGGCCTGTCGTGCCGATCACGTCAGGGGAGGCATGGCCCGGCAGCGCACGCGGCCAACGGCACCGGCCCGGGCGGTGCGTGCGGTCAGCGGAAGTCGCGGGAGGGCGGGCTGACCGGGGGTTCGATCGCGTCCAGCCGGTCGGCGACCAGGTTGACCACTCCCTCGTTCCGCTCCAACCGTCCCCGCACGACCAGCGCCGCGCTGGTGCGGGCCACCCGCCGGTGCCGCCGCCACAGCCCCGGCGAGCAGGTGACGTTGAGCATGCCGGTCTCGTCCTCCAGGTTGAGGAAGGTGACCCCGCCCGCGGTCGCCGGGCGCTGCCGGTGGGTGACGATCCCGCCGACCCGGATCCGCCGACCCGGCTCCACCCGGCCCAACCGGTCGATCGGCACCGCGCCCAGGGCGTCCAGCTGCGGACGGACGAACCGGGCCGGGTGGCTCTCCGGGGAGAGCCCGGTGGCCCACACGTCGGCGACCAGCCGGTCGACCGCCTCCATGCCGGGCAGGGTGGGTGCCGCCGCGCCGGTCACCGTGCCGGGCAGCCGACCCGGCCGGTCCTGCGCCGCGGCGCCGGCCGCCCAGAGCGCCTGCCGCCGGGTCAGCCCGAAACAGGCGAAGGCGTCCGCGGTGGCCAGCGCCTCCAGCTGCGCGGCGGTCAGACCCACCCGCCGGGCCAGATCCGACATGTCGCGGTACGGCCCGTCCGCCGCCCGTTCCGCCTCGATCCGCTCGGCCAACTCGTCGCCGAGGGTACGCACGCCGGACAGCCCGAGCCGCACGGCCGGCCCGCCCAGCCCCCAGGCGTGCGGCGGCTCCCCCGGCTGGCTGCCCCACCGGGTCTGCGGGGTGGACTCCAGCACCGGCTTCGCGCCGCTGGCGTTGACGTCCGGTCGGCGTACCTCCACCCCGTGCCGGCGGGCGTCGTCGACCAGGGTCTGCGGCGAGTAGAAGCCCATCGGCTGGGCACTGAGCAGCGCGGCCAGGAACGGCCCCGGGTGGTAACGCTTGAGCCAGGAGCTGGCGTAGACCAGGTAGGCGAAGCTCATCGCGTGGCTCTCCGGGAAGCCGTAGCTGGCGAACGCGGTGAGCTTGCGGTAGACGTCGTCGGCCAGCTCGCCGGTGATGCCGCGCTCGGCCATGCCGGCGTAGAGCCGGTCGGCGATCCGCGCCATCCGTTCCACCGACCGCTTGGCGCCCATCGCCCGGCGCAGCTGGTCGGCCTCGGCCGCGTCGAAGCCGGCCAGGTCGATGGCGAGCTGCATCAGCTGCTCCTGGAACAGCGGTACGCCACGGGTCTTCTCCAGCGCGTTACGCATCAGCGGATGCGGGAAGGTCACCGGCTCCTGCCCGCTCTTGCGCCGGATGAAGGGGTGCACCGAGCCGCCCTGGATCGGGCCGGGCCGGATCAGCGCCACCTCGATCACCAGGTCGTAGAACTCGCGGGGCTTGAGCCGGGGCAGGGTCGCCATCTGGGCCCGGCTCTCCACCTGGAACACCCCGACCGAGTCGGCCCGGCAGAGCATGTCGTAGACCTCGGGGTCGTCCAGCGTCAGGTCACCGAGATCCAGGCTCATCCCGATCATGTCGTAGCCGTAGTGCAGCGCGGAGAGCATGCCGAGGCCGAGCAGGTCGAACTTGACCAGGCCGACGGCGGCGCAGTCGTCCTTGTCCCACTGGAGCACGCTGCGGCCGGGCATCCGGCCCCACTCCACCGGGCAGACCTCGATCACCGGCCGGTCGCAGATCACCATCCCACCGGAGTGGATGCCGAGGTGCCGGGGAAACGTCTGGAGCTCGTTGGCGTACGCGATCACCTGCTCGGGGATCTCCGGCACGTCCACCGTGGCCACGTCGCCCCACCCGTCGATCTGCTTGCTCCAGGCGTCCTGCTGGCCGGGCGAGAAGCCGAACGCCTTGGCCACGTCCCGCACCGCCGAACGGGGCCGGTAGGAGATCACGTTGGCCACCTGGGCGGTGTGCTCCCGGCCGTAGCGGCGGTAGACGTGCTGGATGACCTCCTCCCGGCGGTCGGACTCGATGTCCACGTCGATGTCGGGCGGGCCGTCGCGCTCCGGGGCCAGGAAACGCTCGAAGAGCAGCCGGTGCCGGACCGCGTCCACGTTGGTGATCCGCAGCGCGTAGCAGACCGCCGAGTTCGCCGCCGAGCCCCGCCCCTGGCAGTAGATGCCCTCCCGCCGGCAGAAGTCCACGATGTCGTAGACCACCAGGAAGTAGCCGGGGAAGTCCAACTCCTCGATCATGTTCAGCTCGCGGTCGAGCTGCGCGTACGCCCGCGGGTGTGCCTCGCGCGGGCCGTAGCGTTCCCGCGCGCCCTGCTCGGTGAGGTGGCGCAGCCAGCTCATCTCGGTGTGCTCCGGCGGCACCGGGTACGCCGGCAGCTGCGGCGCGACGAGTTGCAGGTCGAAGGCGAGTTCCGCGCCGAACTCGGCGGCCCGGGCCACCGCCCCCGGGTACCCGGCGAACCGGGCCGCCATCTCGACGCCACTGCGCAGGTGGGCGGTGCCCGCGGCGGGCAGCCAGCCGTCGATCTCGTCCAGACTGCGCCGGGCCCGCACCGCGGCGAGGGTGGTGGCCAGCCGACGCCGCCCCGGGGTGGCATAGTGCACGTTGTTCGTGGCCACCGTGGGCAGCCCGGCGGCGGCGGCCAGCTCGGCCAGGGCGTCGTTGCGGTCGCCGTCGACCGGGTGCCCGTGGTCGGTCAGCTCCACCGCCACCGTCTCCGCGCCGAACAGCTCGGTGAGCCGGTCCAGCTCGCGGGCGGCCGCGTCGACCCCCTCGGTGAGCAGGGCGGCCGGCACGTGCCCCTTGCGGCAGCCGGTGAGCACCAGCACGTGGTCCCGCAGGTCGGCGGCGACCTCCTCCAACTCGCCGTAGACCGGGCGGCCCTTCTCCCCGCCACGCAGCTGGGCGCGGGCGATGGTCGCGGCCAGCCGGGCGTACCCCTCGTGGCCGTGCGCCAGCACCAACAGGTGGCTGCCGTGCGGGTCGGGTACGCCGTTGCGCCCCCGGGGCCCCGGCTGCGGGCCGGGCAGGCCGAGGGAGAGCTCCGCCCCGAAAATCGTCGGCAGGCCCAGCGCGTGGGCCGCCTCGGCGAAGCGCACCACGCCGTAAAAGCCGTCGTGGTCGGTGACCGCGAGCGCGGTGAGCCCCAGCCGGACCGCCTCCTCGGCCAGTTCCTCGGGATGGCTGGCACCGTCCAGGAAGCTGAAGTTGGTGTGCGCGTGCAGCTCGGCGTAGGGCACCACGCCGTCGGGTCGGGTCAGCTCCGGCGGCCGGTAGTGCTCCCGCCGCCGGCTCCAGGCCGGCGAGTCGCCCCCGTCGGCGTCGACCGCAAGAGGATCCACCACGTGCAGATGCCGCCCGTCGCGCTCCACCGAGCCGCCGCCGTTCCTCCGCCCCGGCCGCCCGGACAGCACCCGTTCCAGCTCCGACCAGGGCAACCGCGGATTGTGGAAACTCACCGCCCCCTCCCGGCCGTCGAGATCTTGGTACGTTTCGGCCCTCCGCGGGGCGGAAACGTACCAAGATCCATCTCAGTCATAGATCGCCTCCACCAGCCACCGGCCGCCCTCCACGGCGAGCAGCAGGGCGGCGCCGTCGGCCAGGCGGACCTGGAACCGGGCCCGGCGACGCGCCTCGGCCGGGGCCCACCACCGCTCGTCGACCGGCCACGGGCCGACCCAGCCGACGATCTCGACCGGCACGGCCGTACGAACAGGGTCGGCAGGCGCCGCAGCCGGACGAACCGGGGCGACGGGCCCCGCGGCCGGGCGGACACGGGCAGCAGGCTCCGCAGCCGGGCGAACAGGGATCGCCGGCTCCGCGGCTGGACGAACAGGGGTGGCAGGCTCCGCGGCCGGGCCGAGGGGGACGGCGGGCGCCACGGCCGGATCGACGATCAGCCGGGCCGGCGGGGCGCTCACCGCCAACCGCGCGCTCACCACGACCGGTGCGCCGGCGGCGTCCAGCACGCTCGCGGCGAGCGGGGTGGGCAGCACCACGGCCGGCGAGGGCGGCGGCAGACACCCCGGCCAGGACGGCACCGGCTGCCCCGAGCCCGCCCGTCGGCCACCCGCCCGGCCCGGCTTCCCCTCGGCGGCGGCTCCGGGGGCGTCGGTCCGGGTCGGCCGGCTCGCTGTGGGCCCCGCGGCCCGCCGGACGCCGGTCGGCGGCAGCGCGACGCCGAGAGGTTCGACCGGCTCCTCCGGCAGCGGCGCGACGCCGGGGCGGGCGGGCCGGCGTTCGTCGCCCCACGGGACCAGGCTGACCTGGTCGGACGGGGACCGACCGCCGCCGAGCACCGCAGTGACCACCGCCTCGGGACCGAGCAGGCCCTGCACCCGGCTCAGCGCACGATGCGCCCGTTCGCGTTCCGCACCGGTCTCGCCCCACAGCCCGGACTGCAGGCCGGCCTGGGCGAGCACCCCGTCCGGCACCAGCCGCAGCCGGATGATCCCGGCGGTGGGGCGAGCCGGCCCGCCGCCCCGGCGACTGCCGGAGAGCCAGCCGTCCAGTTGCCAGCGGACCCGGTCGGCGATCGCCGCCGCGGTCAGCAGGCCGTCGTGCCGCCAGACCCGGTGCAACTCCTGGCCGTGCGTGGTGACTGCCTCGATGCCGAGCCGGGTGCAGGACAACCCGTGCCCGGCAAGTCGCTCGTGCAGCCGCTCGGCCAGCGTGCGGGCGGCGAACGCCGCGACGTCGACCCGGTCGATCGGCTCGTCGAGGTCGGCGGTGACCGTCAGGTCGGCGGGCGGGCGCCGGACCGCGAGCGGCTGGTCGTCCCGGCCGGTGGCCAGCCGGTGGGCCAGCGCCCCGTCGAACCCGAACCGGGCCAGCACGTCGCCGGCCGGCAGCGCGGCGAAGTCACCGAGCGTACGCGCCCCGAGCCGGCGCAGCAGGTCGACCAGGGCGGGCCGGCCGAGCGCCTCGACCGGCTGGCCGGCCAGGAACTCCGGCGTCCCGCCGGGCGGCACGATCCGCCCCTCCCGGGCCGCCAGCCCGGCGGCGAAGACCCCGTCGGCGACACCGACCTGGCTCTCCACCGCGCAACTCTGGGCGACCTGCTCGACGATCCGCTCGGCGGCCGCCTCCTCGCCGCCGAGATACCGGCTCGGTCCCCGGGCGGCCAGCGCGCAGGCCCCCGGGCGGATCACCTCGACCCCGACCGCCACCTCCTCGACCGCCGCCACCACCGGCTCGAAGGCCCGGGCGTCCCGGCCGGGGTCGTGGTCGACGACGGTGAGTCGCGGGCAACGCCCCTGCGCCTCCCGCCGGCGCAACCCCCGGCGTACCCCTTCGGCGCGGGCCCGCTCGGAGCAGGCGACCACCCGGTTGGCGTGCAGCACCGCGACCGGGCCGGTGGCAGGCACCCCGTCGACGATCTCGGCGGCAAGGACCGGCCAGTCCGGACACCAGAGCAGCAGGATCCGCGTCGGCGTGCTCACTGGTGCACCATGCGCAGCCGGCTGGCATCTGGACGACCGGCTCCGGGGGGCGCGGGAATGACCCGGGTCAGCTCGTCACCGGGCAGCCATACCTTGACCTCCTTGGGCCGGGCAGCCGCGCCCCGCCCGCTGGCCGAGATGGTCACCTCGCGGCGACGCAGCCGTCCCCGCCCCGCCCCGAGTCCTTCCCACACCCCGCGGACCACCTGGAGCGTCACGTCCGCGCCGTCCCACCGGCCATACGGAACGAGTACGCAGCCGCGTTGCCGGGCCCGCGCGGCCAACCGGCCGGCGACGGAGGCGGAGACGGTGGCCGGTACGGCGGTGACCACCACGTCGACCCCGTCGATGAGCGCGGCGACGACGGTGGGCCACTCGGGCCCGGGTTGGGGCACCAGGGCGAGCCGGTCCAGGGCGATCCCGGCCTCGACCGCCGCGCCGGCCCCGAAGGTCGGCATCCCGACCACCGCACACCAGGAGCCGGCCCGGGACGCCTCGGCGAGCAGGGCGAGCAGCAGCGACGTGGTACCGCTGCGCCGGGGCTGCCCGACGCCGACCGCGACGGTGCTGCCGCGCCGCAGCCCGCGGCTGGGCAGCAGCCCGGTCAGCTCGGGCCGGACGGGCAGCACCCGGTGCCCACCCGCGGGGTCGGGTGCGCTGGCCGGGCGCACCAACTCGGCCAGCGCGGCGGAACCGACCACCATGCGGCCCGCCATCGGAGCTCCCCCGTCGTTTCCGCCACCGGGCACCGGCCCGTGGATGGTGCTGTCGTGGTTCAAAGGGTCGTGGATCAGAAAAGGACGTGACGCCTGGCGGGGCGGCGTCCGGCCACCCTGGATCCCGCCGGTGGTGGCCGGACGCCACGACTCAGGCCACGAGACCGTCGATCGCCGGCTGGTGTGCCAGGCCGAGCGCGGACTCCACCACCGCCACGAACTCCTCGGCGGCGCGGAGCAGGTCGTCGGCCTCCCGGGCGGTGACCACCCGGGGTATGCCGGCCTCGGCGGCGGCCCGCTTGCCGGCTCCGATGGCGAAGTAGCTGGCCCACTCGTCGAGCTCGGGGGCGACACCGGCGAGCAGGACCCAGACGTTGGTGATCCGGTTACGTCGGGTGGGGGCGGGACGGGCGCGGGCGGCGAGCACCGCGGCGGCGGCCCGCAGGGCCGCGAGGTGGGCGGTGGCGTACCGGAGGCCGTCGGGGCCGGTCCGGGCCGCCTCGGCGAGCCCGTGCCGGGCCACCACGAGCAGCTGGGCGGGAGTGCGGTGCGGCAACACGTGCGCGGGCACCGTCGGCGCCTGGGCCGGGCTGGTCGGCATGGTCTCCTCCTCCAGGTGTGCTGGACGGATGGGCCACGCGGCAGAGGCGGATCGCCTCGACGCGGGACACCCGCAGCGGGCGGTGCGGAGGAAGACGCACCAGGTGGGTGGCCGGCCGGGTGTGGAGCTTCCCCACACCACACCCGGCCGGCGTACCGGCGGGTCCGTCGCCCGCCGCCCGGGGGTCGTTGGGCGGCGGGCGACGTGCCTGCCTGATGGGTCCGGACTCGCGACTGCCCGGAGCCCCGGTGCGGTCCGCGGCACCGCACCTCCTGAGGGCCGGTGCCGCGAAACACCGCCCCCGAGGGGGTTGGAACGAACGTTCGAGGCAATCGAACACTCGTTCTAACTGCTGCTGACAGTACACCCTCCCACCGACGAAAACGCAACGTGTGACGCGCCGACACCCGAGACCGACTGCATACCGGCGTCACGTGGCGTGGCCGGCTGCGCCGGTCGCCCGCGTACCGGGAAGAATGGCGGCATGCAGTCACACCCGAACGTACGGGCGGTGCAGGACGCGCTCGACGGCGCCGACGCCCGGGACGGCGCCGGCACGCCCACCGTGGTCCGCCTGCTGCCCGACGCGGTGCACACCGCCGCGGCCGCCGCCGAGGCGCTCGGCATCGACGTCGGCGCCATCGCCAACTCGCTCGTCTTCGACGCCGACGGTGCGCCGCTGCTGGTGCTCACCTCCGGCGCGCACCGGGTGGACACCGCCGGCCTGGCCGCGCGGCTCGGCATCGCCCGGCTGCGCCGGGCCACCCCGCAGTTCGTCAAGGAGCACACCGGGCAGGTGATCGGCGGGGTCGCTCCGGTGGGCCACCCGCGCCCGCTACGCACGCTGGTGGACACCGCCCTGGAGAAGTACGACGAGATCTGGGCCGCCGGCGGCGTGCCGCAGGCCGTCTTCCCCACCACGTACGCCGAACTGCTGCGGGTCACCGGCGGCACCGCGACCGACGTGGCGTGAACGAGCCGGAGACCGTCCCGGATCTGGTCACCCTGCACGTGTGGCGGATCCCCCGGACCGCCCTGCCCCGGGCGCTGGCCCGGATGGCGCTCGATCCACGCCGGCTGCGCGCCCTGCCCGGCGTACGGTTCGGCAAACTGCTCGGCACCGGGACCGGCACCGGCTTCGGGCCGGGCGACGCCGACCCGACCCGCTGGGCGGTGCTGACGGTGTGGGACTCCCCCGCCGCGGCCACCCGGTTCGCCGGCTCACCGGTGGGGCGGGCCTGGTCCGGCATCGCCCGGTCCGGCGTCCGGCTCGACCTGCGGCCGGTGACCAGCCGGGGCGCGTGGTCCCGGCGGCGACCGTTCGGCGCTCCCGCGGGCGGCCCGGTCGCCGGCCCGGTGCTGGCCCTGACCCGGGCCCGGCTGCGACCGGCCCGGGCCCTCACCTTCTGGCGGGCGGTCCCGCCGGTCGCCGCCGCCCTGCACACCGCCCCGGGCCTGCTGGCCCGCTTCGGCGTCGGCGAGGCCCCGCTCGGCTGGCAGGGCACGGTGAGCGTGTGGCGTGACCCGACGGACCTGGTCGCGTTCGCGTACCGTCACCCGGAGCACCGGGCCGCGATCACCCGGACCCCGACCGAGCGGTGGTACGCGGAGGAACTCTTCGCCCGGTTCGAGGTGCGTGACGTGATCGGTGACCGGACGGTACTGGGGTGGGTCGTCGACGGCGATCCGGCGAAGGGTGGGCGGGCATGAGGTTGGTGCGGTGGACACCGGACGATCTCCTCCGGCGGCTGGACGACGTGGTGGCCGTCTACGGCGAGGCGATGGGCTACCGTGCCGACCTGCTGGATGCCCGTCGCGGCTACATCGCCACCCACGTCCGCCGGCCCGGCTTCCGCGCCGTCGCCAGCCTGACCAGCGAGGGCCACCTGGCCGGTTTCGGCTACGGCTACGTCGGCGGGCCCGGCCAGTGGTGGCACGACCAGGTCTGGCGGGCACTGGATCCGGCCACCCGGCAGCGCTGGCTGACCAACTGCTTCGAGGTGGTCGAACTGCACGTACGGCCACCGGCCCAGGGGCACGGCCTGGGCGCCGGGCAACTGCGCGCCCTGCTCACCATGGCCGAGGGCACGACCACGCTGCTGTCCACGCCCGAGGCCGACGAGCGCGCCTCGCGCGCCTGGCGGCTGTACCGCCGGTTCGGCTTCGTCGACGTGCTGCGCGACTTCCGCTTCCCCGGCGACGAACGCCCGTTCGGAGTGCTCGGCCGGGACCTGCCCCTGCCGGCACCGGGCCCACCACCCGTACCCGAGCCCGCCGACCGGTCATGAACAGGCTGGCCCGGAGTTACGCCTGGGCGGTGCTGGCCCTGCTGGTGCTGGCCCAGATCTGTTATCCGCTGACCGGCGGGCCGACCCGGGCCCGGCTGACCGTGGCCACCGTCGCGCTCGGCTACCTGCTCTCGGTCGGCCACGCGCTGGCCAGCCGGGGACCGCGTACGGCGATGACGCTGGTCACGGTGGTCACCGGTGGCGGGTTCGCCATCGAGGCGCTCGGGGTGGCCACCGGTTTCCCGTTCGGCGGCTACGACTACTCCGGTCAGCTCGGCCCCAAGCTCGCCGGGGTGCCGCTGGTCATCCCGCTGGCCTGGACCTGGATGGCCTGGCCGGCCTGGCTGGTGGCGACCCGGCTCACCGGCACCCGCACCGGCCGGTGGCGGTGGCCGGGCCGGATCGCGCTGGCCGCGGTCGGGCTGGCCGCCTGGGACCTCTTCCTCGACCCGCAGATGGTGGCCGAGGGCCACTGGGCGTGGCGAGATCCGGCGCCGGCGCTGCCCGGCCTGCCCGGCGTCCCGGTCAGCAACTACCTGGGCTGGCTGCTGTTCGCGGTGCTGGTGATGACCGCGCTGCGCCCGCTCGCCGGGCCCGTCGTGGCCGCCACCGACGCCGGCGACCACCCGATGTACGCCCTCTACCTGTGGACGTACGGCTCCAGCGTGCTGGCCCACGCGGTCTTCCTCGACCTGCCCGCCTCGGCGCTCTGGGGCGCGGCCGGCATGGGGCTGGTCGCGGTGCCGCTGGCGGTGACGCTGCTACGCAGCCGCCGGTCACGGGGAACCGACGTCGGGTCATCCCGATCCCGGGCCGGCGTCGCGGCATGACATGACCGCTGCCCTCGTCCTGCTCCTCGCCGTCGCCGCGCTGACCGGGCACACGGTGGTCAACGCCGGCCGGTGGCTGCGCCGCCCGGCCGAGGGGCCGGCCGAGGTCACCGAGCCGGTGGCGGTGCTGCTGCCGCTGCGCGACGAGGCCGCCCGGGTCACCCCGTGCCTGCGGGCCCTGCTCGCCCAGCGCGGCGTGCCCGGGTTGCGCGTCGTGGTGCTCGACGACGGCTCCGCCGACGGCACCGCCGACGTGGTCCGCGCGGTGGCGGCCGGCGACCCGCGGGTCACCCTGCTCACCGGCGCCGCCCCGCCACCGGGCTGGCTGGGCAAGCCCTACGCCTGCTGGCAGCTGGCCACCCGCGCCGACCCGTCGGCCACCGCGCTGGTCTTCGTCGACGCCGACGTGGTGCTCGGCCCGTACGCCGTGGCGGCGGCGGTGACCGAGCTGCGCTCCGCCGGGGCGACGCTGCTGTCGCCGTACCCCCGGATCGTGGTGCGGACCGCGGCCGACCGGCTGGTGCAACCGTTGTTGCAGTGGCTGTGGCTGACCTTCCTGCCGCTGCGCGCGATGGAACGCTCACCGCGGCCGTCGCTGGCCGCGGCCGGCGGGCAGTTCCTGGTCGTGGACCGGGCCGGCTACCTGCGGGCCGGGGGGCACGCGGCGGTCGCCGACCGGGTGCTGGAGGACATCGAGCTGGCCCGGGCGGTGAAACGCGCCGCCGGCCGGATCACCCTGGTCGACGGCTCCCGGCTGGCCAGCTGCCAGATGTACGAGGACTGGCCGCAGCTGCGCGACGGCTACACCAAGTCGCTCTGGGCCTCGTTCGGGCACCCGGTCAACGCCGCCCTGGTGGTGACCCTGCTGCTCCTGCTCTACACCGCGCCCCCGCTGGTCGCCGTCGCCGCGCTGCTCGCCGGCGCGCCGGCGGTGGCCGGGGCGGCCGGACTGGCGTACCTGCTGGGGGTGGCCGGGCGGGTGGTCAGCGCCCGGGCCACCGGAGGGCGCGCCTGGCCCGACGCGCTGGGCCACCCCGTGTCGGTCACGGTCCTCGGTTGGCTGACCCTCCGGTCGTACCATCTACGCAAGCGGCGACGCCTGTCCTGGCGCGGCCGTCCGATCAGCTAGTGCGGTGTCCAGCAACCTTGGCGGTGTCGCGGCGGGATCCCCGGCGGCGGCCCGGTAACGGCTGGACACACCGCACTGAGGCGTGGAGGACGCGGCATGGCGCGGATCGTGGTCGTCGGCGCCGGGGTGGGTGGGTTGGCCGCCGCGGCCCGGCTGGCCGTCACCGGGCATCAGGTGACCGTCCTCGAACGGGCCGACACCGTCGGCGGCAAGCTCGGCCGGCACACCCGCGACACCCCCGAGGGCTCGTTCCATTTCGACACCGGACCCAGCCTGCTCACCCTGCCCGGGGTCTTCCACGAGCTGTTCGAGGCGACCGGGGCGAAACTCGACGAGTACCTCGACCTGGTGCCGCTGGACCCGATCGTGCGGCATGTCTTCCCCGGCGACGGCCCGGTGCTCGACTCCTGCGCCGACCCGGTGGAGTTCACCGCCCGGGTCGGCGCGGCCCTCGGCGACCGGTCCGCCACCGACTGGCAGCGGCTGTGGCGGCGCGCCGCCCGGGTGTGGCGGGCCGCCGAACGCGACATCCTGCGCCGCCGCGTCGACTCTCCCCGCGACCTGGCCCGGCTGGCCTGGCGGCTGGGTGACCTGGCCGCCATCCGGCCCGGACAGAGCCTGCGCGGGTTGGGTCGGGCCCACCTGTCCGACCCGCGGCTGCGGATGCTGCTGGACCGCTACGCCACCTACACCGGCGCCGACCCGCGCCGCGCGCCGGCCGCGCTGGTCGCGGTCCCCTACGCCGAACTGGCCTTCGGCGGCTGGTACCTGCGTGGCGGGCTGGGCACCCTCGCCGACGCGCTGCTGTCGCGCTGCCTGGACCTGGGCGTGGTGGTGCAGACCGGCGCCGTGGTCACCAGGATCGACGCCGCGGGTGGCCGGGTGCACGGGGTACGCGTCGCCGGCCAGCGTGCCCCGGTCCCCGCCGACGTGGTGGTGGCCAACGTGGACGCGCTCACCGTCTACCGGGAGCTGCTGCCCGACCCGCGCCGGCTGGCCGGGCTCACCGACCGCAGCCTGGCCGGCTTCGTGCTGCTGCTCGGCGTACGCGGCGACTCCGGGCTGGCCCACCACAACGTCTTCTTCCCCTACGACTACGACGCCGAGTTCGATGCCGTCTTCGGTGCCCCGGGGCGGGGGGTACGGGCCCGTCCGGCGGCCGACCCGACGGTTTTCGTCACCGTCGCCGACGACCCGGTGCTCCGCCCGACCGGGCACGAGGCGTGGTTCGTGCTGGTCAACGCCGCCCGCCACGGCACCGCGCCGGGAGCGGTCGACTGGCACCGGCCGGGGCTGGCCCAGGCGTACGCCGACCGGATCCTCGACGTGCTGGCCGAACGCGGCCTGGACGTCCGTGACCGGCTGGTGTTCCGCGACATCCGCAGCCCCGCCGACCTGGCGACGGCGACCGGTACGCCGGGCGGGGCGATCTACGGCACGGCCGGCGGCCTGCTCCGCCCGGCCAACCGTGGTCCGGCGCACGGCCTGTGGCTGGTCGGCGGCTCCAGCCATCCGGGCGGCGGCCTGCCGATGGTGGCCCTCTCCGCCCAGATCGTCGCCAACGAGATCGGCCAGGTGTAAGGAAGGGCCCCCTTTTAACGCCTGCGGTAGAGGAAGGGTCCCTTCTTAACACCCAACGGGCGGGCGGCGCGGCGGGTGGGCGGCGGCGCGGCGGGCAAGCAGGCGGCAGCGCGGCGAGCAGGCGGCAGCGCGGCGGCGGGTGGCAGCGCGGCGCGGCGGGCGGGACGGCGGGGCGGGCGGGACGGCGGTGCGGGGCGGGCGTCAGTCGACGTTGATCAACGCCCGGCGGACGGCGGAGAGCAGTTGCCCCAGGCCGAAGGCGGCCAGCAGCACCCAGACCGCGGTCGCCATGGTGATGGTGCCGGCGGCCAGATCCGACTCGATCAGCCCGGTCAGACCGGCCAGCAACAGGCCACCGATGGCCACGCAGACCCGGGTCGGCCGCTCCCCGACGGTCACCGCGCCGATCTCCCGCATGCCTGCGGCGACCGCCCGGGCCCGGACGTACTCGTGCAACCAGGACAGCGCGCCGCCCGCGGCGACCAGCGCACCCGGCGCGCCCACCAGCCAGAACGCCACGAGCCATGCGGCCTCGCCGATCCGGTCGGCCAGCGAGTCGTAGACGTAGCCGAGCCGGGTCGTCCGGCCGGTGGTCACCGCCACCGCCCCGTCGACGCTGTCCGCCACCGAGGCGAGCAGCACGAACAGGGCGCCGAGGAACGGCCCGCCACCCGGCCGCACCGCGAGCAACGGTACGCAGAGACAGAGCAGCACCCCGACCACCGTCACCGCAGTCGGGCCGACCCGCAGCCGGCCCAGCAGGAACCCGACGTGGTACGAGAAGCGCAGCCAACCGCGTACCACGGGAGTGGCGGCGCGGGGATCGAAGCCCCCGTGCAGCCGGGCCCACACCGTGGCGTACTCGTTCCAGTTCAGCTGTCTGCCCACCACAGTTCAACCGACCCGACGGCGCTGAGGTGTCGCGACGCCGGTGTCACATCGCAGCGCCAACCCGAAGGTTCTGCCAGATCTCCCGAGTCGCGGTGGACCGGTTGAAGGTGATGAAGTGGATACCCGGAACCCCCTCGTCGAGCAGTCGCCGGCACATCTCACTGGTCTGCTCGATACCGAGCTGGCGGACCGCGTCCGGGTCGTCGGCGACCCGCTCGAACCGCGCGGCCAGCCCCGGCGGGAACGGCGCCCCGGTGAGCTGCACCGACCGCTCGATCGTGCCGATCCGGGTCACCGGCATCACTCCGGCCAGGATCGGGGTGTCGCAGCCGGCGGCGGCCACCCGGTCCCGCAGGCGGAGGTACTCGTCGGCGTCGAAGAACATCTGGGTGATCGCGAACTCCGCGCCGGCCCGGCACTTGCGGACGAAGTGCTCGGTGTCGGTGGCGACGTCCGGGGAGCGCGGGTGCCGGTACGGGAAGGCGGCCACGCCGACGCTGAAGTCGCCGGAGCGGCGGACCAGGCGGACGAGGTCCTCCGCGTAGTGCACGCCCTCGGGGTGCGGCACCCACTCGCCGGTGGGATCACCGGGCGGGTCGCCCCGCACCGCGAGCACGTTGCGCACCCCGGCGCCGGCCAGCCGGCCGATCACGTGCCGCAGCTCGGCCACGGAGTGGTTGACCGCGGTCAGGTGGGCCATCGGCAGCAGGGTGGTCTCGGTGGCGACCCGCTCGGTGACCGCGACCGTGGTGTCCCGGGTCGACCCGCCGGCACCGTAGGTGATCGAGACGAACGAGGGGCGCAACGGCTCCAACTCGCGGATGGCCTGCCAGAGCTGCCGCTCCCCCAGCGCCGTCTTCGGTGGCATGAACTCGAAGGAGAAGGTCGGCTGGCAGTCACGGACCAGCTCCCCGATGGCCGGTTGCGGATTCGGGAGGACCGAGGGAAGACCGAGCGCCACGCACCGACTCTAGCGGCCCGGGCCGCGTACCCCCAGCGGCTTCCCAGTGGTGGGGACGCCGCGCCGCCGCGGGAAATCGTCGTACCCGCCGGGTAGATCTGTGCTCAGCGCGGGTGCGGCCGGGACCGCACCGGGGGCCGCGCGGGGGTCAGCAGAAGACTGGTGGCGGACAGGTCCGGTCCCGGGCACGCCACCACCGCGCCGAATCCCGGAGGTCCGATGCCCCCGTACCCGCCCGCCCCGCCACCGTTCGGGCCGCTGCTGGCCCGGCTACGACGCGCCCGGGGTTGGAGCCAGTCCCGGCTCGCCGCCGAACTCTGCGCGGCCGCCGGGGTGCCCACGCTGAGCCGGCACGAGATCTCCCGCTGGGAACGGCAGCGACGCCGACCCGGACGCTTCTGGCGCGCCTGGTTGACCGAGGTGCTCGATCCGGCCCGTGAGCAGCACGGCGACGACGCGCCGGTACGTGGGTGGTGGGTCAGCGTGTCGCGTCCCGACCTACTAGCGTCGGGACGTGACCCACGCTGCTCCCGTCTCCCCCGTCGACCGCGCCAGCCTCCGCCAACGGGTCGACAAGGCGCTGTCCGACTTCCTCGCCGGCCGCCGGGCCTGGATGGCCGGCGTCGATGACGCCCTGGCGCCGGTCGCCGAGGCGATCGAGGCGTTCGTGCTGGGCGGCGGCAAGCGGCTACGGCCGGCCTTCGCCTACTGGGGATACCGGGGCGCCGGCGGGGTGGACACCGACCCGGTGGTGACCGCCCTCGCCGCGCTGGAGTTCGTGCAGGCCAGCGCGCTGATCCACGACGACCTGATGGATCGCTCGGACACCCGGCGGGGCGAGCCGGCGGTGCACCGCCGGTTCGCCGCCCGGCACCGGACCGCGGGGTGGGGCGGGGACCCGGACGGCTTCGGCGACGCCGCGGCCATCCTGCTGGGCGACCTGTGCCTGGTCTGGTCCGACGAGCTTCTGCACTCCGCCGGGCTCGATCCCCGGGCGGTGGCCCGCGCCCGGCCGGATTTCGACGAGATGCGCACCGAGGTCACCGTCGGGCAGTACCTCGACGTGCTGACCCAGGCCACCGGGGACACCTCGCTGGAACGGGCCAGCAAGGTCGCCCGGTACAAGTCGGCGAAGTACACCGTGGAACGGCCGCTGCTGCTCGGCGCGGCGCTGGCCGAAGCGCCCGCCGACGTACGCATCGCCTACTCGGCGTACGGGCTGCCGCTGGGCGAGGCGTTCCAGCTGCGCGACGACGTGCTGGGCGTCTTCGGCGATCCCGCCCAGACCGGCAAGCCGGCCGGCGACGACCTGCGCGAGGGCAAGCGGACCTACCTGGTGGCGGCGGCGCTGGAGGCGGCCGACGAGGCCGGCCGGGCGCTGCTGCTGGCCGGGCTCGGCGACGCCGACCTGGATGCGGCCGGGGTGGCCCGGCTGCGGGAGCTGATCAACGGCACCGGCGCACTGACCCGTACGGAACAACGCATCGTCACCCTCACCGACGCCGCTCTCGCCGCGCTGACCGCCGTCGACCTGGACACCGAGGCCCGCCAGGCCCTGGTCGACCTGGCCATCGCCGCCACCCGCCGCACCGACTGACCACGGCACGCGCGGGGGGCGGGGCGGGCTAGAAGCCGAGGGCTTGGGCACGGCGTTTGATCTCGCGGGCCTGGTCGCCGGCGAGGGCGGCGGCGGGGGTACGGCCGGGCAGGCTCTCGTCGGGCTCGTAGAGCCAGCGCAGCGCCGCCTCGTCGTCGTAGCCGGCGTCGGCCAGCAGGGTGAGCACCCCGGGCAGGTGCTTGATGACGGTGTGGTTGGCCACCAGGTCGGCCGGGATCCGACGGACGCCGTCGCGGCGTACCGCGATCAGCTCCCGGTCCCGGATCATCTGGTGGACCTTGCTGATCGGCACGTCAAGCCGCTCAGCGACGTCCGGCAAGGTCAGCCAGCCCGCCGCGTCGGCGGGGCCGGCCTCGGGCACGGTGCCCTCGGCGGGTACGGAGTCGGTCACCCGATCACCCTGCCACGCCGCCCCGGCCCCGGGTCAACGGCCTCGGTGAGAACCGCACTGAACAGGGCATACCGTCATTCCATCGCCACGGTGGACCCGCTGACGCACACCCGGCCTGTAGCATCCTGTTCAAACTCCCCGCCCCCGACACATAGACTCCCTGCCGATGGACACACAGGTCGCCGACACGTTGCTGGGCTCGCTGATAGACGGGCGCTACCGCATCCGCGGTCGCGTGGCCCGTGGCGGCATGGCGACCGTGTACACCGCCACCGACGAGCGGCTCGAACGCACCGTGGCGGTCAAGATCATTCATTCGACCCAGGGCCCCGCTGGCCGGGCCGGGCTGGCCGGCTTCGTCGACCGGTTCACCGACGAAGCCAAGATGATCGCCCGGCTCACCCACCCCAACGTGGTCGCGGTCTACGACCAGGGCACCCACGCCGGGATGCCGTACCTGGTCATGGAGTACGTGCGCGGGCGCACCCTGCGCGAGGTGCTGACCGAGCGACGCCGGCTCAACCCGGACGAGGCGCTGGCCATCACCGAGCAGATGCTCGCCGCGATCGCCGCCGCCCACCGGGCCGGGCTGGTGCACCGGGACGTCAAGCCGGAGAACGTGCTGGTCGCCGAGGCGCCCAGCGCCGGGCCGGCCAACCTGGTCGACAGCGTGGTCAAGGTGACCGACTTCGGGCTGGCCCGGGCGGTCGAGGCGAGCACCGACCACGACAGCGGCAACCAGTTGATGGCCACCGTGGCGTACGTCGCCCCCGAGCTGGTCACCGACGGCCGCGCCGACGCCCGTACGGACGTCTACTCGACGGGCATCGTGCTCTTCGAGATGCTCACCGGCCGGGTGCCGTACGACGGCGACCGGCCGATCGACATCGCCTGGCAGCACGTCGACCGGGACGTCCCCGCGCCGTCGACCCTGGTGCCCGGTCTGCCGAGGACGCTCGACGACGTGGTCGCCCGGGCCACCCGGCGGGATCCGGCGGTCCGCCCCGCCGACGCCGGCACGCTCCTGGCCGAGGTGCAGGTGGCCCGTGACGGCCTCGGCAATCCGAACGCCCACACCGCCATGCTGTCCCCGGTGGCCGACGGCCCGGCGGTCTCCGAGCCGACGATGGTGGTGGCTGCGGTCCGCCCGTCCCAGCGGCCGGCCTGGGCCCGGCTGCCGGAGGCCGACACCCCCGGCCGTGGCCGGCGCCGGGCGGCGCCCCCGGGCGGCGACGAGGACCTGCGCTCCCGACTGGCCACGCTGCGTACCCGGCTGTTCGGCGAGTCGAACGGACGGCTCGCCGTCGCCGCGGTCGTGGTGGTGCTCGGCCTGGTGGCCGCGCTCGGCGGCTGGTGGGTCGGGGTGGGGCGGTACACCACCGCGCCGGAGCTGGTGAGCATGAACAAGGCCCAGGCGGAGGCACAGGCCGCCCAGGGCGGCTTCACCCTGCGGTACGCCGATCCGCGCTACGACGAGCAGGTCCCGCGTGACGGCGTACTGGCGCAGGAGCCGGCCTCTGCCGGCCGGATCCTCAAGGGCGGCACCATCACCCTGACCCTGTCGCTGGGCCCGGAGCGGTTCCCGATGCCCGACGTGGTCGGCAAGGAGTTCGACCTGGCCGAGGCGGATCTGGCCAGCGCGCAGTTGGAGGTCGTCAAGGGCACCGCCCGCTACGACGACGGCCTGCCGGAGGGTGTGGTGGCAGCCACCAAGCCGGAGGCGGGCAAGGAGGTCAAGCCGGGCGACAAGGTCACCGTCATCCTGAGCAAGGGCCGGGCCCCGATCACCGTGCCGAACCTGGTCGGGAAGAACCTCAACGAGGCCCGCACGCAGATCGCGCAGCTCGGCCTGGTGCTGGTCGAGCCGACGTACAAGCAGTCCGACAAGCCCCGCGACGAGGTGCTCGGGCAGAGCCCGGCCGACGGCAGCGGCGTGGAGAAGGGCGCCCAGGTCCGGTTGGAGGTCAGCGAGGGTCCCCCGCAGGTGACCGTGCCTCGGGTCGTCGACCTGCCCTGCCAGCAGGCCAAGCAGCTGCTGGAGAGCCAGGGCTTCCCGGTGCAGGTGCAATTCAACCCGGAGGCCTTCGCCCGGTTCCAGAACCCACCGGAGAACGCCCAGGTCCCGCCCGGCACCCAGGTCACCATCGGGTGCTTCTGATGGCGGCCACGGATCCCGGTCACCGGCCGGTCGGCTCGCACACGCCCACCTCGGGCGGGCTGGCGAAGGCCGCGCTGCCCTACCTCGACGCCGCCGGCTCCGAGGTGGCGCAGGTCTACGTCGGGAACTCGCGCGGGTGGGCCATGCCGGCCGGCGATCCGGCGCAGGACGCGCTGTTCCGCGACGGCTGCGCCGAGCGGGACATCGCCGTCTACATCCACGCGTCGCTGCTGGTCAACCTCGGTTCCCCGACCGCCGCGACGGTCGAACGATCGGCACAGACCCTGGCCCACGCGCTGCGCCGGGGCGCCGCGATCGGTGCGCGCGGGGTGGTGTTCCACGCCGGCAGCGCGGTGGACGCCGGGCACGCCGAGGCGGCGATGCGACAGGTACGCGAGTCCCTGCTGCCGCTGCTCGACTCGGCCGCGACCGACGGCGGGCCGATGCTGTTGGTCGAGCCGAGCGCGGGCGGCGGCCGGTCGCTGGCCTCCCGGGTGGAGCAGCTCGGGCCCTACCTCGACGCGGTGGACCGGCACCCGTGGCTCGGCGTCTGCTTCGACACCTGCCACGCCTGGGCCGCCGGCCACGACCTGGCCGCCGAGGGGGGCATGACCGAGACCCTGGACGCCCTGGTGGCCACCGTCGGGGCGGACCGGCTACGGCTGGTGCACGCCAACGACTCGAAGGACCTTTGTGGCTCCACCCGCGACCGGCACGAGAACATCGGCAAGGGCATGATCGGCGAGCCGGCCTTCGCCGAGTTGATGCGTCACCCCGCCACCGCCGGCGTCCCGATCCTGGTGGAGACCCCCACCGACCGCCACGAAGGCCACGCCGCCGACATCACCACCCTCCGCCGCCTCCTCCCCTTTCTCCGTTGACCACCTGGTTGATCATGAGGGGTTTGAAGATCATCTTCGCCGGCAACCTCATGATCAGGGCGGGTTAGCGGCGGAAGATCTGGGCGAGGGTGGTGGCGGCGCGGTCCACGGCGGCGTCGGTGACGTCCAGGTGGGTGACCAGGCGGGCCGTGTGGGGGCCGAGGACTGAAATCAGGACGCCCTCGGCACGGGCGGCGGCGGCGAGGGCGGGCGCGTCCAGCGGCGCCTTGGTCAGGTCCAGCGGGACCAGGTTGGTGCGCACCGGCGTGGCCAGCACCCCGAACGGGGCGATCGCCTCGCCCAGCCGGGCCGCCTTCGCGTGATCCTCGGCGAGCCGGTCGACGTGGTGGGCGAGGGCGTACCGTCCGGCGGCGGCCAGGATGCCGGCCTGGCGCAGCCCGCCGCCCATCCGCTTGCGGATCACCCGGGCCCGCTCGATCTTGTCGGCGGCGCCGACGACCAGCGAGCCGACCGGCGCGCCGAGCCCCTTGGAGAGGCAGACCGACAGGGTGTCGAAGAGCGCGCCATAGGTCGCCAACGGCACCGCGTCGGCGACGTGCGCATGCCAGATCCGGGCACCGTCGCAGTGCAACGCCACCTGCGCGGCGTCCGCGACCTGGCGCAGCGCGCGCAACGCGTCGAGGGGGATCACCCCGCCACCGCCACGGTTGTGGGTCTGCTCCACGGCGATCGCCCGGGTGGGCACCGCCCAGTAGCCGTCGGGACGGATCATGCCGGCGACCACGTCGGGGTCGATGTCCGCGCCCACCGCAGGCCAGGTCCGCGAGGTCAATCCGCCGTACGCGGCGGCAGCCCCCATCTCGTACGTGACCACGTGCGCGTCGGCATCGCAGAGCAACTCCGCGCCGGGCGGCACCAGCAGTTGCAGGGCGATCTGGTTGGCCATCGACCCGGTCGGGCAGAACAGCGCCGCCTCGTGCCCGAAGAGCGCGGCGACCTCGGCCTCCAGGGCGTTGACCGTCGGATCCTCGCCGTACACGTCGTCGCCGACCTCGGCGCCGGCCATCGCCGCCCGCATCCCGGCGGTGGGCCGGGTCACCGTGTCCGAACGCAGGTCGACGAGCATGTCCCCGCGCGCCGTGCGTCCCGTTGTGTCAGCCACGGTCATCCTTTCGACTACCGACTGCGGGGCTCGCAAGCTCACTCCTCGCGTCAGCCACAGTCATCCCTCCGGCTACCGACTGCGGGGCTCGCAAGCTCACTCCTCGCGTCAGCCACGGAGCATCTCCGCGACGAGGAAAGCCAGCTCCAGCGACTGCTGGGTGTTCAGCCGCGGGTCGCAGGCGGTCTCGTACCGGTCGGGCAGGTCGAGGTCCGCGATGCCCTGGGCGCCGCCGAGACACTCGGTGACGTCCTCGCCGGTCAGCTCGACGTGCAGGCCGCCCGGGTGCGTCTCCAGGCCGCGGTGCACCTCGAAGTAGCCCAGCACCTCGTCGACGATCCGATCGAAGTGGCGCGTCTTGTAGCCGTTCGACGATTCGTGGGTGTTGCCGTGCATCGGGTCGCACTGCCAGACCACCTTCGCCCCGGCGGCGGTCACCTTGGCCACGATCGGCGGCAGCGCGTCGCGGACCTTGTGGTTACCCATCCGGCTGATCAGGGTGAGCCGGCCGGGGACATTGTCCGGGTTCAGCTTCTCGCACAGCTCGATCGCCTCGTCCGGCGTGGTGGTCGGCCCGAGCTTGACCCCGATCGGGTTGGCGATCCGGGAGATGAAGTCGATGTGCGCCCCGTCGATCTGCCGGGTCCGCTCGCCGATCCACAGGAAGTGCCCGGAGAGCCCGTACGGCCGGCCGCCGGAGACCCGGGTCAGCGCCCGGTCGTACTCCAGGGCCAGGGCCTCGTGCGAGCAGTAGAGGGTGACCGTACGCAGCGCGTCGTCGTCGGTCATGCCGCAGGCCCGGATGAACGCGAGGGCCCGGTCGATCTCCCGGGCGATGGCCTCGTACCGCTCGCCGGCCGGGGAGTTGCGCACGAAGCCCTTGTTCCAGTCGTGCACGGCGTGCAGGTCGGCCAGCCCGCCGGCGAGGTAGGCGCGGAGCATGTTCATCGCGGCGGCCGAGTTCGCGTACGCCCGGATCATGCGCTGCGGGTCGGCGACCCGGGCCTCCGGGACGGCCTCCAGCGAGTTGATCATGTCCCCGCGGTAGGCGGGCAGGCCGCGGGCGTCGGTCGGCAGCGACCGGGGTTTGGTGTACTGCCCCGCCACCCGGGCCACCTTGATCACCGGCAGCGACGCGCCGTAGGTGAGCACGATCGCCATCTGCAGCAGCGTGCGGGCGTTGGCCAGCAGGTGGCTCTCGGTGTTGTCGGCGAAGGTCTCCGCGCAGTCGCCGCCCTGGAGCAGGAACGCCTTGCCCTCGCAGACCAGCGCGAGGCGCTGGCGCAACTGGTCGACCTCGTACGGGGCGACCACCGACGGCACCGTGTCGAGCACCTTGCAGACCTCGGCCACCTGTGCCTGGTCCGGCCAGGGCGGGGTCTGGGCGCGCGGCAGCTCCCGCCAGCGGTCCAGGCCGAGGGCCTCGTCCTCGGCGGAGTCGACGGTCGGGCGGCTGGTCTGCAGCACCCGGCTGCCCACCGCCGGATGGCTCAACTGATGCCACTCATGGCGCATGACATGAAGCGTACGGCGACCGGCCGGGCGACCGGCCAGCGAGGGGCCGGGTTCCGGCAGATGGACGACGGCGGACGACGACGCAGGTCAGGGCGTCGGATCGGGGGCGGGAGTGTTCCCGCCGGGCCGTTCGTCCGAGATACACCAGTCCAGTCCGTCCCGGGTGACCGTGAACAGCAGCTTCCGGGTGAGCTTGCGGCTGCCGGCGGTCACCGAGATCGAGGTGCTGACCTCCTGCCCGGCCGGCCCCGGCCGGATGTCGGTGATCTCGGCCCGCGGCACGTCGAAATGGTCGGCGAAGTTCCCGTTCGGCCCGGTGGCGGCCTCGTCGAACGCTTCGTGCAGCACGCTACAGAGCTGGTTGCGCCCGGCCGCCACGTCCTTGGCCGCCATCGCGTCGAGGTACGCCTGCACCCGCTCGCGGGAACTCGCCATGGCCTCCTCGGCCGGCGCCCGGCCGGGCTGCTCCGCCTCGTTCTCCTCGCCGAACACCCCGCAGCCGGACAGCACGGCGGCGAGCAGTACGGCGGCGGTGGCGACCGATCGCCGGTGGTTCACCCGCATCGCTACCTCCCGACGGTGGACCACGTTCGACCGGCGAGTCTGTCACACCCACCCCCGATGTAAGGAAGGGCCCCCTTTTAACGCCTCCGGTAGAGGAAGGGCCCCCTATTAACACGGCAGCTCCGAGCTTGCACGGACCGGCTGTCCGTCGGGAGCCGGTTTGCAGCGGAGGCAGGCTTGTTAATAGGGGGCCCGTGCTCTACCCGAGGCGTTAAAAGGGGGCCCTTCCTTACACCCGGACGGGGAGGGGCCGGTGCGGGCCCCTCCCCGTCGTGTGGGTGGTGCGTCGGCCGTCGGCTCAGCCGAGACCGCCCTTGATGGCGCTGATCAGCTCACCGTTGGTGGTGTCACCGGAGAGCTCCCAGAAGAAGGCGCCACCCAGGCCCTGGTTCTTCGCGTACGTCATCTTGCCGCCGATGGTCGACGGGGTGTCGTAGCTCCACCAGTTGCTACCGCACTTGGCGTACGCCGTGCCGCCGACCGTTCCGGTGGCCGGGCAGGTGTTCTTGAGCACCTTGTAGTCCTCGATGCCCTGCTCGTAGGTGCCCGGAGCGGGCCCGGTGGCGGTGCCGCCCGCCGTGGTCTGGGTCACCCCGGTCCAGCCCCGGCCGTAGAAGCCGATGCCGAGCAGCAGCTTGTTGGCCGGGATGCCCTTGCTCTTGAGCTTCTGGATGGCCGCGTCCGACCAGAATCCCTGCTGCGGGATGCCGGTGTACGAGGTCAGGGGCGAGTGCGGGGCGGTGGGGCCCTGCGGTGCGAAGGCGCCGAAGTAGTCGTACGTCATCGGCATGATCCAGTTGAGGTTCGCCGCCGCACCGGCGTAGTCGGTCACGTCGATCTTGCCACCGTTGCTGCCGTCGGCGGTGATCGCGGCGGTGACCAGCGCCGACGAGCCGAACCGGGTCCGCAGCGCGCTGATCACGTTCTTGAACGCGTTCGGGCCGCTCGCGTCACAGGTGAGGCCACAGGCGTTCGGGTACTCCCAGTCGATGTCGATGCCGTCGAAGACGTCCGCCCAGCGCGGGTCCTTGACCATGTTGTAGCAGCTCTCGGCGAAGGCGGTCGGGTTCTGCGCGGCCTGGGTGAAGCCGCCGGACCAGGTCCAGCCACCAATCGAGTAGATCACCTTGAGGTGCGGGTACATCCGCTTGAGCTTGCGCAACTGGTTGAAGTTGCCGCGCAGCGGCTGGTCCCAGGTGTCGGCGACGCCGTCGACGCTCTCCGCCGCGGTGTACGCCTTCTCGTAGTCGGCGTAGCTGTCACCGATGGTGCACCGGCCGCCCGTGGTGTTGCCGAAGGCGTACAGGATGTGGGTCAGCTTCGCCGCCGAGCCGCTGGTGTGGATGTTGCGAACGTGGTAGTTCCGCTGGTAGACGCCCCACTGGACGAAGTAGCCGACGACCTTCTGCGCGCCCGGTGGGGTGGTGGGCGGCGGGGTGGTCGGCGGGGGCGTGGTCGGCGGCGTGGTCGTGGGAGGCGTGGTGGTCGGCGGGGTGGTGGTCGGCGGCGGGGTGCCGCCCCCACAGGACGCGCCGTTGATGGTGCAGTTCTGCGGGGCCACGTACCCGCCGGTGCCGTTGTAGCCCCAACTGAAGGAGGCGCCCGGCGCCAGCGCGCCGGCCCAGCTCTTCTTGACCGCCACGACGCGGTTGCCGGTGCGGGTCACGTCGGCGTCCCAGAAGCTGCTGATGCTGGTGCCCGAGGGCAGGTCGAACTCGATGCGCCAGGTGCTCACGCTGGCGTCCGAACCGTTGGTGATGGTGACCCTCGTCTCGTGACCGGTCCCCCAGTCGGACACCCGGGTGAACGAGGTGGTCACGCTTCCGGCGCCGAGCGCCGAGGTCATCGGGACCGTGGCGACGGTCACCGCGACCACGGCGCCGACCCAGAGGGCCCGGCGGAGCGATCTCTTCATGTGGCGTCTCCAAACAGTTAGGAAACTTTCCAAAATGATGAGGAGACGCTACTCACACGCAACCACTTCGTCAAGATGCGCATGTTTCGATTTCCGTGACGGGGCGAAACCGTCCCGGATCACGTCCACGCCGGTCAACGGCCGATTACTGACCGGTAGGGTAACTCGGCCCGGCGCACGCCGGGCCGCAGGGCGGGCGGGTAGCCTCGCGGCATGACCGTCTTCGACATCCCCATCGGCGCGCTCACCGGCGGTCCGGCCGATCTCGCGCAGTACCGCGGACGCGCCCTGCTGGTGGTCAACGTCGCGTCCCGCTGCGGACTCACCCCGCAGTACGCCGCGCTCCAGGCCCTACAGGACGAGTACGCCGACCGCGGCCTGACGGTGCTCGGCGTGCCGTGCAACCAGTTCGCCGGCCAGGAGCCGGGCAGCGCTGCGGAGATCAGCGAGTTCTGCCAGGTCAACTACGGGGTGGCCTTCCCGCTGACGGAGAAGGTCGACGTCAACGGCCCCGACCGGCACCCGCTCTACGCGTCCCTGGTGGACACTCCCGACGCCGAGGGCCACACCGGCGACGTCCGCTGGAACTTCGAGAAGTTCCTGGTCGCCCCCGACGGCGCCGTCACCGCCCGCTTCGCCCCCACCGTCACCCCCGACGACCCCGCCCTCCGCGCCACCCTCGAAAAACTCCTCCCCTAACCAACCACCCACCCCACCCCACCCCACCCACACCCCACGCGCCCCACCCACTCGCCGATCATGGAGTTATGGTGGCCGATTTGGCTCATGTGAACCTTTTGCGGGGCACCACAACTGCATGATCGACGGGGCGTCCGGGGCATGATCGGACGCGGCGTCAGGGGCACGACGATGGGGTGTCAGGGGTGGTGGGGGCGGTGGGCGTGCCACTCGGGGGCCAGGATCGACCAGACCTCCAGGTCGGTGCGGCCGGACGGGGTGGGGAGCACCTCACGGAGTACGCCGTCGCGGCGCATGCCGAGTCGACGGGCCACCGCGATGCTGCGTACGTTGCCGGCGTTGGTCCGCCACTCGACCCGGTGCAGGCCGCGCTCGATCAGCGCCCAGTCGATGAGCTGCTCCACTGCCCGGGTCACCAGGCCACGCCCCTCGGCCGCCGGCTCCAGCCAGCAGCCCGCCTCGCAGACCCCGGTCGCCGCGTTGAGCGATACCAGCAGCACCCCGCCGACCAGCGTGCCGTCGTGCCAGATGCCCCAGATGCCGCCGTCGTCGCGGGCCCACCGGTCGGCGTAGCGCTGGAGCACGTGCCGTGCCCGGTCGAGGTCGGTCGCCACGAAGGACGGCGACACCCAGGGTGAGATGTGCTCCCGCGCCCGGTCCAGGTTGGCCAGGAACTCCTCGGCATGCCAGGGGTTCAGCGGACGCAGTTGCGCGTCGTCGGTCAGCGCCACGGCGAACATCAACGAACTCCCGTCTCCCGCAGATCGATCATGCCGATCGCGCCCCGGCGTTCACCACGAACGCCTCCTGAAACCGCCGATCGGTCCAGCGCGGTCAGATGGGGCGGCGGCCGGCGAAGCCGCAGTCGGCGCGGTGGTACCAGCGCACGTCGCTGTCCCCTTCCAGCCAGCACCAGAGCACCGGCCGGCCGTCGCGTTCGCCGGGGAAGTCGAGCAGCACCGGCGCCACGCTCTTGACCTCGATGCCGTGCTGCTGAAGTTCGTCGACGACCGCGTGGAGCCGGGCCTCCAGGCCCTTGACCTCTGGCCGGCCGCCGAGCGCGCTGACCCCGTGGGTGGCCAGGTCGGCCTGTAGCTCGGTCAGGTCGGCCCGGACCCGGATCAGCTCGTTGACGCGGGGGTGCAGGGTGGCCACCAGGTGCCGGGCCTGGGCGAGAGTGAACACCGCGCCAGTATGCGGCACGACGGTCGGCGGAACGAGCCGGCGACGGTGACGCACACGTCGACCAGCCGGGTCGAGTCCGCCGGCAGGCTCACTCGGCCTGGGCGGCCAGCTCGCGGGCCCGGTCCCGGGCCGCCTCCAGCGCGGCCAGCAGCGCCGCGCGTACGCCGTGGTTCTCCAGCTCGCGGATGGCGGAGATGGTGGTGCCGGCGGGCGAGGTGACCGCCTCGCGCAGCTTCACCGGGTGCTCGCCGGAGTCACGCAGCATCACCGCCGAACCGATCGCGGTCTGCACGATCAGGTCGTGTGCCACCTGCCGGGGCAGGCCGAGCAGGATGCCGGCGTCGGTCATCGCCTCCACCAGCAGGTAGAAGTAGGCCGGGCCGGAACCGGAGAGCGCGGTCACCGCGTCCTGCTGGGTCTCGGGCACCCGGATCGTCGCGCCCAGCGGCTTGAACATCTCCTCGGCCAGCGCCAGGTGGGCGCCGGTGGCGTACGCCCCGGCGGAGATGGCGGTCATCGCCTGGTCCACCAGGGCCGGCGTGTTGGTCATGACCCGCACCACCGGCGTGCCCTCCGGCAACCGGCGGCTGAAGAAGCTGCTTGGCAGCCCGGCGCAGAGCGAGATGACCAGCTTGTCGGCGGGCACCTTGGGCCCGATCTCCTCCAGCAGCGCGGCGGCGTCCTGCGGTTTGACGGAGATGGCCAGCACCTCGGCCTCGGCGACCGCGGTGAGATTGTCCACCACCCGTACGCCGTAGCGGGCGGCCAGTTCCTCGGCGCGCGCCGGCCGGCGGGCGGTGGCCAGCAGCCGGTCCACCGGCCAACCCGAGCGCAGCAGCCCGGAGAGCATCAGCTCGCCGATCTTGCCCGCGCCGATCACCGCGACCGTGTGCACCCCGGCTGGCATCTCCGCCCCTCTCCCCGGCCGGCCGATCGGCCGGCTTGCACGCGCCGGTGGGCTCCAGCCCACCGGCGCGCCTCGCCGTCAGCTGCCGAAGAAGACCTCGGCCTCGGCGTACCGCTCCAGCGGAACGGTCTTCAGCTCGCGGGTGGCCTCGGCGAGCGGAACGCGGACGATGTCCGTGCTCTGCATGGCGACCATCTTGCCCCAGTCGCCCTCGTTCGCGGCGTCGATCGCGTGCAGGCCGAGCCGGGTCGCGAGCACCCGGTCGAACGCGGTCGGGGTGCCGCCACGCTGGATGTGCCCGAGCACCACCGTGCGGGCCTCCTTGCCGGTCCGGGCCTCCAGCTGCTCGGCCAGCCACTGGCCGATGCCGCCGAGGCGGACGTGACCGAAGGCGTCCAGCTCCTGGTTGTGCAGCACCATCTGCCCCTCGAGCGGGTGGGCGCCCTCGGCGACCACGACGATCGGCGCGTACTGGTGCTGGAAGCGCTTCTCGACGTAGCCGGCGACCTGCTCGACGTCGAACTGCCGCTCCGGCAGCAGGATCACGTTCGCGCCACCGGCCAGGCCGGCGTGCAGGGCGATCCAGCCGGCGTGCCGGCCCATCACCTCGACGACCAGGGTGCGGTGGTGGCTCTCGGCGGTGGTGTGCAGCCGGTCGATCGCCTCCATCGCGATGTTGACCGCGGTGTCGAAGCCGAAGGTGTAGTCGGTGGCGCCGAGGTCGTTGTCGATGGTCTTCGGCACGCCGATGACGTTGACGCCCAGCTCGTGCAGCTTGGTGGCGACGCCGAGGGTGTCCTCGCCGCCGATGGCGATGAGCGCGTCGACGCCCTGCGCGGCCAGGTTGTCCTTGATCCGCTCGACGCCGTTCTCGATCTTGAAGGGATTGGTGCGGGACGAGCCGAGGATCGTGCCGCCCCGCGGCAGGATCCCCCGGACGTCCGCGATACCCAGCGGGCGGGAGAGCCCCTCCAGCGGGCCCTTCCAGCCGTCCCGGAAACCCACGAATTCATGGCCGTAGCTGGCGACACCCTTGCGGACCACCGCCCGGATGACCGCGTTGAGACCCGGGCAGTCGCCGCCGCCGGTGAGCACGCCGATACGCATGATCTGCTCATCCTCCTGGGGAGCATCTGGTCAAGCCCGATCAAGCCCCAGGATAGGTGTCAGGTCAGACCCACGGCACCGTTGCCGGCCCGGGGCGGGCCGTCACTTGCCGACTGTAGTCGCCGCGGGGTGACACCCGACATCGCGGGGTGCCGCGGGAGACAGCTACGAACCGGTCATCGCCTGCCACCGGGCCAGGTTGTGCCGGGCGTCGACCAGGGCGTCGTGCCGGGCCGCGTCGGCGCTCGGCAACCTCGGTCGTCCCCGGTCGTCCCACAACTGCCGCAGCTCCTTGGTGAACCGGGGGATCTCCCGGGGCAGGGCCGGCATCGCGCCCCACAGCTGCGCCAGCGCCAGATGGTCGTACGCGGCGTACCAGGCCCAGAGCTCCAGTTCCTCGCCGGGACGATCCTGGATCGGCTCGACGAGGAAGTCGAACAGCTCGTCGCGGATCCGCTCCCGGGACCGCCAGGCCCGGTCGGCCGGGGAGGGCAGCTTGTCCAGCACGTTACGACGGACCCAGGGCACCGCCCGGGACGCGTCGAACTCGGTGGAGACCGCGTAGAACTCACGGCCGTACTCGTCGACAACGCCGATCGAGACCAGCTCGACGGTCCGGCCGTCCTCGATGAACTCGCAGTCGTAGAAGTAGCGGTAGGGCATCCCCGCCATCCTCGCCGACGCCCACCGGAGGCCGGCGAGCGGGGCGGGTCGGTCGGGCCGACGGGCGGGCCGGGCAGGGCAAACCGGCCCGGGAGCGCTTCCATCAATCTCGACAAGGCGACATCCCCAGCTCGAAGCGGTCACGGAAGTGATTTGAGGGGTGTACAGCACGCGACCGGACCGTCATGATCTGATGTGTATCGCTGCCGGACGCCGTACAGGTGTCAGATCACCTTGTCAGGGGCCGTCAGGCTCACCCGGTGAGCGGGTTGGGGTCCTTGACCGGGGAGGGGTGGGGCCGTGGAGATGCGCCTGCCGGAGCCGGGCGACGCGCTCACGGGTGTCGACATGTTCGCCGGGCTGGAGCCCGAGGTACGTCAGCGGGTGGTCGCCGCCGCGGTACCTCGGACGTATCGCAAGGGTCAGCTGCTCTTCGTGGAGAACGATCCCGGTGAGTCGCTGATCATCCTGCGCCGCGGCGCGGTGGCGGTGTTCCGCACCGCACCGACCGGCGAGCGGGCCATCCTGACCGTGATGCGCCCGCCGGACGTGCTCGGCGAGGTCTCGCTGCTGGACGCCTCGACCCGGTCGACCTCCGCCGAGGCGATCGAGGACACTGCGGCGCTGGCGTTGTCTCGCCCCGCGTTCATGGAGCTGGTGCACTCGAACGCGCGCATCCTCGACGCGGTGATGCGCTCCCTCGGCGCGCTCATCCGCCGGCTGACCGAGCAGAACGCCGACCACGTCTTCCTCGACCTGCCCGGCCGGGTCGCCAAGACGCTGGTCCGACTCGCCGGCGAGAGCCAGGCTCCGATGATCACCATCGAGCTGAACCAGAGCCAGCTCGCGGAGATGGCCGGCGGCTCCCGGCAGAGCGTCAACCAGGCGATCGGGTCGTTCGCCAACCGGGGTTGGCTGCGTACCGAGGGCCGGCGGATCGTGGTCACCGACGTCCCCGCGCTGCGCCGCCGCGCGGGCATGAACGAACGCTGACCCACCGGGTATCGGCGCACACGGGGCACAAGCGCACACCGGGTATCAGCGCGCACCGGGTATCAGCGCATACCGGATACGAACGCGCAGACGCCGACGGGCGGGGCCGGGGACGATCGTCCCCGGCCCCGCCCGCGTACGCCCAGGTCAGGGCTTGGTGCTGCCCGGCCCGGCCCAGTCCGTGCCACCCGGCCCGGCCCAGTCCGTGCCGTCCTTGCCCTTGCCCGGCACCTCGCCGACGATGCCCTGCGCCTGGAGCAGGGCGAGCGTGGCGGCGTCGACGTCCACCGAGTCCCCGGCGGAGTGAGTGACCCCGTTGCTGTCGGTCCATTCGCTACGAAGCATGACGTACACCATGAGGCTGTCCCCCTGATCAGCGAGTTGACGATCGGCTGCCTGAATCTAGCCGTTCGGAACCCGCTGAGCTGCCCGGTGGAGTGTCCGCAAGCCAACAGCCCGGTACCCGACAGTGCGCCGGGCAGGGATACTGACCCTGCGCTCCCGGGCGTCGGGGGCTCGCCAGTGGAGGGTGTCATCGCCGCGCAGTGTGACCGGTGTGGACGCACCGCCGCCGACGGCGACCGCTTCTGCGGTGGCTGTGGGGCGGAGCTGGGTGCCGTCTGTCCACACTGCCTGCGCCCGCTCGCCCCGGACGTGGCCTTCTGCACCTCCTGCGGCGCGCCCCGGGCCGGCATCGACCGCCCGACGGTCATCAATCCCCAGGAGGATCGCCGCCGGGTCAGCGTGCTCTTCGTCGACCTGATCGATTTCACCCCGTACGTCGAGCGGGCCGACCCGGAGCTGGTCCGCGGCATGCAGACCGGCTTCTTCTCGGCCGCCCGGCGGGTGGTCGGCCAGTACGGCGGGGTGGTCGAGAAGTACATCGGCGACGCGGTGATGGCGCTCTTCGGCGCGCCGGTGGCCACCGAGACCGACGCGCTGCGCTGCGTGCGGGCCGGGCTGGAGCTGCAACGGGTGCTCACCCGGTTCACCCCCACCGGCACCGACGGGCTGCGCTTCCGGGTCGGCGTGGCCACCGGCGAGGCGCTGGTCGACGTGGCCGCCGCCCGCGACGGCGGGCAGGCGATCGTCGCCGGTGACGTGGTCAACACCGCCTCCCGGTTGCAGTCCGTGGCGCCGCCCGGCGGGGTGCTGGTCGACGGCACCACGCACGCGCTGACCCGGGACGCCATCCGCTACGACGAGCAGCCCCCGGTCACCCTGCGCGGCCGGTCCGCGCCGACCGAGGTGTGGCTGGCCCTGGCCGCGGTCCGCCAGCAACCCACCGACCGGGAGCCGGACACCACCCCGCTGATCGACCGCGAGCACGAGCTGGGCATGCTGGTCAACGCCCTACACCGCAGCCTGCGCGACCGCCGGCCACAGGTGGTCACCGTCTTCGGCCGGGCCGGCATCGGCAAGAGCCGACTCGTCCGCGAGCTGCACAAACACACCGGCCGGCTGGTGGACGAGCCGCTGACCTGGCGCACCGGGCGGTGCCCGCCGTTCGGCGAGAACGTCACCTTCGCCGCGCTGGCCGACATCGTCAAGGCCGAGGCGGGCATCCTCGACACCGACCCGGCCGCCACCGCCGCGCAGCGCCTCGCCGCGGCCGTCGGCGAGCTGGTCGGCCCCGGCGAGCGCGGCCGGGTGGCCGACGCGCTGCGGCCCCTGGTCGGCCTGCCCGGCACGCCGCTGCCGGCCGAGGAGGCGGAGTCGGCGTGGCGGCGGTTCCTGCTGGCGCTGGCCGCCCGCCGCCCCACCGTGCTGGTCTTCGAGGATCTGCACTGGGCCGACGACGCGATGCTGCGCTTCGTGGAGCTGCTCGGCGCGGCGGCCCGGGACGTGCCCCTGCTGCTGCTCTGCACCGCGCGCCCCGAGCTGGTGGACCGGGATCCGAGTTGGGCGGGGACCATCACCGGCTCGGTGACGATCACCCTGCCGCCGCTGCGGGACACCGGCATCGCCGCGCTGTACGCGCACATGTTCG
The DNA here is from genome assembly GCF_050942455.1 of Micromonospora sp. CA-263727. Taxonomy (NCBI): domain Bacteria; kingdom Bacillati; phylum Actinomycetota; class Actinomycetes; order Micromonosporales; family Micromonosporaceae; genus Micromonospora; species Micromonospora sp. CA-263727. Next base: position 5,346,227 of record NZ_CP192031.1, read on the forward strand.
GCCAGGCCGCGTTCTCCGCCGACCTGCTGACCCCGCTGGTCGAGGTGGCCGGCGGTAACCCGCTCTACGCCCACGAGTACGTCCGGATGCTGATCGAGCAGGGTGCGCTGCGCCAGTCCGGGCGGGGCTGGTCGCTGGAGAAGCACCTGGACCTGCCGATGCCGGAGAGCGTGCACGCGGTCATCGCCAACCGGGTCGACCTGCTCGACGCGAAGGACCGGGCGGTGCTGCTGGCCGCGGCGGTGGTCGGGGTGCAGTTCTGGCCCGGCGCGGTGGCCGCCGCGGTCGGGCAGCCGGTCGAGTCGGTCGAGCGGGCGCTGCGCCGGCTGGAGCAACGGGACTTCGTCCACGAGCAGGCCGCCTCCACCATGGCCGGTCAGCCGGAGTACCGCTTCCGGCACGTGCTGGTGCGCGACGTCTGCTACCAGCGGCTGCCGCGTACCGAGCGGGTGGCCCGGCACGAACGCACCGCCGACTGGCTGGACACGCTCTCGCAGAGCCGGGACACCGACCTGGCCGAGGTGCTGGCGCACCACCGCTGGGCGGCCCACGAGATCGCTCGCTCGCTGGGCATGGAGACCCGCCGCTACGCCGGTCCGGCACGGGCCGCGCTGCACCGGGCGGCCCGCCGGGCGTACGCGCTGCACGGGCTGGACGCCGCCGCCAGCCACGCGGGTCGGGCGCTCGGGCTGGCCGACGACTCCGACCCGTTGGGTCGGCTGCAACTGGAGCTGCTCAGCACGGAGATCTCCTTCTACCGGGACGGCAACGCCTTCCTCTCCGGCGGCGGCCCGGAGCAGGTGCAGGCGCTGGCCGACCGGCTGCTGGCGTACGGCGACGAGGCGTGCGCGGCACGCGCCTGGACGCTGCTCGGTCAGGCCGCCTGGCTGCGGGCCGACCGGCAGGCCGCGCTGGCCTGCCTGGACCGGGCGGTACGGCTGTTCGAGCCGCTGCCGGACAGCCCCCAGAAGGCGGACGCCTTCGCCGAGCTGGGCCGGCTGCACATGCTCAACTACGAGCGGGACCCGGCGGTGACCGCGGCCGACACGGCGGCGGAGATCGGCGAGCGGCTCGGCCTCACCGAGACCCGCACCAACGCCCGGATCACCGCGGCCACCGCCCGCTACCAGGCCGGTGACCGGTCCGGCCTGGACGAGCTGTACGCCATCGTCGAGTTCAGCCGGGCCGGGCAACTGCTCGCGCTGCCGAGGGCCACCCAGAACCTCGCCTACGCGGTACGCGAGGAGGGCGACTGGCTACGCTCCGACGCGCTGCTCTCGGCGGCCCCGGCCCGCACCGCGAGCGGGCAGACGCTGACCACCAGCTACTCCGGCGAGGCGATGCGGGCCTGGTTCGAGGGAGACTTCGCCCGGCTGCTCGCCGCCGCCGAGGCGTTCGTGGACACCCCGACCGGCAGCTGGGACATGCAGGTCCGTGGCCTGCGCTCCGGCCTGCTGGTGCTGCGCGGCCAGCCGGTGCCGCCCGCCGGTCCAGCCGCCACGCCGGATGCGGGCACCCCGCCGGCCGCCGCAGCCGCCACCGCCGACCCGCCGGCCGGGGCCGCCGACGCCGGCCCCACCCCACTCGGCGCGGTGGCGGCCCCGCCGCCGCGCGACGACGTGGCCGCCGCGTTGGACACCGCCCGGCGCAGCGGCTTCCACCGGCTGCACTGGACGATGCTGGCGATGGGCGCCCTGTGCCGGGCGGTGCAGGGGCGCACCGACGAGGCCGCCGCCCTGGTCGACGAGTTGGCCGAGGCGTGGACGACGGTGCCGGCCCTGGCCAGTGGCGAATGGATCGCCGCGGCCAGTTGGGCGGCCACCCTCGCCGGGCGCAAGCCGGCGGCCCGGGTACGCGCCATGCTGGACCAGGTCGGCCATCGCACACCCTGGTCCGAGGCGGCGTTGCGGACCGTGACCGGTGCGCTGGCCGGCGCCGAGGGCGACCACCGGCACGCCGCCGAACTGCATCTGGCCGCCGCCGAGATCTACGCCGGAATCCCCGACGTCACCGACCGGATGCTGGCGCTGACCTTCGCGGTCCGGGAACTGACGTCGGCCGGCGATCGGGCGACGGCCGCCGCGCCGCTGACCGAGCTACGCGCCTTCGCCCACCGCAACGGCGCGCCGGGCCTGCTCGCCCTGGCCCACCCGTCCGCCGCCGACACCACCCGGACCCTGGCCTCCTGACCCGGCCCGGTCAGGCGGGCACCGGGGCAGGTTGGGTCTTGAGCTTCTGCGCGTAGACGTCGACGTACTCGCGTCCGGAGAGTTCCATCAGCTCGTACATGATCTCGTCGGTGATCGCGCGCTCGACGAACCGGTCGCCGGCCCGCCCGGCGTACCGGGAAAAATCCAGCGGCGGGCCGAAGCTGATCCGGACCCGCTCGACCTTCGGGATGATCTTGCCCGGTGGCTGGATCTCGTCGAGGTTGAGCATCGCCGCCGGCACCACCGGCGCGCCGCTCTCCAGCGCGAGCCGGGCCACGCCGGTCTTGCCCCGGTAGAGCCGCCCGTCCGGCGAACGGGTGCCCTCCGGGTAGATGCCGGCGATGCCACCGTCACGCAGCACCGCGAGCTGGGTGTCCAGCGCGGCGCGGGCGGCCTTCCCGCCGGAGCGGTCCACCGGGATGGTGCCCGTGCCGGTGAAGAACATCTTCGTCAGCCAGCCCTTGATCCCCTTGCCGGTGAAGTACTCCGCCTTGGCCACGAAGGTGACCCGCCGCGGCACGATCAGCGGGGTGAAGATCGAGTCCGAGAAGGAGAGATGGTTGCTGGCGAGGATCACCGGGCCGGTGGCCGGTACGTGGTGCAGCCCCTCCACCTGCGGCCGGAAAACGAGCCGCAACAGCGGGCCGAGGAACACGTACTTCAACAGCCAGTACAGCACCGGCGTCCTTTCCCCAGGGCGGTGGTCGCGACGGGCCGGTCCCCGAGGCCGCCGTTGCCGACGAGCCTACGGAGCACCGGCCCTCCGCCACAACGGGCAGTCGACCGGGCCGGTTACCCCCCTGCCTCCGGCTGCTGCTCCTCCTGCTGCTTCTTCCACTCCAGATACTGGTGGTACAACTCCTCTTCCCGCCGCCGCTTGCGTACGTGCAGCACCCGCGAGGCGATGAGGAGCACGGCGCCACCGCCCAGCATCAGGTAACCGGTCATCCGGTCCTCGGAGACCTTCGGCGCCGTGCTGAACAGCAGCCCCAGGAAGGCCGCGGCCAGGCCGAGGTAGAGCGTGATCCCGGGCGGCGTCTGCCGGTACTCCAGATGGTGGCGGTGCGCAAAGGTCTGGAACTGCGGAGGGATGTCCAGTTCCTCGTACTTGTCAGTAGCCACGCGTACCCCTCCAGTTGCCGAACTGGGCACTCCCGAACTGGATCCAGGTGTTACGGAGGGTACGCCGTGGATTCAGGATTCAGGCCGCTTACCCCGCTGAAGGGCCTGCTCCTCCCAACCGTCGAGCGGATCGCCAGTCAGCGGCACGTTCGATGAATAATCATCACCAGCCACCTCCACGGTCAGCACCAGCCTTTTCCGCAGCAAGGCCCGCTCGACCACTAGAGATACGTCGCCGGTAAGCAGTTTTCGCACAAACTCCGGAACTCGCGAGGTCGTGACCGCCTCAAAAGCGTACTCGCCAGCGACAATGCGGCAGTACGGATTTCCATCGGCATGGGAGATCAAGACCTCAGGCGCCTCAACATCCTCGACCAACTCAAGCCAGATGTCCGTTAAATTCTTCTCTCCCGCCAACTTCCGCAAATCAATGCTTACGTCATGCCCTACCGAGGTTAGCGCAAGTCGAACTTCGCGAGCAAGGAACTCCGAGGTTGTCATCTGACCCGCCCGTAGAACAGGCTAATCCTACGCCCGCGAACTTGACCCGCGTGCGGAAGGACTTTCCCGATGGTATCCCGAGGTGAGGACCGGATCCGCTTCGAGCGCGCCGACGCTCTTCTTCTTCCGGTCTTCGCAGCACCATTCACATTGCCCAATATACACCTAGTCAACCGCAAATGGGGAATGCCGCGCCAGATCGATCGGAAACGTCAACCTCATGCTCTTCCAAAGCATCGGAGAAGGACGCGGTGATTGATGAGGCCAAGGCGCGGGAGCGGCGTAAGCGGTCGCTGCCGACCCGGCTGACCGACTGTCTCGTGCTGGCGATGTGGTTGTGGCGCGAGCACGGCTACGAGGAGGTGCTGCGGCAACTCATCGACGGTTTGGCGTGGCCGGGGGCCGAGGGGGATGGGCCGGACGAGGCGGATGTGGCCTGGTCGGGGTCGATCACCAGGGCCCGGGCCCGGCTGGGCCCCGATCCGCTGCGGCTGATGTTCGCCCGGGTGGCTGACCCGACCGGTGGCCCCGAGGTGCCGGGGTGTTTCTGGCGCGGGCTGCGGCTGAGCGTCATCGACGGGTCCACCATGGACGTGCCGGACAGTGACGAGAACCGGGCCGCTTTCGACGGGCCGTCCAACGATGGCGGACTCGGGGCGTTGCCGCAGGTGCGGCTGCTGGTACACGCCGAATGTGGCAGCAAGGCGCTGCTGGGGGCGGCCTTCGACGGCTACCGCGCTGCCGAGACGGTCCTCGCCCAGGGGGTGTTGGACTCGTTCGGGCCGGGGATGCTGAAACCGCCGCGCAAGAAAGATGGTGATCCGATCACCGTGCGGGTCATCGAGTACACCGTGACCACCCGCGACGAGCACGGCGAGCACCACAGCGAACTGTTCTGCCTGGCCACTACCCTGCTCGACCCCGAGGCGTGGCCGATCGAACAGATCCCAGCGCTCTACCACGAACGCTGGCGCGGGGAAACCCTGCTGGACGTGGTCAAGACCGACGTACACGGCGGGGCCGATGTGCTGCTGCGCTCGCACAGCCCGGCCGGGGCACGGCAGGAGATGTGGGCCCTATTCTGCCTCTACCAGGCCCTGGCCCACCTGGTCAGCGACGCCGCCCGCCACTACCGGATAGACCCCGACCGCATCAGCTTTCCGCGCGCCCGCAACGCCGCCCGCCGGTCCGCGCCCCGGATCCAGCGGACTTTTTCCCCCTCACCAGATGCGACGCGTCCACGACCGGCCCGGACGATCCAGCCCCCGAGCCACCAAACGACGCACCAACCGCAACCCCACCCGAGGCGATCGACCCGCGACACGGCGGGTAACCCACACGATCACCATCCACCGAGTCAAGCCTCTACCAGCCATGATCGACTAAGGAAGCGCCATTACCCGTCTACCCCGCCTGGACGCAGCGTTCGCCAACTGACGTCCGTCCCATGATCCAGTTGCGATCCGACGTCCGACAGTTTCGCCTACCATCGCAGCATGGGAGTTAATGTTGAGCTGCGCCACCAGGGGGCAACGCCACGCAAAGGACGCGTCCCGACAACCACAATCGATACCGTGGTTGACGCAGACGACTTGTTCGCGGGCCTGCTGAACAAATGCTACAAGTCCGGCCGGACACCAACGCTCGACAAAATCGACCCCTACGCCAACATCATCATCAAAGGCCCCGATGTCCAGAAACTCATAGCAGAGCTTCCCATCCTTGAAGGTTGTGCACAAACCGATCCTGAAAAGCATCAGGTCGTCATCATCGGCGCGCTCGCAAGAAGGTGCCTGGCGCACATCGCGGACCACCACCTTTACTTCATAGGAGACTGACCGGAATTCCGGCTAAGCCTGCGACCCGGAGTTCTGCTGGCGATCGCAGTCGGGACACCCGGGGCGGCGAGAGAGGTGCCTACGCACCCCTCTCGCCGATCAATCAGTACGGGAATGCAGTGACCACTTTCCACTCCTGAGCACAACCCGGACCCGGGTGGTGAGCCGCCCCTTGGTGGGTGTAGGTGTGCTCCACCCACTGGCAGTCCATGCACGCCCGGCACTGCCGCCCATCGAACCAGGACCGCTCGTGACAGTCCGCCCGACCTCGGCCGCACCACCATGCAGAGCGCACTGAATGTTGACGACGTCAACGCCCCCTGACAGCGGTCAGGTCATGCCATCGATCACCTCATCGGGAAAAACTACCGAGACACCAATTACCTCCATTCCGAGCAAATGGCCCCGCGCATCAAAATCTAGATTGATCTCAGCTGGACTGGGTATCCCTTCGACCTGGACCTGTCGGACAGCCCCTCCCGGCCGAATATCAACGAACTTGAAATACGCCGCATCAGCGGCCGGGTCAATACTGACCTCCAACGGAAGCCGGCAAACACGAGGCTCGTCCTTATTCACGCATGCCTACCTACGTCCGATCCATCCACAAGACACAACCTCACACTTCCTGTTCAACACTACCCAGACTTTCCGACCTGTGTACTTGGTCGTGCCCGGCGAGTTCCCGTTCGTCCGTCGACCGCTCCGGACGGCACTCCTCGCCATGTCCTCGCTGATCCCCCGCTCCCTTGCACGCTGTCGGCCGTGTGAAGTCCAGCCTGCGATGTCTCGGCAACTGTCATTGTGGACAACAATTGCTGCTGCAGGGCCGCCCACTAAATAGGTGTGCACGTTCCCCACGTTGAGGTTGTAGACCGTCATGTCTCGCAGGTATCCGTGGTCGTTGACCCCGGTAACCCGCCACGAGCTGTCAATGGCGAGCAGGGCGACTCCGGGGCCCAGGTCACTCGCCGCCGTCCAACCCCTGCCTTGCACATAAAAGGGGTGGCTGGCGGTAGAGCGAATCTCAATCGATGGCGCACTATCAGCGCCGACCTCAACGGCAATGATTCGCCTTGCGCCCTGCCCGACAATCACGTCAAGGACGGGTTGCAGCGACGCGAAGCCGGTAGCCGGATCCTTTGCCACGACGAGGTCGCCATGCTCGATGTCCTGGATCGCGCGCCAGCTTCCGTTTGCCATGAGCACGGGCGTGTCTGCGGTGAAGGAGTTCGATCGCCGACAACTTTTGCGACCATATCGGCTCGCGCCCGATCGTTTCACCCTATGAGCTGCCGACCTCGACGCCCAGGGCCTTTGCGTAGTCGATTGAGGTTTCCCTGACCTGGTCGTAAGCGGTGTGACGACCTGTGTGGAGGGTGACGCGGGGCGGGTGCGGCCCGTCGGTGATCATGGAGTTGCTGAGACAACATGACACCGAGAAGGACCACACCCGCGCATGTCATCATCGCTGATCGCCGTGATCCGTCAGCATGCCCCTGCCCCATCCGGAACGATGCCCGCTGGTGGTGAGTCGTATGGCCTGCTGGCTGCCCTGGAACAGGTTCCTGACCCGCGTGACCCGCGAGGGATCCGCTACCCGCTAGCCAGCCTGCTCGCGGTCGCGGTGTGCGCGGTGATGGCCGGGGCTTCCACGTTCGCCGCGATCAGCGACTGGGTCGACGATCTCGATGCGTCGGCGTGGGGCCGGCTCGGGTTCCCGGGCCGGGTGCCGGTCTTGACCACGGTGTGGCGGCTGCTGGTCCGCGTCGACGCCGAGACGTTGACGGCGGTCCTGGCCGACTGGCTGTGCTCCCGATTGCCAACGCCTACGCCAAAGCGGCGGGTCATCGCCGTGGACGGCAAGGTGCTGCGTGTGCGACACGAGGTCGCATGTGTTGAGTGGATCACGGTGGAGGAGGTGCCGTTGTGGTGACGTGATCCCCGGTCCGTGCTTGGTGGCCGGTCTCCTCCCTGGCGTGCGTCGCGGGTGACTGCGGGGTGCGGAGCCCAGGGTTCAAGCCGAAGGGTCCTCGTTCCTTCCGGGGGCTACGGGTGAGGAGAAGGACGGGCGGGCGAACGTGAGTGAACCCTTGGTTGATGCCTCGTCATCTTGAAGGTCCGGGTGGAGGGAAGTGGGACCGGGCCGAGATCAGGGACTGGCCGTTGAGAAGCGGCGGATGCCGGCGGTGGAACGTAGCGCTGCTGGGTGAGCACCATCGTCCCCGGGGTACAGAGGGCGCCCTATCCGTGCGTGTCTCATGCATGCGGAACGTGGAAACCCCGTCCAGGTCCAGCTTCAACGGCTGGTAGGCCGACCGTGAGGAAGGCGGAAGTCCTGGCCGGGAACAGGATGGCCCGAGAAGCGAAGGCCGGGATGCCGAAAGGCGACGGGAAGGGCATCACAGGGTGCGGCCGCCTCCTGGCCGTGTGGTGCCGAACCGACCGGATACGGGCAGCGCCGTGTCGTTGGTGCGGTGGTGCCCGGCCCGAGAGGGAGCCCACGCGGGTCAGGTGAGTCTGTGGAGATGGTGATGGGCATGACGTCAGCGCCTGCGGGGACGTTGGACGCCGCTGTTTCGGCGGTGAACGGAGCGCAGGGCTTTCCCGACGACTGGGACCAGGTGAACTGGACCCAGGCGGAGGAGGAAGTACGACGGCTGCGCCAGCGGATCTTCACGGCGTCGCAGGCAAGAGCGCACCGCAAGGTACGTAGTCTGCAACGGTTGATGCTGCGATCCCGGGCAAACGCGTTACTCAGTGCGCGCCGGGTCGCGCAGGTCAACCAGGGGCGAGCGACAGCAGGGGTCGACGGCCGGACCGCGCTGACCGGTCCCGAGCGGGTGGATCTCGCCCGCTGGGTCCAGCAGCGCGGGTGTCGACCGATGGCCCGGCCCGTCCGCCGGATCTACATCCCGAAGGCCAACGGCAAACGGCGTCCGCTCGGTATCCCCGTGATCGCCGACCGGGCGGCGCAAGCCGTGGTGCTGAACGCGCTGGAGCCTGAATGGGAGGCACGGTTCGAGTCGAGGAGCTACGGCTTCCGGCCCGGCCGGGGGTGTCATGACGCGATCGAGGCGATTTTCGCCGTCTGCAAGGGCAAGAACCCGAAGCGGGCATGGGTCCTCGACGCGGACCTGACAGCGGCGTTCGACCGGATCGACCATGACCGGCTCCTGGGCCACCTGCACGGATTCCCCGCCAGGGAACCCGTCGCCCGGTGGCTCAAAGCGGGTGTGGTCGAGAACCGGCAGTACGCCCCGACCGAGGAGGGCACCCCGCAGGGCGGAGTGATCAGCCCACTGCTGATGAACATTGCCCTGCACGGGATCGAGACAGCAGCCGGGGCCCGGCAGCAGACCACCCCGTCGCATCGGGGCTGGTCGGTGCCCGGAACCCCGGTCGTGGTCAGATACGCCGACGACCTGGTCGCGCTCTGCTCCACCCGGGAGCAGGCCGAACAGGTCAAGCAACGCCTCGTCCAGTGGCTGGCGCCGCGAGGATTGGCGTTCAACGAGGACAAGACACGCATCGTGCACTTGTCCGACGGGTTCGACTTCCTCGGCTTCACCGTCCGCCACTACCGCAATCCCGGGAAACTGCTGATCACACCGTCGAAAGCGGCCGTCAAGCGGTTCCGCGCCCGGCTGCGGACCGAGGTCCGCAACCTCTACGGCGCGAACGCGATCGCCGTGATCAGCAGACTCAACCCGGTCCTGCGGGGCTGGGCCGCGTACTACCGCACGGTCGTGTCCAAGAAGGTCTTCAACGACATCGACTCCACGCTCGTCTGGACGATGCTCAAGTGGGCCCGACACCGGCACGAGACGAAGTCCTACCGATGGATCGTGAACCGCTACTTCGGGCGGTTCCACCCGACCAGGCAAGACCGATGGCTCTTCGGCGACCGGGACACCGGCGCCTGCCTGACCCGCTTGTCCTGGACGCCCATCCGCCGACACCAGATGGTCAACGCCGACGCGTCTCCGGACGACCCGGCCCTGACCTACTACTGGCGACAGCGACGACGACGCCGACTGCCACCGGACACACCCGCAGCACCAGGCCCCGCGCCTTACACCCTGCGACCGCCCACGGGACTTGCTTGAGCCGGATGCGGTGAAAGTCGCACGTCCGGTTCTGAGGGGGCCCCGGCGCAGCAATGCGCCGGGGCTACCCGACGGTGCGGTCCTGCCCGAGGGGCGGGTTCATCTGCTGTCGGCCTACGACACGTCGACCGGTGTGGTCCTGGCGCAGGTCCAGGTCGCGGCGAAGTCGAACGAAATCCCCGCGTTCGCTCCGCTGCTGGAACAGGTCAAGGTCCGGCTGGGCAGCCTGGCGGGCGTGGTGATCGTCGCTGACGCGTTGCACACACAGGTCGCCCACGCCCGAGCCGTCGCCGCCGCCGGCGGACACCTGTACGTGTCGGTCAAAGCCAACCAACCAACGCTGTTCGCGCAGCTCAAACAGTTGCCGTGGGCGCAGGTGCCCGTCGGGGACCAACACCGCGACACCGGACACGGCCGCCGCGAGACCCGAACCGTCAAGGCATTGACCCTGCACACTCCCGGCGGCATCGGCTTCCCCCACGCCCAGCAAGCCGTCCGGATCACCCGCTCCCGCACGGTCGCCGGTAAGCGGACACGGGAGACGGTCTACCTGGTGGCGTCACTGCCCACCGCCCACGCCCAACCCGCCGAACTGCAGCAATGGGCCCGCCTGGAATGGCACATCGAAAACCGACTGCACTGGTGAGTCGGCCTGGGGCGCGGTGCCGGGATTGCTCCCGTCCGTTTCCCCAGGCCGCTCTCCGAACCCGGCGTGCCTGTCTCCAGGCACCGGGCTCTCCACGGTCGTTGGCGTCAGGCTGGTTGCGTCCGCCGGACCCAGGGGTTAGGGATCGCTGCGCCTCGATAGCGGTAACGGGTGACCGTGACCGCGGCGAGGTCGAACAATGCGATCCCGTCCGCCGCCAGGGGTTTCCACCGTCCTTGCCCGGTGGTGAACTGACGCCGAAACTGCGTCCACGTCCACCGGTGAAGCGTCCGCCACCACCGCACGACCCTGTTCCACACGAAGTGGGCCAGCTGCCGGAAGGTGTTCTTGGCGACCGCGTGCCGGAAGTACGTGGACCAGCCGCGCAGGATCTGCCCGAGGCGGATCAGCACGGCTGCCGGATCCTGCTGTGATGTCCTGCGGGTCAGGGCACGGACCTTGCTCTTCAGCGACCGGATCGGCCGGTCGCCGATGAACGTGTACACGTGCCACTTCAACGACCCCCGTTTGCGCCGCCACTGGATGTGGAAGCCGAGGAAATCGAACCCTTCGCTCATGTGGACCACGCGGGTCTTCTCCACCGACAGGCGGAGCCCGATCGTGGCCAGCACCTTCGCGATGCTCTCGCGCAAAGCCTCGACGTCAGCCTTGACACCGTTCACCAGTACCGCGAAATCGTCCGCATAACGCACGATCCGCCAGTTCGGCAGCCCTCTTTGACGTCGATATCGGCGGCGGCCATCGGTACTCATCGTTCCACCCGGCTGCCACGGCGCATGGACATGCTCATCGAGCACGCTCAACGCGATGTTCGCCAGTAGCGGTGACAAGATCCCGCCCTGAGGTGTTCCGGTGGCCGTCTCCTCAAGGTCGCCGAGCTCACTCAGCAGACCAGCCTTGAGGAACGCCTTCACCAGCGACAGTACGCGCTTGTCCTTGATCCTCGACCGGACCCGGTCCATCAAGGCGGTGTGATCGATCTCGTCGAAACACGCCTTGATGTCGGCATCCAGCACCCACCGGTAGCTCTTGCTACCGAACAGGTGGATCTCAGCAATCGCGTCCTGCGCCCGCCGCCGAGGCCGAAAACCATACGAGACCGGCACGAAGTCGGCCTCGAAGATCGGCTCCAGCACCAGCTTCAGGGCCGCCTGGACCACTCGATCCGCCACCGTCGGTATCCCGAGGCGACGGACCTTCCCCGACCCTCCCGGCTTGGCGACGGCGCGTTCCCGCACCGGTAATGGGCGGAACGTCCCAGTCTTCAACTGGGAACGCAGGTCGTCCAGGAACCCAGGTGCGCCCATCTGCTCCTCCACATCGGCGACCGTCAGGCCGTCAACGCCGGGAGACCGGGCACCCCGATTGCCCGCGACCCGATCGAACGCCACGATCAGCGTCGCCGGGTCGTACACGAGATTGAACAGGTCATCGAACCGGCGACCACGATCGACCGCCGCCCAACGATGAAGCTTGGCCTGCATCTCCGATACCCTGGCGAACGGATACCACTGCTCACCAGGACCGCCGGGATTCCCCAGCGGATCTTTCAGCATTGCAGTCTCCTTCCCTTCCACAACCGCTGCCGTCCTTCCCCATGTGACCGGCTCTCCCGGCCTCGGAGTACTACGACGGCTCCGCCCCATCCCGATCCGATCGGTCGGCAGTGGACCCAGCCCTTCCCTCGCACAGGCTGCACGCAGGATAGGCAGCATCGAGACGGTTCCCGTGTTCACTGCTGTTCGCTCGACGAAGTAGGAGCCCTGCTATGTCCCAGCGGCATCGCCATGGTTACCCCGCAGCCCTTCGCCACGGCCTCCCGACAGCCGAATCCAGGGCCATCTAGGAGTTCCCTTCACCCCAAGGAAGAAGGTGCGCACCGCATCCGACCCGCATCCGCCAGGTTCAAGGTCGGTCACATCTTGAGGGACGTAAGAACACAGGTTCCTCGCGTACTCCTCTCCATCACGCTCACCGGACCCGCACCATCTGGCAGTACTGGCACGTCCCGACTTTGTCAGGGCTGCTCCCGCCGTCCCCGGCACTCCCCGGACCAGGCTGCCCTCAGCTCCACCGCCCTGCTGCGACAGGGTCAGCGGTGGAGGTCTCCCACCTCCACTCGAAACAGCAGCGCCTCACGGCGCACGGATCCGCGACGTCACCTTCCACGAAGACGCCCACCAGGCACGGACCGGCAACGGACCCGCCGTCGCAGCGGTCCTACGCAACACCGCCATCGGATTCCACCGCGGCAACGGCGAGACCAACATCGCCAGAGCAATCCGCCGCGCCAACCGTCGCCCCCACGACCTCATCGCCACCGTGACCAGCAGTCACCCGACTACGCAATGACCCTGCCTCGACGCCCTAGCCGCGCTCGCCGAGCGGGCGCTTCTAACTGCTTTAGCGGCCTTCGAGGCTTTACGAGCCCGCGCAGCGGCGCGGGCGGTGTTCACGGCGAGGCGGGCGCCCTTGACGGCCGCGCCGGCGCCGACCACGGCGGCTGCCGCGCCGGCGACCGCCCAGGCGGCCTCCTTCCAGTTCCCCGTCGCCGCGTACGACACAGCGGAAACCACGCCGGCGATGGTGCCGATCGGGCCAGGGATCATCGAGGCGTACGAGGAGACCTTGGCGACCTTCGACAGGCCCTTCTTGACGCTGCCCCAGCCCCACTTGCCGTCCAGGTCTGTGCAGTTGACCGGGTCACCGGCGCAGTAGTCGTACGCGGTGGCGTTACCGCCGTCGACCGGGTCGACCTGGAGGAACCGCCCGAGCGTGGGTGAGTACAGGCGGACGCCCATCAGGATGACGTCGCCGATCGCCTCACCGGAGCGCTGCTTGCCGCCCAGCCAGCCGTACCGCTGGTCGGCCTGGCCCGGCATCGGCACGCCGAACTCGTCGTAGTCGAACAACTCCGGCTCGGTCAGCGCCGTGTCGACCGTCACGGCCACGTCACCGTGCAGGTTGGTCAGTTGCAGCACCACGTCGCCGGTCGCCAAGGTTGTGGCGACCAGGTCGCTGTCCGGGCCGGACACGTTACGGGTGACGTTGCCCAGGGTGGTGTCCTCGACGATCCACCGGGGCTCGTCGGAGTCGTCGCCGTAATGGTTCAACTTCGACGTGGCGTTGACCCAGTTGCCGTCGACCAGCGTCTCCGTGGTGAAGGCGCGGAACCGGTGCGCCGGATCGAGGGTCCACGTCTGCCGTGCGTCGTCCAGCTGCTGACGTTGCACCAGGTCGTTGGCGAAGTAGCTGTTGACCAGGCCACCCGGCAGGTTCGTCGTGCGGCCGAACGCGTCGTATACGTACCCGTCGTCGGTCAGCCGGTCCGCCGTGTCGTACGTGTGGCTGCGCGTGGTGGTCGCCGTCGACTCGTCACATTCACCGTCAGCCCCGGGGGCGAACCCGGCACTGCCGGTACGGTTCGTCCGGTCGTCGTAGGAGTACGTCCGGGTGACGCACCCCTCGGTGATCGCGCTGTCGTGCTGTGCCCGGAGCAGCCGGCCGAGCCGGTCGTAGCGGTAGGTCTTGGCACCGCCGGTGTAGGTGTGCTCCACCCACTGGCTGGCGGTGTTGGTGACCACCGACTCGGAGAAGATCACCTCATCGTCGGAGTCGCGGGTGTACGTCCGTTCCACCGGTTGCAGGTTGGCGTCCAGCCGGTCGGTCCGGGTCAGCCCACCCGGGTACTTCAGCTCGGTGAGTTGCCCGTCCGGGGAGTACTTGGCCGAGAACGTGCCGGCGACGCTGTCCGTGACACTGGTCAACAGGCCGCGCGGCTCGGCCACCCGGTCGTAGGCAAACGTGGCGTGGCCGGTGGGGTCGGAAACCTTCACCGACTTGCCGAACCGGTCGAACTCGTTGACCGTCGTGCCACCGTCGGCGTCGGTGTACGACGCCAGCCGGCCCAGCAGGTCGTACTCACGGCTGATGGACGCGCCACCCATCGAGGTGACGGTGACATCACCCGAGGTCGGGCTGTAGGTGGTGGTCACCGCCGAGATCGGTGCGCCCTCGTCGGAGGTGATCGCCGCGCTGGTCACCCGGGTCGCCGGGTCGTACGTCGTGGTGGTGGTGCGGGTCTTGCCGGCCGCCGTCTCGGTCACCACGGCCTCGTCGCCGTAGCGGGTGTAGGAGCCGACCCGCCGCACCGGGAGGTTGGTGGTCATCCGGGCCGGATCGTGCCCGGTCACCGCACCGACCGCCCGGGTGACGCACGGCTCCCCGGCCCACTCCGGCCTGTTGCCGCACGCGCTGTCCTGGGCGTTCACCCCGGCGGTGTAGTAGATAATCTCGTGGGCCATCGCGTCCGACCCGGTCGAGCCGATCCCCCACGACTTGAGCACCTGACCGCGAGCGTTGTACACCGCGTACGCAGTCAGGTTCCGTCCACCTGGCCCCGCATCAGCGACCACCTTCGTCGGCGTCTCCAACACCCAGCCAGACACACCGGAGCCGGCGCGATTTACTCAGGCATATGTTCCTGGCCCTCTAATTGCAGAATAAGCCTGGCCGCTTTTCTCCCCTTCCGACTGAATTCCCCACCAAGGGCACCACCTGTTGCCTGGCCACCAACCCCTCCATTGAACGGCGACAAGGCAACGTCAATCAGAAATCCGATGAATCCCGATCGACCTACCGTCGCCCATCGTTCACGGCTTGTAGCATCTTCCTCCAGCACGGTACGCGCCCAGCGCTGAGCGGTCCGCGCAACGCGAGCATCAGGATGGCGAGCGCCACGAGCCGCCAGTTCCACCACCTCACGGCGCCGTTTCCGCCCAAGCCTTCTCCAGTCTTCCAGTGCCTCGCCTGAATTCCATCGTCGAGGACTGTTGCCATTTTTATCCATCCGCCGCCTCTCGCCCTTCGTCCCCTTCGCTCGAACCCAAAGTCTCGCCGCTCAGCTTAGTCGTTGCGCAGATAGATCAGGTATCATGGCTGGCCCGCGGGCCCGCTGGTTGTCCCATCGGTAGAGGGTCCATGCTCGCCGGTGAGGCTACGCACGGTAATGATCGTATCGGCGAGGTCGAAGTAGGCGTGGCCCACGTTCACCTTGCGCTCGTAGCAGCATTGCAGCCGGTTGAACGCGTTGCGCCAGGCGTTCATGTACTCGATGTGCCATCGTTTTGTGGCCTGGACGGGACTTTGACGCCTTGCGGGCGATGTCGTCGGTCAGGCTGCGGGTGTCCAGCAAGGGGTCACTCAGCCATGCTGAGACAGCGGGCACAGGCAATTCAATGATCACTAATGTCCTGTGCCCGCCTCATACCGACCGCTGTCCTATTTGCGTAACCTCTTAGAAGAATCGCCCAGTCCTAACCCAGCGTCCCGACGCACGAACCCAATGCAGCTGCCACGACTTCTTGGTGATCCAGTTCCCCCGCTTGTACGTAAGGTTTCCTACCCATCCAGCAGTGAACGCTTTGCCGTACGCACCCGCCATTGCCGTCACACCGCCGCGCGCCGATGCGCCCACGTAGCCTTTCCAGCTTCGCTTCCGAGTCGTCGCCCGGTAAGATAATGCACCCGTAGCGGCCCCAGCGACGAATGCGGCTCCCATCGCGCAGGTGACTCCGCCAGATGCCGGGCAAAGCGCAACGGCACCGGCGACAACCGCCGCGTTGACAATGGTCCGCCCGATCGGGTTGCGATAGACAGCCTTAGCTGCTTTCCATGTGGTGCGTCCGGCGTTGCAGGCCCACCTTGCCCAGCGCGAGCACTTCCGCTTGCCGTCCAGGTCGGTGGCGTTGATCGGGTCGGCGCAGGTGTATTCGTAGGGGTTGCAGCTTCCACCGAAGACAGGATCGACCTGCAGGAACCGTCCTAGGCTCGGACTGTAGAGGCGGACACCCATGAGGATGACGTCGCCGATCGTCTCACCAGAGCGTTGTTTGCCGCCCAGCCACCCGTACCGCTGGGTGGCCTGCCCCGGCATCGGCACGCCGTATTCGTCGTGGTCGAACAGTTCGGGCTCGGTCAGCCCAGTGTTGATCGTTGCCGCGATGTCGCCGTGCAGGTTGGTCAGCTGGAGTACGACGTCGCCGGTCGCGGAGGTGGTGGCGACGAGGTCGTTGTCCGGGCCGGCCACGTTGCGGGTCAGGGTGCCGGCGGTGGTGTCCTCGATGATCCAGCGTGGGTTGTCGGTGTCGTCGCCGTAGTGGTTCAGCTTCGACGTCGCGCCCACCCAGTTGCCGTCGACCAAGGTTTCGGTGGTGAAGGCGCGGAATCGGTGTGCCGGGTCGAGGGTCCAGGTCTGCCGCGCGTCATCGAGCTGCTGGCGTTGCACCAGGTCGTTGGCGTAGTAGCTGTTGACCAGGCCGCCGGGCAGGTTCGTGGTGCGGCCGAAGGCGTCGTAGACGTACCCGTCGTCGGTCAACCGGTCCGCGGTGTCGTAGTCGTGGGTCCGGGTCGCGGTCGCCGTCGACTCGTCACACTCACCCTCCGGGCCCGGGCCGAACTGGGCACTGCCAGTCCGGTTCGTCCGGTCGTCGTGGGTGTACGTGCGGGTGACGCAGCCTTCGGTGATCGCGCTGTCGTGCTGCGTCCGGACCAGCCGGCCGAGCCGGTCGTAGCGGTAGGTCTTGGCACCGCCGGTGTAGGTGTGCTCCACCCACTGGCTGGCGGTGTTGGTGACCACCGACTCGGAGAAGATCACCTCTCCGTCGGAGTCGCGGGTGTAGGTCCGCTCCACCGGCTTCAGGTTCACGTCCAGTCGGTCGGTGCGGGTCAGCCCACCCGGGTACTTCAGCTCGGTGAGCTGCCCGTCCGGGGAATACTTCGCCGAAAAGGTCCCCGCGATGCTGTCGGTGACACTGGTCAACAAGCCCCGCGGCTCAGCGTTACGGTCGTAGCCGTACGTCGCGTGGCCGGTCGGGTCGGACACCTTCACCTGCTTGCCGAACCGGTCGAACTCGTTGACCGTCGTCCCACCATCGGCATCGGTGTACGACACGAGCCGGCCCAGCAGGTCGTACTCGCGAGTGATGGACGCGCCGCCCATCGTGGTGGCCGTGACCTTGCCTGAGGTTGGACTGTAGATGGTGGTCACTGTTGGGATCGGTGCGCCCTCGTCGGAGGTGATCGCTTTGCTGATCACTCTGGTGGCGTCATCGTGCGTCATGGTGGTGGTGCGGGTCTTGCCGGCTGCCGTTTCGGTCACCACGGCCTCGTCGCCGTGGCGGGTGTAGGACACCACCCGACGCACCGGAAGGCTGGTGGTCATCCGGGCCGGGTCATGCCCGGTCACCGCACCGGCAGCCCGGGTCACACACAGGTTTCCGGCCCACTCCGGCTTGTTGCCACACGCACTGTCCTGCGCGTTCGCCCCGGCCGTGTAGTAGATGTTCTCCTGGGTTTTGGCGTCCGTGCCGGACGAGCCGATCCCCACCGACTTGATCGTTCGCCCGGCGGGATCATACACGACCCCGGAGCTCAGGTTCTTGCCCCCCGATACCGCGTCGGTCGTCTGCCTGGTGGCCTTCTTCAGCGTCCAGCCGGCTACTCCGCCGTACTCGGCGTCGTATCCGTTCTTGGTGACCCGTACGTCGGCGTCGGGGTAGCCATCAATCTGCATGCCCTTTGTCTCCCGGGTCAGCAGGTGGTAGGTGGCGCCGTCGGGTTTGCCCTCGTCGTAGGTGTTGACGGTGCGGGCCCGGCCGATGACCGTGGCGCCGGCGGGGATGGCCTCCAGCGGTCCGGTGCCGTCGGGGTCGTCGAGCGGGTTCTCCAGGACCATGGTCGAGGTCGGTCCGACGGTCTCCAGCAGGTCGATGCCGTCGGTGCTGTAGGTGTTGATGGTGGACAGGGCCAGCGCCCGGCTGGCGGTGTCGGAACCGGCCAGGCCCAACTCGGCAAGGAAGGTGTCGGCGTTGGGCAGGGTGCCCAAGGCAAGCGCGCGGTCGGTGGCTTCCAGGGTGCGGATGACGTTACCGAACCGGTCGTACTCCTGGGTGTCGATGTGGCCGCCGGGGGTGGCGGTGTTGACCTCCTTGCCGCCGGCGGAGAGGTAGTGGACGGTGGCGTGTTTGTAGCCGTTGGTGCCGGGGGTGGGGGGGATGGCGCTGTTGCGGCCGGGGTTGTCCTCCGGCCCGAAGATGGCGGTGGCGTCGGTGGGCAGGTCGACCTGGCCCCAGGCCGCGATGGCGGCGGAGTTCAGGTTGTACGGCCCGCCGGCCAGTTGGGTGAGCGGGACGTTGTAGACGACGTTGGTGGCGACTTCGCCGTCGAGGGCGGTCGTGGAGCCCTGTTGCAGGGCGGGGCGGCGGACGCGGAGCAGCCGGCCGGTGTTCTCGTCGCCGGCCAGGTCGGTGACCTGGTCGTCGGTGAGTGCTTTGCCGTAGACGCGGACGTCGTCGATCTCGCCGTCCCAGATGTTGGCGGCGGCGCCGGCCCACTTGGCCCGGCCGATGACGTATCCGCCGGTGGCGTTCCAGCCGCCGACGGCGGCGGTGGTGCTCTGGAGCACACCGTCGACGTAGAGCTTCATCCGTCCGCTGGCGGTGTCGTAGACGCCGGTCAGGTGGGTCCACCGGCCGGCCACCGGGGCGGTGTTGGAGGTGGCCCGGATCGGGGTGGCTGCGTCGCTGTCGACGCTGACCCGGGAGAAGGCCCACCGGTCGTCGGCGGCGACGTAGTTGAGGAAGAAGCCGCTGGTACGCGAGCCGTCCTTGGACACCGCGGTCCGGTTGGCGGTCTTGGTCTTCAGGCGCACCCAGGCGGAGACGGTGTAGGAGGAGGTGTTGGACAGGGCGGTGCCGGCGACGCTGATCTGCTGGCCGGTGCCGCCGGTGAAGACGGCGGCGCGGTCGGCGGGGTTGTCGGGGTCGTTGCCGTAGCCCCAGGTCACGCCGGAGGCCATGGTGCCGGTGCGGCCGCTGCCCGAAGAGTCGGCGACGCTGGTGCCGGAGCCGGCGTCGAGGTCCCAGCGCAGTGCCGCGGAGTCGATGTCGGGGTTGCCGTGGTCGAAGTGCCACGGCAGCTCACCGGCCGGGGTGACCTTGGCGACCCGACCGTCGGCGTACTCGTAGGCGGTCTTGAGCGCCGGGCTGACGCGGGGGTCCCAGACCTCGCGGAGCTGGCCCAGGTTGTCGTACGCGTAACGGGTGATGTGGGTGGCGGTCATCGCGGAGGTGTTCGGGTCCCAGGCCCACAGCTTCACCCCGGAGACCCGGTCGGTGTAGTCGCCGAAGACGCTCTGGCTCAGCCCGGAGGTGGTGGTCGTGGCGTACTCGTATTCCAGGACCTCGCAGCCGCGGGCGGGGGTGGCGGTGGTGCAGTTGTTGGTGTCGTCGACGCCCGGCTCGACCGGATTGATCACCTTCTTGAGCAGCAGCCGGTCGCCGGCGGTCTCGTAGGTGTAGCGGGTGGTGGTGTTCGATTCCGCCGTCCACGACGAGGTCGCGGCCCACACCCCACCCTGCTGGGCGAACTCCGTGACCGTGCCATCCAGCTCGGACAACCGGTAGGCGGTGCTGCCCACCCGGCTCAGGATCATTCCCTCCGCGCCCGGCTCCGGGGTGAAGGAGGTGCCGTCGGTGTTCTTGGCGAAGGTGATCCAGCCGCCGCCGATGGTGTTGACCTGGGCCAGCGACGGCTCCGGCAGGGTGAGGGTGGTGTAGTCGACATCCGCCGCGCCACCGGTGGCGCCACCGGTCCAGGCGGGCCCGAACGGGGCGACGATCTCGGTGAAGGAGAGGTTGTCCCAGTAGACCCGGCGTCCGGAACCGCCCTGGGCACCGTTGTAGAGGCGGAAGAACGCCTCGGTGGCACCGGCGGGGACGGTCATGTCCACCGACAGTTCCTGCCATCCCTCGGTGTAGGCGGCCATCGGCGAGACGACCTCGGTGTAGACCCCGCCCACCCGGTGGAAACCGACGATCCGCAACCCACGCTGGGCGTTCTCAGGAACAAGGCCGGTCGCGGCGGGCACGAAGATCCAACCCGTCATCCGGTACGTCTTGCCGGCCGTCATACCCAGCCGCATCGCCCCACCGTCGCCACCGACCGCCACGTAGGTGTCGTTGCTGGTCGTAGTGACCGGAGTGATCTCCAACGAGTCGACCGGAGTGGTCTCGCCCTGACCGCGCACCGTGGAGCGGACCGCCGAGGAGGTGGCCGGCACGGTGAAACCGGTCAGGTTGGTCGAGACCTGCTGCTGGTTCGGCGTCAACCGCTGACCCATCGGCAGGTAACCGTCACTGCGGTTACGCGACGACGACGCCCGCGAGACCGACAGACCCAGCTCGTCGGCGTCGGTCGAGGAGAGCGCGTAGTCGCCGGTGAGCAGGTTCACCGAACCTGGACCGACGTCGTCACCGGCGGCACCGGCACCGCTGGAGTCGACCGTCACCCGCACCCACGGAATCGTGTATGCCGGGGTGCTGCCGCTGGCCGTGTAGAGGCGGGCCCGCACCTCCACCACACCGCCGGTCAGGCCGAGGGTGTCGGTGGCGTTCCAGATCGCGTACCCGCCGAGCGACGACAGGGTGACCGGGCTGGCGGCGGTCGCCGTGATCGGCGCGCCGGTGGCCGAGGTCAGGTTCGCCGACGGAACCGGCAACACCGCCCCACCCGGCCCCCGCCGGTATTCGAAGTACGCCCGGGTGTAGCCGGCGACCGGGGTGGTGATCTCCAGCTTGGTGCGCTTCACGACGGTGGCACCGGGCAGTGGCTGCGCCAGCGCCGCGTCACCAGCGGCGAACACGTACAGGTTCGGGTCGGACAGGTTGCCCGCCGAGTCCTTCGCCTGCACCGTCAACGTCCGTTGGCCGTCACGCGGGCGCAACGTCACCGACTTCGCGGCGGTCGCCGCCACCGTCGTCGCACTCGCCTCGTAATCGAGCTTGTAGACGAACGCGGCCAGATCGTTGGTGCCGGACGCGGGCGTAAAGGTGAACGTGTCCGGCGCCTCCGCGCCGCCGTGCGGCTGCCCGTCGTTGAGGTAGATCGCCGCCGATACGAACGGCACACCCGGCTTGGCAGTGTCCACGGTCAACGTGGACCACCCGGTCCAGCCCCCGTAGGTGTGCGGGTCCTTGCCGCGCACCCGCCACTCGTACGCGGTGCCGTTGGCCAGGTTGACCGGCACCTGCCACGACGCGGTCGACCCGTTGGTCCACGCCGGGCTACCCGAGCGCAGCCCGGAGGTGGACACCACGGCCAGGGTGCTCTTGTTGCGCACCTCGAACTCGGCCTGCAACGTCTGCCCCGCGTTGGCGTCGGCCAGCTTCGCCGACAGCGTCGGCCGCAACGACGCGGTCCGCGCCCCCGCCCCGCAGGCGGTGTAACACGGAGCCACGGCCAGCGCCGTGGGCGCCGTGGGCGCGCTGTTGTAGGTGATCGTCAGCAGCGGCGGGCGACCGCCCTCGGCCGAGTCGAACTTCTTCCACCCGGCGGTGGCCGACTCGGAGGTGGCGCGCAGCATCACGCTCGCGCTGGACAGGTTGTTGTCGGCGCTGTGCTGCAACGCCCCGCCGACCTCGATGTAGACGTAACCGTCGTTGCAGGACGAGTTGTAGCCCTTGGTCTCGGTCGACGTGCCGACCTTCGCCCGCGCCGTGGGCTGGTTCGTCCACCGCACCGAGGAGTCCACCGTGTCGGTGCGCCACGCCTCCCAGGACGCGGCGTTGCAGGACCAGGAATGGAAGTTCCACAACCGCAACTTCGCCGTCATGATCTTGCTGCCGGCGAAACCGGTGGTGTTGAACCGCAGATACGACCGCGCGGTGAACGACCCGCCGTCGTTGGCGAAGCCGAGCCGCAGCTCACTGGCGCCGGACTGGTCGCTGGAGAAGCTGTTCTGCACGAACGCGTCGAACGACGGCGACAGCGACGTGGGCGGGTCGATCGTCACCGGGAAGGTCAGGTCCTCGCGGGCCAGGAAGTCCGCGTCGGGCGTCAACTCCAGCAGCGTACGGCCCTTGCCGGCCGATCTCGTGCGCAGCGCGACCGGCGCCAGGTTGAGGTGCTGAGCGGAGTCCGGGGAAACCTTGGCGTCCCACATCATCGGCGTCTGCGCCTGACCGACCCGCCGCCCCCGCGAGTTCTTCAGGACCAGCCCACCCATGCCGTCGGCGGTCGCGGTGAGCTTGCCCGTACGCATCGGCAACGTCAGCTTGCGTACCTGTGCCAGGCCGGTCCGGTTCCTCACCACGAAATGCTGCTCGAAGCCGGTCGCGTGGGCGTGGAACACCAGGTCGACCCCGGGACGCACGTCCGGGTAGGTGATCGTCCGGCCGTCGAGGACCGGCTCCGGCAACGGGCCGGTCCAGGCCAGCGACGTCCGCTCCGCGCCGGCGCCCAGCGACACCACCTCGTGCTCACCCGCCGCCGGGGAAGCGCCGGCGAAGCTCAGGTCGCGGGCGTGCGCCTTCGGCACCACCGTGCCGTCCGCCCGGCGCTGCAACGTCAGGTCCACCGGCACCCACGTGCTGTCACCCTGGCGGACCCGCACCGGCGCGAGCGCCTGCTCCTGGGTCAGGGTGCCGTCCGGGTTCGCGAAGACCTGCACGGTCTCCGACCGCCGGCCCGCCACCTCGACCCGCTCGCCACACAACCGCGCGGCCACCGCCGCCGACACCTCGTCCGGACGATCATCCGGACAGGC
The DNA here is from genome assembly GCF_050942455.1 of Micromonospora sp. CA-263727. Classification (NCBI taxonomy): domain Bacteria; kingdom Bacillati; phylum Actinomycetota; class Actinomycetes; order Micromonosporales; family Micromonosporaceae; genus Micromonospora; species Micromonospora sp. CA-263727. Next base: position 5,369,278 of record NZ_CP192031.1, read on the forward strand.
CGGCTTCGCCGCCGGCGTCGGCTCGGCGGCCGGCTTCGGCGCGGCCACCGCCCGGTCGGGCCGGACCGGAACGTCCGACATGGTCACGACCAGCAACACCGCCAGCGCCACCGCGACCCGCCGCGCCCAGCGGACGAAACCATCGCCGCCCGCCAGCGCGACGAAAACACCGCCACGCACCCACTGCTCCTGCACAGTCAGCCTCCCCGTAAGGCAGAACCCAGCGAAAGTCAGGCGCAGCCTAGAGAGATCAACGAATCACGATCAACACATTGACGAAGGGCGCTGGGGGCAGTAGAACCGCAGCTCAAATGCTGCCCACGGCGACCACAGCCGACCGATGATGCAAAACGGACAGATGACCGTTGGTCGCCGGCGCGATCACTGCCGGCGACCGGCATCGACGCCGCCCGCCGGCATCGGTCGCACGGCACCGGTTGGGAATCACCGGGCAGGTCATGCGAGACGGCGCTACGGCCACGACGCTCCACAACGGTCTGCGGCACCACCACGCCCGATCACCGAGAGTGAAACCCCGATCGGGGCGACGGCACAGATCAGTTCGATAATCAAGAACGATCAGAATGAGAATTATCACTATCCGACCGGATGAACGACGCGGAAACAACCGGGATGCCGGGCTGCGGCCGGTGACCTGCGCCTGTCATGATGCCGCGCATGTCTGTGCACCGCCGTACCGTGCTCGGCACCGGTCTCGCCGCCCTCACCGCCGTCGCCACCGGCTGCCGCGAGCAGGCCCCCTCCTCGGCGGGCGCTCCCGCCGGGTCGCCGGCCAGCAACGCCGGGGCGGCAGGTGGACCGGGCACCGGCTCGTCGGCGGCACCGTCGACGTCGGCGTCGGCGGGTGGCCCGGCCGGCGCCTCGGCCGCGCCGGCCACCGAGGGACTCGGCGCGGCACCCGGCAGCTCGGCCAGCGCGTCGGCCGGCGGCACCATCACCGGGCAGGCCGGCATCGGGGCGCCGTCCCCGTTCGGCCGCGCCCTGGCCACCGAACTCACCCGGCATCTCAAGCCGACCAGCGCCAACCCGAACCATCCCGCGTACGGCGGCGCGGTGGTGCTCTGCCAGGTCGACGGGAAGGTCATCGGCAGCGCGGCGGTCGGCAAGGCGCTGCGCTACGGCGCGGGCCCGGTGCTGCTGCCCGAGGCCCAGCAGGTCGACATGCGCCTCGACTCGATCTTCGATACCGCCTCGCTGACCAAGGTCTTCGCCGCGATCCTGACCCTGCAACAGGTCGACAAGGGCCGCATCGCCCTCGACGCCCCCGTCGTGGACTACCTACCCGGCTTCGCCGGCGCCGGCAAAGACAAAATCACCGTGGCCCAGCTACTGGCCCACACCAGCGGCCTACCCGTCGGCGCCAAGGTCACCGGCCTGCCCAACGACAGCGCCCGCCGCAACGCGGTGCTCGCCACCCCACTGATCAAGGGCGCCACACCGGGCACCGTGTTCCGCTACTCCAGCGTCGGACTCATGGTCGCCGCCCAACTCGTCGAGAAGGTCACCGGCCAACGCCTCGACCAGGCCCTCAAGACCAACCTCACCGGCCCACTCGGCCTGAAGGACACCGGCTTCAACCCCAAAACCTGGCTCAGCAGCACCGACCAGGCCAACCGCCTCGTCGCCACCGACGCCCGCACCTCCCGCGGACTGCTCCGCGGCACCGTCCACGACGACGTCGCCAACCACCTCGGCGGCATCGCCGGACACGCCGGCATCTTCTCCACCGCCACCGACCTCGCCGTCATCGGACAGCTGCTCCTGAACGGCGGCACCTACAAGGGCACCCGGATCCTCTCCGAGGCCACCACCAAACGCATGCTGACCAACGTCAACGCCGGCCTGCCCGCCGTCGACGCCGAACGCCCCAACCGCACCTCCGACCACGGCCTCGGCGTCGTCCTCAACCAATCCTGGTTCATGGGCAAACTCACCACCTCCCGCACCTTCGGACACACCGGCTTCACCGGCACCAGCCTCCTCGTCCACCCCGCCCGCAAGATGGTCCTCGTCCTGCTGACCAACCGCGCCCACCCCAACTGGAGCTGGGCCAACCCCGACCCCGTCCGCGTCGCCATCGCCAACCTCGCCGCCTGAGCACAAAAGGACAAAGAGCCCGGTCGTGACCAGCGGCGACGGGACGCGCCGACGTACCCCACGCCACAAGGCACTCCCCGAACCGACCCCGGACGTGTCACGATTCAGAGCACGGCGTGCGGGGGCACGCCGAGGGGGCTGGACGCGGGGCGCGCCGGTGGCGCGATGAGGAGGGTGGTCCGGTGTCAGCGGGTGGGGCCCGTCGGGGTCGGCGGGACAACGGGCTCGACGCGAGCGAGTACGCCGTCGCGGGCGACGTCGATCCCCGCGTCGGCGAGCACCTGCTCGACGTGCTGGCCGCCGGTGGCATCGCCGCCTACCTGCAACCGTCAGCGGATCTGAACCCGGTCACCCGCACCACCACCGTGCCGCCCCGGCCGGTGGACCGGCTCTACGTGGACCGCTCCCACCTGGGCACGGCCCGGGACTACCTCAGCCAGCTCACCGACGAGACCGGCGGTGGTCGCGCCGACGACGAGCCGGACATCGACGCGGAGTGGGCCCGGATCGTCGCCGGTTACCACAGCTCGCCCGGGGCCGGCGAGCACCCGTGGCCGGCCGCGGAGGACGTGGACGACCAGCCGGAGCGCAGCGGCGGCACGGCCACGGCGATCCGGCCGGGCACCGACGAGCCGGCCGGGCCGACCGCGACCGACGTGCGCCGGCTGCCGTACGCGGCCGACATCTCCGGTGTCTCCGTCTCTGGTGGCCCGCGCGACGGCGACGGGCCGTCGCTCCTGGACGGCCTGGACACCTTCGGCACCGACCTGCCCGACGACCCCGACGCCGAGGAACGCTACGTCCCGCCGCCGCCCCCGCCGCTGCCCCGGGTGTCCAAGTACGCGGTGGCCGGCGTGCTCGCCGTGGTGCTCGGTTTCCTGCTCTTTCTCTTCCCCGACCTGGTCCCCGCGGATCGCGGGGTGGTGACGCTGCTCGGCTTCACCAGCATCCTCGCCGGTTTCGTCACGCTGGTGTGGCGGCTACGCCCCGGCGACGCCGACGACCGCGACCCCGACGACGGTGCCGTCGTCTGAGCGGAGGCGCGCGGCGGTGGGGGCGTCCGGCGGTAGGCGTCCGGATGGCGGGACGGCGACCCACCCGCGCCAGCGGGCGTAACAGTGGTGTAACTTACGGTCAGTAGGAATACCGCAGCACGTCACTTTACCCGCCGACTGCCCGGTTGTTCCTTTCTCGTGGCGGTCGCTCCCCTGCTGATCGGAATGCCCGAGATGCGACAGAGTTCCCTCGTGGTGGTGGCCAACCGCCTACCCATCGACGACAGTCAGGCGCTCGACGGCGCCTGTGAGTGGCGCCGCAGCCCCGGCGGGCTGGTGAGCGCGCTCCACCCCCTGCTGCGACACACCCCGGCGACCTGGGTTGGCGGCTGGGTCCGCGGGACCGGTCCTGCGCCCGCTCTGCCCGACGTCGACGGAGTGCGAATGCACAGCGTGGCGCTGACCGGCGACGACCTGCGCGACCACTACGAGGGCTTCGCCAACGCGACGCTCTGGCCGATCTACCACGACGCCGTCGAGCAGCCGGAGCACCACCGGCGCTGGTGGGACGGCTACCTGCGGGTCAACCAGCGCTTCGCCGAGGCCACCGCGGAGGTCGCCGAGCGCGGCGCGGTGGTCTGGGTGCAGGACTACCACCTGCAACTGGTGCCGGGGCTGCTCCGCGACCTGCGACCCGACCTGCGCATCGGATTCTTCCTGCACGTGCCCTTCCCACCGCCGGAGCTGTTCATGCAGCTGCCCCGCCGGGCCGAGTTGCTGCGCGGGATACTCGGCGCGGACCTGGTCGGCTTCCAGCGGGCCCAGGCCGCACACAACTTCGCCCAGTTGGTGACGAAGGTGCTCGGGCTGCCGGCCACCGACCGACGGATCGCGGTCGACGACCGGGTGGTGCGGATCGGCGCGTTCCCGGTCTCCATCGACACCGCCGAGATGTCCGCGCTGGCCGGCCGGCCGGAGGTGGCCGACCGGGCCCGCCGGCTGCGCCACGATCTGGGCAGCCCCGACCAGGTGATCCTCAGCGTCGACCGGATGGACTACACCAAGGGCATCGAGCAGCGGCTCAAGGCGTACAGCGAGTTGCTCGCCGGCGGGCACGTCAAGGTCCGGGACACGGCGCTGGTGCAGGTGGCGGTGCCGAGCCGGGAACGGGTCGGCCAGTACCAGATCCTCCGCGAACGGGTGGAGCGGGAGGTCGGGCGGATCAACGGGGAGTTCGGCCGGGTGGGCGAGCCGGCGATCCACTACCTCACCCAGCCGTTCGACCGGGCCGAGTTGGCCGCCCTCTACCGGGTGGCCGACGTGATGGCGGTGACCCCGCTACGGGACGGGATGAACCTGGTCGCCAAGGAGTACGTCGCCGCCCGGGTGGACAACGCCGGTGCGCTGCTGCTCAGCGAGTTCGCCGGGGCCGCGGCCGAGCTGTCGCAGGCGTATCTGGTCAACCCGCACGACCTGGAGGGGCTCAAGCAGGGCCTGCTCGCGGCGTTGCGGGCCGACCCGGCGGACGTGCGGACCCGGATGCAGGCGATGCGCGTGCACCTGCGGGAGCACGACATCCGCGCCTGGGCCCGCTCCTATCTGTCCACCCTGGACCAGAGCGGTTCGCTGCTGACCCACCTCACCAGCGGCTGACGCCGGCCCGCCGCGGCCGGGCCGGGCCGGTCAGGGCCGGTCGGCGCGGGCCGGGTCCTTGACCAGCCAGTCGAGGATCGCGTCGATCGGCTCCCGCCACCGGGCGTCGAGCATCAGGTCGTGCCCCATGCCCGGGAAGAGCAGCGGCGCCGAGCCGTACCGCCGGGCCGCGCGGGTCAGCGCCGACGACGGCACCACCCGGTCGTCCGGGCTGCCCAGCACCAGCACCGGGGGGTGGCCCACCGCCGGCTCCGGGTCTGCGCCGGCCAGCAGCTGCCACTGGGCGCGCCGGGCGGCCCGGCCCAACCGGGCGCTGTGCCGCCGGGCGTCGGCGTCGGCAAGCTCGCGGCTGAACAGTTGCCGGCGGCTCAGCCGCAGGCCGCCGCCGAAGATCGCCGGCAGGGTGCCGAGCGGGTTGCGGCGCAGCGCGGCGCCGAGCGTCGCCCAGCCACCGAGCACCGGCGCCACCAGCACCGCCGCCCGGGCCGGGTACCGGGCCAGGGCGTGGCCGACCACCAGGGCCCCGGCGCCATGCCCGACCAGCACCGCCTGGCGCGGCAGGCCCGCCGCCACCTGGGTCACGTCGTGGGCGTACGCCCGCAGGTTCGCCTCCGGCGCCGGGCCGCTGCCGCCGTGCCCGCGCAGGCTCACCGCGTACGCCGGGAAACCGCGCGCGGCGGCGTGCCCGAGCCAGTGTTCGGCGTACGCCCAGGCGCCGTGCCCGAAGCCGGGCACGAAGAGCAGCGGCGGATGGCCCTCCTCCAACTCGGGGGTGGCGCTGAGCACCTCGCGCCGGACCGGGCGGACCGGCCGCGCCCACTCCCAGCCCCGCATGACGCGCACCGACTCGGTCACTTCCCCTCCAGGTCTCGCAGCGCGCGCTCCAGCGCCCGCAGGTAGTCGGCGTGGCCGACCTCGAACCAGTGCCGGGTCGAATCCTTGACCTGACCCGAGTAGCGCTCGCCCGCGCCCGCCCGGACCCGGGCGGCGAACGCCGTCGCCCGCTCCGGCCGGGTGGCGCGCAGACGCAGCAGCCGGGCGAAGAGCACGGCCTGCCAGTGCGACAGGGTGAACACCCCCGAGTCCGGCTGGACCAGGCCGGTCACCGCGAGGGTGGGATGGTCCGGCACGAAGGCGTTGAGCCACAGTCGGGGCCGCCCCACGCCCTCGTCGTCGCCGAGGACCTTCGCCTCCAGGAACTCGAAGCGCGGCAGGTAGCCGGTGGCGAAGACGACCAGCTCCGGGTCGATCTGCCGGCCGTCGGCCAGCTCGACGATGTGCGAGTCGAAGCGGGCGATCTCCGTGACCGGGCTGATCGCGCCGTGGCCGACGTAGTAGACGAGCTGGCTGTTGGCGATCGGGTGGGTCTCGTACACCCGGTGGTCCGGCTTGGGCAGGCCGAAGCGGGTCAGGTCGCCGACGGTCAGCCGCAGCGTCCGGTGGTAGAGCCACTGCCGCAGCCGCAGTGGCACCCGCAGCGCCAGCAGGGTGTCGTTGACCTGGTCGGCGGGGCGGCCGAAGACGTACTTCGGGGCGTACCAGTAGCCCCGGCGGGTGGAGTGCCAGCAGCGCGACGCCTGCTGCGCGGCCTCCACCGCGATGTCGCAGCCGGTGTTGCCGGCCCCCACCACCAGCACCCGCTTGCCGCGCAGCTGGGCCGGGTCCTTGTACGACGAGGCGTGCATGACCTCACCACGGAACTGCTCCAACCCCTCGTACCGGGGCAGCTTCGGCGACCAGTTGTGCCCGTTGGCGATCACCACGGCGGCGTACCGGGAGGTGCGCTCCGGGCCGTAGCCGCCGGTGCTGCGGGTGGTCACGTCCCAGCGGTCGTCGTCGACCGGCTCGACGCGCACCACCTCGGTGCCGAACCAGATGTGCCGGCGCAGGTCGAAGTGGTCGGCGTAGCGCTCGAAGTAGGAGAGCAGCCGGCTGTGGTGCGGGTAGTCCGGCCAGTCGTCCGGCATCGGGAAGTCGGGGAACTGGGTGAACGGCCGCGACGAGATCAGGTGGGTGCTGGCGTAGACCGGGCTGCGGTCGTGCCGCCAGTTCCAGGCGCCGCCGACGCCGGTCTCGCGTTCGTAGCAGTCGACGCCGAAGCCGTGCTCGGCCAGGTTCTTCACCGCGGTCAGGCCGCTGGCTCCGGCGCCGATGACACAGACGGTGTCACCCCGGTCGGAGACCGGGCGGCCGTCACGGCTGCGGGCGAGCGTGGTCGTCTCCGGATCGGGCCGGCCGTGCTCGGTGGGGGTGGGCACCGGGAAGTCTCCTTCGTCTCGGCACGAGTGCCGGGTCGCGCGAAATCCTCTCCACAACGGAGCGGGATGTCCAGCCCGGCCGGCGGCCGACGGTCAGCCGGCAGCGGGCGCCAGCAGGTCGACCAGCACCGGAAAATGGTCGCTGGCCCGGCGGGTCAGCGGGGTGTCCAGCACGTCGTAGTCGACCACGACGATCCGCGGGTCGACGAAGAGGGCGTCGATCCGCCGCCGGGGACTCGCGCAGGGGTAGGTGAAGGTCTCGCCCCGGCCGGCCGCCACCGCCGCGTCGGTCAACCCCCGGGCCACGGTGGTCCAGGCCGCCCCGCCCGGCTCCTCGTTGAGGTCGGCCGCGGCGATCACCGGGTACGGCGCGGCGGCCAGGTCCCGGCCGAAGAGCTGTGCCTGCCCGGGCCGCTCGGCCGGGTCGGTGGACAGGTGCGAGCCGGCCACGGTGAACCGGGCGCCGCCCACCACGCAGTCCGCGTACGCGGCGCCGCGCAGGTGCCGGCCGGGGGTGAGCGGGAAGCGCCGGCACCGGACGCCGGTCACCCGGACCCGCAGGCTGGTGAGCAGCAGGTTGCCCAGCGACGGCAGCCCACCGGCGGCGACCACCAGGCCGAACGAGGCGGCCAGCGCGGCCGACTTCTGCCGCCACCGGAAGCGGCGCGGCCCCTCCTGCACCACCACCACGTCCGGCGCCGCCGCGCGGACCACGGTGGCCAGCGCGGCGGTGTCGTCGCGCTGGCCGTGGACGTTGTAGGACACGACGCGCAGCGGCACGCCGGGGTCGGTCACCTCAGATCCGCAGGGCCAGGTCGGCCGCGCCGATGACACCGGCGGAGTTGCCCAGCTCGGCCGGGCGGATCTCGGCCACCGGCAGCCGGCTGCGCTGGGCCAGCGCCTCGGTGAACGAGCGGCGGGTCGGGCCCATCAGCAGGTCACCGGCGTCGATCACGCCGCCGCCGACGACGAGGACCTGCGGGTCGAGGATCTGCGCCATGTCCGCCAGGCTGGTGCCGAGCCAGCGCCCGACCTGGGCGAACGCCTCGGCGGAGACCGGGTCGCCGCCCTTGGCCGCGGCGGTCACCATCGGCCCGGTGATCGCCTCGGCCTCGCCGTCGGCCAGCTCCAGCAGCGCGGTGGCCCGGTGCGGTTCCTGTCGGGCCGCGGCGCGGGCGAAGCGGACCAGTGCGCTGCCGCTGGCGTACTGCTCGATGCAGCCGAGCCGCCCGCAGCCGCACTGGTGCCCGTCGGGGACGGTGAGCATGTGGCCCAGTTCGGCGGCGATGCCGTTGTTCCCGCGCACCAGCTCGCCGCCGAGCACGATGCCCCCGCCGACGCCGGTGCCGATGGTGAACATGACCATCGAGTCGTCGGCGTTGCGGGCGGCGCCGTAGCGGAACTCCGCCCAGGCGGCCGCGTTGCCGTCATTCTCCACGACCACCGGCAGCTCGACCGCCGCGCTGACGTAATCCCGCAGCGGCTCGTCGCGCCAGGCGAGATTGGGGGCGAAGAGCACGGTGGAGCGCTTGGCGTCGATCCAGCCCGCCGCGCCGATGCCGACCGCCTGGATCTGGTGCCCGGTGGCCAGCTCGCTGACCACCTCGATGATGACGTCGCGGGTCTTGCCGACGTCATCGGCGGGGGTGTCCCGTCGGGTCTGCACGAGAACCGTTCCGGTGTCGTCGACGACACCGCCGGCCACCTTCGTGCCACCGACGTCGACTCCGATGGTCAGCGTCACCGCGGACACTCCCCTCTGCTGTGCCACCCCGCGCGCACCTGCCCTCGCCGGTGGTGCGGGTCGTCCTGATCAGGCCCCGTCGCCTGGTGCGCCCTGCGGCCCGCCGGGCACGGCTTCCGTGTCCGGTGCCGGTTCTTCGTCGGGCACCCGCGAGGCGGGCACCACGCGACGGTCGGCCGGCGTCCGCCCGGCCGGCGCTTCCGGCCCGGCGGCGTCGACGGGCTCGGCGGTGGGGACGGCGACCTCCGCCGCCCGGGTGGCGGCGGACCAGACGTCCCGCTCCGGTGCCGGCTGAGAATCATGCCCGGTACGGGTCGCCTCGCGCCACACGTGGTCGCCCTCCGAACCGTGGCCGGCACCCTCGGCCGGGTCGGCGGCGGGCTCCGCCGAGGCGAAGGCCCGCAGGAAACTGGCCAGCCCAGCGGCCAGATCGCCGGCACCGGTGGCCAGCCGCTCGGAGAATTCAGGACTTGGATCGCGCAACGCGGCGATTCCCCGGCACACCGGGCAGACACAACATTCGGCCGCGCCGGTGGCGAAGGCGGGACCGGCGGCGGCCATCCGTGCGGTGGCCAGCAGAGTGGCGACCAGCCGCTCCGCCTCTTCCCGGGCCGAGCCCGGATCCGTTGCACCCATGCTGGGCTCCTCTACCGTGGCGAACGGGTCGCCGGACGCGTCACTGCGCCGCACCAGGTGCTTCTACCCGGCGCTTGAGCTGCTTCAACGCGGCGTCCATGATCATTTTTTCGGCTTTGCGGCGGAACATCCCGAGCATCCCGACCGCGAGCTCCACCTCCAGGGTGTAGGTCACGGTGGTGCCCCCGTCGGCGTTGCCGACCAGGTCGTACGCGCCACGCTGGGCCTTCTGCATCTTCGAGGGCGCCACCAGGTGCCACTCGATCCGGGACAGGTCCTCGGCGTAGGCGTATTCGAGCACGTACTCGTCGGCCATCACTCCGGCGTCGAGGACGAAGCGGACCTGACTGGCGTAGCCGTCCTCGTACTCCTCGACGACCTCGGCCTGGCGCACCGCGTCGGCCCACTCCGGATAGCTCGGGAAGTCACAGATGACCGCCGCCACCCGGTCCGGTGACGCCGCGATGGTGATCGACTGGGTGGAGGAGTCCGCCATGGGGGGAGGCTACCCGCCCGGCCGGCGCCAACGCGCCGCGCCGCCCCACCTGCCTGCGCCCCCGGGCGGGTCGGGCGGGTAGGTTTCGACAGAGCCGACCGAGCGGCGGCCCGACCCGGCCAGCGAGCACGAGGAGTGCAGGTGCGCGAGTTCTCCGTCCCACCGATCGTCACCGTCGGCGATTCGGCCAACCTCACCGACCCGGTCTGGGACAACGCCGAGGTCGCCCCCGACGCGGTGCAGTTCCGCCGCCGCGGGGCCGGCGGCGGCCTGGTGGACGTGACCTGCCGGCAGTTCCGCGACGAGGTGGTGGCGGTCGCCCGCGGTCTGGTCGCCGCCGGCGTGCGGCCGGGTGACCGGGTCGGGTTGATGAGCCGCACCCGCTACGAGTGGACCCTGGTCGACTACGCCGTCTGGGCGGCCGGGGCGGTCACCGTGCCGATCTACGAGACCTCCAGCGCCGAGCAGGCCGCCTGGATCCTGGCCGACTCCGGCGCGGTGGCCTGCGTGGTGGAGAGCGCCGCGCACGCCACGCTGGTGGCCGACGTCCGGGACCAGCTGCCCGACCTGGCCCACCTCTGGCAGATCGACACCGGCGGGATCGACGAGCTGGTGACCGCCGGCGCGGCGGTGGAGCCCGCCGAGATCGACCAGCGGCGCGCCGCCCTGCGCTCGCCGGACGTGGCGACCATCATCTACACCAGCGGCACCACCGGCCGGCCCAAGGGCTGCGTGCTGACGCACCGCAACATGTACGCCGACATCGCCAACGCCGTGCCGGTGTTGCCGAACCTGTTCGGGCCGAACGCGTCGACCCTGCTCTTCCTGCCCCTGGCGCACGCCTTCGCCCGGCTCATCCAGATCGGCGTGGTGCAGGCCCGGGCCACCATGACGCACTGCTCGGACACCAAGCACCTGGTCGCCGAGTTGCAGGAGGTCAAGCCCACCTTCGTGCTCTCGGTGCCGCGGGTCTTCGAGAAGGTCTACAACGGCGCCAAGCAGAAGGCGGAGGCGGCCGGCAAGGGCAAGATCTTCGCCCGGGCCGAGGCGGTGGCCATCGCGTACAGCGAGGCGTTGGAGACCGCCGCCGGGCCGGGCCTGGCCCTGCGCGCCCAGCACGCGCTCTTCGACCGGCTGGTCTACGGCAAGCTGCGGGCCGCGCTCGGCGGGCGTTGCCGCGACGCCATCTCCGGCGGCGCGCCGCTCGGCGCCCGGCTGGGGCACTTCTTCCGGGGCGTCGGGGTGACCGTCTGCGAGGGGTACGGGCTGACCGAGACCTCCCCCGCCGCGTCGGCGAACCTGCCGGAGTTCACCCGGATCGGCACGGTCGGCCGGCCGCTGCCCGGCGTGACCATCCGGATCGCCGACGACGGCGAGATCCTCATCTCCGGTGACCTCATCTTCCAGGGGTACTGGCACAACGAGGCGGCGACCGCCGAGGCGATCACCGCGGACGGCTGGTTCCACACCGGTGACCTCGGCTCGCTGGACGGCGACGGCTACCTGACCATCACCGGCCGGAAGAAGGAGATCATCGTGACGGCCGGCGGCAAGAACGTCGCCCCGGCCGTGCTGGAGGACCAGGTCCGGGCGCACCGGCTGATCAGCCAGTGCGTCGTGGTGGGCGACCGGCAGCCGTTCATCGCCGCGCTGGTCACCCTCGACGAGGAGGCCCTGCCGGCCTGGCTGGAGTCGGCCGGCCTGCCCGCCGGCACCGACGTCGAGACGCTGCGTGCGCACGAGGGGATGCGGGCGGAGATCCAGTCCGCCGTGGACGCGGCCAACCGGTCGGTCTCCCGGGCCGAGGCGATCAAGGTGTTCCGGATCCTGCCCCGGGACTTCACCGAGGCCACCGGTGAGTTGACCCCGTCGCTGAAAGTCAAGCGTCAGGTCGTACACAAGACGTATGCGGCGGAGATCGCCGACATCTACCGCGGCTGACTACGATCCGTCACGTGCCCGCCTCAACATCCACCCTGGCCCGGCCCCACCCGCTCGCTGCGGCAGCGCGCGTGGTGGTGCTGGCGCTGATCGCCGTACTGACCCTCTTCGCCACCCGCGACGTGGCCCAGCTGTGGTGGATCCTGCTGCTCGCGATCGCCGGGATGCCGGCGTGTCTGGCGCCCCAGCACTGGCTGATCGGTCCGCTCAGCCGGGTGGCGGAGGTGGTGGTGCTCGGTCTGGCGGCCAGCCAGGTCGCCGCGGTCGCCACCGTCGGCGGTCACATCGGCGGGCTCGGCGCCTCCGCGGTGCTGCCCTACCTCGCGGTGCCGGTGACGGTCACCGCGCTGCGGCGGCGCTTCCGCGAGGGCGCCGCGCTGATCGCCGTCGTCGCCGGCACCCTGCTGGTCGCCGGCGCGCTCACCGAGGTCGGCGGGGTGCGCCAGCTGAGCCAGCCCGGTTACCTGGCGGTGTGCGCGCAGTGGCTGATCCTGGCCACGCTGGGCCTCTACGCCGCGGGCACCCTGCACCGGGTGATGCAGGTCCGCCACGAGGGCAAGCCCCAGCCGTACGCGGAGGCGACCCGGCTGCTGACCCAGCTGCGTACGGTGGCCCGGCAGCTGCCCGGGGCGACGCTGGACCCGGGCGGCATCTCCGAGCACCTGCTGGAGGAGTTGCGCACGGTGGCCCGCACCGACCGGGGCGCGGTGCTCTCGGCCAGCGGCGGCGGGCGGTTGGTGGTGCTCGCCCAACTCGGGGCGGACCGGGTCGACTGGGAGACCACCCTCGACGCGGACTCGGCCATCGCCGACGCCTGGGCCAGTCAGCAGCCGCACACCGCGGCCCGCTCGCAGTCCCGTTCACACCCGGGCGGGGACGTCTCGGCGCTGATCGTGCCGCTGGTCGCCGGGGTCCGCACGGTCGGCCTGGTGGTGCTGGAGGCGGATGCCGCGCAGGCGTACCCGCCGCCGGTCACGGCGCAGGTGACCGGGATGACCGGCCCGGCGGCGCTGCGCCTGGAGGCGGCGCTGCTCTTCGACGAGGTGCGGTCGCTGGCCACCAACGAGGAGCGGCAGCGGCTGGCCCGGGAGATCCACGACGGGGTGGCCCAGGAGCTGGTGATGGTCGGCTACGGCATCGACAACGCCCTGGCCACCGTGCACGACGACGCGGAGGAGACGGCCGAGTCGCTGCGCGTCCTGCGCCACGAGGTCACCCGGGTGATCACCGAGCTGCGGCTGAGCCTGTTCGAGCTGCGCAGCGAGGTGGACCGGCACGGTGGGCTGACCGCCGCGATCGCCGAGTACGCCCGCACCGTCGGCGCCTCCGGCGGGCTGCGGGTGCACCTGTCGCTGGACGAGTCCCCCGCCCGGCTGCCCGCCGCCACCGAGGCCGAGCTGTTGCGCATCGCCCAGGAGGCGGTGACCAACGCCCGCAAACACGCCGGTGCATCCAATCTCTGGGTCACCTGTGAGGTTGATCCCCCCTATGCTCAGATCGAAGTGTCGGATGACGGTCACGGCATAGGTGACCAGCGCACCGACGGGCACTATGGTCTTGCGATCATGGCCGAGAGAGCGGAACGTATCCGGGGCCGGTTGGAGATCAGGCCGCGGCAACCGAGCGGGACCACCGTGGCGGTGGTGGTCGGCTCGCCGCCCCGGCGCGATAACGTTCGCGGTAGCGCCGCCGCAGTTGCAGAAGGGGAGTAACCCGAGGATGACCACAAGTCCGACACCGGCCACACGTACCAAGGTCCTCCTTGTCGACGACCACGACTTGATCCGCAAGGGCCTGCGGCACGCCTTCGAGCGCGACCGGCAGTTCGAGGTCGTCGGTGAGGCGGCCACCGCGGCCGAGGGCGTTCGGCAGGCCGGTGCGTTGCAACCGGACGTGGTGATCATGGATCTGCGGCTGCCCGACGGCAGCGGCCTGGAGGCCACCCGCGCCCTGCGCAAGTCCAGCTCCTCGATGGGCATCGTGGTGCTCACCATGTACGCGGGCGACGACCAGCTCTTCGGCGCGCTGGAGGCCGGGGCGAGCGCGTTCGTGCCGAAGACCGCGCCGGCCGACGAGGTCGTCGCCGCCGCCCGGCACGCGGCCTCCTCCCCCAGCGCCTTCACCGCCGCCGACCTGGCCGAGGCGATGAAGCGCCGGCTCGCGCCGTCCGGACCGCAGTTGTCGCCCCGCGAGGGTCAGGTGCTGCGGCTGCTCGCCGACGGGATGAGCGTCGCCGGCATCGCCAAGCAGCTCTTCGTCAGCGAGTCGACCGCCAAGACCCACATCTCCAAGCTCTACGAGAAGCTCGGCGCGGCCAACCGGGCCCAGGCGCTGATGACCGCACTGCGGCTCGGCCTGCTCGAGGCTCCGGACGCCCCGAAGTTCTGAGCCCGGCAGACACAGCTCCGACGGAGATCCGTGTCTGCCGCCCGGCGGGCACGGACCCCCTCGCATCGATCACCCTCCGCAGCACCGCGCTATGGTCTCTGCGGTGAAGGCGGGGCAGAATACCCGCCGGGGCGGTAACGCCCCAGATGGCGCGCAAAGGGGTTGAGGGCATTGCAGCGGCCGGACTGGGCACCCGAAACGATCGACGTCGAACGTCCCAGCGTCGCCCGCATGTACGACTACTACCTCGGTGGCTCGCACAACTTCGCGGCCGACCGGGCGGCGGCCCGGGCGATGGTGGCGGCGGTGCCGGAGGCGCCACTGATGGCCCAGGCAAACCGCGCGTTCCTGCGCCGGGCGGTGCAGTTCCTCACCGCGGCCGGCGTCCGGCAGTTCCTGGACATCGGCTCGGGCATCCCCACCGTCGGCAACGTCCACGAGATCGCCCAGCGGCACGCCCCCGACTCCCGGGTGGTCTACGTCGACGTCGACCCGGTCGCCGTGGCGCACAGCCGGGAGATCCTGGCCGGCAACGACGGCGCGCGGGTCGTCCAGGAGGACCTGCGCCGCCCCGAGCGGATCCTCGCCCATCCGGACGTCCGTGAGCTGCTCGACTTCTCCCAGCCGATCGCCGTCCTGATCGTGGCGGTGCTGCACTTCGTCGCCGACGACGACCACCCGGCCGAGGTGCTGGGCACCCTGCGCGCGGCGCTCGCTCCCGGCAGCTACCTGGTCCTCTCCCAAGCCAGCGACGACGGCCGCAACGATTCCCAGCGGGCCGAGGCCGAGGAGGTCTACCGGCGCACCGACAATCCCCTCTGGGTGCGCACCCGGGCCGAGCTGACCTCGTTCTTCGACGGCTTCGAGCTGGTCGAGCCCGGAGTGGTGTGGGCGCCACAGTGGCGCCCGGAGACTCCGGAGAGCGCCGAGGACGCCGAGCGGGCAGTCTTCCTGGGCGGGGTCGGGCGGCTCGGTGGGTGAGCCCCCGGAGGGCGGGTCCCACGCCGGGGCCTTCGCCCGCGCCTGGGCCAAGGCGCTCACCGGCACCAGCTACCTGCCGATGACCCACGCCCAGCTGGAGACGCTGTTGCAGCGGCTCACCGACCTGCTGGCCGAGGCGCTGCGATCCGAGCCGCTCGATCTGCGGGTGGGGCACCGGGTCGCGGACGAGCTGGTCGCCGCGCACATCGCCTCCGCCGAGGCGCTCGGCCGCACCGTGGAGGTGATCCAGCTCCGGCTGATCCGTGACCTCGACCTGGTCGCCGACGACATCTCCGACCGGATGGCCCGGCTGCTGGCCACGGTCGCCACCGGATACGCCCGGGCGCTGCGCGACCGCACGTTGGACGAGCAGGAGTCGATCCGCCGGGCCGCGCTGACCGCCCGCGCCGATGCGGAGCAGGCGCTGCGGGCCAGCGAGGCCCGGTTCCGCCACCAGGCCACCCACGATCCGCTCACCGACCTGCCCAACCGCACCCTCTTCGCCGAGCGCCTCGCCGCGGCGGTGAACGGGCCCACCAGCGGTGGCCGTCGGGTCGGCCTGTGCTTCCTCGACGTGGACCGGTTCAAGCGGGTCAACGACTCCTACGGCCACCAGATCGGCGATCGGGCGCTGGTCGCGGCGGCGGGGCGGCTGCGCCGGGCCGTCGAGCCCCATCTGGTGGCCCGGCTGGGCGGGGACGCGTTCGTCATCCTCGTCGAGCGTTCCACCGGCACCGGGGACGTGGTGGCCGTCGCCGAGGCCGCGCTGGCCGCCCTCTCCGAGCCGGTGGTGGTCGAAGGGCACGACGTGACGGTCACCGCCAGCGTCGGCATCGTCGAGCGGCGGGTCGCCGGCACCTCACCGGACGACCTGATGCGGGCCGCGGGCAGCACGCTGCACTGGGCCAAGACCGCCGGGGGCGCCCGGTGGGCGTTGTACGACGCCGAGCGCGACGGCCGGGAACAGGCCCGCCAGGCGCTCAGCGCGGCGATCCCGGTGGGCCTGGAACGCGGCGAGTTCTACCTCGACTACCAGCCGTTGACGTCGCTGCACGACGGCTCGCTGCTCGGCGTCGAGGCGCTGGTGCGCTGGCGCCATCCGCAGCTGGGTGTGCTGCGGCCGGACAGCTTCATCGGGCTGGCCGAGGAGACCGGGCTGATCGTGCCCCTCGGTGGCTGGGTGCTGGCCGAGGCGTGCCGCGAGGCGGTCGGCTGGACGGCCGCCACGGGCGAGCCGCCGTACGTCAGCGTCAACCTGGCGGTACGCCAGGTCCGCCGGCCCGGCCTGGTGCAGGAGATACGCGCCCTGCTGCGGCGTACCGGCCTGCCACCGAACCGGCTCCAGCTGGAGATCACCGAGAGCACCATGATGACCACCGCCGAGGAGCCGGTACGCGCCCTGCGGGCCCTGGCCGACCTGGGCGTACGCATCGCCATCGATGACTTCGGCACCGGCTACAGCAACCTGGCCTACCTGCGGGACCTGCCGGTGACCGAGCTGAAGGTGGCCGGGGAGTTCGTCCGCGGGCTACGCGCCCCGGAGGCCCGCGCCGACGAGCGGATCCTCGCCTCGCTGGTCTCGCTCGCGCACGCCCTGGACCTGACGGTGACCGCCGAGGGGGTGGAGACCGACGGGCAGGCCGAACGGCTGCGGGCGATCGGCTGCGACGCCGGCCAGGGCTGGCACTTCGGCCGCCCCGCCTCCCCCGACCACATCCTCGCCCGCATCCGCTGACCGTGTAAGGAAGGGCCCCCTGTTAACGCCTGGTGTATAGCAGGGGCCCCCTATTAACGTCGGGGCCGGCGGCCGGCGGGGGGTCAGCCGGCGAGCAGGGTGGCCAGGCGGTGGGCCTGGGTCTCCCAGCGCCACTCCCGCTCCACCCAGGCGCGGCCGGCCGAGCCAAGTTGCCGGGCCAGGTCCCGGTCGGCGAGCAGGGTCGCCACCCGGTCGGTGAGCTGGAGCAGGTCGGTCCCGTCCACCACGTACCCGGTCTCGCCCTCGCGCACCGCGTCGGGGGCGCCGCCGGAGTCGCCGGCCACCACCGGCAGGCCGGTCGCCGACGCCTCCAGGTAGACGATGCCGAGCCCTTCGACGTCCAGTCCCCGGTTGCGGGTGCGGCAGGGCATCGCGTAGACGTCGCCGGCCGCATAGTGGGCGGGCAGCTCGGCCGCCGGCACCGAGCCGGTGAAGACCACGTCCCGCTCGACGCCGGCCTGGCGGGCCAGCCGGGCCAGCGTGGCCCGGTACGGCCCGCCACCGACCACCAGCAGCGCGGCGTCCGGCACCCGGCGGCGGATCAGCGGCATGGCCCGGATCAGCATGTCCTGTCCCTTGCGGGGCACCAGACGGGAGACGCAGACCACCACCGGCCGGTCGGCCAGCCCCAGCCGGTGCCGCACCGCGCTGCCGTCGACGGTCGGGTGGTAGACGTCGGTGTCCACGCCGGGGGCGAGCCGACGCAGCTCGGTCAACCCGTCCAGGGCCCGCGCCAGCCGGATGCGGGTGTACTCCCCCAGGTAGGTGACCACGTCCGCGCCCCGGCCGATGCGCCGCAGCGCGCCCCGGGCCACCGGCAGCGCCGCCCAGCCCACCTCGTGCCCGTGGGTGAGGGCGACCACCCGGCGCACCCCGGCCCGCCGGCGCAGGCCCGCGGCGAGCAGGCCGAGCGGGGCCGCCGCGCCGAACCAGACCGTGTCGCAGTCGTACGCCCGGGCCAGCCGGGCGGCGCGGCGGGCCACCAGCGGGGTGGGCAGCAGCATCCTGGTCCGCTCCCGCACCACCTCGAACGGCTGGTCGGCGTCGAACTTGTCGGCACCGGACCAGCTCGACGCGTAGACCACCACCGAGCCGGCCGGCTGACGTACCGCGAGGTTGTGCACGAACGACTGGATGCCGCCCGGCCGGGGCGGGAAGTCGTTCGTGACCAGCAACGTGCGGCTCATGCCGGCGCTCCGCCTGGCTCCGCGCCGTCCTGAGGCAGCACCGCACCGCACCTGACGATCCGCTCGCGGCGCTCGCTCATGAACTGGCCTTTCGGGCGTACGCGCGGGCGGCGGCGATCCGCTCCACGGTGGACGGATGGGAGGCGGAGTAGAGGTACTCCCAGCGGGGCGGGTCGGGGTCGGAGAGGTTGACCGCGGAGAGCCGACGCTGCATCGCCTCGAAGGCGGCCGGGTCACCGGTCAGCGCCAGCGCGTGCGCGTCGGCGCGCGCCTCGACCCGCCGCGACATCAACGCCTGCACCGGCGCGAAGACCAGCCCGGCCACCGTGACCAGGGCGAGCAGCAGCGGGAACGCGCGGGGTTGGGCGACCGAGTCGACGCCGGCCAGCCGCAGCAGCGGCGGCCAGGAGCCGATCAGGTAGAGCGCCACCACGGCGGCCGCGGCGCCGAGCGCGCCGGTGAGCGTGCCGATCGGCACGTCCCGGTCCCTGGCGTGGCCGAGTTCGTGGGCCACCACGGCGGTCACCTCGGCCGGTGTCGCCTCGCGCAGCAGGGTGTCGTACACCACCACCCGCCGGGTCGGGCCGAGGCCCGAGACGTAGCCGTTCACCGCCCGGGTGCGCCGGGAGGCGTCGGCGACCAGCACGTCGCGCACCGGTACGCCGTCCCGTTCGGCCAGCTCCATCAGCTGGGTCCGCAGCGGCCCTGGCGGCATCGGGCTGAACCGGTTGAACACCGGCTCGACCAGCACCGGCAGCACGAAGGAGAGCAGCACCACCAGGGTCGCCGCCCCGGCCGCGCCGAACGCCCACCACCAGCGCGGCGCCAGCCGGACGATCGCGTAGAAGCCGAGCAGCGCCACCGCGCCGATGACCGCGCTGACCGCGTACGACTTGAGCAGGTCCACCGCCCAGCCGCCCCAGCCGTTGGTGGCCAGCCCGTACCGGGTGAGCACGGCGTGCCGCCAGGCGGAGAGGGGCAGCGTGACCAGGTCGGCGACCAGCACCACGGCCAGCCCGCCGAGGACCGCCTGCGCGATCCAGTGGTCGCCGAAGGGGCGCCCGGCCAGCTCGACCAGGCGGCCGCCCAGCGGGGTCAACCCGAGCGCCAGCGCCACCAGCAGCCCGACGCCCAGTGCCGCCCAGCCGCCGGGGCGCAGCGCGGAACGGAACTGCCGGGCCCGCTCCACCTGGTCGGCGGGCAGGTCACGCAGCGCGGCGAGCTGGTCGGCCCGGGGCGCCGGCGGGCGACTCCACGGGATCAGCACCAGGGCGGCGACGACCAGGGCGACACCGAGACCGGCCAGGGTGAGCACGGCCCAGCCGCGCGGGCTCACCGCGCCGCCCCGTCCTGCTCCGGCGAAGCGCCGCCGCAGCGACCGGGATCGGGCCCCTCGTCCGCCATGCGCCTCATATCGCCGCTCCTGTCGCCATGGGCGCTCATCCTATTGCCCGCCGCGCCCGCCTCCCGCGCGAGTCGATCAGAGGCGGATCGATCAGGAGCGGGACAGCCGACGTAGCAGCGAGTCCGCCCCCAACGGGTAGGCGCCGTGCCGGCGTACCCCGTCGGCGACCTCGCGGTCGGAGGAGACCACCACCACCGGGCGGCCCGGCGGCTCGGCGCGGACCAGGCGGCGGATCAGCTCGTCCGCGGTCTCGCCCTTGCGGGAGAAGAGCACCCGCACCCCCCGGGGGGTGGGCGGCAGGCCGTGCATCCGCTCAGCCCCGTCGAAGACCACGGTGACCTCGTCCCCGGTCTGCGCGGCGATCCCGCCGAGGCCGGTGATCAGCCGCTTGCGCTGCTGCTCCAGCGACATCTCGCCGAAGCCGCGCTTGGTGACGTTGTAGCCGTCGACCACCAGGTGGGCCCGGGGCAGGGCGAGCAGCTGGTCCAGCCGGGCCGGGTCGTCGGTGTCCCGGGCCCGGGCCGCGGTGCCGGCCGGGGTGGCCGCCGAGGAGTCGGCGAAGGCGTCCGCGACGAAATCTGCGGGCAGCCGGTCGACCGGGTCCAGGGCCAGCTCACGACGGAGCCCGAGGGCGGCCTGGCCGATGGTCTCCAGGAGCAGCCACAGCCGCGCGTCGTCGACCGACCGGGCCTCCTTGGCGCTGGCCCGGGCCACGCCGGCCGCCGCCTCGGCCTCGGCCAGCCGGGCCCGGGCCCGGCGCAGCTCGGCGTCCGCGTCCGCGGCGGCCCGCGCGGCCCGGCCCCGCTCGGTGGCGAGCAGTTCGCTCGCCCTGCGCTCGCGGGCCTGGATCTCCCGCAGGGTACGGCTCAGCTGCCGCGCCTCCTCGCGCAGTTGGCCCAGCTCCTCACGGGTCCGGGCGAGTTCGTCGCGGAGCTTGTCGGCCTCGACCCGGGCCACCGCCCGGTCGTGTTCGGCGCGGCCGGCCCGCTGTTCGGCCTGGCGGACCAACTCGGCCACCACCGCGGTGTCCGCTTCGGCGCGCACCGCCGCGCCGCTGGCCTCGATCAACTCTCGCCAGCCGCGCGGCCGGGCCAGGTAGGCCAGGGCGGCCACCTCGACCGGGTCGGCGGCGGCGGGGGCCGTCCCCTCGACCACGGCGGTGCCCAGGTCACCGGCGTCGGCCAGGACCTGGGCGGTGACCCGCTGCCGGAACAGCGGGTCGGCGGCGAGTTGGGCGGCGATCGCCGGCGCGCCGAGACGGGCCCGCCGGTTGGGGGCGAACTTGGCGACCCGGCGCAGCGGCACGGGCACCTCGTCGGCGGGCAGGCCGGGCAGCACCGCGGCGGTGAGCGAGACGATCCGTTGCCGCACCGCCTCGGGCAGACTCGGCTCCGGCTCCGGCGGCTCCCCGGGTGCCGCGAGGTCACCGATGGTGTCGTCCTCACCGGCCACCGGCACGGCGACGACCTGCTCCTCCTGCGGGAGGCTGTCGTCGTGCGGCTCGGTGAGGGGCATGTGGCAAGTCTCCCACCGCGACCGGGCCCACCGCCCGGTGAGTGAGCCGATCTCTCATCCTAGACCGGTGGTGACGCGTGGGGCCGGTGGGGCACGAGTGTCGGACCGGAGCGCTAGCGTGCCGCCGATGGCACAGCAGGAGTACCTCCAACCGGCCCTGGCCGGGCTCGACCCGGCCACCGACGGCATCGACCCGGCCCTGCCGCTGTACGCGACGACGTTCGTGGTGGTCGACCTGGAGACGACCGGCGGCGCTCCCGACGGTGGCGGCATCACCGAGATCGGCGCGGTCAAGGTACGCGGCGGCGAGGAGCTGGGGGTGCTCGCCACCCTGGTCAATCCCGGGGAGCCGATCCCGCCCTTCATCACCGTGCTGACCGGCATCACCCAGGCGATGCTGCTGCCGGCGCCGCCGATCGAGCAGGTGCTGCCGAGCTTCCTGGAGTTCGTCTCGGAGGCCGTGCTGGTCGCCCACAACGCCCCGTACGACGTCGGTTTCCTGAAGGCGGCCTGCGCGAAGCACGGCTACCGCTGGCCGAACCCGAAGGTGCTGGACACCGCCGCGCTGGCCCGGCGGGTGCTGCTGCGCGACGAGGTGCCCAACCGGAAGCTCGGCACCCTGGCCGCCTATTTCCGGGCCGCCACCCAGCCGACCCACCGGGCGCTGGACGACGCCCGGGCCACCGTCGACGTGCTGCACGGGCTGATCGGCCGGCTCGGCGGGCACCGGGTCGACAGCATCGGCGACGCGATCGAGTTCTCCCGGGCGGTCACCCCGACCCAGCGGCGCAAGCGGCACCTGGCCGACGGCCTGCCGCGCTCGCCCGGGGTCTACATCTTCCGCGCCGCCGACGACCGCCCGTTGTACGTCGGCACCTCGCGGGACATCGCCACCCGGGTACGCAGCTACTTCACGGCCGCCGAGAAGCGTGCCCGGATCTCGGAGATGCTGGCCGCCGCCGAGCGGGTCGAGGCGGTCGAGTGCGCCCACTCGCTGGAGGCGGAGGTTCGCGAGCTACGGCTGATCGGGGCGCACGCGCCGCCGTACAACCGGCGGTCGAAGTTTCCCGAGCGGGTGCTCTGGCTGAAGCTGACCGACGGACCGTACCCCCGGTTGTCGGTGGTCCGGGAGATCGCTCCCGGTGACCGCGCCTACCTCGGCCCGTTCACCTCCCGGCGGGCCGCGGAGCTGGCCGCCGCCGGTTTCCACGACGCGGTGCCGCTGCGCCAGTGCACCCACCGGCTGTCGCTCCGCACCGTCACGCCGGCCTGCGCCCTGGCCGAGCTGGGTCGCTGCCCGGCGCCCTGCGAGCACCGGATCACCCCCGAGGAGTACGACGCCCGCGCGGTGACGCCCTTCGCCACCGCCACCACCGGCGACCCGCAGGCGGTGGTGGACGCCCTGCTCGCCCGGATCGAGGCGCTCTCGGCCGGCCAGCGGTACGAGGAGGCCGCCGTGCTGCGGTCCCGGCTGGCCGCCCTGCTGCGGGCGACCGTACGCATGCAGCGCCTCGCCGCGCTGAGCACGATCGCCGAGTTGGCCGCCGCCCGACCGGCCCCCGGCGGCGGCTGGGAGCTGGCGCTGGTGCGGCACGGCCGGCTGGCCGGGGCCGGTGTCTCTCCGGCGGGAGTCCATCCTCGACCGACGCTGGCCACCATCCGGGCCACCGCCGAGACGGTGCCGGCCGGCCACGGTCCGGTGCCGGCCGCCAGCCCCGAGGAGTCGGAGCGGATCCTGTCCTGGTTGGAGCGACCGGAGACGCGGCTGGTGGAGATGTCCGGCGGATGGGCCTCGCCGGTGGCCGGCGCGGCCCGGTTCCGCGACCTTCTCAACAAGGCCGAAAGTGCCGCATCTCACCAACTCTGGTCCGAACGCTCATGAGCAAGTGTCCGATCGGACTACGTCGACTCACTTACTCTGTTAAGGAAGTGCAGTCCTGCCCGATTCGAGGGTCTGCTCCCGCTTGCCGGAGTTCCGGCGGTGAGGGGGCGGGGGTGAGGGGGTGTCCCAGGTGGACGTCGACGCCGGACGCGGCGGCGCCCTGGGGGGCGCGCTCCCGACACAGCCGGGCGAGCTGCCGCTGACCCGCCGACTCCGATCGCTGCTGACCTGGCCCACCGCCGAGACCGAACCGGTCGGCCAACTGGTCCGCACTCACCGGGGCATCCACACCGGCGCCGATCCCGCGGTGCTGCGCCGGGCGTACACCATCGCGGAGAACATGCACCGCGGCCAGTTCCGCAAGAGTGGCGAGCCGTACATCACGCACCCGCTCGCGGTCGCCGAGATCTGCGCCGACCTGGGCATGGACACCACCACCCTGGTGGCGGCCCTGCTGCACGACACGGTGGAGGACACCCGCTACACGTTGCAGGCCCTGGCCGAGGACTTCGGCCACGAGGTGTCCCACCTGGTCGACGGGGTGACCAAGTTCGACAAGGCGTTCTACGGCCAGGCCGCCGAGGCGGAGACCATCCGCAAGATGATCATCGCGGCCGGCAAGGACGTCCGGGTTCTGATCATCAAGCTCGCCGACCGGCTGCACAACATGCGCACCCTGGGCGTGCGCTCGGCGGCCTCCCGGGAGCGAATCGCCCGCAAGACGCAGGAGGTGCTGGTGCCTCTCTGCGACCGGCTGGGCATCCAGACCCTCAAGCGTGAGCTGGACGACGTGGTGCTGCTGCACCTGGAGCCGGACGAGCACGCCCGGATCGCCCGGCACGTGCACGACCGCCCGGGGTGGGACGGCTACCTCGCCGACGTGGTCGCCCAGGCCCGGGTGGCGCTGCGCCGCGGCCGGGTCGACGCCGAGGTGGCGCCGCGTTCCCGGCACCTCTACTCGATCTGGAAGGACACCGTCGCCGGCGGCCACACCGTGCCGTACGACCTGCCCCGCATCACCATCGTGGTGGACGGCCCGGCCACCGACTGCTACGCGGCGCTCGGTGCGATCCACGGGCTGTGGCGGCCGGTCCCCGGCCGGTTCAAGGACTTCATCGCCTCGCCCAAGAACAACCTCTACCGGTCCCTGCACACCAGCGTCTGCGGCCCGAAGAACCGCACCGTGGAGGTGCTGATCCGCACCGAGGAGATGCACCGCTCGGCCGAGTACGGCGTGGCCGCCGACTTCCGCTTCCCGCGCTCGGACGGGGCCCGCGCCGAGCAGCTCGACTGGCTGCGCCGGGTGCTCGACTGGGAACAGGACGCGGCCGACCCGGCGCAGTTCCTCCAGTCGCTCCGCTCCGACCTGGCCGAGACGCAGATCCAGGTGGTCGCCGAGGGACGGCAGATCGTGCTGCCGGCCGGTGGCACGCCGGTCGACCTGGCCTACGAGCTGGGCACCGACCGGGGCGATCGATGTCTCGCCGCGCGGATCAACGGCCGGCTGGCACCGCTCTCCTCCGAACTGGAGGAGGGCGACGTGGTCGAGATCTTCACCGAGACCGACGAGGAGAGCAGCCTCGACGCCGAGGTCGCCCCGCGCGGTCCGCGTCGCGAGTGGCTGGGCTTCGTCAAGTCGCCGCACGCGCAGATGCAGATCAACCGGTGGTTCGCCGACCACAGCGAGCCCGGCATCTCGATCAGCGACAAGGTCCGGCTCGGCCGGGCCACCATCGGGCTGGCCCTGCGCCAGCACAACCGGGGCCTGGCCAGCGACCTGCCGCTACTGCGGCTCTCGGAGGAACTCGGCTACCCCGACCTGGAGACCCTGCTGGTCGCGGTCTTCGACCGGGTGATCGAACCGGACGCCGTGGTACGCCAGCTCATCGACCTGGTCGACCACCGGCAGTGACCCGGGTGCCGGCGCGGCAGCTCGACGACGGCCGCCCCGGCCACGGTCCCGAGACGCGAGCCGGCCGCCCGGCCACTAGCCTGGACTCATGATCCCCCGCTCGCGCCGCACCGGCCGCGCCGTCGCGTACCAGGTCTTCTACCGGCTGCCGCTACCGGTCCGGCGCCGGCTGGTGCGACTGGCCGTGCCGAAGTACATCGTCGGCGCGGTCACCCTGGTCCGGGACAGCGAGGCCGAGGGCGCGGGCCGGCTGCTGTTGCTGCGGCAGCCCCCGGGCCGGGGTTGGTCGCTCCCGGCCGGGCTGCTGCAACGCGGCGAGAACCCGGCGGTGGGCGCGGCCCGGGAGTTGCACGAGGAGTCGGGCATCCGGCTTGCGCCCACCCGGCTCACCCCGGCGGTGCCCAACGCGATCGTGCACGCCAAGGGCTGGGTGGACATGGTCTTCACCGTCGAGGTGCCGGCGTCGAGCACGAAGCTGACCGTCGACGGGGCGGAGGTCTTCGAGGCCGCCTGGCACCCGCTGGACGACCTGCCGAGGCTGACCTGGCCCACCGCGCGCCTGCTCGCCTACTACGACATCGGTCCGCTGGCCGGGCAGTTCCCGCCGCCGCTGCCCGACACCACGCCGTGAGCCCCGCCGACGCCATCGCTGCCGGCGGCACGCCGTGACCGCCACCGACGCGGCCAGGCGGCCCGCCCCGACCGGCCCGGACGTTGCGGCGGCGGCCGGCCGTACGCCGGCGGCGGGTGGCGGCGGGATCTGCGCGGTGGTGCTCGCCGCCGGCGAGGGCACCCGGCTGCGCCCGCTGACCGAGCGGCTGCCCAAGGCGCTCTGCCCGGTGGGCAACGTGCCGCTGCTCGACCGGGCGCTGGCCCGGCTCGCCGGTCTCGGCCTGACCGGGCCCGGGGCGGTCGCCGTCAACGCCAGCTACCTCGGCGACCAGGTCGTCGACCGGGTCGGCGCGCGAGCCCAGCTCTCGGTGGAACCGGACAGCCCGCTCGGCACCGCGGGCGGGGTGGGAAAGCTGCGGGACTGGATCTCCGGGCGGGGGGTGCTGGTCGGCAACGCCGACGCGTACCTCGCCGACCCGGCGACGCCGCCCGGGCCGGACATCGCCGCCCTGCTGGCAGGCTGGGACGGCGACTCGGTGCGCCTGCTCGGCCAGCCCGCGCCCGACCCGCGGGCACCGGGCACCTTCGACGGGCACGTCTTCACTGGCTTCTCTCTGCTGCCCTGGCGGCTGGTCCGCGACCTGCCCGCGGTCTTCGGCGACCTGGTACGCACGGTGTGGCGGCCGGCCGAGGCCGCCGGCCGGCTGACCGTGATCCCCTACCGGGGCACCTTCTACGACACCGGCACCCCCGCCGACTACCTGGCCGCCAACCTGCACGCCGCCGGCGGCGGCTGCCTGGTCGACCCGGACGCCACCGTCACCGGCCGCTGCCACCACTCGGTGGTCGGCGCGGGCGCCACGGTACGCGGGCAGGTCACCCGCAGCGTGATCTGGCCCGGCGCCACGGTCGCCGCCGACGAACGCCTGCACGACGTGATCCGCGCCGGTGCCGACCTCACCGTCCCGGCGGGCTGAGTGCTCGCGTCGGGCCTCAGGGCGGGCCCTAGCATGGGCAGTGACGCCGACGAACGGAGGAGCCCACCGTGATCACCGCGATCGTCCTGATCGACTGCGCCACCGACTCGATTCCCGAGGTGGCCGAGACCCTGGCCAACCTGCCCGGGGTCAGCGAGGTCTACTCGGTGGCCGGGCACGTCGACCTGATCGCCATGGTCCGGGTCCGCGAGTTCGAGGAGATCGCCCAGATCATCGCGGGCAGCATCTCGAAGGTGCCGGGCGTGCTCGACACCGAGTCGCACATCGCCTTCCGCGCCTACTCCCGGCACGACCTGGAGGAGACCTTCGCCATCGGCCTGGGCGGCGCGGACTAGCCGGCTGCCGCCCTGGGCTACGTGCTCTGCAGGACGTCCAGCAGCCGTATGGTCAGGGGAACCAGAGCGCACCCGACCAGTCCGACCGCCGCCGCGACGGTTCCGGAGAGGACCGGGCCGGCCGTCCAATTGGCGCTGCGCGCCCGGATCGCCATGATCCCGATGCCGATCGCGCTGCTCAGGACGAACGCGAGCGCCCCATAGGCGATGGCGGCGAACAGGATCAGGTCTTCCCATCCGTCGACGCCGGTTCTGGACTGCCACGCGACCCAGCCGACGAAGGCAAGGTAGAGGATCGCGTACCACGCCGGCACGGTGACGATGGCGGTGACTTTGTCGCGGGTGCTGCGGGGCGTGCCGCGCGCCGCGACCAAAGGTTCGGTCATGCCGCCACTGTGACTGCCGAAGGCGAGCCGGCGCATGAGTAGCGCTACCCAGTCGGGCACAGGCGTCGGGTGCCGGTGTGGGCGGTCGCCGGGTCCGGCCCGTCGAGCCCGGGACGCGAACCGGCCCAACCCGGAGGGTGGACCGGCTCGCCTCGTACCGACCAGGTCAGCTCTGCTGCGGTTCCGGGCTCTCGGTGACGGTGCCACCCGGAGCCGGGGCCTCCTCGGTGCTGGTGCCGCCCGGAGCCGGCGTGCCGCCGCCCGGAGCGGGGATGGTGCCACCCGGGCCGGGAGTGCCGCTCGCGCTGGTCTGCGGCACCGGGATGCCCAGCTCCTCGGCCAGCTGCACCAGAGCGTCATAGTGCGCCTGAAGCATCGGCAGCGCGGTCTGCGCCAGCTGGACCACCTGCGTCTCGGAGCCCTGCGAGATCTCCGTCTGGGTCGCCTGGATGGCCTGGAGGTGGCCGGTCAGCCCCTGGGTCACCCAGAGCCGGTCGAACTCCTCACCACTGGCGTTGTTCAGCTGGTCGAGAGCCGCCCGCTGGTCGGTGGTGGCTTCGTTCGGCAAGTGCACGTTCAGCTGTTTGGCCAGGTTCTTCACCTCGTTGTCGAGTTCGGTGTGGTCCGTGACGAACTGCTGCGCCAGGTCCTTGACCTGCTGGTTCTGGCCCTTCTTCTGGGCCAGCTCGCCGGCCGCGATCTCGTACAGATTGACCTGGTGCATCGCCTGCAGGTACTGCGTGTCCTGCTCCGACGGCTGCGCCGCCGCCTGCGCCGCCATGGCGGGTGCGACACCCACCAGCACCAGCGCGGCCACCAGGCCGAGGCGTTTGAAACCCAACATGCTTCCTCCCCGTTGAGACGTTGGACCGCACGGATACCCGGCTGGCCGGGGTTATTCCTGCGATCCGACGACGGGCGGGAAGCCCCGACGAGGGTCCGGAAGGCCGGAAAGGGCGTGGCGCCCGCCGGACGACTCCGGCGGGCGCCACGTCACGCTGTGGCGGACCTCAGCGGCGGGTCTCCCCGCTGCTGATCTCCTCCCGCTCCGCGCGCGGCTCGACCGGCGGGTGCCCCGGCGAGACCGGCGCCTCGGCCGGCTTCTCGATCGGGTAGAAGAAGCCCCGGATGGCCGGGCCGAGGGCCCCGAGCCGGTTCATCTTCTTCGGCACGACCCAGCCGGCGTACGGCAGCTCGCCGTGCCCGTGCTCGTCCGGCGCGGCCAGCGGCTGGTGCACCTCGACGAAGCGGCCGTCCGGCAGGCGCCGGATGATGCCGGTCTCCACGCCGTGGGCGAGCACCTCCCGGTCGTGCTGCTGCAGGCCCAGACAGATCCGGTAGGTGACGTAGTAGGCCAGTGGCGGAAGGATCAGCAGACCGATCCGGCCGGCCCAGGTCATCGCGTTCAGGCTGATGTGGAACTTGTCGGCGATGACGTCGTTCGCCCCGGAGAGGGTCAGGATCACGTAGAACGTGACGGCCATGGCGCCCAGGCCGGTGCGGAACGGCACGTCGCGGGGACGCTGGAGCAGGTTGTGGCTCCGGTGGTCCTTGAGGTGGCGGGCCTCCAGGAACGGATAGAGCGTGGAGAGCCCGACCAGGATTCCGGGTAGCACCACGGTCGGCCAGAACAGCGGCGGAATCACGTACCCGTCGCCGATCGGGATGTCGATCTGCCAGTCCGGCATGAGACGGGTCGAGCCGTCGAGGAACATGACGTACCAGTCGGGCTGGCTGGCGGCCGAGACCACCCACGCCTCGTACGGGCCGAAGAGCCAGATCGGGTTGATCTGGAACAGACCGCCCATCAGCGCGATCACGCCGAAGACGACCATGAAGAAGCCGCCCTGCTTGATCGCGTACCGGGGGAACATCCGCTCGCCGACCACGTTGCTGTTGGTCCGGCCCGGGCCCGGCCACTGGGTGTGCTTCTGCTTGAAGACCAGCCCCAGGTGGACGCTGATCAGCGCGACCAGCAGGCCCGGGATGAGCAGCACGTGGGCGATGAAGAACCGGCTGATGATGATCGTGCCGGGGAACTCGCCGTTGAAGACCGCCGCGGTCACCCAGGAGCCGATCACCGGGATGGAGAGCATGATCGCCGAGGCGATCCGCAGGCCGGTGCCGGAGAGGCCGTCGTCCGGCAGTGAGTAGCCGGTGAAGCCGGCCAGGAAGCCGACCCAGAACAGCAGCGAGCCGATGATCCAGTTGGTCTCGCGGGGCTTGCGGAACGCGCCGGTGAAGAAGATCCGGAGCATGTGCACCACGATCGCGGCCATGAACAGCAGGGCCGCCCAGTGGTGCATCTGCCGCATGATCAGGCCGCCCCGGACGTCGAACGAGATGTCCAGGCTGGAGGCGTACGCGGCCGACATCGGCGTGCCGCGCAGCGGGGCGTAGCTGCCGTTGTAGATGACCTCGGTCATCGACGGCTCGAAGAAGAAGGTCAGGAAGACGCCGGTCAGCAGCAGGACGATGAACGAGAAGAGCGCGATCTCGCCGAGCAGGAACGACCAGTGGTCCGGGAAGACCTTGTTCAGCAGCTTACGCAGCGGGGTCGCCGCCTGGAAACGCTCGTCGACCGCCCGGGCGGTGTTGCCCGGCGCCGCTGCCATGTCAAACTTTCGCCGCTTCACGGCCGCTCCCAGAAGTCGGGCCCGACGGTTTCGGTGTAGTCGGACTTCGCCACGAAGTAGCCCTCGGCGTCGACCTCGATCGGCAGCTGCGGCAGCCGGCGGCTGGCCGGACCGAAGACGGGCTTGGCGTTGTCGGTGATCAGGAACTGCGACTGGTGGCACGGGCAGAGCAGGCGGTTGGTCTGCTGCTCGTACAGGCTCGCCGGGCAGCCGGCGTGCGTGCAGATCTTCGAGTAGGCGGCGTAGTTGCCCCACATGTAGTCGCCGTGACCCTCGCGCTCGTTGTTGCGGCGCGATTCCGCGGCGTCGACGTCCCGCAGGTGGATCAGCAGGGTGGGCGAGTCGGCGTGCAGGTTGCTCACGCCGTGCTCGATGCCGGGGAAGACGGTGATCTGGCCGCCGGAGCTGATGTCCGACGGCCGGATCGGCCGCCCGTCCTCGCGGATCAGGCGGATCTTCCGGCCGTCCTGCGGGGCGAACCCGGTGGTGAACATCTGGTTGTTCTTGTGCGGCTGGGAGATCAGCCCGCCCACCAGCGGCGCCGCGACGACCGCGCCGACCGGCACCAGACCGGCCAGCAGCGAGACGCCGAGCAGCGGCCGACGCTTCACGCCCAACTCGTCGGCCATGTAGAGCATGGTCTGACCGGTGATCTTCTGATCCTCGGTCGAGACGCCCTCGTGCCGGTCCTGGATCGACACCTCCTTGGGCAGCAGCTTCTTGCCCCAGGTGAGGATGCCGAAGCCGATGCCCAGCAGCGCGACGCCGAGGGTCACACCGAGCAGCGGGGTGTAGAGCTTGTCGCCGCCGCGGCCCGGCTCGTACTCCCAGGGCCACCAGATGTAGATCGCCAGGAAGGCGGTCGCCGCCAGGCCGGTGAGCAGGAAAAACCCCGCCACCGTACGGACCAGCCGGCGCTCGGCCTTGCTGCCCGCGACAACCTGCGGCTCGTAGTGGACGATCTCGATGTCGTCCCGCCGGGCGCCCTCCCGGACGATGTCGAACCGGCTCAGCCCGGGGTCGTTCACGTCGAGCGGCTGCTCGCCCGGTCGGGCCGTCTGGGTGCTCATGCTTCCCCCCGTCACGACTTGCCCGCAATCCACAGGCTGGCGAAGACGAGCGCGACGATGCCGACCAGGAAGATCGCCACACCCTCGGTGGAGGGGCCGTACCGGCCCAGGTTGAACCCGCCCGGGTCGCCGTCCTGCTTCAGGGTCTGCTGGATGTAGGCGATGATGTCCGCCTTCTGCTCCGGCGTGATCTGGTTGTCGCCGAAGACCGGCATGTTCTGCGGGCCGCTCAGCATCGCCGCGTAGATCTGCCGGTCGGTGGCCGGCGCCAGGCTCGGCGCGTACTTGCCGGAGGAGAGGGCGCCGCCGCCGCCGCTGAACGCGTGGCACTGTGAGCAGTTGATCCGGTACAGCTCGCCGCCGATCGCGACGTTTCCGTCCTCGTGCAGGTTGTCGCCGGCCGGCACGATCGGGCCGCCACCCAGCTCCTGGATGTACGCGGCCAACTGGTCGATCTGGTCCCGGTCGAACACCTCGGGCTTGCGCGCCGCCTGGGCCTCCTGCCGGGCCATCGGCATCCGGCCCGAACTCACCTGGAACTCGACCGAGGCCGCGCCCACCCCGATGAGGCTCGGCCCGCGCCCCTCGACCCCCTGCGCGTTGCGACCGTGACAGGTCACACAGCTCACGTCGAACAGCGCCTTGCCCTCTGCGGCGGCGGCGCTCATCGGCGGGTTGTCCTGCGCCTGCGCGCCCGGGGCGAAGACGGCGTAGGCGCCGCCGGCCAGCATCAGGGCGGCGACCAGCCGGACCGCGGCACCCAGCCGACGGCGGCCCCTGCTGCGCGCCCCGGGCCGCCCGCGCAGCCGCGCGCGCAGACCGCGTCGGCGGTCGTTGTCAGAAGTCATGACCTGTGTCCTTAACCGGTTGGACCTTGTCTCAGGGGTGGAGCAGCAGCGCGGCGTGCAGCGCCAAGATCACTGAAGCCAGTAGATCATGGCGTAGAGGCCGATCCACACGACGTCGACGAAGTGCCAGTAGTACGACACGACGATCGCCGATGTGGCCTGCGCCGGGGTGAACCGGCCCATGGTGGTGCGGATCATGAAGATCACGAAGGCGATCAGACCGCCGATCACGTGCAGACCGTGGAACCCGGTGGTCAGGTAGAACATCGACCCGTAACCGTCTGCGTTGATCTTGATACCCTCGTGCACCAGCTCGCGGTACTCGTTGGCCTGGCCGAGGACGAAGATCAGGCCCATCACGAAGGTGATCGTGAACCAGCGGCGCAGCGCGTGCACGTCCCCCCGCTCGGCGGCGAACACACCGATCTGGCAGGTCACCGAGGACAACACCAGGATCACCGTGAAGGTGGTCGCGTACGGGATGTTGAGAACCTCGGTGTGCTCCGCCCAGAGACCCGGCGCCGCGGCGCGGATGGAGAAGTACATCGCGAACAGCGCCGCGAAGAACATGAGTTCGCTGGAGAGCCAGACGATCGTCCCGACGCTGACCATGTTGGGTCGGGTCAGCGAGTGGATCCGGCTCTTGTCAATGGCTGGGGCCGCAGTCACGCGGTCATTATTGCCGTTGACCACGGCCGGCGATCAGCGGGGGCCCAAACCCGGGGTGCACATGGCCCGATCGGTACCGTCCGGTTCGCCTGACCTAGGCTGATTGGCGTGCTGCACGTCGATCCATTCTTCCTGGCCACCTCGGCCGCGCCGCAGCTCACGGCCGGCGCCACCAGCACGGCCGCGACGCCGGCGGCAACGTCGGCCGCTACCGAGCTGGCGGCCGGCGCCGGGCTGCTGGCGGCCGAGGCCACCCCGCCGCCGTTCTCGATCACCGCCGTGTTCACCGAGGCCAGGCTGGACAGCTGGCTCGCCGTCGGCCTGGTGCTCGCCGCCGGCCTCTACCTCTACGGGGTGCACCGGCTGCGGGTACGCGGCGACCGCTGGCCGATCGCCCGGACGGTCTTCTTCCTCGGCCCCGGCCTCGGCGGCATCGCCTCGGTCACGGTCAGCGGGCTGCACGCGTACGACACCGCGCTGCTGTCGGTGCACATGGTGCAGCACATGGTGCTCTCCATGGTCTCGCCGATCTTCCTGGCGCTGGGCGCACCGGTGACGCTGGCCCTGCGTACCTTCCCGCCGGGGCCTCGGCGGCGGCTGCTCGCGGTGGTGCACAGCCGGGTCGCACGGATCTACACCTTCCCGCTGGTGGCGTTCGCCATCTTCGTGGTCAACCCGTTCGCGCTCTACTTCACCGACCTGTACCGCTACACCCTGGAACACGCCTGGGCGCACGAGCTGGTGCACGCGCACTTCATCATGACCGGCTGCGTGTTCTTCTGGCCGCTGCTCGGCCTGGACCCGCTGCCCGGACGCTGGCCGTACCCGGGCCGGGCCCTGCTGATGCTGCTCTCCGTGCCGTTCCACACCGTGCTCGGGCTGACCATCATGCAGAGCACCACCCTCTTCGGCGGCGACTGGTACCCCTCGCTCGGGCTGAGCTGGGCCGACCCCTGGGAGGACCAGGTCCTCGCCGGCGGCATCCTGTGGGCCGGCGGCGAGTTCGTCAGCGTGACGATGCTCGCGGTGCTGGTCGTGCAGTGGATGCGCCAGGCCGAGCGGGAGGCCCGCCGGATCGACCGCGAGCTGGACCGCCAGGAGGCCCGCCAGCGCGCCGCCGAAGCCGCCGGCTGAGACGGCCCGGGGCGGCGTGTCACGTGCGGCACACCGACCGGTACGATCGGCGACGCAGCTACCAGGTGGGAGCAACTAACAGCCATGAGCGAGCGAATCAAGCTCGGTGCGGTGGTGCCTCAGGACGGCACGGAGCGAAGCGGAGTGTCGGCATGAGCGATCGTCTGTGCACCGTCCTGCTCTACAGCGACGACCCGCAGGTGCGGGACCGGATGCGGCTCGCCGTGGGCACCCGTCCCGCGGCCGACCTGCGCGTCGAGTTCGTCGAGGCGGCCAGCTACGCGGAGTGCGTCCGGCTGGTCGACGACTACGAGATCGACCTGATGCTGCTCGACGGTGAGGCCACCCCGGGCGGCGGCATCGGCATCGCCCGGCAGATCAAGGACGACTACGAGGTTGCCCCGCCGACCTGCCTGGTGATCGCCCGCGCCGCCGACCGATGGCTCGCCGCGTACGCCGAGGTCGACGCCACCCTGGTGCACCCGCTCGACCCGATCACCACCGCCGCCACGGTGACCGAGCTGCTGCGGACGCACGCCCCCGCCTGACGCACCACTCCGGCACCGCCACGGCGCCGGGCGAGCCGGCGCCGGTCCCGTCCCACCCGTACTCGTCTGCTCGGGAGGCCCGCCATGGGCGATCGGACCTGGCCGCACCTGCTCTCCGCGCTGCTGCGCGGGGAGGAACTCTCCGCCGCCGACACCGCCTGGGCGATGGGCGAGATCATGTCCGGCTCGGCGGCCCCGGCCCAGATCGCCGGCTTCGCGATGGCGCTGCGCGCCAAGGGCGAGACGCCGGCCGAGCTGACCGGGCTGGTCGAGGCGATGCTCAGCCGGGCCGTCCCGGTGGAGCTGCCCGAGGAGGTACGCGCGACCGCGCTGGACGTGGTCGGCACCGGCGGCGACCTCGCCCACACGGTCAACATCTCCACCATGACCGCACTGGTCGTCGCCGGTGCCGGAGTACGCGTGGTGAAGCACGGCAACCGGGCGGCCTCCTCCTCCTGCGGCACCGCCGACCTGCTGGAGTTCCTCGGCGTACCGCTGGATCTCGGCCCGGAGGGGGTGGCCCGGTGCGTGGCCGAGGCCGGCATCGGCTTCTGCTTCGCCGCCCGCTTCCACCCGGGCATGCGCCACGCCGGCCCGGTCCGCCGCGAGCTGGGCGTGCCGACCGCGTTCAACTTTCTCGGCCCGCTGACCAACCCGGCCCGCCCCCGGGCCGGCGCGGTCGGCTGCTTCGACGCGAGGATGGCGCCGGTGATGGCGGCGGTCTTCGCCGCCCGGGGCGACTCGGTGCTGGTCATGCGCGGCGAGGACGGGCTGGACGAGTTCACCACCGCCGCGCCGACCCGGTTCTGGGTCGCCCAGGGCGGCACCGTCCGGGAGACCGTGGTGGACGCCACCGACCTCGGGGTGCCCCGGGCCACCCTCGCCGACCTGCGCGGCGGCGACGCCCCGCAGAACGCCGAGGTGACCCGCCGCCTGCTCGCCGGCGAGCCCGGCCCGGTACGCGATGCCGTCCTGGTCAACGCCGCCGCGGCCCTGGCCACCCAGACCCCCCTGGACGGCGACCTGACCACGGCCCTGCGCGCCGGCCTGGACCGCGCCGCCGCCTCCATCGACTCCGGCGCCGCCGCCCAAACCCTAACCACCTGGATCCAAACCGCCCGAACCCCCTAACCAAGGGGTGGCAGGCGGCTGGGATGACGAAGGCCCGCCTCCCCGAGGCGGGCCTTCGTGGGGTTATGGGTGGGGCGTGGGGGTCAGTGTTCGGCGGTGCGGCGGGTGCCGCTGTAGTACTCGAAGAGCAGGCCGCAGGCGGCAAAGACCACCGCGACCGCACCCACGCCGAGCAGCCAGAGCTGCCAGAACACCAGGCCCAGGCCGGCGACCGCGGCGGCCAGCGCCAGGCCGAAGGGCCAGTAGCTGCCCGGGCTGAAGAAGCCGATCTCGCCCGCGCCGTCGGCGATCTCGGCGTCCGGCCGATCCTCCGGGCGCAGGTCGATCCGGCGCGAGACGAACCAGAAGAAGCCGCCGCACATCGAGCAGAGCAGGAACGACAGCAGCAGGGCCACGGTGCCGATCCACTCGACGTGACCGCCCGAGTCGACCCACGTCCAACTGCCGTAGAGGGCCGTCGCGAAGAGCAGGAACGCGGCGATGATCAGGAAGATGCGCCACTCGGTCTTCATGCCGCTGCCTCAGCTTCCCGCGCCGGCCGGAGCGCTGCTCTGGTTGAAGTTGTCCTGGGTGCGCCGCGTCTCGAACGGTTTCGTGGTCACCGCGTACGGCTCCTCGCCGATCGCGGACAGCGCATCCTGGGTCGAGGCGCCGTCCTGCTTGGCGGCGAGGAACCGGTCGAACCTCTCCGGCGAGACCACCCGCAGCTCGAAGTTCATGAAGGCGTGGTAGCTGCCGCACAGCTCGGCGCAGCGACCCACGTAGGCCCCCTCGGCCTCCAGCTTGGAGACCTCGAAGACGTTGCGGATGCTGCCCGGCATGACGTCCCGCTTGAAGAGCATCTCCGGCACCCAGAACGAGTGGATGACGTCCTTGCTGGTCTCCTCGAACCGGATGGACCGGTCGGTCGGCAGCACCAGGATCGGGATGACCTCGCTGGTGCCCAGCACCGAGGCGGTGGTGTCGGCGTCGACGCCCTGGCCGTCGCGGTAGTTGAACTGCCAGTTCCACTTGAAGGCGACGACCTCGACGGTCACGTCGGGGTTGTTGGTGGTCTTCACCACGTCGGTCTGCACGACCGCGGTGTAGTAGAAGAGCACCGCGACGATCAGCACCGGCGCGATGGTGTAGAGGAACTCCATCGGCAGGTTGTAGCGGGTCTGCACCGGCAGGTCGTTGCCCCGCTTGCGGTAACGCACGACGCACCAGAAGATCAGGCCCCAGACGAAGACGCCGACCACGAGCGCCGCGATGCACGAGGCGATCCAGAGGTCGTACATCCGCCGGGACTCCGGGGTGATGCCACCCTGCGGCCAGCCGAAGCCGCCGAACGCCGCGCCGACGTCACAGCCCGTGAGCAGGACCAGCAGCGCCGCCCCACCGAGGCCGAGCCCGGCGAGACGCCCGGCACGACGCCCCCGGCGCCCACCGGCTCCTGGGGATGCGCTGCGCCGTACGGCCGTCGGCCGTACCTCCGAACTCCTTGCGACCACCTGGTCCTGCCTCCCTAGCGCGCCGCGGTGTTCTCCTCGATCCGGCCGGCTCCGCCGAGCGGAGCCGCTACACCAGCGGCAAAGGCGTCACCGACGGTCGCAGATTACTCGACCATGGCAGGCTCGACCCGGTTGGGGTCTGTGTCCGCACCCGACGGGGGGAACTTGTGCGGGCCGAGGCGATAGCGTGGCAAGACGTGATTCCTTCCCCGGTCTACCTGGACGCCGCCACCGCCGCGCCGCTGCACCCGGTCGCGCGGCAGGCGCTGCTGGCCGCGCTCGACGACGGCTGGGCCGACCCCGACCGGCTCTACACGTCCGCCCGGCGCGCCCGCCAGTTGCTCGACGCCGCCCGCGAGGCCACCGCCGAAACCCTCGGGGTACGCCCCGACGAGCTCTCCTTCACCGCCAGCGGTACGACGGCCGCGCACGGCGCCGTGCTCGGCGGCCTGGCCGGCCGGCGACGGGCCGGCGGTGTGCTGGTGCACTCGGCGATCGAGCACTCGGCCGTGCTGCACGCGGCCGAACAGCACGTGGCGCGCGGCGGAGCCGCTGTCGAGGTGCCGGTCGACCGGCTCGGCCGGTTGGATTTCGACGCCTGGTCGGCGGCGGTGGCCGGGCCCGGGGTGGCGCTGGCCGCCCTGATCGCGGCCAGCCACGAGGTGGGCACCGTCCAGCCGGTCGAGGCCGCGGCGGCGGCCTGCGCCGACGCGGGAGTCCCGCTCTACGTCGACGCCGCCCAGGTGGTGGGCCGGATGCCGATGCCGCCCGGCTGGTCGGCCCCGACGCCACCGGACAGGTCAGCCCCGACGCCGCTGCCAGCGGGCTGGTCGGCCCGGACGGCGGTGCCGGCGGGCTGGTCGGTGTTGACGGCGAGCGCCCGCAAGTGGGGTGGCCCGCCCGGCGTCGGCCTGCTGGCGGTCCGCAAGGGCACCCGCTGGGAGTCGCCGTGGCCGGCCGACGAGCACGAGTCCGGACGCACGCCCGGCCCGGTGAACCTGCCGGCGGTGGTGGCGGCGGCGGCGAGCCTGCGCGCGGCGGCGGCCGACGCGGCGGCGGAAGCCGCCCGGCTGTCCCCGCTGGTGGACCGGATCCGGGCCCGGGTGGCGGCCGAGGTGCCGGACGTGGAGGTGGTCGGCGACCCGGAGCGCCGGCTGCCGCACCTGGTCACCTTCTCCTGCCTCTACGTCGACGGCGAGGTGCTGCTGCACGCGCTGGACCGGCGGGGCTTCGCCGTCTCGTCCGGCTCGTCCTGCACCTCCTCCACGCTGCGCCCGTCCCACGTGCTGGAGGCGATGGGGGTGCTCTCGCACGGCAACGTACGGGTCTCGCTGCACGCCGGCACCACCGAGGCCGACGTGACACGCTTCCTCGCCGAGCTGCCGGGCATCGTGGCCGACCTGCGCGCCCAGGCCGGGGTGGTGGGGCTGTGACCGCCCCCGACGGCCCGGTCGCCGGGGGCGACGGCGGCCGGCCCGACGAGGTCCTCGACTGCCTCGGCCAGCGCTGCCCGCTGCCGGTGATCGCGCTCGCCCGCCGACTGCCGGAGCTGCCGGTCGGCGCGGTGATACGGGTGCTGGCCGACGACCCGGCAGCGGCGGTCGACATCCCCGCCTGGTGCCGGATGCGCCAGCAGGAGTACCTCGGCCCCACCCCCGGCCCCACCTACAACATCCGCCGGACCCGGTGAAAGGAAGGGCCCCCTATTAACGCCTGCGGTAGAGGAAGGGCCCCCTTTTAACACCGCACGCCGGCTCGGCACCGGGCGGCGGCATCAGCGTTGGGCGGCGGCATCAGGTTGGGCGGCGGCTCGGCGTTGGGCGGCGGGGGGCGCATTCACTGGTCGATCTGGAGCAGTCGCAGCCGACGACCGGCGCGGGCAGGCAGGCGCATGAACGAACAGAAACTGTCCAAGATCGGCGCAAGCGAGAGCGGGCGGACGCGAAAGCGGGCGGGAGGACGCGGGCGGGGACGGACGCGGGCGTTTAGGGGAGGAGGTGGGGGCGGATTTCGTCGGCGGCCTGGTCGCCGTAGGACTCGGCGAGACGCTTGACGAAGAGGTCGCGGCGGACCTGGTACTCCTGGGTGCCGACGGTCTCCAGCACCAGCGTGGCGAGCAGGGAGCCGACCTGGGCGGCGCGCTCCAGCCCGACGCTCCAGGAGAGGGCGGTGAAGAAGCCGGCCCGGAAGCCGTCGCCGACGCCGGTGGGGTCGACCGCCTGGGTCTCCCGGGCGATCGGTACGTGGATCGGGTCGATGTCCCGCCCGGCGATCTCCACCCCGTGCTTGCCCAGCGTGGTGACCCGGATCCGGACCCGGTCCAGCAGTTGGTCGTCGCTCAGCCCGGCCTTGCTCTGCAGCAGGGACTTCTCGTAGTCGTTGGTCATCAGGTAGTCGGCGCCGTCGATCAGCGCCACCACGTCCTCGCCGGCCATCCGGGCGAGCTGCTGGGACGGGTCGGCGGCGAAGGCGTAGCCGCGCTCGCGGCACTCGGCGGAGTGACGCAGCATCGCCTCGGGGTCGTTGGCGCCGACCAGCACCAGGTCCAGCCCGTCGAGGCGCTGGGCGACCGGGTGCAGCTCGATGTTGCGCGCCTCGCTCATCGCCCCGGCGTAGAAGGAGGCGATCTGGCACATGTCGGTGTCGGTGGTGCAGACGAAGCGGGCGGTGTGCGCCACCTCGCTGACGTGCACCGAGTCGCAGTCCACGCCGTGCCGCTCCAGCCAGGACCGGTAGTCGGCGAAGTCGGCACCGACGGCACCGAGCAGCACCGGGCGCAGTCCGAGCTGGCCCATACCGAACGCGATGTTGGCCGCCACCCCGCCCCGGCGCAGCACCAGGTCGTCCACCAGGAAGGAGAGCGAGACCTTGTGCAACTGGTCGGCGATGAGCTGGTCGGCGAACCGGCCCGGGAAGCTCATCAGATGGTCGGTGGCGATCGAGCCGGTCACGGCGATCTTCATGGCAACCCTCGGGTTCGGCAGCAGAGCCCGGTCAGCCTACCGACCCCGTGACCCCACCGCGACCACCCCACCGAACCCCCATCGAACCCCGGGCAGGCGAGGGGGTGGAGGCACGGCGGCGGGACGGCCGTGAGGCCGTCCCGCCGTCCCGTCGCCGTGCAGGCCGGTTCAGCTGAAGGAGTCGCCGCAGGCGCAGGAGTTGCCCGCGTTGGGGTTGTCGATGGTGAAGCCCTGGGCGTCGATCCGGTCGGCGAAGTCGATGGTGGCGCCGGCCAGGTAGGGGGCGCTCATCCGGTCGACGACGACCTCGACGCCGTCGTAGTCGGTGACGACGTCACCGTCGAGCGAACGCTCGTCGAAGAAGAGCTGGTACCGCAGGCCGGAGCAGCCGCCCGGCTGCACGGCGACCCGGAGCCGCAGGTCGTCGCGGCCCTCCTGCTCGATCAGGGCCTTGACCTTCTGCGCCGCGACGTCGGTGAGGACGACGGACGTGGGGGCCTTGGCCTCGGTCGACTCGGTCTGCGCTGGCGTGGTCACGTGGAATTCTCCCTGCGCGCGTTCGGTGTGGTCTCACCTGGCCAACGTCAGCCGCCGGTCAGCGATTCCCACAGTGGTCCAATTTCCGATTGTATGCCGCCCACGGCCGGCTCACCCGGCGACGTGACCAGCCACTCCGGCGGCCTCCGCCCCGGCACCGGCAGCAGCGCGGTCCGTGCGCCGCGAGCAGCGGCCTGCGGCGGCGTCAGCGGCTCCACTGCCGGGCCAGCCGGGCGCCGAGCGCCCGCAGCCCCTCCGCCGGCCGGTCCAGGGCGGCGGCCAGGCCGCCGCGCTCCTCACCGCCGAAGTGTTCCACCAGGCTGTACGCGTCGGTCACCCCGACCGATGCCGCCTCCCGCCGCCCGGTGCTCACCTGGCCGGCGAGCACCACGCAGGGTACGCCCCGGTCCCGGGCCGCGCCGGCCACTCCGGCGACCACCTTGCCGCGCAGCGACTGGTGGTCGAACTTCCCCTCCCCGGTGACCACCAGGTCGACCTCGTCGAGCACGGTTTCCAGCCCGATGGCCTGGCTGACCAGGCCGATTCCCGACTCGCACCGGCCACCGAGGGCCAGCAGCGCGGCACCGGTGCCACCGGCCGCGCCCCCGCCCGGCAGCGCGCCCAGTCCGGCGGGGCATTCCGGCAGATCCCGCTCCAGCACCTCGGCCCAGCGCCCGAGCGCGGCGTCGAGCAGCAGCACGTCGGCCCGGTCCGCGCCCTTCTGCGGCCCGAAGACGTTGCTCGCCCCGTGCAGCCCGAGCAGCGGATTGTCGACGTCGGTGGCGGCGACCAGCCGGGCGTCGCGCAGCCGGGGGGCGCCGTCGAGCGTGGCCGCGGCGGCGAGCGCGGCACCGCCGTAGGGCAGGGCCGTCCCGGTGTCGTCCAGCGGGACGGCGCCGAGCGCGGTGAGCATCCCCGCGCCGCCGTCGTTGGTCGCCGAACCACCCAGCCCGACGATCACCGTACGGGCGCCGGCCTCGACCGCGGCGGCGATCAACAGCCCCAGCCCGTACGAGGTGGTGGCCTTCGGGTCCCGCTCGGCGGCGTCGAGCAGGTGCAGCCCGCACGCCTGCGCGCTCTCCAGCCAGGCGGTCGCGCCGCCGTCGGTGAGCAGCATCTCACCGGCGGCCGGGCGGCCCAGCGGGTCGAGGGTCGACACCGGCGCCCGCCGGCCGGGCAGCGCCTCGGCGAGCACGTCGAGGAACCCGGGCCCGCCGTCGGCCAGCGGCCTGACCAGCAGGTCGTCGCCGGGTGCGACCTCCCGCCAGCCGTCGGCCACCGCGGCGGCCACCTCGGGGGCCGGCAGCGTGCCGGCGAACTTGTCCGGGCAGAGCAGTACGCGCATGCCTGGCAGTGTGGCAGCCCACACCGGCAGGGGCGGCAGGCCGATCACGCTGTGGGAGCATGGAGTGCGTGACGTCGACCTGGGTTGAGCCCTCCAACACCGCCACTGCGCTGCTGCTCCTCGGCCGCGGCAGCGACCCCGCCACCGAACGTGGCGTGGAGTGTCCGGGTGACCTGCCGGCGCCGAGCGACCCCGACCTGGTGGCCCGGGCGACCGCGGCCAAGGCCGCGCTGGGCGACCGGGTCTTCGTGCTCGGCCACCACTACCAGCGCGACGAGGTGATCCAGTTCGCCGACGTGACCGGCGACTCGTTCAAGCTCGCCCGCGAGGCCGCCGCCCGGCCCGGCGCGGAGTTCATCGTCTTCTGCGGTGTGCATTTCATGGCCGAGAGCGCCGACATCCTCACCTCCGACGCGCAGCGGGTGATCCTGCCCGACCTGGCGGCCGGCTGCTCGATGGCGGACATGGCCGTGCTGTCACAGGTCGAGAACGCCTGGGACGTGCTCACCGAGCTGGGTGTCGCCGAGCGGACCGTCCCGGTGACCTACATGAACTCCTCGGCGGACATCAAGGGCTTCGTCGGGCGTAACGGCGGGGTGGTCTGCACCTCGTCGAACGCGAAGCGGGCCCTGGAGTGGGCGTACCAGCAGGGTGAGAAGGTGCTCTTCCTGCCCGACCAGCACCTGGGCCGCAACACGGCGGTGCTGGAGATGGGCTTCTCGCTGGACGACTGCGTGCTCTACGACCCGCACAAGCCCGGTGGCGGGCTGACTCCGGAGCGGCTGCGTGACGCGCGGATGATCCTCTGGCGCGGGCACTGCTCGGTGCACGGCCGGTTCACCCTGGAGAGCGTGAACGACGTCCGCGAGCGGGTGCCGGGGGTGAACGTGCTGGTACACCCCGAGTGCCGGCACGAGGTGGTCAACGCCGCCGACCTGGTGGGCTCGACGGAGTACATCATCCGCACCATCGACGCGGCACCGGCCGGCTCGGCGTGGGCGGTCGGCACCGAACTGAACCTGGTTCGCCGGCTCGCGCTGGCCCACCCGGACAAGCAGGTCATGTTCCTGGACCGCGCGGTCTGCTACTGCTCGACGATGAACCGGATCGACCTGCCGCACCTGGTGTGGGCGCTGGAGGAGCTGGCCGCCGGCCGGGTGGTCAACCAGATCACCGTCGACCCGGACACCGCGCACCACGCCCGGGTGGCGCTGGACCAGATGCTCGCGCTGCCCGGCGCGTAACCACGGGGCCACTACCCTCGGTAACACCAGTGGTACACGAAAGTGCCGGATCACCGATAAATGCCCTCCAAGGCGGTGTGACCGGATCCATTCTCATCACGGAGGGCTATGCTGCCGGGCGACGACACACGCGGGCGTGGCGTTTGGACGCGACCGCTTCCGGGGTAGCGACCCGGTGGTGTCCCCACATCCGAACGGCAGCACGCACGCGCTGGAGGTTGCGTTGACCGACGACGTCCTGGTCGTACACGGAGGCACCCCGCTGCAAGGGCGGATCCGGGTGCGCGGCGCGAAGAACCTGGTTTCCAAGGCGATGGTCGCCGCGCTGCTGGGCGACAGCCCGAGCCGGCTGTACGACGTACCGAGGATCCGTGACGTGGAGGTGGTCCGGGGCCTGCTCGGACTGCACGGTGTCAAGGTCACCGACGGCGACGAGGACGGCGAGCTGGTCTTCGACCCGGCGAACGTGGAGAGCGCCAGCACCGACCAGATCAACGTGCACGCCGGGTCCAGCCGGATCCCGATCCTCTTCTGCGGGCCGCTGCTGCACCGCCTCGGCCACGCCTTCATCCCGGACCTGGGCGGCTGCCACATCGGGCCCCGGCCGATCGACTTCCACCTGCAGGCGCTGCGGGAGTTCGGCGCCACGGTCGACAAGACCCCCGAGGGGCTGCACCTCTCCGCGCCGAACGGGCTGCACGGCACCAAGTTCTCGCTGCCCTACCCGAGCGTGGGCGCGACCGAGCAGGTGCTGCTCACCGCGGTGATGGCCGAGGGCGTCACCGAGCTGCGCAACGCCGCCGTGGAGCCGGAGATCATCGACCTGATCTGTGTCCTGCAGAAGATGGGCGCGATCATCAAGGTGCACACCGACCGGGTGATCGAGATCCAGGGCGTACCGAAGCTGCACGGCTACACCCACCGGCCGATCCCGGACCGGATCGAGGCGGCCAGCTGGGCCGCGGCGGCGCTGGCCACCCGCGGCCACGTCGAGGTGCTCGGCGCCGAGCAGGCCGACATGATGACC
Organism: Micromonospora sp. CA-263727; assembly: GCF_050942455.1. NCBI lineage: Bacteria > Bacillati > Actinomycetota > Actinomycetes > Micromonosporales > Micromonosporaceae > Micromonospora > Micromonospora sp. CA-263727. The sequence continues at coordinate 5,413,121 of NZ_CP192031.1, forward strand.
TTCCTCAACGTCTTCCGCTCGGTTGGCGGCGAGTACGAGGTGACCGACACCCGGCCGCCGCGGCTGGGCCACCCGGGCCAGGAGGGCGGCATCCGGTTCTGGCATCCGGGCGGCGAGTTGCAGGCCACCGCCCTGGAGACCGACGTGCACCCGGGCTTCATGACCGACTGGCAGCAGCCGCTGGTCGTCGCGTTGACCCAGGCGCGTGGCCTGTCGATCGTCCACGAGACGGTGTACGAGCAGCGGCTGGGTTACACCGAGGCGCTCAACACGATGGGCGCGAACATCCAGGTCTACCGGGACTGCCTGGGCGGCACCCCGTGCCGCTTCGGCCGGCGCAACTTCAAGCACTCGGCGGTGATCGCCGGGCCGAGCAAGCTGCACGCCGCCGACCTGGTCATCCCCGACCTGCGGGCCGGCTTCAGCCACCTGATCGCCGCGCTGGCCGCCGAGGGCACCTCCCGGGTGTACGGCGTCGACCTGATCAACCGTGGCTACGAGGACTTCGAGGCGAAGCTCGCCGACCTCGGCGCGCACGTCGAACGGCCGTAGTCCCGGCCACGGTCACGCCCACCCGCTGGCGTCCGGTGCACCCGCGATGTGCACCGGACGCGTGGTGTTGGCTACCCTTGCCGCGTGCCGTCGCTGTTTCGTCGCAAGTCCGCCGACCTCGCCGATCCCGCCACCCAGCCGGTAACCCCGGCCGAGGAGGAGGCGGCCGAGGCCGCCCATCCGCGTGGCTACACCCCGGCCAAGGGGCGGGAGACCCCCAAGCGGCCCGCCACCGGCCGCCGGCCGGCCGGCTCGACCAAGCCGCTGACCAAGGAGGAGGCCAAGGCGCTGCGGCGGGAACGGCGTGCCGAGGCGGCGGCCGAGTTCCGGCGTGAGGGTGGCCCCCGTGACCGGGGTCCGGAGCGGCTGCTGGCGCGGAACGTGGTCGACTCCCGGCGTACCGTCGGCACCTGGTTCTTCGGCGGCGCGCTGGTCGTGCTGATCGGCTCCAACCAGGCGATGCCCCCGGTGATCCGGCTGGCCTCCAACCTGCTCTGGGGCGCGTTGGCGATCGGCGTGGTGATCGACTCGGTGCTCATCTCGCGGAAGATCAAGAGGCTGGTCCGGGAACGCTTCCCGAACACCGGCCAGCGGATGGGGTCGCTCTACCTCTACGCGATCATGCGGGCGATCACCTTCCGGAAGCTCCGCACCCCGCAGCCCCGGGTCGCCATCGGCGATCCGGTCTGACCCGTCAGGGCACGCCGAGCAGGCGCAACAGCGCCGCGGTGCCGGCGGCGGCGAGGACCACGAGCACGAACGGCGCCCGCCGCCACGCCAGCAGCACCCCCACCAGCACCCCGGCTGGCCGGGCCCAGCCGGCGAACCCACCGGCCTCGGTCAGCGCCGCGGTGGCCGCCAGCGCCGCCAGCAGGGCCGCCGCACCGATCGGCAGCAACCGCCGCGCCCACGCCGGCAGGTCGAGCCGGTCGCGCAGCAGCACCCCGGCGACCCGGAAGCCGTACGTCCCGACGGCCAGCGCCACGATCACCGCGATCAGCATCACGTCTCCTTCCGGCCGGCCGGCACCACGTCGGCCCCGACCGGCGGTTCGCTGGCCGGCGGCGTACCCGTCTGCGGAGCCGGCCGCCGGAGCTGTCGGGCGGCCAGCAGCGCCGGACCGGCCAGCGCGAGCAGCACCGGCAGGCCGGCCGGCAGCAACGGCGTGGTCAGCACCGCCAGCACGGCGCCGGCCAGCGCCACCTGCCGGGTCTCCCGGTCCCGCAGGGTGGGCAGCAGCAGGGCGATCAGGCCGGCCGGGAACGCGGCGTCCAGCCCGAGCGCGGCCGGATCGCCGGCCACTCCACCGGCGAGCACGCCGAGCACGGTGCCGGCGTTCCAGGCCAGGAAGAGCAGGGTGCCGGCGAGCCAGAACGCCCGTCGCCGCACGGCGCCGGGCGGCCGGGCCAGGGTGAAGGCGGTCGTCTCGTCGGTCATCAGGTGACTGCCGAGCAGGCGGTGCCGAAGCCGGCGGCCGATCGTGTCGCCGAGGGTCAGCCCGAAGGGCAGGTGCCGGGCGTTGAGCAGCAGCCCGGCGAGGACGGCGGCCAGCGGGCTGCCGGCGGCCACCAGGCCGACCGCCATGAACTGGGCGCCACCGGCGTAGACCAGCACGGACATGACGACGGCCGCCCAGCCGGGCAGCCCGGCGGCGACGGCCACCGCGCCGAACGAGGCGCCGACGGCCACCATCGCCGCGCCGATGGCGGCGACGTCGCGGATCATTGCCGCCCCCGGCGTTCGTTCTGGCGTACGCATGGTCCATCATGATGAACAGGCCCCTGCCGTTCGTCAAATAGAACAGCATGACCGACGGAGCGAACGATGTCCCCGGATCCCACTCCCCCGCTGGCCGCCATCGCCGCCGCGCTGCGGTACGAGCGCCAACGGGTCGGCATCTCCCTGACCGAGCTCGCCCGCCGGGCCGGAATCGCCAAGTCGACCCTGTCCCAGCTCGAATCCGGCGCGGGCAACCCGAGCGTGGAGACACTGTGGGCGCTGGGGGTGGCGCTCGACGTGCCGTTCAGCCGCCTGGTCGAGCCGCCGGCGACCAGCGTGCGCGTGATCCGGGCCGGCGACGGCCCACGGATCCGCTCCGAGCACGCCGACTTCAGCGGCACGCTGCTCAGCGCCGGCGCCGCGCACGCCCGCCGGGACGTCTACCTGATCGAGCTGGAGCCGGGCCGGGTACGCGCCGCCGACCCGCACACCCCACGCAGCGTCGAGCACGTGGTGGTGGGCTCCGGGCGACTACGCTGCGGCCCCGAGCACGACCAGGTGGAACTCGGCCCCGGGGACTACGCCACCTTTCCCGGTGACGCGCCGCACCACTACGAGGCCCTCGAACCGGGCACCTTCGCCGTACTGGTCATGGAACACCCCTGACCCGGCCACGAGCGTGGCGACCGCCGGCTGACGATGGGTGGAGTATCCTCGGAAGTCCGATCCAACCAAAGTCCTAAATGTCCGGATCAATAGGATAACGTTTGGGGTCGGCGAGGCCTGCCACAGTGGCGGTGACCGAGCCCGCGCCGCTACCCTCCTTTCGCAGCCATTCGGTGCCGGGACGAGCGACTTTGCCGGTTCCCGGGGGTGCCCAGCGCGACCATTTCCAACGAGGTGACATCGCCGTGAGCGAGCGGACGCGAGCCGACCACCGGGGCGCGGCCGTGAGCGGGCGGACCCCGAGCCGGCGCCGTACCGCGGCCCGGTCCGGATCGTCCGGTGCCGTCGCCTCCGCCGGGCGGGTCCGGGGCCTCCGTGTCGCGGCCGGCGCCGCCTGCCAGCGACGTTCCGGCGGCAGCGACGGGTCCGGCGGATGAGTCGCGGCTACGCCGACCGGTGGCACGATCCCGCCGAGCCGTCCTGGGCCGGCGAGCCGACCAGCGAGTGGCAACCGCAGTTTCCTGGCCAGCGCTATCCGGGCGACATCGGCATCGACCACCAGCCGCCGCCCGCCCGGGGCCGGGCGAGCGCCGTCGGACGGGCCGAAGTGCCCCCGCTGGCACCGACCCGGCCCGACGGCACGTACGTGGGCAAGTCCTGGGCCGACGAACCGGACGGCTGGCCGGGCCGGAACGAGGCGCCCGACCCGCGGCGTCACGACGCTGCCAACGGTGCGCGGGGGCACGACCGGTCGTCGTACCCCGGGCCGCGATCGGAGCAGCCCCGCGCCGAGGGCCGGCGGTCGCGTCACGCCGAGCCGGGACGGAGCGGCGACGGGGTCACCTGGTCCGACTTCGGCCCGCAGGGTGGGAATGGCGTCCCCACCCGACGCGACCCGGACCGACGTGCTCCGGACCGGCGCGACCGGCGCGAGCCCGACTGGCGCGACTCTGATCGGCGTGACCCCGACCGACGCGAGCCCGATCGGTATGACTCCGACCGACGCGACCCCGACCGACGCGAGCCCGATCGGTATGACTCCGACCGGCGCGACTCCGACCGGTATGACCCCGACCGGCGTGACTCCGCTCGGCGTGACCCCGACCGGTATGACCCCGACTGGCATGACTCCGCTCGGCGCGGCCCCGACCGGCGCGGACCGGACCGGCGGGATTCCGGCCGGCGTGACCCGGATCCGCGCGAGCAACGTGACCCGGACCGGCGCGATCGACGCGACCCCGAACGCGGGCAACGCGGCGCGGACCGCTACGCCCAGCGACCCCAGCGGTCCGAGCCGACCGACCGCGACCAGCACCGGTTCCGCGGCACCCCGGTCTCGCCGGCCGGTCGGCCGGAACCCGGTCGGCTGCCGGATACCGGCCAGGAGCCGCGCCGGCCCGCGGCCGGGCAGCGGCCGGTCGATGGTCCCGACCGCCGGTCCGCCGACGACAACTCCCGGCGTCCCCGCTACCAGTGGAGCCGCCATCCCGGCCAGCCCTCGTTCGACGAGGGCCCCGTGGTGGACGGTTACCAGGACGATTTCAGCCTCGGCGACCCGGACGGCGCCCCGTACCCGGACGGCTACGTTGACGACGAGCCAATCCGCTCGGGTGGGCCCCGCGACGAGTGGGACCGCCCCGACTGGTCGCCCGAGCGGGATCGCCCCGAGCCGGCATCGCCCCTCGATCCGCAGGCGTACGCGCCGCCGCGCGGTGAGCTGCCCTGGCCGGAGCCGGGCCCGCTGCGTCCGGGCAGCGGGCGGGACCACCGCGAGTACCAGCGACCCACCGCACCGCCCGAGGCCGACGCCCCGCGCCGCGACGACCGGCGGCGGGCCGCCCCACCGGACGTACCCGGACCGGGGCGGTTCCCGGCCGACCGGCCGGCCGCGCAGCGACCCGACCTCGACCGTCCAATCTCGCCCGCGCCCGACCGCGACACCGCCCGCCCCGGCCGGCCGCACCTGTCGGTGGTCCCCGACCCACCGGTTCCGCCGGCCCGACCCGTCTCCCCCGCCCCGGCGCACGACCGGCCGGTCTCGCCCGCCGCCGGGCGGGCCCGGCCGGCCGCGCCCGCGCCGGAGCAGGACCGGCCCGACGTCACCAATCCCTACCGGGACCGCCCCCCGGCCGCGGCCCGGGACCGGACCGACATCCCCGCCCCGGGCCGGGACCGGCGCCCCACCGCACGCCCCGACCAGGATCGGCCCGACAGTCCCGGCCCGCACCGGGACCGCCCCACCGCACCCGGTATCGACCGGCTACCGGCCGGGGACACGGTGCGGCCGGCACCGCTGCGTCAGGACGAGGTCCGTCCGGCTCCGCTGCACGAGCACCAGGTCCGGCCCGCGCCCCTGCACGACCAACCGCTCGTGGCCACACCGCCACCGGTCCCGACGCCCTCGGTCGCTGCCGGGCCACCCCCCGCTCCGCCACCCACCGCCCGGCCCGTCTCCGCACCGCCCACCCACCGGCCCGTCTCCGCCGTACCCGCCCAGCAGCCCAGCAGCCCACCGCCGCCCCATCGGCCCGCCCCCACGCCCCCCACTCGCCGACCCACCTCCGCACCACCCACCTCCCCGCCACCCGGCCAGCGACCCACCTCGGCACCGCCCAGCCAGCGGCCGACCTCGGCACCACCCGGCCAGCGGCCCGTCTCGGCACCGGCCACGCCGGGACCGGCGTCGGAGTCCCCGGCCTGGGCCGCCCGACCGGCCGCCGAGCAGCCACCGCTGAGCCCGCCGGCAGGGCCGTCGCACCGCCGGGCCGGTGGTCCAGCCGGTGCTCCGGATGCCCCGGCCGCCGGTGACCACGCGGCCGGATTCCCGCCCGCACCCGCCGGTGACCACGCGGCCGGGTTCCCGCCCGCACCGCCCAACGTGGGCCACCGCCCGGCGACGCCACGGCCAACGGAGCCGGAGCCGGCACCCGTCGCCCACCAGTCGACCCGGTACGTCCCGCCGCCGACCGAGCCGGTCCGGCCCACGCCGACTCCGCCGAAGGCCGACGGCCCGCAGGGGTGGTTCGGGCCAGCCGCGCCGCCCGCCCCGCTCGCCCGGCCACCGAACCGGCGCAGCCGGCGGCGCCGGTCTCCGCGCACGCCGGCCCGCCGGCACCGGTTTCCGCACCGCCGATGTCAGCGCCACCGGCCTCCGCGCGGCCGACGTCAGCACCGCCGATGTCACCCGCCTCCGGACCGCCGGCATCGCCCGTTTCCGCCCCCCCGACGACGCCGGCCTTCGCGGCACCGGTTTCGGGACCGCCGCTCGGCCCACCGGCGACACCGGTCTCCGCGCCCCCGGCGCCGCAGGCCGCCGTGACGCCGATCTTCATACCGCCGGCGACACCCATCTCCGCTCCGCCGGCACCGCCCGTCTCCGCACCACCGGTCTCCCCGTCCCCGATGTCGGGACCGCCGGCTGCCGACACCGCGCCGCCCGTCTCCGCTCCGCCCGCCGACCCGAGCCCTCCCGCGCCGCACGCCGACCCGCCCCCATCCGAGCCGCCCGCCGGCGCCAGCCCGTCCACACCGGAGGGCGAGGCCATGACGCCGGCCGGCGACGAGTCGGCGTCCGGGATGGCGGACGACGCCGATCCGGTACCCGAGCCGCCGGCCGATCCCGAGCAGGTGTTGGCGACGTACCGCTGGCGTCTCGACCCGACCAGCCTGCGTGAGGTCGTGGACGACCCGGAGGAACTGCGGACCGTCCGGGACCGGCTCACCGACAAGCTCGCGACGGCCCTCGACAACCGGTCCCGGGCCCGGCTGCTGAGCCTGCGGGCGGTGGCCTCGCGGGTCCTCGGCGACCTCGACGACGCACTGGCCGACGGCCGGATGGCGCTGACCTACGCCGAGGCGACCGGGGAGCTTCGACGCGCCGCGCTGGCCCAGGCACGGCTGGCGCACGTGCTGCGCTGGCGCGGCGAGTTCGCCGAGGCGGACCGGCTGTTCGCGGAGGCCAACTCGGCCGAGTTGCCTGACCGGCTGCGGGCCGCCCTGCACGAGCATGCCGCCCGCTGCTGCTACGACCAGGGCCGGCTGATCGAGGCCTGCCACCACTTCGAGCGAGCCCTCGACCTGCGCGGCGAGGGCGACGCCGAACTGCTGGACCGGGTCCGGGTCGGGCTGGACGCGATCGCCGCCCGGGCCGAGGCGGGCGACTTCGGGCCGTACCCACGCGGTTGGGACGAGATCCTGGAGCGTGACCGGAGCCCGGTGCCGGCCCGCGACGGTGGTCAGGGTCTGTGGGGCTACGCGGACGCCGAGGGCGACATGGTGGTGCCGGCCCGGTACGCCGAGGCGCAGCCGTTCCGGGACGGTCTGGCCTGGGTACGCGGGCCACAGACCGACCGGTGGTCCCTGATCGACCTGGCCGGCGAGACCCGGATCGGGCCGACTTTCCTGGCGGCCCGGCCGTTCTCCGACGGGCTGGCCTGGGTGGTACGCGACGAGAGTGGCTGGCTCGCCGTCGACACCGCCGGTGAGGTGGTCGTGCCGCCCGGCTTCGGCGACGTGCGGCCGTTCTGCCGGGGTGTGGCGGCGGTCCGCCGGGAGGGCTGGGGCGCCGTCGACCGGACCGGCCGGATCGTGGTGCCCACCCGCTACCACGGTTTCCACACCGCGCTCGCCGACGGCCGCTACGTCGACGGCTTCACCGAGGAGGGGCTGGCCGTGGTCGACCTGGCCGGTCGCAAGGGCGTGGTGGACCGTACCGGCCAGGTGATCGTCGCACCGGCGCACCCGGCGCTGCTCATCCACCCGGTGGCCTTCCTGGCGACCAACGGCGCGGGCCGCTGGGGCGCGCTCGACCGGCGGGGCGGGCCGCTGATCGACCCGGTGTTCCGCAACCCGGCCGAGGTCGTCGTGGAGATCGAGGCGCTGCTGGCGGACGCCAACCCGGTGCTCTGAAGCGCCGCAAGAGTGCCCGCCGGAGCCGCCACGGTGCCCGCCGGCCAGATCACATGGCGGTCTTGTCCCGGGTGCGGACTAGGGTCGGGGTATGGAATTCCGACACCTGGGCCGCTCCGGCCTGATGGTCAGCGAGATCTCGTACGGCAACTGGATCACCCACGGCTCGCAGGTCGAGGAGGACGCCGCCGTCGCCTGCGTCCGAGCCGCCCTGGACGCCGGCATCACCACCTTCGACACCGCCGACGTCTACGCCGGCACCCGCGCCGAGGACGTGCTCGGCCGGGCGCTGGAGCACGAGCGGCGCGAGGGCCTGGAGATCTTCACCAAGGTGTACTGGCCCACCGGCCCGGGTCGCAACGACCGGGGCCTGTCCCGCAAGCACATCATGGAGTCGATCAACGGCTCGCTGCGCCGGCTGCGGACCGACTACGTGGACCTCTACCAGGCCCACCGGTACGACTACAGCACTCCGCTGGAGGAGACGATGGAGGCGTTCGCCGACGTCGTGCACTCCGGCAAGGCGCACTACATCGGCGTCTCCGAGTGGAAGGCGTCGCAGATCCGCGAGGCCCACGCCCTCGCCCGGGAGCTGCGCATCCCGCTGGTCTCCAGCCAGCCGCAGTACTCGATGCTCTGGCGGGTCATCGAGAGCGAGGTCGTCCCCACCAGCGAGGAGCTCGGCCTCGGTCAGATCGTCTGGTCGCCGATGGCGCAGGGGGTGCTCTCCGGCAAGTACCTGCCCGGCCAGCCTCCGCCGGCCGGTTCCCGGGCCACCGACGAGAAGTCCGGCGCGGGCTTCATCGCCAAGTGGCTGACCGACGACGTGCTGACCCGGGTGCAGCAGCTGCGGCCGTTGGCCGACCAGGCCGGGCTGACCATGGCCCAGCTGGCCGTCGCCTGGGTGCTACAGAACCCGAACGTCTCCTCCGCGATCATCGGGGCGTCCCGCCCCGAGCAGGTGCACGACAACGTCAAGGCGGCCGGCGTCAAGCTCGACGCCGCCCTGCTCAAGGCGATCGACGAGATCGTCGAGCCGGTGACCGAGCGCGACCCGGCGCGTACCGAGTCGCCGGCCGAGCGTCCCTGACCCGGCCCGGCCCGGTCGGCGCGGGACGCGTCGGCCGGGCGCTCGGGCCGCCTCCCGCCGGCCGGGCCGCTCGGATCAGCTCTGCCGGCCGGGCCGCTCGGGTCAGCTCTGCCAGAAGCGGACCAGCTCCAGGCCGGTGGCGTAGAGCCAGGGCGGCAGGCCGAGGAAGTTCGCGATCGCGAAGACCGCCTCGAAGAACCAGCCGCCGATCCGCGGGTTCCACAGCAGCGCGAAGAGCAGGATGAAGCCGTACGGCGCGAAGAGGTCGTACATCCGCCGCCACTGCGGATTCAGCCACGGCTGGATCATGTTGCCGCCGTCCAGGCCGGGCACCGGCAGCAGGTTGAGCACGCTGGCGGTGAGCTGGAGGAAGGCGAGCAGCGCCACGGCCGCCCAGAACTCCACCGGGCCGCCGCCGGGCGCGCCGAGCCGCAGCACCGCCACGAGCACCAACGCGAAGAGCACGTTGGTGGCCGGGCCGGCGAGGCTGACCAGGGTGTGCCGCAGCCGCCCGGAGATCACGTGCCGGTCCACCCAGACCGCGCCGCCCGGCAGACCGATGCCGCCGAGCAGCACCACCACCACCGGCAGCGCGATGGAGAGCAGCGGGTGGCTGTACTTCAGCGGGTTGAGCGTCAGGTAGCCGCGGTGCGCCACGCCCCGGTCGCCGAACCGGTACGCGACCACGGCGTGCGCGTACTCGTGCAGGCAGAGCGAGACCACCCAGCCGGAGACGACGAAGCCGAAGACCGCGAGCCGGACGTTACCGACCCCGTGCCAGGCCAGCAGGGCGCTGGTCACCAGCAGCGCGACCAGGGCGAGGAAGACCGGGCTGGGCCGGAAGGCCGCCCGGGGCACCCCGAGCACCAGCGGCTCGGCGTCCCGCCCGGTCATCACTCGGCCACGGGCAGCAGGCTCATCCGGTAGTCGACCCGATCGTCCTCGACGAGCGCGACCGAGGTAACGCCGGACGCCGCGAGCTCCCGCCAGGTCTGGCCGATCCAGGACTCGGCATCCGCCTGACTGCCGAACGACTCGCCCGGCCCGTCGACCGGCTCGCCGTTGGTGCCCTCGTACCGCCAGCTCCACGCCATGTGCGCGTCTCCCCTCGCCGCTGATGTCCCGTGGGACGGGACCCCCGCCAGCGTAGTCGGCCGTTCGAGCAGCGGCTGTGCCGTCGCCCGGTGAGGCGGCGCCCATCCAGAGGGCGGCCGGTGAGCGGGCGGCCGGACCCCGGGCGTGGATCGACGGCCGGTACCGTGACCCGGTGCTGACTTCGGGGGTCGTGCTCAGCGAGCGGTACCGGCTGGGCGAACGGGTGGCGGCCGGCGGGATGGGCGCGGTCTGGCGGTGCACGGATGTCCTGCTGGGCCGGGTGGTGGCGGTCAAGGTGCTGTTGCCGGGGCTGACCGCCGACCCCGAGTTCACCGCCCGGTTCCGGGCCGAGGCACGGATGCTGGCGGCCCTGCGACACCCCGGGGTGGTCGCGGTGCACGACGTCGGGCAGGCCACGCTCGCCGACGGCGGTCACGTCGACTACCTGGTGATGGAGTACGTCGACGGCGAGCCGCTGACCGCGCGGCTACGACGGGTGGGGCGGCTCGATCCGGTCACCACCATGTCGGTGGTGGCCCAGACCGCCGAGGCGCTGCACGCCGCCCACCTGGCCGGCATCGTGCACCGGGACGTGAAGCCGGGCAACCTGCTGGTCAAGCCGGACGGTCGGGTGGTGCTGGTCGACTTCGGTATCGCCCGGTCCGGCGCGACGGCGGGGATCACCGCCGCCCACACGGTGCTCGGCACCGCCTCGTTCATGTCCCCCGAACAGGCCGCCGGCCAGCCCATCTCCGGAGCGAGCGACATCTACGCGCTCGGCGCCGTGGCGTACCTCTGCCTCACCGGGCGGCCACCGTTCGTCGGGGACAACCCGCTCGACGTGGCGCTGCGGCGGCTGCGCGAGGAGCCGCCGCCGCTGCCGTCGGACGTGTCGGCACCGGTGGCCTCGGTGGTGTCCAGGGCGATGGCGAGGGATCCGGCCGGCCGGCACGCCAGCGCGGCCGAACTGGCCAACGCCGCAACCGCGGCCGGCCGCACCGCAGCGGCCGGCAGCGCGGCACCGGGCGGCAGTCCGGCACCGGGCGGCCCATCGCTCGTCGCGGGGCATGCCTGGGCGGCCTCGGCGTCGCCTGATCCGGGGCCGCGACCGGCCGGCGCGGCCCGCGCCACGGTGCCGCCGGCCGGGCCCACCGACGCCGGGGCCGAGGCGACCACCCTGGGCACGACGACACCGGTGGGCCGGAACCGGACCCGCCGGCTGCGGCGTCCGGCCGTGCTGGCTGCCGCGGTGGGCGTCGTGCTCGCCGCCGTGGCCGGGGTGGTGGCGGTGGCGTCACGGCCGCCGGTCGACGACGACGCTGCCGCCGCGCCCAACGACCCGCCCGTGCTGATCGGCGACCCGGGGCTGGTGGCCTCCCGGCGCGCCGGCACGGGCGGCACCGGTGAGCCGAGGGAGAGCCGGTCACCGTCGGCGGTGTCGACCCCGTCGCCGGGCCGCAGCAGCACCCCGGCGAGCACGCCGGGACCGGGCGCCTCCTCCCCCACCCGGCCGAGCACCGCGCCCAGCAGCGGGGCGGCCGAGATACCCAACCCCTATACCGCGGTCCAGGCGTGCGGCAGCGGATACAAAGTGATCAACTCGGCGACGCTGACCGCCGGTGGCCGGCGGCAGGGCAGGGTTCACCTGCTCTACCACGCGGGGACCGGGTCGAACTGCGTGGTGACGCTCAAGGAGACCGCGGTCGGCACGGCGACGCCGGTGTCGGCCTTCCTGGAGGTGCAGGGCCGGGCCCGGTCCACCGACAGCGGCTCGTTCCGGTACTACGCCGGGCCCGTCCGGGCCGGTGCCGCCGGAACCTGCGTGAAGTGGGGCGGCTCCGCCGGCGGAGCCAGCCACAGCAGTCCCTTTGAACACTGCGGTTGACCGCCCTCCGCACGGGTATGCCGCTTCTTCCGCGACCGACGTCGGTACAGGAGGCGGCGATGATGAAACCGATCCCGGAGATGGACACGGCGGAGCTACGCCACATCGCGGTGCACGGGGGCATCGAGGGCGCGCGGGAGATGGACCGGGAGGAACTGATCGACGCCCTGGTCGCCCGCCCCGGTGAGGGAGCCTGGCAGGAGGATCCGAAGCCGGCCGACGTCAACCCGAACGACTTCTTCTACCACGGCCCGGAGCAGCGGTGAACCGTACCGGGCGGCAGCGTCACGGCCAACCTGCGCTGCCCGTCGCGCGCCGAGGGTCGTAAGGTACGGGCATGTCGCTAGACGGGTGGAACACGCTCCTGGTGCTCGGCGGTACCCGCTCCGGCAAGTCGGAGTTCGCCGAGTCCCTGGTGGCCGACGCGGCCACGGTCCGGTACGTGGCCACCGCCGCTGGCGGAGGCGACGACGACGCGGAGTGGGCGGCCCGACTCGCCGCACACCGCGCCCGCCGGCCGGCGGCCTGGAGCACCGAGGAGACCGCGGCCGACCCGCGCCGGCTCGCCGACGTGATCGCCGCCGCCCGGCCGGAAGAGACGCTGCTCGTCGACGACCTCGGCGGCTGGGTGAGCGTGCTGCTCGACCCGGCCCACCAGCCGGCCGACGACACCGCCACCGTCGACGAGCTGGCCGCCGCCGTCCGCTCCTGCGCGGCACGGCTGGTGCTGGTCAGCCCCGAGGTCGGGCTCTCCCTGGTGCCGACCACGCCGCTGGGCCGGGCGTTCACCGACGCGCTCGGCACGGCCAACCGGGCCGTCGCCGACGCCTGCGACGCGGTGGTCCTGGTGGTCGCCGGCCAGCCGTGCCGGTTGAAGCCGGCCACCGCCGGGCCCGCGCCGGTCGGCCCGACGCCGGGCCGGACCGCCGGGAGCGGCCTCGGCACGACGGTACCCGCGCAGGCCGGCCCGGCCACCGGGCAGGCCGCCAACGGCGCCGTCCCGGCACTGCCGGCCTCGCCGCCGGTGACCACGCCGGAGCGGCCCGCCGCACCGGCCGGCGACACCGATGTACGGCCGGTGCCCGTGCCGACCCGACCGCTGGCCGGGACGGGTCCGGTCATCCAGTCCGGCATGGACCTGCCCATGCCCGACGAGTACGCCGGGCCGCAGGCCGTGGACCGGCTGGCCACCCTGGACGTGCCGGGCACCGGGCTGGGCGCCCTGGCGCAGGTGGTCTCGTTCGCCGCGGCCACCCAGGGCACGCCGACCCCGTTGCCCTGGCAGTCGGTCCGGGTGCTGATGCTGCACGGCGACCACGCCGGTGGCTCCGCCGCCGGCACCCGGGTCGGCGAGTCCACCCGGCGAGCCGACCAGGCGCGTGCCGGTCAGGGCGTGCTCGCCCGGCTGGCCGCCGAGAGCGGGGCGAGCCTACAGGTGGTGGAGGCGCCCGCGGCCGAACCCATCGAACACGGACCGGCGCTGACCGCTGAGCAGGTCGAGTCGGCCCTGCACTACGGCTGGCGGCTGGCCGAAGAGGCCGCGGAGGCCGGCGTACAACTGCTGGTGCTGGCGGCCTGCGGTGCCGGCACCGAGGCGGCGGCGGCAGCGGTGCTGGCGGCGACCGCCGGCGCCGAGCCGCCCACGGTGCTCGCCCGGGTGGTCACCGGGACCGGCGAGATCGACGACGTGGCCTGGATGGCCCGTTGCGCGGCGGTCCGGGACGCCCTGCACCGCACCCGCCGCTCCTCGCGCGACGCCAAGGACGTGCTGGCCGAGTTGGGTGGTGGGGACATCTCCGTCGCCACCGGTGTCCTGCTCGGCGCGACCGCACACCGGGTTCCGGTGCTGCTGGACGGCCCGGTCGGCGTGGCGGCCGGGCTGGTCAGCCGGGATCTCGCCGGGCAGGCCCGGCACTGGTGCCTGCTGGCCGACCACGGTGGGCACCCCGCCGTCCGGCTGGCCGCCGACGTGCTCGGCCTGGACCCCCTGGCCGAGCTGCGACTCGACCTCGGCGAGGGGGCCAACGCGCTGACCGTGCTGCCGCTGCTGCGGTCGGCGGTGGCGCTGGCCGCCACGCTGCCGCCCCGCCCCGCCCCGGCCGGCGACGATCCCGCCGCCCCCGACAGTGCCGCTGGTTCCGCAAGTGCTGCCGGCTTCGGCCCCGGCGGTGCCCAGGGCGACGGGACGCAGGACGACGCGACGCAGGACGACGGGGCGCTGCCCGACGATGCGGCCCGGCCGGAGGAGTCCGTCGAGGACGCCGAGCCCGACTTCCGCGAGCCGGAGCCCGACGGGCCGGGGCCGACCAGCACGGAACCGACCCACCCGGCGGACCACTCCGGCTCGCGTGCCGGCTGAGCCCCGGCTCGGCCACGGGGCGCGGCTGGCGCTGACCACCCTCACCATCGCACCGGTGCGGGCCGGCCGGGTCGACCGGGCCACGGCCGGTACCGCGATGGCCCTCGCGCCGGCGGTCGGTGCGCTGCTCGGCCTGCCGCTCGCCGGCGTGCTGCTGCTGCTCGACGTGGTCGCCGCGCCACTGGTCGCCGCCGGGGTGACGGTCGCGGTGGGCGCCCTGCTCACCCGGGGACTGCACCTCGACGGGCTGGCCGACACCGTGGACGCGCTCGGGTCGTACCGGCGGGGACCCGCCGCGTTGGAGATCATGAAGAAGCCGGACGTCGGGCCGTTCGGTGTGGTCGCCCTGGTGCTGGTCCTGCTGGTGCAGGCCGCCGCGCTGGCGGAGCTGGCCGGTCGAACCCGGCCGGCAGCGCTCGCGGCGGTCGTGACGGCCGCCGCGGCCGGCCGGCTCGGAGTGACCCTGGCCTGCCGGCGGGGGTGCCGGCGGCCCGCCCGGAGGGGCTCGGCGCGCTGGTGGCCGGCACCGTCGGGCCGGTCGCCCTGGCCACCGGGACGGCCGCCGTCGCGCTGCTCGCGGTCCCGGCGGTGCCGGGCCGCCCCTGGCAGGGCCCGCTGGTCGTGCTCGCCGCCCTCGCCGTCGCGGCCGGGCTGCTGCGACACGTGGTACGCCGGCTCGGTGGCATCACCGGTGACGTGCTCGGCGCCACGGTCGAGCTGGTCACCACGCTCGTCTACCTGGGACTGGTGCTGTCCGGCTGAGCCGGGACACCGCCGGCGGGTAGCGTTCTCCCACGACAACACCGGCGCGGCCACCCGGGGGACGACATGCTCATCACCGACGACTTCCTGCCCGTTCCGGTTCCGGAGTCGCTCAACGCGACGTACCTGGTGCCGACGGCGGGACTGCCGGCGGTCAGCGCGCGGGCCGCGGTGCGCGGGCTGGCCGGCCGGCTGGCCGAGCCGGTGCACGGGCTGGCCAAGCAGATGCTGGACAGCCCGCTGATGAGCGTCGACGTCCGGCCAATCGGCGAGTTCCCCGAGCTGCCGCCGGACCTGCTCACCGCGTTCGGGGCCACCGAGCCGCAGTTGGACCGGCTGGCCGCGGCGAGCCACCTGGTGGTGGTGCAGGCCGAGTACCGGCCGGGCTGGCCCCCGGCGCACGAGTGGGCGGCCCGGGCGGTGGCCGCCGCGGTCGCCGAGGCGGTGGGCAGCGACGTGGTGGACGTCTTCGGGTTGCAGTTCCTGGACCCGGCCGCGGCGCTGCGCTCGCTGCCCGACGCGCAGGGACGGGTCCGCCTGGTCGACTGGGTGCTGGTGCCGTACTCGTCGGACGCCGAGGGGCTCTGGTTCACCACCAAGGGGCTGCGCCGCTTCGGCCTGCTGGAGTTGCAGACCCAGGGCGTGCCGGACCACCTCACCCGGGCCTGGGGCGCGGTGATGACCGGCGCCGCCCGGCGGCTGCTGCGGGACTGGACCGACGGGCTGGCCGGCGAGGAGGTGCCGGCCTTCGTGCAGCTGCCGGTGCTGGCCACCGTGACCGGGCACGACATCGCGGTGGCGTACGGCAATCCGGAGCAGCACGGAGCGACCGCGCCGGTGCTGCTCCGGCTGGAGCTGGACCCGGCCACCGACCCGGACGCCGACTCGTTCCTCAGCCTGCGCCCGCCGGCCGGGCATCCCGGCCCGCCCGGACGCTACTTCGCCGCCGCCTGCGCCACCCTCTTCGCCGGCATCCAGCCGGACGTGCGCTACGCCCGGGCGGGTGACGCGATGAGCCGGGCGATCGCCACCGCCCGCGCCGGGCTGGGTGACATCCGGGCCCGGTTCCACGCCGGGCAGCTCCCGCCGGAGACCCAGCTGGTGGTCAAGTACGGCCTACCCGGCGACGACGGCCCCGAGTACGTCTGGGCCGGCGTGACCTCCTGGGACACCCCGGAACGGATCGTCGCCGCCAGCGCCAGCGACGCCAACACCGACCCCACCGTGCGGATCGGCTCCCCGGTGGTGGTGGAAGCCACCGACGTGGTCGACTGGGCCGTCCTGGACGGCACCGGCGTCATCGAAGGCGGCTGGACCCAGGCCGTCCTCGACGCCGGCGAATCCCCCACCCCCTAACCGGTGGGTTACTTGACGGAGGGGTGGGTGAAGGGGGGGCGGGTCAGGCGGACGGGGAGGCGGCGGCCGCGGATGTCGACCTGTAGCTCGGTGTCGTCGGGGAGGGCCGGGGCGGTGTCGATGAGGGCCAGGGCGATGCCCTGCTTCCTGGTGGGGCTGAAGGTGCCGCTGGTGACCGTGCCGACCTGGGTGTCACCGTGGAAGACCGCCATGCCGGGGCGGGGGATGGCGCGGTCGACGGCCACCAGGCCGCGCAGGGCACGTGCGGGGCCGGCGGCCCTCTCGGCGAGCAGCGCGGCACGGCCCCAGAAGGCCGGCTTCTCCCAGCCGACCGCCCAGCCCGAGCGGGCCTGCACCGGGGTGATCTCCAACGACAGGTCCTGCCCGTGCAGCGGGTACCCCATTTCGGTGCGCAGCGTGTCCCGGGCGGCCAGCCCGCACGCCTGCGGCGTCGGCTCGGCGGCGAAGAGCGCGTCCCAGACCGCGATTGCCTCGCCGGCCGGGACCACCAGCTCGTAACCGAGCTCGCCGGTGTAGCCGGTGCGGCACACGGTCAGCTCGACGCCGTCGAGCGTGGCCGGCGAGAAGCTCATGTACCCGTGCCCGGTGGGCAGACCCAGCGCGCCCAGCAGCTCCGCCGAGCGCGGCCCCTGCACGGCCAGTACGGCGTACGCCTCGTGCTCGTCGGTGACCGTCACCTGCGGTGGCGCGGCGGCGCGCAGCCGGCGCACCACCTCGGCGGTGTTCGCCGCGTTCGGGATGAGGAAGACGTGGTCGTCGGCGTACAGGTAGGCGATGATGTCGTCCACCACGCCGCCGGTGGCCTCGTCGCAGCAGAGGGTGTACTGGGCCCGGCCCGGCCCGATCCGACCCAGGTCGTTGCTGAGGCAGGCGTTGACGAAGTCCGCCGCCCCCGGCCCGGTCACCCGGACCTTGCCCAGGTGCGAGACGTCGAACACACCGACGTCGGTCCGCACCGCGGTGTGCTCGCGGAGCACCCCGCCTCCGGCGTACTCCAGCGGCATCTCCCAGCCGCCGAACGGGGCGAACTTGGCGCCGAGCGCGCTGTGCCGCGCACCCAGCGGAGAACGACGCAGCCGGGTCTCGGCGGCGTCGGTGGTCACGTCGGTCATGGGTGGCAACTTACCGGGATGCACCGGTCTGGTTAGCATCGGCGGGACCCGCCGGGGTCTGGTTAGCATCGGCGGGTCCCGCCGGATGAGCCGGCGGTGCAGCATCGACCTCCGGCGGGTAATCATCCGCTGGAGACCTTCCACCGCCGGTACGCCACAACGCGACCGGCCCGGCCCGCCCGGGAGCAGCTTCCGTGACATCGCCCAGCACCACCCTGAGCCTGGTCGACACCGACCCCGCCGAACTCGCCGTCGACGCGATCGTGATCGGCGTGCACAGTACGACCGGTGAGCAGGACGCCACCAGCGGCCTCGCCGGCACCCTGCTGCTCGCCACCGGCGCAGAGAGCATCGCCGCCGCCTTCGACGGCAAGCTGACCGAGACGCTCGCGCTGCTCGGCGCGACCGGCGGCCCAGGCGAGGTGATCAAGCTGGCGACCCTCGGCACGGTCACCGCCCCGGTGGTCGCCGCGGTCGGCCTCGGCCCGGAGCCCAGCGGTGCGGCACCCGCGCCGGAGACCCTGCGGCGGGCCGCGGGGGCCGCCGTACGGGCTCTCGCCGGGTCGCCCCGGGTGGCGCTCGCGCTGCCGCTGCCCGACGACGCGGACGCCACCGACGCGCTTCGCGCGGTCGCCGAGGGAGCGCTGCTCGGCGGCTACCGCTTCGCCGGCTACAAGACCCGGCCGCAGCCGACCCGACGCGTCCCGGTGGCCGAGGTGCTGGTCGCCGTGCCGGACGCCGCGGACGCGGGGGCGCAGGCCGAGATCACCCGGGCCCGGACGGTCGCCGACGCGGTGCGACGCACCCGGGACTGGGTCAACACCGCGCCGAACGAGCAGCGCCCGCCGGTCTTCGCCGACTCGGTCGCCGAGGCGGCCCGGGCCGCGGGCCTGGAGGTCGAGGTGCTCGACGAGGTCGCGCTGCGCGAGGGCGGGTACGGCGGCATCACCGCGGTCGGGCAGGGCTCGGAGGCCCCGCCACGTTTGGTGAAGCTGACCTGGACGCCCGACGGCGGCGGCACCGGCAAGCGGGTGGCCCTGGTCGGGAAGGGCATCACCTTCGACACCGGCGGCATCTCGATCAAGCCGGCGCAGGGCATGTGGGAGATGAAGTCCGACATGGCCGGGGCGGCGGCGGTCGCGGCCACCATGCTGGCGGTGGCCGAGCTGAAGCCGCCGGTGGCGGTGACCGGGTACGTGCCGATGGCGGAGAACATGCCGTCCGGGACGTCGTACCGGCCGGGCGACGTGATCAGCATGTACAACGGCAAGAAGGTGGAGGTGCTCAACACCGACGCCGAGGGCCGCATGATCCTCGGTGACGCGATGGCCCGGGCCTGTGAGGACGGCTGCGACTACCTCTTCGAGACCTCCACCCTGACCGGTGGGCAGGTGGTCTCGCTGGGCAAGCGGATCTCCGGCGTGATGGGCACCGCCGAGCTGTGCGAGCGGGTCCGCGCGGCCGGCGACGCGGTCGGCGAGCCGGCCTGGCCGATGCCGCTGCCGGACGACGTCCGCAAGGGCATGGACTCGGACGTGGCCGACATCTCCCAGGTCAACGCGGGGATGGACCGGGCCGGCCACATGTTGCAGGGCGGCGTCTTCCTGCGCGAGTTCGTCACCGACGAGGTGGCCTGGGCGCACATCGACATCGCCGGGCCGTCCTACCACTCCGGCGAGGCGACCGGCTACTGGACCAAGGGCGGCACCGGTGTCCCCGTCCGCACCCTGCTCCACCTGATCGACGACGTCGCCACCAACGGCTGACCTGTAAGGAAGGGCCCCCTGTTAACGCCTGGCGCATGGCAGGGGGCCCTTCTTAACACCTGGCCGAGCACCTGGCCGGGCATACCTGGCCGGCGGGTGGGGCGGGCTCAGTACAGCTCGGGTCGGCGCTTGCGGCGCTCGTTGTAGTCGCGCATCCGCTGCGGATAGCCCATCAGAGCCACGTCGTAGATCGGGATGCTCAGCCGGTACGCGAAGCGCCGCGCGCCGTCCGGCCCGTCGATCCGGCGCCGGGTCCACTCGCCGTCGTCGGCGATCAGGATGATCGTGGTCTCGGTGACCGTGGTGCGGGGCTCGATGAACGCCTCGACGCCCTTCCGGGTCCGGATAAAATTCTCCAAGTGCTCCAGATCGGCGCGATTGGCCGTACGGTCAGGGTCAACCGCGCGTGCCCGCTTGCGTCGCCGGAACAGTCCCACCGAGCCGTCTCCCCACGCGTCCGTCATCGAAGGCAGTGCCAAGGGTACGTGGCCGCAACGTGTCATTGGGCACCTCGGTACGCAGGTTCGTCACGGTGGTGACAAGATGGCCGAGGTGGGGTGTGTCCCTGTTACCCCGCCGTGACCCCCGATGCAGCGAAGCGACCTGGGAGTTGGACGTGAGCGAGCCGAACGACGCAACCTTCGACATCGTCATCCTCGGAGGTGGCAGTGGCGGCTACGCGACCGCGCTGCGCGCCGTCCAGCTGGGTCTGACGGTCGCGCTGGTCGAGAAGGCCAAGCTCGGTGGTACCTGCCTGCACAACGGCTGCATCCCGACCAAGGCGCTGCTGCACGCCGCGGAGATCGCCGACCAGACCCGCGAGTCGGAGCAGTTCGGCGTCAAGGCCGAACTGGTCGGCATCGACATGGCGGCGGTCAACTCGTACAAGGACGGTGTGATCTCCCGGCTCTACAAGGGCCTACAGGGCCTGGTCAACGGCAACAAGTCGATCACCTTCGTGGAGGGCCACGGCAAGCTGGTCGCGCCGAACACGGTCGAGGTCGACGGCAGGCGGTACACCGGCCGCAACGTGGTGCTGGCCTCCGGCTCGTACGCGAAGAGCCTGCCGGGCCTGGAGGTCGACGGCGAGCGGGTGATCACCAGCGACCACGCCCTGGTCCTGGACCGGGTCCCCAGCTCGGCGATCGTGCTGGGCGGCGGCGTGATCGGCGTCGAGTTCGCCAGCGTCTGGAAGTCCTTCGGCGTGGACGTGACGATCATCGAGGCGCTGCCCCGGCTGGTCGCCGCCGAGGACGAGGAGTCGTCGAAGGCGCTGGAGCGGGCCTTCCGCAAGCGGAAGATCAACTTCAAGGTCGGCAAGCCGTTCGAGAAGGTCGAGAAGACCGAGAACGGCGTGAAGGTGACCATCGCCGGCGGCGAGACCGTCGAGGCCGAACTGCTGCTGGTCGCGGTCGGCCGCGGGCCGAACACCGCCAACCTCGGGTACGAGGAGCAGGGCGTGAAGATGGACCGGGGCTACGTGCTGACCGACGAGCGGCTGCGCACCAGCGTGCCCAACGTCTTCGCGGTCGGCGACATCGTGCCCGGCCTCCAGCTCGCCCACCGCGGCTTCCAGCAGGGCATCTTCGTGGCCGAGGAGATCGCCGGCCAGAGCCCGGCGGTGATCGACGAGGCGGGCATCCCGCGGGTCACCTACTGCGACCCGGAGCTGGCGTCGGTCGGCCTCACCGAGGCGAAGGCCAAGGAGCAGTACGGCGCTGACAAGATCAAGACTTACAACTACAACCTCGGCGGCAACGGCAAGAGCCAGATCCTCAAGACGGCCGGCTTCGTGAAGCTGGTCCGGGTCGAGGACGGGCCGGTGGTCGGCGTGCACATGATCGGCGCCCGGGTCGGCGAGCTGGTCGGCGAGGCGCAGCTGATCTACAACTGGGAGGCGTACCCGGGCGAGGTGGCGCAGCTCGTACACGCCCACCCGACGCAGAACGAAGCCCTGGGCGAGGCGCACCTGGCTCTCGCCGGCAAGCCGCTGCACGCGCACGCCTGACCTCGACGTATCCGCGGCGTCCGGCGACGGGCGATGATCCCCCCACCAGGGAAATGAAGGAGTCTGGAGAACATGCCGGTATCGGTCACCATGCCCCGGCTCGGCGAGAGCGTCACCGAGGGCACCGTCACGCGCTGGCTCAAGCAGGAGGGTGACACCGTCGAGGTCGACGAGCCGCTGCTGGAGGTGTCCACCGACAAGGTCGACACCGAGATCCCGTCCCCCGCGGCCGGCGTGCTGACCCGGATCGTGGTGAGCGAGGACGAGACGGCCGAGGTCGGCAGCGAGCTGGCGGTGATCTCCGGCGAGGGCGAGTCGGCCGGCGGCGAGGCCGCCCCGCAGCAGCAGGCCGCCCCCGCCGAGCAGGCCGCCGAGGCGGCCGAGGAGCCGCAGGCCGAGGCGGAGCAGCCGGCCGTCGAGGAGCCGGCACCGGCCGCCCCGGCGCCGTCGGGCGCGGGCACCCCGGTGCAGATGCCGGCGCTCGGCGAGAGCGTCACCGAGGGTACGGTCACCCGCTGGCTCAAGCAGGTCGGCGAGACCGTCGAGGTGGACGAGCCGCTGCTGGAGGTCTCCACCGACAAGGTCGACACCGAGATCCCCGCACCGGTCGCCGGCACCCTCCTGGAGATCAAGGTCGCCGAGGACGAGACCGCCGAGGTCGGCGCCACGCTGGCCGTCGTCGGCGCCGCCGGTGGCGCCCCGGCCGAGGCGAAGCCGAAGCCGAAGCCCGAGCCGGTGGCGCAGCCCTCGGCTCCGGCCGAGCAGCCGCCGGCCCGGCCGGAGCCGCAGGTTTCCGAGCCGACGCCCGGCGTGTCGTACAGCCAGCCGGCCGCGGAGGCCGAGACCGCGCCGGAGCCGGCCCGGGCCGAACAGGCCGCACAGCCGTCCGCGCCGGCCCCGCAGCGGGCGACGGCGCCGACCGCCGGCGCCGAGCAGCCGGCCGGTTACGTGACCCCGCT
Organism: Micromonospora sp. CA-263727; assembly: GCF_050942455.1. NCBI lineage: Bacteria > Bacillati > Actinomycetota > Actinomycetes > Micromonosporales > Micromonosporaceae > Micromonospora > Micromonospora sp. CA-263727. The sequence continues at coordinate 5,435,379 of NZ_CP192031.1, forward strand.
GGTACGCAAGCTCGCCGCCGAGCACGACGTGGATCTCGCGGCGGTCAACGGCAGCGGTGTCGGTGGCCGGATCCGCAAGCAGGACGTGCTGGAGGCGGCCGAGAAGGCCCGCGCCGCGAAGGCCGCTCCGGCTCCGGCCCAGCCGGCCGCGCCGGCCGCCCCGGCCCGGGCCGCCGCCAAGCCGCAGCCGAGCGCGAAGCGCGGCACCACCGAGAAGCTGCCCCGGATCCGCGCGGCGATCGCCAAGCGGATGCAGCAGTCGCTGCACGAGATGGCGCAGCTCACCACCGTGATCGAGGTGGACGTCACCAAGATCGCCAAGCTGCGGGCGCAGGCCAAGGAGTCGTTCGTCGCGCGGCACGGCGTCAAGCTGTCGTTCCTGCCGTTCTTCGCCCTCGCGGCGATCGAGGCCCTCCAGACGTACCCGATCGTGAACGCCCGGATGGACCTCGACGGCGGGACGATCACCTATCCGGAGGCCGAGAACCTCGGCATCGCGGTGGACACCGAGCGCGGCCTGCTGGTGCCGGTCATCCACAACGCCGGTGACCTCAACCTGGGCGGCATCGCCAAGCGGGTCGCCGACCTGGCCGAACGCACCCGGACCAACAAGATCAGCCCGGACGAGATCGCCGGCGCGACCTTCACGCTGACCAACACCGGCAGCCGGGGTGCTCTCTTCGACACCCCGATCGTGCCCTCGCCGCAGTCGGCGATGCTGGGCACCGGTGCCGTGGTCAAGCGTCCGGTCGTGGTCAACGACCCGGATCTGGGTGAGGTGATCGCGGTCCGCCAGATGGTCTACCTGGCCCTGTCGTACGACCACCGGCTGATCGACGGCGCCGACGCGGCCCGCTTCCTGGTCGCGATCAAGGAGCGGCTGGAAGCCGGCAACTTCGAGGCCGAACTGGGCCTGTAACACGTCGTCACTGCCGAAAGGGCGCCCCCGGTCACCCAGGACCAGGGGCGCCCTTCCGGTTCGGGCGGGTCAGGAGGTGAGGGTCTCTTCGCTGACCTGCCACAGCCGCTGGGCCGCCTCCGGGTCGAGGGCGTACCCGGCCACTCCGGTGCGGCTGCCCGGCTGGTTCGGGCCGGCCTGCTGGCAGTCCTCGAAGTAGCGCCCGCCGACGCCGTCGAGCAGGGGCGAGGTGGCCACCAGCACCGAGGTGGCGGCGCCCTGCTCGGGCGTCTTCCAGGCCGGCGCCGCCGGGCCGCTCTGGGTACGCAGCCGGGCCAGCTCCTCCTCGGTCACGTACCGCTGGAGGTTGGTGCGGATCCCCCCGGGGTGCAGCGCGTTGACCAGGATGCCGTCCTGCGCCCAGCGCCGGGTCGCCTCGACGGCGAAGAGCACGTTCGCGGTCTTGGACTGCCCGTACGCCGCCCACGGCTCGTAGTCGCGCCGCTGGAAGTGGATGTCCTCGAAGACGACCGGCGAACGCAGGTGCGCCGCCGAGCTGACCGCGACGACCCGGGCGCCCCGCGCCGCGGCCAGTGCCGGGTGCAGCCCGGTGGCCAGCGCGAAGTGCCCGAGGTGGTTGGTGGCGAACTGCATCTCCCAGCCCTGCGGGGTACGCATCTCGGGCGAGGCCATGATGCCGGCGTTGTTGACCAGGAGGTGCAGCGGACCGTCCCAGGTCGCCACGAAGGCGGTGACCGAGGCCGGGTCGGCCAGGTCGAGCGGGGCCACGGTGACCCGGTCGTTGCCGGTGGTGCCGGTGATCTCCGCGGCGGCCCGGGCGCCCTGTTCCGGTTGGCGCACGGCGAGGGTGACGTCGGCGCCGGCGGCGGCGAGCGCGCGGGCGGTCTCGACGCCGATGCCCGATCCCCCGCCGGTGACGACGGCCCGGCGGCCGGTGAGGTCGATGCCCGCGACGACCTCCAGCGCGGTGGACGCCGCGGTGAACGGGGTGCTGACAGGTGTGCCTGTGGTCATGATCCATCCTTGTCCGGTAGCGGCGCGGCGGGATCGACCGCCGCTACGATGGGAAAGCGGAGACTCCTCCGTTACGGTCCAGGCTAACCGGAGGATCCTCCGCTTGCCACCCGGACGGAGGTCGAATTCAGGAGGCGACGTGCCGGAACGAAGTCCCCGACCTTTGCGCGCCGACGCGTTGCGCAACCGCGAGCGGCTGCTGGAGGCGGCGGTCCGGGCGTTTTCCCAGGCCGGCGCGGAGGTAACCCTGGACTCGATCGCCAGGGACGCCGGGGTGGGGATCGGCACGCTATACCGGCACTTCCCCAGCCGGGAGGCGCTGGTCGAGGCGGCCTACCGCAACGAGCTGGAGAAACTCTGCGACTCGGCCGGCGACCTGCTCGGCCAGCTGCCGCCCGCCGAGGCGACCCGGGCCTGGATGGACCGCTTCATCGACTACCTCACCACCAAGCGGGAGATGGCCGACGCCCTGCGCCTGGTGATCGCCGCCGGCACCAACCCGTACGCGCAGAGCCGGGACCGGCTGCTCGCCGCCGTCGCCCGGCTGCTCGCCGCGGGCGCGGCGGCCGGGGCGATCCGGTCCGACGTCGACCCGGGGGACGTGCTGGTCGGGCTCAGCGGCGTCTCCCTCGCCGCCGGCGGGCGGGACCAGCGTGACCAGGCGCGGCGGCTGCTGGACCTGCTGATGGACGGCCTGCGGTACGGCCCACGCGGCTGAGCCGAATCGCCCCGTGGCCCGGCCCGACGCTGCGAAACTCAGGCGATGGGCGAGCGAGGCTGGCGGGGGCGGCTGGGTCCCGCCGTCGGGATAGCGCCGGGCGCCCGGGTCGACAAGTTCGAGATCTTCTTCGACCTGGTCTTCGTCTTCTCGTTCTTCAACATCGCCCGGACCACCGTCGTCAACATCAACAGCCAGCAGTTGCTGCACGCCGTGCTCGTCCTCGCGGTGCTCTGGTGGTGCTGGGTGGTGCACACGGTGGTGGCCACCCGGGTCCGGATCGGCGAGGGCTTCGTACCGGTGCTGATGGTCGCCGGGATGGCCGCGCTGTTCTGCTTCGCGCTCGCCCTGCCCCAGGCCTTCCAGAACCCGCGTGGCGGCGACGCCGGGCCGATCGTGGTGGCGGTCAGCTACGTGGTCATCCGTGCCGTGCACCTGGCGCTCTTCCTGCACGTGGTCCGCAACGACCCGGTGGAACGCCGGCAACTGCTCCGGTACGCCCCCGAGCTGACCCTGAGCACCATCCTGCTGCTCGTCGCCGCGCTGCTGCCGAGCCACCTGCCCGACCTGGGCATCGCCGAGACGATTCGGGACGCCCTCTGGATCACCGTCGTCCTCCTCCAGTACGGCACCGGGCTGCTCGCCAAGACCTGGGGCTGGGAGGTCACCTCCGCCGAGCACTGGACCGAGCGGTACGACCTGATCCTGATCATCGCGCTGGGCGAGTCGGTGATCTCCGTCGGCCTGGGCAGCAACCTGATCGGCCAGCCGCCGACCTGGCCGGGGGTGATCGCCGCGGTGTTCGGCATCGTCTTCACCGCCGCGCTGTGGTGGGCACACTACGACGTGATCGGTCCGGCCGCCCGGATCGCCCTGCACGCCAGCCAGGGCCGGCCCCGGGTGCTGATGGCCCGCGACGCGTACGCCTACCTCTACCTGCCGATGATCTCCGGAATCATCCTGTTCGCCCTGGGCGCCGAGGGGATCGTGCACGACATCGCCGAGCCGGGCGTACCGGTCGGCGAGCGGGCGCACGGGCCGGACGTGCCGCTGCTGTTCGGCGGGGTGATCTGCTATCTGGTCGGGAACATGCTGTTCCAGCTGCGCACCCTGCGCACGCTCTCCTGGCTTCGGCTCGGCACGGTGGGGCTGCTCGCGGTCAGCATCCCGCTCGCCATGCTCCTACCCGGGCTGGCCGCCCTCGGCCTGCTCACCGCGATCTGCGTCGGTCTGGTCAGCGCCGAGGTGGTGCTGATGGCCGACGCCCGACACGCGCTACGCGCCACCGTCTTCGAGGAGCGCACCACCCACGAGGCCAACGAGGCCGCCTTCCGCGCCCGCTGGCACGACAACCCGCCCGAGTCGACGCTCTGAAACACCGCCGGAAGCGACGAGCCGGCACCTTCCGGGACACGTTTCCCCTCCTCCCCGAAGCGGCACGACGGCGACCGTCCAGCGACAACGGTCGGATTGGCGGCGGTTGCCGACGTCGTGGCCAAGGACGAACAGGCGGGCTCTCCGGCACTCAGGCCGCTCGTCGGTGTCGATACGCCGCGCCTTCTCCAAACGCCGCGCGCCCGCCGAACGACCACTACCGTGCGTGACGTGGCCTCTTCTCGTATGGTTGCCGTTTTCTTGAGCGTCGTTCTCGTCTCGTCCGCCGGGCCGGGCGTGACTCCCGCGTGGGCCGCGGCCCCGCAGAACCAGCCGTGCCCCACTGTGGAATCGCCGGCCCGGCCGCCCGCCACGCCCTCGCCGCCGCCGGTCGACCCGGCCGACGGGGCGGTCGGCGGCGAGGCCCTGGCAACGCCCGGCCTGGCCGCCCCGGCCGGCGCGCCGAAGGTGCCGGCCGTCACCGCCACCGCCTGGCTCGTGGCCGACCTCGACAGCGGACTGGTCCTCGGCGGCTGCGGACCCCACGAGCACCGGACCCCGGCCAGCGTGCAGAAGCTGCTGCTCGCCGCCGCCCTGATGCCCCGCCTCGACCCGACCCAGGTTGTGGAGGTGAAGCGGGAGGACCTACAGGATCTCGATCCGGAGAGTTCGTTGATGGGTGTGGTCCCCGGTGGCCGGTACACAGTCGAGGACCTGTGGTTCGGGCTGCTCCTCGAATCCGGCAACGACGCCGCCAACGTGCTGGCCCGCCTCGGTGGCGGCGCAGCCGGGCGGGCCGGCGGCGTGCAGGCGATGAACGACGAGGCGCGGCGGCTGCGCGCCAACCAGACCCACGCGGCGACCCCCTCCGGCCTGGACGGACCCGGCCAGTACACCAGCGCGTACGACCTCGCGCTGATCACCCGGATCGCCTTCGCCCGGGAGGACTTCCGCCGGTACATGGCGACCCGGGTCGCGCAGATTCCGGCGCAGCCGGGACGGCCGGCGTTCGCGCTCAGGAACGACAACTCGATGATGGACGGTTATCCCGGCATGCTCGCCGGCAAGACCGGCTTCACCGATCTGGCCCAGCAGACGTACGTCGGGGTGGCCGAACGCGACGGTCGCCGGCTCGTGGTGACCCTGCTCGGCGCCCAGACCGCGCCGCTGGGCAGCCTCGGCGAGGCGACCGCGCTCTTGAACTGGGGATTCGCCCTCTCCCCCGACACGTCGGTCGGTCACCTGGTCACGCCCGAGGAGCAGAAGAAGACGGACCAGATGGTGATCGCCGCCGGGGGCCGGGCCGGCGGGTCCGGTGGATCGTCGTCGCTCTCCCTGCCGGCCACGCTCGCGTTCGGCGCCGTCCTCCTGATTGCCGTGCTCGGCGTGATCGTCGGCCAGCACCGGCGCGCCCGCCACCGGTAGCGCGGTGACCGGCAAGTATTCAAGCTTGCCGGATGGGGCGGCTTGACTTCGAGTGGGCTCGAAACGGAACGCTGGGCGCATGACGACGACAAAGGCACTGGGACGCAGTGGGATCGAGGTCAGCGCCATCGGCATGGGGTGCTGGGCGATCGGCGGGGCGCTCTGGGGCGACGACGGTCAGCCGTACGGCTGGGGCGAGGTCGACGACGACGAGTCGGTTCGCGCCATCCACGCGGCGCTCGACTACGGGGTGAACTTCTTCGACACCGCCAGCAACTACGGCGCGGGGCACAGTGAACGGGTGCTCGGCCGGGCCCTGGCCGGCCGGCGTGACCAGGTGGTGATCGCCACCAAGTTCGGCCACACCTCGGACGAGGCGACCCGCCGGGCCACCGGCGCCGACCACAGCCCCGGCTACGCGGTGGCCAGCCTGGAGGCGTCGCTGCGCCGGCTCGGCACCGATCACGTCGACCTCTACCAGCTGCACCTCAACGACCTGCCGACCGCCGCCGCGCTCGACCTGGTCGACACGCTGGAGGCCCTGGTGACCCAGGGCAAGATCCGGGCGTACGGGTGGAGCACCGACGACCCCGCCTCCGCGACGGCCTTCGCGGCAGCCGCCCCGCACTGCACGGCGATCCAGCACGAGCAGTCCGTGCTGCGGGACAATGCCGGGATGCTGGCGGTCTGCGAGGCGTACGACCTGGTCAGCATCAACCGGGGGCCGCTGGCGATGGGGCTGCTCACCGCCGCGACCCGGGTACTCGGCGCGGACGACGTGCGGGGGCGCGCACCGGAGTGGCTGGACTGGTTCGCTGACGGCCGACCGGCACCGCAGTGGGCCGAGCGGGTCGCCCGGGTCCGCACCGCGCTCACCGCCGACGGCCGTACCCTCGCGCAGGGCGCGCTCGGCTGGCTACTGACCCGCAGTCCACGGGCGGTGCCGATCCCCGGCTTCCGCACGGTGGCCCAGGTGCAGGAGAACGCCGCCGTCCTCACCCTCGGCCCGCTGCCCGGCGACGCGTACGCCGAGGTCGAGCGGCTGCTGGCGGACCTGCGCCAAACTGCGAGCTATACCGCCACGTGACCGACTCGACCGGTTCAGGCCGCCGCGCGTACCCGAAGATATGAGCATGCGGATCCTCATGGCCGGCGCGTCCGGCTTCCTCGGCACCCGACTGGTCGACCTGCTCGTCGCCGACGGGCACCAGGTGACCCGGCTGGTGCGGCGGACGCCGCGCAGCCCCGACGAACGGCAGTGGAGGCCCTCGGCGGCGCAGCTCGACCCGGCGCTGGTCGCCGAGGCGGACGCGGTGGTCAACCTGGCCGGCGCGGGGGTGGGTGACCGCCGCTGGAACGACCGGTACAAGCAGCTCATCCGGTCCAGCCGGGTGGACACCACCAGCACCCTGGCCATCACCATCGCCGGGCTGCCGGCGGCCGACCGGCCCGAGGTGCTGCTGAACGCCTCGGCGATCGGCTGGTACGGCAACACCGGCGACCGGGTGGTCGAGGAGGACGCGCCGGCCGGCGAGGGCTTCCTCGCCGACGTGGCCCGGGTGTGGGAGGCGGCGACCCGGCCCGCCGAGGACGCCGGGGTACGGGTGGTGCGGCTACGCACCGGGTTGCCGCTGCACCGCGACGGTGGGCTGCTCAAGCCGCAACTGCTGCCGTTCAAGCTGGGCATCGCCGGCCGGCTCGGCAGCGGGCGGCAGTGGATTCCGTGGATCTCGATGACCGACTGGCTGAACGCCACCGCGTTCCTGCTCGCCCGCGCCGACCTGGCCGGCCCGGTGAACGTGGTCGGCCCGGCACCGGTCACCAACGCCGATTTCACCCGGGAGTTCGCCCGGCAGCTGCACCGCCCCGCGATCATCCCGATCCCCGCCCTGGCCCTGAAGCTGGCCCTCGGCGGCTTCGCCCAGGAGGCCCTGACCAGCACCCGGGTCCTCCCCGGCGTCCTCAACCGCGCCGCCTTCACCTTCCGCCACCCCGACCTCCCCACCGCCCTCCACGCCGCCCTAACCACCCCCTGACCCGCCCACCCCCCGCCCCCACCCCCGCTCCCGCTCCCGCTCCCGCTCCCGCTCCCGCTCCCGCTCCCGCTCCCGCCGATCATGCAGTTGTGGTGCCCCTCGAAAGCGGCATATCGGCATCTTTCGGTCACCACAACTGCATGATCGGCAGCGACGGGGGTGGGGGTGGGGTGGGGCGGGCGGGGGCGTTAGCAGCCGATGGTCCAGTGGGTGGGGGTGACCTGGCGCAGGGTGGTGGTGTGGAAGGTGTTGTAGAGGCCCATGCGTTGGTTGGAGCCGTTGGCATAGGCGTAGCCGCCGGAGTGGTAGGCGCGGCCGGCTGCCACGTGGGCGTAGTTGCTGGCGGTGATGCAGGTCGGGGTGCCGGTGGGGCTCGGGGACGCGGTGGGCGTGGGTGACGCGGTGGGGCTCGGGGAGGCCGTCGGGGTCGGGGTTGCGCCGCCGTCCAGGCCGAAGAAGACGGCGTCGCGGTACGCCGAGCAGATGGTGTCCAGGAAGTACGCGGCGACGGTGCCGCACTGGTCCGCGCCGGAGCCCGGGTCGATCGGGGTGCCGTGGCCCATGCCGGAGACCCGGTAGACGCGGACCACGTCGTTGCCGTACACCTCCAGGCTGGTGCCGGCCGGCAGCTGCGCCGTGCTGGTCGGGGTCTGCGACACGCCGAGCACGTTGGTCCACTGGTCACGGGACTCCGTGGCGTTCGCCACCGCCACCGTGTAGTCGGCGGTGCCGTGCCAGAGCGCCACCCTCGGGCGCGGGCCGGTGTAGCCGGGGTGGGCGTTGCGCACCAGGTCGCCCCACTGCGCCGGAGTCTTGTCCACCCCGGGGCTCATGCAGGAGAACGCGTTGACGGTTCCGGTGGCGCAGCGGTACGGGATGCCGGCGATGACCGAGCCGGCGGCGAAGACGTCCGGGTAGGTGGCGAGCATGACCGCGCTCATCGCAGCGCCGGCCGAGAGCCCGCTGACGTACACCCGGTTGGCGGCCGTGCCGTAGCTGGACCGGGCGTGGTCGACCATCTGCTTGATGGACAGCGCCTCGCCCTGGCCGCGGGTGGTGTCGCCGGTCTCGAACCAGTTGAAGCAGGAGCTGGAGTTGTTGGCGGACCGCTGCTCGGGCACGATCAGGGCGAACTGCCACTGGTCGGCGTACTTCTGCCAGCCCGAGTTGGCGAAGTAGCCGGCGGCGTTCTGGGCGCAGCCGTGCAGCAGGACGACGGCCGGCGCCCCGGAGGGCAGGTTGTCCGGCCGGTAGGCGTACATGGCGAGGTTGCCGGGGTTGGAGCCGAAGCTGGTGACCTGGGTCAGGGACGCGGCCTGGGCGGGAGCGGCGACGGCCACCAGCGCGGCGACGGCCAGGACCAGGCCGGCCACCACGCCGGCGAGCCGGCCGGGCAGGGTGCGGGTACGGCGCACGGAGACCTCCTGTGGCGATATGTGAGCTGGGCCACCGATGATTGCCGCGAGGTTACGCAGATGTGTCACACCCATGACATGGCGAGTATTCACACATTCATCGGCGTCACCATGTGTCCCCGACTCGCCCGCCCCACCCCCTCCCCGCCGCCGCCCCGTCCGGATGTTAGGAAGGGCCCCCTTACCTACCTCAGGCGTTAAAAGGGGGCCCTTCCTTACATCTCGACGTGCCGGGTCTGACCGGGGGTGTCCGGGTGCGGTTGGTAACGTCCGCTAGGTGCCCACCTCCCCGTCCCTGGCGTCCGCGCCCGCCTCGCCACCACGCGTCACCCGTGACCGCCGCGCCGACCTGATCGTGACGCTGCTCGCGCTGGCGCTCGCGGTCTGGGTGACCAGTGGGCTGTGGCGGGACCCGAACGCCCGCGCGATCACCGTCAACTCCAGCGACCAGGCGCTGTTCGAGTGGCTGCTGGCCTTCGGCGCCCACGCGGTGGGTCACGGGGAGAACCCGCTCTACACGTATCTGATCAACGTCCCGGACGGGGTCAACCTCGCGGTCAACACCTCGATCACCGTGTACGCGGTGGTCTTCGCGCCGCTGACGTACCTGATCGGGCCGCCGGCCACGTTCCTGGTGATTCTCACCCTCAACCTGGCCGCCACCGCCGTCGTCTGGTACTGGCTGCTCTCCCGGCACCTGGTCCGCAGCCCGCTCGCCGCCGCCATCGGCGGGCTGTTCATCGGCTTCTCCCCCGGCATGGTCTCGCACGCCAACGCCCATCTGAACTGGACGGCAGGCTGGCTGGTGCCGCTGCTGGCATGGCGGGTGTTCGCGCTGCGCCGGCCGGGGCACTGGCTACGCGACGGCGTGATCCTCGGCGTGCTCGTCGCGATCTCCTTCTCGATCGCCGCGGAGGGGCTGTTCTTCACCGCGCTGGCGCTCGGCCTCTTCGTCGCCGTGTGGGCGCTGCATCCCGCCAACCGCGCCGAGGCCCGGGCCGCGCTGCCGTCCTTCCTGCGCGGGCTCGCGGTGACCGCGGTGGTCGCCGGGGTGCTGCTGGCGTACCCGCTCTGGCTGCACTTCGCCGGGCCGCAGCGGTTCCACGGCACCGGCTTCGACCCGGTGATCCACTCCGAGGACATCGCCGCGTACGCCGCGTACCCGCGCCGGTCGCTGGCCGGCGAGGCCGGATTGCGTACCTCGCTGGCCCCCAACCCCACCGAGGAGAACTCGTTCTTCGGGCTGCCGCTGCTGCTGCTCACGGTCGGCTGTTTCGTGCTGCTGTGGCGGCACGCCGATCCGCGGCGCCGGGCCACCCTCTGGGCGCTCGGGGTCGTCGCGGTGGTCTTCACCCTGCTCTCCTTCGGGCCGGTGGCGAAGGTCGACGGCCGGCACACCGACCTGCCCATGCCGTTCGAGCTGCTCGGGCACCTGCCGGTGGTGAACGCCGCGCTGCCCGCCCGCCTCGCGCTGGTGGTGACGCCGGTGATCGGCCTGCTGCTGGCGTACGCCGTGGACCGGCTCCGGCAGCACCCGCCCCGCCGGGCAGCGGCGGTGGCCTGGACGGTCGCCTTCGCGGTGGCGCTGGTGCCGATCTTCCCGACGCCCCTGCTGACCAGCGAACGCGAACCGATCCCCCGCTTCATCACCTCGGGGGCGTGGCGGAACTATGTTTCGCCCGGCGGGGTGCTGACCCCGGCACCGCTCGCCCTGGACGTCTATCCCGACGGTCAACGCTGGCAGGCGTACGCGCTGTCGCACCGGCAGGGCGAGTTCGCCATCCCGTCCGGATTCTTCCTCGGCCCCGGCGGCCCCGACGGCCGGGGCCGGATCGGCCCGGTGCCGCGCCCCTTCGGCGCGCTGCTGGACCAGGCTGCCCGCAACGGCGCGCTCCCGATCGTCACCGAGGGCACCCACGAGGAGATCCGGGCCGACCTGGCGCACTGGCGGATCGAGACGGTGGTGCTCGCCGACGCCGTGCACGGCGCCAAGTGGGCGGTCGACGAGGAGGCGCTGCGCCGCACCCTGACCATGCTGCTCGGCGAACCGGAGCGGGTCGAGGACGTCTGGCTCTGGCGCATCGACCGGAACTGAGCCCGCACCACGGCCCGACCCGACCGGGACGGAGCGGACCTCTGGGCCCCGCCCGACCGGGACGGAGCGGATACCAGGGCTCGGTCGCGGCCGTGAGCGGGCTCACCGCCGGTGACCGGCGGGTACGGGTCTACGCTGAGACGCGTGACCACCACGACCTCCGGCCTGACGGCCGTCCACGCCGGCGTCCTCGACTACGCTGCCGCCTGGGACGAGCAGCGCCGCCTGCACGAGGCGGTGGTCTCCGCCGAGCAGGGCGACACCGTGCTGCTGCTGGAGCACCCGAGCGTCTACACCGCCGGCAAGCGCACCGAGCCGTGGGACCGACCGCTGGACGGCACCCCGGTCGTCGACGTGGACCGCGGCGGCAAGATCACCTGGCACGGTCCGGGGCAGCTGGTCGGCTACCCGATCCTGCGGCTGCCCGACCCGGTCGACGTGGTCGCGTACGTCCGGCGGGTCGAGCAGATGCTGATCGACGTGTGCGCCGAGTTCGGCCTGGCCGCGGGGCGGATCGAGGGCCGCAGCGGAGTCTGGGTGCCGGCCGACGACCGGGGTCCGGCCCGTAAGGTCGCCGCCATCGGCATCCGGGTCGCCCGTGGGGTGACCCTGCACGGCTTCTCCATCAACTGCGACTGCGACCTGACGTACTTCGACCGGATCGTGCCGTGCGGCATCCGGGACGCCGGGGTCACCTCGCTCACCGCCGAGTTGGGCCGCCCGGTCACCGTGGCCGACGTGCTCCCCGTCGTCGAGCGTCACCTACGGACCATCGTCGAGGTCTGACCAGACGTAGGCCCAGTGTCGCGGTCCTCGGTCGAGGACTCCGACACCGGCACCCTTGCGCCCGACCCTGACCGGCGGACACCAGCGCCGGCGGCCGGGCGCTGATCCGACCACGTCGCCAGCCCCGGCACGTCGCCGGTCCTCGGCATGTCGCCAGTCCGGGTCAATGGCGCACGTCGAAGACCATCTCCGACACCCCTCTTGAGCGAATGCTCAAAAGTCGATACCGCCTATTAAGCAGTCGCTCAAAACGGGGGTGGACGTGCAACCGATCTACGTCGAGGCGCTCATCGACGCGCCGATCGAGCAGGTCTGGCGGGCGACCCAGGAGCCCGGGGAGCACCGCCGGTGGGACGTGCGTTTCGGCCGGATCGACCCGGTCCCGGGCAGCACGCCCGCCCGGTTCCGATACGCCACCACGGTGTTTCCCGGGCTCACCGTGGCCGGCTGGGGCATACACGCCGGGGAACGCCGTCGCCCGGACGGCACCCGTACCTCGGCGTTGCGATTCGGCTCGGACGACCCGCGTTCGCTGATCGCGACGGGCACCGGTTACTGGCGTTACCTGCCCGGCCCGCACGGCGTGCGCTTCCTGACCGGATACTCGTACGCCCCTCGGTGGGGGCCGCTGGGCCGGCTGGCCGACCTGGCCTTCCGCCCCGCCTTCCGCTGGGCCACCGCCTGGTCGTTCGACCGGCTGCGGCTCTGGTTGGCGCATGGCATCCCGCCGGAGCGCGCCCGGGCCAACGCCATCCGGGAAGTCACCCTGCGGGCGGTCGCGGTGACGGCGGCCGGCGCGGCGGCCGGCGCCGCCGGCCGGATACCGGCGACGGTCGCGCTGGTGGCCGCCGCCACGGCGGCGTGGTTCCTGCCTCCGCATCCGCACACGCCGGCCGCGCGCCGGTGCCGACGCCGCCCGGCGGACCGTCTCGCCGCCCGGCCACCCACTCTCCTGGGGGAGCTGTGACCTCTGTCTTCCAGCACGCCCTCGGTGCCGACTTCGACCGGCTGCACCCACAGCTGCGCCGCCGCTTCGGCGTGGATGGTGACGCCGACCTCGGCTGCGTGGGCACCGGCGTGATGGACCGGGTCTGGCGAGGCACCGCCTTCACCAGCCCGTTCCTGCACTTCGGCGCCCAGCGCCACATCCTGTTCCCGGAAACCGGCCGGCATGTCCCCTTCACCATCGAGAACTACGCCTACACCGACTCGTACGGCCGCCTCACGCTGACCTTCGTGCGGACCTTCCAGGTCGCCCCGCACCGGCGGCGGCGCTTCGACGCCACCATGGTGTGGAGCACGCGCCGGGCAGTCCTGGTCGACTACCTCGGTACGCACCAGCACCTCGCGGTCGACCTGCACCTCGCCGTCGACTCCACCGGCGCGCTGACCATCCGCAGCGGGCTCCAGCGATTCCGGAACGGCCTGTCCTGCCCCGGCGTGCTGACCGGCGAGGCCCGGGTGCGGGAGTGGTACGACCAACGGGCCGGGCACTTCGGCATCGAGGTGGCGGTGACCAGCCGCCGGTTCGGCCCGCTCTTCGGGTACACCGGCAGCTTCACCGTCCGCTACGTCGGGCCGGACCGGGCACCGGTGCCCGCCGCGGTCCGGCCGCTGCGCGAGAATCCCCGGGAGTAGACGAGGGGATTCCATGGCCACCCGCGAGAAGCTGATCGACGGTGCGCTCGCCGCGATCCGTGAGCACGGAATCGCCGGTGTGTCGGCGCGTACCATCGCCGCCGCCGCAGGGGTCAACCAGGCGCTGGTCTTCTACCACTTCGGCAGCGTGGACGACCTGCTGGCGGCGGCCTGCCAGAGCGCGACAGCCGCGCGCGTGGCGGTCTACCGGGCCCGCTTCGCCGACGTCCGGTCGCTGCGCGAGCTGCTCGACCTCGGACGCGCCCTGCACGAGCAGGAACGGGCCGAGAGCAACGTTGCGGTGCTGGCCCAACTGCTGGCCGGGGCACAGAACGATCCCCGGCTCGCCGAGCCCACGGCAGCGGCGCTGCGACTCTGGACGGTCGAGATCGAGGCCGTCCTGCACCGGCTGCTGGACGGCTCGCCAGCCGCCCCGGTCGCCGACCCGCCCGGGTTGGCCCGGGCGATCTCCGCCGCCTTCGTCGGGCTGGAGCTGTACGAGGGCGTCGACCCGATCGGCGCCCGGTCCGCGTTCGACGCGCTGGGGCGGCTGGCCACCCTGGTCGAGGTGGTCGACGACCTCGGCCCACTCGCCCGCCGCGCGGTCCGGGCGAAGCTGCGTGACCTGACCTGACCGAGCGTGGTCGGGGGCGCGGGCTACGGGGTCAGGCGGTGCAGGTCGCGTGGGAAGGCGGTGACCTCACGGACGTTCGGGGCGTTGGTCAGGCGGGCGACGAAACGTTCCAGGCCGATGGCGAACCCGCCGTGCGGCGGCATGCCGCGCCGGAACGCGTCGACGTACCCGGCGTACGGCTCGACCGGCTCGCCGCGTGCGGCCAGCGCGGCAAGGTAGTCGGCGTGCCGGTGCAGCCGCTGCCCACCGGTGACCAGCTCCATACCGCGGAACAGCAGGTCGAACCCGTTCGAGTACGTCGGCCGGGCCGGGTCCGGGTGGGTGTAGAACGGGCGCTTCGCCATCGGGTACCCGGTGACGAAGACGAACTCCGACCCGTGCTCGCGCCGGGCCCACTCTCCCAACGCCCGTTCGTGCGCGGGGGCGAGGTCCGACTCGTCCGCAGGTCCGCCGGCGATCTCCAGGGCCTCCGTGAACTGCACGGCCGGGATCCGCGCCGGCACCGCCGGCAGATCCACGCCGAGGGTGGCCAGCGCCGCGCCGGCCCGGTCGCCGACCGCGTCGAGCATCCCGGCCAGGGTGTCCCGCAGCACCGCCATCACGTCCCGGTGGTCGGTGACGAAGCCCAGCTCGGCGTCGAGTGAGGTGTACTGCGCCAGGTGCCGTACGGTGTCGTGCGGTTCGGCCCGGAACACCGGTCCGACCTCGTACACCCGCTCGAAGACGCCGACCATCAGCTGCTTGTAGAACTGCGGCGACTGGGCCAGGTACGCGGGCCGCCCGAACCAGTCCAGCGCGAAGACGTTCGCTCCGCTCTCGGTGGACGAGGCGACCACCTTCGGCGTCTGGATTTCCACGAACCGCCGGGCGTCCAGCGCGGCCCGGAAACCGGCCACCGCCGCCGCCGAGACCCGCAACGCGGCCGACCGGCTCGGGTGCCGCAACGCGACGGGTGCGTTGTCCAGCTGGGTGGGCAGGCCGGCGGTGAGTAAAGGCCGGTAGAGGTCGAACGGCGGCGGTACGGCGGGTGGGCCGAGCGGGCGTACCGCCGGGTCGGTCAGCTCGACCCCGGCGGATGCCGTGGCCGCCGCGACCTCGGCAGCGGCGCCACGCCGCGCGACCACCGTGCCGGTGACCTCGACGACGGTCTCCTCGGGCAGCGCCTCGACGGTGGCGCGCACCGCCGGGTCGGTGACCACGACCTGGGCGAGTCCGGCGGCGTCCCGGACGATCAGGAAGGCCACCGACTTGAGCAGCCGGCGGCGGTGTACCCAGCCGGCGATCCGGACGGTGTCTCCGGCGTGCCGGGTGAGTTGGTCGGAAAGAATGCGTTGCACAGCGGCTGCTCCTCGGTCGATGGCAACGCCTTCGCCACCCTCCGGTGGCGAAGCATCGCCTCAGCCCCGGGGGGTGTGGGCGAGCGGGAACCTCGCGGTGCCACCACACCTTCGCCCCCGCCGGAGCGGGAGCCTCGTTCGTCGCCTTTCACCGGGGCCAGCCGGGCGGGCTCTACTGGCGCGGGGTGTTAAAAAGGGGCCCTTCCTCTACCGCAGGCGTTAAGAGGGGGCCCTTCCTTACACCGCTCCGGTGTCCGGCGTCACAGGGATTCCGGGGTGACGGCCGTCGCCCGCCGTTCATCGACGGCCACCGTCCGGCGTAGGCTCGTTTTGTGACGATCGAGCACTCCGCGCCGACGACCGGCCACGCCGCGCGCACCGCGACGCCCGCTCCCGAGGGACGGCGCCTGCTGCGGATCGAGGCCCGCAACGCCGAGACGCCGATCGAGCGCAAGCCACCGTGGATCAAGGTCAAGGCCAAGATGGGCCCGGAGTACACCCAGCTGCGCGGGCTGGTTGCCCGCGAGGGGCTGCACACCGTGTGCCAGGAGGCCGGCTGCCCCAACATCTACGAGTGCTGGGAGGACCGCGAGGCCACCTTCCTCATCGGCGGCGACCAGTGCACCCGTCGCTGCGACTTCTGCCAGATCGACACCGGCAAGCCGGCCGAGTTCGACGCCGACGAGCCGCGCCGGGTCGCCGAGTCGGTGGTGTCGATGGGTCTGCGGTACGCCACCATCACCGGCGTGGCCCGCGACGACCTGCCCGACGGCGGCGCCTGGCTCTACGCCGAGACGGTCCGGCAGATCCACGCGCTGCAACCCGGCTGCGGCGTCGAGCTGCTGATTCCCGACTTCAACGCCGTGCCCGAGCAGCTCGCCGAGGTCTTCGGCGCCCGGCCCGAGGTGCTGGCGCACAACGTGGAGACGGTGCCGAGGATCTTCAAGCGGATCCGGCCGGCATTCCGCTACGAGCGGTCGCTGGACGTCATCCGGCAGGCCCGCGCCGCCGGCCTGGTGACCAAGAGCAACCTGATCCTGGGCCTCGGCGAGGAGCGGGCCGAGATCTCCCAGGCCCTGCGCGACCTGCACGCCGCCGGCTGCGAGCTGATCACCATCACGCAGTACCTGCGCCCCACCCCCCGGCACCACCCGGTCGAGCGTTGGGTCAAGCCGGAGGAGTTCGTCGAGCTGAGCGCCGAGGCCGAGGAGATCGGCTTCGCCGGGGTGATGAGTGGGCCGCTGGTCCGCTCGTCGTACCGCGCCGGCCGCCTCTACCAGCAGGCCCTCCAGGCCCGCGAGGGCGTCCCGGTCGCCGCCGGCTGAGCTGCTTCCCGACCGCCACGCCGGTGCGGCGACCACCCGTGCGCCGGCCGGGTGCCATGATCGGCCCATGACCGCCGGGGTACGCCGAGAGCCACGCGACGCGCTGCGCGCGCTCCCGGCGGCCCTGCGCATCCGGCCCGGCTCGCTGCCAGCACTACCCCGCTCACTGCGTGCGCTGCGGGCACTGCCCCGTGCACTGCGCGCCCGGCCCGGCTCCCTGCTGGCACTACCCGGCTCCCTGCTGGCACTGCCCCGCTCGCTGCGTGCGCTGCCCGGTCCGCTGCGTACCCTGACCGGCGCCCGGTTGTCCGGCGTCCGATCGCGCGCCTTCCGGCTGGCTGGCTCCCGGGCGTCTGGCTCCCGGTTGCACCGCTCACGGCTGACCGGCTTCCAGCTTCCTGTGCTGCTCACCGTGCTCGCGTTCCTCGCCGGGGTGGGTTACCGCCTCGGCCTGCTGCTGCTCGACGCGCCTCCCACCAACAGCGACGAGGCCACCATGGGCCTGGCCGCCCTGCACATCTCGCGGGGTCAGGAGTTCCCGATCTGGTTCTACGGCCAGTCGTACATGGGCACCCTGGAGGCCTGGCTGGCCGCGCCGGTGTTCGCCCTGGCCGGGCCGTCGACGTTCGGCCTGCGGCTGCCCACCCTGGCCATGTACGCACTGTTCGTGCTGCTGCTCTGGCGGCTCACCCTGCGGTTGACCGGGGACCGCTGGTTCACCCTGCTGGTCGTCGTGCTGCTCGCGCTCGGCTCGGACCGAATCGTCAAGAACCAACTCATCGCCGGTGGCGGCTACCCGGAGATGAACGTGGCCGGGGCAGCGCTGGCCCTGCTGGCGTACGACCTCGCGGCCGGGCGGCCCGGCCGGCGGCTGGCCCGCTGGGTGACCTGGGGATTCCTCGCCGGGCTGATGCTCTGGGTCGATCCGCTGGTGCTGCCGTACGTGGCCGCCACCGGGCTGGTGCTGGCAGTCTTCCGCCGACCGGAGCTGCTCGGCCGGCCCGGCGCGCAGCTCGACCGGGCCGGCGCGCAGCTCGACCGGGGCAGCGTGCTCCTCGGCCGGGCCGCCGCGCTGCCCGGCCGGGGCGGTGTGCTGCCCGGCCGGGGCGGTGTGCTGCCCGGCCGGGGCGGTGTGCTGCTCGGCGTCGGCGCCCTGCTCGGTGCCGCGCCGCTGCTGGTGGACAGCATCATGGCGGGCCGCAACCCGCTCGCCGCGGTGCTCACCGCCAGCGGCGCCGACCAGCCCGCCGGCTGGGCCGACCGGCTGCACGGCGGGCTGGTGCTCGGTCCCGCGCTCGGCATGGGCTTCTGCGACCCGGGCCGCTGCGCCGGCTGGCAACTCTGGTGGGCGGCGGCGTTCCCGGTGCTGCTGCTCGCCGCCGCGCTGACCGCCTGGCGCACCCTACGCAACCCGCCCGCCGCCTCGACGCGTGTGCCCGCAGATCTTGGACACTTACCGTTCAATGCTGACGGAAACTGTCCAAGATCGGCTGATGCGGAGGGCGGCGATGGCGCGGGGCAGGTGGCGCGGGTCGGGGCGGCGGTGTCGCTCGCTCTCGTCGCGGCGGCGGTGGCCACCGTTGCGGCGTACACGGTCAGCAGCGCGGCCGGGCGCACGCCGGTGGAGAGTTCCCGCTACCTCTCGTGCCTGCTGATCTCCGTACCGGTGCTGCTGTGGCCGCTGTGGACGGCGGCCCGGCGACGCGGGCGGACCGGTCCGCCCGCCACACCGTCCCGGATCACGGCGTCCGAAGCACGCGTGGCGTCCGAGGCGCGCGTGGCATCCGAGGCGGGCGTGGCGTCCGAAGCCCCGACGGCGTCCCGAGCCGCCGTGGCATCCGGAGCCCCAGCGGCATTCGGAGGCCCAGCGGCATTCGGAGGCCCAGCGGCGTTCGGAGCCGCCGTGGCGTTCGGAGCGCTCGCGGCCACCCTCGGCACCGCCGGCGTCGCCACGGCCGGCGCGATCGGTGCCGCGCCGGCCGCGCACGCCGCCGAGGCACGGTACACCGCGCTGGTCGCCGCGCTACGCGAGCGGGATGTGCGGCACGTGTACGCCACCTACTGGACCTGCAACCGACTCACCTTCGCCAGCGCCGAGGAGGTGGTCTGCGCGGTCGTCGACGACGATCTCCACCCCGGCCACGACCGCTACCGGCCGTACCGGCGCGCGGTGGCGGCGTCGGCCGCGCCGGCCTGGGTCGCGCCCGACGGCTCCCCGCTCGCGGCTCGCCTGGACGAGCGGCGGCACGCCGAGCCCGGCGCTCTCGACCTGCTCACCGTCGACGGCTGGCGCGTCTACCTACCCCGTGACTGACCCGCCCGGCCTGAGTTCCCGCCCTGGCCCGGTGCTGCCGCGCCTACGCACGCCCGTTGCTCTGGCCCGCCTCTTCTCCTTGGCCGGCCCGCCCTGACCCGGAGGGGTCGGTCAGGAGGTTCAGGCGGTGCGCCACGGCGGCGGCCTCGATTCGGTTGGTCACGTCCAGCTTGGCGATGATCCGGGAGACGTGCACGCTGGCCGTCTTGGGCGAGATGAAGAGCTGCTCGGCGATCCGGCTGTTGCTGTGCCCCTCGGCCACCAGGCGCAGCACCTCGCGTTCCCGCCCGGTCAACAGGTCGCCGCCCGGCCGGCCCCGGCCCGCGCCGCGCAGGCCGACCCGGCGGGCCAGGGTGGTGGCCTGCTCGGCGAGCGGGGTGGCACCGAGCCCGTCGGCGAGCGCGAGCGCCTCGGCGACCGCGGCCCCCGCCTCGCCCCGTTCGCCCGCTCCGGCCGCCGCCTCGGCGAAGCCCAGGAGCACCCGCGCCAACGATCCGGGCTGACCGGCCGTCCGCCACGCCTCGACCGCGGCCCGCCAGGCGGCGAGCGGACCGTCGCCGGGGGCCACGGTGGCGGCGACCTCGGCGGCGTACGCCCGCTCGGCGGGGAACCGGACCGCGACCGTGGCGGCCAGCCCGGCGACCTGGGCGGCGATCGCCTCGTCGCCGGTGTACCGGGCCACCCGGGCCTGGGCGGCGAGCACCGGCCAGCCGTAGCGGGGGTACACGGCGACCGCCGGGTCGGTCAGGCTCGCCTCCGCCGCCCGCCGCGCCTCCGCCCGGTCGTCGGCGGCGAGCGCCGCCGCCAGCCTCAGCTCCGACAGCGGGAGCCGGTTGTGCGGGTGCAGGTACGGCTTGGTGAGGAAGCCCAGCGCCCGGCCCACCGTCTCGTCGGCGCCGGGGTGCCCCTGGGCCAACCGCAGCCCGGCCCGCAGTTGCAGCCAGTGCAGCCCGGACACGCCCGGCGGATCGAGCCGGGCCGCCTCGGCGCAGACCTGGTCGGCCTCCGCCCACCGGCCCAGCGCCAGCAGCGCCTCGGCCTGGTTGGAGAGGAGGTACGCCCCGGTGGAGCGGCTGATCCCGACCCGGCGCGCCTCGGCCACCCCGTCTGCGGCGGCGCGTGCCGACTCGGCGTACCGGCCCAGTTCGAAGAGCACGTCGGAGATGTGCACCAGGGCACTGACCAGAGCCGGCGCCTCCCCGGCGGAGCGCGCCAACGCCTCGCACCGGCGCAGCTCGGCCAGCCCGAGATCCGGTACGCCGTCACGGCGGCGCAACACGGCGAGCTGCACCGGCAGCAGTTCGTCGTTCACCCCGGCCGCCTGGGCCGCGGCCACCACCTCGGCGGCCACCCGGGCCCCGTCGGCGTGGTCGATGCGGGCCAGGTGGTTGGCGAGGTCGGCGAGGAGCAGCAGTCGCTCCCGGCCGTCGGGCACCCCCGATGTCAGCCGGTACGCCTCGCGCAGCTCGGCCGCGCCGTCGCTCTTGCCGAGCATGGCCAGCATCCGGCCCCGCCGGTCCAGCAGTCGCGCCGCGCGCAGCGGCTCTGTCTCGGTGTCCACCTCCGCCAGGGCGGCCCGGGTCAGGGTCAGCGCCCGGTGGTAGTCACCGGCGGTGGTCGCGGCGGCGAGGGTCTCCTCCAGCACCGCCAGGTGGTCCATGCCGAGCCGGTCGGCCGCGTCGGGCACCAGCTCCCACAGCTCCAGTACGCGTTCCAGCAGCCGGCTCTGCTCGGCGTACGCGTACCGGTCGGCGGCGGCGCAGGCGGCCACCCGGGCGGTCACCAGCGCACGGGGGTGGTCGTGGGCCGCGTACCAGTGGTGGGCGATCTCAGCCGGGGCCCGGCCGGCGGCGACCAGGTGGGGCTGGGCCTCGACGGCGGCGGCGAACCGGGCGTGCAGGCGGGCGTGCTCGCCGGGCAGCAGGTCGTCGTGGACCGCCTCGCGGACCAGCGCGTGCCGGAACTCGTAGTCGCCGTCCGGGTCGGCCACCAGCAGCTGGCCGGCGACGGCGGCCCGCAGCGCGTCGTCCAGCTCCGGCTCGGGCAGCCCGGCGACCTCGGCCAACAACTGGTGGGCCAGCCGGGTGCCGCCGGCCGCGGCGATCCGGAGCACCCGCTGGGCCGCCTCGGGCAACCGGTCCACCCGGGCCAGCAGCAGGTCGCGGAGCGTGTCCGGCAACGCGGCGCAGCCGATCGGGCTGCCGGCGGCGGCCAGCTCCTCGATGAAGAGCGGGTTGCCCTGGGTACGGTCGTGAATGTCGTCGACCGCCCGGGCGACCGGCTCGGTGCCGAGCAGCCCGGCGAGCACCGCCCCGGTGCCGTCCCGGTCCAACCGGCCCAGCTCGATCCGGTCGACGCCCCGGGCCCGGTCCAGCTCGGCCAGGAAGGGGCGCAGCGGATGGCCCCGGTGCAGCTCGTCGGTGCGGTAGGTGCAGACCAGCAGCAGTCGCCCGGTGGGGGCGGCCCGCACCAGGAAGCCGATCAGGTCGCGGGTCGACCGGTCGGCCCAGTGCAGATCCTCGATCAACAGCACCAGCGGCTGGTCCACGGCGAGCCGGCCGAACAGCTCGGCGACCAGGTCGAACAGGTAGCCACGGGGAGCGTCCGAGGGCGGCCCGACGGCGGACACCGCCACACCGGCAGGGACCCGGGCCAGCTCCGGCAGCAGTCGGGCGAACTCGGTCTCGTACCCGTCGAAGACGGCGGTACCGTCGCGGCGCAGCACCGCGCGCAGCGCGGCGGCGAACGGGGCGAAGGGCAGGCCGGCCTCGCCGAGTTCGAGGCACTGACCGACCAGCAGGCGGGCGTCGCCGCCGGCCGACCGGCCGAACTCCTCCAGCAGCCGGGTCTTGCCGACCCCGGCCTCGCCGCCGACCAGTACGGTGACGGGCTCGCCGGCCCGGGCACGGGTCAGCGCGTCACGCAGCTGCGCCATTTCGCGCTGCCGGCCGACGAGCACGGTGCTGGGGGCGCGGGCGGTCACGGCACCGAGCATGCCACGCCCGGTCCCGCCGTCGTCGTCGCCGACCACCCGGTTGCCGGGCCGCGTGTTAAGCGGGGCCCCTTCCTCTACCGGAGGCGTTAAGAAGGGGCCCTTCCTTACATCCGGGTTCACTGGCGGGTTGGGGCGCGCCAGCGGCTCAGCCAGCTGCGGGTCGACCGGCGCGGCAGCGACCGGGCCAGCCGGTCCTGGGCCGCCTCGGCCCGCAACTCGGCGGCGTGCGTACGGTGAACGGAGAGGAGGAAGTCTGCGTCGTTGCCGAACATGTCGGGCTCCTTGCGATCGTCGTCATCTGCCGACTCTGACTCTGCTCGCGAAGGTGCCGCCGGGGCGTGAGTAGGCCGCCTGATCTTTGCCCGCTCCCCCTCCTTACGCCCGGCCGGTGGAGCCGCCACGGCGCCGTAAGGTACTCAGCCGGCCGAGGTCCGGCCGCGGATCAACGGTGCGGCGTGCGACCACTAGACTCGACGCCATGGCAAAGCCCCAGGAGAAGGTCTCGTTCGGCCAGCGGCTGAAGCAGATCGGGTTGGTGTTCCGGTTCACCGCCAAGCAGGACAAGTGGTTCGCGCCACTGGCCACCGGCGCGGTGCTGATCCCGCTCGCGCTGACCGTGGTCGCGGTCGTGCTGTGGGGCTGGCTCTGGCTGCCGCTGGGCATCCTGTTCGCCCTGCTCCTCCTGCTGATCGTGCTCAACCTCCGGTCCAACCGGGCGATGATGAACGCCGCCGAGGGCCAGCCTGGCGCCGCCGCGCAGATCATGGAGAGCATGCGGGGTGACTGGCGGGTCTCCCCCGCGGTCAGCTCCACCACCCAGATGGACATGGTGCACCTGGTCGTCGGCCGTCCGGGCGTGATCCTGCTGGCCGAGGGGAACCCGCAGCGGGTACGCGGCCTGCTCGGCCAGGAGAAGCGTCGGCTCGCCAAGGTGATCGGCAACGCCCCGCTCTACGACTACGTCATCGGGCAGGACGAGGGGGAACTGCCGATCCGCAAGTTGCGGATGACCCTGATGCGGCTGCCACGCAACCTCAGTGGCAAGGACGTCAACTCCCTGGAGAAGCGCCTCAAGGCGCTCACCGCCCGACCCCAGATGCCCAAGGGCGCCATCCCCAAGAACCTCCGCCCGCCGCGCGGCGCCTTCCGCCAGACCCGCGGCCGCTGACCCAGCCGCCCCGGCCCGGCAGTCTCCGAGGATCGGCTCAGCGGGCGGGGGTGACCACCGAGCCGGTGAGGCGGTCGTGCAGGCCACGACGGTGCTGGTCCATCAGGAGGGCCGGGACGACCAGGGCCAGCAGTACGCCGCGCAGCAGGGCGCGGGGCAGGCCGATCCGCCCGCCGTCGGTCCAGTCGACGCAGCGGATCCTGGTCAGGTACATGCCGGGGGTCTGCGCGAACAGGCCGAGGAAGAGTCCGTACGCCACGATCAGCACGGCCACCGGGGCCCAGGCGTCCCGGGCGGGGCTGGCGAACAGGCCCGACGCGAGCAGGCAGAGGACCCAGTCGATGACCAGCGCCCCGAACCGGCGACCCAGGTCAGCGGGGGTGAAGGCGGGATCCGCGGCGGGGGGCGGGGTACGGTGCTGGGTGGTCACAGCGGACAAGAGTAGTCAGCCGCGACACACCGGCCGAGCGCGGAGGCCCGACGCGTAGCGCGGGCCCGACGCGTAGCGCCGAAAGGGACCAACCACACCAATTGTCACTACACTGACAAAGCAGTTAGCAGTCCCCCGCTCCCCAGCGTCCGTACCAGCCGCCGGGGTGACAGATCGCGAGGGACGTAACACGGCAGAAACACTGGAGACATGGCCGGGCAACCGCACGGCCATAGCGTCGCCAGGAGCCTAGCTACCCGTGGACGTGCCAGGAGGACGAGTGTTCGCCAATCCCGAGGAACTCCTGCGATACCTCAAGAACGAGGACGTGAAGTTCGTCGACGTACGTTTTTGTGACCTGCCCGGCGTCATGCAGCATTTCAATCTGCCGGTCGAGTCCTTCGACGACAGCGTCTTCACCGACGGCCTCGCGTTCGACGGCTCGTCGATCCGTGGCTTCCAGGCGATCCACGAGTCGGACATGCTCCTGCTCCCGGACGTCGCGACCGCCTTCATCGACCCCTTCCGCGCGCAAAAGACCCTCGCGCT
The DNA here is from genome assembly GCF_050942455.1 of Micromonospora sp. CA-263727. Taxonomy (NCBI): domain Bacteria; kingdom Bacillati; phylum Actinomycetota; class Actinomycetes; order Micromonosporales; family Micromonosporaceae; genus Micromonospora; species Micromonospora sp. CA-263727. Next base: position 5,459,551 of record NZ_CP192031.1, read on the forward strand.
GAACTTCTTCATCCACGACCCGTTCACCCGTGAGGCATACTCCCGGGACCCGCGGAACGTGGCCAAGAAGGCCGAGGCATACCTCGCGGCCAGCGGCATCGCCGACACCGCGTACTTCGGCCCGGAGGCGGAGTTCTACATCTTCGACTCGATCCGCCACGAGACCTCCGCCAACCAGGCGTTCTACTACATCGACTCGATCGAGGGCGCCTGGAACACCGGCCGCGAGGAGGAGGGCGGCAACCGCGGTTACAAGACCGCGTACAAGGGTGGCTACTTCCCGGTGCCGCCGGTCGACCACTACGCCGACCTGCGGGACGGCATCGTGCGCCGGCTGATCGACACCGGCTTCACCGTGGAGCGCTCGCACCACGAGGTCGGCACCGCCGGCCAGGCCGAGATCAACTACAAGTTCTCCACCCTGCTGCACGCCGGTGACCAGCTCCAGCTCTTCAAGTACATCGTGAAGAACGAGGCCTGGGCCAACGGCAAGACCGCGACGTTCATGCCGAAGCCGCTCTTCGGCGACAACGGCTCGGGCATGCACACCCACCAGAGCCTCTGGCTCAACGGCGAGCCGCTCTTCTACGACGAGACCGGCTACGCCGGCCTCTCCGACACCGCCCGCTGGTACATCGGCGGCCTGCTGCACCACGCCCCGTCGCTGCTGGCCTTCACCAACCCGACGGTCAACTCGTACCGTCGCCTGGTGCCGGGCTTCGAGGCGCCGGTCAACCTGGTCTACTCGCAGCGCAACCGCTCCGCCTGCACCCGCATCCCGGTCACCGGCAGCAACCCGAAGGCCAAGCGGGTCGAGTTCCGGGTGCCGGACCCGTCGGCCAACGTCTACCTCGCCTTCTCGGCGATGCTGATGGCCGGCCTGGACGGCATCAAGAACAAGATCGAGCCGCCGGCACCGATCGACAAGGACCTCTACGACCTCCCGCCGGAGGAGTGGGGCGACGTCAAGCAGGTGCCGGGCTCGCTGCCCGAGGTGCTGACCGCGCTGGAGGCCGACCACGACTACCTGCTGGACGGCGGCGTCTTCACCCCGGACCTGATCTCCACCTGGGTGGACTGGAAGCGCAGCAACGAGGTCGACCCGGTGCGCCTGCGCCCGACCCCGCACGAGTTCGCCATGTACTTCGACTGCTGATCCAGATCAGCGTCGTTCGGGCCGGCTCCGCATTGCGCGGGGCCGGCCCGAGTGCGTAGCGGGGCCACCTAATACCTTCGCGTCCGATATATTGCCGGTGTGGACACACCACTACGCGAACCCACCTTCCTCATCCTCACCGCGCTCGCCCGCGAGCCGATGCACGGATACGCGATCATCGGCGAGGTCGCCACCCTCTCCGACGGGCGGCTCTCGCTGCGCCCCGGCACCCTCTACGGCGCGCTGGACCGGCTCACCGACGCCGGCCTGGTGGAACTCGACCGCGAGGAGACCGTCGACGGTCGGCTGCGCCGCTACTACCGCCTCTCCCCCGCCGGAGACGCCACGCTCGCCGCCGAGACCGAACGGCTCCGACGCAACGTCGAGGTGGCGACCGCCCGGCTACGCGACCGCGCGGTACGACCGCTGGCCCCGCGTACCGCCGGGGGCCTGGCATGACCGGGCTGGAGCGCCGCTACCGGCAACTGCTGCGGGCGTACCCGGCCGGCTACCGCCACGAGCGGGGCGAGGAGATCGTCGGGACGTACCTCGACCTGGCCGCCCCGGGACGGCGCTGGCCCTCCCTCGCGGAGGCCGCCGACCTCCTGCGCGGCGGCCTCCGTCAGCGGCTCCGGGCCGCCGGCGCCACCGACCTCGTCCCCGGGGTACGCCTCGCCGCGCTGCTCGCGCTGACCACCGCCACCTTCCTGGCCGGTTACTGGATGCTCGTCGAGCAGCAGACGTCACCCGCCCAGTGGGGCATACCGACCTTCGGGCCGTTCCTCTCGGCCGGTGTCGTCGCGTGGCTCGGCTGGCTGGTCGCCGCGCTGCTCGTGCTCGTCGCACCGGGCCGACCCAGCCGAGTCGCCATCGCCCTGGCCGTCCTGGCGACCGCCGCCGTGCCAGCGATCGGCCTGATCACCAACGCGCCCCGGCCCCCGCTGCTGGTGCTGGTTCCACAGATCGCGCTCGGGACGCTGGCACTCGCGGTCGACCACCATCTGCCCCCACCGGCCCGGCTCCTGCCGATCGCGGCGGCGATCGGGGGTGGCGCGTTCGCGTATGTGTCCGGACACAACTTGTACTTCGGCGCCTACCGAGGAAGCGCCGAAGAGTTCCTGCCGGCGGCCGGCGCGGTGCTGCTGGTGGTCGCGGTGCTGCTCGCCGTCGGGCTGACCATGCGGCGGGACCGGCGGGGCGGCTGGGCGGTGACCGCCCTGCTCACCCCGGTCGGGCTACTCAGCGTGCACATCCTGGCCGGCGCGGTGGACGGCGTGGCCAGCGGCGCCCCGCGACCCACCCTGCCGACGCTGATCGCCACCGCCCTCACGGTGGGCCTGCTCGGGCCGGCGCTGCTGCCCGCAGCAGTCGCGCTGCACCGCCGTCGCGGCATCCCACCCTCCCAGCCCTGCCCGACCTGCGGCGCGCATCGCTGACCCGCCTGCCGATCTCCCTCTGGCCGGTGCGATCTCTGGCCGCCGGCGCGGTGTCGGCGCTGACCACCGTCAGATGACCCGACTCGGTCTCCCATCTCGGCCCATGCCGGAGCGTTTGGTGCCGGTGGGTTCATCTGTTGTCACTGGACCGACAACAGATGAACCCACCGCAGGCCATGGAGGTCAGGACGAGCGAGCCAACCCAGCGGCCCGGACCGACCGAAGCGCCACGGCCACGCCTGCCCGATCATGATCACGCTCGATCCTGGACCGAGTCGCATCGGTGTCGCGAGAAGGCCACTCGATCCAGGATCGAGTGGCCCGTCCGAGCGCGCCCCGTGAGGTCGGGCCAGGTGAGGTCGGGCCAGGTGGCGTGACGCTCGGACGCCGGTTGGCGTGGCGGGATGGGCGGCGTGCGGCTGGCCCTGCGAGCGTCAGCGCGAGTGGGCTCAGGGCAGCTCGCGGGCCCGGCGTAGCCGGGGCAGGCCCCAGACCGCCACGCCGATCACCAGCAGGGTCATCGCCACCGCGCCGGGCGCTTTTGCCAGTCGGGCCAGGTTGGTGCCGTCCGGCAGGGCGAGGAAGGCCACCAGCGCGCTGGGCGCCACGAACCAGGTGGTCCTGGCTGCCGCCACCGCGAGCACCGCCAGCGGCCAGGTCGCGTACCAGGGGTGGAACACCGGGGCGAGGGCGACCGTGAGTGCCAGCGCCAGCCCGGCACCGAGCAACACCACCCGGAGGCGACCGGCTCCTGCTCCGACCCCATCCAGACCCTGCGGCTCAACGCCGCCCAGACCCTGCGGCTCAACGCCGGCCCGGCCGTGCGGCTCGACACCGGCCTGTCCGCGCGGCTCGACGCCGCCCACGCCCTGCGGCTCGACGCCGGCCGGGCGGCGCAGTGCCGACCAGCTCCGCCACCAGAGCAACACGAGCAGGGCGGCCAGCAGCACCAGCGCCACGACCCGGGCCACCGGTACACCGGCGGGCTGCAGGCCGACCAGTCCACCGGCGTAGTCGACGACCATGCCGACGGCGGTCGGCGGCGACGTCCACTGCTCGGTGTCGCCGCTGCTACCCAGCCCACCGATCCAGCCCAGCCCGAGGCCCGACAGCAGCGAGGTCACCGCCAACCCACCGAGCACACCGACGGCGAGGGTGCCGCCGTCGCGCAGCAGCGCCGCCACGGTGTACCGGCCGCGCACCGCAGCCAACGCCGCGAACGGCAGCACCACCACGGCGGTGGCCTTCACCGACACCGCCAGGCCGAGCAACACCCCGGCAACCAGCAACCACCCGACGGCCAGCAGCGCCCCGGCAGCGCCCGTCTCCGGCCCGGACGGCTGGCCCGTCCACCTCGACCGAATTGGCTGGCCCAGCCGACTCGGCCTGCCCGCTTGGCCCGGCACGCTCAGTTGCCTCAGCGGACTCGATTCCCCCGGCAGACTCGATTCCCCCGGCACGCTTAGTTGGCCCGGCCGGCTTGGTTGGCCCGGCGGACTCGATTCGCCCGACGGACTCGATTCCCCCGGCCGGCTTGGTTGGTCCGGCGGACTCGATTGGCCCTGAGGGCTTGGGTGGCCCTGAGGGCTTGGGGCAGCGAGGTGGGGCGGGCCCGTCGTTCGGTGGGGGCGACGGACCAGTAGCAGCAGGCCGAGCAGGAGCAGGCCGAGCATGACCGCGTCGTTGTGCGCCCCGGCCACCAGGTGCACCCCGACCAGCGGGCAGGCCAGCACCAGCCAGGTCGCCCGCCGGGGCGGCACCCCAGCCGCCCGGGCCAGGCCGGGCAGGCAGAACGCCGCCAGCAGCAGCCCCGCCACCGCCAGCACCCGCAGCAGCACCAGAGTGCCGGCCAGGCCACCGCCGAGGACCACGGCGAGCGCGGCGAGCAGCACGAAGAACGGCCCGTACGGTGCCGGGGTGTCCCGCCAGATCGGCGCGACCGTCTCCAGCCAGGGACAGCCGGCTGCGGCCACTCCGGTGGCGTACGGGTCGCCGCCGTCGGCGTACACCCAGCCCTGGCAGGCGTACGAGTAGATGTCCCGGCTGCCCAGCGGGGCGGTGACCAGCAGGGGCAGCGCCCACAGCCCGGCGGTGACGTACGCCCACCGGGTCGACGGCGCGCCGCCGCGCAGCGCCCACCAGGCACCCACCATCGCGCCGGTGCCGAGCAGCCACAGCACCACGGTCAACGGGCCGCCGTCAGAGGACCAGACCCGGGACGTGGTCGCGCCGGGCAGCGCGCCGCCGAGGTACCCGGCGACCGCCAGCAGCACCGCCCCGGCCAGCCCGCTGTAGCGGACGCCCCGATCACGGGTGCCGACCAGCCGGGCACCAGACGCCGGCTCAGCACCAGACGCCGGCTCAGCACCAGACGCCGGCTCAGCACCAGACGCCGGCTCAGCACCAGACGCCGGCTCAGCACCAGACGCCGGCTCAGCACCAGACGCCGGCTCAGCACCAGACGCCGGCTCAGCACCAGACGCCGGCTCAGCACCAGACGCCGGCTCAGCACCAGACGCCGGCTCAGCACCAGACGCCGGCTCAGCACCAGACGCCGGCTCAGCACCAGACGCCGGCTCAGCACCAGACGCCGGCTCAGCACCAGACGCCGAACGGGCACCAGACGCCGACCGGGCACCGGACGCCGGTGGGGCGTCTCGGGCTGGGTGGGCATCGGGGGCGGGACGGGCGCCGGGATCGGTCACCGACGCACTCTCCTCAGTCGGCGGGAACCGGGCGGCGGGCCGCCCGAGCCGACCGTACCAAGCGAACCGCCACCACAATCACCAACAGCGTCATCAGCGGCGCCCCGACCGTCTTGCTGTACCGAGGCAGCCCGGTGCCGTCGGCCAGCACCTGGAACGCGGCGAACACGGCCACCGCGCTGAACCACCAGGTGCGGTGGGCGGTGGCGGCGAGCAGGGCCAGCGGCCAGAACCAGTACCAGGGGTGGAACAGCGGGGCGAGCGCCACCGTCGCGGTCAGCGCCAGCGCGGCGTGCCACAGCGGATCGCGGTGCCGAGCCCGGAACCACAGCCAGACCAGCAGCGCCGCCAGCACCACCATGCCGATCCCCCGGGTCACCGGCAGCGCGTCGACGTGCAGGCCGAACGGCAGCACCAGGTAACCGACCGTCTGCCCGACGGCGGTCGGCGGCGAAGTCCAGGCGATCACCTCGTTGCCGTGCGACAGTCCGGTGATCCAGCCGAAGTCCAGCCCGGCGGCGAACGTCACGCCGAGCAGCGTCGCCACCGCCCCGCCGACCACCGGCGTACCGTCGCGCAGCAGCGCCCGCAGCGAGAACCCGCCGACGATCGCGGCGAGCGCCGCGAACGGCACCACCACCAGCGCGGTCACCTTGATCCCGGCGGCCATGCCGAGCACCACCCCGCCGGCCAGCAGCGGCCACGGCCGGCCCGGCCAGCTGACCACGATGGCCAGCCCGGCCACCATCAGCCCGACCATCAACGCGTCGTTGTGCACCCCGGAGACCAGGTGCACCCCGACCAGCGGACTGGCCAGGGCCAGCCAGAGCGCCCGGCCGACCGGCACGCCGCAGCGGCGGGCCAGCACCGGCAGGCAGGCCGCCGTCAGCACCACCCCGGCCACCGCGATCACCCGGAACAGCGCGATGCTGCCGAACAGCGAGCCGGTCGCGGCCACCACCGCGCCGGAGAGCATCACGAACAGCGGTCCGTACGGCGCCGGGGTGTCCCGCCAGATGTGCGACATGGTGTCCAGCCAGGGGCACGGCAGGGTGGAGACCCCGAACTCGTAAGGGTTGATGCCGGCCGAGTAGCTGGCCCCCTGGCAGGCGTACGCGTAGGCGTCCCGGCTGCCCAGCGGCGGCGTGAACAGGAACGGCAACAGCCACAGACCGGCGGTGACCAGGGCCCACCGGGCCGACGGCACCCGGTCCCGCAGCACCCACCAGGCGACCGCCATGGCGGTGGTGCCGACCAGCCAGAGCCCGATGATCAGCGGCCCGTGTGTCCCCTGCCAGATCCGCACCGGAGTCGGTCGAAGATCTCCGTCGGGTAGGGCGCCACCGAGGAACGCGGCCACGGCGAGCATGATCGATCCGGCCAGTCCAGTCCAGCGCACGAGGTGATGGGGCACGCCGGACATGCTGCCAGTACCGTGGTCGCGGTACGGAGGTGGGCATGCGGGGCAGTCGGGTGGTGGCGCTGGCCGCCGCGTCCGCCGGGGTGCTCGGTGTGGCGTACCTCCTCCTTCCGCCGATGGGTTCGGACCTTGCCGCGCAGGTGGCCCGGGCCGACTTCTTCGCCGCGCACGGCCCGACCCCGGTGGACCTGCGCTGGTACGGCGGCGTCCAGCAGTTCGGCTACAGCCTGCTCGCCCAGCCGGTGATGGCCCTGCTCGGGGTACGCCTCACCGGCGTGGTGGCGTTGGTCACGGCGGCGACCGTGTTCGCCGCGCTACTGGTACGCACCCGGGTTCCCCGGCCGCTGCTCGGCGCTCTGGTCGGGGTGGTCACCATCGCCGGCAACCTGATCTCCGGCCGGGTGACGTACGGCCTCGGGGTGGCCTTCGGCCTCGCCGCCCTGCTCGCCCTCACCTGGCGGACCGACGCCGTCCGCCCGGCCGGTGCCGGCGGTCGGCCACGGCTCGACACCTCCACCGGCCGGCCACGGTCCGACCTGCCCACCGGCCGGCCACGGCTCGGCGCCGCCACGGGCTGGCTGCGGCTCGGGTGGCGCGGCGGTTGGCTGCGGCTCGGGTTGGCCGCGGCCGGGGCGCTGCTGGCCTCGGCGACCAGCCCGGTGGCCGGTCTCTTCGTCGGCCTCGCCGGAGTCGCCCTGCTGCTGTCCCGCCGGTACGCCGACGGCCTCGCCATCGCGGTCGCCGCCGCCCTGCCGCTGGGGGCCACGGCGGTGCTGTTCGGCGACGGCGGCTGGATGAACATCAGCCGCACCGACGCGATCCGGGCGACGGTGACAGCCCTGCTGGTGGCCGTCCTGGTCGGGTACCGGCCGGTACGGTTGGGTGCGCTGCTCGCAGCGGGTGGGGTGGTCGCGGCGGCGCTGGTGCACACCCCGGTCGGGCTGAACGCCACCCGGCTCGCGACCATGTTCGCGCTGCCGCTCCTGGCCGCCGCGGCCCTTCCCCCCACCTGGCTGGCCCGACCGGCCCGGCGACACCCGGCCACGCCACCACCCAGCCCACCGACCCGGCCCAGCCCACCGACCCGGCCCAGCCCACCGACCCAGCCCAGCCCGGCAGCCCAGCCTAGCCCGGCGTTCCAGCCCAGCCTGCCGGCCCAGCCCGGCCCGGCGACCCGACCCAGCGCCGCCGGGCTGGCTGGCGCGGCGGCGCGGCCGCACCGGCGGGGGATGGTGGCGACGGCGCTGACCGTGCTGCTGGCGGCGGTGTGCTGGTGGCAGCCACCGGTGGTCCCCGCCGACCTGCGCAGCCTCGGCGACCCGACCAGCGATCCCGGCTACTTCGCCCCGCTGCGCGCCGAGTTGGACCGGCGCGGGCTCACCGGCCGACTGGAGGTGCCACCCACCCGCAACTACTGGGAGGCCGCCCGGCTCGGCGACGTGCCGCTGGCCCGGGGCTGGCTGCGGCAGGCGGACATCGAGCGCAACCCGTTGTTCTTCGCCACCGTGCCGGGCGCGACCGGCACCGGCGTGCCGCTGACCGCCGAGACCTACCGGGCCTGGCTGGACGAGAACGCGGTGCAGTATGTCGCGGTGCCCGACGCGCCGCTGTCCTGGGTCGGCCGGGCCGAGGCCGAACTGGTCACGGGCGGCCTGCCGTACCTCACCGAACTCTGGTCGGACCACCGCTGGCGGCTGTACGCGGTGACCGACCCGACGCCGCTGGTCGGGGCCCCCGGCGAGCTGCTCCGCGCCGACGGCGCGGCGGTGACCTTCCGCACCGGAGGCGCCGCCACGGTGCCGGTACGGGTACGGCACAACCGCTGGCTCACCGTCACCGCCGGCCCCAGCACGGCGACCCGCCGAACGGCAACCACCGCCGGGGGAACCGCCGCTGCGCCGGGAACCACGGCTGCGCAGGGAACCGCCGCTGCGGAGGGTGTCGCCGACCGGCCGGTGGTGGCCGATGACGGCGGCTGGACCGCCGTCACCGTGCCGAGCGCCGGCACCTGGACCCTCGGCACCGGACTCCGGTGTTAATAGGGGGCCCCTGCTCTACCCCAGGCGTTAACAGGGGGCCCTTCCTTACATCTCTAGGAGGTGTTCGGTGGCGGTGCGGGAGCGGCGGGCGGTGCGTAGGTACTCGTCGAGGAACTCGCCCGGGTCGTCGCGGCCGAGCAGCCGGACCACGCCGGCCAGCTCCACGCCGTGCCGGGGCAGTTGGTCGCCGGCCCGGCCACGGACCAGCATCAGCGCGTTGCGGACCTGCGCGGCGAGGGTCCAGCCGGCCGCCATCGCCTCGGCGTCCGCCGGGTCGACCAGTCCGGCGTCCCGGGCGGCGGCGAGCGCGTCGACGGTACGCGTGCCGCGCAGCGCCGGGTACGCCCCCGCGTGCCGCAGCTGGAGCAGCTGAACCGCCCACTCGACGTCGGCCAGACCGCCCCGTCCCAGCTTGGTGTGGGTGGCCGGGTCGGCGCCCCGGGGCAGCCGCTCGGTCTCCACCCGCGCCTTGATCCGCCGGATCTCGACGACCTGTTCCCGGGTCAGCCCGTCGGCCGGGTAGCGGACCGGGTCGACCATCTGCTCGAACCGGGTGCCCAGGTCGGCGTCGCCGCAGACGCATCGGGCGCGCAGCAGCGCCTGTGCCTCCCACACCCGCGACCAGCGGGCGTAGTACTGCTGGTAGGCGGCGAGGCTGCGGACCAGTGGCCCCTGCCGGCCCTCCGGACGCAGGTCGGCGTCGACGCCGAGCGGCGGGTCGGGCGCGGGCATGCCGAGCAGGCGGCGCAGTTCCTCGGCGATGGCCTGGGCGGCGGCGCTGGCCGCGCTCTCGCTGACGCCCTCCGGCGGGTCGTAGACGAAGAGCACGTCGGCGTCGGAGAGGTAGTTGGACTCGTAGCCGCCGAGCCGGCCCATGCCGATCACCGCGAAACGCAGCCCCGGCATGGCCGGCTGGGCGGCCCGTGCGGTCCGCAGCGCGGCGGCGAGGGTGGCGTCGGTGACGTCGGAGAGCGCGGTGCCGACCGCGGTGATGTCGGCCAGGCCGGAGGTCGGGCGGCCGTCGGGGCGAGCCGGGGCGAGCGAGCCGGCGCGGCTGAGCACGTCGGCGCAGGCGAGGCGGAGCAGTTCCCGGCGGCGCAGCGCGCGTACCGCCCGGGTGGCCTCGACCGGGTCGGTGTGCCGGGCCGCGGCGGCGGCGAACCCGTCGCAGAGCACGTCGCGGGGGCGCGGGCTCAGTTCGCTCTCCTCGGCCAGCAGGCGCAACGCCTCCGGCTCGCGGGCCAGCAGGTCGGCGGCGTACCGGGAGGAGGAGAGCACCCGGGCCAGCCGGCGGGCCACCGGCCCCGAGTCGCGCAGCAGCCGGAGATACCAGGGGGTGCTGCCGAGGGAGTCGGAGACCTGCCGGTAGTTGAGCAGGCCGCGGTCCGGTTCGGGGGCGTCGGCGAACTCGCTGAGCAGGACCGGCAGCAGGGTGCGCTGGATCGCCGCGGTGCGGCTCACCCCGCCGGTGAGGGCCTGGAGGTGACGCAGCGCCCCGGCCGGGTCGGCGAAGCCGAGGATCTCCAGCCGGTTGCGGGCCGCCGCCGGGGTCAGCCGCAGGCCGTCGGCGGGCACCCGGGCCACCGACTCCAGCAGCGGCCGGTAGAGCAGTTTGGCGTGCAGTCGGCGTACCTCGGTGGCGTGGGTGACCCACTCGGCGCGGAACTCCTCGACGGCGCTGCGCCCCGGCGTGGCCGCGTAGCCGAGCGCGGTGGCCAGCCAGCGCAGCGCGCCCGGTTCGGTCGGCACGGTGTGGGTCCGGCGCAGGCCCTGAAGTTGCAGGCGGTGCTCGATGCCGCGCAGGAAGCGGTAGCCGCGCAGCAGCGCCTCCCCGTCGGCCCGGCCGACGTAGCCGCCGTTGACCAGCGCCCGCAGGGCGGGGAGGGTCCCGGGCGCGCGCAGCGACTCGTCGCCCCGGCCGTGCACGAGTTGCAGCAGCTGCACCGCGAACTCGATGTCGCGCAGCCCACCGGGACCGCGCTTGATCTCGCGTTCCAGCTCCTTCGGCGGGATGTGGTCGATGATCTTCCGCCGCATGGCCCGGACGTCCTCGACCGCCTCCGGGCGCTCGGCCGCCTGCCAGAGCAGCGGGGCCAGGGCGTCGATCCACTCCTGGCCGAGCGCCAGGTCGCCGGCGGCCGGGCGGGCCTTGAGCAGCGCCTGGAACTCCCAGGTGCGGGCCCACCGCCGGTAGTACGCCAGGTGGCTCGCGAGGGTCCGCACCAGTGGACCCCGGTTCCCCTCGGGGCGCAGCGCGGCGTCGACCGGCCAGGCGACCAGCCCGCAGATGTGGATCAGGCGGGTGGCGATCGTGGTCGCCGTGGTCAGGTCGTCGTCCTCGGCGGCCACGAAGATCACGTCGACGTCGGAGACGTAGTTCAGCTCGCCGCCGCCGCACTTGCCCATCGCCACCACGGCCAGCCGGGGCTCCCGGCTCCCGTCGGGCAGTTCGGCGACGGCGATCGCGTACGCCGCGGAGAGGGTGGCGTCGGCGAGCGCGGAGAGCGCGGCCATGGTCTGTTCCAGGCCACGTCCGCCGGTCAGGTCGGCCGCCGCGACGCGCAGCAGGGCCCGCCGGTACGCCTGACGCAGCACCGCCACCGGGTTGCCGTCCCCGGAGAGGTCGAGCTGCCCGTCGGCGATCGGGGCGAGCCCGTCCGGGGCGGTCCGCAGCACCGGCCACTGGTCCGGGTTGGCGACGAGATGGTCGCCGAGCGCCGAGGAGGCGCCCAGCACGGCGATCAGCCGGCGACGCAGCCCCGCGTCCTCGTGCAGCGCGGCGAGCAGCGCCGAGCCTTCGCCGATGCCGCCCGGCGACGCACCTGGGCCGCCGGGCACCGCATCGCCGGCTGCCGTGGCCCGGCCCGGCCCGGCGCCGTGGCCCGGTCGAACCGCGCCGGCCGGGCCCGGCCCGCCGTTCCCGGTCGACCTCGCGCGATGCTCGCCCTCGACGAGCCGGTGCAGCTGGCGTAGCGCCAGGTCCGGGTCGGCGGCCCGGGACAGCGCGGTGAGCAGTTCCTGGGCCGCGTCGTCGGTGGGTTCCTGGGTCTGTGGCCGCCACAGGTCGAGCCCGCCGGGGCCGAGCAGGTCGGCGGCCCGGGCGCCGCCGTCGTCGTCGGCGATGCCGAAGCCGTAGCGGGCGAGCCGGCCCGTGGCGCTGGTCGGCCGGCCCATCAGTGGCCGAGCAGCGGCAGACTGCGGCGCGACCCGCTGTCGTCCAGTTCGCCGAGGGCAAGCGCGGCGAACCGGGCGGCGAAGGGCTGCCACACCTCCTCGACGTCGGCCATCACCGCGTTGCAGGCGGAGATCACCAGCTGCGGGTCGTAGCCCAACTCGGCCAGCAACACCGAGTCGGCGGCCCACTCCGCGATCATGGCGGTGTCACACTCGATGTGGAATTGCAGGCCCCAGGCCCGGTCGCCGAGGCGGAACGCCTGGTGCGGGTAGCGGGTGGAGGCGGCCAGCAGGGTGGCGCTGGCGGGCAGTTGGGTGATCTCGTCGGCATGCCACTGGAGCACGTCGGGGATCAGCGGGACGTACCGGAAGAGCGGGTCGGACTCGGCCGCGTCCCGGCGGCCGACCACGGCGGGGCCGACCTCCGGACCGGACGCGCTCCGCTCGACCGTGCCCGCGTGGGCGGTGGCGAGCAGCTGGGCGCCGAGGCAGATGCCCAGCGTCGGCACCCGGTGCCGGACGGCCTTGCGCAGCAGCCCCTCCACGGCCGGGAACCAGGGCGCGTCCGGTGCCCCGTCGGCGTCCGGATATGCCTGCTGGTCACCGCCGAGCACCACCAGGGCGGCGTACCCGTCGAGGTCGGCCGGGAGCGCGTCGCCGCGGTGCGGGCGGATCACCGACAGGTCGAGGCCGGCCTCGGTCAACCACTCCCCCAGCCGGCGCAGGTCGTCGGTCGGGTCATTCTCGATCACCAACGCGGTTGCCACGCCGTCGAGGCTATCCGGTCCCGCCGACCGGATCGCCACGCGGGACCGGTGCGGTCTCCAGGAACCCTGCCGATGCTCTGGAACGGCGCACTAGGCTCAGCCGCTGTGCCCGACCACACCCCGCCCGACCACACCACGCCCGACCACTTCCCGCCCGACCACTTCCCGCCCGACGATGTCGTACGCCCGCCGGCGCTGCGCCCCGGCGACACCGTGATGCTGGTATCGCCTTCGGGGCCGACCCGCCCGGAGCGGGTGGCCCGGGGGATCGAGCTGCTCACCGGCTGGGGCCTGCGGCCGGTGCTCGCGCCGAACGTGTACGCCCGGCAGGGCTACCTGGCCGGTTCCGACGCGCTCCGCGCGGCCGACCTGAACACCGCCTTCGCCGACCCGGGGGTGCGCGGGGTGATCTGCACCCGGGGCGGCTACGGCGCGCAGCGGGTGGTGGAGGCGATCGACATGGCCGCGGTGCGCCGTGACCCGAAGGTGGTGGCCGGCTTCTCCGACATCACCGCGCTGCAACTGGCCCTGTGGCGGGGCGCCCGGCTGGCCGGGGTGCACGGGCCCGGGGCGGCCTGGCGGGACGAGCGCACCCCGCTGGCCTCGGCGGAGTCCCTGCACGCGGCGCTCACCACCACCACGCCGGTCACCGTACGCGCCGTCGAGGGCGAGGAGACCTTCGGCGTACGCCTGCCGGGGCGGGCCGTCGGCCGGCTGCTGGGCGGCAACCTCTGCCTGATCGTGGCCACCCTGGGCACCCCGGACATGCCCGATCTGACCGGGGCGGTGCTGCTCCTGGAGGACATCCAGGAGCCGCCCTACAAGGTCGACCGGATGCTGACCCAGCTGCGCCGGGCCGGCGTGTTGGAGCGGCTGGCCGGGGTCGCCGTGGGCCAGTTCACCGACTGCGCGGACGGCTGGGAGGTGGGCGTCGCCGACGTCCTCACCGAACGCCTCGGCGACCTGTCGGTGCCGGTGCTGGGCGGCCTGCCGATCGGGCACGGACCCGGTCAGCTCAGCGTTCCGGTCGGCACGCTGGCCACCCTCGACGCCGAGGCCGGAACGCTGACCGTCGCCCCCGCCGTCCGCTGACGCCGCCGGCCGGGGTGAGCCGGGCCGGGCAAAGCCGGGCCGGGCAAAGCCGGGCCGGGGTGAGCCGGGCCGGGGTGAGCCGGGCCACGGCCCCAGCCCGTCACGGTTTCCCCGTCCGCCACAGCCGTGCCGACCTGTCGTGCCCGGATGGCCTCGGCGCGCCGAAGCAGCCGATTCACCCGTTTTGCCCGGCCGGATTGCCAGCCCGCTGACAGCTTCGCCACGGCTCGCCCCAAGCCAGCGCCATCACTGTCGGTGACGTCAACGGAACACCTACGAGTTGGAGGATCGATGTCCCGCACGATCTCGAAGAAGCACCTGCTGGCCGGTCTGGCCGCCGCGGGCGTGCTCGGCGTGGGGATTGCCGCTCCCACCGTGGCGCTCGCCGACGACAAGGCCACCCCGAGCGCCAGCGCGAGCGCCGAGGAGCAGCAGCAGGACGGCCAGCGGCCGGAGCGCGGGGAGCAGCGTGAGGCGTTCGCCGAGGCGCTGGCCGAGGAGCTCGGCGTGCCCACCGAGAAGGTGACCGCGGCCCTGGAGAAGCTCCGCGAGGAGCACAAGCCGCAGGGCCGGCCGGACGGCCAGGGCCGCGAGGGCCATGGCGACAAGGGCCGTGAAGGCCGTGGCGGCGAGCGCGGGCCGAAGGCATCCGCCGAGGACCGCAAGGAGGCGCTGGCCGAGCGGCTCGCGAAGGCGGTCGAGGACGGCAAGCTCACCCAGGAGCAGGCCGACGCGATCACCGCGGCCGTGGAGGCCGGCGTGCTCGGCGGCCCGGGTGGCTGGGGCGGCCCGGGTGGGCCGGGCGGCCGTGGCGATCACGGAGACGCACCCGGCAAGTGACGCCCAGGCCGGCTTGACCGGCTCCACGACGCCGGTATGGCGGTATCCGGACAAACCGCGATACCGCCATACCGGCGGAGCAGATGGGATCGGCCCCGGCGCGGGGCATGGAGTGGATCGGGCCCCGGCGCGGGCACGGAACCGATCAGCCCCGGCCCGGCCCGGAGGTGGATCGAGCCGGGCGGCGCGGCGTCGTCAGGCGATGCAGGCGCAGACGATCAGCGCGGCGCCGAAGTGGGTGGCGGCGCTGACCCGGGCCGCCGGGTGCGGCTCGTCGGAGCAGACGACCTCGCCGAGTTTGCCCGGGGTGAGCAGGTCCAGCACGAAGAAGGCCAGCGCCATGATGGCCAGGCCGATCAGCCCGAACAGCACCGTCGAGGCCAGCCCCTTGGCGAAGTCGTGGTAGCTGGTCAGGATCGCGGTGAACACGATCGCGGCGACACCGAGCTGGTTGGCGGCGAGCAGCAGCCCGGCGTTGGCGTTGCGGCGGATCCAGATCAGTTCCCGCAGCTTGCCGGGCGTGAGCAGGTCGACCAGCAGGAAGCCGGCGGCCATCAGGCCGACCCCGACCGCCCCGAACACCACGCTCTGCCAGGCTCCGCTGAGCAGATCCTCCAGCACCGACTGCCTCCCCGACCGTCCCCGGCCGGCGGGCGCCGGCACGGTGATCGAGACGATAGCGGGGAGGCGCAACGCCCCACGCCGGCCCCTTCACGGGGCCCGCCGCCCTACAGCGCCAGGTAGCGCCGCCGCTCGTACGGGGTGACCTCGCGGCGGTACTGCTCCCACTCGGCGCGCTTGTTACGCAGGAAGAAGTCGAAGACGTGCTCGCCGAGCACCTCGGCGACCAGTTCCGAGCCGGCCATCACGTCGATCGCCTCGGCCAGGTTCTCCGGCAGCGGTTCGTACCCCATCGCCCGCCGCTCGGCGCTGGTCAGCGACCAGACGTCGTCCTCGGCGCCCGGCGGCAGCTCGTACCCCTCCTCGATGCCCTTCATCCCGGCGCCGAGCAGCACCGCGAAGGCGAGGTACGGGTTGGCGGCCGAGTCGGGCGAGCGGATCTCCACCCGGGCCGAGTTCGGCTTGCCGTACGCCGGGACGCGAACCAGCGCGGAGCGGTTCAGGTGCCCCCAGCAGACGTACGCCGGGCTCTCGGTGACCCGGTCCGGCAGCGCCTGCGGGAAGAGCCGCTTGTACGAGTTGACCCACTGGTTGGTGACCGCGGTGTACTCGCGGGCGTGGGTCAGCAGCCCGGCGATGAACGCCCGGGCCACCTTGGAGAGCTTCATCGGGTCGCCGGCGTCGTGGAACGCGTTGCGCTCCCCCTCGAAGAGCGACAGGTGGGTGTGCATCCCGCTGCCGGGCTGGTCGGTGAAGGGCTTGGGCATGAAGGTGGCCTGCACCCCGGTGGAGAGCGCCACCTCCTTGACCACGTGCCGGAAGGTCATGATGTTGTCGGCGGTGGTCAGCGCGTCGGCGTAGCGCAGGTCGATCTCCTGCTGGCCGGGGGCCACCTCGTGGTGGCTGAACTCGACCGAGATGCCGATCCGCTCCAGCGCCAGCACCCCCTGGCGGCGGAAGTCGCGCGCCACCGCGTGGGTGGTGTGCTCGAAGTAGCCGCCGCTGTCCACCGGCACGGGCACCGAGCCGTCCATCGGCCCGTCCTCCAGCAGGAAGAACTCGATCTCGGGGTGGGTGTAGAAGGTGAAGCCCTTCTCGGCCGCCCGGGACAGCGCCCGGCGCAGCACGTGCCGGGGATCGGCCCAGGACGGGCCGCCGTCGGGGAGCAGGATGTCGCAGAACATCCGGGCGCTCTCGCCGCTGACCCCGCCCTCGAACGGGAAGACCTGGAAGGTGGTCGGGTCGGGCATGGCGACCATGTCCGACTCGAAGACCCGGGCGAAGCCCTCGATGGCCGAGCCGTCGAAGCCGATGCCCTCCTCGAAGGCGGCCTCCAACTCGGCGGGGGCGACGGAGACGCTCTTGAGCGTGCCGAGCACGTCGGTGAACCAGAGCCGGACGAAGCGGATGTCCCGCTCTTCCAGCGTACGGAGGACGAACTCCTGCTGACGGTCCACTGCCCCAACCTTCCGCGACACGCTCTGTCCGCCTCGGTCGGGCCTTGCCCGACCTGACCGATCAGTCTTCACCGACCCGATTACGCAGACGTTACGCGAACCGCCGCCGCCGCGTCCCGTCCAGTCCCGACCGACGGTCGCCGACCTACGGAGAACCCGGTCTCCGGTGGCACGGGCGCTACCCGACCCTGCCGGCGCCCGGTGGCAGGCGGGGTCTGCCCGCGGCCCGCGTGTCGGCCCCATCCCGCTGGGGCAAGATGAGGGCATGCCCACCCTGCGTCTCGCGCTCTGCCAGGTCAACCCCAGCGTCGGCGACATCGACGGCAACGCCGGCCGCGTCCGCGCCTGGGCCCGCCGGGCCGCCGACGCCGGCGCCCAGCTGGCCCTCTTCCCGGAGCTGATGTTGACCGGTTACCCGGTGGAGGACCTGGTCTTCCGGCGGTCCTTCGTCGCCGCGTCGAAGGCGGCGCTCGACCGGCTCGCCGCCGACCTGGCCGCCGACGGCCTGGGCGAGCTGCCGGTCGTGGTCGGCTACCTCGACGCCGACGGCCCGCCGCAGGTCAGCGGGGAAGCCGAGCCGGGTCGGGGGGCCCGCAACGCGGCCGCCCTGCTGCACCGGGGCGAGGTGGTGGCCCGCTACTTCAAGCACCACCTGCCCAACTACGGCGTCTTCGACGAGGACCGCTACTTCGTGCCCGGGGAGATGCTCACCGTGGTCCGCCTCGGCGGGGTGGACGTGGTGCTGACCATCTGCGAGGACCTGTGGCAGGCCGGCGGGCCGTTCGCCGCCGCCCGGCAGGTCGGGGTCGGGCTGGTGGTCAACATCAACGGCTCGCCGTACGAGCTGAACAAGGACGACGTCCGGCTGCCGCTGGTCCGTCGCCGGGCCGCCGAGGCCGGGGCCACCATCGCGTACGTCAACATGATCGGCGGCCAGGACGAACTGGTCTTCGAGGGCGACTCGATGATCGTGGCGGCGGACGGCACGCTGCTCACCCGGGCACCGCAGTTCGTCGAGCACCTGCTCGTGCAGGACGTGGAGCTGCCCGAGGCGGCCGGGTCGGGCGACGACGGCACGCCGGGCGGCGCGGAACTCGCCGACGGGCTGCGGGTGGTGCGCCGTACCGTCGACGGCCTCCCGCCGGCGCCGACCGGCCCGGCGGCGGCCGGCGGGATCATCGAGCCGGTGGCCGACGAGGCCGAGGTGTGGCAGGCGCTGGTGCTCGGGCTGCGGGACTACGTCGACAAGAACCGCTTCCCCTCGGTGGTGCTCGGGCTCTCCGGCGGCATCGACTCGGCGGTCGTCGCGGCCATCGCGGTGGACGCGCTCGGCGCCGACCGGGTGGTCGGGGTCTCCCTGCCCAGCCAGCACTCCTCCGAGCACAGCCGGGAGGACGCGGCCGACCTGGCCAAGCGCACCGGGCTGGACTACCGGATCGAGCCGATCCAGCCGATGGTGGACACCTTCCTGGCGAACATGTCGCTGGCCGGGGTGGCCGTGGAGAACCTCCAGGCCCGGGTCCGGGGGGTGATCCTGATGGCGCTGTCGAACCAGGAGGGCCACCTGGTCCTCACCACCGGCAACAAGAGCGAGTTGGCGGTCGGCTACTCGACCCTCTACGGCGACTCGGTCGGCGGTTTCAATCCCATCAAGGACGTCTGGAAGACGCTGGTCTGGCGGCTGGCCAAGTGGCGCAACGCCGAGGCGGCCCGGCTGGGCGGGACGCCGCCGATCCCGGAGAACTCGATCGGCAAGCCGCCGAGCGCCGAGCTGAGCCCCGGCCAACTCGACAGCGACACGCTGCCCGACTACGACGTGCTCGACCCGATCCTGATCGGCTACATCGACGGCGATCTCGGCCGTGAGGGGCTGGTGGCCTCGGGCCACACCCCGGCGGTGGTGGACAAGGTGCTACGGATGGTGGATACCGCCGAGTACAAGCGTCGCCAGTCCGCGCCCGGCACGAAGATCTCGATGAAGGCGTTCGGACGGGACCGGCGGCTGCCGATCACCAACCGGTGGCGCGAGCACGGCTGACCCGCCCCCGCGTGCGCCCGACGGCCCGGCCGGTCAGCCGCCCGGAGTGACATCCTCCACTGCGCTCTGCCATGACCAGGGCCGACGGTGCGACCATCGCGGAGAACCCGGGGACCGCGTACGCGGCCTCGAGGAAGGAGACAGTCATGGTGGAATCCACCCCGGCCGAGGTGACCGCCCTCTACGGCGGCCCGGCCACCCGACGGGTCCGCACCCGTGACCTGATCGCCGCCAAGGAGCGCGGCGAGAAGTGGTCGATGCTCACCTCGTACGACCAGTACAGCGCGTCGATCTTCGACGCCGCCGGCATCCCGGTGCTGCTGGTCGGCGACTCGGCGGCGAACAACGTGTACGGCTACGAGACGACCCTGCCGGTGACCGCCGAGGAGTTGCTGCCGCTGGTCCGGACGGTCGTCCGGGCCACCCGGCAGGCGCTGGTCGTCGGCGACCTGCCGTTCGGCTCGTACGAGGAGGGGCCGACCCAGGCGCTGCGCACCGCCGTCCGGTTCATGAAGGAGGGCGGCTGCCACGCGGTGAAGCTGGAGGGCGGCCAACGCTGCGCCGACCAGATCGCCGCCATCGTCGGCGCCGGCATCCCGGTCATGGCGCACATCGGTTTCACCCCGCAGCGTGAGCACACGCTCGGCGGCTACCGGGTGCAGGGCCGTGGCGACGCCGCCGAGGACGTGATCGCCGACGCCCGGGCGGTGACTGCGGCGGGCGCCTTCGCGGTGGTGCTGGAGATGGTGCCCGGCGAGGTCGCCAAGCGGGTCACGGCCGAACTGCCGATCCCGACGGTGGGCATCGGCGCCGGCCCGGAGACCGACGCCCAGGTGCTGGTCTGGCAGGACATGGCCGGCCTGCGTACCGGCCGGACGCCGCGCTTCGTGCGGCGCTATGCCGACCTGGCCGGCGTGCTGGGCGAGGCGGCCCGCCGCTTCGCCGACGAGGTCCGCGACGGTCAGTTCCCCGCCGCCGAGCACACCTTCTGAGCACGCCGGGCGGCGGTCCGTCGAGTGGCGGACCGCCGCCCGTCCGGTCTCCCGCGCCGCGCCGAGGTGGCGGGTTGTCACGGGCGCAGGTGCAGCTCGTTGATCGCGGGCAGTGGTTCCAGCCAGGCCAGGTGGCCGTCGGCGACAGCGATGGTCCGGCTTCCCGCGGCGTCGGTCGCGGTCAGTCCGACGCCGGGGCGACCCGAGGGCGCGATGCGCCGGTCGTCTTCCAGCGCGAGGTGCAGCATCGGCCCGTCCGCGCCGAAGGCGGCGACCGCGGCGTCGAAGGCGGGCCGTTCCTCGGCCGGCACGTGGATCCGGGTCGCGGTGTGCACGACGAGCCGTGGCAGCCCCGCCGGAAGGATCGCCGCGACGTCGGGGCCGACCTCGATGACGTTGCCGCGTAGCACCCGTGGCGGGTCGGCGCGGGTGGCGTCCAGCGCCGCTTGCAGCTGTGCCGCCTGGTGTGCGTTCTCCGGCCAGACGAGCGCGCGTAGCCACGCCCGGTCCTCCTCGTCGGCGAGGTCGGGCGGGTCGAGGTCGACGCCGACCACCTCGGCGATGCCCGGTAACCGGTCCAGGTCCGGCAGCAGGGCCGCGCCCGGCACCTCGACGCGGAGGTGGACCGGAGAGCCGCGGTCGCCGAAGGTCGCGCCCTCCACGGTGAAGGCGTAGCGGTCGGCCCGCAGGTTCAGGCCGGCGCTGCACCCCACCTCGACCACGCAGACCGGAGCCGAGGTCGCACGACGCAGCAGGGCGAGACCGACCCGGGTCACCAGCGCCCGCTGGACGTGGTTGGTCTGCACCAGGCGGGTGCCGATGATCGACGCGATCTGCCCCCAGTACGCCTCGCAGAAGCGCGTGAAGGCCGGCCCGGTGTGCCCGTCGAACGGCCGCGCGCGGTCGCCGACGACCGACGGGTAGTACTCGGCCAGTGGATCGGACTCGCCGCGCAGCAGCAGGTAGTGGACGGCGCCGAAGAGCGCGAACGTGGGCTGTTGACCATGTCGGGTCTGTGCCGCCAGTTCGAGCAGCGCCTCGTCGTCGGCGACCACCGCGAGCAGCCGGCTGTACAGCGGGGAGCTGTCGAAGCCACGCGCCGTGCGGAATGCCCCTGCCACGGTCCTGACGTCACGCACGACCCGACAGTAGCGGGAAGCACCCGCCATCCGAACTCATCCCGACCGGGCGGGCCGCTGGCAGCGGTTGTCGGGGAACCTCGCTCCGGGGTCTCCCGACAGTCTTTTCACAGGTCGGTGACGCGGATGCCGGCGTGCGCCTGGTAACGCTTGTTGATCGCGATCAGGTTGGCGGTGAACGCTTCGATCTGGTGGGCGTTGCGCAGCCGCCCGGCGTAGATGCCGCGCATCCCGGGGATGCGGGCGGCGAGCGCGCCGACGATGCCGGCCAGGTCCCGCTCCTCGGTGCAGATCAGCACGTCGAGCTCGATCCGGTCGATCTCCGGGTCGGCCAGCAGCGGCGCGCTGACGTGGTTGAACGCCGCGCAGACGCGGGAGTCGGGCAGCAGCGCGGCGGCCTGCTGGACGGCGCTGCCCTCGGCGACGGCCAGAGCGTACGGGCCCTGCTTGTCGAAGCCGAGCGGGTTGACACAGTCGACCACGATCTTGCCGGCGAGTGGTTCGGCGAGCCCGGCGACGGTGGCGGCGTGCCCGTCCCAGGGCACCGCGATGATCACCACATCGCTGCGGCGGGCCACCTCGTCGTTGGCGGCACCGGTGACACTGCCGTCGGCCGGCACACCCGGCAGCGCGGCGATCTCCTCGGCCGACTGCGCGGCCCGCTCGGCGGAGCGGGAGCCGATCAGCACCGGCTGGCCGGCCCGGGCGAACCGGTAGGCGAGCCCCCGCCCCTGGTCGCCGGTGCCGCCGATGATGCCGACGGTGAGCCCGGACACGTCGGGCAGCGTGCTCGCGTCGTATGCCATGGTCGTCATCCTCGCAAATCCGCCGGCCCGCCAGCAGGGACCCGCGCTGTGACAAACCCCGCTGCACCCCGCCGGGGACCGCTCAGGCGAGTTCGAAGCCGACCGAGCGGGTGACCGGATCGGCGGCGACCAGCCGGACCCGTACCCGCGTACCCAGCGGCAGCTCGCCGACGCAGCGGGCGCGCACCGGCGGGTCGTCCAGGGCGACGGTGCCGCCGGGCGGCCGGCCCGGACGGGCCTTGCCGTTCGTCGGCGCGTCCACGTCCAGCACGGCGGCGTCGAAGGTCTCACCGATCCGGTGCTCCAGCAACACCGCCTCGGCCAGGTCGATGGCGCCCCGGCTGGCCGTCGACGCGGTCCGGTCCGTCGCGGCCATCACGGCGGGCAGCCGGGGCAACGCCGCCTGGGCCCAGTCGGGCACCTCGCGGCCATCGTGCAGGGCGAGGCAGACCTCCGTGGCGTACCGGTCGGCCAGTCGCCGCAGCGGCGCCGTGACATGGGCGTACGCGGCGGCGACCCCGCCGTGCGCCGGCTGCCCGGGTACCTCGCCGGCGAACGCCGTGTACGCGGCCGACCGCATCAGCTCGGCCGCCTGGTCGACGAAGGCCGCGGCCCGGGGCTGGCCCGGGTCCAGCCCGACCAGCAGCTCGCCGACGCTCACGCCGTCCGGCCAGTGCACGCCCAGCGGCGCGGCGGCGGCGCGCAGCCGCTGCACCGCCTCCGGCTTCGGTGCCGGCATCGTGCGCAGCAGGCCGACCCCGCCGGCCAGCATGAGGTCCGCCGCGGCCATCCCGGTGAGCAGGGAGATCTGCGCGTTGTGTTCCTCCAGCGGCACCGGCGCCCGCAGCACCAGCCGCCAGCCGTCGCCGTCGGCCTCCACGTCCTGCTCGGGGATCGGCAGGTTGATCGCCCCACGGCGCAGCCCCCGGGCGGTGAGCAGGGCACCGATCTCGGGCAGCAGGGCGATCGGCTCGGGCAGCCGGCCGGCGTCGGCGTCGGACTGCGCCCCGCCATAGTCCAGCTGGGCCCGGCTGCGGACCAGCGCGCGTTCCACCACCACGGCGACGGTGCCACCGTCGGCGTCCAGGTCGATGGTCCAGAGCACGGCCGCCCGGTCGACGCCGGGCAGCAGGCTCGCCGCGCCCTCGCCGAGAATGCGCGGGTGCAGCGGCACGTTGCCGTCGGGCAGGTAGACGGTCTGCCCCCGCCGCCAGGTCTCCTCCTCCAGTTCACCACCCGGGCGTACGTGTGCGGCGACGTCGGCGATCGCGTACCGCACCCGGAAACCGCCACCGGCGCGGCGGGTGAGGTGCATCGCCTGGTCCAGGTCCCGGGAGCCGGGCGGGTCGACCGTGACCAGCGGGATGTCCGTGCGGTCGGCGGTCGGCCGGGGCGGCGCGGCGGCGGCCTCGTCGGCCTCCCGCTGCGCCGCCTCCGGATAGACCTCGGGCAGGCCCAACTCGCGGCGCAGCGCACCGAAGTCGATTCTGGGCGCGAGGACGCGTCGGATGACCATGGGTCAATCCTGACAGCGCGGCGCACCCGCCGCCCTCCACCAACCGACGGGCGTCCGGCGTACGCCGGGTCAGCCGGCCGCCTTCCGCGCAGCGCCGCCCCGCCCGGTCGAACCCGTGGTGGCCTTGCGCGCGGAGGCCGAGCGCGCGGGGGCGGTGCGCGCTGAGGCCGAGCGCGCGGGGGCCTTGGCGGTGGTCTTCTTCGCCGGCGCGGTCCTGCCCGCCGGCGTCGCCCTGCCCGCCGACGCCTTCTTCGCGGGAGCCTCCTTCGCGGGGGCTTTCCGTGCGGGGGCCTTCGCGGTCGTCTTCCGCGCCAGCCCGGTCGCTGCCGTGGTGGTCCTCCGCGCGGGTGCCGGCTTCGCGGCGGCGACGGCCTTACGGGCCGGCGCGGCAGCCTTGCGCACCGGCGCGGCCTTCCGGGCGGCCGTCACGGCCTTCCGGGCGGGTGCCTTGGTAGCGGCCCTCTTCGCCGTAGCCTTCTTCGCCGGCGCGGTCCTGCCGGCCGGAGCCGACTTCGCCGAAGCCTTCTTCACGGGGGCCTTCTTCGCCGGGGCCGCCGCCGTGCTCTTCCGCGCCGCCGTCCGGGTCGCCGCCGTCGTGGTCTTCCGCGCCGCCGCCGGTTGGGTTGCCGTCGCCGTGCTCTTCCGCGCCGCCGTTGGCCGCGCCGACGCGGGCCGGGTCGCCGCCGTCGTGGTTTTCCGCGCCGTCGACGGCCGGGCCGTCGCCGTGGTCTTCCGGGCCGACGCCTGCTTCGTCGCCGTGGTCGCCTTCTTCACGGGTGCCTTACGCGCGGCCGACGTGGCTCGCGCCGTGGTCGCCTTCCGGGCGGGCGCGGTCCTGCCGGCGGGGGCAGCCGAGCGGGCGGGCGCCTTGCGGGCGGGCGCCTTCGCCGCCGTGGCCCGGGTGGCCGCCGTCTTCTTCGCCGCCGTAGTCGCCGCCGCCGTCTTCTTCGCGGCGGTCTTCTTGGCGGGTGCCTTCTTGGCGGGTGCCTTCTTGGCGGTGGCCTTCGCGGTGACGCTCTTCGCGGCGGCGGTCTTGCGCGCCGGCGAGGTCGCCTTCCGGGCCGCCGGCGCGGTGCCGTTCGCGCGGCGGGTGGACGGGGTACGGGTGAGGCCCGCAGTGCGTTCCGTCGCGGCGCTTCTCCTCGCGGGCGTACGCTTCGCGGCCGGGCGGGTGGCCTGTTGTGCTTCGGCCATCTCGGTTCCCTCCTTGGGGACGTGCCGCCGCCCTCGCGGCGCACGCAGTGCCTCGACGCGGGAGGCGTCCCGCGTCGTCTACCTCTCCTCCCCGGTCCAGCGGGCGTCCTCGGCCTCCCACGCTTCGTTGCGCTCCCGCACCTGTTGCAGGGCGTTCTCCGCGTCGGCGGCTGAGGCGTACGGTCCGAGAACGTGCCGGGCAGCGCACACGTCGGCTTCGGTCTCGACCCGGTGGTGTCGCGTACACCAGTAGTAGCGTCCACGTCCGCTGTCGCTCATGGGATCACTGTGCACCGGGAAACGACCGCCCGCCACCCGAACACCGCAAGTCACCAGGCTTTTCCACAGTAGACGTGCAGGCCGACCGACGTGCCGAAACGCCAAAACCGCCGTCCGTTGATCATCCGAACGGCCGCTGCCGGCGCGGTGCCGGCGCCGCCACAATCAGCGATCGTGACGACAGCTACCCCGACCGCCACCGAATGCCCGGAATGCGGTGCCGCGACGGTGTCCCCGCTCGCTGCCACGCCCTGGTGCCCGTCCTGCGAGTGGAACCTGGAGGCGTACGACCCGGATCGGAGCCGGCCCGTGTTCGGCTGGGTCTGGCTCGACCGCCGGGCGCACCGGCTGGGTTACCGGTTGACGCGCCAGCAGTTCGACCGGCTGGTGGGGCGACCGATCGGCGCGACCGGCGGCGGTGCCGCGACGGTGCTGATCGCGGCGGCCTCGGTGCTGCTACTGGCCGGGGTGGCCGCGCTCGCGGTCACCGGCGTCTGGCTGACCGTGTGGTCGTTCCCGAGCCTGACCATCCTGCCCGGCGTCACGCTGCTCGCTCTCGCCTTCGTGCTGCGGCCCCGCTTCGGCCGGCTCGACCCCGAGTTGGAGGTGCTGACCCGGCAGCGGGCGCCAGAATTGTTCGCGCTGGTCGACGAGGTCGCGACGGCGCTGGACACCCCCGCGCCGCAGGTGATCGGTGTGGACGGCAACTTCAACGCGTACGCCGGCCAGGTCGGGCTACGTCGGCGGCGGGTCCTCTGCCTGGGCCTGCCCTACTGGGGTTCGCTCGGTCCGCAGGAGCGGGTGGCGTTGCTCGGCCACGAGTTGGGCCACTTCGCCAACGGTGACCCGCGCCGGATGCTGCTCACCCAGCCGGCGTTGCGCACGCTCGGCGAGGCCGCCGACCTGCTCCGCCCGATGGAGACCGGGCATCGCGGCGGCATCCTGGAGTTGTTCGGGGCCCTGCTGGCGAAGGTGTTCCTCGGCACACTGTCCCGGCTCTTCTCCGCCGCGCACCTGGCCCTGGCCTGCCTCGCGCTGCGCGAGAGCCAGCGCGCCGAGTACCTCGCCGACGAACTGTCGGCCAGGGCCGCCGGGACGGACGCGACGACCCGACTGCTGGACAACACACTGCGCATCGAGTCGATGACGCTCGTGGTGCGCCGGGACTCCCGGGCGGGCCAGGGCCCGCAACAGTGGCGGGCCGACACGGCCCGGTCACTCGCCGAGGCCACTGACCGGCTGCCACAGCTACGGCAACTCTCCGTACGCGAAGAGGCATCGCTGCTGGCCTCGCACCCGCCCACCGGCCTGCGCCGACGGATGCTGACCAGCCGGAGCTGGCACGACCCGAAGGTGGTCCTCACGCTGGCCCGCCTGGAGCGCATGGATCAGGAACTGGCCAGGGAGTACGAGCGGATCCGCCGACAGATCAGCCTCTCCTGACCGGGGCGCGCGCCGGGAAAACCTGAGGGGCTAAGGTCGCCGGATGGGCGTACCGGACTACATCCTGCGGATGCGAAAGCACGTCGGCCATGACCTGCTCTGGTTACCCAGCGTCAGCGCGGTTGTCCGCAACGACGCGGGCGAACTGCTGCTCGGCCAACGCGCCGACGACGGCCGATGGTCCGTGGTGAGCGGCTTCGTCGAGCCGGGCGAGCAGCCGGCCACCGCGGTCGTACGGGAGGTGCAGGAGGAGACCGGGCTGGACGTCGAGCCGCTGCGGCTGAGCAGCGCCATCTCGCACCCGCACACCTACCCCAACGGGGACCACTGCGAGTACCTCAACCTCGGTTTCCGCTGCCGGTTCCTGGGCGGTGAGTTGCGGGTCAACGACGACGAGTCGTTGGACGTCCGGTGGTTCCCGCCGGGCGGGCTGCCCGACCTGGACGAGCACGCCCGGCTGGTCATCCGGCACGCCCTCGGCGCGGAGGCCCCGGCGTTCTTCCTGCCCGCCGGGATGCTCTGGGGCGAGCCCGGGGAACTTGAGCATGGCTGATCCGCTACGGCGGTATCTTTCCGAACTGGTCACGGTCGCCGGCAACGTGCTCGGCGACGAGCTGTGCGGGGCGTACGCGGCGGGCTCGGTGGGGCTGGCGGCGTACCAGCCGGGACGCAGCGACGTGGACGTGGCGCTGCTCTGCGCCAACCCGGTGCCTCCGGCGACGGCTCGCGAGCTGGTGGCGCGGCTGCGGCACGAGGCGTTGCCCTGCCCGGCCCGGGGCCTGGAGCTGGTCGTGTACCGCCGGGAGGTGGCCCGCTCCGGCACCCCCGAGCCGGGCTTCGAGGTCGAGCTGAACACCGGCGCGCGGATGGACTTCCGGGCGTCGTACGGCCCGGCCGAGCGACCACCCGCGGACGGCCTGTTCTGGTACGGCCTGGACCGCAGCATCCTGCACCAGAGCGGGCAGGCCCTGCTCGGCCCGCCCGCCGCGGACGCCTTCGCCGACCTGGCCCCGGACGACCTGCGCCGGCTCATCGTGGCGGCGCTGCGCTGGTGGCTGGAGCGGCCGGTCCCGCCCGGCGACGTACCCGCGCCCGGGGCGGAGGACGCCGTGCTCGGCGCCTGCCGCTCCTGGGCGCGGCTACGGCACGGGGTGTGGCTGCCCAAGGTGGCCGCCGGCCGGCGGCTGCTGGCCGGGGCCGGGCCGCTGGTCGACGCCGCCACCACCGACCTGGTCGAGCGGTCGATCGCCGCCCGGGACGGCGGCACGTCGCCCAGCGGCCCGCAGGCCCGCGCCTTCCAGCGCCGGGTACTCACCGACCTCACCGACCGGCCGGCCTGACCCACTCGCGGCCCCGCCTGGTCCGCCTTTTGCGGCCTGGTCCGGCCTGTGCGGCGGCCCGTCAGGCCGGGGCCGGCTCCACCGGGATCCACAGCTCGGCGTCCGCGTGACTGCCGTCCGCCGAGACGCGGGTACGCGAGATCTCCGGTCCGGGACGGGAACGGTACGGGTTGGCCGGGAACCACTGGGTGAACACGTCCCGCCACAGGTACTGCACCGCCTCGGGGAACGCCCCGGAGGTCTCGAACACCGCCCAGGTCCCCGCCGGCACCGGCAACACGGCCAGGTCGTCGGGGATCTCGGCACCGGTCACCACGCCGTACCAGTAATCCAGCTCGGTGCCTTCCGCGCGGTTGCCGGCCAGCCCGTCGCTGACGTTGACGATCCCCGCCGGCTCCTGGTCGGACAGCGCCTCGATCCGATCCCGGGTCGCCGGCTCGATGCTCTTGACGAAGGCCACGATCGCGGGATTCAGGCCCTCGTGCACCAGCGGCACCCGGGCCTTGCGGCCGGCGAGTTGGAACGACTCCTTCTGCACGATGCGGTATCGCATGCTGCTGCTCCCTTCCACGGTGAGTCGGAAGGACATCCGGGGCTGGGCGTGCAACGCGGCCCCGGTGCGCCGGGCCTCGCCGGGACCGACCCCGTGCACGGCCTTGAACGCCCTGGTGAACGCCTCGGCCGAGCCGTACCCCCAGCGGACCGCGATGTCGAGCAGGGTCCGCTCCCCCGCCAGCACCTCCGCGCCGGCGACGGTGAGCCGGCGTCGGCGCACGTACTCCGACAGCGGGATGCCGGCCAGCGCGGAGAAGAGCCGCCGGAAGTGGTACTCCGACGTGACCGCGATCCGCGCCAGCTCGGCCGCGTCGACCGACCGGTCGAGGTGCCGCTCGATGTGCTCCATGGCCTGGTTGAGCCGCTCCAGCACCCGGGTCTCCTTCCCTTGTGCCGCCCACGCTATGGCCGCGCCGGCACCCCCGACCCGACATGCTGTGCCCGGCCCGGTCGGGTGGTCCGGGCGTCTGCCGGTTCACCGTCGGACGTGGCCGAACCGGCGGCCCTCTCGGCATCGGCCCTACGCCGGCCGGCCCAAACCTCTTGGTCGCGCGACGATCGGTGGCACCGTCCGCCCGACCGAGTCGGTATCAGACGGAATCGGGACCAAGGGATCAGCCGCAGCGACGATCTCGACCGCCCCGGTGGTCACCCAGCGTGGCCCGCTCAGCCCGTTGTGCCTGTCCAGGGTGTGGATGCAAGGTCATATGTGCAACTCTCACGTCCGAGAAACCTTCATTGGGGCGACGGGGGTCCCCTACGAAGACCCGTGCGCTGGCGTGGGCAGAAACGTCAGTCGACCCTGGAGGCACCGTGGCCAACCTTGACGCCGCACTGAAGGACGCCATGACCATCGACGGCGCGATCGGCGTCGCACTCGTCGACTACACCAGCGGGATGACCCTCGGCGTGGCCGGTGGGACCCCGGAGATCGACCTGACCATCGCCGCGGCCGGCAACACCGACGTGGTACGCGCCAAAATGCGCACCATCGAGATGCTGAAGCTGAACGACCAGATCGAGGACATGCTGATCACCCTCGGCAACCAGTACCACATCATCCGGCCGCTCACCGGCGCCAACGGCATGGGCCTGTTCCTCTACCTCATGCTCAGCAAGGCCCGGTCCAACCTGGCACTCGCCCGGCACCAGCTGCGCGCCATCGAGGAGAAGCTGGAGCTGTGAGCGTCGGCGACACATTCCTGCCCCGCCGTACCGCCCAGCGACCGGATCTCCCGCCGCCGCCCAGGCTCCCGCCGTCGTTGGCCGGCAACCCGTCACTGCCGTACCCGGCCATCGGCAGCGAGCTGGCCGAACTGCGCCTACAGGTCCCCGGGGTGCAGGGCAGCGTCCTCGGCGGCGTGGACGGCCTGCTCATCACCCACGAGCTGCCGCCGCCGCTGGACCCCGACGACCTGGCCGCGATGGCGGCGGCGACCTTCGGCCTCGGCCGGCAGGTCAGCCTCCGCCTCGGCCAGGGCGAGTTCCGCCAGTCCACCGTCCGCAACCAGGCCGGCTACTTCGCCGTGTACGCGGTCGGCCCGCAGGCGCTGCTCTCCGTCGTCGGCCACGACGCGATCAACGTGGCCCGGCTGCACCTGCACACCCCACCGGTAGCCGAACGCCTCGCCAAACTCATCGCCCAGGTCTGACCGACACCCACCGGCGCAATGACCGGCACCGCTGCGGACGCCGCTCCGCCACGAACCGGGCTCACCGCCATCGCGTACGCCACGCGGCGGCCCGCGTGATTCCTCGCTGCGCGATGGCGGTGAGCCTGCCTCACACTACTTACTCGTCACCCCGGGCGTTCAACTCCCGACGACGATCGACGTGCCCACGCCCACGAGGGGTCCGAACCCACAGGGACGCACCGATGAGCACCCGGTCGACCGACCCTGACCTGGCCCGACGGCCCGGGTCGAGCACCACGTCGCTGTAGACCTCGGCCCACCACTCCGAGTCCGTGACGGGGGTCTCGACGAGTGGCGGTATATGTACCGGGAACGGGCCGGCGAGGCGTGGCGGAGGCCGACGGCTCGAACGAGGTCGGGGGTTGGGGGTTGGGGGCTTCCGACTCTGCAAGCACGGAACGGGCCACCGGCCGCCCTGGCGGTCAGTCGTCGAACTCGAACCCGCTCGCCTTGGCTTCCACGACCAGCCGCCGCATGCGTTCGCCATCGGTCGCGACCACATTCATCCGAGCTGCCAGCTCTTCCAGCGCGCTTCGATCGGTGCCGTAGGCACAGAACATGCCGGCCTCGGGGTCATAGGCGAACCGGTCTTCGAGCGTCTGGGCCTCGGTGCTGACGAGAACCTGCGCGACGCCTTCCCAGAAGTACCCGTTGGGCTCGTGACCGAGTTCCCCGATCAGGTCGTCGACCGGCGTGGTTCCCGCATCCAGCAGCAGCGAGTACTTCCCTGGAGTCGTCTCGATCAGCCTGAGCAAGGTCATCTGAAAAGTCTGGCACCCCTCGGTACGCAGGCGCAACGATCGGCCGGTCGTTGTCACGGGCGCATCCCGGATCTCAAGCCGCAGGCTCGAAGAGCCGGTCGACGGCCCGCCGGGCGCGTTCCTCACCGTCGGGCATCAGGCGGGTGCAGGCGCGGAGGGTGAAGCCGGGGCCGGCGTGGCCAAGGCCTGATCACGGCCGCTGGGCTGGTGGGCGACGGACGAGTCGACCTGTACGCCGGATTCTGTGCTCGGCGCGTACCCCGGAGGGTTTGCGCCGGCGGCGGCCATCCATCTCGGCCTGCCGTTGCCGACAGGCTCGTGCGGCCTACCCGCAGACATCGGGCGGGCCACCCTCAAGCGTCTGCGCGGGTCGTCATCTTGCGGTGACGGCCCTTTCTTGGCCTTGCTCCGGGTGGGGTTTACCAAGCCACCCCGGTCACCCGGGGTGCTGGTGGGCTCTTACCCCACCGTTTCACCCTTACCGTCCCCGATGGGGCCGGCGGTCTGTTTTCTGTGGCACTGTCCCGCGGGTCACCCCGGGTTGCCGTTAACAACCACCCTGCCCTGTGGAGTCCGGACGTTCCTCGGCGGCGGGCCATGGCCCGCCGACGCGACCGCCCGGTCGACTCGTCCGTCGTGCACCCATCCTAACGACGCGCCACCCCATCCCACTTCCGCCCCACGCCCGACCCCGACGCCCCGCAGTGCCCGCGACTGAGCAACTTCAGGGATGTTGCGGTATCCGGCCGACCGCGACACCCCAGGTTCACGGATGTTGCGGGCAAGGTGCCGCCCGGTGGCGGGCCTTCCCTGGTGGGCAGGGCGTGTGGTGTGGGTACTAGCCTCGGGGATCATGGAGCTGGTCGATGCCGCGTTGCTGCTCGCCGCCGGGCTGGGCGCCGGGACGATCAACGCGGTGGCCGGGGGTGGTTCGCTGATCACGTTTCCGGCGCTGCTCGCCGTCGGGTTGCCGCCGGTGGCGGCGAACGTGAGCAACTCGGTGGCGGTGTTCCCGGGGTACGGGGCCGCGGTGGCGGGCAGCCGGGTGGACCTGCCCGGCGGGCGGCTGCTGGCCAGCCTGGTGCCCACCGCGATTGTGGGCGCGCTGGCCGGGGCGGCGCTGCTGCTGGTCACCCCGGCTCGGGCGTTCGAGCTGGTCGTACCCTTTCTGGTGCTCGGGGCGACCGCGGTGCTGGCCTTCCAGGATCCGCTGCGCCGGCTGGTCGGCCACCCGCGCGACCTGCCGCCGCGCCGTCGGGCGGTCACCCTCCAGGCCATTGTCGCGCTTGCCTCGGTGTACGGCGGCTACTTCGGCGCGGCCGTCGGGGTGATGCTGGTCGCCGGCCTGGCCCTGGTGCTGGACGCGACGCTGGCCCGGGTGAGCGCGGTCAAGAACCTGCTCTCCGCCGCGATCGGCCTGACCACCGTGGTCGTCTTCGCGCTCGCCGGCCCGGTGAACTGGGCGGCGGTCGCGCTGGTCGCACCGGCGACGCTGATCGGCGGGTACGCCGGTGCCCGCCTGGTCCGCCGCCTGCCGTCGTTCGTGCTGAAGGCCGTCATCGTGCTCTTCGGCACCGCCATCGGCGGTTATCTCCTCTGGCGCACCCTCGCCTCAGTGCGGTAGGTGGGCGGTTTCGTTGACCGAGCGGACGGCTACGCCGCCATCGGGCCAGCGGTCGAGCACCGAGATGCCGGCGGCGTCGAGGTAGAGGCGGTGCAGGAAGGCGTCGGGGGCGGCGAGCGCGTCGCGCAGGATCAGCTTGATCGGTGAGACGTGCGAGACCACCACGACGGCCTGACCGGGGTACGCCGCGAGCAGTCGCTGCACCACCCGCGCGCACCGTTCGGCCACCTGGGCGAAGGACTCGCCGTCGGGCGGGGCGACCCGGGTCGAGGCGAGCCAGGCGTCGAGCTCACCGGCCCAGCGCTCGCGTACCTCGGCGAAGGTGCGCCCCTCCCAGGAGCCGAAGTCGCACTCGATGAGGTCGTCGTCTCGGCGTACCGGAATGTCGCCGAGGGCGGCGGCGATCGCCTCGGCGGTGGCCGTACACCGGGACAACGGCGAGCTGACCACGGCCGCGGCGTTCGGGGCGAGCGCGGCCACCCGGGTGGCGGTGGCCCGCACCTGGGCCCGGCCCTTCGCGGAGAGCGTGATGTCGCCGCGGCCCGAGTAGCGGCCCTGCTCGGTGTACTCGGTCTCGCCGTGCCGGACCAGGATCAGCCGGGTGGCGGTGAAGCTGGGCCGCGGCTCCCAGGAGACCGGTGCGCTGGTCAGGTCGGCCCCCACGGTTTCGGCGCTGGCGACGACCTTTGCCGCGCCGCCGCCGGCCGGCTCCGGGCCACCCAGCCGTCGTGCCGGCTCGACGATGCGGGGCGGCTCGACGGTCGGTGCGGCGAGGCCCGACTTGGCGGCGGCGTCCATGGCGGCGTTGGCCAGGGCGTCGGCGTGGGTGTTGCGGTCCCGGGGGATCCAGCTGAACCGGACCGCGGCGAACCGGCCGACCAGCTGCGCCGCCTGGGCGGCGAGCGGACGCAGGCCGGGGTGCTTGATCTGCCAACGGCCGCACATCTGCTCGACCACGAGTTTGGAGTCCATCCGGACCTCGACCTCGCTGGCACCCAGCTCGGCGGCGGCGGCCAGGCCGGCGATCAGCCCCTGGTACTCGGCGACGTTGTTGGTGGCGGTGCCGATCGCCTCGCTCCGCTCGGCCAGCACCGCACCGGACGCCGGGTCACGGACCACCGCGCCGAAGCCGGCCGGGCCGGGATTGCCCCGGGACCCACCGTCGGCCTCGACGAGGACGGTACGCGGCGCCACCGGCTACAGCCCGGACTCGTTGGTGCGGACCATGATCCGGCGGCAGTCCTCGCAGCGGACCACCTCGTCGGCATCGGCCCTGCGGATGCGGGCCAGGTCGGCGCCGGAGAGTTCCAGCCGGCACCCGCCGCAGCGGCCGGCGGCGAGCAGTGCGGCGCCGAGCCCGGTGTCGGTGCGGATCCGGTCGTAGAGCTGCACCAGGTCGGCGGGGAGGTCGTTGGCGAGGGGCTGCCGGGCGGAGCGCCTGAACTCCTCCTCCCGGCCGATCTCGGCGAGGCTCTCGTCCCGCCGCTGCTCGGTGCCGGAGCGCCGTTCGCGCGCCTCGGCCAGCCGCTGCTCCACCCCGTCCAACACCGACTGGGCGGTCTCCCGCTGCTCCATCAACTCCAGCTCGGCGTCCTCCAGGTCGCTCTGCCGGCGGTTGAGCGAGACCAGTTCGTGCTGGAGCGCCTCCAGTTCGCGGGCCGGGCCGGTGCCGGCGGCCAGCCGGGCCTCGTCCTTGGCCTTGCGCGCCCGCACCTGGTCGACGTCCTTCTCCAGCCGGGCGATGTCCCGGTCCAGGTCGTCGACCGCCACCTGGGCGCGGACCCGTTCGTCCTCCAGGGCGGAGAGCTCCCGCGCGAGGGCCTCCAGCTCGGCCCGCTCGGGCAACGCGCGCCGGCGGTGGGCGAGCTGGGCGAGGGCGGTGTCGATCGCCTGGAGGTCGAGCAGGCGGCGCTGGACCTGGGGGTCAGCCTTCACGATGGGGCTCCTTGTCGTCCGCGACGGGTTCGCCCGCAGCGGGTTCGTCCGCCGCGGGTGAGGCGGCGTGTACGGTCCACGGGTCGGTGTCCAGGTCGGACACCAGCGTCTCGACACCGGGCGCGGCCCGCAGCGCCGCGGCCAGATCGTCCAGCCAGGGCCGCTCGGTGGCCCAGTGGGTCGCGTCGAGCAGCGCCGGCCCGTCGGTGGCGAGATGCTCGCCGGCCGGGTGGTGGCGCAGGTCGGAGGTGAGGTACGCGTCGACCCCGGCGGCGGTTGCGTCGGCCAGGAAGCTGTCCCCGGCACCACCGCAGACAGCGATGGTACGCACGGTCCGGTCCGGATCGCCGGCGGCGCGTACCCCGACAGCGGTGGCCGGCAGCGCGGCGGCGGCGTGCCGGGCCAGCTCGGCCAGGGTCATCGGCTGCGGCAACCGACCGATCCGGCCGGCGCCACGCCCCTCACCGGCGGCGGGGGTGCCGGGTCGGGACGGTTGCAGCGGGCGCAGGTCGGCCAGCCCGAGCCGGGCGGCGAGGGCGTCGGAGACGCCGGGGACGGCCACGTCGGCGTTGGTGTGCGCGACGTACAACGCGATGTCGGCCTTGATCAGCTGGTGGATGATCCGGCCCTTGTACGTCGTCGGCGCCACCGAGGAGACCCCGCGCAGCAGCAGCGGATGGTGGGCGATGATCATGTCGGTGCCGGCATCGAGCGCTTCCGCGACC
This sequence comes from Micromonospora sp. CA-263727, assembly GCF_050942455.1. Taxonomy (NCBI): domain Bacteria; kingdom Bacillati; phylum Actinomycetota; class Actinomycetes; order Micromonosporales; family Micromonosporaceae; genus Micromonospora; species Micromonospora sp. CA-263727. The sequence continues at coordinate 5,494,299 of NZ_CP192031.1, forward strand.
GTCTCGGGGACCACGTCGACGACGCAGAGGATCCGACGTACCGGGGCGCAGGGCTCACCCAGCACCAGCCCGACGCGGTCCCACTCCTCGGCCCAGGCCGGCGGGTAGCGCCGCTCCAGCTCGGCCACCACCTCGGCGACGGTCGGCACGGCTGCGGTTGTGCTCACGGCGGGCCAGCTTACCGGCGTCGGCGGCGCTCCGGGGCCTCACCCGGCCGACCTCGACGCCGGGGCCCGGGCCACGGCCACCGCCGGACCCGGGCCATCGCGCTCCGACCGCCCGAACCAGCTGTTAGCAGGGGGCCCCTTTACCTCACCAGGCGTTAACAGGGGGCCCTTCCTTTCACCCGGTGCGGACGAGGTGGGCGCGGACGGCGGTGAGGGGCAGGGCCCAGGGGAAGGCGTGCTGGTGCCGCTCCCCTGTGCCGGGCGCGTGCAGCGGGAAGACGTCGTCGCCGAAGAGCACGCTCACCCCCCACTCGGCGAGCCGGTCGATGCTCGTCCGGAAGGCCGGATGGGCGGCCATCGCCGAGTTGGTGTACGGCACGGCGACCAGCGGCACGCCGCGGCCCTGCGCCTCGACCAGCAGGCCGAGGGCGAGGGTGTCCGCGATGCCGGCCACCCACTTGTTGACCGTGTTGACCGTGGCCGGGCAGACGATCATGGCGTCGGCCGGCGGCAGCACGTCCGGGTCGCCCGGGTTCTTGTAGTGCGTACGCACCGGGTGGCCGGTCTGGCGGGCCAGCGCCGTACGGTCGACGAACTTCGCGCCGTCGGGGGTGGTGATTACGCAGACGTCCCACCCGTCCTGTTGGGCCAGTTCGACGAGCCGGCCGACGTCCCGGGCCAGCGGTGAGCCGCAGGCGATGATGTAGAGCACCTCGCGGTGCCCGTCATGGCGGTGCGAACCGGTCATGCCGGCTCCGAGGTCATACTCCTACTCCCATGTGCTCAGCCAACTCCGCGATCAGAGAAGGCGGCGCACCACGTGTGCGACGCAGGACGTCCGACATCACCTCGTGGGCGATCGGCCGGCAGCGGATCTCGGAGGGGGCGAGCCGGTCACCGCGCAGCAGCATCTCGCCGGCGTTGGCCACGTCGCCGATCAGGGCGAAGCCCCGGGCCAGGTCGAGCAGGTGGTGCGCCCGGCGCTCGGGCAGCATCGCGTCGAACGGCGCGTCCTGGATCTTCTGGCGGTGCACCTCGACCGCCCGCCCGCCGTCGCCCAGTTCGACCGCCGCCGCCGCGCGGTGCAGGTGCACATTGGTCGGCCCGAACGACGTCCAGTAGTGGTTCTGGTCGCCGCCGAGCTCGTTCGCCGCCTCCTGGGCGCCGTTGAGCAGGTCCTCCACGGTCGAGGTGTCGCCGATCCGGGCGGCGGCCATGGCGCCCTGCAACAGCAGCATGCCGTAGACCGAGATCCGTTCCGGGCGGGTGTCGTTGCGTCCGCCGGGCGCGAGCCGGTTGGCGATGGTGACGTTCAGCTCCAGCGCGGGCCGGGCCCGGCCCATCGCGACCAGGGCGTTGCAGACCCGGGTGGTGGCGACCCCGGCGAGCAGTTGGTCGTCGGCGCGCTGGGCGACCGCGATGGACCGGTCGGCGGCGAGCCAGGCCAGCTCGCGCTCGCCCAGCTTGCGCAGCACCGAGGAGGCGATCTGGTAGACCTGCCCGAGCAGGTGGGCCGCCCGTTGCCCCTGGTCGGCACCGCCGTAGGCGGCGTCGGCCGCCTGGGCGTCGCGTAGCAGTTTCGGCAGCGCCCGGGTCAGCATGCCGTACCGGCCGTACTGGTAGGTCAGCCACGCGTGGGTGACGGCCTTGCCCATGTCCGCCAGCGGCGGGGGGCAGGGCGCCGCGTCGAAGTACGCGCTGATCGAGTCGTACCGTTCCAGGGCGGCCCGGATCTCCTCGACCTCGAACTGGTCGATGCAGTTCAGCGTGTCGGTACGCCGCTCCGGGTCCCTGCCGAGCAGCAGTTGCACGTCCATCTGGAGGATGTCGGCGATCTCGTAGAGCACGGAGAACTTGTCCAGCCGGCGCACGCCGCGTTCGATCTTGTCCACCCAGCTTTTCGACTTGCCCAACCGGTCGGCGAAGACCTGCTGCGACATTTTCCGCCGCCCCCGCCAGTAGGCCACCCGCCGCCCGATCGGTAGTTCGTCCATACTCCCCAGTCCTCCCCTTGCTGGAGCCCCGGCCCAGGTGCCGGGGGCCGATCCGCGGGCGTACCGATCCGTCCGTATCTCAGGTTTCCGCTGGTCGCACAGGTTGTGCGTCAGCCGTACGGCCAGTCCTCGTAGCTTTCGTGCAAGTTGCATCGGCCACCTTGTCAAAGCAACGAGCACAGGCGACGGCAGTGACGGTGCTCGACATACGAGCTGACGCCGGGCGGTCCGGCGAGGGGAGATGGCACCAATGTGGGGGAATGTCGGACCGCGCGTGGCACCTCTGTCGCCCTTGGAGCGGGTACGGCTGCGCCGGGTCGCGGTGCGGTACGCGATGCACGGCTGGGAGGTGACCCCCGGCGCCTGCCTGGCCCGCAGCCGTTTCGTCTGCGGGCGGGCCGGCTGCCCGACGGTCGGTTGCCACCCCGCCCTTGAGGAATGGGAAGAGGCCGCCAGCGCCGATCCGGCCCGGGTGGCCACCTGGTGGCGGTCCCGCCCGCACGGCGTGCTGCTGCCCACCGGCCGTTCGTTCGACGTGCTGGAGGTTCCCGCCCACCTGGGCCGGCCGGTGCTGGACGCGGTGCGGGCCCATCCCGTCGGTCCGGGCGTACGCGGGCCGGTGCTGGTCACCCCGACCGGCCGCTGGATGTTCCTGGTCCGTCCGGGCGACCCGCTGCGGCCCGAACTGGAGCACTGTTTCCACGTGGTGCGGCACGGCCCCGGCTCGTGGGTGCCGGCGCCCCCCACCCGGCTGCCCGAGGGGCAGATCCGCTGGGCGGTGGCGCCGGAACAGGCCCGATGGCAGCTGCCGGATTCCTACCTCGTGCAGAACACGCTGGTCGACGCGTTGCGCGCGGCCGGGATCACGCTGACCTCGGCGCTGGTCCCCGGGCACCTACCACTGCCCCGCCGGGGCCGCTGACTTCCGCTGACTTCCGGTCCGGAGCGAGGTCCGGACCGACCGGGCAGCGACGCCCGGCGGCGGGCGCTCGTTGAACACCACGACGGCGCACCCGCGCCGGGAGCGGGGATCCCGATGTCCACGGACGACACTACGCGCCATCCGGGCGGAGCCGAACCGCCCCGCCAGCACCGCCCCGGCCGCCGGTGGGCCGCCACCCGGCCACCGGGCGCACGGCCCGGACGGCCCCGGCCGCTCGGCTCCCGCCCGGCGACCATCCACCGGCCGACGCGCTGGCCCTGACCCGCCCGCCAGCGGAGGAACCGGCCCCGCCCGCCAGTGGCAGAACCGGGCCCCGCGGGGCTCCGGGCCGGTTCCGGTACGCACCTCGCGAGCCGGACTCCGGTCACCGGAGGTGACATTCCTGCCCGGTGCGCCCGTTCATCCACAGAGCCGGAGGCAGGGCCCGGACGGGTGGTGCTCAGCCGCCACACCCGGTTTCGTGCCACACCAGGCCGCGCCGGGCCGGATCGCGCCAGGCCAGGCTGGGCCGGGCCGGATCGCACCACGCCAGGTCGGGCCGGACCAGGCCGCGCAAGGCTGCGCCGGGCCGGGCCGGGCCGGGCCGGGCCGGGCCGGGCCGGGCCGGGCCGGGCCGGGCCGGGCCGGGCCGGGCCGGGCAAAGTAGCAACAGCAAGAGCGCGTGAGTCCGCGCCGCAGTGGGTATTCCGCCGCACCGTTGCTGAACGCGTGAGGGGAAGGCACATGCTCAGCAAAGAGGATCAGCGCAGATTTGAGCAGATCACCCGCCACCTGAAGGAGAGCGACCCGGCGTTTTTCGCCCGGCTCGACCAGCGGGCCCGGGTCCGGCGCGGCCGGTGGCTGCTGCTGTTGACAATCCTGCTCTGGGCGGCGCTGCCGGCGACCACCGTGCTCGCCGGGCGGCTGGCCGGCGGCATCTTCGCCGTGGTGCTCCTGGCCAACGCGGCGCTCATGTGGCGGTTCCGCCATCGCTGGCTGTGACCGCCCCGAGTTGCCGGTAGGCGTGGCGCAGCCGCTCGGCCAGGCCCGGCCCGCCGATCGCCGGTGCGGGTGCGCCGAGCTGGCGCAACAGCAGATCCGGCCGGCTGGTCAGGCTCGGCGGGCGGTCGGGCAGCGGCACGGGCGGGAGCCAGAACCGGTCGACCGTCTCGGCCAGCGGCGCGGCGGGCAGGTCGGCAAGCGCCCGCGCCGCCCCGGCCGCCGCAGCCGGCACGGCCGGCCGACCGGTTGCCGGGACGGGAGCGTCCGGCTGGCCGGTTGTCGGGACGGGGCCGTCCTGGTGGCCGGCGGGCCCGACGGCGGACGCCTCGCCGCCGGCGGCAGCGCGGGGGCGCTTCCGTCCTGGTCCGGTGCCGTCGCCGCGCGATTGGGCCGGCGAACCGGCCGAGCGCAGCTCGCGTAGCCGGTCCAGCAGCTCGGTCCGGCCCCGGCCACGCCAGTGCAGCAGGGCGAACGGGTCCGCGTCGAACGCCTCGGCGAGCAGGTAGAAGGTGGCCGCCAGGTGTTTGCAGGGCACCGCGAAGTCCGGGCAGGAGCAGCGCTGCTCCAGCTCTGCCACCGCGGCCGGGAAGAGTGGCGCCCCGGCCGCGGCGAACAACTGCTCCAGCTCGGCCGGCAGGTCGCCGGCGAGCAGCCGGGCGCTGAAGAACGCCTGGGCGGCCAGCTCCGCCTCGATCCGGCCCCAGAGCTGCTCCGGGAACGGCGACAGTCCGATGTGGACCTCGTACGGCCGGGGCCGGGAGCCCTGCACGGCCGCGCTCACCACGCCGGGGGCGACGTCGAGCCGGAGCACCTGGCCGGCGCGGGCATACGACCGGCCCCGGGTCAGCCGGGTGCCGAGCGCGAACGACTCCAGCACCTCCAGGAAGCGGCGGGACCACCAGGAGACGCCGATCGCGCCACGGGTGCTGCGGGCGCGCAGCCCGCCATCGACCCGGCGCGGCGGCCCGTAGTCGGCGAACCGGCCACGGGCGCCGGCGCCGGTCGGGCCGGTCACTCGGTCACCGCCCCGGCGTCCAGGGTGAACAACTCACGCAGCTGGGCGGTGGAGAGCTCGGTGACCCACTGCTCGCCGGCGCCGACGACCGAGGCGGCCAGGCCGCGCTTGTCGGCGATCAGCGCGGCGACCTTCTCCTCCACCGTGCCGGCGCAGACGAACTTGCGGACCTGCACCCGGCGGCGCTGCCCGATCCGGAACGCCCGGTCGGTGGCCTGGTCCTCCACCGCCGGGTTCCACCACCGGTCGACGTGCACCACGTGGTTGGCGGCGGTCAGGGTCAGCCCGGTCCCGCCGGCCTTGAGGGAGAGGACGAACAGGGCGGGCCCGCCGTCGGACTGGAACCGGGCGACCATCTCGTCCCGGTCGGCCTTGTTGACCCCGCCGTGCAGGAAGAGCACCTCCCGGCCGAACCGCGCCGACAGGTGCCCGCGCAGCATCCCGCCGAACTCCGCGTACTGGGTGAACAACAGGGCCTTCTCCCCCGCCGCGAGGACCTCGTCCAGGATCTCCTCCAGCCGGGCCAGCTTGCCGGAGCGTCCGTCCAGCGGGGAGCCGTCGCGCAGCAACTGCGCGGGATGGTTGCAGACCTGCTTGAGCCGGGTCATGGTGGCCAGCACGAGGCCGCGTCGCTCGATGCCGTCGCTGGACTCGATGCGCGCCAGCATGTCGTCGACGACCACGCGGTAGAGCGCCGCCTGCTCGGCGGTGAGGTTGCAGAAGACCTCCATCTCCAGCTTCTCCGGCAGGTCGGTGATGATCGAGGAGTCCGTCTTGAGCCGGCGCAGCACGAACGGGCCGGTGATCCGGCGCAGCCGCTCGGCGGTTTCGGCGTCGCCGTGCCGTTCGATCGGCTCGGCGAATCGCTTGCGGAACGTCGCCGCCGGGCCGAGCAGCCCCGGGTTGGCGAACTGCATGATCGACCAGAGGTCGGCCAGCCGGTTCTCCACCGGCGTGCCGGTCACCGCGATCCGGTGTCGGGCGGGCAGTGCACGGACCGCCTCGGCCTGCCGGGTGGCGGCGTTCTTGATGGCCTGGGCCTCGTCCACCACCACCCGGTGCCAGTCGATCCCGGCCAGGTCCACGGCGTCCCGCGCGGCCACCGAGTAGGTGGTGAGGACCAGGTCCGCCGCGTGCACGGCCGCCGCGAGCCCCTCGCCCCGGGCCCGCTGCGCGCCGTGGTGCACGTGTACGCGCAGCCCCGGGGTGAACCGCGCCGCCTCCCGCTGCCAGTTGCCGACCAGCGACATCGGACAGACCAGCAGGGTCGGTCCGGTCTGCGGCGGGTCGGCGGCCAGCAGGGCCAGCAGCTGCACCGTCTTGCCGAGCCCCATGTCGTCGGCGAGCACCCCGCCCAGCCCGAGCGACTGGAGGAACGCCAGCCAGGCCAGCCCCCGCCGCTGGTACGGCCGCAGCGTGCCGTGGAACGAGGGTGGCTCATCGAGCGGGGCGAGCCGGCGTTCCACGGCCCCGGCGAGCAGGTCGCCCAGGGCCCCGTCGGCGGTCACCTCCAGCACCGGCAACGCGTCCGGCTGCTCGGCGTCGGCGAGCCCCAGCCGCAGCAGGTCGGCCACGGTCAGCTCGCCGGCGGAACGCAGCAGCCGCAGACCGGCGGCGAGCCGCTTCGGGTCCAGCTCGACCCAGCGACCGCGCAGCCGGACCAGCGGGGTCTTCAGCTCCACCAGCCGGGCCAGCTCGTCCTCGGTCAGCGGCTGGTCGCCCAGGGCCAGTTCCCACCGGTAGTCGACCAGCGCGTCCAGCCCGACCTTCTCGCCGGGGCCGGTGACCGTGCCGGGGGCGGTCCGGGAGGTGGCCCGCAGCCGTGCGCCGAGCCGCGACGAGGGCCGCTGCCACCAGGACGGCAGCAGCACGGTGAAGCCGGCCGCGTGCAGCATCGGCGCGCCCTCGCGGAGGAACCGGTGGGCGCCGTCGGCGTCCAGCTCCAGGGCCTCCGGCGTGGCGGTGCGCAGCGCCGCGTCCAGTTCGGGCCAGAGTCGGCTGGCCCGGCCCAGCTCGGCCAGCAGCGTCTCCTGCGGATTGTCACCGGCGGCCGGCAGGCCCGCACCGCGCCACACCTGGCCGGCGTCGACGTGCAGGCCCGGCTCGTCGGCCGCGCGGAGCCCGAACTCCACCCGCCACCCACCGAACCCGACGGCCTCGGCCTCGTCGTCGAACTCGACGGCGAGGCCGGGGTCAAGGCCGGGGTCAAGGCCGCAGTCGGGGCCGCGGTCGAGGTCGGCGTCGGAATCGAGGTCGGGGTCGGCCCGCATCCCGGCCACCGGGATGGTGATCTCCTCGGCGGATGGCTCGACCAGCCGGAAGCTGGCTCGCACCGCACCACCGGCGGCGTCACGCTGCCAGGCGTCCAGTTCGGCACGCAGGGTGTGCAGCGCCGCCGGCTCGGCGGTGAACTCGCGGCGCGGCCCGGTCAGCGCGCCCAGCCACGGGGCCACCGCGGCCCCCGGCCGCACCCCTCGGGCCAGCGCGGTCTCCGGCAGGGCCGCGCGCACGGCCGCGTCGGTGAGCGCGTCGAGCGCCCCGGCGACCAACAACCCCGGCGTGCCGGACAGGTCCACCTCCGTGACCGGCGATCCAGGCGTGGCGGGCACGCCCGCCTCCGCCGGCCTGCCGGGCAGGCCCGCCTTTCCCGCCCGCGACCCCGGCCGGCCGGACAGGCCCGCCTCCCCCGCCCGCGGCACCGGAGCGCCGGGCAGGTCCACCTCGACGACCGCGCGTGCAGCCGGCGGCAGGGCCAGCGCCAGGGCCCGGGCCCAGGTGGCGTCGGTGCCGGTGAGCAGCGGCCGCCAGACGGCCCGGGCGAGGACCGGGCCGCCACCGGCCGAGGTGCCGGATCCGCCACCCGCCGAGGTGCCGGATCCGCCTCGAACGAGCCGCCCGCCGCCTGCGGCGCGACCGCGCGCCGAGCCCGACGTGCGAGCCTCGCCGGACAGGGCCGGGCCGGCGGTGGGAGCGGGGTCGGCGAGGTGGGTCGGGTCGTCGGCGAGGCCGGGCAGGACCCGGCCGCGGGCGGCCAGGTCGGCGGCGAAGGCGGCCAGCTCGGCCAGGTGCCGAAGGGTCGCGCCGGGCACGGCCGCCAGACGGTCGAGGGCGCGCAGCAGCGGCAGCGCGGCGTCCGGGGCGTACGCCAGGATGGGGACCCGCCAGCCGGCCAGGGTCACCGGGCCGCGGACCGGTTCCACGACGGCGGTCCGGACCAGCTCGGGCGAGTCCAGCGGCGAGCCGGCGCGGGTCGGTAGACGGACCAGCGCGGTGCCGAGGGCGGTCGGCTCGGCGGCCTCGGCGAGCGTGGCGACCAGCGTGGCGTGCTCGGCGGCGAACGGGTGCGGGCGCTCCCGGGGCGCCCGGCCCGGACGGCGCGGCGCACGCGGCGGCCGGGTGCTGTCCTCGGCCCAGACGGCGAGCCCTCCACCCGCCAGCCACACCCCGTGCACAACCAGCACGCGCTCCCCCTCAGAAGGAAGGGCCCCCGGTTAACGCCTCAGGTAGAGAAAGGGCCCTCGGTTAACACCCGGGACAGGATAGGCGGCGTCAAGCGGCTACCGTCGGCGCCATGTACGACCTACTGGTGATCGGCGGCCTCGGTGTCGACGTACGGGTCCGGGTGCCCGGGCTGCCACTGCCGGTGGTCGACTCCGTCACCGTCGACCCGATCGAGCTGCGGATCGGCAACACCGGCGCCGGCGTGGTGCTCGCCGCCCACGCGCTCGGGCTACGGGTGGCGGTGGTCGACACGGTCGGCGCCGACCCCGCCGGTGACCTGGTACGCGCCGCGCTGGGCCGTGCCGGCGTGCACGCCGTACTGGCCGAGGACCCGGCCGGCACCCGCCGCTCGGTGAACCTGGTCGATCCCGCCGGAAGACGGATGTCGCTGCACGACCCTCGGGCCTCCGACGGGCCGGGGCCGTTCACGGCGGCACACCTGGCCACGCTGGTCCAGGACGCCGCCCACGTACACCTCTCGATCATGGGTTGGGTCCGGGGCCTGCTCCCCGGCCTCGGCGACGTGCTCGGCGAGGGCGTGGGGTCCTCCACCGACCTGCACGACTGGGACGGGCGCAACCCGTACCACCGCCCGTTCGCCGAGGTCGCGGAGCTGGTGCTGGTCAGCGGCACCGCGCTGGGCGAGCGGGCGGCGGCGGTCGCCGCCGCGCTGACGCCGCGCCCGGTGCTGGTGACCCGCGGCGCCGACGGCGTGGACCTGCACCTCGGCGGCGGCGTCCGCCGGGTGCCGGCCGCCACGCCGCCCGGCCCGGTGGTGGACACCAACGGGGCCGGGGACGCCTTCGCGGCCGGCGTCATCGCGGCCCGGTTGCGCGGCGCGACGTGGGCGGAGGCGGCCGGGTACGCGGCCCGGGTGGCCGCGGCGGCCTGCACCCACGACGGCATGGAGTACCCGCCCGGCCTGCTCCCCCGGCCCTGACCCACGGGCCCGGCGGTCGTGCCGGCTATCCGCTGCGCGGCGACGGCGGTCGGGGCAGGATGGGCGCATGGCATCAACGGTTGAGATCCCGCTGGTGGGCGGCGCGGCCGACGGCGAGCAGGTCACCGTCGAGCTGGACCCGCATGGCCGGCCCCCGCTGACCCACCACCACCTGGGGCCGGCGGGCCTGGCCTCGGCGGACATCTACGAGCTGGAGTCGATCGGCTCGGACGGCCGGCAGTGGCGCTATTGCTGGCGGGGCCCGGCGCTCTGACCGCCGTCAGGCGCCGATCTCGACCAGGGAACGGCTGCGCAGGCTCTCCAGCACCGCCCGGGTGACCTGCGAGGTGCCCCGGGCCTCGTCGCAGACCTGGGCCACCCGCTGGGCGGTGGTCTCGCGCCGCTGGTCGCGTTCGTCCCACAGCTGGTCCACCTCGGCCAGCAGCGGGCCCTCCACCTCCCGCTCCACCCCGCGCAACGCCGGCACCCCCAGCCGCTGGGCCAGGTCGAAGACCTTGCCGGCGTACGGCAGGGGCAGGAACGGCGTGCCCATCATCGCGGCGAAGATCAGGAAGTGCAGCCGCATGCCGACCGCCAGATCGAAGTGGCGCATCAACCCGAGCACCTGCTGCGGCGTGTAGGTGCCGTGCAGGATGCGGCCCCGCTCCGCGGCGGTCATGTGCGACAGCACGCCGTGCGAGTGCCGGATGTCGTCGCGCTCCATCGGCACGAAGAGCACGTGCGCGTCGATCCGGTGCACCAGGAAGTCACCGATCTGGGCCAGCAGCCGGTGGTAGCCGTCCACGTCGAGCCGTTCCGCGGCCCGGCCCGGCTCCCGCACGCTCATCCCGACCAGTCGCTTGCCGGCCGGTACGCCCTCCTCGCGGAGCAGTTCCGCCGGGAACTCCTCGGGCTCCAGCAGGAACGCCGGGTCGGCGGTGACCGTGATCGGGTTGAGCAGCCCGGCCTCCTCCAGCACCATCCGCGACTCCTGGTCGCGTACGGTCACCTGGGTGGCGCCGGCCAGCGTCTCCCGGACCATGCCGGTGTCCACCATCTCGCTGAGCGGCCCGACGCCGACGGCGTACGTCAGCAGCGGCAGGCCGCGCTCCTGCGCGACCCGGACGACCCGCAGGTAGCGGCGGGCCTCCTTGTCGTAGAGGATGCCGCCGCCACCGAGAATGAGCAGGTCCAGCTGGGAGAGGACGAGGGCGGAGTCGGTCCGGCTGACCCCCTCCCACGGCACCGCCTCCACATCCGGGTGAGCCATCGCGGTGTGCTCCGGGTTTCGCGAGAAGACGATGATCCGGGCGTTCGGCTCCTGCTGTCGCAGGTCGGTCAGCAGGCCGGTGAGGATGGCCTCGTCGCCGAGATTGCGCCCGCCGTACGAGCCGAGCACACCGATGGTCAGTCCGGCACGCGTCATCGTCGCTCCTCCCAGATGCGTCCGGTTCGACGTTTCCCCGTTGCGACGGTGAACACTCCTCCGCCGGCCCGGTCGAACCGCCCACCAGGCCGGAAACCGGACCACTTACGCCCGCAGTCGCCGACGGTGTCCGGTCCGCGCCCGGCAACTCCCCTGATGTTGCTGGGTCGGCGGGATGGGAGCCAGCAACATCGGGGAAGTTGCACCGATGGCCGGCGGGCTCAGGTCGGGGTGTTCAGGGTGTGGGTGAGGAAGGGGAGGACCACCGCGGGGAGAGCCGGCGAGTCGACGATGTCGTAGTGGGTGAGGCCGGGTAGGACGGCCAGCCGGGCGTCCGGCCGGTCGGTGCCGTCCCAGCCGGCGTCGCGGTGCCCGCCGCCGAGCAGGCCGAAGAACTCCACCATGTGGCTCGGGCGGATCGAGTCGGCGTCGGCGAAGACCAGCAGGGTCGGGGTGGTCATCGTGGCGACCTCCGGCGACCAGTCGTACTCGCGGCGCAGCAGTTCGCCGTTCCTGGCCCAGAGCCTCGGCCAGTCCTGGGGGCGCGGGGCGACCCGCTGGTAGAGCTGCTCCGGCGGGGTGCCCCGCATCCGCTCGCCGGCTGCCTCGTCGGGCTCCGGCATGCCGGCGAGCACCTCCGGAAACCAGCCCTGGCGGCGGCACGGCGCGGAGACGACCACCAGCCGGCGGAGCACCTCCCGGTGCTGGATCGCCAGCCGCAGGCCCACCCCACCGCCGAGGGAGAAACCCAGCACGTCGGCCTCGACCAGCCCGAGGTGGACGATCAGCGCGGCGACGTCGTCGGCCATCGACTCGTACCGCAGCGGCCGGTCGACGTCGGCGGTGCGCCCGTGGCCCGGCAGGTCGACGCTGATCACCCGACGCCGCTGCGCCAGCGCGGGCCGGATCGCCGCGAACGTCTCCACCGCGCCGAACCCCCCGTGCAACAGCACCAACGGCCGTCCCGAGCCCTGCGTCTCGTACCAGAACCGGACGCCGTCGACCTCCGCGTAGGCCATCCCGCCCTCCCGATCCGGTGCCGCCCCGCCGCCGGCGTACGGCTGGTAAGCGAGTGCTCTGCGGGCGGCCAGGTCCGCCGTGACGCCGGGACTTGACGGCATTTCCGCAGGTGGAAGGGGGTGGGTGGGCGCGGCAGGTTTCGAACCTGCGACCCCTCGCTTGTAAGGCGAGTGCTCTCCCGCTGAGCTACGCGCCCGGAACGCCGTACGGCGGACCGGCGGTTGGCAGCTTACCCTGCCGCCCGCCGGCCCGGCCCCACGGTCGCACCGGTTGGGACCGGGGTCAGGCGCCGACCTCCGCCAGGGCCTTGCGCCAGCCCTGCTGGTCGCGGGGCTCGCCCGGCTTGTTCATCTCGGCGAAGCGGACCACGCCGGTCTTGTCGATGACGAAGGTGCCCCGGAAGGCGATGCCGGCGACGTCGTTGAAGACGCCGTACGCCTCGGCGACGCCACCGTGCGGCCAGAAGTCGGCCAGCAGCGGGAACTGGTAGCCCTCCCGCTCCGCCCAGATCTTGTGCGCGTAGACCGAGTCGACGCTCACGGTCAGCACCTGGACGTCGTCGTTGACGTACTCGTTGAGGTTGTCCCGCACCTCGCACAGCTCGCCCTGGCAGACGCCGCTGAAGGCCAGCGGGTAGAAGACCAGCAGGACGGTACGCCGGCCGCGGAACTCGGAGAGGCGGACCTCCTGGTTGTTCTGGTCCTTCAACACGAAGTCGGGCGCCTCGGCGCCCACCTCGATCGGCATGCGAACTCCTCGGAGTCGATTCGGGATGGCCTCAGCCTGTCACACCGCTCGGGTGGGCCTACTTCTTGCCCTTGGCGCCGCGGCGCAGCACGAGACGGGCACCGCTCCAGTCCTTTCCGGCGTTCAGCGTGGAGGTCTGCTGGAGGCCGGCGGTGGGCGCGGACTCGGCGACCTCGCTCGGCTCGACGTGCCCCTCGCGGCCGGCCTTGGGCGTCAGCAGCCACACGACCCCGTTGTCGGCCAACGGGCCGAGGGCGTCGACGAGTAGCTCGAAGAGATCACCGTCGCCGTCCCGGTACCACACCAGAACCGCGTCGACCACCTCGTCGGTGTCCTCGTCGACCAGCTCTCCACAGCGGTCGGTCAGGGCGTCCCGGAGATCCTGGTCGACGTCGTCGTCGTAGCCCATCTCCATGACGACCATCCCCGGCTCGATCCCGAACCGGTCCGCCAGGCTACGTACCCCGTCGGCAGCCTGACCAGCGGTCGCGCTCACTGTCGCGTGCCTCCTCATCTCGTCCGAGCCAGCGGCGTCTGCTCGACGCCGTCAGGCAAAGTCCACACAGTTGTGCCGCCCTGCGCAAGTGGCACACCGGGTGGGTCCGAAATTTACCGTGCCAGCAGCGTACGGGCACCCTGGGTGATGGCCTCCTCGGACACCAGGACCTGCCGGGCAGCCGGACCTAATGGTACAAAAGAGTCAACTCCGGCCACTCGCCGCGCCGCGCCGACATATCCGGCGTCCACCAGCGCCGCGATCACCCCCTCGCCCACCCCGCCGGATCGGCGCGTCTCGTCCACCACCAGCACCCGGCCGGTCGCGGTGGCCTCCCGGATGAGATCGGCCACCGGCAGTGGCGCGAGCCAGCGCAGGTCCACCACCCGGGTGCCGATGCCCTCGTCGGCCATCCTCGACGCGGCCCGCAACGACATCCGTACCCCGTTACCGAAGGTGATGATGGTGATGTCCTCGGCCGAGCCCACGCCGTACACCCGGGCCCGGCCGACCGGCACGTGCCCGCCGGCCCAGGCCCCCGGCTCGGGATAGTGGGCCAACCACTCGCCGTCGCCGTCGGCGTAGAGGTCCCGGGTGTGGTAGAGCGCGATCGGCTCCAGGAAGACGCAGACGCTGCCGTCCACCGCCGCGCTCGCCAGGCAGCTCCGCAGCATCGCCGCCGCGTCGTCCGGCCGCGCCGGCACGGCGATCACCAGGCCGGGCACATCCCGCAGTACGGCCACCGAATTGTCGTTGTGGAAGTGCCCGCCGAAGCCCTCCTGGTATGCCAGCCCCGCCACCCGCACCACCATCGGGTTACGCAGCGCCCCCTGGGAGAAGAACCTCATCGTCGCCGCCTCGCCGCGCAGCTGGTCCTCGGCGTTGTGCAGGTACGCCAGATACTGGATCTCCGGCACCGGCAGCATCCCGGCCAGCCCCGCGCCGAGGCCGAGACCGAGGATCGAGGTCTCGTCGAGCAGCGTGTCGAACACCCGCGCCGCGCCGAACCGGTCGCGCAGCCCCTTGGTCACCCCGTACACCCCGCCCTTGGCGGCGACGTCCTCGCCGAAGACCGCCATCTGCGGGTGGTCGAGCAGCCCGTCGGTGAGCGCGGCGTTGATGCTCTGCGCGAGCGTGAGCGGGCCGGCGAGCTCGGGCGGCTTGCCGCCGAACACCTCGGCCCGCGCGCCCGCACCCGCCCCGGCAGCGCGGGCCCCCGCCTCGGCCACCGCGTGGGCCACCCGTAGCGGCCGGCGGGGCGCCAGCGGGGCGATCACCTCGGCGGCGCTGGTCAGCTTCGGCTCGTCGAGCACCTGCTCGGCGATCCGGCGGACCTGCCAGCCGATCTCGTCGTACCGGGCCAGCAACTCCGCGCCACTGGCCAGGCCCGCCTCGACCAGCCGGCGCGCGGTGGCGACCACCGGGTCCACGGCCAGGTCGGCGGCGATCTCCGCCGGGGCGCGGTACCCGCTCTCGGCGTCCGCGCCCGCATGGCCCATCAACCGAACCGTGCTCAGGTGCAGCACCGCGGGACGCCGGTGCCGGCGTACCCAGGCCGCCGCCTCGGCCGCCACCCCGTACGCCCCGATCGCGTCGGCGCCGTCGGCGGCGAAGTACCGGATGCCCGGCTTCGACCGCAGCGCGGTCGCCACCCAGCCCTGCGGCGAGCGGACGCTGATGCCCAGGCCGTTGTCCTCGCAGACGAAGAGCACGGGGATACGCAGGCCAGCATGGTCGTACCAGCCGGCGGTGTTGAACGCGGCGGTGGCGGTGGCATGGTTGATCGAGGCGTCCCCGAACGAGCAGACCACGATCGCGTCCGGGGCCCAGGATGCCGGCGTCGCCGGATCGCCGCGCCCCGCCCCCCGCCGGGCGTCGAGCCGGCGCAACCGTTCCACCGCGAGGGCCATCCCGACCGCCCGGGGCAGGTGCGAGGCGATGGTGGAGGTGGTCGGCAGCACCGCGAGATCGGCCCGGCCGAAGACCTTGTGGCGGCCACCGGCGATCGGCTCCCGGCTGGAGGCCGCCATCCCGCGCAGCACGTCCCGCGCCGCCTCGGCGTACGCCGGATCCACCGGCCGCTTCACCGACGCCATCGACACGACCGCCTCGACCTCGTCGTGCCCCGCCGACCCGGTCGCCGGCTGGGCGGTCGTCGCCGTCTGGGCGGTCTTGGTCGACCCGCTCGCCGCCGGCCCGCTCGCCGCCCGCGCGGGCGCGGGCGGCGCGGGCGCGGTGGGCTGATCGGGGTCCGCAGGGGGTACGGCCTCGGCCGGCTCGCCGTTCGGGAGCGGGTCGACGGCGACGGTCCCGCGGGCCGGGGCGATCGCGGCGGGGAGGGCCGTGCTGCCGGCCACGCCCCGGATGCGGGGGTCGGACCCGCCGGTCACGCCGCTATGGCCGGGATCGGCAGCACCGTCGGCCACGTCACCGTCGTGATGGTCGCCGTCCGGTCGCTCGCCGCCAGCTCGATCGGTCGCGGATTCGGACTCACCGGCCGGGTCGGCCGCGGTTCCAGCGCCGCCAACCGGATCGGTCGCGGCGGCGACTCCACCGGGCGGGTCGCTTGCGGCTCCGTTGTCGCCGGCCCGACCAGGACTCGTCGCGGCACCGGCGACCGCCGAGTTGCCGGCGGGAACCTGCTGGGCGGCTTGGGCGGCGCGGACGCAGTAGAACGCGCCGGAGCGGTAGTGCAGCAGCGCCGGATCGGTGGGCCGCAGGGCGGCCGCGACCGCGGCGTTGCCCTCGTGGCCGGCCGACCCGATGGTGTAGTAGCCCTCGCCGAAGCTGCGCAGCCAACGACCGGCGAGATCGAGCTGGCGGCTGGTGACCTGGGCGTCGAAGAGTTCCAACAGCTGGGCGCCGGTCAACGCCGCGCCCCCGGCCACCGCCTGCGCCGGGTCAGCACGGTGCTGCGGCGCGGCGAGCGCGGCCAGGGATTCCCGGAACCGGTCGTCGAGATCCTGCGGGGTGGTCACGTCCGACAGCATTACCGACCGAGGCACGCCTCGCCCAGTCGAGACCGCCGACGGAGAACCCGCGCCGGCTGGTCGAGAGCTTTGCGTCAAGCTCGCCGGCGTGTCGTGACGCAAACCTCTTGGTCAACGCTCCCGGACCGGCGGGGTGGGGTGGGAGCCCGCGGGGTTATTGGGGGGTGCAGGGCTCTGGGCAGCCGGCGTCGGAGATCTTCCAGACCAGTTGCCGCAGGGCGGCCAACTCCTGGGTGCTGAGTCCGGTGAGCAGTCGGGAGTCCGACAGCACGTGGTGCACCCGCTCCCGCATCCGCCGGCCGGCCTCGGTCACCACCAGCGTCTTCTGCCGGCGGTCGGCCGGGTCGACCCGGCGCTCCACCAGACCGGCCTGCTCCAGCCTGTCGACCAGGGCGGTGACGTTGGACCGGTCGCACCGCAGCTGATCGGCCAGATCCCGGCCGGGCAGCGGGCGATCCGGGTCAAGCTGGTAGAGGGCGCGGGCGACGGCCGGGGTCAGCCCCAGGGCGGCGATGTCGAGATCCTGGTGATGGCGCAGCGCGGCGGCGACATGCATGATCCGGCGCACCGCGTCGCCGGCCAGCCCGGCACGGTCGGCCGGCTCCGGGTCGCCGCCGGAGACGGTGAGCTGCGCCATGGCCCGCATCCTACCGACGACCGACAGCTTGATCATTCCTGCTATCGGCTGATCAGGCGGCATCCCGGCGGGCCGACGAACCAGCCGGCCCGAACGACGAACCAGCCGGCCCGAACATGGAACCCGGCCGGGGCGTTGGGGGAATCAGCCGGGCAGGAAGGAGAAGCGGACCTGCCGGCTGGTGTTGTCGCCGTTGGTGTCGACCAGGCAGACCGACTGCCAGGTGCCCAATGCCAGGCGCCCGTCCAGCACCGGCAGCGTCGCGTACGGCGCGACGAAGGCGGGCAGCACGTGGTCGCGGCCGTGCCCCGGGGATCCGTGCCGGTGCCGCCACCGGTCGTCGGCGGGTAGCACGGCGTCCAGCGCGGTGAGCAGGTCGTCGTCCGACCCGGCGCCGGTCTCGATGATGGCCACCCCGGCGGTGGCGTGCGGCACGAAGACGTGCAGCAGGCCGTCGCCCTGGCCGGAGACGAACTGTTCGGCCTCGGTGGTGATGTCCCGGACGGTCGGCCGTGAACCGGTCCGGACGGTGATCACCTCACTACGCATACCCCGCATTCTGCCGCCCCGCCCGACGGCCCCCGCCGGGGGTGAAGTTACTGGTGGGTACGTGTGTCGAGCGTCGCCCTTCGGACGGGTGGACGTGACGCCGAGTGCCACGACGGGGCAGGATGGCGCTAGAGACCTATCCCACACACAACCGAGGGAACGCCTGTGGCTACGGAACGCAAGCGCCCGGTGATCACCGCCGGCCTGCCGAGCCAGCTTCCGGACATCGACCCTGAAGAAACCAGCGAATGGGTCGAGTCGCTCGACGGAGTCATCGACGAACGTGGCACCAAGCGAGCCCGCTACGTGATGCTTCGTCTGTTGGAGCGCGCTCGTGAGCGCCAGGTCGGGGTGCCGTCGCTGACCACCACCGACTACATCAACTCGATCCCGCCGGAGCGCGAACCGTGGTTCCCCGGCGACGAGCACGTGGAGCGCCGGATCCGGGCGTACGTGCGGTGGAACGCGGCGATGTTGGTGCACCGCGCTCAGCGTCCGGAGATCGGTGTCGGCGGTCACATCTCCACCTTCGCCAGCTCCGCGTCGCTCTACGAGGTGGGCTTCAACCACTTCTTCCGGGGCAAGAACCACCCCGGCGGTGGCGACCAGATCTTCTACCAGGGCCACGCCTCCCCCGGCATGTACGCCCGGGCGTTCCTCGAGGGCCGGCTCGGCGAGAACCAGCTCGACGGCTTCCGGCAGGAGCTGTCGCACCCCGGCGGCGGGCTCCCGTCGTACCCGCACCCGCGGCTGATGTCGGACTTCTGGGAGTTCCCCACGGTCTCCATGGGACTCGGCGGGCTGAACGCCATCTACCAGGCCCGGTTCAACCGGTACCTGCACCACCGGGGCATCAAGGACACCTCCGACCAGCACGTCTGGGCCTTCCTCGGCGACGGCGAGATGGACGAGCCGGAGACCCTCGGCGCGATCGGCGTGGCCGCCCGCGAGGAGCTGGACAACCTCACCTTCGTGATCAACTGCAACCTCCAGCGGCTGGACGGCCCGGTCCGCGGCAACGGCAAGGTGATGCAGGAACTGGAGGCGTTCTTCCGGGGCGCCGGCTGGAACGTGATCAAGGTGGTCTGGGGCCGGGAGTGGGATCCGCTGCTCGCCGCCGACACCGACGGCGCGTTGGTCAACCTCATGAACACCACGCCCGACGGCGACTACCAGACCTACAAGGCGGAGTCCGGGGCGTACGTGCGGGAGCACTTCTTCGGCCGGGACGCGCGGACCCGCAAGATGGTCGAGGGGCTGACCGACGACGAGATCTGGAACCTCAAGCGGGGTGGGCACGACTACCGCAAGCTCTACGCGGCCTACAAGGCGGCGACGGAGCACACCGGCCAGCCGACCGTGATCCTGGCCAAGACGATCAAGGGCTGGACGCTCGGCTCGCACTTCGAGGGCCGCAACGCCACCCACCAGATGAAGAAGCTGACGCTGGAGGACCTGAAGACCTTCCGCGACCGGCTCTACCTGGACATCCCGGACTCGGCGCTGGAGGAGAACCCGTACCTGCCGCCGTACTACCACCCGGGCGAGAAGTCCGACGAGATCCAGTACCTGCACGAACGGCGTCAGCAGCTCGGCGGCTACCTGCCGACCCGGCGGACCAAGGCCAAGTCGCTGGCCATCCCGGGCAGCGAGCGCTTCGCCGACGTCAAGCGGGGTTCGGGCAAGCAGAAGGTGGCCACCACGATGGCCTTCGTCCGCCTGCTCAAGGACCTGATGAAGGACAAGCAGTTCGGCAAGCGCTGGGTGCCGATCATCCCGGACGAGGCGCGTACCTTCGGGCTGGACTCGATCTTCCCGACCGCCAAGATCTACTCGCCGCACGGCCAGCGGTACACCTCGGTCGACCGGGACCTGTTCCTGTCCTACAAGGAGTCGACCGCCGGGCAGATCCTGCACGAGGGGATCAACGAGGCCGGCTCGGTCGCCTCGTTCACCGCGGCCGGCTCGTCGTACGCCACCCACGACGAGCCGATGATCCCGATGTACATCTTCTACTCGATGTTCGGATTCCAACGCACCGGTGACGGCTTCTGGGCCGCGGCGGACCAGATGGCCCGCGGTTTCGTGCTCGGCGCCACCGCCGGCCGCACCACGCTCAACGGCGAGGGTCTCCAGCACGAGGACGGCCACTCGCTGCTGCTCGCGGCCACGAACCCGGCGGTGGTCGCGTACGATCCGGCGTTCGCGTTCGAGATCGCGCACATCATGGAGAGCGGCCTGCACCGGATGTACGGCGAGAAGCAGGAGAACGTCTTCTACTACCTCACCGTCTACAACGAGCCGATCCACCAGCCGGCGGAGCCGGAGGGTGTGGACGTCGAGGGCATCGTCCGGGGCATCCACCGCTACTCGCCGGCCTCCTCGGTCGACGAGGACGCCCCCCGGGCGAACCTGCTCGCCTCCGGCACCGGCATGCAGTGGGCGCTCAAGGCGCAGCAGTTGCTCGCTCAGGACTGGGGGGTGGCCGCCGACGTCTGGTCGGTGACCTCCTGGAGCGAGCTGCGCCGGGACGCGGTGCAGTGTGAGGAGTACAACCTCCTGCACCCGGGCGCCGAGCAGCGGGTGCCGTACATCCAGCGGAAGCTGGCCGACGCCGACGGGCCGAAGGTCGCGGTCAGCGACTGGATGCGCGCGGTGCCGGACCTGATCTCGCGCTGGGTGCCCGGTGACTGGACCTCGCTGGGCACCGACGGCTTCGGCCTGTCGGACACCCGGCACGCGCTGCGCCGGCACTTCCACGTCGACGCCGAGTCAGTCACCGTCGCGACGCTGCGGCAGCTCGCGCTGCGCGGGGCGGTACCGGCCCACGTACCGGCCGAGGCGGCCAAGAAGTACGCCATCGAGGACGTCAACGCCGCCCCCGTCGGCGAGACCGGCGGCGACAGCTAGCAGAAAGGAGGGGCCCCCTGTTAACGCCTCGCGTACTAAAGGGGCCCCCTCCTAACACTCTCGTTCGGCCCGGAGGTCGAAAGCGGTGGCGGCCCGGGTGTACCTGGTAGGGACACCCGGGCCGCCACCGTCGCGGGTGACGCCAGGACGCGGCCGGTCAGCCGACGGCGGCCAGATCGGTCAGCCGGGCCAGCGAGTCCTCCAGATCGGCGCCGACCCGCCGCAGGCCGAGGCGGAGTAGCGCGGCCTTGACCGGGCCGGCGGGCCACCGTACGACGATGAGCCGCACGACCGTCCCGCCCTCCTCCTCGTCCGGCGTGAGTTGGACGTATATCTCGGTGCGCGCCTCCGCTCGGGCACCGGCGCCCTTGGCGCGTTCACGCCAGCCGATCAACGTCGGCTCCTGGTAGGCGATCACCTCGGCCTCATGCGCGGCACCGCGTCCGGCCTGGACCAGTTGTCGTCGACCGAAGCCCTCCCCCGAGAGGACCTCGGCCGCCCGTACCCCGGCCAGCCAGGCGGGCAACTGCTCGGCCCGCTGCACCACATCCCAGACCGCTTCCACCGGCGCCACCACGTGCGCGCTGCGTTCCACGAGGATCATTTCCGTCTTCCTCCAGTGAGGACATCCCACGATATCGGCACTGTATGCGCAAAAACGGACGTATATGGACGTGTTCGTAAAAGACACGCCGAAAGGTATTGCTCTCCGGCGCAGATCCGCCTATAGACCCGGGCCCCGGCACGCCCTAGAGTTCCGAACACATTTCGCGTTTACCGGGAGGGCGCATGCAGACCGCACCGATGCCCGAGTTCCCCACCGGATTCCGCTGGGGCGTCTCCACGTCGGCCTACCAGATCGAGGGCGCCGCCAGCACCGGCGGGCGCGGGCCCTCCATCTGGGACACCTTCGCCCAGGTTCCGGGCCGGATCCTCGACGGCAGCAGCGGCGCGGTGGCCTGCGACCACTACCACCGATACGCCGAGGACGTCGCCCTGATGGCCGGGTTGGGAGTCACCGCGTACCGGTTCTCGGTGGCCTGGCCCCGGGTGCAGCCGACCGGCGCCGGCGCGGTCAACCCCGTCGGGCTGGACTTCTACGAACGGCTGGTCGACGAGGTGCTCGGGCACGGCATCGACCCGGTCGCCACGCTGTTCCACTGGGATCTCCCCCAACCACTGGAGGATGCCGGCGGCTGGTCGAACCGGGACACCGCACACCGCTTCGCCGAGTACGCCGACCTGGTGGCCGCCCGCCTCGGCGACCGGGTCAAGCTCTGGATCACCCTGAACGAGCCGTTCATCCACATGAGCCTCGGTCACGGCATGGGCGTACACGCGCCCGGCCGGATGCTGCTCTTCGACGCCTTCCCGGTCGCCCACCACCAACTGCTCGGCCACGGCCTCGCGGTGGCCGCGCTGCGCGGCCGTAGCGCCAGCCCGGTCGCCATCGCCAACAACTACTCGCCGGTACGCGTGATCGGCGGCAGCCAGGCCGACGCCACCGCCGCGGCGGCCTACGAGGCGCTGCACAACCGGCTCTTCACCGACCCGCTGTTCAGTCGCGGGTACCCGCCGGAGCTGGGCTTCGACACCGCCGTGGTCCGCGACGGCGACCTCGACGTCATCGCCGCGCCGATCGACGTGCTCGGCGTCAACTACTACAACCCGACCGGGGTACGCGCGCCCGAGGAGGGCTCGCCGCTCCCCTTCGACCTGGTGCCGCTCACCGGCTACCCGCGTACCGCCTTCGACTGGCCGGTGGCCCCGGACGGGCTGCGCGAGCTGCTCGGCTGGTTGCACCGCCGCTACGGCGCGGACCTGCCGCCGATCCAGATCACCGAGAGCGGCTGCGCCTACGACGACGCCCCTGACGCCGACGGCCGGGTGCACGACCCGGACCGGATCGCCTACCTGGACGGCCACCTCCGGGCGGTACGCGCGGCGATGGACGACGGGGTGGACGTGACCGGTTACTTCGTCTGGTCGCTGCTGGACAACTGGGAGTGGGCCGAGGGCTTCACCAAGCGCTTCGGCCTGGTGCACGTCGACTACCCCAGCCGACGCCGCACGCCGAAGTCGTCGTACGCCTGGCTGCGTGAGGTGATCGCCACAGCCCGGCGGGAACCGGCCCGGTGACCACCCTCGACCCGACCCCGACATCCCTGCCGGCCGCGCTCGCCGAGCCGACCCTGCCGGTCCGGCGGGGGTGGATCGCGCTGCTGTTCGCCGCGAACCTCGGCGTCTGGATGGCCTTCTTCACCCCGATCCAGGTGTTGCTGCCGCAGCAACTCGGGCAGATCGCACCGGCGAACAAGGAGACCATGCTGGCGGTGGTCACCGGGCTCGGCGCGCTGGCCGCGGTGGTGGTCAACCCGCTCGTCGGCGCGCTGTCGGACCGGACCTGCCTGCGGATCGGCGGTCGGGAGTTCGGCCGCCGGCACGTCTGGACCCTGGGCGGCGCGCTGCTCGGCGCGCTCTCCCTGGCGCTGCTCGCCCAGGCGCAGACCGTGCTCGGCGTGGCGGTCGGCTGGGTCGCCGCGCAGACCTGTTTCAACGCGATGCTGGCCAGCCTGACCGCCGCCGTACCGGACCGGGTTCCGGTGACACAGCGCGGCGGGGTCTCCGGCTGGGTGGGCATCCCCCAGGCGCTCGGGCTGGTACTCGGCGTGGTGCTGGTCACCGCCGTGGTCACCGGCAACGCCGCCGGGTATCTGGCGATGGCCGCGGTCGTGCTGCTGCTCGCGCTGCCGTTCGCCCTGCGTACGGCCGACGACCCGCTGCCCCGCGCGCACCGGCCGGCGCTGCGCGGCCTGCTCGCCGGCATGTGGGTGTCGCCACGCCGTCACCCCGACTTCGGCTGGGCCTGGATCACCCGGTTCCTGGTCCAGCTCGGCAACGCCCTCGGCACCCTCTACCTGCTCTACTTCCTCACCGACGAGGTGCGGGTGGCCGACCCCGACGGTGGGCTGCTGGTGCTGATCCTGCTCTACACCGCCGGGCTGATGTCCACCACCGTGGTCGCCGGCCGGCTGTCGGACCGCTCCGGCCGGCGGAAGGTCTTCGTGATCGCCGCCGGGATGCTGATCGCGGTGGCGGCGCTGCTGCTGGCCGTCGCGCCCACCTGGCCGATGGCGATGACCGCTGCCGTGCTGCTCGGCGCCGGCTACGGGGTCTACCTGTCGGTGGACGCCGCCCTGATCACCCAGGTGCTGCCGAAGGCCACCGACCGGGCCAAGGATCTCGGTGTGATCAACATTGCCAACTCCGCCCCGCAGGTGCTCGGCCCGGCCATCTCCGCCCCGATCGTGGTGTACCTGGGCGGCTATCCGGCGCTGTACGCGACCACCGCCGCGGTGACCGTGCTCGGCAGCGTCCTGGTTCTGAAGATCCGCTCCGTTCCGTAATCGCCCGCCCGCCGCGCCGATGCCGCGAAGCGTGTTAGGAGGGGGCCCTTTTAGTACACGAGGCGATAAGAAGGGCCCCCTCCTTACATGCGGGTGGGCGGCCGTAGGCTGGGGGTTGTGACGGTACGTGTGCGATTCGCCCCTTCCCCGACCGGTATGTTCCACGTCGGCGGCGCCCGCTCGGCGCTACAGAACTGGATCTACGCCAAGCAGCAGGGCGGGGTGTTCGTGCTGCGTATCGAGGACACCGACGCGGCACGCAACAAGCCGGAGTGGACCGAGGGCATCCTGTCGGCGCTGGACTGGATCGGCATCGAGCGGGGCAGCTACGAGGGCCCCTACTTCCAGTCCTCGTACGCCGACGAGCACCGGGCCGCCGCGCGACGGCTGTACGACTCGGGCCGGGCGTACTACTGCGACTGCACCCGGGAGGCGGTGCAGGCCCGCACCGGCAACCAGTACACCGGTTACGACGGGTACTGCCGTGACCGGGGGCTACCGGCCGGCGAGGGGCGCGCGCTGCGCTTCCGTACCCCTGACGAGGGCTCGACGGTGGTCGTCGACCTGATCCGGGGCGAGCCGACCTTCGAGAACAGGCTCATCGAGGACTTCGTGATCGCCCGGGGCGACGGGTCGCCGGTCTTCCTGCTCGCCAACGTCGTGGACGACATGACGATGGGGATCACCCACGTGATCCGGGCCGAGGAGCACCTGCCGAACACCCCGAAGCAGCAGTTGCTCTGGGACGCGCTCGGGGTGAAGCCGCCGGTCTGGGCGCACGTGCCGGTGGTGGTCAACGAGAAGCGGCAGAAGCTCTCCAAGCGCCGCGACAAGGTCGCCCTGGAGGCGTACCGGGACGAGGGCTACCTGGCTGACGCGATGCGCAACTACCTGATGCTGCTCGGCTGGGCCCCCTCCGGCGACCGGGAGATCGTGCCCTGGCCGGTGATCGAGGACGAGTTCCGGCTGGCGGAGGTCAACCCGTCGCCGGCCTTCTTCGACGAGAAGAAGCTGCGGGCGTTCAACGGCGAGTACATCCGGGCGTTGCCGGTCGAGGAGTTCGTCGAGGTCTGCCGGCCGTGGCTGACCGGCACCGGCACCATCGCGCCGCCGCCCTGGCAGCCGGAGGAGTTCGACCCGGCGGCGTTCGCCGCGGTGGCGCCGCTGGCCCAGACCCGCATCGCGGTGCTCAGCGAGATCGTGCCGAACGTCGACTTCCTCTTCGTCGCCTCGCCGCTGATCGACGAGGCGGCCTGGGCCAAGGCGATGAAGGAGGGCTCGGCGGAGCTGCTGGACGACGCCATCGCCGCCTTCGAGGCGGTGCCGTCGTGGGACGCGGAGACGTTGAAGGCCACCCTGGAGACGGTCGGCGCGGCGCGCGGCCTCAAGCTCGGCAAGGCCCAGGCGCCGGTACGGGTCGCGGTCACCGGCCGTACCGTCGGGTTGCCGCTGTTCGAGTCGCTGGAGGTGCTCGGCCCCGAGCGCACCCTGACCCGCCTGCGCGCCGCCCGCCTCCGCCTCACCTGAACCGGATGGTGCCGCCGGCAGTCACCCAGCGGCACCAGGGCAGTCGGTCGGTGGCGGCCGACCGTCACCCGCAGGAGCGGCAGATCGTGGAGCAGGTCGCGGCGGGCAGGACAAACAAGTCGCTGCCGCCGCCAGCTGCATCGACACGCTTTGCGACACGCCGGGCATGGCTGCCCGGACCCCCGCGACGCACGGTATCCTGCCCCCCAACACTGCCTCCGCAAAGGTAAGATCCGCCCGCTGGTCCACGGCTGATCACTTGTCGAGTCGCGATCGCAGATAGTTCCAATTAGTGTTCCACCAGCTGCAACCGATCGACGTTCCGCGGAGTCTTTGAGGTGGGAACCCGTCCTGTGGGCACGGTCTCCGCCGTCAACCTTCAAGGCGTGACCCGTGCAGCACAGCCACCCATCGAACGGGGCGAGGAGGCGGCATGGTCCGACGGATGAGGCGACTGGCCGCGGTGGCGGTGGGCGGGCTCGCGGCGCTGCTGTTGCCGTTCACCTTCGCCGAGCCGGCGAAGGCCGCGCCGAAGGCCCCGCCAGCCGGGGTGGACATCACCGGGCACGGGTTGGCCGAGCCGTTGAAGCTGCGCGCCGACTCCCACCCCGCGCACGTCGTCGCCGTGATCGAGCAGGTCAACTTCCGTGGTCTGGTCCGCCAGTCGACCAAGCCGAAGACGGCCGACCTCGGTCCGAAGTACACGGTCGTGGTGCTGGCCGGCGACGTTCCAAAGCAGACGTACGACCTCTACCCGAAGGCGGTGGGCGGGCCGCGGGTCTTCCGGCCGGCCAAGCAGCCGGACGCCCGCAAGACGACCGCGGCGTGGTTCCTCGGTCGGGTCAGCATGTCCGAGACGCTGCGCACCGCCGGCGTGCCGCTGGAGCGGACGCACGAGACGGTCAGCGGCGGAGTCGGCGGGGGCGAACGAATCATCCCGGAGGACTCGCTCAACCCCGCCCAGGACATCAACGAGGCCTTCGTCGAGCTGCGGCGTCTGCTCCTGCTAAACGTCGCGGTGGTGCTGGTGATCACCATCGGGCTCGCCGGGATCGCGCTGCTGATCCGCCGCCGGACCCGCTAGGGCGCGCTCGGGCCACCCGCGCCCCGGTCGCGGCGACGGCTCCGGGTCGCAACCCGGCAGCCCCGCGCGACGCGGTCGACGGCCACCCCTCCGGGTCACGTCGGCGCTGGCCGGCCTGGCTGCCCGGTCAGCACCAGCGACGTGGGGGCGCTCCCGCCGGACGTTGCGGTGTGCCGGGCGGACCGGGCCGTGCCGGTGCGCGCCGGCCCAGCCGGGCCGGTCGCTGCGGCAACCGGTGTCGGCCGGCTCCGGCGCATCCGGCGGCGGCGGTTCGGCGGCCCGCTGGCGGGGCACCGACGGCTCGCTGGCCAGCTGGCGGGGCAACAGGGGCTCGGCACTGCGGGGCCGGGCGGGCGAGGGTCCTCCTCCGGGCGCTCCGGTGACCACCCGGCGGGCGGCTCGACCGGGTGCGTCAGGCCGGCGGGCCGGCGGTGGTGCTGGGCGACGGCCGGCTGCTCGTGCGGGCCCGGCCGGCTGGGCTCCCCCTGGGCGCAGCCGTGCTCGGCCTCCCCGTGCGCCATCGGCCTCTCCTCACGCTCTCGCCCTCACTCGCCGGTGCCCACCCGGACGTGCACCGTCACCGTACTGGCCGGCCCCGACGTGCCGTGCAGCGCGTACCCGGTGAAGGCCCCGCGGCCCGGTCGGCGACCCCGGGACGCCTGCCGTGGAGGTCCAGTTCAGGGCATGTCAGGCTAGGCGGGTGAGCGAGTCGGGCGGGACGGAGCTGTCGGCCACCCTGCGCCGGATCGAGCGCGCCGCCGGGGCCCTCGCCACGGCCAGCGTGGCCCGGATGGACGAGACCCTGCCCTGGTTCCGGGAGCTGCCCGCCGACCAGCGGTCGTGGGTGATGCTGGTGGCCCAGGCCGGTGCCCGCTCCCTGGTCCAGTGGTTGCGCGCCGGCGGCGGGGCCGCCGAGGGCACCCAGGAGGTCTCCGACGAGGTGTTCGCCACGGCGCCGCAGGCGCTGGCCCGCTCGATCAGCCTCCAGCAGACGGTCGCACTGATCAAGGTCACCATCGACGTGGTCGAGGAGCAGGTCGGCCAGCTCGCCGCGCCCGGCGAGGAGCCGCAACTGCGGGAGGCGGTGCTGCGATTCTCCCGGGAGATCGCCTTCGCCGCCGCCCGGGTCTACGCCCGGGCCGCCGAGTCGCGCGGCTCCTGGGACGCCCGCCTACAGGCCCTGCTGGTGGACGCGCTGTTGCGCGGCGACTCCCCGGACGTGCTGGCCAGCCGTGCCGCCGCGCTCGGCTGGACGGACGCGCCGCCGGTCTCCGTGGCGGTCGGCCGCTCGCCCGGCGGGGAGGTCGCCGCCGTGCTACACACCGTCTACCGCCAGGCCCGGCGGATCGGGGTCGAGGTGATCGGCGGCGTGCACGGCGACCGGCTGGTGATCGTGCTCGGTGGGGCCGCCGACCCGGTCGCGGCCACCGGGAACCTGCTGACCGCCTTCGGTGAGGGGCCGGTGGTGGTCGGCCCGGCGGTGCCGAGCCTGGACGAGGCGACCGAGTCGGCCCGGGCGGCGCTGGCCGGCTACCGGGCGGCACCGGCCTGGCCGGCCGCGCCCCGGCCGGTCCACGCCGGTGACCTGCTGCCGGAGCGGGCCCTGGCCGGCGACGCCGAGGCCCGCCGGAGGCTGCGGCACGACGTGTACGCGACGCTGGTCCGCGCCGGCGGTGAGCTGCTGGAGACGCTGGACGCCTTCTTCGCCGCGGGCGGCACGCTGGAGAGCGCCGCGCGGGCGCTGTACGTGCATCCGAACACCGTGCGCTACCGGTTGCGGCGGATCTCCGAGGTCACCGGTTTCAGCCCGCTGACGCCCCGGGACGCCTTCGCCCTGCGGATCGCGTTGACCGTGGGCCGGCTGGATCCGGTCGCGCCGACCCAGACATTGACCCCACCCGACGGTAAAAGATCACAGACTGGCGATGATCAACGCCAATCTTTGTAGGATCTCACCAAAGGTCCTAGTGCGGTTTGGTGCCAGTCCGCACAGCGCAACCCAAGGGTATCCGGGAGAGTCATAGACGTGCTCGCCGTACTTTGCCCCGGCCAGGGTTCCCAGAAACCCGGCTTCCTGACGCCCTGGCTCGACCTGTCCGGCGCCGAGGACCGGTTGCGCTCGTGGTCCTCGCTGGCCAACGTCGACCTGGTGCACCTGGGCACCGCCGCCGACGCCGACGAGATCCGGGACACCGCCCGCACCCAGCCGCTGCTGGTCGCGGCGGCGCTGCTCGCCGCCGAGCACCTGCCGATGCACGACGTGTCGCTGACCGCCGGGCACAGCGTCGGCGAACTCGGCGCGGCGGCGCTGGCCGGTGTGCTGCCGGCCGAGGCGGCGATCACCCTTGCCGGGGTACGCGGCCGGGAGATGGCCGCCGCCTGCGCGCTGGAGCCGACCAGCATGGCCGCGGTGCTCGGTGGCGACCCGGACGAGGTGATCGCCGCGATCACCGGGCACGGGCTGCACGCCGCCAACCGCAACGGCAGCGGTCAGATCGTCGCCGCCGGCGCGGTCGCCGCGCTGGAGAAGCTGGCCGCCGAGCCACCGGCCCGGGCCCGGGTCGTCCGGCTCCAGGTGGCCGGCGCCTTCCACACCCCGTACATGGCCCCGGCGGAGGCGGCGCTGGGCACGGTCGCGGCCGGGATCGTCCCGAGCGACCCGGCCCGGATCCTGCTCTCCAACCGTGACGGCACCGCGGTCGACCACGGCCGGGAGATGCTCCAGCGGCTGGTCCGCCAGGTCACCGCCCCGGTCCGCTGGGACCTCTGCATGGCCACCCTCGCCGACCTCGGCGTGACCGGCGTGATCGAGCTGCCCCCCGCCGGCACCCTCGCCGGGCTGGTCAAGCGCGAGCTCAAGGGCGCTGGCGCTCCGGAGATCGTCACCCTGAACACCCCGGACGACCTGCCCGCCGCGCGCGACCTGATCGCCCGGCACCGCAGGGCGCCCACCGAGCAGACCATCGAAGACGGCCCGGACGAGTCCCGTGACGGGACCGACCGCAGGGAGGACGTGTCGTGACCGGCAGCAGGATTCTTTCCCTGGGGCACTACCAGCCCTCGCGGGTGGTGACCAACGACGAGATCGCCCAGCTGGTGGAGACCAACGACGAGTGGATCCGCGACCGGGTCGGCATCGTCTCGCGGCGGATCGCCGGCGAGGAGACGGTCGCCGACATGGCCGCCGCCGCCGCCGACAAGGCGCTGGCCAACTCCGGCCTGACCGCCGCCGACATCGACCTGGTCGTGGTCGCCACCTGCACCTCGGTCGACCGGAGCCCGAACGTGGCCTGCCGGGTCGCCGCCAAGCTGGGCATCAACGCGCCCGGGGCGTACGACCTGAACACCGCCTGCTCCGGTTTCGCGTACGCGCTCGGCACGGTGGACCACGCCATCCGGGCCGGCGCCACCCGCAACGCGATCGTGATCGGGGCGGAGAAGCTCTCCGACTTCACCGACTGGACCGACCGCTCCACCTGCATCATCTTCGCCGACGGCGCGGGCGCCGCCGTGGTCACCGCCGCCGCCGAGGACGAGCCGGCCGGCGTGGGCCCGGTGGTCTGGGGTTCGGTGCCCGAGCGCGGCGACGCGGTACGCATCGAGGGCTGGCGGCCGTACGTCGCCCAGGAGGGCCAGACGGTGTTCCGCTGGGCCACCACGGCGCTGGCGCCGCTGGCCCTACAGGCGTGCGAGCGGGCCGGGGTGGACCCCTCCGAGCTGGCCGCGTTCGTGCCGCACCAGGCCAACGCCCGGATCATCGACGGGATCGCCAAGCGGCTGAACATCCCGCAGGCGATCATCGCCAAGGACATCGTCGAGTCCGGCAACACCTCTGCGGCCAGCATCCCGCTGGCCCTGTCCAAGCTGGTCGAGCGTCGCGAGGTGCCCTCGGGCGCGCCGGTGCTGCTGTTCGGCTTCGGCGGCGGCCTGACCTACGCCGGTCAGGTCGTCCGCTGCCCCTGATACCCCCTCGGCGCGTCGGCGTCGAGGAGCGACGGGCGGCGTCGCCGCCGTCGAGAGAACCCGATGAGAGGAACCCACCGCAATGACCCGTGACGAGATCACCGCCGGCCTCGCCGAGATCCTCGAAGAGGTTGCCGGGGTGAACCCGGACGACGTGGCCGAGGCGAAGTCCTTCACCGACGACCTGGACGTCGACTCGCTCTCCATGGTGGAGGTCGTGGTGGCGGCCGAGGAGAAGTTCGGCGTCAAGATCCCGGACAACGAGGTACAGAACCTCAAGACGGTCGGGGACGCGGTCAGCTACATCGAGGCGCAGTCCTGATCATGAGTCGCTCCGACGTCGTCGTCACCGGGCTCGGCGCGACCACCCCGCTGGGCGGGGACGTCGCGTCGACCTGGGACGCCATGCTCAACGGCCGCTCCGGGGTGAGTGCGCTCACCCAGGAGTGGGCCGGGCAGCTGCCGGTCCGGATCGCCGCCCAGCTCGCGGTCGACCCGGCCACCCTGCTGGACCGCGTGAAGCTGCGCCGGCTGGACCGTTCCGAGGCGATCGCGCTGATCGCCGCCCACCAGGCCTGGGCGGACTCCGGCCTGGCCGACTCCGGGCTGGATCCGGAACGGCTGGGGGTCAGCGTCGGCTCCGGCATCGGCGGTGCGGTGACCCTGCTCGCCCAGGACGACATCCTGGAGGCATCCGGCCCCCGGCGGGTGTCCCCGCACACCGTGCCCATGCTGATGCCGAACGGCCCGGCCGCCTGGGTGGGGCTGGAACTCGGCGCGCAGGCGGGCGTGCACTCGGTGGCCAGCGCCTGTGCCACCGGCGCGGAGGCGATCGCGCTGGGCCTGGACATGATCCGGGCCGGCCGTGCCGACGTGGTGGTGGCCGGCGGCACCGAGGCGGTGATCCACCCGCTGCCGATCGCCGGCTTCGCCTCGATGCGGGCCATGTCGACCCGCAACGACGAGCCGGAGCGGGCCTCCCGGCCGTGGGACAAGGGCCGGGACGGGTTCGTCCTCGGCGAGGGCTCCGGCATCGTGGTGCTGGAGCGGGCCGAGCACGCCGCCGCCCGGGGTGCCCGGGTGTACGCGCGGCTGGCCGGGGCCGGCATCACCTCCGACGGCTTCGACATCGTCCAGCCGCACCCGGAGGGGGCCGGCGCGATCCGGGCCATCGCCAAGGCGATCGCCGACGCGGGCGTGGCAAGGGCCGACATCGTCCACGTCAACGCGCACGCCACGTCGACCCCGGTGGGCGACTTGGCCGAGATCAAGGCGCTGCACCAGGCACTGGGTGACCACCCGGTGCTGACCGCCACCAAGTCGATGTCCGGGCACCTGCTCGGCGCGGCCGGCGCGCTGGAGTCGATCGCGACGATCCTGGCCATCCGCGACAGCGTGGTGCCGCCGACGATCAACCTGGAGGACCCGGACGACGGCCTCGACCTTGACGTGGTCGCCAACAAGCCGCGCCAGCTGGACATCCCCGCCGCGCTGAACAACTCGTTCGGCTTCGGCGGCCACAACGTGGCGCTCGTCTTCACCCGCGCCTGAGCCGAGCGACAGAGCGGGCAGACTCCCCCGGCCCCCGCCGACGCCACCCTGCGTCGGCGGGGGCCGCCGCACTGGTGTGCCGAGGCGGGGGTCAGCCGTCGCAGGTGGTGGCGGGCAGCCCGGACACCGTGACCGGGGAGCGGCCGGTCGGGCGGGCCTTGCCGGCCAGCACGCCGGCGAGCGCGGCCATCGCGGTCCGGCTCGACGAGTAGGTGGCCAGCAGGGTCGGCGACGTCGCCCGGGCCAGCACGTACGGGGTGTCCATGGCGACCGTGACGGCGGCGTCGGCCCGCAGGTCGGCGGCGGCGTCGCCGTACCCGACCAGGTGCACGACCGTGCCGCCGCTGGGCACCACCTTCACCCCGGCCGCGGTCAACGCCTCGGTCAACGCGGCCCGGGTGTGTGCCCGGCCGCCGGAGGAGGTGACCGTGACCGGGCCCGGCACCCCGCTGGTGTCGCACTTGCCGCGCAGCACGGTGACCGCGGCGGCGGCCAGGGCGCGCGCCGCCTCGCGGTGCGCTGTGGAGTTCAGCGTGGACAGCTTCGGCGCCTCCCCGCCGGCCAGGGTGAACTTCATGGTCAGCACCCGGGTGGCCGCCTCCACCAGCCGGGCCCGGGGCAACGAGCCGTCGCGCAGGGCGGCCAGCAGTCCGTCGTACGCCTGACCGACGTTCGGCGGCATGAGGATCAGGTCGTTACCGGCCTTCAGGGCGCGTACCGCGGCCTCCCCCGGTGACCAGCGGCGGGCCGGCGGCATGTTCATCCCGTCGGTGATCACCACGCCCTGGAAGCCGAGCTCTCCCCGCAGCACCTCGGTGAGCAGCTTGTACGAGAAGGTGGCGGGCACGTCGGGGTCGACCGAGCGCACGTCGAGGTGGGCCGACATCACGGCGAGCGCGCCGGCCTCGATGCCGGCGGTGAACGGCGGCCAGGCCTCGGCGGCCAACTGCTTGCGGGACTGGCTCAGCACGGGCAGGTCCTGGTGCGAGTCGTCGGCGCTGTGCCCGTGCCCCGGGAAGTGCTTGACCGTGGCCGCCACACCGGCCGCCTGCAATCCGCGTACCGCGCCGCCGACCTGCTCGGCGGCGCGCTGCGGGTCCGCGCCGAACGACCGGGATCCGATCACCGCGCTGCGGGTGACCAGCACGTCGGCGACCGGCGCGAAGTCGACGTTGATCCCCATCGCGGCCAGTTCGCTGCCGGCGGCCCGCCAGGCGGCCTCGGTCAGGGCGGGTTCACCGGCGGCTCCGGCGGCGAGCGCGCTGGGCAGCATGGTCACCCCGTCGGTGATCCGGGTGACCACCCCGTACTCCTGGTCGGTGCCGATCAGGAGGGGCGCCGCGCCGGCGGGCAGCCGCCCGGCGGCCTCGCGTAGCCCGGTGGTCAGCGCCCGGACCTGCTTCGGGTTGTCGACGTTGGTGGTCGCCTGGTTTTTCTGGGTGGGGTCGTCCGCGCTGAAGCCCACCAGGATCAACCCGCCGAGCCGGTACTTCTCGATCATCTCGGCCGGGGTGTCCACGCCGGCCAGGGCCTGGTTGCCGGCCGCCGAGCCGGCCGAGACCCGGGTCGCCTGGTCGCCGTACGCGTACGGCATCAGCACCTGGCCGACCAGGTCCTCGTCGGCGAGGTCGGCGATCAGCGCGGCGGCCCGGGTGGCGGGGTCGTCCGGCGGGGCGCTCGACGGCGGGGCCGGTTCTGTGGCCGGGGCGGACGACGGAGCCGATCCCGGTCGCTGGCCGGCTCCGGAACACCCGGAGGCGAGCAGCGCGATCACGACGACAGCGGCGGCGACACGCCGAGGGGTAGTCGACACGCGGACCATCCCACCAGGTCACCGCGTATCGGGGCAACTCGGCCCTGGCGGGGACCGTCACCCTGGGTCGCTCATCCGACCCGGGTGAGCAGGGTCACCGGTGCGCCGTCCCCGGCGTAGCGGTACGGCTCCAGCTCGGCGTCCCACGCGCTGCCGAGCGCCTTGTCGAGGGCGTGCGCGAGGGCCTCCGGCGCGCGGGCGGCGGCCATGATGCTGCGCAACCGGTCCTCGCCGAGCTGGATGTCCCCGGCGGCGCCGACGGTGGCCCGGAACAGCCCACGGCCCGGGACGTACATGAAGCGTTCGCCGTCGGCCCCCGGACTGGGTTCCTCGGTCACCTCGAAACGGATCATGGGCCACTGCCGGAGGGCAGCGGCCAGTTCGGCGCCCGTCCCCGGGCGACCGGACCACCCGCACTCGGCCCGGCGGGAGCCGGGATCGACGGGCTGGGTCGTCCACTGCAGGTTGACCGGCGCGGCTAGGACGCGCGCGATCGCCCACTCGACGTGTGAGCACACGGCGAGCGGGGTCGAGTGGACGTATACGACGCCACGCGTTGGCACGGTGACCTCCCGGAGAGCGAGGTGCGTCTTCCCCTACGACCTCACCCGGACCCGGGCTGTTGCTGGAACACATGATGACTCGTGTGACGGATGGTACGCCAGGGAATCACCAAATCCGCCGCCCGGAATACCCGGACAGGTGACCGCCGTTCCACCACGTGACGCCGCGATGACCAGCCGGGATCGTGGGTCGTGTACAGTTCCATTGGCGGCCTGTGCCGCGTACGTCTTTCGCGGGGTCACCCCTCCGGTGCCACCCGCACAGCCCCCGGACATTCCGTCCTCCGTACGTCTTGCAAGGAGTACCTCCGTGGCGAGCAACACCTCTAAGACCGCGCGCGCGTCAGTCCGGGCCGGCCAGGCTGGCCAGGGTGGCGCCCTCAGCGTGCTGGGCGAGTTCAAGTACCTCATCCCGCTCAACGGCGGCAAGCACGCCTACGTGCGGAACCTGACCAACGGCAAGACCGCGCACCTGCGTACCGACTCCGAGGCCTTCGTCGAGGAGATCCGGGTGCTGGCCGCCGCCGGTCACGCCGCCAAGATCCGGGCGGAGATCAACAGCCTCAACGCCATCCACCCGGGCGACGGCTGGGACGCCACCGAGAAGCGCCTCGTCGAGGCCGGCGTCTTCGAGGGCTGACCCCCTCCCCACGCATCACCCGAACGCCCGTCGGCTCCAGCCGGCGGGCGTTCGCCCGTCTCCGCAGGTCAGGGCGGATCGAGGAGGGCCACGTCGCCGGTGGAGAGGGTGTAGAGAGCGCCGGCCACGGCGACTCGGGCGGCGGCGATCGGGGTGGCGAGGAACGGGTCGGCGCGCAGGGCGGCGACCGTACGGCGGACGTGCCGACGGACCGCCAGCGGCTGCACCTGCGGGTCGTCCACCCCCACCTCGGTCACCGCCGGCGCGATCCGGTCGACCAGGTGGGCCAGGGCGCCGGCCGGCCGCCGGCCGGTGCGCAGCGCGCCGACCGTGGCGTCCACCGCGCCGCAGCGCTCGTGCCCCAGCACCATCACCAGCGGTACGCCCAACTCGTGGACCACGAACTCGATCGAGCCGAGCACCGCCCGGTCGAGCACGTGACCCCCGGTGCGGATGACGCAGATCGAACCGAAGGTCTGGTCGAAGATCGCCTCCAGCGGCACCCGCGAGTCGATGCAGCCCAGCACGACGGCGTACGGCTGCTGGTCGCCGGAGGCGCTCGCGGCCGCCGCGGTCACGTCGTGCCCGTGCACCGGTTGGCCGCTGACGAAGCGCCGGTTGCCGGCGAGCAGCTCGGCCAGGGCCGCGCGGGGCGTCCCCCCGCGTGCCCGGTTGCCCGGCACGGAGCCCGGGGGCACCGCCCGCGACACTGCCATGTCACCCAGCTTGACCGGAGGGTCGCGGATGCGCAGCCGGGTTCCGGGATCTTCTCACCGCCCCGGTTCGCGTGGTGTCATGACGGGTAGCCGGTGTTACCACCGGGTATCCCCGGCGTTACGGATCCGCGCGGCCCTGGGGAGGTGGCGTGCCCGTCGAGGTACGACTGCACGACGACGTACGCCTGCACGTAGAGGCCACCGGGCCGGCGGACGCCGAGGTCACCGCGGTGCTGCTGCACGGCTGGACGCTGGACGGGCGCAGCTGGCACCGGCAGCTGACCGCCCTGCGGGCGGCGTTCGGGTCGGTCCGGGTGGTCAGCTACGACGCGCGTGGACACGGCCGCTCCAGCTGCATGACGCTGCCCACGGCCACCCTGGCCCAGCTCGGCGACGACCTGGCGGCGGTGCTGGACGCGGTGGTGCCGGCCGGCCGGGTGGTGCTGGTCGGTCACTCGATGGGCGGCATGACGATCATGGAGTACGCGCACCGCCATCCCGGGCACTTCGCCCGACGGGTGGCCGGGCTGGTCTTCGTCTCCACCACCGCAGAGGGGCACACGCACACCGTCTACGGGCTGTCGCCCCGGATCGCCCGGATCATCCGGTTGGCCGAGACCACCGGCGCCGGGATGCTGGCCCGCTGCGGCGCCTGGCGACCGCCCCGGGCGCTGCTGCGCGCGTTGCGGCCCAGTCTCCGCTGGATGCTCTTCGGCGATCGCTGCGACCCGACCGACATCCGCCTGGTGACCTCGGCGGTGGCCCACGCCTCGCTGCGTTCGATCGGCGGCTTCCGGGCCTCGATCGGCACCCAGCACCGGCTGGAGACGCTCGCCGCGCTGGCCCACCTGCCGGCGGCGGCCCTGGTCGGCGACCGGGACCGGCTCACCCCGCCGCCGTGCGCGGAGTCGATCGCCGCCGCGCTGCCCGCCACCGAGCTGACCGTCTGCGCCGGGGCGGGCCACATGCTGATGATGGAACGCCCCGAGGAGGTCAACACCGCCCTCTCCGGCGTGCTGCGCCAGGTCCTCGATGCCGCTCCCGCCCGACCCGTCGCCGGCACCCACACCGCCGCCCGGCGGGCACACGGTTAAGAAGGGGCCGCTGCTATACCGCAGGCGTTAACAAGGTGCCCTTCCTTGCACCGGGGGCGCGGGGCGTAATCTCTTGCGGTTGGCCGGGCGGTGGGACGAGGAGAAACGAGCGGTGGATCAGAGCACCCTGGATCAGGAGATCGCCGTCGAGCAACGGCATCTCGACCGGGTGTACGCACGCCTCGCCGAGCTGCGCCGCGCCGCGGTCCGCGCGGAACGGGACGGCTACCGGCTGGCCCGGGTCGGCACCTTCGGCGCGCTGGTCGAGCGGGACGCGATGGTCTTCCACGCCGCGCAGCGCCGGCACCTGCTCGACGCCGAGTACGAGGGGCTGGTCTTCGGCCGGCTCGACCTGCACGACGGGCAGGTGCTGCACGTCGGGCGGCTCGGCATTCGCGACGAGGACGCCAGCACCCTGGTGGTGGACTGGCGGGCCCCGGCCGCCGCCGCGTTCTACCGGGCCACCCCGGCCGAGCCGCTCGGCGTGGTGCGACGCCGGACGATCCAGTCCAGCCGGGAGCGGATCACCCGGATCGAGGACGACCTGCTCGATCCGGAGGCCGCGCCGCCGGACATGCCGGTGGTGGGCGACGGGGCGCTGCTGGCCAGCCTGTCCCGGGCCACCGGCCGGGGCATGCGCGACATCGTGGCGACCATCCAGCGCGAACAGGACGACGCGATCCGCTCCCCCGGTTCCGGGGTCACCATCGTCTCCGGCGGTCCGGGCACCGGCAAGACGGCGGTGGCGCTGCACCGCGCCGCGTACCTGCTCTACGCCGACCGCAGCCGGTACGCCGGGGGCGGCATCCTGGTGCTCGGCCCGTCCTCGGTCTTCGTCGAGTACATCGCCTCGGTGCTGCCGTCGCTGGGCGAGAACACCGCCACCCTGCACTCGCTGGGCACCCTCTTTCCCGGGGTGGTCGCCCGCCGCACCGACCCGCCCGAGGTCGCGGCGGTGAAGGGCTCGCTGCGGATGCGCCGGGTGCTGGAGCGGGCAGCCCGGGACGCGGTGCCCGACACCCCGGCCGAGCTGCGCCTGCTCTACCGGGGGCAGTTGCTGCGGCTGGACCGGGCCGAGCTGGACGCGATCCGGGACCGTGCGCTACCCCGGGGCGCCCGGCGCAACGAGGTACGCCGGGCCGGTTTCGACGGCGTGCTCGCCGCGCTCTGGTCGCAGGCCCGCCGGCTGGGCATCCCCGGCCTGCCCGAGCAGCGTGCCTTCGAGGACGAGCTGATCGAGCGCACCGACTTCCGGGACTTCCTCAAGGCCTGGTGGCCACGGCTGCATCCGCGGCACGTGCTGGGCTGGCTGGCCGATCCCGAGCGGCTGCGCCGGTACGCGGGCGGCCTGCTCTCCGGCGCCGAGATCCGCCGGCTGGGCCGGGCCTACCAGGGGCTGGCCGTGGACGGGCCGACCGTCGCCGACGTCGCGCTGCTCGACGAGCTGGACACGCTGCTCGGCAAGCCCGTGCGGCCGGCCCGCCCCCGGCGGGACCCGTTCCAGCTGGCCGGCGGGGTCCGCGAGCTGAGCACCTTCGCCGACCGGCAGCGAGCCGCCCGGCAGGCGGCCCGCGAACGCCCCGAGGACTACCGGGACTACGCCCATGTGGTGGTCGACGAGTCGCAGGACGTCTCGCCGATGCAGTGGCGGATGATCGGCCGGCGCGGGCGGCTGGCCTCCTGGACGGTGGTGGGCGACCCGGCGCAGACCGCCTGGACGGGCGATCCGCAGGAGCTGTCCCGGGCCCGGGACCAGGCGCTGGGCCGACGACGGCGGCACCGCTTCACGCTCACCACCAACTACCGCAACTCGGCGGAGATCTTCGCGGTGGCGGCGGCCGAGATCCGCCGGGCGTACCCGGACCTCGCGCTGCCGACCGCGGTCCGCTCCACCGGCGTCGACCCGATCGAGCTGGTGGTGCCGGCGGCGGAGCTGGAGACCAGCGTGGTGACGGCCGCGAGCGCCCTGATCGGCGAGGTCGAGGGCACGGTCGGCGTGATCACTCCGGTGCCGCGTCGGGGCGAGGTCGCCGCCTGGCTCGGCGGGCTCGGCGAGGATCGGCTCCAGGTGGTGACCAGCCTGGAGGCCAAGGGCATGGAGTACGACGGGGTGGTGCTGGTCGCCCCGAGCGAGATCCGCGCGGAGCCCGGCTCCGGCGTACGCACGCTCTACGTCGCCCTGTCCCGGGCCACCCAACGGCTCACCACGATCGACCCGACCGGCTGACCCGAACGGGCCGGGACCACCGGTTGCATACATAGCGATGTTGGCATAGATCTGCCTCCGGCCCGGCGGACGACGCAAGGTGTCTGCGTGGGCGCGGGTCATGACCACCACCACGCCGCGGTGTCGACCGCCGCGCACCGCCACTCCGGCCGGCTGTGGGCGGCGTTCGCCCTGCTCAGCACCCTGATGTTGGTCGAGGCGGGCACCGCCCTACGGACCGGCTCGCTGGCCCTGCTCTCCGACGCCGGACACATGTTCACCGACGTGCTCGGCATCGGGATGGCCCTGGCCGCCGTGGCCGCCACCCGCCGGGCCGGCACCGACCCGCAGCGCACCTTCGGGCTCTACCGCCTGGAGGTGCTCGCCGCGCTGGCCAACGCCGTGCTGCTCTCCGGCGTGGCGGTCTACGTGCTGGTCGAGGCGGTACGCCGGTTCGGCGACCCGCCCGAGGTGCTCGCCGGGCCGGTGCTGGTGGTGGCGGCGCTCGGGCTGCTCGCCAACGTGGTCGCCTTCGCGCTGCTGCGGCCCGGAGCGCAGGTGAGCCTCAACCTGCGCGGGGCGTACCTGGAGGTGCTGGCGGATCTGCTCGGCTCACTGGGCGTGATCGGGGCGGCGCTGCTGATCACGGTGACCGACTGGTGGTGGGCGGATCCGCTGGTCGCGGTCGCCATCGGCACGTTCATCCTGCCCCGCACCTGGCGTCTCGGCCGGGCGGCGGTACGGATCCTGGTGCAGGCCGCCCCGGA
Source organism: Micromonospora sp. CA-263727 (assembly GCF_050942455.1). Taxonomy (NCBI): domain Bacteria; kingdom Bacillati; phylum Actinomycetota; class Actinomycetes; order Micromonosporales; family Micromonosporaceae; genus Micromonospora; species Micromonospora sp. CA-263727. The sequence goes on from NZ_CP192031.1 coordinate 5,533,946, forward strand.
GCACCTCCAGGTCACCGCGGTGCACGACCGGCTGGCCGCGGTGCCCGGCGTGGCCGGCGTCCACGACCTGCACGTCTGGACGCTCACCTCCGGCATGGAGGTGGCCTCGGCCCACCTGACCATGGCGCCCGGCGCCGAGGTCGGCGCCGTGCTGGCGGCGGCCCGGACGGCGCTGCACGAGGACTTCCACATCGAGCACGCCACGTTGCAGATCGAGCCGGGAGCGAACCCGGGGGCCTGCGGAGCGGTCGAGTGGTAGTGAAACAATTACCATGAGTCACAATGGCTGCACCGGCCCCACCTGCACCGGTAGGCTCGGACCCGGCCTCCGCCAGGCGGCACCCACCGGTGCCGGCGGCGGCCGCCGCCTAATCGCCCGCCCGGGCGAACCGGGGAACCAACGTTCCTGGGGTGCATCCGCATACGCGGTAGGGATCTTCCGTCCCGAACCCGTCAGCTAACCCGGTCGGCGGCTGACGGAAGGACATGTGCATGCCAGCAGTGGCAACCGTGACACCGGCCGCCCGGACGGCGGCCCTGATCTCCGCGGCGCTCGCCCTCGCTCTGGGCGTCGCACTCGCCCCGTTCACCCCCGCCGCCGCGGCGCCGTCGGGGCTGCGCGCGGCGGCCCCCGCCGACGTGGGCGACGAGGGCGGCACCCCGGCGCTGCGCGCCCAGTTGGAGGCGGCCAGCAAGGGCTTCCTCGACGCCAAGTCCGCGCTCGACCGCTCGGTCAAGCGCCAGGGAGAGTTGGCCGACCAGCTCAAGACGACCGAGAGCCAGCTCACCGAACGCAGCGCCAAGGTCGCCCAGATCGCCGCGCAGGCGTACCGCAGCGGGCGGCTCGGTGCCGCGTCGGCGCTGCTCAACAGCGGTTCCCCGGCGGGCTTCATGGACCGGGCGGCGGCCTTGGACGCGGTGGCCGCCAACGAGGAACGGGCACTGCGCGAACTCCAGGCCACCCGGGACGAGATCAGCCGGACGAAGAAGGCTCTGGACGGCGAGGTCCAGGAGCAACGCAAGCAGGTGGCCGTGATGGCCAAGCGCAAGGAGCAGGCCGAGCGGGCGTTGACCGTGGCCGTCGAACGGGAGGAGGCGGCGGAACGGGCGCAGGCGGCGGAACGGGCCAACCGTGCTCCGGCGCGTTCCAGCGGGTCCAGCCCGACGGCCAAGCCCGCGCCCCGGAACTCGGACGGCTCCTGGCCGGCGGAGTCGTGCAGCGTCAACGACCCCACCCCGGCCAACGGCTGCATCACCCCGCGCACGCTGCACGCGCTGAACCAGGCCAAGGCGGCCGGCTTCACCCGGTACGTCTCCTGCTACCGCTCCGGCGGCTCCGGTGAGCACCCGAAGGGTCGGGCCTGCGACTTCGCGGCGCAGAAGAACGGCTTCGGGGGGGTCGCCACGGGCGGCGACCGGACGTACGGCAACAACCTGGCGGCGTACTTCGTGGACAACGCCGACCGGCTCGCCGTGCTCTACGTGATCTGGTACAAGCAGATCTGGCTGCCGAGCAGCGGGTGGCGGGCGTACAACAGCGGGCGGGGCGACCCGTCCAGCGACCACACCAACCACGTCCACCTGTCGGTGTACTGATCCCCGGCCGACGCCGGGTGGGTCGCCTTACCGAGCGGCCCACCCGGCGTCGTGCGTATGCGCTCAGGCGCCGGGCAGCACCTCGGGGGTCGCGGCGGCACCGGCGTAGTAGGGCTCCGGCGCGCCGAAGAGGCCGAGCAGGCCGGTCACCCAGAGCTGCCGGTGCACGAACCGGCTCGGCTGCGTGACGACCAGTCTCACGCCGCTGACCTCGGCGGTCTGGAAGCCGGCGACCATCGCGCTGATGCCCACCGAGTCGATGAAGGTGACCAGCCGCATGTTGAGCTCGATCCGGGCCGGACGCCCCTTGGCCAGCACCTCGGCAATGGCCTCTTTCACCTCGTACGCCGTGTCGACGTCGATCTCGCCCCTCGGGGCGATCTCGATGACACCACCGGGCCGAACCGTCTGCAGGATCGACAGGCTCACGCGAGCACCTCCACTCGCCCGTCCGACGGGCGCCTCATCAGTACGCGGGCCGCGACCGAGAGTATTCCTCCGACGGCCTCGGTCGCCACCCCTCGGGATGAGCAATTCGCGGACAGGGGCACGCCAAGTCGCCCACATCCGAACTTTTCATGCCCTACCACTCGACGTTAGCTCAATGCCTACGCCGACGAACCAGAGTAGCGGGCCGGTGCCAACCCGTCGGATATCCGGCGCACCGGCGTGCCTGCCGGAAACCCCGCCCGACCTGTGCACTCGGTTGTCCCGCGTTGACCCGGTGTGCCTAGCATCACGGATGACGGTACGACGAGAGGACGAGGTCATGCTCCGCAGACTTGCCACGCTGGCCGGCGCCGGCGCCCTGCTCGCTCTCGTGCTGGCCTGCGGGTTCGGCGGCGGGGACGATGACGACGACGATGACGACGACTTCGCCCGGGCGGTCGCGATCGTGTCCCACTGACCGGGACAGCCGGACTCGGCGTGGCCTGAACCGCCCGCCCGCGCCGGCACGCCGGCCCGCCGCCGGGGTTTGCGGCGGCATCCGGCGGGGCACAGCTCCGATGGCGAACGCCGCACGCCGGGCCACCCGCCGAGGTCTGATGTGGGCACCGGCCTCGGCACTGTCGAGGAGGGAACCACCATGTTCGGAACCAACCTGCTGGAACGCCGCAGCAAGCCGGAGCGGATCGCGGAGCACGCGTGGCAGCACCTCGTCTCGGCGGTCAACACCGCGGGCGACAGCATCCGCGACACCGCCCGGTCGGCCCGCCACACCTCCAGCGGTCTCGCCGACGGGGCCGGTGACCTGGTGGGCTCGGCCGCCGAGGAGGCCCGGCACCGGGCCACCCGGGCCTTCGACGCGCTCGCCGGACGGCGTCCCGCGCTGCCCTGGACGTTGCTGGTCGGCGCGGCCCTGGTCGGTGCCGCGATCGGCTGGGCCGCCGGCACCGCCGCGCGGGCCGCCGGCAGCCAGGACCGGGCCGTCGACGACATCGAGTTCATCGACGTGGAACGCCCGGACTCCCCCGCCGAGACCGACCGTTGACCACTTCCTGACCCTGTTCCCAGGCGACGGGCCCGTCCGACCGGTACCGGTCGGACGGGCCCGCTCTGCTGGCCGCGCTGTGGACGGTCAGCGGGTGGCGCAGGTGATGGTGGTGGGTGGATTGTTGGTGCTGGTGGCGCTGGCGAGGAAGCCGGCGGTACCGGTGGCGCCGGGGGCGAGCGCGCCGTTGTAGCCGGCGTCCCGCACCGAGACGGCCGCGCCGGTCTGGGTGTGGGTGCCGCCCCAGATCTGGGTGATCTGCTGGCCGTTGGCGAACGTCCAGCCGACCGTCCAACCGTTGATCGACGCGGTGCCCGAGTTGCGGGCCACCACCTCGGCCTGGAAGCCACCCGGCCAGGAACCGACGATCCGGTATGTGGCCGTGCACCCGCCGGTGGACGGCGGCGGACTGGTCGGGGGCGGGCTGGTGGGCGTCGGGGACGGGCTGGTCGGGGAGGGCGTCGGGCTGGTCGGGCTCGGCGAGGGACTGGTGGGCGTCGGGGTCGGTGTGCCGCCGACCCGGTCCGCCACCAGGATGCCGCGCCCGTTGGTGCCCAGATACACCCGGCCGTAGACCCGGGGGTCGCCGGTGAGCGCGTCACCCGCGTTGCCGTACTGGTGCTGGTCGTCGTTGATGCGTACCCAGGTCGCGCCGACGTCGTCCGACCGGTACACGCCGGGCTGGCCGCCGACCGTGCCGAACAGGTACAGCGCCGGGTAGGTCTGCCCGGGAGCCGCCCGACCGAAGCCGATGTTGCCGGACGTGCCGACGTTGGTCGACCTGGTGAAGGTGGCTCCGGAGTCGGTGGAGCGCCAGAGTCCGCCCTGACCGGCCAGCCACAGCTCCCCCTCCCGGCCCGGCAGCGCCTTGAACCGCACGTTGCCGGTGGCCGGCAGCCCGGTCGCGGCCGACGCGGTGAAGCTGGCCCCGCCGTTCGTGCTCACGTAGAACCGGCCGCCGCTGAAGCCGTAGAACTTGTTCGGGTTGACCCGGTCGGACTCGACCGTCGCGTTGGCCGGGATGCCGGTCGCGGCGGTCCACGAGTTGCCGAAGCCGACGGAGTAGACGACCTGCTGGCCGGCGTCGCCCGGGGCCCAGACGAAACGACTGCCGTTGGCCGCCGCGGCGACGGTGCCGCCGTTGTTGATCCCGCCCGGCTCGGTGCCCTGGAACCAGTTCGCCCCGCCGTCGGTGGAGAACGCGACGTGGCTGTCGTTCGGCCGGTCGGCGTCGGTGAAGTTGCCGGCCCGGACCATCACCGACGGGTTGGTCTCGGCAAAGTCCAGGCTGGTCGTGCTGGTGAAGACCGGCTGGGTGAACATCGCCGGCGGTACGGCGTCGAGGTTGGCGTGCCGGAAGCCGCCGATGTCACCGAGGGCGCTGACCAGCGGCGCGCCGGACGGCGGGCTGACCAGGTCGAGCACCGCGGTCTCCTCCAGCCCCTTGACCATGGGCCGGATGGTGACCGTGCCGCCGGTGTCCCAGCGGGTCAGGTCGGTGCTGCCGTAGATGGTCGCGCCGGTGCCGTACATGAAGCGGTTGGAGTCGTGCGGGTCGATCTCGACCGACTCGTTCATCCAGCCCAGCTTTGGCGTCTCCTCCGGAGGTTGGGGGTTGGCGCCGAAGTTCAGCCACGGCACCGGGCTGATGTCCATCGTGTACTTTTTCACCCGCTGCGGATAGCTGCCCCAGTCCCAGATCCGGCTCCAGGTCGCGCCACCGTCGGTGCTGCGCCAGAAGATGGCGTCCGGCCACCAGGAGATCTGGGTGGCCACCATCAGGGTGTTCGGCCGCTGCCGGTCGATGGTCAGGCCGCTGTAGCCGAAGTACGCGTCGGAGCTGCTCGACGGGACCGGGCTGATCTGCGTCCAGGCGCCGGTGGACCGGGTGAACTTCCACACGTCACCCTTGCCGCCGTCGTACGGGCCGCCGGTGTCGCTGGTGGCGATGTAGAGGTGGCCGCCGACGTGGTCCACCACGCCCTTGTGCGCCAGGTAGCCGGTGGGCTGCCCGGGGATCCGCTCCCAGTTGCTGCCGCCGTTGGTGCTGCGGTAGACCGGGTTGGCCTTGTCCGCCACTCCGACGTAGATGGTCTGCGTGGTGTTGCCCGCCGTACCGGTGGACTTGTCGAAGCTGACCCAGGTCAGGCCCTGGTTCTGGCTCTGGTAGCCGCTGCTGTCGTTCGGGTCGGCGCGGTAGTTGCCGACGTTGGGGAAGTTGGCGACCTTCGCCCAGGTGACGCCGTAGTCGGTGCTGCGCCACAGGCCGTTGCCGCCCTCCGCGCCGTAGTAGACGATGCTGTTGCGGTTCGGGTCGACGGCCAGCCGCTCCCCCATGCCCCGGCCGGGCATGTTGCCGCCGTTCTTGAACGGCAGCTGGAACGCCTGCCAGGTGTTGCCCTTGTCGGTGGAGCGCAGGATCGCGCCGTTGTTCGGGTCCCAGTCGTTGGTGTACATGCCGACGGCCGCGTACACCCGGTTGGTCTGCACGGGGTCGGTGGCGAGGCTGACCACGCCGTTCCACCCCCACCGGTCCTCGCCGACCCAGTCCAGCAGCGGGATCCAGGACTGGCCCGACTGGTCCCACCGGTACGCCCCGCCGATGTCGGTCCGGGCGTAGATCAGATTTCTCTCGGTGGGGTTGAAGACGATGCCGGGGACGAAGCCACCGCCGTCGATCCGGACGTTCTTCCAGTTGTACGCCTCGGCGGCGACCAGCGCGGTCGACGCCGAGGAGGCCGTGAGCGGCACCGCCACCACGGCCGCGGCGGCGGCCAGCGCGGACACCACCGCACCGACGAAACTTCTCCGCATCTGCGGTTCCTCTCGGGGAGACACGCCCGTGCCCCACCCGGGGCGGGCGACGTACGCGGAACACCCGTCGGAGCTGCCCTGGCTCCGGCTACCGGCGCGACGGCTCCCGCACCCGAGGAATGCGCTTACCCTAGCCCTTCCGGAAGAGGATTGGAAGCGCTCCCACGGCTCGCCGATCACTCGCCCGGTCCGGGTGAGGCCGGATCACCCGATCGGTCACCAGGCTCGGTCCCGGCGGACCTCCAGCCCGCTCCGGCGGACCGTGAGCCCGGTCCGCAGCGCATCCGAGAGGAGAGCATCCGATGGCCAGCATCTCCACGATCAACCGCACCGACCAGGACATCCAGACCGCGGTGCTCGACGAACTCGACTGGGAGCCCCGGGTGCAACCGCACGAGATCGGAGTGACCGTCAGCGAGGGCGTGGTGACCCTGACCGGGCGGGTGGACGGCTACGCCAAGAAATGGGCGGCGGAGCGGGCGGCCCACCGGGTCACCCAGGTCCGGGCGGTCGCCAACGACATCGCCGTACGGCTGGCCACCGGCGCCGAGCGCACCGACCCGGAGATCGCCGCGGCGGTCGAACACGCCCTCCAGTGGCGGGCGTTCGTGCCGGTCGAACAGCTCGACGTGACCGTCTCGCAGGGCTGGGTCACCCTGCACGGCGAGGTCGAGTGGGAATACCAGCGCCGCGCCGCCGTGCAGGCGATCGGCGGGCTGACCGGCGTACGCGGGGTCAGCAACGGGATCACCGTCCGGCCACCGGTCCGCCCGGACGGCGCGGCCCTGGCCCGGCGGATCGTCGACGCGCTGGCCCGCAACCGGGCCACCGACGCCGAACAGGTCACGGTACGCGTACACGGTGACACGGTGCTGCTGGGCGGGCTGGTGCACTCGATGCCCGAACGGGCCGACGTGGAGCGGGTCGTCTGGTCCGCGCCGGGCATCCGGGAGGTGCAGAACCACATCGCGGTGGCCCCGGTGCTGCGCTGACCACCCCGGTCGGGTGAGCCGCCCTCACCCGACCGGGTGCGAGGCTGGCAATCATGACCGATCAGCTGACCACACCGTTGCAGGTCACGACACGGCTCCGCACTCCGGTCACCGAAGACGACCACGTCCGGGGCCCGGTCGACGCGCCGGTGACGATCGTGGAGTACGGCGACTTCCAGTGCCCCTTCTGCGGCCTCGCGCACGCCAACTTGCGGGAGGTGCTGCGGCAGCGGGCCGAGACGGTACGCCTGGTCTACCGCCATTTCCCGATCGCCAACCTCCACCCGTACGCGGAACGCGCCGCCGAGGCGGCGGAGGCCGCCGGACGGCGGGGCCGATACTGGGAGATGCACGACTGGCTCTTCGAGCACCAGGACCAGCTGGACCCGGTGCACCTGACGCTCGGCGTGGAACAGCTCGGCCTCCCCGTCGAGGAGGTGGACGCGGAGATCGGCCAGCACGTCAACGCCGACCGCATCCGACACGACTTCGTCGGCGGCATCCGCAGCGGCGTGAACGCCACCCCCACCCTCTTCGTCAACGGCACCCGCCACGACGGCGACTTCGACCTGCCCACCCTCCTCGCCACCATCGACACCGCCGCCACCCCTTGACCCCCGGATGGTTGATCGAAAAGTTCGCGTCCGGCTCCGGACTGATCCGGACGCAATCTTCGCGATCGACAGGGTGGGGGTGGGGTGTCAGAGGAGGTGAAGGTCGCGGGCGCGGCGGACGGCGTCGCGGCGGCGGGTGGCGTCGAGCTTGCGGTAGATGTTGCGGACGTGCGTCTTGACCGTATTGACCGAGACCGACAGCTCGGCGGCGATCTCCACGTTGGACAGGATGCTCTGCAAATACCGCAGGATCGTCAGCTCACGCTCGGTCAGCGGATCGTTCAAGGGCGCCGCCGGTGCGGCGGCCGGTCCCCGCTCGGGTGGCAGGTCGGCGGCGCGGACCAGGTCGCTGACCATCGGCCAGTGCGCGGTGCCGGCGTCGAGATGGGCGGCGAGCAGGTCCCGCAGGCCCGGCTCGGCCCGGGTGAACGGCCGGCGGTAGCCGTCCGGGGCGGCCAGGTCCAGCGCCTGCTCCAGGATCCGAGAGGCACCCCGGTCGTCGCCGCCGCGCGCGGCGAGCAGCGCGTCGAGCAACACGACGTCGAGGCGTACCGGCAGCGGCCAGCCGGCCGCCGACGCGGCCGTCCAGTCCGGTAGCAGGCGCGCGGCGGCACGCGGATCACCGGCCCGCAGCTCGGTCCGGGCCACCGCAACGGCCAGCGCCGGGTCCACCCCGGCCGGCCGCTCGACGGCCAACACCGCGACGTCGGCCCCGGCCCGAGGCTCGACGGCCAGCACCGCCTCCGCCCCGGCCGGGTGCTCGGCGGCCAGTTGCCGGGCGGTCGACAGGTCGCCCCGGGCGCTGTGCAGGTCCACCTCGGCGGCCAGCAGCCAGGCCCCCAGTTCGCCGGCCCGGCCCGACCACCTTTCGCGGGCCTCCGTCAGCAGCCCGTGTGCGCCGGGCAGGTCCCCCTCGTCGTGGCGCAGGTAGGCCCGGCACCACGCCGCCACCACGCCCGCCGGTGGCTCCCCGGTCGCCGCCGCAGCCAGCGTCAGGTTCGCCTCGGCTTCCGTCGGCTGGTCCCGGTGCACCGCCACCAGGCCCAGCGCCAGATAGGCGTACCCGCAGTCCAGCTGCGCCGACCAGCCCTGGCAGGGCGGCAGCGCAAGGGCCGCCCGAGCCGCCTCCTCGGCCGCTCGCAGCTCGCCTCGCAGCGCCGCGAGCAGGGCCCATCGGCTGGCGCAGACCAGCTCGGTACGCGGCCGTCCCGCCTGCCGGGCCGCCGCCAGCGCCGTGCCGAACCCGGTCGACGCCCCGATCAGATCGCCCGCATTCAGCGCAAGCAGGGCCAACGCCGTGCCGGCCACCGCCCGCACGTCGGCATCGTCGCCGCCACCGGCCGCAAGCGCCCCGAAGGCGCCCGCCCGAGACTCCCCATCAGCCAACGCAGCACCCGCCCGAGGCTCCTCCGCAGGGACCGCAGCAGCCGGGTGCGGCGCTGCCCCCGTGGCAGCCGCCGGGTCCGCCCGCACCGCCCCGACCGGATCCCCGGCGTCGGGCCGATTGGCGGTGTCGTGCCGAGGGCCGGTGTCGTGCCGAGGGCCGGTGTCGTGCCGAGGGCCGGTGTCGGGCCGAGGGCCGGTGTCGTGCCGAGGGCCCGCGTCGACCGGGGCGGCCGTCGAAGCGGAGGTCGGGTCGGCCGTTCGGGTGGCGAGCAGCCGGGCGGCGCTGGCGCGTACCGCATCGGGGTCGCCGGAGATTCGGGCCAGGGCGAGTTCGCCCGCGGCGACCAGCCGGCCGAAGCGGGCCCGGCGCGGTTCCGGCAGCGACCGGGCGTACCCGGCGGCCAGTCGCAGGTAGCTGCGGGCGGCATCGGCGTCGGCGTCGAGGGCCCGCTGGGCGGCACAGGCCAGCGCGAGTTCCGGATCGCGCTCCACCGCCTCCGCCGGGGGCGGCGCGGGTGCCGGGCGTGGCGCGGACGCCGGAGGGGCACCGGTAATCCGGTCGTAGGGTACGAGTTCCGGCCACCGGGTCACGAACAGGTCGGTGGCGCCCGACCAGTCGCCACCGGCAAGCGCATGCCGCAGGGCGGCCCCCGGGCGGCCGTTGCCGGCGTACCAGCCCGCCGCCCGCAGGTGCAGGTCGCGCAGCTCGTCGGCGGGCACCCGGGCCAGCTCGCGGTAGAGCAGGTCGGCGAGGAGCGGATGGCAGCGGTACCACGCCGGATGGCCACCGTCGGAATGCAGCAGGCCGGCCTCCTCGGCGAGCCCGCTCAGCCGGCCCTCGGCGTCCGCGTCACCGGTCAGCGCGTCGGCGAGCCCGGCGCAGACCGTGTCGGCGACCGCGGCCCGGCGCAGCAACTCCCGGTTGCCCGGCGCCAAGCCGGCGAGCACCTCCTCGCGCAGGTAGCCGGCGATCTCCGGCTGGTCCCCGCCGAGCTGGGTGATCCAGCGCTCCGGGTCCGGTTGGCTGCCCAGGGCGAGCGCGGCGAACCGCAGTGCCGCCGCCCACCCCTCGGTACGCTGCCACAGTCGCCGCACCGCGCCGGCCGGGACGGCCACCCCGTGCGCGGTCAGCAGGTCGACGATCTCGTCACCGGTGAAGGCCAGTTCGTCCGGGCCGATCTCGGTCAGCTCGCCGGCCAGTCGGAGCCGGTGCACCGCCAACGGCAGCCCGGCGCGCCCGGCCACCACCAGGCGCAGCCGCTGCTCGGTGTGGCGCAGCAGGAACTCCAGCCCGGCCAGCGCCGCCGGCTCGGTGACCCGGTGCAGGTCGTCCAGGACGAGCACCACCGGCCGTTCCCGGGCGGCGAGGGCGGCTGCGAGCACCTCCAGTTCGTCCGGTCGCGGCGTCCGGGCGGGCGCGGCGGCCGGATTCGCTGCCGGGTCGGCGACCGAGCGCAGCGCCGCCACGAGGTACGACCAGAGGCGGTCGGCATCGTCGCCGACCTCGACCGAGACCCAGGCCGGCGCCGGGGCGTCCGGGTCGGCCGCCACGGCCGCGCGCCGCCACGAGGCGAGCAACGTCGTCTTGCCCCAACCCGCCGGGGCCCGGACCAGGGTGACCGGTCGGGCCACCCCGTCGTCCAGCAGCCGGGCCAGCCGGGGCCGCAGGACCACCGGCTCGGGCAGTACGGCAGGGGTCAGCCGGGACGCCAGCAGTGGCGGGCCGGCCGGCGTCCGGGCCGCCTCGGCGACCCGGACGGTGCTGCGTTCATCCGGCACGGCCCACCCCCACGGACGCGTTCCCCTCCCCCGGCCCTGCGGCGGGCGGTTACCCCACCGGCGATGGTTCACCCCTTCCGGGCGAGCCCGGTTCACCCCAGGACCGCCGGACTGCGCCCCGATCGGTCGCCTTGAGCGGCGGTACCCACGCGATGACGTCGCCGCGTCGGGTGTGCCAGGGCCGCGTCAACGCGGCGGCCACGGCCACCGAGGCGAAGGCCCAGGCCATCACCGACGGGCGGGCGGCCCGCCGGCCGGGATGGGATGATCGCGCGATGGCTGCGGAGCGGGCGTACGACATCGTGCTGTTCGGGGCGACCGGGTTCACCGGTGGGCTCACCGCGGAATACCTGGCCCGACACGCGCCACCCGGGCTGCGTTGGGCGATCGCCGGGCGCAACCCGGCCAAGCTGGCTGCCGTCCGCGACCGGCTGGCCGCGATCGATCCGGCGGTGGCCGGGTTGTCGCTGCTCACCGCCGACGCCGCCGACCCGGCGTCGCTGCGCGCGGTGGCCGCCGACGCCCGGGTGGTGGCCAGCACCGTCGGGCCGTTCGTCCACCACGGGGGACCGCTGGTGGCCGCCTGCGCCACCGAGGGCACCGACTACCTCGACATCACCGGCGAACCGGAGTTCGTCGACCTGATGTACCTGCGCCACCACGCCGAGGCGGTACGCACCGGCGCCCGTCTGGTGCACACCTGCGGCTTCGACTCGATCCCGCACGACCTGGGCGTCTGGTTCACGATCAAGCAACTGCCCGCCGACGGGCCGATCACCGTGGACGGCTACGTCCGGGCCGGTGGCAGGGTCTCCGCCGGCACGTACCACTCGGCGCTGACCTCCTTCTCGCGTACCCGGGAGGCGTCCCGGGCGGCCCGCGAGCGCCGGGCGGTCGAGCCGCGCCCGGCCGACCGGAGGGCGCGCGCCGTGCCCGGCAAGCTGGCCCGCTCGCCGGACCTGCCCGTCTGGGCGGTGCCGTTGCCGACCATCGACCCGCAGGTGGTACGCCGTTCGGCGGCAGCGCGCCCGGAGTACGGGCCGGACTTCCGCTACCGGCACTTCGCGGCGATGAAACGGCTGCCGACGGTGCTGGCGGCCGGTGCCGGTCTGGGCGCCCTGGTCGGGCTGGTGAAGGTGCCGCCGGCCCGACGCTGGCTGCTCGGCCGGCTCGCCTCCGGCCAGGGGCCGACCGCCGCGCAACGGTCGAAGTCGTGGTTCCGGGTACGGTTCGTCGCCACCGGTGGCGGCCGGCGGGTCGTCACCGAGGTGGCCGGCGGCGATCCCGGCTACGACGAGACCGCCAAGATGCTCGCCGAGTCCGCCCTCTGCCTGGCCCTCGACGAGCTGCCGGCCACCTCCGGCCAGGTCACGCCGGTCACCGCGATGGGCGACGCCCTCCTGCGCCGCCTGACCGCCGCCAACCTCACCTTCCGCATTCTGGATGAAGGAAGGGCCCCCTATTAACGCCTGCGGTATAGCACGGGCCCCTTCTTAACATCGCTCCCTACGCCGCGGGCGGGCGCGGCGGGCGGCGCGGCGGGCGCGGCCCTGCGGGCGGCGGGGCTTGACCCTCGACCAGGTCGAGGCGGCAGGATCGGGCCGTGGAGAGCGACCTGCGCAGCATCGGCGAGCTGGCCCGGGCCAGCGGGCTGACGGTGAGTGCCCTGCGGTTCTACGACGCCGCCGGGGTGTTGGTCCCGGCCTGGGTGGACCCGGCCACCGGATACCGCCGGTACACCAACGACCAGGTGACACCGGCCCGGCTGGTCGCCGGGCTGCGCCGGGTCGGCATGCCGGTGGCCGAGATCGCCCAGGCGGTACGCGCCGAACCCCCGCTCGTCCACCGGCTGCTCGACACGCATCTGCGGCGGTTGGAGGACGGTCTCACCGACGCCCGCCGGGAGGTGACCCGGATCCGCTCCCTGCTCCCGACCGGCCAGCCGCCGAAGGCGACCCGGGTCGTCCTGACCGGACGCGACCTGGCCGCCGCCGTGGACGCGGTCCGGTTCGCGGTCGGCACCGACCCCGAATTTCCGGCGCTGACCGGCGTCCTGTTCGACGTGGCCGCCGACGGCGTACGGCTGGTCGCCACCGATCGGCACCGGATGTCGGTGGCCCGGGCCGACGCGGCGGCGCACGGCCCGGCCGTGCGCGCGCTGCTGCCGGTGGCGGCGGTCGACGAGGTGCGGCGGCGGCTGGGCGAGGAGGGCGAGGTCCGGCTGACCCTGGTTGGACGGGAGGTGAGCGTCGAGGTCGCCGGAGCACAACTGCCGGTCGCCGCCCTGCCGTACGACTTCCCGGACTATCACACGCTGCTGCCCCGTTCCGCCGGTGGCGTGCCGGCCCGCCGTGTCCCGATCGACGCCGAGTGGCTGGTCGGCAAGCTGCGGGCGGGCGAGCCCACGGTCATCCGGGAGTACGCCGGGGCGCCGCTGCCGGTGCACGTGCTCGGCCTGGGCGCCCGGGACGCGCTGCGCCTGCTCGGCCCCGACGACCTGACCGACCCCGCCGGTGCCGTCCCCGATGGCCTCGCCGACCCTGACGACCTCGCCGACCCCGACCCCGACGCCGAGCTGCGCGTCGGTGTCAACGGCGAGTACCTGCTCGACGCGCTGGACGCGGCCGGCGGCCCGCAGCTGGTGCTGGAGTTGGACAGCCCGATCGCTCCGCTCGCGATCCGCCGCCCCGACAACAAGGATGCCTTCTCCATCCTGATGCCGATCCGCCTCTGACCGACCGATACCGGTCCGCCGGTGACCGGCAGCGTGCCGATCCGCCGCTGACCGACCGATACCGGTCCGCCGGTGACCGGCGGCGTGCCGGTCCGCCGCTGACGGACCCGGCCGCCACCGTCGGACTGGAGGGGCCGATCCGCGACTGACCGCAGCGTGCCGGTTCGCCGCTGACCGGCATGGGTGCGGGAGGCGGTGCGGTCCGGGTCCGGCGGTAGCATCTGGAGGTCCACCCGAGGCCGGACGGAGGCGTACGGAGCAGCATGCTCGACATGGAGTTGATCCGGAAGGATCGCGACGCGGTGGCGACCGCGCTGGCGAAGCGGCTGGAGGCCGCCGAGGTCGATCGGGTGCTGGACGAGATCCAGCACCTCGACCGGGAGCGCCGCCGGCTGATCAGTGAGATCGACGGGGAGCGCCAGCGCCGCAAGGCCGAGGCCCGGGCGTACGCGCAGGCGAAACGGGCCGGTGCGGAGCCGGAGGTGTCCACGCCGGAGGCCGGCCGCAAGCAGATCGCCGAGTTGGAGGCCGAGCTCGACGAGGTGCAGTCGCGGCTGCGCACGGTGATGAGCGAGCTGCCCAACCTGCCCGCCGACGACGTGGTCCCCGGCGGCAAGGAGGCCAACCGGGTGGTCAAGACCTTCGGCGAGCCGCCGACGATCGAGAAGATCCGCGACCACGTCGAGTTGAGCCGGATGCTGGGCCTGGTCGACCACGAGCGCGGCGTCAAGCTGGGCGGGTCGGGCTTCTGGATGTACACCGGGCTGGGTGCCCGGCTGGAGTGGGCGCTGGTCAACTGGCTGATCGAGCGGAACATCGAGGCCGGGTACGAGTTCCTGCTCCCGCCGCACCTGCTGCTGGACACCGCCGGCTTCGCCGCCGGCCAGTTCCCCAAGTTCTACGACGACGTCTACCACCTGGACAAGCAGTCCGCCCCGCGCGGGCAGTTCCTGCTGCCGACCGCGGAGACGGCTATCCTCGGGGCGTACCAGGACGAGATCATGGAGACCGCGAAGCTGCCGCTGAAGGTCTTCGCGTACACCCCCTGCTACCGCCGTGAGGCCGCCGGTTCGCACTCGGACGAGCGGGGCACGGTCCGCGGCCACCAGTTCAACAAGGTGGAGATCTTCCAGTTCACCCTGCCCGAGCAGGCGGATGCCGCGCTGGAGCAGATGGTCGGCCACGCGGAGAGCCTGCTCGAAGGGCTGGGCCTGCACTACCAGCGCAGCCTCCTGGCGGCCGGCGACGCCAGCGCCTCGATGCGCAAGACCCTCGACATCGAGGTCTGGATGCCCAGCACCGGCAAGTACAAGGAGGTCTCGTCGGTCTCCTGGGGCGGTGACTACCAGGCCCGCCGGGCGGCGATCCGCTACCGCGAGCCGGGCGGCAAGCAGACCCGCTTCGTGCACACCCTCAACGGCTCGGCGCTGGCGACCAGCCGGCTCTTCCCGGCCATCCTGGAGCAGTTCCAGCAGCCGGACGGTTCGGTGCTGGTGCCGGAGGTCCTCCGCGACCGCCTCGGCACCGACCAGCTCACCCCGCGCTGACCCGGTCGGCGAGGGCCGCTACGCCCGGCCCTCGCCGCTGCGCTCCACCTCCCGCGCGGCTCCGGCTGGTGTCGGGCGCGCCGCGTCTTCGGTGTTAGTAGGGGGCCCCTTTACTACCGCAGGCGTTAATAGGGGGCCCTTCCTTCTCAGCAGGGCGGTTAGGAGTAGGGCGGCCAGGAGGGTGGTGAGGGCGGCGGGGCCGGCGGCGTCGAGGGTGGCGGCCAGCCAGCGCTGGATTCCGGCGGCGGCGGTGACCACCGGGTCGGCGAGCGCCTCGCGGCGACCGGCGGCCAGCCGTGCCTCGTACCAGCCGTACCAGGCGACGTAGCTGCCGGCGAGCAGCAGCACCAGGCCGCTGAGCCGGGGTGCCCAGGCGCCGGCGCCGCGCAGCCGGGCCACCACCTCGCCGCGCAGCAGCGCCACGCCGAGCGCGGCCACCGCGACCACCAACCCCATGCCGAGGGCGTACGCGCCGAACAGCGCCAGCCCGCGCGCCGTGGAGCCGGCCTGGAGGCTGGTCACCACGATCGCCAGGAACGGGGCGATGGCGCAGCCCAGCGAGGCGATCGCGTACGCCATGCCGAAGAGCACCATCGACGGCCAGGTGCGGGTCAGCCGCGGTGCCCGGGCCAGTGGACGCGGGGTGGGCAGCCGCCGGCCGGCGAGCAGCCAGCAACCGAGCGCCACCAGCAGCAGGCCCAGCCCGACGGTGAACCACGGCAGCCGGGGGCGCAGCCAGCCGGCGACCGGGGCCAGTGCCAGGCCGAAGGCGCCGAACACCACGACGTAGCCGAGGGTGAGCGCGGCGGCGGCGGTGAGCGCCCGCCCGACGGCGGCGCGGGTGTCGGTGGCCCCGGCGACCAGCAGCGACAGGTACGCCGGAAGCATGGCGAACCCGCACGGGTTGACCGCGCCGAGCATGCCCGCGGTCAGCGCGAGCAACAGCGGCGCCTCCATCAGCGGACCGGCGCGAGCGGCAGCGGGGCCGTCGGGGGGTGCGGGATCTGCTGGGCCGCCGCCATCAGGCGGCCAGCGCGGTGACCCGGCGGGTGAGGTCCTCGCCGTCCAGCCAGCCCTGGTGGATCACCCGACCGTCCCGGTCGATGATCACGAAGGTGCTCTGCTCGACGACCTCGAAGCGCCGCCAGAGCACCCCCTCCCGGTCGTCGAGCTGCGGCACCGGGCCGAGTTCGAACTCGGTGACGAAGTCGGTCATCGCCTTGCGCTCGCCGAGCCCGGCGACGCCGATGATCGGCACGGTGTCCCGGAACCCGGGCGCGATCTCCGCCACCGTCCACGCCTGGGCGGCGCAGGTGGCGCACCAGGGCGCCCAGAACCAGAGCACCACCGGCCGGCCGGCGAGGGCGGCGGCGTCGAACGGGGCGCCGGCCAGGGTCGTCCCGGTGAACCGGAGGGTGTCCGGGACGGGCACCGGGCCGGCCGGTCCGGTCGAGGGGGACGCGCCGGCGACCGCCGGGGTCGCGGTGGGTGCCGCGGCGGCCGGCCGGAGCGCCTCGGTGTCCGTACCGGCGACGCACGCGGAGGCGGCCAGCAGCACGGCGACCAGGGCGGCGCCGAGAAGGCCGGGACGTCGGCCGGCGGTCATTCGATGGCCGGGCGACGGGTCGTCCGGGCCCGGGCGAAGTGACCGCATCGGCGTCTCCGTTCGGTAGGGATCAGGCCTTGGTCAGCCGCAGCGCGAGTTCCGGGCAGACCTTGATCGCCTTCACCGCGCCCTCCCGCAGCCAGGTCGGCACGGGTGTGCTCGGGAAGGCGGGATATCCGTTCTGGTCGAGTCGGATGAAGTCCGGCACCACGTGGGCGCAGAGGCCGTGACCGTCGCAGCGGGACCAGTCCAGCACCAGCTTCTGCGGGTCCGGGTCGGGTGCGCCGGGCAGACCCATCACGCCCTTCACCCGCTTGCCACAGCCCTCGCCGGTGGTGTGCTTCTTCAGGTCGTCGGCGAAGACCTCCATCGCCGACAGCGCGAAGCGGGACGTACCGTCGGGGTGGCTGCACGCGCCCCGCCCCTTGACGTCGCCGGCGGCGGCCCGGACGACCTCCACCGGCGCGCTGCCGGAGACCGCCAGGTCGACGGCGCGGGCCAGGTCGGGCAGGCCGCGCTTGCACGGGCCGCACTGGCCGGCGGACTCACCGGCCAGGTAGCGCACCACCTGGGCGGCCTCGCCGAGCGGGCAGGTGTCGTTGGCGAGCGGGACGATGATGCCGGCACCGAGGGTGCCGCCGACCGCGGCCAGCCCCTTGCGGGTGACCTCGGCCTTGTTCGCCGCCTCCATGGTGATCCACCTGCCGTGGTAGCCACCCATCAGGATGCCCGGCCCGTCGGGCACCTCGCAGAGTTCGAGGACCTCCCGCAGCGGGGTGCCGGCCGCGCACTCGACGACCGCGTGGCGCTTTGCCGCGCCGGTCACGCTGAGCAGCACAGTGCCCGGCTCGTCGTCGGTGCCGAGCGCCGCGTACTCGTACGGGCCGAGTCGGGCGGCGATCGCCACCTGCGAGTACGTCTCGGCGTTGGACAGCAGGGTGGGCAACCCGTTGACGCCGGAGTCGCTGGATCGCTTCTTGGTGCCGGGCGGGATGTGTGGCAGCCCGTTGATGCCGTTGACCAGCGCGCCGCCCTCACCGCTGATGAACCGGTGCGGCACCGTGACCACGCTGGTCGGCACCGGCATCCGCCGCTCGTCCAGCGCCTCCATCAGGGAGTCCCGGCCGACCAGGTCGTCGGCCACGCAGAGCACGATCTCCTCGGCGTCCAGCGCGAACGCGGCCAGCGCGGCCCCGTCCAGGATCAGGTGCGGCGCCCGGGTCAGGATGACCTTGTCCTTCCAGCTCGCCGGCTCACCCTCGGTGGCGTTGACCACCACCACCGGCGGCAGGTCCTGGCGTTCACAGGACTCCAGCACCGCCCGCAGCTTCCGGGCGAACGGGAAGCCGGCACCCCCCTTGCCCTTGAGCTGGATGCCCTCGGCGAGACGCAGCAGGTTGGACGGTTCCATCGGGCTGATCGGGCCGTGCACCATCTCGTGGGCACGCAGGTCGAGCCGGCCGAACTCGGCGAACCCGGCGGTGAGCCGGGGCTCGCCGATGCAGGCCACCGGGGGAACCGTGGTACGCGCGGTCACTTGGCCTCACCGCGCAGTCCGGCCCAGTAGGCCCCGTCGACCGTGTCCGGGTCGGCCTTGCGGCGACGCCGGCTGTCACCGGAGGCCTTGCGGGCCCGCCGGGAGGCGAGGTCGACCAGGGTCGGGGTGTCGTCGTCGTCCGCGTCCTCCGGGGCGTACCGGGCCGGGGGCCGCCAGTAGTCGGTCTCGGCCTCGGGCATGTCGTCCTCGGCGCTGTGTCGCCCGCCGCCGCTGCGCGGCGCGGCCGAGATCGGCGAACCGGAGATCGGCGCGCCGGAGATCGGACCGGCGGAGATCGGCGCGTTCGACTCCCAGCGGCGCGGGCTGTCCCAGGGCTCCTCCGGCTCCTCCCTGGTCCGCCGGGGCGGGGACGAGTAGCGGCTGCCGGTGTCGGCGTCCACCCGGGATCGGCGGGACCGGCCGGCCTCTTCGTCGTCGCGGCGACGCCGGCCGCCCGACTCCCGCTCCGAGTCCAGCAGTTCCTCCTCGCGGCGGCGGGCCGAGCGACGGCCCGCCGTCTCGCGCTCCTCCTCCCGGCGGGAGGCTCGCCGCCGGGTCGGTTCCTCGTCGCGGCGGCCCCGGCGCCCCGCGGGCTCCACGTCCTCCTCCTCCCGGCGGTAGCTACGCCGGCTGGTCGACTCCAGCTCGTCGTCCCGGCGGGAGGTCCGCCGCCCGACCGGCTCCTCGTCGCGGCGGCGGGCGACCGGCTCAAGCAGCTCGGTCTCCCGGCGCACGGCCCGCTCCAGCTCCTCCTCGTCGCGGCGCGACGCGCGCCGGACGACCGGCTCCAGCTCCTCGTCGCGGCGGTCCCGGCCGGACCGGACCGGCTCGCCCAGGCTGCCCGGCTCGGGGACCACCGGCACGGTGAACCGCTCCGGGTCGTTGCGCCGGATGGTGGGGCTGGCCCAGGTGCCGGAGGTGGTGTTCGCCCAGGTGGCGTCGCGCCGGCTCCGCTTCTCGCGGCCGTCGTCGGCCTCGGCCCGCCGCCCGGTCAGGGTGCCGAGCAGCATCTTGCCCCGGGTCTCCTCGGTGCCCTTGCTGCCGGTCATCGCCTCGTTGAGGGCGGCGGCCTGGTGCTGCTCGCGGCTGCGCCGCTGAAGGGTGACCGAGAGGCGCACCAGCAGCGCCACCACGACCAGCACCACGCAGAGCCAGTAGCTGAGGCTGACCCAGGTGGCCGCCGGGCGACCGGCGCCGAGACCGTGGAAGATGCCGAAGGGCCAGGACACGTATGCCATGGAGTGCAGGGCCCGCCACAGCCACTTCGGGCCGACGTCGGCGAACCGGGCCCGGATGATGCCGGTCCAGAGCACACCCACCATGAGCAGCGCGGCGATGGTGCCGAGCCCGACGTAGAGGCCCCGGCCGCCGACGAAGGGCACGGCCACGTCGGTCACCCCGGCCCGACCGCTGGCGATCTTCGTGATCACGTGGAAGACCAGGCCGGCGACGCCGAGGATGCCGGTGGCCCGGTGCGCGGACTGCAACAGCACCCGGTGCCGGATCATCAGCACCAGCCGGTCGGTGGCGAGCAGCCCCATCATCACCGTCAGACTCAGCGAGACGAGGGCGATCACACCGGCGAAGAACTCGGTGAAGAAGAAGCCCATCGCGTACATCTTCTGGCCGCCGGTGGTGAGCATCATGATCGCCCACAGCGCGGCGATCCCGGACGCGGTGAGCGCCAGGATCTGGCCACGGGACCGTAACCGGATCCCCCGACTGCTGCTGCTGGTACGGACGGCAGGCGCCTTCTCGTTCTGCGTTGCCCGGGCCATGTGCTCCTCGATCGTCTCGCGGCGGCGTACCACCGGCCGACCCTGTTCCCCACACCAGTACGCAACTGGCGCTCGGTCGGATCAGCGTCAGCGAAAAAAATATCGGCGAGTTGTCGAACCGTCCCGTCGCGCGGCGCGTGTAGGCGATGCCCGCCGGCGGAGGGGCAGTCACCGATGTCCATGCATTGACAGGCGATGAAATCGACTTGTAACCTTTCCGAAACTTTCAGCCCGGGTTGCAAGATCCGGGCAACCAGCCCTCACCACCCCGTCCCCCCGGCACCCCAGGAGCACCCGATGCATCGACGTCGACTCCGCACGGCGATCGTCGCCCTCGGCGCGATCGCCAGCCTCCTCACCCCCACCGCCGTGACGGCGCCCCCGGCCGCCGCCGCCCCGGCCGGCAGCAAGAAGGTCATCGCCAACCTCTTCGAGTGGAACTGGCCCTCGGTGGCGGCCGAGTGCACCAGCACGCTCGGCCCGAAGGGCTACGGCTACGTCCAGGTCTCACCACCGCAGGAGCACGTACGCGGCAACCAGTGGTGGGTCGCGTACCAGCCGGTCAGCTACCGGATCGAGTCCCGCAAGGGCAACCGCGAGCAGTTCCGCTCCATGGTCAGCACCTGCCAGGCGGCCGGCGTCAAGGTGATCGTCGACGCCGTCGTCAACCACATGTCGGGCCAGGCGAACGGCGGCACCGGCTGGGCCGGCTCGTCGTACCAGCACTACGTCTACCCCGGCATCTACCAGGCGCAGGACTTCCACTACTGCGGTCGCAACGGCAACGACGACATCGTCAACTACAACGACCGGTACGAGGTGCAGAACTGCGAGCTGGTCAACCTCGCCGACCTGAAGACGGAGTCGGACTACGTCCGCTCCCGGCTCGCCGCGTACCTCAACGACCTGCTGTCGCTCGGCGTGGACGGCTTCCGGCTGGACGCCAGCAAGCACATGCCGGCGGCGGACATCGCGGCCATCCTCGGTCGGCTGAACCGGTCGGCGTACATCGTGCAGGAGGTCATCTACGGTGCCGGCGAGCCGATCCGGCCCGAGGAGTACACCGGCAACGGCGACGTGCACGAGTTCCGCTACGGCAAGGACCTGGCCCGGGTCTTCCGCTCCGAGCGGCTGGCCTACCTGCGCAACTTCGGTGAGGGTTGGGGCCACCTGCCCAGCGCCCGCTCCTCGGTCTTCGTCGACAACCACGACACCCAGCGCGACGACGCCGGCGTGCTCACCTACCGCAACCGGGGCATCTACGCGCTGGCCAACGCCTTCATGCTGGCCTGGCCGTACGGCTCGCCGACGGTGATGTCGAGCTACACCTACAGCAACCGCGATGCCGGCCCGCCCTCGGACGGCAACAACAAGACCCTCAACACGGTGTGTTACTCGGGCTGGGAGTGTGAGCACCGCTGGCCGGTGATCGCGAACATGGTGGGCTTCCGCAACGCCACCGAGGGCGCCGGGGTCAGCAACTGGTACGACAACGGCTACCAGCACATCGCGTTCAGCCGTACCGGCCGGGGCTACCTCACCATCAACGACGAGGACTTCGCGATCAACGGCCGCTCGTACTTCACCGGCCTCCCCGCCGGCCGCTACTGCGACGTCATCCACGGCACCTTCACCAATGGCACCTGCACCGGCCCGGTCATCACCGTCGACTCCACCGGCTGGTTCGCCGCCAACGTCCCCGCCCACGACGCCATAGCCCTGCACATCTCCGCCCGCCTCCCCTGACCACCCCATCCGCCGCCCCGCCCCGGATCACGATCCGGGGCGGGGTAGCGGCGGGTTTGGGGTGGGGGTGGGGCTGAGGTGGTTAGAGTAAGGTGTGGTATTTGGGCGAAATGTGAGGACTGTGGGGCGGCTGCGCTGGCTTGCCGGGCTCACCGTGGTGGCGCTGGTGGGTGGGGCCGGGTACGTCGGGTGGGCGTTGACGCCCACGGCGGGGCCGGCACCGGTTGGGCGGGCGACCGAGGGCCCGACACCGGCTGCGGTCGGGCCGACGGCCGCGCTGCCGCCGGTCGCCGAGGCCGTTCCCTCCGCCGCGCCAGCGCCGGAGGGGCTGCCGGAGATCGACTACGACCCGGCGCCGGCCGGTTTTCCCGACGACCCGGAGAGCCTGGACACCACCCCGCTGACCCAGGGGCTGCACCCGAACCGCCGACTCGCCGCCTACGACGCGCCCGGCGGTCGGCCGCTGGCCTTCCTGATGCCGACCATCAGCGGAGTGGAGCTGACCGTGCCGATCGCGCACCGCGAGACCGGCTGGACGGCGGTGCTGCTCCCCTCGGCCAACCGCAAGCTGGCCTGGCTGCCACCCGGCGGCTTCAGCACCGTCACGCTCCGCGACCAGATTGTGGTGGAACGCGTCCCGTACCGGCTCACCTGGTACCGCGACGGCGTCGCCAAGCGCACCTGGCAGGTCAGCCTGGGTCAGCGCGGCCAGGAGACCCCGCTCGGCCGGACCTTCGTCCTGGGCCGCACCCCGCCGCCGCAGAGCGTCTACGGCGGGGTGGACATCTTCGCCCTCGGCTCGGTGCCCGACGATCCCGACTCCGTGCCGACCGGTCTGCGTGGCGCGCACATCGGCATCCACACCTGGTACCACGACGGCGAGTTGGGCAAGAAGACCACGAACGGCTGCATCCGGTTGACCCCGAGCGGCCAGCGGCTGCTGCTGGCGGAGCTGCGCGAGGGAACCCCGGTCGTGGTCGTTGACGAGCTGCCCGACCCACCCGCGACGGCCTGACCCGTCCCGCTGACCCGCGCCGTAGGCCCGAGCCCCGTCCCGGACGCTCGAAACCCGTCCCGGACGCTCGAAATTGGTCCGGCGACCATCCGGACGTAAGCCGGGGGTAAGCAACCGCGGCCTACCGTCCTGAGACCTTGGTCCCCGGCTGGACGTACCCCCGGCAGGACCACCGGAACCGCGCCACCCGTACGGCGGAAGGAGCCCCGGTGTCCCGCCACACCGCCCACGACCGGACCGCCCCCGGCGACGTGCTGATCGTCACGGGCGGGGTCGGCGCCGGCCACGACGGCGCCGCGGCCGAGCTACGCGCCCGGCTGGCGCGGACCGGCCTTCAGGTGGAGGTACGCGACTTCCTCGACGCCGTTCCCCGGTCCTGCCGGTTCCTCCTGCGCGACGGCTACACCGGCAGCGTCCGGCACGCGCCGTACCTGTTCGAGTGGGTGTTCCAGGGCATCGAACGCGGCAACTGGGTGCATCGCGCCGTCGACGGGATGTGCCGCCTCGCCCAGCGGCAGCTGCGCCGCTGGGCCACGGACCACCGGGTCGTGGTGTCCACCTACCCCCTGGCCAGCCAGTCACTGGGCCAGCTACGCGGTGCCGGACGACTGACGGCCACGGTCGTCACGTACCTCACCGACCCGGCCGTACACCGCCTGTGGGTGCATCCCGACGTCGACCACCACCTGACGGTGACCGAGGCGACCGCCACGATGGGTACGCGCGAGTTCGGCGTACCGATGCGCGCCGTCGGCGGCCTGGTGTCCCCCGCGTTCGAGCAGGAACACACCGCGGCGCAACGGGTCGCGATCCGCCGGTCGGTGGGCCTGCCGGTGCAGGGACGGGTGGCGCTGCTGGTGGCCGGCTCCGAGGGCATGGGCGAGGTCATTCCCACCGTCGACGCGATCGTGGCGTCCGGGGTCGCCGACGTGCTGGTCCTCTGCGGACGCAACGAGCGGCTCCGCCACCGGCTCTCCGGCCGGGACCGGGTCGTGGCGCTGGGCTGGCGCTCCGACGTGGCCGGCCTGATGGCCGCGGCGGACGTGCTGGTGCACAACGCGGGCGGCCTGTCGCTGACCGAGGCGCTCACCGCCGGCCTGCCGGCGGTGACGTTCCGGCCGATCCCCGCACACGGCCGCGCCAACGCGGAGGTGCTCGCCCACGCCGGGCTGGTGCCGTGGCCGAAGACCGACGCGGAACTCGCCGCCGCCATCGTCACGCAGTGCGAGGCTGGCCGCCAGGGCCGCCGGTCGGTGCGGCACCACCAGGACGCCAGCGAACTGGTCCGGTCGCTGCTCGACCGTGGCGAGGCGTTGCCGGCGTCCGCCGACCGGTGTCCGGCGTACCCGTCGGCACCGCACCCGGACCGGCCCGGACCGGACCAACCCGGCGCGCCCGATCACGGCCGCCGGGCCAAGACCGCGCCGTCGAGCGTCGCGGCCTGAGCCCTCATCGCCGATTCACCAGCCGTCGGGCACAGCCGCCGTCGTGGTCGGCCCGCAGCAGGCACCGCCCGCCGCCCGGCAGCCGCAGGTCACAGAAGACCCGATGGCGTACGCCCTGCTCGTCCTCGGCCGACACGGTGGTCTCCCCCGGGTCGGCCTGCGGCAGCACCAGCGCCCAGTGGGCCACCACCCGGGCCAGCCGCTGCGCGTCGAGCAGGTCGGGGGCGACCACCGGCAGGTGCACGACGTACCGCCCGGTCACCGATGGTGCCCCTGGCTCGTCGGCCGCTGGTCCACCGGGCCCTGGCTCAGGCTGGCCTGCCGCGCCTCGGCCTGCTCGGACTGCCACCGCCGCAGCGCCTCCCTGACCCGGGCCGCCTCCCGGTCGGCCGCGGCCACCTGCCGGTACGCGGCCTCCAGGTCGCCGGCCACCCGGTCAAGGAACTTGACGACCTCTACCGGGTCGTAGCCCCGCCGGCCCAGCCGGAACCGCCGATCCCGCACCTGCCACGGCCGCAACGGCCGGTAGCTCGCCGCCCGATAGCAGGTGCCGGTGTGGTGGCGCTCGCCGCGCTGGCTGCCGTGCCGCCCGGTGTGGCCGATGTCGGGCCGCCCGGTGTGCCCGGGGTCGTGTCGGGCGGTGCGCCGCCGGAATGGGATGCGCATGACGGACCTCGCTCTCGTTGGCGTAGGCGATGTGGAGGGCGGGTCCATCGGTCCGCCGCGCACCGACGGACCCGCCCGGCACCTGCCACCGCAGCCTCATTCGGCAGTACGTCAGCAGGGCAGACATGGCCGCTGAGCAGCGGTTCCACAGTGGCCGTGGAGAGAGTGAAGCATCGGCGGGAAAGAAAAGCAACGTCTAACAAACGACGCTTGATCGGCTACGACTTCGACTCGAACACGCCCAGTAAGATGTCTATTGTTTCTGATACAAAGTGGCTGTTTAATCACACAGAGACACGTCGACAATGGCCACGACAGCGGAGGCACGGAGTGTCACAGGCGGTAACCGGAACGACGATGCTGCGACGCCAGATCGGCCGCAAGCTCGAAGCCCTGCGCAAGGCAGCCGGCCTGACCATGGAGCAGGCAGCCGAGGACCTGGATCGGGCCCGGGCGACCCTGCATCGCATCGAGAACGGCGCTGAGAACGTCCGCTTCCGCGCCGCTGATGTCAAGGAGATGCTGAACCTCTACGGCGCGTCGGCCGAGGACGCGGAGTTGCTGCTGGCGATGACCGCCGCCACCCGGGAAAACAAGAACTGGTGGCACGACTACATCGGCTCCGGCATACCCCGCTGGTTCCAGCTCTACATCGGACTTGAGGCTGCCGCTGCGAAGATCCGCAAGTACCAGCCCGAGTTGGTTCCGGGGCTACTTCAGACGCGCGCCTACGCCACACAGATCTTCCAGGTTCCCGGCGGTGCCATCGATGTCGAGAACAGCGAGGAGCAAGAGCAGGCCATCCAACTTCGGATCGAACGGCAAACCCTGCTGACCCGGTTCGCCGCACCGCAACTTAGCGTGATACTCAACGAAGCGGTGTTGCGGCGCCCAGTCGGTAGCGCCACGGTCATGATCGAACAGCTCCACCAGATCCTGAAGGCAGCAGAGTTACCGAACGTAACCGTGCAGGTGCTGACCTTTTCTGCGGGGCTACACGCCGGAGCGATGTCCGGAGCCTTTTCAATCATGGAGTTCCCCGAAGACAGCAACGGCAAGGAGGTGGAGCCGCCGGTGGCGTACCTGGAGGCCGCGACCGGCGCGATCTATCTCGACAAGCCACACGAAACGGCCGCCTACAACACGATCTGGGCCGACATGACGGGTCGCGCCCTCAACCAATCTCAGTCAAAGAGTCTGATCCACCAAGTCGCAGAGGAGCACTCCCGTGCCTGACCTGACCAGTGCCGTCTGGCGCAAGTCCAGCCGCAGCAACAATGGCGGCGACTGCGTCGAGGTCGCCGACAATCTGCCCGGCATCGTGGGGCTGCGCGACAGCAAGGATCCGTACGGTCCGGTCCTCGCCTTCGGCCCGGCGGCGTGGATCGCCTTCGTCGGGGCCGTGAAGCAGGCGGAGCCCGGGAACCGCCCCGGGCAGTAACGCCGATCGAGGCGACATCCACCAACTCTCGTCGATCACGGAGTTGTGGCGACCCAAATCTGCGGGAGTGTCCACCTTTGTTGGGCACCACAACTCCTTGATCGACAGGACGTCGCGGCGCGTGGCGGCGTTGACGCCTTCTCCGACCGGCAGCAGGATGGCGCGGACCGGGCAGCTCGGACCAGGAGAAGGAACCGCCTCCGCCGCCGCGGGTACGGCGGGAGTGCTGTTGTGGAGCCAGATCGAGTCGATCCGGATGGGGCTGTAACAGGCTCTCCGTTCCCGCTCAGGGCGGCTGCGGAAGTGCAGTGACGATGACCGTTGACGGCCGGGGTCGGGCAGCGGCATAGTGCGCAACGCAGGCGATTGAGGGGGCAATCGAATGGGTGGATTGATTCCCGGCAACGCGCCACGCCGGTCGCGGCCCCGGGGCGGGCGGCGCTGGGTGGTCGCGGCGGTGGTCACGCCCGCTCTGCTCGCGTTGGGACTGCTGGCTTTCCGCCTGAACGAGCGGTACGAAGGGTGTCTCGCAGAGCACGGACCGACTTCGGCCGACCTGATCGACGGCGTCTATGGGCCGTGTTACTCGGCCATGGTGCTCGGCGACACCCTCTCACTTGCCTTTGTTGCCGTCTTCGCGGCGACCATCGTCGTCGGTTTCGTCCTCGGAGTGGTCGACGGCCGCGGGCGGCGGCGCTTCGCGTACGGCCGGTGGGTGTGCGTCGTCGTGGTCGGGCTCACCGCGCCGTGGGGGCTGCTTGCCTACGCGCTCGCCTACGGGCTGGGCCGGCTGCTACCCGCCCGCCGACCACCCGTGTACCGGCCGCCCCCGTCTGCGGTGGCCCTGCAACACGGCTGGATCGAGGCGATCCACCTGTACCAGCGACTCGCCAGAGGCGAGCCACCGCCTTCGGTGGTCGCGCCCGGCTTCATCGGGCCGGGAGTAGTCTATCTGGACGCCCCGTTCACCTACTCCCGCTACTACGGCACGACGGTCACCTATGGGCAGAGCCGCACCGTCGCCTTCGGTTCACCGGCGATCGTCGCTGGTGCGATGATCGGCAATCTCATCGGCAACAGCGCCGCCCGGTCCCGCGCCGCGAGCCTGGCGCAGCCGCAGTGGCGGGAGTTCGCGTACGCGCGGGTCGTCCTGACGGCGACCACCACGTGGTGCTCTCTGGGCGGGCGGTGGCTGGCCTTCGACCACGGCGCGGCCGTGGAGTACTCCATCAACGGCCCGAACGCCGTCCTGTCCTTCGCCGACGTGGAACCACTGCGGCTCACCGGCCCGTCCGTCTGGTGCCACGCCGTCATGTTCGCCTACGCCCGGTACGGACCGGGCCAGTGGCAGCAGGCACCGTTCCTGCACCCGCTGCGCGAAGCGGTGCACAGCCTCGCCGGCCCAGGCCCGCAGCCCCAGCAGCCGGACGCTGGCCACGGCTGAACCGAGCATCACTCCGCTACGGCAGCTCCGGCACGCCTTTCATCGGTCGGCTGGCGCGGTGCGACGGCTCGCGACGGCGCCAGCCTCTGCCAGAGGAACTCCAGCTCCAGCGCCTCGATGAAGGCCCGCTGCTCGTTGTTGGCCGCCGCGCCGTGCCCACCCTCGACGTTCTCGTAGTAGGTCACGTCGTGGCCGTACTCGCGCAGCCGGGCGGTCATCTTGCGGGCGTGCCCGGGATGCACCCGGTCGTCGCGGGTGGAGGTGATGAAGAGGACCGGCGGGTACGCCGCCGCACGATGGACGTTGTGGTAAGGCGAGTACTCCCGCAGGAAGGCCCAGTCCTCCGGCACGTCCGGGTCGCCGTACTCGGCCATCCACGACGCGCCGGCCAGCAGCCGGTGGTAGCGCCGCATGTCGAGCAGCGGGACGTGCGCGACGACTGCGCCGACCAGGGTCGGGTAGCGGGTCAGCATCACCCCCATCAGCAGGCCGCCGTTGCTGCCGCCCTCGATGCCCAGCTGTTCCGGCGTGGTGATGCCCCGGGTCGCCAGGTCGGTCGCCACCGCCGCGAAGTCCTCGAACGCCCGGGGTCGGTTCTCCCGCAGCGCGGCCCGGTGCCACTGCGGGCCGTACTCCCCGCCGCCCCGGATGTTCGCCACGACGTAGGTGCCGCCCCGGGCCAGCCAGCCCCGGCCGGTGATGCCGCCGTAGCCGGGGGTCAGGGATATCTCGAAGCCGCCGTACCCGGACAGCAGCGTCGGCCCGGCGGGCGCGGCGGGATCCCCGACCACGAAGTACGGCACCCGGGCGCCGTCGGCGGAGGTGGCGAAGAACTGGCGTACCGCGAGGCCGTCGGTGTCGAAGAACGCCGGTGCCCGCTTGAGGGTTTCGACCGGGCCGCCGATCTGCCCGAGCCGCAGCGTGGCCGGCTGGAGAAACCCCTCCGAGGCGACCAGGTAGGCGTCGCCGATCTCCGGGTCCGTCTCGACGAGGCAGCCCTCCTCGTCCGCCGGCACCCCCGGCAGCGGCTCCCGCCGCCACTCGCGCTCGCCGGGCGTGAGCACCTCCAGTTTGCTGCGTACGTCGGTGAGGGTGGTCAGGATGAGGTGGTTGCGGGTCCAGGCGTAACCGCTGAGCGAGGTGCGGGCGTCGGGCCGGAACAGCACCGTCAGGTCCCGGCTCCCGGCCACGAAGGCGTCGAACCGGGTCGCCAGCAGGGCCCCCGCCGGACAGGTCAGCTCGCCCACCGTCCACGGCGTGCGCGGCCGGATCACCAGCCACTCTCGATGTACGCCCCACCAGGCGTCCTCGGGCACCGGGATCCGGACCCGCTCGCCCGCCCCGGTCAGCAGGAAGTCCTCCGACCGGTAGAAATCCAGGCCGCGTCCGACGAAGTCGCGCTCGAAGCCGGGTGTCGGGTCGTGCCAGCCGTAGGCGGCGACGTCCTCGCTGGACGCCTCGTAGACGACCTCGGCCTCGGTCAGCGGGGTGCCCCGTCGCCACCTCCGCACCACCCGTGGATACCCGGAGTCGGTCAACGATCCCGGCCCCAGGTCCGTGCCGACGTAGATGTGATCCGCGTCGATCCAGCAGACGTCGGTCTTGGCTTCGGTGATGGTGAAACCGTCCTCGACGAAGGCCCGGTCACCAAGGTCGTACTCGCGCACCACCACCGCGTCCGCGCCGCCCCGAGAAAGGCTGACCAGG
This sequence comes from Micromonospora sp. CA-263727, assembly GCF_050942455.1. Taxonomy (NCBI): domain Bacteria; kingdom Bacillati; phylum Actinomycetota; class Actinomycetes; order Micromonosporales; family Micromonosporaceae; genus Micromonospora; species Micromonospora sp. CA-263727. Next base: position 5,563,285 of record NZ_CP192031.1, read on the forward strand.
CAGAGTTGCTGGGCGGGCGGCAGCGCCGTCACGCCGCCCCAGACCCAGTTCTCGCCTTCCCGCTCGGCCAGCGCGTCGAGGTCGAGCAGCACGTCCCACTCCGGCTCGGGCCGGCGGTACTGGTCGAGTGTCGTGCGCCGCCACAGCCCGCGCGGATGTGCCGCGTCCCGCCAGAAGTCGTAGTAGAAGTGGTCCCCGCGCCAACCGGGGTAGGGAATGCGGTCGTCGGCGTCGAGCACCTGCCGGATCTCGGCCTGCCGGGCGGCGAACGCCGCCGTCCCGGTCAGCGCCGCGACGGTCTCCGCGTTGCGCTCCCGCACCCATCCGAGGGCCGTCGCGCCGTCCAGGTCCTCCAACCAGAGGTACGGGTCATCACTGTCATCGGTCGACGTGGCCACGTTGGCACTATCGCCGACATCCGACGCGACGCCGGCCCCGAACAGCTGTCGACATGGTGACATTCCGCACGCGAGCCACTTGTCGCTGCCCGCATCCCCGGTCCACCCAAGGCGAGATATCAAGAACAGCAGAACTTGATATCATTGCGGCAGCGCCGCGCCGAACTGGGGGACCGATCAATGTCCAGGACGATCCTCGACGTCGATGACAAACTGCTCGCCGAGGCCGCCAAGATCTTCGGCACGACTACGAAGAAGGCGACGGTCAACGCGGCGTTGAAGGCCGCCGTCGACCGGGAGAAGCGGCGCGAGTTCGCCGACTGGCTCAAGAGCGGCGGCCTGCCGGACCTCACCGGCCACACCGACGTGAAGCCGGACGCGGCGTGAGTCAAGAGCTGTACCTGCTCGACAAATCCGCTCACGCCCGCTGGCCCAAACCGGCCGTCGCGCCCGTCCTCGACGAACTGTCCGAACGCGCACTGCTGGCGGTGTGCGGCGCGATCGAGATCGAGGTGATCCAGAGCGCCCGGACGGTCAAGGACGCCCAGCGTGCTCGCTGGCTACTCGGCGGCTTCCACTGGCTTCCCATGCCCGACGAGGTCTGGGACCGTGCGGTCGAGGTTCAACTCCAGGCGCTACACAAGGGCAATCACCGCGCCCTTTCCATGGCCGATCTGCTGATCAGCGCGACCGCCGAGCGGCACGGTGCCGCGGTGCTGCACTACGACGGCGACTACGACATGATCACCGCCATCACCGGCCAACCCACCACCTGGGTCGTTCCGGCCGGCATCGCCGACTGATCGCCCACCCGCCGCGGGCCGATCGGTGACGTTCGTCCTTGGTATGGGATCACTTCTCGGGGGTATCACCGAGTTATGAGGGCGAGTTTCCGGCTCGGTCGGATCGTGGGCGTACCTGTCGGAGTCAACTGGAGTGTCCTGGTCATCTTCGCGCTGATCTGGTGGGGGCTGTCGGCCAACCTCTTCCCCCGGTCGTACCCCGGCCGGCCGGGAGCGGCGTACCTGCTGGCGGGCCTCGCGGCGGCGGTGGTCTTCTTCCTGGGTCTGCTCGCCCACGAGGTGTCCCACGCGGTGGTGGCCAAACGCAACGGGCTCGGGGTCGGCGGGATCACGCTCTGGCTCTTCGGCGGGGTCGCGGAGTTGCGCGGCGAGGCCCGCAGCCCCGGTGCCGAGCTGCGCATCGCCGGCATCGGGCCGCTGGTCAGCCTCGTCATCGGCGCCTTCTTCGGGGCGATCGCGATGCTGCTCGGCCTCGCCGGGGTGCACGGGCTGCTGCTGGGCGCGATGGCCTGGCTCGGCGGCATCAACCTGCTGCTGGCGGTCTTCAACATCCTGCCGGCGGCGCCGCTGGACGGCGGGCGGCTGCTGCGTGCGGCGGTGTGGAAGGCCACCGGGGACCGGACCCGGGCGTCGGTGGTGGCGGCCCGCGCCGGCTGGGTGCTCGGCGTGCTGCTGATCGGGCTGGGGCTGTGGCGGTTCCTGACCGGTGCCGGCATCGGCGGGCTCTGGCTGGCGCTGATCGGTTGGTTCCTGATCGGCGCCGCCGCCATGGAGGAACGGCAGGCCCGGATGGGCAGCGCGTTGCGCGGGATCCGGGTCGCCGACGTGATGACGCCCCAGCCGCAGACCGCGTCGAGCGAGATGACCGTGGCCGACTTCGTCGACAACTACCTGTTCGCGTACCGGCACACGGCGCTGCCGCTGACCGAGGACGGCCGGCCGGTCGGCCTGGTCACCCTCGACCGGGTGCGCGGCGTGCCCGTCGGCGAGCGGGGCAGCACCACACTGGAAGCGGTGGCCTGCCGGGCCGACGACCTGGTCCTCGCCTCCCCCGACGAGCAGCTGACCGACCTGCTCCCCCGGCTCAGCGAGTGCGCCGACGGCCGGGCGTTGGTGGTGACCGACGGCCACCTGGTCGGCATCGTCTCCCCCAGCGACATCAGCCGCGCCGTCCAACGCGGCCACCTGCGCAACGAACCCACCGCCAACCGCTAGGGCGCGGGTCAGCGGGGAAAGAGGCGGTCCAGCTCGTCGGTGCGGAACTTGCCCTTGGGGTCGAGGCGGTGCAGGAGGGCCTCGAAGCTGGGCCAGCGGGGGTATGTGGCGACGATCGCGTCGCGGGTGAGGCCGAAGACCTTGCCCCAGTGCGGGCGGGGGGCGAACGGGGCGAGGGCGCGTTCCACCTCGGCGACCACCGGCAGCACCGCCGAGGCGTCGGCGACCCAGGTGAAGTGGAGGGCGAGGGTGTCCCGGCCGTACTGCGGGCTGAGCCACAGCTCGTCGGCGGCGATCGTGCGGAGTTCGCTGGTCTGCGCCACCGGCGCCATCAGGTGCGCCACCTCGTCCAGCGCGGCCAGCGCGTCGGCGGCCACGGCCCGGGGCAGGTGGTACTCCGACTGCAACTCGTCGCCGCTGCTCGGGGTGAAGCCGAGCCGGAAGTGCGGCAGCCGCTCGTGCCAGGGGCCGGCCGCCCCGAGCTGCTCGGTGCAGTTGACCGTCGGCATGCCGGGCACCGGATGCCACGGCCGGTCGGCCGGCGTCGTACCGAGCCAGCCGGCCGGGGGCGCGGCCTGCTCCGCCAGCTGCTTGCGCCAGACCTGGGTGCCGCGGGTGGAGCGCCAGTCGGTGAAGACACTGACGCTGTACGCCGAGGCGAACGCCGCCTCCAGCGCGGCGCGGGGCAGGTCGAGCTGGACGTACTGGCGGATATCGAAGGTGGGCACCACGTCGAGGGTGAGCCGGGTGACGATGCCCAGCGCGCCGAAGGAGACGACCATCCCGGCGAAGCCGTCGTCGTCCCGGTCCACGGTGAGCAGCTCGCCCGCGGCGGTGACCAGTTCCAGGCCGGCCACCGCGGTGGCCAGGTTGCCGACCGCGTTGCCGGAGCCGTGGGTGCCGGTGGCGACCGCGCCGGCCACCGAGATGTGCGGCAGCGAGGCGAGGTTGGCCAGGGCGTACCCTCGCTCGTGCAGCCAGGTCGCCAGGTCCCCGTAGCGCATCGCGGCGGGTACGTCGACCACCCGCCGCTGCTCGTCGAGGCGCACCGTGGCCGGCAGTCCGGCCAGGTCGACCAGGTCCCCGGTGGTGTCGCCGAGCCGGTTGAAGGAGTGTCCGCTGCCCACCGCCCGGATCCGGTCGCTGCCGGCGACCAGCTCACGCAGTTCGTCCACTGACGACGGCCGGTGGTACGCCCGGGCGGCGTACCGGACGTTGCCCGCCCAGTTACGGTGCGTCGGCACTGCGACCCCCTCTCCGCGCCGACGGTTACCGCCGGCTCCGACGGGGAACCCTACGCCGATGAGCAGCTACCGTGATCCCGCCCCTCGCGGCGACGTGTACCCCTCCGAGGAGGAGATCGACCCGACCGGCAGCGGCGTGGAGCCGGCCAGCGGCCCGGCCGAGGCGTACCTTTGGTCCCAGCCGGATCCGCAGCCGGTGCCCACTCCCGAACCGGTCCCGACGCCACCCGTGCCCGGTCCGCCCCCGGTCCCCGGCCCGCCGCCGCGCACCGACGCCGACGCGCGGCCGATCGTCGGCCGGTACCTGGACGGCTCGGTGCAGGTGGTCACCGATGTGACGGTGGTTCACAGCTGCCGCATCACCTCGGTGGCGACCAGGTCCAGGTGATCCAGGTCGCTCAGGTCGAGCACCTGGAGGTAGATCCGCTGGCTGCCGGTCTCCGCGTACCGGCCGATCTTGTCGACGACCTCGGCCGGCGTGCCGGCCAGCCCGTTCTCGCGCAGTTCGTCCGGGGCGCGGCCGATCGCGGCGGCCCGGCGGGTCACCTCGGCGTCGTCCCGCCCGCAGCACAGCACCAGCGCGTTGGACCAGGTCAGTTCGGCCGGGTCCCGGTCGATCCCGGCGCAGGCGGCGCGGACCCGATCGAACTGGGCGATCGTCTCGGCGACCGAGACGAAGGGCAGGTTGAACTCGTCGGCGTACCGGGCGGCGAGCTGCGGCGTGCGCTTCACGCCCCGCCCGCCGAGCAGGATCGGCGGGTGCGGTCGCTGCACCGGCTTGGGCAGTGCGGGTGAGTCGCTGACCTGGTAGTGGTCTCCGGCAAAGTCGAACGTCCCGCCCGACGGGGTCCGCCACAGGCCGGTGATCACGGCAAGCTGCTCGGCCAGCCGGTCGAACCGCTCCCCCAGCGCCGGGAACGGGATGCCGTACGCGCTGTGCTCGGCGTCGTACCAGCCGGTGCCGATGCCCAGCTCGACCCGGCCGCCGCTCATCTGGTCGACCTGGGCGACGGTGATCGCCAGCGGGCCGGGCAGCCGGAAGGTGGCGGCGGTCATCAGCGTGCCGAGCCGGATGGACCGGGTGTCCCGGGCCAGCCCGGCCAGGGTCGTCCAGGCGTCGGTCGGGCCGGGTTCGCCGCTGACCGATCCCATCATGAGGTAGTGGTCCGAACGGAAGAAGGCGCCGAAGCCGGTCTCCTCGGCGCGACGGGCCACGGCGAGCAGGTCGTCGTAGCTGGCACCCTGCTGGGGCTCGGTGAAGATCCGCAGTTCCATGCGTCGAGCATAGAAAGCCGGCGGCGGCACCCGGGGGCGGTCGGCGCGGAAGAAAATCCTTGCAGCACTTTCACACCTCCGCAAGGGTCGAATCACAACGAACCAAGTTGTGAAACAGAGGTTCCCAACCATCGACGTCACTGTTACGGTCACGCCACTACCGCAAGTTCTTGCATAACTTGCAGGAATCCTTGCTGTCACCGACGACTGCCTGACCGTCCCCCGAGGAGGGCACCGTGCGTATCCCCCGTCCCCGCGCCGCGTTACCCGCGGCGGCCCTGGCCGCGACCCTGACCGCGGCCACCCTCACCGCCATCGCCGGCAGTGTCCCCGCCAACGCGGCCGAGGCACGCGCCAACGGCGACACGATCGTCCACCTGTTCCAGTGGCGGTGGGACTCCATCGCCGCCGAGTGCGAGAGCACGCTCGGCCCGAACGGCTGGGGCGGGGTGCAGGTCTCCCCGCCGCAGGAGCACGTGGTGCTGCCCAGCGCCGAGGGCGCCACCTACCCGTGGTGGCAGGACTACCAGCCGGTGTCGTACCGGCTGGACGCGACCCGGCGCGGCACCAGGGCCCAGTTCGTCGACATGGTCGAACGCTGCCGCGCGCAGGGCGTCAAGATCTACGTGGACATGGTGCTGAACCACATGAGCGGCACCGGCTCGGCCGGCAGCGGCCCGGGCAGCGCCGGCACCGTGTACAGCAAGTACAGCTACCCGAACCTGTTCAACGACGGCTCCGGCGACAGCTACGGCTACGCCGACTTCGCGCCCTGCTACCGACGGATCAACAACTGGGGCAACAAACAGGAGGTGCAGGACTGCGAGCTGCTCGACCTGGCCGACCTGAACACCGCGGACCCCGAGGTCCGGCGGAAGATCGCCAAGTACATGAACGCGGTGATCGACCTCGGTGTCGCCGGGTTCCGGGTGGACGCGGCCAAGCACGTGCAGGAGGCGCACCTGGCCGACATCATCAGCCGGCTGCGTGACGTGCCCGGCTTCGGCGGCCGGCCCGACCTGTTCCATGAGGTGTACGGCGACGGGACCATCCCGTACACCGCCTACGCCCCGTACGGCGGGGTGACCAACTTCGACTACCAGCGGGCCGTGTCGTCGGCGTTCCGCGACGGCAACATCGCGCAGCTGGGCAACCTGCCCGACTACGGCGGGCTGACCAGCCAACAGGCGGTCGTGTTCGTGGACAACCACGACACCCAGCGGGACAACCCGACGCTGACCTACAAGAACGGCCCCCGCTACTACCTGGCCGACACCTTCATGATGGCCCACCCGTACGGCCGGCCCCAGCTGATGTCGAGCTACGCGTACGGCTCGGTGCACGGGCAGGGCCCGCCCAGCACCTCCAACGGCACCACCCTCGCCACCGCCTGCGGCGACGGCGCATGGATCTGCGAGCACCGCGACCCGGGGGTGGCCGGCATGCCGGGCTTCCGCAACGCGGTTGCCGGTACCGGCATCGGATCGGTCACCACCGACGGCAACGGCCGGCTGGCGTTCGCCCGCGGCAACCGGGGGTACGTCGCCCTCAACGCCACCAACAGCACCTGGAGCCGCAGCTTCGCCACCTCGCTGCCGGACGGCCGCTACTGCAACGTGGGCCGGGGCGCGTACGACCGGTCCACCGGGGCCTGCCCCGGCGGCCCGGTGACCGTCGCCGGCGGCGCCTTCACCGCCGACGTCGCCCCCGACCACGCGGTGGCCCTGCACGTCGAGGCCCGCCTCGACGGCGTGACCCCCACCCCGACGGCGACCCCGACCGCCGGCCCGACCGGCACGCCGACCCCGACCCCGAGCCCGTCCAACCCGGCCGGGGCCACCCGGTTCACCGCCACCGTCTCCACCGACCTGGGCCAGGAGGTGTACGTCGTCGGCTCGATCCCGCAGCTCGGCTCCTGGAACCCGGCGGGCGGGGTGAAGCTCTCCACCACCTCGGGCAGCTACCCGACCTGGACCGGGTCGGTGGACATCCCGACCGGCACCACCTTCGAGTGGAAGCTGGTCAAGGTCGGCAACGGCGCCGTGCAGTGGGAGAACGACCCGAACCGCACGGGCACCGGCGGCACGGCCATCGCCGCCACCTGGAACCAGCCGGCCGGCAACCCATCGGGCACTGCCACGGTTTCCTTCCGGGCCACCGCCACCACCGTGTACGGGCAGAACATCCACGTCGTCGGCGACCTCCCCGCCCTCGGCGGCTGGGACCCGGCCCGGGGGCTGCGGCTCTCGGCGACCGGCTACCCGGTCTGGACCGGTGAGCTGAGCCTGCCGGCCGGCACCGCCTTCTCCTACAAGTACGTCAAGCGCACCGACGACGGGACGGTGGTCTGGGAGTCGGGCGCGAACCGTACCGCCACCGCCACCGGCTCGCTGATCCTGACCGACACCTGGCGCTGACCGTGCCCACGGCCCCTCCCGAGCCCTCGGGAGGGGCCATTCTCGGCCTCGCCAACGGTGGTCAGGCGTACGGCGGGCGGGCGTACGCGGCCCGCAGCGCGGCCAGCCCGGCCGCCTTCGGGGTGAGCGTGCCCCAGCCCGAGTTGAAGTAGTTCGTCCGCTCGATGACTGGCCCGCGCTCGGCGTTGAGGCGGGCGATCGCGGCCGGCACGGTGGCGATCCAGCCCGACTGGTCGGGAATCTCGGCGACCCGGACACCCCACTCGGCGATCAGCACCGGGCGGGACAGCGCCACCGGTCCGAGGTCGGCCACCGCCCAGTCCTTGGTCCGCCGGAACCGCTCCAGCGCGGTGTGGCTGGCGTTGGTCGCGTAGACGTTCCACTGGAGGAAGTCCAGCCGGGACATCAGCGCCTCCGGGTGGGTGCGCTGGAAGCAGGCCCGGTCGAAGCCGCCGAGGCCGACCGAGAAGGTGGTGCCCTGGGGCAGCGCCTTGGCCCGGAACCAGTTCACGATGTACGTCATCGCCTGCACCGCCCGAGCGTCCGACTCGGCCCAGGTGTACGCCTTGCCGGCCTCGGTGGTGCCGAACTCGTGGTCGGTGTCCAGCTCGGAGGCGAGCTGGACGTTCACCCCGAACCCCAGCGTCCGGTACTGCGACAGCGCCCGGGCGAACAGCCCGTCGCACTGCCCGGCGAGCACCTGGCTGTAGCCGTACGCCCTCGGCCACACCGTGCTCGGGCGCTGCTGGATGGTCATCGCCGGGGCCGGCACGGTGTACGTCACGCCGTCCACGGCGAAGGTCTGCGCCCCGGTGTTCGTCGTGCCGTAGTGCTTCAGCTCCAGAACCATGTTGATCCGCACTCCGGCCTTGCCCAGCGTGGTCAGCCACGGCCGGTTGTAACCGGGGAAGACGTAGCCGTCGGCGAAGCTGCGGTACTGGGTCAGCGAGCGGAAGTTGCCGCCGGTCATGTCGGCCGTCGGGTCGGCGCCGCCGGAGAGGTAGTAGCCACCGAGCACCGGCGGCGTGATCGCGTAGTCGGCCGCGGCGGTGGCGGTCTGCCCGCCGGTGTCGCGCACGGTCACGGTGACCCGGGGCATCACGCCACCGCCCGGTAGACGGCCACGGCGCCGTTGTCCGACACCCGGGTCCAGGTGCGACCCGAGTCGTCGGTGACGGTGATGGTGAGCGGGTCGATGACGGCGTTGACCCTGACCGGCGCGCTGCTGTTGCCCTGGGCGTCGGTGACCACGACAGTGACGGTGAGCGCCTTGTTGTCGGGATCGCTGTAGGTGACGGTGAGCAGCATCTGGGCACCGGGGGCGTAACTGGTCGCGTTGAGGGAGGCGGTCGCGGTGGGAGCAGCCATGACGGCTCCTTCCTGGCTCGATCGCCGCGACCAGCGGATCTGCACCACCGGTGCGGCGGAGTCTGCGGCGGCCGGAGCCGGGCGAGGCGACGCGCCTCGGCGGGGATCCGGCGTGGTTGCGGCGGCGACGTCGCTGTCGGGCGCGGGGACACCGGCCCGGACGATCGGGCGGTGTCGACCGGGACGCGGCCGTGACGGCGTACGCGGGGCCACCGGCGCGGGGCGCCGGGACCGGTCGCGACGGCGGCGGCCGGGCTCGGTGCTGGCGGCCCGGCGGGGAAGTTATTGTCCCCGCCCGGCCGGAGAGTCGGATGTGGCCCGCCATCCGCAGCCTCTCTACCTGCTACAACAGTGCGTCGAGGCAGGCCCCCCCGTCCTGTCACCTTCCAGACACCCCAGATGTAAGGAGGGGCCCCCTGTTAACGCCTGGCGTAGTACAGGGGCCCCCTTTTAACACTTTGACGGGCAACGGCGCGCTTGACGACTACGACGGGGACCACGCGAACGGGCGGCCGGCCCTAGAGTGACGGCAACTTGTCGATCTAGGAGGCGCGGTGTCCGAACCGCCACCCGCCGCGAGTTCTCCGACCACCGGGGAACCCGGCGAGGCCCCTGTCACAGCCGGTGCCAGCACGGCGGATCCGGCCGCGATGCCACCCCACTTGTTGGTCATGCCGGCCGCCGAAGGAGTGCCGTCCATCGTCTGGCCCGGTCCGGCCGACCAGCCCGCCTGGGCCATCCCGGTGACCGTCCCACCCGGCACCCGGGGTTACGCGATCTTCCTCCCACTGGTTGCCGCCGAGGGGGAGCCCACTGCCACCGCCGGTCCGGATACCCGGACGGCGAGCGCTGCGGTGGCGGGGCAGCCGGCCGCCATCACGGTGCCCGTTCCGCCAACCAGCGTCTCTGGCCCGACCCGGGTGACGCCGCCGGCGCAGCGCACTTCCGAGGCAACCGCCGCAGCGGCCCCTGAAGGGGCCACGCCGGCGCGGCCGGAGGACGCGGCCACCAGCGACGATCCGACCACGTCCACCACCGGCCCGACGGCCATGCCGCCACCCGCCGGTGGACCGGTAGCCGCAGCGTCCGGGTCGGACCCGGCACCCACCAAGGCCGGTGCAACAGCGGATGCAGAGCCAGCAGCCGCCGATGCGGCGGACGCCGCGCCCGCAGACACCGGGACGGCGACGGGCACCGGCCCGGTCGACCCCGGACCGACAGGCACAGGACCGACAGGCACAGGACCGACGGGCACAGGACCAGCGGGCACAGGACCAGCGGGTACAGGACCAGCGGGCACAGGACCGGCGGGGACGCGGCCGGTTGGCGTCGGGCCGGCGGACCCGGCGAGGGTGGGCGCGCCGGCGTGGCCGGTGGCGCCGCCCGGCGTGCCGGGCTACCGGGCGCCCGGTAGCCCGGCCCTGTTCCAGCGGGTGCCGCCGCAGCCGTCGTTCTTCGACCGGGCGTGGCCCGGACCGAAATCGGCCGGCGAGCGGGCCACCCCGCTGGCCGTCCTGGCCGGGGCGCTGGGCGTGGCCGCCTTCGTACCGATGGGCCGCACCGGCATCGGCTGGTTCCTCGGCTGGCTGGTGCTGACCGCCGGCGTCACCGTCGCGGTACGGGCCCACACCGCGGCGCTGCCGCGCACCGAGCGGTGGGTCCGGGCCGGCTGGGCGGCGGCGGCCCTGGCGCTGCTCGCGGTCCTGGGCTTCCGCAACGCCTGGTGGCTGGTGACGTTCTGCGTGCTGGGGGCGCTGGGCTGCGCGGCGCTGGCGATCGTCGGCGGACGGCGGGTCCGCTCGATCCTGTTCAGCGTGGTGGCCGCACCGCTCGCGGCGATTCGCGGCCTGCCGTGGGTGCGTACCCACATCCGGCCGCCCGGTGCGCCCGGTGCCGCACGCCGCGTCGTCGGCTCGGTCGTCGCCACCGTGGTCGTGCTGGTGGTCTTCGGGCCGCTGCTCTCCTCCGCCGACGCCGCCTTCGGCCAGGTGCTCGGCGCGCTCGTCCCGGAGATCAGTGTCAGCGGCGTGTTCCGGTGGCTGTTCCTCGCGGCCATCGGCGGCCTGATCGCCGTGGCCGCCGTCTACACGATCGCCGCACCGCCGGACCTGTCCACGGTCGACCGGCCGACCACCCGCAGCGTCGGCCTGGTCGAGTGGGCTCCGCCGATCGCTGCCCTGGTGGCCCTCTTCGGCGGCTTCGTCGCCGTGCAGTTCACCGTGCTCTTCGGCGGGCAGCGCCACGTCCTGGCGACCACCGGCCTCAGCTACGCCGAGTACGCCCGCAGCGGCTTCTGGCAACTGGTCGTGGTGACCGTGCTGGCGCTGGCGGTGCTCGGCGGTGTGACCCGGTGGGCCCGCCGGGACCGGCCACTCGACCGGGTGCTGCTGCGGGCCCTGCTCGGCCTGCTCAGCGCGCTGACCGTGATCATCGTGGTGTCGGCGTTGTCCCGGATGTACACGTACCAGCAGGTCTACAGCTTCACCGGCGAGCGGATCTTCGTGATGGCCTTCGAGCTGCTGCTCGGCGCCGTCTTCCTGATGATCCTGGTCGCCGGCGTACGCTGGCGCGGCGGTTGGATCCCGCGGCTGGCCACGGCGCTCGCGGTGGTGATGCTGCTGGGCCTGGCGGCGCTCAACCCGGAGGACTACGCGGCCAAGCGCAACGTCGCCCGGTACGAGGAGACGGGCCGGATCGACGCCTGGTACCTGCGCGCTCTCTCCGCGGACGCCACCCCGGCCCTGGCCGACCTGCCGGATCCGATACGCCGCTGCACGCTCAGCTGGATCGCCGACGACCTGGCCGAGCCGGACCCGTGGTACGCCTGGAACCTGGGGCGGGAGCGGGCGCGGGCGGTGCTCGACCGGTTGGGGCCGAAGGCGATCGGCAACCAGCGCGACTGCCGCCGCGTCGACGAACTCGACCTGCCCAGGACCCGATCACCGCGCTGACCGCACGATGACCCTGTCCCGCCGATCACCGTACTGACCCGCACGGTGACGCCAGGCGGCCCTGGCGCGACAGCGCGCAGGCGCAGCAGCGGGCCGACGCCGGGCGGGAGCTCGCGACGCTCGTCGGCGAGGCCGCGCAGCGGCATCGGAAGCGGTTCCGCACGCCCGCCGAGGCTCCGCAACGCCCGTTGACCGACCAGGAACGGCAGCTGGTCGAGGCCGACCTGGCCGACGACGACCTGTAGCCGTTGCACGGGCGGAGGCCGCCCGGCCGCCGTGCGGCACCGCGCCACGCGCGCCCGGCCCGCAGGGCGTCTCAGCGCGCTGTGCGGGCCGCTGCCAGCGGCGTGTGCGCGGCCTGCAAGCGGGTCCGGGCACGGTGAGTGCCATGAGTTACGCATTCGAGGCGGAGGGCCTGGTCAAGCGGTTCGGCGAGACGACCGCGCTGGCCGGGATCGACCTCGCCGCACGACGGGGGACCGTGTTGGGCGTGCTGGGACCGAACGGCGCCGGCAAGACCACCGCGGTCCGCATTCTGGCCACGCTGCTGCGGGCCGACGAGGGACGCGCTTCGGTCGGCGGGTACGACGTGGTCCGCGACGCCGCGAAGGTACGTCGCCTGATCGGGTTGACCGGGCAGTACGCCTCGGTCGACGAGGACCTGACCGGCACGCAGAATCTGGTGCTGATCGGTCAGCTGCTCGATCTGACCCGCCGCGACGCCAAGGCCCGCGCGGCCGAGCTGCTGGCCTGGTTCGACCTGGGCGAGGCGGCCGGGCGGCCGGCCAAGACCTACTCGGGTGGCATGCGCCGACGCCTGGACCTGGCGGCCAGCCTGGTCGGCCGGCCCGATGTGATCTACCTGGACGAGCCGACGACCGGTCTCGACCCGGCCAAGCGCGAGGACATGTGGGGCGTCGTCCGCTCGCTGGTCGACGACGGCTCGACCGTGCTGCTCACCACGCAGTACCTGGAGGAGGCCGACGCGCTGGCCGACGAGATCTCGGTCATCGATCACGGCCGGGTGATCGCGCACGGCACTCCGGACGAGCTGAAGCGGATCGCCGGCAGCCAGACGATCGTCGTCCGGCCCACCGACCCCGGCCAGCTCGGCGAGGTCGCCGACATCCTGCGTACCTGCACGGGAGGCGACCCGGAGCTGCCCCAGCCGGGCGTGTTGACCGTGCCGGTGGAGAGCGACGCGACGTTCGTCACGGTCGTCCGCCGGCTCGACGACGCCGGCATCGGGGTGGTCGAGCTGGCGCTGCGGCTGCCCAGCCTGGACGAGGTGTTCTTCACGCTGACCGGCAACGGCGCCAAGGATCTTGAGGAGCTGACGGCATGACCACGATGACCCGGGCGGCCGAGCCGCCCCAGCAGCAGACCCGTACCGTCCGGGCCGACCACGGCCAGCGGCGTCCCTTCGGGCTGGCCCGGCACAGTCTCGCGCTCGCCCTCCGGAGCCTGATCAAGACCGCCCGGACACCCGAACAGCTGCTGGACGTGACCCTCCAGCCGGTCATGTTCGTGGTGATATTCGTCTATCTGCTCGGCGGGGCGATCTCCGGCTCGCAGCACGCGTACCTCCAGTTCCTGCTGCCGGCGATCATGGTGCAGACGGTGCTGTTCGCCTCGATCGCCACCGGGGTGAGCCTCAACACCGACGTCGAGAAGGGTGTTTTCGACCGGTTCCGCAGCCTGCCCATCGCCCGGTCCGCGCCGCTGATCGGCTCGGTGGTGGGCGATCTGGTCCGCTTCGTGGTCTCGATCGTGGTGCTCTTCTCCTTCGGGTACGCCATCGGCTTCCGGATCGGCACCGACCCGCTGTCGACCATCGCGGCCTGCCTGCTGACCATCGCGTTCGCGTTCGCCATCAGCTGGATCGGCGTGCTGCTCGGCGTCCTGATGCGCAGCCCGGGCGCCGTGCAGGGCACCGCGTTCCTGATGCTCTTCCCGCTGACGTTCGGCACCAACATGATGGTGCCGACGGAGACGCTGCCCGGCTGGCTACAGTGGTGGGTCAAGATCAACCCGGTGGCCGACGTGATGGAAGCCGCCCGCGGCCTGGTCATCGGCGGCCCGGTCGCCGGCCCGGTCACGAAGTCGCTGATCTGGACCGTGGCGATCATCGCGGTCTTCGCGCCGCTCGCGGTACGCGCGTACCGCCGCCGCGCCTGACCCGCCCGGAAACTCACCGAGTCGGGTCGGTGCCCACGAAGGCGAGGGCATCGGCCCGACTCAGGCCGTTCCCCCGGGCGTACGAGGAGTCGTACGCCTCGTCGCCCAGCTCCGCGCGCAACTCTTCGGCGAGCCGCTGGGCGTCGACGTTGGACCGGTCGGGCCAGCCGCGCAGCGAGTCGGAGGTGCCGAGCAGCTCCGCGGCCAGCGCGAACCGGCCCTCGGCCGCGGCGAGCGCGACCCAGCCGACCGTGACGATCGCGACGACCGGCATGTCGCGTGAGGCGATGCCGCAGGAGGCGGCCTCGCCGACACACCGGCGCGCGCCCGCGATGTCGGCGCGGGCGAGCGCGAGGTGCGCCATTGCCGTCAGCACCAGCCCGCGGAACTGCGGTACGGCCAACGGCATCGCCGCCAGCCGGCGCATCGCCTCGGTCAGGCATTCCTGTGCCTCGTCGAGCGAGCCCTCGACCCGGGCGATGTCGCCGAGCATCACCAGCCCGAACGCGGTGTTGCGGCCGTCCCGTCCGGCCGCCTGGTCGGCGATGAACCGTCGCAGGTCCCTCTTGGCCCCGGCCACGTCGCCGGAGCGGGCACGCAGGGCCGCCAACCAGACCATCTGGAACCCGGGCTCCGTCGCGGGGTCGAGTTCGCGCGAGAGCCGCGCCGACTCCTCAAGCGCCGATGTCGCCGCCGCCCAGTCACCGCGCTTGGTGAGCGCGTCGGCGTACTGGCTCAGGGCCATCGACAGGCTCCACCGCTCGCCGACCGCGCGCAGTTGCGCGGTGGCCTGCGTCAGGTCGCGCAGCATGCCGTCGGCGTCGCCGTCGTTCTCCTTGATCCGCCCCCGCAGCGCGAGCAGCGTCCCGCTGGTCCACGGGTCGGCGTCAGGCCGCGCCCGGTCGACCGCGGCGATGCCGGCGGCCGTGTCGTCGACGAGCATCGACAGCAGCGGTTCGAGCAGGGCCAGGTAGGGGTTGCCCGACCCCTGCGCCGCGCGGAACGCCTCCGCCAGCTCCGCGACCTGGGCCGCGTCCGGTTCCCGCGCGCCGCCGAACGAATCCATGATCAGGCGGAGGGCGAGCACGACGGCGCGTTCGCCGGACGGAGCCGGCCCCGGCAGCGCGAGCGCGCGGGCGAGCACGTCGCCACCGATGGCGTCGTCGCCCCAGATCACCAGCGGCAGCGTGAGCGCCGCGCCGATGCGCAGCGCGGTGTCGGCGTCGCCGGCCTCGCAGGCGAACTGCAACGCACCCACGATGTTGTCGCGCTCCGCCTCCAACCGCCGCAGCCACGGCAGCTGACCAGCGGTGCGCAGGTGCGGGTCGGCGGTCTGCATCAGGTGCCGGAAGTACACGGCGTGGGCGGCGCGGGCCTGGGCGAGGCCACCGGTCTCGGCGAGCCGCTCCAGGCCGTACTCGCGGATGGTCTCCAGCATCCTGAACCGGCCGTCACCGACCACCTGCAACAGCGACTTGTCGACCAACACGTCGAGCACCGGCGCGGCGTCCCCGCCACCGACCGCGACCGCCGACTCCGCGGTGATCGAGGACGGAAAGACCGCGAGCCGCTCGGCAAGGCGCCGCTCGGCGTCGGTGAGCAGCGCCCAGCTCCAGTCCACCACCGCGCGCAGCGTCCGGTGGCGCGGCAGGGCCGTCCGGCTGCCGCCGGTGAGCAGCCGGAACCGGTCGTCGAGAGCGGCGGCGACCTGCCCCGGCGAGAGCGTCCGGAGCCGGGCCGCGGCCAGCTCGATGGCGAGCGGCAGGCCGTCGAGCCGGCGGCAGATCTCCCCCACCTCCGCGACGTTGTCGTCGGTCACCGCGAAGCCGGGACGTACCGCCGCACCCCGGTCGCGCAGCAGCTGCACCGAGGGGTAGGCCAGGGCGTCGATCGACGTCACGTCCACCGGCGGGAGCCGCAACGGCGGCACCGGGTCGAGCACCTCGCCGACGATGCCGAGCGGCTCCTGGGAGGTGGCCAGGATGCGCAGCCCCGGGCAGCGGCCGAGCAGGTCGTCGGCGAGTCGGGCCGCGGCGCCGACGACGTGCTCGCAGTTGTCGAGCACGATCAGGGTCTCCTCGGAGGCGAGCGCCTCGACCAGGCGACCGAGCGTGTCGCGCGGGGTGGGGCGGGCCGATTCGAGCGCGAGGTCGCGGCGGCCGACCGTGTCGAGCACGGCACGCGGCACGTCGGCCGGTTCGGTGATCGGCGCCAGCTCGACGAGCCAGGCACCGCCGGCGAGGCTGTCGGCCAGGACGCCGGCGGCCACGATCGCCAGCCGGGTCTTGCCGGTGCCGCCCGCACCGATGAGAGTGACCAGCCGGTTCTCGGCGAGATGCTTGGTGAGCTGGCGCAGATCCTCGTCGCGACCGACGAAGGTGCTCAACCCGGCGCGCAGGTTGCCGCGTTGCGCGGCGACCTTGGCCGGCGGCGATGCGACTTCGCCCCGCAGCAGGGCGAGGTGAGCGGCGCGCAGCTCGGGCGAGGGGTCGGCCCCGAGTTCGTCGGAGAGCCGCTGACGCAGCCGCTCGAAGATGGTGAGCGCCTCGGCCGGCCGACCGGCGGCGGCCAGCGCGCGCATGTGCAGTGCGGCGAGCCGCTCCCGCAGCGGATGGGCGGCGGCCAGCTCGTCCAGTTCGGCGACGGGCGACGCGGCCTGACCGAACTGCAGTTCCGCCTCGATGCGGTCCTCCTGCGCGGTGAGCCGAAGCTCCTCCAGACGACCGGCGGCGGCGATCGCGTACGGCGCCTCCGCGACGTCGACCAGCGCCGCACCGCGCCACAGCTCAAGCGCGTCACGCAGGGTGGCCAGCGCGCGGGCGGCGTCGCCGGTGCGGAGCGCCTCCCCGCCGTCCCGGGTGAGACGCTCGAACCGGTTGGCGTCGACATCGCCGGGGCCCAGATCGAGCCGGTAGCCGGCCGGGCCGGAGAGTACGCCGAGCCCGGGTACGGCCCGGCGCAGTCGCGACACCAGCGACTGCACGGCGTTCGCGGTGTCGGCGGGCGGGGTGTCGCCCCAGAGCGCCTCGGCGAGCGCGGGCACGCCCACCGAGCGGCCCGGGTCAAGCGCGAGCCGGATCAGCAACGCGCGCAGGCGCGCGCCGGCGACCTCGACAACCTGATCGCCGTCGCGGACCTCCAACGGCCCGAGGATGCCCACCCACACGGTCCCACTCTCTCACCCGTCGCCCCGGCCGAGCTGCGACGGCGTCGAGCCCGGCCCGGCCCCGTCGCCCCATCAGGCTCCGGGATCGGGCGGCGGCTGGTCGGGCGTCTCGTCCAGCAGGGGCGTCGAGTGCAGCGCCCGACCGGGGCCCACCGCTGCTGCCCGCCACCCCGGCGGCCACGGCACGGGCCCTGGCGGGCGCGGCCGGGCCGACCGGGGTGCCGGCCTGACGGTGGTTCAGAGGTTGTAGCCGCCGGAGACCTCGATGTCCTGGGCGGTGATCCAGCGGCATTCCTCGGAGAGCAGCGCCGCGATGACCATGCCGATGTCGTCGGGCTCGCCGAGCCGGCCGAGGGCGGTCTTCGCCGCCAGGTCCGGGATCACCTCGGGAAAGCGCTCGAAGGCGTCGTCGGCGATGCGGGTACGGGTGGAACCGGGCGAGACGGAGTTGACCCGGATCCCCCGGCTGCTGAGCTCCTTGGCCAGGTAGCGGGTCAGCACCACCAGACCGCCCTTCATGGTGCCGTAGGCGGAGTAGCCGGGTTCCAGACCGGAGCGCAGCGCCGCGTTGCTCGTGGTGTTGACGATCGCGCCGCCGTCGGCCAGCAGCGGCAGCAGCGTCTGGGTCAGGAAGTACGGGCCCTTGAGCAGGACCCGCATCAGGGTGTCGAACATCTCCTCGGTGGTCTCCTCGAACATCGCCAGGTGACCGAAGCCGGCGTTGTTGACGAGCAGGTCGAAGGTGTCCCGCTGCCACGTGTCGCGCAGCGCTGCGGCGACGGCCTCGCGGAACGGGGGAAAGGCGGCGCTGTCACCGACGTCCAGCGGCAGCGCGACGACCGCGCCGTCCTCCTTGTCGATCATTTCGACCGTCTCCAGCGCACCGGCCTGGTTGCCGTTGTAGGTCAGGATCACTCCGGTCCCGCGTCGAGCGAGTTGGATGGCGGCGCTCTGTCCGATTCCGGAGCTGGCACCGGTGACGATGGCGATCTGCATGGTTGACCCACCTGTTCGTTCGTCGAACGGTTCGCTGCTGCATGGGCGGTACCTGCGGGCGTGGGGACACCGGCGCGGGACCGGCGCTCGGCCCCGCGCCCCAACTGGATGGCGCGCTAACTGGACGGCGGCCCATCGGTGGCGGGCGGCAGGGACGTACGGGGTTGGCGGCAGTAGTAGACGAATGCCGGTGGCACGTTCGCCCACACGGTCCGGCTCGGCACGACCTCTTCGAACCGCGAGCGGAGCAGACGCCGGAGCCGGCGGGCCGGCGGCGCCCACCGCGTGTGGGTGTACGCAAAGGTGGTGAACGCGCCGTGCGGGGCGAGGCCGTCGGTCACCGCGTCGAGCAGGTCGTCCTGGCGGCCGGGCGTGAACGCGGCCCAGGGCAGCCCGCTCACGATCGCGTCGGCGCGCTCGTGGCCGTGTTGCCGCAGGATGTCCCGAAGGTCACGGGCGTCGGCGACGGTGACGTCGACGCCGGGGTAGCCCGCTGCCAGGCGTTCGGCGAACCGGGCGTTGATCTCGATGGCCAGGTGCCGCCCACGGCCGGCGAGGCGCCGCTGGATCGCCGCCGTGAACGCGCCGGTGCCGGGGCCGAGTTCCACGACCAGCGGCTCGCCGGTGCGGGGCACGGTCGCGGTGACCGCCTCGGAGAGCGGCCGGCCGCTGGGTGCGACGGCGGCGACGGTGAACGGGTCGCGGAGAAACTCGCGCAGAAACGCGGCCCGTTCGTCGCTGCGCGGTGCTGTCGACGGCGGAGCGGCCGGGTTCGGTTGGGCGACGGCGAGGGCGGTCATGGCGCGGTGCTCGTTCCGACGGCGCGGCGCTCGCTGGCGTCGAGCGAGGCCAAGACGCGGGTGAGCCACTTGTGGCGGGTGCGGCGGGCCGCCGCGGAGACGCGGGTACGGGGGAAGAGGGCGTCGAAGCCGTGGCAGCCGCCGGCCCAGACGTGCAGTTCGGCCTGGCCGCCAGCGGCCCAGATGCGGGTGGCGTAGGCGACGTCCTCGTCACGGAAGACCTCCGCCGTGCCCGCGTCGATGTAGGTGGTAGGCAGGCCGGAGAGATCCTCGGCCGTGCCGGGCGAGACGTAGCAGGGCACCTCGGCGTCCGGAAGGTCGCCGAGCACCGAGCGCCAGCCGAACTCGTTCATCTCCCGGGTCCACACTCCCGGATCCCCGGAGTACTGCCGGCTCGACGTGGTGAAGTTACGGTGGTCGAGCATCGGGCTGATGAGCAACTGGGCGGCGATCGCCGGGGCGCCGCGGTCGCGGGCCATCAGCGTGGTGCCGGCGGCGAGGCCACCACCGGCGCTGATCCCGGCGACGATCAGGCGGGCGTGGTCGATGCCCAACTCGGCGGCGTGCTCCGCGGTCCAGAGCAGGCCGTGGTAGCAGTCCTCGACCAGGGTCGTGCCGGTGGCCTCCGGTGCCAGCCGGTAATCCACCGTGACCACGACCGCGCCGAGGCGGTCGAGCCATTCGAGTGGGATGTCGAGCTGGGAGAAGCGGTCTCCCATGATCATGCCGCCACCGTGGAGCCAGTAGACGCACGGCGCGGTGGCGGAGGAGTCCACCCCCTGCGGGCTGAAGATCGACAATGGGAGCTGGGCGCCGTCCGGGCGGGTGACCGTGACCTCGCGCCGCTCGACGGCACGACCCGCCAGGAGCGCGTCGACCGGCGTCGAGGGGATCTGCCGGAACTGCGCGAGCAGTTCCGGGCTGAGCTGGGATGACAGGGGCATATCGGCGAGCAGCGCACGCAGCTCGGGATCGATGTCGGGTCGAGTCAGGGTCATGGTCGGCTCCCCGGGGTGTCAGTGGGTTCGGTGGATGTTCAGAACGTGGGCTTGCCGCCGACGGGCACCGCGTCGGTGTACTGCGACTCGCCGGCCAGCAGCGGCTGGAGCTTCGCCACGAACGCCTGCGCCCCCTCAGCGGCGAAGAACCCGGCGTGCGCCTCCTGGCTGGTCCAGCCCTCGGCGACGGAGACCACGTCCGGGTTGGCCGCGGAGCGGCTGACCAGGAAGACGACGCAGTCCTCGTGCGGCAGGGACGGCGCGTCGAGCAGCAGGGCGACCAGCTCGTCACCGCGGCCCGGCTGGGCGGTCATGACGGCGTGGAATCCGTGGTTGACAGTCATGGCGTACGTCTCCTCGGTCCTTGTCCGGTCGCCTGTTCCCGGCGGCCGGCGCGGTTGCGGTGCGTTCCACTCTCCGGCGCGGCCCGGCCCCGCTCATCAGTCATCTGTCTGCGACTTCGCGGGCCGCCGCGACCGGCGACCTAGCGGGCCCGCGCTCCGGCCCCGGCCGCGGGCCGGGGCGGGCCGGTCCGGTCGCGGGGCCGGCGGGCGCGGGGGTGGGGGTGGGGGTGGGGGTGGGGGTGGGGGTGGGGGTGGGGGTGGGGGTGGGGGTGGGGGTGGGGGTGGGGGTGGGGGTGGGGGTGGGGGTGGGGGTGGGGGCCGTTAGGTCGTTTGACAGATGTACGGCGGTGGCCGGCGGTCGACCATCGAAGGCATGACGAGGCCTGCTGGGCGGGGAGACGCCGGACCGCCACCTGCAGTACGCATCCGCGAGGTTCGTGATCGGGCACTGTTCGACCTGGACGACGGACCGGTGACGCCGTCGAACCGCGCCGAACTGGCTGCGGTGGCGAAGCTGCTCAACGTCTTGCTGGCCAGCCTGGTCGTGTCGTCGCTGCAACACGAGCAGCACGCGCTGCTCGTCCGCGCGCCGTCGGATCGGGCGGTCGCGGAGTTCCTGCGCACCTGCGCCGACCGTGACCGCGCGGGTGCGCGGCTGCTCGCGGCGCGCATCGGGCAGCTCGGGTTCTCCGCCGACCACGATCCGCAGCACCTGGCCAACCGCTCGCGGGTGGCATTCCGGACGTTCCCCGACGGCGACCTCGCCGGCATCGTGAACCAGGACCTGGTCGGGGCGCGAATTTTCGTGCAGACGTTGCAGGAGGCGGTGCGCTGGGTCGGCGACGACGATCCCACCACCCGGCGGCTGCTGGAACGGCTGCTCCAAGAGAAGGAGGCGCAGGCCGCCGACCTGAGCGCGCCGCCCTGCACCGCGGCCCGGCCGTAGGTGGCTACCGGGGATCCGTCGACAGCGCATCCCTGAGTCCTGCTCGCGAGGCGACGCCGAGCTTGGGAAAAATCCGGTACAGGTGTGCACCCACGGTGCGGTGCGACAGGTACAGGCGCTCGGCGATCTGCTTGTTGGTCAACCCGCCGGCCGCCAGTTGAGCGATCTGGAACTCCTGCGCGGTCAGGGCGGCCGGACCACCCGACGGCACGTTGGCGAGCCGATACTTGGTTGCGCGCAGTTCGGCGTGGGTGCGGTCGAGCCACGGCGCGGCGGCCATCGCCGCGAACCCGTCGCGGGCCGCCAGCAGATGCCGGCGGGCGGCCGACGCCGACCTGCTTCGGCGCAGTCTCTCGCCGAGGGCGAGCCGGATCCGGGACGCCTCGAACAGCCACCGCTCCGCCGCGGGACCGGCCAGCAGTTCCTCCAGCCGCGCCGGTACCACGTCGTCGTCCAGGACAAGGACCTCCGCCCCCGCCAGGATGAGCGCCATCCGGGGCGACAGCGCGCCGATGTCGGCGGACCGCATCGCCTCGACGTGCGCCCTGGCCTCGACCGTCCGCCCGGTCCGGACCGCGGCCTCGACCAGGTCGAACATCACCCAGGTGCAGTGCGGCACGTGGGAGGCGAGCACGCCGGGCGGGCTCATCGCGGCGGCATGGCGGAAGGCGGCATCCCAGTCACCCTGCCCGAGGGCGGCCAGGGTGCGCGGATGATGGGCAAACAACGCGGCGGCCGACACACCGCGGGGAAGCGCCCAGTGGCTCATCTCGTCGGCGAGGGCGTACGCCTCGTCGAAGCGACCCCGGCCGGCGGCGATGATCGCCCGGTTGTACCGGAAGTACCACGCGAAGAAGGAGAAGCCGCTCGCGTCGCAGACCCGCTGCCCCTCCAGCGCGAGTTCTTCGGCTTCGTCCCAGCGTCCGACGAGGTAGTCGTCCAGGCAGAGGTGCATCAGGGCGCCGAGATGCCGTCGTGGTGGTCCGCCCTCCCGTCCGTGCTCCACGAGCCGCCAGGAGGACTCCCGGCAGTCGCTCAGGCGGTCCAGGTAGACCGAGGCGGTGCCGATCCGCATGATCCGGGTGGGATCGGCTTCGGCGGGCAGCGATTCGAGGATCGCCGCGATCCGCGGCAGCGCCGACGCCCCGGTGCGTACCGGGTCGGGAAAGGTCCTACTCGCTAGGGCGAGCACGTCGGGCGGCTGCGGTTTCAGCCGGCCCAGGGCCTGGTAGAAGGGCACCCAGTACTCGGGGCTGCTGCCGTACCAGGACAGCAGCAGCAACGTGTGCATGGCCTCGATCAACGCCGGATCATCGGCCAGGTAGCCGTGATCGCCGGTCTCGATGGCGCCCATGAGGAGACGGTGTGCGGTGTTCACGTCACCGTCGCCGTTGAGCATCAGGAATGCCGCCGCGTTGGCCGCGTGCAGGGAACCGGCACCGTCCGGAGCGGCCCGGCGCGCATCGGTCAGCAACGTCCTCGCGTCGTCGACGGCGCCGCTGGCCTCGGCGCCGATGTACGCGGCCTCGGCGAGGCGCCGGCCCCGGGCGGCACTTGTCACGCTCAGCTCGGCGGCCCGGATCAACGCCGCGACGGCGGCGAACGCGTCCCCCCGGAGCATGACCCGGTGCGCCGCGTTCTCAAGCAGCTCCGCCACCGCCTCGTCGGGTCCCACGGCGGCGGCCGCCAGATGCCAGGCACGGCGTTCCTGGTCCCCGTGGAGTGCGCCGGCGAGGGCGACGTGCGCGCGGCGGCGTTCCTCGTGGGCGGACATCGCCACGATCGCCGATCGGATCAGCGGATGCCGGAACGCGATCCGGGCGGTGGCGTCGTCCACCCGCACGAGCTGCGCCCGCTCGGCCGGGGCGAGATCGGCGAGTCCCGGCTGGTCGTCGGGGAGGGCGCGGAGCACCCGGATGTCGCCGGTGCCCTCGAACGTCGCCAGCAGCAGCAGTTGGCGGGTCGGCTCGGGCAACTCGGCGATGCGGGCGGCGAACATCGCCTGTAGGCGGTCGCTGAGCGGCACCACTTCCGGTCGCGCCGCCGTCCGGTGGACGGCGCCCACCAGCGTCGACGGCAGCTCCATCAGGGCCAGCGGATTGCCCTGGGCGAGGTCCAGCAGCCGCTGCCGGATCCGGGCGGTCAGCTGCGGAAAGGCAGCGTCGACCAGGTGCCCGGCCGCCTCGTCGTCGAGCGGCGGGACGACGATCTCGGCCAGTCCCCGGGGGTCGAGCAGGCTCGCCGTCCCCGTCCGGGCCGACGCCAGCAGGCCGGCCCGGCAGCCGTCCAGGCGACGGGCGATGAAGCTGAGCACGACGGCGCTTGCCCGGTCGACCCACTGGATGTCGTCCACGAGCAGGACCACCGGCGCATCGTCGGCGACCGCCCTGACCAGCAGCAGAGCGGCGTTGCAGACCAGTAGCGCGTCCGGCGGCGGGCCGGCACCGAAGCCGAGCGCCACCGCCAGGGCCTCCCGTGGGCCCGGGGGAATACGGTCAAGGTCGGCGTGGACCGGCAGGAGCAGCTGGTTGAGGCATGAGTAACTGACATCGGCCTCAAACTCGGACCCGGACGCCCGTAACAGTCGCATCTGTGCCGCGAGTGCCAGCTCCCCCGCGGCGGTGATCAGGGCGGACTTGCCGACGCCGGGCTCACCCCAGATCAGCCGCGCATCGCCGTGGTTCCGCGTGTTGATCAGGAAATCGGAGAGCTGCTCCAGCTCGGCATCGCGGCCAAAGAGCTCGGTCACCTCTACTCCTCAGGCATGGCCGGACACCTGAAAACATGAAATCAGCCGATCACCGGTGACGGCTTGCCCAAAAGTGGCGACGTCTCGCTTGATCCTGCTTGATTGCACCAGTGAGTGGCCTTGGCCCGGTCGGCCCGCCCAGTGCTGGCCCGCTGCCGCTGCGGCGGTCTACTTTCAGGTATGGCACTCGACGAACTCCGCCGCCTGCTGGCCCGCCATGCCCGGCCCGACCTGAAGACCGGGATCGACGACGTTCTGATCTTCAAGGCCGACCGGCCCTACCCGCCCAAGCCGGCCCTCTTCGGCCGGGTGCTCGCCGTGGTGGCCCAGGGCGCCAAACGGGTGGCGCTGGGTGACCGCGTCCACCACTACCAGGCCGGGCAGTACCTCATCTCCTCTGTCGATCTTCCCGTGAGCAGCCATTTCACCGTGGCCAGCCCGGACCTTCCGGGGCTCGGCGTCGGTCTGAACATCGACCCGACCGCGGTCGTCGACCTGCTGCTCCGGACGGCCCCGGGCGACCTGCCGGAGGTCGACAACGACGCACCGGCCGGACTCGCCGTCAGCACCGCCTCCGCCGAGCTCCTCGACGCCGTCATCCGGCTCGTCCGCCTGCTCGACCAGCCCCGCGACATCCCGGTGCTCGCGCCGCTGGTCAAACGCGAGATCCTCTGGCGGTTGGTCACCGGCGACCAGGGCGCGATGCTCCGCCAACTCGGCCGGCCCGAGAGCAGCCTCAGCCACATCGCCCGCGCCGTGCGGTGGATCCACGACAACTACATGCAGCGTTTCCTCGTCGAGGAGGTGGCACAACAGGCGGGCATGAGCGTTTCGGCCTTCCACCGCAACTTCCAAGCCGTCACGGCGATGAGCCCGATCCAGTTCCAGAAGCAGATCCGGCTCCAGCACGCCCGACTCCAGCTCGCCGCCGACGCCAACGACATCGCCGCCGTCAGCCGCCGGGTCGGCTACGGCAGCCTTTCGCAGTTCAGCCGCGAGTACCGTCGACAGTTCGGTGTCCCGCCGAGCCAGGACGCCACGCGGCTGCGCGGGGCCGCCCCGGCCTCGACCTGACCACAGCCCAGGGCTGATCGGCACGGATCCGTCAGGAGCCGGGAGCCGCCAGGCGGATCACCTCGGTCTGGCCCTCCACCCGGAGCGGACCGGCGGCGTACGGGACCAGGAGCGTGTCCCCCCGCCGCAGCGACAGGTCGTCCTGCTCGCCGGTGAGCCGGCCCGCGCCGGCCACCACGACCAGGACGCTGAACCCCTGTTCCAGGCGGTCGCCGCCGCGCAGGCGGCGGGCGGCGAAGAACTCGTCGGCGGCCTCGGGCAGCAGCCGGGGCCCACCGCGCAGCCGGTCGAGACGCTCCGGTGTCCACCGGCCGCGGTCGACGCACTGTAGGGCCAGGTCGTAGCCGAGGCCCAGGTGGCCGTCGGCGAGGCCGAAGCTCTCGTATTCCAGCAGCACCGAGAAGTCGGTCGGCTCCTGGACCTCGACCAGCAGGATGCCGTCGCCGATCGCGTGGGGCAGGCCGGCGGGGCAGAGGATCGCGTCGCCGGCCGACACCGGGATCCGGTTGGTGGCGTCGAGCATCTGCTCGGCCTGCTGCCCGGCCACCCAGCCGGCCAGTTCGTCGGCGGGCACGTCCCGGGCGAAGCCGAGGTGGACGTACGCGCCGGGGCGTGCCGAGACGATCACCCAGGCTTCGGTCTTTCCGTACGGCGACGCCAGGTGGGCGTTTGCGAAGCGGCGGTCCGGGTGTACGTGCAACGGCAGTCGCTGGCCGGCGTCGAGCAGCTTCACGAGCACGCCGGTGTCGGTGCGCTCCGGGCCGAGCCACCAGCGCGGGTCGGCGGCGATTGCCTCCGCGAGCACGCGCCCGTCGGAGAGCGTGGAGAGCCCGGACGGGCCCAGCCCGAACCGGGTGGTCACCGAGCCCACCCAGTCCTCGGGGCGGTCGGGCAGCGCGGGGACGGTGCGGAATCCGGCTATCCGGCCGGCGCCCGAGTAGAACGTCTCCGGCTGGTTGGCGGGCAGCACTTCAACGGTCATCGGCCGTCAGTCCAATCGAGGGGTGGAGGAACGCTTGCGGGCGAGCGCGGCGAGGAAGCCGCCGACGAAGGTGTCGCCCAGCCCGACCGTAGTGGGGTTCCTGACATCGAGCGCGAACCCGGGGACACAGTGGACCTCGCGGCCCATCCGCTGCCGAAGTGCGGCGGCGAAGGCCACCGACTCGGGCCGCCGCGGTTGCCGGCGCAGGCGATCGGCGTCGGAGTCGGTGAAGTCGTCGCCGTGGCAGTAGCGGGTGGCGGCCAGCACGGTGCCGGTGTCGAGGGCGTCGGCGTACTCGGAGGCTCGTGCGCCGAGCGCGATGGCCCAGTACTTCGAGTGCAGGACCAGCGTCGGTACGGGGATGAGCGCGTGCACCGCGGTGAGCGCGTCCGCGACCTCCACCGCCGAGAGCAGGTCGACCGGGTGCCCGAGGTACGACTGGAGCTCGTCCTCGTTCAGCCCGTACACATCGATCGCGTCGAGCAGCGCATCCCGGACCCGGCGGCTGAACGCGGGCTCGTGGTAGGCCGCGTCCTCGAAGTAGGTCACCGCCCCGGGCGGCAGCTGCCGCATGTGGGCGCGTAGTTCGGCGAGCCGCTGGTCGAGCTGGGCCGCCGAGCGCATGGCGTTGAACCCGGAGATCAGGAACACCTCCGCCGCGCGGAGCCGGTCGCCGAGGTCGCCGCTGAGCAGCATGGCCCCGTTGGCCGGGTCGTTGACGTAGATGAGCCGGTTCGGGTACGGCGCGGTGATGTCGAGGTCGCCGGTGCGGATCCGCAGGCCCTGGTCGTACTGGACGATCAGGTGGGGATAACACGTGTCCTCGGTGCCGCTGGCGAGGTAGTCGCCGTCCGGCGGCAGCAGCCGGCGCACGGTGTCGTTGACGGTGACCAGGTGCAGCGTCGACGGCACGCCCAGCCGGCTCATCAGGATCCCGGCCCGCACCGACGTGCCGCCCAGGGCCACCCGGCGCGGGAACCGGCCGGCGAAGGTCTCCAGCGCCGGGGCCGAGGCGACGAAGTGCTCGCCGCCCCCGCCCCGGGCGAGGTAGCCGAGGATCGACACCACGAGGTCCCGCTCGCTGGCCACCTCAGCCGGCGAGGTCAGTTCCGCGGCGACGATGCCGTAGTCGGCGACCAGCTGTGCCATCACGTCGGCGGTCAGCTTCACCTCGTAGTCGACGCAACCGCCGAGGCCGAGGAGGACACGGGACGCGTCCGCCATGTCAGTAGAGCGATGCCTTGCCGGTGGCGCCGAACAGCTCGATCTTCTGGGCGGCGACGACCTTCATGGCCTCGATGCAGGCGGGCTGGATGGCGTTGGGCTCGCGCACCTTCGGGTCGTTGCCCAGCACCTCGCGCATCTTGGCGTGGTAGGCGAGCTTGATGTCGGTGGAGATATTGATCTTGTTGATGCCGATCCGCGCGGCCTCGCGGATCTCGTCGTCCGGGTTGCCGGAGCCGCCGTGCAGCACCAGCGGAATCTGCACCCGGCTCTTGATCTCCTTGAGCAGGTCGAGCTTCAGCTCCGGCTTGAGGTGCGCCGGGTACATGCCGTGGAATGTGCCGATCGCCACGGCGAGGCTGTCCACGCCGGTCCGCTCGACGAAGGCGACCGCGTCGTCGGGGTCGGTGTAGATGATCTCGGCGGCGCCCGCCTCGGCGTAGCTGTCGTTCCCGCCGATCGTGCCGAGTTCGCCCTCCACCGAGACGCCGAGGACATGCGCGGAGTCGGTGACCCTCCTGGTGATCGCGACGTTCTCCTCGAACGGCTCCAGCGAGCCGTCGATCATCACGGAGGTGAAGCCGAACTGGACCGCCTGGAGGATCTGCTCGTAGGTGGCCCCGTGATCCCAGTGGATCGCGATCGGGACGGTCGAGTGGTGCGACCGCTCGATGATGCCCGTGATCATCTCGCGCCCGATGTGCCGGACCTCGTCCGGGTGGATCGCGACGATCAGGGGGGCGTTCGTCTCCTCGCTGATCTCCACGATGCCCCGGAACATCGCCCAGTCGCTGATGTTGAAGGCGGGCACGGCGAAGCTGTGCGCGTTGGCGACGTCGAGGATCGCCTTGCCGGTCGTCAGCATTTCCGAATGTCTCCTTTGTTGCCGGTCGGGGTCAGGTCTTCACAGCGCCGGCGGTGAGCCCGCCGATGAACCGCCGCTGGAAGAAGAGGAAAAGGACGAGGACGGGAATGGACCCGAGGACGCTCATCGCCATCATCTGGTTCCACTCGTACGAGTGCTGGCCCATGAGCAGTTGGATGCCGATGGGCACGGTGCGCATGTCGTCGGTGCGGGTCAGCGTCAGCGCGAACAGGTACTCGTTCCACGAGATCATGAACGTGTAGACGCCGACCGCGATCAGGCCGGGCACCGAGATCGGCACCAGGATCCGCCACAGCGCGGTCCAGCCGCTGCCCCCGTCGACCTTGACGGACTCGTCCAGCTCCCGGGGCAGCGTGTTGAGGTACGCGGTGATCATGATGATCGCGTACGGGAGGGTGAACACCATGTGCGTGAGGATCAGGCCGGCATAGGTGTTGTACAGGCCGAGCGCGACGATGAGCCCGAAGTACGGAATGACGAGCGTGATCGGCGGCACCGCCTGGACGCTGACGATCACGGCGTTGATGGTCTTCTGGAAGGGGAACGTGAAACGGCTGAAGGCGTACCCGGCGAGGACGGCCACCAGGAGCGTCAGGATGGTCACCGCGAAGGCGACCAGGTAGCTGTTGAGGAAGAACCGCAGCTGGACGCCGTTGCCCAGGATCTCGCGGTAGGCGTCGAGCGAGAAGCCCTCGGTGACGAGCCGCGGTGGGCTCTGGAAGACCTCGCCGTTGCCCTTGAACGAGGTGGAGACCAGCCAGAGGACCGGCAGGCCGGCGAAGAGCCCGCCGACGAGCAGCCCGGTGATGACGCCGGCCTTGGCGAGGGTGCGCCGAGTCTTGACGGTGGCCATCTGCCTCACCGCTCCCTTTGCGAGCGCACGTAGAAGACCGCCAGCACCATCGTGAGCAGCAGGACGATCACGGCGGCGGCGGACGCGGTCGCGAACTCGTACTCGCTGAAGGCCAGTTTGTAGGTGAAGGTGCTGAGCATCTCGGTGGAGTTCAGCGGCCCGCCGCCGGTCGTCATCCAGATCAGCGCGAACTGGTGCGAGGTCCAGATCAGGTCGAGCACCGCCATGCTGATGATCACCGGCCGGAGCTGGGGCAGTGTCACGTGTCGGAACCGCTGGAACCAGTTCGTGCCGTCCACGGCGGCGGCCTCGTACAGATCGGCGGAGATGCCCTGCAACCCGGCCAGCAGGCTGATCATGAAGAACGGATAGCCGGACCAGATGTTGACGAAGGTGACCGCCCAGAGCGCCCTGGTCGGGTCGCCGAACCAGTTCACGCCCTCCTGGATGAGGCCGAGACTCTGCAACATGTAGTTGACCACGCCGGACGGGTCGAGCAGCAGCCGCCAGATGACGGCGATCACCGCGATCGTGAACAGCCAGGGCAGGATGTAGACGATCCGGAAGATGGCCTTGGTGAACCCGCTCAGCAGCGGGGTGTTGAGCATCATCGCGAAGGCCAGGCCGAGGACCAGGTGGGCCACGGTGCTGACCGAGATGAAGACGGCGGTGTTCTTCAGCGCGGCCAGGAAGTCCGGGTCGGTGAGCACCTTGGTGTAGTTGGTGAACCCGGCGAAGACCGAGTTCTCCTGGACGATCACGTTGTCCCGGAACGAGTAGCCGATCACCATGACGATGGGGATCACCATCAGGACCAGGATCAGCAGCACCGTCGGGGACAGATAGCCGTACGGGACCAGGCGCCGGGCCAGGGTGGAGCGGGACCGCCCGGTGGCGGCCGGCGCGGCCCGCGTCGGGGTCTCCGGTGCCGTCAAAGTCATGACTGTCTCCTTGGTCGGGCGCCGCGCCGCTGGGCCGGCGCGGCGCCCGGGCGGGCTAACCGATTACCGAGGACCAGTTCTCCTGCGACTTGGCGAGGGCGTCGTCGACGCTCGACTTGCCGGTCAACACGAGTTGCAGCTGCTCGGCGAAGCTGCGCATCAGGTCCTCGGACTTGGGCAGGCCGACGAACTCGTTGGCCGGGTAGCCCTGCTGGTAGATGTCGAAGGCGGTCTTGAACAGCGGGTCGCTGCTGCCGAAGTCGGGCTCCGCGTTCTTGTTGCCGGGGAAACCGTTCGCGATCGTGCTCAGCTTCGCGTTCGTCTCCTGGCTCATCAGGTACGAGACGAACTTGAACGCCTCGGCCTTGTGCTTGGTGGAGTCGGAGATGCCGATGCCCCACGACGCGTAGGGGATGCCCCGCTCGCCGGTGTAGCCGTCCTCGGCCGGCAGGGCCGCCACCTCGAAGTTCAGGTCCGGCTTGTTCTCCTTGATCAGGTTGATGTGGGCGAGCGAGTCGATCATCATCCCGACCTGGCCGTTGCTGAACTTCTCGACCTTGTCCTGCTCCTTCATGGTGAGCGAGCCGGGCGCGATGACGCCGGCATCGTTCAGGCTCTTGACGTACTCGATCGTGCTCTTGACCGGCGCGCTGGTCAGGTTCGGCTTACCGTCGTCGGTCAGCATGCTGCCGCCGGAGGCCCAGAGCCAGGACATGACGTCGTTCTGGACGCCGTTGGGCACGGCGGTGTCGAGCGGGAGCGCCCAGCCCTTGACGTCGCCGCCGCTCGCGCTGATCTTCTTGGCCGCGTCGAGGAACTCGCTGCGGGTGGCGGGCACCTTCTCGACGCCGGCCTTGGCGAGCAGGTCCTTGTTGACGAAGAGCGGGTAGACGAAGTTGACCACCGGGATCATGTACGTCTTGCCGTCGACCTGCACCTGGCTGGCGAGCTGACTGGCGTCGTAGCTCGCGTCGGTCATCAGCTTGGACAGGTCGGTGATCGCGCCCTGCTTGGCGAAGTCGTTGACCCAGGCGCCGTCGAGGCCCACCACGTCGGGCAGCGTCTTCGAGGCCGCGCCGGTAAGCAGTTGCTGCTTGGTCGAGGCGTACGGCGCGCTCAGCAGCTTGACCTTGATGTCCGGGTTCTCCGCCGTAAAGTCACTGATGATCTTGTCGAACTCCCCGGCCGGCAACTCGGCCCCCCACCACTGGGCGAACTCCAGCGTCACGGTGCCGTCCGAGGCGGCGTCGTCCGAGCCGCATGCGACCAGGGACGCGACCATCGCCGCCGCTGTCACCGTCCCCACCAGTCGCCTCATCCGGGTAGCGCGAAACATCATGGCGAGCTCCTTCTACATACAAATCTTTCTATTCTCTGCGAGGTTGGCGTCACGTTAGCAACGTGTTACGGGCAAGGACAAGAGTAGAACGGCAGAAAAACGCGGAGTACGGCAGAGTCTTGCGTCGGGCACGGGCCCAGGCGTACGGTTTGCACCTCTTGCCCTGGTATACGGTGCAGGACGGTTCACTGCGGAGCGTTGCCCACCGGCACCGCTCGATGCTTTTCTCTGCGGCGATGCGAGCGACCAACGCGCGGTTGTGGCATACTGCCGCACTGACAAGGGAGGAGCATGAGCGTCGACAAGGACGAGCGGCAGCGCCACCTGCCCGCCGGGCGCAAGGCTCAGCTGGCCGCGTACGTCGCCGACACCGGCCAGGTCACGGTGAGCGAACTGGCCGAACGCTTCGGCGTCTCCATCGACACCGTCCGGCGCGATCTCGACCAGCTCAGCGCCGACGGGGTGCTGGTGCGCACGTACGGCGGCGCCGTCAGCCTCTCCACCGTCTTCCGCACCGACCGCGCCGTCGACCAGCGACTCACCCTCCAGGAACAGGAGAAGGAGAAGATCGCGGTACTCGCCGCGGCCCTGGTCCAGGACAGCTCGACCATCATGATCAACGGCGGGACCACCACGCTGGCGGTCGCCCGCAACCTCGGTCAACACCGGGACCTCACGGTGGCCACGAACAACCTGCTGGTGCCCGGCGCGCTGCCGCCCACGGCGATCCGCGACATCTACGTCTTCGGCGGCGCCGTACGCACCCTCACGCTCGCCACCATCGGTCCGGTGAGCTTCCGGGCCAACGGCGGCGCCGAACTGGACATCAGCTGCGACCTGGCGCTGATCGGCGTCGGCGCGGTCGCCGCGGACGCCGGCTACACGACGAGCAACCTCGCCGAAGCCGCCATGATGCAGGAGATGATCTCGCGCGCCGCTCGCGTGGCGATCCTCGCCGACTCCTCCAAGTTCGGCCGCCGGCTGTTCGCCCAGGTTTCCGAGCTGGGCAGCGCCGACTATCTGATCACCGACACCCCGCCGCCCGCCGACCTACGGGACGCCCTCGCCGCGAACGAGGTACAGGTCATCACCCCGGCCCCCGCACCACGCCCGCGAAACACGCGAAGCACAGTCTAGTCCGCGCACGTCCCGACGCCCCTGCGCGTTTCGGGGGCGTTCGCTCACGTTCACGGCACCCACCCACATCCAGGGCATCCGCTCACGTCCAGGGCAGTTGTGATCGCTCCTGCCAGTACCGGGTGGGCGGCACCGCCAGGTCCGCCCATCGAGCCGAATCGACGGCGAGCGTCTCCGCCCGCAGGTTCGAGGCCAGTTGGTCGCCGGTCGCGGCCCCGGAAAGCACAATGGCCGCCCACGGTCGATGCAGCGCCGCCGCGAGCGCGACCGCGTCGCCCACGCCCTCACGCACGGCGAGACGACCGTTGGCGAGCGCCTCCTTCACGATGACCAGACACCCCGCGTCGTGCGCCTCGGCGAGCGCCGGACCGACGCTGGGCTCCAACAGATTCCAGGTGGCCTGCACGCTGCGGAACACCGGCTGACCGTCGACCCGTACGCCCAGGGCGCTCCGGATCACCTCGGCCTGCGCCGGCCCGCTGGTGGAGAGTCCGACCAGCACGCCCTGCTCGGCGAGATCGGCGAGCCGGCGGTGCAGGGTCGCGTCGCGCAGCGCCGGGCTCTCCGGGGTGACCGAATGGATCTGGTAGAGATCGAGGCGGTCGGCGAGCAGCGCACGGGTCTCGCCGTACTGCCGGTCGAAGGTGGCGACGCTGTGCTCCTTGACCTCGTGCGTCTCGGCCTCTACCCGCCAGCCGGCCGTGTACGTGTAGCCCCACTTGCTCCCGACCACAACGTCGTCGACGTCCGGCCGGGACCGCAACCACTGCGCCAGGAACTCCTCGGCCCGGCCGTACGAGCGGGCGACATCGACATACCTGACACCCGCCGCGTACGCCTGGTCGAGAAGTTCGCCGGCGCGGGCGCGCAGCGCCTCGACCGTCCGCTCCACCGGAAGGTCCGCGGCGCGCCCGAGATTGATGTAGCCGGGTCGGCCGACGGCCGCCAGTCCCAACCCGATCCGGGAAGCACCAGCCAGGCGGTCGATGATTGCCATGATCCCATCCAACACCGCGCATCACCCACTGCCGTCGCCACCCCCGCCTCGGTCTCCGGGATCCCCCGTCGAGACCGAGGGTCCCCGATTTCCGCTTGATCTGCCGGGTGCCCGTTCAGCTTCTTGACGTACCCCTGCCGGGTCGGTGTCTCCACGTCGAGCACTTCAAGCCACCGGTCTCGCGGATCCAGCGTTTGCCTGGTGGGGCGGGCGGGACTCGAACCCGCGACCGAGGGATTATGAGTCCCCTGCTCTAACCGGCTGAGCTACCGCCCCGGCACCGGGCGGATCTTATCCCGCCCGGTCGATCACCGGCCAGCATCGACGGCCCTTCTCACCGGCGTCGCCCTCGTGCCAGCAGCACGATGGGCAACGCGAGGATAACAGCGAGCAGCCAGCCGACCGCGACCACGCCCCACATCCACATTTCGCCGTCGAGTTCGGGGTCGACGAACATGGCGAGGGTGAGCAGCAGGGTGAACCCGCCGACGGTCAGGGTGGCGAGGCCGCTGAGCAGCATCAGCGGCGCCTCCCACCAGGGGCGCTTCGGTCGGGCGAGGTAGTCGCGGATCTCGCGTACGGCGCGTGGTTGGGGGATGGTTTCCGGGTCGCGGGACGGCATGGTGACCTGCCGGTCGGCCGGCACTCCGGCGTCGATCGCCTGCATCGCCGTCGGGTGCAGGTCGAACAGGGTGGGCTCGATGTGCAGCACGATGGCGTCGGGGCCGATCAGTTGCCGTGCTCCGTCCGGCCAGGCGAGCATCACGGCACACTCGGCGTAGGAGACGGTGAGCCGGCTTCCGTCACCGAGGTAGCTGGCCCCTTCCGGGCCGATGCGCAGCTGGCTGTCGTCGTCCCGGGAGTAGTGGGTGGTGCCCGCCGCGACGGTCTCCGAGGCGGTGGGGGCCGCGGTGAAGCCGGCCCAGTCGGCGCGGGTGCCGGTCGGCACCATCAGCAGCGCCGAGGCGCACACCTCCTGGGCGACCTCGTGCAGCTCGGCGAGGGTGACCGCCTTCAGTTCGGCGCGGTGCTCGTCGAGGCTGCGGTTGCGTTCGCCGGTGAGCAGGTTGATCGCGTAGCCCGGCAGTCGGGCGGCGTCGACCTCGGTGGCGGCCAGCGCCTCGACCCGCTTGGCCACGGCGGCGTCGAGGTCGCGCTGCTCGATCCGGCCGACCCGGAGCTTGGCCAGCACGTCGACGAAGCCACCGAGCACGGCGTCCTGTTTCTCGGCGAGCGCGTCGGCGACGGCCCGCAGGGTGACCTGGCCGTCGCCGCGTGGCTCGAAGCCGGTGCTGGTGGTGTAGGAGAGGCCGGTCTCCTGGCGCAACGCCCGGAACAGTTCGCGCTCCAGCACGTCGGCGAAGACGCCCACCGCGGCCCGGCGTCGCAGCACCGCGTCGAGCACCACCGCCTGGGCGCCGGCCACGAAGTACGCCGGGGTGGTGGGCAACGCCGACGAGGCGACCGGTACGGGCTGCCGGGCGCCGGTGGGCAGGGCCAGCCGCAGCCCCTCGGGCACCCGGTCGCCGGCGATCCAGAGCACCGCGTTCTCTCTGGTGAACCAGCGCGCGGCCCACTCGCGCAGCTCCTCGGCGGTGAGCCGGTCGAGCCCCCACTCGGGATAGCTGCTGAGTCCGAAGTCGCGCGCACCGTACCGCCAGAGTGCGATGTCGTCGCTGGTCGCGCCGCCCTGGCTGCTCCACTCGGTGCGGAGGATGTCCTTTTCCACGGATAGGCGGCCGGTGGGCAGGTCGGCGAGGTTGGCGCAGACGGCGGTGAGGAAGGTGGCGATGTCCTGCTCGGAGCCGTGCATGTGGAAGGTGGTGAAGATCGGCGCGGTGGCACCGTTGAAGTGGTAGTCGGCGATGCCGAGCGGGGCCAGGGCGAGGTGTTCGAGCAGGTGGGTGATGCCGTGGCGGGCGAGGGTCTCGTCCGCGGTGCCGACCCGGAAGGTCAGCCCGGCGCGCATCGGGCCGCCGGTGGGGGCGAGCAGCGTCGGCACCCCGTCGGTCTCCAGCTGTTGGATCATGGCCGGCCGCCCTTCGCGTACGCCTTGTCGCGGAACCGCTGGAACTCCTTCGCCCCGTCGCCGAGGTGTTCGTACATCCAGGTGCTGCCGAGGTTGCCGAGCGCGGCGTACTGCTGCGCCGCTGGCGTCCACTCCTGCATGAGGGCGAACGCCAGGGCGAAGGTGCTGCGCACCGACACCCAGTCCCAGCCGTGGCGGAATTCGGGATGCCAGATCGAACGCCGCGCCGCGTCGTGGATCTCGGCGCGTGCCCGCTGGCCACGCAGGAACTCGCCCGCCACGGATGCCTTGCCGTGGTGGAGCGCCTGTTCCAGGTACGCCTCGACGACGAGTACCGCGTTGGGTGCGCCGGGTGGGACGGCCTCCACGCACTCGCGGACGAACGCGTGGGCCCGTTCCCAGCTGCCGCCCCATTTGGGGCAGAGCTGCTGTAGCAGTTGCGTCTGTGCCGCCAGGTGGTGGGGTTCGTGGGCGGCGAGCCGGTCGTAGCGGCGGCGCGCCTCGGCCTGCCCGGCCTCCAGCCCGCGGGCGCTGGTGATCCGCTGCGCCCAGGCCGTCACCTCGGCGGGGTGGCGGGCGGTGACGTCGATGAGCACCTGCTCGGCCCGGCAGAGGTGGTCGGAGAACTGGGCGAACTGCTGCTGGCTGACGTACTGGGCCCGCTTGGCCGACCGGATCCGCCAGCCGGCGCCGATCAGGTACGCCCCCAGAAGCGTCCCGGCCAGTGGGTCCTCGGGGTGCTCGGTGTGCACGTCGTGCAGGAACTTCCCGGCGTCCGGGGTGCCGCCGACGTCGTCGACCAGGAACGTCCGGCCGTGCGGGTCCTGTTCTTCGAGGAGCGCGCGCAGGGCCGGCCAGTCGCCGGCGGCCAGCGCCGCGCGGCCGGCACTGACCTGGGGGTACGCCGCCGCGGCGGAGAACTCCGGCGGCGGGAGGGGTGCTGGCATGGCGAGGATGATAAGTGATCATCTTCGGCGTCGGGATCCCGAATTCGCCCTGATCGCGCCGCCGCCGGAGCCGGCTGGAGCGGGGCGCGACGGCGAACGCCCACCGGCTTGCCGGTGGGCGTCATGATGGGAGGAAGCTCCCCCGTTTGGACTCGAACCAAAAACCTGCCGGTTAACAGCCGGCTGCTCTGCCAATTGAGCTACGGGGGACCGCGATGTCGCCCGGTGGGGATCTCTCCGCGCCGTGCGACCGGCACAAGAGTACAGGACGCCGGGGGGTCTTGGTCCAGGGGGTTACCGACCCCACCCGGAGGTCCGACAGTCGAATTCTTCGGACAAATCGCCATCGCGGCACAAGGAGGTATGAGCGGAGAGCAGGATGGGTAGTTAGCTGCCGACGACAGGACGCAGGCGCGAAGTGGTCCGCCTCGCCCAGAGAGGTCCCTGGGCGGGACGGCGGCGCGTCAGGTACGAGAGGAGCCGCCATGCGCGGAAAGATCATGTTCCTTGGCGGGCTGGCTGCAGGGTTCGTCCTGGGCGCCCGTGCCGGCCGGGAAAAGTACGAAGAGCTGGTGATCCGGGGCCGCAGGGTGCTCGACCACCCGACCGTCCAGGAGGCGGCCGGGGTCGCGCAGGCCCAGGCGAGCCGGCTCTACCAGGAGGGCAGGGACAAGCTCGGCCACTCCAAGCTGGGCGAGCGGCTGGGCCAGAACGGCAAGCATGGGCCCACCCCCGCCGACGAGGCCTTCGCCGGTACGCCGGCCACGGCCGGCACGAAGCCGGGCGCGACGTCGTCGAGCACGCCCACCAGCTCGACGTCCACCACCCCCCGCAGCAAGCCCTCCGGCTCTGGCACCAGCGGCGGCGCTCTGTAGCGCGGCGTCGTCTGCCACGGGCCCGGCCACCAGGTTTGGTGGCCGGGCCCGTTTCGCCGTCCGGGCAGGCCGACGAGGAGCTGGCGGCTGCTGGCCACAGGCCCGAAACACCGCCGTGGAAGACTCGCCGCTTGGGAGGTGGTGGCGATGACCCTCGTCCGTCCGGAGAACCCGCAGCAGGCACGGCTGGTCCGGCTGCTGCGGGACGACGGCCCCCGGTCCCGGGTGGAGTTGGGCGACATCCTGGGCCTGTCCCGGTCGACGCTCACCACCGAGCTTGACCGGCTCCTCGCGCGGGGTCTGGTCGAGACCGCCGGGCCGGCTGCCTCCCGCGGCGGGCGCCGGTCGTCGCTGCTGCGCCTCGCGGCCCGGGTGCGCTTCGCCGGCGTGGTGGTCACGGCGGACCGGATCAGCGTGGCGGTCACCGATGGGGAGTTGAACGTGCTCGCCGAGACCGGCGAACCCGTGGAGGTCCGTGGCGGGCCGGAACCGGTGATCGGTCGAGCCGTCGACCTGCTCGACAAGCTCCGCGCCGAAGTCGGCGTCGCCGAGCTGACCGGGGTCGGCGTGGCCCTGCCCGGGCCGGTCCACGGCGGCGCCTCCGTCGCGCCCGCCGCCCTGCCCGGCTGGCAGCGCTTCCCGGTCCGGGACGCGTTCGCCACCGAGCTCGGCTGCCCGGCGCTGGTCGACAACGACGCGAACGTGCTCGCGCTCGGTGAGCAGCACGCCGGGATCGGCCGTACTTTCGACGACTTCCTCTACCTCAAGCTCGGCACCGCGATCGGCTGCGGTCTGGTGCTCGGCGGCGCGCTGTACCGGGGCGCGACCAGCAGCGCCGGGGACATCGCGCACCTGCCGCTCGGCGAGGACGGGCCGGCCTGTGTCTGCGGCGAGGTCGGCTGCCTTGAGGCGTACTCCGGGGATGCCGGGCTGGTCCGGGCGGCGCTGGCGGCGGCCCGCGCG
Organism: Micromonospora sp. CA-263727; assembly: GCF_050942455.1. Taxonomy (NCBI): domain Bacteria; kingdom Bacillati; phylum Actinomycetota; class Actinomycetes; order Micromonosporales; family Micromonosporaceae; genus Micromonospora; species Micromonospora sp. CA-263727. The sequence continues at coordinate 5,601,380 of NZ_CP192031.1, forward strand.
GGCCGTTCCGACGTGCTGGCCGCCCGGCTGGCCGGGGCGGGCACGCTCACCGTGCCGGACATCGCCGCGGCCGCGACCGCCGGCGACCCGGCCGCGCAGTCACTGGTACGCGAGGCCGCCCGCCGCCTCGGCCAGGTGCTCGTCGGCCTGGTCAGTTTCTTCAACCCGGGCATCGTGGTGATCGGCGGAGCGCCGGACGGGCTCGGGCACATCCTGCTCTCCGAGATCCGTGGCGTGGTCTACCGGCGGTCGGCGCCGCAGGCCACCGGCGCCATGCCGGTCGTCCTCTCCGACCTGGCCGACCGGGCCGGGCTGGTGGGCGCGGCCCGGTTGGCCAGCGAGCACGTCTTCACCACCGGCTGATCCGCGAGGGCCACGCCGGCCCGCCTGAGCGTCCGCCGGCACGCCGTTGGCGACGACCCGGCGCAGGCGGGGCCTCGGGCCCGGCGTGGTGGCCGGCGCCCGGGGCCCGCTCTGTCAGTCCTTGCTGCTGAACGCCGCGTCGAAGGCGGCGGTCGGGGCGTCGAAGGCGAGCCGGCGGACGAACTGGAGCGCCTCCGGGGCACCGACCAGCCGGTCCATTCCGGCGTCCTCCCACTCGATCGAGATCGGCCCGTCGTAGCCGATCGCGTTCAGCGCCCGGAAGCAGTCCTCCCAGGGCACGTCGCCGTGGCCGGTCGAGACGAAGTCCCAGCCCCGCCGCAGGTCCGCCCAGGGCAGGTGCGAGGCGAGCCGGCCGCGGCGACCGTCACCGGTACGCACCTTGGCGTCCTTGCAGTCGACGTGGTAGATCCGGTCGGCGAAGTCGAAGATGAAGTTGACCGGGTCGAGCTCCTGCCAGACGAAGTGCGACGGGTCCCAGTTCAGCCCGAACGCGGGCCGGTGCCCGATCGCTTCGAGCGCCCGCTTCGTCGTCCAGTAGTCGTACGCGATCTCGCTCGGGTGCACCTCGTGGGCGAACCGCACCCCCACCTCGTCGAAGACGTCCAGGATGGGGTTCCACCGGTCGGCGAAGTCCTGGTACCCGCGTTCGATCATCGACGGTGGCACCGGCGGGAACATCGCCAGGGTGTGCCAGATCGACGAGCCGGTGAAACCGACGACGGTCCGCACGCCGAGCTTCGCCGCCGCCCGGGCGGTGTCCTTGATCTCCTCGGCGGCGCGCTGGCGTACCCCCTCGGGCTCGCCGTTCCCCCAGATCCGGGCGGGCAGGATGTCCTGGTGCCGCTCGTCGATCGGGTGGTCGCAGACCGCCTGGCCGACCAGGTGGTTGGAGATCGCGAAGACCTGGAGGTTGTGCTTGGCGAGCGTCTCCCGCTTCCGGTCGACGTACGACTCGTCGGCCAGGGCCTTGTCGACCTCGAAGTGGTCGCCCCAGCAGGCGATCTCCAGGCCGTCGTAGCCCCACTCGGCGGCGAGCCGGCACACCTCGTCGAACGGAAGGTCGGCCCACTGGCCGGTGAACAGCGTGATCGGTCGCGCCATGTGTCCTTCTCCCCTGTCGTGATGGGGATTCCGTACCTGCGGGACCGGGGCGAGGGACGACCGGATGCGAACGGCCCCGACGGGCCGGTGGGCGCGGTCGCGCCTGGGGTCGACGGGTTGCGCCTCCCGCCGACTCACCGGCCACCTCGCGGTCGCCGCCTCTCACTCTAGGCGGGCGGCTCGCGGTTAAGAAGGGCCCCTTGTAATACGCCCGGCGTTAACAAGGGGCCCTTCCTTCACGGAAGCACCCAGCGCTGGTTGGGGTTGGTGTGGCAGGTCCAGAGGTGCACGGGGGTGCTGTCGGCGGAGCTGTTGCCGGAGACGTCCAGGCACTTGCCGGACTGCGGGTTGCGCAGCGTGCCGTTGGCCTGCGCCGACCAGTTCTGCGCGCCGCTGCCGTTGCAGGTCCAGAGCTGGATCTTCGTGCCGTCGGCCGAACCGCCGCCGGAGACATCCAGGCACTTACCCAACGCCCGGACCGTCGAGTTCGGCGTCACCGCCCAGGTCTGCGCGGCGCTGCCGTTGCAGGTGTAGATCTGGATCTGCGTACCGTCGGCGGTGGTCCCGCCGCGTACGTCCAGGCACTTGCCGGCCAGGCCGGTGATCGGGCCGGTGCCGGCGCCGCCGCCGCTGCCCCGCACCAGGGTGAAGTCGTCGACGTCGAAGAGCCCCGAACCCGAACCGGTGAAGGTCAGGTAGACGTTCCGCAGGCCGGACGGGACGTTGGACAGGGTGGTCGTGACGTCGGCGAAGGTGGTCCAGCTGCCGGTGTTCGGCACCGCCACCGAGCCGAGCACCGTGCCGGTGGCCGAGCCGGTGCGCACCTGGATGGTGCCGCCCGGCCCGCCGGAGACCACCCGGGCCCGGAACGACGTGACGCCGGTCAGGTCGAGGTTGTTGTACGCCGCCCAGTCCCCCGGGTCGATGTAGCCCAGGGTCTGGCCGCCGTTGGCGCCGGCCTTGGCGAACGCGGTGACCCCGCTGGCCGAGCTGAACGCCTCGGCCTGGACGGTGGTGTTGCCGCCCGGCGGGTTCGAGCCGCCCAGCTCCTTGATCCGGATGTTGCGGAACGAGGCCACGTCGCCCGCACCGTGGTTCTGGATGCCGATGTGGCCGGCGAGCGAGCGGGCCGGGTCGGTGTTGGTGAAGTCGTTGATCTTCGCGCCGTTCAGGAAGACCTGGAGGCGGTTCCCCTCCACCAGCAGCTCGTAGGTGTTCCACTCGCCCGGCGGGTTGAGCGCCGCGTCCCGGGCGGGGATGTCGGCGGACTTGAAGGTGTAGACCGCGCCGGTGGTGCGGTCCGGCGCGTCGGTCGCGTCGATCTGGATCTCGTAACCGTTGTTCACCGCCGACCACGGGTCGCTCGACGGCGGGAAGCCGATGAAGACCCCGGAGTTGTCGTCCCCGTTGAGCCGCCAGTCCAGCTTGAGCGAGTAGTTGGTGAACTGCTTCGCGCTGTACCAGTACAGGCCCATGCCGCCGGAGGAGGTGAGGGTGGCGTCGGAGTTGGTGAAGCCCCCCGGCCCGGCCTGCGACCAGCCGGTGGTCGATCCGTTGTAGAGCGTGGTGTAGCCGGTCTCCGGGCGGCAGTCGGCCTTGGTGCGGCCGGCCGCGTACCGGATGCCGCCGAGCAGGTGCGTCCGGAACGCCGGGTCGGCGTACGACGCCTGGGTGTGGCCGCCGCCGGTGTAGAAGGACCGTCCGCCGGCGTACGTCTTGCACCAGGCGATCGGGTGGTCGGCGCCCATCGCGCCGCCGGAGTACGACGACTCGTCCAGGTTGGCCAGCACCCGCGCGCCGGGGCGGGCGTTGGCCCGGTAGTCGTACCACTCGTCGGTGCGGGTCCAGGTCTGCGGCAGGTGGGCGGTGGCCGCGTGGGCCCGGTTCTCCACCCGGACGTTGGCCTGCTGGATGGCCGGGTGCGACTGGAAGTACGCGCCGACCAGGTTGCCGTAGAAGGGCCAGTCGTACTCGGTGTCGGCGGCGGCGTGCACGCCGACGAAGCCGCCGCCGGCGCCGATGTACGACTCGAAGGCGCTCTGCTGGCTGGCGTTGAGCACGTCACCGGTGGTGTTGAGGAAGACCACCACCTCGTACTGGGCGAGGTTGCCGGTGGTGAAGGCGGCGGCGTCCTCGGTGGCGGTGACCGTGAAGCTGTTCGCCGCGCCCAGGTCACGGATGGCCTGGGTGCCGACCGCGATGGAGTCGTGCCGGAAGCCGGCCGTCTTGGAGAAGACCAGCACGTCGTACGGGGTGTCGGCGGCGCTGGCCGGGGTGGCCGGGGTGGTGCAGGCGAGGACGGCGAGGACCGCGGTGGCCACGCCGAGCACGGGTCGAAGAAGTCTGCGCATGTTGCTCTCCCAACGTGGTGGGGTGTTAGGAGGGGCCCCCTTTAGTACACCAGGCGTTAATAGGGGGCCCCTCCTTTCATCAGGGCAGGGTCCAGCGCTGGTTGGGGTTGGTGTGGCAGGTCCAGAGGTGGACGGGGGTGCTGTCGGCGGAGCTGTTGTTCGACACGTCCAGGCACTTGCCGGACTGGGGGTTGCGCAGGGTGCCGTTGGCCTGTGCGGACCAGTTCTGGGCTCCCGTGCCGTTGCAGGTCCAGAGCTGGATCTTCGTGCCGTCGGCCGAACCGCCGCCGGAGACATCCAGGCACTTACCCAACGCCCGGACCGTCGAGTTCGGCGTCACCGTCCAGGTCTGCGCGGCGCTGCCGTTGCAGGTGTAGATCTGGATCTGGGTGCCGTCGGCGGTCGCCGCGTTCCGCACGTCCAGGCACTTGCCGGCCAGGCCGGTGATCGGGCCGACGCCACCGCTGCTGGTGGTGAAGGCGAACGAGTCCAGGTCGTAGAGCGCGCCGGTGCCCGTACCGGCGAAGGTCAGGTACAGCGTGGTGGTGCCGGTGGGCGGGTTGCTGATACTGCCGGTGACCGTGGTGAAGGTGTCCCAGGCGCCGGTGACCGGGACGGTGGCCGAGCCGAGCACCGTGCCGGTGGCCGAGCCGGCCCGCACCTGGAGGGTGCCGCCGGAGCCGGCCGAGGAGACCCGGGCACTGAACGAGGTCACGTTGGCCAGCCGGTACGGCTCGAAGGCGATCCAGTCGCCGTTGTGGATGTCACCGACGGTCTTGCCGCCCTCAGCGGTGGCCTTGTCGAAGGTGGCGATGCCGGCCGAGGTCTTGTAGTGCTCGGCCTGCCGGCTGCGCGGCTGGAGGATGTGCTGGGTGTGCGTGGTGAGCCCGCCGTTGTCGGTGTACTCGGCGTCGAAGATCGCGAAGATGTTCGCCGCGTAGTCGTGCTCGCCGTCGACCGGGATGGTGATCGAGCCGGCGCAGCCGTTCTGCGAGGTGATCTGGTGGCCGTGGCTGTCATGGCCCAGCACGTAGGTCATCTTGACCCGGGCGCAGTCGATCGACCCGTCCTCCGGATCGGTGACCGTGATGCTGAACGGCACGGTGTCGCCGAAGGAGAAGAGCGAGCCGTTGACCGGGCCGTTGATGACCACGGTCGGCGCGGTGTTGCCGACCCGGATCTGCACGCTCGCGTTGCCGGTGGCGCCCTGCGGGTCGCGTACGGTCAGGGTGGCCGTGTACGAGCCGTTGGCGGTGTACGTCTTGCTCGGGTTGGCCGCCGTCGAGGTGGTCCCGTCGCCGAACGCCCACGCGTAGGTCAACGCCCCGCCCTCCGGATCCGACGACCCGGCCGACGAGAAGTTCACGGTCAACGGGGCCACCCCGGAGGTCCGGTCCGCCGAGGCGACCGCCGTCGGCGCGCGGTTGCCGCCGCCGACGTAGTCGTACCGGTAGAGGGCCGAGTTGGCGTCACCGTTGAAGTAGCCGGTGCCGTAGTCCAGCACGTAGAGCGCGCCGTCCGGGCCGAAGGCCATGTCCATGACCTGCTTGCCGTTCCACGGGAAGGTGTCGATGGTGCCCACCGAACCGTCGGCGTTGACGTGGATCGGCTTGATCCAACCCCGGCCGAACTCCCCGGCGAAGAACTGCCCGTCGAAGCTCTGCGGCCACTTGCTGGCCGAGTTCAGCGCGGCGTCGTACCGGTAGACCGGGCCACCCATCGGGGACTCGGAGCCGCCACCGAACTCGGGCGGGCTGCCGGCATCGCCGGCGTACCGGATCCAGGACGGCTTGGCGCCCGGCAGGGTGGGCAGGCCGGTGTTGCGGAACGAGTTGTTGGTCGCCCCGCCGGTGCAGTTGTACTTCGGGGCGGCGGTGCCGGTGGCGAAGTCCCACTCGGCGTACGTCTCGGCGGCGGTGTTGGTGCCGGTGCAGTACGGCCAGCCGTAGAAGCCCGGCCCGGTGACCCGGTTGAACTCCACCTGCCCGCTGGGCCCCCGGGTCGTGGTGGTGCCCGCGTCCGGCCCGTAGTCGCCGACGTAGACGATGCCGGTCGCCTTGTCGACGCTCATCCGGAACGGGTTGCGGAAGCCCATCGCGTAGATCTCGGGGCGGGTCCGCGCGGTGCCGGGGGCGAACATGTTGCCGGCCGGGATCGAGTACGTGCCGTTGGCGTTGACCTTGATCCGTAGGATCTTGCCGCGCAGGTCGTTGGTGTTGGCCGAGCTGCGCTGCGCGTCGTACGCCGGGTTGCGGTTGGTCCGCTCGTCGATCGGCGCGTACCCGCCGGAGTCGAACGGGTTCGTGTCGTCGCCGGTGGAGAGGTACAGGTTGCCCGCGGCGTCGAAGTCGATGTCGCCGCCGACGTGGCAGCACATGCCCCGGTCGGCGGGGACGTCCAGGACGTCGACCTTGCTGGACTGGTTGATGGTGAAGTCGGCGTTGAGGGTGAACCGGGAAAGCCGGTTGACCCCCTGCCAGGCGGAGAAGTCGGTGCCGGTGGCCGGGGCGTCGCCGGCCGGGGTGGAGAGCGGCGGCGCGTAGTAGAGGAAGATCTGCCGGTTGCTGGCGAAGTTCGGGTCGGCCCCGATGCCCTGCAACCCCTCCTCGTCGTGGGTGTAGACGGGAATGGTGCCGATCACCGAGGTGGTGCCCGCCGCGTCGGTGCGGCGGACGGTGCCGTTGCGGGCGGTGTGCAGGACCGAGCGGTCCGGCAGCACCGCGATGGTCATCGGCTCGCCGACCTCGGCCACCCCCTTGGCGAGGGTGACCTGCTGGAACTCGCTGGCGACGATGGGGTGGGCCTGCGCCGGGGTGGGGCCGCCGAGCGTGGCCGGGCCGGCGCCGAGGGCGACCGTGCCGGCCGTGGCGACCAGGAGCAGCGCCGTACCGGCGGTGAACCAGCGTGGGGGACGGGGTGGGATGGTGTCCCTGATGGACATCGCTGCTGTCCCTTCCTGACGGATGACTGCCAGGGCGGGGCGCGCGCCGTCGCGCCGGATGCCGTAGCGGGGGTCAGTCGATGGGTTCCCGCGCCGCCGGTTCACCTCGACGAAACAAACTGGTACTGGCGACGACACTAAATGGCATGCATCGATCTGTCTACACCTTCCGATGGAAAGGCGCAGACTTTCGTCAGTTTGATCAAAAGTGGCCGACCGGCCCGCGGCTCATCGCTGGCGGTCGATTGCCTGGGCGGCCAGCGCGGCCAGCGCCGCCCGGCTCTCCGCGGTCACCGCGGTCTGCTCCAGGGCGGCCAGCGCGGCGCCCGCGCGGACCTGGATCATCTGTTCGATCTTGGTACGGGCCCCGGTGTTCTCGATGATCTGCCGCAGCTCGGCGGCGCCCTCCGCGTCCAGGTCCGGATTGCCGAACAGCTCCCGCAACCGCGCGCTCTGGGCCCGGTCGGCGGCGTCCCGGGCCAGCGCCATCATCACCGTCGGCTTGCCCTCCCGCAGGTCGTCCAGGACGGACTTGCCGGTGACCGCCGGATCGCCGAAGACGCCGAGCACGTCGTCGCGGAGCTGGAAGGCGTCCCCCAACGGGTCGCCGAACTCGGCCAGCGCGGCAGCCAGCTCGGGGGACCCGTCGGCCAGCGCGACGCCGATCTGCAACGGCCGGGTGACGGTGTAGCGGGCCGCCTTCATCCGGATCACGGTGAGCGCGCTGGCCACCGAGCCGTCGCCGACCCCGGACACCAGGTCGAGGTACTCCCCCGCGATCACCTCGGTACGCATCAGCGCGAAGACCGCGTACCCCCGGTGCACCGCCTCCGCGCTCAGCCCGCACTCGTGGAACATCTGGTCGGACCAGGCCGCGCAGAGGTCACCGCAGAGCAGCGCGGTGTTGCGCCCGTACGCCTCGGGGTCGCCCCGCCAGGACGAGCGGCTGTGCAGGTCGGCGAAGATCCGGTGCACCGAGGGCTCGCCCCGGCGTCGATCGCTGCCGTCCAGGATGTCGTCGTGGATCAGCGCGAACGCGTGGAACAGCTCCAGCGCCGCGGCGGCGGAGACGATCGGCGTGCCGTCCGGACCACCCGCGCCGCGCCAGCCCCAGTAGCAGAAGAGCGGACGCAGCCGCTTGCCGCCGGCCAGCACGAAGCGGTGCAGCGTGGTGAAGACACCGCGCGGCGCGCCGTCCGGCCAGTCCGGGTCCTGCCGGTCGAGGAACGCGGTCAACTCGGCGTCGAACCTGGCCCGCAGCCCGTTCACGTCGGTCGGCGCCACCGTGACGGTCATCGTCCCTCCACTCCGGTCAGCTCCAGCAGCAGCCCCTTCACCTCCGTGGCCGCGATCCGCTCCCGCGCCATCGACGGGTCGGAGCAGAGCAGGACCGGCCCGTCGGCGGGGTCGGCCGGCAATCGCCCGTGCGAACCCCGGACCGCCCGCGCGCCGGCATCCAGCCCGACCACGCTCATCAGATACCGCATGCCCAGCTTCTTGCGGGCCAGCGCGACGGCGGCGCGCCGCTTCGCCGCGCCCGGGTCGGCCGGGTCGAAGAACAGCTCCGCCGGGTCGTACCCGGGCTTCCGGTGGATCTCGACCAGCCGGGCGAAGTCTGGCGCGCGGGCGTCGTCCAGCCAGTAGTAGTACGTGAACCAGGCGTCCGGCTCGGCCACCAGCACCAGCTCACCGGCGCGCGGGTGGTCCAGCCCGTGCGCGGCCTTGCCCGCTGCGTCGAGCACCTCGGCCACCCCGGGCAGCCCGGCGCAGAGCTTCGCCACCGCCGGCACGTCCGCCGGGTCCCGCACGTAGACGTGCGCCACCTGGTGGTCGGCGACGGCGAACGCCCGCGAGGTCCACGGGTCGAGGTACTCCATGCCGGCCTGGGTGTGCACCCGCAGCAGCCCCTCGGCGCGCAGCAGCCGGTTGACGTCGACCGGCCGGGAGACGTCGGTGATGCCGTACTCCGACAGCGCCACCACCGTCGCGTCCCGGGCCTGGGCGGCGTCGAGCAGCGGGGCGAGCACGCCGTCCAGCTCGGCCGCCGCGGCGGCGGCCCGGGGCGAGGAGGCCCCGAAGCGTTGCAGGTCATAGTCCAGGTGCGGGACGTAGACCAGGGTCAGGTCCGGCGCGTGGTCGGCGAGGATCCGCTCGGCCGCCCGGCAGATCCACCGGGACGAGGGCAGCCCGGCGCCCGGCCCCCAGTAGGTGAAGAGGGGGAAGGTGCCCAGCGCGCCGGTGAGCACATCGTGCAGCTCCGGCGGGTCGGTGTAGCAGTCCGGATCCTTGCGCCCGTCGGCGTGGTAGACCGGCCGTGGGGTGACCGTCCAGTTCACGTCCGCGCCCATCGCGTACCACCAGCAGACGTTCGCCACCGTGTAGCCGGGCTCCACCCGACGGGCCGCCTGCCAGAGCTTCTCCCCGCCGACCAGCGCGTGGTGCTGCCGCCACAGCAGCACCTCGCCGAGGTCCCGGAAGTACCATCCGTTGCCGACGATCCCGTGGTCGCTCGGGAGGGCGCCGGTGAGAAAGGTCGACTGCACCGAGCAGGTCACCGCCGGCAGCACCGTACCCAGCTCGGCGCGGAAGCCGGCGTCGGCCACCGTGCGCAGCCGGGGCATGTGCGCCAGCAGGCGAGGCGTCAGTCCCACCACGTCCAGCACCACCAACGGTCGGCTCACACCGCCACCTCGCTTCCGGTCAGGGTCAGGCCAAGGGTGACCAGTTCGTCGCGGGTGAAGGCCAGTTCGGCGGCGATCCCGGCGGCCAGCTCCGCGTCGGTGCGCGGGCGTCGCTCCGCCGGCAGCACCCCCCAGGTGTACGTCTCGACGTCGAGGTGATCGCAACCCGCGTCGGCCCCGGTGAAGAGCGCGGCCAGCGCGGCACGCAGCACCGGCAGGGTCGAGCCCAGCGGCGGCTCGGGCGGGGCGTGCAGCGGCACGTGGTAGTGCACCCGCCACGGGCCCGGCAGCGCCGCGGCGAGCGCACCGTCCAGATCGTCGGCCGCCCAGGCCGGATCCGCCGGATCCGCCGGACTGGTCGGGCGCACCGGGCCGGGCGGCCCGGCCACGGTCGGGGCGGTCGCGGTGGCGCAGTGGGCGGCGCGGGTCTGGTGCAGGAAACGCGGCTCGACCCAGCGGCGCAGCGCGGCCGCGTCACCGGCCGGGTCGGTTGCCTCCAGCGCGGCGGACACCTGCACCTTGACCACCGGCAGGCCGGCCGCCGCCAGCCGGTCGAGGGCGGCGGCGGGTTCCTCCCAGGCGCAGGCGAGGTGGGCCAGGTCCAGGCAGATCCCGAGCCGGCCGATGTCCACTCCGGACAGTACGGCGGCCGCCTGGGCGGTGCTCTCCACGACGCAGCCGGGCTCCGGCTCGAAGCCGACCCGGATCGGCCGGCCGGTGTCCCGCTCGACGGCGGCGAGCCCGGTGGCGAGCTGGTCGAGCCGGCGGCGGGCGGCGTCGGCCCGGGTGCTGTCCCAGGGTTCCCGCCAGGCCAGCGGGAGGGTGGAGATCGAGCCGCGGGCGGCGTCGTCGGGCAGCAGGTCGGCCAGCACCCGGGCCAGGTCCAGGGTGTAGCCGAGCCGCTCACCGGTGGTCCAGTCCGGGTGGTACACCGCGCCCTTGACCACGGGCGCCTGGAAGGCCGCGTACGGGAAACCGTTGAGGGTGACCACCTCCAGGCCGCGCACGGTCAGCTCGGTGCGCAACCGGCGGCGGGCGGCCGGGTCGGCGGCCAGCTCGGCGGCGACCGGGGCGGCCAGCCAGAGGCCGAGGCCGAGCAGGTCGGAGCCGAGCGCCGCGCGGACCGGCACCGCGTAGCGGTCGAGCTGGGCGAGGATGCCGGCGAGGTCCTCGGCGGGGTGCACGTTGGTGCAGTAGCCGAGGTGGACGGTGCGCCCGCCGGGGTGCCGCAGCCGCATCAGCTGCCGCCGCGCAGGATCGAGTTGCCGGCGAAGGTCGCCTCCGGAGCGCCCTCGTCGCCCAGGTCGAGCCGTCCGGACTGCCCGTAGAACTCGACCGGGTTGCGCCAGAGCACCCGGTCCACATCGTCGGCGGTGAACCCGGCGAGCAGCATCGCCTCGCCGGTGGCCCGGGTCAGCAGCGGGTCGGAGCGCCCCCAGTCGGCGGCCGAGTTGACCAGCACCCGCTCGGTCCCGTACGCCTTGAGCAGCTCGACCATCCGGGGCGGCGACATCTTGGTGTCCGGGTAGATGGAGAAGCCGAGCCAGCAGCCGGTGTCCCGGACCAGCTTCACGGTCACCTCGTTGAGGTGGTCGAGCACCACCCGGCCCGGCTCGATGCCGGACTCGGCGACCACGGCGAGGCTGCGCTCGACGCCCCGGGCCTTGTCCCGGTGCGGGGTGTGCACCAGCGCCGGCAGGTCGTGCGCCACGGCCAGGGCGAGTTGGGCGGCGAAGGCGGCGTCCTCCTCGGGCGTCATCGAGTCGTACCCGATCTCGCCGACCGCCACCACGCCGTCCTTCTCCAGGTAGCCGGGGAGCACGTCGAGCACCGGCCGGCAGCGCGGGTCGTTGGCCTCCTTGGGGTTGAGCGCGACGGTGGCGTGGTGGCGCACCCCGAACTGCCCGGCCCGGAACGGTTCCCAGCCGATCAGCGAGTCGAAGTAGTCGGTGAACGAGCCGACGTTGGTGCGCGGCTGGCCCAGCCAGAAGGCCGGCTCCACCACCGCCCGCACGCCCGCGGCGGCCATCCGCTCGTAGTCGTCGGTGGTCCGGGACGTCATGTGGATGTGCGGGTCGAAGATCCGCATCACACCTCCCTGTGCAGCTCGCTGGCGGTCAGTCGGTCGAGCAGCTCGGTGGCGTCGGCGGGCATGCGCCGGCCGGCGGCCCGCCGCTCGGCGGCGAGCGCGGCGAGCATCGCCGCCAGCTCCCCGTCGGCGCGGGTGTCGAGGTCGGCCACCACGGCCAGCGGCACGCCCGTGAAGACGCACTTGAGCACGGCCTGCCGCCACGCCGATGCGTCGAGGTGGTGCGCGTACGGGCCGAGGGCGGCGGCGACCAGCCGGGTGTCGTTGGTGCGGATGGCGTCGTGCAGCAGCGGCACCCCGGCCGCACCGATCGGCAGCAGCGGCAGCGCCTTGAGCACCGCCCGCTTCTCGGCGGCGTCTCCGGCGCGGTAGAGCGCCTCGGCCCGCCCGGCGTGGTCGCCGGGCAGGGCGGTCAGCAGCAGCGCGCGGGCCGCCTCGTCGGCGGTCCAGCCGGGCAGGTCGGGCAGCTCGGCCCGGCCACAGCGCCGGCCGGCGGCCGGGAAGAACCGCGCGATCGTCGCCGGTTCGGTCGCGACGCGGCGCAGCGCCGTCGCCAGCCACTCCGGGTCGGGTACGCCCCGCAGGGCCGCCCGCAGTTCGTCCGGTCTCATCGCCGTCCCCTCTCTCAGCTGCCACCAGTGGTGCTGTCGGCCGCGTCGCGCAGGAAGTCCAGCGAGCGGGCGGCCACGGCCGGGGCGGCGTGCGAGTGGCGGGGCAGCTCCACCGCGACCAGACCCCGGTAGCCGACCTCGCGCAGCGCGGCCAGCACCGGCGGAAAGTCGATCTCGCCGGTGCCGAACTCCAGGTGTTCGTGCACCCCGCGCCGCATGTCGTCGATCTGCACGTTGACCAGGTGCGCGGCGACCGCGCGGACACAGTCGGGCACCGGCTGCGGTTCCAGGCAGCGACAGTGTCCGATGTCGAGGGTGATGCCCAGGCAGGCCGGTCTGCCCAGGGTCGCGTGCAGCCGCCGCCAGCCGGCGATGTCCTCGACCAGCATGCCCGGCTCGGGCTCGAACCCGAGGGTCACCCCGGCGGCGTCGGCCGCCGCGACCACCGTGGCGCAGCCGGCCACCAGCCGGTCCCAGGCCACCGGCGGCGGGACGGAGCCGGGCCGCACGCCGGCCCAGAAGGAGACCGCCTCGGCGCCCAGGTCCGCGCCGACCGCCACCGCGTGGCGCAGGAACTCGATCCGGCGGGCCGGCTCGTCGTGCAGCAGCGTCGGGGCGTGTTTGTGCCAGGGGTCGAGCAGGTAGCGGGCCCCGGTCTCGATCACCACAGCCAGGCCGAGTTGGGCCAGGCGACGGCCGACGGCGTCGACCCGTGCGACCAGCCCGGGCGCGAACGGATCGAGGTGGTCGTGGTCCAGGGTGAGTGCGACGCCGGTGTAGCCGAGGTCGGCGATGACCGCGAGGGCGTCGTCGAGGCGGTGGTTGGCGAAGCCGTTGGTGCCGTACCCGAAGCGCAGAGCGCCGGCCCCCGCTCCGGGGGCGGCGGCACGGGCGGCGGCGGTCACGTCGGCGACACCTTCCGGGCCAGCCGCCGGCCCAGCGGCGCGGCCATCGCCACCGCCAGGCCGAGCAGGTTGGCGCCGGCCCGGGCGGTCAGGGCGCCCTGCAACGCGGGCAGGCCGGTGATCCCGGCGCCCACCGCCGCCCGGACCCGGCCGGCGGTGGGTCGGTCGACCACCCGGGCCTGGGCGGTGCCGTAGCGGGCGACGTACCAGCCGGCGAGGACGGCCGGCAGGGACACGCCGGCGCGCCGGCGCGCTCCGGGCGGGAGCGCGGCGCTCGCCGCGACCAGGGCGGTGCCGGCGAGGGTACGCAGCGGCAGCCTGCGGTCAGCGCCGTCGACCTCGCGGCGGGACAGGGCGGTGACGGTCCAGGTGTGCGCGGCGACGGTCACCGCCGCCGGCAGCGCCCGCACCGGCCGGCCGTTCGCGGCGCCGAGCAGCACGTCCAGCCCCCGGCAGGCGGCCATCACGGCCGGCCCGGCGGCGGTGTTCTTGGCCACCAGGTCGTACCCCCAGACGGTGGCGGCGAGCGGCACCGCGACGGCGGCGGCCCGCCGGCCACCCGCGACGGCGGCGAGCCCCACGCCCGCGGCGGTGAGGCCGGCGGCGAGGCCGACCGCGAGGCCGGGGGCGACCCGGCCGCTGGGGATCGGCCGCTCCGGGCGTTCGACGGCGTCCAGCGCCCGGTCGGCCCAGTCGTTGGCGGCCATGCCGGCCCAGTACAGCAGCACCGACGCGGCGGCGAGGGCCGGCGTACGCGGGCCGAGCGCGCCCGCCGCGGCGGCACCGGCGACCACGTCCCCCGGCACCGAGAGCGCGGCCGGGGCCCGGACCAGCTCGGCGAGGTCAGCCATGCTCGGCATCGGCACCTCCACCGGAGAGCTGTCGGGCGAACCCACACAGCCGGGTCCACTGGTCGGCGAGCGAGCCGGTGGTGCAGTCGAGCGGGTCCTTGAAGAAGAAGGCGAGGTCCGCCAGGGGGCCGGTGTGGCCGGCGGCGTGTGCGGCGGCGGTGAGCCGGGCCAGGTCGAGCACGAGCGGGGCGGCCAGCGCCGAGTCGCAGCCGTGCCAGGTGAACTCGAGGCGTACTCCGGTGCCCAGGAACCCGGCGACGTTGACCAGGTCCCAGGCGGTCTTGAAGTCGCCCATCTCCTCGACGTAGTCGATCCGGGTGTCGCCCTGCGGCAGGTAGCCGAGCGTCTCGCCGAGCACCCGTTGCTTGCTGCGCACCTTGGCGGCGTTGGCGGCCGGGTCGGCCAGGGTGGCGCCGTCGCCCCCGCCGAGCAGGTTGAGCCCGGACCAGGACCGGACGGTGAGGTGGCGCATCGCGAACATCGGGGCGAGCACCGACTTGAGCAGGGTCTCCCCGGTCTTGCCGTCGTGCCCCGCGTACGGCACCCGGTGGGCGTCGGCCAACGCGGTCAGCGCCGGCAGCCGCAGCCCGGTCGACGGGGTGAAGTCGACGTACGGGCAGCCTGCCGTCACCGCCGCGTATCCGTACAGCGAGCTGGGCGGCAGCACCTCGTCGGGGCCGCTGAGGGCAGCCCGCAGCGCGGCCGGGTCGGCGTGTGCGGGATGCCGGCGCGGTGCCGGTTCGGTGGCCGCGACGTTGACCACCACGACCCGGGCCAGCCCGTGCCGCTCCCGGAACTCGGTGAGGTCGCGGACCATCGCGGCGGCCCGGTCGGCCTGGCTTCCGCCGGTGGGCGCGGGGCGCAGGTCCCGCTCGACCGCGGCCAACTCCTCGGGCAGCGCGGCGACCAAGCGGGCCGGAACCACACCGGCGGTGGCGAGCGCCTCGGCGCGCTTGGCGAGTGGGGTGGCGACCACGTCGTGCCCGCCGAAGATCAGGTCGGCGAAGGCCGGCAGGGCCGGACTCCGCACGTCGGGCAGCTCGGTGACGCATCCGGTCGGCCCGGTCAGGCCGGCCCGGAGCGCGAGCGCCCCCACGATGCTGGTGGTCGCGACCGAACCCCGCGCTCCCACCAGCCAGACACCTGTACGCATGGCGCTCCTTCCCGGTTGTGCGGATGCGCCCCGCCCGCCGTCCGCCCCGGCGCAAAGCTCACCGGCCGGCGCCGACGTCGGCGGCGACGCCGCCGGACCGGCGACCCGGAGCGGGTGCGGACGGACGGGGCTGGCAGGCAGGGGCGGTCGGCGTCTCGCCCCTGCCTGCCCCGCATCCGGCCGGCCGGCATCGCGGCGCGTCCGACCGGACGTCTCCTAACCCGCACCGCCCGGAGGCGGCTGAGGTCACCTGTGGCGGCCCAGGGGCCGCCGGGGCGGCGGTCCTCCGGCGCGACCGGGGAATCCCGGTCCGGCCGCGCCGGAGGAACCGCATTGCTCGTGCCGTCGGGCCGGGTGGCCGGTGGGCACGACCTCCGGTCCCGACCCGTGCCCGGCCGCGGGGCGCAACCGCGGCCGGCCCTCGCCGGTCGGTACCGGAGGTGGCTCAGGCGGCGACCGTCGCCAGCGTCGGCTCCACGTCGGTCCACGAGGACCCCCGCTCGGCCGACCGGACCACCGCGTCCAGCACCAGTTGCACCTGCAACGCCTCGGCGAACGACGGCGTCGGGTCGACGCCGGTCGCCACCGCCTCGATGAAGTCGCGCATCTGGTGGGTGAAGGAGTGCTCGTACCCGATGATGTGGCCCGGCGGCCACCAGGCCGACAGGTACGGGTGCTCGCCCTCGGTCACCAGGATCCGGCTGAAGCCCTGCTCGGCGGCGGGCCGCGTCGCGTCGTAGAACTCCAGCTCGTTGAGGCGCTCCAGGTCGAAGGCGACGCTGCCCAGCGACCCGTTGATCTCCACGCGGAGAGCGTTCTTGCGACCGGTGGCGAACCGGGTCGCCTCGTAGGTGGCCAGTGACCCGCCGTCCAGCCGGGCCACGAAGACCGCCGCGTCGTCGACGGTGACCGGGCCGGTGGCGGCGGAGACGCCGTCCACCTGCGCGGCCAGCCCGCTGGACTCGGTCGGCAGCGGCCGTTCCTTCACAAATGTCTCGGTCACCGCGCCGACTCCGGTGATCCGCTGACCGGTGACGTACTGGGTCAGGTCGATGATGTGCGCACCGATGTCGCCCAGCGCGCCGGAGCCCGCCAGATCCTTGCGCAACCGCCAGACCAGCGGGAACTGCGGGTCCACGATCCAGTCCTGCAGATAGCTGGCCCGGACGTGCCGGATCTCGCCGAGCCGACCGGCGGCGATCATCTGACGCATCAGGGTCACCGCGGGCACCCGCCGGTAGTTGAACCCGCACATCGACCGCGCCCCGCCGGCCCGGGCGACGGCCGCCGCGGCGGCCATCTCACGGGCTTCGGCAACGGTGTTGGCCAGCGGCTTCTCGCACAACACGTGCTTGCCGGCGGCCAGCGCGGCGAGGGCGATCTCGGCATGGCTGTCGCCCGGCGTGCAGATGTCGACCACGTCGATGTCCGGTCGGGCCACCAGCTCCCGCCAGTCCGTGGTGTGCTCCTCCCAGCCGAGCCGGTCGGCGGCCTCGGCCACCTTCCCGGGGTCACGGCCGGCGACGAGCACCATCCGGGCCCGTGCCGGCAGGTCGTACACCCGGTTCACGGTGCGCCACGCCTGCGAGTGCGCGGCGCCCATGAACGCGTAGCCGACCATGCCGACCCGCAGCTGCCTGTCTGTCGTGGACAAGGTGGGTCTCCCCCCGTTGTGTCAGAACCCGAGCTTCAGGTAGTCGCTCGCGTTCTCCTTGGTGATCGTCTCGGAGGCGAGGACGATCTCCTTGGGCACCTGGAGTTCCACCAGGTCGGACAGTCCCCGGCCCTGGCCGATCAGCCGGGCCAGCGAGATCGCCGAGGAGGCCATCGACGGGCTGTAGGTCACCGTGGCCTTGAGCACCGTGTTGTCCGCCTGGATGTCCTCCATCGCCTTCTTCGAGCCGGCGCCGCCGACCATGAAGAACTCGCTGCGGTTGGCCTGGTTGATCGCGGCCAGCACACCGATGCCCTGGTCGTCGTCGTGGTTCCAGAGCGCGTCGATCTTCGGCAGGGCCTGGAGCAGCTG
The DNA here is from genome assembly GCF_050942455.1 of Micromonospora sp. CA-263727. NCBI lineage: Bacteria > Bacillati > Actinomycetota > Actinomycetes > Micromonosporales > Micromonosporaceae > Micromonospora > Micromonospora sp. CA-263727. The sequence goes on from NZ_CP192031.1 coordinate 5,618,473, forward strand.
GCTCGCCTCCTTCTGCCCACTGTCGACGGTGAACTCGGCGGCCCGGCGGTTGGCCACCCGCAGGCCGTGCTGGGCCAGGGTGTCGGCGAAGCCCTTGGATCGCTCCTGGGTCAACTCCAGCGAGTCGATGCCGGCGATCTCGGCGATCACCGGGTTGCTCACGCCCTTGGCCTTGAGCTGCTCGACGATGTACGTGCCGGCGGAGACGCCCATGCCGTAGTTGTCACCCTTGATCTGCAACCGGTACGCCTTGGCGTCCGGGAAGGCCCGGTCCAGGTTGACCACCGGGATGCCGGCCTGCATCGCCTCCAGGCCGAACGAGTTGAGTTCCTTGCCGTCGTGCGGCAGCAGCACGATCACGTCGGGCTTCTGGGAGATCAGCGTGGAGAGCGCCGCCCGCTGGGCCGCCGCGTCCGCGCCCGCCTCGACCGTCTTGAACTCCACGTCGGAGTACGCCGCGGCCTGCGCCTTCGCGTTGTTGGTGATCGCGGCGATCCAGCCGTGGTCGGCGGCCGGCGCCGAGAAGCCGATCGTCACCTGCTTGCCGGGCTCGGCGTTGCCGCCGCCGTCGGCCGCCTTGGTCTGCGCTCCGGTCGGTGTCTGCTGCTCGTTGCTGGTACAGCCGGCGAGTAGTACGCCGGCTCCGACGGCCGCCCCGCCGAAGAGCAACCGGCGCCGCGACATGTCGCGACTCTGCTGGGTCATGACGACCTCCTGGTTATCAGTGGTGGAGTGGGATCTGGGTGTGCGGGGCCCGGCCACCGTCGTGCGCTCGGGTGGCCCGGGACAATCCGGGTGGTTCAGCCGGTGGTCAGTCGGTTCTTCCGGAAGAACTGGGTGAGGCTGCGGAACTGGACCTGCTGGATCAGGACGGCGGCGACGATGATGCCGCCCTTGACCATGTTCTGGGCCTCGGTGGAGAGGCCGTTGATCGCGAAGAGGTTGGTGATGGTGGCGAAGATGATCACACCGAGCAGGGAGCCGATGATCGTTCCCCGCCCGCCGCTGAGCAGCGTGCCACCGATGATCACGGCGGCGATCGCGTCCAGCTCGTAGAGGTTCGCCATCGCCGCCTGGGCCGAGGTGGCCTGGGCGGTGAGCATGATAGCGGCGATGCCGCAGCAGAGTCCGGAGAGCGCGTAGAGCATCAGGGTGTGCCGCTTGACGTTGATGCCGGCCAGCCGGGCGGCCTCCGGGTTGCCGCCGACGGCGACCGTACGCCGGCCGAAGGTGGTGCGGTTGAGCAGCACCCACCCGGCGGCGACGACCGCGGCCAGGATGTAGACCAGCAGCGGGATGCCGAGCAGGTCGGTGCTGGCGATGCCGTTGATGGTGCCGCTGTGCGAGATCTGGGTCTGCTTGTCGGAGATCTCGGCGGCCAGTCCCCGGGCGGCCACCAGCATGGCCAGCGTGGCGATGAACGGCACCAGCCGCCCGTACGCGATGAGCGTCCCGTTGACCAGGCCGACCGCCATCCCGACGATGATCGCGGTGAAGATCATGCCGCCGGGGCCGAAGTTCTGGGTGGCGACCGTGGTGCACCAGACCCCGGCCAGCGCGACGATCGCGCCGACCGAGAGGTCGATGCCGCCGCCGATGATCACGAAGGTCATCCCGACGGTGACCACGCCGACCACCGAGGCGAGCTTGAGGATGCTGAGCAGGTTGGCCCAGACCCAGTCCGGGTTGGCGTAGAGGTCCGAGCGGGTGGCCGCACCGATCACGAAGAGCGCCAGCAGCACCCCGAGCAGGGCGAGGTTGCGTCGCGCTCCCTCACCGCCCTCCCCGTGCCACCAGGAGAGCCGGCCGGCGTTCGCCGGGGCGGGCGGCCCCCCGTGCCCGGCCGCCCCGGCTGCCTCGGTCCCGGACGGTTCCTCCGGCGGTGACTGCGCCGGCAGCTGTGTGAGCGGACTGTCGGTCATGCCGGTGTGCCTTCCATCAGGGACCCCGCCATCACGAGGTCGAGGACGGTGTTCTCGTCGAGTTCGCCGGCCGGGGCCGTGCGGACCACCCGCCCTTCCCGCATCACCAGCACCCGGTCGGCCAGACCGAGCACCTCGGGCACCTCGCTGGAGACCAGCAGCACCCCGACCCCCTCGGCGGCGAGCTGCCGGATCACCTGGTACAGCTCGGCGCGGGCGCCCACGTCCACGCCCCGGGTGGGTTCGTCGAGCAGCAGCAGCCGGGTGCCGCCGAGCAGCCAGCGCCCGACCACCACCTTCTGCTGGTTGCCGCCGGAGAGGGTCCGCACCGCCCGGCGTACGTCGCGCGGGCGCATCTCCAGGCTCTCCGCGATCCGGTCCGCCTCCGCGCGTTCCCTGCCGACATCGGTGAACCCGAAGCGGGCGTAGCGGCCGAAGGTGGCCAGCGTGACGTTGCGGTAGATCGGCTCACCGAGCAGCAGCGCCTGGCTCTTGCGCTCCTCGGGAGCCATTCCCATGCCGGCCCGCACCGCCGCGCCGACGCTGCCCGGCCGCAGCACCCGGCCGGCCATCCGCACCGAGCCGGCCTCGGCGCGGCGCGCGCCGTAGATGGTCTCCAGCAGCTCGGACCGGCCGGAGCCGACCAGCCCGGCGATGCCGACGATCTCACCGGCGCGGACGGCGAGCGAGACGTCGGCGAACTCGCCGGCACGGGTCAACCCGTCGACCCGGAGCAGTTCCGCGCCGATCGTGGTCTGCGCCGGGCGGTCCGGGAAGACGTACTCGATGGTCCGGCCGGTCATCCGGGAGACCAGGTCGCGGGTTGGGGTGTCGCGGGCCGGCAGGTTCGCCGCGGTGGTCCGCCCGTCCTTGAGTACGGTGACCCGGTCGCCGATCTCGCGGATCTCCTCCAGCCGGTGCGAGATGTAGATGACCGCGATGCCCTGCGCGGTCAGTTCCCGGATGATCCGGAAGAGGTTGTCGACCTCGTCGTGGGCGAGCACCGCGCTCGGTTCGTCCATGATGATCAGCCGGGCCTCGTGGGAGAGCGCACGGGCCATGCTGACCACCTGCTTGCCGGCCGCGGGCAGCGCCCGGACCATCCGGCCGGGCGGGATCTCGGCGTGACCGAGCCGGCCGAGGATCTGGCGGGTACGGCGGGCCATCTGGCCCCGGCGGATGAAACCGAGCTGGCGCGGCTCGTGGCCGAGGAAGGCGTTCTCCGCCACCGAGAGGTCCTCGACCAGGTCGAGTTCCTGGTAGATGGTGGCGATCCCGGCACGCATCGCGGCCTGCGGGTTGGCGAAGCTCGCCGGCTCGCCGCGCCACTCGACCAGCCCCGAGTCCGGCCGGTGCACCCCGGCGAGCACCTTGATCAGGGTGGACTTGCCGGCGCCGTTCTGCCCGAGCAGGCAGTGCACCTCCCCCGCGCGTACCTCCAGCTGCACGCCGTCCAGCGCGCGTACGCCGGGGAAGGTCTTCACCACGTCGGCCAGGCGCAGGACCACCTCGCCCGCGACGGTGTCGGCGGGCGCCTCGACCAGCGGACCACCCGTCCCGGTCATGCCGCCCCTCCGCTCCGCTGCGGGCCGACATTCTCCGGCGCCGAGTGGTTCACTCGCTGATGCTCGTTCATGCCGCCTCCCCGAAGGCCAGGTCGCTGGCGAGCACGGCGGCACCGGCGACACCGGCGCGTGGGCCCAGTTCGGAGAGGACGACCGGCAGGTTGCCGGTGGCCAGTGGCAGCGAGCGGCGGTAGACCACGCTGCGGATCTCGGCGAGCAGCACGTGCCCGAGCTGGGCCAGGCCACCACCGATCACGATCATCGACGGGTTGGTGAAGCTGACCAGCCCGGCGAGGACGCTGCCGACCCGCCGCCCGCCCTCGCGGATCAGCTGGATGCAGGTCACGTCCCCCTCGACCGCTCCGGCCGCCACGTCGAGGGCGGTCACCGCGCCGTGCGCGGCCAGCCGTTCGGCCAGCGCGGGCGAGGCGCCGGCGCGCGCCGCGGCGGTGGCGTCCTTGGCCAGCGCGGCACCGCTGAACAGCGCCTCAAGGCAGCCGGCGTTGCCGCACGAGCAGACCGGCCCGTGCGGGTCGACCTGGATGTGGCCGATGTCCCCGGCGCACCCGTCGGTGCCCCGGTAGACCTCGCCGCTGAGGTAGATGCCGCACCCGATGCCGGTGCCGATCTTGACGAAGAGGAAGTCGTCGACCGAGTGGGCCACCCCGCCGTGCCGCTCGCCGATCGCCATGATGTTGACGTCGTTGTCGACCACCGCCGGGCAGCCGTGCTCGCGGGTGAGCTGTTCGCGGACGGGGAAGCGGTCCCAGCCGGGCATGATCGGCGGGGACACCGGCACCCCGTCGCGGAAGCTGACCGGGCCGGGCACCCCGATGCCGATCGCGTCGAGCCGCTCGTACACGCCGTCGGCCCGGGCCTTGAGCAGCAGCTCGCCGACCCGGGCCAGGGTGGCCTTGGGGCCGGACCGGATGTCGGCCGGCTCCGCGTACGCGGCGACCGGCTCCAGCCGGCCGTTGACCACCTCGACGTCGATGGAGCTGGCGCCCAGGTCGACGGCGGCGAAGCGCAGGTGTGGGCTCAGCTCGACCAGGGTGGAGCGGCGACCACCCCGGGAGGCCGCCTTGCCCGCCTCCGCGACGTAGCCGAGCGCGACCAGCCGTTCGAGTTCGGCGAGCAGCCGAGGGCGGGGCATCTGCAATCGGTCGGCGAGTTCGGCTCGCGACAGTGCTCCCTCGTCACGGAGCATCCGCAGCATCCGTACGTGCAGGGGGTCGGCGGCGTGCACGGTCCTCACCTCTCCACCGGACTCGTTCACATCGGCGACATGTCGATGTGTGGTGCCCGACACAGTAGGAGGCTTCGGCCCGTGCTGTCCAGACCTTAGAGCGATTTCGCGGCAACTTTCGCTAGATCCAGCAAAAGTTACCGTCCGAACTAGCGGGACCTTCCCGGGTGGCAACCCGCTCGGGATTCCCACCGACACTCTCCGTAGCTTTATAACCGAGAGTAGTCGCTTTAACAACTTTCTTCGTCGCCGGATTCGCGGTGGCAACCGCCATCAATGCCGAAAAGCGGACGCATCACATCTGACCGCCGCGAGCGCGGCACCACATCGCCCACCGTGGATACGCTGTTCGTGAAAGCGATTCTGAAATATTCAACTTCAGGGAGTGACGGAAGCGAATTGAAAGTCACTCAGGGAAACGATGTTCGACAATGTTCCCAACGCAGAGACAATTCGCGTATCGTCCCCCCTCGTGTCGGCAATCCGATTCACCGATGATTCTGGACCCGAGTCGAACCGCGCCCGCGTCAGCGTGGCGGAGGCGGACCCGGACGCCGCGCCACTCGCCGTCGGCGGGCCGCCGGCCGCCCGGGTGGACCCGCGGGAACTGGCCGCCCGGTTCGAGGAGGAGAAGCCCGGCCGGACACTGTCCGGACCGGTCGCCGCCGTCCTGACCGCGGCAACACTGGCGATCGCCCTGCTCGCGCTCTGGCAGGTGTTCCGGCCGCTGGCCCAGGGCAGCAAGTACTACCTGATCTACTTCCTGGCCGGCGTACTCCCGCTGGTCTTCCTCGCCTACCCGGCCGACCTGCGGCTGCCCCGCTGGCTGCGCCGGTCACCCGCCGGCGACGGCACGGCACCGGATCCACCGGGTGCGGCAGACCTGGCCGGCCTCGGCCCGACCGGGCCGAGCCGCGTCGACTGGGCACTGGCCGCCACCGCGCTGGCCTGCTGCCTCTACCCGGTGCTGCCGGTCGCCCTGGGCGGCGGTGGCGGCGGCTACGACGCCTTCCTCGACCGGCAGGGCCTGCTCGTCGGCATGGACGTGGTGATGGGCACGCTCCTGCTGCTCCTGCTGCTGGAGGGATGCCGGCGCACCACCGGCTGGATCCTGCCCGCGGCATGCGTGGTCTTCCTCGGCTACGGCTACTACGGCGGGCTGCTGCCGCAGAGCTGGCCGGTGGCCCACGCCGGCCTGGACTTCGGGCAACTGGTCGACGCCTTCTACAACTCCGACAGCGGTTTCTACGGCACCCCACTGGACGTGGCGGCCACGTACATCGTGCTGTTCACCATCTACGGCGCGGTGCTCGACCTCTCCGGCGCGGGCCGGTTCTTCGTGGACCTCTCCGCCGCCGCGTTCCGGCGCTCCCACACCGCCGCCGGCCGCACGGCGGTGGCCTCCGGCTTCCTGCTCGGCACCGTCTCCGGTTCCGGAGCGGCGACGACCGTGAGCATCGGGGCGGTCACCTGGCCGATCCTGCGCCGGGCCGGCTATCCGGCGGAACGGGCTGGCGGCATGCTCGCCGCGGCCGGCGTGGGCGCGATCCTCTCCCCACCGACGCTCGGCGCGGCGGCGTTCATCATCGCCGAGTACCTGGGCGTCTCCTACCTGCGCGTGCTCGGCTGGGCGATGGTGCCGACCGTGCTCTACTACCTGGGCATCGTGCTCTCGGTGGAGATCGACGCGCGGCGCTCCGGGGTACGGCCGGCGGCCATGCCGGCCACCTCCGCCTGGCGGCTGCTGGCCCGTTCCGGGTACCACTTCGCCTCGCTGTTCGCCATCGTCGGCCTGCTCGCCGTCGGCATGTCGGCCACCCGCGCGGTGGTGCTGGCCACCCTGCTCGCCGTCGCGCTGTCCTTCCTGGACCGGTCGCACCGGCTCACCGCGCCCCGGCTGGTCGCCGCGCTCTCCAGCGGCGTACGCGGTGTCCTCGCGGTCACCGTGGTCTGCGCGGCGGCCGGCATCATCACCGCCACCACCACCAAGACCGGCCTCGGCCCGCAGGCCGCCGCGCTGCTGGTCAACGCCGCCGGCTCGGTCAGTTCCGACCCGGCCGTGGTGCTGGCGCTCACCGCGCTGCTCGCCGCCGTCGCGCTCAGCCTGCTCGGCCTGGCCATCCCGGTCACCGCGTCCTTCGTGATCGGTTGGGTGATCATCGGCCCGGCCCTGCTCGACCTCGGCGTCAGCGCCCCTGCCGCGGCGATGTTCGTCTTCTACTTCGCGGTGCTCTCCGAGGTGTCGCCGCCGACCGCGCTCGCCGCGGTCGCCGCCGCCGCGGTCACCGGCGGCCGGGTGGTGCCGACCATGTGGCACACCCTGCGGTACGCGCTGCCGGCGTACCTGATCCCGCTCGCCTTCGTGATCACCCCGACCGGGCTCGGCCTGCTCGGCATGGGCGGCCCGAAGCGGATCCTCCTCGCCACCGCGGTCACCGCGCTCGGCGTGGCGGTACTCGCGGTCGCGGCGGGCGGCTGGCTGCCCGGCGTCGGCCCGGCCGGCGTTCCGGAGCGGGTACTCGGCGTGGTCGCCGGGCTGACGCTGCTCTGGCTGCAACCCGTGCCCATCGCCATCGGCGCCGTACTGGCCGGCGCCATGGCCGTGGGCGTGCTCGTACGACGCGGATCCACCGGCCCCTCCGGCGGGACGCGAGCCGGATCACCGGCATGACCCAGGAAGGAGATTCCATTGCGACGGATCAACGTGCGGCTCGTGGCGGGAGCGGGAGCACTCGCCCTCGTCACGGCCGGTGCCGCTGGTTGCGGAGGCCGTCAGGGCACCGCCGCCACGGACGACACCGCGAGCGCCGTCACCTGCGAGGTGGCTGAGAACACCAGGGTGGGCATCGCCACCGGCAACGCCACCGGCGTCTACTACGTGGTCGGCAACGCGCTGGCCGGCCAGCTCGCGAACAGCACCGGCGGGCGGCTGACCGGCACCGCGGCGGAGACCGGTGCATCGGTCCAGAACATCGAACAGCTCGTCGGCGGCCAGTACGACGTGGCCTTCTCGCTCTTCGACACCGCGGTCAACGCGGTGGAGGGCAAGGGCAACTTCACCGCCCCGCAGCCGGTCGAGGCGCTGGCCCGGATCTACGACAACTACACCCAGGTGGTCGTCCGGGCCAACTCGGGCATCAACTCGGTGGCCGACATGAAGGGCAAGAAGATCTCCACCGGCTCGCCCAAGTCCGGCACCGAGGTCATCGCCAACCGCCTGCTGGAGGCCGCCGGCCTCGACCCGGCCACCGACATCCAGGCCCAGCGGCTGGACCTCACCAAGACGGTCGAGGGCCTCAAGGACGGCAACGTGGACGGCTTCTTCTGGTCCGGCGGCCTGCCCACCGGCGGCGTCACCGACCTCTTCACCACCGCCCGTGACAAGGTCAAATTCATCGACATCACGCCGTTGCTGCCGAAGATGAGCGAGCTGAACCCCGCGTACCAGGCCGGCACGATCGGCAAGGACGTCTACTCCACCGTGGCGGACACCCCGACCATCGTGGTCCCGAACGTGCTGCTCGTCCGCAAGGACCTCGACGCCAACGTCGCCTGCGCCATCACCCGCACCGTCTTCGAGAAGAAGGACGCGCTGGCCCAGGCCAACCCCGCCGCCAACGGCATCGCCCTGGAAACCGCCCGCAAGACCGACCCGGTCGGCCTGCACCGGGGCGCGTCCAAGGCGTTGCAGGACCTCGGCGCGAGCTGACCGACGGTGGCCGGGCCGGGTGGCGACGCCCGGCCCGGCCACCCCGACCTCGGGAGCCCCCCGTGCCGCTGTCCTCCCTGGCCCGCGTACGCCGGCACAACCGGCCGTCCGGCCACGCCGACCGACTGTGGTCGGTGCGTACCCAGCTGCTCGCCCCGATCCTGGTCGCCACCGCCGGTCTGGTCGTGCTCGGCGCGATCCAGACCGGCAACGCGCTGGCCGCCTCCGCCGACGCCGAACGCGCCCGGGTGCTGGCCGGCACCGCCACCGCCACCGTCTCCCTGGTGCACGAGCTGGAGCGGGAACTCGGCGAGACGGCCGCGCTACGCCAGCGCGGCGGGACCTCCGGCCGGCAACTCGTCGACGCCCAGCGGCGGCGGGTGGACAACGCGGCCGAACGCTACGGCTCCGCCAGTTCCGAGGCCCGCCGTGCCGCCCCCGACCTCGGCCGGGCCCTCGACGGGGTGAGCGAGCACCTCACCCAGCTCGACGAGGCCCGGGTCGCCGCGCTGGGCGCCGACACCGCCGACCCGATCTACGTGGCCATGGTCGAGTCGCTGCTCGCCGTCGCCGACGCGCTCCCCGCCCAGCTGCGCGACCCCGAGCTGGCCAACCGGGCCCGCGAGGTGGCCGCGGTCGCCGCCCAGGAACACCTGGCCGCGCTGGAACGCGATCTGCTGCGGACCGTCTTCGTCCGCGGCGAGCTGGCCCCGGGCGAACTCGCCCGGCTCGCCCGGCTGCGCGGCGCACAGGAACAACGGCAGGCCGAGTTTTCCCGGATCGCCGGACGGCGCGCCGCCGACGCGTACACCCGGCTGCTCTCCGGCAGCGACGTCTCCACCGCCCAACGGATGCGCGAGAGCGCGTTGAACGCCGAGACCAAGCCGGCCGCGCTCGCCATCGACGGCGACGCCTGGTATGTGGCACAGAGCGGCGCCATCCGCCGGTTCAACCTGCTGGGCCGGGAACTCTCCGACGAACTCGACCGCCGCGCCGCCCAACTGGCCGCCGACGCCCGCCAGCGGGCGCTGGTCACCGGCGGATCGGCCGGCACGCTGGCGCTGGCCTCGCTCGCCGCCGCCGCGTTGCTGGCGGTACGCACCAGCCGCCGGCTGCGCCGGCTCCGGGTGGCGGCGCTCACCATGGCGCACCGGGAACTGCCCGAACGGATCACCGCCATCGTGGCCGGTGACAGCGGCCGGGACGAGGGGCCGGCCTCGCAGCTCACCGCCGGGATCAGTCGCGGGCGCGACGAGATCGCCCAGGTGGCCGAAGCCTTCGACACGGTCAACCGGGCCGCCCTACGGCTCGCTGGTGAGCAGGCCGAACTGCGGATGGACGTGACCCGGATGGTCGAGGCGCTGGCCCGCCGGATCCGCACGCTGATCACCCGGCAGCTGCGCCTGCTCGACGACTTCGAGCAGGAGGAGACCGATCCGGACGCGCTGGCCCGGCTCTTCGCCCTCGACCACCTCGCCGCCCGGATGCGCCGCAACGGGGAGAACCTGCTGGTCCTCGCCGGTGGCGAGCCCGGCCGGTCGCAGGAAGGGCCACACCTGCTCGCCGACGTGGCCCGCGGCGCCGCCTCGGAGATCGAGGAGTACGCCCGGGTCGAGATCGACGTACCCGCCGCAGCCGTGCACGGCTCGGCGGTGGGCAATCTGGTGCATCTGCTGGCCGAGCTGCTGGAGAACGCCACCGCCTACTCCCCGCCGCAGACACCGGTGCACGTGGACGGTCGGCGTACCGTCGACGGGCTCACCCTGCGCGTACACGACCAGGGCATCGGCATCGGCGGGAGCCGGCTCGCCGAGATCAACGAGCGGCTGCGCTCACCGGCCATGCTCTCCAGCGCGGCGGCCGGCAGCATGGGCCTGCACGTGGTGGCCCACCTGGCCGCCCGGCACGGCATCGCGGTGCGGCTGTACAGCACCGGTGCCGGCACGGTGGCCCAGGTCGAGGTGCCGGAGTCGGTGCTCACCCGGGTCGAGGAGGTCACCGGACGCCCAGCGGTCGGCGCCCGCCCGACCCCCTCGGCCGTCGGCGCCTGGTTCCGGTCCCCGAACGGCGGACCCGCCCCGACCGCACCGATCATGGACCTGGTCACCGCGCCACCGGACCAGTACAGCGTCCACCGGGCCCCGACCATGACCCTGCCGGTCATCGGCGCCACCCCGACCTGGCCGCCGGGTCCCCCGGGCCAGCCACCGGCGGACCGGCCACTGGCGAACCGGCCCGGCTCCAACGGACATTCGACCTGGCCGCCGGCCGGTGGCCAGCCGAGCTGGTCGGCCAGTGCCGGCCCGTCCGGTGTCGGTGGTGTCGGTGCCGGTCACGCCGGGGCTGGCCCGGCCGGTGTTGGCCCGGCCGGGGCCGGGGCCGGAGCCGGGGCCGGAGCCGGAGCCGGAGCCGGAGCCGGTCACGCCGGGGCCGCCACGGCGGCCGGTCTGCCCCGGCGGATCCACGGCGGCCGGTTGCAGGCCGAACTGCACGACGTGCCGCCGACGCAGGCCAGAAGCGACCTGCTCGACCCCGAGGTGGTACGCACCCGGCTGTCCGCCCTCTCCGCCGGGGTGGCCCACGCGATGCGTCGTAACCAGCAGACCAAACCCACCGGGAGAACCGAATGATGCCCAACGTCAGCCCCGGCCTCGACTGGCTCCTGGCGAACTTCGCCGAGCAGGTCCCGGATGTGTCGCACGCCCTCGCCGTCTCCGGGGACGGGCTGCGGCTGGCCGCCTCCCCCCACCTCTCCACCGACCAGGCGGACCATCTCGCCGCCGTGATCAGCGGCCTGGCCAGCCTGACCGTCGGCGCCGCGCGACTGATGTCCGCCGGCCGGGTACGGCAGCAGATCGTCGACATGGACGGCGGCGTCCTGCTGGTGATGGCGGTCGGCGACCGCGCGCTGCTCGGCGTGCTCGCCGCCGCCGGCTGCGACCTGGGCCAGATCGGCTACGAGACGGCCACCCTGGTCCAGCGGGTGGCCGAGGCACTCGAACCGGCGGCCCGAGCCTGGGCCGACCACCAGCCCGGCGGGGTCCCGGCATGACCCGGCACGCGACCGACCCGGACCCGCGCGCGACCGACGCAGGCCCACACACGGCCGGCATGACCCGGCATGCGGTGCACGTGGGCCCGCGCACACCCGGCATGAGCCGGCATGCGGCCCACGTGGGTCCGCGCACGGCCGGCCGGAGGCGGCGGGGGCGGCTGCTGGCGGCGCTGGTGGCCGTCGTGCTGGTGGCCGGGTGCGGCACGGAGGGCACGCCGGAGCCGCGCCCGTGGCACGACGGGCGGATCTTCCTGGCCACCGGCAACACCACCGGTGTCTACTACCAACTCGGCGGCGGGTACGCCGACATCATCAGCCGCCACCTACCCGGCTACGAGGCACGGGCCGAGCCGACCGGGGCCTCGGTGGAGAACATCACCCGCCTGGTCGACGGCGACATGGAGATCGCCTTCAGCCTGGCCGACACGGCCGCCGACGCCATCGCCGGACGCGGGGCCTTCGCCGGCCAGCCGCAACCGGTCCGGGCGCTGGCCCGGGTCTACAGCAACTACACCCACGTGATCGTGCAGGCCGACGCCCAGATCACCGACGTCGCGGCGCTACGCGGCAAGCGGGTCTCCACCGGCTCACCGAAGTCCGGCACCGACGTGATCGCCGGCCGGATGCTCAGCGCCGCCGGGCTGGATCCGGAACGGGACGTACGCCGGGCCCGGCTGTCGCTGCCCGAGACGGTGGCCCGGATGCGCGCCGGGACGCTGGACGCGATGTTCTTCTCCGGCGGCCTGCCCACCCCCGGCATCGCCGACCTGCTGACCAGCGCGCCGGGCCGGTTCGCCCTGCTGCCCGCCGCCGATTTGATCGAACCGCTCGGCGCGGCGCACGGCTCGGTCTACACCACCGCCGAGCTGCCGAAGAAGACCTATGATACGCCGGCCGCCACCCCCACCGTCACGGTGGCGAACATGATGCTGGTCAGCGCGGACATGCCCGACCAACTGGCGTACGACCTGACCCGGCTGCTCTTCACCTACCAGGCCGACCTGGCCGCGGTGCACCCGGAGGCGCGCAACTTCGACCGCCAGTCCGCCGCCAGCACCGACCCCATCCCCCTACACCCTGGTGCCGCCCGCTACTACCAGGGCGGCTAGCACCCCGGTCATAGATCTTGGACAGTGCCCGCCACACGAACGGGGTGGTGAGGTGCCTTATGGGCGCTCGGCGTGTTGGGTGACGAATGCGCGCCAGGACTCCGGCGCGAAGGCCAGCACCGGACCGACCGGATCCTTGGAATCACGCACGGCCACCACGCCGGGAAGGTTGTCAGCCACCTCTACGCACGCACCACCGCCGCCGTTGCTGCGGGTGCTCTTGCGCCACCGGGCGCCGGTCAGATCCATGTCTCCGCCACCTCCGCGATCAGATCGAGGGACTGCTGTTGCGATAGTGCCTCACCCCGGATCGATTCCCAAATCTCCACAATCTGCCGCACATACTCGGAGCGGTCGATCACCTGCGCGTAGCGCTGCCCCTCCAGGTAGACCACATCCTCGCCCTGTGGATACGTGGCGATCACGAAAGGGCCGTCGAGCCCTGGGTAGGCCCCGGCGGAGAGCGGCACCACCTGGATCCGCACCCGGGGCAGTGTCGAGCCGAGCTTCACCAGGTGCCGTAGCTGCTCGCGCATCACCTCCGGATCGCCGATCCGGCGGCGCAGCACGTACTCGTCGATGACGGCGATGAACAGCGGCGGGCGGTCGCGGGTGAGCACCGGTTGCCGGTCCAGCCGGGTCGCCACCTGCTGGTCGATCTCGTCCGGCGCGAAAAACCCGGCACCGTCCATGATGGCGCGAGCGTATGCCCCGGTCTGCAACAGGCCGGGCACGTAGATCGGCTCAAACCAGCGCAGTGCGGTGGCCTCCTCCTCGATGATGGGCCAGTCGCGAAACCACGACACCAGCACCTCCCGGCTGATCCGTCGCTGGATGCGCTCGAATCGTCCACCGGTGCCGAGAACGCTGTCGCAGCGATGGGCGAAGTCCAGGCTGGGCCGGCGCTCGCCGGTCTCCACCTTGGCGACCAGGGCGGCCGAGTAGCTCAGCGCCTCGGCGAGCGCGGTCTGTGACATGCCGACAGCGGTCCGGGTGAGCCGCAGCTCCTCGGCGAAGTGCTCCAGCATGGACGAGCGTTTCACGGACAGCCTCCGTACCTTCGCGTACCGCCTGGGAACCGGCTGCGGACGCGCTGGTCGTCACCGCGCCGGACCTCCCACCGTAGCCGCGTCCTCACCAGACTGTCACGCAGCGGAACCGCTCACGGGATCGGACGGCGGGCGGAACCAGGCCGGGGCGCCGGCACCCTACGTTCGGCCGGCGCCCCTCCCACCTCGACGGAGGCTCCTCATGCGACGTAAATTCTGGCGGTGCCCGCCCCCGGCAGCACCCGCACGGCTGCCTCAGCGCACCCGGAACACCCGCCCACTGCCACCCGCGCCCTGGCGGTCGGACGAGGACCGACGGCTGCCGCCGCGCGGGGCCGACGAGGGTCGGCGCTGATGCCCCGCTACCGGCCCCACGTCGCGGCGCGGCCGTCCTGGCGGTGTCGGGTGTGCGGGGCGGCGTGGCCGTGCTCGCCGGCCCGGCTGGCGCTGCTCGGCGAGTACCGGGAGAACCGGACCGGGCTGCTGATCTACCTCGGCGGGCTGATGTACGAGGCGGTGGACGACCTCGCCGCCCAGGTTCCGCCGGGCACCCTGGCCGACCGCTTCCTCACCTGGGCCCGGTCCCGCTGACCCGCATCCGGCCGAGGCGTAGCGCTGGCTACTTGTAGAGGAGGTGGGACATCCGGCGGGACGCGATCAGCAGGCCGGCGGCCAGCGCCGCGATCAGGTAGAGCACGTCGAGCAGCCAACTCCAGCCGGCCGTGCCGACGGTCAGCTCGCGGATCAGGTGCACCGCCCGGTAGAGCGGGGTCACCTCGATCAGCCAGCGCAGCACCGCCGGGTACGCCTCGGCGGGCACGAAGGTGCCGGAGAAGAGGAACAGCACGAACTGCGCCGAGCCCATCAGGTCGAAATCCTGCCAGCTGCGCATGAACGTGGAGATAGCCATGCCGAGTGCCCCGAACGCGAAGCCGACCAGCACCGCCGCCGGGAACGCGGCGAGCGCGCGGGCCGGCTCGGTCAGCTCCATCGCGACCATCACCACCAGGAACGCGGCGGAGTACGCGCTGCCCCGCAGCATCGCCCAGGCCAATTCACCGAGGGCGATCTCGAATGGCCGTACCGGGGTGGCGATCACCCCGTCGTACAGCTTCATGTATTTCATCTTGCCGAAGAAGTTGAAGGTGGTTTCCGCGAGCGCGCCGGTCATCGCCGACGAGGCGAGCATGGCCGGGGCGACGAAGGCGGCGTAGCTGACCACCTCGCCGCCGGGCAGCGTCAGGTCGCCGATCAGCGCACCCACGCCGACGCCGATCGACAGCAGATAGAGCAGCGGCTCGACGAAACCGGAGATGAGCAGCAGCCAGTAGACCGATCTCAGGGCCGCGACGTTGCGCTCGGTGACCGATGCGGAGCGCCGGGACGCCGCGGAGACGTCGACCAGCCGGGGCAGCACCAGATTGACCATGACAGCCCCTCCTAGACGACGAGCTTGCGGGCGAAGGCGCGGCGGGCCAGCAGCCAGCCCCCGACCGCCCAGGCGGCGAGATAGCAGAGGTGGCCGGCGACCGACCAGTGCGGCGCGGCACCGAGCACCGCCGCCCGGCAGAGGTCGACGGCGTGCCAGAGCGGCGTCGCGTACGCGATCCAGCGCAGCACCAGCGGCAGCGACTCGACCGGGAAGAACACCCCGGAGAAGAGGGTCATCGGGATCACCGCGAACCGGAACAGCATCGCGAGCCAGCTGTCCGAGTCGACCACCGCCGCGTACGCGAAGGTGGGCACCGCGACGGCCAGGGTGAGCAGCGCCGCGACCGGCAGCGCGAGCACCGCCCACGGCGAGCGCAGCGCCCCCAGCACGCCGGTCACCAGCAGGAACGCCGCGATCGAGGTGAGCACCCGGAACAGCACGAACGCCAGGTGGCCGGCGAGGATGTCGTCCACCCGCAGCGGCGTCGAGCCCTGCGCGAAGTAGATCTTGGTCCACCGGAGGTTGCCGAAGACCGGCCAGGTCGACTCGCCGATCGCCACCTGCAACGCCGTCGAGGCGAGCAGCCCTCCGACGATCCACTCCAGGTAGGAGACGCCACCAATGCCCCGATCGATGTAGGCACCGACGCCCAGCCCGAACCCGAGCACGGTCAGCGTGGGCAGCAGGAAGGACGAGAAGGCGCCCGCCCGCCAGGTGCGCCGGTAACCGACCAGGTGGTATTCGAGCACCGCCAACGCCGGCACCCTCGGTAGGGCGCGATTCTGACGCGCCAGTTGACTCATCGCAGTCGCTCCCCGGGCCCGCTCAGTCGACCAGCGTGCGGCCGGTGAGGTGCAGGAAGACGTCCTCCAGGCTGCTGCGCCGGACCAGCACGTTGACCGGGTGCAGGCCGAGCGCGCCGACCTCGGCCACCGCCGCGTCGCCGTCGGAGACGTAGACCAGGATCCGGTCGGGCAGCACCTCGACCCGCTCCCCCAGGCCGTCCAGCTTGCCGGCGAACGCCTCCTGCGAGTCGGCGGCGAAGCGCAGCTCGACCACCTCGCGGGTGGCGTGCCGCTCGATGAGCGCACGCGGCGACCCCTCGGCGACGATCCGCCCGCCGTCCATCACGACCAGCCGGTCGCAGAGCTGCTCGGCCTCGTCCATGTAGTGCGTGGTGAGCACCAGCGTGACGCCCTGCTGCTTGAGCCGGAACAGGCGTTCCCAGACCAGGTGCCGGGCCTGCGGGTCGAGGCCGGTGGTCGGCTCGTCGAGGAGCACGATGTCCGGCTCGTTGACCAGCGCGCGGGCGATGGTGAGCCGCCGCTTCATGCCGCCGGAGAGCGGCTCGACCTTGCTCTCCGCCCGCTCGCCGAGCTGCACGAAGTCGAGCAACTCGGCGGCCCGGGCGCGGGCCACCCGGCGGGGGATGCCGAAATAGCGGGCGTACGTCGTCAGGTTTTCCCGGACGGTCAGCTCCGGGTCGAGGTTGTCGAGCTGGGGGCAGACACCGAGCCGGGCCCGGATGGCGGACCCGTCGCGCACCGGATCCAGGCCGAGGATGCGTAGCTCCCCGGCGCTGGGCGGCGAGATGCAGCCGACCATCCGCATGGTGGACGACTTGCCAGCGCCGTTGGGCCCGAGGAAGCCGAACGCCTCACCGGCGCGGACCTCCACGTCGATGCCGTCGACGGCGGTGAAGTCGCCGAACCGTTTCACCAGCCCCCGGGCCTGGATGAGTGGTTGTGCCGTGGTCACCCCCCGACCCTAGACACCAGGTCTGACACACCCCACCGAGTTTCCGCCCGGCCTACACCCGCCCGGCCCACGCCCGCCCGATGCACGCCCGTCCCGGCGGCACCGGTGATCGGAGCGTCACAGGTCCGCTGGCCTGGTCGCGGCGCGGGCCGCCGCGACCAGACGGTCGGTCTCCGCGAACACGTCCGGGTCGTCGCCCGGGGTGCCCGGGTCGTAGTGGACCATCCAGGTCAGGCCGTCCAGGCCGGGCACCCGCCGGGCGACGATCCGGCCGGACCCGCCGGGCAGGGCATGGTGCTGGGTGTACGCCACGGACCTGGTGACCCGGGTACGCACCTGGTGCGGCAGCTCGCCCGGGTCCAGCAGCAGGTAGCGCTCCGCCGGGCAGTCGGCGACCACCAGGTAGCCGTCCCGCTCGGCGACCCGCTCGCCGGGGGTGACGGTCAGCTCCCGGCCCGACCAGACGGCCTTGACGACGTCGTGCCAGCCGATCCGGTGGCCACGGCCGGGCAGCCAGAGCCCGAGGTTGGTGGCGACCACCACCCCGTCGCCCTCACCATTGCCGACGGCGGCCCAGGCCAGCACCCGCTCGTCGCGGTCAAGCGGCGGCCGGTCGGCCGGCGGCAGCTTCGGCCGGCGACGGAACAGTCCCATCTCTACAGCCCTCCCGCCGCCTGCTCGCGCAGCGCCCGGGCATGCTGTTCGAGCGAGAGCAGCTCGCCGAAGGTGGCGAAGTACTCGTCCTTGTTGCTGACCGGGTTGATCCGCTGGATCCGCGACTTCAGGTCCCGGATCCGCGCGGTGACCGAACCGCCCTGTAGGCGGGCCATGGTGACCGCGACGTACCTCGGGTCGGGCTCGCCGTCGATCCGCAGCGGCTCCACCGCCAGCTCGCCGACCAGGGCCCGGGACGCGAGGTCGTCGCAGGCGTCGCGGACCGCCTCGATCCACACCGCGCCGCCGGTGGCCGCCGCCGCCCCGCCGGCCGCGGTGACCGCGGCCCGGACGGCCACGTGCACGGGATGCCGGTAGTCGGACGCCTCGACCGCGTCGAACATCGGCCCGGCCAGCACCGGTTCCTGGAGGGCCAGCTTGAGCGCCTCCCGCTCGACCATCGACTGTGGGCTGTCCACGGTGGGTTCGCTGCGGGCGGGACGCGCCACCGGCCCGTCCGCCGGTCGCCCCGAGGCGGCGGCCTGCACCGCCCGCTGCACCGGCTCGATCTCCATGCCGAGGTCACCGGCGAGCTTGCGGACGTACTCCGGGCGTTTTTCCCGGTCCTTGAGCTTGGCGACCAGCGGGGCGGCCCGGCGCATCGCCTCCACCCGACCGTCGACGGTGTCCAGATCGTACCGGCTGATGACGTGTCGCAGCGCGAAGTCGACCAGCGGCTCGCGGCGGGCGACCAGGTCGCGGACCGCCAGGTCGCCCTTTGCCAGGCGGAGGTCGCACGGGTCCATGCTGTCGGGGCTGACCGCGATGAAGGTACGACCGACGAAGCGCTGGTCGTCCTCGAAGGCGCGCAGCGCGGCCTTCTGCCCGGCGGCGTCCCCGTCGAAGGTAAAGATGATCTCGCCGGCGACCGCGTCGGTGTCCAGCAGCAGCCGGCGCAGCACGCCGATGTGGTCCGCGCCGAACGCGGTGCCGCAGGTCGCCACGGCGGTCGGCACGCCGGCCAGGTGGCAGGCCATCACGTCGGTGTAGCCCTCGACCACCACCACCCGGCCCTGCTTGGCGATCTCCCGTTTGGCCTGGTCGATGCCGTAGAGCACGTGCGACTTCTTGTAGATCGGCGTCTCGGGGGTGTTGAGGTACTTCGGGCCGTCGTCGTCATCGAAGAGCTTGCGGGCACCGAACCCGATCACGTCACCGGTGAGGTCGCGGATCGGCCAGAGCAGCCGGCGCCGGAACCGGTCGATCAGGCTGCCCGAGCGGGCCGGCCGGGACAGCCCGGCGGTGACCAGCTCGTCGTGGCTGAAACCACGCTGACGCAGATGCTTGGTGAGCAGGTCCCAGGCGTCCGGGGCGAAGCCGCAGCCGTACCGCTGCGCGGCGGCCCGGTCGAAGCCCCGCTCGGCCAGGAACTCCCGGGCGGCACGCGCGCCGGCCGTGGTCAGCTGGGCGGTGTAGAACTCCACGGCGGCGGCGTGCGCGGCCACCAGCCGCTGCTTCTGCCCCTGTTGCGGGCGGCTGCGCGGGGCGGCCCGATCGTCCTCGACGTAGCGCAGCTGCACGCCGACCCGGTCGGCGAGCCGCTCCACCGCCTCGACGAAGCTGAGATGCTCGGCGTCCATCAGGAACTTGATGGCGTCGCCACCCGCCCCGCAGCCGAAGCAGTACCAGACGTTGCGGGCCGGCGAGACGTTGAACGAGGGGCTCTTCTCGTCGTGGAAGGGGCAGAGCCCCTTGAGGTTGCCGCCGCCCGCCGACTTGAGCGTCACCGTGTCGGAGATGACCTCGGCGATGGAGGTGCGCTCCCGGACCAGCGTGATGTCCTCGTCCCGGATCCGCCCCGCCATACCGCCACCTCCTCCCGCCTATCCTGCCCTGCCCGCTGACGCGGGTAAGGAAGGGCCCCCTGTTAACGCCTGCGGTAGAGGAAGGGCCCCCTCCTAACACACCCTGGGGTGGCCGGGAGGGGACCTGCTGACAGCCGGGGGCGGCGCGGTCTCAGCCGAGCGGGGTGAGGGCCGGGGCCTGCTCGTCGGCCTCGACCTGGCGGTTCCAGTCGGACTTGGTGGCCCGCCAGCCCTCGTCGTCCAGGCCACGACGCCAGTAGCCGGAGATGGAGAGCCACTCGCTGGGCACGCCGCGCTCGACCCGCAGCAGCCGGCGCAACTGGCGGACGAAGTTCGCCTCGCCGTGCACGAAGGCGTGCACCAGGCCGGGCGGGAAGTCGAGCCCGCGTACCGCGGCGACCAGCGCCTCGCCCACCGGGGCCCCGCCCCGGTGCAGCCAGGTCAGGCGTACCTCGCCGGGGCTGGGCAGCGGCTGCTCGTCGGCCGGGCCGTCGACCTCGACGAAGACGTGTGCCGGCGCGCCGGCCGGGAGGCGGGCCAGGGAGGTGGCGATCGCCGGCAGCGCGCTCTCGTCGCCGACCAGCAGGTGCCAGTCGGCGTCCGGGCTCGGCGCGTACGCCCCGCCGGGGCCGACGAACATGACCTCGTCGCCGGGGCGCAGCGCCGCCGCCCACGGGCCGCCCAGCCCCGCGTCGCCGTGGTGCACCACGTCGACGGTGATCTCCCCCGCCACCGTGTCCCAGTCCCGCACGGTGTACGCGCGCAGCCGGGGCCACTGCTCGCGCGGCAGGTCACGACGCATCGCGGCGAGGTCCAGCGGGCCCGAATACGCCACTCCGGCCGCCGGGAGGACGAACTTGATGTAGTGGTCGGTGAACTCGCCGACCGGCAGGCCGACCAGTTCCTCCCCGCCGAGCAGCAGCCGGACCACGTGCGGGGTGGGCCGGTCGGTTCGCAGCACGCGGACAGAGGTGATCTTCACTGGGCGCTCCGTCATGTGGTTAGGCTAACCTAACTCGCCGGGTCGTTGTCCAGCCGGGCGGAATGTTCCGCCGCCACGCCGCCCACCCGGCGATCAGCCACCGCGCCGGTCGACCCCGCCGGCCGCCGTGCCGGTCGAGCCTGCCAGCCACCGCGCCGATCAAGCCCGCCGGCCGCCGTGCCGACCGGGCCGGCCAGGCGGACGGGTCAGCCGGGCGGACGGGTCAGCCGGGCGTGCCAGCCGGACGGGTCAGCCGGGCCCGCCAGCTGGACGGGTCAGCCGGGCGTGCCAGGCCAGCGCGGCCGGGTCGGTCAGCGAGGCCACCTGGTCGACCACCACCCGCAGCCGGGCGGCGTCGTCGGGGGCCGCCCGCCACAGCGGGGCGAAGACCGGGTCGAGCAGCTCCGGCGCCCCGTCGACCAGCACCCCGACCAGGTCGGTGAGGATCTCCCGTTGCCGCTCGCGGCGGCCTAGCGCGTCGGGCCGGCGCATCACGTACCGCAGGGCGATGCCCTTGAGCAGCGCACACCGGGCGCGCAGCGGCCGGGGCACGACGAGGTCGGCGGCGTACCGGCGGTGCGGCCCGGGACCGAACCGGGCCGTGGTGGCGGCCACCGCGGTTGCCACGAAACGGCCGGTCAGCACGCTGGTGGTGGCCTTGAGCGCGGCCTGGGCACGGTGGCTGCCGTCGTACCCCGCCAGCGGGACGAGCACCGGGTCGGCGAGCAGCTCCACCAGCACCTCGCCGAGGTAGCCGGGCGACTCGGTCGAGTAGACGGCGGCCACGTCGGCGCAGAGGGCCGCCCGCTCGTCGGCGTCGGCGAGCAGCGGCCCCAGCGTCAGGTACCCGCCGTGGATGCCGTCCTCCACGTCGTGCACCGAATACGCCACGTCGTCGGCCCAGTCCATCACCTGCGCCTCCAGGCAGCGCCGCTCGCCGGCCGGCGCCCCCTCCCGCAGCCAGGCGAAGACCGGCAGGTCGTCGGCGTACGCCCCGAACTTGCGCCGGCCCGGCCGGCGCGGCCACGGGTACTTGGCGACCGCGTCGAGCGAGGCGCGGGTGAGGTTCAGCCCGGCGGACGCGCCGTCCGGGGCGTACACCTTGGCCTCCAGCCGGGTGAGTACGCGCAGCGTCTGCGCGTTGCCCTCGAACCCGCCGCAGGCGGCGGCGACCGCGTCGAGCGCGTCCTCGCCGTTGTGCCCGAACGGCGGGTGCCCGAGGTCGTGGGCGAGCCCGGCGGCGTCCACCACGTCCGGGTCGCAGCCCAGCCGCGCGCCCATCTCCCGCCCGATCTGCGCCACTTCCAGCGAGTGGGTCAGCCGGGTACGCAGGAAGTCGTCCGTGCCCGCCGTGTGCACCTGGGTCTTCGCGGCGAGCCGGCGGAACGCCGCCGAGTGCAGCACCCGGGCCCGGTCCCGCTCGTACGGGGACCGGCCGGGCCCGTCGTCCTTGGCCGGCTCCACCACCCACCGCGCCACGTCCGCCCCGGACAGCTCGGCGCTGGTCATGCCGGCACCCCTTCGCGACGACGGTCCTCGGGCGAGTCTCAGGTTACGCCCGGCCGAGCCGTACGCCGCACCCGCGACCTGCGCCGGACGGGTCCACATCCTCCGATCAGACGAGAGTTGTCGACCGATTGCCGACGGTCACGGGATCGCGCAGATCGACGGCCACGGGTAGCCTCGCCATCGCGGAACGTCACCTGTTGCGGCGGAGACACGACCGGTGGGAGAGACACGCTCGTGAACGCGGAAACGATGATGGGCACCGAGCTGCGGGGGCTGCGCCGACGCCGCCCCGAGATCGCCGGCACGGTACTCGCCGGCACGGACGGCCTGTTGATCTCCAGCGACCTACCCACCACGGACGCCACCCACCTGGCGGCGCTCGCCGCGGCCAGCTTCGGCCTCGGCCACCGGATGGCGGCCACCGTCCGGCAGGGGGAGTTCCACGAGTCCGTGGTGCACACCGCGGCCGGCTGCGTGGTCACCTACCCGGCCGGCCGGGACGCCCTGCTGACCCTGGTCGCCGACCCCGGGGCGGATCTGGCGGCGCTGCGCGCCGAGGCGCGGGGGGTGGTCCACCGCGCCGGCCCGGCACTGGCCGCCTGCCGCCGTCCGACCCTGCTCCCCCACCCGCCGGACCCGCACGCCCCACTGGCCACCCGCACCCCGATGGCCACCCTGCCGAACGAACGGCCACACCGGGACCCGCGCATCACCTGGCGCCGGCCACCGATCTGAGCCGGAGCCGGCCACCGATCTGAGCCGGGGCCGACGGGCGATCTGAGCCGGGCCGGCGGGCGACACCGTCCGCCGGCCCGTTCGCTCAGCGGCTGTCCGAGCCGGCGGTGACGATCGCGGCCCGACCGGCCTCCAGCCGGGCCACCGGCACCCGGAACGGCGAGCAGGAGACGTAGTCCAGCCCGACGGCGTGGAAGAAGTGCACCGAGTCCGGGTCGCCGCCGTGTTCGCCGCAGACGCCGAGTTTCAGCCCGGGGCGGGCGGCCCGGCCCTCCTCCGTGGCGATCCGCACCAGCCGGCCCACCCCGTCGGCGTCGATGGACTCGAATGGTGAGATGCCGAAGATGCCCAGCTCCAGGTAGCGCCAGAAGAACGCGCCCTCCACGTCGTCGCGGGAGAAGCCCCAGGCCATCTGGGTCAGGTCGTTTGTGCCGAAGGAGAAGAACTGCGCCGCCTCGGCGATCTGCCCGGCGGTCAGCGCCGCCCGGGGCACCTCGATCATCGTGCCGATCAGCACCTCGACGTCGCTGCCGCCGACCACCTCGGCGATGATCTTCTCGGCCTCGGCGCGTACCGTCTCCAGCTCCTGGACCGCGCCGACCAGCGGCACCATGATCTCGGGGTGGGCGCGCAGGCCCTGGCGCGCGCACTCCACCGCGGCCTCGGTGATCGCCCGGACCTGCATCGCGAAGAGGCCGGGGATGACCAGGCCGAGACGTACGCCGCGCAGCCCCAGCATCGGGTTCTGCTCGTGCATCCGGCGCACCGCGGCGAGCAGCGCCTCCTCCTTGGCGACGTCCTCGCCGCGCTCCTGGGCGACCGCCACGTCGACCGCGAGCTGCTCCAGCGGCGGCAGGAACTCGTGCAGCGGCGGGTCGATCAGCCGGACGGTCACCGGCAGCCCGTCCATCTCCCGGAAGATCTCCACGAAGTCCGCCCGCTGCAACGGCAGCAGCGCGGCCAGCGCGTCGCCTCGCTCGGTCTCGTCGCGGGCCAGGATCAGCCGCTCGACCAGCTCGCGCCGGTCACCGAGGAACATGTGCTCGGTACGGCAGAGCCCGATGCCCTCGGCGCCGAACCGCCGGGCCCGCGCGGCGTCGCCGGCGGTGTCGGCGTTGGTGCGGACCGCCAGCCGCCGCTGCGCGTCGGCGTGCGACATGATCCGGTGTACGGCCTTGACCAGCGCGTCGTCGGTGGTGGCCGGGTCGAGTTGGCCCTCGAAGTACTGCACCACCTCCGACGGGGTGGCCGGCACCTCGCCCAGGTAGACCTTGCCGGTGGTGCCGTCGATGGAGACCACGTCCCCCTCGGTGACGGTCCGCCCGGCCACGGTGAACCGCCGCTTCGGCACGTCGATGTCCAGCTCGTCGGCGCCGGAGACGCAGGTCTTGCCCATCCCCCGGGCCACCACCGCGGCGTGGCTGGTCTTGCCGCCGCGCGAGGTGAGGATGCCGCGCGACGCGATCATGCCGTTCAGGTCGTCCGGGTTGGTCTCCCGGCGCACCAGGATGACCGCCTCGCCCTCACCGGCCAGCTCGACCGCGCGGGCCGAGGTGAAGACCACCTTGCCGACCGCCGCGCCCGGTGAGGCGCCGATGCCGGTGGCCACCGGCTGCAACTCGTGGTCGAGCTGGAACCGCGGGAACATCAGCTGGGCCAGCTGGGCACCGTTGACCCGGTGCAGCGCCTCGTCGAGGTCGATCAGGCCCTCGTCGACCAGCTGGCCGGCGATGACGAACGCGGCGGCGGCGGTGCGCTTGCCGACCCGGGTCTGCAACATCCACAGCTTGCCGTGCTCGATGGTGAACTCGATGTCGCAGAGGTCCTTGTAGTGCCGCTCCAGCCGGGCCATGTAGTCGAGCAGCTCGTCGTAGGCGGGTTTGTCGATCCGCTCCAGCTCCTGCAACGGCACGGTGTTGCGGATGCCGGCGACGACGTCCTCGCCCTGGGCGTTGGCCAGGTAGTCGCCGTAGATGCCCTGCGCCCCGCTGGCCGGGTCGCGGGTGAAGGCGACCCCGGTGCCGGAGTCCGGGCCGAGGTTGCCGAAGACCATCGCCACCACGTTGACCGCGGTGCCGAGGTCGGCCGGGATCCGCTCCTGCCGGCGGTAGACCACCGCCCGCTCGGCGTTCCACGACTCGAACACCGCCCGGATGGCCAGGTCCAGCTGCTCGCGCGGATCCTGCGGAAACTCCCGCCCGGTGTGCTTGCTGAAGATCTTCTTGTACGCCTCGACCAGCCCGCGCAGGTCGTCCGCGTCCAGGTCCAGGTCGTCGGTGGTGCCCCGGGCGCGCTTGGCCTCGTCGAGCGCGTGCTCGAACTCCTCGCCCGGCACCTCGCAGACGGTCTTGCCGAACATCTGGATCAGCCGCCGGTAGGAATCCCACGCGAACCGCTCGGAGCCGCCGGCCTGGGCGGCCAGGCCGACCACCGAACGGTCGTTGAGCCCGACGTTGAGGACGGTCTCCATCATCCCGGGCATGGAGAACTTCGCCCCGGACCGCACCGAGACCAGCAGCGGGTCCTCCGGGTCGCCGAGGCGTCGGCCCATCTCCCGCTCCAGCGCGGCCAGGTGGGCGGCGGTCTGGTCGGCCAGCCCGGCGGGCTCCTCGCCGGTCGCCAGGTACGCCTTGCACGCCTCGGTGGTGATGGTGAAGCCGGGCGGAACCGGCAGGCCGAGGTTGGTCATCTCGGCCAGGTTGGCTCCCTTGCCGCCGAGCAGGTCCTTGAGATCCTTGTTGCCCTCGGCGAAGTCGTAGACGTACTTGTGTTCGGCCGTCTCTTGTGCTGCCACCAAAGCCTCCCGCGCGCCCAGATTGACACTTAACGAAGGTTCAGTTCTCAGGTACCCCGGAGCCGACCACCGGTAATCCGGGGAGCTGTGCCGATCGGTGGGCGAAGGCTAAGCGAACAACGCGGGGGGCGGGAGCATTCGGTGACAATAGGCACAGCAATCACGACTATCCGCGTTCGCGACGGTTTTTGGGAACGCTTCCATGCGCACTATTACGCAACGGCCAACCTCCTCGTACCCTTGACCGCACGCACCGTCACCACACCTCGCACCATTGCCACAACCGCCGCGAATACACCCCCTCGGAGCCGTCCTCGTGTCCTCCCCCGCCAGCACCGCACCGGAGCCGCTCGACCCGCTCGACCCGGCACACCCGCTCGACCCGGGTCGCCCGGGCGACGCCGTGGTGGCCTCGGGGCGTACCGCCGGGGAGCTGGCGGGGGCGGCGGAGCGGGAGGCGACGGCGCTGCTCACGCCCCCGGCACCGGTCCGGCTGGGCGACGTGGTGCCCGCGCCGGAGCGGGTCACGCCGGACGGCACCGCCGACCACCTGCTCGCCGCCGACGCGGTGATCCGGGTCAGCGCCGACCCGGCCGCGCTGGCCGTCGCCGAGCAGCTCGCCGCGCTGCTGCGGCCGGCCACCGGGTACCCGCTGCCGGTCACCGACACCGCCGGGCCCGCGCCGGCCGGCGGCATCGCCCTCCACCTGGCCGGCGACACCGAACTCGGCGCGGAGGGCTACCGGCTCGACGTCACCACCGGCGGGGTACGCATCACCGCCGGCACCGCCGCCGGGCTGCACCACGGGGTGCAGACGCTACGGCAGCTGCTCCCCGCCGCCATCGAGAGCGCCACGCCGGTCGCCGAGCGGTGGGTGCTGCCCGGCGGGTCGATCCTCGACCGCCCCCGGTACCCGCACCGGGGCGCGATGCTCGACGTGGCCCGGCACTTCTTCGGCGTCCCCGACGTGCTGCGCGTGATCGACCACCTGGCCCGGTACAAGCTCAACCGGCTGCACCTGCACCTCACCGACGACCAGGGCTGGCGGATCGCGGTCGACTCCTGGCCGGCGTTGGCCACCGTCGGCGGGGCCAGCGAGGTCGGCGGCGGTCCCGGCGGGCACTACACCCGGGACGACTACCGGCGCATCGTGGCGTACGCCGCCGCCCGGCACATCACCGTGATCCCCGAGATCGACCTGCCCGGCCACACCAACGCCGCGCTGGTCGCGTACGCCGAACTGGCGCCGGAGCGGATCGCGCCGCCGCCGTACACCGGCACCGAGGTCGGGTTCAGCTACGTCGACCCGGCCAGCGAGCGGACGTACGACTTCGTCGCCGACGTGCTCGGCGAGCTCGCCGCGCTCACCCCCGGTGAGTGGCTGCACATCGGCGGCGACGAGGCGTTCAAGGTCCCCGCGCAGGTGTACGCCAGCTTCGTCGAACGGGTGCAGCGGATCGTCGCCGGGCTCGGCAAGTCGGTCGTCGGCTGGCACCAGATCGCCCCGGCCGCGCACGCCGACGGGCGGCTTCTCCAGTGGTGGGGCACCAGCGGCGACGACCCGGCCACCGCCGACGCGGTACGCCGGGGCGCCCGGCTGATCCTCTCTCCCGGCAACCACGCCTACCTCGACATGAAGTACGCCCCGGAGACCCCGATCGGGCAGGACTGGGCCGGCCTGATCGACGTGCGACGGGCGTACGACTGGAATCCGGCCGCCCACCTGACCGACGTGCCGGCCGAGGCGGTGCTCGGCGTCGAGGCGCCACTCTGGACCGAGTCGGTGACGACGCTCGCCGAGATCGAGTTCATGCTGTTCCCCCGACTCCCCGCAATCGCCGAGCTGGGCTGGTCCCCCCGGTCCACCCACGACTGGGACCGGTTCCGGGAGCGCCTGGCCGGGCACGGCGCGCGGTGGACGGCCGCCGGGATCACCTTCCACCGCTCCCCCGAGGTGCCCTGGCCGGCGCAGCCGAGCATCCCCGCGCCCCGGCGGGGTTCGCCGGATCACGCCCCGACGCGATCCGCCCGCGACTGACCGTCGGCGGATAACCTGCCATCCGCCGGCCGAAAGCGGACACACCGGTGGCCGCGCCCGCGACGGCCCGGTCCAGGTCGGCCCGCGGGCAGTCGGGGCGGCCACCGCCAGCGCCACGGCTCAGCTCCGTCCGGCGCGGCCGGGTAGGGGTCCCGTGCCCGCTGGCCGGTGGTTGCTCGCCGGTCGCGCCTGGCACAGGCGGCTCGGCTCGTAGGACCAGGCCGCCGATCCTCCCCGGCCCGCCGGGGCCAGGGACGGCGGGCCCGCATCGAACGGCGCCGACCCGATGGGACCAACCTCCCGCCCGCACCGAGGCGGTACCGGTGTCCGGATCGGCTGGTGTCGGCCATGCCGGTGGGCGGTGTCCGGATCGGCCTGGGTGTGCCGTACCCGGATGTCCGGTATCAGCCCGGCCGGGTGGTGGTCCGGGTCACCGCCGGGCCGGAATCATGCCCGGCCCCGGGTCGTTGAACATGGCGTAACCGCGACGCTCTCCCGCGCCGCACCGCGACGCCCCGGGCGCCGCACCGGGCTGGCCGGAATGAACCCCCGCCCCGGGTCGTTACACCTCTCCCGGACGTCACGAGCGCTCCCCCCGGGATCGCCGACGTACCGGATCGACTTTCCCCCTCCGCACGGTCCCGCCGCATCCCCCGTCCGCGGCACGGGCCGCGCACACCCCCGAACGGAAGGCGTGAACTCATCATGGCTACCACCATCCTGCGTAAGACCGCCCTCACCATCGCCGCTGCCGCCGCCACCACCGCCGGCATCGCCGGCCCCGCCATCGCCGCCCAGGCCACCCCCGGCACCCAAGCCGCCACCGCCTCCGTGCAGGCCGACCGCAAGACCAGCGGCGAGCGCGAGCTGAACGTCCGCTACGAAGCCCAGCCGAACTTCTACTACTGCGGCCCCGCCGCCGCCCGTAACGCCCTCTCCGTGCAGGACAAGAACATCGACGTCGACACCATGGCCAAGGAGATGGGCACCACCGAGAACGGCACCGACTCCATCAACGACATCACCCCGGTCCTGAACAAGGAGACCGGTAAGGACGTCTACAAGTCGGTAGAGATCCCGGCCGCGAAGGCCGACAGCAAGCTCACCGACAAGCTCCGTGACGACATCGTCCGCACCGTCGACGACGGCCGCGCCGTGGTCGCCAACATCGCCGGTACCGCAACCGACACCGACGGCACCAGCCACAGCTTCGAGGGCGGCCACTACATCAGCGTCGTCGGCTACCGCGACAACGGCAAAACCGTCACCATCGCCGACTCCGCCAACCCCGACCAGGCCTCCTACCGCATGAGCGTGGACAACCTCGCCAACTGGATCGCCACCCGCGGCTACACCGCCACCAGCTGACGATCCACCCATCCACAAGCGTTAAGAAGGGACCCTTCACCTACAGCAGGCGTTAAGAAGGGTCCCTTCCTTACCCGACCCGGGCCGTCCCCGTTCAGGGGGCGGCCCTTTGGCGTTCCTGCGGTGGTCTGGGCAGGTCAGAGCGGGTTCCAGGTTTCGAGAACGTTTCCTGAGAACAACCACGAGGCTATTGACACCCCGGTTCGACCGACCGTAGGGTCCCCCCAAGTTGTACATGGTTGTCCATGAACAAGAGGCGAACATGAAGATCGCAGTGGTTGGCAGCTACGGCGCGGGGCTCACCATGCGGGTGCCCCGGGCGCCCGTCGCCGGCGAGACCCTCTCCGGTGGCCGCTTCGCCTCCGGGCACGGTGGCAAGGGGTCGAACCAGGCCGTGGCCGCCGCCCGCCTCGGCGCGGAGGTCAGCTTCCTCACCGCCGTCGGGCGGGACCAGTTCGGCGACGCGGCCCGCCGGCTCTGGGCCGAGGAGGGAATCGACGCCGGGGCGGTCCGGACCGCCGACGCGGCCACCATGGTCGGGTTCATCCTGGTGGACGACGACGGCGAGAACCGGATCTCGATCGCGCCGGGCGCGCTCGACGAGCTGACCCCCACCGACGTCGACGGCTTCGCCGACCGCATCGCCGAGGCGGACCTGACCGTGGTCAGCCTGGAGATCCCGCTGCCCGCCGCGCTCGCGGCACTCC
The DNA here is from genome assembly GCF_050942455.1 of Micromonospora sp. CA-263727. Lineage (NCBI taxonomy): Bacteria > Bacillati > Actinomycetota > Actinomycetes > Micromonosporales > Micromonosporaceae > Micromonospora > Micromonospora sp. CA-263727. Next base: position 5,647,970 of record NZ_CP192031.1, read on the forward strand.
GCACCGCCCACGAGCGCGGGGTACGCACGCTGCTCAACCCCGCCCCGGCCCGGGCGCTGCCGGACGAGGCGTGGGAGTGGATCGACGTGCTCACCCCCAACGCCAGCGAGGCCCGGGTGCTCACCGGCCTGGACCCGGAGGACACCACCGGTGCCGAACAGCTGGTGGAGCTGCTCCGAGCCCGCTACACCGGCACCGTCGTACTGACCCTCGGCGCCGAGGGCGCCCTCGTGGACCGCGGCGGGCGACGGACCCGGATCGCGCCGGTCGCCGTCCCCCGGGTCGTCGACACCACCGGCGCCGGCGACGCCTTCACCGGCGCGCTCGCCGTCGCCCTGACCCGGGGTGACGACCTCACCGACGCGGTCCGGTACGCCGCTGCGGCCGGCGCCCACGCCGTCGGAGTCGCCGAGGTGATTCCCGCCCTGCCCGGCCCGGACGATGTCGCGGCCCTGTTGAGGAGATGAGAGAAATGGCCCAGATGACCGCGCCGGCGGCACCTCCGACGGCGGCCGTCGCCCACCCCGGCAACCCCTCGCCGCTGCGGCGTTTCCTGCACGCCCGCGAGTCCAGCACCTTCCTCGCGCTGGTCGTGCTGTTCGCGCTGGGCACCCTGATCGCACCGGGCTTCGTCGGGACCGACAATTTCCTCACCGTCGGCCAGCAGGTCGCGCAGATCGGCATCATGGCGATCGGGGTCACCTTCGTCATCATCAACGCGGAGATCGACCTCTCCGTCGGCTCGATCTACGGCCTCGGCGCGGTCGTCGCCGGCCTGCTGATGACCTCGGACGTCGCCTGGCCCCTCGCGGCCCTCGGCGGGATCGCCGCCGGCGCGGTCGCCGGCCTGCTCAACGGCCTGATGACGGTGGGCTTCGGGATCCCGTCCTTCATCGTCACCCTCGGCACCCTGAGCGTCTACCGGGGAGTGGCCCTCCTGCTCAGCGGCGGGTCACCGATCTCCCTGTCCAGCAACGACCCCAACGTCGCCGAGTTCAACCTGCTCGGCCAGGGCAAGCTCGTCGGCCTGCTGCCGATGCAGTTGGTCATCTTCGCTCTCGTCGCCGTGCTCGGCGCGATCGTGCTCTCGCGCTCACGCTACGGTTTCCACACCTACGCCGTGGGTGGCAGCGCCGAGGCCGCCCGGCTCTGCGGCATCAACACGGGCCGGGTGAAGGTTGCCGCCTTCACCCTCTCGGGCACCCTCGCCGGCCTCGCCGGCGTGCTCGGTCTCTCCTTCCTCTCCTACGTGCAGGGCGTCACCGGCACCGGAATGGAACTCACCGCCATCTCCGCCGTGATCATCGGTGGCGCCGCCCTGTTCGGCGGCTCCGGGACCATGCTCGGCACCGTCATCGGCGTCGCGTTCATCGGCGTCCTGCAGAACATCCTCAACCTGCGCGGCATCTCCTCCTTCTGGCAGACGGTGGCGACCGGCGCGGTGATCATCCTCGCCGTGGCCGCCGACAACTGGCTGCGCAGGCGCTCCGGGCGGCGCTGACCCGCGTCGGCACGCGCCCAACCCCGTTCCCCCACACCGCAAGGAGCCACCCTGATGAGACTCACCCTCGGACGCCGGGTCGCGGTCGCCGCGACCCTCGGCCTGGCGCTGCTGGCGAACGCCGCCTGCGGCGCGGTCACCCCCGCCGGCAACGCCACAAGCGGCGACGGCGGTTTCCAGCTCGCCGACTACATCAAGGACGCCGTCGAGAAGGGCGACCCCCTCAAGATCCGGCTCAGCTACCACGACCCGTCGCTGGCCTTCGCCGTGCCGATCCGGCAGGGCATGGAGCGGGCGGCCAGGGAACTCGGGGTCGAGGCGCAGATGATCGGCCCGACCGGCGGCAACGCCGCCGACCAGGTCGCCGAGTTGCAGACCCTGATCAACCAGAAGCAGATCCACGGCCTGGCCGTCTCGTCGGCCAGCAACGACGCCCTCAAGCCGGTCATCGCCCAGGCGTACGACGCGGGCATCCCGATCATCTCGTTCAACACCAACAACCCGGAGTCCAAGCAGATGGGCTTCGTCGGGCAGGACCTCGTCGCCTCGGGCGAGTCGCTGGCCAAGGAACTGCTCGGGGTGCTCAACGGCACGACCGGCAAGGTCGTGGTGGTCTCCGTCGACTCCGGCGCCGGCTGGTCCAACGACCGCTTCTCCGGCTTCCAGACCGGCGTGCAGGACTCCGGCCTACAGATCGTCGGGCCGGTGAACACCGGCAACGAGCCGAGCGCCGCCTACAACACGATCGAGTCGACGATGGCGGCGCAGCGCGACGCGATCGCGCTGGTCTCCCTCGACTGCTGTAGCTTCACCGCGGGCGCCAAGTGGCTCCAGCAGTCCGGCAACGTCGGCAAGATCCGCTCAGTCGGCTTCGACGTGCAGCCGCAGACGGTCGAGTACCTCAAGAACGGCGTGGTGGACCTCAGCATCAGCCAGGGCCCGGCCGAGCAGGGCTACCAGGCGGTCAAGCTGCTGGCCGACTTCCTGAAGAACGGCACGGAGATCAAGGACGTGGACACGGGCGCGCTCGTGGTCACCCGAGACAACGTGGCCGACGTGCCGGTGGAGGGCTGAGCCGATGACCGGCCCGGCCATGATCGCCGCTCCGACGGTCGCCGCCGTCGAGGTGACGGGCCTGTCGCGGCACTTCGGAGCCGTCCGAGCCCTACAGGACGTGACCCTGGGCGTCCCCGCCGGCAGCCTCACCGCCGTGATGGGCGAGAACGGCGCCGGCAAGTCGACGCTCATGAAGATCCTGGCCGGGCTGGACAGCCCCACGACCGGCACCGTGCGGGTGGACGGGGACGAGGTGCGCCGGTTCGACCCGGCCACGCTGCTGAGCCGGCACCGGGTCGCCCTGGTGCCGCAGGAACTCGCCCTCGCCCAGGACCGCACGGTCGCCGAGAACATCATGCTCGGCGCGGAGCCCGGATCCCGTCCCTTCCCCCACCGCCGCCGGATCGACGAGGGGGCCGCGCAGCTGCTGGACCGGCTCGCCGTACGGGTCGACCCCCGGCGTACCGTCCGCCACCTGGACGCCGCCACCCAACAGTTGGTGGTCATCGCCCGCTCCCTGGCCCGCGAGGCGCGGCTGCTGATCCTCGACGAGCCGACCTCGATCCTGTCTCCGGCGGAGTCGGACCGGCTCTTCGAGGTGATCCACTCGCTGCGGGCCGCCGGGGTGACGATGCTGTACGTCTCGCACCGGATGCCCGAGGTGTTCGCCCTCTCCCAGCACATCCACGTGCTGCGTGACGGCCGGCACGTCGGGCACTGGCCCACCGCGCAGGTCGACCCGGACACCGTGGTCGCCGCGATGGTGGGGCGGGAACTCGCCGCCGAGTTCGCCCGGCACGACACCCCCGCCCCCGCGGCCACGGCCACCGCACGGCTGCGGGTGCGCGGCGTCTCCGGCGACGGCTTCACCAGCGTCGACCTGGATGTCGCGCCGGGCGAGGTGGTCGGCGTGGCCGGCCTGCCCGACAGCGGCCGGGTCGAGTTGCTGCGCGGCATCTTCGGCGCGGACCGCGTCAGCGGCGGAAAGCTGACCCTGGACGGTGCGGCGTTCATCCCGAGGACGCCCCGGGACGCGATCGACGCCCGGGTGGCGTACCTGCCGGGCGAACGCCGGCAGCAGGGAATCCTGCCGACGATGAGCGTCGCCGACAACGTCAACGTCCTGGCGCTCGGCCGCCGGCAGCGGCTCGGCCTGCTGCGGCGGCGGGCCCTGCGCCGCGACGCCGACACCCGGGCGCGCGAGCTGCGGGTGAAGACCCCGTCCACCGCGCAGGGCATCACCCAGCTCTCCGGCGGTAACCAGCAGAAGGCGTTGCTGGCCCGGTGGTTGTCCATCGAGCCCCGGCTGATGTTGCTGGACGAGCCGACCCGTGGCGTCGACGTCGGTGCCAAGGCGGAGATCTACCGGCTGTTCCGCAACCTGGCCGACGGCGGGGTCGCGATCCTCGTCTCCTCGTCGGACCTGCCCGAACTGCTGACCGTCAGCGACCGGATCGCCGTCATGGCCGCCGGACGCCTGGTCGGCGTCATCCCCGCGGCGGAGGCCACCGAGGAGAAGGTGATGGCCCTGGCCACCGGCGCGCACACCATGAAGGAGAAGGCATGAAACGCAGGGGCGTGCTCAACGCCGAACTGTCCGGGGCGCTGGCCACGCTCGGCCACACCGATCTGCTGCTCGTGGTCGACGCCGGCTTCCCGATCCCGCGTACCGCCCACCGCATCGACCTGGCCCTCGCCGAGGATCTGCCGCCGCTCACCACCGTGCTCGACCTGGTCGCCGACGAGATCATCGTCGAGGGCGTGGTGGTCGCCGAGGACGTCACCACCCACAACAAGCCGCTCGCGGACTGGCTGGGCCAGCGCTTCCCGGGCGTACCGCTGAGCACCCGGCAGCACGCCGAGATGCTCGGCGACCTGGCCCACCAGGCCAAGGCGATCGTCCGGACCGGGGCCTTCAACCCGTGGGGCAACGTCGGACTGGTCTGCGGCGTGGACGTGCCGCGCTGGTTCGACGAGCCCGGAGTCATCGTGCCCGACTACTACCGGGACCGGATGTAGCGGCGCGCCCCCGCGTCACCACGTACCACATTGGAGAAGAACGTGAGCACTGCCATCCTGGCCGACACCGTCACCCCCGCCGCGTTGGCCCCCTACATCCAGCACACCCTGATCGAGACCGGAGTGACCCGGGACCGGATCGTGGCCCACGCGGAGGAAGCCGTCCGGTACGGCTTCAACGCCGCGATGGTGCCCGGGTCCTGGGTACCGGAGGTCGCCGAGGTGCTGCGCGGCACCGGCCTCGAGGTCGCGTCGGCACTGGACTTCCCCTCGGTCGGGGTGACCACCAGCGCCGGAAAGGCCGCCGAGGCGGAGAGCCTGGTCCGGGCCGGCGCCACCCAGATCGACATCGGGGTGCAGATCGGCTGGCTCAAGAGCGGGCGGTACGACGCGTTCCGCGACGACATCGCCGGGGTGGTCCGGGCCGCCGGGGTGCCGATCAAGGTGATGCTCGAACTGCCGCTGCTCACCCCGGCCGAGCGGGATCTCGCCGTACGGCTGGCCGTCGAGGCCGGGGCCGCCGTGTTGAAGAACGCCAGCAGCGGCACCGTCGAGGTGGCCAACCCGGACAGCATCGCCTACCTGGTGGCGCGGGCACCGGAGGGCGTCACAGTCAAGGCGTCCGGCGCCATCAAGTCGTTCGACCAGGCGGTCTCCCTGCTGCGCGCCGGTGCGGTGCTGCTGGGCACCAGCGCCGGGGTGGCTATCGTCACCGACACGACCGACGACCAGACGACGAGCTACTGAGCCACCGTCGCCCCTCGGCCCGAGCGACCGCACCACGATCGGCGTCGAGGGGCGACGGTCCCCACGGTGGAAGGTGACATGTCCGACCAGTTGCACCCGGCCGAGGCGTCCGACCAGCTCGACCGCGACGCACCGGTGCCCCTGCACGCCCAGGTGTCGGAGCAGATCCGGGCCCGGATCCTGTCCGCCGAGTGGCCGCCGCACTACCGGCTACGGAGCGAACCCGAGCTGGCCGCCGAACTCGGCATCTCCCGGGGCACCCTGCGCCGGGCCCTGTCCACGCTCATCCGGGACGGCCTGCTGGTGCAGGTCCGGGGCCGCGGCACCTTCGTCACCTCCACCGCGATCGAACCCTCCATCGCCCAGAAGCTGACCACCCTGTCCGAGGACTTCGCCCGGCAGGGCGTCACGGTCACCACCCAGGTGGTCTCCCACGAGGTCATGCCCGCGCCGTCGCCGGTGGCGGCGCTGCTCGACCTGCGCCCCGGCCAGTCGGTGCTCCGGCTGGAGCGGCTCCGCGCCGTCGCCGCCGGCCCGGTGGCCTGGCTCGTCAACTACGTACGGGTCGACCTCGCGCCCGGCCTGGAACGGGCCGACCTGGCCGACCGCTCCCTGTTCGGGCTGCTGGAGAACGAGTACGGCCTGAAGATCAGCACCGGTCGGCGCACCTTCACCGCGACCGCCGCCACCGGCCGGACGGCGGAGGCGCTCCGGGTGCCGGAGAACTTCCCGCTGCTCTACCTGGAACAGATCACCTATCTCGACGACGGCCGGCCCATCGAGTACTCCGACGTGTGGATCCACAGCGAGCGGATGCGCGTCACCTCCCTGCTCTCCCGCCGCTGACGAACCCCGACCGACCCGTCAGCCGCCGGAGTCGTCCAGCTCGGCGCCCTCGGGGACGGTGTCGTCGTCGCGGCTGGCCAGCCAGCCGTCGGGCAGGAAGACCTTGCCCGGGGAGTTGGTCCGCCCGCGCGGCTGGCCCAGCGTCTCCACCGGGAACGGCACGGTCGGGTCCAGCTTGCCGAGCAGGTCGTCCAGCTGGGCCAGGCTGTCGATCATCGCCAGGGCGCGGCGCAGCTCGCTGCCGACCGGGAAGCCCTTGAGGTACCAGGCGACGTGCTTGCGGAAGTCGGTGCAGCCATCCCGCTCGCCCCGGGCCGCGTTGCGCGCCCCGGCGGTGAACTGCTCCACCAGCAGCTCGGCGTGCCGGCGCATGGTCACCGCCACCTCGCCGAGGGTGGGTAGCCGCCGCTCGGTGCGACCGGTGAAGGCGGCCTCCAGGTCGGCGAAGAGCCACGGGCGGCCGAGGCAGCCACGCCCGATCACCACCCCGTCGACGCCGGTGTGCGCCACCATCCGCAGCGCGTCGTCGGCCTCCCAGACGTCGCCGTTGCCGAGCACCGGCACGTCGAGCGCCTGCTTGAGAGCGGCGATGGCGTCCCAGTCCGCGGTGCCCGAATAGCGCTGTGCGGCCGTACGCCCGTGCAGGGCGACCGCGGCGACGCCGGCCTCCTGCGCGGCGAGCCCCGCCTCGACGTACGTCAGGTGGTCGTCGTCGATGCCCTTGCGCATCTTGACCGTGACCGGCACCCCGGCGGGCGACGCGGCGTCCACCGCGGCCCGCACCAGGCGGGCGAAGAGCCGGCGCCGCCAGGGCAGCGCCGCACCGCCACCACGGCGGGTGACCTTCGGCACCGGGCAACCGAAGTTGAGGTCGATGTGGTCGGCGAGATCCTTCTCGACCACGATCCGCACGGCGGCGGCGGTGGTCTCCGGGTCGGTGCCGTAGAGCTGGAGGCTGCGCGGGCTCTCGTCCGCCCCGAACGCGATCATCCGCAGCGTCTTCGGGTTCCGCTCGACCAGCGCAACCGTGGTGATCATCTCGCAGACGTAGATGCCGCCGCCCTGTTCCCGACAGAGCTGCCGGAACCCGGCATTGGTGATCCCGGCCATCGGCGCCAGCACCACCGGCGGCCACACCTGATACCGCCCAATCCTCAGCACCGCCCAAGTGTAAGGAAGGGCCCCCTCTTAACGCCTCGTGCATAGCAGGGGCCCCCTGTTAACGCGACGCATAACACATGCGGGGCGGCGGCGGGGCGTCGTCCACAGCACGTCCGGCTGTCCACAGGTAGCGGGATCGAGGCAGCGGGCAGTGGAGGGCGCCGCCGATGCTGCGTCTCATGCGTACGCACCCACCCGAGTTCTCCGAGCTGGCCGAGCGGCAGCAGCAGATCGTCACCCGCGCCCAGTTGCTGGCCACGGGCTTCGACGACATGTACCTGTACCGGCAGACCCGACGCGGCCTGTGGCAGCGGATCCTGCCCGCAACGTACGCCCTGGTCACCGGCACCTTGACCGATGAGCAGCGGCGGATCTCGGCGGCCCTGTACGCCGGCGGCGAGGCACAGCTCACCGGCCTGGCCGCGCTGACCTGGTACGGCTTCCGACAGAGCCCGCGGAGCGACGCCGTACACCTGATCGTGCCGCATCACGCGCGCCGCAAGTCCGCCGGCCACGCGGTGATCTCGCGCGCCCTGGCCCTGGACGACCGGGCCCGGGCCACGCCGCTGTACCCGGTCTGCTCGCCCGCCCGTGCCGTGGTGGACGCGGCGCGCGACCTGCGACAGCTGCGTCCGGTGCGCGCGGTCGTCGCCGAGGCCATCCAGCGGGGGTACGCCGACCTCGCGTCCCTGGACGAGGAGATCCGGCGGGCCCGACGGAGCCGGACGGCGCTGGTCAGGAAGGCGTTCGCTGAGGTGTCGCAGGGCACCCGGTCGGCGCCCGAGGCCGAGATTCGGGAGCGCCTCGCGGGAAGCCCGGTGCTGTCGGAGATCCACTGGAATCCCCGCCTGCGGGACGCGGGCGGGGAGTCGTTGCCGACGCCCGACGGCTACCTGCCCGACGCTGCGGTGGCGTTGGAGGTCGACTCGCAGGAATACCACTTCCGGCCCGCCGACTGGGCGCGCACGCTCGACCGACACAACGAGCTGAGCCGGCGCGGCGTCCTGGTCCTGCACTTCACGCCCGCCCAGATCCGCCGCGACCCGCGTCGCGTCCGCCAGCTGGTAGAGGACGCGTGCGAGTCCCGGCGCGGCCTCGGCGCCACCGTCCGGCTGCGGATCGACCCGCCGCACGTACCCGAGCCCCGAAGCCGCTGAGCCCCCACTCCCCGCGCCCCGGCGCCGCCCGGCCCCGGCGGTGCCGGTGGTGGATGTTAAAAGGGGGCCCCTCCTCTACGCCAGGCGTTAAGAAGGGGCCCCTCCTTACATGTCAGCAGCCGGGGAGGTGGGTGATCAGGTAGGGCTCTACCTGATCCAAGGGGATGCGCTGCTGGGTCATGGTGTCCCGGTTGCGGATGGTCACCGCGTTGTCGTCGAGGGTGTCGAAGTCGACCGTGACGCAGAACGGGGTGCCGATCTCGTCCTGGCGGCGGTAGCGGCGGCCGATCGCCTGCGAGTCGTCGAACTCGACCACCCAGCGCTTGCGCAGGTCGGCGGCGAGCTGCTTGGCCTTGGGCGAGAGCGCCTCGTTGCGGGACAGCGGCAGCACCGCCACCTTGACCGGGGCCAGCCGCGGGTCGAAGCGCATCACCGTGCGCTTGTCCACGCCGCCCTTGGTGTTCGGCGCCTCGTCCTCGTCGTACGCCTCCAGCAGGAACGCCAGCACCGCGCGGGTCAGGCCGGCGGCCGGCTCGATCACGTACGGGACCCAGCGCTCGCTCTTGGTCTGGTCGAAGTACGACAGGTCGACGCCGGAGTGCTTGCTGTGCGTGGAGAGGTCGAAGTCGGTGCGGTTGGCGATGCCCTCCAACTCGGCGAACTCGGTGCCGCCGAACTGGAACCGGTACTCGATGTCGACGGTGCGCTTCGAGTAGTGGGAGAGCTTCTCCTGCGGGTGCTCGTAGAAGCGCAGGTTGTCCGGGGAGAGGCCGAGGTCGATGTACCAGTTCCAGCGCTCCTGGAGCCAGTACTCGTGCCACTGCTCGTCGGTGCCCGGCTCGACGAAGAACTCCATCTCCATCTGCTCGAACTCGCGGGTCCGGAAGATGAAGTTGCCCGGGGTGATCTCGTTACGGAACGACTTGCCGGTCTGCGCGATGCCGAACGGCGGCTTCTTGCGGGCGACCGTCTCGACGTTCTTGTAGTTGACGAAGATGCCCTGGGCCGTCTCCGGGCGCAGGTAGTGCAGGCCCTCGTCGCTCTCCACCGGGCCGAGGTAGGTCTTCATCAGGCCGTTGAACATCCGCGGCTCGGTGAAGGTGCCCTTGTTGCCGCAGTTGGGGCAGTTCAGCTCGGCCAGCGAGGTCGGCGGGCGGCCGTGCTTGGCCTCGTACGCCTCCTCCAGGTGGTCGGCACGGAACCGCTTGTGGCAGGACTGGCACTCGGTCAGCGGGTCGACGAAGGCCTCCAGGTGGCCGGAGGCGGCCCAGACGTCCCGGGCCAGGATCACCGCGGAGTCCAGGCCCACCACGTCGTCGCGCTGCTGGACCATGGTCTTCCACCACTGCCGGCGGACGTTCTCCTTGAGCTCCACGCCGAGCGGACCGTAGTCCCACGCCGACCGGGTGCCTCCGTAGATCTCGCTGGAGGGAAAGACGAAGCCCCGGCGCTTGGCGAGGCTGACGACGGCGTCGATACGGTCGGCTGGCATTTTTCCTCCTACGCCGACTGGCGGTCGGCGGGGACCTGATGGGATGGGCTGGCACGGTTCGGGACAACCGTACGACCGGTCTGCTCCCGAGCCCAGCACATTACCCGCGGCCGGTCAGTTGACTCCGCAGACCTCCATGCTGCCCGTCTCCTGGTCCTGCTTGAGCACGACCTGCTGGCGCTCCTGCCCGCCGCCCACGTAGGTCACGTCCACCGGCACGGTCAGCGTGCGGGTGTCCACCTCGCCGACCCGGTAGGAGGCGATCTGCGGCTCGGCGGCTGCCCGGCGCTCGAACTCGGGCCGGGACTCGCGCCGTTTGGCCGGCTCGCAGAGCTGGTCGTACGCGCGGCCGTACTCGCCATTGGACAGTGCCCGGTAGTAGTCGCCGGAGACCGTGCGGCCCTGCTCCGCAGCGGCCTGCACCGAGCTGACCAGCAGGCCGAACACCGCGGCGCCGCCACCACCGCAACAGAGCAGCAGGGCCAGCGCTCCGGCCCCGAGGCCGAGCCAGAGCCGGGACCGGCGGCCCTCGGTCGGTGGCGCCGCGAACGGCGGGGCCACCCCGGGCCCGGGCGGCGGTGCCGGCACGCCCGACTCGGACCACCCCGGCGGCGGGGGCGGGACGGAGCCGTCCGGCGCGGGCCCGGCGGGGCTGCCGGTGGCCGGGACGCCGGGACTGCCGGGTGGCGGGACGCCGGGACCGCCGGTGAGCGGGACGCCGGACGCGGCCGGCGCGGCGTCGGTCTCGCCCGGGACCTGCGGTCCCTGCTGGCCGGGTAGCGGGGGGTGTGGTGGTGGGGCTCCCGGTCCGGGGTGGGTCATAGGAGCCACAGTAGTGCCCGGCGGCTCAGCGGTAAGGACCCGCAGCGCGATCGCTGGCGACCACCACCACGTCCCCGCCGGGCGGGGCGCTGGCCAACGCCTCGTACGCGGAGGGCTCGTCGACGCTCTCGGCGAGCAGCGGCACCGCCGTGACCTTGACGTCGAAGCCGCCGAGAGCCCGGCGGTAGGCGCCGACCGACTCCCACTCGGTGACCAGGCACCAGTGCCGGGGGTCGTCCAGCGCCCGGACCAACTGGCCGCGCAGGTAGCCGGGCCGGGCGGCGAGCGCCGCCAGCGCCGCGTGGGCCCGGGCGGTGAACGCCTCGGCGTCGTCGTCGACCACGAACCGGTTGGTCACCAGCACCGGGCTCTCCTCCTCGTAGAGTCTGTGGAATGCAGCGTACGCAGAGCGGGATCACCGGCCGGCTGGCCCGGGCCAACCCGACGACGGTGTTCCTGGTCACCCTGCTCCTGGTGCTGGTGGCGTTCTTCACCCCGGGGGTGCTCGGCGGGCTGTTCACCCTGCTGCTCGCCGGGGCGATCGCCGCCCTGCTGGTCACCACCTGGCGGGTGCAGACCCCACCGACCCGGGCGATCCGGCTGTTGGCGCTGACCCTGCTGGTCACCGCCGGCCTGGTGAAGCTGCTCTGAGGGCTCCAACCGGACATGCAAGCATGCGTTTTTGACAATCATTGTCGTTGTCGCGGAGAGTCGGTGTCATGACCTTCCGCACCACCCCGCGTGCCCTGGCCGCCACCACGGCCGCCCTGCTCGCCCTGGCCGGCGTCACCGCCTGCTCGACCGACGGCGGCCCGGCCGGCGCCGACCCCGATCGGGTCGACGTGGTGGCCGGCTTCTACCCGTTGCAGTTCCTCGCCGAGCGGATCGGCGGCGACGCGGTGGCGGTGACCAACCTGGCCCGCCCCGGCGCCGAGCCGCACGACCTGGAGCTGAACCCCCGTCAGGTCGGGCAGATCAGCGAGGCGAAGCTGGTCGTCTTCCTGCACGGCTTCCAGCCCGCGGTGGACGAGGCGGTGGAGCAGAACGCCGGGGACCGGGCCTTCGACGTGGCGACCGTCCAGCCGCTGCTGGACGCCACCGCCGGCGGCCACGACCACGACCACGACGGCGAGGAGGAGCACGCCGACGAGCCGGAGCACGCCGAGGAGACGTCGGGCGACGCCAAGGACCCGCACGTCTGGCTCGACCCGACCCGGCTGGCCACCATCGGCGACCAGTTGGCCGAGCGGCTCGGCGGGATCGACCCGGACCGGGCCGGCGAGTACACCCAGCGGGCCGCCGCCCTGCGCACCGAGCTGGCGCAGCTCGACACCGAGTTCACCGAGGGGCTGAAGACCTGCCAGCGCCGGGAGATCGTGGTCAGCCACACCGCCTTCGGCTATCTGGCGCAGAAGTACCAGCTGGAGCAGATCGGCATCACCGGGCTCTCCCCGGAGAACGAGCCGTCGCCGCAGCGGCTGGCCGAGGTCACCGAGGAGGCGCGCGAGCACGGCGCCACGACGATCTTCTTCGAGACGCTGGTCAGCCCGAAGGTCGCCGAGACGATCGCCCGCGAGGTCGGCGCGCAGACCGCGGTGCTCGATCCGATCGAGGGCCTGTCCGCGGAGAACGGCGCGGACTACCTTTCGGTGATGCGTACCAACCTGCAGACCCTGAGGACGGCGTTGAGCTGCTCGTGACACCTGAAGTCATCACCGTGGAGCACGGGGTGGTCGGCTACGACGGCCGCCCCGTGCTCCGTGACGTCTCGCTGACCGTGACCGCCGGCGAGGTCGTCGCGATCCTCGGCGCCAACGGCTCCGGCAAATCCACCCTGATCCGCGCCGTGCTCGGGCTGGTCCCGCTCAGCGCCGGCTCGGTGACCCTCTTCGGCCGGCCGACGCGCCGGTTCCGGCAGTGGCACCGCATCGGGTACGTCCCGCAGCGCCTCGGCGCGGGCAGCGGCGTACCGGCCACGGTGGCCGAGGTGGTGGCCTCCGGGCGGCTGGCCCGCCGGGGCGTGCTGCGCCCACCCGGACGCGCCGACCGGTCCGCCGTCGCCGAGGCGTTGCACGCCGTCGGCCTGGCCGACCGGGCGAAGGACCCGGTCGCCACCCTCTCCGGTGGGCAGCAGCAGCGCACCCTGATCGCCCGGGCGCTGGCCGGACGACCCGAGCTGCTGGTGCTCGACGAGCCGACGGCCGGGGTCGACGCGACCAGCCAGGAGGCGTTCGCCGGGGCGCTGCACGGCTTCGTCGACAGCGGCGGCACCGTGCTGCTGGTCGCCCACGAGCTGGGCCCGCTGCGCCCGTTGATCAGCCGCGCGGTCGTCGTACACCAGGGGGTCATCGCGCACGACGGCGCGGTGCCGGATCCGGCCGGGCACCACGCCGCGCCGGACCACGACCACGTGCACCCGCACGGTCCCGAGGAGCCCGCCGGGCTGTGGAGCACGCGATGAGCCTCTTCCAGTACGACTTCATGCTCCGCGCCCTGGTCGGCGCGCTGATCATCGGTCTGGCCGCACCGGCGCTCGGCATCTACCTGGTGCAGCGGCGGCTCGCCCTGATCGGGGACGGCATCGGGCACGTCGCGCTGACCGGCGTCGGCGCCGGACTGCTCTTCCAGACCTCCCCCGTGATCATGGCGGTGATCGCGGCCACCCTCGGCGCGATCGTCATCGAGCTGATCCGCGAACGCGGCCGCACCTCCGGCGACCTGGCGCTCGCCCTGCTCTTCTACGGCGGCATCGCCGGAGGCGTGGTCCTGGTGGGGCTCTCCGACAGCACCAGCGCCAACCTGAACGCGTACCTGTTCGGTGCGCTGACCACGACGTCCCGGGAAGACCTGATCACCATCGCGGTGCTCGGGGTGGCCGTGCTGGTCGCGATGATCGCGCTGCGGCCCGCGCTCTTCGCGGTCTGCCACGACGAGGAGTACGCCCGGGTCTCCGGCCTGCCGGTGCGTACCCTCAATCTGCTGCTCGCGGTGACCACCGCGATCACGGTGACCATCGCGATGCGGGCGGTCGGCGTCCTGCTGATCAGCGCGTTGATGGTCGTCCCGGTGGCCACCGCCCAGCAGGTCACCCGGGGATTCCGCGGCACCATGGCGGCGGCGATGGCCCTCGGCCTGTTCGCCGCCGGAGCGGGCATCTGGCTGGCGGCGATCGCCGACACCGCACCCGGCGCCTCGGTGGTGGTGCTCGCGATCGCCTCCTTCGTCGCGGTCACCCTGTTCGCCGCCGGCTGGCGCCGGCTACGCCGGGCGCGACCGGTGCCGACGCCCGCGCCCGAGCCGCACGAAGTGGTGCTCGGCGGAACCTGATACCGGCGGTCGTCCCGGGATTGGTTACCGTTGCAGCGTGACCAGCGGATCCAGCTACGACGCGTACGAGGGTGCCAGCGAACTCCTGCGCGCGCTCTCCGCGCCGATCCGGCTGGCCATCGTCAGCGAACTGGCCGGCGGTGAGCGCTGCGTGCACGAGCTGGTGGACAAGCTCGGTGTCGCGCAGCCGCTGGTCTCCCAGCACCTGCGGGTGCTCCGCGGGGCCGGCGTGGTGCGCGGCTCCCGGCGGGGCCGGGAGATCGCGTACACCCTGGTCGACGAGCACGTGGCGCACATCGTGGCCGATGCGGTCAGCCACGCCGGGGAGGGATCATGAGCAAACGAGTCGTCAACCAGGCCGGCATACTGCGAAGCGAGGTGACGGCATGAGCGAGCGCCAGCGAGCGAATCAGCAGCACCGTGCGGAGAACGCTCAGGCCGACGCCGAGCGAAGCGAGGTGACGGCATGAGCGAGAGCGGTACGGCCGTCCGCAACACCCGCCAGCGCTCGGCGGTGAGCGCCCTGCTGGCCGAGGTGGAGGGCTTCCACAGCGCCCAGGACCTGCACGCGATGCTGCGCGAGCGCGGCGAGCGGGTCGGCCTGACCACGGTCTACCGGACGTTGCAGAGCCTGGCCGACGCGAGCGAGATCGACGTGATGCGTCCACCCGGTGGCGAGAACCTCTACCGCAGGTGCAGCGAGGGGCACCACCACCACCTGGTCTGCCGGGTCTGCGGGCGGACCGTGGAGGTCGCCGGGCCGGCGGTGGAGACCTGGGCGGACCGGGTGGCGGCCCAGCACGGTTTCACCGACGTCAGCCACACCCTCGAAATCTTCGGCACCTGCCCAACCTGCACCTCCTGACCCGACGTTCCCGTCGGGAGGGCCGCCGGGCTCGGGATGCCGGGCGCGGTGGGGCGTGGCACGCTGTGCGGCGTGAAGATCTACGCTGATCGCTTTCCGACCGCGCTGCGGCAGCTTCTCACCGACCTGCTCGTCGTCGCCTGGGTGTACGCGACGATCCGGGGCGCGCTCTGGCTGCACGACCTGGTGCAGAAGCTGGCCGTACCCGGGCAGAAGCTGGAGGGGGCCGGCGGTGGGCTGGCCGACAACCTCGCCGAGGCCGGTGGCAAGGTCGGCCGGGTGCCGCTGGTGGGCGACGAGCTGACCGCACCTTTCCAACGGGCGGCCGGCGCGGCCCGCTCACTCGCCGAGGCCGGACGGGACCAGCAGGAACTCGTCGACCAGCTGGCCCTGGCGCTGGCCGTCGGGATGCTGATCGTGCCGCTCGGGCTGGTGCTGTTCGGCTGGCTGCCGCTGCGGGTGCGCTGGATGCGGCGGGCCGGCTCGGCGGCGGCGCTGGCCGCCGCGCCGGCCGGTCGGGACCTGCTGGCCCTGCGCGCCCTGGCCGGGCAGCCACTGCGCCGGCTCACCCGGATCTCCCCCGACGTGGCCGAGGCGTGGCGCCAGGGTGACCACGCCACCGTCGACGCCCTGGCCGCCCTCGAACTCCGCCGCCTGGGTCTCCACGACCCCCGCGCCCCCCGCCCCTGACCGCCCCACGCCCGGTCGGTGGTGCAACTTCGGGGATGTTGCTGTCTCGCCTGGCGCTGAGACAGCAACATCCCCGAAGTTGCTCGCCGTGGCCGGGTGGGGGTCAGGCGGGTGGGGGGATGCGGCGGCGGGCGTCGGTGGGGGCGGTGGAGGGGCCCGGGGTCCAGGGGGCGACCCAGGGCAGATCGTCAGATGGGGTGATCACGCCGTCCTCCAGGGCGGCGTAGCGGCCGGCGAGGATGCGCTTGGCCGCCGTCACGTCGAGCGAGTCGGTGTTCTCCCAGAGCGCGGTGAAGAGGGCGTCGACCCGGACCCGGGCCTGGCGGCAGAAGAGGTCGGCCAACTCGACGTGCTCCGGCCGCTCCGGCTGCTGCGCGGACGCCCGGACGCAGACCGCGCTCATCGCGAACAGTTCCGCCCCGATGTCCACCACCCGGCCCAGGAACGCCTGCTTGCGCTCCATCCTGCCCTGCCAGCGGGACATCGCGTAGAAGGTGGACCGGGCCAGCTTGCGGGAGGCGCGCTCGACGTGACGCAGGTGCCCGGCGAGCGCGCCGAACTCGGCGTACGCCATGGGTTGCTGCCCCTTGCCGACCGCGAGGGTCGGCAGCCATCGCGCGTAGAACGCGCCGGCCCGCGCCCCCGCCCTCGCCTTGCGGCCGAGCCCGGCATCGGGATCGATGATGTCCCCGGCGACGGAGAGGTGCGCGTCCACCGCCTCGCGGGCGATGAGCAGGTGCATGATCTCGGTGGAGCCCTCGAAGATCCGGTTGATCCGCAGGTCCCGCAGGAGCTGCTCGACGGCGGCCGGGCGTTCGCCCCGGGCGGCCAGCGAGTCGGCCGTCTCGTACCCACGGCCGCCGCGGATCTGGACCAGCTCGTCGGCGATCCGCCACGCCATCTCGCTGGCGTAGAGCTTCACCAGCGCCGCCTCGATCCGGATGTCGTTGCGGTCGTCGTCGGCGAGCAGGCAACAGAGATCCAGCATGGTCTCCATGCCGTACGTGGTGGCGGCGATGAAGGAGAGCTTCTGCGCGACCGCCTCGTGTTCGCCGACCGGCCGGCCCCACTGGACCCGCTCGACGGACCACTCCCGGGCCACGTTCAGCGCCCACTTGCCGGCGCCCACGCACATCGCCGGCAACGACAGCCGCCCGGTGGTCAGCGTGCTCAGCGCGATCCGGAGACCCCTGCCCTCGCCGCCGATGACGTTCTCCTTCGGCACGAAGACGTCGTGGAAGCGGGTGAGGCTGTTCTCCAGGCCCCGCAGGCCGACGAAGCCGTTCCGCCGCTCCACGGTGATGCCCTCGGCGTCCCCGTCGACCACGAACGCGGTGATGCCGCCCCGGCGACCCTCGGCGGCCGGCACCCGGGCCATCACCACGAGCAGGGTGGCCACCGTGCCGTTGGTGGCCCACAGTTTGACCCCGTTGAGCCGGTAGCCGGCGCCGTCGGGGGTCGGCTCCGCCGTGGTCGCCAGCCGGGCCGGGTCCGAGCCGACGTCCGGCTCGGTGAGCAGGAACGCGGAGACCTCGCCGGCCGCCAGCCGGGGCAGGAACCGCTGCTTCTGCTCGGCGCTGCCGAACATCTTCAACGGCTGCGGCACGCCGATCGACTGGTGCGCGGAGAGCAGCGCGCCGATCGCCGGACTGACCGAGCCGACCAGCATCAGCGCGCGGCAGTAGTGCAGGTTGCTCAGCCCGACGCCGCCGTACTCCTGGCCGATCTTCATGCCGAACGCGCCCAGCCGGGCCAGCCCCTGGAAGACCTCGTCGGGGATGCGCGCGTCCCGTTCGATCGCCGCGCCGTCCACCTCGGCGGCCACGTAGTCGCGGAGCCGGCCGAGGAACTCCCCCGCCCGCGCCTCCTCCGCCGGGTCGGGCCGGGGCCACGGGTCGATCAGGTCGAGCCGCAACCGGCCCAGGAAGAGTTCCTTGCCGAAACTCGGCCGGTCCCAGGTGCTCTGCCGGGCCGCCTCGGCGACCCGGCGGGCCTCCTGCTCGGACACCTGCGTCTCGGGCGACTGCGGTTCGGATGCCTGCGGTTCGGATGCCGGGCCTGCCGCGTTCGGCGGCGGGACGGCGCTATGGCTGTCGGTGGCTGACGGACGGTGATTCTCGGCGATGGCCACGGCAAACCCCCGGGCTGGATCCGGCACTCGGACTGTTCCGCCTGTTCAGCAGGCTACCCGCGTTTGTTACCCAAAGGTAGTCACAGACTATCCACAAAGGCCCGGTCAACCCTGGGCGAGCCCACTGGGATCCTCGTCGTCGTCGATGTCGTCGTCACCCCAGTTGCGTCGGGAGAACGGCAGGATCACCCAGAAGGTGAGGAACCACAGCCCGGTGACCACGCTGAGCAGGAAGGCGATCGGCCGGGCGAGCACGAAGTCGGTGATCAGCAGCACCGCGCTGACCATCGAGACCAGCATGAAGCCGAGCCCGCCGGTGGCCATCCGGTGCGCGAAACGCACCAACTCCGGCTTACGCCCCTGCCGAAACAGCGCCCGGTGGAACGCCACCGGCGAAATGATCATCGCGGTGGCGCCGGCCGCCGCGAGCAGCGCGACGATGTAGACGTCCCGCTGAAACGGCGTGGTACGCGTGAAGCCGTTGCTGAACGGCAGGGTGAGCAGGAAGGCGAAGAGGATCTGCACACCGGTCTGCGCGACCCGCAACTCCTGAAGCAGGTCGGCGAAGTTGCGCTGCCATCGCTGCCTCTCGGTTTCCTTCGACACCGCGTACCTCCGGGGAGAACGACCTCCGCCGGCCCGACTTCCGCGGCCCGGCGGCAAGGCTGATGCCCCGCGCGGGGTGACGCGAAACCGGCTCGCGGCCGTCCCGCTCAGGAGCCGCGGCGGATCCGTCCCGCGTAGCGGGCCTCCAAGGCGTCGTTGTGCGCGTCGCCGCCGGCGATGTTCGCCGACAGGTAGACCGGTGGGCGTTCGCCCGTGGCGAGCAGTCGGGCCACCACCTCGACCACGATCTGCTGGGCGAGCAGGGCCGCAGTGATCGAGGAGACCGCGCCGACCGCGCCGCCGTCCGGCAGCGGCAGGGTGGCGTCGCCGTACGGAGCGCCGTTGTCCAGCACCACGTCCGCGAAGTCGGCGAGCTTGCGGCCGGACGGGTGGCGCGACTCCATCCGCGCCGAGTGCTCCGCCGAGGTGATCGCCACCAGCCCGTGACCGCGCTGCCGGAGCAGCGAGGCGAACTCCACCATGGCGCCGTTCACGCCGGAGTTCGAGGCGAGCACGAAGACGTCCCGCGGGCCGATCGGGGCGAGGGCGTAGAGGCGGTGCGCGACCGCCGGATCGCGTTCCAGCTTCGGTCCGAGCACGTCGGCCGGATCGCCCCCATGCAGCACCAGGTCACGCAGGGCGATCCGGTTGGTCGGCACCAGCCCGCCGGCCCGCCCGGCGATCTCCATCGCCAACGCCTCGGAGTGTCCGGTGCCGAAGGCGTGCACCACACCGTCGGCCCGGATCGCCTCGGCGATCAGGTCGGCGGCCCGGCCCACCTGCTGCCGCTGGCTACGCGCCACCCGGTCCATCGTCGCGGTCACCATCGCCAGGTAGCCCTCGGCACTCAGCGTCATGCTCTCTCCGCTCCCTCGGATCCTTCTACCCACGCCACCCGCCGGCCCCACGCGCGCCACCCGGCCGGTCTTACCCGCGTCACCCCACGCGCGCCACCCCGCCGGCCGCCGGGCCGCTTCGCCGGCATTCAGCTTCGGCGCTGTGCCGCCGGGCGGCCCACCGGCTCGCCCGCCGCTCACCCGGCCGGGCGTACCCGGGCCAGGATCGCCTCGGCCAGCGACGCCGCCGCCTCGTCCGGGATCCAGTGACTGACCCCGGGCAGCTCCACGAACCGGTACTCCCCGACCACGTGCACGGCGCACGCCTCGGCTGCGGTCCGTCCGATCGCGACGTCCCGGTCGCTCCACACGTAGCTGGTCGGGACCGCCACCGGGCCGGTCGCCGCCAGGTCAGCCCGGGACATCGCCCGGTACCAGTTCAGCGCCGCGGTCAACGCGCCCGGCTCGCGCATCGGATCGGCGTACGAGGCCACCCGCGCGCCGTCGCCGACCCCGCTCAACAGCCGGCGCAGCCCGCTGGCGCCCAGGGCCAGCAGCGTCTTCTCGGCCACCCCCGGCTGCCGGAACAGCAGCATGTACGCCGAGCGCGCCTTCTGCTGCGGGTCCTGCGCCATCGCGTGTGCCATGGCAGCCGGGTGCGGCACGGAGACCGCGGTCAGCGTGCGTACCCGGTCGGGATGGCCGGCGGCCAGCGCCCAGCCGACGACGGCCCCCCAGTCGTGCCCCACCACGTGCGCGGCGGCGACGCCGAGGCCGTCCAGCACGGCCACCGCATCGGCGACCAACTCCGCCAGCCGGTACGCCTCGACCGCCTCCGGCCGGGCCCCGGGCGAGTAGCCCCGCTGGTCCAGCGCGTACGTGCGCAGCCCTGCGGTGTGCAGGGCCGGCGTCACCCCGTCCCACTCGCCGGAATGCTGCGGAAAGCCGTGCAGCAGCAGCACCGGTTCGCCCTGCTCGGGGCCACCGGCGGTGACGTCGAACCGCAGACCTCGGGCGTCGATGCGCATAGCCGGCACCCTACCCATCCCCGGCCCACCGGGCTCCACCCGCACCAGCTCCGCAACGGCGGGGGTGGGGGTTCACTCGTACTGGTTCTTCGGGGTGGGGATCTGACGCCAGGACTCGACGTCCAGGTAGGGGATCTCGGCGTCGTTGACCGGGTCGCGGCCGAGTCGGTCGGTGTAACGGCCGGTCACCTCGACCCAGCTGTCGTCCGGCAGCCCGGCCGGCACGTCCCCGGTCAGCCCGAGCTTGACCGGCCGGCCGTCGGCGGCGCAGCAGGAGAGCACCATCCGGGCCAGGATCGGCTGGCCGTCGGGCCCGGTGGCGACGAAGCCGGTGAGCTGCACGCGCCGATCACCGATCGAGGCACCCCGGTCGAACAGCGCCCGGGAGGCGTAGTCGAGCACGCTGACGGGCACCGGGTCACCGGCGGGCAGCGGCGGGTAGTCCGACTGTTGCTGGGTGCTCAGCGCGGTGCCGGCCTGACTCGCCGCGTACGACCCGAGGGCCGGCGGGGCGACCAGCAGCAGGCCGAGCACCGGCAGGATGAGCAGCCAGCCGACCCGCGGCTCGTGATGCCCGTGCCCGTCGTGGTCCGCCGGACCGGCCTGCCCCTCCGAGCCGTCAGCCGGCCCGCCGGCCGAGCCGTCGCCCGGGCCGCCGGCCGGGGCGAGCGGGCGGGGGGCGGTCGGGCGCAGCTCGTACCAGAGGGTCATGATCGCGGCGACCACCAGCAGCAGGCCGGCGCCGATCAGGAAGGGGCGCAGCCCCTCCTTGACGTAGCGCAGGTAGAGGTCGGTGACGCTGGCCCGGAGCACCGCGCCGCCGAGCAGCAGCAGGATCACCGCCTGCGCCTGCCGGTTCACAGCAGCACCGCCCCGACTCCGGCGGCGACCAGCAGGGCCACCGCGAAGGTGGTCGGCGCGAACCGGAGGGCGAAGCGGCGGCCGAAGACACCGGCCTGCATCGCGATCAGCTTGAGATCGACCATCGGCCCCACCACCAGGAAGACCAGTCGGGACGTGAGGGAGAACTGCGACAGCGAGGCCGCGACGAAGGCGTCCGCCTCCGAGCAGAGCGAGAGCAGCACGGCGAGCAGCGCGAGGGCCAGGATCGACAGCCAGGCGTTGTCGGCGAGGGTCTGCAACCACCGCTCCGGCACCAGCACGTTGATGCTGGCGGCGGCCATCGCGCCGAGCACCAGGAAGCCACCGGCGTGGGTCACGTCGTGCCGCACGGCGCCCCAGAAGGCCCGGCCCCGGGAGGCGTCGTCCAGCTCCGGCCGGTGCGGCATCCTGATCCACTCGGTCCGGCCGAGCCGCAGCCAGAGCCAGCCCATCACCATGGCGACGACCAGGCTGGCGAGGCCGCGGGCGAGGACCATCTCGGGGTTGTTGGGGAAGGCGACCGCGGTGGCGGTGAGCACGATCGGGTTGACCGCCGGGGCGGCGAGCAGGAAGGCCAGCGCCGCGGCGGGCGTGACGCCCCGGCGGATCAGCGAACCCGCGATCGGCACCGATCCGCACTCGCAGCCCGGCAGCACCACCCCGGCCGCGCTGGCCGCCGGCACCGCGAGGGCCGGGTGCCGGGGCAGCGCCTTCGCCCAGAACGACCGGGGTACGAAGACCGCGATCACGGCGGAGAGCAGCACCCCGAAGACCAGGAACGGCACCGCCTGCACCATGATCGAGACGAAGACGGTGGTCCAGGTCTGGAGGCGGGGGTCGTCGAGCGCGGCGGCCAGCGGATCCCGGAAGATGATCAGCAGGATCAGCAGCGCGGCAAGCACCTCCACCGAGCCGATCCGGTCACCGAGCCACCGCCGGGGCGGCTCGCCACCGGTCGGCGCCGGCTCGCGTACCTCCGTGGCTACGCCCACCGAGCCCGGTGGATGGTCCTCCGGTTCGCCGGCCGGTGCGGCCTGGCTCGTGTCTGCGGTCACCTGTCGCCCCTCGGCCCGTCCGGATCGCGGCCTGAGACTACCCGTCCGGGATCGGTGACGTCGATGGACGTCACGGAAGTGGGCGGGTCGCCCTATCCGTGGGCCGCTGCCGCGCCGGACGTGAGCACCCCGCATGACCTGGGAAGATCACGTTGCTCGTTGATCTTCCCAGGTGTTAGCGTCGGTGAGACAACTTCACCTCCGACAGGGGAGCGCACAGCGCTGAGAGTGCGGGTTCGCCCGCAGACCCTCGAACCTGATCTGGGTAATGCCAGCGCAGGGAGTTCGGTCCACCTCCAGCCCGCCATTGTCCGGCAACGCCGGACGGGGCGTGCGTCTTGCCTGGTTCGACACTGGACTGGGAGCAGACCATCATGGGAAACACCAACAGCGACCGCTGGCGCACGATCGACATCGTGGTGGCCTCGGTCATCGCCGTCACGTTCGGCGTCATCTTCTGGGCCTGGGGCTTCCTCTGGGCCGCCACCGAGGGAGTGTTCGCCTTCTTCCCGCCCGCACAGTCGGTCATCTACGGCGTCTGGCTGGTGCCGGGCGCACTGGGCGGGCTCGTCATCCGCAAGCCCGGCGCCGCCTTCTACTGCGAGTTCCTCGCCGCCTTCGTGTCGGTGCTGCTGGGCAGCCAGTGGGGCACCGTGGCGATCCTTCAGGGCGCCGTACAGGGTCTCGGTGCCGAGTTGGGCTTCGCCGCCTTCCGCTACCGCTCGTTCCGGCCGCCCGCGGCCCTGCTCTCCGGCCTGCTCGCCGGGCTGGCGGCGGCCATCTTCGACCAGGCCAGGTACTACGTGACGCTCGACCTGTGGAGCGCCCGGGTGCCGATCTTCGTACTCACCGTGCTCAGCGCCACGGTGATCGCCGGCGCCGGCGCGTACGCCCTCACCAACGCACTCGCCCGGACCGGCGTCCTGGACCGCTTCCCCGCCGGCCGCGACCGCGCCCTCATCTGACCACACCATCCCCACTCGTGTTGATCATGAGGTTGACGGGCAGTTCGATCTTCAAATCGCCGCCAATCCCATGATCGACCGAGGGTGGGAGCAGGGAGAAGTGGGGTGGGAGGGGGAGTTGGGCAGGGGATGGGTATGGGTGGGGTGAGGTTGCGGGGGTTCGGGTGGCGGCACGCCGGGCGGCGGGCCTGGGCCGTACGCGGGGTGGACCTGCGGGTGGCGCGCGGTGAGCGGGTGCTGCTGCTCGGGCCCTCCGGGGCGGGCAAGAGCACGCTGCT
Organism: Micromonospora sp. CA-263727; assembly: GCF_050942455.1. Taxonomy (NCBI): domain Bacteria; kingdom Bacillati; phylum Actinomycetota; class Actinomycetes; order Micromonosporales; family Micromonosporaceae; genus Micromonospora; species Micromonospora sp. CA-263727. The sequence goes on from NZ_CP192031.1 coordinate 5,671,434, forward strand.
GGCCGCGCTGGCCGGGCTGCTGCCCGAGGACTCCGGCGAGCAGGAGGGCACCGTCGAGGTCGACGGCCGGCCGCCGGCCGAGGCCCGGGAGCGGGTCGGGATCGTCTTCCAGGATCCGCAGTCCCAACTCGTCATGGCCCGCAGCGGCGACGACGTGGCGTTCGGGCTGGAGAACCGGGGCGTGCCGGCCGGAGAGATCTGGCCGAGAGTGGACGAGGCGCTGCACCGGGTCGGCTTCCCGTACCACCGGGACCGGCCCACCGCGGCGCTCTCCGGCGGCGAGCAGCAGCGGCTCGCGCTGGCCGGCGTGCTCGCGCTCCGCCCCGGCCTGCTGCTGCTCGACGAGCCCACCGCCAACCTCGACCCGGCCGGGGCCGCCCTGGTCCGCGCGGCGGTCGCCCGGGCGGTCGACGCCGACACCACGCTGATCCTGGTCGAGCACCGGATCGCCGAGGCGCTGCCCCTGGTCGACCGGGTGGTGGTGCTCGAACCCGGTGGCGGCATCCGCGCCGACGGTCCACCGGAGAGCGTCTTCGCCACCCACGGCGACGCGCTCGTCGCCGAGGGGGTCTGGGTGCCCGGCCGCGAGGCGCCGCCACGCCGGGCCACCACGCCGGCCGGCGAGATACTGCTCACCGCCGACCGGCTCGGCCGGCCACCCCGGCTGGCCACCACCAACCTGGCCGTACGCGCCGGAGAGGCGCTCGCCGTGCTCGGCCCGAACGGCGTCGGCAAGTCCACCCTCGCGTTGCTGCTCGGCGGGCTCCTTCAGCCGGGCACCGGCCGGCTGGCAGCGAGCCCGGAGTTGGCCGCTGCCGACGCCCGCACTCCCCCGCACCGGTGGCGGGCGCCCGCGCTGGCCGGCCGGATCGGCTCGGTGTTCCAGGACCCCGAGCACCAGTTCGTGACCAGCACGGTCTTCGACGAGCTGGCCCTCGGCCTGCGCCGCGGCGGGGCCTCCGAGACGGCGGTACGCGAACGCGTCGACCCGCTGCTGCAACGGCTGCGGCTGACCAGGCTCGCCGCGGCCAACCCGTACACCCTCTCCGGTGGTGAGGCGCGGCGGCTGAGCGTGGCGACCGCCCTGGCCACCGCGCCCCGCCTGCTCATCTGCGACGAGCCCACCTTCGGCCAGGACCGGCGGACCTGGCGGGAGCTGGTGGACCTCTTCGCGGAACTACGCGACGCCGGCCACGGCCTGGTCATGGTGACCCACGACGCCGATTTCGTGGCCGCGCTGGCCGACCGCACCCTGACCCTGCACCACCCGCCGTCCCCGACCGCCCACGACGGCCCCCCGGCTGCCAGCACCACAAGCGCAGACGCCGCGAGCACAAGCACCGCAGGCGCGGACGCCGCAGGCACAGGCAGCGGGCCCGTCAGCGCTGGGCTGGGCGCACCCGCCGGCGCCGAGTCCGCTGACGCTACGGCCGCGCGGGTGGCGCAACGATGATCAGCCTGGAACCGGTCGCCCGCCCGGAGGCGCCGCTGGCCCGGCGCAATCCGGTGGCCAAGCTGGCGGCGGCGCTGCTGTTCGCCTTCCCGCTGATGGCGACGCTGGATCCGGTCGCGCCGGCCATCGCGATCGCCGTGGAGCTGGCGGTGCTGCCGCTGTTCGGCCTGCACCCCCGGGTGCTGGTACGCCGGGCCTGGCCCCTGCTGGCCGCTGGTGGCGGCGTGCTGGTCACTCTCGTGCTCTTTGCCGCCGATCGGTCGGGACGGGTGCTGCTCGACGCGGGCCCGGTCCTGGTGACCTCGGGAGTGCTCCTCACCGCACTGGGCATGGTGCTGCGGCTGTTCGCGGTGGCCCTGCCCGGGGTGATCGTCTTCGCCACCACCGACCCGACCGACCTGGCCGACGCGCTGGTGCAGAACGCCAAGGCACCGGCCCGGTTCGCGATCGGCGCGCTGGCGGCGTTCCGGCTGGTACCGCTGCTCGGGCAGGAGTGGGAAATGATCGTCATGGCCCGCCGGGCGCGCGGCGTGGAGGCCGGCCGTAACCCGGTGGCGAGGCTGCGACTCTTCGTCTCGACCGCCTTCACGCTGCTGGTCGGGGCGATCCGGCGGGGTACCCGGCTGGCGGTCGCGATGGACGCGCGCGGCTTCGACGCCGGTGTCCCCCGCACCTTCGCCCGCCGGCAGCGCTTCGGCGCCGCCGACTGGCTGCTCGTCGTCGGCGCAACGGCACTGGCCAGCGCCGCACTCGCGGCCAGCGTCGCACTCGGCACCTTCCGCCCGTTGATCAGCTGAGCGACCCGGCCGCCACGCGCGAATGCGCCCGCGCGTCAGGTCGGGCTGCCGGGTCGCGACGGGCCGCCGGGCTTGGGCACGACCTCAGCCGCCGTCAGGAGTCTTGGCGGGTCAGGTGCTCAGCTGCGCCGAAAGGCGTACTGACGGCCCTGCCCGGCCCGCTGTGGGCGGCCCGGGCTGAGCCCCTTGCCCCGGCCGGACGCCGGCGGGCCACCTTTCGGCTGGGCAGCACGATCGACCGGCGGCGCGCCGCCCACCGGCGACATGAACTCCACTGACGTGGCGAGCCCCGCCGACCCGGGCGGAGTGAGCGCCACGGTCGACCCGGGCGGGGTGAGCGCCACCGACTCGGGCGGGGTGAGCGCCTCAGCCGGCCCGGGCGGGGTGAGCGCCGCAGCGGTCCCGGGCGGGGTGAGCGCTACCGGCGTCCCGGGCGGGTCGGTCGCCGCGGCCTTGGCGAGATCGGCCGGCGTCAGAGCCGGAACGCGGGTGGTACGGGATTTCCTGGACTTTCGGCTGGCAGGCATCGGGGCCTCCTCGCTCGGCGGATGGCGGCGCTGGCCGCAGACCCGCCGCTTCTGGTGACCGCCGCGGCATCGGGCGGTCGAGCGGAATCGGGAACGGCTGCCCCGGAGCGACCACGGAGGACGCCGTCGACACGACGGCGGGTGGAACGCGGACGCCCGGAAGCAACGGGTCCGCGGCGGCAGTGGCGGCGGACCGGCTCGATGAAGCGGGCGTCAGTAGCGCATGCCCGCACGTTACCCCGGGACGAAGGCAGGCGCACCCGAATTTGCGCCGGACACCGGCGGACACGCAGAACCCGACACCGTCCCGCAGGCACGCCAGCCGCACCCGCGGGCACGCGAGCCGCACACCGCGCGGCAGGCACGCTGAGCCGGATGCGGGAAGGCAGGCGGAGGCGGGTGTGGCAGGGCGGAGGCGGCCCTGATTGTGCGGTGCGCGACGTGACGGTGACCAGCCGTGGGACGGACAGCGCGGTTCGGCGTCGCCCGCGATACCGTCGCAGCACTACAGGTCAACGGCGGAAGGTGGCGACGAGGATGGCGGATCGGGCTACGGCGCAGATCGGTGTGACCGGGCTGGCGGTGATGGGGCGGAACCTGGCCCGGAACCTGGCCCGCAACGGATTCACCGTGGCGGTGCACAACCGCTCGCCGGAGCGGACCCGGACGCTGGTGGCGGAGCACGGCGACGAGGGCACCTTCGTTCCGGCGGAGTCCCTTGCGGACTTCGTCGCCGCGCTGGAGCGGCCCCGCGCGGTGATCATCATGGTCAAGGCCGGGGCGCCCACCGACGCGGTGATCGACGAACTGGTGCCGCTGCTGGAGGCGGGCGACATCATCATCGACTGCGGCAACGCGCACTTCGCCGACACCCGGCGGCGGGAGGAGGCGTTGCGGGACAAGGGGCTGCACTTCGTCGGCACCGGCGTCTCCGGCGGTGAGGAGGGCGCGCTGCTCGGGCCGAGCATCATGCCGGGCGGGTCGGCGGAGTCGTACCGCAAGCTCGGGCCGATCTTCGAGAAGATCGCCGCGCAGATCGACGGCGTGCCCTGCTGCCAGCATGTCGGGCCGGACGGCGCCGGGCACTTCGTGAAGATGGTCCACAACGGCATCGAGTACGCCGACATGCAGCTCATCGCCGAGGCGTACGACCTGTTGCGGGCCGGGCTCGGCGCGGAGCCGGCGGAGATCGCGGAGATCTTCCGGGAGTGGAACTCCGGCGAGCTGGAGTCCTTCCTGATCGAGATCACCGCCGACGTGCTGGGGCACGCCGACGCCGCCACCGGGCGGGCGTTCGTGGACGTGGTGCAGGACCGGGCCGAGCAGAAGGGCACCGGCCGGTGGACCGTGCAGAGCGCGCTGGATCTCGGCGTGCCGATCACCGGAATCGCCGAGGCGACCTTCGCCCGGTCGCTGTCCGGGCACGTCGACCAGCGCGAGGCGGCGGCCCGGGCCTTCCCGGGCACCGGGGAGAAGTGGCAGGTCAGCGACCGCGAGGCGTTCATCGAGGACGTACGGCGGGCGCTGCTGGCCTCCAAGATCGTGGCGTACGCCCAGGGCTTCGACCAGATCCGCGCCGGCAGCTCCGAGTACGACTGGGACATCGACCTGGGCGGCACGGCGACCATCTGGCGGGGCGGCTGCATCATCCGGGCCCGCTTCCTGGACCGCATCCGGGAGGCGTACGACGACCAGCCGGAGCTGCCCACCCTGCTGGTGGCGTCGTGGTTCGCCGACACCGTGCGCGACGGCGTGCCGAGCTGGCGGCGGGTGGTGGCTGACGCGGCCCGGGCCGGCGTCCCCGCGCCCGCCTTCGCCTCGTCCCTGGCGTACTTCGACGCGCTCCGCGCCGAGCGCCTCCCCGCCGCCCTGATCCAGGGCCTGCGCGACAACTTCGGCGCGCACACCTACCGCCGCACCGACCGCGACGGCTCCTTCCACACCCTCTGGGCCACCCCCACCCGCCCCGAGATCACCGCCTGACCCCGCCCCGCCGATCTCCGCCGATCATGCAGTTGTGGTGGCCGTCTCAGCCCGCTACGACCCCTTTGTCAGGCACCACAACTGCATGATCGACAGGGTGGGGACGGGGTGGTCGGTCAGAGGAAGCGGCGGGGCTTGGGCTTTCGGGGGCGGATCAGGTCGGCTCCCTGGGTGAGCATGCGGCTGGCTCGGGACGGGCCACGCCGCGCCTCCAGCGACTGGCTGAGCCGGCGGGCACCGGCTGCCGCCAACGGAACCGCCACGGCCATCACCGCCCACTGGGCAACACGTTTGCGCATCATGTGGTTCACCTCCGTCAGTGGCTGCTGTGGAGGTGATACCCAACCCGCCCGGCGGCTAAGCGCGACCAGGACCCGCCTCGCCCCCGACCGCCCTACTGCCGGTCGCGCCAGGCGCTCAGGTGGTTGGCGCGACCGGATTGGGCAGCGCGCCACCGAAGCGGCGGTCCCGCTGGGCGTACAGCTCGCAGGCGTACCAGAGGTGGCGGCGGTCGAAGTCGGGCCAGAGCGTGTCCAGGAAGACCAGTTCGGCGTACGCGCTCTGCCAGAGCAGGAAGTTCGAGGTCCGCTGCTCGCCCGAGGGCCGCAGGAACAGGTCCACCTCGGGCACCTCGGGGTGGTAGAGGTAGCGCCCGATGGTCTTCTCGGTGACCTTCGCCGGGTCGAGCCGGCCGGCGGCCACGTCCCGGGCGATCGCGGCGGCGGCGTCGGCGATCTCGGCCTGGCCGCCGTAGTTGACGCAGAACTGGAGGGTCAGCGTCGAGTTGCCCCGGGACATCTCCTCGGCGGTCTGCAACTCGGAGATGACGCTCTTCCAGAGCCGCCCGGCCCGGCCCGACCACACCACCCGCACCCCGAGGTCGACGAGCTGGTCCCGGCGGCGGCGGATGACGTCCCGGTTGAAACCCATCAGGAACCGGACCTCGTCCGGCGAGCGCCGCCAGTTCTCGGTGGAGAAGGCGTACGCCGACAGGTAGGGGATGCCCAGCTCGATGGCGCCCTCGACGGTGTCGAAGAGGGAGAACTCCCCGGCCTCGTGCCCCTTGGTGCGGGGCAGCCCGCGCTCCTTGGCCCACCGGCCGTTGCCGTCCATCACCACGGCGACGTGCTGGGGCACCGCCGCCGCCGGCAGCGCCGGCGGACGGGCGCCCGACGGGTGTGGTGTCGGCGGCACCGGCTCGCGCCGGACGGCCCTGGTGGATCGGATCACTCGGTGCTCTCCCTGCTCACGTCGGGTGTCGCCGGTACGCCGCCCCGGTCGACCAGCGGCAGCGAGCGTAACGCGCGCTCCAGGTGCCACTGCAGGTGCGCCGCGACCAGGCCGCTGCACTCCCGGCGTACCCCGTTCTCGGCCGCGTCGGCGATCCGCCAGTCACCGGTGACCAGCGCCGACATCAGGTCGATGGTGGCCGGTGCGGGGTGGGCGGCACCGGGCGGCCGGCAGTCCGGGCAGACCGCGCCGCCAGCCGGTACGGAGAACGCCCGGTACTGCCCGGGGGTGCCGCAGACCGCGCAGGCGGTCAGCGCCGGCGCCCAGCCCGCCAGGGCCATGCCGCGCAGCAGGTACGCGTCGAGCACCAGGGTGGTGGCGTGGCTGCCCTCGGCGAGCGCGCGCAGCGCCCCCAGGGTGAGCTGGAACAGCCGCAGCGACGGCTCCCGCTCCACCGGGGTGAGCCGTTCGGCGGTCTCGGCGATCGCGCTGGCCGCGGTGTAGCGGGGATAGTCGCCGAGGAACCGCTTGCCGTACAGGTCGATCCCCTCGACCTGGCTGACGCTCTGAAGCGAACTGCCCAGCTCTCCCTTGGGGTCTCCGGCGAGTTGCAGGTCGACGTGGCCGAACGGCTCCAGCCGGGCACCGAACTTCGAGGTGGTCCGGCGTACCCCCCGGGCGACCGCGCGCAGCCGACCGTGCCGCCGGGTGAGCAGGGTGATGATCCGGTCCGACTCGCCGAGTTTCTGTACGCGCAGCACCACCGCGTCGTCGCGGTAGAGCTGTCGGCGGTACCCGGCCATCGCGTCATTCTCCCTCCCGGCCGGAAGTCAGGTCTCACCCCGGGTCGGAATTCAGGGTCCGCTCCGGGTCACGGTGCCGGCGAACCCGGATGCGCATCCGTCGACGCCGGTCGTAGCGTGCTCGGCATGGCTCTGCATCGGACCAACGCCGCGCCCGGGACCAACGCGGTGCCCCGGACCAACGCCACCACGCCCCGGACCAACGCCGTGCCCCGGACCAACGCCGTGTCCCGGACCAACGCCGTGTCCCGGACCAACGCCGTGTCCCGGGTCGGCATGGCGGTCGCGGCGGCGGCCACCCTGATCGTCCTCGCCGGGTGTGACAACCTCTCCTTCCGCCGGCTCGACTACGACACCACGGAGGCCGCCCGGGTGACCGCGATCCGGGTCCTGCCCGGCTCCGGCGACGTGGTGGTCCGGGCCGACGGCGACGCGGACGGGGTACGCATCAAGCGCGTGGTGCGTTACCAGGGCGACCAGCCGGGGCCGACGTACGAGATCAAAGGCACGGAGCTGGTGCTGGACACCTCGTGCGGCAACCGGTGCAGCGTCTCCTACGAGGTGATCACCGGTGAGGGGGTCAGCGTCCAGGGCGAGACCGGCTCCGGCAACGTCGACCTGAGCCGGGTCGGCCAGGTGGAGGTCAAGGTCGGGTCGGGCGACGTGCGGGTGTCCGACGCCGCCGGACCGGTCCGGGTGGAGACCGGCTCGGGCAACATCGAGGTGTACGACGTGGCCAGCCCGGTCGTGCTCCGGGCCTCGTCCGGGAACATCACCGGAACCCGGCTCGGCGGCGAGACGGACGCGCAGGCCCGGTCCGGCAACGTCACCATCGATCTGGAGCGGCCCGCCTCGGCCCGGTTGCACGCGTCGAGCGGCGACGTCGAGCTGACCGTGCCGGCCGGCGCGTACCAGGTGCGATCGGGGGCCGGCTCCGGTGAGGTCGACCTGGGTGTGCCGAACGATCCCGCCGCCACGCTCGTGCTCGACCTGCGCACCGGCAGCGGCAACATCACCGTCACCTCGCGCTGACTCCGCCGCCCCGTCCGCGCTGACCCGGTACGGCGTCCTCGCGACGCTCCGCCGCGCGACCGGCCGACGGGCGTCCGGTACCGGCCGGCCGGGCACCAGCGGAGCGGCCGGCGCCGACGGGCTGCGCGTCGCCAGGACGGCCGGCGCCGGCCGGGAACTCGTCACCGGAGCCGCCGGCACCGGACGGGTACTCGTCACCGGAGCGGCCGGGACCGGACGGGGAACCGCTCGGCGCGGCGGGCTCGGCGCGGGCCCGGCCCTCGGCGGAGACCGACGCCGGACGGGGCGGGGAGACCGCCGGACGACGCCCGCCGGGGATCAACTCGGGCGGGCGCTGCGCCGCCACGTCCTCGACCCAGCCGAACAGCGCGGTCACCACGCCCAGCAGCAGGAAGACCAGCACGATCCGGATGGCCAGGCCCAGCAGGTCCTGGTGCGACCAGCCGACCACGTCCACCAGCGGGGTGAGCGCGACCACGAACGCCATGTGCCACAGGTAGACGGTCAGCGCCCGCCGGTTCAGCACGGTGACCACGCGGCCGAACAGCGCGTTGCGGTCCACCCACCCCGCGCTCGACGGCGCGCGGCCGAGCGCCAGCAGGATGAACGCGGCCGACCAGAGGGCGTTGCCGAGCTGGTTGTCGTTCAGGTCGTAGCCACGCGGGCCGGGGTGGGCCAGGATCCAGGCGCCGCCGATCGCCGCGAGGGCGAGCACGATCGGCACCAGGACCCGGTTGGCCAGGCGGCGCAGCATCCCGGCCTGGTGGGCGAAGCCCAGCAGCCAGGCGCCGAAGTAGAGGCCGAACTCCCGGAGCACACCGGGTGCGTTCGGGTAGATGCCCATCTCGATCGCCAGCAGCAGGCAGTACGGGGCGAGCAGGGTGGGCAACGGGAAGCGCCGGAACAACCAGAGGGCCACCGGGGAGGCGAGCACGAACCAGAGGTAGTCGCGCAGGTACCAGATCGGGCTCAGCGCCAGCGCGCCCCAGTAGTTCGCCGGCGGGTCTGACACCGGGAAGAGCCAGAGCAGCACCTTGGGGGTCAGCGGCAGTCCGGTGAGCAGCATCGCCGGCACGAAGATCGCGGCCACCACCCACAGCGACGGCAGCAGCCGGCGCAGCCGCCGGCCGACCGCCGTGGGCCCGGACCGGTGCAGGGAGGCCGCCATCAGCGACCCGGCGAGGGCGAACATCACCGACATCGCCGGAAACAGCAACGTCAGCGAGGCCCAACCGGTGACGTGGTAGACGACGACCCGCACGATGGCCAGGAAGCGCAGCAGGTCCAGGTATCTGTTTCGCATCAGCCTGCATCTGTGTCCGGGGGCAGTGGACGTACGATTCCTACCCTCCGGGGCCGGCCGGTGAAACGGCCAGCTACCCACCGGGATAGTGAAACTTCCCATATGCCTGACCGGTACCGATCAGCCGTCAGGGGTGCCGCGCGTCCGGATTCGGCCACCTCGTGCGGTCGCCCGACCGGACCGGCGTCAGAACCCGAGCTTGCGCAGCTGCTTCGGGTCGCGCTGCCAGTCCTTGGCCACCCGTACGTGCAGATCGAGGTAGATCCGCGTACCCAGCAGCTCCTCGATCTGACGCCGGGCGGTGGTGCCGACCTCCTTGAGCCGGCTACCCCGGTGCCCGATGACGATCGCCTTCTGGCTCGGCCGCTCCACATACACGTCGGCGTAGATCTTCGTGAGCCGCCCCTCGGGGATCATCTCCTCCACCACGACCGCGATGGAATGCGGCAGCTCGTCCCGGACCCCCTCCAGCGCCGCCTCCCGGATCAACTCCGCGACCAGCACCTGCTCCGGATCGTCGGTGAGCATGTCGTCCGGGTAGAGCTGCGGGGACTCGGGAAGATAGCGTGTCATCACCTCGACCAGGGTCTCCACCTGGTGCCCGGAGACCGCGCTGACCGGGACGATCTCGGCGAACTCGCCCAACTCGCTGACCGCGAGCAGTTGCTCGGCCAGCCGCTTCCGGTCGACCAGGTCGGTCTTGGTGACCACCGCCAGCACGGTCGCCTTCAGCTCGGCCAGTTCCCCGGTGATGAACCGGTCGCCGCGGCCGATCGGCTCGTCGGCCGGGATGCAGAGGCCGATCACGTCGACCTCGCTCCAGGTCTGCCGGACCAGGTCGTTGAGCCGCTCGCCGAGCAGCGTACGCGGACGGTGCAGACCGGGGGTGTCGACCAGCACCAGCTGCGAGTCCGGCCGGTGCAGCACCGCCCGGATGATGTGCCGGGTGGTCTGCGGCTTGTTCGAGGTGATGGCGATCTTCTGCCCGACGATCGCGTTGGTCAGCGTGGACTTGCCGGCGTTGGGCCGACCGACGAAGCAGGCGAAACCGGCCCGGTACGGGCGCTGCCCCAGGTCACTCATGCCGGCACTCCGCTTCGCTCCGCACCGTCATGACGCACCACCACACCGAACCTGACGATTCGCTCGCTGCGCTCGCTCATGCCGTGACCGTGCCGAGCACCGTGCCGTCCGGCGCGGCCACGTGCACCGGCGCGTCGGCGGCCAGGTCGCGCACGGCCGCGTACCCGGCGCCGTCCAGGGTGGACGCCTCGGTCACCACCGCGGCGGCCTCCAGCCGGGTCGCGCCCGCCGCCGCCGCCGAGGCGACCGCCAACTGGAGCGCGGTGATCGTCAACGAGGGAAGCGACACGCTGGCCGCCGCGTACGTACGGCCGTCCTGGTCCCGAACCGCGGCGCCCTCCACGGCCCCCACCCGGCCCCGGGCTCCCCGGGCGAGGATGACCAGCTTGCCGTCCTCGGCACTCAGCTCGGAGCCGGTGGGCCGGGCGGCCGGTACGGCGGGTGACTCAGGCATCGGCGGGTTGCCTCTCCTCGGATCGGTCGTTGTCGCCCCGGGCGGCGGTCGGCGTACCGCCGGGGTTGTCCTGCGAGTCGGTCGACGCCGCCCGGCAGACCAGCACCGTGTCGATCCGGTTGCGCCGGCCGGTGGTGCCCTCGGCGAGCAGCCGCAGCCCGGCCACCTCGACCTCGGCGCCCGGGATCGGCACCCGGCCCAGGGACTGCGCCAGCAGACCCCCGACAGTTTCCACCTCGTCGTGCGGCAGCTCGGTGTCGAAGAGCTCGCCGAGATCCTCCACCGGCAACCGGGCGGTGACCCGCACCGCGCCGTCGGGCAACTGCTCGACCGGCGGGCGTTCGACATCGTACTCGTCGGTGATCTCCCCGACGATCTCCTCCAGGATGTCCTCGATGGTGACCAGCCCGCCGGTGCCGCCGTATTCGTCGACCACGATGACCAGGTGGTTGCGGGCGGCCTGCATCTCCGACAGCAGGTCGTCGACGGGCTTGGACTCCGGCACGAAGGTGGCCGGTCGCATCAGCTCGGCCACCGGGAGCTGGTGGTCCTCCGCCGCGCCGCCCTGGGTGCGCCGGATCAGGTCCTTGAGGTAGAGCACGCCGAGCACGTCGTCGACGCTCTCGCCGATCACCGGGATGCGGGAGAACCCGGAGCGCAGGAATAGCACGAGCGCCTGGGAGAGCGTCTTGCCCGACTCGATCCACACCATCTCGGTACGCGGCACCATGACCTCACGGGCGATGGTGTCGCCGAGGGCGAAGACCGAATGGATCATCTGCCGTTCGCCGTGCTCCACCACCCCCCGCTGCTCGGCGAGGTCGACCAGCTCACGCAGCTCGACCTGGGTGGCGAAGGGCCCCTCCCGGAAGCCGCGCCCCGGAGTCACCGCGTTGCCGATCAGGATCAGCAGCGACGCCAGCGGGTTGAGCACCCGGCCCAGCCAGCGGACCAGCGGCGCGGCGGTCCGGCCCACGGCGTACGCGTGCTGCCGGCCCAGGGTGCGCGGACCGACACCGACCACCACGAAGCTGACCACGGTCATCGCCCCGGCGGTGACCAGCGCCGCCCACCAGCCCGCTCCGAAGGTGTCCACCGCGACCAGGGCCACCAGCGTGGTGGCGGTCAGCTCGGCGAGCAACCGGAGCAGCAGCAAAAGATTGAGGTGACGGACCACGTCACCGGCGACCGCCTGGAGGGTACGGGCGCCCCGCTCACCGTCGCGGGCCAGTTCGGCGGCGCGGGCCGGCGAGACCGCGGCCAGGGCGGCCTCGGTCATCGCGATCAGGCCGGCGAGCACCACCAGCCCGGCGGCGAAGACGAGCAGTTGCAGGTCGGGTAGGCCGGTGGCGGCCGCGGCCAGTGGAGTGTCCATCACCGGGAGCGGGTCGACCGCCAACTGGACAACAGCCGGGCCTGGAGCCCGAACATCTCCCGCTCCTCCTCCGGCTCCGCGTGGTCGTAGCCGAGCAGGTGCAGGACGCCGTGCACGGTGAGCAGGTGCAGCTCGTCGTCGGCGCTGTGCCCGGCGGTCGCCGCCTGTTTCGCCGCCACCTCCGGGCAGAGCACGATGTCACCGAGCAGGGCCGGTTCACCGGAGGCGGCGGCATTCTCACCGGGCCCGTGGTCGACGCTGCCCTCGTCCATGGGGAAGGCGAGCACGTCGGTCGGCCCGTCGCCGCCCATCCAGCGGTGGTTCAGGTCGGTCATGTAGACGACGTCGACCAGCAGCACGGAGAGCTCGGCGAGGGGGTTGACCCCCATCTCGTCGAGCGCGTGCCGGGCGACGGCGAGCACGGCGTCGGTGTCGACCTCGACACCGGACTCGTTGGCGATCTCGATGGACAACTGTCTTCCCCCGGTCTAGCGGCGCCGGCCGGCGCGATTGCCCTGGGCACTGCGCCCGGCCACCGCGTGCACACCCTGTGCCTGCTGGTTCTCCCGCTCGGCGTCCCAGCGGGCGTACGCGTCGACGATCGCACCGACCAGTCGGTGCCGCACCACGTCGGCGCTGGAGAGCTGCGCGAAGTGCACGTCCTCCACGCCGCCCAGGATCTCCCGCACCACGCGCAGTCCGCTGGTCGTCCCACCCGGCAGGTCGACCTGGGTGACGTCGCCGGTGACCACGATCTTGGAACCGAACCCGAGCCGGGTGAGGAACATCTTCATCTGCTCGGGCGTGGTGTTCTGCGCCTCGTCGAGGATGATGAACGCGTCATTGAGCGTGTTGTGCGTGACGATCAACTCGTCCGTGACGTACAACGAGTCGGCGGACGCTACCTGGATGCAGACCGTCTCGGCCTGTCCTGCCGGTTCGATGGAGTCGATGAAGCGCATCGGACGTCCACCGCCCACAGCGTCGTACGCTGCGCGCTTGCGAGCAAGACGGAACGGCTGCAGGCCCTCCGGAAGCCGGATGTCGAGGACGAAGGCATCGTGCCGATACTCGACGGACCGCCCTCGCGCCAGTCCAGGCTTGCGACCTGACGCCGGGCGCACCCGGGAGTATGCGACGCCGCCGAGCGAGCGAACCAGGAAGATGACATCGTCTCGCAGCTGTGCGGAGCACGTCGTGTACTGGATCCGGCACGTCCCACCCTGCCGGGTGACCGGCCCACCGTCGCTGTCGAGTAGACCCTGCAGGAGAGCGAGGCGCACGGTGGAGCTATTGAGGCGATAGCACTCCGGCACGAACTTCGTGCTCGACCGGCTGCCGGCAAGACCCAGCTCGCGCAGCGTTGCGGTGACCGGATTGGCGACGATCACCCCGCCCCGCCCACCGGCCGGATCGCGGAGCACGTAGTCGACTTCGCCCTTGCGGTCCAGGCTGATCTCCGGCAGCTCCGTCTGCAGCGCCTCCGCGAGCTCGGGATCCGCGGTGCTGAACGATGGAGTCGTCTTCGTCGAGAGACATCCGTCTCCGAGCAGCAAACCCAGCGCGTAGGGCGACATCGGCACCTCGCGCGGCACGAACTCCACCGGCTGGACAAGTGGCAACTCGAACCGGTGCACGTGACCGCGGCGCAGCCGGCCGATCATCTCCTGAGTCTCCAGCACTCGGGCAGGGCGGCCATGACTGCGGTCGTCCGGGGTCCGCACGGTCCACAGGTGCTCGCCGCAGGCGAGGGTCGACGCTCCGTCCTGGGTGGTGACCTGGTACACGTCCTTGCGGCCCTGCGGGTAGACCCCGAGCACCGGGGTCGGCAGGCCGTCGGAGCCCACCACGAGGTCGCCGACCCGCAGCTCGCCGATGGGCCGCCAGCCCTCCGGGGTCAGCACCTTCGCCGACAGCGGCTGTGCCCGGCCACGCATGTAGGCCAGCGGGGCGACCTCGATGGTGCCCGCCGCCATCAGCTTCGGGATCGTCTCCGGGTCGAGCATGTCGTGCAGCGCGTCGTAGAGCGGGCGCAGGTACGGGTCGATCTTCTCGTTGAGCGTGCCGGGCAGGAAGCCCAGCCGCTCCCCCGCCTCGACCGCCGGTCGGGTCAGGATGATCCGGTTGATCTGCTTGGCCTGCAACGCCTGGACCGCCTTGGCCATGGCGAGGTAGGTCTTGCCGGTGCCGGCCGGACCGATGCCGAAGACGATGGTGTGCGCGTCGATCGCGTCGACGTAGCGCTTCTGCCCGAGCGTCTTGGGCCGGATGGTGCGCCCGCGCCGGGAGAGGATGTTGAGCGTCAGGACCTCGGCGGGCCGCTCCGCGCCGCCCTGTTCGAGCATGCCGACGGTACGCCGGACGGCGTCTGTGGTCAGGGTCTCGCCTTTCTCGATGAGTTCGAGCAGTTCGCTGAAGATCCGCTCGGCGAGGGCGTTGTCGGCGGGGGCACCGGTGATGGTGATCTCGTTGCCTCGCACGTGCACGTCGCTGTTCACCGAGCGCTCGACCAGTCGCAGGATCTCATCACCCGCGCCGAGCAGGTTGACCATGATCTTCGAGTCGGGGACCGTGATCCTGGTCTGCACCCGGGGCGGGCCGGGAGGTGGGGTGCCGGTCATAGGTCGGGCCGAGGGGCCCTGCGCCACCTGCTCTCGATCTCGGCGCCGGGCCAGGTTGCCGCGGCGTGCGGACGTTACCTCCATCGTATCGGTTCAACGGCGCGGGCACGCTGCCCATTTCCGCCGGTCGAGCCGCCTCGCACCACCGGACAAAACGGGCAGGGCGCGGCGGGTGCCGGCAGGCTCAGGCGCGGAAGTCGTACCGGTCGAAGGTCTCCTGGCGCCGGGTGAACCGGTACGTCGCCCAGTGCATCCGGACCACCACCCCGGCGGAGTCCCGGGTCAGCCGGAGCAACTCGCCCACCTCCCGGCCGGCGACCGTGCGGAACACGTCCGGCCGCTCCGGCACCGGCGCGAAGACCGCCGGCGGCTTCCCCTGCGGGTCACCGGCGCCACGGGCCCGCAGGGCGCCGTCGTGCCAGCCGAAGACGTACTCGAAACCCTCGCCCCACCAGCGGCCGAGCAGCCCGCGCAGGTGCGCGGGAGCCGGCTCGCCGGGCCGCCACGGGTCGATCTCCGCCGGGTCGTGCTCGACCGCGGCGGCGAGCAGCCGGTGCGGCAGTTCCAGCAGCTCCGCCGCGGTGCCCGAGGAACCCAGCACGGCGACGCCGAACGCACCCGGGGCGCCCGCGCCGCCGCGCCGGCCGTACACCCCGGCGAGGAAGCCGGGCATCGCGCCGTCGTGCCCGACGTGCACCACCCGCTCCCCCTGCGGCACCACGATCAGCCCGAGGCCGAAGCCGCCGGCCCAGACGGTCTCGTCGGTGACCGTCAGCGGCCAGCGCATCTCCTCCAGGGTGGCCGGGTCGAGAACCCGGCCGGCCGCGTCCAGCGCCGCCGGGTCGGCCAGGAACGCGGCCCACCGGGCCATGTCGGCCGCGGTGCTCCAGAGCTGCGCGGCGGGGCCGACCGCGCCGAAGTCGGTCGGCGGCTCCGGATGCGCCTCGTCGGAGTACGCGTCGACCAGGAAGCCGGTCGCGGCCCGGGGCCCCGGGGTCACCGTGGTGGCGGTCAGCCCGAGCGGGGTCAGCACCCGCTCGGTCAACACCTCGGCCCAGGTTCCGCCCCGCAACCGACCGACCAGCCGGCCGAGCAGCGCCATGCCCAGGTTGGAGTAGTGGTAGCGGCGTCCCGGCGGCAGCACCCGCTCGGCGCGGGCCAGCTCGGCCACCAGTTGGTCGACGTCCGGCGCGCGCAGCGTGTCCCAGACGTCGCCGTACGGCTCCCGTTGCAGGCCGGCGGTGTGCGACAGCAGCCGGCGCACGGTCAGCTCGCCGTGCGCCGGCAGGTCGAGGTGCCGGTCCAGCGGGTCGTCGAGGTCGAGCAGGCCGTCGTCCCGGCACTGCATGGTCAGCACGGCGGTGAAGGTCTTGGTCACCGAGCCGATCCGGAACCGGGTCTGCTCGTCCAGCGCGGTGTCGTTACCGGTGCCGCCGACCGTGCATGTCCATAGGGGACGGTCGGCCCGGTTCACCGCCGCCGAGACCGCCGGCACCCGGGCCTGCGCCTGGACCTGCCGCACCAGCCGTTCCAGGTGGCCGGCGGCGGCGGCACGGCCGGCGGCCACGGTCACGCGACGTCCCGGGCCAGCATCGGGCCGAGCGGGGCCCCGCCCAGCAGGTGCGCGTGGGCGTGGAAGACCTCCTGGCCGCCGTACGCCCCGGTGTTGAACATCAGCCGGAACCCGTCGCCGAGCAGGCCCTCGTCCTCGGCCACCGCGGCGGCCGTGGCCAGCACCTCGCCGGCCAGCGCCGGGTCGCCCTGGCCGAGGGTGGCCACGTCCGCGTAGTGCTCCTTCGGGATGACCAGCACGTGCACCGGCGCCTTCGGACTGATGTCCCGGAAGGCGAGCGTGGCGGGGGTCTCACGGACCACCGTGGCCGGGATCTCCCCGGCGACGATGCGGCAAAAAAGACAGTCAGGAGTGCTCACCGACGCAGTGTAAGGAAGGGCCCCCTATTAACGTCTCAGGTATAGGAGGGGCCCCCTCCTAACATTTCGCCGGCGGCGGGTGGGTCACCAGCGCAGGAGGCGGGTGGCGAGGACCGCCAGGGCGGCCACCCCGGCGGTGGAGGTACGCAGCACCGAGGCGCCGAGGCGGACCGGGCGGGCGCCGGCCTCCTGGAAGGTCGACAGCTCCGCCGGGCTGATGCCGCCCTCGGGGCCGACCACCAGCACGATCTCGCCGCGATCGGGCAGTTCGGCGGTGGTCAGCCGGTCGGTCGCCGCCTCGTGCAGCACGTACCCGGCGGCGGCCCCGGCGATCCGGCGGGCCACCGAGGCGGTGGACTCGTCCGGCGCGCCCGCCAGCACCGGCAGCCACGCCCGGCGGGCCTGCTTCGCCGCCTCCCGGGCGGTCGCCACCCACTTGCCCCGGGCCCGTACGCCCCGCTCGCCGCGCCACTGCACCACCGAGCGGCTCGCCGCCCAGGGCACGATCTCGTCCACCCCGACCTCGGTCATCGCCTGCACGGCCAGCTCACCCCGGTCGCCCTTGGCGATGCCCTGCACCACCACGAGCCGCGGGTTCGACGCGTCGGCGTACCCACGGGCGGTGATGTCGAGGTCGAGGGTGCCCCGGCCGACGGCGGTGACCACCGCGGTGGCCGTGCCGCCCCGGCCGTCGGCGAGCAGCAGCTCCTCGCCCACCCGCAGCCGCTGCACGGTGGCGGCGTGGTGGCCCTCCGGCCCGTCGAGCAGCATCGAGTCGGCGGTCGGCAGCGACTCGACGAGAAACAGCGGGGCGGACACGAACGACAGGTTAGTGCGGCTCAGGCGTGGCCGTTGAAGGCGTCGCGCATCCGGGAGAAGAAGCCGCCCTGCTTGCTCAGCTCGGCGACCTCCTCGCCCCGGGTCTTGGCGAACTCGCGCAGCATCCGCTCCTGCTCGGCGTCGAGCTTGGTCGGGGTCCGGACGTCGAGATGCACGTAGAGGTCGCCCCGACCGGTGCCGCGCAGGTGCGGCACGCCGCGGGCGCGTAGCCGCAGCGTGCTGCCCGGCTGGGTACCCGGCTTGACGTCGACCGGCTCCTCGCTGTCCAGCGCCTTGATGGTCAGCCGGGTGCCGAGCGCGGCGGCGGTCATCGGCACGGTGACCCGGCAGTGCAGGTCGTCGCCCTTGCGGGAGAAGACGTCGTGGGGCCGCTCGTGGATCTCCACGTAGAGATCCCCGGCGGTGCCGCCGCCCGGGCCGACCTCGCCCTGCTGGGCGAGACGGATACGCATGCCGTCCTCCACCCCGGCCGGGATCTTGACGGTCAGCGACCGGCGGGTCCGGACCCGGCCGTCGCCGGCGCAGGTCGGGCAGGGCTGCGGGATGGTGGTGCCGTGCCCCTGGCAGACCGTGCACGGCCGGGCGGATACCACCTGGCCGAGGAAGGTGCGCTGCACGGACTGCACCTCGCCCCGGCCACCGCACGCCTCACAGGTGGCCAGATGGGTGCCGGCCGCGGTGCCGGCCCCGGAGCAGGTGGTGCAGAGCACCGCCGTGTCGACGGTGATCGGCGCCTCGACCCCGAAGGCGGTCTCGTGCAGGTCCAGTTCCAGCCGCAGGATCGCGTCGGCGCCGGGCCGGGTACGCGGCCGTGGCCCCCGGCCGGCACCGGTGGCGCCGCCGAAGAAGGCGTCCATGATGTCCTGGAAGCCGACGAACGGGCCGGCGCCCCCGGGGCCGCCCGGGCCGCCGGGACCGCCGCCGCCCGGGGCCAGCGGATCGCCACCGAGGTCGACGATCTGCCGTTTCCGGTCGTCCGACAGGACCTCGTACGCGGCGTTGATGTCCTTGAACTTCTCCTGTGCCTCCGGGTCCGGATTGACATCCGGGTGGAACTGCCGCGCCAGCTTGCGGTAGGCGCGCTTGATCTCGTCGTCGGAGGCGCCCCGGCTCACGCCGAGAATGCCGTAGTAGTCCCTGGCCACTGCGTTCCGTGTCCTCGTGTTCGTCTCGCGTTACGCCGTTCGGCGGCGGCAGCCTGCCGTCGGCCCTGACTGGTCAGTTCTGGGCCAGCAGCTCGCCCACGTAGCGTGCCACGGCCCTCACCGTGGCGATGGTGCCGGGGTAGTCCATCCGCGTCGGTCCCAGCACGCCCATCCCCCCGACGATGGTCGCGCCCGGGCCGTATCCGGTGCTGACCACGGAAGCCGCCCGCAGGTTGTCGATCTGGTTCTCGTCGCCGATCCGCACCCTCAGCGTGCTCGGCTCCACCTCGCCGATGAGCTTGAGCAGGACGACCTCCTCCTCAAGCGCTTCGAGGATCGGACGCAACGAGCCCTGGAAATCGAGCAGGCCACCCCGGGTGAGGTTGGCGGTGCCGGCCAGGGCGAGCCGCTCCTCGTGCCGCTCGACCAGAGTTTCCAGCAGCACGGTGGAGAGCGTCGTCATGGCCGGACGCAGGTGCGGCAGGGACTCGTCGATGAGCGCCTGCACCAGCGGCGGGGTGTCCGACAACCGGGTGCCGACCAGCTTCTCGTTGACCAGCCGGCGCAGGTCGAGGACGTCCTCGGCGGGGATCGGCGCGGGCAGCTCGACCAGCCGCTGCTCGACCCGGCCGGTGTCGGCGATCATGACCAGCATCAACCGGGTGGTGGAGATCGGCACCAGTTCCAGGTGGCGCACCCGGGACCGGGCCAGGCTCGGGTACTGCACCACGGCGACCTGGCGGGTCAGCTGAGCCAGCAGCCGGACGGTGCGATGCACCACGTCGTCGAGGTCGACCGCGCCGGCCAGGAAGCGCTCGATGGCCCGCCGCTCGGCCGGGCTGAGCGGCTTGACCCGGCTCAGCCGGTCGACGAAGAGCCGGTAGCCACGGTCGGTGGGCACCCGGCCGGCACTGGTGTGTGGCTGGCGGATGTAGCCCTCCTCTTCCAGCACGGCCATGTCGTTGCGGACGGTGGCCGGCGAGACGCCGAGCTGGTGCCGCTCGACCAGCGCCTTGCTGCCAACCGGCTCCTGGGTGGCGACGTAGTCCTCGACGATTGCCCGAAGCACGGCCAGCTTGCGGTCGTCGAGACCCATCCTTTCCACCTCCTGTCGCTGGTCAGCCCCGGAGGCGACGGCCGCCGGAACAACGCCCTGGCACTCGACTGTAGCGAGTGCCAGTCTACGTCGGTGGCCCCGCCGACGCGATGATCAAGTCACCACAGCTGTCCGAGGTCCGATCGTCGGGTTGACACTCGCCGGTGTCGCTATGGTGCACCGTTGCCAGTGGCACCTAACGTGACCTCCATGACTGAACCACCTCGTCCCTCAGACGCCGGCGACGAACCCACGACTCCAATGTCCGGCTCCGCTGGCCAGCCCGGCTATCCCCCGCCCGGCGGCTATCCGCCGCCCACCGGCGACCAGCCGCCGCCGGCTGGATACCCCCCGCCCGGTGGCTACCCCCCGCCGGGCGGCCAGCCCGGTGTCGGCTACCCGACCGGCGGCTACGGCGCTCCCGCGCCGCCCCCCGGCTACGCCAGCAACGAGGACAAGACCTGGGCGCTGATCGCCCACTTCGGCGGCGCCGCCGGCGCGCTGATCAGCGCCGGACCGCTGGGCTTCGTCGCACCGCTCATCGCGTACGTGGTCCGCGGTCAGCAGTCGCCGGCCGCCCGGGCGCACGCCGTGGCGGCGTTGAACTTCCAGATCCTCTGGTCGATCATCGCGTTCGTGCTGCTCTTCGTGAGCTGGTGCCTGGCCTTCCTGCCCAGCATCGCGGTCATGGTGATCCAGATCATCTTCGGCGTCATCGCCGGCCTCAAGGCCAACGAGGGACAGCACTACCGCTACCCGATGTCCGCCAGCTTCATCAAGTGAGCCGATCCGGCCAGCCGACGGGCTGGCCGGATCCGCCCTCGCTCAGGGCAGCAGGTCGCGCACGACGGCGTCGGCCAGCAGCCGGCCGCGCAGGGTCAGCACCGCCCGGCCGGCGGCGTGGTCGTCCGGAGTCAGCAGGCCGTCGGCCAGGGCGCGCTCCGCGCCGGCCCGGCCGGCCTCGTCCAGCACCGCCAACGGCAGGCCGCTGGCGAGCCGCAGCCGGAGCATCACGTCCTCCATGTGCGCCTCGTCGTCGGTGAGCACCTCCCGGGCGAGTCCGGGTGACCCACCGGTGGCCAGGCGCTGCGCGTACGTGCCGGGGTGTTTGACGTTCCACCAGCGCACGCCGCCGACGTGGCTGTGCGCCCCCGGGCCGAGGCCCCACCAGTCGCCGCCGGTCCAGTAGAGCAGGTTGTGCCGGCACCGGGCGGCCGGCGTACGGGCCCAGTTGGAAACCTCGTACCAGGAGAAACCGGCCGCGCCGAGGGCGGCCTCGGCGGCCAGGTAGCGGTCCGCGGCGACGTCGTCGTCGGGGTACGGCAGCTCGCCGCGACGCATCCGCGCGGCCAGCCGGGTGCCGTCCTCGACGATCAGGGCGTACGCGCTGACGTGGTCCACGCCCGCCGCCACGACCTGGTCCAGCGAGGCGGCGAAGTCCTCGGCCCGCTCCCCCGGCGTGCCGTAGATCAGGTCGAGGTTGACGTGGTCGAACCCGGCGTCGCGGGCCTCCAGCGCGGCGGCGGTGGCCCGGCCGGCGCGGTGCCGGCGGTCGAGCACCGCGAGCACCCCCGGGGCGGCCGACTGCATGCCCAGCGAGATCCGGGTGTAGCCGGCCGCCCGCAGCTCCTTCAGCGACTCGGGGTTGACCGACTCCGGGTTGGCCTCGGTGGTCACCTCCGCGTCGCCGGCCAGCCCCCAGGTGCGGTCGATGGCGTCGAGGATCCGGGCCAGGTCGTCGGCGGGCAGCAGGGTGGGGGTGCCACCGCCGACGAAGACCGTCTCGACCCGGCGCGGCGGCCGGTCGCCGAGCACCCGCGCGGCGAGCGCCAGCTCGGCGAGGACGGTGTCGGCGTAGCCGTCCCGGCTCGCGCCGCCACCCAGCTCCTCGGCGGTGTACGTGTTGAAGTCGCAGTAGCCGCAACGGCTGGCGCAGAAGGGCACGTGCACGTACACCCCGAAGCCACGGTCACCCACGGTCGGGCGGGCGGAGGCGGGCAGCGCCCCGTCGACGGGGACGGGTTCGCCTGCTGGAAGGAGGCCGGGCATGGCCACTAGTGTGCCCTCACATGACCTCTGCCGACGCGCTCGTCCGGGTTGCCACGGCCCGTGGGGTGACCACCCTCACCCTGGACAGCCCGCACAACCGCAACGCGCTCTCCACGCCGCTGATGACCGAGCTGCTGACCGGGCTGGCCGCCGCGGTCGCCGACGACACGGTCCGGGTGATCGTGCTCGACCACACCGGCCCGGTCTTCTGCTCCGGGGCGGACCTGAAGGAGACGGCGGCCGCGTACGCCAGCGGGACGGTGCCCGCCGGGATGCTGGGTGACGTGCTCGCGGCGGTCTGGGAGTGCCCGAAGCCGGTGTTGGCGCGGGTCGGCGGCCCGGCCCGGGCCGGCGGGCTGGGCCTGATCGCGGCGGCCGACCTGGCGGTCTGCGCGGCCGAGGCGACGTTCGCCTTCACCGAGGTACGGATCGGGGTGATCCCGGCGGTGATCTCGGCAACCGTGCTGCCCCGGCTGCACCCCCGGGCGGCGGCCGAGCTCTACCTGACCGGCGACCCCTTCGACGGCCGGCGGGCGGCGGAGATCGGCCTGGTCACCGCCGCGGTGCCGGCCGACGAGCTGGACGCCGCGGTGGAGCGGTACCGCGACTCGCTGGTGCACGGCGCCCCATCCGCGCTGGCCGGCGCGAAGGAGTTGCTGCGCCGCCCGGCCGCCACCGGCCTGCGCGCCGAGTTGGCGGAGCTGGCCGCGGTCTCCACCCGCTACTTCCTCTCCGGTGACGGCGTCGAGGGGGTCGCCGCGTTCCGCGAGAAGCGCCCGCCCCGGTGGGTGGCCGAACTCGACAGGTGAGTACCGGCCGGGACGGGGAACCCCCGGTCGGCGCGGTCCCGTGGCGGGTGGAACCGGTCGGACGACCCGAACGGACCGATGGGGGACGTACGCTTGGCGGACGTCGTACGGGAGGTGCGGGTGCGGGCTCGGGCAGTCGTGGCGGGTTTCGTGGTTCTCGTGGTGGTCGCCGTGATCGGGATCGTGCTCGGGATACGACAGGTCGGAGACCGGCTGCGACTGCCGTTGGCCGGCCGGACCTGCACCGTGCAGGCCGAGGGGACGGTCTCCCTGAACGCCCACCAGATGGCCAACGCGGCGACGATCGCGGCCATCGGCATCCGGCGCGGGATGCCCGAGCGGGCCGTGGTGGTGGCGCTGGCCACCGCCTACCAGGAGTCCGGGCTGCGCAACCTGGCCGGCGGCGACCGCGACTCGGTCGGCCTCTTCCAGCAGCGCCCGAGCCAGGGTTGGGGCACGCCGACCGAGATCCGTGACCCCCGGTACGCGGCCGACCGGTTCTACGCCGCGCTGAAGAAGGTGCGCGGCTGGGAGGACATGCGGGTCACCGACGCGGCCCAGAAGGTCCAGCGGTCGGCCTTCCCCGAGGCGTACGAGAAGTGGGCGGACGACTCGGAGGTGCTCACCCGGGCCCTGCTCGGCGAGGCCACCGGGGCGGTCTCCTGCACGGTGGGCGGTGACCCGGCGATGCGCGGCGCGGCCGCGGCCGCCGCACTGACCGAGGGCCTGACGCTCGACTGGGGCCTGGCGGGCTCGGCGGCGGGGCGCAAGCGGGGGGCGGACATCGTGGGTTCCCGGGTGAACGGCGACGGCGGCCTGACCGGCCTGACGGTGACCGCCGCGGACGAGCGCGCCGGCTGGCGGTACGCGCACTGGCTGGTCTCCCACGCGAACGATCACGGGGTGAAGCGGGTGCGCTTCGGCGGCCAGGAGTGGAGCGCTCGGGACGGCAGCTGGAAACGGGTGACGAACGGCGAGAAGAGTGCCGACCGGGTGGTTGCCGAGGTCCACGCGGACGTGTGAACGACCCCTTGTCTCCTTACCCGCAGTCACCGCAAATTCCGGCAATCGCCCCTCTAAACCCCCCGCCCTACCACGCTGCGTAACTGCCAGTAGTCACACCACCGCCCTCGGTCGCCATACCTGTGGGATCGACCGGGGCCGTCCCCCGGGCCCGGCGTGGGCGCGTTACGATCGGCGGCCTGCGCCAAAAATGGTTTCACCTCTTGGGGAGGGGTACGACGTGGCATTCGACTACGGCGACCGGACCGGCTACGAACCGATCAGCGACGTCGACCGCAAGGAGTTCCATGAGCAGGGCTTTCTCCTGCTGCGCAACGTCCTGACCGAGGACCACCGGGCCGCGCTCGAGGCCGCGGTCGACCGGGTGTACGAGGAGGAGAAGGCGAAGGGCAAGACCACCAAGGACGGCACCCTGCACCTGCTGGGCTTCCTTGAGCGGGACGAACTCTTCGGCGACCTGCTGACCCACCCGATCGCGTTCCCCTACATGTGGGGCCTGGCCGGGTGGAACATCTACAGCCACCACAACCACCTCGACGTCACTCCGCCGGCCCTGGAGCCGGAGAAGCCGTACTGGGGTTGGCACCAGGACGGGTACCGGCAGAACTCCGACCCGGAGACGATGGACCCGAACCTGCCCCGGCCGATGTTCTCGCTGAAGGTCGCCTACGTGCTCTCCGACCTCTCGGAGACCGGCCGCGGCGCGACCAAGGTGATCCCGGGCAGCCACCTGTGGAACTCGCTGCCGCGCCCGGCGGACACCACGGTGCACAACCCGGACCCGGAGGGCACCGTCGAGATCACCGCCAAGCCGGGCGACGCGTTCATCTTCGACCGCCGGCAGTGGCACTCGCGGTCGACCAACCTGTCGACGATCACCCGCAAGATGCTCTTTGTCGGCTACACCTACCGGTGGATCCGCCCGCTGGACGAGCTGCACATCGACGCCGACGGCGAGTGGTGGGGCAACCGCACGCCGGTACAGCGCCAGCTCTGCGGTGAGGGCACCCACACCGCGAACTACTGGGGCATCAACTGGGACGGCTACATCGACGACGAGATCCCGCTCCGCAAGGAACTGAAGCAGCGCGGCCTACTAAACCGAAACATCCCCTGGCTCCGCTAACCAGCTTGTAAGGAAGGGCCCCCTGTTAACGCCTGGCGTTGTACAGGGGGCCCTTCTTATTGATGGGTAACCCAAACGTCCCGTGGTCATCCGGCGGCGTAGCGGACTTCTGGTTTGCCGAACAGGCTCCGGATCCGGTCGGGCTGGTTCTGTCGCCGGCGGAGGTGGGTGCGAGCCTGCGCGGCCAGCTGCTGCTGGTTGGCGGGATTGGCTTGTGCGACATGGTGTTTGATGTCGCCGTTGAGTAGTTCTACGGGATTCAGTTCGGGGCTGTAGCCGGGCAGGTAGTGCATCTCAAGCTGGGCAACACGTTCGGCGACCCAGGTGCGGACTTCGGTACGGCGGTGGACGGGGTGTCCGTCGACGATGAGGTGGATCTTCCGGTCGAGGTGGCGGACGAGCCGGTCCAGGAACTTCAGGAACACCTCCCCGTTGAGGGTGCCCAGGTAGCAGGTGAAGTACAGCTCGCCCTTGTTGGAGATCGCGGCCATCACGTTGATCGAGAACCGTCGGCCGGTCCTGGCCACCACCGGGGTCTGCCCGACCGGCGCCCAGGTGGTGCCCACCGCGGCGGTGGAACGCAGCCCAGTCTGATCCAGCCACAACACCACACCGCCCTCGGCCTTGGCCTGCCCGGCGATCGCCGGGTAGGTCACCTCCAGCCACCGCGTGACGGCCTCGGGATCCTGCTCGTACGCCTTACGGATCGGCTTCTGCGGCGACAGCCCCCACGACCGCAGGTACTTGCCGATCGTGACCAGCGACAACCCGATATCGAACCAGTCACGGATCAACTGCCGCACCTGCGGACGGGTCCACACCAACCCCGGCAACGCCAACTGGTCCGGACACTGGTGGATCACCGCCCGCCGCACCCGCGCCTGCTGCCGCGCCGTCAACGCCTTCTGCTCACCCGGCCGCCGACCACGTCTCTTGGCGTTCAACCCCCGATTCCCCTTACGGCGGAACGCCTCCACCCACACCCACACCGTTTTCGGCCCGACCCGAAATACCCGCGCCACCTCAGCCTGCGACATCCCACCCTGCCACGCAGCCACCGCCCGCCGACGCAGATCCTCTTGCGCCTGCTGGGAAAGCCGCCTCGCATCGGTCACCGCAACACCCATACACACTCAACGATCACGGGATGTTTGGGTTACCCATCAATAACATCCCGCCCGCCGGCACCCAGCGACGGTGGGCGGGTGGTGGTTGGTGGTTGGTGGTTGGTGGTTGGTGGCGGTCAGGCGGGCGGGGTGGTGAGCCGGCGACGCGCCTTGTCCCGGATCCACCCGGGCAGGTCGTCGGCCGCCAGCAGCCGGGGCAGCAGCTCCGGCTGAAGGTTCAGTGCCCGGAACACCTCACCGACGGTCACCCCGTGCGCCGGCCGGTGCGTCACCTCGATCGGGTCGCCGGCACCCAGTTCGCCCTCACGCAGCACCCGCAGGTACGCCCCGGGCGCCGCCCGCGCCGTGAACCGCTTGATCAGATTCGGTACGCCCCAGAAGCCGGCAAACGTGGCGCACGGCGTACGCGGCATCGTCACCTGGAGCACGGCCGAGCCGACCGTCCACCGCTCGCCGATCACCGCGCCGGTGACGTCCACCGCGTACGTGGTGAGGTTCTCGCCGAAGCCGCCCGGCCGGATGTCCCGGCCGAGCTCGGCCTCCCACCACGCCGCGTCCTCCGAGGCGTACGCGTAGACCGCCTTGTCGGGGCCGCCATGGTTGCGCAGGTCGCTGATGAAGTCGCCGACCAGGCCCTCCGGGCGCACCGGCACCCGGCCCGGCACCGGCCGCTTGTCGATTCCGCTGCGCCCGTTCGCGCCCGCCCAGTCGGCCCTGGTCACCACGCCGACGTTGACCGTCACCACTCGCCCCGTCATGGCCCGGCAGCCTAGCCTCCCGTCGTGGCCGGCCGCCCGGCCTTCCCGTCGTGGCCGGCCGCCCGGCCGCGCCCACGGTGCCCGCCAGCATGCACCGACCGCCGCATCAAAACCGACGCCGCCGGTGTGAGAAGGGAACCCTTCTATACCTCAGGCGTTAATAGGGGGCCCTTCCTTACACCCCTCAGCCCTTGATGGCGCCGGTGATCAGGCCGGCGGCCATCCGCCGCTGCACCAGCAGGAAGAACACGATCACCGGCAGGGTGAACAGCGTGGAGGCGGCCATCACCGGGCCCCAGGCGGTGTCGTCGCGACCGAAGAAGAAGGTCATCGCCACCGGCAGGGTGTAGCGGTCCTGTCGGTTGACGAAGGTCAACGCGAAGATCAGCTCGTTCCACGCGGTGATGAAGGAGAAGATGCTGGTCGCCACGAGCCCCGGGGCCACCAGCGGAAACAGGATCCGGCGGAAGATCTGCGCCCGGTTGGCCCCGTCGATGGCGGCGGCCTCCTCCAGTTCCCTGGGCACCGCCGCGACGAAGCCGCGCAGCATCCAGACCGCGAACGGCAACGAGAAGCCGAGGTAGGTGAGGATCAGGCTGGGCAGGGTGTTGTACAGGCCGAGCCGCTGGATCATCAGGAACAGCGGAATGACCAGCGCCTCCAGCGGGATCATCTGCACCACCAACAGCATGATCAGGAAGCTGGTCCGCAGCCGGAACCGGAACCGGGCCACGGCGGTGGCGGCCAGCAGGGCGACCAGCCCGCTGAGCAGCACCGTGGCCGCCGCCACCAGCACGCTGTTGAGGAAGAAGTCGGTGAAGGTCACTCCGGGGATCAGGTTCCCGGTGAGGATCTGCCGGTAGTGCTCCAGCGTCGGCTCGGCCGGCACCGGCCGGGGCGTGCTGGCGAAGATCTCGCCGCTCGGTTTCAGCGAGGTGGCGATCATCCAGTAGACCGGGAAGGCCGCGAAGAGCGCCACCAGCAGGCCGGCGCCGTTGAGCGCGAGCCGTCGGGCGGTACGGCCGCGCCGCCCGCCACGCGCCGGGCCGGTCGTCACGCGTCCTCCTGCCGGAGCATCATGCGCACGTACGCCCCGGTGACGGCGAGCAGGATCAGGGTGAGAACGACCGCGATCGCCGAGCCGAGACCGTACTTGGGCGGGGGCGAGAACGCCTCGGCGTACGAGTAGACGGAGAGCATGAAGGTGGGCCGGTCCTGGGTGCCGCCGGCCAGCACGTAGTACTGGGTGAAGACCTTGAAGTCCCAGATGGTGGAGAGCACCACCAGGATGCCGAAGACCGGGCGCAGCAGCGGGACGGTGACCCGCCAGAACACCCGCCACGGGCCGGCGCCGTCGACCCGGGCCGCCTCGTGCAGTTCGCTCGGTACGCTCCTGAGCCCGGCCAGCACGCTGACCGCCACGAACGGGAACGAGTGCCAGACCACCACCAGGGTGAGGATGGCGAAGAACAGCAGCGGGGAGTTGAACCAGCCGTAGCCGGTCCAGTCGCTGCGCCCGAAGAGGGCCTGCGAGAGCCCGTCCGGCAGGGCGTTGAACGTCCAGGTGACCAGCCCGCTGGTGTCGTCGAAGATCCACTTCCAGACGATGGTGCCGGTGAGTGCGGGGGTGGCCCAGGCGAGCATCACGCAGCTGGCCACGAAGGCCGCCATCCGCCGGCCGAGCCGGTTGAGCAGCAGGCCGACCAGGGTGCCCAGGACCATGGTCAGCGCCACGTTGGCCGCGGCGAAGAGCACCGTGTTGCGCAGCACGGTCCAGAAGAACGGATCGCCGAGGATCTGGGTGTAGTTGCCCAGTCCCACCCACGGCCACTCCCGGTGGCCGCGCAACTGGCGGACGTTGTCCAGCCGGTGGAAGGACATCACCACCACCTGGCCGAGCGGCCAGAGCAGCAGCACCCCGATGACCACCAGGCAGGGCAGGAGCAGCAGATACGGCAGCCGGTCGACCCGGCGACGCCGCCGCACGGGGGTCTCCCGGGCGGCGGCCGTCTCCGGCACCTCGGTCAGCGTGGTCACCTGGCGTTGAGGATGCTTTCCATCTCCGCGGCCGCGTCGGCGGTGGCCTGTTCGACCGTCTTCTGACCCTTCATGACCGAGCTGTTCATCGCCTGGGTCACCGTCTTGGTCCGGCTGACCTCCACCCACTTCGGGGTGAGTGGCGTGAGTCTGGTGTTCCGCATGGTCGTTGCGAACGCCGCCATGATCTTGTCATCTGCGTATTCGCTGCCGCTGACCAGGTCCGAGTAGACCGGGAAGAAGCCGAGGCTCTCCGCGAACTGCTGCGAGTTCTTCTTGTCCAGCAGCACGGTGAGGTAGTCCCAGGCCAGGTCCTGACGCTGGCTGTCACGCCAGATCGCGATGTCGGAGCCGCCGGCGAACGCGGGCGCCGGCTGACCGTCCGGGCCGGGGATGGGGAAGGTGCCCCAGACCTTCTCGATCTCGGGGTTGTCCTTGGCGATCGCGCCCTGCTGCCAGCTGCCGGCGAAGGCCATCGCCGCCTTGCCGGTGGCGAACTGGGTACGCGCGTCGATCTCGTTCCAGCCGGCGGCGGCGGGCGGGGCGACCTTGTGGACGGTCACCAGGTCGGTCCAGTACCGGACCGCCGCGCGGGCCTGCGGCGAGGTGTAGCCGGACTTCCAGCTCTCCCCCTCCCTGGTGGCGATCTCCGCGCCGGCGCCCCAGAGGAAGGAGTAGAACGGCAGCTCCGAGTTGCCGGGCAGGGCGATGCCGTATGTCCCGGGCCGGCTGGCCTGCACGGCCTTGGCCGCCGCGACCAGGTCGTCCCAGCTCTTCGGCGGCTGCACGCCGGCCTCGGCGAACCAGTCGGTGCGGTAGTAGATGCCCCGGACGCCGGCGTACCACGGCACGCCGTACTGCCGGCCGTCGAGTTGGGCGTTGCGGACCAGGTCGGGCAGGATGTCGCGGCCCTCGGCCCAGCCGCTCATCCGGTCGGTGACGTCGGCGAGGGCCTCCTGCGCCGCCCAGCCCTGGGTCTCG
This sequence comes from Micromonospora sp. CA-263727, assembly GCF_050942455.1. NCBI lineage: Bacteria > Bacillati > Actinomycetota > Actinomycetes > Micromonosporales > Micromonosporaceae > Micromonospora > Micromonospora sp. CA-263727. Next base: position 5,701,018 of record NZ_CP192031.1, read on the forward strand.
GTGTTGCCCAGTTCGGTGACGTCCGGCCCCTCGCCACCGGCGAGCGCGGCCTGGAACTTCTTTGGCGCCTCCAGCCAGGGGATGTACTGCACGACCACGTCGGTGTCGGGATGCTTGCGCTGGAACTCGGTCTCCACGGCGTCGAGGAACGCGGTCTGCGCCTCACCGCCCTCGCCCATCATCCAGACCGTGAGCCTGCTGGTGTCGGCCGCGTCCTCGTCCGAGCCGCCGCAGCCGGCCAACACCAATGCGGTCGCGGCCACGACGGCGGTGACCGGGACCAGCCGTTTCCACCTGTTCACGCCACTTCCCCTCCCGCTGGCTGGCATTAACCTTCCGCCTCGCACCCTAGTACGAAGGATTCCTTTACGACAGTGCGCGGGGACCGACGGTATCGCGGAGCGGGCGCCGGCGTCCGGACGCGCCGTCCCCGAACCCGGGCGTACGCAGACGAAAGGCGCCCGACCTCGACGGTCGGGCGCCTCCTCGGGACTCGGTTGTCACCTGTGGATGGGCCGCCGGCGGCGGCCCGTGCCGGAGACCAGCGCGACCGCGACGGCGGCCAGCAGGACCTGGAGCATCAGTTCCCGCCAGTCGATGCCGGCGGTCTCCGCGAAGCCGGACGCGCGGGCGATCACCGTGCCGAGCAGCGCGGCGCCCACACCGATGAGCATGTGCAGCCAGATCGGCATGGGCTGGCGGCCCGGCACCACCAGGCGACCCAACGCGCCGATAATCAGGCCGACGAACAGGGCGGTGATAATGCCCCAGACGGTGAGCTCCATGGTCGCTCTCCTTCACAAAGACGTTCCACGTGCGGTGGGATTCCTGTCGTGATCGCCTAGTACCCCGAGCCGGTGAGAATCCAAACCGGCCGCGCCGCGTCCAGAAAGGACGCTGGTACGCCGACGGGCGCCCGGTCGGGTGGCCGGGCGCCCGAAAGACGGGTGTGGTTACCGGTGGGTGATACCGCGTCGGCGACCACCGACGCCGGCCACCAGGGCCACCGCGATCGCGGCCAGCGCGACCTGCACCGCGAGTTCGGCCCAGTCGATGCCGGCGGTCACCGTGGCGATGCCCATCGCCCGGGCGAGCACGGTGCCGAGCAGCGCCGCGCCGACACCGATGAGCATGTGCAGCCAGATCGGCATGTCCTGCCGGCCCGGCACCACCAGGCGACCCAACGCGCCGACGATAAGACCGACGAACAGGGCGGTGATGATGCCCCAGACGGTGAGCTCCATGGTCGCGCTCCTTAACGAGAAGATGTCGTTCGGCAGGGTTCCTGTCGTGCCGATCCAGTTCCCTCGGCATCGAATCCCCAAACCGACCGGACATGTCGCCCGTCGATGGCACACCGGTTTCCGTACGTCGTCCCGGCCCACCGGCCGGCGTCACTTCTTCCCGGCGGCCTTGCCGTCGCCCGAGTCGGTGGAGAGCGCGGCGATGAAGGCTTCCTGCGGGACCTCCACCCGGCCCACCATCTTCATCCGCTTCTTGCCCTCCTTCTGCTTCTCCAGCAGCTTGCGCTTGCGACTGATGTCACCGCCGTAGCACTTGGCGAGCACGTCCTTGCGGATCGCCCGGATGGTCTCCCGGGCGATGACCCGGCTGCCGATGGCGGCCTGGATCGGCACCTCGAACTGCTGGCGCGGGATCAGGTTGCGCAGCTTCGCGGCGATCGTGGTGCCGTAGTTGTACGCCTTGTCCTTGTGCACGATGGCGCTGAACGCGTCCACCGGCTCGCCGTGCAGCAGGATGTCGACCTTCACCAGGTCGGACGCCTGCTCGTCGGTGGGCTCGTAGTCCAGCGAGGCGTAGCCCTTGGTCCGGCTCTTGAGCTGGTCGAAGAAGTCGAAGATGATCTCGGCCAGCGGCAGCGTGTAGCGCAGTTCCACCCGGTCGGCGGAGAGGTACTCCATGCCGAGCAGGCTGCCCCGGCGACCCTGGCACAGCTCCATCACCGCGCCGACGTAGTCGTTCGGGGTCAGCACGCTGGCCCGCACCGTCGGCTCGTACACCTCGGCGATCTTGCCGGTCGGGTACTCGCTCGGGTTGGTGACCACGATCTCCTCGCCGTCCTCCTGGATGGCGCGGTAGACCACGTTCGGCGCGGTCGAGATGAGGTCGAGGTTGAACTCCCGCTCCAGCCGCTCCCCGATGATCTCCAGGTGCAGCAGGCCGAGGAAGCCGCAGCGGAAGCCGAAACCGAGCGCCCCGGAGGTCTCCGGCTCGTAGGTGAGCGCGGCGTCGTTGAGCTTGAGCTTGTCCAGCGCGTCCCGCAGCGCCGGGTAGTCCGACCCGTCGATCGGGTACAGGCCGGAGTAGACCATCGGCTTCGGGTCCTTGTAGCCGCCGAGCGGCTCCTCCGCCGGCCGCCCGTTGATGGTGACCGTGTCACCGACCCGGGACTGGCGCACGTCCTTCACGCCGGTGATCAGGTAGCCGACCTCGCCGACGCCGAGCGCGTCGGCCTTCACCATCTCCGGCGAGATGACGCCGATCTCCAGCAGCTCGTGGGTCGCGCCGGTGGACATCATCTTGATCCGGTCCCGGGCGCCGATCCGCCCGTCGACCACCCGGACGTAGGTGACCACGCCCCGGTAGACGTCGTACACCGAGTCGAAGATCATCGCGCGGGCCGGGGCGTCGGCGTCGCCGACCGGCGGGACGAACTGCCGGACGATCTCGTCGAGCAGGTGCGGCACGCCCTCACCGGTCTTGCCGGAGACCTTGATGCAGTCCGCCGGGTCGCCGCCGATCAGGTGCGCCAGCTCCTCGGCGTACTTCTCCGGCTGGGCGGCCGGCAGGTCGATCTTGTTGAGCACCGGGATGATGTGCAGGTCGTTTTCGAGTGCCAGGTACAGGTTGGCCAGCGTCTGCGCCTCGATGCCCTGGGCGGCGTCGACCAGCAGGATGGCCCCCTCGCAGGCGGCCAGCGAACGGGACACCTCGTAGGTGAAGTCGACGTGGCCGGGGGTGTCGATCATGTTGAGCACGGCCTGCTCACCGGCGCGCTCGCCGTCGCGGATGGTCCACGGCATCCGCACGGCCTGGCTCTTGATGGTGATGCCGCGCTCGCGCTCGATGTCCATCCGGTCGAGGTACTGCGCGCGCATCTGCCGCGGGTCGACCACGCCGGTGAGCTGCAACATCCGGTCGGCCAGGGTCGACTTTCCGTGGTCGATGTGGGCGATGATGCAGAAGTTCCTGATCCGCCCCGGGTCGGTGGCACCAGGAGCGTTCGCGCCGGGATCGAGCGTCGGTGGCACAGCGGTCCGTTCTGGTCGGCTGACGTGAGCAGGCCGGCAGATGCCGGCCCCCTCTATGCTCCCACGTCCGCGGCGGGCAGCCGCCGCGCGGGCGAACCCCGCCGGCGCGAGCACCGCCGAGCCGTCACCGGGCGGCCACCACCGGCCCGCACCGGGCCCTCACTCCTGCGGCGGCTCGACGAAGAGGGCGGCGAGCCGGGGCAGCCGGCGCCGGGCCTCCTCCTCGTCGTCGAAATCCCAGAAGTCGTTCAGGTCCGGCGGCGACGCCGCGTGGCGTTCCGCCGGCAGATCGGTCGCGGTCGCCCTGCGGTACGCGTCCCACGCCACGGCCAGCATGTCCTCGCACTCGAACTCCTCGCCGCTGAGCGAGGCGGCCCGGACCCGAGGCAGTTCGGCCAGCGAATCCGGGTCGGCGACGGCGCTGGCGAAGACCTCCCGCCCCTGGGTCATCAGCCAGCCACGGAAGTACTCGAACCCGTCGTCGGAGGCGCCACCGTTGATCAGGTACGCGGCACCCCACAGATCGACGCGATAGGAGGCGGCGAGGACCCGCTGCTGGTGGCGGGCGTACCCGACGATCTCCTCCGGGGCGCGGGCGGCGAGCAGCGCGACGGCCCGCGCCGCGATGGCGTCCGGCTCTCCCCCACCGGCGCGGGCATGGTCGATCAACCGCCAGAAGTCCTCGGTCCTCATGGCCTGCCAGTCTGGCAGACCACGCCGGATGTGCCAGCGTGCAGCATGGTCGGGTGAGCCTTCCGTCCCGACCGCCCGTGGCGTACCACGCCACCGCCCAGCGGCCGGCGTGGCACGCGCTGCCGCAACCGCTGCGATCCGCGGTGTCGGCGCGACTCGGCGCCCCGGTGGTCGAGGCCCGCGGCGCCGGCGCCGGCTTCACCCGGGGATTCGCCGCGCTGCTGGGCACCGCCGACGGAGGCAGCGCGTTCGTCAAGGCCGCCGGCCACGCCGAGCAACCACACCTGGTCGACTGGTACGCCCGGGAGGCGGCGATCCTCGCCCGGCTGCCGGCCGGGCTTCCCGTGCCGCGCCTGCGCTGGACGCTGTGGGAGGCGGGCTGGTACGCGCTCTGCCTGGACCCGGTCGACGGCCACACTCCCCGGCTGCCCTGGGACCCGGCCGAGCTGACCGCCGCCCTCGCCGGTTACGCCGGGATCAGTGCCGCGCTCGCCGATCCGCCGGCCGAGCTGTCCACCCTCGGGCTGCCCCGGCTGGCGGAGCTGGCCCGCGACGACATCCTCTGGTGGGGCGAGGTGGCCGCCGGCCGGGAACCGCCGCCACCGCTGCCCGCCCCGGCCCGGGGACGGCTCGCCGAGCTGGTCGCGCTGGAGTCCCGCCTGCCCGGGTACGCCGCCGGGGCGACCGGGCTGACCCACGGCGACCTGCGGGTCGACAACGTGCTGATCGATCGCGCCGGTGCCGCCTGGTTCTGCGACTGGACGTGGCTCTGCCACGGGCCGGCCTGGTTCGACCTGGTCGGCCTGCTGATCACCGGATACGCCAGCGGGCTGGACGTCGACTCTCGCTTCGCCGCGCACCCGGCCACCGCCGGCGCGCCCCCCGACGCGCTGGACGTGACGCTGGCCGCCCTGGCCGGCTACCACCTCACCGCCGCAGCCGCCGCGCCGCCCACCGCGTCGGCCCACCTGCCGGCGCACCAGCGGTGGACCGGCGAGCAGGCGCTCGGCTGGCTGGCCCACCGCCGGGGCTGGACCTGATCCGCCCACGGTGCCGTTTTGGCCCCTCCGCGCCGACCTGGTAACCTGGCTCTTCGCGCAGCGATGACGCATGCTCGTCGCGCGCAATGCTGACCAACCCGAGCTATCAAGACGAGGCTGTCGCGTGGCGAACATCAAGTCCCAGATCAAGCGCAACCGGCAGAACGAGAAGCGCCGGCTGCGTAACAAGTCGGTCAAGTCGTCGCTGAAGACCGCCATCCGCAAGTTCCACGAGGCTGCCGAGGCCGGTGACGTCGAGAAGGCCACCACCCTGATGCAGGACGCCTCGCGCAAGCTGGACAAGGCGGCCAGCAAGGGCGTCATCCACGCCAACCAGGCCGCGAACCGCAAGTCGGCGATCGCCAAGCGCGTCGCGTCGCTCGCCGCCTGACCTCTGGCGACCCAGATCTGACCGAAAGCCTCGGGGCGGCGCCCCGGGGCTTTCGCGCGTCACCGCCCCGGCGCATCCGCATGTCACCACGGTGGGCTCTCGTCTACGGCCACTGCCCGCGGTCACTGTTCGCGGCCGCCCGCAGGGAATCGATCACGACCCCGGTTCGGCGGTGCCAGGCTGCGGCGCGGCTGCCGGTGCGTCGGGAAGGGCGGCCCGCAGCACCGGATCCGGGCCCGCCGGGGCAGCGGGAGACCCGGCCGACGGCACCGGTTCCGCCGGAGCGCCGGGACGCACGCCGGGCGGCGTCGGGTCCCGCGGAGCGTCGGGAAGCACGGACGGCCGCGTCGGATCCGGGGCGGCCGGGGGTTCGCCTCGCGCCGGCTCCGCGCCGACCACCACACCGGGCACGCTGTGCGGCAGCCAGTCGACCCGGGCCCGCCCGACGACCGGTTCGATCTGCCGCCGGAAGCGGTCGCGTTCCTGCTCGGGTACGGCCGCGGCCGAGCGGACCACCACGGCGGCCACCAGGTCGTTGAGCTTGACCATGACGGCCACCGCTGCGGGCAGCACCAGCACCGCCCACCAGCTCACCAGCTCGGCGAGCGCGAACAGGGCCGCCAGGGCGATCATCCCCTCGAAGAACAGGAAACAGAGCACCCCACCCGGGTTGACGAAACGCAGGCCGAGCACCCGGGCGTAGAGCGGGCGGTACCGCTCCTCGTCGGCCTGGATCGTGGCCCACGAGCCACGGAGGGCTCCGCTCACCTGGCGCCGCCCCGCGCGGCGGCCACCGAGAAGACCGCCTTCTCCAGCGCGTACGCCCGATCGTCGGATCCACCCTTGACCGCCGCGTTGCACTCCGCCGCCGCCTGCATGGCACGGACCAGCCCGTCGGGCGTCCAGCCGCGCGCCTGCCGCTGGGCCCGTTCGACCTTCCACGGCGGCATGCCCAGGCTGCTGGCCAGTTGATACGGGCTGCCCCGGCCGGCCGAGGCGACCCGGGCCACGGTGCGGATCCCGTCGGCGAGGGCGTCGGCGATCGGCACCGGGTCCACCCCCACGTGCAGGGCCCAGCGCAGCGCCTCCAACGCGCCCGGCAGGTCACCGACCATCGTGGCGTCGGCCACGGTGAAGCCGCTCACCTCCACCCGGCCCCGGTAGTAGCGGGCCACCGTGTCGGCCCCGATCCGGCCGTCGGTGTCGGCGATCAGTTGGGAACAGGCCGCGGCGAGTTCCCGCAGGTCGTTGCCGACCGCCGCGATCAACGCCTCGGCGGCGTCGTCGGTGCACCGCCCGCCGGCTCGGCGGAACTCGTCGCGGACGAAGGCCACCCGGTCCCGGTGCCCCTTGAGCTTGACGGCCGGCTGGACCTGGGCACGGGCCGACTTCAGCCCGTCGGCGAACGCCTTGCCCTTGGCCCCACCGAGGTGCTGCACGACGAGCTGCACCTCGGGATCGGGGTTCTTCGCGTACGCGAGCAGGGCGGCGACCAGGTCCTTGCGAGCGTCCTGACCGGACCGGAGCACCAGCACCCGGCGACCGCCGAACAGCGACGGGCTGAGCATCTCGTCGACCTCACCGACGGTGAGCTGGCCGGCCTGGTACTCGCGCACGTCAGCACCGGGGTCGGCGGCCCGGGCCGCGGCGACGGTTTCGGCCACCGCACGCGTGGCGAGCAGCTCCTCGTCGCCGAGGACGAGCACAATAGGAGCGGCACTGGCGGCGGTCACGCCGCCCATACTCGCACGCTCGGCGACCCGGTCCAGCCTGGTCGTCGGCACTGTGCCTGCGGGCCCCGCACTCAGCGCAAATCCAGACATCTATCTTATTCCACTCCTTTGCCGTAAACCGGAATCGATCGCCGCCCCGCCGGCCGGCCCGTTCGTTACCGGCTCCCCGCCGGCCGGCCTGTTTCACGGCTCCGCCCGGCTCAGGTCGACGCCGCCCGACACCACCGCCAGACCCGACGACCCCACCACCACCGCGACATCCCCGTCGACATCGGTACGCAACACCCGCGCCCCACCCCGCGACAACCGGGCCAGCACCCCCGCATTGGGATGGCCGTACGAATTACCCGCCCCCACCGGCACCAGCGCCACCACCGGACGAATCGCATCCAGAAAGGCCGGATCCTGGAACCCACTGCCATGGTGGGCCACCTTCAGCACATCGGCCCGCAGCCCACCCGCCGGCAGATGCTCCCGCAACGCCTGCTGCTCCTCGGTCTCAGCATCACCGGTCAACAGAATCCGCACCCCCGCCACCGTGGCCAACAGCACCAACGAGTTGTTGTTCGGGTCCGACCGGGTGCCGCGCATCGGGTACGGCGGACCGAGGACGACGAGGTCGACCGCGCCGGCCTGATACCGCCACCCGGCCGGGGCGGCCACCACCGGGGCGCCGTGGGTGGCGGCGGTGGCGTGTATCAGGTCCCGCCCGATCGCCGGCTCCGGCCACTGCGGGGTCAAGACGGTGTCCACCCGCCGCCCCCGGAACACCCCCGCCACTCCGCCGGTGTGGTCGACGTGGAAGTGGCTGACCACCAGCAGCGGCACCCGACGTACGTCGAGCCGGCGCAGGCAGGCATCCGCCGCCGCCGGATCCGGGCCGGTGTCCACCACGACCGCTCGCCCGGCCGCCACCGGCAACACCACGGTGTCCCCCTGGCCGACCGCGCAGACGGCGATCACCCAGCCCTTCGGCGGCCACCCCGGGGCGACCACCCGCACCGGCACGGTGCCGAGCATCGCCGCGACGGTGAGCACCGCCACCAGCCGGCGCACCACGGGCCGCCGGGCGGCGACCAGCAGGGCCACGGTCAGCGCGGCCAGGAGCAGCGCCCCGGACACCCCACCCGGCCACGGCAGGTTGCCCGCCGGCAGTCTCGCCCCGTACCGGGCGACCAGCACCAGCCACCACGCCGGCCAGTGCGCAAGCCAGGCGGCGATCTCGGCACCGTACGGCCAGACCGGCGACACCGTCGCGGCCACCACGCCGAGCACCGTGGCCGGGGCGATCGCCGGCACCACGAGAAGGTTGGCCGGCACCGCCACCAGACTGACGGTGCCCGAGAGTCCGGCGATCACCGGTGAACAGGCCAGTTGCGCGGCGGCCGGCACCGCCAGCGCCTCGGCCGCACCCGGCGGTACGCCCCGCCGCCGCAACCCGTCCCGCCAGACCGGGGCGAGCAGCAGCAGACCGCCGGTGGCCAGCACGGACAACGCGAAGCCGGCGTCGCCGGCCAGGTCGGGGTCGACCAGCACCAGCACCGCCACCGCGGCGGCCAGCGCCGGCACCGCCGCCCGGGGTCGACCGGCGGCCAGGGCGGCGAGCCCGATCGCGCCCATGGTGGCCGCGCGTACCACGCTCGGCGAGGGTCGGACCAGGATGACGAAGCCCACCAGGGCCAGCCCGCAGAGCCCGACGGCCAGCGCGGGGCCGGCGCGCGCCCAACGGGCCAGCAGCAGCACCGCGCCGACGATGATCGCCACGTTGGAGCCGGACACGGCGTTCAGATGGGTCATCCCGGTGGCCCGGAAGTCCTCCTCGACCGTGTCGGGCAGCCGGCTGGTGTCGCCGACCACCAGGCCGGGCAGCAGGCCGCCCGGCTCGTCGGCCAGCGGCGCGCAGGCCTGTTGCAGGCCGGACCGGAGCCGGCCGGCGGCCAGTTGCAGGGCCGACGGCGACCCGTGCAGGTCGGGCGGGCCGACGGCGAGAAGCACGGCGCCGGTCAGGTCGCCGCCGCGCGGTTCGGCCAGCCGCCCCTCGGCGGTGAGCCGCTGACCGGGCAGCAGGCCCCGCCAGGCCGGGTCGCCGGCGAGCACCAGCACCCGGGCCGGCGCGGTGACCCGCTGCCCCGCCGGACCGGTGACGGTCACCAGCTTGGCCCGCACCAACAGGGTCGGCGGACGGCCCACGATGCCGCCGCGTACCGGCCGGGGGTCGTCCCGGACGACCAGTTCGGCGGTGACCCGAGCCCGTTCGTCGACCAGGGCGCGAAGTGGCTCGGCGTCGCGTACGGCCAGCCGGGCCGAGGTCGTGGCGCCGCCGCAGACCACCCCGATCAGCACCGCGACCCCTATCCAGCCGTAGCGACGCGCGACTGTGCCGGGACGGCCGGCGACCCCCAGCAGGTGCAGTGCCGTCAGCACGGCCAGGCCGGCCGCGACGGCGGCCACCAGCAGCGTCCGCCCGGCGCTGAGATGCAGCCCGGCCAACGCGGTGAGCCAGGCCGCCACGGCCAGCCCGGCCAACCGGAGATCCGGTGCCTCGCCACCGCCCAGCCCGGCGATCGCCCCAGCCGCTCCGATCGTGCCGCCGCCGGCCCGCGCCGTGCTCCGCGGCTTCGGCGTGGATGGCCCACCGGCCCGTGCCGCGCCGGCCGCCGCCGGCACGGACATCCCGCCGGCCCGCGCCGGCCCGGCCACCGCCTTCGCCGGCCGGGACGTTGGTGTCCTGTTCGCCGTCACACCGTGACCAGGTCTTTGAGCTGTTCGTAGCGCGCGTCGCCGATGCCGTTGACCTGGCGCAGGTCGCCGACGGACCGGAAGCCACCGTGCTGGTCGCGGTGCTCGATGATGCGCTTGGCCAGCACCGGCCCCACCCCGGGCAGCGTTTCGAGCTGCGCCGCCGTCGCGGTGTTGAGGTTGACCCGCCCGCCGGTGCCGGGGTCACCGCCTCCGCCCGGGCCGACGACAGGTGGCGCTCCCGCAGCCGGGGTCGGCGCCGGTACGCCGACCAGGATCAACTCACCATCGGTGACCTTGCGGGCCGGGTTGAGCATCGCCACGTCCACGCCGGGCAACGCCCCACCGGCCGCGTCCACGGCATCGGCTACCCGGGCCCCGGCCGGGACCCGCACCAACCCGGGTCGGCGCACCTTGCCGGCTACGGCGACCACCAACTCGCCGGCCGGGTCGGCGGCTGGCTCGTCACCGGCCGGGGCGGCCGGATCCGACGTCGGGGCGACGCCCGTCACGGCGACGACCGGCTCCACCTGCGGTCGGGACCGCCACGTCCAGGCAGCGGCGCCGAGCACCACCAGGGCGGCGACGACCGCCAGTGCCCGGACGCCCCGCCGGCCCGGGTCGAACGCGCCCGGCCCCGGCAACCGGGACACCGGCGGCGTCTCGTCCGCGTCCCGGACCGGCTCGGGCTGCGACTCCGGCTGGGGCACCGGCAGCACCGGCACCGGCGGACCCGACAGCGGCGGACCCGGCAGCGGCGGACCCGGCCGGGTCGAGCGGGCCGGCCCGGGTGAGGCCGGTGGGGGCGGTTCCCGGTCGGAGGTGGCGGAATGGACCGGCAGCAGCACGGTCGGCCCGTCCAACGGGGACGGCGAGACGCGGCCGACCGGCACCGCCGGATCGGAGCGGAACGGCACCGCCGGATCGGGGCCACCCGGCGACGCCGGATCGGGGCCGCGTAGCGACGCCGGATCGGGGCGGCGTGGCGGCGCCGGATCGGGGCCGCGAGGCGACGCCACGGGTCCGTCCCACGTCGCGGATCCACCGGGCCGCGAATCGACCGGAGGCACGCCGGGCGTGGGCATCGACGGTACGTCCGGACCCCGCGCGGTCGCGCCCGGCATCAGTCGCCACAGGCGCTCCCGTACCGCCGTCTCCTCGTCATTGGACACGGCGCGAGGCTAGGACGACGAGGCCGGGTCCCGTGTGCCTCGAACCTCTCCGCTGTGGACAACCGGCCCCCTGTGGACAACGCCCTGATCATGCCCGCGATGTGCTAAGGCGCGTTCGACAAGGGCGGTCGAGCCAAGGCGGAGCCCAGACGGTGCTCCGGGCAAGGCAGCCGCCGTCTGGGCCCGATCGACGCCCCGGGTCCGGAGGAGATGCCGGGAGGAGATGCCGGGACCACGATGGTCAGCGGGATTCCGGGTCGAGGCCGAGGACTGAGCGTCCGCCGTCGACCGGCAGGGTCACGCCGTTGACGAAGCTGGCCGCCGGCGACAGCAGGTACGCCACCGCCTCCGCCACGTCCCGCGGCTGGCCGATCCGGCCCACCGGGTGCAGCCGGGCCATTTCCGTCTCGATCCGCTCCACCTCGTCCGCTTCCTGGCCGGCGAGGAACGCCTCGTGCCGTTCGGTCGTCACCGAGCCGAGCGCGACCGCGTTGGCCCGGATGCCGTGTGGGCCGTACTCGACGGCAAGCGCCCGGGTCAGCCCCTCGATGGCGGCCTTGGCCGTGGCGTACGGCAGGCAACCGGGCACCGGCCGGCCGGCCTGGTGGGACGAGACGTTCACGATGGCACCGGCCGTGCCGGCGGCGAGGAAGCGGCGTACCGCGACGGCCACACCGACCAGCGCGGGGCGCAGGTTGCGGGTGATCAGGTCGACCACCTCACCGACCGGGGCGTCGTGCACGGAGGCGTCCCGGAACACGGCGGCGTTGTTGACCCATCCGGTGAGCGGCTGGACCCGTTCCGCGAGGTCGGCGGCGCGGGCGGCGACCGCCTCGTCGGCGGCGTCGCCGACCACCGCCGCCAACCGACCGGCCCCGGCATGCCCCTCCACCCAGGACACGGCGTCCGGATCGCGTTCGATCACCACCACCGCCGTCCCCCCGGCGAGCAGCCGCCCGACAATCCCACGCCCGACCCCACGCCCGCCCCCGGTCACCACACACGACACCCCGCCCACCTCCCAGCCCGCCTTACACCCCATCCTCACCCACCCGCAAACCCCCGCCGAGCGCCATCCCCCGGCCGGGACGACCGTCGATCATGCAGTTTTCGTCGCCCTGAAAGCCCCAAACAAGGCATTCCAACCACCAAAAGTGCAAGATCGGCGGGGCGGGGGCGGCGCGGGGCAGGGCAGGGCGGGGCAGGGCGGGGCGGGGCGGGAGGCACGGGGTGGGGGCGGGGCGGGTGGGGGTTATGGGGTGGGGTGGCGGTGGATGACCACGCAGGCTAGGCCGGGGCCGGCGTGGGCGGCCACGGCGGCACCGGCCTCGGAGACGTACGCGTCGTGCAGGCGGTCGCCGAGCCGGGCGGCCAGCGCCGCCAACAGGGCCTCGGCGCGTTGCGGGGCGGCCAGGTGGTGCACCGCGAGGTCCACCTCTGCGTCGCCAGCCGCCTCGACGGCGAGGTCGACCAGGCGCGCCACTCCCCGGCTGGCGGTGCGCACCTTGTCCCGCAGCACGATCCCGCCGTCCGGCATGTGCAGGATCGGCTTGACCGAGAGCGCCGTGCCGAGCAGCGCCTCGGCCGCGTTGATCCGGCCGCCCCGGCGCAGGAACTCCAGCGTGTCGACGTAGAAGAAGATGCCGGTACGCCCGACCGCGGCCACGGCTGCGGCGCGTACACCGGCCAGGTCGGCCCCCTCCCCGGCGGCCCGGGCCGCGGCGATGGCCGGGAAGCCGAGACCCATCCCGCAGGAGCGGCTGTCCACCACGGTCACCCGGTCACCCAGCTGCGCGGCGGCCAGCTCGGCGGCCTCGACCGTGCCGGAGAGCCCGGCCGAGAGGTGCACCGAGACCACCCCCTCCGCCCCGGCGTCCAGCAGCTCGCGGTATGTCCGGGCGAACTGCTCCGGTGACGGGCGGGACGTGCTCACCGAGACCCGTCGCCCGGTCAGCGCGCGGGTGGCGTCCGCCGGGAAGATCTCCACCCCTTCCAGTCCCTCGACACCGTTGAGCACCACGGTCAGCGGCACCACGGTCAGCCGGTGCGCCGGCACCAGCTCGGGCGGGAGGTAGGCGGTGGAGTCGGTCACGACCGCGACGGGCATGCCCGGCACGGTAGCCGATCGCGCTGGGCGAGCGCCTCCACGGATCCGGCGGAGGGTGGATCAGACCGGGTCGGAGCCGGCCGACGGCGAGGCGGCGGCGGAGACGGGGGCCGGCGTGGTGGACACCGCGATCGCCCCCACGTTGTGGGCGCGCAGATGCCATCCGCGCTCGGCGTCGTGGCGTAGTTCGGTCCAGTGGCAGTTGCCCAGCGAGCCGATGGCACGCAGCACCGGGTGGCCCCAGCCGAGCAGGTTGCCGCAGCCCTGGCGGGCCGCGCCGCCGTGGGTGGCGACGACGATTGTGCCGCCGGCCAGCTCGTCGGCGGCCTCCTGCAACGCGGTGCCGATCCGCTTGCCCAACTCGTCCAGCGGTTCGATCTCCGCGCCCGGGTCGGGGTCACCGGCCCGCCAGCGCGCGTACTCGTCGGGGAACCGCTCGGCGACCTCGGTGAGCAGGAGCCCCTGCCAGCGGCCGAAGTGGCGTTCGCGCAGCCGGGCGTCGGAGCGTACCGGCAGGCCGGTCAACGCGGCCAGCGCGGCGGCGGTCTCCGCGGCGCGGCTCAGGTCGCTGGCGATGACGGCGTCCGGGCGCAGCGCGGCGAGCAGCGGCGCGGCCTGGCGGGCCTGCTCCCGGCCGAGGTCGTTCAGCGGTACGTCGGTCTGCCCCTGCACCCTGCTGGCGGCGTTCCAGTCGGTGTTGCCGTGCCGCCAGATGACCAGCCGGGTCACTCGCCCGAGCCGGCGACGGCCTCGGCGGGGGCCAGGTCCCGGTCGACGAACGGGATGGTCGGGCAGTCCTTCCAGAGCCGGTCGAGGGCGTAGAACTCGCGTTCCTCGGTGTGCTGGACGTGCACCACGATGTCGACGTAGTCGAGCAGCACCCAGCGCCCGCCGCGTTCGCCCTCGCGCCGGACCGGCTTGGCCTTCTCCGGCAGGTCGAGCAGGGCCTCCTCGATGGCGTCGACGATGGCCTGCACCTGACGCTCGTTCGGGGCCGCGGCGAGCAGGAACGCGTCGGTGATGGCGAGCTGGTCGCCCACGTCGATGATGACGATGTCCTGCGCCTTCTTGTCGGCCGCAGCCTGGGCGGCGGCGATCGCCAGCTCGTGAGCGCGTTCGGAAACTGTCACCGTACTCCTTCGATCAACCGTGCGATGCTTCCAGCCTCTCACACGCCCCGGAATCCCGACTCGCCAGTTTCACCCGGAAAACGGGGCGAAAAGGCCAGATCACCCCTGGTAGAGCCGCCTTTTCGCGATGTACTGCACCACACCGTCCGGCACCAGGTACCAGAGCGGCTCGCCGCGGGCGACCCGGGCCCGGCAGTCGGTGGAGGAGATCGCCATCGCCGGCACCTGCACCAGGCTGACCGTGTCGGCGGGCAGGTGGGCGTCGGTCAACTCGAAGCCCGGCCGGGTGACCCCGATGAAGTGGGCCAGCTCGAAGATCTCGTCGAGGTCCTTCCAGCTCAGGATCCGCTCCAGCGCGTCCGCGCCGGTGATGAAGAACAGCTGCACCTTCGGGCCGTACTCGGCATGCAGGTCACGCAGGGTGTCGACGGTGTAGGTGGGGCCGCCCCGGTCGATGTCCACCCGGCTGACCTGGAACCGGGGGTTGGAGGCGGTGGCGATCACCGTCATCAGGTATCGGTCCTCGGCCGGGCTGACCGGGACGTCCGCCTTCTGCCACGGCTGCCCGGTCGGCACGAAAATCACTTCGTCGAGGCCGAACCGGTCCGCCACCTCGCTCGCCGCCACGAGGTGCCCTTGGTGGATCGGGTCGAACGTACCGCCCATGATCCCGATCCGCCGGATGTCTTCCTCCACTCCATGATCTTATGCCGGGCCGGCCGCACGCCGGGCCGGGCCGACCACCCTCCGCACCGGCCCGGCCACCACCGGTCAGGCGGTCAACCCGGCACGCGGCCAGGCAGGCCGGCGGACGGTCAGGCGGTCGTGGCGGCCACCGCCGTCCGCGCCACCAGGGCACGGCGCAGGTCGTCGTCGGCGTCGGTGACCACCCGGCGCAGCCCCGGCGTGAGGTCGTCGCGGGCCAGCAGCGCCGCGGCCGCCTCCCGGGTGGGCTGGGCGACCGCGTAGCGGGGGAAGGCCAGCTTGGCCACCTCGTCGGCCACCCAGGGCGTACGCAGCCGCGCGGCGGCCGGCATCTCGGCGAAATACCGTGCCACGTGGTCGGCGGTCAACTCCGCCTGCTCCGGCTGCCAGAAGCCGGTCGCGGTCGCCTCGACCAGGCGGTTGGACAACTCCGTGTTCGACACGATGATCTCCCACGCGGCCTGCTTGGCGGCCGGATCGGGCCGGGCGGCCCGGCACTTCGCGGCGCGCTCCGCACCGGCGGCGCTCGGGTCGGCCGCCGCCTCCGCCGCGATCTCGGCCTCGCCGGCCGCGCCCAGCACCACCAGCCGGCCGAGGATGGACCAGCGCAGCTCGGTGTCGACGGCCAGTCCGGCCGGTGCGTCCCGGCCGGCGAGCCAACCGGCGAGCAGCTCCGCGTCGGTGGTCGCCGCGATCAGGCCGCGCGCCGCAGCCAGCTGCAACGACTTCCCCGGCTCGGCGGCGTCGAGCAGACGCCGGCAGGCGTCGGCCACCCGGGCCAGCGCGGTCTGCCGCGCCAGCGGGTCGAGATAGCGGTCGACCAGTGCGCGGCTCAGCGTCAGCACGTCCTCGGCGATGATCACCTCGGTCTCGACGGGCAGCGCCGCCACGATCAGGTCGACCACCGCGCTGACCGGCCGCTCGCCGTCGGTCGCCGCATCCAGCGCCTCGCCCCAGAGCAGCGCGCGGGCCAGCGGGTCGGCCAGCCGGGGCAACAGCAGCGGCACCGCGTCGGCCGAGGCCGGATCCAGGCGGATCTTCGCGAAGGTCAGGTCACCGTCGTTGGGCAGCAGCACCGCCGCGGCCGGCTCCCCGGCCAGCCCGGCGAGGACCGTACGGCCCGCGTCGGTCTTCGGGTCGAGGTCGACCTCGAAGCGCTCGGCGGTGCCGTCGACGGCGTACCGGCCGACGCCGATGCGGTGCGGGCGCAGCACCGGATGCGTCGCCGGCGCGGTCTGTGCGATGGCGACCTCGGCGTAGCGGCCGTCGGCGTCCACCGCCACCTCGGCCCGCAGGGTGTTGACCTGCGCGGCACGCAGCCAGGAGTCGGCCCAGTCGGTCAACTCCCGGCCGTTGGACGAGGGAGCCGCGCTCGCGGTGCCCAGGCTGTCGAGGAGATCCGCCAGGGTGGCGTTGCCGAACCGGTGCCGGGCGAAGTGGTCGTTCAGGCCGGCCAGGAAGGCCTCGTCGCCGAGCCACGCCACCAGCTGTCGCAGCACGCTGGCGCCCTTGGCGTACGAGATGCCGTCGAAGTTGAGCAGCGCCTCGGCGGCGTCGGTGACCTGCTCGGGAGCGACCGGGTGGGTGGAGGGGCGCTGATCCGCCGCGTACCCCCATGCCTTGCGGCGCAGGGCGAAGGTCGTCCACGCCTCGCGGAACCGGGTCGCCTCGGCGGTGACCCGGGTGCCCAGGTACTCCGCGAACGACTCGTTCAGCCACAGGTCGTCCCACCAGCGCATGGTGACCAGGTCGCCGAACCACATGTGCGCCATCTCGTGGGCGATGGTGGTGGCCCGCAGC
Organism: Micromonospora sp. CA-263727; assembly: GCF_050942455.1. NCBI lineage: Bacteria > Bacillati > Actinomycetota > Actinomycetes > Micromonosporales > Micromonosporaceae > Micromonospora > Micromonospora sp. CA-263727. Next base: position 5,717,800 of record NZ_CP192031.1, read on the forward strand.
TCCCGCTGGGTGTCGGTGACCGCCGACCGGAAGATGTAGTCGTCGCGGAAGGTCACCAGGCCCGGGTTCTCCATCGCGCCGGCGTTGAACTCCGGCACGAACGCCTGGTCGTACTTGCCGAACGGGTAGCGTTCGTCGAAGAGCTGGTGGAAGCGGTCCAGGCACTGCTTCGTGACGGTGAAGATCTCCTCCGCGTCGGCGTCCAGGTGCTCGGCGAGGGAACGCCGGCAGTAGACCCCGAGCGGGATCCCGTCGTGGCTGTCGCGGCAGACGTGCCAGGGGCCGGCGATCAGGGTGAAGAAGTAGGTCGCGATCGGCAGGGTGGGGGCGAACTCCCAGCGCCCCGGTGCCGGGTTGGCTGCCAGCTCGGCGTTGGCCGCCACCGTCCAGTGTGCCGGGGCGGTCACCGCGAGGGTGACCGGCGCCTTCAGGTCGGGCTGGTCGAAGGCGGCGAAGATGCGCTGCACGTCGTCCAGGAAGGACATCGCGTAGAGGTAGGTCTCGCCGTCGGTGGGGTCGACGAAGCGGTGCAGCCCTTCGCCGGTGTTCGTGTACGCCATCTCGGCGTCCACGGTCAGCGTGTTCTCCTCGGCCAGCCCGGTCAGCGGCAGCCGGTTGTCGGCCAGCGCGGCCGGGTCGAGGTCGGCGTCGTTGAGGCGTACCGCCAGCAGTTTCGCGGGCTTGACCTCGGCGAAGGTCTCGGTGCCGGCGGCCCGGAACCGGATCGTGACGTGCGAGCGGAACCGCTCTGCGCCCCCGGTGAGGTCGAGGTCCACGTGGTAGGACACGACGACGATCGACGCGCCACGCGCGGTCGACTCTGCACGGCTCAGGCTCGGCATCCGCTTATCCTGCCCGATGGGGGAGCGAACCGGCTTCCCCGACTCCCCTGGTACTGGAGGACTGGACCATGACAGCGCACCCCAAGGGTGACTTCGACCTCTCCCGGGCGGTATGGCAGCGGGCCGAGGGCGACACCTCGGAGGCGGCGGTGGAGGTCGCCTTCGTCGACGATCTCATCGGCATGCGCAACTCTGCCGAGCCGGACGGCCCGGTGCTGGTGTTCACCCAGGCCGAGTGGGACGCCTTCGTCGCGGGCGCCCAGGACGGCGAGTTCGACCTGGACTGAATAGCGGGGCCAGGGCCGCCGGCCGGCGGCCGGTCCCGCCGCCCGGCCCGGATCACCGACGGATTCGGGCCGGGCCCTCGCGGCCAACGCGCCGGAGGCGCACCGCGTCGGTCACCCGGTTAGGGCGCCGTCGGCGGGGGCAGGAACGGGGGAACCTCCGGCCCCCGGGGACGGTCTCCGCGCAGGGTGATGCGGTGGACGATCCGCCGTGCGCCGCCGTAGTCGCGGTTGGCGTAGTGGGCGGTGCTGCGGTTGTCCCACATCACCACGTCGCCCGGCTTCCAGCGGTGCCGTACCAGGTGCTCGGGCTTGGTCAGGTGGGCGTAGAGCAGATCCAGGATCGCCCTGCTCTCGGCCTCGGAGAGGCCGACGATGTGCGAGGTGAAGCCCGGATTGACGAAGATCCCCTTGCGGCCGGTCTCCGGATGCACCCGCACCACGGGGTGCTCCACCGGGTCGAGCCGGGTGACCACCTCACCGTCCCACAGGCTGCCCCGCCCACCGCGGCGTTGCGCGAGGTAGTAGCCGAACTCCCGGTTGCCGTCGTGCACGGCGACCAGGCGGTCCGCCAGAGCCCGCACCGGTTCGGCGAGCGAGTCGTACGCGAGTTGGCTGTCCGCCCAGGTCGTGTCCCCACCGCTGGGCGGCAGCGTGACCGCCCGCAGGATCGAGCCCAGGGGCGGGCGGGCGACGAAGGTCACGTCGGTGTGCCACACGTCGGCGAAGCCGTTGTCGGCGCTGTCCAGCGCGTAGACCTCCGGATGATCCTCGTCCACGCCGCCGACCACGGGGTGGGAGGCGGTCAGCTCGCCGAGCCGGCGCCCGAGGCGTACCTGACTGTCGTCGTCGAGCCGCTGGTCGGCGAAGAACAACACCTTGCGGTCCACCAGCGCCGCGCGTACGGCGGCGAGTTCCGCGTCGGTGGCGCGGTCGAGGTCCAGTCCACGGACCTCGGCGCCGAAGTGTGGCCCGAGCGGATCCAGGGCCAGGTTCGTCAGGGTGTCGGTCATTGCGGTCTCCCGTCTCCTCAGGTGGCGGCGGCGCGCACGGCATGGCCGATCGTGGCGCGCAGCGCGGCGTACTCCGGTGCCCCGCGTAACTCGTCCGGCTCCACGCCGGTGCGGGGAAGGTCGACGTCCAGGTCGAGCGCGATGCGCCCGGGCCGGCTGGTCAGGACCACCACCCGGCTACCGAGGAACACCGCCTCGTCCACGCTGTGCGTGACGAACACACAGGTACGGCCGGTCTCGGCGGTGACCCGGCGCAGGTCCTCCTGAAGCCGTTCCCGGGTCAGCGCGTCGAGGGCGGCGAAGGGCTCGTCGAGCAGCAGAAGTGGGTTCTCCACGGCCAGCGCCCGAGCGATGGCCACCCGCTGCTGCTGCCCGCCGGAGAGTTGCCAGGTGCGCCGGTGCGCCACGTGCGGAAGCCCGACCCGGTCGAGCAGTTCGGCCACCCGCCGCGTGCGTTCGGCCTGCGGTACGCCGGCATACCGCAGGCCGAGCCCGACGTTGCCGCCGACCGTCTGCCACGGCAGCAGCCGCGGTTGCTGGAACACCAGGCCGGCGTTGCGGCCGGGCACCGGCGTCCCGCCGGCTGCCGTCACCGTCCCGCTGGTCGGCCGTTCAAAGCCGGCGATCAGCCGCAGCAGCGTGGTCTTGCCGCACCCGGAGGCGCCGACCAGTACCAGGAAGGTGCCGGACGGCACGCGGAGGTCGACCGGGCCCAGGGCGGTGACCGCGGTGGGCCCGGTGCCGTAGACGTGCGTGACGCCTCGGACCTCGACCGCGGGCTCAGGACTGGAGGACACCCGGCAGACCCTTGGTGTAGATCGCCTTCTCGAAGACGGATCGGTCCGGCACCGCGTCGATCTTGTTCTGCTCCTTGAGGAACACCGCGGCGGCATGCAGGTTGTCGGCGAGGCCGCCGACCTTCTCCGGCGTGCCCAGCCACTCCGGGCCGGCGAGGTCGGCCGGCTTGAGGAAGACGCCCTGGCTCAGCTGGTGCTTGGCGTCCTCGGTGCTCAGGTTCAGCTCCCTGCCCACCGCGGTCGCCGCGGCGGTGGGATCGCTCGCGATGAGGTCGAGCGCCTTCGCCTGGGCCTGCCGCCAGGCGTCGACGGCGTCGGGGTGGGCCTCGGCGAACTCGGTGGCGACCACGCCGAGGTCCAGGGTCGGCTTGCCGGCGGTGGCCAGTTCCCGGCTGGTGACCAGCACCGTGCCGGTCTTCTTGAGTTCGTCCAGCGACGGCAGCCAGGAGTACGCGGCGTCGAGGTCACCGCGGCTCCAGGCGGCGAGGATGTCCTGCGGCTCCAGGTCGACCAGGGTCACCTCGGACTCCTTGACCCCGGCCCGGTCCAGAGCGGCGAGCAGGCTGAAGTGCGCGGTCGAGGCGAACGGGGTGCCGATCTTCTTGCCACGCAGGTCGGCGACGGTGGCGACGTTCGTGCCGTTGCGGGCCACCAGCGCCTCGTTGTCGCCGGCGACGTCGAGGACGAAGGCCACCTTGTAGGGCAGGTTCAACGGTGCCGACAGCCCGCGGGCGACCGGGCTGGAGCCGATCGCGGCGATGTCCACGCTGCCGGCCGCGAAGGCGGTGTTGATGCTCGCGCCGGAGTCGAACTTGGTCCAAGTGATCTTGTAGTCCGGTAGCGCGTTCTCCAGCAGCCGCTGGTTCTTCACGATCAGGTCGCCGCTCGGGAACGCCTGGTAGGCGAGCCGGATGGTCCTGCTCTGCGGGTCACCGCCGTTGCTGGCGGCACCGTCGCCGCACGCGCCGAGCGAGACGGTGGCGAGGAGCACGGCGGCGGCGCCGAGGATGCGGATGATCGTTCGCTGCACGGCATGTCCATTCTTGGGGCAAGGTGGGCGGCGCGGTCAGCCTTGACCGCGCCAGGGAACGAGCCGGTCCTCCGCGCCGCGGAGTAACGCGTCGATGAGCAGGCCGGAGAGTCCGATGGCGAAGAGGCCGAGCACCACCACGTCGGTCTGCGAGTACCGCTGCGCGTCGCGGACCATGCCGCCGATGCCCGGCACGCCGTTGATGGTCTCGGCGGCGACCACCGACGAATACGCGATGCCGACGGCGAGCCGGACGCCGGTGAAGATCTCCGGCAGCGCGTGCGGCAGCACCACGTCGCGGATGACCTCCCAGCGACCGCCACCCAGCGCCCGGGCCGCCTCGACCAGCGTGGCGGGTGCGGCGTTGACGGCCGACGCGGTGGCGACCGCGACCGGCGGCAGAGCGGCGATCGACAGCAGCCACAGCTTCGGGGTCTCGTCGATGCCGAACCAGATGATGAGCAGGCTGAAGTACGCCAGAGGTGGCAGTGCGCGCACGAAGGTCACCAGCGGCTCGGCCGCGACACGCACCCACGGGACGGTGCCCATCACCACTCCGAGAACCAGCCCGGCCGCCACCCCGATCAGCGATCCGATGAGGATGCGGCGCAGGCTCACCCCGAGGTGCTCGATCAGCAGGCTTCCGCTGTAGCCCCGGATGCCGTCGTGGGTCGTGGAGGTCTGCACCAGGCGGTCCCACACCGCGGCCGGCGCAGGGATGAACGTCGGATTGTCCGTCACCACCGCGAGGGCCTGCCAGAGAGCCAGCAGGACCGCAAGGGCGACAGCACGCAGTGCGATGCGTCGCAGCCGCCTGCTCCGCGCCGACCGGGCGACGTCGCGGGTCGGCGGCGGTGGCGGACCGGTCTCGACACCCACGGCCGGCACAACAGGAACAGCGGTCACGGTCTCTCCCGATCGCAATGACCTACTTTTCCTACAGCTTTAGTGGGGCTTGGGCAAGGGGAGCCCACGGCGTGGAATGAAAGGCGTCCTCGCCCACCGGCGCGCTGCCTCCCGGAGACCGCGCTAACCGCGACCACCGTCACCGTCGCCCCAGCCGAGACCACCGGGGCCGGGTGCGTGATGGAAGCCGAGATGCTCGGCGACATCGACGCAGCGTTCACCGTCCGGCCCGAGCGCACCGCAGAACAACCGCTCCGCCCGCTGCCACGCCTCGGCTGGCGAGAGCGCGGAGGCACCGAGCGCCAACTCGGGCCGCAGGAGGCTCAGTGCCTCGGCGTAGCCGACCGCCACCTCGCGGGCCACCCCGAGATCGCGGGCGGTGAAGCCGAGATGCACGGTGAAGCGACGAGCGGCGCCGCCGGAACTGAGCAAACCAGCTTCACGCGCTTTTGGGAGGGGCCAGCCGGCACACCCGGATCATCCTGGCCAGCCAGCGCCCGCCTCCCGGGCCGGACCGGGTTCCACCGGCCCTGACCTGGGTAGAAGCCAACCGGCAAGGGACAGGGAGCCGGTCGGCGACGGCCGTGCCCGGTGGCAGGGGATCCCATGGCGACCATTCCGACCGACCGCAGCCCGGACAGCACCGTGGCCTTCCTGCGGGCCGGCTACCGGTTCATCGGCGAGCGGTGCGAGCGGTACGGCAGCGACATCTTCCAGACCCGGCTGCTGCTGGAGCCGACCATCTGCCTGCGCGGCCGGCCGGCCGCCGAGCTGTTCTACGACGCCGACCGGTTCGTCCGCGAGGGCGCCATGCCGGTCCGGGGCCAACGGACGCTGACCGGTCGGGGCGGCGTGCAGGGCCTCGACGGCGCCGCCCACCACCACCGCAAGGCGATGTTCATGTCGCTGATGACCCCGACCGCGGTCCGGCAGCTCGGGCAGCTCTTCGCCGACGAGTGGCGGGCCCGGATCCCCGCCTGGGAGTTGGCCGGGCCGGTGACGCTGCACACCGAGGTCGCCTCGATGCTGACCGAGGCGGTCTGCGCCTGGGCCGGGGTGCCGCTGGCCGCCGGCGAGGTGGACCGGCGCACCGAGCACCTACAGGCCATGATCAACAGTGCCGTGTCGGTCGGGCCGCGGCACTGGCGCGGCCGGGTGGGCCGGCTGCGCGGCGAGCGCTGGGCCGGCGACCTCGTCGAGCGGGTACGCGCCGGCACGCTGCCCGCGCCGGAGGGCGGCGCCCTGCGGGTGGTCGCCGAGCACCGCGACGGTCAGGGCCGGCCGCTGCCCCGCCGGGTCGCCGCGGTCGAACTGCTCAACGTGCTGCGCCCGACCGTCGCCGTGGCCGGCTTCGTGGTCTTCGCCGCGCTGGCCCTGCACGACCACCCCGCCTGGCGGCAGCGGGTACGCGACGACGACGACGCAACCGAGCAGTTCGTCCAGGAGGTCCGCCGCTACTACCCGTTCTTCCCGGTGGCCGCCGCCCGGGTCCGGCGCTCCTTCGACTGGCAGGGCTACCACTTCCCGCAGGGTCGCCGGGTGCTGCTGGACCTCTACGGCACCGATCATCACCCGGCGCTCTGGCCGGAGCCGGAGCAGTTCCGGCCGGAACGCTTCGCCGGCTGGCGGGGCGACCCGTTCACGCTGGTACCGCAGGGCGGCGGTGGACACCTCGGCGGGCACCGCTGCGCCGGCGAGTGGGTCGCCATCGAGCTGCTGAAACGGGCGGTGACCCTGTTGACCGGGGCGCTCCGGTACGACGTGCCGCCGCAGGACCTCGCGATCGACCTGCGCCGGATGCCGGCGCTGCCGGCCAGCGGATTCGTCGTCACCGCCGTCCGCCGGATCGGCTGACCACCGATGCCCGCCGGCGGACCGGCTGACCACCGACCTGCCGGCGGGCCGGGTGATCAGCGGCGGGCCGGCCCGGTCCGGCATTTCTCTGCGGAGTCGTCCCCGCCCCCGTCAGGATGAGGAATCGTCGGGATCAGGTCGAACCCGGCGCGCTCGGACGGCCGCCGCCCCACGGAGGGAACCACGATGGCGCACAACGTTCGCGGTAGGGCGGCGGGGCGCAGGCCCCCGGCCCAACTCGCCGCCATGATCCTGGCGGTGATCTTCCTCCTGATCGGGGTGCTCGGGTTCATCCCGGGCATCACCACCGACTACTCCGACCTGAGCTTCGCCGGGCACCACTCCGGGGCCAAGCTGCTCGGGCTGTTCCAGGTCTCGGTCCTGCACAACCTGGTGCACCTCGCCTTCGGCGTGGTCGGCCTGGCGCTGGCCCGCACCCTGGCCGGCGCCCGGCTCTTCCTGATCGGCGGGGGCGTGGTGTACCTCGTCCTCTGGATCTACGGGCTGGCCGTGGTGAACAAGGGCTCGGCCAACTGGATCCCGGTGAACAACGCCGACAACTGGCTACACCTGTTTCTCGGCATCGGCATGCTGGCCCTCGGCCTGCTGCTGTCCCGGCGGGCCGGCACGGGTGGCCGGCTGGACAACCCGATCGATCGACCCTGACGCCTCAGGCGGCGACCGGCAGTCGCTTGGCGAGGCAGACCCGGTTCGGCCCGCCCGTCTGCTCGCGGTAGGCCGGCACCGGCTCGTACCCGCCGGACCGATAGAGCGAGATGGCCACCGCCTGGTACGTCCCGGTCTCCAGGCAGAGCAGCGAGTGCCCCTGCCGGAATGCCAGTTCCTCCAGCGCGGCCAGCAACTGCCGGCCGATCCCCCGGCCCCGGAACGCCGGTCGGACGTACATCCCCGACAGCTCGCCGACACCGTCGGCCAGGTCCCGGAGCCCACCGCAGGCCACCGCCCGGCCAGCGACCACCACCGCCAGGTACTGGAGGTCCTCCCGCGGCGCGCCGGTCGCGCCGAGTTCGCGCTGCTCGGCCGTGACCAGCGCGGCGACCTCCGGATCCGTGGCGGGGCGGGACTCGATCAACATCACGCCACGCTATGCCCATGGGATTTCGCGGAGGTTTCCGGCAGTCGTCCCGATTTCGGACCGCACACGGCTAGCCGGCGTCATCCCCGTCGGGATCCGGCGACGGCTCGACCTCGTCCTCCGGCCGCTGCCGGCGGGCCTTGCGGGCCGCCAACCGTTCGGCCGCGCTGGCCCGGGTCGTCTGCTCCTCCAGCCGGACGTCGCGGCCCCGGGCGCCGGGCACGAATTCGACACCGGCGTAGAGGGTCGGCTGCCAGTCGAACTCCCGCTCGGCGATGCGCACCAGGTCGCCCGGCTGGGCACCCGCCTTCGCCAACTGTTCCTCGACGCCCAGCCGGGCCAGCCGGTCGGCGAGGTAGCCGACCGCCTCGTCGTTGTCGAAGTTCGTCTGGCGCACCCACCGCTCCGGGCGACCACCGCGCACCGTGTACGAGCCATCGCCTTCCGCGACGATGGTGAAGCCCGCGTCGTCGACCGCCTTCGGCCGGATGACGATCCGGGTCGGCTCGGCCGGCGGCGCCGCGGACCGCGACTGCTCCACCAGCTCGGCCATCGCGTAGGTGAACTCCTTGAGCCCCTCCCGGGTGGCCGCCGACACCTCGAAGACCCGCAGGCCACGCGCCTCCAGGTCGGGGCGGACGATCTCGGCGAGGTCCCGGCCGTCGGGCACGTCGACCTTGTTCAGCGCGACCAGCCGGGGCCGGTCGGCCAGCCCGCCGTACGCGGTCAACTCCGCCTCGATGGTGTCGATGTCGGCCAGCGGGTCCCGACCTGGCTCCAGGGTGGCGGTGTCGATCACGTGCACCAGCACGGCGCAGCGCTCGACGTGTCGGAGGAACTCCAACCCCAGCCCCTTGCCGGTGGCCGCGCCCGGGATCAGGCCGGGCACGTCGGCGACCGTGAAGGTGTGGTTGTCGACCCGGACCACGCCGAGGTTCGGCACCAGCGTGGTGAAGGGGTAGTCGGCGATCTTCGGCTTGGCCGCCGAGATCACCGAGATCAGCGACGACTTGCCGGCCGACGGGAAGCCCACCAGGCCGATGTCGGCGACGCTCTTGAGCTCCAGCACCACGTCCAGCTGCTCGCCCGGCTCGCCGAGTTCGGCGAAGCCGGGTGCCTTGCGGCGGGCGTTGGCCAGCGAGGCGTTGCCCCGGCCACCGCGCCCACCCCGGGCCGCCTCGAAGGTGGTGCCGGCGCCGACCAGGTCGGCCAGCACGGTGCCGTCCGAGGTCTGCACGACCGTGCCGTCGGGCACCTTCAGCACCAGATCCCCGCCGTTGGCGCCGTCCCGGTTGGAACCCGCGCCACCCCGGCCGCTCGGTGCCTTGACATGCGGGCGGAAGTGGAAGTCGAGCAGCGTGTGCACCTGCGGGTCGACCACCAGGGAGACGCTGCCGCCGTGCCCACCGTTGCCCCCGTCGGGGCCGCCGAACGGCTTGAACTTCTCCCGGTGGATCGAGACACAGCCGTGCCCGCCGTCGCCAGCCTGCAGGTGCAGGACGACCCGGTCAACGAACGTCGTCACGCCGCAATCCTTCCAGCGGGGTCGGGCCCCGCGCGAGAAAAAGCGAAGCGGGCCGGGACATCAGGTCCGCGGCCCGCTTACGCCGGAGAACTACTGCTGCGGCACGATGCTGACGGTCTTGCGACCGCGCTTGGTGCCGAACTGGACCGCACCGTGGGCCAGCGCGAAGAGCGTGTCGTCGCCGCCACGGCCGACCAGGTCACCGGGGTGGAACTTGGTGCCGCGCTGCCGGACGATGATCTCGCCCGCGCTGACGACCTGACCACCGAAGCGCTTCACGCCGAGCCGCTGGGCCGCGGAGTCACGGCCGTTGCGCGAGCTGGACGCACCCTTTTTGTGAGCCATCTGAGGACGACCTACTTCCCGCTGGAGATGCCGGTCACCTTGACCTGGGTCAACGGCTGGCGGTGACCCTGGCGCTTGTGGTAGCCGGTCTTGTTCTTGAACTTGTGGATCCGGATCTTCGGGCCCTTGGTGTGCGCGGCGATCTCGCCGGACACCTCGACCTGAGCGAGCTTCGCCGCATCGGTCACCAGGTCGTCACCGTCGACGAGGAGCACCGCGGCGAGCTTCACCGCGTCGCCGGGGGCACCGACGAGCTTCTCGACCTCGATCACGTCGCCTTCGGCGACCTTGTACTGCTTGCCGCCGGTCTTGACGATCGCGTACATCGGAGGCGGACTCCCTGTCGTTGAGGCTGCTGGTGGTAGTTCCCGCGGCGGCTCGCCGGGTAGCAGAGGCACGGCGGCGCGGGCACGCAGGAACTCGGCACACCAAAGTGCACCGCAGGCCAGCGTACGCCATCCCCACCCCCCACCCCAAACCGGGGGTGAAGGAAGGGACCCTTCTTAACGCCTGGTGTAGAGGCGGGGCCCCCGGTTAACAAGTCGGTGCCGGCACGGGAGAGCCCCTCCCGGCGGGCGGAGAGCACCGCCGGGAGGGGCCCCACGGAAGGTCGGCCGGTCAGCCGGTCACGGTCGGGTACGGCGACGCGCGCCACCGCGGCGGGAGCGACGGCGGCCGGTACCGCCCTCGGCGCTCTCCTCGTCGTCCCCCTCGGCCAGCGCGTCCGGGTCGTCCGGCGCGGCCAGCCGGGCGGACTCGCCCTGCTGGCTCTCCGCGACGGCCGGCGCGGCCGGGGTCTCCGTCTCGTAGCGGGACAGGTCGTAGCCCATGGTGTCGTGGAAGTCGGCGTCGACGGTGCTCGTGTTGTCGGTCTCGGTGACCTCCACCACGGTCCGCTCGGCCGGGGCGCTCTTGCGGGCTCGACGCCGGGACGAGCCGCCCGCCGGCTCGGTCGCCGGGGCAGCCGCCCCGGCGACCGCCTTGACCTTGTCCCCGGTGCCCGCGCGCGGCTTCTCCGGCACCGGCTCGGTGTGGATGATCAGGCCACGGCCCTTGCAGCAGTCACAGGTCTCGCTGAACGCCTCCAGCAGCCCCGCGCCGATCCGCTTACGGGTCATCTGCACCAGGCCCAGCGACGTGATCTCGGTGACCTGGTGCTTGGTGCGGTCCCGGCCCAGGCACTCGGTCAGCCGACGCAGCACCAGCTCCCGGTTCGACTCCAGCACCATGTCGATGAAGTCGATCACCACGATGCCGCCGATGTCCCGCAGTCGCAGCTGGCGGACGATCTCCTCGGCCGCCTCCAGGTTGTTGCGGGTGACCGTCTCCTCCAGGTTGCCGCCGGCACCGGTGTACTTGCCGGTGTTGACGTCGACCACGGTCATCGCCTCGGTCCGGTCGATCACCAGGTGACCGCCGGAGGGCAGGAAGACCTTGCGGTCGAGCCCCTTGAGGATCTGCTCGTCGATGCGGCAGTCGGCGAAGACGTCCGTGGTGCCGACGTGCCGGCGCAGCCGCGCGACGAGGTCCGGCGAGACGTGCGACAGGTACGACTCGACCAGGTCGTACGCCCCGTCGCCCTCGATCACCAGCTCGCGGAAGTCCTCGTTGAACAGGTCACGGACCACCCGGATGACCAGATCCGGCTCCTCGTAGAGCAGCACCGGCGCACCGCCCTCGGCGGCCTTGGCCTGGATGTCCTCCCACTGCGCCTGGAGCCGCTTGACGTCCCGGGCCAGCTCGTCCTCGCTGGCTCCCTCGGCCGCGGTCCGTACGATCACCCCCGCGCCGTCCGGAACGAGCTTCTTCAGCACGTCGCGCAGCCGCTTGCGCTCGGTGTCCGGCAGCTTGCGGCTGATCCCGGAGGCGTTGCCGCCCGGCACGTAGACCAGGTGCCGGCCGGAGAGCGCGATGTGACTGGTCAACCGGGCGCCCTTGTGCCCGATCGGATCCTTGGTGACCTGCACCAGCACCGAGTCGCCGGACTTGAGCGCCTGCTCGATCGAGCGGGCCCGCCCCTCCAGACCGGTGGTGTCCCAGTTCACCTCGCCGGCGTACAGGACCGCGTTGCGGCCCCGGCCGATGTCCACGAACGCCGCCTCCATGCTGGGCAGCACGTTCTGCACCTTGCCGAGGTAGACGTTGCCGGCCATGGTGCCGGCGGAGTTGCGGGTGACGTAGTGCTCGACCAGGACGCCGTCCTCCAGCACGGCGATCTGGGTACGGTCACCGCGCTGGCGTACCGCCATCACCCGGTCGACCGCCTCCCGGCGGGCCAGGAACTCGGACTCGCTGAGGATCGGCGGGCGGGTCCGGCGCTGCTCGCGGCCGTCCCGGCGGCGCTGCCGCTTGGCCTCCAGCCGGGTCGATCCGGAGACGCCCTGTACCTCGTCGACCGTCCGGCGCGGCTCCCTGATCTTCACCACCGTGGGCACGCCGTCGTCGGCGGCGCCCTCGGTGTCGCCGGCGCCCCGGCGGCGACGGCGACGGCGCCGACGGGTCATCCCGTCGCCCTCCTCGCCGCCCTCGGAATCCTCGCCGGCTTCGTCCGCCTCAGCCTCGTCCGCCTCAGCCTGGACGGCCTCGTCGGCCTCGCTCTCCTCGACGTCGTCGACGTCATCGGCGCCGCCCTTGCCGCGGCCCCGGCCCCGGCGACCACGCCGGCGGCGTCGCCGCCCGGCGGCGGTCTCCTCGTCTTCCTCCTCCTCGGCGGCCTCCTCGGCCTCCGCGGCGGGTTCCTCCTCGACCTCGACCTCCACCACGGGCTCGGCCTCGCGGCGGCCCCGCCGGCGTCGCCGGGCCGGCTCGGCCGGCTCCTCGGCGGCCTCCTCCGCGGCGACCGGCGCCGCGGCGGCGGAACGCGCGGCCGTGACCTCCTCCGGGGCCATGAACAGCACCGTCGGCGCGGTGAGCGCGGCCCGCCGCCGGCGGGACCGGGGCTCCGATGCGGGCTCCGCGGCCGTCTCCTCGGCGGGCGGGGCCGCGGGCTGCTCACCCGCACCGCTCTCGGCGGGCACCCCCCCGGACGGGACGGCGCTCTCGGTCGGTGGGACGGCAGCGCCGGAGTCGATGCTGGCCGCCGGTTCCTCGACCGCAGGCTCCTGGGTCGGTTCGGCCACCGCCTCGGGGGCGGCCTTCTTCCGGCGGGTACGGGTCACCTTGACCGGCGGTACGACGTCACCGGCGGCGGCCTCGACCTCGGCCGCGGTCAACGGCTCCTCGACCGCCTTCTGCGCGGTGGTGGCCTTGCGACGCCGGCGGGTGGTCTTCGGTGCGACGTCGAGGTCGCCGGAGACCGGGGCGAAGACCTCGGCCTGGGGCGCCTCGCCGCTGCCCGCGACCGGGACGCTGGATGCCTCCACCGGGGCGTCGGTCTGCTCCGGCTGGCTCACCGGGCCGGCCCGGCGTCGGGTGGCTCGCCGCTTCGGCGGGGCCTCGCCGGTCGACGCGCCGGCCAGGTCGGCGGTGCCACTCACGGTGCCGGTGGCCTCCCCGGGCGCGACGACGGACTCCTCCGGCGCGGCGGCGTCCGGCGTGCCGCCGGTCGCGTCCTGCGGCGCCGCGGCGCCGGTTGCCCCACTCGCCATGCCGGCGGTGCTGTTCTCGGCGGTCTCGGCGGCCGGGTTCGCGCCGGTCCGTTCGCCGCCCTCGGGCTCGTTCTCGAGCATGGACGTTCTCCAGTTCTGGCTTCCCCGGGCGCGGGTGAGCGCTGCCACGCAGGGTTGCCGCAAAGGTGTTTCCCCGGGCGCACGGGCGTGCGCGACCGGCGAAGTCTGCCTGCCAGAGCGCCGACCGTCGGTCAGCGCCCGCCGATGGTTGCCCCGTCGCGGTCCGCGTCCAGCGGATCCACGATCGCGCCCTGCGTGGTCAGCGTGCCCTGAGCCAGCCGGATCACCTTCGGGGCTACCGGCGGCTCCAGGCCGGCCACCACGCGGAGGCCGGAAAGGACGTCATCGGGTCGTACGGACGGGGTGACCTGCCGCACGACCAGTTCGAGTATCGCACACGGTACGGCCGGCGCCCCGGAAGGCGTCGCCGGCGAGGCGATCACATCGATGGTGATGACCGCGGCGCGGGCGTCGAAGGTCCGCCGCCCCTGCTTGGTCATCCGCTCGACCAGCACCTCCTCGGCGGCGGTGAAGGCGGCCACGGCCTTCGCCAGGAGTTCGGAATCCACCTCCGGCAGCTCGATCCGCCAGTGGGACGCCTCGATCCGGTCGGCCAGGCCGGCGCCGGTGGCCACCACGGCGTCGAGCACGTCGAGACCGGGCGAGAGCGCCGCGTCCAGCGCGCTGCGCAGCGCGGCCGGGTCGACCGGCTCGCGCAGGCCGATCTCCAGGTACTCCGCCTCGCTGGCCACCCCGGTCGGCGCCGCGCTCGCGTACGAAATCTTGGGGTGTGGGGTGAAGCCCTGCGAGAACGCCACCGGTACGGCGGCGCGGCGCAGGGCCCGCTCGAACGCCCGGGCGAAGTCCCGGTGCGAGGTGAACCGCAACGGGCCACGCTTGGCGTACCGGATCCGGACGCGCTGGACGACCGGCGCCTGTCCGCCTTCGGGCTGAGGTTTCTTACTGATCGTCCTGCTCCTCGATGTCGGACCCCATCAACGGCGCCGGGATCACTGCTGGGCGCCGGTGGGCAGCTTCAGAGTGTTGACCGGGGTCAGCGGGAGCAGCTTCTTGCCGGTCGGGCCGATCTGGATCTCGGTGTCCATGGCCGGGCAGACGCCGCAGTCGAAGCACGGCGTCCACCGGCAGTCGTCCTGCTCGTACTCGCTGAGCGCGTCCTGCCAGTCCTGCCAGAGCCAGTCCTTGTCCAGGCCCGAGTCCAGGTGGTCCCAGGGCAGGACCTCCAGCTCGTCGCGCTCCCGGGTGGTGTACCAGTCGAGGTCCACCCCGAAGGCGGGCAGCACCTCGGTGGCGGCGTCCACCCAACGCTGGTACGAGAAGTGTTCGCTCCAGCCGTCGAACCGGCCGCCGTTCTCCCAGACCCGGCGGATCACCGCGCCGACCCGGCGGTCACCGCGGGACAGCAGGCCCTCGATCAGCGAGGGCTCGCCGTCGTGATAGCGGTAGCCGATCGCCCGGCCCAGCGAACGGTCCGCGTTGATCGCCTGCTTGAGCAGCTTGAGCCGGTGGTCGATGACCTCCGGACGGTCCATCGCCGCCCACTGGAACGGGGTGTGCGGCTTCGGCACGAACCCGCCGATGGAGACGGTGCAGCGGATGTCCTTGGAGCCGGTGGCAGCCCGGCCGGCCTTGATCACCTCGTGCGCCATGGCGGCGATCTCCAGGACGTCGTCGTCCGTCTCGGTGGGCAGGCCGCACATGAAGTAGAGCTTCACCTGCCGCCAGCCGTTGGTGTACGCGGTGACCACGGTACGGATGAGGTCGTCCTTCGACACCATCTTGTTGATCACCTTGCGGATCCGCTCCGACCCGCCCTCCGGGGCGAAGGTCAAACCGGTCCGCCGGCCGTTGCGGGACAGTTCCTGGGCCAGGTCGATGTTGAACGCGTCCACCCGGGTGGAGGGCAGCGAGAGCGAGACGTTGGTGCCCTGGTACTGCTCGGCGAGGCCGGAGCACATGTCGCCGATCTCGGAGTGGTCGGCCGACGACAGCGACAACAGGCCCACCTCGTGGAAGCCGGAGAACTCCAGCCCCTGCTGCACCATCTGCCCCACGGTGGTGATGGACCGCTCGCGCACCGGGCGGGTGATCATGCCCGCCTGGCAGAACCGGCAGCCCCGGGTGCAGCCCCGGAAGATCTCCACCGCGTACCGCTCGTGCACCGTCTCGGCCAGCGGGACGAGCGGCTTCTTCGGGTAGGGCCAGGCGTCCAGGTCCATCGTCGTGCGCTTGTGCACCCGGAACGGCACGTCCGCCCGGTTCGGCACGACCCGCTGGATCCGGCCGTCGGGCAGGTAGTCCACGTCGTAGAAGCGCGGCACGTAGACGCTCTCGGTCCGGGCCAGCCGCAGCAGCAACTCGTCCCGGCCGCCGGGGCAGCCCTCGACCTTCCACTCCCGGACGATCGCGGTGATCTCCAGTACCGCCTCCTCGCCGTCGCCGAGCACGGCGGCGTCCACGAAGTCGGCGATGGGCTCGGGGTTGAACGCGGCGTGCCCGCCGGCCACGATCACCGGGTCGGCGTCGGCCCGGTCGGCCGCCAGCAGCGGCACGCCGGCCAGGTCGATCGCGGTGAGCAGGTTGGTGTAGCCCAGCTCGGTGGCGAACGACACGCCGAAGAGGTCGAAGTCGCGGACCGGGCGGTGCGCGTCGACGGTGAACTGCGGCACGCCGTGGGCGCGCATCAACCGCTCCAGGTCCGGCCAGACCGCGTACGTCCGCTCGGCCAGCACGTCGGGCAGCTCGTTGAGCACCTCGTAGAGGATCTGCACGCCCTGGTTGGGCAGACCGACCTCGTACGCGTCCGGGTACATCAGCGCCCACCGGACGGTCGCCGCGTCCCAGTCCTTGACCACCGCACCCAGCTCACCACCGACGTACTGGATGGGCTTGGTCACCTGGGGCAGCAGCGGCTCCAGCTCGGGCCAGACGGAGTTGGCCGCGACCGGGCGCGGTGTGGTGGACGGCACGCTCATGATGCCCAAGGGTACGCGCCACCCACCGACCGCCGCGCCACACCTAGCCGACGCTGCCGCGTTAACAAGGGGCCCCTGCTCTACCCCAGGCGTTAAGAAGGGGACCCTCCTTACCTCGACTTACCGGATTCGGCCCGGGTGGCACAGCGGTACTAGCCTCGGGTCGGCGCGAGAGGAGATTGCCGCGATGTCGGAACCGCAGCCGGGAGCAGGCCGGCCGGTCGACGGGAGCCTCCCGGATTCACCCCGGGACGGGGAGCCGGCGGTCACCCAGGAGCAGGCGACCACGCCCGTACCCTCGGTCGACGGACCCCGCACAGGCCCCGGCGGCACCCACCAGCCGCCCGCCGACCCGCCCGCGCCGAGCGCCCAGCCGCCCCAACCGGCCACCACCACCGAAGCCGCCGCCGAGGCCGGGCCGACCGCCGACGGCGAGGTCCCCCGACCGCCGCCGGAGAGGCCAGCCCAACCGCCGCCGGTTCGAGCACGCCGGACGATGCGCGCGGCCCTGCTCCCGCGCCCATCCCCGAGGTCGGCCCGCAGGGCACCCGCGTGCTCCCCGAGTCCACCGCGGACGAGTCGCCGACGCCCCGCTGGAGCGGCTCGGCCCCGGTCCCGCCGGCCGCGCCGCGCCGACCGGCCTGGGGCGAGTCGGCCGAACCCACTCCGCCGCCCGCGGCGTCGACGCACGAGCCGGAGCACCAGACCCCGGTGGACCCGTGGGCCGGTGTCGACACCAGCGGATGGGAGTTGCCTTCGGCAGACTTCCCCGCCCTGCCGCCGACCCTGTCCTACCCGACCCCGCCGCCGACCCGGCCGTACTCCGGGCCTCCGGTGTCGCCGGCCCCACCGGTCTCCCCGGCGCACCAGCCGGGGCCCCGTTCGCCTGCCCCGCCGGCACCGCCTGCCCCGCCGGCACCGTCCGGGCCGTACCGGCCAGCGGTCTCGCCGACGCCACCGGGATATCCGCCACCGGGATACCCACCGCCGGCTGCCCACCCGCCGGTACAACCCGCCCCGCCACCGATCTCGCCGGCCGGCCGGCCCCCCGCCCCGGTCGAACCCCCGGCACCAGCGTCCGGGCCGGGCGCGATGAAGGCCAGGCCGGTCCCGCCGCCGCCCGGCTGGCAGGCGCCCCCGGGGTACGTCCCGGTCGCCGTCCGCAAACGTCGCCGCTGGCCCTGGATGCTGCTGCTGACCCTCGCCTGCTGCTGCGGCTGCCCGGCCTACTACGGCATGCCGATGGCCAGCCAGTACCCGGTGCGCGCCGCGCTTCCGGCGCAGGTGGCCGACCTGCAACTACGCGACGACGCACGCAGCACGCAGACCGCCCGGCAGTTGGAGGCGCAGATGCGCCAGACGCACTGGCTCGCCGAGGAGACCTTCGCCGGCATCTACACCACCCAGGCCGGCAAGCGGGTGACCGTCTTCGGCGGCACCGGATTCCGGCTCACCCCCTCGGCGGACGCCGACGCTGAGATCGAGCGGCTCACCGCGGACTACGCCCTCGGCGAGCCAGAGGTCGTGGAGAGCCGCGTCCGGGGCCGGCACGAACGGTGCGCGGTGGGTCGCTCCGACGGCGTCGGGGTGGTGGTCTGCACCTCGGTCGACCACGGCAGCATCACCAGCGCGGTCTTCACCGGACTTTCGGTGGACGACAGTGCCCGACTGCTCGGCACGCTACGCGAGCAGATCGTGAGCACCAAGTGAGTCTTCCTCACTCTCGACCCCCCGATATGGGACGATCGGGGCATGCCGCGGCGTTGGCTCTTCGCTGACCAACTGGGGCCGCACTTCCTCGACGACCGCCATCAACCGGTGCTGCTGATCGAATCGAAGGCGGTCTTCCGGCGTCGCGCGTTCCACCGGCAGAAGGCGCACCTGGTGCTCTCCGCGCTGCGCCACCGCGCCGCCGAGCTGGGTGACCAGGCGATCTCGCTGCGCGCCGAGACCTACCGGCAGGCGCTGCGCCGGGTACGCGAGCCACTGGAGGTCTGCCAGCCGACCTCCCGGGCGGCCCTGGACCTCGTCCGCGGGCTGGACCGGGTGACCGTGTTGCCACCGCGCGGCTTCGTCACCGGTCTCGACGACTTCGCCGACTGGGCGGACAGCCGGCGGGGAGCGCTACGCATGGAGGCGTTCTACCGGTTCGCCCGGGAGCACCACCGGGTGCTGGTCGACGGCGACGAGCCGGTCGGCGGGCGGTGGAGTTTCGACACCGAGAACCGCCAGCCCCCGCCGAAGGGCACCGACCGGCTCGACGTACCGCCCCCGCCGACGCCCCGCGAGGACGACATCGACGCCGAGGTCCGGGCCGACCTCGACCGCTGGGAGCGGGAAGGCATCCGGTTCGTCGGGCGCGACGGCCCGCGCCGCTTCCCGGTCACCACCCGCGAGGCGCAGACCCGGCTGCGGCACTTCCTCAAGCACCGGCTGCCCCGGTTCGGCCCGTACGAGGACGCGATGCTCGCGGACGACCCGTGGCTGGCGCACAGCCTGCTCTCCTCCTCGTTCAACCTCGGGCTGCTCGATCCGATGGCGGCGATCCGGGGCGCCGAGCAGGCGTACCGCAAGCAGGGCGCGCCGCTGCCCAGCGTGGAGGGTTTCATCCGGCAGGTGCTCGGCTGGCGGGACTTCATCTGGAACCTGTACTGGTACTTCGACCCCGGCTACCGCCGCGGCAACGCGCTGGCCGCCCGGCAGTCGGTGCCGGCCTGGTTCCGTGACCTGGACGCCGGGGCCGTGCAGGCGCGCTGCCTGTCGGGCGTCCTGTCCGACCTGCGCGAGCACGGTTGGGTGCACCACATCCCCCGGCTGATGGTGCTGGGCAACTACGCCCTGCAACGGGGCTGGCGGCCGAGCGAGATGGTGGACTTCTTCCACCGCAGCTTCGTCGATGGGTACGACTGGGTGATGACCGTCAACGTCGTCGGCATGAGCCAGTACGCCGACCTCGGGCGGATGAGCACCAAGCCGTACGTGGCCGGCGGCGCGTACATCAACCGGATGAGCGACTACTGCGGCGGCTGCCGGTACGACCCGAAGACCCGGCTGGGCGAGAAGGCCTGCCCCTTCACCGCCGGCTACTGGTCGTTCCTGGCCCGCAACCGGGACCGGATCCCGGGCAACGCCCGGCTGGCCCGCACCATGGCCCAACTCGACCGGCTCCACGACGTCGACCAGGTACGCGCCCAGGAGGACCACCGGGGCGGCACGCCGCCGTGACCCCGGGGATCAGCCGGCCTTGGGTTCGTCGGCGGTCGGCGGCTGGGCCCGGGGCGGGGCATAGCGGGAGACGTACTCCTGGCCGGTGAGCTTCTGGATCTCGCCCATCATCTCGTCGGTCATCTGCCGCAGCGAGAGCCGGTCGTCGGGCCGGCCGGTGAAGTCCAGCGGCTTGCCGAACCTGATGGTGATCTTTCCGGTGAAGGGTCGCGGCACCCGGGCGCCGATCGGCTGCACCTTCTCGGTGCCGATCATGCCGACCGGAATGATCGGCACGCCGGCCGAGATGGCGAGGCGGACCGCCCCGGTACGCCCGCGGTAGAGCCGCCCGTCCGGCGAGCGGGTGCCCTCCGGGTAGACCACCACCAGGTCACCGCCCTGGAGCGCCGGGATGGCGGCGTCGAACGCGGAGAGCGCGGCCCGGCCGCCGGCCCGCTCCACCGGGATCGCGCCGAGGCCGGTCAGCACGAACTTGGAGAACCACCCCTTGACGCCCGTCCCCTTGAAGTATTCGGACTTGGCCCAGAAGGCCAGGTGCCGCGGCACGACCGTGCCGAGGAACAGCTCGTCGGCCACGGAGAGGTGGTTGCCGGCGAAGATCGCCCCGCCGGTCTCCGGAACGTGCTCCAGTCCCTCCACGGTCGGCCGGAACGCCAGCCGCATCGTGGGCCCCACGGTGAGCTTGCCGATGGTGTAGAGCAGCGGCACTGGTCCTCCGGCAGATCGAGTGAGGTAAGGGCGGTGTCACGGTAGCGGACCGCCGCACACCATCATCCGCGAGGTAGGGAACGTCCGCTGGCCGGGTGATGGGTGTTAAGAAGGGGCCCCTGCACTACCCCAGGCGTTAACAAGGGGCCCCTCCTTACCAGCGGTCAGGCGCGGTGGACGGCGACGGTCACGCGCTCGCCGTCGCCGGCCTCGCCGGCGAAGCCGGTGATCTCCTCGGCGAAGTCGACGCGGTCGGCGAGCACCTCCCGGGCCACGAAGTCGGCGTACCCGGACACCGCGGCCCGGACCTCCGCGGAGGCCGACAGCGACACCACGATCCGGTCGGAGACGTCCAGGTCGGCGTCCCGGCGGGCCTGCTGCACCACCCGTACGACGTCCCGGGCCAGCCCCTCGGCGGCCAGCTCGGGGGTGACCGTGGTGTCCAGCACCACCACCCCCTCGCCGCCGGGCAGCGGCGCGGAGTGCTCGGCGTCGGCCGCGACCAGGCGCAGCTCGTACTCGCCCTCGGCGAGGGTGACCCCGGCGGCCACCGGAGCGCCGTCGCGAAGCTCCCACTCCCCCGCCTTGACCGCCTTGATCACCTGCTGCACCTGCTTGCCGACCCGGGGCCCGAGCGCCCGGGGCACCACGGTCAGCACCTGCTGGCAGTACGCGGACACCTCGCCGGTGAAGACGACCTCCTTCACGTTGACCTCGTCGGCGACCAGGTCGGCGAAGGGGCGCAGTTGCTCGGCCACCGGCGAGGCCACGGTCAGCCTGGACAGCGGCAGCCGCACCCGCAGCCCCTTGGCCTTGCGCAGCGACAGCGCCGCCGAGGCGACCGCGCGCACGTTGTCCATCGCGGCGACCAGGTCGTGGTCGGCCGGGAACTCCGTCGCCTGCGGCCAGTCGGTCAGGTGCACCGACCGCTCGCCGGTCAGCCCGCGCCAGATCTCCTCCGCGGTCAGCGGCGCCAGCGGCGCCACCACCCGGCAGAGCGTCTCCAGCACCGTCCAGAGGGTGTCGAACGCGTCGGTGTCCCCGCTCCAGAACCGGTCCCGGGATCGGCGCACGTACCAGTTGGTCAGCGCGTCCAGGTAGGACCGGACAGTGGCGCAGGCCCCCGAGATGTCGTACGCGTCCATCTGCGCGCCGACCGTCTCGACCAGCTCGTTCGTCTTCGCCAGCAGGTACCGGTCGAGCAGGTTGCCGGCGGCGGCCCCGCCCTCGCCGGCCCGCTCAGCGCCGGCCTTCCGCTTGGCCTGGTAGCCCTCCGCGTTGGCGTAGAGCGAGAAGAAGTACCAGACGTTCCAGAGCGGCAGCAGCACCTGCCGGACGGCGTCCCGGATGCCCGACTCGGTGACCGCCATGTCCCCGCCGCGCAGCACCGGCGAGGACATCAGCATCCAGCGCATCGCGTCCGAGCCGTACGAGTCGAAGACGTGGTACACGTCCGGGTAGTTGCGCAGGCTCTTGGACATCTTGCGCCCGTCGGAGCCGAGCAGGATGCCGTGGCTGAGGCAGTTGCGGAACGCCGGCCGGTCGAAGAGCGCGGTGGCCAGCACGTGCATGGTGTAGAACCAGCCGCGGGTCTGCCCGATGTACTCGACGATGAAGTCACCCGGGTAGTGGTGCTCGAACCAGTCACGGTTCTCGAACGGGTAGTGCACCTGGGCGAACGGCATCGAGCCGGACTCGAACCAGCAGTCCAGCACCTCCGGCACCCGGCGCATCGTCGACCTGCCGGTCGGGTCGTCCGGGTTGGGGCGGACCAGCTCGTCCACCGCCGGCCGGTGCAGGTCGGTCAGGCGTACGCCGAAGTCCCGCTCGATCTCGGCGAGCGACCCGTACACGTCGACCCGCGGGTGGTTCGGGTCGTCGGAGCGCCACACCGGGATGGGCGAACCCCAGAACCGGTTCCGGCTGATCGACCAGTCCCGGGCGTTGGCCAGCCACTTGCCGAACGAGCCGTCCTTGATGTGCCCCGGCGTCCAGTTGATCTGCTGGTTCAGCTCGACCATCCGGTCCTTGAACTTCGTCACCGCGACGAACCACGACGACACCGCCTTGTAGACCAGCGGGGTGTCGCAACGCCAGCAGTGCGGGTACGAGTGGGTGTAGGTGTCCTGCTTGAGCACCACCCCCCGCTCCTTCAGCTCCCGGATCACCGGCCTGTTGACGTCGAAGACCTGCTCACCCTGGTACGGCGGGACCAGCCCGGTGAACCGGGTGTGATCGTCGACGGTGACGATGGTGGGGATGCCGGCCGCGTTGCAGACGTTCTGGTCGTCCTCGCCGAAGGCCGGGGCCAGGTGCACGATCCCGGTGCCGTCCTCGGTGGTCACGAACTCCGCGCCGAGCACCTGGTACGCGTTCTCACCGGCCTGCTCGACCAGGAAGTCGAAGAGTGGCGTGTACCGGCGCCCCACCAGCTCCGCGCCGCGCACCGTGCCGACCTGCTGGTACCCCTCCAGCTCCCTGGCGTACGCCCCGAGCCGGGCCGCGCCGACGACGAACCGGACGCCGTCGCGCTCCAGCACCGCGTACTCGATGTCGGGGCCGACGGCGAGCGCCAGGTTCGACGGCAGCGTCCACGGCGTGGTGGTCCAGACGCCGAGCTGCACCGGACCGCGGACCAGCTCCGGCGCGGAGTCGTCCGGCGTCAGCTCGAACCACACCGACAGGGTCGGGTCGTGCCGGTCCCGGTAGACGTCGTCCATCCGGGTCTCGGTGTTCGACAGCGGCGTCTCACACCGCCAGCAGTACGCCAGCACCCGGAAACCCTCGTAGACCAGACCCTTGTCGTGCAGGGTCTTGAAGGCCCACATGACGCTCTCCATGTAGTCCAGGTCGAGGGTCTTGTAGTCGTTGGCGAAGTCGACCCAGCGGGCCTGCCGGGTGACGTACCGCTCCCAGTCCTGGGTGAACTCCAGCACCGAGGCGCGGCACGCCTCGTTGAACCGGCCCACGCCGAGGTCGAGGATCTCCGCCTTGCTGGTGATGCCGAGCTGCTTCTCGGCCACCACCTCGGCGGGCAGGCCGTGGCAGTCCCAGCCGAAACGCCGCTCCACCCGCCGGCCGCGCATGGTCTGGTAGCGCGGCACCACGTCCTTGACGTACCCGGTGAAGAGGTGGCCGTAGTGCGGCAGACCGTTGGCGAACGGCGGCCCGTCGTAGAAGACGTACTCGTTGTCGGCGGCGCCCGCGTCGCCGCCATCGGTGCCGGCCGTCGGTTCCGGTTGCCGGCGGGATGCCGGCCTGGCCTCGACGGACGCCTCGAAGGTCTTGTCGGCCGTCCAGTGCTCCAGCACCCGGCGCTCGACCGCGGGCAGGTCCGGGCTCGCCGGGACTCCGGCGGCGGTCGGGTCGTGCAACGGATAGGCCATCGGGGGTCGCTCTCCTCGCTGACGCTCACTGTCGTGTGGGTCTGCGAGGACGAGCCTCCTCCGGTACGCCGTCACCGGCGCCCCGGGCCGGGCCCGCGGTACCACCCCGCTTGACGGTCAGGATCGACCGCCCGCTCATCGGCCGGCTGTGACGGGCCGGACCCGTCCGGTTCTACTGAGCCGGTCACCCGGCCGTTCTTCCGGAGGCTCACCGGTGATAGCCGGATCATCGCCGTACCCGCCCACAATACCCGCCGCCGTCGCGCCCCCGACACCTCATTCCCCGCGCCCTCTCGCCGGCTGGGCTTCCTGCGTCCTGCGGCCGGGGGTCGCCGGCCGCGGTCAGGCGGTGATCTCCAGGTAGCGGTCGACCATCGCGTTCACCTGCGCCGGCACCTCGAACTGCATGAAGTGCCCGGAGCCGACGGTCTGGCCGATGTGCGCCTCGGGAACCAGCCGGGCGAGGTGCGCGTAGTCGGCGAACGGGGCGTCGGTGCCGATCAGGAGCAGCGTCCGGGCCCAGGCGGTCAGTGCCGCCACGTCCCCCTCCCGCTCCACGTACTCGGCCAACCCGGCGATCGGGGCGTAGGCCACCTCGGTCGAGGGCCGGGCCATCGCCCGGACCACCCGTTCCACCAGGGCCGGATCGGAGTAGGGCCGGAAGTACGAACGGACGATCTGCTCCCGGACCGCGCCCGACGTGTCGTTCCTCAGCGAGGCGGCCACCTGCGCGATCGCGTCGGCGGCGCCGGGCGGCCCGGCGACGGCCGAGTCGAGCAGGACCAGCCCCCTGAACACGTCCCGGTCGGCGGCTGCCGCCGCCAGGGACCAGACACCGCCCAGGCTGTGCCCAACGACGGTGACCCGGCGCAGGCGGAGTTCCCGGGTCAGCGCACGAAGATGGCCGGCCATCTGCTCGACGCCGTACCCGTCGGGCGGGGGTGGGCTGTGGCCGTGGCCCGGCATGTCCACCGCGATCACGCGGGCCCGCCGGGCGGCAAGATGCCGGGCCAGCGGCGTCATGAAGGTGTGATCGCAGCACCAACCGTGCACCAGCAGAAAGGTGCCGCGTCCGCCCTGCCCGTAGGTGTGGTATCGAACTCCACTGGTCATCTGTGTCACTGTCACCACCTCCGGGGGAAACGTACCCCTGCTTCCTGAGAGACAGCGCTCACCTGGGCATCTGCGGCGTACCGTGTGTCGGTTCGGCTTCGCGTGCGCCGGCCGCGCCCGACACGACGGGGAGAAGTGGTGACTGAACGGCTCAACGAGTTCTTCACCGGCCTGGCCAGTTCCTCCGTCGGCCGGCTGCCCGCCACGCCCACCGGGCTGCTCCGCTTCGACTTCGTCGCCGCCAGTGGCGGGACGGACACCTGGTTCGTCCGGCTCTGCGGCGGCCGAGCCCGGGCACGGCGAGACGGCGGGCGTGCCGACTGCCGCGTCGAGATGCGGGCCGAGGTGTTCGAGCGCCTGCTCGCCGGGGGCGACCAGGTCGTCGCCATGCTGTTCCGGGGCGTCGTCTCGGTCGAGGGCGAGTTGGCTCTCCTGCTGCTGTTCCAACGCCTGCTGCCGCTCCACGCCGACAGCCGGGCCAGCACACCGCCGGACTGGCCGACCGTGGACAACACGCTCAGCTTTGCCGGACTGCAAACGGCCAGCCGCATTTTCGCCGGCAACATGTTCATGATCAGCGAGTCCAACGGGGACGTTCAGGCCGACCGGGAGACCCCGCTCGGGCTCTACTTCTTCGACACCCGTTTCCTGTCGACCTGGCGGCTGACCATCGACGGCGAGTCGCTCTCCGTGCTCTCCCAGACCGGCGTGCACACCTGGGAGGCAAAGTACGGGCTCGTGCCCCGACAGCCCACCCACTACGTCAACGCCACCACCTCGATCCTGCGGCACCGCCTGGTGGGACACGAGTTCGAGGAAGAGATCACCCTGCTGAACCACGCGCCCGAGACGATGCGTCACACACTCCGGCTGGAGGTTGCCGCGGACTTCGTCGAGGTGCCGGAGATCTGGGAGGGCTGCCGCCGGATCCGTCCGGTGAGCGCCGCCGTCGACGAGGGAACGCTGCGCCTGCACTACCGGCGGCACACCTTGCACCGGGAAACGGTGATCACCGCCAGCACGCCGGCACAGATCACCGCGGAGGGACTGACCTTCACGCCCACCATCGCCGCACAGGGCGTCTGGACCACCCGGCTGCGGGTGCTCACCCTCGTCCGTGACCTGCGCCGTCGGGATCTCCGGGAACGGCTGACCAGCTCGACCGGACGCTCCCGGGCGTACTTCGCCCAGGACATCGCAAGCATGACCGATCCGGCGCCCCGGCTACGCGCCGACCACCGCCCCCTGGAAGAGGCGTACCGGCAGGGCCTGCACGACCTCGCCGCGCTGCACTACCCGGGGCTCAACTACCGGGAGGGCCTGCCCGCCACCGGCCTGCCCTGGTCGATG
Organism: Micromonospora sp. CA-263727; assembly: GCF_050942455.1. Taxonomy (NCBI): domain Bacteria; kingdom Bacillati; phylum Actinomycetota; class Actinomycetes; order Micromonosporales; family Micromonosporaceae; genus Micromonospora; species Micromonospora sp. CA-263727. Next base: position 5,743,878 of record NZ_CP192031.1, read on the forward strand.
ACGCTACTCAGTCGGGAGAGCCTGATCAGCAGCTTCCAGGCGCTGCCGTTCATCTCGGACCGGGCGGTCCGGACCATGCGTATCCTGTCGCTGACCCAGGGCAACCGGGAGGATCCGTTCCGCGGCGAGCAACCCGGAAAGATCGTCCAGGAGTGCCGGTACGGCGACTCGGCCGGCTTCAACGACACCCCGGAGTCGGCCAACTTCAACGCCGTCGACACGACGGCCCTCTTCGTCATCCTGCTGGACGAATACGAACGTTGGACCGGCGACGTGGACCTGGTCCACCAGTACCAGTTCCAGGTCCGAGCGGCCATCGACTGGCTCGACGGGTACGCCGACCCGGACGGCACCGGCTATGTCTGGACCCTCTGTCACCACACCCGTTCCACGCCGGTGAGCGGCAGTTGGCGCAGTTCGGCGAACTCGACCTGCTACGCCGACGGCCGCAGCGCCGGCTTCCCGCAGGCAAACTGTGAGGTGCAGGGATACACCTACGACGCGAAACTCCGTGCGGCCAGGATGGCCCGGTCGTTCTGGCAGGACCCGGAGTGGGCGGACCAGTTGGAGCGCGAGGCGGCCGGCCTGCGCCAGCGGTTCGACCGGGACTTCTGGCTGCCCGGCCGGGGTCACTACGCGGTGGCCCTGGACACCGACGGCCAGCCCGTCGACGGGTTGTCGTCGACCATCGGGCACCTGCTCTGGAGTGGCATGGTGCTGCCCGAGCGGGCCGACGACGTGGTACGGCACCTGTTCGGCCCGGGGCTCTGGTCGGGTTGGGGAATCCGCACCATGTCCGCCACCGAGAGCCGGTACAGCCCGCTCGGCCACCACACCGGCGCCGTCTGGCCCTGGGACAACTCGATCATCGCCTGGGGCCTGTGTCGCGCCGGCTTCCGAGAGGAGGCCGCCCGCATCGCCACCGCGATGCTGGAGGCGTCCCGCTACTTCCAGGGACGGCTGCCGGCGTACCTGACCGGCTACGAGCGGGCCACCACCCACGTACCGGTACCGCACGGCCTCACCGACAGCCCGTACGCCCTGTCGGCGGGAACACCCCTGCTGCTGCTACGCGCCCTGCTCGGACTGGAGCCGTACGGCAACCACCTGGCGGTGGACGCCGGGGTGCCGGAGCAGCTCGGCCAGATCGAGCTGCTCGACGTCCGCGGCCCCTGGGGGTACGCCGACGCGCTCGGCCGGGGCCGCCCGTTCCGCCCACGCGGGCAGGCGCGACGGTCATAGGCGACGGCCCCTGGCCGTCGCGCCCGGCACGGCGGGCCCGGGGGCGGACGATCCTCCTGCGCGGACCGCCGGCTCCCCTGACAGTCAGCCCAGCTCGGGGAACCAGAGTGCGATCTCGCGCTTGGCGCTGTCGGTCGAGTCGGAGGCGTGCACCAGGTTCTCCCGGTTGGACAGGGAGAGGTCGCCCCGGATGGTGCCGGCGGCGGCGCGACGCCCGTCGGTGGCCCCGATCAGGCCGCGTACCACCTCGATGACCTGGTCGCCGGAGAGCACCAGCGCGACCAGCGGGCCACCGGTCATGAAAGCCTTCAGCGGCGGGTAGAACGCCTTGTCCACGTGCTCGGCGTAGTGCTCGTCGGCCAGTGCGGCGTCCATCGTGCGGGACACCATCGCGTCGATCCGCAGCCCCTTGCGCTCGAACCGGGAGATGATCTCGCCGACGAGTCCGCGGCGAACCGCGTCGGGCTTGATCAGTACGAGCGAGCGCTCGTCCGGGCTGCTGCTGGACACGCTGGGTTCCTCCTCAGAGCGGAAACCGGTCGGGCTGGGTACGGTCAGCCTAGCGACCCGGTCCCGGCGCCGGCGCGGTGGTCGGTGCTTCCCCCGGCCTCCGATCCGGCCTAGCCTGGCCCTGACCACCCGGGAGGTCCACTGTGGCGAACGGCGGGAACCGACCCATCGCACCAGTACGCAAACTGATCGCGGCGGTGCTCGGCACCGTGGCCACCTTCGTCATCCTCTTCGGCCTGGGCATGACCAGCTGGGCCATCGTGGCGCTCGGGGTGGCCCTGCTGGTGCTGGCGATCGCGCTGGCCACCGTGCGCGGCGGCGGCCGGACCTGGGTGGTGGGCGCCGGGCACGTGCACAGCGCCTCCGAGCCGCCGACCCAGTACGCCTTCGGGCGCTGCGAACTCCAACTGGTGATCGACGCCCCCGGTCTGCCGCCCCGGTCGAAAAAGATCATCGAGCCGCGGGTGCCGGTCTCCAAGTGGCCGTCGCTGGGCCAGTCCCTGCCGATCCGGGTGGCGTTGGACGACCCTCGACACGTCCGGGTGCTCTGGGACGAGGTGCCCACCCACGCCGAGGCCGGCACCGCCGACCTGCCGCCCGAGTTCGCCAGCCACGTCCCCCCGGACGAGGTGCTCATCGGGCAGCAGGCCCCGCCGTGGGCCGGCCGGGCACCCGAGGACGACTTCCACGACCCGGTGGGCGACCCGCTGAGCGACCCGATCCGCCCGCTGGGTGACCCGGTCCACGACGACCCAGCCGAGCCCGTCGAGCAGCGGGAGACGGTGCGGGTGCGCCAGCGTCCGGGCGGGCCGGTCGTGTTGGAGGGGACGGTGGTGGAGCATGCCAGCGACCAGCCGCTGCCCCGCCGGGCCACGCCCGCGCCTCGCTCGCCCGCCGAGGAACGCTTCGCCGCGACGCCACCACCGGCCGAGGAGGAGCCCTCACCCGCCGGGCAGTTCGCCGGCTCGTCGGCCGGCCGGCTCGCCGACCCGCCGCCTGCTCCGACGGACCCGCTCGACCCGTTAGACCCGCTAGACCTGCCGCTGGACGACCCGAAGCCCGCTGCGGCAACCCGGGTCGGGCCGACCAGCGTCGGGGATGATGCGGTCGGCGCCCGGGAGTTGGACGAGGCGATCTTCGGTTTCGACCCGGAGGCGGCCGACCCGGCCGGGCCGATCAGCGGCGTGGGCATCACCCTGCTGGTCACCGAACTCTCCCGCTCCCTGGAGTTCTACCGGGACCGGCTCGGGTTCACCGAGGTCGACCGGGGCGCCGGCAACGCCGTGCTCTCCTCCGGGGCGACCCGGCTGGTGCTGCGGGAGGTGACCGGCGCGCAGCCGATCAGCCGTCGCCTGGTGCACGTCAACCTCGACGTCGACGACATCCAGTCGGCCTACGAGCGGCTGCGCGACTCGGGCGTCCGGTTCACCTACGCCCCCCGGGTGGTCAACCGGGGCACCAAGCTGGAGGTGTGGGCGGCGGCCTTCCGCGACCCGGACGGTCACGGCATCGCGCTGACCCAGTGGCGGGAGCGCGCCGAGGCGTGAGCCGGCGGCTCAGCCCAGGATCACCCGGCGTACGTGCCAGGCGTACGCCCAGACCAGCGCGAACATGACGCCCAGCGCGAACAGCGACCAGTGCAGCAGCCCGGAGAGCAGCAGCAGCCCCTGGAGCACGGTGCCGGCGTGCCACGCCCACGGCCGACGCATCATGCCGGCCAGCACGGCGGCGGCCACGGCCAGCGCCACCACGACGCCGATCGCCGCACCGCCGAGATCACCACCCACCACCCTGATCGGCTGGATGGCCAACAGCAGCACCAGCGCCTCCAGGGCGAGGGTGCCGGCGCCCAGGCCGCGTACCGCCCGCTGCGGGTCACGCAGCCCCGACCGGCGCGGCCCCGGCGGACCGCCGGGCTGACCCAGGTCGCCGGCTTGGCCAGCACCGCCGGCCTGCCCAGCATCGCCGGGTTGGCCGGTGACCTCCGGGCGGTGACCGCCGTCCGGCGCGGTCATCGCTTCAGCAGCCGGCGGGCGTCGGCCACGGTCACCACCGAGCCGGTGATGAGCACGCCGACGCCGGCCAGCTCGCCCGGTACGTCCTCCTCGGCGAGCGCCACCGCCGCCTCGATCGCGTCCGGTATCTCCTCGGCCACCTCGACCCGATCCGGCCCGAACACCTCGGCGGCCAGCGCCGCCAACTCCTTGGCCGGCATCGCCCGGGGCGAGCTGTTCCGGGTCACCACCAGCTGGTCCGCCACCGGCTCCAGCAACTCAAGCAGGCTGGCCGCGTCCTTGTCGGCCAGTACGCCCATCACCGCGACCAGCTTGCTGAACGCGAACTCCTCCTGCAGGGCGGTGACCGTGGCCGCCATCCCCTGCGGGTTGTGCGCGCCGTCCAGCAGGATCGTCGGGGCGCTGCGGACCCGCTCCAGCCGGCCGGGGGAGGTGGCGGCGGCGAAGCCCTCCCGCACCGTCTCCACGTCGAGCTGCCGCCGGGCGCCGGCGCCGAGGAACGCCTCGACGGCGGCGAGCGCCACCGCCGCGTTCTGCGCCTGGTGGGCACCGTGCAGCGGGACGAACACCTCCTCGTACACCCCGCCCAGGCCCTGCAGGCTGAGCACCTGCCCGCCGACCGCGACCGCCCGGCGCAGCACGCCGAACTCGGCCCCCTCCCGGGCGATGGTCGCGCCCACCTCGGCGCAGCGTTGCAGGATCGGCCGGGCGGCCTCCTCCTCCTGGGCGGCGCAGATGACCGTCGCCCCGGGGTGGATGATGCCGGACTTGGCGACCGCGATGTCGTGCAGCGTGTCACCGAGCCATTCGGTGTGGTCCAGCCCGATCGGGGTCAGGACGCACACCCCGGCCTGGATCACGTTGGTGGCGTCCTCGGCCCCGCCCAGGCCCACCTCGACCACGGCCACGTCGACCGGGGCGTCGGCGAACGCGGCGAACGCCAGCGCGGTGGTCATGTCGAAGTAGGTCAGCGGCTCGGCCGAACGGTCGTCCACCAGCTCGGCCAGCGGCTTCACCTCCTGGTAGACGGCGGTGAACCGGGCCTCGTCCACCGGCTCGCCGTCCAGGCTGATCCGCTCCCGGACGGTCTCCAGATGCGGGCTGGTGTACCGGCCGGTGTGCAGCCCGAACGCCCGCAACAGCGAGTCGATCATCCGGGCCGTGGAGGTCTTGCCGTTGGTGCCGGTCAGGTGGATCGACGGGTACGCCCGCTGCGGGCTGCCCAGCAGGTCGAGCAGGGACGAGATGCGATCCAGCTCGAAGAGCATCCGGGTGAACCCACGCTCGGCCAGCTCGGCCTCCACCTCGGCGAAGGCGGAGTGCCCGGCCCGGTTGCCCCGGTCTGTGCCCGAGCGGTCGTCGGCACGGTCGCGTCCGGTGCGGTCGGCACGGTCGCGTCCGGTGCGGTCGGTGCGGGCCTGGTCGGCGCGGTCGGTGCTGGTGCGGTCGGTGCGGTCGGTCACGAGGGAAGCGCCTCCAGGGCGGCGTCGATGCGGGCCAGGTCGGCCTCGGCGACGGCCAGCCGTTCACGGATCTTGGCGACGACGGGTTCGGGGGCCTTGCCGACGAACGCCGGGTTGTCCAGCTTCGCCCGGGCCTGCCCGGCCTCCTTCTCGGCCGCCGCGCGGTCCTTGGCCAGCCGGGCCCGTTCGGCCGCCACGTCGATCGAGCCCCGGGTGTCCAGCGCCACGCTGACCTCGCCCGGCATGGCCAGGGTGGCGCTGGCCTGGAACTCGTCGCCGGCCGGATCGAGCCGGGCCAGGGACCGGATCAGCGTCTCGTGCGCCGCGACACCGGCGCCGGCCAGCCCGTCGAGCCGGGCGGCCACCCGCTGGGTCGGGCGCAGTCCCTGGTCGGAGCGGAACCGGCGGACCTCGGTGACGACCCGTTGCAGGGTGGCCACCTCCGCCTCGGCGGCGTCGTCGACGAGCGCCCGGTCGGCGGCCGGCCAGGCCGCGGTCACCACCGTCTCGCCGCCGGTGAGCGCGGTCCAGAGCTCCTCGGTGACGAACGGGATCACCGGGTGCAGCAGCCGCAGCAGCTGGTCCAGCACGTGACCGAGGACCCGGCGGCTGACCGCGGCCGGTCCACCGCCGCCGGCCAGCACCGGCTTGCTCAGCTCGACGTACCAGTCGCAGACGTCGTCCCAGGCGAAGTGGTACAGCAGGTCGCAGACCTTGGCGAACTCGTACGCCTCGAACTGCTCGTCCACCTCGGCGGTGACGTGGGCCAGCCGGGACAGAACCCACCGGTCGACGGTCGACAGCTGCCCAGCGGCCGGCAGCGGGCCGTTGGTGTGCGCGCCATTGATCAGCGCGAACCGGGTGGCGTTCCAGAGCTTGTTGCAGAAGTTCCGCGAGCCCTGGCACCACTCCTCGCTGACCGGCACGTCGCCACCGGGGTTGGCGCCCCGGGCCAGGGTGAAGCGGGTGGCGTCGGCCCCGTACCGGTCGATCCAGTCCAGCGGATCGACCACGTTGCCGAACGACTTGGACATCTTCTTGCCGTGCTCGTCGCGGACCATGCCGTGCAGGGCGATCACGTCGAACGGCTGCCGGCCGTCCATCGCGTACAGGCCGAACATCATCATCCGGGCGACCCAGAAGAACAGGATGTCGTACCCGGTGACCAGCACGCTGGTCGGATAGAACTTGGCCAGATCCGGGGTCTGCTCCGGCCAGCCGAGGGTGGAGATCGGCCACAGGCCGCTGGAGAACCAGGTGTCCAGCACGTCCTCGTCCTGGTGCCAGCCCTCGCCGGTCGGCGGCTGCTCATCGGGCCCGACGCAGACGACCTCGCCCTGCGGGCCGTACCAGACCGGGATCCGGTGGCCCCACCAGAGCTGCCGGGAGATGCACCAGTCGTGCATGTTGTCGACCCAGGCGAAGTAGCGCTTGGCCAGCTCCGCCGGCTCGATCCGGACCCGGCCGTCGCGCACCGCGTCCCCGGCCGCCTTGGCCAGTGGCGAGGTGTTCACGAACCACTGCAACGACAGCCGGGGCTCGACCGTGGTCCGGCAGCGGGAGCAGTGACCGACGGCGTGCACGTACGGCCGCTTCTCCGCGACGACGCGCCCCTGCTCACGCAACGCGGCGACGATGGCCGGGCGGGCCTCGAACCGGTCCAGCCCCTGGAACGGGCCGGGCACGGTGATCACGCCCCGCTCGTCCATGACGGTCAGCGAGGGCAGGTCGTGCCGCTGCCCGATCTCGAAGTCGTTGGGGTCGTGCGCCGGGGTCACCTTCACCATGCCGGTGCCGAACGCCGGGTCGACGTGCGCGTCACCCACGATCGGGATCCGCCGCCCGGTCAGCGGCAGCTCGACCTCGGTGCCGATCAGGTGCCGGTACCGCTCGTCGTCCGGGTGCACCGCCACCGCGGTGTCGCCGAGCATCGTCTCGGCCCGGGTGGTGGCCACCACCACGTCGTCGCTGTAGCGGATCGAGACCAGTTCGCCGTCGTCGTCGGTGTGCTCCACCTCGATGTCGGAGAGGGCGGTCAGGCAGCGCGGGCACCAGTTGATGATCCGGTTCGCCCGGTAGATCAGCCGGTCGTCGTACAGCTTCTTGAACATGGTCTGGACGGCGCGCGACAGGCCCTCGTCCATGGTGAAGCGCTCGCGGTCCCAGTCCACCGAGTCGCCGAGGCGGCGCATCTGGCCGAGGATCGCCCCGCCGGATTCGGCCTTCCACTGCCAGACCCGCTCGACGAACTTCTCCCGGCCCAGGTCATGGCGGGACAGGCCCTGCGCGGCGAGCTGCCGCTCGACCACGTTCTGGGTGGCGATGCCGGCGTGGTCCATGCCGGGCAGCCAGAGCGCCTCGAAGCCCTGCATCCGCCTACGCCGCACCAGCGCGTCCTGCACGGTGTGGTCGAGCGCGTGGCCCATGTGCAGCGAGCCGGTCACGTTCGGCGGCGGAATGACGATGGTGAAGGGCTGCCGCTCGCTCTCCGCCGACGCCCGGAACCGACCGTCGGCTACCCACTGCTCGTACCGCCGCTGCTCTACCTCGCCGGGCTGGTACTGGCCGGCAAGGGTCGGGGCGTCGGGGCGTCGGGCATCCAGTCTCTCGGTCACCCTGAAAGTCTACGGAGCGCTTCGGCGGACCCGACGTGCGCCACCGGTCGTTCGCGTACGGTGTCGGCTATGTCCGACGCACATCTCACCGCCCGCCAACTCGACGAGGGCTCGCCGCCGGTCGAACTGACCGACGAGCCGATCGAGCTGAGCAACCGCGGCCCGGAGGAGAACACCGACCGGGTCACGGCCCCGGGTCGCCGGCGGCGCGTCGTGGTCACGCTCCTGGCGGTTCTCGCGCTGGCCGGTGTCGGCGCGTTCGGCAGTTGGGGTTGGCGGATCGTCCAGCAGAAGGACGCGCAGATCAGCGCCCCCGGCCAGGTGGCGGGGCTACGCCAGGACAACAGCGAGCGGGCGGTGAGCACCGCCGACTACCTGCGCAGCGGCCTGGCGGCCGACATCCGGTTGGACAGCAGCTTCGGCGCGGTCTACCAGGATCCGGCCGATGCCCGCCGCTCGGTCCTGATCTTCGGCGGTACGACGCTGCTGTGGCAGCCGGAGCGCGACCTGGACAGCCTCTTCGGGCTGATGACCGACGAGACGGGCGCGGTGACCGGCCTGCGCGACGTCCCGCCGGGGCGGCTGGGCGGCGTGATGAAGTGCGGCAGCACCAGCGGCGACGGCGGCGACTTCGCGATCTGCGGCTGGGCCGACCACGGCAGCGTGGTGATGGCCATGTTCCCGTTCCGTCCGGTCGACGAGTCCGCCGCGCTGCTGCGCGAGATCCGCGAGACCGTCCAGACCCGCAACTGAGCGGCCGGTCCGGCGTTACACCGGCACCTCCAGAAATGCGTTGAGGGCCGCCCCCTTACAGGGGGTGGCCCTCAACGAAAGATTGTCCGGCGGTGTCCTACTCTCCCACACCCTCCCGAGTGCAGTACCATCGGCGCTGGAGGGCTTAGCTTCCGGGTTCGGAATGTGACCGGGCGTTTCCCCTCCGCCATGACCGCCGTAACCTTATCAACATATCAAACAACACCAACACCAACACACTTGTCGGGGTGTATGTTTGTTTGTCGTGAGTTACACAGTGGACGCGAGCAGAACCTTCGTGAGCAAGTCCTCGGCCTATTAGTACCGGTCAACTGAACCCGTTACCGGGCTTACATCTCCGGCCTATCAACCCAGTCGTCTAGCTGGGGGCCTTACCCCCACAAATGTGGGGTGGGATACCTCATCTTGAAGCAAGCTTCCCGCTTAGATGCTTTCAGCGGTTATCCCTTCCGAACGTAGCTAACCAGCCGTGCCCCTGGCGGGACAACTGGCACACCAGAGGTTCGTCCGTCCCGGTCCTCTCGTACTAGGGACAGCCCTTCTCAAGTATCCTACGCGCACGGCGGATAGGGACCGAACTGTCTCACGACGTTCTAAACCCAGCTCGCGTACCGCTTTAATGGGCGAACAGCCCAACCCTTGGGACCTGCTACAGCCCCAGGATGCGACGAGCCGACATCGAGGTGCCAAACCATCCCGTCGATATGGACTCTTGGGGAAGATCAGCCTGTTATCCCCGGGGTACCTTTTATCCGTTGAGCGACACCGCTTCCACACGCAAGTGCCGGATCACTAGTCCCGACTTTCGTCCCTGCTCGACCCGTCAGTCTCACAGTCAAGCCCCCTTGTGCACTTGCACTCAACACCTGATTGCCAACCAGGCTGAGGGAACCTTTGGGCGCCTCCGTTACCCTTTAGGAGGCAACCGCCCCAGTTAAACTACCCACCAGACACTGTCCCTGAACCGGATAACGGCCCGAAGTTAGATACCCGAATCAACCAGAGTGGTATTTCAAGATTGCCTCCACACATACTGGCGTATGCGCTTCACCGGCTCCCACCTATCCTACACAAGCTAACTCAGATACCAATGTCAAGCTATAGTAAAGGTCCCGGGGTCTTTCCGTCCTGCCGCGCGTAACGAGCATCTTTACTCGTACTGCAATTTCGCCGGGCCTGTGGTTGAGACAGTGGGGAAGTCGTTACGCCATTCGTGCAGGTCGGAACTTACCCGACAAGGAATTTCGCTACCTTAGGATGGTTATAGTTACCACCGCCGTTTACTGGCGCTTAAGTTCTCCGCTTCGCCCCGAAGAGCTAACAGGTCCCCTTAACGTTCCAGCACCGGGCAGGCGTCAGTCCATATACATCGAATTACTTCTTCGCATGGACCTGTGTTTTTAGTAAACAGTCGCTTCCCCCTGCTCTCTGCGGCCATACAACGCTCCACCCGCACGGGGCTTCACGTCTCCGGCCCCCCTTCTCCCTAAGTTACGGGGGCAATTTGCCGAGTTCCTTAACCACAGTTCGCCCGATCGCCTCGGTATTCTCTACCTGACCACCTGTGTCGGTTTGGGGTACGGGCCGCTCGAAACTCGCTAGAGGCTTTTCTCGGCAGCATAGGATCACTGACTTCACCTGAATCGGCTCGGCATCACGTCTCAGCCTACATGCGCCACGGATTTGCCTATGGCACGGCCTACACGCTTACCCCGGCACAACCACCGGCCGGGCTCAGCTACCTTCCTGCGTCACCCCATCGCTTGACTACTACCCGCCAGGTTCCCACGCTCCCCCAGCATGGTCCGAAGACCACACCAGGCTCGGATGGTTAGCACAACGAAGTTCATCAGGGACGCTCCTTCGCGGGTACGGGAATATCAACCCGTTGTCCATCGACTACGCCTCTCGGCCTCGCCTTAGGTCCCGACTCACCCAGGGCGGATTAACCTGGCCCTGGAACCCTTGGTCATCCGGCGGAAGGGTTTCTCACCCTTCTTTCGCTACTCATGCCTGCATTCTCACTCGTGCCGCGTCCACAACTCGATCACTCGGCTGCTTCACCCCCGGCACGACGCTCCCCTACCCACCCACACACCTGCACCAGATTCCCAAAGAAACCCGGCGAAGTACACGTGTGAGTGCCACAGCTTCGGCGGTGTACTTGAGCCCCGCTACATTGTCGGCGCGGAACCACTTGACCAGTGAGCTATTACGCACTCTTTAAAGGATGGCTGCTTCTAAGCCAACCTCCTGGTTGTCTATGCGACCCCACATCCTTTTCCACTTAGCACACGCTTAGGGGCCTTAGCTGGTGATCTGGGCTGTTTCCCTCTCGACTACGAAGCTTATCCCCCGCAGTCTCACTGCCGCGCTCTCACTTACCGGCATTCGGAGTTTGGCTGATTTCGGTAAGCTTGTAGGCCCCCTAGACCATCCAGTGCTCTACCTCCGGCAAGAAACACACGACGCTGCACCTAAATGCATTTCGGGGAGAACCAGCT